>CBDDIW010000001.1:0-1954821 GCA_965229245.1 Verrucomicrobiales bacterium
GCCACCAGCGGCAGCATGATGGCCATGCTGGGCGGCGCGGAGGAGCAGATCCGCCAGCTGGCGGCGGACGCGGACGTGGACCTGGCGAATTTCAACACCCCTGGCCAGATCGTGCTCAGCGGGACAAAGGAGGGCATCGCCCGCGTGGCGGCGCTGGCAAAGGAGCGGGGCCTGAAGGGCAAGGAGCTGGCCGTGGCCGGAGCCTATCATAGCCGTCTCATGCGCCCCGCCCAGGAAAAGCTGGCCGCGGAACTCGCCGGGACCGCGCTGCGGGAGCCCGCTTTCCCCGTCGTTTGTAATCTGGAGGCCCGTCCCGCCGGGGACGCGGCGGACATCCGCCACACCCTGGAAAACCAGGTCACCGGCTCCGTGAAATGGGCGCAGAGCATGGACTATCTGCTGAACGAAGGCCACACGCTTTTCCTGGAACTCGGCCCCGGCGGCCAGCTCGCGGGCATGATGTCCCGCATCCGCAAAGGCACGCCCATTCATTCCATCTCTGATCCCGCCTCGCTGGAAAAAGCCCTCGCGGCCTTGCGGGAGGCGTGAGCGGGGGAAGGGGAGACAGCGGTGGTTGTCCGGCGGGGGGATTTCCACCCGGCGTCCGGGTTGCGCCGTGCCGGCGCGGATTTGTCAGGCAAACACCCCGGTTCTTGTAGCCGGGATCGTTGAAGACAGTCCGGGCAACGCGGAATGTATTCCGGCGAATTCCCCGTGGAAACACGGCTTACCATACGGTTTATCCCATTCACAGTAGGAATCCGGTAAATAAAGCATGAAGTCCCCCGGGAATCTCCGGCGCGCTATTTTCGTGTTGACCACAATCCGGGGGTTCCGTTCGTGCCTCACTCCACCCCCGGCTAATCTCTCCCGCCACTCCGTGGCGGCTTGGCGGGTGACGGACGTCTCTCCACGTAACTTATGTATAAGGTTGAGGGCTTGCGCCACCGGCCACCTTCCGGCGGCCCTCCGGGCCTCGTTCCTGGAAAGAGGTGACCACCAGACCGGCGGGAATCCGGTATCGCTTCATTTTACCGGATTCCAACCTGAAATGGTATAATACCATTTTGCATTGAATTCCGGTAAATACCCGGACTGATTTTCCGCCTCCGGGTGTCCGATCAATTGGCACCGCGGAGCGGTGACCCTTGCATAGCCCGGGGTGACGCGAGGGACGAGCGAACCCCGGGAAGGGAGCCTCCACGAGGGGAACCGCGGAGCGGTTCCCCGGCAGGCAGTCGTCCCCGGGTGCCGTGATGCCCGGTTCAGGCCTGTTTTCCCGGGTGTCGCTGTATGGTCAGGATCACCCCTCCGGGGTGGAATCCTGTTGTTGGGGAACCCGGGGTTCCGCTCGTGCCTCGCGTCACCCCGGGCTATGCACGGGCCACCGCTCCGCGGTGGGGTGAAGCCGGAGGTTCGCCAACGGTCTGGAATTCCGTTCTGAATTTACCGGATTCCATTTCCAAATGGTATTATCCCATTTTCCCTCATCTCCCCGGCCGGATAACTCAAATAATCAATCCCGGACGCAACGAACGGATTTTGCGTGGGAAACAGGGCCGGCGAAACGGAACACTTTTGTTTTGAGTGGTTCAGCAAAACTCATGTTCCATCCCCAGGCTTTACTCTCCTCCACCGCGGGTGTGGAGGTCCACCAGAACCCCTGGACACCCATGACCTCATAACTATTATTTCTGCGAATACCCGCCGGAAGCGCGTTAAACCGGCTGCTGTTAGTGCCGTTGCCGTCCTTTACCCAGCCACTGACGCTTTTCAGGGCTTCGCCGGCTTTTTCGGTTCCACCGAATTCAGTCACCAGCATGGACCATTCGCTATCCGTTGCCAGATGCCAGCCGTCGGGGCAGGCTTTATTCGCTGCTTCCCAGGTGTAAAGCAAACCAAGCTCCTTTCGATGGCTCTCTTTGTCATCATAAGCGTGGCTTCCCGGCACTTGGTGGTTCAGATTTTGGGCCATCCAGGTAACCGTGGTGCCGGTCAAAGCATTCTTAAAGCTGAT
This sequence comes from Verrucomicrobiales bacterium, assembly GCA_965229245.1. Taxonomy (GTDB): domain Bacteria; phylum Verrucomicrobiota; class Verrucomicrobiia; order Verrucomicrobiales; family V1-33; genus V1-33. Next base: position 2,018 of record CBDDIW010000001.1, read on the forward strand.
CGTTTTATACGTTTGCCCATCGCGTGAGTCGGTAAAGGAGCCGGTGGAGGGGGCCGTTTCAGCTGGAGCGCCCGGATGCCTCGGGGCACATGCGGGAAAGGCAGCGAGGCAAGCAACGGTGATGAAATGTCGAAATAGTTTCATGGCTTCCAGTGTCAGGCGGGTGGCTGCCCGGGTTTGTAAAAACAGTGTAAATCGTCCGTTTATACGGGCACAAGCCACCGTGAGCGGTAAAAAGAATCGGGACCGGCTTCATCGGGGATGGGATCGAGCCTGCACAGGAGGCAGAGGAGCCAAGGACCGTGCCGGGAGGAACCCGGAGCCGCGACGATTCCTTTTCCGGGATTTCCTCCGGACAGGGATGGCATCAAACGAACACGGCCTCCGGTCGCGAAACCGGAGGCCGTGTCTTTCCTGGAGTCAACCAGGGGTGGTGGTGCTTTTACGGAGTGGTGATGCGGACGCGCATGAAGAGGCGCGTGCCGGAAGCGGGCGGGGCGGGGGACTGCCAGGTGGCGGTTTCCGTGCCGTCGCCGTTGTCCGTGACGCTCACGGGGCCCGCGCCGGTGCTGGTCCAGGAGGCGGCTCCCAGGCCGGTGGAGGTCTCAAAGACGAAGGTAACGCCCGTGAGGCCGGTGCGGCGGCGCACATTGAAAAACGGCGTCACTCCCGGCGTGGTCCAGCCCATGGCGTTTTCGCCGCTGCCGCTGGAGCGGGGGTCCGTGCCAAAGACATACTCGCCCAGGTTGTTCAGCCCGTCCCCGTCCGTGTCCTGGGACATGGTCTGGAAGGGGATATCCGCGTTGGAGAAGTAGCGCTTCTGCCAGGAGGCGTAGCTGTTCACCCCGGCACCGCCCGGATCCAGGCTCACGCGCCAGTTGCCCGGCACGTTCTGGTCACCGGAGGTGTTGAGCAGGGAGTAGCCGCGGTCCGCCTGCTTCGGCCAGGGAGCCTTGTCGCTGTAGGTGAAGTCGGAGATCACCGCGCCCGTTTTATCATTGAGCACCACATGCTCCCCGTTGTCGTCGAGGTTGCCTTTGAATTTCCCCAGCACCGTCGCGCCCGCGCCGTAGCGGTAGTTGTAGGCGTCCACGTTCCCGGCGATGATGACGCTCTGCCCGGCGGGCAGCCAGTTTTGCAGACCGGCGGTGGCGGTGAATTCCACCCCGTGGCTGAAATAGATGCCCGTGAGGTCCACCGGCGTGGCTCCGGTGTTCGTGAGACGGATGAATTCAAAGTCGTTCGCCGCGTTGAATCCGGCGGTCAGTTCATCCGCCGCGGGAGCCAGCGGATGATACAGCACCTCCGTGATCCGGATGTTGGACTGCCCCGCGGGAGTGGAGCCGGGGAAGTAATACAGCTTCGTGGGCGCGCTCCAGCTGGAGCCGTTCGGCACCGTGCCCGTGCCACCGCCGCTGGCGGTGGGGGGATCGCTGGGGCGCACGGGATTCACCGTGCGGACGAAGAGCTGGGTGGGGCCGTTGATGGTGATGGGCGCGGTGTATTCCGCGGCCGCCGCGGCGATGGTGGGGGAATAGGGCGGGGGAGCGGACTGCACCACGATCCTGGCCTGCATGACAAAGTCCGAGCTGCCAACGCCGGCGTTCATCCCCTGGAAGGCCAGGATATTGTTCCCGGCGTGGATGCTGGACATGAAGGGCGTGATATCGAAGTCCGCATACTGCGTGGCCGCCGTGTCATCGTGCGTGGTGGTGGCCCCGGAATTGTACACCAGCGTGGAGGTCGCGTTCGCGTTCATACGGGCGCTGGTGAGTTCCGTGCCATTCAGCCAGGCCACGAAGCCGTCATCATAGCGCACCTGCAGCACCACCCGGTTCCCTCCAGTGAGAAGCGCGGCATCCGCGGCGCTCACCGTGAACGGCCAGCGGATATAGCAGGTCTGATTCCCCGCGTAGGAGGTGCCGTTGATGGCGCCGGAGAACATCACGTTCGTGGCACTCACCGGGGACACGCCCACGGCGGGAGTGCTGAAGGGATTGAAGGTGGAGGTATTCCAGCGGATCCCGAAATAGGGGCGGAAGTCGATCTGGCCCGCGGCGGGATCCGCGTTATTGTCATAGCCCACGCCATTGATGGTCCCCGCGGCGTTGGTGAACCAGGTGCTGTCATTGAAGTCATCCTGGTTGTTTCCATTGCTGTTCAGGTCCGCGCCGCGCCACTCCGTGCCCGCCGTCCCGCCGGAGGCCGTGCTGGTGGGCACGATGGCGCGCACCGGATTGATCTCCGGCAGCAGGGTGGCGATGGTCACCAGCCCGCCCACTGGCGTCTCCGGCGCGGTCGCCTGGGGACGGGGATCCGTGCCATTCATGGTGTAGTAGATCTTCACGCCGGGCGTGCTCTGGCTGGGAGAGGTGAGCACCACCTGGGCTCCCGGTGCCACCGGCCCGGAGACCGGCGTGGCTGTGGCGGGGCGGGTGAACTGGCCATCCATGAAGCTGAGGCGGCTGGTCCACCAGTTCTTCAGCCAGGCCATTTCCCCGCGATAGGTGCTGTTCGTCCCCGGCGTGCTGGCGCTCGCGCCGCGCAGCAGCCCGGTGCCCCATTTCTGGAAGTTCCGCTTCGCGGGCGTGCTGGCGGCATTGCCCGGATCCAGCAGCTCCGTGTATTCGTCGATCAGCGCCATGACGTGGGCGGTGCTGAAATTCCCCGTCCGCATCTCATGGAGGCGGTCGATCCACGCCTGCCAGAAATTCGGATCCTGGAACATGTAGTGGAAGTAGTTCGGCTGGTAGATCGAGGCGTTGTGGAAGTAATCCGTGCCCAGGTCCCCGTTATCGCCGCGCCAGGTGTTCGGGTTCAGATCCCGTCCGTCCGTGGAGCCCTGCGCGCGGTCAAAGTCCCAGATGGGGCCCATGGTCAGTTTACCAAAGCGGGACTTCGACCAGTAGCCGCTGAGGCGGAAGGCGTCCGCGCTCTTCGGCGCCATGCTCAGAATGTGGTGGTCGATCGCCGCGGGCACGTCCAGCCACGCCTGGTAACCCGTGGTGGGGTTCATGAAATTCGACGACGTGCAGGCCGCGTACATCGAGTTCAGCACGCCCGAGAGATATGCCTTCTGCTGGGTGGTGGCCACCGCCAGATGGGTGGGGTAGGAGGTGTATTCCTTGGGATACACCAGCGCCACGGAACGCCCGCCGCCCGCCACCCCGGCGTCCCCGTTGTCCAGACGGTCGATCTTGAAGATGTAGCCGCCCTGCACGTTCGGAGCGGTGTTGTCCGCGGGGGTCATCTTCTCCACGTCCACCCGCTGGCTGCCGCGGCTGATCTTTTCCTGGAAGCTGTAAACGCCGTAGTAGTCCCCCGCCGCGGTGGCGCCATTCACCACTCCGTAGGCCGGGAGCCCGCCGCCCGCCGCCACGTCATTGCCCACGCTGGTGAAAAGCTCGAAGTGCTTCGTGCGCACGGCATAGCGCCCCAGCTCATTGCTCAGCTTGTAGATGAGATCGTTGTGGATGAGCGTCCGGTCGAAATCATAGGCCGCGTTCATCACGAAGTCGTCATTCGAGGGGTATCCCAGCGGGGAGACATCCTTCCCGGCATTCGTTTCGTCGAAGGCTCCCATGGTCATGGAATACTTCGCCGCCCCGAAGGTGCTGGAGCCCCGGCGTTCAAAATATCCCGGGGTGGCCAGGTCCGGCAGATTGGTCATGCGGGCCAGATTGTCCGGAGCCTTGGGCTCGAAGACGAACCACACCGCCTGCTTTGTATCCTCCGGCTGCGTGCCCGAGGGAGCGGTGGAACTGGGGTGCCCCGCGCCCCAGTCATGCAGGATCATGATGGGGAGATTGGAGGTGAAGGACTGCGCCGCCGCGTCCAGCATGAGGTAGGACTCGCTGGCCACCGGCCCGTCCGCCTTGCCCGCCGCGAAGGCCCGGGCCCGGATGCGGGCGCTGTAGTTCACCGTGATGGGCCCGGTGTAGGCCGGGGAGGAGGCCGTGGGCACGCTGCGGTCCGTGGTGTAGCGGATGGTGCCCGCGCCGGAGGGCGTGCTCAGGGTCAGGGTGAGGGAGTTCCCCTGGTTGAAGGTCCGGCTGGAGAGCGAAAAGGTGACGGGGTCCGCCTGCGCGGTCGCCGGATTGTTCGCGGCCCCGGGAGTGGGCGTGGTGAAGTAAACCGCCGCCGCTCCGGGCAGGGTGCTTTCCAGGCCGTAGGAGACGTTGGAACTCTGCACCGGGAAGGTGGGCGCGTATTCGGAGAGCGCCGGACCCGTGCCGCCCGGAGCGTAAAGGCCCAGGTATTCCCCGTTCGAGGTCAGGCTGAAACTGGTGTGGAGAGGCGAACCGATAGTCTTCCGGTCCTTGCCGCTCGCGAAGATGACCACATAGCCGCCCGCCGGGATGGTGAACCCCGCCGGCACCGTCCATTTCGTGGGCTGGAGCGCGTCATCCGTCAGGTGGTATCCGCCCAGGTCCAGGGTGGTGCCGTCCGGATTAAAAATCTCGATCCAGTCCTGCCGGGAGTTGTCCTCGTCCAGGATGCTGTTATCATTCACCGCCAGAAATTCAGTGATCAGGGGGGCCGCGAAGGCGGACAGCGGAGCCATTGCCAGCAGGACTGCCACTCGCGACAGCGGGGACTTAAAGTTTCTCATGCGAGCCATCATAGGAAACATTTTTGTAACACGTCAACGATTGACTGGAGGAAAATGAGAGATTCATGAGATAAAATGATCCGGGCTCACGGGATGGGATTCCCGGGCTGAAGGAAAATTGACGTCTTCGTGTTTCTGTCTCAAATTCGGTAATGGCCCCCAGGCGCTCCAAATCTTCGCCCTCCCGGAAGGCTGGAACTCCCGCTGAACAGACGCATGAAGGCAGCGGGCCCCTGGCTCCGGAAGAAGGCGACGAGCCCCTCCTGATCGACCAGCTCAGGCCCGTGCTGGAGAAAGTATGGGAGATGCCGGGAAGAGGGATCCCGGACCTGGCCACGAACCCGGACTACCTGAAGGGATTCGGTGAATAGTGGCCCGTGACGCGGTCATGGAGGATTTCGTTCCGCCGAAAACCATCTCTTGCCGGAGTGGCGGCTCCGTGTCAGAAAGCCCGCTCCCCACACCTTCACCCTCCCAAAACCTCCTATGAAAGACCCCGTTCGCGTGGCTGTTACCGGTGCCGCCGGTCAGATTGGTTATTCTCTTCTCTTCCGCATCGCCTCCGGCTCCATGTTCGGACCGGATCAGCCGGTGATCCTGCACCTGCTGGAGATCGAGCCCGCGCTGCCCACGCTGAATGGAGTGGTCATGGAACTGGATGACTGCGCGTTCCCCCTGCTGAAGGGCGTGGTGCCCACCTCCAACATGGACGAGGCTTTCCGCGGGGTGAACTGGGCGCTGCTGGTGGGCAGCGTGCCCCGCAAGGCCGGGATGGAGCGGAAGGACCTGCTCAACATCAACGGAAAGATCTTCATCGGCCAGGGCCAGGCCATCGCCCGCAACGCCGCCGCGGACGCCCGCGTCCTCGTGGTGGGGAATCCCTGTAATACGAACTGTCTCATCGCCATGAGCAATGCCAGCGACCTCCCGGCGGAGCGCTGGTTTGCCATGACCCGCCTGGACGAAAACCGCGCCAAGAGCCAGCTCGCCGCGAAGTCCGGTCGCCACTCCAGCGAGGTGACGAATATGGCCATCTGGGGGAACCACTCCTCCACGCAGTACCCGGATTTCATCCACGCCAAAATCGGCGGCGCTCCCGCCGCGGAAGTCATCACGGACCATGAATGGCTGAAGGGTGACTTCATCAAGACCGTGCAGCAGCGTGGCGCGGCGATCATCGCGGCCCGCGGTTCCAGCAGTGCCGCCAGCGCGGCGAATGCCGTGGTGGACACCGTGAAGAGCCTCACCACGCCCACGCCGGAGGGCGACTGGACGAGCGTCTGCGTGGCTTCGGATGGCAGCTATGGCATCGAGAAGGGACTCATCGTCGGCTTCCCGGTCCGCACGGATGGCAAGACGGTGGAGATCGTCCAGGGTCTGGAAATCGACGCCTTCGCGCAGTCGAAGATCGACGCCACCATCAATGAGCTGAAAGAGGAGCGCGAGGCGGTGAAGGAACTGATTCCCTGAATCCGGCGGAACGACGCCGCATGAATGCCGCCGACTATCTGCGCAGCCACCGCTGCCACGACGTGCCGTTTCTCGTGAAACGCTGGCACGCCGTGGCGCGGGCCGCGCGGCTGGAGATCCGGACGGTGCACACCGTGAACGGCCTGCCGGTGATCTTCGTGTGCTCCCCGCCCTCGGGGGGCCCGCGGCTTTATCTCTCGGCGGGCGTCCACGGGGATGAGGCCGGGCCTCCCTCCGGGCTGCTGGAGTGGGCGGAGGAAAACATCCCCCTCCTGCGGCGGAGACCGGTGGCCATGTTCCCCATTTTCAACCCCGCGGGCCTGGCGCTCAATACCCGCGCGGATCACCGGAACATCGACCTGAACCGGCGGTTTCACGATTCCAGCCACCCGCACATCAAGGCCTGGTGGAAGTGCATCCGCGACATGACCTTCTCCGTGGGGGTGTGCCTCCATGAGGACTATGACTCCCAGGGGCTGTATTGTTACGAGTTGTATCGCGACCGCGGCCTCAACCTCGCGGACGCGGGCCTCACCGCCAGCGAGAGCATCATTCCCCGCGATCCCCGCGCCCGCATCGAGGGCCGCCCCGCGAAGAACGGCGTCATCCGCCGGAAAAAGATCCCGGAGCTTCCCGGCCTCCCGGAGGCCGTCGCTCTTTTCATGCACAATACCAGCAGCACGCTGACCTTCGAGACTCCCTCGGAGTATTCCCTTTCCGATCGCGTGAGGGCGCACAAGGCTTTTATCCAGTCCGTGGTGGAGAACGTCCCGGCCTGACCGTTTTCAGATGATAATGCAGGAGGACACCGTAGATCACGACCGCGCGCTGGCGGATACCGACCGCGATGAATTCGGACGCCGGGACTTCGCGGTGCGGCTGGCGGGCATCGTGGCCGCCGAGACCACTTCCGAGCCCCTGGTGGTCTCTCTCTACGGCGCGTGGGGAGAGGGAAAAAGCACCACGCTGAACTTTACCACGGCGGCCCTGCGGAAGAGCGGCTCGCCCGTCATGGAGTTCAACCCCTGGCGTTTTCCCGGGGAGGAGGCCCTGCTGGCGGTGTTCTTCCACCAGATCGCGAAACTGCTGGACCGGGATCTCCTCCGGGGCCGGGAAAAGCTGGCCCCGCTGGTGGAGCAGAAGTTTCCCTGGCTGAATGAGGGCGCGGATATCCTGGGCAGCGGCCTGCTGTCCGGCGGGGGGAAGATCGCCCGGGAAATGGTGGCGGGCGTGCTCTCCCGCATGCGGCCCAAGATCGAGAGTCTGCGCGAACGTCTGGCCGCCGAGCTGCGCCGCATCAAGGGCCGGGTGGTGGTGGTCATCGATGACGCGGACCGCCTGGAAGGGGATGACCTGGTGGCGCTGCTGCGGCTCATCAAGCTCACGGCGGATTTCCCCAACACCACCTTCCTCCTGGCCATCGATGACACCGCCGTCTCCCGCGTGCTGGGCGAGCGGAATGGCGGCGGGGAAACGGCGGGCCGGGCGTATCTGGAGAAGATCGTGCAGGTGCCGCTGAGGCTGCCTCCCATCGCGCCCGCCCGCATGCGCACCTACACCTGCGGCCTGCTGGTGCACGTGCTCCAGAGCATGAAGCGGGAGCCCAGCGAATCCCAGGCCCAGCGGTTTCTGGAGATTTTCGAGGACCTGTTCGCGCCGCGCATCCTCACGCCGCGCCAGGCGAAGCTGGTGGCGAATTCCATCCGCTTTGCCGTGGGCCTGCTGCCCGGGGAGCTGGACATCGCGGACCAGATGCTCCTGGAGTGCGCGCGGGTCACGTGGCCGGAACTTTACGCCGCCATCCAGCGGCACAGCGACCTCCTCATTCCCGGCTGGGAGGAAGCGGACGCCGCCGCGCCGGGGAAAGCCGGAGACCGGCTGGAGGCCTTTTTGAAATCGCTCCCCCGCGACCCCGCCATCCATCCGGAGCGCCTGCGGCAGGGCCTGCGGGGCTGGTTCCCCAGGCTGGGCGGCGTGAATGAGGAGGACGGGTGGGCCCGCGAGCAGCGGCTCTGCTCGGAAAAGTATTTCTGGCGCTACTTTGCCCTGCACATCGCGCCGGACGATTACCCGGACGGAAGGCTGCGGGAACTGTTGCGGCTGGTTTCCTCCCTCCCGCGGGACGGGGAAAATGGAGCGGCTCCCGCGCCGCTGGTGGATCATCTGGCCCGGGATCTCGCGCAGCCTTACTGCGAAAGCATGCTGACGAAGCTGGAACTGCACGCGGCCTCGCTCCCCGGAACGGAAGCCACCCGCCTCGCGGAAGCCCTCACCGCCGCCCTGGAGCGCCCCGCCGACCCCGATGCCGGGGAGGTTCCGGAGGAGATGCGGGAGCTGGCTCTCCGGCTGGCGGGCCTTTGCCTGGAACGGGAAAAAGCGGCGGCGGTGGTGTAATACCGGCGCGGCGGCTGACTGATTTCCGTGTGCTCCTCCGGGGCAGGAGCCATCCCATTTCAGGTAGGAGTCCGGTAAATTTTGATCCTGCCCTGGGGTCTTCCCAGACGTATCGAAGGATCCTGCGGATGGGGTGGCCAAGGCGGTCCTCCGCCGAGGGGGAGTGTGACGCCCATACGCATCCTTTTGATGCCTCCCCGGCCTTCTCCGCAGACTCCGCTTTCCGTTCTCCCCCGGAGAGTTCGACGGCGACAGGAATGTCGCCGCTCCCTGGGCGCGTTCGGAGGATTGGGAGGTTGCACAGGGGCGTCATACTCCCCCTGGCGGAGGACCGCCTGGGCCACCCTCCATCGGAGGGACCTTCGATACCACCTGGGAAGACTCTAAGAGGGGAGCAAATTACCGGGTTCCTGCCCGAAGTGGGATGCTCCCGCGGGCACTTGAAAACAGGTCTTTCATCGCGGCGGGGAACGCCCGGGGTAAACCCGTTCCGCGTTTGCCCGGACCATGGTCACGGGGCCGGGAATGTTTGACAGCGGCAAACAATCAACCGCTTCGGGCTGCGAAAATACGTGGCTGCGGGTTTTGCCGGCAGGCTCCACGGGTTTTGGTTAGAACATTCAGAATCCGGGCCATTTAATTTCCGCGTTTGAGGTTTTTGGTTAAAACGTCGGGAAAATTTACAAAATTTACCCTGATTTTCACCCTGAAATCGCATGGGGTGTAGTGCGTATGTGTTCATATATCACTCAAAATGAACTCGTTGTGGATACTAATGACAACAAGTGGTAAAATTCACGCAAAATGGCACGGGCTAGGCTGTGTTTTCATTCGCCGTTAAACAAACGGCTTACTAAACCTAAACTGATAAATACCCTGTATGAACAAAATGAATTTGATCTTCCGTTTTTCATTAATCGGAAGCCTTCTCCTGACCGCCGTGCAAACGAGCAGCGCCATTCCGATCACCGCGGAGGTTGGTGGCGCGCCGACGGGAGCCAACCGCGTGAATTTTGACAATCTGACGCTGGGTTCCACCGGCGGCCTGGCTACCGGCCCCAGTGGCTCGGTGGGAGTGACGTTCTCCGGCGACGCCCAGGCGGTGAGCGGTTCCGTGGGCGGGCTCTACGCGGCCCCCACTCTTTCGGGGAACAATGGCATCGGTTTCGGTTCCCCGGACCAGCCGAATGGCGTGGACACCACCACCTACCTCAGCACCGGCGTGGGTTCCGTGACCCTGACGTTCGGGAGCATGCACCAGTATTTCGGCATGCTGTGGGGCTCCGTGGATACCTACAACACCCTGTCCTTCTACCTCGCGGGAAACCTGACGGGTTCCCTGACAGGGTTTGACGTCACCCAGGCCGCCAATGGCGACCAGGGCGCGAACGGGACGTTCTACGTCAACATCAACACCCCGTATGACACCGTGGTGGCCACCAGTTCCTCGTATGCCTTCGAGTTCGACAACGTGGCCTACAGCGAACAGCCGCTCACGGTCCCCGAAGGCGGGGAAAGCCTGGCGCTGCTGGGCCTCGGCCTCGCGGGCCTGGTGCTGGTCCGCCGCAAACTCGCGTGAGCAACGTCCGCGGTCATCCTTCGTGACGGGACCGGCTCTGTGTAAGCCAGTTTCGTGGAGGGATGCCGCCAGGTGCCCGCGACCGGGGAGTGCCCTTTCCACCCTGTAGGGGAGGGGCACTCCTTTGGTTATGTACAATCCATGCTCCGGGGCGTGGACCGGTCGTGGAGGGAGTGGAGCCGCCGCCATGTGACAGGAAGGCCCTGACAATTCATGACAGGTGTGGAGGTTTTGTGCGGGCGCTGGCACAATTAGTGGTTGTTTCCCGCGAAAACCGCCTAAGCCTCCGGTGACTTTCCCTCCCATGACCGACCCTGAACGCACCATCGAATTCGAATTCATCCGCGCCACTGAAAACGCGGCGCTCAACTCCGTGCACTGGCTGGGGAGGGGGCAAAAGGAACTGGCGGACGCGGCGGCGTGCGATGCCATCTACGGGGTTTTCGATCTGGTGAATGTCTGCGGGCAGGTGGTGATCGGGGAGGGGATCAAGGACAACGCGCCGGGCATTTTCCTCGGGGAACAACTGGGGACGTGGCTGCCGGGCAGCCCGGTTTTTGATATCGCGCTCGACCCCATCGATGGCACGAGCAACATCGCCAACGGGCTGCCGAACAGCATTTCGGTGATCGCCGCCAGCGGGGTGGGGCCGGACGCGCCGGAGGGGCACAACATGCGGAACCTGCCCAGCTTTTATTCCCACAAGCTGGCCTATGGCCCGGCGGTGGTGGAGGCCATCCAGAAGGGGATGAAGCCGCTGTCCCTGGACGAGCCCATCGGGGAAATGCTGCCGCGGCTGGCGGAGGCGCTGGAGAAGCGGGTGCAGGAGCTGGTGATCGTGACCATGAACCGCCCGCGGCACGCGGCATTGATTGAGGCAGTGCGGAGTTCCGGCGCCGCGCTGCGGCAGATTACGGACGGGGACATCGCCGCGGCGGTGGCACCCTCCCTGCCGGACAGCGGGGTGGATCTGTACGTGGGCATCGGCGGATCGCCGGAGGGCATCCTCACGGCGGCGGCGCTGAAGGCGCTGGGCGGGGACATGCTGCTGCGCATGCACCCGCGGGATGAAGCGGAGCGCCAGGAACTCCTGGATGGCGGGGAGACGGAACTGGAGCGCGTCTTCCGCATCGATGACCTCGTCCGCGGGGACAGCGCCATTTTCTGCGCCACGGGCATCAGTGACAGCGCGCTGGTGCCGGGGGTGAAACTGGTGGGCACGAAGGCCATCACCCACAGCATTCTCATGCGTGCCAAAAGCCGCACGGTGCGCTACATCCGCGCGGTGCATGATCTAAAGACGAAGACCATCCACCTGCGGAGCGACCGGCGGGAGCACTGCCTCTGAACAACCTCGTGCCCTGGTCATGAAGGTGCCGGGAGTATTCAGGAGGCACTGGGCTGTCCTGCCGGCTGTTCTGTATCTCGCCTCTTATGTTGTGCTGTCGGCGCGGGGTATGTATATGATACCATTCGAAGTTGATAACCGGTGGAATGAAGCGATGCCGGATTTCAGTCGGCCTGGTGGTCACCTCCCTCCGGGAATGAGGCCCGGAGGGCGGTCGGAAGGTAGCCGGTGACGCAAGTCCTCAGCCTTATACATAAATTACGTGGAGAGATGTCCGTCATCTGCCACGCCGCCACGGAGTGGCGGGAGAGATTAGCCCTCGGCCTTCATACATAAATTATGCGGAGAGATGTCCGTCACCTGCCGCGCCGCCACGGAGTGGCGGGAAAGATTAGTCCTCGGCCTTATACATAAATTACGTGGAAGGATGTCCGTCACCTGCCGCGCCGCCACGGAGTGGTGGGAAAGATTAGTCCTCGGCCTTCATACATAAATTACGTGGAGGGATGTCCGTCACCTGCCGCGCCACCACGGAGTGGTGGGAAAGATTAGTCCTCGGCCTTATACATAAATTACGTGGAAGGATGTCCGTCACCTGCCGCGCCGCCACGGAGTGGCGGGAAAGATTGGTCCTCGGCCTTCATACATAAATTACACGGAGGGATGTCCGTCACCTGCCGCGCCACCACGGAGTGGTGGGAAAGATTAGTCCTCGGTCTTATACATAAATTACGTGGAGGGATGTCCGTCATCTGCCACGCCGCCACGGAGTGGTGGGAGAGATTAGCCTTCGGTCTTCATACATAAACTACGCGGAGGGATGTCCGTCATCTGCCACGCCGCCACGGAGTGGCGGGAGAGATTAGCCGGGGGTGGAGTGAGGCACGAACGGAACCCCCGGATTGTTGTCACCACGAAGATGGCGCGCCGGAGGTGCGCGAGAAACACTGAAGGGCTGCCCGCGCGGTAATGTCCAATGGCTGGCGGGAAGACTTCTCGCGCACCTCCGGCGCGCATGATCTTTCCAGATACTGACCGGGGGTTTCGTTCGTGCCTCACTCCACCCCCGGCTAATCTCTTTCGCCACTCCGTGGCTGAAGGGCGCGTGGGTCAGGATAACTAAACCTGTGTCTCTTTGGTGTCAAAAGTTGTATATAAGGCTCAGTCCTTGCACCCCCGGCTAATCTCTTTCGCCACTCCGTGGCTGAAGAGCGCGTGGGTCAGGGTAACTAAACCTGTGTCTCTTTGGTGTCAAAAGTTGTATATAAGCTCAGTCCTTGCGCCCCCGGCTAATCTCTTTCGCCACTCCGTGGCTGAAGAGCGCGTGGGTCAGGGTAACTAAACCTGTGTCTCTTTGGTGTCAAAAGTTGTATATAAGGCTCGGTCCTTGCGCCCCCGGCTAATCTCTTTCGCCACTCCGTGGCTGAAGAGCGCGTAAGTCAAGGTAACTAAACCTGTGTCTCTTTGGTGTCAAAAGTTGTGTATGAGGCTCAGACCTTGCGCTCCCGGCTACCTTCCGGCGGCCCTCCGGATCTGAACTTCATGCCTCATTTTACCTGATCCCAACTGGAAATGGTATGCCATATCTTCTGGCGGAGTCCGGGTGGGGATGATAACCATGCCCGTGAAAGAAATATGGGTTCCGGATGCGGTGGAGGTCCATGGGTTCAGGCGGCTGCTTGACGATCCCTCGAAATCCCGTTTCTCAGAAACCCCTTTTCCGGCATGGCTTTATTCCCCGTTGATTTATATTGACTGGAAAACCGTTCACCGGGATAACAAATTACTGTGATGCCGTCCCGGACGGCTCCGCGCGGCGGATCGCCGGGTTGATGGTCCAGGGGCGTTCCGCGAACGGGGTGCATCCCGCGTTGCGCGCGGGACGGGACCGGTGGTATGCGGCGGCATGATGCTCCGCAGACTCCTGCTTCTTTTTGCCTTCACCACCGTGCTTCCGCTCCACGCGGAGGCTCCACCCTCCGTCACCGCGGTTCTCCAGCCGTTCGTGGACCGGCATACCCTGGCGGGAGCGGTGACGCTGGTGGCGGATAAAGACGGCATCCTGGCGCTGGAGACCGCGGGTGCCGCGGATCTCGCGGCGGGGAAACCGATGGCCCGGGACACACTGTTCTGGATCGCCTCGCAGTCGAAGCCCATGACCGCCGCCGCGCTGATGATGCTGGTGGACGAGGGGAAGGTCTCGCTGGACGATCCCGCGGAGAAATACCTCCCGGAGTTCAAAGGCCAGATGGTGATCGCGGAGCGGGATGACGCCCACCTGCTGCTGAAAAAGCCCGCGCACCCACCCACGGTGCGGGAACTCCTGAGCCACACCAGCGGCCTGCCTTTCAAGTCCGCCATCGAGGAACCCACCCTGGACAGCCTGCCGCTGGCGGCGGCGGTGCGGAGCTACGCGGCGGCTCCCCTGCAAAGCGAGCCCGGCACGCGCTATCAATATTCCAACGCGGGCATCAACACGGCCGCCCGCATCATCGAGGTGGTCTCCGGCATGAAATACGAGGACTTCATGGAGAAGCGGCTGTTCGCGCCCCTGGGGATGAAGGACACCACCTTCTGGCCCTCAGGGGAGCAGGAAAAACGCGTGGCAAAATCCTACAAACCGGACGCCGCGAAGACCGGCCTGGAGGAAACCCGCATCGGCCAGCTCATCTACCCGCTGAGTGACCGGGCCCATCGTTTCCCCATGCCTGCCGGCGGATTGTTCTCCACGGCCGGGGATGTCTCCCGGTTTTGCCGCATGCTCCTCAATGGCGGGGAGCTGGAGGGGAAGCGTCTCCTGAGCGATGCCGCCGTGAAGGAGATGTCCCGGAAACAAACGGCGGAGAGCCTGGAGGACAGCTACGGCCTGGGCTGCGCGGTGAGCGGAGACTCCTTCGGCCATGGCGGCGCGTATGCCACGAATATGGAAATCCGTCCCGCCCAGGGCCTGGTGCTCATCTGGATGGTGCAGCACGCGGGCTACCCCGGCGATGGCGGGAAGAGTCAGGAGGCCTTCCGCCAGTGGGCGCTCGAGCGGTTTGGCAAAGGGAGGTAAAGGTCCGCCGATGCTGACAAGTTGGAGTTTGAAGTTTCCCGTTTGAGGCTTACCTCCCCGCATGACCCGCCGACTGTTCTCCGCGCCGTTTTTCGTGCTGCTGCTGACGGGGCTTTTTATGGCCTGCTTTCTCGTGTGGCCGTTGTGTCTGGCCGTGCGGGAGGCGTTCGAGTCGCCGGGCGGCGGGTTCACCATGGAGTATGTCACCAGTATTTTCGGCAATCCGCTCTACACGGAGGGGCTGGTGAATTCCTTCAAAATGGCGGTGGGGTCCACGGTGGGCTCCCTGCTCCTGGCGGTGCCGCTGGCGGTGCTGGCGGCCAGGTTTGACTTCCGGGGAAAGAGCATCCTCACCTCCCTCCTGCTGCTGCCGCTGGTGCTGCCGCCGTTTGTGGGGGTCATCGGTATCAAGCATCTCCTGGGGCAGCACGGGGCGCTGAATGCCATCTTCATGCACCTGGGGCTCATGGACACCGCGCGACCGGTGGACTGGCTGGGCAGCGGGCGGCTGGCGGGGGTGATCATCACGAACAGCCTGCATCTTTACCCCATCCTGTATCTCAACGTCACCGCCGCGCTCGCGAACCAGGATCCCGCCCTGGACGAGGCGGCGGAAAACATGGGCTGCGCGCCGCGGCGGAGGTTCTTCCGCGTCACCCTGCCGCTGGCCATGCCGGGCATTCTCGCGGGCACGTCCATCGTGTTCATCGCGGCTTTCAATGAACTGGGCGTGCCGCTGTTGTTCGACTACTCGCGCGTCACCAGCGTGCAGATCTACCAGGGAGCGCTGGAGATGGGAGGCAGCCCGCTGCCGTATGCGCTGGTGGTGGTCATGGTATGTTTCAGCCTGCTCTTTTTCCTCATCACCAAGGTGGCGTTTGGCCGGCACGACTACGCGGGCACCGGGCGGGCGAGCATGGCTTCCCGCGCGGTGGTGCTGACCGGCCGCCGGGGCGGGTATGCGGTGGCCGCCTTCGTGGCCGTGATCGTCCTCGCGGCCCTGCCGCACGGCGGCGTGCTCCTCGCGGCTTCGGCGGGGGACTGGTATGATACGGTGCTGCCCTCCAGTTTCACCCTGGACCATTACCGGGACGCCCTGGGGCACAGCCTCACCGTCCCCTCCATTCAGAACAGCCTGAAATACGCGGGCCTTGCCACCGTGATGGCCTGCGTGCTGGGCGTGGGCGTGGCGTGGGTGACGGTGCGTACTAAGCTCCCGGGCCGCCATCTGGTGGACTCCCTCACCATGCTGCCGCTGGCCGTGCCGGGCATGGTCCTGGCCTTCGGCTACCTCGTCATGACGCGCCCCGGCCAGCCCTTTGAGTGGATGCTCCTGGGGTCCGGAAATCCGCTGCTGCTGCTCACGGTGGCCTATTGCGTGCGGCGGCTCACCTACGTGGTGCGCGGCGTGAGCGCGGGCCTTCAGCAGACCAGCGTGAGCCTGGAGGAGGCGGCGCAAAGCCTGGGCTGCCCTCCCTGGAAAACGCTGCTGAAGATCACCCTCCCGCTCGTCACCGCCAGTCTCATCGCGGGCGCGCTCTTCGCCTTCGCGTTCTCCATGCTGGAGGTGAGTGACAGCATGATCCTGGCGCAGAAGCGCGAGCATTTCCCCATCCCCAAGGCCATCTACGAACTGAACGGCAACCTGGGGAACGGCGAAAGCCTGGCCTCCGCGCTCGGGGTGTGGGCCATGGTCTTCCTGGCGGTGACGCTCACGGGAGCCTCCCTCGTCATGGGCAAGCGCATGGGCGCGTTGTTCAAAGCCTGAACTTCCATTCCCTCCGTGAAACTGCCCGCCATCCTGACGCTGCTGGCACTCGGGTTATCCGCGGCTGACGCGGAGCCTTATCCCTGGCTCTCCGATCCGAAGGATAAGGAGTGGAAGCCCGATATCCTTTGGAGCACCGCCACCGGGAGTATGAATGGCGAGGTGACCATCGCGGGTGATGCCGTGCTCGTGGGTGGCAACAATGGAATCTCCAGCGCCAGGCGCAGCCACTCCCAATGGACACGGGTGCTCCCGCCGCGCGCGTCCCTGGATGAATATGATAATGCCCTGATCTGCCTGGAGGCGAAGACCGGGGCGCTTCGCTGGCGCGCGGTGCATCCGCAGGTGAGCCGCCCCGAAGGCATCCCCTGTTACGGACTGACCTCGAAGCCCGCGGTGGCGGGCGACCGGGTGTATTATCTTTCAGTCAACTGGGAGCTGGTCTGCGCCGATCTGGAGGGATTCCGTGATGGCGAAAACGATGGTCCCTGGACCGGGGAGTCCCTGAAGGAGGACACGGACGCGGACATTGTCTGGAAGATCGACCTGCGAAAGGACCTGGGAGTCATGCCCCGGTGCGCGGGGGATATCGGATACGTGCAGTCCTCCCCGCTGGTCATCGACCGGCTGGTCTATGTGGTCACCGGGAACGGAGGAGGATTGACCGATCCCACGCATGTGGTCCCGGCACCCGGGGCACCCTCCTTCCTCGCCGTGGACCGGTTCACCGGCAAGGTGGCGTGGTCCAGCAACGCGCCGGGAAAGGACATCATCTGGATGCAGGGCGGCTCCCCCGCGGCCATGCCGGAGCGCGGGGAGGTGGTGTTTCCCGGCGGCGATGGCTGCCTGTATGGTTTCGATGCCGTTTCCGGCAAACAACACTGGAAGGCGGACCTCAACGCCATCGGCGGGACCCGCGGGCTTTTCTTTGAGTGCACGCCGCTGGTGGTGAAGGACACGGTGATCGCCAGCCTGCGGCACTGCATTGAAAGCGGCCCCCAGGCCGGGGCTCCCCTCATTGCCATCAAGCCCGGGAAACCGGGAGAGCCCGCGGCCACCGCCTGGGTATTCGGCAAAGACCGCGGCGGTTTTTCCTCCCAGCTGCTGGCGCGGGAGGATCTGGTCTACGCGGTGAGCGTGAGCACTGGACGGGAAGGCACAAATCTGCTGCACGCCATTGATCCCGCGTCCGGCAGGGAAAAATGGCATCTGGCGGCCGGGGATAAAGACAGCGGCCTGATGGGCCTCGGCGGGGAGGGGAACCGGCTTTACCTTCCGGATGGCGACGAGGGGATTTTGCGCATCATCGAGCCCCGTCCCGTTCCCCGGCTGATCCGCTCCATCGAGTTTTCCACCCTGGGCATCTCTCCCCGTTACAGCCGGGCTGTTTCCAGCCCGCACGGTCTGTGCCTGCCACTCCGGGACGGCATTATCATGCTGCGGGATCCGGAGAAGTGACGCGGGAAACGGGTGCGCCTTTCCAGGGCGCGGCCCTCACACCATCCGGCTCAGGCGGCGGCGGAGGAGATCCAGCGCGGACTGAGTGGCCATGGTTTTGAAGCCTTCGCGGTCCATGCGGAAAATGTGGTGCTCCACCACGGGCTCCGGCGTGTTCCGGGAGGCGAGGGCGATGTACACCGTGCCCACCGGCTTGGATTCGCTGCCGCCTCCGGGACCGGCGATGCCGGTGAGGGCCAGGGCGTGGTCCGCCCCGCCGGCGGCGAGGCAACCGGAGGCCATGGCGGCAGCGGTTTCCCGGCTCACGGCCCCGTGCGCGGCCAGTGTTTCCGCGGGCACGCCCAGGAGTTCCGTTTTGGCTTCATTTGCGTAGGTGATCCAGGAGCGGTGCAGCACATTCGAGGCTCCCGGCACATTGGTAATGCGGTGGGCCAGGAATCCGCCGGTGCAGGACTCCGCGGCGGAGACCGTCTGCCCCATGCGGGCCAGCAGGTTCACCACCACATGCTCCAGCTCCACGTCCTCCGCCGTGAAGTAGTTTTCCGGAAAAGCGGCGGCCACGATGGTCTCCGAGGCGGCGAGTTGCTCCGGCGTGCCGATGACGCGCACGATGACCTCGCCCGGCCGCGCGCAGTAGCCCAGTTCCACATCCCCCAGGGAAAGGATGCTCTCCTCCACCGTGGTGGAGACCTGCGTCTCCCCCAGGCCACTGATGCGGAAGTTCTTCATCCTCTTTGCCTCCGTCTGTCCGGTGATGGCCCGGAGGATGGGCACGGTCTGCTCCGTGAACATGGGCTTCAGCTCCCGGGGCGGCCCGGGCAGCAGGATGATGTGCGGGGAGAGCGCGTGGCCCGCGGAGGCCACCGGCAGGGGAGGGAAGTAAAGTCCCGGCGCGGTGCCATAGTCATTCGGCAAAACCGTGGCCCCCGCGGGCACCATGACCTGGCGGCGGGTGTGCGGGTTCATCTCGCGCTTCCGCGTGGCGAGATAGGTCCGGATGCGCTCGTAAATCTCCAGGTTTTCCTCCAGCGGCAGGCCCAGGAGTTCCGCCGTGATCTCCCGGGTGATGTCATCGCTCGTGGGCCCCAGGCCCCCTGTGACGATGACGATGTCCGCGCGCCCCACCGTTTCCAGCAGCGCCTGGCGGATGATATCGCCATCCGGGATGGCCAGTTGCCGTTCGATGCGCAGGCCCAGCGGGAAGAGGCTCTCCCCCAGCCACGAGAGGTGGGTATTGATGACGCTGCCCAGGAGGAGTTCGGTGCCGGTATTGATGAGTTCGAGGCGCATGGAATGGACCCGCAGGATTCCACCGGCGCGGGACAAAGCAATCGCTCTCCCTTCCCGAATGAACCGCTGTTCAGTGCCGGAAGGCCACGCCCGCTTTCTCCAGCGGATGCAGGCCGGAATGCGTCAGCGCCGGGGCTTCGGCGGCGGGGAACATCTTACCGGGATTCGCGATTTCATCCGGGTCGCACGCATGGCGCAGGCGGTGCATCATGGCGATGTCCGCGGGCGCGAACATATCCGCCAGGAAGGCGCGCTTCTCCATCCCCACTCCGTGCTCCCCGGTGATGCTGCCGCCCATGCGCGTGCACAGGCGCAGGATCTCCGCGGCGGCCTCCTCCGCGCGCTCATAGGCACCCGGTTCGCGTCCGTCATACATGATGAGCGGGTGCAGGTTGCCGTCCCCCGCGTGAAACACATTGGCGATCCGCAGCGCGTGGTGTTCCGCGATGGCCGCGATGCCGCGCAGGGCCTCCCCCAGCAGACGGCGGGGCACCACGCCATCCTGCACGATGAAGTCCGGGCTGAGCCGCCCCACCGCGCTGAAGGCGCACTTCCGGCCTTTCCAGATCTTCAGCCGTTCCTCGTCATTCTTCGCGATGTGAATGGTGAGCGCGCCACTGGCCACGATGAGCGCCTGCAGTTTCTCCCGCTCCAGGGCCACCTGCTCGCGCGGGCCTTCCAGTTCCACGATGAGCATGGCGGCGGCATCCGCCGGGTAGCCCGCCTTCACCGCCGCCTCCGCGGCATCCATGGCCAGGCGGTCCATGATTTCCATGGCCCCCGGCAGCAGCCCGCTGGCCACCACGGCGGCCACCGCGTCCCCCGCCGCCCCGGTGCCCGGATAGCTGGCCAGCAGCGTGTGATAAGTCTCCACCCGCGGCATGAGGCGCAGGGTGAACTCCAAGGCGATGCCAAACAGGCCCTCGCTGCCGGTGAAGACGCCCGTCACGTCCGGCCCCGCGCTCTCCGTGCTTTCGCCGCCCAGTTCCACCACCTCCCCCGTGGCCAGCACGCACTTCATGCCCAGGACGTGATTCGAGGTCATGCCGTATTTCAGGCAGTGCGCCCCGCCGGCGTTGAAGGCCACGTTCCCCCCGATGGTGCACACCTGCTGGCTGCTGGGGTCCGGCGCGAACATGAGGCCATACGGTGCGGCGGCTTTCGTCACCGAGAGATTGATGACGCCCGTCTCCACCACGGCCAGGCGCTGCACGGGATCCAGCCGCCGGATGCGCGTCAGGCGGTTCAGGGTAATGACGATGCCGTCCCCCACCGGCACGCTGCCGCCACTGAGGCTGGTGCCACTGCCCCGGGCCACAAAGGGCACCCGGTGCTCCGCGCAGGCCCGCACGGCGGCGATGGTTTCCTCCTGGGTCTCCGGCACCACCACCGCCAGGGGAGCCACGGCAAAGGCGGTGAGGCCATCGGATTCATACGCGGACAGATGGGCTTCACCGGTGAGCAGGCGGTCCGGCGGGAATATAGCGCGCAGCGCGGCGAGAAACGCGGGGGAAAGGACGGGAGCGGCGGGGGGCATGGGGTGCGGGATTATTGGCAGCGGGAATTCCATCTGTCCGCCTTTTTTTGCGGATCCCGCGGGGTTGTTATATCCGGGCCGCGAGGCGAGAAAATGCCGGATGCCTGCTGCTCCACAGCCTTCCGGATCTCCGGAAACTTGTCTCCGCGCCGCCACCCTGGAGGATATGCCCGCTGCGGCGGCTCTTCACAGGCTGGCCTTTTTTCATGCCATGCCGGACATGCCGGTGCTGCATACGCCTGGGGAGGATGTGGCGTATTACACACGGGTGCTCTTTGTCCGGAACACCGTGTGGCTCGCGTGCGAAGGGGATGGGATCGCGGGGTTCATCGCCTTCCGTCCCGGATGGGTGGACCAGCTTTACATTCACCCGGACCATCAGGGTCGCGGACTGGGCAGCCGGTTGCTGCGGGTAGCCCAGGAGGAAAATCCGGTGCTGCGCCTGTGGACCTTCCAGCGGAATGCCGGGGCGCGGCAGTTTTATGAACGGCATGGGTTCCTCATCGAGCAGGAGACGGATGGCGCGGGGAACGAGGAGAGACAGCCGGACGTTCTTTACCGGTGGACCCGGGAAAATGGCGGGAAGGTCCTTCGTATTCCATGACTTTCATGAAGGAAATCCCGTTCGACACCGTTCCGTGAGAACGTATTTTTCCGGACTGGTTTGAATCCGCCAGCCATCTCGAACCACATGACTTCCTCCCAGCGCCCTCTTTATTACGACAGCCACATGCACACTCCGCTTTGCAAGCACGCGGAGGGCGAGACGGAGGAATACGCGGAGGTGGCGTTGCAACGGGGGCTGAAGGGGATCGTCTTCACCTGCCACAGCCCCATGCCGGACAACTGGTGGCCCCAGGTGCGCATGGATATGACCCAGCTGGAGGACTACATGGCCATGGTGCGCCGCGCGGCGGAGGCCTACACGGGCCGTCTGGACGTGCGCCTGGGCATGGAGATGGACTTTTTCCCTGGCATGGAGTGGTGGGTGGAAAAGCTCAATGAAACCTGCGACTTCCACCACGTTCTGGGCTCAGTCCATTTCTTCGGCAAGGACTACCGGGACCGGTATTTCAAAGGAGACCTCCTCAGCTTCCAGAAGACCTACTTCACCCACATCGCGGAAAGCGCGGAGACCGGACTTTTCGATACCCTGGCGCACCCGGACCTGGTAAAAAATCTGCAACCCGGCCTCTGGCAGTTCGAACGGATAGAGGATCACCTGGCATCCTGCCTGGACCGCGTGGCCCGCGCGGGCGTGGCCATGGAATTGAACACCTCCGGGGTGAACAAAGCGATGCCGGAATTCAACCCCGGCCCGCAAATGCTGCGCATGATGCGGGAGCGTGGCATCCCCGTGGTGATCGGCAGCGACAGCCACACGCCCCGCCGCGTGGCCGCGGACTTCGACCTCGCCCTGGATGCCCTGGAAAACGCGGGCTACACGAAGGTCTCCTGCTTCCTGGGCCGGAAGCGCCAGGATCTGGCCATCGTGGACGTGCGCGCCTCTCTCAATCTGCCGCAACGGCATGAGATGATGGCGGCGGACCGTTGATTTCACCGGGAGTTGCCACGCGGCACGGCCATCTCTATAAGGTGGCGCATGAAACTCCGCTTTTTCCTTGCCGCCGCCGGCTGGTGTCTCAACGCGCCCCCCTGTGCGCGGGCGGAGTTTTCCGTGAAAGAGGACAGGGCATTCTTCGACGGAGTTCCGGTGAAGAAAACGGAGGCAGTCCGCATTACCGGAACGAGCGACCTTCCCATCCGCCGCCGCCTGGCGGAAATGGCTGGCGGCGGGCAAACCGTCCTCGTGGGGCAACTGATCAGGCGCGGCCCAGGTATTTGCCGTCCTCCGTGTTGATCTTCAGGCGCTCGCCGGTCTTGATGAAGAGCGGGGCCTGCACCACCAGGCCGGTGGTCATGGTCACGGACTTGTAGTTGTTGTTCGCGCTGTCGCCCTTCACGCCGTCCGGGGCATCGGCCACTTCCAGCTCCATGCTGGAGGGGAGTTCCACGGCGGCCACCACGCCGTCCGTGAAGAGAATGGTGTAGCGGTTGTTCTCCACCAGGTAGCCGCGGATGTCCTTCACCAGCACCTCGGGGACGATGACGTCCTCGAAGGTCTGGGGATTCATGAAGTGATAGCCGTCCCCGTCCGCGTAGCTGTATTCATAGGTCTCGTGCAGGGTGTGCACCAGGTCCACGGTGTCGTTCGCCGTCAGGCGTTCCTCGGAAACCTTGCCCGTTTGCACGCTCTTCAGCTTGAGCTGGATGTAGGCGCGGTTGTTCGGCGGCGTGCGGTGGTTGAGTTCGAGCACGATGCAGACCTGACCGTGGTGCCGGATGGCCTGGCCGCGGCTGACGAGAGTGATGGAAGTGTTTGCCATGAGTGGGAAAACAGGAAGCCTGCGCGGGAATCCGGAATGCTCCAGGGTAAATGTGAGCCGGCGGGCGGCGCCGCTCTCCGGCCTCAAAGAGTGTCTCGACTGATGAGTCATCGCGACCGCCAGGTTATCAGTGAATCCCGGCCTTGACAGCCATTAGCGGGGCCGCTAAAGGCTCGGCTCCCGTTTTCCGGCAACCCCCTATTCAGACCACAATTTTATGGCCAACGTCCAAGTTATCCTCAAGCAAAAAATCGCCTCCCTCGGTGCGGAAGCCGACATCGTGGCGGTGAAAGCCGGGTACGCCCGCAACTACCTGATCCCCCAGGGGAAGGCCTATGAGGCCAACGCGGGGAATCTGCGCCAGATCAACAACCTGAAGTCGAAGCGCGCCGAGCGTGAAACCGCCGAGCGTTCCGAGGCCCAGAACGTGGCCGGCAAGCTGCGCAAGCTGGCGCTGAAGCTGGAACTTTCCGTCGGCCAGGGCGGCAAGGCTTTCGGAGCCATCACCGCCACGGACATCGCCGACGCCATCTTTGAGCAGGCGAAGATCAAGCTGGACCGCCACGCCGTGGAACTGGAAAAGCCCATCAAGACCACCGGCAAGCACGAAGTGACCGTGCGCGTGCATCCTGAAGTGGAAGCCGTGGTGCGCGTCACCGTGGTCACCCCGGACGCTCCGGAGACCGAAGAGGAAGAGGCGAAGTAAGCTCTCTCTCCGATCCACCTGGATTTTTAAACTGACCGCCCTGGCCAACGCGTTGCAAAACGCCGGAGGCCAGGGCGGTCTTTTTTTGGTCAGGGCTTCACGGCCTTCATCTCCAGCAGGCGGCCCGGCTGGGAGAGTCCGGCCTCGAAGGTGAGACCGCGGCTGTATTCCGCGATGAAGAGACGTCCCGGGGAGTATTGGAGGATATCGATGGGCCGCGCCAGCGGGGCGGCCAGCACCTTCACCTCCGCCGTCCAGCCACCTCCCGCGGCGGGCCGGGGACGCACGCGGACGAGATCGAACCCCGCGTTTTTCCCCGCAATCAGATTGCCGAACCGCACCACGAAGAGTGATCCCTGATCCGCGGGCGGGCAGCCCTCCCCCTCCATCCACAACACCCCGGCGGGCGAACTGTGCGGGTCCAGCGTGCCCATGGGTCTGGCCGCGGAGCCCCCGGCATCCGGCCCGGTATTCATGACCGGCAGGGTCACGTCCAGGCCGGGCGGCAGGGGCGGGGTATAGGGATAGGGACGGTCCGCGGCGGGAGAGCTGCCAAATTGATAGGGAAACCCGTAGTGTTTCCCGTGTTCCAGGAGATTCACCTCCTCCGGGCGGTCCGCGTCCGGGCCATTGTCCGTGCACCAGAGACGGCCCGCGGAGTCGAAGCAAAAGCCATACGGATTCCGCAGCCCCTGACACCACATCGCGGGATAAGGAGCCGCGGATTCCGGGTCCACCCGCCAGAGGCCCGCCGTGAGCGCCACCTCCCCGCCTGTGTGATGGTCCGGCAGTCCCCCGGGCTCATTCCCGTCCGTGCGGCTCCCGCTGCCCAGATACATGAAGCCGTCCGGCCCCTGGGCGATGTGGGAGACGCCGTGATTGAACCCTCCGATGCCGTGCGGATACCGCACCTGCATCCAGAGGGACATCACGGGAGCCGCGCCCTTTACCAGCGGCTGGGAGCGCCACACGCTCACCACGGAGTCCACGGGTTTCACGCCCCGGTCCACCTGATTCCCCGTGATCCACAGCCGTCCCTTGCTGTCAAAGCAGAGGCCCGTGCACATGAGATCCCCCGGACGTTCTCCGATGTAATCCCGCGTGAGGAGGAGCGGGTTCACGGCCCGCGTGTCCGGCTGGACGCTCCAGACCTCGCCATTCGCCGCCAGCACGCAGAGATCACCCGTGTCCGGGCGCTTCGCCATGCGCACCGGCTGCATGGGCAGCTGCGCCGCCTCCTGGAGGGACCAGCCGGGCGGGGCGGGGGGCAGGGCCGCGTAGCCGTGCGCGCCGGTGAGACCCGCGTAGGTGGGGTATTTCGTCTTTGCCCGGACCTTTGCCACCTCCTCCTCCGTCACGGCGGGGATGGTATTTCCCATGTGGCTCCCCACCCAGGTCATGAGGGCGGCCACCTCCGCGTCAGAGAGCACCAGCAGAGGCATGGCCCCGCGGTATGTCGCGCCATTCACCGTGATCTCGCCGGAGAGCCCCTCCAGGGGCGCGCGCAGGGAGCGCTCCCGTTCCTTTACCAGAAAATCCGACTCCCGCAGCGGCGGGAAAACCCCCGGCACTCCCTGGCCCTCCGCCTGGTGACACACCGCGCAGTGCTGGCGGTAGAGCGCCCCGCCATCCGGCGCGGCGGAGACGGCCAGGGGGAGGAGACCGGAAATGAGGATCATAGAAAGACGGCGCATGAGCGCTCATGGAACCCGCCCGCGCGCCGCGGGTAAAGCAAAAAGACGCGGGTTCCCGGCAAATGGCGGGAGGGGGAACCAGGGGACAGAACCGGCAAATACAATGTCGAAGTGGTCAGGAGGATATTTAAGATTATATGAATGCTTTAGCTCTCTATGTGTCATCCCCCGGCTTTACGTTGAGCGGATCATGTTGCCTTTTTCTCCGGTTATCTTCAAATTCCAGGGGGGTATCCGTAACTTCTCCGATGTATGAAAGGCCATCCTTCACTTTTTTCCCTCCTCCCGGCTCTCGCGGTTGCCATGTTTTCTCCTTCCGCCGCGCGGGCCACCCCGGGGGATTTTGATGTTACCTTCGGTTATAAGGGACGGGTGGTTCCCGAGGGGCATGATTTTACGCTGACTTCCCTGGCCCGGCAGTCTGATGGAAAAATCCTTGTGGGAGGGACCTTCCACCAGATCGCGGGGTGGGACTTTGCGGTGAGCCGGTATCTTCCTGATGGCACTCCGGACACCAGCTTCGGCACCGGCACCGGTTCCGGAGTGGCGGGAGGCACCACTTCCATCCATGTGGACGGCAAGGACTATTCAGGGCTCGTTTCGCTGGCCGCGGGGGAGGGCGGGAAAATCACGGGCGCGGGATTCTCCGGCAGCCCACCGGGGAAAGATCTAATGGTCGTCCGGTTCACCGCCACCGGGCACCCGGACACCACCTTTGGAAACAATGGCCTCGTAAAGGTGGCCCGTCCCGAATATGAAGGAGCCGTTTCCATTGCCACCATCCCCGGGGGAAAAACCCTGGTGATGTATGATGGGGTCTCGGTGGCGACGGGCAAGGTGGTGCATAATCTCACCATCCTCCGCCTCAACAATGACGGAAGTCTGGATACCACCTTCAGTGGCAGCGGAAAAATCGTGATCAACGGCCTCCTTCCCGCCAAAAATATGGTGGTCCGGAAAGATGGGCGCATCCTCGCCGCGGGATATGCGAGGCTGCCGGGCAATGAGGCTTCCCCCCGGTCGGCTCTCTCCGTGGTGAGACTACTGGCGGACGGTACGCCGGATCTTGCATTCGGAGACCTCGGAATCGCCACCACGGAAAATACGGGGGAATACGTCTCCGTGCAATTGGAGGAAACCACAAACGGCACGACCACCCTCGCCGGGACCCTTTACTTCACCACTTCCCCGGAGGGTTATAACCATCTTTTTATCAAACGGTTGCTCCCTGATGGCACCCCGGACCCCTCCCTGGCGGGCACGGGCACTCTGATAGACAGTGAAAGCTCCACCTCTGGATATGTCGCCATCCGCCCGGATGGAGGCGTGGTGGCATTTGATTACAACGCGAATATGAAAATCGTCAGCCGGGATGCCCAGGGACAGGTGGACGTGGAATACCAGGGGACGGCCGTTAAAAACCCCGGTTTCAGCTCCCGCGCCGTGATTTTTTCCCCGGAGGATCAGACGATGATCGCCGGCGGCGCCAATCCCGCCAGCGGCTATAACGTTGTCATCGCGCGTCTCGTGGAGCAAAACAGGACGCCGGAGATCGCGATACAATCTCCTGGCGGGAGTGAGTTGACGAATGAAGCCGGCGCGGATCTCGAATCCGTCACCGCGGGCGGGAGCAGGGAATACACGTTCACGCTTCGTAATACGGGCACCGATCCCCTGACGATCACCGATACCTTCCTCTCCGAAACGGACGGACCGTTCACCCTGACCTCACCGCCTCCCTCCACGATCCCCGGCAAGTCCTCCGCCACGTTCACCTTGAAGTTCGCGCCTGTGAAAACGGGGAGCTTCACCGCCACCCTGCACCTTTTGACCAACGATCCGGACGAGGGTCTGTTCATGGTGTCCCTCACGGCGAAAGGCGTTCCCACGCCCTTCCATTTCACCGTTCTCAGTCCTTCGGGAGCCACCCTCACTACGGATGGAGCCGTGGATCTGGGGCTGAACGCCATGGGCACGGAAACGCTCCACACCTTCACGCTGCGGAATGACGGTGCCGCGCCCCTTTCGCTGCTGGGTTTCACCCTCACCCCCTCCACCCTGCCGGTGGAGCCCTTTGTGGTGGTGCCGCCATCCACCACTGTTCTGGCGGCGGGGGCCTCCACTACCTTCGGTGTGAAGTTCACCCCTCCCAGCGTCAGTGAATTCACCACCCGGCTGGCGATCACCACCAGTGATGCCGGCGGAAGCGCGTTTGAACTTCTTATCGAAGGGCAGGGGAGCACTCGCCTCGCCATGTGGCGGCAGGCGTATTTCGGCTCCGCTGAAGCCACGGGAGACCGGGCGGACACCGCGGACTTCGACCACGATGGTGTGCCGAATCTTCTGGAATACGCCACCGCAGGAAATCCAACCCTCCCCACCGGTGCCCCCGGGACTCTGGAGATCAAAGACGGTGAAATGGAATACACCATCCAGCGGCCCGTCTCCGCCACGGCTGACATCAGCTATTCTCTGGAAGTGACCGGCAATCTCAAGGGGCCGTGGACTCCCTTTAACATTACGCCCGCGGTGATCAGCTCCGCGAACGGCGTGGAAACCGTGAAGTTCAGCGTGCCTGCGGGCAGCCCCGGAAAGCGCTTCCTGCGCCTCCGGGTTACCCGGCTGTAAGAACAGGGGGTTTCGGAACTGAAGGAAACAGAGCGGACGGGAGGCGGGTAATTTTTGCCGGAAAGGGCCTGATTTTCCAGCCCCGGGACACAGGTCGAATCCTAACCCAACGACTACCCAATCAGAGGGCTGCGGTTTATTCCCGGGAAAGGCTTTGGCCGGTGACTTGCCTCCGTGGAGGATGGCAAGGGGCCGCGCGGGGCTCATAGACCCCCTTGGCGGAGGACCGCCTGGGCCACCCTCCATCCGGGGGAGCCTTCGATTCAGCTTCGCGGAACCACGATCCCATTTTACCGGTTTCCTACTGTAAATGGGGTGACTGATTTTACCGTGCCCGCCCGGAAGAAATCCCCGGCGGACTCCCCGTCGTCCACGGGATTCACAAAAGCGCCGGGCGGCGTCACTTAAAGTGCCCTCCGCCGCGCCAGGCGTGAACTCCGGAGGGCCAAAGGCCCGGACCCATACCAGCCCGGCGCAACGCCCCGGGATTCCCCTACGCAAAAGTCAAAGGGCTGAAAGCCCGCCCCATGATCCCGCCGAAGGGGAATGGCGCGGGCCTTCAGCCCTTAAAAACATCGTTACCGGTCATTCCCGGGGCTGATGTGGTTCCGGACCTTCAGCCCTCCGGAGTCCCGGCTCTGGCTTCCAGCCCCTGTCGCCAATACAAAATCAGTTAGCCAAACACCTCCGGTAAAAAGCCGTCCCTCCTCCATCCCGGTGTGACAATACAAAAAAGCCCCCGGCGCAAAAGCCGCCGGTGCCAGGGGAGGAAAGAGGTGAGGAGGAATCGTGAAGCGCGGGGGCTTCCGGAGCTTCGTCAGTCGATCCGTTCGTCCGGGCGTCAGTTCGAGCGCACGAAGGTGGAGATCTTCCCGTAGGTCTTCAGGAGGGCGTCCTGCTCGTTCTCGTCCAGGTCCACCATCAGGGTCACCAGACTGGACACAATGTCCTCGCGGATGCGCTCCACGAGGTCCACGCCCTTCTTGGTGATCTGCACCATCACTTTTCTGCGGTCTTCGCTGGCGTGCAGTCGCTGCACGTAGCCCAGCTTTTCCAGCCGGTCCACCAGACCGGTGGCGGCGGCGGTGCTATGACCCATCTTCTTTGAGATGTCCGTCATCGTGAGGAAGTTTTCGTTCGCGAGGTAACCCAGAAGGAAGAACTGCGCGTAGGAAACACTGCCTTTATTCAGCTCCCGGGAAAGATTCAGGAGGAAGCTGCGCTGGGTGAACATGATGAAGTCCGCCAACTTGCCTGCGTCTTTCCTGATGGAGGTCTTGGTTTCTTCGGCTGTTTGCATTTCCAAAATTTATGCGGGTTCAGGTAATTATAATTCACCAAAGGGGTGCGTCCACGATATTTTCGTAAATTCTATAAGTCTTTAAGGCCGCAGGAAGGTTTTCGCTGAAAAATATAGTTCACGAGGCCAAATTATCAAGTCTGAATGTCAGGTATTTGAAAAAGAACCCTCTTCGAGAGGGGTCATGACACCAAAGGTTTTAGATTTCCTTAAAACGCCCCCGAAATTTACTCATGATCCGTGACAATCAGGTTCATGCAACTATCAGGAAACGGTAAGCAAACTGCTCGTGAAGCCCGGAAAGTCACTGCGCGGGAAAGGTGAGGCTTTCTCCGCCTCTAAGAACAGTGAACGTTTGGCCGAGGCGTCCGCAGGCGGCGGTGAACTCCGCGGGGCTCTCCGTGTTAAACTCAAAGAGGTCGAAATGATGGGGCACGGCCAGGGCGGCTCCGGAGGCCCGCGCGAGGGCGGCGGCTTCCGTGCCGTTGAGATTCCCCGCCACCCGCCGCTCCGGCCGGGAGCCATTGATGGGGACGAGCACCACATCCGGACGGGCCGCGCGCAGCGCCGTCACCAGCCCGTCGTGCCACAGGGTGTCCCCGCTGTGGTAAACACAGAAGGGGCCGAAGCGGACGATGAAGCCGAGGTAGTGGCACCGACCGGCGGCATCGCGGGCAATGTCATTGTGCGCCGCGGCCACGCCCGTGAAGTGAAAGCCCGCCACCTCCGCCTCCGTGCCGTCGTCCAGTGCGGTCATGGGAGGCGCGGCCTCCCCCAGGCGCTGGCGGGCAAAGTCCACATTGGCCGCCGGGAGCACCAGGGGCAGCGCGGGGTTCGCCTTTAGAAGAGGGAGCAGGGTGGCGGCGTCCAGATGGTCCGTGTGATTGTGGCTGGAGGTCACCACGTCCACGGTGCCCGCGAGCAGGGCGGGATCGATCACCCGTTCGCTGAGGCGCGTGTGGGGTTTATCCGTGGCGGCGTATTTCTCCGTGAGGGAGTCCGAGAGATAGGGGTCGAAAAGCAGGTGCCTGCCATTCCACTGGAGGAGGAAGCCGCTCTGCCCCAGCCACCAGAGGTGGAAAGCGCCGTCTGTCCGCGGGGCGGCGGCGATGTCCTGGAGCAGGGCCTGGTCTTTCCGGAAGGCGGGAATCATGCCCGGGACATAAAACGCCGGGGGGGAAATCTCAAAGGAAGACCGGCGGCCTGGTGGAAGGAGGGCACCGCCGGTGGTCCGCATATTTTATCTTGCCGCCCGCGGGACGGCCCGTCCATCCTCCGGCATTCCCGTTTCATGAAAACCGCCCTCCCTCTCCTCTTTCCCGCTCTCCTCCTGGTCTCCTGTGCCTCGCCTTCATCGCCCATCCCGAAGGGCGCCCGCGCCGTGGACCACGGCCTCATCGGCGCGGGGGAGGGTCCGGCCTGGAAGGACGGATCGCTTTATTTCACGGACGGGAAACACATCAACCGCCGGGGCCCGGACGGGCGCGTCACGGTCTTCCGGGATGCCGCCCGCGCGCATTCCTCAAACGGGCTCATGTTTGACCGGGAGGGCCGCCTCATCGCCTGCGAATCCGGCGCGCGCCGGGTGACCCGCACGGAAAAGGATGGCTCTCTCACCGTGCTGGCCTCCCGCTACCAGGGCAGGCGTTTCAATACCCCCAATGACCTCACCATGGACTCGAAGGGGCGCATCTATTTCACCGATCCCCGCTACGGCCAGAGGGACGGCATGGAGATCCTGGACGCCGCCGGAAAGCCCATCGAGGGCGTGTACCGCATCGATGCCCCGGGGAAAGTGACGCTGGTGAACACCCCGGGCATCGAGCGCCCGAACGGCATCCTCGTGAGCCCGGGGGATGAATTCCTCTACGTCTGCGATAACAATAACAACAACCACGGAGGCGCCCGCCGCCTCGTGCGCTTCCGCCTCCACCCGGACGGCACCGTGGACGGAGGTTCGGGGAAGGTGATCTTCGACTGGCGGGACAGCCGCGGTCCGGACGGCATGAAGATGGACACCGCCGGACGTCTCTACGTGGCCGCCGGGGTCAACAAGGCGAACGAATACGAGACCACGCGGTTCAAAGCCGGGTGCTACATTCTTTCCCCCGCCGGGCGTCTGCTGGACTTCGTGCCTACCGCCCCGGATGAAGCCTGCAACTGCGCCCTCGCGGGGCCGGACGGGAAGACGCTGTATATCACCTCCGGCAACCACCTCTGGAGCATTCCCGTGAATACCCCCGGCCAGCCGGCGGGGCGGTAACCAAAAAATTCACCCCCGGTAACCTGGAAAGTCCAGGCTGCCGGGGGCGGGTATGTTGGAAGCGGATGCCGCAGGGGGGGTGACCTCCTGATTCCCGCGTTACCGGGAGGCGGTCACGGCCACGCGGAAGAAGGTGGCGGTGGAGCCCGCCGCGGGCGCGGGGAAGGGGACGCTCACCAGTTCCATCTCCGCCGTGCCGGCGACGATGGCGGGAATGGCAGGGCTGTTATCCCATGCCGACAGATTATGGCTGAACTGCGGGGTGTAGATCAGGTTGCTGTCGTCTTTCCGGCGGATAAAATATCCGCGGCGCTCCTGGCCGCTGGAGCCTTCCACCACATAGACCGCCGGAGTGCCGCCACCGGCGAACGGGCCGCCGGGGGAAACGGCGGTGGCGTCCGCCACGGCGGGATCGAGACCGAAGGCGTATTCCAGCAGGAGAGACAGCCCATCGCGATCCAGGGAGTCATCGGTGTCCGGAGTGGTGCTGCTGCCGGTGCGCGCGAGCTTCCAGCTTTCGTAGGCGGAGAGCGGCGGCACGCTGCTGTTGAAGACGACGGCGTAGTCGCTGACGCTGATCGAATCCGCGTCCAGCGCATCCCCCGCGCGGAAGGCCGCGTGGTTGAATGTGAAGGTGGAGGGAGCGGGGTCGGATCCTGTGAAGGCCGAGAACACCACGCCGTCCGCCGCGCGCACCAGGGCCGCGTGGTAGTCGATGGCTCCCCCGCCCGTGCGGGAAACCGAGAGCACCAGTTCATAGCTGCCGTCCGCGAAGGCGGGGGAGGGCAGGGCATAGGAGGCCAGGGCGGCGGCCCCCGCGGTGCCGTGGTAGGCAGTGTTGCTGGTGGAGGTGCGGCCCCACAGCTTCTGGCCCCCGGTGGCATCGGTAGTGTCATTCGCCGCCAGGTAGCCGGACCAGCCATTGACGCCGGACTGGCCGTTGTCGTTGAAGAGACCCCAGGCGAAGCGGCTGGCCGGAGCGGCCTGCGGGGAAGTCAGCCCGTTGAGGGTCACCGTGGCTGTGAGCACGAGGGAATCCCCCGCCGCGGAGAGCGTGGTCGCGGGGAAGGTGGAGTGCATGGCGGAATTGTCCGCCCCGTTGCTGCCCGCGCCCCATACCGGCGCGGCGGTGTCCGCTCCGGTGAGGGAGGGCGTGCCCAGTGAAGCCGTCCACGGAGCCGCCAGCGGCAGCACCGTGTCCCGGCGCGCGGGAGCCGTGAAATCCCCGCCCGTGCCCCACGTCCCGGGATAAGGTCCCATGACGAAGGAGAGGGTCTTGCCCGCCACGATGTCCGCGTGGTGGATGACCGGCGTATTCAGCGGCGCGCCATCCAGCATGGCGGACTGCACATACAGATTTCCGGCCCCGGCATTCTCCGAGATGACCGTGAACGTTTTCCCGCCTCCCACGTTGAACTCCAGCCGGGGCACGCGCGAGCCATGGAGGTAGTAGGTATCCTCCGTGGCCGCCGGAATGAAGCCCGCGGTGAGGAAGAAATACAGCGAGGCCATGGCCCCGGAGTCTTCGTCGCCCGGATAAGTGAAGGCCCCGTATTTCCCGCGCACGGCATTCGCCCAGTAGGCGGCCAGATTCGGACGGGAGACGCGGGACAGCAGGGGCACGGCCTGGAGGTTCACCTCATTGCTGAAATCCAGATAGGTGGCGCTGCCCTTTCCGAAGGCGAACTCCAGGCGCTGGATGAAGCGCGCCCGTCCGCCCATGGCCTCGATCATGGCCTCGCGGTCGTGGATGTTGAACGAGTAGTTCCAGCAGGTGCCCTGGTAAAAATCCGAGCCGTTGCCCGCCGTGGGGCTGGTGGTGGAGAAGGTGCCGTTGCTGTTTTTGCCGCGGACGAATCCGGTGAAGCCATCACCCGCCGCGGTGGGATCCCAGACATTCCGCCAGTTTTCCGAGCGCGCGCGGAGGACATCCGCCTCCGCCGTGTGGCCCAGGCCCGCGCCCACCGTGGCGGCGCAGAGGTCTCCGTGGGCAAAGGCGATGGTGGAGGAGCCGGACTGCATGCGGGAGTCATAGCCATCCCGGTTCCCGTTCGAGACAAAGCCCAGGGTGCGGTAGTGGTTCGTGCGGCGGCCGGCGTTGAACTGGAGCAGCGGCCAGACCTTCGCCCACTCGATGCCGGGGATGCCCTTTACATAAGCGTCAGCGATGATGCGGTCCACTTCGTCCCCGCCCTGGCCGACCTGAAAGTCCTTGCCCTGGATGAAGGCGGTCTCGGCCCGGCCATTGCGGGCATGGCGTTCCCCGAAGGAGTTCACGATGGAGGCCACGGATTCCGGGCGCACGATATTCAGCAGCGGGTAAAGCGTCTGCCAGGTGTCCCAGGGGGTGTACTGGTCATCCCAAAAGGACGCGTCCACCGGCCAGCCCGCGGGATCGCCCGTGCGGTTCCGCGGCTGGATGAGGCTGTGGTAGAGCGCGGTGTAGAGCCGCCGTGCCTCGCTGGCGGGGATGCCGGGCGCGCCCACCACGGAGAGCGCCTCATTCCACCGGTCTTTGGCCGCGGCCTCCAGACTGGTGAGGTCCCAGGCGGGGATCTCGCTTTCCACATGCTCCCGGGCCTTCGCCACGGACTGGAAGGAAACGCCGATCTTCATCCGCACGGTGCGGCTGGTGGTGGTATCGAAGGTCACCCAGGAACCGATGCGCTGGCGCGTGCTGGTGGACCGGCTCAGCACGCCGTCCGCCGGGGTGCTGCCCATCCAGGAGCCGCCCGCCGCGGGGGTGGTATCCAGAACGGCATAAAAATACACATTGTAGGAAGCCGGATTCCAGTTCCCGTCGAAGGTGCCGCCGCCACTGATGGTGCCATTCGCCAGGTCCACCGTCACCGAGCCATTGGTCATGGCGTCCACCTGGTTCAGCTTCCGGGCGACATCGAAGTAGAGGCGCGCGTCACTGGAGGCCGGGAAGTCGAATTGATAGAGCGCGGCATTCGCCGAGGGCACCACGGTGCAGTCCACGCCGGGCGTGGTGAGCCGCCCGCGGTAGGAATAGGGACGCGCGCTGACATTGGTGACGGGCGATCCCTGGTCGTCCTCATTGGTGATGGCATTGGCCCCCAGGCGGGGCGTCACCAGGAAGTTCCCGTAGGACATGGTGCTGGAGCCGGAGCCCGTGGCGTGCAGCTGGGAAAAGCCCACCACATTGCTGCCGGCGGAGTAGCCGCCCGCCGCCGCGGCCACGGTGTCCGGGCTGGGATAGATGGAGGACTGCGGCAGGCAGGGGCCGGGCACGGTGGAGCCCGTATTGGCGCCTCCCGCCACGCCGATCATGGTGTCCACCACGTCCGCCTTCGGGATGTTAGGGTCCAGGGGCTGGTTGTCAGCCGGGGGCGGCAGATTGTCCAGAAGGGTCAGGCCGGGATTTTCGTAAATCTGTTTGGCCTCCGTGGCGGTGAGGGGACCCTCATAGACCTGAAAGTCATCCACATCGCCATTCAGATCGTCCAGGGGATTGCCGTTCCGGATGAAGGAGCCGATGGCGAATTTGGTGACCGGCTCGCCCGCGGCGAAGATCACCGGAGTGCTGTTGGTGCCCGCGAGTTCCCCGTCCAGATAGACGGCGCGGCTGTTTGCCTCGAAGACCACCGCCACGTGGTGCCAGACACCATCGGCGATGTTGATGCCCGTGAGGATGGGGCCCGGGCCGTCGCCGGTGCCGCCATCGCGACAGCGCACCCGCAGGCCCAGCCCGCCGGAGGCCTCCCGGGTGGCCACTTCAAAACCGGTATTGTGATTCGGCACCGCGCTGGCGGTCACGGACGAGTTCGTGGTCATGCCGAAGACCGCGATGGTATTGGCCGCGGCCTGGGCCGCCGTCTGCCGCACCCAGAAGGTCATGCTGAAAGGGCGGAACGTGCTGTAGTCCCCCAGCGCGGAGAAATTGCTGCCCGCCGCCGCCAGCAGGTAGTCATCCGACCCGCCGAGGCGCAGGAAGCCTCCCGCCGGACCGCCGGAGGCCGGGAAAGTGACGGCATCGCCCACCGGGGTGAGATTGGTCACTGCCCGGGCATCGTTTCCGTTGCCATCCAGGGGATAGTGGTGCCGGAGTATCGCCGCGGAGGCGGGGGAAAGACCGGCGAGCGTCCATGCGATGGCCAATGAAGGCCGCGTGAAGATTCGTATTGGGAGCATGTCAAGTGGGGGTAGGAACCGTGGAAGCGTGTCCAGGTGCCGCACCATGCAGGTTGCTTCCTGAAAAGCAGCCCCCTGTGCGTGATATTGTCGTCACATACAAGTCCCCCGGGGCGGCAGGTCCGCTCTTTACCCGGGCGTTTTTCCTCCTATCCGATTTTTGTGTCTCCATCGTCGTTTTTATTTTGTCTTTCTCTCCTGCTCCGCCGTTTTTTGGGGGTGGCGGGGGGTATCCTGGTTTGTTCTTTTTCGCGGGCGGGAAGCGTGACTGTCCGGCAATGCGCGAGCCCCTTTCCAGAGTCGCACGGTCTCTCCGGGGCCGTGATCTCAGGGAATCCGGCGGTGGTGTGGGTGGAGGGTTCGGGAGAGAGCCGCACGCTTTATTATTCCCGGGCGCTGGATGCCGAAGGTCAGGCTTGGGGCACGCCGCGGGTGGTGGCGACCGGCCAGGGGATCGAGGTTACGCCACAACTCCGTCCGGTGTTGACCAGGCCCGCGATCTGCTACGTCGAGGTCTACAACCAGATCCAGGCGGTTAAATTCATCCGTGCCAATGACGAAGCCGGACTGTCCTGGGACACGGCCGCGGTGGTGGCTCCCTTGAAAGAAAGGGCCGTTTGTGCCATGGAAATAATCAACGGCATTCCCTCCATTGCTTTCAGCCTTACCTCGGGGTCCTCCCGGGTCTATTATTGCCGGGCGGCGAATGCGGAGGGCACCGCCTGGGGGGCAGTGAGGGATGTGTGCAAGGGAGAGGGAGTAAAGATGGCGGAAATTCAGGGGCGACCGGCGATCCTCTCCCGGGATTTGCTCAACTTTGTTTACACCCGGGCGGCGGATGATGAAGGGACGTCATGGGATCCCCCGGAGAAGGTTGCCGAGGTCAACAATGCGCCGTCCTTTTCGTTAGCCCAGGTGGAGGGAAATCCCGCGGTGGCTTTCTGTGGGGCTACCCGCTTCACCCGCGGCCTCTTTTACGTCCGGGGGACCGCTGCTTCGGGGGGACTCTGGAGTCCTCCCCTTTATCTTGACGCCAATGAATACGATTACGGAAGCGGGCGGTGCGCCATGACGCTGGTGGAGGGAAAACCCGCTCTGGTTTACACCTCGCCGCGAAGCGTGGTGCCCGGCGGTGTACGCTACGTGGAAGCCATGGACAAGGAAGGCGCGGAATGGAAACCAGTGCGTGAGATTTTTCCTGATCTTTCCGGCGGCGTTGACGTTTCGATGCTGATGGTGAAGGGGCGTCCCGCAGTTTTCACTTACCGGCCGGCTGGTGGACGTATAGATTTTCTCCACGCCGTCGAAGCGGACGCGGCGGATCCCTGGCCGCCCGCCCTGGAGGTCAAGGGCGAATCCTTCGGCCGTTTGGAAAATGGAGGAACGGTGAATTTCGGAAATCTGGTGGAAGGGGTCGCTTTCCCGGTGGTCTTCCACATGCGGAACATCAATCCGGATGGCAATGCTCTGGCCGTGCGCGGCTTCACCTTTGAGGGGCCGGACGCGGCGGAGTTTTCCGTTTCTTCGACTCCTCAGGAATTTATACCCGCGGGTGCAAACGGGAATTTCACCCTGGAGTGCACTCCCATAAAACCTGGATTGAAGACGGTCACCCTGCGCATTGCCACCAACGCGTCCGTTTCTCCTTTCTCCGTGGTCATTAAAGCGTCCAGTCTTCCCGGAATGGTGATAGGGCGGCCGACCGGCGCCATTCTGCCGGACGGTGGTCTCACCCGCCTGAGGCCTCCCGGGGCCGGCTCGGTGTCCCGCGAGATCTTCACACTGAAAAATAACGGTGGAGCTACGCTCCGGGATCTGGCCGGCTACTTTGACGGCCCGGATGCGGCGGAGTTTTCCCTGGCCGGTCTGCCCGTCTCCGTGGCTCCTTATGCAGCGGTGAACTTTACCGTCATCCACGCTCCTCTCACAGACGGGCCCCGGAGGGCTGCGCTGCACCTTTCGAGTAATGCCCCGGCTCCGGAGAGCCCGTGTGTCATCACGCTCCGCACGGGCCCCGGCCTGCCGGACCCGCTTTGGTCCACCTCCCCCCGGCAGGCCCTCCGCGTCGTAATCCAGGCGGACGGCAAGATACTTCTGAGCCACTACGGAGGACTGGTGCGGCTCCTCGCGGATGGCAGTGATGATCCGTCGTTTCATACCCCGGCTTCACTTCCGCGGGGACTGGCCAATCTGGCCGTGCTGAAGGATGGAAAAATTATCGTG
Organism: Verrucomicrobiales bacterium; assembly: GCA_965229245.1. GTDB lineage: Bacteria > Verrucomicrobiota > Verrucomicrobiia > Verrucomicrobiales > V1-33 > V1-33. Next base: position 39,885 of record CBDDIW010000001.1, read on the forward strand.
GGTCTGACCGGGCCTCAGCAGGGTGCTCCAGGACTCCTGCGGCTCAATCCGGACGGCTCTCTGGACACCGGCTTTAAAACATCGACCAATTATGCCGTCAGTTGCCTCGTGAGAAGGGGGGACGATAAGATCGTGGCGGCCTACACCTTCCCCGGCATCAGTCGGAATCCCTTGCTTGTGAATACAAACGGTATCGAGGATTCGACCTTCAGGTCCGGATTGGAGGGGCAGATCTCTCTCATGGCGCCTTCCGGGAGTGGCCTCATTATTACAGGGAATGTTCGCCAGTTTAAGAACCAGGGAAACGGTGCCACTGTGATGACGCCGGTTTTTCTGAGCTCGGATGGTCAGTATTATTTTTCGTCGATCTCTGGTCCTCTTAACATGCCGGTGGGCGCCTCTATCCTGCAGCGGGATGGATCGGTTCTTACCCAGGGCTACTACAATCTGGTGAGAAGATTTCGAGGCGGAAGCGAAGATCCCGGGCTGGTCAAAGATCCCGCCGCGGGTTTGGGCACCATCAGGGATATGGCACTTTCAGCGGACGGAAAATGTCTGGTGGGGGGCGATGTCCGGCAGGGAGCCTGGTACAGCGGGCCTCTTTATTTCCCCCGCCTCCTTCCGAACGGCAGTCTGGACGACGGGTTTAACCCGTTGCTGGTTGGCGGGGGTATTTACAGCGTGGCCATCCAGGCGGACGGGAAGGCGGTGATCTGCGGAACATTTACCGGCATCGAAGGCTATTCCACCGGGCCCATGGTCCGGCTGGAGAATGACCCCGCCTACGCGGTGCTGGGAAACGCGGGGCTCTCCACCGTGCGCTGGATGCGCGGAGGCACGGCGCCGGAAGTGTGGGACGTGACCTTTGACGTAAAGCCGGAGGGTGCGGGAGTGTGGACCCGGCTGGGCGCGGGCAAAGCCGTGGAGGGGGGCTGGGAGCTTACGGGCCTCTCGCTGCCCGCCGGCGGCAGCCTGCGTGCCCAGGCCTACGCGGGCGGATCCGTCATGGAATCCACCGCGCCGATTCTCACAAACAAACTGGAGGCTTGGAGGACCCTGCATTTTGGCACGCCCGCGGACAGCGGGCCTGGAGCGAATGACGCGGATCCGGACGGGGACGGGCTGAGCAATCTGGTGGAGTTTGCCTTTGGCTATCCTCCCTCCACCGCCGGAGGGCTGGCGCTCCCGGAATTCCAGCTTGCCGGGGGAGCCTTCACCGCGGCTTTCCCGTCGGTGCCGGGCACGGAGGAGGCTGTCATTGGCGCGGAATGGAGTACCGTCCTGGCCTCCGGCCTCTGGCATGCGATCCCGGATACCGGCACAGGCGGCAACCATGCCTTCACCGTGCCCGCGCCGGGAACCGGCAGCCTCTTCGTCCGCTACACGGTGAAGCTGCGGTCACGGATTTGAAGAGGACGTTTCACAGCGATTCAAGTCTTTCCCGGTGCTTCCTGCCGGTCTTGGAGAAAATCCGCGCTCCGGAATCCCTAAAGGTGTCCTGCTATATCAGTTTGACCCGCTATCGTTTCCGGGGACAGTGAGACATGGCAAATCTTACCCTTGGGAGCATGGGTCCCGAAGTGAGGACTCTGCAAACGGAACTGAATAAACAGCTGTTCCCCCGTCCTAACCTGGTGGTGGACGGCGTTTTTGGAACGCTCACCCGCAACGCCGTGGTCGCCTTTCAGCGGCAGGCCGGTCTGACCCCGGACGGCATCGTGGGACCTCTCACGCGGGCCGCCCTCGGCATGCCCGCGCCAAACAATCCGTTCACCCACGCGATTACCCTGCATTTCCGCAGTCTCACGCTCACGGATGTGCCGTTCAATACCATTCTGTCCAGCACCCAGGCGGTCTATGCACAGTTCGGCATCCGGGTGGACTTCGGCTCCGGCATGAGCCTCGGGCTGTCCCAGGCGGACGCGGACCGCTTCAAGCAGATTGACGGGCAATGCACGTGGAACGCCGCCGGGGAGTTCTTCGATGTCCAGCGACAGGGCGGGGCCATTCCCAACGGGGGGATCGGGGTCTTTTTTGTGGACCGTTTCCAGGAGGCCCTGAACGGCTGCGGCGGACATGCCCCCAACCGCCCGGCATGCATCGTGGCCAAGGCGGGCACGAATTTCTGCACCGCGCATGAGGTCTGCCATATCCTCCTGACTTCCGGATTCACGCCCGTGCACATCAACCAGCCCACGAACCTGATGCACTCCGTGGACCTCCAGCGCAGCGCCGTGCCTACGCTCACGGACGCTCAGGTGGCACGAGTCAAAAGCAACCCGCTCTGCCGGGCCATTTAGGGCTGTTTCGCCAAACGAAACTCCCTCCATCCCCGGCGCGGGGGAGGAGGGAGTCTGGTTTATTGGGGGTTTGCTGTTCCGCGGATGAATTAACGGCGGCGGCGCGCCAGCAGCGCGAGCCCGGCCAGTCCGGCGAAAGCGGCGGACGCGGGCTCGGGGACGGCGACTTGATTGAAGCTCAGGTTATCGATGGCGTGGCGTCCATCGGAGGCATACGTCTGGGAGGTGCGGTTGAACGTGAGCGTGTAGGCCGTGCCCGCCGTCCCGGTGAAGCTTGGAGTGAGCGTCACGATGTTGCCGTCGTTGGCTCCGGTGCCCGTGTTGTTCAGCGTCAGAGTCTGGGTCCAGACGACCACGGAATTGGAATCCGTCAGCGTGAAATCCCACACGGTGGTGCCGGTGGTTTCCGCGGTGTGGGCGAAATCGAAGGAATTGAGCACGAGGGCGATTCCGGAGGAGGCGCTGAAGCCGATGGTGTGGTTGGCCGTGTCCAGCTGGCCCACGCGGGGGATGCTTCCTTCATCGTCCCACGCGCCGCCGCCCACCGTCTTCGCTTCCAGGCCGGTGAAACGGGTGCTGGTGTGAATGTCCCAGTTGGCATCCCAGGTGAGGGCGATATTCGGCGTGGCGCCGTTGGTGACGACGAAGCCGTTTCCGTCCGCCGTCGCATTGGAGGCGAGATTGGCCGGCACCGTGGCATTGCTTCCACCCAGCTGGCCAAAGCCAACGATGGTGGCCTGGCCGGCGGTCATGGAACCGAGCAGGGTTCCGAGGGCGATTAAGGATTTAGGGAGGGTCATCTTTGGGGAGTTCCTGGTTTTGAGGTTCGAGTAAGGTCATCTGGCGGAGACCGGGATATGCCCATTTATCGCCAGCGGCCTCTGGAGTCCCCTGGCGTTGTCCCTGCCGAACAACGGGCCGCGAATAATCCGGAGTCGCGTTGGTTGCAATTTTCGGAATGAGACAAAAATGGCACCGGCTTCCCTTTTCCTTCCCCGTGCCGCCGCCCGGTTTTCCGCGCCCCGGAGCCCGGGCCGGTCGCGGAAAACGCCCTCTCTTTCCCGCAAAAAAGCCCCGTCCGGTCGGGGACCGGACGGGGCGGAGGAGAGGGATGGAAAACGCGGGAGCGGGATTACTTCCCGTGCGCTTTCACGAAGTCGATGTTCGCCTTCACCTGGGGCACGCTGTCTTTCCAGTCGGCTTCGTGCTCGATGGAGATGTGACCGTTGAAGTTCTGCTTCTTCAGTTCCTCCAGGCACGCGGCCACGTCCACCACGCCCTTGCCGGCCACCACCACGGGAGCGTTGCCGGTCGTGGCTTTGTCCTTGAGGTGCACGCTGATGACGCGGCCTTTCAGGATGCGGAGGCATTCCACGGGCTTGAGGTTGGAGGTGCACCAGTGACCCAGGTCCGCGCAGGCGCCCAGGCGTTTGTCACGGCTTTCCACCACGCCCAGGATGTAGAGGGGGTGCCAGACTTTGTAGTCCGGGTTGCTCATGGAGCCGCCGTGCTCATGGAAGGCCACCTTGATGTCAAATTCCTTCGCGGCGGCCTCCCAGGCGGCCACCTGCTCCGTGGACTCCGTGCAGACGGAGTAGAGTTCCATCTTCTTCGCCCAGCTCATGATGGAGCGCACTTCATCCGCGTTGCCCGCGCCCACCACGCCGTAGTTCACCGGGCGCACGCCCTGGCGTTCGCACTCGGCCTTGAGCTCCGCGATCAGGGCGTCGGACATGGTGTGATGCACCTTGTCCTTGGAGCCCGGCTTGAGGGTCTGGCCGGGGAAAAATTCGATCATGTTGCCGCCCGCCTCTTTGGTCTTGGCGATGGCTTCAAAGGCGGTGAATTCCTTGAAGGTGTAAGCCTGGGCACCCACGAACCAGCCGTTCTGCTTGAGCGAATCCGGAATGGGAGTGGCAAAAAGGCTCACACAGAAGCCAAGGGCGATAACAGGGAGGATGGGAAGCAGGCGGCGGAGTTTCATGATAGGGTTTTTGATCGGGTGATGGCAGGTCGGGGGGCCACGCAAAAGAACGTCACGGGCGCGACGTTCTTGCGTGGTGCCGCAGTTTCCCCAGCTTCCTGGAATGTCCACCGCTTTGCACTGACGGAATGACGGGCGCGGTCCCGGGGAGGGGGATCACCGGGCCTGTCCTACCACCGGGGCTGTCGTGGCGGGAGGCGGCGCGCTGAGCTTCGCGAACCGGGCGCGCATTTCACTGTCCACCTGCCGGGTTTTCACGGCCACGGCATGGTCCACGGCTCCGGCGGCGAATCTTCCCAGCTGGAGCTTCGCCAGTTGTTCCCGGGCGGTGGCGGGATCCGTGTTGTTGAAGAGCACGTCCACCAGGGCGTTCTGGCGTGCCACCGGGAGGGTCTCCATGCGGGCCACGAAAACGCGGCGGACTTCATCCGGCTTTGGCGCGATTTGCAGGGGCAGGATGGCATCCACCCACGGCTGCGGCAGCACGGCCAGCACGCGGGTGCCGGGTTCCTCAAACCAGAGGTTGTCCCAGGTGGCCACCATGGCCGCGGCCTCGGCTTTGGTCAGGCCCCCGGATTCCAGGGAGGCGAGCATGGCGGTCTTCAGCCCGGCGGTGGAGGCCGCCAGGGGCTCCCCGGAGTCCGGCAGGGATACAGCCACCTGGCCCTCGACCTTGAAGAAAGGGGGCTTCCCTTTAGTGATCGCGTCCTGGTCCGGGGTCATTTTATAGGGGGCGAGATTGTCCACCCGCTTCCAGACGGCGCGGTCGCCCTCCACGCGCAGGAGGAAAAGCACGGGCACGGCGTCCGGGGAGTGGTTGGTCAACTGGTAGGACCGGTCATCCCCGGTGGTCACGGCGAGGAGGCGGGAGAGGTTGTTTCCCGCGCCGCGGTAGAAGATGAAGTGGTCCGTCTCCGGCGCGGGGGCCGGGACCTTCGGGGTGGCCGCGGGCTGCTGGCGGAAGAGCCACGCGTCCGGCACGGCGCGGGCGGCGGTGTAGTGGCGGCCGTCCGGGCCATCCGCTTTCGGCACGGAGGCGATCGCTTCCGGGGAAGGGCGCAGCAGCGTGCCTTTCCACTCCGCGGCGGAGCCTTTGCGCGCGAGGGCATGCGGATAGGTCTCCGTCACCAGACCTCCCGTGAAGTCCGCCGTCACCTTCACCTCCATGGGCGCGTCCGGGTAGAAATAGAGCACCGGGGTTTCCATGCGGACAGCGTAGAAGCGCGGGGAGAGGTCCATGGCTTTCATCGCCGGAAGGTCGCCGGCGGCCGCCGCGCGGGCCAGCGCCTCCCGGGCCGCCGCTTTCGCCCCGGTGATGAATTCCGGCAGGGGCGTCACGTCTTTCTCACTTTGATACCAGTTTAACGCGCTGCCCTGGGATGTCTGCAGCACCGTGAAGGTCCCCCACTCATGAACCGTGAATTTCGCCCGGGCGGAGGACGTGAGACATATCCCGAGGGCGGCGGCCAGCAGAAACGAAGATGGTGTTTTCATGGTAAGGCACGGTAAAAACGGCCCGCGCGTTTCACCGTAAATCATTTGTAAATTTCCCCTGCCTTCCTTTCCGTTCCTGCTCCCGTTCCTACTCCTGCTCCCCCACATTTCCCCTCCGGTCTCTTTTTCCACTTTCCAAGCCCGCGCTTGAATGAATCCGGAATCCAAACGACTAAAATTCCGCCGCGCCGGATTTCCCCCGCCGTCAGCATCCCCCCGGTAACCAGTCGCCCTCCCATGCCTCCCGCCGCCCGAGTTTCCGATATGCACACCTGCCCCATGGTGACGGTGGCGGTACCTCACGTGGGCGGGCCTATTCTTCCCCCTGGCTGTCCCACGGTGCTCATTGGTTTTATGCCCGCCGCGCGGGTCTCGGATATGTGTGTCTGTGTGGGGCCTCCGGATGTCATCGTCAAAGGATCCTTCACCGTGCTGATCGGCGGCATGCCCGCCGCGCGCATGGGGGACATGACCGCGCACGGAGGCGTCATCGTGGTGGGATGCCCCAACGTCATGATCGGGGACTCCGGATCCGGGGGCGCGGGGGGGGGAGCGGGCGGCATGGGAGGAGGAGGCCTGCCCGGGGGCGGAGGAGCGGGCCCGGCGGCACCACCGGATCCCTATTCCCAAAAATATCCCACCGCCGAAGCCGCGGCCATCGCGGCCATGCAGGATGCGAATCCCAAGTCCAAACAGAAAAACCTTGAGATGGGCGGCTGGATCAAAAAGAACCCGGACGGCACCTTCACCCCGCAACCCGCGGTGACCGGCAGCCCGGCGGGCCTGGATAACATGCCTAACAAGGGACCGGACGACGTGGCCTGGTGGCACACCCACGGGGCCTATGACCCGGCCTACGATAACGAAAACTTTTCCGGTGCCACGGGGGACAAAGGCTACAGCAAGGCCAACAACGCCCCCGGCTACGTGGCCACTCCCTCCGGAGCCATCAAAAAATACGACCCCGCCACGGATACCGTCACCACCCTGCCGGACCGGGCGGACTGACGGACAGAAACCCACTCCGAACCTGTTCGCCTTATGGAAGAAATCGCCTTCATTTCGCTCATCGCCCTCATCCAGCACCCGGAGAAATATCACGGTAAAAAAGTGCGCGTGGTGGCCTATTGCTCCATGGAATTCGAAGGCAAGGCGCTCTGGGTGGCCAAAGATGATCTCGAAAAAGCCATTACCAAAAACGCGGTGTGGCTGGATGTGAAGCTGGACGAGAAGACCAAGAAGCTGGATAAAAAAGTGGTGATCGTGGAGGGCGTCTATGACTCGAAGCGGAACGGCCACCTCGGCATGTATTCCGGAATGATCGGGAATGTGACCCGCGTGGAGCTGTGGGAGAAAGACGTGCCCCCGCCGAAATGAGGGGCTCCCCGCGCCCCCGTTGGCGGCTGCTTTTTCTCACGCTCTGGCTGGCGGGGGCTGGTTTGCTGGCGGCGGGTATCCTGGTCTTTCCGGTCAGCAGCCGTTTCACACGCGCGGGCGGAGTGGCTCTGGCCGCGCTGGTCTGGTTCGGTCTGCCCGTGCTCTGGTGGCGGGCGCGGGCGCTGCGTTATCCGTGGCTGGCGGTCTCGCTGCTGACAGCGGGGTTTATGCTTTGGCCCGCACGGAGCCCGGAGGACCCGGAGGCCCTCCGCGGCGGCTACCCGGAGAGCCTGCGCCGTTATGAGGGCGTGGCGTATGTGTGGGGCGGGGAAGGGAGCACGGGGATCGATTGCTCGGGGCTTATCCGCCGGGGGCTTATCGACACGCTTTTTCTCCGCGGTCTGCGCACCATGGACCCTGGACCCGTGCGCGGTGCCCTGGCGCTCTGGTGGAATGACTGCTCCGCCAGCGACCTCGGTGAAGGAAAGGACGGGCTGACCGTGCCGGTAATGCGGGCGAAAAGTCTGAACGCGCTGGATCATTCACCCATCCTCCCCGGCGATATGGCCGTGACCGTGGATGGCCGGCACATCCTGGCTTATCTGGGGGAACGCCATTGGATAGAGGCCGACCCCGCCGCCGGCCGCGTCCTCATTCTCACCGCTCCCTCGCCGGTGAACCCCTGGCTGAAAGGTCCGGTAAATATTGTGCGGTGGCGGATGCTTCAAATCCCCGCTATGGCCAGTCCGGCTCAAAGGATTGCACCTGAACCCCGGTCCGTGAAAGGACCCCCATCGCCCATGATCGAGGAATTTTACACCGCCGCATCTTCCGGAGATATGACCGCCGTCGCCCGTATGGTGAAAGCAGATCCGGGGATCGTGTCCGCGAAAGGAAAATGGGGATTCACCGCGCTCCATGGAGTGGCGGGAGAGGAACTGGTGGAAATGGCGGAATATCTCCTCGACTGCGGGGCCGATCCCAACGCGGGCAATGACGAGGGCATGACGCCGCTGCACCTGGCCGCTTGGCCGGAAATGGTAAAGCTGCTGGTCCGCCGCGGCGCCCGGCTCAATGAGCGCGCTAAGAATGGATACACTCCCCTGATGGCGTGGGCGGCCGAAGAGGAGGGGTATGATGTCATGGAGACTCTCCTCTCCCTGGGCGCGGACCCGTCCGTGAAAGCCGGGGATGGCGATACGGCGCTCGATATTGCCACGTCCCGTGAGGAGGAGGAAAAGCAGGCGCTTCTGAAGAAGCACGGTGCCAGGTAAGGGCGGCGGTGTGCCGTCTCTTCGGGGAGCAGGGCCTTCCCGTGCCCGTGAATTTCCCCGGTGGAGAGGCTGCCGTGGCACAGGACGAAGGCTCCTGGAGGCTTGAGAGCGTCTCCGGCAGTGCCATTCGCCGGACCGTGGATTGCTCCGGCGGAGGGTGCGTGACTTCCCTGATCGGGGTCCTAGACGAGGCTCCGGGAGCCCGTGGGATGGCCTTTGAGGGCGGAATCAGGGGCCGGATTTGCACCGGCCCGGAACGGAAAAGGACGAATTCCACATTTCTACTTGACCCGCGCGGAAAGAAGTTCTCTAATCACCCCTAATTCCGACTAAATTTGTAGAGATACAAACAGTAGGAATTAAACGGAGACTCAGACCATGAGATCCGGAACAGTCCCGGGCGACTTTTACAGAAAGAGCGCGGGGCGGAATCCGGGGACCCGTCCACGGGACCCAATGCTCATCATCCGGACGGCCCACACGCAGGGGAGTCCGGCCCGGAAGGCCCGCGCGGTCCATTTTCACCCGCGAAGGCCCCGCCCCCCTAACTCTCTCCACCTTTATGATTTTCCCGAAGCCCCTCCAGCATCTTGCCCTCACCATGGGAGTCCTCGCGTCCGGCTTGCTCCACGCCGCCGCGGCCACCGTGCCGAATCCCGTCAGCGGCGATCTCTTTCTCGCCTTCCGCGCGTCCGGCGGTGAAGGCGCGGCCACTTCCTACATCGTGAATCTGGGGCAGGACACCGTTTTCAGAAGCGCCGCCGAGGGCACTACCATTACCGCCAATACCGGCGGGAACATTGCCGCCGATCTCGCCGCCACCTACGGGGCGGACTGGGCCACCCGCGGGGATCTTTTCTGGGGCGTCTTTGGCGTGCGTCCCTCCACCAGTTCCATCGTTTACGGCTCCCGCGCCCGGGGCACCGCCACCACCGCGCCCGCGTGGACGGCGCTGGATGTCACGGCCCGGAATGGCACGGCGGGTCAGATCACCAGCGTGCTGGAGAGCATCGGCGGCTATCGCGGACGCTCCGCCACGGCGAACAGCCCCGTGGCCGTCCTCCAGCCGAATACGGCGGACGCCTCCAGTTACTTCAAGCAGGTGGCCACGCCCGGCACCACGGACTTCGGCTCCCTGAGTGAATGGTCGTCCATCGAGGCGGATTTCGGAAAAGGCGTCTCCAGCGCGGCCCTGGATCTCTTCCGCGTCGCGGGTTCCGGAGTCACCCGCGTGGGACATTTTACCATCAACGCGGCGGGCACGGTCACCTTCAACGCGCCCTCCGCTCCCGCCGGGGGCGATACCGATGGTGACGGCGTGTCCGATGCCGATGAAGCCCTCGCCGGGACGGATCCCAACGACGCGACGGACTACCTCCGCATCACCTCCGTGGAGAAAACCGCCGCCGCCGCCACCGTGCGCATCCCGGGTAAAGCCGGGCGCACCTATCAGGTTTTCTGGTCCGAAACCCTCGCCGCCGGTTCCTGGGTGAACGTGGGTTCCGTCACCGGTGGAGCCGCCGCCTCCGTCCTGGAATTTGTGGACAATGACGCCACCCGCGCCGCGAAGCCCCGGGGCTTCTACCAGGTGCGCACGGGCTCCTGACCAGGGGCAGCCCCCGGGTTTTTCCCTCTCAAACGACCGGACCCACCGGAGACCGATACTCAATCATTCAGGACTGACCGGATTCCGCGGAGGTGCTGCGTACTGAATAATCCTAACAAAATGAAAACGACAACCGGGCGGCCATGGCTGGCATCCGCCGTCCTTCTTGGAACCGCGCTCATGGCCGGGGCCGCCACCGTCAGCAATCCCCAGAGCGGGGATATCTTCCTGGGCATCCGCGCGAGCGGCGGCCAGGGGGCCTCGGTTTCCTATCTGGTGAATCTCGGTTCCGATACCCAGTTCCGGAACGTCGCGGCGGGCAGCACCTTCACGGTCTCCACCGGGGGGAATATCGCCCTGGATCTCGTGGCCACCTACGGGTCCAACTGGAATACCCGGACCGATCTCTCCTGGGCTGTCTTTGGGGTCCGGGCCTCGGAAAGCTCCATCCTCTATGCCTCGCGGGAGCAGAGTGTGGTGGGTCAGATCACGCCCCCCTGGGAGGCGCTGGATGTGACCGGCCGCAATGGCACGGCCTCCGCCATCACCAGCGTACTGGAGGGTGTGAATGGCTACCGGGGGCGCGAGTCCACGGCGGTGAGCCCGGTCGCCGTCCTTCAGCCGAATACGGCGGAAGCCTCCAGCTACTACAAGCAGGTGGCCACCGCGGGCACCACGGACTTCGGTTCCCTGAGCGGCTGGACGAGCATCGAGGGGGACTTCGGCGGCGGCACCTCCGGCACCGCGCTGGACCTCTACCGCATCGCGGGCTCCGGCGTCAGCCGCCTCGGCACCTTCTCGCTCAATAACGCGGGCGTCCTTTCCTTCACCGCGGTGCCCGAACCGTCCGCGGCCCTGACAACTCTGGCGGCGGCGGGAGCGGTGCTCCTGCGGCGGCGCCGGCCCACCCCTCAAAACCACTAACCCCCGAAACCACCCGATACCTTTTATGAAAACATCCTCCAAATCCCTCACCCTGCTCGCCGCCGGCCTTCTGTCCCTGCTGGCCACCGGGCACGCGGACGCGCAGACCACCATCCGCATCGTGGCCTCCAATGGCGACCGCACCGCCACGCAGACCGCCATTTCCAATATCCTCGCCTCCGGCTGGAAATTCCGGGGCACCGGCGGCAACGTGGAATCCGGGGGCACTCTGACCACGGCCACGAACGCGAACTTCGGCGCGTGGAACGGCACCTTCAACGGCACCCCGGTAATCATCAAAGTGTCCTACGCCGGAGCCCTCGCGGGGGTGGCGGCGGTGGCGGGCAACACGGACCAGCGGTTCGTGGTGACGGATGGCACGGGCACCGGATCCGTGCCGAATCCTCTCACGGGCACTACCCTGGGGACGGACTATGAAGTGGGCAAGGCGGACTTCGGCTTCTCCACGAACTTCCAGGCCACCTCGCCGTTCAATGGCGTCTATGAAGGCGTCACCTACAGCCAGGTGCAGGAGGAGATCGTGGGCGTCTCGCCGCTTGGCTTCTACGCCAGCCCGGGATTCCCCGCCTCGGCCGCGAACATCACCACGCAGCAGGCGCAACTGCTCTACACCACGGGCGTAGTCTCCCTGGCACAGTTCACGGGCGACTTCACGGCGGACGCGAACAAGCAGGTCTTCGCCATCGGGCGGAACACGGATGCCGGGCAGCGCTTCGGTGCCTACGCGGAGATCGGGCTGGGCACTTCCACGGCGGTGCGCGTCTGGCAGCCGGTGATCACCGGGGCCACCACGGCTCCGAACGGCATCATCTACGGCGGCACCGCGAATTCCCACGTGCTCTGGCCGGCGGAAACGGTGAGCGGCATCTTCAGCCCCCTGGGCAGCGGCGGCTACAGCTCCGGCGCGCTCCTCACGGACAAGCTCACCGTGACGCTCGGGCCTAACGCTTACAAAGGCCAGTACTTCGACGAGGACCTGGGGCAGAATGTCTTCCAGTATCCCAACGCGACCGCCGGTTATTACATCGGCTACGCCACCCCGGGCGACGCGCTGAACCGCGTGCTGGGCGTGAGCGGCGTGGTCCCGGTGGCGAACCGCGGCGTGGCCCTGAGCTACAATGGCGTGCCCCTGCACAATGCCGACGGCTCCGTGAACAGCGCCAACGTGCAGAACGGCAAATACACCGCGTGGCTTTATAACCGCATTCTGAAACCGCAGACCGGCCTCACCGGCCTGAAGCTCACCTTCGCGGACGCCCTGCGGGACCGCATCAAGAACGTGGACGCTCCCTCCGGCGGCGGCCTTTTCTATGACTCCAGCTTCAAGGTGAAGCGCAGCACGGACGGCGGCCTCGTGGTGCCGCGATAATCGAACAGTTTCCGCGCCGGTGGCTTAAGCAGTGGAAAGCCAAACACCGGCGCGGGATGGCAGGCACTCTGCCGCGGGTATCGCTGGATACCCGCGGTGGATGTGGCCGGCAAAAAATTTCAGTCCCCCTGGCTACTCCCGCACTAAGAGCGCCATGAAAAAAAAGTATCTCCTGTTTCTCCTGACAATCCCGGCTGTTTCCGGCGGATGGTATGCCGTCACGGACAGCCATGCCCTGGCGGAGTCCTCCTCCCGCAAGGCATCGATCCCCGCGGCCCGGACGCCGCGCGCATCCGGAGAGCCCGGCGGCAAGTCCTTTGCCGTCCCCGGGGATGTCCCTTCGCGCCGGTTAAAGGCCATAGAGCCGGTGGCGACGGGTTTCCCCCGGGTGAACGAAGGACTTGCCGCGGAGCCCACCGGCCCGCGCCGGAAAGAGGCGGGCACGCCGCGCCAGGTGATTCTCGATCCCGCGCAGCCGGGGCATTCCCTCACCACCGGAAACTCCCGCGTGGAAGTGGAGGGCCTGACCGTGTCCCCTGGCGAAACGAAGCTGGATGCGGCCATCACGGAGCTCCGCCCGCGGGGAGCCGCGGAGCCCGCCACGAGGTCCGCGGGTCTCACTTATGGAGAGGAGCTGTTCCGCACCAAATGGGGCTGGGCCGCTTTTAACCACGCACGCCGCGCCGCGGCCGGTGCCACCCCTACTCCCGCCGCGCCATGAAGCCGATCTTTCCCGCGGGGACCGGCCTGGTCCTCGCGTTCACCACGCTGCTCACGACCGCCCATGCCCAGGAGGCGGTGGAGCCCACGATGTATATCCAGGAGTTCCGCGTGCAGCGGGCGAAGCAACTGCCGCGTCTCGCGGTGGAGGAGGCGGTGTATCCTTTTTTAGGGCCGGGCCGGAAGCTGGCGGATGTGGACCAGGCCCGCGCGGCGCTGGAGAAGGTGTATCGTGACAAAGGCTACCAAACCGCCGTGGTGGAGGTGCCCCAGCAGTCGGGGAAAAACGGCATCATCTTCCTCCAGGTGACGGAGGGGGCCGTGGGCCGCCTGCGGGTGAATGGCGCGAAGTGGTTCGTGCCCTCGGAAATCCGCCGCAAGGCTCCCTCCATGGAGGAGGGGCGGGTGCCGAATTTCAACGACATTACCCGCGACATCGTGGCGTTGAATCAATGGCCGGACCGCCAGGTGACGCCGGATATCCGGCCCGGCGTGGAGCCCGGCACGGTGGATATCGATCTCAATGTAAAGGACCGTCTGCCCCTGCATGGCAGCCTGGAACTGAACAACCGCCACAGCCCGGGCACTACCTCCCTGCGCATCAATGGCGGCATCAGTTATAACAATCTCTGGCAGGAGGGCCACGCCCTGGGGCTTAACTTTCAGATCGCCCCGGAGCGGCTGAAGGACGCCCAGGTGCTCTCCGCTTATTATCTGGCGCGACTGCGCGGCACGGACAAGGTGAGCCTGCTTTTCTCCGGCACGAAGCAGGACAGCGATGTCTCCACGCTGGGCGGAGCCGCCGTGGCGGGCCGCGGGGAAATCCTGGGGGCCCGCGCGCTTTTCACCCTGCCGCAGCATGAGGGCTTCTTTCAGTCCCTGAGCTTCGGCATGGACTATAAGCACTTCCGGGAGAATCTGCTCATCGGCGACGATCTCACGGAAACGCCGATCACCTACTATCCCTGGAACCTCGCCTATGGTGCCACGTGGACCGGTAAGAAATATACGACGGAGGCCAATGGCGCGCTGAACTTCCACCTCCGCGGCATGGGGAGCGACAGCGCGGAGTTTGACGCCAAACGCTATAAGGCGAACGGCGGGTTCTTTTATCTGCGGGGCGATCTCTCCCACACGCGGGAGTTGTCCGGCGGCGCGCAGTTTTTCGCGAAGGTGCAGGGGCAGCTCGCGGGGCAGCCGCTCATCAACAGCGAGCAGTTCGCCGCCGGGGGCCTGGGCTCGGTGCGGGGCTATGAGGAATCCGCCGCACTGGGGGATGACGCGCTTTTTGCCACGGTGGAGCTGCGCAGCCCCTCACTCATCCGCACCGCCGACACGAAGGCCAAAGACTGGCGCGCCTATGCCTTCCTGGAGGGCGGACGCGTGACGCTCACGGATGCCCTGCCGGGGCAAAAGGATCACTTCGATCTGCTGGGCGCGGGCCTCGGCACCCGCTTCCGGTTTGCCAATCACTTCAACGGCTCGCTCGACGCCGCCTGGCCGCTGCTCCGGCTCACGGACGAGAACGGCGTCACCCTGACCTTCCGGCTGTGGACCGATTTTTGACTTTCGCATGACCAACCAGGATCCAATGATGTCTTCCCGTTACCGTCTCCCGCGCGCCACCGTGTGGCTCGTGGCTCTTTTTGGACTCCTCCTGCTCCCGGCCGGCCGGGCGATGGCGGAGAGCTGGTGGAACAATGAATGGACGCAGCGGAAAAAGATCACCGTGGATACCACCTCCGCGGGGTCCGCCATCAGTGACCCCATAGGCGGCACCACGCTGCTGGTGCGCCTGCACGACGGGAATTTCCAGTTCAACCTCGCGAAGCCCGATGCCTCGGACCTCCGGTTCGTGGCGGACGATGACAAGACCGTGCTCCCCCACCACGTGGAGAAATGGGACACGCTGCTGAATGAAGGCTACGCCTGGGTGAAGGTGCCGGAGATCAAGGCCGGCGGGAAGACCAGCCTCTGGCTCTACTTTGGCAATGCCGGACCGAAGGGCGTGAAGGCGGAGGATGTGAAGGGCAGCTATGACACGGACACGCTGCTGGTCTATCACTTCAGCGAACGCAACACGCCTCCCCAGGACGCCACGGGGCAGCACCCGGGGCTGAACGCGGGCATCGCCGTGGAGGGAGCCCTCATCGCCGGGGGCGTACGGCTGGATGAAAGCGGCGGCATCCGCATCGCCACCAGCCCCGCGCTGACGTGGCCCGCGGGCTCGGCCCTCACGTGGTCCGCGTGGGTGAAGACGCCCGCCCTGCAACCGGACGCGGCGCTTTTCACGCGGACGGACGGCGGGAATACTTTTGTGATAGGACTGGCGAATGGCGTGCCCTATGTGGCGGTGAATGGCCAGAGAACCCCGGCGGGCGCGGCGCTCACGCCTAACACCTGGCGGCATCTCGCCGTGGTGGCGGAGCCGGCGAAGATCACGCTCTACGTGGACGGTGCCTCCCAGGCCGCGCTGCCCGCCGGATTGCCCGCGCTGAGCGGCGAGTCCCGCATCGGTGGTGAAGGCGCGGGGGCGTTCATCGGCGATCTCGATGAACTCCAGATTTCCAAAACCGCGCGCCCCGCGGGCTGGGTGAAGCTGGCCGCCGCGGGGCAGGGGGGCGACCGGAACGGGAAGCTGCTGACATTCTCCAGCCAGGAGGCTCCAAAGGGCTGGCTGAGCTGGCTGGAGGAGGGCTACTTCGCCGTCATCATCAAGAACCTGACGTTCGATGGCTGGCTGGTCATCGGCATTCTCGCCATCATGTCCGTCGTCAGCTGGGTGGTGATGGTGGGGAAAGCCCGCTACCTGAGCCGCATCCGCGCGGGGAATGTGCTCTTTGCCAGGGAATGGGACCGCGTCACCGGGGACCTCGCGCTGCTGGATGAGTCCAGCGAGCAGGGCGGCCAGGGCCTGGGCGGACCGCTCACCACCGAAGAGCGCCGCGCCCTGCGGCATTCGCCGAATTTCCGTATCTTCCGCGCGGGCTCGGAGTCCATCCAGCGCCGTCTTTCCCTCCGGCCTGATCAGCCGCGCTCGCTCACCACGCGGGCCATTCAGGCGGTGAAGGCAAAGCTGGACGGCGCGCAGGTGCTGGAGACGGAGACGCTGAATTCGAAGATCGTGCTCCTCACCATCGCCATCTCGGGTGGTCCGTTCCTGGGCCTCCTGGGCACGGTGGTGGGCGTCATGATCACCTTTGCCGCCGTGGCCGCCGCCGGGGAGGTGAATGTGAACGCCATCGCCCCGGGCATCGCCGCCGCGCTGCTGGCCACCGTGGCCGGGCTGGCCGTGGCCATTCCCGCTTTGTTTGGATACAATTACCTGCTCACGCGCATCAAGGAGACGAACAACCGGATGCACGTTTTCATCGACGAGTTCGTGACCAGCATGGCCGAGCACTACCGCGGCGGCCCGCCGGACTGACCCTCAAAAAGCCACGGCCATGCAAGTCAACGACGACAAGCCCTACGACGACATCAACATCACGCCGATGCTGGATCTGGCGTACGTGCTGCTGGTGATCTTTATCCTCATGTGCACGGCCTCCGTGCAGGGGCTGAAGGTGAATCTCCCCAAGGCCAGCGCCAGCACGCCCAGTCTTTCCAAACCGAAGACGAAGGCGATCACCATCAATAACGAAGGCAGCATTTTCCTGGATACCATCCCCGTGTCCGTGGCGGAACTGGAGCAGCAGCTCTCGGCCTGCAAGGCGCAGGAGCCGGACTTCCCCGTGGTGGTGCGCGGCGACAGCCTCACGCAATACCAGGGCGTCATGGACGTGCTGGATGTCCTGGGACGCCTGGGGATTTCCCAGGTGGGCCTGGCCACAAAACCCTCGAAAGGCTGACCATGAAACCTGGCGATTTCGAAGAGGACGAAAAGGACACCCGGAGCTTCGCGCGCCGTCACTGGCTCTCGCTGGGCATCGCCGCCGTGCTCCTGGGAGCGGCCGTTTTCCTTGGCCCCCGGCTCTCCGGGGACAAAGGCGGACCCGCGCCGAAACCTCCGGAGATCACCATGGTGGCCATCCGGCCCCTGCCTCCTCCCCCCCCGCCGCCGCCTCCCCAGGTGGAGCAAAAGCTGGACGAACCAAAGCCGGAGGAGGTGCTGCCCGAGGAGCCTTCTCCTGACATCAAGCCGCCTGATGAACCTCCCCAGCTGGGCACGAACATCAAGGGCGACGGCCCGCCCGATGGCTTCGGCCTGGGCAGCAAGGGCAACGGCGGCGGCAATGGAAACGGCGGCATCGGCGGCAGCGCCCGCTCCCGCTGGACGGCCTACGCCACCCAGGCGCGGGGCCGCATTGTCGAAGCCCTCCGCACGCATCGCAAAACCCGCCAGGCCAGTCTGAACCTCCGCGTCCAGGTCTGGCCGGATGAAAGCGGGCGCATCACCCGCGCCCGGCTCGTCTCCTCCACGGGCGATCCCGCGCTGGACGCCACGCTGCGCGATGAAGTCCTCACCGGTCTTCAGCTTCAGTCCCCACCCCCGCCGGAAATGCCCCGGCCCGTCACCTTCCAACTCACCGCGCGCCGACCACGTTAACCACCGGAGGCCCGCCCCGTATCATGAACGACACCCCCGCCCATTCCGGCCGCCCCGCGGCGCTCCTTCACGCCACCGCATGGATCGCGGCGCTCGCCTGCGTCCTGCCCGCGTCCGCCCAGGAGGCTCCCGCCCTGCCGGAACTGCCGCCCGCCCCGCTGGGCGCGCCCCCGGCGGATCTCCTGCCGGGCGTGCCGCTCCCGCCCGCCGCGACCCCGAAGGAAACACGCTCGCGGAAATTCAGCGTGAATCTCGTGAACCGCCTCGTGGCCCGGGGCGCGCTAACCAAAGAGGATGCGGCGGAACTCATCGCCCTGGCGGATGCCGATACCGCCGCCGCCGAAGCCGAGTCCGCCGCGGCTCCGCGCGATCCCCAGCCGCTGGTGGAGGACGTCCGCGTGCCCTATGTGCCGGAAACCGTGCGCACCCAGCTCCGCGAGGAGGTGACCCAGGCCGTGGTGGCCCAGGGCCGCGCGGAGGGCTGGGCCAGCCGCGGAGGCAAGGGGAGTGGCAAGGAAACCCTGCCCGAACCGCGCGGCGGATGGGAGCCCTTTGGCGATCTCCGGCTGCGCTATGACTCCATCAGCTTTCCGGACGGGAACGACAACACGGGAGCCTTCCCCAACTTCAACGCCATCAATACCGGCTCTCCCTTTGACGTGGCGGGCACGGAGTTTTCCCCGCAATACAATGTGGACAAGGACCGCCGCCGCACCCGGCTCCGGTTCCGCCTGGGCGCGGAGATTCCCATCGAGGAGGAATGGAGCGCGGGATTCCGCATCGGCACCGGGCAGGACAATTCCCCGGTCTCCAGCAACCAAAGCCTGGGTCTCGCGAATCAGGGGCAGGGCGGGAACTTCAGTAAATACGCCATCTGGCTGGACCGCGCGTTCCTGAACTATCATCTCGGCGAGGTGGGCGAAAGTGAACTCACGCTCAGCCTCGGACGCTTTGACAATCCGTTCTTCAGCACCACGGCCATCTATTCCGAGGACTTGGGCTTCGATGGTCTGGCCATCCGCGCCCGCACGGAATGGCGGGACGGCATCAGCCCGTGGGTCACGGCGGGCGCGTTCCCGGTGTTCAACACGGACCTCAACTTCTCCTCGAATCAGCCGGCCAAATTCTCCAGCACGGACAAGTGGCTCTACGCCGCGCAGGTGGGCGTGGACTTCAAGCTGAAGAAGGACGTGGAGGCGAAACTGGGTCTGGCTTACTACGACTTCCAGAACGTGGAGGGCAAGTTCTCCAGCCCCTTTACCCCGCTGGGGCCCAACGATGCCGGGGACACGGACAACACCCGTCCGGCCTTCGCGCAAAAGGGGAATACCTACATGCCGCTGCGGAATATCATTCCCGGCCCGCTCAATAACAATGGGACCACGGATCAGTATCAATACTACGGTCTCGCCACGCCCTTCCGCGTGCTGGCCCTGACGGGGAAAGTGGACTTCAACAAGCTCGCGCCCTTCCAGCTCTCGCTCACCGGGGAGTATTTGAAGAACACCGCCTGGGACCGCGATGCCATCAACGGAAAAGCTGTGAACAATCGCGGCCCGAACACCGCCACGGGCGCGACCGGAGCCTATGAAGGCGGCGATACCGCGTGGATCCTGAACCTGCGCGCGGGCAAGCCGCTGTTTGAAAAGCGCGGCGACTGGAACGCGAGCATCGGTTATCGCTACGTGGAATCCGACGCCGTGGTGGATGGATTCAACGATCAGGATTTCGGTGGCGGGGGCACGAACATGAAGGGCTTCACCCTCGGCGCGAACTACGCCATCTCCCGCAAAGTGCGCGCCGGTCTCCGCTGGATGAGCGCCCAACAGATCGCGGGCCCCACCCTGGAAAGCGATATCCTCTTCTTCGACCTCAGCACCAAATTCTAACATGATCCCGCGTCCCGCCATTCTCCTTCTCGCCCTCCTCCCCTGGACCGCCCGCGCGGATGAAGCGGCGGACGCGGAGCTGCGCAAACTGCGGGAATCCCTGCGCGCGCTCACCACCCAGGTGCGCTCGGCGGAAACAGAGCGCGATGCCGCGAAGGCCGCGCAGTCCGGACTGGAGCGCAAAACCAAAGAGCTCACCACGAAACTGGAGACCGTGACCAAACAGGCGGCGGCGGACCAGACGGCCAGCGAGAAGAAAATTGCCACCCTGGAGGAGAAGTCCCTAGCGAAAGAAAAAGAGGCCGCGCTGCTGGCCGCGAATCTGGAAAAATGGAAAGCCGCCTACGAGGCCGCCGCGGACTTCGCGAAAACAAAGGAAGCCGAGCGCGCCGCTCTCGCCCAGCATAAGATAGAGGCGGACCGCGTCATCGCCGCGCAGCAGCGGAAGAACGTGGCCCTCCTCACGCTCGCCACGGACATCCTGAAGGAATACGAAGCCTTCAGCCTGGGCAAGGCCATCGCGAACCGCGAGCCCTTCACCCGCCTCAGCCGCGTGAAGATCGAGAACTTCACGCAGGACCAGACGGACAAACTCTACGCCCAGCGCATCAAGCCCGGGCAGGCCGCTCCCGCTCCCACCGCAAAACCCGCCACTCCCCCGGCACCGGAGAAAACCCCGCCTTCGAAACCATGAAGCCGTCCCCCCGCACCCGCGTCTTTCTTTTCACCACCGCGCCGCGGCTCTCCGCCGCGCTGGCGCTGGCGCTCGCTCCCGGCGCGCGGGCGGGGGATCTTCTGCGTGGCGGCACCGCGCCCTCCGCTCCCACCACGCCCTCCTCCACGGCGGCGCTGATCGCCCAGCAGCAGCAACAGGCCAAAGCCAATGCCCAGGACGCCCTGGCGCGCACTACCCAGGCCCTGAACGCGGTGAAGGTGATGCAGGCCAACGCCCGCGCCGCAGCCTCCGGAGTGGTCGCCCCGCGCCCGAATCCCAACGCCCCCGGCCAGACGCTGCCCTCCGTGCCCAACGGCCTCGCCACCGGCGGTCTGAAGCTCAACGGTTCCCCCATCGGCGCGTTGAATCCGGTGCAGACCACGGCCACCACCGGGCGCACGAACGTCACCATCAAACAAACCTCCCAGCAGGCGCTGCTGGAGTGGGAAACCTTCAACGTGGGCCGCGAGACCACGGTGAAGTTCGACCAGAGCGCCGCCGGGAGCAACGCCAGCCAGTGGATCGCTTTCAACCGCATCACCGATCCCACGGGCGCGCCCTCGCAGATTCTGGGGAACATCGAGGCCCAGGGACAGGTTTATATTCTGAATCCTAACGGGATTCTTTTCGGGGCCACCAGCCAGATCAATCTGCACACGCTCACGGCCTCGTCCCTGCCCATCAATACCAATCTCCTCAGCAACGGCCTGCTGAACAATCCGGACTCGCAGTTCCTCTTCAGTGCCCTGCCCATCGCCGCGGGCGCGAAAGGCACCCCGGCCTTCACCCCCGCGGCACCACCCGCCGCCACGGGCCGTTTTGGCGATATCACGGTGGAGGCGGGCGCGCAGATTACCAGCCCGGCAGGCGCGGACGGCAATGGCGGGCGCATCCTCCTGGCCGCGCCGAATGTGACCAACGCGGGCACGCTCTCCACGCCCGCGGGGCAGACCATTCTGGCGGCGGGATTGCAGGTGGGCGTGGATGCCCACCGCTCCGCGGACCCCGGCCTGCGGGGGCTGGATGTGTATGTGGGGACCATCGGGAGTTACGGCGGCAGGGTGACGAACACCGGGCTTATCGACGTGCCCCGCGGCAATGCCTGGCTGGCGGGCGCGGTGGTGACGAACACCGGCTTCATCGACAGCAGCACCTCCGTGGCGCTCAATGGCCGCATCGAGATCCACGCGAGCTATGACGCGGTGCCTAACACGGGCTACGATCCCGCGGTGGCCTCCACCGGCACGCCATGGCTTTTCAAGTCCACGGGCAGCGTGGAGCTGGGCGGCGTGCTGCGCATTCTGCCGGAGACCGCGAGCACCACCACCACCACGGGCACGAAGCTGGCCCTGGGTTCGGAGATCAATATCGAGGGCCGGGCCATCCATTTCGCGCCCAATTCCACGCTGCTGGCACCCGGCGCGCTGGCCACCATCCGCGCGGGCCGCTGGGTCTATGACGGCAGCCTGACGCCCCCGGTGTCCACCTTCATCAACGATGGCGGGCAGGTGTATTTCGATACCGGTGCGCTCGTCAGCGTCGCGGGCACCGCCGGGGCCGAGGCCTCCGTGCAGCAGAATATCCTCACCCTGCAACTCCGTGCCTCGGAGCTGGCGGGCTCCCCGCTCCAGCGGGATGGCGCGCTGCGCGGGGCCACCATTTCCGTGAATGCCGCGGAGACCGGCACCTATAATGGCAAGGAATGGGTGGGCACGCCCCTGGCGGACGTGAGCGGCTATCTGGGTCTGGTGCAGCGCCGTGTGGGCCAGCTCACGGCGGACGGCGGCACGCTGAATATCTCCGCGGGGGAATCCGTGGTGGTGCGGGACGGGGCCACGCTGGATGTCTCCGGCGGCTACACCGCCTTTCAGGGCGCGTATGTGCGCACCTCCACGGTGGTGAGCGGCGGGAATCTTATCGATATCGCGGACGCCACGCCGGACCTCGTGTACTCCGGGCTCTACACGGGGAATTCCACGCTCATCTCGAACCGCTGGGGCGCGGTGGAAAGCTACCCGCAGGCCCTCAGTCCCTCCGGCACGCACTATGAGGATGGCTACACCCAGGGCGCGAACGCGGGCACCCTCTCCATCACCGCGCCCTCCATGGCGCTGGATGGCACGCTGGTGGGCCGGAGTGTGGCGGGCACGCTGCAACTGCGCGATGGCCAGTCCTCCAGTTCACTCCCGCAGAGCGGCACGCTGAAGCTCTCCTTCCAGGCCCGGAGCCCGGCGGCCCCGGCTTACCTCACTACGTATCCCACGCCGCCGGAGATCGTCTTCAAAAGCGGCGCGGTGGAGACTGCTCCCGCCCCCTTCTCGCTGGATGCCCAGGGGGAACCCGCGGCGCTCGACAGCTCGCGGAAGGCCGCGGTATCGCTTTCGCCGGACCTCGTGGCTGACAAGGGGTTTGGCACGTTGAGCGTGCAGAATGTGGAAGGCTCTATCACCGTTCCCCAGGGCACGGATCTGGCGCTCGCGCCGGGCGGCCATCTCTCCCTCACGGCCTCAAACATCACGGTCTCCGGCAACATCACCTCCCCGGGCGGCACACTGGATTTCAAGGCCCTGAATGTCTCGCCCTATGACGCCGCGGTACTGGCCACGAATGTGCCGCCGCAGCTTCCCGCCGTGCGGGAGGGACGCGGGGTTTTCTCTCTCTCGCCGGGTGCGACGATCAGCACCGCCGGCCTGGTGGTGAATGATCTGCTGAATTCCCCCGCTCCCGCGGCGGTGCCCGCGGCCCTCGATGGCGGCTCCATCAATATCTCCGCCTACACCGCGAACCTCGCGGCGGGCGGCGTGCTGGATGTCTCCGGCGGCGTGCTCCTGGATGCCCAGGGCGGCCTGCACTACGGCGATGCCGGGAGCCTCACGGTGAAGGCCGGGCAGGATCCTGAAACAGGCGCGGTGCTCGGCGGCACGCTGAACCTGGGGGCCACGCTGCGCGGCTACTCCGGCGCGGCGGCGGGCGCGCTCTCCGTGCAGGCGGGCCTGGTGCAGATCGGCGGCGCGAGTTCCAATCCCAACACCCTGGTGCTCGCGCCGGAGTTCTTCCGGACGGGCGGCTTCGGCACTTACACCATCACCGGGCTGGGCGAGTCCGGGCAGTCCACGCCCGCGGTTTCCGTGGCTCCCGGCACCGTGGTGGAGCCGGTGGCGCAACGGCTTCAGGCCGTCATTCCCACCAGCCCGGACACGGCGCTGGCGTTGAATGTTATCGATGAAATCCCCGGCATCCGCACGCCGGTGAAGCTCACCCTGAGCGCCCCCGGCGTGGAGGGCCTGGAGGGCCTGGAGACGCGCGGGGATATTGTGATCGGCGAGGGGTCCGTGCTGCGCACCGATCCCCTGGGAGCCATCTCCCTGGCGGGGCACACCGTTTCCATTCTCGGCGGACTCTATGCTCCGGGCGGGACCATCACCGTGAGCGGCGCGCGGAATTCCACGCCCCTGGGCTTCGCGGATACCACCCAGGCGCTCACCACCGTGTATGCCGGGCCGCAAAGCGTGCTCTCTGCGGCGGGCACCACCATTCTCCTCCCGGATGCTTATGGCCGGCGCGTGGGCTCCGTGCTGAACGGCGGGCAGATCAGTGTCTCCGGAAATATCACCGCCGCGGAGGGCGCGGTCCTCGATGCCTCCGGCACCAGTGGCACCCTGGACCTGCACCCGTCCGTGGCGGCTCCTTCGGAAAATTACCGCGTGCCCGGGAGCAGCGGGCTCTCGGATGAACTCTACGCGCTCTCCACGGTGCCCGTGCGCATCGATAGCAACGGCGGCTCCATCACGCTCTCCGGCGGGCAGATGCTGGCTTCCGACGCCACGCTCCTCGCCCGCGCGGGCGGCACGCGGGGAACGGGGGGCACGCTTTCCGTTTCCTCCGGCCGCTTCTACGCGCCGGGCACGGTGCCGCCGGTGCTGGATACGAACCTCACCGTCACGCAGAGCGGGAATGTGGTGCGGGCGGGCCCGGCGGGCATCGGCCTGCCGCAGACGGATCGCGGGCTTTTCGCCGCGGACCGCTTCACGGCGGGCGGGTTTGATTCCCTGAATCTCGGTGGCGTGGTCCGGTTCTCCGGCGCGGTGAATATCGCGGCGCGGGGGTCCATCAGTGCCGGAAAGAGCGGCCTGCTTTTCGCGGACAGCGCGGTGACGTTGAGCGCCCCGTATGTCTCCCTGGGCTCGGCCTTCCAGCCGCCGGTGCGGACGGAGGACCGCGCGGGGCAGCTTCCGTTCCTGAACGTGCCGCCCACCTTTGGCAGCGGCAGCCTGACGGTGAATGCCGGGTCCATCGATGCCGGCACGCTGGCCCTGCAAAACATCGGCACGGCCACGCTGAATGCCGCGGGCGGCGATCTCCGCGGCAGCGGCATCCTCACCATCGCGGGGGATCTCACGCTGCGCGCGGGGCAGATCCATCCGGTCACGGCCTCGGAGTTCACCATTGCCGCCTACGACCACGGCGGCACCGCGGGCTCCGTCACCATCGAGTCCTCCGGCACGCGCCAGCTCCCGCTTTCCGCCGGGGGCACGCTGAATGTGTATGCGTCCGCCATACACCAGAATGGCACGCTCCGCGCGCCCTTTGGCACCATCAATCTCGGGTGGAACGGCACGGGCACCGCGCCGCGGGAGCTGCTGACCGGCTCCACGCTTCCTTTTCCCGTCACCTCCAGTCTCACGCTCGGCACGGGCGGCATCACGTCCGTGTCCGCCGTGGATCCCGTCACGGGGAAGGGGATCACCATTCCCTATGGCGTCAGCACGGACGGCACGAAGTGGATCGATCCGCGCGGGGTGGACATCACGGCCGGCGGCCCGCCGGAAAAGAGCATCGTGCTCTCCGCGGGGAATATCACGCTGGACTCCGGGGCCTCCGTGGACCTGCGGGGCGGCGGCGATCTCCTGGCTTACCGCTGGGTGGCGGGCCTGGGCGGCCCGGCGGACATTCTCGCCTCCGCCGGCAGCTTCGCGGTGATCCCCGGTTATCAATCCATCCCCGCCGCCACCGCTCCCTACAATGCACTGAATACGGATACAAACCTCATCGCCTCCTCCGGGCCGGGGTATGTGAATTCCACGCTCCAGGCGGGCGACAGCATCTACCTCAGCGGCAGCAAGACCCTGGCCGCGGGTGTCTATACCCTGCTGCCCGCGCGCTACGCGCTGCTGCCGGGAGCCGTGCTGGTCACCGCCACCGGCGGCACGCCGGGAGGCACCACGGAGATGCCGGGCGGCCAGAGCGTGGTCTCCGGCTACCGTTACTCCGGGCTGGATACAGCGCGGGAGGTTTCCACCGTGGCGTCACAATTCGAGGTGGCCTCCGGCACCGTGGTCCGGGCGCGGGCGCAGTACGATACCTTCCTGGCCAACACTTTCTTCAAGCAGAGCGCCGCCTCCCTGAACGTGGCCGTGCCGCGGCTGCCGGCGGATTCCGGATCGCTCGTCTTCCAGGCCACGCAGTCCATGACCCTCTCCGGCGGCGTGGCCTCCGGCTCCATCGCGGCGGGGCGGGGCGCGAGCATCGATATCAGCTCGCCGCTGGACATTCTCATCACCGGCGGCACGGCGGCCCCGGTGGCGAATACGCTCACCCTCAGCGCCGCCGCGCTGGATGGCTTTGGCGCGGAGAGCCTGCTCATCGGCGGGCGCCGGGTGCGGGGCGCGTCCGGCACCAGCGTGAGCGTGCGCGGCGGGAACATCACCGTGGACAACGCGGGCACGCCGCTCACCGCGGCGGATATCATCCTCGCGGGCAATGCCGGACTCACCGTGAAGCCCGGGGCCTCCATCACCTCCGCGGGCACGCTCCCGGCGGGCGCGGAGGCGCTGCAATTCACCGGAAATGGCGTGGCGCTGCGCGTGTCCCAGGACACGGCCCCGCGCCTCACCCGCGCGGGCGTGACCTCCACCACCGGCCCGGCGCTCACCCTCGGGGCCGGAGCCGCGCTCACGGGCGGCGCGGTCACGCTGGATTCCACGGCCTCCACCTTCCTCGATCCCTCGGCGGTGCTCTCCGCAGGGGCCTTTGCGATCAACAGCGGGCGCGTGAGTCTTCAACTGGCCAACGCGGGCGCGCTGCCCCCGGATGCCGGGCTGGTGCTCACGGGCACGCCGCTGCAAAATCTCCAGTCCGCCTCCTCGCTTTCGCTGCTGAGCTATTCCACGCTGGATATCTACGGCACCGGCCAGGTGGGCGGCGCGGGGCTGGCCAGCCTCACGCTCAGCGCGGGAGCCATCCGCGGCTTTGATCAGGGCCAGGGCACGGTATCGTTCAAGGCGAAGGACCTCCTGCTGCAAAATACCTCCGGAGCCGCGGCCCCGGCACCCGCCGCCGCTTCCGGCACGCTCGCCTTTGAGGCGGAAACCCTGCGGGCCGGGACCGGACAACTGGCGCTGCAACAGTACGGCACTGTCTCCCTCACGGCCACAAAGGTTCTCACCGGCGAAGGCACGGGCGGCCTCTCCGCCCAGGGCGCGCTGCGCGCCGTCACCCCGCTGCTCACGGGCGCGGCGGGCTCCGTGCGTACGCTCGCGGCGGGCGGGGAATTGCGGATCACCTCCTCCTCCGGCGCGTCCGCCACCACCGGCGGCGGCCTGGGGGCCACGCTGAATCTCACGGGCGCGAGCGTCACGGCGGACACCCGCGTCTATCTTCCCAGCGGCCTGCTCTCCGCCCGGGCCACCGCGGGGGATCTCACGGTTTCGGGCAACGTGGGGGTCTCCGGCGTGCGGCAACTGTTTTATGATACGGCGCGATACACCGATGCCGGGAGCGTCCGGCTGACGGCGGACGCGGGGAATGTGAAGGTGACCGCCGGCGCGGTG
Organism: Verrucomicrobiales bacterium; assembly: GCA_965229245.1. GTDB lineage: Bacteria > Verrucomicrobiota > Verrucomicrobiia > Verrucomicrobiales > V1-33 > V1-33. Next base: position 66,937 of record CBDDIW010000001.1, read on the forward strand.
ATCGATCTCTCCGCTCCCGCGGGTGGCGGCAACGCGGGCACGCTCTCCGTGAGCACTCCGGCGGGCGCGTTCACCTCCGCGGGCGTGCTCAAGGCTTCCGGGGGCACGGGCGGGCGGAACGGCGGATTCGAGCTCGATACCGCCACGCTCCCCTCGCTGGCCTCCCTCAGTGCCACGCTCACCGCCGCCTCCTTCACGGACCGCCAGCAGATCCGCGTGCGGGGCGGGGATGTGGTCATCGATGGCGCGGTGAAGGCCGCGGAGTTCAGTCTTTCGGCGGACACCGGCAGCGTCCTCGTCACCGGCACCATCGATGCCTCGGGCACCACCGGTGGCACCATCAATCTCGCGGCCCATGGCGATCTCACGCTTTCCGGCGGTGCCGTGCTCAACGCGGCGGGGCGGAAGTTCAGCGCCGCGGGCAAGGGCGGGGCCATCCGTCTGGAGTCCGGCACCTCGCTGAATGGCGTGGCGGGCACCGGCACGCTGGATCTCCAGACCGGCTCCACGATCAATCTCTCCGTGGCCGCGCTCGTTCCCGGCGATGCCCTCACGCCCGGCGCCAGCGCCTACCAGGGGCAGTTCGGCGGGAAACTGCACCTCCGCGCGCCGCAGGACGTGGACCATACGGACATCCTGGTGAATCCGCTGAACAGCACCATCACCGGGGCCTCCAGCGTCCAGGTGGAGGGGTATCGCGTCTATGACCTCACGACCAGCGGCGGCAATATCACTTCCGCCACGCAGGCCGCGATCCTCGCCGATGGCCAGGCGCTCCTGGGCACGGCGGGCACGGCCAGCGCGGGTTATGCCGCCCTTCAGAGCCGTCTCCTTTCTAACAACGCGGGACTGGAGCCCCTGCTGGTGCTCTCGCCCGGCGCGGAGATCATCAACCGCGCGGGCGATCTCAACCTGGGATCCACTACCTCCACCTACACCAGCGACTGGAATCTCTCCACCTATCGCTTCGGCCCGGAGAGCGCCCCGGGGGTGCTCACGCTCCGCGCGGCGGGCAGCCTGAACTTCTACAACGCCCTCAGCGACGGCTTCACGCCCTACAATCCGGCGAACAATCCGCCGCCCTCGGAGCAGCGCCTCTGGCTGGCCCGTCTGCAAACGCAGAACGTGCTGCTGCCGGTGAATACACAGTCCTACAGCTACCGGCTCACCGCCGGGGCGGACCTGGGCGCGTCGGACTTCCGCGGCACGGTCTCCGCGGAGACGCTGGCCGCCACCTCCGGCACGCTCCGCCTGGGCAAGGACAATGGCCGGAACGAGACCACCGTGTCCGGCGCGAACGCGCTCACCGGCACGGCCATCGCGAACCGCTTCCAGGTCATCCGCACGGGCTCGGGGGATATCGAGATCAATACCGCGCGGGACGTGCAGTTGCTGAATCAGTTTGCCACCATCTACACCGCGGGCACGCGGGTGACGAACCCCACGCTGGACGGCACGTTTGACAATCCCATCCTCAACCAGACGGGCGGCGAGTCCGAGCTGGGCGCCATCCAGCAGACCACGTCCTACCCCGCGCTCTACAGCATGGCGGGCGGCGATGTGACCATCCGCGCGGGCGGGAACATCGAGCACCTGACAAAGAACAGCGCGGGGCAACTGGTGGCGGACTCCTCCTTCCAGTTGCCGAACAACTGGCTCTACCGCCGCGGGTATGTGGATCCGGTGACGGGGCAGTTCGGCACGGGCTTCTTCGGCGATGTGGAGTCCACGTCGTGGTGGGTGGACTTCAGCAATTTCTTCCAGGGCATCGGCGCGCTGGGAGGTGGCGATGTGACGCTCACCGCGGGCGGGAACATCAGCAATGTGGATGCCGTGATCCCCACCAACGCGCGCATGGCCAAAGGCACGCCCTCCGCGGCCAGGCTGCTGGAGCTGGGCGGTGGCGATCTCACGGTGAGCGCGGGCGGGAATCTGGACGCCGGGGTTTATTACGTGGAGCGCGGTCGCGGCGAACTGCGCGCGGGCGGCAGCATCGTCACGAACAGCACGCGCTCCGTGCTCACGCAGGGCAGCATCACGGCGGGGCAGGAGTCCGAATACACCCGGCTGTCCACCACGCTGTTCGCGGGCAAGAGCAGCTTCGACGTCACCGCGCGCGGCAGCGTGCTCCTGGGACCGGTGGCGAACACTTTCCTCCTGCCCGGCGGTCTGAATAACACCTTCTGGTATAAGACCTACTTCTCCACCTACGCGGCGGACAGCACGGTGAACGTCACCGCCCTGGGCGGCGATCTCACGGTGCGCACGGAGGCCACGCTGCCCGGCTCCTCCGCGGGTGGGGCCACGCCGCTGCTGGAGGCCTGGCTCACGAACAAGCTGCTGCTCTCCCAGTTCTCCGCCGCCGCGAACAAGCCATGGCTGCGGCTGAATGAGAGCAAGGTGGAGCCCTTTGGCACGCTGGTGTCCCTCCTGCCGGGCACGCTCCGGGCCACGGCCTTCACGGGGAATCTGAACCTCGCGGGCGATCTCACGCTTTCCCCTTCGGCCTCCGGCACGCTGGAGTTGCTGGCGGGCGGCGCGCTCTCCGGCCTGCAACCGAACGGCGTGGTCACCATCAATGGCACGCGCGCCATCACCTGGGGCGCGGCGCGGATCAATCTCTCGGACGCGAACCCCGCGGCCATCCCGGGCGCGGCCTCGCCTTTTGCCTATCAAACCGTGGCGGGCCTGCAAACCGGCGAGGCCAGCCGCACGGGCACGGAGCTGCGGTTCCTGGATTTCATCGACCGCCTCTTTGCCGAGACCGGCGGCAGCACGGGCACGAATGGCGTGCTGCAAACGAAGCAGGCGTTGCATGCCGCCGGGCTGCTGCACCTCCATGACACCTCCCCCGTGCGTCTCTACGCGGGCGGTGGCGATCTCTCGGGGCTCGCGCTTTTCTCGCCAAAGAGCACCCAGGTGTTTGCCGCGCGGGATGTCACGGACGTGGCGCTTTACCTGCAAAACCTCACGGCGGCGGACAACAGCATTGTCAGCAGCGGACGGGACATCATTCCCTCCAGCGCGAATTCGCCGCTCCGCGTGGCCTCGGCGGCGGCGGGGAATGTGACGAATCTCGACAGCACGCCGCTGGCGGGGGATATCCAGATCTCCGGTCCCGGCACGCTGGAGGTACTGGCGGGCCGCACGCTGGATCTCGGCACCGGCGCGGGCCTGGCGGACGGCACGGGCACGGGGATCACCAGCATCGGGAACGCACGGAATCCCTACCTGCCGTTCGAGGGCGCGGATCTGGTCATCGGCGCGGGCACGGGCTTCGCGGCGGGGTTGGCGGGCGGCACGCTGAACTTCACGGCGTTCATCGATCAATTCCTCACCGGCACCTCCGGCCAGACGCTGCTGAAGGAGCTGGAGGGCGAACTGGGAGGCCGGGTGTTCGCGGATCTGCCGGTGGAGGAGAAAAACCGCATCGCGCTCCAGGCGTTCTATCTTCTCCTGCGGAACGCGGGGCGCGATTACCTGAAGGACCGCGACACGGAATACGCGGGCGGGCTCGCGGCCATCGCGAAACTCTTCCCCGCCACGGCTTCCGGCAATGTGCTGACCCGCGGGCGGGACCTGCGCACGCGCAATGGCGGGAACATCAGTGTCTTCGCGCCCGGCGGGCGGCTGGAGATGGCGTCCACCACCATCGGGAATCCGCTCTCGCCTCCGGGCATCATCACGGAGAGCGGCGGGAATATCTCCATCTTCACGGGCGGGGATGTGAGCATCGGCATCGGGCGGATCTTCACGCTGCGCGGCGGCAGTGAGATCATCTGGTCCACGAATGGAAACATCGCCGCCGGTTCCTCGTCAAAGACCGTGCAGTCCGCGCCGCCCACGCGGGTGCTCATCGATCCCCAGAGCGGCGCGGTGCAGACGGACCTCGCGGGCCTGGCCACGGGCGGTGGCATCGGCGTGCTCGCCGCCGTGGCGGGGATCAAGCCCGGGGATGTGGACCTCATCGCGCCGAAGGGCACGGTGGACGCCGGGGATGCCGGCATCCGTTCCCAGGGGAATCTGAACATCGCCGCGGCCCAGGTTTTGAACGCGGGGAATATCTCCGCGGGCGGCCTCAGCACCGGCACTCCCGCCGCGCCGTCCGTAAGCGTCCCCAGCGTGTCCGTGAACAGCGCCGCCGCCGCGACCAATGCCGCCTCCACTCCCGCGCCGGGCACGAACAACCGCCCGGAACCGGTGAAGGAGGACAATGCCACGGGGCTGCCCTCGGACTTCAGCGTGGATCTCATCAGCTTCGGCGGCGGCAGCGACGACGAAACGGACGAGGACGAAAAGAAGCGCCGCCGGCAGCGGAACGCGGAGAGTGAAGAATAGGCCCCGGCGGGCTCACCCGCCGCGTTCCCGGATCATTCCACGAAGTTCCTCAGTTCCTCCAGCTCCACCTGAAAGCCGCCGCTGAGGATGGGGAAGCGGCACCAGGTTTTGGGATCCAGGTTTTCGTCATCGAGGTGGAAGCTGGGGGCGTAGCGTTCCCGCTTCCACTGGTTCCGGCACCAGAGGGTGAAAAACCGCTCCACCCATGCCCGGAGCTGGCGGGCTTCATACTGGGGAAAGTGAAAGCGCATGTGCTGGTAAACCTCCAGGGGCGACTGTTTATCCCGGATGGCCGCGCGCTCGATGGCGTCCAGCAGCGGGTAGGGCATCAGGTCCGCCTCGTCCGTCTGGTGGCTCTCCTGGGGCCGGAGTTCCGCCGTGGGGGCCTGCACATTCACGGCGCGCAGCGCGGGGATGGGGCCGAATCCCGCCGGGCCGCCGTGCTCCATCCACACCAGCCAACTGCGGAGCCACGCTTTATCGATGCCCGCGATGGGGCTCAGCCCGCCGCTGGTATCGCCGTCCATGGTGGCATACCCCACCGCTGCCTCGCTCCGGTTGCTGGTGGCCAGGAGGAGCGCGCCATTGAGGTTCGCCAGCATCCAGATGCCGGGGCTGCGCACGCGGGCCTGGATGTTCTGGAGCGCGATGTCATCCCGCTCCCAGGTCAATTCCCGGCCCAGGCCGCCCTCCACCATTTTTGTGTATCCGGAAATGATCTTGCTGATGTCGAACTCGAAGTGCCGCGAGCCCGCCGCCCTGGCCACGGCGCGCGCCGCGTTGCGCGTCACTTTCCCGCTGTTCCCGCTGGCCTGGTAGGCGGTGGTGAGGAGGTGCACCATAAAGTCCTCCGCCGTCTCCGCCGCGGCCAGTTCCGGGATGTAGCCCAGCTTTTCCCGCAGCGCGGCGGGGCCTATTTCCTTCAGCGCCTGGTCCACCATGAGACGCACCAGCACCGAGACCGCCGCGCTGTCCGCGCCGCCGCTGAGGCTCACCACGAAGCCCCGGGACCGGCTCTTTCTCAGGTAGTCAAAGAGCGCCAGGGGCACCGCGCGGGAAAACTCCTCCGCCTTCAGATCCGGCGCGTGTTCCCAGGCCGCCTCCCCGGGCGTGGTGCCGCCGGGAGCCAGCACGGGCCAGGGGAAATCCACGCTCACCATGCCGTCCTCGTCGGCGGAAAGGTTCGGGCGATAGCTGGAGGTGCGGGCCTGGTTCATCCGCGTGGTGTCCACGTCCACGTGGGCGGAGATCACCTGAAAGTCCTGGTAGGAAAACCGCCCGCTCACGGCGCGGATCTGTCCCTGGGTGGCGATCATCGCCTCCCCGTCGAAGATCGCCCGGCCGGATTCATTCCCCAGGAGATTCGCATACACATAGCTCGCGCCAAAGGCCCGGCTGCCCTCCAGCACGAAGCGCTTCCTTATCTCGTGCTTTCCGAACGCGAAGTGGCTGGCGCTGGGATTCAGGAGAATGTCCACGCCCTTCAGCGCGAGGCCAATGCCCGGGCGGTTCGCCACCCAGGCATCCTCACAGATTTCAAAGCCGAACTTCACCCCGCCCACATCGAAGTAGAGATCCCCGCACGGATAGACATTCCCCTCGCCGTCCGTCACCGTCCCGCGCACGCCCTCGGGCCACGGCTTGAACCACCGGGGCTCGTAGTGAATGCCGTCCCCGGCCAGGAAACGCTTCCCCGTGAATCCGGCGATGGCGCCATTCACCAGGAGGCAGGCGAAATTGAAGACCCCCTTCTGGTGCATCACCGGCAGCCCCACGCTGACCACCAGGCCGCGGGTGAGGGGGGCTATCTCATGCAGCATGCGCCACGCCATGCGGTGCACGGAGGGGGCGTGGAAGGCGTCCTCGCAGCCGTAGCCCGTGATGCACAGCTCCGGCAGACAGAGCACGGAGGCTCCCTGGAGCCGCGCCTCGTCGATGGCCTGGAGAATGCGCTGATGGTTCCCGCGCCAGTCCAGCGGGGTTTGATTCAACACGGCGGCGGCGAGCTTGAGCAGTCTCATGTATGGGGGGATGGTTTGACGCTTGATCCACGCCTGGGGGCATGGCAACGGGTCAGCGTGCATTTCCTCGCCTATTATATGGACCGGCTCAACCCGGTTATCCTCAGGATCAATGACCAGATCCAGCTCCGCTGGTACGGCGTCGCCTACGTCATGGGGTTCGTCGCGGGATACTACCTGCTGCTGCGGTGGGCGAAGCGCGGGGTGGGGGTGCTGAAGGAAACGCAGGTGGCGGATTTCCTCACGTATGCCGCGCTCTTCGGCGTGCTCCTGGGCGGGCGGCTGGGCTACATGCTGTTCTACGATTTCAGCAACTTCATCTCGAACCCCATGCAGTTCTTTTACGTCAATGGCGGCGGCATGTCCAGTCATGGGGGCATCCTGGGGCTGTTCCTGTTCACCCTCTACTGGTCCCGGAGGCACAAGCAGTCCTGGACCGGGCTGGGGGATAATCTGGTGGTGGCCGCGCCGCTGGGGCTCTTCTTCGGGCGCATGGCCAACTTCATCAATGGCGAGCTCTACGGCCGCGCCACGGACGTGGCCTGGGCCATGAAATTCCCCGAGGAAGCCACCCGCTGGCGTCCGGGGGATGCCAACTATGAAGCCCTGCAAACCCTGTTGATCGACCAGGTGCCGGAGGGAGGGCAGGTGAATGAAGTCATCAAGACCCTGGCCCGGGAAAGCGATACCTTTGCCGCGCAACTGGAGCCGCTCCTCACCCCGCGCCATCCCTCGCAGCTCTATGAAGGGGCCCTGGAGGGCCTGATCCTTTTCGCCATCCTCTTCTTTGTGCGGGAACGCTGGCCCCGGGCACCCCACGGCACGCTCACCGGTCTGTTTTTCGTCATCTACGCGGCGTTCCGGATCTTCGGGGAGAACTTCCGCCAGCCGGACGACCACATCATGGGCCTCACCCAGGGCCAGTTTTACTCCGTGCCCATGATCCTCCTGGGCATCGCCTTCCTGATCTTCGCCGCCCGGCGGAAGAAGGTGGCCCCGGTGGAGGCCTGAGAGTATCCTCCCTCCCTCCGGGCGTGAATCCTGCCGCTATTCCACCATTTTCCGCCGCCCGCTGAGGGCGCGGAAGAGGGTGAGCTCGTCCGCGGAATCCAGGCCGCCACCGGCGGGAAGGCCCTGGGCCAGGCGGGTGAGCTGCACTTCCGGATGAGTGGTGGCGAGCAGGCTTCTTAAATAATTCGCGGTGGCCTCCCCCTCCACATCGCTGCCGGTGGCGAGGATCAATTCCTTCACCCCGCCGCCCTGGAGGCGCCCCATGAGTTCGCCGATGCGCAGTTCCTCGGGGCCGATGTTATCCAGCGGGCTGATGCGTCCGTGGAGCACATGATAGTGACCATGGTAGGCTCCGGACCGGTCCAGGGGGAGGATGTCCGTGCTTTGCTCCACCACGCAGAGCAGGGTGGCATCCCGCGAGGTGTCCGCGCAGATGCGGCATCCCGCCGCGCGGCTGGCGAAGAAGCCGCAGGTGCCGCAGAGCGTGACATTCGCCGCCGCCCCGGTGAGCGCGGTGGCGAGATCCTGGGACGGGGTTTTTGTGGAGCGCAGCAGCCAGAGGGCGATGCGCTCCGCGCCGCGCGGCCCGATGCCGGGGAGGCGCTTCAGTTGCGCGATGAGCGCCAGTATTTCCTCCGGGTAGTCGACCTTCGTCACTGGCGGTGAACTCTGCGGGGGGAAAGGCGGGCACGGGGCCGGGCCGGGGGCGGGGGTTTCCGGTCATCCCGGGCGCACTGTTCCTCCGCCTGGGAAACGAAGCGCTCCAGCGCGGCGTCCCCGTGGACAAGGCCCTCGCGGGCATCCGTGAAGCGGGCGAGCGCGTCCTCCGCGTGGCCCGCGCGCAGGAGCATGATGGCGTCCCGGAAGGCATCCCGCCGGGCCAGGGCCTCGCCGGAGAGTCCGCCGCGCACGCCCAGGAGATGGAAGATTTCCAGCGCCGCGCCCTCCGGGGGATTCAGAATCTCCAGGGGGCGGTCCTCCGTGTTGTCCGCCACGCGGTGAGTGGTGCTGTCCGTGAGAATGGACGTTTGATATTCCGCGTTCAGGGACGCCAGCCAGCGGCTTTGCTCCACGGCGTCCCCGGCGGCATTATAAGTGTCCGCCGAGATCCCGGCGGTGAGCGTGCCGCAGGCGATGCCGGTACCGCATTCCACGGGATCCCGGTCCCGGTGCATGTGGTCCAGGGCAAACTGCCGCATGGCCTCCGAGAGTGCCAGGGCGGCGGAGGCGGCGCGGTCCGCGTGGTTTTCCATGGCCAGCGGCAGGCCGAAGAAAGCGCGCACGGACCCGGATTCCGGCGCGTCCAGCAGCGCCCCGTAGTCCATGAGCACACTGGAGGCAGTCGCCCGGAAAGCCTCCATGAGGCGGAGGAATTCGCGCGCCGGCATTTGCTCGCGCAGGGCGGTCTCGTTCAACATGCGGCAGGTGAGCACCGCGGCCTCCCGTTGATCGGGGAGGAGGAAATCCGTGTCGAGGGCCATCGTGAGCCGCTGGAGCGGCAGCCTGCCCAGGCGTCCCTGGAACCAGCGCTCCACTCCCGCGCCCCGCGGCGTGAGGACCGCCGCCGTGAGCAGCCCCGCGGAAAGCGCGGCGGCCATGGAAAAGGGCTCCCAGCCGGTGGCGAAATTCCGCGCCATCAAAAACGATTGCGTGCCGGAAAGACCGAGCGCCGCCGTCAGCAGAAAGAGTCTTTTCCCCCACGAGTCCACCGCCCAGCCCACCCAGGCGGCCATGAGACCGCCCGCCGCCGCGAGACCGCAGGTCCACTCCGGGGCCAGTACGGAGACCTCGTCATTCCAGAAAATCCCGGCGGCCTCCCGCAGGGCGGGGATCCACGCCGTGGCCGAAGCCGCGACACCCAGGAGGGCCCCCGTCCACAAACCGCGGCGCGAAGGCTCCTTTCGCAGACGCAGGGGCGCGGCGGCGGGAGCGGGCGACGGGGTATCCGGGGTGACCATAAGGGGACGCTAAAGGCGGGAAAACCGGCGGATCATATCCCGCCTTCCGTGACAGACAACATTTTCTCTGCCGGTGTTTTGTAAAAATGGCGGGACAGGGTGAGGGGAGCGGGATTAGCGTCCCAGGACAAACGCCACCTTGACCACGGCGGCGGCGGGCACGGGGCGGCCCCCGGCGGTGGCGGGCAGGAACCGCCAGCGGCGGGCGGTGCGCACGGCGGCGGCATCCAGATCATCATGGCCGCAGGAGCGGTGCAAGGAAGCGGCAGCCACGGAGCCCGCGGCGGACACCTCCACCCGGACCCACGCGGTGCCCTGGGCGCGGCGGGCGCGGGCCGCCGGGGGATATTCCGGGGCGGTTTGAGAGAGGAGCCGGGGGCTGGAGGGAGTCACCGTGCCAGTGCCTTCCCCGGCGCTCAACCGGCCCCGGCCTTTTTTACCCGTGCCGTTTCGCCCCGGACGTCCGGGACGGCCCTCCTTTTCCGCCGGGGATCCCGCGACCGGGGAGGCATCGGGAACGGCGGGGGGCTCCACTTCCGGAGGCGCGGTCGTTTCCTCGCGGGGAAGCGCCACCGGCGACGGAGCGGAGGAGGCCAGCAGGGTGGGGGCTTTCTCCGGCACCAGAGCCGGAGGGGGGACGACCGGCGGTCGCGGGGACGGGCGGGGCTGGACCCACGTAAAGGTGTGGCCATCGTCCCCGGGGGCTCCCTCCGCGCCCTCCGCCGGGAGCGGTGGCGGCGAAGTCCCCACCACGATAAAATAAGTCAGGGCCGCGATGCCGAGGTGGAGAAGGACGGACACCGCGAGACCACCCGCGCGCCCGCGCCGGTTCCCTGGAAGGGAGACCGGCCGGGTGCGGGGAAGCACCAACAGGACGAGCGTCTTACGGCGCGCGGCACCTTCCCGTCCGGAAGGACGGCACGGAGGGACCTGCGGCCGGGAGACGGACACGGCGGGATCAGCGGCGGCCGCTCACCGGAGAGTGAGGCGTTTTTTGGGACGGGCCACGTCCGAACTCGATGCCTCCCACAAACCAGGCCTCAAGGTCCGGCGACTCCTCGGTAAAACCGGCCAGCAGCACGAGATCCACGTGGGACTTTTCCGTGGGGCACCACTGCACGCTGGGGCCCATGAGAAACTTATGCTCCGCGCTGCTCCGTTGGTGCTCGACAGTTTCATGCACATATTTCGCTTCCAGACCGGCGCTGAAGTGGGGGCTGAGAGCCTGGGCGATTCCGGCGGTGACCTGGAATTCCTCTGTCTTTTCCCCCGCCGTTTCCCCTTCGAAAACAAAGTTCACGCCCCACTGGACGTTCTTTCCGATTTCGCCCCCGAAGAGAATTTTCGGCTCCACCACATCCGGGCCGCGATCCCCATCGGTCCATTTGTATTCAAAGTAGAGGGTGGGATTTCCCCAGATCTTACCCCAGTCCGCGAAGGCCCAGCGGATTTCGGCGGCGTAGTCGAGAAACTCGGAGCCCAGTTCCTTGTCATTGGTCCAGTCGTAGTAGAAGTCCAACTGAAAACGCCCGGGAAGGCCGATCTCGATTTCCTCCTGGAAGCGATGGCTCCAGTCACCCTCCACGAGGCGGCCGCGCCACCATTGCTCCACGGCAATTTCCCACGGGTCCCGCTGAATGTGAACGCGGACATTGGCAAACCGGCGGCTTTTCACCCATTCCGGCTGGCCGTACACCCCCACCGGGGCGGAGGCCTCCCAGAGGCTGCTGTCGGGTGCCACGGCGGTCACTTCACCCGCGACGGGAAGGGTGTCGGCGGGGGAGCGGGAGATGGCGGTAAAGGTGAGCGCGGCGCAGGCGAAAGGCAGGGAGAGCAGGCTGGGCTTTTTTACTAAATGCATGAAGTATTGTGGTTGGATAATCAGGTGCGCGGCCATCTTCCAAACGAACCTTAATAAAACAATCATTGTTAAGGAGCTGTTTTTGCTCAAATCCCGGAAATGACGGTCAAAAATTAACCATTTCCGGAAGCCCGCCCGGACAAAGACAGGAAAAAGGAAGCAGGCCCGCGGCAGGGAGAATTCCCACACCCCCCACCGCGGAACCTGGCCCGTAAAAGCCCAAAAAACGGGCAATTCAGAAGGGTGCAGAAACCGTTCCCTCTCTCCGGCACGCGAGTGAGGCGATTGACGCGGAGGCGGTTTCCGGGAAGCTGGGGAATGAGACGGTGCCTCGTTCCTTTGTTCGCGCTGGTGGTGAATGCCGGATTTCTCGTGCGGTTTTCCTGGACGGAACAGTGCACGCCCGGGGAGGTCTATGGCATGGGGGGAATGAACATTCTCTTCGCGGCGTTTATGATCGACCGGAGATTCACGGAATGGGTGCGCAAGCGACCGGAAAACGCGCCACCCCTGCCGGATGAGCTGAAGGACCCGGTTTAAACAACCGCTCCCTGTTCCGGCGGCCTTCCCCACTGTATTTTACCGGATTCCCCTTCCATGGCATTAGTAATGAAGGAGGGGTGGCGTCCGGCGTTTCGCCGGGGGCCGTAGAGAGTTCCTGCCGTATGGTTTCGTTTTCCAGACTTCGTTTTCGCGGGCGCGGGCTTCCGGCGCGGGCGGGATCGCTCCTCATGCTGCTGGAGCGGTCGCCTCTACTGCCGCTGCTCCCGCAGGCGCGCGTGCTTTCCACCCCGGGAGTGGACCGGATGCTGGGGTGGACCGTCGCCACCCTGGCGGGGCTGGGGGCCTACGATTCCGTCACCGGGGCTTCGGCGGTCACCCAACTGCTGCCTGCGGCCGGTTCCTCCACGGTGAATGTGGTGGCCGGGGACCCACTGCTGTTTCTCTTCCAGTTGACCGGGGAGACTTACCTGCCCGCCGGGTTTGAGGTGCAGGGCACGCTGCCCGCCGGGCTGACACAGACGGGCACGGAGAACAGCACCACGGACTCCATCACCGGGGCAGCCCAGGAGGCCGGAGCCTTTCCCCTCACGCTTGTGGCGTGGGAAAATCCCGGCCACACGGGTTTCTCCGCGCGCAGTCTGTTCATCCTCAATGTGACCCTGCCGCCGCCGCCCTCCATCGTGACGCCGCCCGCGGGTGGCGGCTACGCGCCGGGGGACTTTGTCATCCTGGAGACCGGACACACCGGCGGGCGCGCCTTCACGTGGAGCCTGAATGGTGAGCCGCTGCCCGCCGGGGAGGCGCCGCTGTTTTCCCGGGATGGCGCGCGCCGGTTTCTCACCGCCCCGGCCACCGATCCCGGGCCCGGCTGGCGCTCGGGAGGCGGGTTCGACGACAGCACGTGGACGCCCGCGGCGGGCGGCATCGGGTATGACAACGACCCTTTCGGCCTCGCGGACTACCGTCCTTTCTACGCTCCGCCTGGCGTGGACATGACTTCCCGTATGTATGGCTCCGGAAAGCCGGTGGCCGTGCATCTTCGCATGCCCTTCACCCTCCCGGAAGACCGGCCTCTGAGCTTTCTGAAGCTGCGGGTGCAATGCGATGACGGTTTTGTGGCCTGGATCAACGGCACGGAGGTGGCCGCGCAGAACCGGAATTCCTCCACCTTCCAGTGGAACAGCGCCGCCTCCGCCGACGTGGCCGATACCTCCGCGATCCTCTTCCGGGAGATCGATCTCTCGCGATACCTGAACCTCCTGCGGCCCGGGGAAAACCTGCTGGCCGTGCAGGCCATGAACCGCACGGCCACGTCCCCGGACTTTCTCTTCAACTGCGAGCTGGCGGCGGGGATCAATGCCACGAATTCCGCCCGGCTCATTCTCCCCGCGCTGCAACTGGCGGACACCGGGGACTACACCGTGCGCGTGGCGAATCCGGCGGGCGCGGTGGAGAGCGGGGCCGCCGCCGTGCTCCTGCGGCCTTCCATCGTGTCCCAGCCGGAATCCGCCACCGTGGCTCCTGGAGGCAGCGTGGAACTGCACGTCACCGCCGGGGGCAGCCCGCCGTTTGCCTATCAGTGGTATGAGGGGAAAGCCGGGGAGATCTCGCGACCGGTGGAGGGAGCGACGGATGAATCCTTCACCCCGCCCCCGCTTACCGCCACCACCCGCTACTGGGTGCGGGTCTCCAGCCCGGCGGGCAGCGCGGACTCCACCACCGCCGTGCTCACGGTGGATGACGCGGCGGACCCTTTCACCGTCTGGCAAAACGCGTCCTTCCCGCCGGAAATGCTGGGAGATCCGGCGCTCTCGGGCGTCTCCGCGGACCCGGATGGCGATGGCCTCCCCAATGGCGTGGAATACCTCCTGGGCACTTCTCCGCTGGCCGCCTCCGCGTCCCCGCTGGCGGTTTCGGCGGGGGAAAATGGAGGGATCACTCTCACCTTCACCGCTACCGCCGCCCAGGGTCCGGGCTACGCGGGTCTGACCCGCCTGCATACCCTGGAATCCGCCGCGGACCTGGCGGGTCCGTGGACAGCCGTGCCGGATTTCACGGATATTCCCGGGGCGGGGCAAACGGTGACGCATTCCCCGGCCCGGGAGGGCGGTCGCCGTTTTTACCGGCTGCGGGTGCGGCTGGCCCCTTGAGAGCCCGCTATTTCGCGCCGCCGGTGATCGTCACCGTCACCCGCTGGGAGCCAATGAGGTTATGGTCCCAGGAGGGCCGGGAGGCCGCGCCAAAGAAGAGGGTTCCGCCATTTCCCGCGGCATCCGGCAGGAGGAAGGGCGTGACGCGCCCGTATCTGTCATCCGGGCCTCCGGAGAGCCCCGTCAGCATCCCCCGGGGCGTCCAGGTGAATCCATCCGGGCTGTCCGCCAGCAGCACGCCTTTTCCGGCTTCGTGGACCATGAGATAACCCGCCGCCGTGTGGACCACCTGCAGCGCGCCCGCGCCGGGCAGCACGGGCTCCGCGCGACGCTGCCAGGTGAGGCCATCGCGGGACTCCGCGTAGCCTGCGGCCCGCCCCGCTTTTTTTACGGAGGCCGCCACCTTGTCCGCCTTCGCCGCCTCATCCGTCGCCTGGCCGTCATACCACATTTTAAAGACCCCGCCTTCGTGGAGCACGGAGGGGCGGCCCACCTTCAGGGAATCCCAGTGCGGACCCGCTCCTCGGGGAAGGACCACGCCCAGCTTTTTCCAGGTGATCCCATCCGGCGAGGTGGCGGCGGCGATTTCATCCGCCTCCCCGGTCTCCGCCACGGTGTAATACATCCACCATACCCCGTCCACCCGGACCACCGCGGGATCGTTCACATGGTTCGCCGTTCCCCGTTCCAGCACCACCCCGCGTTTTGTCCAGACCCTGCCATCAGGGGATTCCGCCAGGTGAATACGATCATGTCCATCCTTTCCCTGGCCGCCATACCACATCAGCCACCGCGCGCCGTCCCGGTGGACCTCCGGGGCATAAACATTCCCCGTGCCGTGAGGGGCCAGCTCCGTCTCCGCCTCCCCGCGCAGGAGAGACTCAAGGGGCGCGGGCGCGGGCTCCTCCGCCAGGCCCGTCACGGGCAGAAGCGGGAGGGGCCAGAGACAAAGGATGCGGGAAAGAGCGCGGAGCATGGCAGGGGATTCCTGACAACCACGTACGGCCCCCGGTGTCTCTTTCACAAAGTTGACCACGAGTTCACGAGTGGCACGACCTCCGCCTCCCCATCTCCCCTGATGTCCCCTCTCAGCCCCCGGACTCTTTTTCCCATCGCGCGTCTCCATCCCGTTGTATCCTCACGGATCCGCCCTGATGTTCAGGCCCCCCTCATGACCCTGGCGAACCGCATCACTCTCTTCCGCATCGCGCTTATCCCGGTATTTGTCGTGCTGGCGGCCCGGTACGGAGCCGGGGTGGAAACCGGGACGCCGGAGGAGTGGTGCCGCTACGCGGCGGTGGCCGCCTTCCTTGTCGCCTCGGTCAGTGACGGGCTGGATGGCTGGATCGCGCGCCGCTACAATCAGCGGAGCAAGCTGGGCAGTGTGCTTGATCCCCTGGCGGATAAAGGGCTCATGCTCGCCGCCATTATCACCCTCAGTGCCACCGGCTGGTCCCAGGTGCACCGGTTTCCCCTGTGGTTCCCCGTGCTCGTCATTCTGCGGGACGTGCTCTCCACCATCGGAGCCCTTATGATCAAGGTTCACAATGGCAGCGTCCGCATCCGTCCGCACTGGACGGGGAAGGTGGCCACTGTCACGCAGATCGTGGCCATCGGCTGGATCATGCTCCGCCTGGAATTCATCCCGCCTATCGTGCCCACCTTTATCGCCGCCGCCTTCACGGTCATTTCCGGGGCGGCGCATCTCATTGATGGCGCGATCCAGTATATCCGGGGCACGCCTCCCTCCTGACATCCGCCCGTTTCCTAAAGGCGCGGGCCGGGCTCCCACCGTGGCCGGTTCCTCCCAGGCGGCCCCCTTACCTGTTTGCCCGTGGCGGATTACTGGCGCGCGGCAAAGGGAATTGCCGGATCTGTTCAGGTGTAGTGGTCCGGGATACAGCCTGTGACAGGTCCCTTTTCCTCTTCCCTCCTTCCTCCACTTTTCGAGGCCAAAAAAAAGCTGGAGAGAGTTTCCTCTCTCCAGCCCGGGGAATTAAAATGGAAGGCGCGCTTACTGGGGAGGGGCCACCTTATCCAGTTCCGTCTTGGCCTTCGCCGCTTCATCCGCCGCGGCCTTCGCCTTGGCGTTGGCTTCAGCCTGCTTCTCGGCGGCTTCCTTGGCTGCCTTGTCCGCGTCCTTTTGAGCGTCCTTGGAATCGTCCGCCTTCTTCGCGGCTTCCTTGGTCGCTTCCTTCGCCTTCTCCTCGGGTTTCTTTTCGCAGGCGGTGTTAGCGAGAGCGAGGAGAGCCGCGAGGCCACCGATCATGATCGTCTTCATATTATTATATTTGGGTTGCTTGGGTTTTTGTCAGCCTTGCGGCAGGGGAAGGTCTTCCTGTTTGTTCCCGCGGACGGACGCGATGACCTTGATAGGACCCCGCGCCTGCCGCCATTACAAAAACAGGAAGGATTTCGACTACGCGGTCTGCAGGGCCGCCATTTCACGGTCATCCGCATCGAGGTAGTCAAAAAGAGTGGTTTTTTCGGGATCGAGCCCCAGCCGGGCGCATTCGCCCGCGAACCATTCCCGTTTTCCGGGGTCATCGTGGGGCTTCACGGCCGCGGCTTTGGCGGACCATTCATCGATCTCCGCGCGGGTCACGGCGCGTCCGTTGGTGCTCAGCCAGTCGGCCACCGCTTCATCGGTGGCTCCTTCACTGAGGAGTTGTTTGATGTCGTCGCCCTTCACGCCTTTGAAAGTGAAGAGCATGCTGTCCAGAGGGCACGCAAAGTGAAAGTCCCCCTGGGTGCCGTTCAGTTCCGCGCGGCCTTTGTCCAGGCAGCGGGCGAGGATGGCGTAGCCCGCGATGAGCTTTCCTGGACTGCGGGGCGGCACCGTGGTGAGGTCTTTGGCGGGAAGGGCGTTGGAGTTCATAAGGGACGGGGGGTGAAAGGGGTGACGTCGCCTGGGCGAAACGACAGAAAACCTACCGGCACATCCCGTGCCGCTCGGGTTTGCGGGAGACAGGGGTCTGTTTCTTCATGCAATCCGCATGAATCCTTGCGGCCCGCATGACCGTGAGGGCGCGAAGAGAAGCCCGTTCGCGGTCCTTTATACCGCTTGCATATCATGACGAACGAAGGCACTTAGTCTCCGCGACTGCCTGTCTATATAGGTGGAAACGGCAGTTCACCCCCAGGATCAAGCATTCAATGGTGAGTACGAATCCGGCATCCGGAGTCAGCCGCGCTCATCCCCAGCGGTCCGATAAAGAGAAAACAGACAAGATAATGAACACTAAAATGTACGTGGGGAACCTCCCCTTCAGCGCCACTGAGAACGAATTGCGGGATCTATTCTCCCAATTCGGAGCCGTGACGGATATTCACCTCCCCACTGACCGGGACAGCGGCCGTCCGCGCGGATTTGCTTTTGTGACGATGGATTCCGATACCGCCATGAATGCCGCGATCAACGAGTTGAACGGCAAGGAATGGAATGGCCGCACCCTGGCCATCAATGAAGCGCGTCCCCGTGAGGAGCGTCCCTCCTTCGGCGGCGGCGGTGGTGGTGGTGGCCGCGGCGGTTACGGTGGTGGCGGCGGCGGCGGTGGCCGTGGCGGCTACGGCGGCGGTGGTGGTGGCGGCGGCAAAGGCGGCTACGGTGGTGGCGGCGGCGGCGGCAAGGGCGGCTACGGTGGTGGCGGCGGCCGCGGTGGCAAGGGTGGCTACGGTGGTGGTGGCGGCGGTGGCGACCGCTGGTAATCCCCGGCCTGACAATCTTGTCCGGCACACCGGATGAATTCGAATGCCCGTCGCGAAAGCGGCGGGCATTTTTTGTGATTTCATGGCCCCGTCCACTGGAAATCCAGTTGCGGCATGAGGCGCGTCCACCTAGAAAAAGCCCCTGCCACTTCCGCCCGGTCCCCTGGCGGCCCTTGCATATGCAGGAAATCTATTTCAGCCAGCGTACCACCCTTCCCACCCGCACCCCGGATGTCCTGGACCGGAACTATGCCCTGCTCCAGCAGGCGGAAGGGTATATCTATAAAACAGTCTCCGGCACGGATCTGGGAGCTTACGTCTTCCGTCCGCGGGACGTGGAGCCCCCGGAGGGCGGCTGGCCGGTGGCCCTCTTCCTGTGCAGCAGTATGTGGGACAATGGACTGCTCAGCCAGTTCGCGCCGCATGCCATGTATCTCGCCAGCCGGGGCATGACCGGCATCCTGATCGACTACCGGATGACCGCGCGTTTTCCCGGCTGCACGCCCATGCAGGCGGCGGCGGATGCCCGCTCGGCTGTCCGCTGGGTGCGCGCGCACGCCGCGGATCTCGGAGTGAACCCCGGGCGCGTGGTGGGCTGTGGAGGCAGTGCCGGGGCGCACGCCATTCTCTCCGCCGTCCTCTCCAGCGAAACGGATGATCCGGAGGAGGATGCCTCCGTCTCCTGCGCGCCGGACGCCCTGGTGCTGTTCAATCCCATCCTGGATACCAGTCCCCGGGGTGTGTTCGGTGAGCGGTTTCCTGACCGGAAAAGCGCCCACCTGACAAATCCCATGCGCGCCGTGCGCGGGAAGCTGCCGCCCATGCTTATTCTCCATGGAACCATGGACCGTGTGGTGCCTTTCGAGCACAGCGTGCGCTTCCGGAAGAAGAACTGGTGGCGGAGAAACTCCTGCACCCTCATTCCCTATCCCTCCCAGGGGCACGGCTTTTTCAATTTCAACTTCGACGTTAGACTCTACGAGCTGACGTTGAATGATATGGACCGTTTTCTGGTGGAGCGGGGCTTCCTGCCGCCCAATCCGGATGACGATGGCGTGCCCCGGCTGAGCTGAGGGGGCCCTTACCGGCCCACGCGCCAGAGGGAGTTATCGCTGCGCAGATAGATGGAGCTTCCAGCGATGGAGGGCGTGCACAGGATGGTTTCCTTCAGATCCAGTTTGCCGGAGACCGCGCCGTCCTTTGCCGTGGTGTCCAGCGCGTAGAGGATTCCTTTTTCGCTGGCGAGGTAGATAGTGCCTCCGGCGGCCACGGGGCTGCCGCTGAATTTCCCGTCCTCGCGGTCCACCCGGAGTTTCCAGGGCCGGTCGCCGGTTTTGGTATTGGCGCAGATGAGCACGCCGGCGCCATTGATGGAAAAGACATTCCCGCCCACAAAGACCGGGCTGGCGGTGTCCGTGCCCACCTGCGGGGAGGACCACAGCTTCACCGGGGGCGTGGTGCCGCCCTGGAGTTCCCACACCGTGACGCCGCGCGGGTGCGGCTGCACCAGGTGCGTGCCGCTGGCCGTGCAGGAGGAGAGCGTGCTGCTGGACTCCGGCAGCGCCCAGCGCTCGCGGCCCGTTTGCGGGTCCAGGGCCAGGGCCCCGGCGGAGGAGGAGACAACCACGGAGGAGGGCTGGCCTGCCTGGCGGATGATGGCCGGGGAGGTCCAGTTCGCGTCCTTCGGCCCGGGAATCCGCCACTTGTTCACGCCGGTGGAGGTGTCCAGACCAGCCACAAAACTGTCCGCGTCATTCTCAATCTGCACGATGAGCACGCCATCCGTCACCACGGGAGAGGAGGCCAGGCCCAGACCGTTGCTGGCATTCGGATAGTCCACCATGAGGCCGCGCAACCACTGGAGATTTCCCTCCAGGTCCAGGCACAGCAGATCATTCGAGGAATAGAGCACGTAGAGATACCGTCCGTCGCTGCACGGCGTGGGCGCGGCATTGCACGTCTTGGAGTGACACAGCGTGCGGCCCGTGGCCTTGAATTCACGGTCCCACAGTTGCCGCCCGTCCGCGGCGGAGAAGCACAGCACGTGCAGCGTCTCCTGTTTGGGGCCACTGGCGGAGGAAACGAAGACCCGGTCTCCCACGATGACCGGCGAGGACAGGCCGCGACCGGGCAGGGGAGACTTCCACGCGACGGCGGTGGCGGCGTCGAAGGTCACCGGCGGCCTGGCTTCCCCGGCCACTCCGGAAGTGTCAGTGCCTCGAAACTGAGTCCAGTCCGCGGCCAGCGCCGCGACAGGGAGGAGGAGCGTGGGCAGCAGCGTGCGGATCATGGCAAAAGGGTCCCTCATGTCCGCCGGGAATCAAGCAATCTTGCTCAGTCGAGCGTTTTCCACCAGAAGACCATCCGCTTCGGGGATTCCGCGGCCTCGCCGGTCTCCTTCCACGAAAACTCCGTGGCAAGATCCGTTTTCGTAAACCCCCGGTGCTTCCAGAACTCGTCCAGCGGCACGAAGCCCGGCGGCCTCAGCGGATGATCCGCCGGACGCTCCACCGCGCAAAAAGCGGCCAGCCGCAGTCCCAGGCTCCGGGCGTAGGCCTCCCGTGCCTCCATGAAGGCCACGCCGATGCCCCGGCCGCGCCAGGCGGGAAGCAGCACGCTTTCCCCGAAGTAGAACACCTCCCCGGCGGGGATCCCGGCCTCCAGAAACGGTCGCTGGACCTCCTCTGTCTCCCCGGCCAGTGGCACGCCCGTGGAGATTCCCACCACCTCCGGTCCCTCCCGCGCGATCACAAACAGGCTGCCGGGCGATTCCGCGTAGGTGCGCAGGTAATTCTCCTCATACTCCGTGCTGCCGTCGTAGAGATAGGGGTATTCCCGGAAGACCGCGATGCGCAGCCGCGCCGCGTCCGGAATGTAAGGCAGGATGTCCGCGCCGGTGACTTTGAGAATACTGATGGTTCCGTCCATGGGTATAAGGAGGGGACTAACCTTCTTTTCCACCGTGCGGCAAGGTCACAAAACGCGACCCGTGCCGGGGATTCGATTTATACCGGTCCGGCCCGGGAGGGGTCTTCAGGAGCGGGAAATGTTCAGTTTTGTTCAGGGTAAACGGGCGGGCGGGGCTGGTGCCGGTATAAAAAGAACGCGGGTGATTTTTATCCGTGTGTATCCTCACCGGATGGAATTCCCCCGGGCGGGACCAGCCAGGTATGCCAGCCCGCGGCACGGGCGGGCAGGATGTCATTCTCCATGCTGTCCCCCACCATGAGGATTTCCCCCGCCGGGATGCCCCGCTCCTGGAGGCGGGCGGAGAGGAAAGAGAACACCCGGGGGGAGGGTTTGGCAAAGCCGTGATCACCCGAGAGAAAACAGAGGGCGGGGTCAAACCATGCCGCGTCGAACCCCGCGGCGGCCAGCTCCCGGCGGGTGTAATGCTGGGCATTGGAGGCCAGACCGGCGGGGACGCCCGCGGCCTGAAGACCCGCGAGCGCCGCGAGGGCTCCCGGCATGGCCGTGCAAACGCGGCTGCAGGAGGCGTGGAGATGGCTGAGCCGGAGAGTGCTTTCCATGTCCGTCAGTTCCGGCAGGACCTTCCGGAGAATGCCTGGCCAGTCCACCTCCGGGAAAGGCTCTCCCGCGGCCCGGCCGGCGGCGTGACTCTCGGCCACCTCCACGGCGCAAAGCGCGTTGAACGCGGCCAGGGACAGCCGCCTCCCGCAAACCTGGACGATGGCCTCCTCCCAGACCTTTTCCCTTTCCGCCGGCGGGGCCTTCACCTCCAGCAGCGTGCCGTAGATATCGAAGATCACCGCGCGAATGCCCGGAGGGGGCACGGAGGGAAAAAGGCCGGTCATGTGATCAAAGGGGGAGATAAGCGCGTGCCGGAAAAGGAAAAGGCGGCGGACGCTGCCGTCCGCCGCCTTCGGTAAGGGAGCCCGCCGGAAAGGGCAGGGGCCTGGGTGGCCGGTTATTCGGTGAGTTGCTTCACCTCGGTCACGCGGTAGTTGTAGAAGTTGTCCAGCTTTGGCACCGCGTTCGGCTTGGTGGGATCGAAGTTGAGGGCGTAGTCGAGGGAACCCGTCGTCAGAGCCTTGTCATTCTGGTTGATGACCCGTTCGATCAACGCGGAACCGCGCCAGGTGGCGGTCACGATGTCCGGATCCACGCCATCCTTGAACTCCGTGGAGAAGCTCTCGGCTTCGCTGGTGGAGGACTTTTGCAGCGTCTGGGCGATCATGTGCACGCGGTAAACATTCGACCGCGTGGTGAGACGGGGATAGATGTTCGCGTAGGGGCGTTCCCGCATGTTGTCACCCGTGAGCCGGTGCTCATTCCAGAAGTCCCGGATGGTATAACGAAGATCCCACTCCGAGCCGCCTTCATCAGCACCCGTGCCGTTTTTCTCAGGAACCAGCCAGAGTTCACAGACCTCGCTGGCGGTGCGGAAGGAGTTGAAGGGCATCTTGTTTCCTTCGGGGTCGAGACCCTTCCAGCGGAAGTCCACCAGCTGCTTCAGGGTTTCCTTGGCATTGATCCAGTGGCGGTAAACCGCCTTGTCCGGGAGCACATTACCATCCTTGTAAACGAGGGACGCGGAGTCCGGAATGGCCATCATCCGTTCGCTGCGCAGCACGGCATTCAGACCGGTGGTGCGCTTGATGTAGGTGAAGGGATAGATCTGCTGGTTGAGATTGATCTGGCCCTTGCTGGCGAAGGCCTCGCTGATGGACCAGGGCTCCACCACCGGCACCCAGAACATATCCAGGAACATGTGGTCCTTGATCCCGCAGTAGTTCGAGAACGGGAAGTAGTGGTTTTGCCCCTGGGGAACCTTCGGCGAGCTGGAAGGCTGCGTGATCTGGTTGGTGGAGTCATACATCCCCGGATCCGGGCGGAAACGGAGCGTCTGCCACGGCACACGGCATTGCAGACCGGAGGGCAGGGACCCGAAGTCCACGGCGCAGCGGATGAGGCGGTTCGGCGAGAAGCTCGCTGGGTTCGCCGTGGACCTGTCCAAAAGGGACTGGTAGTAGGGATACAGGTTGTCCCGGGCATCCCCGTCATCCGGCTGGTTGGTATAGGCACCATCCGGGCAGAGACCCACGCCGGTATCGAAGTCCCCGGTTTCCAGCGGATCGGAGGAGCCGCGGTTCGGGATCTTGTTGGCGGTTCCGCCGGCAATGGCATACCCGCCGTCCATCCGGCCGTGGGCGTAGCGTTTCACCCGCAGGGGATTGGAACTCGCCGTGGTCATCACGCTGCTCACCGGATTGGTGCCCAGGTTCGGATTGCAGAGGTCATTCTGTTTCACCGGCGCGAGGTGAGGCGCGAGGGTGGGAGACATGTTCTTGATTTTGGGATCCGCCAGCAACTGGTCATCCGCGAGGCGACCGCCGCGGCCCAGCACATAGCCAGGAGTCCGGCCGCTGGCGAGAATGGGTTCCACAATGCTGTGCTGATCCGTGCCGTGCGGCACGAACATGCCCCGCTGCACCCGGAGGGGGATGGCGGTGAGCCGGTAGTCCCCGTGAGGCAGGACGAAACTGTAAACCGCCAGCTTCTTCGGCGGGAAGACATCCGGGCTCGCTTGCATGAGGGCGTCAATGTCCACCCCGGTGTAATCCACATCCATCGTCACCTGACCCGTGCCCAGGTCAAGATCGATGGCCTGGGTGATGTTGTACGGTTCCGTGGAAACGTCGTCATAGAGGAAGACCCGCAGGGGTTTGCCCGGCGCCCATTTCAACTGAAGGGGAATGATGTTCGTGTCCCCCGCGCCGTCACCGGTGTAAATGATCGGGTCCAGCGTGGCCACCTTGGTGGAGGCGAGCAGGTGCCCGCCGGCCATGCCACCCCACGGAATCACATTCTTTGGCAGAACCGCGGAGGCATCGTTGGAGCCGTAGGGCTTATTGCCCGTGAGCACCGGATACTCCACGCCATTGCCCGACATGATAAGGGGCGACTGCACGGCCACGGCGGAGGTCGGATCCGTGGCACTGGTGGGGTCCACGCTGCTGAGTTTTATCCCGGCCTTGGCAAAAAGCGGAGCCCATCCCTGACGGGTGCTGAAGGCATTCACCAGCATGCCCACCTGAATCATGGAAGCCGTCTTGGCCTCACCCCACTTTCTCGCGGCATCGGGCGTGAGCTGAATGGTGCCGGGATAGGTCGCCGTGTTGCCTTTTTTCAGGCCGACAGTGTGGGCGAAGAGAATGAGCTCCGCCGGTCCGTAGGTCCGTCCGGATCCCTTGGGCGTGATCAGTTTGCTGTTATAAAGCAGCGCCTTCGTGTGGTAAGGCTGGGGGTCGCTGTTGTTCTTCGGAACACCGCAGCCGCAAATGGCCGAAACCTGCCCGTTGCCGCTGCCATAGGCATTCGGAAGGTAGCCCGGCGTCAGATTAGTGGACCGGATGAAGTCCAGCATGGAAAGGACGATCTGGGACCGGTCCGTCGAGTCGAAGTACTTGTTGGTCTGCGCGTTAGCCTCGGAGGACGGATTGGGGCTCCCATATTTGCCCGCGAAGGAACCGAAAGGCAGGGCGAGATCCGGATAGCCTGGGGGAATCGATTGCGTGAGATTCCAGAGGTAAGCCTGGAGGTCAGCATTCCGGCCGTTGTTTTCCGCGAAGAAGTTATTGTGACGGCTGCCATTACTGTCCGTCCGCTGGAAGAAATAAGCTTTTCCGGCGATGGTGGAGTTCGTGGCCATGGTCACGTCAAAGGCTCCCACGCTGTTCGGCAGGCTACTGCCTGTCTTGCCCACCTCGCCCACAGTAGCGGAGTTCACGGGGAGCATGTTCAGCCGCGGAGTGCTCCAGATGGTCATTTCCGGGGAATTGCTCCGCGTGGTCAGGAAGAACTGGGAGCCTTCCAGGCGCGAGAGCATCTTGCTGCCTGAGTCCATGGAGGCCACGGACTCACGCGCTTTGTTGAGATTCCGGTCCTCTTTTACCGCCTTGAAATACAATTCGTCGAAGGTGGCGAAAAGGTGGTCGCTTTCATCGAGCGGCACGGGCTTCTCGTTTTTCAGGTTCACCCGTTTCGTGCCGCCGTAAGTCCCGCCTTTCTCCGTGATGAAGGGGGCGATATTCCAGATGAGCGAGGCGTATTTGGGATCCAGCGGACTCATCAATCCCACCGGCATGGCGTCCTTGTCCGGGGTGTAACGGTAGCCCGGGAAGAGAACCGCCGTCATGTCCGTCTGGGAGGGGTGGGACGGATAGTGCTGGCACTCCCCGTTTACGGGCTGGTGCTGCGCGTACCAGACGTCCTCAATGGAGGAGGTCCGCGGCGTGTCCCAGGGAATGGGCAGCGAGGCGGTATTGACGTTGATCTTGCAGCTTTCGTCATCCGTCCACCAGGCCAGGCGGCTGACGATGGGGTTTTCCTTGGTGGGCTTGCCCGGGGTATTGCCGATACCGGTAAATTTCCCGTCCTTCCCGACCACGCCAAACGAGCCATCCTCCAGCATGTAGATCCAGCGGACCGGCATGGCCAGCTTGCCCTGCCGCGGGTCCACGCCAGTCATGGAGAAGGTGCCGGAACCACCATAAGAGAAACCCTCCGTGTTTTCCTGCACGGCGGACTCCTGTCCATTGTAACGGCCGGGATCAGCGATCGGATAGCTGAGGCGGGAACGGATGGTGGCGGCGTTCGAGTCATCCTTGCCGAAGGAGGCGGGACGCATGGGGGCATTGAGGTCCACCCACATATCCAGGGACTGGTCCCACTGGCTGGAGAGATCCTTCTGGACTTTGGTCAGGAGGGCGTCGGACTCACCCATCTTGACGTTGACCATCATCTCCTCCGAGGAGTAGAGCTTGTAGAGCCGGTTCAGGTCCGTGTTGCTGCCGTGGAAGGTCTGGAGCCAGCCGGGGCCGGAGTTCCAGATAGTGGGGGTTGAGCCGCCGGACAGCGTGGTGGCCTCCCGGATCTGGGCCATCACGATATTGAATACCGTGTCCTTCAGCGTCACCACGCGCTGCATTTCCACGGTGTTGGTGGCCTGCACCTTCTGCTGCTGGGCCATGGTGAAAAAGGAAATGACAAGCACCGTCATCAGCGAGATAATCGCGAGAACGGTGATGATAGCCACCCCCCGGCGGCGGCTTTTGCCCGGGGCCACGCCTAAAAGGAGGCGGAGACGGATCAATCTGGGTTTCTTCATGGGACGCTCAAGGTTGGAGGTTGCGAAACGGGTGTAATGACGATTGCAATACAGGATTTACATTGCAAATACAGGTCGTGTCCAGAAAAAACTGGCGTTCCGGGGGAGAAATTCACGAAAGTCACTTTTTTCTTGCGTCTGCACGCTGTATCTCATATGTAAATACAAATTCCTCGCCGTCCCATTATGAAAACTCTCTCCAAAAACGCCGCCCGCCGGGGGGCGTTCACTCTCGCGGAAGTTATGATCGCGCTTGGTATCGTAGCCAGTGTGATGATTGGCATGGTCGCGATGATCCCGCACGCCACGCGGACCATCAAGGAGTCCAACAGTCAAACCATCATGGGCCGGATTGCCAACGAGATTATCAGCAACATCCAGATGTCCGAGTGGGACCGCATCGATCAGGACTATAAAGAAAAGTCCTTCAGTTATGATGGTGAGGGCCTGGCGTTTCAGGAGAAGGAAGGGGAAAAGCGGAAAGTGATTTATCAGGCAAAAGTGGAACTTCCCGTGGACCCGGTGAGCCTGAGCAAGGGCTTCGAATACCGCCCCGACCACATCCGGAAGATCAAGGTGTCCGTGGAATACCGTTTTGGCGGCCAGTCGTCCAGAACAGAGGGGGCCCGTGAGCGGAATACAAGGCACTACACTTTCTACGTCGCGAATCAGAACGAGCTGGAGGCCAAAAACAACTAATCTTCAAACCCTCCTATTATGAGAATGTCCCTTTTTTCCCTCCCGATCGTCCGGAAACGCCGGAAGGGGTTCACCCTCATCGAGTTGCTCGTCTCCACGGCGATTCTTTCGATGATCCTCGTTATGGTCTTCCAGATGCTGCAGGGCATGCAAAGAACCTGGAAGGAGACGCGGCAGGACGTGGGCGAGTTCAAGGACGCGCGTCAGTCCTTCGAGGAAATCACCCGCCGGGTGAGCCAGGCGACCCTGAATACCTATCTGAGCTACCGGTATGATACCACCCCCGGTCCAGGCGGGGTGGAACTCCGGGTTGGCCGGGAAATCATCAGCCAGTCCGAACTGCATTTCGTTTGCGGTCCCGCGGATGATCTGGGGATCAACGTGAAGAACTCCCGCCAGGTGGGACAGCGTTATACCCATGGTATTTTCTTCCAGGCTCCCTTCGGCTTTTGCATCGACACCAAAAAGTCGGACAAAAACCGGCTGGAATATGAGAAGCTGAACTCTCTCATGAACGCGTGGGGCTACTTCATCGAGTTCAACACGGACGAGCTGGACCGCCCGCAGTTTCTCCTGCAGCTGGAGAATGCGCCGAAGCCCCGTCCCCGTTATCGCCTCATGGAATTCCGCCAGCCGTCGGAATACCTCCAGGTTTATAAGCTCCAACTGCGGGAGATGGGGAAGAGTGCCTCGAAAGATAAGCTCTACGAGTGGTTCACCCAGGGCAACTACAGTGTGAACTCGGATTGGAATACGTCCCTGACCGACCGGGATTCCGAAGGCTTCTTCCGGACCACCCGGGTGGTGGCCGAGAACATCGTGGCCATGATCTTCCACGCCCGGGAGGCGGATGAGAAGAATAACACGGACCGGGAGGAACTGTCCCCGGATTACATTTTCGACAGCCGCCGGTTCCAATGGGATGGAGGCTCATCCATCTCCACCCGCACCCGGCATCAGTTGCCTCCGGTGGTGGACGTGACGTTTATCGCGCTCGACGAAGTCTCTTTCAATGCCTTCTCCAAGCGTCAGAACATGCGGAGCGCGGATGACGATCCGAAACTCATCGAAAAGGATCTCTTCAAGAAAGCCAAGGATTTCCGCAAGGACCTGGAGACCGTGGAGAAAATCCTGAAGGAAAAGAAGCTGGACTACCGGATCTTCAATACCTCCCTGCGCATCCGGGAATCGAAATGGACGGACAAGAAATAAAATCTGACAGGCACTTTTCCTCCTTACTGGTATGAAGACTACTTTTACCCGCCCGAACCTCCGCCGTGCCCGCGCCTTTACCCTGGTGGAAATCCTCGTGGTGCTCGCCATCATCGCGATGCTGCTGTTCATGACCGTTCCGGGGCTGACGGATGTTTTGAAGGGCAGCAAACTGACCGGCACGGCGGACCAGATCATCACGGACATGGGCATCGCCCGCCAGACCGCCATCAAGGAAAACGTGCCCGTGGAGGTCCGGTTCTACAAATACCGGAACCCGGACGCGAAGAATCAGGAGCGGTTCTCGGCCTATCAATGCTACCGGCTGCGTCAGGACCTGAATACGCCCTCTGACTACACGGCGGACCGGGTGGCGGTGCCGGTGTTTGAAAAAGTCCACACCATCCCGCAGGGTGTGGTGATCGTGGATGCCAAACAATGGTCTCCCGTCATCACGGATGACGGCATGCATCAGGACCGGGAGCGCGTGCGCGGCCTGATCCCGGGAGAGCGGGACACGGAATGCACCTATTTTTCCTTCATCATCACTCCCGAAGGCGAAACGAGCTTGGAGCGCAGCGGTGCCAAACAGTGGTACATGACTCTGGTGACGGAGACGGAGTATCAAAAGGCTTCGGATCCGGTAGCCATCAAGCCGAACAATTTCATCACCCTGCAAATCGATCCCTTCACGGCCAACGTGCGCCGGTATCAGCCAAACTGAAACCCGGCGCGGGGACGGCCCTGGAAGGGGAATCAGGCGAAAGGGGTCCCCTCTTTCGCCTGATTCTTTTTTCCCGCCCCCTTGCGGCTCCCCGCGGGATGGAACACGGTGAGGCAGCATGAAACGGAAGGCGAAAACACTGGGCTTTACCCTCGCGGCCTCCCTGGGGCTGCATGGGGGGCTGCTGCTTTTCGCGGCCTGGTGCATGGCTGTCATGCCCCGGCAGCCGGACCGGCGGCCGGCCTCCATGCTCATCAGCGCCCGGGATGAGTGGCAATACCGGAAGGGAACCAGTGCTCCGCAGGCGGACTGGAAGACCGCGGGGGACGACGCGCTGGACAGCACCTGGCTCACCGGCCCGGGCTGGATAGGGTATGGCGAAGGCAAGGGTGCCGGAGCTCCAGGCACGCCGCTGCCGGACATGCGTGCCACGGCGGAAAACCCTGGCTACCGCATGGTCTATCTGCGGAAAACCTTCACGGTCAGCAATTCGCTGGCAGCCACGGATGAGGCGGTGCTGGATATCGACTATGATGACGGCTTCATCGCCTGGGTGGATGGCGTGTATGTGGATCACGATGGCCCGGTGGGCGAGGAACCGGTGGAGCCCGCGTGGGACGACCGCCGCGCGATCCCGCCCCATGAGTGCTCCTTTGCCCCGGATGACGCGGATCCCCAGCCGGTGCGGCGGAAGGTGCTGGGACCTCTCGGGAAGGTGCTGCCGCCCGGCACTCATGTGCTTTCCGTGCTCCTGATCAACGAAGCCATCGACTCCGATGACGCGGTGGCGAAGATCGATCTCTTCACCCGCAAGCCGGCGCCGGGGCAGACAGACCCGTCCGCCGTGCCGGATCCGGAAGCGGTGCCGGACGTGACTGTCACCTTCCTGGCCCAGGCTCCGTCCCCGGGACTGCCCGCCAAACCGCTGGAAGCCGCTCCCGCTCCGCCAGAGGAATTGACGCCGGAAAGCGCCGCGGCGGCGCAGAAAAAAGGGGAAATCATGATTTATCAGGACGGGAGCCGCCCGGAGCAGGCGCCGTCGAACGCGGACACGCCCTTCATTTCCAACCGGAATATGCGCGCGTCCTCCGCCGCCGCGGCCACTCCGGGAGCGGACCCGCACCTCATCACCCAGCAGGGCGCGGACATGCCGTTCCTGGCGCTGCGGAATTCCGATTTCGCCGCCGCCCGGGAAGCCGCCGCGGCCCCTCCCGCGCCAGCGGCCCCTTCCGCTCCGGATCCCGTGCCGCCGGCCCCTCCGGTTCCGGATACCCCTCCGCCCACTCCTCCGGTGGAGACGGCCATGAATGACACGCCGCCGCCTCCGGCCCCCGAACCCGCGCCTCCGGAGGCTCCCGCGGAGGATCAGCGCCCTCCGGAACCGGCCAAAGCCGTGCCGACGGAAAATCCGCTGGCTCCCGCTCCCGCGCTGAAACCGGAGGTGGTCAGGAAACCGCAGCCGGCGATCCCCTACCGGGAACCGCTGCCGGACTCCATTTCCCTCACCCGCAAACCTCAGCCGGTGCCCTCCATCAAAAAACCGGCACCTGTCGCGGCGGCCAACCCGTCCCGCCCGGCTCCGTCACCAGTGAAGCTTTCCCTCAGTTCCCGGAAGACGAAATCCGAAGGCTCCGCGGGCGGGGAAGGGGGGGGCGATTCCGTGGATGCCAGGGATACCCCGGAGGGCCGCTACCAGAGCATCGTCTATGAACGCGTGGGGGCCATCTGGAACAACCGCCTCGCCGGAGTGCGCAGCGTGGCGGGCGTGGGCGTGGTGGAGGTGGAGTATGACATCGACGCCAAAGGAACCGTCAGCGGCGTGAAGCTTGTGGATCCCGGAAAATCCAATGCCGTGCTGGAGGACGTGTGTCTTACCTCCATTATCAAAGTGAAACTGCCGCCCCCTCCGGAGGAAATGCAGCGGGAACTGCGTGATCCTCTCTCCGGCGGCAAGATCCGCTGTAAATTTACCTTCTACCGCCTCTGAACTCCATGCCTGTTGCCGCCGGTTTCGCCGAGAATTTTAATGCCTCTCTTTCCAAAGTCTGGGACTTCTTCGTTATCGGTGGCTGGTTTATGATGCCCCTGGTGGTGTGCTCCATCATCCTGCTCGCTGTGGTGGTGTGGAAGTTCATCGATCTGAAGCGGGACCGGGTGATTCCGGAGGGGCTCTCCCTCCGGCTCCGGGAGGCGGGGCAACTGGTGACCGCCGGTCGTTTTGGCACGTTGCAGGACGCGGTGACGCATGACAGCTCCACGCTGGGGGTCATCTGCCGTTCGGCTTTTCTCGGCCGGCATCCGGATCAGGCGGCGGCCTCCCGCGCGGCGGAGGCCACGGGCCGGGAGGAGGTGGCGAATCTGGAGCGCGGCATCGCGGTCATGGAAATCATCTTCACCATCGCCCCCATGCTGGGGCTTATCGGGACCGTGAGCGGGCTGGTGCGGATCTTCGCGAATTTCGGCGAGGAGCGGAACGCGGCCGCCGCCCAGGAGATCGCCGCCGGGATTTCGGAAGCCATGAATACCACCATCGCGGGTCTGGTGGTGGCGGTGCCCGCGCTCATCGCGCAGGTCTTTTTCTCCCGGAAGGTGGAACACTATGCCCTGCGCATGGGCTCGCTGGTAAACAATGCCCTGGACGCGGTGTGGCAGACGCCCGCGCCCGCCCCGGTGTCCCGCTAATCTGTTAGCCTACCCGTCCTGACATGAATTTCTACCAGAAGCGACGCCGCACGCCGGTCCTGCAAATCATCAGCATGATCGATATCCTGATCATTCTGCTCATCTTCCTCGTGGTCAGCACCACCTTTAAAACCCCGGCGCGGGCGAATGCCCCCGGCGCGGCCGCGCGGTCCGTATTGAACGTCTCCATCCCCGTGAGCGAAGCCATGACCCTGGGGACGGACACGGCCATCCGCACCAGCCTCACGGTGACGAAGGAGGAAAAGTGCTACCTGGCGGACGTGGAGGTCCCGCGGGAGCAGCTGGCGGAGAGTCTCAAGCGGTTCAAGGAGGCCAGCCCGTCCGCGAAGCTGGATCTGCGGATCGATGAGAAAGTATCTTTTGGCACTCTCATCCGTGTCTGGGACGGACTGACCTCCGCCGGATACAAGGTGGGGGAAGTGCCCGCCCGGGTGACCCGTCCGGGGGCGGGAGGCTGATACGGGGAAACCGGTCGTTTGGGCTTGAAGTCCCGCCCGGTTTCCACGTTTGATGTGGCTCCATGATCCCCTATTCCCAGGAACGCCGTCGCACGCTCGGCCTGCTGGCCGCTCTGGCCGCGGGCGGACGCGTATTCGGACAAGGTGCCGAGGCGCGCGCGCTGCGGACAGAACTGGAGCGCACCTATGTCACCTGGCTGCACGCCATGCGGCGGAGTGACATGGCGGCGTTTGCCAACCAGACCAGCCAGTACCGCCAGATGTGCCTGAGAAACGAGATTGTCTCCATGGGGCAGGCGTGGCCGACGGCGGTTTTTAAGAGCGTCATCCAGGCACCGGATGTGAGCAACCTCACCTTTGTGGATGCCGCGGAGTCCGGGGACACCGCCCGGGCGGTTTATTTTGGCCGCGTGGATTTTGGCATCGGCGGGGATTCGCCCATCACGCCGGAGAATCCGCTCATCGTCCGGTTTCTGAGAGAAAAGGGCGTCTGGAAGTTTGACTGGATCCAGTATGTGAATCTGGGGGCCGACGAAGACACCCGCCGCGAGGCCCGGGCGGGAGGACGGAAATGGCTGGAGGGCGAAGAGTTCCAGCTCGCCGGGGCCTACCCCGCCATTCCGAAAGCCTGCGCGAAGCCTTACCAGATCGCGGCGCTGTCCATTCTGGCCCGCGCGTGCAAGGTCACGGTGGATGTGAACGCGGGGGCTCATGTGGAGACCGTGGAGAACAACACCGGCGGACGCATCATTACCGGCGGTCTGCAACGGGGGCCGAATCTCATCACCATCACTCCCGTGGTGGATGCCCGGGCGAAGGAGCAGGCCGTGCTGGAGATCAATATCCTCACCCGCGCCGAAACCTGGCGGCCCGCCGTGAGGCTCTGGAACTGGAAGCCGCCGGAAGCCGCCGGGAAGTGGCTGCCGAAATACGATTCCAGCGTGTTTGTGAGGTCGCGGGTGGCGGTGCAGTAGGAAGAAGTATGCGAGTGCTTCTCCCGGACGGGCATGGAGATTCCACTATGAAGACGGCGAGCAATCCGCGTCGCTGGCTCAATCCCCGCCGCTGGCGATTTTGGCTGGGAACTCTTCCGCTTTCTTTCTGGTTTTTGTTTATCTTTTCAGTGTGGGCTCCGGGGCTTTCTTATCATCTCGAAATATCCCGTTCCTTCTATTTTTTTAGAGACTTGACCCTGGGAAGTGAGCCTTGTGACGTTGTCACAATTAGAATGGGACCGTTGAGTTTCGACAGACGCGAGATCTTCCTAATCAAAAATTCCCCGCATCTTCCGTGGTTTTCCCACAAGACAACCGCGGACGGGGACGCGTTTTATTTTAAGTGGGACACTCAACTCCTGTGGGTCGCGGTACGGTGGTGACGGCGCTACACCCCCCCAAACCGCCGGTTCCGTTTCTGGTATTCCCGCACCGCCTCGTAGAGATCCGCCTTCTGGAAGTCCGGCCAGAGTTTTTCCATGATGACGATCTCCGCGTAGCTGATTTGCCAGAGGAGGAAGTTTGAGATCCGCATCTCGCCGCTGGTGCGGATGAGGAGATCCGGGTCCGGGTAGTAGCGGGTGTAGAGGTGCTTGCTGAGCACGTCCGGGGTGATCATGGCTTCGTCCAGGTGGCCTTCCCGCACATTGCGCAGAAGGCCGCGAATGCCGTCCACGATTTCCTCCCGGGCTCCGTAGCTGAGTGCCAGGATCATGGTGACGCCAGTGTTTTTGCTGGTGGTCTCTATGGAGTTGTGCAGGCGCTCCTGGACATTCGCCGGGAGGTCCGTGAGGCGGCCGATGGCCTGGAGGCGCACGTTTTTGTCCATCATCTCCGGAGTGCGGTCCTTGAGGAACTTATCCAGGAGCGTCATGAGGGCGGCGATCTCCGCGGGGGGCCGCCGCCAGTTCTCCGTGCTGAAGGCATAGAGGGTGAGAAACTCCACGCCCAGGTCATCGCACGCCTCCACGCAGCGGCTCACGGCATCCGCCCCGGCGCGATGGCCCCGGGTGCGCTGCCAGCCGAGCTTTTTCGCCCACCGCCCGTTTCCGTCCATGATCACCGCGATGTGCCGCGGGATTTTGTCAGGCAGAATCTTCGGCGGCAGGGCTTTCATGGAAGAGGGAAGTCAGACCACCAGCGTTTGCTCGCGATCCGGTCCCACGCCCACGAGGGACACTGGCAGGCCCGTCAATTCCGTCATGCGGTCGAGGTAAAGCCGTGCGTTCACGGGCAGGTCACTGATGCGGCGCATGGCCGTGATATCCGTGTTCCAGCCGGGGAGGGTTTCGTAAACGGGCACGCAGCGCGCCATCTGATCCACCGTGGCCGGGGGCTCGGTGAGGCGTTCGCCATCGAATTCGTAGGCGGTGCAGACCTTGATTTCGGAAACGCCGTCCAGTCCGTCCAGATTGGTCACGGCGAGGTCATCCAGGCCGTTGATGATCCCCGCGTAACGGATGAGCACGGTATCCAGCCAGCCGCAGCGGCGGGGACGGCCGGTGGTGGCTCCGAATTCCCGGCCCATGTTATGGAGGCGGTCGCTGAGAACGGAGTCCTCCGTCACAAACGGGCCGCCGCCCACGCGGGTGGTGTAGGCTTTGCACACGCCCACCACGCGGTCGATCTTCCGCAGGGAAACGCCCGTGCCGCTGATGGCGCCGCCGGCCGTGGTGTTGCTGCTGGTGACAAAGGGATAGGTGCCGTGGTCGATGTCCAGGTAAGTGCCCTGGGCACCTTCAAAGAGGAGGCTCTTGCCCGCCTTGATGGCATTGTGGACGATCATGGCGGTGTTCGCGCGGAAGGGCGCGAGCCGGGCCGTGGCGGCCAGCACTTCGTCCGTCACCTGGGCGGCATCCAGCCGGGGCAGGTCCACGGCGGCAAAGAGTTCGTTGCACTCCGCCACGCGCTCCTGGAGGCGTTCGGTGAAGGTCGCGGTGTCCGCCACGTCGATGAACCGGAAGCCCCGGCGTTCGACTTTGTCGGCATACGCGGGACCGATACCCCGGCCTGTGGTGCCGATCTTCTTGTCGCCCAGGAGAGCCTCCCGGCGCAGGTCCAACCCGCGGTGGTAGGGCATCACGAGGTGGGCGCGGTCGCTGATGGCGAGATTTTCCGGAGTGATCTCAATGCCCTGGCCCGCCAGTTTATCGATCTCCGCGTTCAGCCCGGTGGGGTCCATGACCACTCCATTGCCGATCACGCAGTTCTTTCCCTTCCACAGGATGCCGCTGGGAATGAGGTGCAGCACATACTTGTCACCTCCTTTGATGACTGTGTGGCCGGCATTGTTGCCGCCCGCGCCGCGCACCACCATATCGGCGGTCTCGGTCAGAAAATCCACGATCTTCCCTTTTCCCTCGTCGCCCCACTGGGCACCCGTGATGATAACATTCGACATGATAGTTCCTTCTTAAAAAATAGCTGGGGGTCAAAATAGAACCGGGCAACGGAATGTTGCCCGGTCCGGAGAAACATGGCGGGGACAATGCCTCGCCAATGATCAATGGCTGATGCTGAGGAACGCCAGGACGCCCGAGACTATGCAGAGAGCGATACCCACCGCGGCTATGGCCTTCAAAGCGGAGCCGGACGGGTCTTTCTTCTTTGCCTTCTTTTTGAAGGGTGCATCGTTGGTGAAGCCGGTAGGGGCCGCACTCGAATCCAGTAGTTGTGTTTCACTGCTCACGCTGGCGAGTCATGGGAGAAAATGGCCTTCATGGCAAGCGCTTTTTGAGGCAATGGGCCACTCATTCTTTGACGATGGTCCGCAGCTTTCCGAGGCCCCGGCGGATGCGGGCCTTGATGGTCCCCAGCGGCTCGCCGGTTTTCTCGGCGATTTCATGCTGGGTGAGGCCGTCAAAGAACGCCATGCGGATGGCCTGGCTTTGCTCCGCGGTGAGTTGCATCACGGCGCTGCGGACAGTGCCGCCCAGCTCGGAGATGCCCGCCTGTTTCGCGGGGTCCATGCGGGTGATGGGGTCGTCCACGCGGGACTCCTCCTCAAAAGAATCGTTCAGCTTGCCCCGGCGCTGACGGGCCCGGAGCTTGTCGATCGCCCGGTTCCGCGCCATGGCGGCCAGCCAGGTGGAAGGCTTGCCCCGGTCCTCGGCATACATGCCGGCCTTACTCCAGAGGGAGGTAAAGACGTCCTGCACGCAGTCCTCGGCATCCTCGTGATTGTGGAGCACCTGCACGGCGGTGGCGTAAACCATGCCTGAAAACCGGTCGTGAAATTCACCGAAGGCCCTCCGGTTCCCGTTGGCGATGGAACGCAGGAGGAGCTTGATACCAGCCTGATCGTCGGGGGTGGAATCGTCTGTCTTTGGGGGAAGAGAGAGGGTATTCATAATTTTAGATGCGTCCGCCGGGGCACGGACTGCTTAATATTGGACTCATAGGGGAAAATATTATTCCGGGTACGGAGAATTTTTTTCCGCCAGGGGTTCGACCAGGGCCGTAATTGATTGAGGGAGGGACCGGAGTAAGGGTGGGAAATGAAATGTGCCCTTATTGAACAAACCGGTTCTCCTGAGTCAGTGGTCCTCGTCAAAGAACTGCCTTCACCACTGCTTGAGGCGGGCCAGGTGCGTCTGCGGATGCTCCACGCTCCGGTAAATCCGGCGGATTTGAACTTCATCGAGGGCCACTACGGGAAGAAGCCGGACCTGCCTGCCGTCCCCGGTATGGAGGGGGTGGGACGAGTGGAGGAGGTGGCTCCCGGGGTGGAGAGCATCTCGCCGGGTGCGCTGGCGATTCCGCTGGGTGGCATGGGATGCTGGTCGGAGGAAATCGTGCGGCCGGCGGAAAAAATCTTCGTGCTTCCCGGGGGGATCGCTCCCCTCCAGGCCGCGATGTTGAGGGTAAATCCCGCGACCGCCTGGGGGCTTTTGCACGCCGCCGGTGAGTTACCGCCTGGCTCGTGGGTGGTTCAGAACGCCGCCAGCTCCGCTGCTGGTCACTGCGTCATTCAGGTAGCCAGACACCTTGGATTAAAAATCCTCTGCCTGGTGAGACGTCCTGAAAGTATTGCGAAATGCACGGAGCTGGGTGCGGATATGGTATTGGTGGATTCTCCGGAAGCTGTAAAAGAAGCCCGGGAAACGCCTGGTTTTTCCGCGCCTCTTCTGGCGCTCAATGCCGTGGGCGGGGACAGCGCCCTGCGCCTCATGGACCTCCTGGCCCCTGGCGGCACGCTGGTGACCTATGGAGCGATGGGGCGTCAGCCCGTGAAAGTACCGAATGGATTCCTCATCTTCAAGGACATCCGGCTGATGGGATTCTGGGTCACCAAATGGCTGGAATCCGCACCAGATATGGAGGTCCACGAGCTTTACTCCCGGCTGGCCACGCTGGTTCTGAAGGGGAAACTCCAGCAGCCCATCGCGGCGGAGTATCCTCTCTTGGATTTGCCGGAAGCTCTCAAACACGCGGCTGGAAGCGCCCGGAATGGAAAAGTAATAGTAACAATGTCGCGTTGAAAAATCTGCTAATCTTAGAAGTATCAACCCTTTTATAGAAAACCAAGGTGTAATCAGAGTTACACGGGATAATCAGCGGTTCGCGGCTGCTCCGGTTTGGGGCGGGGTGGCGGAATAACACGGGATTTACGTAAAAAGTCCTTTCAACGCGTTGAGAAAGAGCTTTGAACATAATCCAGTCCGAGAGAAGGGGATGCCATGCGTATTTGAAGACAGGTCTTTTACTAAAGCCACTTGGTCCCGGGCAAACCCGGACGAATTGGACTGAATTCCGGGCCTGTTTGATGTTCCTTGGCAATAAGCCGCCACGGAGTGGCGGGAGAGGGTAGCCGGGGGTGGAGCGCGGCATGCGCGGAACCCCCGGATTCGTTCCGCAAAACTCCGCCGCGCGCCGGAGGTGCGCGAGAAACGCTGGAGAGATGCCCGCGCCGGATGCCCACCGACGGCCGGAGAGATTTCTTGCGCACCTCCGGCGCGCAGGCATCTTCTCTCTGCCAACCGGGGGTTCCGTTCGTTCCTCACTTCACCCCCGGCTACCCTCTCCCGCCACTCTGTGGCGGCTTGTTATACTGATTGCCAAAAGAGTAATCTCCGAAATGGAGGGTGCCCCTTGGGCGACGCATGTATCCGGAAATTACTTATGGCAAATGCTCCATGCCACATGTAGTTGAAAAAGGGTCTTTTTTGAAAAGCAATCCCCGGCTTTCGCGGACGCTCGAATCGACCGCTTTCAACTCGCCATGATATTAATATCCCGTCGCCGGGGAACTTACGGGAGGGGAACACGACCAGGGCGGAGGCGAAACGGGTGAATTCACGGCGACAGGAATGTCGCCGCTCCCTGGGCTCTACTGGAGGAGCGGGGGCCTCAATGCTCGCTTTTCGGCGTGACGGGGGCGAGCACCACACGGAAGCCGGTTTTGGAGTCGGCTTCCTGGCCCGGGGCCACGGGGCGCCGGAACTGGTTGTAGAAGATCTCCTTATCCAGACGGTTGTCGCTGGTCACGGGCTCCGCCCAGGAGGCTCCGCGGGTGACGGCGTATTTTGCCCGGGTGGGGTCGGGGCGGCCTTCCACTTCTCCAAAGTCGTCCGCCACAAATTCCCACACATTTCCCGCAAGGTCGTAAAGGCCGTAGCGCTTGTTGGGACGGAACTGACCCACGGGAGCCACGTAGGGGTAGCCGTCATCGTAGAAATAGCTGTCGGATTCCATCTCCCGGGCCTGTTCCAGGGTGAGGTTCGGCAGGGCGTTCGCGTGCAGGGCGGTCAGGTCTCCCAGGTTGGCGGCGGCGGGTTTTCCGTCCTCGGCAGGGGGAGGGGGATACTGGTCATCCGGGTCCCAGGGGAAAAGCGGCAGGCGGTTGTGCCTGGTGGCAGGATTTTTCAGAGAGGCATCGTAGTTGATCCCGGCGGCCAGACTCCACTCCGCATCCGTTGGAAGACGATACTCCAGGGTGTCCGGAAGGTAATTCTCTTTCCGGTCTCTTTTGGTCAGCCACCGGCAATAGGCGATAGCATCCGCGCGGGTGACGTTCACCACCGGGCAGGCATCCGTCTGCCCGATGTCACTCTTGCCATCATGGTCTTCGTCGATAATCCCGGGCGAATGATTTTCCTCGGCGGCGAATTCCCGGTAGTCCTGGACCCGCGTCTCCCAGATACTGAATTTCACCCCCTCCACCTGTTTGAATTTCATGCCCAGGCTGTTCTCCCAGGGCAGCAGGGGCAGGGGCATAAGGCTGCGTTCCAGGGTGCCGGAGAGCTCCAGAGGCATACCGGACCGCACTATCCCGGTGAGCGGCCTGTCCTTGTAGCCCTCTTTCTTCAATACCAGGTTGATGGGGCCGGTGCGATGGACGGGGATCACAAAGGGTGTCACCTCCAGCCGGAGATCATTGTCGAAAATGGCGGCCCCCTGGGGGTCACTGTCGATCTTCACGCTGCCCATCTTTTCCACCACAATGCGGAAGCAGACGAAGTCCTGCTGACCGGGCACGGGATCCGGCACGGTCTTCGTCTGATAGATCACGGGGCGGTAGCAGTAGCCCTCCGGGAGGTAGCCGTCCGCCAGATCCCGTTTTGCCAGTTCATCGCAGAACTCGACGGCCTGCTTCATGGGCAGACGTGCCATGGCG
Organism: Verrucomicrobiales bacterium; assembly: GCA_965229245.1. GTDB lineage: Bacteria > Verrucomicrobiota > Verrucomicrobiia > Verrucomicrobiales > V1-33 > V1-33. Next base: position 106,026 of record CBDDIW010000001.1, read on the forward strand.
ATGACCAGCCCGTCCGTGCTGGCCTCCCGGATCTCCGTGAAGATCATCACCGAAGGCACGACTTCATGGAACTGCCCGGAGCTGACCGGGTGCCTCGAAATGTGGTCCGTCTGGCGCGGCTCGAACTGCATTTTCAGGGAATTCGCCCATGGAGCCCCGATGCTCGGCGGATCGTAGAACTCCATGATGGTGTGCTCCGCCTCCACGGCATCCCCGGGGGAAATGCCGCTCACGGAGACCGCGGCGTCCCGGTAGCGGTTTTTCCGCAGGGTGAAGATGGCGGAGCCCGCGGGAATCTTGTCCACCGTGAGCGGGGTGCGGCCCAGTTGCCGCCCGTCCAGGAGGACATCCACGCCATCCGGTTCACTGGTGAGCGTGACGGAGCCCGTGAGCGGGAGAAAGACCGAGTCCGAGCCCCGGAATTTCCCCGGAGGCCAGGGCATGGTGCCGCCGTGCCGCCAGGTGACGAGGCAAAAGGCGATGAGCCCGCTCATGACCGGCAGCGTCACCAGCCGCCGGATCCAGCGACGCCGGCCTTTGGTCATCCGCCAGGATGAGCGGAGGGCGTCCGCCATGGAGCGGGCGGTGGAAAAGCGTTTTTTGGGAATGGGCGCGCAGGCCTTGCAGACCACGTCATTCAGCGCGCGGCGCATGGGCCGGTGGGCCTCGTTGCCCGGTTCGTTCGGCAGTTCCGGAAACTGGAGACGGTCATTTCCCGTGCTCAGTTCATAGAGTACCATTCCCAGGCTGTAGATGTCCGCGGAGGCCGTGCCGGGGCCTTCCGGGGGAACAAAACCCTCCGTGCCCACGAAGGTCATCTGTCCTTCCGCCGCCACCAGCCCGATGTCCGCCAGCTTGGGCTTTCCGTTTACGAAGATGATGTTGGAGGGCTTGATGTCCCGGTGCGTCAGCCCGTGCTCATGCAGGTGGGAGAGCGCGTCCGCCAGGATAATACCGTGCTGCACGCATTCCTTCACAGGCAGACGGCCCTTCATGGAGCGGTCCGTGCCCATGGTGCGGGGCTCATAGTCCCCGGGGGCCACGCGGCTGCCGCTTTCCCGGTCATCCCCCAGCTCCATGACGTAGTAATAAAAGCCCTCTTCGTCATTCCGCCCCACGTGGAGGATGTGCACCAGACCCGGGTGATCCCGGGAGATGGGCTCGAAGCGCATGATGCCCTCGAATTCCCGCTCGAACGTGCGGTCCAGTTCAAAGTCCTCCCGCCGGACTACCTTCACCGCGCGCAGCGAACCCGTGAGGCTCCGGGCCAGCCAGACCTCGCCATAACTCCCCTTGCCGATGCAGCGCAGGACTTCGTGGTCCGGGATGCGCGGCGCTTCGGTACGAATGGGCTGGGGGGGACTAGATGAGCTGTTTTGCAAGTTCGGCGATCTCTTTCTTGATCAAACCACCCACGCGGTGCTTGGCAAGATACACTTGAGCCATGCTCACGCCCAGTTCGGTCATCACTTTCTTTACGCTCCACCCTTTCACCACGTAGGCGTCAAAAATCTGGAACTGCCGGGGGGAGACCCGCTGCTTCACCGTGGCGATGGCCCGGTCCGCGATGTTCTGCTTCCACTCGATGTCCCAGATGCCTTCGAGCTTTTCAGCCTTGGGGTCGGCGAAGCGGTCGAGCGTGGCCGTCTTCCGGTCATCGTCGTCGAATTTGTTCATGGCCGTGTCCTTGGCACGGCGGCGGAACTGATCGCCGATGCGCCACCGGGTCATGTTCATGAGCCACACCTTGAAGGAGCCGGCCTTGGGGTCGTAGCGGTGTTCGCGGCTCTGCTTGGCGATGGCGAGAATGGTCTCCTGCACCACGTCCAGCGCCTCCTCGTGGCGGAGGCCGCTTTTCAGCCCCACGCCGTAGATGAGCCGCCAGTAGGTACGGTGGAACTCATCCCAGGATTTCTGGTCCTCCCAGTTTCCGAGACGTTCGATGAGGCTCTTCCGGGTGCGTTCGTACGTAACCTTGAGAAATTCCTCCTTGGCCACCTCCTCCGGGGGAGACGGTTCGGGCACGGGAGCAACCGGCTCCACCTTGGGTTTACGACTGGGCATGAGGAGGGAATCTTACTGCTGAAAGCGTAATGTCTAATGCTGATTAACGAGGGGGTGAGGGCTGGTTGCAAGACCGTCCCTCTCCTCCTCCCGGGGTTTGTTATGACGCGCCGCCGCCCTTGTTCCTTCAACGGCCCAGCCGTTTTCCCAGCCGGGCCTTCACATCGGCGGCAAAGCGTTCGATGTGGGCCAGCGTCCAGTCCAGGATGTCCAGGGTTCCGTCCTGGATGAGGGGCGTGAGATCCATGGCGAAGGCCAGGCTGGTGGCCGCGTCCGTGGCATGGGAATCGAAGAACGTGGCATTCGCCCGGCGGCGGCCCATGACCGCGAGATCGTAGCGTTTTCCCCCCGCGATCTGGGAGTCGAAGATGCCATTCAGCGCGGCGGCGAGGTTTTCGTGGCCGGAGACATCGTGGGCCACTTTTTCAGAGTCGTTCATCCAGTCCAGATTCCGCCAGACCTCGCATCCATGGACAGTTGCCGGGCGGTGCTCCGGCGGTAGGGAGCGAATGGCCTCGATGAGGGCCACGGTGACGCCCAGGTGGGTATCGTGCTTGTCGGCGGGGTTGTGGGTATAGACCACCGAGGGACGGCAGTGGCTGAGCACCGTGCCCAGGTCATCGCGCAGGCGGGCATCCGTGGGGCTTTTCACCACGCTGCTGGGGTGGTCGAGCTGGATCATGGCGGCATACCGGCCCACGATGGCCGCGTGGCGCTGCTCCTCGCGGCGGACGTCCATCATCTGTTCGTCCGTGAAGGTACTGTAGGCCCCGGTGCGGGAACTGCCCGCGCCATTGGTGCAGGTGACGCCGCCGAAGAACAGGTCCGGGGAATGGAAGCACTGGAGGATGCCGTGGAAGGCCATGAACTCCAGATCATCCTGATGCGCCCCCACGCCAAGGTGGGTGACGCGCGCGAGGGCTTCGTCCCAAGGGGAGTTGTCAGGGATGAAGATACCGGCGGTGGGCTGGGAGAACGTCATGGGGCTGGGAAAAAAGGGGATTCGTGCGCGGAGAGGGGGCTTGCTCCTACTCTTACTCTTACTCTTACTCTTACTCTTACTCTTACTCTTACTCTTACTCTTCATCCTGCACCTGACTTTAGAGAGCGGGAGTGGAGGAAGCTGGAGGATTCGGAGAGTTCGACGGCGACAGGAATGTCGCCGCTCCTTGTGCCGGAACGGAGGGCCGGTTCTATGAAGTGGAGAGTAAGAGTAGGAACAGAAGCTGATCTGTTACCCCGCCTTGGGAAGACTCGCGGCGGCCACGGCCTGGCCCACACGGCGGCTCTTCTCATCGGGCAGTTGCATATTGATCCGCCCGGAAAGCGCGGGGTATTCCGCCGCCACGATGTCCTTCGCGCGGTTCAGGATGATATCCCCGCCCGCTCCCGTGGTCACGCGGCCCAGGATCAACAGGTGGCGGAAGTCATAAAAATCCGCGTAGTGGCCCACCGAGTATCCCAGATACGTCCCGATGGTCTCGTAAATCCGGCGCGCCCGGTCATCCCCCGCGGCCATGAGCGCCTGGACCTCCTTCAGCCGTTCCGGCAGCCCCATGGCTTCCGGCAGGCCGATGCCCGCGGCGGGCAGGAGTTTGTTCACCGCCTGCTGGGAGAAGTAGAGCGCGCCCGCGCCCTGGTCGCCACTCCACTCTTCGGGAGGCGCGCCCGCGTTCATGTCCACCGGGGCAAAGGCGAGTTCGCTCAGCCAGCCGGTCATGCCGCCGTCCATGGTGAGGTAGCCCGCCGCTTCGCTGCTGCCCATGGCGATGCCGAGGACGCCGTTTTCCCGGAGGGACATGGCCCCGGCGAGGGCCGTGATGTCCCCGTCATTTGCCACCTCGAACGGCACCTGCCATTCATTCCGCAGACGCTCGAAGAGGCCCCGCGCCTCCTCATAGCGGGCGGGCGGCACGCTGCGGAGCAGGGAGGCGACCATGAACCGGCTGTTCACAATGACACCCGCCGAGCTCCCGCCGATGGCGTCCACGCGCGGGAGTTTGGAAGCCGCGAGTTTCAGACCATCCGCGAGATGCTGGTAATGATAAGCCGGATCCGCCTGGTTCTTCGGGTCCCACGGGATCTCGTGCGCCCAGATGACCTCGCCCTCCTGGACGGCGGCCAGTTTGAAATCGCTCGCGCCCAGGTCAAACCCGATGCGGCAGCCGTCCAGATGCCCGCCCAGCGTGGTGCCCCGTTCCCGGGCCGCGGGCACTTCCTCCGCGGAGGCTCCTTCGATAGTGAAGGGGCGGAGGTAGATGCGCTCCATCATTTCGGCATCGAAAGCCCGGGCTCCACCCGGCGCATACAAAGGCCGCAGGCGCTCCGCGATGGTGGCGGGCCCACCGATGACCACGCGCCAGCCGCCGCGCGCCCAGAGCAGGGTTTTCAGAATACGCTCCGCGTAGTGCAGTTCCACCGGCCCCGGCTCCGCCGCGATGACCGTCTCATAACGGGAAAAGCGCCCGTCCTCCCCCTCCAGGCCAAACACCAGCGGCACCGCCTTGCCCGTCGCCCGCGCGGTCGCCGTGACGGTCCGGTTCCAAAGCGCGCAGGGAAGGAAACCAGGGTCGAGCGGGGCGGGAAAACGAAGAGTCAGGGCAGACATAAAACTTTAGTAAGAGAAAAGTAATGCTGGCCCCTGAGAGGCACTCTGGCTACGCCTCAGAGTGCCGGTTTGCATCCTTTTCTGGCATCCCGTCCGCTGCGCGTGTCCCGGACAGCGGACGGTTCCTCCTTTTTCTTTATATCAGTAACCCGCGGCCACCCGCCAGAATTTCCTGGCAGCCGAGGCCTCGGCGGAAAGAGACAGCGTGGGAATGGCGGGATCCCCGTAGAAGGGCGTTCCCTCGTCACTCCAGGTCAGCAGGTCATCGCTGCTTTGGAGGCGCCATGTCCGGTAGGGGGCGGCGGGGAACGTGAAGGTCACGCGCCGGGTGTTGGGTTTTTCCGCTACCGCGGCGATCTCTGTCGTGATCTTGAAAGCGGAGAGGGGATCGAACGGATCCGTGCCTGTCACATCCTCCAGCCCGTTGCTGACTCCATCGCCATCCGCGTCGGCCAGGGGATTGAGGCCGGTCTCCAGCTTGAGCGTATCCACGAGGAAAAACTCGGAGGTGGAGAGCACCGTGCTCTTCGGTTCCGAGAGCTTCAGGCGCACATAGACCACTCCGGAAGGCACGGGCAGGGAGGAGCGGGTGAAGGTGTGATAGGCCGGGCCGGGGTTTTGGGTGCCGTCATCGAAGTGCCAGGCCGGGGTGGCCGCCAGTCCGCCATCGCCGTTTTTAAAGTCCTGGGAGTAGAGGATGGCGTCCCCGGACTTCACGAGGAGGTCATTGATCTCCCAGCAGGGGGTGCGGCCCGCGCTGTATTCATCCCACGCTCCCACGAACTGGAGCTGAATGGAATCCCCGGCATTCACTCCGGGAACAGTGAGAATGCTGGTGATGGTGGAACCGTCCAGATAGCCCTCCGAGTCCCCGTTGAAGGCATCCTGGCCGGTGAGCACATTGTTTCCAGTGATGAGCCCGGTGTATCCATTCTGGCTGAACCACGCGTTGGTAATGGTCGTGAAGGCTCCGCCATTCACGGAAACCGCCACCGCGCCGCCGTCCCACCGGGTGCCATCGTATTCGAAGCCGTAACGGTGGGTGAACTCCATGACCACCGGCTGGGCATCCGGCACGGTGAAAGGGGGAAGTGTGAGCGTGTCGCTGGTGGGCGTGCCGGTATTGTATCCCGTGGCGGACCAGCCGAGCCGGGATTTGGGCGCGGGCGTTCCGGGCACGCCCGGGCCGAGCTTTACCAGGAGTTCATCGATTCCCGCCGGGTTCGCTCCCCCGGCTTCGTTCCCCGCGAAGAGCGGCGTCACGCCGCCGAGGTCCGTCCAGACCACGCCGTCCGTGCTGCCTTCCACATTGACCCGGAGTGAGTCCGCGAATTCGAATCCCGTGGCGTCATTGGTATAGGCCCGGAGCGAGACTTCCGCTTTGATGCCCTTCACCGAGGGATCGAGCCGGACCGGTTCGGTCGTCACGAGGGCGTTCACCGCATTGAAGCGGAGGACTTTTGAGACACTGGCGTCCACGGCGGAGTCTTTTTCGACCACTCCATTGGAGGTGAAGCCCAGTTCCGTGTTGAAGGCCTGACGGCTGAAACTTCCCAGGCCTTTCCCGGCCTCTTCAAAGCGGGTGGAAAACGAGGGCGTGGCCGGGGACAACACCAGGGGTGCCCCGGGAGGTCCGGCGGGAGCGGTGAGGGAGAGCGTGCTGGAGATGTCCGGGCTGATGCTGTCGGCGAAATGAATCACCACGGAATTCAGCGTGCCGGAATCGATCTGCGCGGGATAGGAAAACGTGTAGGCCGCCGGGGCATAGGCTCCCGCATTGGGACCGCTGGCCGCGGGGTTGTCACTGGTCCACAGGCTGGCACCGGGGACATTGGTGGGGGTCACGGTCACGTCGAAGGTAAAGGTATCATCCGCGAAGCCGGGGCCGTTTTCCTGACGCTGGACATTGGAGGCCGCGGCGGAGAGACCGGAATCATTTCCCAGGAGTTGGAGCCCGAAGGCGAGGTCCGAACTGGTGTTCGAGGCATTCTGGACGGAGACCGCGAGAGTATGCGCGCCCGGCGTCAGGGAAGGGACGGGCACGATCACAAAAGCGTCCGCCCGGGTGGCGGCTCCCGCGGTACCCAGGGAAATGGACTGAATGACGGCCTCGTTGTTGCCGGAGGCGCCGGTTTCATTCAGCGTGGCGGTGGTATCCCCGGGAGCCGTGAAGTAGGCCTCGGTATTGTCCCCCCGGTTCACCCGGGCCACGAGCACGCCGTCCAGATAGACGAGCGCGCTGTCATCCACCAGCAGCCGGAGCCGGGGGGCGGAGTAGGTCTGAGCGGCGGTAAAGGTAGTGCGGAAGTAGGCGGTGTAGCGGTTGCCGCTGAGGGGGGTGGAGAAGCTGGTCCCGAAAAACGAAAGCTCGGCCCCGCCGGTGGTGAAGTAATCCGCCGCCCCGTAGCCAAAGGGGCCGATCCCCGTTCCCTGATCGCTGGTGCCGGGAGTCCCCGGAACCCCGGCGGTGACCGCGCCGCCAAAGGCCGGGCCGTTGTAGGTCAGGGAAAATTCGGATGGGCTCAGGAACCAGGTGGTGTTGAAATCCGGATCCGCCACGGAGGGATCCTGTCCCATGGGATGCAGGTAGTCCCACGTCTGGTTCCAGTTCAGAAGGATGACCTCCGCGGCACCCGCCTGGCGGGGCGTGAAGGCGAAGAGGAAGGGCAGGGCAAAGAGGAACGGGATGGGTTTCATAAGGGGTGTGGGTGCCGCCCTGAGTTCAGCGTTTGCCGTGCCGCCTCTTTCCCCGCGGGACCGGCATATCAGGAAATTCCTTCATCGACGCTAATGGTGGAACGGTGTAGGGCGGACGGAATGGATTTTGACTGGAACACCCTGGATGCCCTGCGCGCCTCCTACCTCGACGGCTCCGCCGGGGCAGGGGACTATTGGAACTCTGACGCCCTGCTTCAGGGATATGACGCCACCTTTGCCCGCCGCATCGCGTGGAAATGGCATTGGGTGATGGAGGATCTGGCTCGGCGCGGATGGACTCCCCCGGGGGGCACGGTGCTGGACTATGGCTGTGGCACGGGCGTGGCGGCGCGGGAGGTGCTGGCGGCCTATCCCGGAGCGGGCTTTTCGCGGGTGGCGCTCCATGACCGTTCACCCCGGGCTTTGAAGTTCGCCGCCGAGACCGTTCGCCGCGAGTTCCCCGGCATTCCCGTGGAGCCGAGGCTACCGGAAAAAACCGGCCTGCTGCTGGTGAGCCACGTCCTGACGGAACTGGACGAAGCGGGCGTGGCCGCGCTGGTGAAGATCGCCCGGGAGGCGGAGGCCGTCATCTTCGTGGAACCCGGCACCCAGGTTGCCAGCCGGAAGCTGATAGCGATCCGCGAGGAACTGAACGGCCCCATGCAGCCGGTGGCTCCTTGTTTGCACTCGAACCGCTGCGGCCTGCTGGCTCCGGAGAATGAACGCCACTGGTGCCACTTTTTCGCCCCGCCGCCGAATCTGGTGTACACGGATTCCGACTGGGTACACTTCGGGAAGATCATGGGCATCGATCTCCGCTCCCTGCCCGCGAGTTTTCTGGTGATGGACCGCCGCCCCGTCGCCCCGGTCGCCCCGGTGCCGGACGGCAGGGTGCGGGTGCTGGGGAAACCCCGCATGTATAAAGGCTATGCCCTGCTCCAGGGATGTGATGCCTCCGGCGTGTATGAAAAGCGTCTCATGAAGCGCGTGGATCCCCCTTTCTTCCGCGCGCTGGACAAGAACCGCACGGGCACCGTGCAGCGCTGGGAGACGAAAGGCGGCGATATCACCGCCGTGGAGGACTTCGGCGGGCGCGCCTCCCGCGATTTTCCGTCTGACGGGTTGCCAGAGGAGTGATTCGGGGGCACATCGCCGCTTTTCCCATGGACTGGTTTCAAGCTCTTATCATCGGCATCGTGGAGGGGATCACCGAGTATCTCCCTGTTAGTTCCACCGGCCACATCGTCCTCACGCAGCGCGCGCTGGGGATCCCGGACAACGAGGCCTCGCACGCTTTCGCCATCGTTATCCAGGCGGGAGCCATTCTGGCGGTCCTGGGGATCTACTTCAAAAAGGCATGGAGCATGGGAGAAGGGCTGATGGGCAGGAATCCGCAGGGGCTGCTGCTGACCAGAAACGTGCTGCTGGCCTTCATGCCGGCGGTAGTCCTGGGCCTGCTGTTTGAAAAGAAAATCGATGCCCTGCTCACCGGTCTGTGGCCCACGGTGGCCTCGTGGTTCGTGGGTGGTCTGGGCATCCTGGCGGTGACGTGGTTTCGCCGGACTCCGACCTCCGCTGATCGCGCGGCGGGACTTTCTTTGGATCAGATCACTCCGCGGATCGCGCTCACCATCGGCATCCTCCAGTGTGTGGCCATGTGGCCCGGGACGAGCCGGAGCCTGATGACCATCGTGGGCGGGTTGTTCTGCGGGCTGCATATGATTGCCGCGGTGGAGTTCAGTTTCCTCCTGGGGATGGTGACCCTGACGGCGGCGTCCGGCTATAAGTTCCTCAAGAACTACAAGATTCTCTTCGCGGAGTACAGTGTTTCCTCCATGCTCATCGGATGTATCGCGGCCTGGCTCTTCGCGTTCCTGGCGGTGAAGTGGATGATCGCCCTCCTCCAGAAGCGCGGGCTCCAGCCGTTCGGTTATTACCGTATCGCGCTCGCCATCGTGGTCACCGTGCTCATCACCACCGGGCTCCTGAATCCGCATCCTGCCGAGAAGCCGGAAGATCCCCAGCCGGAGGTCGCTCATGCGACGGCTCAGGACGGTAAATGATCCGGCGGCCTGACCGCCGCTCCGCGCCATGCCGTTCATCCACGATGATTTCCTTCTGCACTCGCCGCTCGCGGTGAGGCTCTATCATGAAGTCGCGGCGCGGCAGCCGGTTATCGACTATCATTCCCATCTGCCTCCGGCGGATGTGGCGGCGGACCGGCGGTTTGGGAATCTCTTCGATATCTGGCTGGAGGGGGATCACTACAAGTGGCGGGCCATGCGCGCGAATGGCGTGGCGGAGAACTACTGCACGGGCGGCGCGCCGCCTTATGAGAAGTTCCTGGCCTTCGCCGGGACGCTGCCCATGGCGCTGCGGAATCCGCTGTTCCACTGGTGCGCCCTGGAACTGAAGCGCTACTTTGGCATCGATGATCTGCTCACCCCCGCCACGGCTCCGGCCATCTGGGAGCGGGCCAACGCGCGGCTCCAGGATCCGGACCGCTCGGCGCGCGGGATTCTGAGTTCGTTCAACGTGGAGGTGGTCTGTACCACGGACGACCCGGCGGATTCCCTGGAGCATCACATCGCCATTCGTGAAAGCGGCCGCGGGACGAAGATCCTGCCCACCTTCCGTCCGGACGCGCTACTGAAGATCGACCAGACGGAATCCTGGAACCGCTACGTGGACCGCCTCGGCGCGGCGGCGGACACGGACACCGGTACCTTTCAGGGACTGCTGGCGGCTTTTGAAAAACGGCATGACTTTTTCCACCGGCAGGGCTGCCGTCTGAGCGATCACGGGCTGCCGCAGGCAGTGGCGTCCTTTTGTGAGGAAAACGAAGTGGCTTCCATCTTCGGGAAAGCGCGGGAGGGTCGCGGGGTCAGCCCGGAACAGCGCGAAAAATTCGCCACCTTCATCATGGTGCGCAGCGGGCAACTGGACGCGCAAAAGGGCTGGGTGAAGCAACTGCACCTCGGTCCCCTGCGGAATAACAGCAGCCGCGCCTTTCGCACGCTGGGGCCGGACACGGGGTTTGACTCCATCGGCGATCTCCCGCAGGCGGAGCGGCTGTCCCGGTATCTGGACGCGCTGGACTCCGAAGGCTCGTTGCCAAAGACGATCATCTATAACCTCAATCCCGCCGACAACTATGTCATCGCCGCCATGACGGGGAACTTCATGGACGGGAAAACAGCGGGGAAGGTGCAGTTCGGTTCCGGCTGGTGGTTCCTGGATCAGAAGGAGGGCATGGAGTGGCAGATCAATGCCCTGAGCAATCTGGGCCTGCTGAGCCGCTGGGTGGGCATGCTCACGGACAGCCGCAGCTTTATGAGCTTCTGCCGGCATGAGTATTTCCGCCGCATCTTTTGTAATCTTCTCGGCGAGGACGCCCGGAAAGGCGAAGTGCCGGATGATTTCGAGGCCCTCTCCAGCCTGGTGCGGGCGGTGTGTTATACCAATGCCCGCGGCTTCTTCGGTTTTCAGGAGGGTCCGTGACCAGGGGGTCAGGGAATCAGAAAATCGCACACCACCATGCGGTGGTCTGAGTAGCGGGTGGTGACGGCGGCGGCGCGGACGGGAGTGACCTGGGGATTCACCCACAGGTGGTCGATGCGCAGGACCGGGGCGTAGTTCGGATAGGTATTCGGCCAGCCGCTGCCCGCGAGGGCAAAGGCGTCTCGGAAATCCCGGTGCTTCAGCAGATCGAAGACGGCGTCCCCCGCGGGGGCGTTGAAATCCCCGCCCACGATGGCGGGATGGTTGTCGCTGAAAAATCCCTGGGCTCCCAGGAGGATGCTGAGATCCGAGCGGCGGGACTGCCGGTTCAGGGTATGGCGCTCAAAGGCATCCGGCGACCACAGCTTCATGCTCGTCTCCGCGCCCTTCAGATGCACGCAGGCCACGTCCACCATCTTCCCCGGGCGTACCTCCACGGTGCTGAGGATGGTCCACGGCTGGTTGCTGGTGCGCGTGGAGCGGATGAGCCCGCTGGTGAGCAGGGCGCAGTTGAACCCGCCCTGCCAGTGGTCTTTGGGGTTGCCATAAAGCCTGGTGGCGAATTTCTCAAGCTCCAGTGGCGTGGGGGCCTCCTGGAGGAAAATGATGTCCGCCTTCCACGGCTCCAGATCCTTCAGGGACTCCGGATGCCACATGCCCGCCCGGCAGTTCATGGTGATGATGCGCAGGGGCTGGGCCCCATTGACCAGGGCCGGCGTGCCCGGCTGGGGTTTCTCCGCCGTGAGCCGCAGCAGGGGCCGGGTTTCATCCGCGCCGATGACGATGGTCACCAGCCACAGCAGAGCCGCGCCGGCGGCCAGCCGTTTCCGGCCCATGATCCAGGCGATCACTCCCAGCACCAGCCCCACCAGTCCCCATGCCCAGAAAGGAAAGACCGTGACCGCCGCCACCTTGTCCCACCGTCTCAGATAGGAGGCGCAGACGATGAAATGCAGCCCGATGGCCGCCCATGTAAAACCGGTGGTGACGAGAATACGGAAGACACGGAGCATGGGAAAAAGGGCGCGGGAGCGTCCGCACCCTGCCGCTCCATGGACCTTCGCGCAAGGCGGCGCGTTCAATCACGGGATGCCTGGAAACTCATCCCGCGCTGTTCTTCACGCCGAGGATTCTCCCCACGGCCTGGAGGAGGCGGTCGAAGTGGAAAGGCTTGGGGATCACGCCCAGGAAGCCGTGGTCACGATAAGTCTCCAGCAGGATGTCATCCACATAGCCCGTGGTGAGGAGCGCCTTGATGCCGGGGTATTCTCCTTTGAGGCGGGCCACCGTTTCCTGGCCGCCCATGCCGCCGCGCACGTCCAGATCCACGAGGATGAGATCGAAGGGAGTGCCGAAATCATGCGCCCGCCGCCAGGCATCGATGGCCTCCTGGCCGTCCGCCGTGCAGTGAATGTCATACCCGTGGGAGGTGAGGATGCGCTGCACCACCTGGCGGATGGGCGCGTCATCGTCCATGAAAAGAATGCGCGGACGCCGCTCCTGGCCGCCCCGTCCGGCCGGAGAGCCAGGCACGACGGTCTCCGGCAGCGTGGCGGGAGAGGAGGCCCGGCCATCCAGCAGCCCGGCATTCACCGGCAGCCAGAGGGAAACCGCGGCACCCTGACCGGAGAGGGATTCGATTTCGATATGCCCGCCGTGCGCGCGGACGATGGCGGCGGCGAGCGCCAGCCCCATGCCCTCACGTCCCTGACGGGTGGTGAACCAGGGATCGAAAACCCGGAGCAGATGCTCCTGGGCCACGCCGTGCCCCTGGTCGCGAAAGCGCAGGCAGACACTGGAGGACGTGCCATTTCCCGGACCCGCGGCAATGGCGTGGACATTACAGGCCTCCACGAAGACCGTGCCGCCCGCGGGCATGGCATCACAGGCATTCCGGGCAATGAGGCGCACCACTTCCTCCAGCGCGGCCTCGTCCGCCTCCACGGGCCAGAGATCGGCGGGGAGCTGGATGACGGGACGGCACCGGGAGTCCAGGAGGGTGAAGGGCACCACTTTCTCCAGGAGCGGGCGCAGGAGCAGCGGGCGCTTCCGGAGATCCCCGCCCTGGGGTGTGCGGGCGAGGCGGGAGAGACGGCGTCCCAGGTTCTCCGCGTTCTCGCAGGCCTGACTGGCGCTGGCGAGGAGCTCGCGGGAATCCTGCTGGGAAAGGGGCTGGCGGTTCATCAGCTCCAGATGACCGCGCAGGGAAGTGAGTGAGTCCCCCAGCTCCCGGGCGGTCCCGGCCATGACACGGGCGGCGGCGTCCATGCGGGCCTCGTGCAGGCGGCGGGACTCCCGGCCTTTCAGGCGGGTCACATCGTGAAACTTCAGCAGCAGCGCCTGGCCCGGCGTCCACGGGATGCGGGTGATGAGCACGTCCAGCCAGCAGACGGTGGAGTCCGGACGGCGGTGGCACACCTCCGGGATGTTCATGGTATCGGACACCCCGAGCACGCGGGGATCGTAGTCCTCGCGGTCAAAAAGATCCGGCAGCACCAGGGAGAGATAGCGGTGCTGCATCTCCACGCGGGGGAATCCCAGCACGGGCTCCGCGGCGGCATTCGCCTCCACGATCTGGCCGTCCCGCGCGGAAACCACCAGCGTGGCCTCCGGGGAGCGGTGGAAGATTTCCTCATACCTGCGGGTGTGCCGCATGGTCTCCTGCTCCGCGCGCTCCCGTTCCCGGCGGCGCAGGATGCCGTGCTCCGCGATGGCAAGGCGCGCGGCGGAGATGCTCTCCCCGCCGCGGGAGGGATCGCAAATGAAATCGTCAAACCCGCGTTTCACCCACGCGTCCACCCGGGAGGGTGGCTCCTCTCCGTCCGTGACGGCCACGATGTGGCATTGCCCGGACAGTTGCCGCGTGGCGCGCAGCAGATCCGCCACCTCCGGAGCGGTGGTGTGATTCAGCCGCAGCAGCAGGCAGTCCGGCGGCGAGCTTTTGAGGATGTCCACCGCTTCGATAAAGGACGCGCAGTGCGCCGACTCGTGCCCCCGCGAGGCCACCAGCGAAAGCAGCGCCGTGGCGGACACCGGATTCGGATCCACCACCAGAGTTCTCATCAACTGCACCGGCGAGGTGACCGTGATCGCCGGAAAGACCGGCGGTGGAGGCTGTGAAGCTGAGGTATCCTCGGAGTTCTTGCTGAGCACAGGGTCTGCGGGCAGGTGTTATGGGAGGATGAAGCCCCCCAGCATACCCTATACAACACCCCTGCCAGTGATAAAGGAAATAAAGGAAATTCCCGCGCCGGTTTCTGTTTTCCTACTCATACTCCCCCTCTTACTCCTCCCGGCCCCCGATCCCGCGGAAAGCCCTCCCGCTCTTTCCCGTATATCACGCCTTCCGCCTTACCATCCCCATGCCCGCTTTTTCCAGACTTCCTCTTCTCCCGGCGCGCCTGTTCCTCTCCCTGGCAGCACTCCCGGCGGTGGCGGGCGCGGGCGTGGACTTCAACCGGGAGATCCGGCCTCTGCTTTCGGATAACTGTTTCGCCTGTCACGGTCCGGACGCCGCGAACCAGAAGGGCAATCTCCGCCTGGATATCAGGGAGAATGCCCTCGCTCCCGCGAAGTCCGGCGCGGTGGCCATCGTGCCGGGGAAGCCGGAGGAAAGCGAACTCATCAAACGTCTTTACACGGCGGACGAGGACGACCGCATGCCGCCCGCGCAGGCGCATAAGACCGTCACGGACGCGCAGAAGGAGTTGTTGAAAAAGTGGATCGCGGAAGGCGCGGAATACAAAGCCCACTGGGCATTCATCGCTCCCGTGCGTCCGGAGGTGCCGGGGGACGCCGGGGCTCCCATCGATGCCTTCATCCAGGCCCGTCTGGCAAAGGAGGGCCTTACCCCCCAGCCGGAGGCCACGAAGGAAACGCTCATCCGCCGGGTTTCCCTGGACCTCACCGGCCTGCCGCCCACGCCGGCGGAGGTGGATGCCTTCCTGGCGGATAACTCGCCCGGGGCCTATGAAAAAGTGGTGGACCGTCTCCTGGCTTCTCCCCGCTATGGCGAGCACATGGCGGCCCCGTGGCTGGACCTGGCGCGTTACGCGGACAGCAATGGCTTCCAGACGGACAGCAGCCGGGACCAGTCCGTGTGGCGGGACTGGGTCATCGATGCCTTCAACGGGAACAAGCCGTTCGACCAGTTCACCATCGAGCAGCTCGCGGGCGATCTCCTGCCCGGGGCGCGGCGGGACCAGATCGTGGCCACGGGCTTCAACCGGAACCACCGCCTCAATGGCGAGGGCGGCCGCATCGTGGAGGAATGGCTGGCGGAGACGGTGATCGACCGCGTGGAGACCACCAGCCTCACGTGGATGGCGCTCACGGCGAACTGCTGCCGGTGTCATGACCATAAATATGACCCCATCAGCCAGAAGGAGTTTTATCAACTGTTCGCCTATTTCAACTCCAATGAGGAAAGCGGCGTGCTGGACAATGAGGGCAGCAATTCCCGCCCCGTGCTGACGGTGCCCACGCCCACGCAGGAGAAGCAGTTGGCGGATCTGGAGGCCGGGGCGAAGGCGGCGGAGCAACGTGCCGTGGAGGCCGCCCGTGAACTGCCCGCGCTCCAGACCGCGTGGGAGCAGGAATTCCGCGACCGGTTGAAAACCGCCGGGACTCCCTGGACGCCGCTGGCTCCCGCGGAGGTGAAGAGCAAAGGCGGCGCGGTCTTCACCCGGCAGGCGGACGATACCTGGCTGGCCAGCGGGCCGAACGCGGATTTTGACACGTATGAAATCACGGCCCCGCTCGCCGCGGGCACCTTCACCGGCGTGCTGCTGAATGCCTTGCCGGACCCCTCGCTGCCCGCGCAGAGCCTGGGACGTTACGGGAACGGGAACTTCGTCCTCACGGACATCGATGCCACCATCACCGCGCCCGGGCTTGCCGCGCCGCTGGAGGCCCGTTTCACCCGCGCGGAGGCGGATTACGAGCAGCCGGGCTGGGAGGTGCGGTTCATCATGGAAGGGAAGGGGAGGCGGGCGAAAGGCGCGAAGAACAAGACCGGCTGGGCGGTGAATGGCCCGGTGCGGAAAGAGCCCTGCGCCGCGCTGTTTGCCTGCGAGCCTCTCACCGTGCCCGCCGGGGCCACCATTCGCATCACCTTCCGCCACGATGCCATCGCCGGGCATAACATGGGGCGCTTCCGCCTCAGCACCACCTCCCTGCCTCCGGCCATGGTCTCGCTGAAGGGCAGCCCGCCCCCGGCGGCCATCGTGACCGCGCTCGGGACGGAAGCCGCGAAACGCACGCCGGAGCAGCAGGCCGTGCTGGCGAAGTTTTACCGGGAAAACGCGGACCATCCCGCGAAGGCCGCGGAGCGGGAAGCCGCCGCCGCGAGAAAAGCCATGGCGGATCTCCGCGCCGCGATGCCCTCCGTCATGGTCATGAAGGAAGCCGTGAAGCCGCGCGAAGCCTTTCTTTTGAAACGCGGGGAATACGACAAGCCGGGCGACAAGGTGCCCCGCGCGCTCCCCGCCGCCCTGCCGCCCCTGCCTCCGGGCGCGCCTAACAACCGCCTGGGATTCGCCCAGTGGCTGGTCTCGGGTCAGCACCCGCTGACCGCGCGGGTATGGGTGAACCGGCAGTGGGAGAAGTTCTTCGGCACGGGCCTGGTGAAGACCTCGGAAAACCTGGGCTCGCAGTCCGAGTGGCCGAGCCATCCGGAACTGCTGGACTGGCTGGCCACGGAGTTTGTGCGGGTGAAGTGGGACATGAAGGCCATGGAAAAGCTCATGGTCATGAGCGCCGCGTATCGACGCTCCTCCCATGTCACCCCCCAGGTGCTGGAGCGGGATCCTGACAACCGCCTCCTGGCCCGCGGCCCGCGCTTCCGGCTCGCGGCGGAGGCCGTGCGGGACCAGGCGCTGGCCGTGAGCGGCCTGCTGGTGGAGAAAACCGGCGGCCCCAGCGTGCGCCCTTACATGCCCCAGGGGGTGTGGGACGAGACCAGTGTTTACGGCAACCTGCGGAACTACCAGGCGGACAAAGGCGAGGGCCTCTACCGGCGCACGCTCTATACCATCTGGAAGCGCACTGCCGCCCCGCCCACCATGCTGCTCTTCGATTCCCCCAACCGGGAGATCTGCACCGTGAAGCGCTCCCGCACCAACACCCCGCTCCAGGCGCTGGCCCTGCTGAATGAGGTGACGTACGTGGAGGCCGCGCGGCATCTGGCGGAGCGCATGCTCCAGGAGGGTGGCGCCACCCCCGGGGACCGCATCGCCTGGGCCTTCCGCCGCGTCACCGCGCGCCGGCCCTCCGACGGGGAACTGGCCGTGCTCACCGCCCGCCACGGGGAGCGCGTGGAGCGCTACCGGAAAGACCCCGCCGCCGCGAAGCAACTGCTCTCCCAGGGCTCTACTCCCGCCGATGCGAAACTGGACCCCGCGGAACTCGCCGCCACCACCGTGACCGCCAACGTCCTCCTGAATCTGGACGAAACCGTCACCCGGGAGTAAGGACGGGCCGGGATGGCCCCGGCTTCTTCATGCTGGCACGGACCGTCGTTTTCGTGGCGGGCCTGAAGTTTGCCGGGATGCGGTTGATCTTGAAGGGGTGCCGGGCTGAAAGCGGTTCCGGTGGAGATGCCATGGGGAGGCACGCAGGTCTAATCTCCCCTTGCCAACCCCCGCCCTGGCGGCAATGCGCCACTCTGCCAAAATACACGATGCCCGGAATTACCTTTCAGAGTTTGCTGCGCGGAGTCGGCATCGGAGCGAGTTGCTACGTGCTGGACACCGGGCTGGAGCGCCTTGTCCTGGATTCGGGGATGCATCCGAAGGAAAAGGGGCTGGATTGCCTGCCCGATTTCAAACAGCTCCCGGACGGGAGCGTGGACGCCATTTTCGTTACCCATGCCCACCTGGATCACGTGGGCTCGCTGCCGGTCATCATGCGCCGCCAGCCCCAGGCCCAGGTCTTCATGTCCGAACTCACGGCGGACATCGCGGATGCCATGCTGCACAACAGTTGCAACGTCATGACCTTCCAGCGGGATCAGGAGGGCATTCGTGAGTATCCCCTTTTTACCCACCGGGAGGTGGATTCCATGGAGCGCCGGTGGCTGAAGATCCGGCCCGGTCGGCGGTTCGAGGCGGGTCTGAACGGCGCGCGCGCGGAGTTTTTTGAAGCCGGGCACCTGCCGGGCAGCGTGGGAGTGCGGCTGGACCTGGGCGGGCTGAATGTTTTCTACACGGGGGACGTACACTTTGAAGATCAAACGCTGCAAATAGGCGCGGAGTTCCCGGAGAAGGACATTGATGTGCTCATCATGGAATGCACTCGCGGTGCCTCGGAGCGGGCCGCGGACTACACCCGGCAAAAGGAGGCCTGGTCGCTGGCGGAGTCCATCATGGAAGCCGTGGACCGGGGAGGCAGCGTGCTCATGCCGGTTTTCGCCGTGGGGAAGACCCAGGAGATGCTCATGATGCTGCATGAACTGCGGCGCACGGGACGGCTCTCCCCTCGCATTCCCATCCACATCGGCGGCCTGAGCTCGCGGATGACACAGATCGTGGACAAGCACAGCGAAACCGCCCGGCGGCGGCACGCGGGCTACCGGATTCTCGAAACCATGGACGGGCTCATCCGCGCGAAAAAAGGCGAGCGGGACCTGAGCTACGCCCCGGGCCGCATCTATGCCATCAGCAGCGGCATGATGACGGAGAACACTGCCAGCAATGACTTTGCCTTCCGGTTCATCGACAACCCGAAGAACTCCGTGCTCTTCGTGGGCTACGCGGATCCTGACAGTCCCGCCGGCCTGCTGCAACGCACGCCCCGCGGAGAGCCGGTGAAGCTGCACCACGCCCACCCGCCCATGCCGCGCCACTGCGATGTGAAGAGCTTCGACTTCAGCGGCCACGCGCCGCGTCAGTTGCTCCTGGAGTATGTGAAAAAAGTGCGACCCCGGAAGCTTCTGCTGGTGCATGGCGATCTTCCGGCCATCCACTGGATGGTGGATGCCGTGAATGCCGCCCTGCCGGAGACCGAGGTCATCATCCCCCAGCCCGGGGAAAAAATTACGCTGAATTAGAACCCGGAATTCCGGGAGGGAGGCGAGCGGGCGGAGGGCCCCCTGGATAATTGAATCCGTGTTCCTCAGGGTAAGGACTGTTGGAGTGCCAGTGTATGTTTCCGGCACTGAAATCCACCGTGGCATCACGCGCGCCTGGAACGGGGCTCCTCTGGAGAGTTTCTGGTATGAGGGAATCTTGAACGGAATCAAGCGCATGGCCTGAGTCCTTTCCGCCGGGAAAGCCAGGCAACGCTTTGTGCGTCCGCGGGTGACGCGGCGATGAGCCTGAAAGGAGCTTCAGGGGCTGGTAAAATCTGGTATCGGGCAAGCCTGCCCCGACCGGAGAGAATGGGAATCAGACTTCCCTCTGGGATTGAAAGTCGATGAAGTGCCGTGCCTGTTCGCGGGCCGGTTCGTTGGCGGAAGGGTGCCCGGCGACGGATGCCAGCAATCCCAGGAAAAAATGACGACGCTCCGGCGGGAGTGGCGAATTGAGGAGGCGATTGACCATCCAGACGGACAAAGGCGTGGGGTGACGCCGCAGCGAGGCCGTCAGTTCAGCGGTGTAAGCCATTCTCTCGAGCGTGTGCGCTAACGGGCCGGGAGTCCCCATATCGGCATCGGGCAGGCGCTCCATGAGTAAAAAAAGCTCCGGTATGGCCTGTTCCGGCTCAGCCAGAGCCGCGATTTCCCCGGTCAATTCGTGAAGCCTTCCGGGCACTTCATCCGCAAAGTCCTCTTCCGTAAGGGCGTTCAGTCCGGCGACGATTTCTTCGAAGGTCATGAGTTTAGAGGAAGCAAAAAGCATGGAATAAGAAAATCTCACAATGGAAAAACCTTCCTCATGGCGCCATGTGCACCGCGTCCCCGGTCCGCTGGATACGCCGTGATAACGCGGCAGCCCTGGCGGATGCATTCCGTCAGGGCTGTGAGATTTACGGTCGCCTTACGCGATTGACGGGCGGGAGTTACGGAACCCGGTCGTCTTTGGTCTCAGAACCGGATCCCGCTCCTGGTGTTTTCGCGGGAGGCGTGGCGGAGGAGTCCTCTTTTTTCTTTTGAAGTTCCATGTATTTCCGCACGGCTTCGGCGGCGGCTTTTTCCATGCGTTCCTGCTCGTGGGCGGCGTTTTGCTTCAGGGCTTCCAGCAGACGGGCGGTTTCCTCGCGGGAAGCCTGGAGGGCCTTGCCGGTCTCCTCCTCCTGGTCCGCGCGGGCGGCTTTCATCTGCTCGCGGACCCGCAGCGCTTTCTCCACCGCCTCCCGGGTCTTTGCGTTTTCAGCGGCCAGGAGATCTTTGAGCTTTGCCACGTCGTTATCCACTTTCGACGCCTCCTCCTTCACGCGGTCTCCGGCGCGTTCGGCGAGCGTTTGCTTAAGGGACCCGATACGTTCCCGGAGGGAGGCGATCTTGGGATGCGCGGGGCCGAGTCCCGCGCTGGCGGCGCTCTTTTCCTGGAGCTTCAGCCTGGCGAGTTCGTCCTCCAGACTGAACTGGCCGCCGGAATTCCGGATCTCCGCGATGGTTTCCCGGAGAGCCGCGAGTTCGGCGCGCAGTTGCTGGATGTCCCCACCGCGGGGGGCGGGAGCGGCGGGAGCCGGAGGTGCTCCAGGAGCCGGGAAGCTTTGCAGGGCTTCCTCGATGACGGCGGCCTCCTGTTCCCGGCCGGTATCGCGAAGACGCCGGGCCACGTCGCGCAGGCTCTCGCGGGCCCGCGCGCCCTGGGCGGGAGCCACCTCCGGGGCGGGAGGAGCGGGTCTGGTCATTTTACCAGGCAGGCGGTCCGGGGAGGGGAGGGCTTTCGGCGCGGCGTCCGGAGCGGGAGGTGCCGGAGGTGCCGGAGGGGAGTCGAGAGCTGGAACCACACGGGCGCGCGGGACAAAATCTGGAGTCGGCGGTGCGGGAGGGGAGTCAGGCGCCGGAGCGGCAAGCGGGGACGGGGCTTCGGCGGACGGTGCCGCGAGGGGCGGCGGCGGAGCCTCCTGGGCCACAAAGAGTTTTCCCACCACGGGCAGCGAGGGAAGCAGCGCGGGCGCGGTGGTGATCACAGACACCTCCCGGGCGGTGGGTTGGGAGACCGGAGCGACCGGAAAAGTGGTGGTCGCGGGGAGGCCCGTTTCTACGGAGGCCCCGGCTGCCGGCAGAGCCTGCTCCTGGCCCTGGGCGGTGGTGAAGAGGACAGCGGTGAGTCCAGTGAGGGTGGCCGCGGCGAGGGCGGCGCTGAGACGGGGATGGCGATTGGGTGTTTGTATCATCACGAGGCGGCGTTTGAGTTCTTTTTTCTCCGGACGGAAGAAAGGCGCGAGACCCGGAGACGGCACGGGCGCCAAAGGAGGAAGAGCCAGCTTCAAAAGGGTGTGGCCGTAAGCCGCGCGCCCGGCGGGATCGCGCAGCAGCGCGATGGCCTGGTGGTCGCGCAGCAGCTCACGGTCCGCGAGAAACCGGCGGCAGGTGAGATGGATGAGCGGATTGAACCAGTGAACGGCGCGCGCCGCGGCCAGCAGCCAGTTCGCCGCCAGATCGTGCCGGCGCACATGCAGCATTTCATGCAGGAGGACGTGGCGGGCCTCCTCCCGGGAAAGCCGGGCCAGGGTGCCCTCCGGGATGACGATCCAGGGACGGCGGACGCCGCAAAGGAAAGGCGTGCCCCCGCCGGGCAGGGTGAAGAGCGGCGGCACGCGGCGCAGCCCGGCCAGGAGGGCGCATTCCCCCGCCAGCCCTTCCCATGGGAGCGTCAGAGGCTTCGCGGACCGCGCCAGCCGCCGGCGGAAGGCCCGGTGCCGCAGCCAGGTGGAGAGCCCCGCCACCAGCATTCCCGCCAGCCAGATCCACAGGCCGGTGGCGGGCCAGTCAAAGCTCCGGACCTTTTCCAGCATTTCCGCCAGGAGGCCCGGCTCTCCGGGAGCGGTGGATTCCCTCCCGGACACGGCGTCTGGCACGGGCCCGGCCGGGGCGGCGGCTTTCGTGCTTTTCAGCAGTTCCACCGAAACCCGGGCTTCGGCCAGTTCCCGCTCAAGCTCCAGCAGCGCGGGGAGGGTTCCCGCCTCCACCGGCTCCGCCGTCACCAGGATGGGTGCAACGGCGGGCACGGTCCCAGACCCCGGCGCGGGGGGCACCGCGGTGCTCCAGGCCCGGTCCCAGGCCCAGGCGTGCGGTAGTGGCGCGGGCAGCCACAGACGGGAGAGCACCAGCGCGCCGGACAGATACAGCCAGAAGGGCGCGAGCCGTCCCTGGAGGATCCGCCGCAGGCCCAGCACCGCCAGCGCCAGCGCGCCCGCCGCCAGGGAATTCTGCCACGTCCACTCCGCGGCCTGCTGGAGCCAGGCGCTCACAGTTTGCCTCCTTTCCCGAGGATCCGGCGTAATTCCGCGATCTCCTCCTCCGTGAGGTGCTCCTGCTCCACAAAAGCGGCCACCATGGGAGCCACGCCCCCGCCAAAGACACGGTCCAGAAACGAACGGCTCTCCGCGAGCTGGCACTCGCGCTCCGTGACCAGGGGCCGGAAGACGAATTCGCGGCCACTCTTCTCATAGTCCAGCGCCCCCTTGTCCGTGAGGCGGCGCAGCAGGGTGTGGATGGTCTTCGGCTTCCACGCCATCGCGCCCTCCAGCGCCTGCACCACGTCATTCGCCGTGGCGGTGCCGCGTTCCCACAGGATGCGCATCACGGTCCACTCCGCGTCAGTGATGGAGGGCAGCGGGACGGCGGGCTTGGTTTTCTTACGCATGTAGGACTTATGTCTTACGAGCGTAGGAATTGCAAGAAAAGTTTTTCGGTTCCAGCTTCAGCGCAGATTACAGACCGGATCCCAGTCCCGCGGCCATGGCGTCCGTCACCTGATGCGTGCCGTCCCTGGGAGCGAAGAGTCCGGGCTGTCTTTCGAGCCAGGGTTCATTCGCGGCGGGGGTGAACTGCGGGGAGTTCAATTCCACGCCATTCAACGAAGGGACGTGCTGGGCGAGGAGGCAGGAATGAAGGGCGGAGAGCCCCGGATTTGTCAGGTCCTGGACCGCGATCTTCATCCCCCGGGCATGGGCCCAGGCACCGGCCACCAGATTGAGACTGTGCCCCTTGCAGGTCTTCAGGCAAATGCCGCTCCAGCCCTGTGCGGCCACATGCGGGAGCACGTCCAGACCGGTGAGGCCCTCGTCCACCAGCACCGGCTTTCGCGCGCCCGCTTCGTGCCAGTCATGGACGTGGGTGATGATGTCGCGGCCCGTGGGTTGTTCGAGGTATTCCAGGGCATCATACGCGGCGGCATCCATGCGCTGGAGAGTGTCCAGATACGCCAGCACCGAGGCGGCGTCCGGATTCCCCTCATTGCTGTCCGCGCTCAGTCGCGGGGCTAGCACTCCCAGGGCGAGGGCGGTGCGATAGACCTCCACGGTGCGGCGGGCGTCCGCCTCCGGGTCCTTGCCATGGGTCTTCAGCTTGAAGGCCCGGAAGCCGCGATGGCTCACAAATTCCCGGAAGTCCCCGTCCAGAGGGTCCGTGCCGCTCACCACATACCAGCCGTCCACGCGGGGTACCGGCCGGCGGAGCAAAAACCCGCGCACCGCTGCGAGGGCTCCCGTGCCGGGGAAGAGTCCGTCCAGTTCCGGGAGAGGCGTGTCCGTTTCATAAAGCCGGAAGGCGGAGACCCCCAGCGCGCGGCCCGCCGCGTCGTGCAGAGCGGCATCCAGCGGGCTCAGGCACACCAGCCGGGCGAGGAGCGGCACGGGGCACGCGTCCCGGGCATGGGCGGCCTCCAGCAAATCCATGCCCGGCACCAGCGGATGGGCTCCCTTGAGCCCCCGGCTGCCCAGAGATGCCAGGAAGGTCTGGAGATACCCGCGCATTTCCGCGTCCCGCGCGGCATGGGGCAGGGAGGGGTCCGGCCAGGCCCAGAGATCGCTCAGGTAGATGGAGCCACGTCCGGTCGCCTCCCGGCCTCCGATGGCCACGCGCGCCTCCACCGTGGCTTCGGTGATCTCCGTGATGGTGCCGCTGCTGAGCTGGAGCGGACGCGCGAAGGGTTGTTCGCGGAAGGTGACGGAGGCGGAGAGGACTTTGCAGTACATGTTCATAGATAGGGCCTCAGGGTGAAAAACAGATGGGCTGGTGGAGCTTCACCTCTTTAGCCAAGGGACAGGCCGGTGGTATCAATGCCCGCCTGTTTACAGATCGCTCTCGCGGTGTTTTTCTTAATCTCCTTATGACGGGGAACGGTGGTCATTTTTTCCGTCTCGGGATGAATCCAGACTGTATGAGGCCCGGCATCTCTATAGACGACAAATCCGTGTTTCCTTAAAAGCCTCGCAAGGTCGCCGTGCTTCACAAGCGCTCCACCACTTTTGACTTTACACCTGACGGGCCGCGCCGCGTGCGGGCAAATAACTTTTCCAGAGCCAGATCATTCGAGGCCTCCACAATAGCCCGGACGGCCTCCAAAAGGTTGGAAACAGCCTCCTCTTTTGTTTCACCTTCACTGATGGCACCCGGGAACTCTTCGCAAATGGCGGTAAACCCGCCTTCTTCGCACGCTATCAGAGTGGCGGTAAGATCACTTTTACGGAAGGCGGGCGTCATCTTCGAAGATTTCATTGGGGGATTGCGATAACAGACGAAGGGCGATGCTCCACGTGCCCCTTGAGGAGCCCAGGCTGTCTGGAGGTTACTCAAAATGAAATTCCCCGCAAGCATGGGGGAATGGAAAGAATCATGAAAGCCACTGGTCGAGATGCGCGCTGACGAAGTCATCGTCCGTGAGCCAGGGATAGGCCTGGGAGACGCGCGTGATTTCCTCCGCCTGGCCCAGGGAGAGAAACTCCCGGGGATCCAGACAGCACGCGGAGGGCACCAGCCCCTGGCGGCGCAGGACTTCCAGGATGCCGGGGATGCAGCCGTGGAAGGCGTTCGCGGCATCGAAGATGGCGGCATTCGCATCCGTGAGCGCCGCGTTTTTGAGCAGCCAGTCCGATGGGATGGTTTCCCGTGCCCGCGCGGTTTTCACGGCTTCCAGCATTTCCACGGCGCGGCGCGTCCACACGCCCCACTGGCCCAGCAGCCCGCCGGAAATGACACGCCCGCCCGGCCACGTGGTGAGGAGATCTGTCAGGATGCTGTCGTCATTCCCCGTGTAGAGCGCGATGTCCCCGCGCCCGGAGTCCGTCACCGCGCGGATGACGTCCAGGGTCTGGTAGCGGTTGAAGGGAGCCATCTTAATCGCCACCACGCCGGGGATCTCCGCGAAACGCCGCCAGAAATTATAGGACAGCACCCGCCCACCCACCGCCGGCTGAAGGTAAAAGCCGATGAGTGGGATGATCTCCGAGACCACGCGGCAGTGATCCAGAAACTTGTCCTCCGCCGCCTCCCGCCACGCGCCAGGACTGAGCAAGCCCGCCTGGTAGCCCAGGGACACCGCAGTTTCCGCCTCCGCCACCGCCTGGTCCGTGAACCCGCACACCCCGGCGATGCGCACCACGCCGGGAGCAGCCTCGTTTTTCAACGTCTCCGCCGCCAGCGCCAGCACGGGCTCGAACAGGCCATGCGCGGGACTGCGGATAGCAAACTGTGTGGAATGCACCCCCACCGCCAGCCCTCCGGCTCCCGCCTGGAGGTAATACCGCACCAGAGCCCGCTGGTGTTTCTCAGACCAGACGCGACTGGCATCCAGCGCCAGCGGCAGCGCGGGAATGACCTGGCCTTCCAGCAAACGGGCGCGTGGAGAAGGGGAGTCGTCGGTCATCATGCGCGAAGGGGCATCGGGACCAGCGGGAGCGCAAGGGAGGGAACCTTCCGGAAGCGAGGGAGGCCCGCACCGGAAAGTTTAATGTTGAGAATGTTAAATATAGTGTAATTTTAGATTTTATGAAATCTGGACACCTTTTGCTGGTGGTGACGCTCCTTGCGGCCGTTGCCCTTCCCTTGACCGCCCATGGGCAGGAGAGGAAATCCGGGAAAGGAAAACCAGCCTCTCCCACCCGGGGAACTCCCAAAACCCAGGCTCCGCAGATCACTTATGAACAGCATCTGGCGGCGCAACTGAAGCTGCTGGGCGTCCTTCGACGCTATGCGGAAATCCTTTCGGAAGTGACGAACGCGGAGGCGGCGGGCGTGGCGGTGGCCCGCGTGGAGGCCATTACAAAAGAAGTGGCGGCCGCGGCGGAGGCGCTGGTGAAACTGGGGCCTCCCACCCCGGAGATCGAGGCCAGGCTGGCAAAGGATCCGGATCTGGAAGTCACCTCGCTCCGCGTGGCGGAGCAGACCCGGGTGGCTGTGAAGACTCTGGCGGATGATCCCGAGTCCCGCGTGCTCTTGACCCCGGCCATTGAGGGCTTTCAGGCAGCTCTGGACCAGGCACAGCGGGAGGCGGATCACCCCGCGGGTGCTCCGGCAAAGAAGGAGCCGGTGAAGGGAACCGCCGGGCCAAAACCGCCGGAAACCCCTGTCAAAAAGCCTGACGCGGAAGCGGAGCCCCCGGCCGGGCCCGCGGAAACCGCGCGGACCGGGAAGTAAAGACCCCCGGGCCTTTCAGGCCACCGGTGTGGTCGCGATCTTCGGTTTCACCTCAGGGGCGGTAGTGATGACAGGAAGCTCGGCGGCGTAGCACACCATTCCCTCCGGGGTCAGGGTGCCGCGGATGTCCCCGCCGAGGGTCATGGCGATCCTGCGGCACAGAGCCAGCCCGATTCCCGCGTTGCCCCGGTGCCCGCTGGCGTTCGGATCCGCCCGCCAGAAGGGGGAAAAGGTCTGCTCCAGAACCGTGGCGCTGAGTCCGGGATTCGTATTCTCCACGGCCACGGAGCAGAGACCCTCCCGGATGCTTGCGCGGATGCGGATCTCCCCGGCGGACGGCGTGTAGGCCACCGCGTTTTCCAGAAGATTGGTGAAGACGATCTCAAAAAGGGAAACCGCCACGCGCATTTCCGTTTCCGGGTCCTCTACCTGCCAGACCACCCGCAGCTTCTTTTCCTCCGCGAGGTCGATGCAGTTCCGCCAGGCTTTTTTCAGCGTGCGTCCCAGCAGCGCCGTGTCCGTCATGAACTCATGGATGGTGTGCCCACTCTCCAGCCGCGCCAGCAGGAGGAGATGATCCACGATGCGCTGCATACCCTGCTGGCTCTGCCAGATGCTTTCCAGCGCCTCCTCATATTCCTCGCCGCTCCGGTTCCGGCTAAGGGCCACTTCGATGGTGCCGCGGATGGCGGCCAGCGGGTTCCGCAGTTCATGCGCGGCGTTCGAGGCAAACTGACGCTCGTGATCGATGGCGATGCCCACCCGGTCCATGAGCGCGTTCAAGCGCCCCACCACCGGCTGCAACTCGGTGGGCGCGCCAGGAAGGCCAAAGCGGGTCCCGGCTTCCGTGAGCGGGATGAACTCGATTTGATTCGCGAGGGATTTTACCGGCCTGACCCCGTGACGGATGATGATCCGGGAGGCCACGAGCATCACCCCCATGACCGCCAGCCCCACATTCAGCAGGATCCAGCGCATTTTTGTCAGGGCCTCCTCCAGGGGTTTCAGCTCCAGGGCGATCACCATCCGGACGGGCACATCCGGCAGATCCGGGGTTTCCTTCACCGTGACGAGGAAAGTCTTGGAAATCATGCGGGCGCGCCTGCCGTCCCACAGCGTATGGTCCTGGATGAGCGTCTCCTTTCCCGCCATGTCTCCCTTGGGCAGATCGTGGGAGGGCAGCGGTTTGGAGCCTTTGGGCGTTTCCACCATGAGCGAGGGGGACCGGGTGATAAATTTCCCGTCCGCCGCGTACCATGCTTGCCAATAGTCGGGGTTGTCCGCCTTGTAGGTCTTCTCCCACTCCTCGAGCGTCCGTTCGGACGGCTGAAGGGTTGTTGCCGCCACGGGCTGGACTCCCCTGAGGTTTTTGACGAACCACGTGTATTCGTAAAAGGACATGCGCTCCTCCAGCAGGCGGTCATTTTCCCGCGAAAGGTGCCGGGCGATCATCTTGTAAATGACAAAACTGCCGCCCGCGAAGATCGCCGCCATGCAGACGAAGAAGCTCAGGAGCAAACGGTTTTGCAGGGAACGGGGTGACATGGAGGAAAAGCTGCGGACCTATGGTTCCGGCGGACCCGGGTGGGAAGCCAAATTTCTGACACTTTCCTGATTATTTTCCCGCATTCCCGGGCTCCCAGGGACGCGATGAAGTATCAGAATGCGTATGCAAAACAGGCGAAACCTGAAAAAAATCCACCGTTTATTGATAACCTTCCGGTTACCACCATCCAACCGGCCCCCACACGACCACCACTGCCCATGACCCGCCACAACACCAGCCGCCGCCGCTTCCTCGCCACCGCCGGAGCCGCGTTTGCCGCGCCCGCCTTCATCCGGAATCTCCGTGCCGCCTCTCCCAACGGGAAGGTCCGGCACGTCTCCTTCGGAGCCTCCGGTATGGCCCACCAGGATCTCTCGGCCATCGCCGCCAGCCCGCATGTGGAGCTCTACGCCGTGGCGGACGTGGATAAAAGAAACTGGGCGGCGGTCAAAGAGAAGTGGCCCCAGGTGAAGTGCTACCAGGACTGGCGCGAGCTGCTGGCGAAGGAATCCGGAAACTTTGACAGCGCCAACGTCTCCACCCCGGACCACATGCACGGCGGCATCGCCGTGGCCTGCATGCGCGCCGGGAAACATGTCTATGGCCAGAAGCCGCTGGCGCAGAATCTGAAGGAATGCCGCCTCATGACCAATGTGGCGAAGGAAAAGGGCGTGATGACCCAGATGGGCATCCAGGTGAGCAGCGACTTCGCGGAGCGCTGGACCCAGGCGCTCATCAAGAGCGGGATCATCGGGAAGATCAAAGAGGTGCACAGCTTCAGCAATAAAGAGTGGGGGGATATGGCCCCCGTGCCGCAAAAAGAGGACGCGGTGCCCGCGGAGTTTAACTGGGATCTCTGGCTGGGCCCGGCGGCGGAACGTCCGTTCATCAACGGTTACTACCACCCTGGAAACTGGCGGAAGCGCCGGGATTTCGGCACGGGCACGCTGGGCGACATGGGTTGCCACATGTTCAGCGGATGGTATCGCGCGCTGGACCTCACGGGCCCGCTGAGCGTGAAATCCACCGGCCCCGCGCCGGGCAAGGATAACTGGGCCATCAACGGCAATGTGGAATACCTTTTCCCCGGCACTCCGTTCACGGAGGGCAAGCAGGTGAAAGTCACGTGGACCGACGGCAAGACCCGCCCGCCGGAGAGCCTGGTGGATCTCATGGGAGGCGCGAAGATTCCGGATCAGGGCAGTATCTTCATCGGCACGGAGGGAGTGATGCTCTTCCCCCATGGCGCCCGCCCCACGGTTTACCGCGACGGAAAGGTGGTCGCGGGAGTGAAATACCCGAAACTGGAGCCCCGGAACCACTGGCTGGAATTCGTGGATGCCATCCGTGAAGGCAAAGAAAAACCGAGCGCCAACTTCGACTACGCCGGTCCGCTCACCGAGGCCGTGCTCCTCGGCTGCCTGGCCAGTATTTTCCCGAACCAGGAGCTCAAGTGGGACGCGAAGAGCCTGAAGTTCCCGGACAATCCGGACGCGAATGCCTTCGTGGGCCGGCAATACCGGAAGGGCTGGGAGATCGAGGGGATCTGAGAATCCTCCAGGGCTCGCGGGCCAGGCATTTTAATATCCGGGCTCCAGGTCTCATGCGTGGTCACCACGCATGGCCTGGGGCCTTTTTTGCCCCGGCCTGCTACGCGGGATGGGCGGCGGGAGGATCGAACGCCGGGAGTCCATCGATGCTGGTCCGGTTCTTTGTCGCGCGGTAAACCTCCAGCTTTTCCGGCCCCTGTTTCTCCGCCCACCGGTCCAGCCCGTCGCGGTCCTCCCGGAAATCATAACGCGGCACGGAATACCCGCAGGAGTCCGAGACCCGGGCCACCTTCACAAGGATGAAGGACCGCGTGCCGGGATTCTCCGGAAACATCGCGGTGAACTCCGCGAACCGGGGGTGCCCGGGGGCGATGACCTTCCCGGTGCCGTGCAGCCTGACAATTTTCGGCGGGCCGTCGAAGGCGCAGAACATGATGACGATGCGCCCGTTCTCCCGCAAATGAGCCGCCGTCTCCGCGCCGCTCCCGGTGTAGTCCTGATACACGACTTCCAGCGGGGCGAGAATGCGGAAGGATTCACCGCCTTTCGGAGAGACATTGACGTGACCCTCTGTGGAGAGAGGCGCGGAGCCCACAAAAAACACCTTCTGCCGCGCGATCCAGTCCGCGAGTTCAGGACTGATGTCAGGGAACAGTTTGCTCATGAGGAGTAAGAAGCCCGGAACTACCCCCGTGGCAACAGAACCGGCGGCCCCGGTACTACGGTCCCATCCTCCACTGGAGGTTTCGATGGCGACAGGAATGTCCCACTCCCTGGGGCACGCGGGTCAATTCCCCGGCTTCAGTTCCCATTTTTCATCGAAGAAATCCGCCGCCGGGATGGCTCCGGGGTAACGGCTGTTAGGTGGGGTATTGAGATCGATCACCGCCCAGTCCGGCAGCTTCGGCGTCTGGCGGGCGTTATTCAGGTAGTCGTAGTCCCGGAAGGTGAAGCTGCTGTTCAGCACCACATAGCGCTCGGGATTCAGAGGATTCGGATATATGCAGATCAGCGCGTGGTCCGCGGCGGGGAAGGTCTTTGCCCCGGCCTTTACTTCACCGGCTGTCCAGGAGATGGGGAGTTTTCCGGCCACTTTGGCCATCACCGCGTTGGAGGAGGGATCGCCCCACAGCACGAGATTCGCGGACTTGATGTCCTCGTCCGTCACCGCGGTGTCATCCTTCACCCGGGCATCCCCGCGGAAGTGACGGCGCCAGTGTTCGATGGCGCGCTCCATCTCGGACTTTGCCCAGGCACCCGCTTTTTCATTGGCCGCCTTGCCGGTGGGCCGGACAAAGATAAAGGAATCCATGAAGGCGTCATCCACGGGGCCCTGGAGGTCATGCTTTTTACGAAGGCCGGCAGGTTCTCCCTCTTTGGCGAATCCCCATGATCCGTCAGCTTTTCTTTCAAAGCGCATGTCCAGGGATCGGTCGGATGGGCGGGAGACCTCGCCTTCAAAAGCACCTTTCTCTTTCCCATTTTCGCCGAAGGGGTCTTCGTTCACCAGAACCCCGAAGTAAGCCGCGACGTCCTCCGGGAAAGTTCCCGGCTCGAAATGGAGGGAGAAGGCCGTGACGTTTTTCAGGCCAATGTGGAAGTTTCCGTTCTCAATGCTTCCGGCCGCCACGGCAGGTTGCCAGTGCTCTTTGAGCGCGTCGATCTGGAGCCATGCCGACCGGTTGGTCTTGAGGCTGTAGGTTTCCAGATGGACCTTCCGGGGAAGACGGCGTCCTTCTTTCGCGATAGCGTCGACGGCGTTGGCGACGGTCGTTTTTGCTTTGGGCTCATACTGGTGCGCCGTTTTCGGCCCGATAATGTGCCTCAGAAAAATCCCGGATTCGTTATGCCCCACCGCCGCGGCCATGAGATCCGCCGCCTGCTTTTGTTTATCGATTTCACCGCTATACGCCACGGTGGGGCAGTTGAAGAGATTCCCCGCCACCGCCGTGGAGTCATAGAGGTTCCACAATGACCGCTCCCAAGGGTAGGGCTTCAGTTTCTCGCCCTGGAAGAAGTTCAGAAACTGCTCTGTCTCGCTGAAGCCCGCGCCCGGATTCGCGGCGCACCAGAGGGAGGGGTGGTGCGTGGCGATATGCCAACAGGCCGCGCCGCCGAGGCTGAAGCCGCGGACAAGAATACGGTCTTCATCGATGCGGTAGTCCCGTTTCACCGTCTCCAGGGCCTCGAAGAAATCCGTTTCCCCCGCGAACCGCTGGCCGTTGCAGTAGCGCCCGTAAGGGTGGAGCACGATGGTGTCCCGGGGCGTGAACTCCCCCGCGCTGGTCTGGCGTCCATGGATGAAATCCAGCTCCGTGAGCGTTTCCCCCCGCCCGTGGAACCAGCAGTCCAGCCGCCACTGATAAGGCAGGTTCGCATTGAAGGAAGGCGGCACCACCAGCCCGAACGGCTGTACGCTGCCATCAATCTTTGAAACATATCCCCGCGCCACCAGGCCGGTCTGGGTAAGCCAGGGCGTCTCCCCCTTTTTCAGCGCCTCCAGCCGGGCAAAGCCATCCTTCAGTTGCTGGGTGGCCCATTCCGCCTGCTTCGGGTTGTAGAATTCATCATACCGCAGCGCCCAGTCCACGGCTTTGTGGAAGATTTGGACATCCGGCAGAAAGGTGGCCGCCGGTTTGCCTTTCAGCTCAGCGGCGGCGGCTTCAATGGCCGCGCCGAGCTTCGCGGTCTCCCCGCTCAGGGCCTTGCGGACATCCTCCGGGACAGGCACCCCGGCCGGTGGCTGACGGCGGACGTTATCCGTGAGATTGTCCGCCGCGCCGTCGGCAAAAGCCTGGGTGGCGAGAAGAGCGGAGCAGAGAAGCAGTCGGGAGGTCATGCAGGGAAGTGGGAACCGAAGAACCCCCGGGCGGGAAGGGCCACCACGATACGCGGCGGCGTAGCCCTGACCTTGCCTGTTCCCCGCTGAAAAAACCCGGGAGCGGCGCTTGATAACCGGAGGGGTCCGGCGGGATTTGTTAGCCGGATATGCTGATTTCCGTTACCGCTGCCGGGATCTGAATTTGTTCAGTTTACCCGCTCCGGCGCGGTCGGCGGCGGACTGGACAATCCCGGGATGGCGTCTGGTTTGGAATTCGGGTCCTGAAAATGAAAACCCTGCGGCAGGAGTCCACCGTTCTGGTCCTTCCGGGGCAACCGGCCAAGGATGGCCTGGAGTTCCTGCGGGGACACCGCGGGATGGGGATGCATCAGCCGCTGGATGTCCGGGGCGGACACTTTGGGCAGCGTCTGCACGGCGACCTTTTCCTCCGCCTGCCGCCATTTCATCCAGCCGATGCCCAGGAGAACCATAAGCATCACGAATCCCTGGCCTGAGTTGTTTGCATTGCGGGTGCTCATGGGAGTGATTTTGTGTGGTCTGTTCGTCGGCGGGAGCGCCCTGTTTATTCATCCCTGAAAGGACACGTCCGGGAGGGCGGGATAGGGGTGGCATTTCCCGCGTTTTCAGGAAGAATGCCGGCATGTCCACATTGCCAGTCAGCCCCCGTCAGGAGGAGATACTCCGAGCCCTGCTGGAAAAAGTGGACGCGGTGGAGACGGAACTGAAGTCGCTCGGGTGGTGGATGGCACAGCCGCCAGACCTCCAGGCGGAGGTGGCCGCGGGGCGGCTGCGGTCCTATCTTGACGCGCCCTCCTTTGAGGTCTGGCTCCAGTGTATTTTCATCCCGAATGTCCGCGCCCGGATCCACGAACGGGATCTCCCGTCCGGCAGCGCGGTGGGGGAAATGGCCCGCCGGCAGTACGACTATCACTCCACCTGCCCGGAGGCTGGGCACCTGCTGACGCTCCTGGGGGAATTTGATCGGCTGATTGACCGGTATCATGCCCCGGAGGAAGCCGCGGGACCCTGCCACCACCCGCCACCGGTGCTGGACCCCGGGATGGAGACCATGTTTGCCACCTCCCGCGGGCTGTTGCTGCACTGGCTGGATCTCATGGAGGATCAGCTCTTCCGCCTGGGCTGGTGGGACCCGGAGCCGGATGAACCCCGGGTGGCCTACGCCCGGTGGATGCGGGAAACCTTCGTGCCCGGAGCCCGGGCCTCCCTGCGCTCCGGCATTGTGCCCCAGGTTGAGCCTCTGGGCTCGGAGGCAGCCCGGCGGCTGGAGGTGGAGGGTCTGGCCCTCCCGCCGGACCATGCGGCGATCCTCGCAAACTTCACGGAAGGCGCGGCCTCCTATCATGAGACCTGGCGGCTTTGCGGATTACCTCCCGCCGTGCCGGTGGAGGACGCCCCGTTCATTCCCCCGGCTTTTTCCGTGAAATCCGGACAGGAGGTCCCGCATCCCGCCCTGCCGGACGGACCTCCCGGAGATACGGGGTTTGAGGTGATCCTGGCGGATGCCCGGAACCGCATGAGCCGTATTCTGGACCGTGTGGAGTCCGCCCTGGGGAAACTGCCGGACATTCCCGCGCGGCCCGCCGGGGGCGCGGTCCCGGTGGAAATCTGGCTGGAGGAGGATTTTCTCCCCCCGGTGCGGGCCTGGCTGGGAAAAGATGAGGTTCCCCGGGCCAGCCTCCTGGCACCGGCGGCCGCGGAGGAATTCCGTGCCCGGGGCGTGGAGCCGCCCGCGGAGTTGCTGGAGGCTCTCGGCTCCTTCGACTCCGGGGTGTTGGCCTACCACCAGCTCCAGGCGGCCCTGCCCGGGGACACTGCCGGTGCCCGTCTGGCGGCCGCGTGGCGTCTGCTCATGACCACTCCGGTCCTCAATGCCCCCGCCGCCCCGGAACCGGATGCCCTGCGTCTGCAAATGCTCCTCATTTTGAACCGTATGGAGGCGGAACTGCACCTCCTGGGGTGGTGGTGCCGGGAGCCCGCCCCGATGCCCCCCGGTTTTCAGGGCACGATAGAGTATCCCGCCCGGCGGGACGGGGAAGGGGAGCGGCCCCGCTTTGAGCCATGGATCCAGGCTTCGTTTTTGCCGGAGATGCGGGCGCGCGTCCAGACCGCCTCGATACCCGTTTCCAGCCGCGCGCGGGACTCCGCGAACCGCGCTCTGGCCAGCGAACTCCTGGGACCCGGAAAATTTCAGGAATCCCGCCGTCTCTACCGGTGTTTCGATGAACTGGAGACCCTGATGCTCCGCGCCTGGCCCGCAGCGGTGGAGCGGCAGCGGGAAGCCTTCCGGCTCCGGGGCCTCCTGCCGCCCTCCCGGCTTTCACCTGAGAGGCAAACGGCGGACGCGGCGGAAATCGCGGCTCTGAAGGCGGAGGTCGCGGAGGCTCTGCGCATGGTCGTCTATGAACTGCGAAAGCTGGGTTGGTGGCACGCCGCTTCTCCTGACCGGGTGCCTGCCGCGATGCCCGCCCCTGGGGAATCCCCTGGACCTCCACCGCCATTCGAACACTGGCTGCGGGAGGATTTTTTTCCGGAGACACGCGCCGCGCTGCGGGAGGACCGCGTGCTTCAGGAGCGGCGGACAGGGGATTACGTTGCCTGGGAGTGCCGGCACGCGGGCCTCACGGAGAATACCCGCGAGCTTCTCGCCCGGCTGGAAAGGCTGGACCACTGCTGCCATCTCTATAACCGGACACGGCGTGAGCACGGAGACGAACCAGGCTGAGCCCCGGCACCAGTTTGCACCGCCTAGGGAAAATCCCTGGTTAAAAATGAGGCCGTGAGCGTAAAATAGGCTTGCCGGATAGTGGAATTATCGGCGATAAGCTGTCCTCAAGCGGATTCCCTTTCTCTGATCCCCTGTATGTCCTCGTTCAAAACCCGACTGGTCTTTGCCGCCTTCCTTGTGGCGGGTGCCGTCACGGTGTCCAAAGCCGGGGCTGAAACCCCGCATCCGCCTGCCATCACGCTGGGGAACCGGTTCAGCTTCACCCCGCAGCCAGGCACCGCCTGGAATCTGGAGGGCTCGGAGACCGGGGAAAGCTGGAGTGTCATGGGCGGTCCGTTTTTTGCCACGGGCAGTGTGGTGGAACATTCCACGCCGCGCGGCCGGTTCACCCGCTTCCGCCTCGCCTATGTGGATCCCGCCTCGGTGGGAAAAGCTCCCGTGACGCTGGACCATACCTCGGTGATGATGGAGAAGGCCGGGGCTCCGGTGGAGGTGGTCTTCATGAGTGCCACCACGGGTTTTATCCGGATGGACGCCACGCATGCCCGGAGCTTCACGTATACCTGGCGTAAAACCTCGCCGGATGCCGGGGAGGCCATTTTGAGCGGGCTGGATGGCACGTTTACCCTCGTCAGGCTGAAATTTATCGATGGCCGGCTGGGAAGCTGGGGCATGGAGGATATCGCCACCCCGGAATCCGCCTCCCTGATCCATCAGCCTGTGGATGGCGGGGCCTTTTCCTTTATCCAGGGCAGGTTTGGCGCGGGTCTGGCCAAAGGGGAGCTTCCGCTGGATTTCGCGGGGAGCAGCCTGGTGCTCAATGAAGGCGGCAGCCTGAGTCATGTGGAATTCACCGGTGAGGAAACCCTGAAACTCACCACGGCCAAAGGAAAAGTGCTCAACGGCACCTACACCTATGACCCCGCCAGTGCCACCCGGGGCACCCTTTTTCTAAGTGTGGCGGATGCCCTGCCGCTCCCCCTGGATCTGACCCTTACCGCTCCCGGCACCGGGAAGTTCAAGGAAATCGTTGCCCCTCCCCAGCAGGGCGGTGTCGCGGCCATTCCGCGCAACGGGACGCTCTCCCTGCCCGAGCGTCAGTTTCCTCCGGATAATCCGGACTGCCCGCCGGACAACCTCGGTGGCCGCATTTATGTCATCAACGACAGCTCTCCCTGCACGCTGACCTTCAACGGAGACGGCACGGGGATGCAAATGCGGGAGGTGAATGGCACGCTCCAGAAGATTTATTTCACCTACAGCTACAACCGCACCGGGCGGAGCAGCGCCAGTGTGACTGTCACCTTCCCCGGCGCGGGCAGTGATCTCATTGACGACTACCAGATGGACTTTTCGGGGGATTGCTCCGGTGCTTTCCGCCGTGACAGTTACGCGAATGGCAACAGTGCCGGTTCCACGGACGGAACCTTCGGCCCTGGCAGCATCGCGGGCATGCGGCGGTAAAGGTCCGGCGCTTTTATATTCGCCACCCTGTGTCTTCAGCCCTCCGGGGTTCGGGATTCATACCACAGGCAGTTAATGACGGGTCGGGGACAAAACCGTTCCGGGCTTTATACCTGTAAGGATAGAAATCCGGTAAATTTGATCCCGTCCTGGAGTCTTCTCCCGGTAGTATCGAAGGTTCCTCCGAACGAGGGTGGCCCAGGCGGTCCTCCGCCGGGGGGAGTTTGACTTCCATGCGCATCCTTTTGATTCCTCCCCGGGCCTCCGCTTTCCCATCCTCCACCGGAGAGTTTGACGGCGACAGGAATGTCGCTGCTCCTTGTGCGCACTCCGAGGATTGGTGAGGATGCGCATGGAAGTTACCATTGAACAAAGGTATGACGGCCCATAACACCCCCGGAACCGGCGACCGTTTCCCGGTCGCCGGTCTATTTTTGGGGCTGGAATTTTGTGATCTTACCGGACGCTCACGCGCAGGCGGACGAATTGCCGGAGGCCTCCAGGGATGGTCCAGCGGGTGGTGAAACCGCCATCGTCCGGGCGGGTTTCGGCGGTCACTGACGGGGTGGCGGGGGTCCAGGTGGCGAGATCGCTGGAATACTCCAGGGTCACGAGCGCGGCATCGCTGCCGGGCATGCGGCGCTGGCTCACGACCAGATTGTCCCCGGAGGCGGTCCACACGGGCTCATACGCTCCCAGCGCATACGCCAGCAGATCCCCTCCGGAATAGACCGTCCCGTCACCCGTTCCCGGGCTGCCGCCGGTGGTGATGCTGGTGCGCCAGTTCGCGGGGTCCGCCGGGTTGCCGCCGGGTGCCATGAAGGTGAGGCTGTAGCCGTCACCGTCGGCGGCGGAGGGCCAGAGGCCCTTGTCATTGTAGGTCACGGCGGAGAGCACCGTGCCCGCGGCGTTCACGAGCGTGAGCGTGTCCCCCGCGTTGTCCAGCCGTCCCTTGTATTCCCCGGCCACGGGAATGGAGGGGCCGTAACGTTGCGTGAAAGCGACGCGGCTCTTCACCACCACCACGCGGCTACCAGGGGAGAGAGACCAGATACCGCCCTCGTTGAACTCAAATCCCACACCGCCGCCCGTGTCGCCCGCCACGAAGCGGAGCCCCGCGAGACTCACTTTCTGAGCGGAGAAGTTCAGCAACTCGATGAATTCAAAGTCCTCCGCGTTCGTAAACCCGGCCTCTCTCTCTCCGGAGGTCGCCTCCCCGGGATGATAATGAATCTCGGCGATCGCCAGGTTCGCCGCGGTGGCGGGCACGGCATCCGTGACATACACCCCCACCGATGGCGCGCTCCAGCTGGGGCTGCCCTGCACGCGGGCGGTGATCTTTGTGTCCGCCGTGATGCCCACCGTGTTCCCCACGGCGGCCCCGGGGGCGATAGACCCTCCCATGAATCGCGGGTCCACGCCATTCAGCGTGCGGTAGATCACGCCGGAGGGCGCGCTGAGCGCTACCGTCTGCCCCGCGGACACGATGCCTGGAGTGACGCTGAAAACCGGGGGGCGGATGTAATTCGAGTCCACCCAGTCCGCCCGCATACTCAGCCAGGTCTTCATGCTCGTGAGACGTCCCGCGTAGTCCGCCGCGCCGGCAATGCCCTGCTGCACCGCCTTGGCATAGGTGATCTCCGCCGCCTGCGCGTCCACGATGGCGCTCATGCGGGCATTGCTCATGGGACCGCGCCGGAAGGCAAACCAGCGGTCAATGTAAAGCTGCGCGAAGTCAGGGTCCGCGAAGAGCCGGGGATACCAGAGTTGCTCGGAGCGCCAGCGCAGGTCCACGTTATACGCGCCCCCCACGTAATAGCTGGACCAGTTGTAGTCCCACGCGGGTCCCATGCGGAGCCTGCCGTCATTCCCCTTCCACGGATACATGGAGATGAGCATGCCGTCCCCGTTATGGCTGAGCGTATTGAAGATGAAATACTCCGCGAAGTCCCTGTCATCCAGCCATTTGCGATAACCATTCACCGGGTCCCGCCAGACCGAGTTGTTATACAGCGTGTCCTCGAAGGTCTTATACCATCCCTCGATGGCCGCGCGCTGGGTGGCATTGATGCTATATCCGTTAGGCGTGTCGAAGTTCAGGAATCCGTTGCTCTGCACGGGAATGTCGTCCCCGCTGTTCGCGGGATTGTTCGGCGTGGTCTGCAGGAGCCGGTTCGGTCCGGCGGTGCGGAAGAACTGCGGGCTGGTGGCTCCGTTCGCGGCGGGGAAGCCGGTCTCCGGCGCGGCGTCCATGCGGTTGATGTTCGTGATCCAGCCGCCCGTCTTTCCGTCCTCGCTGAGCTTGTCAAAGTCTATGCGGTGTTTCCCGCGGGTGGGCTTCTCCAGCACGGCATAGACCCCGCGGCGGTCCGTGAGCGCCAGGTCCCCGCCATCCTCATTCACAAAAAGCTCCACCCAGCGGAAGCGCGGCGCGTCGTGACCCGCCTCCCGCGCGAGCTGATACATGAAGGTGCTGAAGAGAAGCGTGGGGTCCTTGTTCGTATCCGGGTCCGGGAAGTAGAGAATCCAGTCCGAATGCGCGGGCATGCCCAGCACGGAGACATCCTCGTTCGAGCCATCGGCGCTCCAGGCCTCCACGGCATACGGCTTCTGCCGCCAGGAGCTGGAGAACGCCCCGCGTCCGCGAATGCCGATCTGGCTGGTCATCTGTGGCGCGCCCGTGAGCGTGGTGGCACTGCCTGCCGCGCGGTCCCACATGGCCCAGGCCGCGGCCTGTTTTGGCACTTGGGTGATGCCCGCGCCATTGCCGCTCCAGCCCTTCTGCGGAATGGGCCCGGCGGCGAAGTTATCGATCACCATCACCGGCAGCGGCGAGGTGTAGTTGGTCATATCCGCCGCCAGTTTCATCCAGGTGCCGCGGGTCATGGGGCTCTTCTGGCCGTAGCGTTCGGCCCAGGCGGTCACCTGGGTGCTGGCGGCGATGTTCAGGGGAGCGGTGTAGAGGATGGCCACCCCGTTGTTCATCCGGTAGTAAACGGACGCCCCCGGCGTGGCCGAGGTCAGCGCCAGGCTGAAGGGCGTGGTGAGAATGCCCGGGGCATTGGAGAACTTCACCCGCGCGGGCTGCGGCGGCGTGGGATCGTTGGCCGCGCCGGGAGTGGCGTGGGCCATGAAGCCGGAGACCGTCACATCCGCGCCGCTCAGGCCGTAGGAGACGTTCTCATCCTGCGGGGGAAACACCGGCGCGAATTCCTGGATCACCCCCGCCGGGCCGGTGAGGGCCAGATATTCCCCGTCCTTGGAGAGTTTGAAATTTGTGTGCCACTGGCCGGTCACGGGCTTCCGGTCCTTGGAGGAAAGGAACACCACCCGGTACTCCCCGGGCGCGAGCACGGCGGGAGGCAGCGCCCATTTTTGCAGGGCGGAGGCGTTGTCCGTGAGATAGTGCCCGGTGAGATCCACCGGGGCGGAAGTGGGATTGTGCAGCTCCAGCCAGTCGGAAAAATCCCCGTCCTCATCCGCCAGGGCGGACTTGTTCTCGGCCATGAACTCATTGATGACCACATGGTTCGCGGGCTGGATGACGGTGACCTCCCGGGTGAGCGTGGTGGTGCCGTTCGCGTTGGAGGCGGCGAGCGTGTAGGTGGTGGTGCCGCTGACGGTGAAGACCGCCTGGCTCTGGCCCGTGACGTCCGCGCCATTCAGCGTCACGGACTGCGCGCCCGTGAGGCTCCACGTGAGCGTCACCTGTTCCCCGGCCGCCACGGAGACTGGTGTGGAGGTGAACGACTGAATCACCGGCGGGCGCAGGATACCGCGGAAGGCATCCGCGTGGCGCAGAATGTCCGCCTCGGAGAGCAGGGAATTGTAGCACGTGAGCCGGTAGATGGTGCCCACCATGCCCTCGCCATTGGAGGGATTCGCCCCCAGCCGTCCGGAACCCGCGGGCAGGCCGAAGCTGGAAGTCATGGAGCTGTTCGTGCCCGCCAGCACGCC
The DNA here is from genome assembly GCA_965229245.1 of Verrucomicrobiales bacterium. Taxonomy (GTDB): domain Bacteria; phylum Verrucomicrobiota; class Verrucomicrobiia; order Verrucomicrobiales; family V1-33; genus V1-33. The sequence continues at coordinate 146,530 of CBDDIW010000001.1, forward strand.
ATCCACATAGAGCTTCATGGTGCCCGCGCCGTTCCACGCGTAGGTGATGTGCTTCACCGTCGTGGGCGTGGGCACTCCCGGCGTGAAGAGGTAATCCGCCACGCCCAGTTGCGTCATGCCCAGCAGGCCCGTGTCCGGATACTGCTCAAAGCGCAGATTGCTCGTGCTGTTCGAGCCTACCGCCAGGTAGCCGTTCGCGGTGGAGGGGGAACCTTCCACGATGAACTCAAAGGTGCCATCCCCGCTGACCGCCCCGAAGTTGAACGCGCTGCTGTTTCCTCCGTTGAAGGTGACCGCGTTGATGAGCTTCGCCGTGGGCATCCGGCCGGCGGTGGCCTCGGCGGAGATCACGCCATCGTAGTCATTGAGCGAGGCCCGCGCGGTGCCAAGAGCCAGGAGCACGCAGGAGAGTCCGGTGGGAAGGATTTTCATGGGTAGATGTGGGATGGCACGTCCGGAAAGCCCGCTGTCTGGCAGGGCCCGGAGGAACCATCGGCATCCGGCAAAACAGGATGGCCGGATAAGCCTCCCAAAGCGATTCCCATGCCGGGACAGACACTTTATATGGCGGAAAAGATGCCAATAATGACAAAAAACCGATCTCCATGGGCCTGAACGGCCTAGGAGATTATCCTGGAGGGAAAGACCCCATACCGGGCCGGGAAAAAGAAACTGACGGCCCATTCATCCTTTGTATGATTGGAATACAGTGAAACCCCCAAGTTCTCTGAAAAGGAGGTGAATGAATATGGATAAGTTCGTTCCATTATTGAACCGTGACCAGATGGCTGTCTGTCTCAGTGTGATCCCCGGCCTGGGCCATCTATATAAACACCAGTTCCGTTCCGGCCTGCTCACGCTCCTGCCGGGGAACCTCATTGCCGTGCTGGGCACCGCCCTGATGGCTTACGCCACCCTGGGCGCGGCGGTGATCGTGGCCCCCGCCCTGTGGGTGGGATGGTGCGCGTGGGATGCCTACGATGCCCCGGACTTGAGCCCGCGCCCTCTGGAACGGGCGGAGGCCTGAAATAAAACAAGCGAACCGGACTGCCTGAATTTCCCGGCGCGGTGCTTCAACCGCGGGTTTCCCCCCGGGACAGTCCGGGCCCTCCTACCGGGCCCACCCCAGGGCGGGATCGGCCATGGGGAGTGAGCGATTGTCACTGATGGGCGTGTAGTCGGTCTTCCCCACGGCTCCTGTCATGGCGTGGCCGGTCCGCGTTTTCCACACGCCGCTCATGCAGATGCGGCCCTCCCGCTTGTCCGCCGTGTGGCAGCCCCAGCTTTGCACCAGAGCCTGCTTTGAAAAGAGGCCGCGCTTCAATAGCGCGAGATCGCAGACATGCAGGTAGCACGTGGAGGCCCCGCACACTTCATTGCTGTAATCGAAGAGGAACGCGTATTTGTTAGAGTGCCCGAAATATTCTAGGCCCGCCAGCGATCCGGGCGCGCGCCGGTTGAGGTAATCCACCAGCTCCCGGCGGGTATCGAACCATACCAGTCGTGCCCCGCAAGCCGCGGCCCGGGTTTCGATCTCCGAAACCGGGCAGGGTGTCGCCGCCTTCAGCACCACGTCCTCCCGCTCGCGGGTGACATAAGCGGGCCGGTAAACGAGCCACGTGAGCTTCACCCCGGGCTGCTGTTTCATTTGGTCCATCCGGATGTGGGCGGACTTGATGAAGTTCCCCGCATAGCGGTCATGCTGCTCCTTTGGCACGCGCAGGTTCTCCCATTTCCGCAGCGCGGGGCCTCCGCTCACGATAAGGCATTCCCCTGCCGCGCTCCCGGAATGCCGGCAGGAGACCATTCCCAGGAGCAGGCAGACGGAGAGCAAACGAACGGCGGAACGGAGCGGCTTTTTGTGCTGCATATTTAGCACTTAAAGCCGGAAAAATTCTCCCATCAAACAGATTCCGCTGTTTTTCCAGCACTTCTGCCCGTGCCTCTCAGGGCACCACCACGCCGCTGAGATCCCAGGCCGGCGGGGGGAATTTCAACTCCAGCTTCGCCAGGGTCTCGCGCACGATGGTGGCGATGGCCGCGTTGCGGTACCACTTCCGGTTCGCCGGGATGATGTACCATGGCGAGGTCTCCGTGCTGGTGCGGGAGAGCACGTCCTCATAGGCGCTCACAAATTCCGGCCAGCGTTTGCTGTCCGCGATATCGTCCGGGTGGAACTTCCAGTGCTTGTCGGGATTTTGCAGCCGTCCCTGGAGACGCACGCGCTGCTCCTCCCGGGAGATGTGGAGGAAAAACTTCAGGATCGTGGTGCCTTCGTCCGTGAGGAGGCGCTCGAAATTCACGATGTGATCATAGCGCTTCTCCCACACCGCCCGCGGCGCAAGATCCTTCACGCTCACGGCCACCACGTCCTCGTAGTGGCTGCGGTTGAAGATCACCATTTCCCCGCGCGCCGGGACCTCGTGGTGCACGCGCCAGAGGTAGTCGTGGTCCAGTTCCGCCAGCGTGGGGGACTTGAAGGAGACCACCCGCAGGCCGTGGGGGTCGATGCCGTGGAAGACATTCCGCACCGTGCCGTCCTTGCCGCTGCCGTCCAGACCCTGGAGGATCACCAGCAGGCGGTGCTTCCGCCCGGCGTAGAGCATGCGCTGGAGCCGGCGGATGTCCTCGCGCGCGGCTTCCAGTTCCCGCAGCCCGGCCTCCTTGTCCCCCGCGATCTCGAGTTCCCCGTTGGGGTCGATATCGGAGAGCTTTACCCTGGAGCCTGGTTTTACGCGGAAGAGTTTCATGCGGGGGTTGATGGGTGGGAACAGGCGCGGACCTGACAAGGGCGAATCTTATCAGTCATCGCGCGAGGGCGGACGCCGGAGAGCCTTCGTTTCGCCGCGGTGCCGCTTTTCCCGCGTGCGGCGGGCTTTCTCCGCGCGGGAGAGCTTTTGCTGCTGGCGGCGTTTTTTCGCGATGGCCGCGCGCACGATCTGCTGCGCGGCATCGCGGCGGGCCTCCAGCTTCGCGCACAGCTCCAGCCGGGCGAGGTAGCGGTTCTGGGAAAGCGAACGCTCCTCCTGGCAGCGGACCTCGATGCCCGTGGGCACATGCTTCAGCCGCACGGTGGAGGAGGTTTTATTCACCTTTTGCCCGCCATGGCCGGACCCGCGGATGAAGCTCTCCTCCAGATCCTCCCGCGCGATGCCGAGACGGCCCATGCGCACCAGCAGCTCGCGGATTTTATCTCGGGAAAACATCGGGAAAAGGATACTGAATTTCGACAGTGCAGGGAAGTCTCATGGCGGCTGTGGCAAACACGGGATTTAACGTGAAAAATCCCCTCGCGACGGAAGCGCGAAGGGTGAAACGTGAAAGCCCGGATGGCCGTGTTTTTGCATGGATCACGGGTCCTCCATTTTTCACCTCCCGTCCAGAATGAATACACCGTCGAAACTTGCCGCCGCGATGGCCGCGGCTCTCCTGGCCTCCACCGTCCAGGGGGCTCCCAAAAAGTCCGTGCCTCCCCCGGCCACGGAAACGAAGCCCGCGCCGGAAGAGGTAAAAACGAAGGACAAGCCCGCGCCCGCGGAGGCCGCCAAACCCGCGGCAAAAACCTCCGCGCGGAAACCCGCGACCCAGCCCGCGCCCGCTCCGGCAAAGGTCACAAAAGGGAAAAAGACCCCTCCCGCCCCGGAGCCCGCGCCGCCTCCGCCACCGCCGGAGAAGAAGGGTTTCTTCAAAAAACTCTTTGGCAGCAAGACGCCGGAACCCGCCCCCACTCCCGCTCCCGCGGGCTCTCCGCTGGCCAGGGTGAAAACCGCGAAGCCCGCTCCCGTGAAGGAAGTGAAGGAGACAAAGGAAATGAAGGGCACTCCGAAGCCCTCCCGCGTGGTGGAAACCCCGGTGGCGGAAGAGCCGAAGAAAAAAGGCGGATTCCTCCGCTTCCTGCGCGGCGACCGCGACGCGAAGGAAACCGCGAAGGTTCCGGAAGCCGCGAAAATCCCGCGCCCCGATGACTGGCAGGACCACCGCGTGGTGAAGGAGGACGGACTGGCGCTTTACGAATTCGGCCCCTCCCAGTCCAATGGCCCGGATGAGCGCCTGGACACTGGCGCGGTGGTGAAGATCAAACGCGTGGAGCGGGGCTGGGCGCTCGTGGAGGTGACGGGTGGCCGCACCGGTTATGTGGACGCCGCCGCGCTGCGGAATGCCGTGGAGGGAGACTTTGCCACGCCGCCTCCGAAGGTGGTGGCCTCCACCGCCGCCGTGAGCCCGGAGCCCTGGGCTCCCGCGCCCCCTCCCCCGGATCTGCCGGACCAGCCCGCCAAAATGGACGGGGAGGGCGGTTTGCTGCTGTTGCCTCCGCTGGAACAAACTCCCAAAAAACCCTGACCTCCCGCCACTGCCATGACCGGTCCCCTCTCGCGTCGCGCCTTCACCACCTTCTGCGCCGCCTCCCTCGCCGGGGCGCTTACCGCCCGCTCCCAGCAGGGCCCGCCCCAGCGGGTTCCGGACTCCACCAATCAACTGGTGGTGGCCGTGGCGGATGACTGGTCCTCTCACCGGGGCCGGCTCATGGTTTATGAACGCAAGTCCGCAGCGGCTCCGTGGACACCCGTGCTGGGGAAACCGATCCCCGTGCTCTTCGGGAAAAACGGTCTTGGGTGGGGGTATGGCGTGCTGCCCGTGCCCCACGGCCAGGGCGGCGTTCCCTCCAAGCGGGAGAAGGACCGCCGCGCGCCCGCCGGGCTTTTCCGTATCGGCATGCTTTTCGGTTACGCGCCCTCCGCTCCCCAGGGAGTGAAGAACGGGTACTATCAGGTCACCGCCAAAGATTGCTGGGTGGACGATGTGAGCCATCCCGCCTATAACCGGCACATCGTGGTGGATCCGAAAAACCCGCCGGCCTGGTATGATAAGCAACGGATGCGGCTGGGGGATTTCGCTTACGAGTGGATGCTGGAGATCCGGCACAATTCCGATCCCGCCCCCATTGCCGGGCACGGCAGCGCCATCTTTTTCCACATCCGCCGCGGCGTGGACACCCCCACCTTTGGCTGCACCACCATGGCCAGGGGGGACCTGCTCACGCTCCTGCAAAGCCTCAAGCCTGGCTTAAAGCCCCACTACGTGCTGCTGCCCAAGGCGGAATACACCGCCCGCGTCAAATCCTGGGGTCTGCCTCCGAAAATGCCCTGACGGCGCACGCGCTTTTCCACCGGCCGGCTCCGGCATCACTCATGCCGCAGGGCGTCGATGGGATCCAGGGCGGCGGCGCGGCGGGCGGGCATGAAGCCGAAGCCGATGCCGATGGCGGCGGAGAAGATGAAGGCGATGAGGTTGATATTCGTATCGAAGACAAACCCCACGCCGATGACGCCCGACAGAAACTGGCACAGCCCATAGGCCAGCAGGATACCCGTGATGCCTCCGGCACACGAAAGCGTGACCGCCTCCACCAGAAACTGCAGCAACACCTCCCGCGCCCGCGCGCCGATGGCCAGCCGGATGCCGATCTCCCGCGTCCGCTCCGTCACGCTCACGAGCATGATGTTCATGATGCCGATGCCGCCTACCAGCAGGCTCACCCCGGCCACGGCACCCAGCAGCGTGGTCATTACCTTGGTGCTGGAACTCACCGCGTCCGCGATCTGCCGGGTATCGATCACCGAGAAGTTGTTCTCCTCGTTCGCGCTGAGATTCCGCCGCTCCCGCATGAGCAGCGTGGTATCCGCCACGATGCTGGAACTCGGGTAGCCGTCCTGACCGGAGATCATCACCGTGTTGATGCTCTGCAGCGAAGTGCGGCCCGTGAGCCGCCGCTGGAGCGCGGTGAGGGGCACCACGATGGTGTCGTCCTGGTCATTGCCAAAGCCCCCCTGGCCCTTCACGCCCAGGAGACCGATGACCATGAAGGAGGCTCCGCGCAGGCGGATCTTCGTGCCGATGGGGTCCGCCGAACCATAGAGTTCCGAGCGCACCGTCTGCCCGATGAGGCACACCGCGTCCCCGCCGCGCAGGTCCGCCTCGTTGAAAAACCGGCCCTCCGCCAGCTTCCAGTTGCCGATGTGGAAATAATCCGGCGTGGTGCCCGCGATGTTCGTATTCCGCGACCGCTGGCGGTAGATGGTCGCCACCTGGGTATTCACCACCGGGGCCACGGCCTCCACGCCCGGCACCTGTTCGATGATGGACCGCGCGTCCCCCTCGCTCAGCAGGGGCGTGCCTGGCGTGGCCCGGCCCTGGCCGAAGCCCTGACCCGGGCGCAGCGTCAGGAGATTGCTCCCCAGTCCGGAGATCTGCGCCTTCACGGACTCCGTGGCCCCGCGGCCCAGGGTCACCATGGTGATGACCGCCGCCACGCCGATGACGATGCCCAGCACCGTGAGAAACGCACGCGTCAGGTTCCGCCGGATTTCGCGCAGGGCGATGATAAAGGCATTCCAGATCATGAGGCTTTGGCGGGGTTCTGCGTGTCCTTTTCAATGAGGCCGTCCTTCACGCGCACCACGCGTCTGGCATACTCCGCCACCTCATCCTCGTGTGTCACCATGATGACGGTGATGCCGCGCTCCGTGTTCAGGCGCGTGAGAAGCAGCATGATTTCGTGCGTGGTTTTGGAGTCCAGGTTGCCCGTCGGCTCATCGGCGAAAAGCGTGCCTGGACTGGTGACGATGGCGCGGGCGATGGCCACGCGCTGCTGCTGCCCGCCGGAGAGCTCCGCCGGGGTGTTCCGCTCCTTGTTTTCCAGACCCACGCTGGCCAGGGCCTCGCGGGCCATGCGGTGGCGCTGGCTCCGGGTGTAGCCGCGGTAGAGCAGGGGCAACTCCACATTCTCCAGCGCGGAGGTGCGGGCCAGGAGATTGAATCCCTGGAAGATGAACCCCAGGGCGTGCCGCCGCAGCAGGGACCGCTGGTCATTTCCCAGGGTCTCCACGTGGATGCCCTTGAACAGATACTGCCCGGAGGAGGGCGTGTCCAGACAGCCCAGCAGATTCATCAGCGTGGACTTCCCGGAGCCGCTGGGGCCCATGACGGCCACGAATTCCCCGGACTGAATGGAGAGATTCACGCCCCGCAGCGCCTTGAAGGCCGCGTCCCCGCGCCCGTAGGTTTTTGTCAGGGAGCGGAGTTCTATGAGTGGCCCGTCGCTCATGGAGGCGTGGCGGCGCGGGCACTGATGATGACCTGCAGGCCCTCCGAGACACCTTCCCCGGTCACCTCCGTCTGGCGTCCGTCCGTGATGCCTGTCTTCACCGGCAGGGACACGGGCTTCCCGTCCTGCAGCACCCAGAGCTTCGGGTTCTCCTTGTCCACCGGCATGAAGTCCGTGCCCTGGGTGCCAAACCGGCCACCGCGACCGGGGGTGAGGCTTTGCACGAAGCTCTTCTGCGGCCCGCCGGAGCCCCCCGGCCCTCCGGGACCAGTACGGCTGGGGTCGAATCTCAGCGCGGCATTCGGCACCAGGAGCACCTCCTTCTTGCCGCCCACCTCGATGTCCGCCGTGGCGGTCATGCCCGGGCGCAGACTGTTATCGTCATTCGGCACATCCAGTTCCGTGTCGTAGGTCACCACGTTGTTCAGCACCTCGGAGCCGAAGGACACCTTCTTCACCTCCGCTTTGAAAGTGCGGTCCGGGTAGGCATCCACGGTGAACGTGGCGGGCTGACCCTTTTCCACGCGACCGATATCCGCCTCGGCCACGGCCACCTGGAGTTCCATGCGCTCCAGCTTCTCCGCAAGGATGAAGAGTTCCGGCGCGGTGAACTGGGCGGCCACCGTCTGGCCTGGTTCCACACTGCGCTTCAGCACGATGCCGGAAACCGGGGAGCGGATGATGGCCTTGCTGAGGTCCGTCTCATTCGTGCGCAGCGTGGCCTCGGATTCCAGCACGGAGGCTTTGGCGCTGGCCACCTCCGCGCGGGAGCGCGCCACGGTGGCGAGGGTGGCGTCCATGTCCGCGCGGGAGGGCGTCTGGCCGCCGCTGAGCTTGTGCAGCTCCTCGCGGCGTTTCAGGCTGGCTTCGTTCTCCTTCATCGTGGCCTCCGCGAGAGCCACCCGGGCCTGGGCGGCCTGGAGATTCGCGCGGGTGCGGTCCGCCTGCTGGGAGAGCTTTGTGGTGTCTATCTTTGCCAGAGGCTGGCCTTTTTCCACGCGGTCATTGCTGTCCACCAGCACCTCCTGGATGAGGCCGGAGATTTCACTGCCCACGGTCACCTGATTCGTCGGCTCCAGATTGCCCGTGGCGGTGATGCGCAGGGAAAGGTCGCCCTTTTTCACGGCCTCCGTGGTGTAAGTGGGGGCCGCTTTGTCCCCGGGGCGTCCGAAGAAGTAATACCACCCGCCTGCCAGCACGGCGACGATGCCGATGATAATGGCCCATTTCAGGGCCGGATGGCGCGGTTTGGCGCCATCGATGATGTCTTTGAGATCCTCCACGGGTGCTTTTTGTTTCAGGTTTGGGGCTAAATGGGGCTGGGGCGGAGAGGGCAGGGGAATCAGCGGGCGGTCCAGCCACCGCCGAGGGCCTTGTAGAGCTGGATGTGGGCGGCGGCGCGATCCGCCCGCGCGGCCACGAGACTTTCTCCGATGGAAAGAAGCGTGCGCTGGGTGTCCAGCACGGTGGTGAAGTCCGCGCCGCCCGTGCGGTAGCGCAGCCGCGCCAGCTCGTCCGCCCCGCGGGCGTCGTCCTCGGCACGGGCCAGGATTTCCAGCCGCTCCTGGCTCCGGCGGCAGCCGATGAGCGCGTCCTCCACTTCCGAAAGCGCGGTGAGCACGGACGTCTGGTAAGCCATGAGCGCCTGCTCCTGCGCGGCCCCGGCAGCCTCAATGCCCGCGCGGATGCGCCCGGCATTGAAGATGGGGCCCGTGAGCCCGGCCACGATGCTGCCTCCGGCGCTCTCCGGATTGAAAAACTTCCCCGCGGAAAGGGTATCCACTCCCAGTCTGCCGCTGAGCCCCAGGCTGGGCAGCCGCCCGGCCTCCGCGGCACGGGTGCGGGCCACCGAGGCCACCCAGCGGTAGCCAGTGGCCCGCACATCCGGACGCTGGCGGATGGTGTCCGCCGGGATGCCCACCGCCAGCCGCCGGGAGGGCACGGGCACTTTGGGGGACTTCACGGAAAGCAGACCGTCCAGCGTTCCCGGATTGAACCCGGAGAGCAGGGCCAGCCGGTTCCGGGTCCGGGAGGCGGACTGCTCCAGGGAGGAAAGCGAGGCCCGTGCCTGCTCCAGGGAGGACTGCGCCTGGCGGAGCTCCAGGTTATCCACCTCGCCGGACCGCTGCCGCCACTCCACCAGCTGGGTGGTCTCCGTGCGGGTGCGCAGACTCTCCCGCACCACGCGCAGCCGTTCCTCCGAGGAACGCAGGTCCACGTAGGCCAGGGCGGTCTCCGCCGCCAGGGATGCCTGGGCGGAGTGAAAATCCTCCAGAGAAGCCTCGGCCGCGGCGGAGGCGGCGGCCACGTTTTGCCGGATGGCCCCGAAGAGGTCCGCGTCCCAGGAGGCGCTCAGGCCGGCCCCATAGGCGGTGTCGCTCCGGTTCGGCGCGGCCTCCACGCGCGTCCAGGTGCTGCTGCGGTTCACGGAGGCATCCACGGAGGGAAAAAGGGAGGCGGCCTGCGCCTTCCTCTGGGCCCGGGCCTCCCGAACCCGCGCGGCGGCGGCGGTAATGTCCGGGCTGTGCCGCAGGGCTCCCTCAATGACGCGGGGCAGCAGGGGATCGTCAAATTTCGTCCACCACTCCGTCAGGTCGCGATCCGGTGAGGAGACGGGAAAGCCCGCAGCGTTTTTCCAGGCTGCCGGCAGGGCCTCCACGGAGCCGCCCTCCGCGCCGGTCATGCGGCACGCGGACACCGATACCAGGGTGAAGGTGGTCAGCAGGGGAAGGAGGAAACGTCGAGGCATTGGAAAAAAGTAGGGAACGCACCTAGGCAAGGATCAGGAGCGACCGGAAAGCGGAATTTATGCAGGTGATCGCGGACGAAAAAAACGCCCCGGGTCAACGTCTAAGTTTGGGTTTGTCGTAAAAAAGTAACGTCCCGCCCCCGTTTAAGCTCTCAGGAATTTTTAATATATTCCGTTCTTCAAGGCGATGAAACGGAAAAGCCACGACCATTGGCTGGTCGTGGCTTTGGGAATGTGGTCTGTGTTGGAACGCCGGAAATTCAGGACTGGAGGAATGCCAGGAGGTCGGCATTGAGCTGGTCCTTGCTCGTATCCCCCAGGCTGTGTGTGCCGCCGGGGTAGATTTTCAGTTCCGCGCCTTTCACCAGCTTCGCGGACAGCAGGGCCGAGGCCCCGATGGGAACGATCTGGTCGTCATCCCCGTGAATGATGAGCGTGGGGATATCGAACCTCTTCAGGTCCTCCGTGAAGTCCGTTTCGGAGAACGCTTTGATGCAGTCATAGGCATTCTTATGCCCGGACATCATGCCCTGCGTCCACCAGGACTGGATGAGGCCCTGGGAGACCTTGGCTGCGGGCCGGTTGAATCCGAAGAACGGCCCGGTGGCCACATCCAGGAAAAACTGGGCGCGGTCCGCCAGATAGGCGGCCCGGAAGCCATTGAACACCTCCAGAGGGAGGCCTCCGGGATTCGCCTCCGTCCGGAGCATGATAGGGGGCACCGCGCCCATGAGCACGGCCTTCGAGACCCGGGAAGTGCCATGACGGCCGATGTAGCGGGCCACTTCGCCTCCCCCGGTGGAGTGGCCGATCATGGTGACTTCCTTCAGATCCAGCGCGGCGAAGAGTTCCGCCAGGTCGTCCGCGTAGGTGTCCATGTCATTGCCATTCCACGGCTGGCTGGAGCGTCCATGCCCGCGGCGGTCATGGGCGATGCAGCGGTAGCCATGGGACGCGAGGAAAAACATCTGCGCCTCCCAAGCGTCCGCCGTCAGCGGCCACCCGTGGCTGAAGGTCACGACCGGGCCGGAGCCCCAGTCTTTGTAATAAATCTGTGTGCCGTCTTTCGTGGTGATAGTGCTCATAGGAGGATGGGTGAATTGAGGGAACCACTTCCTGCATTGGGGAACCGCTCCCGCCACGTGACGGAAAAAAGCAAAACCCGGTCGTTATTTTCCAGTCAGGATGACTTTCGCGCAGATGGCGAAGTAATCCATATGCCCCGGGGGAAACAGGTGGGTTTCGCCGGGGAAAGCGTGGGTGATCACCCGGGCTTTCGCACCGGTGAGCAGCTTCTCCGCCTCTTTGGAGGTGGCCGCCGCGTCCTTTGACTCGCCCTGAATCCACGAAACGAAATACCATTGGGAGGACACCTTATCCCCTCCCGCCTTGAGGGCCTCGTCCAGTCGTTTCTTCCCGTTGTATCCCGGACTGAGCGCGATGGCCCCGGCGAAAAACTCCGGATGCGCGGCGGCGATCTCCGCCGCGAGTTGCCCGCCCTGGGAAAAGCCGAGGGCGATGCAGCGGCCCGCCTGGGGAGTCACGCGGTCTTTCACATTGTCCAGTCCTTTCCGGATGTGCTCCCAGTCCTCCTCGAAATTCTCCTTCCAGACAAACCGGTTCCGTCCTTCGCTTTTTGTGGCGCTGATGCTCACCATGGCCACGCCCAGTTCATCCGCCAGGGCCTGATCCGCCGGGGAGCCACTGGTGAAATCCTCCGGCAGCGAGCCATAGCCATGAAGGGCGACAAAGACGGGAATGGGCGTGCCCGGTTTATAGCCTTTGGGCACCACTACCGCTTCCCGGTGGTAACCGCTCTTCCGCCAGGCCTCCTGGACCGCCGGGATGTATTTCAGGAGCTTGCTCCAGCGCTCGTCCTTCGCCAGCGTGGTAAAGGAACGGTCCGCCGCGATGTCCTGGAGATCGCAGGCATCCTCCAGCACCGCGCGCTGCAGCCAGTAAAAGGCATCGTCAGGCTTCTGACGCAAGGCACTGAACTGGGCCAGCATCTGCATCTCGCCGCCCTTGGGCGCGCGGCGCAGTGCCCAGTAGAGAAAGGCATACGCATCCTCCGGCCGTTCCGCGTCCATGGCCTGACCGACAAAAGAACGCAGTTCCGCGGGATCAGCCTTTTTGAGATCGATGGTCTCCACGGTTTCGGGGGGCTCGGGGGGCGCGGAGACTTTGAAAGGAAGCTCCGGCAGATCCGCTCCCGAGGGGCCATTAAGCTCCGCGGCGGGTTTGAGCGCGGGTTTCTCCGGCTCCGCCGGAACAAGGGAGGGCCACAGAAGAAGAGAACACAAAAAAGCGCGGATCAGCATGGGAAGCGGGGAGGACGTTGCCGGGAGATTTACCGGACCACCGTCCGGAGGCAAGTGAATCCGCCTGACATTGCCCGGCCCTGATGCCCGGAGTCACGGGGAAGGGAAACCGTGGCGTTTCCCGGGCCGGGTAAAACCATCCAGATTTATCCGGACGGCGCGCCATTTACAGATTCAACCGATCCGGCGGGTATTCTCCTCAATCCTTATCCGGCACAGCGCGAACTGTGCTTTGAATTTAGCAGGAAAGAGTGCGCCAAACCCGGAACCCCGTTATGAAAAAATAAAAAAAGGGCATCCGGATCTGAATCCGGATGCCCCTGAAGATAGCGGGACGCCTTACTTTTTCTCTTCCGTCTCTCCCGTGGAAACGACGCGGACGGCGGTGCCGGAGCCGTCCTTGAGGTATTGTTTGGCGAGGGCGTTGAGGTCTTCAACGGTCACGGACTGGAAGTCCTCCATCATCGTGCGGGCCCAGTCGAGGCGCTCGGGTTTGGACTGGGAGGGGAGCACCACGGTGCTGAGCCAGTAGGCATTGCTGCGGCGCTGCTCGACGAGGGAGGTGAGGATAGGCTTGCGGGCGCGCTCCAGTTCATCGGCGTTCACGCCGCCGGCGGCCAGTTCCGTGGCGAGCTTTTCCGCGATTTCCGTGAGGCTCTTCGCGTCCTTCGCGTCGGCGATCATCATGGCCATCATCTGGCCGTAGCCGGGCCAGGTGTCGCTCATCATGCTGGCCACGCGGGGGCTGTAGCTTTCGCCCAGTTCCTCACGCACCTTCTTGCGCACGCGATCGGAGAGGATTTCCGCCAGCAGGGAGAAGCGGCGGGAGAGCTTCACGTCCTTCAGGCGGTCCGTCGTGGGCCAGAAGACGAGCGCCATGCTCTTCGGAATTTTGGAAGTGAACGGGAATTCCTTCTCCGCCGTGCCTTTCGGGAATGCCAGTTTGCGGAGCTCATCCTGGTTCGGACGTTCGGCGGCACGCGCGGGCAGCGCTCCCACCGTGGCGGCGGCGGCCTTGATGACTTCCTTTACATCGAGGTCGCCCACGACGCCGATTTCCAAATAGCCGCTCTTCAGTTGCGGTCCCACCCACTCCTTCATCTCCGCCACGGTGCGGGCGGCCAGTTCCTCCTGTTTCGGGAAGACAAAACGGTAGTCATCACCATGGGTGAAGGCGTTTACCTTCGTGTTCATGACCCCTTCCGGAGTATGCTCCATTTTTTGATATTCGGAGGGCAGGCTCATCTTCAGACGGGGCAGCCCATCCTCGCGCCAGCCCGGATCGCTGAGGAACGCGGCGAGAAGCTGGAACTGTTCAGCCAGGTCTTTGTGATTGGTCTTTCCGGCGAGCGAAAAGCTGTCGTCGCCGACGGCGAAATTGATATCCACGGTCTTGCCCGCGAGCACGCGCTGGAGGTCATCCACGCTGTGTTTGCCCAGGCCGGCCTGTTCGAACACGTTTTGGGTGAACGCGGGGAGACCCGGCTTGTCCTTCGGCGCGGTGAGTTTTCCCTCGCCGATGGAGGCGGCAATCTGGATGGTGTCCTTGCTGAAGTCCGTGGCTTTGATGTTGAGGCGCACGCCATTGGCGAAGATCACCTGGGTGATCCCGAGATCCTCCACGGTCTTTTGTGAGGTGATCTTCCCCGGCTCGCCAAAGCTGGTGTAGGCCCAGGCTTGTTCGCCGTCATCCGTCTTCGGCTGCACTTCCACGCCCCGGCTTTTCTTCCAGGTGGAGGCAATGGCGTTCGCGGCGTCCTCCAGCGTGAGATTGCCACCCACGAAGACGCTGATGTCCTCCGTGGTCCACGCGGACTTCAGGGCTTCATGCGTTTGTTCGAGCGTCACCTTCGGAAGTTCCGCCTTCACCCAGGCGAGCACGTCGGAGGGATGCACAAACACCTCGCGTTCGGAGATGCCTTTGGAAATCTCGTCGGCCAGGGTTCTGGACTTGCGGGTGGAGGCCTCGGAGGCGTCGTTTTCCGCCACGTTCAGCAGGTTCGCGGAGGCCTCGGCGAGTTCGGATTTGGTGAACCCGTGGAGCACCGCGCGGCGGAGTTCCTGTTCCCCGGCGGCGAGGGATTTGTCCCAGTTCTCAGGCTTGGCGCTGATTTCCAGGGAGGAGCTTTCCACAAAGTGGAGCCAGTCCTGATACTCGGAGGCGGCGGAAATGAAGGGCGAGCCCTCTTTCTTCGCCAGCACCTCAAAGCGGCGGTTCAGCATGGAGTCCGCCAGTTGACGGATCATGTGCTTCCGCCGGGTGGCGGTATTGTCCGGAAGCTGCGGGGAGGGGCGGGCGGCGGTAACGCTGATGGTCACCTGTCCGGCTTCTTTTTCCGTATGGAGCTTCGCGGTGAAGCCTTTGCCCGTGGTCACCTTGCCGAAGGAGGGATTCACCGGCGCGACCGCCGGGGCCTTCAGGCTGGTGAACTGCTCGGTGATGAGCTTCTTCGTGGCTTCCACATCCACATCCCCCACCACGATGGCCACCATACGGTTCGGCACATACCATTTCTTGTAATAGTCCACGAACTCCTTCTTCGGAGCCGTCATGATGATTTCCTGGGTGCCGATGGGCAGGCGCTCTGGAATGAGCGCTTCCGGCATCGTGAACTTGAACCCTTCGATCATGGTGCGGAAGTTCACGGAATCCCGGGCGCGTTTTTCACTCAGGATGACGCCGCGTTCCTTTTCCAGTTCCTGCTCGCCAATGATCATGCCGTCCGCCACGTCCCGCATGAAGAGCATGCCTTTGCCCAGCAGCTCCGGGGTGTGGTCCGGGAGTTCCAGCTTATACACCGTTTCGTCGAAAGAGGTGTGGGCATTCGTGTCGGCCCCGAAACCCATGCCCAGGCGCTGGAAGAACTCCACCATTTCATTCGCGGGATAGTTCTTCGTGCCATTGAAGGCCATGTGCTCCATGAAGTGCGCGAGGCCCTGCTGGGCATCTGTCTCCATGAGGGAACCGGTGGCGATGTGCAGGCGGATGCTGACGCGCTTCGGCGGCTCGGTGTTCGGGAGAATCACATAGCGGAGGCCGTTATCCAGGGAGCCATACACGGCTTTCGGATCCGGCTTGAGATCGCTTTTCTCCTGAGCCCAGAGGGGCTTCGCGGCGGTGGGGTCCTGGGCCGTGGCTGCCAGCGGCAGGGCCAGGAAAAGTGAGAGGGTGAAGGTGGTGCGGTTCATGGAAGTCGCGGGAGGGTGTTTTTTCGTTGAATGGCGCAAAGCGGCGTGGAGCGAAAGGATTATTGCGGGGATTTTCAAGGCTTCGCCGGAACCGCCTTTTCCGGGAGCGGCGTGGGCTTCCCCTCGAAGACCATGCGGATGTGGGACTTCAGCCGGTAGAGCTCGTCCATGTAGGAAAGCGGCACCTTCAGGCGCGAGACCTCGCCGCCCAGCCGCTGGAGCGACTGCCGGATTTTCCCCAGCTCCGCGATGGAGGCGTCCGTGGGCTTTTCCGGCAGGGCATCGCGCCGCGCCTCCAGCTTCACCAGGTCCGCATACCAGCGGTAGATCTGCCGCCGCACCCGCCAGACATAGATGGGCGGCGCGAGGCGGAAGAGGGGCAGCAGGAGAGTGATGAGCGGCAGGATGAGGATGGACAGGCGCTCGATGCCACTGGCCACCCAGAAGGGCAGCGTGCGGCTGAGAAAGGACGGGCCGCGGGTGATGTAGAGGCGCGTGTCCTCATCCATGGGAAAGTCCACATAGCTCACGGAGGGGAACTGCCCGGCCTCCTGGAACATGGCCCGACCGGAGTGCAGACGCGTGGCCGTGCCCATGAGCAGTGTGGCCAGCGCGGGGTGGAAATCATCCCGCGCCACAAGCGTCATGACGGCGGAAATGAGATGCACATTCTCCGGCGGGACATTCCGCGCCAGATCCACCACCCCCTCCGGCAGCACCAGACTGGAAAGCGAGGGGTAGCGTGAGGAATAGGCCTGGATGCGGTCCAGACTCAGCAGCCGGACGTCCGGGTCCCGCAGCAGGGACTGGATGACGGAAGCATCCATGGAGGAAACGAAAAACGCGGCATCCACCCGGCCCTCCCGGAGCGCGGCGGCGGCTTCCTCCCCGCCTTCGTGGCTGTCCAGCGCGGGATCCGCCAGGCCGTTGTCCGTGAGCAGCCGCGTGGCCAGGACATGCGTGCCACTCCCGGGATCGCCGGTGGCGATCTTTTTCCCGCGCAGATCGTGAAACTCCTTCAACTCCGGCCCGCCCCGGTAGAAGAGCCACAGGGGCTCAAACCCCAGGCTGGCCAGGGACCGGAAGCCCGGGTAATCTGCGGGCTCCGCCGCGGCCGTTTGCGCGAAGGCAAGGTCCACCTTCCGCTCGCGGAGGAGGTGCAGGTTTTCCAGGGTGCCGGAGGTTTGCCGGAGTTCGAGCGTGATGCCGCTTTTGGCCAGGATGTCCCGGTATTTCTCCCCCAGCTCCTGGTAGGCCCCTCCCTTCATGCCCGTGGCCAGAACGATGTGCTTCGGCGGCGCGGGCTGCACGAAGCGGAGGCAGAAGAGGAACAGACCGAGCGCCAGGGCCGTGAGAATGAGCGGGATCTTCATGGGAGAGGGCTGGGACCCTTCACCAAGCGCCTCCGCCCGCCGCCGGGCAACCGGGAAGCCACACCACGAAACGCGGGTCTCCATGTCCCTTGCCTGGCGGACGGGTTTTCCTCAATCTGCTGTTACGATGAAACCGACCGCCCTCCTCCTCGCTCTGCTGCTGGCTTCCGCTTCCCTGGCATGCGCCGATGATCCCACGCCCCGCCCCACCATGGGCACGGTGGTCCGGCTTGATCCCGCCCTGGACGCGCTCCTGGCCCCGAACGCAAAGCTGGAGGTGCTGGCCGGCGGGCAAAACTGGTCCGAGGGTCCGGTGTGGTCGAAGGAACTCGGCGCGCTGCTCTTCTCGGACGTGCCGGAGAATCACGTCCTGAAATGGAAGGAGGGCGAAGGTCTCACGGAGTATCTGAAGCCCAGCGGCTACACCGGCCTCCCGCCCTATAGCAGGGAGCCGGGCAGCAATGGCCTGACCTTCAACGCGAAGGGCGAACTCTGCTCCTGTGAACACGGGGACCGCCGGGTGTCCGTCCTGACAAAGGGCGGCGGCAAACGCACGCTGGCGGACAATTTCGAGGGGAAGCGCTTCAACAGCCCTAACGACCTCTGCTTTGACAAAGCAGGGAATCTTTATTTCACCGATCCCCCCTACGGCCTGCCCAAAGGCCCGGGCGACCAGGAGAACCGGCAGATTCCCTGGAATGGCGTGTATCGCGTGACGCCGGAGGGCAGGGTGACGCTGCTCACAAAGGAAATGACCTTCCCCAACGGCATCGCCCTCAGCCCGGATGAAAAGACGCTCTATGTGGCGCAGTCCGATGGCAAAGCCGCGCTCTGGAAGGCTTTCCCCGTGAAGGAGGACGGCACGCTGGGGGAATCGAGAGTGGTCGCGGACGTCACCGCCATGGCACAAAGCGGGAAATATCGCGGCTCTCCGGACGGGATGAAAGTGGATGCCCTGGGGAATCTCTGGGCCACCGGGCCGGGCGGCATCCACATCATGACCCCGGAGGGGAAGCTCCTGGGCCGCATCGAAACTTTTATGGCGAACGGGAATTGCTGTTTCGGGGACGATGGCTCCACGCTTTACATTTGCGCGGATGCCTTCATCTGCCGCATCAAAACGAAAACCAAAGGCTCCGGCTTCTGATCTCCCCTTACCCCACCGCATGACTTCCTCCCCCTCTCTCAGCGACGCCGGCTGGCGCATGCCCGCCGAATGGGAACCTCACCAGGCCACCTGGATGAGCTGGCCCTCGCGCAAGGACACCAGTTTTCCGGACGGCGAGCACCATGACACGGTGCTCCCGGTCTTCATCCGGATGATCGAGGCCATCACGGCCGGGGAGCGTGTTTACCTGAACTGCGTGGACCCGGCGGACCGCCGCTATGTGGAGCAGAATGTTAGCGCCGCCGCGGCGGCAAATCTCATCATCACGGACGTTCCCGCCGTTTACCCCTGGTGCCGGGATCACGGGGCTATTTTTGTGGTGAACGATGAGACGGGGGAAATGGCGGCCACTTCATGGAAATACAACGCCTGGGGCGGGAAGTATCCGGAAGCCTTCCCGGACAATGACATCTCCTCCGCCATGGCCCGCATCCTGGGCGTGCCGGAGTATGACGCGGGGATCATTCTGGAAGGCGGCAGCATCGACGTGAACGGCTGCGGCACGGTACTCACCACGGAGAGCTGCCTGCTCAACAAAAACCGCAATCCCCACCTGACAAAGCAGGACATCGAGCGATACCTCCTGGATTACCTGGGCCAGGAGAAGGTGCTCTGGCTGCATGACGGCATCGTGGGGGATGACACGGATGGGCACATCGACGACATCACCCGCTTCATCAATCCGGAGACCGTGGTGACGGTGATCGAGGAGAACGAAAACGATCCCAATTTCACCCCGCTCATGGACAACTACGACCGTCTCCGCCGCATGACCACGGAGGACGACAGCCCGCTGAACATTCTGACGCTGCCGATGCCGAAGCCGGTCATCACGGACGGCGTGCGGCTGCCCGCCAGCTACGCGAATTTCTATATCTTCAACAGTGCCGTGCTGGTCCCGGTCTTCCAGGACCCCGCGGATGAAAAGGCGCTGCACAAGCTCCAGGAATGCTTCCCGGACCGGAAGATCGTGGCCGTGGACAGCCGCGCGCTGGTGTGGGGGCTCGGCTCCTTCCACTGCCTCACCCAGCAGGTGCCGGCACCCCGGCCGCCGCGGCACGCCCTGCGATAACTCTCTCTCTTCTCCACCGCCATGCCTGCTCCCAAATCCATGCTCGCCGCCGCGCTCCTTGTCTGCGGCTCCGCCTCCGCCCAGGAGTTTTCCTTTGAGACCCTCCGCGAAAACGCGAGGAAGCTCGCCTCGGAACCCCATAAACCGGAGAAACAGGAGCTCGCGGACTTCTGGAAAAACCTGACCTACGACCAGCACCGGGACATCCGCTTCAAGATGGACTCCGGTCTGTGGGCGAAGGAAAAGCTGCCGTTTTCCATCGATTTTTTCCATCCCGGCTGGACCGCGAAGAAGACGGTGACGTTGCACGAGGTGGCGGAGGGAAAGGCGACGCCGCTCGGATTTGACCGGAACCTCTTCGACTACGGGAAGCAAGTCATCCCGGAAGGCACACCTCCGCCTCCGGGATATGCCGGATGGCGCGCGCGCTACCACCTGAACTCGCCGGAATACATGGATGAGTTCCTCGTCTTCCTGGGAGCCAGCTACATGCGCGCCATCCCGAAGGGGGCTCCCTACGGGCTCTCCGCGCGCGGGCTCTCGCTGAACAGCGGCCTGCCCGGCGTGCCGGAGGAGTTCCCGGACTTCACCCGCTTCTATCTCCAGCGCCCCGCGCCGGATGCCACCAGCCTCACCGCCTGGGCCCTCCTGGAGGGGGAAAGCGTGACGGGGGCCTATCAATTCAAGATCACGCCCGGTCCGGACACCGTGATGGACATCGAGGCGGAGATCACCCTGCGGAAACCGGTGCAACAACTCGGGCTCGCGCCGTTCTCCACGATGTTCTGGTTCGGCGAGAGCACGCATCCGAAGCCCTTCGACTTCCGCCCGGAGGTCCATGACAGCGATGGCCTGCTCATGGAACTGGGGAGTGGCAATCTCCACTACCGCCCGCTGGAGCACTCGAAGGACCAGTTCCGCCACTGCGTCTTCTCCATGGAGCGGCCGCGCTCCTGGTCCCTGGTGCAGCGGGACCGTTATTTTTCGTCCTACCAGGATCTGGAGGCACACTATCATGACCGCCCCACCGTGCGGGTGGAGCCCCTGGCGGGCTTTGATAATGGCCGCCTCCACCTCATCGAGATGCCCACCACGGACGAGACGAATGACAACGTCATCCTCGTCTGGGAGCCGCAGCCCGCGCTGGAACCGGGGAAACCCTTCCACTTCCGCTACCGCCTGCACTGGGTGCGGGACCCGGAGCCCTCCGGACTTTTCACCGTGCGGGCCACCCGCTCCGGAAATCCCGTGCAACAGCCGGACAAGGTGCTCATGACCATCGATTTCGCGAAGCCGCTGAATCCGGAGGTCAAAAAGGAGGACATCAAGTGGGATGACTTCACAAAGCTGAAGCCCGTGGTCACCGTGAACCAGAAGGAAGTGAAACTCATCCACGCCGGCCTGTCCGATCTGAGCATGGCAAATGTGGACGATCTCCCCGCCGGGCTCGGTCGCAGCCCCAACGTCCACATGCCCCAGGTGGTGCGCGCCTTCTTCGTGCTGGAACCGCCGAAGGACATGACGGACATCGACATGACCTGTGAACTCCAGGATGAGACCGGCAAGGCCGTGTCCGAACGGTGGGTCTATCTCTGGAAAAAATAACGGGACCGGCCTATGAAACTTGCCTGTCTTTTCCTCGCCGCCTGCGGCGCGCTGCTTTTGCCCGGCTGCCAGACCACGCCGCCCGCCGGACCCGTGAACCATGTGGCCATTTTCTGGCTGAAGGACCACGGAAACGCCGGAGACCGCGCGAAACTCATCGGCACCGCGGAGACCCTCCGGAAGATCCCCGGCGTGGTCTCCGTGAGCGCCGGACCGTGCATTCCGAGCGCCCGTCCCATCGAGGACTCCAGTTATGATGTCGCGGTGAGTTTCACCTTCGCCAGCAAGGCGGATCTGGACCGTTATCTCGAACACCCCCGGCACAAAGCCATCGTCAACGAAGTGGTGAAACCTCTGGTGAAGAAGATTACGGTTTACGATTTCTGAACACGGCAGGCAGGCGCGGGTTCAACTCCTGACAGAATTGAACAGGGGGCGGGCAAGGGAAGTCGAAATTCGTCACCCCCGCCCCCTCAAATGGAAATTGGTAATAATCCCCCTGTGTTCTCTCCCGTTCACGGGAAAAAAGAGAGCGGTTGTCTTCTGGCGACGGTTATCGGAGGACTCGCCGGATTGGTATTGTTAGTCCTGGGCTGGAAGCTCCTGATGGGATGCGGGGGCTGCGAAACGAAGATGCGCACCGGAGTGGCGAATCTCCACGCGCTTATTCTACAGTATCGTCATGACACCGGGCATCTGCCTCCTCCGAGGGGCGCTCTCCGGACGGTGGTTGACTACGCCTCCGGAGACACCGCGCTGCTGGAGGATCCTTATGGCCGGCCTTATCGCTACCGGGCTCCGGCGGTTCGTTCCGGGGATACGTTCGATATTTACTCCGTGGGGTACGATGGGCTGGAGGGAACCCGCGACGACATCGGGAACTGGGACGAAGAGCCCGGGGACGCCAAAAAATCCGAAGGAGCGGCCAATGGAAAACCCTGAACGGAAAGGCCCGCCGGTCTGTCTGACAATTATCCCCGATTCCATTTCAACGCGCCCATGAAAAAGTCCTGGCATCCCCTTATCCTCGCCCTTTCCGTGTTCCTGATGGTTTCGGGGGCCCTCATATTTCTCTATAAAAAATTCGTTTGTTGCGGCGGGGATGAAACCATAGTGAGAACCCGGATCGGGACGCTTCAGGCTCATCTCATGCAATACACCGCGAAATATCGCAGGCTCCCCACCACCAGCGAGGGGCTTGAAGCCCTGTTTACCGCGGGCATCGCGGACGACAGAGACCTGCTGGAGGACCGCTGGGGACACCCTGTCCGGTACCGCAATCCCGGCACCCGTTCCGGGGATGCGTTTGACGTTTATTCCACCGGTAAGGATGGCGTGGATGGAACCGCCGATGACATAGGGAACTGGGAGGATAGACCCGCCGGATGAAACGGGCCGGGCATGCCCCCCAATAAAATTTCATGAATCCCTCCTGACCGGGTGGTCGTAATATTTGGCATGTTTCGTATCTTCGTGCCTCTCCTGGTCCTGGCGGTGGTAAATACCGCCTCCGCGGATTGGAATCAGTGGAGAGGCCCTCATCGGGACGGGTCGGTGGCGGGAACAAAGTGGCCGGAAAAGCTGACCGGGCTCAAGGAAAAATGGCGCCTCCCGCTGGGCCAGAGTTATTCAGGACCGGTGACTGGTGGCAAATTCGTTTTTACGACGGAGAGTCAGGATAAACAATTTGAACTCCTCCATGCCGTCGACGCGGCAAGTGGCAGGATCGCGTGGACCGGAAAATGGGAGGGATATCAGACGGTTCCTTTTTTTGCGGCGAGGAACGGCGACTGGATAAGAGCCACCCCGGCAGTGGACGGATCGAGCATCTATGTGGCGGGGATGCAGGATGTCCTGCTCTCGTTTGATGTGAACACCGGGAAAGAAAACTGGCGGGTGAACTTTCCAAAGCAACTGAAGGCAAGCGGTCAGTCTTTTGGATTCATCACTTCGCCTCTCGTGGACGGGGGCTTTCTTTACACGCACACGGGCGCTGGTTTCGTCAAAGTGGACTGCAAATCAGGAAATATTATCTGGCGGACACTTGATGATGGTGGCGGCATGATGGGGGGATCTTTTTCCTCTCCGGTGTTTGGCACCGTCGCAGGCCAACGTCAATTGCTGGTGCAGGGGCGCACGGATATCAGCGGCGTCGATCCGGAATCCGGCAAGGTTTTATGGGCACAGCCGGTCAAAACGTTCCGGGGGATGAACATTTTCACTCCGGTCCTGAAGGGAGACCGGCTTTTTACCAGTGCTTATGGGGGTCTTACCCAGGCATGGGACCTGACGAAGCAGGGAGAGACGGTAAAACCAGTCCTGGCGTGGGAGCACAAGTCCGAGGGTTACATGTCCACGCCGGTGGTTATCAGAGGCAAGGTTTTCATGCATCTGCGAAATCAGAGGCTCTGTTGCTTTGACCTGGCCACGGGGAGCCAGCACTGGGTGAGTGAACAGAAGTTTGGCGATTACATGAGTTTTGTCTCTCAAGGCGACCTGATCCTGGCCCTGGATCAAAAAGGAATCCTTTATATGATCCGCGCCAGTCCGGAAAAACTGGAAATCATTGATCAGCAAAAAATCAGCAATGACGAGTGCTGGGCTCACCTCGCGGTCGAAGGCAACACTCTGTATGTTCGCGAATTGAAGGCCCTGGCCGCTTTCGAGTGGAAGGCGGATTAGAGCCCGGAATGCCTGAAAAAGGAGCGGTCTCTCCGCGCGGCCCTCCAAAAGATTCCGAAAAGCAGAAGAGCGCCGAGACGGGGTTCGGGGATGGCGTCCACACAATTCGTGATCCGGTTGTTATCCAGTGTGACCGTGCCTGTCCGGGCAAGGGCGCTACCTCCGTCAATGGAGGCGCCGGTGTTCAGGGTGATGCTTTCATTGGCGAGGATATGACCTTCAAACCGGGTACCTGTTCCCAGGGTCGCGGAACTACCGACGACCCAATAAATATTGCACCCGGCACCCTGGGCAAATTCTGAGAACACAGAGGAATTACTCGCGGTCGTGAGGGTGCTCCCTATCTGAAACACGAACTGAGCATTCCCGTCTCCTTGAAAGTCCAGAGTAAGCGTGCCGGTGAGTTGGGCGGATGTGGCAAAAAAGTAAACGCCAGGAACAAGCGTCAACCCTCCAAGATCGGTGCCCGTGAGGATTTGCGTGGGGGGCAGGGCCGACGCCGCGTTATAGGCAGTGGTAAGATCACTTTGCGCCTGGAGCGCCACGGCATCCGCCTGATGAATGACATGCGGGGCTGTTACCAGACCAGGGGGAAAACCACTGATCGCATTGCCTGGGCTGACTCCCACGTGCCCTTCTTCAATCACTGAAAGCCCCGTATTTGTAATGGCCGCTCCAGCGAGCACCGCGAAGTCCGCGGCAGTTCCCAGGGATATATTGGCCGCTGTGGCGAGCGGGGCGAAAGAGGCACAAAGCACCCCCGTAAATAACATTTTTCTCATAGATAATTTCCTTGATCCAAGTTGAAAAAAGGAAATTCGGTCTTCTCCCTGCTTCAATAGAAGCTATGGAAAATACGGTAATTTAAGATTTACTTAAAGCAATTTTTATTTTGATATTTTTAGCAGTTCCTTGATTTTCAGTGGTTGTCCGGATTTTCATTGGGAAGCCGATTCCCGTGTCCAGCGAAGGATGTTCATGGGTCCCTTAAAGGTTCGGATACGGATGGTTTGTTGTTCTGGAGGGCTGGCGAAGCGATGCCGGTCCCCACGTATTCCAACACGGAAGAGCCGGCAATCCGCTGGGCGGCCCGTAACCAGACAAGTGCCTTCACGAAAAATCCGCCGCGGTGGCACTGCCACGAAGAAAGAATCCCCGGAACTCGCCGGTTGCGCGAGCGGCCGACTTGTTCAAACGGTAAGGTGGTGACTCGCCGGATTTGTGCCCTGAAAGCACCCATCAGGGTCCGGAGTTCACCCGGTGCGGCCCGTATGCCGTTGAAAATCAATATTTGCCCGGATGGTGGAATTGGCAGACACGCTGGACTTAGGATCCAGTTCCGCAAGGAGTGCAGGTTCAAGTCCTGTTCCGGGTACCCCTCACCTCCCCACCCCATGACAGCTTCCCCTGCCCGTGCCGCCTCCCGCATCCGTCTGCTCACCTGGGACGAAGACGCCGTGATCGCCACTGCCCGGGAACTGCGGGCGGAAACAGGCGGGGCCACCATTGCCTTTGCCTATGCCAGCGCGGACTGGAAGCCGCATCTGGCGGACTTCGTGGAAATCCTCCAGGTGGAGGGCCACGCGCGCCTTGTCGTGGGCTGCTCGGCGGACGGGCTCATTGGAAGCGGTCAGGAGGACGAAGGTGTCTCCGGTTTCTCCGTGCTGTTCCTGAATCTCCCCGGCGTGGAGGTAAACTCCTGGGTGATCGACAGTGATTTCCAGATGCCCCGGGGTCTGCGCACGGATGGCTGCTGGATCATCACCGGTCACGTGGGCCGGCTGAATGGGGCGGCGCTCCTGGAGGATCTGAACCGCGTCTATCCCGGCGTGCCCGTTTTCGGCGGCATGGCCGGAGGCTGGGAGGCAGAGAGCATCTATCACTTCCACAGCGGTCTCAAAACAACGGACGCCGCCGGCATCGCCGTGCATCTCGCGGGCGTGAATGTGGACAGCATCGTCAGTCAGGGCTGCCAGCCCATCGGCGAGCCTTACACCATCACACGGGTGGAGGAGGACTTGGTCTATGCCGTGGGTGGCCGCCGGGCTTATGATGTCCTCACGGAAACTTTCGAGGCCCTGCCGGAGGACGAGAAAACACACGCCCGGGGCGGGAATATCATGGCCGGGCTGGCCGCCAGCGAGTACCGCGACGAATTCCGCCGCGGGGACTTCCTGGTGCGGAATATCTTGGGTGGCGACCCCCGCACAGGTGCCATCAAGCTGGGCGCGGCTCCCCGGGTGGGCCAGACGCTCCAGTTTCAACTCCGGGAAAAGGACGCGGCGGACGAGGACCTGCGCACCCGCTGTGCCGCCGCGGCGCGCCCGGGAGTCCAGCCGCTGGCCGCGCTGCTCTTCTGCTGCGCGGGGCGGGGGAGACACCTTTTCGGTGTTCCGAATCACGATGCCGGTATCCTGGAGGAAACCTTCGGGTCCGTGCCCGTGGCCGGATTCTTCGCGAACGGGGAGTTCGGCCCCGTGGCGGGGGTGAATTTCATCCACAGCTACACCGCCTCCGCCGCCATCTTCTACCCCTGAGTCCTGACGGCGCGGGGCGCTCTCCCGGTTCTCCCATGAAATGCCTTGCCGCTCTTGTTGTTCTCTCCGGGCCTGTCTCCGGGCATGCGGGCACTCCCGGGTCCGCGCCGGAGACGAAGCCGGATACCACCGCCCCACCCCCGGACATGGCCTGGATTCCGGGCGGCTCCTTCCTCATGGGGTCGAACGAAAAACCCCATGAAGGGCCGATCCATAAAGTCACCGTGAGCGGCTTCTGGATGGATGTCACGGAGGTGACGAACGCGCAGTTCGAGGCCTTCGTGAAAGCCACGGGGTATATCACCACGGCGGAGAAAGTCCCGAAGCTGGAGGACTTCCCGCCGGATGAGCGCGCCCTCATTCCCCCGGAAATGCTCAAGCCGGGGGCCAATCACTTCAAGCCGGCGCCGGAGGCCATCCCCCTGGATAACCCGTTGCGCTGGTGGGAGTACAAATTCCACGCCAACTGGCGGCAGCCGGACGGCCCGGGCAGTTCCATCGCGGGGAGGGACCGGTATCCCGTGGTGTGCGTCTCTTTTTTCGATGCCGAAGCCTACTGCCGGTGGGCGGGCAAACGTCTGCCCACGGAGGCCGAATGGGAACGGGCCGCGCGTGGCGGACTGGAGCAGCAGAAGTATGCCTGGGGACCGGAATTCCGCCCCGGCGGGAAGTGGATGTGCAATATCTGGCAGGGCACCTTCCCCGTGAGCGATGCCGGGGAGGATGGGTTTCGTGGCCCCGCCCCGGTGAAATCCTATCCGCCTAACGGCTACGGCCTTTTCGATGTCTCCGGGAATGTGTGGGAGTGGACGCGGGACTGGTATTCCGAAACCTACTACACCCGCGGCCCCGCGGAGAATCCCTGCAATACGGTGCCGGATTCCAACAACGCCCAGGGCCAGCCCAGCCGGACCATCCGGGGCGGTTCCTGGCTGTGCAATGACTGCTACTGCGAGGCTTATCGCCCCGCGGGCCGCCAGGAGACCACCCCGGACACCTCCTCGAATCACGCGGGTTTCCGGTGCGTGAAGGACGTGGCCGCTCCTCCGGCGGAGGGCAAACCCGGGGCGCAAAAAAAAACCGGTGCCTCCCAGGGGGAAGCACCGGCCCGTTGAATTGAATTCTTCGTTACTTCTCCTTCGGCTCCTCCGGTTTTTCCGCAGCTTCCTCCTTCTCCTCTTTTTCCTCTTCTTCGCCTTTGCTTTCGAAGTCGAGCTCCTTGTCGAGGCCGTACTTCTTGCCGGTCTCCTTCAGCTTCTCACCCGTCTCGGTGGCTTCCTGACCCAGATCGTTCATTTTTTTGCCGAATTCCTGGTCCTGAACCTTCTCCTGCATCCATTCCGGCACATCTTCATCCTTGGCCGGGAGATCCTTGAAGACCGCCGCCATCTTCTTGATGATACCGGTCATTTTTTTGAAATCAGTGGCGAGGTCTTCGGGAAGGCCGTCCGTGCGGATTTTCGCGATTTTGGTGTTCATCCCCGAAATCATTCGGAGGCCAGCCACCGGATTCTCTTTGGCCTTGGCTTGCTGATCCAGCACCCACTTCTTGAGTCCGGCCATGTCCGCCTTGAACTCCTTCAGGGCGGCTTCCTCACTCCGGGCAGCCGGTTTCTTTTCCTTGGATTCCTCCGCGGCGGGCTCCTTCTTTTTCGCGGGCTCTTTATCCTGGGCCGGAACGGAGGAAATGGTGAAGACGAGGCTGGTCGCCATGCAGATGGCTTTGACCACGGAACGTTTATGCGCTGTGAGTGAAGAATAAAGCATCGGGCAGATTGGACGGCCAGGACGGGAAAGCAAATCCCAATCAGATGACTTTCCTGCTTCCGGAAGGTGACGGAATTGTGGCCTTTCTCATCGGGCCGCGGGCGGCGTTTTTCCCGCGACGTCCCGGAAAATCCGTGCTTCAGGCAGGGCCATGCCTGTATTGATTGAAATTTGCGTGGATTCCCTCGCCTCCGTGGCTGCCTGCGGGGAGGCGGGCGCGGACCGGGTGGAATTGTGTGCCGGCCTGGTGGAGGGGGGCACCACCCCGTCCGCCGGATTTCTTCACGAAGCCCGCCGGCTCTTTACCGGCAGCGTCATGATGATGATCCGGCCCCGGGGGGGCGATTTTCTCTACTCACCGGGAGAGGTGGAGATCATGTGCCGGGATATCCGCGTGGCCCGGGAGGGCGGGGCGGATGGCGTGGTCTTCGGATGTCTCACGCCGGAAGGGGAGATCGATAGGCGGGCCACCTCGCGGCTGATGGAAGCGGCGGCGGGGATGGACATCACGTTTCACCGGGCCTTCGATGTCACCCGGGATCCGGCGGCTTCGCTGGAGACCCTGATTTCCCTGGGCATTCCGCGAGTGCTCACCAGCGGGGGGCGTCCTTCCGTGCCGGAGGGAATGGAGGTGATCGCCGCTCTCGTGCGCCAGAGCGCGGGACGCGTGGGGATCCTGCCCGGCGGAGGCATCCAGCCTGCCGCCGTGGCGGGCATCGTGGAGGCTACCGGAGTGACGGAGTGTCATCTCTCTGCCCGCTCGCCCGCGGAGAGCGGTATGAAATACCGCCGCCCGGACATTCCCATGGGAGCGCTTTCGGTGCCCGGGGAATACGAGCAGAAAACCGCGGACGTCCGGCTTATCCGGATCGCCCGGGGAGTTTTCTGATTACGGGCTCCGGGAGAGCGTGGACTCTTTGAGGCGTTGGGGAAGGGGGGTGGAGTAGGAGTAGGAGGCCTCAGGGAGTCCCCTCCAGCCGGAGAAACAGTTTTTCCCGCTGGGCGGGCAGGCGGTGATAAACCTGGTGGATGGCCTCTGCGGGGCTGATGCCCTCCTCGCCATGGATGCCGAGGTCCGAGGCGGCTTCGCGTTCAAAGAAGAGGATTGCCTTCCGTGTCGGCTGGTGGTCCTGGAGCCAGTCCAGCCCGCGGCGCAGCAGATCGTAGAGCCCCTCCACGGGGGTGTCCGCCTCCGCCACCTGCTCCACTAGGGAGGCAAAGTAAGACGCCGCCAAGAGACGGAGATAGTCCTGCTGGATGCCCTGGCGTAAACTGGTGACAGCCACCTCCCGCAGCGAGTGCAGGTCTCCTTTCCGCGCCTGGACCCATGCCAGCTCCGCGCTGTAGAAGAGGTCCAGCTTTCCCGCGAAAGGGCTGCCGGGACGTCGCGCGCCCCGGGCCGCCGTGCGGATGATGCCCTGGCCGCGGGTGCACCAGTGCACGATGAGACTGGTATCGCTCAACAGCGTTCGGCGGATCAGGATGCCCTCGCACTTCTCCATGGAGGAGAGTAACTGGCACCGCCGCGCCCGGCCCCGCAAGGCGTTTTCCCGGCGGGTGGGAATTGAAGTGAACGCAGGCATCCACTTGCGCGCCGCCGCCGTCCTCTATAGGACTCCGGCAGTCATGATCTCCGCCACTGAATCCGCGCCCTCTGTTCTCGACCCCAATCGGGTAAGTGATACCCCGCCCGAGGGCGCTCCTGGTGGTGCCCTGGCCACGAAGTGGACGCGGCACAAGGCGGACTCGAAGCTCATCAATCCCGCGAACCGCCGGAAGTATAACATCATCGTGGTGGGCAGTGGTCTGGCGGGCGCGGCGGCGGCGGCCACGCTTTCCGAACAGGGGTATAACGTGGAGTGCTTTTGCTACCAGGACAGCCCCCGGCGTGCCCACAGCATCGCGGCCCAGGGGGGCATCAATGCGTGCAAAAACTACCACAATGACGGGGACAGCATCCACCGGCTGTTCTACGACACCATCAAGGGCGGGGACTTCCGCGCGCGGGAATCGAATGTCCACCGCCTCGCCGAGATCAGCACCCACATCATCGACCAGTGCGTGGCCCAGGGCGTGCCCTTCGCGCGGGAATACGGCGGCCTGCTGGCCAACCGGTCTTTTGGCGGCACCCAGGTGAGCCGCACCTTCTACGCCGCCGGGCAGACCGGCCAGCAGTTGCTGCTGGGGGCCTACTCCGCGCTGAGCAAGGAGATTCACAAAGGCGCGGTGAAGATGTATCCCCGCACGGAGATGCTGGACCTGGTGGTGGTGAATGGCCACGCCAAGGGCATCGTGGTGCGGAACATGGTCACCGGCGAGATCACCTCCCATGCCGGGGACGCCGTGCTGCTCTGCACCGGGGGCTACGGGAATGTTTTTTATCTCTCCACGAATGCCAAGGGCTGCAACGTCACCGCCACCTGGCGGGCGCACAAGCGGGGGGCGTATTTCGCGAATCCCTGCTACACACAGATCCACCCCACGTGCATCCCGGTGAGCGGCGACTATCAAAGCAAGCTCACGCTCATGTCCGAGTCCCTGCGGAATGACGGGCGCTGCTGGGTGCCAAAGCGCAAGGAGGACTGCGGGAAGCCCCCGGCTTCCATCCCCGAGGAGGACCGGGACTACTATCTGGAGCGGAAGTATCCCAGCTTCGGGAATCTCGCCCCGCGGGACATCGCCAGCCGCGCGGCCAAGGAGCAGTGTGACGATGGACGCGGAGTGGGCCCCGGCGGGCTGGGGGTGTATCTGGACTTCAGCGCGGCCATCAAGCGGGACGGCGAACCGGCCATCCGCGAGCGCTACGGCAATCTCTTCCAGATGTATGAGCAGATCACGGGGGAAAACGCCTACCAGGTGCCCATGCGCATCTATCCCGCCGTGCACTACACCATGGGTGGTCTCTGGGTGGACTACAATCTCATGAGCAACGTCCCCGGCCTGCACGTGCTGGGCGAGGCGAATTTCTCCGACCACGGCGCGAACCGCCTGGGAGCCAGCGCGCTCATGCAGGGGCTGGCGGACGGCTATTTTGTCATCCCCGCCACGCTGCCGAATTATCTCGCCGGACAGAAACCCGGCGCGGTGAAGAAGGACGCGGACGAATTCAAGGCCGTGGAGGCCGAGGTGCGGAAGCGCACCGGGCAGCTTCTTTCCATCAAAGGTTCCCGCTCCGTGAGCAGCTTTCACCGGGAGCTGGGACTGCTGGTGTGGGATAAATGCGGCATGGGCCGCACCCGCGAGGGCCTCCAGGAGGCGCTGAAGCGCATCCCCGCGCTGCGCGAGGAATTCTGGAACAACGTGCGCGTCCCCGGGGATGATGACACGCTCAATCAGGAACTGGAGATGGCCGGCCGCGTGGCGGACTTTCTGGAATTCGGGGAACTCCTCTGCCGCGATGCCCTCCAGCGTGAGGAAAGCTGCGGTGGACACTTCCGCGTGGAGTATCAGGACGAAGGCGAGGCGCGCCGGAATGACGACGACTTCTCCTATGTGGGTGCCTGGGAGTACACCGGTGATCTTTCCAACCCCAGGCTTCGCAAGGAGTGGCTCCATTACGAGGAGGTCCACTTCTCCACCCGGAGCTACAAATAAGGCGCGCCGCGGACGGCACATTGGAAAAACGGACCCCGTCTTGCAATTTTCCGCTCTGTGGATACCCTGTTCCCGGAGCGAATTTGAGACGCGTGGGAGAAAAACATTGTTGCGCTTCCCGGCTTAGGTTTAGTATTTCCCCTGATCCCTTTTAGAGATTTCCGCACACCCATTCCACTATGAACGAAGACGTTGTCCAAGAGTCCGACCTCCCTCAGGGGTATCGTAATACCTACGATAAAGCCGTGGCTGCCGTGAAGATGAACAATTATGGCTACGCGGTGGAACTGTTGCTTTCGATCGTGAAAGAAGTGCCAGGGTTCCTCAATGGCAGAAAACTGCTGCGCCGCGCGGCCACGCAGGTGCATTCTGGAAAGAAAAAGTTCCTCGACACCACCTCGGTGAAGCTCCGTAAGCCCCAGGCCACTCTGAAGAAAGACCCGGTGGCGGCCCTGGCGGAGGTGGAGGACATCCTCAAGGAGGATCCGCTCAACGTGGCGGCAAATACTGTGCTCTTCGAGGCCGCCAATGCCGCCTCCATGCCCATGACCGCCTCCTTCGCTCTCGAAACGGCGCTCCAGGGCAAGCCGGAGGATATCAAGATGGGCCACAAGCTGGCGGAGTATCTCCTGGCTCACGAAGACCCCGAGCGCGCCATTCAGATTTACGAACATATCCTGAAGCAGGACCATACCGATGGCGACGCCCGCAAGGGGGTCACCAATGCCAACGCCCGTCTCTCCATGAAACGGGCGAAATGGGACGAGGGTGGCAGCGGAAATTTCCGTGACCTCCTGAAGAACAAGGACAAGGCGAAGCAGATGGAGGACATGAGCCGGATCGGGGCCACTTCAGATCAGATCCAGGAGCAGGTTGACCACCTCCTGCAGGACTACGCGGCGGATCAAAACAACGTCAATGTTGTCCGCAAACTGGCCGATCTCTATGAGCGTCTGGAAGCCTGGGATACCGCCCTCTCTTTCTATGCCTGGGCAAATGAACTGAGCGGTGGCGACTCCGCCCTGGAAAACAAGGTGCACCGTCTGCAGGACAAGATCGAGGAGCTCAGCATCAAGCAGCTGGTGGACGATCTGGAGGCGAATCCCGATGATCCGGACGCTGAGACAAAACGCGCGCAGATCGCGGAACTGGAGAAGAACCGCTCGAAGAAGCAGGTCACCGTGGCCCGCGAGCGTGTGGAACGGAACCCCACGGATCCCCAACTCCGCTATGAACTGGGCACGCACCTTTACAGCGCCGGTATGAACCGCGAGGCCATCCCCGAGCTCCAGCGCGCCAAGAACAACCCGCACATCCGCCACAAGGCCATGCTCATGCTGGCCCGCTGTTACGGCGCGGCGAAGATGTATGACCTTTCCCTTAATCAGTTGAAGGAAGCCTCCGCCGAAATGGTGGTCATGGACGCCACGAAGAAGGAGATTGTTTACGAGATGGGCCTCATGCACGACGCCATGGGCCGGAAGGATGAGGCTCTGGAAAGCTTCAAGCAGATCTACGCCGTGGATTACGGCTACCGCGACGTGGCGGCCCGCGTCGAAGGGGCTTACGCCGCCTGAGACTGACGTCATCCCATTCCTGAAAAACGGGTGGCCGTGTCATGCGGCCACCCGTTTTTTGTCCCGCTGTTCCCGCGGGTGCCCGGTGAACGGAAAAGGGGACTTCTCCTGGATTTCATACTCAAAGCCGGCGTTCGAACCTGGAGGGCTGCGGAAGCCGCCGCGGGACAGAGGCTTGCCAGCCCCGCCTCCACCGGGTGAGTGAGCTTTCAGATCAAAGCCGCCGCAATCCGTCCTCTGTCATTGGCAGGGGGATTTCCGCGTCGATCTGATCAATGCGGCGGAGCGTTTCCGCGTCCAGCACAAGGTCCGCGGCGGTCAGGTTTTCCTCCAGCTGGGCCACGGTGGTGACCCCCACGATGGTGGAGGCCACGAAGTCATGCTGTCGGCTCCACGCCAGGGACAGGGCCGCGAGGCTGACGCCGATGTCCCGGGCGATCCCGGAGAGACGGGCGGCGGTTTCCAGGGAACGGCTGTTCACAAAGCGCCGGGCCATGCGTTGCTGGCGCTCCCCGCCACCGGAGAGGTAGGCGGTGAAACGCGCGCCCTGGGGCAGGGTTTCCGCGTTGTATTTTCCCGTGAGCACGCCGCCGCCCAGCGGGGAGTAGGGCAGGAGACTCACGCCCTCCTGGCGGCACACCTGGGCCAGTTCACTTTCGCAGCGGCGGTTGATGAGGGAGAAGTTGTTCTGCACCGTGTCCAGCCGTGCCAGGCCCAGCTTTTCGGAGGTCCACAGGCTTTTCATGAGGCCCCAGCAGGTCTCGTTGCTCCCGCCGATGGCGCGCACCTTTCCCTGTTTCACCAGTTCTGTCAGCGCCTCCAGGGTATCCCCGGCGCGCATGCCGTGGTCCGGCCAGTGGGTCTGGTAGAGGTCTATGTAGTCCGTGCCCAGGCGGCGCAGGCTGTCCTCGCAGGCGCGGTGGATCTGGTGGCGGTCCAGCGCGGTGAAGCCGCCCCGCGCGGGCGGGCGGAACCACCCGTGGCCGGGGCCGGTGACTTTCGTGGCGATGATGACCTCCCCGCGGGCCTTCGTCTTCAGCCAGCGGCCCACGATCTCCTCCGTCACGCCAAAGAGCTCCGCCGAGGGCGGCACGGGATACATCTCCGCCGCGTCGAAGAAATCGATCCCCGCCTCATACGCGCGGTTCATGATGTCGAACGACACCTTCTCATCCGCCTGGAGGCCGAAGGTCATCGTGCCCATGCAGATGTCCGTCACCACGAGGCCGCTGCGTCCCAGTCTGCGTCTGTTCATGAGGGAATGGGAAGGGACGGAGGTTTATCCCGCGGGAGTCAGCGCCGCGGCGTTTCCAGCGCGGCCTGGATGAAGCCCGCGAAAAGCGGGTGCGGCGCGTTCGGCTTCGAGAGGAATTCCGGGTGGAACTGGGAGGCGATGAAGAACGGGTGGTCCTTCACTTCGATCATCTCCACCAGGGCTCCGTCCGGGCTGGTGCCGGAGATGGTAAAACCCGCGCCCTCCATCTGCTTCCGGTAGCGGTTGTTGAACTCGTAGCGGTGCCGGTGCCGTTCGCCGATGTGGGTGTCCTTGTAAAGCCGGTGGGCCAGACTACCCTCCGAGATGCTGGTCTGCCAGGTGCCGAGACGCATGGTGGCTCCCATTTCCATGACCTCCTCCTGTTCCTCCATGAGACAGATGACGGGGTGCGGGGAGGTTTTGGTGAACTCCGTGCTGTTCGCTCCAGTGAGGCCGCAGACGTTCCGGGCAAACTCGATGGTGGCGATCTGCATGCCCAGGCACAGCCCCAGGTAAGGGATTTTCTTCTCCCGGGCATAACGCGCCGCGATGATCTTCCCCTCCACGCCGCGGTCTCCAAAGCCGCCGGGAATGAGAATGCCCTGCACGTCCCCCAGCAGGTCCTCCGGGTTTTCATGCTCCAGATCCTCCGCGTCCACTCGCACCTGGGAGATCTCGCAGTCATTCGAGGCTCCGGCGTGGGTCAGCGCCTCATAGACACTCTTATAGGCGTCCTGGAGCTCGATGTATTTCCCCACCACGGCGATGCGCACCTTGTGCGTGGGGTTCACCACGCGGTCCACGAAGGCCTTCCACTTCGTCATGTCCGGCTCCTTCGTTTGCAGGCCCAGGTATTCACATACCAGGGCGTCGAACTTCTCCCGGTAAAGCGCCAGCGGCAGCTCATAGATGGAGTTCTTCACGTCCCGGGCCTCGATCACCGCCTTCGTGGGAATGTTCGTGAAGAGGGCGATCTTCTCCCTCACGTCCTGCTCCAGCGGCCACTCTGTGCGGCAGACCACCACGCCAGGCTGGATCCCGATTTCCCGCAGCTTGGCCACGCTTTGCTGCGTGGGCTTGGTTTTCAGTTCGCCGGCGGCCTTGATGTAAGGCACCAGCGTCACGTGGACAAAAAGCACGTTTTCCCGCCCCTCCTCGTGCATAAACTGACGGATGGCCTCCAGGAAGGGCAGACCCTCGATGTCTCCCGTGGTGCCGCCGATCTCCGTGATGATGACATCAGCGCTCTGCGTTTTGGCCACCTCGCGGATGCGGTTTTTGATCTCGTCCGTGATGTGGGGAATCACCTGCACGGTCTTCCCCAGGTAGTCGCCGCGGCGCTCCTTCTCCAGCACGTTCCGGTAAACCTGACCGCTGGTGAGGTTGTTCAGCCGGGAGAGTTTACTGGAGGTGAAGCGCTCGTAGTGCCCCAGGTCCAGGTCCGTCTCCGCGCCGTCATCCAGCACATACACCTCCCCATGCTGGAAGGGGCTCATGGTGCCGGGATCGACGTTCAGGTAGGGATCGAATTTCTGCAAGATCACGCGCAGCCCCCGGTGCTCCAAAAGAGTGCCCAGTGACGCCGCCGTGAGACCTTTCCCCAAGGAACTGACCACCCCGCCCGTAAAGAAAATGAACTTCATGGGAGTGCAGAAAGGCGACACCGGCACCCCGCGCAAGGCGGAAAACACCTTCCCCAGGATTTTCCCCTATGCCAACCCGGGCTCCGGGCATGCCCAGGGGTATGCTTCGTGCAAAAACCCGCCGGAACCGCCAGCCCGGTTTTCCACGCCATGAAAAGCGATACCAGTCATTTCGAGACGTATGCGGTCTTCCAGGGAGGACCGCCTCCTTATCCCGGGGATACCTCCTCCGGACTCACCCGCCGCCGGTTTCTGGGACAGATGACCGCCTCCACAGGCGGCGTGCTGGCGCTTCAGGCGTTTGCCCAGGCGGGGATCGATGAATTCAAGCCCGCGCCGGACCGTATTTTCGCGGCTTCGCGGCAGGATGAAAACCCGCTCACCATTGCTCTGAAGGTGAACGGGAAATCGAGATCCCTGACCATCGATTCCCGCACCACGCTGCTGGACGCGCTTCGCGAACGTCTGGAGCTCACGGGTTCCAAAAAAGGTTGTGATCAGGGCCAGTGCGGCGCCTGCACCGTGCTGGTGGATGGCAGGCGCGTGCTGGGTTGCCTCACGCTGGCGGCCACCGCGGAGGGGCGGGAGATTACCACCGTGGAGGGGCTGGCGAACGGGGACGATCTGCATCCCGTGCAGTCCGCCTTCATTGAGCACGATAGCTTTCAATGCGGCTACTGCACCTCCGGGCAGATCTGCTCCGCCGTGGGTCTGCTGGGGGAGATCGGGCGTCAGGATGTCAGTCATGTCACGCCGGATGTCCGCGTGGAAAAGGTGCTCCTCACGGACGACGAAATCCGCGAGCGCATGAGCGGCAATCTCTGCCGCTGCGGTGCCTATCCGCAAATCGTCTCCGCCATTCGCGAGGCCCATCATGGAAAGGCCCTCCACCCATGAGACCCTTCCAATACACCCGGGCTGAATCCGTGGACGGCGCCTTGGAGGCGGTGGCAGCGGGAGAAAACACGCGCTTCCTCGCCGGCGGCACGAATCTGCTGGACCTGATGAAGGAGGACGTGGAGCGGCCCCGGACTCTGGTGGACATTTCCCGGCTGGAGCTGGCGGAAATCCGGAAAACGGATAAAGGCGTGCTCATCGGAGCCCTCGCCCGCAACGCGGACACGGCGAACCATCCGCTCATCCGCCAACACTATCCACTGCTTTCCCAAGCGATCGTGGCGGGGGCTTCGGCGCAGATCCGGAACATGGCGACCAATGGCGGGAACCTCATGCAGCGCACCCGCTGCCCTTATTTTTATGACACCGCCGTGCCGTGTAATAAACGCGAACCTGGAGCCGGTTGCGGCGCGCGGGAGGGGCTGAACCGGAACCACGCCATCCTCGGCTGGAGCGAGCGGTGCGTGGCCACGTATCCAGGCGATATGGCGAACGCGCTCTATGCGCTGGACGCGGTGGTGAACCTGCGGGACGCCGGGGGCGGGGAGCGCTCTCTTCCCATTGGTGATTTTCACCGCCTTCCAGGGGAGAATCCGGAAAAGGACAATACCCTGCGGCCCGGTGAAATAATCGCCTCTATTTTCCTGCCGGAGACCACCCTGGCTGAAAATTCTTATTACCTCAAAGTGCGGGACCGCGCTTCTTATGCCTTTGCCCTCGTGGCCGTGGCGGCGGGACTGGCATTGAAGGACGGAAAGATCACGGAGGCCCATGTGGTGCTGGGAGGCGTGGCGCACAAGCCCTGGCGGAACACAGAGGCGGAAGCCTCCCTCCACGGCAAACCTCCAACGGAGGAGGCTTTTCGCGCGGCGGCGGAGATCGCTTTGAAAGAGGCGCGTCCGCTCGCGCACAATGCCTTCAAAGTGGAGCTGGGAAAACGCGCCATCGTCCTCGCCCTCCTGCGCGCCACCCGTCAAATCTAACCTTCCGGAACCTACTGTTATGTCCAGATATATCGGAAAAGAAACGAGCCGGGTGGATGGGGTGGCCAAGGTCACCGGAAAAGCGAAATACGCGGCGGAATTCCAGGTGCCGGACGTGTCCTATGGTTTCCTCGTTCTGGGGACCATCGCCAAAGGGGACATCAAGGAAATCGACACCGCGGAGGCGGAAAAGGTACCCGGCGTCATTCGCGTTTTCACCCACCGGAATCTTCCCAGGACGAGCGCTAAAAAGCCTGAAAAAGCGAAGGTGCCCATCCAGGCGGAGACCTTCCGCGCGCTGGAGAGCGGGGAAATCCGCTTCAATCAGCAGCCCGTGGCGCTGGTGGTGGCGGAGACCTTTGAACAGGCGCGGAGCGCCTCGCGACTGGTAAGAGTCACTTATAACTCCGCCCCGCAGGGCACGGACTTTTTGAATGCCCGTTCCAAAGCCGTGCCCGCGCCGGTCGATCCTGAAAAGCCCGCGCCCAAAACGCGGGGCAATCCGGCCCAGGCACTCAAGGACGCGCCGGTAAAAGTGGAGGCGGAGTATATCATCCCCATCGAGCACCACAATCCCATGGAGCCCCACGGGGCCATCGCCTACTGGCAGGACGGGAAGCTCACGGTTTTCGACAAAACCCAGGAGGTTTACAACGTCCGGAGCTATCTCGCGCTCTCCTTCGATATCCCGGAGGAGAATGTGAATGTCATCTCTCCCTTCGTGGGCGGGGCCTTCGGTTCCGCCCTGCGGCCTAACTACTACGTGGCGCTCGTGGCCCGCGCGGCAAAGGAACTGAAGCGACCGGTGAAGCTGGTCTATACGCGCACCCAGATGTTCACGGGTCACGGTTATCGTCCCTGGACGGTGCAGAAAATCAGCCTGGGCGCGGAGCGGAACGGGAAGCTCACCGCGCTCATCCATGAGGCCGTGAGCAATACCTCCACGCTGGACGACTACACCGAAAGCACCAACACCTTTGACCGCTCGCTCTATGCGTGTCCCAACCTGGAGACGCCGCAAAAGATCGTGCGGCTGGACCTGGCCACGCCCTGCCCCACGCGGGCTCCCGGGGCGGTGTCCGGCATGTTCGCCCTGGAAAGCGCGCTGGATGAACTGGCGCACGAATTGAAGATCGATCCCCTGGAGTTGCGGCTCATCAATTACGCCGAAACCGATCCCGAAACCGGCAAACCCTTTTCCAGCAAGGCCCTGAGGGAGTGTTACCGGGAGGGCGCGGAGAAGTTCGGGTGGAAGAACCGGAATCCCGAGCCCCGCTCCATGAGGGACGGGCGTCTGCTGGTGGGCTGGGGCATGTCCACGGGCATCTGGTTTGCCCTGCAACAGCCGGCCTCCGTGATCGTCACGCTCAAGGCGGACGGCACCGCCCATCTCGCCAGTGCCACCAGCGACATCGGCCCCGGCACTTACACCGTGATGACCATGATCGCGGCGGAATACCTGGGCCTCGATTTGAAGAAGGTCACCTTCGAGTTAGGAGACACGAAGTTTCCCAAAGCCCCCTCCCAGGGGGGGTCCTGGACCACGGCCAGCGTGGGCTCCGCGATTCATGGAGCAGTGCAAAATCTCATGGAAAAGCTCCTCAATCTGGCAAAGCGGGAAGTGGATTCCCCTTTCAGCAAAGCCGCCCTCGATGACGTGGAGCTGGCCGACGGAAAGCTGCGCCTGAAAAAGGAACCGGATGGCGGCGTGAACACCAGTGAACTCATGAAGCGGAACAAAGTGGAGGAACTGGTGGAAACCTATACTTCCAAGCCCTCCGGGGAACGGGAGAAATACACTTCCATGGCCCACGGCGCGCAGTTCGTGGAGGTGAAGGTGGACCCGGACCTGGGACTGGTGAAAGTGACCCGTGTGGTGGAGGCTTCCGCCTGCGGCCGGATCATCAATCCCAAGGCCTCTCACAGCCAGGAGATTGGCGGGGTGGTCTGGGGCATCGGCATGGCCCTGCACGAGGAGACGGAGATCGACCACCGCTATGGCCGGATTATGAATCCTAACCTTCAGCACTATCACGTGCCGGTGAACGCGGACATCCATGATGTGGACACCATGTTTGTGGAGGAGGTGGACACGGTGGTGAATCCCCTGGGCATCAAAGGCATGGGCGAACTCGGCATGG
Source organism: Verrucomicrobiales bacterium (assembly GCA_965229245.1). Classification (GTDB taxonomy): domain Bacteria; phylum Verrucomicrobiota; class Verrucomicrobiia; order Verrucomicrobiales; family V1-33; genus V1-33. Next base: position 186,188 of record CBDDIW010000001.1, read on the forward strand.
TGGGCATCCCCGCTGCAATCGCGAACGCCGTCTTTCACGCCACGGGCAAACGCATCCGCCAGCTTCCCATCCGGCTGGAAAACCTTCTCTGACCAACGCCCGTGAAGTCACTTCTGGAGATCGTTCATCTCGCCACCGCGCGTCCCTCACAGCCGTGGGCGCTGGCCACCCTGGTCCGCACCTCCGGCTCGACCTACCGGAAACCGGGTGCCCGTCTGCTGGGGGATACGGAAGGTAATACCACCGGCGTCCTCAGCGGCGGCTGCCTGGAGGAGGAGATAGGCCTGCACGGGAAAAAGGTCATAGAAACAGGTGAACCCGTGCTGCTTTCCTACGACATGCGGCGGCTCTACGGCTGCGATGGCCGGGCAGAGATTCTGGTGGAGCGCATCCCGCCGGCGGGCAGGGAAGGGAATCTGCTCACCTCTCTGGGGGCCGCGCTGGAGCGCCGGGAGCAGGCCCGCGTGCGCACGGTCTTTGAGAATGCCGCGCCGGGTTCGGACCTGTTGCCCCATGACGCGCTGGTGGTGGAGCGCCCGGGGGTGTTCATTCACGCCGTGCCGCTGACGGTGAGGCTGCTGCTTTTTGGCGATGGCCCGGAGATTCCCCCGCTGACCACCCTGGCGAAAAACATGGGATGGAGCACCGCGCGCTTCGACCACCCGGCGGAGCTGGATGCCGGGTTCCGCGCGGACCGCCAGACCGCCGCCGTGGTCATGACCCACAATTTCGGCCGGGACTTCGCGGTGCTGGATGGTCTGCTGCCGCTGGGGCTTTCCTATGTGGGCCTGCTGGGACCACGCAAACGCACCGCGCAAATGATTGCCCGGCTTTATGAGTCCGGCACGCCGGATCCTGTCATGCTGGATTCCCTGCATGCCCCCGCCGGACTGGACATCGGCAGCGAGGCCCCGGAGGAGGTGGCGCTTTCCATTCTTTCGGAAGTCGCCGCCGTGCTCGCCGAACGGCGGGGCGGATTCCTGCGGGACCGCCGGGAGGCCATTCATCGCGATGCCCCGGCGCTGGTGGAAAAGTCCGCGTGACCCGGGTCCATGGAACGCTCCGCTATTCTGATTCTTGCCGCCGGAGGTTCTACCCGGCTGGGAAGCCCGAAGCAATTGCTGCCCGCGTTTGGGACCACGCTGCTGCGCCATGCGGCTGTCACGGCCCTTGGTTCCGCCCTTGGCCGGGTCACCGTGGTGCTCGGAGCCTGGGCGGAGGAATGCACGCGGGCTCTGGAGGGCCTGGAGGTGGATATCACGGTGAACGCTGAATGGGAGAGTGGCATGGGCTCCTCCATCGCCGCGGGCATGGCGGCGCTTTCCCCGGGCAATCCGGAGAGCGTGCTCATCATGCTCTGTGACCAGCCCGCCGTGACGCCGGCCACGCTGCACGCCCTGCACGACCACCTGGCGGAGACCGGAGCGGATGCGGTGGCTTCCTGGTACCACGACGTGCCGGGACCTCCGGTGATCTTTACCGGCAGGTGCTTTCCTGAGCTGAGGTCCCTGCGCGGACCGGAGGGCGCGCGGACACTCTTCGCGCGGCATCCCCCGGAGATGGTGGATTTTCCCGGAGGGGCATACGATATCGACACCCCCGCTCAGGCGGAGGCGTTCCGGAACGCGAACATGTCCGGTATTTGATTGCGGGGGAGAGGGAAGGCGTGCATGTCACGGGACCTCTCCCGCCGCATCCGAATCCATCCCTTCACCATGAATGATGTTCCGCCAGTCGCCATCCCCGTGTTCTCCGCTGAAAACTACGGGAAGATTATGCAACTGCTGACCGGCGTCGCGGAGCAGGCTCACGTGCCCTATGACCAGTATGTGGCCAGCGCGGAGCAGCACATCCAGCAACTCCAGGCCTCCGGTGTGACCGTCCATCGGGTGCCGGTGCTGCCGGACCATCTCATTTACTGGTGTGAGCGGCACAACCGTCCGGTGGACCGGGAGGCGATTTCCCTCTTTGCCATGGCCCAGCTCGCGGAGCAGGCATAGCCCGCCGCGTCGCCCGTCCCCGCGTGGAGGCCATGAATATCCTGCAGCTCACCTCCGGCACGGGGGTCAATGGAGCTATCCGGCATTGCTACGATCTCACCTGCGAGCTGGCCCTGCGCGGGCATCGTGTGGTGCTGGGGCATAAGGCCGGGGCGTGGATTGCCAGTCAGCCGGTGCCACCCGGCGTGGAATTGCTGGAGGTGACCTTGAAGCGCCGTCCGGCGGAGATCCGGCGCGTGGCGGCTCTCCTGAGGGAACGGGAAATAGAGGTGATGCACACGCACACCAGCAGCGCGCACGCCACGGGGGCCATTCTCTCCTTTTTCTATAAGATCCCGCGCGTGGCCACCAGCCACGGTACTTTTTTCCAGCCGCACTGGAGATTGTGTGATCGTGTCATCGCGCCCTCCCGGGCCACCGCCCGGTTTCAACGATGGGTGAATCTGGTGCCGCGAAAGCGCATCGAGGTGATCCCTAACTTCATCAACCCGCGTCGTCTCGCCCCTGCCCGGACCCGCGGGGAAACCCGGGAATTCCTGGGGATCGACGGTAACCGCTTTGTCATTCTCACCGTCGGTGAGGTCTTCCACCGGAAGAACCAGGAACTGCTGGTAAAGGCGCTGCCCGCGCTGATCGCCGGAGCCACCGCCCCGCCGCTGGTGCTTCTGGTGGGGAAGGAGGATCCCGCCTACCGCCGCCTCCTGGACGCCGCCATCCAGCGATACGGAGTGGATGGGCACATCCGCCTCCTGGGACAGCGGAGCGATATCCCGGATCTCCTGGCGGCCAGCGATGTTTTTTGCCTGCCCAGCCGCAGCGAGGTGATGCCCATCGCCCTGCTGGAGTCCATGGCCGCGGGCCTGCCTCCGGTGGCCACGAACGTGGGCGGGGTGGCTGAGCTGGTGCGCGATGGCACGGACGGCCTCATCACCCGCTCCGGGGACGCTCCAGGTCTGGCCGCCGCGCTGCTCCGGCTGCAACGGGATGCCGCGCTCCGGTCCGCGATGAGCCAGGCGGGCCGGGAAAACGTGGCGGCTTCTTATTCCCCGGAGGCCTGTGTCTCGCGCATCGAGGAGTGTTACCGCCAGTGCCGGCGGGCATAGATTCAGGGCCGGTGCTCGCCTTCCTCGACCAGCGAGGCTGCGGGGGGAGTGTAGGGCTCAAAATGGATGCCGTATCCGGGCTGGGTGGCCTGCTGGAGCCAGTATTCCAGCCCGTTGGCCAGCCCCTGGACCATTTTCTCCCGGTAGGCGGTGGTCTGGATGGCGCGGCACTCCGCGGGATTTGAGAGAAACCCCAGTTCGATGAGCACCGCCGGGCAGATGGTGCGGCGGGTCACGGAGTGGGAGGGGTCGTTATGCACTCCCCGGTTTTTGGCCCCCGTGGCCTGGCAGGTGCGCAACTGGAGGGCCTCCGCCAGCAGGCGGGCGCGATCGTCCACCAGCATTTGGTCCTGCGGCGTGGACAGCAGCGCATCCAGCCGGGCCATGGCCTCGGGGTGCCGCGGCCAGGCGTAGTAGGTCTCGATGCCGCTGGCCTCCGGTCCTCCGGCATTGAAGTGCAGGCTCACAAAGGCCAGACGCTTTTTCTGATTCGCCAGCGTGCTCCGGTCCGACAGGGGTACGAAAACGTCCGTTTCCCGGGTGAGCTCCACCGGCCAGCCACGATCCCGAAGCTCCTTTGCCAGGGCCGTTGCCACGCTGAGTGTCCATGTTTTCTCATACTGCCCGTTTGCCACCGTGCCGGGATCCGTGCCGCCATGACCGGGATCGATGACGATCACCGGTTCCTCTCCCTCCTCCTCCGGCGGAACAGGTGGGGGCACGGGGTCTGGAATGGTCCGCGCCACCACGGGAGTGACCGGGATGGCAGACGGTGGCTGCTCCCCGGATTTCACGATGCAAAAGAGAAATCCCCCCGCCAGCAACAGGGTGACCACACACCGGATCCTGAAAAATGCGACAGGCGGGGGGGATCCGGCGGCAGGCATACAAGGGGAAACCGGAGGAGACTAAGGCGACAATTCCAGGCGGGCAATCCTCATTGTCAGGACTTCTATAAAATATCTGCTGTAAAAACCAAAAAAATGAGGACTTTCCAAAAGTCCGGGTGTAGAAGGCAAAAACTTTTTGAAAAGCCCTGGTGCCTCGCTAAGATGTCTGGCAGTATGAAATATCCGTGCCTGTGGAAGATTGCGATTGTTCTCGCCTCGCATGCCTGCCTCGGTTCTCTCCAGGCGGCTCCAGTGAAAGCGCAGAGCACGGTCTCTTATTCTGTGAAGAGCGGAGATACCTTCGCAAAGATCGCCCGGTCACGGGGGATTTCCCTGGGGGAACTTTTGAAAGCGAACCGGATTTCCAATCCGGACCATATCATCAAGGGACAGAAGATTGTCATCCCGGTCGCCAAAACGGCGAAACCCGCCGTGACAAAGACTCCGCCTAAAACCGTGGCGAAAGCTTCCCCTAAACCCGCCACGAAAACGAATGCCGCTAAAACCACCGCCGCGAAAACCACGGCGGGGAAGGGGAGTTCCGCAAAAACGGTGGCGGCGGTGAAAAAACCGGTGCCGGTGGTCAAGCCCGTGAAGAGGGAAACGACCACGGTGAACGTGGAGCCCCCTGCTTCCAAAGGATCCTACATTGTGCAGAGCGGGGACACGCTCAGCCGCGTCCAGCGTCTCACCGGGACCCCCGTCTCCGATCTGTTGAAGTTGAACAAGCTCACCAGCGCCAGCACGCTGCGCCCCGGACAGATGCTGCGTCTCAGCACTCCCTCTCCCGGCAGGGCCGTGGCCTCGGCTTATCCCGGCCCCGTCTCAAAAGGGACGGGACGGGACGCGCATGACGATTCTGCGGACGACCACGGGAAACCCTCCGCCGCCACACGCGGAGAGCGCGCCCGCCAGGAACCGGTGGTTGAACCCGCCGCGCGTTCCATTCCCGCCGGGACCATCACTCATAAGGTGGAGAGAGGGGAGACCTTCACCTCCATCCAGAAGACCTACGGTCTTACCAGTGCCCAGTTGGCAAAGGCGAATCCGGACCTCAATCCCGCCCGTCTCCAGGCAGGCCAGACCGTGATGATCCCCGCGCAGCCCGGAGGCGTGGAGTCCCGTCCTCTCCAAGTTCGCGCGGACGGCCGGATCATGGCCCGCCACCAGGATCCCCTGGCCACTGGCGGTGAAAGTGCCGAGGGCGGTGGCGAGATTTCCCCGGAGCGCACCCGCACCGGCTATCTCGTGGAGGATGGCGAGGATATTCAAAAGATCGCCCGCCGGTTCCATACCACGGACCGTGAAATCCGCCGGCTGAACCGTATGGGGGAATCTGATGACGTCTATCCCGGGCGTTACATCCTCGTTCCTTTCATCCGCCAGGCCCCGGCGGACAGCGCGGCTTCATCCCGCCGCGAAGCCTGAAGCTTTTTTTGCTGCCATGGAAAAATGACCGTCCGGGATGGCGAACGTCCCGGACGGTCGCTTTTTTGAAAGAAGGGGATTCGAGCCCACGGCCTCCTGCACCCTGGGCATCCACCATATCGTGCTGGTGTATGCTGCCTTTTCCGGCACGGGGAAAGACTTACTGCTCCACAAAAGACCGCAAATCGTCCCCCGTGGCCTTCTCCTCCTCACCCGCCAGCATCATCAGCTTTCCGTTCTCAATCCACGCGAGTGTCTGCCAGCCCTGAATGGGGATGCATTCGGATTGCCGGGGCAGGGCTGACAGCACGGAGGCATCCACGGTAAACAGGTGCACTACTCCATTCGCGCCTGTCTTGAAGCAGATGAGGGTCACCTCGTTGCCGTGCCACTCAAAAACCTCGCATCCCACCGTTCCTACCGTGCATTCGCAGAGGTGCGTGGGCACCGGCGGTTCCTTTCCAGCGGAGCGTTCGGCGAGGCGCGCCTTCACTTTATCGATGCTGGACAGTTTCTCCAGTTTGGGCCCGTTTTTCAATTTCTGAATGTTGGCGACCCGGAATTCCGGAAAAGCCGTCGCAAAAACCGGCTGGCCAGGCGTGGACGCCGGGGGCAGGTATTTAACGGCCACAAAAACTCCCGCAGTCACCATCGCGGCCACCGCGAGAAGACGGGAGGGAGTACGCCATCTGGGGCGTGGACGGGACGAAACCCGCGCGCACACCAGAATCTTCCCCAGCAGGTCCGGAGGAGGGCACAGGCACTTCAACCGGTCGCAAATGGCGGCGTCCAGCCGTTCCTCCCGGCGCACCAGGTCCATGGTGTCGGAGTCTTCGTTCACGAGCGTCAATGCCTCCTGGATGGCGGGATCTTTGTCATCCTGCCCCCGGGGACGGCGGCACTGGAGAATGAGTTTTGCCTCTTCCTTGTTCATGGTCAGGCCTCCTTTTTTAGATGGGATTTGATATTGATGACCCGGCCGGCAGTGGCCGGTGAAGCGGACTTCCGGTCCTCCAGTCTGGCGCGCAGCAGCGCCTTGCCCCGCCACAGGCGGGACATCACCGTGCCGGGCGGCACGTCCAGGATCTCCGCGATCTCCTGGTAGGAGTGGTCCTCCAGATAGAACAACGCCAGCGGCGCGCGAAACACCTCATCGATTTCCGCCAGCGCCGCCATTACATCCACTCCCTCCAGGTGGCGGATGGCCTCCGGCTCCACGGATGGGAGTTTGGATTCGACATCGCTGAGTTCATCATGAGGAAAGCGGGTGACGTGGCGGCGACGGTTCAGGAAGAGACGATAGAGGGTGGTGTAGAGCCAGGATTTCGCTTTCGTCGTGTCCCGGAGCTGCGACCCTTTTTCCGCCCAGCGGAGAAAAGTCTCCTGGGTGAGGTCCGCCGCGTCCGCCTCACTGTGCGCGAGACTCAGCGCGAACTGATACAGTCCCCGGTAGTGAGCATCGACGAGTTGTGAAAAATCCATGTCCGTCCTCTTTGGAGTCCCCGGCATTCTGCTTTATTCCCGCCTTTTTGCCAGCCCTTAAGAAAAGATCCGCGGGGATGCTTCACCCGCTTTCACTCTTTCAAAACAATGGCTTGCATCCCAGCCCGTCCGCCCCTAGGGGAACGGCCCGCTGAAAGGCGACGGGACGTAGCTCAGCCTGGTAGAGCGCCTGCTTTGGGAGCAGGAAGTCGTCAGTTCGAATCTGGCCGTCCCGACTCTTTACAATCAAGGAGTTACGGGTGTAAAATGTTAGTGGATTTTCCTAACTGTCACCGAATATCCACCGAATTTTCCCGTGGATGGCTGCGGCGAGCGAGGTGGCGCAACGTCCTGCTCCTGATAGTGGCGAACCGGACCACATCCACGGAACGTGTGGTTTCATCGTCGGCTGGGCCAACCGTCTGGGAATTGCGCATGTCACACTGTGAACACTCCGACCCCTGAGCAGAGTTATGAAGAAATCTTAACCCCTGCGGAGCTGGCTCGACGCTACAAAATTTCCAGCAGGACCGCCCTTACTTGGGCCCAGCAAGGCTTGGTTCCCTCAATCCGCATGGGAAAAGTGGTGCGCTTCCGCCTCTCAGAAGTAATCGCGGCGGTGGAGGGATCAAATGCCGGACGCTCCAGTGGCCTCAAACATCGAAAGTAACCAGACGAAGGCCACCGTGATCATCAATTGGAGCGATGATCACGGTGGCGAAGCAACTTTCACGTCGAGTGATTCACCGACTCCTCCGCGATTAAACGGGTGGGCTCAAGTCTCGAGGGAAACCATCGCATCACGTAACGCCCTCAGTCGGGACCATAGGGAGGATCTGGAGCGGGACACCTGCCGCAGGATGAAGATATCTTCATCTCGAGCCGACAACGAACGATGAACCGGCAGAAACCGGCGGCGTTCTGATGGCGTAAGCCGATCCACTAAGTCGGAAAGGCTCATTTCGGAAAACGGGGCTGTTTCTCTGATGTATCGGAGTAAGATGAGCTGTCTCGCGCTCAGGGTCGGCGTGGCGGCGGCAATGACGAGGTCGGCAATTTCCAGGGCTTCAGACTGGGGAGTCATATCAGGCGCGGGAGAGTCAAAGCCATCCTCCAAAGCCTTATCGAGCGACGAGAGAATTTTTCCGCCTCTCTTGCCGCTTTCCCGTCTCCTCAGAAAATCTAGGACGTCTTGGACTGCGTAGGTGATGAGCGAGTTGAGTGTGTGCCGGCCAATGATCTGGGTTCCCCGCTTTTGCAGCTGGACAAACAAGTCCTGCACGATATCCTCAAGATCCTGATCCGATAACGGTGAGGAGCCGAAGCGGAATCTCAAAGTTCCGAGTATCATATCTTTGTGGTCCAGGTAGAGGCGGCAAATGTCGAGTGGGTTGGTTGGATTCATAGAGGGCGAACCATCCGCTATTTGTGCGGTCCGTTTGGAAATCCCCAGAGCCTTCCCCCGCGTTTCCCCAGAAATCCCCCGAAGGGGCTTTGCCAAGCCTTGCCAACGGGCTCAAAATGGCTATCCGATAAGCTATGGACGAATTCAGAATTTCTTTAGGCCCACAGCAACAGCCATGGACAATCTGCTTTAACGGAGGCAATTCAATTGCCATGGATCTTGATGAATATAATGAGATCGCAGACGGAAAATTACGCCCTCTTGTACTTCTAGCGCTGCTCACAGAATGGAAACGAAGTGAAGGGAACGGCAAAAAAGACATATTGCGCAGGAGAGCTGATGAACTTTGTCCTTCACTAAAAAATAACAATCCTGAAGGGTCGCGATCATTGAGCAATGCAGTATGTGACAAGAGAAGCTACGAAACCAGAGTCGCGAAAAATAGAGATCACTGGCTTAAGAAAATATTTGGAGAATGGCCGCTCGGCCGATTTTTAGACGCAAATAAGCACTTCGGGGATTCAGCCTTTAGACCGAACGTCAAAATTGTCATCGAGGATGACAGCGGATTGGTAATAGATGACGATCCCAATCTAAAGAAAGAACTCTACTATTTGTACGAGAAGAAAAAAACGCCTCTTGAGAGAAAAGTTGGTATCGAATTCCATCTGGAAAGTAATGGCGAGTGCCAGCCAACCATAATTGAAACCAATACTTGCAAGGGATCGTTTCGGACCACCGCAAAGTTTTGGATTAGAGTGGTGGCGGACTTCAAAACTAATTTCCACCTTTTTTGGATATCACCCGATGAATCTTATATAATTTTCCCGCCATTCGAACCTTCGCTTACTCCTAAGCCGGATCTTTTTGTTAATTCCTCCGAGCTCAGGATTGGTAAACGTGACAATATAATCATCGCGCCCCCTACAGGAACGCAAACTTGTGTACTTCTCATAAATAAGAAACCCATTGGAGATGAACTCTGCAGAAGTATACTTGCCGATATCGAGGCCTGTATTCCATCGAAATTAAGACGGGGCCGTCTTGAAGAACCCGTGCTGACAAAGGATATACTGGTCCTAATCCTTGATAGTCTGGCGGTAATGCCGGCAGGTAGGCAGGTTCGATGGCAAGACAGACTCGTAGATAGATTAGCGCGATACGGTGGGATCCTTTATGTGTTTTCAGTTCCACATAAATAGACTAGCGGCTTCTATCTTTCTCCATTAAAGTGTACAATTCATCCATCAAGTCGGTAAGCCGATTCACGCCAACGATAAGCCCATCTTGTTTCGACATTCGGGTTGACTTCCAGTTGTCAATACCCATCGCCGAAAAATCCGGAAACTTCGGAAGGCCGGATTCGGTTGAAACCTCCCATTCGCCTGGGAATCCCTGTTCGAAACTCCGAGGTCCCTGAATCGCCATACTGAAGGATCGCAGCAATATGGTAGTTCGATTCGGAGTAATAATGCCAAAAAATAAATGTGTCGCTGATTTAACCCCTTTTTCCGTGGAGCGTAGCAAGATTCCCCCCCGTGGGTGGTGGCCTACAGATATTTCATAAGTTCTACCAAACCTTTCGTTGTGAAATTCAAATTTCATATCAGAGTAGTCGTGCCCGTAAGGAATTAGTTTTCTTAAAATTTTATAGGTGTCACCCGAAATTTCGATCATTTAATACCTCAAATCAGAGAATATCAAACATCACTTAACAAATAGTTAATTTTAATTGCGGGAAATTAATCGATGTTTTTCAAATAATTAAACAGTGAGCGTTTTGGGTGATTGAGGGGCGCTTAATGTCAACATGTTTGGCGCGAAATGGAACAATTCATTTTCTGGATTACAGACTAACGAAATGAAGAGAGGGTTTGATGGCATGATCGAGATCCTTCGTTCAGAAGCGGAAAAGCCCAGTAATCGAGTGAAGATTGACGTGACAATCGATTGAACCAGTTCCTATCCGATAAACGTTGTGACTAAATCCGCGCCGGGATCGGCTAGCATGGTTCTTTGGAGATAGCAGAAAGGGCTATAGTGGGGTGTGGGGTGGGAAAACAAGGGATGTTTGTATCGCTCACAATCTCAAGAGGGAGGCTGGCTGGCTCTTCCTTCCCAAAGAGCGGAGCTCGCTAAACAACAGTATCCGGTTGCCATGACGACCTGAGGAATGGGCATTCTTGTCTCGAATTGCGCAGAAGTGCCAGAGCGCAACTGCCAGCGCCAACCTGCAGCACTACCATGATGAAAACCTCACTCTTTCTAGCGCAAACAGACCTTTCCACCGGCTTGGGTAAGGTCCTTGGCATTATTCAAGCCGTGAGCATCGTCATCCTTGTCGCATCGCTTGTTATTGCCGGGGTGAACGTCACGACGGGCAGGATCGAGTCGGTGAAGCACGGATTGATCGGGGCGGCATTGGCGGCCCTCTCGTGGGTCTTGGTCAAAACGTTGTTCAGCCTGGTTGGCGGGGCGACCATTGACATAACACCGCAACCGTTCTGAAGCATGAGCGAACGTAAATGGCACGCGGTGGAGGGATCATCTTCGTTCAAGCCTGGCTTCGGAAGGTTTGAACGGGGCGAGGCGGTTACCTTAGTGGGTGCGCTGGGGATTGGAATGCTTTTATTCCGTCTCCTTTGGACCTCGATGGGCTGGCCAGTCTGGCTTTCGTTGGTACTGGCTTCTTCTGTTCCCGTCACGGTTGGGGTGTTCCTAGGGTGCTTTGTGGTTGGAAAGCCACGTCACTATGCGGTTCACATGCTGGGTTTGCGGTGGATGCGTCTTATCGCGTGGCTCGCGGCGAAAGGGATCCCCTTAGACCCAAAACCCTTGATCGAAATTGAAAAAAATGAGCGATAACAACAAACTTGACGGTTTCTTACACGGCGATTTGGTGGTTTTTGGCGGCTCGCGGGGGAATTTACATGTGTCTTGCGGATTCCAAATTGTGGCTCCCGTTCTGGAAAGCGCCTCTCTGGCCTTATTTAACCTTTGCGAGGCCGAACTTCGGGCGTTGCTTCGGATGCTCAAGCCGGGAATCAGGATGCAGGTGGCGTGGTCGCTGGATTCCGACTGCTCGGATGCCTTGCTGCATTACTACGACTGCACAGAGGCGAACCGGCTGAGTGCGTTTGCCCGCCGTGAACGGCACGAGCGGGTTACACGCTATTCAAGAGCGATGGAACGCGGCGAGCTGCGTTTTCAAAGGGTCTCCATTTACCTCAGCCGATCTCTCACAACGAAAGGTGATCTGGAGCAGAATCTTGAAGCCGAATCCGGAAGCTTCAAACTGCTGGAAGCCGAGATTCGAGGCTGTTTTGAACGGTTGGGAGGGCGCGTGAAGCGTATGGGTGCCGGCATGTTCGACGAAATGTTCAGGTTCTGTAATCCCACCCAACTGAATTCCGGCAACGCCCAGGGCCTCTACGACCCAAGCCAGAGTCTAATGGCGAACGTACTCACAGGCGAGGGGAACGCCACGGACTCAGGTTTCTTCCTTGATGGCAGGTATTTTGGATTTTTAACCCTTAAAAGTCTGCCGCAGGCGACTTACTCCGGGATGATTCTGCACCTCACATCCCTACCGATCAGAGATTTTGGGATCGTGGTGAACGTGGCTCCACTCGATACTCTTCAGGAGATCGACAAAGAGGAAACGGAAATCACCCGCCTTCAGAGGAGCCTACGAGGCGGAGGCCAACAACGGACGGTAACTGTTCTCGATCAGAGGATGAAGAGGGTCCAGAAGCTGGCTGGCAACGAGGAGCTTCCCTTCGAGGCGCAGATCATTATTCGGGCATGGGATGAAACACAGCAGGGTTTGCAGACCAAGCTTGGAATCCTAAAAGCGGCTGTGACTAGAATGCAGTTGACGAAGTACTACGCGCCAGCGTTTCCGACTTCGGCCAAGGCCTATTTTTTCGCGTCATTTCCTGGATGGTGTTGGGGTGCTTGCCGGGATTTTTTCCATCCCATTGGTGATGCGCCTCTTGCTAACCTCCTTCCGATTTCTGGTTCTCCAGCTCTCGGACATGCCGAGGCTTTCTACGATGGGGCCAATGGAGGAGTCATTGGAATAAATACATTCATGGGCGAGGACGGGAGCGAGTCCCCCCAAGCGGCTTTCGTTTGCGGGAAAAGTGGATCTGGAAAGTCCTGCTTCCTGATCGATCTACTCACGCAGACGTCACCTGGGTATTCGTTCACGGCGATCCTGGATAACGGACTTTCCTATGACACTTACGTCCGGACCGTCAATCCCCGCTGCGAAGCGATCATCATCAAGCCCGATGGCCGCCTGACTTTCAACTACCTCGATACCCGGGAGGAGCCATTGTTTTCTGAACATCTTGTCGATGTGGTTGCGGTTGCTCATCTCATGGCCGGAAGGAGAGAGGATGAGGATGCGGATCGAATGAGGAAGGCTGTGCTCTCGCGCTGCGTCAATGATTTCTACCGTGATTTCGGACGGGATTGGCTGCGTGGCGGAAACGGAACGCGTGTTGTTGAGGTTGGGCGCTACGCCGCCGCCTTGAAAATGAAGATTCCTGGCGACGAGAATTCATCGCTTCTGGAAAGACACAGGGAGTTTTACGAGTGGGCCGCCGCGAATGAAGCTGAGGCCGAACGGCTCATCATGGGGATCTCCGAATCGCAAGTCCGTGGCACGCCTATGAACGTGATTCTTTCATTGGCGTTCGCGTTCATCCCCCCTGAAGAGGCCGCGACCCATTCGGATTTCCAGGAATGGCTGCAACTGGAAGCGATGGGGGATGCGCCCGACAGGGACGAAGTTGGGGCCTTGGCCACTTTGTTGAAGGCTTGGTGCGCAGAAGGGGGAATGTACGGAGGAATTTTCGACGGAATTAACAATGTAGATTTCGGCGGCGAAATCGTGCACCTGGAGTTGGGTCAGATACCCGAGGCGGCTGCGGATCTGCGGAACCTGACCGCGCTCATTATCACTAATCAGATCCGAAACGAACTGCGTCGCCGACCCCGTAATCAGCGGAAGCGTGTGATCATTGAGGAACTCGGGAGCTTTCTTTGTATTCCCGGCGGAGATCAAATCGTAAGGGAATTGTATCAGACCGCCCGTAAGTACAGCACATGGGTCTGCGCCGTGGCTCAACAAATTCAAGGCTTAGAGGAGCGCCTTTCGGGTCTGATAGGTAATATCAGACTTGTATTCTTGATGAAGCAAACCTCGCCGCAGGAGGTGGAGACATTAACCCGGCATTTGGAGCTTCCGGAATCGGCGAGCGAAGCATTGTCGCGCTTCCCGGAACCGAACCGTGAGCATGGCGCTCCATTCCTTTGTTGGAAAAACCATGGAGAGCGCCCCGAAATCATGATTGGCTTCCACGTTGCTAGCCCTGAAATGCTGTTCGTCACATCCAGCAATGGTGCCGACTTCGAGCGTCGCCGTGAGGTGCTGGCTGGTCATGAAAACGTGATGGATCGAATTTTGGAAGAAATCGGCGGCTGAAGTGGGCGGATTGGCTGCGGGATACGCATCCAATATGCAATGAAAGCACAAATTATATTTATCGTTACAGGTCTTCCATTCGGTCTAACTTCATGTGCTGACTTGTTCGGCACAAAGTCGGATTACCAGCGCGGGCTTGTGGCTGGAAGAGCACAAATCATTCGGCAGCGTTACTGGGAAGAACGAAACAAACCTGTTGAGGCTCCTGTCCTGGAAAAGCGTTACACACCGATTGCGGTGCCCGAGTATACTACGCCGGATGGCGTGATCATTGAACCTCATGACGAAATTGTCGAAACTGTCCGCTGACATGAAAAACCTCGCTATTATTCTAATTGCATGGTTCATTTCGATGAACGCCGCTTTAGCCGGAGGGCTTCCCGTCGTGGACGTGGCAGCCATTACGGCGCAGAAACTCTCTGCTGAACGCGATTACTTGGAGCAGCTTCTCCATGAGGCTAATCAGCAGACGGAAATCCTGAAGTTGGTTCAGCAGGTCAAGCAACTGGATTCTTATTTAGCACGTTTCGGTGATCCCGGAACCGTCAGGAACCTTGAAGGCATTGACGAACTGCAGCGTCAGCTTGCCAAGTCGCAGGCTTTAAGAATTCCTGAGTTGAAGAAGGAGGATATTCAGCCGGACGAGGTTTTCCGCCCGTTGGCTTCGAGGATCGCTCCAAAGTTGGAGAAAGAAATCGTTGTGGACGGAAAAGTTGTGGCTGCCCGGGACGGAAATATTTACGGTCCCGAAGTTGCCGAACGGCGTACTCATGCGGACTTCCAGCAGGTGAGGGCGTCGGTGCTCACGCGTCGTGAAAAGCTGCGGAATTCAATCGCTGGAATCACAAAGCAGATTCAGCAGGCCAAAACTGCCAGCGAAGTGCAGAAGCTGGGTCTGGTGCTGACGGGACTGCAGACTGAACTACAGGCGACCGATCACGAGTTAGAGTTTGCAGTCAACGACGTTCAGGCGCGGGTCCTCGCGAACGCCACCGAACGTGAAATTGTCCGAAAAGCTACGGTGGAGAGCGAGCGGGCAAAGCTGCGGGTTTCCACCGAAAAGGATGCCGCTAACTATCGGCTGTTCACCACCCCCATTCACTTCTCGGAATCACCATGAACGCCATCTCATTCAACGAGACATTCCGAAAACTAATATCGGAAAGCAGAGAATTATACGGAACCTTCAGCATTCTCGCCGCCGTGCTGGTGTTCGCCGGGCTGGTTTCTGCCGCCGTAAATGGGTCGTGGGGTGATCTCAGCAAAGCGCTCCGTGGTTTGGTGACTGCCGTGCTTGTCGTTGTGATGATAGGAATTTTTCCGAAGCTCACTGATTTAGGCCAGGACATGATCCACTCGCTAGTGACTGAAGTCGGCGCGGACCCGTCTGAATCGCATCAAAAATTCGCTCGTTTGATTGCTGGTCCGGAATCTACTGGTGACGGTGAAGAGGGTTTTTTTGATATTCTCTGGGATTCCAACGGAGGATTTGGAAAGGCTGTCCTATATGCCGTTCTCCTTCTCATGGGAAAGGTCGCCTATGCCATCATGTGGCTTGCCTTTCTACTACAGAAACTTGTCCTCCTGATTGGTGTGGCGGTGGCCCCGGTGTTTCTGGCCATGTTGACACTGGAGTGCACACGGTCCATTGCGGGTAGGTACTTCCTCACACTTGTCGCCGCAATCTCCTGGCCTTTCGGCTGGGCGGTGGCTGACATCGTGACCAGCGGTTTGTTGGGGATGACCGAAAATACCAGTGAGTTTTTTCTGATCATCCTTCTCTCGATTTGGATTCCGATTTCCACGATCGCTGCTCCGTTCGCCATTCACAAGCTGCTAGTCTACGGAGCCCAAATTGGCGGATCCCTGATGCAGAGTGTGGGAATGGCCACAAGTCAGGGTGCAAGCTACGGACTGGGAGCCGGGGTCTCGGCTTCGCTTGGCGGAAGCGGAAAACTGGCCACGGGGCTTGCGACGGCGGCAAGTGCCGTGGGTGGAACCATAAGTGGGGCCACAGGGAGCACTGGCGTGCTTATTCCCGGCATAATCGGCATCGCCACAGTTGCGGCCTCGTCTTCGAAAATGCCGGAGCGTGAAGCGAAGGAGATGGCAGAAAAAATCCGGCTAAGAAGATCATGAAAACATCAACCTCATCATCCACCACAGCGCTCGACCTATTTGGAAAGCGCAGGGAAACGAATCGACTGCTGCTCACGGTCATTGTGCTGACAACCGGCATGCATGCGGCGGCCTACTGGCACTTGTCTGGAAGAATTGCCGAAAAACCACAGGTATTATTGATGGACGCTTACACGTATTACCTGCCCAAAAGCCTGGATTTCGCAGATGCGAAAGAGCTGCATGTTTCGCAGGCAGGGCTTTTAATGGAATCGCTTATGAATCGGGCGGCGGAGGGACTTGATAATCCAGAGCGCCTAAAACGACTGTGTGAGAAGAATGCTTACACGGAAGCCATCTCATTTATTCAGCAGGATGCGGACGCCTTTTTGGCAAAGAAGATTCATCAGAAGGTGGAAATCCGCGCCGTGCAAATCCTGCAGGCGGAGGACGACACGGTTATGGTGGCGGTGGATGCCCAGCTCGTGCGCGTCGGTGTGTTCGGCGATGCGCCATTTCAAGAAGCGCTCACGGTAAAAGCAAGGCTTCAATTTGTGCGCAATCCATCTGTGGTTCAAAACGGGTCCTTTCCAACTTTGCTGCGTTCTTTCAAAATCGAAACCGCCCCCATTTCATGAAGAAAATGCTGTTGATGATTATCGCTTCCGTTTCTTCGGCGGGGGCAGTGGAGCCGCTGGAGCCAAGGGCCGTTCCTTCCACTCCGCGCCAAACCTTGCCTGTGTCCCTGCATCCAGACATTACGACCATGCTGGTATTTCCGGAGCCTGTTTCGATGATTGTGGGAGCAGGTCTCACCGATGGAACCACCGCCGGGTTGATTCAATTCGATCACCGGCGCGACTCACCAGTGGTGACTTTCAGGGCATTGCAAAATGACCAGCCAGCATTCGCACAGATCATTTCCGGTGAGCGCATTTACTTCTGTCGACTGGGAATCGCGGAACGACCTGATAGTGTGGTGACGATTGACGCGCCCAAGAAAGCGGTAGCCGACGTGCCGGTGGAGCAAGTGGTCTCGCAGCGTCTCATTTTCGCGGAGGAGAGGCTTCGCCAGCTTGTCGAGCTGGCCCGGTCAGCCGCGATCCTTCGACAGGTTGTGCCGGACGAATTTAAAGGCTACCAATCATTGCTGGAGGTTTCCACCTCCAACAAAACAGGATCCCTCGAAACAAGGGTTGATCAACTGCACCGCTTTCCTGAAAGCGACTCGTTGGTAATTTTCGGAACTGTGACTAACCGGGGAAGCGCTCCCGTGGAGTTTCAGACAGCGGCGCTCAGCATCCGCGTTGGCGACTCACGGGTTCTACGCCCGAACTGGATCCTCCCAACCGAAAAGATCCTCAAAGCCGGAGAGTCAGTGCGCGTCGAGTGCGTCGTCGCCGGCGACGGGAAGGGCAATCGCCTTCATCTGAGTATCCGGAATCGCTTCTCACTCAACCTCGTTCCTCCTCCCTGAACCGCCGTGAAAGACCGCATTTTAGACCTGCTGAAATATCCGTCTGCGAGAGTGATGGCAATCGTTGTTCTGATTGCCGCGCTGTTTTGGGTCGTCCGTGAGCAACGGAATGAGGCTGCGCCTCCATCGAAACAGCAGGTATCCAAGCTGCCTCTAATGGGAGGAGGGGGAAATGACTTGAAGGAATCACCGGTAACTGAACTGATGAAGCACTTCACGCCTTGGCGGTCCACACCTCCTCCGCAGGCTGTTCCGGATAAGAAGCCGGTGTCTTCGGTCGAAACGAAGCCTTTGCCGGTGGAAGCACTTCCGAAGCTGATCCACGACTGCGAAGTGGTGAAAAAATCGGTTTCGAGCGAGAAGGTGGTTAAACCGGCTGAGCCATCCATTCCATTTGGAAGCGTTATCGCCTGCCGACTCTTTCAAGCGGTCAGATGTGGCAGGACGGCGGTGCCGGTGATTGCCGAATTATTGCAACCCGTGCGTGACGAGAAAGGGCGCGTGTGGATTCCGGAAGGAACCCGCATTCACGGCAACCTTCACTCGGGTAGTTTGACTGGTCGACTTGAGTCGGAGGGTGGATGGGTTTTCGTTTTACCCCATCAAAAGCTGTATGAAACCAAGGCAAGCCTGCAGGACCGTGACTACGATCAAGCTCGGAGGGTCTACGGAGTAAATGATGGAACGGCGGGGATTGCCGGAACCACCATCAAACCCGACGGGTGGAAAAGCAGGGCAGTGAGGGATGCTTTCGCTATCGCAGCTGATGCAACCCAGGACCGCGCGAGGACGGCCCTCGGGGAAGTGGAGCTTGGCAGTGCTCGCAGCGCGGTCCTGCGGGGTGTCTCGTCATTGGTAAATGGCGCTATCCCGAAAGTTGAAACGGGAACGGAACCAATCGTGTCAGTACCTGCGGGAAAGGAGTTTTACCTCTATATCGAGGACCGGGGTGAGCGGAATGCCCCGCCGGGAACTGGAGAAGTAGAAACCATGCTGCGTGAGCGCTCCAGGCTCATGGAACAGCTCCGTCAGCAAACCGGAAAGGAGCGTCCATGAACTCCCATGACCCAATTCTGCTGGAGAGGTTGAGGGCGCTGAAGGATTTTCTGCGCGGGGAGATCATCGGGCAGGATGAAGCCATCGATACCATCGTGCCGTATTTACAAGCTGGTGAGCTGGGACTGGCATCTCCAGAGCGACCGAAAGCCAGTTTTCTTTTTCTTGGACCTACCGGAGTGGGTAAGACGGAACTTGCGACCTGTTTTACTCGCTACCTGCTGGGACAGGATCTATTGCTTCGGCTCGACATGAGCGAGTATCAGCACCCGAATTCCATTGAACGTCTGCTGGGTGGATCTGGATCACCGGGTATTCTTCAAGACCGAATGGGGAGGGCTGGCTGTCTGCTGCTGGATGAAATTGAGAAAGCACACCCGGCAATTCTGGATCTGCTACTGCAAATCCTCGATGCCGGACGGCTGACTCTGGCGAATGGAAAAGAGCTGGATTTCAGTCCGTGGTACGTGGTGCTCACCTCGAATATCGCCTCTCTGGCTATCGCCCGCTCGCGTCAAAACGGCGCTGCGTTGGAGCGGTTCGTTCAAGCTCAGGCGCAGCGCTACCTTCGGCCCGAGTTGGTAGGTCGCCTGGATGCAGTGCTCGTTTTCCATCGCTTGCTAGACGAAGCCTTGTCTGCGATTCAGGAAAAGTTTGTGGAACGGGAGGCCTCACGCCTGGAGCGACTTGGCTATCGTGTGGACAGGAGAGTCACTTCGAGTAGGCCCACTGACCGTGGCGGAGCGCGTTCAGCTCGCGAGGAGGTTCTAAAAGAACTTCGCGGAAGGCTTTTAGCGGAGATTCTAAACTGATTTGATATTGAGAAGAGGCCGATTATTTCCAAGAAGCCACCGCCACCCAAAGCGCCGGGGAACTGGGAGAGGATTTTAACGAGGTCGACTCGACGACGGCAGAATCCTGTTCAAAATCCGGGTCATGCCCGCCTATGCCTGCTTCTCCGCCGCCAAATTAGAAAGCATCTGCCAAGTGCTGGCTGATACGAATGCAGGAATGACAGGTACTGAGATCGGTCGACTCCTCCAGCAGCTTGGTATTTCCGATCCCTTCCCCGCCCTGACCAAGTGGAAGCGACTTTCCTCCGCCCTCGACCAGCGACAGGTCAATGACAGGTGCGGCAACAAGGTAATCGAATTCATTCTCGAAGCGATGCGTCCGGTTCGGTTCACGGGCCGGACCGAATTGTTCGAGGAGCGCCGCAGCGCCCTTAACGGAGTAATGGTCTTCGAAGGACTCGAATTACGGAGCGATGGTAACCTTATTCAAGGTGCCGCCGCAAGGACCCTGGATGAAGCCCAACAGCGTGCGGGCCGGTTACGTGCCGAGCTTGTGAAGCGCAATGTCCATTCGGAGGTGCTGAAGTACTGCCGGGCCGAGCTTCTGCAGAACAACCATTTTCACGCGGTGCTCGAAGCCACCAAGTCGGTATCGCAGAAGATCCGTGACAAGACGGGGCTCACAGGTGACGCTGGCGAGGTGGCGGAACTTGCCCTCGCTCCGGGGAAGTCAGGCATGCCGTTTCTGGCCTTCAATACTCTCCAGACGGATTCAGAGCTTTCCGAACAAAAAGGACTCAAAAATCTGATGGTGGGTTTCTTTGGTACTTTTCGCAACACGGCGGCCCATGCCCCAAAAATCAGTTGGACGATGAGCGAACAGGACGCTTTTGATCTTCTTACGATGGCCTCGTTTCTTCATCGCCGTCTTGATGGTGCGGCCCGCACTCTGCGCATGCCTTAACAAACAGGCATTTACTCGTTAGAATCTGAAACTCACTGGGCTGCCGAAATCCGGGAATACTCTTAAGTGCCTTCCTTACTGTAAGATCGCATTGGGCTTGATAGCGCTCTTCAGTACCACTTATATACCTTGCCATCGCCACTGACTGGTTTCAGTCTGACTTTTTTGAACTGTTTCGAAGGGTGGGCAATGATCGCCGTGTGATCCCGGAGGCGCATCATTGCCGCTGGTTTGATGAAGAAATCCTCATCCTTCCTGCGGGAGGTAGTCACTGTTTCCATGGGGCGGGACGAATGGGTCTTTTTCCAGACCTCCCGCTTGCCGAGGAATGAGGAGGATTCGTTCGCTCCTTTCAAATCGGCTGCTCGAAAAACAAAACGACTTCGCATGTTCAGAGTGAGGACCTCCCGTTTCGCGGACCCAATAGCTGGATCCGCAGAAAGTTCGGATTGCATGCCGGCGATGATGGCCGCGCCCGCCGCGCGGATACGGTCGATGATCTTGTGATCGCTGATGCCGTCCTCGCTGGCCGTGACGAGGTCTTGAAATTCGTCGGCTACAAGCAGAAGCAGATTCTCGCCTTCGCGGTCTATCGGTGGTTTATCGAAGCGCCGTAGAACGTGGAAGTAAAAGAGAATTTTGAGGTATGTCTGGATGTAGCGACGTTCGGAGACGAAGCGCTGCGGCATAGTGACGGTGAGTACCGATCCTTGATCGATCTCATTGAGGGAGAAGGTGTTGGGCTCGTCGCTGGAGAAGACGTTCGCCACATCCGGATCAAGGAAAAAAGACAGGTAGGTCTTGATCGTTCCTTCGACTGCTTCCCGCTGTTCATAAGCTTTCGCTTGAACGAAGGTAGACTCGAAGAATTCAGCAAGTTTCGCGTTTTCAGGAGAAGAACAGTGCTTGAGCGATTTCAGGGCCCGGGCTGCCGTTTCCTGGGAGGTCAGCAACTCATAGGCACGCGTCAGGGTGACGGGCAGTTGGAGGGCGTCCAGTAGTTCAAAGGCCCGCGCCAAAGCAATTTGGGCCATTGGACGGAAAAAGGCTGACTGACGCCCGTCGGTCATTGACGAAGCGATGTCGACGAGGGCCTTGGCATGGGTCATCCAGGGGATGGTCCGATCACTGAGAAGATTGTATCGGTGCGGAGGCCGCCAGTTTGTGGATTCGATTTCAGGGCGGACTTGAAGGTGAATTAAGTCATGCGCACGACCGTGCGCTCTCAGGAGCTCCCCGGCGAAACGGTGCTCATCACCTTTCACCCCGAGAATCAAACCGCCCCACGTGGGCTCTGCACGCGTCAATTGCACGAGAATCGGATGGAACCCGCTGGTCGTTTTCCCGGAACCTGTGTCGCCTGTAATGAGAATGTGACGGCAAACTTCTTCCCTCGTCCAAGTTAAAGCGCCGAAACGAAGGATCACCCTTCTGTGCTTCCTTACCGTTGCGATCACACCCAAGGCAGCTCCAGCCCAGAACACGCCCCAAAAGTAAGGGGAGGGAACGATCATCGATAATCCGCTACCAAGGATTGGGAAAAAAAGCGGAAGCAGTTTCATGGCGCGGGAAACCGTTTCGAGTAGATGAGAAATACTACAGCCAGAAGTCCGGTGCACAAACCCAACAAAAAGTGCCGCCACCAACCACCTTGTGAAGTGGAACTGACCGGTGACTGAAGGTGCCGTCTGAGAGCTACCTGTTGATTTTGTAGAGACTGTGAGATCTGGCGAAGATCTCCAAAGCTGGGTATGGCTTCCTGAATGGCGCTTCGGATCTGGGCACTTACGAAATCCAGATTAGGCTGAACGGGTTTAGTCCCTTCAAGAATTGCGTGGATTTCCCGGGGAATCTTGCTCCAAACCAAGGTCATCAGACCAATTGCTTCGAGAACTTGCAGAAATTCGTCTTCCTCTGGGAGATGCCTGAATCTCAACGCCACCCGAAGCAGACGTTCGCGCTGCTCGGGTGGCAGGAGGTCGGCTACTCTTTCAAGGGTTTCGCTGCCTGCGGACATTACGGCAGGAGGATGGCGGAGGCGGAATCGAAACCTTCGAAAAGCTGGCGCTGGTAGCGTTTCGCCCGAACTACATTCTTCGTCCGTTTGAGAAAATCCGGTTCCACCTTTCCATCAATGACAGCCTGGAGGGTAGTGCTCCAGTTCCTTAGCTCCGATTGAAATTCCTGAATTCTCGCACCCATCGTCATCATAGCAGGGGAAAACGCTTCCCGGAAGCGGGCTACCGCAGGCTCGTCGTTCCAATATTCGAAGGCGCTTCCCGGCTCGCGCAGTTCATTGAGAACGATCAGGTAGTCCACGCGGTCCTGCAGACGTGCCGCCCATTTGAGAATCGACTGCACGGCTCCAGCTTCGTTGGTGGTTACTCCGATTGAGGTAAACCGAATACCGAGGTCGTTGGCGTCCGGAAAAGCCTGATCAAACCACGCGTAAGTTGCAGCGCCAGCACCAGCCCCGAGGTCGGCAATGACGATTTGAACCTTGGGCTGGTCACAGACATCGAAGAATTCATCAAGAGCGCCCTCGGTGTGAACATCGAACTTGCGTGCATCGGGATAAAAATTCTGAAGGCCACTCTTGTTCGTGTTCTCGATGTCGAAGTCGAGAAGGACAGGTGTGATGCCCTGTTTGTGATACCAGGGGATCAGGGAAAGGACAGCTTCGGTCTTAGCGACTCCGCCTTTACCGCCTTGAGTGAACACAACGCGCGTTTTTATTTTCATGAGAAGAGAGAAGCGTTCGCTTCCATCGGCGTATGCGTGAAGTGCGTCCATATTCCCCACCTTCCGGACTGGATTCACCGAATTTTCTGAAACAGGGCTGCGGGGTCACAATTAGGGGTGGCGCGAAAGTCATCCCAAGGGCCGCCAGAAAAATGCCACCTCCGCAGTGTCTAACTCGAACTGTTTTTGCGAGTCAAAATGGGTGCCGAATCGTCGTACTCGAATTTGACCGGAATCTTTTTAGGATGATGGCCGTTGTTCCGAATCGGGGGCTGCGGCTGAGCCTTTGAAACGGCCCCGATGTGTCGAACCTTGCAGAACTGTCGAACCGCTTCCTTGGTGACCTCAATCTGGCAGTTAGTACGCACCCAGTGGGCGATTTTTAGGAACGGCCAGTTGCTGGAGCGCATTGCGACGATCTCGGCGCGGAGTGGTTCGAGACGGCTGACGTTCGGGCGTTGGTGCAGGGGAAATTCCATCTGAGAAGAATGCGCGAAACAGGCCTTCTTTGCCCATTGCCAGATGCTTGTCGTGACCTTGTTTTTGACCTTGGCGGAACGATGCTTTATACTCGTCCAAACATGGGCGCGCAATTACCGAACCTTTTTCTTCCTAAGCGCATTTTGCGCTTAGGGTATTGTGTCTCCTCTTTTTCTGCTCCCGTCTTAGTCTCTCTCCGTTGTCGCGATGCTTCATAAACGGCGGGCGGAAGAGCACATCACGGAGATAAGCCTAAGGATGATCCCGGCCTCTGAGTGGCAGCCGGTTCGTTCAGTTTGTGCTGATTGCCCGGTCACCTAGGGCTTCTTCCTATCGGATGCTCCGGCGCTGCCTCCAGATTTCCGGCTATACCAGCTCATCAAAGGCGTAACGGTGATGCCATGGGCGATGATGGAAACGGCAACCGTGGTAAGGGTCAGTGCGGTCAGGCGGGCGGCGAGTCTGTCAGACAGGCCGTGATTCACGGCATAGGCAAGGTAATAAAGCGAGCCGATGCCACGAATGCCAAACCAGGCAATGAGCACCCGCCGACCAGCGTTAAGTTTGTTCCCACCAAGTAATCCAAGCTGCACCGCCACAGGTCGGATGACAAAAAACAGCACCGCAATGAAACCAATATCCTCTAAGCGGAGGTACTCGCGTGAAAGCATCGCGCTGATGATGAGGACCATCGCCACTTCGACAATGCGCTCGATTTGCTGGTTAAATGCGAGCACTCCACCGGCCATGTGGGCGGGCGCTATTTCGGGATCAAGTGCGAGTTCGTCGCGGTGGCCGACAGATTCCATCGTGAGCACTTCGTTGGATATTTTATCGCTGCTGTGCTGACGCTCGACTGCCCGCAAAGCCACTCCCGCAGCGAAAACAGCGAGAAATCCATACGCGTGCGCGAGCAGCGCCGCGCCGTAGCAAAGCGTAATTATACCCAGCGCGAGAAATTCATCGCGGCCGATGCCTTCGCGATGCTCGCGCCGGAGCCAGAGAATCAGGCGCGCGACCATCGTACCGCAGCCCGCGCCGATTGCGAGTCCGGCGCATACGCCCCAGACGACATCCACAACCCACCATTTCCAACTACCTGCGCCTAGTTCGTGCAGTCCGAGGAGCCCCAGTCCAAGCATAACGAATGGAAACGCCGTTCCATCATTCAGGCCCGCCTCACCCGAGAGGCTGAAACGCAACCGGTCGCGGTCATGGACATCGGCAATTTGCACCTCGGAAGCGAGCACGGGATCAGTAGGAGCTAGGATTGCTCCAAGCAGCACCGCAGCGCCGAGAGGAAGACCCAGCCAAGCCACGCCTGCAATGGTGACGAATCCAACTGTGAGGGCCATCGAGAAGAAAGCCAGCCGGACCGGCATCCACCAGCGTGAATCATTTAGAGGCAGGCGTAGCTTTAGCCCGGTGGTGAACAGGGAAATGAGCACGGCAGCTTCTGCGAGCCGTTCCAGGAGCGGGGCAGAGGTGAGCACATCCAGCGAAAACAAACCCATGCCGAGCGGCCCCAGAAGCGCGCCTGCCACTAGGTAAAGCATCGTCTCAGTCAGTGGCAGCCGCTTCACAAAAGACGAGAGCGCAGCCACGGCCACAAGCAAAATACGGTAGTGGTACAGTTTGAAATCAGGCTTGATCGAGCAATCCGATGATTTCAGCGATGCTCCACACATGATCTGATACCCCGGCAGCCATCGCGGGGGTAACCCGGAGGGTTTGATGGACGCGCCCAAAGTTATACCACATGTAATGCAGGCTCAGCTGGTGGATGTGGTTTTCGATCTTCTTTGAAAAGCCGTTAGTGAGGCGGGTAAAGCGGCGCATGGACATGCGCATTGTCAGGTTCTGGCGCTCAATAAATGAGGTGCTGACGTGTTTCGTGTCAGGGTTGCCGGTCACCACCATTTTACGGGTGCCGGTGCATTCCGGAGGGCTGTAGCGGCGTGCCGTGCCCACGCCATCCGGGGATGGGCCGTATTGCTTAATCAGCCGCGCATAGTCAATGTCGTCCTCAAACGCATCCGCAACGGCTGTGAGATAGGCGTGGTGGCCGTCGGTGGTCAACTGAACGCGATTAGCCAGCCGGGAGGCAAGGTCTTGCACGAAGGTATGGGCGCATCCTGCATCACGGGAACCGGCCATCCATGAGACTGCCAGTTTGGTATCGGCGTCCATGCCTACCCATACCCAGCAATCGCCAGCGCCATCCGCCTTCATCTCTGGCGTGCAGTGCTTCTCTTTAGCGTAGACAAACGACCAGATTTCATCCGCCTGAATGCGTTTGCAGGGCAGGTTCCGGAGAGTCTTGTGTTGGAACTGGGAGCAAGCGTCGCCCAGTTCAGCCAAAAGTTTCAGGATCGTGCTCCGATGAACACACGTCATGCGGGTAGTCGAACGCAGGGAGTTACCTTCAAGCAGTGCCGCGACTACCCGGGTGCGTTCTTCGGTGCTCAGCTTGTTCATGGAGAGAGAGTAAGCCGCATACCTGTCCGGTCAAGCATTAAATGTCAGTTTGCGAATTATGGCAACTTTTGCAACTTCATAGTTGCGGCCTATTTTGGACAGGCTACGCTACAGTGCGTTCCCCCACCCCCCCGCATGTCTGATTCCGCCCAATACCGCATTCCCGGCCACCTGATTGAAGACCTTCTGAATGAAAGGGGGTGGTCTCAGCGCATTTTGGCCATAGTCTTAGGGGTCGAAGACCCCATCATCAGCAAGCTGGTGAACGGGAAAATTGCGGTCACACCAGAGATGGCCATCATCCTGGGGGAGGTATTCGGGATGGATGCCGACGTGTTTTTGGCACTTCAAAGATCATTCGACCTAAATCAGGCGAGATTGACCACGAGGCCTGATCCGGACCGCCAGAAGCGCGCCCAGATCTTCGGAAAGTTCCCCGTGTCCGACATGGTGAAGCGTGGTTGGATCCAAGTTGAAAACCAACGCGATGCGAGGGCGGTCGAAAAAGCTATTTCAGGGTTTTTTCGGGTTCCAGACGGGGAGGACGTAGAGATACTTCCCCACGCCGCGAAAAAATCGAACGCGCACGAGGAGGCAACCCCAACGCAGCTCGCTTGGCTTTATCGCGTCAGGGAACTTGCCGAGGAAATGCTGGTGCCCAATTTCTCCACGGAAAACGCCAGACTGTGTGCCGACAAACTGAAGGGATTGCGCCAGTCAGAAGAAGACATGAGGAAAATCCCCCGCTATCTCTCTGACGCCGGAATTCGATTCCTCATTGTTGAGGCTCTCCCGTCATCGAAGATTGACGGGGCTTGCTTTTGGCTCGACTCGAAATCGCCAGTTGTCGCAATGACGGCGAGATTTGACAGGATCGATAATTTTTGGTTTGTAATTCGGCACGAGCTTGAGCACGTCATCCGTGGAGATGGCAAAGGAGCCGTCATTATGGACACGGAGCTTGAGGGTGAGGCGGGCGGCATAGGATCAGGCATCGCCGAAGAGGAGAGACTAGCCAATTTGGCGGCTGCGGATTTCTGTGTTCCGTCGGATATGATGGAGAAGTTCTATTCACGGAAGAGCCCCTATTTCGCCACTCGTGACGTTTTGGCATTTGCGAAAATGATCAAAGTCCATCCCGGCCTCGTCGCTGGCCAGCTGCGGCGCAGGACGCAGCGATACAATATTTTCTCCGACCTCCTCGTGAAGGTGCGTCATATCATTTTCCCAACGTCCACGGTGGACGGATGGGGAGACATAGCCCCTACAGGGGAGTAGAAAACAAAAACAACATGACTAAGAATCAACAACTCATTAGACTTAAGGAGTTATACAAACACGAGACCGACTCAGCGGACATTAACGTTCCGACCTTCGTCGCATGGCTCAAGAAGCGAGGCTATGTCATGCCTCAGCCGCCTACTCCCGAACAAGTCCTTGCAAAGCAGGTTGTTTTGGCACTCAAGGGAGAAACCAGGGAAGACCCTTTGACGGGGGAGATGTATAAGGTCAATCTCGCCTACACGGACGAAGACGCTCCGACCGACGGCTGGGGAAACGGCGTGTTTTGGACAGACATTGACGAAGCGCCGCGCTTTAAAATGAAAAAGGTAGTGAAGGAGCGCAGGAACCAAGTGGTCGCGGATCTAGTCCAGTTGGATTTGTTCACCGACCGTTGGAATAGAAGCAATCCCGCCGAGGAGCCTATCAATGTAGAATACGACCTCACGTTCGACGTGATGCTGGCGCGAAGCGGCAGAGAAGAGGCCTTGGTTTAATCCCCTTTCTTCTTCCAGCGGGCCGATGCTGCAACGCGCGCGATATCGGACCGCTGCTCTTGCGACAGAGATTTGGCTCGCGCGTTCCCGCCCTTTAGCCCCCCGAGTCTCCCCAGAGAAACAGCAGCCGGATTCTTCCCAGCGGGCGAATCCGGCTCTTTCGGCATATTCCCCGTGCTCATATCCACAATGAGCTTTGCAAGCTGGTTCGGATCACGTGGGCGTTTCGGATTTTTTGGCATCCCGGATCATACCAGACCGCTCAAGCATTGGCAACCCCGGCCATTTTCAAACTGTACCACTACCCAAAATACCTAGGAGCAGGTAGCCGACTTCAAAGTTCATACGCTCAAGGGTGGCGAGGCTTAAAAGAGTGTCACCTGAGGGGTTAGAAAATTTTCCCTTGGCCTTGCTTCATCAGTCTTGGCGCTCCCTCACCACTGCCCCGCCCTGATGTCTGCTATTGCTCGACTAAGGAGTCCCTGGTTGCAGCGTTTCACGAGTCGAGTCGGTGGGTGCTGAGGGAACTAGTGTGGTGATCGATTAATTCGTTCACAAATAGTTTGAACCTTCCCAAGAATAAGATCTGCCGGGGCCGTCCACACGAAAGGCCTGGGATCAAGATTGTTATGCTCGACGTAGTCCATGATCGCTTTCTCCAGCTCTTTGACGCTCAGAAAGGCACTCCGGCGGATTCGCTCTTCGGTAATGCGGGCAAACCAGCGTTCCACCTGATTGAGCCATGAGGCGGAGGTGGGCGTAAAATGGAGGTGGTAGCGCGGGCGTGCCTTGAACCATTTTGCCACTTTGGGCGTTTTGTGGGTGGCGTAATTGTCGAGCACCAGATGGATTTCCAGCCCGGCGGGCACTTCACTCTCTATTTTGTTGAGAAAGCGAAGGAATTCCTGGTGGCGGTGCTGCCGGTGGCACTGACCGATCACGTTGCCCGTGGCCACGTCGAGAGCCGCGAAGAGCGAAGTGGTGCCATGCCGCACATAATCGTGAGTGCGGCGCTCCGGCTGCCCGGGCCGTAAAGGCAGCAGCGGCTGCGTACGCTCCAGCGCCTGAAACTGACTTTTTTCATCCACACATAACACCACCGCCCGTGTTTTCTCCGGAGGGTTGAGATAAAGGCCCACCACATCACGCACCTTTTCGACAAAGAACGGATCGGTGGACAGTTTGAAGGTCTCCTGAAGATGGGGCTTTAGACCAAAAGTCCTCCAGATCCGGAGAATGGCGTTTTGGGTCAGGCCGGTTTTCGCGGCCATGCTCCGGGTGCTCCAGTGCGTGGCGTTCCCCGGTTTACTTTCGAGGGTTTGAGTGACCACCCGCTCCACCATGGCATCACTGATTTTGCGAGGCTGCCCGGGACGCGGCGCGTCCGCGAGCCCCGCCAGCCGCAGCCGTGCGAAACGCTCCCGCCACTTTCCAACGGTGGGCATGCTGAGCTTCAAATCACGCGCCACCTCCGTATTGGTTTTCCCTTTGGAGCACTCCAGAATAACCCGGCAGCGCAAGGCCATGGCCTGACCGGTTTTGCGACGCCGGGCCAGTTCCTCCAGCTTCGCTTTTTCGTCGCTGGTCACAGTGATTTCAGCTACCGGGCGTCCTGCTTTCATCCGGCACATTATCACATGCCGCGCAACATATTTCGAAACGAATTAATCAATCACCACACTAGAGAAACACGCTGCCGTCCGAATAAGGGCTGGCGAGATCGTGAAAACCTAGGCGCCGCATATGACGGGCAACGTGGCGTGCGCGGCATTTCATCACGATTCGAGCTGGATGTTGAGTCCGCAGCTTCACACGCATCTGGTGATCGCAAATGTAAGTTTTGATGAGAAACAGCAGCGCTGGATGGCTCTACAGCCCCGGATTATGCTTGAGGTCAGCAAACAGACCATCCAGGCACAAGTTCTGGATGATCTAGATCAACGCGCCGAGAATCTCGGCTACCGCGTTTCCGCGGAAGATGGAGGCTTGCGGATTGATGGCATCAGCCTTGAACTTGAGGAACGCTATTGGGAGCTGTTCCGGCGGAAGCCGATCAAAGAGCGGATCGAAGCCTTCATCAAGGAGGGTAAATCCGCTGCAAAAGTTCGATTTTCCCGGGAGTTTGAGGTTGGGTTTCGGCGGGGTCCATCGCTGGAAGGAGTTGACAAATTTGTGAAATATTGGCGGTCGGCCAATCTGAAGAAAACATCCACGGCTGAGGTCCGAAAAAGTCAACTGAGTCAGCTTTCCGGGCAGGAACGGCGCGAGCTGGAAGAAATGACGGCCAAGGCACGGGAAAGTGCGGCGAACATTAAGGGGAGAGTATTGGAGGAGAAGAGTCGAAATGTGTCGTTGTCGTTGATGATGGCCCTCAAGATTCCACGTCTTTCTGCCCGCCGGGCGAGGAGGGGACGTCGCGCAGAAGATTCTGGATGGTGGTGTCCAGTTCCACGAGATTGACAGGTTTGACCAGGTGTCTCGCAAATCCACAAGTGCGGCTGCGTGCGATATCTGCTTCCATGCCGAATCCGCTAAGCGCGATAGCCCGGAGACGATTTTCCGGTGGCAACTGAGCAATAAAATCAAAGCCGCTTCCATCAGGCAATCCGAGGTCGCTGACGATGATGTCATACTGCGCGGTCCGGGCACACGAGAGGGCGGTCTGCATGTCCGCCGCCGTTTCGACTTCGTAGCCCCGCCGTCGCAACAATTTAGCGAGCGAATTCCGCGTATCCGCGTGATCCTCAACGAGGAGCAAGCTCGCCGGAATACGGTAAGAAACGTTTGGGGGAGTCACCGTCGGTTTCTTTTCCGACGCAGCGGGGAGAGTCACCGCGTCAACCGTGGCCGCCGCGCTCACGGGAGCCGTAACTTCGACATTCGGCAATACGGGCAGGCATACGGTAAAGACCGAGCCGAGCCCGGGGCCGTCGCTGCGCGCTTCTATAGTCCCGCCGTGTAGATGGACCAGCGAGCGGGTGATGGCCAGCCCCAATCCCAGCCCGCCCGGGGCGTCCGCAGCCTGGCGGAAAGCGTCGAAGATCCCGGGCAGCACTTTTGCAGAGATGCCCCGGCCGGTGTCTCTCACACTCACACAGATATGGCCAGCCTCCTCATGCCGGGCAAGGATGGTCACCTGACCGCCCGCATCCGAAAATTTGACCGCATTGCGCACCAGGTTCCAGAAGATTTGCTTCAGACGCGCGGCGTCGGCCCGCACGGTTACTGGAATGTCATCACCAAGGATGAGCGCGGTGACCTGCTTTTCCTCCATCTCCGGCGCGCAAATCTGAATTACGCTGCGGACGCACTCGTGGAGGTCGAGAGCCTCAAGATAGAGACTTACCTTTCCACGACTCACGCGAGTGAGGTCGAGGAGGTCATCGATCAATCGTGCCTCAAGGGCCACATTGCGCCGGATGGTTTCCAGTTGCTCCCTGACAATGGGCAGCTGACTTTCGTCCTCCAGCATGAGCTCCACCGTGTTCAGCACCGGAGAGAGCGGGGTGCGAAGCTCATGGGAAAGCATTGCGAGAAAATGGTCTTTGGCAGCACTCGCGCGTTCCGCTTCCGCCCGTGCCGCCTCCGCGCGGAGGAGACGTTCACGTTCACTCGCGGTACGCCGCTCAACCACAAGGCGCCGGTGGAAGTCCGCGAAGACCGCCACCTTCGCCCGCAACGTATGGGCGGAAACGGGCATGGTAAGCACGTCGACCGCACCCAGTGCATAGAGCTTCTCGGTCCGCTCCCGCAACGAATCCGCGTCCGCCGTGTAAAAGATTACCGGGGTACGGAGAGTCCGCCTCCGTGCCCTAATAAGGCCCGCGAGTTCCACCCCATCCATTTCCGGCATATTCAGATCAAGGAGAATGACAGAGAACTCCTCGCGCAGAAGACATCGCAGTGCCTCTACTCCAGACGCCGCCATCACGATGCGGAGTGGTAGCTCTTCCAATACCGCCTGGAGGCTCTGCCGCTTGTCCAGCCGGTCATCCACCACCAGCACGGGTGAAAAAGCTTCGGCTGATGATTCCCGGGTTTCAGAAAGCTGCGGGCCAGGTTCGCCAGAGAGAATTGATCCAGGATATTTGTGGGAGGAAAACATTAGAGCCGAAAAGGGGCTGGGGCGGATTTCATCACTGTATTAAGTGCTGACGCAACAGGTTCATGAGCGCCGCCGCCCGGATGGGTTTAGGCAAATAATCCGTGGCTCCTGCCTCAATGCACTTTTCCCGGTCTCCGGGCATTGCTTTGGCTGTCATGGCGATAATGGGGCTGTCCGCGAAGCGGCCCATCCCCCGAATCGTGCGCATGGTCTCATAACCATCCATATCCGGCATCATGATATCCATAAGGACGGCGGAGACGCCCGGATTGTCCAGGAGCATGGAGATCGCTTCTCTCCCTGACTCGGCTGAGAGCACGCTGGCCTCCTCGTCCTCAAGAAGGGAGGACAGGGCGAAAAGATTCCGGGGGTCGTCATCTACGATGAGGATGTCCCTCCCGGAAAGGAAAGAGGTTCCGCTCGTAGCACCCTGGGGTCCGGCAGTCTCACTATCGGGCGTGAGAGGAGTCAACCGTGCCCCGCCGGGCAGGACCACCGTGCGTGCCGTTCCCCGAACCGTTGAGATCTCTGTGCCACCATGTGATTGGGGAATATAAAGAGTAAAGGTGCTGCCACGTTGAGGGGTACTCTTTACACAGACCTCTCCCCCGAGGAGTCGTGCGGTTTCCCGGCAAATGGCGAGGCCCAGTCCAGTGCCCCCATATTTCCGGCCTGTGCCGCTATCGGCCTGGCGGAAGGCCTCGAAAATCAGTTCGGCTTTTTCCTCCGGGATACCAATCCCGGTATCCGTGACTGAAATGGCCACGACGAGCGGTGCCCGGTCCAGGCGCGGGTGACCTTCCGTCCAACCGGCGCTCGCGGTGCCCATACGCAGAGTCACGCCGCCGGAAGGAGTGAACTTGAAGGCATTGGAGAGCAAATTCCGGAGAAGCTGCTCCAGCCGTTGTTCGTCGGTAAGCAGAGTGTCCGGCATCCCATCAGCGATGACAACATTGAACCCCAGGCCTTTCCGCTCCGCCACGGGGGTAAAGGAACGCCGGAGCCTGTCGACCAAATCCTCAAGGGAAACGGGATTCATCTCCACAGACATGGCTCCAGCCTCAATCTTGGATAGGTCCAGGATATCACTGATGAGCCGCAGCAGGTCGGAACCCGATGCTTGGATAGTCTCGAGAAATTCTATCTGGCGGGGAAGGAGATTACCCTCCCGGTTTGCCGCTAATTGCTCCGCCAGCAGAAGCAGGCTGTTTAAGGGAGTGCGCAACTCGTGCGACATATTGGCGAGAAAATCGCTCTTGGCCCGGCTGGCCGCGTGCAGAGACTCCTCCGCATTTTTACGTTCCGTGATATCCGCGCGGATGGCGATGTATTGGTAAGGCTTTCCCCGCTCGTTAAGATAGGGAACGATAGTCGTCTCGACCCAGTATTGCGAGCCATCTTTGGCCCGGTTCTTGATTTCTCCCTTCCACACCTTTCCGCTGCCGATGGTCTGCCAGATACCGCGAATGAAGGCTTTGGGATGGAAGCTGGAATTGATGAGCCGATGGTCCTGGCCAATCAATTCCTCCCGGGAGTACTGAGAAATGGCGCAGAACTTGTCGTTCACATGGATGATTTTCCCCATCTGATCCGTGATGGCCACGATGGCGTGTTCATCCAGCGCCGCCTTCACGTCCGCCAATTCATCGATGTTCGCGGCCATTTGCTCCTCAATGCGTTTTCGCTCGGTGATGTCCGCCCGGATGGCGATGTATTGATACGGCTTACCTTTGTCATCCAGATACGGGACGATGGTCGTGTCCACCCAGTAAAAAGACCCGTCCCGCGCGCGGTTTTTGATCTCTCCTTTCCACACCCGGCCTCCGGCAATGGTCTGCCAGAGGCTGCGAATAAAGGCTTTGGGATGATGCTCGGAATTGATAACCCGGTGATCCTTCCCAATCAGTTCGTCCCGGGAGAACTGCGAGATGGCGCAGAACTTGTCGTTCACATAAATGATTTTTCCGCGGGCGTCCGTGATGGCCACGATGGCGTGCTCATCCAAGGCGGACTTCAGGTCGTTGAGTTCCTTGAGCGGCGCGGCAACCGATTCCGCCTCCCATTCCGAATGCGTGCGCGGTCCAGGCAAGTGGCCGGATTGAGCGTCGGTTAGGCCGGGAGATTCGTCGAGTTCCATGGGAGGGAAAAGGTTAAGAATGGAGACTAGCCGGGGAACAAGGTCTTGGAAAGCCTCTTTTGCCTCAACGCTCCCACGTCGTAAGCCGACTGAACCGGACGCATAAATTAAGGCGGGCATGTCCCCGCAAGAAGCGAGCCGGGAATTGCGACGAAAATGCGCACTCGTAATGGGAAAGTGCCGGGAAAAGCCGTCATGGCGAAAGCACGGCGATCATTAATTTAGCCCTCCGGTCATGACTCAAGCCTTTGGTTTTAGCACTCGCCCTGCCGTCGTTACGAAGTACGTGGGATCAGGTAAGCCTGATCTCCCCGACCCGCTTCCTTGGATATCACCTTCGCTCACCATCCCTACTGGCGGATTCCTTGGAGCAAGAAAGTTCACTTCCTCCACTTGGCTTCGCCCCAATTCCCATGAATGACCCGCCGACCGCCAGTAGCGGCCTGACGGAGGTTTTGGCGACCACGGAACTGGATCATCGTACTCAACACCAGACTGGGCTAAAGTATCCATGGCGGCGGCCGGCGTCGCGGTTAAGAGCGAAGGGTGACTGAGGGAAATTCGATCACGAAGGTTGCGCCACACCCCCGGCCGCCGCTCTCGGCGCGAATGGACCCGCTGTGCGCTTCCACGAGGGATTTGCAGATCGCGAGCCCGAGACCGAGGCCTCCGAATTGCCTGGTAACGCTGGAGGAGCATTGCTCGAAGGCCTCGAATATTGTCGAGAGCGCCTCCGCCGGGATGCCTAGCCCGTTATCCCTGACGCGGACTTCCACGCGCTCCGGCGAGAGGCGCGCCGTGCTCACCGCCACGATGCCGCCTTCCGGGGAGAATTTAACGGCGTTGCGCAGCACGTTTCCGAGAATCTGTTGGAACCGGGCAGGATCGGCGTCGATGTGGCCCGCCCCGTGTCCAAGGCTGGTTTGAAGCCGAACGCGCCGCTCGGCGGCCTGCGCGCCGCAGCTC
Organism: Verrucomicrobiales bacterium; assembly: GCA_965229245.1. Taxonomy (GTDB): domain Bacteria; phylum Verrucomicrobiota; class Verrucomicrobiia; order Verrucomicrobiales; family V1-33; genus V1-33. Next base: position 221,085 of record CBDDIW010000001.1, read on the forward strand.
GCGCAGGCCTGCACAACAGCTTCGTTCAGGTCCATGGGCGCGGGAGCCAGCGAGAGTTTTCCGCTGACGATGCGGCTGACGTCGAGCAGGTCGTCGATGAGTGTGGCCTCGAGATTGATGTTCCGTTTAATCATCGCCATGTCCTCCCGCACCGCGTCCGGTAGCGAGAGATCGCTCTCCAGCTCCTCCACGGTCATCAGCACCGGGTTCAGCGGAGCCCGCAGTTCGTGGCTCAGGACGGCGAGGAAGAGGTCCTTGCTCCGGTTGGCCGTTTCCGCGGCCTCTTTGGCCTCGCGCAGGGCGGCTTCGGCCTGCTTGCGCTCCGCGATATCCCGGATGTTGCATTGGAGGACAGCCCGGTGGGCTTCCACGTAGACGTTGGCCACTACTTCGACTTCATGCGTCTGGCCGCTCATGCCTTGCAGGGGACGGTCGTCAAAGCGGACCTGGTCCCCCTCCTGCTTAAGGCTTTCAAAGATCGCCCGGTTGGCGGTTTCGTCCTCAGCCCGTCCGATTTCAAACCACTCCCGGCCGATCAATTCCTCGCGCGGGCAGCCCAACAGCCGGGTGATGAACGGGTTTGCATCCACGATTTTCCGGGTCTCAGGATCGATGAGAACAATGCCGTCCTTCGCGGCTTCAAAAAGCCGGCGGTAACGGATTTCCGACGTTCGCAGTCGCTCCTCCGCCCGCTTCGCCTCTGAAATGTCGATGAGAAAGGAGATGCCTTCCGACGGGGAATCGTTAAAGCGGGTGCCGGCAATGATCAGGGGAAGCCGCGTGCCGTCCTTGCGGAAATACTCCTTCTCATAAGGGGGTGCATACCCCTGGGTCCGGAGGGCGCGGATGCCCTCCTCATTGCGCGGCGTGAATTCGGGAGGGGTGAGGGAGCGGAAATTCAGGTGGCCGCCAGCCACATCCTCGCGAGCGTAACCGGTCATCCTCAAAAATTCGGCATTGGCGTCCAGAATGAGACTGCGCTCGAGATCCCACCGGATCATGCCAACCACGTTGGACTCAAATACCTGGCGGAGCCGGGCCTCGCTTCTTGTCAGGGCTTCGGCGGTCCGCGCACTCAGAAGGGAAGCGCGCTGATCGGTCTTTTGCTTCTCACTCCGCAGCGCCGTCAACTCGTTCCGCAGCGCCTCCGCGAGCCCGGACTCGATGGCATCGGAGCCGTTCAGAGCGCCCGCCGCGAGGGCCTCATGGTGAACGAGAAGCTCCGTGACGTCGTCTTCCAGCTTCAGTTCCGGGTGGACCCTGCTCCAAAAGTGCGCGGTCCGGATGAAGGCGAGGAAGAGGAGGAAATGCTGAAAAGTGCCGCTGTCAAAAGTCCCTCGCAGTGCCTCAAGGCATCGGGAAGCCTGGGGAGTGGTGAGAAGCACATGGGCGGCGCAGGCGAAGATGGCTTCTTCCTCCCGCGTCTCAGGATCGGGCAAAACCGGAGGCGGGGCTTCATGCCGCTCCAGCAGGGCGAGACAGGGCTCGAGTTCTTCCCCATGGGGTAGCGGCAGGCTGATGAGGCGGAGGACCTGTTCCACCGTGGCGGGCGGACAGCCGCGATCCCCGGAGAGATGCCCAAGCCCAACCAAAAATCCGATGTGGCGGGCGATGCAGTAACGAACATCAGAGAAGCGGGAGAGAAAAACGAACAGCCGCTCCTTGAAAAGAGAAGGCAGGGGATTGTCGAGATAGCTGAATTTGGCGAATCCCCAGAGACTCGCCGTGATGTCCGGACAGTCCGCGCCAAGCCGGAAAAAGTTCGGGACAATCCCCAGACGGCTTTCGACGTCCCGAAGCACACCTGTCGATTCGGGCGGCGGCACCTCCGTGCTCACGGCGCGGGCCATACCACGGCAGGAAAGGGTGGAGGGACCGCACCGGAACTAACTGAATGCTGTGATTTCATTGATGGCGCTTCGCAATAGTGGAAGGGGCGCTCGAGAGGGTCGGCGGGTACCGGGAACTTAGCAAGCCTCAAGAATCCCGACAGGCGATCTGCGGCTAAAGCAGGACGAAAAAGGTTGCGAATCGTTCCGGGAAACAAGAGGATTCCGATTTAAATTCCCATCGCTACTATTCGGTCAAACGGTTGAGTTAGCATGTAACGGGATCGAGAGCCAATCTTCCACCTTTTTACGGAAACGCATCGGGCTGGCATGGCCGGACTCCCACTCTTGCACTGCGTCCGCTCACACGCCAAGCACCCCGGCCAGCTCCCGTTGGGTCAGTCCAAGTTCCACCCTCCGCCTCCTGATGAGTGCCCCGACCGTCTTCGCCTCCGTCGCGATAGCCAACCCGGTTGACGAAGGAAAAGCAGGCCCGCTTCACCCCCCGGAGGGGCGGAATCTTCCACTCAACGGTCAGCGCACAAATACCCATCATCACCCCACCATATCGTGAGGAAGCCGGACTGGTGAAAAACAACAATGAAGACCGTCGGCTGGGCAGGAGAGTAACCTGCGGTCGATACTTTCAAGATGTCCAGGGATTCACGAGGAGCACACCGGTCGGTTCAAAATCCGCGACATTGCGGGTCACGAGGTGCAATCCACACTGGATAGCGGTGGCGGCAATTAGACCATCCGCAGAATGGAGGGTATGGCCCTTCTTCTGGCAGTTGGCGGTAATTTCCCCCCAAATGAGGCAGGTATCAGCCCCAATAGCCAGGATGCGATCATCAAAGCCAGTCTGGAGAAAAGAAAGCCAGGCTTGGAAATCCTGCTGGCGCTTTCCTGCCTGCAGCAGACTCACCCCCTTTTGAATTTCACCGAGGGTGATCGCGCTCAGGAATAAGGCTGCGTCATCCGAGGTTTCGACAATCTGCCGCGACCTAACCGGGCAATTCGGCTTCCTCAGTTCGGAAACCGCGCAGGTATCGAGCAGGTATTTCATTATTCCACCTCGCGCATCCGCGAACGATCCCTTGAGAGATCAATCCCTTCAAAGTTGGGACCATCAAGCAGCGCTTCCTTGAAGCTGGGCTTCTGACGGCAAAGGTGATTATACTCAGCTTCGGTGATGACAATGACCATGTCGTTGCGGCGTGTGATTCGTTGGGGACCTTCCGTGAGAGCTCGATTGACGAGTTCACTTAGGTTATTTTTGGCTTCCGTTACGTTCCAAGTCATGATGATTCTCCTTAAAAATGGGTCAAGTTGGCTCGAGTTCGAGCTAGACTAGCTTTAGTGTATCAAATTTGGCCGTGCTTGTCAAATGTCGGTCGTTTGACGCAGTTGAGTAGGAGCGGGTTGGAGATACATGATCACCGCAAGTCCGGCAAAAAACTGGAAGGACCAGTCTAAATTTTTCGCAGGACTGGGCGAAGGCGAACCCAATCACGCATTCATTGTGAATGATCACAGTGAGCCAAATTCGAAATGGGGAGGGTTATCTGTCGCGACATTTGTCAGCAAATGACTATTATTCCGAGGGCGAGCGGGTTGAGGGGTACTGGCTTGGCAAAGGAGCGGAAAAGCTCGGACTTAAAGGGGCTGTGAAGGAGGCCCAATTCGAGGCACTGCGTACAAACCGGCACCCACATACCGGGGAAAAACTGACTCCCAGAAGACACAAGGTGGCGTTTCATGACATCGTGATTTCGGCTCCGAAGTCTTTCAGCATTGCGGCGATCGTAGGTCAGGATGAAAGGCTGGTTGCAGCGTTTCACGAGTCGAGTCGGCGGGTACTGGGGGAACTAGAGAAAAACGCTGCCATCCGAATAAGGGCTGGCGAGATGGTAAGAACCGAGGCGCTGGTTATTACGGGCAACGTGGCGTGCGCGGCATTCCATCATGATTCGAGTCGGATGCTGAGTCCGCAGCTTCACACTCATCTGGTCATCGCGAACGTGAGCTTTGATGGGAAAGAGCAGCGCTGGATGGCTTTACAGCCCAGGATTATGCTTGAGGCCAGCAAACAAACTATCCGAACAAAATTTCTGGAGGATCTGGCTCAGCGCGCCAAGAATCTTGGCTATCAGGTTTCCATGGAGAATGGAGGCTTTCGGATTGAGGGCATCAGCCGTGAACTTGAGGAGCGATTTTCGCAACGGAGTGGCCAACGGAAGGAGTTTGAGAAACGCTATCGAGAGCTGTTCCGGCGGGAGCCGAGCAAAGAGCGGATCGAAGCCTTCATCAAGGAGGGCAAATCCGCTGCAAAAGCTCGATTTTCGCGGGAGTTTGAGGCTGAGTTTCGGCGGTGTCCATCGCCGGAAGAGGTAGACAAATTCGTGATGGATTGGCGGTCTGCCCATCTGAAGAAAACATCCACCGCTGACGTCCGAAAAAATCAACTGAGTCAGCTTTCCGGGCAGGAGCGGCGTGAACTGGAAGCAATGACGGCTAAGGCACGGGAAAGTTCGGCGAACATCAAGGGGAGAGTATTGGAGGGTGAAGAGTCGAAACGTCAAGTCGCCGGGGATGACGGGGTTTTAAAGATTCGTCCCGATGGATTCGACACGACGCCGGAGCGCAAACCAAGTTACAGGCAATCGGAGTCCGAGAGCTCTTCAAAATCTAAGCAGAAAAAAGTGAGTAACCGGGCAGACGAGATGCGCCGACAAAAACTCCTTCGCGACATGCGGCGGGGGGTGGCGGTTACGCGGGCGATGCAGGGAAACCCAAGCGCCGCCATCGCCAGAAACCTCAGAAACGCATCCCGCCGATGATGAAGGAACTGGAATGCGACGAGCCTTATGAAGCATCGATGGGCTGTCCCACAGTCACTTTTGAGCTGACAGATCGATCGCTCATGCTGCCATGGTCTTCGTTTGCCAGTGGGAGTTTCAACGGCGGGGAAATCAAGCTGACCTTCCAGAAATGGGAGGTGAAGATCGTGGGTATTGAACTTGATGAGGTTTGGAAACTGCTACAAATGCAGGACCTTCGGTTACTCAAAGGCTCGGGTGAGAACTTCCCGAAAGGACCGCAGGGGTGCCGGATTGATGAGATCGTTGCAGAGAGGAAAGGTGATTTTGATTCCTGGCAGGGCTAAGATGAGATGGTTGACTGAGAAGCTAAATGACAGGTTCGCCGAGATTACCAGTGGCATCCTTCCGGGGGAAACCGTCGTCACCAAGGGAGCTTATTCACTCACATTCGCGGGAGCCAGCAGCGTCTCGCTGAAGGAAGCTCTCGATGCCGCCCATGGTCACGAACACGCGGAGGATGGTTCTGAACTGACCGAGGCGAAAAAGGCTGAGATGGCAGCAAAGAAACGCGCTGCGTCAGGGCTCGCCCCACCGGCGGAAGGCGGTGGCAATCCCGTGTGGATGTAACCTATCATCTGGACGACTTCACGCTTTTGCGGTTCAGGGAGATAGAGTTCCAATTCCACGGTAACGGAAACCCTTTTACCACGCCAGCCCTTCACGATGACAGAGCGGTCGAGCAGCACCACGGCCATTTGGCATCTTTGATGGGAGAGGAGGAAGGCCGCAGATTCCTGAGAGATCGACCAGAAGGCCGCGGCCAGCGAGCGAAGCGTGATGCGAAGAGGAGCCTTTTTCCTTGACCGCTTTTCAGCTACTCGCCTCGATCCGCCCTCCAGATGCGGTTCGACAAAAATCCGCAACGGAAGTATCGCTCAGCCATTCAGGAACTAAGCTCTTTCGCGAGATTTGACTGCCATCCGAACTCCGCTTCGGTAGTCGCCAGATGTTCACCGAAGGAACGTTGCATTCACAGAACATTCCCGAAGTTTCCCTTCGAGCGCGATGGAGCGGAGATGGGCGAGGCTGGTACGTAAAAACAGAACTGTTTTAACAGTTGGGCCTGCTGAAACGCGAAGAGCTCGGGCAGTTAACCACGTGAACCCTTAACGGCTTTTCTTTCCCATTTACTTCCGATCTCATTGAGTGTGTGGTCGAAGCCCATACATGGCTGAAATCAAGCCTGCACGGTGAGAATCCATTAAGAATCGAAAAGCCAATTACTTAAATATCCTTATGCTTCCCGACAGTGGGTTCGTATCGCATCACTCCCTCAAAGCTATCGAAATCCCGATCAAAGGATACAATTTTGAGACCACTGGCTCTCGCTTCCGCCGCGATACAGGCATCGCCGAAAGAAACACCTCTGGCCCCGAATTCCCTCAGTGCTTCTTTTGTCCACGCCGGAGCCCTGAGCCTGATTCCCTTAGCATCGATTAGCTTCAGAAGTTCATCAGCAATGGCCTTTCGCGGCAGCTTGTAGTGGCGGAACAACACAAACACGGTCTCGAAAATTGCTCCAAAGGGAAATTCCAGACAGACTTCGCCTGCGCCAGCCTGCCTGAACAATTCACATGCGGCAGGACCGTGCTCCCGATGGTCATTAAGCAAAAATCGCAGCAGGACGTTTGCATCAACCAGTAAAGTTGGGGCCGGAATCAGGATTTCCCCGCGCGTTCCATTACATCCGACGCGATTGCCACCTCTATGGCCTCTTTTTCCTCACGTAGAGATAACTCAGTCATTCCCGGCGGTTTGGAAAAAACCCCGAAGCTGTCCGTCAACTCTGGCACCGGCTCCATAATGATTCTATTTCCCTCCACCCATTGTTTTAGCCTTGTCCCCGCCTCCCATCCAAGAATTTTGACGTGCTCCATGTAAACGGTGGTCTGGTGTTTAGGCGACAATGTGGTAATAATCATAATTTCCTCCTTGCGTTACATATGAAGTATAACATATTGTGATCTTTCCAATCAAGAAAAATCGTAATACCTGCATCCCTGCTTCATACAAAGCCATCCTGACTTTACCTCCCTTTGAAGTATTTCAGCGTTGTCGGCTATAGACAACTCAGCGACGGTAGATGCCGGAGAAACGCTAGTCCTATGTGGAATTACTGCATGACCGGATAACCGGGTTTTTTTCTTTTGTTGTTATTCCGGGGCTCAGGAGGGAACTTCAGCAAAGGATCGCAGAGGGGTGCGGGGTCTACAAAGTTGCTGAGGAGAGAAGCTGATCCGGATTTTTAGCAGAGCTAAGAGGAGATGTCTGAATGGAAATTATGGCGGTGTGAGAAGCGGCTAGCTCGTGTTTCTGCCACCACAATCGATCTCTACTGCCTCCGTTTTTCTATCTCAAGGGATGACCCAAAGAAAAAAGGATTGAATTCGGCTCCTCAGGGGACTGCCATATGTTACGTGCTGCGGATAAAAGTGAAGAATGCTCCGAATTTTTCAAACTCGCTCTGTTGAGGCCGCTCGATCCTACTATGCTTCAGGATTGCTGGAAGGAGAGTATTACTCAAAGGAAGGGCATGGCATCTGGAATGGCAGGGCTGCCACTATGCTCGGCTTGGAGGGTGAGGTGGAGCAAGAAGCTTTCGATGCCCTTTGCGACAACCGCCGCCCTAAAACGGGCGCGAAACTCAATCCCCGCGAGGATGCGGATCGGAAGGTCGGCTACGATATGACTTTCTCCGCTCCGAAAAGTGTCTCGATCCTTCTGGAGGTTCTGGTGGACGAACGTATCCTCTGCGCGTTCCATGCTGCCGTCAGGGAAACTATGAGTCTCATCGAAGAGGATGCCCATGTCCGGGTGAGGCGCGGAGGAATTGTCTCAAGGCGGAGGACGGGAAATCTTGTCTGGGCGGAATTCACCCATCATACTTCACGTCCGGTGGACGGTCTGAGCGATCCATCGCTGCACTGCCATTGTTACTGCTTCAACACGTCGTTTGATGGGGAGGAAAACCGCTTCAAATCCGGCGAGTTTTTCCACATCAAACGCGATGCTCCTTACTACGAAGCAATCTTCCATAGCAAATTGGCGATGAGATTGCGCCAGCTTGGCTACGGCATTGAGGGAAAACGATTTGGTTTCGAGGTCATGGGAATTGGGAACGGGAATATCCGTCGATTTTCGCGCCGCGCGGTTGAGATCGAGAATATGGCGGAGCTCATGGGCATCAGCGGTAATGATAAGGCCAAGGACAAGCTGGCAGCCGTGACACGCACTTCCAAAGCTAAGTGCCTTGAGGGGTTGGCTCTTCGCGGGGAATGGCGGCAGCGGATCGACCGTAGAGAGCTGACTTATCCAGAGCATTTCGGGAAGTCATCTGGAATTGCCGCTGCCTCCGCTGTTCAACTCGCGATCGAATGCAGTCTGGAGCGCAAGAGCTTCATCCAGCACCGTCGGCTGCTCACCCACGCATTAAAATTCTCCCTCGGGTCATGCTCCTCTGAAGAGATCCATGCCGGAATGGCAGCGAGGACAGACCTCATCAGCCATGCCAAAGATGAGACCCTTTACACGACCACGGAGGCCGTTTTGCAGGAAGAGCGTGAAATCCTTCGGTCCCTGAAAGTCGCCCGTCATCAGGAACGCCCGATTGGGGCAGCTGGCCAATGCGATTGGAGCGGGCTGGACGCAGATCAGCGCGGAGCGATACGAAGCATTTTGAATTCCACGGATAGAGTGATCGTTGTCGAGGGAAAGGCAGGAACGGGGAAAACGAGCATGATGAAGGCCGCTATATCGGCAATGCAGGAGGCAGGTAAACAGGTGTTCACCTTCGCCCCGACTTCCCAGGCAAGTCATGAAGTGCTTCGAGGGGAAGGCTTCCTCAATGCGGAGACCATCCAGAGATTGTTAGTAGACGAAGATTTGCAGCGTTCCGTCACCGGTGGAGTGTTGTGGGTGGATGAAGCTGGTTTGCTGTCGGTTCGTGAAATGAACCAACTTTTCCAGATCGCCGAAAAGCAGGGCGCGAGAATCGTTTTGAGCGGCGACCGGTTCCAGCATCACAGCGTCCAACGTGGGGACGCGTTGCGTCTCGTAGCGGAAAGCGGCTTGGTCGAGGTGAAACAGACTCGGACGATCTATCGTCAGCGGAAAGAATTATACCGGGAGGCGGTACAGGCCATCAGCCAAGGCAGGATCGATCATGGATTCAGCCTTCTCGATCAACTCGGCGCAATCCGAGAGGTTGTCGACCTTGAGGAACATCTGCAGCAGGTAGCTAATGATTACGTGAACGCCTTGGTGATGCATTCCTCGGTGCTGGTGGTCTCGCCGACCCATCTCGAAGGACGCAAGGTCACGGAACGAATCCGGGAACGCTTAAAGCTGGCTGGCAAATTAGCGGGGGAAGAGGCGACCATGCCTGTGCACCGGAGCAGAAACCTCACGGCGGCAGAGAGGGCACTGCCCTCGTTCTTTGAAGTCGGCGATGCGGTGCGCTTCCACCAGAATGCGAAGGGAGGTTTCCGAAAAGGCGAGGTTTACCACATTCGAGGAATTGAAGGGCGGGACGTTTTGGTTGCGAGGGAAGGGAACCACGCACCGCGACTTTTGAATTTGGATGCCACGGCCCATTTTGGCGTGTTCCGGTGCGAGGAGATCAGCGTTGCGGTCGGCGACAAACTACGCCTGCTGCAAAACATCGCTTCGATTGACGGCGTGCGCCTGCATAACGGGACGGTCTGTCAGGTGACAGCCATGGATGGCCGACACATGATTTTGAACGGAAAACACCGCGTTCGGATGGACTGCGGCCTTTTTGATCATGGCTACGTTTCGACGAGCCATGCCAGCCAGGGCAAAACAGCCGACAAGATTATTATCAGCCAAAGCACCAGCAGTTTGGGAGCCGCGAGTCTGGAGCAATTTTATGTAAGCTCCTCGCGCGGTCGTGATGAAATCTCCATCTGGACTGATAGCAAGGCGGACCTCCTTGAGGCGGTGACGAAATCGGATCAGCGGCTATTGGCGACAGACTTCACCTTGGAACGAACTGCTGGACTAAATTTGGGGGGAGAAGAACTAACCATGGATCAAGTCGAGGAGATCGAACTTGTTGGCTTATGTGGAGGAAGAGAATGATGAATATCGAAAAATCATATTCTGATCGGGGTATCACGGAACGAGGGGCAGATTATGAGATTTTGGGCCTGCGTGGCAGGGCCAAAATGGTTACGTTCATTAAGCGTGACGGCACCCGTTTTTCTGCCAGCTATTCACATTTGTATGGTATCCATCTCATCCCTGGCGGGCTGCGGTTGGAGTTTTCCCGCTGCCACGTCGTAGTGCAAGGCGAGAGATTGGCAGCGGTTCACCATGCATTGTCGGACCACCGAGTGTCGTTTCTGCGGGAATCAGCAGAGGAGTATTTAGGGGAGGAATCCGGTGAGAAGCCGCACGTCAGAAAAATCATTCTGACCGGTATTTCGGTCTCATGACTGGAACCGGCAGGGCAGTCCTTTTGCCTCGCCGGGAGAGGTCTTTCAAGTCGGCGATGGTAACTGAGATGATTCGACAGCGTGACTTGGTCTCAAGACTCACTGTGGATGACGCTTGACTTAACTTCGCAAATTTGCTAAACTTGCAGGATAAGGAGGGAGTTCATGCCGCAGACAAAACTGATCTTTTACCAAGAAACCGACGGCATAGTTCCCGTTCTGTAATGGCTCAGATCCATTCCACCCAAGGCACAGGACAAATGCCGAGTGAAACTGGATCGTCTGGCGGAAATGGGGCACGAATTGAGGAGGCCAGAAGCGGATTTGCTCAGAGATAAAATTTACGAACTTCGGGCCAGTCTGAACGGTATTCACTACCGGATATTATATTTTTTTCATGGCGGTTCGGTGGCTATTCTCGCCCACGGAATCGTCAAGGAAAGCGCGGTCCCCGCCATTGAAATCACACGGGCGATTGAGCGGAAAAAGCAATTTGAGGCGAATCCCGACAACCATACTTATCAAACGGAGCAGTCATGAAAAAGAAAATCATCACCGACGCCATCAGGATCATGGATCAGGAGTTTTACGAGGGCAAGCCGGAGCGGCAGGCCGAACTTGAACGTGCAAAAGCCGAGGATGCCGTCGCGCGTAAAATTCGTGACTTGCGTATCAAATCAGGCCTTACCCAGAAGGAGCTTGCGGAGCGGGTGGGAACCACTGATTCAGTAATAAGCCGACTGGAGGATGCAGACTATGAGGGACATTCGATGGCCATGTTGAGCCGGATTGCCAAAGCTCTCGACAAACGGGTGGAAATTCGGTTTGTATCACCGCGGCCACACACCCCTTCGAGTCCCGTTTCAATGTGACCGGAATCTCTGGCCCGTATCACGGTGGATAAATGATTGAGGGTTGTGAAAACACAGCCACCAGTCACGGGAAATTGGATCCCGGCGATTCAATGAGAGCAAAAAGAATAAAACCCGCCCTGCGGGGCGCGATTTTTTGATAAAACCCATTATAGAAATTTTACACCGATCCATCATACTGACTGGGTGGCTCGCTTTAGCTTCTAACCGATTGGAAGGGAGAAGAGGCCAGTGGCGCAGAATGTGAGAAAGAGTCGGCAGGGCAGTCCTTCTGCCCCACCGGGAGAGGTCTTTTACTGAGGCGGTGAAATGTTCAGAATATAGTCCGCGCCTTTCTGAGCCTGAGATGCCGCCCGGATAATCCAGCTTTTGGCATCTTTCGTTTTAAGGACATCAATCCAGCCTTTAAGGTAAGCGGCAGAATTGGGGAGTTCGTCCCCATTTATTTCAGCGTGTGCGCTCAGAAAAGCTGAAGTCATCTCGGCGACCAGTTCCTCTTCCCCGTATATTTTGCGGGAAGTGTCCCCCATGGCCTTAAAGCCTTGGTTCTCCATGAGCGATTTCCGAGCCAGCCGGTGGCTTGCTCCTACAGCGTGCCCAAGCTCGTGAAACAAAGTTGAATAATAAGCCTCTTCCCCACGGAAAAAGCCCCGTTCCGGCATTTGAACATAGTCAAGAGAGGGGCAATAGCAAGGAATGCTTCCACCAGTTCGGATCTCCGGCCGATTAGGCATCCCTTCCACAATCGCGCGGGCTTTGTCGGTCCGTTCGGTGATTGGCAGTTCAGGAGGCACCACTTCAGGAGGAAATTCAATTCCTTCAATCTGGGAAACATTAAAAACAGTGTAGCCTTTGAGATACCGGCGCACTGCCTCTTCTCCGGAGGCATCAGGAGCAGGTGCCGGAGAAATTTCCTCGTTCCGACTATAGGTGCCATACTTCACTACGAGAAACCCTTTTTCCCCTTTCCTTACATGTCCACCTATTTCTTTGGCCTGAATGAAGGTCATGAAGTCCGGAGAACTGAAGCCGAGGCTCCCGAGCAGGAAAACATTAATTCCTCGGTAGGTCTTTTTGGAGGAGTAGTTGCGGGGCAGGCCTCCGCGAGCGCTGCAACGCGGATTCCACGGGACTACGCCTTTTTCGAGTTGCTCAATGATACGGTCAGTTACTTGCTGATGGAGGTCTGGTTTCATGTTATAGGTCCTTTTTAGTTTTGGTTTCGCAAAAGCATTGGGGCTTTGCGAATCATAAGGACCCCCTCAGCCGGAGGACGGGAGGACTGTCACAGGGAGGCTCCGCAGGAGGGTGCCCTTTAGGGACAGCCTGTGGATGCCCTTGACCGGCCCAACGTCCGTGAGGCGTCTAAGCCGTGCAGTGGGAGAAGGAGCGGCACGGCGCACTTAATCGCCCGGCGGGCGGCATTTTAAAATTAGTGGGACGGGGCCGGGTTGTATCCTGCCGGAAGGAGCGGAAGACATGGCCTGAAGGCAGGGAGCAAGCCCGGCCCGGTCCGCAACGGTGGGTGGGGGGCAAGTTGGCCCTGAACCCCGGAAGCCAAAAATTCTACCATTCTGAAGGGATTCAGGGTGGACTTGACCGGGGAGGGGTGGAGTCAGTCGCCAACCAAGCGGGGCGTTGCGGGCTCTCCCGCAGAATGGGTAGCGCCGCACGCAGTAGGCGCGAGGGAAAGGCATTTCCCTCCGACTGCTCCAAAATGCCGAACTTGCTAATTGGATACGAAATGGATATAATCGGATATTTAAAGGATATCCCGATGCTCCATGATCTCACCCCAGAACTGACCGTTACCCCGGAAATTCTGAAACTGATCGCCTCTCTTGACGAGTTCAAGGGGCAGTGGAGGGCGTTCAAACGGCTCTCCCGCGACCAGCTCTCGCAACTAAGAAAAACCGCCACCATTGAGAGTATTGGGTCCTCCACCCGCATCGAAGGGAGCAAGCTTACGGACAAGGAGGTGGCGACGCTGCTGGCGGGAATCAAAATCCAGGAATTCAGGAACCGCGATGAGGAAGAGGTCGCGGGCTACGCGGCGGCGATGGACCTGATCTTCGAATCTTTCGAGCACATCCCGGTGACCGAAAACCACATCCGGCAGCTGCACCGGACCCTCCTACAGTATTCGGGCAAGGATGAGCGGCACCGGGGCGACTACAAAAAGGTGGATAATCACGTGGCTGCGTTTGATGAGAACGGTCAGCAACTCGGCATTGTCTTTGAGACCGCTTCCCCGTTTGAGACCCCATTATCCATGAAGCGTCTTCTTGACTGGACCTTCGAGGCGGAACGGGACGGGGTGCTGCATCCTCTACTGATCACAGGCGCGTTTGTGGTCTGGTTCCTCGCGATTCACCCCTTTCAGGATGGCAACGGCAGGCTTTCCCGGGTGCTGACGACTTTGCTCCTACTCCGGCATGGATACAGTTATGTCCCGTATTCCTCGCTCGAATCCGTGATCGAGGAGAACAAGGAGTTTTATTACCGGGCGCTGAGGAAGACGCAGTCGACCTTGAGGTCCGGACCTGTGGATTGGCAACCCTGGCTGCTGTTCTTCCTCCGCTGCCTTGTTAGGCAGAAGGACAATCTGAACCTGAGACTGCAGTCAGAGCAGAAACGTGCCAGTTCCCAGTCTCAGCTCGCGGACGCGGTGCTGCGCCTCTTCGATGAGTGGGAGAGAGTGACTCTTTCGCAGGCAGTAGCTGCGACTGGCGCGAACCGGAACACTCTAAAAGTGAAGATGTCAGAGATGGTGGATTCCGGTCTGATTTCCAGACACGGGAAGGGGCGAGGGGTGTTTTACACCAAGGGATGATGATGCCGGCAACCGTTTTGACTGGGAGGACTAAGCCAGACGTGCCTCCAACCTTCGGCTGTCACGAATTTGTCATAAACCGGTGTTATAATTCTGGGGGAGGGGAAAACATCGTGGGTCAATTGGATGAAGTCGAGTATGCGCGTCTGGCGGCGCAGGTTCTGGAAATCGAAAAACTGGTGAATTCCGGTCAGTCCGGAAAAGACGGATTTTTGCTCAGAACTTTTCTCCACAACGCAAAGTTACGGATGGAGGAAATCCAGCACCAGGAACTGCTGGCCGAGGAAACCAAGAACGAACGGAAGGAAAAGGAAGCGGCCACCGTAGTGCGACTCGCGGAGATGGAGCACCAGTTGAGTGCCGGAGAAAAGGAGCAGTATTCAGCATTCCTGACACAGGAATACTTCACGAAAAAGAATTTTGCGGATCTCGAAGCGTTCTACGCGGACGCCTGGGACAGGCTGAGCGAGGGCGGCAAAAATCAAATGAGCTCCCGCGTGTGGGGAGGAATCAGACGTCAGGAATACACCTTTGAGGACCTTCCCGAAAAGGTCCGCGAAAAGGAGTCGGAACGGATTTACCTGCAACTCACCGGGATGACAGAGCCAAGTTCGAGCCTTCAGAGGGTCTCGCCGCAAACGAGGGCAGAATTTGTCCGCGAATACCAAGCTGGCCATGAAAAGGCGGCCTCAAAAATTCTGAGCGGCGAAGACTTCGCCGGGTATTCTCCCGATACCCGCACAGAAGCGCCCCTCCGGGACGCTTCCCTATCCAAGGAAAAGAAGTCAGCAGAACAGGCTCCAGTTCACGGGCCACAGGTAACCACTACCGAGGACGTGGCGCTCGACGGATTCACGCTAACCGAAGCGGACGCCGTTCCTGCTACCAGTCTTCCGCCTTCCGGTGGAAAGCCACTTGGAAAGGGCTGAGGGAGCGCTTGTCAGTAGGCCGCTCTTAACAAGCCTTCTTGATCGAACCACGGTGGAAGCTCTCACTCAGAGACGGATTTCTCAATTGAGTCCGGGCTCAACGACCAAAGGGAAGCCAAAAACTTAGCCGGTTGCGTCTGATGAAAGCGAAGAAGGGCCGACGCTGAGGACCATCAAGCAGACCATCAGCGGGTGTTCCCTCTTTCACCTGCTGACAGCTCATTTTTTTTGAGCTTCTGGTCGGCCCAGCCTTCCCTGAGCGCCAGTTGGAACTCCATCTGCACGACCATCAGGATCTCCGAAGCCATGCCCGTCAGATAGCTCTCAATGGTCTGAGCCTGGCTGGGCTGTTTCGCCTGAGCCCGAACCTGAGTAATGCGCTTTTGGAAAGCCTCTTGAATGGAGTGACCGTAAATCAACGCGTCCCGCTCGGTGGCTTGAAGACCATTAAGGTCGAGATGATCCTCGTTCAATTTGAGACGTTGAAACAGCTCAGACTGGAGGGTGCCAAAATCGGCCTTGGGAGCCTTTTCGTTCTCAAGGAAGGCCAAGGATTTCCGCTGATGCTCTTTCAAAATGGCGAGAAGAACGGTCCCTCCCTTGTCGTTGGCGATAGCTTCAGCGCGCTTGTCTGGTGCCAGTTGGCCCCAGCGCGTGCGTCTGCTGATCTGGGCCTTACCTTCCTCAGTCAGCTTGCCGAAGGCGGTTTTATAGAATCCTTCCATCGCGGGGAAATCGGCTTTGGTGAAATAGTCCTTCCTCAGCAGATCCCGGTAGACCGAGGCTTCCTTCTCAGTGAGGCTATCCTGTAGAGCTACCAGTTCTGCAACGGACATGTTCCAACTTCCCATGAGCGCATGGCGAATATTGCGACCGGTTTCTCGCGTGAGGTCTTCGAGGGACAGAACCGGGGCCATCCGGTTCCAGTTTTTGAGGAGCTTTTCGAGGTATTCGTCGGTGAAATATGATGGACGGCGGGAACCATCCCTGCCGGTGGCGAGTCGGTATTTCGCGCTGATCCGTCTATCCTCGATCATCACGTGCCGCAAATATGGCTCTGGAGTCCCTGAAGCCTCAAAACTCCCTGCCATTTGCAGGATGATGCTCTGGAAGTTGGCCTGCGCGGGTTTGAAGCCCTTGGATTGCTCAAAGTAGAGCCCGTAGGCCGGCTGGTCAGCGGCCTTCAGACTCGGACCGCTGAGCATAATCGCCATCAGCACGAGAAAGCTGCCCCTCCCGTAACGAAAAATTAACGATTTTAGGGTAATCATGAAACAGAATGCTGGGAAAGTGTTTCATGGAGGAGACGGTGCAGAAAGAGACGAGGAGTGCCTACGACACGCAAGGCAGACGAAAATACCTCACCCGGTCGGAAGGAGAGACGTTCCTGAAATGCGCCGGGAACCTTGATACGCAGGCGCGACTTCTCTGCGAAACGGTCTATTTTACGGGGTGCAGAATCTCAGAAGCCTTATCTTTAACGGGAGACGACGTGGATCAGGCTCAGGCAGTCATCAGAATCCTGTGTCTCAAAAAGCGTGGCAAGAGCGAGACACGCCGAGTTCCCGTGCCCGAAATGCTTGCCAAAGAACTTAAATCGCTTAGCTCGGGCATCGGACCTGATCGCCTCTGGTCCTGCTCCCGCACAACTGGGTGGCGCATCGTCAAGCGTGTCATGAATGCTGCTGGGATTGAAGGAATCCACGCCACCGTCAAGGGATTGAGGCACGCTTTAGGAGTGCGTGCCGCGATGGGTAAAGTCCCACTAAATGTCATTCAACGTTGGATGGGCCACTCCGATCCGGAAACCACCGCGATTTACCTTGCCGTCCAAGACGAGGAAGAGAAAGCGCTGATCCGCCGAACGTGGTGAGAAGTGGAAATTAGCTTGATCCACCATACTTTGAGGTTTAAATTGCCTGAAACACTTTCCCAGCATTCTGTTTCGTAGTCAAATCTTTGGGCGGTGGGGACGTGATCTTCGAGACCGGACCGCTACGGCTTCCGGTTGTAGGATGGAGACCAAGACCAAGACCAAGATCAAAATTGGTAATTGACTCGTTCGGTGTCCGGAGTATTATGAGTAATGTCCAATCGGCACCAAAAATTTTGCGATCTTCAGATTACTGAAATATTGGTGACTGGGAAGCTCCTGTGTAATAAATCCGGTGCCCTCACCCACGAGGGTTTCCAGGGCCACGAGGGTTTCCAGGGCCACGAGGGTTTCCAGGGCCACGAGGGTTTCCAGGGCCACGAGGGTT
This sequence comes from Verrucomicrobiales bacterium, assembly GCA_965229245.1. Lineage (GTDB taxonomy): Bacteria > Verrucomicrobiota > Verrucomicrobiia > Verrucomicrobiales > V1-33 > V1-33. The sequence goes on from CBDDIW010000001.1 coordinate 238,147, forward strand.
TCCAGGGCCACGAGGGTTTCCAGGGCCACGAGGGTTTCCAGGGCCACGAGGGTTTCCAGGGCCACGAGGGTTTCCAGGGCCACGAGGGTTTCCAGGGCCACGAGGGTTTCCAGGGCCACGAGGGTTTCCAGGGCCACGAGGGTTTCCAGGGCCACGAGGGTTTCCAGGGCCACGAGGGTTTCCAGGGCCACGAGGGTTTCCAGGGCCACGAGGGTTTCCAGGGCCACGAGGGTTTCCAGGGCCACGAGGGTTTCCAGGGCCACGAGGGTTTCCAGGGCCACGAGGGTTTCCAGGGCCACGAGGGTTTCCAGGGCCACGAGGGTTTCCAGGGCCACGAGGGCTAATTTTGGTTTACTACTGAAGGATACGCGAGGTGTTTATTCCCTAAGCATCGTCACCGGACGATAATCGCGGTCGAAAAGCGGAATCGGATCTCACTTTTACTCCATGCAAAATTATTGATAATTTTCGACTTTCAAAAAAGGGGCGCAGCGGGAATGAGCGGGGAGTGGACATCAAGGAAAGCTGAGACCCGGGTGAGGGATGGAAGAGTTGACCCTTGAGCATTTTTACGCCCAGTCTTTGGGACTTGAGAAGCCGTGGCGGGTGGCTGGAGTGGTGATCGACGGGGAACGCAAAGAGGTGAACATCCGGGTGGAGTGCGCCCCCCGGGGATGCATGGGTGGATCCGGAAACGGGAGAGAGGGCACCCATCAAAGACTGGCAGGAGCGCACCTGGCGGCACCTCGACACTTGCGAGTATCAAACGGTCATCACCGCCCGCATCCCCCGAGTCATGCTGAGTGACGGGACCAGCATGACCGTCCGGGTGCCATGGGCGGAGCCGAGAGGGCGCTTCACAAAGCGGTTTGAGAATCGTGTCATCTCCTTGTTGGAGCAGTGCCGCACCGTGCGGGGGGCGGCGCGTCTGGCGCGGATTACGGACGATCAGGCCGAAGGGGTGATGAACCGGGCCGTGGCGCGGGGACTGGCGCGGCGCGAAGATCAGCCGCTCCCGCACCTTGGGCTGGATGAAAAGGCCATCGCCAAAGGCCACCGGTATGCGACGATCCTCAATGATCTGGAGAGCGGGCGTGTAATCGAGGTGGTGCCTGAGCGGACGCGGGAGGCCGCCGCGGAACTGCCGCGGCAACTGCCCCTGGAGCAGCGGGAGGGCATCAAAGCCGTGGCCATGGATATGTGGTCCGCGTATATCAGCGCCGTTGAAGACGTGCTGCCCTCCGCGGACATTGTCTTCGACCGTTTCCATGTGAAGAAGCACCTTGGGGAAGCGGTGGACAAGGTTCGCCGGAAGGAACACCGGGAATTGAGCGCGGCGGGAAACCTGATCCTCAAGGGGAGCAAATACCTTTGGCTGAAAACCCACGAGGATATGCGTCTAAGAGCCTCCCGGGAATTCCGGGCGCTGCTGGTCCAGGATTTACAAACCGGCACGGCATGGGCTTTGAAGAGGAACTTCGATCACTTCTGGAGTTACCGTCAGTGGGGCCGGGCGTGCCGGTTCGTGCATCACTGGATGGAGGCCGCTTTCGCTACCGGACTCCAGCCGCTGGAAAAAGCCGCCGAAATGATCGGACACCACGCCGAGGGCATCCTCAGTTACATCTTCCACCGGATCACCAACGCGGCCAGCGAAGGGATCAACTCAACCATTCAAAGCCTCAAGCACGCCGCGCGGGGTTTGCCCGCATTCAAGACATTCCGGACTCGTGTCCTGTTTTTCCTCGGAAAACTTGATCTCTCTCCAGCATAAATACTCCCCGCCAATTCCCGCTGAACCAAAAAAGGAGAAATTTCTGAGTTCGTCTGACGCACCATATTACGTGAACTCGGACGGGGACCCTATTCCACGAGCCTCGTGGCGTGGATCCGCCAACCCCCTAGTTAAGATTCGCTTTAAGACCAAGGCATTGCTCGATGAAATTTTAGAAGTTCAGACTGCTGAAAAGATCCATCACTCACTGTAGCCGAGTCCGTGGTTGGAAACCAGTCTGATCCGTGCCGTGAAGAACGAGGATTCGGAGAACAAGGAGAAACAATAGCTTCCGGTTTAGAAAGCAGGTGATCCTCCTGGGTGCGACCGCCAACGCATGTATTGACTGTGGCGTTTCGTTCTGAGGTGTCGTTCCAAAGCCCTATCCGGCGCTTCCGGCTTCTCAGGCTTCGCAGTTCTACAGCCAAGTTTCCCGGTTGGGAACATGATTTGGCGGTCGCACCCATCCTCCTCTGGCCTGGTCGCCGACTGGAAAAGCAGATGCAGCGTGCCTCGCACCTGACGGCTCTACTGCAAAAGGGCAATGACCTGACTCTTAAGACAGCGAAGACTTTGGCTTGTAAAAACCCAAGATTAGGATTGCGATCGGAACCCGGCCAGATAGTCTCAGCATGTGGATAATGAAATGAATGCACTCCGACTCCTACTTGGGAACACCGAGCCGGAATATTTCTTTCGAGAAATATGGGAGCAGAGGTCATTGAGCATGCCGGAAACTTGCGAGGACAACTTTTCAGAGATACTCACCATCTCAGACCTTGACGAATACCTTTCTCGCAGGGATCTCAGATATCCGTCGGTTAGACTTGCGAAGTCGGGACATATTCTTCCGGTTGCCAGCTATTGTAGATCGATAAAGTTCGGGGACTATATTACTCATGACCTAATTGATAACGATGCCGTGCATAAGCATTACAGCGAGGGCGCGACGATAGTTATTCAGCTCGCTCATTTAGGTCTACCTAAGATCGCGAAGCTAGCGTCGAATCTCGAAATGGAGTTAGGCTGCGGGATTGAAGCCCATGTCTATGTAACCCCCTCGAACGCCTCAGGGTATGAGGCGCATTATGATACCCATAGCGTAATGGCAATCCAGATCTTCGGTCAAAAAAAATGGGATTTGTTCGACTCCCCCCTTCCCAACCCCACCCTCGGACAGCCCTTCAGAAAATCAAAATACACACCACAATTGCCCACTGAGTCCCATCTACTAAAGCCAGGGGGGGTGCTGTATATACCACGCGGGCTGATTCATGCTGCCTCGACGGTTAGCGATGCATCTGTTCATGTAACTTTAGGTCTCTTTCCCCCAATGTGGTTGGACATCCTCGCTAAACACTTAGAATCCCTAACCACGCTCAACGAATTTCGTAAATCACCAATAAACGATTATTTACTGACGAACGCTTCGGCCCTGACTTCATCACTAGAAGCCCTAAAAAAAACCTTTGGTAAGGGAATAGACGCAACCAGAGCTATAGCTGCCTCGATTGAGCAGCGGAGGGGACGAACACGGACTTTTCAATCTGGACGCTTTCGTGACTTGATCTACGCAGACTCAATTTGCCTCACCTCCAAACTTGCTCTGCGAAGCCGCCGTATTATAAACATTATTGCTCAACCGGAGAACATCTCAATCGAGTTAGAGTCCAAAATAATCTCGCTCCCCGCCTCAGTAAGAGCAAGTGTGGACATGATGACATCCGTTGATTTCTTTCAACCCTGCAACCTTCAAAATGAGCTTTCGGATGACGCCAAATTAGATCTCGTGCTCACATTAGTCGAGGAAGGCCTTATAGATATTATATCGTTGTAAAAAAATGAAAAAACAACAACTAGGCTACACACCTGCCCTCAACGATGACGTAACGTGGGGTGCATCCGGCGACGAGTTTGGAATCCCCTCAATCCGCGACCCCATATTGTTATTATTCCGAGCCTTGGGTCTCCACGGTGTTGTAACGCCCAGAAAACAATTTGGCAAGGGTGCATCGGGAGCAAAGGTATTTCTGATCGAATATGAGGCTAAGCATTCGGCGAGCGCGAACCGCGTTTTTTTCGTCGCCAAAATCGACGGAATAGGGCCATTAAAAAACGAACTCGCAAGATACCTCGCTTGCCATAGCGACGGTACTGGCCTGCCGGATGAATATTTGGCTAAACTCAAGGAACCAAACCTCACCGAGCAACATCTCATCGCTTCAACGGCCGCCACTTATTCGGCAATTATATACGAGGATGTAGCATCAAAGAAATTAGCCCCGGAAGCTCTTACGCTTAATGAGATCATAATAAGCTATCTTTCGGACCAGACATCAGAGGCGGAGATCAGCCGTTTATTAACAACGCTCAATAGAGCCATTTTTTCGCTTCAAAATTCGGTCCCCGCATCTAAAGCCTCATCTTGGGTTCAACCATTCTTCTACCCTCGATGGCGGCCGCACTACAAATCCACATCTAGGGTTACAGCCATTTGGGCTCCCGGTAAGGAAAAAGGTCCTCCACAAGTGATATTCACCGATCTTGACAGGCCAAGCGGTGAGACATATTCTGCGAGCGTAAAAGTGGACCATAGCAAGCTTATGAAGCATGCACTTTCGGGGGCTCCCATCGCTCAGTTCGCCGCCTGCAATTTACGTTTCCTCGATTCAAAAATGGATGTGCAGAGACTAGTTTCAGAAATAGAACCAAACCTCATTTTTGATATACGCTGCGAGCTTTATCACAAAGAAAGAAAGAGAATCCGAATCTCATCGAAACTAAACATAGGGTTGTTGCTATCAGAATTCACGACATGCTACGAAATATACAGAAAATTATTTGAGAAAACGCTGGGTAGCCAAAACGCCTCAGACGACCACTTCTTTCTAAAATTCAAAACCGAACGTCATGTATCACTCCGTAATCCCCTGAATTGGCTTAGCGGAGTGTTCGAGATATCCTTTCCCAAATTGTTGAAATATTCATTCGGACCGGCCCACTCCGATTTACATGGTGATAACGTCCTTGTTGCTGACGGACAAATCGCGATCATAGATTATGGCCTATTCGAGCGTGAGGCACCGATCGGATTTGATCAAGCGTACCTTTTTGGTTCAATTTTATTAAACTGCGTTTCGCCTCACTTAGGATCGACAGAGGAATTCGTTACACTTCTAATAGAATTTTTCTGGAAGGACACCCCGACTTCAGTTTGCGGGAAGGGAGGTTTGCTACTAAGGAATCTGTATGAACCGCATCCTTCGAAAAATTGCGTAGAAAACAAAAAGCAGTTTGCAGGATTGCTTTACGGATTCGCTTTTATCGCGATCAAGTGGAAGGAAGACGACGCTTCTTGGACGACCTCCTGTTTCATAATTGCCGCAATTTCAGCCTCTTTCGCGCTCGGAGACCCCGCACCTAAGCCCACTTCTTCCAAGAGGCCTGACTATAAGCAAGGAAACCTGCCCAAGGGCCGCCGAATAAAACATGAAATTAAGGCAACGGCGGAATTTTCGAGAGGAAAAACAGTGGTCCTCACTAACTCGGAGTTATCCAACTGTCTCCGCTCACTTTTTGGAAACAGCTGCATTAGTGGGAATATTCAAATTTCGCCTGACTCAGCATACAAAGCCGAGAACTCCGATAACAGTGTCGTTTTTACCGTTCTCAAAGTTGTTTCTAGATTGATATTAACCGTTAGCGAACGCCAAATATGCTTAAAAAAAATTGCGTCGATGTTCGCATGCGTGGCTCAAGATGTAAAAATTCTTTCCGCTACGGAGTTAATCGATCTCGGATTCGTCGACTCCATTCCCGGACCGTTTTGTCCGGCTGCCGATAGAGGGCGCTTCAGCAAAATAATTGTGGATGCGGCAGTTTATGCGGAAAGTTGTACGCACAGCAATAACAATCTCGTTTTGGCGCTGAAGGCTGATGCTTCCAATTATAGGATTCGGATGCCGATTCAATCCGGCCTCGGATACCTAAGACGTGTCTTTGGACAAAAGAAAATGATAGTTGCTGCTCTTTCTCTAAGCCAAAGATTCCCAGCTCGTTTGGGTCGCTTCATACCACCGGGGCCCGTAAAATCGCGGTTTGCACCGGCCCCCAGTGGGGGGCTACACCTAGGAAACGCGCGAACGGCCCTGATTGCCTATCTTTGCTTTCTGGCTGCCAAAGACCATCCTGAATCGAGCTTTACACTTCGAATAGATGATACGCAAATTAATCGAAACTCAGAGCGTTTTGTAGCCCAGATAAAAGAAGAGCTGACGTGGCTCGGAATACGATGGCGTGATAGTTTCAGGCAAACAGAGCGCCACAGCAACGGTGTCTACAATGCAGTTCTCAACGCGTTGGAGGAAGGCGACCTCATTTCATCACTTAATGACGGAACGAAGTATCTAAGGGTCGACCAATCTATCAATAGTATCTTTATAGATATAAAAAGAGGGTGCATATCGAGAAGCGGCCCATTATTAGATAAAGACAGTGAGGAGCAGTCATTCAGGCTCGCACGTCCGAATTCCCTTCCCCCCTACTACAGGCTCGCCGGAATTATCGACGATATCGAATTTAGTACATTGGTCGTTCGCGACAGATCGCAATATCGTTTAACCGAAGCTCAGAGCATAATACGCAGCCATATCGAAAACTGCTTAACGGGAAAGATACTACAGGATACTCATCTGTGTAAACTCATTACCAGCGCAGATCAGACGCAAGAAAGTGTCTATTTAAAGCTCCCTGCCTATTTACACGTACAAGCGCTCGTTGATGGAGAGGGCCTAAAAATCAGCAAACGCAATGACTCTGGTCGCAAATTTTCGCTTTCGTTCATACGAGACGATTTGCACATGCCAGCTGAAGCAGTTCTAACATACCTTATGGCAACTCTTTCATCTTCTCTAAAGTTAGGGTTCCAGCCTAAAATCGAGTCTCTAGCTCAGTTCATCGTCGCTCGTGGAATAGGCATCGCTCTTCAAGAGCTTTCGACCTCATTTTCACCAGAGAAGCTCGCGGACGCTTGTAAGCCTATTCGATTTTCAAACCATCTGTTTAATAAAGCGGAACGGGCCGTCATGCGGGCTTGGAATGAACATGGTTTTGCCACCTTCCTCAAAAGCCGAATGCGGCATGGGACCGAAATCAGCTCTGCCCAGATCAAGGCTATAAGCCACAATCGGATCCAGTTTTCTTCTTGCAGGGAACTCGTAGCAGTACTCGAGGGCCCGTTGAACGAAACAACGATTACATCCCTATCGGGCGAATGGTTATCATCTTTTTGGAGCGGATCTCAAGGCGGGCAATCGGCTAATGTCCGTATACAGGACTTGAAAAATGAGTTGACGAGATTAGCGGGCCAAACGAAGCAGCAGGTAATACTGTCGGATATTCGGTTCGCCCTTACAGGGGCGCGGACAGGACCCCGCGTACAGACAATAATTGATTGCCTCTCACCTGAGGAGGCGTGTCGCAGGATCGATAATCTTATTATAACTATCTGAGCAAAAAAATGAAAAAATTCAAAGTTTTATCCGACAATAAGCGACGAGGTGTGGAAGGTGAGTTACGAGCTTTGCTCGAAGAAATTGTAAAATGCACACGATCAACGGTGGGGTTTATTGCTTACATTGAGTCGGGCACTTCAAAGGCGCACAGTCATGGGGGAAACGAGCTCAATGATTCTTTCTATTTTGTAATACAGCCCGAGCTTTGGATCAAACGTCAGGACGACCGAGGAGTTGTTTGGGCTGCTCAGGATGGCCTGACCGGGCTGGCTACAAAAAACGGGGTCCCCGTGATTTATCCTTCTGATCCGGGTTCAAAGGAGTCCTACATTGAGGTAAGCGCGGACATCGCTTCCGAGATGGTTGCACCGTTCCATTGCGAAAATTGCCCAAGTGGAGTCGTACTTTTAGACAGAATTGCACCAGCGGAATCTTTTTCGGAACACGACCGGTCGACATTGATCGATTATGTGAAGAGAATTGAAGAAATTCTGAATCCTCCTCCTGCACCAGAGATAATTGAAGGGCTAGATTCACTGGTCGCTCAATGTCTCGACCGCACTTCCAGTTTACGTGGCTACATTGCTATTAAGGCGTTTGACGGGTCAATCAAGTACATGCACGCGGGCAAAGATACCGAGCTATTCTTAGAGTTAAGTAGCACGGAAGGCCTTTGCGGTGAGGTTTTTCAAATTGGCAGGCCATGTAACATAGGCAACGTTTTGAACTGTCAGGGTTATGTGCCCTCGGCCGTGGAAATACAATCGGAGTGCATCTTTCCGATTACGCATAGAGGATTAACGATCGGAATAGTTAATATGGAAAGCCCCGTCAAAGACCATTTTGGTGTTGACAGGGAGTCTATCATTCGGGAAACAGCAGAATTGGCGGGTAAATTTGTTATGCCTCCATTAGTGAAACCACAAGTAGACTATTTTTATGGTCTATGGGATCTTTTTGAATTCATTGTTTACACATTGGACAGTTCAGCGAGAGAGGACGTGGATGATGTTCAACAACAAGTATTAGCCAAGCTATGTACCACAGCTCACTACGTGACACATTCTACGAGTGCCGCCTTTTGGTTGCGAGAAAGTAAGGAGGGGGTGCCAGCAATATTTAGTGACTTTCTGCCTGACGGAGCTTCGGGCCCGGAGGCTTTTGACGACTCCGCGTTTGATGAAGGGAAGTCGCTGCCTACGGATGACGGGAAAATTTTGGTTTTTGATGAGCTAATGCTCTATGGTAAGGTCCTTGGTAGGCTTGGCGTCACTCTTAATTCCACTGAGGATCCCGATGTACCTGTGGAAGCACAGGCGATGCTTCATCGATTGGTACAGATCGTGGCTACGGCTTTCCGTAGGAGAATGATGCAAAATCAATACAAAGTGTTCTTGAATTCAGTTCGTGGCATCTCCCGGAAAGATGCGTCGGAAGTTGATATCGCTGAGGCGGTGCGCGCCATTCCGAGTATGTTAGAATGTGATCACTGTACATTATTTGTTCGCGTTACAAACGATCGTTTTTATCCTTTCGCAAGTTCATCGGACTCTGTTCTACCACATGGTTCTGAAACATTTTATTCATCCGAGCAAGAGAAGGGGCTGGTGCCCTTTGTGATCAGGAGAAAACTTAGTCTCAAGATAAATAATGTCATGGACAAACAGGAGATGCGACGTATTTCAAAAGATTTGAACTGTAACCCGCCCCTTGAATCGGTAGGGCGGCTTGTCGAGGAGCTTGAACCAAAGTTTAGGTCAATGCTGGTCGTACCAGTGGAGGTTGGTGATGAAATTTGTGGTGTCCTAAGAGCTTACAGGAATATCGACAGCAGGAGATCGGGTTTTGCTAGTTTTGAGGTCAACATGATGGAGACCGTCTGCTCTCTACTTGGTCGCGTGTTACGTTCATCGAAATCTATTTGAATCTGGAAAGTCTTCAATACGCTGAGTAGTTTCTAATTTTCATCTTTGGTGGCCACCTGCGCTAGGATCACTTGTTGAAAGGCTGAAGTCAGCTGAATCGAACGCGCGTGCACCTTTCGAAAGCAATAGAGAGATAATTTGTGGGTGGTTCCTTTCGCTTGCCCAGTATAAAGCGCTTCGCCCGGAAGAATCCTTGCTGTCTATATTCGCTCCTTGGCTGATAAGTTCTCGGACGCGTTCTCTGTTGCCCTCCTTGCTTGCCTCAAGCAAAGCTCTTTCACTATTTGTTTTCACGTAACCCCCGTTTTCATTGCCTGACGGCATGCCTGATCATAATCAATCTTCATTTCGCCCGATGATTTGTATCATTTTCTATACTTCATGTCAATCTTTAAAATGCACATAAAAAGTTGATATATTCCGCCGACATGCTTTTTAACTCAATTTGATGAATGGATGGGTCATTTCCGACCATTCAGTAGGGGTTTGGTCCGGGCCTAATAGATTCTAAAAGGAGCATTATCGTAAAGCTATGTCAGTAAAACCAGAGAGCTCGCTCCCTTTGAGCCTCAGGATAATTTCGATGTTCGCATTTTTACCTTTTATCCCATTCGATGTTGGCTGTCTTGCGGGACCGCTTCAGAATGTGGTGATATATTCGTCTGTTTCGGTGCTACGGTTGCGCTCATAGTCGTTGTTATCTTCTAAATAACTGCAAAAGCCCAAGCTCCAGAGTGAAGCTTTCCCACGCGGAAGGGTTCCGAAGGACAGCGGAACGCGCGGCCGGTGAGGACTGTTCGATATAAGTATCGGGCGTCCGGCTTGGAGCAATAATTTGTAAAGCCGCCGGATAAAAGCTGACTCTTGAAAATGATGTGATCCATAATAACTCACTAGCGAGTAGTCGCCATGGTTATTCGCTGCAACCCAGTGATGCTTTCTGGAAAAAGGTGAGCACTAGTGCATCGTCCTATTAATTCATGTGCATTGAGTTTTGGTAAGCCCTGGTCAGTTCGATGATCTTCTGGAGCTTTTCCGGATCCTTCGTCCACACGTAGGAACCACACCTTTTATTGTATTGCTCCACGAAGTCTTTAAGAAACCGGATCAGTTCACGGTTGGAGCGGTGAACTGCCTGGCGCAGCCCTTTCCGGGTGAGAATTGAGAAGAAACATTCCGCGAGGTTCACCCAACTGGCATGTGTGGGCGTGAAATGGAAACTCACCCGCGGATGCCGCTCCAGCCATTCCCGGGCCATCTCCCCTTTGTGGGTATTGAGATTATCCATCACCACGCACAGCCGCCGGTCCGGATACTCCCGGACCACCTGGTCCATGAACGTCACAAAGTCCGCGGATTTGCGGGTCCTGTTCACCCAGGTGGTGGCCCGCCCGCTTTCGATATCCACCGCCGCGAGCATCGTTTGCGTGCCGTGCCGGACATACTCATTGCTCCACATGCGGGGTTTGCCGGCGCGCAGGGGCAGTAGCGGCTGCGTGCGGTCAAGAGCTTGAATGCCCGTTTTCTCATCCATGCAGAGCACCAAGGCGTTTTGCGGAGGGTTCATGTAGAGCCCAACGACTTCCAGCAGTTTCTCCTCAAACCGCGGATCGGGGCTGAAATTAAAGGTCCGCAGGCAGTGAGGATGCAGGTCATGCTCCAGCAGGACACTGTGGACGAAGGACTTGGAAAGACCCAGCCGGGCGGCGAGCGTCCGGGCACTCCACCGGCTCATTCCCCGGGGAGGCTTGCCGCACACGGTGGTGACAATTTTATGCTTCGTCTCCGCCGCGTGAGCCGGCGGCTTGCCACTGCGTTTGGCATCCTCGAGGGAGTCCAGCCCCTGTTCGAGATACCGGGCGCGGATTTTAGCCACCCCGTTGCGGTGGAGATCGAGCTTGCCGGCGGTATCAACGACACTCCAACCGTCCGCCAGCAGCAGCAGCGCTTTGGCTCTCGTGCCCACGCGCTGTTCCAAAGTGGCCTTCCCTAACAGAGCCTCCAGATACCCGCGGTGATCAGAGTGTAATACGAATTGCGAAGCGCGCCGTGCCATGCGTATAGATAGCACGCCGTTCAGGATTTGCACACTGATTTAACGGACGATGCACTAGCTATGAGTAGTTACTCCTAGAGGGATTCGAACCATCTCTTTGAGCCCCAAAAGTGGCTCTCGGTGCAACCAACACAGGAGTAATACCTAGCTTAAGCATTTTTCTCAAAAGTCAAGTGTCCAATTGCGCCTTTGTTAATCTTGGCGGAAAAGGATTAGAATCCGCGACTGCAAGAACGCATTTTTAGGGCGCTTCGGGAATTGGCGCGGAATATTTATGCGGGAGACATGCCTCCGCGGCGGCACACTCCAGCCTACCCGCCATCGCTTCTACAGTCCCAACGGCCGCGCGTAAAAATGCTCAAGAGTCAGTTCTTACAATACCGCACTCCTGCCCCCGCTTCCCCTGATGTCCACTCCCTGCTAATTTCTCCGGCACCCTTTCTGAAAGTAATCTCAACTACGTGTTGCACTTCAGGAATCTCGGCGAACCCGGATGAGCCCCACTGCACCCTCGGAAGGGGCAGTTGCGGCCATTGAAATGGGAGCTGTTAAACTAGTCGATCCTGAAAAAGCTCCAGGAGGCCGCAGCAGCAAGGGCTGGAAGCCGCGGACGCCCTGTCTGTTTTGCAGGGATTTGCTTCCCTCAGGCTCAAAACCCTGCAAAATCAGGAAATGCGCAGCCGGCCTAATCCCGATCAGGAGCCTCAAATCGAACTCTTCCGCATCGAACTGGCGCGCATCGTGGACCCGGATCATTCCATGGTGAAACTGGCGGCGGTCATCGACTGGGGGGCTTTTGAAAAATGCTTCGGCGCGATGTGGTCCGATGGCCAGGGACGGCCCGCCATCGACACCCGGCTGATGGTTTCCCTGCACTATCTCAAATACACCTTCGATTTGAGCGATGAAGCGGTGGTGGAGGCCTGGCTGCAAAACCCTTACTGGCAGTTTTTAAGCGGCATGCGCTATTTTGAGCACCGCCCGCCGCTGGACCCCTCGAGCATGAGCCGCTGGCGCGGCCGGGCCGGACAACATGGTCTTGAAGAACTGCTGCAACAAAGCATTCAGGCCGGACTCAAGCTCAAGGCCATCACACCCGTGCAACTGAAACGGGTCAATATCGACACCACGGTGGAGGAAAAACACATCCGGTTTCCCACTGACAGCCGCCTGTATGACCGGGCACGGGAGCGCCTGGTCAAGGCCGCGAAGAATGCAGGCCTGTTATTGCGTCAAAGTTACACAAGGGTGGGCAAACACCTGCTGCTGATGCAAAGCCGCTATGCGCACGCAAAGCAACTCCGCCGGGCCCGGCGCTGTCAGAAAAAGTTGCATACCCTGTTGGGCCGTGTTCTTCGCGACATCGAAGCCCGCAAGGGCGGGCGCGGTTTTCCGGAACTGGACAAATTGATGGTCGTGGCCCGCCGGATCCACGCCCAGGAGCGCCATGACAAAAACAAAGTTTACAGCGTGCATGCCCCGGAGGTGGAGTGCATCAGGAAGGGCAAGGCGCACAAACGCTATGAATTCGGAGTGAAGGTGAGCGTGGCCACCACCAGCCGTGGCGGCTGGCACGTGGGAGCCATGAGCTGCCCGGGCAATCCCTATGACGGGCACACGTTGCGGACCGCCCTGGAGCAGGTGCGGCGGGTCAGCGGCAGGATGCCCGGTGACGTCTTTGTGGACATGGGCTACCGGGGCCATCAGTGCGGGCGGGATCCGGGAGCCCCCAGGATCCATGTGGCCCGCAAACGCCGGGTTTCGATTTCGAAGGCCCTCTGGAAATGGATGAGAAGGCGGGCGGCGGTGGAACCGGGTATCGGCCATCTCAAAGCGGAACACCGCCTGGATCGCAACCGGCTGTGGGGTGCGGCGGGAGACATGGCCAACGCGGTGCTAAGCGCGGCGGGAATGAACTTCCACAAGCTGCTGAAGCACCTCCGCGCCCGCTGGCGTGCCTTTGTCGCCTGGCTGTTGAGTCTGGTTCTGCCCGCTCCGTCCGCGACACCTGCCTGAAGACCGTGCCACTTGTTGGACGATTTCCACGACCATCCGAAACCCGGGTTTTTCAGGATCGACTAAACTAATGCACTTCCGCGAATTAGAGGGCAGTTTCAGAGGTCGCGCGCGGATAAGCTCGACCCGAAGGGTCCATCGCGGCGGTGGTCCGGCCTCGACTTACGGTATGGTCCAATGCTGCCAGAGTCGATGTGGAGAGTTTGATAAAATATATTACCAATACCTGGGCCTCGAAACACAGAGGTGCGCAGAGGCCCGGTTTGGGAACCGGAAAGTGCTTCCACCGGTAACGCGAACACGGAGGCTTCGCAGCCGGGCGGGGATCGCGACGCGACGACGAGGTATGGCGAGGCAGGGATTTCTGGTCCTGTTCCGAAGGGATCGCTCAGAGCAGGGAGTGTAATTATGGCGGGTTTAGGTTACAGCGGGCCCGGAGCGAGACGAATCTGGTGGACCCGATGCCGGATATATCAGCGGCGCGCCGTTTGATGATCTCTTGGCACGGCGCGTGAGTCCCCCCAAAAGGCCTCTATGGAGGGTCCGCCGCATCACGAATTCGGAGGCGGGAGATTATGCGTCTGCAACAAGGAGCCAATGCCCGTCGGACCACCGTGGTTCTTCGAAACAGGTTTACGGTGGGTGTTCGACGCGGATTGACGTGTTACTCAAACTTGGCATTCTGTTCGAATGCTGGAGGTTGCTGACGAATGGCCCCTGAGAGTAAACGATTTTCTGCTGCTGCTGAATCATCTGATCAGCGGCTCGCCCGAACTGCTGGAGCTGGACAGCCTTCGCTCAGCGGCACCGCCTTTGACGAGGGCACAGGCATGGGATCGTGTCCGGTTGTTGTCTGGCTACCTGGAAATCCCGGAAAGTCAGCTCCAAAGCGTCGCTGAAGGGTTTGCCCACCACCTTTCCAAAGGTGAATCTTCAGGCGCGAAATTGTTTGATCTTCTTGCCGCGGTTGTGCAATCGTCTCTTCCTAGACACTGGGAACGGTCAGATGTCCTTAGTCGCTACGAAGGCAAGGTGACCAGTATGCTTAGTCGCAGTGCCACCGGCATGCTGCACGAGGCGGTGGGCGACTTTGTGCCTACGGACCGGGGGCAGGTCTACAAACCAAGATTTGATCTTTCTCCGCTAACCCGAAAGTGGCCCCGAACGCTTCTGGAATCTCCCTCGTGGAGCCGGATCGAAAGCCCAGTTCCCGGGGTGCCGGACCTGCCGATGGAGAGCAGTTGGGTAAATCTGACTCTTCGTAGGTTGGATGCCGGAAGCACTCCCCGCTTGGCCGACATGCAAGCCATTCAGGCGCTGGGCTTTGACCGTTCGGGGGTGGGTGATAGTGTGAAGGAAGTGCTGCTTCAACTCAAAGGCGTGACTGTAATCACTGGTCTCCCTGGGGCGGGGAAGTCCACTTTGGTCAAATGGATCGCCCGCCACATCATCACAGCGCCCGAATGCCCATTTGGCATCCCCATTGTGATCAGCTTACGGCAGTACGCCCGCGAACGAGCGGAGCAGCCAGGACTTTCGCTTCTAGAGTATTTCTTCAAAAGCCGTGGCATCATCGACCAAGATCAGCTCGTTCAATGGCGAATGATCGCGTCTGGTCTGCTTGACCCGCCCTCGGACCGACCGGAGACGGTGGAGACGTTCCTCTGGCTTCTAGACGGCTGGGACGAGGTGCCGGCGGGGATGCGTGACGGCCTTCTTCCGGAAATCGGAAATCTAACTTCTTATCCGGTCATCATCACCACCCGTTTTTCAGGAGACCCTCAGCGGTTGCCCGCTGTACGGCGATACGAAGTCATGGGGCTGAAGCACAGTGCCAGTCTTGAACTGGCGAACCGCTGGCTGAAGTTGACCAGTCGGGAGTTATATTACGGTGCCATTGAAGAGGCATTAGAACACATTCCCGAGTTGCGACGCATGGCCCGCAGCCCCTTTTTGTTAACACTTATCTGCGCACTGGGAAGTAATCCGGAAGGGGGCCCTCCGCGGGCCCTCCCGCGCAACCGGGGCGATGTGATTAGGGAAGCACTTCAGCTGATTTACGAGCAGCACAATCATGACACAAAACAGCCTGAGCAATTCAAAAAAGGCGATAAGGAGGATGTCTCGCGCCTCAGTTGCTGGCTGCTGGCATCAGCACCGGATGCGCCCCGATATGTTTTTGATGGACTAGACTACGACGACTGCACGGGAACTAAAGGGCGGTTCGAGTCACTGCTCGTTCCCTCTCGCCTAATTGCACGCCCTTCGGTGGAGACGTCGGACTATCAATTCCTGCATGCAAACTTTCAGGAATATTTGGCGGCAGAATATTTTAGCAAATCCCCCGATGCCATTCCCAAGGATGGCTCCTTGATCCTGCATCAGCAGTGGAAAGAAGTGGCCCGCTTTCTTGCAGCAAGAGTTAAAACGGGTACGCCGGAATGGGAGGCTTTGTGGTATGAGGTTAAGAAGGTCGCCATCAATTTCGATCGGTTCGGCATTCTCGCCTCGCGGCTGGCTAGCATGCTGGCGGCCGCTAAGGAGGAGGATGGGGGACAGCGCATTCTTGGTTTTGATCTGCGCGACCAGCTCTGGAAAATTCTCCTGGAGCATCCCCTCCTTGTACCGACTCCCCCGCTGGAGGCTTTTTTGGAGTTAGATCCCACCGGCTTAGCGCGGCGCATTTTGGATCACCGTCTGAAACGGGGCGGAAACTCGACCCACGTATCGTGGCTGGAGTTGATTCCGCCCATCGCGTTGGAACCCCTTTTTGACGACGCAAAGTACTTGGATGTTCTGGCGCTGCCCGAAGTGAGTGTCTTCTGTCAGGATCTGCCCAATTGGGTCCTTGATCGCAGGAAAGGAGCCAGCCGGAACTCGCGCAGGATTATTAATTATGGCGCAGCCATCGCAAAAGCTGTTAAACGCCGGGATCTACCGGGAGCAAAAACTGCCTTCTGGACAGCAGTGAGGAAAGGTCATGTGCGTGAGACTAGCGAGTGCGTTTCTTTGTTTGGAGAATTTGATTCAGAGTTATCAGGACCTCTTTTGCTTGAAATCGCCGTCTCAGCTGCTGTGGACGATCTAACCCGTGGCGCCGCAGTGTCGGAACTGATCCGGTCTGGTAGTGTAGACTCTCAACAGAGATTGATCGCATTCCTCGCCAGCCAAGCAATGGATGACCCCTGCACTTTTGCAATCATCGGCAATCTGTCCGGTTATCAACTCAGCGAAATGGAGGCTCGCTTGGTAACCGATTTCCTGCATCGATGTCCGGATGCTGACACCCGATCCTACGCGGCTGAATTGCTTTCAAACACACGTTCCCGGCAGGCAGCAGAATCTTTGATGGATGCTTTGGCCAAAGAGAAGAACAAGGGGGTGAGAATCTCGATTCTTAGAATGTTGGCAGAACTCGCGGACGATGCCGGGCTCGAACGGCTCTGGGCTATTCCCGAACCAGATTTGCGGACGCCAGAGGAGTTGGGGCTCTGGTTGAGAGCGGTGCTAGTCACGTATCACCAAAGAAGAATACGTCAGCGGGCTTTTGGGGAGAAGCGAACGATTGATCCTCTGAATGCGGAAATCCGCGCCCGTACTCGACTCTACTTGCAGCGGGTTACAGGGAAAAAGCGTCGTTATGCAGCCATCCCAGAAGTCTTGTTTGAGTTCCCGGAGATACTCGGATCCGACGCCATTTCCCAGCTTAAGAGCGCCTCCGTGAGCAACGAACTCACTGGACCTGCCCGGGTCGCTGCAGTGGGTGGTCTTGCCAAAATGAGGGGACTCGATGCTGTGACCTTCCTTAAGGACATTGCGATCGGCAAAACTCCTGTGACGGGCAACCATGACTTCACCGTTGCTGTCTGCGAGGCTCTTGGCCAACTGAGTCCTGTAGAACTATCCAAAGTTAAATCAGTGGAAGCTGAGCAGGAGATGGCGCGGCTGGCGTTCCGACATCAGATTCTGTTCTTCAAAAACGATGTTCAGGACGCAAACGGACGGTCTCTCAAACTTACTTCCATCAAAACTCGATTGCCGACCGCTTCTATGCACAACATGCCCATTAAAGCTGATATTGCGGTGTTCATCGCCCTTCAAGAGGAGTTCGATACCTTCCGTGCCCTAATCGGGCGGCGTGGAGGAGCAACCTGGGTCCATAAAGATGACGAGCAGAAGGCCGTAACGTTTTACGGAACCAAGATTGAGCTCCCAGGCAACGCCGGTAGCACCAGCATAGTTGCCATGTGTCCGGAGGAAATGGGACCGGGTAGGGCAGCCGGCACAGGGTCCATTCTGGTTGATCGTTTCACCCCGGCGATCCTAGCGGTCATAGGTATCGCGGGCTCTCTGACGGACGATCTGCTTCTTGGAGATGTGCTGGTGCCAAACGAAGTTTACGCCATTTTTGAAAACAGTGCAGCCACCGACCTCGGGCAGAAGTGGGAGCTGAAGCTGTCAGGCAAACATTATCAGAGTGATGCCCACCTTTTGAATCAGGTCCGCCAGTTTCATCGTAAGTACCCTAACATTTTGAAGCAGTGGCAACAGCGGGCCAGGCACCGGAGCCTCAAAAGCTTGGGGCCGACACTTTCTGGGAAAGCTCATGCTGACAGCATCACAAGGACGACTCCTTTGGTTGTGGCAGGGGATAATAACCTTGCGAGCGGCCCCGCCGTCGGTAAGTCCGAAGCCTTCGCCCAATGGGTGAAGGGGCAAAACCGTAAGGCTCACGCTCTTGAAATGGAGACAGCGGCTGCCTTCGATGCAGCGTGGACCACCATCCATCCTCCGCGTCTTCTGGCAATTCGGGGCATCTCCGACTTCGCGGACAAAAGAAAGGAAAGGGTGGAGAAGGACTATGAGGGAAAATTCAGGACGATCAGCATGCAAAATGCCGCAGACTACTTTCTCATGCTTGTGCAGTCGGGGGTTCTTGGTGGCAAGATGCCTCAAGCCTGACGGCGTCGACTTTTACTTCGGCCATCGACCCATTGCATGATTTAGTTAACTCAGAGCATCCACGAACTAAACAACCAGTATCTTGGGCATGCGGTCTAGGTCTTAGGAGCCCGTTGGAAAACCCTCCGGAAATCTTCCCGTGCGCCCGCTGAATTTCCTGGCCCGGGCGCGGAGAATCCGTTAGCGTTTGAGGCATGGAAAAATTCCGCAGGAAAGACCGGCACAGCGAGAAGGAGGAGCTCTGGCTGCGGCCCGGGGAACTGGTGAGCGGGCCGCGCGACGGCTTTTATACGAAACTGGAGAGCGTGCTCACGAAGCTCGGCTTCACCGAAAAGCTTCCACCGGTCCTCCATCGTTTCCACCGCCTCCCTCACCCGAGTGGCAAGCCCGGCGGTATCGCCCGCGTCTCCCGGGCGCACCTCCGCCGCTACAGTATGGAGGAGAGCTTCCGGACGGGACGGGGGAGGTCCGCGTGCTCAGCCTCACAGATGATAAAGGCTATCACGACGCCATCGAACTGACGATCATCCAGCATGAAACGGGAGTGCGCACGGTGATCGGTGTTCCCTGCTTCGAGCATGGCTGCATTAGTTTAGAAAACCCCGCCCGACCTTCGCCGGACGGGGCTTGTTGTGGGTAGGGGGGACCGCTCATAAGTCTACGCGGGCACCGACGATATGCAAACGCCGCAATACCCCTCTTGAGGGATGTCACGCGGGTTAAACCATTCGCCCTCTTTCGCAGAAGGACGCTTACGCTGAAGCCTAGATGTAAACCACTTACACCCGCTGCCGATCGCGAGACTTAAAATGAACTCCGCCGCTACACTTCGGATTCGCAAGTTTTGGGCTCTTCACGGATTGGTGTGTTCGAGAGTAGTGCTTCCGGAGGGTTTCTCCAAGAAAGGACACGGCTGGGTTCGCTTTGAGCCCTTGCCGCAGCAAGGGTTCGCTCCAGCGAAACCCATAACGACTCCGCTCCGTTTGCGAAGCGGGGGCAAGGGAGAACCGGAATAAGTGCCGAAGGCCGAGCGGAGCGAGTTATGCCGGATTCTCCCTTGCCCGAAGCGGCGCAAATGGAATCCGCTGGGGCAGCAACTGGTTCCGTCCACGCAACCAGAGACACACTAATCCGCGAAGCTCCAAGTTTTGGTGATCATCGGTAAACGTGCCGCTACTCGGATTGGGTGAAGCCGAATCTTAGTTGACATCAACGCTAGATTTTATTATTTTATTGCAAATTGAATTTTGAGGTATTCGATGGATGGAGCAAAACGGTTGTTTTACGCAATTGAGCACAATGACAGTAATGAGGTGCTTCAGTGTCTTGCAGATGGAATGGATCCCAACGGTGCTGATGAATTGTCTCGGTCACCGCTTCACTATGCTGCACTTAATCACTCATTCGAGACCGCCCGCGCCCTCTTGAATTGCGGTGCGGGGGCCAACGCGGTGGACTGCGAGGGGCAGTCGCCTCTACACAACGCTTGCCAAGCAGGCGATGCGGAGGTTTGTAAGCTTCTCCTTTCACATGGAGCCGATTGTCTCCTAGAAGACATGTACGGTTCAACCCCACTTCGTGTCGCGGCGCTACATCAAAACTGGGAGATCTTCGCTCAGCTTGAAGAAGGCGTTCGTGAAAGTCGAACTGCCCAAGTCACGAGCCATTCAAGCCGAGTCAGTGGCGTCCGCTCTCGGTAGTCGTGAGGGTGCGATAAGAATGTCCTGCTGAATGAAGGCTACCCGTCACTCAAGGCGTGCAGCATTGACTCTGTTAATAACGCAATACTGAACTTTATCGGACCGAAAGGATTCCCCGGAATTCCAATCGGACTGTTAAATCGAACGATGCTAGCTCCATCCATGCTTTTTTGGATCTCCATTGGCCCTTACCTAAGTGACAGCACCTTGCTAAAATATGGTTCCACCAATGGAGATCTGAATGGACAAAGATAAGACGCAGCTGGCGACCGGTTTTTTGCGCCTCACTCAAGTGTTGAAACTCATACCTGTAAGCAAAAGCACCTGGTACCGAGGAATGAAATTAGGAATTTATCCTCCTCCCGTAAAGCTCGGCCTGCGGGCCTCGGGCTGGAAACTCGAGGAGATAAAGTCCTGCATCGACGCCCTCGGCAAATAGGAGAATCGTGACAATTGATGCCCACAGGTTTTGGTGTGTCTGGCGATGAACACGAAGGTGCATTGGTGGCCGCGCGGAAACGCCCCCACGTTGCCGCACACGAAACTGAGGCACGTGTTCGATCTCCAGGGTGCGCTGGGTCGTGTTAATTAGAAGCCGGTAATGACGGCTGCCCCACCATGCACATTGTGTCCGCCCATGTTCGATGCCGCGCACGGTGTTCCGACGCCATCCACGTGATCGGAGTCTTCGAGAGCCCGCTCGCTGCATTTGTCAATAAAATCCGACCACCACTGCATGATGATTCTTCGTTCCGGTAGATATTCCGCCCTGTTGTAAGCCGCTCTGACTCTGTTTCTCTCACAGTGAGCCAGTTGACGCTCTATAGCATCTGCGCGAAACCCGTTTTCATTGAGAATCGTCGAAAACATCGAGCGGAATCCGTGACCGACGACTCTGCCCTTATATCCCATACGCCAGATCATTTGGTTGATTGTGTTCTCGCTCATGAAAGGCTTCTTCCTGCCTTGCTGGTTCGGAAACAGCCATTCCCCATCTGTCGAAATTGTTCTAAGCTGAGACAGCAGTCCGAGCGTTTGATTGGAGAGGGGAACGATGTGCTCCTCACGCATTTTCATTACCTCCGCCGGAATCCGCCATTCCCTCGCCTCTAAGTCAAAGTCTTCCCATCTCGCTTTCCGTAGTTCACCGGAACGGACCGCCGTTAGCATCAGTATTTTGAATGCTATTCGATTTTGTTCGGATGATCGAAGTTCTTCCAGTGCTGTGAGGAATTTTGGGATTTCCTTCACTCGAAGGGAGGGAAGATGGTTTTCTCGATGGGGCCTGAGCGCCCCCTTGAGATTAAGTGCCGGATTGTGCTCGATACGGCCAGTGACCACTGCGTAGCGAAAGACTGCACTGCAAATGCGCAGCACCCTACTGCACGTGTCATTGACGCCTGTCGATTCCAGTTTCCTAATCACTTCTAGCAAATCGAGTGGCTTGACCTCGGTAATCGCGCGCTTCCCAAGGTGCGGAAAGACATGGTTTTCCAGACGGCGCCATGTACGTTTTATATGGCCAACGGTCCAGATTTCATCATGGCGTTCGATCCACTCCTCGGCCACAGCTAAAAAGGTGTTGCGATGCGCCCTCTCGATTTTTAATTTTTTGTCCTTACGATCCGCGACGGGGTCGATAAGATCTCGCAGTAGTGTGAGCGCTTGCATTTTACGACCTCTAGCTTCCGCTAACGACACATCGGGGTACTTGCCAAACGAGACTACTTTTTCCTTCCCGGCAAACTGATACCGAAATTGCCAGTAACGTGAGCCGTTGCGATGCACAAGCAAAACGAGACCTCCTCCGTCGCTTAGCTTTTTTGATTTTCCATCGGACTTTAATCCTCTTAGTTTTGCATCGCTCAACATCATCCATACACCTTATAGTTTGTTTGTAATATAGGTGGTATTTTTACCCGGATTTTTACCCAGAATAAAGAGGGATGAAATGACATTTCTTGGGATTTCGTCGGACAATCGGCTTCACCGAATTCCTCTGAGGCGGGCTCTCGGTCTGCGTTTGCGGGACTTTATGAGACCTCCTGAATCGTTAAGAAATGTTAACGATGGTGCCCGGAGCCGGAAGCAAAACGCCTCGCAACCCTTTGTATTTAAAGACTTTTTTATAGGCCCCTCCATTTTTACCCGGATTTTTACCCAGGAAAAAGTTTTGTCGCACCTCGTCGTATGCTTTTTAGATGCATGTTGCATTGCGGCAACTGCATTCACAATTTACGGTTGAGCGGCTTCCGTATATTTTATCTCGTAAGTATTTTCGATTGGCGCATCAAGCGAGCGCATTTCAATTGAAGATATAACGGAGAACCGATGGATTACAATGTAGATGATGACTCGAGAACTGAGCCTCAAATCGATGAAACTGACAATGATTTGTGTAGGGCCCTCTGGATCGCAGTGGCGGTTCAGGCACTGATTGACGCCTCTAGCAAAAGTAAAAAGAAGTCCGCGATCAAAGCGAAGAGCCAAGCACTTAAGTGGCTTCACGAGGCTGGGGATGAGAAAGGGGACTTTTCGATGACCTGCAATTTGGCCGGCATTGACTGCGGGAAATTAATCCAGAAATTCGAACAGGCGCTTCGTGACCCCGAAATGTCGGTAGACTTCCGCTGCCTGAAAAAGGCAGGAATTGGCAACCGGGGCAACGAGTCCAGAAAGCGATATTTTTCCCGAATCCGAAGTAACAAACGGCGGAAGGAAAGGGCTTACGGAGGGGAACGCGGTCAAACTCCCGGCGGGGAGTTTATGGAAAGGCCTCATTCTAACGTTTCGCATAGTCGTCTTTCCGGAACCGAAGGAGTTTCATAATCCGTCCCGTCGAACTCTATATTCTTTCCTGATTTCGGTTCAGTAACTCGGTCGAAAATGGCGGGCCCACAGGATGTATCATCACCATGCGCGGTTATGTGCTTTATTGGAATGGAAAGTGCCGGGCATGAGTTCGTGTGACCACAGGGGAGCATGCGTCACCGCTGTACGGATGAATACCGGGGGCGCGGATGCTGAGACCTTTGCAACATGCGCCGACGGACGATGACATCGAGTGGGCTGCGGTGGCATTGGGTAAAAGAGGTGGTGTGCTGGTGTCGTCTTTGCCGTAGGCGCCGCCAGCCACCGGAAGGCGCGTCCACGGCGAACGGGGACAGAAGCGCGTGCGGAGATGGGTGCGGAACACTCGGACGATGCGCCGCGGGTGACGGCTGCGAACCCGCGGTGGTGACTTTGTGGTGGTGGTGCGGTGGGCGTGCTGCGGGGAGTCTTCCTGCCTCGCGTGGCTCGTGTGCCGCGGAAGGGAGGTGGGGCACGAAGGGCATCTGAGCGGTGCGAGTCTTCGCACATGGGCGCAAGATACTAGGCATGCATGCACCAGGCAGGCTTGCCGGTTGCGCCGCGCACATTGCGCCGGAACTGTCAACGGACGGGCAAGCCGCGCTCCCGACCTTGCCGCGCAGTGGGGTTTCCGGGAGGCTGCCGCATGATCCCCCCAGCCCGAGCCGACGAACCTCCTGCCCTCGGTCCGGTGGAGTATTACCTTCAGCTCTTCGAGGGATTGTGGGAACTGACGCCGGGACGGCAGGCGGCGGAATTCCCACGATGGCCGCTGGAGCGATCGACCGCAAGCCATCGCGGCGCGCGCGTACCTCGCGGAGCCGTGCTGGTGGTAATGGGAGTGCCCAGCTTCTTCCAGCGGTAGGTGTTTCGATTTCCAGCACGAAGAGGCTCAGATCCAAAAGCGAACGCGTAAACGCTTTTAGCGGCACCGGTGATTCTTCCTCGCTTAGGAAGGACCCCGAAGGAGATAAAGACCGCCCATTCCGCCCGTCCTTTGCGCCGCGCATGCGTAACGGATTCTCCGCTTGAATGTTAATGCTGAACTGCTGTAAATATATATTGTGTTTTTCTCGAAAACAAGGATTCATAAATGCTGCGATGGAACGACTCGCGTGGTCTACAAAAATGTTGATGACGCCGTCCCGCTTGGATTGGCATCTTCGAAGCGTAAGGCCAACATCGACTCAAAATCTGTCGGAAAGATCAGCGCCGAATCCGAAATAAAGATTAACGGACTGCTTGTTGCGGTGGATGACTGCAACAATTCTTTAATGTTCAAATTCCGGATGTGTTATCTAATGTACCAGTCGGATCCATGCAACCAACTGAAGTTCTTTCAGGACACACTGCAGCAGGTGATCTGCGCGCATGAGCAAATGCAGCGGACAAAAATTCACATCGAAGGTTTGATTTCGATTGCCAAAAACGGAGGAAAATCGTTTTCCGATGCCTCCCATGCGGAGTTCATGTCTCTCTACAAAGCAATCGTCGCGAACTTAGGTAATGAGCTCCCACGGGAATCGGCGGTTATAGAAATAGAAAAATCACGTATTGAAGCTGTCAACTGGATAGGGGGGGGACATGGGAGCTAGAGTTATTTGCATGGCCAGCGCGAAAGGCGGATCAGGGAAGACTACATTAACTGCTACCCTGGCGGCGTTTCTCAGAGGATTGGGAAAACAAGTCGCAATGATCGATACGGATGCTTCTACGAACGGCTTAACATTACTCTATCTTAAGGAGGTGCGCATCCATCATGAATTCCTCATAGCGAAGAAAGTTCGCCCGGAGGGCGTTTTTGAACTCGGAACGGGACCTTCGGGGCAACCTAATCCATGCTGGTTTCAACTCCCCTCCGGGGTTTATTTAATGCCTGCCACCTACTCATTTCAGAATACGGAAGGCATCGACCCGGCTCAATACAGAAACAATCTCTCCAGAGCCCTTTTGGATTTAAGGGAGAAAGTCGATTTTATATTTTTGGATGCCCAGGCGGGCTCAGACGTCTTCGCGTCAATCTCCATCAGTCGACATATTTCGGACGAGGTGGTAATAGTGAGCGAATTCGATCCTATTTCGGCGGCAGGCGTGGAAAGACTAAAAGCGCTTTTCCGCGAAGACCTCACCTACGGGAGGACATGGGTGCTACTAAATAAAATTTTGCCCGATTTTGCGAAATCATTTGGCGAGTTTATGGAAATCGCGCGCTATTTACACCCTATAACTTGGGACGCTGAAGTGGTGAAGTCGTTTGCGCGTCGACGGCTTGCCTTGGATTTCGATAACATCAATCTTTATACTGCATCTATTGCTAGAACGTTGCAGGGATTACTTATCGAATCCATGGATATAGAAATTAAGGAGTGGATGACCGAAGCGCAGGAAGGCGCAATGCTTCCCATAAGGGAGCGGATCGGTAGACTAGAAAAAGATATCTATTATTTAGAGGAAAAAATAAGTCTCCGCGAAAGGAGTAAGTTAAAAAGCCTCTTCATTGTCGCCGGGATAATTGTGGCAATTTTATTCCTTGTGGGGACGTTGCTGTCTCGTCAAGTTATATCCGTTAGCGGGTGGGGAGTGATCTGCATCCTCGTGTTCTGTTTTTCCGTCGTTTTGTATATTATGTTCAGCACAATGTTGTTTGAGAAAACAAGTAATCCCATCGAGATGGGCCTGTCCGATTTCGATCGGAAAAGATTCGTTCTATTGAATGAAAGAGACACTCTCAGGGCTCTATTGGACGCAGATATTGAGACTCTGCTCAAAGGACGACGCGGAATGGAATCCAGCGCTGCGAGCACCCTGATCAAAACGAGCGGGGAAAGAGCAGAGAAGGCTCGATAACCACAAGCAGAAGGAAGAAACCGGGATGACCGCCTCTGGGGTTACTGGGAAGTTCAGAGATCCCGTGCGGACTTCAAGGAGTGTTCTTCATGCGAGGGCCTGACATAGGAACCGGGGGTTGCTCCGACTGGAAAACGAAACCCCTTATACCCTGTCTATATCTGGTTCCAAGTTGGCCATTCCCTCCGTTCGTTCATTGACTCTCAACGTGCACGAACGAAAACTTAGACCTTTCGCCAACGATCAACATTATGGCGGGCAATGACTCCCGGCCCATATGGGCGTCGATCCAACTGAAGGCTTTGAGGTCTTCGTTACTCGGCGATGCCGCTATGCCATCGGGGTGTGAATGCCACTCTCCGACATAGGTAATTTGCCCCAGTGTGCGTCTTTGGACTTCATCCACCCGATCTCGAAGTCCGCGGCAACCTCGTATATACGAAACTGGCCATTCGACGCTGTCAGGAGGGGAGGGGATAAAATCTACAATGGAGCACACCCTGTTCAATGTATCGAAGTTGCCGATCAGCACACCACCGGTCTCATTTGGGAGTCGCATCTGGCGGAACGTGCCGATTTTGTCGAGCAAAGTACGATCCATCCTGAACAACCATGAGCCGATCGTAGTCTCGATTAATGGCGTGACGATCACCTCCGTCATGAAGGTGTTGCTCGATTCATCAACAGTGTAGATGCGTAATACAGGATCTTGGTATTTAAGAAGTGTTTTCAAATTCTTGCTCGCAACTGCCGCCCACATCGCAACGTCGTCTTGTGCGATCTGTGAACTGACATCCCGACAAGAATTCCCGTATCGCAGGTGGGAATCGACTTCCGCGAACCCTTTACCAATCGTTTCATTCTCCAACACGGTACGATAATGCAGCATTTCAAGCCAGTCCAGGCGAACCGCCCGATTCGTATCCTCAATGGCAATCACCAAGCTGTCGCCTTTTGGGGAGAGGTAGGCACCACAATGACGCACCGCGCTTCCATTGGCTGCTAAATAGCGAGCGACGGCAATCGACGCGGAAAAATCGCAAATGACATCCGCCGTTTGCAGTTCTAATTCAAGTTTCTCCTTAGCATCTCCCGGCTTCATTACATCGACCGCGTAAAAGGCTGTAGCATTTGAAGAGTCCAGCATTGCGTCGGCCATTGCCGCTAGGGAGGTGGCTTTATTGGCTCCCACTGCCCAATCGCCTAGAACGTGCCGGGCGCAGTTGTGCGGCAGTAGGGTGTCTGGATCGATCAAGGCCCATCGTCCGTATCCTGCTCTCACCATGTTGTTAAAGATCTGTGAACCTAGAGCGCCCAGTCCGATTGCGACGATTTTGCCTTGATAGGGCGCAACACCGTTTAGGTGGGCGGCAATCTCGGCATTAAGAGCTAGATAGGTATCGACCATTCCGATTTGCAACCCCCGAAGAGCTTCGTCATCTACCCCGGTTTTGCCGATTATGTAGCCTTGCATCCCGTTATGAGCTTGAATAACACCGAGAATGGTGCCGACATCACCGACATTTTTTCCGGTGAGAAATGCGCGGATTTCTTCGGTTACGTCAGCTTCGGGCGTTCGCCTTTTGGGCAGGACTATTATTATGATCAGTTGAGACTTTAGGATGCTTGCATCAGGCTTATCCCGATGCCATTCTTGGATTCTGTCGGAGAGTAGGGTTGAGAGATCCAATCCCGCCTGCGAACACAGGAGCTGGAGTTCCAGCAAATTCTGAGGCTGGTGTTTAATTACTCCATGCGTTTGAGGTTCACACCGGAAAACGGCCGCCACACAATGTTTCCCAGACGTTTTAGCCTCTTCTCGCCAAGCAGCCGTGAGGGTCGTCTCATTTCCATTCTGGTGAGCTTTAACAATTTGCAACAAGACCTTTCCTTCGCTGAATTTGGAGAAGGAAAAGTCAGAAGGCAAAATGAGCCGACTGCCTGATGGCATAATCAGGGGTTCAAGGGGCTGGTCGCCAGCGTGCAGCGTTCCTGATGCGGTCTTAGCGAGCCAATGCCTGGTTCTCTGCAGGAATTGGCCGGCGGTCCAACTCAGCCGAACTAGGTCCCACGGTTGTTCATACAGGCAAAGCTGTCTCGGAAGCTCTTCGAGAGTCAGATTCTGATGGGGTGCTTGAGGGAAGGATTTACGGAGGACGAAGACTTCGGGTATCTTATCAATATCCGGATGAAACACCGCTTCCAATAGCTCCTCTCTCAAAATGGGATGGACGAGTCGCTGTGGTCTCTCCACCATCACCGTGAACACGATCGATTCGGAACCGGTTTGCTTATCTTTGCGGGCCTCCTTAAAGTTCGCGAACGATTCGGTACCCATGGTTTGCAGAAAGACTGCAAATTCGTGGGCTCTGGAAACCACTAACAGTTCCCACGCTTGAGGCTCACCTCTGGGAGGCAGAAAGTCTGACTCTGGCGTCATCCTACCCTCGGCGACACCGTGGAAGTTAAAATCGATGCTGCCAGTGAGGACTCTTTTTTTAAAGTGACCCCGAACTGATCAACTTTGACAATTGTCCGCCGGGGCTCTTTTAGGGTGGGATTCTCCATCGTGACCACAATTTCGCCATCGAGGTCCTCGGCGGTCTGTTTATAGCGTCGATAGGTTTGTCGATGGGGAGGAAGAACGTCGTCAGGGTCGTCTTCAATAAGAACCTCCCGGCTTGAGGAGACCATCACGCTCCGGACCGATCCTTGTTCTAAGAGCCACTTAAATTCCTCGGTCGGCTCAGTGATGTCCTCTCCTTTTTCCTCCGCCATTGAAAGGTAACTGCCATGATGGGGGATCGAGAACAGATCCCATGCTAGGCGCTCGTCATTTCCATGGCTTTTGGTAATCTTCACCATTTTCTGCCAGATTGAAGACACCGAGTCGGCTGTAATCAAAAATCGCGTGTCGACGGTCGATTCGCGGATTGTGGCCTGCATTACAAGGCAGTTTTCGTTGCGGTCCAGCAACCCATCTATAGTTCTTTCCGCAAATGGCGAATGGACAAAAAACTCAATGCCATGCGTTTCTTTAGACCAGCCAGGTACCAACCGGCCCGCGTCTGTTATAATATCGCGGAAGTCATCCAGACGTTTTCCTCTCGCAGCGAGCCAGTCGGCTAAATGCTCAGGCCGGGCAAACACACGGATACCTTCTTTACGAAGGAACCTGTATTGGACCTCGGCTCTTAGGATCTTGCAGTCGTCCGCCGCGTCTTCGTCGCAGAGCATGGCCGCAGGCACCCAAATTTCCTTAATCTTAATTCGATCCTCGTCTTGGTATTTCTGGGCGTGGTTCAGCCAGAACGCTTCCGGAATGCCTTTGATGTGGTCGTTATCTCCATGAGTGATCGCCAGGACATCGATCTCCTTGGACTCAGGCCAGCCTAAGTCCTCCCTGAAATTTTCGAGGAGGGCCATGCGCTTATCCTCCGGATTGTCCGCCGAGCGCATGTCAGCGTAGTCGAAAACAAACGTGTGCCCACCGCCAGTTTTCATGAAGCAGCAATCGGCGTTTCCCAAGGGGTAGAATACGATCTCAGTCATTGTGGGCCTACCATATCCTGTGGGATTAACCTGGTCAAACACAATATTTTGTGGTTTGCGCGGCGCTGCCTCCGCTGCTGTTGCGTCCTAAGGGCCAAGGTGGTATACCAGAGACATGACGTTCCAGGACTTCACGAAGCAATTCACAGACGCCTATGAGCGCAAAGCGAGGCTCGGCCCGATGCTGTGTGCTCTCGCTCCGGTGCTCGTCGTCTTGGTAGGCTACACCCCCATCGACCTAAACTTCAGTCTAAAATCGATCACGGCAGTCCTCCTCTATGGGAGTGCCTGCACACTGTTTTCGGCCTTTGCACGAAATGCTGGAAAGGCCAAGGAACCAGGACTCAAGGCAGAATGGGGTGGCTGGCCCTCCACGCTTATCTTCCGGCATTCTGACACCACCATTGATGCAGTCTCCAAATCAAACATCCACTCAGCGATGGCACAGCTTGTCGCAAATGCTCCGGCTCCGACCGTTCAACAAGAGAATGAGGGGGCCGAGAAGGCAGATGCGGTTTACCGCGCATGGTCCGAACACCTGCGCAAGGAAGCTCGCCGAGGCTCTAAAAAGTACCCATTTGTCTTCCGGGAGAATGTTTCTTATGGATTCCATCGCAACTTGTACGGGCTGAAGGAATTCGCGATCGTAGTCCTCATTCTGTGTACGATCGTCACCGGCCTCTCGGCATTCCTTCACTGGCGGCAAAGTAATAGCGTGCCGACGCAAGACATTGCGTTTTCGATCACGTTCTTGCTGGCAATCCTCTTTTGGGTGTTTTGCGTGACCCGGGGTTCGGTAAAACGGGCAGCTCAAGACTACGCACTGCGCTTAATCGACGATTGCGTCCCAAAACCCAAGGCACAAAGAAGGCCAAGACCCTGTGAGCCCCTTGGGAATGAATCTTGAATTCCGTGGCAATCGAGTAGCTTCGAGGAACCTCATAGCCGTTGACCGGGTGCTAAGTTGGCCCTTGGAGCTGCCTGCGGTAATCGATGTGTACCACGCCCCGGTTTCACGTCCACAAACGTGTTTCGACTGAGCGTTGCCTCGGGCCGGAGCCGGAGGGCCTGAATCTCCAGCCGAATTGATTTCGAGCGTTCAATCTGCTTCCGCGTGGCGTCGCCGCTCTCCGGCAGCTTTTCCACCTGATTTCCCGCCTCTGGAGGCTTTGCCGGGACATCGGATTCTTCTGGAGCCGATTCGATCATTGACGAAATCTGGTACCCGACCGAAATGTCGGTCTACTTTTTTGCGGGGGATCAGGTATCGGGAAGACGAGCTGTAGAGAGGGATGCGGGGCTGAGTATGGTTTCTTTCTAGGCTCCTGTTAGGAAGGGCGTGGGCGCGGCTTCCCGACACGCTGAACATCCAGGGTGAACCCGTTCCCATTCTCGAAGGGCGTCACGGTGCCTTCCACCTCCACCACGGGCCAGCGGATCGTCGCGAGGCCCCAGAGGCGGTAGGCCTGGGCGAAGATTTCGCATTCGATGAACCCGGTGTAGTCCACGAGGGTGATGAACTTCATGTCCCCGCCGGTGGCCTGGCCGTGCATCCGCTCGGCGATGATGAGGCCGCACACCGTCACGCGCTGGCCCGCGAATGCTCCGAGGCGCGACACCGGGCAGTAGGTGTCCCATGCGACGCTGGAGTGAAGGTCCAGAGGATGGCCAGAGACGGTGAACCCAAAAAGCTCCTGCTCCTCTTTCAACCGGGCCGCGAGGTCGGGAGCGGTGAGGGTGGACGGCAGGCCTTCGAGGTCCGTGGAGGATGGAAACAGGCAGGCCGCGTCGCGGGGCCAGAAGCCCAGGCTGCGGGCCTGCCAGAACTGCACCGGTCGCGGATCGCCAAAGGAATCGAACGCCCCAGCGCGGATGAGGGTGAGCATTTCCCCGGGCGCGGGAGCCACGCGCTCCAGAAAATCCGCGAGCGAGGCGAATGGCCCGCGAGCCCGCTCCGCCCGGCAGCGGGCGAGCATCGCCACCGTCAGGTCCTTTACCGTGGCCAGCGGCACCCGCACGAACGCCTTCCCCTCCGCGTATTCCACCTCGTAGCCCTCGCGAGAGGCATTCACACACGGGAGGCGGAAGCCCATGCCCAGCCGCCTGCACTCCAGAGTGTAAGCCAGGGGCGTGTAGAAGCCCTTCCCGTTCGTCAGGACCGCCGCCAGGAACTCCGGGGCGTGGTAGTGCTTCAGATACGCGCCCTGGTAGGCCTCGACGCCGTAGGCGGTGCTGTGCGCCCGGCAAAAGGCATATCCCTGAAAACCGAAGACCAGTTCCCACACGGCGGCGATTTCCTTGTCTGTCCGCCCGAGGGCGACGGCGGAAGCGATGAACTCCTTTCCGATCTCCTCCACCTTCCGGAGGTCGGTCTTCACGAGGGCGCGGCGCAGGATGTCCGCCCGCCCGCCATTCAGGCCGGCGAAGACTTCGCAGATTTGGAGGATGTGCTCCTCGTAGGCAACCACGCCAAAGGTGCTTTTCAGCACGGGCTCCAGACAGGGGTGGGCATACTCCACCGGCTCCAGTCCCTGCGCGCGCCGGGAGAACTGCATCTTCTTGAGATTGTTCGCGGCTCCGGGCCGGATTACCGAGACGATGGCAATCAGGGTATCGATGTCCCGGACGCGGGCCAT
Source organism: Verrucomicrobiales bacterium (assembly GCA_965229245.1). Taxonomy (GTDB): domain Bacteria; phylum Verrucomicrobiota; class Verrucomicrobiia; order Verrucomicrobiales; family V1-33; genus V1-33. The sequence continues at coordinate 269,978 of CBDDIW010000001.1, forward strand.
TTTCGCGAGCGTGCACATGGCGGGAGACTCGATGTGATGGACTCCCCGGCTCTGGCCGGTGGAGACCATTCCCCAAATCCCCGCATCCTCCCACGGTTCCAGGTGCTCCAGGTCCGGAATAATGCCCCGCGCCGCGAGCATGGCGAGCGCATCCCGGATCACGGCGAGGCCGCCCTGGGCGAGGATGTCCAGCTTGATGAGTCCCACCGCCTCCACGGCGTCCATGTCGAAGTGCGTGGTGGCCCATCCCTTTTGCGAGACGAAAGTCGGGGTCAGTGCGCGGATGGGATCACGCGAGACCACCACGCCGCACGGATGCATTTTCGGATAGCGGGGAAACCCGTCCAGAAAGGCGGCGGTCGCGATGGCGGTCCGGTAGGGCTCCTCATGCACGGGGAAGTCTTTGGCGAGGTGCTGGGAGGCGATGGCCTCCGGCAGCCACTCCGCGTGCGCGTGCGGTAGTTTCGTGGTGAGCTTGCGGATGTCGCGCTCGGCCACTCCCAGGACCTTGGCCACCTCTGCGACGGCGGAGCGCGCCTGGAAGGTGCTGAACCCGCCCACGATGGCGGAATGCTCCGCGCCGTAGCGCGCCAGAATCATTTCCGTGACTTCGTCTTTCTTGTCGTGGGCAAAGTCGAGGTCGATGTCCGGGAGCTTCTGGAGCGCCATCCGGTCACGATTGAGGAACCGGAGGAAATAAAGGTCGAAGCGGATGGGGCACACGCCCGAGATTTCCAGCGAGTAGCAGACGAGGGAATCCGCGGCGCTGCCCCGGGTGATCCAGTCGATGCCCCGGCGGCGGCATTCCATGAGCAGGTCCCAAACGTTCAGGAAGTATTCCTCGTACCCCACTTCGCCGATGATGGAGAGCTCCTCGTGAAGCTGCGAAAGGTGCCGGTGCGCGTTGCCGCCGTAGCGGCGCGCGAGACCTTCCTCCGCGAGCCGACGGAGCATCGCCTTCGCGGTGCTCCCGTCTGGGGGATTGAAGCGGGGAAACCGGAGCGTCTGGAAGTCAAAGTCGAAGGAGCAGCACTCCGCAATCTCCGCCGCCGCGTGAAGCTGAGCGGGCGTGAACCGTGCCGTCATTTCCGCCCTGTCCGGCCAGTGGAAATCTCCCCTCCGCTTTTGGGGATGCGCTTCCTTCAGGAGCGTCAGCGTCCGGATGCTCTGCACGATCTGATACCGCAGCCGGTCGCCGGGCACCGCGTAGCGGATCTCGGGAAGAGCCGTGTCTGCGCCGGGAAAGATGAGCCCGGAGGAGTGCTTGTCCACCTCCGCCTCCGTGACGCGGGCTCCCGACCGGAGAGACAAGAGGCGGCACAGGTTTTCGTAGCCGGTGGCGTTCTCCACGTAGCAAAGCCGGGGGTGCCCGTCGCACCGCACCTCCGCGCCGATGATGGGTTTCAGGCCGGCCTCCTTCGCGGCCTGATAAAAGGGGACGGCGGCGTGCAGATTCGGGTCGGTCAGGGCCACCGCCGTAAACCCCCGGCTGAGGGCCTCCTCCACGAGTGCGGGAATGGTGAGCAGCGAGTCCAGGAAGCTGTAGCAGCTCCGCACGTTCAGCGCCGCGAAGGTGGCGGGCCCGGCGGTCCGGTGGATGACCGGGGAAGACCGGGGGCGCTCCTGCAAGACCCGGTTGGTTCCCGCCTCTTTGTGCTCCCGCTTCGCGGCCCCCGCCACCAGGGCGGGCCGGGGCTCTCCCTCATGCTGTTTCAGCCAAAGGTCATGGCCACGCATGATCGAAAGGCGGGAACCCCGCAACTGGTCCACGGTGCAGGCCAGCCGGTGGCGGCGCTCGTCGGAAACGGCGATGCCCTCCAGCGGCAGTTCCCGGGCGGCGGGGCCGTGGTAGACCTGGGAGAATTTAAGGCCCAAAAGCCGCACACTCACCCGTCGCTCCCATGCCTTCGTGAGCAGACGCGGCAGGAGGGGGTAAATCTCGTGTTCGATGTCCACGGGTTCCGCGAGACTCTCGCTCCGGGTGCATTCGCTGAAATCATTGTAGCGCAGGCGCAGGGTCACCGTGCGGATGCACCGCTTGTCCCCCCGCACCCGGGCCATGAGGGCGTCCGCCATGACCCGGAGACGGGCCACCATCCATGTTTCGTCGGTCACGTCCTGGTTGAACGACTCCTGGGTCCCGTAGCTCTTCGCCGCCGGGGCGTCCGGAATGACGGGTCGGGGATCGATGCCCTGGGAATAGGCATAAAGCTGGGCGGCTCCATTCCCCGCGATCATGGCGAGCAGATGCGGCGGGGTCGCCGCGATGTGGGCGATGGTTTGCAGCCCCGCCGTGCGAAAGGTATTCCCGAGCGCAGGGCCGACTCCGGGAAGCCAAGTCACGGCCAGCGGGTGAAGGAAGGCGGTTTCCCTGCCGCGCTCGATCTCGATGAAGGCCGCCGGTTTGTTCAGTTTGGAGGCGATTTGGGAAACCAGCTTGTTCACGCCGAGGCCTTCCGAAATGGTAATCTTCATGCCCTGCTGCACCGCCCGCTGGATCGTCTCCGCGATGTCGTGAGGAGACTTCCCCCGGCAGCCGGACAGGTCCAGATAGCCTTCATCGATGGAGCCGATCTCCACCAGCGGCGTGAAGTCGTGGGCGTAGGAAAACATCCTCCGGCTGAACTGCTCATAGAGCTCGAAGTGAGGGGGCAGAACGATCAGCTTGGGGCAAAGCTGCCGGGCCTTCGCCGTGGGCATCGCGCCGGTAATGCCGAAGGCGCGGGCCTCGTAGCTCGCGGAGGCAATGACCCCGCGCTTTTCTCCTCCGACTCCTACCGGCTTTCCCCGGAGCCGTGAATCCGCCGCCTGTTCCACCGAGGCGAAAAACGCATCCGCGTCGATGTGGAGGAGCATGGCCGGGGAGGGTTCATGCGGGGCGCTTTTTCTCCGACGGGACGCGGAGCAGGGCCACCATCACGCCCTGGACCACGAGTTCCTGCGCCGGAATGAGGTCTGGATACTTCGGGTTCTCCGCGCGGAGGAAGGGTTTCCCGCGCCGGATAAGGAAGCGTTTCAAGGTCGTTTCCCCGTCGATGAGCGCGGCCACGATATCCCCGTGCCGGGGGTCACGAAATTCGAGAATGATGGTGTCCCCGTCCGCGATCAGCACACCGGTCATGGAGTCCCCGCGCACCTTGAGCGCGAAGGTCCGGGCGTTTTTCGGAAGGTGGAGGGTGTCCGGGTCCACGGTGATGCAGGCCCCGTCCTGCTGCTCTCCGTCCACCGGCAGACCGGCGGGGATCGTGCCGTAAAGGGGGATGGTGAGGAGCGGCCCCGCCGGGCGCATGTCCGGCAGCCGGATACCCCGCGCTTTCCCGGCCTCCCGGGAGATCGCGCCTTTTTTCTCCAGCACCGCGAGGAAGTGCCGGGCGACCGACTGGCTGGCCATATTCATGCCGGTCTGGACCTCCCGCTCGGTGGGGGGATGGCCGTGCGCGGCGAAGAATTCGCGAAGGAATTCCAGCACTGCGGTCTGGCGGTCAGTGAGATGGGTATTCATTTGATCTAGTTCATTTGAACTAAGTCCCCACCGCGCGTGAAGCAACCCGAATCTCAGGCGGGGACGCGGAAAGATTCCAGCTACAGCAGCAGTTCGCCTTCCCGGGGCCCTGGAGCCGGGGGAGGGGATGAATCCACGGCGATCTCTGTTCCGGTTAGCCGGGAAATGGCGTCGGCGATGGTGTTGATCGCGTTCCCTTCTAGCCGGTTGTTCACGTAGACATAACCGCCGTGGCGGGTCCGCTGACAGACCTTCAGCAGCCGCTGCAAGGCCGCTCGGGCGTCATCGTCCCGCGCCTGGGTCTCCCGGTAGGGCGAGAAGGCTTTCACCGCCGCCTCGTAACCGCGCCCCGGGGTGAGCAGGAAGCGCCCGGTGGTAAAGTCGGTGGAAATGCTGCCCTCGTGGTCCAGTTGCTCGCTCACGGGAGGCATCCGCGTCCACGAGTTAAAACAGTGCGCTACTCCGTGCGAACGGAGCATCGCGAAGTATTCCGGGTGGAGAAACGTCTTGTTCCGGACTTCCACGGAATATTGCCAGTCCGGGGGGATTTGGGAAAGGAAGGCATCGAGGGCCGCGATGAAGTCGCGGCCATGGGCGAAGTCCGCTGGGTGGAAGTGCCCAAACTCAAAAATGATGGGACCCACCCTGGAGCGGATGGTCTCCAGTGGTCCCAGGAACGCCCGGGTGAAGAGCTCCGGGTTCAGGAAATTGGGGTTGGGCTTCCCGGCCCTCGGCCCCATGCGCGGGATGTTGGGGAAGGAGTTCACGGTGATCTCGTCCGTCACCTTGAAGGCGAACCGGAAATCCTCCGGGACCATCCCGGCGAGTTCCGCGAGCCCGGATTCCTTCGGGAACGTGTAGAACGCCGCGTCCACGCAGACGGTGCTGAAGGTCTGAGCATACTCCGCCAGGCAGGTTTTCTCGAACTTTGCTTCGGAGAACTTTCCCCGGGTTAGATACCGGCCTTCGGAATACACCTGGCCAAGCCATCCCGGGTATTTCCATGAGGAGGTTCCGATACAGACTCCCGCAGCGGCGAGGACTTTGACGGATTCGGCGAGCGAGGGCATGGCGCATTGAGTGCGCCGCTTCCGTTCCTGTCAATTGTGCCCGTCCATCTTATCCGCCAGCGGCAGCTCTTCGCACGTCACTTTTGGTCCGGAGATCTTACTGTGAAGGAAACCGCTGACTGCTTGGTTGCTCACGGGGCTTCCGATACCTCAAAAGTACCGCCGCGAAGACTAAGGCCGCGCAACATCTCGGTGAGATTCGGACCGGCACACATGCAAAGGCGAACATCATCGACGTTACCGTCCGGTGCCATCTCAATACCGTCAATTAACAGCCTGATGCCGACATTCAAATCGAAAGGAATATGTACGAACAGTCCAGGTCGAATTTCACCCTCAATAATCATGCCAGCCAAGATCAAGTGTCTCCGCTCAGGACTCTCGAAAGTATCTTTCACACGGAATTTTGCCATACGAAAAAGAGTGGATCTACGGTTTGGGGTTTGCAAGGGCGGCTCCGTTGATGGGTGGGACCGTGCACCGCTTCCTGGCATCCACCAGTCGTTCCCGGAGTGGCGTGAATAGCACGGCATGAATTCGCCGCCAGCATCCTCGCCCCTAGCGCGGGGGGAAGTTACCGTGTGAGCAAGCAGATCGAATCGCGAAGCGGAAATTTGCTCGTGGCGTTCGCGGACTTTTCCAGGGCCGAGCCTACCGGTTCGAGGTCATCGGAGTATGCCCGGCAGCACCAGTCCCCGCGAATCCCGTAACGACGGCTGGCTCCCTCGCCGGGCGGCCGGGGTCAAATCCCCTCAAGCTGTAAATTGCCTAGAATCTCGGAGGTAACTGGTCCGCCACTAAGCCCATCCGGGCGGATACTCACGAGGTCGTCAGAGCGAAAAAAGCGGCAACCGTCGTCAGGTGTCACTCCGTCGTCACTCCGTCGTCCACTCCGCCGATGGAGATCCCTTCGCCCCCGACATAACCGGCGGTCGCTTTCTGCCATTGGAGAGAGATTGGGAAGCCGGATAGCCTGCGCGGAAGGTAGACCGGATTCGGCTCAACGCTCGCTATCCGCAGAAATTCTCCCGCCTCAAGAGCGTCAACCGGGCAACTCGGCCCTTTGATTTTCAAGACACTCATCAGTTTGCAATATTTCTGGATGCGCCGCACGAATGAGCGCGATCTTATCGATGTGAAAGTAGGCGTCTGCCTGTAAGCGAAAAGGAACCCGGATATTGTCGATCGACCAGTACGTATTCCTGACGCAATGAGCGGCGGTGAGCAGGAACAGGTGCTCCAGAATTTGGATCACCACCGCTGAGCCACCCGGGGAGTATGGATGCTCCGGGTCCTCATTTTCCCAAAGGATAGGACGAAAAAAACGATAGAGAGGGTTCGTTTGCGGCATAGGCAAGGCGGTGGGTTACTGGGTGAGGCAGCGCCTGTCGGACGGTCACTTCATATCATCCAGAAACTCCGAAGCCGGAGAGACGGCGGTGATCAGGAGATGGTCTCTCGCCCGGGTGCAGGCCACGTAGAGGAGATGCCGCTCGGTATCGAACACCTCCTGGAGATCCGCGTCATCCCCCACGGACTCCATGCGCTCCTGAGAAGGCAGGATTTCATCATCACAGGCCATGACGGCCACCGCGCGGAATTCGAGTCCCTTGGCGAGATGCATGGCACAGAGCGCGGCGGAGCCGGTGGTCACCTCCACCAGGTCATCCAGTTGCACGAAGGGCAGGCCTCCCTTCTCCGCGGCGGCTCTGGCCCGCGCGAGTTCCTTCCCCGAGCGGACAAAAATTCCTAACTCATGCGGTGCGAGGCCCTCCTTCAGCCGGTCGGTGAGCCACGTTGCCACTGCCGTTGCCTCTTCGCTGGTGGTCTTGAATACGCGGATATCCGGAGGCGGCCCGTTAAATACCGAGATCGTATGATTCCTTGCCTCCGCGTTTCCGTCCACGTCTGTCACTTCGGGATCAAGCAGGCGGTCCGCCTGGGTGCGAATCTGATGTGAAGTGCGGTAATTCACCCGCAGGGTGCGGGACCGGCCCCTGATATCCACACCCAGAGCCAGCCAGGAGAATGGTTGCTGAAAAATACGCTGCCCCAAGTCCCCCGCGAAAAACAGGGCATCGGCCCGCCCCCTCCCCAGAGCCGCGAAAAACCGAAGATGCGCCACGCCGATGTCCTGGGCTTCGTCGACCACCGCGAAGTCAAAGGGCGGATGCTTCATTTTTGCCAGACCCCGGGCCACCGCGGTGAACATTGCTGCTGCGGTCATCACTTCTGCTGCCGCGAGGCTTGCCGTTACCTTTTCAAAAATCGACCACAGTGTGGCCCGCTGCGCTTCGGGGAGCCGGGTCTTGCGCCCGAGCCTCGCCACATCCCTGTATTCCTCCCAGGATTTTAGCTGCCAGGCATCCACTACCTGGTTCCACTCGGAAAGCAGGAATGACAGCGTGAACCGATGGCCCGCTGTTTCCGTAGAGGCCTTCCTCAGGCTTTCCACCACCACTTCGCGGGTGGCGAGCTTTCCCTTTCCGCCCATGCCCCGGTGAAGGCGCAGGCCCACCTCCTCAAGGGAATGGACCTCCACGCGCTCACCAAGGCGCGGCTCCGGGGAGAGAAGGCGTTTCAAGCGCCAGCGGAGCGCATTGGCCAGCGTCCCGGAAAAAGTTGTCAGAAGCACGCGGCCTTCCGGGTTCTGCTTTGCCAAATACACGGCCCGGTGCAGCGCCACAATGGTCTTGCCCGTTCCAGCGGAACCCGCGATCCGGGCCGGGCCATTGTAGCCTCGCTCCACGAACTGCCGCTGATCGGGATGGAGAAAGATGGTCCATTTGTCCCATGGAAATTCGAGCGCCTGCTGGAGTTCCTCCACATTACCCATGACGCGAAAACGTCGCCGTGCGTCGGGGTGGTCAAAGGGATTGCCCGACACGGGCGGAGGAACCGGGCGTGGTTTGCCCCCGGTCGCCAGTTCCAGGAGCGCCTCCGCCGCTTCCGCGGGCAGGTGGTCCGTGAGCGCCAGCAGGGTGTCCTCATTCGCGAGCTTTACATCTTTCAGCCACTCCGCGGGAACACCATGGGAGAGCAATGCGGCATCCTCCCATTCCGCGAACAGGGATGGTTTTACAACCGCCGGTCGCTTCGCGGCGACATACACCGGCACCAATACCTCGTGCACGGTCTCGCGGATCTCGACCAGTTGAGCCGCCCCCGTCTTCGGATGAGTCTCCAGCTTCCGCCTCTCCGCCCATGCATAGGCTTTGTCATGATGGTCCACATAGCACAGCAGAAAGCTGCCCGCCGTCTTGTGGACGATGAGCCGGATGTCCGCGTTCACCCGCACGGACCAGAAGTTCTTGTCTCTCGCCTTCTCCAGCCGGTGAAAACTCATTCCTGGGTTCGCCGGGTTTATCTGAAGATCGAAGGCGGTGGTCTTGACCGCTTTCTGCTCCTCTCTCGTAAGCCTGGCGAGGCTACCGGTGAAGGTGTCGGCAATGAGGAAATTCACTGATAAAATAACCAGTTCAACGTGTCGTCGACAAATCCCCAAGGGTACCCTGATTTGGCGGCCGGCTAGTCCTCGCACGGTCAAAGGCTGACTCCCAAATTGATTGGCCTAGCATTGTAATTTTTCGGGGAGTATCTCGACCCGTTTCCAATTGCTCCTCAAGTTTCTGAGTGACCTCATTTAGTGCCGCGTAACTGCCGCAGGAGATATAAATTTCCGCGATCGCGTGATGTTCAGAAAAATAAAGTCCACATATCGCAATTTTTCCGGCCCAACCCGCTCCCCAAACCGTTTTAATCGCATCCTCGCAAATTGCCTGCAGGGTTGCTCGTCGTTTTACATCAGAAAATCGAATAAATACTTTTATCCCCTTTATTATATCGACCCGGCGTCGGAATGCCTCCGGGGGAAGAAGCTCATTTGCAATGTTGAGAATTTGTACGTTTTCGAAGTGGTTCTGCGGTTGATTGTAACTTGCATCAAGGAGCCCATCGGCCAGTAATGGATGCAGCACGGAATCCTCGACAATTTTTTGCGAATTACATCTGATTTTAAGGAGTATATCGTAATCGCCGTATAAATCGTAAATTCCATCAATCGCAAGACTCGCCGCCATACCCCGCAACCGTTGATTTGTTCTCTTACATTTCCAACATTTAAGTAATAAAATGAACAAGTCGGAGTTATCGAAGGGAACTGCCGGAAGGCAGCCGGCGGGGAAAGCCTCGTTTATTCCCAAGCACGCTGTTTTTGCGTAGCGGCAACTGTCGAACTCGATGACAGGGTGATCCAACACGCGGTGACTTAATTGAAATTCGACCGGTTTGGATGGTGAGAACTTAAAACTATTTGCCATATCAGAGGCAAAGCTATAGAGTTTTGCCCGAGGAAGAGCATCTTGAAATCCGAACTGCAGTACTTGTAAATGCCGACGGCCTACGTCTCCGAGATAGTTTCGGTCAAGTCCAGCGCTTCCGGCACCTGAGACCCAGATGGAGTAGGCGTGATTTAAATCCTGGTCCAAAGGAGAGATGCAGGTAAATGCAGCAAGGCAGGGCTGATGCTGATGGCCATGCACCACCAGGGAGATGTCATATAGAGCACAAAGGGAGAGAATGGCCATTGCGTCCAAAGTAACGCTGGTCCGCTTCCTGGAGTCCGTGAAATAATCACTGCATACATGGGCAACCGGAAGGAGATGATGATGGAGGCAGAGAATTTTTATCACTCTCTTTCCGCGGGTTTCGTCAGGGAGATGCCTTTTGAATAGCGAGTCAAGCTTCATCTCTCGGACTAAGCCGGTTCCAGCATCCTCTTTGCTTTCGATGGCAGCAGAGTTCACTCCGTAAATCACAAGGGCATCCGTGCTGTTGGAAATAACGGTCAATTTCTCTAAGTCTTTTGTTGCGGGTTTTCCCGTAATCTGTGCATCGGCGCGCTTGTATTGGGAGAAACGTGCGTCAGGGCTCTTATCCCAATCTGCGTCGTGGTTACCAGGAACTACAACAATATTTTCTTGCTTTACATTCAATGCCTGGCTGAGTCGGCGGATTTCTCTGCTAGCTATCTTAAAACCATCCTTGCATGTCGACCACCGGAGATCTCCAGAAACAATGATTCCTGAAATTGGCAGCGATTGCTCACTGCTTTTAAGACAACTGGCAACACTTTCGGCGAGGCTTGTCCTCGAGTAATCAGAGGACTCCACATCAGATATCCGGAAGGGGTGAATGCGGGGGTCGCTACTGTAATGAAGATCACTAATATGCAGAATGTTAATCATACTGGGATAGGATATTTTTGTTGTCGAAACGTCTCCATGCCCTCGCTCAGATCGAGCGTGGCGCCAGGAGAGGCTGGACTTTTTTGTAAGTAACTTAGAATTTCGGAAAATGTTCTCGCGGAAAAAGAACTATTTCTCGCCTTGTCAGTGATGCTGTCGTTCGGTTCCAACAAGTGGAGCTTTTTTGTGTGGTCACTATGTCGATGCATCCTGCGTGGGCATTGGCGTAACCAAGCAAAGTATTCAGCGCCCGTTTTTTTACGAGGTGTCGTCCAAGCTAGGTTGGGTGCCGGCCAATAGAAGATGCCTGCAATCTCATCAGGAAAGGCGGTTACTGCACCATACACAGGGCGCAATTGATCATGGTCAACGACAGCCCAAACATGACGCTTCTCAAGCGCAGGAATAACCATGCTCCCTAAGCAGGATGAAAAATCCAGATGGTCCCAAAAGCTTGGCGAATCTATCCCATATGGTTTCCGAATCCCACCGGGATATATACGGCTAAAAATGGTTTCAGATGCCGCTGCATAGACACGACCTCTGTGCTCTCGGTTTTGGGTGTTAAAAATTGACGCTCCCGGGTAGCGGACGGCGAGCAGTTCTTCACATTTCCCACCTATATCAAGTTCAATGTCCAAATCATCAGCATTTTGATCAGCGAGATTAGCATACTCTTGACTGACGATCCATAGATGAAGCTCGCAGCCGTAGTGCTGCGCCACACTGGCGGCCGCATCAAGTCCGCTGATCGTTTCTATCGTCGGCCCCCATTTTAACCATTGTTTTTTTTCTTCCTTTGTTTTTCCCTGGCAGACGCCGGCAACTACAACATCTGGCCGCTGTGGCCCCCCGCTCGTTTTACCGACCCAAGCACTTAGTTTGGCAATACCATTAGGGATGATTTCGAGGGGTTTCTCGAAAAGCGCTGCTTCTTGAGATGTTAAAACCTTGCGTTCATTCGGTGCGAGAAAATTGCCAAATTGAAGCCGGGCGTTTACTTGCTCTGACTCGGGTATGAACGAGCCCTTATACCATAGTTCGTAGTTGGGTGGACGGTTCGACATTAATTTGGATCTCCTGCTTTTTTGATTACGGAACTTTAAAAACTTTCATGACCTCGTCCCCGAGGTGGTTGATGACTTTCACCGCGATCCGCCCGTTCTTGGGTTTGTTGAAAGGGCGGGAGGTATCGCTGTGGAGGCTGGACCAGGCTTCGTGGTCGATTTCGGCTTTGAGGGTGGTTTTCAGGGAGGAGTAGGGATCATTGGCTCCAAGGAAATAGGCGTGGCGGACAAAGAAGCTTTCTTCATTATAGTCCGTATCGATGAACCAGCAGGCGATGCCGTCCGCGCCATCGCTGATGACTTCGCCGGTTTGGGGTTTGAAGACGTCCACTCCCTTCACCTTCACCCTCAGTTTGCCGTCCGGTTCGGTGAGAAGGTCCACGTCCGGTTCGCCGAAGATGACGAAAAGGTTGCCCTTGCCGGTGTTCTTGAGGTCCTCCGCCATGTGGAGGTCCGCGTTCATGCGGGCCTTCAGCACGGGGATGCGCCCCAATTTTGTGAACTCCGTGGTGTGGGCCTCGTAGTTGAACGCGCAGGCGATGAGCACGTCGAATCCGGCATCCCCGGCCTCGCGAGCGGCGGCCACGAGGTCTGCGCGCTGCACGGTGCCAAACTCGGGACCGATGAAGATGGCGGCACGGCGCTCGATGGGAGCGGCAGCTTCCACGCGATTAGCCTGGCTCCCGGAGGAGTCGATTAACGCTGGCGACGCATCTGGATACGGACTACCGGTGGCGGGAAAACCGCCTTCCAGATAGCGTCCCTCCGCGCAGACGAGGTCCCCGGGCCATGCCGAGAGAGCGGTGAAGGATATACGGTCCTCCTTGTGAGCTTGCTGCACGCCAGCGGTTTTCAAGTTCTCTAGGATCATTTGCGGAAACGTCTGCTTCGGAAGGTATTCCGCCGCGTCCGTTTTCAGAGTGGGGTCGATCAGTTCCTCATTCTCATCCACTCCAAGCATACGATGTGGACTGAGACTCTCCACCGTGAAGGGACCGGCCACGCGCACGCTCTTCTTGTTCTCATAGGGCTTGTCATAGAGGTATTCAAAATCAGCCTTCGCCGCGATGGAGGCATCGATTTCCTTCTGGCGGGCGATGCGGCCCGCCCAAAACGCCTCAAAGGGGGCTTTGGTGTCGAGAGACCAGTTGGACGGGAACTCGCGTGGGATCTCCCATTCGTTCAGCAAGAGCCTCATGCCGCGTGCGCGGGCGATTTCGTCCCGCAAAGGGAAGAGCTTCTTTTCCCATTTCTCCCAAATCACCTCGATCTCAGCGTTGTTGGCGATGGACTTGAGAGTAACGTGCGGTACGCGCTGATAAACGAAGCCATGTCGGATGTTCCCGTGCGTGGGCTGTGAACATGGATTGGTTCGCGTGACTTCGGCTTCTTTGAGCTGGCCCTCGCGGGAATCAGCGAGCAGATAAAAGGGATAGCGAGCCCCCATGATGCGGGCACGCGCCAAAGCCAGCGCCACCCGCGAGGTGTCGATCGTGATCCAGCGGCGGCCCCATTGCTCCGCGACGGTAGCGGTGGTGCCGGATCCGCAAGTGGGGTCGAGCACGAGGTCGCCGGGATCGGTGGCCATGAGAATGCAGCGCTGAATAACGGCAGGTGCCGTTTGCACGACATAAACTTTGTCGGGACTGCCAGCGACGTCCGTCCATAGATTTGAAATCTCATATGCCGGGAAATCGTCCAAGTAACGCTTGTATCGCAGCGTTTTTTTTCCGGCTCCAATCCTTCCTCCTTTGACCAAGCGCGGAAAGCCAATTTCGCCTGTCTTCCAATAACCGCCGCTCGGTGTCCAATCACTGCCTTGAAACCGAACCGGAAATGATCCCGGCGGGCGATTGGACACGAGCGCGGTCCATTGGAAATGCCGTCCCGATTCGTCCGTCTGATCGTAGCGCGCACCGGAACCATGTCCTACGCCCGCGGCCTTGTCCCGATACGGCTGACGGTATTTCACATTATCCCTGTCTTTCGCGTACCAAAGGCAATAGTCAGCAACGCTTGAAAGGTGTTCACTGCTTTGCCCTCCAGTCTTTTGGACGACGATCTCACAGATAAGGTTTTCATCGCCAAAAACCTCATCCATCACCACCCGAACCCGATGGACGTTTTCATCCCCAATCTGCACAAAAATCGATCCCGATTCCGTGAGCAGAGCACGAGCGACCGTGAGTCTGTCCCGCAGATAAGTGAGGTAGCTGTGAATTCCGTCCCGCCAAGTATCGCGGAACGCTTTCACCTGCTCCGGCTCGCGGGTGATGTGGCCCGTGTTGCCGTCTTTCACATCGCGGCTGGTGGTCGACCACTGGAAATTGCTGTTAAACTTGATTCCATAGGGCGGGTCAAAGTAGATGCACTGGACCTTGCCGCGCAGGCCCTCCCGCTCCGCGAAGCTGGCCATTACTTGGAGTGAATCGCCCAAGATCATGCGGTTACTCCAGTTCTGGTCGTGCTGGTAGAACTCCGTCTTGTCCGCGCCGAGGGGGATGCCGTTGAAGTCCGCGAAGAGATCCGGTGTGTGCATCCCGGCATCGTGCTCCCGCTCTTTGGTGGCCTTGAGGAGATCATCCATGAGCGCCTTCGGATGGACCTTTTCCTGAATGTAGAGCGGTGGGGCGTGGACCACGAGATCGCTCCAGTCCTGCTCATCCTTCCCGCGCCAAACAAGCTGGGGGTCCAAATCCGTATTCCGGGGGTAACGAACCCTGCGCGGCTGCTCATGCTCCCTCTGCACGATGGACTGCTGCTCCGCACTGGGGATGTTCTTCCGTTTAGCGTCCCCGTGCTTGAGGGTTTCGACGGATTTTGCGACTTTTTTTGCGGGCATGGTGAGGGAGGAAATAGTAAGACTAACCGGTGGATTCTTTTTTGAGGATCACCGTGCGCACAAGCTGAAGAATGTTGGATGACGAAATGCCTCCGGCGAGAGTATCTTCGGAAACGATCAGAGTCCCTCGGGCTCCGCCCCCCTCCTGGTGAGGAAGGATCTGATGCCCGCGATACCAAAGGAGCTTCTCTTCCCAGCGCCGCCGGTAGGCGGAGTCAGCCAGCATGCCACAGTGTTCCCAATAGTAAGTAATACCGGCGTCATCGTCTTCGATAGTGAAGTCCGGATACTTGGTGAGGCCATCAAGTTCCAAGGGAGACTCGTAGTGGTAATTGACCTTATTGGCGTGGAGGTGATCGGCGATAATGACTTCTGATTTGGATCGGACTGCTTCGCCGCGACTGGTGACGTGGATAAGCCGGTGTTCAAGAAACGAGGTGCCGACTTTGACGGGGCAGGGTGGGCCGAAGAGATTGGTAAGCCGCCTGGCGGCGGCGGAGAACTGCTCCGAACTCAGCTTTTGAAGGTCGGTAGCGGAACCTTGATGGAGAACCACGATTTTTTTCTTCTGCCGTGTGAGGGCGGTGTAGAGCAGTTCCCTGGTGAGCATCAAAGGGGACCGCGGGAGAACGAGGAAGATGACGTCAAATTCACTGCCCTGAGCCTTATGCACCGTGAGGGCATAGGCGAGCTCCAGACTGGCATTTCCCTCCTCACTGAAGTCTGAGTTGTAGAATTTGAAAATTTGCCCGGTTTGGGTGGAGAACTCAATTTCGAGATAGTTTGGCTCCCAGTTCTTTCTCTTTGTCCGGCGATGACCGACAATCATGCCGATTTCTCCATTTGCCAGGTAGCCCCGTTGCGACGGCGATGGATAAATGCGGGACTTTGGAACGCTCCAATTCCGGTTATGAATGACTTTGTCCCCGTAGATAAGCTGACCATCCCCCATCGGTTTGGGGACAGACCGGAATCTTCCCGGATGGCGTGCTTTGTCAATCTGCGTGCTTTTGTAGCGGAGGTGGACCATGCGGTTGATGGGGTCGACCCCCCATGGCTTCTCCCTGACGGGACTGAGGATTTGCCACGCTTCCGCCTGCTTCCCAGCACCGGGCCGGTCGTTCCAAGCGACATTGAACCACGCGGAACCCTTTTCATCAAGCTGTGCCCCAAGGCTGAGCGCAAATGACTGCCACTCTTCCTGTCCGGGCGGAAAGGCCAGCGTCCCGGAGATAACTTCGGGCAGCGCCCGCTCCAGTTCATCTAGAGTGTCCCATTGGACGAAACGAATGTGCGCGCTCGATCTGCGCCCGGCGAGGATCTCAAACACCTGATCTTCACCCGGGGCGGTGGCGGCTCCGCCGAACCACGCGGCGAGTTGCAGGTCGTCCCTTTCACCCGCGCCCTGACGCCGGGGCACTGTGAGCTCGGCGAAAGCGAGCCCGACACACGGGAAAATGGTTTCCACATCTGGTGGTCTAAGGTGGGCAACGATATCGACGAAAGGCCGGCCGGCCCCGATGGGAGGAAGCTGGCGGGGATCGCCGACGAAGATCAACCGGTGGACTCCGCTAAGGGCTTCCAACAAGGCGGCCATCATTTCTTCTGTGAGCATGGAGCATTCATCCACGATGACGGTTCTCGCGCCCTTCTGGCCAGGCTCACCGGTGAGCAGATATCGCTGAGTATAGCCATCGTAGCGACCGGATGGACTGAGAAACTGCGCCAGGGTAAACGCCTGGTATTTGGTCGTGCCCGCCTGTTTCGCGACAGCCTCCATGCGAACGCGAGCCTTCCCGGTGGGTGCCAGCAGCAGAATACCCTCGGAATTGATCTCGGGACGCTGGCAAAGAACTGAAAGGAGAGTCGTCTTACCGGTTCCGGCAGAACCGATGAGCACGCTGAAACGGGAGGCGGCGATTTCAGCCAGGGCCGCCGCTTTTTCCCTCCGCGCCCGCTCCTCCTTTTCACGTTCCTCGTCTGCCGCAGGTAAGGGGCCGAGACGGGCATCAAGTTCTGCGCGCCAATCCACAGCGAGTTCCAAGCGTGGGGAACCTCTCCGCTTCGTCACCGCATCCCGGATTTTTTCGCCGGCCTCCGTGAAGCGCTCCAACTGGTAAGCGGGACGGCCGTCAGCCATAAGGATGATCCGGATTTCGCCGGGAAACTCCTCCTCTTCCGCGACGGACAGCAGGTCCGCAGTGATAGCGGTGCGTTCCTCCTTTTGATTATCTTCGCGGGAACGCAACATGATGATGATGTCCTCTCTGGCCCGAAGGGTATTTCCCCGTGCGGCGGCATCCTCCAATTCCCTCACCGTCAAAGCCCGGAGGCGGCGGGCGTCCACGGCGGTCCTGACCAGGGTCGGTTCCGGGATGGGAAACCGCTCTCGAACGAAGCCAGTGGGAAACAAGCCCCGGTCCACGGTTCCGATGGACACGGGCGTGGCCGTAAGCCGGGTGGCCTCATAGATGAGATAAGGATTCGAAAGAAAAGCGGAATCCCCGAGGGCGACACCGCCTTCCGACCGGGTCTCGGGAATGGCGAGGAAATCAGCCTGCTCCGTGGTGAGATCGATTCGGCTAAGGAGTTCGAGAAATCTCCGGCGTTCAGGCTTCATCCGTCTCCACGAACTGGCGACAGTCTTGTCAATGCGGCGGGACAGTTCCGGCGGCAGGTGCTCTCCCGGGTTTGGCAATGCCGCATCCCAGACTGACCACGGGTTTCCTTCGTCCCCTGCTTTTCCGACAAGATGCTGAGCGATGAAATTTCCCATGGGGATGCCTGTGGCGGAAAGCACCGCGCCGAGACCGGGGAAAGGCCCCCGCTTTTTCCAAAGGCGGCCAAGTTCGCGATCGATCCATTCCTCCTGCCGGTTTGTGGAGAGATTGAACAACTCGGACGCCCGCAGGAGCGCCGCCCTGCAAGCGAGCAAGGTACTGATGGCGGCGTCATGACTAACATGCTCCGTGGCATAAGAGAACTCGTCGAAACGGTCTTCCGGCGCAAAAGCGACCACCTCGGCGGGATCGAAGGCTTGGCCGTCCCGGGATTTTTCCAGGGCTTCGTGATAGGGCATGAGAAAGCCGTCCGGATAACCGGGCCTGATGGAGTGAACAACCATGCGCTCCCACAGAAGGCTGCGGAGCCGGGCACCCGGTGGGCCCTCATACTCGTACTCGGTAAGAGGGCCGATGCTCTTAACCCGTCCAACGCCAACGATCACCCGTCGGCCAGTGTCCTCCACCAGAGGGACCTGTTTGGCGTAAAAGAAAACGAGAGACTCCTCCTGGCGAATATGCGCCCAGAAACAATCAAGGAGCGCCCGGTGATTGCGATGATCCTGAAGCCAGTTTGAATCGAAGCCAAGCACCTCTTTGGAAGGTTCATTTGCCTCTCCGACATCCTGGAGAGGGAAGCGGTCTATAAGGCCCCGGCCACCTTCACCCGCATCCCCGAAAACGAACTTCTTCATCACCCACCGGAAAGGAAGCGCGGCCGCACCATATGCGGGATAGCTTAGTGGAGTGGACTTGAAGTGACTGTGGGTAGTGTTCGACTGTTTCGCGTACGGATGTTGATGGTAGCGGGTAAAGGGAAAGTCCGCCATGAAGGTGGCCCGTTCCTTCACACAGGGAGGGAACTGCGAAGGCTCGATGTCTTTGAGCGACCTGCCAGCAATCGGCGTCTCGGTCGCTTCATCTTTGTTTTCAAAGATATTCTTCAACTTTAGGCATGCGGTGTTCGTGGCAGGACACGCGCAGACCGACCCGTTCCAACCCTGATCGTGCCACGGGACACGAATGGAGAGGTGGTGGAGAGGAAAATCACTGGGTTTCATGGCTCGACAGGCGGATAGGTGCAGTGAGCTACAGTGCTGGAGAACCACTGGCCTTAACGAGAAGGCTGGCGAAAGCAGCCTCCACTTTGGCCGAGAAGTTGGCTTCAATCTCGTAGATCCGGGTAAATTCTGAGAAAGCCCAGCGGCCATGGGTGCCGAGGTGATTCACTCCGGGAATCCAGTAGGTCTCCATGGTGGATTTCTTCTCCTTGGCGTCCTCTTGGCGGTAGCCCTTGATCTCCACGATGAGGTGGAGCAGGTTCGGAGTGCCGTCCGGTTTTGGCGGGTGACCGTCATCCACCAAAACGATGAAGTCAGGGAGGTAAAGGCGGGCCTGAGAGCCGTAACGGTAAGGGACCTCCAGCCCGAGGTTGTGATTCTTCACGTAGGCGACCACTTTGGGGTGAGCCTCCGCGACGCGGCAGAATTCGCCCTCCCAATCACTGTCGAGCACGATCCAGTTGATATGGCAGTGACTGGAACTGGCCTCCCAGCGGTCGGGGCGGGAGGTGTTAAAACGGACGTGCCGGGTAGAACCTTCCGGATTGTACGGATCCAGGATGGCTTTCATGGGGCGCTCCCCGAGGAACTTCCGGGTGATTCCATGGGTGATGCGGTTGCAGGCCATGTCGGCGAGCTCCTGATACATGAGCAGTGCGGGATAGGTCTCCCCGTGGCAGACAAGGCAGGTGTCCAGCCACTGTTTCGTGATGCGCTTGAGCTGCCCGAAGAGATGCAGCTTCGGCTCCTCTCCCGGATCGCGCCACTTGGTATAGAGCAGGCGCTGGGTGACGTGAAAGAGGAGGGTGGAGGGGCGCATGTCTCCCAGATGCTTCAGACTCATGTCCGCCGCCTGGCCAATGATGCCGCTGTTGCGGGTGATGGAGGGGCCCACCAGTTCCGGGCTGAGCTCCAGGATGGAATCCTCCGTGAAGTCCGCCTCCAGCCGTTCCTCCGGAAGCTCCACACGGTACCCATCCACGCGGGGGAAGCGGATTTCCAGATGGTCCCGCTCCGGGCGCATGGCCTTGACTTGGATGGTCTCGCGCGGCGGCTGGGGCGGGGCGATGACGGGCCGGGCGGTGAAGTCGAAGGGAATGCCGAAGACGTCCGCGTATTCCACATTGAAAAGGCCTTCCTCATTCAACTCGTACGACTGGCGGCGCAGGGCACGCCCGATGACCTGCTCACAAAGCAACTGGGTGCCAAACGCCCGAACGCCGAGAACATGGGTGACGGTGTTCGTATCCCATCCTTCCGTGAGCATGGAGACGGAGACCACGCACCGGATGCCGGCTCCGAGCTGGCCGTGTTTTCCCACGGTATTCATGACCTCGCGGAGGAGCTCCTGGTCCGTGATGTTATCCCCCGCCCGGGCATCGCCGGTGCGTTCCGTGATCTCGCGGCGGAAGCGCTCAATTTCATCGGCAGCCATGCCCCGGAAGTTGTCATCGAGCGCGTCTCCGGCCTCGAGCTGTTCGCTGTCGATGAGAAGGGTATTGGGACGCGGCAGGGGATTGCCGGTGACGTCGTCAAAATTCCGGAAAAAAGCGAGGCGTCCGTTTTCCAGCGTCTGAGTGCCGTTATCGTTTCGGCGGTGGAAGCCGGAAATGAAGTCGTAGACGAGCTTGGAAGTGGAGGTGTTGTTGCAGACGACGATGAAACAGGGCGGGACATTGATCCCGGCAGCCTTCCAGAGCTGGAAGGTCTCCTCGTAGTGGCCGTAGAGGGCCTGCAGGGCGGTTTGGAGGCGCGTGGGCAGCTTGAGAGGGTCCAGTTCATCCGCCTTGCCCCGGCCCTTTTTTGGCATGTCCCTGCGGATATTCTCCCAGAGGTCCCGAAACATCGGCATTTCCTTGCCGGGGATGTTCTCGGCCACCGGGACCCGGGGCAGCTTCACGATGCCGCATTCAATGGCATCCATGAGCGAGAAGTCACTCATGGTCCAGTGGAAGAGAGTGCCCTCCGCGTAGCCGGAGCCACGCAGGAAGAAAGGAGTGGCGGAAAGGTCGAAGACCCGGGCGAGCCCGAGTTTCCGGTTTACCGCCTCCAGCCCGGAAATCCAGAGGCGCGCGGCCTCGTTGTTTTTTTCCGCCTCTTTCTTCTCATCGCCGGAGAGGTCTTCATCGTCCTCATCCGCCGGCTTTTCACGGTAGCAGTGGTGGGCCTCGTCATTGAGCACGAGGATGTTTTTCATGCCCATGAGGTCCGGCATGACTCGCTGGATCATCTGGCCTTCTGTCTCCCGGGTGAGAATCTCCTCGCCCGTGCGCCCCTTGAGCAATTGGCGACCGCCTTTGGAGATTTCGAGGCGTTCGCGAAGCTTAAAGGCGTGATAGTTCGTGATGACGATTTTGGCGCGGCTGACATCCTCCAGCATGTCGTGAGGCACCAGTTCGCGCCCGGCATAGTAGCTCTCCGGATCATTGGGCAGGAGGACGCGGAGGCGGTCGCGGATGGTGAGACCGGGAGCGACGATGAGAAACCCGCGGGTGAAGTGTTTGCTCCCCGGACGGCGCACGGCATTGATGGTCTGCCACGTGATGAGCATGGCCATGACGGTCGTTTTCCCCGCGCCAGTGGCGAGCTTGAGCGCAAGGCGGCTGAGCTCGGGATTGGCGTCCTTATTGGCGGCACTCAGGTTTTCCAGGAGGCGTTTCCCCGCCTTGGTTTGCGGCGCGACTTCCGTCAGCCAGATGGCGGTCTCCACCGCCTCGACCTGGCAAAAGAAGGGACGCTGATTGCTGAAATGATGGTGCCTCCAGTGCTGTAGAAGGCGGGCTGTTTCCGGGGTGACCCCCCAGTCCCGGGAGTTTGGGAGATCCCGCCAGGATTCCACGTTGCTCCGGACCTCGTTGATGACAGAGGTGGTGTCGTAATTTTGCTTCGTGGAAGAAAGGCCCTCGCCCTCATCCAGGACCATTTCCGGCTGGATCGCTGATTTCCGGTGTTTTTTCGGTTTAGGAATCGGGGTGATCAGCCGGACGGGACGGCGCTTTTCCAGGATCACCTGAGTCGGCTGGCCCGATCCATCCAACTCCCAGTGTCGCCCGGGGCGCTGATAGGGCGAATTGAGAATGGGATGGTCGAAAAAGGGATTAGACATGAGATCGGGAAATGGCACGCCATGAAGCGGGTATTACCTGCGTACGCGGGCCGGGGTCTTCCTACCACCCTCATTTTGGATTGACCAGAAAAGAATCATTCCACAATCCGGAGGAGCGCGATACGGGGAGAGATCTGTAGCGACCGGGAAGAGGATGTTTTCGCAGCCGGAACTTCGGGCTGGCCTTGCGTCCCATAAACCCCTCCAGTAGGCGGAAGGATGACGAAACCCGCGGCTTTCTTTGCCCTGCTCTACATTTGCGCCTATGTGGGGGTGCTTATTTTTCTGGCTAAAAGACGAAAGGCCAGGGAGGGCCGGTTTCCCATTCCGGACGATGTGCTGCTTTTGAGGCGTCCCGGGGAGAGTCTGGAGAGGAGGATGGCTCTTCTGGACAGCCAAATGACCGACGGGCTGATGTCGTGGACGTTCATCCCGCTGTTCATCGCGGCCATCCCGTTGAAGCTGGGAGAATGGTTCGACGGCGCCTGGGTTCCAGGACTCTGGATCGCGGCAGGGGCCCTCCTGACCGCAGGACTGATCATTGGCTTCAAAAAGCACCTGAGCCTCATGGTGGAAATACCGCAGGTTGAAGCTGGGACTTTATGGGGAGCGAGTGATGGGAGACGTCCTGGAGCCGCTCAAGTCCGAAGGATACCAGGTATTCCACGATGTGCCGTGCCTGGGGGGCGGCGGCAAGTTCAATCTGGACCATGTTGTGGTGGGTGGCGGAGGGGTGACGGTCATTGAAACCAAAACGCGGAGGAAGCAGGCTCCCGCGCCCGGGGACCTGGACTATGAGGTAACCTATGATGGCAGCGCGCTCGTGTGGCCGCGAGGGGGTGACCGACAGCCGGTGGAACAGGTGGTCCGGAACGCGGACTGGCTGCGGGACCGAATCAAAAGTGAGCTGGCAATCGAGGCACCGATGTTTCGCGTTCTAGCGATTCCCGGATGGAAAGTGATAGCGAAAAGCCGGGGGCCGGTGATTGTCTCCAACGGAAGGAATACCCCGGTGGCAATTCGTCACCAATGTCAGGGAGATCTCACCCTAGACGAGGAGGCCACGATCTCACGGCATCTTTTGCTCATGTGCCGCGACGTGGATTTCGTTTCCATGGGCTGAATGGTTTCCGCGGCCGCATGAGGAAGAGACCAACCCGGGGGCAGGTCGTGGAGGGAAAGGGACCGGGGGAAGCGTAGTGGGAGCTGGAGGTATGGTGGAGCGGAGCATGTAGCGAGCGTCCGCGGGCGATGGCTGCGAGCGGGCGGACGTGGGTAATTGGGCGGCGTGGCTGGCGTGCCGGAACGCGGTAAGACACGGGTGCGGTGGTGGGCGGTGTGGGGGGAGTGAAGCGCGGGCGAGGGGGGAATGGTGGAGCGGAGCTTGGGCGAGGTGTGGCGGAGAGAGTCACCGCCTAACCGGGAGGGTTGTTGGCGTCTTCAAGATCCGCGAGTTCGTCGAGTTTTTGCAGCAGGGAAGCGCGATGAATCAGGCGGGTACCTCTTGCCGCACCCGGTTTCGACGGGCGACGGAAGCACCCGGTGATCCTTCACAAAAGACCACAAAGCACTGCGGCTGAGGCCGGTAAGGCTGCACCGGCCCCCACGTTTCGGAAGGCGAACCCATTCACCCGGTGATGTAACCGGCAAAAGTGAAGAGGCTGGTTCATAAAGCCGGGATTTCAAATTTCCGGAGAGCAGCTCTCACCCGGTGACAATCAAAAAAGATGAGTCTGCCCAACCGGTAGAATGGAACGGCGCGCCGGGCCTGGACGCTGCGCAGCCAGCGCAGGCTGGATTGGGCCACAGGGCTGCGAGCAGTTCCTGCGCGTTGAGCAGGGCACCTGAAGGCACTGGGTTGGTATCTGTAATGGCAGGTGTTTTCATGTTGGGTCGGCGCAAAATACGCACGTCTTTTTTGGTGACCTCAAAACTCGAAAGAGATCAACACCGGAGAAAGGCACGGTGGTACCGATGCCTTTGGAGCACGCCCGGCACGTGAACGGGGCCAGGCTGCGGGGAGCCGCGGTGTGGGCAGTGGGGGAGAAAGCGGAATGGCGGCGTGGGCTGGATGCGAGCCATGGCGAATGATGCCGCGAATGGACCATGGTGGAATGGGGGCGGCGCGGAGGCGTGGCGCTGGCCGTGACGGGCGGCTATCGAACGACGTGAGCCCGCAGCCCACGCCCGCCCCCCGCGGGTGACTATCGAGTCGGGAGTTCAGCGACCCGACAGGGAAGCGTTATAGCCGGCGGCTGCCGTTCTCGCGGCGAGCCCGGACCGCGAAGCGGTAGTGTTGGACCCGAGGCAACCTGGCAAGGGTGGACTTGCCACGCTGCGCAGGGGACGGCAGGAGCGATAGGGTCCTGCCGCAAGGTAGCGGATTTCATTTGTCGTCGTGATTCGACAGCTCCGTTACGTTCTTTTTTTGCAGTGTATAGCACCGTATACCAAAAATCTTGAAGGTTTGCGTGGCCCTGCGGCGCCCGTAAAGGCGGGGTCATAGGGACGCCCGCTGTGTCGGTGAGCAGGATCCCGAACATCAGGCGTGCACTTGGCGAGTTGAAAAGTCCCAGCCGGTCTCCATCGGCGGACACCGCCGCATGGCGTCTGAACCGAGGCCGACGGCGGCGCGGGAATTCTGGTTGACGCGGAGGTCGATAGAGACTATATGGGCTAGTGGGTCTTCAAACATACTCACGCGCGGGCCGCTGCCCATGCTCTGGTGGGAAACGCCGTGCATCTTGCCAGGCGGTCAAAGACCCGCGCAGGTGAGCCCAAGCACTCTGGACGGAGGCGGACGCTGAATCGGCCGGTGCGGCCAGGCCGAGAGCTTCAACAAAGGTGGACTCGCAGGACATTTCCCCTTGGAGGAAGTGTCAAAGGTGCCGATATTGCGTGCGTGGTAGCAATGGTTCATCCTAAAGTGTGTGGCCAGCATGAGGGCAAACTTCCATGAAAATTCCATTTCACACGTCTTCCGCCTACAAGTTCACTTCGTGTGCGACACTTAGCTTGATTTGCAAACACCGGACTCTGCGTTTCACCCGGGCTGACGCGCTCAACGATGCTTTCGAATTGAGTCCATTCATTATTCCGCTAGACTGGGAGGATCTCACCAAACTAGCAAAGACCAACTTTCCAGCCGCCAAAAAGATCAGTGATTTGGCGTTTCGACAGGTGTGCAGTTCTCTGTACATTACGTGTTTTTCCAAGACTTGCTCCACACCCGAATCCCAGCTCATGTGGGCTCATTACGGCGACAGCCATAAGGGTGTCGCCGTTGAGGTGGACTTTGAATTTCTGCGCCGTGCTGACCCGGCATCTGGTTACTTTCCAGTATGCGTAACTTACGCCGAATCATTACTTAATGAGAGAAATCGGCGCACCATTGACTCGGAGGATCTCCCTCTGTTTATCGCCACCTACAAGCACCGTGTTTGGTCATACGAAGATGAAGTAAGGGTCGTGATCGAGACCGAATCATTTGATAAGGGGCACTTCAAGTTCGTGCCGGGAGACCGCTACGCCGACGTAAATTTCAATCCGCTGGGTATCCGAAAAGTGGTGTTTGGCTTGAAGAGCGATTTCGATGAAATCAGTAGAATAATGACCGAGTTTAAAAAGGCAGGTTACTCGCCTACATTCGTTCGACTTACCCTCGATCCTCTTACGCTCAACGTGTTTGAAGCCCCGCTTCCACCGCCGTAATAGCAAGAACGCAGACTTTCGGCTTTCACACGAAGGCCGGAGGAGCGAAAAGGCGGGAGTTTAGAAATCAACATATTGCAAATTGGAGGAGGGGGAGCCGTCGGTGTAGGAGGAAACTGTGAAACGCGAACCCTTTCGGGACTTTCCGTGTCGGACGCGGGAGAGCCAAAAAAGTGCCCGGGGGTCCGGAGGGATAGTCCAGCCCTTCCAGCCGTGCGAGACGAATTGATGCGCCTAGCGCACGCGCTGGGTTCGAGGGTTTTATAGCCAAGCGGTTAGCTGTCACCTATCGTGAGCCGGATGGCGGGGCCGGTGCCTCCGAAGCGGCCCGTGAACAGCCCGAACAGCATGGGGCGGGCAGGCCGAGAGCGAGGGCTATCTTTCCAAGGATGTTCACGCGCGTTTCGTCATAGCTGGGGATATCGCGCTCGACGGCGTGGAGGTTGAGCTTTTGTCCGGCGGCGAGGCGCGCCAGGGAGGAGCCGCCCATCACCTCCTCGACATAGCACGGGATCTCGGGCGGGTCCGTAGCGGCTCCCGTCGCCGCAGGGCTGGAGGGTAGGAAAACCGTCCTCGACCACGGGCCTTCTACCGGCGCGGGCTCTTCCTGCGGGTTTCCGGCGGCGGCGAGGGCGTTCTGGTAGACTCGCAGGTCGATGGCGACCATCTGCGTGAGTTTGTCTTCGAACATGCTGACGCTAGGCCCGCTACCCATTCTCTGGTGGGAAACACCGTGCATCTGACGCCACGCGGTCAGGAACTCTCGTAAGCGCGTCCACGCGCTCTGGGCTGCGGTTGGCGCGGCTCCCGCGGGGGCTGCCATGCCGAGGGCTTTGACGATCTCCGACCCGTAGGACATATTCCTTAGGGTTTGGCGTCAAAGTGCCCCCATGGGCAGGCGCGCTAGTAACGACAAAGCAGGCTCCGATCACCCCTTCGAAATCCAACTGGCGCAAATCGCCGTTTCATGCTACTTTTGCTTCACCTGCCCGATTGACTGGGCGAGCAGGATTTCTTTTATGAATTCCCGAACTTTAACCCTTGGCGAACGGCAAACATTCGCCGAAAATTACAGACGACTCCTCCGCGCTGGTGGCGTCACACTGCAGCAAATCGCTGATGAAATCCATTTTCCTTTGGAAAAACTCAACGGAATTATCGAAGGTCAAATTAAGCGGACACAGCTTGATTTTTTTGCTAAGCTCACGAGGATTACGGCCGCCGTTGTGGAGGAGGTTTCAGGGATTACGCCATTTCGCCGGAATTTTTGGGACCTCACCTATCGCGAAACACTAACAGAGATACTTACACTTGATCCTTCATTCGACCACCGCGCCTTTTCAGTCATAGGAAAGGTTGTGGAAATCTCTGACGCGCTTATTAGACATCTTGCGAGGGTCCCCACTTCAATGCACAAGATGCATCCTCGCCTCTTCGAGAAGCTTGTTGCTGAACTTCTGGTGGATCAAGGATGCGAGGTAGAATTAACCCCATTTCAGAAAGACGGGGGTCGAGACATCATTGCTTTTTTCAACTCTCCGTTTGGCCGGTTGTCAATGATTGTCGAGTGTAAGAGATATGACCGCTCCAATCCCGTAAGTGTACATCTGATTAGAGAATTTCTATTCACCATCCGGGAACGAGATCGCGTGAATTTAGGGTTAATAGCCACCAGTTCCTATGTGACACGAGATGCACTCAAACTCAGCGCCACTTACGACTACTTGATCAAGACGCGGGATTTCGACGGCTTGACTGAATGGCTTCGTAATTATGGGAGAATCAAGAGAGATGGAAACACCTCACTGTGGACTCCAACTATTGTTCCTTAAGAAGATAGGTTTGTGTTTCCTTTGACATTCGGAGACACCAGTCCTGAACTAGGCCTATCTTTCCGCAGTCGCCGAAATCATTGACGGCGCTTTGGCTAACTTTCTCCCAGATGGTCTTCCGGTTTTTCCAAACCTCGTGTTCCTGCATGAGTTCTTGGAAGTAGTCGTCGCCGGTGGCGGTCGCGAAATAGGTTGCGGGTGCATAGGGCCGGTGTCGGCGCGGGTCGAACTGCTGGATCGTTTCCCGGTAAAAGCGGCCCGCCCAGAAGTGGTGGGCAAAGTAGAGGATGAGGACGGGGCGGCCGCTTTTGGCGTTCACTTTGACGGGCCAGACGCGGTCGGTGGTTTGGAGGGACTCCTTCGCCCCGGCCACGCCGACGATGCGCCGGGGCTCGGCAAGGCAGAGGTCAATGGCGTCATACCAGCGGGTGCCCTGGACGTCCATGTGGCAGACGTAGATGGCGCTGGAGACGCCGTCGTGGGTGTGGAAAGCTGTGTGTTGAGGTAGGTGCGCAGTTTTGGGAAGCCCGGCTGGGTGGGCAAGCGGCCGTAGTCGAGGAGGTAGGAGCGGCCGTCTTTGCCGTAGGCGCGGACGCGGTATTTGACGGTGTCCTTCTGGTTATCGGCGGTCATGCCGATGTAGCTGACTTGGCTGGAGAGGAGGGGATAATGCCGGTGAGGGTGACGTCCTCGTTTCGCATCCGCCACGGGGGCGGGTCATTCTAGGAGGGGCCGGGGATGAGGCGGCGGAGCTGCTCGTGGGTGGGTCATCGCTGCGGACGATAGGCTCCGGGGTGCCGAGGATTTCGTTATTGGTTGTCATGGCCCGTTCAAAAAAAGTCTTGACGATCTGTGTCTGCCCGGTCATTTTTAATAGTATTATTAGAAAACGTAGCGAGAGTTATATGTCTCTTTAAGCATACTTTGAAGGACACCAGCGTTCCAAACCCAAAACCAACCACTGCGATGACAAGAAACGAGCTCCCTGACATTGAAGAAGTCGAACCGTTGTCTGAAAAGGATGACGCCTGTATCAACGATATAGTCGAGGTTCTCCGTCGGCACAACGCCCTGACCCGTTTTGGCGTTACCCTTTTGCATAAGCATTTTCCCACGGATGATGGTGAGGTTTTCGTGGAAAGCTGCGACCCTGTCACGCGCACGTTGACGATTAAACCTTTCCCCGAAGAAGAGGTTCGCCATCTTCCCTCTAAGGGAACGGCGTGGAGATTGGATACAGGCAGGCCAGTTATGGACTGCAAGTGCATCAGGGACGGGGACAGCCATAGCCATCAATCGCGAGGTTATCATCCAACTGTTAAGCCTGCCCTTTCCTGAGGTCCGCTTGTACCGGTTGAATCCCCCAAACACGCTGCTTAGTCCGGATCTCGGACATTTGGTTGCCACTCTTCCCGCCCTCCTGAACTGTAGGGTAGCAGGGGCAGCTCTGGGCGATGGAGCGACGGGCCACCGGTGAGGGACGGTTCCCACGTGGCAAGGTTGTGGTCTTGCTCTTCTCTAACGATAATCCCGGCCGCAAGGTTGAGGAGAACCTTTTCGAACAGCCGCAGTCCGAGAGGTGCCAGTTCGCGTGACCACAGGGAGCGGGCGTCGACGGTAGGCCGAATGAAGTCCGGCGCGCGTGCGGCGCTGGGGCCGCCGTCCACAGTATCGTTAAGCCAGTAGATAGAACCGCCGGTGACACGCTCCCGATGGCGCACCGCCCAAGCGCACGGCGTCTCGCTCGCGGTGAAGCGGCAGTAGCGACGGGTGGTAGCCAAGGGCGGCGTTTTCGCAGAAGATGCGCAGCTTGTCGGCGGGGTCAGTGGGACAGTAGACCGCCTTGGCGCGGGTGCCGTAACGGCCGCCGCCAGTCACGTAGTGGCGGCACACTTCGTTAAGGAACCGCAGGCCGATGCCCGCGCACTGCCACTCCGGAAGGACCACCATGCGGCAGGCGCGCATGGCGTGGATTTCCAGCCGGGGCGCGACCGCGAGGTGGCAGACCGGTTGGCCCTCCACGAAGCCGACGAAGTATTCCGCCGCGACCATGCGCGGGAGTTTCAGATAGTGATGTTTTACGTTGAAGGTTGCCTCCTGGGCGGCCTCGGTCTCGCAGACGATGATGACGCCGAACTGCGGCTTGTATTTGAACTGCCTATCGGCGGGTTTCGTTCCGGCTGTGAGGGTGCCCATCATTTTCTTGATTTGCTTCTCGGTGTAGCCGGTGGCGGCCATGTTGAAGGCGGGCTGCGCGGCTTTGATGCGCGCGATGAGCGCGGCGGTGGCGTCGTGGTCGCGGGCAGCTGGTTGTCGGTTATGGGTGGCGAGGATGCCAACCAACTCGCCTTTTTTCTCAGGCAGTCAGCACGCTGGCCTGGCATTGGAGGAGTGCTCGATGCCTCATCCAAAAATGTCCCGGCGGGTCAGGGAACTACTGACGTGCCGCTATATCCGCCCACAACACTCAAAATAGCCCACTGGCCATGCCGCGCTGGAATTTAACATTGTGAACGGCGTGGCCAGCCTCGTTCACCTCCCAGACATAGTGGCAGCCTTCGGTGTAAGGCTGATCGAAAGAACAGTGTTTCCCTTCAAACATCCCGGACCTGTCGAACCTGGCCTTGATAGCTTGCTTGATTTGCTGGACCAGAGAGACTGCCTCCGAAATAGGCAATTTCAGCTTTCTGAATTACCAGCTCCGGCGGCCAAGCGGGAGTGTAAAACGGGTTCGGCTTATGGACGGGCACGATTTGAATCATACGAACAAAAACAGAGGCTTGCCATCATGGCCTCGGAAACGAGGAGTCGTCGATTCATGGCGGCAAGGGTGAGATGCCCGCGTAATAGAGTCAACCTGCGGCAAGGGTGGCCTCGTGTTCCGTTTCGCCTTTGTTCGGAGGGACAAAGGGTCTTCCGTTCTTGGTGGGTTTAGGTGTCGCCGTGGGTAATCGGAAGGGTCGTTCCATTTGGTCCGGTCTGAAGAATTTTTCGGGCTTCCGCTTTTGCAATGGCACCGACGTAGTGGGAGCGGAGCATTTCGGAGCCTCCGCTGTGTCCAAATTCGAACATCAGGGCTTCCAAAGTGGTTCCGGTGGCGATTGCAACAGTGGCGTGGGTATGCCTCAGGGCGTTGTCCGGCCACTCGGGTAGATCGTCAGGAGGCGAGGGAGGATCAACCATATCCGTCCACACCCTCCATCCGGCGAGACGACGCACCGCCATTTCCTTTCGCTTCCAGTTCGAGGGCAGGACACTTTCTCCAATGGGGTAGGCTTTGAGCCACGCCGAGAGGGTAGGCGACATATTAATGAATCGTCGACGTTTCGTCTTGGCGCTCGCTGCCGGAACCCGGATTCCCTCGGAAGTCACGTCTGCAGGGAGCAGGCGTGCAAGCTCCGCCTGCCGCATTCCCGTGAACAATGCGATGGCGAACCCTGGAACGGCGTCCGGGAAGTGCTGTTCCGCAGTGGCCATAAGGCACTTGGCCTGTGCCTCGTGGAGGATCCCGATTTCTTGAGAGACTGTTGCCCGTGTTTCGATCTCTTCAGCGATGATGGCTTTGCACCATCCCCGGGGAGCTTTTTCTGCCCAGCGCCAAAGTGTCACGAGGAGTCGCCGCTTACCGTTGAATGCCCCATTCCCAGTAGTGTTTTCGGCGATGTGATTCTCTAACCCCTCAAGGGTAATGGTTGAGAGAAGGCGTTCCGGGAAGTCGGCCAAGAGGTGGGCCGACATGTGTTTGATGGCCTGACGCTGCTTTTCGCTCAGATCCGATTTATTAAGGCCGAACTCCTTCAGAGCCGTTTCGACGGGGACGGAGGACAGGTTTTGCTTCTCGGCCTCGACGAATCTCCTCACAACCTCGAGAAGGGTGACATCGAACGGTTTCAATAGCTCTGCTGCAGCCGTTGCCTGTTCAGCAAGGATTGGGGAAATCAGCCCCGCGTTCTCCCCATGCTTTATCGCCTTCTCGCGAAGTTGGCTCGCAAACGCGGAAGCCTTTTCACGGGTAGGGAAGTAGCGCTGCTCCCGTCGACCGCTCTGGGAGTGACTAGCGGTGACATTGACCAGCCAGCCGCGGGCAGTCTTTTTAAAACTGAATCTGGGCGTTCGCGCCATGAGCGGATTGTCACCGAATCCACCTTAAAAGTCAAGAAATGACCGAAAATGAGGAAAACACGGAAAATTGAGCATTGAACATCAACGGATTACATTAGGATTGCCTGCTGTAAGAGCAGGAAGTCGTCAGTGCGAATCTGGCCACTCAGATCATTTTCAAAATCAACGAATTATGAAAATGACTGCTAAAAATAAGAACGAGTCTGCGGGAATTCGAGCCTGTCCTTCTGTGTTTTCCCTGCACCAAAATCAGTGTGCGAGTGACCGGACATGGCCCACAATTTCCACTATTACAGGTGTCCCGTCTATGCTCGACGGAACCTTAGGCCGGCCGCCTGGATCGGTGAGGTTAACTTTTACAGCGTAGTCTGATCAGGTGCGGGTTATCCCGCAGGAGGCTTCCACTCCTAAGGAGCGCAGCACGGATTTCAGTCCGGTCTTTGCCGCCAGTGCCTGCTTCATGGTCTTGTTCACAGTAGAAGCCTACTACAGGTCAAAGCGGATGCCAAGCGCGGTAATCACGGCCCCGATGGGATTGGCAAATGTCAGGCCCAGATCCCAGGCGCCTCCCTCGTCTGAGCCGGCAAAGAGCAGCGCGGCGGCGAGGTTGTCAGAATCCACGATGAGCGAGCCGCTGTCGCCGCCGAGGCAGAAGGGCTTCCCCTCCCGGGTAGATTCGATTTCGATTTGGTTGTCAAACACTGCGATGCCGGTCTCCATGTCCACGCCGACGTCGTCGAGCGCCACGGCCGAGATTCTGCCATTGGTCAGCCCGGTCGTGCGGCCCAGCTTGCGCACGTCCATGAGGAGTTCGATGTCATCTTCGCGCAACCCTTTTAACGGACCTAGGAGCCCGTTGAAAAACCCTCCTGAAATCTTCCCCGCGCGCCCGCTGAATTTCCTGGCCCGGCGGCGGCGAAACCGCTAGCGTTTCCGGCATGGAAAAATTCCCCCGTAAAGACCGGCAAAGCGTGCAGGAGTAGCTCTGGCTGCGGCCCGGGGAACTGGTGAGCGGGCCGCGCGACGGCTTCTATGCGAAACTTGAGAGCGCGCTCACGAAGCTCGGCTTCACCGAAAGCGTTCACCGTCATTGCGCGCCGTATTATAAAACCGGGACCTGCGCGGGTGGCCGGCCGCCGGTGGACCCGGCGGTCATGTTCCGGATGCTCTTCGTGGGTTTTCTGGAGGGGATCGGCAGCGAGCGGGGCATCGCTTTGCGCTGCGCTGACTCTTTGACCATCCGCCGGTTCCTGGGTTACAGCCTTACGGAGGTCACGCCGGATCCCTCCAGTTTACCGTGTTCCGGCAGCGCCTCCTCTAGGGGGTGTTTGAAGCCGTGCATCTGGAGATCCTCAAGGGGCTGAAGGCTCACGGACTGCTCAAGGGACGGAACCTGGGCGCGGACAGTTCCATCATTGAGGCCAATGCCAGCCTCAGCGGGCTGGCCAGCCCCAACACGGAGGAAAGCTACCGGGACTAGTGGGCGAGCAACTCGACAATATCCCGCGCGCTGAGCAGCGGGACCTCCGGCAGCGCGGCCACGCGCTCAGCCGGCGGCTCTCCGCCTCAAAGTGCGCGGCGGCCAGTTTGCTCACTTGATGCTTGCCGTCCTCTTCCCGCGTCCGCCGGGACCGGCGGCGCGGGAGTCCATGGGCCGGCGAAGGCGGCACCTCCGGCGCGGGATCCGCGTCCCACATCACCGTGTGATGGCCCATATCCATCAAAAAGGTTTCCCCGAGGTCCTCCAGTCGCACGCAAAAGGTGAGGTTGGCCCCGTAGACTTCGTCACCGCCGATCCACCGGTGGGAGCCGCCGCGCTCCCGCGCGGCCACCACCATTTCCAGCGCCAGTTCTGTTTTGGTGCGGTGCGCCCGGCGCGACTCCGGAACTTTGGCCCGGGCGCAACGGGCCTCATCCCCGGCCCAGGACTCCGGCAAAAAAAGCCGGAAGTCCAGCGGCGCGGCATGCCGCCCGCGCCCCAAGCACGCGAAGACGCCCACCTAGCGGTTTTCGGTCTTGCCCAGCCTCCCGCACTACTGGCGTTGCACCCCCACCGACCGCTCGCCCTTTTTCACGAAACTGGTCTCATCCAGATACAGGGCACTGTCGGGATGGCCGCCCAAAAGGCCGTCCGCTTCGCGCGCCGTCTGAACCATCAGCGCCTCATGGCTTCACGGCGAATGGCTGATGAACTACTGCATGCCTTGGTAGTCGCTTTCGGCCACATACGACTCAATGCGCTCGATGTTCTTACGCCGCTCCCTTCCCAAGAGTCCGGTGAGGTAGTGCCGCGCGTGCCCACTGACATTCTTGCCGCGCACGGTGAAATGATGGCTGTAGTCGCGGCGCAAGCGCATGAAAGAGGTCGCGGGAGTCCGCAGAACCGCGAAGTCATTTTTGTTTTGCGGCGCATTATTCACTGGGGCCGCATGAGGCTGGAGTTAACCGCAAGACTATCGAAAACAGCTGAAAATCAACATCTATTCGTAACAAAGTAGAACTAAGCAGAGCTTGATGAGTGCTCTGGAGGCTCAAGCTCACCGAAAGCGTCTGCCTCCAAAGTGCTGAGCGTTTTCCATTCTCGCGCGGTCCTCCCCTCACTATTGAAGCTTGAACGCGCCGGGCAACTCGATGTTTGGCTAAGTTGCTGTGGGTTTCCAGAGACCGCATGGCGAATTTCTTCAAATAATCGAATCACGAAGATCGCTCGCCCGATGGAGGTGATGTTGGGGGAATGACTGTCTCCCGGCACTTAACTAACACCACTACACACATCATGAAGAAAACCATTCTCATCGTAATTGGTCTGCCAGCTCTGGCTTCCTCACTTCTGTTTGGAGTTCGCGGTGCCTGGGATCGTGTACAGGCAGGCATCAGTCAGATTCGGGAGGCCGCAGATGACAATAGTGATCCTGGCTTTATGCTCCACTTGGCTCGGAAGCAGTACTCCACCGCTCAGGAGAAGCTAACCGCTGCCAGCGCAATGCTGACTCAATACGAGAAACAGGCCGACCAAGTCGTCGAACAAATCGTGAAGCTCGAGCAATTGGCTGCCTCCGCTCGCTGCCGTTTAGAAACGCTGCGCCCTGTGATAGCGGGTGCGGACGGTGGCTGGCTCACCGTGGGCCATTGCCGGTATTCCCCCTGCGAGGTTCAGGCTGCGGCACGCAGTTTGGCGGGTGCTGCCCAAGAATCCGCTGCTGCTATCGAGGCAAAACGTGCTCACCTGAAGCTGCTTAAGCAGGCCACTGCCGCAGGGCGCAGTGCTTTGGAAGATGCCCGGGCGGAGACACAGAAGGTTGAATCCCGCATTCGCACCCTAGCCGTGCAATTGGAAACCGAAGCCGCACGGAAGGAAACCACCGATACGATCGCCGCCATCAAAGGGTCTGTAAACGGTGAGATGGGTGGCGAATTGACAGGCACTTTGGAAACCCTAGAGAAGCAACTGGCAAATATGAAGCACAAGAATGATGCCGCTCTGGGCTCCGCGGCCGCTGTGAATGGGATAGCTTGGGAAAATTCAGTGGAACCCATACCCGTGCTTGAGCTCGTAGATAACGTCCTGAAGAAAGGCGTAACTCAGACCCAGGCAGCGAACGCCAAATAAGTTCCACCCCCGCCTGCCTGTTTCGTGGCCCGCCCGATCGGCGGCGGGCCACGAATTCCTGTACTCGGAAGATGGCTTCGGTAGGATTTAGTTTCGCAGCGTTGGGAATACTCCCAAAAGCAGCCGACTGCTACTTTGCGTGCACGCTTCGGATTGGTTGACGTCGGCCCAAATCCGGCTTAATGATCACCTCACTCAGTCATGCCCGAATGTGAAACCCCACTCCCTACCTTTGCAGCCCTTACCTCCTCGAATCGGGATGTGTTCAACGCGGCGTGGCAAAAGGTGTTCGGTAGTCTGTATGGGGTAGGTATCCGGGTGGCGCGTCGGCGTCTGGACGCCGACGAATCCATTCGAGAAGATATCGTTTTTGAAATTATCGCGTCAATTTACCGCCGGATCGAAGCAGGCGAACTGGGATTTCAAGAGACTCGCCAAATGCTGCCCTATATTCACACCGCTGTGGAAAACCGAGTGAAAGACTACTTTGAGAAGAGCAGAATCGAGAGGAGCAGACGTGGAACTTTTACCGCCGAAGTTCTTGAAAGAGAGCGTGTAAATACTGATCCTTTAAACTCCCTCACCACTGGTGAGAAGCGGGCTCTCCTTGCCGCCGTCCATGCTCTTCCTCCGCCCCAGCCAGACATTGTCCTTTTACATTCTTATGAAGGCTGGTCGCTCCGGGAAATTGCCCGCATCCTCAAACTACCTATCACTCGTGTACGGAAGCTCTGGCACGTTGCACTCGCCAGTTTGCGCCGCTGCCTTACCTCCGACTTCTAAACCCGCCACTTCCCCATGCCGGACGACGATATACTCTCAGATAATGAAGCCCAAGCCGTCGAAGCACGGCTCTTGGCCGCGTTTTCCGACGAACCTCTGCCGGTTCCGCCCCGAGTCCAGGCAAGACTGGACCAATTGCTTGAGGACAGGCCGTCGTTTATGCTGGTGGCTGCCGCAGACGAAAGGACAATGCGGCCAACCCCTGCAGCCTCTGCTCGGAAGCCGTGGTTCCGGCCCTTGGTTGCGGCCGCTGCTTGCCTTGCACTGGTGGCTGTGGGGATAGGTTATTGGTTTCGTCGACCTGCACTCGCCACTCCCACTGGCCTCTATCCGCAGGGAGTCACCGCTACGACTCAGCCTTTTCTGAATTGGGATGTCAAATCCGGTACGGCTGTCAACCTCTGGATTCTCCCTGCTGAGGGTTCGGTAGATGTGGAGCCATTGTTCAAAGCTGAAAATATAAACGTCAAGCCACCTGTAAGTTTCGCACAACTTAAAGGCTTTTCAGAAAGTTCGCCTGAGTTGGAGCCAGGCAGGAGCTACCGCTTCCTCGCTTGTACGGTGGGCGGTGGACGCTTCGCTGGCACGCCGGTTCTTTTTACTGTGGCAACCGATGCAACTCCTCAGCTTCCTCTTCCCGTGAGCCCCGTTGATGCTCTCGCCCATGCGCGGAAGCTTGAAGCAACCGGGCGCCTGGGAGACGCTCTGATGTTTCTTGATCAACTTCCCACAGACTGGAAGATGCAGTCGGAAATTGCGGGCCTCCGTAGCGCCCTGTCGTCCCGCCTCCTGCACGCGAAATGACACCAACCGGAAAGGTCCCGCAGAACTCCGGCATGAGCTGTGGCCCCTTTAAGAAGACTCCCCCCGCGGGTGCGATCCTTGGCGGGTTCAGGGATGAATACGCGCTCAAGTAAACGCTTTATCCGGCTACGATAAAACCTGTTCTAATTATTTATAGTATAAATCACTGTCCCCAACGGAACCGCGTCCGCCCGTCGACCCAGCTTCCACGGGCATCCGTGTCCTCTAGGGCTTGTTTACATTGCTGAAAGTTACGGCAACTCGCTGACGTTTAATAGTTTGCGCGCCAGCCGCGCCCCTCCTCATGATTGACTTCCATCGCTTCATGCCGGTGCCGCTCCGCGTGCGGCTAAAAAAATTAACTCAAGAGATTCAAGGCCACTAACATTTCCGGGAACAGAGGTGGCGGGCGGAGGGCTCCGCTGGATGCCCATCTCGACGCCCTGTGGTATGTCCTGCGCAATGGTATCGCCTGGCGGGCTTTGCCCCCGCAGTTCGGCAAGTGGTTCACGGTGTTTCAGTTTTTTAACCGGCTCTCCCGCGCGGGGTTGCCCGGGTTTCTGGAAAAGCTGCTGGTCTGCGCGCAAGGCGCGGAGGTGCATTACTTTGACAGCACCCATTGCAAGGTTCACCAGCATGCCCATGGCGGCGGGAGCCCCCGGAAACGGGCCGTTGGAAGCTCCCGGGGAGGGCTCAACACAAAGATCCATATGGTGGTCGACGCGCGGGGACGCCTGACAGCGCCTTTTCTCCTGACGGCGGGGAACATCAGCGATCACACCGCGGCCCCGGCGCTCACCGGCGCGTTGAGAGACAGCGCCGCCGTGGCGGACAAAGGATATGACAGCAAAGCGTTCCGGAACCGGTTGCGGGCGCAGGGGTGCGAGCCTTGCATCCCGGCGCGTTCCAATGTCAAAGACCCGGAGCCTTATGACAAAGAACTTTACCGCTCCCGGCACTGCATCGAAAACGCTTTCCAGCGAATCAAGGTTTACCGCCGGGTGGCCACGCGCTACGAAAAAACCGACCGGATGTTCACCCTTTTCATAACCGTCGCTCTGTCAGCGATTTACGAAAAGGACAGGCTGTGGCCAGCAATGTAAACAAGCCCTAATAAACTGACTACTCCTGAGGGCGTTTGACTTGATCGGAATAAATGGGGCAGTGACGAGACCAGAACGAAGAGGCCATAATGGATTGAAGCGCGAAATAATATCATAATCAATTACATTTTATTGGCGCAGTGGGAATTGGCGGGGAGTTTGAACGGGGGTTGGAGAGGTAGCGATGACGTGAAACCTCCCGGAAAGGCCCTCCAGAGGGCATTTCAGCGCGGGAAATCCCATAAGGACCTTCCCGTCAGGCTCAGAGTGAAGGGCCAGGGAAAACCGGAATAAGTGCCGAAGGCTTAGCGAAGCGAGTTATGCCGGATTTTCCCTGGCCCGGAGCGGCGAGCCTGACACTCAGGGAATTGCGGAGAGGACGGGCGCTCGCAACAAACCCGCAAGAAATCCCCCAGCATCTTTTTATTAGGCGATCGATTGTTATGGGCGAACTATTTTTGGTGTGTTGGCGGGACGATGGCTTTCTCCCAAGTAGCGGACCGCATCTGATCGCTCTTCCCTGAGAGGACGCGCAATTCGATATTGAGAGTGACGGGATAGGGATCAGGCCAACTCGGATCCAGCACGCCCTGGCCGTATTGCCCTTCGAAAGTAAAACTGACTTCCGCTGATTCCTTTGCGGCAAGTTTGAGCGCCCCTAGGGAAGCCACTTCCGGTTTTGGCAAACGGTAAATGCCGTTAGGTACCGGATCTCCGAAACCCGTCGGCAAGCTCAGAGCCATGCGTACCTCTTTCATTAGCACGTAACCGTTGGGGAAGTCGGGGATCGGTCCCCACGTGTTGAGCCAATAGGTGCCGGAATGCAGGTTTCCGGAGACGGCGGTGACCTCCGTGGCTCCTGGATTCGTCAACTGACCGCGGACATGGAGACGACCATCCTGAGTGACGGTGAGACTGAGAGGTGTGAATTCCAGCCCCGCGATACTCTTCATTTCATAGGGACTCTTCCCCGCTTTACCATCAGGCGCGGGTTTTCCATCCACTTGCGGAACCCCCGGTTTCCCGGGAATGAGCACAAGCTTTTGAAATGCATCGAGAGACTCCACTGCGTCATCGAAACGAACGTAGGGCTTTTGCCCCTTGAGTTGTTTAGCAATGCCGGTGAAGACGCTGAGTGCGCTTTCACCGGGCGTGAGGGATTTCAGGAAAGCCGCAGCAAAGGGACTGTGTTGCCCCGATCCGTCGGGCACGGTTTTTCCAGGCGCGCCGGCAAAAACGAGCAGGGTGCTGGCAGGCAACGCTTCGTCGTCCACTTTAGCCATGCCGCCCCGGACGTTGAGTTTAGAACCTTCAGCGGAACGTGTCGCGAAGGGATTTTCGCGACAGGAGTCGAGAATGATAAATTTTAGGCCCCCAGCCTGCTTGAGCATGGACATGGCTTCGTCGAGGCTGAAAGAGGTGGACTTGATAGACTCCCGGGAATCGCTTTTCAAATCCACGGGCGCCAAGAAATTCAGGCCTTCAATTTCAAAACCGTGCCCGGCAAAGTAAATGAGGGAAGCTTCTGCGGTGCGGCTGCGGGCAGCAAAGGCCGTCAGCGTCTTTTCGAGTTCGCTACGGGAGGCATCTTTACACAGCGTGATTTCCCATCCAGCCCCCTTCAGCCGTTCGGCGAGAGCGGTAGCATCCTTGATGGGATTAGTGAGTGGGGCAGCTCCAGTGTATGCGGAAACGCCGATGAGCAGCGCATGACGTTCGCCAGCGGAGGCCGCGAAAATGGTCGCTAGGAGCGTCGAAATCACCAGAAAAAGAGAACGGATAGTTTGTTTCATGGGCATGAACAGCGATGATGGCATTATGAGAGTGAAATAAATAGATTCGGAATAAAGGGAAAGTGTGGTCGCGCTTAAGCCCGCGAAGCCGGGGGGGCGTTGCTGGCCTTGGGTGAGGCCGAGGATTTCGTTCTCGCTATAGTCGAATAGGTCCCCGGTGTCGAGTAGTCAGTCATGGCTGGAATCAGCCTCCGGATTGTTGAACACGCCGGGGGGATTTTTGACAAATGCGCTGTTGTCCAAGCGTCATTTTTGTAGGCGAATACAGCACCGCCGCCAGTCGCGGTGCGGTGGGAGCGCTCCGTATATTATTTGGAGGTCCGGATTCCTAATAAACTTGTTTTGTGCCGCATCATTTTTTTATAATCCTAATTCCGCAAATTCTCCATTCCCCTTCGATGATCTGAAGACGGGCTTCGACGGGAAAGCTACCCATTTTCCGCAGCATGAGGTGAGTCACACGTCCGTCTTGGCCCTGCATTCGGTTCACCGGTTGCCAGTCGCCGTTTTTCGCGTTCTGTGTGTTCAGGTCGGAGACGGGGACGAGTTTGAAGAAGCTGTATTCATAATCATAAGTGAGGGAGACACTTCCATCGGGCGCGGGGGGCTGTGCCTTAATACGTTTGATGAAATCCGTCCTTGACTGCAGCGGTCGATTGGAAGTGACTTCATCAGCACGAATATCGGTTTTTGTCTTCTTCTTTCCAAAGTAGTCCACTTCCCGCGCGAACAAATTCATCAGTCGTGGGTGCACACCAGCCGTGCCGGGCTGCGAAAGCCACTCGATGTACTGCTTCAGCGTATGCTCCGGTCCTGTGGGAGGAGGCGACTCCTTTGCGGGAACGACCGGAAAATCCACGGCCAGATTCGTAAAGCGTGAGTCAGGATGTTGCCACCCGGCGGACAGATCGCTCACGGCGGCAGCTGCGTAATTAATAAGTTCGGATGCCCTAATGACGCCATCCTTGTTGTTATCGGCGTTCCCGGTTCTAAGCGCTATAAGGAGAGCATGGGTAAAGAAGCCGTTTTGCTGATTGCCGGCTTCCAAAGCATTTTCCACTCCGGCCGAGGCCGCCAGCACCGTCGCCCCGCTAGTACGGCTGAGATCGCGAAACATCCCGCCGTTATTGCCGGGGATCTTCTTTGCGCCGGACACTGCGGGAAGATGCCGCACGTTTACGCCACGAGCGTCTAAGCGCCGGTTTCGCCGTTCTATCTGTGCAAAGTCTTCATCGGTTAGCCTCCCTGAATGGCAAGCGTCTATTAATAGGAGCCGGTTTAAAGCCACCACGCCATCGAACAGGCCCTCCAAATCCTTGAAGGGTAAACTATGCGCACCGTTCCCGGGCTGAAAATCAGCCGGGCAGAAGTAAAAATCGCCATTAGCATCAGTGTCCCCATGTCCTGCAGCGAATACGATCACTTCATCCTCAGGTCGCGAGTCTTGGAAAAAACCCTTGGCCGCAAGGATTCTGATTTGATTGGCATTTTTATCTGTCAGTATCAGGGTTCTGCATTCCCGTTTGCCCCCAGCCGCAGCCTCCAGCGCTTCCGCGATGTCAGCGGCATCCTGAGCGGCGCATGTCAAGTCCAGTTCATTGTTTTCATAATCGGATATGCCGATGGCCAAGATGTAGCGCCGGGGGGTGACGCTTGCTGCGGATCGGTGAACGTAGAATAATTCGCGCGAAGAAACAGCGCCTTCGGCCCCACGCGCCGCCAGTTGTACTTTGTTGCTGCCGGGCGTCAGCGGTACATGCAGAGTGGTGAGGGTTTTGTCCACGCCTTGAATTTCAACGGGAAAACCACTCTTTCCGTATGCTGGCACATCATTAACAAATACGTCCACGTTTACTGGACGCGCGGAACCGCCTGTAATTTCCACCTGTAGCGATAGGCGCGCGCCATCGCAGATCATCGGCGGCGGGGATAATAGCCTGATGGCGGGTTTTTCTTTGTTTTTTGACAAAGCTGCGGGTGTGGCCATTCGCTCCTGCCTTCGTTCCCTTTTCCTCCGCAGTTCGTTAACTGTTTTTATGGATGCTCCTAATGCCTCCGCCACCGCATCCGGCTGGTTCAATTCCGCATCCAGATCCTCCACTGGATATACTTTGCCGCTGCGCCGGAAGGACAAAGGCGGCGGACCCGCCGCAGACATGGCGTAACGTCCATCACCCAGCATGATCATCCACGATCCGTCCACGGGTGTCCAGAGTTGGGCCAGCGAATTCAACGTCCCGCCGACACCTACCTTATAAACTTCCGCACCGCCTCCCCGTAGCGGAGCCAGCACTATTCCGGCAAGCGGTGCCGCTAGACCAGTCTTGGACCAAGGGCTCGCCAAGTCACCCCGCTCAACCTCGTCCAATATGTTGCCGGTAGCAATGTCTATAGTACGGATATGCGATTGATACCAAGCTACCAGAACCTCTTTCCCGTCCGGTGTCCGGACGATGGCGGAGCCTTCTATCATATAGGACAACCGATCCCGCGCGGTCATGTTCCGTCCCCCGTCATTCGACCAGTCATACTCTGAAATATTCCGCCAGTTACCCCGGGCGTCCGCGCGCACCAGAAGTCCAAAGCGGTAGGCCC
Source organism: Verrucomicrobiales bacterium (assembly GCA_965229245.1). Taxonomy (GTDB): domain Bacteria; phylum Verrucomicrobiota; class Verrucomicrobiia; order Verrucomicrobiales; family V1-33; genus V1-33. The sequence continues at coordinate 311,005 of CBDDIW010000001.1, forward strand.
CCATGGATGACCCCCTGAAATGCCAGTCAATGCACTGTCCGGCGATCTCAGGGCAGGATGAAAAATGAAAGGCGATCGGGTGGCCCGAATCGCTCACAGACAAAAGGTTTCGGGCGCGGCGGGCAGTGGACTTCCACTCCCATGCCTGCAGGTGACAGCGACCGTCTCCTCGCTCCCAATCTTTGGCAGGATTTATGATGACCGCGGAAGCTGCGACATCGAACCCGGTAATGACGCTGTCAGATGGAAGACCGGAAAGGGCTGAGACCTCAGGACCAATAGGCCACGATTTTGTCCATTGGAGCAGACTGCTTCCCTGAGGAGTTCTGACCACACAAATTGAGCCATCGGCAGAAAAATGTGCCTCTGGCGGGAGGTCGGTAACAGGGCTCTTCTGGACTGCCGTTTCATAGTCCACACGCTCTTCGCGGGTCTGCCGCAGGGTGGAAACGACCTGCCATGATCCGTTCTTTGCCGACTTGAAAGAGCGTAGCACGTTGCCATCGCTGGAAATGATTGCCGCCCCCTCTTTTGTATCATTGACCTGCAGCGTCGCCAAATCCCAGACGAGACCGCTCCTCCTTTCCTTTTCGTAAAAGGTCATCACCCTCTTTCCATCTGGGGAAATATGCCAAGATGAGACAGTGTCGGCCCCAAGGCCAAGCGGCATGACCTGTTCCAAGGTGTCCCGACGCCAGATGCCGCCCTGTCCCGCAATATCATTCAGCATCAAGCGATTACCGGTTTCACCTGGCTTGACAAACCAAGATGGGAGCGACGCATCGTGGGGTTTTTCCAACTGATCTTGCCTAGGCCCGAGGCGAACCATTTGCGGTGCCCGCTGCGGATCTGTCAAGTCGTATAGGGCTCCGGTTTCGCCAAATGCGAGCAACACTTTGCGGTCTTTGGGAATTATCCATCCAGTCGTGATGGTGGGGTAATGGGGTTTGATTCCTTTCCCCTCCGAGGTCTTAGGCCAAGGTTGAAATTTGGCGATCGCCTCGCCGGTTAGGAGATTTACAGTCCAAACAAAAGGAGGGTTTTGATCGAACTTCCCGTAAGGGCTCCCGGCGACGACTACCACCGGCGAATCCGGCCCCCCGGCAATGACTTGGACTAGAGAGGGAAACCGTATGCTTCTCATCACCAGCCCAGTCTGGAGTGACCACACATGCAGCAAACCTTCTGTTCGATATTTGTCGGGCTGAAGGACGTCCGAGGTTACCGCGAGACGCAGGGGTTCTGACATCCATTCGCGCCTCCAACCCCCATCCGAAACGATCGAGGAAGGCTGGTTGCAGGGCACCACCTCTGTATCTCCACCCACGAGCTTGGTCGGAAAAATGGTAAATAATGTGAGGCAATGGAAAGTGATAATCCTCGTAGTCATTGAAGTGAGATATTGGTGATGAGGAATTGAGCGGTCAGCGTTTTCTTATTTAGCATATTCTTATAAAGTAGGGGAGAAAAAGCCATTGAGATAAGCGCTGGAGGGATCACGGTTTATGCTGGCCAGAAGATTGGCCCGCCGCCCTGTCGAGATTATTCTTAAGTCCGTATCCAACCCCTCTAGTTAAGGTAAAACATCCAAAACAGCGGACCCTTAGGTATAGACCCATGCTATCGCCCGGCATCGTCAAACAGGCTTTTAGCGATGTTTCGAATGCTTCATGAAGGTTCATTCCTCCCGCAAAGCGTTCATAAAAATTAGTGAAAAAGGCGGCGCTGGTTTCGTCCTGAAGTTCCCAGAGCGTCAAAAGCACATTCTCGGCTCCAGCTTGGAACAGGGCGCGCTTCATCCCGTTCATTCCAAGCGTAACGGCAGGCTGGCCAAGTCCCGTTTCACAGGCCGACAAAACAATAAGGCGGGTTCCAAACAAATTTAGCTTAAGAACCTCCGCTGCCGTGAGCATGCCGTCGTCGTCCGGCCAGGGCACTTTCCCACTATTCCAGGCATTGATTGTCGTATTCGCCCCCGAAAGCGCGATGAAGCTCGACACGAGCGGATGCGTTCCGTTGTCCGCATAGCCTTCCATTGATTGGAGAATAACACGCCCTTGCCGTGGATCTTCACCCAAATCCACGCTTATTTGAGAGCGCGAAGCCTTCGATTCACTCGAAAGCACGCCCCCATGCGAAGCAATGTGTAAAATCGTCGTCTGTGGCTGACTCCGTAAATTTGCTTCGCTCGCATTTTCGCCAGACTGATGATAAATTTTCCAGCCTTTGGACGTAAGGATTTGTTGGACGGATTCCGCCTCTGTGATCGTACCCGGGAGATCGTCAAACTTGAAATTGGCCACACTCCGCGCCATACCTGCTTTAAGGCTTGCCGCCAGCTTGTGACCATCAAATATTCCGTTTAGCTGATCTATCGTTCCCAGCGGCCCGACCGGGGCCCGTCCAAAATTTGGCTGATGCACCAGTAACGCGGAAGGCGTTCTGGCTGCTGGCGGCGCTGATTTTCTGAGGAGCGCTCCGCAGGAAGCGATTGTCTCCATTTTTCGTGACTCACACCAGAACCGGCCTTTGCCGTCCACTAAGATGGCCGGATTTACAAAGTGGATATTTCCGTCCGGATGCCAAACCAGTCGCTCATCGGACTGCAATTGTTTTTCAAGTGGCAAGGCTAGAAGGTTAAAGAGCAGGTTCAATTGCTTCTGCACAAGTCGATCTTTGGCTTGCAATGAGGCGGTGGTCACGGGCGGCGGTGCAGGTTCGAGAGCCTCGCTTACTTGGACGATGGCTTCATCCATCACAGAAGCGCGACCTAGCGGCACGAGCACAGGGGCTCCTTTTTTCCGCAAAAGAAGTGCCGAATAGTGAGATTCGAGTGTATTTTTCTCAACCCATTTATTGTAGTGCACAATTTCGACGAGCACTGCCCTTTCTGGAAGAGCGCTCTGCACCTCCTCCACCCTGATATTCTTCAGAGTGGTTAAACCATCGCTGGGATCAGCTAGGCGCCCCAATCGTTCCTCGAGTTCCGTCTGGGCGCGAACCATGAAGTCTTGATTTTGTTCACCTTTCACACCCGCGCGTCCTTCGTTGCCCCCGTTTTTTTCCGTGGTAAGATCTCTCAAGTCGGGAAGAACCAAGTCGCGAAGTTTCTGGTTCCCTTTTCGGGGGACGGAAGCATATAAAATCCGCTCCCTTTCCCTTACCATTCCCAACTGATTTATCATAGACAAGCCCTTCTTTGTTCGCGAAAAGACAGCCCTTTTGGCTTGGGTGTTGAGGCCCGTTTCAGCGACAACATTTTTATATTTTATGCACACCTCGGCCAGCAGTGACGGGTCACCGACTGTGCCGGCGAGCGTAAAGGGATTCGGAAGGTTCTCATTGACGGGCAGGCCCCCGTAAAGGAATGTTCTAGCGTAATTGTCACCATTGAGAGATTCTCTCAGATATTTAATCGCCTGTGTTTTGTTTCCTAGGGCTATCTCGCAGTAGATTCGTTCCCGATCGATGAGAGTTGTGTCGGTTATCTTGTTGTGGAGAGTTGGAATCTGGGTGGCAACTTCAAGCGCTTCGCGGTAAGCTCCGGTCTTTCGATACAAACTCATTAATTCAAAGATGGCGTCTGCTTTTGCGGATTGCTCTTCCTCGGAGGATATGGTGCGCCTTAATATTTCTTGATGCGTTTCTATTGCTCTAGGATAATTTTTGGCGTGCTCGTAGGTACGCTCCAAATCCCGAAGTGCGGCGAGGGTAAGTTTGTCAGTTTTTCCATGCTGCTGTTCCGCATTTTTTACAGTCTGTTCTAGGCAGGCGAGGCCTTCTTCTTTCTTTCCTGTGCGTACGCATGCTGATGCAAGCATGTGACTGTAGCGTACACTCTGATAGGATTCAGCTCCGGTTTCGTTCAAACAGATCCAGATGGCTTTCTTTAATTTAGGAATTAAATAAACAAGGTCTTCCTCCTCTCTGGACCCGTAAAGCTGATACACGACAGCGTTCATGCTTGCAAGGCAGCGGGCGGAATTCTGCCCGAATTTAGATTCGGCTTCCGAGTTCCATTTTGTCGCGATCTCGAGGATTTCTGCGCCGGAGAGATTATTCAGAAGTGAGTTGTCTATTTTTGAAGAATAGGTTTTCTCCCACGGCGCCGGCTCCGTATATTCAATATTCTTTGCTGGTTCACCATTTGAGGTAGAGATGACCAGCCAGAAAACATAAACGAGAAGAAGAACGCGTTTTTGAAAGCTCATGGCGATCGAGTGGATTTTGAACGGGTTATGTCAAGGTGTCGTATTTGAATTGATATTAGGGGGAAACAGGCAATTCAATTGGCCCGATAACGACGCGACGATTGAGGGAGCGGTTGGGTTCGGAACTATTGGGGGTTTCCGGCTCGCGTTCACCTATGCCTACTGCTAAAAGTTGTCTTGGATTTACGCCAAGGCCTGCTAGGAGCGTTCGAATTGCAAGGGCGCGGGATTCGGATAGCTTTTGGTTGTGAGAAGCTTCACCAAGATCGCAGGTGTGGCCTTCGATCAAAAAACAGGTAGTTTCCGGCAGAGATTTCATGGCGGCGGAAATTATGGCAGCCTGCTTGGTGCCTTGAGCGACATCGTCGAACTCCGTCGAGTCCAGTTTGAAGTGGAGACGGAAGGCGATTTGTTTTTCTGCCACCACAGGGATTTGGACGAATGCGGATGGGGCCACTGACTTTGCTGGCTTGTCTGTCGATTCCTCGCGGGGTTGCTGTCTTGGTTCTGCCATGCCCTTTGCTATCTGGGCCGCGACAGCTTCACTGCCGTAGAGAGGTTTCATGCCCCGGGAGATAAGGTTTAGGAACGTTGACTTGTTGGCTTTCAACGCCTCGGCGCTCAAGCCGACGCTCCGTGCGCGCGGTGGGGGTGCTGCCGGGGAAGTGGGCCGTACGGAGCGAGTTCTGAGGCCAAAAGGCAATGGTTGACTGCCATCCGTAGAAAGGGGCGGCGCGGGCTTCCATTTCTCTGCGATGGCAGACGCTTCCATGGCAGTTCCTTCTGTGAAGGCTCCCGTTGCAGGTGCGGGTGGTGCTGTGGGCGTCTGAGCACGAGCGGAAAGATGCAGACTTAGCGAAATTACGGCGGCGACGGCGGTGGTGATTCGGGATTCCATGGTATGGTAAGGGTGTGAAGACTTTCACGGTTCGATAGTGAAGGAAAGCGTTTGCTCGTTAAGTAGTGAATCCACCCTTGCTTGGGCATCTGCGGCAGAGAGGCCGGTGAGTCGCTTCACGCCTCGCATGCGTGCCAAGGCGAGTGGAACCGAATAGGCCCGGTGGGAATTCCCGTCTATCCTCACGCTTCCTTCATCAGTGAACGGTTCGGCGGAAACCTGAATGAGGATATGCTCTTTAATCGCCGGGCCACTGCGGCTGTCGTGGAAGAGTTCAAAAGCGGCGCAATCTGGTGAGGCGGAAGCAAGTTTATCTGGGTCCGGTATGAGGACATATTTCCCATCCGTGATGCGGTCGGAAGCGCCATCACGCTCTGGAAACATGCGGACTGGGTCGCCTTGAAGCGGCTGATAAAGGACCCGAAGGTGACACGCGCGATCCACCTTCACGCGAAGCGTCAGCAGGTCGCCCGTTTTGAAGTTGGTTTTTTCGTTGAACAGCGCTCGCGTGATTGTGCCGGTTGAGGCGCTGACGATGCCGGGATTCTCTTTGGATTGGTGATTGAACTCCCGCACGGGAGCCACCTCTTTAGCTCCGAATTCCTCAAAGGGGGGAGGCTGGGATTCGAGCAGTTTTCCCAGACCGAGTTCGTCGGTGATGTCGCGAAAATTTGAGACGAAGCTCTGGCGGGGCAGCGTGTTTCCGCTCGCCAGCCGACTGGCAATTGAACGGAGGCGGGCTTCGGGGCTCTTTTTGAGGTCTTCAAGAAAATGTACATCGCTCTGGCCAAACTCACTCGCGAGTTGAGTGCTAGTGATGGGCGCAAGGAATCGGTCGTAAACAGCCCGGACAGGCTCGTCCTTTGCAGCAGGGTTAACGCCGCATTTTTCGAGCGCGGCGACGAAGCGAGTGGTGCTCGCATCGAGGGCACTTTTCAACTTCTCGGCATCATGCAATTTGAAGAAAAGCCGACGCTCCGCACCCGTGAGAAGGTTGGCCCCGAGAACATCCGTGTGCATCCCATCCTCCGGCGGAAGGAACATGCCCGTTTTGTGGCAGGACATGCAGGAAACGCCATTGATGATTGCACTGTCTTTCCGGCTGTTATCGTGGACGATATTGGTGGGGCCGCGATTGATGAGGCGCCCGGCAGCATTGACGAGGAGGTAACCCTGAAGGCCATTTGGCAGGGCAAAGATGATCTCACCGCCGTCATGCTTGAAGACATTGTTCTCGTTGGCCGTAAGCCCCGCCCCGCGCGGCCCAAGAGGAGCTGTAAACAGGTCGCCCCCGGGCTTGTCCTTCCTGTCCTTATCAAAGTCATAGCTCTTCCAATAGCCTCCGCCGTCGCGCTGGGTGTGATGTTCGATAAGACGGTTTCCCTGCGAGACGCCGCTCTGTTCAAACCCCGCTCGGAGGGCGCGCCCACTCGCCAAATTTCGCTTCACATTGATTCCAAGTCGGGTCTCCAGTTCGGTATCGGCACCATCCGTTTTCAAGTCCAGCCCGGGAATCTGGAGCGCCTCATGGTAAAGAGGCGGCTGAGCTAGAGCGAAGACGAACCAGTCAGCCCTCATGCGGGGCAAGTTGCACCCGGTCAGGCGTTGCGTTTCGCGTTCTGGGACACTGCCGCTCAGAATGGCATACGGGTAGAAACTGGCGATGCGGGCCCAAAACTCATCGCCCCATCCATACTTGTTGAGGTCGATTCGCAGGATAGTCTGTTGTGTGTCCACCGAGACGGGGCGGGTGATGGCAGGAAGATAGCTCAGGCTGTTGAGGAGTTTCGAGACCGCAGCGCGGCTGGAGTCGAGGTCCGTGGCTGTGACGAAAGCGGGAGGAAGATTATGGAGGTTCGTAAGCGTGAGGTAGCGCACCCGCCTTTGTTGTTCCACAGGGAGGCGCAGTAGATCCTGATGGATGAGCGCCGTCACTTGTTCATCGGAAATGAAATCACGGCCCGGCAAGGGCGCGCTGCCGGCCTCAATCCATTGCTTTAACAGCCCAGTGTCCTCTGCGTTCAAGGGAACGCGGTAGTCTTTGTCGCCCGGCATTCCCTTCGTTTTGGGCATGTGCTTTTTCTGACCGACGGGGAGAGTGACTCGGCGGTAAAGTTCCGAAGTATCCGCCTTTCCAGGAGTGACGATTTTTGGGTCATTGCGCAGCTTCGCCAGAGAAATCCCGGCATGGAACGCAGGCTCTTCGTCCTCCTTGTGGCACTCCGCGCAGTTCTTCTCGAAAATGGCGATGACCTTGCTTTCGATGTCTTGCGCATCAGCGGTAATGCACATCAAGCTGAAAATGGAAGCCAGAAAAGGTAGAAAGTGCATGGCGTTGAAGATGACAAAGGGCGATCGATTTGTAAAGGAAAGGGAATGCACCATCCTCGAGTTCTATCGGATGGAGAAGCCTACTGATTGGAAATTCTCACAGTTTTTTGTTCGGGCGACCTTTGGCCGTCTTGCGGACGAGGGATGCAGTATCGTCTTCAAGGGCTGCGCTCTCAGCAAATTGATCACACCTGTTCCCGCCATCCGAATCTGCCGACTCAAAATCAACGGGTTACTCGGTGGAAACCGCCGGTAATCGCCGTTTTACGGGGGGGTCCTCAAGTCGGGCTAATACTCCAGGAAAGCTCGCCCGCGCCTTAATTTTGAATATGCTGACAGCCACTTTCTTGCCCTTTCCCTGCGTTGACCCAGTGAGGATCGTACGATTTGAGCCAATCCGGAGAAAATTTGGGCTTCCGCTTTGCCATGGCACCCAAGCAGTGGGAACGGAGCATTTCGGAGCCTCCGCTGTGTCCAAATTTGAACATCAGGGTTTCCAAAGTGGCTCTTGGGGTGATGGCGACCGTGGCGTTGGTACGCCTCAGGGAATTGTCCAGCCAAGCGGGAAGGTCGTCTGTGGGCGAGGCGGGATCAACCATAACTGTCCACGCCCTCCAACCCGCAAGACGACGGACAGCCATTTCCTTTCGCTTCCAGTTCGAGGGCAGGACACTTTCTCCAATGGGGTAGGCTTTGAGCCACGCCGAGAGGGTAGGCGACATATTAATGAATCGTCGACGTTTCGTCTTGGCGCTCGCTGCCGGAACCCGGATTCCCTCGGAAGCCACGTTTTCCGAGAGTAGGCGTGCAAGTTCCGCCTGCCGCATTCCCGTGAACAATGCGATTGCGAACCTAGGAACGGCGTCCGGGAAGATTTGTTCCGCAGTGGCCGTCAGGCGCCTTGCCTGTGCCTCCTAGAGGATACCATTTCTTGAGCGACAGTTGCTCGTGTTTCGATCTCTTCAGCGTTACACCATCCTCGAGACGCTTTTTCTGCCCAGCGCCAAAGTGTTACGAGCAGACAGCGCTTACCGTTGAATGCCACATTCCCAGTAGTGTTTCGGCGATGTGATTCTCTAACTCCTCAAGGGTAATGGTTGAGAGGAGGCGTTCCGGGAAGTCGGCCAAGAGGTGGGCCGACATGTGTTTGAGGGCCTGACGCTGCTTTTCGCTCAGATCCGATTTAGTAAGGCCGAACTTCTTCAGAGCCATTTCGACGGGGACGGAGGACAGGTTTGCTTCTCGGCCTCGACGAATCTCCTCACAACCTCGAGAAGGGTGACATCGAATGGTTTCAATAGCTCTGCTGCCGCCGTTGCCTGTTCAGCAAGGATTGGGGAAATCAGCCCCGCGTTCTCTCCATGCTTTATCGCCTTCTTGCGAAGTTGGCTCGCAAACTCTGAAGCCTTTTCACGGGTAGGGAAGTAGCGCTGCTCCCGTCGACCGCCCTAGGAGTGACTAGGGGTGACATTGACCAACCAGCCGCGGGCAGTCTTTTTAAAACTGAATCTGGGCGTTCGCGGCATGGGTGGACTGTCACCGAATCCACCTTAAAATTCAAGAAATGACCGAAAATGAAGAAAATGCGGAAATTTACGCATTGAAAACCAACGAGTTGCAATAAGATTGCTTGTTTTTTGAACAACCTGTCGTTTAACGGTTTTTAGGCAAAACGTATACAGATTCACACGCGCGCGGAAATGCCTCGCTACAACGCCTACGTCACCTCTGGAAGAAAACAACTTAAATTCGAGAACGTTGATTGGGTTGCATCGATCCAAAAGTATGAAACAGAACACCGATGGTAAGGGACGCAGGCCAGTAAGCGCCACGTCGGAAAGTTCCGGGGCAGCTCGGCACCGATCGTCACCGGCCTAGGCTGGCCATCAACGCCCTATGGCAGGCCCGAGAGTTAACCTCCCGATTTGTGCCTCTTTCTGGGATTCTCTCAAGAGGTTCCAACTGTTCATGGGACCGTTCTGGAGAATGGGTTTCCAAAACCCTCATAAGTTGGGAAAATCTAAGGTTAACGGCCAATCTCTCTTCCTATTTCTTCTTTCCTGATTAAGCCGAACCGGGTGCTGGCGAGCTCAAGCCCTTTTCCAGAGAATCCGCCCCTCTCCAGGCCCAGACGGTGTGAGCACCCCACATTTTTCCGGAGAGAAGGTGGGCCTCCAGCAAATGCGTGCCGGGTGGCAGCTCGACTTCCGGCGTCCGGATGCCCGCGCCCGCCACCTCAGCCAGCGGTGTGCCGTTCACGACGAAACGGACGCGCCATCCCCCGTGCTTTCCGCTGGGGCAGGTGAAGCCAAAGAGCCATAGAGGCCGGTGGGTCAGGATCCGGACGACCGAGGGAGCGTGAGCGGACAGCACCCCGTCCGCCGGCCAGTCCCGGTGCCGACGCACGGGAATGCGCAGCCATCCGTGATAGCCGCTGGTCGAGAGCCGGCCCGCGGCCACTGTCGAGGAAATGACCGTCGCCTCCGGCAGGATGGTATCGCCCAGATCATGCCAGTAAAAGTCCGTCACGCCGTTCCGGCCAATCCATGTCTCGGCCTCGAAACGGTTCCTCCAGTCGAGGGAGCTCACTTCCGGCAATTCAGCGACGTGGCTGGCCCGCGCCCACCAGAAGTTTCCGGGAACGGGACACGCCACGTGGTCCGGCCTGATGAACGCGCCCGCCACGCGGTAGCCCCTCCGGAGCCTGTCCTCGGGGATCTCATGATGGATGAGGACGAACTCCTCCATCTTCTCCCTCCAGGCCGCCTGCCAGGGAAACCGGTTGGCCACGCCTTTGAGGTGGGTGTACCACACGAGCCCGCCTCTTTCCCGGCAGTGCCTTTGCAGCAGTTCCAGGGTGGGGAACTCGTAGTCCTGCAATTCCGGACGGCAGAAGGCCACCGAGATCTTCCCGGGAAGGCCGCCGAGTTCCTCCACCGCTTTACCGTCACTCCCCACGATCCCCAGCCAGATACGGTCCGTGCGTTCCAGAAGCCCCGACCTCGCGGCCTTGTCGATCTGGCGGAAGAGCAGTTCCTTCCAGTCGTTGATGGCGGCCACGTGGATGAATCCCGTTATCAGCGGGGCATCATCGTTCCCAGAAGGGGGATGGCGGGGCCGCGAAAGCCTCTCAAGGGAGTCGTCGCTGTCGATGCACAGCGCCCTCCTTGCGGCGGTTTCCTGAACGGCAGGCTCTGGAGGGAGCGGGGCTCCCGGCATGACTTTTTCCCCGGGGGCCGCCAGGTAATGGTTCACCTGGATGTGCATGGTGGTCGCTTCCCCCTCGAAATGTTCGGACACGGCCCCCCAATCCGGCTTCAAGGTCACGGATCGTTCTCCGTCAATCCTTTCGACGGCACAGGGTTGGAAGATCAGTATCGACTCATTCGAAATAAAGCTGTCCCGGCACGCGGCCAGCGACCTCAGCGAGCCCTCCGCGCCGCTTGGGGGAGCGAAGAAGACCTTTTTGACGATGACCGCCCCATGGGATTCGAAAGCGGTCAGAAACTTCGGAAGGCTTCCTCCGAGCTTCGGCACCAGGAATTCGTTCAGGCTGAGAACGGTCATCCACGCGCCGGGGGCATCATGTTGGCGTACCGCCTCCCGAAGCAGGGCCGTCCTCTCTCGTCCGCGGACCGTGCGCACCTCGATCGCCGCTCCCGCCGGAGGGAAGTCCGGCGCGGGCGCTTCCCCGGTCCCGCGGTCTAACAGCAGGAAGCACCGCACCCCGACAGAAACGTGATGGGCGATCCACTCCTTCAGATAACCGGTGGGACCCTCCAGGGAAGCCACAAGGATGACGGAGCGGTCCGGCCCGTTCCCTGAATGGCCAGGGCCGGTATTCGTTGCGTCGCTGTCTTCCGCTTTGGAAGCGTTCATTCGAGAAAATAGTGGGGCTGCCTCAAGCACGGGAAAGCTTCCGCAGCAGCGCCTGGGGCCGGTCGTCGAGGAGATCGAATTCCTCGCGCGTCACGGGCAGCCGGTAACCGGTGGGAACCTCCGTCCGGGAAGGGAACCCCCGGTAGTGGTAAAGAAGGAGGGAATGATCGCGGGAGACGGACCCATCCACGACGGAGTGGTGCACGTGGAGCTCGCGGGCAGCCTCCATGCGGGTGATGGTTTTTGAGCCGTGTCCGTAGGCGACCGGCTCGCGCACGCGCCTGTAGCGGGAGAGGACGGGCTCCGTCAACGGCTTCCGCTCTGGCGTCCAGCGCTCCTCGCAAATCACCTGACGCAGTTGGAGGGCCGCTACCTCCGGAGGTATCTCCCGCAGCGCCTCCGTGAGCATATCGTGCCCCTGGGGGACGAGAAATTCGTCCACGTCATGGACCGCGATCCACCGGTAATCGTGGCGGAACCTCTCCAGCACGTCGCGGTAGAAGGCCGTCTGGGTCATGCCCTCCTCGTTGATTCCCCGGGCGTGACGCCGGTAGAGGAAGGTCTTCAGCGACTTGCGGTAGGGGGAGATCCTGCGATGGAATTCCGAAAGCACGTCTCCCTCCGTGTCCTCCAGTTCGTACATCGATGGATAGGGGCGCTTCGCCGGCATCAGTTGCTCCCTGGACTGGAACTCATCATTGATGTGGATGCCGAGAAAGATGCGGCTGATGCCCAGCGCCAGATGGTATTCGATCCATTCGGCGATGAAGTGCATTTCCAGCCGGGGATAAGCCAGGGTACATGAGCAGATCAGGTTCCGTTCCGGCGCGGGGCAGGGAGGACTCTTCGGGGAAACGGTGGCCCGGCTGATCTCCTCCAGAGGGCGGAGCGTCATGATATCACTGGTATAACCGTCGTCTTCCGCCGCCTCCACGATTTCCTCGGCCCAGTTCCGCCATCTCAGATGGAGGGTCGGGCCGTTCTGTTCCCATTTCCCGGTGCAGGAGCCCTCATGCCTCGCGAAGTGTCCGTTATCATAGAGCGTGATGCGGTCGGTCCAGTGGGCGTGCCTGACGTCGAAAACCCGTCCGGGTCCGGGATACATTTCCCGGTGGATCTCAAGCAGTCGTTCCGGAGTGCACCAATGCGAGGTGATCACGTCGTTGCCGCGGGCCGGAAACCGGGAGGCATCCCAGCACAGCCGTTCCGTGGCGAAAAAGGAGCCCGCGATCCTGACGGCGGCCTCGCCGATCAGAACATCCTCGGCTCCCGTTCCGGGAATCGATCCGTCCGCGACCAGTGCCTCGACCACGCGGCGGGACAGGAGATAGCCCGCTCCTCCGCTCGGACTGCCTCTGGTGCGGAGGAAACCGTTCCCGGCCACTTCATGGCCGCTGGCGGTCAGGCTGCCAAGGCGATCAAGCGCGAGGTAGGTGTCGTCGTCGCACTTGAAGAGCCAGTCGAACGAAGCCGTTTTAAGCGCGTGGCGGAAGAAACTGAGTACCTTGGCCGGCAGCTCGTGGTAGCCGTCATCCACCGGGAGTTCCACCACGCTTTCTCCCACGTCCGGCAGGGCATCTCCGCCCTGTCCTGTGAAGAACAGGACCTCCATGCCCGGCACGGGCAGGGAGAGCCACGAATCCCGCACCGCCTTGCGGCGGTCATGGTGCCTGCGGCAGCTGCAAATCCCCACAAGGATCTTCGGGCCGGGGAGGCCACCGGAGGGTTGGGGCACCGCCGTCGTGCTCTCCAGCCTGTCCGGGGTAAGAGCGGGAGGATTGCCGGGCGAAGGCCCTTTAAGGGGCATTTCTTCAGGGGATGCCAGGATAGAGGAAGCCGGCATGGGGGAATTCAACGGCAGGCGCTCTCGGGGATTCTCGCGGCGAAGAGCCCAAACGGTATGCGCTCCCGTAATGGCTCCTCCTTCCAGCGCGATTTCCAGGAGATGCGTGCCTGGATGCAGGAGCAGGTCAATCGTTTGAAAACCGGCCTCTGAAGTCGTTCCCATCCCGATGCCGTTCGCCTTGAAAACCACCTTCCATGCCCCGGGAGCGGCGCTCATGCAGGTGAATCCGGTGAGGAGGAGCCGTTCGCTGGTCTCCAGAACCAAAGAGGACGGCGCGTGGGCCGAGATCATGACCTCCCAGGAATGGCTGCCCGGGGCGCGCACCGGGCTCTGGTTCCAGCCATGGTATCCATTGGTCGTGACGCGCCCGGCGGCGGAAGAGACCCGGGAGATCTGAAACGCCTGGAACAGCATGTCCCCATAATCATACCAGTAAAACCGGTCCACTCCGTTCATGGAAATCCATCTCTCCGCCTCCCACCGGTTCGCCCGGTTCAGGGAGGAGACAGGGGGCAGGGAAGCGATGTGCCCGGAGGTCGCCCACCAGAAGTTTCCCGGCACCGGCCAGCGGTTGTCGTCCGATCCGAATCCCGCCGCCACCCGGTAGCCCTCGGAGAGCTTTTCCGCCGCCACCCGGTGGTGCACGAGAACAAATTCCTCCAGTCTGCTCCGGAAGGCCTTCTGGCCCGGATCCCTGTTTACCACCCCTTTTAAATGGGCATACCATACGAAGCCCTGATGCGCGCGGCAGTGATCCTGTAAAAACTGGAGGGTCGGGAATTCATACTCGAGAAGATTCCGGCGGTGGAACGCGACCTTCACGCACGGTGGGAATCCGGTGATCTGATCGAGGACCGAAGCATCCGGGCCCACGACTCCCAGCCAGATCGTCCCACACTGGGCGAGGAGGCCGGATCGGGCCGCCTTATCAATCTGGTTGCGCAGGAGCTCCAGCCAGTCATTGACCGCCGCCACATGGATAAAGCCGGAAATTGGAACCTCGCTTTCCGGCATTCGCCCGCCCACTGTGCTGTTCAAGTCATCATAAGCGAGGACCCCCGGCGAAGGTTTCCGGTTATTTTCCCGCGACACGCGACCATGCTCCGGGTTTCCCTCCGCGAATTTGTCGACCTGAATATGCAGCGCGGTCAGGTTTCCGGAGAACTGCTCCCCAACGGCCTTCAGATTCGAATATTCGTGCGGATTCCTGCCGGCCAGCGCCGCTGCGCGGTAAATGCGTAAGGGATCAGGAAAGGAGATGCCCCCGGAGAGGCGCACGACCTGAACCGCGTCCTCCTGTTCAAACGCGAGCAGGAATGTGCGCAGATCCCGGCATATTTTCAGATTGATGAACTCGTCCGCCTCCAGCCTCGTAATCCAGAAAGGATGTCCGTCCGCGGCCTCAAGGGTATTTCCGAATGGCGAAGGGTTTCCGGCCCCGGGTTCCACGTCGAGACTCACGAAGCCGCTCAGGCCGGCATTGTCGATCAATTCCCGCACCTCCGGTAAACCATCCGTGACGGAAAGATGGAAATGGCCGACACCAATGGCCCGGTGATGGCTGATCCATTCCACAAGCCCGGACACGGGCGGGCGAACGGAAGCGGAAATACCGATATAGCGGGACGTCTCCGCAGTCCGGCCGCCGGGGGAAGCCGGAGGGTTTCCTTCGGTTTGAGTTACAGCCCTGCCGTCGGTTTCAGGCGCTGGAGAGGGAGGTAAATCCATAGGGGAGATCCCGCCCAAGGCAGGTTCCCGGCTGCCCGCTGGTGGTACCAGGGCGTCCAGCCGGTCCAGCACCCGGCTATCAATGGCGGGATCGAATTTCCGCGCAAAATGAGCGCCGGAGGCGAGCATGGCGGGCAGGTCGGATTCTGCGAGGGTCGTGGGGTTTCCCCGGCTCCAATCCACATACCGGCGGTTGCCCTGGGAAAGCGTGACCTCAGGGCTGTTTCCGAGGATGGTGTGAAAATAAGCTTCGTCCGGGCAGGGCGTGTTCCTGAAATGTTCCCGGAGCAGTTGGTCACCGGCATGGACACGCAGGAGGAGTTCCACGGCCTTTGGCGAAAGGGTCATCCACTGGCTTCCGGCAAAGCAGCGCCAGCTAGGGGGAAGGGGCGACTTCAGATACCGGCCCGCGCAGATCTCCTGCCAGTGACGAAGGAAGCGGGGAGGATCGATTGGCTCAATAGCGAGGTATGCGTCCGCGTCCGCCTCCGCCAAGTCGCGCTCCACATCCTCTCTGCTCCTGAGGGGATAGTCAGCCCCGCTCAAAAGGGTTATCCAGCGCGGATTGAAAGGCAGGCAGTCCTTCAGGGCGAGCACCGAAGCCTCCAGCAGGCTGAATTCCGCCCAGGCTGTCCGGACCGGATTGCTGACAAAATGGCAGTTCGGCGGAAAAGAGTCTTTGGGAAGCGGGCACCTGGAAAAATCGTGATGGCACACAATCACGGGATTCCCGTAAACTCGGTTGAGGCTGTCCACCAGCCTCAGGAAACGCCCGGGCTGGTCGTGGGTGAGAACGGCGAAGGCAAAGGAATTCATGCTTCCGGCAGAGGGGACGGACGGGGAGCGGTCAGACCGGCATCCGGTCAATTTCCTCAAAAACCTCTTTCCAGCTTTCGACGGATGCCTCAAGCCCACCCAGTTGGCGTCCACGCTCCCGGGCCGCCGCAGCCATTTCCACCCGCAGATCCGGCTCATAGGCCATCTTGCTGGCATAGTAGATGAAGTCCCGCTCATGGTCGCAAAGCCAGCCGGTTTTGCCGTGTTCCACCATGCGCTTCCAGCCTCCCCGGTTGTTGACGATCAGGATGCTCCCGCTGGCCATGGCCTCGAAGCCGATGCGCGGCCAATTCTCCGTGGTGTCGGACGGTTGCAGGACAATCTCGCAATGCCGGTAAAACTCCTGCTGGGAGATTTCGTTCTGGTCCGCCGCCGTCCGGATCCAGTCGTAGGGCTTCCCAATCTTCGCCTGGCTGCGCTGGTCGAATCCTAGGAAGATCGCCTTCTTCCACTTCGGGGCCACGAAGTAGTCGTAGATGTGGAGCGTGTTCGCCGCGAACTTGTCCGCGTCCTTCCGCGAGATGCGCCCGCACCCGAAGAAGTCCTCCGCGCGTGTCTCGACAAAGGGAAACAGCGCGTCCGCGAAGTAAGGCTTGAAGGTCATGAACCGGATCTCCGGATCCTCATTCAGTGCGCGGAGGACGGGCATCTGCTCCGCGTGCACGTCCGGGTTCTGATAAAGGAACATCCCGATCTCCCCCCGGCTCATGCGCTGCTTCTCCTTGTCGAACAGCCAGGTCATACAGTTCAGGAAGACCGTCCGCTTCGTGTATCTCCGGATGTCCGGCAGGCGATTGAGAAAATCCGCGTTACAGAACCCCAGGATGGGATCCTCCGGCTGCAGCGGCGTCCAGTCATGGGCGGGATGCACCACCACTCCCAGGTCCAGCATTTCCTGATAGAGCGGCTCCCGGGGATAACCCGCGCTGGTGGGGATCAAATGGACTCCGACTCCCATATGCCGCCAGGCGAGAATCTGATGATGCAGTTCCGTGCCCGCCCCTCCGTAGAGGCCGGGAAATCCGTAAACAAACAGTCTTTTCATTCGCTGGAACAGCGGCGCGCGCCGGGACCCGAATTGTTCCTGAATTTTGCCGGAAGTCGAGAAATCTGTCAGGAAATACGTAAACACGGACGCCTGCTATACCCAGGTAAATCAAATCCCTACCAATGGTAAATCCTGGCAACGGACTCCTGGAATTTACAAAAAAAATCTTGTTATTTTTAACGGCCCCACGCATCTTCCGTCATATTGCATCGACGAAGAGCACGCCATTCCGGCCGGTCCGTCATTGCTTTAATCCCCGCCGCTCGCCATGCCCTCGAGTTCCTCATCCCCGCATTTTGACACCACCGCGCCCATCTGTCTCTGCTGTAGTGATTGTTATGAAGGACAGGGGGGCGACCAGGGGCTGGCCGCCGGAGGAAATGTCAGGGCCTATGATGGCAGCGTGGTTTTCGCCCAAAAGGACTGGAGGGAGGCCTCCGGCTTCAATATGCCGTTCGGTAACGAGTTGTGTTTCAACAATCTCGACGCCTCCGCCCTCCTGGGTTTCGGCAACGGATGGATGCCGCACGATCTAGCCTCCCTCGACACCACCAATCCCGCTCAGATCCTCTATAAGATAGGCCCGAACCAGGTGGAGGCCTTTTATCCCACCTCGGGAGGCAAATACGAGGCGGCCTATTACGTCCGGGACCTGCTTTATTATCATTCCAGTTCGGGGACCTCCGGATACACCCTCCTTGACCCCGAGGGCCGGATCAGGGAGTTCGACGCGGACGGAAAGCTCACCTCCTTCAGTGACGCCTATGGGCACACCGGTTATGTGTCATATCACCCAACCACTCACAGGCTCTCATCGGTGGAGGTCCGCGAGCACGGTCTTTCCTCCAGTTCCAGCGGGGACGGCTCCTGGCGCTATGACTATCACTGGAATGCTGACGCCCATCCCAAGGTGGACTCCGTCATCCTTTCCGTGAACGGACGGGCGGCCTCGAAGAAGGTTTTCATCTACAACGTGGACCTGCTGCAAAGCGTCCTTACCTACGTGAACAGCTCCGCCACCGGCTCCGCGGACTGGCAGGACAGCGGCGGCCCCGGCGGCGTGGGCAAATATGTGGATGCAGCCTATTTCACCTACGTGGGAAGCCTCCTGAAGTGCGTGATCAATACAGGCGGTTACCGGCGCATTCAGCGGGTCCACAGTAACCTGTGGCCGTCGCCCGGGGACGGCACCACTCCCGCGTTTTCCGACTACGCGGAGGTGGAATATTCCTATGACGGTGCCAACCGCGTGACCGGAGTGAAAACGAACGGCGGCACCTATACCTACGGCCTGAGCTACGCCGTCAACGGGACCAGCCCCTCCAGCCTCAACGACTGGCATACCCGGACCAATGTCACCCGTCCGGACGGATCGCTGGAGTCGATCTACTTCAACCGCATCGGCCAGGTCATCCTCCGCCAGGTGGATGACCGCCAGGCCTCCTCCAGTTCCTCCAGCAGCCCCGTGCAGCGGTGGTATCCACTTTACCAGCGGTTTAAGGAGGTCACGGGCCAACTCGTGCTTTCCGCGGGGGAGGACGCCATCGGCAGCGTGAGCGAGGCCAATATCAAGCTGGTGACCCTGAAGGCCGCGGACGGCCTTCTCAATCTCTACGGCTATATGGACGGCTACCTCAGCTCGGTGAGCATCAAGCAGGGGGAGAGCACCGGCTCCAGTGCCAGCCATGCCGCGATCCTGCGTTCCGAGAGGAGCTGCGGGAGCGGGATCTCGTTGGGCGGCCTCGGGCCGGTGTTTTTCACGACAAGCGAGACCGTTTACCGGGATGACGCCGGCGTCCTGCCCTCCATCACCACCTATACGAATACCTATTACGCCGGCACCTTCCAGCTTCACTTCCGGAGCATCACCCTGCCGGTCGTCTCCTCCGCGGAAAACGGCAGCGGCATCGCCGCGGTGGTGGATGAAACCTACGACACCTGGGGCTATCTCACCAAGCGGGTCGATGAGATGGGCACGGTCACGGAGTACGATTACGACCTGGCCCGCGGCGGCATGATTGAGCGCAGGGACGACACCGGGCTCTACCGCATGAATCTGAGGACCACGATGGAGGTGGACGACTTCGGTCGAACCGTGCTGGTTAAGGGCCCGGAACACCGGATCGACCTGAACGGCACCGCCACCGATATCCGCACGGCCAACTGGACCTATTACCAGGACCGGACGTTCCAGACGTGGCAGTTCTCCGGCTACACGACCTCGACGGTCTCGCAGATCGTGAGCCCGGTAACGATTCAGACTAGGGACGAGGTCCCTCCCCCGGGCTACACCGGTTGGAGCCAATCCTCCAGCGTGGACGCGGTCTACAATCCATCATCGTCCTCCTCTTCGTCCCCCACGGTGCATATTCCGCCGCCTTCCTACAGCTTCACGCAAGCTGACTGGGTGCGTTGGTCTCTGCAGCTTTCGGACAAAGGCGGGCAATTGAAGGAATCCCGGCTCTACTGGCTCATTGAAGGCGGCTACGGAGCAAAATCGGCTAACTACGGGGTAACGCTTTATGGGTATGACAGCTCGGGGCGGCAAAACAAGGTGACCACTCCCGGAGGCACCATCGACCGCACGGTTTACAACGTCATGGGCTGGGCGATGGAGGAGTGGACGGGCACGGTGGACGGAGGCTACGGGGACAACATGGTGATGACCCGCTCGAATGTTTACGATGATGACGGGAATCTGACCCAGGCGACCCTCGTGGTGGACCCCTCGAATTCCGCGCTGGACCGGGTGACCGGTTACGTCTATGACTGGCGCAGCCGCCGGGTGGAGACTTTCACGAGCGTGGAGGTGAAAGCCGGGTCGGCGGATTCCTGGGATCTCAAGACGTCCATGACCTACGACAATCTCGACAGGACGATCATGGTCGAGAACTACGGGCGGCTGGTTCCGGCCTCCTCGTCGTCCTCCGGTGTCTCGTCCTATGTGCGGACGGCAAAGAGCACGATCGATTACGATGCCCGCGGACAACAGGTCCGCTCCCGGACTTACGGAGTGAATTCCGGCGGAAACACTACTGGCTACCTGGAGGACAACCTGTGGTATGACCAGGCGGGAAGAGTGTCGCGGAGCGCACCCTCCGGGAGCCGGACGATCACCGTCAATCATTACGACGCGCTGGGACGGATGACGAACAATTACACGGGTTACGTTCCCGCCGCCTCATCGTCCTCGTCGAGTTCCGGGGCATTCGACCCTTCGGACGTCTCCGGAGTGGTGGTTATCCAGCAAAACGACATCACTTACGACGATGCAGGGAATACCATTAGCGGCATCGTGCGCGAGGCGAAGGGAACGCCTCCGGAAACAGGTCCCCTGAGTGATTCCGGAAACTTGGCCTCCGCCGTGGCGAGTTATATGGCCTCTTATCCGGACGGCATTGGAAGGACAGTCGCCATGGCGAACTACGGCGCGGTTTCTTCCTGGAGCCGCAGCGATACGATCCCTCCCGCTAGCGACGATATTCTGGTTTCTCTCAGCACCTTTGATGCCGCAGGCAATCTTACGCGGCAGACCGACCCCTCTCTCACCATCAGTCTGTCGGAGTATGATCACGCGGACCGCGTCGTCCGGACAGTGCAAAACTACAGGGCCGCAACCAGCAGCAGCTCTTCGAGTTCCTCCTCAAGCCTGCCCGCCGATCTGGACCAGAACAAGACCTCGCACACCACTTACACCGACGACAGCCTGGTGGCGATGGTTACGAATGACAACGATACCACCGGCCCCCAGACAACACAGTGGATCTATGGAGTCTCCCCGCTCACCGGTTCAAAAGTCGCCAGCAACCGGCTGGTATATCAAACGAACCTTCCGGCGCGCGGCAACAGCAGTTCGAGCTACCCGGCTTCGGATCACCTCATTACTTACAGATACAACGTCCAGGGCCAGGTCATCACCATGATCGACCAGGCGGGAACCACCCATGGGTATGGGTTCGACCGGCTCGGGCGCGCCATCACGGACACGGTGTCAAGTTTCGGCACCGGCATCGACAATTATGTGGGCTCGCTGCTGACCGTCTTCGATGTGCGTGGCCTGCCGTCGCGCAAGTCGAGCTACGCGCCAAACGGGACGGATCTCCGGAACGAAGTGCAGACGATCTACAACGATTTCGGGCAGGCAGCCACCGTGTATCAATCTCCTGCCGGCAGCGGAAGCTCCGGGGGATCGTCCACAAAACAGGTGAGTTATACCTACGCGGATCCGGCCTCTTCCGGGACGATCAACACTATCCGTCCCGTGAACATCACCTACCCAGGAGGCACAGTGCTCACGTGGGATTACAGTTCGGCGACGGCGGATGCCCTCAGCCGGGCCGAGGGAATCATCCGCACGGACACCACGCCGGACAAAACGGTCGCGGACTATCTTTATACCGGTCTGGGGAGAATCACCGCCGTCAGCTACACCACGCCCAATTCCTCAATCAGCTGCAACGAAGACAGAGACCGCTTCCAGCGGTCAATCGAAACGAAGATCGATATGTGGCAAGGTGGCACTCCCACTCCGCTGGTGCATACCCAAAACGGGAGAAGCCGGTTTGGGGCGGTTACCTGGCTGTATAACGTGGCGGCACACAACCTGGGCACTCCAGCAGGGCTGCAGCAGGACAATTATTACTGGTATGACGGGCTTAAACGGGTGACCGGTCACCAGCGCGGCACATTAAACGCCTATCACACGGGCATCACCTCGCCGGTGCAAAATGAGGTTTTTGACTACGATCAAATGGGCAACTGGCGGGCCTATCAGAGCGTGGACATCAATCCCGCGCAACTGCGTGACTTCAATGGGCTCAATGAGATAACAAAAATCAAGAATCCATCCGGCGCGGTCACACCGGAGTATGATCCTTCCGGCAACATGACGGTGATCCCGAAGCCCTCGAACTGGGGGCAATCCAATCAGTTGACGTGGGACGCATGGAACCGGCTTGTGGAAATCAAAGACGGGCTCTCCTCGTTGGGCGCTTACCGATATGACGCTCTAAGCCGAAGGATCGTCACGACAACGTCCACTGACATCCGGTATTATTATTACAGCAAGATCGGCCAGGTCTTGGAAGAGTGGGTTTCCTCGACTCAGGACAGAAGCTATGTATGGGGACTGCGCAGTGCGCGAGATCTCATTCTACGGCGAGATGATACTAGCTTGAGCCGGATAATTTACGCTCTCAACGACGACTCTAATTGCGTCGCCATCGCGCGGGACACCGTAAGTGGCGCTGAGGTGGTTGAGCGTTACAGCTATGATTCATATGGCCTCACCACGTTTCTAAATCCCGACTTCACGGTAACAAGCGACCATAAGAGCGCCTTTGAATGGGACTATCTATTCCGATCAACTTTTCTCGACAAAACCGGCTTAATTTCCGGCCGAGGAACGGTGTATTCTCCCGCTCTTGGACGGTTTATCGGACAAATAATGATGAATCCCCAGAGTACTCCAGGTACTACGGGAGGACTGCAAACTATGAGGGAACTGGGGTATGGCGGGTCAAGATGGAACCCCGAACTGCTTCCTGAGGTGGTGCCCCCGCCACCTCCTGTTCCAATTCCGCGTATTCCTCCAATTATTGACATTGTTCCTCTGCCTTTTCCAAAACCAACCGATACTAGGACACGGGATCGAGAGAAAAGGAAAGAGTGTTGTGAATGTATAACCAGCAGCAAATTTGTTAACAACGGGACAGGATTTGAAGGCTTGTTTGCATGGTTTAGTTTCAGTTTTATATTGAGTCGACGTTCGTTCGAGGTCGACGCCGGAAATGGAGGTAGAGCTAGACTGGAATGGAATGAGCTTTCCAATCGGTTGCCTTCAAAATATTACCCGTATATGTCGGCTGACGAATTATCGCAACCGATACAACATATAGATATTACGGATCATTATGATCTCGTCAGGAGTTCATCGGTCTTTAAAAACTGGGAGAATAGATCTTTTGAATGCGGGATCTCAGATGAGATAAGTATGAATGACAAACCTGAGGCTTCATTAACTCTTCCACGAAGATCGTTGACTATAATTGCGCACGTCAGCAACCCGCCGTGTTGTGTTGCTGCTGGCATAAAACCAGTGATAACCATGACCGCAACTCACTACACTCATCCAAATGGAGGTTATAACGGGGCTCATATCAATTTAGGCTCAGGAAGAACTAATGGGTAAGAAATGTCGATAAAAATCATAATTACGTATATTTCGGGGATGTCACCTATCTTATGCTGCCTTTATTAAAAATCAGAATTTAATTCCCGACCAGTATAACTATCTATGAAGTTGCCGGTTCTCATTGGATGGGCTCGCACTAGCGCTGCCGCCAGTCGATTAAACAAGTGCTACCCGGGTGTCTTTGCTGGGCAGGAAGGAGGCTACACGGCGGGGTATGATATTTACGCGTTTGAAGAACGGGTTAAAGAAGCTATAAATGCCCTTGAGATTGAAATTCAAGCTGCCCCAGACATTTATGAACTAGTAAAAGATCGTAAATAAATCGGCGCTGGTATTGCGTGCGCCGCACATGTGGGGGAGGGTATTTGACCAATTCGCCCGCTAGTCTGCATTGTTAAGTTTATTCGCCCCCGGGACTTCGCCGGCTGAAGCCCCGCGATTTTGGCCCAAACCGTCCTTGGGATTGGACGCCGGACGAAGTCGGCCACATCGCGCTCAAAGTCCCCGATGTCGCCTAACTGCCCGTACCTGAGCGCCTCGAACGCGAGGAACATGTTCTGGAAGATGAATCTCACGATGCGATCCTCTGCCGGAGTGACCGGCGCGGCTTCCAGATCGACCTCGTCTGCGAGGATGCGGTTCAGGCTTTCGTCCCGCAGAACCCCGACAAATCAAAACCCCTACAAACCAGCCGCAGCCGGGAGGCCCCGTTTATGTTCGCCTGCCGAAGCCGGGGGAGAAGTGCCCCATCACGGGGCTCAGCCGCGCGAAGCTCAACGAGCTCATCCTCCCGAACGAGCGCAACGGGTTCAGGGCTCCCGTGGCGAGCAAGCAAGAGCCTCTGGCAGAAGGGGGCGCAGAGGGGCATCCGGCTTGTTTTGTTGGAGAGCCGGATGGCATATTTGTCAGGGTCGGCCTTGTGAAAGTGTTGACATTTTGTGTTGACACTCCAACTTTTTCCTAACTTTAAATCATTGTAACTCGTTTATTACCAATGAGTGGAGCGGGTGATCAGAATCGAACTGACGTGTCGAGCCGCTGCTATCTCCAATCCAAATGCATGGGTGATTCCCGTCCTGAATACCTCCTCCAAAATCTAGGCAATGGAGTGGTGGGCCTAAGAGCCTGTTGAAAAACCATCCCGTCCCAAAAATTGACTCGTTGATGATAAGCGAGGTAATCGATAGATCTCCGGTGATTCCGAGGTTTTTCAACAGGCTGCTAAGGCGCGGTGCCGGTCTTTCCCCTGTTGGTGGGTTTAGGTTTCGCGGTTCGTAACCGGAAGGGTCGTTCCATTTGGTCCGGTCTGAAGAATTTTTCGGGCCTCCGCTTTGGCAATGGCACCGACGTAGTGGGAGCGGAGCATTTCGGAGCCTCCGCTGTGTCCAAATTCGAACATCAGGGCTTCAAAGTGGTTCCGGTGGCGATTGCAACAGTGGCGTGGGTATGCCTCAGGGCGTTGTCCGGCCACTCGGGTAGATCGTCAGGAGGCGAGGGAGGATCAACCAAATCCGTCCACACCCTCCATCCGGCGAGACGACGCACCGCCATTTCCTTTCGCTTCCAGTTCGAGGGCAGGACACTTTCTCCAATGGGGTAGGCTTTGAGCCACGCCGAGAGGGTAGGCGACATATTAATGAATCGTCGACGTTTCGTCTTGGCGCTCGCTGCCGGAACCCGGATTCCCTCGGAAGCCACGTTTTCCGAGAGTAGGCGTGCAAGTTCCGCCTGCCGCATTCCCGTGAACAATGCGATTGCGAACCTAGGAACGGCGTCCGGGAAGATTTGTTCCGCAGTGGCCGTCAGGCGCCTTGCCTGTGCCTCCTAGAGGATACCATTTCTTGAGCGACAGTTGCTCGTGTTTCGATCTCTTCAGCGTTACACCATCCTCGAGACGCTTTTTCTGCCCAGCGCCAAAGTGTTACGAGCAGACAGCGCTTACCGTTGAATGCCACATTCCCAGTAGTGTTTCGGCGATGTGATTCTCTAACTCCTCAAGGGTAATGGTTGAGAGGAGGCGTTCCGGGAAGTCGGCCAAGAGGTGGGCCGACATGTGTTTGAGGGCCTGACGCTGCTTTTCGCTCAGATCCGATTTAGTAAGGCCGAACTTCTTCAGAGCCATTTCGACGGGGACGGAGGACAGGTTTGCTTCTCGGCCTCGACGAATCTCCTCACAACCTCGAGAAGGGTGACATCGAATGGTTTCAATAGCTCTGCTGCCGCCGTTGCCTGTTCAGCAAGGATTGGGGAAATCAGCCCCGCGTTCTCTCCATGCTTTATCGCCTTCTTGCGAAGTTGGCTCGCAAACTCTGAAGCCTTTTCACGGGTAGGGAAGTAGCGCTGCTCCCGTCGACCGCCCTAGGAGTGACTAGGGGTGACATTGACCAACCAGCCGCGGGCAGTCTTTTTAAAACTGAATCTGGGCGTTCGCGGCATGGGTGGACTGTCACCGAATCCACCTTAAAATTCAAGAAATGACCGAAAATGAAGAAAATGCGGAAATTTACGCATTGAAAACCAACGAGTTGCATTGAGAGTGCCGGATTTGGGAGCAGGAAGTCGTCAGTTCGAATCTGGCCGTCCCGACTCTCTCACCGTGAAGGAGTTACGCGAAATCTGCCACCCTTGGAAAAAGGGGATTGTGACAAAGATTTTGTGACAAATGAAAGCTTGGCACATCTGTGGGCGCGCCTCATGTCTGGTTTCCACTTTCATAAGGCCTCAGCCCGCGGTCAGACTCCCTCGCCGCAGCGGATCCCTCCGGCGGAGGCCCCACCAGATGACCAGATAGGCCATCACCAGCCAGCCCGCGAGGAACGCCCCGGCAACCCAGGCGGCGTCCAGGCTGGTAAACACATCTCCGGCTTTCCTGTCATTCACAATATCCCCGGGACGGCGTTGAATGAATACCTCGTTGTCCGCCGGTTTCGGCGGCGCGTAGGACCCGGAGATGGCGTGATCCACGATCAGGTTTTGCCAGCTCCGGTTCAGGGGATCGAGGGAAAAGATATCCTCCGTGTAGTCCCCGCCATCGTTCCGTTTCTCCAGGGACTTCTTTTTCGCCCGGTATTCGAGCGTCCCGTCGTCCCGGGTCGAGGCCTCGGTTTCCCAGAAAAGCGGATTCTGTGTATTATGAGTCATTACCGGCACGGGCTTGTGGATGACATGCCCCACGTCCAGCAGCCGCTGGGAGGAGGCGCTGGGAATGAGGTGGCTGAAGAGGCGCACGCTGGCGGGCATGTCCGGCAGGGGCACCACGAAGCCCGCGAAAAGGATCTGCGGGATGAGAATGAGCGGCACCCAGATGGCTGCCTGCGTGCTGCTGCGGGCCGTGGCGGAAATTCCCAGACCGATGCCCACCCCCGTCAACGAGGTCAGCACGAAGGCGATGGCGTGGAGCAGGTGTCCCATGGGATGCACCTCCGCCCATACCGTCAGTGGCGTCAGCGACAGGGCTCCGGAGAGGAACAGCACCAGCACCATGCAGCCCAGCATGACGGCGCACTGGAAGACCGTGATGACCGAAAGAAACAGCCACTTGCTCTGGAGATAGGTGTGAATCCCCAGGCCGCTCACCCGCTCGCGGCGGAAGACGGGGATCTCCCGCGTGAGCTGCTGGGCCGCGTTGTTGCAGCCAAACCACAGCGCCGCGATCATCGTCAGGAACATCCGGAACTCCGGCTGGCTGCGTCCCACCCAGCCCGCCAGAAGGCCGATGACGGCGGCCTGCGCGAACAGAAACACGCCGTTCAGCCGGTCGGAGGTCAGGATCGCCCACTGCCTTTGCAGCAGCACCCGCAGCCGGGAGATAATGCCCGGACGGCTCTTCGCCACGCTGCGGTTTGGCACCAGCCGGAGGGGCGGGGGAGCGGCGGGGCTGTTGCCGGGCGCCATTTTGGAGGAGGCGAACTTCCCGCGCCAGAAGGCCGTTTGCTCGGAGCTCTGGCTGAAGAGCGCGAAGATCTTCTCCAGCGGCGCGTGGCCGGAGCCGGAACTGCCGGTTTCATCGTCATCCAGAAAGAAGTGCCGCGTCTCCGTGGGCGTGCCCATGAACATGAGCTGCCCGGCGTGGATGAAGCAGATGCGGTCAAAGAGATAGGCTTTGTGCAGGATGTGGGTGGAGCACACCACCGTCTGGCCCGTGAGCCGCAGGTTTTGCAGCATGGTCATGAGTTCCTCCTCGTTCGCCGGGTCCAGGCCGGAGGAGGGCTCGTCCAGCAGCAGCACCGGCGGGCGGGTGAGGAGTTCGGTGGCGATGTTCACCCGCTTCCGCTGGCCGCCGGAGAGGGAGGAAATGCGCTGCCGGCTTTGCACCGTGAGATTCAGCCTTTGGATGGTGCCTTCCACCAGGGCTTCGATCACGTGTGCCGGTGCTTTCAGCCGAAGCCGGGCGCTGTAGATGAGCGCCTGCCGCACGGTCAGTTCGTGGTGCACGATGTCATCCTGCGGGACGAAGCCCATGCCGGACTGTCCCACTGCCGCCTGGAGGGGCGCGCCATCGATGAGGATGGAGCCGGAGGTCACCGGCATCAGGCCGCAGAGCGCGCGGAGGAGCGTGGATTTCCCCGTGCCGGAGCCGCCAAGGATCCCCACGAATTCCCCGCTCCGGATCTCCGCGGACACGCCGGTGAGGATGGTCTTCGTGCCTTCCCCGGCGGGCACGGTGATGCCCACCTCATGCGCCTCGATGCGTCCGCCGCTCGCCTGATCCACGCGGATGATGCTGGTGCCGGTGAATTCGAAAAAGTAATCCCGGATGCGGAAACGGTCTCCGAAGACCAGGGGTTTGCGTGTGAAGGCGCGGCCATTCAGCTCCGTGCCCGTCTTGCTGCGGTCCTCGATGTACCACGTCCCCTCCTCGCAGAAAATGTAGGCGTGCAGACGGGAGATCCCGGAGTCCTCGCTGTCCAGATCGATCCTCAATTGATCCCCCGCCTCCGCGCCCGCCGCCGCGGGAGAGAGACTGCCGCGCCCGATCGCGACCGCCCGCCGGTCGAGCGCCACCTCCGGGCATGGCTGGGCGCCGCATTTCGGTTCCGCCGGCACTTTGTGAAAACGGAACAGCGTGGGTCCCACCCGGATTTCATCCAGATGATTCAGCGGCAGGGACTCCGACGGTCCCACGGACCGCCCGTTCACCTCCACCACGCCGTCCGGGTGCAGTCGCGTGAGCTCCCAGGTGGCGCGCGCCGGCTGCCAGTGCAGGCTCACATGGCGCGGTTGCAGTCCGGGGCCGCGCAGCGGGAGCAGATCTTCACGGGAAGTCCCCAGCGTGCTCATCTGGCGCGGCAGAGGGAGTGTCGCGATCTTCAAGCCTTCGGCGAAATAGGAAAGGAGGGCCTCCATGGGATTTGAATTAAGAAAAGGTCCCTGGGAAAGCGGGACCGGAAAGAGGGTTAACTTACAGCGGGATGCCCGCGGTCAAAAGTCTTTCGACAGCAGGGAATGCCGGGAAACAGCCTCTCCGGGCATCGAAACGGGACAGATGCTGGGTGGCAGAGGCTCTCTGAAACTTAGAGAAGCATGAAGGGAGAGGGTCTCCAAAAGCCTCAGGTTTTCGATATACATCCCCGGAGTTGAACGTAAGTTCAGGAAATGAACGCCCATTCAGTCCCGGCCTCCGCGTTGCGGCGCGAGAGGGAAAAGCAGGAGCGCC
Source organism: Verrucomicrobiales bacterium (assembly GCA_965229245.1). Lineage (GTDB taxonomy): Bacteria > Verrucomicrobiota > Verrucomicrobiia > Verrucomicrobiales > V1-33 > V1-33. The sequence continues at coordinate 339,632 of CBDDIW010000001.1, forward strand.
GCGCGGCGATCCTGGCCGCGGCGGAGCGCGTGATCCTCCAGCGCGGCTGCGGGGAAAACTCCATCGACGGCATTGCCAAAGAAGCCGGCCTGGCCTGCGGCACGGTGTATCTGTATTTCCCCAACAAGGAGGCGCTGCTCCAGGAACTGTTTTGCGGGAAGGTGCGGCTGCTGAATGCCGCCGTGGAGACGGAGATCGAAAAGGAGCTGCCCTTTCAGGAGACCCTGGCCGCCGTGGTGCGGGCCATGCTGTTGCACTTTGAGGAGCACCGGGGCTTTTTTGAGATCTTCATGCGCGAGCGTTTCGACATGGCTACCCGGGGTTCCGAGCACGCGGACGGCGTGTTGCGGGAAATGGAGGCCGGGGTCAGCCGGATGACCCGGTGGATCCGCGCGGCGCAGAAGACGGATGGACTGGCCCCCGGGGAGCCGAGGCTGCATGCCGTGGCCCTGCGCGGCCTGGTTTTTCAATTTACCCGGGACTGGCTCCGCCGCGGAGGCGTGGGCCGTCTCACCAAACACGCCCCGTTTATCACTGAATTTTTTATGAAAGGTGCCGCCGTATGAAGTCTCTCCGTTTGATCCTCCTCGCCGCCGCCACGCTCTCCGGCTGTGCCCCCGTGGGGCCGGACTACCACCGCGTGGATGTCGAAACACCGTCTTATTTCAAGGAAAGCAATGAATGGAAATTCGCCCGCCCGGCGGATGCCACGCCGCGAGGGGCCTGGTGGACGGTCTTCCGGGATGCCACGCTGAACAATCTGGAGAGCCAGTTGGCCGCGGGAAATCCGAACCTCCGCGCCGCCCTGCTGCGCGTGGAGCAGGCCCGTCTCCTGGCCCGGGGTTCGCGTGTGGGGCTGCTGCCATCGGCCACCTTCAGCCCCTCCGCCATCCGGAGGAGCACTTCCAACAATGTTCTCCAGGGTTCCAACACTCCGGTAACGGGGCTCGAAAGCACGCACAATGTTTTCAGCCTTCCGCTGGATGCCAGCTATGAGATCGATTTCTGGGGGCGGGTGCGCCGCACCATCGAGGCCGCGGACGCGGATGCCCAGGCCGCCGCCGCGCTGGGGGAAACGGCGCGGCTTACGCTGCATGCGGACATGGCGCAGAATTACTTCGCCCTGCGTTCCGTGCAGGCGGAGATCGTCCTCCTGGAGGACAGCGTGGTCCTGCGGGGGCAGTCCCTGAAGCTGGAGCGGGACCGTCTGAAAGGCGGGGCCACCAGTGGTCTGGAAGTCGCACGTTCGGAGGCGGAACTGGCCGCCGTGGAGAGCGAACTCGCGGGTCTGCAAAAGCGCCGCGCGGAGCTGGTGAACGCCATCGCCGTGCTGGCCGGGCGTCCCGCTTCCACGTTCGACTTGAAGGTGAAGCCGCTGGAAGGCGCGCCTCCCTCGGTGCCCGCGGGGGTGCCCGCCGCGCTGCTGCAGCGCCGTCCGGATATTTCCGAGGCGGAGCGCCGCATGGCCGCTGCCAACGCGCGCATCGGCGTGGCCAAGGCGGCATTCTTCCCCTCCATCCGCCTGGTGGGCACCGCCGGACTGGAATCCTCGGCCACGAAGAATCTCTTCAAGGCTGGCAGCCGCGCCTGGTCCATCGGGCCTTCGATCAATTTCCCCATCTTCGAGCAGTTCCTGAACCGCACCGTCTATGAGGGGCGGAAGCTGGAGTATGAGGAGTCCATCGCGAACTATCAAAGCTCGGTGCTCAGTGCCTTCCAGGAGGTGGAAAACAGCCTCTCCGGTCTGCGCCTGCTCACCGTGCAGGCGGCCGCCCAGCAGCGCGCGGTGGTCGCCGCGGAACAGGCGGCCCGGCTTTCCACGGACCGGTTTGAGGCGGGGCTCGTCTCGAACCTGGAGAAGGTGGATGCCGAGCGCACCCGGCTCCAGGCGTTGCAACTCTCCCGTCAGATCACCGGCCAGCGGTATGTCACCGCCGTGCAGTTGATCAAGGCGCTGGGCGGCGGCTGGTGATTTGAAAAATCCCCTGTCGCCCGGGCGGTGGCTGGGCTTCTTCGCGGCATGCGCATTTTATATATTGGAACCGGGGACATTGGCCTGCCCGCCTTGCGGCGTCTGCTGGACAATCCGGAGCATGAGATTTGTGGAGTGATCTGCCAGCCGGACAAGCCGGTAGGCCGGAAGCAGGTGCTCACCCCGCCCGCCACGAAGGTGCTGGCTCAGGAGCGCGGCGTGCCAGTGTATCAGCCCCGCCGCATACGCGCGGAGGCGGAACTGGTGGCCGGGCTGCAGGCGGATCTCGCGATTGTGATGGCCTATGGCCAAATCCTCCCCCGCGCGGTGCTGGATGCTCCGCGCCTGGGGTGCTGGAACCTGCACGCCTCCCTGCTGCCCCGGCATCGCGGGGCCGCGCCTATTCAGGCCGCGATCCTCGCGGGAGACACGGAGTCGGGCATCACGGTCATGTACATGGACGAGGGGCTGGACACCGGGGACGTTCTTTTGAAGGAACCGCTCACCCTGGCCCCCGGGGAAACGGGCGGCACGCTGCACGACCGGCTGGCCCTCCTCGCTCCGGTGGCGCTGGAGCGGGCGCTGTGGCTGCTGGCCGCCGGAGAGGCTCCGCGCATTCCCCAGGATCCCGCGGGAGTGACGCATGTGGGAAAGCTGGGGCGAGCGGACGGCGTCCTTTCATGGGAGGAACCGGCGGAGAACATCGCCCGCCGCGTCCAGGCTTTCGATCCCTGGCCTGGCACCACGACCACCCTTTCGGACGGCACCCTGGTGAAGGTGTATCCCCCCGTGGAAGCCGTCGCGGAATCCGGAGGCTGCGTCCCTCCGGGCAGTGTCCTCTCTGCTTCCGCGGAAGGCATCCTTGTGGCATGCGGCAGTGGAGCACTGCGGCTCCATCAGTTGCAGGCCGAAGGCCGGAAGCGGCTGGACGCGGGGCCTTTCCTGTCCGGCAAACCGCTGGCCCCGGGCGAACGGCTGGGGATTAAAGTGTAATATATGTGGTGATGGGCCTGCCCCCGTTGCGTGGGAGGGCTCGCTTCTCCTATCCTCCCGCCACTAGATGGTGCATCGTTTGATGGGTCAGTTGAATGGCGGGCACCTGGGGCAGGTCGCGGGCGGGAAGCCGTTTTTCCCGGTCCGCCAGTTCCGCGCGGCAGACGTTTCTTAGACGCTCCCAGCGGTCCCACTCGATTTCCGGAGCATGCACGATCTGCCGCAGGAGGCTCAGCCATTCCATGAAAGCGCGCTCGATGTCCCCCTCGCCGAGGTGGCTGGAGGGTTCGAGTTTTCTCCGCGAGGGTTGCAGCCATCCCTCCAGGATTTCCGAGGTGCCCTCGCCGTAGTCGGAGGGCAGGCCGGCTTCCAGATACCCTTCGTAGTTCGCGGCTCCATAGGCTTCCAGGCAACTGAAGGCCAGGCGTTCGCTGCCGCAACTGTCCGTGGCGTCGTAAAATTTGTAACCGCCGCGGAGGTTCGCGAGGTGCCATACCAGTTCATCCAGCGGATAGGATTCATCCTCCAGCGCCGCCGCGATGGCCAGCCCCTCGCCGCCGTGGAAACAACTGAAGATGATGCCGCGCCGTGTAGGCGTGCCATCCTCCTCGATGAGACCCAGCGTGCGCCAGGCATAGACGGCGGTATTGCCCGCCGCCATGCGCGCGGGTCCCTCGCCACTGCTGATGCTCGGTGTGTTTCCCGCGGGCACGATGCGTTCATCCGGCTCCGTCAGGGCCACGCCGTGGGAGTCCTCATAGACCGGCCAGGGCGTGTCCGAAAAGTCCAGTTGCATGAGCAGCAGTTCCTGCCGCTGCGTCAGGCCGGCTACCCGGGCACCCATGATGTGCGGCACCACCAAGGGTATCACTAGAACGTCCAGCTCCTCCAGGCTGTAATCCCCGTCCCCTCCCAGGCCCGTGAGGGCGCGGAGATTCCGGGTAAGGCTGAATCGCCCGGGTGCCCGCTCCACACCCATGGCGATCTCCTTTCCGTAAATGGTCCGCTTTCCCACCCGCAGCCGGCACACACGCCCGATGGAAAACGCCGCGGCCACAAAATGGAACACCTCCAGCGCTGGGTCCAGCCGGTTCCGGTAGTGAATCCACGCGCTGCCGAGGGGGCGCGTGGTATTGCGCTCCCGCTTCTTCACCTCCCACTCGCCCCGGGAATTCAGAATCTCCGTGCGTGTGGGCCGGAGGCCGAAAAGCGTGTTTTCATCCGCCCGCGTGGTGCGGGCTCCCTGGGCAGGTGAGGGACTGGATTCCTCCGCCGCGGACTCGAATCCCAGCAGCAGCTTTTGTTTGCTGAAGAGCGCCGCGCATAGCCGGGCCGCCGCCTCGAAGGGTGCGTCCCCGCGCACGGAGGCGCGATACATCACGCGGATGAGCGTGGGCCAGTCCAGTTGATTGCTGCGGCGCAGGTAGCGCTGATTGGCCTCCGTCAGCCGGGGGCTGCGCGTGGTGGAGATAACATAGCCGATTTCATCCAGGCCCCGGCGGCCCGCGCGCCCGAACATCTGCAGAAGCTCATCCGGCGCGAGATCCCGTTCCCGCTGACCGTCGAAAATACGGGCGTCCGTGATGGTGACGGAGCGCATGGAGAAATTGATGCCCGCGGCCAGCCCCGTGGTGGAGACCACCACGCGCAACTGGCCCGCCTTTGCCAGGGGCTCGATGATCCCCGCGCGCTGCTGGTAGCTCATGCCGCTGTGGTGTATCGCCACGCGTTGCTGGAGCAGGGAAGTGTAGGACGCTCCCAGGATCTGCTCCTGCTCCCGTGTCAGGGCCAGCGTGTCCGGCGTGGGCACGGCGGACGCGATCTGGCGGGCGATTTTCTCCGCCTCCTTCCGCTGGGGCGCGAAGATGAGCAGGGGCCCGAGGCCGGACATGAGCACCTCCGCCGCCAGCCGGGGCCAGAAGCCGGTGATGCGCTTCGGCGCGCGCCGGGAGAGCTGTTCCACCGGCATTTCCTCCAGCGGCACGGGACGCGTGGCCGTGGAGACCACTTCCACCGGACGGCCCAGGCGGCGCAGCCACTCCGCCACGTCCCGCGCGTTGCCCACGCTCCCGCTCAGCAGCAGGAGGCGGGTTTCCGGGGGCGAGAGCACGAGGGAAAGTTCATACGCCAGACCCCGCGTGGGATCGCCCAGCATCTGGTATTCATCGATGACCAGCAGCGCCGGACCTTCGCCGTGCAGCAGCTTCTCCCGCTGCGTCTCCAGCGTGGCCACCACCACGGGAGCCCGGGGATTTTCGGAAAGATCCCCCGTGACGATGCCCACGTTCCACCCCTTCCGCTGCCACTCCAGGCGTTTGTCATTGGCCAGCGCCCGCGTGGGCACCGTATAGATGGCCTGCCCCTTCAGCCCGCCCTCCACCAGCAGTTCGAAGATGCGTGTCTTCCCGGCTCCCGTGGGAGCGTCCACGATCACATCCCGCCCTGCCTTGAGATAACGGAATGCCTCCTGCTGCCAGAGATCGGGCAGATTGAGATTGAGGGGAAAACCGGAAAAAGACATGCGGGGCAGGGCGGGGGACAAATGCCGCCGCTATGTAAGAAAACGCCCGTCCCCGTGCAAGGGTTGGTTCCCCGGTGTGGAGAGGACGCTATATTCCCGGCCGGAGTCGTGGCGGGATCACTGCCATCCGGTGCGAATGACCCGGATGCCAGGACCGGGAGGTGCGATTAGCATGGGGGGAGACGGCTCGAAGTAACAGGAAATGAGGGAGGGACCGCTGTAGGATTTCAAGGCAACCCACCGGCCCTCCTGAAGTCCGTAAACGGTGATAATTCCATAAGAGATGCTCCCCGTTTCATGCTCCAGAAATCCGAGAGCCAGGACGGGAGAAAGCCAGCGAATCTCTTCATCGTGCGGTCTGCGAAAAGCGATCTTGAGAAGACTCGCGGTGTCCGCCGGGGCGGCCGGGGACTGCGTCAGCGCGCGCTGCCACAGACGTTCCATTTGGTTCCAGCCCGGAGACTCGTCGTCATCAGCTTTGCCCTTCTCCACGGGCCACTTCCGGGGCACCTGGGGAAGCGTGCCCGTATAGACTGGTGGCGGTGTGGAGCAGGCGACGACGAACAGCAGGGCCAGTCCGGTCAGGGTTCTCAGGAGGCAGAAAGCCAGGCGGCGCATGGTTTTTGTTAGCCCGGGTTCCGGCAGGCCGGAACCCGGGGGTAATACGCGTTGCCGGGCGGGTTCAGGGAGCCGGGACGAGCCGGGCGCGCCAGAACTTCCGGCCGGCGGCTGCGGACGGGAGATTCACGGTCATCGTGGAGCCCGTGGCCGTCCGCGCGACTCCCGCGGCTGTCCAGGTCAGGAGATCATCGCTGCCTTCCACCTGATAGCTGTAGGTGGGCTCCGTGGAGAAGACGATGTCCGTGTTATTGCCCGCCCGGGTCAGGCTGATGACGGCCGGAGGGAGCACGTTCCGTTTCCCCGGAGTGGCGACCGGGAGGACGATGCCATCCGCGCCGTCCGGATAGCGGCCCTGGGCGGCATCCGGCAATTGCGGGCCAAAGGTCACCAGATCCACCCGGGTGCCGTCCGGGGTGTAAAGCCCGATGCTTTCACCCGCAGCGCTGAGCTTGAAGTTCACGTGAAGCTGGCCGTTCGCCGTCGCGTTCTGGTCCGCCTCGCCGTCCGCCCACACCAGGAGATAGCCACCCGCCGGGATGACGGTGCCCGCGGGAATGGTAAACTGCGTGGGATTCGCCGTCGTGTCCGTGAGGAAAAAGCCGCCGAGATTCACCGGCGTGGTCCCCGCGTTATACAGCTCGAACCAGTCCTCCGCGTCGCCGTCCACGGGATCCGTGATGCCGCTGGCGGCGGTATTGTCCGCCATCCATTCATTGACGCGCACGGCGGGCAGCGGGGGAGGCCCGGTGACGGTAATGGTCACCGGCACACTGGCGAGCACCGTGCCCGCCCGGCCCAGGGCCTCCAGATTGAAGCTGTTAGTCTGGGAATACAGGGTGAGCGGCAGGCTCCACGCGGTCTCACTGGTCCACACCGGAGTGTAGGAGACTCCATTGATCCGCAGGACACTCACGCCCGCCGGGGCCGTGCCGGTGAGGGTGAGCACGCCATCCGCGTCCGTGATCGTGCCGCCCCCGGTGAGGGTGAAGGTGGTCGCGCCGAAGGCGGTGTTCAACTGGCCGAGGATATAGGTCCGGCGCGCGGAGATGTAGTTTTTCACCGCCGTGACTTGGGCGGCGTTCGCGGTGATGCCATTCGCCGCCAGTCCGGCGGTCATGGCATCGATGCGGGCGTTCACCGCCGCGGTGTTCATGGGGCCGTCCACGGCATCCAGGAAAGCCCGCCAGTAAGCCCGGCGGAAGGTGGGCTGGGTGCGGAACTTCGTGGCCAGCGGATCGCCAAGCGAACCACCATCGTAGGCGGAGGTGTTCTGGAAGAGTCCGGAGGTGGCGGGGTCCGGCGCTGGATTTGCGGAGCCGTCCGGGCCAAAGCTGAAGTCCATGTCCCACGCGGTCATGTACCACGGGCCGGACTTCGGCTTATACATATACATGTTCTTCCCGTAGCTCCAGCCCCAGGAGTCCCAGTTCCCGGAGATGCGCTGCACGGCCAGAGCGCGGGCCCAAGAGTCTTCGTCCACCAGGGGATCCAGGGCGGCGGCGTAGGCGGGATCCGTGGCGGAGGTGCCCGTGTTGTGGGCGTTGATCAGGGCGTCAAAATCTGCCCAGTCATTCGCGGAGTCGCTGACAGCCCGTGTGGCCCACTGGTAACGGTAGAAAGCGTTCTTATGCGCGCCGCCGGTGGTGGTGCGTTTGGCAAAGGCGGCGCGGATGTCCGTCTGGAAGGTAGTGCCGTTGTCCGCGAACTCGATCCAGTCCTGCGCCTTGCGGAGGCTGCCGTCGTTGTCTCCCGGCCAGTATTCATTGATCCACGCGCCATTCGGCTGCTGGGTGTCCTCGAAGACCGTCTGCCGCTGCGCGCCATTCACATACACGCGGCAGAAGCGCCGGTGGATGGAGGGCAGGGCGATCTCACGGGCGATCCACCAGATGGTCTGCTCGCGGATGAAGCTGGTATCGCTGCCGTAGGTGCCGGGACCGGCGAGGATGAAATCCTTTTCCCCCAGGAAGCGGTCATCCCCGGGCACGGAGCAGTCGTAGTCACAGGCTGCTCCGGTGGGGCCGTTGAAGCCCGGAGTGTGGAAGGGGCTGCCGCTGAATTGGGAGGTGGCGTTGTAGATCACCCGGGAGTTGCCGTAGATGAAGGTCACATCCAGCGGAGTGTTGTCGTTCTTCATGCGGCCCGCCCAGAGCGACCGCGTGGCCTCCGTCATCCAGAAGCGATAGGATCCCAGCGTGTCCGTGGAGGCCGGTTCCCCCCACCGGATGAGGCCCTCGTGGACGGGGGCATCGGAGGGGAACATGGAAATCACTCCCGCGCTGTCATAGGCCGTGATGGAAAAGGCCGCCAGTTTCCCCGCCGACTGCGCGGGAATCTCCGCGCTGAAAAGCCCGGCTCCGCGATAGCTCATGACCACGGAAGCCTGCGTGGGGGAGGGATCGATGCGGTAGTTCAGCAGCGCGAAGCTCACGCCGTCCGGGTCATCCAGCCGTGCGTAAACCGTGGCCGTCTCTCCCGCCTGGGGCAGCACCGGGCGGTGCGTCACGCCGGAGATGGCCGGGCCCGTGTTGCCCGCCGCGCGGGAGTTCACGGCTCCCGGCGTGCCGGGGATGACGGTATTGGAAAGAATATTTCCCGTGGCCTCCAGGTTCCCGCCATTGAGGCGGAAGAGGATTTCCGGATGCCCGCGCAGCCACTTCACCTTCGCCCGGATGGTGCAGGCCACATTCGCGGCGGGCGTGCTGTTCAGCGCCACGGAGATACGGTTCCCTGCCAGATCGCCGCGACCCGCCGCGCGCACGTGGAGGGAGCCGGACCCGGTGGCTCCGGTGTCCTCCAGGGAGCTGGCACCGTGGGTGCCGGAGATGATCCAGTTCCCCCCGCCGGTTTCAAATCCGCCATTGGTAATGAGATTGCTCCCGCCCGCCGGGGTCACCTCCACGTCATCCACCAGGCATTCGCCTTCGCCCAGCATCATGATGTGCAGGCGGTTCACCGGAGCCCCCGATCCGTTGTCGGGAATGCCGGTGTTTTCGATCGTGACCCAGCCGGATTCCCCGGACTCCTCGCTGTCCGCCCAGTTGCCCGCCAGACGGCCATCGCTCAGCAGATCCCGGCGCTCCAGGCTGGAGCCCCCGCCATCGCTCCACCGGCCCCAGCGGCCCGCGGTGCCGTAGGTGACTTCATCCACCACGGGATAAATGGTCTCCTGCACGGTGCCGTTCAGATTGGCCACCGGCTTCTGGAGGCGCAGGCGCTCGCCCGTGCCCTGGCTCAGGGTGCCGGAGAAAGCGGTGACCGTGAGGTAGCCGTTCGCGGGCAGGATGGTCCCGGCGGGGAAACTGTAGTCCACGCCGCCGCGGATGCGCCAGCCCGTGAGATCCAGGGGGGTGTTATTGGGATTCGCGATCTCCACGAAGGGAGGCTGGCTGGAGCCGGTGGGCGGATGATAACTGATTTCCGAAAACACGGCCTCCCGCGCGGCGGGCGCATCGTTCGGAGCGCCCGGCGAACCCTTGCTGAGCACCGAGAAGATCATGCCGCCATCCGGATAACGGCCCCAGGAACTGGTGGGCGTCATGGCCCCGTAGCGCACGGCATCCAGCACCCGGCCGGGATTCGTCCCGTCACCCGGAGCACGGAAATACGCGGTATCCCCGCCCGCCTTCAGACCAAACCCGAGCGTGGGCTGGACCACTGAAAGGAAACCCAGGGGCTGGATGACGGTGCCCGCGGGGAAGGTGTATTTCCCGCCGTCCTTGTCATCGCTCAGGGTGCATCCGGAAATATCCACCGCCGCGGCACTGTAGTTGTAAAGCTCGACGCCGTCCTGGGCGTGGAGGACTTCATTCACCACCACGGAGCGCAGCGCGCCCGGAAGAGCGGGTTCCGGCGAACCCGGGGAACCGCCGGGATTCACGCTGAAATCCCACGCCCGGGGATCCTCCATGCCATAGCTGGGCCGGGACAGCACCAGAGTGTGACCGCTGCCGTCCGCCGCGGCGGGCCAGGGCGGGGTGGGATCGTAGGTCACGGTGAAGACCACCGCGTTTGAGCGGTCCCGCAGCCGCACTTCTCCGCCAGTGTTGTTCAGGGCGCCTGTCCATGGTCCCAGCACGCCAGTGATCCCATACGCGCTCTGCACATCCGCCGGGACCGCCGCCACCACCACATAGCCACCCGCCGGAATGGTGGTGCCCGCGGGGAAACGGTAGGTGACCTCTCCGGTGAGACGGAAGTCCGCGAGGTTTTCCGCCCACGGCTGGGAATTGTAGATCTCGATGAACTCCAGGTTTTTCCCGTCCGTCCGCGTGGGTGGATGATAGTTCATTTCGGAGATCACAAAGGGCCCCCGCCGCGTGGCCGGGCCCGCCGTTTCCGGCACCGGACGGACCAGCTCCAGCGGCGCGGGCACGGGCGGCGGCACGGCAGTGAAGCCGGAGTCCCCGCTCGCCAGCACGTTCCCGGCGGCATCGGTCACATTGGTGGCCGTGAGAGTGTAGGACGCTCCAGGGGTGAGCCCGGTGACCGTGAGCAGCAGCACGCCCGGCACCGGTCCCTGGGTCACGCTGGTCACGGTGCCTCCTCCCGTGAGGGTGAAGGTGGCTCCAGCGGGATTCACCGGTTCATTGAAGACCAGGAGCACCTGGGTGGCGGAGATTGGAGCGCTGGCGCTGAGCAGTTGCGGGGCCGTGTGGTCCGCCACGTTGAGCGTGGCCACGGTGGAGAAGGTGCCGCCATGGGCATTGTAGATGATCGCCTGGAAACGCGCATCGTGATCCGCCAGGGTCACGGCGGGGAGATTGTAGGTGGCTCCCGTCGCCCCGGGGATGTCCACGCCGTTTTTCTGCCAGCGGTAGATCGCGCCCGCGGCGTCCTCCAGGGCCACGGAAAAGGTGGCGGAGCCGCCTTCACTCACGGACAGTGAGGCGGGCTGGGTGGCGATCACCGGGGCCGCGCCGGAGGTCGCACTGCGCCACGCGGCGTAGTGCGCGGCAACGGCGGAGGCGGGAAGCGGATCGCCATAGAGGGCCACGTCATCCACCGTGCCCACGAAGGCCTCCTGGGTGCTGGGCCCCGCCGCGCCGATCTGGGCCGGAAGATTCAGCGAAGACCCGAGGTCTATCGCCACCGTGCCCAGGCTGACGCCATTGTGATAACAAGTGCACTGCCCGCCCTCCATTACAAAGACGAGGTGCATGAGCCGCCCCAGGCCGCTGGAGGGCAGCGTCCAGGTCTGCACGGCACCGCCGTTCCAGAAGTAGATCAGATTCCCCTGGCTGTCGGTGTGAAAACTGTAGCGCACGCCGGGGTCCGCCCGCAGGGAGAAGAGCGTGGGATTGTAGTTGCTCACCGCCGCCGGTTGATAGGCGAAGAGTTCCACGGTGCCATTGCCATCCGTGAAATCCCAGCCGGCATCCTTTGTCAGGCTCACCCATCCCGTGCCGGTGTTTCCTATCCCTTTCGTGCCAATCACGCGGGAGCCGTTGGTCTCATGAGTGGCGGTGCCATTGAGCGTGCCACTGAAAGCGGGATTTTTCACATTGGCCACCGCCGGGGCCGTGCTGCCGTCCACGGGGAAGTAAGCCAGCAGGGAAGGCTCCGTATTCACCGCGCTGGCGTAGTAGCCGCTGTTCACCACGGTGAGCGTGGCGGCATTGCTGGTGCTGGAGCCGGAGTCGTTCGAGACCACGCAGTCAAAGGCCACGCCGTTGTCCGCGGGGGTCACGGGATCCAGGGTATAAGTGGCGGAGGTGGCTCCGGGGATGTCCGCGGTATTCCGCCGCCATTGATAGGTGAGGCCCGCGGGATTCGTCGTGCCCACGGTGAATTGAACACTCCTTCCAGCGTCCGCGAACCCGCCCGAAGGCTGGGTGGTAATCCGGGGACCGGCCCCAAAGAGAAATGCATTGTAGTGCGTGGCGATGGCGGAGGCGCTGAGGGCATCGCTGTAAAAGGCCACCTCATCCAGCTTTCCGTTCCAGCCTTCCACCGTGGAACCCGCCGAGGAGGAGCCCAGTTGCGTGGGAAGCCCGGTGTTTCCCATGCCCTGGGTCTTCGTGCCAATGAGCACGCCGTCCCAGTAGAGCAGGGTGGAGGCGCCGTTCCACACCACCGCCACATGGTGCCAGGAGGTTCCCGCGTTCGCGATCGCCTGTGGTTGATAGGAGGAACCATTCCACACCCCGTATTCGGTTTTGCCCAGGCCCATGTGGATGCTCCAGCGGGTGCTGCCGCCCTCCCGGTTAGCGAAGAGACAGGGATTGTAGGTAATGGTGCCCCAGCCCGCCTGCACCCAGGCTTCGGCGGTGCCGGTGCCGTCCGTAAACTGGAGGGAGGTGAGCGTGCCCAGATTCACCCGCCCGGCTCCGTTGAGTGTGAGCGCTTTGTCCGTGCCGCCCCCCGCGCCGGTGGTGAAGGTGGTACCGGTGCCCTGGAGCGTTCCGTTATTCGTCCCTTTGGAGTCCGCCGCGTCCCCCGCTTCAAAGGTATAAAGAGAGATAAGACTGGTCTCCGCGTTCACCGCCGCGCGGTATTCCGTGAGCGCGGCCAGGGCCGGAGTGGTGAGGGTGGAGAGGAGGAGAAAAAGAAGAACGCGCGGAGTCATAGTCGGGGAAGGGGAGGAAACCCGGAGGATTATTTATCCGAATTATGAACAGATCGAATCTGAAAGGGAACGCTTTTCATCCACATCGACCCTGCCGGAATCCCCATTTCCCCCATGCCGCCTGGGTGTAAATATTTGCCCCCGGGGTCAAAAAATTTACACGCGGGACGTTGAAAAACGTTTATGCTGGTCCCCCTTCACCCTTCCAATCCACTGCCCATCCCATCCACTCAGGAATGAATTCCCCCAAGACCGCGCCTGCCGCCCCCACGCCGCCGCCTGTTCCCGCCAAGCCGCCGTGGACCGTGGATGATGCCAGGGAGATGTATGGATTCGATGGCTGGGGCCACGGTTTCTTTGGCGTGAACAAAGAGGGTGAAACCACCGTGCGGCTGCAAAGCGAGGGAGACTTCGCGGAGGTGAGCCTCATGAAGATCATCCGCGGGCTGCTCCGGAAGAATAAGACTTTCCACCTTCCCGCGCTCTTCCGTTTTCCGGACCTGCTCTACGCGCGCATCAAGGAACTGAACGAAACCTTCCGCGAGGAAATCCGCAACCAGGGCTACCAAGGCCGCTACCGCGGCGTGTATCCGGTGAAGGTGAACCAGCAGCAGCAGGTGGTGAAAGAGGTCTGCGAATACGGGAGAAAATACCATCACGGGATGGAGGTGGGCTCGAAGCCGGAACTGCTGGCCGCGCTGGCCTTCATGCATGACCGGGACGCGCTGCTCATCTGCAACGGCTACAAGGACGCGGAGTTCATCGACCTCGCGCTGCAGGCCAAGAAGCTGGGGCTGAATGTGGTCATCGTGCTGGAGATGCCGCCGGAACTCCCGCTGGTGCTGGAACGCAGCAAGGAGCTGGGAATCGAGCCCACCCTGGGCCTGCGCATCAAGCTGAGCACGAAGGGCAGCGGACACTGGGCGGAGAGCGCCGGGGACCGCAGTCCCTTCGGCCTGAACTTCAGCCAGACCATCCGGGTCATCGATGAACTGAAGACGCACGGGAAACTGAAGTGCCTGAAGATGCTGCACTATCACCAGGGCTCGCAGATTCCGAAGGTCTCCACCATCCGTCTCGCGGCGCAGGAGGCCGCGCGGGTGTATGCCAACCTCGTGAAGGAGGGAGCCCCCATGGGCCTGCTCAATCTGGGTGGCGGTCTCGCCGTGGACTACTCCGGCCGGAAGGTGGCGGACGAAAACAGCATGAACTACACGCTGCGCGAATACTGCGCGGACATCGTGGAGGCCGTGCACAAGATCATGGAGGACGCGGACGTGCCGCACCCGGACATCGTCACGGAGTCCGGCCGGGCCATCGTTTCCTACTACAGTGTCCTCGCTTTCGATATCCTCGACGTGAACCGCATGTCCAACGGGGAGGCTATTCCGAAGCTCCCGCGCGGCGCTTCCGATACCCTCCGCAGTATGATGGAAGTGGTGCAGAATATCGACAAACTGGGCAGCACGGAGACCTATCACGATATCATCTTCTATCGCGACGAACTGCTCACTCTTTTCCGCACCGGTCAGGTGAGCCTCCGGGAGCGCGCGCTGGGAGACCAGATCTACTGGCACGTGCTGACCGCCGTGGCGCAGAAACTGGAGGACGGCAATGATTTGGAGGGCCTCAAGACGAAGCTCGCGGACTTCTATTACGGAAACTTCTCCATGTTCCAAAGCCTGCCGGACGTGTGGGCCATCAATCAGTTTTTCCCCGTGGCCCCCATCCACCGGCTGGATGAGGAGCCGACGCGTCAGGCGGTCATCTCCGACGTGACCTGCGACTGCGAGGGCGTGCTCAACTGCTTCATGGACGACGCGGGGAAGAAGACCACCATTCCTCTGCACCCTCTGAAGGATGGGGAATCCTACATGATGGGAGTCTTCCTCGTGGGAGCCTATCAGGAAACGCTGGGCGACCTGCACAACCTGCTGGGGGATACCAGCGTGGTAACAGTGCGCCTCAAGAACGGGAAGATCACCTACAGCCAGCAGCTCGCCGGGGACACCTGCGCGGAGGTGCTGTCCTATCTGGAATACGAGCCCCGGGATCTCCTGAAGCGCTTCCGCGCACTCACCGAAGACCCGGTCTCCAAAAAAGTGGACGAGGAAACCGCCGAAGCCATCTACCGGAACTACCGGCGGAATCTGAAGGCCTACACCTATTTCAGCAGCTAGGCGGGGAACCGGCGGGCAAATTTGCCGTGAGACTCACAAAGATATTGTGGGCGGATATCATTCGCGACGGAGGCTCTTTGGAAGGAGCGTTCGAGTGCGATGATGGTCGCGTTCTTACGATATGGCTTCCCTGCGGGGGAGCCGGTTTCCAGGACATGGGCCATCGGTATCTCTATGCATATTTTGGAGAGATGATGCCTGCTGATGCGCTTCCTGTGATCACCGGTTCCCGGGAGGAACAATCGATCCATTCGATGGTCTGCGACGTTTTGGAAAACGGGACAAGTGAGAGTGAATACGGCCTGACTTACGCCAGGAGGATTCTGGAATGTATCCCGGCGAGAGCGCCTTTTTTCCCTGAGGATCTGGTGCCTCTCGTTACGGGTTTGGAAAGATTACGGTCGGAAATCGCCACGGATCCCGGAAAGGCCGGGCATTACCTGTTTGCCGGTCCTCTTATCCTGTCATGAACGCTACTGTCTCGAGCCCTCTTACCACTGGCCTGCTCGCGGCCGTTTCGCGTTCGTTTTATCTGAGCCTGCGTGTGCTGCCGGAGCCGGTGCGCGTGCCGCTGAGTCTCAGCTACCTGCTGGCGCGGGCGGCGGATACCATCGCGGATGTGCCCGTGCGTCCCGCCGCGGAGCGGTTGGCGTTGCTGGCGGCGTTTGAAAAAGCGGTGCACCATGGAGGCGATCCGGCGTTTTTCGCGGCGGCGGCGGAGTTTTCCACGTCCGTGGATCACACCGGGGAACGCATTCTCATGGAGCGTCTGCCGGAGTGCTGGAATGCGCTCCATGCCTGCACGCCGGAGGAGGCGGTGTTCATTCGCACGGTGCTGGAACGGATCATCCGGGGGCAATCGCTGGATCTGCAACGGTTCGCCGATACCTCCCAACCCCGGGCACTGCCGGACGCGGCGGCGCTGGATGAATACACCTGGCTCGTCGCCGGCTGCGTGGGCGAATTCTGGACGGAAATCTGTGCTCTGAAAATCCCGGGCTATACCACGATTCCTCACGCGGAAATGCTCCACCACGGCACGCTCTACGGGAAGGGACTGCAATTGGTCAATATCCTCCGGGATCAGCCCAGGGACATGGCGGAGGGTCGCTGTTATCTACCGGAGGATGAGCTCCGTGCCGCGGGTGTCACCAGCCTGACCTGGCCCGCAGGCGATTGGAAACCCTGGCATGCCGTTCGCCGTCCCTGGCTCGCCGCCGCACGGCAACGGCTGGCGTCCGGTCGTGCCTATGTGCGGGCGTTGACCTCCGTGCGTCTGAGATTCGCCGCCCTGCTGCCTCTTCTGATCGGCGAAGCCACGCTGGACCTTTTGGACGCGGCTCCCGAAACCGTCTCTCCCACCGCCGCGAAGATCCGCCGCTCCCAGGTGAAGCGGCTTATGCTCAAGGCTCTCTGGTGTTCCCTCCGGGGAAAGGTTTGATATTCCTCAAGCCCCGGCGCGAGGCGGCCTCTGTTTGCAGGACAAGGTTTACCCCTGTCGGCCGCGCCGCCTCATTCCGGCTCTCCGGCCAGCCTGCGCGCGATGAGCGCCTCCACCTCGACGGCTTGTTGGGGGGTGTCGATTCCCGGGCTGTGGTGGTCCGTGATGACCACGTGGATGGACGCGCCGTTTTCGAGAGCCCGGAGTTGCTCCAGAGACTCCGTGACCTCCAGCGGGCCGGGCTCCCAGCTGACGAACGTCCGGAGAAACCCGGTGCTGAATCCATAGATCCCCATGTGCCGCCAGCACTGGAGCCCGGGATGGCTGGCGCGCGGATGCGGGATGCGGGAACGGGAGAAATACAGCGCGCGCCCGTCGCGGGAGAGGACGCATTTCACGATGTTAGGATCCTCCATTTGCGCGGCATCCGTGAGGGCATGGACCGCCGTGATCATGCCGATGGAGGAGTCCGCCGCCATGCGTACCGCCAGTTCATCCACCAGATCCGGGGAGATCAAGGGCTCGTCCCCCTGCACATTGATGACATGAGTGATGCCAGGAAGTGATCGCGCGACCTCGGCGATGCGATCCGTGCCGCTCTGGTGATCCGGCGAGGTCAGACACACCTCCGCGCCAAAGCCCCGTGCCGCGTCCGCGATGCGATCGTCATCCGTGGCCACGATGATCCGCTCAATCTGATGACAGCGCCGGCAGCGTTCCCACACATGCCGCACCAGCGGCTTCCCCGCGATGAGATGCAGCGGTTTTCCCGGAAACCGGGTGGAGGCATGGCGGGCGGGGATGATAACGGCACAGGACATGGCATGTCCGGTAAAAGACAGACGGGGTGAAAGCAAGCTGGTCCGCCCACTCCCTCCGGCTCCCGCCGGGTAATGCATCAGGAGAGAGCCGCCCGGTTGCGGTGGAGCTCGGGATCCACGGCGGCGGCCATGCGCTCCGGATGGGGCAGGAGGTCCGGTCCCAGGAAAGCGGTGATTTGAGGAATGAAGGCGGAGGGATTCGCGACCAGCGCCGGGTAATCGATCTCCAGACACCTGGCCCGCGGATGCCGCCGCAGCCAGCGGAGGACATCATCGCGATGGGCTTCCAGCAGGGACTCCAGTGTCTCCGGCCTGGCAGCCGTTTCGCCCGTGTCACGATGCCGCAGCATGGTTGTCTGGCTGGCGGCCACCTCGGAAAGAGGGCGCAGCATAAAAAACACGCGATACTCATGCTGATAGGGCAGGTGCGGCAGCAGCATGGAGATGACCTTGATGGCCTTTTGCTCCAGCCCCGGTTCCTTGAAAACACCCGGGTCTGCCGGGAGTTTTTTGATGGCCTCCCATTCGTGATACCCGCGCGGGTTGTCCCCGTCCGCGGTGCGTTCGCCATCGGTGCGCGGCGGCAGGCCCCCGGCTTCGAGCATCTGCATCATGAGCGAGGTGCCGGAGCGGGGAAGACCGGAAACGATGGTGAAACAACGGCCCGAACAAGCGGCGGGGTTCTCCGGTGGAGGGCGCTTTTCCAGAAGCACCCGCGCGCGTTCCGCTTCGTCCGGAAAGACCGGCAGTTCCCATTCCCTGGCATTGGTCCGGGAAAGATGGGGGCTGGTCCGGCATTCCAGAATTCTCCGGGCCTCCGCGCGGTGGTGCCGCACGGCCTCCTCGTCCTTCAAAAGATAACGGCAGACCACCATGAGCCAGCGGTGGGCGGTAAATAAACCAGGATCGAACCGCACGGCGGTCCGGAGCGCGAGGGCCGCGTTTTCCCCATCGCCCCCGCGGGCGAGGGCGATCCCCAGATTCAGGTGCGCCTGGGGCAGGCGATAAGTCAGGGCCGTGGCCCGCAGGGCGGCCTCAGCGGTTTCCTGGTTGATCCCCCGGCGGCAATAGACACTGCTCAGTCCCTCCCAGGCTTCCGCGTTGTCAGGATGCACTCTCAGCGCGGCCAGGAAGACACGTTCAGCGTCTCCTGTCCGGCGGCAGCGCAGGTAGTGCCGCCCCATCTGATTGAGAGCCGGGGGTTGCCAGATGCGCTCCTCCAGCCGCGGGAGCAGCCCGCAGGCTTCCTCCCCGTTCCCGTCCGCTGTCAGGAGGTCCGCGAGGATGAGCGCGGGCACGGGATCAGGGCTGTTCTCCACATCATAGGCCGCCTCCAGAATGCGCCGGGCCATCACGGTATTTCCCGCCGCCACGCAGCAACGGATGAGCTGGGCGATGAAACGGGATTCCCAGGGCTTCCGGTTCACCAGTTCGATGAGCAGCGGCAGCGCCTCCGTGTGCAGACCGCACCAGTTCAGATTCCGGGAAAGGTTATACTTTGCCTCGATTTCCGCCATCTCCGCCTGCTCCTCTTTGGAATCCCCGGGTGCTTCAACGTAACCCAGGGCCACAAACTGCCGCAGCAGTTCCTCATTTTCCCCGGCATCGGAGGGGTCATCCTCCGGTTCCCGCGGTCCGGTGGATGGCGATGTTTCGTCCCAGGTTGGAATGAGCCCGGTGGCGGGTGGCGTCCCGAAGATCTCCGCCAGCACCCGGCCGTCCATGTCCGCTCCCGCGGGAAGGCCGAAGATAGAGAGGATGGTGGGGGTCAGATCCAGCAGGCTCGCGCCATACACCTGCGCGCCTTTTTTGATGCCCGGCCCTTTGGCTACCAGGATCCCGAACCGCCGGTGCCAGAAGGCGGGGCCGGCGGGCTCGTTCGGCACAAAGCGCGGTCGCATTTCCCGGGATTGAAATCCGTGGTCGGAGCAGAGAAGGACCGTGGTGTCGGGCCCGGCCAGGGTCAGCATCCGGTGCAGCATCAGATCGCTGAACCGGTAGGCGGTGGTGATGACCTCTTTGTATTTTTCGAAATCGTCCTCCGGAATCCATGGCAGCCGGGGAGGGTGATAGGGCATGAAGCCATGGCTGAAGTGGTCGATGGCGGTGAAATACACCGCCATAAAGTCCCAGGGATCACTCTCCATGACAGCGGTGGCCGCGGCATGGGTGGTGAGCATTTCCGCCACACAGGAAGCCAGTTGGCTGAGCCGGTTGTCGTTGTCCTGATCGATCCGGGCACCGCCGGGAACGAAGGCGAGCAATTCCTCTCCGGAAAGCTCCTCAGGGAAGACTTTATTGGCCGCCAGGCTGGCGGTTTTCTCCGGAGGATACACCGCTCCCGCGGGAACCTTCGGCTTCCCGTTTTCATCAAGCCGGGTGCCGGGGAAAAGATTGGAGACGATGCAGCCGTTCACCGGCTCCGCCGGATGACTGGCCCACCAGTTGATAACATTCACGCGAAGACCGCGCGCGCTCAGCATATTCCAGAGCGCCGGAACTTTCCGCGACCGGCTGCTGAAGGGACGGGCTCCTCCATGGATGGGATCGGGCTCCACGAAGCCATGAATCCCGTGCTTCCAAGGCTGCTTCCCGGTGGCCGCGGACGTCCACAGCATGGGGGAAAGAATGGGCTGGAGGGTGCCCATATTCCCCCGGGTACCCTCCTGGATGAGCGATTGGAGCGCCGGAAGCTCCCCGCGAGCCAGCAGGGGATCGATGTGCTCCCAGTCCGCCGCGTCCCAGCCGATGAGAAGGACGCGGGGTTTGCCTGTGGATTCCATACGGAAGACCAGCCCGCGCCGCGCTAACCTTTCACCTTTCTCCGCCGCCAGTTGGCCAGCCCGGTGGCTCCCAGCGCGAGCAGGCCCAGCGCGCCAGGCTCGGGGATTTGCACTGTCTGCCCGGCATAAATGGACTCTCCGTGACCGGCGTAGGCATAGTCCACGATGGTGAAGGAATTGAGCGGCGCGCCACTCATATTCACCCGGATCCAGCCATAGCGGTCGGTGTCAAATTTCACCCCGATGAACGCGATGCCCGGGCTGGTGAAGCGGTCACCGGCATAGCCGCTGTTGAAAGCCATGGTGGCATAGGCTCCCGCCGCGAGGGGAAACCCCAGCGAGGAGATGGCCGAGCCTGCCGGGATGTTGGCGACATAACTGAAATTCCCGTTCCTGAATCCCGCGAACTGGACCACGGGAAAGCCAATGCTGTTAGGATCCGGAAAGGCCAGGGCCACCCCGTTGGCCGCATTCTCACTGCCCAGGGTGTGAACGAGCGAGAGATGGAACCCGTCGAACAACAAATCACGGGAGGCCATGGTTCCGCCCAGCGAGGTATCCCTGACGACCGCTCCCACCTGGAAATAAGAGATCGAAGCCTCCGTGGACTGCGCTCCCGTGAAAGTGGCCGCCGTGCCCGCCGCGGCATACGCGGCCAGCCTGGACCTTTGAATGACTGCCCGGTGCCGTCGTGGGGAAGGGGGGATTGAGTCCATAAAGGGGAGAAAAGTCCGGTCCGGAAGCGTTGGAGTTCCTATCTTCCGCGACCCGGCAGGTCAAGATGTTTATAAAGCACTTCACGGGCCGGAAACGCATTAAATGAACGTTGAAAGCCTCGGGCTTAACAACACCCTCTTGTCCGGATGCAGGGTTTACAGCGGCGGATTCGGGCGTAGTCTCGCCGCCCCTTTTATGCTGAACATTCGTTACCCTTTGGATTTGCCGGTGTCCCAGCGGCGTGAGGATATCCTCGCGGCGCTCCGGGCGCATCAGGTGGTGGTGGTGGCGGGTGAGACCGGCTCCGGAAAGACGACGCAGTTGCCCAAGATGTGTCTGGAGGCCGGACTGGGGGAACACGGGATGATCGGCTGTACGCAGCCCCGGCGGGTGGCCGCAATGAGCATTTCCCGCCGCGTGGCGGAGGAACTGGGGGCCACCTGGGGCCGCGAGGTGGGCTGTAAGATGCGCTTCAACGACGATACCGGCCGGGATACGGTGCTGAAGTTCATGACGGACGGGATCCTCCTGGCGGAGATTCAGAGCGATCCCATGCTGCGCCGCTACTCGGCCATCATTCTGGACGAGGCCCACGAGCGCTCGCTGAATATCGATTTCCTCCTCGGCTATCTCAAGGGCCTGCTCCAGCGCCGGAGGGATCTGAAGGTGGTCATTACCTCCGCCACCATTGATACCGTGGCTTTCTCGGAGGCGTTCGGAGGGGCGCCGATCATCGAGGTTTCCGGACGGACGTTCCCGGTGGAGATCCGCTACGCGCCGGTGGAGACCTTCACCGGGGAGCATGAGGATGACATCGGGTTCATCGATGCGGCGGCACGGGCGGTGGAGGATGTTTTGATCGAATCCGATGACGGGGACGTGCTTGTCTTCATGCCCACGGAACGGGATATCCGGGACACCCTGGATGTGCTGGAGGGGCATCTGGGAGGGGGGTATGAAGTGCTGCCCATGTTTGGCCGCATGGCGGGTGCGGAGCAGCAGCGCGTGTTTTCCCCCGGCGGCAGACGGCGGGTGATCATCGCCACGAACATCGCGGAGACCTCCCTGACCATTCCGCGCATCCGTTACGTCATCGATACCGGACTGGCCCGGATGAGCCGCTACAATCCCCGCACCCGCACGAAGCGGCTGCCCGTGGAGGCGGTTTCCCAGAGCAGCGCCAACCAGCGGGCCGGACGCGCGGGCCGGGTGCGGGAGGGCATTTGCGTGCGACTCTACAGCGAGGAGGATTTTGCCAAACGCCCGCAGTTCACCCAGCCGGAGATCCAGCGGGCAAATCTCGCGGAGGTGATCCTGCGGATGAAGGCCTTCCGCCTGGGGGAGATCGAGACCTTCCCGTTCCTCAATCCCCCGCAGACAGCGTCCATTCGCGGAGGCTACGCGCTCCTGCATGAACTGGGTGCCCTGGATGAAACGGAGGCCATGACCACGCTGGGCCGTGAACTGGCGCGTCTCCCCGTGGACCCTTCCCTGGGCCGCATGCTGCTGGAGGCGCGGGATGACAACGCCCTGCCGGAGGTGCTGGTCATCGCCGCCGGGCTCAGCATCCCGGATCCGCGCGAGCGCCCGGAGGCGGAGAAGGAGAAAGCCGCCGCCGCTCACCGGACCTTCGCCGTGCCGCATTCGGATTTCCTCTCGCTTCTGCGCATCTGGCAGGGCATGCCGAACGACGGCAAAGGCAGCCGGAACGCGCTACGGAAGTTCTGCCGTGTGAATTTCCTCTCCTTCACCCGCATGCTGGAGTGGCGGGATATCCACCGCCAGCTCTGTGATACCATGTCCGGCGAGGAGGATGCCCGGGTTCCCGCGCTCTCGCGTGAGATCAATGACGATGGCATCCACCGCAGCATCCTGGCGGGACTGGTGGGCCATATCGCCACCAAGGAGGAGCGGAATATCTACAAAGCGGCGGGCAACCGCATGGTGACCATCTTCCCGGGTTCCTGGCTTTTTGAGCGGAATGCGAAACGTCAGGTGGAACCGAAGAAGGACGGGGAGAAAGGCGAGAAAAGCCGCCAGCCGCAGTGGATCGTGGCGGGGGAGATCGTGCAGACCTCGCAGTTGTTCGCGCGGAACGTGGCCCGCATCGATCCCGCGTGGATCGAGCGCATCGCGCCACACCTTTGCGAGCACCGTTTCAGCGAACCCCGGTGGGAGGAGAAAAGCGGGCGCGTGGTGGTGACGGAGCGCGTGCTGGTCCACGGACTGGAGATCCGTCGCGGGCAGATGGACTATGGCAAAGTGAATGCCGTGGCGGCCACGGAGATTTTTATTCGCTCGGCGCTGATGGAGCCGGAGAGCCCGGTGACTTATGCTTTTGTGGAGGAAAACCGGCGGCTTTGCGACCGGCTGAAGGCCGCGCTTTCCCGCGCCCGGAGCAACCGCATCTGGGCGGTGGAGGATGCGCTCTACGACTTCTATCTGAAGCGGCTGGAAAACATCAGTTCCGTGCATGACCTGAATCGCGTCTTCCGCGCCCGCATTGCCAAAGAGCCGGACTTCCTCCGCGCCCGGGAATCCGATCTTGCCGGAGAATCCGCGGCCCCGGCGGAGCTGGCGCTGTTCCCGGACAAAGTTTCGCTGGGTCAGACGGTGCTGCCGGTAAACTATAACTACAGCCCCGGCACCGAGGAGGACGGCGTGACCGTGCAGGTGCCGCTGACAGTGGCGGCGGTGCTCACCAGCGGGCAGCTCCAGTGGATGGTCCCCGGTCTCCGGGAGGAGCAGGCGGGAGTGTTGCTCCGCGCGTTGCCCAAGAGCCTGCGCCGAGATCTCCAGCCCATGGAGCCGAAGATCAAGGAAATCGCCGCCCGCTTCAGCCCGGGCCGGGGCGAGTTTCTGGAGGAGCTGGCGGAATTCATCACCAGGCAGTTTTCTGTCAGGGTGGCCGCGGCGGACTGGCCGCCGGACAGCCTCCCTCCGCACCTGCGGCCCCGGGTGGAGGTGATGGATCACCAGAACCAGGTCATTACGAAAACGCGCGATCTTACGGCTATCCGTGCTGAAGCGGGGAAGCGCGACGTGCGCAGCCGCGCCTGGGACCATGCCGCCGGGAAGTGGGAGCAGCCCGCCGTGACTTTGTGGAGCTTTGGGGATCTGCCGGAGTCTCTCCGCGTGGAGGAGGTGGGGGGAAATCCCGTGTTCGCTTATCCCGGGCTGGCAGTGCGGGAAGCGGAGGTGGACGTGCGTCTTTTTCGCAAGGCGGAGGACGCAAAGGCTGCCACGCCAAAGGGCATCCGCCGACTGGCGGAGCTGGTGCTGGCGAAGGACATCGCGTGGCTGCGGAAGGAACTGCGGAGCCTGACGCTCCCCGGCGTGGCGAAGAAGCCGGTGAGTTTCCAGGACGCCCTTTCCTCCGTGGGGGCCAAGCTGGGCAAGACCCCTGCGCTCACCAGCGAGTCCCTCCAGGAGTCCGCCTTTACCCACATTCTGGAGCACATCCTGCGTCTGGAACCCCTGTATCCGCTAACCGCCGCCCGTTTCCTGCAGATGACCGAAGCCGCGCGCCGTGACTTCCAGACAGTGATGGAGAAGGTGCGGACAGCCACCAAGGAAATCCTGTCCCTCAAGGAAAAGATCCTGACCTCCCCCAAACGTTATGCCGGCATGGACCAGGATGCCGCGCGGCTGGTTCCTCCGGATTTCCTCGTCCGGACCCCGCATGCCCGCCTGGCCCACCTGCCCAGATACCTGAAGGCCATCCTGATCCGGGCGGAGCGGGCGGTGATTCATCAGGCGAAAGACGTGGAGAAAGCGTCGCTGCTGGTCTCCTATAACGGATGGGAAAGCAGCGTCCCGGAGCAAAACCGCGAAGCCTTCCGCTGGCTCCTGGAGGAATATCGCGTCTCCATCTTCGCCCAGGAACTCGGCACCGCCGCCCCCGTCTCCGTGAAGCGCCTGGAGGCGCTGATGGAGGGGTGACCCTCCGGAACCCTGCCGCCGGCCCGGACAACCTGGCGCTGCCGGTGCCCGTTCAGCGGTAGAGCGCCGTGACGGGCTCCCGGGTCAGGATGTTGTATTGCTTGATGGCGTCGTCCCACCACTGGGCGAGGCCTTCGCCACTGCCGGACCAGAGGTCGTAGTGCAGGCGGAGCATCATGTCCGGGTCATACATCAGGGCGCTTAGCTCCCGTTTTGTCAGGGCGTCCGGGCCTTCGACCACGATGCGCTTCCGGAGGCGGTCAAGGTAGTCGCGGTTCTCCGGGGTGACACGCTGACGCTGGCGCAGCAGGCTCACGTGGAGGGCATTCACGTAGGGGTCCAGCGCGGCCTGGAGGAGTCCGTAGTTCCTGGCCAGCGCGGGGACAGGCACGGAGCGTTCGTGAGCCTGGGCGAGGTGATGCCCCAGGTCCTTCAGAACGCGGGGCGGATCCAGTTCCTCCAGGGTGGAGAAAAGTCCGCGAAGTTTGCCACTCCGGTGGCCCGCCGTGATGATACTGAAAGGAATGGCCAGGGCGATGCCGGCGAGCACCGGGCTGATCCACGCGAAGAAGAGAGGGGATTGCCAGAAAGCGATGACCCCCCAAAGCAGCGCGAAAATGGTGATGCCCGAGAGATTCATGATGCTCTCCTGCCAGTCCACCGAGCCATCGGACTTCCGCCGTTGCTCCGCCCAGCGCACCCCGCGGCCCAGCAGGGTGAAGAATACGAACTTGCTGTGAAACAGCATCAGGATGGGGGCCATGATAGTGAAGAACACCGTGTCCAGCAGCACCGAGCACGCCAGCGCGCGCGGGGAATGAAACTGCCGCGCGATGTCCGGCCTCCGCATTTGCTTGAAGAGAATGAGGATCTTCGGCACGAAGAGCAGCGCCAGGGTGAGGCCCAGGAGCACGATGCCCGCGTAGTTCCCGCCCCGCATGTCCAGGGACATGCGGCCCGGCATGCCCGCGAGGATGGTGGCCAGGACCAGAAAGGCGAACCAGAGCGGCGAGGCCAGATAACTGAGGATGCCGTGGAAAAAGTTCAGCCGCGCCAGCGGATTCCATCCCTTGGCGAGCAGGAGCTTGATGTGCTGCATGTTCCCCTGACACCAGCGGCGGTCCCGTTTCAAAGTATCCAGCAGGGTGGGTGGTCCCTCCTCATAGCTGCCCTCCGTGACGGGCATGAGCCACACCTGATAGCCCGCTTTTTGCATCAGCGCCGCCTCCACGAAGTCGTGGCTCAGGATGTGTCCGCCAAAGGGCTCCCGTCCGGGCAGTTCCGGCAGCGCGCAGTCCTCGATGAACGGGGCCAGGCGGATGATCGCATTGTGCCCCCAGAAGGTGGCGTTCCCCATGGCCAGGTAGTTCAGCCCGGCCATGAAGGGTTCCCCGTAAACAGCATGGGCAAACTGCATCACCCGGCCAAAAAGTGTGTCCGCGCCAAACACCCGGGGGGAGGTCTGGATCATCCCGATGGCCGGGTGCTTCTCCATAAGGCGCACCATGTCCCCCAGCAGGGCTCCCTCCATGATGCTGTCCGCGTCCAGCACCAGCATGTAGCGGTAGCGTTTCCCCCAGCGACGGCAGAAGTCCGAGACATTCCCGCTCTTCCGGTTGATGGGCTTCCGCCGCTTCCGGTAGAAGATGCGGCCAAAGGCATTGAGCTGCCGGCACAGTTCCAGCCAGGCCAGTTCCTCTTCCACCCATTTGTTCGGGTTGTCGGAATCGCTGAGGACAAAGAAGTCGAAGTTCTCCAACTGTCCCTTTTCCGCCAAGGACTGGTAGATGACGCGCAGGCCCTCGAAGACGCGGCTCACGTCCTCATTGTACACCGGCATGATGATGGCGGTGGAGGCCGTGATCTTTGCCATGCGTTCCTGTTCCGTGAGGGAGGTCGCGAGATTCAGCGGATCCCGCGAGCGGCGTCCCGAGACCACCAGCCCGATGATCGCCGTCCAGAATCCCACGCTGAGCTGGTAGAAGAGCGGCGCGAAGACCACCAGCATGGCGATCTCCAGCACATTCAGCCCGCCGCGGCTGAGCGAGTCCCCCAGCAGCCAGATGCCCGCGACAAGGGTGACGAAGACGAGGGTGAAGAACGTGGCCCGGCGCTTCCGGATGCGCACCGGATGGTAGTGGCGGATGTTATTGGCAGGGGCGGTGCTCATCTTGTCAATTCATACACTCCCCAGAAAGCGAGTGTCGCAAAGGCCAGCAGGAGCAGGTAACGCAGCCACAGATTCACCAGAAAGCCGCTCTCATGCGCCTCACGTTCGCCCATCAGTCCCAGGTCGATGGGGCGGGGAACCATGCTGGAAAAGGAAAGGTCCGGACCTGATTGCTCGATGGGCTTCCGCATGGCATCAATGAGCTCCTGCGGGGCACTACCCTCCCCGATGAAGTAGTCCGGGTATTTATTCGGCCCGTCGCAGAGCAGGAAAGCGAGCCGCCCGTTCGCATCCAGGCGGGCCTCCGGCACATTCATGTCCCCGATGATGGTCCGCAGCCATGCCCGGTGCATGCGCCGCGCTTCGTGGATCACCACCTCCGTGGGGGAGACCCCGGGATGCCGGGTGTGCGTCTCGGCGGACCGGCGCATGATCTCCATGATCAGATACGTCCGGTGCACGCGACTGTGAATGCGGTGGGCGCGGAAATAGTCCGCCAGTCGGGCGTAGGCGTCATTCCACTCTTCCGGTGTTCCGGAACTGGGGGTAAAGTCAATCCTGATGCCTTCCATGCGCGGCGTGATACCCGGGACTGTACGCGCCCGCCCCTCCAGGCAAGTGGGGAAATGGAAACCCGACGGTTTCCTCTCGGCGGCAGCGGCGGCGGAAGGCGAGGGCAAGCATCCCCAGGGAGAGCAGGGAAGGCTCCGGCACGGCGGCAAAAGCGATCCCGCCCAGCCCCACCCGGTCTCCCCCGGCCACGCCCACAAACCCCTGCCAGTTGTCAGTGATGGTCATTTCCACATAACGCGCGGTGACAGTCTGGCTGAAGACATTGCTGTCCCGGGCGATATTTGAGAAATCCGCGATAAAAACCGGACTGTAGCCGATGGGGCCCCGAAGGCGGAGGTTCCCTCGGCGGCGGTGGCGAAGCGCAATTTGAAGTCCCGCGCGCCGTTGGAATTACTGCTGGCATACCCCCAGGTGCTCATTTCCGCGAGCACCAGATCCGCGCCGGGATCGATGATCAGAATGGGCGCGGCGCTGACGGCGAGGTAGTCACTGGGGAATCCACCAGGCGCATCCGTCACCCACACCTGATCAGCGATGGCATTGTAGGGTTCGGCATCAGTATAGCCCACTCCGGAGCGCTGGTTCAGCCCTCATCCACGGGTATGCGGGAATGGTTACTACAAGCTACAGCCGGAAACCGGTAAATGGCAGTGACGGTTTCGCCTGGGCCACCCTCCATCACAGGAGCCTTCGATAGCACCGGATCGTATAAGACATCCAATTACACGTTCCTGTAATTGACAGGATCACGCTTTAAGGCATTCTACGCGGGTCATGTTCTACATATACGCCATTTCCTGATTCATCAGGCCGGGGTTAACCCCGGTCTTGAATCGTTCACGCCTCCGGACAGGAGGCGATCCTTCGTGGTGAATCCCCGGATGTTTCCGGTCGCCGCGTTTTCCAGGCATCAGGAAATCTTTGTACCGTTATGTCAACCAACCTGCCCGCGTCCGCGGACAGGAGCGGACGTTCATTGGCATCGTCCGCCTCCTCCTCTTGTATCTCTTCAGGCCGGGAGCCGGCCATTCTACACACGCCGGGGATTCTCGCCGGTCGCCCGTGGACTGCTTGTTATGTCCGCAATCTCAACCTGCGGGCCCACTGCCGGATGGCCGGGCGGGCGCTGCTGAACTGGCGGTTTTCCACACATGGCTGGTCTTTCCCGGTCTTTGCCTCGTTATGTGCTCTGGTGGAGGCGGGATCCCGTATCTTCACAGAGGTGCATCCCACCCGGCTTCTTGTCATTCCCGCCCTTGTGCGTGTGGCAGCGTATGCCGGCCGGATGGTTCGTGAGCCGGAATCCTGGCACCCGGATCCCGGCATGCCCCCACTGGAGCAGTGGCAGTCACTGCTGACTCACCTGTTTGAACTGTGGCCGGTGCCGCCTGCTTTCGCCGGTGCCTGGCTGATACACGGGCCGGTGGTAAATCTGGAGCGGGACTGGTACTGTCACCTCGCGGCGGGTGGGAGCATCCGCCGCCTGCCTGGCATCCTGCCACTCAGGGCAGGGACCGTCCGCGAACTGGCCAGGGCTCCGGCGGGATTGTCCGCCCGGCAGGCAATCCGTTGGGCTCAACTGCGGGCGCTCCGCTGCCCGGACCCTTTCATGGGAACCGTGCTTCGCAGCCGCATGGCGGAGGATCTTTCCAACGACGGCCTCTGGATTCCACTCCTGGAAAAATTCATCGCGGCCAGCCGGGTCGAGGAGGATGCTTTCGATTCCGTGGTGGATGGCTTTCTCTATCTGATGAGGGGGAGCGATACTCCCCAGGCTTACAGACTGTTGAGGGAGCCGCTCCCGGTTCTCATCCGGCACTGGCGAAAGAGGTGGCGGCATCTCATGGAGCAAGCTCTGCCGGAATGTCTGTGGCAGGACTACGCATCGCACCCGCGGCCTTCCCGTCTGCGGAACCAGGTCGCGATGTCCCTGCTGACCCCCTGGGAAAAGATGCCGGAGGTGGGGGGATTCGTGTCCCATGCCGGTTCGTCCCGCCGCTTCCCGTGGCAGTGGTCGATCACGGAAATCTGCTCAAGGCGCCAGCTTCTGGAGGAAGGCACCCTCATGCGGCATTGTGTGACGGATTATGCGCCGGATTGCGAAAAAGGAGAGTCTGCCATCTTCCGGATGCGGGGGTATGGGTGGGCAGGGAAGGAAAGTTTCCATGGCTGCTTTTCCTGGACGATCCGGCTGAACCGGAAGACAAGAAGGATCGCGGAGATCAAGGGATACCGGAACGCCCTGCCGGGCCGCCGGGCCTGCCAGGTCATCAGGAAGTGGGCGATGGAGAAGAACCTGAAACTCCCGTGGGGATGGGAGTAGACCCCGCTCAAATTCCCGGGTTATCGATGAACCCCTCCAACTGCCGGATCCGGGTGGGGTGGCGCATCTTCCGCAGGGCTTTGGCTTCGATCTGGCGGATGCGCTCCCGCGTGACCTGAAACTGTTTACCCACATCCTCCAGAGTGCGGCTGTAGCCATCGATGAGCCCGAACCGCTGTTCCAGGACAGCGCGTTCGCGCTCGTTGAGGGTTTCCAGCACACCCTTGAGCTTGTCCTTGAGGATGGCGAAGCCGGTGCGCTCCATGGGATTGTCCGCGGCCTTGTCCTCGATAAAGTCCCCGAAGGTGGTGTCGTCTCCCTCGCCCACGGGGGCCTGGAGGGAGATGGGCGTCTGCGCCATTTTCAGCACGGCCCGGATGCGCTCCACGGGGAGGTGGATCTCATCCGCGATCTCCTCCGGCAGGGGCTCGCGCCCGAGCTCCTGCACCAGTTGCTTCTGCACGCGCATCAGCTTGTTGATGGTCTCGATCATGTGGACCGGGATGCGGATGGTCCGGGCCTGGTCCGCGATGCTGCGGGTGATGGCCTGACGGATCCACCACGTGGCGTAGGTGGAGAACTTATAACCGCGCCGGTACTCGAATTTCTCCACCGCCTTCATGAGGCCCATGTTTCCCTCCTGGATGAGATCGAGGAACGGCATGCCGCGGTTGGTGTATTTCTTTGCAATGGAAATCACCAGCCGGAGATTCGCCTCCACCATTTCCTTCTTCGCATTGTGCGCGTCCCGGATATGGCGGCGGAGTTCACTGAAGACGGCGTGGAATTCCTCCACCTCGAACCATGCCGAGCGCTCCAGGGACTCAATCCGGTTTTTAGCGTCCGTGGCGGCCGGGTTTTCCTTCAGCCGCTGCTGGGCATCCACAAACTCCACCATGAAGCGGTCCGCCGCCTCGGCGAATTCCTCCATGGTCTTCTGTTTGAAACAATACTTCGCGTAGGTTTTCCGGAGAGAGATGAGCTGCTTTTTGAACTCCGCCTCATGGGTGGCGCGGCGCGTGGATTGTTTCGGATCGCGGGCTTTTTCCCAGGCGGCCTGGGCGCTCTTCCGGGCTTCCCGCAACTGACTGTTCAGTCTGGCCAGACCTTTGATGTAGCGTTCGCGGCTGTCGAATTTCTTCTCCATCACCACCCGGTCACAACGCTCGGCGCTCTCCACCAGCTTTTGCGAGATATCCAGATAAGCGTCCGCGATGAAGCCGAAGGAGTTCAGCACCTCCGTCATCGCGGCCTCCGCCTTTTCGATGCGCATGGAGATGTCCACCTCCTGCTCCCGGGTCAGCAGGGGCACCTGGCCCATCTGCTTCAGATACTGGCGCACCGGGTCATCCAGGGAATCCGGACGGTCCAGCGGCTTCTCCTCGATCTCCTTTACCGGGGAGGAAACCTGGGCCGGTGTTTTCACCCGGTCCACCTCCGAGGCATCGATGATATCGATCTCCAGATTCCGGAGCCGGAGGATGATTTCCTCCACGAGGTCCGGCGAAATGATATCGCCCGGCAGCGCCTCGTTTAAATCATCATAGGTGACATAGCTCTGCTCCTTCGCCAGCCGGACAATCTCGCGGATCTTGGACTGCACCTCCGGCGTGTCCAAGGTGGCATCCGCCGGCAGCGCGCCCAGTACCGGAGGAGTCGCGGGAGTTTTACGGGGGCGGCCGCGACCGCGTTTCGCGGGAGCGCCGGAATTGTCCTCGGTGAATTCGGGTTCGGGAGCGGGGAGCTCTGCCATTTCGGGTGCTGGTTTTTGCCTGCCCCGGGGAGGGGTGGGACGAAGGGGTGGGGATGCGGGGGACGGCTTTGCCTTCCCTGTCCGGGCGGGCTTTGCTTCAGGGATCGCGGCTACTTCCGGCGCGGTGGCGGATTCAGACAGGGGCTTCTTGCGCTGGGGCATGGATGATCTCCGGAGTTGAAGGAAGACAGCGGCGGGAAGCCTAGCGATCAAGTTGAATATCCCGCGCCTTTTTTTGGAGGTCAAGGCGGCGGTTCTGCAGGTTTGTAAGCTCGGTCATCAGGCTCAATACCTTGTCGATGGGGAGGCCTGGTTGTTTTTGTTGCATATAAAGAACGTCCAGACGTCCGTTTAGATGCTCCAGTTCCAGCGAAAGTGAGACCCTCATGGCGGAGTCCGCGGTGCCCGGCGGATGACTGTCATGCAGGATGGCCGTCACGGTGGATTCCTCCTCCGGAGTCAGCGTAGCCAGCCACCCGGCGATGGATTCCGGACGCGCGGGATCGATGCCGCCGGTGAGGGCTTTATCGATGAGATCGCCGCCGGGAAACGGAGCCCACGGGGAAACCGGACGCTGGCCCGCCAGCCATGCGCGGGCCTCCGGGCTGGTGAGGGCCATCTTCAGCAATTGCCGCACGGCGGTATGGGAGATCACCGGCTGGAGCGGGGCCTCCGGTTCGCCGCGGGGCGGGGCATTCGCGGCGCGCTCCGCCGCGGCCTCCAGATTTTTCAGCATGGTTTTCGCATGTCCGGTCACCATCTTCCGCAGCTCGTCCACGGGAGCGGAAAGCCGGGCCGCCGCGCGGTTCAGCAGGCTGTCCTGGACCATGCGGTCCTTTTGTTTCGCGATGCCTGCCGCCACGTCACTCAGCAGCCGCATGCGGTCCCGCAGGTTGTCCGGGTCCACCTCCGGCTGACGGACGTCGATCAGCCAGTCGATAAAATCCCGCGCGCTGTCCAGACGTCCGCGCAGCGCCTCCACGCCATCCCGGCGGATGAGGCTGTCCGGATCATCCCCTTTCGGCAGCGCCACCACGCGGACGAAGAGGCCTTCCCTGGAAAGTTCCGTGTACTGGCTTTGCGCCGCTTTGATCCCCGCGTTGTCTCCATCCAGGCAGAGCACCACCTGCTCCGTATGCCGCTTCAGCAGACGGGCGTGGTCCGGCGTGAAGGCCGTGCCCAGGGGAGCCACGATGTTTTCAATCCCATGCTCGAAGCAGGTGATCATATCGATCTGTCCCTCGCAGATAATGGCGGCCTGGGCCTTGTGGATCGCCCGTTTGCTTTTATCCAGCCCGAAGAAGACCTCGCTCTTGCTGAAGATCGGCGTGGCGGGGGAATTCATGTATTTCGCGGGCGAGGACTCCACGTCCAGAATGCGTCCGCTGAAAGCGATGACATCGCCGTGGTCATTCCGGATGGGAAACATGACCCGGTGCTTGAAACGGGGGTATCCGCCGCGTTCCGGATTTCCCTCCTCACGCGGTGAGTAGATCCCGCCCTCCACCAGGAAGGATTCCCGGTAGCCGGTCTGGGAGGCCCAGGAGCGATAGAGGGAAGTGTCCGCGGGCGCGTAGCCGATGAGCCAGTTTCTCGCCACCCCGGCTCCCAGGCCCCGCTTCTTCAGATAACCGCGCGCGTCCTCCGCGAGGGGACTGCGGAGCAAAAGCTGGTGAAACCATTCCGTGATGTCCCGGTGCAGCGCCAGCAGGCGCACCCGTTTCTCCGTCTTCTCCTGGGCCTCCGGCGTGCCCGCCTCCTCTATGAGGGTGATGTTGTATTTCGACGCCAGTTTCCGCACCACCTCCGCAAAGGGCAGGCTCTCATACTCCATCACGAAGCGGATCACGTTCCCCCCTTTGTTGCAGCCGAAGCAATGGAACGTGTTCCGCGAGGGATTCACATTGAAAGAAGGAGTGCGCTCCGTGTGAAACGGGCAGCACGCCTGATAGTTCACCCCGGAACGCTTGAGAGGAAAGTACGAGGAGACCACATCCACGATATTCACCGTGGCGATGACCTGCTGAATCGATTCCTCCGCTATGCGGCCCATGCGGGACAGAGACAACCCGTGCCGATGCTCTGCAAGGGGGCTGCATCAGGAATGAATTTCTCAAATATGAAACATGTTAACAATAATTTTCTTGATAAAATCTAGAGCCTTCATAAAATTACCGTAATTTCCAACAAACCACCACCAGCCATGTCCACTAATGCCCTCGCCGACCGGGTCGCCCGCGAACATGAAGCCCATACCGGACGGGATGTCCTCGCGGAGAGCATCCGTTTGAAGAACAAATTCCCCCATCTGGCGGGGTATCCCTCCAAGAAGCGGCTCTACGCCTCCATCGATGCCCATACCGCCGATCTGAAGGGCAGGACCATTCTCGACTACGGCTGCGGGCGCGGGGAAATGGCCATGCGCTATCTGGCAGCCGGAGCGGACAAGGTGGCGGCCATCGATATCTCCGAAGTTTATGTGGAGGATCTGCGCCAGCGCGCGGAGGCCGCCGGGTTTGCTCCGGAACGGTGTGACTTCCGCGCCATGGACGCGCATAAGCTGGATTTTCCGGATGCCTCTTTTGATCTCGTGGTGGGCTACGGCATCCTGCATCACCTTTCCCCCGCGGTGGCCTTCTCGGAGATCCACCGGGTGTTGAAACCGGATGGCCGGGTCCTCCTGCAGGAGCCTCTGGCGGACAATCCTCTGCTCCGGATCTTCCGGAAGGCGACTCCCTCGGCCCGCACGGAGGACGAGGCTCCCTTCACGGGACAGCAGGTCCAGGAGCTGGAGAACCAGCTCGGCTGGCGCACGGAGTCCGTCTATTGCGGCGTTCTCGGCATGCCGGTGTCCCTGGTGACTTCAAAACTCATTCCCTCCCGGCCGGAGAACTTCCTCCTCCGCTGGGCGGATAAAGTGGAGTCCTGGCTGCACCGCCGCCGATGGTTGCTGTCCTGGAATCAGTATATCGTCTTCAATCTCGTGAAAGCCCGGCGTTCCAGCCAGGTCAGCGTTTAAGCCGATCAGGCGGAGAGGTATCTGCCGAATTCAAAATCCAGATGTCCGCGATCCCCCTCCCGCACGCGGCGGCGGGCCCGGCGGAACTGGCGCTCCATTTCCGCGGCGTCTCCGGATTCCCGCGTGATGTGGACAATCTCGCACCACAGTTCCAGAGAATGGGGGTGATAGTCCAGTTGTCGTTCGCATTCGGCCAGGGCCTCCTCCAGACGGAGGCTCCGGCGGTACCAGCGCGCGAGTCTCAGGGTGAGCGGCGGGATGTCCCGGTTATTGTTCCCGAAGTAGAGTGCATCAATGAAATTCGTCAGCGGATACGCCAATACCCGGGAGAGGGTCCCGGAGAACAGGATCGCGGAAATGATGAGCAGGCACATGGCCAGCAGGGCGCTGCCGAGGTCCCGCGCGGCGGGGGCCGTAAAAAAGAACATCACCAGAAAAACCGTGCCCATCAGGTTCCGGATATTCCGCCGGCCCGGCCCGAGAAGGCAACACGCGGCGAGGAAGTAAAGCAGGATGGTTGAAAGCTCCGTCCCCGCAGAGGAGAGCCGGATCGACTGTAATGTCCTGAGCAGACCCGCCAGGAGAAACACGCCGCCAGCGGTGAACCGTAAAACGCGCGAGGTTTTCATGGAGCGTGAGTGTAATAAATCCCGCCTGCTTTGCAAGTATTTCGCCAGCGCGGCGGATATTCCTGTACGAAACACCGGGTATCATCCAGTTTTGCGACCTTGAAAGCCATGTAAGAATGACGCTGTCCCGCTTCTTCTGTCCGATGAAAACCACCGGCTCCCATTTCTCCCGGATCTTATTGGCAGGTGTTATTACCACGCGGTCCTGTGTGCCTGGAGTTCCGGTGGCCGGGAATTGAATTTTCATAGAAGGCATCCGCCTCTTGAGGCTTTCGAGCCATCCAATTGTCCCCACCCCCAAAAAAACCATGAAACTCCACCTCCCCATCCCCCGTCGTGTCGCGTTTTTCCTGATCCCCGGTATCGCCGCGCTGGCGATGACCGTCCGCGGCGATGACAAGAGTGAAGCCGGTGAGACCGCGCGGTCCCCCCATCCTGGCACGGAGGCGGGCATCAAAGCAGTGGCGGACGAACTCGCCAAACCCGGTGCCGATACCGTGAAATTGACCGCGATGCTCCGGCCGTCCAAGGCGGACTATGAGGCGGCCTTCGCCTCCCCGGTCGCGGCAAAGATCATGACCGCCAGCGAGGGCATGTGGAAGTCCGGAAAGCTCGCCGCCGCCCCGAAAGAGGGCCAGACGGAGCCCACGTATTCGGCGCGTCCTCCGCGGACATCAACTCCTGGTCCGGGGAGGCTCCGAAGAATCTGCCGGGAGGTTACAAAGCACTCAAAGGGCAGGTGAAGGATGGGCTGAATTTTTATGTGGTGAAATTCTGGAAACCCGGTGAAACCAGCGGCATGAGTTATGACTGCTTCGTCTATGTGAATGGTCACTGGTGTATCTTCCCCAAGCCCTGGCGGGCCGCCGGAACTCCTTGAGTTCCCGGAAATGGCGGGTTCGTTTTTCCAGCCATCCCGTGAACCCGGCGAAGAGTCCGCCGGGTTCACGGGCATCTTTGCCCAATGGCATGTTGTCCCTGTAATGGAGGATGCGGGGGCCGCGCGGGTTGCGTTTTGCGAATCACCGCGCTAACGGTCCTTTATGAGTCTTCGTTCTCCCGCTTCGCGCTTTCCGGTAGTCGCCTTGTTTACGGCGGTGGCCGCGCTGATTTCGTCCGCGGTCTCCGCGCAGGAGAACCCGGTATTCAGCGAGCACATCGCTCCCCTGGTTTTCAGCAAGTGCGCGGGGTGCCACCGGGACGGGCAGGCGGCTCCCTTCAGCCTGCTGAATTACGCGCAGGTCAAGAAGCGGGCGAAGCAGATCGCGGAGGTCACCGGCGAAAGGGTCATGCCTCCCTGGCACGCGGATCCCGGCGTGGTGGAATATTCCAATGACCGGTCGCTCACGAAAGACCAGATCGATCTCATCCAGCGCTGGGTGACCGCCGGGGCTCCGGAGGGGGATCCCGCGAAGACTCCCGGGCTGCCGAAATTCACCGAGGGCTGGGAACTGGGCACGCCGGACATCGTGGTGAAAACAGACGGACCCTATAAAGTCCCGGCGGAGGGCTCGGATGTTTACCGGAACTTTGTGATCCCGCTGAATCTGGACAAGGACACGTGGGTCAATGCCATCGAGTTCCGGCCCGGCGCGCCCTCGGTGGTGCATCACGTGCTCTATTTCCTCGACACAAAAGGCAAGGCCCGGGGCTACGACGCCGCGGATCCTCTACCGGGCTACAGTGGTATGGGACGGGCGAACGGAAATTTCCGCTACCTGGGCGGTTGGGATCTCGGAACCCAGCAGTCCCAGTTGTCCAATGGCCTCGCCTGGCTGCTGCCAAAGGGGTCGGATCTTGTGCTCCAGGTCCACTATCACCCCTCCGGGAAAGAGGTGGAGGATCAGGATACCGTGGGGTTCCACCTGGCCGATAAGCCCACGGCCCGCCCGTGGAGCATCGTGCCGGTGCCGCCGTTCTTCGGTATTCTGTCCGGCATTCACATTCCCGCCGGGCAAAAGGAGTATATCAAGGAAAGCAGCTTCATCCTGCCCGTGGACGTGGAGACCTTCGCCGTGAATGCCCACGCGCATTACCTGGGGAAGCGCATGGAGATGACCGCCACGCTCCCCGGTGGGGAAAAGAAGTGGCTGCTCAAGATGTCCAACTGGCACTTTGCCTGGCAGGAGGACTATGCCTTCAAGACTCCCATCAAACTCCCCGCCGGCACACGGCTGGATGCCCTGATCTCCTGGGACAACTCGGACACGAATCCCCGCCAGTATTACCATCCGCCGAAGGACGTGAACTGGGGCCCCCGCAGCATGGACGAAATGGGCACCATCACGCTTTCCGTGATGATGGACACGGCGGAGCAAAAGACCGCGCTCCACAAGAGCCTGAAACAGTCGCTCACCGGGCAGTTCATCCAGCGGGTGTTTGAAAATGACATGTCCTCCTTCGCCACCATCCGCAGTCAGATCAGCGAGGATGTGAAAGTCCCGGGGCAGGGGGGATTCAGTCTCATGCGCCAGATGGTGCTCCCGCTCGACGCGAACAAGGACGGGGTGCTCGACGCGAAGGAAATACAGCCCGCCATCGATTTCATGGCTCCAAAAATGAAGGGCTTTGGTGAAATCGGGCTCGATTGAATCCGGGATGACGCGGGCCGCTCTCCTGTCCATCGCGCTTCTTCTAAGTGCCTGCGGTGACTGCCCGCAGCGCTTGACCACCGTGTCCGTTCCGGTCGTGTCTCTTACGGACGCTATGGGAGAAACCCGGGAGCCCTTCAAATCCCCGGGCAGGGCCGTGGTCTGCCTGTTTCTCATGACGGACT
Organism: Verrucomicrobiales bacterium; assembly: GCA_965229245.1. GTDB lineage: Bacteria > Verrucomicrobiota > Verrucomicrobiia > Verrucomicrobiales > V1-33 > V1-33. The sequence goes on from CBDDIW010000001.1 coordinate 377,434, forward strand.
GCCCCGTGGCCCAGGCCACCGCGCCGGAGATGGCCCGGGTATATGCGGAGTTCGCACCCCGGGGCGTCACCTTTTACGCTGCTTATGCCACGGAAACCGCGGAGGAGATCAAAGACTTCCAGAAAGCCTACAGTCTTCCTTTTCCCGCCCTGCTGGACCCAAAGCTGACGCTGGCCCGGCTCTCGGGAGCCACGCGGGTGCCGGAGGCGGCGGTATTCTCCCCGGAGGGACGGCTGCTCTACCGGGGCCGTATCGATGACCGGGTCGTGAGCCTGGGACTCATGCGCCCGCTGCCCACCCGTCACGACCTGCGTCTGGCCTTGGAGGCAGTGCTGGCAGGGAAAAAGCCGGATCCGGAAGTCACCGAAGCCGCGGGATGTTATTTGCCGGAGCCTTGAATCGAAATGACCTTTCGCCCCCCTGATCCCCGTTATCCCTTTGCCACAAAATTACGGAAGCGTCCTCCGCGCTGGGCGACCATCGTGCTTTTAGTGGTGTGTGCCTTTTCCGCGGAGGTGGTGTGTCACTTTTTTCCTGATTTCTGGTCTCTTCCGGATCAAAAAATCACCCTGAAGGACAAGCAGGATGCTCTGGGTTACATCGTGGAGCGGGATTTATTGCGTTTGGAAGCGCCGGCGGGGCTGGATACCTGGCTGGAGAGCGCCAGGGACGGGGAGAACTCGGTGGAAGCCATCGCGGATCTTATCGCACTGGCTGACAGGGAGGGGCTATTCTCCGCGGAGTTCCTGTGGATGAAAGCGGTGGTCGAGATGGAGGCCGGGGATCAGGAAGCGGCGCGCCGCACGGCGGAGCGCATCAAGGATGACTCCTATCCTTTCCGCCCCGTGCTCCTGAGCCTCCTGGGTGGCCCGCCTTCCTCCGCCGGTGACCAGTTGAAGCTGCTTGATCTGGCTCGCCGGGGATACTATCCCTGGGCGCTCCACAAACTGCTTTCGCGCCTCGAGTTGGGGAGCCGCCTGCCGGAACGGGATCTGGCACTGAAAGAGGAGGCCGCCGGCATCAAGACCACCCGGGAGCGGGCCGCGGCGGTGTTGATCGCCCTTCTGATCGCGGGTCTGGCCGGGCTGCTTTTACTGTGGAAGGGACTGCGCCGCGGCGTCCGCGTGGGAATTCCACTGCCCGCTCCCCGGGGCGAGCCTCCAGCCTTCAAAGCGGCGGCTGGTGCCTGGGCCCTGGCCTCCCTGGCGTGCACGGGCCTGGTCCTTCTGTGGACCCTCATTATGCACCGGTGGGCGGAAAGTCCGGCGGGCAGGAAGGCGTCCTACGAAGAGGTGGTGGCTCTCTACGGGATTTCCAATGTGGCGTTTTGCTTCCTTCCCGCCTGGTTTATGAGCCGGTGGTGTGACGGGCGGTGGTGGCTGGCCATGACCTATGCCGGTGCCCGGTTGCGGGATTTTCTGAACTGGCGGGTCGTCCTCATGGCGGCCGCGGCCGCTCTCGCCGCGGGTTGCCTGATGGGGGGTGTGCAAAGCCTCGCCCTGGCCATGGGGCTGGAGAGTGACTGGAGCGACCAGCTCAGCCGCTCCCGTCCCGGAGCCTCCCCGCTGGAAACCGCGCTGACGCTGTTCGCGGCCTGCGTGGCCGCCCCGTTGTCCGAGGAACTGATCTATCGCGGTTACCTGCTCGAAACCGGCGAGCGGTTCGCGGGTTTCTGGCCCGCCTCGGTGCTTTCCAGCGCGGTGTTTGCCCTGGGGCACTATTACAGCCCGGCCAGCACCGTGACCATCTTCGCCTTCGGCATGGCCATGTGTTTCCTGAGAAGGCGAAGCGGAAAGCTAAGCGTGTGCATCCTCGCCCACGCTTTCGTGAATCTCACCCTGTCCCTGGAGTCCCTCAGTTGACCCGTCCTTTGCGGCCGGAGGCGGAGGAACATTGTTTGAAAAAGCCCGCCGGGACTCCCCCGGTCACGGTCCGCGATGGAGGGCTCTTACCGGGGGCAGGCATTTTTGCGCGTTTGCGCTATTTACCGCTCTTTTTCACTAAGTTCCCTATGGAGGTCAAAAAATGGACTCTATAGGAAAGTTTGGGGAAAAAGGCGTAAAATCGCACATTCGCGCAAGCCGGGTGGTGAACCCGGACGGAGGGTCAGGTTGCCGGGCATGCCGAACCTCCGGCGCCGGGTGCCGCTTTAGACAAAACACCCGATCCTCCAACTCCCATAAGACCGCGAAACCGGGGGCAGGAGAGCGAAATCCTGCCTGGAGCCTCAGACGATCTCCAGCACCTTCGCGACCACCTGGTCAGGGTAGGGGAGTTGGAGCTTCTCCAGGGGCGGGCTGTAGATGGCGGGGGCATCCACGGCGCTGATGCGCAGCACGGGGGCGTCCAGATCATCAAAGCACTTTTCCTGGATCATGGAGGAAATCTGCGCGCCCACGCCGCAGAAGGGCTTGTTCTCCTCCACGTAGATCGCCTTGTGCGTCTTTCGGACGGAGTTCAGGATGGTCTCTTCATCCAGCGGGCGGATGCTCCGGAGATCCACCACTTCACAGTTGATGCCGTGTTCGCTGGCAAGGATTTCGGCGGCGGCCAGGCAGGTCAGCACGGCCCGTCCGTGGGAGATGAGGGAAATGTCCGAGCCCTCGCGCTTCACGTCCGCGACGCCCAGCGGGATAACGTATTCGCCATCCGGCACTTCGCCGGTGTTGCCGTAGAGCAGGGTGTTCTCCATGACATAGACGGGGTCATTGTCACGGATGGCGGACTTCATCATACCCTTGGCATCATAGGGCGTGGCCGGGCAGATCACCTTGAGGCCGGGGGTATTGGCGATGAAATTCTCCGGGGTGTGGCTGTGGGTGGCTCCCACGCTGGTGCCGCCATTGGCGGGGCCGCGGATGACGATGGGGCAGTTGATCTTGCCACCGCTCATGTAGCGCACGCTCGCGGCGTTATTGATCATCTGGTCCCACGCCACGTAGGCGAAGCTCCAGAACATCAGTTCCATCACCGGGCGCATGCCCAGCATGGAGGCTCCGATGCCCATGCCAATGAAGCCGGCCTCGCTGATGGGGGTATCCACCACGCGCTTGTCCCCCCACTTTTTCCAAAGACCTTCCGTCACCTTGTAGGCTCCATCAAACTGGGCGACCTCTTCGCCCATGAGGACCACGTTTTCGTCACGGGCCAGTTCTTCATCGAGGGCATGACGGAGGGCTTCACGGTAGCTAATGACGGGCATGAGGGTAAGGCTGGAGGGAGGTGACTGGGAAAAATTCAGGCTCAAGGGGCCGTGCCGACGCACTCCGGGCATCCCGCGCAACGGGTGCGGACAGCGGAAAAGACGTGCATCAGGGCAAAAACGCAGCCCACGATCCAGGCAAGCGCAAAAGTGCTCAGGAGGATTCGTTTGAGCCGCTTCCGGCGTTTGCGGGGCGGGGCTCCACCGGGCAGCACCGTGGAACGCCCGGAAGGGAGGGCGGCGGTGGACGGCAGGACGGCGGGCATGGGACGTGAAAAGGCGAAGCGGAAAACGTGGGATTTTTTTAGGAAAGATCAACCGGTTCCATCATGTGGAGAAAGGAATCGCGGGCTCCTTCCTCCGGGGAAAGAAAGCGGGCGCCGGAGTCTCCCCAGCGCCCGCTTTACCGGTAAATCCTTTACGGGTCAGTCGTTGAAGAAGTGCCGCCCGGTGCGACCGGCTTCCGAGAAGTCGTCCACCTCACGGTAAACATCCTGCGTAATGTCCTCAAATTCCGGGAACGCACTGTTCATGGAGAACTCGATGGAAGCCGTGGCCTCCGCTCTCGCGGCGGCGTCGATCGCCTCGTATTGCTCTTCGGTCAGGACCTGTTCCTCAAGCAGACGGGTCTTCCACAACTGGATGGGATCGAAATGCCCCTTGTAACGTTCGATCTCCTCCACCGTGCGGTAAACCGTGGCTTTGGAATCCGAAACCGAGTGACCGTAGTGACGGTAGGTGTTGATCTCGATCACCGAGGGGCGGCTTTCTTTATGGGCCCGCTCGATAGCGATCTGCATCTTGGCGCGGACTTCGTAGAGGTCCCAGCCGTTGATCAGATCCCAGACAATGTCATAACCATCCGCCCGGTAGGCCAGGCAGTTCTTGTAGGCGCTGCTGCGGCTCTGGCTGGTGCCCATGCTGTAGCCGTTGTTTTCGATAACGAAGATCACCGGCAGATTGAAGAGGCCAGCGAGGTTCAACGCCTCGTGATAGGCTCCCTGATTCACGGCTCCATCGCCCATGAAGCACATGCAGGATCCCTCGAGGCCCTTGTATTTCAGGTAATAGGCGATGCCCGTGCCCAGGGGGGTCTGGCCGCCCACGATTCCGTGGCCGCCCCAGTAATTCTTATCCGGGGCGAAGTAGTGCATGGAGCCGCCCTTGCCTTTGGAGCAGCCGGTGACCCGGCCAAAGAGCTCCGCCATGCATTCGTCCATGCCCATACCCACGGCGAGAGCGTGACCGTGGTCCCGGTAGGCGGTGATCATGTGATCATGCTTGCCCATGAGGGAGGAGCAACCCACGGCGATGGATTCCTGGCCGTCATACCGGTGGAGGAAGCCCCCCATGAAGGTCTCGCCGCCTTTTCCTTTGTAATACTCGCCCGCTTTTTCCTCAAAGCGGCGGATGCGCACCATGCTGGTGAGAAGGCGGATTTTGTCCTCCGGCTTGAGCGGGACATTCACCGGGGCGGAGGCGAAGTCAGTGGGGTCCACATGGGGATCAATGTCGGCTACACTGGATTTCATGGGTGTCGGGCGGCTCGGATGAGTGTTAAGGTTAAAGAGGAACGACGGTCAGACAGTGGCGGGCACAGGATTTTCAGCAGGACTGGTGCCGGGAGCGGTCCTGGGTTTGCGGAAGGCGGCGTAAAAAAGCGCGGTGAAGGCCAGATCGCCGCAGAGTTGCTTTGCCGTGAAGACCCAGGTGGGGGTATAGCCGGGCAGGCCGGTGGTCTGGCACTGCCACCAAGCGGCGGCGGTGGGCGCGTAGCTTGGGTCCATAAAGAAAGAAACCGTGTTGCTCACGAGGTGGAACAACACGGTGCTCAGGAGGGAGGTGCCCAGGAGGACGGCTACGGATGCCTTCTTCCGGATGGCGACGCCGGCGGCGGCTACCGCTGCCACGGAGACGCCGAGAAGGACGGCGTAAGGAATATAGAGGGACTGGCCCGCGATCAGGTTGATCACGAAATGCGTCACCAGCACGGCGGCGACCGGAAACCAGAAGGCCCATTTCTTTGGCAGGAACACCCCGCCGCACAGAGCGAAGGCCATGAGCGGGGAGATACCGGCGACAGCGTTCACCACCTCCCCGCCACCCAGCCACGGAGCGATGCGGAAGAAAATAATGGAGCTGAGCAGAATAACGGCGGCGGACATGTTTAAAGGATCACTGTGTCGATCACTGGATGACAATCCAGGAAACTAGAGGGCTGTGCCGGTTTTGTAAACCTGGTTTCTTCGGGGTGGCACCGTTCGTGCCTCCCGGACTATCGTTTTAAGTCAGAAATCCTCCCCCGTCGCGTGTTTTTTTCCAGAGAGGATGTAGAATGCCTGCCATCCCTCCTCCCATGAGCCGCCTGATCAGTCTGGTGCTGTGCGCCACCGCCGCCCCCGTGCTGGGGAACTATGCCGATGACACGGGCTACAATCAGCTCAAAGCCGAACTGGGGGCCGCCATGCCCGCCGGGAATGGCGTGGGCGTCACCCAGGTGGAGGCCACCGGCACCGCGGGAGCCTACCTGGCCCAGGCGGGGGAGGGGACTTACGCGGGCACCGGGCTCTGGGCGGGAAAGACTTTTACGACGAAAAGCGGGGCTGGGACGTTCTCGGACCATGCCTTCCACGTGGGCACCAGGCTTTACAGCATTAATACCGATGCCTCGGCGGGGGAAGCCAGTATGGCTCCCCTGATCAACGCGGTGGACTGCTGGAATGCCAATGACTGGGACGATGTGTTCCTCGCTCCCGGCATCACCCGGCTGGCCCCCATCGTGGAAACGCGGGCGGTACAGAACCATTCTTGGGTGAACGATGCCACGGCCTCCAATGCCTCGACGATCAAAGACCTCGTGCGGCGGCAGGATTTTTCCATCAACCGGGACAACTACGTGTGCTGCGTGGGGCTGAACAACACCTCCGGGACGGTGGTGCCGGACATGTTTGCCTCCGCCTATAATGTGATCTCCGTGGGCCTGAGCAGCGGGGAACACAGCCGGGGCGGAGTCACCTCCGACATGGATGGCCCGGGACGGAGAAAGCCGGAGATCGTGGCGCCGCTGGACTACACCAGCTTCTCCACCGCCTACGTCAGCTCCGCCTCCGCCCTGCTGCGGGAGAAGGCGGATCTCATCAACACCACCAACGCCCGGAAGGCCAAAACCATCAGGGCCGTGCTCCTGGCCGGGGCCACGAAGGACGAATTCCCCGCGTGGAGCAAGACCGGCACCGATCCCATCGACGCGGTCTATGGCGCGGGGGAACTGAATATCTATAACAGTTACCACATTCTGGATGGAGGCGAGCAGCCCGCGAATGACACGGCGGGCCATCCTTATATGGCTTGGGATAACCAGTCACTCAGTGCCAACGGCACGGCGGACTATCGCCTGAACATTCCCGCCGGCATGATGGGCGTGGAACTCTCGGCCTTCGTGGTATGGAACCGCACGCTCACGAACGCCTCGGCGGTGACCTTCATCCCCACGCCGGACGCCTTGATCAATTTCGACCTCACTCTCCTGCGGGATCCCGCGGACGGCGCGGCGGCGGTGACGCTGGATTCCTCCCTGAGCACGCTGTATAACATCGAGCACGTCTGGAAAAAGAACCTCACCGCTGGAAATTATAGGCTGCGGGTGAGCCGGGGAGCGGGGATCGCGCAGGATTACAGCATCGCCTGGCGGCTCACGGTGCAACCGCACCAGCCGGTCGTGAGGATGACGACCGGGGCCTCCACCCTGGACTTCACCTTCTCCGGACTGCTGGCGGACCAGCCGTATAAGTTTCAGTCGTCGCCGGACCTGCTGGTCTGGACGGATATTTCCAGCTTCACGCCCGCGGCACCCGCGGCGGACCGCACGCAGAGCGTGGCGAAGACCGCCACGCCGCGCATGTTCTATCGGCTGCTCCCATTGCTGCCGTAGGACAGGCCAGGTGGAGGCTTACGGAGCCTTCTTCGCGAGGTATTTCTCAAACCACGCCACCGTGGCCTCCGCGGCCTTTTCGGCGTCCGCTCCGCCAAAGCCGTGGCCCGCCTCCGGGAACATGATGAGGTCCGCGGGCACGTTTTTCTCCTGGAAGGCTTTGAGGATTTCCCTGCTGTGCTTATCCGGCACCAGCGTGTCCTTGCCACCGTGCAGCAGCAGGGTCGGGGCGTCATCACGGGTTACGTTATCCAGCGGGGACACGGTGGGAGTGAGAGCGGCGTCGAATTGCAGGGCGGGGAACTGCAGGCGGAATTTTTCGGATTCCACGTAGCTCTTTAGTTCGGTGGGCGGGAAAAACGCCACGACGGCAGCCACGCGGTCGCCGGTCTTTTCCAGGGGATCCTTGCTGTCCGGCTTGCCGTCGTCGCCCGTGGTGCCGAGCATGAGGGAAAGATGCCCGCCCGCGCTGGCCCCGAAGACACCCAGCCGCGCGGGATCCACGCCATACTCGGCGGCATGGGCACGGATGAACCGCGTGGCCAGCCGCACGTCCGAGACGCATTCAGGCACTTTGAAGAGCGGGCTGCTGCCATGCCGGACGAGAAAGATAGTGTAGCCCTTTTCCAGCAGGGCGGTGAAGCCGATAGCCTTCCCCCAGGCTCCCCCGATCATTTGCTCCGGGGGAATCCATGAGGAAACCCATCCGCCGCTCACCATGAACATCACGCCCGCGCCATTGGCATTGGCCTTCGGTTTCACCGCGTCAAACGTCAGTGCCATGCCCATCTTGTGCCCGTAAACGATGTCCGGTTTGATGTCCGGAGCCTCCGCGCGGGAGAGGGAGGGGAGAAGGGAAAGTGTGAGAGCCAGAACGGCGGCGGCGGGTTTCATGGAGGGAAGCGTGACGGGGCTCCCGCCGTCCGCAAGCACAGGTTGCTCCACCTTCAGGTATGCAACCGCCGTGGTGGCGTCCCTGGCGGGTTGATAAGACGGCCGTAAACTGGCGTTAAATTTGAAACTTGCGGGGCAATGAAGTCGAAACCAGCAAAAATCACCTGTTTCCTGATGCCCGGCGGCGAACTCGCTTATCTCAAACTTCCGGCTTCAGAAGAGACGGCAGGAAAAGTGACGGGAAACGTCATCCTTCGTGAGTTGCATCCCAAGTATCAGGGGCCGGATGTGATTCTGGATTTCGACGAAAAAGACTGTCTGTGCGGAATCGCGATTGTGCTTGAGGGAGCTTTTGTCGAATCCAGTCCTTTCACCGGCGCGGAGGAGGGGACTCCGCCGCGGGGATTTCTCTTCACCACAGGGTCCGGCGGTGATGTTGCCTATCTACAGCTTCCCATGCCGCCGGAGAGCGGGAGGAGGGCGGGAAAAACTATCAGAATGTACGATCTTATACCCGGATATAAAGGAGCGGAGGTAATGTTGGATTTTGACCGGGATGACCGGCTCTTTGGAATCGAAGTGCTTCTTTGATTGAATCCGTCGCGGGAAATCAAGGGACGCCGCCCAGGATGGCCTCCGTCATGCGTAGTGCCTGCACGTTGGCTTTTATTTCATGCACCCGGAAGATACGCGCGCCTTTTTCCCGGGCGAACGAAGTCAGAGCCACGGTGGGCCATTCGCGGAGGGAGGGATCGCCGGAACCGAGGATGCGGGAGATAAACGATTTCCGGCTGACGCCGAGCAGCACGGGCCGGCCTTCGAGGCTGAGTTCCCCCACGCGTCGCAGGATAGTCAGGTTGTGCTCCAGCGTTTTACCAAAGCCAATGCCCGGATCCAGGGCCGTGGCTTCCAGGCACACTCCGGCGGCAATGGCGAGCGCCATGCTCCGGCGGAGGCTCTCCTGGATCTCCGCCACCACGTCCTGATAGGATGGGTTTTGCTGCATGGTCGCCGGGGTGCCCTGCATGTGCATGAGCACCAGTCCGGCTCCAGTGCCGGCGGCGACGGCGGCCATGGCGGGATCAGCATGCAGGCCGGAGATGTCATTGATAATCCCGGCCCCGGCCTCCATGGCGGCGGCGGCGACGGCGGCTTTTTTGGTGTCGATGGAGATCGCGCACCGCGTCTGCTCCCTCACCGCGCGGATTACGGGGAGGACGCGCCGGAGTTCCTCCTCCAGCGGTACTTCCCCCGCGCCGGGTCGAGTGGACTCTCCGCCGATGTCAATAATATCCGCGCCCTCCGCCTCCATCTCCCGGGCACGGGCGGCGGCGAGGGAGGGATCGAAAAACTGCCCGCCGTCCGAGAACGAATCCGGCGTGACATTCAGCACACCCATGATGAGGCCGCGACGGGTGAGGTCAAAGGTGCGGCCCGGGAGTTTCCAGATCATGCTTTGCGACGCCGTTGCGGAAGCTGGAGGACGATGTTCGCCGCCGTGATGAGCCCGCCGCCTGCCAGGGTGGTGATAGTCAGCACTTCATTCGCATACGGCACCCCCGTCCAGGAGGCCAGCAGCGCGGGCAGGAAAAGAGCGTAGATGGCGGTGAAGACAGGCTCTAGGCAGTAGATGAGCCCGCCTTCCGTGGCGCTCACGTGCGGCTGCCATTTGTTCATAGCCGTGTAGGCAAACACCGTGCAGAAGAGCACCACCGCGCCCATGATGAGGAAATCCATGGGATTCTGATACACTCCGGTGACCGCGGACCAGGAGGGCTTCGCGATCAGCACCACCGGCAGCGAACACAGAGCGAAGCCAAAGAACATCAGCACGCTCACGGGGATCATGCGGTTGGCTTTCCACTCCGGGCGCTCCAGCAGGAGGATCTGCACGGTGAAGAAGAGCGCGGCGATGAGTGTCTCGATCTCCCCGCGTCCCAGCTGGAAGCTCTGGATTTCCACCCTGCCCCCCTCCACCTTCACCAGTCCGGAGAGGATGGAGATGCCTGCAACCACCAGCAGCGTGGCCGCCAGCAAACGGAACGACATCCACGAGCGCTGCCGCAGGCAGGCCCACAGGGGCAGCAGGATACAGTAGGCCTGAGTGAGAAACGCGCTCACCGAGGCGCTGGTGTAGTTCATGCCATCCGCCTGCATGATGAGCCCCGCGCCGCCGAAGAACCCCAGCAGAATCCCCTGCCGCCATTCCTTGCGGGTGAGACCGCTCAGCAGTTTGGGCCGGAGGATCAGAAAAAACGCCGCCGCCGCCAGCGCCCGGAAGCCGATGGCATGCGCCGCGAGGAAAAACGTGTCCACGCCCGGCACGTGCTCCTTTTGCACGTCGAAGAGCATCTTGAAGAGCGGGAAGCTGATGCCCCACGCCGCCGTCGCGAGGATGAGCTGAAACACCGCTGTGGCGCGGAGGGAAGGGGGGTGGGCGGACTCGGACATACTGCCCGTAGCGTTTCCGCACGGGAGGGCGCAATGGAGGTTTTATCCCCCGGCAGGCGGGCACGTTTTCCGGCAAAAGAATGGTCCGGGGCTCCCGCCGGGGTTGAGTCTCCAAACGAGCCCAACGCGTAAGACGGAAGTCCTCAACCCCGGTGGGGAGCCCCGGACACTTTTGGAGGAAACAGACCGGATGGTCCTGCTATTGCCGCGGTGTCACGGAGTCATTTCCACCACCACCCGGTAGAACTGCCGCGTGGTGCCGGAGGTGGGGGGATCGTTGATGGTGAATCCCTTCATCTGCGCGGCGGAGGCCACGGGATGGCTGTAGGAAACCCGGCGGACCCAGGAGCCGGTCTGGAGGGAATCGCAGTTCTCCACATGATAGGTGCGCCCGGGTTTGACCATGACGGAGACCGTCCAGCCTTCCGGGCCGCCCTGCACGGTGGCGGAGAGGAAGTCCGCGCCGTTCGCGGGATCCGTGCCCGCCAGGAGTTCCATGCTGTCGGATTGTCCGTCCCCGTCCGTATCCACCACGGTCGCCGGGCCGGTGTAGCCGGGAGAGCCCCCAGGCACGGTGCCCGCCGCCCAGTTCAGACCGCTGTTGTAGTCTCCCGCGGTATTCAGGATCTCCAGGGAGACACCGCCGCCATCCGGAGCCGTCGGCCAGTTGGCAAGGGGATCGTCCCGATAAGTGAAGTTCTGGATCACATTTGCCGCGGCATCCCGGAGCAGGATCTCCTCCCCGCTGTTGCTGAGACTGCCGCCGGGCCACTGGTAAACGATGCCCGCGGGCGTGGAGGGATAGGCTGCGTAGAAAGCCGCCGGGGTCACGTTGGTCACCACGATGTAAGAGCCCGGGGCCATGGTCCGCGCGGGGAACGTGAACTGGTCCAAAGGCTTGCCCTGTTCAAAATACACGCCGCCGATATCAATGGGCTGCGTGCCCGTGTTCATGAGTTCGATAAACTCGATGCCGCCCGCGCCCGCCGGGTGATACATGATCTCCGTGATCCGGAGACTGGAGAGCACGGAATTCGCGTTCGAGGAATCCCCCACCAGCAGGTAGTCGAACCCGACGCGGACGCTGGTGGCCTGCGAGGTGGCCGCGAAGATCCCGCCATTGCCCGCGATGGCTCCCGCCGGGAGCGTCTGGATGTGAACAGTGGACCAGTCCGCGTTCACCATGCGCTGGAAGATGAGGCTGTTGCCCGCGCGCCGCACCCGCAGGGTGGCTCCCGTGCCGGTGACCGCCACGGACGAGACGGTGGTGTAGGCCGCGGGAAGCACCGCGCGCTTCACCAGGACGGAGAGCCCGCCCTCCAGGCTGAAGGCGTAGCGCACTGTCGCGCCATTCTCCGTGGTTTCCAGCCAGAGGCCGGTCTGCCAGTCGCCAAACTGGCGGGTATCGGACATCAGGGCTGTTTGCAGCACGAAGTCCGCCGTGTCCGGCAGATCCCGCGTGATGAGCGGGTGCGTGAAGTTCTGTGAGACCAGCGGCTTCGCGGAGTCCTCCAGAATCTGGAGCGAAAGCCTGCCCGTCACGTCCTCGAGGGAATACCATGCGGAGGTGGAGAAGTTGTCCCGGTTCTCCACGTTCTGGATGGTGAAGTGGGGGCCCAGTGGCGTGGGGGTGCCGAAGGAATTGAAGTCGCCCGTGTTATACACGGAGATATCCCGGCTGATGGTTTTGGTGTTCAAGGCCGCGTCCGCCACCGTGAGGGTCACGGTATAAACACCCGGGGTATAGAAGCGCAGTTCCGCTTTGGCGGGAACGGAGTGTCCTTCGGTGAAGCCGGATGAGGGAATGACACTCCAGGTGAAGTTGAGCGGCGTGCCTTCGGGATCGAAACTGGCCGTGGCGTCAAAGGTGATCAGTTCATTCGCCGCGACATTCCGGGAGGACGGGGAGGAGGTGAGCACCGGCACCGGCGGGGCATTGACGGAAAGCGTCACGTTGAAGTTGATGGAGCCGATGATGCCGCCATCGCTGCCCAGCGCGCGCACCGTCAGGGCATTGAGCCCGCTGGCCAGGGAGATGTTCGTGAGCGTCCACAGGCCCTGGTTCGCGGTGGTGGGCACGAAGGCAAAGACCGCCTCCGGATGGCCCGTGATCTCCACGCTCTTGATCCTCGAGGGGCCCTCGCCATTGATAGTGAACAGCGGGGTGGTCACCGTCTGGTTCCCCACGGTGGAGATGGAGAAGACGCGGTTATAGTTCACGCTCCCGATGAAGTTGAGCGCAGGGTTTTCCCGTCCCGCGAACCAACTGTTCGGGTAGCTGAAGGCCGCGGTCTTGAAGGGGGCATTGGGATGGGTGTTCGCCGACTGATAGTCCATGGCGGTCAGCCAGGCCTGCATGCGGGCGGAGTTCCGCGTGTAGCGGGTCACCAGTTCATAGAGGTAATAGTTGAACCGCTGGCGGAACCACGGGCGGCCTGTGTAGTTCGTCCAGCCCACGCCGCCGGCACCGCCCAGGAAGCCCTCGCCCGTGTTCTGAAACGCGAGGTCGCTGTCCCAGTGGTGGAACTCGAATTTCCCGTCCGTGGGGCGCCGGTAGATATAGCCGTTCTTGCCGCGGTTCAGCGTGAAGTTGTCCCAGTCGCCGTTATAGCCCCGCACCGCCGCGTAGATGGCCGCGCGGTCGGTATCGATCATGCGTTCCATCTGCTCGCGATACACCGTATCGTTGCTGACGCCGGTGTTGTTATTCCAGGCGGTCTTGATGAGGGAGGAGAGCGCCGCGTAGTCATAGCGGTCCTCCGGGAACCGGATGGGCCAGTTCGCGTGGAAAAAGATGGGGCTCTCCTGGGAGGGCAGCGCCCCCACTGAGGAATTCACGGAGGCCCAGTCTAGAAGCGACCACCGGGCCGTGACCTGGTCCGCGGAGAGACGGTCGTCCATGCTGGCGGTGTCGTAGAGATACCACGCGTCATCGATCTCAAAAAGCTCCCCGCCGCCGCCATAGGCGCGATCGAAGAAATCGCTGTCCGTCAGTTCCATCGAGTCCCGCCAGCCGGGATTGTCCGCGTTCACGATCTGCTGCACAAACTCGGCATCCGGTACGGGATAACCGAAGAGATACATCATGTAACGGGCGATGCGGTTGTGGAACCGCGAGGGCGCGTTGGTGATGGAGCCGTCGCTGTCGATGGCGAACTTCGAGCGTTCGCGGAACTGGTTGTCGCCCGGCGGTTTCCAGCGCGCGCGCTCCATGCTGCTGTCCCCGGTGCGGGTCCACGGGCTGCCGCCTTTGCGCAGTTCGCACCCGTAGAGAATGTCCGACTCATTCATGATGATGGTCGCATTCAGCCCGAAGTTCGAGGACCGGGGGAAATCAAAGTCATAGGCCGCGCTGAATCCCGTGCCGGTATTCATGGCCGCGCGGTCGTACTGGGAAAAGACGTAACGTTCCGTGAGGAGCGCCGGCTGCGTGGAGGGCGGGGTATTGTCCACGATCCACATGGCGGGACGCGCCACCACGCGGAGCACGCTGCCATTCACCGCGTTCACGCCTTCTGCATCGCGCGGGCATTCATTCACCTGGCCGTTCGCGGCGGTGGCCCGGACGTAGAATTGAGTGATGGTGCCATCCGCCCGGGGAGCCACGGTGGCGCTCCAGACGCCGTCGCCCGCGGCGGCATCGCCATCCGTGCCGTTGTCATTCATGGGCAGGGTATTCCACGTGCCGTTCCCGGCAACGGTATCGATGCGCTCGCGCAGGACCACGGTGGGCACTCCGGCAGGGGCGCTCACGCGGGCGGTGACCACCACCGGCTGCGCGGAGGTGGGCACGGCGGGGGAATGCCGGATGGCGTCCACGGCGGGCGGCGCGGCGGGGCGGGTCACGGAGTTCGGCGCGCCGGGAGTACCGAGATTGTTCGGCACATTGAGGCGGAAGACTTTCCCGAAACTGCGGTCCCACGTCTGGCCCACCATGAGCGGCAGGCCGGAAATCCACCGGGCCTGGAAGCTGAGGGTGAGCATGTCATTGGGCGCGATGCCCGTGACATCCACCTCCGCCTTGTTCCCCTTCGTGTCCCCGCCCCCTTGGCTGATGAGGTGAAATTCCCCTCCCACGGTATCGCTCAGGCGATGAGTGCCCGTGCAGAGGAAACCATTCGCGCCGGAGCCGGTGTGGGAGGTCTGGTCGCCGGTGGTGATGAGATTCGTGGCTGGAGCCGTGGCCTTCGTGAGGGAAATGGATTTCAGCGCCACGTGGCCGTCGCTTACCAGGCTCAGCAGGAGTTCCCGCGTCTCGGTGAGGGGCCGCCCGTTGGCCTGGCTGCCCTCCGTGCCGGTGCGCAGTTCCTTGTAAAGAGCGGTGTGGGTGTAGGTTTGATAGGGGCTCTTGGTGGACTCATCGCTGGCGCGCCAGGAGGAGGGCTCGCTGTTGTCCATGTCCGGATGCAGGAGCTCCAGGCTGCTGCCCGCGCCACCCGCGTTTGCCGGCCAGGCTCCGCCGTCCTTGTAGTCCACGGTGTCCGCCGTATTGCCGTTGGCATCCTCCAGGCGGATGTAGTCGCCACTGTTCTTGAATTTTCCCTCGGCGGAACCGAAGACCCGCAGGCCCGCTCCATAGGTGGCGGTCATGTAGGAGGGAGACTTCGCCACCACGATGTATTCGCCGGGCGCGATGTTGGTGCCCGCGGGGAAATTGTAGTCCAGTCCGTCCGTGAGCCGCCAGCCAGTGAGATTTACGGCAGTGGCTCCCTTATTTATGAACTCGATGAACTCGCCATCCGTCTGCTTCGAGGGCGGGGCATACATGATCTCATTGATCACGATGCTTGTGTTCCGCTCGGGATTGTTCGCGGCATCCTTCGTGGGAGCGGGGGTGCGGTACCATTCCTGGCTGGTGAGCGGATAACGCTGCACGGATTCCAGTCCGGCCCGATAGCTGATCTCCGCGGTCTCCAGCACATTGTTGGAGGCATCCGTGACATAGAGCACCACCTCGCCATCGCCGTCCGTCGGGAAATTCACAGCCACGCTCGCATAGCCATTGCCCGGCACGCTGGCGGGGAGGGCCACTTTATTGGAGAAGGTGGCGTTCGAGGAAACGAACAACCCCGCCCCGGAAAGCGCGGTGGAGGTGGGGCTGGCAAACTCCACCCAGTCCACCCGTCCGGAGGCATTAAAGTGCGCCTCGCTCAGCCGGGGGGAGTTTTCGGATCCCGTGCTCTGATTCGCGGCTCCGGGCGTGGGAGTGGCAAAAAGATACCACTGCGAGCCCCCCGCCGGCTTCCGGCCCAGGGACCGGCCGTCGCCGGGAATGGTGGCGCTGATGGCGGACTGCTTTGTGGTACCGTCCGCCTGGGTGAGATAGACCCCCACGGGCGAGCCAAACGCGAGCCCGGACTCAGCGAAACCCACCGTGGCAAACCCCAGCGGGGGCACCAGGAGGGAGGTGGTGATCTGGAACTTTGTGAGATTCGCGGCACTGTCGCTCAGGTAATAACCATTGAGATCGATGGCGGAGGCCGAGGGATTGTAAAACTCCACGAAGCCCTTCCCGGCGGCTCCGGGTTTCACTTCATTGATGAGCAGACCCGGAGGGGAAGAGGTCACGATCTTCATCCGCGCGGCGAAGACCATGTCCGAACTGCTGGCCTGATTCTGGTGCACGGAGGCCGCGAGCACATTCACTCCCGCCACCAGTTTCCCGTCCAGCGAGGAAGCCCCGCCGGTGATTCTCGCCTCCTCCAGCGCGGCATCCCCCACCGCCGTGGGATCCGCCAGATTCCCGTGGCCTTCCGGGTTCGGCATGCGGTCCCGGCCGATTTCCTGGCCGTTCAAATAATAGATCACCCCGTCATCGATGAGCTGGTCGATCAGGAAAGAGTTCCCCGTGAGCGGACCGGACCAGTTGAAGGTGGTGCGGAAGTAATAGGAGACGAGATTTGTGAAGATGGGCACCTGGGTGCGGATGCCGATGAAGGGGGCGGCGGCGTTCTCCGTGCCCAGCGGGGCATAGCCCTCGGCACCCCATCCGGCAGGATCGAATCCGGGCTGCGCCCAGTTGGCGGGAGGCGCGGCCACCTGATTGTAGAAGCGCCACTTGGTATCCCCCGCGTTGGCGGCGGCGGGCACGGCGGGAGAGCCGGTGCCGGGGGTGCTGTTGAAATCCGTCACGTTGTAGGTGCCGCCCACCGCCACCTCCGGGTTTATGTTCACCCGTTCCTCCACCGAGGTGGCCTCCGGATTCCCCGGGGTGCCTCCGCTGGCCCGGCTTTTCCGCCAGTTCCGCCAGTCGTCGATGGCGCGGTCCTGATTGATAACCACAATCGAATGCCCCGCGCCATCCGCCGCCACCGGCCATTTGCCCCGGTCCCCGTATTTCAGGCTGCACTGCTTGGCCCCGGCGGCATTGTCCAGTTGGAAGGAGTCCCCGGCATTGTTCAGGGCTCCTGTCCACGGGCCATAGATGCGGATATACGCGGGGATGTCCGGATAGGCTGCGCGGGTGGCCGCTTCACTCGCGGAACTGAGGAGGATGCGCTCATATTCCTTCAGGAAGTGATCGCCGGGCGCGGAGGTGTTGAAGGCGGGGAAGGTGTAATCCACGCCGCCATGCAGACGCCAGGAGGCCATGTCCAGACGGTTGCTGGTGAGATTCACGGCTTCGATGAACTCCGGCTTTCCAGCCGCCGGATGATACATGACTTCCGTGAAGACAACCTGTCCGGCAAAGGCCGGAGCTGACAGGCACGACAGTACCGCTAGGGGAAATCGGAAGGGGCGCATAAAAAAGGGGGGTGCACCTGTGTTTTGCCAAACGCTGTGTGGAAGTGGCAACCTTAATCATCCTCTCAATGAATAATATTCGTTTCTGTTAGGTTCCGGCGTTTTCCCGGGGATGAGTCCGGAAGTTAAGAGACAAACCTGCGGGTTTTTCCGGTTTCAGACACGCGGATGAGGGCGATCATGCAAATTGCCCGGAAGTTTTTCGGACCTCCGCCGCAAAACGCCCATGTTGTGCCCGCTTCTCCCTTTCAGAGTTCCGGCATGGGTTCTGCCAAAGAGAAACCGCCCTGCCGTTCCCGGATGGCGTGCAATTCACAAACACCTCCAATCAACTCCCATGAAAAAGCTCCTTCTCCTCGTTCCCGCTCTGGCCATGCTCGCCTCCTGCAAATCCACCACCGTGGTGGAATCGCCGAAGCCCACGAACACCAACACCATTGTCCCGGTGCCCGTTCCCTCCGCCCCCACCAGCATCACTCGTGAGACTTCCGTGCACAGCGAATACCCGGTGACCCGCACGCGCACCACGACCACGAATTACTAAGGCACCCCCGGCCCCGCGAGTTCCCGGCGGGGCTGCCGGCAGCTTTATGAGCGATCCTCACGCTTATCCTTCCGGGGCAAACCTGGCGACTCTATTGGATGTCGCCGGGTTTGCCGTTATCCGGGGATGCGTGGGCGGGGACTTCCCTCCCAACACCCAGTGTCCGTATCCTCCTCCTCCAGCCTGAACTCCATGCCTCATCTCTCCGGCCTCCAGGCCGAAAAGCCCACCGTGCTCGTCGTCGATGACCAACCCGCGAACCGGCAACTGGTGGGGGATCTGTTGACCACGGCCATGGGCTATGAAGTGATCACGGCACCCAGCGGGCCGGAGGCGATCGAACTCCTGAAAACCCGTGTGCCTAACCTGATTCTGCTGGACGTGCTCATGCCTGGCCAGAACGGCATCGAGACCTGCCGCCAGCTCAAGGCAAACCCGGAGTGGCAGGACATTCCCATTATTTTCCTTTCCGCCTCCGACGACAAGACTCTGATCGTGACCGCGCTGGAAACGGGGGGCGTGGATTATGTGACCAAGCCCTTCAGCCGCGCGGAACTTCTCTCCCGTGTCCGCACCCACCTGCTGCTGAAAGCCGCGCGGGACCAACTCCAGGTTTTGGCGGAGGATAAGGATGAGCTTCTGGGCATGCTCACCCACGATTTGAAAAACCACCTGGGTGGCATGCAGATGAGCGCGCAGCTCCTGCACGAACGGGCTGCGGACCTCCCGGACACCCGCAGCCGCACCCTGGTGGATAACATCCTGGCCTCCACCACCCAGATGCTGGCCTTTGTGAAGGAATTCCTCGCCAATGCGGCGCTGGAGCGCTCCCAGCAACTGACCCTGGTGCCGGTGGATCTCTGTGATTCCCTCACGCTGGCGGTGCGCCAGTACCGGCCCCCCGCGGAGCGGAAGGGCCTGCGCCTCGTCTTCGAAAATCCCGGCCCCGTGAGCATCCTCGCGGACAGCATGGCGCTGAATCAGGTGCTGGAGAATCTCATTTCCAATGCCGTGAAATTTTCCCCGCGCGGCACGGTCATCAATCTCTCCGTGAAGAAACTGGACGATGGCTACGCGGAGTGCCGCATCGCGGACCAGGGCCCGGGTTTCACGGAGGAGGATCGCGGCAAGATCTTCCGCCGCTATGTGCGGCTTTCCGCCCGCCCCACCGGCGGCGAACCCAGCACCGGTCTGGGTCTCAGCATCGTCAAGAAGATGGTGGATGCCATGAAGGGCACTCTCACCCTCGAAACCGCTCCCGGCAGCGGCGCTGTTTTTATTATCCGGTTACCCCGGGCCATTCATCACTCCTCCCCTCCCAACTCTTAAAAACACTTATGGATTTTCTGGTTATAGACGACGAAAAAAGCATCCGCGACGCCGCCACCATGCTCATCGAGGACGATGGGCACTACGCGGAACCCGCCACGGACGGCCCCAGCGCGATGTCGCGCCTGAAGGAGGAGAAGTTCGATGCCGTGCTGCTCGATCTCAATCTCGGTCCGGTGAATGGCCTGGACCTTCTGCCGGACATTGCGAAGCAAGCCCCTGGCGTGCCGGTGGTCATCTTCACGGCCCAGGGCAGTGTGCAGAACGCGGTGGAGGCCATGCGGCGCGGCGCGGTGGATTTCCTGGAGAAACCCTTTACCCGGGACCAGTTCCGCACCGTGCTGGCGCGGCTTACCCGCTTCCGCCAGCTCGGTCAGCGCATTGAGACGCTGGAGACAGAGGTGAAGGAAATCCGCCATCAGAGCGGACCGGAGTCCCGGTTCGACTTCGAATCCCCCGTGATGAAGGAAGTCATGGAGGTGCTGCTGAAGGCCGCGAAGTCTCCCGCGTCCGTCCTCATCCTGGGCGAGAGCGGCACGGGTAAAAGCGTGGTGGCCCGCGCCGTCCATGAGAACAGTCACCTTAAAGACAAGCCCTTCGTGACCGTGAGCTGCCCCAGCCTTTCCAAGGAACTGCTTCAGAGCGAACTTTTCGGTCACGTGAAGGGCTCCTTCACCGGTGCCATCAAGGATCACTGGGGCCGGGTGAAACAGGCGGAGGGCGGCACGCTCTTCCTGGATGAAATCGGCGAACTGCCGCTGGAGATTCAGCCGAAGCTGCTGCGTCTCCTCCAGGAGCGTGAGTATGAGCGGCTGGGGGAAACCACGGTGCGCCAGTCCAATGTGCGGGTCATCGCCGCCACCAACCGGGATCTCAAAAAGTGCGTGGCCGAGGGAACTTTCCGGGAGGATCTGTATTTCCGTCTGAATGTCATCAGCGTGGAGATGCCCCCGCTGCGTTCCCGGCCAGAGGATCTCATCCGGTTCGCGGAGGCCTATGCCACTCACTTCTCCGCCCAGCTGGGCAAGAAATTCGCGGGCTTCTCGGACTCCGCCCGCCGGTGCCTGACCACCCACCCCTGGCCGGGGAATCTCCGGGAACTGCGGAACGCCATCGAACGCGCCGCCATTCTCTGCTCGGGGAACCGCATCGATGTCTCCGATCTCCCCCCGGACGTGCGGGATGGTTCGCCTGGCCCTTCCGCCGCGGGCTCCGAGGACAATGTCTCCGCCGGAGCAGGCGTCAGCCTGGAGCAACTGGAGGAGGCGCACATCCGCCGCATCGTCAGCCGTTCCTCCAGCCTCGCCGAAGCCGCCCAGACCCTGGGAATCGACCAGGCAACGCTTTACCGGAAACGGAAGAAGATGGGCATGGAGTAAAGAAGACGCGAGTTGCCCGGTATGGCCGGGACGGATTCTCCGTCCCGGGCCGGGGAGCGTTCCTTGACGGCGCCGGAAAAAACCGGATGGTTTTTGGATAAGAAGCGGGGCTTTCGGGCGTGGAAGCAGGGTAGTCCCGTTTTCCACCCCTGATTTTCCAGCGAATGAAGCGCCTGATCTTTCTCCTCCCGCCCCTGGCAGCCATCGCGGCGGAACCCCAGGCGGAGGGCGTTGCTTACTTTGAGACGCACATCCGTCCGGTGCTGGCCTCCACGTGTTACGATTGCCACGGTCCGGAGCATCAGAAAGGCGGGCTGCGGCTGGACTGGCGGGAGGGTGTGCTGAAGGGTGGCAAACGCGGCCCGGCCATCGTGCCGGGAGATGTAGAGAACAGCCTGCTCATTCAGGCGATCGCGCATACTCACGCGGAGTTGAAAATGCCCAAAGCGGGAGACCCGCTGAGCGCGGCCACGGTGGAGAAATTCCGCGAGTGGGTGCGCATGGGCGCGCCGGATCCCCGGGATAAACTTCCGGAGGAGGGAAGCGCCCAGGGAACGTGGCCGTCGGTGTTCGCGCTGCGGAAGCAGTGGTGGTCTTTTCTTCCGCTGAATGTCCAGGATCCTCCCGCCGCGAAAGACGGGGCCTCCGCGAATCCGGTGGACCGTTTTCTCCAGGTGGCCATGGAAAAAGAGGGCCTGGGCCCCGCGCCGGAGGCGGATGCCGCCACTCGCGCGCGCCGCGCGGCCTATGTGCTCACCGGCCTGCCGCCCGCGCGGGAGGCGGTGGACGCCCTGACCCGCGATCCCTCCCCGGCGGCCTGGAGCGCCTATCTGGACCGGCTGCTGGCTTCCCCCCGGTTTGGCGAACGCTGGGCACGGCACTGGATGGACTGGCTGCGCTACGCGGAGAGTCATGGCAGCGAGGGCGATCCCACGATCCGCAATGCGTGGCGCTACCGGGACTACCTGATCCGCGCGCTGAACGCGGACGTGCCGTGGCCGCAACTGGTGCGCGAGCACATCGCGGGCGACCGTCTGCCGGAGCCCCGGGTGGACAAGGCGCTGGGAGTCAATGAATCCGCCATCGGGCCCGCGCACCTGCGCATGGTTTTTCACGGCTTCACCCCCACGGATGCGCTGGATGAGTTCGTGACCTTCACGGACAATCAGGTGGACGTGGTGAGCAAGGCATTCATGGGCCTCACGGTGTCCTGCGCCCGCTGCCACAATCACAAGTTCGACGCCATCAGCCAGGCGGACTACTACGCGCTGTATGGCATCTTCGCAAGTTGCCGTCCCTCCGTGGTGGATGTGGCGGCACCCGCCCGGGAAGAGGCGGGCCGGAGTCTCCTGGCGCTGGAGAAGGCGCGGGGAGAGTTGGGCTCCTCGCAGTGGCGGCAATGGCAGGGCCGGTTTGAAGGGCAGGGGGATTTCCCCGCCTTTCAGCAGCGCCTGCGTGAATGGACCCCGGCGAACGATGCCGCGCGGTCCGAGGCGGACCGGGACGGCACTGGACCGCTCGCGGCCTGGCTGCGCCTGAAGGATCTGCCGCCGGATAAGATGCGCGAAGGCTGGAGGGCCCTGGCGGGCAAGTGGGCGGATTTGAAGCAGAGGCGCGAGGCTTTCGCCAGCCAGCCCTCCCGGCTCCGGTGGGGCAGTGAAGGGGGGAGTCCGCTGAAGATCTACACTACCGGTCCGGGTCTCGCGGATGGGAGGAAGCAGGCTCCGGGGTTTGCCATTTCCACGGAGAATGACCAGGTCATCGGCAATCTGCGTCCGGCGGGTCTGTATTCGGACTCACTCAGCGACCGCCATCCGGGCACGGTGCAGTCCGCCCGCTTCCGCTGCGAAGGCGGGCGCCTCTGGGTGCGCGCGGCAGGGAACAACGCGGTGGTGCGGTATGTGGTGCAGAATTACCCCCGCAGTGGTCTTATTTATCCGAAGCAGGAGCTGAAGCAGGAACTCCCCGGCTGGATCTCATGGAACGTGGACTACTGGAAGGGGGAGATGATGTATGTGGAACTGACCACCATCCAGGACGCTCCCATCGAGAGCAATGACGCTCCCCGTGCGTGGTTCGGCCTCACGGACGTGATCTATCCCGCGGAGGACAAGGCCCAGCCGCCGCAGCCGGGGACTTCAGTGCTCGCGTTCGACGCGGACGGCGCGGCTCCACCCTCCACGCCGGAGGAACTGGCGCGGCGGTATTATGACGCGGTGCGCGGGCTCGTGGCCCGCCAGGGCTTCGCGGAGGCGGGTTCCTTCGAGGACGTGGAGTTCCTGAATTTCATGCTGCGGGCGGGCTTCCTGCCCAATGGCGGTGGTGAGCTGGCAGGGGCCAAAGCCGCCTGCCGGAAAGCGGAGGAGAGCCTGGTGGTGCCGGTGCGCGTGCCGGGAGTCATGGAGGCGGACGGCTTTGACCAGCCGCTTTATGCGCGGGGCGATCACAAGAAGCCCGAGGCCGCCATTCCCCGGCGCTTCCTGGAGGCCTTCGATCCCAAAGAGTATCACCCCGCGGACAGCGGCCGCCTGCAACTGGCGGAGAGCCTGGTGAACCCGGCGAATCCCTTGCCATCCCGGGTCATCGTCAACCGGCTCTGGCACCACGTCTTCGGACGTGGCATCGTGGCCACCACGGATAACTTCGGCAAACTGGGCGACCTGCCCACGCATCCGGAACTGCTGGACTGGCTGGCCAGGGATTTTCAGACCAACGGCGGCTCGCTGAAGAAAACCCTGAAGCTCCTGCTGACCTCCAGGGCCTTCCAGACCTCCGCCGAAGCCTCCCGGGTGGCGGCGGAACGGGATCCGGAGAACAAACTTCTCTCCCACTTTACCCTGAGAAGGCTGGAGGCGGAAGCCATCCGGGATGCCATTCTCACGGTTTCCGGAAAGCTGGATCTCACGCCCTACGGCCCGCCCGTGAATGGCGGCGCGCCGCGCCGCAGTGTGTATGTGAATGTCATCCGCAACGCGCTGGACCCCTTCCTCACCGCCTTTGACGCGCCCGTGCCGCTGAGCACGCGGGGCCGGCGGGACTCCACGAACGTGCCCGCGCAGGCGCTGGCGCTCATGAATTCCCCCATGATTCATACCTGGGCGAATGACTGGGCGGACCGCATTTGCAATGGCACGCCTGGCGAAACGGAGCGGGTGCGGCAGTTGTATCTCTCCGCCTTCAGCCGGGAACCAGACAGTGATGAAATGGTCCAGTGCCTGACCTATGTCCACGAAACCGCGGGGCAGGAGGCGGCTCTGGCGGCCCGGGCCGCGATGTGGCGCGGGAAACTGGAAGAGGCTGAAAAGGCCTGTGAGTCGGCCCTGGCTCCCACGCGGGAAAGCCTGCTGGCGAAGCGGAATGCCACCCGCGTGCCCGTGGCGGGAGCCCCCGCCGCGCTGGCGGACTGGGATTTTGAGAACGGCGGGAAGGATCGCGCCGGGGTCCTGAATCTGGAGCTCCACGGTCACGCCCGCGTGGAGGGCGGAGCCCTGGTGGTGGATGGTCGGGACAGCTATGCATCCACGCCGCCGCTTCCGAAAAATCTCCGCGCCAAAACGCTGGAGGCATGGGTGCAACTGAACACCCTGGAGCAGGCCGGGGGCGGGGTGCTCTCTCTCCAGAGCCCGCAGGGCGAGGTCTTCGATGCCATCGTTTTCGGCGAACAGAACATCGGGCAATGGGTGCCGGGCAGTGACAACTTCCAGCGCACGCGGAACACCACCGGTAGCCAGGAGCGCGAGGCCGCCACACGACCGGTGCATATGGCCATCACTTACGCCGAGGATGGAACCATCACGGCGTGGCGCGATGGAAAACGTTATGGCCGGTCCTATCAAAGCAGCGGGCCGGTGACGTATGAAGCGGGCCGCGCCAGCGTGCTCATCGGTCTGCGCCACGGGGATCCCGTGGGCAACCGGCTCCTGAATGGCCGGATCCTCCGCGCCCGGTTGTATGACCGCGCGCTGAGCGAGAAGGAAATCTCCGTTTCCTCCCGGTTGGAGGGCACGCCGGTGGCACCCGCCGAAGTGCTGGCGGCGCTATCCCCGGAGGACCGGGCGCGCCACGACGCGGCCCTGGCCCGCGAGGAGGAGGCCCGCCGCCACCTTGCCGAATTCCCCGGTTCCAGCGCCTCCGGACCCAACGCGGAATGGCGGAGCCTGGCGCTCGCGCTCGTGAATATGAAGGAGTTCATCTACCTTCATTGAGCATGAAAGCGGTCAGGAATTTCATTGACGCCGTGGGATAAAAGGAAAGCGTTTCCGGCATGATGAAACCCTGTTTTCCGGTAGTACTGCTGTCACTCGCGGCGGGCCTGTTGTGCAACTGCGCGGGGCCTTCCGGTCCTCCCTCGCCTCATCAGCCGTCTCCCGGCGCTCCCGGATGGCCGGGGCAGGGGACTCCCGGCTCCGTCTTCGCCAATCCCGCGGGCGCGCGCATCCGCTATCAGGACAATCACGGGAAGTATGTGATCACACTCTTCCCGGATCACCGCTACCGCTGGGTGAGTGTCTCCGCGAACGAAACCATGGCGGACACCCGCGAGGGCAAGTGGCGGTGGAAACCCTCCGGCGCGGGGAAGGGAGAGCTGGATTTCGGCGACGATACCTGGACGCTCCGGTTTACCTCGCCGGATAAAGCGGAGGCCAAAACTGAAGGGGATATGCGGACCTATTACTTCACCTTCGAGCCCCTGTAGGCGGGCGCGTTGGCTTCCGGGAAATCCGGAGGCATCCATGGCTTGAATTCCGGCGGCACGGGGGAGGTGAAAATCATGCGCTCCTGGCTCACCGGATGGGTGAAGCCCAGCCGCAGCGCGTGTAGCATCAGCCTGCCCGTGCGGATCTGGCGGCTGGTGCGGGCATAGACTTCGTCCCCCAGCAGGGGATGGCCCAGATGTTTCATATGCACGCGGATCTGGTGCGTGCGTCCCGTGTGCAGCGTGCACTTCACCAGGGCGTCCGCTCCCGTCACGTGGAGCACTTCGTAATCCGTCACCGCTGACTTCCCCGCCGGTGGCGGCAGCACCGCCATCCGGAGCCGGTCATGCGGATCGCGCCCGATGTGGGTCTCCACCGTGCCGGACCGCTGGGCGGGCACGCCCTGCACCACCGCCAGATAGACCTTTTCCACGGACCGCCCCGCGAACTGTTCCGTCAGGCTGTGGTGCGCCACGTCATTACGCGCCACCACCAGGCAGCCGCTCGTCTCCTTGTCCAGCCGGTGCACGATGCCCGGTCTTGCCACGCCGCCGATGCTGCTCAGGGCTCCGAAGCGGTGCAGCAGCGCGTTCACCAGCGTGCCGTCTTCGTTGCCATGGGCCGGATGCACCACCATGCCGCTCGCCTTGTTCAGCACGGCCAGGTGTTCATCCTCATACAGCACCTGCAGCGGAATATCCTGCGGCTGCGCCTCCGCCGGGCGGTCCGGCGGCACACAGCCGGCCACCACTTGTCCCGGCTCCACATCCTGGCTGGCCTTCGCCGCCTTTCCGTTCACCGTCACATTCCCCTCCTTGATCAGCGCCTGCACCCGCGAGCGCGACAACTCCGTCAGCCGGCCCGCCAGAAACTTGTCGAGCCGCTGCCCCGCGTCCTCCGCTCCAGCGGTGAAGGTAAAATCCATATCAGACCCCGGTGTTCGAGACCACACGGGATTTCAAGGAATATTCAATCCAGCCTCTCCGGTCACCGGATCATGGTTGATCGCCGGAAAGGTGTTCATCGCCGCCCGCCAGTTCACGCTCAATCTGTTCGATGCTTGGCAGGCTGGTTTGCAGTTCGGGCGGCAGGGATTCCACCAGTTGGTATTCGGCCACGCCCAGCGGGCGCGGGTGGCCGCGCAGCGCGTATTCCGCCACCACCTTGTTTTTGCTTTTACACAACAGCAGACCGATGGTCGGACCGTCCTGCGGGTGTTTCACCTGGGCATCCACCGCCGTCAGGTAGAAGCTCAACTGCCCGAGGTGCTCCGGTTTGAATTTCCCGGCTTTGAGTTCAATGACCACGTAACAGCGCAGCTTCAGGTGGTAAAAGAGCAGGTCGATAAAAAATTCATCACCGCCCACATCCAGCATTACCTGCCGGCCCACGAAGGCAAAACCCGCTCCCAGTTCGAGAAGGAAAGCGGTGACGTGTTTGACCAGCGCGCCCTCGATTTCCCGCTCCCGCGCCTCTTCAGAAAGTCCGAGGAAATCGAAACGATACGGATCCTTCAGGGATTCCCGCGCCAGGTCAGATTCGGGTTTGGGCAGGCTGAGCTCAAAATTGGTGACCGCCCTGCCGCCGCGTTCCAACAGGCGGGATTCGATGTGGATATTGAGCATGTTGCGTGACCATCCGTGCTCAATGGCTTTCGCGGCGTAAGCCAGGCGTTGGTCCGCGTCTTTCAGCCGGGTCAGCAGCACCAGATTATGTCCCCACGGCAATTGTCCAACAGCCTGTTGGACAATTGACTCGTCCGGCCAGGCCCCGGCAAAGGCCCGCATATACAGGAGATTGGCACGGGAAAAACCCTTCATTTCCGGGAAGGCGGCGCGGAGGTCATGAGCCAACCGGTCGATCACCTTCGCGCCCCAGCCCTGCGCCGCCTGGCGGGAGAGAATATCCCGCCCGATTTGCCAGTAGAGCAACACAAGCTCCCGGTTCACGGCCAGGGTGGCCCGCTGCCGGGCGCTGTGGATGCGCTCCTTCAGACCGGTCAGCCAGGGGCCGTAACCTTCCGGCGGCTCTGTAAGGCGGACCGGAGTGCCGCTCATGACGCGTCTCCTCTCACCCGTCCGAAGAATGTTTCCGTCCATCCGCTGTCTTTCTGTAAGGGATAACCGGTCTGAAGACACTCCAGCGTTTCGCCGTTACACCCGTGCGTGGTCTGCGGTTTGGAGGACATGGTTTTCAGGATCGTAAACCCCGGCGATCATCACAAAGGCATTGTGGGCGTGGACCGGGAAAAGTGCCCCGGGCTTCGGGGGATTCCAGAATAAAATATCCGTATTCATTACAAAGGGAAACTGCCCGTCGCGTGGCCGGAAACAGCGAATGAACACACGGGGATGGTATCCAGCCCGGCAGGCCGCCAGGGACTCAGTTGCCGC
This sequence comes from Verrucomicrobiales bacterium, assembly GCA_965229245.1. Taxonomy (GTDB): domain Bacteria; phylum Verrucomicrobiota; class Verrucomicrobiia; order Verrucomicrobiales; family V1-33; genus V1-33. The sequence continues at coordinate 404,998 of CBDDIW010000001.1, forward strand.
TGATGGTTCCCTTGCTCACCTTGGGATACAGGTGGCTGAGAAGTTCGGAGGCGGCGCTGGTGAGGATGGCTTCGGCGGCAATGAGGAGGACATCCGTGCGGGCCTCTTTTTCCCCGGCGCGCTTCCAGAGGGCATCGAGTTCCGAGCGGTGGGCATCGATGACCAGCTTCGCGGCGGCGGGCCAGTGACCGGGGTGTTCGCCGTCCTTCCATTCCCCGCGGCCGCGACCGAAGTGAGCCACGGCGAGGTAGGTCACCAGAATGAGTTCCGCCTGGGCGGCGAAGTGCTCGATGGTCCAGCGCACGCAGTTGTCCTCGCCCCGGGTGAGATTGTAGCCGCGCGCCAGCAGCCAGGAGCCCGCGCCGCCAATGAAGGCCCCGGCCACGGTGCCGCCCCCGAAGAGCAGGCCTCCGGTCTTGAGTTCCGCCAGCAGGCCGCCGGCCGCGCCGGAAAGAGCGGCGCCCACGGCACCCCAGAGGGACTCGTTCACCTTTTGCGGCACGCCAAAGGAACCCGTGCCCGCTGGTTTGATCTTCTCACTGGTGCGGCCCTCCAAGCCGTGCAGCCGGATGAGTTCATCCGTGGCCGTGATGGAGCGGGCGGCAAGGCGTTCCGTGAGGTGTGTGCGGGCCTCCTCCATTTCATCGTTCAACTGCTGGCGGCCCACGCCGATCTTTTGCAGCAGGGACTCCTTGCTCACGGTCACGCGGTCCGTGGCGCTCTCCGCCAGCTGGCGGCCCAGCACTTTCATGGACTTCCGGAAGACCGAAAGATTCTGCTCCCGCCAGGCGATGCGCAGGCGGTTGAACTCCTCCCGCTTCCACTCGTGGAGCACGTGGTAGATGACTTCCATGAGCACCTCCTCCTGCACCCAGCAGCGGGCGAAGGCATCCAGGCCGATCACCGCCTTTACCACGCTGTATTTCTCCAGGTGATAGCGCCAGTCCGTTTCATCCAGCTCCTCCTCCACGGCGGGTCGGGGCGGGCCGGTCTGGTTCAGCAGGAGCACCACGGGTTTCCCGATCCAGGTCAGGATCTCCATCTCCATGTCCACATAGCCCGTGTCCCCGGGCTGCTCGCTCGCGTTCACGAGGTAGAGCACCACGTCCGCCTCCTGCTGCACGTTCTTGATGGCCTGCTGGCTGCACCAGAGCGCGCGGTCGCGGAACCGGTCCCAGAGCTGGGTGAGCATCCAGCGGACGGGACTGGAGGAAAGCCGCAGGCGTTTCATCAGCTTTGGCGTGCTGCCAAAGCCGGGCGTGTCCCACAGGAGGAGGCGCTGCCCGCCGGACTCGATCATGGGATAGGCCGTGGCCACGTCCGTCACGTGCTCCTGGTCCACCGCGTCGCCCACGTCACGGCGCAGCAGGGTGCGGGCAAGCGTGGTCTTCCCCACGTTGGTGTGGGAGATGAGGCTGAGCGTGATGGCATCTGAGGGCACGGCGGATCAAGGGGGGGAGACGGAACGTGCCGCCGCGGCGGGATCCCGGCGCGCGGCGTCATCCAGAAGAAGCATGGGAAAGTTACCCGAGGCAACCTTTTCCCACGCGGCCAGCCGGGCGGCCAGCCGGGAGGGATATTCCTGGAGACTGCGGAAACGGGCTTCAAAGGCGGAGGCGTCCAGCACCAGCAGCCGCCGCCGCCGTTCGGGGCCCGCGTCCGCCATGGACTGAATAAGAGCGCCGTGCACCTCGGATTCCGGCGTGGTGGACAGCGCGCACACCAGCACCAGGTAGTCCGGCACGCGGGGCAGGGAAACGAGATCCTCCGCGCCATAGGCCACGGGGGAATCAAAGTCCGCGCTGACATGCGCTCCCCACAGATGCTTCAGCACCAGCCGGAGGCCATCGCGCACGCGGGATTCCGGTTCATAATGCACGGGCAGAATCTCCGCCTGGTGCGTGACACTGCCTCCCAGCCCGCGGCATACCGCCAGCCAGGAACCGAATTCCGCTTCGTAGTCCGGCTGGGTTTTCCGCGCCTCCACGCGGGCCATGTTCGCCAGGATCAGCCGGGGAATGGCGATGAAAAGCAGCGCGCTGGCGGCCCACAGGTGAATCCACGGCGCGGCGCTCTGCGGCTCGAGGTCTTTGGGGTCCGGAGGCTCCGGCACCGCGATACCCGTGACGAGCGATGCCGGTCCCAGCACGGCTTTGGTCAGGGTGCGCACCTCCGGGCCTTTCAGGAAAGTGCTCTCCCAGGTGGCGGTGTAGGATTTTCCGAGACCCCGGAAATACATTCCGCCCACAATTCCAAGGGCAAGCGCGATGGCCGCCGCGTGGAACACCCCTTTCAGCCGGGCATTCCGCCGGGGCGTCTCCCACGCCTGCGCGCGGGCCACGAATTCCGCCCGTGCGATCGCCAGGGTATCCATACCCGGAGCCCGCCGGGGAGGGGAAACGCGGGGCGCGGGTTTCCGTTTCGCTTTCCAGTCCGCGAAGAGACTGACGCCACAGACCGTGAGATTCCAGAGGATGAGCCCCAGCAGGGGGAACGAAAGAATATTGATGTGACCGGAGGGTCCAAACTCATTGGTCGCCCATCCCAGCACAAACGCGCCGCCTACCGCCGCCCAGGGAGCCCACGCGGGCAGCTTGTCCATCCAGGTGGCCGGAGGCACTTCCGGGGCCTCAAGTCCCGGGGCAAGGCGGCTTCCCAGCAACTCGGCACGGTGCAGCAAAAACGGTCCATTCTCCGGGGAACGCGCCTCCCGGCTCACCGCCGTGCGCAATTCCGCGGGCACGAGCACGCCAGTAGCGTCCGCTTCCTCCAGACACCGCACCCAGAGAACCTGGCGGGCTTCTTCAGAACGGAATGTCAGTCGTCTGCGTGGCATGCGAACGAAACGGGCGGAGACCCGCTTCCCCGGTATTTGACCGGCGCGGGATCAGTTCTTTCCTTTGGCAAGGTACACAAAAGCCACGGCACCGAGACCGAAGAACAGAATGCAGAAAATAATACCGAGGGAGATGTCGGGGATCATAGGCGTTTCCTTGAAGAGATATGCCACCCGGGCGCATTCGCCACCGCTTTTTTAAGGCTCTGGCTGGAATTTAAGGCGCCGGACATTCAAAAACTCCGTGGCAAATTCCTGACTTCTCACGGCACGGACACCCGCAGCCGCAGGAAGCGGCGGACGCCTGCGGTGGCCGGCACATCGTAAAAGTAATTCGGGGGAGTTCCCAGGTTTGGAACAGGGGTCCAGCTTTCAGGATCCAGCGAAGTGTTTTGTTCCGCGATGTAGGTGATGCCACCGGCGGAAGCAGGGCGTTCGAATTCCAACTGATAGTCGTCCCCGGCGGGAACCCACGCGGGCAATCCCGCGGCATCCGGCTGACGGGGATTCATTCCAAAGGCGAATTCCAGAAGATTCACCACCCCATCGCCATCGGGGTCCGCGTCGTTCGCGCCATCGCCCGTGTTTTCCATGCTGCCGAAATGGACCTGACGCCAGAGATTGAGCGGGGGAATGGCGTAGGAAACCGTGGTCTCCAGCAGGCTTGACGAGCCATTGTAAACGCCGGTGATGACGCGCGCCCTCGCCCGGATTTGCCCGGAAGCGGGCAGGCTCAGGCCGCCGCGTTCCCAACCGCCCGGAATGCGGGTGCCGGCTCCCAGGGCCGTCCAGGCCGCGCCGCCATTCGTGGAAAGATCGAACGTGACCTGATGTGTTTCCGGCGAAGTTCCGCCGCGCAGCCACTGGACCCGACCGGCGCCCGTCACCGAAAGGGTTTGCGTGGCGGGATCGTTGAGGAGCCGGGCGAGGGCGTGGCGGGTGACGGAGCCCGCGCCGGTGAAATTTCCTCCCGCGATGATCCGTCCGTCTCCCTGGAGTTCAGCTGAAAAGACAGTCTCATTGAAATTGGGGTTGAAGGCGGTATCGAGACTGCCGTCCGGGTGCATCCGGGCCAGACGGTTGCGGGTGGCACCTCCGAAGGTGGTAAACTCGCCAGCCACGACGATTTTTCCGTCCGTTTGCGGTATCAGGCACCGCACCACACTGCCGGCTCCAGGATTGAAGCTGGCATCCAGGGTTCCATCCGCTTCGAGGCGGGCGATGTTCTGCCGCGCCACGCCACCGGCCGCGGTCACGGTGCCTCCGATGAGGATTCGCCCATCCGCCTGCAGGGCGGCGCAGAATACAGTGTCGCCGCTCACACCCGCATTGAAGGCCGGGTCCAGGGTTCCATCGGCGTTCAAACGGGCCAACAGGTTACGGGCAGTGCCGCCAATGCTGGTAAACGAGCCGCCTATAATGATTTTCCCGTCCGGTTGCACCACGACGGTGCGGACGAAGTTGTTGGGGCTGACATTGAAGCCCGTGTCCAGTGCGCCGTTGGCTGTCAGCCGGGCAAGGTAGTTCCGCGCCGTGCCGCCCACGGTCGTAAACTGCCCGCCCATGAGGATCCTGCCGTCCGGCTGGAGAGCCACACTGTAAATGTTGTTATTAGGATCCGGATTGAAAGTCGTATCGAGCGCGCCCGAGGGATTGAGCCTGGCGATATAGCGGCGCGCGGTTCCTCCCACCGAGGTGAATTCCCCCGCCAGGAGAAACCAGCGGTCCGCCAGCGCGGTCACACTGCGGGGAGCGCCCGCGAGATTGGGATCGAACGTAGTGTCCAGTGACCCATCCGCGTTGAGACGGGCCGCGCGGCTGCGTGCCACCCCTCCCACGGTGGTGAGCCCGCCGGCCAGCAGGACCTTCCCGTCCGTTTGCACCGCCGTGCCGTAAATCAGATTTCCCGTGGTGCCGAGGACCGGGGCGAATCCCGCCTCTACATCCCCGGGAAGTGCCGCGGCGGAGCCGGTGAAAAAAGCACACAAAGCCCCGAGGGCGGGCAGGGGGGAAATCCGGGGACGAATCATACGGGCCGGTATCGAAGGAACATATGACCGTCAACGTGCGATTCTTACGGAGCAGAGAGTTGAAAATCCGCCGCCCGGGTATGCCCCGCCATGCTTTTCCCGGGAAAAGATGTGAATAGTCCGGGCCGCGCGGCGCGTTAACTTTGGTGTCGCCGGGCGCATGGCAGCCGTCCCGGGGAGCCCCGCCGTCCCATGTCCTCACGTTTCCTTTTCCTTCTATCCTCCGCCGCCTTCATTTCCAGTGTGTCCGGCCAGGAACCGGCGCGCACGGGGGAGAGTATTTACCGGGATCTCTGTGCCTCCTGCCACGGGGGCAAAGGGGAGGGGGTGGCCGGGAAATACAGTGATCCGCTCTACGGGGAGCGCACCCTGGCGTCGCTCTCCAAATACATCGACAAAAACATGCCGGAGGACAAGGCGGACGAGCTGGACGCCGAGGGGTCCGCGCTGGTGGCGGACTACATCTTCCAGCAGTTTTACTCCGCCGATGCGCGGGCGCGGAACCACCCGCCGCGCATCGATCTCACCCACCTCACGAACCGGCAGTTCCAGGAATCCGTGGCGGACCTCACGGGCAGTTTTCTGGAGGCGAAGCCGCCCGGCGCGCCGACCGGGCTGCGCGCGGAGATTTACGAGAGCGATGGCATGAACAAGAAGTCCAAGCTCAAAAAGGAGCGGGAGGATGCCGCCCTGGACTTCGATTTCGGGGCCGGGCCGCCCGTGGAGGGGTGCTCCGCGGAGCAGTTTTCCATCGCCTGGGAGGGCTCGCTGCTGGCGGAGGAGACAGGGTTTTACGAATTCCGCCTCCGCACGCCCAACGGGGCGCGGTTTTACCTGAACCGCGACTTCCGGGATGGGGACAAAAACTTCCGGGATGACAGCGATGCCCGCCGCCAGCCCGCGCTCATCGAGGAATGGGTGAGCAGCGGCGACGTGGTGCGGGAGGCCACGGCCCGTGTCTTTCTGCTGGGGGGCCGCCGTTATCCGCTGCGGCTGGACTACTTCAAATACAAAGAAAAGGCCGGCAGCATCCGGCTGGAGTGGAAGGCTCCCCACGCCGTGTGGGAGGTGCTGCGCGCGCCGCACATTTCCCCGTCGAAGTCCACGCGCGTCACGGTGGTCACGGCTGCTTTCCCTCCGGATGACAGCAGCACCGGCTACCGCCGAGGCTCCTCGGTTTCCAAACCCTGGCACGAAGCCACGACCAAGGCGGCAGTGGAGACGGCCACGGAGATCGTGGAGCGCCTCCAGGTGCTGGCGAAGGCCCGGGAGAAGGACGCGGACTTTGAGAAAAAGCTGAAAGCCTTTGGCGGCACCTTCGCGGAGCGGGCTTTCCGCCGCGCGCTGACGCCGGAGGAAAAGACCTTCTACGTGGACCGGCATTTCAACGGCTCCATCGCCCCGGATGTGGCGCTGAAACGGTCCGTGATGCTGGCTCTGAAGTCTCCACGCTTCCTCTATCCGGACCTGGGAGGGAAGCCGGACGATCACACGGCGGCGGCCCGGATGGCCCTGGTGCTGTGGGATTCCATTCCGGATGGCCCGCTCCTGGAGGCCGCGGCGAAGGGAGAACTCCACACGCGGGACCAACTCCGCGCCCAGGCCACGCGCATGATGACGGACCCGCGCGCGAAGGCCAAGCTGCGCGGGTTTTTCCACGAGTGGCTGGCCTTCGATGAAGCCGCGGAGATGACGAAGGATCACGAAGCCTGGCCGGATTTTGACGAAGCGGTGCTGGCGGACCTCCGGGAGTCGCTGGACGCCTTCGTGGACGGCGTGGTGTGGAGCGAGGCCTCGGACTACCGGCAACTGCTGCTTTCGGATCAACTCCTGCTCAATGGCCGCCTCGCGAAGTTCTACGGCGTCCAGGCGGCGGATGAACACAAGTTCACGCCCGTGAAGTTCGATCCCTCGCAGCGCGCGGGCGTCTTTACGCATCCCTATCTGCTGGCGGCCATGTCGCATGAAAAGACCACGGCTCCCATCAAGCGCGGGGTCTTCCTCACGCGGAATATCCTGGGGCGCATTCTCAAATCCCCGCCCATGGCCGTGACCTTTGAAGACGGGAAGTTCGATCCCTCGCTGACCATGCGGGAGAAGATCACGGACCTGACAAAGAACTCCAGTTGCATGGGCTGCCACGCCACGATCAATCCCCTGGGTTTCAGCCTGGAGAACTACGATGCCGTGGGCCGCTGGCGGGTCGCGGAAAAGGACAAGCCCATCGATCCCGTGAGCGACTACACGACCGCTGACGGAGAGACTCTCCAGTTGCGCGGCCCTCGGGACGTGGCCAGCCATGCCGCCGGAAACCGGGACGCCCAGCGGGGATTCATCCGCCAGATGTTCCAGTACAGCGTGAAGCAGCCGCCCGCCGCGTATGGCGCGGAGACCGTGGCAAAACTGCACGAGAGCTTTTCGAAGTCCGGCTTCAACATGCGGGCTCTCCTGGTGGAGATAGCGGTCACGTCCTCGATGCAGGGATTGAACGCGCCCTGACTCCGCAAATACTTTCCCGATTTTGCTCGAAACGCGGCGGGGCCGCGGGCTAAAAAGCGCCCGCACAGCACCCGACCGCCAGATGACTCCCGCCTCTCCCACCGCCACTGCCCCGCAACGACCCGTCCCCCGCGGGGCCAGGCCGTGGTATCGCGTTCTTTACATTCAGGTCCTCATGGCGGTGGGGCTGGGTATCCTGATTGGATACTTTTCCCCGGCTTTCGGGGTCTCACTCAGGCCCCTGGGGGATGGGTTTGTGAAACTGGTGAAGATGATCATCGCGCCGGTGATCTTCTGCACCGTGGTGCATGGCATCGCCTCCGTGAGGGACGGCAAAAAGCTGGGGCGGCTGGGGCTGAAGACATTTCTGTATTTTGAGATCGTTTCCACCTTCGCGCTCGTGATCGGGCTGGTGGTGGTGAATCTCTGGCAGCCCGGCGTGGGTTTTCAAAACACGGCCTCCCCGGCGGACGCGGCGCGGGTGCATGAGTATGTGGAAAAGGGGAAGGCGCAGAGCACCCAGGATTTTGTCCTCAACATCATCCCGAAGTCGTTCTTTGATGCCTTCGCCACGGGGGAGATCCTCCAGGTGCTGCTCATCGCCATCCTCACGGGGTTCTCCCTCACGGCCATGGGGGAAAAGGGCAGGCCGGTGCTCCACGCGCTGGCGGCGGCGGAGAAGGTCTTTTTCGGCATCATGCACATCGTGGTGCGGGTGGCTCCACTGGGGGCACTGGGCGCCATGGGCTACACGGTGGGGCAGTTCGGCATCCGGGCGCTGGGGGCCTTGGGGTCGCTCATGCTGGCGTTTTATGTCACGGCGGGGCTCTTCGTCGTGGTGGTGCTGGGGCTCATCGCGCGCATGGCGGGGTTTTCCATCTTCCGGTTCATCCGCTACCTCCGGGAGGAGCTACTGCTGGTGCTGGGGACCAGTTCATCGGAGACGGCGCTGCCGGGCATGATGGAGAAAATGCGGCGGCTCGGCTGTTCGGAGACCACGGTGGGGTTTGTCATCCCCGCGGGCTACAGCTTCAATCTGGACGGGACGAATATCTACATGACCATGGCCGTGGTGTTTCTGGCGCAGGCCACGGGCACCCCTTTGACCCCGGGGGATGAAATCACCCTGCTGCTGGTGGCCATGCTTACGTCCAAGGGCGCGACGGGTGTCACGGGCTCGGGATTCATCGTGCTGGCGGCCACGCTCACGGCGGTGCCGCGCATCCCCGTGGAATCGCTGGGGATTCTCCTGGGCATTGATCGCTTCATGAGCGAATGCCGGGCGCTCACGAATCTGGTGGGCAATGGCGTGGCGGCGGTGGTGATCAGCCGGTCCGAGAAAGAGATATCGGCGGAGTCCCTGAACGCGGCGATGGCGAGACCCGTGAGCATCGTGGATCTGGCACCGGGGACGGAGTAAGGCACAGAGCAGGTCCTTCGTTCCCGCACAAGGAGCGGCGACATTCCTGTCGCCGTCGGACTCAGCCGTTTGGTCGTTCCTACTCTTACTCTGAGTAGGAGTAGGAGTAGGAGTAAAGGGCGGGAATCGCACCCCGCCGGGGAAAAGTATGCAAACCGGCCCGGGATGTGTTTGCTTCCGGCGGGTTTCTGTCCGTAGTCTAAGGCTGCATCCTATCATTCCACTTCATGGCAAAAATCTACAATACCGGTATCATCGGCTACGGCTGGGCCGCCACCGCCCACATCCCCGCGCTTCAGGCCACGGGCCAGTCAAAGGTGACGTCCATCCTCAGCAGCCGTCCGCTGAATGACGCCGAGCTGACCGCCAAATACGGCACGCCCATCAAGAGCTTCACGGATGCGAAGGAGTTCTTCGCCCAGCCGGACCTGGAGGTGGTGGACATCACGGGCTATCCGTGGGAACACGCCGCCTCCGCCGTCATGGCCGCGGAGCATGGGAAGCACATCATTCTGGAAAAACCCATCGCCCTCACCTGGGAGGAGTGTATGCAGGTGGACCGCGCGGTGAAGAAGGCGGGCGTGAAGACCTGCGTGTGCTTCGAAGTCCGCCACAGCGGCCAGTTCGTCACCGTGAAGAGCGCCATCGATACCGGCCTGCTCGGTCGCGTGCACTACGGGGAAGTGGACTACTATCACGGCATCGGGCCGTGGTATGGCCAGTACCGCTGGAACGTGAAAAAGTCCGGTGGCGGCAGCAGCCTGCTGACAGCCGGCTGCCACGCCATGGACGCGCTCCTCATGTGCATGGACGGGGAAGTGGACACGGTGATCGCGCTCAACAGCCAGAGCTCCCACCCGAGCTTCGCGGCTTACGAATTCCCCACCACCACCACCACGCTCCTGAAGTTCGCGGACGGTCGCGCCGGGAAGTGCGCCAGCGTGGTGGACTGCTTCCAGCCCTACTACTTCCACACCCACCTCGTGGGCAGCGAAGGCAGCCTCCTGGACGGCAAATTCCACACGAACAAAATCTCCGCCCTCAACAAGGCGAAGTGGAGCGAACTGAGCATCCACCCCATCGATTCCGGGGACGTGGCGGACCACCCCTATCAAACGCAGTTCGAGGCTTTCTTCAAAGCCCTGGAGGCGGGCCAGGACATGCCGCTCACGAGCCTGAACGACGCCCTGCGCAGCCATCAGGTGATCTTCGCCGCCGATAAATCCGCCGCCGAAGGTGGCGTGCCGGTGAAGGTGAGTTCCATCGAGTGGAAGTAACCTGGCGGGCCAGGGGAGCGGTGGCGGCGGTTTGCTGATTTTCTCCGGGAAAATCTGTCAGAAAAACCCCGCGCCGCTCAATACCCTGTGACATGCCCAGCCCACCATCTTCACGGGACCGGTTCCTCCATCACTTTCTGGAATGCGAAAGCGCCCTGCGCGGCTTCATCGCCAGCGTGGCGGCGCGTCCCGCGGACCGGGAGGATCTGGTCCAGGAGGTGGCGCTGCGGCTGTGGCAGCTTTATGAGCGGTATGATGGCACGCGGCCTTTCACGCCGTGGGCCATCGGCGTGGCGGCGCGCCTGCTGAAGGAGGAAAGCCGCAAGGCCGCGCTGGCGGCCTGTGTGGAGGCGCTCCCGGAGACTTCGGCGGCGCTCATACGGGCCCGGTATTATCAGCACCAGGAGATCGGCTGGCTGGCGGAGTCCACCGGCCGGAGCGCGGCGTCCGTTTACCAGAATCTCTGCCGTCTGCGGCGGCGTCTCGCGGAGTGCATTCGCCAGCGTCTCCGTGTGGAAACCCCCGCCCCCGCCCCCCGCCATGTCCGCTGATCCTGATTTCCAAAAGTCCGCCGATGCCTGGCTGGATGCCTCCGGCAGCGAAAGCGAACGCCGCCTGCTGCGTGAGATCCTGCGGGAGCATCCGGACGCCGCGCTGGATCTGGCCGTCCTGGCGCGGGGGCATGCCGTTTTGCAGTCCGCGGGCTTGAGCGAATGCCAGAGGCTCCAGCGGGCGAGCCGGTTGCTTCAGCCTTCCACGGGCTTCCGGTTCCGCGGAGTGGTGAGTGCTCCCGTGTTCCGCCGGGGCGCGGTCGCGGCGATCCTCCTTACAGGGAGCCTGCTTTGGTATGCCCTGACATATCAGGGAGAGCAAAGCCCGGTGAAGCCGCCATCACGCCATGTGCTCACTGCCCAGCATCCCCTCCCGCCGCCACTGGCCCGCATCAGTCAGCCATTGGACGAACTTGCCCCTCCGGACGCGGCCTTCGCACAGCGGCTCAGCCGGTTCATCATCCCGGATTTCAGCGCGAAGAACGTATCGCTGGCAAAGGCTCTCGATACCCTCAGCCGTTCAGTCCGGGGGCTGGATCCCGCGCTCGCCCTGTCATTCAAGGCGGGGGACGCCCTGCCGGAGGATCTTACGGTGAATCTCCACGTGCGCTATCAGTCGGCGGAGATGCTGGTTCGTCTCATCAGCGTGCAGACAGGCACGCGCATCCAGCTTTCCGGCCGGGAGCATGTGGTTTCCCTGAATCCTAGAACCCCGCCCGGCACGGAGATGGTCACGTTCCGCCGCTCGGTTCGTGCATTCCAGGATTTCCACCGCCGCCAGGGACTCGAAGATCCGGAGGATGCATCTTCCCCCACAAAGGGTTTGGATCCGGCAAATCTGGATCCCGCAAAAATTGCCGCCGGGCTCCTTGAAGTCATGGGGGAGGACTCCCCTGCGACGACGTTGAAGGAAGGGATGGTGGAACTCACTCTCAGTGACCGGTCGAATTTTATCCTCTCAAGTTTGATGTATGTGGGGCGCGAAAATCCTCCTGGCACCTGGGCATGGACGCCCACCTTGCTGTATCTCAATACCCCGGCCTCCAATGCGGCTTTCCAACGTGTCATGGCGGGACGGGACAAGGCCACTCTGACCGCCGCCGAATGGCAGAATCTTCTAAATGAAACCAGGGGAACACCGGACGCCGTGCTCTCCGGAGAGACGAAGGAGATTCAGGCGGGAGAGGATAAAAATCTGATGTTTCTCCTTCAAGGGAATGAAACCGAGGCCCTGCGGGTGGATCTCACCAATCAGCCTTCGGGGGATTCCGGAGGCGTGCGTGTGAAGGTGGCGATGCAGCTGCCCCCACCCCCTGATGACACGACCCGGGTTTACACGACCGTGTGGGAGTATAACGGGACCGCCGCTCTTGAGGACGGCGCGGCGGTGGTTTTTGGAGGTTTGCAAACTCCCTCCCGGGGGAAGTTTGCTGTCCTTGTCTCCGGCGTTCGTGATCCCGCGCGCCCGGCTCCGGAGGTGCTGCCCTACGGGATTCCCGTGCCCGGCCAGGCGGACCAGGTTTACAGCCCTTACGCCCCGGATCAGGGAGCGATAGGGGTGGCCGGTCTCGGCAGAGGGAGCCGGGTGAAATGTCCCTATACCGGCAAATCTTTCCGGGTTCCGTGACGGGGAACTTCAGAAGCGGGCAAGGTTCCTCTTGTGAGCCTCCTCTCAGTCGTAGCATGGCGGGGATGAACGCAGACGAAGCCCGGGCCCGGATGGGTCAACTCACCGCCGAACTGGAACACCACAACCGCCTCTACTATGCCGAGGCGGCACCGGTGGTTTCAGACCGGGAGTATGACGCGCTCTACAAGGAGCTGGAGGACCTGGAGCACCAGTGGCCGGATTTTGCCTCGGCGCATTCCCCCACAAAACGCGTGGGCGGCACGCCCATCGACGGCTTCACGCAGATCCGCCACCAGGCGCGGATGATGAGTCTGGATAACACCTACTCCGAGGCGGAGGTGGGGGAGTTTTACCAGCGTCTGGTGAAGCTCACCGCCACGGAGCGGATCGGCACGGTGATCGAGCCGAAGGTGGACGGGGTGGCGGTCTCGGTTTGTTATGAAAACGGGAGGCTGAAATACGCGGCCACGCGCGGAGACGGCACCACGGGGGACGATATCACGGTGAACGCCCGCACCATCCGCAGCCTGCCGCTCACCCTGCCCGCGGGAGCACCACCGCTGCTGGAGATCCGGGGGGAAATCTTCATGACGCTGGATGGATTCCGGAAGCTCAATGACGAGCGCGAGGCGGAGGGGGAGGCCCGGTTCATGAATCCCCGGAACGCCACCGCTGGCACGCTGAAGCAACTGGACCCGCGCGTGGCCGCGAAGCGTCCGCTGGGGATCATCTTCCACGGTCTGGGACAGGCGGAAGGGGTGGACCTGACGACCATGGATGAATTTCACGCCCTGCTGGACCGGCTGGGCCTGCGGAAAGCCGCGCGCATCTGGCACGCGGGGAATCTGAGTGAAATCCTGGCCGCCATTCACGAACTGGACACCCTCCGCCGCTCGCTGCCGTATGAGACGGACGGCGCGGTGGTGAAGGTGAACAGCCTCGCCACGCAGCAGGCCCTGGGTGTCACCTCCAAATCCCCGCGCTGGGCCATGGCCTATAAGTTCGAGCCCGAGCGCGCCACCACGGTGGTGAAGTCCATCACCGTGCAGGTGGGCCGCACGGGAGTGCTCACGCCCGTGGCGGAGCTGGAGCCGGTGCTGGTCTCCGGCTCCACGGTTTCCCGCGCCACGCTGCACAATGACGAGGAAATCCAGCGGAAGGACATCCGGGAGGGGGATACCGTGGTCATTGAAAAAGCCGGGGAGATCATTCCGGCGGTGATTGAGGTGGTGAACAAGGAGGGGCGCGGCCCGGAGTCGAAGCCCTTCCGTCTGTATGACCACATCCACGGGAAATGCCCGTCCTGCGGGAGCGCGGTGGTGAAGGAGGAAAACTTCGTGGCCTGGCGTTGCGTGAACTTCGCCTGCCCGGCGCGGGCCGCCACGCAACTGAAGCACTTTGCCTCCCGCCGGATGCTGGACATCGAGGGGGTGGGGGAAATCCTGGCGGACAAGCTGGTGGAGCGCGGGCTGGTGCGCACGCCGCTGGATCTGTTCGATGTGAGCGAAGCGACGCTCGGCACCTTCAATCTGGGCACGGAAGAGGACCCGCGCACTTTTGGCAGCAAGAACGCGGCAAAGGTGGTGGCCGGTCGCGAGCGCGCGAAGACCATGCCGCTCAGCCGCTGGCTTTTTGCCATCGGCATCCCGGAGGTGGGGGAATCCGCCGCCCGGGAGCTGGCGCGGCTGCACCGGAACTTCGCGGAACTCGTGGAGTCTCCCGTGCTGAAGGAGCTGGCCCAGCTCAAAAAAGGGAAGCAGAAGGAGGACAATGCCGTGCTGGCACCCTATCAGATCGCGCAGGAGGTCGGCCAGGTGGCCGCCACGCGGGTGCTGGAGTTTTTCCAGAGCCCGTCGGGCCAGGAGATGCTGGAGAAGCTGAAGGCCCTGGGCATCGATCCCCAGGCGGACAATTACAATCCCCAACCCGCCCCCGCGGAGGGACGCGGCTCAAAGTTCGCGGGCACCACGTGGGTCATCACCGGCACGCTTTCGGAGTCGCGCCAGAGTTTTGAAGAACTCATCCGCGCCCAGGGCGGGAAAACCTCCGGGAGCGTCAGCAAGAACACCGCTTATCTGCTCGCGGGCGAAGACGCCGGCAGCAAGCTGGAGAAAGCCCGCCAGCTGGGAGTGAAAGTGTTGAGCGAGGAGGAATTCCGGGCGATGCTGGAGGGGTAATTTGAATTTACCCAATCGCCGTCAGGCAAGTATGAAGAAGCTTGGGATTTTATTGATTTTCGTCATAGCAATATCAGCATACTTATGGTTGGATAAAACCATTGCGTGCGATGAGGGTTTTTCACAGGCTCTGGCCGAGTTGGAGTCGGGAAAACATCCGGAAGCAGAAGTAACAAAAGTGCTTTTCAGCAACCGGCGGCCTGGCGCGCGCGAGTGGAGCAAGGCGGGGGAGCTTGCTGATCCGTCTCTGGCAAGTGACTTGATAAAGAAAATTCGAAAAGCGATATTTGAGGGCAATGATCGAAATCTGAACACAAGGGCGCTGGGTTCGACCATGCTCGCGCGCGAATCGGATAAGGCGATTAGATTGGATGTTTATAATGTTCGCGGGCGGTTCACCTCCATAACCCTGACCCCATGGGATACAAAGGATGGACGGCACATATTTCTTGTTTGGATTGGTTGCGACCAGCCATTTACGTTTACGGAGGATAAAATTGATTTACGGGAATTGGTGAAGCCTTATCTTGGCCGGACTGTTAAATAGTCGATTCTGAAGAGGTACTCGAAGTCTGTAACGGCAAGCGATGGAGGCCGTTGGTGAAACCTGCCGGGCTCCCGGGGGATTTTCCGGGAGAAACAGGACGTCCTCCGCCCTCCTCCTCCGTGAGGCCCCGCTGTTGACCACAGCCCCCGCAGGGTGATGTTCCGGGGCCATGATACTCCGCCCCTTCTATTATGCGACCCTGGCTTCGGCCAGTCTCCTGACCGCGTCCTGCAAGCCCCAGCCGGAAGGCGTTGCCGCCGGTGACAGGATAGCCACGGTGACCGCCCCGTCGAGCGGGTGGACGATTTCCCTGCTGCCGGATTCATGGAAGATCTCCGGCTTTGTGGAGGACAAGGACCTCAGCGGCATCGCCGCGTGGGATGCCTCCCACTGCCTCATCTGCACGGATGAGGGCACCTCCATCCAGACGGGCACCATGGACCGCGCGACGCGCACCATCACGGCGGGCCTGTCCGTGCCTCTGCTGAAGGGCATCTCCGGCAAGGAAACGGACTCCGAAGGCGTGGCCGTGTCCCGCGAGGAGGGCTGCTACTACGTCACCGGCTCCCACGGCGTGGGCAAGAAGAAGGGCGACTTCCAGGAATCCCGCTGTCAGGTGGCCCGGATCCCCGTGGATCCGAAAACCGGCCTGCCGATCGCGGACGGTGTGGAAAACGCCAGCCTCATGGGCTGGGTGCGCGCCAATGAAACGCTGGGAAAATACGCCGGGCAGCCGCTCCAGCACAATGGATTCAACATCGAGGGCCTGACGCACAAGGACGGAAAGCTCTGGTTCGGCCTCCGGGGGCCGAATGAAAAAGGGGATGCCTTTGTGGTGGAGACCACCG
This sequence comes from Verrucomicrobiales bacterium, assembly GCA_965229245.1. GTDB lineage: Bacteria > Verrucomicrobiota > Verrucomicrobiia > Verrucomicrobiales > V1-33 > V1-33. The sequence continues at coordinate 420,813 of CBDDIW010000001.1, forward strand.
GGGCCTCGCTTTTCAGCGGGAAGACGGAGGCAAAGCTGCACCGCCTGAAGGTGGGCCCGCTTCAGGGTATCCGTGAGATTGCGGGGCTGAAGAACGGTTTCCTCGTCCTCACAGGGAATGCCAGCGCGGAGGCTTCCAAGGCTTTCCCGAATTCCGAGGCGCCCCCGCACGATCAGACCTTCCGGTTCTTCTTCTGGAAGCCCGGTGCCAGCCCAGCCACCACCTTCGTGGGCGACCTGCCCTCGCCCTCGGCGAAGGCGGAGGGCATGCTCATTCTGAATGAAGAGGAGAAGCACATCGACGTGCTCGTGATCTTTGACGGCGCGGTGGGAGGCGGGCCGAAGGTTTACCGCCTGTCCAAGCCCTGACACATGCTGGAGATTTCGGAACTGAAACTGCCGGTGGATCATCCACCGGAGGAACCGGCCGCCAGCGCGGCCCTGGTGCTGCGGGCACCGCATGGAGAACTGCTGGGCGTCACCGTCCACCGCCGGGCCATCGATGCCCGGCGGGGACGGGTGCTCTTCATCTACACCCTGCACGTGTCCGTGCGGGATGAAGCGGCGGCCCTGGCGAATTACCGCACGGAGCTGGCCCGGGTCCGCGTGCTGGAGGAGGAGACCTACAAGGAGCTGGTCGGCATCCATATCCGCGACCGTGCCCCGGACCTGCGCCCCGTGGTGGTGGGCACCGGGCCGTGCGGTCTGTTTTGCGCCCTGCTGCTCGCCCGCCAGGGCTGGCGGCCCGTGGTGCTGGAGCGCGGGAAACCGGCGGGCCCCCGCGCGCGGGATGTCACGGGATTCTGGCGTCGCGGCCTGGAGTTCAATCCGGACAGCAATGTGCAGTTCGGCGAGGGCGGGGCGGGGACGTTTTCAGACGGGAAGCTCTACACCCAGATCCGCGACCGGGAGCACCGCATTCCGTGGATTCTGGAGGAGCTGGTGAAGGCGGGCGCGCCGGAGGATATTCTCCTCAAAGCCCGTCCGCACATCGGCACGGACCGCCTCATCAAGGTGGTGCGTCACATCCGGGAGGAGATCGAGTCCCTGGGCGGCACGGTGCGCTTCGAGACCATGATGGAGGAGCTGATCCTGCGCGATGGCCGGGTGACCGGCGTGCGCCTGCGGGGCGGGGAGGAGATCGCCACGGACCGCGTCATCCTCGCGGCGGGACACAGCGCGCGGCCCACGTTTGAGATGCTGCACCGGCTGGGCGTGTCCATGGAGGCAAAGCCGCTCTCCATCGGCGTGCGCATAGAGCATCCGCAGAAAGTGGTGGATAATACACAATACGGTCGCTGGGCCGGCAATGCCGGGCTGGGAGCCGCGCCTTACAAATTCGTGCATCATGGCCGCTCGGGCCGCGCCGCTTACAGCTTCTGCATGTGCCCCGGCGGGCTGGTGGTGGCGGCCTCCAGCGAGCCCGGAGGGGTGGTCACGAACGGCATGAGCAGTTACGCCCGGGCGGAGGCGAACGCGAACTCCGGCTTCATGGTGGATGTCAGCCCGAAGGACTACGGCGGTCACGGCCCCCTGGCGGGCATCGCCTTCCAGCGGCACTGGGAGGAGCGGGCTTTCGCGGCGGGGGGCGGGGGATACCGTGCTCCGGTGCAAACGTCCGGCGACTTTCTCGCGGGCCGGGCCACGAAGGAACTCGGCGGCGTGCCGTGTTCCTATCAGCCAGGCGTGACGCCCGGGGATCTCCGGGATTGCCTGCCGCCGTATGTGGTGGCCACGTTGAAGGAAGCCATCCCGGCCATCGAGCGGCAGTTGCGCGGCTTCGCACATCCGGAGGCGGTGCTGGTGGGGGTGGAAACCCGGAGCTCGTCGCCCCTGCGCATCACGCGGCATCCGGATACCCATGAGAGCATCAGCACGCCGGGACTGTATCCCGCCGGAGAAGGCGCGGGGTATGCCGGGGGGATCATCTCGGCGGCGGCGGATGGCATGAAGGTGGCGGAGAGCCTCCTGCGCCGCGGCGCGTAACCTCACCACTCCCATGCGCATCATTCACCTCACTCCCGGCACCGGCAACTTTCACTGCGGAAGCTGCCACCGGGACAACTGGCTCATGAAGGCCATGCGCGCGCGCGGGCACGATGTGACCATGGTGCCGCTTTACCTGCCGCTGGTGACGGACGGGGACTCCGCCAGCCCGGACCTGCCGGTCTTCGCGGGCGGCATCAATCTGTATCTGAAACAGAAGCTCCCGTTTTTCCGCAAAGCCCCGCGCTGGATGCACCGCGTGCTGGATTCCCCCCGGGTGCTGCGGCTGGCCGCGAATCTGGTGGGCATGACCAGCCCGCGCCAGCTGGGAGATATGACGGTGGAGAGCTTCAAGGGCGTGACCGGCCGGCAGGCCGCGGACTGGCAGATGCTCATCGACTGGATCGGCACCACGGGGAAACCGGATGTGCTGTCCCTTTCCAATGGCCTGCTGAATGGCCTGGCGGTGGCCGCCCGGCGGGACCTGGGCGTGCCCGTGGTGTGCAGCCTCCAGGGGGAGGATGCTTTTATCGATACCCTGCCGGAGCCGTGGCGTGGGGAGAGCTGGCGGCTCTTCCGGGAGAACAGTGCCGCCGTTTCCCGCTACGTCACCGCCAGTGAATACTACGGGGACACGATGCGCCGCCGCCTGGAGCTGGGGGAGGGGCATCTGGTGTGCGTGCGAAATGGCGTGGACCTCACCGGATACGAACGGCAAGAGCGCGCCCCGGAGGTGCCGGTCATCGGCTACCTGGCGCGGCAGTGTTTCGGAAAGGGCCTGCACACGCTGGTGGACGCGTTCCTCATGGTGGCGCGGAAGTTTCCCCGGGTGAGGCTGTCCATCGCGGGCACGGCCACCTCGGCGGATAACAAATACATTGCCCAACAGCAGCGGAAGCTGAAGGACGCGGGCCTGTGGGAGCGCGTGACGTGGCGGCGGAATCTGACGCCGGAGGAAAAGATAACGCACCTGCGCTCCCTCACGGTGCTCAGCGTGCCCGCCACCTATGGCGAGGCTTTCGGCCTGTATGTGGTGGAGGCGCTCGCCTGCGGCGTGCCCGTGGTGGAGCCGGACTCCGCCGGCCTGGGGGAACTGGTGCGCGCCCTCGGCGGTGGGCTCCTCTGCATCCCGGACGATCCCGCCTCCCTCGCGGAACGCCTGGGCGAAATGCTGGCCGAGCCCGCCATGCGGGACTCCCTGGCCGATGAAGGCCATGAATCCGTGCTCCGCGAATTCTCCGCCGACCGCATGGCCCGGGATTTCGAAGCCGTGTGCGAAAGCGTCCGGAACCGGTGAGGTTTTGCCTGGCTGACTGTTCGCCGGTCAACCCGCTTTCCTGCCTCAGAGGATCCGGCCATGGAATGCCGCGCGGGTTTGTGCTCCCAGGGGTGGCAGCGGCCATGTCCTTCGGCGGGTTTTGAACGGATGGAGAGCTTCCATTTCGCGGAGGAGTTTCCGGCATTCGCGGTTTACCCCTTCCAGTTCCGGGGAATCCGCCAGCGGCATCCCCCGCCACGGCTGCAAACCGGCCACCAGTTTCCCCACCACGGGCAGGTGCAGAAACGGCGCGAGACACCAGGTGGTGAGGTCCGCCCACAGGGAGTCCAGTTGATCGAAGTGCTGCTCCAGAAACAGCGTTGGCCCATCACCGGTTTCCATGCCCCACTCGTTTTCACAAAAGGTGACCGCCTCGTCCTGTTCCATGAGCACCACCGCCTCCTCCACCCGGACAGGATCCCCGTGCAACGCGGCGAGCAGCATCCGGGCAAAGAGCGCCCAGGTGGTCACGCGGGGATGCATCAATTTCTCACCTTCCCCCAGTTCCCCGGGCAGATCCCCCAGCACTTCATAGAGCACGGCGGCCTGGAGGCTGTCTTTGAGGAAAAGGGTATCGGCCACGAGAAGACAAAAGGCGGGGTTCAGACAGCACATGCTCTCCAGACCCGTGCGAAAGTAATGGATCTCCACCGTGGAGGTGAAGGACCGGAAGCGGCAGAGGGAGTCTGTGTATTTCCATCCACCCCGCGTGAGACCGATGGTTTCCGAAACCCCGGAGTCCCACTCCCCTGGGAGTTCACGGGAAACACGCAGCTCATTCATGCCCGAGACATAGCTGGGATACCCCGGATCACCCGTGCACTCCCGGGCGATCATCCCGGGATTCAGAAATCCCCGGGTATAGGTATATAGATATTGAAAAGGAGTGCGTAGTCCCTCCTCTTTCCGGCTTCGGGATCGGCTCACGGCGGTGTCAGGGATGAATCTGTTTCCCGCCTCCCTTTCGTCGTCCCGGCCCCGTGTGCAACCCCTTCCCGCGGCCCTGTCCGGACGGCGGGCCTACGCTGTCACGGAAATCCAAAGTGAACACGGGGGCCTCAAAAGAACTCTTAATATCCGCCATGCACACCCGCCGCCGTTTCCTCCTCACCGCCACCGCGCCGCTCCTCCTGCCACGCCTGGGGAGTGCCCAGGACCAGCCCGCCGCCGTCTATGAAAAGGACGTGGACTTTCTCCTGAAGGAACTGCCCAAAAAAGCCGGGCATTTCTTTGCCCTGAAAAAGATCGACTGGGACAAGGTGACGGAGCAGTTCACCAAAGAGGCAAAGGCGGTGAAGGACGACGTGGCGCATGTAAAGCTCTGCAACCGCCTGGTGGCCCGTCTCCGCGACGGGCACGCGGGCCTCCGGGATCTGAAGGTGAAGATGCCGGATGAAAGCAAAGGCCGCCGCTTCACCGGCCCGCGGGTGCATCTGCTCACGGCGGGGGATAAAGTGTATGTGCGCCAGGCCTTCAAGGATGCCGCCGCCCGGGGCATCGCGGTGGGCATGGAGGTGGAAAAGCTGGACGGCAAACCCGCGCGCCAGTGGCTGGACGAGGCCGCCCGGCGTCTGGGCGATGACCGCGGCTATGGCACGGATGCCGCCGCGCTCTATGCCGCCTGCCACGGCGGGCTGGCGGACTGGGAGGGCACCAGCATCACCTTCGACCTCAATAAAAAAGGCGTCCGCTCAAAGGTGACCCTCACGCGGAATGGCGGCCCCAATTACGCGCCGGAGGGCCCGGTTTTCCTGCCGAAAGGCGTTACCGCGCTGGACCGCAACAGCTATGGAAAAACCCCGGAGGGCTATGGCTACATACACCTCCGCAAGATCCCGGGCGAGCTCCCGGCGCAACTGGATACCATGCTCGCGTCTATCGGAGACGTGCCCGGCATCATTCTGGACTGCCGCGCGAATACCGGCGGCGGCTGTGACCATGAGGCGGTCTTTGGCCGGTTCCTCCCCGCCGGGAAAAAGTGGCGGCAATACACCGGCGCGGGTCCCAACCCCTGCGCGGCTCCCATGGTGGTCATCGTGGACGCGGGCGTGTTCTCCGCCGGGGAGACCATCGCCGGGCAGTTCAAAGAGGATGGGCGCGCTTGGATGATCGGAGACAGCGCCACGGCGGGTTCCTCCTCCTCCAAGGCGACGCTCGCCGTGCCCAGCGGACTCTTCAGCGTCTTTTACAGTGTTTTCAGCAATAAAGCCCGCTTCAATGGAGGGAAGGGGATCGAAGGCCTGGGCGTGCCTCCGCACGAACTCACGCCCTATGATCCCGCCGATCTGGAAAAAGGCGTGGATACCCAGATCCGCCTCGCCGCGGAGAAACTGAAAGCCGGCCTGCCAAAGGAAGTGCCCTGGAAGCCGTGAGGCCGTGCGGGAAATCGAAGACTCCTTTGCTGGAGGGTGGCCCAGGCGGTCCTCCGCCAGGGGGAGTTTGACTCCCCCACGTATCCTCCCAATCCTCCGGGTGCGCACAAGGAGCGGCGACATTCCTGTCGCCGTCGGACTCTCTGGTGGAGGATGGGAAAGGCCACGGAGGAGGCCACGGAGGAGGCCACGGAGGAAGCAAAAGGATGCGCATGGAGGTCAACCTCCCCCTCTAGCAGAGGACCGCCCGGGCCACCCTCCAGCAAAGGAGCCTTCGAGAGCACCGGGGAGCGCCGGCTCCCGTTCCAAATGCCCTCACTGGGGTTTCCAGGCACCGGCGGCGGACTCGCGGAGAGGTCCTTCAGGCAGGGCGTTCAGCCAGGTCTGGAGCTTCTCCGGATCCTTCCGCCCCAGATGGCGGGCGATGCGCTGGACGGAGGCGTTGTCTATCCAGGGCTCCCCGGCATACCGCAGCGCCAGTTCCGCGGCTTCATCCGGGCCGCCGCGCAACTGACGGTCCACGATCTGGGAGAAGACCCGGCGTTTTGACTCCGCCATGTCCCCCTCCGCAGGGATGCGGTTCATCCATTCCTCCGCGCGTTGGATGCCCGGGCCGTAGATGAGGCTGTCCGTGAGGGTGCTGAAGAAGCTGGTGCGCCCGTTTTCGTCCGCCTGGGAAAGCGCGAAGGCCACGGCGCGGGCGGGATCTTTCTCCACCAGGCCCTCGATCATGCCGTTGATGGAGGCATTCATCACCCACTCGTTGACGCCCTCTTTGTTATTGAGCCATTTCACGGCTCCCTCGGGATCGTTCACCGCCCAGCCCGCCAGGGTGCGCTGGAGGAGGCCGGTCCAGCCCTGCTGATCCCCGCTGCCGCGGTTCAGGGCGAAATTTGCCGCCGTCTCGCCATCGATCTCACCCCAGCGGCGGAGAAAGAAGCCATACTCCGCGGGAAACCAGCGCCCGGTTTTATCATAGCCGGAGAAGACCTCCTGGATGGTGGCGGCGGATTCCCTGGTGAGCCGCTGCATGGCGCGCTGGAACATCTGCATGCGGCGGTATTCATTCAATTCGCCCAGCGCCTCCTTCACGCATTGTTTCGCCTCCCAGTCCGCCGGGAAATCGAAATCCGCCGCCAGCGAGGAGGACATGGCGGTCCCTGGCGTGTCCGCCCCGGCTCCTGACGCGGTGCCGCCAGGTCCCGGGGCAGGGGACTTCGCGACCAGTCCCGCCTTCGGAGTCTTCCCTCCCGCCGCCGGCGCGTCCGGCAGATAGACACTCCGCTCCGCGAACCACGTGAGGACACAGACACCCAGCCAGACAAAATGAGAGCGATAGCGATGCATGGGGGACCGGGGGAAAGGGATAATGGATAGTGGGAAATGGCCAATGGGGCAGGGGACCGGTATCCCGGGCTCTCCCGTTTTTCCATTGATAGATTCACCGCTATTCCAGCCCGCCGGTCCGGTATCGTTACGTCCGCCGCGCATACTATCGTGGAATCCCGGCGTTTCCCGGCCTTCCGGCACTCCTGGAACCGCTTTGCTGCCGGCGGTTTCTGGAAATTGTCCGCACTTTCCCGGTGTGTTCTGCCGGGCAGACCCGGGTAAACGCCGCCAGACAGGTTTTCCCTTGCGGAAAGCGACCTATGATCACCGGCCTGAAAGGGTATCAAAATGTGTAATCCTCCACCCTCCGGCGTCACCGCCAGCGTTCCTCCCCGGCTGCTTTCAGAAGCCGGGGGAGCGGCGTTTTATGATCCCGTCGCCTGCTGCGGCGCGCCGGAAACCCCGCGATATATCCGGACACTGGGGACGACAGCGCCCGGAAGGAATTTCCCACGCGGATTTCCGGAGGCCTCGGCGACGGCGGGCTCAAGCGCCTGTTCTGCTCCCGGGTCACCCCGGACACCCTCCGAGGGTCAGTCGAGGCCTCCAGCGGAGCCCGCCGCCCGGGCCGGGCCACGATGCCGGAAAGGCCCGCCGCGTCCGGCAGGAGCGTGGCGCGGAACAACCCCGGGCGTCCCGCCGTCATGCTTTCCCCGCTCTATGACGGCATGACGCACAAAAATGAACTTCTCCGCCGCGGGGCAGCCGGATTCCATGACGGCATGACGCACAGAATCCGACTTTGCCACTGTGCAGCCGGAAGCTTCCCGCCCCCCGCCTCTTCTTTCCCTTAGTCCTCTCTCCAGATCCTCTTAATTATTATGGTATATATATATTATATATATCCTGGATCCCCTATGTCTTTTACTATTCCCTATATATATACAGAAACAGTTCTCCGGCAGGAAGTCTGTTTTTGTGCGTCATGCCGTCATGCCACTCCCGGCGTACATGGGGAAGTTCAATTTAGTGCGTCATGCCGTCATAAGGGGCTGGGTCACCCTGTGCGCACCGAGGCCGGTGCCGAAGCCCGTCACCTCCGTCCTTCGGGGAGATCACGGTTTTCCGTCGCCAAAGCCATACTTCTCTAGCTCCGCGAAATCATGGGGCAACAAGGTGTCCGCGATGGCCGCGAGAATATTCCCCACCTGCAGCGCGAACCCCTGCATCAGCCGGTATCTATTGAAGTCCGCCTCGCCCAGCAAATCCGGGCCCTCGGCTTTTACGAATTCATCCAGTTCCTTGAACTGGTCGCGCCAGTATTTGGCACAGCGGGCCCGTTCCATGGGGCTCATCATCGCGGCGTCCGGCATCCGGTAGATGCGGATGCGCTTCAGGAATTCCCCGTCGTCCATGCGGCTCGCCTGCCAGATGCGGAAGAGTTCATCCATGCAGAACGCTGACTGTAGATACTTCGCGCTCAGGATCACAAAGACGCGGTCCTGATCCGTGAGCGTGCGCATGAACCGGCTGATCCGGTCCCCCAGGCCCACGTGCGTTTTATCCCGCAGGATGGTCACCCCGTGCAAATCCACCGCTTGCGCGCAGAGCTGGTCCACCATCGCCTCGCTGTGCTTCTCCCAGGCATAGGAAACAGCATAGGTGGGCTTGTCGCGGGGAGGCTCGGTAAATTCCATTTTCGGCGGGGTCTCTGTTTCTTTTTCCTTATCCGGGTGACCGTCCCGCGCAACGATATGCACGGGATGTTCTTTAATCTCCGCCATTACCCCACCACACTTTTCCTCCCGGGCCTCTTCCATGGCCCATCGTTTCAGCACCTCCAGCAACTCCATGGAAGCTCCGCGCTGGGTCTGAATCCGGATGCCGCCTCCCCATTCTTCTCCCGTCAGGGGCCGGTGTTCGATCCGCCCGTGGCTCCGGGTGGTTCGTTCATAAAGACAAACCCCATCCTTCCAGTAAACGGCCTCCATCCCGGCATGCCGTCCGATGCGGGAGAGCAGATTCCGGATCACGCCCGGGTGCATGAATTTCAGGGTCACCTCCACCTCATCCGCGGGGATGCTGTCGTCCCACCACGCCTCCACCTCTCCCTCCATCTCCTCATACCCGGGCAGCAGATCCGGCGCGATATACTCGGCCTCGATGCCCCTTTTCAGATCCTCCTTCCGGTGCAGGAAACACACGCCGCAGGACTGCATCATGTCCAGGAAAAGCTCCTGTTCTTCCTTCTGGTATTCCTGCCACACCAGCGCCTCCAGCAGGGTGCGGGTGAAGCGGCCTCCCGTCTGCTTCAATTGCAGGTAGCACTTTTTTCGGTTAAAGACGGCATACACCGCGTCCAGCGCCCATGCCTGATCCATGATGATCCGGTCATCAAATAGCCTCTTCTGGTAAAAGACGATCCCGGAGTGATGCAGATACTCCAGCAGGTGCCCGGGGCTGCTCACCCCGCCACATTCTTCGCAGATCGCCAGATAGTCCGCCATGGCTAGGGTGCGGTGCTGCCGCCGGGAAACGTCCGGTATTTCCGCGTCTGCATTCTTCATGGCTTCCAGCCGTTCCTTCACCGCCATGCGCCCGCGCCCTATCTTTGCCTGCCCCTGCTTTTCCCGCAGCCAGTCGATAGCCAGTTGGATCTCCTCATCCAGCGCCGCCCGGCGGCGGTTCTCTTTGGCACTGTAATGCAGCGTGCTTTTGAAGCGGAATTTCTTTAGTTCACCGTCCGGCACCGGAGGCCGAGTCTGCTCATCCTCCTTACGGTCGCACTGGTTTTGCACCACCAGCAGGGGGCTATCAGGGCCGGAGAGATTCCGCGCATAGACCAGCCAGTAGCCCAGGGGATGATTCCGGAAAGTCATGCCCCCGTGCTCGTGAGTCTCACTGTTTTCCGAACCCGGCGTCCACACGGCCAGAAAAAGCGCGCGGCTCTTCAGGAAAAGCGCGTGAGTGCCGTGATAGAGTTCCTGTCCACCAAAATCCCAGAGGTGCAGCCGTGATTCTCCAAGTTCCGTTGTCGTCACCGTAATTCCGTGGGTGCTGTCCGCGAGCGGTTCATATTCCCGCCCGCGCAGCCGGTTACAAATCTGGGTTTTTCCGATCCGCCCGTTTCCCAGGACCATCACTTTGATGTCGGGCAGAAGTGCCTCTCCTTCTGATAGGTCGCTAAAATGAGCCCGCAAGGATTCCAAACAAGAGGTGTGGTTATTTGGCGAAAGGACTTCCTGGGGAATGTTCCCGGCAGGAATGTCCCGGGCAACCAAATTGTGAAGAGTGTTGCTCCACAATAGCGTCTGAGGAAAATTGCTCACTTGGGTATCTGAGCAGTAGAGCGACTGGAGGGAGGCGAGCCCCGACAGGGGCTCAAGGCTGCTCACAGGGGTAGTGCGGCAGTTGAGCGACTGGAGAGAGGCGAGCCCCGACAGGGGCTCAAGGCTGCTCACAGGGGTATTGGAGCAGTAGAGCAACTGGAGGGAGGTGAGCCCCGACAGGGGCTCAAGGCTGCTCACAGGGGTATTGGAGCAGTAGAGCAACTGGAGGGAGGCGAGCCCCGACAGGGGCTCAAGGTTGCTCACAGGGGTATTGGAGCAGTCGAGCGACTGGAGGGAGGTGAGCCCCGACAGGGGCTCAAGGCTGCTCACAGGGGTAGTGCGGCAGTTGAGCGACTGGAGGGAGGCGAGCCCCGACAGGGGCTCAAGGCTGCTCACAGGGGTAGAGGAGCAGTAGAGCGACTGGAGGGAGGTGAGCCCCGACAGGGGCTCAAGGCTGTTTACTCCATTCTCTGAGCAATCAAAGACGGAAAGAAACCGGAGGTCTTTGACAAACAACAGATTATCCCAATCCAAAGAGCAAAGGGACAATATCGCCAAACGGGGGAGGCTTGCCCACTTTGCGGAGGTCTGGACCAGGAGGTTAGGTCCAATATCGAGGCTGGTCCTATTCCAGTCCCCTCCTTCATCCCACCAACCACTGCCCAAATTCAATCCCGTCAGGTGCCCGAGTTCCCACAATTCCTCCGGCCATTCCTCCAGCCCCAGCATTCCCAAATCCAGAAAACCGGTCTGTTTCTCTTTTTCCTCCGCGATGCGGGTGAGAGCGATGGCGAGTCCTTCGGGATGGCTGGGCATGGAGCGACGGGTGCGGAGGGAAAAGGGCAAAGACCGGTCCCTTTTCCGGACCCGGAATTACCAGTCCAGCCTTGCGGATATTTTAAGTCTCCGCAAACAATTCGTTCAATATCCCTCCGGCATTTAACGCCTGTCCCTACCCGCAATACCTCTCAATTCACAAACAAAAACCCGTCGCTGTTCAGCAGCAGGCGGCAGAAGGCGGGCATGCCCTGGGCGCGGGCAAAGTCCGTGAAATCCTTCAGCTCACCCGGTGCCGGATCGCGCAGCCAGGCGAGGCGCACGGCGCGGGTGACCTGGGTTTCCACACTGGCGGGGGCCTCTTTCATCACCCGGGCGGCGAAGGCATCGCTTTGATAGAGCACGAAGTTATTGTTATAAAGCGTGAGCGCCTGGAGGGAGGAGGCGGAGAATCCGCGCACGGGGGCCAGCAGGCCCAGGTCCGGGAAGTCCAGGGCCTCCATGAAGGGGTCCGCGATGCCGCGCCACACGCAGCGGTAGATGGCCCGCCGTCCCGCGCCGGGGCTGCCCCAGTCATACGCCGCGTAGTCCAGCGAGGGCGTGGCCTGCGGGCCGGGGCTGCGTTTGAATTGCTGCACGGGCGGCCCGCCCATGGTGAGATCCAGCCGTCCGGAAACGGCGAGGGCAAAGTCCCGGTAGTTGTCCGCGTCCAGCCGGTGGCTGTTCTGCCGCCAGAGCAGGCGGTTGTCGCCATCCACTTTCGCCATGTCCGCCCGCGCGGCGGAGCTTTGGCGATACGTGGCGCTGGTGACGATGAGGCGGTGCAGTTGCTTCAGCGAGCCCTTCGCTTCATCCCGGAACCAGACGGCCAGCCAGTCGATGAGCTCCGGGTTCACCGGGATGTCGCCCATGCGGCCAAAGTCGCTCGGCGTATCGCACAGCCCGCGCCCGAAGTGATAGTGCCACACGCGGTTCACAATGCTGCGCCATGTGAGGACATTCCCGGGATGCGCGATCCAGTCCGCCAGCGCGGCGCGGCGTTCCGCCTCGTTCTTCGGATTCTTCAGCGCGAACCGGGAGGGCAGGTGGGGCAGGGCGGAGAGCGCCCCGGGCTGGATGACCTCCTTTGGCTTATTATACTCGCCGCGCTGGAGCAGATGCACCACGCGGGGCTCCATCATGGAATGAGGGGAGGGGGCCTGGCCCTCGCCACCGGGCACCATTACGGAGGGCGCGGCGGCATACACCTGGGCGGGCGGGGGCAGTTTCTTCAGCGCGTCCCCGGCGGCCTGCACGAGGGCTCCGGCGGCGAGGGCCAGCCGGTCCGCGGGCGTGCGCTCCGCCGCGGGCACGGCCAGCGCCGCATCCATATCCCCGGGCAGCGCGGTCGCCGTGGCGGGAGGATCGCCCGTCACCGCGAGGCTGAAGGCCCCGATGAGATGCCCGGCCCCGTGCGCCTGCTTCATGGAAATCTCCAGCAGCGCCCCGGGCGCGAGCGCCAGCTTTTCCTTGAGGGCAAAGACGGCGTGGTGGGATTTCCCCTCCATGGGATGGATGCCCCACGCGGTCTCTATTTTCCCGTCCAGCGCCCGCTGGATGCCCCAGCCGTCCTGATTGAAGTCCGCCGTGGCGCCGCTGAATTTCAGGGGCCGCGCCGTGCCGTCCGGCTCCAGCACGCGGGCCTCGAATTCGGAGAGGTGCAGGTTTCCGTTATCCTGCCGCCCGGGGCCGCGCATGGGCAGCGTTTCATTCGCCAGCACGTTCAGGCGGATGGCGGTGATCTCCCGCAGCGTGGAGCCGCCGGTCACGGTGTAGGTGTCCTTGTCCGGACGCGGGCCGCTGGCGAGGTAAAAGTGGCCGGGCTTGCCCGCCGGATTCGTCACGGGCATCGGGGCAGGGGTCAGCACGGCGCTGCCGGCGGAGAGCAGGGTGCGGACCTCCAGGGGCTCCCACCGGGCCATGCCGCCGCGCGCGGCCAGCCAGTCCGCCGCCAGCTTTTCATTTTCCGCCGCCAGGAGCACGGCGGAGTCTTTTTTCCCCGCCGCCGTGAGCAGCGTGTTCCAGCGCGTCCGCTCGCGGATCGTGGCGGGATCCGCTTCATAGGAGATGTTCCCTTTGATGAGCCCCGCGAAGTCCGCCTGGAGCGCGTAGTAGTCCTCCTGCGGGATGGGGTCGAACTTGTGTGCGTGGCACCGGGCGCAGTTCGCCGTGGTGCTCACGAACGAGGCCATGGTCTGCGTGACCATGTCGTCGCGGTCGATGTATTCGAACATCACCGGCGCGGTGCTGAAGGCGCTGAGATCGAACGTGCCCGCGCCCAGGAATCCCAGCGCCGGGGTGAGCTCCGGCTGCGTGGGATAAAAGTAATCCGCCGCCAGTTGCTCCCGGATGAAGCGGTCCCAGGGCTTGTCCGCGTTCAGCGAGGCGATGACGTAATCCCGGAACGGCCACGCGTGATCCCGCCCCACATCGTGCTCAAACCCGTGGGAATCCGCGAAGTGGATGGTGTCCAGCCAGTGCCGCGCCCAGCGTTCGCCGTGCCGGGGCGAGGCCAGCAGCCCGTCCACCACCGCCAGCCAGGCGGCGTCCCGGGCCGCCGGGGGCAGGGCGGGGTCCATGGCTTTCACAAAGGCGTCCGTCTCCTCCGGCGTGGGCGGCAGGCCGGTGAGGTCATCGTGCACGCGCCGCAGCAGGGTGCGCGGGTCCGCCTCCGGGGAGGGCGTCAGGTTTTTCGGCTCCAGCTTTGCCCGGATGAAGGCATCGATGGGGTTCACCTCCGGCCCGGGAATGGGCGGCGATACCAGGGGCTGGAGCGCCCAGTGGGGCTTTTTCTCCTCCTCCTGGCCCGCCAGCGCGTCCGGCCACGCGGGCCCGGCATCGATCCACGCCCGCAGGGTTTCGATCTCCTCCGGCGAAAGCCGCGGCCCCGGGCTTTTCTCCGGCGGCATCACCGCCTTGCCGTCCGCTCCCGTGACGTGCTGGTAAAGCGCGCTGCCTTTGGCATTGTGCGGCACGATGGCCCGCTCGCCGCTGTCCCCGCCGCGCAACGCCAGCGACCGGATATCCAGCCGGTAGCCGCTCTTCTGTTTCTCCGGCCCGTGGCAGCCAAAACAACTCCGCTCCAGCACCGGCCGCACGTCTTTGGCAAAGTCCGGAGCCCCGGCTGCCACCGGCACGCTCCCGGCCATCAACACCACGCCCAGCCCTCCCGTCACCAGCCGGACGGAACGCCACCGGGAACGGGAAAAGCCCTGAAAGGAATCACGGAAAAGGACTGACACGGTCCGGGTTACGCGGGAAAACCCGCGAAACATTCACCAAATGCATTCCCGGCAAGCCCGGGGGCTCCCGGAGGGGAAGTCTGGAGGACGGTGGGATGGAGGATCAGCGGTAGCTGGAATCCGAAGGCCTGCAACCAGCCGTCGCGCCCGGCACCGCCCGGATTCCGCGTCCTCAACGGAATGGCCCGGACTACGGCAAACACCCGTGACCGCTACAGTCCTCCCGGAGCCTCTTCATCATGCCGCGCCACCCTCCGGACCACAAGGCCCATGCCCCGTTATCCCCAATGTCCGACCCCCATCCACCAGCCCTGAAATCCACCAACAAACAGCCCTCCAGCACCCCCCAAACCGGCCTTTGGGATGAGCGTATAAGCATAAGGATCAAGACCTTCGTCCCGGAGCCCATTCTCCGGTTCAGAAGCCTGCTTTCCATAACTACATACAATATATGTAATGCAAAATCATGCCAAAAATTTAGCGGAAAGTCCTTGCGAAACGGGAATTTCAGGTGGACCTGTGGGAGTCAGGGAGCCGCTTACTACGGGCGGGACTGATACGTACGACAGACTGTCACCTGTCGTGCAGCCCCGCCGGTGCCTGCTAGCCCGGCGGGGTTTTTTTCGTTTCGTTTTGCTTGACAAAGCTCTTTTACGTTCTTGCGGAGCAAAAACCCCCTGAAGTGTATTGTGATGCGTATTTCCTCGACTACTTAGCCACTCTATGGATATAGAATCGACGATCAAAAATTCAAACTCCGAGGTAATCAACTCTATCATCTCAAGAGTTGAGAGTGGGGAGGACTTAAGAGTAGTTCTCGAAGAGATCTTTGGGAACCAAGCGAAGTTTCTCGCCGGGCTAGTTGCTGGAATTTCTGAGAGCATGCCGCAATTCATCGAAAAATATATTGCCGACCGAGGATTTAAAGTTGTCAAGCAGTAAAAAGTGGCTGTTTGGTTAGATGTTGCCTTTCAAGCTCCGGCGGTTTCGTATTCCGCCGGGGCTTTTCATGAAAGTACTTGACAGTTTTCAGTCCGGGGATTTTAATTGCGTCGCCGTGTGACAGCGGCCCGGGGGTGACAGCCTGGTATCAGTCGTAGTTTTTGCAGTGAGCTTCCCGCAACAAAGGGAGTTCGTGTTCGTTTCAGATCTCGAACTCTTTCCGCGTCCGCCTGTCCGGCGGCGTGCTCCTGTTTCTACTGCGCTGATGCCAGGCGGCGGCCCCGGAACCAATACAAAAAAGGGGCCGATCATGACTACACCTGAACTGCCCTACAAATCACGCCGGTGTAGTATAAAGAAACGTAGTTGCAATGAAACTCCAAAACGGAATCGAAATTCCCGATGAAAAACTCCCCATTATCGCCGAAATGGCAGCCACCGGCATTGTTGCTGTCTTTGAAATCCGCGGCCAGAAGCCGGAAACCGTCGAGTATGTCAGCAAAAAGGACGGCAAGGCCGGGTCGTTCTCGCGGGTCGCGGTCGCCGCTGAACTGTTAGGGACCGGCGAGCAGGTCCTTGTTCACTTCGGCATGCCGCGTGGACAGAAGGGGGAAATCCCCACGCTGCCCTTCAAGCGCGGGGAAAGCGCCGTGGCCGTGCTGACCGGTCTCGTTTCCCAGCGCGGGATGATGACCGCCCAGGTAACGCATATGATGTCTCTGGCTGCCGGGAACGACCAGCTCTACACCTATCAGCTTGACCCCCGCGACTCCACCGGGGCCATCATTGTTCCCCTGCCCGGTCCGACCGCTGGCAAGGGTTTGACGCTCCCGGCAGTACCAGCAGCCGCGCCCGCGACAGCTCCGGGGGCTGCTCCGGTGGCCAGAGTGAAGTGATTGAACAGGGGCGGTTCCCGGCAGCGAGCGAAGCGAGCGCCGGGACCGCCCCTTAATCTTGTTTCATACCAAACAACTCCACGGGGACCCTGACATGCTTTCCAGACGCGCCTTCTGCTTCGCCGCGAACGCAAACCTTCTTGCCTCGGTCGGGCGTTTATACCTGTGGACCTTTACCCGCCGGAGGGCTGATGATTATCAGGCTGTGCGGCCTGCCTGGAATCTCCTTCTCACACGTCTCCGGAGACGCTTCATCAATTGGGCCGGAATCCGCGTGTACGAGGTCCACCCCGGCCAGTGGGGCGAGATATCGCACGGCCTGCACGTTCACGTGATCTGCAACTCCCGGTTCGATGTTTCCGAAGTCCGCAAGATCGTCAATGGTTCTGACGGCTGGGGCCGGATCCACGTCCGCCGGATCAAGGCCAGCACATGGCGCTACGTGACGAAATACTTGTGGAAGCCCCGGCCTGACCCTCTCAAGGGCTGGAGGCTGTGGGCGTGCTTCAACATGCCGGACCGTTCGCGCCTCGCGGATATTTTCATTGATTCCATTCGTGGAAACCTTTTCCGGCTGGGTCACCAGAGCGAGGAATTCAGGGGCGCAAAATGGTATCACAAACTGGCCATCGTGGCTCGCTGGCATTGGGAGGTCGTCGCCGGTTTCACGCGGATTAAGGGCCTCGGCGTGGTGGCGGACGTCTGCCAGCTAACCGGGCGCATACGAAGCATGACCGAGGGGGCGGAGAGGGTAAACGGCAAAGCCTATCAATTGACGTTCGTCTAACCATTTCCGGCTTCCAGCCGGACTCCCGGAAGTGGGTAGGGCCACGCCGGGAGAATGAATTTCGCGGAACTAACCCGCAAACCCCTGCCCCGGGGAAAGGGGCAAAACACAAAACAACCAAAACGCAAGTGAAGAACGAAAACAAATCCGCCACCCGCAATGAATCCCGCGTGCATCGCTTCATGGCCAGCGCCCGCCTTAAGAAAGCTGCGATCCTCGCCGGGGTCCTCGGGGGTGCCGGTGCCGCCAGTGCCGCCGCCGGTGATCCGGTGTCCATCACTTCCATGGTCACCTCCTGTATCGCCCAGGTGCAGCAGACCGCCAGCGAGGCCCTGCCCTTTGTGGGCGCCCTGATCGCCGCAACCATCGTGTTCAAGGTCGCCAAGCGGTTTGTAAAGTAAACGCATCCATCAAAGCCGGGTGCCCTACCGCCCGGCCCTTCCTCCCATGCTTAATTTCCTTGGCTGGACCTGTCTGATAGCCGGGCTTTCCCTCGAAATCGTGCCGCGGCTGCTCCGGTTCGTTTCCACCCTGACCAGATCAACGGACCAGTCGGAGACTCTTCAAAGTGAAAACAATCCGTCTGGTCCATCAGCCTGACAGCGCCGAAGGTGCCCCGGGCTTCACCCTCGCCATCACGTATGCTGACGACTCCACGGCCACCTGGACGATTGCGCCGGCACAGGCGCTTGATGTGACGTTTGCCGCTGCGTCCGTGGTCGTCACCCCCACGGGGGTTCTTGCGCCGGTCGAAACCACTCTTTCAATAGAGGGGAATCTGACTGCCTATCTTTTGCATCCGTCGTTGCAGGTTTACCGGCAGGATTTGGAGCTTGCCGCCGGGCCGTACATCGTGGCGGCTTTTTTTTGGGCGTGGCTGTCATACAAACTATGTTCTTAAACACAATTCTGGATACACTTTATGATTCCGCGATTCGTATTGGCTGGGCTCTTTCTCTTGGGTGGATTGCTGGCTGGTGGATTAACAACCGCAAGGGCCACTGAGGACTGGCTCGTCTGGCACGGCACTCCGTCCGACACAACGTTATTCAATACCCGGTTCAAACTGGCTATTCACAATCCTACGTCTGCACCGGTCATCTTCCGTTATGCGCAGACCGATGGACTTCCCCGCGCCTCTTCCTCCAGCACGGTTCCCATTGATATAACCGGTTCTATCAGTCATCCCGGAACTCTCGTTGTTGCTGCACCGGCCAATTTTACCACTTCCGTTACCGTCGCGGCTGGGGCCACGGTCTACGCGGATGTCTATATGAGCCTCCGCGTCGGTGAAGTCGGACCGCCCCGCGTCGATGTGGCCGATTCGACAGGCCATACTTACAACATGACGATGAAATATTTTGACGGGTCCACGTTCCAGACAAGGAATTTTCAGAAAACAAACGTCACACTCGTCTATAAGAGTTCCCCGCCCCTTAAGATCGAAGGTTATGGAGCCTCGGGTTATTTGCTGTCTGGCATATACTACCCGTTGTGGGGCACAATCGAGCTTGGCGCGCCTCCAGCTCACGGATGGCTTTCCCTCCGGCTGCTCCACGGTCCGTTCCGGGGAAAAATTGTCCTCGACGGTGCCACGGTGCTTAATATCAACGAAACTGGTTTGTATCCCACCGCACCGGCTGAATACTTTTGGCCGAGGTGGGAGACAAACACCCCTTCGGCTTATGCGGGAAAATCCGTGAAAATGTATGTCAATGACAAGCTCGTTTATACCGGCACGATCACGCTGGATATAAACGGGAATTTTGACATTGTGCGAACCTTGACGGATGCCGAATGGCCAGACGACTACGACGCATCCAAGCCGGGCGAGCAGGTTCCAGACGTGCCGGACCCTTCCCACAACCGGCCTGATCCGGGTCCGCTCGATGGTCCCGATCCAAAAACCGACACGACTCCTAATGATACCGTGCAGGATGAATACCGGGCTGTCAGGGCCGCGATAGAAGACGCGAACTCAGTCAATAACGGAGAGGACGCCGAGCCGGATTTTGACAAGTGGGCAGCCAAAACGGACAAGGAAAAGTCGGAACAGGAAGACCCCCGGGGCGCTGGTTTCGGGAACAAATTAGGCGGCGGGATGGACGCCCTCAAAGGTCTGGCCCCAAAGACGATTGGCCTAGGGGACGGTTCTGTCGGCAGTATTTCCCTGCACAGTCATCTTGGCACCATGACCATCGTTCCCCCGGTCTGGTCCAGCGTCATTCGTTCCATCCTTTTAATTTTCGTGTTGTATGTGTTCTGGCAGTCGGAGATTTCCATAATTCGCGGAGCTTTTGCCGGTAAATAATATGTGGTGGAGTAAATTAATTAAAGCTGTCAAGGAAATACGTATGATCGTTTCATACGTGTTTAGAGCGATCTGGTCCATTATCCTTGCCACGTGGAAACTGAATATGATCTTCGTTTCCATCCTTGCGGCCCTCGTCCCGAAGATATGGGACGGCATTGTCTGGATCGCCGATAATGGAGGCACGGCATGGGAGAGCCTGACAAACGCCGAGGCTGCATTGAAACTGGCTCTTGATAACGGTTTCCCCCCGGGCCTTGCCCAGGGGTTCGCGTTCTTAAACGCTTTCGTTCCTCTCGGCGAGATCTCGATGTGCTGTGCCGTTCTGGCCACCACATACATAATTTGTGCCGTGATTCGCGTCGTGAAGTCCCCAATCCCTATCATTGGAAAATAATATGGATTGCCTTATCCGCGTAGTAGAGGGCAAGCTGGGAAGCGGCAAAACGTTCTTTGCCGTCAAAAAGGCCGTCGATGCACTTTCTCAAGGCCAGGTCGTTGTCAGTAACGTAAAACTGGATTGGGACATGGTTGATCGCCGCCTCCGCAAAATGGGCTGCGAAGTTCCGCGCAATAATTACCGGTTCATTGAGACGCAGGAGATAGCGGACGACCCCGAAACATTGAAGGCCGTCTTATGCAAAGACGCGTTTTTGTTGATCGATGAAATTCACCTCATCTTCGACTCCCGGAACTGGAAACAGAATGCCGATAAGGGCGGGAATTTTCAGGTTTTGATCACGCAGGCCCGGAAGCTCCGGATTGATATGTGGTTCATCTCCCAGGCATCGACGCGCATCGACGGGAGGATCAGGGATCAGGCAACGCACATTGTCCGGTGCACGAACTGGCGGCACCTGCCCATTTTGGGCACGTTGTTTCGTTTTCCCATTACCCTTGCGAAGATCTGCAAGCCTAACGGCAACGAAGTCCTTGCCCGGGAGTGGATTTGGCGGAACGCGAAGATCGGGAACCTTTACGACACGCATCAGACTTTTCTCGGCATTCAACTGGATGGCGAGGCACCCGCGGAGGTGAGGGGCAAGCGCCGCCGCGAGGTCTCATACGGGTTCATTCTCGCCTTTGCTGGGTCCTGCATGCTCCTCCTGAGCCGGTATCTCGATTACCGTGAAGAAAAGAACCGGAAGGATCTGCCGAGTGAGCAGGTGAAAAAAGCTGCTCAAGGAGTCACGGAAAAGCCGGTGGAGCCGGTCAAGGCTCCGCCGGTCTCCCCTGCCCCGTCTTCGCGGGAACTGAGCCAGTATGAACAGTGGCGGATGGATGAGCGCCGCAGAGAGCAGGAGGCCGTGACACGTCGGCAACTGGTCCAGCTACAGGAGCAGCTTCCGGGTGTGTATAAAGTTCACTCTACGTATATTACACTTTGGGGCGGTTTTGAGATTCACCCCGGCACCTACTGGCTTGATGGCACCGTTACCGGCTGGGAGGAGCAGGGCGGCACTATTCTGGTTTCAATCAATAGCAAAGTAATCCCTCAAGTTCGTTTATTTTATGGATACTCAAGAAAGCCTCTACAATACGATTACAACGGCGGCATCGCTCGGGGTTCCGGCCGGGGTTATGGTGGCACTAACACGGAAATGGTTCCAGTTTCTCCGGGCTCGGCTTTCGGGTCTCGGGGGCTGAGCATGGACAGCGGAACCGTTCTTGGAACGCTTACGCAAAGCATAGGTGGCCCCTCGTATCAGCCGGGTCATGAACATTCCGTGGTAAATAAACCGGCGCGGTATGAGTCGGAAGTTTATATACCGGAATCACGCAGGCCGAAAACCATGACCGAAAATAAGTGAAAATACTGTTGATATATATAAGTACGAGTATATAATCCGATATGCAAACGACCGTAGATATACATTCTCTTGTGCGGCTGTTTCCGCGCACTATCACGCTGGTTCACCGGCAGTTCGACAAGCCGTTTCCTTGGGAGGATTTCCAGTTGTTTGTTTCCACGATGGCATTGCCGGAAGGATTGGACCGCGATGCTTTGCGCGGGATGCCGCCGTCTGATTGTCCGTGTGATTGGTGCTCGGGGAAAGGAGGGTTATATGTCGTCTGATATCGCGCCGTGGGAATACGCAACATGGTTGGGCACGGGCCTGTTTCTCATGGGAATTCTGGTCAGGAGGTGGATCCGGTGAGCCAGTGTAAAGCCTGCGGAGAGTCATACGGGCAGTTGCTGGGGTTCATGACCACGGAAGCCAGGTGGACGCAGGGGCGGCTTGCCATGTCCCTTGGCGTCACGGTCCAGACGCTGATGGCCCGCCGCAACGGGCGGAGGATCGACGGGGAGGCGTGGATGGGGCTGGCCTTCCTTGTGTGGCAATGGTCCGCCAAGCTCGCCAGTATGGACACTGGCGAGCTTTTTCTGTCCCCTGCCCTTCCAGATCCGGCGGAATGTATGTCGTGTGGCGCGCCGGTCTATCTTCCTCCACCTGCCCCCGGGTTCCGCGAAGCGGGCCACGGGTTGCGAACGCAACCCCTACCGACCGCTTGTTAGCGTGTGGCCTGTCAAGCTGAAAAGCCGGGGTAGATGGGGGCTTTTCTGCTTGACAGGATGGCGCTGGCCGAAACCGGCGCATGCCGCTACTGGTGGGAAGGATGGGATACTAGCGGCATGGTGTATCCGTAATCACATTCATGTTGACATCATCGTCATGCCGGTTCGATTTTTTCTTAAAGAACCCCTTGCATGAACGATTACGAGCGTTTCACGAAGTTTCAGGAGAAACAATACGGTGTATTAACAGCCAGTGACTCCGCGAGGATTTTGGATGTTCACCGGGCGACGGTTTACCGCTGGGCAAAGTCCGGTCATGTCGCATACGTGATACACCACGGGCGGTGGTATTTTGGCCGGGACTCGCTCAAAAGGTATGCGGAAATTCTGCGGCTTAAGAGAACTTGGAGCGTGGCCCGGTCCTCGGTTGGCATGCTCCCGGTGGACACTGACGAGCGCGGAACTTCCTTAGATTCAATGGATTACTTCGAGTGCAGGAAGGTCCGGACTCCTTTGGATATCGTTGACGGTCAATAAGTTACAGCGAAGCCCGTTTCTGCCCTTGCTTGTGTTAGGCTAGCCGTTTTCGTAACTCGTTCTGCGGCAACGCCTTGTGACAGTAGGACGGTGTATTGCAGTATATTGATTAAAGTGCAAGTCCTTTAGAATCATGCGACTGGACTCTATATGTAATGCAAAATTGACAGGGACGGAAAGGAAGGGCTTGCCAAAATGGAGGGTTTGGATTAAGAACCTCGCAGGACCGGAGGCCTCTGCATGAAGCCGACGGTCCGGCGGCCAAAGTGTTCTCTAGGCACTGAGACTGCGGCCCGCCCGTGCTACCAGGCGGGCCATTCTAATTTAATAAAAGTATGCCACAGAAAAATCCAGCTTTTAAGATCGGCACGTTGGTTCGGTTAAAGTCAGGCGGCCCAACAATGACAGTCTCTGATCCGTCTCCTAACCAAGCGCTTCATGGTGACACCATTTATTGCAGATGGTTCGCAGGGAAAAAGATAGACGGAGGCTACTTTAAACCTGACACACTTGACATAGTTCCTCCACAAGAGTGATTTCGTCGTGTCGAAGAGTTCCCCAGAGGAAGTCGCAAAGTTCATGTTGCGACGTCTAGGTGAAGAGAAAATTCTTTATCAAGAACTGATAGTCTACGAGATTGACCAGAAATTTGGAAAAGATGCCGTTTATGATAACGACAATGGTAATTTAGCCATTGATAAAAAAGTTCTCAAAGCGTTCCGGCAGATCACTGAAAAAGACGTTGTTTGGGACCGTGGTGAAAGAGCTTGGAGGTTTCGTGATTCTCAAGACGGTCCTAGTCGAGCCGTGGAATGCTAAATCGAATTTTGTTTGACAATTTTTTGTAGGGTCTTTCCAATGTCCGAAGACTCCAACCAGTCCCCATCCATTACACGCGCAGAGCAAACGCGAGATGAAACGCCTTTTAAGGACACGTCACAGAAAGAGTTTGTTCATATGGCAGCGGATACCGTTGCCCCTTGGTTACGCCCTTCAATCAAGTTGTTCTTTAAGCGGGAAGGCAAAGGCTTAAAGGAGGGCTACCATGTCGTTTTGATCATGTTAGCTGCCTGCGCGTGGGGCACTTACCAGCTTTCAAGACCCGATCCTGAGGAAAAGCACGCGACAGAATCCGAGCTAAATGAGCTCAGACGCGAAAACCAAAACATGAAATTAATTGTGGCGCCGCTTCTCGCTCGCGCCTCGAAAGAATTTCCTGGCGAGGAAATAAACTTATCTTTGAAAAAGATTATTGAGAAGCTTTCGGTAAGCCCTTACGATCAGCCGATTACTTCTATCAAAGTGACTGTAATGCTACGTGTTGCCGACAAAACAGGAAAGCCTGGCATGAAATTAGACGGCGGATGTGTCTGGCTCGGGTGTTTGACAGATAAAGGATTGGCGCAATTATTCTCCGCCTGCACCGTAACCCATATATCTGATGGGACCGGGAAAATCTCCGCAGTTATGGACGCTCTTTCCGATGAGCCTTGCTTTAAGAAACCAATCCGAACGTTATTTGATGGTAATTTTATTCAGATCGCGTTTCGGAAAGATTCGTTTCCATTGCAGACGAAGGTCATGGGTGGTGATGTCGAAATTCTTGTGAATAGTATAATTCCTTTCAGATTTGAAATTCCTCCCCAGATCTTTGAGCAGGAAATTAAGGTAGGAGAAGAACCTGCCACGGCAATATTTGTAACCGACCTTTCTAAGGGCTTCAGCGTAGTCAAGGATAAAGGATGAGATTTCGATGGATTGAAAAAATTCTCATTACGCTCTTGTTGGCTTTATCTTCAAGGCTGGAGCTCTCCCGCAAATAACCGCTCTTTGAAGTGAGTCCGGGGCGCAGTCCTAGTGCCTGATTTCCTGATCGAAAGCCCTTCCGGGAGACATTGGCAGGGAGAGTTCATGTAAAGAGCACTCCAAAATGGACAAAGCGCGGAAGCGTGTCACGAGCGAAGGCCAGTGCCTCGGCACAAAAAAACGACTGGCAGGGAGAATCGCGGGGCGAGTCGGGCTGCGGAACGTGCGGAGAAGAAGCCCAAGGATGAGGTCAGGGGCTCAAAACGCACTCCTTAACTAGCGTTCGGCCCCGCCCACGATTACTGTCTCCAACTCCCGATCCGAAGCTCCTCGCCTAGAGCGCTGACTGGTCAACAGGTTCCCTCCCCTGCCCCGGATTCCAGGAAACACTTGCCAATTTACTATAATTGCTATAGTTCCGGAGGAATGAATGAGAGCCCGATCCAGCATATCTTCACTGGATCAAGGTGCGGTCCCGGAGCCCCTGACGATGTCGCCGCCGGGTGGTGCCCTGCCACACTAATCCCGGGATCCGGTTGAATCCTGTTCTTGAAGATATGGACAGCAGGCGGCAAACCACTGGCATTCCAGGCAAGGTCTCCGGGATGAGGAATCTCCTTGGGAAGGCTTTTACTGTCAGCAGGCTCGCGCTGGCCTCGGTGCTGCTGGTGGGGTTGTGCCTTTCCTGGTGGGCTTACAGGATCGCGGAGGCCAAATATTTCCAGTCCAGGCAACTGACATTTGACCGGCTCGCGGACCGGCTGGTGGTGGAGGTGGAGCGGCGCGCGAATCTGCCGGTTTACGGCATGAGAGGGGCGGTGGGCGTTTATGCGGCCAGTGATTCCGTCAGCCGGGAGGAATTCGCCGCTTATGTGGCCTCCCGGGATCTTCCCGCCGAGTTCCCGGGCATCCTGGGCTTTGGCTACATTGAACGGGTACGGCGTGACGGGCTGCGGGCTTTTATCGAGGATGCCCGCCAGGATGGAGCCCCTGGGTTCGAGGTGCATACCTCGGGCACCGGGGAGGAGATGTTCATCATCCGGTATGTTTACCCGCTGGCTCCGAATTTACCGGCGCAGGGGTTTGACATCGCCTCCGAGCCTGTCCGGCGGGCCACCGCGGAGCGGGCCGCCTCCACGGGGAAACCCTCTCTTACCAGCCGGATCACCCTCTTGCAGGATACGCAGCATCGCGCGGGATTCCACTATCTGGTGCCGGTATACAGGAAGGGGGAGAAGAGGGATACTCCCGAAGCCCGGCGGAGTGCCTTGCAGGGGTTTATTTACTGCCCCATGATCATTGATGACATTTTTGAGGGCCTGATGGAGGCCAGCGACAGCATGCTGGATGTGGAATTGTTCGATGGAACCGAAATAAGCCCGGGGACGCTGCTCTACGATGCGGATGCCACCCCGGTGTATGACACCCGCCACAGCGGGAGCGGCTTGTATGGAGGACGCCGCCATTCCCGCATCACCCGTGTGGAGATAGGGGGGCGGACATGGACATTCCTCATCACCTCGACCTCCGCTTTCGAGTCCTCGCAGGACTACAATGGTCCGTTTTATGTGGGACTGGGGGGAGCCACCGGCACTTTTCTGGCGGCCGGGATCGTATTCAGTCTGGGTCTGAGCAGGGGACGGGCGATCCGCCTGGCTCACGATATGACCCGGGCGCTGAGAGAGGCGGAAGCGGAGTCCCGGCGGCTCGCCCTGGTAGCCAGCCGCACGAACAATGCGGTTATCATGGTGGACTCCGCGAACCGGATCGAATGGGTGAACGAGGCCTTCACCCGGCTCACCGGTTATACCCTCGCGGAGGTGACTGGCAAGCCGCCGGAAAGTGTGCTCCACGGGCCGGACACCGCTCCGGAGGCGCGGTTGGCGATCCAGAAGAGCATCGCGGAGGGCACCGGTTTTTACGGCGAAATCCTCAACCGTCACCAGTCCGGCGCGCCCTACTGGGTCTCGCTGGAGATCCAGCCTTTGCCGTCCCCGGATGGACGGAGGGGGGGCATGATGGCCATCGCGACCGACATTACCGCGCGCAAGGCCGCGGAGCAGAGACTCACCGGCGAGGAGCAGCGCCTGCGGGAACTGACCAGTCACGCGCCGGGGGTGCTTTTCCAGATGGAGATCTCCAGCGACGGTCGTGTTTCCGTGCCTCTTTTGAGCGCGGGATTCCAGCAACTGTTCGGTCGCGATCCCGCGATGTTCATCCGCCACCCGTCGCGCCTCGCCATCCTGGTGGTGGAGGCCGAACGGGAAGCGGTGCGAAACCGCCTGAGGAGCACCATGGCGGACCTCAGGCCCTGGAATGACCTCTTCCACGTCCGGGTGCGCGGCGGGGAGATTCACACGGTCTCCGTGAAATCCTCGGTCATGGGGCGTTCCGACGGCACGCGGGTATGGTTCGGATCGCTGACGGATGTTACCGAGCACGAGGACGCGCGCCGGGCGGCCGAGCAGGCGAATGCCGCCAAGAGTCATTTTCTGGCCATGATGAGCCATGAGATCCGCACCCCCATGAATGGGGTGATCGGCATGGCCTCCCTGCTGATGGATACTCCGCTCAATGCCGAGCAGAGGGAATTCACCGGGATCATCCGCAACAGCGGGGAAAGTCTGCTGAGCCTGATCAATGACATTCTGGATTTCTCAAAGATAGAATCCGGGAATTTTGAACTGGAGAACGAAGCCTTCAGTCTGCTCGATTGCGTCGAGAGCGCGCTGGATCTGTTTTCCCTCCCCGCGGCCCGGAAGGGCATCGACTTGCTCTACGAGGTCTCCGATGACTGCCCGCGGCATCTGTTGGGCGATGTGTCCCGGATCCGCCAGGTCCTCGTGAACCTGATTGGAAACGCGGTGAAGTTCACGGAGGCCGGGGAGATCGAGCTCACGGTGGGCGTGAAGGAGGAGGCCGGGGGGAGATTTCTGCATTTTTCCGTCCATGACACCGGCATGGGAATCTCCCCGGAGGGAGTCTCCCGGTTGTTCAGGTCGTTCGCGCAGGTGGACGCCTCCATCTCAAGGAAATTCGGAGGCACGGGACTCGGTCTGGCCATCAGCAAACGTCTGGCCGAAATGATGGGTGGAACCATGTGGGTGGACAGCGTCCCGGGGGAAGGTTCCGTATTCCACTTTACGGTGGCCGCGCATTACGCGGACAGCGGTTCCCGCCAGTATGTTCCTCCTGCCAGCACGGAATTCCGGGGCCTCCGGGTGCTGGTGGTCGATGACAACGCGACAAACCGGCGGATTCTGGCCGGCCAGACTCAAAAATGGGGAATGGAGTCCACGGTGGTGGATGGCGCGGGCCCTGCCCTGGAATCGATCCGCTTAAACACCCGCTTCGATCTTGCCATTCTCGACATGCAGATGCCGGGGACGGACGGGGTTGAGCTTGCCAGGGTGCTTCATGCCGGGGCCGCGCCCGCGCTGCCGCTGATTCTTCTCACGTCGGTGGGGCATCCCTTGCATGAGAGCGACCGGCGTTTGTTCACTGCCATTCTGAGCAAACCCACCAAGCCATCGCAGCTCTTTCAAGCCATTGCAAGAACCGCGGGCCATGCCGCGCCTGCGGGCGGGCCGGATCCGCGCCAACGCCCGGTGGTCGCCGGCGGGATGGAAGGGCGCTCCCTGCGCATGCTGCTGGCGGAGGACAATCACATC
Organism: Verrucomicrobiales bacterium; assembly: GCA_965229245.1. Classification (GTDB taxonomy): domain Bacteria; phylum Verrucomicrobiota; class Verrucomicrobiia; order Verrucomicrobiales; family V1-33; genus V1-33. The sequence continues at coordinate 448,672 of CBDDIW010000001.1, forward strand.
AATCAAAAGGTCGCGCTGCACATGCTCGCCCGTCTCGGCCACCACCCTGACATCGCCGGGAATGGCCTGGAGGCCGTGGCCGCGTTTGCACGCCAGCATTATGAGGTCGTGCTGATGGACGTGCAAATGCCTGAGATGGACGGCATGGAGGCCAGCCGGAGAATATTGGCTTACTGCGCGGAGAACGGAAGGCCCGCGCCGTGGATCATCGCCCTCACGGCCAATGCCATGGAGGAAGACCGGGCCGGATGTCTGAAGGCCGGGATGATGGACTTTCTCCCCAAACCGGTGAAACTGGCTGATCTCGCGGCGGCCCTTGAGCGGATGACTCCTGGCTCTGGAACCCGCACTGAACTTCCTGAATAATGGGTAGAGCGTAAACGGAACAAACGCTTGCCGGTAAAGTCCGGAATAGGCCCTCAACTACGTTGCTGGATGACAAACTTTCTCTTCCGGTTTAAGGTGACGCCGAATGGAATCCATCCTGTCCCTGATTGATCAGATAAAAACCGATCCGAATCACCACCTTCACGATTCGGCTGGCATTGAAATGCTGGAAGCCGCGGAAAAGAGGCTGGGAGTCCGTTTTCCCGAGGACATGCGTGAGTTTTACAAACTCTGCGATGGGGTGTGTCTCTTCGGGAGGGAGGACGGCACTTACACCTACTACTTTTTTTCTCTCGAGGAAATCAAGAGTGTCCGCATGTTGGTGTGTGGTTCGGACGAGCCGCAATATGGTCCGCGTTACTGGTTCGGAATCGTCCTGGTGTGTGATGCCGACTATGCAGCGATCTCTTATGAAGATCCGCTGGCCCAACCTGTGTATGTTGATATTTTCCACGAATCCTTCCCCGAAGAGAAAAACCCCGCTGTAATCGCCTTGAGCTTCACTGACCTGCTGCGGCGGGCCCTGGGCTCGAAGCCGATTTACTGGCTTCAGGAGGACTTCTCGTTGTCTTCATAGGGAGGAGGCGGGTCCACCCTGCCGGATGGCTTCCCTATCGAAAGTCCCTCCGGGCGGCGTACTCTCCAGGATTGAGGCGGGCCGCTGGAGAGACTAAAAAAGAAGCCCGGCAGGTCTGGGTGGACGGGAGAATTACGAAACACCCGCCTCGTATATAGGGATCACCACCAGGGTTTTGCGCCCCCAACTTATTTTCATTTTTTATTTTATACCGGTTGCGTTCATTCATTTACCGGAGCAAGGTGCCGGGCGACTGCCGGTAATTATGGTGGAAATGGCAGAACACTTAGGGGTCGTAGGATTCAGCGGTGAGGACAAATCCGGAAAACGGAGTCTGCGTTTTCAGCTCGAGCGGTCGGCAGAAAGAATTGAAATGAATACGAAAATGTATGTGGGGAACCTTCCCTTCTCCACCACCGAAAACGAACTCCGCGGCCTTTTTGAGTCTTACGGACCGGTGACTGATATCCACCTTCCGATGGATCGCGAAAGCGGTCGTCCCCGCGGGTTCGCTTTTGTGACCATGGATTCCGAGGCCGCCATGAACGGCGCGGTCAGCGAACTGAATGCCAAGGACTGGAATGGCCGCACCCTCGCGGTCAATGAAGCCCGCCCCCGTGACGACCGTCCTTCGAGCGGCCCCCGGGAGAATCGCGCTGAAAAGAACAAGCGCTGGTAAGATAACCGGGTGATTTCACAAACCCCGTCCGGCTCCCGCCGGGCGGGGTTTTTTGTTTGGATGTGATTCGCGCCATCAGAGAGCCCGTTCACGGAGGGCCATCAGCGTCTGCTTCCAGCCCGGTTGGGGAAGGTGGTCCCCTTCCCTTCCCCCGCTTTCATGATCAAAAGCTGCTCCTGGCGACGTAACTTATGCGGCAGGTCCCTGCCCTCCTCCAGCCATGAATATCCGCACCCGCCGCCGCTTTCTTTGTGATCTCGGACTTTCCTCCGCTCTGTTGCCGTTTCTGGGTGGATTACCGTCGTTGCGGGCGGCGGAAGCGGGCCGGCCGAAACAGCGGATCATCTTCTTCCTCAGTCCCAATGGGACGCTGCCGCCGCTCTTCTGGCCGGATACGAACGCGGAGGGCATCGCGCTGAAGCGGATTCTCGCGCCGCTGGAGGGTTTCAAGGATAAGATGCTCACCCTGAAGGGCTTGTCCAACAAAGTGCGCGGCGACGGGGACGGGCACATGCGTGGCATGAGCTGCCTGCTCACGGGCAAGGAACTCTTCCCCGGGAACATCCAGGGCGGCTCCGACAATCCCGCCGGGTGGTGCAAAGGCATCTCCATCGACCAGGAATTGAAAAACTTCCTCCAGTCCCGTCCGGAGACGAAGACCCGCTTTGGCTCCCTGGATCTCGGGATCGCCGTGCCAAACCGGGCGGACCCCTGGACCCGCTGGTCCTACGCCGGGCCGAACCAGCCCGTGACCCCCACGGATGACCCGTATCAGTTCTTCGACCGCATCTATGGCAGCGTGAAGGACCGGGAAAACCTGGCCAGCGTGCTGGATGAAGTGCACGAGGACCTGAAAAAAGTCTCCACCCTCGTGAGCGCGGAGGACAAAGCGCTCCTCGATAAACACCTCACCTTCGTCCGTGAGATGGAGGGCGAGGTGAACGCCCGTGAGAACAAGGAGCTTTCCGTGCCCCAGGTGAAACTGGAGCCCGGCGTGCCAAACGACAACGACAACATCCCCAAGCTCTTCCGCATGCAAACGGATCTGCTGGTGAATGCCTTTGCCAACGACATGGCCCGCGTGGCCACCCTCCAGTTCACGAATTCCGTGGGCCAGGCACACATGCGCTGGCTGGGCATCAACGAGGCCCACCACTCCCTTTCCCACGATCCCGATAACAACCTGGAGTCCCAGGAGAAGCTGGCGAAGATCAACGTCTGGCTCTGCGAGCAACTGGCCGTGCTGGTCCGCCGGCTGGCCGAAACCCCGGAACCCGGCGGCACCGGCTCCATGCTGGACCACACCACCATCCTCTGGACAAACGAGCTGGGCAAAGGCAACACCCACAGCCACGACGACATCCCCTTCATGCTCTGCGGCGGCGGCCTCGGCTTCAAGACCGGTCGCGCCATGGGCTACGATAACGTGGCGCACAATCGCCTCTGGCTGTCCATCGCCGGGGCCTTCGGCCATGAGCTGAAGAGCTTCGGAAATCCGGACCTCTGCCAGGGCGGCGCGCTGGCTCTCGCTTAAACCCTGGTAATAAACAGCGGTGTCCGGCTAACGGATTTCCGCATGCTCTTCCCGGGCGGGAATGGGTTCCCTGCCGCGCCAAAGGCGCAAACCATACCAGCCCGGGGCAACGCCCCAGGCGGCCCCGGCAAAGGGGAATGGCGCGGGCTTTCAGCCCTTGAAAACATTCTTGCCGGTCATTCCCGGGGCGTTGCCCCGGGCTGGTATGAGTCCGGGCCTTCGGCCCTCCTGAGTTCCGGTTCCGGCCGCTGGCAGGAAGAAACCGGAGGTTTGCGAGGATGCGAAGTTTACCGGGTTCCTACCTCAAATGCATGATTCAACCGCCGGATGCCTCCTCTCCCCGGCGGGCGACAAGGCCGGTGAGGCCCGTGCGGTAGCGGAGGCGGACGAACAGGACCAGCAAAGCGGCCAGCACGGCAAAGATCCACGGCCACCAGGGCATTGCCAGGCTCAGCAGGCGGGTGTCCTCATGCTCCTTGGACATCCCGGCGAGGTCCCCGGCGTGGGTTTTCCGCAGCCAGGCGGTCTGCACGCCGTAGAGCCACATGACCGCTCCGTAGGCCAGATTCATGGTGAGCCCTTTGAAACTCAGGATGGTGGCCCGGTGGGAGGAGTCGCTGATGCGGTGGAGATACTGGCTGAGGAAGTAATGCAGGGACCGCATGGCCAGCCAGAAGGGCACCACAAAAAACACGCCCGCCCATCCGTGCCATGCCGTGACCTGGAGAGAGATCCCCATGAGCCCGGCGAAGATGAACACCGCCACCATGCCCAGGTTATGCGAGGGCTTCAGCACGCCCACCAGCTTTTCCACCACGAGGGCGGTGCCCAGGCCGATGAGCGAGCTGCCCGCCAGAATGAGGCCGTTGCGGGATTCATCGATGCCCAGCAGCCGGTAGTAACTGCTGCCCACGGAGTAAAACAGGCGCGTGCAGGAATCGTAGAGCAGTCCCGTGAGAATGAGCACTACCGCCGCGGGATTGCTCATGATCCAGCGCCCCGTGCCCAGCATCTGGCCGAAGCTGGAGCGCACCAGCTTCCAGAAAGAGGCCCCATCGCGCGAGGCCTTGTGAGTGTCCACAAACCGGAAGCTGAGGGCCAGCGTGGCAAAGGCCATGCCGAGATTCAGCCACAGCGGGATGCGCATGCAGGTTTCCTTGCTGACGGATTGAAATCCCGGAATCCCGCGCATGAAGTCCGCGCTGTAGACCGCCGCGCCGATGAGGGCGACGATCATGAAGGTGATGGACTGCCAGCGCATGAGACTGGCCAGCACGCGCGTCCATGCCGCGTTCCGCCCCTCCGCGGGCAGGGCATCATAGACGAGGGCCTCGTCCGCGCCGCTGCAGCAGGCCTCCGCGAGCCCGCTGATGACCCGGTTTACCAGAAAGAGGGAAAAGGTGAGGGCACCCGCGTTCACCGGCATGAAACACAGAATGAGCATCTCCACCACCATGAGAAACGAGGCAAAGACCACCAGGTGCCGGCGCCCCAGTTTATCCGCCAGCGCGCCGCTGGGCACCTCAAAGACCACGATGCTCAGCGCCCACACCATATTCAGCGTGGCGAATTCCTCCAGACTCAACCCGAAGTCGAGAAACAGGATGGTATAAATAGGGTAATAGAACCGCGAATTGAACAGCACCCGGAACCACAAAAAGGCCCGGACATTCCGCGCGGCGATGGCCGGGTCCGCCGGAGGAAAGGGATCCGGCGAAGACGCGACGGGCGGGATGGGATCCGTGGACGGCGGTTCGTAGGGCGAATGAAGCGCGCCGCTGCCGGGAGGAAGGTCGTCGGGGGTATTGCTCACGGCATTGTCAGTCCTGTCATCCCTGTCATCCTGGTTTTGGAATCAGCGGTCGTTGCGCAGAGCGCGGGCGGGTTCCATGCGACCCACCATGAAGGCGGGAGGCACCGCCGCGAGGGTGCAGAGGATGAAGGCGAGGCCGCAGATCATCACCTGGTCCAGCGTGCGCAGCTCGGCCGGGATTTCATTCAGCCCGTAGATGGCGGCATCGAAGATCTGGTGTCCGAACCAGTCATTGATGACCGTGCGCAGATCATTCCGGAAATAAAGCACCAGGCGGCCCAGGAGATACCCCAGCCCCGTGCCGAAGAGGCCCACGATGAAGCCCTTCGTCATGAACAGGCTCACGATGTGGCTCGTCTTCGCGCCCAGCGCCCGCATCATGCCGATCTCCCGGCGCTTTTGCACCGCCATGGTTATCATGGTGTTCATGATACAGAAGGCGGCGACGAGGGAGATGAATCCGAGCACGATATACATCATACCGCGCTCGTTCTCCACGGCCTCGAACTGCTGGCGGTGGCGGTCCACCCAGGTCTCCGTGACCCATCCCGGGGGGAGGAGGCCGGCGGCCTTGATCTTCTCCGCCATGGACAGCGCGTCATACGGATCGCCCAGGTCCACAAAGATGCCGTCCACCGCGCCCTCGGCCCCGGCAAGACGTTGGGCGGTTTTCAGGGAAATATAGCCCACCGCGGCCTGTCCGGCGGCCTGCTGTTTGTCATCGGTGAAAATGCCCGTGAGAGTGAGGTCCTCCGGAAGCGGATAATCCCGGTCCCGCCGGGCATTGGCCTCCTGTTTCTCTTTGCTGCTTTTCGCGGCATTCTCATCCTGCATGATCTGGATGCCGTTTTTGATGAACGCGGGGCCGAAGAGGTTATACACCGTCTGTCCGGCGGTGGGGTATTCCCCCGGGATGTGCCCGTCCGCTTTATTCACCACCACATCGCTCAGGACCACGGTCATGCCGCCCACGTCGAACTCCCCCAGCGCCTGGGGAAAAGGGCGGCGGTCCAAAAGTTCCTGGAAGCGGTCACTCCGCTTTTTGATGAGATTCACATCGTCCAGATCCACGCCCATGAGCGTGACCTCCGTGAAAGGCCGGGAGCGGTCCAGGCGGGCCTCCTCCGCCTCCATGGCCGCCTCCTCCTCCGGGGTAGGGGCGTCAGGGGTGGCATCGTCTGGAGCGGGTTCGGGCGGGGCGTCCGCCGCTTTTTCACCGGCGGGCGGCGCGGGAGGTGCCTCAGTCGACCCGGGGGCCGGAACCGGGGCGGGAGCACTGCCATCGGGGGAGGCTTCCGGCGGGGCGGGAGGCTCCACGGAAATCTGCGTGTTATCCAACTGCTGCGGCCGGGCCTGCTGCACCAGCGCCACCACATTCAGAAACGGCGAGGCGGATTCCACGCCCGGGAAGGACCTCACCTTTGCCAGCAATTCCCGCCACACCGGAGCCGTATCCGCCACGGCCTGCCCCGGGATGGTGCGCCGCGTGCTGTCGTGCAGGTAAAGCGGGGGTTCCACCTTCAGCCACTCGTCCTTGATGCGCTTTTCGAAGCCACTCATGACCGCGATGACCACGATGAGCACGCCCACCCCCAGGGCCACCCCCGCGATGGAGATGACGGTAATGATGGAAATGAACGTGCGCTTCGGCTTGAGATAGCGCAGCGCGAGGAACCAGCTGAATTTCATGGCCGCCACAGTGGGAGCCCGCCTGGGAAAGGCAAGGGAAACACCCGTGCCGCGGAGCCCGGACTTCCGGCGGGACGGGCCGCCCGTTTCCGGGCCAGGGACCCTAGCCGGGCGGGAGAATCCATGCCCGGGGATGATGCTGGAAACCGATGTGCCGGTAGTAGTCCGCCGCCGCGGGAGCGGCCAGCAGGATGAGGGTGCACCGCGGCCCCAGGCGGCCCGCCGTCTCCGCGATGAGCCAGCGGCCGATGCCCAGGCGGGCGTATTCCTGGTCCACCGCGAGGTCCGAGAGATAGCAGCAGTAGGAGAAATCCGTGACGGACCGCGCCACGCCCAGGAGCCTGCCCCCGGCATCCCGGCAGGTGGCCCAGAGCGTGGCATTCGCCACCATTTGCGCCAGGCACTCCGGGTCCTCCATGGGCCGCCGCTCCGCCAGCGTGGAACGGCGCAGCACGTCCACGAATTCCTCCACCGACGGAACGTCCCGCGTGGAATAGACCAGCGAGGCCGCGTCCATCAGTGCATCTCCACGGCACAGGTGCCGAGACCCCCGCGGTAGTAGTGGAATTCCACGTTCGGGTGATCCGCGAGCAGGGACATGGGCACGGCACTGTCCGGCAGTCCTTTGGAAATCATGAGCGCGGTGAGGCGCTGGCCCAGGGGATTGTCATGCGTGCCGGCGTGCCAGATGGAAACCTTCTCCGCCATCCAGGTCTCCACGGGGCCCACCGTGATGGCCTTTCGCGGGACCATGGTCACATTTCCCCCGCCGGAGGTGCGCGCGTTTTGCATGAGCGTCACCGGGTGCAGGTCCACCACGCGGGTGGCCAGGGCACGGTATTCCGCCGGAGTGGGCGGCGCGTCCTTCCAGGCACCCTCGCGCTTCAGAGGGTCGTTGAAGGCCCAGTGCTTGATGTCCCCCTGCCCTCCCTGCATGACGGCGCAGCGCGCGCCCGCCGTCCAGCTCGCGCGGTAGGCGGCGGTATCGGCTTTCGGGAAATGCAGCTGGCTGTCCGGGATGGCGAGCTCCGGGCGGATGCGGTCGAAGAGCATTTCCCGGTCACACTTTTCAAAAGAGAGAGGATGCGTCACCGGCACCTCGGTGGTGCCGTCATACCATTCGTCCATGCCCCAGAAATGGGCGTGCTTCAGCGAAATACCCAGTTCGTTCACCAACCGGACCACCAGAGGGAGTTGCTCCGTGGGGCCGATGGGGCCGCAGATGCCGGCTGGATTATCCGCCGTGGCACCCTTCCAGGCATGGATGTACTCGAGGGCCTCGGCGAGATAGAAATCCTCCAGCGTGTCATGAAACACGACGCGGAATCCCGGCCGGGCCAGTTGCTCCAGGTCCCGGGGAGTGAGCGCGGCGGCGTCACGGATGAGGTCGTCTTCCAGGGTGGTATAGTCCCACCAGTCCGGGGCGATAGTGCTGAGTTTTCGAGGCATGCGGGAGACGTTAGCTCCGAAGCGCTCCCCGGCCAGCGTGGTGTTTGATATTATTCACCCGCCCGGCGGTTTCTTCCCCGCCCTGTGCCTTTGCCCTCTTTGAAAAGCGAAACCCCGCTGGGCGGCGGGGTTGGTCTGGAGCGGGCACCGTCAACCGGCACACCGCGTTGGCTGAAAGGTTTGGTTTAGCTTGCCTTGAGAGTGGAGGTTTCGGAGGCGGGCACGGACCGGAGCTTCTTGAGGGAAATCCCGTGGCGGTTGGCGATGCGGAGCGCTTCCATCACATCATCGATATCCCAGAACTGGGTCTTTTCCATGGTTCCCACCTCGCGGAGGGGTTGAAGTTCGTGCCCGGTAGGAGGGGGGCTGAGTCGGGTGTAGGGGCCTGTCATTTGCTTCTTCTTATTTGAGTTACTGATGACCCATACTACATGCCTCCAGGAGCCGCTGCTACTTGTGGCTGGTCACGTTTCCGTCACATAAGCAGGGAATCCCCTACGCCGGTTCCCCGCTATTCCGGCGGGCGGTTTCCCGGGAAATTGTGTTAGTCCCGCGGATTTCCGTGCGGACGACCCCGGCGATGCCAGGGAAAAAAGAAGAGTGGACGTTCATGCCGCGTCTTCTGACCGGGCCCTTTCAGCCACAGGAATGTCGCCGCTCCCCAGGGGGTCTGCCGCCGGATGGCGTGCCAGCCCAGGCAGGCATACGGAATTCACAACTTGCCATTTTTGCCCCCCTTCCGTCAGTAGTTGTCTTTTCCGTCATTTCCCATGAAACCTCTGTCTTTATTTTCCGTTCCGGCGCTGCTGCTTTCCTTTTCTCCTCTGCGCGCGGCGGAGGCCCCGGGCGCGGGGGATTTTGTCGCCATGCTCCAGGAGGTGGCGGCCTTCGTGGCTCCGGAGGCGGGAGCCCCGGCCAGGGCGGTGGAAGTGGACATGGCCTTTGAAAATGCCACCGGCGGCGTGAAGTTCCTCAATGGCCGCCCGGCGAAGATCAAATTCCAGGCTCCCAACCGTTTCTGGCTCGGCACGGAGATCGACGGCCCGGTCTCTCTGAGCAGCGATGGCACGAAGATGTGGATCCACGTGCCCCGGAAGAATCTACTGCTGGAGGGGGACGCCTCCGTGCCCCGCTTCAGCACGCGTCCGGACAGCGTGAAGGCGGTGAACATCCCCGCGCTGAAGCTGCCCGTGACCGCCGCCCAGCTTTCCCTGCTGCCCGCGCTGGCGGACATCAAGGGCACGTGGAGCGGGACCGCCGGAGCCACGCTCTCCGTGACGCCGAATGACGCCGCCGTACAGTCCTTCGGCATTCCCAAAGCCACGCTTTCCCTTACGCTGCCGGATGCCGGATCCTGGCCGCATACCCTCTCCTACAATGATGGCAAGGGCACCGCGGTGACTCTGCGTCTGAAGGGCCACACCGTGAGCGATCACCTGCCGGACACCGCGTGGCGGCCGGTGGCGGAGGCGGATGACAAAACAGAACGCGTGGCTCTGGCGCATCTGGTGAAGTTCCTGGACACCGCCGTCTCCAGCATCGGCAGCCGCATTCCCACGCTGCCCCCGGCCACCGGCGCGCGGCGTGTGATCGCCACCGAGGGCAAGGGACGGCTGGAGGATCACGATGGCACGCGCGTGCTTTTCCTGGAGGGCACCCCCGAGGAGATGGGACGGCAGCATGGCACGCTTGTGAAAAAGGAGATCCGCCGCGCGCTGGAGCGCATCCTCTACGGCGTGGGCGTGGGGAGTTCCTTTGACAAAGGCCGCTGGTTCTTCGGCGAGATCGAGGAGGCCGTGCGCCGCACCGGCCCATTCATCGATCCCCGTCACCTGCGTGAAATGGACGCCATCGCGGACGCTGTGGGCATGGACCACGAGGAAGTACGGCTGGCGAATTTCTTCCCGGAGCTCTTCCATTGCAGCGGTTTCGCGCTCATGGGCGAGGCCACGGAAGGCGGGAAGCTCTACCACGGCCGCATCCTGGACTACCTGCGCGGCGTGGGCCTGGAGGAGAACGCCGTGGTCATGGTCATGAAACCGGACAAAGGAAACGCCTGGGTGAACGTGAGCTACGCCGGGTTCATCGGCAGCGTCACCGCCATGAATGAAAAGCAGGTGGCCATCGGTGAGATGGGGGGCCGCGGCGAAGGCCACTGGGACGGCAAGCCCATGGCGCAACTGGTGCGCGAAGTTATGGAGAAGGCCTCCACGCTGGAGGAAGCCATCGAGATCATGCGGAAAACGCCCCGCACCTGCGAATACTATTATGTGCTCTCCGACGCGAAAACCCACCGCGCCTGCGGGCTGAAGACCACGCCCGATGTCTTCGAGGTGGTCTGGCCCGGTGAAAAACACCCGCAACTGAGCGACCCCGTGAAAGACACCGTGCTCCTCTCCGCCGGGGACCGCTACAAGGAACTGGTGCGCCGCGTGAACGCGGGCTACGGAAAATTCACCGCCGATACCGCCCGCGAGCTCATGACGCGGCCTGTGTGCATGGGCAGCAACATCCACAGCGTGCTCTTCGCCCCGGATTCACTGGACCTCTGGGTGGCAAATGCCGACAGCGAAAACGTGGCCAGCGCCACGCGCTACACCCGCTACAATCTAGCCGAAATGCTCCGCCTTCCTGGATCGGAAAAGAAGGAATAAAATCCCGGGATATCCCACCCCTCCGGCCCGATCATTCAAGCCCGGTTAAAAGCAGATGCGGCCTCACATTTTTCTGGCCATCCCTCGGGGAACTTCCTATAAGGAAGCACGGGCGTCCATCGCCCCGAACCCGGGGGGTGAAACCGGTTCGGAGTGGAGGGCGTTCATTTCCCAACTATCCTCCCCCTTGATGAAGACAAAATTCCTCCTCCTCCTGTTGTTGACCCGGGCGGCCTTCGCCGCGCCCGTGACCGTGTCAGGGCCCACCACCTACACGCAGAACTTCGATACCCTGCCGAAGACCACCGGCACCATTTGGAGCGAGAGCACCACGATTCCCGGATGGCGGCTCTACCGGGACGGGGCCTCCCCTCCCTCCGCGAATATCCTCGCCTCGGACGGCTCCGGCACCTGGGTGGCCGGTCTTTACAGCCTGGGAGCCACCAATGCCGCGGATCGCGCCCTGGGGGCCGCGCCCACCACCACGCACGGGACCTACCATTTCATGGCGTTCTTCCAGAACACCTCCGGCTCCCCGCTGAAGGTATCCCGGATCAAGTATAACACGGAGGTCTACCGCACAAATTCCGTCATCACCACCCAGACGGAGACCCTCGCCTTTTCCCGCCGCATTGCCGCGAACGAGGCCGCCATCACCGGTGCCCTCGGCACGGGCTGGACGGCGGATACCTCCATGGACTACACCTACCCGGCGCAGTCCGTGGCCAGTTCCAAACGGCCCCCGGATGTGGCCACGGTGAATAAGGCCCCGGGCACGGACATCGTCGTGCTGCCGAATGAAGTGCTCGCCCTCCGCTGGTCGAATGCGAATGATGGCGGTGAGGACGCCTACATGGGCATCGATGACGTGGAGGTCCAATTCGCCTCCGTGGGCTGCACGGTTTCCGCCACCGTGAGCAACATCACCCGGAACACGAACGGCACCCCCGCGGATCCCACGGATGACACGATGAGTTTTAACATCATCGTCTCCGGCTTTGGCACGGGGAATGGCGGCTGGAAATCCCTCAGCGGGCCTTCCGTCACCGGCACCTACGGCGTCTCCAAAGCCGTGACCGACGTGCCCGTGGCCCAGAGTCCGCTCACCTTTACCGTGGCGGACGCCATCACCAACACCTGTGCCACCACCACAGTGGTGACCGTGCCCGCGGTGGAACCCGCGGTCTCCGCCACGAATAATGTGGTCATCAGCTTCACGGAACCCGCCGTGGGTGCTCAAAGCTACGTCCGCACCATTACCTCCACGGAGCCAGGCTGGTCCGGGGGCAGTGCTGCGGCAAAGGTGGCCGTGCAGCCCGCTCCCAATGGTTCGGCCAAATATTTCGATATCAACTCCGCCCGGCCCTCTCTCGTCACGGAGGGCGTCAATATCACCGGGGTCACGGAATTCCGCGCCAGCCTGGATCTGGCGGCTTACACCACCAGCACCACGGGCTTCGAAGACGCGGACACCTTCACGGCCACCGTGCAGACCGCCACCAGCATCAACGGCCCGTGGACCACTGTGGGCACCATCATCAATGCCACCAACGGGGTGACGCTGTTCAATCAAATCAAGACCTCCGCCAACGGCATCAATTATCCCGGCTCCCAGCCGTATCCCTCCCAGCCGTTTCCTTTCGTGAGCTTCCGCTCCCCGGCGATTGTCCGCGGGTCCGCCACTCATGCCCGGATCATCACCTCCGGAGGCAATGACTCCACCAGCGAGCACACGCTGATCGATAACATCACGTTCTCTCCAGCGGTACCCACCATCTACGCGAACTACACGGTCACGCGGGATAACAAGATGGACGATGATCTTTCCAACGATGAGTTCTACATCACCGCCACGGTCACCGCGGAGCTGAATGGCGGGAATCAGTTCTACCAGTCCAACTCTTTCCCGGTGAATGCCCAGTATGGCACGGCGACCAACTTCGGCCCTTTCCTGGTGAGCGCGGGGGTGGCGAACCTCACCTTCACGGATCAGGTGAACCCCAGCCTCACCAAAACTCTCACGGTGCCCCCTCCGGCCACGCAGTTGTTCTACGACATTGTCAATCCCGGACGGGAAGGTGGTATTACCCCGTCGCTGAGCGATGACATTATCACCTTCCGGCTCACCATGGATGCCATCAATGGCGGCAACGGCTGGACGAGCAATATCCCCATCCCTGGCCAGCCTGGCACTTTCTACGCGGGGAATTACGGAGCTCTCTATGATATCCGGGTTGAAGTCGCCACTATGCCGGCGGCTCTAACCGTCTATGACCGCGTGGACCCCACCGCCAGCCTCGTTCTCAACACCTTCCCCCCGCCCCCCCGGTTTGTCCTGGGAGATATTCTCACCCTGGATGGTCTGGGTGTGCAGCTCATCACGAGCACCCTGGACACCCAGGATAATGCCTGGAAGAATATCACAAACGGGGTTCTCACCCTGAACGACAGCACGATTCGCGATGGGTCGGAGAACGGCACTCCCCAGATGGCCCCGGGCCTGCTCAGTTCGGAAGTGATCGAGCTTTCCACGGTGGGCGAAGTGGATGTCACCGCGGAACTCGTGGTCAGCGAAACCAGTGCCTCCACCAATTTCGGGACGCAGGACTACTTCTATTTGAAGGTCCTCTGGGACGAGCAGGGTCTCCAGTCCGAGGCTAATCTCATCGATCCCTTCGACACTGACGGCAATGAGCTGCTTAACGGTTACTCCGATTCTGCCTCTCTGCCCTACAACAACAACCGCCTGAAGGACGAATTCAACCGTCCGGCCCCTGGCCTGGCGCTTTCCGGATTCATCTCCACCACTTTCCAGCTCAAATTCACCCTCCCCGCCGCCGCGGACTATGCGGTGATCACCCTGGACGGTATGAACAACTCGCCGGACAAGAAATTCACGCTCCGGAATCTCCACCTCATCGAGAAGGGTGCCAACCCCACCACGGACGCGGATGGCGATGGTGTGAGCAATCTGGACGAGGACCTCATGGGCACGGATAAGTATGATGCAAAGTCCGTGCTCCGCCTCCTCCAGGATGCCGCCACCCCCACCCACTTCACCTTCACCGGTGCCACGGGACGGTTCTACCGGGTGTATCAGTCGGAAGATGCCGCCTCCGCCACGCATCTTCAAAAATGGACGGATGCCGGCCTCGGCAGCTTCCATGACGTCGGCCCGCACTCCGTCGATATTCAGGTCACTCCCGGCACCCCCCGCCGCTTCTATCGCCTGCACGTCATGCAGGCAGACGGCCCCTGGCCGGCCTCCACACCTTAAGGTCTCCTCTGTCAGCGAAGGTGGGGCCACCGGACATCCGGTGGCCCCTTTTTATTTATCCCGCGGGTTTGCTTCTGATACCGGTTCCCTTCCCCTTTCGCCTGGAATGAGGAATGGAGGTTCACCCCTCATCTCCTCCAGGCCCGCGTTTCCGTCTCCGCCTTCGCCATTCCCCTGGCCCAGGCATCCGCCTCCAGGATCGTCTCCAGATCGGCGTGAGGGGTGTTTTGATGTTTTTCCATGACGTGGCCCACGAGGTTCCAGATATCCGGGAAAGAGATACGCCGCTCCAGAAACGCGGCCACGGCCACTTCATTCGCGGCATTCAGCACGGAGGGCAGCGTGCCGCCTTCATTGCCCGCGTGGCGGGCGAGATCCAGCGCCGGGAAAACTTCACGCCGGGGAGCTTCAAATTCCAGCTTCGCCAGGGTGGCAAAGTCCAGCGGCGGCAGAGTGTTAGGTACGCGCTCCGGCCATGTGACGGCATACTGGATGGGAAAACACATATCCGTATGGCTGAGTTGCGCGAGCACGCTGCCATCGATAAACTCCACCATGCTGTGAATCACGCTCTGCGGATGCACGATGACGTCCACGCGCGGCATTTCCACATCGAAGAGCCAGCGGGCTTCGATCATTTCCAAGCCTTTGTTAAAAAGCGTGGCGGAGTCGATGGTAATCTTCCGGCCCATCTCCCAGGTGGGGTGTTTCAGCGCCTGCTCCAGGGTGGCTCCGGCGATGTCCTCTGCTGCCCAGGTGCGGAACGGGCCGCCGCTGGCGGTGAGAATGAGGCGGCTCACCTCCCCGGCGTCACGCCCCTCCAGGCATTGGAAGATGGCATTATGCTCACTGTCCACGGGCAGCACGCGCACGCCTTTCCGCCGCGCCGCGTTCATCACCTCCTCCCCGGCCATGACCAGGATTTCCTTACTGGCCACCGCCAGATCCCGCCCGAGTTCGATGGCTGCCAGCGCAGGACGCAGTCCCTCCGTGCCCAGGATGGCCACCAGCACCATGTCCGCCTCCACCTCCGTGACAAGATCAATCAAGCCCTGGCTCCCGCCATAGACCTTCACCCCCGGGGGCACCTTTGAGCGCAAATCCCCGAGGCCTTCCTCACCGAAAAGCGCCACGTGTTTCACTCCGGTTTCCATCGCCTGCCGGGCCAGTGTGTCCACACTGCGGCAGGCTGCCAGCCCCACCACGTGCATACGGCCTGGCAGATCCCGGGCGACCTTCAGCGCGCTGGCGCCAATGCTGCCGGTGCTGCCGAGAATGATGACCCGTTTCGGCGGCACGGACGCGATGTCAGGGGATATTTCAGGTGAAGAAGGCACCTCCCCGGTAAGCCAAAGCCAGGCCGTTCCGTCAAGAGCCGATCCACCGCTCCACGGGATTCCAGGGGATGACCAGTGTCCCCGGTTTTTTCCCCTGGCGCGGGGGCGGAATACCCTGAAATCCTGCGTTTCCTCCTATGTCCTCCAAAACCTCCTCCAGTTCCTGTTCCATCGGTCTCGTGCAGATGCGCTGCGGCGCGAAGGTGGAAGACAACCTCCGGAAGGCGGAGACCTTCATCACCCAGGCGGCAAAAAAAGGGGCGAAGCTGGTCTGCCTTCAGGAGCTATTTGCCTCCCTTTACTTCTGCCAGTCGCTGGACCCGGAATGGTTCAAGCTGGCGGAGAGCATCCCTGGGCCGCTGACGGACCGTTTTCGCAAGCTGGCGAAAAAACTCCGCGTGGTGCTGCTGCTGCCAGTCTTTGAAAAAGCTGCTCCGGGCCTGTATTTCAACTCCTGCGCGATCATTGACGCAGATGGCAGCCTGCTGGGCACCTACCGGAAAATGCACATCCCGCACGATCCGCACTTTGAGGAAAAGTATTACTTCACGCCCGGGGATCGCGGCTTTACCGCCTGGGACACGGCCATCGGGCGCATTGGCGTGCTCATTTGCTGGGACCAGTGGTATCCGGAGGGCGCGCGTCTCACGGCCATGCAAGGCGCGGGCATTCTCTTCTTTCCCACGGCCATCGGATGGCTGGCGGCGGAAAAAGATGAACTGGGGGAAAAGCAGTATAAGTCCTGGGAGATCATCCAGCGCAGCCACGCCGTGGCCAACGGCTGCTACGTGGCCAGCGTGAACCGCACGGGATTCGAAGCCGCGGCCGGCGGCGGGAGCGGGAGCGGCAAGGGCATCGAATTCTGGGGCCGCTCCTTCGTGGCCGGACCCATGGGCGATCTCATTGCTCGCGGCTCCACGGACCAGGAGGAAGTCATTCTCGCGGAGGTGGACTTTGACGCCATCCGCAACCAGCGTGAATGGTGGCCCTTCCTGCGGGACCGCCGGATCGATGCCTACGGGGATCTTTCCAAACGCTTCCTGGCCTGACCTTTTCCTCCCACTGCCGTCGTGACTGATTCCCTCATCATCAAAGCTCTCCAGGCAAAGCTGGCCTCCTCCGGTCTGGAGTGGGTGAAGCTGGAATCCTTCAGCCTCTCCCGGCGCGAGCAGAAAGTCACCGCGGAACTCGCCCTGGAGGGCGAGGACCAGCCCGTGAAGCTCCAGGCATACTACAGCGTGGGGCTGGACAATACACTCACCGTCCGGGAGGTGGAGACCAGCAGGAAGTGGATGACGGAGGCACTGAAGCTGGCCATGGTGAAAACCGGCAACCGCTTTCCCCTGCCCGGCGGGCTGAAGGGAAAAATGATCCGCATGCTGCTGTAGCGCGCGTGGCGGGTCCAGGCTTAGCATGAGGCCTTCCCCCGTCATGTCCGCCATCCCTGATCACCTGGCTGCCCTGCGGCAGTTTCTGCTGGATCCCCGCCTGTGGAGCGTCGTCATCCGTTGCGTGCTGCTCTCGGCGCTCGCGTTTCTGGCGCTGTGGGCGGGCCTGGGATGGGTGCTGCAACACTTTTCCGAACACGCCGGCGCGTGGAGCACGGTGCTCACGTGGGGAGGCTGGCTGGGCAGCCTGGTGGCGGCCGTGCTGCTGTTTCCGGCGCTTTTTGGCATCATCGGCGGTTTCTTTTATGAATCCGTGGCCCGTGCCGTGGATGCCCGGCACCGGCCCCCGCTGCCACCCGCGCTGGAGGTGCCGGTCATGGCCTCCCTGGTGAACGGACTGAAATACTTCGTCCTTCTGGTGGTGCTGAACGGGCTGGCCCTCCCGGTGTATCTCCCACTGCTGTGGGTGGCCGGGGCCGGGGCGGTTCTCTATGTCCTGGTGAATGGCGTGCTCCTCGCCCGCGAGCAGTTTGATGCCGTGGCGCTCCGCCGCCTGCCACCCGCCTCCGCCCGCGCCTGGCGGCGCGCCCACCGGGGCCTGCTCCTGCGCTATGGCATCGTCACCGCCGCTCTGGGGCTGATTCCTTTTCTCAATCTGGTGGCTCCCCTCCTGGGAGCCGCCGCTATGACCCGCATGGTCAACCGTGCCCTCCTCCCGCGTCCGGGTCCGCCACCACTGTGATCCAGCGTCCGGTGGTTTCACCGGTCCGTGCATGCTCTTCATAGGTCGCGGGCATTATATTTATGAGCATTTCCCGCGGGCCGGAAGTGAATTAATTTCTCCTCTAGGCTTTCTGCCTGGCAGCGGAGCCCGCCCTACTTTCCTTCTTCGCACTGCCACCGGGATTTCCCGCGCTGCGGACTCTCTTTTTAGCGGTATTTTTCCATTCCTGTTGAACACGGATGTGGGGAGAAATGTCGTTGGACAGAACCGCGGGACACTGGCACACATCCCCGCGTTTTCCCTTTCCCCATCAATGCACCTGACGTATCTCCAGCCGCTGTGGTGGCTTCTCGGTCTTCTCGTTCTCGCGGGCGGTTTCTGGTTCACTCTGGTGGACCGGCCAAAGAAGCTGATGCTGGCCTCCTTCGCGCTCCGGGCGCTGGCGATCGTCTTTCTCGTCCTGGCGCTTTGCCGCCCGGGCTGGATGCGGAAGGTGGATGACGTGCATGTGGTCTTTCTGGTGGACGTGAGCCAGAGCGTGGATCTAAAGGCCGCGCGGAGTGTGGTGGATGAAGTGAACGCGGCCATTTCCAAACTCGGCAGCGGGGATTCCTATACGGTGTTTGCCTTCGGCAATGGAGTGCGTCTGAAAAAGACGGATGACCTGGCAAAGGAACTGGAGGAATGGCAAAAGGGCATCGCGGACGATGAATTCCGCTCGGCCACGCGGATGGCGGACGCCGTGCTCAGCACCCGGCTGGCCTTTCCCGCGGGCAAGAGCCGCCGCCTGGTGCTTCTGACGGACGGTCAGGAAACACAGGGCAGTATCTCCACCGCCATGGAAACCCTGAAGCGGGAGAATGTGGATGTGGTCTGGAAGAAGCTGGGCGGCTTGACGGATCCCGAGGCTTCCATCGTCTCCGTGGAGCCGAATTCCCCGAACGCCTACTCCGGGGAAATCGTGCGCCTGCGTGTGCGCATGGCGGCGAATCAGGACATGGACGGAAATGTGCGGATTTTGAGCCAGGGGGTGAAGGTGGCGGAAAAAGGTGTGAAGCTGGGTCCGGGGAAGGAGAACATGGTGGAGTTTGACGTGCCCATGACCATCGCCGGGTCCAGCCTCTGGACGGCGGAACTCATTCCGGAGAAGGATCACTTCCCGCTCAACAACCAGGCGTCCGCCACCGTGGAGGTCACGGGGAAAAGCCGGGTGCTCATCATTCACAAGACGCCGAAGGAAATGCGCGGCCTCTCCCGCGCGCTCCAGGAGCAGGAGTTCGACGTGGACGTGCGCGGGGAAAACGGTCTTCCGGACAGCATGGACGGCCTGCTCACCTTTGACACCGTGGTCCTCGCGGACATCCCGGCTACTTCCATGACGGTGCGTCAGATGGGATTGCTGAAAAGCTACGTGCAGGACTTCGGCGGCGGACTGGCCATGTTTGGCAGCGAGAACACTTTCGGCCTGGGTGGTTATTACAAGACGCCGGTGGAGGAGGTGCTGCCCCTGGTGAGCCGCTTTGAAAAGGAAAAGGAAAAGCCTTCCCTGGCCATGGTGCTGGTGATCGACCGCTCCGGTTCCATGAGCGGCCTGCCCATTGAGATGGCCCGCCAGGCCGCGAAGGCCAGCGTGGAGCTGCTGGGCCCGCAGGACCAGGTGGCGGTGGTCGCTTTCGACAGCGAACCCTACCTCATCAGCGACATGCGTCGCGCCTCGGAGAAGGACAGCATCCAGGCCGCCATCGACACCATCGCGGAAGGCGGCGGCACGGACATGTATCCGGCCATGCAGCAGGCGAAGCAACTGCTGGACAACTGCTCCGCGAAGGTGAAGCACATGATCTGCCTCACGGATGGCCAGACGGAGGACCGCGGTTTCGCGGAGCTCACCCAGGCGCTGGCGGACAGCGGCGTCACCGTTTCCACCGTGGCCCTGGGTGACGGCGCGGCGGCGGACCTGTTGCAGAGCATCGCGGAGATCGGAAAGGGCCGGTTTTACGCCGCGCAGGATCCGGCCAGCGTGCCGCAGATCTTCACCCGGGAGACCATGCAGGCCAGCAAAAGCGCCATTAAAGAGGACGTCTATGCGCCCGTGGTCACCACGGACCACCCCATGCTGGCAGGCTATGGCGATAAACTGCCGTCCTCGCTGGGCTATGTGATGACTGAGGCGAAGCCGGTGACGCAGACCATTCTTTCCGCCGAAACCGGCGACCCTCTCCTGGCCATCGGCCGCTTCGGCCTCGGGCAGGGGCTTTCGTTTACCTCGGACCTCACGGAAAAGTGGGGTGGGGAGTGGCTGGCGTGGGATGGCTGCGGGAAGTTCTGGGCGCAGGTGCTGCGTTCCATCCTCCGGCCCAAAAATATCCAGGGCATGGAGGTGCGGAACATGGTGGTGAACGATGAGTGGAATTTTGACATCCGCCGCCGTGAGACGGACGGGACCCCGGTGAATAACATCAAGTGGGACGCGAAGGCCGTGGATGAAAACGGCGCGGAACTCCCCGTGACGGTGAACGAGGCCGGCCTGGGCCGCTACACCGCATCCGTGCCCCTGAACGGGAAACAAAAGCTCACCGTGCGTCTTCGGGACATTGAGAACGGCAAGCTGAAGGTGGTGCACTACAACCGCCCTTCCCCCGGCGAATACCGCCTGGGCCAGACCGTGCCCCCTCTGCTAGCCGCCGCCCCGGAATTCACCGCCCCGACCGTGAAGGAGAACATCACCCCTGTGGAGACCCGCCAGAGTGTGGAGCCCTGGTGCTACTTCCTGGCTCTCGCCTGCGCTCTCGGCAGTGTGGTGCTGCGCCGGGTTTGAGGAACAGGGAGATGACTTGAAGAAGAAAAGGTCCGGGGTTCCCGCGCGCCCCGCATGTCCGGGATGCGCCACCTTTGCCCGGACAGGAAAATGGTGCAGCCTGCGGCATGCGCATCGCCCTGCTTACCTTCCTCCTGACCTCTCTGCCCCTTGCCGCCCAGACCGCGGCCCCTTCCGGAAAGCCCTCGCCTGCCCCCATTCCGAAACAGGCCGCGCCGGACGAGCTCACCGAATACATGGGCCGCACCATCGCGAAGACCATGCACTGGACAGGTGCCGAGTGGTTGCTGCGTCAGACGCGGGAGCAGGAGGAGAATTCCACGCTCATGGTGGAACAGCTCAAAATACAGCCCGGCTGGACGGTTTGTGATCTGGGCTGCGGGAATGGCTATTACTCCCTCAAAATGTCACGCCTCGTAGGGGAAAAGGGCACGATCCTCGCGGGCGACATCCAGCCGCAAATGCTGGAAATGCTGAAAACCCGCGCGGAGGGACGCGGCATCACGAACATCAAAACCATTCAGGGCGAAACGTGGGACCCGAAGCTCCCTCCGGCCTCGTGCGATCTCCTGCTGCTGGTGGATGTGTATCATGAGTTCGGCAATCCCGCGGAAATGCTCAAGGGCATGCACGCCGCGCTGAAACCTGACGGCATGGTGGCCCTGGTGGAATTCCGCGCCGAGGATCCCGAAGTGCCGATAAAGCCCGAACATAAAATGAGCCGGGCGCAGATCTACAAGGAATGGCAGGCCTCCGGCTTCACGGTGGCCCGGGAATTCCATGGCCTGCCCTGGCAGCACCTGCTTTTCCTGCGCAAAAGCAACCCCGGCGAAAAACCCGTGCCCGCCCCTCCCGTGCCCTCCGCTCAGAAAGAGGAGAAACCTGAAAAGGAGGAAAAGCCTAAATCCACCAGCCGGGGGAATGACGCCAAAGATAAATAAAAAAGATCGATTTCAGAGCTCGTGAAATCCGGGGATTACACCCCTTAAAACGACCCCGCTTTTAATTAATGACATCATAAATAAGCTATCGGATTCTCCCGGGCACCGGGCTCCACAGACCTTCTTTAGGGGCATACAAAACCTCGTGGGATGAACTTCCCATTCCCGTCCTCCGGGAAACCTGTCAGGACTTTTTAGCGGATGGATGAGGTGCCTGCCCGGCCGCATGCCCGCCCCCGAAAGCCGCGGACTCTGCCGGAGTAATCCGGACCGTGAACCCTCCGGTCTTCTTCGCCGTGGAACGGACAGCTCATCGCGGGGCTCGTGATGCGCCACATGACGTGGGAGCCTTTCATTGAGGACTGGAAGCTGGCCGCAACCGCCTGATTACGGAGAATGCCCGGCCTCCGGGCACCGCGCGGCGGGACAGGATCGCCCCCCAGGATGCCTTTGCGCCCCTTTCCCCGGGTCCGGATTTTAAGAGACATGTCCGCGCGCGCGTGCGTGTATATGCGCGTGTATGTGAGCCCGTCCGGAATGCTACCGCCCCTTTGTCAGGGCTTTCATTTTATTTTACTCAAAAAAATCCGGATTTCGCAATTTGGAGGCATTTTTCAACAAACGCACGTCAGCAAAGGGCATGTGTGAAGGTGTAGAGTGGCGGCCTTCCCTCCTCCTTCCTTCCAAGAATGAACCTATATAAAACATCGTTAGCCTCCGCCGTCCTGCTCCTGTCCCCCGCCGTCGCGGGCGCGGCGTTTCTTTCCGTGAATCTTCCCGGAACCACGCAATATGATGGATGGTCCGGCATGACGCGCGCGAACTATCCCGCCTATGCCACGCCCTCCAACGGCGTGGGCACCCTGGCTTCCTACACCTCCACCTGGCCCGCTCCTTTTGCCTCCAACACCGGGATTACCGGGGATGCCGTCTTCACCAAGGTGTCCGGCAGCGCGGCCTTCGCGGGGGCCGGCCCCTATCAGGCGGGAAGCACCGCCACCTTCAGCGTGGGAGACAGCAGCGCGCTGAACGGGCTGAGCACCATCGTTTTCCAACTGGAGGCGAACTACGATGAAACGGGTGGCGCGGCCTTCCTGAATGGCGGTGTGCCCACGCTGTATGTGAACGGTGGCTCCACCGGAATCCCCGCCAGCTCCACGGCCTACTTCCTGGACGGCGGCGTTTATCTGGCCACGAACTCCATCCATGCCTATCAATGGGATCTTACTGCCCTGGGCACTCCCGTGACCTCCTTCAACATCCAGTGGAACGGCCCCGCCTCCAGCGGCCAGATTACCGGGATGCAGTTGAATCAGGGCACGCAGTATGCCCAGATCGTGGGCGCTCCCGTCCCGGAGCCCGGCGCCGCCCTGCTGGCTCTGACCGCCGCCACCGGTCTCCTTGCCCGCCGTCGCCGCGCATGCTGAGAAGGGGATAAATCGCTGATAAACGGGCAATGAATAACAAGGCCCGCGAAGAATAAGAGGAGAAGGAGGACCGGCGGCTCGCCGGACATCGCGGACTGGCGGTGACGGTTGGTGGTGGAATAACGGGCGGCACCCAAAAAATACCATAGCCCTGGAGCCTCCTTTTCCTCTCTCTTTTTCTTTTCCTGACAGAAAAACAAAACAACCACCCCTCCGGAGCCAAAGATGGGCAGGCGTCCGGGCGGGGTGGTTATTTGAATTTACAGGCAGGCGTTAATTGTTACCACACGCCATTATCCCTTGTCAGTTCGTGCGGCGGATGCGGTAAAACCGCTTGCCTTCCGCAGAGGGCGCGGCGGTCTCAGACCAGGAGGTCTCGGTGCCCTCGGCGGCGGCTTCGACATTCGAGGCCACTTCACTCCAGGAACTCAGGTCCGTGGAGGCTTCCACCGCATAGCGGGTGCCGGTGGTGGAGGTCCAGGTCAGGGTCACTTCGCCCGTGCCGGTCTGCCGGATGAGGCCTGTGATCACGGGCGCGGGGGTGGCCGGCACATATTCATAGGTCAGTTTGAGAACTCCGTTCGCGGAAATGCCCAGATCCACGGCATTCGCGTACTTGAGAGTGTTCCCGGAGGGATTAAGTCCCAGCGAAAAAGCCTGCGACCCGGTGAGGGCCCCAAAGATGGAGGGATCGTAAGCCACCCCCGCACCTTCCGGGAGGAAGGAATAGGTGAAACCGGTGAGCGACAGCGTGCCCGTAAGAGGATCTCCCGCGCTGGCGGTCACCGGCCCGAAGCCGCCACCGGTACCATTAAAAGTGCTGCCGTTCACAGCGAATCCGCCTCCAAACGAGACTTCCAGGCTGCCGCCCGTTTTAGCGGCAGGATCCGCTGTGCCGGAGACATCCACGGTAGCCGTAAAGGTCACGGTGGCGGAAGTCAGCGTGCCCAGCGTGGCATCGAACGGGACGAAGGTGCCAGTGAAGAGACCGGGGTCCACCAGCGGGGCGGTGCCGGTGCCCGTGATTAACTGCCCCTCGTTGTTGGACGTGAAGACAGCGGACTGTTCCTGGGTGGCGGCAAAACCCGCCTGGGCTCCGAGGAGGAGACCCATCAATACACCATAAGCCGGGGAGAGGATTTTTTTCATGATAATCAAATGAATAATGAGATAAGTAGGGGTAACCGTGTGAAAAACACAGCATTTCCCTGGCCAAATACACACGGGATCGCAAGCGGATTGCAATTCGCAGTAATATGAGATTATGATGATATCCCCTCCCTCTCGGAGGTATTTAGCCGCACCGGTTTAAGGATGTGCCGCGTGCCTGGCATGCACCGCGACAGCCTTCCTCTCCATCGCCAAGCCTGCTCTCAGTTTTGACCGGCGCTTGATTTAAGTAGCGTGAGCTTGTGGCCCCAGGTCAGAATATAGCGCACCCAGTGCCGCCACAGGATGCGGAGCGGACGCGCGACTCTTTCCATGGTGGCAGGGGAACCCCCGGCTTTTCAACGGCAGGGTGTTCCCCGCCAGAGACGACGCTCCGGCGAGGGACCCGAAAGTGAAAATACTGCGGCGGCTCACGTCTCCGACCGCGGGTGATGGTTCGGCCCGGACGGCGATGCATCCCGGTCTTATCTCCGGCGGCGGCGCAGCAGCACGGGCAGAGCCAGACCTGCCAGTAGCGCGGCTCCGGGTTCCGGCACTACGGTGATGGACAGGTTGTCAAAGGTGGCGTTCCCGCCCTGGGTTCCGAAGAACAGCCGGGAGTTCGTACTGTTGAGAAAGGGGAGTTCCGCCAGGGTCCGCGTCACGCTGCCGTCATAGGTGCCGTTCGCGCCCACGTCGAGGCTCATGGTGATGCTGCTCCCGGTTTTCACCATTCTGAAGCGGTGGCTGCCATCTCCGGCGGTGGCAAAGGTGGTCTCCAGGGGATTGATCCCGAATCCGCTCATTGTTGACCACTGGACATCCCCGGCGTCGAAATCCCCGGGACGGCTTTCCGTCCAGAAGGAATCCCCCGGAGTGCCAAACCAGGAGGGATTGGGCGTCGCGCTGCCGATACCGAAAAGCGCGATGCCGTTCCCTCCGCCGCCCGCCAGCGTGAAGTCGATGGTGAAGGTGAAATCCACATTCAGGTAGTCGGTCGCCACCGTGGACACATAGTTCCGGATGTCGTCCGTTTTATTGGCGGACCCGTTGAAGTCCCATCCGGAGGACGCGCTCAGTGAGCTGGAGATCGTGGCTCCGTTGAAATTCTCCGAGATGGAGACGGCGGCCGTCGCGGGAAGCACGCAGCCAGGAATACCAAACGTGAGGACGGCTTTAAGAAGTTTTTGCATAGGATTTGGGGGGATGGCCCGCGGCGGAAAATATGCCTGAAGCCGGGGAATGCTGGCAGGGCCTCCCCAATGGTCAACTCCCCTTCCCCGTCCGTATCCGCGCATTAAATCCGCCCGGGAGGCATCAGCGCGTCGATTTCTTAAAGGCCTCCGTCGCGGTCTTCAGGAAGAGATCCCGCGCCTCCCATTGATCCCCGCCGGTGCACTGGACCATGAAGACGGCGATCATGCCCGTGGCGGGATTCACGGACAGGTCCGTGCCATACGCGCCATCGTGCCCGAACATGCCGTTCCGTAAATGATAACCCAGGCTGTAATTCACCCCCGTGGTGCCCGTCTGCTCTTTGCGCAGTTCCTCCATGGCAGCATGAGTGAGGTAACGTTTTCCCTCCCATTCGCCGTCGTTGGCCAGCATGAGACCGTAGCGGAGGATATCATGCGTGGTGGAAAACAGACCGCCGCCGGCTTCGGGGAAACGGTGGACACGGTCCGAATACGGTTTTGTCAGGTAGGTGATGCCGCCGCGGGAGAAGCCGTTCTTTTCCTTGTTCGGGCCATAGGAACCGGCCAGGCGGGCGATTTGCGCCTCACTGGGCCAGAAGGTGGTTTCCGTCATCCCCAGGGGATCGAAGAACCGCTTTTGCAGGAAATCCTCATACGGCATGCCACTGACAATTTCCACGATGCGCGCGGCGATGTTCATGCCCTGATTCCCATACTGATATTTCTCGCCCGGCTGCCACTGGAGCGGCCCCGTCACGGAACTAAGCGCCCGGGCCTTCAGCGGCGTGCCATCCGCTCCGGTTGTCTGCTGCAGTTCGGAGATGCCCGTGAGGCCGCTGGTATGGCTGAGGACGTGCCGTACGGTCACGGGACGCGCCACCGGTTTGAGCAGCACATGGGAGGCGTCTTTCTCCGCGGCGACCATCCATTTGTCCAGTTGGGGGATGAATTTGGTGACGGGATCGTCCAGGCTGACCTTGCCTTCATCCACCAGCATCATGATCGAGGCGCCGGTGAACATCTTGGTCATGGAGGCGATCCAGAAAACATTGTCCTCACTGATGGGTTTCTTCGCCTCCACGTCCGCATAGCCCATGAGATTACGATAACGCACCCCGCCGCTTTTATCCGCGATGATTCCTACCATACCCGCCAGCTTGTGGCCATCCAGGTAAGGCTGCATGGCCGCCGTCACCGCCGGGCTGGCAGGCGCGGGGCCCTCCGCCGCCAGAGAGCGGAGGACGGAAGCGGGGCTCAATGTCAGCGACAGCAGCAGGGCGTGAAGGAAACGGCGTTTCATGTTCCCGCACGCTGGAATGCGCCCCGCCCGGCACATTCGCGAAGTGTGGCGCAATCACGGGTGAGCGTGGAGACCCATGAGGTCACTCCGCCGGAACCGCTTCCTCTTTCGTTACCAGAGCCCCCGTCCCCGCGAGCAGGCCGCTGAGACCCGTGAAGGCCGTCAGGAGGCCCGCGGCGGTGAGAATGAGACAGGGCACGAAGCCATCACCACGCGGGCCTCGAAGCTCGAACGTGTAAATGCGCCCGTGCCACTCCCGGGACCACGGGCTGTAGGTTTCGGAGTCGGCGCTCACGTTTTCCTCGGCCACGGAGTTGTTGAGGAACTTCGTGTAGGCGATGTTGGAAATCAGCTTCATGGAATCCAGGTCGTTCCAGGCCACCGGTTCCGGCATGTGAAAGTCGAGCACCAAGGCTTCGTCGCGGAAGTCCACCTGTTTGAGCCGGGCCGTCTCCACCATGGAATCGTCCTTTTTGAAGAGCTGGAGGAAGGCCTCCGGCAGGGTCCAGCCGGAGTCCGTGCTCATGGCCTGGGTGAAGGCGGCCACCTTGTCCAGGGTATCCTGGGAGAAGAACTCGTGCCCCTCCTCGGTGAGCGCCTGGAGTTTCATGGAGGCCTCCACGGAGCGTTTGAGAGCCCCCCGCTTCGTCAGGGGGGTCATGTGGATGTCCGTGATGGTTCCGCCACTTTCCTCCCCCGCCCGCCGCCAGCCCCACATGGCGGCCAGACTGCCTGCCAGCAGCAGCGCGAGGTGCTTCCTCCATCGCGCGCGGGAGGGATGCGACGCGGTCTTTTCCCGCACCAGGCCGAGTTCCAGGAGCGCCCCCGCGATGGCGGAGCACACGATGGCAAAGCAGAACAGGTAGATCCCCCGGCAGGCGATGCAGCGCACGTAATCCCCCACCTTCACCAGCATCACCAGCATGGCGATGACCAGCACGTCCAGCATGGAATACTTCGCCGTCCACGAGGCGAGGAAGACCATCACCCCCCGGGCACGGCGCGAAAGCCAGGTGGTGCCGGACGCGCAGATGAGGGAGATAATAAACTTCAGCACGGGAAAACAGATGCTGAAGACAAAGATAAGCCCCGCCAGAAACCCGTGCTCCGTGCGCCACAGCTCCCGGATGCCCGTCCAGACCGAGAACAGGCGGGGACCCTCCAGCGCGTTCGCCACCAGCATGGCGGGCATGAAAAAGCTGGGGATGATGACCGCCAGTCCGGCCAGGGAAAAGAAGACCGACCACCGGTTCCAGTGGATGGACCGGTGCGGGAGAGAGAGGGGGGCCGTCCCGGCCGTTGAATTCATGGGCGCGAGTTTAGCACACCGGGCCGGGTGTCACGGGCGAAGTTTGCGCCCGTTCCCGGCGGGCCGCAGGGCGTTTTCCAGCTTGCTGTTTCCGCCCGGCGTGATTTGAAGTTTCCATCCCAGCCCGCCGTGTCCTCTCCCTCCCCGACCACCCATGATGCCCTTGCGGCGCTGGAGCAGTACTTTGGCCACCGGAGGTTTTTGGAAGGCCAGGAGGGGATCATTGCGGCGGTGCTCGCAGGGCGGGACACCCTGGCCATCATGCCCACGGGCGGGGGGAAATCGCTGTGCTATCAGCTTCCGGCGCTGATCATGGACGGGGTCACGGTGGTGGTCAGCCCGTTGATCGCCCTCATGAAGGACCAGGTGGATGCCCTCGTGCGCCGCGGCATCCCGGCCACGCTCATCAACAGCACGCTCACCCCGGGCGAGCAGCAGGCCCGTATCGAGGCCATGCGGAACGGGGAATACCGGCTGGTCTATGTGGCACCGGAGCGCTTCCGGCACCGGGCGTTCACGGACGCCTTGAAAGCGGCGGACATCGCCTTGCTGGCGGTGGACGAGGCCCACTGTATCTCCCAGTGGGGGCACGATTTCCGCCCGGACTACATGCGTCTGGGAGAGGCCCTGGAGCGGCTGGGCCGCCCCCAGGTGGTGGCGCTCACCGCCACGGCCACGCCGGAGGTGCGTGCGGACATCAGCCGGCAGTTGACCCTGCGGGAGCCCTACGAATGCGTCAGCGGCTTCGCCCGTCCGAATCTCAGTCTGAACGTGACGCCCTGCGCGAAGAAGCAGGATAAATACGAGCGCCTGCGCGCCGTGGTGGAGGAATACCGGACGGGCATCGTTTACTGCGCCACCCGGGCAAAGGTGGAGGAGGTGGTGGAGGAATTGCGCTCCTGGAAATTCAAGGTGGTGGGGTACCACGGGGGTATGCGCGAGGACGAGCGCTCGCGCGTGCAGGAGGACTTTATCAGCAGGAAGGCCGCCATCGCCGTGGCCACGAACGCCTTTGGCATGGGGATCGACCGCCCGGACGTGCGGTTTGTGATCCACTTCGAGATCCCCGGCAGCCTGGAGGCCTACTATCAGGAGGCGGGGCGCGCGGGGCGGGATGGCGAACCGGGCTGGTGCGAACTGCTCTTCAACTACGCGGACACGCGGACCCAGGAGTTTTTCATTGAAGGGAGCAACCCGGGCTTCGATACCATCTGCAATGTGTATCAGGCCCTGCTGGACCGCCGGGATGAAACGGACCGGGTGATCTGCAGCATCGAGCAACTGACAGAATACGCCGGCGCGAAGAACGAGATGGCGGTCAGCAGCGTGCTGAGCATCCTGGGACGGCAGCAGTATATCCGGAGATTTGATGTGCCCGGCCAGCGCATCCGGGGCACGGAATTGCTCCAGCCCGGGGTGGAGGCCCGGGATCTGGAGGTGGACCGGGGTTCCCTGGAGGAAAAGGAGCGCCGGGACCGGGACAAGCTGAAGCGGATGACCGAGTGGGCCTACAGCACCGCGTGCCGCCAGGCGGGTATCCTGAACTACTTTGGCGAAACGAATGCCGGCGACTGTGGATCCTGCGACTACTGCCGCCGCCTCGCCGCGCATGGAGAGGCCCGGGTGCTCACGGACATGGAGATGCAGACGGTGCGGAAGGCCCTGAGCGGCGTGGCCCGCTGCTGCACCCGCCACGGGGGCACGTGGGAGGGAAGATTTGGCCGGGCAAGGATCGCGGCCATGCTCAGCGGCAGCCGGAGCAAGGAGGTGCTGAGCGCGCGCCTGGATGAACTGAGTACCTATGGGCTGCTGAAGGAAGCGGGCGCGCCCTTTGTGCAGGCTCTGCTGCGGGAGCTGGAAACGGCGGGGCTGCTGGCCGTGAGCGGCGGGGAGTATCCCCTGCTGAGCCTCACGGAGCGCGGCGCGGCGGTTATGAAATCCGGTGGTGCATTGAGGCTGAACATGCCCTCCACCGCCCCCGCCATGACGAGGCCCCGGACCGGCGGCCACTCCGAACCGGAGGTGGAGCTCAAGGAACTGGGATTCGACGAAGCCCTCTACAAGAAGCTCCGGGATCTCCGCGCCACCCTGGCGGACCGGGACAACGTGCCGCCTTATGTGGTCTTCAACAATCAGGTGCTGGAATTCATGACGCGTCTGCGACCGAAGACCATGGCGGCGGCGCTGCGCATCCGGGGCATCGGGCAGAAAAAAGCCGAACGGTACCTGGAGGCCTTTCTGGCCGCCATCCGGGGGCATTGAGCCCGCGCTCGCGGCGAGGGAGCGCTTGCGGGAGGCCGGACGGGCGTCCTTCATGGCGTGGCTCCCGTCAGTGGCGGGGCCGGAAAAACCCTAATTCACACGATGAAACGACTCACCTTTCTGATCACCCTCACCTCGCTGGCGCTTTTTGGAGCCCGCGCCGATGAGAAATCCAGCGACGGCTGGATCTCCCTGTTCGACGGCAAGACCCTCAATGGCTGGAAATCCAATGAGGAAGTCCCCGGCGTGTTCACCGTGGAGGACGGCACCATCAAGGTGAAAGGCGGACGCGCGCACCTGTTCTACGCCGGCGATGTGAAAGGCGCGAAGTTCAAGAACTTCGAGTTCAAGGCGAAGGTGATGACGAAGAAGAACGCCAACAGCGGCATCTACTTCCACACCGAGTTCCAGAAAGATGGCTGGCCCGCGAAGGGCTACGAATGCCAGGTGAACAACTCCTTCGACAAGGATCCCCGCCGCACCGGCAGCCTCTACGCCGTGAAGGACTTCAAAGAGGTCTTCATCAAGGACAGCGAGTGGTTCGACTATAACATCAAGGTCGAGGGTAAGCACGTGGTCATCACCGTGAATGGCAAGGTCACCGCCGACTACACGGAGAAAGAAGGCGATCCCCGCCAGGACGACACCCAGAAGAAAGGCCGCTGGGTGAGCGAAGGCACCTTCGCCTTCCAGGCGCACGATCCCGGCTGCGAAGTCTATTACAAGGACATCCAGGTGAAGCCTCTGGACTGATCCTTCAGACCGGAGAAAAGCCCCATATAAGTCCGCTCTCCCCGCACAAACCCACTCCGGGTTTGTGCGGGGTTTTCATTGCCAGGAGCAACAAATTAAATCAGTCGATGTGTTCGATGACGTCCTCTTCGGACCACCGCACCTTCGGAAGGGTGGCGTAGGCATCGGTGGCGGCGCGGTAGCCCGCCGGGCAGAGGACCACGCTCTTCAGGCCGCGCTCTTCGAGCTTGAGGATCTCGTCATACTTCGCCGGGAGGAAGCCTTCCATGGGACAGGTATCCACTCCCAGCGTGGCGGCGGCGAGCATGAACTGACCGAGCGCGATATATGCCTGCCGGGCCGACCACTCCGCCGTCATCATGGAAGTGGCTCCGGCCATCATGCCGCGATACCCGGCCAGCGACTCCATGGTCACGCCGCGCACGGCGGAGATGCGGGAGATGAATTTGTCAATGTAAGCCACATCCACCGTCTGGCGCACCGTCATGACCACGAGGTGGGAGCAGTCCACCACCTGACGCTGGCCCCAGGTGTGGGGCACCAGTTGCTCGCGCAGCTCTTTATTGGTGATCACCAGAAACTTCCACGGCTGAAGCCCGAAGGAGGAGGGCGTCAGCAGCAGGGAGCGCTCCAGCGCCTCCCAGGTGGGGGCGTCGATGGTCTTCGTGGGATCGAACTGCTTGGTGGCGTAGCGGAAATTCAGCGATTCGAGCAGGGCGGAGGGCGTGGTGCAGGACATGGTGTCGGAAATGGAATTCGCCCATTCTGAAAGGGAGCCCCGCCCCGCGGTCAACGGGAGAGATCAAGCCGGTGGCGGACAGTTTGATCAATCCGGCTCATTTCTCTCCTTGCCCCCTGGGCCATCCCGTTTAGAAAGCCGCTCCTTTTTTCATGGCTACCATCGTCCAAAAATACGGCGGCACTTCCGTCGGCAATTCCGAGCGCATCAAGAACGTCGCGCGGCGCGTTCTGGAGACTCAGCGTGCCGGCAACCAGGTCGTCGTCGTGGTCTCCGCCATGAGCGGGGTCACGGACGGCCTCATCAAGCTCGCCCGCGAGGTCAGCGAGGAGCCCGTGGAGCGGGAGATGGACGTGCTGCTGGCCACCGGGGAGCAGACCACCATCGCCCTGCTTTCCATGGCCATCACCCACATGGGTGGAAAAGCGATGTCCTTCACGGGGGCGCAGGCGGGGATCGTCACGGACGGCGTGCATACCAAGGCCCGGATTCAAAACATCACGCCGGACGAAATCCACCGGATGCTGGGCGAGGGGAACATCGTGGTGGTGGCGGGTTTCCAGGGACACACCGCGAATGGTCGCATCACCACCCTGGGGCGAGGCGGCAGCGATCTCACGGCCATCGCGCTCGCGGCGGCCATCAAGGCGGATCTCTGTCAGATTTTCACGGACGTGGACGGCGTCTATACCGCGGACCCCCGGCTGGTGCCGGACGCGCGGAAGATCCCGGTGCTCAGCTATGAGGAGATGCTGGAAATGGCCAGCAGCGGGAGCAAGGTGATGCAGAGCCGCAGCGTGGAGTTCGCCAACAAATTCGGAGTGCCGTTCGAGGTGCGGAACAGCATGAACAGCAACCCCGGCACCCTCGTTACCCAGGAAAACATGAGCATGGAGTCTGTCGTCATTCGTGGTGTCAGTCTGGAGAAAGACCAGGCGAAGATCACCATCACCGCCATCCCGGATCAGCCCGGCAACGCCGCCCAGGTCTTCAAGGCCATCGGGGACGCGAATCTGAATATCGACATGATCATTCAGAACACGGGTCGCGACGGGCACGCGCGCATTTCCTTCACTCTTCACAAGAACGACCTGAAGAAGGCCAAGGCCGCGCTGGAAGCCGCCGCGAAGAACCTCAGCGACCAGGTGGAAGTGCTGGCCACCGATGGCGTCGCCAAGGTGAGCGCCGTGGGCATCGGCATGCGCAGCCACAGCGGCGTGGCCGCCATCATGTTCGGCGCGCTCGGAGACGCGGGGATCAACATCGACATGATCTCCACTTCGGAGATCAAGATCGCGGTGATCGTGGATGAGAAAGATCAGGAAAACGCGGTGAGAACCGTGCACGCCGCTTTCAAGCTTCACGAACCGGCGGAGTGATGACCCCTCAGGGGCGGGACGGTGTCCGGCGGGAACGCCTGGCTATTTGTTCCATCGGAGAATTCACGGCGACAGGAATGTCGCCGCTCCCCGGGGACTTGGTCACTCCGGGAAACGACATCGCGTAGGCACAGAATGTTCCGTCACCGGGGTGTTTGAATGGTCGGGCTGGAGACGGGGATGACGGTGGGCCAGGAGAGTTTGGCGGAGCCGTTTCCTTCGGGATCGACGTAATAAAGCGTGTTCCCGGTAATGGCGTTGTTCCCCAGGTTGAGCTGGATCGTGGGGGGTGGCCAGTCGAAGCCCGCGAGGGGAGCGCCGACGGTGCTGGTGCTGTTGTTCGTTTTCTCCGTGAAGGTGCCGGTGTTCTGAAGGGAGAAGTTTATAATCGCGCCGAATGAAGGCACGAGGACCCCGCCATTGAAGAGGAGATTCACAGCAGGAGTGTTCCCTCCCTGACTGGCGTCCACGGAACGCAGGGCGGTCCCGCCGGACCAGGTAATCGTGGTGTCCGGGTCCGGTTTGTAGAGCCCTCCCGCGGTGATCTGACCAGTGCAGTCATTGAGATTTCCAAAGGGGATGGGAGTGTATTGCACGTCCATCTCCGGCATGTAGCGGCTGCCGTGAATGTCCCCGCGGAGTTTCACGTTCATCTCCACCTTGTAGTTCAGGGAGCCTTTGCCGCTGAATTCATAGGTGAAAGGCACGGTCCATTCGGAATAGGGATTGGCATTGCTCGCGTGGTTGTTCCGGATGATGACCTTAAAATCCCCGGCAGGCGGCGGAGCAGGCGGCTTGATGACGATGCCGTTGTCTTTGTCCCAGCGCAGCACCTCCATTTCACGATCCCCCCAGGTGACTTTTCTTTTCGAGGCCCCCGGGTCCGAACCGAAATCGCCTTCGAGGAGAAACTTTGTGAACGGCTCATCCTGACCTGAAAATTCGTGGAGCACCCGCATCACGGAAGGCCGCAAAATGTGGGCGGGCGCGGTGGGATGGGTCTGCCAGATGAGCCGGGGATTGCTGTAGTCCTGGTTGGGATATTTTGGACTGGGGTCGATGTCGTATTCGTTCGTCCGCATCCACTGGCGGATGACCGGCAGGGAAAACGGGCGCTCCGGCGGCGTGGAGAGAGGCGGTTCCTGATTCGAGCCCGTGAGGCGGTCAAAGACCTTTAGAATGGGCGTGGTGCTCTCCACCCCGGACTCTCCGTCCCAACTGGTATAAGCCCCCGCCCCGGCGGTGATGAAAGCCCCCGCGATCTCCAGGTGCGCGGCATAGCACGTGTCCAGGATGACCAGCGAATGCGGGGCAAAGTGCATGTATTTCTTCACGAACTTGCTGGTCACCGTGTAGAGCGGTTCCGTCTCGCGTTCGTCCTTGGCCAGCATGAGTTCGCCATTGGCCCGCATCTCCTTGTAGGCTCCGGCGCTGAGTTCCAGAGTGGCCGTCTGGCGGGTGACGATGGCGATGCCAGTGAAGTCCCCCGGTTTGCCATAAGAGCAGCCGTGCGCCTGCCAGAACAGGACTCCCAGGGGATTGCCCTCTGGTGCCCAGGTTTTGATGTCGTCCACCGTGGTGGAGCTGAAGGTGCGCGTGTTGTAGTTCGCCGCCGTGAGCCAGCCCGCGATGGTGGGGGCGGAATTCGGAAACGTGGCGGCCTCCAGGGAATAGGCTGCCACCGCGTTATCGGTATCCGGCAGGCCGGTGGTGGCGTCATCCCGGACAGCCACGCCATTGGCCGCAAGATTCTTCTCCACGATCCGCTGGCCCTGGGGAATGAGATTCGGCGGAGTGGAGCCATCCGTGCGCTGGCGGTTCAGGAGGACGCTGGTGTCCCCGTCCTGGAACTGGAGGCACACATTGTCCGCCACGGGATTCACGTAGGCATCCTCCACGCCGGCCTGGGATTTCGCCCAGGCGATAAGCGAAGCCTGCCGCTCCGTCCGGGGCAGCGCGGACCATTCCCGCATCTTCGCCGCCGCCGCTTTCAGGACGGCGATCTTAGTGGCCTCGGAAACCGTGGTGCCACCGCCGCCGCTGTAGGAGATGGTCAGCAGCGCGGGATCGGTGAGTTCCGCCACGGGCACCGCAGCTCCCGTGGCCGCCGTGCGCACACGGGCCAGCACGGTGGGGGCCCCGTCCGGGCGCGGCAGGGAAAAAGAAACCCGGGCGGCCCGGCCATCGATGGCCCCGGAGATCGTCGTCTTCCAAACGCCCGACTTCGCGGGAGCCAGGGTTTCCAGAGCAGCGTAGCCTGCGCCGGCGGGTACGTCGCATTCCACCACGAAGCGGTTGCCGGTGTCCAACCGGGTGGAAACGACGGTGGCCTGCTGCGCCCCGGCCGGGGGAATGAAGGCCGTGAGGAACGTCAGAGCGATGATGGACGCGCCTGTCCGAAAACCGGAACGAAGCGCCTGCGACAAGGGGGATGCGGGGCAGTGGTTTTCCATACCTGGGGATATTCGCCTGGAAAAACCCCGATCTTACCACCAGAGCCCGTTTTTTCCTCCCGGAATTTTACGGGGCCTTGTTCCGGCCATGGGACGCGCCGGGCTTCAGGCCGCGCGTGGGAAGGTAAGGCTTCACGAAAGCATCCGTGAAATCATAGACGTTCTCAAAATCCTCCTGGGTGTCCGTCTCGCTTTTGCTGAAAGCCCCGGCTTCGATGAGATTAAAAACCATCCGCCCGATGTCCCCCGTGGTGCGCACGCCCCAGTCCTCCAGAATGGTGGGGACCATGGGGCCGAACTGCTTCAAGGCGTAGTCCCTCAAGCCTTTGCACAATTCCAGACCGGAGACGTGGCCAGGCTGCCGGCCGCGGCTTTTCTGAATGAGCGTGATGGTGTGATCCAGCGAATCCCGGAGAAAGGCGTAGGCATCGGCAGCGTATCGGGGATCACGCGCGATCGCATTTCTGACGGCCTGGTCGAACGAAACGTTGATCATGATTTGGACGAAGAGGCGGGCGGATCATTTCCGCCGGCAGGCACGCGTATGGAAGGGGCGTTCTGGACCGGTGTCCAGCCTTTTCTGCACAGCCGGACGATGCCCCCGGTGAGGACGGCGGCAAGGAGGAGGCAGAGGATGGAAATTTCCTGGCGGGTCAAACGGCGTGGATTTCCCGGAAGCAAACACCGCCCGGGGTCCACCGGGCAAGCTCCAAAACCGGAATCCGCGACTTTACGCCGCCGGAGCCGCGGAACGCCCCTTGCGGAAAAGGAGTCCGGACTTCGGACTGAAAATGAGCGCCAGGAGGAAAACCGCGCCCAGGACGGCGGTAATGGCCGCCCCGGCGGTAATGTTCGCCTGTTGCGCGATTAGCATCCCGCCCACGGCGCTGAAGGCCCCCAGCGCTCCCCCGCCCCAGAACATGGCGCGGGTGCTGTTCGTCAGCAGGAAAATGGTGGCCCCTGGAGCCACCACGAGCCCCAAAGAAAGCATGCACCCCACCGCGCGCAGACCGCTCACCATGACGAGCACCAGCAGGGTCATGATGAGATACTGCACTGTCCGCACCGGCACGCCCTGGGCGGCGGCCACGGAGGGCTCGAAGAGCGTCACCAGTAACGTCCGTTGCAACGCCACGCAGGCGGTGAGTGTCAACACACTCACGCTGAAGGCCACCCACACGTCAGAACTGTCCAGCATGAGGAGATCGCCAAAAAGGTAATCCTCCAGCTTCACCTGGGATTTCACATCCCCCGGGATGTATTTAAAAAGGATCAGCCCCGCCGCGAAGGCCACGGTGAAGATGACCCCCAGCGAAGTCCCCTGATCCAGCCGGGAGACCCGGGAAACCGCCAGGGAGGCCAGCACCACGATGAGTGCCGCGAAGAGCGCCCCCAGGAAGGAACTCCAGCCCGTGAGCCGCCCGGCCACCAGCACCCCGAGCACGATGCCCGGCAGGAGCGCGTGGGAAAGCGAGCCCGCGATGAGCGCTCCGCGGCGCAGTACCACATAGGCGCTGAAGCACCCGTTCGTAAAACCGATGATGAGCGCGGCCAGCAGGGATCGCTGGAGCGAGGGAAGCGCGATGATGTCCTGGAACCAGACGGGCATGGGAAAAGAGGGGAGAGAAATTCAGAGGCCCGGCTCCGCGGAGGGGAGGATGGACGGGAGGACGGGGGGCTCCGGCGGAGGCGTGTTCTGGTTTCCGTAGGCTTTGTTCAGCGCCTCCGGAGTGAAGGCTGTCGCCACGGAGCCGAAGGCAAGGGGGCGGCGGTTCAGAATGAGCACCTGATCGAACAGCTCCGTCACGGTATTGAGGTCATGATGGGAGGCGATCACCAGCCGTCCCTCCGCCGCCAGACGGCGCAGGAGCGTGCTGAGATTCTCCCGGGCCGGACGGTCCAGACCGGTGAAGGGTTCATCCAGCAGCAGCACATGGGACTCCGAGGCGATGGCCCGCGCGATGAACGCCCGCTGTTGCTGCCCGCCGGAAAGCTCGGAAATCTGGCGCTTCTCCAGCCCCTCCAGATTCATGAGCTTCATGGCGTTTTCCACATTTTGATCATCCACGGGCCGCCACCGCCGCCACCAGCTCAGCTGACTGTAGCGCCCCATTTCCACCAGTCCGCGCACGGTGACCGGGAAACTCCAGTCCACCTCCTCCCGCTGGGGGAGGTAGGCGAATTCCCGGTGCCACTTCCGCACCCGGGTGCCCCGCCAGGAGATGGTGCCCGCCACGCGCGGAATCAAGCCTGCGATGGCTTTGAGCAGGGTGCTCTTCCCCGCCCCGTTGGGACCGATAAGCGCCACACAATTTCCGCAGGAAGTCTCCAGCGCGGCATTCTCCAGGGCGGTGTGCGCCCGGTAGCGCACGGTGAGCCCGGCGATCTGGAGTTCGTGGTGGTGGGCGCAGTGTTCGCAGTGCTCGGTCATGGACGGGGGTCTTTCCAGGTGAGGGCCACCACTTCATCCGCGCTGCCTTCGCCCCAGATGTTGGCCGTGCGGGTGGCCAGGCCGTCCGGCTCCACGCGGAGTTCCGCCATGGTATTTGGCGTGCCCGCGGGCCATTCGATCTTTACCGTGAATTCCGAGCGGCCTTCGCTGAGCGGCAGATTGACCTCCGCCTCCAGTTCGGTGTCCGGCTTCGCGGGCTTCCACTCATGCAACGGGGTCTCCCCCGCGAACAGCCGGACCTGGACGGGAGCGTGGACGAACCGCAGCATCACCCGCGCGGGCACGACCGGAGTTGCCAGGACGGGCCCGGCATCCGGCACGGGGACATGCGCCACCATGCCCGGCTCCCGGGTGGACCGGTAAACCATGGGCAGCAGCACCGCCCCGCTGAGCAGCAGGCAGAGGATGAGATTGAGAAGGGGAAAACCGCGCATGAAACAGAAAGGACCAGCTACGGCTTCAGCGCCGCCACGATGGTTTTCACGTTATGCGTGAACGCGGCCTCGAAGGAAGCGAGTTTTCCGGTGCCGTTTCCATCCGCGATGATCTCCCCGCCGTCCTTCGCGCCGCTCTCCGTGGCGAGTTGCTTGAGGTATTTCGGATTCACCCCCTGCTCGGAAAAGAACGCCGTCACCTTCTGCTCCTTCACAGTCTTCACGGCTTTCGCGAGATCCTGCGGCGTGGCGTTGGCTTCATCACTGAGGCCCTGCACGGCCACCATCTTGAAACCGAACTCCTTCGCAAAATAGCTGAGCGCAAGGTGACCCGTGGCCAGCTTTCGCTGTTCCGGCGGGATGACGCTGATTTCCTTCAGCGCCCACTTCTTCAACTCCCCGAGGCGCTTGTTCCATGCCGTGGCATTGTCGCGGTAGTAGTCCCGGTTGGCGGGGTCTTTCTTCGCGAGCACCCGGGAGATTTCCGTGCCGGCGCGCTGCATGTTTTCCACGCTGTTCCACCAGTGCGGGTCCACGGCCCCGTGGGCGTCCGCGGGACAACACATGAAGGTGGGGTCTTTGGCATCGATCACCAGGGAGGGAATGTTGTTCCCCACCTCCAGCAGTTCCTGTCCGGCGGCGAGATTACTCTTCAGTTTGTCCAGATAGGTCTCCATGCGTTTGCCGGAGACCAGGACCACCTGCATGGAAGCCAGGGTCTTGATGTCCGCGGCGGTGGGGGAGAAATGGTGCACATCCCCTCCCTCCGGCACGATGGCCGTGACCTTCACTTTATCCCCGCCGATGACCTCCGCCACGTGCGTGAGGACCGGGTGGAAAGTGGCCACCTGCAGCTTTCCGGGTTCCGCCTGGGCCCGCCCGGCGAGCAGGGGCCCCAGGGAGATGAGGTAAAAAAGAAAGGCGCGCGTGTTCATGATGTTGCAAGCTAATTGCAAAAAGAAGCGGGTCAAGACCGGTTCCGCCGGATGCCGGGGCAGGCTCTCCACACCGCGAACGCGGATCCCCGGACCCCGTCCGCGGACTGACTAAGTATTTCCCTCGCCCGCTTTCCTGTTAATCATAGAGCTATGAAATTGCGTTTCGTCCCCGTCGCCGCCGTTCTCATGTTCGCCCTCGTGGCCGCCACGCGCGGACAGGAGCCTAACGAGAAGGCACGCCGGTATTTTGACACTCTTCTGAAGCGTCCCGCGCCCGGCGCGGTGTTTGACCGTTTTTACAATGCGTGGCTGGACACCGGGACGCTGGAGGAAATGGAGGCGTTCCTGGTCCGCATGGCGGAGGTGCAAAAGGAGGAGAGCGGCGCCCGCATGATCCTGGCCCTTTATTATGTGAAGCAAAACGACCACACGCAGGCCGTGGAGCAATTCGCGAAGGCCCTGGAGCGGGATCCCGGAAGCGCGGCGGCATGGCATCAGAAGGCCATCGCCGAGTCCCGGCTGCTGGACTACACCGCCGCCCTGGCATCCCTGGAGAAAGCCCTCAAGGCGGCTCCGGACAAGGTGCTGGAGGCGCGGCTGCGGCAGTTCCAGGGGCTCCTTCTGGCGCGGGACGGGCGCACCGGGGACGCGCTGAAGATCTGGGGGGAACTGCTGGCGGCTCACCCGGAGGACGTGGCACTGCGGGAGGACATCATCGAACTGCAAACCGGCGCGGGCCTGACAAAGGAGGCGCTGGCCACGGCCACGGAACTGCTGGCCCGCACGGTGGACCCCTATCAAAAGGTGCAGCGCCGTCTGAAGATCGGGGATCTCCACGCGCGCATGGGGAACCGGGACGCGGCGGTGGCCGCCTACACGGAGTGCCTGGGGGATTCCGGAGCGGACTCCTGGCTGGAGAAGGAGATCCTGGCGCAGATCGAACAGGTCTTCCGGCGGGACGACGCGGTGGAGGCGCTGCATGCCCATTTCAGCGGACTGCTGAAAGCCTGGCCCCAGCGTTTCAGCCTGCACCGGGCCCACGCGCGGCTGCTGGCGGAAAAAGGAAAGGTGGACGAGGCGGTCCAGGTTTTCCAGAACCTCCTCACCCTGGCCCCGGGGGATCGCGGGGTGCGGGAGGATTACATCACCCTCCTGTCCCAGGGGAAACGAAGCGTGGAGGCGGCGGCGCAAATGGAGATCCTGGCCCAGTTGCTGCCCGCCGATCCCGAACCTGCGGCGCGCCTCGCGGAGCTCCGCCATGAAGCCGGGG
This sequence comes from Verrucomicrobiales bacterium, assembly GCA_965229245.1. GTDB lineage: Bacteria > Verrucomicrobiota > Verrucomicrobiia > Verrucomicrobiales > V1-33 > V1-33. Next base: position 489,000 of record CBDDIW010000001.1, read on the forward strand.
ATGCCCCGGGAGCGGCGGCGGCGGTGGAGATGTTCGTGAGCCGGTCGGATCAGTCGGAGTCCGCGTTTCTCCGGGCCGCCGCGCTGCTGGAGCGGTGCCGCCAGCCCGAACCGTCGCTGGCGCTTTATCGTCGCGTGGAGGAAAAATTCCCCGCCAGTGAAAGCGCGCGGGATGCCCTGGCGCTGGCCCTGCACCGCCACGGACACAAGGAGGAGGCTGCGGCGGAATGGCGGAAGCTGGCCGCGGGCGCGGACCGTTCCCGGCTGGCAAATGTGGCACGCTCCGCCGCCGCGCGGGACGAGCACGCCCTGGCCTGGGAGCTTCTCTCCGCCCGGGCGGCGGAGTTTCAGACGGACCCGGTCTTTCTCTCGCAGCTCTGTGACGAAGCCTTCCGCCTGGAAAAATACGCGGAGGGCCTGCCCCATGCCCGCCGTCTGGTGAATCTGGCAAAGGACGCCGCCTCCTTGGAGACAGCGCTGACCCTGGCCATCCGGATGGCGGACCGCGCGCAGCTCTCCGGAAATCTGCTCACGGAACTGGCCTCCGCCACTTCTCCCCAGGACCGCTGCCTGCGGGCCGAGTTGCTGGAAAAGGCCGGCAAGCGCCCGGAGGCGGAGGAAACCCTGCGCGCCCTCACGGCGGACGCGCCGGAGCTGGCCTCCGCGCTGCGGGTGCGGCTGCTCAGCAACCGGGGGGACGATGCAGCGGCGGCGCGGGCGCTCCAGGCGCTGGTGGAGAGCCCCGGGGGGCAAAAGGCGGTCCACGTGCAGCGGCTGGTGGAACTGCTGGTCCGCGCGGTCAGACACGAGGAGGCCCTGCGCTGGATCGCGGCCTGGAAAAAAATCTCACCCGGCGCGGTGTCTCCCTGGCTGCGGGAGGCCTCGTTGTATCAAGCCATGGAGCGCGATGCCGACGCCCTGCAAACCCTGCGCAAAGCCTCGGCGCTTTTTGAAGAGAACGCGGAGCTGAAGGCGGCACTCGCCGCGGCGTATCGCGAGGACGGGAAGTATGCCGATGCCCTGCGGCTCTACACCGTGCTCTATGAAGAAGCGAAGGACATCCCGGAAAAGGTCCGCCTCTCCGCGGAATTGGCACGCACCGCGCAGGCCGCCGGCAAAACGGACGACCTCATTGAATCCTTCGAGGAACGACGCCGCGGGAACCGGACGGCCACGGCTCCGCTGCTCAGCCTGGCGGAGATTTACCGCTTTCTGGAAAACTACGAAGCCCGCCGCATCGTGCTGCTGGAGGCCGCGCGGCTGGCGCCGGACAACCGGGAACTGCGGCTGGAGATCATCCGCACGGCGGAGAGCGAGGGGGACTGGGACCGCGCCATGATGATGCTGCGCGAGATGATCCGCCATGAGGACACACCCGTGCTGCGGGCCCGGTTGGTCTCCATGCTTTTCAATTCGGGCCGCGAGGAGGAGGCGATGCAAGAGGTGAACTCCCTGGCGGCTTCCGGGAAACTGGACGCGCGCGGCATCGAAGCCCTGGCGATGCCGCTCGCCGCCTCGCAGTCCTGGAACGAATGCATGGCGCTGCTGGAGCCCGCGGTGACACAATTTCCCGGGGACTTCCGTCTGTTGTATCTGTATGCGGTGGCGCTGGAGGAAAACGCGGACGTGTCCGGCGCGCTGGCGGCTCTGCGCGCGCTGGCGGTGGCCCAGGATGTTCCGGGTGCCGCGAATACCGCCGTTCCGGGCCTCCAGGTCGCGGGCGGAAGCGGGAGTGGACGCCTGTCCTCAAGCGCGCGGGTAGCCATGCGGGCCCAGGCCCGCAACATTCTGATGAGACTCTGCCCGGAGATGGCCGAATTTCAGAAGGTGGCGATGATCGGCAACACGGCCTACAGCCACCGGCGGGATCAGCGTGCGAAAATTTCTTCCCGGGGACAGCCACTTTTTTCCGCGACCGGAGCGGCTGTCGTTCTTCCCTCCTCACTGGAGGAGGCGAAATATATGTCTCTGCCGCACATCAAGGACCTGACCCAGGACAACGAAGACGCACGGAAAGAGTCCGTGGCCAGCCTGGAGTCCGGAGGTCTCCGGAACGCGGAGGTGTTTCTGGAGATGACGCGGGGATTCACCACCAGGCAGAGCGCCGGGCCGGAGGACCTTTATAAAAAGTTTCCGGACAACCCGCTCACGCAAGTCGTGTTCGCCACCACGGCAATCTACAGCAGCCAGGTGGACCCGGCGACCGTGGTCGAATTGGTCGCCAAACTCAAGCCCGCGCGCCCGGATGTCGCCCGTCTCCTGGCCGTGAGCGTCTGTGCCAGCGCGGATCCCGCCATGGTCAAACTCGCGGAGGAGGCCACGCGCGAAGCCGCGGAGCTTGCCGGCAGTGACGAAGGGATGCGACCCCTTTTGATCAACATGGTGCTTCGCCCGGATTCTGATGGACTGCCATTCACTGCCTCCAACCCCGCAGCCTCCGAACCGGATCCCAAGGTGCGGGATGTTCTTTGGCCGCATGTGATCAAATGGTATCACGACGCGGAGCCTGCGGACCCTCTGCGGGGGACGCTTTTTGTGCTCACGGCGGCCCGTCTGCAGCAGACGAACGACTATGCCGGATTGATCCGTCTGCTGGAGGAGGAAATGGAAAGGCCCGCCCCTGGTGGGCAGCCCCCCGCGGCGCTCGCCGCCATCACCGCTCTTCCGGGGAGACAGAATGCGAAGCGCCTCGTGAGCCCTCTCGGCTTTCCGCGCTTTAGCAGCCAGATCCCGGACAGTGTCGCTAGTTTCCTGAGGTTGAAAAACGGGACGATTTCCTTTGGTCCAGGCCCCTCCCTGCCTCCCGCGAAGCTCGGGCCGCTGCTGCCTGGAGTAAAGGATCCGGTGCTGCGTTTTTCCATCGCCTTCCGGACGGGGAATAAAAGCCTGATGGAATCGTCCATTCCCCCTCTGCAAGCGCTGGAGAAACCCGGTGCCCCGGCAGCACTGATCGTGGCGGCCTGGCTGGAGAGCCAGAAAAAATACACGGAGGCCGCTGATTTTCTGCGAAAAGCCCCCCGCCCTCTCGCGCCTGGAGATCAGGAGGCGGCAGACGCCGCGGTGATTCACTGGGCTCTCCAGGAGAAGGAGGAGGAAGAGGAAGAGGAAGGCGCGGGCAATCAATCCCTGTTGCTCAAGGACGCCCGGGAAGCCGCGCTCCGCCAGCGGAAGGCACCTGCCACCTCCGATGAGGACCGGAGTGCCCTGGCCTCCGCGCTGGAGACGCTGGGACTGCCGGACGAGGCCATGCGCTACACGGCCGCCGGAGCCCAGGCGCAGCGGCGGGCCGCCCCCGCCGCCATATCACGTTCCCGGCTTTCCCAGCCTCCCCAGCGGGACCGGGTAGAGGCCCTGCTGGAGGCGGGCCGGAAGGACGAAGCCGTAAAGCTACTGGTGATAGAACTGAAGACCATGTCCCGCGGGTTAATCTCCACCTCGTTCAATGGGAATACCCAGGACTTCTCGACCTGGAAACGCCGGGTGGATCAACTGGGGCTCACCACTGAACTCATGAAAGCCGCCGATCCCGGCGTCACCGACAATGCGGGCACCATCGCCGCGTGGGGCGCGGTCCAGGAGATCTTCCAGGATCCCAAAAAGGCAGCAGAGCTGTATCGTCAGGCCCTGGCCAGGCGGCCCCGGAGCACGGAATTCCTGAGCCTGGGGATGCGGGCGGCGATGAAAACCGATCCCGCGGCAGCAGCGACCATGGTCCAGGATGCGGATCCCGCACTGCTGGCGCGCGCGGCGTCCATGCTGGCCGGCTTTTCCTACAATGTATCGAAAACCACTGACCGGGTGCTGATGATGGAGGCCCTGGCCGTCCGTCTCTCCACGGTGGATCCCGCCTACCTGCGCACGGGCGAACTGGCCTGGGCGATGCAATGGCTGGGACAGTTCGGCCATAGCGGCGCCGGCGAGGAGCAGCGGAAATATGGAAATCCTCTGGGAGCCGTGAAACCGCAGGAGGAATTCCAGAAAGATCCCGAAGTGGCCAAAGTGCGCGAACGCTGGCAGGCGGCGACCGGAAAGGCCGCGCGCCTGCTGATGAAAAACGAGGCCCAGGCGGTGCCCGCCTTCGGAGTCTTCGTGGCTCTCCGGAACGCCGCGGACCCTGAGGGCAGCCGGGAGGAAGGGGACCAGCTGGCGCTGGAGATTCTCGGAATCACTGGAAAGCAGTTCTTCACCTGGGCTCTTCCCGGCGGACCGGAGTTGGACACCACTCCAAGGGAATGGCTGCTTGTAAGCGCGACGCGGCGCGGGGACGCGGCCGTGCTGACGGGAGAGGTGATTCCCCGTCTGCGGAAGGCGGGCGCGGTTCCGGAGGCGGACCAGCTGGAGGCCGCGGCGCGGCTTTATTTCTGCACGGAGGCGGAGTTTGCCACCCACGTCCGGGCCATCCTCAGCCAGCCGGCAAACGGGAACAAAAATCAGGCAGGACAGCAGGAGGCGGTGATGAGCCTCGTGGTGGCGGTCATGACAAAGCGCGGCCTGGACGCGGACGTGGACGAAGCCATGCTGGGTGCCATCAAAGACCTGTGGCGGGGATCCCGTTTCACACGCACTTCCCTGAAGGATTATCTTTTACACCTGAGGAAACACCGGGGGCCAGGGGCGCTGGAGAAATTCTTCGACAAGGTTTCGGACATCTATCTCGGAGAAACCAGGGACCGGGCCGCATTGTTCGCGGAGGTTTATAAGATGCCCAATACCCGGAACGATCCCCGGGATACAAAGATCCGGGAATGGGCGTCGATGACCCACTCGCTCTCATGGACTCCGGAACTGGCATTCCCGATGTTGAAAAAGATGGAGACGGCATTTCTCGTCCATTTCCGGAGGCCGGAGACGGCGCTGGACTCGGACAGCTGGCAGGCGGGGATCCTGGGGGTATCGCGCTTTAATAACGAGCCGCTGGAATCCGTCCTGGTGGCGCTTCGGGGGACCGCGGCATTGGGAGAGATGGCGGATTTTGACTTGCCAGTGGTAGTCACCCGCGGCGGGAATCCGATGCCGGAATCCCTCTTCAAAAACCTGAAACTGGAGGAATCCGGTAAGCTGCGGAAGATGCTGGAGGCGGAGCCCCAGTCGTTTGGCGCCCGGTTCCTCCAAGCCTCCATGGGGCCCAACCAAACGGAGGCCCTCCTCGCATTGCTGGGCACGCACGCGGATGAACTCGGAAAGCTTTCCCCGGCACGGCAGCGGCGCATTGGCCTTTTCTTCCGCGCCGCGGGGGGGAATCCCATGGAAATAATGCCGAAGAGTGACCTCTTCACCCGCGGGCGCGCCTGGCTGGCCAAACTGGAGGACATGGCCGTGCTGGAGGAGTCGGAGGGTTTTCTGAAAGAGGAACTGGCCTCCGGCGTGGATAAATCGGCGCGGGAGTATGGCATAAAAGTCCAGAAGATGGTGACCCGTCTGCTGCAAATCGATCCCCCGCGGGCGATCCAGTGCTTTCTGAAAGCCAGGGAGCAGGTGGCCGCCGACCGGAAAGCCGGGACCGCCAACTTCCAGTGGGACGGGTATATCACGATCGGAGGCTCGAACGTGTATTCCACCAGCGTGCTGGGATCGGTACTTCTGGGTGTGGCCGTGGAAATGAACGGAAGCCTGGACGCGGGGGATGCCTGTCTCCCCGTGGTGCTCTCCTCTCTCGCGACCATGGCGGCCACCGACCGGGGTTGTGGCGTGGAGGGCAGCCAGGCATTGTCCACGGAAATGGGAGTCCTGATCCTCAAGGCCGGCACGTCCTGCGGGGAGAAAATGGAGTTTAGCCTCCGGCAGCTGATGGAAACTCTGGGCGGTGCCTTCAAGCCTGAACACTTGCCCGTCCTCTTCGGTCCGGCCCGCCATGCCATGAGGTTCTATCGTCCCGCGGAGGAGGCCTGGCTGACCAGGCAGGTGGAAACCGGCCCTAACGCGGACACGGCCATGTTGTTTATTAGCGCCATGCGCATCGCGCGACAGGACAAGGAGGCAGGGAACACCCCCCGCGCCGGAACGATGGACCCTGCCCAAATGCCCGCGGAGCAGCAGTGGCTCCTCCGTCTTCTGGGAAAGAAATCCGTGCCACCCGCCGCTCTTGCCTCTTTCGCCGGAGAGGCCATCCGGAACTGGCCTGCGGCGGAGGCCCCGCTGCGGCATGCCTGTGGCCAGGCCGTGGCGGCGGCGTGGGAGATGGATACTCCAGTGAATGAAGAGCAGGCCATGCTGGTGGTGGACAGCCTGCGGGATCTGGGCACCGGCTGGCAAATGCCCGCGGATGCCGGATTCCAGTCCGCCATGACGGCCCTCGCGGAGTCCTGGCGTGCCCGGGCCATGTCCGGCAAAGCCGCCTACGGATGGCCACGCCTGGTGACCGGCTACACGCCCCTCTGGCGTCTCATGACCAGCTTGACGCTCGCCTCCGGATTGAAAACGGAAGGCGTGCGGATGGCCGTGCTGCTGGACAACGCCATGCCCGGCTCGCTGGTTCCCGCCATTCCCGCCATGCTCGTGCAGTTCCGCCAGTTCGAGGATGCGCGCCGTCTCCTGCGGCAGACGTCTTCATCCTTCCTCCAGCCCCGGCAGGTTACCGGCTTCGAGTGGACCTACAGTGCCGCTCTGCACGAGGCCCTGCCCGGACTTCTGGCCCTGTATGAAAGCCCGATAGACCGCTACCGGGCGGAGTTTATCCTCCGTGCCCTGGCTGATCCCGAGGCCACACCGGGAGAAAAACCCGCGGTGCCGGACCAGAACGCCCGGCTGCTGGCCATGGCCAAAGCTTGGCCGGGAGACGAGATCCTGAAGCTGACGGACGGTCTTGCTCTCACCGGCTTCCTGCTGAATACCCCGGGCGCGGAGGAAGCCCTGGCCCCCATGCTGGACCGGCTGGGGAAACGCAAAGACCTCACTGGCCTGCTGCCGGCCTCCGACACTTTTGACGCCCGCCGCTTCTCCGCCGCGGTGATTTCCGCCGTGGTAAACCGTTCGCTCTCCGGCGGGGACATTACCTCCCTCCGGAAGTTCGTGAATGACACCAGAAAAATGCCGGGGAATGCCCCCACCGCGGTGGCCCTGCGGGTGGTACATACCTGCCTCGACACGGCAAAGGCCCGGTGGGCTCAGTGGGATCTCCCCACTCGCCAGGCCGTCAGCGGATTTTACCGTTTCCATCTGCTGGAACGCGGAGCCGTCCCTTCCTCCGGAACGGATGACAACCTCGCCGCGGACTGGATGCAGCTCTACTGGATGGCGCTGCTGGATGGCGAGGAAAAGGAATTCACGGAAAAGGTTACCGGTGCTCTGAAGGAAAACTTCAACAATTTCAGCAACATCGAACGGACCGTGCAACGCGAGCACGACTTGTTTGGCATCCTGAAGTCCCTGCTTCCGCCGGGCGCGGTGGAGACCCCGGAATCCGTGCAAATACGCCAGGCCGTCATGTTGCGGTGGTCACTTTCGGACAATCCATTGCCCGGGTTCCTGCTCAGCAACCGCACCTGGTTCCACAAGATGATTGAGAGCAAATGGCTGCGCCTGGAGGATGTGCTGGACCGCGCGGCGGAGATCCCCGTGAGGCAAAGCTGGCAGCTCCTGGAACTCATGAATCTGGCCACCGAAGCCAAACGCGAGGACACCGCCGCAAAGCTCCTGGAACTGATGAAAAGCGCCGTGGCGGGGACGGAGGGCGGCATGCTCCAGCTCTCCGCGGACCTGGAAAAAACGCGCCCGGCGGATGCCCTGAAAGTGCTGGAGTTTTATACGGACGCGAAACTCAGCGAGAAGACCACCAGCGAGGCGACCAGACTCAAGGTATCTTCAGGCCGGGTTTATCTGAGCATTCTCGCCGCCGCGAAAGAAGGCGGCATGGAAGGGGCGATGAAGGAAACCGCGAAGCGGTTCACCGAAAAACCGGACGATCCCGTCGTATGGGAAAGTGTCTCCCGGGCATACTTTGCCATGGCGAAGCAGACAACCAAAGCCAGGAATCACAAAGAGGCCTACCGTCAGGCCTATTTCTCGTTACTAACCGCCCAGGCCACTGTCCAGCTCAGCAACGGGAAGCTCCGCGGTCCTGACGAGGACGCCTATAGAAGCTGTCTCCATAATCTTTCGGCCTTTGAGAGGGATCCCGCGGCTTCCAATGAACTGAAGACTCCCGCCGGAATCGCCCGGCTGGCGGAGGAACTCGGACCGGTGTGGAATGTCTTGCCCGAAGCCTCGCGGAAACGCCTGCGGGAACTGTCGTGGGATAAGCCAAAGCCGGAGAAGTAAAGAATCTCCGGCGGGAGTCAGCGATGTGAGTCAGTAATCTCCGTCCGGGCTTCAAGGTCTGCGGGGAGCGGTGATTCCATTCGCCAGGGCGCAGGGTAACGGTTTGGTCATGATTCAGAGGGATTGTCGCCTCGACAATGGCTTCCGCGCCATGTTACAAAGGGTTCCCCACCCATGATGACCGCGCGAATTCCCTTCCTTCTGCCATCCGCCTTCCTCCTTCTGCCACTGCTGGCCTCCGCGGCACCCGTCATATCCGGCGGGGCGTATTCCCCCGTTTTTCCGGTTCCTGGTGAACCTGTCCGGGTGACGGCGGAGATCACGGGAGCGACGGAAGCCACCCTGCTCTGGCGGCTGGATGGAGCCGCCTCCTTTACCCCGGCGGCCATGTCCGCGGCGGGCACTACGTGGAGCGGGACCATCCCTCCCCAGGCGGCGGGAGCGACGGTGGAATTTTCCGTCCAGGCCATTGGCGGGGGGACGGCCACCTGGCCTGCCGCCGGGCGCAACGCGCTGCTGCGGGTGGAGCCCGCGGCGGTGCCTTCCGCGTGGGCTCCGGGCGCGGTGCCGGTGTGGAGAATCCTGACCACGGCCACGGCTTCGATGCAAATGTCAGTGGGGGAAGTGCCCTGCACGGTCATCATCCGGGATGCCACGGGTACCTCCGTGCGCCAGGCCTGCGGCCTGGTGGAGAAGGAGACCAGCCCCAAAACCTTCACCCTCAGTTTCCCTCCCGCGGAGCCCTGGCAGGGCCGGGCTTCGGTGACTCTGAGCGCGGACCGCCCGCACAGCCAAGCGCTGGGAGCCGCCATTTTCCGCCGCGCGGGACTACCCGCCGCCGCGGTGGACACCGTGGAAGTCCGTCTGAATGGTGTGAATGCCGCCGCGGCGGGCGCGCCCTCGTATGGCCGCTTCGGGCTCAGGGAACCACTGGATGCCGCGTGGGCGGCCCGTCAGTTTCCCGCCTTTCCCGCGGGGAATCTCTACCTCATGAATGATTCCGGGCCCGGCACCCATGGCGGCCTGGGCGTGAAAAATCCGGCGACCGCCGCGAACTATGGGGACACCTTTTTTAAGACCGCCGGGCCCGCGCCGGATGATTTCGCGGACATCATCGCGCTCACCAGTGCCCTCAGCAATGCCCCGCAGGCCACTTATGCCCAGGACATCGGCCAGAAAGCGGACCTGCCACAATGGCTGCGTTATCTGGCGCTGGATTCCCTGCTGGGGAATGGGGAGCCCGGCCTGCAAACGGGACGCGGCACGGATGTGGCACTTTATCATCTGCCCTCCAGCGACCGCATCCTGCTGGTACCGGGCGGGACCCGTTCCCTCCTGGGACTGGGAGGCGCGGCGGACACGGCCACCCGCTCGCTTTTCAGCAGTGGTGCCACGCCGGGGCTGGATCGCGTGATGAACCACCCGGGCATCCTGCCGTTCTACACTGCCGGTGCCCAGGCGTTGCTGAATACAGTATTCACTTCGCAGACGCTTGATCCACTGATCACTTCCGTGATGAACGGCTGGGTGCCCGCCGCGGAAATCAACACCGTGAAGCAATTCGTGGCCAACCGCCGGACCGCCGCGCTGGCGGAACTGGTCTCCAGCTACGGACCCGTGACCGTCACCGGCGAGGCCGCCTCCGTGGAATCCATGGCCACCACCGCCACCGGCACGCTCACTCTGAGCGGCACCTTCCCTGTCGCGGAGACGGGCTCCGTTCTGGTGAATGGCGTGGCGGCAGAGGCGAACTTCCGCAATGGCACCTGGACCTTCACGGCGAGTGCCGCGAACGGAACGCTGCAGCGGGGCACGAATTCCTTCATGGTGGAGTTTTTCAGCGCCCCGGGCGGTACCGGCACGGTACTCCGGAGGCTCACGGCCACGGGCCTCTACTCCGGTGGTGGCACCACGGTGACCACCGTCACCGCTCCGGCCATCACCACGGACACGCTCGTGGCTTCCGGCGGCAATCCCCCGACGGCGGCTCCGGCAAATTCCGGGCCTTGGCGCTACCTCGCGGAGGGACCACCGGCGGGCTGGCAGAATGAAGAGTTCGATGACACCACCTGGACGGAGGGCACGCCGCACTTCGGCTTCGGGGAGTCCGACCAGCGAACCACACTGCCCACCCCGGCGGGACGCGCCACGTGGTATTTCCGCCGCACCTTCAATGTGGACGCCGCCGCCCTGCCGCTCTACACGGCCGTGACACTCCGGATGGTGTATGACGATGGTGCCATTGTGTATCTCAACGGCCAGGAGGTGACGCGGAAAAACCTGCCCGCCACCGGCGTGACGGATGCCTCGCCCGCGAGCGCGAAGCGCCCCAACGCCTCGGAGAACAGCTTCGAGTCCATTCCGCTCACGGCCTTTCTTTCCAAACTCCACGCGGGAGTCAATACTCTGGCGGTGGAAGTGCACAACTTCCCGGAGTCCGATAATGACCTCAGCTTTGACGCGGAGATCACGGGCACGCGCCCGGTGACGGACGGCGTGCGCTGGACGGCGGCCGCCAGCCCTTACCTGGTGACCGCGAATCTCACCATCCCCGCCACCACAAAGCTGACAGTGGAGCCAGGGACGAGCATCTTTGTTTCTCCCGGGCGCCAAATCATCGCAAAGGGTCCGCTCCGTATTTTAGGCACTCCCTATGCCCGCGTGCGCCTGTCGCATGTGCCGGGAGCCACGCCCGTGGATGACGCGGCCCTGCCTGGCACCCAGATCGGGCCCCCGAAGTGGAAGGGGATTCTGATCCAGGATAACCTCTCCCCGGACAACCTCATTTCCTATGCGGACTTCATCAACGCGCAGGCTGATACGAATCCCGCCGCCAGCATCGGACTGCAACGGGCGGCCTGCGTCATCGATCACTGCACTTTTGCCGGATCGAAGTTCCACGCTATTCGCGGGGAAAACATGTCCATTACCGTTCAAGACTGCGTTTTTCACAACAGTTACCTTCCCGGGGAGAACCCTCTCACTCTCGGGCTGGACAACAAAAGTGAATACATTCAACTGAGCGGTCAGCCGCTCTCCAACGCGGGCTATAAAGGACGCTGGCCCATTGGCGGAGTGATCCGTATTTACCGGAATACCTTTGGAGCGCTCCCGGGACACAATGATCTTCTGGATGTGATTTCCGGCACGGCGGGGGTCACTCCCATCCTCGATTGTCAGGATAACGTCTTTCTTGGTCCCACGGGGGATGAGAGCATCGACATGGACGGTGATGCCTATGTAGCGGGGAACTTCTTTTCGAATGTGAAGAAGGACGCTTACACAGAGGATAAAGGCTACGCCAATGCCCTTTCCTCCAATGAAGGGGATGCCGAGACCACCGTGGTCATGGCGCGCAATACCTTCACCCGCGTGGACCATGGAGTGAACATCAAGAACGCCACCGCGGCCATCTTTGAGCACAATACGGTGGCCTGCCAGAATCAGGATTATCTCTTTAAGTCCGGCACTTTCAGCCAGGCAGTGAAAACAAGCGCGGTGAATTTCACCGTTCCTGAAGATGCGGCGGATCCTGGAGACGGAGCCTATGTGGCTTACAATATTCTCTCCCAGGGGGCAGATCCGGCGGGACCGTATCCCCGCATCCTGAGCTGGGCAGATACCGGCGGGGGAAGCAGTTTCATCACCAAAGTTGAGATGACTTCAAATTTCATTGATCCCGGCATCCAGGATCCAGTGATCGGGGTCAAGCATCCCCAAAATGTCCTCGACCCCATCTGGCAGGGCGTCACGGGGGATCCGGCCTTCCGGAATATCGCGGTGGATGACTACACCCTGCGCGAAGACTCCCCCGCCCGGGGCACCGCTCCTCATGGGCTGGACTACGGGGCAACGATTCCCAAAGGATGTTACCTTGGAAATCTCCCCGCCATCGTCACCGCTGACACTACCGCGAACATTCTGGTGGGTGGCCCAGGCATCTTCTCCTTCAAATGGCGCCTGGACGGCGGCGCGTGGAGCGCGCCCGTAGCCATCAGTCCCCTGGGTTATCCGCGCACCGGGCCCACCGTCCGGACGGCCAATGTGCCACTCAGTGCGCTGACGACGGGCCCGCATACCTTTGAGGCGGTGGGCATGGACTTCGCCGGAAACTGGACGCCGGACGGCGAAGCCGCGCGTGCCACCTGGACCGTGGACACCACCACGCCGCTCCTGCTGCTGAACGAGGTGCGGACGGGTGCCGGGGGCGGCGTTGAGCTCTTCAACGCGGGGTCCACTTCCCTGTCTCTCGCGGGCTGGACGCTCACGGATACCACCTCCAGCCCGGGCAGGTATGCGCTCAGTGGCGAACTGGCCCCCGGAGCGTGGCTCACACTTCCCGCTTCCCAGACAGGCATCAGTCTGCCGCAGGCGGGCGGCGCGGCTTATCTTTATCAGAATGGGGTCCAGCGGGATGTCATCGCCTTCGGGCCGCAGTCCCCTGCCTACAGTCTGGGACGAACGGGCCGGGAACGTCAGTGGAGCGCGGGAACGCCGACGCCGAATGCCGCGAATATTTCCGTGAAGGGCGGGACGGCGGATGCCGTTCGTTTCAACGAATGGGTGACAGGCAACTCCGGCTGGTTGGAACTGGTGAATACCGGCAACCTGCCGGTGGCGCTGGACGGTCTGCGCCTCACCACAAATCCCGCCGGGGCTCCCTCGGCTTATGTTTTCCCGGCGAACAGTCTCCTGGCTCCTGGCGGATATCTCACGCTGTCAGCTCCAGGGCAGCTTCCCTTTACGCTGGAGGCGCGGGATGGCGTGCTCGCACTGCTGGGCTCGACAGGAGTGATCGACAGCGTACCCCTTTCCACCACAGCCCCGGGTACCAGCCAGGGGCGGACGGCGGACGGCCTGATCGTAACCTTTCCCAGCCCGACTCCGGGCGCGGCCAATAATGGCGGCACTCCCGTCACCTTTGCCGCATGGACAGCATTGTACGGAGTGGCGGCGGATGCGGACACTGACCGGGACGGACTGCCTGCCCTGGTGGAGTATGCCCTGGGAACCAGTCCTCTCGACAACCGTGACGGAGCCTCCCTGCCCGTCGTGACCCGCGAGGCGGACGGTGCCCTGCGCTTTCAGTTCAATCTGCCTGGTGATGCCGTGTCCTTCGGCCGGGCGGATACTGTTCTCTCCGTGGAAGCCACCGCCAATCCGGCCACCGGTCCGTGGAATGTGGTAGCCAACCGCTCCGGCGCTGGAGCCTGGACCGGCTCCGCCACCGTGACCACCGGTCAGCCCGAAGGCGGTTTTGTGCCAGTCAGCGTGCGCGTGGTTCCTCCAGCGGGCGGCGGCCTCTTCCTGCGGCTCAAGGTGGGGACGCTTTGAGAACTGGAGAGGTAGTGTCCGCAGGGGGGGAATCGCGGGATCTTTGATGGAGGGTGGCCCCGGCCCTTATCCGGCTAGGGTTCCTACCCTGTCCATACACATCCTTCCGTTTTTTCCACTTCTTCACTCAAGCCCGCATCCGTCACTTGTCCCCAGCGAAACACCCGGCCACGAAAAGGAGCCGGAGGGTGGGCAAGAATGCGTATGGACGGGGGATAAAGGGAGGGGGCTTGGACCACGCTCCATCAAAGTTCCTGCGAAAGCCTTTGACAAAGAACGCCTTGCAGGGCAACAAAAAAGCCTCCGTCAGGCAAACCCGACGGAGGCTTTTGAATCAAGAGGCGTTCCGGATTACTGAGGATCTTTCACCGCCAGTTGGTTATCCGTGGTGTCTTTTCCGGCGACGATCACTACCGTCGTTTTCGCGGTCCCGATTTCAGCGGTGCTGAGTTTGCAGGAGAAGGTGCTGTCCGCGAATTTGCCGGTCCCTTTCATTCCGGTGGCACCGGTGACGGCATCCACGGCAGCGGCGGCATCCGCGATCGGGTCCTTGTTCCCGGCGGCGCGCGCGGCGTTGAAGGTGTTCACCACGGTCTGGGCGTTGCGGGCCTTCGTGGCGTCTTCAGCGCGACCGAAGATCCCGGACATCGCCGGAATGGCGATGGCGGCGATGACACCGATAACGGCGATCACCACGAGGAGTTCGACAAGGCTGAAGCCCTTCTTTTTGTTAGATTTGAGAGTCTGCATTGAGTTATAGTCTGGTTTGATTTGGTTTATCCAAGTTATGGTAGGTATGGATAAAGTTACTATAAAACAAATCAGGCCTCTCTTCAACTAATTGTCCATATTTTCTGTAAAATTTTTGCTGAGATCATCTGAATTCGAGGATTTTTATCATTATTGAGATTCTTTTCATGGATTCTCAAGTCCGCAGCCAAGCGCTAACTTTTCTCACTCTTGTCTCTCCGGCTGCCCGCCTCCCTTTTTTGCTCTTCCCATCCTCCGTGCCACCGTTGCGCTTTCCGCGGCCTGTGCTTCTATCGCCGCCCTTATGAAGAAGATCGTTGTCGCATACTCCGGCGGGCTGGATACCTCCGTGCTCCTCTCGTGGCTCAAGAACAAATACCAGTGCGAGATTATCGCCTACTGCGCGGACGTGGGTCAGGAGGAGGAACTGGACGGGCTGGAGGAAAAGGCCACCACTACGGGGGCCAGCAAGTGTTATATCGGCGACCTGAAGGAGGAGTTCGCCCGGGATTACATTTTCCCCATGTTTCAGGCCGGGGCTATCTACGAGGGCCAGTATTTCCTGGGCACCAGCATCGCCCGGCCCTGTATCGCCAAGGGGATGATCGATGTGGTGTTGAAAGAGGAGGCAGACGCGGTGGCGCACGGAGCCACCGGCAAGGGGAATGACCAAGTGCGGTTCGAACTCAGCGCGGCCATGCTGGCTCCCCGGGTAAAGGTGATCGCCCCGTGGCGGATGGATGACTTCCGGGAGGAATTTCCAGGCCGGGCGGAGATGATCGCCTACGCGGAGAAGCACAACATTCCCGTGCAGGCCTCGGCAAAGAAACCCTACAGCATGGACCGGAATCTCCTGCACATCAGCTTCGAGGCCGGAATGCTGGAGGACGTGTGGTTCGACTCCACGGCGGAAAACTGCCGGGACATGTACAAGCTGAGCGTCGCTCCCGAGGACGCGCCGGATAAGGCGGAATACGTCCAGCTTCTCTTTGAAAAAGGAAACTGCATCGGCGTCATGGCCGATGGTCTGGACGAACTGGTCAAAAAGTTCAACCTCACCTCCTCCGGGGAACAGGACGGCTACACGCTGCTCACTCCCTACGGCGTGATGAAAGTCCTCAACGCCCTGGGCGGCCGGAACGGCTGCGGGCGGGTGGACATGGTGGAAAACCGCTTCGTGGGCATGAAGAGCCGCGGCGTGTATGAAACTCCTGGCGGCAGCATCCTCTACATCGCCCACCGTCAGATTGAGAGCATCACCATGGACCGCGAGGTCATGCATCTGCGGGACAGCCTCATCCCGAAATACGCCGCGCTCGTTTACAACGGCTTCTGGTTCTCCCCGGAACGTGACGCGCTGCAGGCGCTCGTGACCGAGTCCCAGAAATACGTGACCGGCGAGGTCCGCCTGAAGCTCTACAAGGGCAACATCATGGCTGCGGGCCGCCAGAGCTCCCTGAGCCTGTATGACGAAGCCATCGCCACCATGGAGAAAGACCCCACGCAGAGCTACAATCAGAATGACGCCACGGGCTTCATTTCCCTGAATGCCCTGCGCCTGAAGGCCAGCGCCCGCCGGGGGAAGAAAGAGATTTGATTCCGCGCCGGCTCCGGTGCCGGGGAAAACCCTCCCTGCACCGGAAACCGGTGTCGTTCTCTCGGACAACACCGGGGATTCCCCGGTACACTTCGGCTTTGAAACTCCCGGGGATCACATTACGATCCGCCCCGAATGTCTGACCGTCAGGAAAATCTTGTCGTGTTGCCTCCGGATCTGCTGCTGCAGGCCTATGCGCAGGGCATGTTTCCCATGGCTATGGAGTCCGGGGAACTGGGTTGGTTTTCGCCGGATCCCCGGGGCATCATTCCCATCCGTGATTTTCATGTCCCGCACGGGATGAAAAAGCTCCTGCGGGATTCCCCGTTCGAGATCCGGATCAATACCGCCTTTGCCACGGTCATGCGCGGGTGCGCGGCGCGGGAGACCACCTGGATCAGCCAGACCATCCTGCGCAGCTATACGCGTCTGCATGAGCTGGGATTTGCGCACTCCGTGGAGGCCTGGCATGGCCGGGAACTCGCGGGCGGGCTTTACGGGGTGGCCCTCGGTGGGGCGTTTTTCGGGGAAAGCATGTTCAGCCGGGAATCCGGGGCGTCCAAGTTTGCCCTGTATTCCCTGGTGCGGCGGCTGGATGAACGGGGCTTCACACTGCTGGATACCCAGTGGGTCACCAGCCATCTCCGCACCTTTGGCGCGCACGAAATTCCCCGCGCGGACTACATGCAGCGGCTCCGTTCCGCGTTGAAACTGGAGTGCCGGTTCGTCGATTCCTCCCCATGATCCGTCCTCTCCCGTTCCTGACGCTCCTCACGCTGGCCCTTTCTCCCGCCTCTTTCTCCGCGCCGCCCCCGGCGCTGGTGCTCCAACAGAACCTGACCGAAGGTCTTCGCGAAAAAGGCCCGGATTTGAAAGACCCCATGGCAGTCTTCGCCGCCGTGTTTTCCCGGCTCCCGGCGGAGGTCATGGTTTATCCCACGGAGAACTACTACTACTGGCAAATGTTCACGGATGGCCGGGAGATCCGGGGCAACATCCGTCTCCCCAGCGGGGAGCGGGAAAAATGCCGCCTCTGTCTGGGCTACGCGGAGTTCCATGAGTTCCCCGCCGATGAAGGACCGGCCCCGGAGATTTCCGCCTCGAAATACCTCGGTCGCGATGACGGCGTGGAGATCACCTGCCCGGATGGCTTCACCTCCGTGGTAAAATACCGGGAAAAATCCGTGACCTTCCATTTCCACAAATTGCCGCAACTGCCCCCCAAACGCTTCACCCTGCCACCGGATGAGACCTTTGTGGAGCGCACTTGCGACGAGAGTGGCTTCCAGTTTTTCCTGCTCTACAACACCGCGGGAAAATACTTCATGTGGGTGCTCAACGAGGAGGCTCCAGTACCGGATCACTTCCATCTGCTGGCGGATGGAGTGCTCCTGGGCAGGCGCTCGGGTTTTCTCTTTTGGGTGGACGCCGCCCGCGGCGGGAGGAAAGTGCTGGCCGCCGTCCGGCAGGACAGCGTGGTCCGGAACGACGCCTTCGATGGCCCGTTCGACCAACTGGCGGACAACTATGCGGACCAGGTGAACATCCGGAAGTTCATGGAGGAGGCCCTTCCTTGGTGTAAGGGCCGGATCGACAAGTGGGGATACTATACCGATTCTCCCCAGGCGAAACGGGTGGCTCTCAACAATTACGGCAACTGGCATTCCGCCCCGGAGGCTCTGAAACTGGTTCAGGATGCCGTGAAATCGGGGAATCCGAGGCAGTTCATCTCCAGACTGGGCGAGCGGTAAGTCCGGGGATAGGCGAGTAAGCGCGTGAACTTCAAGCTTCCACAGGTTTTGCGTAAAAACCATTCACCGTCGCTTTTTTCACAGAGACGATCCCGTAAGTGAGAAGAGAAACCGTATCCAAACTATAAACTGGATGGACAATATTGATAATATTTACTGTGCTAATACACTGGAATTACTTAACTTTCAGAATTTTTGAAAGCTAATCCGCTACTGGATCAGGCTCCCGCCGTTCTCACACTGAAACTTCCGCATCTCCCTCTCAGGCCACTCTATCCGGGATGCCCGCCGCGCTGGCAATCTCCTTCCGCAGGGTAGCCAGATCCCCGGGATCCACGATCTTCCGGCCCAGGGCATCCGTAATGTAAAGGGTGTCGATAGCGGCCCCTTTTTCCGTGTTGATGCGGGCGTGAGTGATCTCGTGACCCAGCCTGCCGATGGTGCTGAAGACATCGTACAACAGCCCGATGCGGTCCACGGTCTGGATTTCCACGGTGGTGTGATTCCGCTTGGCTTCATTGTGCACCGCCACAAAAACCGGGAAGTCGTCCTGCCAGCCAGGAAGCGTTCCCGCTGTGGAATCCCGGGTTTTGATAAGTCCCGTGAAGTCGATCTCCTCCCCCGTGCAGGCCCGGGCCACGAGGTCCGTCACGCTGGCGATGGTCTTTTCTGACGTGACAGGAGTCAGGCTGGTGGTGCAGACCCGGAAAAGGTCGAACACAATGCCGTCAGCGCGGAGAAACAGATCCGCGCTGAGAATGTTGAGTCCGTTTGCGGCCAGCGCTCCGGCTATCTTCGCCAGGAGGAGGTGGCGGTCCCAGGAAATGAGAATGAGTTCGCTGCTCCCCTGCTCCGGATGCGCCACCCACCGGAGAACGGGTTGCAGGCAACTGACTGCATCCTCCTTCCGGATCTGGCGGAAAAAATTCCGGCAGGCGCGCAGGTGGACCACGATGTCCTGGGCACCCCGGAAGTTGAAATAGCGGGGCGGCATCCCCTTGAGGTGGGCGTCGAGTTCCGCGCCGTAGCTCTCGTCCAGT
The DNA here is from genome assembly GCA_965229245.1 of Verrucomicrobiales bacterium. Classification (GTDB taxonomy): domain Bacteria; phylum Verrucomicrobiota; class Verrucomicrobiia; order Verrucomicrobiales; family V1-33; genus V1-33. The sequence goes on from CBDDIW010000001.1 coordinate 507,727, forward strand.
TCCCCGGCCACGGTCTCCCGCAGGCTTTCCTGGGGGAGGTGCAGGTGATTCCGGAACGACTCCTGGCCTTCGAAATATGCGAGCGTGGTATGGTAAAGCTGGCGCACCAGGCTTTCCTTCCAGTCGGTCCAGCCTGTCTCATTGGTCGCCCGGCTGTCCGCGCAGGTGTGAAGATAAAGAGCTTCCAGCCACTCCCGGCTGCGGACGATGCGGGCAAAGGCGGAGATCACCTCCGGATCGTCCAGATTTTTAGTAGTCGCGGTCTGCCAGAGCAGTAGGTGATTGTCCACCAGGAAGAGCAGCGTCTGGCGGCGCTTGTCGATAATTTGAAGACGGCGGCACACCTTGTCTGCCATCTCCGTGCTGGCATAGGCGTGATGTTTCACGCCGTCCGCTTTTCCGGTATCGTGCATCAAGAGCGCCAGATAGAGCACGAAGGGGTCCTCCAGCTCATGGAAGAGCCGCTGGTGGAAGGCCAGTTTCGGGTCCCGGGTGTCGCTTAGTTCATCCAGACACTCCAGGCATTTGAGCGTGTGCTCGTCCGCCGTGTAGCGGTGGAAAAACTCGTGCTGCACAAGGTCCGTCAGCGGGGCAAACTCCGGCATGTAGCGCCCCAGGAAGCCGACCCGGTGCATCTGACGGAGCGCCGCGCCCACCTCCCCTTTCCTGCTTAGAATGGCCTCCCACGTCTCGCGGATGGTCTTTTTGTAGCGAAAGGTGCGATTGATGAGGGCGTAGTTTTCCTTCACCAGGCGGCGGATCTGCGGGCTCAGTTTGAGCTGCCGCTGCTGGGTGTGCTGAAAGAGCCGCATCAGCCTGCCGGGATCCTCCCGGAAGATGTCGGCGTCGTTGGGAAAGATGAAGCCGTCCCGGGTGTGAAAGCCATCGAAGGCCTCGCTCTTCCCTTTCTTTTGCAGGGCCAGGAAGCTGAAGATGCCCGGCTTTTTCTCCTCCTGCTCCAGTTCGAATCGCTCCATGAGCGAGAGATTGTGCTGATAGAGGTGCCGGGAATGGTGGTAGTAGTCCCGCATGAAGGACTCCGTGCGCTGTACCATCCGGCGGCCCGCGTAGCCGAGATTGGTGGCCACCACGCCCTGGAGCCGCAGGGTGAGCTGGTCCATGGCGCTCTTCTCGGAATAGTGCATGTCATTCCGCACCCTCAGGAGAAAATCGTGCGCCTTGTGGATCTCCTGACCCGCTGTTTCTGAAAATATCCGGCGGCGCACCAACTGGTCCAGATCCCGGATGCCCAGCTTCACATAGCTCACCCAGATGATGTTGTGGAAATCCCGGAGCCCGCCGCAACTGCTCTTCACGTTAGGCTCCTGGAGGTGCACTGTGTTCCAGTACTTCGCGTGCCGTTCCTTGAGGTCGCGGGCCCGGGCGAGGAGAAACTCCTTTTCCCGTCCGGTCACGCACTGGCGCTGGAAGTTGTCCTCGAATTCGTCGAAGAGCGCCCGGTCTCCCGTAATGTAACGGCCCTCAATGAGGGCGCACATGGTCTGGTGGTCCTTCTGCGCGAACTGGAAGGTCTCCTTCAGCGAACGCACCGCGTAGCCGACCTTGAAGCCGACATCCCATAGCATGTAGAGCACCTTCTCAATAACCTCCCGGGTCTTTTCCGAAAGGTCCTTGCCTCCCCGTTCCGGGTGGAGGAACTGGAGGTCCACATCGCTGCCCGGGTTAAGAATGCCGCGCCCGTAGCCCCCGCTGGCTACCAGAGTCAGCCGGGCCTCCGCCCGGGATTCCAGGAGCGCCCGGTCAAAGAGATTTCGCAACACCACATCCAGCAGTCCCGCGCGCTGCTGGCAGACTTCGATCCCCCCAAGACCGGCATAGTGCTGGAGGCGAATGCGGTGCTCCTCCTTCTTCAGGAAGCTCTTATAGAGCTTGATCAGGTCCGCGGGGCTCGCATTCCGGTCATACGCGGGGTCGAGGACACGGCTGGCGTGCGCCTCCACCTTGTCAATGTGACGGCGGGCCATGCGGGACAGGGGAATGGAAGGTGGGGGCTACCGCCCCGGATTCGTGTTCTTTTCGTTCTCGTCACGCGCGGCAGGCAGCTCCGTGAAGAAGAGATACACACTCCGGTCATAATTATACTTGATGGGCATATTTTCCATCATCATTTTCTGAATCCTTATCCGGAAATCATCCCGCGCCCGGGCTTCATCCGCGCTGGCGAACGAATTGCCCCCCAGGGTCATCGTGGGGTAGAATAGGATGTAGTCCCGGTAGTCAAAGTTCGGAGACCTCCGGTCCACCAGACTGAAGGGCGGGCTCTGGAGAATCAGCTGACTGAAAAGAATACCCGTGACCGGCTGACCGTGCTCCTTGCCAGTGTCGCGGAGAGTGTCCAGTTGCTTCCGGTCCATGGGCAGCCAGATGGCCGGGCGCTGGGCGTACCACGCCACCGCCCATGGGATATCGGTCGCGATCGCCTCGTTCGGTTTCACCATTTCCCCGTAGGCCGCGAGCATGCTGGGAATGTAGTAGGGATAATTCACGCGGTGGGCCACCTGCTTGGAAAGCACCTGCTGAATCCGCGTGGGAGCTTTCAGGAGCGGAGGAAGGGCGGTGATGAACACCGCGAGGATGAAGTGGCCATTCCGCACCACCGGGATGTGAAGCGGGAGATTCAGCCGGTTCCACAACACGGAAAGAAACGCCAGACCATAACCAGCCATTACCGGCAGGAAAATGATGTGCAGATTGTTGGGATCCGTGGGGTCCTCCCGGAAAGGATGCAGCCCGTAGATGGTCATTCCTATCACCGCGAAGATCCACATTCCGAGAATACACCATCGGAAATCCGCGATCTCGCGGCGGCGGAAGGGATGCAGAAGGGCCAGGAAGAAAAGAGGAGCCACCACCACCGCGCCGAGGTAGTTATAGAGGTCACCGATCTGCGTGACCGCATTGGCCATCATCTTGCTGGGCATGCCGTTCAGATCCAGCGCGCCGGAGGTCTGTTCATAGTCCCGCATCAGCACTTCCTCGTTGGCCACGGAGGCATTCCCCGCGTAGAAAAGATACAGCCCGGCCCCGAGAGGGTTGCCGCTAAAGCGTTGATTGTGAAACAACGGCCACCAAATGGTGATCAGCAGGAACACCCCCACGAGCGTCAGCAACTGAACGCCCCGGGGAGTGAAATAGAACCCGGCAAACAGCACCAGCCCGAGAAACGGCCAGATGGCCATCCAGTGCGCGAGCGCCAGCAGGCCCATGAAACCGCCCGTGAGCGCCAGCCAGAGGAAGACCGGCTTGTTGGCCTGGGAGTTCTCGATCGCTTTATAAAGGAAATAAACGGCGAACGAGAAGAGAAACAGCATCAGCATCTGCGGCAGACCTGACTGGGAGAAGTGCCACAGGGTTTCGCACAGGAGCATCAGAAGCGCGGTGACCCCACCAATGCGGGGATCGAAAATCCGCGTGATGAGAAGGTAACTGACCCCGATGGAGGCCAGCAGCAGGATCATGCTCACGCCGGTGATCACAATGTCCGGCGTGTAAATAACCTGGTCAGTGGTGAACTTCCAGGAATCCTCGCTCAGGGCGCTCAGGACGATGGAGTTCAGAATGGGGTTCAGCGGGGCATGATAGGTGTCCGCGAAGCCGTCAAACGAGGGGGATTCCGTGGGGTCATCCAGCTTCGTTTTTTTCTCCACCTGAGCGAAGGCCAAAGGGCGGATCACCTTTGTGGTGAAGGACTTGTGCTGCGTGATCTGCCGGGAAATCTGCGCCTGATCCATGCCCTTCGCGTGAGACAGCCCCTTAAAATCCAGCCCCAGGTAATAGTAGGTCACCCCGATGAGGAGCAGAAGGAAAAGTGCCCGGCGGATCATCATGCCGGCATCGAGATCCCGGGGCGTTGCTGCGGTATCCTGTGAAGCCATGGAGGGTAATGTGTGAGAGTAAAAACTGGCGGGGGGTGCCACTGGCCCTGCTTCCGAATCCCGGGCGGTGGGTTTCAGGCAGGCGGCAGGGCGCGGATTATGCACCTGCCCGCGGGGAGCGCAATGCTTTAGCGGAGGGATTTGGGAAGCCGATGGGGTTGGAGGCAAGGGAAAAACCAGCGTCCGGCAACACACCATCAGGGAACTTGCCGGCACGTCGGCATTCAGGCGTGGGAGGAGAAACTGTGGGCAAGCTTTCCACATGAAAGGCACGCATTCTGCAATTCGCCGGGTTATGTTTCAAATCGCAAAGTGCAAATTGCAAAAATCAGTCTTTTTGCACGTATTTCGCCCCCAAAAACGGCGGGGAATGCCTCCAGAGACTGACATTTTTGCCGAATTTGATAGGATCAATCTTTTCTCCCGGGCAGCTTTCCGATGGCGATAACTTTTATTATTCACTGGTTTTTAGATAGTTACGAAGATCAAAAAGCAAATTCCCACCTAACCCAAAACCGCCCTCAGTCTTCGGGCAATAAACCTGCACGTCCTCCCGGCTTCTCCAGGTGAAATGACTAAATCTGAATGAGAGCACTCAATCCCACACCGTTTCCAGGGAAAGGTAACCAGGATCCCGACATCCCCCACGGGATGCGATTCTCCGCCAGAACCGGCACCGTTTTCTGTCTGACTAACTCCCGCCCAGGACTTGGAAGCCCATGGAATCCGGCATGATCCCACGACAAACGCCTGAGATGTCTAGGGCGACAAATCCTTCCCGGCGCAAGGCCCTTTCCCACCTCCTTACCGGCACCTCCGTGCTGGGATTTCTGGGGTCCACAGGAAGCAGCGAAGCCAGGCCCCGGACGGCGGCCAGCCCTGTCACGGTCCGCGAGACCAACCCGGACGCGGACTTTCTGAACTTTGTGCTGAACCAGGAATATCTGGTGGCAGAATTCTATATCCGCGCACTCACGGGTTCAGGAATCGAAGAGGAGGGCGCGGGTATTGGCGGCGCGGGAATGCCCGGAGAAGTCATTGTAAAACCGAATGCGGCGGTTCCCTTCATCACACCATTCGTTGGCCAGTTTGCTTCCGAAGCCGCGGCGGAGGAAGTGGCGCATGTGAAATACCTCCGCGCGGCACTCACCGCCGCCGGGAGCGTCCCCGCGGCGCGGCCGGCAATCAATCTCAGGGACAGCTTCACCTTTGTGGCCCGGGCATCGGGCCTGGTGGGGCCTGAAGATTCCTTCGATGTTTTTGGCAGCGAGACAAACTTCCTGTTGGGAGCCTACTTCTTCGAAGATCTAACCGTCACCATCTACAAAGGGCTCACACCGTTGATGGTGGAAAAGCCTCACCTGGAAGCCCTGGCGGGAATGCTCGCGGTGGAGGCATCTCACTCCGGCATCCTGCGCTCGCTGCTTTATCAGCAGGGAGCCGGGGCGCGCGCCGCCGCGCTGGCGATCTCCAACCTGCGTGACTCTCTGGACGGTCCCGGTGACATTGACCAGGGGCTGACAAAGGGCCGGACCGCGAATCTGGTGCCCACCGACAGGGATGGCCTCGCATTCAGCCGGACGATTTCGCAGGTGCTGGGCATCCTTTATCTCGGAGGAAACGGGGCTGGCGGATTCTATCCCGCGGGGCTCAATGGCGGAATTCATTGAACGGCAGCCCCCTCCCTTTCGGTTTCAAGCGTGTGGTACGAAAACGGCAACACCAGATCGCGTTATGCCGCACTCCACGCACGCTGAAAATCTCGCCACTTATTTGAACGAACATCTTGCCGGATCCGTGGCGGCCGTGGACCTGATGAAGTATCTCATCGAATCCCGCCAGGGGACCTCCGAGGCTGGTTTCTTCGATACTCTGCGGCGGGAAGTCATCGCGGATCAGGACACGCTGAAGCGTCTTTTGAACCGCTTCGCGGAGGAAAGCAGACTACAAAGCGCGGCGGGTTGGGTGGCGGGGAAATTCGTCCGGCATAAGATCCATGCCCGCGGTGAGGAGATGGGAGAGCCCGGTCTCCTGGAGGCATTGGAGATTCTGGCCATAGGCATCACGGGGAAGCGGCTCCTCTGGACCGCGTTGCGGGCCGCCCTTCCGGACTCCCCCCTTCTGGAGAATGTGGACCTGGGGGATCTGGAAGAGCGGGCGCTGGATCAGTTTGACCGTGTGGAAGCCGCGCGACTGGAGGCTGCCCGGGCGGCCTTTGCCATGGAACCGGTCTCTGTTTGAGGACCTTCGTCAGGGCCGTTTCTTTGCCCGGGCATATCGCTCACGGCGGTGCGTCGCGATGTCGTCGTCCGGCTTGATCTCCGGCTTTGGAGTCTCGATTTTTGCCTCCGGCTCCGGCATGACCGGCGGTTTCACCTTTACCTTCGCGTGCTGCCGCCGGGGCTCCCGCTTTCCTCCAGCCCAGGCCAGACTGGGAAGACGCCAGCCCATACGGGTGATGAGGGCGTCCGCCAGCACCAGCAGCAAAGCCAGGGGCAGCAGCCAGCGGCGAAGGTCCGTCAACTCCTTCAGGGGCGGGCTTTTCCACACATCATGAAGATCCAGCAGTTCCCGTCCGCCGGTCTGCGCGGAAAGCGTCCGGAGTTCCTCCAGGCGACCGGGGTCAAAGGCCCATTCAGTATTGCTCCCGGCCGTCAGGGGTCCAAAAGACAGAGTATGTTTCCCGGCCTGGATCACCCCGCGGATCACCTCTCCCTCCGGCAGGTCCGTCGTGGCGCGATAGTGTCCAGGCTGCATGCGCTCCCAGGTGGCCTCACGGCGGTTGGTGGCGCGTTCCCCTTCCGCCAGGAGGATGCGTGGCGGGGATTGCGCGAAGGTTTTCTCCCACTCCCCGGCATACATGAGGTCGATCCCCAAAGTCGTGCCCGCCTGGTCCCATTTCAGCCCGATGTCCGGCGGCAGATCCTCCCCCATGATCCAGCGGGCTGTCGTGAGGATAAAGTCCCCGTAGGACGGCCAGGCCCGGACCTTGTCCGAAAACTCCCCGCCCAGCGGGAAAGAGACCGCCGCCGTGCGTCCGGCTCCGCGCTGGCCCCAGGCCACCAGGGGCGCGGCGTATTCATCCTTCGAGACCATCGCCTGCGAAGCCCAGTCCCGTTTATAGCTTAAATTATAACCATCCACCACTCCCGGCCATGCCAGCGTCTTCGCGGAGATCTCCTGCCACTGTCCGCTGGCCAGGGTCTCCACGGGCTCCGTGATGAAGGTGCTGCGGGTCACCGCCATGGTCTCGGCAGTGAAGACATTCGGCAGATCCTCGGGTCGGTCCGTGAAAAATACACGGCCCTTTCCGCGGGTGGCCACGTCTTTCAGGAACGCGGCATCGCTGTCCGTGTCCTTGCCCAAGGCGATGACGCTCACCGTGCCGCCCTCCTTCGTCACCTCGTCCAGGAGAGTGGTGTAGTTCGCTCCGGGACCGTCTCCCGGCTGCTCGGCGTCCGCCGCGTCCGCGAAAAGAATAATGTGCCGCGTGCCCTGCGAAGTGCCCTTTACCGCCCGCCAGCCTGCTTTCAGCCCGTTATAGACAAAGATACCCCCGCCACCACTGGTAATGCTCCGCACGCGGCGGCTGATGGCCTCCTTATTCGACTCGTCCGCGATGGTCTGCATGGGCACCATTTCATGCGCCTCGCTGTCCACGGCGTACACGGCCACGCTGTCCTGGTAGCCCATGAACTCGATGGCCTTCGCGGAACCCTCGTTGGCCAGGTCCATCTTCACCAGCCCCCCACCCACACCCGCGCCCATGCTCCCGGAGCGGTCGAGCACGATGGCCATGGCGGCCTGGAGCTTCCGCTGGTCCTTCTTCAGTTCCATGCTCACGGGCAGCAGGGCATCCACGGGAGAGAGGAAATACCCGCCCGCGCCAAAGCTCCGCTTTCCTCCCGCCATGAGCAGCCCGCCTCCCTGGGCATTCACATAAAAGTCCAGGGACGCGAGAAACTCCGGCGGGATCTCCCAGGCGGGAACGTTGTTAAAAATGACGGCGCGGCACCCGGAGAGCCGCCCGGCGTGCAGGGTGCGCGGATCCTCCACCACCTCCACGTCGAACTGCCGCTTGAGAATGGCCGCCAGAGGGTCGGCGGTATAGGCGGTAATGAGCATCAGGCGCGGCCCGCCGATGACCTCCACCCAGGTGTCAAACCGGTTGTTGCCCGGATGATTGTCCCGCGCCGGGGAAATGCGGGCCTCGTAGCGATAGGACCCGCCGTTGCCCAGCCGGTCGGTGAAGCGGGCCACGGCCCGGCCTTTGGTGAGGGTCACTTTTGTCTCCACCACGGACGCGCCATTCCGGAGAATGGTGAGCGGCACCTCCCCGGTGGCGTCCAGCGGTCCGGCGATTTCGGTCTCGATCAAAAACGGTTCGTCCACCCGCGCCCGGGCGGGGACCACCAGCCGCCGCACGCGCCAGTCCTCTCCCGGCGGCTCCGGCAGGAGGCGCAGGTCCAGGGGAATGTTTTCCTTCAGCAGCCGGTCCGCCAGGCCTCCCAGCCCCTCCGTGCTGTAGCCGTCCGTGAAAAGCAGGATGCGGGAGGCCTTGTCCGGACGGCGCAGCGCGATGATGCTGTCCAGCGCCAGACCCGTGCGCGTAAGCTTCCGGTTTCCGGTGAAAGGGCCGCCGCCATTGTCCTCCACAGGCACGGCATCCATGGCATAGTCCACGGGGTGGAGCACGTCATCCCGGTCGCGCCGCCCCTCGTTGAGTAGTTTCGTCCACTCCGGCAGACCGCGGTCGATACGGCCCTCCGTGCTCTCCGAACGGTCCAGCAGCACCCAGAGGTCCAGACCGTCCTGTTGCAGCTGCGCCTGGGGCCGGGCCAGCAGCAGCACCAGCAGTAAAAGAGCCGCCACTCGCAGAGGACGCCACAGCGCCAGCCCGCGCCAGTACCAGCCAATCACCGCGAGAGCGGGCAGCAGAAGGAGCCAGACGGGATTTTGCAGGGTCATACGGGGATTAAGAAGTGAGCGGGACTCTACACAGTCCGGGAAATGCGAAATCTAAAATCAGTCCGCTCACGCGCCCTTTTCCGGGGCTGCCTTTTTCTGCTTATAGTCCCTCGCGCGCCCGCACCGTGTGCTATTCTGAGGTCATGCTCCCTGCCGCAGCCCCCCCTGGCACCACCCCTCCTGGAACTGTTCAGCTTTTCACCTTCAAAGGCATCCGTGTCTTTCTCCACTGGTCGTGGGCGCTCGTGGCCATTTATCAGATCAACGACCGGAGAGGAATGTTCCCCAATATCGGATGGGACATCGCGCTTTATCTTTCACTCTTCCTCATCGTGCTCCTGCATGAGTTCGGGCACGCCTTCGGCAGCCGTCAGGTAGGGGGCGAGGCGAATCAGATTCTACTCTGGCCCTTTGGAGGCATCGCCTATGTCCGCACGCCCCCGCGCCCCGGAGCCTATCTTTGGGGAATCGCGGCCGGCCCTCTGGTAAACGTGATCCTGTTTCCGATCCTTTATTTTCTTCTAAATGCCCACGGTGAGCCGTTCAATTTCTGGGAAACTTTCCACCCGGATGACCGGCTTTCGGTGTCCATGGGATTGTTTCTTTTCCAGCTTTTCTGGATCAACAATGCGATGCTCATCCTAAACCTGCTCCCCATCTATCCTCTTGATGGCGGACAATTGTTCCGGGGGCTCCTGTGGTATAAACTGGGCCCTCTCCACAGCATGTGGATCGCTGCCTGGACCGGCCTGGTGCTGGGCGCGGCCGTGGCGGTTTATACTCTGGTAGCATGGGAGTCCTACTGGCTGGCAATCCTGTTGGGGCTGATGCTCGCGCAATCGTGGAGCACCATCCGGGCGCTTAAAGCCTACAAAAAAAAGAACGGCGGGCGCTGGTAGTGGCGTTCCTTCAAGGTTTGACATTCGGGCGGCCACCTGCTCAGAACACAGGAGTAAGCCCCGCCATTCCCGCCGCGAGCACCAGCCAGAGGATGACCTGCCAGGCCCGCCAGGACCAGGGCGGAGTTCCCCGCATGCGTGCCAGCGTCATGAGCCCCTCAAGGCCGCTCGCGAGGCTGAACATCAACGGCAGATAGATCACCGTCAGGCCATTGGGAAGAATGACAGAGGACCAGCCATACCAGGCCCCGTAGCCCGCACAGGCCAGAGCCACGAATAACACACCGGCCCAGGTCCCGCCGGGCATGCGCAGACCGTCCCGGTCCACGCCCTTCCCGTTTAGAACGGTCACGCCCCAGAGCACCGCCAGCAGCCCCAGCAGCATGGCGGGATACAGGCCGCGCGGAGCCAATGCCTGCCGCCACGACGACTCCTCCCCTGCGGTCCCCGGGACTCCCTGATTCACGAATTCCCGACCCACCTTCTCAAAACCATCAAGCAACCGGAGCTGGATCTGTTGCGGAGTATGTGTGCGCCGGTAGTTTTCAAAGGACGGGCGCTCCGTCTCCGGCACGTGGCTGATCTCCTCGCGGGTGGGGTGCAACCGGGCCCATTCCCGGGGAGCCACGGGATTGTCATTCTCAAACCACATCCACTGCTGCTGCCAGGAGAAGAAGGGATGCCCCCAGCGGTCCGCCGCCGCGCCACAACGGGGCGCGCACACCACCGCCCATCCCAGTGTCAGGGCCACGAGACCCAGGAAATGATTCCGGCAGGTCCAGTCCCCTTCAGAGCCCCCTTCCCCGCGCCGCAACGCCTCCCGCAGCCAGCGGCAGGTGGAAGCCAGCAGCCACGCCCCCGCGGGGATCCAGGCTGAGGTGTCCATGAGCCACGCCAGCCCGGCAATGACGCCAAATACCGCGTGCAGCCACACACTGTTCCGCCTCAGCAGACGCGCCGCGCAGGCCCAGAGGAGAAACACCAGCACGTCATTCAAGGCCCGCGGCCCATAAGCCACCGAATCCGGCAGGAGCACGGTAAAGGCCGCCGGCACCAGCATGAGCAGCACTGCCGCCGGGCTGAAATATGCCGCCGCGATGATCCCCAGCAGTTCCAGAAAGCCCGCCATCGCCCACACCTGCACCCACTTCCCGCGCCGGACCAGATCGTGGTCCCCTTTCCCGTCCACAGTGGTGGCGCGGGCCATGAGCCACGGCCAGAGCGGTCCCGTCACCCCGTCTGTGCGGTGCGGCAGCGAGTTGGTGAACTTTTCCATCACGCCCGCCTCCCGGTCTTCCCCCGTGCCGGAGGAAAGCACGAGATCCTTATAATAGGTTTCCGCGGGAGTCAGGGCCGCCTCGCGGTATTCTTTTTCAATCCTCTCCCCCGCCCTGTCCACAAAGCCCCAGAGCAGGAGCGCGAGCAGCACGATGGAAATAAAAAACGAACCCCACCCCGGACCCGGAGGCACGATGGTCACTCCCGGGTCACTCAACAGTTTGTCGCGGTGGCGGGACGGAAAGGACACGGGCGCGCAGAGACAGTGAAATCCTCCGCTGGTCAACCCGGATATTTCAGCGTGTAAAGCCAATATCGGGGGCCCGTTTCTCATTCCTCTCTCATGCGCGGAATCATTTGGGGAGTTGAGCAGAGATTGATTGCAAGAAAGAGAGACCGCGTGCTAGCTTCACGACCCCGTTTTCCCCGCCCCACCCATGGAAGTTGACCGCCCTACCCAGGCTTTTCTGACCCGTTTCCCAGACCCCATCACCCGCGAAGCCGAACGCCTGCGCAGCGTGGGGGCCGTGAAACAGATTTTCGGAGGCCCGGCCTTCGTGCACGCCCGGGTGGAGGATGGCAGTGATGTCTATCACATCACCCTGAAGCGCACCGTCTCCGGATGGGAGTGGACGGTGCAGGGACCGGAGGACCAGCATCCCGCCGCCGTGGCGGCCGTCATGCAGGAGCGCATCGCCCTAGGGGACAATCTTCCGGAAAGCCCGAATGAAACAGACGGTGTGTCCCTCACGGAGCGTCTGGAGGAACGCCTGGGCCGCCCGCTGGTGCTGCATGAGGACGCCTTCGTGGAAAAGCTGGAGAAGCGCTACCGCCGCTACCTGCTGGAGCAGAAGATTTTCGATACCGACCTGGTCCGCCTGAATCCGAAATGGGTGGTGGAGACCTACGAGCCTCTGACGCTCTGGCCGGAGCCGCCGAAGGACATCGTGGAGTTCTGGAATTACATCGCCGCTGCTTTTGCCAAACGGAAGCTGCCGGTGCCCCGCTTCATGGACGCCGTGACGCAGCAGGAGCAGACCAAGGAGCAGATGCGGGAATGGGAGCGCCGCCGGGAAATGGAAGCCTGGCAGGCACGCATGGAACGCCTGGCCGCGGACCGCGAGAGCGCGGCCCACGAGGGCGAACTCCGCGCCATCATCACCACCCGGGACGTGAAGCTCCAGTACCGGCGCACGGATACGCTGGAAGGTCCCGAAGCCTGGGCTTCCATCAATGGTAACCTCGCGCTCTCCCAATTGCGTGAGGACGTGGCCCAGGGGGGCATCCATCTTTCCCCGCTCAGCGAGGCCCTGCTCAGCCAGTGGTGCAGCCACTGGCCGGAGGGCGATGCCCCGCCACCCGGGCTCCCTTTGGAACAGGCACGGGACCGCGCCTTCCTTGGCCGTCTGCTGCGCCAGCCCGCGCTCTCCGCGCTGGTGGTCTCCTTGGATGAAGTGCCTTACCAGCACAGCCCGGAGGAACTGCGCTGGACGTGCGAAGAGCCGGAGGAGGACGAACCGAAGGACGTGTGGTACCTCCAGCTCACCACCCCGGACGGTCTGCCCATTCCCTACGCCATGACGGCCCTGCCGGGGCCGCGCACCATGTATCTTTCGGATGACTCCATCCACCAGGGCCCGCCGCCGTGGATGGAAGGAGCCGAGGCTTCCCCCCGCAGCCCCGTGCCGCGGGAGGTGCTGGAAAGCGCCCAGGGCGTGGAATTCCTGCGAAAGCTGGGGATCGCTCTACCGGAGAGCCTGCGCAGCCGCGTGATGGAAGTCATCATGCGCCCGAAACTCAGCCTGCGCATCGCCAAACGCGGGCCCACGCCGGACTCGGAAATCATCCTCGCCGAAGTCACGGCGGCGGACACCGATGGCCTCCGCGCGGAGGTGCTGGAGCGCGATGTCTGGCTGGTCACGGAATCCAACGCGCCTTCCGATGGACGGGTGCCCTGGTTTGACCGCCGCCCGCTCTACCCTCTGGCCAGTCTCATGGAGGACTTGGGCATGGCGTGGGACCACACGGGCCGGCAGTTCCGCGCCCGGCTCACGAAGACCTTCCCGGAGAAGTTTGTGAAGTGGCTGGACCGTCTGCCGCCTGAGGCCGAGGTGGAGCTGGATGAAGACCTGAAATCCCTGCGGGCCGATCCTATCAAGGGCAGCGTGCGCTTCGAACTCAGCGAGGCCGGGGAGATCGACTGGTTCGACCTCAAGGTGCTGGTGGATGTGGACGGCATGGACCTTACCCGCGCACAAATCCGCGAACTGGTGGAGGCGCGCGGCGGCTTCGTCCGCATGCCCTCCGGGGGATGGTTGCGGCTTTCGCTCAATCTTTCCGGCGAGCAGGAATCCGCCATCGGTCACCTGGGGCTGGATGTTTATGACCTCTCCGGCGAAACGCACCGCATGCACGTGCTCCAGCTCGCGGACCCGCAGGCGGCGGAGGTGTTCGATCCCGGCGCGTGGAACCGCATCGCGGACCGTGCCAGCCAGTTGAAGCTGCAGATCCGCCCGCCGGTGCCTGCGGGCTTCCAGCTGCAGCTCCGGCCTTACCAGGTGGAGGGCTTCCACTTCCTGGCGTATCTCACGTCCAACAACTTCGGCGGTCTCCTTGCGGATGACATGGGTCTCGGAAAAACCGCGCAGTCCATCTGCTGGATGCTCTGGCTGCGGGAGCGGGCCGCGCAGGAGGCAGGCGGGGATACCCGCTCCGTGCCGCCCAGCCTGGTGGTGGCTCCGAAATCCGTGCTGGATGTATGGGCCGGGGAAACCGTGAAGTTTGCCCCGCACCTGCGCGTGCAGGTCATCCGGGACAAGGCGGAGCTGGATGTCGCCCGGCTTCAGAACGATCTGGACCTGCTGGTGCTGAACTACAGCCAGCTCCGCGTGAATGCCGAGAAGCTGAAGCCCGTGGAGTGGCTCAGCGTGGTCCTGGACGAAGGGCAGCAGATCAAGAACCCGGACAGCATCGCCGCCCGCACCGCGCGGGAGCTCAAGAGTTCCAACCGGCTGGTGCTCAGTGGTACGCCCATCGAAAACCGCCTCCTGGATGTGTGGAGCCTCATGGCCTTCGCCATGCCCGGCGTGCTGGGGAACCGGAAGTATTTCCGCGACCGCTTCGACCGCCGGAAGGACTCGGGTGCCCAGCTCCGGCTCAGTGCCCGCCTGCGGCCCTTCCTGCTGCGCCGGACGAAGAGCCAGGTGGCCCTGGACCTGCCCAGCCGGACGGAGGAGGATCTCTTCAGCAATCTGGAGGAATTCCAGGATGAACTCTACTCGGCGGAGTTGCAAAAGATGCAGCGGCTCGTGCTCGGCTTCGGCAGCGACGCGGAGGTGAAGCAAAACAGCTTCGCCATTCTCCAGGGCCTCATGCGCCTGCGGCAGATCTGCTGCCACCCGGGCCTTGTGGACGCGGAGTACATGGACAAGACCAGCGCGAAGATGAACGCGCTCTTTTACCTCCTGGACCAGCTCCGCGAGGCGAATCACAAGGTGCTCGTCTTCTCGCAGTTCACCTCCATGCTGGACATCATTAAGGCCCGTCTCGTGGAGGAGGACCGCCCGCACCTGCTGCTCACCGGCCAGACGAAAGACCGGAGCGAGGTGGTGCGGACCTTCCATACCAACAAGGATCCCCACGTTTTCCTCCTCAGCCTTAAGGCCGGGGGCACGGGTCTCAACCTCACCGCCGCCAGTTACGTGGTTCTCTACGATCCCTGGTGGAACCCCGCCGTGGAGCAGCAGGCCATCGACCGGACACACCGGATCGGCCAGACGAATCCCGTCATCGCCTACCGCCTCCTGGCGCGGAATACGGTGGAGGAAAAAATCCGCCGCCTCCAGCACCAGAAGCAGCAGCTCGTCACCGGTGTGCTGGGCGACGAGAGCTTCACCGCGAACCTGGGTCTGGACGACGTGCGCTCTCTCTTCACACGCGATGAAGCGCCCGTGGACGAACCGAAGAAAACCCGCCGTGTTCCCAAGCGCCCGCGCTCGTTCGCTTCGGACGGGGCGGTCTAAAGCTTACCCTCCAGGCAGCCGCTATCGGCCTCCCGTGAGTAGCGGGTTACCGGTCCGCGCAGTCGATCACGAAGTTCATTCCGTCCGGCTCGTCTGGTTAGAGGCTTCTCAAAAAAATACCCCCGCGCCGCTTTTCAACGGTGCGGGGGCTAAGAGAGGCTGGCTGAGGTGGTTCTGGTTTTCTCCAGGGGCCGTTTACCCCTTTTGGAGGATAATCCATCCGCGCGAATTCAAGCCACCGCGCCATTCAGACCGGCAGGAAAGAAGCCACCGGAGTGGCTTGTCTCGCTGGTGTTCGCATAGACGATATTGAGCACCTGGCGGGTGGTGCGGCTGAAAACCAGGCCGTTAGCGTCTGTCGGCACGATATTCGCCGCGGTACCGGTTTCCAGAGGCTGGTCCAGGTCCGTGCCGGATCCGTCCAGAACGTCCCGGAGATTGGAGATGGCCAGAGCGGCGGCGCGGGTGGTGGCACCCAGTTGATAAAGCACGGTGCGGAGGATTCCGGCATGGTAGGCCTCCACGCTCATTATCCCCGCGGCGGCATCCAGGAAGTCTTTGTTAGTCAGCAGACGGGCGGCTCCTTTATAGGCCGTGACGCCCACGTCCTCAAAGATGTAGGCCCCGAGAAGGAAGTTCGTTTCATTGGCAAACGGATCGAAGACCTGACCGGCGGAGATCAGGCCCGCGGCCTGGGCGGCGGTGGAGAAGCTGGTCTGCAGATCAATGGTGGGGCGCGCCACGTAGTTGTTCTTACCCAAGGCATCCCGCAGGAATTCCACGTGTGCCATTTCATCTTCCGCGATCTCCCGGGCATACTGGGCGAAGGCGGGAGTGGTAAAAGTCACTTTGGGATTCGCCTTGATGATCACGTCGCCCAGGGTGCCCAGGCCTTTGATGCCCACGCCCTGCTCGGAAATGCTCTTCCCGGTGTAGGCATAGGTGTAGAATTCCGCCTCCAGATATTCCAGATTCAGCGCAAAATTCAGCACCGCGGCGTCCGTGGCATTGATGGGCGTCTTCTTTGCCTCGGCAGTTCGGGTGCCCCCCGCCAGGGTGCCGGCGGCGGCGGCTCCGCCCAGCAGCATTTTCAACGCGGACCGGCGTCCGGCGCGTTTTTCGAGAATTTCCTCACGCAATTGTAAACCGTTCATAGTATATAAGTGATATTGTGTATTTAAATGGGTTGGCGGATGGCGGCTCAGCGGAGCGCGCCATTGAGACCGGCGGGGAAGAAGCCCCCGGGAGTGGCCTTGCTGTTCGCATAGACGATCTGAAGAACATCCCTGGTGGACCGGCCAAAGGCGATGCTGTCATTGTCTGAGGGCACAAGATTCGCGCGGTCCTTTTTGCCGGTAATGGCTTCGTCCTCATCCGCCCCGCCGTCCACTTTGTCCCGCAGGTCGGAGATGGCCTTGGCGGCTTTTTGCGTCACGGTCCCGCCCTGATAGAGCAGGGTGCGGATGATCGCGGCATGGTAGGCCTCCGCGCCGAGAATGCCCGCAGCGGCTTCCAGGTAGTCCAGATTGGTAATATAACGGGCAGCCCCCTTATAAGCGGTCACGCCCACGTCCTCGAAGATGAACGCCCCCAGGAGGAAATTCGTCTCGTTGGCGAAGGGATCGAAAGTGTCATTTTTTCCGATGAGCTTCGCGGCACGGGCGAGGGCTGTGAAACTGTTCGTGAGGTCGATGGCCGGTCGCGCCACGGCGGCGGCTCCCAGCGCGGTGCGGAGGAAAGCCACGTGGGCCAGTTCGTCCGCGGCGATCTCCGCGGCATACTGCCGGAAAGAATCGGTGACGAAGGGCACCTGAGCGTTCGCTTTGACAGTGACCGTCCCGGAAGTGCCGGTCCCGGTGACCCCGCCACCCGCGGCCTCAATGCCGGCACCGGTGACGGCGTAGCTGTAGAATTCGGCTTCGAGGTATTCGAGGTTCAGCGCGAAATTCAGGATGGTGGGGTCGTCCAGCACCACCGCCGGAGCTTTGGCGGCATGGGCGGCAGCGGGAGTGCCCAGGGCAGTGGCGGCGGCGGCTCCTCCGAGGAGATATTTGAGAGCCTCGCGGCGTTTGCCCCGGGTTTCAGTAAGTGAATTTCGCAGAGTGGGGTTGTTCATATAACAGGTGGTTGCAGGGGGTGTTCTCTCTATGCGCCCGACTTCAGAAGTGTCAGAGCCCAAGGCAGGCGAAGGAGCGCGGCGGGCGTGCTCAGAGTGTACCTGACATTAAAAACACCGGGTAACACCCCACCCCGGACACCCTTGGGTGGCCTTTTAGTGGTCTTTTAAGAAAGAAGTCCAGGCACGGAATCCGCGTGGGTCGGGGGCCTTCATTGCACGCTGCCCTGGAGGCGCGCACTATTTGCATGACCCTGCTGAAAGGACGGATGCTCCCTCGCGCCGTCTCCGACGCGGGGACGGGTGCCTTTTTCCTTTTCATCAGCGGCATCCCGTCTAAGCCATGGGGCTCATGTCAGACACTCCTGTTCCCCAGCCCGGTCCCGCCGCTCCCTCCAAAGCGCGGGTTTTTGTGAAGCGGCTCTCCAGCACCCTGGCTCTCTGGGGACTGGTGACGGCGGCCATCGTGCTGGGGCAAAGCTGGCTCTTTTTTATCCTCCTGGGTTTCCTGGGGCTGTCCGGAGTGCTGGAGTATGCGAAGATGGATACCACCCTGCCCAAGCCGTGGCGGCAGGGCTTCATCGGGCTCTCGGTGGTGTGGATCGCCCTCACGTTTGTTTTCTGCCAAATGACAAAAGGCCAGGTGCCACTTGGGCGGAATCCCTGGCCTATCGAACTGGACGCAGCCTTTCTGGCGCTGGCGGGTATGGCGGCCTTCGTCCCCGCGTTGTTCCGTCCCCTGGAGGGCCGGACCACGCTGTGGGCCATCGTTTATACTCTCGCGGGATTTGTGTATGTGCCGTGGATGTGGAGCTTCATGACGCGGCTGCTCTTCGCGGATGGCATCCTTGCGGACGGCACCGTGCCGGGGGTGCCCGGGCTGCTCTTTGTGGTGGCAGCCACCAAATTCACGGACTGCGGGGCCTACGCGGTGGGCTCGCTTTTCGGTAAGCATAAGATGATCCCCCATGTCAGCCCGGGGAAGACCTGGGAGGGAGTGCCGGGCGCCTTTCTCGGCGCGCTGGTGGCGGGCATGGCGGTTTATTGGGGGTATGGCCAGGAGCGCATGGGCTTCTCCACGCTGCACGCCGTTATCCTCTGCCTCATTCTAGCCGCCGTCTGCATCGTGGGGGACCTCGCGGAGTCCATTCTCAAGCGCTGCCTGGGTGTCAAGGATTCCGGGCGCATGCTGCCTGGGATCGGTGGCGCGCTGGATCTCATCGACAGCCTGCTCTGGACAGGGCCGGTATATTACTTCTACATCAAGTATCTGGCGTAGGGAAACGGGCGGACGCGCGCGGGGTGCCCGCTGCGCCAGGACGCAGGTTCTGGAATAAAGCCGCCTTCATCGGGCAGAAGAGTTCCCGGAAAAGAAAAGCCGCATGGATATGGCATCCATGCGGCCCGGATCAATGATGCTGCCGGACGGGCAGGTCAGGCCTTCCGTTTGGCAAAGCGCTTTCTGAGAGCCGCGACGCCCAGGAGGCTGCCGCCGAACATCGCCATGGTGCTGCCAGTGTCAGGCACGCTGACGGTGATGGTTCCAATGCCGGCGACGAGCTCAAAGTCACCCGAGTTGGAAGTCACGGTGTAGTCCAGTTTCCCGGTGGACGTGATCGTGGCGAGAAGGCTCAATTCCAAGCCCTGGCTGAACACGGAGTAGTTGGCGAAGGTTGTAACCCCCCCGACATTAGTGAAATCAGCCGTCACGATGCCCGTTTCCGTACCGCCGTTCGGATCGAGGAAAAAGAAGGTGATGGTGCCTTCGATGATGGGCGTGCCGATCGTGTAGCCGAAGACGGAATTGTAGGTTCCATCCGCCGGACCGTAGCCGTTCGCGGTGAAGGTGTTGACGTCCGCATCCCCGGGATCGAAGTTGAAGGAACCGGAGAAGCTTCCACCAGGTCCGGTCAGGGACTGGTTGATCACATCGACATCCACGTAATCGAAGGTGAACGCGGAGGCTTTATCGGTCGCGGCCAGCAGGAGGCCGCCGGCGGCGAGAAGGGGTGTGAGTTTATTCAGGGTGAGTCGCATGGTGTTCTTGGTTGAGTTTTTTGCAGCAGGGCTGCGGACGACGGTAACGCACTGGATGTGCCAATCATGAATAGAAATAATTTAACTCATGAGTATCAGTAAGTTGCAATCCAAAAACGACATGTGCCGTATTGTCTGGAAAAATATTAACGTAAAAAAATCCGACAAATGAATTCATGCAATATGCATTCCCGGAAAATGAAAGATGGCCGGAAGGCACCGGAAAAAGAATGAATATGATAGGATCCTCCGGTCCTCGCGATGGCGGATTCTGAATGCGCCGCCCGGGCATAGAGCGATCGCCGTGCGCGGCTGTTCCAGTAAGGGAACCGGACGATTCGTATGGTGGTTATTGTTTTTTATTTTCAGGAAGGCTTTCGACCGCGCCAGGCCCAGGGGATTTCCCTAAATAAATATATGAAAGGTCTTTTAGCCCGTTGGGAGATAACGGGTATTGTTATTTTTTTATCCGGTTCAGGCGGAGGTTTGGCGGGTCATGTGAATTTTACCGGCAGTCATCCTTGGTCGCGCCAGACCTACGGGTGTTGCTTATGCTTGTATTGTCGGCCAATCAGATTTCCGCGGGCTCCGGCGGCATGGGCCCGCGGCATTCCGCGGGCAGTCCATCCCGTGCGTGTGTTCCATTCCCTCCGGCATATCCCCGGGGGTGGGTGCCCTTGTCCGGGGCGGCGCATTGACTTCCGCGCCGGGTTCTGCGAAGACTTCGCATGCGTATTTCTCTCAAGTTTTCCCCACTGCTCGTCCTGCTGGCATCGCTGGCCGGGCTTTCCGCGCCCTGCCGCGCGCGGTTTGTGCAGCCGCATGAAATGGCCACGGAACCGGCGGTGAAGGCGGCGGCGGCGAAGCTGAAGACCATCAAGGAAACAAAGGAGGCGGAGCCGGTCTTCAAGCAGTTCAAGGCGGCGGCGGACGCGGGCAGCGCCGAGGGACAGTTCGCGCTGGGCTTTCTCTACCAGTCCGGCACGGGCACGGAGCGCTCCGTGGAAAAGGCGAAGGAAAGTTACCAAAAGGCCATCGATAAAGGCATCATGGCCGCGAAAAACAACCTGGGCCTCCTGCAACTGGCCTCCGGGGACGATTCCAAAAAATCCGTCGCCCTTGTCGAGGACGCGGCGAATGCCGGCTACACCCCGGCGCAGGTGTCCATGGGTCAGCTCTATCTGGAGGGCATGCAGGCTGCCTCCATCGCGCGGGATCCGGACCAGGCGCGCATCTGGTTCGAGCGCGCCTCGGAGGGCGGGGATGACGATGCCTCCCTGATGCTGGGCCTCATGTATGAGCAGGGAAGTGGCGTGAAGGCCAGCCAGGACAAGGCCGCCGAGATGTTCCAGAAGGCGGCGGAAAAAGGAAATACCGATGCCATGGTGCGCCTGGGCGCAAAGCTCGTGGGTGGTCAGGGGGTGAAGGCGGACACGGAGAAGGGCAAGGCGTGGTTTGAAAAAGCCATCGCCGCCGGGGCCACGGGTGCCAAGGTTTCCCTCGCCGCGATTTATGAAAATGGCAGCGGCGGAAAGACTCCGGGGATTCCCCAGGATTACAAAAAAGCCTTCCAGCTCTACACAGAGGCCGCCGCCGCGGGCGATCTCTCGGCTTATAACAAAGTGGCCTATTTTTATGAAAAGGGCACTGGCGTGACGAAGGATGAGGCGAAAGCCGCGGAGTGGTATAAAAAGGGCGCGGAGAAAATGGTCGCCGTGTCCATGCACAATCTGGCGGTCTTCAATGAGGAGGGCAAAGGCGGGCTCAAGAAAGACCCCAAAGCAGCGTTCGATCTCTATTACAAAGCCGCGCTCAACGCCTTCGTCCCCTCCCAGGTGGCCCTGGCGGTTCGCTACCGGGAAGGCCGGGGCATTCCCCAGGACAGCCAGGCAGCGCTGGCGTGGTTCGAACGCGCGATGCAAAACGGCAATGCGGACGCGGCGGTGAACTATGCATCCATGCTGGAATCCGGCGAAACGGGCTTTGTGAACTACGAAACGAGCGCCAAAATCTACCAGGAGGCGGCGTCCAAAGGACATGGCCCGGCCATCATCGCGCTGGGACGGATGCTGGAACAGGGGCGCGGCCGGATGGTGCAGGCAGACTACCGCCAGGCATACAGATTGTATTTGATCGCCTCAAAAGGCGGCATGAAAGAGGGCACGGAACGCCTGGAGGATCTGAAGAAACGCCTGACACCGGAACAACTCAAGACTGCCGAGGCCTTCGTGGCGGCGGCCGGCAAAGAATCCTCCGGCACCGCTCCCGCCACCCCGCCGGAGGAAAAGCCCGCGGATCCCGTGAAACCAACCACGCCCACAAAACCGCCGGTGAAGCCGAAGCCCCCGGCCACACGTCCGCCGCGTTGAGGCCGGCCATCAAGAACTGAACGCAGAAAAGGCAGCCGTCACCGGCTGCCTTTTCCTTTAAATAGATCCTAAGCCTGGAAAGCAGTCTCAGGGATTCGTGGTCGCGCCTTCCTTGGCTTTGTCCGCGGCTTCCTTGATGGTGGCCTGGTCCTCTTCGTTCAGCTTGCTGAGGGCATAGGTGAAGGTGCTGCCGTCCTTCTTCTTGAAGGTGGCCTTGTCTCCGTTCACGGAAATGAGCGCGGCGCTCATGATCTTGCCATCCGTATTCGTCCAGGGACGCTCAGCGATGAGGGCGGCGGCTTTCGTGGTCTTCGCGGCGGCGGGAGCGGCGGGCTTGAGGCCCATGGGGCTCTTGGAGGAGGATGCATCCGCGGAGGCGTTCACGTCCTTCAGGGCGCGCTTCACGGATTTCTCAAAATCCGCGTCCATAGGGTGGCCTTCGAACACCAGTTTTCCGGTGGTGTCGAACACCATGGAGTGCGGGATACCATTGCCCTCGTGAGGGCCACCGCCATCTTTGGTGATCGGAAATTTGACCTTTAGCTTCTTCACCGTGTCCTGGATCTCTTCGTCCGAGGCCTGCTGGCTGTGGAGGCCCACGATCATAAGGCCCTTGTCCTTGTTGCGCTTGTAGAGAGCGTCGAGGTTCGGCATGGAGGCGAGGCAGGGACCGCAATGGATGCCCCACATTTCGAGCACCACCACCTTGCCCTTCAGGCCGTCCATGGTGACTTCATCATTGGCGAGGACGGTGCCGAGTTTGTACTCGGAGAGGCTGTGATCCGCCGCGGCTTTACCATCGGCGGCGTGGAGGGAAAGGTTGGTGAAGGAAAGGAAGCAGAGGAGCAGAGGAAGCAGTTTTTTCATGGGAAGGTGAATTTTGACGGGGGAGGTTAAGAGGCTTTTTTTAACCGGCGAATGTTTTTTCCGGCGGTTTCACGGAGACCAGGGAATCCCTGATGCCATGCCCGCGGTTCCATGGTCAGTTTTTGTTCCATTGGCGGGCTTGGCATTCGGGGTATTTCCGGCAAGTATAGAAACGCCTCATGAAAAATCATCTTGCTCTCTTTTTGTCCGTGGCGCTTCCGGCCTCCTTTTTGTCGCTAGGTTCCCCCTCTTTCGCCGCCCCGGCGGGTGCCTTGGAAACGGAAACAGGAAAAGCCCTGGAGGCGAAGGCAAAGGCCGCCATCGCCAAGGGGCTGGGCTACCTCAAGGAAAAGCAGAAGCCGGAGGGATTCTGGACTACAGGGGACTACCCCGGCCTCACGGCACTGGTGGTCCAGGCCTTTATCCTCTCACCGGATGCGGCGGACCGGAAGTCAGAGGCGGTCGCCAGGGGACTGGAGTTCATCCGGAAATCCGCGAAGCCGGATGGCTCTCTCCAGACGCGGGGAATGAGCGTTTACAACACCTCCATCTGCCTGGCCGCCCTGGTAAGGAACGGGGATGTGAAGGACCGCGCTCTCATGGACGCGGCCAACCGCTATCTCATCGGAGGACAGAGAAAGGGCACTCCGGACGGCAAGGTGGACGGAGGGTTCGATTACGGCGTGGAATCCAAGGGAAAACCGGCGGCGGACCTGGACAACACTTATTTCACCCTGGAGGCCCTGCGGCTTTATCGTGATATGCAGAAGTCCCAGGACCTCCCTGTCGGAGAGCAGTTGAACTGGCAGGCGGCCATCGATTTTGTAAGCCGCTGCCAGCAGCTTCCCGAAACGAACAAAGCGTCCTGGGTGAGCGGCACCCCGGAGGAGAAAGGCGGCTTCGTTTACAAAGCGGACCCGGAAAGCGGGGACGGCAGCGGCGGGCCTCCCCGGAGCTATGGCACCATGACCTACGCCGGTCTGCTCAGCTTCATCTACGCGGAGGTGAACGCGGACGATCCCCGGGTGAAGGCCGCCAGGCAATGGGTGGAGCGCCGCTACACCCTGGAGGAAAACCCCGGCAAGGGAGCGGAGGGGCTTTATTATTACTACCACCTCATGGCCAAGGGCCTCACCGCCGCCGGGGTCAAGGAACTCAAAGTCCCGGACGGGCGGGCCGTGAACTGGCGGGCGGAACTTACGGGGAAACTGCTGAGCCTTCAGAAGCCGGATGGCTCCTGGGCCAGCACCAACGGGCGGTTCATGGAAAAGGACCCCAACCTGGTGACCGCCTACTGCCTCCTGGCTCTGGAGCAACTGGTCTCCGGTAAGTAGAAGACAGGACCGGTATCATTTCTGCCCGGCTGCCGCATGTTTCAGCGTGTCTTCCCATAGAGTCCCCAGGGCTTTCCAGAGCCGCCCGGTCCACTCTTTCACAGAGCCCTGGACCCACGGGCACTCCAAAAGAAAGTTTTCCCAGTCCACCAGCGGGCTTTCGTAGTCGCGGGCAAAAGGGAAACGGGCGTTGATGTGGGCGGGGTGCCATTCCCTGGCGTTTTCCAGCACCTTGAACAACAACCATGGCGGCACCGCGGCCCGTTCCGCCAGGAGCACCGCGTCATACAGATCCTTGCCCTGCGGATGCATGTCCGTGTGAAGCCAAAGCAGTTTCCAGGCGAGAGACTCCTCCTCCGAGGCAGCCATGAAGGAGACTGGGGCCTGCCCTTCCTCCAGCACAAAGCCAAGTCTCCACGTAGGAGTCAGCAATGTTTCCCGGAAGACGAAATCCATCTGCACGAGGCCCGGAGGCAACCCTGGAGTGACCCAGGGAAAGACAATCCGGTGCCCGGACGCCCGTTCATACGTCCAGATATCCGTGCGGGCGATTTCGCCGTGCTCCATGACGATCCCTTCCGGCGGGGTCGCGGAGGTCACGGCCTGAATCACGTCATTCAACAACGCCGCGCCTTCCCGGCTTTCCAAGTGAATGGAATCCGGGATGACCACCCAGTCCACATCCCCTGGCTCTCGGGCCTCGTCGCCCATGATCGCTTTCAAGGTCAGGCTGCCTCGCGCCACCAGTTGACCCGCGAGCGGGGTGTCCTGGATGGCACGGATCACATGGCCCATGACGGTGCGGCGGGCTCTTTGCCAGCGCAGGGCGTCCTCCGGAGGTAGCACGGGATCTCCCCGGCGGAAGCCCCGGGGATAATGCTGCAGCGCGGGATCAAAAATCAGTCCCTGGGTGGACTCTCCCGGACCAGGGACCGGCATGGAGGTGGGCGGATAATCGAGACGGACAGGCACCGGAGGAATCCCCTTCCCCGGGGCCGGGGGAACGGCCCCGACGGCGTGGCCATCTCCACCGGTTTTGCCGGAAATCCGGAGAGCGTTTTTGATGAAGGACAGGATACTCACCGGGCAGCAAATGGAGGAGGGTTCATCCAGCCCGCGTCCAGCGCGGGGCGGCTGTCAAAAATCACATACTCCTCCTCCACCTCCAGGATTTCCCATCCTTCCGCTTCCAGAGCAAACCGCAGGGAAAGCAGACGCGCCCGGGCCACCGGCAGGCGGGTGCGGTAAAAACGCTGTGTCAGAAACCGCTCTTCGTTCCCGTCCTTCCGGACCCGCCGCGCGTTTCGCGAGACGCGTGCTCCATGAGAGGTGCACAGCACCGGCAGCGAAGGAGGAAACTCCCGGGGCAGCAACAGTTTCACATGGTGCTCAAAATAGCGGGAGGCCGGTCGTTTCAGGGACTTCTCCACCAAGGCCAGGACGGCGGGATGCTCCGCCTCCACCTCAATCTTAACCCGTTCCAGCTTCCAGCCCCGGGCGGAAAGCTCGTGGCTGATCCTCCGGACAGCACGGTGCTCCTCCGTCAGCGCACCGGAGGAGTGGCGGGTCAGCATGGGCTGCACCGGCGCGGGGCCGGAGGAGAGTTCGATCCAAGTGAACTTCAGCCCCCGGTCCTCTCCAAAACCCCGCAGATCCTCCAACGCACCGGCGTCCGGCACGGAAACGGTGAGGTGTGTTTCAAAGGGCCCCTGAAGCATTTCCCAATCTTACCTTCGCGCCCACGCCGTCAACGCTCCGTTCCCCGCGTTTCACTTTTCCGCTAACTTCATTTTCTCACAAACTTCCTCCGGCACCAGCCCCGTGACACGCACCCGCTTTGACCGGCTGGTGGCACCGGCCACGAGTTCCACGCTGGCCTTCGGAACATCCAGAATCTTTGCCAGGGCGAGGAGCAATGCGGCATTGGCACGGCCATCCACCGCCGGGGCGGCGAGGCGGATCTTCCAGGTCACGCCATCCTCCATGAGGCCCGCGCAGGCGTCACGCCCGGCATTCGGCACGGCGCGGATGAGCAGCGTCGCGGACGGAGGATGCATGCGGGGAAACAGATGGCGTGGTTACTTTCCGCCGGCCCGCTTCTTCTTCACACGCTTTCCTTTGCCCTTTCCAGGAGCCACGGGAGCCCGGGGTGTGCGGCTCCGGCTTTCGGCATTCTGCTGGCGCTCCCGGACATCGAAGCGGATGGGCAGCCCGGAATAAGTCATCTTCTTCCGCAGGGTGTTCTCCAGATACCGGGTGTAGGTAGGCGTCATGAGTTCCCGGTGGTTCACAAAAACGACCACCCGGGGGGCGCTGATGGGCCGGGGCTTTTCCTCCCGGGCCAGCGTGGCGTAGAAGAGTTTGAAGCGCTTTCCATTGATAGCCGGGGGCGGTGTTTTCTCGATGGCCTCCTGGAGGAGCCGGTTGAAGGCCCCCGTGCCCAGCGCGGAATCGCTGGCCTCGCGCACCTTGTCGATGGCGCCGAACATCTTGGTCAGCCGGTCCTTGTTCTTCGCGGAGACGGCCACCAGGGGGGCGTAGTGCAGGAAGAAAAGCTCCTGGCGCACATGCTCCTCCAGCTTCAGCAGCCGGGCCTTCATCTCGCCATCCGGATGGTAGAGGTCGAACTTGTTCGCCACGATGATGCAGGGCTTGTTCTCCTCCAGGATGGTGCCCGCGATCTTCCGTTCCTGGGCGGTGACGCCGCGCGCGGCATCGATGACCAGAGCCACGATATCCGCGCGCCGGATGCTCTTCTCCGCGCGGGCCACGCTGTAGGCCTCCACCTCCGTATCCACCCTCGCGGACTTCCGGATGCCCGCCGTGTCGATGAGCAGAAACGGATTGCCGCGATAGTTATAGAAGCTGTCCACGCTGTCCCGCGTGGTCCCCGCCACGTTGCTCACCATGGAGCGGTCGTCCGAGAGGATGGCGTTGAAGAGCGAGGATTTCCCCACGTTGGGCCGGCCCACGATGGCCACCCGCACGGTGCGTTCGTCCGTGTGGGGATCGAAGATTTCCGCCTCCGGATCCACCGGTTCGGCGGGGGGACCGAGCTGCTTTTCGATGACGCTGATCAGCCGGTTGATGCCGCGCCCGTGGGTGGAGCTGAAGGCGCAGGCCGTCTTGAAGCCCAGGCGCATGAAGTCCGAGATGTTGTTCTCATGCTTCTCATCGTCCGCCTTGTTCACGCCCAGAATGACCGGCTTCCCCTGCTTCCGGAGGATTTCGGCCACACTCTGGTCCACGGGGTGAATGCCATGCAAGGCGTCCACCACGAAGAGGATCACGTCCGCCGCGGCGATGGCGATCTCCGCCTCCGCCCGCACCATGCCCGCGAAATCGTCGTCCAGAGTGGCCCCGATGCCCCCGGTGTCCATAATGCTGATGGGAAAAGAAGCCTCCTTCAGGGATGCCGAGAGGCGGTCCCGGGTGACGCCCGGCATGTCATGCACGATGGCGATGCGGTGCCCCGCGAGGCGGTTGAAAAGGGCGGATTTTCCCACATTCGGCCGGCCCACGATGGCGACGATGCGTTGATTTCTACTGAAGCGTTCGGCCATAAAAGTGTGTCTGGGAGTCCGTGGCCCCGGTTTGGCGGGGGTGCAAGGGACGGATCGTTGCTGCCTGGTTACTGAAACGAAAACGCCTGCCGGAAGGCCCGGCAGGCGTCTTCTAAAACGAAAAATCAAGGAAAGGGATTACTCCTCGCCGTCCTGGCCGATGGCCTCCACGGGACATCCCGCCATGGCTTCCTCACAGGCGGCACGCTCTTCATCCGTCTCCGGCTGCTTATAAACAAAAGAGTAACCGCCATCGTTCTCACGGGTGAAATTCAACGGGGACGTCTCCCGGCAAAGGTCGCAGTCGATACACTGATCGTCAACGTAGAAGGTTCCTGAGACGTTCTCTTTATGTTTGTTGTCGCGGTCAGCCATTTCGAAATGGATAGGGATAAGTGAAGGGGTCGAGCGTAAGGGGATACTTCTTGTCTTGCAATGTCTTTTTTAGAACGGTAAGTCCATTCACCCCAGCCCGCCGCCGGCGCGGAGGGCTGCCCGCCCAGGGAACCGCCGGCACCAGATTTTTTCTTTCCTCTCACGGCATGTCCACCCCCCGGCCACCCAGTTCCCCCTCCGATCAACCGAAGCCCGGCCATGGCGGCGCGGGGGATTTCGATGACGATCTGAACCTGGACGAATACGTGGAGCGCCCTCAGCAGTCCCAGCGCCAGAGACTGCCGGAGCAGCGCCGCGAGTCTCCGTCTTTTGAAGCTGCTCCTCCGCGGGAGGAGACCGGGGCGGTGCCCGGATTCGTCCCGGACATCTTTGAGTCCAACCCGCCTGCTCCAGCTCCCGGTCCGGTGAAACAGAACCTTCCCGGTGCGGGTGGATGGGAACCGGCCACTCCGGACGAAATCGCCAGCTACGATATCTCCGCTGTGGAAACCACGCCCGTGGAGCGCCCGCCGGTTTCTGAAGCCCTCCTTCCCGCTCCCGCCCCGGCTCCGGTAAAGAAAAAGCCTGAGCAGGACAATGATCTGGAGGAATTCATCACCCGGACCGCCCTGCCTCCCGCTCCGTCCGACAAGCCCGCCAAAATTCGCCGTCCGTTCAAACTGGTGGAAGTGGCCTGCCTCAGTGTCGGCGCGGTCATCCTGCTGACCTTCGCCGTCTGGCTGGGCCGGACGGTGGTCGCGGCGGCGGACAGTGGAGCCAACAAAAGCCATCCATGGCCAAAACTCCCGATGAAGGGCTCGCTCATCACCATCACCTCCGCGAAGGGTGACTGGCGTCCCGCCGTGAAGGACTCTGACCGGCTGGAGCAGATAGAGGTCATCCTGCCCATTCCCGGGCACTTCGAGCCAGGCATCATCCCGGAGGTCACCGTTTCCATCGATCCCTCCGCCAGCACTTCCGGTTACCTCCGTTTTATCGTCCGGGACAATGAAGGCCGCGCCCGCGGGGACACCCGGGTGATCCAGGTGGCGAACGGAAAGTTCACCAGCCCGGTTCCAGGGGAGACCATCGTGAGCGACACGGAGGCCTCCGTCTATATCTCCTCCGGTCTCTATGACTATGTGGCCTACCGTGCCTATGCCTGTTCGGACGAGATCCGCTGGTCCGTGGAGATCGCGGAGAGTGACTCCTACAACTCCGGCGACAAGGACTGGAAGATTCTCGGCAAGTTTGACGTGAGAGATGAACTCCGTCGTTGAAAGACCAGCCATTTTTTGATCACCGGACAGGCCGTTGGGTTTTTCCATAAGCCTGATCCGTCATCTTTTTTGTTTCTCCCCCGTTATCCTCCGTGAGCCAGCCTTACCTCAATCCCGCCGAAACCTCCCCCGCCCTTCCCTCTCTTGCTCCCGCCGAAGGGTGGCACGTGCTGCATCTTTTCTACCACATCGAGCACGCCCACTGGGACATGCTCTCCCCGGATGAACAGATCCGCGCGAAGACGAACCTCATGCGGCTCATCCAGGAAATCCGCTCCACTCCGGGCACCCAGCTGCTGGCGTTTTCCATACTGACGCCCAAGGCGGACATCGGGTTCATGCTGCTCACCGCCGACCTGCATGTGGCGAACGCCTTTGAGAAACGGCTCACCCTTTCCCTCGGCACGGATGTGCTCACGCCTTCCTACAGCTACCTCTCCATGACGGAGTGGACGGAGTACGTTTCCTCCGAGGAGGAATACGCCGCGAAGATCACCGCCGAAAAGGGCTTTGCCGCCGGTTCCCAGGAACTCGCCGCGGAAATGGAGACCTTCCACAAGCACATGGCGAAATACCGCCAGGACCGCCTCTATCCGAACATGCCGGACTGGCAGGTCTTCTGTTTCTATCCCATGAGCAAGCGCCGCAACGACGGCAACAACTGGTATGCCCAGGACTTCACGGAACGCCGGAAACTCATGGCCGGCCACGCCACCACCGGGCGGAAATACAGTGGGCGTGTGCGCCAGCTCATCACCGGCTCCACCGGCCTGGATGAACACGAGTGGGGGGTCACGCTTTTCTCCCACACCACCACGGACATCAAAGCCATCGTTTACGAAATGCGCTTTGATGAAGTGAGCGCCCGGTTCGCGGAGTTTGGCGATTTTTACATCGGTATTCAACTCCCTCTGGATGAGCTGTTCCGCCGCGTGCTGCTTTAACCATTTCCGCCCTCTCACGGAGTGCCAGATCTTTTGAATATCGCCGGTCGTGCTTTTTCCAGCCGTCTGATGACCGGCACGGGGAAATTCCGCGCGCCGGAGACCATGCGGGACGCGCTGGAGGCCAGCGGCTGTGAAATCGTCACCGTGGCCCTGCGCCGCGCGGACCTCAGCGGCAAGGGTGACCCCTACGCTAACATCCTGGATTTCATCGACCCCGCGAAGTATCTCCTGCTGCCGAACACCAGCGGGGCGAACACCGCGGAGGAGGCCGTACGCCTGGCGCGCCTGGCCGTGACCGCCGGGCTGCCGAACTGGGTGAAGCTGGAGATCCACCCGGACCCGCGTTACCTCCTGCCGGACCCCGTGGAGACGTTGAAGGCGGCGGAGATTCTGGTGAAGGAGGGCTTCGTGGTGCTCCCGTATATCAATGCCGATCCCGTGCTGGCAAAACGCCTGCAGGATGTGGGCACGGCCACGGTGATGCCGCTGGGATCCCCTATTGGATCGAATCAGGGACTCGCCACGCGCCGTCTGCTGGAGATCATCATCGAGCAGGCCACGGTGCCCGTGGTGGTGGATGCCGGCATCGGGGCTCCCAGCCACGCGGCGGAAGCCATGGAAATGGGCGCGGATGCCGTGCTGGTGAATACCGCCATCGCCGCCGCCGCGGACCCCGTCCGGATTGCGCGGGCCTTCCGCATGGCCGTGGAGGCGGGCCGCGAGGCTTTCGAGGCCGGGCTGCCGGGGAAAATCACCCACGCCAGCCCCACCAGCCCGCTGACGGGTTTTCTCAATTCCTGACCCCCTCGTTCACCTTTCCCATGAGCGAAGAAGCTGTCCCCTCTCCCCCGCCCGCGGTGCCGGAGCCGGCTCCCACGCCCCGTCCCCCCAGGTCCCAGGCTTTCCGGATCCTGGGAGCCATCGGCGTTATTTTACTCGTCACCGGAGCGGGCATCGCCTTCTGGTATAAGGTTCAACGGGACCGGGAATGGCAGGCGGTTTACGAAAAGAAAGAGAAGGGCCTGGCTCCTTCCGGCGGGAGGTATTTCGATGATCAGGTGCTGCTGAAAGTTCCCCGCTTTCTTCAGAACGACCCCCGCTGGGGTAATGATCTTCTGGGCCCTTCCGACTCGGAAACCTTGGGTTCCCACGGGTGCGCGGTTTCCTCCAGCGCCATGGTCATGGCCTTTTACGGCGTGGATACGGATCCCCAGCGGCTGAACGATTTTCTGAACGGTCACAATGGATTCACACCGGAAGCATGGATCTACTGGGAAATCGCCGCGCTGCTAAACCCGGACCAGGTGAAGTTCGTTTACGAGGACGATCCCTCTTACAAGCTGATCGACGAAAATCTGGAGAAAGGAAACCCGGTGATCGTCCGCCTGGGCTATCCCCCGCCCCGCGTCACCAGCCACTTTGTGGTCATCTGCGGGAAGAGCGGCTATGACTATCTGATCATGGACCCGGGTGCCGGGGAAAAACCGGAGGCCTATCCCCTGAAGGAAACCGGGACGAAGATCGACGCGCTCCGTTTTTACGAGCTTGTTAAAAAGTGACCTGTCGGCCCTTATTAGCTTCCATGCTCCGCCCTACACTCGCCTGTCTCCTTCTGCTCCCTGCCGCCGTTTTCGCCGATGAACCTTCCGCGGCGGACAAGCGCATCGTCCAGACAGTCCAGCGCATTGCCACTTTTGACTACGCCAAAGCCAGTCAGAATACCAGGGATGCCATCGACCGCTACCTGACCGCCACGGCGGGCAGCGAGGAGTATTTCCAACTGGTCGAGAAGTTTTCGGTCACTGGCCAGAAGGATACGCTGCTGAATCTCGCCATTTCCAAACCGGGCACGCCCCTCGCGGGTCAGGCGGTGAAGATGCTCTTCCAGCTCGGCCAGGGTGCGGCGGTGAAGGAGAAGCTGGCCGCCTTGGAGGCCAATGCAGCCGCCGGGCTCATCGAGGCTGTCTCCAGCGCGGGCGGCAAGGACACCACGGAACTGGCCTCCGCCATTCTCCTGGACGCAAAGACCCCGGTGCCTGTTTCACTGGCTGCCGTGAAAGGCCTGGGACGCAACGCGGCGGGCCAGCAGGCGCTCCTCGCCGCCGCCCAGGCGGGAAAGCTGACCGAGGATCTGAAACCCTCCGTGGCCACCGTGCTCTCCACCTCCACGGATGAGGCCATCCGCACCGCCGCCGCTGCCGCGCTGCCCGCCACCACGGTGGCGAAGCTGCCGTCCATCCCGGATCTGATGAAAAAGCAGGGGGACGCCACGACCGGAAAAAACGTCTTCATGACTTACTGCTTCGCCTGCCATCAGGTGAATGGCGCGGGCGTGGACTTCGGTCCCGCGCTTAGTGAGATCGGCGGAAAGCTGCCTAAGGAGGCCATGTTCGAGGCCATCCTCAGCCCCAGCGCGGGCATCAGTGCCGGGTTCGAAGGCTGGCACGTGAAGATGAAGGATGAGAACCAGTACATCGGCATCATCCTCAGCGAGACGGACACGGAACTCTCCCTCAAGCTCTCCGGAGGTATCATCCAAAAGTGCGCGAAGGACGGCATCGTTTCCCGGGAAAAACTGCCAGTCTCCCTCATGACGCCAAATCTCCACACGCTGATGAGCACGGATGATCTGGTGAATCTGGTGGAGTACCTCTCCACGCTGAAAAAGAAGCAGTGAACGGCCCTGTCGAGCGCCCGCCTTCGGCCTTCGAGCACCGGGTCCTGGACGCGGTCTCGCTCATTCCCCGGGGACGGGTGACCACCTACAAGCTGCTGGCCCAGTTCATCGGCTGCGGCTCCAGTCGCGCGGTGGGGCAGGCGCTGAAGCGGAATCCCTTCATGGGGGAGATCCCCTGCCACCGGGTGATCAGCCACAGTCTCCACATCGGCGGCTACTCCGGAGAATCCGAAGGCCCCGCCCTCCGGCGGAAGCTGGCGCTTCTCGCGGCGGAGGGCGTGACCTTTACAAAGGACGGACGGCTCACGGAGGGTCAGGAGCCCTGGGATTTCTCCTGAATCTCTCCTGCCCGGTGATTACGCGGACTGGAAGACGATGCCGCCGTCCTCCTTGAGCTCGCCGGTGATGCGGTCGCCTTCCCGGAACCTCCCGTCCAGGATCTCCAGGCTGAGCGGGTCCAGCAGATGCTTCTGGATGGCCCGTTTGAGCGGACGCGCTCCATACACCGGATCGTAGCCCAAGTCCGCGATGTAGCGCAGCGCCTCGTCCGTGAGGGTGAGATGCACGTTCTGCTTCGCCAGGCGGCTGATGACGCGCTGGAGCTGGATCTTCGCGATCTCGCTGAGGTCGCTGTCCCCCAGGCGGTCGAAGATGATGGTCTCGTCCACGCGGTTCAGGAATTCCGGGCGGAAGTGCGCGCGCAGGGCCTCCATGACCCGGGCTTCGCGCTGCTCCGGATTGTTCTCATCATCCAGCAGATACTGGCTGCCGATGTTGGACGTCATGATGAGCACGGTGTTCTTGAAGTCCACGGTGCGTCCCTGGCCGTCCGTGATGCGCCCGTCATCCAGCACCTGGAGGAGCACATTGAAGACATCCGGGTGGGCCTTTTCCACTTCGTCGAAGAGCACCACGCTGTAGGGGCGGCGGCGCACGGCCTCGCTGAGCTGGCCGCCTTCATCGTAGCCCACGTATCCGGGAGGCGCGCCGATGAGGCGGGACACAGCGTGTTTCTCCATGTACTCGCTCATGTCGATGCGGGTCATGGCGTTCTCGTCATCGAAGAGAAACTCCGCGAGCGCCTTGCTGAGCTCCGTCTTGCCCACGCCCGTGGGACCGAGGAAAAGGAACGAGCCGATGGGGCGGTTTTCGTCCTGGAGGCCGGCCCGGGCGCGGCGCACCGCGTTGGACACGGCGGAGATGGCGGCCCGCTGGCCCACCACGCGCTCCCGCAGACGCTCTTCCATGTGGACGAGCTTCGAGCGCTCCGCCTCCTGGAGGCGGGAGACGGGAATGCCCGTCCACGAAGCCACCACGCGGGCGATGTCCTCCGCCGTCACCTCCTCACGCAGGAGCGTGGGCGCGGCGGATGCCGGAGTCGCCGCCTGGGCGTCGATGGTATCCTGGAGGGCCTTTTCCATCTTCGGAATGAGGCCATACTGGATCTCCCCGGCGCGGGCAAAGTCTCCCCGGCGCTGGGCCTGCTCCTGTTCGGTGCGGAGGCGGTCGATCTCCTCCTTGATCTTGCGACCGGCGTCCACGGCCTCCTTTTCTTTCATCCACTGGGCCTTGAGCGCGGCGGACTTTTCCTTGAGATCCGCCACCTCCCGTTCCAAACGGGTCTCCCGGTCTTTGCTGGCGGCGTCCTTTTCCTTCTTCAGCGCCTGGCGCTCCATCTCGTGCTGCATGATCTCGCGCTCGATCACGTCGATCTCCGTCGGCATGGAATCCAGCTCGATCTTGATGCGGCTGGCCGCTTCATCCACGAGGTCGATGGCTTTATCCGGCAGGAAGCGGTCCGCGATGTAACGATGGCTCAGCGTGGCCGCCGCGATGATGGCGGAGTCCTGAATGCGCACGCCGTGGTGCACTTCATAGCGTTCCTTGAGCCCGCGCAGGATGGCGATGGTGTCCTCCACGGACGGCTCGCCCACCATCACCGGCTGGAAGCGGCGCTCCAGGGCGGGGTCTTTCTCGATGTGCTTCCGGTATTCATCCAGCGTCGTGGCCCCCACGCAGCGCAGTTCGCCGCGGGCGAGCTGGGGCTTCAGCAGATTCCCCGCGTCCATGGCGCCCTCCGCCTTGCCGGCACCCACGATGGTATGCAGCTCATCGATGAACAGGATGATCTGCCCTTCGCTGGAGGTCACTTCCTTGAGGAAAGCCTTGAGCCGTTCCTCGAATTCCCCGCGGTATTTGGCCCCGGCCATCATGCCGCCCAGGTCCATACTGATAACGCGTTTGTTCTTCAGGGATTCCGGCACGTCTCCCTGCACGATGCGGCGGGCCAGTCCCTCCGCGATGGCCGTCTTGCCAACGCCGGGCTCGCCGATGAGCACGGGATTGTTTTTCGTGCGGCGGCTGAGCACCTGCATCACGCGACGGATTTCATTGTCCCGGCCAATGACGGGATCTATCTTTCCGTCCCGCGCGCGGGCGGTGAGGTCCGTGCCGTATTTCTCCAGGGTCTGGTATTTGCCCTCGGGCTCCGGGTCCACGATCTTCTGGTTCCCCCGGATTTCCCGGATGGCCGTGAGGAGCTTACCGTGGGTGAGCCCGGACTCCTTTACCAGAGTCTGGAGTTCACCGGGTTTCTTGGTCAGCGCGAGGAGGCCGTGCTCCACACTGAGGTATTCGTCCTTCAGGAGCTTTTGCTGATCCTCCGCCTCCGTGAGGAGAATGCGGAGATCGTTCGAGATCCCCAGGCCAGTGCTGCCCGAGACACTGGGCTGGCGGCGCAGGTTTTCATCGAGCTTCGTTTCCAGCGCCTCCGCCTGGTCGTGACCCAGGGCCTTTTCCAGCAGCGGCGCGGCGAGTCCACCCTCCTGATGCAGCAGGGCGGAAAGAAAGTGACCGGGCTTCAACTCCGGGTGGCCCATGCGCGTGGCCATGGACTGCGCCTCATTGAGAGCCTCGGCGGTCTTACGGGTGAATTTTTCGGCGTTCATAAAAGGGGTAATTGGGGTTTGCGCCTCTGTTCCGCATAAAGAGTGCCTTTCGCACGACCACCTCAAGGATCGCTGATTTTCAAACACTTACGCTCAAAGCACCATCTACCCGCTTGGAGAAACAGCGCCAATGTGGCACTCTTTTTGAAAACATGACCCGCCGGATGCGCCGGAATGACGCGGGCCTAAAACCGGCGCGTGGTCTTCTGAATGGCGCGCACCAGATAACGCAGACGCCGCTGCTGGTCCTCTAGGCTCTCGCCTCCGGTGGAGATCACCTCCATTTCACTGGTCTCCCGCCGCCACTCGTTCTCCGCCGGGAAAACCACCGTGGCGGTCCTCCGTGCCCACGCCTCCGCGGCAAGAGGCACCCGGTCCGTTTTGGTGGGCGGGCTGGACGCCATGCACCCCAGGGCCTCCGGTATGCCCTCCCCTGGCGGGCAGGCCACCGCGCAGGACAGCGTGCCCTTTCTGGCATTCACTATGAGGGTTTGCAGGAGTTCCGTGGAAATCTCCCGCGTCACCAGCAGTAGCGATTCCCCAGCCTGCGCGATGGCCTCCAGCAGCGGCAGCCAGTCCTTCAGCGGATCCGTGGCTGATTCCACCAGCACGATCCTCGGCTTCCACAGCCGCTTCACGAGCGGGATGTCATCCGGATTCTCCCCGCGATCCCGCAGGAAATGCGGGGACCACACGCCGCCGAGCAGCAGTCCCCCCCGCTGGCTCACCGCGGTTTCAAATCCGTCCGCTCCTTTGCACCAGATGAGCCGGTCATCATGGACCCGGCGTTTGAGTCCGGAGAGGATCTCCATCAAATCATGGCAATCTTCGGGCTCGTCCATGGGAACAGGATACCGCCCGGCCCGCCGGATGTCGATCCCGGTTTTCCTCTCCGGGCACCTGGCATCGCCTGACAGCTTGCGCCCCGGGGAAGCCACTGCTAAACGGACGGCCTCATGGGTCTCGTTTATCGTGTCTGTCGCAATCTCTCCCGGGCTCTCGCTGAATCCGCGCTCGACTACCGGGTGATCAACGAAGAGCTGCTTATTCAGGAGGGACCCGTGCTGCTGTGCGCGAATCATGTGAGCTTTCTGGATCCGCCACTCTGCGGCGTGGCCTACAAGGGGGCGGTCCATTATCTGGCGCGGAAGTCCCTGCTGAACAATCCGGTCTTCCGCTGGCTCCTGCCCCGGCTGCACGTGGTTCCCATCGATCAGGACCGCGCCGGTTTTGCCGGGCTGAAGACCATCGTCAAGGCGCTCAAGGACGGACACCGGGTGCTCATTTTCCCGGAAGGGGCCCGCTCCGCGGATGGCACCCTGCAACCGGCGGAGCCGGGCACCGGTCTGGTGGTGGCCAAGGCCCGGGTGCCGGTCATTCCCATGCGGATCTTCGGCTCCTACGAGGCTCTGCCCATTCACGCCTCAAAGTTTCAGACCAATACGGCCACCCTGGTCATCGGCGAGCCCATCCGCTTTGACCGGGAGCCGCTGCCGGAGGGCAAGGATGGCTACCAGCAGATCAGTGACCGCATCATGGCGGCCATCGCGGCTCTGGAATGCCCGCCGGACCGCATTCCCGCTCCCCACCGTTGATCCCCATGCACCTGAGCATCGTCATTCCCGCCTTCAATGAAGAGAAGCTCCTCCCGGCGACCCTGACGGCCATCCGGGATTCCGTGGCGGCGCTCACGGAGAAAGGGATCACGCACTCGCTCATCGTCTGCGACAACAACTCCACGGACCGCACGGCGGAGATCGCGCGGGAATATGGCGCGCTCACCATCTTCGAGCCCATCAACCAGATCAGCCGGGCGAGGAACACGGGAGCGACCCTGGCCACCGGGGAGTGGATCCTCTTCATCGACGCGGACAGCCCGCCCTCGAAGGCGCTCTTCAGCGACCTCGCCGCCGTCCTGTTTGACGGGCGGGTGCTTTACGGCGGGTGCAAGGTCCGGCTGGACGGCCCTTCCCTCACCGCGAATATCTTCATCCGCATCTGGCATCCCGTGGCAAAGTTGCGCCGCTGGGCCGCGGGTTCTTTCCTGTTTTGCCGGAGGGAGGCGTTCGAGACCGTGGAAGGGTTCAGCCACGTCTTTTTTGCCAGCGAGGAATTGGACCTCAGCAACCGCCTGCATGCCCTGGCGAAGAAGAGAAAGCAGCGGTTTGTCTTTCTCACCGCCCATCCGCTGGTCACCTCCGTGCGGAAATTCCGGTTCCACAGCGGCTGGTGGCACGTGAGGTTTCTTTTCCGCACCATCTTTTGCGGCACCCGGAATCTCCGCCGCCGGGACGGCTGCGATCTCTGGTATGACGGCCGCCGCTAACCGGCTTCCCGGTCAAAGGAAAGCAGCGGTGTTCGACTAACTATTTTCCGGGCACATTCAGTTACGACGTGACAGCAGGCCACAAGGAGCGGCGACATCCCTGCGCGTCCTTGTATTCCTCCGAACGCGCCCAAGGAGCGGCGACATTCCTGTCGCCGTCGTCTGTCAGGCCCTCCTGTTTCCTGCCGCCTTCCGTTCCCCGCTTCTCCATCAATTGACGGCGACAGGAATGTCGCCGCTCCTTGGGCGCGTTCGGAGGATGGTGAGGAAACGGGAGGATGCGCGGGGGCGTCACACTTCCCTGGCGGAGGACCGCCTGGGCCACCCCTTCCGGAGGAACCTTCGATGCCACCTGGAAGACTCGAGCAGGGAATTTACCGGACTCCTGCCCAAAATGGTATGATTCCATATTCCGGAAACCCGTTCCGGGTTTATCTGATCATGTGACCTATGGACAAAGACCCATTTCAATCGATCACGGTATGCACTTCAGGCGGCCACAGGGATGGCGCCGCTAACCGGCTTCCCGGTCAAAAGAAAGCGCCGCCCGTTTCCAGGCGGCGCTTCGATCACCAAACAGACAATTCAGTTAGACCATGCCTCAGGCCGTCGGGACTTCCGCGATCGTCTTGAGAATGCGGGAGGCGATGGCGTAAGGGTCGCCCTGGGAGTTCGGGCGGCGGTCTTCGAGATAGCCCTTGTAGCTGTTGTTCACAAAGCTGTGGGGCACGCGGATGGAGGCTCCGCGGTCGGCCACGCCGTAGCTGAACTTATCGATGGCCTGGGTCTCATGCAGGCCGGTGAGGCGCATGTGGTTGTCCGGACCATAGACGGCGATGTGCTCGTTCACGTTCTTGCCGAAGGCGGCCATCAGCTTTTCGAAGTATTCCTTGCCGCCGGTCTCACGCATATAGGCGGTGGAGAAGTTGGCGTGCATGCCGGAGCCGTTCCAGTCCGTCGCGCCCAGG
The DNA here is from genome assembly GCA_965229245.1 of Verrucomicrobiales bacterium. Taxonomy (GTDB): domain Bacteria; phylum Verrucomicrobiota; class Verrucomicrobiia; order Verrucomicrobiales; family V1-33; genus V1-33. Next base: position 546,597 of record CBDDIW010000001.1, read on the forward strand.
GGCTTGCAGTGCCACTCGATGTCCACGCCGTACTTTTCGCACAGACGGGCGAGGATGTAGCGGGCCACCCACACCTGGTCCGCGGCGGTGGCGGAGCCTTTGCCGAAGATCTGGAATTCCCACTGACCCTTCGCCACTTCGGCGTTGATGCCTTCGTGGTTGATGCCGGCGTCGAGGCAGAGGTCGAGGTGCTCCTCGACGATCTGGCGGGCCACGTCGCCCACGTTCTTGTAGCCCACGCCCGTGTAGTAGGGGCCCTGGGGGGCGGGATAGCCGTTTTCCGGGAAGCCGAGGGGGCGGCCGTCCTGGTAGAAGAAGTATTCCTGCTCAAAGCCGAACCAGGCGCCCGGATCGTCAGCGATGCCCGCGCGGGTGTTGCTCGGGTGGGGGGTCACGCCGTCCGGCATCATGACTTCGCACATCACGAGCGCGCCATTCTTGCGGGTGGTGTCCGGGAAAATGGCCACCGGCTTCAGCACGCAGTCAGAGCTGCGGCCTTCGGCCTGCTGGGTGGAGCTGCCGTCGAAACCCCAGTTAGGGAGCTGGTCGAGGGTCGGAAATTTTTCGTATTCCTTGATCTGGGTCTTGCTGCGGAGATTGGCGACGGGGGTGTAGCCGTCGAGCCAGATGTATTCGAGTTTATATTTGGCCATGGGTTGGGTGGAGTTTTTCGACTTGCAGTGGAAATGCGTCCAGGCCCGGAGGTTATCCGCGCCTGGCAGCGGGAGAGGGTTGAGCACCGATTGTGCCACGGGGGAAGCGTTTTTTTCCATGAATCAATTTTATCACCCTCAACAATGCCACCCCGGCTTGCCGGGCGGACAAAACCCGCCTACCATCCCGCAGATGCACGAAGCAAAAGATACGGCACGGGCGACAGTGCGGCTGGGCTATGACAACCGGGTGCACAAGACCTTTCGCGGGCACATGGCCCGGGAAAGATTCGAGCACGAGGTGCGGGTGCTCCGCTACCTGGAGGAGAAAGGCTGCCCCTTCGTCCCCCGGGTCCTGGAGACGGATCCGGAAAAACTCTACATGGTCACCTCAAACTGCGGGGCCCGCGTGGAGCGGATGACCCCGGACAAGCTCCAGGAACTCTTCTTGGAACTGGAGCAATACGGCGTGCGCCACGAGGATCCCTACCTGCGCAACGTGACCTACCGGGCCAGTGACGGGCGGTTTTGCCTCATTGATTTCGAGTTTGCCACCATCCTCGAAAACCCTGAGGCTGGTCCCCCGCCGCCGCCCCGCGAGGCGGCCTAGACAGCTTTCCCTCCCCCCATGCCCCCCGACGCTCATCCACGGGAACTCCAGTGGTCCGGAATGACCCACCCTGGAAGGTTCCGCCCCAACAATGAAGACGCCTTTCTGGCGCTCTCCTACGATGCCCAGGAGGTCCGCTTCCTGGGAAAAACCGGCCGCTCCTCCCTGGACCTGGGGGACTTTGTCTTCGCCGTGAGCGATGGCATGGGCGGCGCGAACGCGGGGGAATTCGCCAGCCGCCTCGCGGTGGATAAGATCACCCGTCTGCTCCCGCGCAGCTACCGCATGGCGGTCTCCCACTTCACCTCCGGCATCGGGGACGTGCTGGTGGAGGTCTTCTCCCACGTCCACCAGGAGATGGAGAAGCTGGGGGCCATCTATGAAGAGTGCGCCGGCATGGGGGCCACGCTCAGCCTGGCGTGTTTCTCCCCGGGGTGGATGCACTTCGCCCATGTAGGGGACAGCCGCATCTATTACCTCCCCGCGGAGGGGGAACTGCTCCAGGTTTCCCACGATCACAGCTTCGTCGGCTGGCAGCGCCGCCAGGGGAAGCTGAATGAACGCGAGGCCCGCTCCCATCCCCGGAAAAATGTGCTGAATATGGCCTTGGGAGCCGGACACCGTCATGTGGAGCCTCACCTGGGAGCCGTGAGCTGCCAGCCGGGCGACCGCTTCCTGCTTTGCACGGATGGCGTCATCGATGGCCTGTGGGACCAGCGCCTGGCCGAACGCCTCGCCGCGCCCCCGGGGGAAAAACCACGCGCGGAGGACATCGTGACCCGGGCCGTGAGTGAATCCGGCCGGGACAACTGCACCGCCGTGGTGGTGGAGATCTCGTAGGCCCGCCCACCCCCCGGCGCGCCGTGAAAGAATACTCCCCGCTGGCGGTTTTCAGGGGGAGGGATAAACCACGATGATCATATCCCGTTAACTCCGGCCCCTCCTGCCATGCGCCTCTTTTGCCTCCTTACCCTGTTCTTCGCCGCGTCTGTCTCCGCCGGGGCCGGAGAGATCTTCACTTTCCGGCGGCCCTCCATGGGCACCATCTGGACTATCAAACTGCACGCGGAGGATGAAAAGACGGCGGAAACCGCGTCCGACGCGGCCTTTGACCGGGTGGATGAACTGAACGGGATTCTCAGCGACTACCTGCCGGAAAGCGAACTCAGCCGCCTGTCCGCGACCGCCGGGTCCGGAAAGGCCGTAACCATCAAAAGGGACCTGATGACGGTTCTGGAACTCTCGCAAAAGGCGGCCGCGGAAAGCGACGGCGTTTTTGACATCACCATCGGTCCATGCGTTCAATTGTGGCGCGCGGCGAAAAAAACCCGCAAACTTCCCTCCCCCGAAGCCCTGAAAGCGGCCCGCGACGCCAGCGGCTGGGAGGCGCTGGTGCTGGACACAAAGGCGGGCACCGCGCTGCTCAAAAAGCCCGGCATGAAGCTGGACGTGGGCGGCATCGCCAAGGGCTTCGCCCAGGACGAGGCCATGAAGGTGCTGCGCGAGAAGTTCCACATCACCAGCGCGCTCATCGACTGCGGCAGCCCCTTTATGAGCAATCCTCCCCCGGGGCGGGAGGGATGGAATATCAGCATCGCCAAAACCGGAGAGGATGAGCCGGACCTCATCCTGACACTGAAAAACGCCTGCGCCGATACCTCGGGCGATCTCAATCAATTCGTGGAGATCGAAGGCCGGCGTTATAGTCATATTATTGACAAAAACACCGGCCTGGGCATGGTGGATTCCACCCAGGCGACCGCCATCTCACCCTCCGCCGCGGAGGCGGACTGGCTGGCGACCGCCCTGTGCCTCATGGGTCCGGACAAAGCCATGGAATACATGGCGGCCAAACACCCGGACCTCCAGGCCCGGGTGGTCCGGCGGGAGAAGGATGGCACCCTTGCCATTCGCGAAACCACCGGGTTTTCCGCCCTGAAAATGAAGGAGAAAGAAACCGGGAAGGACAAAGACAAGTAACTCGCGGGCCTGGATTCCCGGGGAGGGCATTGAGGAGAGAAACGGGGCACGCCTCCCGCAAAGGAGATGGGTATGAACTCGAACACCTCTCCCGATAAACGCCCTCTCCCCATGCCTCCCGCCGCCCGTCCGGGGCAACCCGCCCCCGCCGGACAAATCAAAAAGGATGGTAAGGACAACCGCGATATCACTTTGCATCAGGATTCCGATGGAAGCAGTCACCGCGTGCGCCGTGACCGCGATACGGATGACACCACGGTGGACATGAAGCCGCTGTTCTGACGGCTACGCGCCCGCGGCGGCGACTTTCCCCAAATTGTCCCTTGTATGCGAAGGGGCACATATGAACGCTGCCGCATACATGAAACTCGCACCCGCCCTTTCATTTCTCGCCTGCGCCCTCTTGGGTGCTCTTCCCGTCAGTGCCGGGGTCCTCAAAATCAACGGCTCCACCACCGTGAATCTTCCCGTGGCGGAGGCCTCGGAAATCCTCCGGGCGGAGAAGAAGATGGACATCCAGGTGGACGTGCAGGGCGGCAGCTCGGGTGGTATTTCCATGCTGGGCGAGGGACTGGTGCAGGTGGGCATGATTTCCAAACACGTGAGCGACGCGGACCGCGCGAAGTTTCCGGCGTGCAAATACAAGGAGATCCAGATCGGCGAGGACGCCGTGGCCATGATCGTCTCCAAGGACGTGTGGGACGGCGGCGTGAAGTCCCTGACGAAAGAACAGCTCGCCGGAATCTACGAAGGAAAGATCAAGAACTGGAAGGACGTGGGCGGCCCGAACCGCCGCATCGCTTTCTTCAACAAAGAGCCCGGACGCGGCACGTGGGAGGTCTTCGTGCACTGGATCTACGGCGATCCCAAGAAGGCTCCCGCGGTGAGCTATCCGGAAGTGGGCGGCAATGAGGAGACCCGCAACAAAGTGGCCTCCACGAAGGGCGCGCTCTCCCAGCTTTCCTCCTCCTGGGCGGATAACAAAAAAGTCTTCGCTCTGAGCCTGAAGGTGGACGGCAAGGACATCGCCCCGGTGACCGAGAACATCGCCACCGGAAAGTATCCCATGAGCCGCCCGCTTTTTGTCCTGACGAACGGCGAGCCCGCGGGCGACGCGAAGACGCTGGTGGATTTCATGCTCAGCGATCGTGGCCAGGCCCTGGTGAAGAAGCACGGCTATCTCGCCCTCTCCGAACTGAAGCCCGCCGCCCCTGAGGAAAAGAAGCCGGAAGAGAAGAAGTAAGGGATGACCCGCCGGAAATGGAGCGCCACGAAGGTGGCGAGCTGGACTTTTACCATCCTCACCCTCTCCGCGGTGGTGGGCATGGTGGCGCTGTTCATCATCCAGAGCCTGCCGGTGTGGGAGCACTCCGGCCCGGGTTTTGTGACGGGAAAGGAATGGTTCTACCGTGACGGGAAATTCGGGGCCGCGCCCATGATCTACGGCACCGCCGCCGTGGCGGGCATCGCCCTCCTGCTGGCCGCGCCGCTGGGGATCGGGGCGGCCATCTTCACCTCCGAATTCCTCCCGCGCGGGCTCCGGCTCACGGTCAAGGCGGTCATCGAACTCCTGGCGGGCATTCCCTCCGTGGTTTACGGGCTCCTCGGCATCCTCCTGCTGCGGGACTGGATCTATGAAGCCTTGGAAGCCTACGAACCCCTGAGCGGCGATACCCTGCTCACCGCCGGCATCCTCCTGGCGGTGATGATCCTGCCCACGGTGGTGACGCTGGCGGATGACGCCCTGCGCGGCGTGTCCTCCTCCCAGCGGCTGGCCACCCGGGGCCTGGGGCTGAATGCGGGGGAGTGCGTGCTTTTCACCGTGCTGCCGCAGGCCGCCCCGGGCATCGTGGCCGCCGTGCTGCTCGCGGCGGGCCGTGCCCTGGGGGAAACTATCGCGGTCTTCCTCATCGTGGGACGCCAGGACAATCAGTGGCCAGAGTTCCTGCTTTCGCTGAAGCCGCTCATCGAGGCCGGGCAGACGCTCACCAGCAAGCTGGGCGGCTCGGAGACGAACATCGCCTACGGCGGGCCTCTCCACTGGGGAGCCATGGTGGGGCTGGGGCTCATCCTGCTGACACTCTCCGTGGCCATCACGCTCCTGGGTGTGTGGCTGCGCCGTCTTTCCTCCCGTCATCATGCGGCGTAAACTCCTTCATCATCTGCTCCGTTTTGTCTCCGCGCTCTGCGCCGCGGCGGCCTGCACGGTGCTGGGCGTCATCGTGTGGTCCATCGCGGTGCGTGGCTGGCCGGCGATCAGCACCCGGTTCTTCACGGAGCAGATCGAGCTGGTGGGCGCGTCCGGCGGCATCTATTACAATCTGATAGGCACGGGCATTCTCCTGCTGACGGCCCTGGTGGTCTGCACGCCGCTGGCCACCGGGCTGGCGCTCCTGCATGGCGTCTATCTGCGGAACAGCCGCCACCGGGAAAAGCTCACGCTGGTGCTTTATATCCTGAATGGCGTGCCCAGCATTCTTTTCGGCATCTTCGGCATGATCGTTTTCGTGCAGTGGCTGGAGTGGGGGAAGAGCTGGCTCAGCGGCGGGGTGCTGCTGGGCTTTATGATCCTGCCCACGGTCACGGTGGCGCTCATCGAGCGCATCGCCAGCCTGCCGCGAAAATACTTGGAGGCGGCGGCGGGCCTGGGCCTCACGCCTTCCCAGACGGTGTGGTCCGTGGTCCTGCCCCAGAGTGTCAGCGGCCTCATCACCGGCTCCCTGCTGGGGCTGGCGCGGGCGGCGGGGGAAACGGCCCCCATCATGTTCACGGCCACCATCTTCTCGGGAGCCACTGTGCCGGGGGGCATCAAGGAAAGCCCGGTGCTTTCCCTGCCCTATCACATCTTCATCCTCTCCCAGGACAGCTACGATCCCTCCGTGGGCTCGAAAGTCTGGGGCACCGCCCTCACCCTGCTGGGCGTGGTCTTCATCCTGAATCTCATCGCCCTGCCCGCCCGTCTGAAAATCCACGAGGAGGCCCGGCCCCGATAAGACAAGTCCATCCCCGTCCATGTCCGCACCCGTCTTTCGTCTTACCGATCTCACCGTCACCGCCGGAAAGCGCCAGTTGCTGAGCGCCGTCTCCCTGGACATTCCGGCGGGCGGGGTCTTCGGGCTTCTCGGCCCTTCCGGCGCGGGAAAAAGCACCCTGCTGAAAAGCCTGAACCGCCTTATAGAACTCACCCCCGGGTTGCGCCTCACGGGTCAGGTCCACTTCCAGGGAGAGCCCATCTATGCCCAGGGGGTGAACCCGGATGACCTCCGCGCCCGCATCGGCATGCTGTTCCAGCAGCCCGTGGTTTTTCCGAAAAGCATCCTCGCGAATGTGCTTTTCGGCGTGCGTCATCTCGGGGTGATCCCCAGGGCCCAGTGGCCCGCCACCGCCGAGCACGCCCTGCGCTCCGTCTCCCTGTGGGACGAGGTAAAGGACCGCCTGCACCAGCCCGCCGGGCGGCTTTCCATCGGCCAGCAGCAGCGCCTCTGCCTGGCCCGGGCCCTGGCCTCCACCCCGGAGGTCATCCTCATGGACGAGCCCACCAGCGCGCTGGATCCCCGGAGCACGGAGGCCATCGAGGAACTCATCCTCCGCCTCAAGGAAAAGCACACCATCATCATCGTGACGCACAATCTCCGGCAGGCCCGCCGGGTGTGCGACCGCCTCGCGTTCGTGGCTGTCCGGGATGAAACCGGTCGTCTTCTGGCCCATGGTTCCAGCGATGAAGTGCTCTCCCTCCAGGACCTCCCCGAGCTGACCGCCTATGCCGCGGGCATCTGAGGTCCCCGGGAGACACAGCGGCCCGCTATTCCGTGTTTAAGGCGTTATCTTTCCTCTTTCCGGCCCGGTTTCCCCGGGGAAGGACTCCGTGATCTCCTCCCTTCCATGCTGCCTTCCCTCTCCCTTCTTTATTGCTGTGTCGCATGGGTGCTTCTGGGAGTGGCGGCCTCCTGGCGGGGGGATTTGCAGGCCGTGTGGCAATGGACGGGCCTTCTCTGGGCCGTGGTCGCCGGGTGTGACGCTGTCTGGATGCGGATGATGAAGCGGGTGAAGGTGGAGCGGAAGCTGGAGCCCCGCATGGCTCTGGGCATGGAGCAGGACGTGACGGTGACCGTCCGGAACCCGGATGTGCAGCCCGTGCGGGTGAAGGTGAAGGACGGCCTGCCGCCCGCGCTGGTGAGCGCGGACTGGCCGTGGGAGGTCAGAGTGCCGGGCAAGGGATTCGCGAATGTCACGGTGAAGATGCGCGCCCTGGAACGCGGCCCGCAGGAACTCCAGCCCGCCTATGTGGAGCACCGCTCGCCGCTCGGCCTCTGGGCCCGGCGCTACCGTTCCGGCATCGCGGAGACCACCCGCGTGTATCCCAACTACGAACCCGTGGTCCGCTTTGCCCTTCTGGCCATGCAGCACCGGGAGGCGCAGATGGGCATTCAGCGGCGCAACAAGGTGGGCCTCAGCCGCGAATTCCACCAGATGCGGGACTATCAGGATGGCGACCCGCTGAACCGCATCGACTGGAAGTCCACCTCCCGCCGTCTGGTCCTGACCAGCCGCGAATACGAGGAGCAGCGGAATCAGACCATCATTCTCATGGCGGACTGCGGGCGGCGTCTCCGCGCCATGGATGGAGACCTCACACAATTCGACCACTGCCTGAACGCGATGCTGCTCCTGAGCTTCATCGCCCTGCGTCAGGGGGACCGGGTGGGCATCATGGGATTTGGCGGCGTGGACCGCTGGCTGCCCCCGCAGAGCGGGCAATCCTCCATGCCGGTGATCCTGAATCACCTTTACGACTACAATACCGGCACGGCCCCGGGGGATTTCAGCGAGGCGGCTGAGCTTATCATGCGCCGCCAGCAGCGGCGCGCGCTCATTGTCTTTTGCACCAATCTCCGGAGCGAGGACCAGACCCACCTGCTGCGCCCCCTGCAACTCATCCGGCGGCGACACCTCGTGGTGGTGGCCAGCCTGCGCGAACGGGAGGTGATCGCCCGGGTGAACACCCCCGTGCAAAACCTCCACGGCGCGCGTGGCTATGGAGCCGCCATGCAATACCTGGAGGAGCGCCAGCTTCTCCTGCACTCCCTGCGCCGCGCGGGGATTCTGACCATCGATTCCCCCGCCGAGGTGATGCCGGTGGCGCTGGGGAACTTGTATCTGGATATCAAGAAACAGGAGGTTTTGTAAGCTTTTCCGGGGTCCGGATATCCGGTTAGGAAAAAAGGGGAGCCTGTACTAACTGGTCGTTGCCGTGGAGCGCCGGAGAGTGGAGACGCCCGTCCCCCACCGGCCATGACACTTTCTTTACACCTCCCTGCTGGGCAGAACGGCGGGCGGGGATAGGATCGGGCCATCGTTAAACCGAACCTGTTTACCAGCATCCCCAATGAAACCCAATCCATCCCGTCGTGCCATTCCCGGCCTTCTCGCCCCGCTGCTGCTCGCGGCCATGCCCACGCTGCTGCCCGCGCAGGAGACCAGCTTTCTGGAGAAATTCTCCCTGTCCGCGGACCGCGATGCCGTGCTGAAGGAACTCATTCCCGGCACGGATGATTATTACTACTACCACGCGCTGCACCTGCAAAACCAGGGCAAGGGCGCGGAGGTGGACGCCACCCTGAAGGAATGGGAAGGCCGCTTCCCCGGCGGCAACGGGCGCCGCGAGGAAATCGAAAACCGCCGCGCGCTCTTCAACTATGTCACGGACCCCGCGGGCAGCCTGGAATACCTGCGGAAAAAACTGAACCTCACATATAACCACCAGCGCATCACGCCGGACGCGCGCCCGGACCTCGCCACAAAGGTGGACCCCGCGCTGATCTCCTGGGATGCCTTCCTGTCCAGCGCGCTCTCCGGCTCGGACAACCTCGGAAGCCTCACCTCCCAGGGCATCGTGAGCATCCTGCGGGATGGCAAAACGGAGCTCTCCGTCTCCCGCCGCCGGGACCTGCTGAGCCGCCTGCACCGCCCGGATTTCGCGAACCTCGTGAAGATCATCAACGATGACCTCGGCACGAAGGAATCCGGGGGGTTCGGGGAGTTTGCCATCCACGGAAAACTGACTCTGGCGCAACTGGACGAACTCCTGAAGCTGCGTCCCGCGCTGCTGCAAAACTCGAATTTCGTGACCACCTGGGCGGGCAAGCTGCGCCCCGCCTTTGGCGAGGACCCCGCGAGGAACCCGGCGGTGCGGGAGGCCTGGCTCACACGGCTGGAGGCCTTCACCGCGCGCCTCGCCCCGGCGTTCAATTCCTTCAAGGCCCACGTCCTCTTCCACCGCTTGGAACTCGATGCCTCGAAGGGCGTGGTGGATGAGGCCCGCCTCCTGGCGTATCTCCAGCTTCCCCGCCCCGCGCCTTATATCCATCCGGAGTGGAGTAAGTCCGAAATCTTCAAGCTCCCCGCCGATCTCAACGCGGACTACGGCGCTCTCACCGGATTCGGCCCCATCGGCAACGATGAAGGATTGGTGCGCGATCTCCTCCTCACCGTCCTCGCAAAAACGGACACGGCGGAGAAATACGCGCCCTATCTGAATGACCGGTGGCTGAACGCGATCCATGCCGAGGCCCGCCTCCTGGCCGGAGCACCGGATGCCCAGCGCTGGGTCTCCCTGCTGGCACCGGAGACGTATCAGACACTGAAGGACCGCGTGGACCTGCAGTTCGATGCCGCCACCCGCGAGAGCTGGACTCCGGGGGACGATGTCTCCCTGAATCTCTATGTGAAGAACGTGCCGCACCTCATCGTGAAGGTGTATGAGATCAACACGGAGAACGTCCACCGCACCACGGGCGCCCAGGTGAACACGGACCTGAATCTGGACGGCCTCACCGCCAACAGCGAGCAGGCGCAGGACTACAATGACGCCCCGCTCCTGCGACAGAAGCGCACCTTCACCTTCAATGAACTGAAGGGGAAGCGCGGCGTCTGGATCGTGGAATTCATCGGCGGCGGGAAAAGCAGCCGCGCGCTCATCCGGAAGGGCGGGCTGCGCCACGTGGTGACGAATACCAGCGAGGGCACCCTGGTGACGGTTCTGGATGAAACCCTGAAGCCGCTGGAGAAAGCCTATGTGCTGTTCGGCTCCCACCGTTACGAGGCGGGAGAGAACGGTGGCGTCCTCATTCCCTTCTCCACCCAGCCCGGCGACCAGAACGTGATCCTGGGCGATGGCTCGGGCTTCACCTCCCTGGAGCGCGTCACGGTGGCGGCGGAGAACTATCAGCTGAATGCCGGGTTCCACGTGCCCCGGGAGTCCCTGCTGCCCGGCACCACCGCCCAGGTGGCCATCCGCCCGGCGCTCATGGTGAATGGCATTCCCGCCCCGCTGGAGGCCCTGGAGCACGTGAAGCTCACCATTACCTCCCGCTCCCTGGACGGCATCCCTTCCAATACAGTGTATGAGATTCCCACCAAAGACCGGGACGGAAAGGACGTTGTGCCGAAGATGGCTCCGGACAAGGAAACGGTGATCTCCTTCAGCGTGCCGGACCGCCTGGCGGGTCTCAGCTTCACCCTGGAGGCGGATGTGAAAAGCCTGGTCACCGGTCAGCCGGTGAAGGTGAGCGCCCGGGATGATGTAAAGGTGAACGGCATCACGCTCACGGAACAGGTGAGCGATCTCCACCTGACCCCGGCGGACGGCCAGTATATCCTGGAGGAACGCGGGCGCACGGGTGAACCCCGGGCGGACCGCGAGGTGAATCTCACCTTCACCCGCGCCGACTTCACGAACACCATTACCGTGGGCCTGAAGACGGATGCCGCGGGAGCCATCGCCCTGGGGAAACTGGAGGGCGTGGCCACGGTCACGGCGCAGAGCACCTCCGGCGTGCGGCGCGTCTTCACCATTCCCCGGTCCTGGGCCTCCCTGCCGCCCGCGGTGAACGTGAAGACCGGCGAGCCGGTGCAACTGGGCTGGCGCGGCAACAGCGAGCCCGTGCCCGGCGACGTGAGCGTGCTGGAACTCCGCAATGGCACCCCCGTGCGGGACGCCTCCGCCGGAGTGACGGTAAAGGATGGCTTCGTCACCATCGCCGGTCTCACTCCTGGCGAGTACGCCGTGGAGATGGCACCCACCGCCAGCACCACGGTGGTCCGCGTGGGAGCCGGGGATCTGGTGGCGGGGCATCTGCTGAATGACGTGCTTACCATGGAGCTCTCGAACCCCGCGCCCGTGACCGTGACCGGCATGACGAAGGGAGAGAAACCCGCCTCGAAGGAGGCCCCGGCAAAGCAGACCCTGGTCTTTCACGTGGGCAATGCCTCGCTGGACACCCGCGTGCACATCTTTGCCAGCCGGTTCCTGCCGGAGTTCGATGCCTTCGCGGCCCTGGGGAGTGACCACCTGCCGCAGCCGAATACCTGGACCACCGCGTGGCGGCCCAGCCTTTACCAGAGCGCCCGCACCATCGGGGAGGAATACCGCTACGTGCTGGAGCGGAAGAACGCGAAGCACTACCCGGGGAATCTCCTTCCCCGCCCCGGTCTCCTGCTGAATCCCTGGGCCATCTCGGACACCCAGACGGAGCGCCAGAGTGCCGCCGCCGGCGAAGACGCCGCCGCCATGGCCGCCGAAAAACCCGCTTCCGCCGCCCCGCCCGCGCCCTCGGAGTCCCGCCAGGCCAAAAACGAAATGGCCCCCGGCGGCCCCATGGACCCGGACCTTTCCTTCCTGGCCACCCAGGGGGCCGTGGCCTTCAATCTCCGCCCTGACAAGGAGGGGAACGTCACCATCGATGCCGCCTCCCTGGGCGACCGCCAGATGCTGCGCGTGGTGGCCGTGGACAGCGACTCCGCCGCCGCCCGGGACTTCACCCTCCCGGCGCAAAAGCCCCTCATGCGCGATCTCCGCCTGGCCGATGGCCTGAACCCGAAGGAGCACTACAGCCGCCAGGACCGCACCACCCTGCTGGAGGAGAACGTGCCCTTCCACTTCAAGGACGCCCTCACCGCCAAATGGCAGACCGTGGACGACCTCCGCGCCGCGCATTCCCTGCTCTTCAGCCTCTCGAAGGACGCCACCCTCGCGGAATTCTCCTGGCTGCTGGACTGGGACACGCTGAGCAAGGAAAAGCAGACGGAGCTGTATTCCAAATACGCCTGCCACGAGCTGAACTTCTTCCTCGCCCGCAAAGCGCCGGACTTCTTCAAGTCCGTGGTCCAGCCCTACCTCGCCAACAAGCGGGACAAGACCTTCATGGATCACTACCTCCTGGGCGCGGACCTCACAGGCTACCTCCGCCCCTGGCAGTATGGCCGGCTGAATACCGTGGAGCGCATCCTCCTGGCCCGCCGCATCAAGGGCGAGCAGGCCGTGGTGGTCCGCCACCTGGGCGACTGGCTGGACACGCTGCCGAAGAATCCGCAGCGGGACTCTTACCTCTTTGAGACTGTGCTGGAGGGGGGCTCGTTGACCACCCTGGGAGGCGTGGGTGGCCGGGGCGGCTTCGCCGGAAAAGGCATGGGCTTTGGCGGAGGATCCGGAGGAGGCTTCGGACCGGGCCAGCCCCCGGCGGCCGGAGGTCCCATGGATAAAAAGGACCGCTACTTCCGCGGGGAAGGTCTGGCCGAGCCGGATGGCGCCATGGATGCCCTGGAGGATTCCACCAAGTCCCAGAATGGACTGCGCAAACTCTCGGACCTCCAGAGTTCGGAGATGGAGTTGAAGGAATCCGCCAGCCGCTCCCGGGGCATGGGCCGGAAGTCCGGCGAGAAAGCCGCCATCACCCGCGCCAAGACCGCCCAGCGCCAGGAGCAGCTCTTCCGCCAAGTGGAGAAGACGAAGGAGTGGGCGGAGAACAACTACTACCACCTCCTCATCGCCCGGCAGGATGCGAACCTGGTGACGCCCAACCGCTTCTGGCAGGACTACGCGCTGTGGGACACCACGAAGCCCTTCCTCTCCGATCACCTCGCGGAGGCCAGTGGCAGCTTCACGGAAATGCTCCTCGCGCTGGCCGCGCTGGACCTGCCCTTCCCGGGCAAGGACGTGACTCCGCTGAAGATCGAGCGGGTGAACAACGCCCTGACCCTCACACCCGGCGGTCGCGGCATTCTCTTCCACCAGGAGATCCGCCCGGCGGAGGTGGACAAGGAGGGCACGCAGCTCCTGGTGAGCCAGAACATCTACCGCCAGGGCGACCGCTACACCCAGCAGGGCGGCGAGCAGGTGGATAAATTCGTCACCGGGGAATACCTCACCGGCGTGGTCTATGGCTGCCAGGTGGTGGTGACGAATCCCTCCTCCTCCCGGCAGAAGCTGGACATGCTGTTCCAGATCCCCCAGGGGGCCATCCCGGTGCTCGCCACGCAGCCCACGAAGAGCGTGCCGCTGGCCCTGGAGCCCTACCACACCGCCACGTTCGACTTCCACTTCTACTTCCCCGCGCCGGGGCAGTTCGAGCACTACCCGGTGCACCTCAGCCGGAACGCGAAGACGGCGGCCTCCGCCGCGCCCCTCACCTTCAACGTGGTGCCCAAAGCCACGCAGGCGGACAAGGCCTCCTGGGAATACGTAAGCCAGAACGCGGAGCCCGCGGAGGTGCTGACCTTCCTGGAGCAGCACAATCTCTTCACGCTGAACCTGGACCTCATGGCCTGGCGGCTGAAGGATGTGGACTTCACAAAGAAGGCCATCGCCCTCCTGCGCTCCCGCCACATCTGGCATCCCACCACCTGGTCCTACGCCATGCTGCACAATCTGCCGGAAGGCGTGCCGGACTACCTCATGCACCGGAATGACTTCCTCGCCCGCTGCGGCGCGTGGATCGATACCGCCGCCGTGAAGCTCGATCCCGTGGAGCGCCGCATCTATGAGCATCTGGAATACAGCCCGCTCATCAATGCCCGCGCCCACCAGCTGGGAGCCCGCCGCACCATCTTGAATGACAGGCAGCGCGCGCAGTTCAACGCGCTCATGAAGATCCTGAGCTACCGCCCGGCGCTGGACGGAGAGGACAACCTGGCCGTCATCTACCACCTGGCGCTCCAGGACCGGATCGGGGAAGCCATCGACCGGTTCGCCAAACTGGACGCCGGGAAGGTCGCGGAAAAGCTCCAGTATGACTACCTCCAGGCCTGGCTGGCCATGTGCCAGGAGGACACCGCCACCGCCCGCCGCATCGTGACCGCCAATGCCACCCAGCCGGTGGACAGCTGGAGGGCGAAGTTCACCGAGATGGCTTCCCAGCTCGACGAGATCGAAGGCAAGGCTCCGGCCAAGCCGAAGGACGATGACCGCGATGCCACGCAGGACCGCCTGGCCGCGAAGGAGGCCGCCGTGAATGTGCGCATCGAGAACAAGACGGTGGCGCTCAACTACCGGAACCTCACGGAAGTGACGGTGAACTACTACCCCATGGATCTGGAGTTCCTCTTCAGCGCGAATCCCTTCGTGACCCAGGACACCAGCCGCTTCCGCATGATCCGGCCGAACCGCAGCGAAAAGATCATGCTGCCCGCCGGACAGGACACCCACGTCTTTGCCCTGCCGAAGGAATACCAGAGCGCCAACGTGCTGGTGGAAGTGACCGGCGGCGGCATCACCCGCGCCGAGGCCGCGTATGCGAACGAACTGGACGTGCAGGCCAGCGAGGGCTTTGGCCGCCTCCAGGTGCGCCACGCCAACGACAAGCGCCCGCTGAGCAAGGTGTATGTGAAGGTCTTCGCCGACCAGAACGGCACCCCGGTCTTCTACAAGGACGGCTACACGGATCTCCGCGGGAAATTCGACTACGCCAGCCTCAGCACCGGCGACCTCGATACCACCACGCGCTTCTCCGTCCTCATTATGAGCGACAAGTTCGGAGCCACCGTGAAGGAACTCCAGCCGCCGAAGCGCTGATCCCCCGCGGGCTGTAAACAACCGTTTGTTCCCCGCAAGTCCCCTGCCCCGCCCCTGGTCCACCGGACCGGGGGCGGGGTTTTTTATGGAATGATACCCTGTGGAGTTGGAATCAGGTGAATGTGGTTCCTTCGTCCTGACGGTAGCCCCCTGTCAAAGACCAGGCCCGGCTGGCAGTTGGCAGGCCGTTGGGTTGCGCAAGCCCCAAGCTTTATACTGATCGCCAAAAGTAATTTCCGGGACGGAAGAAGAATGCGTGTCTCCAAAAACGATACCAGGAGCGGATAAGAATGGGCCGGCCAACGTGGAACGACCACCCGTAATCCATGCCCGGGAAAAGACCTGTTTTCAATTCTTCATCGTATATTGGATCCCCCTCATGGAGTCTTCCCAAGTGGTATCGAAGGTTCTTCCGAACGGGGGTAGCGCAGGCGGTCCTCCGCCAGGGGGAGTTTGACGTCCCTGCGCATCCTCCCAATCCTCTGAGTGCGCACAAGGAGCGGCGACATTCCTGTCGCCGTCGAATCCTCTGATGGAGAACGGGAAAGCGGAGGCTGCGGAGAGAAGGAATCAAAAGGATGCGTATGAACATCCCCCCGGCGGAGGACCGCCTGGGCCACCCTCCATCCGGGGAGCCTTCGATTCTGCTCAGCGGAACCACGACCCCATTTTACCCTCGTCCAACTGTAAATGGCATAAGGAATATCGAAGAGCTAAAACGAAGCATAGCCACGGAGTTGTGGTGACGCCATCCCGGCTCCAGGCTTCCTTTGAAAACCTTCACATCCACTGCCTCCCCTCACCCATGAGCGGGTTTCACGGGTTTGGTTTTGCCCTTTGTTTTGGGCTTTTGCGCCGGTTTGGGTGGAGGAGCGGGTTCCGGAGGAGGGGCGGGCTCAGGCTCGGGCTCCACTTCTTTTTCGTCCACGGTTTTAGTGTTCTCCAGCTTCTCCGGTTCCTCCGGGAGATAGCGGGCCACCAGATCAATTCCAAAGCGCCAGCTAACGAGGTCCGGTTTTGGCTCGGCGGCGCGTTTGAAGGTCACATACACCTGGCACACATTGTCGCGGAGGGTTTCCCCCATCAGATAGGTAATCTTTTTCTCCGCTTCATGATAACGCGCGGGCACCTGGCCGAACCCCGCGATTTTCATGACGATGCTCGCGGGATCAATTCCCTCCAGTTTTGACACATCCACCTCGATGAGCGGACGGCGGGAGGCGACCTGGGCATTGGCCGCCGGTTTGGTGGTCACGAGGGGTTCCTTTTCCCCGTCTCCGCCCAGTAACTGCTTCACGAGATCCCCCTCCGAAGTGCCCCGGGAACTGATAGCCCGTTTGAAATTCGCATCCTTGGGATCGTTCCCCAGCACGATGTACCGCCCTATGGCATTCGCGGGAGTGTCCCATGTGACCTTCGCCGGATTCACGGTGAAAAGCGCCTCATATCCCGCCTCCCTGCCGATATCCTGCTCCCGGGGAGAAAAGAATCCGCCGGGATAGGCATAGGTGGTGACCGGCACCGCCAGCAGATCCTCCAGAAACTGACGGGAATCCTTCATCTGCATGCGCAGGAAGGCTTCCCCGTCCTCCTGGGATTTGCGGAACACGCCATCGATCTCCCGTTTGTAAGGGTGGCTCACGCTGTGGCTTCCCACCTCGCAGCCCGCGGCCATCATCTCCTTGATCTCCGCCGTGGACATGGACTTCCCCCCGCCATTCACGAACTTTTTATAGAGGAATATCGTGAAGGGATAGCCGTATTCCTTCAGGATAGGAAATGCCAAGGTATAGACACTCTTCCAGCCATCATCCATGGTGATGACCACGGCGGGATCCGGAATGGATTTCTCCCCGCGCCGCCAAGCCAGGAAATCCTTCATGGGAATCACCGTGACCCGCGCGTCCCGCAGCGCCTGCATCTCCTCGCGAAAGCGGTCGATATTCAGTACCATCTGCCCAGTGGACTTGCCGGTGGTGAACTGGTGGTAACCCAGCACGGACACCTGCGCGGACTTATTGACGGAAAGCGCGGGCGCGGCGGGCACCTCCGGGGGAGGCTCCGGCGGCGCGGGGGCCTCCGCGGGTTCGTCCACGATCTCCGGCACCGCGTCCGGCTTCGGAGGCGGTGCCTCCTTTTTCTTCAGACGGTTGCAGGAGGACACCGCCAGTCCTGAAATCAGGACCAGCGGCAGGAGGGCTCGGGAAAAGCGGGGGGACATGAGGGCTCGCCATAGCGTAATCCCGCCGAGCGCGATTGCAACGCGGAGGCCGCTTGTCGTGGTCTCTTTCCTGTCCCGGGACGCGCTCAATGGGCGCGGCAGAATTCTTCGAACCGGTCGAGGCCCTTTTTGATCACGTCCAGGCTGCACGCATAGCTGAAGCGCACGGTTTCATCCGCCCCGAAGGCGATCCCCGGCACCACGGCCACGTGCATGCGGCTGAGGAGCTTTTCCGCGAAATTGACGCTGTTGATGCCCATCTTCTTGATATTCACGAGGAAGTAGAAGGCCCCCTTCGGCTCCACCACGGTCACCTGGCCGAGCTTGGCAAACCGGTTCATCATGTAGCCGCGGCGCATGTCGAACTCCATGCGCATGTCCTCGATGATCTGCTGGTCCCCCTGGAGGGCCGCCAGCGCGCCCCACTGGGCAAAGGTGGCGGGAGCACTGGTGCTGTGGCTTTGAATGGTATCGATGGCGTCCGCGATCCGCTTCGGCGCGGCGGTGTAGCCAAGACGCCAGCCGGTCATGCTGTAGGCCTTGGAGAATCCGTTGACCACGATGGTCAGGTCCTTCAGCTCCTTGCTCAGGCTCGCGATGGAGACGTGCTCCGTGTCATCATAGATCAGCTTTTCGTAGATTTCGTCCGAGAGGATCAGGATGTCCTCCCCCGCGGCGATTTCCCCGATCCTCTCCAGCTCTTCGCGGGAGTAAACCGCGCCGGTGGGGTTCGACGGGCTGTTGAGAATGAGCATCTTCGTGGCCGGGCTCATGGCCTCCTCGAACTCATCCGGGGTCATCTTCCAGCCGTTTTCCTGCTTCGTTTCCACGATGACGGGAATGGCTCCGGCCATGCGGACCATGTCCGGATAGCTCGTCCAGTAGGGGGCCGGGATGATGACTTCGTCCCCCGGCCCGCAGGTGGCGAGGATGGCGTTGAAACAGGAGTGCTTGGCCCCGCAGTTCACGCTGATCTGTCCGGCGGTGTAGTCCAGGCCGTTGTCTTTCTTGAGCTTCGCGACGATGGCTTCACGGAGTTCCAGGAGACCCGCGGAGGCGGTGTATTTCGTTTTTCCTTCGGAGAGGGCCTTGATACACGCCTCTTTAATATGCTCCGGGGTATCCATGTCCGGCTCGCCCGCGCCAAAGCTGCACACGTCGATCCCCTCTTTCTTCATCTTCGCCGCCTGACTGGTGACGGCGAGCGTAATGGAGGGGGAAAGTTCTGCGATTTTAGAGGATACGAAGTCCATGGGTAGAAATTGATGAAAAGGTGCCGCCGCGGAGCGGGCTGGTTATGAGACAGGGGGGTGCGCAAATTGTCAACTCTTCACGGAGAGTTGCGGGACAAATCGTCCGCGCGATTCCCGCCCACTCTCCCTTTTCCCGCCGGAAATTTCTCAGGCGGTCTGCGTGCCGGACTCGCCCTTGGCACGAGGCTCTCCGTCCACGCGGTCACGGGCTCCGGAACTGGTGACGAACGGGCCTCCGGCCAGCGGGGCCACACCGGAGAAGGCCACCTCGGGCACATCCGTGGTTTTGCCCGCGAGCGGGAAGTCCTTCAAAAGCGGATAGTGGGGGAATCCGTCCCACATGAGGATGCGGCGGAGATCCGGGTGACCCTTGAAGTGGATGCCCATCATGTCATAGATCTCCCGCTCATGCCAGTCCGCGCCGGGCCAGAGATGGCTCACGGTGGGCACCTCTTCGCCCTCCGCCGCCGCGGTCTTCACGCGCAGATGGATCTTGCCGGTCAGGGAATACAGTTCATATACCATCTCAAACCGGGGTTCCTGGCCCATGTGATCCACGCTGCTGGCGTCCAGGAGCATGTCATACGCCATTTCATCCCGCAGCCAGGCCATGGCGGGCACCAGATGCTCCAAGCGCAGAACCACGGTGGCTTCCCCCCGGAATTCGGACTGGGAAACGAAGGCGGCGGGAAATTTCTCCTGAAGGGCCTGGGCGGTCTGGATGGCGGTCATGAAGGATAACGTCGGTTGCAGGTCCTCTAGTTTCCCCCTGGTGGCTTCGCAACGGTGAATTCCGCCCATAAGAATCGCTTAATCTTTGGGCCTCGCGGGTTTGACAAGCCTTTTGCCGCCGCTCATTATCGGATTCTTCCGGCCTCCCCTTCCGGCCGGCATCCCTTACCGACCGCACCCATGAAATCCGTGATCCTCCCGGGCGGCCTTGCCGCCGCCCTCGCGCTCCTGCCGTCCTGCCTGTTTGCCGATATCATCCCGCTCGGCGGCCCCATGCACTACACGCAGGATTTCAATACCCTCTCCGGCACTCCCGCCAACGGCCTTCAGAATACCGCCGCCAATGCCACCTGGAGTGATGGCGTCACCCTGCCCGGCTGGTTCATCTACCGCGCGGGCAATGGCACCCCGAAGGGGCTGGTGGGCAGCAACTACATCTACCGGGTGAACGACAGCTCCGTGCTGCACGACACGGGGTGGGTTTACTCCATCGGCGACATCGGCTCCGCGGACCGGGCGCTCTCCTGCATTCCCATCACGGCGGACGGGGAATACTCCACCATCGCCGTCTTCCAGCACACAGGGGCTGCCCCCCTGATCCTGAACAACATCTCCTACAAGGTGAAGATCCGGCGGACGAATCAGTTTGCCAACACCGTGGAGACCATCGCCGTCTGGTGGCAAAAGGCCCCCACCCAGGACGCTCTTCTCAACATGACCGTGGCTCCGGCCACCGTGGATGTCTTTCCCGCCGCCGTCTCAACCACGCCGTCCGCCTACTACATCAGCGGCTGGAACCGGGTGAACGCGGCGGATTTCACCTACGCCAGCCCGGATGCCGATACCCGGGTCAATCTGACGAATCCCATCAACGCGGTGATCGGCGACAGCATCCGCATCGAGCCGGGGGAATTCTTCGCCATCCGCTGGGGAAACATCAATGACGCCGGGCGCGATACCCTGATGGGGATCGATGACGTGGATCTCACCTTCTCCACCACGGATACCGCCGCGCTCATGGTGGCCCCCTCCGGCGGCGTCACCGTGGATAACAAGGGCACCGCCGATCCCTCGGACGATGTTTTCTCCGCGCAATATCTCGTGACCGGCTCGAACACGGGAGGCAGCCCCGGCTGGCACACGGATGAAACGCCCGCCCGCACCGGTGGCTATACCGGGGTGCCAACGACCTTCGGACCGTATCCCCTCGCCGGGGGTGCCCGGACCGTGGTCCTCACAGATGACCTCAACCCTGTCGCCACGAATACGATCAGGATCACCCCGCCGGCCCCCACGTTCACCGTCTCGGCTCCCACGAACATCGTCCATCACGACAACGGTTCGGGCGGGGCGGATGACACGGTGTCCTTTGATCTCACGGTCTCGGGACAAAACGGCGGCCCTGGCTGGGAGACGACTGGTGCCACGCCCGCCAGCGGCGCCTTTGAGACGATCAACCTCACGGTGCCGGGCGGAGCCACCTCCGTGACGCTCACCATCCGGGATCAGAGCTACCCTGCCCTCTCCCAGACAGTCACCGTCAGCCTGCCTGGCCCTTACATTATCGGGCTGGTGGACCTGGGCGGTGGGGTCAGAAGCCTCTTCTCGGACGCGGCCACCACCGCTTCCCCGGCGTGGGCCGTGGACACCACGGCGGGCACCCTCACCCAGCACAATGGGTCCGCCTCCGGCGTGGGGGACAAGATCATCAGCTCAGAGGTTTTGGACCTCAGCGGGGTCTCCGGCGTGGTGAAATTCAGCGCGAATCTGCACGTGCGCGACCTCACCGCCGGAACGGAGCTGGATGATACCTTCCTCGCGGAACTCATCTTCGATGGCAATACGGCCCAGCCCGTCTCGCTCGTGGGGGAATATGACAAAGACGGGGACGGCAAAATGAACGGACCGGAACTCGCCCCCGTGCCTCCGGTCAATCCCACGGAGCAGAACCTCGACTACCCGCTTTCCTTTGAGATCCCGGACAGCGTGAACACCGTGCAACTGGTCATCCATGGTTATAACAACTCGGCGAACGAGTACCTGATCGTAAGCGGCATCCGTTTTGACCAGGGCCTGACGGATACCGACGGGGACGGGATGAGTGACGCCTATGAGACGGCCAACGGACTGAACCCCAACGATCCCTCCGACCGCGACCGGGACGCCGACGGGGACGGCCAGTCCAACTACCAGGAGTATCTGGCCGGGACCTCCCCGGCGGACGCTAACTCCACCCTGCGCATCACGGATGTCTCCGTGGCGGCCGCCACCGGCCAGGCCAGGGTCACGTGGTCCAGCGTGCAGGGCAAACGCTACCGCCTCCAGTCCTCCCCGGACCTGGTGACGTGGACGGATCTTGGCGCCCCCGTCACATCCAGCGGAGCCACCACCTTCTCCCTGGAAACCCTGACGGGCGCTCCCCTCAAAGGGAAAGGATATCTGCGGGTGAAAGTGGTGCCCTGAGCTAACCCGCTCCACGGAACAGCATTCCCGCCGGACGGCCCTGTAAAGGCCGTCCGGCTTCTTTTTGATCCCCGAACGCCGGGGGGAAACCATTTGGTAAGGGTTGCATTCCCGTTCCGCCCGCCCTATGGGGAAAAGTTGCTTCCGCCCTCTCCCCGCGGGGAGCCGGACCGTTCCCGCTTTACCTCCATGTCTGACCAGGAAATCACCCCCTCTCCCGACGACGAAAATCTCGAGCCGCAGCGCCCTACCGGCGACTACGATGCCGCCCAGATCGATAAACTGGAAGGACTGGAAGCCGTGCGCCAGCGGCCCGGGATGTACATCGGCGACCCGAACGACCCCTCGCTCCGCGGCCTGCACCACTGCGTTTACGAGGTGCTGGACAATTCCATCGACGAACACCTCGCCGGGCATTGTAAGAACATCAATGTCACACTCCACCTGGATGGCTCCTGCTCCGTCAAGGACGATGGCCGCGGCATTCCCGTGGACATCCACAAGAAGTGGGGCATCCCCGCCGTGGAACTGGTGCTCACCAGCCTGCACGCGGGCGGTAAATTCGGCCAGGGAGCCTACGAATACTCCGGCGGTCTCCACGGCGTGGGGGCCAAGTGCGTGAACGCGCTCTCCGACTGGTTCAAGGCGGAGGTCTATCGCGACGGGAAAATCTATACCATTTCCTTTGAGCGCGGAAAAACCACGGACCCCTTGAAAGTGGTGGGTACCCTGGAAGACCCGAATTTCACCGGCACGAACATCACCTTCTTCCCGGACGCCACCATCTTCACCCTCTCCATCGAGTTCCGGTTCGAGATGCTGGCCACCCGCCTGCGGGAGCTGGCCTACCTCAATCCCGGACTGCGCATCTCCCTGGTGGATGAACGCGGGGACCGCCTGCGCCGGGAGGATTTCTTCTATAAGGAGGGCGTGGTGGAGTTTGTGCGTCAGTTGGGCGAAAATAAAGACCTGCTGCACCCGGAGCCGATCATCCTTCGCGGGAAGCGCCTCATCGATGTCGAGGTCCAGGGGAAGATCGTGCAGAAGAACGCCTACGTGGACGCCGTGCTGCAATACAATGACAGCTACAACGAGCAGGTGCTCTGCTTCGCCAACAACATCCCCAATCCGGATGGCGGCACGCACCTCACCGGATTCCGCGGAGCGCTGACCCGGGCCATCAACAACTATGCGAAGCAGGAGAAGCTCCTGAAGGAAAAGGACGCCGCGCTGACCGGTGACGACGTGCGGGAGGGCATCGTCTGCGTGCTCAGCGTCAAACTTCCGAATCCCCGCTTCAGCTCCCAGACGAAGGAAAAGCTGGTGAGCAACGAAGTGGAGCCGGCGGTGGCCTCCATCACCTACGAAGGGGTGACGAAGACCTTTGAGGAAAATCCCCAGCTCGCCCGCCGCATCGTGGAACGCTGTCTCATGGCGGCCCGCGCGCGGGAGGCGGCCCGGAAAGCCCGGGAGACGGTGCGGAAGAGCGCTCTCACCGGTGGCGGACTGCCGGGGAAACTGGCGGACTGCTCGGAAAAAGACCCTGCGCTCAGCGAACTGTTCATCGTCGAAGGTGACTCCGCCGGTGGCTCCGCGAAGCAGGGCCGGAACCGGAAGACGCAGGCCATCCTGCCGCTGCGCGGTAAGCTCATCAACGTGGAGAAGGCCCGTCTGGACAAGGTGCTGGAGAACAAGGAAATCCAGAGCATGATCACCGCCATCGGCGCGGGCATCGGCACGGGCGAGGATGAAGGCACGTTCAACATCGCCAAGACCCGTTACCACAAGATCGTCATCATGACGGACGCGGATGTCGATGGCTCCCACATCCGCACCCTGCTGCTCACCTTCTTCTGCCGCCAGATGGCCGAACTGGTGAAACGGGGATACATCTATGTGGCGCAGCCGCCGCTTTACCGCATCACCCGGAAGAAGCGTGAGGAATACATCCAGGATGACACGGAGTTGAACGCCATGCTCATTTCCATGAGTTCGGCGGAGGTGAAGCTCAAAAACCTGGCCGACGATTCCACCGTGGAATCCGACCGCCTGAAGAGCATCCTCTCCCTCCTCGCCCGTCTGGCCCGCTTCAGCGATGTCATCCAGCGGAACGGCGGGAACTTCGATGACTACCTGAGCGCCCGGGACCGCTCCACCGGCAAGCTCCCGGAATACATGGTGAAAGTCCGCGCCGGAAACGAGGAACACCTCCACTACGCGCTGGATGACGTCGCCCTCCGGGATTTCAGCTCCGCCAACCCTGACCTCAAGCTCCTGGCCTCCATGGAGACCGTCCCGTCGGAGGAACCGGTGGCCAAAAACGATGCGGCCAAGGTGACGCGCCGCGCGAAGCTCTATGAAATCCACGAAGCCCGCGCCATCGCGAAGCTGATGCTGGAGCTCGGCGAGCAGGGACTGGCCCTGGAGCATTTCTCCGCGCAGGACAAGCCGCTCTTCGAATTGATCGAATCCGACGGCCACCGTCATCCGTTGTTCACGGTACCGGAAATCCTGGAACGCGTGCTCGAAATCGGCCGCCGCGGCCTGGAGATCTACCGCTTCAAAGGACTGGGGGAAATGAACGCCAAACAACTCTACGAAACCACCATGGACCCCGGAAAACGGAAGCTCCTGCAGGTGAAGTTCAACGAGGAGAACATGGTGGAGGCTGACCGCATGTTCACCATCCTCATGGGCGATGTCGTGGAGCCCCGCCGCCAGTTCATTGAAGACAACGCCCTGAACGTGCGCAATCTCGACGTCTGATAATGGCCGCCACCACCACACAACCCCGCCGCGTCAATGTACGCACTCCCGAAGTCATGCCGCTGGTGCAGGCAGAGGTGGAGAGTCACTACCGGAGCGGCATCGTGGAGCGCATCCGCGCGGCGGGTGGCACGCTCATGGTGGGAAAAACCACCATCCGGCTGGCGCGGCAGTTCGGGTTTTGCTATGGGGTGGAGCGGGCCATCGACCTGGCCTACGCCGCCCGGAAGGTGTTCGCGGACCGGCATATTTTCCTCCTCGGGGAGATCATTCACAATCCGGAGGTGAACCGGCAGTTGCGGGACATGGATATCCGCACCCTGCCGAGCCACCCTTCGGATGAAGAACTGAACGCTCTTTCCCCGGAGGATGTGGTGATCGTCCCGGCCTTCGGGGCGGAGACCGCCGTCATGGAGCGCATCGCCAACCGGGGATGCGCCACGGTGGACACCACCTGCGGGGATGTCATGAGTGTCTGGCGCCGGGTGCGGGAGTATGCGAAGAAGGACCGGACCTCCATCATTCACGGGAAGGCCTCCCATGAGGAAACCCGCGCCACGGCCTCCCGGGCGCTGGGGGAAAACGGAGCCGGGCATTACCTAGTCATCCTCACTCTGGCGGACTGCGATTTCGTCTGCGATTTCATCCGTGACGGAGGAGACCGCGAGGCTTTTCTCCAGCGTTTCGCCGGGAGCTACAGCCCGGGCTTCGATCCGGACCTTCACCTGCGTCGCGTGGGCGTGGCCAACCAGACGACCATGCTGAAAAGCGAGACGGAGGAGATCCAGCGCCGCCTCCGGACCGCGATGGAGGTGCGGGATGGAGAAAAGGTCACGGAGACTTTCGCCGTGTTCGATACCATCTGCGGCGCGACCCAGGAACGCCAGGACGCGCTGTTTGAAATGCTCAAGACCACCATGGACCTGATGCTGGTGGTGGGGGGCTACAACAGCTCGAATACCACCCACCTCGTGGAGATCGCGGAGCAGGAACTGCCCACCTTTTTCATCCGGGACGCCGGGTGCCTCCAGGATCTGGAGCAGATCATCCACTTCGATCTGCACCACAAATCCGAGCGCACGAGCTACACGGCCAAAATCGCCAGCCCGGACCCGATCACGGTGGGCATCACGGCGGGAGCATCGTGCCCGAATAATCTCATTGAGGAGACCATTCTCCGCATCTTTGCCCTGCGGGGAGTTTCCCCGGAGGAAGTAGCCGCCACGGCGGCGGCCTGATTCCCCTGGACCGGATTCTCTTTCGAAACACTGAAGGGGCTTATCGTGTCTTGCGGGGCCAGGCCCCTGAATTCTAAAAGAGAGCGGCGGTGTCCCGTTTCCGGAACACCGCCGCTGGAAGCAGTAAACTACCGCCGGAGCCTTAGAAGCCCACGGAGACAGTCACGCCGCCGAAGACGCGGTCGTCCTGGTCGTTCGGAGCGGTGATGTCATCGATGGCGTCCAGAGGAATGTTCCACTGGATGTAGGGGGTCACCGTGAAGTTCGGCTTGAACGCGTAAGGAGCGCGGATGTAAACGGCAGCGTGGTTGAAGTCGCTGGCGGAAGCACCGAAGCTGGAGGAGTCGCGGTCGAGATAGGAGATCACGGCTCCGGGAACGATGGAGAATTGATCGTTGATCTTGAACGCGTGGTTCACGCCGAGTTCGAAGTAGAACGCTTCGGATTCGGTTTCGTAGAACGCGCCGACGTTGACGGTCGTGCCGGCCAGAACTCCCGCGTTGGGAGCCCAGGTCAGTTCCACGCCCGGCTCGTACTGCTCGTCGTTACCGCCGTCGAAGAAGGGGTAGTAGTAGTACTTGAAGCTCGGCCCGATGGAGAGGGTGTCGTTGAGCTTGAAGTTGAGGCGGGTGTAGAGGTTCAGCTCGTTGTAGTCGGTGCTGTTCTCGGCGGAGGACGCATACCAGGCGTTGAAATTCCAGGTGATGCGGTCGTTGATCGCGTAGTTCAGGTCGAAAGCGCCGGAAACGAGGTTCTTGGCGCGTCCGCCATCGCCGAAGACTTCGAGGCCGCGGTAGATGTATTCGGAGTCATAGCCGAGCGTCACGCTGCCGGACCAGAGGGAGGTCGAAACCGGAGCGGGAGCCGGAGCCGGGGCCGAGGGGGCCACACCAGCGTGGGCGGTAAGAGCGCCGGCAGTCGCGAGAAGCGCCAGGCTTTTAGTGATTGTACGGATGGTCATGGTGCTTTGATGTTTGGTTTCCGGGATGGTTAAGTTCCCCGGACCAAGAAACCAGAGCAGTGCCCTGAGCGTTCTGCATCCGGTTTTTTTATGAATTTTCACACAACCTGGAAACCGGAGAAACGGAGGAAATTTGGACTTCCCATCCGGCGGGGATGGGACCAGAAAGGCGCACTCCCCGGAGAAAAACCCTAGCATCCGTATTTCAACATGGAATCCAACGACACCTCAACCCCGGTTCCCGCGGCCAGCAGCCGCCGGACTTTTATCGGCGGAGCCGCCGTCGCGGCCGCCGCTGTCAATCTACCTATCTCCGCCTGCGCGCAGGTGGCTGGCAGTGATGAACTTAAGCTCGCCCTCGTGGGCTGTGGAGGGCGCGGGGGTGGTGCCATCAATCAGGCGCTGACCTCCGGCGGCACCCGCCTGGTGGCCATGGCGGATGCCTACCAGTCCCGTCTGGAGCCGCTGCTCTCCTCCATGCAGGCCCGTTTCGGGAATCGCGTGGACGTCCCGGAAAACCGCCGCTACGTCGGCATGGAGAGCTTCCACGATGCCATCGGGCACGCGGACGTGGTCCTCCTGGCGACGCCGCCCGGATTCCGCCCCATGATGTTCAAGGCCGCCGTGGAGGCCGGAAAGCACATCTTCATGGAAAAGCCCGTGGCCGTGGACTCCCCGGGCGTGCGCACCGTCATGGAGTATGCCAAAAAGGCGGACGAGAAGAATCTGAAAGTGGTGGTGGGTCTCCAGCGCCGCTACCAGAACGCCTACCTCGAGGCCTTCAACAAGGTCAAAAAGGAAGGCATGATCGGCGAAATCGTGGCCGCCCAGTGCTACTGGAACGGCGCGGGCGTCTGGGAGCCATTCGAACGGGACGCCGGGATGTCCGAAATGGAATACCAGGTGAAGAACTGGTACTACTACACCTGGCTCTCCGGCGACCACATCTCCGAGCAGCACATCCACAACATCGACGTCATCAACTGGTTCATGGATGACAAGCACCCCGTGGCCGCCCAGGGCATGGGAGGCCGGGAGGTCCGGAAGGACAAGAAGTATGGCCAGATCTTCGACCACCACTACGTGGAGTTCGTTTATGGAAACGGCGTCATCATGAACAGCCAGTGCCGTCACCAGAAGAACTGCTGGGCCAGCGTCTCCGAACTCCTCATCGGCGACAAGGGCACCTGCTTCCTGGACGGCAGCCGCGGCACCATCAAGGACAAGAGCGGCAAGACCATCTGGCAGTATCGCGGCAAGAGCGATCCGGATCCGTATCAGGCCGAGCACGACAGCCTCTACAAGGCCATCCGGGAAAAGACCCCGCTCAACAACGCCTACTACGGCGCGCAGAGCACCTTCACCTCCATCCTGGGCCGCTATGCCACCTACGGCGGCAAGATGGTGAAGTGGGACGACGCCCTCGCCTGGAACAACAGCGAGATGCCCGCCAAGCTCGGCTTTGACCAGCCCACCCTGGTCACCCCCAACGCGAACGGCGAATACAAAGTTGCCCTGCCGGGAGAATTCGACCCCTCCAAGCCCCTTGGCTGAGGCGGGCCCTCGATTTTGAATCAAACGGGGCGCGTCCGGGAAATCCGGGCGCGCCTTTACTTTATAAAGGAAGCCGTCCCGCGAAGCGGAGAGAGCAAGGGTAAGAGCGGGGCGGGAGTTTCTTCCCGGCGTGGCATCTTTCCCGCATTGAGGGGCGTCTGCTTTCAGACGAAATTCCCCGCCACCCATGCCCAGCGATCCGCATCCCCACTCCCACGGACTGCACACACTGCACGAACTCAACTGGCTGGGGAGGCTGCGGCTGAAAATCCGGCGGCAAAGCCGGGCGCTCTACCGGCACATCCGCCACCCGAAGCGGCGGCACCGGAACCGCTTCAGCCGGTGGCTGGCGGAGAGAATCCGGAACCGGAATCTGTGGCATGCGAACCGCCGCGCGGTGGCGGCGGGCCTGGGCTGGGGGCTGTTCATCGGCATGCTGCCCATTCCGCTGCAAACCGTGGTGGCAGCGGGGTTTGGCATGGCCTTTGGCTGGAATCTGCCGTCCGCAGTGGCGGCCACGCTCCTGAGCAATCCCTTCACCTACATCCCCATGCTGGTGGGGGCGAAATACAGCATCGTGGGAGCCTGCGCGATTTTCGGCCAGGAGTGCGCCGCCGGGCGTCTCACGGTGAGCCGCATGGGGGAGATCGTGGAAACCCTGGGGCGGATGGAATTCGCCCAGGCCTGGCACATGGCCGGGCCCGCGCTGCTGCAAATCCTCGCGGGGCTGGTGATCCTGGGGATGATCCTGGGGGTCATCGGCTGGGCCACCGTGCAGATCGCGTGGCCTTTCTTCAGTAAAAAAACCGCGCCGGTCAGGGGATGAACCCGGACCGGCGCGGCGCGTGACTGGTTATTGAAGGAATCCTCTGCGGATTACTTCGGCTCCGGCGCGGGTTGCGCGAAGGTGGGCGGGAGTTCCTCCGGCTGCGGGTGTTTGGCGAGGTATTCGTCCACGTTCTTCGTCACCACCAGCTTGCCCCACATGACCAGGTAGTGGCCGGGGAAGGTGCAAGTGATGTCATATTTCCCCTCGGCGGCGGGAGCGGTGAGCTTCAGGCGCTCAATCTTGCCGGGCTCCAGCAGGTGGCTGGCAGCGAAGATTTTATCGCTCGCGGGCACATAGGCGCGGCCCTGGGCGTCCAGTTTGTCCGGCGTGAGGGTGGTGGCGGCGAGGCCGATCTCCTCGCGGCTGCCCGGCTGGGAGAAGACCATGTTGTGCGGCATCACATCCACGTTTTCGAAGATGACCTCGAACGGCTTTCCGGCCTCCACCACCAGGCGGGCGGTGTTATAGCGCATCTGTTCCGGCACCGTCTTCACCACGAAGACGCTCACGCTCAGTTCCCGCAGTGTCTTCCGCACGGCGGCGGACTGGGCTCCGGGGAGGGCTCCGGCGAGTTCCGACGTGGCCTGCACGGCCTCCAAGTAATCCTGGGAGGTGCGGTCCGCGGCGGGCACGGTCTTCGCCCATTCCGTGAGGGAGATCACCGCCCCGCGGGCGGCTTCCTCGGACCAGGCGGTGCGCGGCAGGCTCAGCATGGCCTGGGCGGCGGCGGTGCGCTCCACGTTCCCCTGCACGGACGCGGAGAGCGTCTTGAAGGTTTCCGCGGGATTCACACCGGTGCTCACGAGAGCGCTGATGAGACCCTTCGCCAGACCGGCGGAGGGGTCGGACTTGAAGGCGATGGTCATGGGCTCCACCGTGGCCTTGTTCCCGGCCGAGGTGAAGACCGGCTGGCGATTGCCATCCAGCACCGTGAGGGTGAAGCCGTCCAGGCGCTTCGCATACACGCCGCCGCTTTCCGTGCGGTTATAGATGGTCACGGAATCCACGGGCTGCTCCGTCTTGAGGTCCAGTTCCCACCAGGGGTTGCGGGAGTCCTCGGCGGTATGGGTCTGGCCACCGCCACCGTAGGTGCCGTCCTTGTTGCCATCGATGGCGCGGGAGGCCTCGCCGCTGTTGCTGGTGTTGATCTGCTTCGCGGTGCCGGTGGGGGCGATGTTTTTGCCTCCGCTCAGGACTTCCACCTCGGCCAGCGTGAGCGTGCCGCGGCGGGGGAGTTCGATGCGGACGTAACGGCCGCGGGTGCCGGTGGCCTTGGAGAGCCCATCCTTCACGGTGGCGGGATACTCTTTGAAGAGACCGCGCAGCGTGGGGTCCACTCCCGCGCGGACGTCCGCGGGAAGCAGCGGGATGGCATTGAGGAAGGAACGCAGGGAAGCGGCGGACTTCTGCGCCTCCTGCCACGCGGTCTTCGTGGAGCCTTCACCGATGATAATGGCGGCCAGGGCGGCCTGCTGGGTGGGGGCCGGGCGTGTAACCGCCGTCAAGGCGTTCAGCTTGTCACGCAGGGGCTTCAGTTCCTCCGCGGGCTGGCGGACGAGCACGCGTCCCAGGTCCGCGGCAGTCTGATAAGGCAGATCCGCGGCGGCGGTGAGTACGTTCACCAGTTCGGCGGTCACGGTGGACTTGTTTTGCTTCGCCAGACCGTCCAGGGCTTCCAGACGGGCCACTTCCTGCACGTCCGGGCGGGTCAGCAGCGCCTGGTAAACGAGCGGGGACTTCGGCAGCTTCAGCAGTTCCGGAGTGCTCACGCTCTTCACCAGATAGGCCACGCCGGCGGGATTGTTCGCGCAGACGGGTTTGCCGTCCGCGATGGCCTTGCGCCACACGGGCTCCAACTGGCGGATGGTTTCGCCGAAGACGTAGTCGAGATAATAATCCGTGGGTTTGGACAGCGCCACGAGGGCGGCGTCCGCGGCTTCCCAGGTATCGAAGTAGCTGGCGGCGCGCACGGCCTCCAGGCGCACGCGGGGGCTTTCATCCGCGGCGGCGGTGCGCAGGAGTGACAGCACCTCCGGCACGCGGTCGCGCCAGTAGAGCATGACGCGGACGGCGGCGGCACGGGCATTCGGCTCGGGGCTCTTCAGGCGCTCCTTCAGGAGGTCCAGATTCACCACATTGTGCCACTGGTGGACCCAGAGGGCTTCGGTCAGGTGGTGCTCATACTCCTTGTCCTTCTTGTCCAGGGAGGCGGCCCACTTCGTCACGGCGGCGAGCACCTGGGTGGTATCCCGGTTGCCCAGCTCGATCTTCGCGCGCTCCCGCACGTTGTCCTCCGGCTCCGTGAGGAGCGCCACGAGGTTTTCGATGGGCTCTCCCGCGATCTTCTTCGGCGTCAGCAGCGGACGGCCTTCATACGTGATGCGGTAGATGCGGCCGTGGAGGTGGTCACGATTGAGGTCCCGCAGGTGGTGCTGAAGGTGGCCGATGATGTTCTGGCTCCAGTCGCAGAAGTAGATGGCACCCTCCGGGCCGGTGCTCATGCAGATGGGGCGGAAGTTCTCCTCCTTGCTGGAGATGAGGTCAGGCACGGAGGTGCCCTTCAGACCGGAGCCATCCGGCTCCACGTTCACGCGATAGATCCCCTGGAAGCTGATGACGTTCGCGTTGAGGAAATTCCCCTGCCAGTCATCCGGGAAGGCGCGGCTGCTCACCAGCGCCGTGGCCGGGCACGGGCGGGAGGGACGGTTCCAGAAATCCTTGATGCCCTTGTGCTTCCCTTCGCTCAGCCAGCCGCTGATGGCGGGGCCGAAATAGCTGTTATTCCCCGTGGCGTCCGTGACGATGTCATTCCCCCAGCGGTCGAACACGCGTCCGTGCGGATTCGCGAAGCCGTAGGCGATGTGCATGTGGAACTTGCCCGTGCGCGGCTCATAGCGCCAGATGCACCCGTCCTGGTGGCGGGCCGGACCGTTCAGCGTCTCCACCTGCGTGCGGTGGAAAACCCCGTCGCTCAGGTAAGTGGCACCGCCCGGGTCCAGGCACATGGCATTGGTGGTGTGGTGGGAGTCCGCGGAGTCCATGCCGTTGAGCACCACTTCCTTCGTGTCCGCCACGCCGTCGCCGTCCGTGTCCCGCACGAACCAGAGATCCGGGGCCTGCATGACCAGCACGCCGTCTTTATAGAACTGGAAACCCGTGGGGCAGTTCAGCCCGTCGAGGTAAGTCTTGCAGGTGTCCGCCTTGCCGTCTCCGTCCTTGTCTTCAAAGACGAGGATCTTATCGGCGTTTTTGCCGGTGGGGGTGCGTTCCGGGTAGTTCGGCCACACGGCCACGAAGAGGCGGCCCTTCGTATCCCAGGCCATCTGCACGGGATTGGCCAGTTCCGGAAACCTCTTCTCATCGGCGAAGAGATTCACCTTTGTGCCCTCATGCGGCTTCATCTTCGCGATGGTTTCCTCCCCGCTGAGATAAGGGTGGGAGCCGTCGGCCAGCGGGCCGGGCTTGTTGGACTTCACGTCCGTGACCGGGGGGAGATTGGAATCGTCCACCGGGATGTCCTTGCCCTTCGCCAGGCTCCAGACGCGCTTTTCGCGGTTCGCGGTGAGCACGTCCCGCTGGGTCATCTCCTCCTGCATCACCGTGTAGTTCAGCAGCTTCGGGCCGCCCTTGCCCTGCTCGTAGGCCATCTGGGAGCGACCGCCATAGACATTGTAGCCATCCACCGTGCGGTAGCGGGAGTGGAACTCCACGTTCTTGTCATTCACCGCCGCCACCAGTTTGGGGTCGGGGGTGGGGGCGTCCTTGCCAAAGACGGCTTTAAAAATAGCCGGGGCCAGCGCCTGGTAGCCTTCCGGCTTCAGGTGGATGCCGTTGATCGTGAGCGGGGCCTTCGCCGCCGCGTAGGCTTCCTTCGAAGGAGCGAAGAGGTCCACGAACTGGACGTCGTTCGCCTTCGCCGTGAGCTGCATGGCCTCCACGTAATAACGCAGCCGGTCATTCGTGGCCGTGCCGTCCGGGAAGTCCGCGCTCTTCAGGTTTTCGTGGGCGATGGGGGAGAAAAGCACGATGCGCGGGGAGCCCTTGCCGCTGTAGTTCGCCTTCTTCGTGTCCTTGAGGAACTTGTCGAGATCCGCTTTGAACTTCTCCACCCCCTCCGGGCCCTTGAAGGACTCGTTGAATCCGAAGAACGCGAAGACCACGTCCGTCTTCACTTTGGCCAGCCACTGGTCCGGCGAGCCGAAATTCTCCGAACGCTGGCGGATGGTGAGTTCGTCCGCGGCGAACCCCAGATTCCGCAGGGAGAGGTCCAGCGTGGGATTCGCCTGCTGGATCATGGCCTCCAGCGTGCCCTCGTGCTGGAGCCGGTCGGCCAGGGTGTTGCCGATGATGGAGATGTGATCCCCTTGTTTGAGTTGCAACTGCGCGGGAGAGCGCGACGCGCCGGCGGCCAATAGAAGAGAGGTAAGGAGGTATCGTTTCATGCGGAAATGGAGCAAACCCATACGGAGGATTTCGCGGAATCTTAGCCACGCATGGCAGCAAAGAGCGACTTGTAAATGAAATCCGCGCTGCTAAAGACGTAAGGGTGACGGCATCCCAGTCCCGTCCGCGCGTCCGGCTCTCTGTCCCCTCTGGCAGTTCTCCGGCTCCCGCGACGGGGTCTTTGCCGCCAACCGCTCCGTCTCCCGCCGGCCCTTCAGAGGGGAGCCGGCGGGAGCGGGGTTTGTTATGGTGACGGGAGAGGGGTCAGGAGGATAAAAGAGCGTCAGCCCCCGTCATGAGGCACCTCTATACCAGACCTCTCGCCCCCGTTCCTGTCCTCTATCAAAGCCCATGGATACGGCAGGGCAAAAACCCGTTGACCTGGCGGAGCGCTGTCCTTACCGGGGCCTGTGAACGAAGCCGAGGAACCCCAGGGCAGTCCCTATGAAGCGCCCGCCGCCACGCTGGAGCGGCCGGAGGACGGGCATTATCTATCTCCCGCCGCCCTGCGCTCCCTCACAGGCTCCCATCGCTGGATGATCCTCGCGGCCGTGGCGTTGATGCTGAACGGGGCCTCTCTGCTGTTTATCGTCCTCTATACTCTGGTGACGTGGGAAAATGTCCCGGGACGGATGAAATTCGTGCTCTTCATGCTGGCCGTGCAGGCGAATTTCTTCTTCTTCCCCGGGCTGCGTCTGCTCCAGAGCGCGCTCGCCACCGGGCGTGCGCGGAGAAGTGGAGGCGCGGAACCGGATGTTCTCGAAGCCCTCCAGCGGCACGAGGCTTTCTGGAAATTCCTCGGGATCGCCTTTCTGGCGACCGGCATCATGACCATCGTCCTCCTCATGCTTTCCTCTCCTGGTCTCACGTATGAGTGAAACATCTCCCGCCACCCCCCTGAAGCCCGCGCCCTCCGCCGGGGCCGCCTCGCCCCCCGCGCCCCGTGCCGTGGTCCGCTGTCTGGTGGCCACGAAAAGCTGGACGGGCATCAACGCCGTCGCGTTCATCCTTTTCGGACTGCTCGTCCTGGTGGAGTCCCTCCAGCTTTACCGGGAGCTCCTGCATCTGCATGAAACCGAGCCGGAGCAGACATGGACGTTTCCCACCCTCATCGTTTGGGGGCAGGCGGTTTTTGGAGCCCTGATGGCCGCGGGCTGTTTCTACGTGGTTCCACGTCTCTTCCGCTATTCCGGGGCGGTCTCCCGGCTCCAGCAGGCGGGACGGATGCGGGAGCTGGAAAACGCCCTGCGCCACCAGCGCATCGCGTGGATCGTGCTCGGCTCGCTGGGCGGCGTGTGGATAGTCTTCTTTCTCCTGCAACTGTTCGGTTCGCTGAAGACCCTCAACGACCTCCATCAAATGGAATCCCGGGACCGTTCCCGGACCCCGGTCCTTGAATCCCGCAAATAATCCCCGGTCTGCCGGGTGACTCCCATTTGCGCGGGAGGGAAGAGCGCTGCATGATGCCCGATTTCCCATGGCCCCCAGGATCACCCCTCTTGTTCTTTTTCTCTGCTGCTTTCCGGCGCTGCCGGTGGTATTCCAGGCGCGGGCCGACATCAAGGGAGGCGGGAAAAATGACATCCCTTCGGGAGCCCCGGCGATCAAGTCTCAAACGGTAAATGCCGTGCGGGGCCAGCCGGTGACCATCAAGCTGACGGGGAAAGCCGCCCGGGGAGAGATTATTTTCATCATCCGGAGCCAGCCCCGGCTGGGTTCCTTCGTGGAGGAGGCTCCGGTGGTGGTGGACGCGCTCAACAGCACGATCACCTACATTCCCTCACTGGAGAAAACGGGCGATACCGATGAATTTCTTTTCGCCGCACGGGGCACCAGCACCGCCACCACTTCCGACGCGGAAAAGGTGACCATCCGTATCACTGATCCCGTCGCGAAACTCACCGCGCCGGGCGTGGTGGGAGCCGGACGGGTGGTGATGGGGCATCCGAAAAAGACCACCTTCAAGGTAAAGAACGGCGGGAATGGTGCCTGGAAAGCCCGGGTGCCCGCGCCCAAAGGCTGGCGCTGGATTCTCCCGGCGGACGGCAACTTCGATGTCGCCCCCGGGGCCACCCTGGAGTGTGAAATCCAGTGTGAGGGCGCGGGAGGCCCGGAGGTGGAGGAAACGGTCACGCTGCACGGCGTGACAAAGGTGAGCTTCACCGCCAGCATTGTCCCGCCCTTTTCCGCGCCCGCGGAAACCGCCCTCAAATGGGACGACAGGGAGCGGCTGCGCGCGGGCGCGTTTGATGCGCGGAATGCCGACGGGGAATCCCCCGTGACTCTCCGGATCACGGGGCCTGAATGGCTGACGCTTCCCGCGGAGATCACCCTTCCTCCGGGAGGCAGCACCTCCGTGCCGCTCACCCTCCGGGAGCGGCTGGACCAGACGCTCAAAGGCACCGTGAAGCTGGCAGGCGGCACGTTTTCCCAGGAGGTGACCGTCACGGCCTCCCCGGCTCCGGCTCTCCTGGCGGCGGCGGGCGATCTCACGGACAACCATGAGGTGGCCTTCGGGAAACTGGACGCGGAAACCCTCAAGACTGCCCGGCGCAAGGTAACGCTCAAGAACACTGGCGGCAGCCCGGCGGTGCTCAAGGTCACGGCTCTGAAGGATTTCGGCTTCGACGCGCCGCCGCCCGCGGCGGGCATCCCCCTGGCTCCAGGAGCGGAGACCACCGTCGTCTTCCGTCCACCTGCGGGTGGTCAGGGCACGCACCGGGAACCGGTAGCGTTCACCGCCGGGGACACAAAGATCGATCTGCAACTGACGGCGGAGATTCCCGCCTCCGCCATGCCTTCCGTTCCGGGGGAGATCACGCGCCCGGCCATGCCCATGACCCGCGTGGGGCCCAACGGGGGGGAGCCTGTTTATTACACTGGCGAAGCGCCGGTGGATTTCACCCTGCCCCGCGTCCATGCCGTGGAGCCTGTCATCCTGGGCCCTGACTCGGTTTCCTTCACCTGGGATCAACCCGCCGGAGAAGGATGGAAATTCCAGCTCTGCTATGCCACCCCGCAAATGAGAAAGGATGGCGCGCCGATCAAGCTGCTTCAGCCCCTGACGAAAGGGGTGACGTTCAGTAACAGTGGCCGGAAGGTCACGGCGGTGGTCACCGGTCTGAGCCCGGAAAAATGGTATAAATACTCCGTGCAGGTCATTTCCCCGGACGGCCGGGCCTCCCTGCCGGGGAAGGAGTTTGGCATCAAACTGGCCACCCCTCTTCCATCCCACCTGGAGGAATACTGGGCGTGGTACGCGTGTGGCGGCGTCTTCGCCCTCCTCGCGGGCTACTGGCTGAGGAAGCGGTGGAAGGCTCCCATCAGCGCGGCGGGACTATGAGCGTCCTGCGTGCGGCGGACGGGGGGGACATCCGGCACCTCTATGTCCACATCCCGTTCTGCCACCGGATTTGCCCTTATTGTTCGTTTTACAAACACGAGCCAGGGAGCACGGACACGGCGGGTTTTCTCCAGAGTGTCACCCGGGAACTCCAGGCGGAAGTCGCGCGTTTTCCGGGACGGGTGAGGCCCTCCACTATCTACTTCGGCGGGGGCACGCCCACCCTGCTGAGCACCGCGCATCTGCGGCGCTGGCTGCCGGAATTCCGCTCGGCCCTGGACCTGGCGGACCTGCGGGAATGGACCGTGGAGGTAAATCCGCGCACCATCAGTGACCAGAAGGCCGCGCTGCTCCTGGAGCATGGCGTCACCCGGGCCAGTCTGGGCGTGCAGGCCTGGGATATACCCACGCTGAAGGTGCTGGGGCGGGACCACTCTCCGGACGAGGCGGAGGCCGCCTATCACATCCTGCGCCGCGCGGGGTTTCCCGTGGTGAATATCGACCTCATGTTCTCCGTGCCCGGTCAATCCACGGACACCTGGCGCGAAACCCTCCGCCGCACCATCGGGCTGGGACCGGACCATGTCTCGGCTTATAACCTCACGTATGAGGAGGACACGGCGTTCTTCGACAAGCTGACGGCGGGGGAATATCACCGGGATGAAACGGAGGACGGGGACTGCTTTGCGGCCGCCATCTCCCTGCTGGGAGCCGCGGGATTCGATCACTACGAAATCTCCAATCACGCCCGGCCCGGCAGGGAATCCCTGCACAACCAGGCCTACTGGGCGGGAGCCGACTACCTGGGCCTGGGTCCGGGCGCGGTCTCTACCATCGACCGCCGGCGCTGGAAGAACATCGCGAACACCACGCTCTACATGCTGGATCCGGTGGCGGGCCGGGAGATGGAGGAACTGACGGACGCGCAATGGTCCTGCGAACGCATCGCCCTGGAACTGCGCACCCGGCGCGGTGTGGCCCTGCGGCATCTGCCCTGGCCGGACCGCCTGCCGGACCTGCTCTCCGCCGGACTGGCGGGAGTGGAGGACGGACGGCTGCGGCTGACGGACAAAGGACGCCCCCTGGTGGATACCATCGCCGGGCATCTGTGGGCCTGAGAGGGCCCGGGGGTGCGCCTTTGTCAGTCCTGGCGGCTTTTTAAAACGTCTGCACCACCAGCCCGCTGCGGAGCTTTGGCTCAAACCATGTGCTCTTGGGTGGCATAATTTCCCCGGCATCCGCGATGGCCATGAGCTGGGCCACGGTGGTGGGATACATGCTGAAGGCGATGGCGGCGTCCCCGTTGTCCACGCGGCGCTCCAGTTCCGCGGTGCCGCGGATGCCTCCGATGAACTCGATGCGCTCACTGGTGCGGGGGTCCGCGATGCCCAGCAGGGGCGCGAGAACGCGGTCCTGCAGCACGCTGACATCCAGCGAGGCCACGGGATCCGTAATGGCGGCGGCATCCCAAGAGAGCGCCAGCCATTTCCCCTCCAGATACACATGCACGCTGCCGGGAGCGGCGGGGGCTTTTTCCGCGGCGGGGGAAACCGTGAAGCCGGCCTCTTTCACGGCGTCCAGGAAGGCGGCGGGTGTGAGGCCGTGGAGGTCGTGGACGATGCGGTTATACGGCAGGATCTTCAACTGGCTGCCCGGGAAGAGCACGCCGAGAAACCAATTGTAGTCCTCCGTGCCATCGTGCGCCGGGTTTTTCGCGCGGCGCTCCGTGCCCACGCGCCAGGCGCTGGCACTGCGGTGGTGGCCGTCCGCCACATAGGAAACGTCCACATCGTCAAACGCCGCGACAAACGGCGCGGGGTCCGTCACACGCCAGACGCGGTGAATGATGCCGTCCGGAGCGGTGAAGTCGAACACCGGCGGTCCTCCCGCCAGCACCGCGGCCGCGGCTTCGTCCAGCGCGGGCTGGTCTTTATAGGTCAGGAAGATGGGGCCGGTGTGCGCGGAGAGGGCATCCACCAGCCGGGTGCGGTCGTCCTCTTTGACCTTCCGGGTTTTCTCGTGCTTTTTGATGACGTCGTTCCCGTAGTCATCGATGTGGCAGGAGGCCACGAGGCCAGTCTGCACATGATCTCCCATCTGCTGCTGGTAGAGATAAAGCACGGGCGAGGATTCCCGCTGGAGGATGCCTCCATCGATGAGACCGCGCAGATTCTTCGCGGCGGTCTCATACACAATGTCCGCGTAAGGGTCCGTGTCCGGCGGGAGATCGATCTCCGCGCGGTCCACGTGGAGGAGGTCGTAGGGGCGTCCGGTGGCCAGTTCACGGGCCTCCTCCGTATTCACCACATCATACGGCACCGCGGCCACGGCGGCGGCGAGATCAGGACGGGGAGTGAGGCCGCGAAAGGCTTGGATACGCATGGATAGGGGGTGTTGGAGGAAGGAGGGTTATGAATCCGGATGGTCAGCCGGGAGGGGTTTGTTGGCGCGGGGGGCGTGAGAGGTCAAGGGAACGGACGGCCCCTCGGTGGGTGCGGATGGCCCCCCGGTCGCCCCTCCCGCGGAGTGCGGCTATTGCTCTTTTTCCGGGGATTTTTCCTGTTTATCCCCGCCGCCTCTCCGCTCATTCAAGGCGGCGCGGGTGGAGTCATACCGCCAGTCTCCGGAGGGAAGAAGACGTTCGATAGCATCGAAGTCCGTCCCGGGCGGCAGCTTCTTCATGAGGGCCGGGAGGTAATCGAACGCCGTGTTGCTGATGAGTTGCTGGCGCATGAGCTCAAGGGTGGAGGCCACGGCTTCCACGGGAGCGGTGAGCACCAGCGTTTCATTCCGCCCCAGCTTCAGGAAATCCCGCATCCCGGGATCACGGGTGGCGGCGGACAGGATATCGTATTCGCCCGGCGGACAGGTCTTGCCTATGTGGGCATACCAGCCCCATACAGCGGCGATGGCATCGGCATCCCGGGGCACCCAGACGGCCAGGCGGTGCCGCCAGTCCACGTTCCCCGGCGCGGCCAGACGGGCGCGCACGCTTTTCTCGATGAGAGAGGGCGCGAACTTCATGGTCTCCGCCCGCGCGCACGTCAGGATCTCCAGGATGCCGTCAGGAAAGCTCACCTGGTCCACCGTTTCCTCCACCACGGCTTCGTAGTCCTGCCCCGCCCATCCCGTGTCCCAGGCCTGGCGGTCGGTATCGTGAAGCCGCTGGCGGATGGCGGCAAAGACATCGTCCGGCACGGCGGGCGCGGGCTCCGTGGTGCCGGGCAGCAGGCGGGGCGGTTCGCCCTCCACTCCCCTTTCCGCATTCCGCAAGGCGCGCACCACGGGAGAAGACTCCCCCGCCCCGCCGTCTCCCGCGCCGAGCGCCAACAGCCAGGCTCCCATGCCCGCGAGGCAAAGAAGGGTGGCGGTGGTGACGGACCGGGGCGTGAGACGCATGGGGCCAGTTTCGCCCGGGAACGGGGTTTTCAAACCTGAAAATCGCGGGCGCAAATGCAGGGCTCCGGCTCGACAGGCAGGCTCCCCGGAAAACGCCCTGCTCTTCAGAAATCCCGTCTTAAGCAGTGGTGGAGACGGGCGTTTCCTTGTTATACTGGGGACATGTCCGCCACTTCTCCCTCAAAGCCCCCCGTCCTGCGCGACGATCCCTGGCTGGTCCCTTATCTGCCGGATCTTGACCGCCGTGCCGCGCGCACCGCCGCCATGCGCGAGAGGCTCACGGAGGGACAGAGCACTCTGGTGGAGTTTGCCTCCGGACACCATTACTATGGGCTGCACCGCGAGGCCGGTGGCTGGGTCTTCCGTGAGTGGGCTCCCAATGCCACCGTGCTCTACCTGGTGGGCGACCATTCCGGCTGGGCGGAGGATCCCGCGTTTGCCGCCACGCGGCTCAATGAAAAAGGGGACTGGGAACTGAGGCTGCCCGCCACCGCCCTGGCGCATGGCATGCACTACCGGCTCTCGCTGCACTGGCCCGGGGGCCAGGGAGACCGCATTCCCGCCTACACCCGCCGCGCGGTGCAGGACCCCGGCACGCTCATTTTCTCCGCCCAGGTGTGGGAATCCCCGGCGTGGACCTGGCGGCATCCGAGGCCGGATTCCTCCCGCCCCCCGCTCATCTACGAGGCGCACGCGGGCATGGCGCAGGAGGAGGAAAAGGTGGGGACCTACGTGGAATTCCGGGAGCGCATCCTGCCGCGCATCGTGGCGGCGGGATACAATACCGTACAACTCATGGGCATTCTGGAGCACCCGTATTACGGGTCCTTCGGGTATCACGTCAGCAGCTTTTTCGCGCCCTCCTCGCGCTTTGGCACGCCCGAGGAATTCAAGGAGCTGGTGGATGCCGCGCACGGCCTGGGGCTTTCGGTGATCATTGATCTCGTGCATTCCCATTCCGTGAAGAATGAACTGGAGGGGCTCTCCATGTTCGACGGCACGCCCTGGCAGTATTTCCACGAAGGCCCGCGCGGCCTGCATCCGGCGTGGGACAGCCGCTGCTTTGACTACGGGAAGCCGGAGGTGCTGCACTTCCTGCTCTCCAACTGCCGCTACTGGACGGAGGAATATAATCTGGATGGCTATCGCTTCGATGGCGTGACCTCCATGATCTACAACGATCACGGGCTGGGAAAATCCTTCACGGGCTACGCGGACTACTTCCACCAGGGCGTGGACGAGGACGCGCTCTCCTATCTGGCGCTGGCGAATGAAGTCATCCACACGCTCGCGCCCCGCGCTTTCACCATCGCGGAGGACGTGTCCGGCATGCCCGGGCTCGGCGCTCCGGCGGAGGAGGGCGGCGCGGGATTCGACTACCGGCTGGCCATGGGCATCCCGGACATCTGGGCGCGTCTGGCCTCAAAGGAACGGGACGAGGACTGGAATGTGGAGCACCTTTACCACGAACTCACCACCCGCCGCGCGGAGGAAAAGGTGATCGCCTATGTGGAAAGCCACGACCAGGCGATCGTGGGCGGGAAGAGCTTTATTTTCCGCCTGCTGGGCGCGGCTATTTACACCTCCATGCGGACACAGGACCATGGTCCGGAAGTGGACCGCGGCGTGGCGCTTTGGAAAATCGCGCGCATCCTCACCCTGGGCACGGCGGGGCACGGGTATCTGAATTTCATCGGCAATGAATTCGGCCATCCGGAGTGGGTGGACTTCCCCCGTGAGGGCAATGGCTGGTCCTATAGCCATGCCCGCCGCCAGTGGTCCCTGCGGGACAATCCGGATCTGAAATACCATGCCTTGGGGGACTTCGATGCCGAACTGCTCCAGTTACTCGGATTCCCGGATTTCTTCCAGGAGCCTCCGGAAAAAGTGCTCAGCCACGTCAGCGGCCAACGGCTGGGCTTCCGCCGCGGCGGGTTTCTCATCCTGGCAAATCTAAGCCCCTGGGAAAGTGTGACGGACCACCCCGTTCCCGTGCCCTCCGGAGAAGGCACCTGGGAACTGGCGCTGGACACGGATGAAACCCGTTTCGCCGGCCTGGGGCGGCTGCATGAAGGCCAGATCTTCCATCCCCTGCCATCCAAA
Source organism: Verrucomicrobiales bacterium (assembly GCA_965229245.1). GTDB lineage: Bacteria > Verrucomicrobiota > Verrucomicrobiia > Verrucomicrobiales > V1-33 > V1-33. The sequence continues at coordinate 588,993 of CBDDIW010000001.1, forward strand.
CGCGGAGGGTATGAAATCAAAGTCTATCTGCCCTCGCGCTGCGCCATCATCCTGCGTTATCTTGCATAACCAGGCGAGGCGGCAGACCTCCGCTTATTTTATACCCCGTAGAGTTAAAAACAGGCCGGAGAAGACAGGACGCCAACCCGTGATCCACGCCCGGAAAAAGACCCGTTTTCAGTTCCTCGTGGTATCAGAACCGCTCCGGGGGAAACGGTATCATCTCCCCTTCACCGGGAAACGGGGCACCCGCCGCCGGGGAGGGGAGAATGCCCGGGGTGGTCCGTGGACGGCGCGGGAGACGTCACCGGGGGCGGAATCCGGGGTTCGTGAAGACCCGTCCTTGCGCGATTGCGCGATTTCCCCTCATTTTTCCCGGAAAGTTTCCTATAGGGTCAAAAATAGAATCTATAGGAAAAGTTTAGGGAAATCCCGCCTCAAATCGCGCAATCGCGCAACCTCCCCGGGGAACGACGCGTCCTGGGCGCACGGGCTGGTCCCCGGCAACGTCCGTGGAAAGCGGCTACCCGGGGCGTCTCATACCACGCAGAGTTAAAAACAGGCCGGAGAAGACAGGACGCCAACCCGTGATCCACGCCCGGAAAAAGACCCGTTTTCAGTTCCTCGTGGTATAACTTCTGTCACCCGCCGCGGAGCAGGTGCGGGTAAAATCCGCCGGGGGAAACCACTGACAGATACTCATGCCCTGGACGCCAGAACCCCGCCCGCGACAATGAGGATGGCCGCGAGGGAAATACGCACCGGCTGGACCGTGCGCCACTCCGCGAACACCACCAGCCCGATGATGACGGCCACCAGGGTGTTCATGTTATAAAGCGGCACCAACTGACTGATCTTCGCCCCGTATTTTTTGAGCGCGATGCCAATCAACCCCGTGCCCGCGGCCCAGCAAAGACCGAAGAGACAGGCATATCCGAGACCTCCCCACGTCCAGCTCCAGTCCCCGTCCGAGCAAAAGGCCAGCCCCACCACCGTGGTGGTGAGGCCGATGACGATGAGCAGCGGTCCCGTGCCGATGCCCGCCGCGGTGCTGAGCTTCTGGCTGACGCCGGAGAGCCCCAGGAGGATGGCGGGCAGGAAGCCGCCGATGAGAAGGGCAAGCTGGTGCCGGCTCATGGAGTGGGGCTTCCGGATCAGGTTACCGCCTCACTTGTCCGTCACGATGCGGATCTGCGTGCACAGGGTGTAGGGGATGCTGTCAATTTCATAACCCGCGTCCGCGAAGAAGGCGGTGCAACCGGTGGCGGGCTTCTCCACCTCGATTTCCGCGCCGCCGTCCTTTACCGGCACCTCGCGGGAGGTCCAGGTCGCCGTGCGGAAGTCCGTGCCGGGGTTGTTCGCCTGCCAGAGCTGGATCTTCAGCGGCGCGGGCGAGCCTTTGATAGTGAGACGGAGTTTGCCGGCGGCGGTGTCATCGTGCTTCCAGGTGACTTCCGGGATGGGCTTTCCAGTGATCTGGTGGCGGGTGAAGGCGGACACGGTATTGAGCGCGCGCCACGGGCCGCCATCGGCCACGAGATTGTGCCCGGCGTTCGGGGTGTAGGAGATCCACTTTTTCCCCGGCAGGCCATCCCAGTAGAGATTCAGCGCGTCCGTGCTCCAGTAGGGGTCATTGGTGCCCAGGACCACCAGCTTCGGCATGGTGTATTTTTCCTTGTAGGTGTAAGGGTCCACCCACGCCCACATCTGCTTTTCCTCCGGCGTATCCTTCATGGGGACCAGGCCGCGCTCCGTGTAATCCTTGATGCTGTCGCTGAGCTTTCCAAACATCTTCAACTGATGCGGGAGCTGGGCCTGCATGTTCAGGGTATCGATAACCATGGGCGCGATGGCACACACGCGGGGGTCCGAGGCGGCGGTCAACCAGGTCGTCCAGCCACGCTTCGAGGCTCCGCTGACGATGAAACCGGTGACATCCTCCTTCCATTCCTTTTTGAAGACATCCTGGATGGCGTCCATGGACTTCACGAGGCTCTTGACCATGGGAAACAGCAGCGGCCAGGCATCATCCTTCGTGGCCAGATAACGCACAAAGGTCTCGGCGATGAGGGCGTCCTCGCGTTTGCCGTCGAAGAGGGGCTGATTCGGGATGCCGAGGAGGAAAGCGCAGGGGGCTTTGATCTGGTTCGCCACCAGGGCACCGTAGGTGTAGTCCCGGTCCTTGATCTTACCACCATTGTTGAGCAGGAACACCTTGCCGCTAAAGGGCAGGTCCACGGGACGGAAGATCACCAGATCGTGCTCCCACTTGATGCCCTCCCATTCCTGGGAAACGAGCTTATAGACGCGGATCTCACATCCCCCCTGGGCCAGCCGGGAGGTTTCCGTCCACGCGCACGCCGGTTCCGGCCGGGCCAGGTAGCTTTTCAGATCGGCGCGGGCGGCCAGCGGCGAGAGCGCCAGGGTGGCCATGACGGTGAGAAGAGAACGCATCATATGATAGTAATAAGGGGGGGATGACGGATGGCGACGCGACCTTATCCGGTTCCCCCCGCTTGTCCAAAGCCCACTCAAGCTTTTGTGCGCCCGGCAAAAGCCGGGCTACGGATTTGCTCATGTAAGGCCGCCGGCCTGGGGCGCGTGTTGGCCTGCCTATGCGCCGTGTCCCCTTTTCTTTTTTACTCCTCGCCGCCGCGGGTCCCCTGACCGGCGCGCCGGTCCCGGACAAAGGAACGCTGGTGCTGCGGTCCCTGCCGGAGGCCCGGTTTCAGTTTGGCGGCGTGGCCGGAGAACGCATCCGCGCGAACATTGATGCCTGGCTCCTCCGCGCCCCGGAGGCGAATCCGGGAATGCTGGAAATGTTCCGGCTGCGGGACCGGCAGCCCGTTCCGCAACTGGTGCCATGGGCCGGGGAATTCGCGGGGAAATATCTCATCTCCTGCGTGCTGGCCCTGCGGGAAAGCGACCGGGCGGATCTGCGGGAACACACCGCTCGCTTCGTGGCGGAGCTTCTGGAAACCCAGGCGGACGATGGCTACCTGGGGCCGTTTCCCAAAGCCCGGCGTCTCATGGCGGAGTGGGACCTGTGGGGACATTATCATGTCCTCCAGGGCCTGCTGGCGTGGCATGATTTTTCCGGCGAAGCCGCTTCGCTGGCGTCAGCGCGGCGCGCGGCGGATCTCATCTGCCGGACCTACCTGGATGGCACCCGCCGGGTGAAAGACGCGGGTTCCCCGGAGATGAATATGGCGGTCAGCCACGTGATGGCGGACCTGCACCGCCGCACCGGCGAGCCGCGGTACCTGGCCATGGCCCGGGAGATCGAGAAGGACTGGGAATCTGCGGGCGACTACCTGCGCACGGGAGCGGCAGGCGTGCCCTTTTACAAAACCCCGCTCCCGCGCTGGGAGAGTCTGCATGATGTGCAGGCGCTCGCGGAACTGTGGCGGCTCACCGGCACGGAGACGTATCGCACGGCGTTTCTGAGCCACTGGGACAGCATCCGCCGGTATGACGTACGGAATTCCGGGGCCTTCAGCGGCAGGGAGCAGGCCACGGGAAATGCCTATGCCCCCACGGCTATCGAGACCTGCTGCACGGTGGCGTGGATGGCGGTAAGCGTGGACGCCCTGCGTCTGAAAGGCGACGCGGCGGCGGCGGATGAACTGGAGCGCGCCACCTTCAACGGCGGGCTGGGCGCGCAGCATCCCTCCGGCCGCTGGTGGACCTACAGCACCCCCATGGACGGCGACCGGAAGGCCAGCGCGCAGGAGATCGTCTTCCAGGCCCGCGCGGGGACGCCGGAGCTGAACTGCTGCTCGGTGAACGGCCCGCGGATTCCCGGCATGCTGGCCGACTGGGCGGTGATGGCGGACGAGGGCGGCCTGGTGGTGAACTGGCACGGCCCCATGGAGGTGACCACAAAGGACACCGAAGGACGACCGGTGACGCTGAAGTGTGAGTCTGGCTATCCCCGGGAAGGAAAGATCACCTGGCGGCTCCGCAGCGAGGGCAAACTGCGGGTGAAATTCCGCATTCCCGCCTGGGCCGGGGACGCGGGAGGCACGGTTTCCGGAACGGTCCTGTCCTCCCGGGACCACTGGTGCGTGGCGGAGGGCGGGCCATGGAATCCGGACACGCCGGTGACCTTCGATTTTCCCATGACTCTCCGGTCCGTGCCGGGGGAGCGCGAGCAGGCGGGGAAAGTGAGTGTATTTCGTGGCCCGCTGCTGCTGGCCTGGGATCAGCGGGACAACACCATGGACGAAAAAGAAGTGCCCGTGCTGGATCCGACCGGACTCAAGGGAACCCTGCTGCCACCTTCCGGGAAAAGCACTTCCCTCACCGCCGCGGAGCCATGGGTGCTTCTGGAAATTGGCGGGATGCGCCTGCGGGACTTTGCCACCGCGGGAATGGGTGGCGGTAGATACCGGTCCTGGCTGGGGGCGAAGTGAACCGGTTTGAATGTCAGATAAAAAGCTCCCCGCGGTGGGGCACGGGGAGCGTGAGCCCCGGTTTTTCAGGAAAGGGAAAACCGGGGAGAGGGCGGACGGCGCAGGGAGGCACGCAGACGGGATACCTCCTGCCCGCGCGTTTCGGGCAAAAGCCCTTTGAGAAGCGGACACGGCACTCCTGAATAATACGGCTGCATGCCAGGCTTCACCAGACGCCAGGAAAGGCTCTCAGATCGCGCGGGAAAATCAGACATTCTGCCTAATAATCCAGCCACTCATAGATTCAATAATTATTTATAAATCTTGCTACTCTCTGTTTTTGAGGCACTTGCCGTTTTCGGGGCCGTTTCCCCGGACGGGTGAACGGTGTCCTGGGCATCCGTGCGCCACATTCCCTCCTGTTCTCCGCGGAGCAGTCTCGCGGATACGGTGATGGCGGCATCTTTGGGAATGGGGATGAGTGGCCAGACCTGAATCTCAAGGCTCCGGCTGCGATCCCCGATGAGAATGTCCGGGCTGCCGTTGGCATTCTGATCCGCGTTCACAATGTCCCCGGGGCCGGTGAAGCAGCCGTCCCCATCGGTATCCACGGCCAGCAGGCGACCAGCATCCACGGACGGGTGCCGTCCACCATCCATGTCGAAGATCTCCAGGCGGCAGGGGATATTGGCCTGAAACTGGAAATCCTCCAGCTTCGTGCCCGTGCCGCGGTAGTTGATCTCATGGTAGAGCGGAACACTCCAGCCAGGGCGGGCAGTGAAGCCGCCCGAATTCACCACGGAGGTCTTTGGCTGCCGCGAGGAGAAAAGGAACTCTCCCTTACCCTCCGCCGTGCCGTCGGGACCCGTCCAAGTAAGATTGACACTATCCTCCGCGGCGGCCTGCTCCCGCTCCACATAGACATTCAGCCGTTCGCCAGGACGCAGCGTGAGCGTTTTCTTCGAAGCTGCGGGAGAAGGCTGGCTGCCCGCGGGCAGGGGTTCTCCCAGAGTAATCCAGTGCCCGGAACGCCCGGTTTCCCACTTATTGACCACCCCAGTCCGGGCAGTGACCTCCAAGGTGCCTTGGACGGTGCGCGTGGTCTCATTCGTCAGAAAGAACCGGCCACGCCCCACTTCCCCGTGCGGGGAGGAGACAATGACCGCCGTTTGAGACGGCTGGATCTCCACTCGCGCGGGAACGGGTTCCGCGGCAGGCAATGTCTCCAACAGGGGAGCAGCGCGCCCGCGTTCCAGGGCAAGCAGTTTCCGGGTGCCCGGCACGATGGACTCCGGAAGCTCACGCTCCACCTGGGCGATCCGGATCCAGACCTCCTGCAGCCGCCATGGATGTCCGTTCTCCCGGCAGAGACGGGACATTTTCAAAAGAAAGTGGAGCGCCTGATTCACGGAGCCCTCGCCCAGCAGTGCCTGCGAGCCTCCGTCCAGAGCCCGGAGCGCCATGAGCCACTCACCCTGCCCCTCCAGCCGTTCCGCCCAGAAACTGTAAACCGCCGCCTCCTGGATCCCCAGGTTCCAGTCCCGTGCCCGGGTCACCAGATCCTCCAGCGCGTCATCCAGATCCACTTCCTCGCCCCCTTCACGGGAGGCCAGCCGCACCCAGGCCAGCTCGGCTCCCAGCCGCGCGGGATTATCCTCCCAGCGCTTGGCTTCCCGGGCCACCGTCGCCAGGGCGCTCATGCCTTTCCGCCAGTCGTGGTCCCGTTCCGCCACCTCCATGATTTTCGCCACCTCCAGCATCCGCTCCGCCGCGGCACCTGTCCCCTGGATGGCACCCAGCTCCAGCAGGGGCAGGCTGGTCTCCTCCCCGCGCGATCGCGGCACGGCCATGCCGGCACAGGCCAGCAGAAAAAGGCCGCGGAGAGGCAGGGGACACCACAACTTCATTGCAGGCGGATTTACGCTCTTTGTCCGCGAGTCGCAAATACTCATTAATGTAGCTTTTCACAAACTCGCCAACATACCCAGGTAAGGAATGAATGCAGGGCTGTGAACAAGGGATACGCTGGTCGCGGGCGTGGTCCGCGCGACATTTTCCCGCCTCGCGGGCAAGGACGGTCTGAATCCGCGACCCTTCCCGGACCGTGAATCTATTGTCAGGAAATCCCCGCCTTGTTTTATTTCCTCATTTCCCGTGCCGTGACTATGGCGCGCGCCTTCCCACGCCGTCTTCCGTCAGGCCGGACTGACCTGTGCTCCACGAGGCCGGGATGACCCGGTAGGGTCCTCCTCTCCCGCGTCTTCCGCGCTCCCGGAGGGAAATCGTTAAACGAATCCCTTCCGGAGGCGGCGCTTGTCTTTCCGGTAACGGCTCCGCATAGTGCCGCTCTTTTCCCTTCCCACCCGTCATTCTGTGCAGATTCCCGCAGCCAGTCAGTCCGGCGATTTTTGGTTCGCCTTCCTCTCCATCATTCTTGAAGGCCTGCCCTTCATTCTTTTGGGGGCCTTGATCTCCGGAGCCATCGATGCATGGCTGCCCTCCTCGCTGATGGAAAGGCTCCTCCCGAAGCATAAGGGAGCCGCCATCGTTGTCAGCGGGCTGCTGGGCATCATCTTCCCGGTGTGTGAATGCGCCATCGTGCCGGTCATCCGGCGGCTGGTGAAGAAAGGGCTGCCGGTGGGCTGCGCCATGAGTTACATGCTCGCGGCGCCCATCGTGAATCCCATCGTGGCGCTCAGCACCTGGGCGGCCTTCAAAGGACAGGACGCCGGACTGATGACCGGCGCGCGGGTGGGCGTGGGTTTTGTCATCGCGGTGGCGGCGGGACTAGTGCTCTCGAAGGTGCCCGTCACCTCCCTGCTGCGGAATGGCATCCTCGGCCCCGCCCGGCCGGAGGGAGCGGCCCTTCCCGCACAGGCGGCGGTGAAGCCCCGGCAGAGCTTCAGCCAGGGGATTTCCCGGGCTTTCGAAGCCGCCCAGCGCGATTTTCTGGACGTGGCGCTCTACTTCTTCATCGGCGTGGCCATCGCCGCCCTGACCCAGACGCAGCTTCTCTACCGGCCGGACCTTCAGGAGGGAATCACCTCCCTGGCTTCGAATCACTGGCTGGCCGCTCCCATGCTCATGATCATGGCGTTCGTCCTCAGCCTGTGCAGCACCACGGATGCTTTCATCATCGCGCAGAACGCCATTTTCCCCGCCACGGCCAAGCTTGCCTTTCTCGTATTCGGGCCGATGCTGGACATGAAGCTCCTCTTCCTCTACTCCTCCGTGTTGAAACCCAAGGCGGTGTTCTGGCTGGGAGTGGGGCTTTTCCTCGCGGTCTATGCCGCCAGCTTTGCCATGGGTACTGTCTTCCCCAACTGATCTTTCCGTCATGAAACACGACCACGACCATTCTCACGGTGAACACGGCTGTTGCGGACACCACCATGACAAGGAGAAGGAGGGGCATACCCATTCCGGCAAGTGCGGGCATGAACATCACGCGCACGGCGGAGAGGAACACTGCGGTGAAAAGGAGCATGTGCATACGGAGACGTGTGGACACGGCCACGACCATAAACATGATCATGTCCACTCCGCCGAGTGCTCCCACGAACACGAACACGGCCATGATCATGAGCACAAACACGTCCATGGGCCGGGCTGCTGCCACGGGCACCATCACGACCACGAGGACGACGCGGATGCGGAGTGGACCCGCAAGTTCTTCCTGATCCTCCAGGCCGTGGTCCTCACCATGATGGGGGGCGTCATTTGTTATTTTGTGGCCAGCGGCCGGATCCGCTCCGCCAACTACCTCGCGCCGGAGTTTGAACTCATGGCTTTGTGCGGCGGGATCGGCATCATTGTGCTGGGGTTGTTCAATCTGCTGGTGCGGAAGAAGGACGCCGGCTGCGGTCACGATCACGGCGATGACGAGGAAGGGGCCGTGCCTCATTCCCACGAAGGCAGCGTGACCGGCAAAGCGCTCACCCTCCTGCTGCTCTCCGGTTCTCTCGCCGCTGCGGCGATGCTGACGCCGGACAAATACACGGCGGAGCACATGGTGAGCAAAGCCGCCGCGAGTGGTGATGCCGTGGAGGGAGCGGCCCGCGAATTGAAAAAGAACAACGCGGCTCTCATGGAGGGGCTTTCCAGCAACCAGGATGGACTCACCCTGGAGAAGCTGGAAAAATGGGGTCTGACCAAAAGCAACGCGGGCAACTACCAGGTTTCCATCACGGAACTCATGTTCATGCCCGGGGACGCCGCCTACTCGAAGGTCATGAACGGGCAAAAAATCGAGACCACCGGCCAGTTGATCAAGGACACCGCGAATCCCGCCCCTGGACACATGCGTCTCTTCACGCTTCAGGTGACCTGCTGCGCGGCGGATGCCCGGCCTTACATGGTGCCCGTGGTTTTTGAAGGCGGGGATCCGGACTATGTGGATTCCGGCTGGTACACCGTGGCGGGCAAGCTGGAAATGGTGGAGGACAAGGACCGGGGGATTCAGATTTCCACGATCAAGGCCTCCAGCCTCCGTCGCGTTTCCCGCCCGCCGGATCAGCGTCCGAGCTTCTGACAAAATGCACACCCGCCCCGCGAGGCTTCAGGCTACCGGGCGATTTGCAATGCCTCATGGAAGCCGTTTCCCTTTAATGGGAATGACGCGATTCTTGCATCTGAAGGGCATTCTGTTTGAATGCCCGCAATGCTGACTCCACCGAAATCCATGGGGACTCCCGCCCGCCTCCGGCCCCAGGCCGCCCGGGGCGGGGAGCGCATTCCGGATGACTCCCGGCGAGCGGGAGTAAACCCGCCGGAAAAACCGTGATGTCAGGAGAAAACGAAGAAGCCCCGAACCCCTCCACTGAACGGGAATATCTCCCCGGAACGGGCCCCCTGCCCTTTTCCGGGACCCGGCAGGCCCCGCCCGCTGACCTCAAGCCAGAGGACTCCCTCGCGATTCTACGGGCGGTTTTTGAGACCGTGGAGGAGGGCATCGTAGCCACGGACATGGCCGGAAAAGTCACGGTCTATAACCAGCGGTTTCTCTCCCTCTGGCAGGTGGATGCCTCCGTGGCGGGCGCGGGGTCCGCGGCACTCATGGAGGCCTGTGAGCGGCAGGTGAAAGACCCCGCGGCATTCCGGCAGGGCATTGAGGAGATTTTTGAGAAGTGCCCGCCTAACACACGGGATTTTATCGACTTCAAGGATGGCCGGGTTTTCACCCGGTGGTCCCGTGTGCAAATCGTGGATGGCACACCCGCGGGCCGGGTCTGGACGTTCCGGGACATCACGGACCAGCGGCGCGCGGACCGTCTGCTGCTGGAGCAGGGCGAATGGTTTACCGTCACCCTGGCCAGCATTGGGGACGCGGTGATCACCGTCGATACCGAACGGCGGGTCACTTTTATCAATTCCGTGGCGGAGTCGCTCACCGGCCTCACCCAGGCCCAGGCGCGGGGACTGACCGTGGACGAGGTCATGCCCATTTTTGATGAACGTCGCGGCATCCCCGCCATCAGCCCCGTGGCTGCGGTGCTGGAGCACGGGAAAGTGGTGGCCCTCGCGAATCACACCGTCCTCGTCCGCCGGGATGGTGCGCGCATTCCCATAGAGGACAGCGCCGCGCCCATCCGGAACTCCGCCGGGGAAATCATCGGCGTGGTCATGGTCTTCCACGATGTGACTGACCGGCGGAGGAAGGACGAAGCCCTGGAGGCCAGTGAGGAGCGGTTCCGTCTTCTGGGGGAAGTGGTGCCACAGTTTCTCTGGACCACGGACCCGGCGGGCGGTGTGGATTTCATGAATGAGCGCTGGTATGACTACACCGGCCAGACCGCCCGGACCGCGCTCGGTGGTGGCTGGCTGGACGCGCTCCATCCGGAGGACCGGGAGCGGGCGGCGGAGGTCTGGCGGCGGGCCGTAAGCGGCCCAAGCCCTTACGAGGTGGAGTACCGTCTCCGGGGTCAGGAGGGCACCTACCGGTGGTTCGTCGCCCGCGGGGTGCCCCTGCGCGACGGGGACGGCACGGTCATCCGGTGGTATGGCTCCTGTACGGACGTGGATCAGCTCCGGGCCACCGCCGCCGCCCTCGCGGAGGAGTCCGCCATGACGGAGCAGCTTTACGGCGTGGCCCGCGCGCTGGCCACGGAGCTGGACCTGGGGAAGGTGGTGCAGATCATCACGGACGCGGGCACCCGCATCACCCGGGCGGCGTTTGGCGCTTTCTTTTACAACGTGCTGGATGGGAAGGGTGCCTCCTACATGCTCTACACGCTCTCCGGTGTGCCCCGCGAGGCGTTTGAGAAATTCCCCATGCCCCGGGCCACGCATCTCTTCGGTCCCACTTTCCGGGGCGAGGGCGCGGTGCGCGCGGCGGATATCCGGAAGGATCCCCGCTTCGGGAAAAACCCGCCGCACCATGGCATGCCCGCCGGTCACCTGCCGGTGGTCAGTTATCTCGCGGTTCCCGTGGTGGCCCGCACGGGCGAGGTGCTCGGAGGGCTGTTTTTCGGCCATCCGGAGGAGGACGTTTTCACCGCGCGGGATGAGGAATTTGCCAAAAGCCTCGCCGCGCATGCCGCCGCGGCCATGGACTCCGCCCGGCTTTATCAATCAGCCCAGGAGGCTCGCGCGGCGGCGGAGCTGGCCAGCCAGACGAAGGATGATTTCCTCGCGGCCCTGAGTCACGAACTGCGCACCCCGCTCACGCCGGTACTGGCCATTCTGTCCAGCATCCGGCAGGACGCGACCCTGCCGCCCCAGGTGCTGGAGGACATCCAGCGGGCGGAGCGGAATGTGGAGTTGGAGGCCCGACTCATCGATGACCTCCTGGACCTCACCCGCGTGACCCGGGGCAAACTGGAGCTGCAGTGTGAGCTTCTTACGCCAGCGTCCATCGTGGAGGATGCCCTGGGCAACTGCCGGGCGGATCTGGAGGCAAAGCAACTCTCCTTCCTGTATGAAGGCGGGAAGGCGGAGGCCGCGGTGTGGGCGGACCGCGCGCGTGTCTCCCAGATCCTCTGGAATCTCCTGAAGAACGCGGTGAAATTCACCCCGCCGGGCGGCACGGTAACCATTCGCTCCCACGTGACCGAAACAGGACAGGGCGACTGCCTGGTGCTGGAGGTGGAGGACACCGGCATCGGCATTGAACGGGAAAATCTGGAGCGGGTGTTCGAGGCCTTTGAGCAGGGAGGACGCTCCATTACCCGGCAGTTTGGCGGCTTGGGGCTGGGACTTGCCATCAGCCGGGCCATCGCCCGCGCCCACCAGGGGACTCTGCGGGCGGAGAGTGATGGTCCAGGCAAAGGCAGCACCTTTATTTTGACCCTTCCGCTGCACCAGTCAACTCCTCCCGGGACCCGCGCGCCCGAACCGGTCACCATCACTTCCGCCACGGCTCCGCCATCGCCTTCACGGCGGCTGCGCATTCTTCTCGTGGAGGATCACAAGGATTCCGCGCTGACCATGTGCGAACTGCTGCGCCGGAGCGGCTGGGAGGTGGCCCATGCCTCCAATGTCACCGAAGCCCGCGACCTCGCCGCCAAAGCCGCGGCGGAACTGCCGTTCGATCTGGTGATCAGCGATCTGGGACTGCCGGACGGCAGCGGTCTCGATCTCATGCGGCACCTGTCCGCCGCGCATGGGCTGCGCGGCATCGCCCTCAGTGGTTACGGCATGAGCACGGACCTGAAGCAAAGCGCGGAGGCCGGCTTTTCCCGGCACCTGGTGAAGCCCGTGAAGATCGCCATGCTCCGGGAAGCGGTGACGGAACTCGCGGCGGAAATCAACCGCCCCTGAGGCGGCAGTGGCAGGGTGGCAAAGCCATCACTTGTCCATCACCGCCAGGATCTGATCCCGGATCTCCAGATTTGCCTTCCACTCCATGGTAATGAGTGCCCGCGTGCGGTGCAGCAGGGCACGGAGGTCCCGTAAAGGCTGCTCCAGCACCAGGTGCGGTGACTGCGCAGAACCTTCACCCGGGGTCTGGCAATAAGCCTGGGGACACGAACCGGTGAGCAGCCGGATTGCCCAGGTAAGCGCGGAATACCACGCCACGGGCGGCACCATGCGGGCCGCCGTGTCCGGGTCCGGCGCGGGCCCCGCGAGGTGGCGGGCGGCCAGCACGGAGGTCCACCGGGCGTCCGGCTCCCGCCGTTGCCAGCCCGCCAGGGTATCCGGCACGGCGTCCGGGGCGATCTTTTCCTTCTCCTGTCCCAGCCGCTGCCCGATGCGCAGGGCCTCGTCCACGATCAACGGCAGCCCCTGCCCCGAGCCCCCGCACAGGACCTCCAGCGCGATGACGCCCAGCGCGTAAAGGTCTCCGGGCGCGGAAAGGCGTGGCACCAGGGCGCAATCGCAGTCCATGGGAGGTGGAGCCTGGCCGCCGCTGGAAAGAGAGGCCGCGATGCCCGGCGCGGGCCGCCAGCGGGCACTGCGGAAGATGACTTCCCCGCGGGACTCATCCAGCGCCGTCACGGACGCCTGGATGGGGTGGGCGGCCAGCGGGCAATGGATGAGCAGGGCATCCCCGGGGCGCGGCAACGTCTCCGTGAGCAGCAGCGTGCCCTCCGTTTCCAGTTGATCCTCCAGCGACCCCACCGGCCGCAACTGGCTGAGGCGCACATTGCCCCGCACCATGCGTGGCGCGGTGATGTCCGGGTGCCGGTAGATGCTCGCCGGAGGTTCCTCCGCGAGAAGGAAGACAGGGTCATCACCATCCCCACCCAGCCAGCGTGTGGCGGCGGAGGGAAGATCCAGCACCGGCTGCACCGTCCAGAGCGCCATCCCGGAGCGGTCCCCCGCCCAGTCGAGCCCGAAGCTCCGGGTTTTGAGATTCAGCAGCGGCAGCCGCCTCGCGCGGATGGCGGCCTCGGTGGCCGTGAGGACGCCGTGCAGGAGGGAGAGCTTGAGATGCAGGATCTCCGCGAGCGGCGGGGTTTCCCCCTGCCAGGAGCGCAGATAGTAACCCGGCTGGTGCCGGATGTCCCGCGCCGCCTGGGGAGTCAGTCCCGCGCCGCGCGGTCCCGGCGGGGGAAGCTGGCCCGTGGAGAGCGCGGCGGAGTATTCCGTCGCGCCAAAAGGGGCCGCGAAACGGAAGAAGACATGCCCGCCATCCGGATTGAAGACCGGGTAAGCAACCGCTCCAGGATCCGCGATTTCCAAAGGCACTCCCCCGGCTCCCCAGCGGCAGGGAGCCGCGGACGTGCTTTCCCTGTCCGTGGTGAAAACCCGTCCATCCCCGCACTCCGCGAGCGCTTTCCGCAATTCATGCCAGCGGGCATCCCGCTCCCCCGCGGCGGGGACCTCATTTCCAAGATGGAAGAAAGAGGAGGTCCGTGTCCGCTGCACCCAGATCTCCAGCCATTGCAGCACCCGGTTCTCCGCGTCCGTGACCGCCCCCGCATACACCAGGGCATCCGGTGTTTCCCGTAGAAGGATGAACGAAGCGGGAGACGCATCCGTAACGGCCGCGGAGATACGCGGCGGCACACTCTCCGGGAACAGCGGGAGCAGCGTGAGTCCGGAGGGAAGTGGTTGGATTCCTGGCAGGGGCATAGAGGGAGGAAACGCGGAGCGAAGCGTCCGCCAGCAATAGGTTTGCGGACCCTCAAACGCAAGAACCATCACCAGTGCCTCCGGGCTCCACCACCGGCGTATAAGGACATTATCCCAGGCACCTGCTCAGGGCTTTGTCCACGGGATCGAATAAACCCCGGGAAGGGGGCGTCAGACGGGGAGACGTGCCTTTTGGGACTTTACATCCCAGGGGCCAACCGCTATCGCTTTCAGACCTCCGATGAATCCTACTCAAGCGCATCGCCACGCCGCGGTCGAGACAAAACTCGGTCCGGACCGACTCCTTTTGAAGTCGTTCTCCGGACGGGAGGAACTCGGCAGACTGTTCAGCTATCACATCGTGCTTCTCGATCCGAAGCAGGATGTGGAACCTGACGATCTCGTGGGCACGGAGCTCACGGTGCGTCTGGAACTGGAGAACAGTGCCACCCGTTACTTCAACGGGTTTCTCTCCACGCTCTCCTTCCTCGGTTATGAAAAGGGCGCGGGCATCTACCATGGCGAGGTAGTGCCCTGGCTGTGGATGCTCACACGGACGAGCGACTGCCGTATCTTCCAGGAGAAAACGGTGCGCGCCATCATTGAGGAGGTATTCGCGGAACATGGCTTCCATGACTTCGAATTCAACCTGCGCGGCAACTACAAGCCCCGGGTTTTTTGTGTGCAATACAATGAGACGACGTTCAATTTTGTGAGCCGTCTCATGGAGCACGAGGGCATCTACTACTACTGGAAGCACGAGAACGGTAAACACACGATGATGATCGTGGATGATATGTCCCTCCACGTGCCGCATCCCCAGCGGTCGGAGATTGAATGGCGACAGCGGTCCGGCGTGCTGGAGGACGGATTTCTCTATGATCTGCGTATCCGGAAAACAGTGAGCACGGGAGCCTTCGCACTTTCGGATTATAACTTTAAAAAACCCGCCGAGGATCTGCGGAAATCGAAGAAAAAAGCCCTGAAACACGCGGCTTCGAAATTCGAGTTGTATGAATTCCCCGGCCAGTATCGCGAGGGGGGCGACGGCGACTCCCTGGCCAATGTGCGGCTGGAGGAGGCGCAGGCGGGCTATGAAACGATAGACGCCATGGTCACGGCACGCGCGGTGTCCTGTGGTTATTATCTGAAGCTGAAGAAAGCGGAGCGCGTGGACCAGCAGCGGAGATATCTCATTATCTCCACGAAAACGACCATCAGTTCCGACGCCTTTACCTCCGGTCAGGGTGCCTCGGAGGACCGCTTCGAATGCCACGTCACCGCCATCCCGGACACCGGTGTTTACCGTCCAGGGCGCCTTACGCCAAAGCCCACCATGTCCGGCCCGCAGACGGCCCTGGTGGTGGGTCCTGCCGGGGAGGAAATATATACGGACGAGCATGGGCGCATCAAGGTCCAGTTCCACTGGGACCGTCGCGCCAAGGCGGATGAGAAATCCTCCAAGTGGGTGCGTGTCAGCCAGCCCTCGGCGGGTGGCGGCTATGGTTTTGTAAGTCTCCCCCGCGTGGGACAGGAGGTCATCGTGGAATACATCGAAGGCGACCCGGACCGGCCCATTGTGACGGGCAGCGTCTATAACGGAAACAACAAGCCTCCGTATTCTCTTCCGGCGGACAAGACAAAGACGGTATGGAAATCCAATTCCAGCAAGGGCGGCGGAGGCTATAACGAAATCCGCTTCGAGGATTCGAAAGGGTCTGAGCAGATCTTTATCCACGGGCAAAAAGATATCGATACCTACATCGAGGAGGAGAGCCGGACCTATATCGGCAAGGACGCCCACCTCATGATCAAGGAGAACCGGATGGAGGACATCGGGAAAGATGACTCCCTGACGATCGGCAAGAATCAGAATGTCAAAATCGGCTCCAGCCAGTCCGTGAGCGTGGGGGCGGATGAAATCGTGAGCGTGGGGGGAAGCAGTTCCCGGGACATCACGGGCGAGGCGCTCATCAAGGCGGGGACCAATCTCCACGCGGAGGGAGGAATGGCGGTTTACCTCAAAGGCGGCATGAGCGTGGTGGTGGAGGCGGGACTGAGCCTCACCCTCAAGGGACCGGGTGGTTTCATCGAGATCGGCCCCGCGGGCGTGACCATCCAGGGCACCATGGTGCTCATCAACAGCGGTGGCGCGCCGGGCTCTCCCACCCAGGTTTCCAAGAAAAACCCGCAGGCCCCCACCAAGACCAAAAAGGCGAAAAGCAGCAGTGCCGGGAAAGTGGAGAAATCCAAGGGCAAGGGGCATGCCTCGAATCCCCAGACCTGGGGGAAGGTAACCGTCGGGGACAAGGCGGCGCAGTCCGGAGCCCCCTTCTACAGCCCCGGACCAGGCAGCCCGGCGGGATCTCCCCCCCAGGCATCCACGCCGCCTCCCGCTTCTCCGTCTCCCTCCCCGGGCGGGACCGGCCCGGGACGCAACCCCTCCTCCGGCGGCGGTGGTCGCTAACCGATTTTCCGATCCGAGCCCATGATGTCGCCCGCCGTGCAAATCCAGTTGGAGGCCGTGATTTCCGCGCCTCCACCCGCCAGTGATCCCCGCGATATTTACGCCGTGCTCGATGGAGCGATGGTGAAGCAACTTCCGGATTACCTCGATGACCGGGATCCCCCGTTCGCCTGCCTTTTCCGCGGGGAAACAGACCCCCTGGTATTGACCCGCGCGCCTTATCTGGTGCGTCTGACACCGGGCGACGAAATCTTTTCCTGGATCCTTCAGGAAGGCTGGGGCCGGAACTGGGGCATGTTTGCCGCCGTGCCTCCGGACACGGACTTCGATGAAGTGCTGGACCATTTCCGCCAGTTCGTCCAGGTGCGCCTGCCGGACGGGCGTCTGGTGTTTTTCCGGTTTTACGATCCCCGCGTGCAACGGCTCTTCCTGCCCTCCTGCGATGGCGCGCAGGCCGCCCAGCTCTTCAAAGTGCCCACCATGTGGAGTTGCGAAAGCGAAGACGGCGGAGCCCTGCTGATCTATTCCGTGAAGGACGGTGTCGTCGCCACCACCCGCGTGGGACTGGATACCTTCCGGGATTCCGTGACCGCCGGTTCGCGTCAATATTAAGCCCCCGCCTATGCTGGAAATCAGACAGGATCAAATTCAGATGTTTCTCGACCACGCCCGGGACGGGTTTGTGGGGCGGGTGGTCAGTTACCTGAAGCTGCACCGCGCGGAGCACGCGCAGGGAGACGTGGCGGCCATGGTGCGCCGGCAGATCACGGCCGCGGAGGGCTACGGCATCCGCACGGAGGCCGCCGTGGTGAAATTCGCCGAACTCTGCGCGGTCTTCGGCGAGGACTTCCACGATTCCGGAAAATACCCGGAGGTGGAACGCCTTCTGGGTCAGCAGACGGACGGCGCGGTGAAGATAGAAGAGCTGTGCGAGGCGGCGGAACGTAACTTCGCGGGCGCGGCATGAGCTGGAAGGCCTCCCGAGCGGACCGGGATTTCTCCGGCGTGCGCACCATCAGCGATCCGGTGCAGCCGGAGGATCATGGGTTGCCCCCGTGCTGCGCGCGTACGCGCATCGCCCTGAAGTGCCGTCATGACGTACGGGCGTTCACTTACTCCATGCCGGTGAAAGGCCGGCACCCGTGGTTCTCGTCTCTGCTGCCTCCGCAGAACGGCCTGTGGCATGTGATGAAGGACATCGGCACCCCCGTGCTGCAAGTGGTGTCTTGCGCCACGGACGAATCCGGGATGGATGTGCTGAACGTCCGCGTGGAGGGACCCGGGGAATGCCCGCCGGGCACGCCTTCGGTCATCACCGTCACCCCGGACGCGGGCTCGCCGCAGAGCCTCAAGGTTCCCGTCCGGGACTGGAAACTTCCCCTGCCCTCTCCGGCCACCGCCGCGATCCTCCAGATGGAGAAGCCGTGGGAACGGAAAGGAGTGCATCCCTTCTGCCTGCCGGAGCTGCCCGCCCGGAAGTGGACCATCGCCTTCCCTGCCTGCCCCTCCGCGGGGCTGGGTATGAGCGTGGAGGTGAAGGCATTCCCCGGCCTTCACTGGACCGGCGAGGCACGGGTGCAGGTGCGGTCGAACAACGGCCCGGCGCGGCCCGCCGTGGAGGGAGCGCTGTCCCTGCGGGCGGATGGTCAGGAAAAACAGATCACGGATTGGCGGACTCTGAAGGGGCTTTTCCCGCTCCTGGGAATGGTGGACGACCTGACAAGAACGGTGAACGCCGTGGATGAACTCTGCTCCCCGCTCCGTAGCCGGGGCCTGGACAGCAGCCGCCTGCAATGGCGCGAGCCATTCCGCTGGGATCCCGCGCCCTCCCTTACGGTGCGGCTGGAGGCGCGGTTGTTTGAGCAGACAGGATCGGGCCTGCTGGGGCATTATCTGGAGGTTTGGGTCGGTGGAGAGCCGCTGGCCGGGGCCGCTGGTGAGGCCAATGTATTGCCCGTGCTCATGACGAACGCGACGGCGGAGCAACGGCTGAAACCCATTACTGGAGCCGGTCGTGGTGGCATCGCGGAACTCAGCACCCGCTATGGAGTTTATCTTGTCGCGGAGGGGCGCTGCACGGTCATCGCCTCCCTGCGGTCCGTGCGTCCGCTGGAGAAAATCGGCCAGCGGTTTCTATCTCATGGCGAGGTCGCGTTTGCCCTCGAAGCCCGGGGCGAGGCGGAGTTTGAAAGTCTCGTCGTCCGCGCCACCGCCGCCACCAGCGCGGCGGAGGGCACGCGTCTGGCGGTTGCCGTGGAGGCCCCCGCGGATTCCCCCCTGCCGGAACCACTGGACCGGAAGCCCAGGGTGCAGTCCGCCTTCACCGGCATGCACTTCCATGGCATCGAGCGCATTTGTGGCGGAGTCCGCCTCCGGCCCTGGCAGCCGCCTCCGCCGGAGGGCCAGGAGGACACGCCTGCCGTCGCGCCGGTGACCGTGCTGCCCGCCCGCATGTGGCCCCAGGGCAGTGAACCTGGAAACGCGGAGGAAATCCCCTGGTGTCATGAGTGAGGCCAAACTGTTGCTCCATCCCGCGGACCAGCCGCTTTTCCGGCTGCTGGTCGATGTGCGCTCCTGTGTGTGCGAAGTGCGGATCAATGACGTGCCCGTGTGGTCCAACGCGGACGGCATCGCCTCCCGTGCCACGCTCGCCGTGAACGAATGGCTCTTCGCGGGGGAGAACGAAATCAGTCTCCACATGACCGCGCCTCCTGGCATTGAGGCCGCGCCGGGCGGAGAGGAGGTGCTGCCCAAAACGGCGGCGGTGCAGTGTACGCTGCTCTTTAAAAGGAACCGCGCCCCCTGGCTCGCGATGCAGGAGCTTTTCCCCTGGAGCTACCGGCACCGGGAGGATTTCCGGAATACGGGAATCTTCAACGTTCATGCTCACGCGCACGGCCATGATCATGGTCACGATCACGGACATGACCACGACCACGACCACGGAGAGGAGGCACCTGAAGAAATCCCGGCTTCCTCTCCAACGGCGCAACCCGCGCGTCCGGCGGCCATCCTTCGACCGGGAGAGGCCTCCGACCTTCCGATCGTTCCTTCGACCATTGAATGGCTGCACGGTCGCGGCGGCATCAGCGGCGGGTTCTCTCTAACACTCCCCGCCGTGTGGCCGCTCTGCCCCTGGGCACGCGCGGTGGACCTTACCTCCATGCAGGGACTGGACTACACCGTGGGACGGCTCACGCGCTCCCTCTGCGATTCCCTGCAACGCCGGGACTGGGCGGGACTCCGGCGTCTCTTCGCGGAGAGACGTGCCGCGCTCCAGACAGCCTACTATCTCACCGAAGCCGCCTGTGACGAAGCTCTGGGGTTCCCGGAGCTTCTGAAAGCAGTGGAAACTAAAGTCATTAATCCCGATCCCCAGACAGTGCGGGGCGTGGTATGCGGCGGCGGAAAACTTCTCCGGGCCGTGGCCGGAGAGGCCGGAACCCCCGCCATCTCCCTGATCTGCCCTACCCTGGGATGCCAGGCGGAGATCGAAACCTTCTGGCTGAATACCGGCCAGGAGTGGCGGCTGGCGAAGTGACCGGAGGCTTTTGCCGGAGCCAGAAGGGTTTCCGCACGGTGGGACTGGTCCAAAGTGCCTGATTCGAGCGGGTCTCATCCTTCCAGCGCGGACCTTTCCATAACGGGATCGCTTGCTTCAACCTCTCCCCTTGCCTGGGGATTAACAGTAAAGGCCCGGCCTCTACGTGGATTAATACCACCTTTCGATAACCCGGAGCATTTATCAGCACATCCTGGAGAATCGAAACGGCGAAACCGCACACGCATTTCAGGATTTCTCTCCTAACATTTAAGGCAAGGGCCGGGCGGAAAAATGTTTATTTTGTATATTTTATAATTATCTTAATTTACGGCCCGGGTAATGCATGAATTTATTTTCTCATAAATTGAGAATAATAAATATGAAATACATTCAAAAAAATTCGTCTGCTTTTTTAATCATTTCGGGCCTAAGCCTTTTCGTTGAGATGTCGGCCGCCGCTCCCATGAACTTCTCCGATGTCGACGTTTTCAACCAAAGCATGGCGGCCGGCTCACCTTCCTCCTCCTATAGCGGAACCTTTCAGTTTGTGACCCCGGATGCGGGCTCCAATATGTTCACCGCCACTGGCTTCGGGCCGGCGGACGGCACTTATATGTCGAATTTCGGTTTTGTCATCGGAACGCCTGTAATCGATGGCTCGATCACATTCTTTTTCCGGGATCCGGACGGCGGGGAGGAAACGGGTTCGGTAACGGCCAACTTTATTTCCGCATCGGAGTTGTCTTCATTTACAACCTACTCCGTCTTCAGTCACGGTTTGGAATTCAATATCCTTTCCAGCATCTCCCCCACCGGCTTCCTTACCTACACGGTCTCCACTACCAGTGGGAGCTTTGATCTGGTCGCGGGAATCGGGAGCATCACGACCGCTGTTCCCGATGGTGGAGACACTCTGGTGATGATGGGAGGCGGTCTTCTTGGCCTGGTGGCGCTAAAACGCGGCAGGTGTCGCAATGCAGCCTGACTCCGGTATAGACCCAGGCTGAATCAGTTTAAAAAACTCACGCTGGTTCGGCAACGCCACTCTCGTGGCAGCATCAGATAAAGCATAAGGTCCATGCTTAGGCCAGCGGGCACAATAGTTTCGACGAGAGCGGCAGGCTGGCTGCCGCTCTCATTCGCGACAATTAAGGAAAGCGGAAGACTTCAAATGTTGTTCTACAAAAGAGGATCGCCAAGCATCCGCATTTGTAGATTCAACAGACTGTCGTTTAGAAATTTCCCGTAACATGGGTCATGCAAACACGCGATCCATATTCAGTGAAACGGTGAAGGCACAAACTTAAACCGGTCGCTCCACTTCCAATACCATGGAGGGGAGGCCACTTCACCCCTGGCGTAACAGCACGGGCTTGCCTCGCAGCAGGGTGTCTGATTTCGAAGACTTGGGAATCAGGTCTCCCTTCGGAGCCTGCCGATGCTCCCGCTTCAATCCTCCATCTCATCCTCGTCCGGAGCGATGAGCACCTCCCGGGGCTTCGCGCCGTCTCCGGGCCCGATGAATCCGCGCTGTTCCAGCAGGTCCATCATCCGGGCGGCGCGCCCATAGCCGAGGCGCAGGCGGCGCTGGAGCAGGCTGGTGCTGGCCTTCCGCTCCACCATGATGACCTCAATACAGCGCTCCAGGGCCTCCTCGTCCTCGTCATTGAGTTCCTCGATCTCCTTCGGCCCGTCGCCCAGGGATTTCTGCACCTCCTTGTCAAAGACCGGAGCGGCCTGGGTGTTACAGTGGGTCACGAGAGCCGCGATTTCATCATCCGTGACAAAGGCCCCCTGGGCGCGGCAGAGCTTGCTGGTACCCGGCGGGAGATACAGCATGTCCCCTTTCCCCACCAGCTTCTCGGCCCCCTTGGTGTCGAGAATCACGCGGCTGTCCAGCGCGCTGCTGACCTGGAAGGCAATGCGGCAGGGAATGTTCGCTTTGATATTTCCGGTGATGACTTCCGCGCGAGGGGTTTGCGTGGCCAGGATCATGTGAATACCGGCCGCCCGCGCCTTCTGCGCGATCCGCTGGATAAGCTGCTCCATGTCCGCGGGCGCGGTCTGCATGAGGTCCGCGAGCTCATCGATGATCACCACGATGTAAGGAATGGAGTCCGGCGGGCCGGCTTCCTCGTCCTCCTCTTCGTCCGCGTTGTCCTCCGCCACGAGTTCGCTGTCATCCCAGATCTCCCCGGACCCCTCAGATCCCGCCCCGGAAGCAGCCCCTGGCTCAATGGCCACGTGATGCGTGGTGAGCATCTCCACCGGCTCATCCGAGGGCATGTCGATAAAGACATACTCGCCGTCGTCCTCGTTCGCCGCCTGGGCTGTTCCCGGCGTGACCGTCTCCTCAGTTGGGAGACTTTCAGGATCAAAAAGCGGCAGCAGGGGCGTGCTGTTCCGCTCAGGCTTCAGACCACGCGCGGCATTCCGGGCTTTCTGCTTTTCCGCCTTCTCCGCGGCGGCGGCGATGGCCTGGGGCCGGGACTTGCGGTTGTTGAAGGACTCGAAATTCCGGACCCCCTCGTTGGCAAAGAGGCGGTAGCGGTGCTCCATCTCGTTCACCACCCAGCGCAGGGCCATAATCACCTTCTTCGGGTCCGTGACCACCGGCACCACCAGGTGGGGCAGATCATTGTAGGTCTGCATTTCCACCACCTTCGGGTCGATCATGATGAACCGCAGTTGCTGGGGCGTGAACTGGAAGAGCAAACTCCCGATGATGGAGTTGATACACACGGATTTCCCGGATCCCGTGGCCCCCGCCACCAGCAGGTGAGGCATGGCCGCGAGGTCCGCGATGATGGTATTCCCATACACGTCCTTACCCAGGGCCAGCGGCAGCTTTGCCTTGGTGCGGGCAAAAGTATCGTCCTCCAGCAGTTCCCGCAACGGGATGGCGACTTTGTCGTCGTTCGCGATCTCAATGCCCACCGTGTCCTTCCCCGGAATAGGCGCGAGGATATTGATACGCTCCGCCCGCGTGGCCCGGGCGAGGTCCGCCTCCAGCGCGGAGATGCGGTTCACCCGGAGACCTTCGCTCGGGTAAATTTCATAGCGTGAAATGGTGGGACCGCGGGTGATGGGGCCCGGCGTGACCTGGATGCCAAAGGTGGAAAGCGTGGCGATGATGGTCCGCTGTGTCTCCCGCAGACCGCGTTCATCGATCTTCACATCGGCGGCATTTTCATCCCAGTGAAGAATGTTCAGCGGTGGAAGCTGGTAGTTGGAAAAATCCACGGACTTCCCTCCCGCGGCGACCGCGGATTCTCCTTCGGCCCCTTCCTCCCGGGGCTTCTGCTGCTGCTTCCGCCACTCAGCCAGGGAGAGCTTCGCCTCTCCTTTGGGAACGTTGCGGCGTGAGCCATTGATGATCTCAGGTTCGGCTGGAAGCACCATGGGAGTCACTGGCGGGGTGTCTTCGTCCTCCTCATCCTCGTCCACCCGCGATGCCGGACCCGGCTGGCGGCCTCCAGCGGGCGCGATGACCTCCTCCTCCAGTTCATCCAGCTCCAGGGAGCCTGCCCGGTTCAGTGGAACATGCACGGCCCCCGTCTCATCGACGGCGGCAGGCTGACGGCGCAGTTCCCGCTCCAGGCGGCGTCGTTCCCGCTCCGCCTTCTTTTGCTCCACCAGCAGCAGGGAGGTTGCCCGATCATCCTCCTGATCCAGGAGGGAGCGTCGCTGTCCGCTGAGATGAAACATGATCTGCCGCCAGGCCGTGACGCAGGCACGGCGCGTAATGACGGTCACCACCCGGGGGCGGATGCCCGTCATCAGGACAAGCCCCGCGATGTATCCCATGGCCGAGAGAATCACGGCTCCCGCAAGATTGATCGACTTCTGGGCAAAAAGTTTCCCGAGGTAGCCCATGCCGCCACCGGGTCCCAGGATGTTGTATTCCCGCCACCAGTCCTGAAACCACCAGGTCTGGGATCCCAGGAGGACGGAGCCACTGAATACGAACAGCGCGAACCCCAGCGCCGGACGGGGGAAGAAGCGCAGCCCCATGTTGATCTTCGCCACTCCCAGCCACAGCAGCCCGAAGGGCAGCAGATACGAAGCCCCGCCCAGCAGGAACATCGCGTAACCGGACACCGTGGCCCCCAGCGGCCCGAGAAAGTTCACCGCCGGGGCATTGGGAGGCTCCTTTGTGTTGATGCCCGTCCAGGAGGCCAGATCGTCCGGAGTGTAGGTGGCCAGCGCCAGAAAGAGCAGCCCTCCCCCGATAATCATCGCGAGAGAACCGATGCCGGTTCCCGTCTCGCCCCCGAATGCGGAGTCATCCTGACGGCGAAGCGGGCGGCGGTTGGACATAGGGGAGATTACCGGGTGTCGGGGATTGGAGGAACAGTGAAAATTATGCCTGCTGCAAACAGGTTCAATGTGTAACTTCGGTGGCGCTTAAACAATTTGAGCCGCGTTCCTATATCCACCCACCGGCACCCTGTGTCCATGATACAGGAGAACGCCGGTCACCGTATGCCCATCATGCTCCGTCACCTGCCGGTCCTTCTTCTTTTCCCCCTCTGCTCTCCCGCCTCCGGAGAGGTGAGCTTCAACCGTGACATCCGGCCTATCCTGACGGGGAATTGCTTCGGCTGTCACGGTCCGGATCCCTCATCGCGAAAGGCGGATCTGCGGCTGGACCTGCGGGACCACGCCACCGCCCCGGCGAAAAGCGGGGCCATCCCGCTGATCCCGGGGAAGCCTGGAGAGAGTGAAATGATGAAACGCATCCTTTCCACGGATGCGGATGACGTAATGCCCCCGCCGGATGCCCACCGGGATCTCAAACCAGAACAAAAGGAGACCCTGCGCCAGTGGATCCTGGAGGGAGGAAAATACGAAGGCCACTGGGCTTTCACAAAGCCCGTCCGCCCGCCAGTGCCGGACGCCGGGAATTTCCGGAACCCTGTGGATGCTTTCATCACCACACGCCTGCGGGGTGCCGGGCTCTCTCCCTCCGCCCCGGCGGATAAACATACCCTGGCCCGGCGGGTGGCGCTGGACCTCACGGGGCTGCCTCCTTCTCCAAAGGACCTCGCGGATTTTATCAACGATCCCTCTCCCGCGGCCTATGAAAACTACGTGGACCGGCTCCTGGCCTCCCCGCGCTACGGGGAACGCTGGGCGCGCATGTGGATGGACATCGCCCGCTATGCCGACAGCGCCGGGTATGGCTCCGATCCCCTCCGCCTGAATATGTGGCCATGGCGGGACTGGGTGATCGATGCCTTCAACCGTAACGTCCCCTGGGACCGCTTTTCCCGCGACCAGTTGGCAGGCGATCTGGAGCCGGGTGCCACGCGGGAGCAGAAGGTAGCCACCGGATTCCACCGGAATACGATGACCAACACCGAAGGCGGCACGGATGACGAGGAATGGCGCGTGGCCGCCGTGAAGGATCGTGCCGGGGTCACCTCCCAGGCATGGATGGGGCTCACCATGAGCTGTGCCCAGTGCCACAGCCACAAATTCGATCCCGTTTCCCAGGAGGAGTATTACCGCTTCTACGCCCTCTTCAATCAGACCGAGGACAACGACCAGCCGGATGAATCCCCCACCCTGCCCCTGCCCACGGCTGACGAAAGCGCCCGGCTTGCCTCCCTGAAAAAGGAACTCAAAGAGCTGGAGAGCGCGATGAAGGCCGACACCCGGGAGCTGGAGGCCGAGGCTGCTGAGTGGGAAAAACAGCAGACCCGGAAGGTCCAGTGGCAGACGCTGGATATTGCCAGCCTGGAGACCCCCGGCACGGCGGCTCCAGGATGGGATAAACTGCCCGACCAGTCCATCCTGACAAAAAACACGCTCACGGACGGGGTGACCTTCACGCTTTCCGCAAAAACATCGCTCCGGAACCTCACGGGGCTGAAACTGGAAGTGCTGGCGGACGATTCTCTTCCTGGCCACGGTCCGGGTCGTGCCGGCAGTGGCAACGCGGTGGTCAGTGAAGTGGGCGTCACCGCGCGACCGGATGGCCTCGCGCCTCCCGTGCGTTATGTCCGGGTGGAACTGCCTGGCAAACACCGCTTCCTGCATCTCGCGGAGGTGGAGGTCTTTTCCGGGGGGACCAATGTGGCCCCCGCTGGAAAAGCCAGCCAGTCCAGCACGGACTTCGGAGGCGAGGCCTCACGGGGCAATGACGGGAATACCGAAGGCGTGTTCACCCGGAGTTCGGTGACTCACACCGGGAATGACAACAACCCCTGGTGGGAGGTGGATCTCCTGGAGCCGCGTCAGGTGGACCGCATCGTGGTCTGGAACCGGAAGGAGGCTCCCGAACGGATGGACAATTGGAAGCTCATCGCCTTCGATGGCAATCACCAGCCGCTCTGGCAGCGTGAGATCAAAAAAGCACCCGCTCCCTTCACGGAGTCCCGCGTGGACGTGAGCCGGACCGCCACGCTTTCCCGCGCGACAGCCGACTTCAGCCAGGAGGGCTGGAGCCCGTCCATGGCCATCGATGGCAAGCCCGGCACGGGCTGGGCGTGGGCACCTCAGTTCGGCAGGAATCACACGGGGATTTTCCGCTTCGCCCAGCCTCTCGACATGGGAACTCCCGGCATGGCGCTCAGTATCATACTGGCCCAGAATTTCGGGCAGCAGCACATGCTTGGGCGATTCCGCCTCAGCGTGACGGATGCCCTGCAGCCTCCGGATGCTCTGCCGGAGAGTCTCCAGGCGGTGCTCGCGATTGCTCCCGAAGCGAGAACCCCGGCGCAACGCAAGTCTGTCCTGGACTATGTGCGCCCGTTTTCGCAATCCGTCGCGGGAATCGGCAAGAGGATCACGGAGAGGAAAAATGCCATCGCCGGCATCGTGCCCGTCGCCGTGCCCGTGATGCGGGAACTACCGCCCGGACGCCAGCGGAAGACCCATTTCCTGAACAAAGGGAATTTCCTCGATCAGGGCGCGGAGGTCCAGCCAGGCTTTCCCGTCGCCTTCGGGGCGATCCCCCCGGGCACGCCCATGAACCGCGCCGGGGTGGCGACATGGATCTTCAGCCCGGAGAATCCGCTGACCGCGCGTGTGACGGTGAACCGCTTCTGGGCCCAGCTTTTTGGCACGGGGATCGTCGAGACCGAGGAAGACTTTGGCACGCAGGGCACCTATCCCAGTCATCCAGAGCTTCTGGACTGGCTGGCGGTGGAGTTCCAGGAAACCGGGTGGGATGTAAAACGGCTGCTGAAACTCCTGGTGACCAGCGATACCTACCGGCAGACCTCCGCCGTGCCCGCGGGAGCCAGTGCCGCCGCCGCGGATGCCCGGAATACACTGCTTTCCCGTTTCCCCCGCCGCCGTCTGGATGCCGAGCAGGTGCGGGATCAGGCCCTGGCCCTAAGCGGCCTGCTCAGCCCCAAACTGGGAGGGCCCAGTGTCTATCCGCCCCAGCCGGACGGGCTGTGGAAGGCGGCCTTCAACGGAGAGCGCACCTACACCACCAGCCAGGGAGAGGATAAATACCGTCGCGGTCTCTACACCATCTGGCGGCGCACCGTGCCGTATCCCAGCATGGCCGCCTTTGACGCGCCGAGCCGGGAAGCGTGCACCATCCGGCGCATTCCCACCAATACCCCTCTCCAGGCTTACGTGACCCTGAATGATCCGGTCTATGTGGAGGCCGCCCAAGCGCTGGCCCGGAGGATGATCCGCGAGGGCGGCGGGGATACCTCCACGCGCATCCGCTACGGTCTTTCCCTCGTGCAATCCCGTCCGGCCACTGAGGCGGCGGCGAACGCGCTGGAAAAGCTCTACGCGTCTGAATTTGCCCGCTACTCCCAGGACTCGGCTGCTGCCAGAAAGCTGGCGACGGAGCCGCTCGGCCCACTGCCCCAGGGCGTCCCGGAAGCCGAGGCCGCGGCGTGGACGGCGGTCGCGAATATCCTTCTGAACCTGGACGGCGTGCTCATGAAAAGTTAGGGCCCGGCAGTTCCGGGGAGGCCCGTGGCGGAACGGAGAATGATCCGGCATTTCTCTTGCCAGGCGAACGCGCCGATTTCAGACTCCGGCACGCTATGAAAATCGGCTTCAACCTGCTTCTCTGGACCACGCATTTCGTGGAATCACAATTCCCCATCCTAACCAAACTGAAAAAGACGGGGTATGACGGGGTGGAGATCCCGATCTTTGACACCAGCAATCCTGACCATTTCAAACAAACCGGGAAAGCTCTGGCCGACAACGGACTGGAGGCGACCGCCGTGACGGTGTCCCCGGACGAGGAGCACAACCCCATCAGCCCCGTGGCGAAAAACCGGAAGGGAGGCTTGGACCATCTGAAGAAGGTGATCGAGTGCGGCCACAACGCGGGCATCAAGCTCCTCTGCGGCCCGTATTATCAGGTGCTCGGCGTCTTTTCCGGCACCGGCCCGACCGAAGACGAAATGAAACGCGCGGCCGACGTGCACCGCCCCCTGGCGGATTTCGCGCAAAAGGCGGGGATCGCTCTCGGCATCGAGCCGCTGAACCGTTTTGAAAGCTACTTCCTGAACACGATGGAGCAGGCCAGCGCCTACGTGAAGCTGGTGGACCACCCGAACTTCAAAACGATGTTCGACACTTTCCATTCCAACATCGAGGAGCGGGATGCCGTGGGCGCGCTCAAGAAGAACTGGGATGTCGTGGCCCACATCCACATCTCCGCCAATGACCGCGGCGTGCCCGGCAAGACGCACAATGCCGCGAACCTCATCAAGCCGGTGATCGAGCTGGCGAAGAAGAAGAAATACAAAGGTTATCTCACCATCGAAGCCTTCGGCAGCGCCCTTCCGGATCTCGCCGCCGCCACGCGTGTCTGGCGTCCGTTCTTCAAGACGGAGGAGGAGGTTTACCGCGATGGCTTCAAGTATATCAAGAAGTGCCTGGAGTCGGAAGCCTGAGCCGTTGAGCCAGCCATCCTTTTAAAAGCCAAAAGCCGCCGGGAGTGATCTCCCGGCGGCTTCTTAATGGACCGGAGTCTCCAGTCGAAAGGCTTAACGGATGGACTCCAGGTTCCACTTCTCCTCCAGTTCCTCCAGATCCGGACGCATGGCCCATTCATCCGGACGTTCGCTGGTGGCGTGGCGGCGGCTGGCTCCCTTGAGCGTCATGCATCCCGTGTTGTCCCCGGCGGCGCGGATGAAGTCCACTTCCTCCTGGGTGAAGGGAGGCGTGGAGGGCATGGCCGCGAGATCGCGGATCTTCTCCTCCACGGCGAGCGCCGACTCCCCGGCCTCCTGGATGAAGGTGGGCACCACGCTGGCCACGGCGGGCTGCGCGAGATTCCACAGGCTGGCAAACTGAATGAGGCTGAGGCCGTATTTCTCCACGATGGGCTGCATTTTGGCGATCTTCTCCCAGCCATGT
Source organism: Verrucomicrobiales bacterium (assembly GCA_965229245.1). Classification (GTDB taxonomy): domain Bacteria; phylum Verrucomicrobiota; class Verrucomicrobiia; order Verrucomicrobiales; family V1-33; genus V1-33. The sequence goes on from CBDDIW010000001.1 coordinate 618,265, forward strand.
TCCACCCAGCCTGCGGGCCGGTAGGTGCGGTGATCACCAGGGCGGAAGACGTGCCCGGGCTTCACATCGCCATGGAAAAGACCGCCGTAGTCCACCACGCGGGTAAGGACTTTCACGCCGTATTCCTCCGCGGCAGGCAGGACCAGCGATCCCGGCCAGGGCTCCAGCGGATTCAGGATGAGCATCGCCCAGTCGATATGCTCACAGTAACGCTCAAAGCAGTGGATGAGATCGTAGGCGAACCCATTCGCGGGCCCGGGAGCGACCCCGAGACGCTGGGTGAGCCCGGCGGACTTCACCGCCGCCAGCCCTTCCCACACGGCGTCACTGGTGTAGCCGCGTTCGTCCGGATTGTGCAGGAAGAGGAGGTCGAAGTAATCCGTGCGGCAGCGCTCCAGTGACTTCTCCGTGGCCATCCGGATATAGTCCGCGTAGCCCTCCGGGCCGCGCAGGGAGGGATCAGTGAAGCGCGCGTAGCCCTTCGCCCCGTCCCGGGAGCCGGAGTAGATATCGTGCCCGATCGTACCGACGAGGCAATAACTGGAACGATCCACCCCGGCGAGGGCGCTGCCGATCATTTCATCCGCCCGGCCCACGCCATAGACATCGGCGGTGACAAACGTGCGGAATCCGGATTCGTAAGCGAGCCGGATGGCGTCGTTGAAACGCTGCTCATCCAGCTGTTCCCCGAAGTGCATGTAGCGTCCGCCGCTCCATGTGCCGTATGCGATCTGAGTTAAGTCCATGGGGAATATTTGAAGCCCGGCGGCGGGAGAGCAAACGGGAAGGAGGCGAATTCGATGCGTTTGCCTGGCGCTTCACTTCCAAACGCATCCACCTAAGGGTCGGTCGATACATCGCCAACCCCTTAGGTGTCGCACTGCCCCTGACAGGGCAGGATACTATTGCCGGGTGCGGCGGCGCAGGAGGCCCACGCCGGCAAGCGCCGCGAGTCCCAGGGAGCCGGGCTCGGGAACGGTGTTTGTCACGGACACATTATCAATCACCCACTGCGGGGAAAAGGCCCCCGAGGTATTCGTGTCCGAGGAGGACATAAAGCGGATCGTGAGGGCATCACCGGGATTGAAGGATCCCACATTGGCCACACTGGTGATGAAGGTGTATTCACTCCGGCCAGGTGAGTCGCCGGCAAAAGCCGTCATCCCGGCCAGTGCACTTTGGGAATTTTCACCCCCCGCGCCCCAACCGGTAATGACCGCCACATAGGGATTGGCGGAAAAACTCTCGAACGGAATGGTCGTGAAGCCTCCCCCGTTTACACTGAATTGAACGACTCCACCATCCCAGGCTCCTCCTTCGAAACTGTATAAATGGTCAAAACTGAGGGTGACCGTGCCGGTGGACTGAACCAGGATCGAAGGGCTGGTGACGAAAGTCGTGTTGGACTGAGCACTGTCAACGATCTGACCGATGGAAGACCAGGCACCGGAAGCCCCCACGCCGGTGTTTCCATAGACAAAAGGTCCCTCCATGGGAAGGATAGAGGAGGCGGTCCAGCCCTGGCCGGAGGCATTGAAGTTATAGACCGTGGTGGCCGCTTTCCCGGAGGAGAGCATGGCCATCAGGATGGCGGGAAGATAGAAGGAACGGAGGTTACGTGTCATGATGAGGTTCGCCCGGCGTACGAAGCCGGACGAACCTCCTTGAAGCAGAGACAATGACAGCTGGTGTTTCTATTAAGGAATACTTTCCATGAACCGGAAGCATCCTTTTCCCACTGGGCACTGCCAAAGCCCTGGGCCGTTCAACGGTCCGCTTTCGGAATGTTGTTCAGCGTGTAATAGGCGTCGGCGTGCAGCAGAGGCAGGCCCTCCGCGGACCGCACACCCGTGCTCTTCAGCAGATGCACATGGCCTTTCACGAGACCGTCGATGCGCAGGCGCACCGTCAGGCCATCGGCGGACACCTCCGCGGATTTCACCACCGGGGTTACATGGTCCACTTCCGGGCCGCCGTATTCCGCGCGGAAAGCCCAGGTCCAGGCATCCATCTTGTAGCTCTCCGGTTTCGTCACCGTCTCCGGTTTCACCGGCTGGGTGAAGACAAGGGTGAAGCCATCCGGCTGGGCGTGCATCTCCAGAACCTCGAACGGCACCTTCCCTGTCCAGGTGATGCGGTCAAAGTTGAAAGGCCGTCCCCCGCGGGAGCCCCAGCCGCGATCCCCGCCCCCGGCGAACATGTGACCGGAAGGCGTCAGATCCATGCCAATGATGCCGCTGCTGAAATTCTCCACCCAGGGGAAGACCACGCCCTGGTAGAGGCCATCCACTTTCTCCAGATAAACGCGGGCGATGTTGCTGTAGCACTGCTCACCCACGAAGAGCTGGTTCTTGAACGGGCCGAACTTGCCATTTGTGGTGTCGCACACAATGGCGGTGGGGCTTTGACCAATGCGGCCATGAGGCAGCATCACGGCGGGTGGGACGAGCAGCGGATCCCGCTCCCGTTCCTTGACCATGCGGCCGTTGTCGATGGGCTTCGGCGGTTTCTCTCCGAGGTTCTTGGCCTCGGGATACCAGCGGAGACCGTCCGGGTGTCCCTGGAAGGAACCGGGGCGCAGCCACTTCAGGCTGCTGGACCCATTCCACGGGCCCTGGTTGTCCGTGTAGAACACATCCCCCTCGGCATTGAAGCCGATGCCGCCGGGGCTCCGGATGCCGCTGCACACGGGCTCCGTCTTGCCGTCCGGAGTGGTGGTCACGGCCCAGCCCCGCCAGAGGGTCTCGCTGGTGAAGGAGCCGGTCAGACAGAAGACGGACCAGATATTCCCCTTCTTATCCGGGCGGGAACTGAAGGCGTATTCATGATAGTCCCCGCTGAGGCCCCAGTGATCGCTCACCGTTTCAAACACATCCGCGCGGCCGTCCCCGTCCTCGTCCACCAGGCGGGTCAGTTCGGGGCGCTGCTGCACATACAACGCGCCGTCCTTCCAGGCGGCGCCCAGACATTCGTGCATGCCCTGGGCGAAGAGATTGAGCTTCGCCGTGGAAAGATCCGGGCCATCCGCGCCGGTGAGGCGGAAAACCTCACCGCGGCGCGTGGTGGCGTAGATGACACCGTCCGGAGTGTGCTCCACGGCCCCGACTTCCAGGACGTATTTGTCAGGGTTCGGGATACTCTGAATCGGATAGTAGTCCGATTCACGGGGCAGATCCGCGGCGCAGGCGCTGCCGGCGGCGAGAACAGAAAGAAGGGAACGGAACATGGGGCGGAAAAGTGAAGTGGGCATGGCGGGCGGCGGTTACTGATTGATCCAGGTGCAGGCGATGCGCACGGTGGCGGTTCCATTCGTGAAGGACGGGCGGACGAGGAGTTCCTTGCCTCCCCGGAGAACAGGCTCTCCCCCGGCAACGGAGACGGTGTATCCATTGTCATTCTTCCAGCCGGAGCCCTCCGGTTTCATGTTGCCCGTGGAGGCCCGGAGATAAAGATTGGCCGGAGCGGTGCCGGTGAATTTCACCACGCGGGTCACCTTTTCATCGCCGGTCTTGTAGTCCCCGGCAGGCTCATAGGTTTCCTCCACACGGAGATCCCCCATACGATAACGGAAGGTGGGGAAGCGTTTCTTGTCGAGGTGGTAACCGAGGAAATCGATCCCTTCCGCCCGCTCCTTTTTCGCCGGCCATGGGGCATTGGCATCGGCCAGCACGGCCATCCCCTGCCCTTCCCCACTCACCCGAATGGTATTGAAACCGAGCGGTTGGGTCTTGCCACCCCCGCGGTCGGTCCAGTGCTGCCGGGCATCGATGAAAGCCCCGCGCCAAATCAGCGCGTGGCTCATCTGGTCCGCGTCGAAACAGATATTCACCCCGTTCGGATACCCCACCGCGATCCCCCGCGGGCTGGAGCCTTCGATGAAGTTCCGGTAGATCACCGCCTCGTCGTTCTGGGGCCCGAGGAGGATACCTTGTTTCTTCTCCTCCGAACGCGCCTCCCCGCCGTTCTGGCGGCTGGGATGCACCCACCTGGAAAGAGGGGTCTCGCTGAACTTCGGACCGCTCCAACCAAAATAGATTTCCTCCTGCCCGCTTTGCTCGAAATAATCCACCCGCACAATATGCGGCCCGGCGGTAAGTTTTACCCGGCCTGTTTTGACTTCACTGGAGGGATGGATGCCGTCGTTATCGATGACCTGCCGGCCATCAATGTAAAGCTTTGCACCGTCATCGGAGGCCAGGGAGAACTGGTAGTTCCCCTCCTCCTTCGGTTCCAGGACCCCCTCGAACCGGACGCCGAAGTGCTCGCTCATGCCTTCCAGCTTGATGTCGAGCTTCTTTCCTTCGAGCGGCCCCTCACGGTGGGGAGTCATGGTGGAAAAGTCCGGCATCTTGTTCCAGTCCCCCATGAAGAGTTTGAAATTCAGCGACTGAAACCCCGGCCCCTCCGCCAGCACCCGCAACTCGCCATTCATGGCCACGGCGTGGCCCGGGAAAGTGCAGACATAGGGGTAGATCCCCGGCTGGTCCGGAACTTTTAAGATAATCTCCTGCTTCTGGTGCGCGGGCACCAGATTCGAATGCGCCCAGATCCGTTTGTTCTCCGGGATCCACCCTTTGGCCTCCCCCTGCTCCGCCAGCTTCCACGCATCCATGGCCACATCCATGCCTTTGTCATTCCCGTCCGCCTTCGGGGTGCAAAAGACGATGTTGTGCGGCATCTCGTCATTGTTCTGAAAGATCAGCTTCACCTGCGAGCCTGGGGTGGCCTTGAGCACCGGACGGTCATATTTCATCTGCCCCGGTGGCGTCGTGATGGTCACGGTTTGGATATCATCCGCCCGCCCGGTGACGGCGAGAGCGGGAAGTGTAAGCAGGAAGGCGTATTTTCTCATGGGCGGGAGCCCGAAACGGCTAAAACGGAAGTTATGTTTCAAGGATGGGGATCAGGGATTTCCTGATTGGCGAATATACCCGTCAGTGTGGATACTCCAGAATGACCCCCGACGACCTGCCCGACTTCGAACTGCCGGAAGGCAATCCCCCGGTATTTCCCGACAGGAAAGCCACGCCGGAGGAAATTGACGCCTGGCATATGGAAAACCACCGGCTGCGGATCGCCCGGGGGGATTTTGCCCGGAGTTTCACCCCCGTGGATGTTCCCTTTGAGATGCCCTGAATGCGGGGGGCGGATTGTCGGCGGATTTTCCATCCGGGGAACTTTAGCTTGCGTAATTGAGGGCGTGCCGGGATGCTTCCCGCGTTTCACCCTCCAGCAATCCCTCCTCCCCACCCATGGCCCGACCGCGTACCGCCGGCTCTCCAGACCCCGAAGTGACCTTTGAGCAGGCCATGAGCCAGCTTGAAGAGATCGTGCACGTCCTGGAGGACAGCCGTCTCCCGCTGGATGAGCTGGTGGAAAAGTATGAAAGAGGCTCCGGACTGCTCCGCGTCTGCCAGCAGCGTCTGGACGCCGCCCAGCAGCGCATAGACCTGATCACCCGTGCCGGGGAGGCCCCGCCACGGCTGGAGCCGTTCCCTCCGGGAGGCACGGTTCCAGCGGATCCCGCGCCCTCGCCCCCAAAAACCTCCCGCAAAGTTTCCTCTCCTGACCAAGCCAACATCGATGAAATCCGACTATTCTAGCGACGCCCCCCTTCCGCCCATCCAGAGCCCCGCGGATGTGAAGAAGCTGAGCGACAAGCAGCTTCCCCAGCTCGCGTGGAAAATCCGGCAGGATTTGATCGCCACCCTCGCGGAGACGGGGGGGCACCTGGGCCCGAACCTCGGCGTGGTGGAACTCACCATCGCGATGCATCGCGTCTTCAATTCGCCGAAGGACAAGTTTGTCTTCGATGTCAGCCACCAGGGGTATGTCCATAAGATGCTCACGGGCCGCTGGGACCGTCTGCACAGCATGCGGCAGTATAAGGGGCTGAACGGATTTCTCCTGCGCACCGAAAGCGAGCACGACTGCTACGGGGCCGGTCACGCGGGCACGGCTCTCAGCGCGGCCCTGGGCTTCGCGGCGGCGCGGGACCTCAAAGGAACGGACGAGCACGTGGTGTGCGTGGCGGGGGACGCCGCCTTCACCTGCGGCCCCACCTTCGAGGCTCTGAACAACATCGCCTCCTCCACCAAGCGGTTCATCGTGGTCCTGAATGACAACGAATGGTCCATCGACAAAAACGTGGGAGCCATCGCGCGGTATTTCAATTCCATCGCCACCAGCACCACCTACGCCGGTCTGCATGACAAAGCCGCGCGGTTCGTGGAGAAGATCGCGGGCAAAGCGGTGCGCCGCTTTGCCTCCAAGGTGGAGGAAAGCGCGAAGAACCTCATCATGCCGAGCGTGATTTTTGAGGAATTCGGCCTCCGTTACTACGGGCCGGTGGACGGCCACAATCTGCCGCTGCTCGTCAAAACCTTCGAGTTTCTGAAGACGCAGAATGAGCCGGTCCTGCTCCACATCATCACGGAGAAAGGCCGGGGCTATGAACCCGCGCTCGCGAATCCCCACAAATTCCACGGCCTGGGCACCTACCGCGTGGATACCGGGGAGACGGAGGTGCTGCCCACGCCCGCGTGCTCCCAGATCTTTGCCGAGTCTCTGGTGAAGTATGCGAAGGAGGACGAACGCATCGTGGCCATCACCGCCGCCATGCCGGGGGGCACGGGATTGAGTTTGTTCAAAAAGGAAATTCCCGCCCGCTACTTCGACGTGGGCATCGCGGAGGAGCACGCGGCTTTGTTTGCCTGCGGTCTCGCGGCGCAGGGGCTGAAGCCTTTTCTCACGATCTACAGCACTTTTATGCAGCGGGCGTTCGACATGATCATGCATGACATCGCCCTGCAAAACCTGCCGGTGCGGATGTGCATGGACCGGGGCGGCCTGAGCGGGGATGACGGCCCCACCCACCACGGGCTTTTCGACATCGGCTACCTCCGCATCGTGCCGGGGCTCATACACATGCAGCCGAAGGACGAGGACGAATTCGCGGACATGCTCTGGACCATGGCGAACTACGATGCCGGTCCCACCGCCATCCGTTATCCTCGCGGCGCGCTGACCGGCAAGCCCCTGAAAGCCCAGCCGGAACTGCTGGAAATCGGGAAAGCGGAAGTCGTTTCCGAAGGCAACGATGTCTGCCTCATCGGCCTCGGCACCATGTTTGAAATGGCGGAACAGGCCAAGGCCCTGCTGGAAGCCCAGGGCTACAGCGTGACGCTGATCAATCCCCGCTGGATCAAGCCTCTGGATGTCCGGACCATCTCGCGATTTGCCACCCGTTGCCGGGTGATTTGCACGCTGGAGGACCACGTCCTGCACAATGGCTTCGGCTGCTCCGTCATCGAGGCGCTGCATGACGAGGGCATCCAGACCCCCGTGGAACGCATCGGCTGGCCGGACTCCTTCGTGGAGCATGGAAAGCCGAATATCCTGCGGGAACTCCACGGCATCACGGCGGAGAACTGCGTGCGGAAAGTCCTGCGGCACCTCACCGCGGTGGAAGCCCTGGCGGTTTGATTTCCGAATGGAAAAGCCCGGTCCGTTTCCGGACCGGGCTTTGAATTCACGTCACGGAGTCAGCGGAACGGATCAGTAGCCGTAACCGTAACCGTTGTAATAGCCGTTCCGGGCCGCGCGGTTCTGGTCCACGTTGTCCCCCACGGCATTGCCGATGGCAGCCCCACCCGCGACTCCGAGCGCGGTGCCGAGAGCAGTGTTGCCGTTGTTATGGCCGATACGGTTCCCGATAACCCCGCCGGCGACAGCGCCAATGGCGGTTCCGGTCTGGGCGGAGGGGCCTCCCGCGCAGCTGGTGAGGCTGAGGGCGGCGAGGGAGAGAGCGAGGATTCTGGTGATGGTGGCTTTCATAGTGGGGTTAACAGAAGCGGGGTTGCGAAGGCATTGACGGAGAATTTCCGGCAAAATTCACTCCCGGTGAATATTTATACTCCACGGGACTCATACCATCCACAGGATTCTGTGGCATGCACTCTGCAAAGAGGGCGCGCACTTCCCTCTGGCGGCGTTGACAGGGGGTGGGGATCCTTTATCATCCACGCCTCAATCAACCCCCTCCCTCCCACAAATGGGTTACCAAGCCGAGCTGTTGTCCGATGAACGCCGTTTTGTTTCATGGGCTCCTGGATACTGGAAAGATAAAGAAATCCCCGCCGCCGACTGGAACAGTTGGACATGGCAACTGAGAAACCGGGTGACCACCCTGAAAGGGCTCGAAGAGCACCTGACTCTCAGCGAGGAGGAGCGCGCGGGCGTCATCCTCAGCGGTAACAAGCTGGCCCTGGCCATCACTCCACACTTTTTCAACCTGATCCATCCCGAGGATCCGGACTGCCCCATCCGCCGCCAGGTGGTCCCCCGGGTGGAGGAAACCTGGGAGAACGCCGAGGAAATGGCGGACCCCTGCGGCGAGGACAGCCACATGCCGGTGCCGGGGCTCGTCCACCGCTACCCGGACCGCGTGCTCTTCCTCGTCACGGACCGCTGTGCCTCCTACTGCCGCTACTGCACCCGCAGCCGGGTGGTGAGCGGCGCGGGCGAGCAGGAACTGCACACGGAATTCGAGGCCGCCTACCGCTATCTGGAGCAGCACACGGAGGTGCGGGATGTCCTGCTCTCCGGGGGAGATGCCCTGCTGCTCTCCGACGGTCGCCTGGAGGCGATGCTGAAGCGCCTGCGTTCCATTGAGCACATCGAGTTCATCCGCATCGGCTCCCGCGTGCCCATCTTCCTGCCCCAGCGGATCACGCCGGAACTCTGCGCCATGCTGGCGAAGTACCATCCGCTCTGGATGAGCGTGCATGTCAATCATCCCCGGGAGCTCACCGTGGAGGTGAAGGAAGCCCTCGAACGCCTGGCGAATCACGGGATTCCCCTGGGAAATCAAAGCGTGCTCCTGCGGGGCGTGAACGATGACCCCGCGGTTTACAAGACTCTCGTCCAGAAACTCCTGCGCTGCCGGGTCCGTCCCTACTACCTGTATCAGTGCGACCTGATCCAGGGTTCCTCCCACCTCCGGGCCAGCGTCTCGAAGGGGCTGGAAATCATCGAGAATCTGCGCGGTCACACCACGGGCTACGCGGTGCCGCAGTTTGTGATCGATGCCCCGGGCGGCGGCGGCAAGGTGCCGATCAATCCGGAATACATGCTCCACAACGGCGACGGAGTGACCATCATCCGGAACTATGAGAACAAGGTGTTCGCTTATCCCGAGCCCTCCAGCGAGCCCCTGCCCTTCTCCATCGCCGGCTTCCGGCGGGACTAGGATTTCCTGACAGAATTCTTTTCGAAGCCGCGAGCCTCCGTCATCCGGGCGCTCGCGGCTTTCTTTGACTTCCGCGTGGAAGAGGCTCCACTGGAGGTCATGAATCTTCGTTTTATGATCCCCCCTGTTCTTCTGGGTTGCCTGCTGCCGGCACATGCCGCCGAGCCTCTTTCCTATCCGCCCGCGCGGCGGGACGCGCTGGTGGAGAAGCTCCACGGCGAGGAGGTGGCGGACCCCTACCGCTGGATGGAGGACATCGACAGCCCGGAGACCCGCCAGTGGGTGGAAGCCCAGGCGAAGCTGGCGGGCGATTACCTCGGCAAACTGCCGCGCCGCGCTCCCTTCCTGAAACGCCTCCGCGAACTCCAGGACTATGACAAAACGGGCGTCCCCTCCGTGGTGGCCGGCCGTCTTTTCTACAGCCGGAAAAAAGGCCTGCAAAACCAGGCCGTGGTTTACTGGAAGGAGGACAAGGCTGATTCAAAAGAGCAGGTCCTGCTGGACCCTAACACCCTGAGCAAGGACGGCACCGTGGCGCTCAGCGGTTACGATCTCACGGACGACGCCAAAGTGCTGGCCTACTCCATCAGCGAAGCCGGGAGCGACTGGCAGACGCTGCGCATCCGCGACGTGGACACGGGCAAGGACCGCGAGGATATCATCCGCTGGGTGAAGTTCAGCAGCCCCAGTTGGAGCCGGGACAGCAAGGGCTTCTACTACAGCCGCTTTGCCGAGCCGAAGGCGGGAGAGGAACTCAAGGCCGCGAACTTCAACCAGAAGGTGTATTACCATCTCGCGGGCCAGCCCCAGGACAAGGACCGCCTGATCTACGAGCGCCCGGACCATCCCAGTTGGGGCCTGCATGCCGGAGAGACGGAGGATGGGAAATACCTCGTCTTCTCCATCAGCGACGGCACGAAGGCGGAGAACAATTTCTTCTACCGCGACCTGACAAAGGGCCCGGACTCCCCCGTGGTGGAACTCCTGACAAAATTCGAGTTCGACTGGAGCTTCATGGGAAATGACGGCACCCGGTTCTTCTTCCTCACCACCGCCAAGGCTCCGAACCGCCGCGTGGTGGTGATCGATATCACCAAACCGGAGCCCGCCAACTGGCAGGAGATCGTGCCGGAGGAGAAAAGCGTCATCGAGACCGCCAGCATTACCGGAAAACACATCTTCGTGCAGCGCCTTGTGGACGCGCACGATGACGTGACAGTTTATGATCTTTCCGGCAAGGAGAGGGACAAGCTGAAGCTTCCTAACTTCGGCTCCGCGGGCGGCTTTGGAGGCCGTTTCGATGACAAGCAGACCTTCTATGCCGTGACCGGATTCGATACCCCGGGCGCGATCTACCGCTACGATATCGACAAAGCCGCGAGCACCCTGCACGAGGAAACGAAGGTGGCCTTCGACACAAAGGACATCACCGTGGATCAGATGTGGTTCCCCTCGAAGGACGGCACGAAAGTGCCCATGTTCGTGGTGCGGAAGAAAGCCACGGAGAAGAACGGGGAGCTGCCCGTGATCCTCTACGGATACGGCGGCTTCAATCACAGCCTCACTCCGTCCTTCAGCGCCAGCCGCATCGCGTGGCTGGAGGCGGGCGGCGTCTATGCCCAGGTGAACCTTCGCGGCGGCGGTGAGTTCGGCCAGGCCTGGCACGAGGCCGGGATGAAGGACCAGAAGCAGCACGTGTTCGACGACTTCATCGGGGCCGGGGAATATCTCATCAAGGAAGGCTGGACGAAGCCCTCCCGCATTGCCATCAGCGGCGGGAGCAATGGCGGCCTGCTCGTGGGCGCGTGCCTGCTCCAGCGCCCGGACCTCTTCGGCTGCGCCATGCCCGCCGTGGGCGTCATGGACATGCTGCGCTTCCACAAATTCACTATCGGCCACGCGTGGCAGGAGGAGTATGGATTCCCGGACAAAGCCCCGGACTTCAAGGTCCTGCGCTCCTACAGCCCGGTCCACAACGTGAAGGCCGGAGTGAAATATCCCGCCACCATGGTGCTGACCGGAGACCACGATGACCGGGTCTTCCCGGCTCACAGCTTCAAGTTTGCCGCCGAACTCCAGCAGGCCCAGGGCGGCCCGGCTCCCATCCTCCTCCGCGTGGATCTGCGCGCGGGCCACGGCGCGGGCAAACCCACGGCCAAGCAACTGGAGGAGATCGCGGACATGTATTCCTTCGCGTGGGAATCGCTGGGAATGAAGTAAATACATGCCCGGTGGGGCATTTGACTGACGCCCGGGCGGCGGTTCAGTGGAGGGGTATGAAACCGTTCCCCCTGCTGGCCGCCGCTCTTGCCTTTTCCACCCTGCCCGCCTCCGCCGAGGACTGGGCGCAATGGCTGGGACCGCGCGGGGATTCCACCTGGAACGACACCGGCCTGGTCACCTCTTTCCCGAAGGAGGGGCCGAAAGTGCTCTGGCGCGTGCCCGTGGCGAATGGCTACTCCGGCCCGTCCGTGTCGGGAGGCAAGGTCTTCGTCACCGACTTTCAGATCACCAAAGGTGTGGTGGATGCCAACCCGGGCGGACGGACCGCCATCTCGGGCAAAGAGCGCGTGCTCTGCCTCGATGAAAAGACCGGCAGCACCCTGTGGACGCAGGAGTGGCCCTCCTCATTGAATCTCAGCTTCCCTAACGGACCGCGCTGCTCGCCGGTAATCAGCGGGGACCTTGTCGTCACCCTGGGAGCGGAGGGGCATCTGGCCGTGCTGAACACCGGTGACGGGAAGATCGTGTGGGCGAAGGAACTGAAAAAGGAATACAAAGCCGAGTCCCCCATCTGGGGCTACGCGGCCACCCCGCTGGTGAACGGGAATCTGATTTATACTCTGGCGGGTGGAAATAACACCGCCGTGGTGGCCCTGGACCTCAAGACCGGCAAGGAAGTGTGGCGCGCGCTGGACACGAAGGACATCGGCTACGCCCCGCCGGTGATGACCAAACGGGACGGCAAAGATGAACTGGTGGTTTTCCTTCCGGATTCCCTGAACGGGCTGGATCCCGCGACTGGAAAAACCCGCTGGACTCAACCCTACGCCGCCACCTACGGCATGTCCATCATGACTCCCCGGATCACGAAGGACGGTATCTTCGTGGGGTCCATGCAGAAGCGCTCCATGATGGTCAAGCCCGGCGAAGGCCAGGCGGAACTGGTCTGGGACGGCAAGCCCAACCAGGCGGTTTCGCCAAAGAACGGCACGCCCATCGTGGTGGATGATCTCGTCTTCGCCTGCGACACGGACGGGGAACTGCGCTGCTTCAAGTCCGCCACCGGCGAACGCCTCTGGACCTCCCAGGAGATCACCGGAAACAAGAAGTTCAATTCCGGCACCTTCTTCATGGTGCGCACCCCGCAACAATGGGTGCTCTTCAACGATGTGGGGGAACTGATCCTCGGCGATCTCACCGCGTCCGGATACAAGGAGGCCGCGCGGGCAAAAATCATCTCCCCGGAAACCCCCGGCATGGGCCGGTCCGTGGTCTGGAGCCACCCGGCTTTTGCCAATCAATGCGTCTTTGCCCGGAACGATAAGGAACTGGTCCGCGTGTCCCTGGCCGCTCCGGCAAAGTGAGCCACCGGGGGCGGTGGTTGGCAGCCAGGGATGCGACGCGGGAATTCGTCACCGGGAAGCGGGTGAAGGAGGTCTCCTGGCTTTTCCAGCCCCCCCGGAGCCCTCAGTCCGGTATTTCCCTTCCAAACGGGCGCACAGGTGTCAGCCAGGCCGCGATGCCAAAAAGCAGTATCACCGGAGCCAGCCACAGGAGCAGCGGGGTGTAGGAGCCCGCGCTTTCATGACAGCGGGCGAACAGCGCGGGCCCCAGGGCGGAGGCAAAGACGGAAAGCATCTGCGCGGCTCCCTGGATGCGGCCCAGGTGCGCGCGGCCAAAGGCAAGGCTCCACACCGCGAAGAAGACCACCGAGATCATGCCGCCGGAAAATCCAAATACCGCCGCGAAGGCCCACAGCAGCGGCAGTGAATCCAAAAGGGGCACGGAAGCCAGCGCGCCCGCGTAGAGCAGCATGGCCACGCCCAGCAGCCGGGAGAGCGGCCATCTCCGGCTGAGCCATCCGCAAAGAAACTGCCCCGCCAGCGCCACCATGGCCATCACGGCCAGGAAATTGTGATAGGCCCCGGCATCAAAACCGCGCTCCGCAAGCACCGCTTCATTGAAGAGCCCGATGCCCGAGGAGACCAGCCCGAACAACGCGATCGCTCCCCCGAAAACCCAGAAGACCGGTGAGCGCAAAGCCTTCCCCAGTGATACGCCGGGCACTCCCGCCTCCACCGCCAGGGATAGCCCCTTCCCTCCCCCGTCCTTCAGAAACAGAAGAGTCAACGGCACCACCCCCAGGATCAGCGCCAGGCCCACCTGAGTCCACGCGCTCCGCCACCCGCCAGAGGTGACCGCCGCGCCCACGACCACGAAGGCGATCATAAAAAAGACACTCAGCAGCACGGTATAAACGCCCATGGCCATCTCCGGACGCGGCCCCGCGCTTTTGCCCGCCGCCGTGATGCTGGCCACGGAGAGCGAACTCTGCCCCAGCCCGCGGGTGAGCAGCACCAGCAGGAAAAGCCCGGCAGCGCCCTCCAGCCGCGCCATGGCACACACCACCGCGCCGAGCAGGAGCACGATCCCCGCGGTGGTCACCCGCAGGCCCGCCCGGTCCAGCAGCCACCCGGCGGGCAGGCAGAAAAGAGACCCGATGAGCGTGGCCCACAGATTGATGTCCGCGTAGGCCACCCGGTCCACCCTCAGGCTTTCCAGCAGCCCCTCCGTCACCAGCCCCAGCCCCTGCGTGCGCCCCGGCAGCGTGGCCAGCATCAGAACGGCGGCAAGCACCACACTGCGCCAGACGACGCGGCCTTCCACCGGAGGAACGGTCAGCGGGGACCGGGGCGGTGAATAGATACCGGACCTGCCGGCGTTGTCTTCGGAAAGGGAGGAAGCAGATTGCCGGGAATCCATCAGCGGAAGAAGGTGTTCACCTTGCCATACTCCGCGTAGCGGTCCTGGAGCCAACCCTTAAATTCAGTGTAGTGCCGGTCGCGTCGCTCGCCTCCATCGCTCATGGCGTTGTAGCTCAGATAAAGCAGGCGGCGGGATTGCGCGGACCGGTTCGCGGCGGAACGGTGGGGAGTGTAGCCGCTGAAGATGGCCACATGATACATGCCGTCCAGCGGGGAGAGGCATCCGCGCTGGTGATAGCCGGGAAAAACCTCCGTGGCCCCGCTCTCCGCTCCCGCGGGATCGATGGCCACGATGACGGTCACAAAGCTCTTCGGAAAGGTGGGCCAGGAGATGTAATCGTGGTGCATGGCATACCCCAGCGCGCCAGGGGGCTTGAAGATCAGCTTGTCCTTGAAGAGACACGCCTGCTCCCAGTAGAGCGCGGAGACGGCCTCCAGGATGCGGGCGTCCCGCGCCGCCCGCTCACACACGGCGCTGAGGTCGATGACGGGATCGAAGCAATCGAACCGGCACTCCCCGGTCTCCGCGTGGTTTTGCCAGCGGCACCGGATGTTATCGCTGTCCATGAGATCCGTGCGCGACATCAGCCGCGTGGCCTCGTCCTGAAGATCCCGCGCCTCCGCGGGGGTAAAAACCCCGCGGAGGATCAGGAAGCCATCCGCATGATACTGGTCCCGCTCACTCTGCGTGAGCGGGGGCCGGGGAGACACAGGACCAGGGACCATGGAAAGGACGAAGTTTAAAACCGGTAGCCCAGCTTGAAACCATACTCCCGCGGAGCGCCGGGGGCACCCGTGCGGACATCCGTGTTCATATTTGTGTAGTACTCCTCGCCCGTGAGGTTGCTGGCGAAGACGGAGGCGGTCCACGTTTCCGTGCGCAGGCCCACCGCCGCGTTCAGAAGCCCGTAGGCGTCCTGCTTGAAGTCAGGACGGTTGAAGTCATCGAAGCGGGTCTTCCCCTGGAAGAGATATTCCACGCGGGCAAAGAAGCCGCTGGCGAGATGGAAGTCCGCCGCGAGTGCTCCATCGAACTCCGGCACAAAGGGAGGCGTGTTGCCATCCAACACCTGGCCCGTGGGATCAGTGTAGTCCGTCAGGCGCGCGTGCGTCCAGCCCGCCGTGGCCAGCAGGTCCAGATATTCATTCACGGCATACCGGGTCTCCAGTTCCAGCCCGTAGGTCTTCGCGTGGTCCGCGTTGAAGACGGCGTAGTCCGCCTGGGTGAAGCTGCGTTCGACTTGGTACCCATCGATGTCGTTGTAGAAAGCGGCGACGTTCGCGGTGAGTTTTCCGTCCATCCACTTCGTCTTCAGGCCGATCTCGGAGGCCCAGAACTTCTGTTCATCGAAGGGGATGTAGGCGGGATTGTCCGAGTAAGGGCTGAAGCCGCCGGGCTTGAAGGCATAGGAGGTCTTCGCATAGGCCATCACGTTCGGGTTGATCTGCCAGTCGATCCCCGCGGAGGGCGTGAAATGGAACCAGTCGTCATCCATGTCCTGCACCGTTTGCGGGAACGGGAAGCCGCTGGCGGTGATGTCGTGCGTCTGGTGGATGGTGCGGCGCACCCAGTCCGCGCGGGCACCGAGGTGGAAGGTGAAAGGCTTCAGCCCTTTGTAAGCCACGCCGGTGAAAATGGCGGCGGTGTCCTCATCCAGGGTGTGGCGGGTGTCCGTGTTGATGGCGCCATTCTGCGTGTTCAAAAAGCGGAGGCCTTTGCCGTGGATCTCGCCGGTGGACCCGTAGGCTCCGGCGGACCATTGCCAGTCCGCCTCCGGGTTGTTGCTGGAGAAGCGGAATTCCTGGCTCCAGAGTTCCTGGTCCTGATAGAGTTCGATGGAGCCGGCGGGGATGGCGGAGAAATCGATGTCCGCGATGTAGGGATCCAGATCCCAGTTCCGGCGGGAGGTGACGCTCAGGAATTTCCAGTCGCTGTTCTCATAGGAAATCCGCAAGGCTTCGTTGTCCGTGGTAAGATTCTGCTTTCCGCGGGTATCGGACTCCACCTGGTAGAAGTGCGTCCGGTCCAGCGAAGCCAGGCGGGGCGCGCCACCTTCGAAGTCATCATACGCACCCGTGAGGCTCACTTCCCAGCCGGGAGCGGGCTTCCAGAAGAGACCGCCATTCACGCCCCAGTGGTCCTGGTCATCCACACGGTCGCCCGTCAGCGGGTTTTTCAGATAGCCATCCCGCGAGTCCCACTGGCCACCGATGCGGAAGCCCAGGGAGTCATTGATGGGACCCATGTACCACAGGTCCGCTTTATAGGAATCGTAGGAGCCAAAGGAGGCATTCGCCTCTCCTTCATAAGTGCTGCCCGGGCGGCGGCTGCGGATATTGATGAGGCCCCCGGAGGTGTAACGGCCCACCACTTCCGGCTGCGGCCCGCGGAGCACCTCCACGCTGTTCAGAGCGGAGAGACGCTGGGCGTAGGTGAAGGTCTCGCCAAAGGGCACGTCATCCACATACACCGTGGTGGACGGTGCGCCGAAGAATACCGTGTTCGCGATTCCACGGGTGGTGTAAACATCCCCGAAGGAACGGGAGCCGGAGTCCGAGGCGAACATATTCGGTGTCACCCGCGCGATGTCCTGGGGCTCCTGGATGCGGAAGGCCTCCACATCCCGCTCCGTGAGGAAACTGGCGCTCACCGGCTTATCCTGCGGATCCCCCAGCGCCTCGCCCAGGATGAGCATCTCCGGCAGGGTCTTTTCCGGCTCCTTCTTTTTCTCCTCCGGCGGCGCGGCGGGGGGCGCGGCCGCGGCGAATGAAACCAGGGAGGTCAGCGCCAGCAGCACGGCGTGGGAAAAGGCGATGCGGGGACGCGAGGCGGAACGGTGATGCTTATATGCCTGAAAATGCATATCGATCCCGTGGAGTGTCCGTTTCCCTGCGGCAACTTAAAATTTCCCGCACTGCCGGAACTGCGCTGGCAAAGGCTCTCCCCATGCCGGATTGAATACCCGCCAGCCGCAGCCGCACTACGGGATGCTTTGCCGGAAACCGGTCACGGCTGGGTAAACCGGGCGCGGAAAAACCGGCGGTCGCCGTTGGAGGGACCCGTGAGCACGCGGTTTTGCGCGGTGGCGGGGAAGATCAGGCCATTGCCGGGCACGTCCCAGAGAGACCAGGTGGTGAAGTCCGCGCTGGTCTCCAACTGCACCGCGCGATTTCCCGGCTGGGGAAAGGAAAAGCGCAGGCTCCCGTCCGGCTCCGTGGAAACACTCAGAGACCACGCGCTGCCCGGATTTCCGGGGACGGTCCCGGCCAGATATTCCTGGAGATTCGTCTGCCCGTCGTGATCTGGGTCTGCCCCGGGATCCGCTTCCCCGCCCGGGGAAGCTCCGAAATACGTGGTCTGCCACTGAGCATAGCTCTGGCGGGAGGGCAGAGACTGAATCCAGGCCGTCAGCAGTTGCTCCGCCTCCAGATCCCGCGTGTTCGTCGCCAGCGGGGGCATCCGCGGCACGCCCTCCCCAGCCAGACGCTTCAGGACCATGGAATGCGCGGTATCCCCGTCCGCCCGGGCCCACCGGTTGGCTGGATCCCCACCATTGTTGAGGAGCAGGCCATCCATAAGACCCGCGCTGTCCGTGGGAGTGGTGGCCCGGGCATCCCAGTAACCAGTGGAGGTACCGCCCGGCTGGTGGCATTGCACGCAATTCACGGAAAGATATGAGCGCACCCGCCACTCCAGGGAGGATGCCGTGTCTCCCGCCGGGGCAAAGGCGGGCAGCGTTTCCGGAGCCGCCGGAACGGAAGCGGTGAAATAGCCCGCGTCCCGCAGAGCCGCGAGCTGATTCTGCGTCTCCCCGCCAAAGTCATGGGCGCGGTTCATCTGCGGGGTGTTAAAGCTCAGCGCATGGCCCGCCACCGGGGTATGGCAGGTCCGGCATTCCGTGCGGCTGGGGAAGCGCCACGTCTGCGTGGCTTCCGCTCCGTTCACTGTGAGATTCAGCACCTCACTGAGCCCTTCCTCAGAGACCAGGGAGGCCTCCGTCTGGGTGCCGGACTGGAAGTTGTTCCAGCGGTAACTGAGGCCATAGGTATCGTCCGCCGTCTTCACCAGAAGGCGCGTCTCCAGCCGCCGCCGGGTCGCCGGATTGCCCCGCTCCCGCTCCAGTTCAAAGTGCTTCACCCACACGGTGCCCTCCGGGAAGGTCCAGTTGCCGGAGGCGTTGAAGGTGATTTTATCCGCCAGCTTCGGCACGGAGAACCAGCGGGACTTCAGGGCGTAATCGCTCCAGAAGGACACGTTCGGTTCATAGGCCACGATACCCGCATTTGGCGTCAGCGTCGTGAGATTCTGAAACACCCCGGCGGCGGAGAGCGTGGCCGGAGGCTCGGTGCCGGTGGGAGCAGAGCGCACCAGCCGGAGAATGGTGCCCGCGGAGTGATTGCACAGCAGCGCGTCATTGTTCCGCGGGTCATATCCCCAGCCGGAGATGGAGGAGACCTGGGAGGCGATCCGGGCACCCGTCCAGGTGCCGCCCGCGCCCTCTGTCAGCGCCACCACATAGCCGGAATTGTAGTCGCAGAAGAGGTACTTGCCAAAAAGCTCCGGAAGCCGGTCTCCGCGGTAAACGAGCCCTCCGGTGATGGAACTGCCGGAGATCACCGCGTCGTTCCCGCTGCCCTGGCCGTCATTTGTGCGATCGTATTCGTAAATGGGGTCCGTGGATTGGAACGTGGGAGCCGCGGGCTGGGTGGGCGCGGGGCCGGAGGTGTAGTTGTGCTTCCCCTCCCGCCAGCTCCAGCCGCCATTGAAGCCACTCGTCACCAGGTCCACCTCCTCATACCGGTCCTGCCCCACATCCCCCACGAAGAGACGTCCTGTGCCGGGATCGAAGCTCATGCGCCACGGATTCCGGAAGCCGATGGCGTAGAACTCCGTGCGGATGGAGGACTTCGGAAAAGTGAAGCCATTGTAGGTCGCGTTGCCCGTGCCCTGGGCCAGGGCCACGAAAGGATTGTCCGGGGGAATGCGGTAGCTGCCCGCCGTGACGGCGCTGTCCCCCGTGGTGGCGGTGCTGCTTTCATCGTGGGGATTCGGGGCCAGCGAGCCGGGACGGGAGTCAACGTCCAGGCGCAGGATACCGCCGAAGAAGTCCTTCGCGATGCGCCGCGCGTTGTCCCGGCTGTCCCCCTGCGCTCCCTCGTCCCCCGCCGAGATGTAGAGGTAGCCATCCGGCCCGAAGGCGAGGTCCCCGCCATTGTGGTTCGCGTCCTGATCCAGTTGCGTGATGAGCGGCTGCTCCGGTGTGGCCGCGTTCGCGGGATCCGCAGTAAGGGCCGCGTTGTAATTTCCCGCCGTGCCCGTCGCCTGAAACCGGGCCACCCGCTGCCATGTCTGATTATTCTCCCGGAAACTGTAAAATACGAAGAAGTACCCATTTTCATTATACCGCGGATGGAACGCCATGGAGAGGATGCCGCATTCCACGGTGGTGGTCACCGGGCGTCCCCGCGCCGTGAGGTAGGAGGACAGATTCACAAAGGTGGACTTCGTCATGGTGTCCAGATTCACCATTTGAATCCCCGATCCGCGCTCCACCACAAAGAGCCGGTTCGTCACGCCCGGCGGGGAAGCCATATCGATGGGCGCGCTGAAGGTGAGGGCGATGTTGTTCTTTTCGAGGGCGTTCTGCGTGGTGAATCCGGTGGATGACGGCAGCTTCGCGGGGAGGGTCAGCGTGGTATTTGCCACTCGGGTGATCCCGGCCTGGAGGGTGACCGCCGTGGCCGGGATGAGGAGAGCGCGCAGGATTTTCATCGTCAGTTAGGAAACAAGTGAATTATGCTTCATTTTTTTCGGGACGCCAGCCGCGGCGCGCGTAAACTGACCATCCCATGCATATTCCGCACCTCATCCTTACGCTCACGGGTGGCCTGGTGGCCGCGCTCTTCCTGGGATTAATTACCCACCGTATAGGTCTTTCTCCTATAGTGGGGTATCTTTTAGCAGGGATCGCGGTAAGTCCTCATACCCCGGGTTTTGTGGCGGATACGCATCTCACGGAACAGATGGCGGAGATCGGTATTATCCTGCTCATGTTCGGGGTGGGGCTTCAGTTTCACTTCAAGGAACTGCTGGCGGTGAAACGCATCGCGGTGCCAGGGGCCATCGGCCAGAGTGCGGCGGCCACGGCCCTCGCGGCGGTGCTCATGCATTATGCCTTTGGCTGGACATGGACGCAGGGCGCGGTTTTCGGGCTCGCGCTCTCGGTGGCCAGCACGGTAGTGCTCACCCGGGTGCTGGTGGACAACAATGAACTGCACACGCCCACGGGACACATCGCGCTGGGCTGGCTGGTGGTGGAGGACCTTTTCACGGTCTTCGTGCTGGTGCTCCTGCCGGCGCTCTTCGGACCGGGCGCGGAGGCCGGTAACGGTACCTTCGTGGCGCTGGGCCTGGCCACGTTGAAGATCGGCGCCCTGGTGGCCTGCACATTTTTTGTGGGGGGCTGGGCTATTCCCCGGCTGCTGGGTTACATCGCGGGCACGGCCTCGCGGGAGCTTTTCACCTTGGGAGTGCTGGCCACGGCCCTGGGGGTTGCGCTGGGCGCGGCGGCGCTCTTCGGAGTTTCCATGGCCTTGGGCGCGTTCCTCGCGGGCATGGTGGTGGGGCGTTCGGAATTCAGCCTCCGGGCGGCCACGGAGGCGCTGCCCATGCGGGATGCTTTCGCCGTGCTGTTCTTTGTCTCCGTGGGCATGCAATTCAATTGGCAGGCGCTTGTGGATTCCCCGTGGCAGATCGCCACGGTGCTGGCGGTGGTGGTGATCGGGAAACCGCTGGCCGCCCTGGCCATCACGCTCATTTTCCGTTATCCCCTGCGCACGGGTCTGGCGGTGGCGGTGGCCCTGGCACAGATCGGGGAGTTCTCATTCATCGTGGCCACCATGGGCCAGAAGTTCGAGGTCCTCCCGCCGGAGGCCTTCAATATCCTGGTGGCCGTGGCCATCATCTCCATCACGCTCACGCCGCTGCTCTACCGGGGAATCGATCCCCTCACACGCTGGCTGACGCGGCATCCGAAGCTGGGCCGCTTTTTCCTTGCGCAGCCCGCGGAGGGCGATAAGCACGCCACCACGGCGGAGGAAATGCGCCGCCGCGCGGTCATCGTGGGGCATGGCCCGGTGGGGCGCACCATGGTGCGGCTCTTGGCGGAAAACGGCATCGAGTCCGTGGTGATCGAAATGAATCTGGAGACCGTGCAGCGGCTGCGCGCGGACAACATCCCGGCGGTGTACGGGG
Organism: Verrucomicrobiales bacterium; assembly: GCA_965229245.1. GTDB lineage: Bacteria > Verrucomicrobiota > Verrucomicrobiia > Verrucomicrobiales > V1-33 > V1-33. The sequence continues at coordinate 639,758 of CBDDIW010000001.1, forward strand.
ACGCCAGCCTGCCGGACACGCTGAAGACGGCGGGTGTGGAGAATGCCGCCATCCTCATTCTCAGCGCCTCCAGTCTGCGGCACGGGAAGGAGATCATCCGCGAGGCCCGGGCGCTCAATGAGAACATCCGCGTGCTGGCGCGCACGGCGTATCTGCGCGAGGCGGAGGGCCTGCGGCGCGCGGGCGCGGACGGCGTCTTCGCCGGGGAGGGCGAGGTGGCCCTGGCCATGACCGGATTCATCCTGGAACGCTTCAGCGCCACGCCGGAGCAGATTGACCGCGAGCAGGACCGCATCCGGCGCGAACTGTTCGAAGAGCGCCCCGCGCGCACGGCATAGTAAAACCGGGAAGCCCGGCATCCCGCGTGGCGCGGATTGCCGGGCTCTGTCCGGGGGGCTCCTGTTCCGGCTTCCTCCATAAAGAGGAGCCCGGTGGTTCCGGGTAAGAGCAGGCGTATGAACGGACTGGATTCTCCTTGATTTTTCCATTCGCGTTCCGGCGTGAAATGTGCTGATTCACGGCCCCCCTTTTTCGATTTCGAACCAGACCATGAGCAATCCGACACACACCGCCCCGGCCTTCAATCGTAAAAACCCGTGCCTGGCGCGCCTGAAGCACACGGTAAAGCTTTCCCGCGAGGGATCGCCGAAGGACACGCGGCACTTCGAAATCGATCTTCGCGGGAGCGGGATGACCTTCGAGCCCGGGGATTCCCTGGCGGTGCTGCCCACGAACTGCCCGGAACTGGTAAATGAAGTGCTGGCCGCCCTGGGGCACACGGGAGAGGAAAGCGTGGTGGATCTGGACAGCAAAACCGTGACTCTGCGCGAGGCGCTCACCTCCTCCTGCGCCATCACCATTCCGGACAAGAAGCTTCTGACCGCCCTTGCCGACCGTGCTCCCGGAGAGGCGGCGGATGAACTCAAGGCCCTGCTGACCCCGGACCGCAAGGACGACCTGAACGCGCATCTCTACGGCAAGGAAGTCATCGACTTCCTGCTCCAGTTCCCGGAGGCGAAGTTCACGCCGCAGGAATTCGTGTCCCTGAACAAGAAGGTCCAGATCCGCCTCTACTCCATCAGCAGCAGCCTGGCGGCGAACCCGGACCAGGTCCATCTGACGGTGGCCACGGTGCGCTACAATACCCACGGACGCGCCCGCAAAGGCGTGGCCTCCACCTTCCTCGCGGAGCGCGTGGAGCTGGGGGAAACCGTGATCCCCACCTTCATCAATCCGGGCAAGGGCTTCCGCCTCCCGGCTCCGGAAGAGGAGACCCCCATCATCATGTGCGGTCCCGGCACGGGCATCGCGCCTTTCCGCGCGTTCCTCCAGGAACGGAAGGCCACGGGCGCGAAGGGCAAGGCCTGGCTCTTCTTTGGCGAGGTGAGCGCGAAGACGGATTTCTTCTATGAAGAGGAGTGGGCGGAGTATCTGAAGGACGGCGTGCTCACGCGTCTGGATACCGCCTTCAGCCGGGATCAGGATGAAAAGGTGTATGTGCAGCACCGCATCGAGCAGGCGGCGTTCGATTTCTGGAAGTGGCTGGAGGAGGGCGCGATCTTCTACGTGTGCGGCGATGCCAGCCGCATGGCCACGGATGTGGACAAAGCGCTGCACCGCGTGATCGAAATCGGCGGCGGTCGCACCCCCGAGGAAGCCGCGGCTTATGTCCATCAAATGAAAACGGACAAACGCTACCGCCGCGACGTTTATTGATCGAACCCCGGCCAGGAGGGGCATCCCCTCGTGCCGCGGCAAAAGTATTTTTCAGGCATGACGGTCGGCTGACGAATGTCGCCGACCGTCTTTATTGGCGAAATTCCCCGGAACCGCGTCTCCCTCAGCCTGGCGGACCAGAGGGCATTGGTTCCCTTTCAAATACAGGATTCCCGTGCCCGCGGAGCTTTTTCATTTCGGGGTGGATGGAAGCAGCGGCGGGCGCTCTGGTGCGGGGTTTCCTCCTTCTCCCCCATGTCCATCCCGCAGACCACCATCGCCATCGTTTACGACTACGATCAGACATTGTCGCCCACCTACATGCAGGACGACGTGCTGTTCCCCGCCTATGGCATCAACGCGGGCGCGTTCTGGAAGAAGTGCCAGGCCATGGTGAAGAATCAGGGCTGGGACAGTGAGCTCGCCTACCTCAAAACGCTGCTGGATTACCTGGAGATGGACCGGCCCACCATCGCGGATCTGGAACGGCTGGGTGGGGGCCTCACCTTCTACAAGGGACTGCCGGAGATCTTCGGGGAACTGGAGGGCGTGCTCACGGACGCGCACCGCACGCTGGGCATTAAACTGGAGCACTACATTATCAGCAGCGGCATCAAATCCCTCATCGATGGCAGCCGCCTCCGGCCTTTTGTGAAGGAGGTCTTCGGCTGCGAATTCGCCACGGACGAGGAGGGCCGCATCACCTTCCCGAAGCGGGTGATCTCCCACACCCAGAAGACGCAGTATCTTTTCCGCATCAACAAAGGGCTCCTCGATCTCAGCCAGGATGTGAACGACCACATGCCCTCCGGACTCCGGCCCATCCCCTTCCCCAACATGGTCTATCTGGGTGATGGTCCCACGGACATCCCGTGCTTTACCATCATGCGGCAATACGGGGGGCAAAGCATCGCGGTGTATAACACGGACGACAAATCCCTGGCCAGTTTCCGGAAGTGTTATCAACTCGTGACCCATGCCAACCGGGTGAAGCACATGGCCCCCAGCGATTTCACCCGCGGCAGCCACCTCCGGCTGATCCTGGAGGAAATGATCCGTGAGACCGCGGACCGCATCCTGCGGGACCGGAGGACGGAAATCGAGGAGGGCCGCGTCTCCGCTCCAGGACACGTGTGAACCGGCGCGCCTAACAATCCGGCCGCCGGGAAGCCGGCCCGCACGCGGGGTTTCACGTATAAACCCGCCATTGAGCAAAGTGGATGCAGGGTACAGGAAAACGGTTACGCTGACCAGGGTTCCGCCCATGGCGGGACCGCTTCCCCTCACTTTTAAAAAATCCCCACTGCTCACCGTCATGATCACCGCCACGCTTTTCTTCGCTAACAACGGGCTCTTCATTACCCTCGGGGTCGTCGCCGGCATCGGCCTCCTCCTGTTGCTGTGGGTGGTGTCGCTCTACAACGGCCTGGTGGGCGCGAGAAACCGCTACAAGAACGCGTTCGCCCAGATCGACGTGCAGTTGAAGCGCCGCTACGATCTCATTCCCAACCTCGTGGAGGTGGCGAAGGGCTACATGAAGCACGAACGCGAGACCCTGGAGGCGGTGATCGCCGCCCGGAACTCCGCCGCGACCGCGCGCGCCGCCGTGGCGGCAGACCCGGGGGATGCCGCCGCCGTGCAGTCCCTGAACACCGCCGAGGCCGGCCTGGGCCAGGTGATGACCCGCTTCATGGCGCTCTCCGAAGCCTACCCGGACCTGAAGGCGAACGCGAACATGCAGCAGCTCACGGAGGAGTTGACGAGCACGGAAAACCGCATCGCCTTCGCCCGCCAGTCCTACAATGACAATGTGATGGAGTATAACAACAAACGCGAGATGTTCCCCAGCAGCGTCATCGCGGGCATGTTCAACTTCACCGCCGCGCAGATGTTCGAGGTGAAGAACGAAGTGGAACGGGAGGCGGTGAAGGTTTCCTTCTCCTGAGCCAGCCGTCCGGAATGCCCGGCAAGCCGGGGTTTCACCCACTTCTTTCCCCTCCCCCGTAAGGCGTCATGACGGACTTCTTTCGCCAGCAGGAGCAGGCCCGGGGCCGCACGCGGCTGTTCATCGCCCTCTTCGCCCTCGCGGTGCTGGTGGTCCTGGCCCTCACTTATTTTCTCACCGGGCTCGTCTCGCTGTGGAGTGCCAAAGTGTGGGCTCCCTCGCTCAAGCTCAGCCTCGGGCTGGCCGGGGGTGTCATCGGGCTCGGAAGCGGATTCAAAATCCTGCAACTCTCCGCCGGGGGTTCCGCCGTGGCGAAGGATCTGGGCGGACGGGAGGTGGACCCCGCCACCCGGGACCCGGAGGAGCGCAAGCTGCTGAACGTGGTGGAGGAGATGTCCCTCGCCAGCGGCATTCCCGTGCCGCAGGTGTGGATCATGGACCAGGAGGACGGCATCAATGCCTTCGCGGCGGGGAATTCCACGTCCAACGCGGTGATCGGAGTCACGCGGGGGTGCATACGGGAACTGACACGGGATCAGTTGCAGGGGGTCATCGCACATGAATACAGCCACATCCTGAACGGGGACATGCGGTTGAATCTGCGTCTCATCGGCGTGGTCCACGGCATCCTTGTGGTGGCGCTCATCGGGGGGCTGGTCTGCCGCATCGCGGCGGGCATGCGGAGCGATGGCAAAAACAGCCCGCAGATTCCCGTGTTCATCATCGGCGGGGCGCTCTATGCCATCGGCTATACCGGGGTGCTTTTGGGGCGTCTTATCAAAAGCGCCATCTCCCGGCAGCGGGAATTTCTGGCGGATGCGTCCGCCGTGCAGTTCACACGGAATCCCCAGGGCATCGCGGGGGCGCTGATGAAGATCGGAGGCTACAGTTCCGGCTCCCGGCTGAAGTCCGCGCATGCCGAGGAGGCGAGCCACATGATGTTTGGCAATGTGCTGGGCGGCGCGGCGGCTCTGTTTGCCACGCACCCGCCGCTGGAGACCCGCATCCGGGCCATCATGCCCGCCTGGGACGGCCTGCTGGAACAGGCGACCGGCGAAGATCATGATGAAACGGAACCGGTGGAACCCCGCACGCCTCCGCCCGCCGCGCGCGCCGCCGGTCTGTCCATGCTCACCAATCCCCGGGAAATCGTGGCCCGCGTGGGCATGCTGAGCCCGGCGGACATGGAGAATGCCACCCGCCTGCGTGAAGGAATTCCCGCGGAAATGCTGGAGCTGCTGCACACGGCCCCGGGCGCGAGGACAGTGGTGTTTGGCCTGCTCGTTCCCTCCGGGGACAGTGCGGAAGCCCGGGCGCTCGCCGGACTGGTGGACGCGCCTGCCCTGGAAACCGCGCTGCACGTTTCCGCCTACATGGAGGGACGGCATTCCACCCATGCCATCGCGCTCATCGATCTCGCCATCCCCGCACTGCGCCGCCTTTCCCCGGGGGAATACCAGGAGTTCACGGGCATTCTGGACGCGCTGATCACCACGGATCACGAGGTGAACCTTTTTGAATTTATGGTGCAGCGAATGCTGCGGCGGCATCTGGACCGGTGGTTCACCAAAGCGCCACCACCAGCCATTCGTTTCCGCGAACTGCGTCAGCTCCTGCCCGAACTGGAAACGGTGCTCACCGCGCTCTGCGGCACCGGTGGTAAAACCCCGGACCAAACCGCCGCCGCCATGGCCGCGGCCCGCGCGATGCTGGCCGAACATGGTCCCGGCATTCCCCTGGAGCCCCGCCCCGCCTCTCTGGACGAGGTGAGCGCCGCTCTGGAGCGCTTTGACGCCGCCACGCCGCTGGTGAAGAAGCAACTCCTCACCGTCTGTGCCGCCGCCGCTTCCGCCGACGGATACATCAGCGACGGCGAGGCGGAACTCCTCCGTGCCGCCGCGGATACCATAGGATGTCCCATGCCGCCGCTGAAAGGGGTGTGATCCGCGCCGGAGATCACGCGATGGCCGACACCACCTTTGCCGCCAGGGCATGGAATGCGGCGCTGACGGGGCTTTGATCCGGAGAAGTCAGAGCGATGGGTTTCCCTTTGTCACCTGCCTCCCGCGTGGGCATGTCGATGGGGATCTGCGCTAGGAGCGGCACCCGCAGCCGGGCGGCCTCCTGCTCCCCGCCGCCGGAGCCAAAGATGTCATACCGAATGCCATCGGACGGGCAGAGGAAATAGCTCATGTTTTCCACGATGCCGAGCACCCGCACATTCACTTTGGCAAACATGCCGGAGGCTTTCCGCGCATCGATGAGCGCCACTTCCTGCGGTGTGGTGACGATGACCGCGCCGTCCAGGGCCACGGTCTGCACGATGGTAAGCTGGATGTCCCCCGTGCCTGGCGGCAGGTCCAGCACCAGCACGTCCAGGCCGCCCCACGCCGTCTGGCGGAGAAACTGAGTGATGTAGCGCGTGGCCAGCGGGCCGCGGACCACCACGGGGGAGCTGTCACTCAGCAGGAAAGCCATGGACATGAGCTTCAGGCCATGTGCCTCAATGGGGATGATCTCATTGTCATCCGTGGCCATCGGCTGCTCATCCGTGCCGAACATGAGCCCGATGCTGGGTCCGTAGAGATCGCAGTCGCACAGGCCCACCTTCAGACCAGTCGCGGCCAGGGCCACGGCCAGATTGGAGGCCACGGTGCTCTTTCCCACTCCGCCTTTGCCACTGGCCACGGCGATGATTTTCTTCACACCGGTAATGCTGCTGCGGCCTGTCGCGCCCGCCACGGTCTCGGGTTCCTTGATATCAAAATCCAGATTCACCCGCCCGATACCCGGAATGGCCTCCAGCGCCGCCGTGGCCGCCACATGGATCTGCCGGGGGATCGACGCCTCGCGCGTGGCCAGTTCCAGCTTCACGGTGACATTCACGCCGTCGATCAGGATGCCTTTCACCAGTCCAAAGGAAACGATGTCCCGGCTGAAGCCTGGGTATTTGACGGTGCGGAGGGTATCGGTGATTTGTGACTCGGTGATCATGGGTGGGAGGCCATGAAGAACGCGGCGTGCATCCGTTTGGCAACGCCGATTTCCTGTTCCAGCGTCGGGCATGAAATCCCTCCGCGACTGCTATCTCTACGGCATCCTCGACACCGGCTACTGCGAGCCGGACGCCATGCACGCCATGCTGGAGGCCATGCTCCGGGGCGGCATCGACATCGTGCAACTCCGCGCGAAGGATCTGAGCCCGGACCGCATTCTGGAACTGGCGCGCGGACTTCACCCGCTCTCCCGGGAAAAAGGAGTGCCGTTCATCATCAACGATCACCCGGCTTTGGGCGCGGAGGCGGGAGTGGAGGGCGTGCATGTGGGCCAGGACGATCTCAGCGTGGCGGAGGCCCGGCGGCTCGCGGGCGCGGGAAAGATCGTGGGCCTTTCCACGCACAGCCTGGCGCAGGCGACGGCGGCGGTGGACAGCGCGCCGGATTACATCGGCTTCGGCCCGCTCTTCGCCACCCTGACAAAACCGGACTATGTGCCCATTGGCACGGAGGACATCGCCGCCGTGCACCGCCAGGTGGACCTGCCGGTCTTTTGCATCGGAGGGATCAAAAAGGAAAATCTCCCGGCTGTCCTGGAGGCCGGAGCCCGCCGGGTGGTGATTGTCAGTGGCATTCTCACCGCGCCGGAGCCCGCTGGCTATGTCCAGGAATGCGTGGCGTTTCTTGCATCCTCTCAAGCTGGAAGCCGTTAAAATGGAGTTCTCTTAATCCCGGTGGCCTGGCCGCGCCCTCGGGTCCTTAAAGAATTCCCGTGCCGGGCGCTCCGGGCTTTTTGCCCATGGCGTTCGCCAGTTCGAGGACGATGTCGCTGAAGAGCGTCATTGGATTTGTCTGGACGGAGAGAATCGCCCGGCACCAGGGACAGAGGTAAGCCATGCCGCTCCATTTCGCGGGGGAGAGACTGTCCTGGATGGGAATCTGTTCCGCGACGACGTTCAGGACGTTCTTTCTACAGGCGGGGCAGGAAGCGGATTGCATCCCCGCCTTTACCTCATTTCAAGACGGGGACCATTCCTTTTTGCCGGGCCCGGGGCTCCATTTTTATCCCGCGAGAGCATCCCTCATCTCCTTTAAATGCTTCGGCACGGCGGTGAAGGGATCGGGCTTCGATTCATACTCCAGTGCCACCCACCCCTGATAGTTGGCCCCGCGGAGAAGATCCGCGATTTTCTTCAGATCATAAGGCTCGGGTGCGCTGGCGCCAGCGCGTTTGATCTCCACCTTCACCTGCACATTCACCGCCCATGGGGCGCAACGGGCGAGGTCAGCATAGGGGTCTGGACCGTGGAAGTTTCCGGTGTCCAGATTGATGCCCACGGCGGGGCTGTTCACGGCCTTGATGATGTCCAGCAGGCCCTCCGGCGTGGCCACCACGCCGCCGTGATTCTCCACGCCCAGCCAGACTCCCTTACCCGCGGCATAGGCTCCCAGTTCCTCCAGGGTCTTGATGACCTGACGACGGGCGGTGGCTTCGTCCAGGGACTTGGCGGCTCCCGCGAAGACGCGGATGTGCGGCGCGCCGAGGATCGCCGCGCGGTCGATCCACTGTTTCGTATAAGCCTTCTCCTTGTCCAGCTCCGGGCCGTCCGGGAGGGCGAAGTTGTTCCCCACGGAGGTGCCGCTCACGCTGAGGCCGCGCAGGAAGGCGTGGCGGCGGACTTTCAGGAGGTCCGCGTCGCTCACGTCTTTGTTGAAATAATAGCTGGTGAGTTCCGCGCCGGCGATGCCGTTATCCGCGCAGAGATCCAGAAATTTGAAGTAGTCCATCTTCGCGGGATCCTTGAAGGAATCCCGGAAGGAATACGCCGCGAGACTGAGCTGAAACCGCGCCTGGCCTCCGCGCGCGAAGGGTTCGACGGCCCGGCTAAAGGCAGCGGCGGCGGCGGCAAGCGTGCCGGTGGTGAGAAACTGGCGGCGGGTCATGCCGGAAGCATCCATCGCCGCCGGAACGCGGCAAACCCGCATCGGCGGGGAACGGAATCCTAACGTGAAAGCTCCAGCATCCGCAGAAGGGGTTTTTCCGCGCGGGCCCGGAGCTCCTCCGGCATTTCCACGCGGGGCTCCAGATCCCGGAGACAGCGGTAGAGTTTCTCCAGGGTATTCATCTTCATGTAGCGGCAGTCCGCGCAGGCGCAGTGCTCGGTGGGACCAGCCACGAATTCCTTTTCCGGACACTCCCGGCGCAGGCGGTGGAGCATGCCGCTCTCCGTGGCGATGATGAACTTCTGCGACGGATGCTCCCGGCAGAACTGCACCATCTTCTCCGTACTGCACACTTCGTCCGCAAGGAGACGCACGGCAAAGGTGCACTCCGGGTGGGCCACCACCGGGGCGTCCGGGTGCTCCTCCTTGATCTTCAGAATGCTGTCCCGCGTGAACTCCACGTGGACGTAACAGGCCCCTTGCCAGAGGTCCATCTTCCGGCCCGTCTGCTCCATGACCCAGGAGCCGAGGTTGGCGTCCGGCACGAAGAGGATATTCCGGTCCGCCGGCGTGGCCTCCACGATGCGCTTCGCGTTGCCGCTGGTGCAGATGCAATCGCTCAGGGCCTTCACCTCGCCACTGCAGTTGATGTAGGCGATGACGTAGTAATTTTTATCCGCATGCTGGCGGAGGTATTCCTCCAGCGCCGGGCCGGGGCAGCTCTGCTCCAGGGAACACCCCGCGTCCTTGTCCGGGAGGACCACGATCTTCGAGGGGTTCACGATCTTCGCGGTCTCGGCCATGAAGTGGACGCCGCAGAAGACGATGACATCCGCGTCCGTTTCATTCGCCTTATAGGACAGCCCGAGAGAATCCCCCACGAAATCCGCCAGGTCCTGGATCTCCTTGATCTGGTAGTTGTGCGCGAGGATCACCGCGTTCCGTTCCTTCTTCAGGCGGAGGATTTCGGAGCGCAGGTCAACGGAGGGGGCGGCGGCGACGGTCATGGGTAAGGATGCGGATTCAGGCCCGCCGCGCAAGCGGATCGCAAGGCGCGGGCGCTGTCCTCAAAGGGCGGTCACGCCCGCCTGTCAAACGCGCGCGCCCCGCCGGACACCACCACCGGCGGGGCGGCGCCGGGTTCACGCAAAAACGCCGCTCACGGGCTTGCCCTTGTTTCCGATGGTAAACGGGCGGCCGCTGGCGCTCACGGCGGGGGTTTCCAGCGGGAGGCCGCAGGCCCAGCCCACCGTCGCATGGAGATCGCCCACGGTCACGGGGCTGGATTCCGGTTCGCCGCCGGTCTTGTCGCTGCTGCCATAGACAAAGCCCCGCCGGGCTCCGCCACCGGCGAGCACGCAGGAGAACACCTTCGGGTGGTGACCGCGTCCGCTGCCGTCGAAGGTGGGTTTCCGCCCGAATTCCGTGGCCACCACCACCATGGTGCTGTCCAGCAGCCCGCGGGCGTGCAGGTCACTGATGAGCGCGGCATACGCGGCATCGAACTCCCGGCCCCGGTCCTCCATGCCGCCCTCTATGTCCTTGTGCATGTCCCAGCCGCCGCTCTCCACCTCGATGTAGCGCACGCCGCCCTCCACGAGGCGGCGGGCCAGCAGGCAGCCCTGGCCGAAGCGGTTCCGCCCGTATTTCGTGCGCAGGTCCGCGGATTCCTTCGCGAGATCGAAGGCCTCCAGGTCCTTCCCGCGCATGAGGCGGAGGGTGCTCTGGTAAAACTCATTGTAGGCGTTCACGCCCGCGTCGTTCACCTTTGACGAGAAGCCGCGATCCACCTCGCTGAGCAGCGCCAGCCGTTTCTCCACGGCGCTGTCCGCCACGGGGGGACGCGCGTTTTTCAAGCCCTCGTTCGGATCCAGAATGGGTAGCGGGCTCATGGTGGCGGGGAAAAAGCCGTTCCCGTGATTCGAGTTCCGGTTGATGCATACGCTGGAGGGCAGCGTCTGGTGGCTCACTCCCAGGTAATGCTGCGCCCAGGCCCCCAGCGTGGGATGCACGATGGTGCCGCGCTGCTCAAAGCCCGTGCGCATGAGGTACCGCGCGGACTCGTGCACGCCCACCTTTGCCGTCATACTGCGGATGACGCAGATCTTGTCCGCGATCTTCGCCGTCTCCGGCAGGAAGGAGGTAAGCTGGAAACCGCCGGTGGTATCGATGATGTCCCCCGGGCCTTTGGAGGGGCCGGTCTTGGGATCGAAGCTGTCGATCTGGCTGAGTCCCCCGGAAAGCTGGAGCATGATGACCGCCTTCGCTTTTCCAAAGCCTGGCCCCGCGGCGGCGGAAGCGGGAGTGGCTGGTTTCGCCTCCTCCGCGGCGCTGGAGCGTCCGGGCAGGAAAGGCAGCACGCTGAGACCGAAGGCCGCGCGGGCCGCGCGCTCAATGAAAAGACGGCGGCTGAATTCGTCGGAATGGCGATGGATGTTCATGACGGCAGAGGGTTGAGTGGCGTTTGTTGGTATTTTCTAAAATCTATTAATTACATTCAGCACCGGACCCGCCGGAGTAAACCACGGTGAAATCCATTTACAGCAAGGCGTGAATTCATTTGATACTATTTTAAAGACGCGGACAGCAACCGGGACGCGTGGTCTTATCAGGTGAATCAGGCCCGGAGGGCCGCCGGAAATTAGCCGGTGGCGCAAGCCACCGGAAAGCTGAATAACAAACGCTCACAGCCCCGGAGGGGCGCTGGAATGTTCGTCGCCCCGCATTCCCCAAGGGTTTCCATCGCCCCTGCCGGGGCTCCGAATCACTTGACGGAAGGTTCCGGTGGCTTGCGCCACCGGCTAATTTCCATCGGCCCTCCGGGCCTTGCTCGTCCCTGACCTTCTCACGGACCATATAAGTTTCCTGTATATATTACCGGCTTTCCGGTATTTATTGTATGAAAAGGAATTCCCGGGAGTTGAGCAGCACCCAGGCGAGATCCGCCACCTCCATGCCGCTCTGGAGGGCGGCGGTGAATTTCCCGCGCTCCTGGTCCGAGGGCGGTCGGGCGAGGAAGGAATGGTAAAGCGAGTCCACCTTTTCCCCGGGCGTGCCGGCCTTCACGGCGGCGGCGAGGGCGGTGGAGCCACCGGTAATGACGGACTGCGCGGGGCCGTTCATGAGGCTGAGCATCTGCGGCACGCTGCCGTCCGTGGTGCTGGTATTCGACACCAGGCGGTCGCTCTGGCCGAAGAGGCGCAGGAAGTGATTCTCCGGCGCGGGCTGCGGCAGTTCCGAGGCCCGGGCGAGCACCAGTCCGGAGCGCACCAGCGGCTTCCCTCCTTCGTAAAAGACGGCCAGCGCGCGTGGATTGATCTTGCCACCACCCTTTCCACCACCACCCGCGCCCCGCAGGGGACGGCCGCTGGAGCGCATCTCTTCGATCATCTTTTGCACGCTGGCGGCATTGATCTCATTGGAGGCCAGCACGGTCTGGCGCAGGTCGTCCCCGCGGCGCAGCAGGCATTCATCGATGTCCGTGCCGGAGGCCAGGGTGAGGATGGAATCCCATGCCTGCTCCGCGCTCATGCGGCGCAGCACGGGGCCGGGGAAGGCATATTGCTTCGGGTCCTCCGGCATGGGGGAGGGACGGCGCTGATAGGCGGCGGTATTGAACAGAATGCGCTGAAACTCCCGCATGTCGAACTTCGCCTGCTTCATGTAAGTGGCGATGAACTGGAGCAGCTCCGGATTGCTCGCGCCCGACAGGTCATCGAGGTCGGACACCGGCTCCTGCACGGCGAGGCCGAAGGCTTTTTTCCACAACCGGTTCGCGATGGCGGCGGCGAACCGGGGATTGTCCGGATGGGTCATCCACTTCGCGAATTCATCCCGCAGCGCGGGCGGGTTCCCCAGGTTGATCTTATAAGCGGGACCGGCGGCATCGTTCTTCCCCCACTCGATGAGCGTGGGCGTGGTGGGCTCGCCGGGTTTGGCGTTCGGATACTTGTAGTCGGCGGGAAACTTGAGCGTGTTCCTCGTGAGGTCCACCAGATCGAAGGCATTGCCCGAGAGCACCTGATTCACCAGCCCCTTATCCGCCTGGGGAATGGCATCCGACCGCGTGAGGCGCCGGATTTTCCGGTAGGTATCCTCATGGTAGCCATCCGTGGCCCCGAAGAAGGCGGCCATGTTATAAAAGTCCTTTTGCGTCCACTGCGCGAAGGGGTGGTCATGGCACTGGGCGCAGGAGACATCCGCGCCAAGGAAGGTGGTGAGCAGATTCGAGACGCCATCCAGCGGCATCTGGGCGTCCCGCAGGAGGAAGCCGGACGCGCCATTCGTGTTCAGTTTGCCATCGGCCGTCAGCATGTCCCGCACCATGGCATCCCACGGACGGTTCATGGCGATCTGGTCTTTCAGCCAGTCCTCGTAGAGATACGCCTTCGCGCCGCGACCGTAGTCGTCCTTCACCCGGAGCATGTCCGCCAGCCAGTTGAACATGTGCATGGTGTAGCCCGGGGAGTTGAGGAGCTGGTCGATCAGCACCGCGCGCTTGTCAGGAGCCTTGTCCGCCAGGAAGGTCTCCGCCTCGCGGTCCGTGGGGATGCGCCCGATGGCGTCCAGATACACGCGGCGGGCGAAGGTGGCATCGTCCGCCGGGGCGTTGGCGGCCATGTTGTTTTTCTTCAACGCGGCATCCACGGACTCATCCAGACGCGCGGCGGCTTTGGCGATGACCTCCCGGCTGAGCGGCGGGCGCGGCAGGAGGGACTTGCAGGCGAGCGCGAACTTCCGGTCCTCCGCGCCCAGCCGGGCCAAGGGAAAGCGGGAGGTCTTCCCGTCCTTTCCCTCCACGGTGAGGATGCCGTTTTCCAGGGCGAGGAATTTTGCCTCCACCGTGGCCCCTTCGGAGTCCGTCCATGTATGCCAGTCCGCCGCGGCCCCGGCGGGGACGGCCTCGTGATTCGGCGGCACGGGGCGCGCGGGAGCCTCGCGGGCCGGGCGGTTTCTTTTCCCTTTTTCGGGTGGCGCGGCGATGAGCAGCGCGGGCACCGCCAGGAGGGTGGCGGCCAGCGTGACGAGGGTATGGGAACGCTTCATATCGGGAGTATCAGGGGGCTGAGACAAGGACCCGGAATTCATCCGGATCCGCGGTGGTATGGAGATTGAAATAAACCCGGCGGCCATCCTTGCTGATGCGGATGAGATCCCGTTCACCGGGCTTCTTCCACTGCTCGATGCCGCGCCGGGGCTTGTCCCGGTAAACCACGCGGGGATGCCCGAAGGCTTCGTCCGTGGCGATGAGCCGGGTGCCATTCGCAATGATCCCCAGCACCGGCCGGGAAAAAGTGATGGAGCCGCTGAGGTCCGTCTCCCGCGGCACGGTGTCCGCGGCGGTGCGGAAAAAAAGGAGGTAGCTGTTCACCCGGCCCCGGCCCGCGAGGGGATAGCCCGCGGCCTCCTTCCGGCGGCGGTCCATGGGCTTCCCCGGCACGATGTCCACGGCGAGGTCCGCGGCGGGCTTCACCCGCTGGCGCTCCGGCATGAGGAAGATGCGGGTATCGCTCCGGAAGTCATTCCACCGGTGTTTTTTGCGGGGGATCACGAAGTCCACCAGATTCGACTGTGCCTCCACGCCCATGGTGAGCGGCCACAGATCCTCAAAGCCGCTGGAGGCCTCCACGGAGGACTGGAGCACGCTGGCGCGCCGGGGATGCGCGATGAGCCGCCCACCCTGCTCCAGGCGCTGCATTTCCCGCGCGCCGGGGGGCTTCACATCCACCTTCCCCTCCACCACGGAGACGAGCGCCTCGCCATCCTCCCGCACCTCCACGCCAAAGACCGTGCCGCGATCCAGCACCGTGAGCGCGTCCGTGAGGACGGTGAATCCGGCATCCGGATTCGACACCTGAGCGCTGAGCCGCCCCTCGTGGAGGCGGATGTGGCCGGGGGCCACCACGTCGAACCTCGCGGGGCCCGCCAGCGTGGCCACCGTGGCATCGTAGGCCATGGTGAGCCGCACCGTGCCGGAGGTCAGGGAATAGGAACCCTCCGCCAGTTGACCGTCCACCGGTCCCCTGCCCTCCTCCCATTCCGCCACATGCTCATACCCCACCACCGCCAGGCCTTCGGGCACCGGCTTCCCGCCCGGGAGCCAGAGGAAAGTGAGCAGACCGGCCACGGCCAGGAGCGCCGCGGCGGCGGAACCTGTCCAGAGCAGCCGGGCCCTGGAGCGGACCGGCACGCGCCGACCGGCCACAGGGGTCAGTTTCCCGCCGGAGTAGGCTTCCCGGCGCAGAAGTTCATTCATGAGCAGGGACCGCGTTTGCAGGTCCGCGAAGACCCGGCGCTTTTCCTCCGAGGCCAGCATCTCCTGCTCGAAGGCGCGGAGTTCCTTCTCCGGCAGGGTGTCGTCCTGCCAGCGCACCACACGCTGGAGGAAAGCATCATCGTCCATGTCAGGGTCCGGCTTCATGCTCATGAGGGCTCACTGGCCAGGCGCTGGCGGACGCAATCGCCCAGGGTTTTATGAATGCGGGCGAGGGCCTGGTAAACGGTCTCCAGTTTCCGCCCCATGGCCCCGGCCACCCCGGCCCCGGTGCGGCCCTCGAAGTAGCGCAGGCGGATGATCTCCCGGTTGTTCGGCGTCAGGCGGTTCATGCAAGCCTGGAGCGCCTCCAGGGCCGCGGAGCCCTGCGCGGCCTCGCCCGCGGGCCACACGGGCTCCAGGGCGGCCAGCATTTCCTCGCTGAGCCCCACGGTTTTGCCATCCCGCGTCCGGAGGACATCGATGGCCCGGTGCCGCCCCGCCACGCGCGCCCAGTTCAGCACATGCAGGGGGGACTCGAATTCCCCGTGCTTTCCCACCGCCTTCACACAGACGTCCTGGTAGATGTCCTCCGCGAGGTGAAAGTCCCGCGTGACCGTGGCGATGAACGCCGTGAGCGCGAGGCGTTCACGCAGCAGCGTGGCGGTGATGTCTTCAGGGGAAAGCATGGGTCTCACTAAATACTACGGGCCCGGCGGGGAATACTCGACATGGAATGAGCCAGGAGGGGAATCCTCCGAATGAGCCCGAAGGATGAGCCCAAGGAGCGGCGACATTCCTGTCGCCGTCGAACTCAGCCGTTTGGTCACTCCTACTCAGAGTAAGAGTAAGAGCAGGAACACGAACAGGAGGCACCAAACAGTTGAATCCCACGGCGACAGGAATGTCGCCGCTCCTTGGGGCCTAACGGTCGGGTTCAGGCCTGCTCTGCTTTCTATGGATGCGCGACCTTATAATACCCCTCCCGAGAGACAGGAAGCACGTCGCGTTTCTCCATCACTCCAGCGGCAACTCGCCACCACTGAAATCGAAGCTCGTCCTCTTCTTCGGCCGCAGTGAATACCGCCCGCCCGCCGCGCGCCGCAGAGGCTCAAAAACCGACTCCGCCCCGGCCATGCGGATTTCACACACCACCTGGAGGAGCCGCCCGAGTTTCCCTTTGGGAAAGCCGTTGTGCTTGAACCAGATGACATACTCGTCCGGCAGATCGTAGAGCGGCACTCCCTTGGGCGGGTAATGCTGGGGGCCGTATTTCCCGAACGGCATGTGCCAGCGCCCGATCTCGGCGAGGGCCTCCCCGAGATTTGCCTGCCAGTCTGCCAGAAACGCCGCTTCGTCATCCATGGCGGGGATTTTGGCCCTTACAGGAACAAGGGAAAGCGAAAACCCCCACCCCCGGTTACCTTCAAGGCAGGCCCGGAAATTCCTCCGCCTTCATATAGTCCCGGGCGGCCCGGCGTATTTGTACAATCCAGACAGTGCCATTGAGAACAATAAACAGTATCCGGAACTGGCCCCGTTTTTTCCCGAACAACGCCTGCCTCAGAGATTTTTCAAGGAGAGCTGCTTCGGGAGCAAAACCAAACCTTTCCGGATCATGCGCCACCGGGCCTTCGATCAATGCAAGAATCCCTTCGACCCATTTGGCGGCAAAAATTTCGCTTTCCCCTGCAATCCAATCCGTAATCTCCCTTATCTGACGTGCCGCAATCCGGGTATAAACCAGTTTGCTCACATTTTCCGTCCCGGGATTGCTTTTTTCACACGCCCACGAAGCCCGGCATGAACAGATTCGGCATTCTCTCCCTCTCCCGCCTCCGCCTCCTCCAGACTTTTCCTGATCTCTGCCAGACTCTGCTGCCGGTCAAGAAGCGCGGCCATCTCTTCATACTGCTTCGCTCCAATGACCACACAACGGGCACGGCCATTCACGGTAAGTACCGATGCCCTGCCTGTTTTGTTCACCCGGTCCACGGTGGCCCGCGCATTGCGCTGGAAATCAGAAAGTGATTGAATGTCCTCCAGATGAATCATACTCCTGCAGTTAATTTACATGAAATTTACTGCTCCTCCCGGTCCATGTCAACTCACGGTTAGCCCTGGCGGATTCCCCCGCCGCGGATTTCTCACCGGGCTCGCGACCGTGGCCGCGGGGCTCCGGTTCTCCCGGGCGGCGGCCCCGGCCATGGATCCCGCGGACTGGGTGTTCATCGATAACGGCGAGGTCCGCCTGGGCGTGAAGCAGTCCAGCGGCGCGGGCATCGGGTGGCTCTCGGCGTCCGGGGCCGGGGAAAATCTGCTGGATCACTTCGACCACGGGCGCTTCATCCAGCAGAGTTACTACGGGCACACGGACGGTTCCGTGTGGGTGGACAAGCCATGGCGCTGGAATCCCGTGCAGGGCGGCGATTACAAAGGGAACGCTTCCCAGCTTCTGGAAATCACCAGCGACAAAACCACGCTCCACTCCCGCGTCCACCCGCGGAACTGGGCAGGAGGCCAATTGCTGACGGACTGCGAAATGGAACAGCACATCCGCCTGGAGGGCAAGGTGGCGATCGTGAAATTCCGGTTCCGTTATAACGGGAAAGGATCGCACCCGGAGATTCATCACGAGGTGCCCGCCACGTTCCTGAATCCCGCCCTGGGCACGCTGGTCATCTATGAAGGCGACAAGCCGTGGACGAACGGAGAGCTGAAGCGCTCCACACCCGGCTGGCCTAACGAAAGCCGCAGGATCCCGGAATCCTGGGCCGCGTATGTGAATGACAAGGACACGGGGGTGGGCGTCTTCGTGCCCATCGCGAAGGAACTCACCTGTTACCGCTACGGAGCGAACCCCAAAGCACCCGCCGCGTGCTCCTACTTCGCGCCCCTGGTGAAATTCGCCATCACGCCGGGGGTGGATTTCAGCTATGAAGCGGTGCTTGCGACCGGCACGCCCGCGGAGATGCGTGCCACCTTCGCAAAGCTCAAGGATTCCCTCACCGGCAAGCTCCCGGAGACTCCCGCCGCGAAATAACCCCGCCCCCCATGGCATGACCGTCACGCTTTTCATTCCCTGTTTTATCGATGCCCTCTACCCCCAGGCGGGGATCAGTATGGTGACCATTCTCGAAGAGCTGGGGCATACCGTGGATTTCCCCGGGGAACTGGCCTGCTGCGGGCAGCCGCCGTTCAATTCCGGCTACTGGGACGAAGCCCGGGAGGTCGCGCGCCCGGCACTGCGGCGGCTGGAAAAGGCGGAGGCCGTGGTGATCGGCAGCGGATCCTGCGGGGCGATGCTGAAGGTGTTTTACAAGGAACTCTTCGCCGGGCAGCCGGAGGAGGCCCAGGCAAAGGCGCTGTCCGCGAAGACCTGGGAGTTCTCGGATTTCCTCGTCACCCGTCTGGGCGTCACGGACTTGGGGGCCACCTTCGAGCGCCGGGTGACGTTCCACGATGGCTGCCACGGCCTGCGGGAACTGAAGACGAAATCCCAGCCCCGCGCGTTGCTGAAGCACGTGCGCGGTCTGGAGCTCGTGGAGATGGCGGAGGCCGAGACCTGTTGCGGCTTCGGCGGCACCTTTGCCACGAAGTATGCCGGCATCTCCACCGCCATGGGCGAGGTGAAATGCGCCAGCGCCGCGGAGACGGGCGCGGATGTCATCGTGAGCAACGACTCCAGTTGCCTCATGCACCTCCAGGGCTTGCTGGACCGCCAGGGCCGCCCCATCCGGACAATGCACCTGGCGGAAGTGCTGGCCCAGCGATAAGCTCCCAGGATGAAAACCCCGCCGGAAACAAACGCTTTCCCCGTCACTCCCGAAGAATGGCGCGCGCGTGCCGAAGCCATGCTGGAGCCGGAACAGTTTTACTGGTTGTTTCTTTCCATGGACGAACGGGCCGCCGCCATGGATGACGTCTTCCGGGACTATCAACTCATGGGCGGCTCGCTGGATCCGGATCCCGATCCGCAGAGCCCCTTCTGGAGCCGGGAGGAACTGGAGGAGTTTGCCCGGAGTCATGGAACCACGATCCGGAATCCCTCATGATCGGTCTCCCTTCAACCATTCTCGCCGTCATCACCACTTTTGCGCACAGCGGCGTGCGCTGCCTGCTCATGGGCGGACAGGCCTGTTGGGTATACGGCTCCGGCCAGGCAAGCAAAGACGTGGACTTTGCCATCATGGCGGATAGCGGAAATTTGGAGCAATTGCGCGTGGTCCTCGCGGACCTGGCGGCCCAAAACATTGCCGTTCCCGCCCTGGATCA
Source organism: Verrucomicrobiales bacterium (assembly GCA_965229245.1). Classification (GTDB taxonomy): domain Bacteria; phylum Verrucomicrobiota; class Verrucomicrobiia; order Verrucomicrobiales; family V1-33; genus V1-33. The sequence continues at coordinate 658,887 of CBDDIW010000001.1, forward strand.
GCAATTTCTGGATGCCGGACTCGCCGTGCATTTTCGCTGCTCCCGAAAAGACGCCGCGGGTATCCGGGTGGATGTCATGTCGAAAATGCGGGGCGTGGATTACTTCGACGCCCTGTGGGAGCGCCGGGCGGTCGCTATCGTGGGAGACGGAGTGGAACTCAACCTCCTTTCCTTGCGTGATCTTATCCGTGCAAAGAAAACCCAGCGGGATAAAGACTGGCCTATGATCAGCACACTCGTTTCCGGGCATTACCTGAGAAACGGCCACGATCCCTCGCCCGCAAATATCGCTCTTTGGCTGGAGGAGCTTCGTGATCCGGAACTGCTTCTGGAAGCAGTGACCCGCTACCCGGCCGAAGCCGCAAAGGTAGCCTCTTTGCGCGGACCGGTGACTATCGCCCGCGACCCCTCCTCTTCCATGGATGACATCCGCCGGGCCATCCGGGACGAAGAGGACGCCGAACGCGCGGCGGACCGGGCCTATTGGGAACCATTGAAAAAACAACTCGCGGAACTCCGCCGGCAAAAGTATGACTGACACCAAACCCGCCCACCAGTTTCACACGGACGCGGACCAGGTCTCCGCGGACCTCATTCACCGGCGGCGCATCCAGGGAGCCATGGGGAAATACCTGGCCGCGCGCGGGCCGCGCCAGGCGGCTTTCCGCGACTGGCAGGAGGCCCGGCAGACGGCGGCGGAGACGAAGTGGGCCGCACTCAATGAGCTGGACAAACACCTTCTGGAGTTTGAAAAACAGGCCACCGCGCGCGGCACCCAAGTGCACTGGTGCGGCACCGGGGAAAAGGCGCGGGAGGTCATCGTGGACATCATCCGGAGGCACAAAGCCCAGCGCATTGTGAAGTCCAAGGTGATGACCTCCGAGGAGATCCATCTCAACAAGCTCCTGGAAAAGCTGGGCTTCAGCGTGGTGGAAAGCGACCTCGGGGAATACATCCAGCAGCTCAAAGGCGAGCCTCCCTATCACTTCGTCTTCCCCTGCATGCACCTCAGCCGGGAGGAGATCAGCGACCTCTTTGAAAACAAACTCGGCACCGCGCAAACGCACGATCCCGAGGAGCTCACCATGATCGCCCGGAAGGTGCTGCGGCAGAAGTATCTGGAGGCGGATATCGGGTTCACCGGCGCGAATTTCATCGTGGCCGAGACCGGCATGATCTCCATCACGGAAAACGAGGGGAACGCCCGGCTCTCCGCCGCCCTGCCGCGAGTGATGATCACCCTCGTGGGCATCGAGAAAATGGTGCCACGCCTCGCGGATCTGGCGCTCTTTCTCCCCATGCTGGCCACGGCGGGCACGGGGCAGCCGCTCACGTGTTATAATACAGTGTATGGCGGGCCCCGCCAGCCCGGCGAGGTGGACGGCCCGCTGGAGTGGCACGTCATCCTCCTGGATAACAACCGCACCACCCTCCTCGCGGACCCGGAGCAGCGGGACGCGCTGCACTGCATCCGCTGCGGGGCGTGTCTGAATGTGTGCCCGGTCTTCAAGAACATCGGCGGCCTGAGCTACGGCACCACTTACCAGGGGCCCATCGGCAGCGTCATCACGCCACACTTGCGCGGGCTCCAGGACTGGAAGCACCTGTCAGGAGCCTCCTCCCTCTGCGGCGCGTGCACGGAGACGTGCCCGGTGAAGATAGACCTGCATCACCACCTGCTCCAGAGCCGCCGGAACGCGGTGCGGCAAAAGCGCGGGCGCACGGAGGGCCTGATGTGGCGGGGATTCAGCTTCCTGATGAAGCGCCCGCAGCTTTACCGGGCCGGGCTGAAGGCGGGCCGGCTGTTCCAGCCGCTGCACGCACTCGTGAAGGGAGGCGCGCTTGATCCCGCGCGCGCATGGACGAAGTCCCGGGAGCTCCCGGAGGTCGCGCCGCGTTCGTTTCGCGACTGGTGGAGCCACCGCCCTCCCAAAACCCCATCCCCCCCCACCGGCCACTCATGAGCTTCCCCATCCGCAGCCCCCGCCACCAGACCGGCGGCATCTACGTCTTCGCCCGCATCCTGGATAAAATCCGCCTCAATGCCGAGGGCAGTCTCCCCGCGGGTTACCACGTGGGCATCATTCCCGGAAACCGCACCTTCGATGACCGGGTGTGCAAGTTCCTCCACATCAACTTCGACACCCTGGTGCCCCGCGTGCTCCAGGGCGGCACGGACGAGGAAATCCTGGAATGGTGCTTTGAGAGTGGCCGCCGTCCCTCGGAGGAGGAGGTGGAAATCTGGAACGGCTTCATGAGCAAACGCGGCTGGCGGGACTGGGCCCAGTCCGGCTTTGATAAATCCCGCGCGGATGCCGGTTTCGAGGACCGGGAGGACATCCAGTGCTATTTTGATCTCATGGATGCGGAGGAGGGGCGGGGCGCGTGAGCGATCGCGAGGCCATCCTTTCCCGCATCCGGGCGGCGCTCACGGTCACCGCGCCGCGTCCCGGCGCGCACGATCACCAGCCGCTCTCCACCGCGCGGAAAGCCGCCGCCTCCGCGCGCGCCTGGCTGCCCGCCGCCGGGGAGACTCCGGATGAATGGCTGGCCCTCTTCGCGAAGAACTCCGCGGACCTGAAGACCACCTTCCTCGCCGTGCCGGACGAAGCCGCCGCCCACGCCGCCCTGCGGGATCTCGCGGCGGCGGAGGGCTGGAGATTCGTGGCCACGCACCGGGGCACGCTGGCCGCGCCCGCCGCCGTCTCCGCGGGCCCGGCCGTCATGACCGTCACGGAGGGCTACGATGTCCAGGAGCTGGAACGCTGCGACGCGGGCATCTCTGAATGCGAGGCCCTCATCGCGCAGACCGGCTCCGTGCTGCTCACTGCCCGGGATGGCGGCGGGCGCGCGCTTTCCGTGCTGCCCCCGCACCACGTGGTCATCGCCCGGCGCGGACAGCTCCTCCCGGATCTCCCCGCCGCCTATGCCCTGCTGCACGAGAAATACGGCTCGACGGGCTGGCCCGGCATGATGACCCTCATCACCGGCCCCAGCCGCACGGCGGACATTGAGCGCATCCTCGTTCTTGGAGCCCACGGGCCGAAGAAGCTGACGGTGATCCTGTTTCCCTGATACGGGACAGGAAACCGGGGTGCCGATTCCTCCCCGCCGAACCTCCGGGGATCACTGACGTTCGCTCATTTCCTGCTTCAGCCGGAGCTGGCCGCAGGCGGCGTCGATGTCATGTCCTTTTTCCCGGCGGATGGTGGCGGGGATGCCGGCGTTGTCCAGAACGGCGAGAAAGGCGTCCTGATCCGCCTCGGACGGCCGTGTCCATGGCAGGCCCTCCACGGTGTTGTAGGGAATGAGATTCACCTTCGCCTGAATGGACCGCGCCCGGCGCGCGAGGGCGGCGGCGTGTTCCGGGCGGTCATTCACATTCTCTATGAGGATATATTCGAGGGTGATTTTCTGCTTCTTCCGGTCCCGGAAATAAACCAGCGCGTCAAAGAGCTGGTCCAGTGGGTACTTCCGGTTCACGGGCATGATGACACTCCGCACTTCATCCGTGGCTCCGTGGAGGCTGATGGCCAGCCGCACGGGCATGGGGAAGTCCGCCAGCTTTTTGATCTGCGGCGCGAGCCCGCTGGTGGAAACGGTGATGTGCCGGGCTCCGATGCCGATGCCCCAGTCCGCCTGGATGATGCGGATGGCGCGGGAGAGATTCGTAAAATTCGCCAGCGGCTCGCCCATGCCCATGAAGACGATATTATCGATGCGGGAGCCGTCATACGCCTCCGCCTGGAGGATCTGCTCCACAATCTCGTCCGCCCGCAGATTCCGCGTAAACCCGGCCAGCCCGGAGGCGCAGAATTTACAGTCATAAGCGCAGCCCACCTGACTGCTCACGCAGATGGTGCGGCGGTCACTCTGCTCCCCGAAGGCTCCGCGATTGGCCGGAATGAGCACGCTCTCCACATAGCGTCCATCGTGCAGCCGGAAGAGGAATTTCCGGGTGGTATCCTTCGCGCCCTGCACCTTCGCGATCCGCATGGTGTGCAGGGGGTGCGTGGCTGTGAGCCGCGCGCGGAGGGACTTCCCCAGGCTGGTCATGGATTCATAGCCCGCCGCCCGCTTCTGGAAGACCCAGTCCAGGATCTGCTTTGCCCGGTAGCGGGGCTCCCCCCAGGACGCAAGCTCCTCCTCCAGCTCCTCCGGAAGCATTCCGGTAAGAGCGGGCGCGTCGGAGGGGGCAAGGGCTGGCGAACTGGCGGCGGTTTCCACGATAAGTAATGGATCGCACGGCTGCCGCGGCGGCGAAAGCCGAAAGAACAGAGCAGTTTCTGTTTCCGGCTCCCGTCGGAAAGCGAGACAGGAAAAAGGAAAAGACCGGAGGATTACCCGACGGTCACGCGCACGCCTTGGGTGGTGCCGATGACCCCCAGTTCCCGCGCGCCGGAGCCGGCGGCGAGGGCTTTCTCTTTATCCGCGGCCGGAACGATGACCACCCAGCCCCAGCCCATGTTGAACGTATGGAGCTGGCTCTCCGGATCACAGTGGCGGAGCACCTTCGGGATGGCTCCCAGAGTCCATTCCGGGATGGAAATGTCCGCGCCTTTTTCACCCAGGAAGCGCTCCAGATTCTCCGGCAGCCCGCCTCCGGTGATGTGGGCCATGGCCTTGATATCACAGCCCGCGGCGCGCAGGGCGGCCACTTCCTCATGATACAGGGCGGTGGGGGCCAGCATTTCCCGGATCTCCTCGCGGGTGAAGTCCTCCGGATGCTCGCGCAGCACGCGGCGCACAAGGCTCCAGCCGTTGGCATGGAATCCGGCGGAGGGATAGCCCACCAGCACGTCCCCGGGCTCCACGCGCTCCGGGTTGATGAGGTCCTTCTTTTCCACCGCGCCGATAGCGAAACCGCTGAGTTCGATGAGACCGTCCGGCACGATGCCCGGCATCTCCGCCGTCTCACCCCCGGCCAGGATGCAATCGCACGCGCTCAGCCAGTCCGTCATGCCGGCGATGAGGCGGGTGATCTGCGTTTTGTCGATGCGCCCGATACCGATGTAATCCAGGAACATAATGGGGTCCCCGCCCGTGGTGAGGACATCATTCACACTCATGGCCACCAGGTCCTTGCCCGCGGTCTCCAGTTCATCGTGCTCCAGCAGGAGCTCCAGCTTCGTGCCCACGCCATCGCAGCCGGTCACGATCACCGGCTCCTTATAGTCGCTCAGATCATAGGCGGCGGCAAAGAGGCCGAAGGCACCGAAAAGCTTGCGTTTCGTCTCGGTGCGGCGGCGGAGTTCACCGAAGACATCCCCCACGAGGGCGGCGGCGGCTTTGGTATCGACTCCGGCTTCTTTGTAGGTGAGCTTGGCCATGCGGGAAAAAAGGTGCGGCTGGGAGGCAGGGGGGTGTTGTTGGGAGGAGAGGGGAAAAGATCAGGCGAGGAGCTTGCTCTGGCCGCTGAGTTCGCGCCAGATGGAGCGGAAGAAATAATAGCCGTAGCCGTGCTCGCCATCGCCCTTCCAGTCCTGATCGTAGTGATGCGAACGGAAAAGAAAGCGCTCCGGGTGCGGCATGAGGCCAAAAACCCGGCCTGTCTCGTCCTGGAGGCCGGCGATGCGCTGGCTGGAGCCGTTCACATCGTCCTCGTATTGCAACGTCACGAGACCCTTCGCGAAGTATTCCTCCACCTTCCCCTCCGGAGCCACGAAGCGGCCCTCGGCGTGGGCGATGGGGAGTTCCCACTCCTCCGGCAGTTCCGCCAGGAAGGGATTGTCCCGCTGCACGCTTTTCAGCTTCACCCACCGGCACTGGAAGCGCCCGCTGGCGTTGTCGATGAGGGAGCCCGTGGGCAGCACGCCGATCTTGCTGAGAATCTGGAAGCCGTTGCAGATCCCGAGCACATAGCCGCCGCCCGAGATGAAGTGCTCCAGGGACTGCCCCAGCCGCCGCTCCGTGACCAACTGGGCGATGCGCCCGGCCATGACGTAGTCCCCGTAGGAAAAGCCGCCGCTCATCACCACCAGTTGCGCCGCCTTCAGATGATCCGGCGTGACGAGGGAAATGGGCACGATGTTCGTGCCAAACCCGGCGGTCTTCAACGCACGGGAAGTCTCCGCATCACAGTTGGTCCCGGGGAATTTGATGAGCAAAGCTGAAGGCTGGGAGTTCATGAGGAACACCATTACAGGGGCGGGGGCAGGGCGAATGCAAGGGGAAGGTGACCAGGAGAAAAGCAGGCCCGGTCCGGGGAGCCGGTTGTTGACCGCTCCGTTCAGAGTCAGCTCAGCCCCCGCCGTCACGCCGGTCCACCGGGGCGATGAGCCCATACCCGGAAATGGAGTTCCAAAGGCCCGAGCCGGATATAGCCAGAAACGGAGTCTTCTAGTTTCACTTACGGAGCCAGAGAGGGAAGTGTATAATTCCTCATGATTTCAATAAACAGCTATGCCCCCGTGTTCACGGAAACCTTTCTTAATTATTTCCCTGGCATTTGATGGTCTCAAATTTAAATAAATTTGAAATAACAGAAGAAGCAGAATCAAATGGCCCATATCACCTTCATTCATGGCATCTCCAATAAACCGGCGGCGGACCGGTTGTTGCGCATCTGGCTGGATTCCCTTACCGGGGGGACCGGCGGAATCGATCTGGACGCGGAAGGCGTCACCACTTCCATGATTTATTGGGCGGATGTTCTTTATCCGGAACCGGTCGCCGCGGAAGCCGAGTTCGTAAATGAAGCGAACACCGCGGAACTGCCCTCCGCCACCGATCCGAATATGAAATGGCGAGAGCATCTTTCCGGGGAGGAAAAAGCCATCACCGACGCCCTGGCTGCCAAATTGAGCTTCGATGTGCTTACCGAGGACACCTATGTGCCACCGGTGACCGCGATGGATGCCCAGCTTGAACGAATTCCCCTCCCCTGGTTTGTAAAACGCCGGGTCATGAAGGAATTCCTTCGTGATGTCCATCACTACCTCTTTAACGAAACCTCCTCACCCCGGCCCGGAGTTTCCTATAAGGTAAGAGATGAAATCAGAAGTCGAACCATCGCCGCCCTCCAGGCAGGCTCCTCGAAACCGGGCCCGCACCTTCTCGTAAGCCACAGCATGGGGACAGTCATCGCCTACGATTGTCTCAAGCGGGTTCCGGAATGCCCGGCGGTGGATGGCCTGATGACTGTCGGAAGTCCTCTCGGGATTGATGAAATCCAGGACAAACTCAAGCCTGAATGGTCTCGCGCCAACGGCTTTCCCTCAAAAGTAAAAGGGGGATGGATCAATATTTATGACAGCCTCGACCCGGTCACGGGTTTTGACGGAAACATTGCCAATGACTTCAAGAAAGACGGCCGTGAGGAAGTGGAGGTAATCAATGAACAGAACTACGGCGCCTGGCGGCATGATATCGTCAAGTACCTGGCGGGCACAAAGCTCCGGGCAAGCCTGGGACGTTTGCTTTCCGGCCTCTAACCCCCCCTCGACCCATGGCGTGGAATTCGATTACCTTCAATCAGGAGCTGTCCTCTGCCGCCGGCACTTTTAATTTGGCCGCCGTCTCAGAGTTGTGCGGACAGTTAATCAAACACCTTAACGAAACAGGAGATCCTTATCCTTCAGATGATGCCTCGGCGGCAATGTCAATCCTGCGCCGGAAAAGGTATTTCAGTCTCATGATGAAAGTAGGCGCGGCTTTTATGATGACGGGCCGCGCCTCCCTGAAAGTAATTCGTTTGTTTGCTCAGGCGCAGATCGATGACGGGGATGTCGCCGCCGGGTTGATCACTCTACATGATCTGGCCGCCAAGGCGGAGCTACTCGGGCATCAAGGCGAATTGAACGAAGCCCGGGGCTTGATCGGCCGGGCGCATAAGCAGTATTATGTAACCACCGAAGGAAACGCCCCTCACCGGCTGGAACACTTGAAAAAGTCTCTGAAAGCCTATTTGGAGGTTTATAGCACGTTGCCGGAGAAATGCCTGTGGCACGGGATCAACAGCGTGGCTCTGCTCAGGCGGGCTGAGCGCGAATCCGTGGACTGTCCTGTTTTCGTGGATCCCGAAACCATCGCGAAACAGATTTTTTCCGTGATTTCCCACTTGAGAGAACCGGTGGAAGTGTGGGATTGCGCCACCGCCATGGAAGCCAGCCTGGCTTTGGGGGATCTGAAAAATGCGGGGGCCTGGCTTGAACGGTATGTGGCTCATCCTGACGGGGACGCGTTTGAACTTGCCAGCACTCTGCGTCAGTTGGAAGAGGTCTGGCAACTGGACTCCGCGCAGGGAGCCGGGCAGTTACTGTTACCGGTTCTCCGGGCTCACCTTCTCGCGAAGGAGGGTGGAGCGGTGGATATGTCTCTTTCCGAAATGAGGAAATCCGCCGCGGTCTCCCCGCCCCAGGCGTCTGACTTTGAAAAGGTCTTTGGAACTGACTCCTATAAGGCGCTTGAATGGTTTCGCAAAGGATTGCGGCGGGCCAGGCTTGTGGGCCGCATCGGCAGAACCTCCACCGAGGGACACGGCACGGGTTTTGTCCTTCTGGGGAAGACGCTCTCTCCAGTGTGGGGCGAAAGTTCAATCCTTCTTACCAACAGCCATGTGGTTTCCGATAATCCGGAGATCTGCAAACAGGGGGCGCTCCACCCCTCGGAGGTAGTCGTCACCTTTGAGGCCCTTGGAAACGGGGAGGAATATACGGTGGACCTGCTTTGGACCTCCCCTCCCGACAAACTGGACGCCACGGTTCTGCTCCTTAAGGATACCTCGAAGCTCGCCCCCCTTTTGACGGATGATCACGCGAAAATAGCGACCGGCCTGCCGCTACTCAATGATTACGCCCGTGTATATATTATCGGGCATCCCCAGGGAGGAGGCTTGAGTTATTCCCTCCAGGACAATCTGCTGCTGGATCACGAAGATCCTCTGCTCCACTACCGGGCACCCACGGACCACGGGAGTTCAGGCAGTCCGGTATTCAACGCCAACTGGGATTTCATCGGGCTCCACCATAAGGGCAGCGAGACCATGCGGAGATTAAATAAAAAACCGGGCACCTACCCGGCGAACGAAGCCATCTGGCTTCAGGCTGTCATTTCTGAATTGAAAACCCATCCGCCGGCACCCCCGGCCTCCACTTGATTTCCTATGCAACCTCTTGAGATCGCACCGGCCCCTCCCGCTACTCCGGCTCCCGTTAATGTCACTTATCCGCTGAAGATCTTTCTCAGCCACAAACTGGGCCCATCCAAAGCGAAAGCGGAGCGGATCGCCGCGGCTCTGTCGCTTTTTGCCGGGGATAAACTCAGGATCACTTGCTCAGCCACGTTTGCCAAGGGCATTGACTGGGAGGAGACTATAAAGAGGGAATTGAAAGCCGCCCATTGGTTTATTCTGATCTATGACGGACCTGACGTGAACCACGACTGGTGCCTTTTTGAGGCGGGCTTTTTCCTTGCCAACGATCCCGGCAGGAAATTGATCTGCCTTCATGATCCAAGACACAGTCTGCCTCCTCCTTTGAGACAATTTGTGGACGTGCCCGCCCGTGCCGAAGAGGTCATGAGCCTGTTCCAGGAAATTTATTTCAATCCTCCATGGGCGATCAAACCGGAACTGCTGCTGGCAAATGGCCCTCTTCCCGATTATGTCAACCGCATCGTAAAGGAGATCAATGGCCAGGATATTCTTTCTCAATTCACCCTCTCCCCCACCTTTACTTTCCAAATAAGGAACGAAAACATTTCCCTGCTGAGTGAAGGCATTATCGACGACAACGCCGAGATCAGTGGAGACGGTGCCTGGGAAGCCATATTTGGAAAACCGGATGCCACCATCTCGTGGACATGGAAAGGCATCACCGACGGATTAGATGACTGGCAGGCATGGGCATACCAGCTCGCGGGCATGATGGCCGAGGCGATCACCACAATATCCGTGAACAACCCCTCGACAGCATTGCGCGTACGCCTTAAAAACGGACAGGAATCTATTTACAGAGTCCTGATCCGGCGCATGGAGAGAACAACGGAAGCATACCGGTTCACCTTCGGAGCCGCTGAGATTGTGACCTCATACCGTCCGGGGGACGCGGCAAGCCGGACGAAAATATTTCATCTTTATAACCTCGCATGGTTTTTCAAAGAAAATTTCCTGAAGACTCATCTCGCCGCGCTTGAAGAGCAGGTTCTCATGAAGGCTCTTCCTCCGGACTTTCTCCCCAAAAGGATCAAAAATATCCGGGATGACCTTAAAGCCCTGCACGCTGAAGCCCAGGTTCGGGGCATAGAAGACAATGCCCGGGTGGTCAATGCTTTCCGACCGGAGTTGAGGGCTCCGGTGGCAGCCGCGTTGCAGGAAACCTGGCCCTTGCTCGACCAGGCTTTGCAGGAGGCCTGCTCCGCGGCAAAGCCGTCGCTGACCGCCCTGATCAAGGCACTGAGGGAGATGAAGCCCATCAACACTTTTTTTCTGAAGAGTTGCCTTGAAGAATTGCAGGTTCTCGAAGAACTCCCTGGCGCGGGGTGACTGGAGGTAGAGAGAAGGCTCCTTTCGCGGCCTCAGCGCGGCTTTGCTTTCCGCCGGGTTTCCTTTAAGGTGGGCGCTCTTCCCCTCCCCTCTACCGTGAACCGATTTGCCACCCGCGGCTCCGCCACTCCCCCCGTGTTTGTCTTCGCGGGAATCGTGGGACTAAGCATTGTCTTTTTCCTCCTCTTCTCCGCCAAAAACCTGTTCCGGAAAGACCCGCCGCCGGATTCCGGGACCGCGCCGGTCACCGCCTCCACCACGACCACCCCGCCGGAGAAGGAAACCGCCGGGAAGCCGGGGGACGGCACCGCGGGGAAAGCCGCCGGAAAGCCGGAGACCAGCCCGCCTGGAGAGGATCCCGCCGGGAAGCCACATGCCGCCTACTTCACTACCGCGGAGGCCGTGCTGAAGGATCTCACCAGCCGCCTCCGGAGCGGACGCACGGAGGACCTGACAAAAACCGCGGGCGGCGGACCGCGGGTGGATTTCCTGCATCAACTGCTCACCAAAGCGGGCTGGACGCTTCCGGAGGGGGAACCGTGGTCGGATGAGGGCGCCATGACCGGCGTGAACCGCTATGGCTTGAAACTGGAGCCCTCCTCCCCCGCCGTGCCCCTGCCTGCCGGTCCCGTCATGGCGGACGTGGAGCGCACCAAAACCGAGGGCTGGAAGCTGCGCGGGCTGCGCTTCGATCCCGCCCTGGTGGATCAGGCGGTGCTGCTGCTGAAGGACGCGGGCATCACCGTGGAGCCCGCCCCGCTGCGGGACGCGGCGGACCCGCTGGACCTCGCACACCGGTTTTTCGATGGCGTGCTGGGCCACGATTTCAAATCCGCCCGGAGTCTCACGGACCACGCGAAGGTCACCCACGAACGGCTGGCCGGCATGTGCATCGTCTTTGAGGAGGGGGAATACTACATCGCCGCGAAACGACCTATCGTCATCACCGCCGGCACGGCGGACAAGGCGTGGGCCATCGTGAAGATCCGCTCGGACAAGCAGAATCTGGACGCGGAGGTGGGTCTGGAGATGGACCGGAACGCAGCCGGCGCGTGGGTCATCCAGGCACTGGATTTTACCAACATGCTGGAGAGCTATGTGAAGGCCACGAATACCGGGAACGTCTTCTATTCCCCCGTGGTGAAGTCCGCGAAGGGCGGCGAGAGCATCGTGCTTTACTTCGAGTTCGACAAATCCGCGCTCCATCCCCGCGCGCTGCGGCAACTGGACATCATCGCCAGCCTGCTGAAGAGCGACCCCGCCCGGAAGATGCGCATCACCGGCCACAGCGACGCCCTGGGGCGGGACTCCTACAATGTGAAGCTCTCCACCGCCCGCGCGAAAAATGTGCGTACGCGCCTGCTTGAACTCGGCGTCTCGGCCACCCAGATTGACACCCAGGGAGTGGGCTCCATCGCCCCTCTCGATCCCGACCGGCGGGAGGACGGCTCCGATAACCCGGATGGCCGCTCCCGGAACCGCCGCACGGAAATCTACCTCGACTTCTAAACACCCCACATGTTCCTTCGTTTTGTCCCCGTTATCGCCTGCGCGGTCGCATTCTCCGGCTGCAAACGCCACACGGTCATAGATCCCGCCGATCTGCAAACCCCCGCAGCGGAAGCCGCGCTGCGCTACGTCATCGACCACAGCCCCCGGAGGAAAGACGCAAAGCTGGCAATTATCTGCATCGGGGATGCTCCTATGAGTCCTGCCACCGAAGAATTTGAGGCACGGTTCAAAGACATTCCCGGTCTGGAGTTTATCAACTTTCTGAGGATGGAACATGGCATGTATAATGGAAAACCCCGACGCTGGGACTTCCAGACAAAGAAATTCGTGCTGGAGGTTCAGATCAGTGCCCTCACGCCTTTTAAGGACGGACGGGCGGAGGCCATCGCGGCATGGGCGTATGAGGATGACGCGGAGCGCTACCGGCTGAGGATTCTGGAAAAAGCGGGCGGCGGCTATGACGTGAAAGAACTGGAGACCATTCCTGTTTCCAATCGCAACGACGACCGGAGCAGTGTCACGAAGGGCAAGTGAATCGCCTCCGCCCCTGGAGGCCGGGGAGCTGGCGGCCTTTCGCGGGGCGCTGGTAGCGTGGTTCCGGCGGGAGGGCCGGGACTATCCCTGGCGGCGCACGCGGGACCCGTATGCCATCCTGGTCTCGGAGGTCATGCTCCAGCAGACGCAGATCGCCACCGTGCTGGGGCGGGGCTACTACGCGCGGTGGATGGAGCGCTTCCCGGACGTGGCCGCGCTGGCGCGTGCCGGGGAGACGGACGTTCTCCAAACCTGGGAGGGGCTGGGCTACTACAGCCGGGCGCGGAATCTCCAGCGCGCCGCCGCGGCGGTGGTGCGGGAGCACGGCGGCGTCTTCCCTTCCGAACCCGCCGCCGTGGCCGCGCTGCCGGGCGTGGGACGTTACACGGCGGGAGCGGTGCTCTCCTTTGCCTACGGCCAGGCGGCCCCCATCGTGGATGGAAACGTGGCCCGCGTGCTGGCCCGGCTGTTTGCCCTGCGGGAGGAGATCGATACCCCGCGCGGCCAGACGCTCCTGTGGGCGTGGGCCGCGGCACTCACGGACCCCGCGCATCCCCGGGAGTATAACAGCGCCATCATGGAGCTGGGCCAGCGGATCTGCACTCCGCGCCGTCCCGCCTGCGGGGAGTGTCCGGTGAAAACCTGGTGCCGCTCCGCCGGACCCGGTGCGGAGGCCCTGCCGCTGAAGAAGCCCGCGCGTTCCACGGTCTTCATGGAGGAGCACGTCCTCTGGGCCTGGCGCGGGGACAGTCTGCTGCTGCGGCTGGAGACGGGCCGCCGCCGCCAGGGACTTTGGCGGCTGCCAGAGCGCACGCCCGCCGAGATCAGCGGCCTGCCTCTGCTCAGCCGCACACGGTATTCCATCACCCACCACCGGGTGACGCTGCTGGTTTACGATGCCGGGGCCATCCGCGCCCGGGAGGACGAGGAATGGCAGCCCGCGTCCCAACTGGCCGCCCTGCCCATGCCCGGCCCGTTCCGGAAAGTGGTGGATACCCTGCTGGGGGAGGCCCGGGAGTTCCGGCTGGCTTGAGAAACCGGGGCGGCGGTTTTCAATGAGGGGTGTCCGGCTAACTGATTCCAGGGTGGAGATGGAAACCCAAGGAGCGGCGACATTCCTGTCGCCGTCTGGAAATCATCCGTTAGGCCCTTCGATTTCGACAGGCCAGGCTCTTGTTCTCCATCGAAGAGCTCACGGCGATAGGAATGTCGCCGCTCCTTGGGGCCTGGCCGTCCCGGAAAACGACATCGCATCGGCACGCACTACAGAAACCGGTTAGCCGGACACCAGTGATTTCAAACCGCCGCCACGGGAGTTCCCACGTTTGCGGGTCTTTCGCGCGCTTTAGGCGGCACGGTGTGCCGGTCTCTTGTCTCACCCCCATTTCACAAATCCCCCCATGATTCTGAAGCTCCTCCCCGCCATTGTCCTGCTGCCCTCGTTTCTTCACGCCCGCCCGTTTGAGAATATGTCGAGTGACGGCAAAACCCCGGATGGCTGGGAGGGAAACCCCGCGTGCTGGCGGGTGGCGGATGGCATCCTCACCGGGGAGATCAAGGAGGGCACCACCCTGGACCGCAATGAATGGTTCTTCATGAACCAGGAGACGGGGGACTTTGAATTGACCGTGGAATACCGCATCACCGGCGGCCCCACCGCCAACAGCGGCATCCAGATCCGCAGCCGGCGGGATGCCAAAGGCCAGGCCAGCGGGCTCCAGTGTGATCTGGACGATGGCAAGGAATGGCTGGGCCGCATCTATGATGAGCACGGGCGCGCGCTGGTGATGGAGCGGGGCACGCGCGTGTCCATCGCCCCGGACGGCCGCCGCTGGGCAGATCCCTTCGCGGACCCGAAGTCCTTCACAAAAATCGCGAAGAAGGATGACTGGAACACCTATCGCATCAAGGCCACCGGCTCCCACGTGCAGGTCTGGATCAACGGTGTCTTCTTTGGCGCGCTGGATGACCACGAGTCGAAGGCGGCGGAATACAGCGGGAAAATCGCCTTCCAGCTCCACGCCGGGGCGGGTCCGGCGAAGGTGGAATTCCGGAACTTCAATCTTCTGGACAAAGGAAAGACCGACCCGCCCGCGGGAGCCAAAACCGTGGCCGAAGACAAACCGGACGACGTTTTCCACCCCTCCAGCGCGGACGGCAAGCCGCTGAATCTCGGCTTTGAAAAAGGGAATCTGGATGGCTGGACCGCGGAGGGTGATGCCTGGGAGAGCCAGCCCATCAAGGGCGACACCGTGTCCCCCCGGAAGCCGGGGCAGGCCAGCCGCCACGCGGGGCAATACTGGATCGGCGGCTACGAGCCGAAACTGACGGATGCCGGCACGGGCAAGCTGACCTCCGTCCCTTTCGAGGTGACGCATCCCTGGGCCAGCTTTCTCGTGGGGGGCGGTGGCGAGGTGGCCTCCGTGCGGGTGGAGATCGTGGACGCGGAGACGGGGAAAATCTTCCACACCGCCGCTGGGCGCTTTGAGGAGGACATGCACCGGGAGGTGGTGGATATGCGGCCCATGAAGGGGAAGAAGGTTTTCCTCCGCCTCATCGACCGCGCGAAAGGCGGCTGGGATCACCTGAACTTTGACGACTTCGCCTTCCACAACGAACCACCGGCGAAGGCCGTGGCGGAGGGCAGCCGCCAGACGCAGAGCCCCGTGCTCTGGCACCTCCAGCCGAATCCCGCGAAGCCCACCGCCATTCAAAATCCGGAGGCGCAAAAGACCGTGGCCACCATGATGCTCACCAGCGGCTTCCAGGCGGAACTCATCGCCGCCGAGCCGGAGGTGCGCCAGCCCATCGCTTTCACCATCGACGAAAAAGGACGCCTCTGGATTCTGGAGGGCTACAGCTATCCTAACAAACAACCGGAGGGCCAAGGGAAGGACCGGATCATCGTGCTCTCGGACCAGGATGGGGACGGGGTGTTCGAGACCCGCCGGGTCTTCGCGGAGGGGATCAATCTGGGGAGCGGCATCGAGGTGGGGTTCGGCGGGGTCTTCGTGGGCGCGGCCCCGGAGCTGCTGTTCTTCCCCGCCAGCACCCGGGACGACCAGGTGGCCGCCGGGCCGCCGAAGGTGCTCCTGGACGGCTGGGGCTATCAGGACACGCACGAGACCCTGAACAGCTTTTCCTGGGGGCCGGACGGCTGGCTCTACGGCTGCCATGGCGTCTTCACCACCTCCTATGTGGGCAAGCCGGGAACCGCGAAGGAAGGGCGCGTGCCGCTGCACGCGGGCGTGTGGCGCTACCACCCGGTGAAGGGGGAATTCGAAGTCTTCGCCCACGGCGGGAGCAATCAATGGGGGCTGGACTACAATGAAGCCGGCGACCTTTTCATGACCCACTGCCGGAGCTTTTTCGGCGGCGGCGGCACCACCTATGTCATCCGCAACGGGCACTACTGGAACCAGGCGAACGCTGGCTACGCGCCGTTCATTTCCAACAGCGGCCCGGACTTCGCCCCGGACCTGAAGAACTACCTGCCCGCCGCCGCGCTCTATGACAGCGGCGAGGGTGGCGCGGGAAAACCCGGCACCACGGCCATCTATGGCGGGCACTCCCACGTGGGCACCATGATTTACCAGGGCACGAACTGGCCGGAGATCTACCGGGGCCACCTTTTCACGCACAATCTCCACGGGCACCAGATGAACCACCAGGAGAACGTGCGGTCCGGCTCCGGCTATGAGACCATGCACGCCGGGGCGGATCTCCTCCACGCGCCGGACCCCCGCTACATGGCGGTGGACCTCCAGAGCGGCCCGGACGGAGCGGTCTATACCATCGACTGGTTTGACCAGCAGCACTGCCACACACCCATCGAGGAAAAGTGGGACCGGAGCAACGGGCGGGTGTATCGCGTCTCATGGGCGGCCACCTACAAACCGGTGAAAGTGGATCTCTCGGGGGAAAGTGATGAAGCCCTCGCGAAGCTCCAGAATCACGCGGACGAATGGTACCGCCGTAACGCCCGCCGCCTGCTCATGGAGCGCGCGGCCACGCGTCCCCTGGATGAGCGGGCTGTCCCGGTACTCCGTGACCTGGCGGGTAACGCCGGGATGGAGCCATCCTTGCGCGGCCTGTGGACCCTCGCGCAGTGCAATCTTCTGACAAAGCGGGAGATCACGCTCGCGGCCCGCAATGACAACGCCCCCACCCGCGCCTGGGCCGTGAGGCTGGCCACGGAAAAGGGAGCGAAGGATCTGCTGGATCCCGCGATCCTCCTGAAGCTGGCGAAGGAGGATCCCGCGCCCGCCGTGCGCCTGGCCCTCGCCTCCGGCCTGCCCTCCCTGCCAAATGACCAATGCTGGGAAATCGTGACCGCGCTCGCCGCCCACGTCGAAGACGATAAAGACCGTTTCCTGCCGAAGCTCATCTGGACCGGATTCGCCCCCGTGGCGAAAACCGACTGGCCGCGCGCCCTCGCCCTGGCCGCCACCACCCCGCTGCACGAGCTGGCGGACAGCATCCGCTGGTATGCCGCGCAGGACGCCGCCGGGCGTGAAGCCCTGGCCTCCGCCGCCGCCGGACAATCCGCCATCAAAGCCGGCCGCGCGGTGAGGATCGCCGCCTTTGCCCTGCGGGACGAGGCCACGCTCACTCCTCCCGCCTCCGCGGAGGCCGCCATGAAAGCCCTGGGCGAAAACCCGGAACCCGCCGTGCTGGCCGCCGCGAATGAGCTGGCCGCCACCTTTGGCGACAAGGACGTGCTGGGCCGCATGCGCGCGGTGCTCGCGGATGCGAACGCGCCGCTGGGAGAAAGGAAGTCCGCCTTTGCCCTGCTGAAGCGCACCGGGGATAAAGAGGCCCTGGGGGTTTTTGCCACCCTGCTGGATAACGCGGCTTTCCGCTCCGCCGTCATCCCGCTCCTGGGCCGGAGCGACGACCCCGCGGTGGCCACCGCCCTGCTGGAACGGTATGCGAACCTCTCCGTGAATGACCGCAACGCGGCGCTCGCCGCCCTGACCAGCCGCGCCCCGTTGGCGCTCACGCTGGTGAAGGCCATGGCCGCGGGCACCTTTGACAAGAAGCAGCTCACGGCGGTGCACATCCGCCAGATGCGGAATCTCGGCAGCGCGGAGCTGAACACCCTGCTCGAAAAGACCTGGGGGAAATTCAATCCGTCCTCCGAAGCCTCCAAAGCCACGATCGCCAAATTCAAGAAGCTTTACAACGAGGCCCCGCTCTGGGCCTACGATGCCGGGAAGGGCCGCGAGGTCTTCACCCGCGTGTGCGGCGCGTGCCATGCCTATGGCCAGGGCGAGGCCCGCGTTGGGCCCAACTTGGGAGGCACCTGGCGCAATGGCGTGGACTACTTCCTAGAGAACATCGCGGACCCGAACGCGGTCATTGGCGATGACTTCCAGCTCACCATCATCACGAAAAAGGATGACACCGTGTATGCGGGGATCGTGGAAAAAGAGACGGACACCGCGGTGGTGCTGCGGACACTCACGGAATCTGTTAGTATCCCGAAAGCGGATAATAATATCAAATCCCGTGAGAAACTGCAACAAAGCCTCATGCCGCCGGGCCTTTTGGAGTCCATGTCGGAGCGGGAAGCCCTTGAGTTGTTGAAGTTCCTGTCCACACAGCAGTAAGCGCTTTTCCCGCGCCTTTCTTCGCCATGTTTACCCGCCGCCGCTTTCTCGCCGTTTCCGCCGCCACCGCCGCCCTGCCCCGTTTCTCCCGTGCCGCCGGGAATCCGGCCCTGGAGGAAAAGCTGGCGGGCATCGTGGACAGTTATCTGAAGGATCGCGAGATCCCCGGCGGGCAACTGGCGCTGCTGAAGGAAGGCCAGGTGGTGTTTTCCCGCGCCTTCGGCATGGCGGACCGGGATAAAAAAGTGGCGGTGACACCGCGCACGCTCTTCCGCATCGCCAGCGTTTCCAAACCCCTCACCGCCGCCGCCATCCTCGTGCTGGCGGAGGAGGGGAAACTCTCGCTGGACGCGAAGATGCTGGACGTGCTGATGGTGGACATCTTCCTGCCGGAGGGGAAGAAGATGGACCCGCGGGTGAAGGACATCACCCTGCGGCACCTGCTGCAACACACCGCCGGCTGGGACCGCAACAAGAGCGGGGACATGATGTTCGAGAGCAAAAAGATCGCGAAGACCCTGGGCATCCCCTGCCCTCCCGGGCCCATGGACGTGATCCGCGAAGTGCTGGGCCGTCCGCTGGATACGGACCCGGGAGCGAAGTATGCCTACTCGAACTTCGGCTACTGCGTGCTGGGCCGCATCGTGGAACAGGTGAGCTGCATGCCGTATGAGAAGTTCGTGCAGGAGCGCGTGCTGAAGCCCGCCTCCATCAGCGGCCCCCGCGTGGGTGCCACGCTCACCCAGGGCGAGGGCGAGACCCGCTACTACACGCCGAAGCCCGAGGACGAGGAGCCCGTGTTCCCGAACCTCCCGGACAAAGTCCCCTCCCCCTACGGCGGCTGGTGCCTGGAAACGATGGATTCCCACGGCGGCTGGATCGCCGCGGCGGAGGACATCGCGAAGTTTGCCGCCAGCCTGCCGGATATCGGGGGCATTTCGCCGTTCAAGAAAAAGGAGACGTGGGAGACGCTCATCGCGCCGCCCGCCGGGCCGGTGGGGTATGAGAAGGACGGGAAAGTGAAACCCGTGAGCTACGGCTGTGGCTTCCAGATCCACCGCGAGGAAAAGGGAGCGGGCATCGAGCACAGCGGCAGCCTCCCCGGCACCACCACCTTTGTCTGGCGCCGCCCGGACGGCTACACCTGGGCCGCGTTTTTCAATATGCGCCACGACGGCCGCAGCAACAAGGACGCCTCCGTGGTGGCCCAGTTGAACAAGGCTCTGGACGAATCCGCGAAGGGCTGAGGAAAGGAGCGGGGATTTTTATCTGAAGTGTCCGGCTAACACTTTTTGTGGTTTCGTCCGTTGCTCAGGCAATGGCATCCGGCGCCCCGCCGGATGCCATTGCCTGAGCCTGGGGCTCTCCGCGCGAGAAATCCCTGCGACGGACGACACCATAAAAAGGGTCAGCCGAACACTGATGATTTCCAATCCGCGCTCCAGGGAAACGTTTTAAATCCCGGGCCTCGATTTGCTCAACTCCGCCGCGAGATTGATGGCCGCGATCATGCTTGTGGCGGAGGCTTTCCCCTGCCCCGCGATGTCGAAGGCGGTGCCGTGGTCCGGGCTGGTGCGGGTGTGGGGCAGACCCAGGGTCACGTTCACCGCACTGTCAAAGTCCAGCAGCTTCAGCGGGATCAATCCCTGGTCATGATACATACAGAGCACGGCGTCCCACGCCCCACGCGCGGCATGGTAGAAGAGGGTATCCGGTGGCTGGGGCGCGGAAAAGACCACGTCCGGCAGCAGGCGGCGCAGTTCCTCCACCGCCGGGCGGATCACCGCCGCGTCCTCCGTGCCCATGTGTCCGTCCTCTCCCGCGTGGGGATTCAGCCCCGCGACCGCGATCCGGGGACATGCCTTGCCGCGCCTTTTCAGAAACTCCGCGAGCAGTCTGCCCGTGCGGATAATGCCCTCCGGCGTGATCAGATCCGGCACGCGCCGCAGGGGCTCGTGGATGGTGACCAGCCCCACGGTGAGACGCGGACCGGTGAGGCACATGACAAAATCCTCCACCCCCAGGCGGTCTGCATAGAACTCCGTCTGTCCGGGAAAAGGAAATCCCAAGTCCGCCAGGGACGCCTTGCAGACCGGGGCCGTGACCACTGCCGCGATGCCTCCACTCCTCAGGAGCGCTGCGGATTCCTCCAGGGCCTCCAGCGCGGCGCGCGCGCCCCGCGCATCCGGCTTCCCGGGCCGCGCGCCCGGACAGGACCCGATGACCCGGTAGTCACACTCAGGGTCCAGTTCGCCGGAGGCCAGCGCCGCCGCCGTCACCTCCGGGCCGATGCCCGCGGGATCGCCGAGGGTGATGCCGATGACAGGCCGGAGCCCGTTCACTGGGGATTGATGGTAATGGTCGCCTTCTTCCTCAGCTTGGCCATCCAGTCGGCATTCGCTTTCTGGCGTTTGTCCACCTGGACGCCACGCTCCACCACCTGATCCACTTCCTCCTTGGGCTTCATCTTACCCTCCGTGCGGGCCTCCACCCAGAAGATGTAGTAGCTGCCGCCCATGGGCACGATCTCGCTGATCTTGCCGGTGGGGACTTTGGAAACGATGGGCCAGAAGCTGTCATCCAGGGTCTTTTTATCCACCCAGTCCCAGCTGCCGCCCGCCTCGCGTTTGCTGTCCCCGGAATACGTCTTCGCCATGGAGGAAAAGTCCGAGCCGTTCATCAGACGGGTGCGCACATCCTTCGCCAGAGCCTGCTGATCGGCGGGCGTCTTGCCCGGAGCCTGGCCGGGAATGGTGATGGACCACAGCTTGAGCTTCACGTCCTCGCGGAACATGGACTCATGTTTTTTCAGCCACGCGGCTTTCTCCTGGTCCGTGATGTATTGCGTGTCCCCCTTCGCGAAGTAGCCGCGCATCATTTCCACGATGACGTTCTTCTTCTGCTGCTCGTAAAACTTCTTGTACTGGATCCCGCTGTTCTTCAGTTCCTCCAGGAATTTGGCGCGGTCCCCTTTGAACATGCCGTCCACGAACTGCTTCTTGATGGACTCCTTCGCGTTGGCCTCCACCCGGGAATTGAACTGGGCGGCGAAGGGCTCGAATTCATGGAGAATGAGCTCCTGATTGACCAGGTCATCCAGGACCTTGGAGCGCAGGGTCTTGAGTTCCGCCTCATACTCCTCCCGGCTGTTCACCCGCTGGCGGAGCGCCACGGAACTGGCGCGAATGAGTTCCTCCACTTCGGATCTGAGGATGCACCGGCCGTTCACCACGGCGGCGATGCCATTCTCTTGGGCGGGAGCGACAGGGGCGAGGGAGGCCGAGGCGAGGAAAAAGGCGAGATAAAAGAACGGTCCGGTCTTCATGTCAGGGGAAGGATGGAGTGGGGGAGCAGGGACTTAGTCCCACAGGAAGGATTTTTGTTCACCGAGCGGACGGCCTCCCTGAGTGAGAACAGCACGCCAACCCAGCAGGCGGCCGCGATCGTGGAATTCGGAACCGGTCACCTCAAAGCGCACCATTCCGCTTTTTGCGCTGGTTTCAACCTCCTTTGCATGGACCTTGAAACCGGTGGTGGACTGCCGGTACTCGAAGCGGGCGCGCACCGGTGTCACCCGGTCCTCCGTCCGGAAGAAAATGGTGTAGTAGTTCCCCCGGCGGGCCTCCCGGTCCCCGTCCGAGACCGCGCCGTAGAGGTAGTGCTTTTGCTCAAAGGGGATGCTGGGCTCCGCGCTGTCCGGCACCACGGAGGGATTCAGCCGGTAGATTTTCACCCGCGTGATGCCCGTGCCGGGATGCGAGGCGCAGGATGCCAGGCCGCACGCGGCGGCCGCGGCCAGGAGACGAACGATGGCAGGGAAACTCATGGCCGGACTTTCCGCCGCCGTCCGGGCCTGTCAATGAACTTGCCCGCCGCCCCGCGACCGCGACGGCGGGGCTGGCTTTATGCCCGTGAAATAAATATCAGCCTCATGGTGAGGCAGTTGTGACACAGCCATTTGCATTCCTGAAATCCCGTGCATTCTTTGGTTAGTTCTTTGTCAGCTTAATGTCCCGGCTTCGCCGCCGGGACAGCGGGGGACCCAAAAATTCCCAAACCCGTCAGGGCCGGCTCATTTGCCGGCAGACTCGGGGCGCATGACGCCTGCGGCGTCAGGGGCACCACGGTGGCCTCAGCCCGACAGCTAACCTCGCCTGCCCACACCGGGAGACATTTCGGAACGCGCTCATCCTTCTGTGAAAGTGAAGGAGGGGAGGCGGCCAGAGGCCTTCCCCTTCAGAGAATACCGGACGCGCGCAAGCCCCGCAGGCGAGGCGCGTCCTCTCAAAACACCCATAAAAACACAGGAGGATAATCATCTATGCTCTGGAACTTCATGTTCTGGACAGGCATCGCCATGGCCGCGCTCGTCGCGCTCTGGCTCATCATCTGGCTCGTGCTGGGCGCGCGCTACATTCCCCACCGCAGCGTGGGCATCATCGAAAAACTCTGGTCCCCCGGCGGCTCGCTCGCGGAGGGACGCATCATCGCCCTGAACGGGGAGGCGGGCTACCAGGCCCGGCTGCTGCGGGGTGGTCTGCACATGGGCTATCCATTCTGGAAGTTCAGCGTGCACAAGGTGCCGCTGGTCACCGTGGGGGAAGGCCGCATCGGGTATGTCTATGCCCGGGACGGACGCCCGCTGCCGCCGGAGCAGACGCTGGGCAGCACCGCGGCGTGCAATTCCTTCCAGGATGCCGTGGCCTTCATCAACAATGGCGGCCAGCGGGGACGCCAGCGCGGCATCCTGCGGGAGGGCACCTATGCCATCAATACGGCCCTCTTCGTGGTCATCACGGAGCAGGCGGTCTATGCCGGAACGCTGCCCAAAACGGAGGCGCTGCAGCTCCACGCCTGGCAGAATGAACTCAGCGCGGCGGGAGGCTTCACCCCCGTGCGCGTGGGGGCCACGGGACGGGGACCCTCCGTGCTGGTGAGACCTCCCGAGGACGAGGACCGCCCCGTGCCGGACAGCGGCCTCTCCTCCCAGGACAACATCGGCGTCATCACCGTGCATGACGGCCCCACGCTGCAGCCGGGCGAATTCATCGCGCCCCAGGCGGGTGGCGACGAACACGGCGCGGGGCACAATTACTTCCAGGATCCGGAGCAGTTCCTGTCCCTGGGAGGCCGCCGCGGCCGCCAGCTTCAGGTGCTGACGGACGGGACGTATTTCATCAACCGCTGGTTCGCCACGGTGGAGCTGCGGCCCAAGACGCTGATCCCCATCGGCTATGTGGGCGTGGTTATCAGTTACTACGGCCAGGCCGGGGAGGACGTGACGGGCGCGCAGTTCCGCTACGGGCAGCAGGTGAGCACGGGGCACCGCGGGGTGTGGCGGGACGCGCTGCCTCCGGGCAAATACGCGCTCAATTCCTATGCCCTCAAAGTGGAACTCGTGCCCACGGTGAACTTCGTCCTTCGCTGGATCAGCGGCCAGACGGAAAGCCACCGCTACGATGAATCCCTCGCGAGCATTCCCATCATCACGGCGGATGCCTACGAGCCCCTGCTGCCGCTCTCCCTGGTGCTGCACATCGACTACGAAAAAGCCCCGCGCGTGGTGCAGCGCTTCGGCGATGTGCGCCGCCTCATCAGCCAGACGCTGGACCCCATCCTGACGGCTTACTTCCGGGACGTGGCGCAGTCCTCCAACATGCTGGACCTGCTCACGCACCGCGAGGATATCCAGAAGCGCGCCACGGCGGAGCTGGGCCGCCGGTTCACGGAGTATGATATCAACTGCGTGGCCGTGCTCATCGGGCGGCCGGAGTCGGACATCCGGAAGCTCACCCGCGGCGAGGACCCCATCGAAGCACTGTTCGATCAACTCCGCATGCGCCGCCTGGCGGACGAGCAGCGCGAGACGTTCGCTAAACAACAGGAGGCCGCCGTGCGCCTGAAGGAGCTGAACCACGCCCAGGCCGAGGCCGAGCGCCAGTCGCACCTCACCGCCACGAAGGTGGAGATCGAGATCTCCTCCAACCGCGGCGCGGCGCAACTCGCCGAAGCCCAGAACATGGCCAAACGCGAGGTGACGCTCGCGGAGGGCCAGAGCCGTGCCGCCCGCCTGCTGGGCGAGGGTGAAGCCGCCCGCATCGCCCAGGTGGGTGAAGCCGAGGCCCAGGTAAGCCGCCAGAAAGTGGAAGCCGTGGGCGACCCCCGCCTCTATGCCCTGAACCAGATCACCGACAAGCTGACAGAGTCGAAGCAACCGCTGGTCCCCGAGCGGCTCATCATGCTTGGCGGCGCGGAAGGTTCCAACAGCCAGGCCAGCCTCTTCCAGGCCATCATGCAGGTGCTCACCACCTGGCAGGTCATAAGGGAGGACAGCCGCGGGCCGGTGGAGGTGGACAAGGCGGCGTGAGCCAATAAAAAGAGGATGCAGGGAACGGCGGCAGAAACGCCGCCGTTCTCCTGTCCAGCCTCCGTTCGCGCCCAAGGAGCGGCGACATTCCTGTCGCCGTCCTCATGACGAGTCTCCGGAATGACTTCAAAGACAAGCTTCAGGGTAGTAGAGGACGACCAGTTAGAAGAACTGACGGCGACAGGAATGTCGCCGCTCCTTGGGGCGCGTTATGAGGTTAATCCCGCCCCCCTCTTTTCAAACGGGGGGCGCCTCAAGGATTGAGCGGACTTCATCGCTCAAATAAAGAGTATAGTCCCCTTCACGCAGTCTGGCCTTTACCGGGTTTCTCCGGATGTAACGCACGCAATTCCAAAAATGGGTTTTATCCCGCACCAGCCTGTCGAAGTAATCCTTTTGCCAGAAGCCTCCATCACCTGATACCCGTGGAGATACCAGCCTGGCGGCGCGAGCGGAAGCTCCCTTCCAGGCTTTGAGCAGGGTTTCCAAACGAACGTTTTCCTGAAGGGAAAACAGCAGATGAGCATGATTCGGCATCAGGACCCAGGCGTGATGCCGGTAGCGCCCGTCATCATATTTTATAAAAATGTTCTCCACGGCGTCCCGGACTTCCGGATGACGCAGCAGGCATTCACCATGGCAGTCGTCCAGCCAGCGTTCGAGCCTGCTGGAAAACCGCTCGTGATATTCCGCCTCCTGTGCCGCTGACCATGGTTCAGGATTCCATTTCAGCCAGAGATCACGTTCCCCATGCCACTGGGCGATGAGCGCGTGAGGGAGGGAGTCCGCGAGACGGAATGTGAGGAAATAGGTGGCTCCCGGCTGATCCCAGTGGGTAAGGCGATTAGTCCCTACAAGAGTGTCGGTCCATGGATTGAAGTATTTCAGGTCCATTTCGACGGGCTCATACCGCTGAGGAGGAGGCTGGAGAGGACCTGAACGGAGGACGGCGACAGGAATGTCGCCGCTCCTTGGGCTCGTTATGTTGAGGCTCGTTATGAGGCAAAATACCCCGCCATTTCCGGACCGAAGTGTTCCATGGCGTTCTTGATGGGCAGGGGCACGCCGCCGCCCAGGGCGCAGAGGGAGGTCTGCTCCATGGTATCGAGGAGGTCGTTCATCAGGGTCCGGTCCATCTTATAGGAACTATCCGTCCGGGCTTTGATGATCATTTCCTTCCCCCGGGTGCTGCCGAGGCGGCAGGGGAAACATTTACCGCAACTCTCGTCGGCGGTGAATTTGAAAAGGTGTTCGATGTATTCGATCATCGGGAACGCCGCCGGGATGCTCACCACACCCGCGTGGCCCAGGAGGAAGCCGGCTTTTTTGAAGCTCTCAAAGTCCACCGTCAGCGCCTCGATATGGCTCAGCGGCACGATGCCCCCCAGGGGGCCGCCCACCTGAATGGCTTTGATCTCCGTCCGCCAGCCGCCCGCGAGGTCGATGACCGTGCGCAACGGCGTGCCCATGGCCACCTCATAGATGCCCGGCTTCACAAAATGGCTGTCCAGCGAGAGCAGCTTTGGCCCGCTGCTTTGGGGCGTGCCGATGGTGGCGTAGCCTTTCCCGCCCAGGGTGAGGATGGCGCGCAGATTCGCGAAGGTTTCCACATTGTTCACGATGGTGGGCCGCCGGAAAAGCCCCTCCACGGTGGGGAATGGAGGACGCACCCGCACCTCCGGGCGCTGCCCTTCGATACTGGCGAGAAGCGCGGTTTCCTCCCCGCAGATATAAGCTCCCGCGCCTTTGATGGTCTTCAGGTGGAAGTCGAAGCCGCTGCCCAGGATGTTTTTCCCCAGGAGCCCGGCGGCGTGGAGATCCGCGATGGCCGCGTCGATGATCTTCACGGAATCCGGATACTCCGCCCGGATGTAGAGCACGCCCGTGCCCGCGCCCGCGAACCAGCCCGCCACCATCATGCCCAGGAGCACGCTGTGGGGACGCTCCTCCATGAGATACTTATCGATGTAAGCCCCGGGATCGCCTTCGTCCGCGTTGCAGACGATGTATTTCACCGCGCCCTCCGCCTCGCGGCAGGACTGCCATTTGAAGTGCAGCGGGAAGCCCGCGCCGCCCCGGCCGCGCAGTCCGCTGTCCTTCAGTTCCCCCTGGAGCCAGTTCCGGTCCTTCCCCAGGAGTTCGCGGAAGGGAGCGTAATATTCGTCCACTCCCGGAAAGGGAGCCGTGAGCAGGGCGGGCTGGAGATGGGAGACCACGGCATAGCGGTCCGTTCCATCCCCCTGCCCCGTGGCGAACAGCGCCTCCAGGGCCTCCGGCTTCTGCCCGGAGTAGTTTTGCCCCTGGTATTGGAAAGCCCCGCCCTCATGGCACCGGCCCAGGCAGCAGATATGGCCGATCTCTTCGCCCGCGAAATGTCCCTCCATGCGTTCATGCAGGTGGTCTTGGGTACCCGCCACGAGGCAGGCGGAGCCATTGCAGACGAAGACCTTCTTGCCCTCGTTCTCCTTCTTCAGAAAATCGTAAAACGACACCGCCCCCAGCGTGACCGCGTCGCCGAAAAGGGTTTCCTCCCCCATCTTTTCCACGATCGCCGGGTTTTCCGCCGTTCCGGTCGCCTCCGCCGCGCGCACCATGCGTTCGAAGACATTGCGGTCGGTGCCTTTGCGGAAGGAGAGGGAGCTGAGATTTCTGGACATGCGGGGAGTGAGATAAAGTGGCAGCTTCCATGTTTCCCCGCCCGCTGGCAAGAACGGGGAAGACGAAAAAAAATCCGCCTCCCGCGCCTGTCTTCCGGCATCCCGTCCTCGCATTTTTCGTGGTCCCGGGCGAAAGTGGGTTAGTGAGACTGTTGTTATTCCTTTTGATGCTGGGCGGCTCCCTGGGCGCGCAGGAGGATCCGGTGCCCCTGAAACCGCCGGATCACATTCTGGATCTGACGGGAGAAGCGGAGGACGCGGACCGGGCCTCGTATGGCCTGGAGCTGGAACTGGCGGCGGAGAAATCCGGGCTGGGGGTTTATCTGGTCCTCCTGGAGCGCGTGCCCGCGGAACCCGCCGCGGAACTCGCGGGCCGCCTGGCCCGGGAATGGACCGGCTTTCCGGACCGGGCGGTGGTGCTGTCCTGTCCGGGACGGGAGCCGGTGGTCGCCATGGCGGGGGAGGCGCTGGATGCCGTGACGGAGGACCGGCTGAAGGCCACGGGCGCGGAGGCGCTGGCCGCCGCGCGGCGGGCCGGAAGCGGGCTGCCGGGCCTGATGGCGGCGGGCCGGAGCCTCATCGCACAGATGGAGGTCTTCCGGGCGGGAGGCAGTCTGGGGCCACCTCCGGGAATCGTGTCCCTGGACACCGCGGAGTCCGGCGGGCAGGTCACTGCGTGGATCACGGGAGGGGCGCTTTTCTGCTGTGTCGCCGCCCTCATCCTGCGGCAGCGCAGCCGGCGTCCGGCCCTGGTCTTCCCTCCACATGAATTCCGCCGCCGGTTTTCCGCTCCGCATTCGGGAGGGAATGACGCGTCCATTTCCTTTGGGAAGGAGAAGTGAGACGATTCTCTTGAAAGGGGTGAGGGGGACGTGCGGCTACCCGAAGCACGGGAAATCAGCCTCTCTCCGGTCCACAAACTGAAAAAAGCCCGTCGGATCCACCTCCAGCAAATAGGCACAAAGGGAATGGGCTGATTCCTTCAAAAGCTGGTCCGCACGGGTGGAATGCGAGTCTCCCCGTTTGGCCCTCAGTTCCTGCATGAGAGCCCACGCTTGCGCGAGCTTGTGGTTCTCAACGGAAGTAGAGTTCATGGGAATTTTATTATTAACGCAACGCTAATTCACAATACCCTGAGTGTATAGATACTTTCCCGGCGCGGGATAGTAGGTCATGACCCCATGTCCGCCCTATGCGACGGACCAGTTACCCCCCGGTTCGATGGACGCATCGCTTTTATCGATATCTCCTTTGCGCGGCCCCCGCGGAGCTTCGCGGGCCATGCCAAACCTTTCCGCTTTTCCCGATTCCCCGCGTCTCTCCTCCCGTCGCGCGACCGCAACGCGGTGCCTGACGGTCTCCGTTTTCTGCGCCATGCTTTCCAGCTGCATCCTGCCTTATCCGCACACCTGGGATCGGAGCCGGGGAATTCGGGGCATGATCGTGGATGCCAAAACCGGAAAACCTCTCCAGGGGGCTAAAATTCAAGTCATGGGCAAAGGCCCTGATGATCATCCCCGGTGCATTCCGTTGAAGCCGTCCGCGATTTCCGGTCCCGATGGCCGCTTTGAGCTGAAGCGTAGCCTGCGGATGGGCTGGACGTATGAGTTTGCACCCTGTCACGGCGGGGGGCCGAGCCATGGGTATTTCTATCGCGATTATCTCGTGTCCCGGGAAGGCTACGGACAGGTCATGTTCGATACAGGCAGCAGCGTGGATGAGAGCGGGTGGAAAGGGGGCACGCACCTGCTGAACATGGACCGCATCCCTCTGCCGCCCGGGCCCTCCACCATGGTAACTGAGTACCGGAGGAGCAAAAGCCAGCTCAAAGAAAACCCGCTGAAAACGCTCCCGGCACCGTCCTCTCTTACGCGGAGTTCACCGGAGCCACAATAATGACGGCGGCGGGACATTCCCGGATCTGCCGCCGGCCCGGAGCTTCAGCGTGCCAATGGCGCCCCTTTCTTATACACTGGTGCCGTTCCAGCCGAGCTTCTGCCGGAGCACGCCGTAGAAGGACACGCCGGGCAGCATGACCAGCGGCACGGTCCACGCGCCGCGGTGGAGGGTCACGGGGTGTTCCTTGTCCAGGGTCCACTGGGCTCCGCCATCGATGTTCAGAATGATATCGTCCACCGTGCCCGCGGAGGTGATCTCCATGGTGACGTCGTCATTCACCACCAGGCTGCGGTTTGACATGGCGTGCGGGCAGATGGGCGTGAGGCAGAGCACGCCGGCCTCCGGATTGATGATGGGGCCGCCCGCGGAGAGGCTGTAGGCGGTGCTCCCGGTGGGGGTGGAAATGATGAGGCCATCCCCGTTGTAACAGGTCACGAAGACCCCGTTGATGGACACATTCAGCCGCACCACGCGGGAGATGGCCCCGCGGCTGATGAGCACCTCATTCAGCCCCGTGTGCCGCACCTGGCGTCCGTCCTGTGCCGTGAAGGAGGCCTCAATGGTGCGGCGGTGGCTGATGCGGTAGCCCCTGCCCAGCACCGCGGAGACCAGCATTTCCGTCTCTTCCGAGGTGGCGGTGGTCAGGAAGCCCAGGCGTCCGGTATTCACGGCGGCCACCGGCTTCAGCGCCCCGCCGAGCTGGCGGGCGGTGTGCAGGATGGTCCCGTCCCCGCCCAGCACCACGAGCACATCACACTCCGCGGCCACTTCCTGGAGAGGCTTTCCATCCGGTTCCCCGGCGAGGGCGGCGGCGGCCTGTTCACAGACCACGCGCGCGCCTCCCCGGCGGAATTGCTCCGCCAGTTTCCGGGTCAATTCCCCGGCGTTGGGTTTGGTGGTGTTGGCGGTGAGACCGATGACCGGGTAATCCATGCTAGAAACTCTGTGTTGCCGTCCGTGCCCTTTATCGGTGACTCGATCAAGCCGCGCCAGTGGAATCCTGGCCGGGTCCCGACGAATCCCCGTATCTTGTCCACCGCCCGCTGGTGCAGCGCGGGATCCCGCACGATGCCCCCCGGCCCCACGTCTCCGCGGGTGAGTTCGAACTGCGGCTTGATGAGGCAAATGATGGTCCCGTGCGCCGGATGCAGCACGTCCATCACGGGAGACATCACCAGTTGCAGGGAGATGAAGGAGACATCGAACACCGCGAGATCGATCACCTCCGGCACGTCCCCGGGCTGGAGGTGGCGCACGTTGAACTGCTCACGGCTCACCACGCGGGGGTCATCGCGCAGTTTCCACACCAGTTGATTCGTGCCCACGTCGAAGGCATACACCCGGGCCGCGCCATGCTGGAGCAGGCAGTCCGTGAAGCCTCCCGTGCTCGCGCCCACGTCCATGCAGGTGTATCCAGTGACATTGACTCCGAATGCCGTGAGCGCGCCCTCCAGCTTGAATCCGCCGCGGCTCACGTAGCGCGGCTTCTCCTTCACGGCCAGCACATCATCGTCACTCACACCGGTGCCTGCCTTGGCGGCGGGCTTCCCGTTCACCAGGACCTCCCCGGCGAGGATGAGCCGTTTCGCCTGCTCCCGGGAATCACACAACCCGCGGGCCGCCAGCGCGGCATCCAGACGCTGCTTCATGCGGGGGATTCGCAGTCGTTGATGGCATTGATGAACTGCCGGTAGCGCCCGTAGTTCCCCTTCCGGGGCACGAAGACGAGGCGCGGCAGATGCGCGATGCCGGGCTCGTCCTTCTCCTCCGGCAGCGCGGCGTCCTCCTGGGTCATGATGCCGTTCTTCACGAGGTCCGCGAAGGCGGTGTTCAGATCCGCCAGCTGGTTTTGGGTGAGGGGGTGTTGCAGGCGGAAGACGATGAGGTCCTTCACAAAGCGGTAGGAGTGGAAAATGTGATAGAAGTGCTTCACCTCGCGCACGGCCTCCTCCACGTCATCCGTGATCTTGAAGAGCGAGAAATCATCCTCACTGATGAGCCTCCGCTCCAGCAGATGGCCGCGCAGGAATTGCTCGAAGGTTTTCCAGTAGGTGCCACCGGGAGCGTCCACCATGACGATGGGCAGGATGGCGGACTTCCCCGTCTGGATGAGCGTGAGCACTTCAAAGCCCTCGTCCATGGTGCCAAAGCCGCCGGGGAAAAGGGCCAGCGCCTCGGACTCTTTCACGAAGGACAGCTTCCGGGTGAAGAAGTAGTTGAAGGACACCAGCTTTGAGTCCCCGCCGATGGTCTCGTTGGCACTTTGTTCGAAGGGGAGCTTGATATTGAGGCCAAAGCTGTTGTCCCGCCCGGCGCCTTTTTGCGCCGCGCCCATGATGCCGTCCCCGGCACCGGTGATGACCATAAAATTCTCCTCCACCATGCGGCGGGCGAAGGTGGCGGCGGCCTGGGCCTCCGGGAGATCCTGCGGCGTGCGCGCGGAGCCGTAGATGGCGATCTTCCGGCGGTCGTCATACGGGCGGAAGACCCGCCAGGCATTGCGCAGCTCCTTGCAGGCGCGGTTCAGGAGCTTCAGCTCCGCCACCGTCACATCATGCCGCGCGAGGCGGAGATTTCCGATGATGAGCTCCTCGATGAGTTCCGCGTTCGCCTTGCCTTTCCAGTCCTTCACCAGTTCCACGACCCGGCGGTCAAATTCGGGATCGCCCGTGGTGGTGCGCCGCCCGCTGAGGGCGTGGATGCCTCCGGCGGTGAAGTCCTTGCCGGGGTTTTCGGGGGGGGTGTCGTTCATAGGGGGGTAAACCGGGGCCATGGTGGCATCCGCCGGTCCGTGCAATGATTTCCCCGCGTGGCGGCGGATACAAGGGCAGGGAAAGCCCCGGGGAGGTGTCATTTCCACTTTCCCCCCGCCCGGGGTATGATAACGAAAGATTCATGCATATCTCCCGCAAAGCCGAGTATGCCCTGCGCGCCCTCACCGCCATGGCCCGCAAGCCCGCCACCGCCACCTCCCAGATCGAGGAACTGGCGGCGGCGGAGCATATCCCCGTAAAGTTTCTGGAGCAGATCCTCCTGACCCTGCGCCGTGCCGGGATCCTCCGGAGCCGCCGGGGCGTGGGCGGCGGCTATCAACTGGACCAGCCCGCCTCCCGGATCACGTTTGCCGAGATTCTCACCGCCATCGACGGCCCGGTGCAACCCATGAGCTGCACGCCCGCGGAGCCCGGCAAGACGCCCCGGCCCGTGTGCGACTGTGGCACTCCCGGCGGCTGCGGCGCGGGGCGGCTGTTCACGGATCTGCAAAATCAGATTCACGCCTTCCTCTCCTCTCAAACGCTGGCGGACGCCATCGCCCGGGAAACACCCGCCCCGGCGATGCAGTTCGATATTTGAGGCCTCCGCCTCCCGTCGGGGACCGGTCGATCTCTCAGGATTCCGGAACCTCGCGGAGCTTGCTCCCTCCGGCCAGCACCGGCAGGATTTTTTTGTTCCACCACGCCATGAGAGGCACCTCCACCCACTTCCAGAACGCCAGGGAACCCGCCAGAGACACCACTCCCATAAGCGCGATCACCGGGAAGAACCAGACATCGAGATTGAGGCCCAGCCGCTTCACCACGGGCACAAAGGCCATCATGATGGAGGTGTGCACGAGGTAGATGGAGTAGGAGGCATCCCCCAGCACACGGAGACCGGCCGGCCAGCGGAGGCCTTTTCTCATCTCCATGCTGGTGGCGGAGAGAATGATCATGGCACTCGCGAGGCCCCAGAGAACATTGCTGAGAAAATTGATCGCGGCCGCTTCCGGAGAGATCCACGTCGATATTTCCGGAAACCAGATGAGGGCGGCCATGAGCGCAATCCCCGGCACCCAGAGCCATCCCATACGGGGCATCCACTTTGAGCTGGCGATGATCCGGGCGGAAAGCCCCCCCATCAGGAACAGGAGGCAATAGGGATCGAGGACGGTGCCCGTCAGGGTGCCACGCTCCGGGGAATATCCCATGAGATGGCTTCCGAAGATGAGCGCCACCCACCCCCCCGCGGCAGCGATGGCTGCCTTGCGTCCGATGACCAGAGCGAGAGCGAACAGGATATAAAAGAGGATTTCAAAAGACAGGGTCCACAGGACATCGATGAGATATACGGGTGTCGGCAGCAGCAGAAAAGACGAGACCACCATGCGGGGATTGACATCCTTGTTAACCGCGCTGCCCGCCACGAGGATCAGAAGCAGCTTGATCCCGACGACGATGAACACCGGAGGATAAATACGGGAGAGCCGTCTTGAAAGATAGGGCCTTACATTCGAAGGATCCCCCATGTGCTTCCAGTGCACATAGGTGATGATGAACCCGCTCAGAACGAAAAAGAAACTGACAGCGTGCATCCCCCCGGCCATCAAAGGAGAATTGATTTCCCGCCCCATTTTTAAAGCGGAAATGACCCCCAGGTGGCTGTAGAGCACCCAGAGCGCGGCCAGACCCCGGAAAACCTGGAGAGAAAGGAGGCGGGGGCTGGAGGAGGACTGCGGCTGGGACATCGGAGGATGTTCTTGCCGGATTGTGGAGTCCGGGCAATGAGGATTTACCAATTATGTCCGGCCTTTCCCGGGCTCACCCAATGGTGGAAAAAAGCAGGAGGGGGGATCAGGCCTCCGTGGCCTCCCGTTCCGGCTCCGGTTTCCGGCGGCGCTTTACGATGGAACGGGCACCCCCGACAAGCAGCGGGCATGGATCCAGACAAAGCAGCGGGATCGGGCCGCCGGCGGCGGGGGTGCCGGGGGGCAGCGTTTGTTTTTCCGCGGAGAGGGTGTCCCAGCCCTGGGTGGCATCCAGCGGCCAGAGCACGTGGCGGAGGCATTTTTCCCCGCAGACCTCCGCCACCAGTTGCCCGGCCTCGTCATCGCGGATAAGGCTGGTGACGCGATAGATCCCCGTCTGGCGGCCCAGGGTTTCCCGCAGCGGCGGGGCCTTGGCTTCACCCGCGAGGGCGCGCACCCAGTTTGCCAGGGCTGCGGGGTAGAGGAAATCCAGGGCCAGGCGGAGATCCGCCAGCGTCTCCACGGCGAGCTCCCAGCCGCGTGCCAGCGTGGGGGCGGTCTTCAGCGGGCGGAAGGTTCCGGCGGCATCATGCTTCGCCACCTCGCGGGCAGCCTCCGGATGGGTGTGGCGGGTCAGGGTACCCGCGTCCGCCCCGGCATCTGCGGCGTGCCGCAGGAGATAGCCGCCCCCGGATTCCCGGCGGACAGTCACTTCCCCGATGCCCGTGCCCCCGGCATCCAGCCAGGCGGCGAGCGCGGATAACAGCGGGCGGGAGGAATGGTCGGTCGCGGGAGGCATGGGAGAGACAGGGCTGTCAGGCGATACGCGCGGCATCGAAGGCGTCCACCTGGTCGAGAATCACGTCCGCCATTTCCGGCTCGGTGCCGATGGCGCTGCAATAGTAGAGCCGCCGTCCCTGGAGGTGGTGGGGATTCCGCCGGAAGACCTCCAACTGGCTGGCGGCGGCGGTGGGCTCGGACTCGATGCCCAGCAGCACGGGGATGTCCTGGAAGGAATGCAGGCCGTCCGCGATGAAAAAGGGCACCACGATGACATTTGGCGCGGTGGTCAGGCGGGCCCAGTCCGCCACCATGGGCGGCTCCTCCATATAGGCGTCCACCACCTCCGCGAAACCCGCCTCCATGCTCCGGATGAGTTCCACCTGGTCCTTGATGGCCTTCGTGGAGTTCTCGTTCAAGCCGGTGCCGTGGCCCACGATGATGAGGCTGCACTCCCGGCGGGGCACGTCCGGGGCCACCTCATCCGCGCGCTTCAGCAGCAGCCGCGTCATGGACGGGTGGATGCCCACGGGATCACAGTAATGAGCTGTCAGGCGCGGGAAGACCGTGGTTTTCCCCGTAAGCCCCAGCTCCCGCGGGATGACCTCCTGGGTGAAGTAGCCCTCACTGATGAAATTCGGCACGATGTAAACCTCCGGGCTGTCCACCATGCGCAGCACCTCCCGCAGGGACGGCTCCTCCTTCCAGAACGCGCACACCACCTCCGCGAACAGGCCCCGGCGGCGGATGGTGTCCGCGTGCGCGTGGGTGGGCTGGGAGGAATCAGGATTGAGCGTGGAGCCGTGTCCGGCAAGGACGAGGGCGCTGTCGGGTTTGGGAGTCATGGGAGAGGGGACGGGCTCTTACTGCACCGGAAACAGCGGGGAGACCAGCGAAACCACGCGGATTCTCCCGTCCCCGGGATAAAATGAAAAAACTCCAGGGAGGGACTAAACCCTCAATTAAAAACCATCCCCGCAAGCGGGTTTCTTACGGTCAACTTAAGTGTTGCGCTTTTTTTCCGCACGGGTAGCCTCGCGCCCCAAAGCCCCCTGAATCCCGAGGGTCAATCGCTTACATAGGTGAAGCTTTCATAAAAATAACACTTTCCAGATGAATCATCGCGTTGCGTGCCTTTCCGTCGTCAGCCCTGTTCGCGGGCCCGGTCTTACTCTCAACCTTTGTTCGCTGGTCCTGGCCCTCAGCATGGGCGGCGCTGCCCAGGCGCAGGAGATGCCGGACCTCACGCCTCCGGACACCGGCTCCATCCTGCCGGATGTCCGCCCCGCCGGGTCCCTGAGTGTGAAGGAGATCGATGTGCGCTTCAGCAGCGGCAACACGGTGGACCGGGCGCGGATCCTTTCCCTCATGCGCCTGAAGGTGGGGGAAACGTGGACCCAGGACAAAGAGGACGAAGACCTGCGCGCACTCTATAAGTCCGGGAATTTCATCAATCTCTCCATCTCCAAGGTGCAGGTGGCCGGAGGGCTGAAACTGACCGTGACCGCGGAGGCCCGCCCCGCCATGGGCGACCTCGTTTTCCAGGGGAATACCGCGTTTCACACGGACCGCCTGAAGGACACCGTGGAATTCAAGTCCGGCGGCGTGGTGGATGACACCAAGCTGAGCGAGGCGAAACAGAAGATTCTCGAACTCTATAAGAAAAAAGGCTATCCGGATGCCGTGGTGACCTACGCGGTGGAGCCCGGGCCCCAGGCGGGATTCTCCCGTATCGTCTTCCGCATTGATGAAGGCGGACGGGGCGTGATCGATAAAGTGCGTTTCGAAGGCAACACCGTCTTCTCCGACTTCAACCTCAAGGGCGTGATCGAGAGCGACAACCGCAACTGGCTGAAGGTGTGGGACCTGAAGCGGAAGCTGGACCGCGAAAAGCTGGAGAAGGATCTCGCCGCCATTCACGACCACTACGGCAACTACGGCTACTTTGACGCCCGGGCCACGGCGGACACCGTGCCCACCGGGGACAAGATCACCCTCGTCTTCCACGTGGAGGAGGGACCGCGTTACACCACCGCCCAGGTGAATGTGACGGGGAACAAGCTGTATGAAACCTCCGTGCTGCTCCCCGTCTTCCAGTTGGAAGCCGGGAAAGTCTTCTCCCTGGAGGGGATGAAGATGGACATGGAGACCATCTCCGAATACTATGGTGCCCGCGGCTACGCGGACGCCCGCGTGACGCCTAAGATCAGCAAAAGCGGCACGGATCTGCACGTCACCTACGCCATCGAAGAAGGCGAAAAATTCAAGGTGGGCCGGATCAACATCAAGGGGAACAACGACACCCGGGACGCCGTGATCCGCCGGGAACTGACCATCGCCCCCGAGGACGAATACAACACCATCAAGATCCGGAAGAGCATCGCGAAGGTGAAAAACCTGGACTACTTCGCGGACAACACCGGCGTGGACTTCATGGCCGTGACCTCCGCCCAGGGGCCGGAATACAAGGATCTGGACATCACGGTGAACGAGAAGAAGACGGGCTCCCTGCAGTTCGGCGCCGGTTTCAGCTCCATCGACAGCATCGTGGGGATGGTGGAACTGACGCAGCGGAATTTCGACGTAACCAACTGGCCCACCTTCACGGGCGGCGGCCAGCGCTTCCGCATGAGCGCGCGCATCGGTTCGGAGAGAAAGGACTTCCTCCTCAGCCTCACCGAGCCCTACTTCATGGAAAAACGCCTTTCCGTGGGCGGCGATCTTTTCTGGACGGAGAAGACGTATCTTTCGGATGTGTTCGATCAGCGGGACGCCGGCTTCACCCTGAACGTTCGCACGCCGCTGGGGGACAGTTCAGACCTGCGCCTGGGCTACACCGTTCAGAACGTCGATATCTACAATATCGATATGGACGGCACTGGCGTGGACTCGAAGACCAGCCAGGCCATCCGGGATGAAAAGGGCAAATACCTGCAAAGCCGCCTGAGCGCCTCCGTGGTGTTTGATAACCGCAACAGCTTCCAGGCCCCCACCAAGGGGCACAAGATCAGCCTGGAAACCACCTTCAGCGGCAGCTTCCTCGGCGGGGACGTGGATACCTACTCCGCCGCCCTTTCCGGACAGAAGTACTGGAAACTCCCTTACAAGTCCGTTTTCTCTCTGGAGGGCCGCGTGGCCGTGGTGGACAGCGTGGATGGTGGCCGGGTGCCGATCTTCGAACGCCAGTTCCTGGGCGGCGCGAACAACCTGCGCGGCTTTGAATACCGCAAGGTGGGTCATCGCATCAGCACGACGGACGATGGCGGTACGCTGGACCGCTACGGTGAGCCGCTGGGTGGTAATACCTCCGCGTATCTCACGGCGGAACTCACCGTGCCCGTCATCCGGAAGTTCCGCGCCGCCGTCTTCGTGGACGCCGGTTTTGTGAACAAGGATTCCTGGGACTTCGACACGAAGGACTTCAACGCGGACGCCGGTCTGGGCGTGCGCTTTACCCTCCCCGTCCTCGGCCCCATCAAGCTGGACTACGGTATCCCCTTCGTGGCGGACGACGCGAACGACAACAGCGGGCGCTTCAACTTCAGCGTGGACTACAAATTCTGATCCCCCGTCCCTCCGGGCGGGAATCTGTTAGCTCAAATCGACGGGCATCCGGTGTTTCATACCCGGATGCCCGTCCTGTTAGGCAGCCAGTGCCCTCCGGCAGGGCGGCGACCTTCCCGTCGCCGTTTCCCGGGCATCACCCTTCCCGCCGCTGCACCAGGCACTGGAAGGCTTCCGCCGCGCCGCCGGGTTCATAGAGGGGACTGGAGTCCGGGGCCTGGACGAATTCCCGCTGGCTCACGCACTGTTCCGTCCGCAGGCCCGCGGCCTCGCCCCATGCGATGAGGTCCGTGAAGTTCACGTCCACCGTCACATCACATTTCCCCATGAGTGGATACAATGCCATGGAATCCAGCCGCTGGTGATGGAAGTAACCGCGCGCCGTGCCCCCGGGGCGGCGGTAATAAATATCCGCCGGTGGGCCCCCATAGTCGATGGTCAGCATAGCCCCCTCCTTCCACCCCGGGAGCCAGCCCTCGAGCCATTGCCGCCAGGAATGGAGCGCCTCCACCCGCTGGCCCTCCGGCCAGTCGTGATCGAACGCGGAGGACGTGACCTCCGGAGGCCGCGGTCGCAATTCCTCCACGATGCCGCCGTTTTCCGCGATGCGGAGCCACACCTCCCGCCATTCACCTCGCTCTTTTTGAAGAAGATGCGCGGGAAAAGCATCGGCCAGTTCATTGCTGAAGATCAGCGCCCGCCCGCCGCATTCCGCCAGCGCCGCCTCCATGCTGTCATGCCACGCCACCTTCCCTCCCCTGCCCCGCAGCTTTCGCCGCTGCACCTCCCGCAGGACCGGCGAGCGCTCCACCAGCCAGGACCGCAGCCCCCACCTTCCGCCAAAGCCCAGCGCTTTCAGCACCGTATGATGCAGCGACCCGTCCCCCGGCCCGATCTCGATCACCGGCAGCTTCCTCCCCGCCCGCCGCCACTCCTCTCTGATCCACACCGCGATGGCCCCGCCGAGTTCCCCGCCCAGCGTGGCACTGGTGGAAAAATCCCCCGTCTTTCCCACCGTGCGGATATTCTTTGTATAGTATCCCTCCTCCGGATCATACAAAGCCGCCTCCATCCATTCCCGCCACGACACCGCGCCATTCTTTTTTTCAAGAAATGAACGAAGCGGCGAGTTTGTCAGCGCGGGCGGCATCAGAAGGAAACAGGATGGAAATTCCATGCAGTATGACTATGGGAATTTCCGTTCCCAAGGGCCTTTTGAGCGTTTGTGTTGGGGCTTGACGCCTTTGCCGCTTCGGAGTGAATTCGCTCCCATGCGTCTCCGTGCTCTTTCTTTGCGATCCTTTCGTTCCCTTTCCGCTCCCGGGGCCCTGCCATGGCTGATGGCGTGTCTGGTCGCGTTGTCCCCGGCGGTGCGGGGGCAGGACGACGCACCGCCGGACAAGCCGCAGGCGAAGGCGCTGAAATATCACGAAAGCCTGCTGAAACGGCCCGCGCCGGGATATCTTTTTGACCGCTTTTTCAATACCTGGCTGGACACCGGCACGGTGGCGGAGCTGGAGACGTTTTTGCAGGGCCGGGTGAAGGCGAATGGCGATACCGCGAACCGGCTGCTGCTGGCTTATTTCCATGTGCGCCAGGGGAATACGGTGCAAGCTATCGCCGAGTTCCGCGCGGCACTGGAGAAGGACCCGGGCAACGCGGAGGCGTGGTATCAAAAGGGCGTGGTGGAGGCACGCACGCTGAACTTCGAGACGGCGCTCAACGATTTGCAGAAAGCCTCCGCCGCTTCGCCGAAAACGGACCTCGCACTCCAGATCGGCCAGTTGCGCGGGAAGCTGCTGGTGCGCTCCGGCAAGACGGCGGAGGCCCTGGAGGTGTGGAAGGGGCTGCTGGCCTCACGCCCGGACGATGAAGACCTGCGGGAGGACATCGTGGACGCGCAGACCGCGGAGGGCCTGCTGGATGCCGCCTCCGCCGCCGCGAAGGATCTGGTGGAGAAAACGAAAGACCCGCAGAAAAAAGTCCTGCGCCGTCTGCGGCTGGGGGACCTGCGCCAGCGCGCGGGCCAGCGGGAGGAGGCGGCGGACATCTATGCCGCGTGCCTCGCGGACGTGGGCGCGGGTTCCTGGCTGGAGAAGGAAATCCTGGGGCAGATCGACAAGATTTACCGCGGGGACGACCAGATGGAGGCCCTTGAAAAACGCCTGCGGAAGCTCGTGGAGACCGAGCCGCGTCGCCTCTCCACGCGCGTGGCCCTGGCGCAATTACTGACGCAGAATGGCTCCGCCGCCCCGGCGCTGAAGGCGTGGCAGGAGGTGCTGGCGCTCACGCCCGGGGACCAGGCCATGCGCCTTGCCTTCGTAGATGCCGTGGCCGCGCTTTCGAAGCCCGAGGAAGCCATCAAGCAACTGGAATCCCTTTTGGCGCAGAAGCCGGGGGATACCGTGCTGCTGGGGAAGCTGAGCCAGCTTCTTTTCACCCGCGGGGACAAGCCCGCGCTGCGGACCACGCTGGAAAAACTCGCCGCCGCGGAGGACCGCTCGGACGGCGCGCGGCTCCGCGTGGCCGCGCTCTATGACCGCTACGGTCTCGCGGAGGAGGGCCTGGCCTTCCTCCTCGCGGCGGCAAAGGCGGACCCCGCCAGCGAAGCCCTCCAGGACGCGCTGGCCGCGGCGCAATACAAGGCGGGCAAAAAGGACGAGGCCCGCGCCCTGTGGACCTCCATGGCAAAGGCCGCGAAGGACGCCCCCAGGCTCTCCGCCATCGCCCGCCTGGCGTCCGCCCAGGGGGAAAAGGATCTCGCGTTCACGCTGTTGAAGGAGCACGCCGCGGAGTGGCCTAAGGACGCGGTGTTTCTCACGGAGCTTTCGAACCTGGCGCTCGCGGCGGACAAGGCGGCGGAGGTGCTGCCCTGGGTGCGCCAGCGGGTGGCGGCCCCGCCCGCGCCGGCGGACGCTGATCGCGCCATCGAGGAGGCGGTGCGCGTGGTGCGGGCCGCGAAGGAGGCGGGGGAAAATTATCTCGATGCCCTCCTGAAGTCCGCGGAGACCCCGCGGGATCTCGCGCTCCTGGCCTGTCTGCTGGAGGCCCGGGGAGATGCCCGCCAGGCGGATGAAGCCTTGGCCAAGGCCGCCGCGGCGGAGCCCCTGCTGGGGCATCTGGTGCAGGTGCGGCTGCTCTCCCTGCGCCGTCAGCCGGAACAGGCGGCGGAAGCCCTGGCCAAAATCTTCCGCACCCCGGAAGGCCGGAAGACGGTGAACGCGCAGCGCATGGCCTCCCTCCTGCGCGAGGCCGGTCGCGCCGCAGAGGCACTGAAGTGGATCGCGGAATGGAAGAGCCTGGCCCCCGGGGCTCCGCAGCCGTGGCTGCTGGAGTCCGAGATTCTGGAGGACGAGGGCAGGGCGAAGGAGGCCGTGACCGCCATGCGCCAGGCGGTGCAGAAGTTTGACAAGGACCAGGATCTGAAAGCCCGGCTGGCCCGGCTCTATCGCGCTGCCGGACAGCCCGGGGACGCGCGCCGCCTGTATGAACAGCTTTTCGAGGACGCGACGGACAACGCGCAGAGGATGCGCTGGGTCCATGAGCTCGCCACCTCCGCGGAGGAGACCGGTCGCGTGAGGGAACTGGTGGAGAGCTTTGAGGAACGCCGCCGGAACAACCGTGCCTCCATCTTCCCGCTTCTGGCGCTCGCGGAGATCCACCATGTGGCGGGCGATAACGAAAAGCGCCGGGATGCCCTCTTGGAGGCGGCGCGCCTCAAGCCGGACGATGTGGAGCTGCTCCTGGAGATCGCCCGCGTGGAGGTGAAGCAGGAGAATCACGAGAACGCCCTGACCACCCTGCGCAAGGCCCGCCCGCTGGACAAGACCGGGCGCGCCTCCCAGCTCATCGCGCAGACCCTGCTCACCCTGGGCCGGACGGAGGAGGGCCTGCGGGAACTTCAGGAGCTCACCGCCTCCGGCAGCGCCGGGGCCCGCGCGGTGGAGCAGATGGCACAGACGCTTCTCGCCAGCCAGGGCCCGGAGGCCGCCGCGCGCTTCCTGCGCCCGCAGTGCGAACGCTTCCCGGAGGACTACCGGCTGGGCACGCTGCTCGTCTTTGCCCTCCGGCAGTCGGGGGAAACCGCGGAGGCCCTGACGCAGACGGTGCGGCTGTGGAATATCCAGGCGGAGCTTCCGGCGTCCGGCCCGGCGGTGACGGGATTGCCGAACATGGATGAGGAAAGCTCCCGGCGCTATACCAAGGGCGAGCCTCCGGGCATGACGGAGGCCTTCCAGACCGTGCGGGGCGTGTGGTATGTGGGCTCCCGGGAAAACGGGCGGGGACGCGGGAACTCCCGGCGCGGCGGTGGCGGCGCGGCGCAGGATCTGCCCGGCTCCCTTTTCGAAAAGGACACTTTGTGCCTGGGCTGGTTTGCCCAGGGCGTGGAGGATCCCGCCGCCTCCGCGGCCTCGCTGGAGAAACAACTCACCACCCGTCCCGTCCCGCAACTGACCACCCTCCTGGCGATGGGGAAGGCCATGGAAGAGGGGGCGCGGGATTCCGGCAATGGCCCGTTCATCGAGCTGGCGCGCGCGCATCCGGACAATGACCTGATGCAGGATCTCATGATCTACTCCATGGCGGGGAATCCCCGCGCCACGGACACCGCGATGGCCCGCAAGGCGTGGGAACGCTTTAAGGACCGGTACCCCAAGCCCGCGCTGGTGGCGGCTCTCATCTGCTTCCAGGAACCCGGGGCCGCGCTGGCTCCGGTGCGGGCCGCCGCCCTGAAACAACTGGAGACCCCGCTGGAGGACCCCGATTTCCTGCATTCCTGTTTCTATGCCCTCTTCAACCAGGACCGGGATGACGGAGAGCCTGCCGGTGCCCGGGAAAGCAAGGACGACCCCGCGTATGCCGCGGACCTGAAGGCGCTCCGCCGCCTCGCGGTGAAGCTACTGAGCGCCCCGGGGAATGTCACGTCCTCTCCCTCCAGGTCCGGCTACTATATGCGCCGCCTGGCCACGCAGATCCTCCGGCAGGACGCGGACTACCCGGCGCTCCTGGACCTCGTGCTTGCCAGCGATGCCGGAAAGACCGGCGGGGTCTCCGCGGGGGGCTTTTCCGCGGGTGCCATCACCGGTGGCGGGGAGGAATTCGAGCCTCCCGCCTTCCCGCCGGATTCGCTGGAAAGCGTGCCGGACGAGGCGCTCCAGCTTTCGCACAGCCTCAAGGAGGACTTTGAAAAACTCAGCGGCCCGGAGCTCGCAACCCGCGTCTCCGCCTGGAAAGCCGCAGTGGAGGCGAAAGTCAAGGACCCCGTGCTGAAGGCCGTGCTTTCCATCCCCGCCGGGGATGACGCTTATACCGCCGCCTGCGTGGAGGCCGTCGCGAAGCTGCCTGTCCCGACGGTGGACAGTTGTCTGCTGCTGGCAGGCTGGGAGGCAAAGAAGGAGAACTGGAAGGACTCCGCGGAGTGGCTGCGGCGCGGCCTTTTCCTGCCCATCTCCCGCGGGCAGCGGGAGGCGCTGGACCACCTCCTCACGGCCATCGTGCTCCAGCAGCCGGAGGCTCTGGGCGACGCGCAGTCCCCTCTGATCGCCACGGCAAAGGACGCGGCCCTGAGGCTGCGGCTCACGATCACGGACCGCGACATGAAGAGCCAGCTCATCGAGGCCATGGAAGCCCTGGGCTTGAAAGAAGCGGCGGAATCCGAAAGCGACAAGCTCACCGGCGGCCCCTCCGCCGGTCCGCGTGCCCGCATGGGCGCGATGCTCGGAGGCTCACGGAGCGGCACCGCGGGCATCGGGCCGAAGGTGAAAGCCCTGCTGGAAAGCTCCAAACGGGACGAAGCCCTCGCCCTGTTGGCGAAGACCGCGAAGGGCGAACTGGCGAAATACGCCTCCTACAAAAAGAACTCCAGTTACAACTACCGCGGCGTTTCCATCCTGGACGACGACTTCATCTCCCTGGTGCGGGACAATCAATTGGAGGAGGCGCTGCTGGCTTACTCCCATCCGGAAACAGGCACCGCGCGCCTGGGCTGGACGGACTACGCGGAATTCGTCACCGGATTCAATGGCGTGGCCTCCCCGAAAACGCGGGCGGTGATGAAGGAAGCCATCGCCAAAGACCCCGGGGCCAGCGGCCTCCGGTGCCGTCTCGCGTTTGAACTCCTCCCGGAATCCCCCGTGGCAGCGGATGAGATCATGAAAGACATGCCCGCCGCGGACATGGACGAAATCACCTCCCGGGTCATCGAGAGCAACCTGTGGGAAAGTTCAGCCGGGGCTTACCGCACCCTCAGTTTCTGCCGCCGGCTGGTGGATAAATACAAGGACGCGCCCGATGCCACGTGGCTGTGGCTGGCGGCGGCGATGCGCTACGCGGATGATGCCTTCAAGAACTTCAAGGGCATGGACGGCAGCCTCTCCACATGGCTCACCGCCCAGACCGAGGGACGGAAACCGGACTTCCCGCTGGAGAGCGACATCACTGCTTACATCGACCTGCACGCGGCCATCGTGCGCCAGGCCGCCGGGATCAAGGAACTGGCTCCCCTGGCGTTCGACGATCTGGCCCGCCATGAACTGAGCGCCGGGAAGCCCGGCGAGGCGCTGCTGGCCACCGCCCGCGCGATGATCCTGCATCCCGTGCCCGAGCCCCGGGGCGCGGCGGGGAAACCCGGCCCGCGAAACTACGTTGCCACCCAGGCGGTGGAAGCCTGCCGGGCCAGTCGGCTGGATGACTTCTCCCCCGTGGCCCTGCTGGTGGCCCACGCGGTGGAGACCGGCGGGCTGGAGGCTCTGAAGACGGAGATCCTGGCGGAACTGGAGAAGTCCGGGCGCCGCGCGGAGGCCCGTATTTTCGGGGCGTATGTCTCGCTGTATGAA
This sequence comes from Verrucomicrobiales bacterium, assembly GCA_965229245.1. GTDB lineage: Bacteria > Verrucomicrobiota > Verrucomicrobiia > Verrucomicrobiales > V1-33 > V1-33. The sequence goes on from CBDDIW010000001.1 coordinate 703,635, forward strand.
GCCCCGGCGGAGTCCTTCCTGGACACCGCCCGGGAGTTCCTGCGCGCGGGCGCGGGGGGCGCGACCTCCACGCGCAATGCCGCCGAATCCGCGGACAAGGCACTGCTCCGCGTCTGGCGCGCGCGGAAGTTGAAGACGGACCTCGGCCCGCTGGTGCTCGCCTCCGTGACCCCGTCCGGGGTGGCCCGGAATCAATTGCCCGGGCTGGCCGCGCTCTGGGCCGCGGAGCTCGGCAAACAGCGGAACCGCCCTGCCGCCCGGGCCTTCATGGTGAGCGTGGTGGAAAAGCTCCTGGGCCCCCTGGAAAAGCGCGCGGAGGTGGTGGTGAAAAACCACGGTGCCAGCAATGACACGGGCCGCTGCCTCGAACAGTTGCAGTCCTTTTTCCAGACCTTCGCCGCGGATCACCTCATGGCGCTCTTGGGCGCGGAGGTGCTGCAGGAGCAGCTTTCGCCCTTCCATCCGGACTACGAGCCTGACAAGATGAACCGCCAGCGCCTTCAGGTCTGGCTGGACCGGAAGGACTGGATGACGTGCCCGGATTACTTGAAGGAGGAGATCGCGCTCACGCCCTTCATTCTGGATCTCCCGGACTTCACCCCGCGCCTCACCCGCGTGGCGAAACCCGCGCGCTTCCCGCTCATCGTCACCCGGCTCACCCAGACGCCCGCGCGCTTCCGCCAGGCGTTCACCGCCGTGGCTCCGGCGGAGACCTTTGGCGGGAAGATCATCCGCGCCGCGCTGAATGACGATGGCCTCCAGGAGGTCATCCGCTTCATGGGCAGCGAAAAGGAGCGGATCGAAAAACTGCCGGACGCGCGTCAACTGGACCTGCGGCTCTTCGTGGAGGTGCTCATGAAGCAGGGAGGAGACACCTCCGCCTTCACTCCGGAAACCCGGGCCACGCTGGACTGGCTCCTGAAGCTGGGCGGCGAAAGCCTGCCGGTGGACCCCCGCGTCCTCGCCTTCCTGAAACAACCCGCCACGCGCGCGGCAAACTTCCAGCCCCGGGACTTTGTGGAAATGGCGGGCGGGCTCGCCGCGGGCGCGGTGACCAACCCCGGGGGCACGGAGGACGTGCTGCGCCACGCCCGGGAGATCATCCAGGCGAATCCGCGCCGCGACAGCGACGAGGATCCCACCCTGACGCAACTGGGCCGGTACTACTTCAGCGGCCTGGCCCCGGACGGGGACCGCAGGGGGTGGAGGGATGGCGAGGCCATCGACATGATCACCGCGGGACTGCGCGGCCTGCTGGATGAGAGCAAAGGCCCCGGCTATCTGGTGCCCGTGGATGAGGACAGCTTTGAGAGGCTGTGCTCCCAGTGGTACCAGATCCACCGCGCCGCGCACCCGACGGACCTTGGCGGCATCTTCCTCTCCATGGCACGGGAGGCGGAGGGGAAACTGCGGCCGGACGAGTGGCCACTTCTCGCCCATGCCCTCGCGGGTGCGTTGAAGGACCGGAGTGGATTCAACGCGGATAACTTCTCCGGCGCCATCTCCGCGCTGGAGAAGCGGGGCGCGGACATCCCGTCCGTAAAGCCTCTCATCATGGTGCTGAAGCTGGGCCGCATCGCGGAGTCCGCCCCCGCGAAGGTGAATCCGGACATGAAGCCCGGCGAGGTCTCCAGTTCCCAGAAATGGATGCTCCAGACGCTCCAGGACAAGACCCGGCCCCTCTCCGCGCGCTACACGGCGGCGGTGGGCGCGGCGGGCATCCTGGGGCATTCCATGGATCCGCTGCTGCTGGTGGAGGTGCTGAAGACCTTCCACGAGGCCGTGGCCGCGAAGCGCCCGTGGACCTCCGGGGATCTCGGCGCGGTCATCGAGTGTCTTTTCGACGCCCCGGACCAGGAGGCGGTCTCCACCGCCGCCACCACCCTGCTGAACAGCGTGGACGCGAAGCGTCTGGTGCTGAAAAACGCGGGGCGCTACGACACGGACACCACCACCAGCCTGCTGCGCGTGGCCTCCCGCTACGCCCCGCCGGAGGCCGCCATGCAGATGATCAAGACGGCCGTCCGCGCCCGCCTTTCCGAACGCGAGGCCCTGCCCATGGAGTGGCTGCTGCTCTGCCTGGAGGCGGGAAATGTGGATACCGCGCGCTACCTCATGGCGCAGAGCAAGGGGGTCTTCGACAAGGGCGGGAACTTCTCCGCGCGGCTGCAAAAGACGCTGCCGAAGCTCCTGGAGTCCATCCCCTCCGCGGATGAACGCTGGGCGCTGGAGACCCGCATCGTGGCCATCCCGGACTCGCAAAAGGACGGGAATGACCGCTACGACACGGCGCGGCTGGTGGCCTTTGCCACCCGGCTCCGGGATGCCCAGGGGGTGTCCCCCGCCGTCATGGACGACTGCGTGGCCCGGGTGGCCGGACTCTTTGGCGCGGTGGAGACCCGGAAGACGCTGAAGGACCGCATCCAGGAGTGCCTGAAGCGGAATCCGCTCTCCACGCTCTATCGCGGCCTCCGGGATTCCCGGCACGAGGAGGACTCGCCGGCGGCCCGCATGGTGGCGCTGCACGGCATGGCCGCCATGGATCTGCTGCGTGAGGACCAGAACTACGATGCGTGGCTGGCCGCGCTGGAGGAGCACTTCGCCGCCATGACCGCCATCCGGCAGTATCCCATGGACACCGTGGTGCTGGTGCTGCGAAACTGCCACTGGTGGGCCATCAGCCGCGCCGCGGACCGGAAACCCGTAGACCTGAAGAAGGTGGCGGAGGGCATGCGGAAGGTCCTGCGTCCCGGGTGCATGCAGGCGCTCATCAATGACTTCTACTTCACGCTCCCGCTGATCCACGGCGTGGCCGGGGACATGCCCGCGCTGTACGAACACATGAAGGCGCTCCCGGAGGCGGACCGCCGCTTCTTCCTGGACAAAGCGGAGCGCATCCGTACCGGCACCTCGCGCAATGTGTGGAAGAACGCGGTGAAAGGGAACGAGGAAGTCCGCGCCGCGGGCATCCGGGGCATGCTTACCGCGCCGTGGCTGCCGCTGCAAAATACCAACGGCTACCGTTTGCCGGAACTGGTGGCCGCGAACTGGGCGACGAACGCGGACGTAGCCGTCCTGGCGGAGGATCTCCTGGCGCGGTATCCGGCCAATGCGAATCTCGCGGGAGAGATCGTGTGCTGCGTGGACGCGACGGACAACCCGGAGCTCATGTTCAAGTGCCTGGCACGCTACCGGAAGATCACCACGCCGGAGGATGAACTCCGCTGGCGGCTGTTCTACACCGGGCCGGAGGTCATGGCGATGCTGCGCCAAGGCCGTGTGGATGAGGCCCGGGCCATCATGGACCGCGAGCAGCCGGTGCTGGAGCAGGAGGCCGCCACGGTTTCGGAGGGTTACATCGCGCCCAGTGTCTTCGGTGCCTGGCTTTCCTCCCAGGGGCGTCTCCAGTTCCTCCGCGGGGAAAAGGAAAAGGCCGTGAATTCCCTCGCGCTGGGGCTGAGGATGCTCCTCGTGGCCAGGGAGGCGGGCTTTGCCATCTCGAACAAGGCGAAGATCGATACCACCATCTCCTGGCTGGTGGAGGCCCGGTCCGGACAGAAGCTCACGCGGATGACCCTGCTGCCGGAGAAATCCGTGTGGAGTTATCTGGACGGCACGGCCCTCGCGCCCGCCGGATGGCAGGCCGCGGACTTCGCCGCCGCGGGCTGGAAGTCCGGCCCCGCGCCCCTGGGCTATGGCGATCCCGTGGCCACGGAGATCAGCTTTGGCCCGGACAAAAAGAAGAAGCCGCTCACCGCGTGGTTCCGCACGGAGTTCAACGTGGACGATCCCGCCGCGCTGCCCGCGCTCCAGCTCAGCGCCTGCGTGGATGACGGCGCGTGCTTCTACCTGAACGGAAAGGAAATCTGGCGGCACAATCTGCCGTCCGGGGAGTTGAAGCCCGAAACGAAGGCGAAGACCGGAGCCGAGGACGCGGATGAGTCCGCCTGGCACCAGCATGCCCTCCCCGCGGACGGCTTTTTGAAGGGCCGCAACGTGCTCGCGGTGGAGGTCCACCAGGCGAACGCCACCAGCTCCGATCTCATGCTGAAGGCCACCATCAGCAACGAGGGCGCGCTGGCCGATCCCGCGGAGCTGCTGAAGGGCTTCGACGCCCGCGCCGCCGCCACCCAAACCGGCATCCTCATGCGCTTCCTGACACCCCGGTTCCGCCCCGCCATCATCGGGCAGTGACGCCACTCACTTCTGATGTCCCCTTCCCCATCACGGTCCCGCGCGTTCAGCGCCCTCCTGGCGGCGGGCGTGGGCGGCGTGACGTGGTGGGTGCTGGCGGCGGGCATGGGTCCTGAAAAACCACACGCGCTGCCGGTCACCCAGGCGCTCCACAAAAACGAAAACAACCCGGCATCCGCCCTTCCCCCGGGCACGGGAAAAGGAACCGGAGCCGCCGTGCCCGGGTCATCGCGCGTGCCCGTCACGGACGCGGAGTTTGAGGAGATAAAGCGCCGGATACAGGAATATGCCCAACCCGTGACCGGAGACCAGACGCGGGAGGACGTGAATGTCTTCACGGACGAACTGGTGGCACGGCTGGGCTTTACCAGCCGGATGGCGGAGATCCTGGGCCCTTACACCTATACCGCATGCAGCCCCTTCGAGGGAATCGGCTGGTATCTCATGGAGGCGTTGAGTCGCGGGTTGTCCAGCCCGGGCGGGGCCATGTTGCGGGCGGAGCTGGTGGCCACCTACACGCATTCCGAAGACTTGAGCCCGCTTGGGCGGGCAGGTCTGTCGGAATGGATCGGCAACGCCGGATTGAACGCGCCGCCCGCCGAATATGCTGTCCTGAGAGAGGCCCTGGCGGGGGATGACAAGGCCCGGCTTTCCCTCCACCGGGGGCATCAACTCGCCCGTATGGAGGAGTCCCCCGTGGAGGTGCTGACGGCCGCTCGAAATGACTGGCTGGCCGCCGGCCCGCGGCAGCCGTCCGCTCCTGAAGGGGAGATCGTGGAGGTCCATAGCACTCCTCCCCTGGTGACCTATCAGTCCCCGGCCCAGGTGGATGCGTGGAATCAGATAATCCAACTCACACGCCGCGCTCCGCCGGGGGCTGACTATGCCGCACTGGACACGATCCTCCTCAGCTTCCAGGAACACGATGCCGCAGGCGTCCTCACGGTTTTTGAACTGGAGGGTGCCCGCACCTCCGTGCTCACCCCCTGGGTCCGCGAACAGCCGGAAGCCGCCGCCGCCTGGGTGGCCTCCCACCCGGGTGATCCGGAGAACGCATACCTCGCGAAGTACATCATAGCCTCGCTCGGAGAGCAGAGCCCCGCCGCCCTGGCCACCTGGGTGCGCGCCTTTCCTCCCGGACCCGCGAAGGACGGACTGGTCTTTGAGGCAATGGGTGCCTTCATCGCCCGCGACCCCGCCACCGCCCGGGCCCTGGCCTCCGGCATCGGAACCGCGGACCTGCGGGAAAAGGCCCTGGCATCGCTGCGGGAGATTCCGCCCGCCACGACGGTTCCGGAGGGAAAATGAAGGGCCTCCCGCTTCCGGCAAAGATCAGGCTGCGTGCCAGGGGAACGACGGTGCCGGACGCGGTCAGCCCCGGCGGCGGTTGTTGTTATTCATCAGGCGATCCTTCATGTCCGCCGGGAGCTGGCTGGTATTGACCCAGGCCCGCGCGTTCTCCGGCTCGCGGTTCATCCACTCGCGGATGAGGCGGAAGGAGGTCTGATTCCGGCGGTTTTCGTCCGTGATGGTACTCGCCCAGGCAATGGCGGCCTCGGGATCGCGCTCCTGCACCTTGTAGGCAAAGCGTTCACGGGGATCGTCCATGGCGGCGGTGCGGGGCAGTTCATTCAGCCAGTTGCCGGCCTCGTTGGGGTTCTTGTCCGCCCATTCGTTGATGACCTGGGTGAGAGCCCGGGGCTTTGCCTCGCCGTCCGGCAGGCTGCCCGCCCACTCCGCGGCGGACTTCACGTCAGCGCTCGCCAGACGGCCCGCGAGTTTGTCCAGAATCCCGTTTTTGTAAGGGCCGTCCGCCAGACCCGCCACCATTTCCTTCGCGGCATCCGGGCCGCGCTGTTTGAAAAACTGTTCCAGCACGCGGTCCATGGCCTCGCCCCGGGCGTTGCTGCGGTCCATGCCCTGTGCCAGTTGGGAGGCGAGGTCCGGATTCGTCTTCGCGAGACCGCTGATCACCGAAGTCATGTGGAAGTTCCCCTCGTCCTTGTTCTTGTTCGGGTGAGCCTGGGCCCACGCGATGGCTTTGTCCGGGTCGCTCTGGGCCCAGACATTCAACGCCGTGCCGGTGCCCCATTTGCTGCGCCAGTCATCGTGCGTCTGCGTCCAGGTCAAGGCTTTCTCCGGGTCCTCCTTCGCCCAGCGGGTCATGAGCATGGAAAACTCGCGGCCCCGCTCACGGTTGTTGAAGCCTTCCCCGGTCATGGCCTCCATGGCGGCTCCGATCTGCTCGCTGCCTTTCAGGCCCTTCATGAATTCCAGATACGCCACCAGCCGCTGCTCAGGGTCCTCGATGGCAAAGATCTCCTTCACCCGCGCGGCGGTCTGCTCCGGGGTGAGATCCCGCACGGCAATCGCCGCAGCGGCCATGCCCTCCTTCGTTCCGTCCCCGGCCTGCACGGCTCCTCCCGCGGCACCCTTCCGGCTTTCGTTGAGAGCCTGCGCGGACTGTTGCAGCGCGGTGCGCCGGGCCGTCGCGGTGGAGCTTTCCGCCGTGTTCATTTGCATTCCCGCCCAAAAAGCCGCCGCGGTGCAGCCGGCCCAGGAAAGGGAAAGGAGGACGATTTTCTTCTTCTGCATCATCATGATCTTTATAAAAACACCTACACCCGAAACGGGTGGTCACCCGGATTCTTTCCCCCGCGAAAGCGGACAACGGGGCCTGCGTCCGGAAGCGTGTGGCCGGGTTTCCCCGGACTTCAAGGCGGATATCCACTATCCTCCCCCGGAATTGGGCAGCATGACCGCTCCGGGACGGCGGATGCGGCTCCATAGCAGTTTTTCCTGGGGAGTGCTCCGTTCGTTTACGGGCAGGGGTTTCCAGGTCACGGAGGCCTGGCCTGCCTCCTTCAGCACCTCATCGAGGAATCCGGCGAACTCTTTGAACGGTGCCGGGAAAACGTTATCGAGATACACGGACTTCCCGGAGGAGCCCTGCTGGATCCACAGCACCCACTGCGTGCCGTCCGCGATCACGGGATCGGAGTAAGAGCGCGCCATGGTCGTCAGTTTCAGGTCATTGACCTTTTCCACGATGGTCAGTTTTTTTGCCTCCGGGAGAGGGAGGATGGCTTCCTCCTGGCGGATCTGGATGACATCCTCCACCAGGCGGCTGGTCCGGCGCTGCATCCAGGCGGTCCCGGTTTCATCCACTTGCACGATATCCAGCCCGTCCCACCCGCTGCCGCGACCCAGTTCCACCACAAAAGGCCGTCCGGCATCCAGGGTGAACGACGGGCGTTCCTCTTTGACGATATTGATCCGCGAAAACCTCTCCCCGATATAACAGGAGCCGAGCGCCAGAAAGGCCACTACCGGCAGACCCGCGGCCATCCTGGTCTTCGTGGTGGAGCTCATGGGTTTCAGGCCGGTACCGGTTCCTCCTCCGGGCTCTCCATTTCCGAAGCTCCCTGGGCCTCCTGCCAGCGGGGATGGCTGAGGTATTCGTCCGCCAAATCCTCCAGCTCCGTGATGCTGGTCATTTTGCAAAAACGCTCCCGCAGTCTCCGTCCGGCGGGCAGGCCCTTGCTGTAGGCCATGAGGCGACCGCGCATGGCCTGCACGGTGAATTTCTCCGCGCCGTAGCGTCCGTGCTCCGCGGCCATGCGGAGGTGGCACAGGATGAACGCCCAGCGGGCGTCCGCAGGCACAGGGGCAGGTTGCTCGCCGGTGGCCAGGTAGTGCTTCGCATCGCGGAAGACCCACGGATAACTCATGGCCGCGCGCCCGATCATCAGGCCGCTCACCGTCGTCTCGCGCAGACGCTTTTCCACATCCCGTCCGCTGGCGATGTCCCCGTTCCCGATCACCGGGATGCCCGCCGCGTCGGCGCAGGCGCCGATGACCTCCCAGTTGGCCACGCCGCTGTAACCCTGGGCGCGGGTGCGCCCGTGGATGGTCACGGCGGCGATGCCGCAGTCCTCCAGCAGGCGCGTGACTTTCAAAGCGTTGACGCTGTTTTCATCCCACCCGATGCGGATCTTGGCGGTGACGGGAATGGGCACCGCCTTCACAATGGCGGAAGCCACCGCCGTGAGCGCCGGGCAGTCCCGCAGCAGGGAGGAGCCGCCGTTTTTGGAGACCACTTTGTTCACCGGGCAGCCGAAGTTGATGTCGATGAAATCCGGCTGCTTCCAGTCGATCACCTTCCGCGCGGCTTCCGCCATGTGCGCGGGATCCGAGCCGAAAAGCTGCACGCCCACGGGCCGCTGGGCGTCGTCAAACTCCGTGTATTTCCGCGTGCGGTCGTCCCGCTGGAGGATGCCCTCCGCGGAGACAAACTCCGTGACCATGGCATCCGCGCCCAGTTCCTTGCACAGGCGGCGGAAGATAAAATCCGACACCCCCGCCATGGGAGCGAGATAGATGGGAGGACGTTCGCGGGAGAGCCAGGGGAGCATTGCGGGAAAAGCAACGAGCGTAACGCCCGCCCGGAGAAATGCAAAGGCCACCCGTGCTCCCTCCAGACAGGGATCCTGCCCGCGGCCGCAAAGAGAGAACCGGCACCCCGCAGCAAAGGAAGCCACCGCGAAAGGAATCCCGGGTTGCCTTGCCCGCGGGAAGGGCTTTTCATGCGATTCCCCCGCCCCATGAATCCCGCGCCTCCTGTCCGGCTTCGCCAGCCGTGGTTGTTCCCGCTGAGCGGACCGCTCACGGAGCGGCTGGGCCCGGCGGTTTTTGCCGCGCTGCCGGAACAACCGGGGGTTTACCGGTTTTTCGGGGAGGAGAACCGGCTGCTTTATATCGGGCAGTCGTCCAATCTGCGGCACCGGGTGGGAAGTTACCGCTTTGTCACCGCGGAGCGGCATACCCGGCGCATGGCCCGCATGGTGGCCCGGGTGCGGCGGGTGGAATGGGAGATCTGCGAAACCGCGCAGGCGGCGGTGGAGCGGGAGCGGACGCTGCTGCTGGAGCACCGGCCGCCATTCAACCGGGCCGGAGTCTGGGCCCCTCCGCCGTGGTGGGTGGTGATCCTCCAGGATGCGGATACGGAAACCTTTTCCCTGCGCCTCTCGCGGGAGGAACCGGAAGCGGACGTGTCCGCCGCCGGGCCTCTGCCGGGGGCTTTCCGTTACACTTTTGCCGCCCTCGTCCGTTGTGTGTTGCGATGGCACCGGAGGGATATGGAGTGGTGGCATCTGCCGTGCGGCATGGCCGGGCCGGTAATCCCCCCGGAGCAGTCCCTGTCCGGCGCGGGAACGGAATTCATCACTTCCCTGCACCGGTTCCTCACCACCGGCTGTCCGGTGTTTCTGGAGGAACTCCTGGGAGCCCTGCCGGACGCGGCGGGTAAAGCCTCCACCCGCGCCTGCTGGGACGGGGACGTGGAGGCTTTGACAAAGTTTTCCCAGGGAAAAGGACGCGTAACCAGGAACACTCCCGGGATAGACGAAGGGAATTGAAACAAAGGCGGGATCCCGTTCCTACTCCTAAGAGTAAGAACCCGGCTTCCCTGTCACTCTACACTCAAAATCCCACTGGTCCGGATCTTTGCGCGGAGGCCGCCGCGAAAGGCTGCTTTCAAAAACTCCTCCGTCCCCTCCGCCACGGCGCGGTCCATCCAGTGGCAGGGCTTGCATTCCTGACTGCCTTCAAACTCGATGCCCTGGAAACGGAACCGCCGCCCCAGCCACTCCCGGAGCTCGATCCCCTCCACGATAAGATTCCGCCGGAAGACCGAGGCCGGGAGCTTTGAAAGCTTGAACCGCTCCCTCACCTCCAACACCGTGCGCATCTCAAAAAAAGTCACCTGTCCTTTGAAGTCCGGACGATAGCCGAAGTAGCGGTCGCCTCGCAGGCCCATGCCCGCCACGCATTTCACCTCCTTTACTTCCTGGACACCGCTTTGCAGGCGCCCCTCCCCCTGACGCCCCCAGTAGTCATGGCCAGGGGAGATGTAAATCTTCAGCAGCCGTCCCGGACATTCCGGCACCCCGCTTTCCTCCGCGGGCGCGGGGCTGGCGGGAGATTCCTTTTCCACGGCGGGCAAAACGTTCATCGTCATGGCCGATGCAAATGCCGGACCGCGGGCCACCGGCCTGGGACAGCGATGCGCGCCTTTAACCGGGCCTGAAAGATGCATGGCTCCCTGGCCTCCCGTTTCCCCAACGGTCTCATGGAATGAAATTCGAACATCTGGCTCTCATCGGAAGCGGCCCCACCGCCATCTTTGTCCTCAGGCATTTTCTGGAGTCCGTCCACCCGTTGAAACCCCGCATCGGGGCGATTGCCATTTTTGACAAAAGCGACCTCACGGGCATGGGCATGCCTTACACCCCCAGGACCACTGACCGGTATAACCTGTCCAACATCAGCTCCGGGGAAATTCCCCCTCTGCCCGTGTCCCTCGCGGACTGGCTGCGGGCCCAGGACGGGGCGGTGCTGCGAGAGCTGGATCTGGAGGGCGTGGAGATCACCAGTGACGGGATCTACAGCCGCCTGGCACTGGGGAGATATCTGCGCTCGCAGTATCACACGCTCGTCCGGCTTCTCCGGGAATCCGGCATCCAGGTCACGGAGCATCCGGGCTGTGAGGTGACGGATCTCGAGGACGACCCGGAGGCGCGCCAGGTGCGTCTCACCACCCGGAAGGGGGAGCGGTATTCCTTTGAACGGGTGGTCATCGCCACCGGGCATGTGTGGCCCGCGGAGGACCGGCCCGGGGAGGGATACTATGCCTCGCCCTGGCCCATCTTTAAGCTGCTGCCCGGCGCGGGGGAATATTATAACTTTCCCGTGGGCACGCTCGGGGCTTCGCTCAGCGCCTTTGATGTGCTTTCCTCCCTGGCCCACCGGCACGGCACTTTCACCGGCGGCGCGGGGGGGAAAACCTATCACCCGTTTCCCGGCACGGAGGAGTTCAAGGTGGTGCTGCACTCCGCGAACGGCCTGCTCCCTCACCTCCAGTTTGACCAGGTGGAACCCTTTCGCGAGATCTACCGTCACACCAGCCGCCGCGCTATCCTGAACATGCTGGACAGCGGGGGCTTCCTGCGCCTGGGCACTTACTTCGACCGCGTGTGCCGCCCCGCGCTGATCCAGGCTTTCAAAAAAGACGGTATGCGGGACGTGGCGGACCTCCTGGGGGATCCGGGTTTTGGCCTCGCCCGTTTCGTGGCGCGCATGACGGAGGCGCACGACTACGGGAACGCCTTCAAGGGCATGCGCGGGGAAATGGCGGAAGCCCGGGAATCCGTGCGCGGGCACCGGCCCATCCACTGGAAGGAGACCGTGGACGATCTCATGTACACGCTGAATTTCCACGCGGAGTTCCTGCCGGCGGAGGACCATTTGCTTTTGAAGTCGCTCTTCATGCCCTTCCTCATGAATGTCATCGCCGCCCTGCCGCTGGCATCGGCGGAGACCATCCTGGCGCTTTATGAGGCGGGCAAGGTGGAAATGGTCTCCGGCACGGTGCGGGTGTCCAGAGACCCGGAAATCCCCGGCATGACCACCATTTCCGTGGAGGAGGACGGGGTGGTGTCCACCAGACACTACCGCCTGTTCATCGAATGCGGGGGGCAAAAGCCTCTGGAACTGGAGGATTACCCCTTCCCCGGGCTGGTGGCCGGAGGCAGGGTGAGAAAAGCGCGGGCCGCCTTCCGGGAGGGCGCGGCCTCCGCCGCCTCCGTGCCGGGGGAGAAGCACCAGGCGGTTTTTCAGGAGGAGGGCCAGTGGTATTACCAGACGGGGGGCGTGGATATCGACGGAGCCTTCCGTCTCTGGGGACGCGATGGCAACCCGTCTCCCCGCGTGCATGATCTGGCCTTTCCCCATGTGTCCGGCGTGCGGCCTTACTCCTACGGGCTCCAGGCGTGCGGGGATACCGCCGCCATCCTGGTCCGGGCGTGGGTGGAGGAGGTGGAAACCGGCGTGCCCGCGGACAACGGAGCGCCAGGCATTACCCGGCTCTACGAGTGCCGGTGAGCCGGGGTACCCCTCCCCCGCAACTCCCCTTCCCCGTACAAAAAAGGTGGCGGTTCGACCTGCCCGTCATGCGGAATATCCCCCCCGGGTATTCTACTTACGGATTGCCGGCCGAACCGCCTTATTAACCCCCCAAAAACGACCGCCAAAGGAAGGCGGCCACGGAGATGTATTGTAGAAGTTTCCGCGCCAGGTGGAAGATAAATCTGAAGTTTCCGGGTTCCTGACATGTGACGATTTCGTCACATTCCTCCCATCCGGGCAAACGGACGCTGGTTGCTGTTGCTTTTGATGACCATCTTTCGCTTTCGCTTCGGAACAGACCGCGCTCCGTTCCGCCATGAAGAAATCCATCATCGGCGTCCCCAAAGAGATCAAAGCCCAGGAAAACCGTGTCGCGCTCACCCCGTCAGCCGCCTGGCAGCTCATCCGGAACGGCCATACCGTGCTGGTGGAGAATGAAGCGGGCACGGGCTCCGGGTTTCTCACGGAGGAATACCGGGCCGCGGGCTGTGAGATCGTGGCCACCGCCGCGGAGGTTTTTGCCCGCGCGGAGATCATCGTGAAGGTGAAGGAGCCGCAGAAAGCCGAGATCGGCATGCTGCGGGAGGGCCAGATTCTTTTCACCTATCTGCACCTCGCGGCTTCGAAGGATCTCACGGAGAATCTCCTGGCCACAAAATGCACGGGCATCGCCTACGAAACCGTGGAGGTGAACAACCGGCTGCCGCTGCTGGAGCCCATGAGCGAGATCGCGGGCAGCATGTCCGTGATGGTGGGAGCCTACCACCTGGCGCGCCACCAGGGAGGCCGGGGCGTGCTCATGAGCGGCGTGCCGGGCGTGCTGCCGGGGAAAGTGGTGGTCATCGGCGGGGGCACCGCCGGGGTGAATGCCGCGCGCATCGCCACGGGCATGGGAGCGGATGTCACCATCCTGGAGGTGGATGTTGAACGCATGCGGTATCTGGACATCACCATGCACACCGCGCACACCCTTTATTCCAGCCAGGCGAGCCTGCTGGAACTCCTGCCGCGGGTGGACCTCGTGGTGGGCGCGGTGCTGGTGCCGGGCGCGAAGGCTCCGAAACTCATCACCCGCGAGATGCTGAAGCTGATGCCGGAAGGCAGCGTGCTGGTGGACATCGCCGTGGACCAGGGCGGCTGCGCGGAAACGACACGTCCCACCACGCACAACCAGCCCACCTATGTGGAGGAGGGTGTCATTCACTACTGCGTGGCGAACATGCCGGGGGCCTATTCCCGCACCGCCACCATGGCGCTGACAAACGTGACCCACCGCTACCTGGGCCTGCTGGCGGATCACGGTCTCGCCGAAGCCTGCCGCCTGAAGCCGGAGCTGAAGGGTGGCATCAACTGTCATTTGGGATCTCTCACCTGCCGCCCCGTGGCGGACGCGCACGGCCTGCCATTCACGGAACTCACGGCGGCAGGGTTGTAACCGCCCCGCGGGGACCGGTACGCGGAACGGCAGGCGCGACCTGCCGGTGGATTCCAACTCTAAATGGTATGATACCATTTGGGGCAGGGATCCGGTAAATTTGATTCCGCCCTGAAGTTGTCCCGGATGGTATCGAAGGCTCCTCAATGGAGGTGGCCCGGGCGGTCCTCCGCCAGGGGAAGGCGGATGCTCATACGCACCTGCTCCCGTTTCCTCACAATCCTCTGATTGAGCCCCAAGGAGCGGCGACATTCCTGTCGCCGTCGAACCCTCTGATGGAGAACGGGAAAGCAGAAGGCTCCACCAGTGAAAGGATAGCCTGGCCCGTCGCCGGGCAGGGGGGAGTTTGACGCGTTTTGCGCGTCCTTTCGATTCCTTGGCCTTTCCCCATCCTCCACCGGAGAGTTCGACGGCGACAGGAATGTCGCCGCTCCTTGTGCGCACTCAGAGGATCAGGAGGATACGCGGGGGCGTCAAACTCCCTCTGCCACCCGCGTTCGGAGGCTCCTTCGACACCAACGTTCATTCCCCTCTTCCCGCCCCCAGGCCCCGTGGCTTGACGGGAGGATCCGGGTGCAGGCCCTGGGCGTGGTGAGATGAGAGTATCCGGATGAAAGCTCTCCCGTGGCTCCGCTCCGGTGAACAGAGACCGGTGCCACCTCTTTTTTTAGAATCCCCGGCCCGGACTCTTTCGAGTCCGGGAGAGGGAAAATGGTGGAGGCGACGGGAATTGAACCCGTGTCCTAACAACCTTTGGCGAAGGTTTCTACATGCTTATCCGTCGTTTTAATTTAAGAACCTGAACTTCCGGCGGCGGAATTTCCTGTCCCGATTGCCCTGTTGAATCTCGCTTCTGACGCGGGCACCCCGCTTCAAAGCCAGTCTGATAGTTTGCACCCGCGACGGTATCAGACATTCCGGCGCGGATGTCGCTGTCAATTAAGCAGCGAGGGCAAGCTCGTTAGAGTTCGCGTTTATTTGTTTTGGATCGGATTGATAACGGAGCCAACGACCCATCTCCGGCATGCTGCCCGCGCCTCCAATCACTAGTCGAAACCGGTGCGCCCCCATGACAACGCAAGACTTGTATCACGACCACCGGGAATGGCAAGGACTCATTTGGCTCCGCTTACAGTCACCCGGTTTCGGCGGGAGTTCTCTACTTGGAGGAATCCTCCGCGCGGAGGGATGCCTTCACACCACCACACGCTCCCGCTGCCAGAGGCTGCCGGGATCGGTGCTTTCCAGATGAGTGATCGCCACCGCCAGGGCATCCGCCGCGTCGTGGGGCGGGGTTTCGGTGAGCTTCAGCAGGGCGCGCACCATGAAGGCCACCTGGGCTTTGTCCGCCGCGCCGCGTCCCACCACGGCCTGCTTTACCCGCCGGGGCGGGTATTCACAGATCTCCAGCCCGGCCTCGGCGGGTGCCATGATGGCCGCCGCGCGGGCCGCCCCGAGGGTAATGGCGGTGCGGAAATTCTGCACATAGATGGTGCTCTCGATGGCGCAGGAATCCGGGCGGTGAAGCTGGATGAGCTCCCGGATTTCCCGGGCGATGGCCACGAGGCACGCGGACTGGAGCACTGCGGGCTTGTTGCGGATGACGCCCCAGGCCAGGCCACGATTGACCTTG
Source organism: Verrucomicrobiales bacterium (assembly GCA_965229245.1). Lineage (GTDB taxonomy): Bacteria > Verrucomicrobiota > Verrucomicrobiia > Verrucomicrobiales > V1-33 > V1-33. The sequence continues at coordinate 718,862 of CBDDIW010000001.1, forward strand.
CCGGTGCGCTCCACCACCGCCCAACCCGTATTCCGGAGGGCGGGGTCGATGGCCAGAACTCGCATGAGAAAAAGCAGGCGGCGCTCAGGAGAGCCGCGGGGCATCGCTCCAGAGGTCCTCCAGGGCGTAGAAGGCGCGCTTTTCCGCGTGGAAAATGTGCACCACCACGTCACCGAAATCCAGGAGCATCCAGCCGCTGTCCGCTAGGCCGTGGCTGGAGTAGGGCTTCACCTTGTGGTCATCCCGCATCCGTCCGGCGATTTCGTTCTGGATGGCGCGCAGGTGGGGCAGCGAGGAGCCATCGCAGATCACGAGGAAATCCGTGACCATGGAAAGGCCGCGCACATCCAGGATGGTGATGTTCTCCGCCTTCTTTTCGTCCGCGAAAGCCGCCACCGCGCGGGCGAAGACCTCCCCTTCGAACCCACCCTGACCGGCGGGCGCGGCTTTTTTCACCGCGGCCTTTTTGGCGACAGTCTTCTTTTTGGCGGGCGCGGGTTCCTTGCTGACGGGGGCGGTATCAGGGGAGGCGGGGGGGGCAGTCTTCTTTCTGGCAGGCATGAGCACTCATGGATTACCGCGTTTACCAGGGAATGCCACGGGTTTTTCAAAAGCCTCGTCCGAGGCGGAAAACCGGGCTTTATTCCCCTTTGGGCTCCAGAATGATCACCCAGTCGTGATCGATCCCCGCGGGAGGTCCGCAGGCCCAGACACCGGCATCGTCGGTATTCGCGGTCGGGAGCATGGTTTTGGCTCCGGTCACGGGGTCGAAGATCGTGACGGTGTAGGCGGAGCTTTTTTTCAGTTCCTTCACTTCCACCGGCGTGCTCTCCGGAACATAGACCAAACGGAGGCCGCCTTCGGGCAGGCCGGTCGTCTGCGGACCGTAAACGCCTTCGGACTTCACCGGCTCCAGGGAACCCCACGGGGCACGGCCATGCCCACCCAGGACCTTCACCTTTTGCCAGCCCTTCCCCGCGAAGCCGGGAGCGTCCCACCCGGGTTCCTCGGCCTGCGAGCAGGTCCACTGGGCGTCCGTGAAGCAAACGCTCCACCATTCCCCGGACCCAATTTCCAGGGTGGCAATGAGTCCGGCGGGGTTCGCGGAAGGCGCGGGCATATTTTCGGCCACGATGGCCAGGACGTTTTCCCCTGGCTGGAGCAGCGGCACAAGGTTGTCAAACTGCCGTCCGGTTTTCCAGTCCGCCGCGCCCCCCAGGGATTTTCCGTTGAGGCGGACCTCGAATTTATCATCCGCCGTGACCCGCAATGAGCCGCGGGTGAGGCGCTGATCCGCGGGCACCTGGAAGCTGTAGCGGAAGCAGCGCTTCCCCACCGGGGCGTCCTTTGTGGGATCGCCCTCCGGATACCAGATCCAGTCCGCCGCCGCGAGGCTGAGGCCGGGCTTCCGCGTGAAGACCGCCCACTCCGGATGAGGCTGGAATTTCGGCCAGGGGTATTGCTGGAAGAGTTTCGCACCCAGGGCCACCTGACGGGAGCCGGGCAGGTCCATGGCTTCGTCCCACGGGATCTTCCCGTAGCCCGTGCCACCGTGGTGATGCGGTGAAGGCCCGTGCGGATCGTTCTTCCGGTTCACCTGCCAGACGCCGTTCGCTCCATAGGTGTGGCCCGCGGCCCCATTCATCATGCAGAGCCAGAACATGCGGCGCGTCCACTCGGTGGGCAGGCTGTCACCCAGCATTTCAAAGGCGGCCTCCCCGTTGATGATGGGCATCACCGGCTTGTCCTTGTAAGAGTCCTGCATGGTTTTCACGGTGGGAGCCACCGCGTCCCGCTGACCGTGAGGGGTCTGGAGCATGTCGATGTCGATCAGCGAGAGATCGTCCATGGCGTTCCGGGCGCTGAGGCGTCCGATGCCCGTGGGGTGGATGGTGATGAGGCGGTGAAATGGATCGGTGGCCCGCAGATAGCGCGTGACCTCCGTCCACTTCTTCACCTGCTGGCGGTCATCGTAGGGAAATTTGGGATCGAGATACCACGGGAGATTCGCCTCCCCCGCCGTGCACCACACCACCGGGAGCGCGCCGTAGCGGGCGATGAGGTAACGCCAGTGGGCCTCGCTCTTTTCCACGCCCATCCACTGCATGAAATACCCCCACGCCCCCACGATGACGGGTGTGAATCCCTGGTCCACGAGATAGAGCAGCCGCTGGTCCGCGGCATCGAAATACTCCGGCCGGATGGCGGCATATTCCGGCTGCCAGGGGAAGCCCGCTTCATTCGCGCCCCGGGGATCGAAGGGATGCATGTCCGGGAAAAGCCCGGCCACCAGTTGTATGACATTGCAGCCTTTTTCCTTGCGGTCCGCGGCCAGCTTTTTCACATCCTCCGGCCAGTGCAGCCGCCCGGAGAGGCCGTTCCACCAGGTGTCCCCCAGCCAGAAAAAGGGCGTGCCGTCATGGTATTCCATGGTGCGGCGGTCGGCGGAGAGCTTCAGCGGACCGTGGAGGTAGAGCGGGTTTTCCCCCTGGTAGGGCTTCACGGTCACCGTGCCGGTGAGTCCCTGGAGCCCGGCATCCGCGGCGTCCGAGCACTCCGTGCGGTAGGCGTGCGCGCCCGCCACCGGGGAGGCATAGCGCGCCTTCCACACCGGCCCGCCCGCCCAGAAGGCGGGCACCCGGTATTCCGTGCCACCGGGGTCCTTGAAGATGACATCCAGTTTGACCTTGTTGAACGGATCCTCGTGGGGCGCGGCGGCGGTGAAGGAAATCTCCGTCATCACATTCGCCTGGGTTTCCACGTCCTTCGCCCACGCCAGCGGAATGAGGGCCAGGAGAAAAGCGGCGGCAAGCCGGGTGGCAGGCGACGGGCGGAAACGGTGAAGGCGGTTCATTCCCGCATGCCTCACAGGTTCCCCGCGGGCGTTCAAGCGGGTCCCCGCTCCGGCTTCTCCGTAAACCCGGAGTCCCGCGCTCAGGTTTGGCTGGTCATTTGGAACGCGCCGTTATAGATACTTTTCATGGCACCCACGGCAGACATGGAACATTTCAGGGAGACCACCATCGACGGTCCGCGCACGAAGCGCTGGATTCTCGAACGGTCGGAATGCGGCGAGTTCAACGCGCACCGGATCACGCGGCTCGGGATCGAGGAGGCCCTGGCCCCCTACCGGCGGGTGCGCATGCAGCCCGCGGGCAGCTTCTTTCTGGCGTGCATGGAGGGAGAGGGCCGGGTGCTGCTGGACGGGCGCTGGCAGCGGCTGCCGCCGGGAGCCCTGTGCATGGCCCCGCCCCGGATGCTCAACGCCTTCTACGCGGCGGGCACGAAGCGCTGGGTTTTCGCCTGGCTCCGCTACGATGAGCCCCACTGGGTGCGCCCCCTGGTGGGAGCAGCCTCGCCGGTGCGCCCGCCGGACGGCGGCACGGAGCTGGCCCGCTGCATCTCCGGCCTCCGCGAGGAATGGAGCGGCCAGCGGAACGCGCGCATCGTCCACCACTGGGTGAGCCTCATCCAGGCCTTTGCCCACCGGGCCGCGCGGCCCGTCCAGGGGGATGACCGTCTGGCCGGTCTCTGGGCCACCGTGGAGGCCAGCCTGGAGGAACTCTGGACCCTGGAGCGCCTGGCTTCCAAAGTCCACCTGAGCACGGAGCACCTCCGCCGCCGCTGCCATCTGGAAATGGGACGCAGCCCCATCCACCAGGTGACCTACATGCGCATGCAGCGCGCCCAGACCCTGCTGGAGACCACGGATGACAAGCTGGAGGTCATCGCCCGGCTCACGGGCTACAGCGATGCCCTCGTGTTTTCCCGTGCCTTCAAGCGGTGGATCGGCGTGACGCCGTCGGATTACCGGTCTAACCGTTAGGTGCCTGCCAGGATCATTCTTTCCCGGAATAACCGGTATTTTTCCGGCTTTGACCCCGGAGAGAGACATTGCGCCCGAAGGATCAAGGAGTAAGGGAGCGTAAAAGAACCCTGTCCTTATGAAACCGTCCCTCACCCGCCCGGCGCTCGCTCTCCTCCTGACCTTTGGCACCGGAGTCGCCCGCGCGGTGGATTACCCGAATGAAGTGCTCGCGGACAATCCGCTCGTCTATTACCGCCTGAACGATCCCGTTCCCGCCGAAACCGCCCTGAACACCGGCAGCGCGGGAGCCGCCGCGAACGGCAGCTATCTGAATGGCGTGCTGCACCGCCAGCCGGGAGCGCTCGCGGGAGACGGAGCCGCCGGTGCCGGATTCCCCGGTGGCGGGGCCCGCGTGGCGATCCCCTTCACCCCTGCCCTGAATCCCCCGGCCTCCTCGCCCTTTACCATTGAAGCGTGGGTGAAGCCCACCATCGAAGGTGCCGGCAACGCGCAGTGCCCGCTCTTCAACCGGCACACCGCCGGGAACCGCCAGGGCTGGGTCTTCTTCCAGCGCACCTCCGGCGTGGGCTACAACTTCCGGATGTACAATCAGAACGGCAGCACGCAGTCCGTGGACATCACCGGAGGCACCTACACCGTGGGCCAGTGGAGCCACCTCGTGGCCGTGTGGAATGGCACCACCGCCACGCTCTATGTGAACGGCGTGCTCGCGGGCACGCAGACCGCGGGCTATGTGGCAAACACGGACGCCCCGCTTTCCATCGGGGCCTACGGCGCCGACAACCCGGGGGACAATGCTTTCACCGGCTCCGTGGATGACGTGGCTTTTTACCCTTCCGCGCTCAGTGCCGCCACCGTCCTTTCCCACTATACGAATGGCGTGACCGCCACGCGCACCCGGGAATACAGCGAACTGGTGAAAGCCTCCAGCCCCACGCTCTATCTGCAACTGGACGATGCCGCCCCGGGCACGGATGTGGTGAAAAACAGCGGCAGCCTGGGCCCGGAGACAGATGCCCTGGGATTCCCCGGCCAGAAAAGGGGCATCCCGGGCGCGCTCGCAGGCAGCACGGACACCGCCACGGGCTTCACGGGAATCAATCAGGTTTCCTGCAACGGAGCCGTGCCCACCATCCTGCCCTTCCGCCCGGAACTGAACACGTCCACCTTCACCGTGGAGGCCTGGGTGCGGCCTGACATCGATGGAAACTCCAATGCCCAGTGCCCGTTCTTTAACCGCACGGAAGGAGCCGCCCGCCGGGGCTGGATTTTTTACCAGCGCGGGGCCACCTCAGGCGCGAACGGCAAGGGTTGGAATTTCCGCATGTATAATGGCGTGGACACGAACCGGAGCATCGATCTCACCAGCGATGACGGTTATGTCCTTGGAAACTGGTACCATCTGGTGGCCACCTTCGACGGCACCACGGGCAGCCTTTATGTGAATGGCGTCCTGCGCGCCAGCCAGGCGGTGAACGGCAGTTACGCGCCGAACACTGACTCCGTGTTCCTCTCCGCGGGCGGATTTCCCAGCGGCATCGAGAACCCCTTCGTGGGCGGCATCGATGAAGTGGCGCTTTACTCCTCCGCCCTCACCGCCACCCAGGTGCTCACGCATTATCAGAATGGCGTGAACCCGAACCGTGTGGTCTCCTATCCCTCCCTGGTGCAAACGGACGGCGCGCTGGAGTATCTCCGGCTCAATGAACCGCCGTATCTGCCCGCGGCGAACGCCGGAAGCCTGGGCGGCGCGGCCCAAGCGTCCTATGTGAATGTGACGAACACCGCCTCCGGTCCGCAGGCTCCGGATTACATGGGGTTTGAAACCGTGAATCCCGCGGCTCCCTTCTCTAACAACAGCTATCTCGAACTGGGGAATCCGGCGGAGCTGAACTTCGCGGGGACCATCAGCGTGGAGGCATGGATCACGCCGGGGAACGCCCAGCAGACTGACGCCCGGATCATTTCCCACGGCGCGAACAAGGCGGGCACGGGGGAAGTGGCGCTGCGCATCTTTGAGGGGAACTATCAGTTTGGCTCCGGCGTCACGCGAGCCAGCGTTTCCGCCGCGGAGGACATCGCGACCGGGGCCAAAGTGCATCTGGCGGGCACCTATGATGGCGCGAACTGGAATCTCTTCCGCAACGGAGTGCTGGTGGCCTCCACCCCCGACGCCCAGGGCGCGCCGGTGATCAGCGATGCTAACTGGGCCGTTGGAGCCCGGGGCCGCTGGGAGGATGCCGCGAACTACCCCGCCTCCGGTCAGGAGTCTGTTTTCAACGGCACCATCGATGAAGTGGCCATCTACCGCCAGGCCCTCACTCCTGAACGCGTGACCGCCCACTACATCGCGGGCGTGGCGGGTGTCAGCCCGCTTACGATCTCCCGCACGGGCGGCGTGACCCGCGTGACCTGGACAAAAGGCACGCTTCAGCACGCCGATGACACGGGCACCTTCACCGATGTCCCCGGGGCCACCTCCCCCTACACCGCTCCCGCCGGCACCCGGAAGTTCTACCGCCTGCGGTTCTGATCCAGGCATCGCGGAGGCGTTTCCGCCCGCGAGCGGGCTGCTCCCGGTTCTTTACAGACTATGCCTTCAGAGATAGAGCCGCTTTGAAAACCCGGAGGTCCCGGCGGGCTGGTATCTTTGTATTTGGAGATCAAGCCGGCCCCGCCAGCAGTTTCTCAAAGCGGGCGGCGATCGCCGGGATGTCAAAGTTCTCTTCCGCATAACGGCGGCCCCGTTCCCCCATGGCCCTCGCGGCTTCAGGATCGCTCATGAGCTGGTTCGCGGCGGTCAGAAACTCCGCGGTGCCGGAGGGCGGCACCGTGACTCCGGCCTGTTCCTCCCGGATGATGCGGGCCGCGAGATTCACCGCAGGCACTGCCAGGAGCATGGGCCGCGCGGCGCAGAGATAGGTCAGGACCTTGCTGGGCACGGAGAACACCCCCGCGTCCTCCTCCAGCACCGCCACGAGCACATCCCCCGAGGCCAGCACCCGGGGCATGACGGGAAATGGCTGATACGGCAGTACCGTCAGATTCGTCAGGGAGTGCCCTTTGATTTTTTGCGCAAGCCACTCCCCCCCGATGCCCTCCGTCACCACCACCACGCGGGCCTCCGGGGTTTCACGGCATTGCAGGGCCAGTTGGAGGAGCAAATCCGGATTGTGCTTCATGCCCAGGGTACCTGTGTAGAGATACACGAAGCGGTCGTGCAGCCCCTGGGAGCGGGACCATTCATTGTCCTTCGCCTGCACCGGCAGCGTCTCCAGGGGAGCCCAGTTGGGGATAACGCTCACTTTTTCCCGGGAAATACCGAACTCCTTTTCCATGATGGGAACGAAATCCGCCGTGATGGCCACGATGTGGTCGCTCCCGCGCAACTGTCGCCGTTCCATCCAGCGGTAGTAACCGCCGATGAGAGCCCCCAGCACGGGGATGCGTTTCCGCACCAGTTTGTCCACCGCGATGCTGTAGAAGTCCTGGTGCCACATGAGGAAGCGCGCCCCGCTCCGCTTTGCCGCTTCCAAAGCGGGCTGCTGGGACTCAGTGGGCGTATTCGCGGAGAGCACGGCCTCCGGCTTCCAGGAGGAAATAAGCGCCCCCAGGTTTTTCCCGTAGGCGATCTCCATGCCCCGCCGTCGGCGGAAGCTGTATTTGTATTTTGTGTAGTCCGGGCTCATGGCCACCTCCTGGATGGAGAACCCGGCGGCATCGCCCTCCTTGCGCTGAAGCTCACCGCGGGGCGTCTGGAGTTCGCCCGCGTAGGCATGGAACACGGTGTGCCCCCGTTTCGCGAGTTCCCGGCTGAGTTGGACGGCAAAGGGATGACCGGCGTAATCGTGAATGAGCAGGCGCATGTATGGACGGTGTAACGACGGGGCCCTTTAGCCGTATTCACAGGGGCTTGCAATGGGAAGCCCTATCCGCCAAAAGGGCGCGGTCCGGCCTCCATTCATGCGGTCCGGACGGTGTCATGGAACCTGCTCCCCCTGTCTTTTAAACCTCCGGCAAAGGCATCCACCGGCCCGTTCGCGGGCGTTCTCCCACCATCCCTCCCCCTGCGTGCAATTACCTGAAGCGATCCCTGTCATGGTTCTCCCCCGGTGCAGCCTGCTGCCCCACGGGCTGCTGCCTTTGTTTATTTTCGAGCCCCGTTATCGCCAGATGTTGAGCCACGCGCTGAATCATGACCGCATCTTCTGCGTGGGCATGAAACACGAACTGGAGGAGGAGGACGACTCCGATGGCGGCATCCACGGCCACAGCACCGCCGCGCTCGTCCGCGCCTGCGTCCACCATGATGACGGGACCTCCCACCTGATCCTTCAGGGCGTGCAGCGCGTGCGGTTCACGGGATGGAGCCAGCGCCAGCCCTTTCGCATCGCGCATATCGAACCCGTGGCGACGGTCATTTCCGCCCCGGACGAGGTCCCGGAACTCCGCGCGGATTTACTGAACCGGATGGCAAATGTGATCTCCGGGCCGGACGCGGGCGTGCTGAAGGCGAAGATGCACGGCATTGAGGACACGGAGATCCTGGCGGATTTCGTGGCCGGGAATTTCCTCCAGGATCCGCATCACCGCCAGCACACCCTGACGCTGTGTGATCTCAATGAGCGCCTGCGGTTTCTCTCCGGCATCCTCCCCGGATTCGGGAAACGCGGGAGACCGCCGTGTGCCTAGGACTCCCCGTCGCGCCGGAAGAGTTCCTCAAGCCGCCGCCCGTAGGTCACATAACTCTCAAACTGTTCGCGGGCCCGGGTTTCGGGATCGATGTCCGCGCCGATCGCGCGGTGAAACACCACCGCCGTGTGGGGCTCGATGCTGATGAAGCCGTCGTAACCGCTCTGACGCAAATCCCCGAGAATGCGGACCACCTGGCCTTCGCCTTCGCCCGGCAGGGTGTAGTCGCAGTCCCTGGTCACCGGATTGTAGTGGCCGTCCTTGATATGGATGTGGGAAATCGCGGGCCGCACCGCCTGGTAAAAGGCCCACGGATCCTGCATATGGGGCGGGTTGTCCCGGTCCATGTTGAACACCGGATTACAGGTATCGAAGACCCAGCGCAGGCCCGGCACATTCTCCAGAGTCTCCCGAGCGCGGCTGATGCTCATACCACCGTAGTTCATGCAGTTCTCGTGGACCATCACGATCCCTGCACCGTCGAACCGGGCCTTCAATTCCCGCAGTCTGCGAAAACGCTCCGGAGCCATCTGGTCCGGCAGATCATTTCCATCCGCGTCCTTTTCCACGGCGTAGCTCATCACGCGCACCATGTTGCATCTCAGGTGCTGCATGCGCGGGATGGCCCGGTCCACCCGCGCCAGGGTGAGGGAGAAATCATCCGTGATCCGGCTGGCCCAGTTCCCGATGGTGGAGCCGAATCCGCTGACGCTCACGCCTGCCTCCGCGAGGGTGTCCACCAGCGCGGTAAAGGCGTCCTCCGGGAGATCGTGAACATTCCCCGCCGGAAAGCCCGGCATCTCCACATTGCGCAGTTCCAGGTGCCTCCAGCCGAGAGCTTTGGTCGCCGCGATTTGCGCCTGGAGCGGATTTCCCGCTTCGTCGCCGATGCCGGTAAACTGAATCATGCGCCTATCAGTGCGCGGAACCCCCGCGGTGTCGAAGGAAAACTCACTCCGCGGGAGGCCGGAGGATGGTGGCTTTTTCCTTTGTATCCTCCCGTTCCAGGGTGATCCGGAGCGGGGTGATCTCCACCACACTCACCATCATTCCGCCAACGGGAAAGGTGTCTCCGCGCCGGGCCTCCACGGGGGATTCCGATCCCGTCAGGAGGACGAAGCCGCAGCCCTCGCCGGTAACAGTGGGGAAGCCCTTCACCGCCAGGCTGTGAGTGCCACTGGAGGGCTCCGCCAGCAGGGCCTCCGAGGCATCCACCACCCGCCCCTGGCCACGTGCGGAGGCGATGAAAACCCGCCGCGCGCGCTCCACGGTGAGTGTGGTCCCCGGGATTTCCCCGCCTGTCTGCACGGTCACTGGCGGGCTGTTTTCATCCAGCAGCCGCAGGGCCACTTCCGTGTCTCCCTCCGGCACGTCCACCACCGCCACGGGCAGCCGCCGGGCACGATAGTCCAGATAGGTGAGGGACGCGGCCAGCGCGGGCAGTGAGGCCGTGGCCTTCTCCGGGAAGACCGCCGCGTTCAAGCGTTCCGGAGGGGTTTCAGGCTCGATGGGATCCGTGGCGCGATCCGGTTCCCGGAGGTAAGCAGCCATCTCCTCCTGGCCGTTCTCCGCCGCGTGGTCCGCGGGCGATTTAAGATTGACATCCAGCGCGGTCACGGGAGCGCCCCGCAGGCGGAGGAGCTTCACGGCTTCCATGTGCCCGTGCTGCGCGGCAAAGGCGAGGGGTGTCCGGCCATCGGCGCTGGTCGTCAGGAAATTCGCGCCGCGGTCCAGGAGGACGCCGATGACCGCCGTGTGCCCTTTCACACAGGCCAGTTGCAGGGCTTCATCCAGCGACTCCGCGGCCTTCTCCGTGAGGAGGCGCACGGCATCCGCCTGGCCCGCGAGCACTGCCGCCAGCAGCGGGGAAATGCCGGTGCTGTCCCGCGCCTGGGGATCGGCACCCGCCGCCAGCAGTGCCCGCAGAGCCTGGGCGTCCCCGCTTTGCGCGGCGGACATGAGCGCCGTCTGCCCCCCGGCGGCGGAGGCGTTCGGCTTTGCCCCTTTAGCCAGGAGCAGGGCCACCACATGGCCATGCCCACCCTCCGCGGCGGTGGCGATGGCCGTCACGCCGTGATCGTCCGCCGCGTTCGGGTTCATACCGGCCGCCAGAAATTCCCCCACCATATCCTGCCGTCCCTCGCGGGCGGCACGGAGAAAGTCCTCCACGGAATACGCGAACCCTTCCGCGTGGATGGCGGCGCGCGCTTTTTCCACCCGGCTGCCGCCACACCCTGACAGCGCCATCACGGGAAGGAGCAGCGCGAGGGCAGGGCGGAGGAAACAGGAGAAACGCGGCATGAGACCGGATAATCTTCACCACCCGGCCCGTGCCGCAAGAGCGCCCGGACGGACAAAAGCAAACCAGACGGGTGCCCACCCGTCTGGCTGCCCTTCATCGCTCCAGACGATGACCTTCTACCAAATGCCGAGACTTTGCAGCAGGGCGCTATCCACCACGCCCGTGACGGCCAGCCCCTGGTCCGCCTGATAACGGACGATGGCCTCGCGCGAGCCCGAGCCGATCACGCCATCGATGGGGCCTCCATAATAACCCAGCCGGTACAGCTCCCGCTGCACGGCGGCTCCATTGCTGGAGTAGCTGGAGGCGTATCCGTTATAGGAATAGGTGCGGGGCATGAAATAAACGCCCGGGCTTTCATAATAGTAGGAGAGCCCCGGAGGCCCGTAATAATAACCCCGGCCCCGGTAACCATTCCCAAAGCTCAGACGGAAGGTGGTGCGGGGATGGCTGCGGTAGGAGTAGCTCCGCCCCGGGTAGTAGCTGTAGCTCCTGCCGGAGTGGTAATTCCTGCCGGAGTAGGAGAAGTGACGCGCCGACTGGTAACGCCCGGACAGACGCGGATTGTTGGCATAGTTGCTCCGGCTCCGGATGTTGAAGTTGCTCCGGGACCGGTTGATCTTCACGCTGCCGCGTCCTCCGGAGAAAGCGGCGCGGGAATGTTTCACGGAAGCGGCGGCATGGGACCGGTGGCCCGGGTTACTTTTGGGGCCCTTCGGGCCTTTCGCCCCGGAGGGGGTGGGAATTACCAGAAGTCCCGCGAGCGCCAGAACGGCGGCCCGCAGACCGGAAAACCGTGACAGGGAAGTGGGGAACGTGTTCATATCGTTGAGGTTGGAGTGAAATGCTCTTCAGCACCCCTGCTTGTCCCGCATAGCACCAGCCCCGGAGGTTGGTTTCGGTGCAAGTCGCGTATTATCAACAGATTGAAATTGTTTTAACGGGGTTTCCACGCTCCGCCGGAAACCGGTTTCTATGCAGGCTGCACGCGCGCCGCCTGCAAAAGTCGGTTCCGTAAACCGGGACCTGTTACATGTTAGCGGAGGGCATCCCGGCGGGTGGGGAGCGTTACTTGCAGGGAGACTTACGCGCTTACTGTATCGACTGCCGGTTTCTCCCCCATACAATCTCTTGCCATGCAAAAAACCCAGAATCCCACCCGCCGTCATTTCATCACCACCGCGGCCGCGGCCCTCTCCGCCGGTGCCCTGCACGCCCAGGACAAGCCCGCCGCGCCTGCTCCCGCTCCCGCCCCGGGTGCTGCTCCGGCTCCTCCCGCCACACCTCCCGGGCCGTTCAAGCTGGGGCCTCTGCCCTACGCGCTGGATGCCCTGGAGCCGCACATCGATGCCATGACCATGAGCATCCACCACGGGAAGCACCACCAGGCCTATGTGGACAATCTCAACAAGGCGCTGGCCACCAGCCCGGATCTCCAGAAGCGCAGCTTCGATTCCCTCATCGGCGAGATCGCGTTCCTGCCGGAGGAAATCCGCCAGGCGGTGCGGAACAATGGCGGTGGTCACTGGAACCACACCTTCTTCTGGTCCAGCATGGCGAAGCCCGGTCCGGGCATCGGCGGGGAGTTGAAGGACGGCCCGCTCGCCGTGGCCATCGATGCCGCGTTCGGTTCCTTCAAGAAATTCCAGGAGAAATTCGCCGAAGCCGCCACAAAGCGTTTCGGCAGCGGCTGGGCCTGGCTCATCGCGAAGGCCGACGGCAAGCTGGCCATCGTGAGCACTCCGAATCAGGACAATCCGCTCATGCAGGGCATCGTGCCTAACAGTGATCGCGGCACGCCCATTCTCGGACTGGATGTGTGGGAACACGCCTACTATCTGAAATACATGAACAAGCGCGCGGACTACATCACCGGCTGGTGGAATGTGGTGAACTGGCCCGCCGCCACCGCGCTGTTTGAAGGATTGAAGCCGAAGGGGAAGTGACCCCGCTTTTGCCTGTATGAATCTCCGGGCCCGCCCGCCGGTTTTCCCGGCGGCGCGGGCCTTCCCATGACATCTTCTTTACAACCCCGGGCTGGTCTCCGGCGGCGGGCCTTTTAAGGTGGGAGTGTCATGATCCGTCCCTATTTCCTCCCCGCGTTTTTCTTCCTGTCAGCCCCCGTGCTTCTCGCGCAGGAGGGAGGATTCCTGGAAAAATTCGCGTTGTCCCGGGACCGGGCGGAGGTGTTGAATCAGCTGGTGCCGGGCACGGACGATTACTATTACTATCACGCCCTCCACTATCAGGTCCGCCGCCGCATGCCGGAACTGGAGGCCATCCTCACGGAATGGCAGACGAAATTCCCCGGTAACAACGCCCGCCGCGAACTGATCCGCACCCGGAAGCTGGTGCTCGATTACGAAACCACCCCGGCGGAGGCGCTGAAGGGAATCCAGGAGAAGCTGGGGCTCACTTTCGACTATCGGAAGGAATCCCGCGAAGCCCGCGCGGATCTGCCCTCCACGCTGGATCAAACACTGGTCTCCGAAGCCGTCTTCAGCACCGTGACCCTGGCTGGCGCGGAGGGTCTGGAGAATGTCTCCAGCGCGGGCCTCTACCATTTCATGGCCAATGTGCCCCGCCAGTGGAAGCTGGCGGAGATGCGCCAACTGCTGTCGCGCCTCACCCGCCCGGACCTGCCGGGACTGGTGAAGCTGATCGATGCCGAGCTGAAGGAAAAGGACGCGAAATTCGGTGCCTGGCCTATCCACACCCTGCTCACCGCCGCGCAACTGGCGGAACTGCAAAAGCTGCGGCCGGAACTGATTAACGACCCCGCTTTCACCTCCGCCGTGCTGGACCGCATGCGGCCCGCCGATCTGGAGGACGCGGACCGGGACCCGGAAGTCCGCGCCGCCTGGCTGGAGCGCCTGTGGGCTTACGCCTCCACGCTGAACGCCAACGCCAATTCCCTTAAGGCGAATCTCCTCTATCACCTTCTGGCCCTGGATGAAAAGCGGGGCCGTCTGGATGAGTCCCGGCTCCTCGCCTATCTGAAGCTCCCCCGCCCCGCCGCGCGGGTGCATCCCCTCTACCGGGAAAACCAGGACGTCTGGCGTTATCCCGTGCAGCCGGGTTACAATCCCTCCGCCTTCACCGGCACGGGCCCGGTGGGGGACGACGAGCCGCTGGTGCGCCGCCTGGTCTCGCGCTATCTCCTCACCGCGGAAAACACGGACGCCCTGGCACCACTGGTTTCGGAGGAATGGTTGCGCGGCGTGCTCGCGGAGACCCGGCTCCTCAGCGGCGCTCCGGAGGCCGCGCGCTGGGTTTCCCTGCTGCCGCCCGCCACTTACCAGACGCTGCGGGAGCGCATCGATATCGAATTCGACCCCGCCTGCCGGGAAAACTACACGCCCCAGGATGTAGTGAATCTGGACTTGTGGGTGAAAAACGTGCCCTCGCTCCTCGTGCGCATTTATGAGGTGAACACCGCCAACGTCCACCGCGTGACGGGAGAGCAGGTGAATACCGCGCTGAATCTGGATGGCCTCACCGCCAACGTGGAGCGGAAGTTCGACTACCAGGAGGCTCCCATCCTGCGCATGAAGCGCACATTCTCCTTCCCTGAACTGAACGCCCGGCGCGGGGTGTGGATCGTCGAATTCGTGGGCGGCGGCAAGGCCAGCCGGGCGCTGATCCGCAAGGGCGGTCTCCGGAGCATCACGCGGCAGACCGCCCTGGGCACCGCCGTACGGGTGGTGGATGAAGCCCTGCGTCCCGTGCCAAAGGCGTTTGCCATGGTGGGACCGAAGCGGTTCGACGCGGATGAACACGGGATGATCCTGCTGCCGCTTTCCACAGCCCCGGGGGAGCAGAAGGTGATCATCGATGACGGCACGGGCTTCACCTCCCTGGAGACCATCCCGCTGCAGGGCGAGGCCTACTCGCTGGAAGCGGGCTTTCACGTTCCCCGCGAGTCCCTGCTGCCGGGGGCAAAGGCCACGCTGGCGGTGAAGCCGGTGCTGCTCTCCAATGGCCGGCCCGCGCCGCTGGAAATGATCAGCGAAGCGAAGGTCACCATCACCTCCACCACGCTGGACGGCACCCCCGCCACCACCGTGATCCCGCTGGAGAAACTGCCGGAGGACGGCGTGGTGCCCGTGGATTTCACCGTCCCGGACCGGCTGGCCTCCCTGAGCCTGACACTCACGGGCCAGGTGAAAAGCACCCTCACCGACGTGTCCTCCCCCGTGACGGCCTCGGATTCCCTCAAGGTGAACGGCGTGACGCCCGCCGGAGTGGTGAGCGACCTCCACCTCAGCCGTGATCCCTCCGGCTGGCGGCTGGAGTGCCTGGGGCTGAATGGCGAGCCCCGCCAGGACAGGGAGGTGAAGCTGGTCTTCACCCGCCCGGAGTTTCTGAAGCCGGTGACCGTGATGATGAAAACCGCCGCGGGGGGAGCGATCCCGCTGGGGAAACTGGAGGGCATCACCTCCCTGTCCGCCTCCGCCGGGGAGACTACCCGGAGCTTCGATCTCACCCCGGAGCGCACCGCCCTGCCGGACACCTTCCAGATCCTGGCGGGCGAGTCCTTTGTCATCCCCTGGCAGCGGGAGACCCCGCCCTCCGGCCCGGGAGAGGTCTCCCTGCTGGAGCGCCGCGGCGGTTCCTTCGTCCGGGAGGTGCCGCTGCCGGCGAAAACCGCGGGCGGATACATTGTATGGAATAACCTCGCGCCCGGATCCTACAGCCTGTTCCTCCGGGGCGGGGAAATCCGGCTCCGGGTGGCTGCCGGAGAGGTAATTGACGGGCATGTAATCGCGCCCGCCGCAACGCTGGAGCTCACCCCGCCGCGCCCGCTCAGCGTGGGGCCGGTGCGGGAGACCACGATGACGCTTTCCGATAACAAAGGGAACGTCCCGGCGCTGGTTTTCCAGATCGGGAATGCCTCGGCGGAAACCCGCGTCCATGTCTTTGCCAGCCGGTTTCTTCCGGAGTTCGATGCCGGGGCGGCCCTGGGCGCGCTGTATATCCCCACGCCGCTGGCCACCCGGCCCGCCTGGCAGCCCTCCGCCTACCTGTCCTCGCGGAATATCGGGGACGAATACCGCTATGTGCTGGAGCGCCGCGGAGCCCCCCGCTTCGCCGGAAATCTCCTGTCGCGCCCGGGCCTGCTGCTGAATCCCTGGGAGATCGCCGAAACCCGCACCGAACTGGAGGAACTGCGGAAAGCTGACGACCAGCCCGCGAATGCCCCGGGTTTGCCAGGCGGATCCCTGAAGGACATGAAAAAGCAAAGCGGGGGTGACCCGAAACCCGGCAGCCCGCCACCCCCGCCAGTGGCCACCGCGGATTTGTCCTTCCTGGCCGCCCAGGGAGCGGTGCTCCTGAATCTAAAACCGGATGCCAAAGGGTTTGTCATCGTGCCCCGGGTTTCTGTGGGCGACCGCTCCTGGGTCCGCATCGTGGCCTCGGATGGCGGGTCCTCCGCCGTGCGGGATTTCTCCATTTCCGCCACCCCCGCGCCGCCCCGGGACCTTCGTCTCACGCGCGGCCTCCCCGCGGACGGGCACTACAGCCAGCAGGACCGCGTCAGCCTTCTGGAAAAGAACGCGGCTTTCCGGTTCAATGACGCGCTCGCCGCCCGCTTCCAGACGTATCAGCACCTGGGCTCCGTGCACCGGCTGTTCACCAGCCTGACGGGGGATCCCCGGCTGGCGGAGTTTTCCTGGCTTCTCGAATGGCCCGGAATGGATGAAGCCCGCCGCCGGGAGCTGTATTCGCGGTATGCCTGCCACGAACTGAACTTCTTCCTCTCACGGAAGGATCCCGGGTTTTTCAAGACGGTGATCCTCCCTTATCTGGCGTCCAAAAAGGACCGCACCTTCATGGACGAATACCTGCTGGGGCTGGATCTCACCCGTCATCTCCAGCCGTGGTATTACGACCGCCTGAACACCCTGGAAAAGCTTCTCCTGGCCCAGCGCATCGCCACCGATGCCCCCGTGGCCCGGCGCACGGCGGAGGACTGGATAAGCACCCACCCCGCCGACCGGCAGCGCGATCAATTCCTCTTTGAGACAGCCCTCCGGGGCCGCGCGCTGGCGGGAGAAGGCGGAGATGGAGAGACCGAACCTGGGCTCACGGTCATCAACGGACGGCTGATGACCCTGGACGACGGGATTGAGTCCAAACGCCCGGAGTTGGGAAAAGCATTAGGCCATAGTCAACTTGGCCAGTTCAAAGAGGCGGAGAATGAGTTTGTCCGTCTTCTCGCCGCCGATCCCGGGAATGCCGCCGCGCGGCAGGGACTGGAGAAGGCAAAACGCGACGTGGCGGAATTCTATAAAAATGGTGTCGATCATACACGGTTCGTGGATGGAACGATGGGAGATAATCTATGGTCCGCGCGGATGCCCGGGAAACGGACACCCGCGGGCATGACGTTCGGGGCCATTCCGAACCGGGCTGCGGATGCTCCCATCGAAACAGGGGACTTTGACACCGGCGTGGGCTTGTCTCCGGACGCGGCTTATGTCACCGGCGGAGCCCGGTCTCTGAACAGCCAGATCCTGCGGAGCCAGTTGGTCCGTTATGGAGAGGGAAAGGACCGGTTTTTCCGCCAGATGGAACCGACCCGCGAATGGGCGGAGCAAAACTACTACAATCTCCGCATCACCCAACAGGGTCCGGAACTGGTGCCGATGAACCGCTTCTGGCGGGACTACGCACTATGGGACGGGAAGGCCCCCTTCATCTCCGCACACCTCGCGGACGCGGCGGGCACATTCACGCAGATGGCGCTCGCGCTCGCGGTGCTGGACCTGCCGTTCCCCGCGGACGCGAAACCGGTGAAAACGGAGACAAAGGACGACGTCCTCACCCTGACCCCGGCATCGGGCGGAGTCATCTATCACCAGGAGGTGCGGCCCGCCGCGCCGGATGCCGCGGGCACGAAGCTCCTGGTGAGCCAGAATTTCTACCGCGACGGCGACCGCTATGTGGAGCAGGCGGGCGAAAAGCAGGATAAGTTCGTGAGCGCTGAATTTCTCACCGGGACGGTCTATGGCTGCCAGGTGGTGGTGACGAATCCCACGTCCTCCACGCAGCGGCTGGACGTGCTTTTCCAGATCCCCATGGGAGCCCTGCCGGTGAAGGCCACGCGCCGCACGTGGTCCCAGCCGGTGAAGCTGGAGCCGTTTCGCACGCAGACGCTCGACTTTCACTTCTACTTCCCGGCTGCCGGGAAATTCACCCACTTCCCGGTGCATGTCTCCCGCGAAGCCAAAACCGCCGCCTCCGCCGCGCCCTTTGTCTTCAACGTGGTGGACAAACCTCAGGTGAACGATCCCGCCTCCTGGGAATACCTCAGCCAGAACGGCGGCGCGAATGAGGTGCTGGCCTTCATGGAGCAGCACAATCTCTACCTCCTGGACCTGGATCGCGTTCTGTGGCGCATGAAGGACGCCGATTTCTTCCGCCGGGCCATCGCCCTGTTGAAAGCCCGCCACGTCTTCCACGCGGGCACGTGGAGCCACGCGGTGTATCACAATGCGATGCCGTATCTCGCGGAGTATCTCATGTCCACCAGCCTGCCCGCCCGCTGCGGCTCGGTGCTGGAGGCCCCGCTGCTCACGGTGGACCCCGTGGACCGGCGGGCGTGGCAACTGCTGGAATATGATCCCCTGATCAATGCCCGCGCCCACCGCCTGGGCGGCACGCGGGTCGTTCTCAATGACCGGCTCCGCGCTCAATGGACCGCTTATCTGCAAATCCTCGCCGCCCGGGAAAAGCTGGAAAGCGAAGACCTGCTCCTGGTTTCCTCCTATCTCGCGCTGCAGGACCGCGTGGAGGAGGCCCTGGAATTCTTCAGCCGGGTGGAGCGCGGCGCGGTGGCGGAGAAACTCCAGTATGAATACCTGCGGGCCTGGCTGGCCATATGCCAGGAGGACACCGCCACGGCCCGCCGCATCGCCAAGGCGCTCGCCACTTATCCCGTGGACCACTGGGCCAAAAAGTTCACCGCGCTCAATGCGCAACTGGATGAGATCGAGGGCAAGGCCCCGGCGGATCCGGATGAGAAAGACCGCGAAGGCCTCCAGAATACCCTGGCGGACCGGGAGCCTTCCGCCAGCCTGGTGGTGGAGAACCGCATGGTGACCGTGAAATACCGGAACCTCTCCGAGGTGACCGTGAACTATTATCCCGTGGACCTGGAGTTTCTCTTCAGCAGCAATCCCTTCGTCACCCAGGGAGCCCGCCAGTCCGGCGTCATCCGCCCGAACCGCAGTGAAAAGGTCATGCTGCCCGCTGACCGGACGGAATACACCTTTGCCCTGCCCGCCGCTTTCCAGAACGCGAACGTGTTGGTGGAGCTGAACGGCGCGGGCCAAAGCCGGACCGCCGCCGTCTATGCCAACGATCTCGATGTGCGCCTCAGCGAGGGCCAGGGTCAGCTCACCGTGACCCGCGCCGGGGACAAGCTCCCGCTGCCCAAAACGTATGTAAAGGTCTTCGCGGATCAGAACGGCACGCCCGTCTTTTACAAAGACGGCTACACGGATCTGCGCGGGAAATTCGACTACGCCAGCCTCGGCACCGGGGATCTGGACTCCACCCGCCGCTTCTCCATCCTCATCATGAGCGGGGAACACGGGGCTGTGGTGAAGGAAGTGAAGCCACCCGCGAGGTGAGCATTCTTCGGGAGGAAGCAGGGGTTCCCGTGAAACCCCGCTCTTTTGCAGACAGTGAAACCCGTGCAACGCCTGCCGGGAGAGGACGCGACCGGGACTATCCAATGAAGCCCGGAAACGGAAACTCCCGCGCCCCTGCCTTATTGGCGGGAGACGCGGGAGTTTTGCGAGTGAACGATTGCCGTTCCGGGTGCCGTCAGACTACGGCACCACCTGGACGCGGATGAATCCCTTGCCTGTGACGGGACCGGTGCCGGGGATGGTCACATTGGTGCTGGAGCCCGCGCCACCAGTCACGATACCCACGCCGTAGTTCGTCCAGGTTTGGAGATCCGCGCTGTATTGGGCGCGATAGCGTTTGCCCTGCACGCTGGTCCAGGAGAGGGTGAGCGCTCCGGTGGTGGCGTTGAAGGTACCGTCCAGAATCTTCAGCACGGAGGCCGCGTTGTTCGCGGCGGTCCCGGCCAGATATTCCTGGTAGTTCGTGCGGCCATCGCCATCAAGGTCCTTATCGCGGTCCGAGGCGCTGTTCCGGTCCAGGCCGTTCGCGTCTTCATAGGCATCCGGGATGCCGTCGGTATCCGTGTCCACCAGCGTTTCACCCGTGGTGAAGAGCACGTCGGACACCGTGAAGGTTTCCGTGCCGGAGATATTCGCGCCATACACCTTAAGTTGCACGCTGTTGGCCCCCGCGGGGATGGCGTAGGTTAGCGGGAAGCTGTTGTCCAGTTGCGTCGCGAAGTTCTGCTTCGGCGTCACGGTGTTGAATTCATCCCGGTCAATGTGGGCATCATAGTCCTCGGCGGCCGTCAGGTAGGTCACGCCGGTCACGGCATCCACGCCGTTCGCCACGCCATCGTAGCCATTGATGTAGCCGTCCGGAGCGCCGTTCGCACCGCCCCCGGCCCCGGTAGCGGGCAGGCCATTGCCGGTGTCATAGGCGGAGATGAGGTTGATGGGCGTTCCGCCGTCGATGATGAGTTCCGCCTTGAAGCGGTCCGCGCGCTCGAAGTTGGAGGCCGTGCTCGTTTCAGCGGCCCGGAGGACCGCGGAGAAGTTCACCGCGCCCACGCCCGAGAGATCGATCACTTCGGACTGCACCACCTTGTCCGTCGCGCCGTTGCCATTGGTCATCACCAGCGTGCGGAGAGCGGCGTCATTCACCCACTCCGTCGCGGGAGCCACGTTGGAAAGGCTCAGCAGGTCCCGGGGCACGCCGCCGATGTTCACCTGGCCGACGACATACAGCGGGTTCGTGGCGGGTGGCGTCACTTCAATGGTGGTGGTGATGGCCGGGTTCAGCTTGTCCGTGAGGGTAATGGTCTGCGTGCCGGAAGCCGGGAGCGGGCCGAAGGTCACGGGATTCGTCGCGGAATAAAGCACGGAAGCGGGTGCCACGCTGGAATTGTAGCCCGTGCTCGCGCCCGTGGTGAAGGGATTCACCGTGAGCTGCACCGTGAAGGTGTCGTCGGAGGGGTCTGAGGTGCCGTGGTTGTCCGGGATCTTCGTACCCTGAATGACCTGAAGCTGGGGCGTGGGGGTCTCGATGGTGATGTTTTTCACCACCAGCGTTTCGTTGCCGGAATCATTCACCCCGCGGATCACCAGTTGCACGGAATTCGCGGAGGCCGGCAGTGCGTAGGAGAGCGGGAAGGACGAGTCGTAGGGGCCGTCGCTGAGCTTGTCCTTGTTGAACTCATCCGCGGCTGGATCCGCCGCCCCGCCGTTCATCTTTCCAGACCCGTCCTTGTCGTACGGGGTGATGAGACTGATGGCCGCGGTGGCTCCGTCCACGATGAGCTCCGCCACGAACGTGTCCGCGGCTTCGAAGCCGGTGGTGGTGTCTTTGGCCTCCACCACCGCGGAGATCTGCACCGCACCCAGGGTGGTGAGGTCGATCACTTCCGAGCGCACAAACTTCTCGGAACCGCCCCCTCCGCTGTTCATGGTTAGAGTGCGGGCGGTTTCATCGATGACCCACGCATTCGGCAGGCTGCCCGTGGAAAGGATGGGGGTGTTCGTCAGCGTGTTGAAGCCGATCACGCGGTTCGGCAGCACACTGGCGGTGGTGGTGGTGCTGGCGGTCGCTGCGTCCGCGATCACGAGCGGGAGGTGTCCGTTGGTGAACGCGGAGTAGGGAACATCCGTGAAGGTCTTTTCCACTCCGTAAGCCCCTGCCATGCCGATGAGAGGAGAAGGCGAGGAGATGAAGAAGCCGGCGGGGCTCACCGCGCCCGAGCCGTTCACCTTGAGCGTGAAGGTCACGGTATCATCCGCGGGATCGGAGAGGCTGGCTCCCGGGTTCCGCACCACATTGGAAACAGCGGCGTCGATAGCGGATTCCGTGCCGGGACCGGCGCGGAAGTTATCGATGTGATAAGAGGAATCCCCGCCGGCGGAATTCTGGTCCGCCCACAGGAGATACACCGTGCCGCCATTCGGCAGCGCGGAAGTCAGCGGGATGTTCGCGGTGACCACTTCCGGCCCCTCGATGGAGCCGGCGGCGTCCCGGCTCAGTTCCGGCACCAGCACCCAGGAGCCCGGAGTCCCGGTGAGGCTCACGTAGGCGCGCAGGCCTTTGATGACCTCGGCGGCGGGGTCCACATCCGTGGCATGGGTCTTCGAGTAATCGTAAATGACCTGGACCTTGCTCAGGTCCCCGCCCGTGGCGTTTGTCATGGTCACCAGGAGGAGCGTGTAGTCATTCCCCGTGGGCCGCGTCTGGATGAACGCGCCGGAATTCCACCGGGCGATGGCATTGGCATTCGGCGGGAGGGAACCGGAGGTGCCGATGGCCGTGTTCACCAGGCTGGCATCCGTGTTCGAGATCACCGCGGCATCCAGGAGATCCGTGGAGGAACTGGTGCTCGCGGTACCCACGGAGAGCGTCTTCCAATTGACGGCCCAGTTGGTGGTGGAGGGAGTGCCGGTAAAGGGCTCCACCATGGGAGGACTGGAGATGTTCAGACCGGCATACACATGGCACAGCGGCACCATGACCAGAATGGGGAGCATGCGGGAGGCACGAGGGGACTTCGGGACAATATTTTTCATATTTCGGGAGGGGCTAAGCAGGGGAACTACGGAGGACAGGGATTTTCCGGAGATGGGGTAGGATTAATACCTATATATTAAACGACCCTGAGAATCAGTTTCATTAATGCGCAAAATTGTTCAATGGGATTTTTTTGACTCATGAGGAGGGTCGTTCTGTATCTATTCCGTCAGAAATTCACGCCAACTTCACCCGCACATTTCCGGTTCCCCGGCTGTCCTTTCCGGTTAAAATCGCTGCCTCCATGACGCGCCGTGCCGCTCTCACGCTTCTCTCCGCCGGACTCTCCCCCGCCCTGCAAGCCGCGGCGGGCACGGTCCCGGTGTGGGCTCCCCCGCGGGGATGCCGGCAGTTGCTCCGCGTGGAATCCCGGGGCTGGAAGGCGACCACCGGCACGTTGACCCTGTGGGCGCGGGATAAGGCCGGGGCTCCGTGGCACCTGGATGGCCCGCCCATTTCCATTACCCTGGGCCGGAATGGGCTGCGCTGGGGTCGCGGGCTGCATGCCGCAGCCCCGGGAGTGGCGGTGAAACAGGAGGGCGACGGCTGTTCCCCCGCGGGCATCTTTTCCCTGGGCATCGCCTTCGGCCAGGGCACCGCGAAGCAGGCCGGAGTGGGCCGGTGGCCCTGGGAGCCGATGACTCCCGCGCATGCCGGAGTGGACGATCCCGCCTCGCGCCACTATAACAGGATCGTGGACTCCCGCCGGGTGAAAAAGGACTGGCTGAGCGCCGAGAACATGGTGCCCGCGAGCGGTGTTTACCGGCTGGGTCTTGTGGTGCGGCACAACGCGGACCGCCAGCCTGGCGCGGGCTCCTGCATCTTCCTCCATCTCCGCACGGCACCGGACCACCCCACCTCCGGCTGCACCGCCATGGACCCCGCGAGCCTTTCCCGCGTGCTCCGGTGGCTCGACTCCGCGAAACACCCGCTGCTGGTGCAATTGCCGAAATCCGTCTGGCAGACCCAGGGTCCGCTGTGGAGTCTGCCTATGCCAGCCGCGGCGGCGGCCCGCCTCCGGTGAAACGCGGCACTCATGCTTCCCCGTAAGCCCGCCGCTTCCGAAAGCGTAGAGAGGAAGACGATGAAGCTCCCCTCCCCCGCCCTTCTTCCACTCCTCCTGCTTTTTACCTCCCCCCTCTCCCGGGCGCAGCGGCTGGACTATGAGGAGGAGCCTCACAATTACTGGAGCGCCAAACTCGCGGACACCTGCACGGCCCTCGACAAGGAACTGGCGGCTGGGACCTTCAAGCTGAACGTAAAAGACGACAAGACGATGGCGCGCCGTGTCCTGGAGGCGCTGAAAATCCCGGTGGAATCCCAGGTGCTGGTCTTCTCCAAAACCAGTCTCCAGCGGGACCGCATCAGTCCCTCCACGCCGCGGGCGCTCTATTTCAATGACGAGTGCTACGTGGGCTGGGTGCCGGGGGGGCTCATGGAATTCGCGGGCATGGACCCCGCGCTGGGGCCCGTATTCTATTCGTTGAATCCGGAACGCCATGACCGCGCGGTCCCGCGTTTTGACCGCTCGGATGAGTGCATCAACTGCCACGCGGGGAGCATGACCCGGAATGTCCCGGGTCTGATGCTGCGCTCGGTTTTCCCGGACCGGGACGGCTCTGTGCTCCTCCAAATGGGCACCTCGCTGATAGACCACACCAGCCCCCTGGCGGAACGCTGGGGCGGGTGGTATGTCACGGGCTCGCACGGGGACGTGGAGCACATGGGAAATGTGACCGCCACGCGCGGGAAGGACGGGCCGGTGCTGGACCGGAAAAAGGGGGCGAATGTGAAATCGCTCGCCGGTCTGTTCGACACCAGGCGCTACTTCCGCGAGGACAGCGACATCGTGGCCCTGATGACTCTGGAGCACCAGGTGGCCATGCACAGCCGCCTCGTGGAGGCCGCGTATGACGTACGCATGGCCATCGCCCGCCAAACCTCCCTGCGAAAGGAACTGGGCGAGCCCCCCACGGAGGAACTGGTGGGCTCCACGCGGGTGGTGGCGGACAGCCACTGCGAGAAGGTGATGAAGTGCCTGCTCTTTTGCGAAGAGGCCGCCATGCCCTCCGGCGGCGTGGATGGCGGACCGGCGTTTCAGGAGGCTTTCCGCGCCGGTCGCCGGACAGGCAAAGAGGGGAAATCCCTGAAGGACTTCCAGCTTCTCACCCGCCTGTTCAAATACCGGTGCAGCTACCTGATTTACAGCCGGTCGTGGGATGCGTTCCCCGCGCAATTCCGGGAGGTGCTTTACCGCCGTCTGTTCACCATCCTCACCGCCGCGGAGCCGGTGAAAGGATATGAACACCTGAGCGCCGGCGAACGCCGGGACATCCTGGAGATCCTCCGCGAGACCAAAGAGGGCCTGCCGGACTATTGGAAACGCCAGGCTTGATTCTCCGGCCTTTCACGCCCTCCTGACGGGGGCTCTCAGCGCCCGCCTTTCAGGAGCTTGTTATACTTCTCCGTCAGGTCGTTCCACTCCCGGTTCCGCGCGTTTAGCTTCTCCACCAGCGCATCGCGTTCCTGCACCAGTTTCTGGAGGGAGAAATTGGCCTTCTGGATGGCGTCGTTCTGGCGGGTCACGGCTTCGTTTTGCGTCTTCACGGCCTCGGCCATTTCCGGGGCCACGGTGGTGGCGTTTTTCAACTCCTCATCCCTGGTGGTGAGTTCCATGGTGAGCCGGGCGATTTCATCCTGGAGTTCCTTTTGCTTCGCGGCGGCGGCGGTGTTGTTCTCCGTCAGCCGTTTGATCTCGGATTCCCATGTATGGAGCTTGTCCTCCAGATCGGACTGGGCGGCCTCGGAGGCGCACACCTTTTTGTCCATGCCATCGAGATCCACCCGCAGATCGGACTCCCGCACCCACTGGACGACCACCAGCGCGCAGAGCGCCAGGGAAAAGACAATGAGAGTGGGCTTCATGGGGCTTCCGCGGGCTTCTTCGTCCGGTGGGCGATCTTCGTGAATCCGATGCGGCTGGCCAGATCATGCACACGCATCACGGAGGCGTAGGGCGTCACCCCATCCACGCTGAGGTAGAGGGGCGTGGAGGCGTCCAGCGCGTGTTTGTCCGTCAGTGCGCGCTCCACTTCCGGAAGCGTCATCTGTTGCGTGCCAAAGAAATAATCGCCCGCGGCATTGATGCCGATGTCGATGGTATCCGGCTTGATGTCGTTCTTTGCGGCGGCGGCCACGGGCAGATCCACCTTGATGGTCCGCAGCTTTGCCATGCTCAGGCTCACCAGCATGAAGGAGGCGAGCAGGAAGAACATGATATCAATCAGCGGGATGATCTCCAGCCGCGTCTTGCGGTGGGGAATGGGAGAGCGCAGCTTCATGACGGAGGCAATTCTCAGAGGCGCGTGGCACCGCCCGCCTGGAGCAGCTCCACATTCGTGGCGGCCACCTCCAGGTCAAACTGGAGCTTCGTGAGCCGGGAGTGGAAGTAGTTCATGGGGATGAGCACCGCGATGGCGATGCCCAGACCGCAGGCCGTGGCGATGAGCGCCTCGCCGATACCACCGGTCACTTTTTCCACCGCCAGTTCGCTGCCGCCGATGGATTGGAAGGAACCCATGATCCCCGTCACCGTGCCCAGCAGTCCCAGGAGAGGGCCCAGGGTCACCACGGTATCCATGGCTCCCAGGAAACGGCCCGCCTGCTGGAGTTCCATGCCTGCCGCCACCTGAAGGGCATTCTGAAGGGAGGTGTGCGGGTGGTTCAGCCCGTGATGCACCATGCGCACCACCGGATCCTGCGAACCGCCCGCGAGCTGGAAGGCGTCGTCCGCGCGTCCTTCGTCCAGGGCGGCGTAGATCTGCTCCAGTCTCGCCGCGTCTTTCCGGCGGGACATGCGCGTCCACCAGAAAATGCGCTCCGCTGTAATGCAGACGGCAAACACCGCCGTGAGCAACACCGGATACATGATGGGACCTCCGCGGTGGACGAGGTCAACGAGGAAATTGGCAAAGACGGGATGGCTGATCATCAATAGTGAGGAGGAAAATCAAAGGTCTCAGCGGAGACGGTACTGGACGTTCTGCGTGAAGGTGCGGCGCCCGCCAGCGGGCCAGTGCCAAGAGCGGCGGATATAGTCACAGGTGTGGCTGTCCAGCTGAGGAAATCCACAGCTGCGCACCAGCGAGCAGGAAACGACGTTTCCGGCATCGTCCACCACCAGGCTCACCACCACCGTGCCCGACATGCGACCGGCGCTGGCATAGGATGGATACGTAGGCTGGGGGGTTCGCGCCTTCCCGGGCTTCGCGCCCGGTACGCCGGCCATGCCCGTCCCCGCGCCGCTGACAGGGCCACTGCCCGGAGAGGGATTCGGAGAAGGCGGCCCGGCAGTGCGGCGGGGCTGGGGCTTCGAAGGAGTGGCGGGCTTCGGACGATCCGGCGGTTGCGGCTGGGCCACGGTGAGCGGCTTCACGATCTCCGGAGGCGCGGGCACGGTGAAGACCGCATCCTCCATGAGCGCCACCACTGGTTCCGGCGGGGTCTCCATGGCGTCCGGTGGCGTCACTTCCTCCGGTTCCTGCGGGGTTTCCATGTCCGAAGTGGCCGGGATCGATTCCGGCGAAATGTTCTCCACCATGGGCGCTTCATCGCCGGAGCCCTGGTCTCCCATGCTGATCATCTCCGCGGGCGTCCAGCCGGGCATGAGCACTCCGGCCCACCCCACGCTCAGCACACAGCCCAGGAACGCCAGGATGCACATGAGCTTCAAGTCATACTGGGTGGTGCCCCAGTGCTTGAGAGACCAGGTGCAGGGTTTGGACGCCGTGACGCCAGACCCGGGGGCGGGCTGGCTGGAAGCGAAGGGAATGGATTCCGCGCTCATCATCGTTGGGGCTTGAGTATTCCGCTGCCTGGCAATGTCAATCGTTTGTTGAGATTAAGTCTCAAGATCAACTCGTTGCCAGCGATGTGTCCATTTATAATAACGTATGAATCCGGCCTTTCCCGCGGCTTGCGAAATGAAAAATGCGCGTATCACATGCCCGCATGTATTTGCGTCCCCTACTGATCGCCGCGTTCGTGGCCGGCCTCCTGGGCGTCCCTGCCTGCGGGCAGGAAGTCTCCTGGAGTCCTCCCGCCGTATATGCGGAGCGGCTGCAGCCCCTGCTTACTCCTGCGGAGCCGCTGCTCAAAGTCACTCCCACCGCGAATGAAAAAGACAGGGACGGCGTGGTGGTGCTGGATGAGGAACTGCAAACGGTGACCGCCGATGGCCGCCGGGTGGTGGTGGAGCACTTCGCCGGGCTGGCGATCACGGATGCCGGGGCGGAGACCCTGGGACGCCAGGAGCGGTATTTTCAGAAATCCCGCCATCGCGTCCATCTCACCATGGCCCGCACCATCCAGCCGGACGGTCGAGTGCAGGAGGTGAAGCGGGAGACCATCTTCACCCAGACCCCGCAGCGGGACGCGGATGAAGCTCTCTACGACGATGGCGCGGAGGTGGTGGTGATCTTCCCCAATGTGAAACCCGGCTGCATGGTGGAGTGGATCACGGTCACGGAGGAAACCAAAGGCCGCATCCCGGGCGAATACACCGCCTTCCAGGAGCTGGCCCTGGGCTGGCCCATCCGGAAGCTGGTGCGCCGTCTGGAGATGCCGGACGCCCTGGCCGCGCGATTGAAGGTAACGCCCCTGGGCGGCGGCGTGCCGCAGCCCGTGCGTGTCTCCGAAAAAGGCTACACCTCATGGAAATGGGAGCGATCCGGCGTCCCGGCCCTGCACTGGGAAACCGGACGCCCGCCGCTGGACCAGAAAGGCCCCGGCATTTTCCTCACCACACTGCCGGACTGGAATGCCTTCCTCCGCTGGTATGTCCCCCTGGCCACGCCCCGCATGGTGCTCAACGACCGGCTGAAAGCCCTGGCGGACGAATGGACAAAGGATGCGAAGTCTCCCCGGGAAATCGCGGAGCGCATCAATGCCCGGGTGGCCAATGACGTGCGCTACGTGGGCTTGGAGTTCGATGACTGCGATCTGGAGCCCCACCAGGCGGCGGAGGTCTGGGAGCACCAGTATGGCGACTGCAAGGACAAGGCTTCCCTGCTCTGCGCGCTGCTGCGGCACAAGGGCCTCACTGCCCACATGGCTCTGGTGAACACGGCCCACGCCGGGCGCGTGGAGCGCCGCAGTCCGGACTTCCGGCATTTCAATCACGCCATCTGCGTGGCCCTGCTTCCGGACGGACCGCTGTTCATCGACCCCACTGTCTCCGGGGCTCCTGCGGGCATGCTGCCTCCTGGGGACATTGATCGCGATGTCCTCCTGGTGAAAGAACCGGAGCAATGGCTCCGCACGCCTTCCGCGCGGGCAGGCTCCTACAATGTGGACGTGGAGATGGAGATGGCCCCTGACGGCGGCCTCTCCGGCTGGCTCACCCTGCGGGCCACGGGTTACATCAGTGTCATTTTCTCTGAATATGAGCGCACGGGTACGAAGGACCAGCTCCGCGCCCGCATGGGACGGATCGCGGAGGGCCGGTTTCCGGGAGCCCGGGTGGTGGACCTCGCTCCCTCGAAGCGGGATACCGCCGGCAGTGTCTATGAAGCGCGGGCTTATTTCACCGTGCCTGGCACGGGCGCTCCGGCACTGCGCTTCCCCTACACCGCGTCCATGCTGCCGGACGCGGGGGAAACGGCGGAGCGCCAGACGGATCTCATGACGTGGCTGGAGGATCAGGGAACCGCTTCCACCATCACGCTGCCGCCAGGCTTCCGGGCGGAATTGCCGCGTCCGCTGACGCTGGACAGCCCTTACGTTTCCATGCGTGCCGCCTGGGAGAAAACGGAGAAAGGCGTGAAAGCCACCCTGGAATACAAACCGAAAGTCGCGCGGATCCCCGCGGGTGACTGCGCCGCCTTTGACCGCTCCACCTCCACCCTGCGGGCCTGGCTGAGCAAACAACCCGCCCTCGTCCTGGACGGCAAACCCCGCCCCGCGGCCCCGGAGGGGAAAGAGGAGCTGGAGATGCCCGTCATGCCCTCCGGCGAGGGCCAACTCGCCCTGGTGGAGGAAAAGTATCCCGAGGAAGGAAACCTCGGTCTGCGGCGCAAGGCTCTGGAAAAGGCGATCACACTCTTTCCGGACGATGCCGCCACCCGTTTCAATGGCACGGTGCAACTGGCATGGGTGGACATCCGGGAGCAAAAATATGACGCCGCCCTCGCCTGTCTGAAAGGCCCTCTGGAAACCGGCAAAACGCTGGTGCCCGCCGAAAACTACGGCCTGGCGGAATACGCCGCGGCCTACAGTCTCCGGATGACCGGGAAAACGGTGGAAAGCCTCTCCATTCTGGACCGCCTGGCGGTGGACACGGCGCTCTCCCCCTACCGCCGTGCCTGGTCTCAGAATCAACGCGCCATGATGCTGAAAGGCTCCGACCGGGAAAAGTCTCTCGCGGCTCTCCGTGAAGGCCTGACGCTTCCCAGCGGGGCGGAGTCCGAGCTGCTTCTCCTCCTGGCGGACCTTCTCATCACCGGTGAAGACGGGTCCGCCTTCGCGAAGGAATTGCACGCCTGGCTGGAAAAGGAGCCAGGAAATGAATCCGCCGTCCTGGTGGCGCTCGCGAAAATGGCCGGGGACTGGGTTCAGAGCGAGCCCGCCCGCGCGGGCGCGCTGGTGGACGTTCTTTCCACGGCTGCCGAAGGGAAACCGCCCGGCGCGGAATTCACCCAGGCTTTGGCCGCCGCGCGGTCCACCCAGGCTCTTACCGGGGTATCCGCGGAGATCGCCCCCCTGCTTCAGGCATTCCTGGCCGAACATCCGGAACTGGTGCCGGAAGAGGAAATCCCGGCCAACCTGACAAGTGTGACGGAGTATGAAACCAAAATGGCGGAGGTGATGAACGTGGACACCATCGGTGCCTCCTCCGTGGCCTGGATGTTGGAGTTTATGCGCCGGTTTCCCACGAATCCAGGATTCGCCTCCGCCCTGCAAAAAGCGGCCTCCCTGCAAAATGTCCGCGAGGACCGGGCCGGGGAGGAAAGGGCCGGAGCGCTACTGCGGCAGTTGCTCATGCTCACGGACCGGCTGCCTAAAGGCAGCGCCGTCTATCTGGAGTCCCGCTACGTCCGGGCAAAGGTGCTCGCGCGCACCGGAAAGCGGGAGGAAGCCATCGCTCTCTTCAAGACTCTCGCGGCTAACGAGGTG
The DNA here is from genome assembly GCA_965229245.1 of Verrucomicrobiales bacterium. GTDB lineage: Bacteria > Verrucomicrobiota > Verrucomicrobiia > Verrucomicrobiales > V1-33 > V1-33. Next base: position 749,551 of record CBDDIW010000001.1, read on the forward strand.
CTTTCGGTGGGGTTTCGCTGTCAGGCGCTTTATCTTGCCGGGGACCTCGCGGTGGCCATGGAGGATGCCGCCACCGCGCTGGAACTGTGGACCGGCGGGGGCGAGTTGACCCAGGCATATTCCTCCGCCGACTGCCTCTTCAAAGCCACCCTGCTCCTTCTGGAAACCGGAAAAGCCGGGGACGTCTGGCCCTTGCTTGAACAGTTGCGCGCCCTGCCTCCAGAGGTCCTGGAGAAATGCAGCCTCGGCGGCCACCTGAACCCCTTTCTGAAATACACGGAAAACCGCGCGGAGGCCGAAGCCTGGTGGGCCGCTTCCGCGAACTGGTGGCCCCGCTGGCGGGCGCTGGAGAAAAAACTCGGCGTGGACGAAGGGACCGGAAAGCTGGTGGTGCCCGCGATCGCTTCCACTGAAAATCTCGGCACGGAAATCGCCACCGCGGAAAAAAACGGCAATCATCGTGAGAGGACACGCCTCCTTGGCTTTTTGGCCCACGCCGCGCGCTGGAGCCCGGAGATGGCCGTTGAGATCACCGGCCTGGGCCCCGTGGCCTCCCAGTTCGGCCTGACGGGGAAACTGCTGGAATATTTCCGGATGTCCGAGGCCGTCTGCACCTCCGCGCCAGTCAGCGATCCGGTGCTGGCCCGCAAAATCCTTTTCAATCATATTGTGTCCGTAAGTTCCCAGGCAAAGTCCCCGGAGGTTCTGAAAATCGCGGAGAAATTCCGCGCCATTCCCGCCGAGCCGGACGGGCTTACCGGTGCCGGCGCCCGTCTGCGCTCCATGGCCGCCATCCAAACAAAAAAGGAGCGGGAGGAATCCCTCGTGGAGCTCAAAATGGTCCTGGAGAAAAATGTCCTCCCGGAGGACCGGCACCTGAACGTCCGCTGCCTCGCGGATCTCTACGCCGCCATGGACCGGCAGCAGGAGGAAGTGGAACTCCTGGCCCGCAGCCTGGAGGAAGAGGACGTGAAAAAAAGCGCTTCCTTCAATGCCTTCACCACCCGCCTGGAAAAGCTGAGGAAAAAAAGCGCGGAGAAATCCGGGGAAACCAAACCGTCGGAGGCCCAATCCGCCCCGTGACAATACCCACTGGAAATCCCCCGGGCACGGTGTCCGGTAGCCGGATGGAGGAAGCTCCCATCACCATCCGTCTCAATGGACAGCCCCGCGATCTTCCGGACGGCCGGAACGTCACCGCGCTCCTGACTCTCCTGGGATTCGCCGGGCAGCCCGCGCTGGTGGAGCTGAATGGCGTGGCGCTCTTCCCCCGGGACTTTGAACACACCGTCCTCCGCCAGGGGGATGTGGTGGAGATCATCCGCATCGTGGCGGGAGGATAAGACCGCGGAGCCGAAGAACGAGGGCTTTCCATTCTGCCTCCTGTGAGCGCGACAGAACGGGCATCACCTTCATCCTCACCGGAAAACAGTTCACCCGCCGACTTGCCATTCCTGAACTGTACGATTACGCAATTTAAACGCTTTTTCCCAAAGGAAAAAACAGATCGGGAAAAGTTTGGGGAGCGGCTTATGCCAGGGAGAACCCCGGGGAGGGATCGGGTGGTCACGCAGAGGCGCAACTTTCCCTGGCGTTTGACGTTTGCGGTTTGAAGTTCCCGCCCGCCGGTCCGGCTGCCAGGCCAGCCGGTCGCCCTTTTTCCTCCATGCACATCAGCGATATCTTTGCCCGGAACCCCACCACTTTTTCCTTCGAGTTCTTTCCGCCGAAGACCCCGGAGGGCGCGGGGAAACTGTTTGAAAACATCGCGCAACTGGAGCCCTTCCGCCCCGCCTTCGTCAGTGTGACCTACGGCGCGGGCGGCTCCACGAGGGAGGTGACGCATGAACTGGTGACCCGCATCAAAAAGGAGACCGCCCTGGACCCCGTGCCGCACCTCACCTGCGTGTGCCATGGCGAGCGGGACATCGCGGAAATCCTGGAGCGCTACGCGGAGGCCGGGGTTAGCAATATCCTGGCACTGCGCGGCGATCCCCCGCGCGACCGCGCGGAGTATGACCGCTCCTCGGATGCCTTCCAGTATGCGGCGGACCTGGTGGCCTTCATCAAAAAATTCAACGACCGGGGCGCGCACCCGGACAGGCGGGGCTTTGGGATCGGCGTGGCGGGGTTTCCGGAAGGACACCCGGTGACGCCGAACCGGCTGATGGAAATGGACCACCTGAAGGCAAAGGTGGACGCGGGCGCGGACTACATCTGCACGCAGCTTTTCTTCGACAATCACCACTTCTACGACTTCCAGGAACGCTGTGACCTGGCGGGCATCCACGTCCCCATCATCGCGGGCATCATGCCCATCACCACCACCCAGGGCATGCGGCGCATGGCGGAGCTTTCCGGCGGCTCCGTTTTTCCCGCGAAGCTGCTGAAGGCGCTGGACCGCGCGGGGAATGATCCGGAGTCCGTGCGCCGGGTGGGCATTCACTATGCCACCAGCCAGTGCTCCGACCTGCTGCACAACGGGGTGCGGGGCATCCATTTCTATACACTGAATCAGTCCAGCGCCACGCGCGAAATCTACGCCAATCTGGGCCTGCGCCCGAACCCCTGAGAAAATGTCCAGCAGCACGCCTCCCTTGATCGGTGCCATCGAAGCCGGCGGCACGAAGTTCGTCCTCGCCACCGGCACCGGACCGGATGACCTCCGGGACGTGGAGCGCATTCCCACCACCACGCCCGGGGAAACCCTGGCGCGCTGTGTGGAGTACTTCACCGCCGCGCGGGAAAAGCACGGGCCCCTCGCCGCGCTGGGCATCGGCACCTTCGGCCCCGCAGGCGTGAACCCCGCCGCGCCGGACTGGGGATTTATCACCACCACGCCCAAGCCCGGCTGGCGGGACACGGACATGGCCGGGCCGCTGGGGAAAGCGCTGGGCGTGCCCGTGGCCTTTGACACGGATGTGAACGCGGCGGTCTATGGCGAGTGGCTCTGGGGCGCGGGACGGGGCCGAGAAGTGGTGCTCTACCTCACCGTGGGCACGGGCATCGGCGGGGGCGTCCTCATCCAGGGCCGCCCGCTGCACGGGCTGCTGCACCCGGAGATGGGCCACATCCGCATTCCCCGGCCTCCGGGGCTGGTGGATTTTCCCGGAGCCTGCCCGTGGCATGGGGACTGTCTGGAGGGCCTGGCGAGCGGCCCGGCCATGGCCCGGCGCTGGGGTGTCCCCGGAGACACTTTGCCACCGGAGCACCCGGCATGGGAGGCGGAGGCGGATTGCCTGGCCGCGGCGTGCGCGGGGTTTTCCTGCACGCTCAGCCCGGAGTGCATCATCCTGGGTGGTGGCGTCATGGAGGCTCCCGGCCTGCTGGAAAGGGTACGGGAAAAAACCGCCGGCCTGCTCAACGGATACCTCCAGCACCCCCGCATAACGGACGGCGGCGGGGAATATGTGGTGGCTCCCGGACTCGGCAGCCGCGCGGGCATCCTGGGATCACTGGCCCTCGGTGCCGGGTTGATTCCACCTTGATTTTAGCCTCTTCGACCGCCAGAGGTTCCCTTACATACACCGCGACTCATCCCTCCCATGAAAACCCGTTTTCTTCTCCCGTCTCTAGCCCTGGCGGTCACCGCCGGTCTCATCTTCACCGCTCAGGCCCAGGATAAGAAGCCCGAGGCTCCCGCGAAAGACAAGGAACCGGCCAAAGAGGCCGCTCCCACGCCTGCCCCGGCTCCGGCGGCGAAGGCCGCGGATCTGACGGACCCCACGAAGCTCACGGAGAAAGCTCCCGCCACCTTCAAGGCGAAGTTCGAAACCACCAAGGGCAGCTTTGTCATCAAGGTGGACCGCGAATCCGCTCCGATCGGCGCGGACCGTTTCTTCAACCTGGTAAAGGCCGGATATTTCAAGGACGTGGCCTTCTTCCGCGTCATCAGCGGTTTCATGGCCCAGTTTGGCATCCATGGGGATCCTAAAGTGTCCGCCGCCTGGAAATCCGCGACCATTCAGGACGATCCGGTAAAATCCTCGAATGTTCGCGGGGCGATCACCTACGCGAAAAGCCGCCTTCCCAACAGCCGCTCCACGCAGTTTTTCATCAACTTCGGCGATAACAGCAGCAGCCTCGATTCAACGGGTTTTGCCTCCTTCGGCTCCGTGGTGGAAGGCATGGACGTAGTGGACAAACTGAACAGCGAATATGGTGAGGGAGCCCCCGCCGGACGCGGCCCCAACCAGATGCTCGTGCAGAGCCAGGGCAACACCTACCTCAAGGCGAAGTTCCCGAACCTGGACTACATCAAGTCCGCCACCATTGTTGAATAAGCGGCTCTCTATTTCCTCCTCCCCCCCACTCCTGATATTCACATGACCGACATCCGTATCATCCTCAAAACCGAAAAGGGCCCCATCGAAGCGACTATTTTCGCCTCGAAGACCCCCATGACGGCCGCCAGCTTCCTGAACCTCGCGAAACGGAATTATTACAGCGGCATCACGTTTCACCGCGTGATCCCGAACTTCATGATCCAGGGCGGCGACCCCACCGGCACCGGCGCGGGCGGCCCTGGTTATAAGTTCGGCGACGAATGCCTGCGCGAACTGAAGCATGATAAAGCCGGTGTCTTCAGCATGGCCAACGCGGGTCCCGGCACGAACGGCAGCCAGTTCTTCATCACCCACCTCCCCACACCCCACCTCGATGGCAAGCACACTGTCTTCGGCCAGGTGACCAGCGGCCAGGACGTGGTGAACGCCATTCGCGGCGGCGATAAGATCCAGAGCATCGAAGTGCTCGACTCCACGGACGACCTCTTCGCCGCCGAAGAGGCGAACCTCTCGAAGTGGAACAAGATCCTCGACAAGTAATCGAGGGACTGGCAGATTGAACGAAGGAGGCCGCGTGGAACGCGGCCTCCTTTTTTATGGGATCATGTTATAAGACTATTTCGAAAAATTAACGGTCCACTTCCACTCCCGCCCGATGAAATCCTTTGTCTGCCCCCTGCTGTTCTGCCTCCTCCCACTCCTGGCCGGCGCGGCGGTGACGCCCGCGAATCTGAACCGCTCGCGCACGGCCACCAGTGTGACCGTCACCGCCACAGGAACCTCCGCCACGCTGGATGGCAACCCCTTCCCGCTTTCCACCGCGACGGTGGTGAACACCATTGGATTTCACGAGATCATCGTGACCGACAACGCGGTGACCACGAGCTATAAGTTCATCGTCACCAATCCCGCGCGCGGTGGCACGGAGGACGGCATTCCCACCATGCGTCCCTACCGGACGGTCATGGACGCGCCCTCCTCCTTCGGGGATGCCGGACTGAACCTCATGGCCCCGGCGGTGTATCCAAAGAACCTGCCCATCCCCGTCACCGCCCGGCTGACCAAAGGCCCGTCCACCGGAAACCTCGCGGGGGACCCGCTCTTCCTGAACGGCCTGATCCGTTCGGAAAATCATCCGGCTTACCCCCTGCTCCTGCGGCGCGGATGGGGCTCCACCATCCTGCCTGCAGCGGAGAGTTCCGGCATCGCGTCCTATGATGCCACGCTTCATCACCTGAAAGCCGCGCCCCCGACGGTCATTGAGGAAACGACCACCTGGACCCAAAAGAGCGGGACACTGGGAGCCAATGAAACCTGGAAACCAAACTCGCGGATTTACCTCACCGGAAATCTGATCATCCCATCGGGCCTTATCCTCACCATCGGCGAGGGCACCGTGGTGCGTTGCGCGCCCGGGGTGGAGTTCTGGGTGCGGGCCGGGGGCACCATGCTTGTCACAGGCACGGCGGCGAATCCCGCAGTCTTCGTGCCGGACAGCACCAGCGCTCTGTGGGGCGGCATCTGGCTCCAGCCCCAGTCCGGCGGGAACGTGGCCATGCTGGCGGCCTCCGGCACCATTTTCTGCTGCTGGGGAGCCAACCAGAACTGGTATGCCACCGCCCCGGCGGGGGAACCGGCGCGCACCTTCGCCCACCACCGGAATCAACAGCCCTGCGTGGCCGTCGCGGCGGGAGCCTTCTGCCAGTTGACGGACTGCGCCATGGTGGGCCCCACCGGGTTGAGCCAGACGCGCGGCGTGGCTCTGGCGGCGAATGGCGGCTCACTGGACCTCACCCGCGTACTCATGCAGCGCTGCATCTCCGGTGGCGAGCAGGAGAACTGCCCGAACTTCAAATTCAAATCCGTGGCCCTCCTGGAAATGACGGAGCCCGGCCTGGACGTGGACAGCGATGGCTTCGCGGACGCGGACAACGACGGCATCTATCTGGTGCCGGGCGGCAATACCTACACACTGGACAAGTGTGTCATCGGTTGGACGAAGGATGATGGCATCGATACCGGCGGCGATGGCGCGGGCACGGTGACCTGCACGGGCTGCTGGTTTGAGAACTGCGTGCATGAGGCCATCTCGAATTCCGGGGTGAACCGCGTGCCCCAGTCCATCGGGGGCGTGCATTTCAATTCCGGGCAGGGCATGGAATGCGGCTACGGCGGACCGCATTCCCTGGTGAAAAATGCCCTCATCACCGGCTGCATGGTGGGCGCGCGCTACGGGGACAATTACGGCAATAACTCCGGCACCAATGGCACGGGCACCAGCCAGTATTTGGGGGACATCACCGTGGAGGACTCCCTGTGTCTCTATAACTTTTTCCACGATACCTGGGCCATCGACTTCAGCCGGTTCGACTATCAGAACCAGCGGCTAATCCTGACCCGGTCCAAAGTGACCAATACCGGGGACCTGGCGGCACAGAACGGGGCGGAGGATTCCGGCGGCAGTCTATGGGCTCCAGCGGCGGACGCCGCGCTGCTGGCTCCCTTCATGCCCGTGCCGGGATCAGAAACCGGCGTGGATTTCCCCGTGGCGAAACGGCAGGATGGCTTCGCCGCCTGGCCCGGCAGCTTCACCGTGCGGCTGAGCACTTTTTCCTCACGACAGGTGACGGTGAATTGGCGGGTGGCCGGGAAGCCCGAGCCGGAAAGCGCGGCGGAGACTATACTCTCCAGCGGCACCCTCACATGGCTGCCGGGGGAAACGGTAAAGACCTTCACCGCTCCCCTGCCCTCGCCGAATCCCCACGGGGTGGTCATCGTCACCCTGGACTCCCCGCAGGGTGCCGCGGTGACGGGTACGCCGCTTCTTTTCCTCCCGGATGCCGCGCCACCACCGGCGGATGTCACGCTCATCGCGAAATCCAGCACGGGCTGGAGTTATCACTCCGCCGTCACGCCCGCGGGCTGGACCACCGCCACCCCCTGGCCCGCCCTGGATGCCGCCAGCCGTGACTGGACCGCGCCACTCTACACAGAGACCGCGCCCTGGGTTCAGAACAAGCCCTCGCCCCTGGGCTGGGGAAACATTGGAGCCACGGGCTCCCTGCAAGCCCTCGCCACGGCCATCGCGGAGCGCCCGGTGACGGCTTACTTCCGCCGGACCTTCACCGTGGCGGATCCTGCGGGGATCCAGTTCCTGAAGCTGGAGATCCAGGCGGATGACGGGGCCGCGGTTTACCTGAATGGCACCCGCGTGAGCCCGGCTTCCTGGGGGCTGGATTCCGGAACGAATCCGGGCGGGGCGTTGTATTACAATCAACTATCCACCCGTTTCAATGATGGCGCGGCGGAGCGGACTTTCTCCACGCTTACCCTGAGTGGTGCCTCCCTCCCCGCCCTGCTGCCCGCCCCCGCGGTAAACGTGCTGGCCGTGGAGGTCCACCAGAATACCGTGGACTCCAGCGATTGCGTCCTGGACGCCGGGCTCACCGCCACCCTCTTCGGCCCCTCCACCGGCATCTGGGGTATCGGCATCTCCCCGTCCGGGAACTATCTCTACTGGACGAATCCGCGCTGGAGCGTGGAAACGAGCACCAGCATGGAATCCGGAACCTGGATTCCCCGTCCGGACCTCACAAGCCCCGTCCCGGTGATCGATTTCCCCCAACGCGCCTTCTATCGCCTGAACCAGCCCTGACACGGGACGGTTTCTGTTCAGTTGACCGGCTTTTATCCGCGTGAGAATTATAATCGCCCAATAGCCCTATGATTAAGCCTACCCAATGGTATTTGCTCGCTTTCCCCGGTGCCCAGGAGGCCGGTCCATATACATATGCGGATCTCGCGGCTTTGCGCGCGGCCGGGCGGCTTAAAGAGGGGGCCGCGGTGCGCAGGAAAGGCGCGGAGAGGTGGGAATGCGCGTTTTTCATGATGGACCGCGCGGTGCCAGGGGTCGGGCGGATGCTGGTGATCGTGGCGGGTGTGATGCTGCTGGGCGTGCTCGTATTGAAGGGGCGCTCGATTTATGCGGCGTCACCGGCTCCGGCGCCCCCGGCCCCGCTTGAGGAGAAGCCGCGGAATTCCTCGAAAGTGGCGCGAAAGGCCAACGAGATCGCGGACACCAGCGCCCTCAAGAAGGAAGCCGTAGAGCGGGATTTTGACCGCGATATTCAGGAGGCGAAGAAATTGCTCAAAAAGTGGGAGGATCTGTATGACGTGAAAGGGAAAAAGTGGAGGATGCGCGCGCTGCCCGAGGGCGCGGAACTGGAGGCGCTCAAGACGGAGATCGCCGGCGCAGAGGAAAGCCTGGAGAAGCGGGAAAAGGAACTTACGGAGTTGCGGGAGGCGAAATACCGGCGGATCCAGGAAATCACGGACGAGGCGGTGGCGGCCATGAAGGACGCCGAGCGGCAGGGTGAGTAAGTAAACCGGGCGTTTAACCACCCGGTCAAGCCTTCCCGTTAATATCACAACCGCCGGCCGGACACGTCCGCCTCTCAGTTCCGGAGGTCGCGGTCCGGACAAGCGTTCCCGGTACCCGGCGACCGGGAGGGCTCCGCCTCTTCAGGGGGATAGACTACTCTGTCATTCAAAAGGGACACTTCACGAAAAAGGGACACAATGGCGCGGGCATGGTGAACCCTGGCCCCGCTATCCAGATAAACGATATCGTAAACCTTCGTGTCCCGGCTTCCTCCCGCGAAAGGGACCCATCTCTTTTCATAGAGTTTGCCGCCCATGCGCTGGATATGATTTTTCAGCCGGGTTTCCGTGGATGGACTGCTGACAAGCAGCCAAAGCACCAGGAACGCGGCAATCCCTAACACATAAGTGAAATCCCAGGACATGTGCGCGTTCATCGTTTAGCGGCGGAGAAGGATGCAATATTCGATGAATTCCCCACGTTCTTCAAGCCCCCTTCCTTCAGCCAACGCTGAAACGGCACTCACGGAAAGCCCTGCTTTTCCTGCCGGAACGTCTTGCCAGCGGCGTCAGGAATGGTAAAACCCGCGCGTCACCTCCGGGTGTCGGAAATTTTTATCCCCCATCCATCCCATGCCTAAAATCAAAAAAGTCATCAACAACCCGAACGACTGCGCCTCCGAACTCCTCGACGGTCTGGTGGAGGCCTATGACGGCGAGTGCAAGAAGGTCGGTCGCGGATGTATCGTGCGGTCTGAGATCAAAGAGGGGAAAGTGGGGCTGCTCATCGGTGGCGGCAGCGGACATGAGCCGATTTACCACGGTCTGGTGGGTCACAATCTGGCGGACGGCGCGGCTTGCGGCGATATCTTCGCGGCTCCTCCTCCTGACATCGTGCTGGAAGGCACCCAGGCCGTGAGCCGCGGCAAGGGCGTGCTCTATCTCTACGGCAACTACGCCGGGGACGTGATGAACTTCGACATGGGCGCGGAGCTGGCCGCCGAGGAAGGCATTGAGGTGCGCACCGTGCTCATCTGGGATGACGTGGCCAGTGCCCCACCGGACCGGAAACAGGACCGCCGCGGCATCGCCGGGCTGGTGCCCATCGTGAAACTTGCGGGTGCCGCCTCCGTGGTGGCGGAGAGCCTGGATGAACTGGAGCGCATGACGCTCAAGGCGCGGGACAACACCCGGTCCGTGGGCGTGAGCATGGCCCCTGGCAGCATCCCGGCCACGGGTCAGCCTACCTTCGAGCTGGGCGAGGATGAGATCGGCCTCGGCATGGGCATTCACGGGGAAAAAGGCGTGGGCCTCATTCCCCTGGGCACCGCCAATGAACTGGCTCCCATGCTTCTGGACATCATCTTCAAGGACGACCTCCCGTTCGGCGCGGGGGATGAAGTGGTGCTCTTCGTGAACAGTTTGGGTTCCACCACCATGATGGAACTGCTCATCGTGAACAAAAAGGTGAAGCAGGTGCTGGCTGAAAAGGGCATCAAGGTGCACGACACCATCATCGGGCCGCTCGTCACCTGTCAGGAAATGGCCGGGTTTTCGCTGAGCCTCACGAAGCTGGACGATGAGCTGAAGAAACTGTGGAACATGTCCTGCCAGAGCGTGTGCTACACAAAGCTCGACAGCTAAGTCACCATCGATACGCCGCGGTGGGGGCCGCCGCTGCCTGTCCCCCATGAAAGCCGATACCCCTCCGGAAGCCACCAAGCCCGCCGGTGCTGAAAAGCACCGGCGTTTTCCGCGTCTATGGAAGTGGCTGAAACGGGGGTTATGGACCTTCCTGGTCCTCGTGGTTTTGCTGCTGATTTTCCACCGGCCCCTTTTGCGTTTTGCACTGGACCGGGGGGCTAAATACGTTGCAAAAGGACAGGGCATGGACCTCTCCTGGGAGGTGGGCGGAACGGTGGTGAACGGGATCGATTTAAAAGATATCAGGATCGCTCCTAACGAGGCGGCGCTTGTCCGGAGCCTCACCGCCCAGCGGCTGGCCACGGACTACAGTCTCATGGAACTCATCCGGGAGGGTCCGGGGCGGTTTGTTAGAAAACTCATTCTGACCCGCGCGGATGTGGTGCTGGACCGTTCTAAAATTCCGCCGCCCAAGCCTCAGACGGAAAAAAAAGAGCCGCCCCCGCCTCCCGCGGTGGACATCCCGGAGGTGCAACTGACGGATGTAAACCTGCGGATGATCGAGCCTGGAGGCGATCTGGTCGTGCGCGGGTTGAACTTCACCCTGAATCCCGGTGGCAGCGGAGTCTTTGAATTTGAGCGCCTGGAGGTGCCGGGCATGCCCGTGCTGGAAAACGTGAAAGGCACCACCCTGGTGGAAGGTCACCGGGTGACCATCCAAATGCTGAATGTGATGCCGGACCTCATGGTCAAGAGCCTCAGCGTGGACCTGAAAGACCTGCCGGACCGGAGGCTTTCGGCTAAGATGGAGTTGGAAGTGCCAGGCGGAACGATCACCACCACCCGCACCGCTGGAGGTGGCCAGAGCCGGGCCGTGGAAGGGAAAGGAAACATCGCGTTCGAGGGCACGCTGGACGGCATCGGCCGGGAGCTTTCGGTGAAGGGTGTCGCGCGGCTGACCTCGCTGCTTCCCTCCACACTTTCTCCCTGGGTCAAGCTTCCCCCCGACCTCACGTGGCAGGTCCAGGAGATCGATGCCACCTTTGACGGACCGGTGAATGATCCGAAGAAGTTCCAGGCTTCCGTGGAGGTGAAGGCCCGGGACATTGTCACCGGAGGGGTAAAGCTGGATAAGGCGGAGATCGGTGCCACGCTGGAAAAAAGCCAGGTGATGGTGAAGACGCGGGATGTTTCCTTTGGCAAAAACCGGCTGGTAGCCACCATCACCGGGCAGATGCCCTATGCCTGGGCGAATGCCGGAAAGATGCCGCTCCAAGCCAAGGCGGAGGTCGATTTCCCCCAGGTGGCGGAGTTGTTTACCAAAGACCCGCCACTGACCGGCAGCCTGAGTGGCAAGCTCTCCGCCGGGCTCAATCAGGGACAGCTTTCAGAAGCGGGCGCGGATCTCACGGGTTCCAACTGGGTGATCCAGGGCATCCCCGTGGAGAAGGTGGAGGTGAAGGCCAACACGGATGGCAATATGTTGCGGCTAACCTCCCTGCTCGCCGCGTTGGATACCACGAATGTTATCGAAGCCTCCGGCACCTTGGGCTTCACGGGAGCCCGGCCCTTAAATGCGGAGTGGAAGGCCACCCTGCCCAACGCGGAACGCCTGGCGGGCTTCTCCGGAAGGAAAGACCTTCCCGGACCCGAGGCGGGCCGGCTGGCGGCGGGCGGCAAAATCTCCGGCAACTTGGCGGACTGGCAAAAGCAGGATTTCTCAAAGACTCTGGCGGAACTGAAGCTGGATGGCACCGGCATCGCCTGGAAGACCGGACGGGTGGAATCGCTGGGTCTGGCCGCGACTTTGGCGGAGGGCCGGGTGGAAGTGCCCTCGCTTTCCGTGGTGCTGAATGATCGCAACCGGGTGACCCTCTCCGGAGGCGGCGAACTGAAAGCCCCTTATGCCTTCCGCGCGAAAGTGGACGGGGACCTCAATCAGCTTCAGGATTTCAATGGCTGGATGCAGGCCCTCGGCGCGGGGAAACTGCTGGCCGGCAAGGCCACGCTGCGCTGGGAGGGCAGCGGGCGCGCGGCGGAGAATGATGTGGTGGGCGGCGGCGCGGTGAAGGTGGATGGTTTCCGCATGGAGGGCATGAAGGACCCGGTTTCCCTCTCCCTGAAGAGCACCCACGCCGGTCGCCGCCTGGAGATGACGGAACTGGCGGGCAGCACGGGAGATTACCGCATCTCCGCGCCCTTCACCGTGGATGAGCACTTTCTGGAAATCCCCATGCTGCGTGTCGCCGCCGGAAAACTGCCGCCCGTCGAGGGCCGCCTGAAGGTGCCGCTGGACTTCGCTCAAAAGGGTGGCCCGGCGGGTCCGGTGGCGTCTTCCGGGGACGTGGACATCCGTCTTTCCATTCGGGACTGGGATCTCGCGGAGGCCGCGCGCACCGCCCGCCAGAAGCCCGCCGCCAAAGGCAAGGTGAACGCGGAGGTGACCATCACCGGCTCCATCCTGAATCCCTCGGCGGACATTTCCCTGAAACTCCAGGGAGTATCCGTGCCGGACATCAAACAGAAGATCGTCCCGGCGGACGCGGTCGTGAAACTCACGCTCAAGGACCGTAAACTGGACCTGACAGTGGACGTGACTCAGAAGCCGCTCCAGACCCTGCACGCGACGGCAAAGGTGCCGCTGGATGTGCAAAAAGTGCTGAAGGATCCAGCTTCCCTCCAGGCTCTTCCACTGGACGTGACGGTGAACCTTCCGGACTCGGATCTGAATGTGCTGCGGCAGTTCGTGCCTGCCATTTCCTCGGTAAAGGGCCGGGTGGGTATGACCGCCCGCATCACCGGCACGCCCGCGCGGCCTAACATCACCGGAAACCTCCGCGCGAACGCCCCCGCCATTTCCTTCGTGCAGGACGATGTGCCGGATGCGAAGAACGTGCGGCTGAACGTGCGATTCGACGGGAAGCGCGTCTATATCGAGGAAGCAGGCGCGCTCCTCGCGGGCGGGAATGTCAGTGCGCGGGGTGCCATCGACTGGACGGACATCGCGAATCCAAGGATTGACGCCACCCTCACCGCGAAAGAGGCGCTGATCCTGCGGGATGACACCATCTCTATGCGGGCGGACGGGAATGTGACCGTGCGCGGCAGCCTGAGCCAGGCCTCCGTGACCGGTCGCGTGGAACTGGTGCGCGGACGGGTCTTCAAGGAAATCGAATTCCTGCCGCTTTCTCTTCCTAACCAACTACCACCAGCCCCGCCGGCAGTGACCGTGGGTAAAAAGTCCGCTCCTTCCCTGCCGCCTCCGTTCGATAAATGGACCCTGGGGATTGAGATCATCACCCGTGACCCCGTGCGTCTCCTGGGGAATGTGTTGAATGGCGGTGTCACCAGCGCCCTGCGGGTGACCGGCACGGGGGCGAATCCCGTGCTGGAGGGGAAGGCCACGCTGGTGGACGCGCGGGTACGCCTGCCCTTCAGCCGCATGACCATATCCCGGGGCGATGTCATCTTCACCAAAGACAAGCCCTTCGACCCGCAACTGGACGTGCAGGGAGATTCGTTCATCAACAACTACCAGGTGACCCTGAACGCTTATGGTCCGGCGCTGAATCCCAAGCTGCGCTTCAGTTCCAGCCCGCCGCTCTCCGAGGGGGAAATCGCCACCCTGCTGGCCACGGGCAGCACCTCCGGGGACCTGCGTTCCAGCCAGGGTGAAGCGGCGAACCGGGCGGCCTTCCTCGTTCTCAGCCAGGCCTACCGGAAGCTGTTCCATAAGGCGGGTCGCACGCCGCTGGACGAGGAACCGCCCCGCTTGTCCTTGAGTTTCTCCCTGCTGAACAACGGAGGCGGCACGCGCAGTGTCTCCGCGGTCTATGAACTGAACAAGAATCTCCAGGCCGTGGGCTCCTTCAACCAGACGGGCTCCTTCCGCGGGCTGCTCTATTACCTCATCCGCTTCCGATGAAATTCCGCTTCCCCCTTATCGCGGCGCTGTTGTGTCTGGCCTCCCCGGCGCTGGCGGCGAAAAAGAAAGACCTGATGCTCCGCACCGTGGAGCAGCACGGCGTGCGGGTGCGCGTGGAAGGAGCCTCGGACAAGCCGTGGAAAGAGTTGAAACCGGTTATCGCACTTCAGCTTTCCCTTGTGAAGGACTCCACGGCGACCCCGCCGCTGGCGGATGACCTCGCATTTTTCCTCCAAAAGGAATACCGCCGCCTGGGCTACCGCACGGCGGAGGTGGAGTGGAATATCACCGGGAGCGAAGCCGTGCTCACGGCGCGCGAGGGTGATCGCGAACAGGTGGGGGCCATCACCGTGGAAGGCACGGATGAACTCTCCAATGAGGAACTGCACGACTACCTGCTACGCCCCACGAAGGAGCGCCTGGGCAAACTGGGCAATGACGTGCCTCTGGTGGAGTCCGAGATCAATGACGGCGCGGGCCTCGTGCGCCGTCTCCTGCAATCAAAAGGCTATCTCAGCGCCTCTGTGGAGCCGCCCGTGTTTGAGAAAAAGACGGGCGGGAAGACGGATATTCACATCATCGCCCGGGAGGGACCGCGTTCCCTGTTCGGCCCCTTGACCATTCGTGGCCCTCTGCCGCCCAGGAGCAAGAAGATTCCGGAGGACGCCGCGGCCTTGCAGGGCAAGCCCTTCAGTGAAGTGAAGGCAGAGGAACTGCGGGGCCGCATCGATGGAGCCGCGCACCAGACGGGGCACTATACCGCGAAAATTACCGTGACCTATACGCTCCGCCCCTCCGGCGGGGAAATCCCTGTCTTTGTGGATATCAACCTGGGGCCGGTCTATCGCGTCCAGGGCATTGAGCCGGACGAAGGATTTTCCAATGGAGCCAAGCGCATTCTGGAGGCGGGCTTCCGTCCGGCGGATGGTCGCGTGTGGTCCACGGAGTCGCTGGAACTCATGCAGCGCCGCGTGATGGACACGGGTGTTCTTTCCCGCGTGGATGTGACGCCCATCAATGTAAACGAACAGGCGGGCACCCTGGCGTTGCGCATCAGCGGCCAGGAGGGGCCGCGCAAGACGCTGGGGGTCTATGGCGGCTACGAAACACTGAAAGGCCCGGTGCTGGGGGTGGAGTGGCGGCACGTGAACATCTGGGACACGGGGGACACGCTGCGCTTCAAACTGGGCTACGAGGCGGGTTTCGAGGGCAGCGTCCGGTGGATCGATCCCGCGATCTTCGGCTCGCCCTATGCCATCGATACGGAACTTTCCGCGCAGACAATCTCGTTATATGACTATACCCACAATTCCCTGAAACTCCGGACCGCGCTCTCCCGGCAGTTCACGCGGCGGAGCGCGGCCAGCACCTATCTGCTTGTCTCGGCGGATACCGCCAGTTCCGGCGACCTTACCCCGGATGAACTGGGACCGGACGCCTACAACACCATGGCCTTTGGCGGCACGGTGAGCCTGGACTACCGGGACAATCCCGTGCTGCCCCACCGCGGCTGGATGTCCAGCCTGGGATTCGAAGCGGGTGTGGCGGATATCAATTACCTGCGGACAGACTTCCGGGCCTCCTTTTACCATCCGTTCTCAAAGAAATTCCGCGTGGCCGCGAACCTTCAGGCCAGCGCCATCAGCGCGCCGGATGGCGTGGAGCGCCTGCCCATCGATTCCCGCCTCTTCAACGGCGGCGCGAGCACGGTGCGCAGCTTTGCGGAAAAGGAACTGGGACCCCTCTCCGCCAAACGCACGCCACTGGGTGGCACCCTCATGCATGCGGCGAATCTGGAGTTTTCCTATGAGGTGATTGACAACCTGGAGGTGGCCGTCTTTGCCGATGCCGGGAGCCTGAGCCGGGACGATGACAACCTCTTCGCCATGCCGGACGATCTCCGGTATGCCTATGGCCTGGGCCTCCGCTACGCCTTGCCCGTGGGCCCCCTGCGGGTGGACTACGGGTTCAATCCCTCGCCCCGCGCCAACGAAGCCTCCGGGGCGCTGCACGTCACGTTCGGCTTCGCGTTTTGAACGGCGCGGGCTCTCCGGTGTTTCACGGGGATGCGGCGCGGGAGGGTTCCAAAAAGAACTCGCTTCCCGGGGAATACTCCGGACAGTGGTGTGTCGGACACGGGGCGCTGTCTGAAAACCGGATGGCTTCCCACCGCGACGACCACCAACCAAAAAACCCTAACCGAGCAACCCTATGACTCCCGAAGACAAATCCGTTTCCCGCCGCAAATTCCTGGCCGCCGCCGCGCTGGGTGGCATGATGACCGGCGTGGTGGCCCGCGCCGCCGACAAGGAGGAGCCCAAAAAAGGCGAGGACAAAAAGGAAGCTAAAAAGAACGAGGCCGCGAACATCCTCCAGGACAATCACGTCTGCCGCGGCATCAACACTTGCAAAGGCAAGGGCAAAGGCGGCGACAACGCCTGCGCCGGTCAGGGCAAATGCGCCACGGCCTCCGCTCACAGCTGCCACGCCAAGAATGACTGCAAAGGCCAGGGCGGCTGCGGCGGCCACCCCGGCGAAAACTCCTGCAAAGGCACCGGTGCCTGCGCCGTGCCGCTGAAGGACAAGACCTGGACGAAAGCCCGCGCCACCTTCGAAACCGCCATGAAGGCGGCCAAGAAGCCGTTCGGTGCCGCTCCCAAGGCCTGAGCCCTTTCGATTCCGTTTTTCCCGCGACCGGCGGGCGTCCCCCTGGCCGGGGCTGACGCCCGCCGGTTTTCCGATTCCCGCTTTGGCACCGGTGGTTTCCACGTGAGAGGTGCCAGCCCTGGCCACCGTTTCTTTTTTCCCATGACCGCCCCCCGTCTTGGACATCCCAATCTTGGCCTCGGTGTGGGCCTCCGCACGGTCCACTATCAACACATCCTGGCGGAAAACCCTGCGGTGGACTGGTTTGAGGTCATCACGGAAAACTACATGGATTCCCGGGGCCGCCCGCGCCATGTGCTGGATCAAATCGCCGAACGCTATCCCGTGGTGATGCACGGCGTGTCCCTTTCCATCGGCAGCACTGATCCGCTGGATTTCGAATACCTCGCGAAGATGAAGGCACTGGCCAAAGGCGTGAAGCCGGGCTGGATTTCCGACCACGTGTGCTGGACCGGCGTGGCGGGGATCAATACCCACGACCTCCTGCCTCTGCCGCTCACGGAGGCTTCGCTCCGCCACGTGATCGAACGTGTGCGCCAGGTGCAGGACTTTCTGGAGCGGCCCTTCGTGCTGGAGAATCCCAGCAGCTACGTGGGCTTCAAGGACTCCACCATGCCGGAATGGGAATTCATCTCCCGTCTCGCGGAGGAGGCGGACTGCGGTCTGCTCCTGGACGTGAACAACGTCTATGTCTCCAGCGTGAACCACGACTTCGATCCCTTCGAGTTCATCCGTGCGCTGCCCGCCGAACGCATCGTCCAGATGCACCTCGCCGGGCATACGAACCTGGGCACGCATATCATCGATACCCACGACGGCCATGTCATTGATCCCGTGTGGGAACTCTACCGGCTCGCCCACCTGCGCACGGGCGGCGTCTCCACGCTGCTGGAGTGGGACGCGAAGATCCCCCCCTTTGAGATCGTGCACGCCGAGGTTTTGAAAGCGAAGCAATACATGAGCGAAAACCTCACGGTGCTGCCCGCGGCTTCACGTCTTCCGGAACCGGTGGCGGACTCCGCCGTGCCGCATCCGCTGCATCATAGCATGGTTGAGGTGGCATGAGCACGGAACCCGGCACGACACCGGACTGCCCCACGCAACTGGAGCGCATGCAGCGCTGGTTTCAGGCGGTTATCTCGCATCCCGAAGGAGTGGCTGCCGGAGAGGTGGCGGCGGGAGCGGGGGGCATTGAGGAACATCTCACTTCGTCACGCTCGCTCGACGCCGCCAGCCGGCTGTCAGTGTACGCGGACGCCTATTTTGCCCGGCTGATCGAGTGCATGGGCGAGGTCTTTCCCATGATCCGGAAATTCCTGGGCGCGGAAACGTTCGATTCCTTTGCCTTCGAATACCTGCAGTCCATCCCCTCCCGCAGCTACACCCTGCATCATCTGGGACGGCGCTTCCCCTCCTGGCTGGAGGACTCGCGGTCACGCGCGGAGGAGGAGGCGGGGGTGGCTCCCGTGGAGGATGGACCTGACTGGCCGGAGCTTCTGGTGGACCTGGCCCGGCTGGAGTGGGCGGTTTATGAAACCTTCGATGGCCCGGGGATGGAGGGAGAGCCCGCCCTGGACGCTGCGGCGCTCCAAACGCTGCCGCCGGATGCCTGGGACAGCGCCCGGCTGGAGCCGTCCCCCGCCCTGTCTGTCCTGGCCTTCCGTTTTCCCGTGAATGAATTCTACACCGCGCTCCGCCGGGCTCCGGAGGACGAAACCGCCGTCCCGCCGGACGCGGCTTCCTCGTGGGTGGCACTCAACCGCGAGGACTTTGTGGTCCACCGGTATGATCTTTCGGAGTCCGCTCACACGCTCCTCGCGGGTCTCCTGAAAGGGCATCCACTTGGCGAAGCTCTGGACGAAACCTTCCAGATCTGGCCGGGTTCCGACGAAGAACTGGGAGCCACGTTACAGCACTGGTTCCGTGAATGGATGGAAGGCGGGTTTTTCCGGAGAATTCAGGAATAGCGGCGCCCGGTTACAACTCCGCGATCAATTCCCGGAGCCGAGCGGCGGGCCACTGGCCGGGAACGGTGGGGCGGTCGAGGTAGCCATAATTGAGCACGCTGCCCAGCTTCGCGAAGAGAAGACGGGAAACCCGCCCGAGATCCCCCATGCCCATGACACTGAGGGGGGGATGCCCCGTCTCCTCCAGAAGGGATGCCAGCACGGCGGCGTCCGCGATGGAGCGGAGGGTGGTGGCGAACTTCACTACATCCGCCCCGGCCGCGAGGGCTTCGTCCCTTTTCCTCCGGAGTTCATCTCCTCCCGGGGTGCCTCTGAAATCGTGAAACGAGGCCACCACCAGCACTCCCGCGTCCCGGGCGCGTGCGACCAGCCCGGGCATCTCGTCCAGAGAGGCGATCTCCACATCCACGAAGGAGGCGGCTGGCAAAAAGGACTCCAGCAGAGTTTCCCGCGCCTCTGCGGAGAGCGCGTTCATCCCCCCTTCATCCGGACGGCGGGCCGTGACCAGGACTGGCACGGCGCAGTCCCAGGCAATCGCCCGGCCCTTGTCCGCGAGGTCCGGCCAAGTGTCCACCCGGAACTCCACCACGTCACATTTCGCGGCCAGCGGCATTTCCGGCAGGGCGGAAAGGGTGTCCCTACCGGCCACGCTGCCGACAGTGAGCACACTTGAGAGCAGGCTTGATTTATCCTTCACGCTGTGGTTTACCATGGCCATTCAATTGACCGAGAGTGAGGCGCCCACAACCAGGGGCGCCTTTCGTTTCGGTATTAGAATCCTTTTATGCTTGGCCGCCGGCAGGAATTCAACCTCAAGCTCTATCAGATCATTGACAGCGTGGTCCTGGCGCTGGCGTTCTGGGCCGCCCATACCCTGCGCGCGGACGGGCCGCGCCTCGTCAACTGGGACCTCCCGCCGCCGCCCACCATCGACCGGTTTTACTGGCAGATGCTGGTGATCGTGCCCTTCACTCCTCTGGTGCTGGAGCGGTTTGGATTTTACACTCATCCCGTGCAAAAGACGGCGTTGCGTTCGCTCACGCAGCTCTTTCAGGGCATGCTGCTCATGGTGCTCCTCACGGCGGTCATCGTGGCCTTCGGTCAACGGGCCACGGAGAGCCGGGCCGTGCTGCTCCTCTTTCCCCTGATCGCCATCCCGTGCCTGCTCCTTCGGGAGTTGGCCGTGCGGCAGTGGCTGCGGAAGGAGGTCGTCAAAGGACGGTGGAAACAACGCGTCCTCATTGCCGGACCTCCGGTGGACGTGGAAAAACTGTTCGCCTCTCTTCCCCGGGAGCAACTGGCGGAGCTGGACATCGTGGACCGGATTGACATCTCCGTGGAGCCGGTGTCCCGGCTGGTCATTGCCCTCCATGAGAAATCCGTGGAACGCGTTATCTTCGCCGCCGCGCACGTGCATCTCAACCGCATCGAGGAAGCCGTGAACGCCTGCGAGATCGAGGGGGTGGAGGCCTGGCTGTGGGCCAGCTTCATCCAGACCAGCATCGCGCGTCCCACGTTCGACGCCATGGGCGGAAAACCGATGCTGGTCTTTCGCTGCACTCCGGAGATTTCGTGGGCCCTGTTTGTGAAGTCCGTAATGGACAAGGTGGGGGCCGCGCTGCTGCTGATTCCCTCCTGCGTTATCATGATCCCCGCATGGATCGGGATCAAAATCTTCTCCCCCGGACCCGCCATCTTCACCCAGATGCGCAGCGGCCGGCACGGGAAGCCGTTCAAAATGTACAAGTTCCGGACTATGTGCACGGACGCGGAGCAGAAGAAGCATGAGCTCATGGCCATGAATCAAATGTCCGGACCGGTCTTCAAGGTGGACAAGGATCCGCGCATCTTCCCTTTTGGCCGGTTCCTCCGCCGCTGTTCCATTGATGAACTCCCCCAGCTTTTCAACGTGCTGAAGGGAGACATGAGCCTGGTTGGACCCCGACCGCTGCCGGTTTACGAGGTGGAGAAATTCGCCGATCCGGCACACCGTCGCCGCCTGAGCGTGAAGCCAGGCCTGACCTGCCTTTGGCAGATCAGCGGCAGAAATGAGATCAAGGACTTCGACCAGTGGGTCCAACTGGACCTGCGCTACATCGATACCTGGTCGCTTTGGCTGGATGTGAGCATCCTCCTGCGGACAGTTCCCGCCGTTTTGCGGGGAGCCGGAGCCAAATAGTCGGTCCGGGCGAGCGTGGGAGGCGGAAAACTTTAACGGGAAATAAATTTTTCTTGCCGATCGCCCAATTTTCATTATCGTCTCATCATATTCTTTGGGGGGGAATATCAGCCTCGCGTTTCCGAAAGGGACGCGAGGTTGTTTTTTTATTGGGAAAGATACTGGTTTCGAGACAAAAGCGTGATAATATGGAAATCATGGTTTTTAAGCGCTCGCTTGTCCCCGTTGTTCTGCTTTCGGCGATTACGGCAGCCCGTGCCGTTGAGACGCTCGTTCCTGGCGGGCAGCAAAGTTCCTGGGAGTATCTGGATGACGGGAAAGACCCTGGCAAAGACTGGACGCAAAAGGAATACAATGCTTCCGGATGGAAAACCGGGGCCGCCCCTCTCGGTTTCGATGAAACAGTGCTCCTCACCACCAGGGTTTCCTATGGAGGAAAGGAGAAAGAGAAGCAGAAACCGATGGCCACCTACTTCCGCCACGCGTTGGAGGTCAAGGAACCCTCAAAAATGGCCACGCTGCTCTTCCGTCTCCGGCGGGATGACGGGGCGGTCATTTACTGGGATGGCAAAGAAGTGGCCCGGAGCAACATGCCGGACGGTCCCATCAGTCGGGACACCGCCGCCAGCGACTCCGTTCCGGACGCGGATGAGCAAAAGATCTATTCCTTCGTCGTCCCCGGAAAAGAGTTTCTCACCGCCGGGACCAACCAGATCGCGGTGGAGGTTCACCAAAGCAAACCTGACAGCAGCGACCTGATTTTCGATCTGGAGGTGCTGGCTTACGCGGCGGAAGAGGAGGTGCCGCAACGGGACTACTACGGCGAGGCGGTGCTCGCCCTCCAGTCCAAAAATCGCGACGCGGTCATGGCCCGGGTGGACCGGCTGGACAGCTCCCGGAAGGACTATCCCGAGTTCATCCACCGGGTCTTCGGGCTGTTTGCCCCATCCAGGGAGGGTGAAGTTCCGGATGCACGCTACCTGAAGCTGCTGGATAAAGCGTACGAAAGCTCCGCCGGGAACATGGACATCGCCTACACCTGGGTGCGGGCTCATGTGGATGCCCGCCTAGGGCTGCCCATCAAACCCGTGAAGCGTCCGCTGCCCGCCGCGATTCCGGACGGTTTCCGCTTCATCGCGGATACCCCGCGGGACGCCCCGGGCGCAGTCATGTCCCGGACAAAGCTGCTGGCGGATGTGGATGATCTGGAGCTCATCCTGGAAAACTGCTATGCCTACCTGGAACGGCGCGACGTGGATTGGCGCGGCGCCCTTGATGCCCTGCGGTCCAGCCTCACGAATGACATCCCCGTGTCCGTCTTCCAGCACCGCGTGGCCCGTATGCTGACGGTCTTTGGAGATCCGCTAAGTACTGTTCAAAACTCCTACGTGGTTTACAAGAGGCCCCGCATTCCCGCGCTGCTGGTCATGGATGGGGGAAAAGTGGCGGCCCTGCTGCCTGACCAGACCGGTTTCCTCCAGCCAGGTTTTCCCTATCTTACGGGCATCGCCTCCCGTCCCGTCGTCACCTGGCTGCACGCGGCGGAGCAGGTGGTGTCCCAGGCTTCTCCCCAGTACCGCCGCCGCCTCGCGCTCCAGGAGCTAACCGCCGTGGATACCCTGGCACGGGATCTATGCGTGCCCCATGGGTCTTTGCTCGCGGAGTTCTCCTCGGCGGATGGCAACGCGACAAAAAAGGTGGAACTGAAACCAGGCCTTCTTGAGAAGGACTCCTTTCACTCCTCCTGGCCCCTCACGGAATCCCAGATGCGCGGTGACGGCCTCGGGTACTTGCGGCTGCCGGACATGCAGCATGGAGAACCCTTCATTTCCTCCCTGAACGGGTGGATGGAAAAGTTCAAAAACACCCGGGGTCTTATAATTGATCTGCGTGGGAACACCGGCCGCTACCAGGATGCCCTGCAAACTCTTTTGCCCTGGTTTATGAAGCCGGGATCGCCGCTGAAAGTGGTGAACGTGGCCGCCTACCGGCTGCCCATTCCTCTGCGTTATCCGAATCCGGCGGGCTTTCTCGGTCTGGATGGACGCGGGCTGCACCCGGTAACCAGCAACGTCTGGAGCCAGGAGCAGGCGGGAGACCTCCAGGGATTTCTCAGCTCCTGGACCCCGGAATGGAAGCTGCCGGAGGGCAAATTCACGGACTGGCACGTGATGGCTCTCTGCCATGAGTCCAATCCCGCGGCGGGATATTACGACAAGCCGGTGATCGTGCTGATGAATTCCACGTGTCTCAATGCCGCGGACCTGTTCCTGGGGGCTTTCAAGGGACATCCCCGGGTGACGCTGATGGGCACGGCCAGCGGCGGCGGCGGCGGTCGCACCGCCGTTTATATCCTTCCCCACTCCCGGACCTCTCTCACGCTTTGCCAGATGGCCTCCTTCGCGGCGAATGGCAGGACCTACGCGGGCCATGGCGTGGAGCCTGACATTTGCATGGAGGCGAAACTGGACGACTGGATCGATGGTCGCGGCGATTCCCTGCTCCAGGCGGCGGTGGAAAAGCTGAAACAGCCCTGAGTTTCCGGAGGCCGGCAACGGACCACATTTACCGTTTTGCCCGCCTTTTGACGTGAAGTTTAAGGGTTTTTTCCCTTGCCCCTCCCGGCGCGGCCAGGAAAGTGCTGCGCCCATCCTCTTCCTCTCTCATGCCTATCACGTATCTTCCCGGCAAGGAACCACACCCGAAGGAACACCGCCTCATTTTCCGCAATGTGGACCGCATGGGATGGAATACCTCCATCGAATGCTACATGAACGAGGGGGGCTACGATCAGCTCAAGAAGGCGCTCACCATGGAGCCGAAGGCCATCACCGAAGAGGTGAAAGCCAGTGGACTGCGGGGCCGCGGCGGCGCGGGATTTCCCACCGGCGTGAAGTGGGGCTTCATCCCGCCCACGAACACGAAGCCCGTGTATCTCATCTGCAACGCGGATGAATCCGAGCCCGGCACTTTCAAGGACCGCTACATCATGCACCAGGACCCCCACCAGCTGGTGGAGGGTATGACCATCGCCTGTTTTGCCGTGGGCGCGAAGCTGGCCTACATTTACATCCGGGAGGAATTCCCCGAAGCGGCGAAGATTCTGGAAAAGGCGCTCGCCGAGTCGAAAGCCAAAGGCTTTCTCGGAAAGAATATTCTGGGCAGTGGCTACGATCTGGAAATCTACGTCCACCGCGGCGCGGGAGCCTACATCTGCGGAGAGGAAACCGGCCTCATCGAAAGCCTGGAGGGCAAGCGCCCCTATCCGCGCATCAAGCCGCCGTATTTCCCCGCCGCCCTGGGCCTCTACATGTGCCCCACCATCGTGAACAACGTGGAGAGCCTGTGCCATGTGAAGCACATTCTTGAACTCGGGGGAGCGGAGTATGCAAAACTGGGTCTGCCGCGCAATAACGGCACCCGCATTCTCTGCGTGAGCGGGGACGTGAAGAAGCCCGGCTACTACGAAATCCAGGTGGGCAAGGTCACCATGGGCGAGGTGATCCACGACCTCTGCGGCGGGCTCAAGCCCGGGCGGAAGCTGAAGGCCATCATTCCCGGGGGGTCCTCCGCCAAGGTGCTGCGCGCGGACGAGCGGTTCAAACTCAAACAGCCGGACGGCAGCATCAAGGAGATCGGCGTGGAGGACATCCCCATGGACTTCGACACCATCGCCGCCTGTGGCAGCATGGCCGGCAGCGGCGGGGTCATCGTCATGGATGACTCCCGGAGCATGACGTGGGTGCTGAATAACATTAACAAATTCTACGCCCACGAGAGCTGTGGCCAGTGCACTCCCTGCCGTGAAGGCAGCCTGTGGATGGCCAAGATCAGCGACCGTCTGGCGGCGGGTGAAGCCGTGCCGGAGGACGTGGCCCGGCTGGAAAGCGTGGCCTATCAAATCGATGGCAAGACGATCTGCGCCTTCGGCGAGGCCTGCTCCTGGCCGACGGAGAGCTTCATCGCGAAATTCCGGGATGAACTCGTCTCCTCCGCCAAAGTGGAAAACAAAGGGCGGGTCTTCAACGCGGAAACCCGCGTGGCCGCCGCGGGGCTGAATGCCTGACCCTCCCCCGCCAGCTGGCGGGTGCATACCGTCCCTTTTGTTGCCTCATGTCCTGGTACCCTCCCCGCGATCCTAAACGGCTGGCGGTGCTCCTGGTGCTGGTGGCCGGAGCGGGCTTCGGGGCTTATGAACTGACTCCGTCCCAGCGTCTCAAGTCCCGGCAGCGGGCGCTCATCGAATGGGCGCGCGACGGTTCGCCGGAGGATTTTGGCCGGAGCTTCGCGGCACCGGATTACAGCGACCAGTGGAACCAAGATGCCGCGGGCGTGGCCCAGGCGGTGCGCGCGGCCAGGTTCGCGGCCCCTTCCCTTTCCATCAAAGAGGAGCCCCCGGAGACCACGCTTACAGGCAGAGAGGCGGAGGTGACGCAGATCATCACCGCCACCGCGGACGACGGGGAGACCCGCCGGGGCACCTTTCACTTCAAGTGGGAACGGGAGAGTTTCCTGCCCTGGAGTTGGAAATTGAAGCGCTTGGACGCGCCGGATTTCCAGTATTGAGACCCCTCATAAACGTCGAAGGTTTCGCCTGGGGTTTCCGCGTTTGACATTCCTCACGGCCTGCGTTTAGCCCACGAGGGATATAGAGCAATCCGTGCTCTCAAACTATTATGTCTGACTCTATATCCCTCGGCCTCAGTTTTGACGACGTCCTCCTGGTTCCGCAACTGAGTTCCATCCTGCCCAGCGAGGCGGATATCTCCTCCCGGCTGTCGCCGGTGCTGCCGCTGAATATTCCCATCATCTCCAGTGCCATGGACACCGTCACGGAGGCGGAGCTGGCCATCGCCCTCGCCCGGGAGGGTGGCCTGGGTGTCATTCACCGGAATCTCCCCATCCCGAAGCAGGCGGAACACGTGGCGCGGGTGAAGCGGTCTGAAAACACAGTGATCCACAATCCCTTCACGGTCACTCCGGAGATCACCCTCGGCGAACTGCTTTACATCATGCGTGAGCGTGGCGTGGCGGGCTTCCCGGTAGTGGATGAGCAGGGGAACCTGGCGGGCATGGTCACCAGCCGGGACGTGTGGCATGTGGAGGACCAGGAAGCCCCGGTGAGCAGCGTCATGACGCCCCGGGAGCGCCTGATCACGGCTCCGAACACCATCACCTCCGAGGAGGCCCGGGCGGTCCTTTACAAGCACCGCATCGAAAAACTCCCCCTGGTGGATGCCTCGGGCCGTTTGACCGGGATGATCACCACGCAGGATATCAAAAAGCGCGAGACCTTTACCAACGCGGCCAAGGATGCCAAAGGCCGTCTCCGCTGCGGCGGAGCGGTGGGCGTGGGTGAGGACTACCTGGAGCGCGCCGCGGCTCTCGTGGAGGCGGGAGCGGATGCCCTGTTCATCGACGCGGCCACGGGCCACACCTCACGGGTGATTTCGGTGGTGCGGGCGCTGCGCGAAAAATACGCGGACGTGCCCGTGGTGGCGGGGAACGTGGTGACCGCCCAGGGGGCCAGGGATCTCATCGACGCCGGAGCCAGCGCGCTGAAGGTGGGCGTGGGTCCAGGGAGCATCTGCACCACCCGCGTCATCAGCGGCGTGGGCGTGCCTCAGTTCACCGCTATTCAACAGGTGGCCTCCCATGCGCGGGAGCGCGGCGTGGCGATCATCGCGGACGGCGGCATCCGTTACTCCGGGGATATCGTGAAGGCCCTGGCGGCGGGCGCGGACTGCGTGATGCTGGGCTCCATCCTCGCGGGCACCAGCGAAAGCCCGGGTAACATGGTGAACCATCAGGGCCGGACCTTCAAGGAATACCGCGGCATGGGTTCCCTGAAAGCCATGCGTCAGGGCAGCAGTGACCGCTACGGCCAGAACGCCAGCGGCAAGCTGGTGGCCGAAGGCGTGGAGGGCCGCGTGCCCTACAAAGGTCCGCTCCGCGACGTGGTCTTCCAGCTTACCGGCGGTCTCCGCAGCGGCATGGGCTACCTGGGTGCCCGCACGCTCCAGGATCTCCGCGAACGCGCCAGTTTTGTCCGTATCACCGCCGGCGGTCTGCGTGAAAGCCACGCTCATGACATCGTGGTCACCGAGGAACCGGTGAACTACCAGACGATGTAATCCCCGTTATCCATTATTCATTATCCATTACCCCCATGGTCCAGGCCACTGTCCGCTACGAAGGAGACCTCCGCTGCACCGCCACCCACGGTCCCAGTCAGTCTTCAATTGAAACCGATGCCCCCGCCGACAATATGGGCAAAGGCGAACGCTTCTCTCCCACGGATCTCGTGGGCACCGCCCTGGCCACCTGCGTGCTGACCACCATGGCCATCGCCGCCCGCAGGAAAGGGCTGGAGCTTCCCGGCATGACCGCCACCGTGCGAAAACACATGACGACTGAGCTGCCCCGGCGCATTGCAAAGCTGGAGGTGGACGTGGTCATTCCCCTGCCCTCCAGCCATCCGGAAAAAGACTTCCTCGAAGCCGCCGCCAAAGGCTGCCCCGTGCGCCGGAGCCTGCATCCGGATTTGCAGGTGGAGGAGACGTTCGCGTGGACGGATTGACCGGACAAGGCTCCTGAACGGTCTCAGACAGGCTCCCGGAGGGAAGGCCAGGAACCTGCATGGGGTGGGGCCATTATGGACTCCATCAATCAAAATCAGTCTGAGGAAAACCACGCGGACCTGACCGGGGCGGAAGCCGTGGAAAAGGTGAGGGATCTTGTCAAAAAGGCGGGCAGTTGTTTCTTCCGTACCGCCCAGGCCGTGGAGGGTTCCTCCGAGTCCCGGCCCATGGCCGCGCTGCAGGTGGATGACAACGGAAACCTCTGGTTCCTCAGCGCGGCGGATAGTCACAAGAATGTGGAGCTTGGCATCGACTCCGCCGTGGAACTGTATTTCCAGGCTTCGTCGCATTCCGGGTTCCTCATGCTGCGGGGCACCGGCATCGTCTCAAAGGACAAAGCGAAGATCAAAGAGCTTTGGGAGCCGACGTTCAAAACCTGGTTCACCGAAGGCGAGGAGGACCCCCGTATCACGGTCATTCAAGTGGCACCTTCAGACGGCTATTACTGGGACACCAAACACGGCAAGGTGGTCTCGGGAGTGAAAATTCTGATCGGAGCCGCCCTGGGCAAAACGCTGGACGATTCCATCGAAGGAAAGCTGACCTTCTAAGCCGGTATGGCCATCACTCCATCTCCGTCAATTCGCCGAGAGTCCGCCATTTTCCAGCGGTTTGCATCCGCAGCATGGGCGGTGGCGGGGTCTTGAGGTCCGGAATGAACAGTGTGAGGCCCCCACCACCCTGGGTGCGGGCCTCGGTGCCAGGCACACCGTCCAGCGTTAGTGGAGCAATGGTGATATAATGATTTATCTTTCCCGAGGGCTGGGTTTCCTCCCAGAAAAGTCCATCCCGCCGCCATTGGCGGATACCCTGATCTTCGCCCTGGCGGTAATCGAAGACAAACCGGGAGGGGATTCCCTTAGGGAGAACAATGCGCCCGTTGAGCGCCACGAAGTCCGGTCGTTCAAGAAGGGCCGCGCCCTTCTCGTTGGCAAGCAGTTCCGCTACCCCGGTATAGCCCCGGCTTACAGCACCGCGCAACAGAGTGAGGGCGTGGCCCGCGCAGGTTTCCGCGAAGACCAGGCTATCCGAAGCAGCCGCGGTGAGTGCGAATGCCCGGGCACGCAGAACTCGTTTGGCCGCCCATTCGTCCCTTTGCCAGTCCGGGTCCGGGGATTGCGCCACGGACAGCGCGAGCCGCGTGGCGGCCGGGAAATCCCTGGCATCCAGCATTAGATCACACAATCCCCGCCGCCATTCCCCATCCGGCTGGATGGCGAGCGCCTGTTCATAGAGATCCCTGGCTTCAGCATTCGCTCCCCGCTTCTGTGCATATTCCCCCAGCTTCCCCACAGTGGCGGCGAGCAGGGGAGGAAACTTTTCCACTTTTGGAAACGCCGCCACCAGCCGCTGCTGCTCGACGCGCAGTTCCTGATAAGCAGCCTCCGCCGGTTGATCCATGCCGCGCTGGGAAAGCGTGCTCGCGATGGCCTTCATCACATAAGTCAGGTTCTCCCTGTATTCGGGATAACCTGGAACTTCATCCACAAGACGTCGGGTCACATCCCGGGCAAGATGAAGGAAATCGTCGCCTTCCCCGGTTTTACCCTCACGGAAAGCCACGCGCCCCAAGGCCATGTAGCAGGCGCAGAGAGTACTCCGGGCGGGATAGTTCGCGGGATTTTCCCGGATCGCCTGCTGGAAGATTTCCACGGCTTCCTTCCACTCGTGACAGGCATCCTCTGTACGTCCCAGAGTGTCGAAAAGACTGCCCAGCACGAGCCCGCAGCTTCCCTGCTCTTTCCGGTGAGCACCGGTGCCGGGAAAGCGGTCCGCCAGCCGGGAATAACGGCCCGCCGCCTCCCGGAGGCAGGCTTCCGCCTCGGGAGCCTCCCCCAGCCGCCGCAACATGCCGCCGCGGTTCAGGATGAGCGCGGCGGAGTTTCGCGCATATTCTTCATTCCCGGGATCCTTTGCGGAGAGGGTCTCCAGAAGGACAAGGGCTTTATCCGCCATGGCGAGGCTTTCGCGATACTTTTTCAGATCGCCCAGGAGCACGCACAGATTGTTATACCGTCCGGCCAGGGAGTGCCTCCAGATATCGTTCTCTGGAAACCGTTTTACCAGACCCTCCTCAATGGCGATGCACTCTTGGTAGGTTTCCTGAGACTTCCGGGGACTCCCGGTGAGACGATAGACATCCGCCATTCTTCCAATGGCCCATGCCCGGTCCGCGCGCAGTTCCGGATCATCCCCCTCCACCAGGGCCATGTCCTCATAGAGCGGCAAGGCCGTGCGCAGGAGACTCAGCTTCAGATCCTGAAAATCCTCCTGCTGGAGACGGGGATGCTCTCCTACTTTGGTCAGATACACCTCCACGGCCTTCCGGGCCCGGGCATAGTTCGCCTGAGCCTCCCGGCGGCTGTCCTCCGCGCGGGCCGCCTGCCAGAGACTCACTCCTGTGCCCACGATGAGCGTCAACACGGCGAGCACCGCTGCGGCAAGCGGCACGCGATGACGGCGGATGAACTTGCCACTCCGGTAGCGCCAGGTAGGCGCGGCGGCACTCACGGTTTTCCCTTCCAGACAACGCCGGAGGTCCAGCGCCAGCGAGGCGGCGGTGCCATAGCGGCGGGCGCGGTCCTTCTCCAGCGCCTTCAAGGTGATCCAATCCAGGTCTCCCCGCAGCATCCGGGCAAACCGGGAGGCAGGCAGGCGGCGGCGGGCGGCAGCCCTCTCCACGGCGGGAGTCACCGGATGCACCAGCGTGCCGGGACGTGCCGCCGGGCATTCACCGATCCAACGGAGGGCCGTGGCGAGGTCCCCTTCCCCAGGCGGAACCTGCGCCTGGCCGGTGAGGAGTTCGCACAGGATGACACCTAGCGAATACACATCGCTGCGCGTATCCACATCCAGCCCGCTGCCCGCCTGCTCCGGGCTCATATACTGCGGCGTGCCGACGATGGTGCCCGCGCGGGTGCGGCCAGGAAGCCCCGAATCCCCGGGGCCGGGAGCGAGGGCCTTGGCAATCCCGAAGTCGATCACCTTGGGCACCGGCACGCCGTCCACCTCCGTCACCAGAATATTCGAGGGCTTCAGATCCCGGTGCAGCACCGCTTTCTGGTGGGCGTGCTGCACGGCCTGGCAAACGGGAATGAACAGCGCCAGCCGCTCCCTCAAAGTAAGACGATGGAGATCGCAATAATCCGTGAGGGTCATGCCGCGAACGAGTTCCATGACAAAATACGGGAGCCCTTCCTCCGTGGTCCCGGCATCCAGCACGGCGGCAATGTGCGGGTGGTCCATCAGCGCCAGTGCCCGGCGTTCGGCCTCGAACCGGGCGATCACGTCATGAGTGTCCAGTCCCGGCTTGATGACCTTCAGCGCAACCTCCCGGCGGATGGGCTCCCGCTGCAAAGCCAGCCAGACGATGCCGAAGCCACCTTCGCCCAGCGATTCGAGCAGTTCGTAGCGCCCGATGGTTCCGCCCGGGAGAAAGGCATCGCAGGCCGTGTCGCGGGGTTCCGGAGCATGGGTCAGGAAACCGAGCGCCATCAGCCCGGCCGCCGGGCCGGCATCCCGCGCCCCGCTGGAGAAAGGATTCGGATCGACCGGCATCGGTCTTACGCGTTAGTCAGTTTTTGCAAATACGCCAGGCGGGAGTTGATACCCGTTGACGTGCGCGGGAGCCCGCCTTTGCCTCCGGTCCTTTCGGCATGGCCCAACAGCAGGATCAGTCCCGTTTTCCCGTCACCCGGTGGACAGAGGTGGCGAGGGTTTGCCAGTCGGATGATGAGGCCGCCCGCCACCAGGCGCTGACCGGCATCTGCCGGGATTACTGGTATCCGTTGTATGCCTTTGCCCGGCGTCTGGGTCATGGCCAGCCGGATGCGGAGGATCTGACGCAGGGTTTTTTCGGCCACCTCCTGGAGCGGAATCTCCTCGCCGGGGCGAACCGGGAAATGGGGAAACTGCGGACCTTTTTGCTCACGGTATTCCAGCGCTGGATCGGGGATCAGGAGGACCGCCGCCGGGCCCGGAAACGCGGCGGGGACCGGATCTTCATCCCGCTGGATGTGCTCGCAGCCGAGGAGCTTTACCGGCATGAACCCGCGGACCCCGCCACGCCGGAACGGCTCTTTGAACGGACTTGGGCCATGCAGGTGCTGCGGGGCGCGCTGGAGATGCTGCGGCAGGCGGAAACAGCGCGGGGTCGGGGCCGCGCGTTTGAAGCGCTGGCTCCGTTCCTTGATCCCACGATGGCGGACTCCGCGCACCCTGTGACGGCAGGCCAGTTGCTGGGGCTCTCCCCGGACGCCACCCGGCAGGCCGTGAGCCGGCTGCGGCGGAAATTCCGCGACGTTCTCCGCCATCAGATCGCCGCCACTCTCCAGGATCCGGATGACCGGCTGATCGATGAAGAGCTGGCCGCGTTACGGGAAGCTCTCCGGACGGGATAAATCCCCATAGCATCCGGCCCGTCAATTCCGCCGTCCGTTTCCGGAGGCGTTATTCCAGCGAACGCTCCATTCGTCACGCCCACGACACGCAAGTCACGCGAGCAGTTCCGTCAGGACGTTTCCATGCACATCCGTGAGACGGATATCCCGTCCGCTGAAGCGGTAGGTCAGGGCCTCGTGATCCAGCCCCAGCTGATGCAGCACCGTAGCCCAAAGGTCATACACCGTGCAGGGCTTCTCCTGGGCGTGATAGCCGAACTCATCCGTCGCCCCATAGACCATGCCACCCTTCACACCGCCGCCGGCCATCCAGAGACTGAAGCCGAAGGGATTATGGTCCCGGCCCTCGCCTGCCTGGCTGAAGGGAGTGCGACCGAATTCCCCGGCAAAGATCACCAGCGTCTCGTCCAGGAGGCCCCGGGTTTTCAAGTCCGTGAGCAGGGCCGCCACCGGCTGGTCCACCTGGTGACCCATGCGGCCATGGCCCTCCTTCAACGCGCCGTGCTGATCCCACGGGTTCGGCCCGTTGCCACCGCCGATGTTATAAGAAAGACACGTCAGCTCCACGAAGCGCACCCCGCGCTCCACCAGGCGGCGCGCCAGGAGACACTGGCGGCCATAGGCGGCGGTTTTCGGGTCCGGATCCTCCAGACCGTAGAGTTTTTTCGTGGCATCTGTCTCGCCGCGCAGGTCGCAGAGTTCCGGCACCGCGCTTTGCATGCGCCACGCCATCTCCGCGTTTTGAATGGCCGCCTCCACCTTCGCATCCCCGGGCACGGAGGTGGTCACAAAGCGGCGGTCCATGTCGCGGATGAAGTCCAGCCGCTTCCGCTGCGAACTCCGGGCTTCGCGCGGCGTGATGTTCGCCACTGGCTCCGCGCCGTCCGCGTTGATAAACGAGGCTTCATGCACCGCCGGCAGGAAGCCGCTGCTGAACAATCCCGTGCCCCCATGCGGGGAGGTGGAGTCCGCGCTCTTCAGCACCACAAAGGACGGCAGGTTTTCCGAAACACTTCCCAGACCGTAGCTGGCCCAGGCTCCCGCGCTGGGATTTCCCAGGAAGGGAAAGCCGCTGTGCATGAAAAAATTCCCCTGCGCGTGCTCGCTGAATTTCGCGGTCATGCTCCGGATCACGCACAGGTCATCCGCGCGCTCCCCGATGCGCGGGAACAGATCGCTCACCTCCGTTCCGGACTGCCCGCGCTTCCGGTAGGCCCAGTAGGAGGGATTGAGCGTCCCGTTCTGGTTGAACTGCGTTCTCGCCACCGGCCCCGGCATGGGCTGCCCCGCGCGTTTCACAAGCTCCGGCTTGGGATCGAAGGAATCCACGTGCGAGAAGCCGCCGGACATATAACAAAAAATAACGCTCTTCGCCTTTGGCCGCATCTTCGGCACCAGGGGTCCGGCGGCGGCCCGGCCGTGAAGACCGGCGAACGCGGCGAGTCCGAATCCACAGGACAACCGGGAGAGCATCTGGCGGCGGGAGATCATATGGGAGGAGAATACGGAGCCGGAGCGTCCACTTTTCCCCGAAGCATGGAAAGAGGAAACCCGCCCGTCCTCTCATCGTTTCTCAAGGTGTCGCGTCTTTATCTTGCTCTTCCCCGCAAGAGGTGCTACGGGGCACCGCTTCCATTCTATGAAGCATCTCCTCTCCCTCCAGTCATTGTCCGTCCGGGACATGCGGCGCATCCTGGAACTTGCGGCGAAGGTAAAGGCGGAGCGAAAGGACCGGAGCTTCCGCCCGCTGGACGGCCAGACGTGGGCCATGATCTTTACAAAGGCGAGCACACGCACCCGCGTGAGCTTTGAGGTGGGCGTCACGGAACTGGGTGGCCAGGTGCTTTATCTCAGCCCGCGGGATTCCCAGGCCGGGCGCGGGGAACCGATAGAGGACACCGCGCGCGTGCTGGGCCGCATGGTCCACGGGGCGATCATCCGCACCTACGCGCAGAAGGATGTGGAGCAGTTCGCCGTGTTCAGCGGCATCCCCACTATCAATGCCCTCACGGATGAGGAGCATCCCTGCCAGGTGCTCTCGGACCTCCTCACCATGGTGGAGCTCCTGGGTGGTTACGCGGGGAAGAAGGTGGTCTTCATGGGGGACGGGGACAATAACATGGCCCGCTCCTGGATGTGGGCGGCGGACAAGCTGGGCTTCCATTTTGTCATCTGCGCCCCGGAGGGTTATCAGCCGTCCGCCGCGCAGTTGAAGAAATTCCGCTCCGGCAATGTCAGCGTGGAATCGAATCCCGCCAAAGCCGCGAAGGGCGCGGATGTGCTCTACACGGACGTGTGGGTGAGCATGGGCATGGAGGAGGAAAGTTCCCAGCGCATGGAGGATCTCATGGATTTTCAGATCAATGCCGCCCTGGTGAAAAAGGCCAAAAAGGGAGCGTTGATCATGCACTGCCTGCCGGCCTACCGGGAGAAAGAGATCACCGCCGAAGTCCTGGAGGCCAACGCGGATACGATCTTCCAGCAGGCCGAAAACCGCCTCCATACGCAGAAGGCCATCCTGGCCCTGCTGGCGGGTGCGTGAGTTGCAAGGTCCGGCGCGGCGTCAGGAATTTATCTGTTCGGTCCTTTCTGCTGCCCGCTCCTGTTCCGGGTAAGGGTAAGAGCAGGATCGAGCCGACAGCGTCCACCGGAGCGTTCGCGGCGAGGGGAATATCGCTAGTCTTCGCGCGCTTCCAGGGTCAGTTAACCACACACCGCCGGTTAACCTTTATGGCGATGGCACAGCCCGTGCTTTTATATTCTTTTCGCCCTCATGGCCATCCACGTCGCACTCCATCACGTCACCACCTATCATTATGACCGTCTGGTCGACCTGGGGCCGCAGACCGTGCGGTTGCGACCGGCACCGCACTGCCGCACGCGCATTCTGAGTTACTCCCTGCGCGTCACCCCGCTAAAACATTTCCTCAACTGGCAGCAGGACCCGCAGGCGAACTATGCCGCCCGCTTTGTCTTCCCGGAGCCCGCGCGGGAGTTTCGCGTGGAGGTGGATCTGGTGGCGGAGATGGCGGTTTACAATCCTTTCGATTTCTTCCTGGAGCCCGGCGCGGAGACGGTGCCTTTCACCTACGATGAAAGCCTCACCCAGGAGCTGGCCTCTTTCCGGGAAACCGCGCCGCTGACCCCCCGGTTCCAGGCCTACGTGGACCGGACGCGCCGGGAGCTGCTGGGGGAGAACGGGGAAAAAGCCCCGCGTACCATCGACTTCATCGTTGCCATCAATCAGCGGCTGAAGAACGACATCAGCTATCTCATCCGTCTGGAGCCAGGGGTGCAGA
Organism: Verrucomicrobiales bacterium; assembly: GCA_965229245.1. GTDB lineage: Bacteria > Verrucomicrobiota > Verrucomicrobiia > Verrucomicrobiales > V1-33 > V1-33. The sequence goes on from CBDDIW010000001.1 coordinate 784,939, forward strand.
CGCCGGAGGAAACGCTTACTTCCGGCTCCGGATCCTGCCGGGACACCTCGTGGCTGCTCTGCCAGGTGCTGCGGCACCTGGGGTTTGCCGCCCGCTTTGTCAGCGGCTACCTCATCCAGCTCAAGCCGGACGTGCCCTCGCTGGACGGCCCCAGCGGCGCGGAGGTGGATTTCACGGACCTGCACGCGTGGTGCGAGCTCTACCTGCCCGGCGCGGGCTGGGTGGGGCTGGATCCCACCTCCGGTCTCCTGGCCGGGGAGGGCCACATACCCCTCGCGGCCACGCCCGCCCCGGGCAGCGCGGCCCCCATTTCCGGGGCCACGGGCAAATGCGAGGTCACCTTTGACTTCACCATGTCCGTCACCCGTGTGCATGAGTCCCCGCGGGTCACAAATCCCTGCACGGAGGACCAGTGGGCCGCCATTGAGGCCCTGGGCGGGAAGATCGACCGCGACCTGGCGGACCGGGACGTGAGGCTGACCATGGGCGGCGAGCCCACGTTTGTGAGCATCGATGACCCCGATGGCGAGGAGTGGAACTCCGCGGCCACGGGGCCGAAGAAGCGTATCCTTTCCGGCGAACTCATCCGCCGTCTGCGGCGGCGCTTCGCTCCCGGCGGGCTGCTGCACTACGGCATCGGGAAATGGTATCCCGGCGAGCAACTGCCGCGCTGGGCGCTGGGGTGCTACTGGCGCGCGGACGGCACGCCTGTGTGGAAGGACGACTCGCTCATTGCCGATGAAGGCGTGGACGGCGGCCGCACCGTGGAGGACGCGCAAACGCTCATGGCGGAGATCGCCCGCCTGCTGGGTGTGGATGGCGGGCAGATGATGCCCGCGTGGGAGGATGTGTATTACCATCTGTGGCGCGAGCGCCGCCTGCCGTCCAACGTGGACCCGCAGGCGTCGAATCTGGAGGATGCCCTGGAGCGCGAACGCCTGCGCCGCATCTTCGGCCAGGGGCTGAACAAAAAAGTGGGCTGGGCGCTGCCGCTGCAAAAGGCGGACGGCCTCTGGCATTCCGGCTCCTGGTTCCTGCGCGGGGAATCGCTCTACCTTATCCCCGGGGACTCGCCCATGGGCCTGCGTCTGCCGCTGGATTCGCTGCCGTGGGTGGCGAAGAAGGATTTCCCGTGGGTTCACACCCCAGACCCCATGACCCCGCTCTTCCAGCTCCCGGCCCTGCCCGGAAGCTGGAAACCGCAAGGCCCGGAGCGTAATGCCGCCGCGGGATGGACCGCGCCCGGGAGCCGGGTCACGACGGCTTTTTCCCCGGATTCCGGCAGCACGGGACCCGGCCCAGGCAGCCGTCCCGGAGGGCCCGTTTCCGGAGGAGCCGCCGCCGCCGATGCCTTGACCGAGGCCTCCACCCGCGCCCCCGGATCCCAGGAGTCCGCCTCCTGGGTCATCCGCCGGGCGCTCTGCGTGGAGCCCCGGGAGGGCCGCCTTTATGTCTTCATGCCGCCGGTGGACACCGCGCCGGACTACCTGGAACTGGTGGCCGCGGTGGAGGAGGCCGCCCGGGTCACGGGATTCCCCGTCATCCTGGAGGGCGAGCCGCCGCCGTTCGATCCCCGCCTGCGCGTGCTGAAGGTCACTCCGGACCCGGGCGTCATTGAGGTGAATATGCACCCGGCCTTTTCCTGGCGGGAGCTTTCAGACAATACCCAGGCGCTCTACGAGGAGGCCCGCCTCACGCGGCTCAGTGCGGAGAAGTTCATGCTGGATGGCCGCCACACGGGCACGGGCGGGGGAAACCACATCGTCATGGGCGGTCAAACACCGGCGGATTCCCCGCTGCTGCGCCGCCCGGATCTGCTGCGGTCGCTCCTCGCTTTCTGGCACAATCACCCCTCGCTGAGCTATCTTTTCAGCGGTCTTTTCATCGGCCCCACCAGCCAGCATCCGCGGGTGGACGAGGCGCGGAATGACGCGCTTTATGAGATGGAGCTCGCTTTTTCCCAGGTCCCGGACCGGGAGCAGGGAGCCGCGCCGCTGTGGCTGTCGGACCGCGTCTTCCGCCACCTGCTCACGGACGTGACGGGGAACATGCACCGCACGGAGTTCTGCATCGATAAACTCTTTTCCCCGGACGCCGGGGGCTCGCGGCTGGGGCTGGTGGAGCTGCGCTCCTTTGAAATGCCGCCGCACGCCCGCATGAGCCTTGTGCAGAATCTGCTGCTGCGGGCGAGCATCGCGCGCTTCTGGGCGGAGCCTTATTCCCCCACCGAACTGGCCCGCTGGGGCACGGAACTGCACGACCGCTGGCTGCTGCCGCATTTCCTCCGGGAGGATTTCCTGGATGTGCTGGAGAGCTTCGCGGAGGTGGGGTATGCCTTCGATCCCGCGTGGTTCGCGTCGCAACTGGAATTCCGCTTCCCGCACATCGGCACCATCAGCCAGCGCGGCGTGAACGTGGAACTCCGCGCCGCCCTCGAGCCCTGGCCCGTGCTGGGCGAGGAGGCCGGAGGCGGCAGCACCGTGCGCTATGTGGACAGCTCGCTGGAGCGTCTCCAGGTGAAGGTGACCGGCCTCACGGACACCCGTCATGTGGTGCTGTGCAATGGCCGCCGCGTCCCGCTGCACCCCACCGGCGTGGCCGGGGAATTCGTGGCCGGCATCCGCTATCGCGCGTGGCAGCCGCACAGTTGCCTCCAGCCGGGCATCCCGCCGCACGTGCCGCTGGTGATCGATCTCTACGATACCTGGAACGGTCGCAGCCTGGGCGGGGGAACTTATCACGTTTCCCACCCGGGAGGGATCAGCTACAGCACTTTCCCCGTGAACGCCTACGAGGCCGAAGCCCGCCGCCTGGCGCGTTTCTCACCACACGGGCACACGCCGGGGCTGACTGTGCCGAAGGAGACGAAAGTGAACCGGGAGTTTCCGATGACGCTTGACCTGCGGCGTCCCGTGTGATCTGCCGTTCCCGTTCTCATTCTTACTCCCACTTATTCTTACTCCTCTCGTCTTATGGAGAGTAGGAGTATGAGTAAGGGTAGGATTTCTCTTCATGTCCGCCGCACGTCTTCCTGACCAGCCCCCGCCCCGTCCGGCGGCGGCCCGGGAGGAACGTGCCCGGCACCAGTATCTTTACCCCCCCACGCCCGGGACGTGGGATGAAATGATCGCCGCGGACGGCTCCGTGCGCCCGCACTGGCAGGGCTTTGCCGCCACCATGGAAACCACCGGGCCCGCCCAGTGGGACCAGCGGGCCGCCGCCATCGCGAATCTCCTGGCGGACCACGGCGTCACTTACAACATCTACGGCGACGAAAGCGCCGGAGCGGGTGCCCGCCCGTGGGTGCTGGATTGCGTGCCTTTCATCGTGGCCGAGGCGGAGTGGAAGACGGTGGCCGCCGGTCTTTGCCAGCGCGCCCGCCTGCTGAACGCCATCCTCGCGGACATCTACGGCCCCCAGCGTCTGCTGCGGGAGGACTGGCTGCCGCCCGCGCTGGTCTTCGCGAATCCCGGCTACATGCGCGCCGCGTGCGGGATGATGCCCCCCGGGGGCTCGTTCCTCGTGGCCCCGGCCACGGATCTGGTGCGCGCGCCTGGAGGCTCTTGGATGGTGCTGGCGGATCGCGCCCAGGCTCCCAGCGGCAAGGGCTATACCCTGGAGAACCGGAACCTTATGTCCGGCGTGCTGGGGGAAATCTTCGATGCCGCGAACGTCCGCGGCCTGGGCGGCTTCTTTGAGGAGGAGCGGGACTCCCTGCGCTACCTGGCACCCACCCGCCGCGGCACGCCCGGTGTGGTGCTCATGACGCCGGGGCCCATGAATGAGACCTACTTTGAGCACGCCTATATGGCCCGCGCCATGGGCTACCCGCTCGTGGAGGGCGGCGACCTCACGGTGCGGGAGCGGCGGCTTTTTCTCAAAACCCTGGAGGGCCTGCGCCGCGTGGACGTGCTCCTCCGTCATGTGGACGACGTTTACACCGATCCCCTGGAGCTGAACGCGGAGACGTGGCTGGGCGTGGCCGGGCTCTCTGAGGCGTGGCGTTCCGGAAACGTCTCCCTGGTGAACGGCATCGGCACCGGCGTGGTGGAAACCCCGGCGCTGCATCCCTTCCTGCCCGGCCTCTGCCGCCACCTGCTGGGCGAGGAGCTCATCCTCCCCTGCGTGCCCGCGTGGTGGTGCGGCCAGCCCCGCGAGCTGGCCATGGTGCTCTCCGATCCCCGGCGTTGGGTGGTGAAGCCCGCCTTTGCCTACGGCCCGCGGGACGCGGTGTTCCTGGATGAACTGAGCGCGCCGGACCTGGAGCGGTTCCTGGCCCGCCTGAAAGCGGAGCCGCACGCCTGGGCCGCCCAGGAGGCGCTGCAGCTCTCCACCGCGCCCGTGTGGAACGGCCGTACTCTGGAGCCCCGCCCGCTGGTGTGGCGCACCTTTTCCCTCCTGGCCGGGGACCGCTGCACCGTGATGCCGGGCGGCCTCAGCCGGGTGAGCCCGGTGAAGGACCGCTTCGTGGTCACCATGCAAAAGGGCGGCATCAGCAAGGACACGTGGATCGTGCGGGACGCGCCCGCCCTGGACCCCGCGCCCTCCGCCCCGGCGGGTCCCGTAGTGCTGCGCCCGCTGCGCACTCCTGGCGGCGTGCCCAGCCGGGCGGCGGACAATCTTTTCTGGATGGGACGCTACGCGGAGCGGCTGGAATTCCACGCCCGTCTCCTCCGTACCTGCTTCCAGCGGCTTTCGGGCGAAAGCAGCCAGCAGAAGTCCCGCGAGCGCCGCGCCTGCCACGAGATCCTGCGCGTGCTGGAACTCCTGCCCGCGGAGGCCACGGTGCAGCACCTCCGCCGGGAAGTCACGGCCCTGCTTTTCTCCCGCGACCGCACGGGCAGCGTGGCGGATCTCGTCTCCCGCCTGCGCTACAATGCCTCCGCCGCGCGGGACCGGCTCTCGGACGATTCCTGGCGTCTCTTCAACCGGCTGGAGCGGGACACCACGCAGACGCCCGCCCTGGCTGCGGGCGGCACCACGGGCGCGCTCGCCATGCTGGACACGCTCATCCTGGACGTCGCCGCCTTCTCCGGCATGCAGCAGGAAAACATGACCCGCGGCCACGGCTGGCGTTTTCTGGAAACCGGACGCCGCATCGAGCGCGCGCACGGCATTCTGTCTCTTGCCGGGTGCGCGGCCACGCTCTGCGCGCAGGACGATGCCGTGCTGACGCCGCTGCTGGAGGTGTGCGACAGTTCCATGACGTACCGCCGCCTCCACTTTGCCCGGCCCGCGCTCCTCCAGGTGGCGGATCTGGTGCTGCTGAATGAGGAAAACCCGCGCTCCGTGGCCTGGCAGTTCCGCTGCCTGGGCATGGTGATGAACCAACTCCCCTGGACCACCACCGGCAGCGAGCCCCATGGCTGGGAACGGCTGGATATTCTGCGCTCCGATCTCGGCGGACTGAATCTCCAGGCGCTGACCAACAATGCCCCCGCCGTGCTGCAAGTGGTGCCGTCCACCTGCGAAAAGCTCAAGGCCGGCCTGGAGGACCTCTCCGGGCAGCTCTCCCGGCACTACTTCAGCCACTCCGCGCGGCGGGAGTTCTAACAAAACGTCCGGCGTCACGCTCAATGCTTTACCAGATCAGCCACCGCACGCTCTACACCTATGACGGCCCGGTCGCGGTGGCCCACTACATCGCGCGGCTGGAACCCCGGCAGCTTCCCACCCAGGACTGCCCGTGGCATGAGATCCACGTGCACCCGCAGCCCGCCTGCCGCTCCGCCCCGCGCACGGATGCTTTCGGGAATTCCTGCGTTTATTTTGAAGTGGAGGGCACTCACGCCGAGCTGGAGGTGGTGGCCCGGAGCTTCGTCCGCATCCACACCCCGCCGCCACCCGGGCCGGGAAAGACGCCGGGCTGGGAAGCGGTGCGCGATGCCTGCCGGGGCGACCGTTGGGACGCGGGCACTGCCGCCGGGGAATACATCTGGGCCTCGCCGCTCATTCCGCTGAGGGAGATTTTTGCCGCTTACGCACGCCCTTCGTTTCCCCCGGGCCGCCCGGTGCTGGACGGGGTGGAGGACCTCAATTCCCGGATCTTCCGCGACTTCCAGTTCGATCCGGAGGCCACCAGCGCCGCCACGCCAGTGGTGGAGTCCTTTCAAAACCGCCGGGGCGTGTGTCAGGATTTCGCGCAGGTCATGATCGCCTGCCTCCGTTCAGTGGGACTGCCCGCCCGGTATGTCAGCGGGTATCTGGAAACCGTGCCCCCGCCCGGCCAGAAGAAGCTGGTGGGAGCCGATGCCTCGCACGCGTGGGTCTCCGTGTGGTGTGGGGAAACGCGCGGCTGGATCGATGCCGATCCCACCAATAACCTGCTGCCCTCCGGCCGCCACATCACCCTGTGCTGGGGTCGGGATTTCTCAGACGTCAGCCCCCTCACGGGCGTGAGCCTCGGCTTTGGCAGCCAGAAACTGGCCGTGGCCGTGGACGTGATGGCGGTGGAGGAGTGATCCCGCGGACGGTTGACCTCCTGGGTTCTGCCTGCCGTGATAGCGTGGGAAGGCTCAGAACGCTTGAACGTTCCCCCGTTTCTCCGGCGTAAGAAAGCCGGTAACCCCTTTCCGTAAACCGGCCATGCCTCCGTTTTCCTCTCCCGCCCGGTCCCGTCGCGACTTCCTGTGGAACCTCGGCGGCGGGTTCGCCGGGCTCGCGCTTTCCCAGATGATGTCCCGGGACGCCGTGGCGGGGAGCATTCAGGGCATCCAGCACCACATGCCGAAAGTGAAGCGGATCATCCAGCTTTTCATGACCGGCGGGGCCAGCCCCATGGATACCTTTGACTACAAGCCCGAGCTGGAACGCTTGCACGGCCAGATGCTGGGGCCCAAAGAAAAGCCGGAGGGCCAGACGGGTGTGTGCGGGGCGCTCATGAAGAGCCCCTTTGAGTTCAAGCAGCACGGCCAGAGCGGGCGATGGGTGAGCAGTGTCTTTCCGGAACAGGCAAAGCTGGTGGACGAGATGGCCTTCCTCATGGCCATGACCTCGAAAACGAACGTCCACGGGCCCGGCACCTACATGATGAACAGCGGGTTCCTCTTCCCTGGGTTTCCCTGCATGGGCTCGTGGATTTCGTACGCGCTGGGGAACATCGCGGACAATCTGCCCTCCTTCGTGGTGCTGCCGGATTCCCGGGGGCTCCCTTACAATCAGCGCGGGTGTTTCTCCGCGGGATTCCTCCCCGCCGTGCATCAGGGCACGGTGATCAATGCCGCCGCGCCGCAGCCGGTGCCGGACCTCTTTGCCGGCGAAAAGTTCGCCTTCGCGAATCGCGGGAAGGACGCCGCCAGTCTTTCCCTGCTGGATAAGATGAACCGGGCCCACGCGGCGGATCATCCCGGGGACTCCCGGCTGGACGCGCGGATCGCCAGCTATGAGCTCGCGGCGAAGATGCAGCTCAGCGCGCCGGAGGCCTTTGATGTGATGCGGGAGCCGGATTACGTCAGGCGAGCCTATGGCATGGAGAACAAGGTGACGGAGGACTTTGGCCGCCGGTGTCTGCTGGCCACCCGGCTTATCGAGCGGGGCGTGCGCTTCGTGCAGGTTTGGAGCGGCCCGCAGGGGGCCGTGAACAACTGGGACAACCACGGGAACATTCTCACCGAACTGCCTCCCATGGCTGCCAGCGTGGACGCGCCCATCGCCGCCCTGCTGCGGGATTTGAAGGCCCGGGGGCTGGCGGAGGACACGCTGGTGATCTGGACCACGGAGTTTGGCCGCACGCCCTTCGCCCAGGGTTCACTGGGCCGCGACCACAATGGCGGCACCTTCGTGACCTGGCTCTGGGGAGCCGGGATCAAGCCCGGCGTGGCCCATGGCCGCAGCGATGACTGGGGCTTCAAGACGGCGGAGGACGAGACTTACTGCTATGATTTCCACGCCACCGTGCTGCACCTCCTGGGAATCGATCACGAGAAACTCGCCGTGCGGCAAAACGGCATCGACCGCCGCCTCACGGATGTCCACGGGCATGTGGTGAAACAGATCCTGACATAGGGAATAGGGGAAACAACAGCTCCCCTTCCCCGCGTCTATTGCGTTATTCTATCGTGCCCGGCGGCGACGCATCATGGCAACACCGGAAAGAAGCAAAACCCCGGCAGTGGAAGGCTCCGGAACCACGCCCGCGAGATTGAAGTGGCTGGTGATCTGCGCCTGGGACAGCGCGGAGGGATAGATGGCCACTTCATCGATATTTCCCTGAAACATGAGGGTCAGATTTGCGGGATCCCCCATGTGATTTGAGCCGATGAGGAGATCGGCGGGGATATTCATGGATTCCGTGTCCGTGGCCGTCTGCGCCAGGATACCATTCACATAAAACGACAGCAGTCCCCCGGCGGTGCGGGTGGCCACGATGTAATTCCACCCCTGGGCAATCACTGGGGCGCTTTGGATCTTGTAGTTCGTGTGGTAAAGACTGGAGGTATTCAGCGACTGGGAGGAACTGTGAATGCCGAAATCCCCGGCACCTCCTTTATAGGTAATGAGATCCCCCCGGGCGCTGGTGGCTGCTCTGAACCAAAGCTCCACGGAGAAAGCCCCGGTGCCGAGATCGAAGACCGGGCTGTCCGGAATGCGCACGCGGTCATCCGTGCCATCAAATCCCGCCGACCGTCCCAGCCCCGCCAGCCCGCTGGTCTGATTGAGCGCCACGCCCCCGAGATAGGCACCGTTATTATCCGCGCCCGCGCTGTCCGCCGCCACCGTGCCACTGGTCTCCTCAAACTCATAATAGGCCACGGCCCCGTCTCCCAGCACGGCCCCGCGATAAGCCGCCAGCGCTGCCCGGGCCTCCCCGGCGATTGCTACCCCGAGAAGAGCACATGTGAGGGCGGCATTCAATTTCCGGCGGCAGAGCAGAGAGGTTTTCATATATTAAATTGGAAATTAAGAAATCCGCCGGGCATTTGGCAATAAATGCCTTTACGCATTCAAGGCCTCCTGTTTCCCCGCACAGGTAGCGCAGGCTCCTATGATGAGCCTTGCAGAGTGGAAAAATTATCCGGGGCTCCCGCCGGGGTGAGTTTGTCGCTCACCCGCGTGTTCTCCGGATCCGGAGGCACACAGGCGCGTCAATTTCTCACCCCGGCGGGAGCCCCGGTTTATTCGGCAGGATAATCTTATTTCCGCCGGCGTCTTTGGAAAACACCGAGGCCGGAAAGCAACAGCACCCCGGCGGTGGAGGGCTCGGGGACCACGCCCGCGAGATTGAAATGGCTGGTAATTTGCGCCTGGGTGAGCACGGTGGGATAGAAAGCCACCTCATCAATGTTGCCCTGGAACAGCAGTGCCGGGCTGGAGGGGTCACCATTGTGATTTGCCCCGATAAGGAGGTCAGAGGCAATGTTCATGGATTCCACATCCGTACCGGTCTGCGCGAGCAGTCCGTTCACGTAGAGGGAAATAGCCCCTCCCGCGGTGCGGGTGGCAACGATGTAGTTCCAGCCGAGCGCGATGGTGGGCGCGTTCGAGATCCGGAAATCATTGTGGTAAACACTCAGGGTGTTCGCATTCTGGGAAGAGCTGTGAAGGCCGAAGTCTCCGCCGGAGCCTTTATAGGTGATGAGATCACCCCGGCCGGAGGTGCCTGCTTTATACCATAGTTCGATGGAGAACCCGCCAGTGCCGTAGTCAAAGATGGCGCTGTCCGGGATGCGCACGCGGTCATCCGTGCCATCGAATCCCGCCGAGCGCCCCAATCCCGCCAGCGCGCTGGTCTGGCCGAGCGTCACGCCGCCGAGGTAGGCACCGTTGTTATCCGCGCCCGCGCTGTCCCCCGCTACCGTGCCGCTCGTTTCCTCAAATTCGTAATAAGCCGTGGCCCCGTCACCCAGTACCGCTCCACGATAAGCCGCCAGCGCGGCATGGCTGGCCCCCGTAAGAGCCACGGTGGCGGAAAGACCAAGGAGGAGGGACCAGCGACGGGATATCGGCGTTTTCATATTAATGATTACTGAAATCTATGAAAGCCACCGTTTTGGCGCAAGTTCTTCCTTCACGTGTTCGTGGGGATCAGGGAACGGAATCCTCCTGATCTCAAGGTGCACTCCAGGCTACCCCCTCGTTCGCCCGGACTCCAGGAAGGTGATCCCTCGAAAGGTGCCTTCCGGTCAAGTTCGGCAGAGTGACTCCGGCACTGGTAATGCTGACGGAGAAGGCTCTGCCCCGGGAGGATGAGTGTTCCCTTCTGATCGTTATAACGCTGTTCGCGGGAGTCCTATCATACCGCTGTCCAGTGAGGCCACCGGGTTCACGACACAGGTTTCCCCTGGTTCGCTCTCCGGTTTTTCAGGCCTCCAGCAGGCCCAGCTTTGCCAGTTGGCCCAAGCCGGTTTCCACGTGCTGGCGGGCGGAGGCTTCGCGTTTCACGGGGTCCGGTTCCTGTTCCTGGAGGAGGGCGGAGTCCGTCATTTCCCGGATGAGTGCCGCGTGGTCACGGGTACCATCCAGCAGTGAAATGAGCAGCTTTCCGGCGGCATCGCCAATGGAAACCGTGCTGTGCAGGCGGGTCACCACGGAGTCCCCGTATTCCAGCATGCGCCGCACCAGAGAGCAGGCGCGGGGGTTCTCCGAAGCCACTGGCGCGAAATCCACCTGGCCCGGCCAGGCATCGATGAGACCGGTGGTGAGAGCCTCCCAGAGCACTTTTTGCAGCACCTCCTGGACACCGTCCCGGGGGCCGTCCGTGGCTTTGATGCAGATCTCCGTGAGCGTCTCAAAGTCGTACCGCGCCGGCCACGCGGTCCCGATAGCCCCAAACGCGGCGGTAGCCACGGGATGGGTGATGCGGAGGCCCGCCCCGCCCTGGCTGCGCCATTCCCCCTTCGCCCGGTCTCCCGCCACCACGGGGCCGCCAAGGAAGAGATCGCGGACACGCGCCGGATTGATGCGGTGCTCCAGCGGGATCTCCGCGTGGCAGAGCAGCGTCTGCCGGAAGCGGCGGCACTTCAGGAAATCCAAATACTGCTCGTGCATGATGGGATTGTCCGCCAGCTCCGCCAGAGTCTCCCGCACTGCCGGGGGAAACCGGTTGTCCTGGGTGGACGGGAAGTCCGCGTCGTCCATGTATTGCAACCCCTGGGCGGCAGCCTGGGCGGCAAATTCGTGGATGTAGAAGGCCTGATTGATCTCCGCGAGGTCGTCGTGGAAAAAGTGCGCGGGGTGAAACCGCTGCACGCGCGCCACCTCGGACTTCAGCACCCGGCCATGCTCGTCAACGTCAGACATGCCGTCCTGCATGAATCCCAGGAAGGCCATGGCCTGGGAGACCTTGGATGCCGCGTCCGGGGCCTTGCTGGTGTGAAAGAGCGCCATCTCCCGGATCATGGTGCGCAGGTGGCCGCCAGGATAGGCATTGTAACTCACGAAGGCTACCCCCTGCGGCGAAAGGATGCGCCGCACCAGGGCCAGCATTTTCTCCCGCACGAAGGCGGGCACCCAGGAGTAGAAACCGTGGGCGATGATGTAATCGAACGGTCCCTCCTCCTCGGGAAACTCCAGGAGATCCAGATGCCGCAGCTCCAGGTTCTTCACGCCCAGTTTGGCGATCAGGGCGTTCCCTTCATCGATGGTGGACTTCGCGAGGTCGAAGCCGAAGAAATGACTTTCCGGCAGATGCCACGCCATGGGCAGGAGGTTTCCCCCGTCCCCGCAACCGATCTCCAGCACGCGGCATTTTTCCAGTGGCACCGGCGTCATGCCGTGGAGCTGAGCCAGCACATAGAGGTGCCCGGGATGGGTGTGCGCGTACGCGTGGCACGGATAGCGGACTTCATCGTAGTCAGTCATGATCCTGACAATGCCACGGCGGGCTATGGAAGGGAAAGCACGGAATTCCCGGGCTCGCGGTTTTGCGGGAGCCCGGGAGGCAAAAACGGTCGGCTACTTCCCTGCCTTCAGTTTCCCCACGCGGCCCTGGGCCAGATTGGCAAAGAGCACCGTGCCGTCCCGGGGATCGGTACCGATACCCGCAATGCCCGGCTCCCGGGCTAGCGTTTCCGGTTCCCAAGTGCCGCTCTTTTCCCGGAGGGCCAGCACCGCGCCGCTGCCGTAATCGGCGAAAATGTAGGCTTCACTGAGTTTTGGCAGCGCCTTCCCGCGATAAACCACACCGCCTGTCACGGAAATGCCCGTGGCGCGCGGGTATTCGAAGATGGGCTCCACGGGCTTGAAATCTAGGGGCTGGCGGGCCCGGCCGGGACCTTGCGGGAAGGGGTGCTTCGCCTCGCGATAACTCCAGCCGTAGTCCCCGCCTTTGGTGATGATGTCCACCTCTTCATAAAGATTCTGCCCCACGTCCCCGGTGAAGAGGCGACCGGTGGGCACGTCTAGGTGCATGCGCCAGGGATTGCGCAGCCCCGTGGCCCAGATCTCCGTCCGCACAGTGGCGGGGTCCACTTTCTCCCCATGGTGAGTGGTGGCTCCGATGAACGGATTGTCCGCGGGCACGGCGTAGAAAGCCGCGCCTTTGTCATCCCGGGCGATGCCAGGGTGGGGATTCGGCGCGGGATTCCCCGCTTTCAGATCCACGTCCATGCGGAGGATGGCGGCGAAGAATCCCTTGTTGATAAAGCGGGCGTTGTTGAAGCGGTCGTCCGCCGCGCCGCCATCGCCCACGCTCACATACAGATAGCTGTCCGGGCCGAAGACCAGGTCTCCGCCGTTGTGATTACTGGCAGGGTCCGCCTGGCTCCAGAGAGGCTGCTCGCTGGCGGGGTTCACGCGATCCGCATCGTTCGTGTCCAGCTCAAAGCGCGAGACCCGCTGGTGGAGCTTCCCGGAGAGCTTGAGGCTGTAATACACAAACACACGTTTGGAGGTGGCGAAATCCGGCGGGAAGGCCAGGCCTAGCACGCCGCATTCCCCCTCCGTCTCCAGCGCCCCATCGCGGGGTTTGGTGAGGTCCAGGAATATCTTCTTTTCCACTTTGGAGCCGTCCAGACCCGTGAGCACCTGAATGCGCCCGGTCTTCTCCAGCACAAAAATCCGGCTGGTCTCCTTCGGGGCCGTGACGATGCCCAGCGGCTGATCGAACCTCACCCCGGGAAAGGCATCCTCCATGGAATAGTCCGTCGCCTGGGCATGCCCCGACAGGCTGGAAAAAGAAAGCGTCAGGGCGGAAAGCAGTGGGGTGAAGCGGAGGCGATGAAGACGGGGCATGGGAACAGGTGTGGGATGGGAATTTCCGGCCCGGTGAAAGAGCCGGGTTTCCTCGCAGGAACGTCTCCCCGTTCCCTTGGGTTGCTATCAGAAACAAGGTCAAAATATGCTGTATTTGGCATATATCTCAAGGACACAACAATGCCCATCCGGGACTCTCCACCGCTGTGTGGACTGGGGCCTGCCACTGCGGACTACACAAAAAACAAAACCCGCCCGGCGGGTCACGCCGGGCGGGCTGAATTTTCACTTAAAGTGAAAGTGAACGCTTATCACTGAGGATCCGTGTCATCGCCACCAGTCGCGGCGGGAGCGGCTTCTTCCGCGGGGGCCTCGGAAGCCGGGGCGGGAGGAGCGGAGGCGGCGGCCTGGGCGGAAAGCTCGCGCTCCTTGTCCTTCAGCACGGCCTTGCGGCTCATCTTCACGCGGCCTTTGTCATCGATGCCGATACACTTGGCGGTGACGATGTCCCCGGCCTTGACCACGTCCTCCGTGCGGTTGACGCGGAAGTCGGCGAGTTCGGAGATGTGGATGAGTCCATCCCGGCCCGGGAAGAGTTCCATAAAGGCCCCGAAGTTCGTGGTGCTGACCACACGGCCCGTGTAGATGGCACCGATCTCCGCTTCCGCGAAGATATTGCGCACGAGGCGCATGGCGATGTCCAGGGACTCCTTGCGGGAGGAGTAGATGTGGACCGTGCCGTCGTCGTCGATGTCGATCTTCGCTCCGGACTCGGCCTGGATGCCCTTGATGACCTTGCCGCCAGGGCCAATGAGCTCGCCGATACGGTCCGGCGGGATCTTGGTGGTCTCGATGCGCGGGGCATACTGGCTGAGCGGGGAGGGCTTGCTGATGCAGGCGTTCATCACCTTCAGCAGGTCCAGACGGCCCTTCCGCGCCTTGTGGATGGCTTCCTCCAGGATACTGAGGGGAATGCCGGGGAGCTTCAGGTCCAGCTGGTAGCCGGTGACGCCCTTTTCCGTGCCGCAAAGCTTGAAGTCCATGTCGCCGTAGTGGTCTTCGCTGCCGAGGATGTCGATCATCGTCAGGAAGCGCGTCATCTTATCGCTCTCGTCGAACTCAGAGACGAGACCCACGGAGATGCCGGCCACCGGAGCGGTGAGGGGCACGCCCGCGGCGTAGAGGGCCATGACGCCGGCACAGGTGCTGGCCATGGAGGTGGACCCGTTGGACTCCATCACTTCGCTGCTCACGCGCATGGCGTAGGGGAAGTCCTTCTCGGACGGGAGCACCGGGAAGATGGACTTCTCGGCGAGCGCGCCGTGGCCGATTTCCCGGCGGTTCTGGCCACCGAAGCGGCCCGTTTCCCCCACGGAGAACGGAGGGAAGTTGTAGTGCAGGATGAAGCGCTTGCTGTCCTCACCGCCCGTGTAGTTGTCGAACTCCTGGGCCTCGTCCAGCGGGGCCAGGGTCACGAGGGCCATGGCCAGCGTCTCGCCGCGACCGAAGAGCGCGGAACCGTGCACGCGGGGCAGGCAGTCCACCTCGGCGGTGAGGGGACGGATTTCGTCCAGCTCCCGACCGTCGCAGCGCTTTTTCTTGTCGAGGATGCTGATGCGGAAGGCTTTCTTCTGGAGGTATTCGAAGGCCTGGCTGATTTCGAAGGAACCGGCGTCCGGATACTTCGCGAGAATGGCGGCTTTCACTTCCTCTTTCAGCGCGCCCACGGCCTTGGCGCGGGCGGTTTTGCCGGAGGTGTAGATGGCACCTTCGATGCGGTCGCCCGCCACTTCGTAGGCCACGTCCAGGAGTTCCTGGCGGGCATTCAGGAGCTTGTATTCGCGCACCGGCTTCCCGGCTTTTTCGCGGAGTTCCTTTTGCGCCGCGATGAGGGGCTGCACGGACTGGTGGCCGAAGTGGAGCGCCTTGATGAATTCCTCATCCGGCACTTCGAAGGCATCGCCTTCGATCATGATGACTTCGTCCTCGCTGCCCACGTAGATGAGGTCGAGATCGCTGTCCAGACGCTGCTCATGCGTGGGGTTGGCCACGAATTCGCCGCCGATACGGCCCACGCGCACTGCGCCGAAGGGCTTGGCCATGGGAAGATCCGAGAGATACACGGCCGCGGAGGCCCCGTTCATGGCGAGCACGTCGGAGTCATTTTCCCCGTCCGCGCTCAGGAGGAGAGCCACGATCTGGGTGTCGTAGAAGTAGCCCTTGGGGAAAAGCGGACGCAGGGGGCGGTCCGTCATCCGGCAGGTTAGGATTTCCTTTTCCGTGGGGCGGCCCTCACGCTTGAAGTAACCACCGGGGAAACGACCGGCGGCGGAGGCTTTTTCCTTGTACTCGACGCTGAGGGGGAAGAAATCCTGGCCGTCCTTCAGATTCGTGGAGGACACGGCGGTGACGATCACGACGGTGTCACCGAGACGCACGGTGACGGCGCCGTCCGCGAGGCGGGCCATTTTGCCGGTTTCGATAATGATGGCGGAAGAGCCGACCTGGCTCGTGGTGCTATAGATGCTCATTGGGTTGCTTGTCTGTTTTTCTTGTTATCGGGTTGGGGGGAGATCTTACTCCCCCCGGGTGGTTCCAGGCGTCCGTGAAAGTGGAAAGTGAAAGGGAAAGCGCCACGCCGCATGGGCGCGGTCTCTTCCCCTGTCACTTCGCACATTTCACAGCCGACCCGGTAACAACGCGAAACCCCGCCCGGTATCACCGGGGCGGGGTCGGCGTCGAAATCATGGCGCGGTCTCCGGCAATTTGATTAGCGGCGGAGTCCGAGGCCCTTGATGGCTTTCTGGTAGCGCTCAGGGGCGGTGTTCTTGAGGTAGTCCAGCAGGCGGCGGCGCAGAGCCACGAGCTTCAGCAGGCCGCGACGGGACGAGAAATCCTTCTTATGGGCACCCAGGTGCTGGGTGAGATAATTGATGCGCTGGGTGAGAAGCGCGACTTGATAGTCAGCACTGCCGGTGTCGCCGGGGTGCAGTTGATACTGAGCGGGGTCGATGGTAACAGGAGGCATATCCAGGAGGTATTTTCAGCAGCCGTGCCCTCATGGCACGCCACTCCTTACCCTCCCTCGGGGTAAGTGCGCGGAGATTTCCATATTCTGGAGAATGCGCAACAGATTTCTGACAGGAATGAAACGGCCTTCATTTCACCCCGCCCAGGCGGCAGACATGCTTGAATTCCGCCGCCATGACGGGGGTGATCGAGAGCCGGTTTCCCTTCCGCAGCGTAATCATGTCTGCCAGCGCCGGATCCGCGCGCAAGGTCTCGAGGGAGACGAAATTCTTGAAATCCTTCGCCCACGCCACGTCCACGAGGTGCCAGATGGGTTTTTCCGGCGTGGCCTTGGCGTCGAAGTAATCGTCACCCGGTTTGAACTGAGTGGGGTCCGGATAGGGTTCAGTGGCGATGGCCATCACGCCCGCGATGCCTGGCTCCGGGCAACTGGAATGGTAAAACAGGGCCATGTCCCCCACGCGCATTTCATCCCGCATGTAGTTGCGGGCCTGATAGTTGCGGACACCCGTCCACGGCTCCCGCCCGCCAGGCCGGGCCTTCAGATCCGCGAAGGAAAAGACATCAGGTTCAGATTTGAAAAGCCAGTAGTTCATGGGAAGACAGTCGCCGGAGAGTATGAGGGTAGGTCGCCGCGGAAACCGCGCAACGGCGCTCCTTCTCATACTCCCACGCTTACTCCTCCTCCCGGGGAATTCTGAACAGGAGTGAGCGAAGGAGACGAAGCCGGAGGGAAAACCATTCCCTCTACGGAATCACCTAGCAGGAAGGCATTTGACCCGGCTCCGTCTTCCGGCTCCGTCCCGCATGATGTTTTCCCTCCGCCCCCTCTTTCCCCTGCTCCGTCGCGCCCTCCTGCTTTCCCTGCTGGCCGCGCGGGCCGGGGCAGGAGATTACTTTCCGCCTCCGGATTCCGAAGGCGGCTGGCGCACCCTGACGGAGGCGGCGCAGATCCACGAGCTGGCGGGCATGGATGCGGCACGCCTGGAGCAGGCTTACGAGGTGGCGCTGCGCGGCACGCAGAATGGCGGGCTGCTGGTGGTCCGGCACGGGTATCTGGTATTTGAGAAATACTTCGGTCGCGCCAGCCGGAACGCGAATCCCGACATGGCCTCCACGGGGAAGGCCTATACCAGCATCGCCTGCGGCATCATGCTTAAGGAATTCCGGGACAAAATCCCCCAGGGGCTGGAGACGAAAGTATTCACGGAGACCTATCTGCAGGAGGCCTTTCCGCTCGATGACCCGCGGAAGGCGGACATCACCCTGGGGCAACTGCTGTGTATGACCGCCGGATACAATGGGGAGGGCGGCGCCCCCGTGGGCGTGGTGCGCGGCGTGGCCTCCCCCATGAAAGCCGCGCCGGGGCAGAACTACCGGGACCTGGATGTTTCCTCCCTGCGTGTGCCGCTCTGGACGGACCCGGGCGCGGGCTACTCCTACTCCTCCCCCGCCCCGCACATCGCCTCCCTGGTGCTGCGTCATGTGACGGGCATGGAGCTTCAGGATTACATCAACGAACGGCTGGCGAAACCCATGGGCTGGGGACCGTGGGGCTACTGCCTGCACCGGGGGGACTTCACCATGGCCCATGCCAATGGCGCGGGCAGCACGGCGGTGCATGCCTCGGATGCCCTGCGGTTCGGCTATTGCCTGCTCCACCAGGGGAAGTGGGGGGAAAAGCAACTGGTGCCCGCGGATTACATCGCGAAATGCCACGAGCCCTCGCCCTTCAATCCGCATACTCCTTTCAGCCTCCAGTTCGAGCACAACGCCGACGGCCATGTCATTGGAGCCCCGCGCGATGCCTTTTATAAATCCGGCGCCGGCGGCTTCGGCCTTTTCATCGTGCCCTCGCTGGACCTGGTGATCTACAAGCTGGGCGGCAACAACGGCCAGTACGATCCCTCCCTCACCGGTCTCCCCCAGCCCGCCCCCGATACCTCCCGGGACACCTGGAAGCCCACGCCGCGCGGCCCCTTCAACGAAGGGAGTCTCGGCGGCGATGACGGCCTCCGTCGCGTGCTGGAGTATGTGTCCTCCGCCGTGAGGGACTGAGCTCCGGCTGACCGTCCGGAAGTCCGTTTTTTGAACAACGAGGGACGGAACCCTCATTCCACCTTGCAATTCGCGGTGGGCGTCTAAGCGTGAGGGGTGAAATTGTCCTCCCCGGAATCCCGTGATGATGCGACGCAGTTGTCACGGGCGCTGGTGCTGGTGCTGGTGGCTCTGGTCGCGGCGTGTGTGCTTCGCTTCCCCTCGCGGGAAGTCAAAACCATGCACGTGGATGAGACCACCCAGGCGTTGAAGCTGCGGGAAATGATCGACGGAGAGTATCGTTACGACCCCAAGGATCACCACGGCCCCACGTTGCTCTACAGCACCATCCCGGTCATGTGGATGGAGGGGGTGCCCTGGGACGATGCCACGGAGAGTCTGCTGCGCCTGGTGCCCGCCCTGTATGGCGTGGGGGTGATTCTCCTGCTCACGCTGGCAGGGGATGGCATCAGCCGCATGGCTTTGGGGTGGTCGGCGTTGTTTATCGCGGTCTCGCCGGCCATGGTGTTTTACAGCCGCTACTATATCATGGAGATGCTGCTGGTGTTCTTCACCTTCGCGTGCATCGCCTGCGGGTGGCGGTTCTGGATCACCCGGCGGATAGCCTGGCTGGTGTGGGCCGGGGTGGCGGCGGGGCTCATGCACGCCACGAAGGAGACGTGCGTGCTGCACTTCGCGGCCATGGGGCTGGCGGTGTTCTTCGTTTACATCGCGGAGTTTTTCTCCGCCGGAGCCGGGTTGGGAGTGGTGAACAGGAACCGGAAAGCCCCGGTCACTTGGCGGCAGTTGCTCATTTTCGCGGGGGTGGCGGCGGTGACCTCCATCGTGCTGTTCTCCCAGTTTTTTACAAAGTGGAGCGGGGTGTGGGACAGCGTGGCCACGTATGTAAACATGCTGGGGCGCGCGGACGGACAGGGCCACGAGAAGCCCTTTGGCTACTACTTCAAGCTGCTGTGGGGCGGGCTTATCTCCGGCCGGGAGTGGGGCGGCCCGGGCTCGCCGGGATGGGAGGACTGGAAGAGCGTGCTCTGCCTCACGGCGGACCCGCGCCGTGCGATTTTCACCGAAGCGGTCCTCATGGTGCTGGCGCTCATCGGCTGCATCGCCGCCTTCACGGCCACGGCGGCGCGGAATCAGAGCAACCACTTCATGCGGTTTCTGGCGGTCTATTCCGCGGGCACGTTCCTCATCTATTCCTTCATCGCCTACAAAACGCCCTGGTGCGTCCTGGGGGCCTGGCACGGGCTGCTCATCATGGCGGGGATCGGCGCGGACCGGGTGGTGCGCATGTTCTGGGTTCCCCGCTGGCGGCGGGTGGCGGTGGTGGTATTGCTGGTGGCCAGCGTGCACCTGGGGCTTCAGGCATGGCGGGCCACGCGAGATTTTGCCCGGGAATCGCGGAATCCGTATAATTACAGCATGACCTCCACGGACGTGCTGGACTGGGTGGATAAGCTGGAGCACTTCGCTGAGCTGCATCCGGACGGGCATAACATGCGGATCGATCAGAACGACATCCAGGGCGGATTCCCCCTGCCATGGTACCTCGCGCGGCGTTTTCCCAACTACCGGTGGCAGTCGGCCTCCATGGACCCCAACGAAGCCGCCGTGATGTTCTTCAGCCCGGAGGCGGACGATCAATTCCGCGCCGCCCTTCAGGCCCTGCCCGGACAGGAGGCGATTTTCAACGAAGCACACATGCCCGGCCAGATCACGCTCTACTCCGGCGGCAACCTGCGGGTGTATGTGAAAAAACCCCTGTGGGACCAGTATGTGGCCCGCCAGCCGTGGGAACCGGTGGCCGTGCAACAATGAACAGGCCGGAACTGCACCGTTTCAGCCACGAGGCGATGGCGACGCGCTTCGACCTCACGCTGGCACATCCGGATGCCGGAGAGGCCGCCTTCGCCGCGCAGGATGTTTGGGACGACATCGACCAACTGGAACAGCAGCTCAGCCGGTTCATTCCTTATAGCGACATCAGCCGCATCAATGGCAGCGATGCCGGGACGCTGGTGGATGTGCGGGAGGCGGCCATGGACTGCCTCTCCTACGGAAAAGATATCTGGGAGCAGACCGGAGGAGCCTTCGACGTGACTATCGGCCCGCTTTTTCAGGTTCTCCGGTGGCCGGACGGGGCTCCGAGGAAGGCCCCGCCGGAGGAGGTGGAGGAGGCGCGGGCGCGCTGCGGCTACCACCTGCTGGAGATCGATCCGGAGGAATTCACGGTCACTCCCCGGGCGGATAATATGCAATTGGACCTGGGCGGCATCGGCAAAGGCTACGCGCTGGACCAGGCGGCGGACCTGCTCCGGGAGCGCCACGGCATCACCAATGCCCTGCTGAACGCGGGCACCAGCACGCTGCTGGGCGTGGGGTCCATGCCGGGCGCGGAGGGCTGGCTGGTGCGGGCAGGCGCGCCGGAACCGTTTGCCCTGCGGGATGAAGCGGTCAGTGGCACGGGATTTCAGGTCAAAGGAGCGCATGTCATTGATCCGCGCACCTCAAAGGTGGTGGATCTGCGCCGCATGATCCGCTGGTCCGTGGCTCCGAATGCCACCCTGGCGGACGCCCTGAGCACGGCATTCATGGTCATGAACCGGAAAGAGATCGCCGCCTTCTGCCGGCGTTTTCCGGACGTGCGGGTGATCTATTTTGAATGAGTAAAATCCCCGGTTTGCGGGGAGTTTCCGGTTGCGCCCGGTTAGCGCGCCGACAGCATGGCGCATCATGCAAGAAGACTCCCTTTCCCTTCCGTCCAGCGGTGTGCTCGCCAGTGTGTCCCCGGCCGCCAGGGAGGCGTTGACCGGATTCGGAGACTTCATGTCGCGGCTGAAAGGCAGCATCGTGGTGGAGCAGGGAGGCACCGCGAATGCCCTGCACCTCGTCGTGGACGGCGAACTGGCCATCACGCTCCGCACGCCGGAGGAACTGGTGCCGCTGGGGTATGTGCAGATTGGTGAGACCGTGGGGGAAATGGGTTTTCTGGACGAAGGGGCCATCGCCAGCGCCACGGTGACGGCCCACGTGGCTTCCGTGGTCTGGTCCATTACGACGGATGCCTTCGAGGCATTCCTGGCCAGCCATCCGGTGGCCGGCACGGAAATTCTGAAAGCCATCCTGAAGCTGGTGGGCCGTCGCGCCCGGAAGGGCAACGAGCGGCTGGCGGATGAAATCGAGGAGCACGAGTCCGGGGAGTAAGCACCCGCGGAACAAGAGCCAGCCGACACTCTGACATTCAGAGGTAAAACCCCGGATTCAACCAGGTGACCACCCGGAAGAGCGCGAAAGCGATCACCAGATTCACCGTGCCCAGGCCGAAGGTGAAATAAGGAACTTCCCAGAGAAGATGCCACCAGGGGAGGCGGTGGATGCGGGTGCCGGTCACTATCGCCAGAACTATCAACGCGAATCCCGCCAGACTCGTGGAAACGATCTCAAACTGGCGGGCCACCCAGGCACGTGACTGGCCCTCCGCTGACACTTCAGAGGGGTCGCTGTAAACCGGTTGGTCATGGGCCCACCAGATGGAAATTACCAGGAGGAGAAGGATGGAGGGAAGGAGCAGGATGAGCTTGCTCTTTACCCCACAAGTCTTTCCGGCACGCCGGATTCCGGGAGACTCCACGCCCCTCATGGTCCTCAGGACTGAGCAGGCGGACTTTCCGGCGCGGGCGGCAGGGCTTCGGGGGCCGGGGCGGCGGGAGCAGGAGTAATGATCACGGCAGGCGAGATAGCGGGAGCCGCCGGGATGGAAGAGGGAGGCAGCACCGCGGTGGAGGAGATATGAACAGGAGGGCCAGTAAGGGCTTTGTTGGCCACCGTGTCCTCTTCGTCCTCCATGTCCTCCGGCTCATCCGGGTCCTCCTCGATTTCACGCCGCCATTCCCGTTTCACCCAGGGGCGGACCAGCCCATAAAACAGATAGCCGACAAACAAAATAGACGGCATGATCATGGGCTTATAAAGGATCAGCGCCACGAGGAAAATAGCGGCGAAGAACCAGGGGAAACTGCGCTTCGTCCGCCAGGACAAGCCCTTGAAGCTGGGATACTTCCGCTTGCTCACCATCAGGAAGGAAAGCAGCACCATGAGCCCTGGCAGCACCCAGCGCCACGGGCCGATCTCCAGAAAGCTCTTTGCATTGGGATCCAGCAACAGAAGGGTCACAGAGGCGATGACGCCCGCGGCGGCCGGAATGGGGCAGCCGGTAAAATCCTTGCTCGGTTTTCCACTCGCGATCTGCGCGAGGCAATTGAACCGGGCGAGGCGGATGGCTCCGCACAGCACATAAAAATAGGCGATGAACCAGCCCGCCTTCTCGCTGTCCATGCTGTCCAGCACCACATGGTGCATCAGCAGCGCGGGCGCGACCCCGAAGGAAACGATGTCCGCCAGGGAATCGAATTCCCGGCCAAAGGGCGACTCCTCCCCGATGGCCCGGGCAATCCGGCCATCCAGCATGTCGAAGAGGCAGGCTCCGAGGATCAGGCCCACGACGATTTGCGCATCTCCCTGGCTGGGTTTGGTCAGCAGATAAAGCATGGCGAAGAATCCACAGAACAGGTTCCCGGCCGTCATAAAGTTAGGCCAGAAGTGGATCTTGGGGAGGTCGTCTTTCATGAGAAAAGGGGCGTGCGGCGGGCACGCAGGGAGGCCGGGTGCCGGGTTGACCGCCATGGTAGGCATGCGTAGTCTGTCTGAAAGAGAAAACTTTCCCGTACTCCCTCATGACCACCGCCACCGCCTTCAGTCCTGACATGACCATGAGTGACCTCCTGGAGGCCATGCCCGGAGCGCGCCGCGCGCTGTTCGCGAAATACCACATCGGCGGGTGCAGCAGTTGTGCGTTCTCCCCGGAGGAAACGGTGGCGGAGGTTTGCCGGAGAAATGACAACATCGACCCCGCGGAGATGCTGGCTCATCTGGAAGCCAGCGCGGAGCAGGACGCGAGAATGCAGATTTCCCCCCAGGAGCTTTCCGCCCAACTGGCGGACGGCGGGCCGCTCCGGCTCATCGATGTCCGTTCCCGGGAGGAATATGAAGCCGTGAAGCTGCCGGGCGCGGAACTGATGACGCAGGACCTGCTGCAAAGCCTCTTTGGCGGGGCGGCGGACCAGCGCATCGTGGTTTATTGCCACCACGGCGTGCGCAGCCTGGACTCCGCCGCGTATCTCACGGGCCATTCTCTGACGAATGTGAAAAGCCTCGCGGGCGGCATCGACGCCTGGAGCTGTGACGTAGATCTCACCCTGCCGCGCTACCGGCTGGAGATGGAGTAACCCCCCTTCCCTTTTTCCCTCATGAACGAAGACCTGCTGCACGCCTCCATCGCCGATCCCAAAAACCTCGGTGAAATGCCGGATGCCGATGCCGTGGGCACGGTGGGCAATCCTGAGTGCGGGGACATGGTCCGCATGTGGCTGAAATTCACGGAAAAGGACGGGCGCAAGGTGATCGACCGCGCGTCCTTCCAAAGCTTCGGCTGCCAGACCGCCATCGCTGTCGCCAGCATGGCCACGGAAATGCTGAAAGGCCGCACCGTGGAGGAGGCGCGGGATCTTTCCGCCGCCGAACTCAGCGCGCCCCTGGGGCCGCTCCCGCCCATGAAGATCCACTGCGGCCAGATGGTGGAGGGGGCTCTCCGTGCCGCGCTGGATGCGGATACCGCCACCGTCGTTCCCCCGCCCGTCGAGGTCCCGGCTGCCCGGGGAAATCTCTCCGAAAGCCTGGGCGAAGCCTCCGGCATCAAATCCGGCAAACTGAAAATCGTGCCACTCTGACCGCGCCGCGCGTATCCTTCTTCCATTCCCTTTTTCATGAATACCGACATAGAACTCTCCCGCGAAGTGGAGGCCATCCAGATCCCCAGCGGGGATACCATTCTCCTGCCCGCCGGCACCCGGGTTATCATCACGCAAAGCCTGGGCGGCAGCTATACCGTGGCGACGGATCACGGCCTGGCCCGCATTTCCTCCAAAAATGCCGACGCCCTGGGCCTCGAACGCAAGGACGCAGGTTCGGATGTCCCCGTGCAGCCCCTGGAGGGCGAGGAACTGGAGAAGGCCGTGTGGGAAGGTATGAAGACGGTCTTCGACCCGGAAATCCCCGTGAATATCGTGGACTTGGGTCTAGTGTATGACTGCAACATTGCCAAAGAGGAGGAGAAGACGGTGGTAACCGTGAAGATGACCCTGACCGCTCCCGGCTGCGGCATGGGCCCCACCATCGCGGCGGATGCCCAAGGGAAGATCATGGGCATCCCGGGCATTGATGACGCGCGGGTGGAGATCGTTTGGGACCCGCCGTGGAATCAGGGCATGATTTCCGAAGTGGGCCGCATGCAGTTGGGCATGGTGTGAACCATTATCCCGGCACGGAATAGCCTTTCATATCCGGTCCTCTCTTGTAGAGGGCCGGATTTTTTTATTCCCCGGCAGCGGAGGCCGTCCCCTCGAAGAGATGTGGCCACTTCTGCCGCCAGTCAGGAGGAAGGCGAAGAGGGCGGCCCTGGGGCATTTCCACGAGGGCGAGGGACTGGAGGCAGGTGACGAGCAGTGCCTCGTCCGCCGCGCGCACCACTTCAAACCGGCACCAGAAACGGGCGCGCTCCAGCTTTTCCAGACGTCCGCGAATGAGCAGTGTGTCCCCGAACTTCGCGGACCGGCGGTAGTCGATCTCCGTGCGCACCACCACGGGGAAGCGGTTCAGGGCCATCAGCCCGGTGATGTCCATGCCCAGATTCACGGCCAGGCGGGTGCGGCAGGTCTCGATGAACCGGAGATAGGCGATGTTATGCACCACACCCGCCATGTCCGTGTCAAAGAACATCACCTCCTCTTTGGTTTCCAGGGTAGGGGTCGGTGGCAGGATCATTGGTGGGAGCGTTGGCTGGTGAGCATAAGGCCCAGGCCAAGCACCAGCCCGGCGATGCCCGCGACCATGGACACGATCTCCCCGTGCGCGGCGTAGAAGGTGACCGTGCCGGGATAGACCAGCACATTCGTATGCAGCGCGCCCCGCGTGCGGACGGGGAGCGAGGAGGTGACGCGACCGTCGGGGTCGATCACGCAGGTGAAGCCGGTGTTCGCGGACCGCACCATGGGGCGCTGGAGTTCCAGGCAACGCCAGCGGGCATTGAGCGCGTGGATGAGGGACTCCGGACTGTCGTGGAACCAGTTGTCATTCGTGACATTCACCATGAGCTGCGGCTCCGCGCGCACGAACCGTCGGGCGAGATCCGCGATGGTGTCCTCGAAGCACACCAGCGGGATGACCCCGCAGGCCATGCCGTCCAGTTGCATCGGCTCGATAACTTTCCCCGGACGGAAATCCCGGGGGATGAGATCCCCCAGCATGTCCTCCAGAAATGGCAGTTCCTTTCGCAGAGGGATGTACTCACCAAAGGGGACGAGGTGGACCTTCCCCCGGATATCGAAATTCGTGCGGGTCTCACGCAGGGCCACCACACAGTTCGACATGTCCCACTGTTCCAGGTCGTCATCCGCGACCATGGCATCGCTGCCGGTGATGAGCGTGAACGGCCCCATCTTCAGTATGGCATTGAGCGGCGCGTCATTTTCCTGCTCGTGGAACGGATGCGGAATGGCGGACTCCGGCCAGACAACGAAGTCCGGCTTCGTTTTTGCCCCGGCGTATTCCTCCAGGGTGAGCTTCAGGAGGTCGTCATAACGGGGGCCATCGTACTCCGGATTGAGCTTCTCGTGCATGGGCACGTTCGGCTGCACCAGCATCACTTCCACGCTGCCTGTGGGAAGTGGCGTGGGGCTCCAGTTGATGAGAGAGAGCACCGCCGGAGTGGAAAGAGAGAGCACCATGAGCAGTGCCCGCCCACCAGAGGAACGGTGGCGGCGCAGGCTCCAGGAGGCCGCCGCGCCGCTCATAAAAAACACCGGCACCATGGAAAGCCCCGTGACTCCCCCGAAAGCCGCCAGTGAGCGCACTCCCGGCATCTCCACCAGCGGAGCCGCCGCGCCATTCCAAGGGAAGCCCGTGAGCAACACGCTCCGCAGCCACTCCAGCCCGGCCCATACAAAGGCCAGGGCCACGGCTGTCACCAGCCCGCGCCCCGGCGAACGCGGCTGCCAGAGTGCCGAAAGCCCGGCCCACAACGCGGGGTAGAGTGCCAGGAAGGCACACAGCGCGAACATGCCCGGCAAGGTCACGTGAGACACCCACCAGAGTGTGCCTGTGAAGAGGAAAAATCCCGTCATCCACCCCAGGCCCGCACCCCGGAAAAAACGCCCCGCGCCCCCGCGTTCCCGCGCCGGAGACCAGAGCACCAGCAGAAAGGGCAGCATCCACAGCCATGCCAGCCACCATTGATTGAATGGCGGGAAGGCACCCGTGAAGAGCAGGCCGGAAAGGAGCGCGGCGAGGGGGGCTTTGAACCGGGTCATGCGGTTCCTGTCAGGAGGCAAGCCTCGCCTGGATGTCCTGTTTGATGACGCCCCACAGGCGGTCGATACCCGCCCGCACTTCCTCGCGAATCCTCGCGATGTCCGCCACGGGCAGCGTTTGCCCGGCCTCCGGACGGCGGCTGGCAAAGAAGTAGAATTTCACCTTCGGCTCGGTGCCAGAGGGACGCACCGCAAAGGAACGCCCGTCCGCGAGGTCCAGAAAGAGCATGTTTTCCCGGGGATAGAGGTCGCCCTCCTCGTCATGCACATCATCCAGACCGTAGTGGGTCATCTTTTTCACCGACGCGCCGTCCAGTTCCTGGGGCGGAGTGGAGGCATAAGAGGACACCAGTTTGGCAATCTGCGCCGCGCCGTCCGCGCCGGGAAATTCCGGGGACTCCGTGTGCTCCACAAAGACACCGTATTCGGAATACACCTGGTCCAGCAGGTCCGGGATGGTGAGGCCCACGCTGGCCCCATAGGCCGCCAGCTCCGCCAGCATGACCACCGCGCCGTTCCCGTCCTTGTCCCGGATCCAGTCCGCGCCCAGGTAGCCGTAGCTCTCCTCGCCGCCGAAGATGAAGAAGGTGCCGTGCTCCAACTGCGCCGCGCGTGCATCCGTGTCCGTGAGGCTCCGGTAGCGGTCCCGGGTTTCTGCGGGCAGCGAGGCTTCGTATTTGCCCAGCTTGGCTCCGATGTATTTGAAGCCGGTAAGGGTATTCACGCAACGCACCCCGTGCGCCGCCGCCACGGCATCCTGGAGACGGGTGGTGACCAACGTCTTCACCAGGCCCGCGTGGCCGCGGTTCGTTTCATTGAGAATGCCGAGGTCGAACATGGTCTTCGTTCGGTACCAGGCCAGTAGCGAACCGATCTGATTCCCCGTGATGAGCCGCAGCACGCCGCCTTTGTCCCGCACCGCCGCGCCCATGCGGTCACAGTCGGGGTCCGTGCCGATCACGATGTCCGCGCCCTCTTTTTCCGCGAGGTCGAGCGCCATCTGAAGCGCGGCGGCGTTTTCGGGGTTCGGGGACTTCACGGTAGGGAATGCCCCGTCCCGGGTGTCCTGCTCCGGCACGGTCAGGAAATTGAAGCCCAGGGTTTTCAGAATGGCGGGCACGTGCACACCGCCGGTGCCATGGATGGCGGTGTAAACGATCTTCAGCCCCTTCGCTTTTTCCAGGAGGCCCGGCTGGAGCATGATGTCCTTCAGGCGGGCGAGATAGGCGTCATCAATCTCCTTTCCGGCGGGCTTCCGCTCACCGCGTTCGCCTTCCGGCACGGGCTCGTAGGAGTCGCTCTGCACGGCGTTCACCTCATTGAGAATGTCCGTGGCCACCGGTTCAATAATGGGGTCGCCACCGTTGAAGTAAACCTTGTAGCCGTTGTCGTGGGGAGGGTTGTGGCTGGCGGTAAGCATGACGCCGCCGGTGGCGTTCAGGTAACGCACCGCGAAAGACAGCTCCGGAGTAGGGCGGCACTCGTCGAAGACATAGGCGTCCACGCCGCTCTCGGTCATGATCTTCGCGCAGAACTCCACGAATTCCCGGGCGAAGTGGCGGGTGTCATGGCTGAAGACCACGGAGGGCCGGCCTGGAAGCCCGTCCTTCGCCCAGTAGTCGCGGAGAAATTTCGCGAAGCCGCGGTTGGCCCGCGTGAGGTTGAAGTAGTTCAGCGCGTTCGTGCCCACGCAGGGAAACTGCGGGCGCTCTCCCGCCGGGGCATTCCCCTGCTCCGCCGCGGTGACGATCTTTCCGATGGTGCGACCGCGCAGGCCGCTGGTACCGAAGGCGAGCTTCTTGAAGAACCGGTCGTTCAGTTCCTTCCACTGTCCGCCATTCACCAGTTCCGCGACACTGGCATGGACCACGGGATCCGAACTCCCGCCGGTGAGTTCCAGGATATTGAGACGGCTGGAGTCGAGAAGATTACCGCTGGTGACGGCATCGGCGAGCGTGGTGGCGAGAGTTTCCGGTGGGATCATGGTTGGAACGTGGAACGAAAAAGGGTAAGCCGGAAACACTAGAAGCGAACGGCGCGGGATCAATCCCGGAACGCTGACAAAGCGGTAAGTATTTTTGGCGGCTTGAAACCGGTAGCAAAAGGTGGACCTTGGCCCTCATGAAACCAAGCGTTCCCCTCGTCGCCCTGGCTGCCGTCTTTCTCCTCTCCTCATGCGGGAAAGAGGAGGAGGAAAAGCGCCCCACCGCCGTCACCACCCCGAAACCGGAGGTCCAGCGGAAAAAGATGGGAAAAGCCGAGCCGGAGCCACCGCAGCCGCCGGTGCTGAAGATGCCCACGGAAGTGCCACCTCCCGCGGAACAGGAGGTTTTCTACGGTGAGGTCGATACCTTTGCCCAAAAGGCCAACGCGCTTCTGGGCAATCCGAACCTGGATCCTATCAAGACGATGGAGCTTCAGGGGGAATGCGCCGATCTCCTGGTGAAGCGGACCCGTATGACCGCCGCCATGAATCCGGAGCAGAAAAAGGACGCGGCTGCCCGCAGCCGGGCTCTGTTTGAAATCCATACGAAGATCACGGAAAAGCTCCTGGGTGATTCCCCGGATGGCCTGCCTCCCGCTCCTGACGAGCCCGTGCCCGCGGAAGGAACCACGCCACCGGCACCGGAAACCCCAGGACCCCAATAAGCAGGGCCCGGAAGTCCGGGGCGGCTGATTTTTACTCCACGGTCACGCTTTTCGCGAGGTTGCGCGGCTTGTCCACATCCCGGCCCAGGGTCACGGCGGCATGATAGGCCAGCAACTGGAGGGGGATGACGTTCAGAATGGGCTGGAGCATCTCGATGGTGCGCGGGACGTAGATGACGTCATCCGCGTGGCACTCGATCTCCTGGTCCCCCTCCGTGGCCACGGCGATCACCGGGCCGCGCCGGGCCTTCACCTCCTGGATGGTGCTGATGTTCTTCTCGTAAAGACTGTCCTCCGGGCAGATACACACGGCGGGGGTCTCTTCATCGATGAGCGCGATCACCCCGTGCTTCAACTCACTGGCGGGGAATCCGGCGGCGTGAATGTAGGAGATTTCCTTCATCTTCAGCGCCGCCTCCAGAGCCACGGGGTAGTTATATTGCCGTCCCAGGAAGAGCATGCTCCGGGACTTGCTGTATTTCTGCGCGATGGACTCGATGTGCTCGTTCTGCTGAAGGATGCGGATGATCTGGCCGGGCAGTTTTTCAAAGGCCTGGATGATCTCCCGCCCGGTGCTGGCGGACATGTGCCGCATGCGCCCCAGGCAGAGCGTGAGCAGGCCGAAGATGGCCGTCTGGCTCACGAAGGACTTCGTGGCCGCCACGCCGATCTCCGGACCGGCGTGCATGTAGAGGCCGCCATCGCTCTCCCGGGCGATGGTGCTGCCCACGCTGTTGCAGATGCCCAGCGCGCGAAAGCCCTTGCGCCGCGCCTCCCGCATCGCGCCCAGGGTATCGGCGGTTTCCCCGCTCTGGCTGACCGCGAAGAAAACGGTATTTCGCTGGAGCGGGCGGTTTTTGAAACGGAACTCGCTGGCGTAGTCCGTCTCCGCCGCCACGAAGGCCATATTCTCCAGCATGTGCGCGCCGATCATACCGGCATGGAGCGCGGTGCCACAGCCAAGGACGATCACGCGGTCAATGTCCCGGAGTTGTGAGGGGGTAAGATTCAGACCGCCCAGTTGCGCGCTGGCCTCTTCCGGATTCAGCCGGCCGCGAATGGCGTTTTCGATCGTGAGGGGCTGCTCGAAGATCTCCTTGAGCATGAAGTGGGGGAAATCCCCGCGCTCCGCCGCACCGGGGGCCAGGTTCAGGTTTTCGATCTCATACCCGGAGTCCCCGCTGCTGAGGGTCTCCACCGTGAACTGGTCCTCGCGGATTTCCGCCACGTCGAAGTCCTTCAGGTACACCACCTTCTGCGTGTAAGGGAGCAGCGCCGTGGCGTCCGAGGAAAGGAACATCTCCCCTTCCCCGATACCCAGCACCAGCGGACTGCCGCGCCGCG
This sequence comes from Verrucomicrobiales bacterium, assembly GCA_965229245.1. GTDB lineage: Bacteria > Verrucomicrobiota > Verrucomicrobiia > Verrucomicrobiales > V1-33 > V1-33. The sequence goes on from CBDDIW010000001.1 coordinate 815,571, forward strand.
CGCCGACGATAACCCCGGGATGGTCCTCGTGCATCACTGCGATTCCATAGGTGCCCTTCACGTCCTGAAGCGCGGACCGCACGGCCTCCACCAGCCGCCGCCCGTTGGTTTCGCCGGATTCGTCGTAGTATTTCCCGATCAAATGCGCCAGCACCTCCGTGTCCGTGGCGGAGTGGAAGACATCCCCCCCTGCCTGGAGCGCGCGCTTCAAGTGCTGGTAGTTTTCGATGACCCCGTTATGCACCAGTGCCAGCTTCCCTCCCTGGTCCAGATGCGGGTGGGCATTCACATCCGTGGGCTCCCCGTGGGTGGCCCAGCGGGTGTGGCTGATGCCCTGGCAGGCGCGTTTCGAGGGTTTTCCCACGTGACGGGCAAGTTCCGCGATGCGTCCCGCCTTTTTCTGCACCTCCATGCCCTCCGCGGTCATGGCCGCGATGCCCGCCGAATCGTATCCCCGGTACTCCAACCGGCTGAGTCCATCCAACAGAATGGGCCGCGCTTCGCGTCCCCCGACATAGGCTATAATCCCGCACATATTTGGAAAAGTATTACAACGGAGCGGTAAGGTATCAATGAAATCTGTCAGCGCACGTGAAAGATATTAATTTTTATAAAAACCATAATATCTCTCCCTGACGAGCCTCTTTGCCACGTACACCGGTTCCGGGAGTGCCCCGGGCTCCAGACCGGTCTCCCCCTCCTGCCCTTCGCTGCCTCCTGTTCAAAACCTCTTCTCCCCGGCCGGGCTGCCATGACAAACTCTTTACAACCTCCTCCCAGGCAAATCCGCCGGTTTCCGTTATGCTCGGGGTATGAACCACCCCCCATCACTGAATCCCACCCTGTGGGTCCTCCTCCTGGGACTCCTTTTCACCGGTCTCTCCCCCGCCGCCACGGTGGAGGAGAAGCGGAAGACGGCTGACAAGGCCATGAAGGACGGAAACTGGAAGGACGCCCTGAAGGTTCTTCGCGAACTGACCACCGATGCCGCCAACGCGGGCGAACCCCTCGCCCAGGATCTCAATAAGGCGGTGCAGTGTCTTCAGAATCTGAATCAGTATCCCCAGTGGGATGCCGTGATCGAGGAAGCCGTGAAGGCGCACCCCAAAGAATGGCAACTGCTGAAAGAGTCTGGCTCTCTCTATCAGGGCGCCCAGCCCTGGGGCACCCTGGTGAGCGGGGAATTCCAGCGCGGTGTCTTCGCGGGCGGCAAGCGGGTAAGCAGCGTCCAGCGGGATCGCGTGCGGAGCCTCCAGCTTTTCCAGGACGCCCTGAATGTCATCCAGGTCTCCAGCGAGACACCCCAGGTGAAAGGGCTCTTTTACGAGTTCTTCGCCTCCTCCGTCTCCGGGGTGGAAGGGTGGCAGCTTCAGGCGCTCACGGATCTCTCGAAGCTCCCGGACTACGAGGAGACCGAGAATTTCTATGGCGGACGGGCCCGCTACTGGCGCGGCGGCGGACGGGGCGTCCCCTCCGAGCGGGGAGCCCCGGTGGACAAGGAGGGAAATCCCGTGTATTACAAAACACCGGAATCCTGGGCCGCCGCGAAAAACGATGGCGAGCGCTTCCGCTGGCTGCTGGGTGAAAGTAAAAAAGCGGGTGGAGCCTTCGCCCTGCGCGCCGACCTCACCTTCGCCCGGTTCCTCCAGGGCCAGTTCGATGTCCAGACCATGGCCTCCTATTGGCGGGCTCCGGAGGACGATGACAACAACCGTCAGGACGGCCTCCTCACGCTGCACACGCTGAAGGAGAACGAAACCGTGGCCCGTCTCGCCACGGGGGTGAAGCGTTTCACGCTGCCGGACGAATTCAATTTCCTGTCCCTCTACACTCAGGTGATCGCGGCGGACAACGATGACGCGGGCATCGCGGTCTCCGCCGTGGCGGAATACGCGGGCATTTTCCTCAACCGCCGCCAGTATGAAAACGCCGCCGAGATCCTGAACGGCGCCATCCAGCGCCTCGGCGCGAAGGCGGGCGAGCCCCAGCGGGCGGCCTGGCAGGCGCAACTGGACCAGATTGTGAAAAACTGGGGCCGCTTCGACGGCTCCACCACCCAGGTGCCCGGCACGGGGGCGAAGGTGGGCTTCGTTTTCCGGAACGGAAAACACTTGTCCCTCACCGCGCGGAAGATCGACTTTAAACAACTGCTCGCGGACACCAGGGCTTATCTGAAAACCAACCCCGAGTCCCTGGACTGGAACCGGGCGAACATGGGCAACCTGGGATACTCCATCGCCGAGAAGAACATGGCGAAATACCTGGGTGCCGAGGTGGCGAAGTGGGAACTGGATCTGGAGCCACGCAAGGCCCACTGGGACCGCCGCATTGACATCGCCACCCCGCTCCAGACCCCTGGTGCCTACTTCCTGGAGGCCGCGCTGACAGACGGAAACAAAGTGGGCTGCATCGTGTGGATCACGGACACCGCCATCGTGCAGAAGCATGGCGACGGATCCTCGCAATACTACGTGGTGGACGCGAAGAGCGGCGCTCCCGTGGCGAAGGCGAACCTGGAGTTCTTCGGCTACCGGCAGCAGTATATCGAGAACAAGGCCCGCACCGGAAAGCGTCAGGCGAATATCCTCACGCGGAACTTCTCCGAATTCACGGACGCCGAGGGCAAATACCTCGCCACGGCCAAAACGTTCAAGAACGACCAGGACGGCAGCTACCAGTGGCTGATAACCGCCTCCACGGATGACGGGCGCTTCGCGCACCTGGGGTTCAATTCCGTGTGGATCGGCACGGCAGCGGACCAGAACTGGGACCAGCGGAAGATTCACATCATCACGGACCGCCCGGTTTACCGGCCCGGTCAGGAGGTGAAGTTCAAAGCCTGGGCGCGCATGGCGCGGTACGACCTGCCGGAGGACAAGTCGGCCTTCGCCGGGGACAAGTTCACCGTTCGCATCCACAACCCGAAGAGCGAAAAGGTCTTCGAAAAGGAACTCACCGCCGATGCCTGGGGCGGCATGGCGGATCTGCTGAAACTGGAGGAGGGCGCGGCCTTGGGGGAATACCGTTTTGAATTTGTGAACTCCCCCTTCCAGTATTCCGGCACCTTCCGGGTGGAGGAATACAAAAAGCCGGAGTTTGAAGTGAAGGTGGAGGCCCCGTCTGATCCCGTGATGCTGGGGGAAAAGGTGACCGCGAAGATGTCGGCCACCTACTACTTCGGAGCACCCGTGGTGAACGCGAAGGTGAAGTATAAGGTGCAGCGCAGCGCGCACACCGCGCGGTGGTATCCGGTGCGTCCGTGGGACTGGTTTTACGGCCCGGGCTACTGGTGGTGGAGCTATGACTATGCGTGGTATCCAGGCTGGCGCGTGTGGGGCTGTCTCGCGCCCCGCTGGTCCTGGTGGCCACAGCAGACGGACCCGCCGGAACTGGTGATGGAGAGCGAGGGGGCCATCGGGCCGGATGGCAAGCTGGAGATCGTCATCGACACCGCCACCGCCAAAGAACTGCACCCGGACGAGGATCACCGCTACGAAATCAGCGTGGAGGTCACGGACGAAAGCCGCCGCACCATTCTCGGCAGCGGCCAGGTGCTGGTGGCGCGCCGTCCGTTCTCCGTGACCACCTGGACAGACCGGGGTCACTATGAGGTGGGCTCGCCTATTGCCATCGGGGTTCGCGCCCTGACACTGGATCAGAAAGGCATTTCCGGCACGGGCCGGGCCTCCCTGTTGAAGATCGCCTACAATGAAAAAGGTGAACCCGTGGAATCGGAAGTGGCCGGGGAGAACATCAAGACGGACGCCGATGGCATGGCGAACGTGAAATTCAGCGCCACGGAGGCCGGCCAATACCGCCTCTCCGCGAAGGTGAAGGACGCCAAAGGCCGGGAACAGGAGGGCGGCGTTTTCTTCGTAATCCGCGGGGCGGCCAATGATGGCCACGATTACCGCTTCAGCGATCTGGAGCTGGTGCCGGAAAAGGCCGAGTATGCCCCGGACGAGGAGGTGAAACTCCTGGTGAACACGGAGCACGCCAACAGCACGGTTTTCCTCTTCGTGAAAGCCAATGGCCTGGTGCCCGCGCCGCAGATCCTCAAGCTCAAAGGCAAGAGCACGCAGGTGGGTATCAAGGTGGCTCTGGGCGACATGCCGAACTTCTTCGTGGAGGCCTTCACCGTGAGCGACGGCAAGCTCCACAGCGCCACCCGCGAGATCGTGGTGCCCCCGGCGAAGCGGGTGCTCAATCTGGAGGTCCTGACGGACGCACAGAAGTACAAACCCCGCGGCACCGCGAAGGTGAAGCTCCGGCTTACCGGCACGGACGGCGCGCCCTTCCAGGGCAGCACGGTGGTGACGGTATATGACAAATCCCTGGAATACATTTCCGGTGGATCGAACGTCCCGGACATCAAGGACTTCTTCTGGAAATGGCGGCGTTCCCACTCCGCGGGCAATACCACGAACCTCGGGATGGTCTTCCCGGGCCTGAACGTGCCCTCAAACGCCATGGGATGGCAGCAACTGGGGATCTTCGGCGATATGACTTTGGACATGGACAGCCTCCGCGTGGAGACGGCCGCGAGAAGCAGCACCCGCAGATTCCGCGCGCCGGGCGGTGGTTTCGGTTCGGGCATGCGCGGGGCGAAAATGGCTATGGATGAGCTGGAGTCCATGGACGCCGCGAAACCGGCCGCCGCTCCGCTTTCCGCCCTGGCTAAAGCACCGGCGGGCCTGGCGGATGGCGAGACCGAGGGTGGCGGAGCGCCGCCGCCGGAGGTCATGATCCGCTCGGACTTCGCGGACAGCGCCTTCTGGACGCAGTCCCTGGATACGAACAAGGAGGGCATCGCGGAGATCGAGGTGCCGCTGCCGGACAACCTCACCACCTGGCGCATCAAGGCTTGGGCCATGGGCCACGGCACAAAGGTCGGCGAAGGCCAGACGGACATCGTCACGGCGAAGGACCTCATCCTCCGTCTCCAGGCCCCGCGCTTCTTTGTGGAGAAGGACGAGATCACCCTCAGCGCCAACGTGCACAACTACCTCGACACGAAGAAGGAGGTGAAGGTTTCCCTGGAGCTGGACGGCGGATTCCTGGAGCCCGTGGCGAACCAGCAACTCACGAAGACCATCACCCTGGACACGCAAAAAGAGGAGCGCGTGGACTGGCGGGTGAAGGCCGTGAAGGAAGGCACCGCCATCGTGCGCATGAAGGCGGTGACGGACACGGACAGCGACGCCATGCAGATGAGTTTCCCCGTGAAGGTGCACGGGATGCTGAAGACGGAAAGCTGGAGCGCGGCCATCCGGCCGGATGGGAGTGAGGCGAAAATCGCCATCACCGTTCCCGGCGAGCGCCGTCCGGAGCAGTCGAAGCTGGAGGTGCGTTATTCCCCCAGCCTGGCCACGGCCATGGTGGATGCCCTGCCCTATCTGGTGGACTACCCCTATGGTTGCACGGAGCAGACGCTGAACCGCTTCGTGCCCGCGGTCATCGCGCGGAAGACGCTCCTGGACATGGGTATCAGCCTCGCGGACGTGAAGAAAAAACGCGCCAATCTGAACGCCCAGGAGATTGGCGATCCGGAGAAACGCGCGGCGCAGTGGAAAGAGCTGCGCTGGTCGGATAAGAACCCGGTCTTCGATGAAGACGAGCACCTGCGCATCGTAAAGGTGGGCCTGGAGCGCATCACCAGCATGCAAAATGGCGATGGCGGCTGGGGCTGGTTCAGCGGGGACCGGGAGTATTCCTATCCGCACACCACCGCCGTGGTTCTTCACGGCCTCCAGGTGGCGAAGGCGGCGGACCTCGCCATCGTGCCCGGGGTGCTGCAACGCGGCGTGGAATGGCTCAAGGCCTATGAAGAGCGCCAGGTGGTGCTCATCCGCAACGCGGCGGAAAAGGACAAAAAGGACAACCGCCCGTGGAAAGCCGCCGCGGATGACACGGACGCCCTGGTGCGCATGACGCTGGCGGAAGCCGCGGTGAAAAACGACACCATGACGGACTTCCTCTACCGGGACCGCAACGGGCTCTCCGTTTACTCCAAGGCCCTCTTCGGCCTCGCGCTGGACATGGAAAAGAAGACGGAGAAGCGTGATATGCTGCTGCAGAACATCGAGCAGTTCCTGGTGAAGGACGACGAGAACCAGACCGCGCGTCTGGACCTGCGGAACGGGAACTTCTGGTGGTGGTGGTATGGCAGCGAGATCGAGGCGAATGCCTTCTATCTGAAACTGCTGGCCCGCGTGAAACCAAAGAGCCCCGAAGCCTCCGGCGTGGTGAAGTTCCTCCTGAACAACCGGAAGAACGCCACCTGGTGGACCAGCACGCGGGACACCGCCTACTGCCTGGAGGCCATGGCGGATTACATCAAGGCCACGGGCGAAAACGCTCCGGACATGCAGGTGGAGGTGCTCATCGACGGTCAGGTGAAAAAGACCGCGACCATCAACAAAGAGAACCTCTTCAGCTTCGACGGCACCTTCACCCTGGAGGGCAAGGATGTGCCGGACGGCAAACATGAAGTGACCCTCCGCCGCAAAGGCACGGGACCGCTTTACTCGAACGTCTATCTCACGAACTTCACGCTGGAGGACCGCATCACCCGCGCGGGTCTGGAGGTGAAAGTGAACCGGAAGTATTTCCGCCTCATCGAGCGGAAGGACGCCACCGCGCTGGTCTCCGGCTCCCGCGGCCAGGCCATCGATCAGAAGGTGCTGAAGTATGACCGCGCGGAGATCAAAGACGGCGATACCCTGAAGAGCGGCGAACTCATGGAGGTGGAACTCACCCTGGAGAGCAAAAACGACTACGAATACCTGCTCTTCGAGGACATGAAGGCGGCGGGCTTCGAGCCGGACGATGTCCGCAGTGGCTACACCTGGGAAGGCCTGAGCGCGTATCGGGAGTTCCGCGATGACCGTGTCTGTTTCTTCCTGCGCAGCCTGCCCCTGGGGAAACACAGCCTCTCCTACCGCATCCGCGCGGAGATCCCCGGGAAATTCAGCGCCCTGCCCGCGAAGGCCGCCGCCATGTATGCCCCGGAACTCCGCGGCAACAGCGATGAGATGAAGCTGGGCGTGGAGGACTGAGAAGTCCCCGCGTTTTCATGACAACCACGCGTGGCGGAGGCTCCGGGCCTCCGCCACGCTGTTATTCAGGAAGGACCGGAATACCCCAAAGGAAACCAGATGCCGTGGCGCGTGCAGTCACCCATATTGGGGAGGACATGCCTTTGATCGAGATCCCTTATATCAATATTTTCGATAACGGAGTCCACCTCAAAAGAGCCGCCTCTGAAGACCAGGGAGCGCACCATTTCGAGGGCTGACTCCTTCGATCCGGCCGTAACCCCGCAGCCCAGGTTGAGAGGGGTTGGATACCCGAAGGGTTCAAATTTTATCCAGTATCTCCTGGTCATGTACAGCCCGTTTCCGGTTCGGGAACGAAGCAGGAGTTTACGAAGGATTCAAATCGGATAACCACTGGATTACTGGAACGATTCAATCCCTGACTATCAGAGGATGAGGATCCCGGGGGGAGTTGTGGAGGAGCCGGGAGGCATTACAAACGCGGACATCTTTTCGCATTGCCGGGCCGGGGGAAACATTGCAATCCTGGCAGCGTCAATGTCCCCGTCACTGCCGCCTTCCAATTCCTCTCATCCCTGTCCGTATTGCGGGCATGCGCTGCGCGGGGACTATTACTTTTGCCCGGCTTGTTCAAAGCCATGGCGTTCGCCGGAAACCGGGCTGGGACCGGCTCCGGAGCCGGAGTGGGATCCGGAAACCGCCATCCGGAAAAAAGCCCCGGAGGTGTATCATGTTTTTGCCTGTTATATCGCGGCGATCATTCTGGGGGCGGTATTCACCATCGCGGGCCTGGGGCCCGCGGCGCTGAAAGGTGGCGGCATCGCGTTTTATACAGTGTCCACCCTCGCCATCCTCCTGGTCACGGTGTATGCCACGGTCCGTTACCGGGAGGTGGTGGTGCCGGTATTGAAAAAACCGGGCATCGATCATCCGGTGTTTCTGGCGGGAATCGTCCTGGGAGCACTCGCGCTGGGGCTCAATTACCTTTGGAGCGAATTCATAGACGGAGTGCTCCACAATCAACGGTGGGAGCACATGAGCGAAATAGGAAGCAGCCTGCCCGCGCCCATGGCCTTCTTTTTCATGTGCCTCATGCCTGGCATTTCGGAGGAGGCGGGTTTCCGCGGCGTCATGCAGACCATGCTGCTCAAGGCGGTGACACCCGGGAAGGCCATCGCGGTTTCCTCCCTTCTATTCGCGGCGGCGCATTTCAGCTTCTTCGGCTTTCCCTATCTGTTTCTGGTGGGCCTGCTCCTTGGGTGGGTGCGGCACCGGACGGGCAGTATTTATCCCGGCATTATCATTCACGCGGCCCACAACGCCGTCGTGGTCTTCTATTTCAACACTTAACACTGACGTTCAGCTCAATCAATATGGAATGGATTATCCTCCTGGTTTTCGGTTTCGTTTGCGCCGCCATCGCCAGCTCCAAAGGGCGCAATGTCGTGGGGTGGTTTATCCTCGGGTTCATCGCGCCGCTGCTGGGGATCATCCTCATCCTGTGCCTTTCCAATCTGAAAGAGGAGCAGGCCCACCGGAACCAGCAGAGTGAGGAAAACCGCCGCCTGCGGGAGAAACTGCGCCAGGAGCAAATGAAGCTCGAAAGCCTGCGGGCGCACACCGCGGAGCGGCTGGACCGGCACGATCAGGCGCTGGGAATGGACACCCGGCAGACCACGCCGGAGCATGCCTCCCTGGGCTATGGCGGCGGATATGCCGCGGCGGGCATCGGCGCACCGCCTCCGATGCCGGGAGGCGCGGTGCCCCCCGTCCATCTGCCGGATGGAGTACAATGGTTTTATGTCATCGAGGGCCACCAATACGGCCCGGTCACCCGGCAGGATCTCCGCGCTTTGATTGCCTCCGGGCAGGCGGGGTGGAGCACTCTGGCCTGGAACGACCGGCTCCCGAACTGGGTCGAGGCCGGAAAGCTCCCGGAATTCAACGATCTGACCGCCTGACACCATGCCTCAACTGGAAGACACCTACATCCTGGAGGGCATGATTCAGGGCCCCATGCCGGCCAGCGGCGAATCCGCCGCGAAGCTGGAGGCCATTGGTTCCACCCTGGGCGGGAAAAACAAACACTTCAGCTTCCAGCGGGAGAGCGGGCAGTTTTCCCTGCTGGCGGATGAGAAAGTCCATGACCTCCGGACACTGAGCCCGCTGGCGCTTTCCTCCGTGATCCAGCAGACTCTGGAAACCCTCATGGAGCACTTCACGCCACCGGAGCGTATGCGGGTGTATTCCACGCTGCGCAGCCGGGAATTCCGCCCCGGCAGCGAGCTTCAGACACTCTACATGGTGGTGCCGCCGGGCATGGTGCGGGTGGAGACGCGGGACACACCGGCGGAGGTGGCCGCCCGGCCCCGGCCCATGACAGGGAAGGAAAAGGTCTTCCTGGGCATCGCCGCCGCGGGAATGCTGGCGCTGGGTATCAGCATCAGTGCTTTCTTCGTGGATTACGGCGCGCTCTTCGGACGCGCCATCACCACCCTGAAAGGCACGAAGCTCGAATCCCTGAAAGTGGAAACACCCGGCTTGGACGATTATTTAAAGGTGGAGGCCACGGGCCTGAACACCACCAAAGACACCCTCACGCTCACCCTGCGCCGCGGGCCAAAGTGGACAGAGGGCATCCAGACCACGGCCCCCCCCGCCTCCGCGGACTGGCAGACCACCCTGGCCCTCGGGGCCCTGAGAAAGCGTTATGTGGCGGTGATGCTTTTCGATAACGATGACAAGCCGCTGCACTCCCTCCTGGTGGCACTGGATCCGCTGTTCACCGCGGATACCTGCGAGGTGGCCATCGGGTTCGGCTCGAACCGCGTGGTGGGTCGCGTGGCCGTGCGGCCCTGAGCCTGAAATGTGAACCGGAGCGTCCCTGGATTCATTTAAATACACAACGATACAATAACACATCCCTGTCCCGCCATGAACGGAGCTGGAGAAGAGTAAGAGCGGAAGTATGAGCAGGAACGGGGCGGTCGCGCCGGACAGGTCCCGTGGCGGCTGGATACCGCGGCTCTCTGTGCGCCCGGGTGGAGGATTTCCGCTGAAATGAAGTTGACGGAGTTGTGAAGGGGCGCTTAGATGCGTCAATTCCCACTGAATCAGTGGGAATTATCACGGAGACTCCCGACTGGAGATCTGTATCCGGAAACCGACCCGGCCCCGGGAGGTGAAAATGCCATGCATGGCCGTGCCCTAAGGCCCGGACCCTGACATAACCCGGGGGCCACCCCTTTTACCAGGCACCCTCGCGTCCCGTTCTTTGCGTCATCCGTCCCCTGGCCCGTCATGCGGCCGGGGTCGTCTCCATCCCAAAAAACGCCATATCATCATGACACCGTTCACCCCAGCCACTCCCATTCTGCGTTCCGCGATCAAAAGCCGCCGCGGTCCCGCCACCTCCAGGCGTCCCGCGCGCCGTGAGGATCAGGGTTTCTTCGCCGGGCTCACCGGCTGGCACGAACTGGTGGATTATCTCCCCGAAGGCGCGGCGGACTGGGGAAACAAAGTCCTCTCCGAGGCCGACTTCTCCGCCCCGCTCCAATACTGAGCCCGGCCCGGCACCCGCTTTTATTCATCTATTATTATCACCATGAGTCAATTCCCGGAACACCTCACCACGCTCGGTCCCAAAGCCGCCCGCAATCTCGCCAACGCCACCGTCACCCGCCCGCAGTGGGATGAAATCTCCCCGCGGTGGTTTCTGAAACTCCTGCCCTATGTGGATGTGGACGGCGGCATCTACCGGGTAAACCGGGTCCAGTCCCGCGAGAACGAACCCACGGTGGCGCTCGTGACCACCACGGGCGGCGAGGAACCGTTGCCCGGCACCTTTGTGCCGTATGAAGAGGAACCCCGGGAATACCACCTCGCCAGCATCCAGACGGTGCTGCGCACACACACCCGCACCACGGACCTTTACAGCAACCGCATCGACCAGCTCGGCGAGCAGGTGCGCCTGACCGTGGAGGCGGTGAAGGAGCGCGAGGAATGGGACCAGTTGAACAACCCGGAATTCGGCCTCCTCCACGATGTGGTGCCAAAGCAGCGTATCACCACCCGCACCGGCCCGCCCTCACCGGATGATCTGGATGAACTCATCTCCCTGGTATGGAAAAAGCCCGCGTTCTTCCTCGCCCATCCCAAGGCCATCGCCGCCTTTGGCCGCGAGGCCACCCGGCGCGGGGTGCCGCCGCCCACGGTCACGCTCTTCGGTTCCCACTTCCTGACCTGGCGCGGTCTGCCGCTGGTGCCGAGCGACAAGCTGGCGGTGGATGAAGCAAACCGCACCACCATCCTGCTCCTGCGCGTGGGCGAACAGCAGCGCGGCGTGGTGGGCCTGCAAAAGGTGGGCGTGACCGGCGAAATCGAGCCAGGCCTGTCCGTGCGCTACATGGGCACGGATTCCAAGTCCATCGCCTCCCATCTCGTCACCCGCTATTTCTCCATCGCCGCCCTGGACGAGGACGCGGTGGCCCGGCTGGACGGGGTGGATATTTCGAATTATCACCAATATGTCTATCCCACCGCCTGAGCCGTCCCTGCTGCCGGAGAGCGGTGCCTTTGAGACGGAACTCATCGCGAAGCTGTTCCAGGAGGCCTGGAGTGGCGGACCGCCACACGCCCCCGCGGAGACCCTCTCCTCAAAGCCCCCCCAAGCCGCGCCGGCACCCGGCCTGCCGGGGGGATTCGCCTCCACTTCATCCTCCGGTCCGCCCCCCGTGCATCCCAGCGTGGTGGCCCCGGAAACGGTGGACGCCCGGGACTACGATCCCCACTCCGGAGAGGAGGAGGAAACCGGTACCCATCGCTTTGGCGAGCCTCATTCCTTTGCCCCGCCAGCTTTCCCCCGGGCCGCGTCCTCTTCACCTGGTGAGCCGCGCGGGCACGGAAAGTCCCAGCCCTCCGCATGGCCTCCCGTCACCGGTCAGGACGCGCTGCCATACTTCCTCCAGGGTGTGCCTGGGGTCCTCGCCCCTGCCCTGCCGGGCCTGGGGAAAGGGCGGACTCCGGATGCCTTCAGCGGGTTCGATGTGGAGGGCGTCCGCCGCCACTTCCCCGCCCTGCACCAGCGGGTGAAGGGCCATCCGCTCATCTGGCTGGACAACGCGGCCACCACGCACAAACCCCAGGCCGTGCTGGATGCCACGGAGCGGTTTTACGGACGGGACAATTCCAATATCCATCGCGCGGCCCATACCCTCGCGGAGCGCTCCACCCGCACCTTTGAAAACGGGCGGGACAAGGTGCGCCAGTTCCTGGGAGCCGCGGACGCGCGGGAGATCATCTTCGTGCGCGGCACCACGGAGGGGATCAATCTCATCGCCCAGACCTACGGGCGGAAGAACATCGGCGCGGGAGACGAGATCCTGCTCACCCAGTTGGAGCACCACGCGAACATCGTCCCCTGGCAGTTGCTGGCGGAACAGACGGGCGCGAAGCTCCGGGTCATCCCTCTCGACAGCCAGGGCGCGCTCCGGCTGGAGGAACTGCCCCGGCTTCTGAATGAGCGGACGAAACTGGTCTCCGTGGCGCATGTTTCCAACGCTCTCGGCACGCTGAATCCCGTGGAGGAAATCATCGCCGCGGCTCATGCGCGCGGCATTCCGGTGGTGGTGGATGGTGCCCAGTCCACGCCCCACCTGCCGGTGAATGTCCAGGCGCTGGACGCGGATTTCTTCGTCTTCAGCGGGCACAAGGTCTTCGGCCCCACCGGCATCGGCGCGGTGTATGGAAAGGCGGCGCTGCTGGAGGATCTGCCTCCCTGGCAGGGCGGCGGACACATGATCCGGGACGTGACCTTCGAGCGCACGATCTATCAGCGGGCTCCGGAGAGATTCGAGGCCGGCACGCCGGACATCGCGGGCGTGGCCGGGCTGGCCGCCGCCATCGACTTCCTCTTCCAGACCGGCCTCCCTGCCATCGCGGCCTATGAACATGCCCTGCTGGAGTATGCCACCGCCGCGCTGGAGGAGGTGCGCGGTCTCCGGTTTATCGGCACCGCCCCGGCCAAAGCCAGCGTGCTGGGCTTTGTGATCGATGGCGTGCCTAACGATAAAATCGCGCGCCATCTGGATGATCGCGGCATCGCCGTCCGGGCCGGACATCACTGCGCCCAGCCGGCGGTGCGGCACTTTGGCGTCGAGACCACCGTGAGGGCCTCCCTCGCCTTCTACAACACCGTGGATGAAGTGGATACCTTCGTCCGCGCGCTCCACCACCTGCCCCGGCAGTGAACACCCCCCGATAATCGAACACCCCATGCCCGCCGCCGTCATCTCCCCCCGCGAACTGAAATCCCTCCTGGAGTCCGATCCCGCCCTGCCCTTGCTGGATGTGCGCACTCCGGTGGAATTTGACACCGTCCATGTGGCGGGCGCGGTCAATGTGCCTCTCGATACCCTGACCCCCGCCGCGCTCCAAACCGCCCTCCCGGCGGTGAAGGAGCGCCCGTTTTACATCCTCTGCCGCAGCGGCACCCGGGCGGACCTCGCCGCCGTGAAGCTGACCTCCGCGGGGCTCACGGAGGGCGTGGTGGTGAAGGGTGGTACCCTCGCGTGGAAGGAGGCGGGCTATCCCGTGGTGGAAGGCCAGAGCCGCGTCATCAGCCTGGAGCGGCAGGTGCGCATCGGGGCAGGCAGTCTCGTGCTCACGGGCGCGCTGCTGGGCTGGCTGGTGCATCCCGGGTTCTTCGGCCTGAGCGCCTTCGTGGGGGCCGGTCTGGTCTTCGCGGGCATTTCAGACTGGTGCGGCATGGGGCTGCTGCTGGCCAAAGCCCCCTGGAACCGGCGACGCTCATGAGTAGTGGCCGGGAATCTCTACCGACGCTCAGCCCGGCGGACTGGCGGCTGCCGGAACTGCTGGCCAGCTACGAACGCTTTGGCGGGCTGAACCAGAGCGAGGCCACCAACCTGCCCTCCAAACGGGCCGTGGGCCGCATCTGCGAGGATCTGCTCCAGATTCTCTTCCCGGGCTTTCACGATGACGAGGCGGTGCATGACGGCACGCTGGAGCAGCTCACGGCGGAGCGCCTCATGTCCGTCATCCGGCGGCTCCAGGAGCAGGTGCGGAAAAGCGTGCGCATCGGCAATCCCGCCAAGCCCACCGGCAGGACGGTGCCCATCATGCGGAGGTTTGTAAAAGCCATCCCCGCCGTGCGGGAATTGCTGAAGCACGACGCCGAGGCCGCCCTGGAGGGGGACCCCTCCGTGCGGCTCCAGGAGGAGGTGATTCTTTCCTTTCCCTTCATGGAGGCCATCGCCATCCAGCGGCTGGCACACCGGCTCTACCGGGAAGGCGCGCCCATCATTCCGCGCATGATGACGGAATGGGCGCACTCGCGCACGGGCATCGATATCCACCCCGGCGCGTCCATCGGCTCGCATTTTTTCATCGATCACGGCACCGGCGTGGTCATCGGGGAAACGTGTGTCATTGGCAGCCACGTAAAGCTCTACCATGGCGTCACCCTGGGAGCGCGGAGCTTCGCGAGGGACGCGGGCGGGAATCTGGTGAAGGGCAACAAACGCCACCCCAATGTGGAGGACGGCGTGACGATTTACCCGAACTCCACCATCCTGGGCGGGGATACGGTCATCGGGGAAAACTCCACCATCGGCGCGAATGTGTTCCTCATGCAAAGCGTTCCGCCAAACTCGCTGGTGGTGTATGAGGAGAAACAGCTCTCCATTCTCAACAAAGGTGACCGCCACAAAAGTCCCGGAGCGCCGGAGTTTACGATCTGAGGCCTGGGCAGCCCTTAAAAGACTTGTGGCCCCCCTGCTTCCGTTTTAGAGGGCGGGCTCCCCGCATTTTATGGCCGCCCCCGCACTTCTCTCGCTCAAGGATCTCACGCTCCGTTTTGGAAACCAGGACGTTCTCTCCGCCGCCACCATGGCCGTGGGGGAACGGGAAAAGGTGGGCCTGGTGGGGCGGAACGGCTCGGGAAAAAGCAGCCTCCTCCGCATCATCGCCGGGGAGGAGAAGCCGGACGGCGGCATCGTTTCCAAACGCCAGGGGCTGGTGGTGGGCTATCTGCCCCAGGAATTCCGCCTGGACGACGACGATACCGTGGAGGCGAACGTGCGGGCCGGGGCTTCCATCGTGCTGGATCTGGTGGCGCGCTACGAAGCCGGGCAGGTGCATGCCTCCGCGGAGGCTGAGATGCTTACCCACATTGAGGACCTGGGCGGCTGGACGGTGGACTCCCGCGTGCGCACGGCCATGGCGGAACTCTTCTGCCCGCCCCCGGACCGGCTGGTGAAGGATCTCTCGGGCGGGGAAAAACGCCGCGTGGCTCTGGCCCGGGCCATCGTCAGCCAGCCTGACCTCCTCCTTCTGGACGAGCCGACAAACCACCTGGACGCGGAATCCATCCGCTGGCTGGAGGAATACCTCATCTCCACCAAAAGCGCGTGCCTCTTCGTCACGCACGACCGCTACTTCCTGGACCGTATCGCCACCCGCATCGCGGAGCTCGACCAGGGCCGCATCTGGGTCCACGAGGGGAACTATAGTGAATTCCTGCTGGCCCGCGAGGAGCGCCAGGCGGCGGATGCCTCGAAGGAACACCGCCGCCAAGCTTTCCTGCGCCGGGAGATCGAATGGGTGCGCGCCGGGGTGAAGGCGCGGGGCACCAAGCAGCAAAGCCGCCTGGATAACTATGACCGCATCGCGGGCGAGAAAGCCCCGGAGGCGGAGGGGCAGATGGAACTCATCATCCCTCCCGCCACGCCTCTGGGGAACATCATCGTGCAGGCCAAGGGGATCTCCGCCAAAGGCGGTGGACGCCAGCTTTTCTCCGGACTGGACATCGGCTTCACCGCCGGGACCTGCACAGGGATCGTGGGGCGGAATGGCGCGGGGAAATCCACCCTGTTGCGCATCCTCATGGGCGAGCAGACCCCGGACACCGGCAGCGTCACCGTGGGGAAAAGCGTGGTCTTCAACTACGTGGACCAGCAGCGCCTCATCCTCGATAACAACAAGAGCCTCATCGAGGAGGTGGGCGGCAAGAGCGACTTCATCACCTGGGGGAGCGAGAAGCTGCACATCCGCACTTATTTGAAGCGCTTCCTTTTCTCCGATGACCGGCCTGGCCAGCGGGTGGAGGTCCTCTCCGGCGGGGAGCGCAGCCGGTTACTCCTGGCGAAGATCCTCTGCCGCGGCGGGAATTTCATCATTCTGGACGAACCCACGAACGACCTGGACCTCGCCACCCTGCGGGTGCTGGAGGAGGCCCTCCTGGACTTCCCCGGCTGCGTGCTGGTGGTGAGCCACGACCGCTATTTCCTGGACCGCATCTGCGATCGCGTGCTCGTCTTCGAGGACCACGGAAACCTCCACCTCCAGGAGGGGAACTACAGTTACTATCTGGAGAAAAACCGGGAGCGCCTGCTGGCCGCGCGCACCGCCGCCAGTGCGCAGGCGAGGGATGCCGCCACGTTCGCCGCGAAGTCCGCCGCCGCCACCGGCGCATCCAAAGAAAAGGTCCGCCGCCTTTCCTACAAGGAGGAGCGCGAACTGGAAACGAT
This sequence comes from Verrucomicrobiales bacterium, assembly GCA_965229245.1. Lineage (GTDB taxonomy): Bacteria > Verrucomicrobiota > Verrucomicrobiia > Verrucomicrobiales > V1-33 > V1-33. Next base: position 832,174 of record CBDDIW010000001.1, read on the forward strand.
GGAGGAGCGCATTCTGGAACAGGAGCAGGTCATCGCGGACATGGAAAACCAGATCAACGATCCCTCCTTCTACATCTCGCGCGCCGTGGAGGCACCCGCCATCGTGGCCGCCATTGCCGCGAAGAAGCAGGCTGTCCAGGAGATGTACAACCGGTGGGAGGAACTGGAGGCCATCAAGGCCGCGCAGAGCCGGGCATAGCCGGGTCCGGAGCGACCGGTCCAGCCACGACCGGAAGCTCAAACTGCTGGACCGGGAAATCCCCGGGAACGATTACATTCAACATCCACGTTATCTTCGCTAACCTTCCCTCTCTCCCGGAGGGAGGGCCTTCGGGCAGTTGCAAAGCGAGGTGCAGGGCGTCCTGATCGACTTGCACCTCCATTTCTCCAGGAAAGCTGACACTGGCCAGGACACCTACCCTGGGACCACTGACAGGATGGTGGCGAAGGACGGCCAACCCTATCAAAGGAGCACTCTTTCCACTCAAAGGGCGGGAGGACCGGAACGTGCCGCGAAGCATGCCTCCCGGCACTAGAGGCAAAGGGGTGTCCGGTACGAAAGTGAAAGGGCCGAACTCCCGCTGCTGCCGCCGCGCCACGAGAAATCGCCGCAACTGTATGCCGGCTCCCAAAATAAGAATCGCAACGAAAAGAACAGCCAAAAAACGTCCTCCGCTCCAGCGGTCAGTCAAAAACAGCAGGGGAAAGACAGTTGCCAGAAAAAAAAGCCCCCATGTGTGGGAGGGAAGACGGTTCCCCGGCTTTTCCCAAAGATTCCGGGGCTCAATGTGCCCGGCAGCCCAATCCTCCCGCCAAAGCAGGGGATCGTCCGGAAACCGGCGCCGGAGTCTTTTCTCCACGCGGTCGGGAGGATATCCATAAGAGTCCGGCTGTTCCATGCCGTTGGACCGGAGAAGTTCTTGCGTCATCAAAAATCCACCGCAATGAGACCCGCCGCGAACAACACAATCCGGTAATCCAAGTCCCGGTAAAGGACGGCTTCCTCCGGCCTGTCCGGATTCACCCAGCAGCGGTAGCCGTCCGGCTGGCCAGCGACCGCGGAAAGAGTCACGACCGTGTCGTTTGAGAACCATCCCCACTGTTCTCTAAATGAATGGAAGGTAACCGAGTCCCCGTGATACACCTTTCCCTGCCACTCCCAACTGTATTGCGCCTGAGGCAGCTTCTTATCGAGACCGCTCCAGACTTTCTCGACGACCTCCAAGTGCGCCTCCTGAATGGTGCAGGGATGAAAAACCCACCAGTAGGACCGGATGGTAATCCAGGTAGAAAATCCAAGCCCGGCGATTCCCCCCACGCCCACTCCAAGAAAAACAATCCCCACCAGAATGGACGACACGCGACCGGTTTTTTCGAGGAGGGAACCCATGATCCCATCATATAAGAAATGCCCGGGGCACAACCGGGACTCGATTGCGGATGTTCCCCGGATTTGCCCGCCGTGTCCGCGCGGAGGACCGTGAGGACATGGCGCGTCTTCTTCTTTTCCTGCTCTCCCTCGGCACCGCGGCGGCTCTCCGGGCGGACGTCACTATCCGGACCATCGCGGGCACGGGAGTTCCGGGCAGTGGCGGAGACGGCGGAACGGCGATGGCGGCCACTTTGAACAATCCCTTTGGCATCGTCCGGGGGCCGGATGGCGCGCTCTACGTCTGTGAATACGGCGGCCATGTGGTGCGGCGCATCGATGGCGCGGGCATCATCACCACCGTGGCAGGCTCCGGGGAGCGTGGTTATTCCGGGGATGGAGGACCGGCGGTGAAAGCCCGGCTGAACCAGCCCCATGAGATCCGCTTCGGTCCGGATGGAGCGATGTATCTTTCGGACATGTCCACCAGCACCATCCGCCGGGTGGACATGAAGACGGGGATCATCTCCACCTCCGCGGGGACGGGGAAGCCGGGGTTTGGCGGGGATGGTGGACCGGCCGCGGCGGCGGCGCTGAAGGATCCCATTTCCATCCAGTTCGGCCCGGACGGCAGGCTTTATATTTGTGACATCGGGAATCACCGCATCCGCGCCGTGGACCTGAAGTCCGGAGTGATCACCACGGTGTGCGGCACCGGGAAAAAAGAGCCCACCCCGGATGGCGCGGCCTTTTCCCCGGAGACTCCGCTCAATGGCCCGCGGACCATCGATTTCGACAAGGACGGGCGGGCGTGGATCGCGCTTCGCGAAGGGAACGCGATCTATCGCGCGGATTTGAAAACCGGCCTCCTGACGCATGTGGCCGGGACTGGAAAAGCGGGCTTCAAAGGCAATGGCGGGCCCGCGAAAACAGCGGAACTCTCCGGGCCAAAGGGTCTCGCGATCTCTCCGGATGGGCGCGTCTTCGTGGCGGATACGGAGAGCCACAGCATTCGCGTGATCGATCCAAAAACCGGTCTCGTCAATGTGGTGGCGGGGACAGGAAAAAAGGGCCTTGGCACTGATGGCCCCGCAGCCGCCTGCCAGCTCGCCCGGCCTCACGGTGTCTTCTTTGACCAGGACGGAACCCTTTACATCGGCGACAGCGAAAACCACGTCGTCAGAGCCGTCACGGGGCTGAAATAAGATCTCCTGAGCACTACGCCCCAGGGCTCCCGCCCGGTTCATCAATTATCTGATGAACCCCATGAAGCCCGCTCGTTAAGGGAAAATTTGTAATGATCAGAATTGTATTCTATCTGATTACATAGATATATAATTTCCATTTATTACAGGGAACCGGGAGACGGAAACGGTGTCTTCCCGGGAAAACGCGGGAATCTCCTCCCCGGTGCATTTGAACGTCAATGCAGGACACGCGGACGGCAGCGGAAATGAAATGCCCATGCTATGACGCGGCGCGCCGTGGCGGCATGGCATTCCCCGCCGCCCGGGTTCTCATTCATACAATTCCAACCACCGGACATTTCCCGGAATCCGCCTTTCCATGACCCGGAACGGCGATCCGGAGGATGCCGCCATTCTTACAAATCTTGACCCGGAAACGACTCCCGTTAGCATTTTCAACGATGAAAAGAAAACTTCTCCTCGCGACCCTTTTGGGTCTTTCTGTCCAGGCATCGCGTGCCGCCACGGAAATCCTCACCGATAACTTCAACGCCCCGGAAACCGCTAATTTCGACGGTTCCTCGCAAGCCGGCCGCCGCGGCGGACTTCTCGCGGATGCCGTGGTTCTGCGCTCCTCCATGATCCAGCACGGCATCTCGAACAACATGCTGCAGCTGCTGCTCATCGAACCAGAGGGCCGCGTCCGCTTCCACGACACGGCGGACTCCTCCGTGTGGCATGACTTCGCCGGTGGGGCTTCCGGAGAGATCATCCGGAAGGAGGGGGGGCTGAGAATCGAGTTCGACTGGATCCCCGTCACCACGGACAATGGCAACAACTGGGTGGAACTCTCCGTGGGCTCGGCGAACTTCGAGCAGATCGGCCAGGAGCCTCCGCTTCGTATGAGCGAGGAACACACGGACATCGCCTTCAGCTTTGGAGAAAATGGAAAGTGCACGTATTACGACAACGGCGTGCCCGCCGAAGCCGCGAGCTTCACCGCCTCCGCCGGCAGCCGCCACGTGGTGGTGGAATACGCGTTCACCTCCAATGGCGACGGAGCCCCCGTGACCGTGAATGCCTCCGTGGACGGCACCGCCATCCTGACGAACCATGTCTTCACATGGGACAACAACGAGGGCAAACTCTACATCGAGTTTGGTTCCAACTCGGACGGCACGCTCATCGACAATTTCTCCATCCACACCCTGAAAGAGCCGGTGGACACGGACGCGGACGGCCTGGACGACGACTGGGAAATGGCCAAAGCCGGAAACCTTACGGATCTGAACGGCCAGGCCCCAGGTCCTGGCCCTGGCGCGGGCACGGGAGACTTTGACGGGGATGGTCTCACGGATCTGCAGGAATACACCCTCAGCCGGTCCCTCTATGGCAACCTCAGCCCTCTGCTGAAGGATAGCGATGGCGACGGCCTCACGGACTATGAGGAGGTGAATCCCACCGAGCCCCGCAAGGCCACCAACCCCGGAGCGAAGGACACGGACGGGGACGGTCTTTCGGATCTTGTGGAAACAAATACGGGAGTCTTCAACGGGCCCTCGGACACCGGCAGCGATCCCACCCTGGCGGACACGGATGGCGATGGCTATAACGACAAAGCCGAAGTGGTGGGAGAGGGCAATCCCGTGAACGCCTTCGTGATCCCTAACAAAGCGCCGTCGGCCATTACCTTTGGAGAAGTGACGGATCCGGCCAGCACCGGCATTAGCCCGGACGTGGTCTTCACCCACAAGGTCAGTGGAGGAGCCGCCGCGTATATCAATGGCGTGGAACTGGACGCGCTCACACCCGACTCCAATCCGCCCAACTTCAAATGGGACAGCACGAACGGGAAGTATATGATGAACCCGGGCTACAACTATGACTGGGTTCCCGCGCTGGGCGAGATCTTTGACCTGAGCCTTCTGGATTTTTTTGGCACCATGACTCATGCCTACGGCAGCGCCGGGGATTATCAGACCTACACTCTTTCCGGGCTGGAACCCGGGCAAACCTATGAACTGCGTTTGTTTATCCGGAAGTGGGCCGACTTTACCACGCGGGCCTCGATGCTGAAATTCGCCAACGGCGCGGAGGCGACGGAATATCTGCTTCTGGAGGACAAACCCGGCGTGGTGCTGGGTAACGGGAATAACAACTCCGCCTATTATCTCTCCTTCACCTACACCACCACGGGGACGGACCTGGTGTTGACCGCCACCATTCCGAACCTGTCCACCGGAGACGGGGCGTTCCACCTCTACGGGCTGACCAACCGCATGGCCGAACTGACGCGGCCTCTGGCGATCTCCAGCCTCACGCGGGACGTCGCCGGGGACTCGGTATCGCTGACGTTCTCCTCCAACACCGGTCGTAAATATGCCGTGGACTACTCAGAGGATCTGAACTCTTGGATCGAACTCACGGACTCCCTGGACGCCACCGGCGTCAACACTACCTTCGTGGATAAGGTCGCCTCCAAACTTCCGAAAGCCTTCTATCGTGTGCGGGATGTCACGCCTCCCTGAGCCCCGGGACTGACAACAGCTTGACTCCATGCCTGGCGGCACCGGTGAAAACCGGTGCCGCTTTTTATGTAAACGTGCCGCGATCTTCGCCGCATGGCAGGCTCCGGGCGCATCGCCTCCAGTCAGTCGTACCACTGCTCCCCTTCCCTGAATCCGGCGACAGCCGGCAGTCTGATGGCGGAGCCGGAGGAGATTTATTTTAGATAATCGTTTAAATTCCCTGGCACCAAGTCTCTGCGTCGACTGATTCCTGATCCATTCTTAAATGCCTGAGAGCGACGAATTGCTCCCGTCCGCCGTCCAATGAGGTGGGCCTGACTGCAAGGACGACCGGGCGGCTACCGGTGGAGGGTTCTGCTCCACCCATATTCCTGGGGGCCGCGGCAATCTCGACGAAACACTCTTTTGTTGAACTGAGAGAGGAGCGGCGCTCCTTGAGAATAGATAAAATATCGCTTAGGGAATGAACTTTCCCTTGAGCGCGCTCACTAATCAGCCTCGCATTTATATTCGACAAGTCACTCTTTAAAACAGCAACATAGCTGACCGTCATCAGTCCGGAGGCAGGGGAACAATCCGCAATCCCCATTGAGATTAAGAACACAGAGATTAATTTCATAACCATCTGCGAATTTTTTCCCATGGGTTCGGCGGTCTCGTTATTTTTCATTGGTTTCAACGACGCCTCCTGGCATTTATTTGTACCCCGGTATCCGGTTTTCCACCCTTGGCGCGCCCATATGACCGGCATTGAGCGTGCCCCATTGATGGCGGTAGACCTGATACAGGCCATCATGCCGGTAGTAGCCGTCCTGCTGGCTGCCAACCAAGGGGTAAGGTCATCGTAGCGCCACGTCCTCTTCAGCGGAGCCTTTGGTGGTCACGCGCTGGGAGGGGGAGAGGCCGAATCGCGCCGGATCATACATCATCTCAATGCGGGCCTGCGGGGCCATGACATCCCCGGCGGCGACCACGCGGGCAAGATATTGCAGCCGGAACTTTCCTTTGCCTTCGAAGTGGTCGCGGAAGAAGAGCACGCGATCTCGGCGCATTTCCGTGTAGTCCGTCACCCAGGAGGGAGCCGCCACCTGGCGGTCGCCGGCGACCATGCTGTCGAAGTTCGGATTCACGCCCTCCATGGTGGCGGGGAGCGGATCGTCGATGACCAGATAGTCCGCCGGCGCGGGCACGTTCACATTCAACGACACCAGGACAAGATCCCCGGTCTTCAACTGGCTGGCGGGCGAAAGCGAGCCATCCGTGCCCACGCGCTGCCAGGAGCGATCAATGGTAAACCCGGCATTCCGCGCGGGCTGCTCTCCGGCTTTCGCGCGTCCAGTGACTTCGATGCGCGCAAAGAACTTCGCGCCCTCCGGCACTTTGGCGGTGAGCTGCGGCAGGGCCGTGCCCGCTTCATGCGTGAAGGAGGTGTTTTGGGAGGCCGGGCCGTTAGGAAGCTTGATCTCCTGGGTCTTCCCATCGAGGGTGAGCACGCAGGGCTTGCTTTCCTTCAGGTCCGGCAGGGAGGCCGCCTCACGGGAAAGGGCCATCAGCACCCAGGCATTGTTGAAGGTATTGCGCCAGTCGCCCCGCGGGCTGCGGGAAGCCATGAGGCGGCCCATCTCCGCGTCCGCGGCGGGATCCTTCAGCTTCATGAGCGCGATGGCGCGAATGGCCTGAATGTTCTCCGTGCCCAGCCACCAGTCCTTCGCCGTGTCATCCTTCATGGCTAGCAACGTCTTCGCCATGTCCTCCGGACCCGAGGCCTCCGCGATGGCGAGGGCCAGCATGGAGCGGGCATAGGCCCCCAGCTCCTCCCGCTGCTTGAAGAGCACCTCGTGGTATGCCGGTTCCGGTTTGCCCGCGAGCGCGAGCGCCCACGCGGCATAGGCCCGTTCCCCGCTTTCCCAGCGTCCCTGTCCGGTGCCCGCCTCACGGAGAGAACCGGAGAGCCAGGACAGCAGGGCATCCAGTCGCGCCTGGGGCACCTCCGCGCCCACGCGGGAAGCCAGCACCAGGCCCACGGCACCGTGGGCGCTCGCCCAGGCATTCACCTCCTGCCCGCCCGGCCAGTAGGCCAGGCCACCTTTGTTCGTCTGCATGGAGAGCAGGCGGTCCACGCCTTTTTGAATGGCGAGCGCGATGTCCTCATCCGGGCGGTTGATGGAAGGCAGCGCCTTCTTCAGATCCCGCAGCGTGAGCCACGGCAGCATGGAGGACATGGTCTGCTCCGCGCAACCGTAGGGGTAGTGCAGCAGTTGCTCCACCGCCTCCGCGCCCTCCAGAGCCCGGCTGTTGGAAAGCGTGATCGTGACCTCACCCTTGCCCTCCAGCACCTCCGGACGCACGGCGGCCAGGAGATTTTTGCCATTGGAGTCCGCGGTGAGCGAAAGGAAATCCACCTCCCGCAGGAGAGGCTCCGCGAGGCCCACGTTCAGCTTGTTCTCCACGGCATCCGCGAGTTCCGGCGAGCCGCCATCAGCTTTCCAGGTCAGGATGGCGGGGCCCTCGGCCACGAACTTCACGGTGAAGAGCGCGGCCCGCGTGCCCTGGGGCGCGAGGGAGACGGTCTGCGTCAGCGATTTTTCCTCCAGTTCCTTGCCGTTAAGCCCGGACAGGAAAACGTAATGGGAGTCCGCCGTGAGCGCCACCTTCACCTCCGCCTGCTTGTCCGTGGTATTGTGCAGCACTGCCTTTAGCGTGATCTGATCCCCCACATTCGCGAAGCGTGGCAGGGCGGGTTCCAGCATGAGCGGCTTGTTCACCTTGAACTTGCTCTCCGCCGTGCCAAAGCGCTCCACGCCTTCATTCCCCACCGCCACGAGACGGAATTCCGTGAGGTTGTCAGGGGCCGGGAAACTCACCTTCACGCTGCCGTCGTCGCCGGTCTTGAGACTGCCATGCCAGTAGGCCGTGGGCTTGAAATTCCGCCGCATGCCTAGATTGGCCGCGGGACCGTCGCCACCGCCGCCGATCACAAACCCCTTGTTCGCGAACTCCAGCTCTTTCGGATCCTCCTTCATCAGATGCACCAGCGAGAGTCCGGTATGAACGAAGAGGCTTTGGTCATAGTGGAAGGTTTCCACGATGTTAGGAGCCTCCCACGGCATGAGGGAGAGAATGCCTTCATCCACCGCCCAGAAAGCGAGCTCTGTGTTCGGCAGCGCCTTGCCCGCGCTGTCCTTTGCGAGAACCTCCACCTCCACCATTTCGCTTGGGCGGTATTCCGGTTTGGACGGCTTCACCGCGAGATCCAGCAGGTGACGGCGGCTCTCCACGTGCAATTGGCAGAAACCCACGCGGTATTCCGGGGACTTCACTTCCCGGGGATCGTCCGCGCCGCCGCGGATGTGGGTGACGCTTACGAAGACATTCGGAGACCAGGATTCATCCACGGGGATCTCCACCACGCCACCCGGCTGCACCATCTGCAGCTTTTGCCAGAGCACCTTGCTCTGCTCCACGGTCACGAGCGCCATGCCCTTCAGTGGGGTCTTCACCACCACTTTGGCCGTCTGGCCGGGTGCGTAGGAATCCTTGTCAGGCACGAGCTCCATCTTCACGCCGTCCTGCTGCTGCCAGCTCATATCGCTGGCTCCGAAAACATCCACGCTGATGACCGTGCGCACCTCCGCGCCTTTGGCGTCTTTGGCGGTAAATGTCAGATTGTGCGTCCCCGCAGCCATGAGCTTGAGGCTCAGCGTGCCGCCCGCGGGATTCACGGTCACGTTCTGCTCGCTCACCTTCGCGAAGACGAGGTCATTGCGCACGGAAGTGCCGCCACCGGCGGTCTCCACGCGCACCGCGTTCCACGCCAAGTGCTCCACCAGCGCGGTCACTTCCACGGACTGATCCATCCGGGTGCCGTCCGGGCGCACGGCGGCGAGTTCGACCGTGAGTTCGTCCCCGGCGCGCACCACATTCGGGCTGCGTTTCGCCCCGAGGTAGAAATCGGAGGAATGTTCCGTCCGGCTCCAGGAGGCGGAAATGGTCTGCTGATTGATATCCGTGACCTCCGTCTGCACACTCAGGGTCTTCGGACCTGGAGCGCCAAAGGAGACCGGGGCTTTGGCCTCAATCACCGCGTCCCCTTTATCCGAGAGCTTCACCGTTCCCTGCCCCGTGAGCAGCGGCGTCATCCATTTCTCCTCATCCAGCGAGTGATAGTCCTGCCCGTCCCAGACATAATAACTGCGGGCGTGGCAGAAGCGGAAGCCGTCCCATTTCGCGGGCGCGAACGCCGTCTGCGCGATGCGCGAAGTCCACGTCACGTCCGCCTCGCTGAGCGGCTTGCCCATGAGGTAGGCGGCATTGAGCGGCACCTTCAGCGTGTCCCCCTCGCGCTTCACCTCCTTGTCCGCGAAGTCGATGCGGAAAGCGTTAGGCTCGTATTCCTGCACGAGGATCTGCTGCTCGAAGAACAGCCCTCCTCGGGCATTGCCTTCCCCGTCCTCCGCGGCCTCCTCCCCTTCGCCCTCTTCATCCTCCGCGGGTTTCGCGGCTTTGGCATCCGGCTTCACCGGCGGCGGGAAGGAAATCTTCATCTGATACCAGCCCACGCCCTGGGAGGGCACGCGGACAAAATCCGCCAGGGTGCCGGTCTCGGAGAACTTCACGTCCCGGTCCAGGATCAGGCGGTGCTGGGGATCATAAACCTGGAGCTTTGCCGCCTCCCCCGCGGGGGGCATCGCCAGCCCGTCCGCGCTGTGCATGCGCTGGATGGCCTTGAAAAACACGGTCTCGCCGGGTTGATAGACCGGGCGCTCGGTAAAGAGGAGCATTTCCTTCCACGCCTTGTCCGGAGCCCGCTCCGTGTAAGGGAGGTCAAAGGACCACATGTCCAGCTCCGGCATCTCCTTGTGAAAGGCCACGCCGTGCAGGTCCCCGTCCTTTTGGGCCAGCAGCCACTTCGTGCCCTCCATCTTCATACGGACAGTGCCGTCCGCGGCGGTGGTCTGCTTCTCCACGGGATCGCCTTCATCCGTGAAACTCTCCAGGGCCACTCCCGCGAGCGGCTGTCCGGAGGTGTGGGAGAAGGCGTAAAAGAGTGCCTCTTTACCGGACACCTTCCACGCGAGCCCGATGTCCGTCAGTTGCACCAGCGTCTGGCTGCCCAGGCGTTTCTGGTCAGGCAGGTCCTCCTTCGGCGTGCCCTCGGCATTCACGAAATACATGCCCGGAGCCCGCTTCCCGCCGGCGATTTCATCCCAGGTGAAATGGATGCGCTCGCTGTGGTCCAGTTCCACTTTGGTGGGAAACTGCTTTTCCCACACAGTCTTCCCGGAGACGGCGGCGTAAGGGATGCGGGTATTCTCCGAAGACTCCGTCTTCGATTCATCCCGCTCGTAAACCGCGTAGCCGCGCAGAGCATCCACGGCCCGCTCCGGAGCGATGCGCTTCACCTTTACGTCCACTCCGCGGAGGTTCGCGGTGGCAAACTCGAAGACGCCGCGACCCCCGAGCCACTGGGCGGCATCGAAGGACGGCAGCGAAAGATGAGGCGGGTGTGCGTCAAACTTCACTTTGGCCTGAAAGCCCCCCGGGAGCGCGGTCTGGTCCAGTGCCGGGGCTCCGGTCTTCACCTGCACCAGATACTCCACATCGTGCTCGAATTCCCCCTTCATGGTCACCCGCCGGCCGGAAGCCTCCCAAACCAGTTTCTCCGGACGCGGCTGCACGGAAACATGTTTGTCCCACTCCTCCGGCTTCAGTTCGGCGAGGGACTTGTTGAAGGAGACGTGCAGTTCCCGCGGCCCGTCCAGCACCGGCTCCGCCTCCACGCCCGCCACTTCCATGCGGGGGATGCTGCCGTAGGAGATTACATAGGGCTTCTGCGTGCGGGCCGTGTTTCCGGCATTCGCGAGATCCCGGGCAATGACGAGCGTCCACTCCTCCCCGGGAGGAAGGAGCGTGGCGGGATAGAGCTTCACCACGGAACGCGCGGACTCCTCCGGGGGAGGCAGCGCGGACTCGCCGGAGTCGCCATTCACAAAGCCTTTCCGGTCATTCCAGCGACCAAAGGCGGGAGGATATTTTCCCAGCCCGCCCACGGTCACGGCCTCCGCCTTCACGGGCACAGTGCGTCCGTCCTTGTCCCGGAAGATGGCCGCCTTTGCAACGGCCTCGGGGCTCACCTCATCATTGCAGAAGAGGGTGATGCCAGGCAGCCTGGCATCCGGTCCATTCGTGGAAAACCAGCGCGGCTGGTGCTGTTCGATCACGAAAGCCGGACCATACACCACCACCGCCGGTCCCGGGATGATGGCCTTGCCGGCAGTGTCTTTGAGATCCTTGCGGAGAGTCAGCCGGAAGCTGCTGCCCGGCGCCACGGCGGCCTTTGGCTTCAACGTGGCGCTGCGGCTGCTCCGCCACACCAGATCCGCCTCCAGGGCGGGCTTGATCTCGAGGATGGTGGAGGCGGGGACCGCTTTTCCATGCATGGCCTCGGCGCCCATGGGCGCGGAGAAGTTGACTTCCACATCCTTGCCCGAACCAAGGGCGATTTCAGGATCTGTGATTTCCACACCGGGGACACCGGAAGTGGCCGGGGCGGGTTTCGCCGGGGACCTGGGGGCCTGGGCCACCGAGTTGAGAGACATCACTTGTGCCGTGGAGCACACCATCGCCGCGAGCAGCACGCGGCTGGTCGGATTTGTTTTCATGGGAACAATAGGGGGGAGGGCCACACCCATAACCGGATTTGTCCGGCAGGCCACCGCGATTCCCGGAAATTAGCGGCCCGGCCGCCGCCGGTGCCTGGTCCGCGAAGGCGGGAAGAGTGCCCTTGATAACGTGGAGCTTGTGACCGGAAGCGCCCGGTGGTAAAAGCAGAGCGTAATTCCTTTGTCCGCCACGGTATGATTTTTCGCGCCACCACCGCCCTATTCCTGAGTCTGGCCGCGTTCCCCCTGAACGCCCAGGAAAAACCTATCTCCCCGGAAAAAAAAGGCGAGGCCTGGAAAGACGCGGAGGGCCTGCCGGAGGAATTGCAGGAGTTTCTGGGAGAGATCACGGGAAAAGTAGTGTCCGTGGACGCCACCGCCGTCACGCTGCGGGTAAAGGTAGAGAGCGGAAAGCCGGACGCCGCCAAAAACAAGGCCACGAAACCGGAACTCATCGCGGGGCGCACCATCACCATCACGCCTTTGCTCAAAAAAGGAGCGGACGGAAAGCAGGCGCTGGACGCGGATGCCGTGGATTTTATCAAAAATGTTAAGGAAGGGGACACCGTCACGCTCCCGGTGCGGGCCTCCAGCCGGGGCGTGCTCTTCCGCCTTCTCAAAGCGCCCGCGGGAGGAGTGAAGCCATAAAATTCACTTTATCTGTCGGAAATGAAACCTAAGGGACGTGGCACCCGGCGCGTTATCCCGATAACACTGCCCACTTAATGCCCGCTCCCTCCACTTTCCGCCCACTTACTGCCCACTTCATCATCCCATGAATCAACATCCCCAGGATCCTCTCCCGCCGGAGGATGAGTATCTCGAACCCGTTTACGTTCAGGAGGAACCGGCCCGCCGTCGTCAAGGCTACTGGCACAAAATCGGTGGCGGTTCGCTGTCGGTCAGCCTGCTCGTTCACGGCGTTTTCATTCTCATCGCTTTTTTGATCATCTGGCAGGGCACGCAGCCGGAGAAAGATCCACCCCCTGAATTCCTGCCAGGCGGCGGTGGCGGCGGTGGTGGTGGTGAAAAGCTGGCAGTGAAAAAGCAGCAGACGATTTCCCACGCCCAGCCGCAGATGAAACTGGCCTCCAGCAGTATTTCCAGCGTGACCCTGCCTGACGTGAAGTCCACGATGTCCACCATGCCCTCCATTACGGCCACACAGATGGGTGGCGGCGGTATCGGGACGGGCATCGGCGGAGGCCGGGGATCGGGCAAGGGCAATGGCGTGGGCTCCGGTGTCGGGGACGGATGGGGACCGGGTAAAGGCAACGGATTTATCAACCTTCCCACCATTCTCCGCAGTCGCTGCTCCCCCGCGGAGCGCATTGCCAAGATGAAGGAGAACGGCGGCACCGAGCAGTGTGAAACGGCGGTCCGGAACAGCCTGAAGTGGCTGAAATCCAAACAAAACCCGGATGGCTCCTGGGGTGTCACCCACAAGGGGGGCATGACTGGCCTGGCGCTGCTGGCCTACCTGGGTCACTGCGAAACCCCGGAATCCCCTTTCTACGGCGAGACCGTCACGAAGGGACTGACCTATCTGATGGAGCTGGGAGCGAAGAACAAGGCTCCCTTTGACGGGATCTATTCAGAGGTGCCGGGGGTGATCAGCAGCACCTACGAGCACGGGATCGCCGCTTACGCGATGGGCGAGATGTATTCCTTCGCCAAGCTGGGCTCCAAGCCCATTCCCGGTCTGAGGGAGAGCTTCGAACGCGGCGTCGCGATCATTATCGAGAAGCAGCAGCCCGCGGGTGCCTGGGGTTACAAGGAAGGCATCGGCTACGATCAATACGGCCGGAACGACCTCTCCGTGACGGGCTGGCAGTACCAGGCTCTCAAAGCCGCCAAGCACACCGGTCTGAAGATCGCGGGCCTCCCCGGTGCCGTGAGAAAAGTGGAGGAGTATCTCGAAAAGACCTACAACAAAGGTGAGGGCTTTGGCGTGCCGGACCGCACCCAGCACTACAACCAGTGGAACCTGACTGGTGCCGCGCTGCTGGGTCTCCAGACCCTGGGCGTGGGGAACGCGGGCATGATCCAGCGGGGCATCCGCTGGCTCTCCGACGAAGTGGACAAGGAGCCGCTGAACTGGAACAATGACTGTTACCTTTACACTTGGTATTATAACACTCAGGCCTTCTTCCAGAGAGGTGGAGACCCGTGGAAGAAGTGGAACGGCCAGTTCCAAAAGATCCTCCTCGAAAACCAAAATGCCGACGGCAGCTATAAGGTGGAGACCATCGGTGCCATCAACGCCGCCGGCTCCTCCGCCGCCGGTGGCGACAGCGAAATCTACCGCGTGTGTCTCTGCACGCTCATGCTGGAGGTTTACTACCGTTACCTCAAAGTGGGTGACCGCGGCGCAGAAAACAGCAGCAGCCTGATGCCGCTGAAGTAAAGCTCCCTGACAACAGCCGGGCCGTCCGTGAACAGCGGGCGGCCCGGCTTTTTTATGGTTCCAGGACTTTCTATCCGGCGGTGAGTTCCTCAGTGAGACCTCCCAGGACGGTCTGCAATTGCGCGATGGTCACGGGCTTGGTGAGGTGGTGAGCGAACCCGGCCTCGCGGCTGCGGCGGATATCCTCCGGCATGCCATAGCCGCTCAGGGCGATGCCCGTCACTTTCCGGTCTCCGGAGGACTCCACAAAGGGGGCCATCAGTTCCAGCCCCTGGCCGTCCGGGAGCCCGATATCGCTGAGCAGAACATCAAATGCCGCCGCGCCCATGGCCTCTTTTGCCTCCTTGACCGAACCGGCGACAGTGACTTCATAACCGCGCCGGGTGAGCAGACGGCGGAGATTCGTGGCCGTGTCCACATGGTCCTCCACCAGGAGGATCCGCAGCGGGACGGCAGGCGTGGCCACGGCTGGCGGCGCCCCCGGATTGTAAGGCACCGTGCCGGAACCCGCGGGCAGCAGGACCGTGAAGCGACTCCCCTTCCCCGCTCCCTCACTGCGCGCGCTGATGCTGCCGCCATGCATCTCCGCGAGCACGCGGCTGATGGCCAAACCAAGGCCCAAGCCCACATTCCGCTCCCCGTGAACCTGCTCGAAGGCATCGAAGATGATCCCCAGGCGGTCTGGCGGAATGCCGATGCCCGAGTCCTCCACCTCGATCCGCAGATTCCTCCCGTCCGGCTCATCCCTGGTCGTGAGGATGATGGTGCCGCCGGTGGGCGTGTATTTCACCGCGTTGGTGATGAGATTCCAGATGATCTGCTGGATGCGCGCGGGATCGACCTGCAGCTCGCGGCGCGTGGCGTCGAGGTTCAGTTCCAGGGAAAGACCACGCTTCAGAATCTCAGGGCCGCAGATCTGCGCCGCGCGGCGGACCAGATCATGGGCGTCCGCCGGTTCCTTGTTCAACTGGAGCTTGCCACTGCGGATGCGGGCGAGATCCAGGAGGTCATCGATAAGCCGCGCCTCCAGTTGCACATTCCGTTTGATGGTCTCCACGAGGCTCCGTACGCCGGGCGGGCAGTTCTCCTCTTCATCAATCAAAGCCACCGCGTGAAGCACCGGGGAAAGCGGCGTCCGCAGTTCATGGGAGAGCATGGCCAGAAAACGGTCCTTGGCACTGTTCGCGGCCTCGGCCTCCGCGCGGGCAGCTTCGGCCAGCAGCCGTTGCGCGCGGTCATCCGCGCTCCGCTGGAGTTCCCCGTTCTTCTGGGCGAGTTCTTCATTTTTCGCCAGGAGTTCCGTCTCCGCCTCCTTCCGCCGGGTAATGTCCACCAGGGAAGCGATCTCGAACACGCCCTCCGCCGTCTGAAACTGGCCGAATCCCACCTCCAGCGGCACGAGGGAGCCATCCTTCCTCAGCCCCAGGAGTTCACAGCGGTGCGGCACCTCGGCGGCCACCTCCTCGCGGGTCCGCTCCGGCAGGCCCCCGGGCACGATGATTTCCACTGATTGCCCCACCAGTTCCTCCCGGGTGTAACCAAAGACCGTCTCCGTGCGCGAGTTCACCAGGGAAATGGTGCCAAGCTGATCGATCATGATCTTGGCATGCGGGGCGGCCTCCACCAGGAGGCGGAATTTTTCCTCCGCCTTCTTCCGGTCGTGGATCTCCGCCTCCATCGCGGCATTCAGCCGGGCCAGGTCCGCCGTCTTCCGGAAGAGGTCCACGAAGACCCCGATCTTGGACCGCAAGATAGCCGGGTTCACCGGCTTGGTGATATAGTCCACGGCCCCCACGTCATAGCCCAGCATCACGTTCTCCTCGTCATCGTGGTGCGCCGTGAGGAAAAGGATGGGAATGTGGCTGGTCTTCCGGCGCCTCTTGATCAGCTGGGCCAGCTCGATGCCGTTCATGTCCGGCATGTGCACGTCCATGACGATGGCCGCGCAGTCCATCTCGATGAGCGCCCGGAGCGTCTCCTCGGCGTTCGTGGCTTTGATCAGGCGGTAGTCCGGCGCGTCCAGAATCGTTTCCAGAACCAGGAGATTCCGGGCGTCATCATCGACGAGGAGGATGTTGATCGGCTGCTCCATAGGTCTCAGCGGTGCAGCCACACGCGCAGCAGGGAAAGCAACTGCTCCGTGTTCACCGGCTTGGCAATATAATCACTGGCCCCCGCCTCAAGGCACTTTTCGCGGTCCCCCTTCATGGCCTTGGCCGTGAGCGCGAGGATGGGCAGGGTGTGTCTCTCCGGATTCCTCCGGATTTCCCGCATCGTCTGGTAACCGTCCATTTCGGGCATCATGATGTCCATGAGCACCATGGAGAGATCCGGCGTACTTTCAATGATGCCGATGGCCTGCCGTCCGTTGGTGGCGCTCATGACCTCCATGTGGTGGTTTTCCAGCACCGTGGACAGCGCGAAGATATTCCGCGCGTCATCGTCCACGATGAGCACCCGGCGGCCATGCAGCACTTCGTTTGAGCTGTGCAGACGCTCGATGAGCTTCTGCTTCGCAGGCGGCAGGTCCGCGATCACGCGGTGGAGGAAAAGAGCCGTCTCGTCCAGCAGGCGCTCCGGGGACTGGACGTCCTTCAGCACGATGCTCTTCGCCACGGCCTTCAACTGCCCCTCCTCCGCCGAAGACAGATCTTTCCCGGTGAAGATGACAATCGGGACCTCCCGGAGGCTGGTTTCATTCTGGATCTTTTTCAGCAGATCGAACCCGCTGATATCCGGCAGCCTCAGATCGAGCACGGCGCAGTCAAAGGGCTTGTCGAGCAGGAGATTGAGTGCCTCGTGACCGGAGGAAACCGTGGTGATGTCGATGTCATGGTGCGCCAGGAGTTCCACGATGCTCTCGCGCTCCAGCTCATTGTCCTCCACGACCAGCAGTTGCTTCCGGCGGGGCCGGGAGAAGGCCTTGATGCGGTCCAGCGCGGTGTGGAGATCGCTGGTGGTGGCGGGCTTCACGAGATACGAGAACGCCCCGCGGGAAAGACCATGCCGCCGCTCCTCCTCCAGGGAGATGATCTGCACGGGAATGTGGCGCGTGCCGGGGTCCAGTTTCAGATTGTTCAGCACCGTCCAGCCCAGCATGTCCGGCAGGAAGATATCCAGCGTGATGGCCATGGGCAGATACTGGCGCGCGAGCGCCATGGCCTGCTGGCCCAGCCGGGCGACAATACCCTTCCAGCCCTTGTCCCGGGCAAGGCCCAGAAGGATCCGGGCGTAATGCGGATCATCCTCCACGATGAGCAGCACCGCGTCCCCCTGATGCAGGACATCCCGGTCATCCACGATCTCCTCCTCCGTGAGCACCGGACGGATGACGGAAATCTGGCTATTGCTTTGCGGGCTCTGCGCCAGACGGGAGGGATTCTGCGCCGCCGTGCCGGTGAAATGGAGCGGCAGGTAGAGCGTGAAGGTACTCCCCTCCCCCACCGCGCTGTTCAGCCGGATTTCCCCGCCGAGGAGCGCGGCCAGTTCCCGGGAAATGGCGAGCCCCAGCCCCGTGCCGCCGTATTTCCGGGAGGTGCCCGCGTCCGCCTGCTGGAAGGCTTCGAAGATGAGCCGCTGTTTGTCCGGAGCGATGCCGATGCCGGTATCGGAGATCGCCATGCTGATGACGTTAGGCGAGCGTTTGAGAATGGGGTGGTCCGAAGTCCAGCCCTGGGTGGCGGGAGACACCTTGATCGTCACCCGCCCGCGTGACGTGAACTTGAAGGCGTTGGAGAGCAGGTTCTTGATGATCTGCTGGAGCCGCTTGAGGTCCGTGGTGAAGTATTTGGGAAGCCCTTCATCGAACTCCACCACGAACGGAAGCCCCTTGTTTTCCGCGATGTGGCGGAAGTTCCGCTCCACGGAATCCCGCAGGGTGGAGAACGTGACCTCCTCGGCATCCACGGAGACCGTGCCGGACTCGATCTTCGAAAGGTCCAGAATATCGTTGATGAGATTCAGCAGGTCGGAGCCCGCGGAGTGAATGTTGCGGGCGAATTCGATCTGTTTGTCCGAAAGGTTGCCTCCATTGTTTTCGGACAACTGCTGGCCGAGAATGAGGATGGAATTCAACGGCGTCCGCAGCTCGTGCGACATGTTTGCCAGGAACTCCGACTTGTATTTGGACGTGAGCGCCAGTTCCGCGGCTTTTTCCTCCAGAGCGCTCTGGCCGGACTGAAGCTCCGCCGTGAGCTGCTGGCTCTGCTCCAGGAGACGCTCCGTGCGCATGGTGGCCTCGATGGTATTCAACACCACCCCGATGGACTGCGTGAGCTGCTCCAGGAAGTTCAGGTGCCCCTCCGTGAAGGGATGCAGCGAGGCGAGCTCGATCACCGCCTTCGTCTCCCCCTCGAAGAACACCGGCAGCACGACGATATTCACCGGCGCGGCCTGCCCGAGGCTGGACTGTATGGGAGTGTAGTGCGCGGGCACGTCCGTGAGGAGAATCCGCTGCCGCTCCAGCGCGCACTGGCCCACCAGTCCCTCACCCACGGCCAGGTGGCTCGCCTGATCCCGCGGCGTGGCATAGGACGCCAGCAGGTGCAGGCTGGGTTCCTCGCCGGCGGTTTTTTGATACATGGTCCCCCGCTGCGCGGAGACCAGCGGTGCCAGCTCGGAGAGCAGCATCTGCCCCACGGCAAACAGGTCCCGCTGCCCCTGGAGCATCCGGGTGAACTTGGCCACGTTCGTCTTCAGCCAGTCCTGCTCTTCGTTCCGCTCCGTGGTCTCGCGGAGGTTGTTGATCATCGTATTGATGTTGTCCTTCAGCTCCGCCACCTCCCCGCGGGTCTCCACCTGGATGGAACGGGTAAGGTCCCCCTTTGTCACCGCCGTGGCCACCTCCGCGATGGCGCGCACCTGAGTGGTGAGATTCGCCGCCAGCAGATTCACGTTGCCGGTGAGGTCCTTCCACGTGCCCGCCGCGCCGGGCACGTTCGCCTGGCCGCCGAGCCGTCCCTCCACGCCCACCTCGCGGGCCACGTTCGTGACCTGGTCCGCGAAGGTCGCCAGGGTGTCCGTCATGTTATTGATCGTCTCCGCGAGCGCCGCCACCTCACCCTTGGCCTGCACCGTGAGCTTTTGCCGGAGATTGCCGTCGGCCACGGCGGTCACCACCTTCACGATCCCCCGGACCTGGTCGGTGAGATTCGCCGCCATCACGTTCACGGAATCCGTGAGATCCTTCCACGTACCCGCCACCCCCGGCACCTGGGCCTGACCGCCGAGTTTTCCTTCGGTTCCCACTTCCCGGGCCACCCGGGTCACTTCGGCGGCGAAGGCATTGAGCTGGTCCACCATGGTATTGATGGTGTTTTTCAGCTCCAGAATCTCCCCCTTCACGTCCACGGTGATCTTCCGGGAAAGGTCACCCCGCGCCACGGCGGTGGTTACCTCCGCGATGTTCCGCACCTGTGCCGTGAGGTTGCCGCCCATGGCATTCACGGAATCCGTAAGATCCTTCCACGTCCCCGCCACCCCCGGCACCACGGCCTGACCTCCCAGCCGTCCCTCCGTGCCCACTTCCCGCGCCACCCGGGTCACTTCCGAGGCAAAGGAGCGCAACTGCTCCACCATCGTATTGATCGTTTCCTTGAGCTGGAGGATTTCCCCGCGCACGTCCACGGTGATCTTCCGGGAAAGGTCGCCGTTGGCCACGGCGATGGTCACCTCCGCGATATTCCGCACCTGGGAGGTGAGGTTGGAAGCCATGGAGTTCACGTTGTCCGTGAGGTCCTTCCATGTTCCCGCCACGCCGCCCACCTCCGCCTGGCCGCCCAGTTTTCCTTCGGTGCCCACTTCCCGGGCGACCCGGGTTACCTCCGCGGCGAAGGCGTTGAGCTGGTCCACCATCGTATTGATGGTTTCCTTCAGGTTCAAAATCTCGCCCTGCACATCCACGGTGATCTTCCGGGAAAGGTCACCCCGGGCAATGGCCGTGGCCACGTCCGCGATGTTCCGCACCTGCCCCGTGAGGTTGAAGGCCATGGAGTTCACGTTGTCGGTCAAATCCTTCCACGTCCCCGCCACTCCCGGCACCTGGGCTTGGCCGCCGAGTTTCCCCTCCGTGCCCACCTCCCGCGCCACGCGGCTGACCTCGGCGGCGAAGGACCGGAGCTGGTCCACCATCGTATTGATCGTTTCCTTCAACTCCAGAATCTCCCCGCGCACGTCCACGGTGATCTTCTTGGAAAGGTCTCCGCTGGCCACGGCAATCGTCACCTCCGCGATATTCCGCACCTGCGCCGTGAGGTTGGAAGCCATGGAGTTCACATTGTCCGTGAGATCCTTCCATGTGCCCGCCACGCCGCCCACCTCCGCCTGGCCTCCGAGTTTTCCTTCGGTTCCCACCTCCCGGGCAACCCGCGTGACCTCCGAGGCGAAGGCACTCAACTGGTCCACCATCGTATTGATGGTTTCCTTCAGATTCAAAATCTCTCCCTTTACGTCCACTGTGATCTTCCGGGAGAGGTCGCCCCGCGCCACGGCGGTGGTCACCTCCGCGATGTTCCGCACCTGCGCCGTCAGGTTGTTCGCCATGGAGTTCACGTTGTCCGTGAGATCCTTCCACGTGCCCGCCACGCCCTGCACCTGGGCCTGACCGCCGAGTTTCCCCTCCGTGCCCACTTCCCGGGCCACCCGCGTCACTTCCGAGGCGAAGCCGTTCAACTGGTCCACCATGGTGTTCATGGTTTGCTTGAGCTGCAAAATCTCCCCCTTCACGTCCACCGTGATCTTCCGGGAAAGGTCCCCCTGGGCAATGGCCGTGGCCACGTCCGCGATATTCCGCACCTGCGCCGTCAGGTTGGACGCCATGGAGTTCACGTTGTCGGTCAAATCCTTCCACGTCCCCCCCACGCCCCGCACCAGGGCCTGACCACCCAGCTTGCCCTCCGTGCCCACCTCCCGGGCCACCCGCGTCACTTCCGAGGCGAAGCCGTTCAACTGGTCCACCATGGTGTTGATGGTGTTCTTCAGCTCCAGGATTTCCCCGCGCACGTCCACAGTGATTTTTTTGGAAAGGTCTCCGCTCGCCACCGCCGTGGCCACGTCCGCGATGTTCCGCACCTGTGCCGTCAGGTTGGAAGCCATGGAGTTCACGTTGTCAGTCAAATCCTTCCAGGTTCCCGCCACGCCGCCCACCTCCGCCTGGCCGCCGAGCTTTCCTTCGGTCCCCACTTCCCGGGCCACCCGCGTCACTTCGGCGGCGAAAGCATTCAGCCGGTCCACCATGGTGTTGATGGTGTTCTTCAGTTCCAGAATCTCCCCCTTCACATCCACCGTGATCTTCCGGGAAAGGTCACCCCGCGCGATGGCCGTGGCCACGTCCGCGATGTTCCGCACCTGTGCCGTCAGGTTGTTCGCCATGAAGTTCACGTTATCGGTCAGGTCCTTCCACGTGCCCGCCACCCCGCGCACCTCCGCCTGGCCGCCCAGCTTGCCCTCGGTTCCCACCTCCCGGGCCACCCGCGTCACTTCGGCGGCGAAGCCATTCAACTGGTCCACCATGGTGTTCATGGTGTTCTTCAGCTCCAGGATTTCCCCCTTCACCTCCACCGTGATCTTGGAGGAAAGGTCGCCCTTGGCGATGGCCGTGGCCACGTCCGCGATGTTCCGCACCTGACCTGTCAGGTTGGACGCCATGGAGTTCACGTTGTCGGTCAAATCCTTCCACGTCCCCGCCACCCCTGGCACGATCGCCTGGCCGCCCAGCTTGCCCTCCGTGCCCACTTCCCGGGCCACCCGTGTCACTTCCGAGGCAAAGGCGTTGAGCTGATCCACCATCGTGTTGATGGTGTCCTTCAGCTCCAGGATTTCCCCCTTCACGTCCACCGTGATCTTCCGGGAAAGGTCGCCCTTCGCCACGGCGGTCGTCACGTCCGCGATGTTCCGCACCTGACCTGTCAGGTTCGAGGCCATGGAGTTCACGGAATCCGTGAGATCCTTCCACGTGCCCGCCACCCCGGAGACCGCCGCCTGCCCGCCCAGCTTGCCTTCCGTGCCTACCTCCCGGGCCACCCGCGTCACTTCGGAGGAGAACGCGTTCAGCTGGTCCACCATGGTATTGATCGTCTCCTTCAGCTCCAGGATTTCCCCCTTCACATCCACCGTGATCTTCCGGGAAAGGTCACCCCGCGCCACCGCCGTGGTCACCGCCGCGATATTCCGCACCTGCGCCGTGAGATTGGAAGCCATGGCGTTCACGGAGTCCGTGAGATCCTTCCACGTTCCTGCCACGCCCGGCACCACCGCCTGGCCCCCCAGCCGCCCCTCCGTGCCCACCTCCCGGGCCACCCGCGTCACTTCCGAGGCGAAAGAGCGCAACTGCTCCACCATGCTGTTGATGGCTTCCTTCAATTGCAGGATTTCCCCGCGCACGTCCACGGTGATCTTCTTGGAAAGGTCTCCATTCGCCACGGCGATGGTCACGTCCACGATGTTCCGCACCTGCGCCGTGAGGTTCCCCGCCATCTGGTTCACGCTTTCCGTCAGGTCCTTCCAGACGCCGGAGGCTCCCTTCACCTGGGCCTGGCCTCCGAGCTTACCCTCCGTGCCCACCTCCCGCGCCACCCGGGTGACTTCGGAAGTGAAGACCGCGAGCTGATCGATCATGCGGTTTACCAGCCGGGCGGAGTGCAGGAACTCGCCGGCCAGCGGACGCCCGTCCGCCTCCAGGGCCATGGAGACCCCGAGGTCGCCCTTGGCCACGCCGCCGATGGTGCGCATGACCTCCGTGGTGGGACGCACGAGATCGTCCATGAGACCATTGAGCGCGTGCACTTCATCCGCCCACTCCCCCACCAGGCCGGAGACCCGAAGCCGCTGGCTGAGGCGACCGTCCTTCCCCACCACGCGGCAGATGCGGCTGGTTTCGTCCACCCGGCGCTTATTGATGCTGAGCACCGCGTTGAAGGCATCCGCGATGCGCCCGTGAACACCGGACCAGCCGGAGGGCAGCTTCCTGGAAAAGTCCCCGCTGAGGAGCGCTTCCATCGCCTCCAGAATCTCCACGGAATGATCCACCGGATCCGCCGGCTGAGGGGCGGGAGCCGCGGGGGGAGCGCTTTTTTTACGGGGGCGGGGCGCGGCGCTGGGGCTCTTCATAGGAGGGAGGAAAACGGCTTCCGTGGACGTAATCAAAACCGCCCTGTTTAGCCATTGGAAAGGTCGGAAAAAATCGAACTCCGGCGCGGGCCGCCCTTGCAGTTTCCGGGCCACACTTCAGGAGTGGGTTTATCGCGCACCCATCATTGGAAATATATGAATGAAACTGAACTGGCTTTCCCGGAGGCGCGCAAAATTGTGCGGCGTTATGCACACGACCTGAGTGACGTGGCCAACCGGATTCATCTCGAATCGTCCTTACTCATCGATGACATCACCAACCCGGAGCATCTCGCCAGTCTGCAAAAGGTGGGGGACCAGGTCACCAGGCTGGGCCTCATGATCCGCTCTCTAACACTGCGGTTTTCCCAGCCCTGTCTTTCCCTGACTCCCGCCACGGATGTCTTCGAGGGCTGGCGGGCGCGGGTGGGGAATCTCACGGACCAGTTGCCCATGGTGTGGGAGGAACCGGTCTCGGAGGCACTGTTGAATATCGACTTCAATGCCATCCTCACGGTTCTCATCGAAATCTGTGAATTTGCCTACCGCCGCGGCCAGGCACGTCCTATCGCGGGCGGGCTCTCCGAGTCCGCGGACGAGGTGGTCTTTCAGGTCCGGGAAACCCGCACCGCCGCCGAACTCGAAAGGCAAAAAGAGGACAGCCAGGAGATCGTGGAGTGGAGACGGCTGGTCGAGGGAGCCGGTGGCAGGCTGGAGGCCATCGCGGATGTGGCGGAATTGCGCTCCCTCGTCCGCCTTTCCTTCCCCCGCGCCACGCTGTCGGCTTCCACTTTTTCCTGAACAGGGCATTAAGCCGGGGATGAAAGGTGGGAATTTTTGCCTGCCTGCCATGGCACTTTCCCTGCGTCTGGTGTAGATCCCCTGGCCTCCGCCTGTTAAATCCGTCCGATGAAATACCTCCCCGGCCTCCTCTTTCCGCTGCTCGTTCTCCTGATGACGGGATGCAGCGAACGGGACGCCAAACGGGCGGATCTCGTCTTCATCAATGGAGCGGAGATCGGAACCATCGATCCCGCGCAGAGCACCACCCAGAAGGAAAACCGCGTGATTTCCGCGCTCTTCGAGGGCCTGATGCGGTTCGACAAAACCGGCCACGCCGAGCCCGGCTGTGCCTATGAGCCCGTGGTGTCCCCGGATGGCAAGACCTACACGCTAACCATTCGCGACAATGCCCGCTGGAGTAATGGCGAGCCCATCCTGGCCCGGGACTTTCTGCGCTCCTGGAAGCGGATTCTGCTAAAATCCACGGCCTCGGATTACGCCTCCATGCTCTTCAACATCGAGGGCGCGGAGAAGTTCAACTCCCAGGACGACGGGGATTTTAATACCGTGGGAGCGAAGGCGCTTTCAGAGCGCGTGCTGGAGATCCGGCTGACGAATCCGGTGCCGTATTTCCGGGACACCCTGGCCTTCATGACCTTCTTTCCCCTGCACATGGACACGCTGGATAAGCTGCCGGCGGGCGAAAAGGACCGCTACTGGAAGCCCGGCACGCTGGTGGGCAACGGGGCCTACCTGCTCAAGGAATGGCGGCTCAATGACCGCATCCGCCTCGTGAAAAACCCGGCCTACTGGGACGCCGCGAACGTGAAGCTGGAGACCATCGATGTGCTTCCCATCGAGAACCCCAACACCGCGATCAATCTCTTTCTGACCGGCGACGCGGACCTGATGGTGGATAAAGACCTCGTCCCCTCCTCCGTGGCGGACCAGCTCAGCAAAAAGCCGTACTTCCATCGCAAGCCCTTCCTGGGCACTCTTTTCGTCCGCTTCAATACCCTGCGGAAACCCTACGACGACGAGCGCGTGCGCAAGGCCCTGACCATGGTGATCGACCGCCGCCGCCTCACGGACGTAATCACGCGCATGGGCGAGGAACCGGCCATGACCATCTCGCCGCCCGGCGTGGGGAACGGCTATGTGCTGCCCGAAGGACTGGCCCGGAACATCCCGGAGGCAAAGCGCCTGCTGGCGGAGGCAGGTTATCCGGACGGGCGCGGATTTCCGGTTATCGACTACCTCTATCCCTCGAAAAACCCCGTGGACAACGGCATCGCCGTGGAGCTGCAATCCATGTGGAAATCCGCGCTCGGTCTCACGGTTTCCCTCCGCCGCCAGGAGCAGAAGGTTTACTACGAGACGCAGCAGAAGATGGACTACGACCTCTCCCGCTCCAGCTGGGTGGGGGACTACAATGACCCGAACACCTTCCTGGACCTCTTCACCTCCACGAACGGAAACAACCGCACGGGGTGGAAAAACGCGGAGTATGACAGTCTCATTACGGCGGCCTCCAGCGAGCCGGACATCCACAAACGCAACCAGTTGCTCCACGACGCGGAGTCCATGATCATCGAAAAAGTGTGTTTGATCGCACCCGTTTACCACTACGTGGGCGTTCAGTTTTACGACGCCCAAAAGCTCGGCGGCGTGGAGGCCAATCTCATCGATGAACACCCCCTGCGCTGCATGTATTGGAAATGACCAGGGCCGTTCCCACACTCCCATGTTAATCACACTGCCTGACCGGAAATTCGCCGCCTATATCTTCGACTGTGACGGAACCCTCGTGGATTCCATGCCGCTGCACCTCCACGCGTGGCGCGCCGCGCTGGCCATGCACGGCTTCCCGCCAAAACAGTTCACGCTGAAGATGCACCATGACTTCGCCGGGATGCCCGGCACGGCGATTGTACGGAAACTGAATCAGGCGTTCGGTCTGGAGCTCCCGCCGGAGAAGGTGGAGGAGGATAAAGTCCAGTGGTATCTGGAACACCACGTGGACGTGCGCGGCATCGAGCCCGTGGTGGAGATCGCCCGCGGGGGGTTCGGGAACCTGCCCATGGCGGTGGCCTCGGGAAGCGACGCGAACATCGTCCACGATTCCCTCCGGATGATCGGCATCCATGATCTTTTCGATACCATCATCACCCCGGTGGACGTGGCCAAAGGGAAGCCCGCGCCGGACATGTTCCTCCTGGCGGCGCAACGCCTGGGCGTGGACCCGGCGGACTGTCTCGTTTTTGAAGACGGCCTCCTGGGCATCGAAGCGGCCAAAGCCGCCGGCATGCCTTATGTTTTCATCCCCACGGATCTCTCGGAAACAGAGGACTGAAAAAGGAGCGGGAGCCGTGCATCGCGAGGCCTTACAACCGGCTTCGCGGATTCTGTTCACCCGGACCGTGATCGAACAAAACGGCGAAGCCGCCTTTCTCTGAGACCTGCCCTGGCAAAATCCGCCAGAGAATAAGGGGAAGAAAATGCGGCTTTGTCGTTTTGCTCTCCTGTCTGCGCGACCTCCTGAAGACGGTTAACGGGAGGAGGATGCCGGGGGCTTGTCGCCCGGCGGCTTATCCCCGGGCCGGAAGAACTTGTTCCACGTGACGATGCGCTGGTCCCACAGACGGAACTGCTCCGGGGTCAGCACGTCCTTCAGCTTTTCCTTCTGGCCTTCCTGCATCGTCTGCGCCCATGCCCACGGGCCGGGATCGCCTTCGGTCTGCGCGGCCTGGGCGGCGAAGACAGCGAACAGTTTGTCCTTCTGCTCGGCGCTCAGGTGGAGGCCACCCTGCATTTCTCCAAGGAGTCGATTGGCGAAAATCTCCTGACGGTTCTGGACTTCCTCGGCACGGAATTCGTCGAACGCAGCCTGCTGGTCCGCGCTCATCACGGCGGCGATGGTGGCCTCCTGGGTGTCCACCACGGCGTCCAGGGCGGCCTTGTCAGGCGGCGGATGGCCGGGGCCTCCGGTGGCCTCCCACAGGGCCTTGCGGTCCGCGTCCGCCTTTTCCATGGCGGCATTCACGATGCTGATCTGGTTCTCGTTTAGCCCCAGTTGCTCCGCCATGGCGGTGAGGCGGGCCTCCCGCTGATAAATGCGCTCCATCTCGTGGAGATCTCCCCATTTAGGACCGCGGCGAGGACCTGGGTGGCCGTTCCCTCCCTGGGGCTGGGTTTTGGCACCGGCCACGGGGGTGGACTTCACTCCTTCGAATTGTCCGCCGTCCGTGGAAGCCACCACTTCGCGGATCGCGATGTTCGGACGTTTCCCGGCGGTCGCCAGGCTGGACTCCAGCGCCGCGTTCCGCTCCGTGAGGCTCGCGATCTTCGCCGCCTGCCAGGTGACGGGCACGGCGGCGGCGGCCACGCAGAGCGCGGTGACCTGGATCTTGGAAAGCGCCAGCGTTTTGAGGTAAAGCGTGGCCGCTACTCCCGGTCCCGGCAGCGCGACGGCGGCGGCGGTGACCTTGGAGGCAAAGGCGGCGGGCGCGGCGGCCTGGGACGCGGCCTTGGGCAGCAGCGTCACCGCGATGAGCGCGGCGGGAATGGTGACGCCCTTCCGTTTGAAGAGGCCGGAGAGTTTATCAATGGCCCGCGATACCCGCTTCCGCGCCGCCTCCTCGGTGGTGCCCATGGCGAGGCCGGTGTCCCGCAGGCTCAGCCCGCGGAAGTAACGCAGGAGCAGCGCCTCCCGGTCTGAAGCGGAGAGGCCGGACATGGCGTCATCGAGAACCGGCATCAACTCCTTGAGCTGCGGCGCTTCCTCATCGTGGTCGGTGGTTCCGCGGATGTTCATTTCTTCGGCGTATAGTCGTTCGCGTTTGAACCGGCGAAGGTCGTCCCGCTGCCGCCGGGCGGCTTCCATCAAAGTCGATTTATAAAGCCATCCCCCCACACTGGTCCGGGCGGCGAGCCACGGGGCCTTGCGGGCAAGGGCGGCAAAAACATTCTGCGCCACGTCCGAAGCCGCCTGGTCATTCCCCAGCTTCCGGCGCGCGGTGCCGTAAACCATGTCCTGATAACGCTCCACCAAAGTGCGAAAGGCACTCTGCGACTGTCCCGCGGCAAATTCCCGCAGGAGGAGAGCATCATCATTGGGCCGGTTTTCCATGGACTGTTCGAGCGGAGATCAGACGCTCACACCTATTCTGCCGGAGAAAAGGAAGACCGGACAAAAATAGTTGGGAGCGCACGGCATATTATCCAGGTTCGTCTTTCAGGTCTAAAGTCGACGGGGACGCAGGATGGGAGTTTGGAACTGATCGCTGCTCACTTCGCGGCTGATCCTCCGGAAGGTGATCACCTGTCCGTGGTCGAGCAAAACGAGGCGGCCCGCTTTGAGAGACTGGACTTTCAGCACGGAGGACCCGATCACGCCGCGGAGCAGGAGGGTATCGCCACTCACCGTGTAGTCGCTCCAGCCGTCCGCGCTGTCATTTGCCGCGTCCGGAGCCAGCCCGGTGTATGCCTCGGTGCCCGTGAAGCAGTATTTCACATTCTCATGCGGCAACCCGGATCCCGTGACCGGTCCGGCGGCCTCCGCGTAGCTGACTGCCTCCCAGACTCCTTTGAGTTCCCCGGGATTGAACGTGGGCGCGGCCAGGGCTGCGGCGGCGTCTTTTCGCGTGGGCGTACCCGTGCAGGCGCACAGCAGGAAAACCGGCAATAGAGCCAAACAAAGCTTCATACGGTCGCGGTTCAGAACTCCGCGCTGCCGGGGGTGCGGGCGAAAGGAATGACGTCCCGGATATTCCCCACGCCCGTGACGAACATCAAAAGCCGCTCGAAGCCCATGCCGTAACCGGCGTGCGGCACGGTGCCGTATTTCCGGAGATCCGTATACCACCAGTAGTCCTCCGGCTTCACCCCGTGGCGCTCCATGTTGGCCTGAAGCACCTCCGGGCGCTCCTCCCGCTGACTGCCGCCAATGAGTTCGCCGATCCCGGGCACCAGCAGGTCCATGGCGGCCACGGTGCGGTCGTCTTCATTCAGACGCATGTAGAAGGGTTTGATCTCCTTCGGGTAATTATAGACCGTCACGGGACACTGGAAGTGCTTCTCCGTGAGATAGCGTTCGTGTTCGCTCTGAAGATTCAGGCCATACTCCACGGGATACTCAAACTTTTGCCCGCAGGAGAGCAGAATGTTCACGGCATCCTCGTAGGACAGGCGCTGGAAGGGACGCTCCGCCACCATTTGCAGGCGCGGCAGCAGGTCCTTGTCCACGAATTTCCCGAAGAACTCCAAGTCCTCTTTACAGTCTTCGAGGGCAAAGCGGACCATCTCCTTCACATGGGCTTCGGCCAGATCCATGTTCGCCTGGAGGTCATTGAAGGCTACTTCGGGTTCGATCATCCAGAATTCTGCGGCGTGACGGGAAGTATTGCTGTTCTCCGCGCGGAAGGTGGGGCCGAAGGTATAGACCTTCCCCAGGGCGCAGGCGAAGGTTTCCGCCTCCAACTGCCCACTCACGGTGAGGTAGGCATTTTTGCCGAAGAAGTCCTCCTCCGGCTTCGCGGGAGTGCCTTGGGGCAGCGTGGTCACACGGAACATCTCGCCCGCTCCCTCGCAGTCGCTGGCGGTGATGATGGGCGTGTGTACGTTCACAAATCCGCGCTGCTGGAAAAAGTTATGCACCGCCCAGGTCATGCGGCTGCGCACCCGGAAGACCGCGCCAAACAGATTCGAACGCGCCCGCAGGTGGGAGATTCCGCGCAGAAACTCCAGGGTATGCCCTTTTTTCTGAAGTGGATAGGTTTCATCCGCGGATCCCACGAGGGCGATGGAGAGGGCCTGGACCTCCCACTTCTGCCCCTGCCCCTGGCTGGGGATGAGTTTCCCCTCCACCCGGACGGAGGCCCCGGTCGTCATCTGAGCGATGGCTTCGTAGCCGGGAATCCCGGCATCCGCCACGATCTGGATGCCCTTGAGGCAGGAACCGTCGTTCAGTTCGAGAAAGGAAAAAGCCTTGGAGTCCCGGCGGGTCCGCACCCAGCCGGCAAGGGAAATGGAATCGCGGGGGGCTTCGCTGTGGAGAGCGTCTTTGACGGAGGTCTGCATGATGCCCGGAGTCTCCCCGGGGACCGGCGGCTGTCAAAAGGAGCGCGTGCTTTCGTTTTGCATCCGACCCGGAGTCAGGACGCGGCTGACGGCTCAATTCCGCTTGTGGGCGGCTTTTACCCGTCATTCATCCATCCAGTGTTCCGTCCGCCCTCTTTTCTGTTCCTCCTCCGGCTCTTCGTGTGTCTGTGGATGGGTGAGGTGGTGGTCCAGGCCCAGGAGAAACCACTCCCGGAGGCTCCTGTCTCCGGACTGATGGACGGAGGGAGTCTTTTCACCGGAGAGGAGCAGCCGCTGATGGAAACCGCCCTCCGGGATTTCGAGACCAGAACCGGCCTTCCCCTTTATGTGGTCACGGAAGCCTCCCTTTCCGGAGAAACGGCGGAGGCATACACGGGGCGGCTCACCACGGAGTGGCTGAAAGGGAAGCCCGGGCTGTTACTGCTTTTCGAGCAGTCCTCCGGTGGCATCACCTATGGCGCCACTCCGGGTTCCCTGGGGAAAAACGGGAATCCGAAGGCCCTCTTCCTAACGGGTATTCGTGCCGCCTCCGGCCAATCCGCGGAGGCCACCGTGCCCCAACGCCTGCGCGCCGCCGTGGAGGCCATGACCGGCGCGGGGGAAGTGTGGCGGACGACGGGTAAACTTCCGGATGGCGACCCGCCTCCCCAGGAGGACACGGGTGAAGGAGTAAAACCGCCGGAGGGGTTTGTGGTCGATAATGCCGGCATCCTTGAGCAGGAGGATAAAGAGGCGCTGCAATCGGCGCTCGCCCGGCTCAGTGCCCGGAGTGGCATTGAGCTCTATATTTTGATCTTCCCTTCCCTCCCCCATGGGACAACCCGGGACTATGCCGGGGCCGCCGCGGGATCGTGGCTGAAAGAGCGAACCGGCGCAGTCATGGTAGTAAACGCGGAGGCCGGCGCTCCGGATTTCCTCGGCGTGGCGGGGGGGGTGAAAAACGGCGGAGTGTTTTCCCCTGAATCTCTGGCCGCCACTGAAACCCGCGCCAAAGCCTACGCTGCGGAACTACGCTCTTCCAGCACCCCCGGAAAAGCGGTCTTGGGCGCGACGGTGGTGCTTCTGAATGATCTCGCCCCGCCAACTCCGGATCCTGCCGTCGCGATGGAGAAAGAGGTAAAGCCGGTGCGCTGGATTTTCCGGTTTCTCGCCATGGGTGCCGGGGTGGCGGTTCTTTGGTTTGGGATTCAGACTATCCGGCAGCGCCCGCGAAAACAGCAGGTCCATGCCGGGGAGCCTGAACCGGAGCCGGTGCCCCCTCCCATCTTTCCTCCTGTGACGGTGGGACGGCGTCTGGGAGCCCCTCATGGTGGCGGGGTGGTGGTGGGGATCTCCTTCGGAGACGAACCGAAGGAAACCGGAAAGTAAGCCGGTTCCCGTCCTCCGCCCGGGTTGCCCGGGAGAGGTTTTTATGATAAATATATCAGATGAAAACCGGTCGTCCCCTCCTGCTCTCTCTGGTCTTTCTGACGGTGTTTCCACCCGGTCCCGCCCAGGTTTTTGCGGGACCAAAAAAGGGTGCCGCCGCCGATTCCACTTCCTCCAGCAGCACAGCCCGGCGGGCGGGTATCGTCGCCTTTTGCGCGAAAAACCGGGGGAAAGCCGTGGGCAATGGCGAGTGCTGGACGCTGGCCAATGAGGCCTTCAAGCAGGTGGGCGCCAAACGTCCGGACGGTGAACTCCGGGTGTGGGGCCGGATGTTGAATCTCAAACGCGAAGCCCCCGCGCCGGGGGACATCCTGGAGTGTGACCGCACCCGCTTCGCGGACGGCAGCTATACCCCCGGCAACCACACGGCGGTTATTATCGGCACCACCTCCACGCAGGGAGTGGTGAAGATCGCGGAGCAGAACTTCGCGGGGAAACGGAAAGTCACGGAGCGCCTGCTGGACCTGAATGGCGTCCAGAGCGGGCGGATTTTTGTCTATCGCCCCTGAGTGTCCCTCAGCGGGGAGGCCCGGAATTCAGCATCTCCCAGGAGACGACCTTGCCACTACGGAAACGAACGATGGCGGAGGTCACGGGCAGGTAATCCGGTCCCAGCTGATAAGTGGCATACGGGGCCGCATAGGCCCGCCCGCGATAGCCCTGGGCATATCCCAGCCCCATTCCCCAGCCGAAGCCGCCATAATTATAAACCGGCTGGAGTGTGGCGTAGCGCCAGACCTCCACTTCCTTTCCGTTCTCGCTACCCCGCATCAGGGAATCAGCTTTCCCCCACGCGAGATACACGGCGTCGCGGGACATGCCCTCCGTGATCGTGCGGCGCAGGACCCGGTCCTGGTCCGCCGGGGACAGTTTTTCCAGGAGGCCGGGATGCTTCTGCGCCCGTGTCTGGGGGCTGGACACGGTGCAGCCCGTGAATTGAATGACCATCACCACGAGGGCGATGCCGATGAGTAGAAAACGGAAACAGCCGCGGGGATTCATGACGGGGGGTTGGCGGAATGTGGGTTGCGGGTGGACAAACCCGGCGTTCAGGACGACAGGGTCTCTACTCCCCTTTTATACCCGTGGAAGAACGCTTTCGCCATCGAATTTCCTGCCCGCGCACCGGCAGCGACGCCCGTTACCTGTATGGTATGCCGGACGGCTGGCTGCCGCGGAGAAATGTCCGGGCGATGCCTGATCACCGTGGGAGGATGAGAGATTCCGGGGGAGTGCTTATTTTATGAAACTGCAACAGGGCCAAATCTGGAAACAGGAACAACAGTTCCTTCGCATTGTGAAACTGGAGCGCCTGGCGGTTCAGTATAAAGCCATGCGCGACCCCACCACCAAGGAGGGCACGGTGCATCAGTTGACGAAGAAGGAATTCTGCCGGCTGTTGAAAAAAGCCGTGCTGGTGGAACCGGAGAAGTCCCCCGCTGCCGGAGAGGGCTGACGGTTTATCGCAGCTTCGCGCTGAGATCGCCCGCGTAGCCGGTGAGTTCCAGAAAAGCCCGGCCACATTCCTTTCCGGCGGCATCCCGCACACGGCAGGCTCCCTCCCAATAGGTCACGCCGCCCAGGGAGCTGGTCAGCTCCTGCTCGCGGGCCAGCGGCTCCAGGGTGTAGGCCTCCTCCTTCGCCCCGTCCCCGGGGCCAGGCGCGATGATTTTCACTTTCACCGGATACACCGCCTTCGTGGCCGGACTGGTCCACGATTCCAGCGTCTCCCAGCGGAAGCCCTCCGGGCCCGGCGCGCGATGGGTCACCTTTCCCGCCTGATCGATCCACGCCAGCGTGGAATACGGGTCCATGCCGCCGTCCGCGCGGCGCATGCGGTATGCCATGATCTCCCGCCCATCGTCCAGTTGGAGCGAAGCCCAGTCCCATCCCGCCTGGCCCGGTGAAAGCTGGCCACTGCTGATCTCGTGGTCCATCCACGCGCTGCCCGTCACCTCCCGGCTTTCCGTGCCCGTGCGGAGCGTTCCCTTTACCTCTAGGCGCGGCCAGGTGAGGTAATAGCTGGCCGCCACGGAGGATTCGCCTTTTCGGGACACTCCATTCTCACCGAAAGTCACCAGCGGCTTCCCTGGCGTCAGGGTCAGGGTGAAGGAGGCTTCCCCGCGAATGGAGCCGCGCAGTTCCATGGTGTCCGCCACCGCCGCGTCTTTGGCAAAACGCAGGGACCAGTTTCCGTTCTTCACATCCAGCGTTTCCGTGGAGGACGCGGCATCCCATCCGGACCGGTTTATCCGCTCCTGATGCAGAAACCGGCCACTTTTGGAATCCAACAGGGCCATGTGGGCCAGATACACCGGTGCCGATCCGAAACTCTCCACCGCCGGTTGCGGATCTTTTGTCAGGCCCGCCCGGCGGAAAAACGTGGCCTGAAACCCATACCGTTCTTTTTCCGCTGTGAACAGATGCCCCGTCACATACCACCACTCGATGCGGTAATCCGGGTGCGCCCCATGGTCCCGGGGAAACGCAAACGTATGGCCTGGCTGCGGCACCGCGAAACCATCCAGCGTCGTTTTCACCAGAGGGGGCGGCGCGAGCGCGGCCAGAAAAGCGAGGGGGTAGAGCAAGTTTGGGATCATTCCGTCAGGGGGTTGAAAAGATAGGCAGTCATTCCTCCCGGTCCGCCGGAAGCCGCGCGCCACGACGGCCCACCAGCCATCCGGTAAGGGACGCACTCAGAATCACCAGAGCGGCGAAGAGGCCCAGTTGCCACCACGGCACGGTGAATTCCAGCGTCCAGCCGAAGGTCTGTTTATTGATGACCCGGATCAGCAGCCATCCGAGCCCCAGGCTGAGCAACAGGCCCGGGACCACTCCCGCCAGGGCGATCCCCGCGCCTTCAAACGCCGTGGACCGGGCGATCTCCCCGTGGCTCATGCCCAGCGCCCTCAGGGTGCTGATATCCCGCCGCCGCTCCACGAGCATGCTGGCCAGCGACAGCCCCAGCCCGGCCACCGCCACCACCATACCGATCAATTCCAGTGCCCAGGTGATGGCGAACGACTGGTTGAAGATCCGCAGAATCTCCGTCCGCAGCGACGCATTCGTGAAGACGGACAGGCCGGGGTGTTCCTTCAGCAGCGCCGCGCGCACCTGGTCAGGATCCACGCCGGGCTTCACGAACAGGATGATACTGCCTGCCATGTCGTCATCGAACCATTTGGCAAAATGCGAGCGGTCGATCACAATGGAGCCCCGCTCATTCCCATAATCCGCGAACGAGCCCGCGATGGTGAGCGTCTTCATCCCTGCGGGCGTGGGCACGCCGAGGGTGTCCCCCCGGTGTTTTCCGAACCGGTCCGTGAAAGCCTCGCTCACCAGGCACAGCCCTTCATTGCGCGCCGCGTCATACACCGCGCCGTCCGCCGGGGATTCCAGCCAGGCCATCTCCAGGTGATCGCGCATGAACGCCATGCGCCCGGAGGCCAGCAGCGTCTGCTTTCCGTCCACCTGCACCGGAGCTGCCTGGATGACATTGGCCTCTCCCACGTCCGGTCGGGCCAGAATCGCTTGCCAGGTCGCGGGGGAAATGCGGTTCTGGGAGGAGGCGCTCTGCGCGCCATCGCTGGAGATATACAGGTCCGCCACGAACGTCCGCCCGATCCATCCCCGCATGGTGTGCTCGAAGCTGCCCACCATGATACCCATGCCCGCCGTCATCGCCGCGGCACTCAGCAGTCCCGCCGCGGCCATTCGGTGGCGGCTGGAGGGCTGGCGCAGTTGGCTCAGCGCCAGCCGCAGCGGTGCCGAAAACCCGCCCCCCCGCCGCAACAGCCGTCCCGTGAAGCGAACCGCCGGCGCGCTCAGCAGCCCTCCGCCCAGCACCATGAGCAGGCCAGAGAAAAATCCCGCCACTGCCAGACGCCCGCCATCCGCGAATTTCAGCGGCGGTACCAGCATTAACAATCCGGCCGCGGCCAGCAGCACGCCTCCCGCGAGCACCTGGCCCCGGTGTTCGGGCGTGCCCGCCACCGCCCCCCGGCGCAGCATCTGCGCGGGTGGTGTGAGCGCGGCATTCCGGGCCGGCCACCAGCCCGCGATGACACTCGCCACGATTCCCAACCCCACCGCCGCCGCGAATTCCCCGCCACTCAACTCCGCCGCGCTTCCGCCGCTGGTGAAGTACAGAGTATTCACCGTGCGCCCCACCGCGATCACCGCCCACTGCGCGCCTCCCCAGCCCAGGAATCCCCCCAGCACTCCTCCCGCCGCGCCCAGCACCGCCGCCTCCGCGAGCCACGCGCGGCGGATGGCTCCCGCCGTGACACCCAGCGAGCGCAGGATACCGATCTCCTCCCTCCGCCGCACCACCGCACCATCCAGGGCCTGGAAGATCAGATAGAGCCCCACCAGCAACGCCAGCAGAGAGAGCACCGTGAGATTCATACGGAAGGCCCGCGTCATGATCGCGGCGCTCTCGCGGCGTTCATTCGGCGAGGCCGTGTGCCACCGGCCCGCCGCCGCCTTATCCAGGAGCACCCGGGTCTCCGCCCGTTGGACCTCCGCGAGCGGTCCGGGCTCGATGAGAAATTCCACGCGATCAATCTTCCCCGTCCTCCCGCTGAAGGTCTGGAGCTTTGGCAGGTCCATCACCAGGAGCGTCTCCGGAAGCCGCGCCCCCCCTTCCTGATCCGGCAGCACGCCGACAATGTGCAGGTCCACCACCGCTTCATTGATGATCAGCGGAAAGGTATCCCCCGTCTTCAGCCCCCGGGACTTTGCCAGCAGCGGCGAAATATAGACCCCCGCGGGATCGGTGAATCCCGTGAGCAGTTTCCCCGCCGTCTCCACGCTCAGCGCGGGGCGCTCCACCGGCAGATTTTGCAGCGCGATGAGGTCCAGCCCCAGTAAAGTATAAGTGGTCCGCGCGCCGATTTCCTCCGGCCCGCCTCCCGGCGGTCGCGGCGCGGCGGCGGTGGTTTCCACCACGGGAATGATGTGCACCGCGAGATCCCGCAGGCTTTCCCGCAGTTCCGGCAGCACACTCTCCGGCAGCCGCCCTGAGGGAGGCGTGATCACCCAGTCACTCTGCGTGGTAAGCAGGCTGGTGAATTGCTGAAACCCCGCCACCGCCGCGCGGTTCGCCAGGCGTATGGCGAAATACACCGCCACTCCCAGGGCCAGGATGAGCACCAGGAGGATGGACGTACCCGGAGCCAGACGACAGTGCCTCCAGGAAAACAGCCGCAGCAGCAGGCGCGTCACGGCGTCCGCTCCTCCGGCGCGATTTGACCGTCCCGCAGGTGGATCACCCGGTGGCAGATCCGCGTGGCCTCGGTGCTGTGCGTCACCAGCACCAGCGCCACCCCGGTTTCCTCGGACATCCCGCGGATGAGTTCCAGCACGTTATCCCCGCTCACGGAGTCCAGATTTCCCGTCGGCTCGTCCGCCAGCAGCAGGGACGGCTGGTGGATCAAGGCCCGCGCGATAGCCACCCGCTGCATCTCCCCGCCGGAGAGCTGCCCTGGCAGCGCCTTTGCCCGGTGGCTCAATCCCACGCGCTCCACCAGTGCCGTCACCCGGCGGGTGCGTTCGCGCGCGGGCACGCCATTGAGCTGGAGGGGAAGCTCCACATTCTCAAAAGCCGTGAGAGTGGGCAGGAGGTGGAAGAACTGGAAGATGGTGCCCATGTCCTTCCTCCGCAGGGCCGCGAGTTCATCCGGGGAAAGGGTTTCCATCGCGCTCCCCCGCAGCTTCAGACTGCCTCCGTCCGGCCGGTCCACGCCGCCCAGGCAGTTGAGCAGCGTCGTCTTCCCGGAACCGGACGGCCCCATGAGCGCCAGCCGCTCGCCCGCCGCCAGGGTGAGGGATACCCCGCGCAGGATTTCCCGTCCCTCGTAGGACTTGGTAAGGGAGGTCGCTTCAAGCAACGGGGCGGCGGATTCATTCATAGGGGAAGGAGGACGGCACCGAAATCATCCGGCGGCGGCGCTTCCGCAAGCGCCGTGCCGCGTGGGCCTATCCGTTCTGAAAGCGCACGTCCCGCACCTTGTCCTTCCCGTAACGCTCCTGAAGCCGGAGCACGATGTCCTTTTTCCAGCGGCGTTCCAGATCGTAGCGCACCGATGCCTGGAGCACGGCCACCGTGAGGATGCCCCGGCGCAGGGAAACCGGGCGCGAGTGCTTGCCGAGAAATTCCCCTACCGTGGCCTCCCAGTGCTCCGAGACCTGCTCGTGATCCAGCCGGTCCTCGATTCCCGCCTTCTTCAAAATCCGGTCCACCACATCCCCCACCTTCCGCTCGTAGCCCCGCAGGTCCGGCGGAATGTAAACGCCGCGCCACTCCGCCAGCACCTTCCGGAGCATGCGCTTCCGGGCATGCACGGCACTGGTGGCCGGCTTGCGGTGCGTGGGTTCAGGGTCTGCCATGGGCGGGATGCGGGAAGTGAAGTCTCACCGGTAGCACGGCCCGGGGAAAGGCGCACCCGGAGAGTTCCGGCCGGATGGCGTCAGGCCTTGAGCGCGGCTTCGAACCGCCTCAAGCCCTCCTCCAGCGTGGAGCGCGGGCAGCCGAAATTCAGCCGCACATAACCCGGGCTGCCAAAGTCCCCGCCGTTGTTCATCGCGAGCCCATGGGACTCAAAATGTGCCGTGGGCTGCTCCAGCCCCAGGGCGCGCACGTCCAGCCACGCGAGATAGGTGGCCTCGATATGAGGCATCTTCACCAGAGGGGCCTTTTCCGCCAGGAAGGCCGCGAGGCGGTCCCGGTTCCCGCGCAGGTATTCGCAAAGCGAGCGCCGCCAGACTCCGCATTCGGCAAACGCCGCCTGGGTGGCGTGGAACGCGAGGGGGCTGATCTCCGCCACGAAGGTGTTCTTCGTCAGCGCGAAACGGCGGCGCAGAGACTCATTCGGAATGATGGCAAAGCTCAGGCCCAGGCCCGGGATATTGTAAGTCTTGCTCGCCGCCATGAGGGTAATGGCACGGTCCCGGATGGCTCCCTCCAGGCTCAGGGCGGTGGTGTGCGGCGCGGTCTCCGGCTCCAGCAGGAGATCGCAGTGAATCTCATCCGATACGAGGAGCAAATCGTGGCGCACGCAAAACTCCGCCAGCGCCTCCATTTCCGCGCGGGTCCAAACGCGGCCCACGGGATTGTGCGGGCTGCAGAGCATCAGCATCTTCGTGCGCGGCGTCACTGCTTTTTCCATCGCCGCGAAGTCAAACGTGTGCCGACCGTTTTCCTCTGCCAGGGGCACGGTGATGAGCACGCGGCGGGCGTCGTGATGCACCTTGAGAAAAGGCGGGTACACCGGAGTGAAGGTCATGATCTCGTCCCCCGGTTCTCCGGCCAGGCAGGCGCACATGGCCAGCCCCACCACCATGCCGGGCATCCAGACGATCCAGGAGGGATCGATGGTGACGCCGTGCATGGCTTTTACATGCGCGCACACCGTATCCGCCATTCCCGGATGGGCCGTGCTGTAGCCGAAGACGCCGTCCTCCACCCGCCGCTGAAGGGCGGCGATAATGGGAGCCGGAGACTTGAAATCCATGTCCGCCACCCACATGGGCAGCACATCCCGGCCTTCATAGCGGGACCATTTCAGGCTGCCGGTGCCGGCACGGTCTATCGTTTCATCGAACAGGGAGGTCATCGGTAAGTATGAGGGAGGACGGGGGAATGCAAAACGTGATTTCGCCCCCTCTGGAATGGAGCGGACTCGCGGACGGTTCAACACGGATCCTGACGTCCCGGCTTTCCTGCCCGGAGGCACACGCCTTGACCGGCGCGCCCCTTACCCTGGGCTGTTATTGTGCAAATCCCGGGAAAAATGGAGGACGTTGATTATTAAAAAGAAGCGTCCCTTGAATACGGTTCCCGTTAAAATTGCGCTGGTCCACCGATTGCTCCTTTTGATAGGCGCGCCCGACGCGTTGCGGAAGTTACCCGGCACGCCTGGCCCCTATTCAAAACATTCACCTCCAACGAATTCCAGTGACTATGCTTACGCGATCAACGTCTGTCTGTTTCAAGAATTCACCCGGTTTTTCAAAAGCCCGGTACCGAACGTGGAAAAAAACGCTGCTTTGCGGAACGATGCTTTCGCTTTTCGCGGGAATGGCCGGTGAGTCCAGGGCGGCCACCATCAAAGGATGGTGGCGCTTGGACGGGAATTTCAAAGACGAAACCGGGAATGGCATGGACGGCACCGCCATGGGGGATCTCACGTTTGACGCGGCGACGGCAGCGGCGCTGACGGGACAGTCCCTCCTGTTCAATGATGATTCCGAAGGAGTGCGCATCGCCGCCAGCCCGGCGCTGGCATCCCAGGAGTTCACGCTTGGTTATTTTATCAATCTCCAGGGCGTTTCCTCCGCCAATTCCGGTTTGGAGCGCCTTACGGCCCGGGAGGGATACCAGTTTGAGACGGCGGTGGGTGACGGCCACGCGGTGAGGCAAACCACCTCCCCCACGGGAATTACGCTTTCCTATTATGGCGTGAGCACCGGTGCCTGGCAAATCACAGACGTGGCCATCCCGGCTACTGGCTGGGTGCACGTCACCTGGCGGAATTCGGCCTCGGAGATGCAACTCTACGTTGACGGGGAACTCGTATACACTGGCCTTCCCGCCATCCGGGCGCTCACGGGGTTCATGAATTTTGGGACCTCGCAGTACAACGGGGAAGGTTTCAGCGGCCTGATGGACGACGCCTTCTTTTCAGACGGGTTGCTGACAGCGGAGGAAATCAAAAAAATCGCCACGGAAGGCGTGGCGGCCGTCGCTGGAAATCCGGATGCGGACAGTGACGGTCTGCCAGGGGTCTGGGAAACTCAATACGGCCTCGACCCCAATGACGGCACGGGGGTGAACGGGGCGGATGGCGACGGAGACAACGACGGCCTGACAAATACCCAGGAATTCGCCCTCGGCCTGGATCCCACCAAAGCCGATACCGACGGGGACGGCCTCAAGGACGGGGAGGAAGCAACCTACGGAACGAATCCTCTGGTGGCCGACACGGATGGCGATGGTCTCAAGGACGGCGATGAAGTGGCCCGCCATACCAACCCCCTGGAAAAAGACACCGACGGAGACGGCGCGGACGATGCCACGGAAGTCGCCTTCGGAAGCGATCCCCTGGAGGCCGCGAGCATGCCTCCCCCCTCGGCCTATCTGGTGCTGTGGCTGAAGTTTGACGAAGGGGATGCCCGCGACAGTTCCCCCAAAGGGAACAACGGCACCCTCATGAGTACCCCGTCCTTCGTGGAAGGCGACAGCCCTGGCGGCGGCACCGCCATGTCCCTCTCCGCGAATCCCCAGGGGGTGCAGATACCCGCGAGCGCCTCGCTTTCGTCCCCCAGCTTCACTCTCAGCTATTGGGTGAAGCCCACCAGCCTCCAGGAGGGGAATGGAGTGGAGCGTCTCACGGGCCGCGATGGTTTTGCCTTCGAAACCGCCATCGGAAACCGCTCCGGTATTGGAGGAGCCCCGGATCTGACACTCAGCTATTATCAGGGCTCATGGATCAATACAAATACCTCCCTGGTGCTGAACGAGTGGGCTCACGTGGCCTGGCGCCACACTCCCGCGGAAGGCATGTCTCTGTGGGTGAATGGCGTGAAGGTCTTCATGGGCGCGGCGCTTCCCGCGGGCCGGCCCGGCAGTGGACAGATGGGAATCGGAACCCGCCCCACCGGATCGGAGGGCTTCGAGGGCATGATGGATGACGTGCGGCTCTACGCGCTCGCCCTGCCGGAAAACGACATGCCTTCGCTGGCGGTGCCGGCCACCCAGGGCACATTTGAAATCACCACCCTCGCCCGCTCCACGGATGGCAGCTCGGTGACCCTGAAATTCCGTTCCCAGAACAACCGGACCTACGCCGTGGACTACTGCACGGACCTCCGGGCCGCGGCGGGCACACCGGGCTCCTGGGTGGAACTTTCGGATTCCATTCCGGCCACCGGCGCGGAAACGGAGTATGTGGACCTCGTGGGCGCTGGATTCCCGAGGGCCTTTTACCGGGTGCGGGACGTCACGGCTCCCTGATTCCGGGGCCTTGAGGCCGGAACCTGTCCGCAAGCGTAGAATCAGGACGAAGTTGACGTGGTCCTGATTCTGCTTGCCGGACGGGACAGCCTCGCCATGAATCCGGCCCCCTTTTCCATGAATCCCAAAGACGATATTCCGCGCAAGACAGTCTATCGGCTTTCCATATACCAGCGCTGTCTCCAGCGTCTCCGGGAAAACGAGGTGGAAACCGTCTCCTCCGAGGCGCTCTCAAAGGCGGCGGGCGTGAAATCCTCCCAGTTGCGAAAGGATCTGGCCTACTTTGGGAACTTCGGCACCCGGGGCCTGGGTTACAATGTGGAGAGCCTTTCCGGGATGATCGGGGAAACCCTGGGCACCACCCGGCTGCA
The DNA here is from genome assembly GCA_965229245.1 of Verrucomicrobiales bacterium. GTDB lineage: Bacteria > Verrucomicrobiota > Verrucomicrobiia > Verrucomicrobiales > V1-33 > V1-33. The sequence continues at coordinate 874,128 of CBDDIW010000001.1, forward strand.
GCCCGTGATCCTGGTGGGCGTGGGGAATCTCGGGTCCGCTCTTTTGCGGTATTCCGGTTTCAACAAGGAGGGTTTTGAAATCGTGGCTGCATTCGATTCCCACCCGGAGCGCGTCCGGGACACGGGCACGAAGATTCCCATTCACGCCTCCGGCGAGATCACGGACTTCATCCGGGAAAACGCGGTAAAGCTGGCCATTCTCGCCGTGCCCGCCCCGGTAGCCCAGCAGGTGGTCAATGGCCTGGTGACTGCCGGCGTGCAGGCCATTCTGAATTTCGCCCCGGTGGTCCTGGAGGTGCCGGAGCAGGTGGTGGTGAATAACGTGGACCTCGCCGTGGAGCTGGAGAACCTCAGTTACTTCATCCGCTGAGCGTCCCCTTCTCCGGGAATTCGCCCGCCCGGAATTCGCGGGCGACGGAACCGCATTCCGGATTATCCTCCTGCCCTCCCTTGCGCGCCCCTCATTTTCCCATTCTCTAATCTCCATTATCCTCTTCCCCCATGTTCGGCGCACTTACTGACAAACTCGACAACGTCTTCCGCAAGCTTCGCGGTCTGGGAAAGATCAGCGAAGGCAATATCTCGGATGCGCTGCGGGAGGTGCGTATGGCGCTGCTGGAGGCGGACGTGGACTTCGGGGTCGCGAAGGAGTTTATCAACACGGTGCGGGAGAAGTCACTGGGGGAGGAAGTCCTGAAGGGCGTGAAGCCCGGGGAGCAGATCGTCAAAATTTTCCACGATGAACTCACGGCCCTGCTGGGCGGGGACGCGGAGCCGCTGAATCTCGCCCCTCCCGCGCGCATCCTCATGGTGGGCCTCAACGGTGCCGGGAAAACCACCACCTCCGCGAAGCTGGCGCTGAAACTCAAAAAAGAGGGCCGCCGCCCCGTACTAGTGGCTTGCGACCTTTACCGTCCCGCCGCCGTGGAGCAGTTGGCTACCCTGGCCCGGGAGATCGATGTCCCGGTTTTTAAACCGGAGCCGGGCGAAACCAATGTGCTGAAGACCGTAAAGGCCGCCGTGAAATGGCTGGAAACCCAGACGGCGAATGTGGTGATCTTTGACACCGCCGGCCGTCAGGAGGTGGACGAAGCGCTGGTTAAGGAACTGAAGGAAGTGCGGGACTTTTTGAAGCCCGGCGAAGTGCTTTTGGTGGCGGACGCCGCCACCGGTCAGCAGGCGGTGAACGTGGCCAAGACCTTTAACGAGGCCGTGGGCATCACGGGCATCGTCCTGACCAAGCTGGATGGCGACGCCCGCGGTGGCGCGGCGCTCTCCATGCGCAACGTGACGCAGCGTCCCATCAAATACGCGGGCATGGGCGAGCGGATGGAGCAACTGGACGTCTTCGTGCCGGACCGCATGGCCCAGCGTATCCTGGGCATGGGTGACATCGTGGGCCTCGTGGAACGCGCGGCGGAGGTCATCGATGAAAAGGACGCCATGAAGACCATGGAGCGGATGATGTCCTCCGACTTCAATTTCACGGACTTCCTGGATCAGCTGAAGATGATGAAGAAGCTCACCCAGGGAGGCGGCATGATGGGCCTCCTGAGCCTCATCCCTGGCGTGGGCAAGCAGATCAAGGCCATGAAGGAGCAAATGAAGGGCGCGGAGACGGATGACAAGATCAAGCGCGTGGAGGCCATGATCCTCAGCATGACGCCGAAAGAGCGCTCCCGTCCGGAGATCATCAATGGCGGCCGGCGGAAGCGCATCGCCATGGGCAGTGGAAATTCGCTCAACGATCTCAATCAATTCCTGAAACAGTTCCAGCAGATGCGGGCCATGATGAAGGATAAAGGCAAGATGGGCGGCCTCATGAATATGATGGGTGGCGGAGGCGGCATGCCCGGCATGGGCAAGATGCCTGGGATGCCCGGACTGGGGGGTGGCGGTGGCATGCCCAAATTCCCTAAAGGCGGGACCGGCATGCCTGGCGGCTATTTCCCGCCCCGGGGCAAAAAGCGTTGAACGCACAGGAGTGGAGGGCCGCGTGCCTCCTTGATTTCCTGTTTCCCCGCTCTTCAGACTGTGCCTTGAAGTTTATCTGCCGGAGATTAATTCTCCGCCAATCTCCATGACCATCCGTCTCCTTTCCTGTCTCCTGCTTTCCGTTCTCGCCCTGGCCGGTTGCCGCAATCCAGGAGGGCCGCCGAAGGTGAAGGTCAAAAAAGGCGGGACATCCTCCGTGGTCTCCGGGAGGTTCTCCGCGGTCAATGACACTGCCCGTCTCCTGGCCGGGATGCCCGGCGGCGCGGATTCCCCCCTGCTGGGAATCCGGGAAACTCCGCACTGGCAGCAATACAGCCGGAACATGGATGAACTCTGGCGCCGGTTCGCGGTTATGCGCCAGCCGCGCATCGCGAATTTCAGCCGCGGCCAACTCGGCGGCCTTCGCAATGCGCAGACGCTCTGGTATCCCTTCAGTGGTCCGGACATCCTTTTCGCGGAGACCTTCTTCCCCGGTCACCGGAACTGCCTGCTCAGCGGCCTGGAAGGCAGCGAAATGCTGCCGGATCTCGCCACCCTCACACCGGGGGAAATCGATGCCGGTCTGGATGGCATCTACAATTCCCTCACCACTTCGCTGAGCTTTTCCTTCTTCATTACCAAGGACATGCGCGTGGATCTCCAGCGCACGCGATTCAAGGGGACCGTGCCCATCGTCATGGTCTTCCTCGCCCGGCTGGGTTACGACATTGAGTCCATCACCCCGGTTTCCCTGGATGGCGCGGGGAACCTCCTTTCCGGACATCCCGGCGGCTGGCCGGGATACATCGTCCGGGCGGGCGGCAAGAATATCTATTACTTCACCGGCAACGTCGCGGACTTCGCGCTCCGTTCGGACAATCGTTATCTGTCCTTTGTCTCCCGCTTCGGCCCCGTGGTCACCTATCTGAAAAGCGCGTCCTATCTCATGCACACGGACGAGTTCAATATGGTCCGGAACGCCATCCTCCAGCAAAGCCAGGCCGTCCTCCAGGATGACAGCGGCCTCCCGCTCAGTGCCTTCGACAACAGCTGGGACCTCCAGTTCTACGGCCGCTACACCGGCGTCCTGGACATCTTTAAATCCTACTACCAGCCCCGGCTGACCGAAATCTACTCCTCCGGCGCCGGCAACGTCCACGACATCGACTTCGGCGTGGGCTATAAATACGAAACCGGCGAATCCGCCCTCATTCTGGCTCGGAAGCGTTAAACCTGAAGCGCTGGCTGTTACCTCGCCAGCTTATGCTTTCCAGGGCCACAATGAAGGTGCCTGTTCCAGGCTGGCTATTTTATCCGCCATGACAGTTCACGGACACGTTATCCCCTCTTTACTTTTGAATCTGCTTGCCCAGGGACGCCTGAAGCGGGAACGCGGCTCGTGGCCTTTGCTTGTGGAGAAGGATCACTACGGGTTTCGTTTGGAAACTGACTTGGGGTTTGTGTATCCTTCCATTGAAATAATAGAGCAGGAGACGGCGAAACTGCCTCAGGGCTTTCCGCTGGAGACCGTGGACGACTCCGACGATTTCGCGGAAGAACCCGGCTTTATTCCCTGCATCACTGATTTCTCGGCCATTGTGGAGTTCGCCATTGCTGCGGACGGAGCCCCCTTTTGCCTGGACTACCGCGAGAACCACTCTGCCCCGTCGGTGATCTATTGGGACGACACCTATTGGCGAAGACTGGCCCCCACTTTTGAGGATTTCATCTCCCTCTTTGATCTTTCACCACCTGATTCCACGCATAGGATCTGAATACCGAAAGACCTTTATCTTTCGGTTATTTATCGCCGGAAGGTCTTTTCACGCCGTCCAGTCCAGCACCACTTTTCCGGCCTGACCGGATTTCATGGCCTCAAAGCCAGACTGGAATTCGGTGTAGTGCAGGCGGTGCGTGATCACCGGGGAAATGTCCAGCCCGGTCTGGATCATCATGGTCATCTTGTACCACGTCTCGTACATCTCCCGACCGTAGATTCCCTTGATAGTGAGCATGTTGAAGATGACCTTGTCCCAGTCGATGGCGAACTTCTCAGGGAAGATGCCCAGGATGGCGATCTTGCCACCGTGGCAGGCGTTTTCCAAGATGGTGTCCATCGCCTTCGGGGAACCGGACATCTCCAGGCTGACGTCAAAGCCTTCGTGCATTCCCAGTTCCTTCTGCACTTCTTTGACGTTCTCGCGGGAGACGTCCACCACGCGAGTAGCCCCCATTCGCTTCGCCAGATCCAGACGCCACGGGTTCACATCCGTGACCACCACGTGACGGGCTCCGGCGTGGCGGACGATGGACGCCGCCATGCACCCGATGGGACCCGCGCCGGTGATGAGGACGTCCTCTCCCAGTACGTCAAAACTGAGCGCCGTGTGGGTGGCATTGCCCAGCGGGTCGAAGCAGGAAATGATCTCCTCCGGGATCTTCGGGTCCGCCAGCCAGACATTGCTCATGGGCAGGGCCAGATATTCCGCGAATGCCCCGTCCGTATTCACCCCGATCCCCCGGGTGTGGGCGCACAGATGCCGGCGGCCCGCGAGGCAGTTCCGGCAGTGGCCACAGACGAGGTGCCCTTCCCCGCTCACCAGATCGCCCGGCGTGAAGTCATTCACATTGCTCCCCACGGCCACGATCTCCCCGCAAAACTCATGACCCACGATCATCCCCTGCCGGATGGTGCGCTGTGCCCACGCGTCCCACTTATAAATGTGGAGGTCCGTCCCGCAGATGGAAGTCTTCCGCATCTTCACGAGGACATCGTTGATGCCGACTTTGGGTTCCGGCATGTCGCAGAGCCAAAGTCCGGGCGCGGATTCTTTTTTGACGAGAGCTTTCATGAGTGGAGGTGGATCGCCGCACCCATTCCACGATACTGGAAATTGCCAACAGGATAATGCACGCCCCGCGAAGGTTTCCTTCCGCCCCCGTCGCCGCCCTCCCGCGAGGAGAGGCATCCGCCGTCTGTTTCTATATTGCCTCATAACAGGACTTTACATTCGCATAAATCTGTTTCAGGGAAAACCCATGCATCGATTCAAAGCGTTTTGTATGGTCCTCACATCCGCCTTCGTATGTGAAATAGCCGGGGCGGGTGAAATCATCCCTTCCCTGGCCGGATATGAGAAAGTGGAGATAACCAAAGTGGAGCCGGATGGCGTGCGCATCAGCCACAAGGACGGCGCGGCCAAGATCAAATTTGAGCAACTGCCCCCGGATTTGCAGGCAAAATATGGCTTTTCCGCGGAAAAAGCCAAAGCCTTCCGGCAAAAAACAGAGACCAAGAGCGCGGACCGGGAAAAGATGAACCGCATCGTCCAGGCCCTGGGCAAGGCTAACGTAGCCATCGATGGCACGGTGACGCAGGTCACGGAGGATGGGGTGGTGCTGGAGAAAATCATCTGCACCTTTGGAGACAAGGTGGAAGTGAAGAAGGCCGAGATCTCCGGTGAGGCCGTGGGCTCCCGCGGCGCTCTCAGCCGGGACCGCACTCCCGTGGTGGAATACACTATCAAGACCAAATGGGTGCAGCCCAGGGCCTTTGAGGAAGGACCGGTTTTTGTGATCTGCGATACCCGGGGCATTGTGGACCGGCAGCGGTTCCGGGCGATTGTGTTCCCGGCGGGTGTTTATAAGGACGGCGGAAGTTCCTCTCCCATGTGGACGGTGTTTCCGGATTCCTTTGCCTCCGCGGAAGGGCTGGGAGCCATCCCGGACTGGGCGCTCCAGCCCATCCAGGACAGGTTTAAAAATTACCCGAAAATCCCGCGCCGCGCCCTGACAGTGAGCACCTCCGCCTCCTCCGGCACAGGCGTGGTGGTGGGCGATGGAACCCTGGTGGTGACCTGCGCCCACGTGGTCAATGAGCGAAAAGCCGTGAGCATCATCGCGGGCGGCTCCACCTACGAATGCGAAGTCATGTCCGAGGACAAGGTATCGGACATTGCCGTGCTGAAGATCAAGGAAGGTAAGCTTCCCGCCGCCACGATCAATACCCTGGGCGCGGAAACGGGGGAAACGGTTTTCACTCTCGGTTTCCCGAACCCTGACATCCAGGGCACGGAGGCGAAACTGACGGACGGAAAAGTGTCAAGCCTCAGCGGCATCCGTAATGACCAGTCCAGCATGCAGATCACCGTGCCGGTGCAGCCCGGGAACAGTGGCGGCGCGCTGTTCAATATGAGCGGGGAAATCGTGGGCATCGTGACCTCCAAACTCTCCGCCGCCGCGGCCCTCGGGACCAGCGGTTCGCTGCCTGAGAATGTCAACTACGCCGTCAAGGTCAAGGCGGTGACCGACGCCGTTCCCGCCGCCCAGGTGAAACTGCGCTCCGCCCAGATCCGGAAGCCCGGCACCCTGACACTTCCCGAACTGACAAAGCGCCTCAACGCCTCCGTGGTGCAGGTGATCGCGAAGACGAAGAAATCCTGACCCCGCCTGGCAGGGATGCGGGGAATGGCCTCCGATTATTCCCGGAAACATTCCTTGCATCCTTTAAGGCTCTCGATAACCTGCCCGCCCTTCGTCCGTCCGGCCAGGAAGGCGCCCCCGGTATGGCCGTGTGCTCACGCACACATTTGCAGGGGGTAATATTGGCACCGGTCAACGTAACAACCCAACAACCAACCCACATCAACATTATGCCCAGCGAAGAACTTCTTTCGCTCATCAACCGTTCCTTCAAGGAACTGCGTGAACATTCCATCGTGCGCGGCACGGTGATCGACATCAAGCCCCAGGTCGTCCTGGTGGACATCGGATACAAGTCCGAGGGAGCGATTCCCATCAGTGAATTTGAAGACGAAGACATCCAGGTCGGAGACGAGGTCGAAGTCCTCCTCATGCGCCTGGAAAACGATGAAGGGATGGTTGTTCTCTCCAAGGAGAAGGCCGCCCATAAGCAAAACTGGGATAAGATCGTCAAGGTGTTCCATGACGGTGGCTTGGTGAAGGGCAAGGTGCGCAGCGTGGTGAAGGGTGGCCTTACGGTGAACGTGGGCGTCGAAGCCTTCCTCCCCGGCAGCCAGATCGACATCATCCCGCCGAAGGATCTCAACGAATACGTCGGCAACGTTTACGAGTTCAAGATCGTCAAGATCAACGACGACCGGAAGAACGTGGTGCTCAGCCGCCGCGAGGTGATCGAAGCCGAGCGCGCCGAACAGCGTCAGCGCTTCCTGGAAACCGTGAAGATCGGCGACAAGGTCGAAGGTGCGGTGAAGAACATCACAGACTTCGGTGTCTTCGTGGACCTCAACGGCATGGACGGTCTGCTCCACATCACGGACATGAGCTGGGGCCGCATCAACCACCCCACCGAAATGGTGGCCGTGGGCCAGCGCCTGGTGGTGCAGATCCTCGACGTGAACCGCGAGAAGGAGCGCGTCTCCCTGGGTCTGAAGCAGATGCAGAACAACCCGTGGGAAAACATCGAAGCCAGCTACCCCATCGGCCACAAGGTCAAGGGCCGCGTGACGAAGCTGGTTGCTTACGGTGCCTTCGTGGAAATCCAGGACGGCGTGGAAGGTCTGGTCCACGTGTCCGAACTCTCCTGGGTGAAGCGCATTGCCCGCCCGTCCGACGTTCTGACCCTCGGTCAGGAAATCGAAGCGGTGGTGCTCGGCATCAACAAGGAAGAGCAGAAGATCAGCCTCGGCGTCCGCCAGCTCGACTCCAATCCCTGGGACGACATCGATCAACGCTACCCCATCGGCACCCGCATCAAAGGCAAGGTGCGCAACCTCACCGCCTACGGTGCGTTTGTGGAGATGGAGGAAGGCATTGACGGCATGATCCACGTTTCCGACCTCTCCTGGACCCGCAAGGTGAATCACCCGAGCGAAGCCCTGAAGAAAGGCGACGAAATCGAAGCCGTGGTCATCGAGATCGACAAGGCCAACCAGCGCATCAGCCTCGGCGTGAAGCAACTGGACGGCGATCCGTGGTCCGATATCGACAGCAAGTTCCACGTGGGCGACCTCGTGAAGGGCACGGTGGCGAAGATCGCCAGCTTTGGCGCCTTCATCCAGCTCAAGGACGAGATCGACGGTCTGGTGCACATTTCCCAGCTCAGCGAAGACCACATCAACCGCGTCAAGGACGTGCTGAAGATCGGTCAGGAAGTGGAAGCCCGCGTCATCAAGGTGGACAAAGTGGAGCGCCGCATCGGCCTCTCCATCAAGGCCGCGAACTACAGCGAAGACGAGCTCCGCAAGGAAACCGCCGCGTTCGAAGCGCTCCGCCCGAGCACCGACATGGTGGGCCTCGAGGAAGCCTTCAAGTTCGCCCAGGAGGAATGGCGCCCCGGCCAGAAATAAGCCGGCGGATCTTCCATCCATAAAATCACAAAGCCCCGCGGGTTCGCCCGCGGGGCTTTCTTTTTATTGATGGAACTTACGGCTGGACCGGAGAAACCACCGTGAACGTTCAGGCTTTCGCGCCCCCTGCTCCTCCCGCGGACATTCCCAAGGTGTGATAGTGCGGGATGAGGCGCACATACCGCGCGGCCCATTCCTTCAGGCCGTCCTGTTCCTCCGGAGTCAGCTCACGTGCCACTTTCGCCGGAGAACCCAGGACCATGCTACCCGGGGGGATCTTTCTTCCCTGGGTCACCAGCGCCCCGGCCCCGATGATACACCGCTCTCCGATCTCCACGCCGTCCAGGATGATCGCGCCCATGCCGATGAGACATTCATCCCCGATGGTGCAGGCGTGCAGCATGGCCATGTGGCCCACGGTGACGTATTTTCCGATATGACAACCGTGCTCCGCGGAGAGGTGCAGGACGGAGCCGTCCTGGATATTGGAACCTTCTCCCACGGTGATGCGGTTGATGTCGCCCCGCAGCACGGCGTTGTACCAGACACTGGCATTCTCTCCGATGGTGACATCCCCCAGGAGGGTCGCGTTGGGTGCGATGAACGCGGAGGGGTGAATGGAGGGCTGGCGGAGCAGGAATTCGGGTGGCTGGCTCATGATTATTCTAAAATTTTCTCTTTCGATTTGTGTATTTTTTTGTAATAAAAATCAGTCGCAAAGATTTGACCGGGATGACAGAATCTCTACAAGTGCCCACTGGCAAGCGTTCCTCGACGCGGTCCGTGATTTAACCCACACCAAACACCATCATGAACAAAGCTCAACTCATCGAAGCCGTACAAAAATCCCTCGGCAAAGAGACCACCAAAAAAGCCGCCAGCGATGCTCTTACCGCCGTGCTCGAATCTATCGTGAAAGGCGTGAAGAAAGACAAGAACGTCCAGCTCATCGGTTTTGGCACGTTCAAGGTGACGGCCCGCAAGTCCCGCAAGGGCCGGAATCCGAAGACCGGTGCCACGATGACCATCAAGGCGTCCAAGAGCATCCGCTTCGTGCCCTCCAGCGCCATCAAGAAAGGCCTGTAAGCCCACGCCGGTCGAATCCGGCAGTTCTTTACAGCCCGGCCCTCGCTTCCCGCGAAAGGCCGGGCTTTTGATTTGATAGGAATTCAGATGGAGACCGGCTCTGTTTTTGACGAGGCGGGCCGGGCCGGGAGACGGAGGCCGAAGCAGGAGCCGCTGCCCAGGGTGCTGCGGCAGAAAACCTCCCCGTCCATCGCCCGGGCCATGCGGCGCACGATCCAGAGCCCGAGGCCGTTCGAGCCCTCCCCGCCGGTGGGCACGGGGGTGAGGCGGGTGAATTTTCTGAAGAGCTGGCGCTGGTCCTCTTCGCTGAGTCCAGGCCCTTCATCCGTAATTTCAAAGGCCACCTCCCCGCCCCGGGGGCCCACAGAACACAGGATGGTGGTGTTTACCGGGGAATACTTAACCGCGTTGGAGACGAGATTGTCCAGGATCTGCCGCACCGCGGAGATGTCCCCGGTGGCGATGGCGGCGGTGGACCGCACCTCCAGGCGAATGCCCTTCTTTCCCGCCCGCTGCCGGTAGTCGTTCACCACCTCGTTCAGCATAAAGGAGGCATCACACGGACCAAGAGCGAAGGCCATGCGCCCCTCCTCGATCCTGCGCACATCCAGAAGATTGGTAATGATGTCCAGCATACGATCCGTCTGGCGGCGGATGGTCGCGGCGGTTTCCAGCACCTTGTCCTTCGAGGTCACGCCGAAAATCTCGATCATCTGCGCATAGGTGGAGATGGCGGAGAGAGGATTTTTCAGATCGTGGGCTGCGATGTTCATGAACTCATCCTTCTCCCGGTTGAGACGGCTGAGCCGGAGATTCGCCTCCATGAGCCGGTCCAGGGCCTCGGCGGTCTGCATGGAGGCCCGGGCGCGGGTCCGCTCAAAGATGACTCCCAGCAGAATCATAAAAAGCACCAGCCCGGCATATCCCGCGCCGCTGACAAACGCCTCGGACCAGGCCGGATACAGGCGGGGGCTGAACAGCTTTGCCGCGCTGGCCACTCCAAAACCCAGCACGATGACAAAGCAGAGAAGCGACCACAGCAGTGCCGCCTTCAGTTCCACCAGCAGCAGCGCACACAAGGGAATGGCCGCCAGCCAGGCCACCGCATGCCCCAGCAGACCGCCCTCGATGGCGCAGAGCCCGGTGAACCCGGCCACCAGCACGGCGGCAAAGAAGTGCCCCGTGGCCACCAAGGACCAGCCACGCTTCACCATCCAAGGCACCTGGACAAACAGCAGGCTGCAAAACACAATGATGCCCGCGCCCCAGTCGTGACCGATGGCGAGATAAAAAATGGCATACAAGGCCCCGAAGAAAGCCCCCAGCCATCCAAAGCGGATCTGCAGACGCGCGCGCCGCAGGAGTTCCGCCTCCTCATAAATCGCCTTAGGGACAAAAGAGTCCCCCAGGCAGCTTCCGGGCTCCCTGGGCACGAGTGAAAAGATGTTCCTGAAACGCGACATCAGGAGAGACCGGAAAGAAAAATCAGAACGAATATCCCGCTGTAACAGAAAACCAGTGCGCTGACAACTCCGTATGTCCAAAGTCGTACTCCGTGCCCGCGATGCCATCGGCCCCGGCGGTTTGGCTGGCGGGCAGATCATATTGCCAGCCAAAATCCAGCGTCCACGGTCCCTTATGCCAGCCGGCACCGGCACTGATGGTGTGCTCTGAAATGGCGGCGGTGAGCGGCAGGAGGGTGGAGTCCGGCACCGGGCTCTTGCCGTAGGAATAACCGGCCCGCAGCGTCACCGTTTCCGTGACATCCCATTCCGAACCGAGGCGGAAGACAAAGCGGTCCTTCCAGTCCAGTGGAATGACGTCCACGATGCCGTCACTGTTGAGGATGCCGTTCACGGTGCTGTTATTTCCCTGGCTCAGGCGCACGGTGAGGTGGTCGTAGGCATCCGCCCAGTTCAGCCACTCCACCTGGCTAAAGACGCGCCAGCGGGGAGCGGCCTTCAGCACCATGCCGGCGCTGATCTTCTGCGGGAGTTCTGTGTGGACCTTCGCGTCATAGATAAACCGGCCATCCGGAGAGGGCACGCCCAGGTTTTCCAGTTGCCAGGTGACATCACCATGAGCGGAACCGTCCGTGTCGAATTTCGTGGGAGACCGGTAGCCCAGGCCCACGGTGATTTTGTCATTGAGCTTCCACGCGAGCCCCAGGTCCGCGCTCACGCCCCAGCCATCCGTGCCGAGATCCAGCAGGGTCTTCGCGCCTTTGAGCGCGGGATGGCTTTGAAAGATGTAAGGCGTGGTGAGATTGTTCTCATTATATACCGCGCCCACGCTCACGCCCAGGCTGAGCGTGTCCGTGATCCGCATCCCGAACCCCGCCGCGCCGCGAACGTTCAGAATCTCCGAACGGTGCTTTGTGAGGCCGTAGCCGATGCCCGCGCCGCCCAGGCCCACGGGGTCCACATAACGCCAGTTGGCGAGCCGGGAGGAATCCGGGATAATGGAAAAGCCAAGCGTGGCGCGGTCACTCACGGGCAGGACCAGCACGGCGTCCGGCAGGTAACCATCCGTATTCCGCAAATGCCCGGTGTTTCCGCCGGAACGGTAGTCGCCATCCGCGAACACGCCGGTGACACCGAGGGAGATTTCCTTTTTGCCAAAAAACCCAAGGATCGCCGGATTGTAAGCCATGGCGGCCACGGGGTCCGCTTCATCCGCCACGGAGGCCCCGCCGAGCGAGGAGCTTTTGGCACCCGTGCCATTGCGGTCCAGGCCGTTTGCCGAGGCGTGGGAGAGCAGGCCGGCGAAGGCTATCAGTCCAAGAGCACGGCCGCTGGTTTTCTTGAGCGATTGGGAAGTCATGGGAATTTCGGGATATGAATGCCTTTGAAGCCTACGGATGGTGAAGTAAACCGTCAAGGAATCTAGAAATCCTTTAATACGTGAACAAGCTGGAAAAGGTGAATTTCCGCTCACCAGCCGCTTAACTTTCGTTCATACCCGCCACAACAGAGGGCACCAATGAGGCATCCCTATCCAGGGCATCGAACCAGGAGGGAAAAAGCGGAGACCATCCCAGAGCCCTCAGGCGCGAGGCGTCCACCCGCTTATGCGTCCATCCGCGCTTCCGTCCGGCATCCGGCCGAGCCTCCGGGGGCAGCGGGCTGACGAAGCGGCGGGCCAGTTCCGTGTAGAGCGTGCGCTGAAGCATGGGCGTGCTGTCAGCCACATTATAGACATGACCCCGGAATGCCCCCTCATCTGCCTCCGTAAGCAGGAAAAGCAACGCACGGGCCGCATCGTCCCGGTGGATCTGGTTCACCCACCGTCCGTCCGGCGTGGCGGGCGGCGCGACGCGCACATCAATCGCCGATTCCCCCAGGAGAAACTGCCGCAGCAGGACCGACCGGCCCGGCCCGTAGAGCCCCGCAAGCCTCGCGGCACAGCCTCCGGCGGCCCGCGCCCCGTCCTCCGCCTGCCGCAGGATGCGCCCAGTCTCACGATCCGGCTCCGCCGGGGAATCCTCCGTGACCCACGCGCCATCCGTCTGCGGATACACACTGGTGCTGGAAGTGAAAAGCAGCCGCGAGGCTCCGGGGAAGGCTTTGCGCAGATTTTTCACCCCTTCCAGATATACAGCCCGGTAGGCCTCCACTCCCCCGCCCCGCCCTCCGGCGGCGCAATGGATAACCATCGTGTCCCGGGGCCAGTCCGCCGCGAGGATAGTCAGGGACGCGAGGTCCGTGAGATCCGCCACCAGGGCCGGGATGCCCTGCCGTTCCAAATCCGCGGCGCTCTCGCCCGTGCGGCAGATGCCCGCCACCCGGAGTCCCCGCGCCAGCGCCTGGCGCGCGATTTCCTGGCCGAGATAACCACACCCGGTAATGAGAAGCGGAGGGGACGATTTCATTATTCTAAGTGAGAAGCTTTGCCAGCCATTCCGGGTGGAGGTTCCAATTGAGAAAGCCGGAAAGACCCAGGATCAGGCCGAATCCCGAAAACACGCACCCCACGATGAAGAGCCAGTTCCGTTTCGCCAAGGAAGCAACACCGGCGAGAGCGATGCCCACGGAGAGACATGCCTCCGCCATGTCAAACTGGTCATCGTGGACATTGATCTCCTCATAGTCCTCTTGCAGTTTTTCCGCCTTCTTCTTTATCGCCTCTTTTTCCCCTTCATATTTTTTAACCAGGGAATCGTAGTGCTCGACTTTTTTAGTAATAACAGCTTTGGCCTCCGGTGTCAGACCCGGCGTTGTTTCCAATTGTAGAGTCAGCATTTCCCGGGTGTTCTCGGCGAGGTGCTGTTTCGTGCTCTTGGCCTGATAGTAGTTCCATTGGTTCACCGCCTCGGTCTGCGCCTGTTGCATGGCCTGGACGACATTCCCGTCCTTCACGTTACAGAGCGCCATGAAGGTAGCGGCCAGGGAAACCATGAGCGCCACGCGGGTATTCAGGCGGGATTCCGGGGCGCTTTCGGCCACCTCCTGGATTTTTTCGGAAAGGTCGCTCATGGGGGTGAAAGAGTTGTCAGGGTTTGGAGGCATCCGCCGCCGGGTCTTCGGTTTGCGGAAAGGGGGGACGATAGACGCGCAGGGCGGAGAGACCGCTGTTCTTCAGGCTTTCGCCGCTGAGTTCCAGCGTGTGTTTGCCATTTGTCAGGCCCTGGAAAAACGTGCCGCGCCCCAGCACCGGGCCGCGGGCGAGCGGCAGGGCGCTCCACACCGGCACGCTCTTCCACGTGATGCGGGTGCCGTCCTCCAGCTTACGATTAAATACCTTCCGGCAGAACTGGAGATTCCAGTCCTCCGGATCGATGACGATGCGTCCGGATTTGCTGACGAACTTTTTCCCCGCGCTGCCCACGCCATCCGGGCCGGTCTTCGATCCGGTGAGGGAGAACATGAATGATTTATAATCGTCCGAGGCCTCCGCCAGAGTCACGGTCCACTCTTCATCCTGGAGTTGCGCCGGTCCGCGCCGCACCCGCAGGAGGCACGGCCAGCCGCTGCCGGTGTAGGAACTGACGCGGGTGAAGGTATACAACTGGCGGATCTCCTCCGGCGGCTTGCCGTCGATTTTTATCCCCGCCCCCCCCGCGGTGGTGTTTCCGGCCACGCCGCCAAAGACGCCGTCCACACGGTTCCCTTCGAACGACACGGTGAGTGTGCCGTTTTTCCAGGAAGCATCCGTCACCGGCAGATCTTTTACAAGGTTGTGCCAGGGAGCGTCCAGTGGAGTGTCTTTCGCCACCAGCGCGGTCTTCACGATCTCCCCCATCACGAAGCAGCCGTGATCATTGAGATGCACGTCATCCTTCAGGAGAGCGCGGGGCTCCAGATGATTCTCCAGCAAGTATTGCTTCCAGAGATCCCGCTGGGGCAGGAGTTCACAGCCATACTTTTTGGCCGTGGCAGGCAGGAAGGCATAGTTGATCCACTGGTTCCACTGCGCGGGAGAAAGTTTAGAGGCGTCCGTTTCCTCGCTTAACGGATCCTTCGCGCCCAGGTGGTCCGTCTGGATGATGACCTCCGCCGTGGTGCGCTCCCGGATGCGACGGATGATGTCCTCGTATTTCAGATGGTCTCCATACACGTGGAAGATCACCAGGTCCGGGTAAAAGGAATACAGATCCGCCTCCGCCGTCTTTACCAGCAGATTCGAGCTGTGCCCGCCGATGGCGCGGTTCTCAATCTCCAGCGTGGCCAGCGGGAAGCGGTCGCGGAGATCCTTTTCCACCAGACGCCACCAGTTCTGCTCCGTGATGGACTGGCCGTAAAAGAGGATCCGCACTGTATTCCGCTTCTCCACTGCGGAGGACTTCAGAAGCGTCATCGTCCGCTGGATCGCCTCCCCGCGAAGAGTCGTATCCCCCGGGGATTTCAGGGGTGGATACGCCTCCGCCCCCCAGGTAAAAGACAGGGGGGCGAGACAGCAGCAGAGACGAAGGGCGCGAGACAGCATAATCCCACCAGATACGCATAACCAAGCGCCCTCTTCCGGCGGTCTCGTCTGGAAAAACGGGAACGATTATTCCAAGGTCCCGGGCAATCCTCGAAGCGGCACCGGCCTGTTACAAAGTTTACCTCCTACCAGGCTTCGGGAAGGGCGTTTTGTTCAGATTTGTTCAGGGTAATCGTTGAAGATGGCGGGATATTTTTAAAAATATAACTCCATTCCCTCCAGTTCTAAAAACATATCAAAGTCCATTTAATCCACACACTATTACTTTTCTCCCGCACCTTCTCTTTCGCCGGTCACGATGGCATCCGGCAATTCATTGCCGTCGCCCGGCGAGGCGGGGAAATGGCGGGCGAGAATCTCTCCGGCGCGCCGGATGGCACCGATGACGGCAGCGGTGAAGTCCCCCGCTTTGAGAAGCGGGCGCATGTGTTCCACTACTTCCGTCCAGAAGGGCTGGCCGCAACGCTCGTGGATGCCGGTGTCACCGATGATCGCGAACTTTTGCGATACGGGCGCAAAGTAGAGCAACACACCATTCCGGTGCCGGGTTTTCGTCATGACCAGTTTTTCAAACTGGCGGGCGGCATCGTGGAGCGGATCGTCGATCTGGCGGGGGGAAATGAAAACACGGATCTCTCCGGAGGTGCCGGACTCCGCGCGACCGATTTCCGCGACGATGCGGGTCTCGTCCAGATTGTGGATAAAGGAGTCGGTTTTCATGAGAGATCACCAGTCACCACCCGCGCCGCCGCCTCCAAAGCTGCCACCTCCTCCGCTGAATCCGCCGCCCCCTCCTCCAAAGCCACCGCCGCCACGATCCCGGTCGCTGCCACCGCCGAAGCCACCTGGGCCACCGCGCCGGGAGTTTAAAAGGCTGCCGAGAATACCCCCCAGCAGCATGTCCCCCATGCCTCCGGTGGAACGCCCGGAGCGGGAATACATCGCGCCCCTTCCCAGCAGGCGCGGGATCACCCCCAGGAAGAGAAAGAGCAGCAGCCCGGCAAACAGCCATCCACCCGCGGAGGAACGCGGCGCGGTGGCCCGGTCTCCCGCCACCCTGCCGCTACCGGTATATTCCCCGCGGCTGGCCCGCAACATGGCATCCACTCCCGCCACGAGCCCCGCGGTGTAGTCCCGGGTTTTGAATTTCGGGGCGATCTCCTCCGCGATGATGCGGCGGCACATTGCATCCGGCAGCGCCCCCTCCAGTCCATAACCCACCTGGATGAAAATTTTCCGGTCCGCGATGAAGACGAAGAGCACCGCGCCATTCCGGCGGTCCTTTTGCCCCACCTTCCAGCTTTCGGCGATGCGGTAGGTGTAGTCCTGGACGGTGGAGGAGGTTTCCAGTTTTGGATACACCGCCACCACGATCTGATTGGATGTATCCCTTTCAAACTGGCGGAGCTGTTCGTCCAGCCGGGTGGCCTCCGCGGCGGGGACCACGCCCGCCACGTCATTGAAGTAGCGGTCTGGCCGGGGCGGCAGGGTCTCCGCGCCGCGAACCGCCATCCCCAGCAGCAGCCACAGCGCGAGGGTGAGCCATGCGGGCATGGACATCAGGGAGGCGTGGCGGGTTTTTTACCGAATTCAAAATCCACGGCGGGAGGAGTGTCACTGCCCTCCCGGGCCGAGAAATACGGGCGGGGGTGGAAGCCGAGCATTCCGGCGAAGAGCCGGGCGGGCATGGCGTTCACCGCCGTATTATAACTACCCGTGGCCTCGTTGAACTTCCCGCGCTCCACGGTGATGCGGTTTTCCGAACCCTCGAGTTGCGCCTGGAGATCCCGGAATCCGGCGGTGGCGGTGAGTTGCGGATATTGCTCCGCCACCACCAGCAGCCGGGAGAGCGAGGAGGAAAGCTGGTCCTGCGCCTGCTGGAAGCGTTTCAATTCCTCAGGATTTTCCGGGGCCCCGGAGGAGGTGTCCACCTTCAGATTCGTGACCTGCTGGCGGGCCTTCACCACTTCCGTGAGGGTGGACTTCTCAAAATTCGCCGCGGCCTCCACCGTTTTCACCAGATTCGGAATGAGATCCGCCCGGCGCTGATAGAGATTCTGCACGTTTGCCCAGGTCTGGTCCGTCTGCTGCTTCAGGGAATTCAGCCGGTTATAGCTGCCGCAGCCGCCCATGACCAGGACAGCCAGGAGGATGACGACAATGCCGGCAATGAGGGGGAGTTTTTTCATGGTTCGCGATATTTCCGGGAAAAGGGAATGGAGTCCGCCGTTCTTTCGCAAGGAGCGTACCCATTCCGGGAATCCTTACGCCGGTGAACCGGATCAGGAAACCGGTGTCTTTGCCCTGACGGCTGCGGCCGGTTTGTTCGGGGGCCAACCGGCTGGGGGCAGAAAACCTGAGCACCAATCGTGCATGTGGTATTCCCAACCGGAAGCGGGTCAACCTCCCGGAGAGAGTGTCCGCCTCTTTCGCCGCCAGTCCGTGGCGGCGAAAGAGGCGGATAAATTTCAACGGTGTCCGGCTAACGAATTTTGGCGGGTAAGCGCGAAAGACGGGAGACCCGGCTCAGGCAATGGCCTCCGGCGGGGCGCCGGAGGGCACACGCGGGGCACGTATGCTCCCCGCCTCTCTCAATCCTTTCCTGCAAGCGTTGACGACAGAATGCCCGGTGTCAGGTCAGTTACCCGGTGTGGTCTGTATTTTTCTGACAGGACGTCTCCCGCCGGGCCGGGACCGCTCAGCGGCCTTCCGCGGCCCGGCGGGCGGGGCGGTCACTCGATTCCCAGGGCGGACTTGATCCGGTCCAGCTCGCTCCGCAGGGCGGCGAGCTCGGATTCCATCCGTGCCTTCCAGTCCTCCGGCGGAGGAACCTCCGCGGCGGGGGCCGCCGGGGCGGAGAGGGCGGAGGCATCTATCGGGCCGCATAGTAAATGGACATAGGTTTTCACCCTACGTCCGGCACCAGGGGGGAGGACCGCCACCATGGGGGCCACCGGGTAATTGACGAGTTTCATGGCGCATTCCTCCGCGGCCTCCGGGCTGGGAAACCCATGCATACGCTCCGTGCGCGCGCGGAGTTCATTAACGGTTTGTCCGTTTCTTAGAAGCAATTCACAGAGGATGGCCCGCATGCCCGCGTCCAGCCCGCCATATACATTTTCAATGGTATGCTTATACTTGGGGCCGCGGGACCCAGCCATGGAGATCATGACCGCGAGGCGCTTGCGGCGAAGGCTTTCCAGCGCGACCTCCACCGCGCGGGGCTCCCACTCCACCACCGGGAAGCGGTTGCTCTTTTGATTACATGCAGTTGTTAGGGAGGCGATGGTGAGGGGGTAATATTCCGGCGTGGCAGCCTCTTTTTCCATGAGACAGCCGAGCACGCGGGCCTCCGCGAAGGAGAGTTCGCCGCCCGCCGTGTCTGTTTGTGAATCCGTGTTTTCCATAGGGGAACCTGAACGCGCGCCCCGCGCGGTGCAACGGTGTGTTGTCAGTCCGCCCGCGAACACCCCACATTTTGGTACTTGCCACGTATCTAGCGGAACTCTAATGTTTGATCGGACCGGTTAATATTGATCGAGTCTGTAAAAACCACCATCAGACCATCGCGCCGGGTTCCCGCATCCAACCAACACACAGAGGAGCACACCCTATGCCAGTAGCACCACCAAGACCGATGTACGGTGTAAGCCGTATCGACCAGCCGGAAAAGAAAAACCATGGCTGGTATGTCCGTGTCACCTATAAAGGCAAAACCGAACAGAAGTTCTTTGCGGACAAGTCCCATAGCGGGAAGACAAAGGCACTCAAAGCAGCCCAGGCACACCGCGACCATCTGGTGACGCTGCTGCCGCCGAACCGCCAGGAGGCCGCCGCCCGCAAGCGTGCCACGGCGAAGAAAAAGACCGCCGCGAAAGCAGTGAAAGCCGCGAAGCGCTGATCCGCGCCCTTCGTTCCCAGGAATGGCTGCGTTGAGCAATTCCCGGCGGTTCACCCTCCCACATGATCTGTCAGGAAAATACAGGTCAGGAACCGCCGGGGATTATTCAACGCCGGGGAGCCCTTGACTCACCGCCGCGCACCGCGTTGTCTGCCGGTGACATTCAGGCTCCAGATCCCCCACTTTCCATGGACGGCACCCTTTCGGCGGAAAACATCCACAGATCCTTCACCATCGGTTCCAGCACCATCGAGGTGCTGCGGGGAGTGAGTCTCACCGTGCTGCCGGGCGAGCGGGTCTTTCTCTGCGGACCCTCGGGAGCGGGCAAGACGACGTTGCTCTACATCCTGGGCGGGCTGGAGGCTCCCAGCAAGGGCCGGATACTCCTGGGCGGGCAGTCTCTCTACGAGCGCTCGAACGCCAGCCAGGCGGAGATGCGCAACCAGCACACCGGGTATGTGTTCCAGAACTACCTGCTGCTGCCGGAACTCACGGCTCTGGAGAATGTGTGCCTGCCCGCCATGATAGGCCGCCGCCAGGCCCAAGAGCGCGCCGCGCATCTGCTGGACCAGGTGGGGCTGGGAGCCCGCATGCAGCACCTGCCCTCCGAGCTCTCCGGCGGGGAACAGCAGCGCGTGGCCATCGCCCGCGCGCTGGTAAATGATCCGAAGGTGCTCTTCGCGGACGAGCCCACTGGCAACCTGGATTCGAAGACCGGGGGGGAGATCATGAATTTGCTGCTCTCAGTGGTTGCGGAAACGCAAAAAACCCTAATGGTCGTCACTCACGATACGCGCCTGGCCGGGCAGGGAGACCGCAAACTGGTGCTGCGCGACGGGATGCTGGAAACCTGACAGGAAACGGCCGCCGCGTCGCCGCCGCTCCGGTAAGAGGTTCTTTGCCGCGCTGCCGCCGCCCGCATTCCCTCCCACTCATGAAAATCTACCTCGACGGACAACTCGTTGACGAAGCTGATGCCCGGATCTCCGTGTTCGACCACGGCCTGCTCTATGGGGACGGCATTTTTGAAGGCATCCGCTTTTACAACCGCCGGGTCTTCCGTCTGGAGGAGCACATCCGCCGTCTCTATGACTCCGCGCGCAGCATCCTGCTGAACATCCCCATCACGCCGGAGGAGATGACCGCCGCGCTGCTGGAGACCTGCCGGGCGAATGAACTGGATGACGGCTACATCCGTCTGGTGATCACCCGCGGCACGGGACCGCTGGGCCTGAGCCCCTACAAGTGTCCGAAGGCTTCGGTGATCATCATCGCCTGCAAGATCATGCTTTACTCCGAGGAGGCCTACCGCACCGGCCTCACCGTGGCCACCTGCGCGACGCGCCGCCCCACGCACGATACCCTGAGCCCGCAGGTGAAGAGCCTGAACTATCTGAACAACGTGATGGCGAAGGTGGAGGCCATCCAGGCCGGAGCCGAGGAGGGCCTCATGCTGAACGACCGGGGCCTGGTGGCGGAGTGCACGGGGGACAATGTTTTCATCGTCCGGAACGGCACCATCCTCACCCCGCCCATCAGCGCGGGCGCGCTGGACGGCATCACGCGGAAAGTGGTGTTCGATATCGCAACCCTGCTCGACATTCCCATGCGGGAGGCGGAGATCAGCCGTCACGATATGTATACGGCGGACGAGTGCTTCCTCACCGGCACCGCCGCGGAGGTCATCGCGGCCACGAAGCTGGACCAGCGCCTCATTGGCGACGGGAAGCCGGGTCCGGTGACCGCGCGGGTCATCGCGGCCTTCCGTGAACTGGCCGGGAGCACGGGCACGCCCTTTTGATTTTCATCCATGAAGGAATTTACCGACCTCATCTACAAAGGGCTCTATCAGAACCTGTCACTCCAGACGGCGGGCCTCGTGGTGGGGCTTCTGTTGATCGCCACGCATGTCTTCGCGCTTTTGAAGGCCCCGGCGGGTCTGGAAAAGCTGAAGACCGTGCCCCGGTCGCAGAATATCGGCACCATCTTTCTAACGATCGACTTCGTGTGGGCGTGGGTGCTCGCCTCCAGCATGGAGCTGGGGGACTTTGAGCGGCTGCGCTGGCTGGCGCAGTTCTCCGTGCCGGTGATCTATGTGGCCATGCTGTTCTGGGTGAATGAGTATCTGGGAGCCCGCGCCATCGGCATGTTTCTCCTGCTGCTCGCTTGCCCGGTGCTGGATGCCGCGTTTCTCAAGGCTGCGGACTCCCGCGTGCTGCTGAGCCTGCTCTGCTATGTGTGGCTTACACTGGGACTGTTCTGGATAGGGATGCCCTATACCATGCGGGACCAGATCGCCTGGGCTACCCGCAAGCCGGGCCGCTATCGCGCGCTCGCTGTGGGGGGAGTGGCCTATGGGCTGGTGCTCACCGTGGCTTCTCTGGTATTTTACAAAGGGATGTAATGGGCAGGAAGACTGAAGTTTCCCTTGTCGCTCCCGGAGTGCTGTAGTACGCGCACAGCCATCATGACCCATACCGCGACCATTTCCGGCGGGGCTTCCACTATGATCACAGCCGAACGCTTTATCGAAGGCTTCCGCTGGATGCTGCTCTCGCGCACTCTGGAGGACAAAATCGCGGCCCTGTACCACGCTGGAAAGATCGTGGGCGGGGTTTACCTGGGACGGGGACAGGAGGCCTTCAGTGCCGCCCTGGCCATGTCCCTGAAACCAGGACGGGACATCTTTGCCCCGCTCATCCGGGACCAGGCGGGCCGCATGGCCTTCGGGGAACCGGTGATCGATACCCTCCGTACCTACCTGGGCAGCGTGCTGGGTCCCATGCGCGGACGGGATGGAAACATCCACCGCGGCGTGCCCTCCAGTAACATGCCGGCCATGATCTCCCACCTGGGCAGTATGATCTCCGTGGTCTGCGGCATGCTCATGGCACGCCGTTTCCGCGGGGAGACGGGCGTGGTGGGAGCGGCGACGATAGGAGATGGCGGCACCTCCACGGGAGCCAGCCACGAAGCACTCAATATGGCGGCGGTGGAAAAGCTGCCCCTGGTGGTGGCCGTGGCGAACAACCAGTTTGCCTATTCCACTCCAGTGGACCGCCAGTTTGCCTGCGCCAGCCTGGTGGATCGCGCGAAGGGCTATGGCATGGATGGCCACAGCGTGGACGGCACGGACCTGGCCGCGTGTCTTTCGGTTTTCGACAAAGCAGTCACCCGCGCCCGTGAAGGCCATGGCCCGCAACTGGTGGTGGGCACGCTGCTGCGTCTCTGCGGCCACGGGGAGCATGACGACGCCTCCTACGTGCCCGGCGAACTCCGCACCCGCGAGGAAAACCGGGACTGTCTCCACGCCGCCCGCCAGACCATGCTGGAGAATAACTGGACCACCCCGCGCCAGTTGGAAACCATGGAAGCCGAAGCCTACGAAACCGTGCAGGAGGCCGTGGCCCGTGCCCAGCGTGATCCCGTGCCGGATCCCTCCCGCGAAACGTGGGCTCCGCTGGCCTCTCACTGGCTCATCGAGGGTGGAAGGCAGTAAAGGAAAAAAGCGTGAGTATTACCTATCTCGAAGCCATTCGCGAGGCCCAGGCGAAAGCCCTGCGCGAAGACCCGTCCGTGTTTATTTACGGGCAGGACATTTCAAAATTCGGCGGGGCTTTCAAGGCCACGAAGAATCTGGCACGGGATTTCCCCGGCCGGGTGCTGGACTCCCCCATCAGCGAGGACGCCATGGTGGGAATGGCCGTGGGCGCGGCCATCGCGGGCATGCGGCCCATCGTGGAGATGCAGTTCGCGGACTTCTCCAGCATCGCGTTCAATCAGATCATCAATCAGGCGGCCACGCACTTCTGGCGCACGGGCGTGCCCTGCCCGCTGGTGGTGCGCCTGCCCAGCGGTGGCACGGCGGGGAGCGGCCCCTTCCACAGCCAGAGCGTGGAGGCCCTCTATGCCCATTATCCCGGGCTGGTGGTGTTGACCCCGGCCACGGTGGGGGATGCTTATTCCATGCTTCTGGAGGCGATCACACTGAACGATCCCGTTCTTTTTTGTGAGCATAAGTTTCTGTATTACCACCTGAAGGCGGACAGCCTGCCGGAGGAGCGCCTTCCGATTGGGAAGGCCCGCATCGTCCGCACCGGGCGGCATGCCACGGTGGTGACCTACAGCGCCATGCTGCATGAGTGCCTGCGCGCCGCGGCGGAGCTCCAGAAGGACGGATTTGAAATCGAGATCGTGGACCTGCGCAGCGTGAAGCCGCTGGATACGGACACAGTGCTGGCCTCCGTGGCCCGCACGGGACGGCTCCTGGCGGTGGGCGAAGCCTTCCCCTGGGGAGGCGTCACCGCGGAAGTGGTGGCCCGCATCAGCGCGGAGGGCTTCCACCTGCTGGACGCGCCGCCACGCCGTCTGAACTCCAAGGACACCCCCATTCCCTATCATCCCAATCTCTGGGCCGTGCACCGGCCCACGGCGGCGACGATCGAAAGCGCGCTGCGGGATCTTTTGAAGCAATAACCGGACTTCCGTTTTCCCGTTTCCCTGGCGGGAACCCTCTGCCTCCCTTTTTTCACCGATCCATGCGCATCCCCATCCTCATGCCCCAGCTGGGCGAATCCATCGCCGAAGCCACCATCCTGCGGCTTGAAGTCGCCCCTGGCGACGTGGTCCACGCGGACCAGGAGATCATGGAGGTGGAGACCCAAAAGGCCACCATGAGTGTGACCATCCCGTGCAGCGGACAGGTGGAGGAATTCACCTGCCGCGTGGGAGGCAGCTACCCCGTCGGCTCCACGCTGGGCTTTCTGAAGGTGACGGAGGAGGAGGCCGCGCGCGCGGGCATCCAGCCCGTGCGGGACGCCCCCGCCCCCACCGAGGCGTCTCCGGCTCCGGAAAATGACAATCTCCACTTCCGGCTGGACTCCTCCATTTCCATGACCCCGGCGGACGGCCAGGAGGTGACGCCCACCCTGACGGGTCTGCCGGTGCCGGTGAATGCCACCGGGGCCAGCTATATCTCCCCCCGGCTGCGGGTGCGCATGCAGGAGCTGGGACTGAACGCCGCGGACCTTTCCTCCGTGGCCGGCAGCGGTGGCGGCGGCCGGGTGACGGTGGAGGACTTTGAGTCCTTCATGGCGCAACTGGAGGAGCACAAGATGACCCCCGCCAGCCCCATGCGCATCGCCGTGGCGGACTCCATGCGCCGGAGCTGGGCACGCCCGCTGGCCACCATCGGCATCCGGGTGAATATGGAGCCGCTCCTGGCCCACCGGAAGCAGCACAGCGAACTGAAAGCCGGTCCCGCCCTCTATGCCATGCGCGCGCTCGCTCTCGCGCTTTTTGAGAACACGGCGGCCTCCGGGCGGCTGGTGGGGAAACGCATTGTCCATCCGCCGGCCATCGACCTCGGATTTGCCGTGGAGGTGGATGAAGGGGTGCTGGTGCCCGTGATCCGCAACGTGGACCAGAAGTCCCTGGCCTCCCTGGTGGAGCACTACAATGACCTCGTGAAGCGCTCCCGCGAGCGAAAGCTCCCGCCGGACGCACGGGGTCCGGGCATTGCCACGATCACCAATTTCGGCACCTTCGGCATCGAGTGGGCCACGCCCATCCCGCTGCCGGAGCAGAGCCTGCTTCTGGGCCTGGGGGCGGGCATCAAGCAACCGGTGTGGGATCCCGTGAGCCACAGCTTCCAGCCCGTGACGCAGTCCGGGCTGACGCTGAGCTTTGACCACCGGGTGATCGATGGCGGGGGCGCGGGGCGTCTGCTGCACCGCGTGGCCAGCCTGATGCAAACGCCGGAGGCGCTGTGAAGCCCCCGCGGTCCCGGCACTGATTTCCTATCCGCCGTGGAGTATCTCGCCTTTGCCCTGCTCATGCTGGCGGCCCAGTTCTCCCCGGGGCCGGACATGATGATGCTGCTGAAGAACGCGGTGACCCATCCGCTGCGGGCGGGCCTCTTCACCGTGCTGGGCATCGCGGCGGGCCTGTGCGTGCATCTCACCGCGATCCTGCTGGGCCTGGCGGTGGTTTTCCAGACGTATCCCATGGCGGCGCGTGTCCTGGGAATCGGAGGCGGACTTTACCTCGCCTGGCTGTCCTGGCAATTGCTCCGGAGCGTCCTGCGCGCGCCGGACGCGGAGCAAAAGGCCGCCCGCGCCAATGGACCGGAAACCCCGCTGCCGGACCGCGCGGCGTTTGCCCAGGGAATGATCACCAATCTGCTCAATCCGAAGGCGATACTGTTCCTGCTAGGCGTGCTCTCCCCTGCCCTTCAGGAGGACAGCGGCGCGGCGCGAAAGCTGGCCTTTGCCGGGATCATCATCGGACAGGCGCTGGTGTTCTGGAGTCTGTTCGTATGGCTGCTGAAACGGCGCACGGTGCGGGATCTCTACCTGGCCGCCGAAAGGCCGCTGAATCTGGCTTTCGGACTCGGCCTCCTGGGCTGGGCGGTGACGGCCTTTGTGAAGGCGTGCTAGCCGAGGGTCAGGGCAGATACTTCAGCCGCATCTCCGCCACCACTTCCAGCATGATCTCCGCCTCCTCGCGGAGATGAGCCTCCAGGCTGGAGGAGGCGCGGTTGTGACGGCGGTAGAGGAAGGCGAGGCGTTCCGCGACTTCCTCCTGGGTCATCTCCGGCGTGAGGCCGCAGATCTCCTCCGGCGTGGCGTCCAGATTGATCCCCAGCGCGGCCCGTTTGGCCCATTCCTCGCGGGCCTTGGGCTGGGCGGGAGCGGGGGCGGACTTGCCGGAAAGGCGGGAGGGCGTGGTGGTGGAGGACCGGGAGGGCTGGGAGCCGCCGCGCAGGAGACGGGGCTTCTCGGGGGCCCGCTGCGGTGTGGAGCGGGACTTGAAAAGTCTTTTGAAAAACTGGAACATAATCCGTGGATCTTGCGATGAACTGAAGCGGGAGAGCAAGGAGGACGCCGGGGCGTTATTCAATGTGGTACTGTTTGAACTGGGCGCGTTTTTTTTCCACCTCCGCGTCCGTGAGCACGCCTTCTCCCTCGTAGGTAATGGCCACCTGCTTCGCCTTGCCGGAGCGCTCGTCCTTGATGGTCGCCTGCACGCGCTGGTTTTCATCGTAGCTGTAAACCACGGTGATTTCGCAGCCGGCGGGCCGGTTCGGCGGCACCTCCAGGGTGATGCGCCCCACGATATCGACATACTTCGGATCGATGTCCTCGCCCTGGGTGATCTCCACTTCGATGGTGGCCTCGTTGTCCTCGGAGGTCACGTAAGTCTGGCTCTGGGTGCAGGGGATGGGCGTGTTCTTCGGGATGACGATGGTATTCGCGAAGGTCTCGCGTCCCGTGGCCGCATCCTCCAGGAGGGCGAGAGTGCCGTAGCTGTGATTGCACACCTCCTGGACATTCGCGCCGTTCTTGGCAAAGAGCGCCGCGCCGAGAGCCACGCATTCATCCACATTGCCGCAACTGATGGGGGCGAAGCCGAAGTAATCGCGCAGCAGTCCCCGCACGCGGGGCATCCGGGTGCTGCCTCCGGCGAGTGCCAGGTGATTGATGTCACTCGCTTTCAAGCCCGCGGAATTGAGGGCCTGCTCCACGAGCATGACGGTGCGGGTGAGCAGGCGGTCCACCGCTTCCTCGAAGATGTCCCGCGTGAGTTCGATACGAGTGGCCCCGCCGCGTTCACTGCCGATGGTGTCGTTCACCTGGCGCAACTTAGAGAGCATCTTCTTCATGTCCTCACCGCTCTGGAGCACGCGGCGGCGCTGGCGTTCGTTTTCCCAAAGCTCCGTGCCGTGTTCGGTGCGGTAGGCGGCGGACATGAGGTCCAGGATTTGTTCGTCGAAGTTCGCTCCGCCCAGGCGCCGGGCACCCTCCGAGGTGATGCACCGGAGGCGTGAGCCCTCCACTTCCATGATAGTGACGTCCAGCGTGCCGCCGCCGAGGTCATAGACCATCACGCGGCCCTGGAGGTCCTGCATGTGGGTGTAGTAAAGCGCGGCCGCCGTGGGCTCATTGACGATGCGCGTCACATTCAGCCCCGCCATGCGACCGGCGGCGATGGTGGCCTTCCGGGCCAGCTCGTTGAAGTTCGCGGGCACGGTGATGACCACGTCCTGGATGTTCCCGATGATGCGTGAGCCGTCCTGCTTCATCTTGGCCAGGATGAGCGCGGAGATCTCCGAGGGCGTCCACTTCCGTCCGTCGATGTCGAGGGCGTAGTTGGGATTGTCCATGTGCATCTTGATGAGCGGCACCGTGCGGTCCGGATCCCCGCTGTCCCGGGCGGCGGAACCCACGAGTTTGATGTCCTCGTGCTTGTCGAAATAAACGACGGAAGGCGTCATGCGCTCGCCGTCCGCGTTGGGCACGATCTCGGGATTGCCGTCAGACCGGACGTACGCCAAACCGGTGGTGGTGGTTCCGAGATCGATTCCTACGTAGCGGGGCGAAAGTTTGGAGTTCAAAGGGGGGAAGGCTTCGTTTTAGACTGGTAAACAATTCTGGAAATTTCCTCAATCGGCCCGTTTCGTCAAAAACCAAACACTTTTCCGGGGATGTCATCACTCCCCCCGGAGGAGCTGGAAAGCCCGCCAGGAGTAGTCCATCCAGCGGTGCCACCACGCGCCCACGCTGAGATGCGGGGCTGCCAGGATGAGCAGCAGGGAGAGGAGCAGCAGGTTTGCGAGGACGATGACCATGAGCGAGAACGCGGTGCCATTGATCCGCAGGTCCGGCTGGTCCTTGGCGATCATCCAGACCGTGAAAGTGAGGTGGAAGCCCCACGTGAGCCCCATGAAGTAGAAGAGCCCGTAGAGCGGCCTCACTCCCCCTCCCCACGGCAGCGGGATGAGCACCGTGAGGTCCACGAAGAGCCCGGTGATGAGGAACGCCAGGACGCCCACCACGGTGTAGATGGGGAAGAAGTAAGGCGAGAGCGCGATGAGGACGTTGTTCCGGTCCGTGATGACATGCCCGCCCTGGCCGGTGACGCGGAACTCCTTTACCCGGCCGCCGCAAAGGAGGACGAAGAGCGCGTGGGTCATCTCATGCCCCCAGACATAGAGCTTCACCGGTCGCGGCAGCCAGAGGAACCAGATGGCCCACATGACAAACCCCATGCCGAAAAACCAGGACGCCGGCATGCGCCAGAAGGCGGTGCCCAGATTATCGCTGAGGATGGCGAAGAGAGTCAGCGCCGTGATGACGCAGGCCGGCAGCAGCAGGAACCAGCCGATCCACGAATAGAGCCGGGTGACGGGAATGAGCAGCGGATGCCGGGTGGGCAGCAGCGTCCGCGCGGCCAACTTCCCGGCCCTGGCTTTAGGCTTCAGCCGGGTGTTCCGGGCATTCCGCGCAGGCGCGAGGTCGAGGGTTTTGGAACGGGAGCGGCGGGGCATGGACGGAAAGTGGCCACCCTGGAGAACTTTTCCGGCGCTGAAAAGGAAAAAGGCGGGGGCGGAAGGACGGTTTGGGAGATCCGGCGGGGCTTTGGCAGGAGGTGGCGGCGGAAGGACGGTTTGGGAAATCCGGCGGGGCTTTGGCAGGAGGTGGCGGCGGATTTGTTCAGGGTGAATGATTCTGGCGGGGGTTATTATTTTATAATCATAAAATGACGGGGATATCATTTATTAAGCCCCCCTTTTGACCCGCTTGAGATACTCCAATCCGGGGGCACGGTGACCACTGAACCATTCCACTCATGACAGTTGAAGACATCCTCCAGGAACTCGAATCGCTCGCCAATGAATCCGTGCGGGCCCGGAATCACCGGGAGGGCGCGGGGGACCGGCAGTTTGGGGTGAAATCCGGAGATCTCCGGGCAGTGGCGAAGCGGATCAAAACGAACCACCCGCTGGCCCTGGCGCTTTGGGAAACGGGGAACGTCGATGCCCGGATGCTGGCCGTCCTGCTCATGAAACCGAAGACCCTGTCCGCCACGGAAATGGATGCCATGGTTCGCTCCGAAACCTTCACGGGCGCGGCGGACTGGTTTACCTCCTATGTGGTGAAGCAGCATCCGGACAAGGAACCTCTCCGCCAGGAATGGATGTCCTCCCCTGACAAAATGGCGGCCCGCGCGGGATGGAGCCTCACCGCCGAGCGGATCGCCAAAAGCCCGGAAGGCCTGGACCTCCCCGCTCTGCTGGACCGCATCGAGAGCGAAATGGCCACCGCGGCCCCGGAGGTCCAGTGGACCATGAACTTCGCCCTAGCGGAAACTGGCATCCACCACCCCGCCCTCCGCCCGCGGGCCCTCGCCATCGGGGAAAAGCTGGGCATTTACCGGGACTACCCGGTTTCCAAAGGCTGCACCTCTCCCTTTGCCCCCATCTGGATCAATACCATGGTGAGCCGCGGAAAGTAACGACTTCGCGACCGCCTTGAAAGGCATCCGGTGTCTGGAGAGGTATGCAGCGGCGGGCTTTTTTTAAATGTCATTCCGCGTTATGAAAATGGGGCGAATGACGGATTACACCATCGCGGGAAGGTTTTGCGATTGCGGCATTCCGTCAGTCACGTAAACCCCGCGATGAAACTGAATAAGCTCGTCGCGATGCTTTGCCTCGTGGGTGGTCCTCTCAACGCCGAGGAGAAAGGCCCTTTTGCGATCAATATCAACCGTCCCGCCAAGGTTGGCGACAAATTTACGCTGAAAACGATCGCGCAGATCTCCACGACCCAGTCGATCAAAAAGGGTGGCAATTCCGCCGGCGCGAATCTGCAACAACAGGGGGTGCTCATTGAGGGGGAGATCGAAATCCAGGCGGTCACGCCTAAAGAATCGCAGCCGTGGAAATACCGTGTGCAGATAACGAAGTGCGTGGCGGGTGAGAAACCGGACGCGGCCACCCTGTTGCCCGCCGGGTCCGTGGTTACCGTGGAACTCACTCCGGCCAAAGCCCCCCTGCTGAAGGTCGGCGAAAAAGTACCGGCGGAACCCCTGCTCTCCCTCCTTTCCGCCGCCCTCCCGGCACCAGCCACGGAAGACGCGCGCCCCGAGGACAAGCTGTTCGGGAGTGCCGACAAGAAATCCCCCGACGATGAATGGAAGCCGGAGCCCGCCGTGGTGGCAGCCGCTTTCAAAAAGAAGGGAGTGACCGCCGAAACGACCGCCATCGAAACCCGGGCGCGATTGACTGAAGTCACTGACTGGGACGATATCCCCAGCATTCTCGTAAAAGGAAACGTCACGATAAAGCCCTGCACGATCCCCGTGCCGGGAAGCCAGTCCGGCGCGCCGGGCAAAGTCACCTTCGTCTCCGAATATTATCTCCCCCTGGACGCGACTTTGCCGGTAGCCCGCGAAAAAACCGAAACCCGCTTCACCGCCGAAACCGCGGGCAGTGAAAAATTGGTCTGGGTAACGCGGATGCTTAAAAAGAAATAATTAAATCGGCCTGTCGCGGTTTCACCGCAAAGCGGTGAAATCAGGCAGTCATGGGTTAACTTTCGGCGGCGGGCGAAGCGGATTAGAGTCCTCTCCCCACCGTCGGTTTACCTTCCAGCCATTCCGGCTGAAGTCAGGTCGCGCGCTAACCTCATCAAGCCGGGTCTAAAAACCCGCCCTCCGGCCCCAGCCCCATGAAGCCATCCGGCAGTCCGTCCCGATCAATCCAATCCCAAAGCCATTCGCTAAACGAAGGTGCTAAAATCCGGTCCGGCTCCACGTAATCGTTGTCCAAATCATCCAGACGTCCAATGGCGGTGGAAATGACGCGCCACTTCATGGTGCCGGGTTCTTCCAGCCACAGACTGAAATACGTTGCTTCCCGGTCGTACTGGTCGCCAAAACGGAAAATCCGGAGCGGTTTGGTAAAATCCTCTCGATAGTCCATGATATTATCAAGGATCTTCTTTTCGGACCAAAGATGCAGTGGATGCGTCCGTGTGACCACGAGCGCCTGTTCATACAGTTCATAAAAAGTCACAAAATCCGATGGTAGCGGCCAGCCAACCATCTCTTGAAGTAAGGGCAATCCATGACCGGGCGCGGTGGCATAACTTGTCGTGTCGAAGATGAACTCCCCGTCTCCTGATTCCGGCTGGGAAATCATCTTCGGATAACCGTTCAGCCCCCCGGAAGCGTCCGTTTCCCTTGTTCCACGGATGATATACCCGGGCCAGGTATAGCTCTTCAAGCGCCTGGGTGTGACGAGAGTTTCCGCAAAAAATCTGTAGCTGACCTTTCTTTTATTCATTTAGCAGTTTTTTGAGCGGATTCATCCGGAAGCCTCGTCCATGGAGCATTCTTTGATGATGTTTTTTTCCGCAGAAGCGATGCCCGATTGATGACTTGCATGATTTATCGGTAGCCGATCCGATACTTCAAGAGAGAAACCTCTTCCCCATAAAATGAAAACGATTCCAATCAGCTTGAACTAATACAGGTGGATTTTTTCGCATCTGAAATTTGTTCATTTCTCGACTTGAGCGAGCCACCAAATACGATGTGTTCCGTAGATCGAAGTGTATTCCTGGGGAAACCCTTCCGGCCGCCGAGCTGCAAAAAGGTCAAGTCCGTTCCAGGTCGCAAGTTCTCCCACTCATTGAGACTCCCACGGGGATCCTTTCCCTGATTAGGCCTGGAGGCGGGGGTCCGAAGCCTTCACAGCCTCAATACTCATTCCTATTTCCGCTTCCAAGATAAAATAACGAGGAGGGGCTATTTTTGTAAGCTCGGGGCTCGCGATTGCGGCGATAGGAATTTCGGTTGCCTGTCTGTATGAAATACCCGCATCCTTCAGTGAGTTAATAACTCTTTCGGATACGAAGTGCCCCGGAAATCCTCTTCCGTGACCGAGCCAGTCCGGCCAGTGGGAACCCACATCATCGATATGCAAGCCCGGAGACTCCTCACGAGAGCCCGCCTCCGGCTTGAACCGGTTGGTAATTTCTCCGGCAGGCAAATGCCCCATTTTTCCCTCCAACCAATGGAGTCCGGCGCACCACGCCCATGGTCTTCCGTAATTGCCCGTGGCACCCAACCGATAAACAACTGCCGGAGCTTTATTCATTGCGCACCTCCTTCACTGAATCGAGATTCGCAACCGTGAGTATTGGCCTCTGGATTACCTCCGGCACGGTCATTTTCTTTCTCATTCATTAGCAGGATCAAGAAAGCCTTCGGAAGTTCCGACTTTGCGGATACGCGCATCCTCCTGCGCCTTAGATATAGCAGCAGCGAGTTTCTCAATTTCGCCATTGGCATTATGCCACCAATCCGTCGACCAAATGCGATGAAGCTTCCATCCTAAGTCTTCAAGAATGTTTTGGCGGAGTTTGTCACGGTCCCGCGCAGTCGCCGCGCGATGGTAAGTGGCTCCGTCACATTCAACTCCGAGAATGTATAACCCAGGAGCATCCGGATCCACGACGCCGATATCAATACGATACCCGGAGCAACCCACCTGAAGGTGGACATCAAATCCCAATTTCCGTATCCGTTCAGCAACCATTTTCTCGAACTCAGAATCAGCGTCAGCGTCCCAAGAAGCAGAATTCGCGGCAGTAATCGCCTTAGGCCCCCGATCAGCATAATCTAGAAACAATTTTAAATCGCGAACACCCCGTGCCCGCGTGCGGGTAAGGTCAATCTGATCAGCGCGGAGACCACTGAACACAAGCACCTCATGCTTAGCTCGTGTAATCGCCACGTTTAGCCGCCGTTCTCCGCCATCTCTGTTCAAAGGTCCAAAGTTCATGGACACTTTTCCGGATTCATCCGCTCCGTAACAGATGGAAAAAAGAATGACATCACGTTCATCCCCTTGAACATTCTCCAGATTCTTCACAAAAACAGATTCACCCTCAATCGGCGGTTCGTCACTGAAATGTAACTCAATCTCCGGATTCTTTCGACGTTCTTCATCGAGCAGATTTTCGATCAACTGCTGTTGCGCAAGATTGAAGGTAACTACACCGTAGGAACGAAGCGGCCCCTCCCGACGCAACCGGCTGACCAGTTCACTGACTAAAGCCTCCGCTTCCCGCCGATTGGTGCGAGATTTGCCCTTGTCATAACGAGCTTCTAAAAGGTGGTGAAACTTCACCCCACCATGGTCGGTGGAAGGCGCGGGAAAGGTCAATAATTCATTATCATAATACTGCCTGTTACTAAATGTGATGAGCGCCTCATGGCGGCTTCGATAGTGCCACTGCAACCGTTTGTGGCGAACTTGATTACTCATCAGTTCATCAAGAACACTTTCCATGTCCTTGAACTCTTCCGGAGTGAGATCATCATCATCGCCCTCAATATTGCTGTTATTGAAAAAATTGGATGGCGGCAATTGTTTCGGATCACCGACAACGATAAGCTGCTTTCCACGCGCGATCGCCCCGACAGCATCCCATACAGGAATCTGAGATGCTTCATCGAAGATTACGACGTCAAAGGTATTGTATGAAGACTCAAGGTACTGCGCCACCGAAAGAGGACTCATAAGAACACATGGCTTCAAACGGGGAAGAAGCGTTGGAATACTGCTGAGCAATTGCCTTACGGGAATGTGGCGCGCCTTCTTGGTTATCTCCTTTCTCAGGACGCCTATCTCGGCCTTGGGGACGTCTAGCAGTCCCTGGTCTCGCGGTATCTCAGCCGAAAGCCGGGCCTGAATGTACCGACGCACTAGCCCGGAAAGTTGATCATCCAGAATTTTAAACCGATCTACTCGATCATTGTGCTCGCTTCCAATAAAATCTCTCACTGCCTGCTCTTTTTCCATCACCGCATACAAAAATGCTTTCCGGAAACTTCTCTCAAACAATCCGGGAACATCAGAACATCCCTCGGGCGACTCAATCATTTCCAACAGTAAATCAAGGCCTGCATTCACTGCTTGGCGACGCACCTGCTGCCATCTGCATCAATCCCGAATTTTTGGCCATGCCTTAGACAATTGAGTGGTCAGTTCAAGAGTTGCAGGCAGGCAATCGGGAGCTGAGTCAATCTCGCTGGTATCAAGAAGAACGCTTTCGGAAAATAACCCGAACGCATGGATAAAACGACCATACGTGTTGGTGAAACCTCTCAACCTATCACCTGCAACCGTGTCAATCCCATAAGATGAATGCCCTTCCGAAAAAAGCGAGGAAAAAAGCTGACGTAAGTTTGTCAACCATACCTGATTACCTTTGGAAAGGGAAGCCATTCGCCCGTGGAATGCTACTCCCCACTCGCGTGCTTTTTTCAATTTATCCACTGACGGCTCTCCGTTTTCCCAGAGAACACCAAGTAAACCGAATGCCTTTGCGGAAACAGAACTAAGGTCTCCGTTAATAACCTTTAGTCGAGGAGCGGTTTCCAGAAACTCTGAAACAACTACTTCCAATGCGAAAAAATAATCCGAAGCCGAATTCAATTGAGACTCGTGCAGGGCGGCCCGGGAAGCCAAACCGCTGACGGCCTCAAAGAAGCTCGATACACTCCTGACAAATCCGCCGAGTTGAACTCCAAACTGGCTGTGCGCGGCGCAACTTGAAGGCCCTTTTTGAAAAATGCCTGCTAACATAATTTTCATGGCATTCAACCAATCAGAATTCTCTCCGGCCAGGGATATAAGGCACTGATGGAACTTCTCACCCCATACGCGAACCTCAACTAGCTTATCAACATCCGGCTCGCCTCCCGCCCATACTTCCCCCAGTATAAACGTCGCCGAGGGTTTAACCGCCGCTAGCAATCTGTTTATTTCACGTAACCGCAAACTTAAAGTTATAACTTCGCCTATAGCTTCCATTGCGGGTTGAGATTTGTCGCGTCTCGCTTTTCGAAGTTCCCGGCGGATCCGGCCTAATCTCAGTTGTTTCAATGGAAAACCACCTGCTTGCGCTTTACTCCAGTTTAAAAGCAATTCATCCAGATCAATAATCAACAATTTGTTCTCTGAATATTCAGACAGGTTGGCCCGAATCTTTTTACGTTCGGCAACCCATTCATTCCACTGGGTTAAGTCTGCGGCCAATTTGTCCCATGGTGTTGTCGTAAAGGTTTTACCCACTGGTCTCGCCTCCATCAGCGTCTTTGCCAAATCGACCATGTATTCCAAGACAGACCGCGATACAA
Organism: Verrucomicrobiales bacterium; assembly: GCA_965229245.1. Classification (GTDB taxonomy): domain Bacteria; phylum Verrucomicrobiota; class Verrucomicrobiia; order Verrucomicrobiales; family V1-33; genus V1-33. The sequence continues at coordinate 909,339 of CBDDIW010000001.1, forward strand.
ATGTCCTTGGCCATCGAAGCCAGCCGCACATTTGTTTGGTTATTTCCACGACGCTGCCCGTGGACTCCCGTAACCTCCTGCACTCTGCAAACACTAACTCGGCATGGGCAGATTCAAAGCCTTCGCAGGGAACCGCAGCAGAATGCGCAACGGCATGTTGAAGAGGACGGAGCCGGTCCCGTAACTGACCACGTTCATTTGCCAAAGTAATTAACTTATCAAGATCCACCGAAGCAAGACCCCAAGGAATCATTGGGAAATCAGGTCCAACCGGTTCCGATGAGAGTAAACTTTCGGTGAGTGCCAGCATGTTCGCCAGATCGGCACGGGATGCCGCTTGATCGGGAGCCAACAGCCAGCCTCGCAGATCCTTCGAAGCCTGCAGAACTGCTCCGACAACCTCGTCGAGTTCCTTCATCGCTTCAAAGGTACGGTCGGCCCATGAAGGAGTCCATTCTTCCCACTGGATAGGACCGAGTGGATGCGCAGAAACAGGTGCGAGTAACCGATTACGCTCCTGCATAAGGTGTGCAAGTTTCCTGTAACTTTCCATTAATTCGGAAGTGGTTTCGAGGATACTGGCAGTCCTGTTTAGTTTTACAACAGGATCCAAATGGCGTGGAAGAAGATAATCAAGGCACTGACGGGCGCTGAGTCCGCACGGATATCGATGATGCAGCACCCTTGAATATTCGTTGAGTTCTTTTCGAAGTTCTCCCAACTCCGCCGCCCGAGCCTCCCACTGGTCAGCGGTATTTTCCACGGCATATTTCAAACTACGATCAAACTGGGCCAATACTTCTGTTTTTCCTGTTTTGTTAGAATGCAATTCAAGGCAAAACGGCTCAAGCCCCTCCTCTCTCAGTCTTCTATGAACAACATCCAGTGCCGCCCGTTTTTCGGCCACAAAGAGCACCCGTTTCCCCTCGGCTAGACAATGGGATATAATATTGGTGATAGTCTGGGATTTACCCGTTCCTGGAGGGCCTTCGAGAACAAAATCATGTCCAGCAGCAGCAGCCATCACCGCGGCAAGTTGCGATGAATCGACGCTACGGGTGCAAAAAACCTCACGCGGATGAAACCGCTCATCAAGGCCCTTGGGATGGATGTCCCCCGGTGGGTTCAGAAATGGCGTGCCCGCTTCATGCACAAGGTGGCGAACGATCCGGTTTTGTGTGAGATCCTCCAATCTATCCGCCAAATCTTTCCAAAGCAGAAATTTTGTAAAAGAAAATTGTCCAATCCAAATTTCCTCATTTACCTCCCAACCTTTCAAATCACGGACCGCCATCCGAAATAGTTGAAGAACCTTTGACACATTGACGCCGCTTTCGTCTTCCGGCAAGGTTTCAAGACCGGGAATATTTTTTCGGAAATGCTGTCGGAGCATTTCCATCAATGTGAAATTCAACCGTGTTTCCTCGTCAATACGACGGAGGGTAAAGCCCTCCAACACTGATTTCCGTTTTAGCTCGACCGGCACCAACAGAATCGGGGCTCTAAGCGTCTTGGAACTCGTCTCAGTTTCCCGCCACTCTATGAATCCGACTGCAGCGAACAGCGTGTTGCTGCCGTTCTCGTCAAGGGAATTGCGTGCTGAGCGGTATATTTCAGTCAACCGACGAACATGCTCCGACTCCTCTAAATGAGTATGTAATCGACCCTGCACCAGTTCATCTTTCAGATGCTGTCGCAAAGCGTCCTCATTGTATTGCTTAGTATATGTCCGCGAATCCCTCGGATCATGTTCGCTCATTACTTTCGGTTTTGGGCGGACCGATAGATCCTTTCCGGCGGCCAATTTGTCCTCCACTTCAGATGCGTCCGAAGACAGGATTTGAACAGTCGATTTAGTTTCTTTAAAATTAAGAAGACGATTGCGAAGACTCAAGTCAAGAAGGCGACTTTTCCACTGGTCAATGCGGTTGGCCGATTTTGACGGAGCAGCCGATTGGGGCTGAATCACATCAGCAAAAATCCGCTTTCCAATTCCTTGAGATAATCCGTGAGTGGGAACGTTTACTTCGCTGGACAATTTTCCTTGTCCGGGAATTGGAAGTGGGCGAATACGAGCCAAGCGAGCGCGGTGCACATCTAAAGCGAGCTTGAAGGGTTTCTCGGTCCAAAGATGTTTCTCGCCGATAAGTTCTGCGTTTTTGAGGTTCTCCGTTGGTTCATTTGTAAGAACTGTGGTGTCAAAAACCGTAATCAGTTCATCCCTCGTTAGCTTTCGTATATGCTGAAGATCGTCGTCAGCGGGCTCAGGCAGGGTTTGTTCCTCAAGCCAGCAACCGCAATAAGCGTGTCCTTCATGAATCAAAACCAAGGGGCGTAAACCTGCCTGTTCGCAGCAAGCAGCAAAGAGCAAAGTCAAGTCCAGACAGGTTCCAAAACGTTGCTCAATAATCTCTGAAGGAAACCGAATTTTTTGACCAGTAATCTCGAAACTGGCTGCGGGGTTGATATAGCGAATTCCCAATTCAGCTATTGATCTGTAGATCGCGGCAATTTGCTCCCAAGAGCGTGTCCGGTCTTTATCCTGATAACCATTCAATGCGGATTTTCCCGTGGCGTCCGCAAGGATGTCGGAAGCTCGCCCGAGGATCCTCATGACGGCAGGATCATTTGGAAGGATGAATGCAGCCAGTATTTCCGGAAGCGAAACAAGCCCACACCATTCATTGCGAGCCAGCAGCGATATCCGCTCAACAAGAGAACAGATCGTCTCTCCATTATGGATAACCTCGACTTTGATCAGCCCTTCCACGTTTTCCACCAGATCCGAGAGAAATTCCGGACTCAACTTGATGTCGACAGGTGCCTTACTAAATTCGGCACTGGCGTCAACTGCCTGTAAGCGAATCTCGGAAATGTTGGCGAACGCGGGCTCGGTCGTAATCCGGACAATCAAATCCCTCCTAGTGGTCGCATCATTGAGAAATCGAAGCTCTTTAATGACTGGAATGGCGTTCTGCTGAAAAGCATAATTTATAGCTCTGTCGCAGGTCAACTTGATGACCGAAGTTTTTTGCCCCTCGTCTATGGTATCAATGGATTCTATCATCTTTATAAAACAATGATAGTAAATGTTAAACAGCAGGCGGGGATGTTCCAAGCCCTGATTTCAGGAATTTTAACCCCCGTTCATCCGGATGGTTACCGCTCAAAAACCAGCTTCCTCAATGCTTGCCTACTTCCAAGCGGTTGAGTTGCCACAAGCAATGAGTTCACTTTCTCGTCAACTCATAACCCTCTTTCCCGTCTTTCATGATCCAGCCGGCGGTGTCGAGGGCTTTGCGGAGGGTGTCGGCTTCGGGCCAGTTTTTGGCGGAGCGGGCGGCCCAGCGTTGTTCGGCGAGGGCGTGGATGTCCTCCGGGATATCGGTGGGGGCGGTTTGGGTGTCGGGGTCCGGGAGGAGGAGGCCGAAGGCGTCGAGGACGAAGTGGAGGCCGGAGAGGGCGGTGGCGGCTTCGGCGGGGGTGAGGGTGTCCGGTTTCAGGGACTTCAGGGTGACGAAGACGTGGCCGAGGGCCTCGGCGGTGTTCAGGTCGTTATTGAGGGAATGCCAGGCGTCGGCGAAGGGGCCGGGGCTGTCGGGGGCGGCGGGGGGCGGTGCGGTGAGCCCGGCACGGGCCGCGAGGGCGCGGGAGGCTTTGGCAATGCGACCGAGAGCGGAGCGGGCGGCGGTGAGGGATTCCAGCGTGAAGTTCAACTGCGCGCGGTAGTGGGCTCCGGCGAGGACGTAGCGGACCTCGGCGGGGCTATAGCCTTTTTCCGTGAGATCGGACAGGGTGTAGAAATTGCCAAGGGTCTTGGCCATTTTTGAGCCGTCCACGAGGAGGTGGGTGACGTGGAACCAGTGGTGGCAGAAGAGGTGGCCGGTGCAGCATTCGCTCTGGGCGATCTCATTTTCATGGTGGGGAAAGATGAGGTCCTCGCCGCCGCTGTGGAGGTCGAAGGTATCGCCGAGATAGGCGCGGATCATGGCGGAGCATTCAAGGTGCCAGCCGGGGCGGCCTTCGCCCCAGGGGCTGGGCCAGAAGTTAGGGCCGTCCTCGGGCTTGCGGGCTTTCCAGAGAACGAAATCCGCCAGGGTGTCCTTTTCGTATTCATCCGCGCTGGTGGAGGCGCCAATCTGGAGTTCCCGCTCCTTCAGCCGGGAGAGGCGTCCGTATTCCGGGAAGGAGGAGACCTTGAAATACACGGAGCCATCCGGGGCGTGGTAGGCGTGGCCTTTCCCGATGAGGGTGGAGATCATCTCGATCTGCTGGGGAATGTGGTCCACCGCCCCGGGCTCCACGTGGGGAGGGAGGCAGTTCAGGGCCGCGCAATCGGCGTGGAATTTCACACGCCAGCCATCAGTGAACTCCCGGAGGGAGACGCCGGCCTTCAGGGAATCGCGGATGGTTTTGTCATCCACGTCAGTGAGGTTGCGGACGTGTTTCGTGGCGGTGCCTCCGCCTTCGAGGACGCGGCGGAAGACGTCCTGGAGGATGAAGGTGCGGAAGTTTCCAATGTGCGCGGGGCCATACACCGTGGGGCCGCAGCAGTAGAAACGAAAGCATTTCCCATCCATGGGGGAAAGTTCGTGAAGGCGGCGTTCCAGGGTGTCGTACAAGCGGAGAGACATGCGGTGATGAACGGGCGAATCCCGCGGGTGAAAAGTGGAAACTGGCGGGGCGGGCGTAAATTAGATTTCCATTGTAACCGGGGTTTCCGAAGGGCGTCTCCGGTTCGTGTAAGCCGCGCGGTCCCCCCCCCGCCGCCGGCGGACCTCCATTCTCACTAACACCCGATCCACCGATGAAACCCTATACCACGCTCCTGCTCTCCGCCGTGCTGATGGCGGCCGCCCCCGCCCTGCGCGCCGGGGACAACCTCGTCCGGGGCGCGGACCCTGTCCGCAATCCTTTCGGAAACGGCGAACTCCCTGAAATCCTGAAGCCGTTCGACGTGGATGGCGATGGCAAGCTCTCCGAGGAAGAGCGCCAGGCGTACCTGAAGGCCGTGCATGACGGCCAGATCGGCCATCCCGTGCGTCCGGGACAGCCCCCGACCCCGGTGGCGAATCCGTGGGACACGGATGGCGATGGCAAGCTCTCCGACGCGGAAAAGGCGGCGGCGCAGGAGGCCATCCGCGCGAAGATCCTGGCGGAACGCGCGGCACGTTTTGACGAACTGGACAAGGACGATGACGGCCTGCTGACGGCGGAGGAATTCCTGGGCGTGCCCGGCATCCGCCCGGAACTCGCGGCGCGCATTCTGGCACATCTGGACACGGATGGCGACGGCAAGATCAGCAAGGACGAATTCCTCGCGGCGCTGCGTCCGCCCACTCCCCAGCCCCCGGCGCAAGGCGGCGGTGGCAAGGAAGGTGGAGACCAGGGTGGTGGCGGCAAAGAAGGCGGGGACAAGCCGCCGGTGGTCCAGCCGCCCGCGCCACCGGCTCCCCCGGAGAAGCCGGTGGAACCGCCCACGCCCGGAGGACGCTAAGGACAGGCGACGGAACTTTTTGCAATCGGACGGCCCGGGACTCCCGGGCCGTTTTTCGTTTACAGGGCGGTAATGCCCTGGAGGGAATTGAAGCTGACGCGGCACATGATGTCCAGGAAGTCCCGCATCCAGGCGGCGTCCGCGAGCTCTTTGGAAGTGGCGGCATAGAGCGCGCTGCGGAGGCCGCGTTTTCCGATAGGCAGCGCGGTGACGTAGTCGCGGTCCAAGAACGGCTGTACAGCCCAGCGGGGCATGGCGGCAATGCCGCGATGGCTGGCCACGAGCTGGAGAATGGCCACGGTGAGCTCCGTGGTGCGGCGCTTCGCGGGTTCCACCCTGGCGGGGATGAGGACTTCGCGAAGGACATCGATACGATCGTCCGGAATGGGATAGGTGATGAGGGTTTCCTTCACAAAATCCCGGGCGGTGAGGTAGGGCTTTTTTGCCAGGGCGTGCCCGCGCGCGACGAGGGCGGAGACTTCATAACGGAAAAGCGGATGAAAAACCGTGCGGGGCCGGGCGAGAGCGTGGGAAACGATGACGAGGTCCGCGCGGTCCGCGTGGAGGAGGCCCGCGGGATCCGCGTGGAAGCCGGACACGAGGTCCAGCTCCACCTCCGGCCAGCGTTCGCGGAAGGCGTCCATGCTGGGCATGAGCCAGTCGAAACACGAATGGCACTCCACGGCGATGCGGAGCTGCCCCGTGCGGCCGCCCGCGATGCGGGAGAGATCCCGCTCCGCCTCACCCACCTGCTGCTCCAGCGCGCGGGCCAGCAGCAGGAGGCGCTGCCCGGCGGGAGTGACGCGGAGCGGCACGGTCTTCCGCTCGAAAAGAGGAAGGCCGTAGAGGTCCTCCAGGGCCTTCACTTGGTGGGACACGGCGGGCTGCGTGAGATGCAGACGCACCGCCGCGCGGGAGAGGCTTTGGGTTTCCACGATGGCCACAAGGGTGCGGAGATGCCGGATTTCGAGAGGAGGGAGGGCGGACGGGCTCATAAGTTTCAGGAATGCTGACTGACATAAACATGAATTTTCCGAAAGCGGAAACCTGGGCCACATCCCCGCCATGACCATTCATACCCATCTCTCAGGCTATCCGCGCATCGGTGAAAAACGTGAACTCAAGAAGGCGACGGAGGCTTACTGGAAGGGCGGGCTTTCGCTCCAGGCGCTGGAGGAAGCGGGCCGGGCCCTGCGGCTGGAAAACTGGAGGAAACAAAGCGCGGCGGGGATCGATCTGGTGGCGTGCAATGACTTCTCCTTCTATGACCAGATGTTGGACATGACATGCCTGCTGGGGAATGTGCCGCCGCGATTTTCCTGGCAGGGCGGACAGGTGGGGCCGGACGTGATGTTCCGGATGGCGCGGGGTGGCAAAGCACCGGGCCACGACCACGGATGCTGTGGGAGCGATACCTTTGCCTGCGAGATGACGAAGTGGTTTGATACAAACTACCACTACATCGTGCCGGAGTTTCGCACGGACACGGTTTTCAAGCTGAGCGGGAGCAAGGTATTCGAGGAATTCGAAGAGGCCAAGGCGGCAGGTTTCCAGGCCAAGCCGGTGCTCATCGGGCCACTGACCTATCTTTCCCTGGGGAAAGCACGGGAGGCGGGATTCGATGCATTCCGGCTGCTGGGAAAGCTCATCGAAGTGTATGAGGAAATCCTGGAAAAACTCGCGGCCCGGGGCGCGGAGTGGGTGCAACTGGACGAGCCCGTGCTGGCCATGGACATTCCCGCCGGGCGACTGGAAGGGCTGCATGAAGTGTATGTCCGGCTGGCGAAGGCGGCGGGCCCGTGCCGGCTGGTGGTGGCGGCGGGATTCGGGCCGCTGCGGGAGAACCTGCCGGCCTTTCTGAATCTGCCCGTGGCCGCGCTGCACTTTGACGCCGTGCGCGGAGCCGGGGAGCTGGATGGGTTTCTCGCGCAGTTTCCAAAAGACAAGATACTCTCGCTGGGCGTGGTGGACGGGCGGAATGTGTGGAAAAACGAACTCCAGGCATCGCTGGCCACGCTGGAAAAAGCCCGGGCGGTCATAGGCGCGGAGCGGCTGTGGGTGGCACCATCGTGTTCGCTCATTCACAGCCCGGTGACGCTGCGGCATGAGACTTCGCTGGACCCGGAATTGCAGGACTGGCTAGCCTTTGCCGACGAAAAGCTGGCGGAGGTGGTGGTGCTTTCCCGGGTGCTGCGGGGCATGGAGGACGCCGGGGTGCTGGAGGAAAACCGGCGCTCCATGGAGCGGAGGAGGCAAAGCGCCCGCATTCACAATCCAGCCGTAAAGGCGCGCCTGGCGGCGGTGCGGGCGGAGGACGGCGAGAGGACCTCTCCTTTTTCTGAGCGGAGGATCAGGCAGCGGGCCGTGCTAAAGTTGCCGCCGTTTCCCACGACCACGATTGGCTCCTTTCCCCAGACGGCGGAGGTGCGGTCGGCGCGGGCAAGGTGGCGAAAGGGGGAATTGAGCGGGGCTGCTTATGAAGCGTTTCTGGAGGAGGAGACCGCGCGTTGCCTCAAGTTCCAGGAGGAGGCGGGGCTGGATATGCTGGTGCACGGGGAATTCGAGCGGACGGACATGGTGGAGTATTTCGGGGAAATGCTGGAGGGCTTTGCCTTCACCGCCCATGGCTGGGTGCAAAGCTATGGCACGCGCTGCGTGAAGCCTCCTTTGATCTTCGGGGATGTGAGCCGCCCGGAGCCAATGACCGTGCGGTGGTCCTCCTATGCGCGGAGCCTGACAAAACGTCCGGTGAAGGGCATGCTCACAGGGCCGGTGACTATCCTGCAATGGAGCTTTGTCCGGGATGACCAGCCGCGGTCCGTGACGGCCACGCAGATCGCGCTGGCCATCCGGGATGAAGTGCTGGATCTGGAAAAAGCGGGCATTGCCGCCATTCAGATCGATGAACCCGCGCTGCGCGAGGGCCTGCCGCTCCGGAGGGCGGAGTGGCCGTTGTATCTGGACTGGGCGGCGCGGGCCTTTAAACTGAGTGCCGGGGGCGTGCGGGCTGAAACCCAGATCCATACCCATATGTGCTATTGTGAGTTCAATGACATCATGGAAGCCATCGCGGCGCTGGACGCGGACGTGATCACCCTGGAGGCCTCGCGTTCGGGCATGGAACTGCTGGAGGCGTTCGAGGATTTCCGGTATCCGAATGAAATCGGGCCCGGGGTTTATGATATTCATTCCCCGCGCGTGCCGTCCGTGGATGAAATGGAGCGTCTGATGGAAAAAGCCGCCGCGTTCCTGCCAGCGGAGAATCTGTGGGTCAATCCGGACTGCGGACTGAAGACCCGCGGGTGGGAGGAAACCCGGACGGCCCTGACAAACATGGTGGCCGCCGCCCGCCGCCTGCGCCGGGCTGTCCCCAACCGTCCAAGGCCATGAGTTTCGACCACCTTCTCCGCCAGGCGCGGGGACCGTTGCTTTCGTTCGAGTTCTTTCCTCCCCGCAACGGGCCGGGGGAGTTCGCGGCTGTGTTTGAGACGCTGAAGGAGTTCCGGCCGGATTTTGTCAGTGCCACCTGCGGAGCGGGAGGCTCCGGCCAGGAGACCACGCTGCCCTTTGTGGAGAGCCTGACAAAACAGCACCCGGACCTGCCGGTGGTGCCCCATCTTACCTGCGCGGGCCGGACCCGGGGGGAAATGGAAGCCGTGCTGGACAGGTATGAGGCGGCGGGGGTGCGGAATTTTCTGGCGCTGCGCGGGGATCCCCCGGCGGACGGCGGGCTGGTGCCCCGCGGGGATTTCCCGCAGGCGGCGGACCTGGTCTCGTGGCTCCGGGACCGCCCATCCGGGGCTTCCTTCGGGATCGGCGTGGGGGGCTTCCCGGAGGGGCATCCCTCCACGCCAAACCGGCTGGCGGAGATGGATTACCTGAAGGCCAAGGTAGATGCCGGGGCGGATTATATCTGCACACAGTTGTTTTTCGGGAACGGGGATTTTTACGATTTCCGGGAGCGCTGTGAACTGGCGGGTATTCGCGTGCCCATCCTCGCGGGCATCCTGCCCCTCTCCAGCGAGGCCCAGATGCACCGTATGGCCTCGCTGGCCGGGCGTATGCGCTACCCCGCCCCGCTGCTGCGGGCGCTGCGCCGCGCGAACGGGGACGCGGAAACGTTCCGTCTCATCGCGCTCCACCACGCCATCCAGCAATGCCATGATCTCCTGAACCACGAAACAGCCGGGCTGCATTTCTATACATTGAACCGGGCGGAACCGGCGGGCTCCGTGCTCCGTTCCCTGGGGTTCGCCCGGAAGGGATCTCCAACCCGGGTGGCCTGACGGGACGGTTATTCCGCCGAAGGAGTATTTCCGGGCACGACGGGCAGCTCGAAACAGGCATATAGAGCATCCGCCGGGGCTTTCAGCTTCAGTGTCCAGGTGAAGCTATCGGTCGAGCCCGGCGGAGTGGCCGGCGGGGCATCGGGCAGGTGCACCCGGATCACCAGGCCGGAGGGGTGGGCCTCCAATTCGGCTTCGGTTTTGGCAAAAACGCGGGAGGATTCCTCTCCTTTTTCCCGGCCCCACACCTTCAGCTTCGCGGTGATGTTTCTGTAATCCCTCAGGGGTTGCGGCAGGGCGATCATGCCGGTCAGCGGTTCTCCCGGGACCATCCGCCAGGTATCCGGCACGAAACGCGGCACTCCCAGCCGGCGGGTAGCCATGGCTCGCCGCCACGTCCGCCAGGCCACCAGCAGGAACAACCCGGCGAACACAGCGGTGAAGATCACGCGGCCCTTTTCCCAGGAATGATCCGTTAGAAACATGGCCGCGCATTCCACGGCACACCAGAGAAGAAACCAAAAGATAATAAAACGAACACCCGGCTCCCGCCATCCACCCCGGTCCTCTATGTAACCGGCAGCCCAGTCCGACCGCCACCGGGAGGGGTCGTCCGGATGCGCCTGGCGGGCCACGCCGTCCGCCTCTCTTGTTTTCCTGGAAAAGAAAGGATAAAAGACAGCAATCGCCCCGAAACCCGGAAACAACAGCACAAAGGGAAAAAGAAACAGGAGCATCTCCCAGCGCAGTCCGCGGTGGAGCACCGCCTCCGCGGGATGCGACGGATTCACCCAGCACCGGTAGCCCCCGGGATTTCCCTCCGCGGCAGCGAGTTCAGCGGCCGTGCGGGTCTGGAAGGAGCCGATATTGTCCGCCCCGGACCAGAAGGTCACCTGGTCCGAATAATAGGCGCGTCCCTCCCACTGCCAATGATAGGTGGACTTCGCCCGGTGGGTGGTTCCTTCTGAATCGCTGGAGGAATCAAGATGAGCCGCCTCAATAGTGCAGGGATGGGCGACCCAGAACCTGGCCCGGACGGCATTAATAAGCAAAAAGGAAAACAATCCCACTATAGCCAAACCACCGGCAAGAAACGGCAGCCCGAACAGGACAAGACATCCTGAAGAAAGATGACTGGAAGACCTGGGAACCGCCGGGACGCTGGAGGATGGCATGGGGGGACGATCACGGGGAAGCCGAGAGGGCGCAAGAAGCGGCGGCATCCTTTCGCCCGGATTCCTGCCCGGAACGGCCCCACCATCACCGGCCCACCCGCACCCTAAGGAGGAGTCCAGTCTCCGCCGGAGCGGAGAGGGTGAGGGACATGAGGCCATCCACCCCCGGCATAGGTGCCAGGGAACTCCAATGGAGAAGGTCCGGTGAATGCTCCGGCGTGTAGGTCCGCCCGGCGCTCCCCGTCCAGGAAAGCGTGAGGCCGCCCGCATCCCGGGACAAAACCGGCGGGGTGAAGCGGCTGAGAGCGCTGGCGGGATCCGTGAGGGCCAGCCATTCATCCCCGTTGGGGATGCCATCGCCGTCCTCATCCGCGTCCGCCGCGTGGCGGGCCGCGGAGGTGGAGGCGGGCAGGGATTCCCAGATCCAGGCGGTGTAATTCGCGCCGGTCAGGCTGCCGGTTTCATAGGCCCCGGTATCCGGCACTCCGGAGACGGGCACGCCCCGCTGATCCGCGGTGGCCGTGCTGTCCGCCGAGGCCTCGCGCGCGGGGCTGCCGGGGCGGAGCGGCATGGTTTGGGTGGGGCCTCCGCAGGAGCCCAGGGGAGCCAGGAGCGGGTCCGCCGTCACGGCGGCGGGGCCGGTGTCCGCGGCCCCGTCCAGTGTTGTAAACGCGCGCACGATGTTCACTCCGGCGCGGGTGATAAGGGCGGAGGCCCCCTCATTGCGGACATCGTCCGGCTGTCCGTTTGTCAGGGTGTTCCCGGCCACGATGCTGTGCGCCATGGTCACCCGGCCCTCATAATTCCCCACGCCGCTCCCACCCGTGCCCGAGGTGTTTCCGGCGATGGTGCAGTGCACGAGCGCGAGGGGTCCGCCGGTATTCTCCACCCCGCCACCGAAGGCGCTGGCGACATTTCCGGCGAGCGTACAGCGGGTGAGGAGCAGGTCCCCCTCATTGTGAATGCCTCCTCCGTGATCCCCGGCGTAGTTGCCTGAGACCGCGCAGTCCGTCAGCGTCATGGCTCCCAGGTTCAGCACGGCTCCGCCGGTGCCCCCGGTATTCTCCTTGAAGGTGCAGCGGAGGAAATCCGTGACACTGCCTCCGTCTCCCAGGAATGCCCCTCCGTGGCGCGCGAGGGTGCTCCCGTCTCCATTGCCGCCGGTGAAGGTGAGGCCGCTGATCTTCAGACGCCCCCCGGCATTGGTGAGGAGGCGGTGTGTTTTGCCTCCATGGAGGATGAGGCCGCCAGGAAGATCCGAGGACTCAAGGGCCACAATGGCAGCGGCGGGGATCACGAGCTCCGCCGCCGGGCGGAGGGTGGCTCCGGATAGCGCCGGGGCAAAGGTGATGACCGCTCCACCAGCCCGCGCTGCCGCCGCCGCGGTGAGTGTCTCCGCGAGGGAACCCGGTCCACCGTCCGCCGCGGTGGAAACCTGGAGGCATTCCGGTCCTGGAACCAACTCCCACGGTTGAAACCCGGCCAGCCCGGTTTCCAGGGCTCCGTTGTTAGCCGTGATATTCAGCCGGAATTTCGTGCCCGCCGCCGGCGAGGTCACCATAAAGGCGCACCGCCCGCCCCGGTTTTGAAAATACCGCGCGGTTTCCGTGCCGCGACCCGTCCAGGTGATGCCGTCCCCGCTGGTTTCGAAGGCCCATGACTTCGGGTCCCGCCCGGGGATCTCCGGCGCGCTGGTGAGCGTGTAGGCCCGCACGGTTTTCCCTGCGGGAACTCCCGCGCCCAGCGTGGACGTGCCACCTGAAGCCAGCCAGGCGGTGGCCGTATCCCCGTCAAAGGCCCGCTCCGGGCCACTGTCCGTCGATACCGCGCCGCTGGAATAATAAGGAGCCTCCACCGGCAACGGACGCAAGACCCCGCCGGTGAAAATAACAATATCATCCAGCCGCATCCCCTGTCCCGCCCCTTCCGCACGCGCGGCAAAGACGAACCGGTGCCCGGCTCCCGGCGCGAAGCCCGGAACGGCCAGGCCGGTAAAAACCGGAGTGCCGTCCACCCGCAGCGTCAACCCATGGAAGTAATGCCAGTCCACCTCGAAGAAATGGCGGGTGGCACTGGAGGGATCCCATGCGGCCCCGGGCGTAGCCACGAAGCCGCCGGGCACCATCGCGCCATTCACCCGGACGTAACAGCCCGGCGCATTTCCCCCGCCCGTGCACACGGAGACGGTGAGACCGGAGCGGAAGCCCTCTTCATTTCTGTAAGTGCCATTCGTGAAATCCACCGCCGGGATGCCCGCCAGAGGGCCGAAGCTGAGTGAGAAGCCGCCCCCGGTTTCCCCGCCAGTGTCGCCATGGATCAGGGCATTCCATTTCACGGAAAACGCGCCCGTCGCCGTGCCAGGGTCCAGATCCGGCAGGCGGAAGGCGGCGTACATGCCCTCCGTGGTGTCCGCAGTCAGTTGGAGTTCCCGGGCCGCGGTATCCACCACTTTGGCAGTGCTGCCGGGCGGACTGGAGAACAATTCCCCGGCGGGCAGCAGGTCCGCGGCATCGACGGCGAACCCGTCAAAGCTCTCCGCATACTGCCCCGCCCACGCCGTGGAAGCGCCGCATTGCATTCCAGCAATCAGGAGGACCGCCCGGAGACCGGCGGGAAAACATGAGGGCAGGTTCATAGGGGGATGGAGACCGGCAGTTGGGAGAGGATGCCCAGGCGGATTGACGATTTCAAATCAAGATTACTTTTGGCAATCAACAGACCTTCCAGCGGCCCTCCGGGTCTGAAACGATGACCGGAGCTCCGATGGGCTTTATGATTCATTTTAACGGAGACCGAATGAAAACAGTCTAACATTTCTCAATAAAACATAATACAGAAGACTGAGGATTGACCTGAAGAGGACATACCATCTTTCTCCGCACCTTCCTGCCTGGAAGGAGGTTTCATTCACCTCACTCACTCCCTTTCTCGCGGGAGGCCGGCGGGGATTTGGCGGGTTCCATGCGGGAGGCGGCCACGAAGAGAGCGGAGGGCGTTTTCGCCACCAGCCGGAGGGTGCCCGGGCCGGGGGTGATGCCGCTCCAGGAGGCGCCTGCAGGGACCTCCGCGATGGTCTGGAAGGTGAGCTTTGCGTTGGCATCCGCGAGTTGCCGCAGGCTCTCCGCGCGCGTAGCGGCGGGCTTGCCGAGGGCGAAAGAGGGCAGCGGGGATAGGTGCTGGACCAGGAGCGTGGCCCCCGCGGGACGGGAGGGCACGCTCCAGTGCCAGGCACCGTCCCTGACAGTGAACACCGCCTCCAGTTTCCGCGGTGCGAACAGGCGGGTGGCGGGATCGCCTATGATATTATAAAGCGCGGCGTGATCCCGCCGGAGGTCGGCGGTATTCAACTGTTTTTTGATCATCAGCGGCTCCAGCGCGTGTACCAGCATTTCCTTTTCCGGCTCGGTGGTGGCATTCGCTTTTTTCAGAGAGCGCAGCCAGAGGTCTCCGAATCCGGAATCCCGGTCCTCCAGCGAAGCCAGCACGGAGGAGGAATGGTAGTAATTTGTGAGCGGATGCGAATCCTCCGAGGCTCCCACGCACAACACGGGCCCGCCGGGAGCGCGGAAGAGCGCCTCCGTGAGGCAATCGCCGCGCTCCAGGGTGAACTGCCCGCACCCGCAGGCAAAGATGAGATGCGGCGGGCTCACCTCCCCGCCCTTCATGAGCGCCGCATCGGCGGTGCGATACATGAGACGCCGGTTCCCGTAGTCCATGCACCACCATTCCCGTGCCAGGCCGTGGCCGATCATGGCGCTCAGCAGGCCGCCCTGCTGGATGCGGGTGTTAAAAAGCGCGGGCTGCTCCACGGGCCATCCGCAGAAGGGGCTGCGTTCATCGCTCTGCATGACCCACAGTTCCGCCCACGGCGGGGAGCGCCGCCGCACCTGCTCGAAGAGGAAACCCAGCGCCATATTCCGGAAGATGGGGGCAAACCCCGGATCTCCGGCCCATACGGGCACGCTGAGGTCACTCAGGGAGGGCGCGCGGTTTTCCCAGCGGAGAATCTTCGCGGCGGCCTCCGCCACCTCCTCGGCGGACCGCGCGGGGATGCGTCCCACCGCCGCGTCCGGCAGGCCATCGTTGTCAAAATCCCCCCGCGCCATGTCGCTCGCGAACCGGGCGGGATGGGAGTCCAGCCAGCCATGGTAAGGCGGCCGCGCGGCAGGCACCTGCCAGGGCTCCGGCTTTTCCACCTCCGCGGCCACGTCATCCCCCAGGATGAGGATGTATGCCGGGCGCGGATGGCAGGCGGCGATGGCCTTTTCCACCGGATCGCTGGAAAGCACCACCCGGAGATTTCTCTGGCCACGCCGGTGCTGGATGAGCGGCGCGGCGGCTTTCAGAAACTCCGGGTTCCCCACGCACAGCCATCCGGACACGGGCTCCGCGGCGGCAAGCGGTAAAAGAGTGGCACCGAGGAACAGCAGGATCGCGCGGATCATATCCCTTCTTTTAACAGAAATCCGGATAAGAGGCAACTGCCCTCCGCCGCTGGCCGGGACTCCCACTGAGCCGGGATACCGTCTTGTTCCCGTCACCTTATGACAATGCACACGGCTCGATCTCAATAATGAGGCATCCTCCACCCATTTGGCATCCGAGCGCCCGGATTCCCGCCGTCCCCTGCCCTGCCTCACCTTCCTATGCGCCATTCGTCCATGGATTCCCGGGGCAGATTGCTCAGGAAGCGGGACGGAGTTTGCCACATATCGCCGCTGTAGCTCTTGGGCCACATGCGGGGATAGAGTAAATAGAGTTCATCCTTGGCGCGGGTGAGGGCCACATAAAAAAGGCGGCGTTCCTCCTCCAGGCCTTCGCCGCCACCCTCGATGGCGCGGAGGTTAGGGAACATGGAATCCGTGAGCCAGATGATGAAGACCACCCGCCACTCCAGCCCCTTGGCTTGGTGGATGCTGCTGAGGCAGACGGACTCCTCGGACGCCTTCGGGCGGCTGGAGTCCTCCGCAGCCTCCGGACCGCTGAGGAGGGAGAGTTCGCTCAGCATGTCCTGCACGGTGGCAAAACGCTCGCCAAACCGCATGAATTGCTCCACGTCCTGGCGGCGGCTCTCGAAGTTCTCGAATTCACTCTTCAATTGCGTCTCGTAAACGCCCTCCCACACACTTCGCATGACACTCACGGGGTCCCGCAGTTTCCCCTCGTCATCCACGAATTCATCCATGGTCCAGCCCAGTTGCTGCCACGCTTTCTCCGCGCGGGCAGGGACTTTGATTTTCCCGAGGAAGGCCGAAAACGAGCCTGGCAGTGTTTCTCCCAGCGCCGTCGCCTGAGCCTGCCACACGAGCCACATCTTCGCCGCCGTGCCGCCACCCACGCCAGGGAGCATGCGCACGATGCGGTCAAAGGCGGCTTCGTCGCGGGGATTCACCGCCAGTTTCAGAAAGGAGCTGAAGTCCTTGATATGCGCGGTCTCGAAAAACTTCAGCCCGCTGGTGACCATGAAGGGCACGCCGTCCTGCGTGAGCTGGAGCTGCACATCCATGCTGTGGAAATGCGCGCGGTAGAGCACGGCCATTTCCTGCCAGGGAATGCCCTCCTCCTCGTGGAGTTCCCGCATGCGCTGGGCGACAAAGATGGCCTGCTCCTGCGGGGAATAGAGGGCGGCCAGCACCGGCTTTTGCTTCGCGGGACCCCGGGCGGAGCGCAGGGTTTTCCGGAATTGCTTTTCGTTAGGTTTTATGGCTTCGTTCGCGAGGTGGAGGATCTCCGGGGCGCTGCGGTAGTTCGTCTCGATGCGGAAAACCTGGGCGGACGGAAAACGTTCGGGAAAGCTGATGATGTTCCGGAAATCCGCGCCACGCCAGGAGTAGATGCTCTGCGCGTCATCGCCGACGACCATGACGTTCCCATGCTTTCCGGCGAGGGCGTTGATGAGGTCGCTCTGGATGGGATTGGTGTCCTGGTACTCATCCACCAGGATGAACTGAAACTGAAACTGATACTCCGCCAGCACCTCAGGATGCTCACTGAAGAGCTCCAGGGTGCGGGTGAGCATGTCATCGAAATCGAGGGAATTCGCGTCCCGTTTTTTCCGGTCGTAGAGCCTGTCGATCTGCTCCACCGCGTGGAGGAATTCCGGGTCCGGGCTGAACTGCTCCCGCACCACGTCCTCCAGCGGGCGTTTGGTGTTCGTGGCAAAGCTCAGGAGCCCCTGGATGACGGGGGGCTTCGGGAATTTCTCCCCGGTGGAGCTTTCCACCTGTTTGGCCACACCGCTGTCCTTGATGACCTTGGCCATGAGGGACTTTGAATCCTCCCCATCCAGAATGGTGAAACCCCGGGTGAGCCCGATAAGGGCGGCGTGCTGGCGGAGGATACGATTGCACACCGAGTGGAAGGTGCCGCTCCACAGGCCGGCCGTCTGGCCCGGAAGCAGATGCTCCACACGCTCCAGCATCTCCCGCGCGGCTTTGTTGGTGAAAGTGAGCAGCAGGATGTTCCGCGGGTCTACGGCATTCGCAAGGAGGTAGGCCACGCGATAGGTGAGCGTGCGTGTCTTTCCACTGCCCGCTCCGGCCAGCACCAGGGCCTGCCCCGGGAGGGAGGTCACGGCGGCATACTGCTGCTCATTGAGCTCCGCCTTGAAGTCGATCTCCGGCACCGCCGGGGAGGACACTGGAGCACCGGCGGCTTGTTTTTTGAGCGTGTAGAGGCGGGACATGGCCTTCCTCTCTTCACAGGAGGCGTGCCACGACGCAAACGGGGAACGCGGAGGGCGGGCATTTCCAGGCGGGAACATTGCCGCCGGAGGGGGATGGAAGGAGCCTTACTTTTTCTTCCCTACCGTCCCCTTCACTTCACTGGTGCTCTCGATTGCCCGATCGATTTGCTTCACCAAATTCTCCGGCTGGGTGGCCTGCTCCATGGCCTCGGTCTCTTTTTCATCCCCGGGATCCGCGCCGACGGCTTTGGCGATTGTCGTGAGGAGCTGGAGCATCTTCGTATTCTCCTGCTCGCTCAAAAGGTTGATCTGGAGGTCCAGATGATTCCGGCGCTCGGTCAGGCGCGTTTCTTCATTCTGACTGATCATAATGAAGGTGGAGAGGAAGATGGACTCCAGCGACACAATCAGCGTGAGAAAGGTAAAGGGAAACGGATCGAAATGCGGCAGGCCGGGAATGACATTGACGGCGATCCATGCTCCGAACCACGCCACGTGGCTCCATACGAAGACCATGGAACCACAGAACCGGGCCACCCAGCAGGCTATACGGTCGCTGAAGGTTCTATCCTCCCGCGCCGCCTCCTCCAAGGTAACGACGGCCTCTACGTTTCTCTCCGTTAAATCATCAACAGACGCGATCCGCCGGTTCCGTTTGGAATCCGGGAATCGCGTCTGTTTTTTAGACTTCATTTAATCGGGCAAGAAGCCTTCTTTGCAGTGGACTGCTGCTATCAAAATGAAACAGCGGCCCATTACTTATCGATTACCGTCCACCCGCGCCACCGCCACCCCCGGCTCCACCGCCGCCGCCCGCACCACCACCGCTGGAAGCTCCGCCGCCACTGGCGGCACCGCCACCGGAGCGGGCTCCCCCGGTACTGCCACCGCCGGAGCTGTTACCTCCCGCGCGACCGCCAGTGGCGGGAGGCGTCGAGGGCTGACGATTGGCCGGCTGGGTGGCCTGAGGCTGATTGGTATTCCCGGGCTGATTTGTGCCATTGGGACGCGCCGGATTCGGGGGTTGATTGGTATTCCCGTTATTGGTGCTGCCGTTGTTCTGGTTACCGTTATTAGCCTGGTTCCGCGCCTGGTTGGTGGTTTGGTCGCCATTGGCCGTCGGGCTGCCGTTTTGATTCTGGCTGCCATTGGCAGTCTGATTCGCGGCCTGATTACCGGTTTGATTGGCATTGGCCGTTTGATTGCTGTTCGTGGGAGCGAGCCCTCCGTTGACTTGGCCCGCGCCATTCACCGCATTGGGAACAGTGGCGTTCGTCGCTCCATACACCTGGGGATAAAAGGCATCCGCCAAGGTATAGCCATATCCCGTGCTACCACCCGAAGGCTGCCCGTTGAGGGTCGTCCGGGTATTGCCGGTGGTGGTATCCGCGCTGCCTGGCTGCGGCGTGGCGTTTCCGGCTGCGTCGGAAGTGCCGTGCGTGCGGGTATAGGCGGCGGAGCGGTCCTCCGTGCCCGGACGCTGCATCACGAATTCCGTGGCAATCTTACGACCGGAATCCTCCACATACTTCACCGTCACCGGCACGCCGGTTCTGACGAGGTCCGGGGAGAGAGGTTTCCCGGCGGTGTCCAGGAACTGCGTGGAACTGTTGATCACGTATTGCACGAGATCCTTTCCGGGTTCCGGGCGGATGGAAATGACACGCTCAAAATTCGCTATCGTGCCGCCACCAGTGGTGGGGAACTTGTCGGTTTTGGAGGCGCTCTCCGCATCCTTGCGCTTTTTCATGTCCGCCAGTTCGTCACGCTTCCGGGATTCCTCCGTGGCCGGAGCGGTGGCGGCACCGCCATCGATGGCCTTGCGGTTGGCTACCACCTTCGTGGCCAGCATTTTTTCACCTACCGTGGTGTAGGTGACCGTGACCGGCAGGCCGGCGCGCAGTTGCTCCCAAGACACCTTTTTATCCGCTTCATCCACGAAGGCGGTTTCGGAATTGAACATAAAGTTCAACGGGATGGTGACTTTTTCCGGCGTCACCGAAAAAGTTTCTGCATCCACGCTAAACACGCTGCCCGTGGAGGTAAGGCTGTCCACGGCCTTCTCTTCGGTGGTGGTTTCCGCGACAGTCGTTTCAGTGGTTTTCTCCGTCTGTCCGAAGGAGGTCGCCATCGACACCGCGAGAATCGCGCTGCTCAACGGGAAAAGTTTGATAGGTTTCATAACGTTTTGTTTGGTGAGGGTTTTATCAATCAGGATGCCCCGAAAACCAGGGTCGATGAGGTTTCTGCAAGAGGCGTTCCACGGGAGTGTTCCCGGGAAAAGAGGCCGGGCCCGGCGTTCCTCTTTGTGCATCGTGCACTGAGCCCGCGCCACCCTGCACGGGGCGGGAGGCGGCATTCAGCAACGGCCCTGCAGATGGCATTTTTTATGCAGGGAGGGACCGCTTAACTCAACCCGCATCAACATCCTTTTATGCTCACCACTCTGAAATCAGGCAGCATCGTTCTGATCCACGGGATAGCCGTTCATATCTGTAAAGATGTGGAGGTGGAGGTGGACGAGAGCTTGCTCGCCAGCCTGAGTCCGGGAGAGGCGGACTCCCTCAGCATTCCCTGCACCCGCCGCCATCCGCACCCGCCCGGGAATGCCATCCCCGGCCCATTGCCGGCGGGAATGAACGGTGTTTCCCCGCTGATGCCCGCAGATTTCAATGGCCTGCCTTCCTGACAGGGAGGAAAAAGCCGGACGGGCGCGGGCAGGAAAAAACCTTGCCCCCTGCAAATGCCGGGGAAGATTCGGCATGCACGTCGCGTCTTACCTCCCATGAAACACCGCTCCTTCCTTCTCCTGCTCGCCGCGGCTCTCTTCGTCCCAAGCACCCGGGCGGAGGATCCGAAGAAAGAACCGGCCAAACCCGCCACGCCCGCCCCCACTCCCTCTCCCGCCCCTGCAAAAAAAATGGAAACCATTACCCTCGGCGCCGGATGCTTCTGGTGCACGGAAGTCATCCTCCAGCGCGTGAAAGGCGTGGAGACCGTCGTCAGCGGCTACTCCAACGGCCAGACGAAGAACCCTACCTATGACCAGGTGTGCGACGGGGATACGGGGCACGCGGAGGTGGTGCGCGTCACCTTCGACCCCGCCGTACTGTCCCTGGACAAGCTGCTGCACATCTTCTTTGAACTGCACGATCCCACCACGCTGAACAAGCAGGGTCCGGACACCGGCACTCAATACCGGTCCGGCATTTACTACAGCACGGACGAACAGAAAGCCGCCGCCGAGAAGGTGAAGGAGGAACTCACGAAGAGCGGGAAGTTCAAAAGCCCCATCGTGACGGAGATCGTAAAGGTGGACAACTTCAACGAAGCCGAGAAGTATCACCAGAACTACTTCGAGGAGCACTATCTGAAAAAGACCGGCAACTACCGTTACTGCAACGGTATCATCATCCCGAAACTGAAGAAGATGGGACTGCTGAAGCCGGAGGAGAAAACCGCCTCCGGCCAGTGAGAAGTCCCGGGACCGCCGCGCCGGCCGGTCCCGCCTTCACCTTCCCCTGCCCTGCCCTGTCCGGGATGGTCTCATCGTGCGAGGCCGTTCCTGAAAGAAGACCGGGGATGACTTCTTATAACTTCGCTGGATGACTATTCGGATTTATTGCCCCGCCTGCCGGACCCCTTTTGACGTGGACGACTCTCTCGCCGGAGAGAAGGGCCTCTGTCCCTCCTGCGGGACAAAATTCACCATTCGCCGCCCGGACCCGGCGATCGGGAACGCGCGGTCGCCCGGGGGGCTGGGGTTAGACGTGCCTGCTCCCGTGCTGCCTCCGGAGTCAAAGCCCTGCGGGCTGGGAATCACGCTCGCGGTAGCCATCATGGCTGCCTACGGCGGGGCTATGATCTGGCTCTTCCGGACGTACCCGGCGTCCTCTGCCCTGCCCCCGGCCCTCAAATTCCTGGGGAACTGCCACCCTCTGATGCTGCACCTCCCCATCGGGATGCTGATGGGGGCCGTGGTGCTCGATGTCTTCGGTGGACGTGGACGCGTGCACTCCGGCGCGGTGAGCTGGCTCATCTGGCTGACCCTGCTCTCCGGGGCGGTCACCGCCATCGCGGGCTATTTCATCGGCATGGGTGCCTCCTACACCCAAACCCTGGAGAGGCACATGTGGCTCGGCATTGCCGTGCCTCTCGCCACGGGCCTCACTTTGATCACTAAACTTATCCACGATTCCCGACCCGCCATGGCTACTGGTATATACCGCATCCCTCTCTTCCTCAGCGTCGCCACCATTTCCGTGGCCGGGCACTTCGGCGGGGAACTCTCCCACTCGGAATTCGACCTCATCGGAGACGCGAAGAAGCTCTTCTCCGGTTCCCCGGTGCTGAACCAGCCGCCGGTAGAGGAACAAACCGTGTATCAGGCCGTCATCGCCCCGCTGATGCAGGACCGGTGCGTATCCTGCCACGGGGATAAAAAGAAAAAGGGCGCGCTGCGTCTGGACTCTCTGGAGGAAATGCTCAAGACCGGGGACAGCGGCCATGCGAACATCGTGGCCCTGAAATCCGGCGAAAGCGAAAGCGTCCGCCGCATTTCCCTCGGCGCGGATGACGACGAGCACATGCCTCCGAAGGAGAAGAAGCAGATCTCCGCGGATGAGCTGGAAGTCTTCAAATGGTGGATCGATGCCGGAGCGAAGGGCGATGTGAAGATCAAGGACGCGGGGCTTTCCGAGCCGCTGAAGGCCAAGGTGCTGGCCCTTGCCGCCACCAGCCGGGCGGTGCCCGCGGAAGCCGCGAAGCCCGCGCCTCCTACGCCCGCTCCCCAGGCGGCCCTGGCCCCTGACAGCGCGGAAAAAGTGGCCGCGCTGGAAAAAGAGCTGGGCATTACCCTGCTCCCCATCGCGCAAAATGACAACGGGCTGACCTTCAATTGCGTGAACGTGGCGGATAAGTTCGGTGACGCCGAGCTGGCCAAATTCGCCGCCGTGGCGGACCGCCTGGTGGATATGAATCTCTCCCGCAGCAAGGTCACGGACGCGGGCATGGCCACCATCTCCGGGATGAAGAACCTGAAGCGCCTGAACCTGGCCAACACGGCAGTGACGGATGCCGCGGCGGATTCCCTCGTGCCGCTCGCAGGACTTGAATACCTCAACCTGGTGGGCACGAAGGTGACGGACGCCTCGCTGCCGAAGCTGGAGAAGACCGCCGGGCTGAAGAAGCTCTTTGTGTGGCAGACCGGGGTGACCAAACCCGCCGCCGAGGCCCTGCACCAGAAGCTGCCCGCCATTACCATCAATCTGGGATGGGACAGCGAGGTGAAGACCGCCCAGGCTCCCCCGCCTCCGGCCGCTCCCGCGCCTGCCCCGGCACCCGCCCCCGGTGGTCCCCTGGACCCGGAAAAGACCGTCTATGCGGGTCTCATCCAGCCTATCTTTGACGCCAAATGCGTGAGCTGCCACGGTGAGAAGAAGACGAAGGGGAAACTGCAGATGCACAATTTTGAAGTGCTGCTCAAAGGCGGCGACAGCAGGGAAAAAACCGTTATCGCCGGCAAATCCGCCGAGAGCCTCATCATCAAGCGCATCGCCCTGCCCGCCGCCGAGGACGAACACATGCCGCCCAAGGACAAGGAACAGCTTTCCGACAAGGAACTGAAAATCGTGAAATGGTGGATCGACGGCGGCCTGAAGAACGACGTGAAGATCAAGGACGCGGGTCTGCCCGACGATTTGAAATAATATGACCGTATGACCGACCCCGCCGTCCGGGAAATCCCGGACGGCGGAAAGTTCAGGTCCCGTGCCAGCGAAGGC
Source organism: Verrucomicrobiales bacterium (assembly GCA_965229245.1). GTDB lineage: Bacteria > Verrucomicrobiota > Verrucomicrobiia > Verrucomicrobiales > V1-33 > V1-33. The sequence continues at coordinate 932,765 of CBDDIW010000001.1, forward strand.
CCGGCGGTAGAGAAAAGCCCGCATATTCCAGATGCAGCACACGGCGGTGATCCCCGCCGGTGGAACGACTGGAGGCGTGGAGCAGCAGAGGCCGCATGAGCAGGGCATCGCCCGTAGCGGCTTCGCAGAGCACCTCCGGGGTGCGGGCCCGCCATTCCGTGATTTGTGTGGCGGTGAGCCTGCCGTGCCGGTGAGAGCCTGGCAGCACCCGCAGGCCCCCGTTTTCCCGTCCCGCCGGATCCAAGTGGACACGCACGGTAAGCATCTGTTCCAGCAGCGTCATGGGCGGCTGCACGTGAGGGATGCCCTCCTTCACACTCCACGGGCCAAACCCCGGAGCATTCCCTGTTTCCGCCAAGGCCAAAGTGAGATCCTGATGCCACGGCACCAGCCAGTTCGTGGCCAGGGTCTTATCGAAAAGAATGGCCCGGACCGGATGCACGGGCCGGGGCAGCCACGTCTCCACCAGAGCAAGGAGCTTCAGAGACCGGGCAAAGGCGGCGACTTCCGGCACGGCGAGCAGCCCGCGCTTCCCGGCTCCCTCCACTCCGCCGCAGGCTGTGAGCAGGTCTTCCCGCTCTGTTCCTTGCAGGAGACCAGGCACGGTCGCAAATCCATCCGGCTCCACCTGATAGGTCATGGCGTGGAGGAGGATTACAAAGTCCGGGCTCCATTGACCCCCAGCGACTGCCCGGAGATGAAGGCGGCTCCGTCACCGGCCAGAAACGCCACCGCCGCGCCCACGTCCACCGGGGTGCCCCAACGTCCAGCCGGGACGCTGGAAAGGTAGGCGTCCTTTACCTCCTGGGGATCCCCGGCATGGCGCTCCACGGGAATCCAGCCCGGGGCCACGCTGTTCACAGTGATGCCCCACGGCGCGAGTTCCCGGGCGAGCGAGCGTGTGAGGCCCTCCTGACCGCCCTTGGCCGCCACGTAGGGGCTGAATTCCGCCACGCCCTCCGCGAAGACCTCACTGGTGATATTGATGATGCGCCCGTGCCGCCGCTCTTTCATATCCCCCACCACCGCCTGAGTTAGGAGGAAGGGACTTTTCACGAAGAAGTCCAGCATCTGCTGGCAAAAGGCCCAGTCGTATTCTTCCACGGGCAGGTGTGGCTGGTCCGGAGTGGCATTCACCACGAGGATATCCACCGGACCGAGGGAAACCCGAACCCGGGCAACAAGGTCCAGGATTTCCACGGGATCCGTCACGTCAGCCTTGAAGAGTGCCACGTCACAGCCCTCCGCCCGCAAGGATTCCATGGCAGCGGCGGCCACGGTGTCAGAGTTGGCGTAGTTCACCGCCACCCGGGCTCCGGCGTGTCCCAGCGCCCGCGCAATGGCGATGCCGAGGCCACGTGTGCCTCCAGTGACCAGGGCGGTACGTCCGTGCAGACCGTGATCCATGAAGGGCACGCGGGTTTTGTCAGGGCGTGTCCGTCACCCGCAGGCGCATGAAACGCTTCGCTCCGGGCGTGATGGCCGCGGTGTCCCGGACGGTCACGTCCGTGGATGCCGGGTGATCCGTGGAGGTGGTTACGAGGGCGTGGGTAAGCCCATCCGTGGAGGAGTTCCAGACCGTCGCCCACGCTCCAGTGCCATCACCGGCCTCCACGGTATAGACAAAGCCAGTGCCTGTGAACTTCCGCACGGGAAACGTGAGGGTGAGATAGTTGCTCCCCTCCACCGTCGTTGTCGCGGCCTGGGGAGACGCCTGGGAGGCGGGAGAGAGGGGATCCGTCAGGAAGGCGTATTCCAGAATGTTGGGCACGTTGTCCTTGTCGGCATCCGCCCCCGCGGTGGCGTCGGCGGGGACCGGGAAATTCGAGCCCGTGAGCCAGTCGCTCAGATTTTCGTTTACATTCACGGTGAATGTGGGGGCCGCGGTAAGGTTATCCAGGTCCTTCGCCGTTACAGTAATGATGGCCGTGCCTGCAGCCAGAGGGGTGAGGGTTAGCTTCGTGCCTTCCAGCGTGGCCGTGCACACGGCGGGAGCGGAAGACTGCACCGTGTAGCTCAGCAGGTTCACCGGTCCGATAGAGATAATCTTCACCAAGGAGGCGGGGTCAAAAGCCGCAGGGGCAGGCAGGGTCACCGGGCAGTTTGTCAACACACTGTTTACACTGGAATAGTCTTTGTTGGGAAGATCATAGATCCCGTCCACCACCGTCATGCCGTTTCCGGCCACGCGGGCGAAGACAGTGAATCCTTCATTCTGGCCGTTAAGATTACTGGCGTTGTCAGCGAGATTGAAAAAATACTCGCACGTGGCGCTGTTGGGATCGCTTCCCAGTTTGGCCATCGCCACGGTTCCCCTGGTGTTGGTTATTTCCGGCTCATTCACAACCGCCGCGGCGCGCGTGATGGAAGGGGTTCCCGCCGCTGCCTTATAACCACCACCTTGAACCACAAATTTCGAGGTGTTGGGCACCCGGTGGATAATACTGTTGAGGTAATCCCCTCGTGAAATGTAACCTTGGAAATTGGCCACGGAGGCGGGTGCCGCGTCCGGGTAATAGATTAAATCCACCGTGCCCGTGTTGTATACAATCCGGGATGCCTGGGTTACATCCGGGTCGTTAAAACGTCCGGTGAGATCCACTTGGAGAGGGGTGGCATTTTTCCGTAGAGTTTGTCCCGCGAAGGGTGTGACGACTGAAGGCGCGACTGGCTCCGGAACGGGCCGGAAAGTGACAAATCTGAGCTTTTGGGTTCCAGTCGCGGTGCCGGAAGTGATCGTGACATCCGCAGTATAGCGACCGTTAGTGGTCAGCGTGCCCGAGATCGTAGTGGAAGCCGCGTCATAGGTCAATCCAGCCGGGAGGGAGGTCACGGTGTAAGCCGGGGTCGCGGCGTCAGTCTTCAGCTTCATACTGAACGGTTGGCCAGCCATTGCCCAGGCATATTTTTCATTGGTGAGCCTCGGTGGAGAGGTCACTGTGACGGTATTGGAAGCCGCCTCCTCATAATTCGCACCGGTTCCTTTGTAGGAATAGACCACCCACTGGAACGTTGTCCGGCTGGGATAAGTCGCGGGCGTATAGGAATAGGTGAGGACATTAGCACCGACGCTATCGTAGCCGGTGAAGGCACCTGAAGTTCCCACACGGTAAGCCAGATAAAAGCCCTCCTCGCTGGAGGACTGGTCCTTCCAACTGGCCGTGAGCAGGCCGGAGGGTGCCCATGTCAGCGCGAACTGAGTGGGCGCGCTGATTGCTCTGGCGGATCCTTGCAGGAGCAACAGAACAGACAGCAGATGGAAAAGCAGAACGGGGAATGAAAGTCTCGTTACCACGGGAAGAGGGAGGGTTGGAAAATCCGGGCGGAGAATAGGTGACGCCGGGTGCGGGGAAAAGATGAATCTTTCAGTCCATGGCCCGCAGGGAGGCGGAGCGTCCGTGGGCCGCGAGGCCCTCGATTTCCGCGAAGGTCTCAATCAACGGCGCGGAGGCCACCAAGGCCTTGCGGTTCATACGGACGATGCTGGTGCGGCGCTGGAACTGGTCCACCGTCAGGCCGGGGAAAGACTTGCCCGCACCGCCGGTGGGCAGGGTGTGCGAGGGGCCCGCGAGGAAATCCCCCGCCGCCACCGGGCTGTAGTTCCCCACAAAAATGGCTCCGGAGGTCCGGATTTTTGGCAGGATGTCCTTCTCCTGTTTGGGATCGATGACGAGGCTCAGGTGTTCCGGAGCCCAGGCGTTGGCCAGCTCCACGCCCTGTTCCAAATCCTTCGTGTGAACCAGCCAGCAGCCCGATTCCAGCGAGGCCCGGGCAATCTCCGCGCGGGGGAGGATAGTAAGCTGATGCTCTATCTGCTGGCTCACCGCCGTAAGCAGGTCCCGGGAGGGCGTGGCCAGGAGCACCTGGCTGTCGCGACCGTGTTCCGCCTGCGCGAGGAGATCCGCGGCAATGAAGGCGGGGTTCGCGGAGTCATCCGCCAGCACCATGATTTCGCTCGGCCCGGGCAGCAGGTCGATGCCCACCACGCCCACCAGTTGCCGCTTGGCCTCCACCACATACTTGTTCCCCGGGCCCATGATCTTATCCACCGGGCGGATGGTCTTCGTGCCATGCGCCAGCGCCGCCACGGCGTGCGCCCCGCCCACACGATAGACCTCCGTGGCTCCGGCCATGCGCAGCGCCGCCAGCATGGCGGCATTCACCGTGCCGTCCGGGCCGCACGGCGTGCAGACCACGATCTCCGGCACCCCCGCCGCGCGCGCCAGAGTCACGGTCATGATGACCGTGGAGATGAGCGGGGCCGTGCCGCCGGGCACGTAGATACCCACGCGCTGGAAAGGCTGGTAGATTTCCCCCACCTCCGCGCCCTGGGGGGTGCGCATGGTCCAATTTTTCCGGAGGCTCTTTTTGGCAAAGGCCAGCACGTTCTTATAGGAGGCCGTGAGGGCGCGCTTCACTTTTGCCGACACCGCCTTCGCGGCTTCCTCAAATTCCGCCCCGGTCACCGCCAGACGTTTTGCCGTGAGCTTCGCCCCGTCGAACTTTGCCGCGAATTCCACCAGCGCCGTGTCTCCACGATCACGCACCTCCGCGATGATGCCCGCCACGTAATCCCGCAGTTCCTCCCCGGGCACATGCCGCCGGTCCAGCTTCCGGAAAGCGGCGGCAAACGTGGCGGAGGTGTGGGTCAGTATTTTCATGGTGGACAAGTCAGATTTTGGGGCGGCCAAGAAGCAGCCACCCTACCCGGGTGTCGAGGGCAAATCCGGGACCTGACTTCGTTTCCGCATGCCTTTTCTCCGTGGGTGAAGGAACTGTCGCCATCAAGGCTTCGGAGCCACCTTCAGGCGGTACCAGCGGGGTCCTGCGGGGGCGCTTTCCGTGAGGTTCACCCGCCCGGCGGCATCCCGGTCCGGCAGGGGCGCGGCGTTCCACTGGAGAAGGTCCGCGGTGGATTCCACGGTGATCTGCCAGGCTCCGTCCGTGTAGGTGGAGGCTCCGGATTTCACGAAGCCCGCCGCGGGAGCAAAACTGAAGCCCGGGAACTGCGCCGGTCCCAGCCAGACCGCGGGCGCGGAGCCGGAGCGGGGATCGCGGCCATCGCTCAACAGCAGGGGCGCGAGAGCGGCGGTGGGATAAAACGCGGCATTGGCGGCAACCGTGGAATCCGCGGCGGTCTTCACCAGGGGATCGAGCCCCAGGGCAAATTCCACCAGGTCCACCAGCCCGTCACCGTCCGTATCTGTCAGAAGATTCGAGGGCAGCGTGTAGCCGGGCACGTCCGCGGCCCACCGTTGCAGCGCCGGGGAGGGAGCGGGAGCCAGCGTGAGCCGGGCGGCACCCGGGACGGGCCACGTGGGGCTGGAGGAAAGCCCCCAGGTTTCCCCCCGGCCCGCCGCGTCGCGGAGGGTCAGCAGCACCGTGGCTTCCGTCGAGGCTCCGGTAACCGGGCGGACGGGCAGCGTGAGGGGAATCACGCGGTCCAGCGTGGTGCCGGTGGCGGTCAGCGGGGTGGAGGAAAGCAGCGCGCCCCGGCTGTCCAGGATCGTCAGTTCGCCCGTGAGGCCCGGGAGGTCATCCGTGGCCCCCAGCGTGACCGTGATGTCCGCCGGTCCGGCGGTGAGGTCCACCGTGACGGGAGTGATCCCGAAAGTCTGGAGGCGCGGCTTCCGCTGATCCGCGCCCGTGCGGTCCGGGAGCGTTACCGGGTCACTCTCCGCCGTGACGAGCGCCCCCGCGCCATCCCGGACCGTCCAGCGCACCGTGTGCCGCCCGCCGAATCCAAAGGAGGGGACGGGCAGGACAATTTGATACACTCCACTGAGCGCGCCGCCGCTGATCCGCTGCCGGGCATCGAAGGTGACGGACCGCTCCACGGCCCCGTTCGCGTCCACCAGGGACACCGTGCCTCCGGCGACACCGGAGAGATCATCCGAAAGCGTGGCCTCCAGGCGCACCACGCCGTAAGGAACGGAGGGCAGCGCCGCCGGTTCATAGACCGCCGCGGCCCCGGCAATGAAGGGCGCGGTCATGTCCCGGGAAAGCCCCTCCACCGCTTCAATCGCGACCGGCAGCTCATACACCGGCATCAGGATATCGCCCCCCATGCGGTAGGTATTGGGCCGGTTGCCCGCCGCGTCCCGCAGGGAGTAATACAATCCACTGCCCGGCAGGGGCAGGTGCGCGGGGATAGTAAGGGTCACTTCATAGATCCCCTCCGCGGCATCTCCCCGGACCCGCTGCGCGGCCCCGAAGTTCACGGCGGGCCATTCCCGGAACGGTCCGTTCAGGGAATACGTGCCTGGGGCGTCATTCCGGAAATACACCGAACCTTCCAGGAAGCCGCTGCCACCCAGGTCCGCGATGGAAAGCCGCAGCGTGAGTTCCATGGCTTCCCCGCCGAATTCCAGCTCCGCCGGGAGCCCGCTGATGCTCTGGAGCACCGGCGGGATGGTATCCGTGCTCCGGGCGGGGAGCGCCGGGAGCGGGTCCGGGATAAAGCCGGGCAGCGAGGGAGAGGCGGTCACGCTGCCTCCGCGCACATCCGCCACATCCACGCGGACCGTGCCTTCCGGAAAGACCATGCCGGACGGTATTTCCCGCACGGCGCGGTAGGTGCCGGCAAACGCATCACCACTGACGCGGTCGGCCTCGCGGAAGGTGAAGCCCCGCGCGATGGGCCCGCCATCCAGCGGCACCGGCCAGTCCGGCAGCCCGGTGGCTCCGGCAAATCCGTTAGGCGAAACCACGGAGAGAGTCATCTCCACGAACCGCGGCTGATCCGGCCGGAGGGGCGTGAGTTCGCGGGTTTGCAGGGTGGAGATCGAGGGCGGCGCGGCGGCGGGCAGGATATTGACCACCACCGGCGCGGACTTAACGATGTCGTATGCCGTCAGGGGGATGGCCTCCAGCCAGAGGGTTTCCCCCGCAGTGACCTGCCACAGGATGCGGCTGAAGACCGCGCCGGAGGACCACTCCGGATACGGCAGCACGGGCCAACCGTTGCTCTCCGCCACCACGCTGTCATTGGAGGTCTCCGCGTCGGAGTGGAGTCTGAGCCCCATCGACAAGCCGGAGCCCTCGGTATCGAAGGACACCCATCCGGCGGCCGGAGCCGTCCAGCGGTACCAGACCCCCGCCCGCACATAGCCGGAGCTTCCGGCACCCGCCCCGGCGGCATACGCTGGACCGGTGGTGAAGAGATACGGCGGGGAGCTAACCGTGGCCGCGTTCCCCAGATCCGCCGCCTCGCCGGGCAGGGTGTGGGTGAGCCCGGTCTCCGCGGAAAGCGTCCAGGACACTGGTCCCTCCAGCACGGTGGGAGTGGTCACCTGGATATGATAAGTATGGCCGGAGCGGGCCAGAAACCGCAACATCCCGTTCGTGGCGGAGGTTCCGGTGGCGAAGACGCCGCTTTCCCGCACGTCCGCCGTGCCACCCGTCACGGTGAGCCGCGCCCATCCGTCTGCGGGCGCGGTCCACTTCCACCAGACGGAGGAGCCGGTGCCGGTAGGCGAGGAAACATCCGGGCCCGCATCCACCGTGCTGCCTGTCGAGGAGACCGGCAGCGGACCGGAGACGGTAGTGGCTAGAGCCTGGGTGATGTTCTCCGGGGGATTCAGTTTCCGCAGGGTCAGATTATACGCGCCCTGCGTGCCGTAGCCGCGACCGCTGAGGCGGAAATAGACCGTCTCCCCGGGCACCGCTGTCCAGCGAAGGGAAAGGGGAAACATCGCACCGTCCTGACGGGTGAGGTATTGCGATTGAGACCCCACCAGCGTCTGCGTGCCAAGGGTCGCGCCGCGGTAAAGCTGCAGCTTCAGCAGGGCCGGGCTTTCCAGCAGCGCCTCCCAGCGCCCTCCGCCCGCCGGGGCGGTCCAGCGGTGCCACACACTGTCCCCCGCTTCATAGGCCGTGACCGTTTCCCCAGGCTCCAGCGTGGCCGCCACATTCGTGCCCGTCACGGTCACGCCAGTCCCCTGCCCTATCACCGCGGCGGAGGCAAATGTATCGTTCGCGGGAGGCTCTCCCATCCTTTGCAGGCGGAAGGTGAATTTCCCGGAATCCAAAAGAAATATCCCACCCCCGCCTCCCATCCCCAGATAGCCGGACAACGGCGTGATGCCCGCCTGGAAGCGGTATTCCCGGCCCGCCACGGCCCGGAAAAAGACCGGCTGTTTCACTATCCCCAGCGGCACGGTGGCGGACGCGGTGAGCGTCGCAAGACTGTCACCCTGCCATACTTTAATCCGGGGTTCCCGCCCGATGATATTCCCCGGCCGGGGAAAGACGACCTCCGTCCGGTAAACGGCGTCATCCGGTGCCACCCACCGCACCCAGAGGCTGCCGGTGGAATCTGTGGTCTCACCGGATTCCACCGTGAGATTCTCCACATCCTCCCGGCGCTCGAAAGAGGAGACGGACCCGGCGTCCAGAGGATCGTCAAAATGGTCCCCGGCAGCCGCGGGGGCGAGGGACAGCCTGATCACGCCGTCCACTTCCGTGAGCACCCGCAGGCGTACCGTTTCCCCGGCAGTGGCCCGGAAGGTGATTCTCGAATAAGGAGCCTCCATCAGTCCCGGGGGCATCCCCGCCGCCGCGGTGGTGAGGGTGGCGAGCGTCGCGCCCCGCCAGACATCCACCGCCGAGCCCGCGGGATTGTCCACCCGGGCGAGATACCAGCCGGTGCCCGGGGCCGTCCAGTTCATCCAGACCGTGCCCTGCCAGGCATCCGGCGCGGCGGGCTCTCCCGGCTGGCGGGTGGCTCCCGTCACGGAAACCGTGCCGCCGTCCGCGCCCAGGAGGCCTGCATTTTCAAAGTCGTCCCGTTCAGCGCGCACGGGGAAGGGCGCGAGGGTCAGCGTAAACGGCGTCCCCGAGCCGCCGGGGCTGGAAACGAAAAACTCGTAGTCGCCGCCCGGCTCCGCGAAAAAGCGGGCTTCGGAACGGGTTTCCGCGGCTTCCACAGAGGCAAAGGCGTCCCGCGCCACCTCCGTGACCGCGCCGTCCGCCGCGCGGCGGAAGACCCGCACGGAGGCCCGGCTCCAGTTCACCGCCGCCGGGGGATACTGGATCTTCGCGGCGTAATAGCCACCCGCGCCCGCCGTCCAGCGGTACCAGACGGAATGATATTCATTGATGGCCGGGTCCCCGTCCTCCGGAGTCGCCTCCAGGGTGGTGCCGGCTGTGGCTTCCCCGGCCACCAGCACGGCGGCGGAGGCGCGGTTGTCATTCGGCGGAGGCGCGGCCAGGGCAGTCTCCAGGCACAGGGCGGCAAGGGCCGCCGGAGCGGTGTATTTTATGATCATATAACGCGGGGACGGCTTCCGGAGGGTTACGGGCCCTGGAGCACGATATTGGAGGTATTGGGCGGCACAAGCGTGCCCTTTATCTGGATGGTGGAGCTCACGGAGGTTGACCTCACGGGCGAGGAATACCCCAGGGTATTGTTCGTGGTGAGGTAATAGGCCGTCGGCACGATCCCCGTGGTGCCCAGAGTGAAATCGAGGGAGTCCGTGCTCCGGAGATTTTCCGGAAGCGTGCCCACAAAGACGGGCTCACCCGAAGATGAAGTGGCGACCCACAGATAATACTGGTACCCCAGCTCTGCGGCGGGAAGATTCCGGATGGCCAGCGTGCCGGTGTCCCGTGCCGGATCATAGACCGGAATCGCCGTCGGCAGGGTCGCCACCTGCGCGGTCGCGGCGGGATCCTTTTGCTCTGTCGTCTTTGTTTCCGTCAGCGTCTTCCCCGCCAGGGCATCCGCCACGATGGAGGTCAGCGGCGGATCGTTTTCCGACTTTACGGCGGAGGGGGACTTCATTTCCACGATCAAAGGCCACGAACGGCCCGCGGTGGGGGAAAACATGAGATCATCCCGCTGGCGGGACCGTTCGAGTTCTGAACGCAGCGTCTCGATTTCCTGAATGAGGCGGCGCTTTTCCCCTGCCTCCTGCGGAGCCCCCGCACCTACGGCACCGGACTCATGGGCCACGGTCGGCGGTTCGCCCTCGGGACCCGCGGCGTCCCCGGGAGCCTCGCGGGGTATTTCCGGCGCGTTCACGCCAGACGATGACTTCGAGGGTGGTGGTACCTTGCCAATGAGGCGCGGTTTTTCCCGCGAAGGCACCCGGCCGGACGTGTGGGGTATCGTCCGGCCAGGCACCGACGGGGCACCGTCCTTTGCAGGATCCGGCAGCCCACCGGCAGTGAGGGGGCCCGATTCCTCCCTCACTGCCAGCAGCACCGCCAGCGCGGCGGCCACGCCCCATCCCGCCCACGCAAAGAGGGGCCGCGACCGTGCTCTGGAAATGACATTCTGTCCCGCTCCCGGAATGCCGCAGCGCTTCCGGATAACCGCCAGGGTATCCTCCCCGGGAGCGACCGGGCGGGAATGGATGACCGAGACCGAAGCAGCCAGTGCCTCCACCCGGGCCCGCGCGGCGGCGAGGTCCCCGTCCGCCTCCGCGGCGGCATCGAAGGCGGCCTGCTCCTCAGGAGAGAGCATCCCGAGCGCGCGCCAGGCGGCATATTCACGGAAGTCAGCTTTCATGGGAGGAGAGGAGGTGGCGGAGTCTGGTCAAGGCCCGGCGGAGCCGCTGTTTCACCGTGCCGAGCGGGGTGCGGAGGTTTTCCGCGATCTCTGAGTGGGTGTATTCAAAAAAGACGGCCAGTTGGAGACACTCGCGGTCCACGGGATCGAGCGTGTGCATCATGGTTTCCACGCGCCGCAATTCATCCGCCGCGATGACCTCCTCCGGCCGGGAGGGTTCCTCAGAGGCTAGGGGATCGAAGGGCACGATGCGGCCCCCGCCGCGTTTCGCGCAGGCGTGGTAGCGGAGATGGTCGAGGCACAGACCCCGGAGGATAGTGCAGGTCCAGATGAAGGCGGTGCCCTTCCGGGGATCGAAGTCCCCGGCCTTCCGCCAGAGGCGCACGAAGGTGTCCTGGAGAATCTCCTCCGCCGCGCCGCGCTCCTGGAGGATCTTCATGGCGATGCCCATGAGGGTGGAGGACCAGAGAGAGTAAAGCTCCGTCAGCGCCGCCCCGTCCTGCCGGGCGACCCCCGCCATCAGCAGAGCCGTCTGCTCAGCCCCCGCGGGGGGTGGAGCAGGCAGGGGATCCGGCAATGCTTTTAACAGGGGAGTCGCCATGAGGGTCGTCGATACATAGAGGTATCCGTAATCCCCGCGCGGCCTGGATCGCAAAAAATGCCGCGGGCGAAAATTATTTGCCGGTCATGGAAATATGGGAATTTGATGAAATTTTGAAGATGCGTCCCGGCAAAAACCCGCGATGATACGGACTTCCGGAGGTCACACCCGGAATTGTCATGAAGAGATACGCTCTCGCCTGCTGTTTCCTGCTCATAGCCGCCCTTCTGCTCACGTGGCAGGGGCGGGAGGAAAAGCGTGGGGAGACAAAATCTCCCGCGGGAAAACCCGTGGCGGTCTCCTGGAAGGCCGCGCCCTCCCGGCTCAGATGGGACACCGCCTTCTCCACCCGGCTCAGCCCCCCGGTGGCGGACTTTCAGCGGTGGGCGGTGGAATATGCCGGGGCTTACCCGGAGGAACGCCCGGGAATGCTGGGACGCGGCCAGGCGCTGGCGCGGGCGCACCGGGCGCGGATGAAAGAACTCATTTTCACCGATCCCCGGCGGGCGCTGGAGGAAGCCGTGCCCATGGTGCTGCGGCAGGAACTGCCCGGGGAAATCACCACGCTGCTGGAATCCCGGGTGAATGCGCGGGGCCGTCTGGATGTTCTAGCCCTGGCCCCGGGGAATGGCGGGGAGGCCGGGATCCGCAGGGTTTTCACGGACGGGGAGGGTCAGCGCTTCGAGGCCTCCGTCTATGGCCGTCGCGCGGCCCAGCGCACTACGCGAGAGGCGATGGTCCACGGCGTGGCACTGGATGGCGTGCTGGCCCTGCATCAGGATCCCGTGCGCCCGCTGGAACCCGGTGAGCGGCTGAAGGCCGGGGAACCGGTCATCGAAAGCTGCCCGGTGAGCGGGGAGGAAACGACGCTGCCCACGCCGGAAATCCCGCCCGGAACACCCGCCGTGGAGACCGGGGGGCGGGTGCTGGTGCTGTGCAGCGGCGGCCACATTCACACGCTGAATGACGCCCTCACCGCCCAGGAGGGCTCGACCGGAGGCCCCTCGAAACCGGTGGGCGATATCCCCGCCTCCTGGACCACGGGGCCGAAAAGCCTGCTCTTCATTCGCGTCGCTTTTCCGGACCGGAACGAGGACCCGCAGTCCGAGCGCGAATCCTATGACATGCTGAAGCAGGTGAACGACTTCTTCATGGAGAACAGTCACAACCAGCTTTATCTGCTGTCCACGGTGACACCTCTCATCACCCTGCCGAAGCCGGAGGCGTGGTATCTCGCGAATGACACCCCCTCCGCGGACTTCATGCTCTTCGACGCCCGGGCGGCGGCAAAGGCGGCGGGGTTTGACTACCAGGCGTATGACTTGGACGCCGTGCGCTACAATGGCGGCAGCGGGAACTTCTCCGGCCAGGCCTATGTCGGAGAGCGTGGCGTGTGGCTGAAGAAAGGCACCGCCGGCCTGGCGTGCCATGAGTTGGGGCACAATCTCGGCCTCTGGCACGCCAACTCCTGGAACACCGGCGGCGAAAGCGTGACCGGCCCGGGGTCCAACTGCGAATACGGAAACTCTTTTGACTGCATGGGGGCCTCCAACGCGGGGAACTCTTTTTTCAACGCGGGGCACCAGACGCTGCTCCACTGGATCCCGGAGGAGAATGTCACCCGGGTGACGGGCAGCGGTCTTTACCGGATTTACCAGTTCGACCAGGCCCGTCTGGAGGCGGGGAAATCCTGCCTGCTGGCCGTTAAGAAGGATGCCCGGCGAAACTACTGGTGCGAACTCCGCCAGCGGTGGACGCAAAACCCCTGGCTGACGGATGGCCTCACGCTGAACTGGAGCCCGTGGGGCGACAACTCCAGCGCGGGGGCGCTCTATGGCTCCAATGGAGGCAGCCAGTTGCTGGATACCACGCCAGGCTCGCCGGATGACCGGGAGGACAGTCCGCTGGTGCTGGGCCATACCTTCGCGGACCCGGGTTCGGGCATTTACATCACGCCCGTGGCGAAAGGCCACACCGTGCCGGAGTCCATGGACGTGGTGGTGCAGACGGGCACCTTCCCCGGAAACCAGCCGCCCGCGCTGCTGCTGTCTCCCGCCACCGCGACGGTGGAGGTCAACGCGCCGGTCACCTTCACCGCCGCGGCGGCTGATCCGGACGGGGACGCGCTGGCCTATGCCTGGGAATGGGGGGACCGGTCCTTTGGTCCGAATGCCGCCACCGCCACCCGCTCCTGGGCGCAGCCGGGCATCTACACCGTGCGCTGCGAGGTCAGTGATATGAAAGGCGGCACGCGGTCGGCTCTCGCCGTGGTGACGGTCGGGCAACCGGGCACTTTCACCGTCAGCGGACGGGTGCTCACGGACGCGGGGGAACCGCTGGCGGGCGTACGCGTCCACAACGGCGCCGCCGGGACGCTATGGCGGGGCTGTGCCACGGACAGCGCCGGAAATTACACCCTCGGCGGCATGGGGCCCGCCCTTTACAGCCTGGCGGCTCTCTCGGAAACCCATGTGCTGACCGGCGCGCGGGCCAATCCGGTGGATGTCCAGGGGGACGTGACCGGCGTTGATTTCACCGCCACGCCGCGCGCCGGGATTTCCATGACACTGCTCCAGGATACCTGCGCGGAGGGCGGAGCCGGGGCCACGCTCCGCTTTGCCCGGGTGGGAGTTTCCAACGCGGGTTCCCTGGAGGCGCGGGTCTTCCTGGGAGGCTCCGCCGCTCTGAGCGATGTGGTTTTCACGCCCGCCGAGGTCTATCAGCTTTCCACCTATAAGTTCACCATCCCGGATGGCCGGCCCTGGCTGGATGTGTTCATCACCGCCTTCAACGACACCCTGCCGGAGGGACCAGAACAGATGACCTTCCACCTTCTGGCGGGCACCGGTTATCTCCCCTCCGGACCGGATACCGCCACGCTGAATATTCTGGATAACGATACCGATCTGCCGGTGGTGAGCGTGGAGGCCGCGAAGCCGCTCGCGGTGGAGAATGGCGAAGGCGGCATGCTTCGCTTCAGCCGCACGGGCCCGGCGACGAATCCGCTCACCGTGCCGGTCACGCGCGGGGGCAATGCCACGCCGGAGGTGGACTACACGGGAGTGGGAACCGCGGTGACCATTCCTGCCGGGCAGGCCTCGCTGGAGGTGCCCGTGACCGCCCTCCCGGATACCGTGGTGGAGGGCACGGAAACCGCCACCTTCACCCTCGCGACGGATCCGGCCTATCTCCGGTCCCCGCAGAAGAGCAGCGCCTCTCTCGTGATCCTGGATGCCGCGATTCCCACCGTGACCGTGACCGCCGCGGATGACACGGCATCGGAGGAAAACCGCGATCCGGCGGTCTTCATCGTCACCCGCACCGGGGACACCTCGCTGCCTCTCACCGTGGACTACGCGCTGGGCGGCACGGCGGAGCATGGCACGGATTACATTTCTCCCGGTGGCGTGGTCACCATCCCGGCAGGCCAGGCGAGTGCATCCATTGTTATCGTGCCGGTGGATGACGCCATCGGCGAACCTCCGCAGACGGTCATCGTGCAACTGCGGTCCGGGCCCCGCTACCTCACGGGTCCGGAATGGAGCGCCACGGCGACGATTCTGGACAATGACGTGCCGGATGTCTCCGTGACCGTTTCGAATGGGTTGTGCACGGAGTCCGGGCATCCCGGCGTCTTTCGCATCCAGACCTCCGGCAGCGGCCCGGGCACGGTGGAGGTGCGCTACCTGCTCAGCGGCACCGCCACGCAGGGGACGGATTACGCGGCTCTCCCTGGTTCGATCATGGTGCCGCGCGATGGCTTTGGCGAGGTGGTCATCGCGCCGCTGGCGGATGGGGAACCGGAGGACGTGGAAAGTGTGACGCTGACTCTTTTGCCGGATCCCGGCTATCATCCGGCCCCGGAGCGTGCCGCCACGCTTTTCCTGGTGGACGATGCCCGGCCCGCGGTGTCCGTCACCGCGGAGATGGTGGACCTGTTTGACCGCCTGATACCGGCCGGGTTTTACTTTTCCCGTATGGGCCCGGCCGCGGGAGAGATGGTGGTGGAATACCTTTTCACCGGCACGGCCCTGCCCGGAGTGGACTACATCCCTCCGTCCGGCAGCCTCACTATCCCGGCGGGCGCGGCGGGCGCGCGGCTGGACGTACCGCTGCTGGCCGGTCTGGCAATTGGCGGCACGCGGAGTCTCGTGTGCACGGTGGTCCCCCACCCGGGCCTCTATGGCACCGGGGCCTCCCCGGCCACGGCCTGGCTGAGGGGCGGCGAGGACCCGGAGGGCCCGCGAGTGTCTTTCACGGAGGCTTCCTCTTCATGGCCGGAGAGCGTGGGCACGGTGTCCGTCTCCGTGAGGCTCTCCGCCCCGGCCGCCGCGGCCGTGCGGGTGGATTACGCCTTTGGCGGAGGCCAGGCGTTCAATGGCGCGGACTATCTGGCCACCGCGGGCACGTTGCTTTTCGCCCCGGGGGAGACGGAACGGTTTATTCCGGTGACGATCGTGGATGATCCGTTCATCGAGCCCGCGGAAAGCCTGAGCCTGCGTCTCCTCCGTGTGGCGGGAGCCCGCGCGGGCACCCCGGCCACGCATGTGCTGACGATACTGGACAACGATACCCCGCCCCCCCCGCTGGCCGGATTCACCACCGCCACCTCCACCACTCCGGAGGGCGGCACCCCGGCGGGCCCGCTGGTGTTTCTCAGCGCTCCGCAGGGTCAGTTGGTGAATGTGCAATGGGCGGTGACCGGCGGCACGGCCCCGCCGGATTTTCTGGCGGCCCCCAGCGGGATGCTCACTTTCCTGCCTGGGGAAACGGTAAAGCCCCTGCCTCTGGTGCTCCCCAATGACAACCTGCCCGGACCATCGAAGACCCTGGTCTTCACCTTGGGCGCGGCCACTGGCGGCGCGGGGATTTCCCCGGGGAATGCCTCAACTGTCCTGACGATCACGGATGACGATCCCCCGCTGCCTGACGCCTTCGCCGTCTGGCGCGGCCTTCACTTCCCCGGCACCGCGGACCCGGCTATCACCGGCCCCCATGCGGATCCTGACAATGACGGACTGGAAAATCTGGTGGAGTACGCCCTGGGCAGCGATCCCAACCTCCCGGACCCCGCGCCCGCTCCCGGAGCCTCTTCAGGGGGGGACACGCTGGGCATGGTCTGGCGGCAATCCACCACCGCCGCGGACGTCCTTATAGAGCCTCAGTGGTCCGGTGATCTCGTCACCTGGGAATCCACCGGCCTGACCGTGACCACCACTGCCAGCGGCGAAGGCTGGGTGGAAAAACGCGCCACGCTTCCCTCCGCCGACCACCCCCGCGCGGGCATGCGGCTCCTCGTGACGATGCCGTAAGAGGGGATGGATTTATGTGAGCGATACCGCTTTCGTTATCCTTTGTTATTCCAGTCCCCGCCCGCTGAGGGAAGAATGATTTCGAACACGGAGCCTTTACCGGGGCCATCGCTGCGGGCCTGAACGGTGCCTCCGTGAGCCTCCACGGCAGCGCGGGAAATGGCGAGGCCAAGACCAAGGCCGCCGAATTTCTTCGAGGTGCTTATATTGCCCTGGGCAAACGGCTGAAAGATAGCTTCCAGCGTTTTCGCGTTCATCCCGATACCACTGTCACGAACTTCAATGGCCAGGGCCTCCGGGGCATCGCGGGTGGTGATCTCCAGGGTGCCACCGGCAGGGGTGAATTTGATGGCGTTTCGCAACACATTCCACACCACCTGTCGCACACGGAGCGGGTCTCCCATCACGGTGGCGCGCGCGGCGTGCAGGGCGGTGAGGCAGCGATGGTTTTTCTCCTTCATCTCCGCCTGACAGTTGGCGATCACTTCCCCGATGACAGCATGCACGTCCACGGGTTCCGGGGTGAAGGTGAATTTCCCGTGCGTGATCTTTGTGACGTCCAGCAGATCCTCGATGAGCCGCACCTCCGTGAGGATGTTGTCCAGCATCATGCGCAGGATGGGCCGGGAGTCCTCCGGCATTCCGGGTGACTCCATGAGGAGATCGATGTTCAGAAGCACGGGCGTGAGGGGCGTGCGCAGCTCATGGCTCACCACGGCGAGGATGTGGTCCTTCGCCTTGCCCGCCTCTTCGGCCTCGGCCCTGGCCTTCTGCACCTCCTCCAGCCGCAAGCGGTCCTGGGTGTGGTCCCGCATGATCTTCAGGAGCCCCTGGATTTTTCCTGCCGGATCTCGCATGGCGGTGGTGACCCCGCTGCCCCAAAAGAGCGAGCCATCCCGCCGCTGGTGCCAGCGTTCATTGGAAACGCGTCCCTCGGCCAGCGCCTGGACGGCCTCTTTTTCCGGTTCGCCGTTCGCCCGGTCCTCTGCGGTGAAGATGACATCCCCGGACTGGCCTTTGATCTCGCGTCCGGCATAGCCCAGGAGGCGCTCCGCCCCGGCATTCCACGTGGTGACCGCGCGGTCCGCGTCCATCGCGAAGATGGCGTACTCCCGCGCGTTTTCCAGAATGCGGCGAAGCAGTTCCCCGGACTCCGCCAGGGCTTCCTCCGTGCGCTTCCGCTGGGTGATATCCACGAAGGTGAGGACCACCCCGGCAATGTGGTCATCAATGGTGCGGTACGGCTGGAGACGCGTGAGAAACCACCGGCCCTCCGCGTGGATCTCATGCTCCACGGGCACCAGATTTGCCAGCACCCGCCGCGCGTGATTGACGATCTCAGGATACTCCATGCGGTGCGTGAGATCCGAGAGCGGACGTCCCACGTCCGTGGGGATGAAATTGAAGATCTCCACCGCGGGCGGTGTGTAGCGCATGATCTTCATCTCCCGGTCCAGGAAGATGGTGGCGATGCTGGTGGAGGCCATGAGATTCCGCAGGTCGCTGTTGGAACCGCTGAGTTCCTCCACGCGGTTTTTCAGCTCCTGATTCACGCTCTGCAGCTCTTCATTGATGGACTGAAGCTCCTCCCGGCTGGTCTCCAGCTCCTCCCCCGCGCTGCGCAGCTCCTCGTTCATGGACTGGAGTTCCTCATTGCCCGCCTTCAGTTCCTCCAGCGAAGCGCGGTGCTGCTCCTCCAGGTCCCGAAGGCGGCCGCGGGTGTGCTGGAGTTCCTCGTCCAGCTGGTGGACGCGGGATTGATCCGGCGGATTGCCAGGCGGCACGGGGATCCCGGCGGGCTCCGCGGAGCATTCCTCGAAGACAACGAGAAAATAGCCCGGAGCCAGGGGAGACGTGCCCACCTGGAGCCGCACCCTGCAGGAAGCGCCACCGGCGTTTTCCGCCACCATCTCGCGCTCATCCACGCCGCCCTCCTGCGCCACGCGAAAGAGGGCAGTGCGCACCTCCAGCCGCAGCACGGGGGAAAGCAATTCCAGCAGGTCATTGCTGAGCTGGCCGCCACCGAGACGCAGCCAACGGCCCGCCTGGCGGGAGAGGTGTACCACTTTGTA
The DNA here is from genome assembly GCA_965229245.1 of Verrucomicrobiales bacterium. Classification (GTDB taxonomy): domain Bacteria; phylum Verrucomicrobiota; class Verrucomicrobiia; order Verrucomicrobiales; family V1-33; genus V1-33. The sequence goes on from CBDDIW010000001.1 coordinate 951,263, forward strand.
GTCCGCGTTGATAAGAACGGATGCGGGGGCCACGGCGTCCAGGAGCTCGAAGTGCAGGGCTTTCCAGCCATCCAGCGCCTCCTGCCTCGGAGGCGGCAGCGAGGACATCTCAAACCGGGCGGGCTGCCCCGCGGGCTGTTGCAGCACGCTCCGCTGCACCGCGCCATTCGTCTGGAAGGAGGTGGCCGCGGCGGGCAGCACGGGAGGCGCGCCGCGCTCCACGGCGGCGCGGATGTAGATCTTATGCTTCTTGTTCAGCGGCTTGAAAAGACCCAGCTCCTCCGCCGCCTCCGCGGATCCGAGGAAAAGCCATCCTCCGGGCCGGAGGGCGAAGTGAAAGAGTTCCAGGCCGCGACGCTGGATCTCTTTGTTTACATAGATAAAAAGATTCCGGCAGGTCACCAGATCCAGCCGGGAGAAAGGGGCATCGCCAAAGAGATCGTGCCCGGAGAAAAGAATCCGCTCCCGCACTTCCGTGCGCACCCTCAGGCGGCCGGCCTCCCGGGTGAAAAAACGGCGCAGCCGCTCCTCGGAGACATCCGCCGTGATGGTGTCCGGATACACGCCGGAGCGTGCTTTTTTGAGTGCCTCCTCATCCAGGTCCGTGGCAAAGACCACGATGGAGGGAGGGCTTTCCAGCCGGGCGGCGTGCTCCATGAGGAGCATGGTGACGGAGTAGGCCTCCTCTCCGGTGGCGCACCCCGCCACCCACACGCGCACCTGGGACTCGGGTCCCTTTTCCGTGAAGAGCGCGGGGATCTCCTCCTCCAGGGCATTGAAGGCATCCGCGTCCCGGAAGAAATTTGTCACGGAGATGAGCAGATCCTCCAGAAGCGCCCGGGCCTCGCCGCGGTGGGTGCGCAGCAGGGAGAGATATTCCTGCAGGTCCTCCAGCGCGTGCACCTGCATGCGCCGCGCGATGCGGCGTACCACGGTGGGTCTCTTGTAATACGAAAAATCCCGGCCCGTGCGCAGCCGGAGATAGGAGAGGATTTCGCCAAAAACCGATTCCATGCCGGTGGGGCCGCCTTCACCCGAAGGTTGCCCGGAGGCCGGGGGCGTCTCCGCGGGCAGCCGCAGACGGGCCTCCGTGCGGACATAGCGGAGGATGCGGGCGGGCATCTCGGACACGGGCAACACCCAGTCGATCATGCCCGTGGCAATCGCGGACTGGGGCATGCCGTCCTGCTCGGCCTCGCCGGGATCCTGCACGATGGCAAGACCGCCGCGTTCCTTGATGCGTTTGATGCCGATGGCACCGTCCCCGTCCGCACCGGAGAGGATGATCCCGATGGAATGGGGCCCGTGGGTATCCGCCAGAGTGCGCAGGAAAAGATCCACCGCCACGCGGCGGCCGCGTTCGCCCTCCATTTCCGCCAGAGCGAGGTGGCCATTCATCATGGTCAAATGCCTGGACGGCGGGATCACGTAGATGTGATCCGGCTCCACCACCACACTGGCTTGCACCTGCGTGACAGGCATGGTGGTTACCTTCTGGAGAATCTCCGCCATGAGGCTCTCGTGGTCCGGGGAAAGATGGGTGACGACCACGAAGGTGAGCCCGGTATCCGGCGGCATGCCCGCAAAGAAGGCCTTCAGCGCGGCGAGGCTGCCGGCGGAACCGCCCAGGCCCACCACGGTACCTTTGTGATATCCATACTCCGGGACCACATTGTCCAACTGGTCCGCCATGGTTTCCTCCGCAATGTCCGCGGGCGGGAAGTCATGCGGGACGGGTGGCGAGTCCGGAGGCAGTGGAAGAGGGTCCGGAACGGGCATGGGAATTGTGCGGAGAGCGTCCTTCAGAAGACGGGGATTTTCCGCGTTTTGCGAGCGGTTTTATTCTCCGAACCATGGCCGGGCGCGTGTGTCGGATTGCAGGATTGATGCCTTGTCCCGGGGCGAAAAGACGGCGGTACCCTGACTCGAGTGGGCCATCCTGCTCACCCTCTGGCACCGCCGCCCGCCGCGGTGACCCGCACTCCGGCGGACGCCCCCAAGTGGTTCCGGCACAGGGACTCGAGTTCCTCCCGGACTTCCACCGCGGCATCCAGCTTCACCAGGGCCACGCAGCTTCCGCCAAATCCTCCGCCCGTCATGCGGCAGCCCAGGACTCCCGGCAGGGTCCAAGCGTGGGCGGCCACCAGATCCAGTTCCGGACAGCTCACTTCATAGTCCACCCGCAGGGATTCGTGGCTGGCCCGCATGAGTTCCCCCGCCTGCGTCCATTCGCCTCCACGCACAGCCCGGGCAAAATCCCGCGTCCGCGCGATCTCGGTGACCACATGGCGCACCCGCCGGAAAAGAACGGGCGGCAGGAGGTCCCCGGCTTCATGCAACCGGTCCGGAGCGTAGTCCCGCAGCGAGGCCACTCCCAGCAGACGGGCGGCTTCGCGGGTTTCCTCATAACGCTTTGTATACCCTCCATCCGCGAGATCGTGCTTCACACCAGTATCGATGATCATGATATCCGGCGGCACCTCCCCCAGAAAGACCTGCTCCACGGAGCGGTCCCGGCAGTCGATCAACATCGCATGACCCTCGCGGGCGTGGATGGAGGCCATCATGTCCATGCACCCGGAAGGCACTCCCGCGAATGCCTCCGCCTCCTGACAAATGAGCGCCTTCCGCGCCCCGCCCAGGGACACTCCGGCGGCCTTTTCCAGCAGACCCGCAAAAGCCACCGTGAACGCCGCGCTGCTGGCCAGCCCGCCGCCGCGGGGCAGCGTGGAGGAAACACGCACATTCACCCCTGGCGGCTGGAGCCCCGCCGCGAGGCAACCCGCGAGCACGCCGCGCAGATAGTTTTCCCATTTGTCAGGACCAGGGGCCGGGCTCCCCGTCGCGGGAAATATCGCCCGCAGACCCTCCTCGGTTTCCACACAAATCAGCCCGTCTGTCCGCGGCTCCCCGGTCATCCACGTGCGCAGCCCGATGCCCGCCGGCATCACCAGGCCATCGCAGTAGTCCACATGCTCCCCGATAAGGTTCACCCTGCCCGGGGCGGACACGAGCCATGCAAAGGGGCGGGAGGTGATCCATGGAGGAATGGGCGTGTCGGAGGGCATGGGAAGACTGGATAACCGGATCCGCGCGGGGTGCATCCTTGAATCAAAAACATGCCTGCCCGCGGCGAGACAAAGCACATGGTGGCGGGGAATCCCGTGCAATAATGCGCGGCATTCCGCCGTTAGCGTAACCTCCGGTTATTCCCTCCCATGCGCCCCGCTATTCTCCTCTCTTTTCTGCTGTTTCTATTCCACGCCACCTCTCCCGGGGCGGCGGCGAAGACCTTGCCGTTGCCGGGTGAAACCTTCACGGTGGCCGGGAGGGAGGCGTTTGTGATCCTGCCGAAGGGTAAACCCGCGGACCATCCCGTGCCGTGGGTCTGGTATGCCCCCACGCTGCCGGGACTGCCCGGGGTTGAGGAAACGTGGATGTTTACCCGGTTCCTGGAGGCGGGGGTGGCCATCGCGGGGATCGATGTGGGGGAATCCTATGGCAGTCCGGACGGACGGGCGCTCTATTCCGCTTTTTATACCGAACTGACCGGAAAGCGGAACTTCGCGCCCCGGGCGGTGATGCTGGGCCGCAGCCGCGGAGGTCTGATGACTCTCGCGTGGGCGGCGGAAAACGCGGACAAGGTGGCTGCCTTTGCCGGGATCTATCCAGTGTGCAATCTCGCGAGTTATCCCGGGGTGGAAAAGGCCGCCGGAGCCTATCATCTGACGCCGGAGGAACTCACCGCGCGCCTGAAAGAGCATAATCCACCGGACCGCCTGTCCGCGCTGGCCAAAGCTGGAGTACCGTTTTTCGCCATTCATGGAGACAATGACCAGGTGGTGCCCCTGGAGACAAATTCCCTGGAAATATCCCGCCGCTACGGTGCCCTGGGAGGCTCGATGAGGCTCAATGTTATGAAAGAACAGGGGCACACCATGTGGGAGGGGTTTTTCCAATGCGCGGAACTCGTGGGGTTTTCCATCCTTCACGCCCGGCAGGCGGCGCTGCCCGCGAAGATCACTTTGTCCTCGCCCCAACCCGGGCAGGTGGTCCAGCGTTATTCCCGGTTTAAAGGCCGCCTCCCCATCAGCGGCACACTCGATCCGGCGGGAGGCCGCCCGGAGACCGTGGAGGCCCGGCTGGATTATAAAGGCCCGTGGAAACGGCTGGAGGCGGCATTTGATGGCCCGGCTTTCCGTGCCCTCATGGAGATTCCTGCGGGAGGCTGGCACCGGGTGGAAGTGAGGGTCTCCAGTGGTGGCGGGAAGGTTCTCGCGGAAACAGAAACCGGCCCCGCGGGCGCGGGGGAGGTTTTCATCGTCGCGGGGCAGTCGAATTCGGCGAACCACGGCGAGGAAAAGCAGACCCCCTCCAGCAGCATGGTCTCCACCTTCGACGGGAAGCGCTGGCGGCCAGCTTACGATCCCCAGCCGGGTGCCAGCGGGGAGGGCGGCAGTTTCCTTCCTCTGCTGGGGGATGACATCGCGCTGCATTTCCGCGTGATGCCGGTCGGTTTCATTTCGCGCGGCATCGGGGCCACCAGCGTGCGGGAATGGCTGCCCGCGGGAAGCCGGTTTCCCCAGCCCCCCACCATCGAGAGCCGGGTGAAAAAACTTCCTGATGGCGGATGGGAAAGCGACGGCGCGGCCTTTGCCACCCTGGTGGAGGCCATGAAACAGGCCGGGCCCCATGGTTTTCGCGCCGTGCTCTGGCATCAGGGGGAGAGCGATGCCAATCAGAAGGATCCCTCGCGCACCCTGCCAGGAAATCTTTACCGGGAGTATCTGGAGAAAATCATTCGCGAGGCCCGCCGCGAGGCCGGGTGGGATGTGCCGTGGTTCGTGGCCCAGGCGAGCTATCATGTGCCCGGGGACGAAGCCTCGCCGGACATCCGCGCCGCGCAGGCCTCCCTGTGGAAGGATGGCATCGCCCTGGAGGGCCCGGACAGCGATGCCCTGAAAGGCCCGTTCCGCGAAAACGGCGGCAAAGGAGTCCACTTCAGCGGCCCCGGCCTGCGCGCGCATGCCGCCCGCTGGTCTGAAAAAGTGATCCCCTGGCTGGAGAAGGAGCTGATTCCCGCACGGGACGAAAGTGAGTGAAATCCTGTGGCCTGTCCGGCGCGTTGATAGCAGACTACCACTATGCTGATGCTCCGTTCCCTTCTCCCGGCCGTCCCCGCCGTGCTGCTGCTCATCCCGTCCGCGCGGGGGGCGGTGGACTTTGCCCATGAAATCGTGCCCGTGTTCAAACAATACTGCGGGGACTGCCACCTGGGCGATAAGAAGAAGGGTGGGTTTTCCATGAATACCCGGGCGGATCTCCTGGCGGGGTCCGAGAACGGGAAAGTCGTGGAGCCCGGAAAGCCGGACGAGGCTCTTCTCCTGAAGGTGCTGACCGTTGACGACGATGACAAAATGCCGCCCAAGGGAGCGCGTGTGCCCGCTGAGAAGGTCGCCGTGCTGCGCGCGTGGATCGCGGAAGGCATGGCGTGGGAGGACGGCTTCACCTTTGGCACCAGTGGCTGGGAGCCCCCGCTGAAACCCCGCCTTGTGGAGTTGCCCCCCGCCCGGGATGGACGCGCGAACCCCGTGGACCGCATCCTCGATAAATACCTCGCCGATCACCAGGTGGCGCGCCCGGACGTGGTGGAGGACGCCGCCTTTGCCCGCCGTGTCTCCATGGATATCACCGGTCTGGTGCCGGAGCCGGAGGCCGTGGTGGCCTTTGTGGCGGACCGCGCGCCGGACAAGCGGGACCGGTTCATCACCACTACCCTGGGCCGGGACGTGGACTACGCGGAGCACTGGCTTTCCTTCTGGAACGATCTACTCCGGAATGACTACCAGGGCACCGGCTACATTGATGGCGGGCGGAAACAGATTACCCAGTGGCTTTACCAGGCACTGCTGGAGAACAAGCCCTACAACCGCTTTGCCACGGAGCTTCTGGCCCCGCCCACGGACGCCTCCTCCGGCTTCATCAATGGCATCCAGTGGCGCGGCAGCGTGAATGCAAGCCAGGTGCGCGAGGTGCAGTTTTCGCAGTCCATCTCCCAGGTTTTCCTGGGCATCAACATGAAGTGCGCGTCCTGCCACGACAGCTTCATCGACCGCTGGAAGCTGGACGAAGCCTACGGCCTGGCCGCCATCTATTCCGACCACCCGCTGGAAATCTTCCGCTGTGACAAGCCCACGGGCCGCCAGGCAAAGGCGGCGTGGATTTTCCCCGAGCTGGGCACGGTGAACGCGGCGGCTCCCCGGGAAGAGCGTCTGAAGCAACTGGCCGGCCTCATGACCCACCCGGACAATGGGCGCTTCACCCGCACAATGGTGAACCGCGTCTGGCACCGCCTGATGGGGCGCGGCATCGTGCATCCCGTGGATGCCATGAGCGCGGAGCCGTGGAGCGCCGACCTGCTGGACTGGCTGAGCGTGTGGTTCATGGAGAACAACTACGATGTGAAGAAACTCATCGCGCTCATCACAGGTTCCCAGGCATATCAATCCCGCGTGGTGACTGGTCCGGAGGCCTCGGAGACAAAGTATGTGTATCGCGGTCCTCTCGCGAGAAAGCTGACGGCGGAGCAGTTTGTGGACGCCGTGTGGCGGCTCACGGGGACGTATCCCGGCTCGCCGGACAAGAGCGTCTCCCGGGGCAGACCCGGCCCGGCGGAGAAACTCACGGGACGCTGGATCTGGTCCCGCGCCGCCGCTTCCTCTTCCGCCCCAGCGGGGGAAAAGGTGGTCCTCCGCCGCGTGGTGAAGCTGCCCGCCGCCTCCCCGGGCGGACGCGCCGCCGTGAGCTGTGACAACAGCTGCGAGGTCTATCTGGATGGAAAGAAGCTGGCCTCCCACGACAACTGGGAAAAGCCCACCGGCATCAATCTGCCGAAGCTGTCCGCCGGGGAGCACACCTTCACCCTCGTGGCCGTGAACGGCGGCGCGGGGCCGAATCCCGCCGGTCTTTTCTTTGAAGCCCGCATCCGCCAGGCGGAGGGGAACGCGGTGGCCGTGGCCTCCGATGCCACGTGGTCCTGGGCCGCCTCGGACGTGCCCGGAGCCGTGTGGAAACCCGCGGAGGAAGTGGCCAACCAGGGGGTGTGGGGCGCGGCGCGGGATTCCCTGGCCGCCTCCCTCAGCCAGAGCGGTGGCGCCGGGCCCGTGCGGGCCTCTACCGTGGCCTCGGATCTCCTGCTGCGCGCGCTGGGCCGCCCAAACCGCGAGCAGATCGTGAGCATGCGCCCGGAAAACCTCACCACCCTGGAGGCCATCGACCTCGCGAACGGCAACATCCTCGCCGGTCTCCTGAAGCAGGGCGCTCCCAATATCCTCGTGAACTGGAAGGGCACCTCCCGGGACCTCGCCACCGATCTCTGCCGCCGCGCCCTGACCCGCTCCCCCTCCCCCGCAGAGTCTGAACTCCTCGCCGCCACCCTGGGGGCCAACCCCACCGCGCAGTCCGTGGAGGACGTGCTCTGGATGCTCCTGATGCTGCCGGAGTTCCAGTTCGTAAGGTGATCCTTCGCTTCTCACGCGCGAGGCCCGGGCACATCTGATTTAAGGTGACCCGGGCCTCCGGATGTGATATACCGGGTCAAGACCGGCTACCCGGACTCACTGGAGCAGCCGGAGGCCGCCCAAAGCGGCAGGGAGCCCGCTTGCGGTAGACACCTGTCCGCGGTTTATTTGTCCCATGGCCGGAAAATCGAAAGAGGATCCCCGTTACAGTTGCGGGACGTGCGGGCGCGTGTTCACGCCCATGATGCCGGGCGCTCTGCCAGTCTGCCGGGGATGTGGAAGCCGGTATGTGGTGAGGGTCATGAGCGGGCGCACCCTTCTTATGCTTCTGCTGCTGCCGTTTCTCTTGATGCTACTTCTATCCCTGGGTTCCCGGCTTTCTGTTCCCCGTCAGCCGGCGGCTCCCGTGCAGGTGCCGTGAGCACCGGCTGCCTGGTGCGTGATTCACGTGCGGGTTCGGTATTTTACCGTGACTGCTCCGCAGTCCCCGCAGGCGGAGTCTCCCTGCCGTCCAGGGGAGAGCGCGGGGGAATGCGGCGCAGGGCGTAGAGGAGGCCAAGCACGATGAGAAGGGCGAGGAGGGATACCCCGGCGATCTGGCGGCGGGGTCTGGGGAGTCCGGGCATGGCGTCGAAGGTAGCAGGTCCGGCGGAGCCTTCCAGGAGCTTTCCGCGGCGCGTTTTTCAAGGAACAGCCACCTTCCCGCGCCTTTCCCAAAAGCGGGATTTCCATTTGCCACCCGCGGGGGGTCCGGCATGGTGACCGTTCTATTTAACCCCCGTTCACGTACGTTCGTTATGTCGCAGCCAGTCAAGGAAACAGCCCTCATGGAGAAGATCGTCAGCCTCTGCAAACGCCGGGGCTTCATCTTCCAGTCGTCCGAGATCTACGGCGGCATCGGGGGCTTCTGGGACTACGGCCCCATGGGCGCGGAACTGAAACGGAATCTGCGGGAAGCCTGGTGGCGCGCCATGACCCGCGAGCGTGAGGATGTACTGGGTTTGGATGCCACCATCATCATGAACCCCGCCATCTGGGTGGCCTCAGGTCACGTGGCCACCTTCGCGGACATGATGCGGGAATGCAGCGTCTCCAACAAACGCGTCCGTGCGGACCACGTGCCCGCGCAGAGCGGCACGGCGTATTCCTTCACCGGAGCCTCCTCCCAGACCACGGGCTGGACCTCGGATAAGAGCATCGTCTTCCTGCTGCCGAAGGGCGGTCACCCGGAGAGCGCGCGGAAGCTGGCCCGGTCCTATTTCGTGCAGGGCGTGGATGCATCCCTGGCGGGCAAGCCGGAGGATCTGGTGCTCCAGGGCGAGCAGACGAGCCCGGTGGAAAACTCCGTGGACTATCATCCGGAAACCGGCGGCCTGCTGCGGGAGGCGCGCCCGTTCAACCTGATGCTCAAGACTTACATCGGGCCCACGGCGACGGAAAATGACGTGGCGTATCTCCGCCCGGAAACCGCGCAGGCCATCTTCGCGCAGTTCAAGAACGTGCTCGACTCCTCCCGTCACAAGGTGCCCTTCGGCATCTGCCAGATCGGCAAGGCCTTCCGGAACGAAGTGACGCCGAAGAACTTCACCTTCCGCAGCCGCGAGTTCGAGCAAATGGAACTCGAGTTCTTCATCAAGCCGGATGAAGCCGTGGAGATCATCAACGGGCACGTGGCCACGTGGAGCGAAGGCGCGGACCTCAGCGAACCCCAGGCGGACTGGGGCTGGGATCTCTGGCACCGCTACTGGGTGGACCAGCGCACGAAATTCTACGCCTCCATCGGCCTCGGCGCGGATGTGCTGGACTACTTCTGGCAGGGGCCGGAGGACCTGGCGCACTATGCGCGGGCGTGTGTGGACATTCTCTTCAAGTTCCCCTTTGGCACGGATGAACTGGAGGGCATCGCGGCGCGGGGTGAGTTCGATCTCAGCCAGCACCAGAAACACTCCGGCAAGAACCTGGAGGTCTTTGATGAGGAACTGAAAACCGCCGCCGCGAAACTCACGCCGGAGCAAAAAGAGGCGATGATTCACAAGCGCATCGCCGCCGAACTGACGAAGCCGAAGGGCGAGCCCATGCTGGAGCCCGAGGTGCGTGCGTGGTTCGAACGCCTCTTCAAAGGAAACTACGTGCCCCACGTTATCGAACCCTCCGCCGGTCTGGACCGTCTGGCGCTGGCCATTCTCTGCGCGGCGTTCGTGGAGGAGGACAAGGCGGACGTGAATGGCAAAGTGGAGACGCGCACCTACCTGCGCTTCCATCCGCGCGTGGCGCCCATCAAGTGCGGGGTCTTCCCGCTGCTGAAGAACAAGCCGGAACTGGTGGCAAAAGCCCGTGAGGTCTATGCCATGCTGAAGAAGCACATGAACTGCTTCTGGGACGAGACGGCGGCCATCGGGAAACGTTATGCCCGACAGGATGAGATCGGCACGCCGTTTGGGGTGACCATCGACTTCGAGACCCTGGGTGAAAAAGGCCCGGAGCTGGCGGACACCGTGACCGTGCGGGAGCGTGACAGCAACGCGCAGCACCGGGTGAAGATCAGCGAACTCACCGCCTGGCTGCTGGAGCGTATTTCCTGACCCTTTCCTCTCCATGGCATCCGCCGGCAAAGCGAAGGCCCTGCTGCTGGCCGCGCGGCTGAAAACCCTGCCCGCGGCGGTGGCTCCCGTGGTGGCGGGCAGCGCGCTGGCCTGGCGGCTGGAGGGAGCCTTTTCCCTCCTCCTGGCCCTGGCCACGCTGCTCAGCACCATCGCCATTCAGGTGGCGACGAATTACTTCAATGACGCGGTGGACGACGCGAAGGGCGCGGACACAGCCGCCCGCCTGGGACCGGTGCGGGCCACCGCCGCCGGTCTAGTGAGCCGCCGGGACATGATGCTCGCGGGCGCGGGTGCCGTGCTGGCGGCCGCGCTTTTCAGCATCCCGCTGCTCCTGGAGCGGGGCTGGCCCATCCTGGGCATCGGCGTGGTTTCGCTGTTCTTCAGCTACGGCTATACCGGAGGCCCCTGGCCGCTGGCCTACCGGGGGCTGGGCGAATTGTTCGTCATCCTTTTCTTCGGCTTCGTGGCCGTGGCGGGGACGGTGTATGTGCAGACGGGCCATTGGCGGCCGGAGGCGCTGCTGGCGGGCTTGCAGATCGGATCCTTGAGCACGGCGTTGATCGCTATCAACAACCTGCGCGACCGCGAGGAGGACAGCCGGACGGGGAAGCACACCCTGGCCGTGCGCGCGGGCGTGGACGCGGCCCGGGGCATGATCCTGGGCTGGGCCCTGGTGGTGCCGTATGCCGCCGGATGGGGCTGGGCCAGCCTGGGGCACACGGCCCTGGAATTGTATCCCCTGCCCGCCGCCATGGCTGGAATGGTGGTGACCGCCGGGGTCTTCCGGACGCCGCCCTCGGCGGCTTACAATAAATTCCTGGCCCTGAGCGCGCTACATCTGGTACTGTGGACGGCGCTTTTCACCTGGGCCTGCCTGCGGGCCGGGTAAGGAGGTCTGGCATGGACCTGAAGCTCATCGCTTACCTCGCCCACGGGCTCCTCCAGGTGGCGGTGGTCATCCGCGTGCTGCTGCGGGAGCACCGCGAGCCCGCGGCCCGCGTGGCTTGGGTGGCGGCCATCGCGCTAGTACCCGTGGCGGGCATCATCGCCTATCTCTTTTTCGGGGAGGTGAATCTGGGGCGGAAGTGGATCCTCCGGCACCGCCAGGTGCTCCGGGAGATGCCGCCCTTTCCCCCGGTGGCGGAGGGGGATGAAGAGAACGCGGCGGCCCACCTGCCGGAGATGTGGGCGCTCCTCTTTCACGGCAGCCGGGACGCCACCGGATTTCCCGCCATGGCTGGCAACCAGGTGACCCTGCCCGCGGATTCCAACGCGGTGATCGACGCCCTGGTGGCGGACATCGATGCCGCGAAGGCGCACGTGCATCTGCTTTTCTACATCTGGCTGGCGGACGGAAATGGCACGCGGGTGGCGGAGTCGCTGTGTCGCGCGGCAAAGCGGGGCGTGGTCTGCCGCGCCATGGTGGATGCCCTGGGCTCCCGGCTGCTGCGGCATTCGGACCTCTGGCGGCGCATGGAGGCGGATGGCGTGCGCCTGGCCGCCGCCCTGCCCATGAGGAATCCCCTGCTCCGTCCCTTCAACGGGCGGCTGGATCTGCGGAATCACCGGAAACTGGCCGTGATCGACGCCGCCATCACTTACACCGGCAGCCAGAACTGCGCGGACCCGGAGTTTCGCATCAAGGCGAAATACGCCCCCTGGGTGGATGCCATGCTCCGAGTGGAAGGCCCGCTGGCGCGGCAGAATCTCCACCTCTTCGCCGCGGACTGGACGAGCGCCACGGGAGAGCGGCTGGATGCGCTGCTGACGGAAGCCGTCCGCGTGCCCCGGGGCGGGGGCGCGATCGCGCAGGCGGTATGCAGCGGCCCCTCAGAATCTCCCCTCGTGATGCCGGAGATTTTTGTCTCCCTGCTCCATGCGGCGAGGAAGGAGGTGGTGATTACCACGCCCTATTACGTGCCGAATGAATCCATCCAGAGCGCCCTCCGGGCCTGTGCCCGGCGCGGGGTGCGGACCACGCTGATCCTGCCGGAGCGGAACGATTCGTGGATCGTGGCTGCCGCCAGCCGCAGTTACTACGCGGACCTCCTGGAGGCGGGCGTGATGATTCACGAATACCGCCCGGGACTGCTGCACACGAAGTCCTTCACCGTGGACGGCGGGATCACGCTTATCGGCTCCGCGAATCTGGACCGGCGGAGCTTCGAGCTGAACTTTGAAAACAATGTCCTCTTTTACGATCCCGCCGTGGCTGCTCTGGTGCGCGCGAGACAAGATCAATACCTGGCACACTCCACCCCCGTGACGGTAGAGGAAGTCGCCGCCTGGTCCCTGCCCCGGAGGCTGTGGAATAACGCGCTGGCGACCTTGGGACCCCTGTTGTGAGGCCACGCGCCCAGTTGGCACCCTGAAACACCTTCTTGCTTGCCCCCCGCCCGGCGCGGACCATGCTGCGCCCCCACCAATCCTTTCATGCAACAGTATCACGATCTCCTGCGTCACGTTCTCACCAGCGGGAAGCAGCGCGTGGACCGGACGGGCGTGGGCACTATTTCGCTCTTTGGCGCGCAGGCGCGCTACGATCTCCGGGTCGGCTTTCCCCTGGTGACCACGAAGAAAGTGCACGTGCGCTCCATCATCCACGAACTGCTTTGGTTCATCGCGGGGGACACGAACATCGGCTATCTCAAAGACAACAACGTCACCATCTGGGACGAGTGGGCGGATGAAAACGGCGATCTCGGGCCAGTGTATGGCAAGCAATGGCGGCGCTGGGAAGGACCGGAGGGTACCACCACCGACCAGCTCAGCGATGTCATTCACCAGATCCGCACGCGCCCGGAGAGCCGCCGCCTGATCGTCAGCGCGTGGAATCCCGCGGAGGTCCCGTCCATGGCGCTGCCGCCCTGCCACACCCTGTTTCAGTTTTACGTGGATCTGGAGGAGCGCACACTCAGTTGCCAGCTTTACCAGCGCAGCGCGGACCTCTTCCTGGGCGTGCCTTTCAACATCGCGGGTTATGCCCTGCTGACCATGATGGTGGCCCAGGTCACCGGGCTCCGGCCGGGGGATTTCGTGCATACCTTTGGCGATTTGCACATTTACCTGAATCATCTGGAACAGGTGGACCTGCAATTGAGCCGTGAGCCGAAGGGGCTTCCAGTCATGCGACTGAACCCGGAGATCAGGGAGATCGGGGACTTCCGCTTCGAGGACTTCACTCTGGAAAATTACGATCCCTGGCCCGCCATCAAGGCTCCCGTGGCGGTATGAGCATGACTTACAAAGCCGTGGCCGCCATGGCCGCGAACCGGATCATCGGGAAAGACGGAGCCCTGCCCTGGCGGCTGCCGGAGGATCTGAAGTTCTTTCGCGAACTCACCACGGGCTCCCCCATCGTCATGGGCCGGAAGACCTGGGAATCCCTGGGAAGGCCCCTGCCCCGCCGGAGGAACATCGTGCTCAGCCGCACCCTGCCGCCCGCGGAGGGCATGGAGGTGGTACGCTCCCTCGCGGAACTGGACGGCCTGGGGCTCGCGGGAGATGTTTATATCATCGGCGGCGGGGAGATTTACCGGCTTTTCCAGGATCGGTGTGCCGCGCTTTACCTCACTGTGCTGGACGCCCCGGCAGAGGGGGACACGGCCATGCCGCCCCTGGAGGATGATTTTTCTGGATACACTGTGCTCCACCGCCTGGAGGGCGTGGCGGAATGGCGTCTCTATGAACGCCAGAACCCGGACGGGGAATGACTCCCGCCCGGGTCCGGTGCTATGAAATGGAGCGGGCTATCAAGGAGCCGCCTTCTTTGTGAGCGGAGAGACCATGTCGATGTGGGTTTTGATCACGGGGATCATTTTATCGATATAAAGCACCACTTCTTTGGTCTTTGCGATCTTCTTACCGCGTTCGTAGAGAGTAAGATCATCACCGTGCCCGGTGGCCATTTCCTTGAGAAAGGCGATGTCGAATTTTTCGCCGTTCATTTCGCTGAGTGTCTTGTACTTCGCCTCCACCTCCTTGTCAGGGGTATTCGGCAGCAGGACTTTCATTTCGTCCGCGATGGCCTTCAGTTCGGTGTTCGCGGCGGTGTGGTCCTTCACGATAGTGTCGGCGAATTCACGGACCTTTTCACTCGCGGCTTTTGTTTGCGCCAGTTCCGCGAGGCGGACCTCCGCGCGGCCACCCCTCAGGGCGAGCATTACAAAGTCCTGCTCCGTGGCCAGAGGAGCGACAGGCTCGGGGATTTTCGGATCGCGCGGCACGACTTCCGGTTCCCCAGGAGGCGCGATTTCCGAGGGTACCTTTGGCTTCCGGGGATTTACTTCAGGCTCACCCGGAGGCGCGATCTCCGCCGGGGGCGTTTTAGGAGGCTTCGGTGTATTGTCACGATCCGCGGCGGTGAGGTAGGAGACCGTGCCGAGGAAAGACGCGGCAAGGAAAAGGGAGAGATGGGATACTTTCATAATGCTGGTGATCTGCAAGGTTGATGCCCCCGGAAATCCGGGGGTGGCGGGCAGAGACGCGGGCGGGCTGCACGGTAAAACCGCACGGGGCTGCGCACGATGCCTGTTCAGGCTTCATCATCCTCCTCTTCCGCGTCTGCTCCGTCTGTTTCGGATTCGAGGCGCAATTCACGGTCTGCTTCATCCAGACCCTGCCCCACCATGGCTCCAGCGGGATCGTCCGGATCATCCGTGAGCGCCACCCGGCGCGTGCCGGTCTGGTCCGGGGGTTCATCCCAGGCGGTCTGGTCCTCCATGCCCTCCGGCACTTCGGCGGCCCCGAGTTCAGAGGTGAGCGGTTCCTCCCCGCCTGGGGCGGGATTGGTTTCTGTGAAAGGTGGATCATCCATGCGTCCTGATTTTGCAGAAGACGTGCCCGGAGCCGACCGCGTAATGGATATGTATAGTTAGCACCCGGCTTCCCCGGCACCCGGATAAAGTATTATTTCACAGCTGGACACCGCGGAAATCCTTCGGAAAATCGCGACGCACCCGCCTATCCAGAAATTCACTCTTATTTTACCATGAAACCGTTTTTCTCCGCCGCGCTGTTCGCGGCTGCTTTTACAGCGAGCCAGGCTTCCGCGGACATCGCCGTCATTTCTCCCGCCGAAGCGAATAAACTTATCTCCGGAGCGGCGGAAGCCTCCCGGCCCGTGATCCTCGATACCCGGGGCGGCTATAAGGATTATTTCCGTGGCCACCTGCCATCCGCGCATCACATTGAGTTCGATACCCTCCGCGGCACGGACGCCGGAGTGCCGGTGCAATATCTGCCGCCAGACCTCACCACCCCCCTCCTCCTTCGCGCGGGGGTGAACAAGAGCCGCACCCACCTGATCTACGCCACGGGCGACGTGCTGCCGAATGATGAGATCCTGAGCGCCAGCATGGTAGCGTTTGTGTTGGAAAAATACGGCATCCAGGACATCCGCATCGTGGATGGCGGTCTCGCGGAGTGGAAAAAGCAAAGCCTGCCGGTGACGCAGGATTATTTTGGAAACCCGCCCGGTGAGCTTCCCGCGAAGGGACATCCGGAGATCGCGGCGGATGTGAAGGACATCCAGACACATGTGGGCAAGCCCGGGAACGTGCTGGTGGACGCGCGGCCCATCAATGAATTCCGCGGCGAGGATGAGATCTGGCTGCGGAAGGGCCACATCCCCGGTGCCATCAGCTTCCACTGGGCGCGCCTCATGGAGACGGACAACACGCATAAATTCAAACCCTATGCCGCCGTGAAGGCCGAACTGGAAGCCGCCGGGCTCACGCCGGACAAAAACATCATCTGTTACTGCGGCACCTCCCGGGAGGGCAGCCTGCTGCGCTTTTATCTGAAGTATGTGGCGGGCTTTCCCAATGTCCGCCTCTACGAAGGCGCATGGAAGGAATACGTGTGGCTGAACCACAAATCCCTCCCCGCCGAGACCGGAGGCGAGCCGGCCGGCAAGAAGCCGTCCCGCGCCCCGGAAAAGCCCGCTCCCGCGAAGGCCGGAAAGTAAGGATTTCAGCCAGCCGAAACCGCGGCGTAACTGTCGCTGTTTGAACTCCTGCGTTAAAGATCCTGCCAGGCTAAAGCCCGCGGGGAAAGTCCGGGCACAGGCGCGGGTCTGTGCCCGGATGAATCAGGCCGGGCTCCCTCAGTTCCTCTTCCCCAGCTTTGACCGCACGCGGTCCCAGAAGGCGTCCATGTCCTCCTCCTTCATGGCCTCCACTTTCCTGCGGTTCTCCTCCACCAGCTTCTTCAGGTCCATCTCCCGCTTTTGACGGGCGGCCTCCTCGTCCTTCGCCGCCTGGCGGGGATCGCGCACCGGGAGATCCCGGCTGGAGGAGTCATCCCCGGCAGGGCCAGGAGTGCCGCCCTGACCCATGAAGGTATCCACGGCCACGGTCGTGGTGTCCCCGCCCTTCAACTGACGGCGTTCCGCGATAAACTGCCGGGGACTGAAGTAGTTCGAGTAATCCCGCGCAAACGAAGTCTGGTAAGGACCGATCTGCAGGTTCTTCCGGATCTCAAAGTGAAGGTGGGCCTGATACATCCCGTGCGCCGTGCCAATGGTCCCCACCTGCTGCCCGCGCTTCACCCGCTGGTAGAGACGCACGGACCGCTGATCCAGGTGGGCATAAACGCTGTCCGCGAACTGAATGGTCCCGTCCGCCCCGCGATAAGCGTGGCGCACGATGACCAGATTTCCCCACGAGCGCCCGTAGTCCTCGGAATACACCACCACCCCGTTCGCCGTGCAATTCACGGGATCCCCGAGGTCCGAATTCCCCCCGCCATTGCCGTTCCAGTCCTCCCCCTGGTGCGCATTGGGGGCGTAGCCGCGAAAGACATAATATCCCTCTCCGTTGCCCCCCTTCGGCCCCACCGGGATTTCAAATCCGTCCGCCACCGTGACCTGAATGATATGCCCCGCCCGGGCACGACCCGCCGTGAACAACAGATACGATGCCAGCAACATCAGCGACGGGCGGAGCGGGGGGCATGCGGGCGCGTTCATAGAGAGGGGGAGACTCCTGTTCATTTACCCTGGCGGCCCGGGGGCGGCAAGAGTTTGTTGCCGTCCCCCCGGCCGGCCCCCTGCGGCGGGGTGATGCTTTGCCGCGGTCCCGACGGCCCTTTTCCCATAAAGCCTCGCGACCATCCGTCACTGCGGAGGAAACGGGGGGATTGCGGGCAACGCGTCTCAGGGGCAAAAGTCGTCCCATGGAGTCCTTTTTCCGGAATGTTCCGCGGGCCGCGCTGGGAGTAGTGCTTCTGACCACCGGCGTGGTGGCGGAACCGTTGCGTTACAACCGGGACATCCGTCCGCTGCTCTCAGACAACTGCTTCCACTGCCACGGCCCGGACAAGAACCACCGGAAGGGGGGGCTGCGGCTGGATCTCAGGGAGGAAGCGCTGAAGCCCGCGAAATCCGGACGCCCGGCCATCGTGCCCGGGAAGCCTGGGGAGAGCGAACTCATCGCCCGCATCCGTCACCCGGACCCGGACCGGCTCATGCCGCCAGCGGTGGCGCACAAGGTGCTCACGGATTCCCAAAAGGATCTCCTCACCCGCTGGATCAGTGAGGGGGCGGTGTATGAAGCCCACTGGGCCTACACTCCCGTGGTGCGCCCGCCGATCCCGGTCCTGACGGATGCCCGCGCGCGGATTGCCAATCCCATCGACGCCTTCATCCAAGAGCCGCTGCTGGTCAGGAACGTCACGCCCTCCCCGGCGGCGGACCCCGCCACGCTGCTGCGGCGGCTGGCACTGGACCTCACCGGACTGCCGCCCTCGCCCGCGGAGGTCGCTACCTTCACCGCTGGAAAGGAGAAGGAGACTGCGGCCATTGAGCGCCTGCTGGCCAGCCCCCATTATGGCGAGCGCATGTCGCAGCACTGGCTGGATGTGGTGCGCTACGCGGACACCGTTGGCTTTCACGGGGATCAAAACCAAAACGCATGGGCCTATCGCGACTGGGTGATCCAGTCGTTCAATGCCAACCAGCGGTTCGATGCTTTCACCGCCGAGCAACTGGCGGGCGATCTCCTTCCCACCCCATCGGAGGCCCAGTGGACCGCCACCTGTTTCAACCGTCTCACGATGATGACGCGTGAAGGCGGAGCCCAGCCCGGCGAATACCTGGCAAAATACCTGGGAGACCGCGTGCGCACCGTGAGCATGGCCTGGATGGGAGCCACGCTGGGCTGCGCGGAGTGCCATGACCACAAGTTCGATCCGTGGCAGCAAAAGGACTTTTACTCGCTCGGTGCGTTCTTCGCCGACATGAAACAGTGGGGGGTCTATAACGACTACTCCTACAGTCCGAACCCCGATCTCAAAGGCTTCAGCAACGACCACCCGTTCCCGCCGGAGCGCATGGTGAAAAGCACCGCCCTGCGGGAACGCGCGGTGACTCTGCGGGACAAAGCTGCGGACCTGCTGGACGAAGCCGCCCGCCGCATGGCCTCCGACGCGGCACAGATGGCTGCCTTCAAAACATGGACCTCCACCGTGCTGGAGGGACTGGACGCGGACGGTTGGAACACCCCGGCCCCGCCGGTGGTGGCGGAGAGCGCACCGGCAAAGAAGGCGAAAGCAAAGACCGCGAAGAACAGCGATGATCCCATGCCGGAGGCTGTGGCCGCCATTCCCCCGGCCGCGGTGCGAGCGGACGGGACCATTCTGTTCGCGCCCGGCGGGCCTCGCCAGGCACAGATCACGCTGCCAGTCCAGGGAACGGTCTGCGCGGTGCGCCTCACGCTGCTGCCGGACGCCGCGCACAAGGATTCCATCGCCCGCTCCGGTGCCACGGTCACGCTGAAGCCGGTCTTTGAAAAAACCGGCGCGGACGGCGGGACGAAGCCTCTGCCGGTGTGGTATACGGACTCCGCCACAAAACGTCCGCGCTACGCCAACGGCTTTGAAATCCCCGGCATTCAGGACGGCTGGACCCCTTCACCGGAATCCGCTGGAGCGCCTAACACTGGCGTCTGGCTCCTGACGGAATTCTGTGTTTTCGCACCCGGTGAGTCCCTCCGCGTCACGCTGCCTGACAACAACGCGGGATGCGTGAAGGTCAGCGTCACCCCGCTGGCCTGCCTGGCTCCTGGCAATCCACCGGAATCCGTGACGGGCGAAAACTGGCGAATGGATACCCAGCCCCGCCCGCCGCGGAGGGCGGAACTCGCGGAGGCTCTCGCCCGGGATAACGCTTCCGCAGCCCGGTGGTATCTGCAAAGCACGCCGGGCGATCCCGTGCTCTCCACGCTGAGGAATCTGGAGCGGGAAATCCTCGCCTGCCGCGGCGGCTGGACGCCGGTGATGGTCACCGAACGCGCAGCTAAACCACTCAACGTCCGCGTGCTCCCGCGCGGCAACTGGCAGGATGAAAGCGGCGCTCTATGCCGGCCCGCCACGCCCGCCTTTCTCCCCGCGCTGCCCGGGGCCGCCTCCCGCGATCTCACCCGGCTGGATCTCGCGCGCTGGCTCACGTCCCGGGAAAATCCACTCACCGCCCGCGTGATCATGAACCGCCTGTGGAAGCAGTTTTTCGGCACCGGCCTCAGCCCGCAGGTGGATGACCTCGGGGCCCAGGGTGAGGCTCCCTCGCACCCGGAACTGCTCGACTGGCTGGCCGCGGAGTTCATGGACAGCGGCTGGGATTTCCGGCACATGGTCCGCCTCATCGTCTCCAGCCACACCTACCGGCAGCAGTCGAAGCCCCGGCCGGAAACCCGCGAGGCAGATCCGCTCAACCGCTGGCTGGCCTTCCAGAATGCCCGGCGGCTGGAGGCCGAGACCGTGCGGGACAATGCCCTGGCCATCGCCGGACTGCTCGATCCCGCCATGGGCGGACCGCCCGTGAAACCCTATCAACCCGGCGACTACTATGCCGGACTGCAATTCCCCGACCGGAAATACACCCCGGAAACCGGCGCGAACCAGTGGCGGCGCGGCATCTACACTCACTGGCAGCGCACCTTTCTCCACCCCATGCTGGCGAATTTCGACGCGCCCTCCCGCGAGGACTGTGTGGCGTTGCGCACGGTGGCGAACACCCCACAGCAGGCGCTTACACTCCTGAACGATCCCTCCTTTGTGGAGGCCGCCCGTGTCTGGGCCGCGATGCTCCTCAAGGAATCCGGAGATGACCAGGCCCGCCTGGATACCGCCTTCCTCCGTGCCCTGGCCCGGGTTCCCAGCGACCGGGAGCGTGGGGGGCTGCTGGTGTTTCTCGGGAAAATGCGGGCCGCCTACAAGGACCAACCGGGCGATGCCGCGAAGCTCCTGGCCACCGGCTTCGCCCCCGCGCCGGAGGGGAATAAGGTGGAGCTGGCCGCCTGGACCAGCGTGTGTCGCGTGATCCTGAACCTGCACGAAACCATCACCCGCTATTGAGATGTTTCCCCTGACTCCCGGCGATTTTCAGCGTCGCATTGCCCGGCGCTCCTTTCTCAAAACAGCGGGCCTCGGCCTCGGCGCGCTGGCGTTTCATCACCTGGCGGGCGCGGCGCTCCCTCACTTTCCAAGTCGTATCCGCCGCGTCATTCACCTCTGCATGGCGGGCGGACCCTCGCAGTTCGAGAGCTTCGACTGGAAGCCGGAACTCCGGAAGCTGCACGGCCAGCCGTTCCCGGAGAGCTTCACGAAGGGGCAGCAACTCGCGCAGCTCCAGAACACGGTGCTCAAGGCGCGCGGACCCTTCGCGGATTTCAAAAGGCACGGGCAAAGCGGCCAGGAGATCTCCAGTCTCTTCCCGCACATCGCGGGCATCGCGGACGAGATCTGCATCCTCCGAGGCATGGTCACGGAGCAGATCAATCACGATCCCGCGCAGGCCTTCATGAACAGCGGCTCCATCCTCAAGGGCCGCCCCAGCATGGGCTCCTGGCTGCTCTACGGGCTGGGGGCGGAATCCGAAAACCTCCCCGGTTTTCTGGTGCTCATGTCGCAGGCCAAGGGCTACAACGGCGCGCAGCCCGTGTCCGCCCGGCAGTGGAGCGCGGGGTTTCTTCCCAGCAAATACCAGGGGATCATGCTGCAATCCCGTGGCGACGCGGTCCACTACGCGGGGAATCCGGAGGGCGTCTGCCAGAGCACCCAGCGCCTGGTGGTGGATGAGGTGAACCGCCTCAACGGCCTCGCGGCGGAGGCCCACGATGACGCGGAGGCCCGCACCCGCATCGCGCAGTATGAAATGGCGTTCCGCATGCAGACCAGCGTGCCCGGCCTGGCGGACTACAGCGGGGAATCCCGGCAGACGCTGGAGGCATATGGCGTGAAGGAACCGGGGGACGGCTCCTTTGCCTCCAACTGTCTCCTCGCCCGCCGCCTGGCGGAGCGGGGCACGCGGTTTATTCAATTGTATCATCGCGCATGGGATCATCATGCGAACATCGAGGAATCCATGCCGAAAGCCGCGCGGGACACGGACCAGGCCTGCGCGGCCCTGGTGCGGGATCTGAAACAGCGCGGAATGCTGGAGGATACCCTCGTGATCTGGGGCGGTGAATTCGGTCGCACCCCCATGGGTCAGGGATCGGGCCGGGATCATCATATCAACTCCTTCAGCCTCTGGCTGGCGGGCGGCGGCATACGCCCCGGCATGACGCATGGGGCCACAGATGAACTGGGCTACCGTTCAGTGGTGGACGTGGTCAACATGCACGATCTCCACGCCACCCTCCTGCATTTGTGCGGGATCGATCACGCGAAATTCTCCGTCAAATTCCAGGGCCTGGACGCGAAGCTCACGGGCGTGGACCCCTGCCGGGTGGTGAAGGAGATCCTGCTTTGACGCAAAAAAACGCGCCCCCGGATTTCTCCGGAGGCGCGCCGTGAGAGTGTTGGCCGGGATTATTCGCGGCGGGTGGTGGTCGTGGTGCGCACGATCACCCGTTCCGCCACCAGGGAGTCGCCATCCTGGGTGTATTCCACGGAGATGGGAGCGCCGGATTTCACGGTCTCGATAGACACCGGTTCCCCGGTTTCGTCCACATAGGTGGTGGTCTTCGTGAAACGGTAGCGCACCGGTTCACTGGCTTCCGTGCGGATCACCAGGGCATCGCCCGCCGTCTCGCTGTAGGTGCCATTGGAAGTGGTGGTCTTCGTTTTGGTGGTTTTCGTCACGCGCCCGGGCGTGGTGGTCGTCTTCTTTACGATGACCTTTTTCGCGACGGGTCCCTCTTCGGTTTTGGTGAATTCGATCCTCACCGGAGCGCCGCTTTTGATCGTTTCCACGGACACCGGATTTCCGGCTTCATCCACATAGGTGGTGGTCTTCGAGAAACGGTAGCGGAGCGGTTCCTTCGAGGACTCCGTTCTCACCACGATCTGATCCTTCCCGAATTCGCCCACCGTGCCCGTCGTGGTCGTCGTCGTGGTCGTACGGGAGGATCCCTCCGGTGTGGTGGTGGTCTTTCGCACTACCACTTTCTTCGCCACCATTCCCTCGGGGGTCCGGGTGTAATGCACCGTGAGCGGCACGCCGGATTTCACAGACTCCCGGGACACCTCGGCTCCGCTCTCATCCACCCAGGTGGTGGTTTTAGAGAAGGAGTATTGCACGGGATCCCCAGAGGTCTCCGTGCGGACCGTAATGTGGTCGTCGGAGAATTCGCCGAAGGCACCAGAGGTAGTGGTTTCCGTGGTGCGGGTGGTTTCCGTCACGCGGGGAGCGATCTCCACTTCGTCATCCTGGGCACGGGAAACCGTGGCACAGGCCAGAGATGCCACCAGGGAAAGAAAGCCGGCATATTTGAAGGTGGGGGTTTTCATGATCACAATTTTTTAATGGGGGTTTTTAAAGACACGGCAGGCTTTCCAGTTTGGGAACGGCACGCCGCTGGAGATTAAGCTTTTGCAGGAACGGGGCCCGCGGCATCGCGGGAGGATTCAGACTTGCCCGCGCCGCGCCGCGCCCTGTATCTCCCCTCCATGAAAAAACCCCTGCTCCTGCTCCTCCCGCTTTTTCCTCTTAGCGGCCTGGCGGCTCCCGCGCCCGTGGCCATGAGCGATGACGCCCTGCTCGCCCTGGTAAAGAATCGCGCGAAGGAAATGAAGACGGTAAATCCCGAGCCAAAGCCGGTGCCTTCCGCCTTTGCCGCCATGTGCGCGCCGCCCAGCAAAGAGATGCTGGCGAAAGAGGCCGCGTCCAATCCCCATGTGAACTCCTTCGCGCGAGTGCTCGTGACGCCCCCGGGCGAGCCTGCCGCCACCGGGCATGAGACCACGCATCCCGCCGGGACTGTGATCCTCAAGGAAAAGCTGGTCACCTCCGGCGGAAAGCCCGGGAAGGACACCCTGCCGGAACTTTTCACGGGCATGCTCAAACGGGAGGCCGGATTCAATGCTAAAGGTGGCGACTGGGAGTATTTCACTGTGTCCGGCGACGCGGCGAAAGTCACCTCCCGGGGAAAGCTGGACCAGTGCATGGATTGCCACACGAATTACAAATCCCAGGACTTCGTTTCCCGGCAATGTGTCCCTCCGCGGGTGGCAAAGGCGGATGAGAATGGAGGCATCCTGCTGCACTCAAAGGAGGCCATGGTTTACGGCAAAATGCTCCGCTACGAGCCAAAACCGGAGAAGAACACCTTGGGCTACTGGGTGGAAAAGGATGATAATGCCTCCTGGTCTCTCCAGTCCCCGGGAGGCACCTATGAAGTGGAGATCCTCCAAGGCTGCGGCAAAGGCAGCGGCGGCGCGGAGGTGGAGGTCAGCACGGGGGCTCAGGCGCTGAAGTTCACCGTGGAGGACACCGGCCATTTCCAGAATTTCATTCCCCGTGTGATCGGGCGGTTCACCCTGCCCCAGGCGCAGCACACTTTGAAAGTGAAGCCCCTCACCAAACCAGGCGTGGCAGTCATGGACCTGCGCTCCATCACACTCCGGAAGGTGAAGCCCTGAAGCGGCGGTCACGCGGTTTCCCCGCGGGCGGTGAATTTCATCTGGCGGGCTGGAAAATCCCGCGCCATGGCTGGAGGCATGTGGACCACTGCAAAGACTTTCACTGACATCCGCTACGAGAAATCCGACGACGGCATCGCGAAGATCACCATCAACCGGCCGGAGGTGCGGAACGCCTTCCGGCCCCTCACCGTCAAGGAACTGCTGGAGGCCTTCGACCTCGCGCATGAGGACGCGGAGGTGGGCGTCATCATTCTTACCGGGGAGGGAGACATGGCTTTCTGCTCCGGAGGAGACCAGAAGGTGCGTGGCCACGCGGGCTATGTGGGCGCGGACGGCGTGCCCCGGCTGAACGTGCTGGACCTCCAGAAGAAAATCCGCTCCCTGCCAAAGCCGGTGATCGCCATGGTGGCGGGCTACGCCATCGGCGGCGGGCATGTGCTCCATGTGGTGTGCGATCTCACCATCGCCGCAGACAATGCCCGTTTTGGCCAGACCGGCCCGAAGGTGGGCTCGTTCGATGGCGGCTTGGGCTCCAGCTACCTGGCCCGCATCGTGGGGCAGAAAAAAGCCCGGGAAATCTGGTTCCTCTGCCGCCAGTATGATGCCGCGCAGGCGCTGGAGATGGGCCTGGTGAATACCGTGGTGCCCCTGGCGGAACTGGAGGCTACCACCGTCCAGTGGGCGCGGGAGATCCTGGCGCACAGCCCCCTCGCGCTTCGTTGTCTGAAGTCCGCGCTGAATGCCGACTGCGACGGCCAGATGGGTCTCCTGGACCTGGCCGGCAATGCCACGCTCCTCTATTACATGAGCGAGGAGGCGAAGGAGGGTAAAAACGCCTTCGTGGAAAAGCGGAAGCCCGACTTCAAGAAATTCCCCCGCGTTCCCTGACACGTTTATGACTCACGCCATCGCCGCAAGAATCGCCGCCGGACTCGCCATGCTGGGAGTGGGCTACGGAGCCTTTGGAGCCCACGGGCTGAAGGCACATCTGGAAGCCATGCCCAATGGCATGGAGACATGGAAAACCGCCGTGCTGTATCACCTCATCCATGCGGTGGCCATGTACGTGCTCGCCGTCACCCGGGGCAGTCTGAAGGCGTGGACGCTCTTCGGCCTGGGGGTGCTGCTTTTCAGCGGCAGCCTCTATGGATTGTCCCTGTGGCAGTGGAAGTGGCTGGGGCCGGTGACTCCCATCGGGGGAGTGCTTTTCATCGGCGGCTGGGCCGTGCTCATGATCCGGAAGCCGGACCCGGCCGGGGGCGAATGAACCCGGTCGCGGGCATCGACATCGGCGGCACGCAGATCAAAGCCGTGGCCTGCGACGCGGACGGGCGGCAGCTCGCCTCCGTGCTCACTCCCGGCGAGGCGCTGTGTGGCAATGGATGGCCCGAAAGCGTGCGGGAAGCCCTAGCACGCCTGGACAGGGAATGCGGCGTGGTGATTCCCCGGGTGGGCATCGCCGCGCCTGGTCTGGCCTCGAAGGACGGGCGCTCTATCCGCGACATGCCGGGACGCCTCAAGGGACTGCCGGGGCTGGACTGGACGGAGTTTCTGGGACGGGAGATTCCCGTGCCGGTGCTCAATGACGCCCACGCGGCGCTCCTGGGCGAAGTGTGGTGCGGCGCGGCCCGGGGTGCCCGGGACTGCTTCATGCTCACCCTCGGCACCGGCGTGGGCGGGGCCGCGATGTGCGATGGCCGCCTGCTCACGGGCCGCCTGGGGCGGGCGGGCCACCTGGGGCACATCAGCCTGGATCCCCGGGGCGCGCCGGACATTGTGCGTACTCCCGGCAGTCTGGAGGACGCCATTGGAAATCACAGCGTGTCCCGGCGCACTGAAGGCCGGTTTACCATGACGCGGGATCTGCTGGAGGCTGCCGCCACGGGGGATGTGGAAGCCGCTGAGGTGTGGGAGGAAAGCGTCCGCGTCCTCGCGGCGGGAATCGTCAGTCTCATCAATGTTCTGGACCCGGAGGTGGTGGTGCTGGGCGGCGGCATCGTGGCTGCCGGGGAGCAACTCCTCGCCCCCCTGCGCCGCCACATGGACCTCATGGAATGGCGTCCCGATGGCAGCCCCGGCGTGCCTTTGGTCCCCGCCACCCTGGGCGAAATGGCCGGTGCCCGCGGCGCGGCGGCCCGGGCGCTGGATGACGGGAAGCCCGGTTTCCTCAGTCCGTAACCGGTCCGGCCTTTACGAGAATGAGCGCGGGTTTCCCATCCTCACGGGCCTGGGCGAGGTCCACGGAAAACTCCGCCTGCCAGTCATTGAGCTGCTCCGCGTCCACGAGCACCTGACAGACGCGCCACGAGGTGTTGTCTTCGGAGGGTTCCACGTAGGTGTGGCGGCCGTTGCGGGCCTCGTTGTCCATGAGGATGCGCTCATGGCTGTCGTAATAGGGATCCAGCGCGGCGGCCAGGGTGTCCTCCGTCCAAGGGTATTCCGGAGTGACGGTGAGGGCGGCGCGGGCGGCGGCGTAGTCCCCCATGGCCAGGGGACGGAGGAAACGGAAGATCTCCGTGCGGATGAGGGCGGTGAATTCCCGTTTGTTCCGCGTGATGTCCGGAGCCTGGGCGGGCTCCGGCGTTTCGGAGGGCTTCCAGTTGGGATCGCGCAGACGCTCCCATTCATCCAGCAGGCTGCTGTCCGTGCCACGCATGAGACCGGCCAGCCAGGCTTCCATTTCCTGCACGGCCTCGGTTTTATAAGATTCCGGCACCGTCTGCCCCAGCACCTTGTAAACGCTGGAGAGATGCCGCAGGAGCACGCCCTCCACGCGGTGGAGGTCATAGTCATGGATATAATCCGAGAAGGTCCGGAAGTTCTCGAACATCTCCCGCGCGATGCTCTTGGGCCGGATATTCTCCTGTCCCACCCAGGGGTGGGTGGCGGAGAATTCGTTGAACGTGCTGTAGATGAAATCCCGGCAGGGCTTCGGATATTCCAGATCCTCCAGGCGGGCCACGCGCTCCTCGAAGGGGATGCCCTCCGCCTTCATGTTGTTCATGGCCTCGGTCTTCACCTTGTCGAGCTGGCGGCGGAGGATGATGTCCGGATTCTCGAGGATGCTTTCGCACAGGGTCATCACGTCCGTCGCATAGGTGGGACCGGCGGGGTCCAGGAGCGCCAGGGTATCGATGAGATAAAGCGAGAGCGTGTGGTTCAGGGAGAAGTCGTCCTGCAGCTCCACATTCACCCGCACCTTCCGCCCGCCCGGAGCCCGGGCCTCGCGCGGGAAGATCTCCACGATTTTCCGGTCCACCAGAGCCCGGAACAGCTGCCAGGCGCGCTGGCGGTGTTTCTTCTTCGCGGATAGGGTCTCATGGGAATCCCGGATGAGCCGCTGCATGGCCCGGCAGCCATCGCCATCCCGGCTCAGCACCTGGAGGAGCATGCCGTGAGAAACCTGGAAGCGCGAGAGCAGCGCCTCCGGCGCGGCCGCCTGGAGCTTTGTGAAGGTCTCCGCGCTCCAGCCCACAAAACCGTCCGGCGGGCGCTTCTTCACCATCTTTTTCATCTTCTTCGGATCGCCTGCCGCCTTCAGCTCCATCTTCGCGTTTTCCACGATATGCTCCGGAGCCTGGGCCACCACGTAGCCGATATCGTCATAGCCCTTCCGTCCGGCGCGGCCCGCAATCTGATGAAAATCCCGGGCGCTGAGCGTCTTCGTTTTCTCCCCGTCGTATTTGGTCAGGCGGGTGAGCAGCACGGTGCGGATGGGCACGTTCACCCCCACGCCCAGGGTATCCGTGCCGCAGATCACTTTCAGGAGGCCCCGCTGCGCAAGGGATTCCACGAGGAGGCGGTATTTTGGCAGGAGTCCCGCGTGGTGGATGCCCACGCCGTGCTGGAGGTATTTTTTGATCTCCTTGCCATAGGGGCTGGCGAATTTCACGCCGCTCATGGCCTCCTTCAGCGAGGCCTTCTCGGTGGGCGTGCAGAAGTTGATGCTCATGAGCGCCTGCGCGGCCTCGGCGGCGTCGTTTTGCGTGAAATGCACCAGATAGACCGGAGCGCGGCAGAGCTCCACCAGCTCCTGGAGCGTGGCATCCACGGAGGTCTCCGCGTAGCTGAACTCCAGCGGCACCGGGCGGTCCCGGCCCGCCACCACGGTCGTTTGCGCGCCCGTGAGCCGGGTGAGTTCCTTCGCAAAAAAGTCCGTGGAGCCCAGCGTGGCGGACATGAGGAGAAACCGCGCGGAGGACATGGTGAGCAGCGGCACCTGCCAGGCCACGCCGCGCTCGCGGTCCGAGTAGTAGTGAAACTCGTCCATGATGACGTCCCGGAAGGGGGCCTTCGGGCCATGGTGCAGCGCGTAGTTTGCCAGAATCTCCGCCGTGCAGCAGAGGATGGGCGCGTCCCGGTTCACCGTGGCATCCCCGGTGGCCATGCCCACGTTTTCCGGCCCGAACTCCCGGCACAGTGCCAGAAACTTTTCATTCACCAGCGCCTTTACCGGGCAGGTATAGACGGACCGCTTACCCTGGGCCAGGGCCCGAAAGTGCATGGCTGCCGCCACCAGGGATTTCCCGGAACCCGTGGGCGTGTTGAGGATCACATTCCGGTCTTCATACAGTTCCAGAATGGCCTCCTCCTGCGCGGGATAGAGGGAGAGCTTTTTCTCCTGGGCGTAGTCCAGGAAACGGTCCAGGAGTTCATCCGCGCCACAGTCCTTCGAGGACGGCAGACGTGTTAGCAAAGGGTGGTCGGGCATGGGGTGGGCTCGTCGGAACCTCATACCGGTTCCCCGGGAGGCATGGTCTCAAAAATTCGTCCTGGTTGTCGGACCGGGCATCGTGGCACCGGGCGGCTCCCTGTCAACGCGGGCGGTCAGCTCCTTTCGTTCACGCCGGCCATGGCGCGGTATGGTTCCGGATTTCGCCGCGATCTTTTGACGGGATTGCGGTGTTCACGCGGGCGATGGTCCTGTTTGAATGCTGCCCCCGCATGAAATCCCCCCTCCGCTTTCTCTGCCTGTTCCTGAGCCTCCCGTGTGTCGCGCGCGCTCTGGAACCGCTGGCCTACAATCATCCCGGTCTCGTGGTGGACCTGGGCGTGGGGCTGTGGGCCTGGCCGGTGCCTTGCGACGCGGATGGAGACGGGGATTACGACCTCATCGTGTCCTGTCCTGACAAACCGTCGAATGGCGTCTATCTCTTCGAAAACGTCACCGGAGACACGGCCAAAAACAAACTGCCCATCTTCAAGCCCGCGCGACGTCTCAGCGGCACGGTGCATTACGTGATGCCCAGCTACGATGGCGGGAAAACTTGCGTGTTGTCCCCGGGGCTGGAGTATCCGGATTTCCTCAAGTCCGGCACCGCCACAAAGGTGAAACTGCCCGTGGATCCCAACTTCCACAAACCCGTCGGCACCCAGCCCAAAGGCCCGCGCATCCGGCACCGCCAGTGGCGTTACGCGGACTATGACGGCGATGGCCGCCTGGATCTCATCGCGGGGACGGAGGACTGGAGCGACTATGGCTGGGATGATGCCTGGGACGCGCGGGGCCAATGGCAGAACGGACCGCTCCACGGCTTCGTACACGTCTTCCGGGGGCTGGAGGATGGCCGCTACTCGGAGCCCATGGCGGTGGAGGCGGGCGGGAAGCGTGTGGATACCTTTGGCTGCCCGTCGCCGAACTTCGCGGATTTTGATGGAGACGGGGATCTGGATCTGCTTTGTGGTGAGTTCCTGGATGGCTTCACTTATTTCCAGAATACCGGCACCCGCGCGGTGCCCCAATACGCAGCGGGCGTCCGCGTGCCCACTCCCGGTGGATCTCCGCTCCGCATGGAACTGGAGATGATTGTGCCCGTGGCCTTCGATTGGGACAGGGACGGAGACCTGGACCTCATCACGGGAGACGAGGACGGGCGGGTGGCCTTCGTGGAAAACACCGGCACCTTTACCCCGGAGGGCCCCCCGGTATTCCTGCCGCCGGTGTATTTCCGGCAGGAGGCGGACACGCTGAAATGCGGCGCCCTGGCCACGCCGGTGGGATATGACTGGGACGGGGACGGCGACATGGACATCCTCAGCGGGAACACCGCCGGATACATCGAGTTCTTCGAAAACCTCAGCGGCCCGAAGATGCCGGAGCCGCGGTGGGCCGCGCCGCGCCGTCTGGAGGCGGGCGGCCAGCCATTCCGCATCATGGCCGGACCGGACGGCAGCATCCAGGGACCGGCGGAGGCCAAGTGGGGCTACACCACCTTCAGCGTGGCGGACTGGGATGGCGACGGGCTGCCGGACATC
Source organism: Verrucomicrobiales bacterium (assembly GCA_965229245.1). Taxonomy (GTDB): domain Bacteria; phylum Verrucomicrobiota; class Verrucomicrobiia; order Verrucomicrobiales; family V1-33; genus V1-33. The sequence continues at coordinate 981,507 of CBDDIW010000001.1, forward strand.
GTGCTCAACAGCATCCTCGGCGATGTGGTCTGGCTGAAGAATACCGGCACCCGAACGCAGCCGGTGCTCGCCGCACCCCAGCCCGTGGAGGTGGAGTGGGAAGGCGAACAACCCGCGCTGGCCTGGGGCTGGCGGAAGCCCCGGGGGAAAGCCCTGCTCACGCAGTGGCGCACCACGCCGGTGGTGTATGACTTCAACGGCGATGGCCTGCCGGACCTGGCCATGCTGGATCAGGAGGGCTTCCTGGCGTTCTTCCAGCGCGCGGGCAGACCCGGGCACCTGATTCTGAAAGCCCCGCGCCGCGCCTTCCTGGACGGGCAGGGAAATCCGCTCCGGCTGAATGACAAACGGGGCGGCGGCAGCGGCCGGCGGAAGCTGTGTGTCACCGACTGGGATGGCGATGGAAAGTTCGACCTCCTCCTCAACTCCGCGAATGCCGATCTCCTGAGGCAAACCGGGGAAAAGGACGGAGCCTGGATTTTTGAAAACGCCGGGAGCCTGGATAAAAAGAACATCGAGGGCCACGATGTGAGCCCGTCGGTGGTGGACTTCGATGGCGATGGCATCCCGGACTTCCTGGGCGGGGCGGAAAACGGGCGCTTCTATTTCCTGAAAAATCCCCGCGCCGCGCAATGACCCCGCCTGTTTCCCTGACATCATCCGCGACGGGTGCCTCCCGTGCCGCCTGGCTGGTGGTGTGCCTGCTCATCCCCGTGGCGCTGCTGAACTATCTGGACCGCCAGATGCTGGCCTCCATGAAGACCTCCGTGATGGCGGACGTCCCGGGCATCCACACCGAGGCGGACTGGGGCTGGATGCTGGCCCGGTTCAAATGGGTGTATGCGTTTTTCAGCCCGCTGGGTGGCTACATCGCGGACCGCTTTGGCCGCCGTGCCACCATCTGCGGGAGTCTCCTGGCGTGGTCCGCCGTGACGTGGACCACCGGCCATGTGCACACTGCGGAGGGCCTGCTGGTGACCCGCTCGCTCATGGGCATCAGCGAGGCGTTCTATTTTCCGGCGGCACTGGCACTCATCACCGACTATCACGCTGGCAGCACAAAATCCCGGGCCATCGGGTTTCACCAGATGGGCGTATACGCTGGAGTAATCGCGGGGGGCTTCAGCGGGCATGTGGCGGACGCGGAGGGGCTGGGCTGGAGGTTTGCCTTCGATCTCTGCGGACTGGCGGGAATGCTCTACGCGGTGCCGCTGTATTTCCTCCTGAGGGAGGCCCCCGTCACGCGGGAGGAAAGCGCCGGGCGGCAGGCGGGGAGTGTATTCACCACGCTCCGGGAACTGCTCTCGAACGGCTCCTTCCTCCTGCTGGTCATTTGCTTCACGCTGCCCGGGCTGGCGGGATGGGTGGTGCGGGACTGGATGCCGGCCATTCTAAAGGACCAGTTTTCCCTGCGGCAGGGCGGGGCCGGGGTATGGGCCACGCTGCCCTGGCAGGTGGCCGCCATTCCCGGCGCGGTGCTCGGCGGCTGGCTGGCGGACCGCTGGATGAGGCGCACACATCGCGGCCGGCTCTACGTCAGCGCCCTGGGCATGGCGCTCATCATTCCCGCCATCTTCGGCGTGGGGAACGCGGGCACACTGGGCGTGGCGGTCGCCGCCCTCGTGCTCTTCGGCCTGGGCTGGGGATTTTTTGACTGCAATAACATGCCCATCCTTTCCCAGATCACCCGGCCCGGCCTCCGGGCCACAGGCTATGGACTGATGAACTTCGCGGGCATCAGCGCGGGCGGGCTCGCGGACTGGGGATTCGGCGTGCTCCGGGACCGCCAGCTCCCGCTGAACCTGATCTTCACAGTGTTTGCCCTGCTCATCGTGATTCCGGTCATCCTCGTCCTCCTGATCCGCCCCCGGCGGGAGGAGGAGTGAGGACGGACGGTTGGCTCGCTAACAAAAACGCCCGGGAAGGCATCTCCTTCCCGGGCGTGATCACTGGAATGTTCCGGAGATCCGGGATTATTTCGCCGCGCCCTGCTTTTTCGCCTCCTCCAGGGCTTCGATAACGGTGGAGGGTGAGACAATAATGGAGGGAAGCTGGATCACCGGCCCTTTGGGCGGGATCACCACCGCGAAGGGAATGCCGCTCTGCTCGTAGGCCTTGAGGAACTTGTCCGCCACGACGTTCGTGCGTGTTTTATCGGCATACATAAAGCTGGCGTCGTATTCAGGAAGTTTATCCCGGAACTCCTTCGTGTCGAAGGCGGCCTTCTTGTTAGTCTGGCACTGGAGACACCAGGTGGCTCCCACATCCACCACCGTGGTGAGCCCCTGCTCGCGGCGTTTGATGATCGCCTGGGGGGAGAAGGAGGAAACCGCCTCCGGGGCCTGCTCATGGGCCGCCGCCCACACCATCCAGCCACCTCCCGCGATGGAGAGGACCGCGAAGGTGAGGCCGATTTTCTTCGAGCGGGGTTTTGCCGCGGGCGTGCCGAACCGGCCATACAGCCACAAAGCGAGGGCGATCAAAACGAGGGCAAACAGCATGTAAGCCATGCCCGTCTCCCCCGTGGCGCTGACGAAAACCGTGAGCAGCCACACCGCCGTGGCAAACATGGGGAAGGACATGAACTGCTTGAACGTCTCCATCCACGCTCCAGGGCGGGGCAGTTTCCGGATGAGCGCGGGAAACCAGGAAAGCACCACATATGGCAGCGCCAGCCCGATGGCCAGGGAGGCAAAGACCGCCAGCACCAGCCAGATGGGAGTGTCCCCGCTGAGCGCGAAACCGAGCGCCGGGGCCATGAACGGACCGGTGCAGGGCGTGGCCAGCAGCACCGTCAGCAGACCGGAGAAAAACGAACCCTTATAGCCGGACTTGTCCTGCAACTCCGCGCCCACTCCCGTAAGGCTGGTGCCCACTTCAAACACTCCCGCCATATTGAGCGAAAACACATACACAAGGACGATGAGAAAGGCCAGGAACAGGGGATTCTCCAACTGGAAACCCCAGCCCGCGCTGGCGCTCCCCTGACGGACGATCAGCAGCACCCCGGCCAGGGTAAGGATGGACACGATGACGCCCCCGGCGTAAACGAGCCCGTGCTTCCGCACCACGGCCTTGTCCTCACCGGATTGCCGGACGAAACCGAGAATCTTAATGCCCAGCACCGGGAAGACGCAGGGCATGAGGTTCAGAATCATCCCGCCCAGGAAAGCCAGAAGGATCGCTCCCCATCCGGTGGTCTTCTCCGTGTCCTCCACTCCGCCCATTGGACGGATGCCCCAGGAACGGATGGAGGCGATGGCTTCATCCACCCCGCCTTTGGCCCCGGCGTCCGCGGCCCCGTCCTCCGCGGAGGGATCCTCACGGGAAACGGACGGCGCGGCGGGAGTTTCGCCCGCGGGAAGAAGGGTTACCTTGCCCTCCTTCAGCCAGGACTTCTCCGCCTGGATGTAGCCCCAGGGTTTATCCTCTGAATCCGGCGAGGCTTTCTTTATTTTAAGGACTTTGGCACCCGCCTCCGTCTGCCAGTCCTGCGGGTCATTGGCAATCGCGGTGGCCGCGTCGAAGAAATAGAGATTCCCCAGGTCCGTGCCGGCTTTCGCTTCATCCGCCGGGGTGGCTTTGATGATCCACTCCTTGTCCTTCGCCTCCACCGAGACCTTCCAGGCGTCCACGGGAACGGGCTGGACCTTCCGCACGGCATCGAAGGCAGCGGCTTTATCCGCGATCTTCTCCGCCTTCTCCGCCACTGTCAGGGTGATGGCGAGATCCTCTCCTCCGGGCACGCACTGGTCCTCCTTGCATTGAAGCCAGCCCGCTTTCGTTTTGATCTCCACCTTATCCCCGGGCTTCAGCGTGGCGGGCGCGGTAAAATTGGTGAGGATGTAAATGTCACCGGTGAGCACGTGCTGAATACCAAAATCGGATTTGACGATCGTGGGGACGGGCCACACGGAGTCCCCTTCCTTCACGCCCTCCGGCAGGGTCCAGGTAAAGGTGGTCGGCTGCGCGGGATTGCCGCTGTTCCGCCAGTAGGTATGCCAGTGCTCATCGTGGGTAAGGTGAACGGCGAGGGTGAACGTCTGGCCGGGAACGATGGCGTTTTGCTCCGCCTCCAGGGTGGCTTTTACGGGCTTCCCTGCCGGTGCCGTCGCGGCCTCCGGTGGTTTTACGGACTCCACGCCCGGCACATCGAACGGATCCGGTTCCTCCTGCGCGCGGACGGCGCCGGTGAAAAATAGAGCCCCGGACAAGGTCAGGGCCGCGGTAAAAATTCGGGGGAAAAGCATATGGCTGGGAAAGTCAGGCGGCAGCATTATTCCCGGGAGAAGGCGCGCGCTATGGAAATAATCGGCAGTCCAGCGATGTCCGGCGGGGAAAAGGGAGTCCAATTCTCCCGCATGCGGCGTAAAAAGATAACGCGGCGGCGCGCTTGAAATCCTGCGCCGGCGCCCCCGTATTCCTCGCATCCCTTTTTCCCTCCGTCCTCCGGGAGGGGGCATTCCCAACTTCATTGCCTATCATGTCCACTCCCTCACTTCCCATTCTCCGGCAGGGCGTTCCTTACACTTCCCTGGATGTCGCGGAGGTGCCCCATGTGGCCACGGGAGAGCCCGCCATCCGGGTGAGTCAGGCGAACAGCGGGCTCATCGCGCGGGACCTGCCGTTGTCCAAAAAAGCCCGGGCCATTCTCCGGGCCGTGCCGATCCGGGAACGGATCGCGATGGTGAAAAAGGCGGGCGATATTTTCCTGAACGACACCCTGCCGCTCGGCGATGACGGCCAGACGCAGTCCCCGGAGGACTATGTCCGCCAACTGGCCACCACCAGCGGCCTGCCTTACGCGCTCATCCGCATGAATATGAAGCGGCTGGGCGGGATCTTCGCGGATATCGAGACCATCCTGCGCGGCCTCACCCGCGGGCTGGATCTGGAGGTGCTGGATCGTGGCCACGGCAGCCAAGGCGGTGCTCCGGTGGGCTACCACTGCGTGACGGAGGATCTGGCGGTCATTCTGCCCAGCAACTCCCCGGCGGTGAACGCGCTCTGGATTCCGGCCATCGCTCTCGGGGTTCCCGTGCTGCTCAAGCCAGGCCGGGAGGAACCGTGGACGCCGTGGCGCGTCATCCAGGCACTCATCAAGGCCGGCATCCCGCGCGAGGCGTTCGGTTATTACCCCACCGGGCACGACGGTTCCGGCATTTTCCTGCGCAAGGCGGGACGGGTGATGATGTTCGGGGATGACGCCACCGTGGCTCAATATGCCGCGGACCCCCGCGTGGAGGTCCACGGCTCGGGCCGCAGCAAGATTCTCATCGGGGAGGACAGGATCGAACAATGGCGCGATTACCTCCCGGTCCTGGTGGAAAGCGTGAGCGCCAACTCCGGTCGTTCCTGTATCAACACTTCGGCCATCCTGGTGCCGCGCTACGCGGAGGAGATCGCCGCCGCCCTGGCGGAGGCCCTGCTGCCCATGGTGCCCCGCGCCACGGAGGATCCGGAGGCCCGGCTCTCCGGCTTCGCCAATCCCGCCATGCCGGAATACATCGACGGCACCATCACGGAAGGCCTTCTCACCTCCGGAGCGAAGGATGTCTCCGGCGCAATGCGCGGGAACGACCGCCGGGTCACCCGTGACGGGATGAACTACCTCCAGCCGACCATCGTCTGGTGCGGGAATTTCGACCACCCCCTGGCCAACCGGGAGTTTCTTTTCCCCTTTGCCAGCGTCACCAATGTCCCTCAGGCGGAAATGCTCGATGTCATCGGGCCTTCGCTCGTCGTCACCGCCATCACGGACGACAAAGCATGGATTCAGGAACTGCTGGAGTCCCCGCACATCGACCGGCTCAACATCGGGCCCACCCCGACAAACCGCGTCCAGTGGGACCAGCCGCACGAAGGGAATCTCTTCGAATTCCTCTACCGCCGCCGCAGCATCGGCCTGCCGGAGGAAATGAAAGTGGCGGTCGCCTGACGGGGGACGGGGAAGCCTCTGCTGAATATTTCACCTCTTCATGCCGGGAATTCATCCGGCATGAAGAGGCAGGTAATCAGTGATGCCCGGCTAACCGGTTTCAGGGTGGCCCCCAGGGAGCGGCGACATTCCTGCCGCCGTCTGGAATTCATCCGTTGGGCCCTTCATCTCCGCAGGACCAGGCTCCTTTCTCCATCGGAGGACTCACGGGGACAGGAATGTCGCCGCTCCTTGTTGGCCTTGGCTGTCCCGGAGAACAGTGCCGTACCGGGACGCATGGCGGAAAGCAATTAGCCGAATCCCCCTGGCCGTAATCTCTAAAACTCCCCGCGGAAAATACACCGCGCGGTGGGGGTCTCGTGAAGCACGATCTCATGCAGGCCCGGAAGTTGAGGGGCCAGCTTTTTCCAGAACCACGCGCACATGAGCTCGATGGTCGGATTTTCCAGACCTTCGATTTCATTCACGTAGGCGTGGTCCAACCGCTCCAGCAGCGGTTTCATGGCGCGGCTGATCTCCGCGTGATCATAGACCCACCCCGTGGCGGGGTCCACCTCTCCGTCCACCACGATCTCCACCTTGAAGCTGTGCCCGTGCATGAGGCGGCACTTGTGCCCCTCCGGCGCGTGGGGCAGCGTCTGGGCAGCCTCGAAGGTGAATTCTTTGACTAGAAGGGCACGCATGGGAAAACCTCAGGACGCCACCACGGCCACCCGGTTCCCGGCCTGGGAGGCCAGCGCGGCGGCGAAGACTTCGTGGGAGGAGAGCGCCTCGCGGGGAGTCACGCACCCGAAGCGGGAACCCAGCAGGCCCTCGCGCTCCATGAGATACGCCGCCCACATCTGCTGCATCACGTCCGGGAAGCCCGGTTCAAAAATGCCGCCGGTGATGGCCGGGAAAGCCATATCGAACCCGAGGTCCGAACGCTCCCATATCTGCTCCTTTGCCGTGCGGCGGAAGGTATGCAGCGTCTTCGGCTCGGCGGTGGAATAACGCACACCGCCCTCCGTGCCATACACTTCGATGAACCACGTATTCGTCGCACCCGGAGCCATGCGCTTCATTTCCAGACGCATGGGGACCTGGTTTTCCCCGTCCTCGATCCAGGTATGCAGCAGGGCATTGTCCCAGGTATCGCAGGTTGTGGGATTCCCGTCGGACCCGGGGCGCTGGGGGTAGCCCTTCTGAAGCTGGGCATAGACACTCTTCGGCTTCCAGCCGAGCCGCAGGGGCACGTGCAGGGTGTGCATGCCCAGGTCTCCCAGCACGCCCACTTCACCGCACACGCTGCTGAAGCGTTTCCAGTTCGCGGGCTTGGTGGGGTCCAGGTCGCTGCTGTGATGGAATCCGGAGCGGATTTCCATGAGGCGGCCCATGTTCTGCGCCTGGCAGGCTTTGATCACCCGCTGAGCACCCGGGAAGAAAGGGAACTCACTGCTGCACCGCACGAAGCGTCCGCTTTCTTCCGAGGCCGCGGCGATCCGCTGGGCCGCGCCGAGATCCACGCCAAAGGGCTTTTCCGCGAAGAGGTCCTTCCCAGCCGCCAGCACGTCCAGATAGATCTTTTCGTGCAGATTATGCGGCACCGCCACATACACCACATCGATCCCCGGGCTGGAAAGCAGGTCCCGGTAATCCGTGGTGAGCAGCGTGGCCGAGGGAACGGCGCGGAACCAGTCCAGCACCGCCGGACTCACATCCGCCACGCCCGCGAGCACGGGGAGCACCGGCATGTCCTTGAGCGCGCACCAGCGGGCAAAAGCGCTCGCCATTTCCCGGCCCATGAGGCCGCCGCCGATAATCCCGATATTGACTGTCTTCATCGTGTCTTTCAAAAGCCTAACCGTTGGGATAACTCAAGGGGTTTTGCGTTTCGGCGGTTTTGGCGCGGGGGTCGGCTTCACCGGGTCCGCCGCGGGCTTCTTCACGGGATCCGCCACCGGTTCCTTGCTGGTAGTGGAGGATTCATCCGCTTTAGTGATTTTCGGCTCCTGCAGATTGGGGGCGATCTGCCATTTATCCCCATTTTTCTGGAGGGACACGAGATCGAGGCTGTCCACGTTCGCCCTTCCGTTGGAGTGCGTTGATCTCACCAGCACGTGGGCCAGTTTGTCCCCTTCCTGCGCCACGCTCAGGATCTTAAACTTCAGCGTTTCCTTTATCTTCGCCAGAGCCTCCGGCGGCAGCGGCTGGGCCTCCTGCAAGCCGAGGTAGTGAGCGATGTAAAACTCCCGGGGCGTCATCTTCTCGATGTCCTCCACCTTTTCCTTATGAAGGCGGCGCACCAGCGCGTCCTCCTCATCGATGGTGCTCGCGTGCTTGGTCCGCTGGATATAGCCTTTCTGGAATCTTTGGAGATAGCTCTCGTCCATGATGTCCACTCCCTTATCATATTGCTGGGCGAACATCATGGTGACATACTGTTGCGCCACCTTGCTCGCCGGATGCGATCCGGGATCCGCGACCTGCTGGGCGGACGCCTGGGGAACTGCCGCGGACAGCATGAGGACACTGGCGAGCGCAAGAAAATGGTAACGGAAACGACGGATCATGGAGGGGGATGGACGTGGGAGTGGAAGCCTTGGAGAAACCAGGAACGTATGACACACCCCGTGGAACAACGCCAAGAGGGATTTTCCATCGCGGTTCCGGAAATCCGTCCCCCGCCCGTTCCCGCAGGGGGGATCACCGAACTGGCGGCACTCAAGCCCCCTTCCCTGCTCCGCGCTTCAGCCATTCGATCATGCACGCCGCCCAGCCGCTGACGGTTTTGTCAGACCGCAATCCATAACCGTGTCCTCCGGAGGCAAAGATATGAAGTTCCGCCGGGAGCTTCAGTTTCTGCATCCCCAGCATCCAGGTGGTGGCATTGGCGCAGGGGAGCTGGTCGTCCATGGTGTGCACCAGAAAAGCGGGCGGGGTTTGCGCATTGAGCGGCAGTTCCGGGCTGAGTCCCGCCGCCGGATCTTTTTCATTGGCGAGGAGATAGGCGGAATAGATGAGCCCCACAAAATCCGGACGGCAGGAAACGGCATCAATGGCGTCCTTCGCGGGATAGGCCCGTTGCGCGTGGTGCGTGGCCGCCATGGCGGAGAGATGAGCTCCGGCGGAGAATCCCATGATGCCGATCTGATCCGCCGCGATGCCCCACGCTTCCGCTTTGGACCGCACGAGGCTGATGGCGCGCTGCGCGTCCTCCAGCGCCGGACCGTGCCGGGGGTCTTTGTTCCGGGGGAGACGATATTTCAGGACAAAGGCGTGAAAGCCGTTTCCGCTGAGCCAGGTGGCGATCTCTGTGCCCTCCAGGTCCCATGCGAGAATGTTATAGCCGCCGCCCGGGCAGACAATGACCGCGCGTTTCGAGGGGGCCGACGACGGTTTGAAATATTCAATGAGGGGCACGCTGACATTCTTCACCGCCGTGGTGCCGCCCATGTGCGCGGTGACCTCGGAGATCTCCGGTCCCTCGATTTTCCACCCGTTCGGCAGCGTGCCTTTCCAGTCCCCCTGTTCCCAGATTTTGATGGTCTCATCCGCCGCCCGGTTGGCAGGTTTTGTCTGGCCGAAGGCGGCGGTGGCGGTGAGGAGCACGGCGAGGAGGAGGCGCGGCAGGTTCATGCGGCGGACCATGGACAGCCCCCGCCGCCCCCGCAAGCCCGGGCCTTCACGTCAGAGCGGGGCCCTTTGCCGGGCGAACCCAGTTCTCCCGGAGATTCAAAAAAGTTCCATTCCCTGCCCTGCTTCCCTAATTCTCTGCCAATGGGATCCGGCATGGTTTGAAAATATGGTATTGGTGAAAATTCATGAATCCCGGAGGCCCATTCTTCCCCTAATGCTTATGGAGGTAGGGATGTAGGGATGATTTACAAACTTTTCAGGATTAAGACTCCTCCCCTGGATGAATCGGAAAAGTTTGAAACAGATCCCTACTTCCCTACTTCCCTACCTGCGGCCTCTGGGGCTCCCCCGCACGGCCCTCATTGACGCCGCCATGCTTTGGCACCAGGTCGCGCCATGTCCAGATTCCGCCCCTGCATTGACCTCCACGAAGGACGGGTGAAACAGATCGTCGGCGGCACCCTCACGGGTGACGCCGGGGAGCTGCGCACGAACTTTGTCAGCGAACGTCCCGCGGATTACTATGCCACCCTCTACCTCCAGGATGGTCTCACGGGCGGCCACGTCATCATGCTGGGACCGGGAAACACGGAGGCCGCGCGCGCCGCCCTGGGGGCATGGCCCGGGGGATTGCAGGCCGGAGGCGGTATCCACGCGGGGAATGCCGAGGCATGGCTGGAAGCCGGAGCCTCCCACGTCATTGTCACCTCATGGCTGTTCGACGCGGACGGCCTCTTCCTTCCGGAGCGACTGGCCGCGCTGCGGGAGGCCGCGGGACCGGACCGGCTGGTGATCGATCTCTCCTGCCGCCGGGACGCGGATGGCGGATGGACTGTCTGCATGAACCGCTGGCAAACCCGCACCTCCCTGCGGGTGACTCCCGCCGTGCTGGATTCCCTGGCCGGTCACTGCGCCGAGTTTCTTATCCACGCCGCGGACGTCGAAGGCCAGTGCCGGGGCATGGATGAAGACCTGCTCCGTCTGCTGGGAGCCTGGAATGGAGTGCCCGTGACTTACGCGGGAGGCGCGCGCAGCCTCGCCGATCTGGAACTCGCGCACCAGGTCAGCCAGGGCCGCGTGGATGTCACCATCGGCAGCGCCCTGGATATCTTCGGCGGCTCCGGGGTCCGCTATGAAGAGTGCGTGGCCTGGAACCGGAGTAGAGCCGCGGGGAAGTAAATAAGGCGCCCGCCTTGCCTCCCGCCGGAGGACAGCCGGCCTTACCGGCAGAGCCGGAAAGCCAGGCGTATGAAATTCGCCTTCGTGCGGTTAATCATCGCCGCCTTGTCATCCGCCGTGACCGCGTCGTCTTTGATGAGATACTCCTGACCGTCCTCGTGGACGCCCACCCGGTGACGGCGCAGGCTCCAGATAATGGGAAACATGCAGGCGGCGATGCCGAGGGGAAGGATAACGATCCACTTCTTATCCCCGTTCCAGCGCATGATATCGGACTCCAGGTAAGTCTGGTCCGTAGCCGACAGATGCCACAGCTTTATCCGGCTGCCGGGGCTGGCTGCGGACCAGTTTTCCGCGGAGAGATATTCCGAGATCTTCACCTCCCGGTCAGTGCCACCGGGAGGTGTGAAGTTCACCTTGATAAATTTGTTCCTGTCCGTCCCGCTCTCCCCCTCCCTGGCAGTGACCGTACCCTCCACACGGCTGGCCTCGCGGGCCATTCTGTCCCCCGCCCTCCAGTCCCGGATGATCCACCACGCAAAGGCCACCATGAGCGCCAGCAGCAGCCAGGTGAGGCGGCCGCCCGGGCTCCGCCATGAAAAGAAACCACCCCCTGTCTGACGGCGCGCACTCAGCACCGCCTGACGCACGCGGACCAGGGCCGGATGGTTTTTCAACCCGCTCACGGCAACACAGACCGAGCGGTTTTCCGCCCCCTCCAGGAGGTGCAGTTCCACCCGTTCATAATCGTTCATGGATTCCCCCTCGCCCCGGCCCGCGTCCTTCAGAGCCTCCCGGGAGAGAGCCAGGGCCTGAAGCGCCTGCTCCGGAGGGATGCGTCCCAGGTCATCGCCCGCGGGAGCATCCTTCGGGGAAAAAAGGCGGCTCTGCCTCACGAGTCCATCCGCCCGGATGATGGTGGCCAGCCAGCCATATTTGGGGGAACACCATGTCCATGTGAGTTCCGGCAGGGCAGCCTGGGAGTCTGGAGTCATAAGGCGGAAGGGCTTCGAGTTCAGGTTTCCCAGGCAGTGAACAATGAGGGGGAAGCCACAGGAAAATGCCCCCGGGTCCGCTTGCCAGCGAAGATGTTACCCGGTTCCCCGGATGGAGGTAAAATTTTCAGAATGACTAATTTGATGATGGACACAGGGGAGGGTTCGCGTCTAGGATCGCGCTCATTCCGTGTGCTCTCCCCAGGCGTACACCATGGCATGAAACTCCCCGCCACCATTTTTCTCCTGGCTTCCGCCTCTGTCGTCTTTGCCGCGGCGGAAACGGAGCTTCTTCAGGATGAAGCGCTTCCTCTCCAGGTTCCGCAGCCGGTGAAGATGACGGAAGGCATGCCGGCAGGAGCGATGTTCACGCCTCTCACCCATATCCCGCAGGAACCGGTGACCGTGCCGGAACCGGTATGGGCCTCCGTGCTCGCGGCCTGCGCGGTAAGTCTGTTGAGAAGAGCCCGTAGCTAGTTAAAAAAGCCCGGATCATGGCGGTTTCGTCTCCCGGTGAACTGCGGAGGATAGTCCTCGCGGACGGGAGCACGCTTTCCTACCGGGAATATGGAGAACCCGCAGGCACTCCGCTCATCTTTTTCCACGGGTGGCCGGGCAGCAGCGCCCAGGGTGTTTTTCTGCACCGGCAGGGTATGGAAAAGGGACTGCGCGTGATCTCACCGGACCGTCCTGGCCTGGGCGGGTCCAGCCGTATTCCGGACCGCCGCATCCTTCACTTCCCGCCACTGGTGGACAGCCTGGCGGAATCCCTGGGGCTGGACCGCTTCGAGGTGCTGGGCATGTCCGGGGGCGGTCCCTATGCCCTCGCCTGCGCGTGGGCGCTGCCGCACCGGGTGCGGGCCGCGGCGGTCTGCTGTGGCGCGCCGCCGCTGGATACCCCGGAGGCCCGGAAGCGGTTTTCCCCGGTTTATCGTGCCCTGCTGGCCGTGCAGGACCGGCACCCGAATCTCCTGCGCTCCCTGCTGGCACCCATGCTCCTCGCCGCGCGGGTGCGCCCTCCATGGCCGCTGCTGCAACTCGCGGCCCGCGCCATGAAGCCCAGGGACCGGCTGTTTCTTTCGGATCGCGGGCGCTTCGCGGATTTTTACCCCTCCTTCCGGGATGCCGCGAGGTCCGGCCACCGGGCGGTGTATGATGACGGGCGCTGCTACGCGCTGCCATGGGGCTTTGACGTGGGGGAAATCCGCGTGCCTGTGAGTCTCTGGCACGGGTCCCAGGATACGAATTTCCATTATTCCCTGGCCGAAAAACTCGCGGCCCGCATCCCTGGTGCCACCTTCCACCTGCGGGAGGAGGGGCATTATTCCCTCGCCTTCTTCAGCGCCGGGGAGATCATCGATGACCTCCTGCTCAGTAGAGCCGGGCGTTGAGAATGTAATCCTCCACGGCCTGGGGCAGCAGCCCCCCGGTGGGCTCCCCTGCCCCGATCCGGCGGCGGGCCTCCGTGGAGGAGCCCGCGTATTCCCCGGAAAGGAACACCGCGCGCCAGCCCGGTCGTGGCGCGGGGGCTACCCCGGCACGGGCGAAAACGATGAAGGTCAGCCGTTCCCGCAGGTAGTCCGGCCTGGCCCAGCGCTCCAGATTTCCCCACTGGTCCTCGCCCATCAGCCAGTGCAGATCAGCCTCCGGCTCCAGGGAGGCGAAGTGCTCCACCGTCTGCCAGGAATAGCTGGGCCCCGGCCGGTCCAGTTCCCAGCCGCTCACGGTCGCCCACGGGCATTCCACGGTGGCCAGCCGGAGCATTTCCAGCCGCTGGGTTCCGGAAGCACCGGGCTCTTTCCCTTTAAGGGGCGATTCCCGGCACGGCAGGAAGACCACGCTGTCCAGCCTGCATTGCCCCACGGCATCCCGGGCGATTGCCAGATGTGCCGTGTGTGGCGGATCGAACGACCCGCCAAAGAGTGCGATGCGCCTGCTTCCCATTCGCCCACCCATGTCTCCGGGCATCTGTTCACGCAACGGCGGGAACGGAGCCCGCGAAGATGGAACTGGCGTCCGCGGCGGCATGGCGTAGGATCGGGATCATGAGTTGCGGGAACATCGACTTCACCCGGAGCCGTCGCGATTTTCTGCGTCAGGCCGGCGGAGGCTTTGGCGCGCTGGCGCTGGCGCAACTGCTGGGGCTGGAGAAAGCGGTGGCGGGTGGCATGGTCCAGCGCCCGCAGTTCCCCGCGAAGGCGAAGAGCGTGATCTTCCTCTTCATGGAGGGCGGGCCCAGCCACATCGATCTCTTCGATCCCAAGCCCGATCTGAACCGGCTGGCGGGACAAAAGATCCCGGACAGTTTCAAGCCGGTCATCACAGCCATGGGGGAATTCAATTCCCCGCTTCTGGAGTGCAAACGCACCTGGAAGCAACACGGGCAAAGCGGCACCTGGGTGAGCGACTGGCTGCCGCACACGGCCACCTGTGTGGATGACATGGCGGTCATCCGCTCCTGCTGGGCGGACGGAGTGAACCACTCCTCCGGTGTGTGCCAGATGAATACCGGCAGCCCCCTGGGCGGACGCCCCTGCCTGGGGAGCTGGGTGAGCTACGGGCTGGGCACGGAAAACCGGGATCTCCCGGCCTTTGTAGTCATGCAGGATAATCCCTCCCCGGTGATCAACGGACCCCGGAACTGGAGCGCGGGATTCATGCCCGCGGAGTGGCAGGGCATCCGCATTACCCCGGGAGCGGAGCCGGTGCCGAATCTGAATCCTCCGCCCTCCGTTTCCGATGCCCGGCAGCGCGGGAAGCTGGCCTTTCTGGACCGGCTGAACCGGCGCTACGCGGAACAGCATCCGGAGAACAGTGAACTAGAGGCCCGCATCGCCAGCTACGAACTCGCCTACCGTATGCAGTCCGCGGCCCCGGAGGCGGTGGATCTGACAAAAGAAACCGACGCCACGAAGGCCCTCTACGGCGTGGGGGAAAAGGAGACGGAAACCTTTGGCCGCATGTGCCTGCTGGCGCGGCGGCTGGTGGAGCGGGGCACCCGCTTCGTCCAGCTCTACAGCGGCGCGGGCAGCCGGTGGGACGCGCACGCGAAGATCGAGTCCAACCACTCCGGGCTCTGCCGCGCCACGGACAAGCCGGTGGCCGGTCTATTGAAAGACCTGAAATCCCTCGGGCTGCTGGACGAGACGCTGGTGGTGTGGGGCGGTGAATTCGGCCGCACTCCGCAGAGCGAAAAAGGCGATGGACGGGACCACAATCCCTGGGGCTTCACCATGTGGATGGCCGGCGGCGGCATCAAAGGCGGCCAGACCATCGGCAGCACGGATGAACTTGGCTTCCACGCCGTGGAGGACCGCCTGCATGTGCATGATCTCCACGCCTCCATCCTCCACGCTCTGGGCCTGGGGAACATGGACCTGATATACAAATATAAAGGCCGCCCCGAGCGCCCCACGCTGAACGAGGGCGTGCCGTTTATGAAGCTGTTCGCATAAAATTTCCCCCGCCCGTTTCCAATGGAAATCTTTTCCGCCCTGGTAGTGATGCTTTTTTTCCCTCCAGCCGGGGCGGGACAACACCAACGGATCCACCAGTGAAAGTGGAGGTCTCAAGGGAGAATCTCCCCGAAGGCGGCACCGGAGATTGGCGGGCGATCGTTCGGTTCCGGGGCTCCCAAAAGGCACCCGTTACCTTGATTCATCCCGACCCGGAACGCGGAGCCCCATGGGAGCCTTTTTTTGACGTGTCTCCGAACGGACAGTGGATCCTGTATACCCAGAAAACCGGCTCTGGTGAGAACATCGCCTGGCTTTATAAAGTGGAACTGGAAACCGGTCGGATCTTCCGCATGGAGGAGCAACTCGATACCCTGGCATGGAGGTACTCTGACACGCACTCGTCCTACAAAATGAAACAGCTCTTCCATCGCGGCATCAATGATGGAGAATGGGCCGCGGACGGCACGCTGCGCTTTACCCTCCGCGGCACCCTGGCCGCGGAATCCGGCAAGGGCGTGACCCTTAAACTGGCCTATGATCTGGAGAAGAACCTCCTCCAGGAGATTCCTGAAAAGAAAAAGTGAGTATAGAAGGATAGACGGGCCACTGTCCGCCGCCGGAAACCTGAACGCTCCGCGTCATTCATCGTCCATGGCGGATTTGGCTCCCTCCAGATAGCATCTGAAGATCGTCCCGAAATCCCCTTCCCCGCCGCTCACCCGCAGTGTCACGCCCTCGACCAGGGTATCCAGTTGCCGGGGATTCCCGGAATCCTCCTCAGTGAGAAACAGCGTCACTCCCGGCTCCCTGGCAAGAGGCACGGGGGAAAGAATCGTGACACTCATCGGGTCCGCTGAAAGCTCCTTCACCGGCGTTAGAAGCTCCTCCTGGCCATTTACACGTTTAAACAGGAGAAGCTCCTTAAAGTCGCGGTAGTCGTCGGTGGATTCGATTTCAAGCACGGGCATGAGGAAACGGTGCGCTTCGTTTCCAATGCTTTCAACACGGTTTATCCCTGGCGATGGAAGCCAGGAGTTTGCCCGGATCTCCGGAGCGCCTACTTCCGCGCCACGTAAATGCTGGCGATCCCGAAGCTCACCGGCATGGCTTCCGTGATGGCGAAGCCATTGGCCTTGAGAAGGTCATTCATGTGCTCCCCGGACGGAAACCGCTCCACCGATCCCGCGAGGTAGGCGTAGGCGTCCCGCTGGCCGGTGATCCAGCCTGCCACTAGGGGCATCACCCGGTGGAGATAGAAACGATAGGGAAGCCGCAGGGGCACCGCCGCGGGCAGGGAAAAATCCAGAACGATCAGAGTCCCGCCGGTCCGGAGGACCCGCGCCATTTCCCAAATGGCATCCGGCCAGGACGCCATGTTCCGGAGCCCGAAGCCCACGGTGACCACGTCGAACGTGCCGTTCGCGAAGGGCAGCTTCATGGCATCCGCCTCCAGGAGCGTGAGATTGGGCACTTTCCGGCGGGCGGCCACCTCCAGCATGGGAGCCGAGAAATCCGCTCCGGTAATTGCCGCGTCCGGACACCGCTTCGCGATCTCTGCCGCCAGGTCCCCGCTGCCCGTGGCAAGGTCCAGCACTTTGGACGGCCGTTGTTTTTCCACGAGGCGCGCCACCTTTTTCCGCCACAGGATGTCCGTGCCGAGCGACAGCACGTGATTGGTTAATACATAGCGCCGCGCGATTTTAGCGAACGCATCCTGAACGAAGACCGGATCCTGCATAAAAGGCCACCTTTGAAGCCCTGTGAACCCGGGCGCGGGCGGTGGTGCTCTCGAGAGGATTCGAACCTCCACAGGTTACCCCATATGATCCTGAGTCATACGCGTCTACCAATTCCGCCACGAGAGCGATGTTACCGTTGAACGAGTTACCCACTCGCGGGGAGCTTTTCAAGCCCGATTGTTGACTTTGTGCCATCGATTGTGCCATTCTTGGCGCATGCTGGACAAAGCTGACAGTGTGTCTTTTAAACAGGTCCGTGATTCGCGCAACAGACGAATTGCAGGAATTTTCATTCGTGGGGATCGTTACTACGGACGCCTCCTGGTGGAGGACGGCGGGAAGCGGCTGAACCGGCGGTTTCCGCTCCTGACCCCGGAGGGCAAGCCGGTCCGGAGCGTGGGAGAGGCCCGGGACGCCTTCGAGCTCCTGAAACTTGCCCGCCGGTCGGACTCCCTCCCCACCCCCGCCACCAAACCTCCCGGATTCCGCGAATGGGTGAAAACCTACACCGCCAGCGCCATCCGGGCAGAGCGCGGGGCGTGGACAAACTACACCGAAGGGAAAACCCTGGAGCGTTGGGTCCGCTACTTTGGAGACACCACCTTGGACCGCATCAGCGGCCCGATGGTGAAGGAGTATATCGAGGCCCGGCTCGCCGGAACGATCAAGGACTCCAAGGGAGAGCCCTTGGGCCCCGTCAGTGCCCGCACGGTGAATCTGGACCTTAACGCCCTCCGGGCTGCTCTCCGCGACGCCATCGAAGCCGGACGGCTAAAGAGCCTTCCCCCGATCCGGAACCTTGAGGAGGAGGAGCCGGAGGAAAAGCGGCTGCTCACGATGGACGAATTCCGGCGGCTGCTCGACGGCGTGGATACCGCCTGCCGCCGCAATGGGCGGCTCATGCGCTTTTACCTCCGGTTCCTTCATTGCACCGGCTGCCGGGAAAAGGAGGCCCTCCGCACCCGATGGGATGGAGTCGATTTTGAGGCGGGCCGCCTGCACGTCGGAGCCGATGGCCAGACCAAAAATGGAATGGGCCGCCGTATCGAGTTCAATTCCGCCCTGGAGGCGCTTCTACTGGAGATGAAGGAAGCGGCGAAGGACACGAGCCAGTATCTCTTCCCTTCCCCACGCCGGAAAGCGGGCGAAGACCGGCCCGCCAAAACTATGAGGGAGTCCCTCACGCTGGCGCGGGAGGCTGCCGGGCTTCCATGGCTGGGGTTTCATCACCTCCGCCATTTCTTTGCCAGTCACGGCGTGATGGCGGGAATTGATTACATGACGATTGCCGGGTGGCTGGGTCATCGGGACGGCGGCATTTTGGTCGGAAAAGTTTACGGGCACCTGAACGACGAGCACAAGGCGAGGATGGCGAAAAAACTAAGGATATGACTCAACAAAAAGCACTCTTCTACCCTTGACAAATTTTTTTTAGTTCCACAGTTGCTGTGATGATTATAGACGACAGCGCCCCCTTGCCTCGACTTGGATTTGGTATTCAGAGCTGGCGCCTCACCGTGTTCGCGCTGGATATGCCAAAATCTGACTGGGGGCCTGATTTCCAGAAATTTTTTGGGTTTAGTCACCAGAATGAAACCCGGAAAGTAACTGAGCGACGGTTTGACTTGGATGCGAAGATCGAAAACCTTACAGCTAGGCTTAGTGTTACTTCAGACCGAATCGAGTTTGCTTTATCTGTCGAGCCTTCAACTAGCGAAGAAGCGGGTTTCTATGTATGCCCCTCCACGTCTTCATGCGCAGTTGCATTTGAAAATTCATCACGTAACTTCCTTCAAGAAAATCCAACCTTCAGATTTGGCGTAGGACACACTTTTATATGGCATGCCTTAAACCGTGTGGAGTCTTACCGAAGGCTCGCTTCTCTTGTGAATGGCTTAAATCTTGAGAGCCCCGAAGCAGCGGACTTTTTTTACAGGATAAACCGCCCTCGAAATGGACCGGAGAATTTGGACAATATAAAAATCAACCGCCTTTCTCAATGGAGCGCTATTGCCAAGGTTGTTACGGTCATTGATAACTTGGGCACTCCCAAGCCACCTGTTGAACTTGGAATTGGAAGTCTTTTAAACACAGATATAAGCACTCCCCTGGAAACGGATATATCAACCCTCAGCAAAGAAGCCTTGGGCCACCTCTTGGGATTGATGCTTTCGTGGTCCATGGAGTTGTCAGATAAAGGAGACATCCCATGAATTCCTTAACCTCAACCTTCCCAAGATTGGACGGAGCCGATTTTCCTAAGAGCCACCGCCAGGTTCTTACGGCATTTGTTATGATGAGCGTCCCATGGAGTTCATCTCTCGATACATCCACTCTAGGGATTAAAATGCCCGTAACTCATGGTTCATTTAAAAACACTAGTAAATGCGTCGGCAGTGACGCAAAAAGCCGAACGTCATTGGATTCGGCATATCTAAAGGCCGAATCACACACACAGCCTTCTGAGGAAACGTCCGCAATCAGCCATCTGGAGTGGGTTGAAATCGTTAAGAGACTGGTGAGAAAGTCGGGCTTCGAGGTGTCAAGCTCTACACCGACTTCCGACGAAAGCATCTATTTACGATTAGGCACTGACGGCCATAGAGCGTTAGACGTATATCCAAATGGAGATATTGTGCTCGTTGAAAAAGAAGGCGACATCCGGACTTACTACGGCTTCAAAGATTACGAAGTTTACTTAATGCTTTCAAGATTAAAGAATGAATCCGCTTGATTGCCCGTGTGAACATAAGTCCATTCCGGAACGCCTTCATTCGCTAGGAAGAACCCGCGTTTCAGAACTTTCCTTAGACGATTGGATTTTCCTGCGGCACCACCCTTTAAAGCCCGATGAGTCATATACTGAAACTGGAATTCCAGGATTCACCACTAAACAGCAATCCGTTATTTCGCGTGACTTGAACCCAAGCGGCGGCCCTAAGGATGTATTGTACGACGGAGGTGAGGGCGTATATCGAGAAGATCAAGTAGTCGCCGGGATGTGCATACGCGCCATCGCACCTCTTCCGAACGAAAGATCAAGAGTAAGAAAGAGTGACGGAACCGAGACCGTAGATGTATATTCGTTTTTAATAGTTCATGACCCGGATGGCTGCATGTATCCGCACTGCGTGATTAAGATTTTAAAAGGTGAACAGGAGAGTGTTGTAAATAACACCACCCTTAAAACGGCTATCCGGCAATATTTTGGAAAATTAGTTGAGCCCAATGCCGCAGCCTTAGCAGCCACTCCAGCGCCGCCGGAAATTCTACTCAAGTCGTCAGATTAATTAACATCTAGAACTTTCCGAATTTTTTCTGGTATCATTGAAATTACCTGATCAACGGTCGGCGACTTCGCGTCCGCACCTGCAATTTCCTTAATAGCGTCATAGATCACCTTTTTAAGCCAGCTTCCCTTCTCCCCCTTCCCTGCTTTGAGCATTGCCAAGAGGTTCCGGTCCAGTTCGTCACGCTCGAAAGGAGGAAGGCTCGCCCACTTTCCCGTGATCGTGTGTGGTTGCTGGCTAAGGCAGTTGTGCCGGAGCATGCTCTGGAAAACTTCTGTCGGCGAGCGGTAGCCTTCGCGCCGCATGATGATGTCCAGCATTTCCGCCTGGTCTTCCGTGAGATTGATGGAGGGGCGACGATACTTCATGAATTTCGTGGGGTTCCTTCTTGAATGGTTAAGTTAGTCGGAATGTTTGGACGGGTGAAACAGCCCGTCCAGTTGAAACCTGCCGTCCGTGTCGTGAACCGTTCCCACCCCGCCCCGGCCCCTCCACAGCGTATTGTGGTGGTGCAGGCAGGACCGTCACCCCGAGCGCGCTCAGAACGGGACCTGAACACCTTGGCGTGGCTCGCCGTTGGGATGCTGGTGGTGGGCGGGCTTCTCCCCCGCTGGCAGCCCCTGCTGCTGGGGGGCTTGGCTCTCCTCGCACCGCTTCACGTCGGCATGTGCGTTCTCGCGATGATGCGGGGAAGCGTGTTTCGGGGGATGCTTTTCCTGGTGGGAACACCTCTTGTGGCAATTGTGGGGGTCTTTCTTGCCTGGCAGATGGTTCACGTGCGTTAGAATTTTCAGGTCAATGCTGCACGATGCAGCGTCGCTCCCGGTGGACCGGGACGCGGGGTTATGCTGGAATATGAGCGTCGAGCAATCGACGTTGACCAACCGCAGCACAAATCCCCCCAATGAGATCCAAAGTGTCATCGTCCCCCCTTTCCGAACTCTCACCCTCCACCACAGGACCCCGCCGGATGTTGCGGGCCGTGGACCGGGACGGAGGCGTCTTCTATTTTTCGCCGGATCAAGTGGCCACCATCAGCCCGCTCAGGGACGCGGGATGTTGTGTGCGGCTCCGGAGTGGGCGCTGGATTCTTATGCCCCTTACGCCGGACCAGGTGGCGGAGGCATTGTGGACCGGCCCGAAGGCTGCTTAAGAGTTGTCCTCCTTGGAGTGGTCGCTCACTACTTTCTCGGCGTGTGCAGTCAGAACTGACGTGAAGAACTCATCCCTGCTGTCATAACCGGATAAGGCTCGCGCCCTTTCGATCAGTTCCCATTCATCCTCTGAAAAGCGAATTTTTGGAGATCGTTCAGCGGCTCTGATACGGGCGATATGCTTTTCCGCAAAGAGAGGAAACTTGTTCTCCGTAAACCAGTTATCTACTGTTCGTTTACTCACGCCTAGCTCATCTGCAAGCCAGTGGCGGTCTTTCTCGATGGTATCGAGCCAGTCTTTTAGGGATTGGGCGGTCAGCTCTGTCATGGGCTAAAGGTAGAGAATTACGCTAAAAACGCAAATGTGAACGCCAAAATCACGCCGTGAACGCAGATTTTTGTTGCCAAATTACGTAAATCACGTATTTCAAATACATCATGAACGCAATCGAACTCGAAACCGACATCGAACAGTTGATCCCGCCACCAGTCCTTAAGGTGCTACGCCGTGAATCAGTGAGGCGGGGTATTCCCCTCGCCAAGCTCATTGCGGAAGTGGTTTGCGAGAAAGCCCGCCAAATTACTGCCGCTGCCGCCTAAGCCATGATTGCCCCTAACTTCCAGCAATCATTTCAGCCTAAGCCTTGCACCGTTTGGATTCCACCGGCTCGCGTGGTTTCGCGCTCGGGGTTCTGCGCCATGGTAATGCTGGAAGGAGACTCTGGCGCAATGCTTCATGGCTCCGGAGAGCCCGGCGATCCCCGCTTTATGTTCATTCGGGGGCTCAAGTCAAAGGACACCCCGGTGATCCCTGAGAACGGTTACATTGTATCCTGACTAATTTATGAGCGTATCAACCGCGTGCTCTATCCGGGATGCCGTTTCAACCTATCGGAACGCCGTCAATGCTCTAAAGACGGCATGTGAACAGGAGTTTCCTCCGGGCACCATGCTCCGGGTAGCTCTCAACTGCCGGACGCAAATCACCGCCGTCGTGGAGCGTTGTGGCTGGCTGCCCGGTGAAATCAATATCCGGAATATTCAGACCGGCAAGACGCGCAACATTTGCGTCCTGTCGCATACCGTGGTGAAACTAACCGGAGGCCCCGCATGATGGAACCGGGCGACCAGACAGCGGAGCTTTTTCCGCAGGCCGGGAAGGCAACAGTCTCCATCGTGAGAGCCACGCAAAAGCCTGCCGATCCCCTCCTTGAGTGGAAACTCAGGCATGGATGGACGCCCGGCCCCGGCGATCTCGTCAGCCGGGAGGAAGCAATATTACTCAAGGTGTCGGCGGATAAGCGCCGGAAAGGAAAGGCCTGCTGCATCCTTTGCACGGAGGGGCCGATGTCTATCAAAGACATGCGGCTTATCACGCCGGAGGAAGACCCATATATTCAGGATGATCCCTGTGAAGGAGAGAAGGCAAAACCTGTGAGGGTTTGCGAGGCCTGTTTCAAGGAGCGGTATGGGGACGGGGAATGAATCATCGTCAGCTTTCCAGCACTGACATTCCAACATGAGCAAACAACGGCGGAAACCCTCCGCCAAAATCGACCAAAGGAAAACGTCCTGCCTGCCCGCGCGGGAGGACGTCCGGAAACTCCAGCAGACCCGTGGATTTTCCTATCTCTCTCCGGGCTGTTATCAACGCATCAAGACCACGTCTGAATGACTCAATCCCTGACCCTTCTGGCCGCGCTGTGCGCGACCGGCAAAGTAATTGAAGAGATCCTCGCCGAACGTCGGCGGCAAATTGAGCTCCTGGGGTTCACGGCGGCCCATGACGACTGCCACCGGGACGGCTCCCTGGTCCGGCAAGCGGTCCTCTATGCCCGCGCCTCCCTGGGGGAGCGCGTCCTGGGCCTGCCGGAAGGCTGGTCCAGACCGGACGCTAACGACTCGCCCCGGCGGAACCTGATTAAATGCCTCGCCCTGCTCTTCGCCGAATTGGAGCGCCAGGACCGCCTTCCCCTGCCCCCGGAAGACCCGCCCGCTACTTGACCCGTCCCCTCTATCATGAGCGATCCCGAACAAGTTACCCTCGATGAGCGGCAAATGCTGCACGCCTTGAGCATTCCGCCCATGTCGCTGGATGCCTTTTGCGAGTGGTCCGGCAAACATCCGGAAACCGTCATGCGGTGGGAGGAGCAGGGCTTGATCCGGACGGAGAACATCCACGGACGCCGGTATGTGGCCACGGAGGAAATCATGCGGTTCAACCTCCGGGTCCGGAATGGCGAATTCTCCAAGACCATCAAGAGCCTTCCCCCGCCCCGCCGCCCCCGCTGCCGCCGGAACTAACCTTTCCCCTCCTCCTTCCTCGCGATCACCTCACCTCAACCTTTGTGCATACTGACTGGACCTGTCCGGACCTCCGCGCCGCCGCCGTTGAATTCATCCTCCAACAGATAGGCAAACCGCCGCCCCACATCCCCGCCAGCCGCTGGCGGGCCTCGCTCGATCCCGTGGCGTCCGCCCTGGGCATCCCGGGACCGATGATTGAAGACCTGGCCTCATGGTGCCAGGACCGCCGCTACGCGCCTGCCGCGGATTATTCCGGCCTGTCCTCCGCTTCCGCCCCCAACCAGCGGCCCGAAAGCCGGGGAGTCTCCGATGACGCCGCCCTGATAGAGAAAGCCGCCGCCGTCCTCCCGGCTCCCAATGTGCCCGGCGGCGCGCTTCCCTCCCCCGCGCCGGACCTGCTTTCCGCGCTCCTCATGGAAACCTCCGCACCCGTGCTCTCCCGGGAGGAAAGGAACGAGCTCGCCCGCGCCCTCGAACGCGGCGAGCCGCTTTCCCTCCAGCAGCGGAACGCCATCGCCATCACCCTCCGGGGCTCCACCGAAGCCACTCAGGCGGACGTGGTCCGGGGAGTCATCGACTTCGTGATTCCGTCGGGAAGCGAAGTCCGCCGCGCATGGGAGGCCACACAATCCACCATCACCCTCCGGGCCGGTGACATTGTCACGCATGAGCCGTGCTCCGTGGTTATCTCCGGCTTCCCCCTGCTTGGCGCGACCACGCTTTGTGTGATCCGGGACGGCATCGTGATCCGCGCCATTCCCTACGCCCGGTTCCAGCGGGAACGCTCCGCCCCCCGGGGAGGCCGCCTCATCGGATACCGCTACCTCCGCCCCGTGAAGGTCTTCGCCAAGGAGTCCGTGTCCAAAAAGGTGGCCACCCTCGCCGACTTCGTCCGCCCCGCCGAGAAAGGCCGCAACGGTGCCGAATGGGCCGGGCTCTTCGGAGAGACCAAACAGGCCACCTCCCTCCGCCGGAAAGAACTGGATGCCCGCATCCGCCGCCTCACCGGAGCCCGCTCCGGCATGAGAGCCCCGGGCCTCCGCCACAAACCGCAATCCAACAAAGGAACGACAAGGAAAGACCATACCGATGCCAACCCAGCCCCATAGCGACCGCTACGACCTGGAGGCCATCCGCGCCGCGCTGCCCATGCTCACCGTCTGTGAGCGCGAGGGCATGGAGTTTAAAAAGCAGGGAGGCAACTGGATCGGCCCGTGCTGGACCTGCACCACGCGTAAGGGCTTCACCATCCACGGAAACACGCCGCAGCACGCGCACTGTTATTCGTGCGGCTGGAACGGGGACGTGTTCGCTTTCTGGCAGGAGCGCCGCGGAGTCGCCGCCTTCGGGCAGGCCGTCGCCGAGCTCGCGGGCCTCTGCGGCATCGGCCCCGCGCAATCCGGAGTGCAGTTCAAACGCGAGCCGGTGAAGCACAAGCCCGCCAGCCTGGCGGAATCCGGCAAGCCCCGCTTGCCTGAGATGCGCCGTCTCAACGCCCGCGAGAAGCGCGAGCTCGCCGCGATCCGCAGCTTGAGTCTTGCGGGTATCGAGGCCGCCAGCGATGACGGGAGACTCTGGTTTTGCTTCTACCCCGTGGACAAGGCCACGGGACGCGAGACCGCGAACTCGTGGGATTCGTGGTGCGTCACCGACGCGGAAAGATGGGTCGCCCAATGGCGGCGGATGGACGGGGAGCTTTATTTCGGAGCACCGGACGGGGTGAAATCCCTGTCCACCCGCAACACCACTTGGCCGATAGGAGCCGCCGAAATCGGCGACCGTCCGGACGTGATCCTGACCGAGGGCGGGGCCGACATGCTGGCCGCTTATCAATTCGTCGCGGAGCTCGACCTCCACGCCACGCACGCCGTGGTGTGCATCCTTGGCGGTGCCATGAGCATCGCGCCGGAGGCCCTGCCCCACTTCGCGGGGAAGCGGGTGCGGATTTTCGCGGATAACGATCCGCCGAAGGAAAAAAAGACTGCCTCCGGGCCGGTGATCGTCCGCACCGGATGGGAGGCCGCCGCGAAGTGGCAGGTCCAACTGGAGCAGGCCGGAGCCACGGTGGATGTGGTGGACTGGTCCTCCGTGCCGCTCCCGGACATCAAAGACCTGAACGACTTCGCGAAAGCAGACCACTGCAAGCTGGACGTGGAAGCTCTCTTTCAGTTTGGCGAGCCGGAGACGGACGCCCTCAACCGTCCCCGCGTCTATGTGGGCCGCCTGAAGCCTTTCCATCGCGGCAAAGAGCCGGAATGGGAGCCCGCTTCACCTGCCGCCCCGAAGGAGCCCGCGCCCTCAACTCCGCAGCCGGCACAACAGACGGAAGCCCCGCCCTCCTCCGATACCATCGCCGCCCTTCTGGCCGCCGCGGAGGAACGCGAGATTGAGGAGTTCCGGAACCGCCTGATTTCCGGACCCCCGCTCAAGCCAGCGGAGCGGAAGCGCCTGCAAGCCGCCGAGGCCAAAAAGGAGCGGGAGCGCCGTGAACCCCGCCGGGAAGGGACCGGCTTTTCCGCCGAGGCCACCGCGGAGCGTCTCAAAGCTTGGTGGGTGAATGGAGACGGGAGCAATTTTTACGTGGATGAAGACGGGGAGTGGCTCCGCATTCAAAAGGAAAACCTCTATCTCCGCCTCTCTGAGATGGGAGTGCCGGACGTGCCCATGGGCGGCCCGGAACTCATTTCCCCGCAGGCTCAGACGGTCCTCCACATCGAGCGCCGCCGCAAGCTGGACCGGGCCATTGAAGGACTGGCTGGATACACCAAAGGGGTGCATATCATCAACGGACGGAAAACGCTTCTTCAGCGCGGCTCGAACCTGATCGTTCCGAAGGCCGGGGACTGGTCCGTGATTTATGAAATGCTGGTGGGCCGCCTGGGGTATGATCCCGCCGAATACCGGGACACTCTGCAACAGGTCTGGTACTTTGAGGGCTGGCTCCAAAGGGCACTCGAAAACCTTTACCTTGCCGGGGACGTGGTCCTCAATGGCCAGGTGCTCGCGCTCGCCGGTGAGCAGGGCAGCGGCAAAAGCCGCCTGCAACACTTCATTCTCACCCCGGCCCTGGGTGGCCGGTCCGCCGATCCGCAGCCCTACCTTTTCGGGGACACGGATTTCAACGATGAATGGATGGAGGCCGAACACCTTTGCACCGAGGATCCGCGCCCCTCCGCGAAGCTGCACGACCGGGTGCAGTATGCCCAAAAGCTCAAGGGCCTTGTGGTGAACGACAACCACCGCTGGCGGGGCCTCTACCGGGGCGCGATGACGGTCACGCCGAAATTCCGGGTTTCGCAGTCCTTCAACATCGACCCGGACGCCGTGCGGTTCTTCCCGCCGTTGACTCCTGACTTTCGGGATAAGGTGATCCTCCTGAAAGTCCATAACCGCCCGCTGCCCATGCCCACCGGAACCCCGGCGGAGAGGAGAGCGTTCCGCGAAAAAATTCAGGAGCAGCTTCCAGCCTACATCCACTATCTCCTCCATGAATTGAAGCTCCCGACGGAACTGCGGAACGAGCGTTTCGGGGTTCGGGAATTCGCGGACCTCGATGTCCGTTCCATGCTGTGGGACGACTCGCCCGCCGCTGAGTTCCTCGAACTGATAGACGAGACGGAATTGACGATTGAGCGGGAAGCCGGGCACTCCAACCGGCGCTCGATCTTCCATACGTCCTGCGGCTACACCGCCGAAGCCGCGACGAAAGAGTTTGAATTCAAGCTGGAGTCCTCCCCGGCCCGCCGCCTTGTCGAGACGGCACGGACGGAAAACCGCCGTCTGTGGGTTGGCCGCTTCGCCCAGCTACAGGACACGCTGGAGCATTCCACCTCCAACCGGCAGCGCGTGGCCGCGAAGCTGATTCATCACAATTCCGTGCCCCGGATGCTTGGCCGTCTCTCCCAGGACCAGCCGCACCGCGTGGCCATGCACCGCACCCCCGGTGAACGTCTGTGGGTCATCCTCGCGCCTAGACCAGACCAGGACGAACAGGAGGCCATTGTCGCGTCGCTCTGACGCCAATGACGCCACGCTAAAAACACGCGTCATCAGCAACCCCTTGGATTCCAAGGGGTTGTTTGCGTAATGACGCGATGACGCGAAAATTCGGAACAAGTATCTGCCACCGGAACTTTTCTCCGGCCTGTCTGCTGCTTCTCTTCTGTCCTGTAGTCTGGATTATTCTGATTCTCTTTCTCCGACAGAATATCAGAAATTAAGTGTCATCGCGTCATCAGCCCAATTACCGGATGAGAATCAGCAAGTTACCAATGACGCGTGTTTTTTTCCTCGCGTCATCGGAGGCATTGCCCACAGCGCCTGACAAATTCTGATTGATCGCGGGCCGCTCCAGGGCGAGTCCATCCCCGTGGACCGCGACTGACCACCAGCGCGCCCACCGGGCCGGGGAGACCGCAGCCAGACAGCTGCCCCGGTCCGCCCCATCCGGGGTTTAATGAATAAATCTTAATCTTCGGATCCCGGGAGAAAGATTAAATTTTTAATCTTCGGAACATTAAAAAATGGATTAAAATTTTAATGTTGGGGGGGGTAAGGAATCTTTTTTCCGCCCGCGTCCGTCTGCACAGTTCCCGCAGCGCAGCCTTCTCTCACACACGGCCCTTTTTTATTCTGTTTTCTGTCCCGCCTCCCGACAGAAACTTGACCCGCCGCCTCCGGTATGGTCAAACCGCCGGACATTGCCGCCACCCTCGCGGCCATCAAAAATTCCCTCTCCCCCTCCGCCGACACCGACGCGGAAACCCACGCCCGCGAATTCCCCATCGGCTCGCGCATCCACCGCGCCCGCGAGCGTGAGCAGAAACGCCACCGCCGCCGCCTCCGGCGCGTGATCCGCGCCGACAACGCCCGCGACCTCGTCCGCGCCTTTCCATCCGCTCCCGGAGACTCCACCCACGCCCTCATCCCGGGCGATTTTGAATTTTGTAACATCCTCACCACGATGGCGGAGGAAATCGGCCCTCCGGACGCCGTCCACCTCACCAGCCTCTCCGTCTCCAAAGACAACTGCGTGGAACTGGAGCGCCTCCTCCGCGCCCACCCCGACTGCCACTGGACGCTGGCCCTCTCCTATTTCTTCAAAAGCACCAACAAAACCATCTTCGCCGCCCTGGAGCACAAGCTCTGCGCCCTGCCCAATTTCCGCCTCGCCCTGGGCCGCCTCCACACGAAAATCATTCTCTGGCACGTCCCCTCACGCGGGCCGGACAAGCCGGAGCGCCATCTCGTTATCGAGACCAGCGCCAACCTTCGCGCCTGCCGCAATCTGGAGCAGGTCACCGTGTTTGAATGCGCGGAGCTCCACGCCTTCCACCTGGAATGGATCTCTGAATTCCATCGTCTCGCCGAGGCCGGGGGATACGAGCATGTCGTCTCCTTCACCGGCGAAGCCGCCCGCCGCCGCGAGTTCAACCCCGCGCCCGCCGACGCATGAGCGCCTCCTTTGTGCTCGATGCCGGGACCCTCGCCAATCTCAAGGCGAAGGAGCTCCAGAACGTCCTGGAGAAGCTCAACACCGGCGGCACCCTCACGCAGCGGGAATGGGACATCATCCACGCACACTCCCAGCCAGCGGCCCCTCCGGCTTCCAACGCGCCCGCTCCCTCCGGCACCACCGCGTTCTCCACGCCCGCCGACATCGCGGCCTTCTACAGCATCACCACCGCCACGGTGAACCGCTGTAACCGCATCGGCTCCCTCCCCGACGTGGCCGCCCCGCCCCCGTGGCACGATCCCGCCGCGCTCCTCCCATGGTATCGCGACCACTACCGCAGCGACATCACGAAGCCCCCCAGCCGCCGCGATAAGCTCCCGGA
Organism: Verrucomicrobiales bacterium; assembly: GCA_965229245.1. Lineage (GTDB taxonomy): Bacteria > Verrucomicrobiota > Verrucomicrobiia > Verrucomicrobiales > V1-33 > V1-33. The sequence continues at coordinate 1,011,022 of CBDDIW010000001.1, forward strand.
CTGGCTCCTCGCCGCCCAGGGCCGCGCCCCCGCCGCCGCCACCCCGGCCACTCCTTCCCCCTCGCCCGCAGCGCCCACCCTGCCGCCCCTCGCCATGCCGGAGGCCACGCTCTCCGCCGAGGCCATGCTCCACGGTGCCCGCACCATCGTGGCCCTGAAAAAAGCCCGCTTCGACCGCGACCCCGCGGACCCCGCTGCCTCCCGCGAATACTTCGAGGCCGTCGAAAAGCTCCAGGGCATCGAAGGCCGCGCCCGCAAAGCCGGAGCCACCGATGACCTCCCGCGCCAGCGCGTGTGTGACCTCCTGGACACCCTCCACGCCCGCATCCCCCGCCGGTTCGTCCAGTCCCTTACCGCCGCCTTTCCGGACGCCCGCCGCGCCCTTTCCACGGACACGCCGGAGGAGACCTGGCGGGCCTTCGTGGAACGGTTCGCAAAGCTCTTCTTCACCTCCCTCACAAAAACCAAATTCGCGGACGTCATCCGCGAAAACGAAGCCGCCAGCGCCTGACCCCATGCCCGCTCCCGCGCCTGTCTTCTCCCTCTCCCCGCTTGGCCCGAACACGCCCACGGCGGACTGCCCCGCCACCCGCGCCGCCTGCCTTTACACCTCCTGCCCCCGCGCCCTGGATGACTTCGCCCGCTCCCTGGGCTGCCTCCGCCGGTCGCGAACGGCCATGCAGGGAAAACCCATCTACCGGCTGACTCCGGACCAGCACGCCGCCGCCCTCGCCCGCGGTGCGCGCCCGCTAACCAACCGCGAATTCCTGACGCTCCTCGCCTGACCATGTTCTGCGAAGACCTCCAGCTTTGCGGCGAACCCCCGCCGGTCCTGCCCGCCGATGACACGGAGGCGTTCCTTGTGGAACAATTGGAACGTCTCTACACGCCCCGCGAGCCGGAGCGCACGGAGGACTGGATGTTCCGCAAACTGCGCCTCTCCGCCAACCAGTCGGCGGACCGCGCTGGGGAACCCGTGGACATCCGGAACGTTCCCCATGCCCGCATCATCTTCGACTTCCTCCGCGATCCTTATGCCGAGGAATTGAACATCATGAAGAGCAGCGCCGCCGGGCTCTCCACGTCCTGCATTGTCGCGGCGATTCACATGCTCACGGAGGACCCGGGAAACATCCTCTACCTCATCACGAACCGGGAGGAGTCGATCAAGCTCAGTAAGAATGTCTGGCAACCCTTCCTCCGCCAGGTCTTCGGGAGGACGGTGGACACGGAGGAGCAAGGCAATCTCCATCTTCACATTGCCGGGTGCGAAATCTTCTCAGGCTCGCCCACCGGCGGTCTCATGCGGAACAAACAGGTGAAGTATCTGGTGGAGGATGAATCCGACACCATGTCGGATGAAGTCCTGGGGAGCGGCGAGGACCTGGAGGGCTCGCAGATGGCCCGGACGAAGAACGCGGGCCTCCGGAAAATCATCCGGCTCAGCACGCCCATTTACGCTTACGATAAGAAGCGCCCCGGCGTCACCCAGCCCCGCACCCGCATTCACCGGAATTACCTCCGCGGCGATCAGCGGGAATTCCGCTGCCCGTGCCCCGCCTGCCGCATCCCCCACGCGTTCCACGAGGACGATTTCCACTGCGAACGCGCGAAGGGTCTGGATGGCTCCTACGACCTGGACCTTGTCGAACTGGAGACGGAATGGCATTGCCCGTCCTGTGGTCATGTCGTCCACGAGGGCCTCGAAAAACGGGACATGGTCAATGATCCGGAGGCCGGATGGGTGGCCACCGTCAAAGGCGAATCCCGCCGCGTCTGGTCCGCAAAACACACGGACTGGTGCAGCCTCATTGGCAATGCCACCTGGGGCGCGATCAAAAAGGAGCTCATCCGCACCGCGGGCACTATCAAGAACGCGGACGTGCGGCGGAACCACCTCGCGGAGCCGGAGGACATCCACTCCACCGGCGAGGCCCGGACGGATGAAAGCATCCTCCGCCACTGCGGCACCCACGACCGGGGCACCTGCCCGGTGATCCCCTGGGTGGTCGGCCTCGTGTCGGACGTGCAGAAAGGCGAGGACGGCGTTTCCGACCTCCGTTTCCCGTGGATGAAGGCCGCCCTGCATTACCGCCCGGATGGCCGCGTGGACACCTACGTCATCGACTGGGGCGAAGTGACGGAATTCGATGACCTGCTCATGCGCTCCACGGACGGCAAGCTCCACGGTCTTTACACCCATCCCATCCCGCTCCGCCTCTCCACGGCCACCGCCCACGCCTACCGGGAGCGCTTCCAACGAGACGCGCCGCCACATGTTTACTGCAATCGCGGCGTGATCGACTCAGGCTACCGCGCCCGTGGCCGGACCGCCGGACAGGACGATTCCGACGCCCGGGAGGAATCCGTTTATGCGTTCTCCCTGCGGTCCTGTGATTCAGGCCGCTTCCTGTTCTGCCCCGTGAAAGGCCGCGCCGGTCAGCAGATCAACGCGCTGACCGTGGACTCCAAAGTCATTGTCCGGGGCTATGAAGTCCCTCTCCTGCACTACGACGACCCCGCTTTTAAACGCGACCTCTACAACATCCGTTTGGCCGGAGACCCCGCCCGGCCCTCCGCGCTGGCCCGCGACCGTGGCCGGATCATCTTCCCGCGCCGGGACCATATGGATACCACTATCCTTACCCACCTGAAGAGCGAACGTTACACCCAAGTTGAAACAAAAAACGCGGCGGGTAAGCCCATCGTGGTCAACCACTGGACCACGGAAGGCCCGAACGATTTGGGCGACTGCCTCAAATGGTTTTTAGTGTTGGAGGAGGTTCTCCGTATTGGGCTCATGAAACAAGTCTCATCTAATTAAACGCCCAGACAAGATTGACATTTTGAGATTTGAAGCGATGCCGTCCAATGATTTCGGAGGAGGATCTAGCTAAGCCCATCTGGCACATATCCCAGTATTTATTCATCGCGCAGATGTTTCCCAGCCTCGGGTGGGTGTATCGGGGCCAAGCGAATGCGGATTGGCCACTGATCCCAAAGGCAGGAAGGCCTGAATTCTACCTTCCGAATGATCGAGATCTGGGAAGATTCAATGACTGGACGCGTCAAGCTGCGCCATGGAGAGACGAATTGCCAGCCTCATTTTTCGAGCGCTTGGCGATGGCTCAGCATTATGGCTTGGCAACTCGAATGCTGGATTGGTCAACAAACCCTCTTGTCGCACTTTTTTTCGCAGTTGAGTCACAACCGGATCGTGACGGAGCTGTTGCTTTTTACCTGCCGGACGGATTTCTTTCCGAAACTGCGGAAGGGGCGAATAGTGTTGATAAGGTGTGTCGCTACGATCCCCCTCCGTTTGATGAACGGATCCGCGCTCAAAGCGGTATCTTCACCTATCACCCCCACCCGAACGAACCGATTGCCACCGGAGATGCCCCGAACGGAAGTATTTCGATTTCTCTCTTCGGCAAAAATTTCGCTCAACTCTCGGTTCCCTCTGGCCATAAGGAGATTTTGTTGAAGCAACTTTCCGATATTAATGTTTCAAGAAAGACACTCTTCCCCCGATTCGATGGATTAAGCCATTTCGTAAACTGGCATACAAGCCGAATGGTAAGCGCGCACCATGAATTTCGAAAAGACGGAGTCAAGGAAGATGATGAAATTGAGTCAAACATGAACCTATCTTCGATTCTTCAGAAACGATCGGGAGCGGGTGGAAAGGTTGATTAGCTATTGTGTTGAAATCAAGGCTATCGCGAATCGCCTCGGAAGCCATGCTGGTCACTAGGAGACAGAACGTCCTGTGTGTCGCCAGCCAAGAGCTTGACCCCCGGCGTCCTTCGTGGCCGCCTCCCTCGATAGACTCACCGTTGCCCGTGTCCTTCTCCGGAAGACTGACGCGGAGATAGACCTCATTGCCTCCCAGGCCGAAAGCGTTGCCCTGGGACTGGCTGTCAGTATCACAAATCTCGGACTGTCCACCACGTTCAGCCGGGAGGACGCGAACGTGATCCTGTCCGCCGTGGACCATGTGCGGACACTCCGCGCCGCCGATCCGGCGGCCAGCGGGGACGCGCTTCCGGCGGCCACCATCGCCCATCAGATGCGGTTCCGGCCCTTCGCCGATCCCGCCGGAGTCACCTGGGGACCGTAACCTTCCGCCGCGCTGTTATGCTCCTTCAATCAGACGGCACCCCTTATCCGGACGCGGACCTCCGGCCCGCCGCGTTCTCTCCCTACTTTGCCACCCAGGAGAGCAATTCCCGCCGGGAGCTCTGGACATTCCGGGATGACACCCGCCGCCAGCTTACCGCGTCCTCCCTCCAGGTGCTCCGGCTCAAGTCCCGGACCCTTATCGCGAACTACGGACCGGCGAACGCCCTGGATTACCTTTCCTGGATGGTCGGCCCGCTCAAACCGCAGTCCATTTCCGGCGATCCCTCCTGGTCCAAACTCGCGGAGGAAGCCTTCCAGCGCATCGCCATGTCCCCCCGCATTTTCGATGCTTCGGGGCGGATCAATTTCGCGCAGGCCCAGGTGCGGATTTGCCTGTTCCATCCATGGTCGGACGGCGATGCCTTTTCCATCCTCACGGAAACGGAAAGCGGCAGCGCCCGCGTGGCCATGCGCGAGGGCCACCAAGTAGCCCAGCCGCCGGAGGCAGGGGACTCGTGGAACAACGGCGTCCGGGTCACCGGCGACAACTTCCCCCTCGCCTACTGGTTCCCCGCCCAGGACGGCAGCGGCAAGGGCCGCGCCCTTCCCTCCTCCGCCGTCCACCACCACGCCCGTTTCACCACCCTGGGAGGCACCCGCGGCACGCCCATCCTCGCGCACGCCATCAACCATTTTCACGACATCATCGAGACCAACGGTTTCGTGAAACAGGCGATCAAGATGGCCGCTCTCATGGGCCTTACCCGCCGTCAGGATGCCATGGGCAATGGCAATCCCAGCCTGCACGGGCTTGGCGCTCCGTTGTCCACGGACGTTTTCAGCCCTCCGGGTTCCGCGTCCCCGGGCGGAGCCGCTCCCCCCACCGAGCGTTACACGGTGGAGAACATCCTGGGAGGAGGCATGGCCGCCAGCATCCCCCTGGACGTGCTCCACGATGACAGGCCGCACCCCAACCAGCAGGCTTTCAAGGAGAGCCTGCTCCGGGAAGTGGCCATCGGTCTCGGGGTGCCTCCGGAAGTCCTCTATTTCATGGACAGCCCCGGCGGCGCGGACATCCGCTTTAAAATTGAAGTCCTCGCCCGCTTTATCCTGAACTGTCACCGGGACCACATCCTGCCGTTCTGCCAGCGCTTTTGGGTTTATGCCATCAGCAAGGAAATGAAGGCCGGTCGCCTACCTTATCCCTCGAAGGGGGATTTCTGGCGCGTCCGCTGGACGCCCCAGCGGGATGTTTCTGTGGATCTTGGCAAGATGGGGCGGCTCCTCATCGAAATGCGGAAGTCTCTCCTGACCACGCATGCCCGCGTCTATGAGGGCCTGGGTCTGGACTACGAGGAGGAGCTCCGCCAAGCCGCCCATGAGGAGCGCATGCTCATGGACCTGGAAAAGGAATACAACCTCCCCCCGGGCCGCCTCACGGAAAAACTCAGCAGCAGCGCGGGCGCGAACGTCTCCCACCAGCCGGACGAAAAAGCCGCCTGATTTTCTACCTCACTCTCTACCTCAATCCTAACCAATTATTTCACGCGGGAAAATGCAGCGCCCCTCAACTTTTCTTCCGGCCCCCTTCGCGATGCTCCCCGGGGCCTTCGCGGAATTCAGCGGGACCGCCCGCTCCGGCCAGCCCCTCCCCTCCGATGTCGCCTTCCAGGCGTACTGTCTCCAGCCCCAGGCGGACACCTGGGAGGATTACTGTATGTGTCAGGCGAACAAGCGGGTGGGCCTCATGATCGACACGACCACCGGCATTGCCGTTCAGCCGGTCATGGGGCGCATGATGCAGGGAGTCTCCCCCGTGTATGAAGCTTACTGCGGATGGTTCAACACGGCCCGCCTCGTGGAGGCCGCCCGCCGGACCGCGACGGACGATGCCGTGAAAGCCCTGGTCCTGTATATCGATTCCCCCGGCGGATACACCCCCGGCATCCGGGAGGCCGCCATCGCGCTCCGGAGCATCACCGGCAAGCCGGTCCTTGCCTGGCTCCAGAATGCCGCCTCCGCCGCCATGTACGTTGCCGCCGGTTGCCAGCAGCGCCATGCCCCCTCCTTCGCCGAGATCGGCGGAATTGGCACCTTTATCGTGACTTGGGATGCCTCGCGTTATTACGCCGTCCAGGGGTATGAGGTGCGCCTCTACGCGGACGGCGTCTTTAAAGGCATGGGTGCGGAAGGCGTGGCCTGGTCGGAGGACTGGTATTCCTTTATCGAGGCCCGCGTTGCCGGTGCAGGAAAGGACTTCAAGGATTTCATCCGCGCCTCGTGCCCCGCCGTGCCGGATACCCTTATGGAGGGCCAGTCGTTTCCCGCCAGCGCCCTCCGCAAAGCCAAAGCCGTGGGGAAGGGCCACCTGATCGACTCCTGTCCGGACGACTCCGGCAACGATGGATTCCCGACCTTCGCCGACTTCATGGCCACCCTCGCGGATGCCCTCTGAACCGGCTTGACCCCCGGTTTCTCATGTAATGAGACTCTCCTCCGAATTCCCCTTTTTCCAGCGCTCCGGCCCCGCTCCGGCTCCCGCGCCCTCCGCCGGTCCCGCTCCCGCCTCCGGCCCTCCACAGCCCGCCGTCCAGACGGATGTTTCCGCGATCCTCGCCTCCGCGTTCGCCGAGCGGGACGCGGCGAAAAACAGCCTCACCACCATCTCCGCAAATCTGTTGGTGGCGGAGGACCGCGTGAAGACCCTGACCACCAAAGCCGAGGGACTGGAAACCCAGGTGACCGCTCTAACCACTGAGCGGAACACCCTCCAGACCCGTGTGACGGAACTGGAGGCGGAGGCCAAAAAGACCACCGGCGAAATCCGGCAGGACGTGCGGAACAAAGAGCTTTCCACCCTCGCGGCCTCCCAGGGCGTGGTCCCCGGCGGAGTGCCTCCCACCACCACCGAGGCCAACGGCCCCGCGCAGATCACGCCGGAAATGAGCTCCATCGAACGCGCCCAGCTTCGCCTCAAGCAACTGGGTCTCTAACCCTTTCCCCCTTCTCTCCAGTTTTAACGAATCCTCCTTATGCCTAACGTTTTCGGAACCGTCGCCTCCGCGCCCATCATCACCGCCGCGCTGGCCCTCGCCGTCGCCTCCCGCCCGATCCTCAGTTCCATTTCCCTGGACCTGTCTCAGCTTGATCCCCTCGTGGCCCGCACCGCGAAGCTCAACAGCACGATCACCGCGCGGATCAATACCATCCCCGCCGTGATTGATTACGCGGAGGGCACCATGCAGGCCACCGCCGCTGACGCGGACATTCCCGTGGTCATGGACCAGATGAAGCAAACCTCCCGGAGTTTCACCCCTGCGGAGATTAACGCCTGTTTCAACGCGGATGGCAGCAGCCAGCGGAACATCATTCTGGAGGCCGCGACCCCTCTTTCGGAAGCCATCGCGGCCCATATCGTGGACCTCATCGCCAGCAAGTGGACGCACGCGAATTTCCCTCACGCCGTCATGGCCGCGCCGGGCACCTCCGGCGGTGTCGGTGGCCGGTATGTCAAAGCGGCGGCCTCCTGGGATTATTCAGCGGTCGTGGATACCCGGACCATCGCGGCGGTCAAGAAGATGCCCAAAGCGGGCCGGTTCCTCTGTCTGAACAGCGTCGGCTTTGGCTCCCTCATCAAGGATTCCACCGTTGCCCAGCGCTACGCGCTGCAAACCCAGGCGTCCGTGGAGGGCTCCGTTCCCAACTTCGCGGGTTTCAGCCAGATTTGCGAGCATAGCGACCTGAACACCGCCAACGCCACCGCCAACCTGGTGGGCTTTTTCGGTTCCCGGGACAGCGTCATTTACGCCAGCCGCGTGCCCACGAACCCGGCGGACATTCCCGGCGTGAACCCCGGGAAATCGTCCTACAGTTACGAGATCATCACGGAGCCGAAGACGGGGATTTCCGTGATGGTCATCGAGTGGGCCGGGGAACTCAGCTACAACGTGAAACTCGTGTGGCTCCAGGGATGCGCCGTGGGTAACCCCGTCAACGGCTGCATGATTACCAGCGCCTGATCCCTGCTCATCGACCCGCCTCTCTTGTCATGAGCATTCACGTTCTGGTTATCATCGGTTTCGACCTCAAGCCCTTTGCCACCGCCTTCACGGAAGGCAGCGAGGCGAACGCCGCTTACGAGGCCTGCCGCGAAGATCGCCGCGTCTCCCGCGCCCGCCTCTACAGCAACGCCATTGCCGCGCGTTCCTTCGACAACCCCAACCCCGCCCTGGAGACCGCGGAGGGGGAATGCCCCGTGCCGGAATGCGTGGCCGCCCTCCTGGACGCCCGCACGCTGGAACTCCAATCCTCCTTCCTCGCGGTGCAGGAGGAACTGAAAAACGAAAAGGCCACGCGGGAGCAACTGGAGGCCAAAAGCGCCCGGGACGAAGCCCGCATCGCGGAGCTTGTCGCCCGGGGGGAACCGGTCGCGGTGACCCTGGTCTCCGATCAACCGCTTGCCGGATTGGGGGAGGGTGTCGCCCTTACAGCCCCCGCCGATTCCACCGCCGCGCCGCCAAAGGGCAAGCCCGTCGCAAAATCCAAATAAACGCCTGCACGGCCAACCCATCTAAAACCCGCTCCCGCCCCCGTGCGGGCAGCGGGTTTTTTCTTTTCCATGAACTTCGCCGCCCTTTCCGCGCTCGCCCTCCAGACCGCCGCTTTCACCTTCTCCCGAAATGCCGCCGGGGAGCCGCTTTCCGCCTGGTTTCCGCCGGACGGCCACGACGCGCCGGACTCCGTTGCCGGTTATACCTTGAAGGCCCGCGATGTCGCGGACGCCCCCATGAAGATGCGCAGCGCCGAGGCTCTGGGCCTCCACCTGTCCTCGCAGACCGCGCGGTCCGTGTCCCTGGCCCCGCTGCCTTATGTCCCGCTCAAGAGCCGCACCACCTTCCTCGTCGGTTACGCCCTGCCCGGCACCAGCCTGCCGGACCCTGCCCGCGTCCAGCGCTGCCGCATCGCGGAGCTCCGCATGGGTGCCGGTGCCTGGGAGATCGATGCCGAGCGCATCGGCAACCTCATCGCCTGAAAATCCTACCCCATCCGCTACCCCAATCCTAACAACAAAATGTTCGGGAAAAGATTTATCCGCGTCACGGATTCCTCCCTGCTCCCCTGCACGGCGGCTTATATCGCCTCCGAGGCCATGCGGGGCCGGTCCTATATGCAGACCCTCCAGAAGGTCATGCGTTTCTGGCTGAGCTTCTGCCTCAAGCGCGTGCCGAAGGGGGACAAAGCGAAGGTGGAAAACTACCTCATGAAAGAGGTGGACCACATCAAAGCCTCCGGAGCGGAAGCCGCCCTGCCCGGGGATGCTTCAAAAAACGCGAAACGGCGGGCCGCCAACATCGACCGCTTCCGGGGCACCCTCATTGCCCGTCTGATCCGGAAGTTCAATATCTACGGAGCCCGCGCCCGCCGGGCTCCCGCCGCCTTTTACCAGCTTTGCGCCCGCTATCTTTCGCGGCGGAAATCCAGCGTGAACGTCCACCGGGCCTCTCTGATCGATCCCCTCCGGAAGCTCAAGGGCACCGCCGGGGACGGCATGAAAGCCAAACATTCCCCGCATGCGCTCGTGGAAAAGGCCACGGACACCTTTGCCCGCATCGCGGTGGACGCTTGGGGCTCCTCCCGGAAAACAAAGTCCAATCCCCGCCCCAAAGGCATGGCCGGAGTCGCCGGGAAGGTCTTCCACCAGACCATGAGCATGCTGGAACGCATCACCGCGCAGTGGCTCACGGAGCGCCTCCTGCCGCCCGCCCGCCGCTCCGGTTTCACCGCCCGCATGGCCTGATTATGCCGCTCTATTACCAAACCGCCGACGCCGGGGCGCTGCTCACGCGCATGGAGCAACTCGTCCGCCAGGGCCCTGGCTTCCCGTTTTCCGCCTGGCCGTCCTGGCCGGCCGGAACGCCCAAAGCCCCCACGCCCGCTCCGGCGGAGCATCTGATTCCGAAAGGCTTCCACCTTTTCCGGACGGACGATCCCGGCGAGCACCAGGGCGGGTGTGTGCTCCTGCATGTCGATGGCGACCCCCAGCAGGCCTTTGAGCAGGTAAAGGAAATCTGGAACATCCCCCTCCGCTGCCAGATGCTCTTTGATCGGGTGCAGCCCGGCGCGGTCCCCCGCGACCTTGCCAGTGAGCTCCTCGCGCTCTTCACCGCCGATCTGATGGACGGTTCCGGCGAAGTCCTGCTTTCCGCCGCCCGCGACCGGCTCTCCTCGCCCGCCGTCACCGTGGATCTGATCTACGACGAACACGCCGAAACCCTCGCCATTTCGGATGATTGGGAAACCGAGGTCCACGTCTCCTTCACCGTCCGCTGCCGCTTTCCGGTGCCCTGATTATGCCGCCGCTTCCCTCCATCCGCCTCCACACGCGCTCCCCCATTGATCCCGGCGTTTTCAGCCTCAAGCGCGAGGCTTATCTCCTTATCGAAAGCTGTCACGCTACCACCACGGAGGATCTTTACGAGGACAAGGACTGGAAAGGCCGCCTCTACATTTCCGCCACCAGCAATCCCCAGCTTCGTTGGAGTGTCACCGCCAAGGCCCGCGCCCGGGGCGGCCTCGCGAACTATCACCCCGGCCTGCCCCTCTCCCGGCATGCCTTGTCGTTCCTCAACGCGGACATGGGCGACCTGCCTTTCCTCTTCAAGAACAACACGGGCGTTCTCTTCTACGAAAGCCCCTCCTACGAGCCGCCCCCCGGAGGCCTGCCCGCCGTCTCCTTCACCATCGCGCTCAAGTTCGGGGAATACGATCCCACCCGCTTCGGTTCCAGCGTGCCCACCGGGTTGGTGAACTCCTTTGGCCCCGCCACCGAGACCGGCGCGGCCGCGCCGTGGACCGGCCACCCCGTTTCCCTTTACTACCTCCGCCCCGGAACGGGCACGGTGTCCCGCGTGTTCCGCATCGCTCCCCGGCGTCCCACCCTCGCGGAGTGCGTTGCCCACTTCGATTCCCTGGCGGACCTCACCGCGTGGCAGGGCGGCGTGCGGTTCTGGCAGTCCGCGGAGGACGGTTTCTTTACGGACCGCGCGTTCCCGCCCCAGCCGGAGACGTGGTCCCACATGGATACGTCCCCGGCCTTCGCCGGAGCCTTCGACCACCGGGACAACGTCTGGATCGGCAGTGCCGTCCCCGGCATCACGCCGGAAATCTCCGCCATTCCCCGCCTCGTCTGGTTTGCCCTTACCTATCCGGTGGGACCCTTCCTTTACCTCCAGGACCCCGGCATTCTCCGCCCTCCCGCCGTGGCCGCCGTCAACCCCGCCGCGCCGGTGTCCGCCGTGTGGGACTGGTCCACATCCGGCTGGACCGGCGACGGCGCGCCTTTCGTGCGGGACGCCTACCGCACGCCCTACCAGATCGATTCGTTCACTTGGCCGCTGCCTTGACCCCGGGCCTCTTTCACACCTCCCGCTCTCCTGATTTATGGCTCTTCCTTCCGTTCGCATCCACGCCCGCGGGCAAATCGATTCCACCATTGGCATCCGCTACGGCCTCGCCACCCAGGGCACTCTCCTGAAGTCCCTGGACTACGATTCCACTTACCAGTGGACCGACCACAAGGGCCACCGCGCCGCGAAGGATACCAAGGTGGGCATTACCCCGGACCTCAAAGTGAAGTACACCGGGGACGTGAAGAAGCTGGCTTCCGGCCTCAACGCGAAGTCCCCCGGCTACGCCTTTCACAAGTCCTTCCTGACGGACGTTTATCCCGAGATCGACCACGGCCACGACGTGGCCAACACGGTGGGATACTGGATCAACACCTCATCCCTCAAATCCGGACAGGGCACGCTCCACGAAGTCTCCGGCGAGCTCGAATGGTGGTGCGACGCCAACGACACCGTTGAAATCGTGGCCGCGCCCTCCGCCTGATCCCCGCCATGCTTTCGCTTTCGACGGAACAGATCGAGTGCAGCCGGGACGAAGCGGTCACGCTGGAGACCGTATGGGGCATTCTCGCGCATCCCATGGCCTACCTCGTGGAGCGGACCGGCACCGCGGGGGAAACCTGGGTCATCCGGGAGCAGGTCCAGGCGGCCACGCAGATTTTACAGTCCGCCCGCCTGCCGGAGACGGACCCGGAGAGCCCGCGCCGCAAGACGCCGGATCATCCGGTTCTGGCGTGCCTGCATGCCCTGGAGACGCACCGCGCCCTCCTGGCATGGTCCCGCGATCCCCTCGCCGTGCCGGTGTTCCAGCGGCCCGGGAATGGCAGGCTTTGCCGTCTGCTCCCGCCTTCGCTCCTCAGCCCCGCCGGGCACATCGGTCCCATCGCGTTCTCCGTGCCGGACCTGCGGCACGCCGCCGCGCTCATCGTGTGCGGCTTCCGTCCCCTGCCGGAGTGGCATGTCCTGCCCGGCAAGCCGCCCGGCGTGGCCTTCGCCGCGGAGTCCCTCTCCTTTCCGGAGATCCCCCGCGCCGCGTTCCAGGCCGCCGCCCGCGCTTCCCACCGGCCCGGTGAACTTGGCATTGATGCCTCCGGACTCCTCCTGGGGAACTCCCCCGCCGGGGAGCATCCCTGGTGCTACGCCATTCAGGCGCTGGCCAATGCCAACGCCGCGAAGACCGCCCAGCTTGAGGCCCGCAAAGACCCCATCCTCATGATGCGCGGGCGCGGCCTCCGCTCCGCCGTGGTCACGCAATCCCTCATGGAGGAGTCCTGCCGGGAATCCGCGCTCCGGGACGCCGTCCAGCCGCATCTCGACGGGCTTTAATCCGGTATTCCACCCCGGGAAATCCCAATGATTATTGGCACGCACGATGCCGGTGTGATACACTGTCTCATGCGCCCAAAGATAAAACGCCGTCTGACGTGCCTGTTGTGCGTTCTTTTCGCGCTCTACGCGGGCTCTTATCTTTGGTTGTCCTTTCGTGGCCGCTACGAACCCGCGGTCGTGGGAAGTGCGGGAGTGAAGTGGTATGCATGGGCTCCGGAAGGGTTCGTTACCGATTTTCTTCCCAACGGAAAATTGAAGAATTTCTTCCTTCCGCTTTATTTCCTGGATACGCGCCTTTGGCATACTTCGGGGGACGCGTGGAGCGGTGATTATCCTGTCCACTATGTCTCCAAGGAGGACATTGGAATTGTTTACAGAGCTGTCTTGAAGAAATAGCAGGAAGGCCGCCGCTCGTTGAACGAAGTAATGACCAGTCAGGAAGCCAGGCTTGACCGGCGGCCTCTCTGGTATGGACGATACCGCCCCCGCTGATCCCGTGGAATCCTGGGACCTTCCCCCGATTCCCTCCGTTGAAACCACCACCGCCGCCGCCCTAGAGGAAGAGGAGGAATCCTTTTCCTTTACGCCCTGCTTCCGCCTGCTCCCCGCCAGCACGGAAAGCCCGGTCCACATCCCCGCCTCCGCCGACCGCCGGGCCGCGCTCCCGCTGCTCCTGACTTACTCCCGTATTGGCCTGTATCACAAATTGATTGGCTTCTCCGGCGATGACAACGCGGACCGTCCGGGGACGCTCCAGGACGCCGCCGCCCTGCTTTTCCTCTGCGCCCACCATCACGCCACCTGGGGCCGCCCGTGGGGAGACAACCCGCCGCTCCGCGAAAACTGGACGCACCTCTGGTGCGCCGCCGAGGAGTGGGCCGACCTCACTTTCGGGATCTCCGAAGCCAGCCGGAAAACCGCGCTCATCATCGCCCGCCGTCTCTGGGATTACCACTGCCGCGCCCGGCCCATCCCGCAAAAAAAAACGACGATTCCGGCGACGACCAGCCCCGCTCTTTTCATCCTCGCGCCGAAGACCAGTTTGCCTGGCTCCTCACCGGGGGAGACATGCTGCATCGCGGCGATGTCCTGGACTGCCTGCCTCTCCGGGATGCCTATGCCGCCCTGCACTGCCGCTGGCTGGAACGGGACGTGCCCGTCACCACCTGGGCCGCCGCCGCCTTTTCCCGCGCCGAGTTCCGCCAGCGCACCTCCCGCCTGAAACGGTCCGCCGCCGCCCGTTTCGCCGCCATTCAGGACTAACCGTTTTTCGCCATGCCCCGCGCCGTCATTGGAGGACAGGTGGACATTTCCACCCGCGCCGCGCAAGCCGCGCTCCGCGATTTTGAACAGCAGGCCCGCGCCCATGCCCGGGGCCTGGGCAACATCCCCGCGCCCTCCGGAACCGGCATGTTCGGGAAAACCGCGTGGACCGAGTTTCACAGCAAAATGCAGGTGGTGGCGGGCGGCTTCGGTTTGGTCACGAAAGCCGCCGGTTCCCTGCTCAAGGCGGAAACCACTTTCGAGAACCTTGTCCGCGCCCTCTCCGCCGCTTCGGACGGTTCGGAGGATCTGGAGACGCAGATCAAAGAGCTCGCGAAAACCGGCTCCCTCCCCGGCCTGAACTTTGAAATTGCCGTGCGTGGCGCGATCAAGCTCCAGTCCCTGGGATACTCCGCGGCGCAGGCCCGGGAGTTCATCGCGCAGTTGGGGAATGAAGTCGCCCGCACCGGCGGCACCGTGGAGAACATGGACGGTTTCCTCGCGCAGATGGCGCAGACCCTCTCGAAAAACAAAGTCGAGATGGATGATTTCAAGATCATGTCCGAGCACATCACCGGCTTCATGAAGACGGCGGAGGGCCTCGACCGCGACAACGCGAAGGACTTTTTCGGCAATCTCCTGGGCCGCCTCCGCGAAGCGCCCCGGGTCATGGCGGGCACCACGGAGTCCCTTAAAAACCTCATGGATACGTGGGAGAAGTTCAAGTCCGGAGCCAGCGGCGGCGTGCTCTCGGGCACGGTGACCTCCTTCACGGATTATCTGGTCGATGGCTACAACAACGGTTTCACCATGAAGAATTTCGAGGCCCTGGGCGGAGACCTGGGGGACTCCTGGGGAGTCAAAGGGGCCGCCAGCGGAAAGGGACTTCGCGCCAAGGGCATTGATCCGGTGAAAAAATACGCGCAGACGCCGGAGGACATCCAACGCAAGAAGGACATTGAAACCAACCGCGCGGAAAAGGAAAAGGAGCGGATTGAGGACCTTGCGAAAGCGGAGCTCCGGAAGCTGAAGGACATCGCCGACCTGGAGGAGGACATCCGGGAGGCGAAGGAAGCGGGAAACAAAAAGGACCTCGCCGCCGCGGAGGACAAGCTGGACATTCTCAAACATTCGGAGGAGCTCGTGAAAAAACTGGGCATCAGCCAGGAACGGGCCGCCCGCTTCATCCGCGACCAGAACGCCCACAGCCGGGAGATAGCCAACCGCGAGGAGAAACGCGCCGCCGCGAAAACCATGGAGGAGGAGCGCTCCCGCCAGGCCATTGATGGAGCCCGCGCCAATGGCCGGACCAAAACCGCGAACCGACTGGAGAAAGAGCACACGTTGAAGACGGAAACCGAGCGTTACCGTAAAATGGGGCTCACTCCGGAGGAGGCCCGCTCGATGGCGGAGACCGACCAGCGGAACCGCGAGGACGCGGAGCATTACAGCCGGACGGGCCGCCGGAAGATCCGGGGCCGCGGGAACGATGTCCGCGGGGATGGCGGCATGAGCTCAAAGAACAACCGGGTGCGTTCGGACGGCGGCATGAAGGGGAGCCTGAGCGGCTGGCATTCAGATCCCACCAACTTTGCGAAGTTCTTCGACGAGGGGATTCCCGGCTTTGCTAAAAACTACGGTGCCGGTTCCAACCGCAAGCAGCAGGCCGCCGCCCAAGCCGCGAGGGACAAGGCCGCCGGGCCGTCCGTGGTGGAGACCGCCATCAACACCGTGAAGGAAATCGCGGCGAAGCTGGAGCGCATTTCCGCGCAGCTTTTGAAGAACGGAGCCAAACCCGGAGCATGAGCTTTCCCCCTACCGGACACTCCCTCCTTTCGTTGGGCGACTGGCTCTGGAAGAAGGCTCCCGCGCTCGCCGCCGTCCAGGCCGGTTTCGCCACGGTGTCGGCGCAGATCGTGGTGCGGCGCGAGCGCCGGACCGCCATGCCCGCCGTCTTCACCGAGGGCCGCCAGTTGAAGGATTCCGACTTCACCGGCGGCCTCTCCGTACCGGTTCCTGACGGGCGCTTTCACCTGCAACAGCCGGTCATCGTGGAGACCGTCCACGATCATGAGACTTACGACCTGACATGGATCGGCATCGCGGACGGCCAGGGCATCACGCAGTCCAGTGTCAGCCTCGCCTTCCCCGCCTTCTCCGGCCTCATGCTGGTGGAGAGCTTTTCCATGCCCATGTCCCGGCGCAGCGTGGAGCTTCCGGACGGGGACGTTTACGCGGGCACGAACATCCTGCCTTCCGGAGCGCCGGAATTCAATCCGCAGACCGCCGAACCCCAGCGGGCCTCCCTGATGCTGAAAACCTACGCCCGGAATTACACGGGGAAGTGCATCGCCACCACGGACACCCTGCCGGAGCCCACCTGCAACGGCATGGACATCGACACGGACGGAGGCATCAATCTCCGCCAGTCGCAGAATGCCGCCTCCGTCCGCATCCGCCGCGCCTACTGGTGGCCGGGCAAATCCGGACAGGCGCATGCCTGGATCCTCAATTCCTTCACGCCCAATCTCCTTTCCTCCCACGGGGGCGTGATGCTTTTCGAGTGGTCCGCAGAGTTCATCCTCGTGCACGAGTGGGACTTCTGAGCTTGACCGGCGGGCTCTGTCATGGACCCGACTTTCCGTTTCTCCCTCCGCCCGCAATCCGGCGCGGAGGCCTCCGTGACTCCCCTGACCCCGCTGCATTCGGACGCCGCCGCTTTCGGCCTTGTGCCCCTCATGGAAACCATCGTGCCGGACGGCGCGAACTTCCTCTATGGCGAGACCCCAGGCACCTTCCTCCGGATTTACCTGGGCTCGCAGACGGTCACGGATTCCTCAAAGCAGGCTTACAACGGAGTTTCCGCTTATTCGGACATGACCGTCGCGCGAACGGTCACCATCCGCTGCCCCTCCACCGCGCCCCAGGTCGCCGCCGACTGGACCGGCAACCCGGCGGGCTCCGTGACCCTGGGATGGCTCGCCGACTGCGGCACGCCCGGGGCCAACCAGACCGCCGCCGCCAACCGCGTGGCCTCGTTCTCTCCGGCCGCCACGCTTTTGATAGGGGATTTCAGTTACAATGTGCAGGCCGGGGGCGCGGCCTCGCTCAATTCAGACGTGGCCGTCTTCGCCTCCGGGATCACCGCGCAGAAGGTCTTTCCGGTCATGGGCAATCATGAATGGGACCGCTCCGGCATTCTCGCCCTCGTGGCCGCGAAGTTCCCTTACGTGACGGAGTTCGCGGCCAGCAAAGCGTATTACGAAAAGCTCTTTTACGGCAATGGCGGGGACACGGACCCCATGTTGCAGGTCCTCTTTCTGGACGGGAATTTCAACTCCGCCATGGTCAGCCAGGCCGGGCCGGGCCTCGAATACGGGTCCGACCAGTGGAAATGGATCTTCGACCGCGTGCGCACGGTAAAGAATGCCCGTTACCGCGTGGCCTGTGTTCACTGGCCCAGCACGACCTCCGTTCCCGGCTCCTCCGTCATTCCGGAGGTGGCGCAACTCGCCCGCTCCGGATGGTTCGATTTGATCCTTGTCGGCCATGCGCACTCGTATGAACGCATCGAGCAGTTCGGCTGCACGGTCCTGAATGTCTCCTCCCCCACGGAGCCGATTGAAGCCACCGGCGGCCCGCTGAACGGAGCCGCGGGAACCGGAACGCTGGTCTCATACAACAGCACTGACCGTTGCGTGGGGAAGCTGGTGGCCACGCCCGGGGCGCTCGCGTGGGAAGTCCAGTCCGTCGCCGGTACCGTGATTGACCAGGGCGCGATTTCCCCGCGCGCCTTCCCGTTCGGGGAAATGGAGCTCAAGCTCACCGGCTTCTCCTGCCTCTATGGCTCCACGCCGCTCACCGACGTGATGCACTTCTCACTGCGTCCCGGGTCCGAGTGCACCTTCACCGTGCCGGACGGCCACGTCCTCCACTCCGCGGCCTCGCTGGAGATTTACGCCAAGCCGCAAAGCGCCGCCGATCCCATCGCGGTCGGCTCCATCGCCGCCACGCCCGCCCTGAACTTCTGCCGGAACTGGAAAGCCCAGGTCCTCGTCTCCGGCTCCTAACCGTTCCGAATCATGAACCTCATTACCTCCCTGCGGCTTGGCATCGCCGCCGCCATCAAGCCGGACGGCCTCACCGGCGCGTTCCCCGGTGCTCCTCCCGCCCTCACTTCGTGGGCCTTCGGGGTCCGCGACCGCACCCTCATTCAGCCCGGCAATTCCTTCCATGCTTTCACCGTGGAGGTGCCGGACCCGGGCAGCGCGTTGAATGTCACGCTCAATCACTTCCCGTTCATCCAGATCAGCGGTGCGTTCCTCCGCAATGACAACGGGCTGTATGTCTCCTTTGAGTCCCTCTCCGGCCTGTTGATCCTCATCGAACCGGTGAACCCCGCCGCGCCCATCGGCACCGTGACCATCGCGCGCACGGTCCTCTACGGGTCCGAGTCCATCGCTTACACCGCTCCCGGCGTCTTCCTCCAATCCCGCCCCTTCGCCACCGGCGGCACCTCCACCCTGGGGATCAGTTTCACGGCCAACTGCAACGCTCGCGTCACGGTCGTTCTATGGGGAACCGAGTCCACCGGCAGTGCCTACACTTGACCTGTTGTTACTATTATGTATCCACCCTTCCTTGAATCCGCCGCCGGTGCCCCCGTCTATTCCGGCCACCCGCTCGACAACCACCCGGCCTTTGAGGTGCCGCTCACCGGTGACCTTGCTGTCATCGCCTGCCACTTCAACCCTTCCGGCTACGAGCGCCCGCGCCAGAACATGGGTGCGTTCCTCTCCTGGCTGTGGGCACTCCGCATCCCGGTCTTTATGGTCGAGCTCACGTTTGACGGCGGCCCCGCGCCGGTCCTGCCGCTCGACAGCCCTCGCGTGCTCCAGGTGCGGACCTCACCGGAAAACTCCCTCTGGCACAAAGAGGGCCTGCTCAACCTCGCGCCGTCCATCGTTCCGCAGCAGTTCCGCAAACTGGCGTGGATCGACGCGGACGTGATTATCCGACATCCGGAGTGGGCGGCCCGCGCCAGCGCGGTGCTGGACCAGACGCCCCTCATCCAGCTTTTCTCCCGGGCCATCTACACGGATTCCAGCCTGCGGGAAAGCGGAAGCAAAGCCTCTGTTGGTTTCGCGGGCGCGATCCGTGATCCGCGCCGGGACTGCTGGTCCCACTTCCACTGCGGTTTCGCGTGGGCCGCCCGGCGCGAGCTTTGGGAGCGCTTCGGCGGCCTCTATCACAGCATCATCGGCCCGGGTGACAGCATCGTGGCCCTCGCGGCCATGGGACGCCTCCGCCGCGATCATACCCACATCGCTCCGTTCAACGAACACGTTTACGAGCACGCCCGCGCCTGGGGGGAACCGGTCCGGGAATGGACCGGCGGGAACCTCGACTGCATTCCGGCGGACCTCATCCACCTCTGGCACGGGGACCACCGCGACCGGAAATACATGGAACGGCTCGAATACACGCGGCCCTTCAATCCCCGGCTCCACGTCGCGCCCTCCGCCTCCGGCGTGACCGAGTGGACCGAAGCCGCCCGCCGCGACCATCCGGACATGCTCCGCAGTGTCCGGGACTACTTCACCGAACGCCGGGAAGACGGCTGAACCCCTGACACCTCCGGTCCCACCCATTCTCCATTTTTCCATTCTCCATTACCCGTTCCATGCCTCTTACCACCGCCATTTGCGGCCTCCCCGTTCTCGCCGCCCTTCTCTCCCTGCCCTGCGTGGCCGTTGTCGTCAGCAATCCGGACAGCGGCGACGCCTTCGCCGTCCTGGGCGCGATCATCGCCTCCATCCTCGCCCTCATTGAAGCCCGGAAAAAGGACCGGGAACTGAGTCACACGCTCAGTGTCTTCCTGGGCAGCGCCAGCATGGGCAGCATCGTCCCCGGCCTTGTGTATCACGGCGCGGTGTGGCGCGGATGGGTGCCCCGCGACTCGCAACAACTCATGCCCTGGCAGGTCTGGGCCTTCGGCGGGCTGCTCTTCGGCCTCAATGGATGGGGCCTGCTCCACGTCGCCAACGCCGTGCTCCGGCAACGCGCGAAATCCGTCCGCCTCGCCCTCCGGGGCGGCTCCACCCGTCCCCGCAACCACTCCAACAAAGACCGTCTGTGAAAACCCGCCTCCGCCTTATCGCCCTCCTCATCCTCACGCCCCTGGCCGTCTGCTCCTGCGCCCTCACGCCTCCGGACGGCTCCACGGTCACGCTGACCTACAAAGACGCCAGCCTCACCGTCTCCGGGAAACCCGCGAAGTAAGCCCCCGCCGCGCCGTCCATGGACCCCGCCACCGCCAGCCTCACCGGCGACCGCTCGCCCGCCGTGCTTCCTCTGGAGCACTGGCAGGCCTGCCCGCTCCGCCTCTCTCTCAGCCTCCCCGCCGGGCAGACGCTCGCCGGGGCGCTCTCCATCGTGGCGGAGCTCCACGGCTCCCGCGTGGACGCGGCCACGGTGCCGCTGGCGGCGGAGGAAAAGATCCTGACCACGGACTTTGCCGGACCGTTCACGCTGGACTTCACCGGCCCGGAAATGAATCAGCCCATTCCGGCCGGAATGGCTTACCGCGGGCTCTGGCTCGTGGTGGCCGCCGTCTATCCGGCGGACCGTATCGAACTGCTGACCGTCCGGGACCTCAAGCTCCACCGGCACCATCTGGCCCTGACAACGGCCCTGCCGCCCGCCGCTCTGGTCTATGCCACCACCGGAGCCCTGGCCACGCTCACGGCCCGTGTCGCCGCGCTGGAGGCCGCCGGGCCGGGCAACGGCGGCCCGGCCACCTGGGGCAACATCGGCGGCACCCTGACAAACCAGACGGACCTCCAGGCCGCCCTGGCGCTGCTCGCTCCCCTGGCCGGCCCATCGTTCACCGGGACGCCCACGGCCCCCACTGCCGCCGCTGGCACCAACACCACGCAGCTTGCGACCACGGCCTTTGTGCGCACGGAAACCGCCTCCCGCGCTCCTCTCGCCAGTCCCGCCTTCACCGGCACGCCCACCGCGCCGACCGCCGCCGGTGGCACCAACACCACCCAGCTTGCCACCACCGCTTTCGTGCGCGCCGAAGTCTCCGCGCTGGTGGGAGCCGCGCCCGCCGCCCTCGACACCCTCAACGAACTGGCTTCCGCCCTGGGGAACGACGCGGCTTTCGCCGCCACCATGACAACAAGCCTGGCGGCCAAAGCCGCGCTCGCCAGCCCGGCCTTCACCGGCGTTCCCACCGCGCCCACGGCCACCACAGGCACGAACACCATCCAACTTGCCACCACCGCTTTCGTTCAATCGGCCCTGGCAGCAATCGCTTACACCGGCGGGGACGTCTCCGGGAGTGGTGGTGGAGGAGCGCTCAACATCGGGGCGGATGCCGTCACGAACGCGAAGCTCGCCAACATGACCGCGCTCAAAATCAAAGCGCGGAAGACCGCCAGCACCGGCGATCCGGAGGACTGCACGCTCTCCGAGGTGCTCGATTTCATCGGCGGATCCGTACAGGGCGCGATCCTCTACCGCGGCGCGACCGGCTGGACCCTTCTTCCCCCGGGCACCTCCGGCCAGGTCCTGACCACTTCCGGCACCGCCGCCGATCCCGCCTGGCAGACCGGGAGCGGCAGCGGCGGCACCCTCGCCAATCCCTCCGGGACCATTGGCCTCACTCCGGACAACGGCGTCTCCACCAGTGGCATGCGTGCGGACGCCGCGCCCGCCTTGAGTCAGGCCATCGCGCCCACCTGGACCGCGCCCCATAGCTGGCAGCAATCCAGCCTGGGGACCACTACCGCATACGCCGCGAGGTTCATCAATCCCACCGCCGCCGTCGCCGGAACAGTGCAGGTGTCCCCCGCGGTGCTCTGGACCGGCAACGCATGGTCCAACGGAAGCAGCGCCTCCCAGGAAACGAGCTTCATGGCCTGGGTGAACCCCATCCAGAACACCTCCGTCAGCGCGGAATTCACCATTTCCGCCCGGACGAATAATGGCGCGTGGGCGGGGCGGATGTTCCTCACCAACCTGGGAAATCTCACCGTAAGCGGCTCCCTCAATGCCGGGTCCTCCATCAGCATGGGAACGACCGGGGTGTTTTCCGTCGGCAACCGCCTCCGGTTATCCGCCCCCGCGGACGGACAGACGCTGCTGACCAACTCGGGCCAGACCGCCGGAGTCATCCTGGACGTGGCCACGGATTCCACGCTGAAGGTGCGCACCCGCGCGGGGACCGGGGACGCGGGCCTTACCGCCTCTACCGGGGTATTCTCCGGCCCGGTCCAGCTTGCCAGCTACACCGTGGCCACCGTCCCCAGCGCCGCCACCTATCCGCGAGGGCAGATTTACGTCTCGGACGAATCCGGCGGAGCCACCCCCGCTTTTTCGGATGGCACCAACTGGCGGCGCTACGCGGACCGCGCCGTGATTTCCTGATACCCATGAATACACCGTATGAAATCCTGCTCCGGTTTGATGACGCCGGGGCCTACCGGGGCGGCCACACCATCCGCCGGAACCCCGCCACCGGCGCGCTTGATCCCGCCCAGCCCATCGGCGCGGACACCGCCTTCCCGTGGCCCGCCGTCGCCAGCGAAATCAACCTCGCCGCGCTGGCCGCCAACTCGGAACTGACCGGCATCCTCTCCGCCCTCGAATCCACGCACGCCCAGGACCTCGCGCTCCTGTCCGCCCAGGTGGAGGAAAAGGAGGCCGCCCGCGCCGCCGCCGCCCAGGCCCTCGCAACCGCCGAACAAGCAAGGGCCGCGCTCATCATCAGCCTTACCGACGCCCACGCCGCCGGACCGGAGGCCCTCTCCGCCGCCGCCGCCCAGGCCATCGCGCCGGAACGCGAGAAGCGCCGGGCCGCCCTCCAGGCCGACCTGGCCCGCATCTCCGCCGAACTCTCCACCCTCATCGAACCCAACCAGCAAAACCCATGATACCCGCCTCCCCGCCCCAAATGAAGGAAGCCCTGATCCGCGAATTCATCGCGAAAGCCCTGGCCTCCGATACCGGCCTCATCAAAAGCTCCGGCCTCATCACCCTGGCGTCCGCCTGCCCTGTCTCCGTAGTCGCCTTCCGCGGCTACTACCGTGACACCATGGGCGCACCCGGCCGGAACGATGTCGGCATTTACGACGATGCCGCCTTCCTGGTCACGCCTGACAAAATCAGCCGGTTCCATTGGAACACGGACCCCTCCAAAGTCGGCTGGAATCCCGGCGTCGGCAAACCCTTCGCCATGCTCACGCCCGGCCTGTGGCCGTTCATTCGCGGCTCCCACAAAGGCAAAGGCCCCGCCTGGCGTCAGCCGGACGAAGACGATGCCCGCCGCGTGAAGCTCGATGCCTTCTTTTCCGACTTCCGCGCAAAGGGGCATTTCAAAGTCTTCCGCGCCCCCGGCATGCCCACCGCCTCCAGTCCCACCGATACCGGCTACCACGCCATCAACTGCCACTGGGGCGGAGTCTATGGGACGAGCTCCTGGGGATGCCAGACCGCTCCGGAGGAGGAGTGGCCCACCTTCCAGCGCGAGAGCTACGCCGCCGCCGGTGCCCAGCCCTTCCTGCCGTATTTCCTCTTCGACACCCCGGCTATCTGATCCCCTCATGACCCCGCCGTCCCCCTCCGTTTACGCTCTGACACTCGAACGGACCCCGGACCGCGCCGCCGCCATTCAGACCGGCCTGCAAGCCTCCGGGTTTGCAGGCCGCCTCTTTTTCGGCACGGACGGTTCCGGGGATCTTTCATTCCCCCACTCCGGCCTCAGCCGCCCCTACTGCTCCCATTGGGGCCGCCCGTCCTCCTGGATGGCCTGTGCCGAGTCGCACCTCTCGATCTACCGGCACGCCCTCACCGCCGATCCCGCCGCCCCCGCCCTCATCTTTGAGGACGACGTGGAGATTTACCGGCCCGCCGCCGAGTTCCTCCGCGTCATCGATGCCGCCCCTCCGGAATGGGACATCATCCACTTTCACGCCGTGGCGGAATACGATCCCATCACCTACGCCCCCGCGGGCTCCACCCCCGACCTCGCCCGCGTAGCCATCCCCGGTTGGGGAGCCGTCGCCTACGCCATCAGCCCCCGCGCCATGAACCTCGCCCTCCAGGACGGCCACCCCATCCGCCGCCCCATCGACATCCAACTCCCCCAACTCCGCCTCAACTTCTACCGCACCCGCGAACCCTTCACCTCCCGCGACGGCCATTTCCCCAGCACCATCCGGTGAAAGGATCCTCACTTTTCACAGAGACTGGACGAAGCAATTTCAAACGCGAAGCTTGCCTTTGCCTGAGCAAACCCGAGAGCGACATAAAATGTATGTGCGTCCTCACGATGCACTCCGGAGCGTAGCCTTAACCGCCCGTAACCCGTGGCGTTTGCCCAGGTTCCCGCCCTCGCCACCAGCTTCCTCCCAATGCCTCGACGTTGATACGCTTCCGCGACAACGAGCGCGTGAATTTCCGCGTAGCCATCCCCGGCAATATTGGGGATGCCTTGGACCTGACAAAGGCCAGCCGCTTCCCCGTCCAGTTCCGCGATGAATAGCGCATGTTCGGACAACCCGGCTAATCTTGCCAGCCTGTCCTCCACCTCCGGCACGGATGACGGATACCCCAAATCAGTCAGCAACAGAGAGATCCCCGTCGCGTCCGTGGAACTAGCTGGCCGGATATTTGGCATTTCCTCGAAACGTTGATCCTGATGTTGTATCAGGAAAAAAGGATTGGCAATCCCCTTCCCTGCTTTGGATTCACCAGTCTGCTCAACGGCTTAAAATTTTGCTTTTATCGCAGTCCCACTATCATCTTCACCGGGGCTGATCTGTGCCATTTTTGTGCCATTTCGCCGAACATTCTACCCCCCTCATGGCACAAGCATTCCCCGCCGTTCATGTTTCTTAACTCCTTGAAATTCAATTTCAATGTTGGGCCTTGCTGGCCTTTTTTGACGCTCCCCTCATTTTCCTGAGTCATACGCGTCTACCAATTCCGCCACGAGAGCGATGTTACCGTTGAACGAGTTACCCACTCGCGGGGAGCTTTTCAAGCCCGATTGTTGACTTTTATTCCCTCACGGTCACCGTTTCCAGCGCTTGTGGGACAAAGTCGACAACGTGTTTCTTAAACAGGTCCACGATTCACGCAAGAGACGAATTTCAGGAATTTTCATTCGTGGGACACGCTCCTACGTTCGCCTGCTGGTGGAGGAGGGTCAAAAACGGCTCCATTGCCGGATCCCGCTCCTCTCACCGGGGGAAAAACCGGTTCGCATTGCAGGCGAGGCCCGGGATGCCTTCGAGCTCCTCAAACCCGCCCGCAAGTCGCATTCCCTTCCGACGCCCGCCACCAACAAGGGGGGAGCCCCGGGCTCCGTAAGCGCTCGCGTAATGTCTCAACGCCCTCCTGGCAGCGCTCCGGGATGCAATCGAAGCCGGACGGCTCAAAGCCCTATCCCCCCATCAAGAACCTTGAGGAGGAGGAGCCCGACGAAAAACGGCTCACGATGGACGAATTCCGGCGGCTGCTTGATGGTCTGGATACCGCGTGCCGCCGCAACGGGCGGCTCATGCGTTTTTGCCTCCGGTTCCTCCATAGCACCGGTTGCCAGGAAAAAGAGGCCCTCCGCACGCAGTAGGACGGATTCGATTTCGAGGCAGGCCGCCTGCACGTTGGGGCCGATGGGTAAGGCCGGAATCGATTGCATGACCATCGCCGAATGGCAGGGCCATCAGACGTCGGTATTTTTATAGGAAAAGTTTACGGCCACCTGAACGATGACCGAAAACGGCGAATGTCGAAAAACCTTGAATTCCACCTACAATCAATACAAAAAGAGCCTCATTGTGTCAAATTGGCATTACATCAAACGGAATCACTTCATCTAACTTAATTTTCATTATTGCAAAGCTGCATCTAGTCTTCAGAATGCGCACGACATTGGAAACCCTTAAGCACAACCAAACCGACCTCCTCGACATGAAGATCTTTGTATTCAAACCATCAAATCAACTTGTCGGTAAGTTCGATATTGAGAGTCCCGATCACCTCCAAGCAGAGTTCAAGCGCTATTCGAGCCATCAACCAGTGGCTCCTTATGACTATCTTGAATGCCAAAACCAAATCTGGACCGTCACCGGGGATGCCAATTCACTTGAACTGCAGGTCGGCAGGCTGTACCCGCCGCAACAGGAAATAGCAGCCTCCCCGTCTCTCCTGAATTCTTCAAGCGTAGCGAGCTCTGTTGGCGGGGTTGGCAATGCGCCAAAGAAAACTTCCGGAGTTGCTTTGTTTCTGACAATTGTCATGTGCTTGGGAGCGTTATTTTTCACTCTTTATCTGACTACGGACCTTAAGACGGTGTTTGAAAGCAAAGACCTTACCAGTGAAAAAGTTGAAAGAGCTTTTAGAAAGTGGCTCAATCACAAGTCGGATGTGGATGTCGTGGGCGTGCGATCAGGCCAGGATCGTGACGGCATTAAGATTGCGGAGGTCACTTTACGGAAGTTTATGTGGTGGGACGGGAACGGCCCGGCCGCTTCATATTCCGGCCCCGCACTGGGTTACTTCAAGGGATATAGCGACGGAAAGTGGGTTCTCAAAGGTGTTGTATTAAGCGGCACGAAAGAATCCAATAACATGCCCGCTCGTTTCGAAGCAGACGCAGACACTCTGGGAGATTAGCATTTTTCTCATAAAAAAATTTAATGACACCAAGCATCCCGATTTAGTCCTTGGTGCGTTTAATTGAGGGCGACGGCACTTCATCGATTCAGGGGGAATTTACTTGATTGCCTGGAGTGCGTGCGGACCTTTCCAGGATGAAACCTCCCGTAACGCCAAACCCTGTCCGAGTTGTTAGTCGCCCTGCCGTCAGGGCATCCAGGACCCGTGCCGTTGTGGTAGAAGCTGGTCAGTCTTCCCGCTCCCGCCCGGAAAAGGATTTGAATACTATCGGATGGCTGGCCGTCGGGCTTCTCGTGCTCGGTGGCGTTGTTCCACAGTGGCACGGATTGCTTTTCTACGGACTTGTGCTTCTCGTCTCCTTCCTCGTGGTTGCTAGCATTTTGGCCATGTTGAAAGGAAACGTTTTTCGGGGACTGCTCTTTCTCGCGGGCCTTCATTGTTTGGTGCTTGTGGGCGTTGTGGCAGCTTTGAAATTTTTTTTGCATTAGATTCCTGGAAAGCCTTCTGCGGGTGAACGGTCCCTACCCGGACTTGCGGCCAGGGGGGAACGCGATTGCTCTTTCCCTTTCCCATTCGAGAAGGGTGCCTCCGACCCCTTGGCTTTTCCTCAAAGCCTCTTCCAGATCCAGCACCCTCTGATACTCCTTTTTGAGCAACCGAATGAATTCCTCACGTTCCATCCGTTCGAGATTGTCGGCGGGAGGCATCTTAAGTTTAGTTAAGAAAACTTAACTTCCTCCAAGCGGTTAGCAGGTCTTCGATCCTCAGTTAACGCAGCTTTCATCAATGTAGAGCGTTTGCCATAAATCGCTTCTGAACACACGTGGCCTCGCCGGGGAGTTTACCCTCCATTTTAGGAATTACTTTTGGAAATTAGTATAAACAAGCCTCAGGAAATTGAGATTCTTAGAGACATTACTTCTTGGTTGCGTCCCGTGGAGGAGCCCATACACCGTTCGGCGAGTCTCCGCTGCCCCGGTCTTAAGCAGCAGGAGGCCGACCACCTATCGAATCCCGCAGGGGGTGGTCCCAGGACGTTCCCGGTTATCAATCATGGGAGGGAATCCGCGTGACCGGGAGCCATTAGTCTGATCCCCGCTCACCAGGCTGCAGGGTTATTACCCAGCTTGAACTACAGAAACCAGACAGCGGGTCCGAAAAATTTTGGACGTCAATCGCACCAAAGCCTACCGGGCCGGTAGGCTTGAGGGATTTTAAATCGGAATGGAAGCAGCTTCCGCTTATGAAATAATTATTTGTTAAACCACGTTGACGAGTTTGACATCCTATCTATAAAGGCCTCACCAGGCAGCCCTATTTTGGAGTCTTCCAGCGTGATGATCATGAGAAAGCGGGTAGTTCCGCGGTCGATTTAAGACACCCCAAATGACAAGTTGCCAGTTATTGAGAGTCAAGCTTTTATGTCGTCTAAATCCATTAATCCCCGTCCTGGCAACAGGAAGTTTTCTTTCCGCGGGATGCCGGGCCTCCGGAAAACAGGAATGATAATAATGGGAGCCGCGGGCGCAGGTGGAGTGTTGCTATTCAGGAGTTTACGACAAACGGAGCCCTCCGCCCCGGAAAGCCCGGCATCAAAGCCTGAGACACCTCCCGTAGTGGCGGTTGGAAAGCCCGCCTACAGGGAGGTCCAGCAGATTACGACGGTGGAGATGAGCGCCCCGCCGCCGGTGGTGACTCCTCCCGGGGAGGCGGGTGAAACTCCCGCTTCCCGGAAGACGGCGTTCGCCGTGGAA
The DNA here is from genome assembly GCA_965229245.1 of Verrucomicrobiales bacterium. GTDB lineage: Bacteria > Verrucomicrobiota > Verrucomicrobiia > Verrucomicrobiales > V1-33 > V1-33. Next base: position 1,039,586 of record CBDDIW010000001.1, read on the forward strand.
ATGGAGGAACGGGAGAAAAGGAGAAAAGATCTGCTCCAGGCGGCTCTTCCGCCTGTCTACCGCAATGCGGTGCTGACGACACGCGAAACCGCCCCGCCCGCGAACAGGGCCTTTGTGGAGGAACGGGACGCGCTGTTCACGGAGATCGACAAAGTGCTGGCAGGTCTGCCGGAGGAAAATTCTGATGCGAGGCGCGAGGCTATGGCGCGGTGGGAATCCACCAATTCCGCCCGGCTGAAAAAACACCGGCAAATGGCGGCGGCCTTGGGGGAACATTCCGTGGATGCCTATGGGCTGCATCTCCTTCAACGCTAACAATTTATCACCGCTCCCCGTCCTCTTTTTCCGTGAAAATAAAGTCCCCTTTTATGCGAAAATCCGGCCTTCTGGCTTTGGCTGTTTTGAGTCTTCTCCCCGGCGTGTCCCACGCGACTCCGCCGCTCTTTAAAAACACTTTCGGAGCGGGACAGGACGCTGAGGTCTGGCAACTGGGGGACTCCGTGGACGCCCACAACGTGCCCGGCACTCTTCCGAAATGGCAGGTCCGGTTCGGGAAGGCGAAAATCATGGATGCCACCGCGCTGGCCCCGTCCCCGGGCTCCGGCGGAGGAGTCCTGCAACTGGTGGGCGGCTCCCACCCTTCCGTGGAGGTCTCGCGATTCATGGCGGAGCTGCCCTCCGCCCTCTCCGCTCCGGTGACTTATCTGGATTTTTACACCCTGCCGGTGGCGGAACTGGCGCGTGAGGCGTTGAGCTCCGTGCACGTGAATGGAGCGCTCCTCGCCTTCGTGCAGGAGTCGGCTTCCGTCCCGCAGACCGAAGGGCCGCCCCTCATCGTTCCCACCGGGTATGCGAAGCTCCTCGTGGGGGATTTCGAGCCGGCACCTCCGGATCCGCTGGCTCCCCTGGGCGCGCCACCGGTGCTGGTGTGGAAGGACACGCAGTTCCGCTTCGCGCTGAAGCCGGGATCCCTTCAGGCGCGGGAGTGGATGCGCATCACCGTGCGACAGGATGCGGTGGACACCGCGAATCCCCGCTGGGACCTGTATGTTAACGGTAGCATGTTCGCGTGCAATCTCCGTCCCGAGCCCGCCAATCAACTGCTGAAGCAGTCCATTTTCTTTGGCTCGGAAAGTGCCTCCGATGTGCTGCTGGACGACCTCAGCCTGGGCGTGGATAATCCCCTGGGCAGCGACACGGACAACGACGGCATGACGGACGCCATGGAGACCGGGCTTTCCCCCGGCGGCAACGTGGACCGGAACACGGTGGCCTCCGGACAGACGCTGTCATGGGTGGAACGCCTCGTCGCGAACACCCGCGCCGCGTTCACCGCGACGTGGAGCGGCTCGGCCCCGGGCTCCCCGCCCACTCATGACGAGGACGGCGACGGCATCCCGGACTACTGGGAAACCGCCTTCGGGATGAATCCCAACAACCCCTCGGACGCTCCCCTGGACTTTGACGGGGATGGAAAGTCGAACCTCCAGGAGTTTCTGAATTCCTCGAATCCGAAATCCCTGCCCCTTTACCGCTTCGAGCCGCTGGACACCGCGCCGGGGGCTTTTTATTCCACCCTGCAGGTGGCGCGCACTTATTTCACCGCCGCCGGTCAGGCGGAGAAAGTGCTGGCGGGCGTCAATGTCAAATACCGCGACGGAAGCACCGGTGTCCAGATCGTGACGCTCACCGGCACGAATCTTCCCGCGGTGCAAACCCTGGACCTGCCCGCGGATTGTTATGATCCCGTCCTCCTGGACATCAACCGGCTGGGGGACGCCTGCGGCTCCCTCAAGCGGCGCGAGGCCGGGGGCATGGTGCGGGAGTATGGGTTTCTCTACCGGAGCGGAGTGATGTATGTCTGCGCCCACCCCACGCTGGTAAACACCTGGGCATATGGGATTTCGGATGGCGGAAAGGTCTTCAGCCAGACGAACTCCACCTCCTGGGTGATCAGCACCGCCCTGTTCTCTGTTTCCGGCGGCAACCTCCAGATGGTGCAGTTCACGCCTCCCTCCGGGTACGTGGGGGTCACTCCGGCCGGCACCACCACGGACGGCTGGGCCGTGGGTCATGCCTACGAAAACGGCACCTGGATCAACCGGATCTTCGCGATCGCGCCGAACAGCACGGCCACCTCGTGGCTGACCTCGCTGCCGGTTTCCGGCCCGCCCACGCTGACGGGCAGCATCCCCGGCCGCTTCGCCATCGCGGGGACCTCCAGCGGAGTGCCCTACGCCGGGGCGGTTTCCCTCCAGACCTCCGGCGCGCCAGGACTCACCACCTACCGCCCGTCCGCCTCCGGCACCTCCACCATGTCTCTTACCGCCATGACGCGGGACAAAACCTCCGGTCAGGACTGGGTGGCCGTGCGGGAAACGCTGGCCTCCTCGGCGGTGAGGAGCTTTCTTGCCCGCACCGTCCGGGAAGCCCCGGGCGACACTTATTCCGGTGAAATGGCTCATCTGGAGCGCGGCCTGCCTCCGCTGGGAACCTATGCCGCGCCCGCGGACTCCGCGGAGCCGGTGCATCTGCCGCTGGGGGACCTGGGCGGGAATTTTGTGGAGGTGGAGGCGATGAATTCCAAAGCCATCGCGACGGGCATGGCGCGGAATGCCGAGGGCGTCATGGTGCCCTTCATCTCCAGATTCGGCAGGATCAGCGAATTGCCAAAACGGGCGACCCTGCCCGCCGGATACCGGATCATCGGCACGAAATTTGTGGCCGACAGCGGGAATCTGCTGGTGAACGGCTACCTGCGTGGGCGTTATTTCCCGGCGCTGCTGCGTCCCGTGGCGGACACGGACGGCGACGGCATTTCAGACGAGTATGAGCAGCAGTATGGCCTGAATGCCGGGAACGCCATGGACGCGGACCTGGATCCGGACGGCGATGGTCTCACCAACCGCCAGGAGTTTCTCGCCGCCACCTCCCCAAGCTCCCCCGACACCGATGGCGATGGTATCCCGGACGGCTGGGAGGTGGCGCATTACCTGAATCCCCTGGATGGAGCCGATGCCTCCCGCGACTACGACGGGGACCGGCTCACCAATCTCCAGGAGTACCGCAACGATTCCAGTCCCTTCACGCCGCTCAAGATCGAAGGCGTGGCCGGGGGCGGCCTCGTGGGGGAATCCGTGCAGGTCACGGCATTGAACGATGCCGGGGCCGCCACGGGCTCAATGATGAATTACTCCGTGAGCTCCAGCCCCGTCATGTGGCGGCTGCTGCCAAACCAGCAGACGTGGGGCACCCTTTATCCCAATTTTTATCCGCAGGCACTCACTAACAGCAACGAGGTTCTGGGCCTCAGCCTGGATCCCGTCATTTATAGCTGGAAATGGCTGAGCCTCCCCGGCCTGTCCTCCACCGCCGCGCCGCTTTTCCCGGACATGACGGGACTTTCCTATCCCTATATGGCCAACCGGCAGGGAGACATTCTGTCTTATTATTACACCGGCAACTATGTCTCCCACTTCGATATTTGCACCAGAGCCGACGGTTTGCGGCGTCCGGTGCCGGTCCCGCCGCTGGGACCGGTGTATATGTATACCGGGCTCAGCAGCCGGGACGTGGTGAAGGCCCCGGCGGACACCTCCCCGCTCATCGTGGCGGGCACTTACAATCACCAGGCCGGGGACACCTATGTCCAGGAGGGCTTTCTCTGGCGCGACACGGGAGGAAGCGGAACCTATGAATACATCACCAGCGCGGAGTCCCGGGACGTCCATGTCATGCACTCGACTTCGGGCGGCTCGGCGCTGTGCCGGGGGTTTGCGCAGAACACCGGTGTGAACTATTTCGAATGGTCCGGAGGGGTGTCAAAGCCGGTGGAACTCAACGACCCCGCCGCCGCCTTCACCGCGCGGAACAACCGGGGGGACGCGATCTTCTCCGGCGGGCTCGAAGGCCCCGTGCTTTATACGCGCGGGGTGGCCATGCCGGTCTCCCGCCTTATGACCGGGCAAAACGGCTTCGTGCTCCGGAACGCCTCCGCCATCAATGATCTCGGGCAGATCCTCTGCGTGGGCCCGGTGAACAACGATCCCGGCAGCCTCGACACGCTCAAGCTCGTGAAATTCGCCGACGACGAGAACGGCGATGGTTTTCCCGACGACTGGGTGAAGTATTACTTCGGAAGCTATCAGTATCTTTATGCGACAACGGATTCGGACGGGGACGGCCTGACCAACCGGGAGGAATTCGAACTGGGCACCGATCCCACCAGCGCGGACACCGACGCCGACGGCTACACGGACAGCTATGAGAAGACGCATGGCATGAACGCCCTGGTGGCGGACGTCGTCCGCCCTGGTGGCATGCCGTTTATCAATGAAATCGTCGCCCGGAATGAAGGGAGTCACCTGACGGAGGGTGGCCTGAAAACAGACTGGATCGAGCTTTGCAATCCAGGAAACCAGTATGTGGATCTCAAAGGCTGGAGGCTCTGGCTGGCGAACAATCCCCAAAAGAGCGTCACTTTCCCGCCGGGCCTCCCTCTGCTTGCTCCCGGAGAGTATTTTATGCTGCATGCCGACAGCGGAGCTCCTGGAGGCCTTGTTTCCGACTCGGTCGGTCTTTATCAGGATGGAAACGATTATTTCGTGAAATTCAACATCCCGGATGACGGGACGAGGGTGTGTCTGACTCCCCCACCACCTGAGCAGGTGCCGCCCCAGCCTCTCCCGCCGCTGGACATCCGGGACGCGATCCAGACGGTCTCCTTCGAGACTCTGGACGCCGACGAGTCCTGGGCTTTCAACCCTTCGGGCGGTCGCTGGCAGGTTTCCACCAAGCCCACCTTCAAGGCTCCGAACAGTTCGTTCGTGGAGTCGCCGCAGTTGAAGCTTTACATAAACAATTTCCGGTATCTGAACGCGGACCCCTCCGGGTATTACGACGCGCCTTTCAATATCTCCTTCGGCATCGAGGGATTCCTCCGTTTCCACTACGTCCTCTATACCCTGGACGGCACGGAACCCTCCGTCACGAATCCCGCCAGCCGCCTCGCGCGACCGGAACAGCTCATCCGGATCGAGGCGAACACCATCCTGCGGGCACGCGCCTGGCGGGACAGTCTTTTCTCCCAGGAGGTGGGCCGCACTTACCTCCTCCTGCCGGACGTCTTCCAGCAGCGCCGCCCGGAAGGCTCCCGCCACGGGATTCCCGGGGACCCGAAATTCCACTGGTCCTATCCCTTCGATACTACCGCCGCCTCCGCCTACATGACCCCCGCCGTTCCGGCATGGGTGCCTCCGCCCCAGGGCGGCCAGACGGAGAACATCGCCACGGAGTTGAAGAAGTTCCCCATCGTGAGCCTCATCGCCGCGCCGGAGGATCTGTTCCAGGGGGACAAGGGCATCTACGCCAATTCCATGGAAAGCGGGGCGGCGTGGGAAAAGTCCGGCCAGTTCATGTTCTCGGACCTGGGCACGAACCCGTGGGTGGACAGCTCGGCCCCCTGCCTCATTGAAATGCACGGCGAGACCAGCCGGTTGAAGGAGACGACTCCGAAGCACAGCTTCCGGGTGAAATTCCGCCGCAGGGCCGGGGCCTCGAACATCACCGGCCAGTTCTTCCAGGCCAGTGGCGGGAATGCCAAATACGACTCCCTGGTGTTGAAATCCCCCTCGGCGGATGACTGGGCCGGTCTCAATGCCCACTACGCGGACAGCGCCGCCTATCTCCGCGAGGCGTGGGTGGCCGCGTGCCACCGCCTGCTGGGCGTGGACATCGTCGCCCCCCGGCACCGCTGGGTGAGCCTTTATATCAACGGCTTCTACTGGGGTCTCTATGATCTCCAGGAGGAGGCGGACGGTGATTTCATGCGGCGGCTCCATGACTCCCGGGGAGTGAAGGACACGCAGAACAATCCTCCCGCGTCCGCGGACTTCGACATCGTGAAGGACGGCAGCCTGAAGCAGGGCACCACCACGGCGTGGAATGCCCTGACCCTCAAGGCCTGGCAGATGCGGAACGCCGTCATCCTGGGAACCACGGCCAGTCTTACCCAAGCGGATACCCTTTACGGTGAGATCACGCAGCAGCTCGATGCCGGGCAGTTCATCGACTACATCCTCCTGAACCTCTACCTGCACAACGAGGACTGGCCGGATCACAACTGGATCGCGTTCCGGATGAACTCCGCGGGGTTCACTGATGATCTGCGGAAATTCCGGTTTGTCAGCCATGACGCTGAGATCGTGGCCCGCCCGGAAAGAATAACCGCTGATCCGTTCAAGGGCTTCTTCAGCAGCACGGAAACCGGGGACGCGGGAGCCAGTGGCACGGACATCCAGGCCCGGGGCATCGCGGCGCTTTTCCACAATCTCTCCGCGCATGCGAACTTCCGGACGCTGCTGACGGCCCGCCTGACGGCCTTGCAGGCAAAAGCCCATCCCGCCTCCGGCACCGCGCCTTTCCTGACCGAACTGAACGCGGCGGCGGACCGGGTGCTTCCCTCGCTGCTGCCGGAATCCGCCCGCTGGGGCCGCCAGGGCACGATCCTCCGAGGACCTGGGAAATGGCTGACGGATGTGGAAGCCATCCGGACCTTCCTCGCTGGTAGGTGGACAGGCTTTGCCGCGCTGGTCGGTAATTATCAAAACCTCGCCTGGCGGGCTCCGATCGCGGATCTCGGCCAGGGGGGTGTCGGCGCGTGGTATACGGCCCACTCCAGTCCCAGCCCGCTTCCAGCAGTGACCGCCACCAGCCAGCCGGGACCGTTGCCGTCCGGAACGGAGGGCGGAGAACCCACGCTGCCCGGTGGGCACCTCGAATCGCACACGATCACCTATAACATCAAAGCGAAGTGCCCGGGCAATGAGGTGGTCATCAGTTACTGGAACGGATCGGCTTGGGTTTCCCAATCCTCGGGAGTTTTCGACAATCTGGAAGTCAACGGCACCACCGCCTTCTGGGAGGACAACAAGGGGAGGGTGATCTTCAGTTCTCCTGAAAAGCACTTCGACCCCGCGGGAAACACGGCAATGTCGGGGGTCGTCAAAATCAACTTCCCTTACCGCGGAGTAGTTCCAGACCCGGGCAGGATCACGGTTACCCTGACCCAGACCTCCGCGAATCAGCCCGCCTATTTTCCTCTCACGGGTCTGGAGGTTCTCATGGACCAGGACGGGCATGACAGCACCTGGGGATACACCTATTATCTGTATCCCTGGAACCTCCAGACAGTCCGCTCCCCAGGTGACGGGGAAAAAGAATATGCGGATGCTTCCGGTCCGCTGGTGATTAAGGGCATCACCCCGACGAATGAAAGCACGTATTCCCAGATCATGGGCTTCGGCAGAGGTTCCTCGGGAGTCTTCGTCAGAGGGACGAGGCTGCTGAATGGAATCAATGTGGTGAACACTGGAGAGGTGGTTCCTGAGTTTACTTTCACCCTCACGGGCGGGGTTTCGGGGCGGGTCACCACGGCCCGGGCCTTCGTTTATGCTTATTTGAGTCCGGCTGATCCGGGCGATATCTGGTCATTCAGCGGGTTCAGCGGGGGCGCGGCGCAGGGGGCCGGTGAAGCCCAGTGGCTTCCCTGGGGAAGCGGTTATCTCCGTCCTGACAGTGGCACGGCTCCCATAAAATTTGCCAAACTGTTCAACGGCCTTACCAACAGTTCGTCCGCGGGGGGTAAATTCGGCACCGCCTGGCCGCAAGGCTTCCTGATTGAATCGAACTCCGTCGGGGCCGCCGAAATTTACCACGACTGGAAATATCCCAGTCCCCAGATCAGTGGTGCGCCCGCGGTTTATCTGGAGCATGACGCGCCCATCAGCGTGGCCGGAGAGCGGGACGAGCGTCCCCCTGGCACCGTCTCCCCTCTACCGGCCGACTGGCCGGATCTCTCCTCCGGTCCCGGAAAGTTTGAGCTTGCCTCCCAGTTGTTCGTGAAGAAGCCGGCGGGTGGGAATCGCATTCCAATGGCGGAGGACAAAGTGACCCTCACGGAAACCACCGGCATTCAGGACCGGCCCGCCAGTTTCGGCTGGTCGGACCGCTCGGGAGCCCGCTTCCGGAGGATCCTGCCGGGGGGCGCTCCCGCGGCGGCGGCGAAGGGCCAGCAGAATGCCGAGTCCGACGAGTATTCAGCGAGCACGCTCGTGGACTCGCTCACCTTGCAACTGCAGCACCAGACCGGCGACATCTACATCCCGCTCGCCGGGAGCGATCTCACCCTTTCCGTGAAGCGCGGCCTTGAGCCCGCGCTGTGGAGTGACGCGGGAGGCCCCACCCCGGAAAACGAATTCCCGGGCGAAAAACCCTTCGGCCAGTGCTGGTCCTCGGGCGTTGCGCCCTATCTCATGGTGGACGAAGGCACCAACCCGGCTCCCGCCGGGGCGGGCGGTGGTGCCAGTTGGACCGCCGACAAGGTCCGGCAGGACGCCATCATCATCTGCGACGAGGATGGCACGCGGCACCGCTTTTACAAGCTGCTTACCACCGTCGTGAAAAACGCGGCAGGCGAAGACGAGACCGTGTTTCTCCCGGAGCTCACCAGCCAGTCCACCCCCGAGGCTTACGCGAACCGCCTCCTTCTCCGCCATACCCCGGACGGCGCGGCCAGCTGGTTCGAGTTCCGCCGGAAATTCGGAAACACGCTCCGCTTCCCCGTCACCCTCAACCACCAGACCGCGATGGCGGGCACGCCGAAGCTGATCAATTCGGACCGCCAGGGGAAAACGAAACGGCAGCGCACCGTTTACCGCGCGCAGGAGGCGGCGGACCGTTTCGGCGGCGTGGTGACCTACTGCTTCACCAGCGCGGGCGACTCCCTCATTCCGGACCGGATCATCGAGGGCCGGCGGCTGCCGGGCACATCCTATGCGCCCGCCTTCCTCTCCAGCGAAGGCCCGGGCCGCTTGCGGGAGATCACGCTGACTCAATCCGAAGGCCATGTGCTCACGGCCATGGACCCCATGGGCAATGTGTGGCGCTATACCTACTCCACCCCGGGCAGTGGAACCGGCGTGCCGCCCCAAGCCGGGAAGCTCCTGGAAAAAGTGGAGTCCCCGGAGGGGCACCTCACTTCCTATCTCTATAACGGTGCCACCCGGGGCGACAAACGCACGCCGCCAAATGGCGATGCGGCGGCGACCTACACGCATGTGAATCCGTGGCGGATCTCCACCCAGGACCGTGCCGGGGCCCACCCGAACGCAGGGGCCTCCGTGGTTCCCGCCACGCTCTCCACGGAGGTAGGCTGGCAGTGGGACCAGACCACCGCCGCGTGGGATCCGGCGACGAACGCCTACTACGATCCCTCGGCCTCGCGCCCGCGCCTTGTCGCCTCGATCACCCTGCCCGGAAGAAGCCCTACCTACTTCAGCCCGGTGGTCAACCTGCCCTCCCCCGCCGCTGCCCGCGTCCCCCAGATGGGAGTTGGGACGAACGGCGAGCCGCCTCCGGTGCGCGTGGGCTATGCGGAAGGCCTGCCCGTCGTGGTTGGCAGCCGCATCACCCGCGTGACCGATGGCCTGGGGAATCTGTGGTACTACACCTATGACCAGCCCAAAGTGGCGGACGGACGGGATCTCGCGGAGATCGTGACCGGCACCACCAGCGCGGGCTCCTCGTTCAATCCCGTCATCTACTGGACCCGCTGCAAGCTCACCTATCCCGCCGTCGGTGCCGCTCCCGCCGGTAACGAAACCGTGGTCTTCGATCCCGCCGCCGGACTCGCGGACCAGACGGTCACGGACTATTCCGGGAACGTCACCGAGTTCGAGCATGCCGACGCCTTCGAACCCGACGATGCCCAGCCGGAGCTGCGTCCCGTGGCCCTGCTCCTGCGCGGCCTGCGCGCCGCGCCCCTGGGGGCGGGGACGGTTTACAGCCTGCCGCTGTATCACAGCGAGCCCACCGCCGAAAAACGCTGGTTGTCCTGGCAGGGTTCCGCCCCCGTGGAGATCAAAAAGACGTTCTCCTATTACAGCAGCAACCAGCCTTACCCCGGGGCGCTTGGCTCCACTACCTGGTCGAACGGCAGCACGATCAGTTATCCCGCCACGCGCGAGGAGCGCGCGCAGTCGCCCGCCGCACGGGTCATGGTCTGCACTATCGATCCCCTGGGCACCGCCACGGTGACCGAGATCGACCCCGCGACCGGCCTCGGCCGCCGCGCCGGAGTGCTCCAGGGAAGTGTTTCCTCCACTCCTCTGGATGAAACCTACACGGAACGAACGCATCCCATCTTCAAGTCGTTCATCACCCGGCAGACGCATTACAAAGTAATCCCCGCCTATGATAGCACGGGCGCGCATCTGGAAAACGGGACAGACCAGGTCACCACCTTCGAGCCGGACCGCTACGGCTACAATGCCTCCGCCACGGCGAAGGCCACCGTGGTGACCGATGCAGCCACCCTCACGACGGGAGATTCCTTTGTCACCAGCTATTCCCGTCACGATGCCAACGGACGGATCACGGAGGCCATCGATCCCCTGCTGCGCGTCACGCGATACACCTATGACGGCCAGAACCGCCTGACCTCCACCCGTTTCCCGGACGGTTCCGTAAAGCGCGCGGAATACGAGGCCACGGGCAGAACGGTCTGGGAGGCGGACGAGTCCTGGCAGCAGGATGGCGAGCCGGGCCAGGTCACCATCCACGTGTATGGAAACGATGGCTGCCTGCAAAAGGTCGTCCAGGACATGAACGGCAACGGCTACTCGCCAACGGACACCGCGGACCTCGTGACGCAGACCTGGCGGGATGCCATCGGGCGTGTCACCGCCGTGAAGGACCCGCGTGGCACGGTGCGGCGCTCCACCTACGACGCCATGGGCCGGAAAGTCCATGACTTCACCGCCTATACCGGAATGGACCTCACGGGTCCGCTGGATGCCGCCACCGCCCCCTGCGCGGGCCGGGTGGAATACCGCTACGGCACGGGCGCGGGTGGCGGTGCCTTCGCCTCCAGCGGCTTCACCCCCACCACCATCGTCGAATACCGGGGCGTCCCGGACTTCACCGGCGCGCTCACCTTCAAACGCTACCGGACGGACAGCTTCTGTGACACGCTCTACCGGGCCCGCCGCGTGGTGAAAGCCGTGAAGGACACGGACCCCACTGTCGCGCTGCCGGGCAGGCTCGCGCCGGAGGACTGGCTGGTGACCACCACGGAATACGACAACGCCGGTCGTGTCACCAAAGTCACCGCCCCCAACGGACAGGTCATTTCCACGGAATACGATGGTATGGGCCGTCCGGTCGTGGAAAAGCATTCCTTCGATATCACCTACAACGGCACCGAGATTGAGAACACCTCTCCCACCGCCCGCTTCCAGGTGGTGCGGCACTTCTATTCCTCCACCCTGGAGTGGCGCACGGAAACCTACGTGACGGACGTCCCGCTCTCCTTCACCAGCGCCACTCCGGCTTCTTTCCTCGCGGCCAATCTGGTTAACGTGAGCGAAACGAAATTCGATCCGTCCGGCAGGGCGCTGGCGGTGTGGACCACTCAGACGACCCCCTCCGGCTCCGGCAGTGTCGCTCTCGTCAAAACGGCTCCCGCGGATGACTACTCCGGCTCTCCCGTCACCTACGCCTATTTTGACGCTGCCGGCCAGACCATCGCCTCCCGGGATCCCCTCGGCCGCGTGAGCCGCGTGGAGTATGACGTGCGCGGACGGAAGACGCGGGAGATTCTCCCCGCCGCGCCGGACGCGGATGTCCTCACGGGCGTAAGTGCCACCGCCGCCGCGTCCACCCTGCCCCAGGTGCCCGCGGAGACGCTGACTGCCTATTATAAAAACGGGCTCGTGAAGTCCGCCACCGCCGTCCACGCCATCCCGGGCACCGGCGGCAGCGGCATCCCCTGGCTGGTCTCTCTCACGGAATACGATGCCGCGGGACGTGCCGTGAAGTCGGTCTCCGGTCCCTCGAACGTTTCCTTTACCCTCCAGTCCGTCGCGACGGTGGATGCTAGTGGCGGCCCCATCATCAGTGTCACCGCTTCCCGTTATGATAAAAACGGGAATGTGGTCGCCGTCCAGGACGCCAATGGCAATGTCACGCTCAATGAATACAGCGCGCTGAACAAGCTCGCCGTTTCCTGGACGCATCCCTCCGCGGCCCTCACGTTCCCCGCCCCCGGCGTTATTCCGGCCACGCCCGCGGCGGATGCTTATCTCATCGGCACCCGAAACTTCTATGACTCTGCCGGGAACCTGGTGGGGGTCATTGACGGCGAAGGCCGCAAGACCGGCTATGTTTTCGACGGTGCCGGGCGCAATGTGATCACGCAATGGGATCCAGATGCCCCGGTGGGAGTGAGGCGGCAGGCTTCTACTCTGTATCAGGGGAATCTCGCCCGCTCCACCGTCAAGGCTGATGGCTCCACCATCAATTATCTCTTTGACCGGGCCGCCCGGCCCACCCGCACGCTGTGCCCGTTATCGAAGGATAACAGCACCACTACCTATAATCTCAAAGGACGTGTCGCCTCCGTCACCTACCCGGACGATACCCAGTTCAGCCTTCTCCGGGGCAACACCTTCCTCTATGATGAGGCCGGGCGTTTGATCCAGGAAGTTTCCGCCGGGGTGCCCGTGCGCTATAAATACGACCGCTCCGGAGCCGTGCGCCGGGTGGACTATGGCCTGCCCTCCAGCCCTCCGGATCCCTCCTTGACCTGGACAACCGCCCAGACACGCCGCTCCATCGCGAGCACCTATGACTCCCGGGGCCGCCTCGAACTCATGGAGGAAACAGGCGTGAATCCGGAGACCGGCGTGTCCGGCACCCGCGTCACCCGGTATTACCACCGGCAGGATGGCGGCATCGCCCGCATGACCCAACCCAACGGCCAGTGGACGGACCACACCATCGACGTGCGCGGACGCCCCCTGGACCTCGTGACGAAGACCGCCTCAGGCATTCTTTCGGCCACCTCCACGAAATATGATCCCGCGGGCAACGTCACCCGCATGGACGAGTCCGGCCCTGGCGGCATCCTCCGCCGAACGGTCACGAATACCTACGACCGCGTTTACCGCCTCACACAGGAACTCTCCACCTCCACAGCCTACGGGAACACCGATTCCCTGTTCCAGTATGACCGCGCGAACAACCGCACCGTCAGTTCGGTCACTACGGCCGCCGGCACCCGGCACCGCTATTACAGCTACGCCACCCTCAGTTCCGGCAACGCAAATCAACTAATGGGGTGGACAGCCTACGGACTGGAATCCGGGGGTGCCAGTTATTACTACGACGAGAATGGCAACCGCTCCGGGGAGAGTGTGATGGTTTACAATTCCGGGGGCGGCTGGGAAAGCCGTTCGTGCTACTACGCCTGGAACACGTTCGACCAAATGGTCGGCGTCATGCTGAGCAGCTACAGCGATACTGCTCAGAAATATCTCTCCCACAGTTACGCCTACGACGCGCGCTCACGCCGGGTGATGAGAAATGAGACCACCATGCTGGATGATGACATTACCAGCAGGCTGGACGCGGTAGTCTTCAGTGGCGGCCTTGGTGTTCAGGAACTTGGGATTTCATATACCGGGACGGGTGCAATGCAGGTGGCCGCCACTCCCTCCGCGGAGTTCGTCCGCGGCAGCGACCAGGGCGGCGGCATCGGCGGTATCCTCTATACCCTGCGTCCCGCGGAGGGATCCGTCCCCCCCGCCGTCCGCTACCCCGCCTACAACCAGCGCGGCGACACCGTGACCCGGATGGACAGCGCCGGAAACTTCGCCTGGTCCGTCTCCTACGATGCCTTCGGCAAGCGCATCGAAGCCACCGAAAGCGGCACCACCCGCGACCGGCAAAACGCCAACACCAAAGACGAAGACCCCACCGGCCTCATCAACGACGGCCTCCGCTACCGCGACGCCGAAAACGGCGTCTTCCTCTCCCGCGACCCCGCCGGCATGGTGGATGGCCCCAACGGCTACACCTACGTCCGGCAGAACCCGTGGACGCTCTTCGATCCACATGGGCTCGACAGCCATGGAGGACTTATTGACTCTATCTGGAATGCTGGTGTCGGAGCGCTGCAATTCGCGACAGATGTCACGAATATAGCGAATCCCTCGATGGGTTCCAATTTTGTTCTGACACGCGACTCAGATGGGAGCTACAGCTACGAATCCAGACAATGGCAAAGCACCAAACGGCTTTGGCATACAGCTGAGCATACAAGCAAGTTGGCCACGGTGCTAAATCCGGGAGGTATGATGAATCCCGAGGCACAGCAGGTCGTATACCAAACCTTCACGCATCTCACTGGGGGGGAAGGGCAAGATGAAAGCTATCGACTTTCCTACACGCTTGGAACCCTCCTCACCTTCTGGATACCAGGTGTTGTTGAAGGAGCGTTACCCTCAACCGCCTACAGACTCTCTTCGTTCAGCAAAGCCCCCGCCCTTGCGGGTGAAGGTACGTTATTCAAAGTTTTTGAGGAGGCCAGCGCCCCCATGGCATCTTGGAGCAGAACCGGCGAAACATTTACTATCAATTCTAAAGGGACTGTGTTCTTTCACGGAAAAGATCTTTTTCTCGCAGAGGCGAGGCCGTTTAATCCAACCGTTAGCACAAGTCCTGCCCCACACCTCAGCCCAACAGCAACACCGCAGCGTATTCAAGGTCCCTGGACGTTGAGAGACGTCGTGCGGGCTCAAAATGGCCAAGGACCTCTTGATTTTGTGCCTACAATGAATCGAGCAGGCAAGGAGGTTCCGCTTGAACTGCACCATGCCGATCAAATGCCGGGTTCAGCAGTCCATGAAGTCCCACCATTTCACTCCAATATCCCCGGAGCGCATCCGAATAAGTTCAACCAAGGTGTAACTCCTACCATGCGGACGGAAGACGCCCAACTACATTGGTATTTGCGAATTAAGGAAATGGGATATTAATGCTTCAAACACCCATGAAATTCTTACTCCCCATTCAAGCAGTCGATCAGCTTAAGGCGGGCAGAGCCATCGAACAATGGCTTGGTCACAACAATACCCCTGATTACCAATCCATTAAGTGGCTCAGAATCGACCCCGAAAGAGGTGGCTCGTTCAATTTAGCAGTGTTTGAAACATTCGATGACGGCTCGCCTGAAATGCTTGATGTATATGGCTTCGAACCAATTGATCCAGACTTCCCGAACGGATCCATCTCGGTTTTCGCTACTCCAGAAGAGGCAATCTCAGCTGCCATTGAACAAGGCGCGCGCGCGGATAAATTCGTCGGAATGGGGATCATCCAAGATCTTTATGCGGCATTCTTAAACGAAAAGGGGCCTAGCGCATCACAGTAATTCAACGATAAAATAGTCGGTCCTGAAAAAGCGTCCGGAGGCTGAAACGGCAAGGGCTGGAAGCTGCGGACGTTCTGTCTGTTTTGCGGGGATTTGCTTCCCATCGGCTCAAAACCCTGCAAAATCAGGAAATGCGCAGCTGGCCTAATCCCGATCAGGAGCCTCAAATCGAACT
Source organism: Verrucomicrobiales bacterium (assembly GCA_965229245.1). Lineage (GTDB taxonomy): Bacteria > Verrucomicrobiota > Verrucomicrobiia > Verrucomicrobiales > V1-33 > V1-33. The sequence continues at coordinate 1,055,032 of CBDDIW010000001.1, forward strand.
CTTCCGCATCGAACTGGCACGCATCGTGGACCCGGACCATCCTATGGTGAAACTGGCGGCGGTCATCGACTGGGGGGCTTTTGAAAGAAGCTTCGCCGCGATGTGGTCCGATGGCCAGGGGCGGCCCGCCATCGACACCCGGCTGATGGTTTCCCTGCACTATCTCAAATACACCTTTGATTTGAGCGATGAAGCCGTGGTGGAGGCATGGCTGCAAAACCCCTATTGGCAGTTTTTAAGCGGCATGCGCTATTTTGAGCACCGTCCGCCGCCGGACCCCTCCAGCATGAGACGCTGGCGCGGCCGGGCCGGACAGCATGGTCTTGAAGAACTGCTGCAACAAAGCATACAGGCCGGACTCAAACTCAAGGCCATCACACCTGTGCAACTGAAACGGATCAATATCGACACCACGGTGGAGGAAAAACACCAGTGCACGGAACCACACCGTCAATGTGGAGGCCGCCCCTTGGATTTCGTGACGAAGACCGTCTCCGGCATATCTCCACGAAATACGACCCTGCGGGTAATGTCCCACTCCCATCGGGTATGGGAGAAACTTCGTGTTTTTCCTTTGGTCAGTTGAGAAGTGCGCTTGGAGCGGCTCACCTTCTCATCGTCGGGGAACTTCTTGGAGTGTCCAACTCCGGGAGTACCGCCGGCACGGACGAGGGTTTACTAAAATTAATTAAAGCATGACACATCTTATTAGAATTCTGGTGGAGAATATCCTCATGCTCGCCACTGCGGCGATGACCAAATTGCGGAGGATTTTTCTGCCGCGCAATTGGAGCGCATAGCCAGCGCGTTGATTTCTTCCGGGGAGGCCGCAATAAAAGCTTTTTTAAAAGAGGTCCGCGAGATGGCGATGGCAGCCCGCGCGACTGGAGATGAAGGGCGCGCGCTGCAATTGGAGTCCATGCCTGGACACCTCGGTCTCGCATGAGACCAAGCGTATTCTTTGATATGCAACAACACACTCACGCAGCCCCCTCCCGTCGATTGTAATTTTATACATATTAAAATCCAACCCCTCATGGTTTTATCTCTAAAAGACTTCTCCCAGAAAACCCCGGATATGGCATCCGGTACCAGTACCGGAGGATCCTCACTCGCACCGCTTCGCGGCCTTCTCAGACTGGAGGCAGGGGCGGCAGGTGGAGGATGCAGAGCGCGCCTTCGCCGGGGGATTCGAGGGCGATGGTTCCGCCGAGTTGGCCGGTGAGTTTTTTCACGATGCTCAGACCCAGGCCGGTGCTTGTTTCGCCGCCGGTGGGGCGGGCGCTGAGGCGGCGGTAGCGACCGAAAGCGGCGGCTTTGTCGGTTTCTGAAAAGCCCGGGCCGTTGTCGCGGATCTGGAAATGCACCTGGCCGCCCGCGGGCGAGACATTAAAATGGATGGACCCGCCGGGCGGGGAGAACTTGATGGCATTGGACAGGAGATTTTCCAACACCAGGGCCAGGGCCTTGCGGTCCGTGTGGAGCATCAGGGGGCCGGCGGGCAGGGTCACCAGCATGGTTTGGTCCTTGGCCTCCGCCAGAGGGCGCAGAGCGGTGGCGGTGGTTTGGGCGAGACCAGCCACGTCCACATCCTCCGGCTGGAGGGACTGGTGGGCGGCGGCTTCGTTCGCCAGCAGTTCCTTCACACCTTCCGCCATGCGGCGGGCCTCGCGGGAAATGGAGACCACGCAGCGGGCGGCATTCGGCTGGAGGCCGGAGGCATGGCGCGTGAGATAAGCCGCGTGCAGTTGCATGGCCACGAGGTGGTTTTTGAAATCATGAGCGATGAGCCCCAGGAGTTCTTCTTTGTCCTCCGCCACCCGGCGGAATTGATCGCGGGTGGCTTTGAGCGAAAGATGCGTCCGCACGCGAGAGAGGAGTTCCGCGCGGTGGAAGGGCTTTGTCACATAGTCCACGGCTCCGGCCTCCAGGGCCGCCGTGATGAGATCCCCCTCCCCCGCGGCGGAGAGGAAGATCACGGGAATGTCCTCCCATTGCGGTTTTCCCTGGAGCCGGCGGCAGAAGTCCAGTCCGTTGACCCCGGGCATCATCATGTCCAGAAGGATGAGATCCGGCTTCCGGGCCAGCAGCCGCTGGAGCGCCTGGTCCGCGCTGGTGGCGCTCATGACATCGTAGCCCGTGGAGTTGAGAAGCGTGCCCACGGTCTGGATATTGGATGCCTGGTCGTCGATGATCAGGATCCTTCCATGGGGGGAGGAAGGCGCGGGGAAAGTGTTCATGGGGGTTCGGGCAGGGAGAGGCCGGCGTGCAGGGGGATGAGCCGCCGGGGAAGGGTTTCCAGCGCGGAGGAGAGCGGGGAGAGGGCAAAGGTGGCCGAGAGTCGCCGGAGGTCTCCGGCCTCCGCTTGCAGCCAGGGCGCGGCAGCGTCCATCCCCAGCCGGTGCAGCGCATCCGCGAGCGCCCCCACGTCACTGGTGCTCTGCGTGGCCAGGGCGGCGGGGTAAAGTTCATCCATGAGCGATTGCAGGCGCGCGGCAAAGACGGGGTCGAGCGGCGCGGGCGGATTCTCCTCCGCCGCGGGGGTCTCCCGAGCGCCCGGGACGGGAGTGGTGGCGGAGCGTTCCCGCACGTTTCCGGAGGGAGGCACTTCCAGGGGCAGGGTCACGCGGAAAGTGGTGCCCAGGCCGGGGCGGCTTTGCAGGCTGATCGCGCCCTTCATCAACTGCACCAGCTCCCGCACGATGGCCAGCCCCAGACCGGTGCCGGAGCGCGAAGAGGCGCGGTTTTCCGAGAGTCCCTGGACGTAGGGCTGAAAAATCACGGCCTGCAATTCCACCGGGATGCCGCACCCCGTGTCCTTCACCTCCACCACCAGTTCGCTGCCCAGGGAGTTTTCGGAACGCTCCAGCCGCAGGCTCACCCGACCGCCCGTACCGGTGAATTTCAGGGCATTGCCCACCAGATTCATGAGGATCTGGCGGAAGCGGCCCTCATCCAGCCAGAGCACCGGCGGGAGATCCGTGGCGGAAGTGATTTCCAGATGAATCCCCCGCCCCGCGGCCTCCGGCCCGAAGAGACTGCGCACCCACTCCAGATCCCCGGCCAGCATCACCTCGCACCGGTGGAGATCCAGCCGCCCGGCCTCCATGCGGGAGAGGTCCAGAAGATCATTCACCAGGAGAAGCATGCCGCGGCCCGCCAGACTGATCGCCTCCGCCTGCTCCATGGCCGGGCCCGCCGGGAGGGTTTCCCGCAACTGTTCGCTCATGCCGAGAATGGCGTTCAGCGGCGTGCGGACCTCATGGCTCATGGCCGCGAGGAAGTCGCTCTTATCCTGGGCCATCTGCACGGCGCGGGACTTCTCCGCCTCCAGCGTCAGCTCCCTCCGGTAGTGACCCAGCGACTGCCGCCACTGCCACACGCCCAGCATGCCCAGGCCCAGGGCCGTGAGACCCGTGGCCACGGTGGCAAATCTCCCCCGCGCCTCCGCCCGGCCCAGGGAGCGCGTCTGCTCGCCAATACGCTGCTCCAGCTGCTCCATGATGGCCTCCAGCTTCATGTGCAGCGCCATCAGTTTTTGATAGGACCGGCCCAGGACCACGCGCGCGATGCCCACCTCCCGGCCCTGGTCGCGGCGTACCTCCGCCGTTTCCTTCAGGGCCTCCAGTGTCACCTGGGCCTCCTTTTCCAGCGGCGGGAGATCCGGGGAGAAATCCGGCGTCCGGTCCGCCGCCTCCACCGCCGCCCGCCATCTGCCGGGCAGGGATTCCATGGCACCCATCAGCGGGGCCAGGTGCGCGTCCTCGCCGGTGATGACATACATGCGCTGCGCCGCCTCCGCCTCCCGCATGCCCGTGGCGATGCTCATGAGCTGCCGCCGCAGGTCCGTGGCGGCCTGCACGGCGGCAATGTTGTCCTGCAGCCGCAGGGACATGCTGGCGGACACCGCCAGGCTGGCCAGGGCCATGCACGCCGCGGCGGCCACCACCGCAGTTTGTTTCCATGGAAAAAAAGAAGTCATTGCCGTACACCGGTCCACGAGTCCGCCCGCGCCACGAATGTGGGGAAAGTTACTCCAGGAGGCCACGGACTCACTCAGCATTTTGCTGATTCAAAACCGGGAGCGGCGGGAATAAGATGACCCGCATGACCTCCTCCCCGCGCAAACGAATCCTCCTCGTGGACGATCACGCCGTGGTGCGGGATGGCGTGGCCCTCTGGGTGAATCAAACGCCGGATCTCGAAATCTGCGGCATGGCGGAGCAGACCTCCGGGGCACTGGAGGCCGTGGAGGCCCTCCGGCCGGACGCCGTGGTGACGGACATCGGCATGCCTGGCCGGGACGGGCTGGAACTCACGAAGGACATCCGCGCCCGCTGGCCGGAGCTGCCCGTACTCATTTTCTCCGTGCACGATGAAGCGCTCTATGCCGGGCGGGCCCTGCGCGCGGGAGCCCGGGGCTATTGCAATAAAAACGCCGGGCCGGAGGCACTCATCGAAGCCATCCGCTCCGTCCTGCGCGGGCGCATGGCCTTCAGCGCGGAGATCACCACCATGCTCCTGGAGGAGTCCAGCGGACGCTCGCCCGCCGCGAATCCCCTCGCGGGATTGAGCGACCGCGAGTTTGAAGTCCTGCGGCTTTTCGGCCTGGGGCAGACGAATCACGAGGTGGCGCTCAGCCTGGGACTCAGTGCCAAGACCGTGGAAACGCACAGCCTGAACATCCGCAGAAAACTGCGCCTGCGCAGCCCGGCGGAACTCATCCGCCACGCCGTGCATCTGTGCAGCGTGGAAAACGCGCAGAACGCTAAAGGACGGTGATCCCCGGCTGTCCGCGGCGGTCCCGGGCACGCGCCAGGCTTTGGAGAAGCAGGCAGACATCCAGGGGATCACGCGCCATCCAGCGGGCGGCGGATTCGCGTTCCCCGCCCACATGAAAGGTGAGCCCGTTGGGGAAGGCGCGGAAGACGGTCTCGTCCGTCGTGTCATCCCCCGCGTAAAACACGGCACAGCCCGGCAGGCCCATGCGCGCGGCCATTTGTTTCAGGGCACGGCCTTTGTCCCACCCGATGTCCGGGAGCAATTCATGGACCATGCGTCCCGTTTGTAGTTTGAACCCTGGATCGAGCGCCTGGACGCGGCGCACCTCGTGGAGAATGAAGCCGTGCTCCTCCTCCGGCACATTGCGGTAGTGGACTGTGAGGGAGAGCCCCTTATCCTCCACCAGCAGGCCGGGAATGCCGTGCAGCCGGGAGCGCAGCCGCGTCTCCAGGAGCCGCAGCCGGGGCTTCAGCGCGGCGGCCTGGGCGCGCTCGCCATCCAGCCCCAGGCCGCGGATTTCCAGACCGTGGTTGCCCGCGAGGATGAGGTCCGGGAATGGAAGCCGGGGGGCGATGTCCGCGAGCGCCCGGCCAGTGAGCACGGCCACGCTCACGCCGGGCGTGCCCAGCAGCAGGCGCAGGACATCCAGGGCCGGAGCCAGCGGGCTGACTTCCGCGGGATCGGACGCCAACGCGGAGAGCGTGCCATCGAAGTCGCAGGCCACCAGCAGGCGGGGCGGCGCGGAGACGCGGCCCTCAATTTCGGACCAGGCCTGGCTCCAGTGGGGCATCCGCCGCATCGGCATCGGGAGTGAGTTCATCCGGAAGTTCGAAGTGGAGCAGGCTGGCCAGGATTTTCCCGGCCCACCGGAAGACGTTGTTCTCCGCCACCACCTGGCGCATCCGCCGCATGCGGCGCGCACGCTCCGCGGGCTCCATGGTGAGAGCGGTGTGGATGGCCTCCGCGATCTCATGCACGGCGAAGGGATTCACCCCCACCGCGTCCTTCAGCTCGCGGTAAACGCCGGTGAATTCGCTCAGAATGAGCACGCCGTCCTCATCGAAGCGGCTGGCACAGTACTCCTTCGCCACCAGGTTCATGCCATCGTGGAGGGAGTTTACGATCATGAACCGGGAGAGCCGGTGGAGCGCGGTCATCTCCACCGGGCCGTGGTGTTCGTGGAGGAAATGCACGGGCTGCCAGCCGGGCGTGCCCCAGCGTTCATTGATGCGGTCCGCCAGCAGCGTGGCCTCCAGTTCCACCGTTTGATAGGCCGGGAGCGCCGACCGGCTGGGGGCGGCGATCTGCACGAAGCTCATGCGGCCCAGCCACTCCGGGTGGCGCTCGAAGAAGCAGTCCAGCGCCTGGAGGCGGTCCGGGATGCCCTTCGTGTAGTCCATCCGCTCGATGCCGCCGCCGATCATCAGTTCGGCATCGCCTATACGCAGCTTCCTCCGCCATTCCTCCATGGCCCGCTCCACCTCCGGGCCGCGGGCCAGCGCCTCCTGGCCTGTGAAGTCGATGCTGATGGGAAAATTCCGCACCGTGGTGCCATGGCCGCCGCGGGTCACGGACCACTGCTCCCGGTCCACCCGGGCCTCGATGTCCCGCCCGGCGGTCTCCAGGAAGTTCTGGCAGTGATGCCGGATGTGAAAGCCGAGGAGATCATTTCCCATGAGCCCGTGCAGCAGTTCCTCCCCCCACGGGAAGATGCGGAAGGTCTCGCGGTTCGGCCACGGGATGTGCCAGAACTGGGCGACGATGATATTCGACCTTCCCGCGTCCTTCAGCATGCGGGGCAGCAAGCAGAAGTGATAGTCCTGAATGAAGACGAAGGCCGGGCTGTCCCCGGCCTCCTCCAGCACGGCATCGGCGAAGAGGCGGTTCACCTCGCGGTAGGAATGCCAGTCCTCCTCGCGGAACACGGGCCGGTTGAAGGCGATGTGGCAGAGTGGCCAGAGCCCCTCGTTGGACAGGCCATAGTAGTGCCCCCGCTCCTGCTCCTTTGTGAGCCACACGCGGCGCAGGGTGTAGGCGGGATCCTCCGGCGGCACCGCCAGGCGGCCCTGGGCATCCGCGGTCTCGCGGTCCGCGCCGCCGCCTCCGTGGGCGATCCACGTACCGCCGCTGGAAACGAGGATGGGCCGCAGGGCCGTGGTGAGCCCGCCGGCGGTGGTCACGCACTCGATGCCCCGGGGCGTATGGCGGTGCATGAAGGGCTCGCGATTCGACACCACGATGAATTTCCTGCCCTTCAACCTGGTCTCGATAAGCGTGTGCAGACGTTCTGACGTCCAGGGATGGATCATGGCGGTGGGGACGGTTGAATGAGGCCGCGCGGCGCTTTTGCCAAAGCCGGGGCTTTGGACGCGGCCCGGCAAAAGCCCGCCGCGCGGTGTCCCACAAGGACACCATGCCCGGGACCGGCACCATCAGGGGGCCACCCTTTCCTGCCCTGGGCGGGAGCGCAGAGGGCTCAGCAAAATGCTGAGAACACGGGGCCGCGGGATGCCATTGTTCCCGACTGGGCGCTTTCAGCGGTCCGCGGAGGCGAGGCCCATCTCATCCAGCACCCCATGGAGCCACACCGGCGGGGAGGTCCCGGGACAGGCGGAGGTTCTCTCCAGTTCATTGCTGATCATCAAAATGATGGAGGGCATCTCCTCATCGGGAATCCCCAGGCGTGCCAGCATGCGGCGGTAGGCATCCCCCACGAAGCGGGTGCCCGGCGCGGGATGACCGGCGGTCCGGGCAAGGTCCAGCGAGAGCTTCACCGCCTCCCGGGCCAGGGCCCCGGCCTCCTGGTGGCGGTCCATATCACACAGCAGCAGGGACAGATGCGTGAGGCCAAAGGCAACGCGGTGGTCACCCTTGCCATGCAGAACCTGCGCGAGCCGGATGGACCGGCGCAGCAGCGGCTCCGCCTCGCTGTGGCGGTGCAGGCTGTGGAGCACGATGGCCAGATTCTCCAGATCCGCGGCGACGGCGGGGGAATCCGGGGCCTCCAGGCTTTCATCGATCTCCAGCGCCCGGCGGAAGCACTCCTCCGCCTCGCCGGAGCGTTCCAGTCCGTGCAGCAGGGAGCCCAGGTTGTTGAATCCCAAGGCCACCGCCGGGTGATTCCCGCCATGGGTGGCGGTATCGATCTCCAGCGCCCGGCGTAGCAGCGGCTCCGCCTCCGCCAGGCGGCCCATGCCGCGGAGGAGGCCCGCCAGATTGTTCAGACAAATGGCCACCTGGGGATGGGTCGCGCCACAGGCTTTCTCCGCTACCCCCAGCGCTCGGCGGTAGAGGGCCTCGGCATTTTCCAGCCGCCCCGTGTCCCGGAGAAGCCGGGCCAGATTATTCAGCGAAGCCGCCACCTCCGGGGAGTCCGGTCCCAAGGTGCGCTCCATGACGCGCAGGATGCTCCGCAGCAGGGGCTCCGCCTCCACATGCCGCCCCATTTCATCGAGGATCCACGCCACCTGCGACGCGGCCTCCACCCACGCGAATGGACTGCCATCGTAAATGGAAACCGCGAGCGCGTGCCGCGAGGCATCCAGGGCCTCCGGAAGCCGTCCGGCGGCATATTCGATGTGGCCCGCCAGCAGGGAGGCACGCCGCTTTTCCCGCGCCGCGTCGTGGATGCTCTCCAACACCGGCCCGGCTTCCTCTCCCGGCTCACTGGTGCCGGAAAAAGCCGCCGCCAGGGGCAGGACGGAACGAAGCCGCTCCTCCGCCTCTCCGGCCACCCGCGAGGCCAGGGAAAGCGCGTCCTCCGTCTCGCCCTTCAGCCAGAAGGCGAGGGCCTTGTCATAAGACGGGGCCGTCGCCGCGAGGATTGCCTCGGAGGTCCAGGCATCCAGCCGGTTTTCGACCTCCCTCACGGTGAGTCCCAAAGTACCCGCCGCCAAGGAAAGCGCTCCCCGGTGGACATGATCTCCCGGTGCTCCCGGGGCGCAGGCGAGCATTTCCAAGGCGTGGACTCTGACCTCTTCAGCGAGAGTCCGCTCCGGGTTCCGTGTTTCCGTATCGCCGCGTTCTTCGCGCAATCGCGTCATGGGTGGTTCACAAATTCAAAGGAGAGAAGGAATGATCCTCCTCTCCCTAAAACGCCGTGGAACAGCCGGGGGATTCAAACAATTTACAATTGCCCGTTCCTAACGGAAGGGAGCCCGCGAAATGCACGAAAGGTAACCCGTGTGGCACCGCTTAGGGGGGCACCAGCGCCGGGGCCGGGTTGGTTTTTCCCCTGCGGGCCACCACCTCGTCCGGCAGCCACTCCCGCTTGCAGGTGAGGCAGGCGTACTGGCCTTCCACCACCTTGAACTTCACCAGCATCCGGAACAGGAAGGGAGCCAAGAAGTTGCGCGGCATCTCAGGGTAGCGCACCCGCAGCGAGCCGCAGTCCGGGCAGTGCACGGCGGGCTCCAGCAAACGCAGCCCCTCGTCTGTGTGATCCGTCACCTGCACGGCGCCAACGGCCTGGTCGCCTGGCACGCGGACCTGATACTTGGCAAACTTCTCCGGCAGGGCATTGCCCGGCATGGCCACCGTGAGATCCACCAGGGCCGCTGTCACCTCCTGGCTGTTGAGGTAATCCGTGAGCCTTTCGGCGTCTTGTTTGTTTTCGAAAGCGGCGATGAGTGTGGAGTTCATAAGCGGGTTTTGTTTCGGTTAGCACGCCGCATTTGCATCAACCGTGCCGCTCCAGGAACCTCCGGGATAAAATATCCGGGCACATTTCGTGCGTGAAGGTGACTTGCGTTTATCTATACAGATAAACCGTAACCTGGACACCCTGACTTGTTATGGCTCTTTCCCTGATCAAACCATTCAGCGCCCGGGCACATCCGCCCGCCGCGCAGGTGTGCAAAGTGCTGGAACGTCTTATCGAAGCCCTCCGCGACAGCGGCGAGGGTTTTCAACAGGCCTCGGAGCAGGCATCGAACCATGAACTGAAAGTGGAACTTGCCGCCTATGGACGACAGCGGGCGCTTTTTATAAAAGAACTCCAGTCCATCCAGCGGCTCTATGGAGAGGTCCGCGTGGACCGTCCCGGGACCGCCGGAGGGATGTTGCACCGTGCCTGGGACCGCCTCAAGGCGTGTGTCCACGAGCCGGAGGACGCGGAGATCCTCGCGGAGGCCGCGGACGCGGAGCGGGAGATCGCGGAAAAATTCGAGGATGCGCTCGCCGGGAAAAGCGGCCTGCCGCAGGACGTGAGCCTCTGCCTGTCCCGCCAGTGCGCGGAACTGCAAAAGGGCCACCTGGAGTTGAGTGGCCGGCGGTTACCGGTCGACTCCCCCGCCCCATCCGCCACCCCCGGGAGTTTCCATTCTTAGCAGATCCCCTGGCTCCACGGAGACACGGGCAGTGCCGGGCAGCACCGTCTCCACCCCGCCACGGGTCAGCGTCTGGCGACCGGGAATGCCGGGTTCGCCCCCGTGAAGGGCAAAAGGACGCTCCTTCCGGTGCTCGGTGAGCAGGGAAACAGTGAGCGGCGCGAGAAATTCATAGGCCCTGACAATGCCATCCCCGCCCCGCCACCGGCCCGCGCCCCCGGAACCCCGGCGGATGCTGAATTCCCGGAGCCGCACGGGATACCGGCGCTCGATGATCTCCGGGTCCGTGATGGCGGTATTCGTCATGTGCGTGTGCACGGCGGAGAGCCCGTGGTAGCCCGGCCCCGCGCCCGCGCCGCCGCCGATGGTCTCATAATGGCCGAACGTAGCGCTGCCAAAGATGACATTGTTCATGGTGCCCTGGCTGCCCGCCTCCAGGTCCAGGGCGCGCAGGAGCGTGTCCACCACACGCTGGCTGGTTTCCACATTCCCGCCCACCACGGCGGGGGAAAGGCGGGGATCGGCATCGAAGACCGGCTGGAGAATGCCCTCCGGAATGATGAGATCCACGGCTTCCAGCATGCCCTCATTGAGCGGGATGGCCTCCCCCGTCCACAGACGCAGCACATAGAGCACGGCACTGCGGACGATAGCGGCGGTGGCATTCCGGTTCCCCGGGTGGACCGCGCCGGAGCCGGTGAAATCCACCGTCAGCCGCCCCCCGGCGTGCCGCAGGCGCACGGCGAGAGGTGTGCCGTCATCCAGATGCTCCGCGGCGGAGACATCCAGCTCCCCGGCCCGGGCCAGACGGCGGGCAAAGGCTTCCCGCGCCTGCTCCGTGAGGGCGGCGAGACGCGCGGCGGTCTCCCCTTCCCCCTGGGTCTCACAAAGCGCCAGCAGTGCCTGGGCTCCATGGCGCGCGGCGGCCAGTTGCGCGCGGAGGTCCGCGAGATTGTCCCCGAGGGAGCGCGTGGGCCACGGGCCGCCCGTGAGCAGCGCGGCGATCTCCCCCTCACAGGAAACCCCGCCGCGCACAAGGTGCCGGGGCGGGATGACCACGCCCTCCTCCGCCAGACAGGTGGCTCCCGCGGGCATGGACCCGGGGGTGATGCCGCCGATCTCCGCGTGGTGCGCCCGGTTTGCCGTCCAGCCCAGGAGGCGTCCGGAGGGGCCGAAGACCGGGCAGAGCACGGTGACATCCGGCAGGTGGGATCCGCCATACGCGGGGTCATTCGTCACCAGCACATCCCCCGGCGCGGGCGGGAGCACGGCGGCCACGCGGCGCACGCATTCCCCCAGCGCCCCGAGGTGCACGGGAATGTGCGGCGCGTTCATCACAAGGCGGCCGTCCGCGTCCAGGAGCGCGCAGGAGTAGTCCAGCCGCTCCTTCACATTCGTGGAGACGGCGGTGCGCTTCAGCATGCCGCCCATGGCGTCCACCATGCCCTGAAAACGGGCCCGGTGCAGCTCCGCCACCGCCGCGGCGGCCACCGGGGCGCGGTCCCCCGCCGGTCCGCGGCGCGTGAGACGCCAAGTGCCGCGCGTGCCCTGGACGGCCTCCCAGCCTTCCTCAATCACGAGGGTGCTGAAGGCGTCCTGGATGAGCTCCGGCCCGCGCAGGACGGGGGCGTCCGCGGGGAAAGTCTCCGGTTCCGGCTCCGCCTGGGACACGGTGGCGGCGGCCCGCAGGCTCACCAGCTCGATGACACTGGCGGCGGGCAGTTCATAGCCGTAGAGCCGCGCGTGCTCCGCGCGGTAGGCGGCATCCAGGGCGCCCGGCGTGGTGAAGTCGATGGCCAGGGGAGTATTCTGCCCGCGCAGCCGGAGTTCCGCGATGCGGCGGTGGATGGTGCCGTCCGGGGAGGAAAGCCGCGCCAGGGCTTCGCCCTCCACCTCCCGGAGAACGCGGGGCAGCGTTTCCCAGGCCTCCGCCAGGGGGAGAAGCATCTGCCGCACCGCGAAGGTCTCCACGGGCGCGTGCAATGCCCCGGAAGCACTGAGCAGCCCGGCATCCCGCGCCACGAGGATTTCCCTCATGCCGAGCTGGGCGGCGATGGCGCAGGCGTGCTGCGGCCCGGCTCCGCCGAAGGCGATGAGCGTGTATTCCGCGGGATCGCACCCGTCCCGCACGGAGATGCTCCGCACGGCGCCCGCCATGCGGTCGATGGCGATGTCCAGCAGGCCACGCAGCAGGGCCCCGTCCTCCGCGGGTACCGGCAGGCCGCGCGCAGCCATCTTTTCCTTCAACTCTGTAAGCCGCAGCCAGGCCGGAGCCGCGTCCAGCGGGATGCCCGCGCGGGCGGGGTCCAGCCGCCCCAGCAGGAGATTCACATCCGTGAGCGTGAGCGGCCCGCCGCGCCCGTAGCAGGCGGGCCCGGGATCCGCCCCGGCGCTGCGCGGCCCGGCGGTGAGCCCCTCGCCCGTGACATCACAGATGCTGCCGCCACCCGCCGCCACGGTCTCGATGCGGAGGGACGGAGCGAGAATGACCGAGCGCCCGTGGTGCTGCTCGAACTGATAGAGAAACCCGCCGTCCCAGCGCGCCACGTCCGTGCTGGTGCCCCCCATGTCCAGGGTGAGCGCCTTTTTTATCCCGCAGGATTTCGCGAGGGCCGCGCAGCCGCGCACGCCGCCCGCCGGTCCGCTGAGCAGGCTGTCCTTCGGGTGAAAAGCCGCCGGCTCCTCCAGCCCGCCGGAGCTGGCCATAAGGTAAAACCGGCCCGCGTTTTCCCTCAAGGGCCCGCGCACCGAGTCCACAAAGCTGTCCATGACCGGGGCCAGCACGGCATTCACCCCGGCGGTCTGCGAGCGAGGCAGCAGACGGATCACCGGCGCGAGGCGGCTGCTGAGGGAGATGCTGGTGAAACCCGCGTCCCGCAGCACCCGGGCCGCCGCCTCCTCATGGGTGGGGTTTACATCGCTGTGCAGGAGCGCCACGGCGGCACTGCGGCAGCCCGCCTCCGCCAGGGCTTTCGCGGCGGTCAGGAGCGCGTCTTCATCCAGCGGGGTGAGCACGCCTCCGGCGGCATCCATGCGCGCCCGGACTCCGGTGACGGCATGGTAAAGCGAAGGCTCCCGGAAGTGCCCCAGCGCGAAGAGATCCGCGCGCCGCTGATCCCCGATCTCCGGCAGGTCCTCGAATCCCTCCGTGATGAAGAGCGCGGTCCGGGCCCCGGTCCCCTCCAGGAGCGCGTTCGTGGCCAGGGTGGTGGCAAGCCGGAATTCGATGCCCGGGAAATCCGCGTGCAGGGGCGTGAGCGTCAGCAGGCGCGCGCCGATGACGGGAGCGGGCTCGCCCGTGTGCAGGTCCACCGCCGTGCCCTCTCTCCAGGCCTCCGGCAGGTGCGCGGAAAAGCCCAACCCCTCCCCGCGGGAGAACCGGGAAACCTCCAGCACGGTGCCGTCCGGGCCGGTGCAGAGCCAGCCCTGGAAAAAGCCATCCGGCAGATCCTCCTGGGGCAGGCGCGCGCGCAGCCCGCGGGAGCCCGACCGGCTTTCCACGGCCAGCCGCAGTACGCCCCGGGAGAGCACCTTGCAACGGCGCACGTCTCCACCGGGTGTCCGCGCGAGGCAGTCCGTGAACGTGCCGCCCCGGTCCGCCGCGATCAGCCAGGGGGTCATCTGCGGGAATACGGGGGATTATTGCAGCGTTTCCAGCCAACCCATTTCCACGAGGGAGTCATTGTACACTTCGTTGACCTCCTTCGGGTAAATACGTTTGGCCTGATCCAGCCACTCCGCCGCGCCATCCTTGTTGCCCTTGGCGAAGCACTTGGCGGCCTCCCCGTAGTAAAAGGCGGGGGAATCCACATCGAACTGGTCGAAGGTGCCCTGGAGCACCTGGGCTTCCGCCTCTTTCTTTTGCTGGAGATTGCAAACCATGATCTTGAAGTTCATGAGCGAATCACTGTAGGTGCCGGGCTTGCCCGGGTCTTTCAGGAGGTTTTGGAAACCGGTGCGCGCGGCGTCGAACTTCTTTTCCACGAAGTCCAGTTCCGCGAGATTGAAGCGGGGATGGAAGGCCTCCGCGGGCATGTTTTTAGAGAACTCAATGGCCTTCGCGAAGTGCGGGCGGGCGGCGGTGAAATTCCGCATCTTAGTGTAAACGGCACCCCGAAGGTTTTCGATGTAGTGATTCCCGCCCACGGCGGCTTCCATTTCATTCAGCTTTTCCAGGGACTCCAGGAGGCGCACGCCGCGGAGGTAGCCGGACACTTCGCCCATGCCCGCCATCATCACGGTGCGCTGCTCCGGCGTCAGTTTCTCCAGCCCTGGCAGCACGCGCGCGGGGGGCGCGGGAGCGGTCTCCGCCGCCTTTTTCTCCGTGTCCGCGGTTCCCGTCTTCCCGGCCTGGGCCGCGCCGGCGGCAGGGTCCTGGGCCCGCGCCGCGACACCGAGGAGAAGGGAGACACCTGTGCAAATGAGAGGAAGGGCTTTCATGGGAGGAAGGGATGAGAAATCGAAGGGCGAATGGAATCCAGTTTCCACCGAATGTCAAAGAGTCCGGCGGGTCCGGAAATAAGACACCGGACGGCGCGCGAAGGTTCAATTCCAAATCACGCGAAAGATCCTGGGATCGCGAGGACAGAGGTTCGGATTTAACAGTTCCCACCGGGGCCGCTTCCGGGCTAAATAAGGACCGTAAGTCCAACCACCCGCGAATCATGAAAAAGCCACTGTTCCTCGCTCTCTATGGAGTTCTCTTTTTCGCGGCAGGGTATGGCGCGCGGGAATGGATGGGGGAGGACCCGGCGGGCCAGCGGTCAAAGGGCCGGATAACGGGCGGCGCGGCGGGTTCCGGCCCGGGCTCCGCCGGCGGGGCGGGTGTGGTCGCTCCAGGGAAAGCTGCGTCCGCGGAGGGGGCCCGGGCCTTCACCTCCGGGCGTCCGTTCGCGGAGGGGCAGGCGCGGGAATGGCTCCTGGGGCTGGTGCCCGCGCTAGGCGGCGACCGGCGGGGAAATTATATCGCCATGATGAACTACATGCCCCTGTTTCTCACCATGGACCCGGCCTCGACCCGGGAGGCCATGGCCGCGATTCAGGAGCTCATCGCGGCGGAGAATGAAAAGAATCCGGACCGGCGCCGCAACCCTAACGGGGACGGGAAACTGGATACCCTGCTGACCCTGACGCTTCTCCGCATGGCCCAGACCGCACCGGAGGCGGCGATGGAGATCATGAAGCGGAATTTCGATCACGAGGACGGGTCTGCCCGGCTGCTGTTCTTCGGACGGCTGACGGAGGATGATCCCGCGAAGGCCGAGCAACTGGCGCTCTCACTGGAAAACAAGCAACGGCGGGAGGCACTGGAGGCAGTGATGTATGCCATGATGAACAAAAACCCCCAGGAGGCGCTGGCTCTGGCCGCGCGTCATCCCGGCGAGGTGAGCGGGAAGGCCCAGGAGAAAATCCTGGAGGAATGGGCGAAGCGGGACCCGCTGCCCGCCATGGCGGCGGCGGTGACGGAGATGGAGAAGTCCGGGAATTCCGAACTGGTGCGCCAGAGCCTGGAGGAGTGGATGAAAAAAGACCCGGCGGCCGCGGCCCGGTGGGCGGCGGAGCACGCGGGCACCGGCAGCGTCACCGCCCGGGCCATGGTGCTGGAGGGACAGCTCCGGGACAACCCCCAGGCGGTGCTCCAGGAGTACAACACTCTGCTGGAGGTCGGCGGAGCCCCCGGGGAACTGGACCGGCTCACGGGAAAGCTGGCGGAAACCTTTGCCCGGAAGGACGTGCCCGCCGCACGGGAGTGGGCGGAAGCCCTGCCGGAAGGGGAATCCCGGAACCGGGCTCTCCGGGAGGTGGCGGAGGAGTGGGTAAAGACGGACGCTCCCGGGGCCTCGGAGTGGATCCGCGCGCTCCCGCAGGGGGCGCTCCGCGACCATGCCGCCGGGGAACTCACCGGCTCTCTCGCCGGTCAGGATCCGGCCAGCGCTTTCCAATGGGGACAGAGCATCGCGGACGCAAAACTGCGGGAGCGGGCGCTGAGGGGGGTGATCGAAAAATGGCGGGAGCAGGACCCCGGGGCGGCCAAAGCGGCGGCGGAAAGCGCGGGGCTGAAATAGACGGTCCGGCGGATTACCGGCCGCGACGGCCCTCCGCCGGTTCCTTCGCCTTCTCCGGATCGAAGAATGCCTCCAGGCTCAGGCTGGGCAGGCTTTCGATGATCTGCCAGCGTCCGTCGCCGTAATAAGCGTAAAAGGTCCAGCGGATGGGGCGCTTCTGACAGTTCATGATGCACACGATCTCCTTGAGCGTGGGTCCCGCGCTCCGCACCCGCAGCATGGAGGCGCTCTCTACTTTCCCCCATTTTTCCATGGCCAGGGTGGTGGTCTTGATGAGATCCCCCAGGGTGTCCGGGTCCTCCGCCACCAGGGCGGAGCCTTCGAACAGCCGGTCATAGGCATCCCGGGCCCCGCTGTCGCGCAGGAGCTTGAAGAACTCCTCGATGCGCGTCTTCAGCCCTGCATCGAGATCCGCCGGGGAGGAAGCCGGAGCGGCGGGACGGTCCGTGGACGGCACGGGTTTGGCGGGTTTCCCCGGCGGTTTTTCCGGAGCGGCCAACGCCAGCGGACACAGGAGGGCGAGAAGAAGAGCGGGAATTTTCATGCGGGACTAGGACAAGGCCGCGAGGCGGCGTGCAATATGAATCTGACCCCGGCAAGCGGGATCCGTTCAACCTCCACGGGCCTGAATGGGAAGACGGGGTCAGGGAGCGCTTTTACCCTCCACCAGGGTCTCCAGCAGGGTGCTCAGGGTGGCGTAATCCGCCTCGCCCGCGAAAAGATGGTCCGGGGCGGCGGCACAGCGGTTTTGCACCTCCAGCCACTCGTTGACGGTCAGAGAATTGAAGAATTGTTTAAGTTTGCTGTATAAATCCTCGCAAAAAATCCATCCTACTTTGTTCTCCTGAACCCGGTTTCCAGTTTCCGAGTTTTCGAAAGCCAGCGCCGGGCAGTGGAAGAGCCCGCCTTCGTAAATCCGGTTCGGCAGCAGCCAGTCGGAGTTGCTCCCGGCGGCGGAGAAGTCGAAACACCAGTTCAGATCCACCGATCCATAGAGATCCGGCAGCTCGACGGGGTAGCGGTAGGGACCCCCATAGTGAATGTTCGGGTGGGCTTTAATGGATTCGCGTAAAAACCCCTCCTCCACCCCCGTCGGAACGCCCCGCAGGACGAAGGCGAGGGTGTCCGGAAACTCCGCCGCGAGCCGGCAGATGAGTTCCACGCTGCGGTGGCACCTGAAGCCCCCGAAATACCCCACCACCCAGGGCCTGCCACTCCGCGCCGGGCCCGTGCGCGGCACGCGGGAGGCGATCAACGCGGCGGAGGGATAAATCTTATTCTCCAGGAGAAACACCCGCCCTTGGTAGTGCTGCACGGGCTCAAAGTAATGGCGTAAAAACCCCGGGGAAGTCGTTAACAGTAACTGACATCGATGCAAAACAAAACGCTCCGCCGCGCGGAGAAACCGGGCCTTCAGCCCTCCGCCCAGCACCGTGGGCTGGATGTCCGCGATCTCCACCACGAGGGGGATGCGACAGCCACTGACCAGCCTGCCGAAGAGCGCCAGCACGGCATTGTCCAGATTGATAGCATAAAGGCACGCGCTTTCCCGCACCCGCCGGCGGTGCCGCAGGATCATGAAAAACCCGCGCAGCACGGCGAAGGCCCGCTGCACATACCGCCGGATGTAGGTATTCCCGAGGTGGATATTCTCCCACGCGGGC
This sequence comes from Verrucomicrobiales bacterium, assembly GCA_965229245.1. GTDB lineage: Bacteria > Verrucomicrobiota > Verrucomicrobiia > Verrucomicrobiales > V1-33 > V1-33. Next base: position 1,072,870 of record CBDDIW010000001.1, read on the forward strand.
GGAGGATCCGGCTGCCCGTGATCGCGAAAAAAAGTGAACCCCAGGACCTTCCAGCCTTGGCCGTCCAGCGCGGCGATGCGCTTTACTACCCGGGCATCCGTCCGGTCCGGTCCCACCAGCACGAGCGAACGCGCCGGTTTCACTCGAAGTCCGAGGCCATGACGGACCGGCGCTCCCGCTTCCCGAGCAGGCGGGCCTGGGCGATCACGCTTTCCGGTCCTTCGAGAAAACGATAGCTGGCGCAGTTCGGACAGGTATGAGCCTTCGCCAGCACGATGGAATCGCAGCCTTCGCAAATCTTATAATTGGAAGGGTTTTTCACGATCTTGTCCGCCTGACGGGCGCGGTCTTCCGGGGTGTCAAAACTGAGAGCCATGTGATTGGAATAAATATCAGGCCTGTGAGGTTTTTCGCAAGAGTCCGGTGGGAAAAAACTTTAGGACCCCGGCTTTTTGCAAACTCCTGGGGTTATGTAACGTCATCCGGCGAATCCCGGTGACAAAATAAATATCCGGCTACTGTCCCCTGCCCCTTTCCGGGAAAATCCGGCCCGTCCCCTGCCCTTTTAATCATGTCCTCAGCCGCCATTGAGATCCGCGACCTCCGTGTGGATTACGGAAACTTCGTGGCGGTAAATGACATCAGCCTCTCCGTCCCGGCGGGAGAGGTCTGCGGTCTGGTGGGGCCGAACGGCGCGGGAAAGACCAGCACCTTCAAGGTGCTGACCACCCTCATGCACCCCACCTACGGGGAGGTCCGGCTGTGTGACATGGACCTCTTTGAGCAACCCGAGGCGGCCCGGGAGGTCCTGGGCTACATGCCGGACTTGGCCCCCGTGCCGTCCGATCTGAGGCTGTGGGAATTTCTGGACCTCTTCGCCCACGCCCACGGCATCGGGGCCTCCGCGAAGCGGCGTCTCCGCATCGAGCAATGCCTGGAGGAAGTCCACCTCACGGACAAACGGAACTCCTGGTGCCGGGAGCTCTCCCGGGGGCAGACGCAGCGGCTGGTGCTGGCGAAAACCCTTCTGCACCGCCCCCGGGTGATGGTGCTGGACGAGCCCGCCAGCGGCATGGACCCGCTCTCCCGCCGGGACCTCCGGCTCACCCTGCGGAAGCTGGCGGAGAACGGCGTGGCCATCATCGTGAGCTCCCACATTCTCAGCGAACTGGCGGACATGTGCACCAGCCTGTGCGTGATGAATCAGGGCCGCATCCTCGCCTCCGGGCCGGTGGATGAAGTGCGGCATCAGCTGGGCAACGCGGACCGCACCCTGGTGCTCACCGTGCTGGAAAGCAGCGCCGGACAGGCCGGGGAGGTGCTGAGATCCCTGCCCCGCGTCCAGGAACTCACCGTCCAGGGCGCGCGGTTTTCCTTCCGCTTTCACGGCACCGGCGAGGAACAGGCGGACCTGCTCGCCACCCTCATGGGCGCGGGGGTGCGGGTGCGCGCCTTTGAGGAACTGAAGGCCTCCTTTGAAGAAATCCTCGTCCAGGTGGCCGAGGGCAACCGCTCCCGCCATGACTGATCCCGCCTCCACCATGAGACCGCCCGCCGCGTGGCGGCTCTGGGAAAACCCGATTTTCCGCCGCTACTGCCGCTCCCGGTTGCGGGCCCGGGGGCTGTTCCCCGCCTGGCTCATCACGGTCATCATCGCCGCCTTCGCCTATCTCATCACGCCCATGGCGGCGGAGCGGATGAACGACGCGCAATTGACGCTGCGACAGGACACGGAGACGAGACTGAAGAACGACCCCAACCTCTCGAAAGGCGAGCGGGAGTGGGGGGAAAGGCTGTTGAAGATTCCCTTCACTAAAACGCCGGACCACCTTCTCCAGCGGTCCGCCGTCATTCCGCTGCTGTTGCTCCAGGCGGCCATCCTCTTCGTCCTGGGGACCGGGCAAACGGCCGGAGGCATGACGGCGGAGCGGGATGAAGGCATGGTGGACTACCAGAGGCTCACGCCCATCACGCCGGTGGCAAAGGTGGCGGGCTACCTCTTTGGCCTGCCCGTGCGGGAGTGGATGCTGTTCCTTTCCACCATGCCCTTTATGGTCATGGCGGTCTGGCGCGGGGGCATTCCGCCCTCTGTGTGGGCTCCCGTGGCGCTCATCTTTTTCACCTCGGTCACGCTTTACCATCTTACGGGGCTGGTCTCCGGCACGGTTTTCAAGAGCCGCCGCTGGGCCTTCCTTTTCAGCATGGCCCTGGTCTTCGTGCTCTATTTCGTGGTGCCCCAGGGCGCGCGCTACGGCCTGCCGTTTCTGCGCTACATGACCATGTGGCCGGTGGTGCTGGAGGTCACGCCGCACCTCTTCGGGGAGCAAACCGTGCAGGACCTCCAGAAAATGTCAGGCCATGTGAAAGGCGCGGGGGTGGACTTTTTCGAGTGGAATTTCAGCGATCTCGTGTTCACGCTCATCGTACAGGGATCGCTCATTTTGTTCCTCTGCGTCATGGTGTGGCGGAAGTGGCGGCAGGCGGAGTCCCACCTGCTCAGCAAAGGGTGGGCGCTGCTGCTTTTCCTTTGGCTGAGCATCCTGCCCATCGGCAATGCTATCCCGGGCATTCAGGATGGCTCGCTGTTCCCGGAGCGGGCCCGGTCCCGCTTCGCCATGGGGATGCCCGGCGGTCACTCCCCGTGGGAGGCGCTGCAGATGTGCGCCTTTTATGGCATGATGATACTGTTTTTCCTGATCCTCATGGTCATCATGCTCACCCCCGGGCAGGACAGCCAGGCGCGGGGTCTGCGGCGGGCGGCAAAGCTGGGAAGACGCGGCGCGCCGTTCTTTTCGGATGAATCCAGCGCCTTTCCGGTGGTGCTGCTCCTTACGGCGGGAGGCGCGGCCTCCTGGGCGTGGTTTTCCCGCAGCGTGCTGGGCTCCACCTGGTTTCAGGCGGATCCGGGGTGGACGGCGTATCTGGTGTTTTTCGGGATTCTGGCACCCTCTGTCATGGGCTTCCACGCCCTGCTGGAGGCGCGCGGCGGGAAGTGGCCGTTCCTGCTGGTGGTCTTCCTGGGAGTGGTGCCGGTGCTCGCGGCCCTGGTGGTGGCCACCGCGTCCCGGAGCGCGCCCCCGGCAGCCTTTATTGTGGCAGGGGCCTCCCCCATGACGCAGACGATCTATGCCGCGGAGGGTTTCATTCCCTGGCGCAGACGGGACCTGGGCTCCGGAGTTATCCACGATGCCGTGCGCCAGGCCATCCATTTGTGGCCGGTGGTTTACGCCTTCGTAGCCCTGTTTTTCCTGCAGGGCCTGCAACGCCACTGGAAACGCCGCCGGGCGTAGGGAAAGGTAACGGGCTTATACCATGAGCACCTGACTGGTGGCGCAGCCGGAGCGTTCCTTGTGAGCGTTCTCCCGGAAGACCACATCCGGCACCGGGTGGGTTTGTTTTCAACCTTCCAACGCCGCCGGATGCAGGTGGCCGGCAAGGCTGGCGTCCGCACCGCGCGGAGAGGCTGGCCGGATAAAAACGGCATCCGGTGGCGGTTTTACTGCCGCAGGGATTGAAGCTTTCGCGCCCGCACAGACCAACGGGTGTCTTTTTCATTTGAGGCATCCCACACCACTCCCTCCCCCTTACGAGTGTCTCCACCGATGAGTCATCGTGAGGAAGAGCAGGACCACACGCCGGAAAATGCACACCCCATTTCCTCCCGGTCCCGCGGAGGTCTCCGGGTCTGCGTTTGAAATACTGCTGTAAAATCCATTTGAGCCCTTCCAGGGGCACGCTAAGGCTGAAACGAACCGAAATTTTACCCCTCTCACACCAACATTATGTCTATGGTCGCCAAAGGTCTCGAAGGAGTTATCGCCAATGAATCCCGTCTGAGCGACGTGGACGGGCAAAACGGCAAGCTTTGTTACCTGGGCTACAGCATCGACGATCTGGTGGCGCACTGCACCTTTGAGGAAGTGGTGCACCTCCTCCACCGGGGTAAACTGCCGAACAAAGCCGAGCTGGCCGCGCTCACCGCGCAGCTCCAGGCCGCCCGCGTGCTGGAGCCGGAGGTGAAGCAATTCATCGAAAGCCTGCCGAAGGACTCCTCCCCCATGAACGTGGTGCGCACCGCCGTGTCCCTCCTGGGCGTGCTGGACAAGCGCGGGAAGGACCAGGACCGCTCCCTGAATGAAGACCGGGCGCTCTCCATCGTCGCGAAGATCCCGCTCATCATTGCCTGTTTCCACCGTTACCGCCAGGGCCTGCCCCTGCCGGAGATCCGCGCGGACCTCAGCGAGGCCGCCAGCTTCCTCTGGCTCATCACTGGCGAAGAAGCCTCCGCCGAAGCCATCCGCACCCTGGACGTGGCCTATGTGATCCACGCGGACCACGGCATGAACGCCTCCACCTTCTCCGCCCGCGTGACCGTCGCCACGCTGAGCGATATGTACTCAGCCATCACCAGCGCCATCGGCACGCTGAAGGGCCCTCTCCACGGTGGAGCGAACGAAGGCGTCATCAACATGCTGGAGGAGATCGGCAGCGAGGATAAAGTGGACGCCTGGGTGGAGGATCGTCTGGAGAAGAAGGAAAAGATCATGGGCATCGGCCACCGTGTTTACAAGGTGCTCGACCCCCGCGCCCCGCACCTCCAGAAGATGGCCATCGAACTCACCGCCGCGCTCGGCGAGCCGAAGTGGATCCGCATGAGCGAACGCATCGCCACCATCATGCGCGAGCGGAAGGGACTGAATGCCAACGTGGATTTCTACAGCGCCACGGTGTATTACAGCCTGGGGATTCCCACGGACCTCTTCACGCCCATCTTTGCCATCAGCCGCGCCGCCGGATGGACTGCCCAGGTGCTGGAGCAGTTGGAGGACAACCGCCTCTACCGCCCCCTGACCGAATACACCGGCCCCACTCCGCCCCAGCCCATCGTCCCCCTCGCGGACCGCCCCTGAGGCTTCCGGGGTTCCGGGCTGTGAATTCTCCGATGGAGAAAAAGCCTGGCCTGCCGGAATCGAAGAACCCCGCGGATGAATTCCAGACGGCGGCAGAAATATCGCCGCTCTATGGATTACGGTGCCCGCGTTTGATCAGGGGATGGCAGCATCCCGCGCCTGGACAGGCTGGCCGCGCCCGCGCCCGGGGCTGAACTCTGGAGGGCCAAAGGCCCGGACCCATACCAGCCCGGGGCAGCGCCCCGGGGGGATTCCCCCATGCAAAAAAGAAAGGGCTGAAGGCCCGCCCTATCTGGTCCTGGTTTCGCGGTGGAGAGACCTCCTGGGCATCATGGAGAGTCACGGCTGCCTGACGGCGGATTCTCCAAATCTCTCTCTTAGTCCCCGGCACCGCCTGCCTTGGATCACCTCGCCGGGAAGATTGGGTTAAGATGAAAAATACTTGCCACCCGAAGGCAACTGATTCAAAATCAAGGCCACGAGGTTCCCCCCATCCGATCTTCACCACACACCTCTATGCACACGGCCAGAATTTCCTCCGCGCTCCTGCCTGCTCTTTACTCCCTGCTTCTCGTCCCCGCCACTGGTTATGCGGCCAGCATCGGGGTGAAGTTCCTCGACAGCCAGGACACCGCCTGGGGCGCGGGTATCTCCGCCGGAGCGCCAGGATATGCGCAGTCCAACTGGACCTTCATGCGGACCGACTGGTCCGGCAACGCGGACAATGACGCCGTCTTCACTGCCGGCATCAAAGACTCCACCGGAGCCAGCGTCACCGGCACCGTCCTGCAAAACGTGACCTATGGAGCCCACAGCGACGCGGTGCATTACGATTCCAACAACACCTGGCGCTCCGGTGTGGGCAACGGCTCCGCCAACTTCACCCTCATGAACGGGTATCTGGACGATGGGCAGGATGACCAACCCTACGCAAACGTCAGCCTGGGCAATACCCCGGGACTTTTCCAGACCTATTCCGTCATTCTCTATGTGAATGGGGACGATCCTGGCCAGGCCACGGGCCGCTACTGGATTGAAAGCTGGACGGACTCCCTCACCCCCGGCACCGTCATTACCAATCAGATCGGCGTGGCCCCCTTGGGCAGCAATTTCAGCGGCACCTTCATCCAGGCAGGCGGTGCGTCCTACGGCCAGACCGGCACTCCGGTGAATGTGGACGCCTCCGCGGGAAATTACATCGTTTTCAGCAACCTCACCGCGCGGAATATCCGCATCCGCGCCGCGGGCAACGGGGACCCCGAAGACTTCGGTCGCGCTCCGTTGAATGGCTTTCAATTGATCGATACCACGGTGGTTCCGGAGCCCTCCTCCGCCCTCATGCTCGGCAGCCTCACCCTGTTTACCCTCCGCCGCCGCCGGTAGGCCCGGGAGGGTTTCGTAAATCCGCCGCCGGGGAATCTCCTGATGCCGTGCGTCCTGGATGCAGGGTTCACCGCCCCGCGCCTGCGGCACATAATTCCATTCTTCCGGGGAATGCGCTGAATGACTCCACATTGACCCGGGCGCGGCCAACCCCCGCCAGAATCATCGGAACCTGTTTCCTCCCCCCGGATCCAGCGGACTACGACCGGATTCCGGAGGAGGCCCCTCCTGAAACGTATGGCACAAGGTTAAATCCCCCAGCGCCCCACTGGACTGGATCCTCTTATACCCGAGAAGCCAGACTATGTAATACGCTGAATGATTCTGAATTTATCCGACTGCGTGCGCCAGGCCTCGACCCACGGCTCAGAGTCGTGAATCGTGGAAACCATTAACTGTTCACTCAGCAGTTCGTGCCAGTCATCGTCCGCCATGGGAAAGTGCCAGCCTCCCAGCACCGCGTAAATATCTGATTTGAAGTAAACGGGACACTCATTCCGCCAGACCCGTTCATAGCCTCTCACGATGTCGGCACCGCCGAAGTTGTCGTTATAACGTTCGGCACGATCCCAACCGTACGCATCAATCCACTCTCCTACAACCTCCGAGCCCAGGGCGAATACAGCATCGATGGGTGGCAATACGGCGGCGGTATGGGCATAAAGGTTCAAACCCGGCCGATCCGGCCATGATGAAGAGATTTCGATACGTCCTCCCTCGCACGTTTCCTCGTTCGTAAAGATACTGATGTATCCTGAAATGGAGGAAGGCAGCCCCGGCACGCGGCGGGCATCCACGCAGAGCCAGCAACGATGCCCCGTGGACTCTATTTCGTGTTCGTTACTTTCATACCAAATCCCCGCGACCGGACCATCACCCCGCGGGCGAAGGAAAAAGCAGGGGCGCTGCAGCCGCCGTCCCTCTTCAATAAGTTGCTCTGTTGTCACGTGGGCGTCGAGTTTGCTGAAATACCGGAAACTGTCAACTGAATGACGCGGGGCCAGGCATACGGATTTTGACATCAGCGGCAAAGAGATCGCTATTTCCCTATCCGAATCCCGATTTTTCCCCCGGCGGCCTTTTCGTTTCCAGCTGTCGCGGCACGCGATATGGCAATTGACGCGTCAGGCCGCCGGGCAGAAGAAAGAGGTCGGATTTTTCCATAACACAGCAGTAACTGATATGGCGATAGTTGTATAATCCGGCATTAAAGGATTCCCTTATGGATTACATTTACCCCCCGCTACCCATCTCCGGGCGGCTCGAAAATCCCCTATAATACTGCATCAAATATACCCGGGAATTTCTTGACACAGCGACACGTTCATGACAAAGCACCACTTTTGTTGCAGTAACCCGAGACCCATTATTCCTGTAATTATATGGCAATATGCACAGCACCTATACATGGACATCGAACCGCGAGCGGCCGGGCTGCCTGCCCCGCATGCGGCGGCAGTGGCGGATACAGATCATCCCCCGCCTATTATCCTGCTTATTCCGCACCTTCTTCCTATTACGCGCCGTATTCTCCTTCGGTAGGCGGTGGCGGTGGAGCTCGTAGTAGCCCGAGGCCCCGATGGTCCCCAGCCAGTTCCGTAGTGGTATATACAGACTCGCAGGTACGCACTCTGACGCCAATCCGTAACAGCGTCGAGAGCCGAGCGTCTGTGCCTGACCTGCAAGACGTTTTTCTCTGTCACGCCTGGGACGACCGGAAAGAAGCCGCAAAGGAACTGCACGATCTGCTTGAATCTCTAAAAGTCTCTGTCTGGTTTAGCGAAAAGGACGTGGCGTTGGGTACATCTTTACTTAGGGAAATTGACAAGGGACTGGCAAAATCACGTGTAGGAATTGTCCTGGTGACTCCCGCGCTTTTGAGCCGCGTTCGTGGAGAGGGTATTGCTGACAAAGAACTTTCGGCGCTCCTGGCACGTGACCTACTCGTTCCCGTCGTACACAATACGACGTATGACGCTCTCCGAGAAGTTAGCCCCCTGCTAGGCTCGCGGTCCGGCCTAAATACTGCGGATGAGTCGATGGCAGGGGTTGCGGCTAAACTCGCGGAGCTGGTTGTCCTTTAATTCTATTGCCAGGGTTGACCGCTGGGTCTTCTTGAACGCACAGGACTGTTCTACATTCCTCCGCGATCATAGTGGCCACATACTTCCGCAGCCGGTGATTTCCTTTCCCGCTTCGGATTTTCTCAACCAGAGGCTTCAGCCAAGAATTGTGATTCTCTCCTCACTTCACTTCAAATGCCAACAGGACAATACATTGTCCGAAGGATTTTTTAGATTTGGCTCCGGCGGTAGGGATCGAACCTACGACCTAGTGGTTAACAGCCACCCGCTCTGCCGCTGAGCTACGCCGGAATCTCACTCCTTCGTGTTTCGCGAAGGGACGGCGATCATGGAACAGGATAGGCGGTTTGCAAGGAAATTTTTGATGTTTGGCAGAGAATTTGTTGGAGGAATCCGGGACGCGGGGAGGAGCCAGGCCGGGGACTGGTGGAGGGGGCGCGAGGGGGATGACCGAGAGGGAAACGGAGGTGTGGAGGGCGGGGTTTGGCGTTTCCTTTTCATGAGGGAAGGGACATGGTGGGGGGCATGAGGGGAATCATCGGACATGAAATCATCACGGCTTCGGCGGGGTCGGGGAAGACGTGGAATCTGACGTTGCGCTACATCCGGCTGCTGGCGGCGGGGGCGGCTCCGGGGTCCATCATCGCGCTCACTTTCAGCCGGAAGGCGGCGCGGGAGTTTTTCACGGCCATCCTGCACCGGCTTGCGAAGGCGGCGCTTCAGGAACCGGCGGCGGCGGCGCTGGCGCGGGACATGGAGCGGCCGGAGATGCGGCGCGCGGATTTCGTGCGGCTGCTGGCCTCGCTGGTGCGGGAAATGCCCGCGCTCACCCTGGGGACCATGGACTCGTTTTTTGTGAGGATGGCGCGGAGTTTTCCCATGGAGCTGGGACTCACGGGGGACTTTGCCATCCTGGACGAGCACCATCGCGCCCTGGAGCAGGAGCGCGTGCTGGGCCGCGTGTTTGCCCCCGGAGCGATGAACGAGGCGGGGCGGCGCGAATTCCTCCGCGCCTTCCAGCAGGCCACCTGGGGGAAGGACGAGGTGCGGCTGAAGCGCCTGCTGGGGGATTTCCTGAAGGACTGGCAAAAATACTACCTGGAGGCCCCGGACGAAGCGCTGTGGGGGAATCCGGAGAGCATCTGGCCGGAGGGGCGCGGGCTGCCGGACCCGGAGCAGCCCCTGTCCGCGCTGCTGGAGGGCGCGCGCGGCGCCATGGCCCGGGAGTCCGGCCTGAAGGACGCGCCGCGGGACCTGCTGGAGAAATTCTTCACCGGTCTGGAAACCCACACGCCGGGCACGCCCGCGGGGGCGGAGTGGAAACCGGTGCTCACAAAGCTCCTGGACGTGCTGCCGGACCTGGCGGCGGGGGAGGTGGAGATGACGCTCAGCCGCACAAAGGTCACGCTTTCCCCGCCCCTGGCGGCGCGCCTGCACGCGCTGGTGTGGCGGTTTGTGCAAAACACCATCACCGTCTGCCTGCACCAGACGCGGGGCATCCACCGCATCCTGGCGCTGTATGACCGCCACTATCACGATATGGTGCGGCGGCAGGGGAAGCTCACCTTCCAGGACGTGCAGCTCATCCTGAGCGGGGATCTCTCCGCGGAGGCCCGGGGGGCGGACGCCATGGCGGGCCGGGGCGGGCTGGAATCCGCCGCGCGGCAGAGCATCGACTACCGGCTGGACGCGCGCTACGATCACTGGCTGCTGGATGAATTCCAGGACACCAGCCGCGGCCAGTGGAAGGTGCTGCGGAACCTGTGCGATGAAGCCATCCAGGACCAGGAGGGCCTGCGCAGCTTCTTCGCCGTGGGGGATGAAAAGCAGAGTATCTTTGTCTGGCGGGGCGCGGAGCCCGGGCTGCTGCGGGAGATCGTGGACTTTTACAATGGCGCGGGCACGGAGGTCATCCGCGTGCGTCCCCTGGCGCTCTCCCAGCGGAGCGGCCCGGCCATCATCCGCATGGTGAACCGGCTGGCGGGGGATCTCCCGCGCCTCAGTGAACTGGGGAAGGTGGCGGGCGCGGTGCGGTTGTGGCCCTGGCAGGAGCACACCAGCGCCCACCCCGCGCGCGATGGCTGCGGCGCGGTGATAGAGGTGCCCGTGAGCAAGGAGGCGGGCGAACGCGCGGACGAGACCGTGTGGGAGGCCTGCGCGGATCTCCTGCGCCAGCTCCAGCCCCTGCGCCGCGGGCTCACCTGCGCCGTCATCTGCCACCGGAATGACCGGGCCTCCAGAATAGCGGAGGTGCTGCGCGCCCGGAGCGGCATGGAGGTGGTGTGCGAGAGCGATGTCTCGATAGCCACGGACAATCCGGCCACCTCCGCGCTGCTGGCGCTGGTGAAGGCGGCGGCGCACCCTGGCGACCGCTATTCCTGGCAGCACGTCATGATGTCCCCCTTCGCGGACATCATCGCGGAACGCTGGCCCGCGGCGGAGGGCACCACGGCCCACGCGCGGTCCATGGCGCGGCGCGGGCCCTTCACCACCTTCGTGCTCGCGCAGGTGGCGTCCGGCGGTTTCACCCCCACGCTGCGGGCGTGGCAGGGGTGGCTGCTGGAGAGGATCCCCTCGCTGGATTCCTTCAGCCGCGGCCGCCTGGAGGATCTCTGCCGCGCGGCCCAGGCCTACGACGCGGGAGGCAGCCGGGACTTCGATGAATTTCTCTCCTTTGCCGAAGCCTGGAACGTGCGCGAGTCCGCCCACGCGAACGCCGTGCAGGTAATGACGCTCCACAAGAGCAAGGGCCTCACCTTTGACATCGTGCTGCTGCCGGACCTGCACGATCCCCACATGTACAACCACCGCCTGCGCATCGGCACCGGGCGGGATGAAGAGCGGGACATCCGGTGGATCACCACGCTGCCGCCGAAGGACATCGCCATGGCGGACGGGGCCATCCGCGCGGCCATCGCGGACATGGAGGCCGGGCAGTGGCGGGAGCGCATCGCGCAGCTCTACGTGGCCGTCACGCGGGCGAAGCGGGGGAACTACATTCTGCTGCCGCCGCCGCCGCGGGAGAGTGAATCCGTGTCCCTCTCCCGCATCGTGCGCCACATGCTCACCGGGGGCGAGCCCGTGCCCCTCCCGCTGGGCGGGCGGGACTGCGAGGTCATCTGCCTGGAGGGGGATCTGGGGTGGATAGAGAGCGAGCCCCTCCGGACGCCCGCCGTCAAAGCCGGGCCCGCGCGGCAGACGGATTTTTTTGGCGAACTGGCCCCGGTCTCCCCTGCCCCGCCGCCCGCCGGCACCCCGGCTTCCGCCTCTCCCGGGCGGCCCGCCACGCGTCCCTCCGGGCGGCGGCGGCACCTCTTCACCTCCCAGCGGCAGAGCCGGCGGTACGGGAATTTTGTCCACACGCTCTTCAGCCGCGTGGCGTGGGCCGGGGAGGACACGGCCTCCGCGTTGCGCTGGTTTTTCGCCTCCATCTGCCCGCGTCCGGAGGACTGGCAGACCTCCGCCTTCAATGCCGTGCTGCGCTGCCTGGCGGAGGCCGCGGTCTCCCCCGTCTTCCGGAAACCCGCGGGCCCGGCCGGGCTCTGGAGGGAGCGCGCCTTTGAGGTGATGCTGGACGGGGAATGCGTGAGCGGTGTCTTCGATCGCGTGACGCTGGAGCACGATGCCCAGGGGCGCCCCTCGGCGGCGCATCTGGTGGAATACAAGACGGACCAGCTCCCCTCCACCGGCCCCGTGCCCGCGCGCGTGCTCAGGGGGCACCTGCGGCAGACGGAGCTTTACCGGCGGGCGCTCGCGCTGCTCACCGGGCTGCCGGAGGAGCGCATCACCGCCACGCTGCTCTTCACCGCCCGGCCCCTGCTGATGCCGTATGCGCCGGAGGGGGCCGTGGCGGGGGAATGACGGGGAAAAATCCGCGATCCCTGATCGACAGGCCCGCCGCCCCGCGGATAGGACGGGGACAGCGCCCTCCCCTTTTTCACGAACATGATGCCCGTCATTCTCTGTGGTCCCACGGCTTCCGGCAAAAGTGCCGTGGCGGCGGCGCTGGGGAGGCTACTGGGGGGCGGGATTGTGTGCGGGGATGCCTTCCAGCTTTACCAGGGACTGCCCATCCTGACCGCCCAGCCCGGGCCCGGAGAGAGAGCCCAGGCCCCGCACCTGCTCTACGGCAGCGTGCCGCCCGGGGAGGACATGGATGCCGCGCGCTACGCCCGCATGGCCGGGGACGCCCTGGCCGGCATCCAGGCGCGCGGGCTCAGGCCCATCCTCACGGGGGGCAGTGGATTGTATTTAAAAGCGGTGACCCACGGCTTGTCCCCCTTGCCGCCGGTGGATGCGGCGCTGCGGGCGGAACTGGAGGCGCTGCCCCCGCCGGAGCTTGCCACCCGCCTCCTGGCGCTGGACCCCGGGGCCGCCGCCACGGTGAATCTGCGGAATCCCCGCTACGTGCAGCGCGCCCTGGAGATCGTGCTCCTCACGGGCCGCCCCGCCGCGGAATGGAAGACCTCCTTTGCCCAGGGGCCCCGGCCCGGCCTCCGCGCCTTCATCCTCCAGCGGGACCGCGCGGAGCTGCACGACCGCGTGAACCAGCGCACCCTGGCCATGGTGGAGGAGGGCGTGCTCGCGGAGGTGGCCGCCCTGCCGCCGGACCTCTCCGCCACGGCGGCAAAGACCATCGGCCTCCGGGAACTGACCGCCGTCCTGCGCGGCGGACTGCCCTTGGCGGAAGCCGTGACCGCCATTCAACAAGCCACCCGCCAGTATGCGAAACGGCAGATCACGTGGTTCCGCCGGGAAACCTGGATGGAGCCCGTGGACTGCACCGCCCGCGCCCCTGGGGAGATCGCCGCGGAGATCCACCGGCGGCTGCTGGAGTGATACCATAACCGGTTGAAACCGGGTCTTTTTTCACAAAGCCGCATGATCCGGATAAACCCGGAACGGATTTACCGGGACCAGGTGGTTCAAGCAAAAGACCCGTTTTCAATGACGCGCGGTATCAATCCGTTAGCCGGACATCCAGGCTTTCAACTTCACAGGCTGCCTGTTTCCATCCCGGGTGATGACCACCGCGGGCCATGCCTCACGGAGCCCGCACGCGCAGCCGCACGAACGCCTGCGGCTGCGTGCCCGCCGGGGTGGAGGCGCGCCAGGTCTCCGTGATGGTGCCATCCGGATTCGCCGTGGAGGTCACCTTTTCCGTGGCGGGTGTCCAGGTGGCCAGGGTGGTGGAGAATTCCGGCACGCAGACCACATCCGCCGCGTCCCCGCGCCGGGTGAAGGTGACGGTGAAATACCGGGCCGTCTGCCCGCTGACCGTCACTTCCGCCAGGGCTCCGAACACGGGCGCGCGGGTGGCGGGCACGGAGGGGTCCTGGCCCAGGGCATACTCCATCCAGTTCGTGAGGCCATCGCGATCCGGATCCCCGGCAGGGTCCGCCAGTTCCGGACGCCCCGCCGCCCACGCGGCATAAGAGAGCCCTTCATCCGCGCCGGGAGTGCCGCCGGGCACGGTGCTGGCGTGCCAGTTTTCCGGCAGCGTGTGGTCCGGCAGGGTATCCGGCGCATTCAGCACCAGCGTGGGCCCCGCGCCATCCGCCGCCTCCGGCCAGGGGGCGGTATCCGTGTAGATGAAGCTGCGGACCTCCGTGCCCGCGCCGTAGCTCAGCTTGATCTCCTCCCCGCTGTTCTTCAGACTGTCGTTGGGGAAAGTACCCGCGATGATGCCGTCCAGCGAATTCCCCCACCGCAGGTGGAAGGCGTCCAGGTTTTTCACCACCAGGGCAAAGCCGCCCGCCGGGATGGTCCAGCCGGAGGGGAAGTCGAAGTTCAGCCCCTTCGTGAAGCGCAGGCCCGTCATGTCCACCGGCTGGCTGCCGGTGTTCTTCACTTCGATCCACTCAAAGAGATCCGCGTCCAGGAAGCCCGCGTTCCGCTCCGCCTGGGTGATGGGACCAGGGTGGTAATTCATTTCGCTGATCACGAGGCTTTGCTTGTAGAGAGAGACATCCGGCACGCCGGTAACGAACTGCACGGCCTCCGACCACCGGGACCACCGTCCATTCGCATCCCGGTGCCGCACGCGCGCCCGGTAGGTATGTCCAGGCCGGGTGACGGAAACCGGCACGCGCGCGCTGGCGTTGAAGGCCGTGAGCACCGGCGAGGTCCACACCTCCTCCACCTCATACTTCCGGGGATCGCCTTCGGTGTAGCCCAAGACGCCTGGCGCGGCGATCTCGCCGATGCGCCACTGCATGCCGCCAAAGGTGGTGCCGCCCGTGGCGGAAGGGCTGAAGGCCGTGCTTTGGAAATCCAGCCCGTTCGCCGGATAGCCCGTCGCCCCGGTGTAGGTGAGGGCCGGGCGGTTCGGGAAACTGAGGTCCGCCGCCGCCGGGTTCGCGCCCAGGCCGCCGTAGAGGGATTCCCACTCCAGGTATTTGTAGCCGTAGCCTTTCGGATTCCCGTTGCTCCGCGTCCAGGTGCCGCCGGGCCAGACATTCGTGTGATAGGCCGTGAGGTAGCCCATGAGCCCGTCGAAGTCGCTGTAGCCGTCCCCGTCCGCATCCGGCAGGGTGCGTGTCCACGTGGTGGTGGCCACGGGAGCCACGCCGCGATTGTCCACGAAAGTGGCGCGGAAGAAGTTGTTTTTGTGGTTCGAGTAGCCGCTGTTCACCCCCACGGCCCCCTGGGTGCGCGGGTGCATATTCCACATCGCGGCATCCGCCTGGGCCCACGTGAGCGGGGCTCCGGCGGGGTTCAGGAGACGCGCGTATTCATCCACCAACTGCGCCATCTGCCCGCCGTTCGGCGCGGCATCGGACCCCAGGAGATCCAGCAGTTCCCGGCAGCGGTTCCGGAATTCCAGGGCGATGGCCGGGTGCCGAGTGACGGCGAGGAATTGATTCGTGACGCCCGCGTAGAGCGCGCCGTCCAGCGTGGTACCCCAGTGATGCGCGGGCAGGCACATCATGTCCTGGTCATAAGGCATGATGACGAACCGTCCGTCCGAAAGCGGGGCCGCGGGCCGGTGCCAGGCGCGGTAGTTATCCCCCGCACGGAGGTCCACATTGCCGATGAAACGGTTCACCGCCTGGAAGGTGTAAAACGCGGGCAGGTCCAGGTTTGCCCGGTACCAGGCCTCCGTCTGGCCCCCGGCCACCGTGCCATTGGCAAAGGCCGTCCAGTCCGAGCCGTCCGCCACCTGGGTGGGGGACTGGTGGCGTTTGTCAGGGGCGTAGCCTTCGATGCTGTAGATATTCCCGTCCGGCAGCTTCCGCTCATCCAGGAAATTCCCCTCCATGGGCTCCATGCCGGAGTAGAGCCCCCAGAAGTCCCCGTCATACTGCGTGGGGCCGGACTCCGCCGGGCTGTCGATGACGCGCCAGTGGACGAAGTGGGTGCGCAGCGCGGGCACGCCGCAGAGCTCGTAAATGCGGTAGCTCAGGCTTTCCTCCACGCCCGCCATGCCGCGGTGCACCGCGCACCAGGGCTCCGCGCACGCGTCCATGCTCATGGAGTTCCACGTCTGGTCGTAGTAGCGGCCCCAGTTGTCCTTTACCCGGATGTTCCGCGCGCGGTTGAAGTAGAAGGCCCACTTGTTTTTCCCGCTCACATAGATAGAGCCGATCCCCCGGTTCTTGAACTGGATGTGGTCATAGACTTTGTTGTCATAGACGATGGTGCCGAGGAACCGCTGGTCGTTGAAGGCGGCATTGTACTGGCAGTTCGTCACATCCGTTTCATTCGCGATGAGCTGCCAGGGAGCGATGGTATTCAGCACCTCCGGGGAGAACGAGCGGACCGTGCCGCGGGCACCCGTCGCGCCCGGTTGCAGCGCGCCGTTCCAGGCGGGCACGCCATTGTAAACGAAGTAGGCAAAGTTAGGCTGTTCGTCGTCGTCATACGGCACGGTGACACTCTGGCCCGTGGTATCCGAGGCCTGCAGCCGGTAGCGCACCAGGCGGCGGTGCGTCTGCACGGAGGCCGGGATGGTGACGGAGTAGATGCCGTCCCCGGCGATGGCATCGCCGCCCGTGCCCGCGTCATTCATGGGCAGGGAGGTCCAGCCGGTGGCATAGGCCGCGTCTGTCCTCCGGATATAGGCCCCGGCTTCCACGGTCTGATAGAGCAGGGTGGCGGAGGCCATGCCGTTCCGGTCATCCATGGCGGCGGTGATCACCACGGGCTGGCCCGCGGCGGGCGTCACCGGGGTGTGCTCCACCTTGCGGATATTCGGAGGAGCTTGGAGGTTATATACGGAATTCGGCGCGCCCGGAGTCTGCCGCTTCGGCTGCGCGATGGAACTCCGCCAGGCGCTCCCCACGTCGTTTTCCAGGGCGGGATGGATGAGTTCGATGGAAGGCCCCGCGCCCGCCGCCGCCGTGGGCCAGGGGAATCCGGGGGAGTAGTCCACGTCATCCACCAAGGCATAGGTGGCGTCCCGCAGTTCCACCGTGTCCCCGCTGTTCTTCAGCCGTCCCGTCCACTGCCCGGCGGGGGCAAAGCCGTAGGTGGTCTGGAAGGCGGCGGTGTTGCCCGCCACCACGCGATAGCTGTTGGGAGCCATGACCATACCCGCGGGGAAAAGATACTGCACCGCGCCCTCCAGCCGCCAGCCGCCGATGTTCTGGGCGGTGTCCGAGGGGTTCCACAGTTCCACGAATTCCGTGTTCACCGTCTTGTCCTGCGGCTCGTAGTGAATCTCATTGATCACCACCGCGCTCTTTTGCGTGGTGTTGAAAGCGCGGACGGGCGTCCACGCCGTGCCGGCCGCGTTCACCGCGCGGACGGAAAAGGAGTAAGCCGTGCCCGGAGCCAGCGTGGTGAGGTAGGAGGCAAACACGCCGGTCTGCGATCCCAGGTCCACGCTGGACTGCCAGTTCGCGGGGTCCATGCCGCCATCCGCCGGGCCGTAATAAAGCGTCAGGGCGGGAGTGTCATTCCCCGTGGAGGTCACTTGGCCATTCACCAGCGCGGTGTAGCCGGTAATGCCCGTGGCCGGGAGCAGTTGGACCTCCGCAGCCTTCAGGACCTGGGTGGTGAAGGTGGCGGTGGCATCCGCCCAGTCCCCGCCGGAGGGGTTCTCCGCATACGCGCGGTAATAATACACCGTGGCCGGGGTGAGTCCCTGGAGGGTAAAGGAGTAGTTTCCCGCCGCCGTCAGCGTGCCCAGATCCGCCACATTCGCCCAGGTCGCCGGGTCCGTGCCGCCGTCCGCCGGGCCGTGATAAATCTTCACCGTCGCGGGGGCGAATCCCGTGCTCTGGAGGTCCACGCCCACGTCCGCCGTGGTGGCGGCGGGCAGCGCGGGCCGGTTTTCCACCAGCGGGGGCGTGGCCACCAGCGGGGTGCCAAAGGCCTGGACCTCCGCGAGGGCCAGGAACTCCGCGTTCAGTGTCTCCACCCGCACCTTCCGCCCGCCCACGTTGGGGGCCAGCTCAAAGCCGTAGTTGTAAGGCGTGGCCGTGCCCGCGCCGATGTTCAGATCCTGGGACCAGACCTGCGCGCCGGCGGCATCCAGGAGCTTCACCCGCACATTCGTGGTGGGATTCGCGCCATCCGTCCGGTTGAAGATGAGGAGGGATTTGATGAGAAACTCCGTGCCTAGGTCCATCTCCCAGAACTGTCCGATGGCGGCCTGCGCGGAGTTGTAAACCGGCAGTCCCGGGGCGTTGAGATTCCCGTTGATGTCCCCGTCATTCGCGTCATTCGCGCTGGTGCCAAAGGCGGGCGTGGAGGCTTCCACGGACACGGGAGAGAGCGGCTGGGACACCGGCTCCGTGCTGCCCCAGATCTCAAATTCCGCGAAGGTAAGGAAATTCACCGCCGGGGTGGCATTGGACACTCGCTGGATGCGGATGGTGTCCGCCTCCACGCCACGCAGCGCGGCGGTGCCCCAGGCCCGGGCGTTGTTCGCATCCGCCGCCGTGGTGGGGAGGAAGATTTCATTGAAAACCTCCTGCCCGCCTTTTGAAGCGATGAGGCGGAAATTGGACACGGAGCCCTGGATGGCATCCGTGCGGCTGAAGATGCGGATGTGGTCCAGGTATCGCGGCCCCGGCAGCACGGTCTGCCAATAGGATGGCCCCGCTTCATTCAGCGTGTGGAATACCGAGCCCACCGTGAAAACCCCGTTCCGGTTTCCATCCTTCCCGTCCGCCACCACGGACCCATACCCTTCCGAAGAGGCACTGGGAGTGCTGACAAGCGCCAGATTCGTCAACGCGGCGCGGGAAATCAAAGCCATGAGCAGGCTGATTCCACAAAGTAAGGTCGGATACTTCATGAAAGGGAAAGGGGCGGGATGGGTGCGGAAATTCCCTGATTTATAGCAGATTGCAGACGAACGGGAACGGGAATCCTGGAGAAATTACAGAAAACCGGAAAAATACGGATATGTAAAGCATTCGTCCTAAGCTCCTGCTAAAAAACCGCCTTTCCCTGTTAGGCTTTTTCGTCCGCATGGCGATGACCGCGCCAGCCAGGAGCCTGGCCCGGTGGGATCCACAGGGCCAGGCTGTCACGGAAATGATAACGTCACCGGCACCCCGCCTTGGCGCAAAACCGTCGGCCGGACACCACGGGTGGCCCCTCTCCTCACGGCGTCACCACGCGGATGAAAACCCGGCTGGTCCCGGCGGGAGGGGTGACGACGGGGTGCAGGGTCTGGTCCGCGGAAAGCGGCTGGACGGTCTGGTCCGTGGTCCAGCCGGAGGCGTCCAGGCTGGAACTTGTCTGGATGCGATAGGTCCGGCCCGCGAGGGCGTTGAGGGTGAGCGTGATGGCGTTGCCGGCGTGGGATTGCACCTCGACCGCGAGCAGGCTGGAGGCATTCAGCGGGTCCGTGCCCGCGAGGTATTCCTGGAGATCCGTCTGGCCGTCGCCATCGCTGTCACTGGTGGCCGAGACCCCCGCCACGGCATCCAGTCCCGTGGCCTGCTCCCACAGGTCCGGGAGACCATTGCCGTCCGCATCCACGAAGCCGCCGGCGGACGTTCCGATGACCACGAACTCCCGCGAGGCCGCCGGAATGAGGATGCCGCTGGGATCATACACCCGGAGGGAAATCACATTCCGCCCCAGGAGAACGGGCACCTGCGCGCTCCAGTCATTCACCGTGCCGAAGGTGGTCTCCACGGGATCGTTCCCCGCAGTCTCGAAGCGCACGCGGTGATAGTTGAAGGGAGCCGTGCCCGCGAAGGAGACCAAAGCCGCCGGCACCAGGCCGTTCGCGGCGGGGGACGTGGTGACCGCCCATGCGGCGGGCGTGGGAATCTGGCTTTGTACAAAGGCGGCGCGCTGGCCGATCCATGTCAGGATACTGCTGAAGTCCTGCCCCGGCGTGAAGTTGTCATAATGATCCGTCCACCGCGCCATGTAGCCGGTGTTGAAGGTGGAGGCCATGATGTCCTGGAGGTGCCCGTAGAAGCGCCGCAGGTTTTTGGGACGCTGGATGAGTTTCGAGATCGCCCGCGTGCCCATGAGCGGCGCGTTCGTGGCCTGGTTGAAGGCGAAGTCCCAGTCCCACGGCAGCATCAGGAGCTTCCCGTCTTTCGGGCGCTGGTAGAAGTTGATGTTATGCCCGTTCTCGCGGCTGAAGATGTCCGTGATGCCGCACAGGCTCTCCAGGGCCATGCAGCGCATCCATTCATCGTTGTCGATGAGTGGATCAATCTCCTCGTCGAAGGCGGTGCCGCTCTTTGCGAAAGCGCGGTTCATGGCCATGACCGGGGCGAAGGTGTCCTCGTCCGTGTTGTTCTGGTGCTGGAAGAACCAGCGGTAGCTTTCCGGATCCGTGCCGCGGTCACCGAGATCGACATTGTTGAATCCGCCCTCCTGCGCCTGCTTCAAGCCCGTGGGCTGGCCGTTGTCCGTGGCGCTCTGCGAGTAGGCGATCTCCATCTTGTAGAGCTGGCCGTCCGAGCCATCTTTATACATACTGTCCAGATAGTCCTGGCCGTAGCGCGCCATCTGGAGCAGCGCCGGGCCCGTGTGGCCGCTCTGCTGCGCCACGAGGCGGATGATGTCGTCCTGCAAACTGGAGACGCCACCGGCATGGGTGATGATGTGCTTCACCAGGATCTCGTCCTGCCCCGTCACCCGGCCAAAGCGCCAGCCGCCGCTGCGGTCCAGGAGCACGGAGTCATGCACGCCGCGGAACTTGTGATCCGGCGGAAAGGCGATGCTGTAGCCCTGGCGTCCGCCATCCGCGCGCCCGTGCTCGCTGCCCTTCAGGCGCACGCCGCAGTTGTAGAAGACCTCGGTTTCATCATACACCACCGTGCAGCCCATGCGACCGTCCGAGAGGAGATTCGTGTTCGTGAAAAGGAACGCGCGGTCCGCGGCGGTGAGGATGAGCCGCACATTGTGCGCCAGGGTCAGATTCGCCAGACCGTCATTCCACTGGATGAGGGCGCGGGCCCCCTGCCCCGCGGCGGGATAGCTGGCCGCCGCGGACTGTCCATCCGCGGCGGAGACGTAAAACTGCACCACCGTGCCCGCCGCCTGGCCGGGCAGCGAGGCAGTCCAGGTGGCTCCCGCGGCGGTCATGGGCAGGGAGGCCCAGGCCCCGCCGGACACCGAATACCAGAGCGTGGCGGAGGCCACCGTGTCCGGGTCCGCGGCCTCGATGCTCACGGCGCAGGCCTGCCCGGCGGCGGGCACTGCGGGGGAGTGGCGCAGACCGCTGAAAGTGGGCCCCGCGTTCGCCGCCACGCGTGTATTGGCCGCTCCCGGCGTGCCGCCGTTGGCCGGCACGGCGATGCGCGTCATCTTCGCCACGCGGTTCCAGTAGAGGCGGGTGTGCAGGAGATTCCCCCCGCGCCGCCATTTCGCCCGGAAGCTGATCTCATACTCCCGGCCATTCACCACGGGGGTATTGCCGTTGAGAGTAATCTCGATGTGGTTGCTCATCACTTCCGTGCTGCCGGTGGAGACCACGCTCATCACATGGTTCCCCGTATTCCCCGGCTCCGGAATGATGGCGCTCGTCCGGTGATTTCCCACCATGCGCCAGGCGGTGGCGCCGCTTTCCATGTCCCCGCCCGCCACGATCTCCGCCGCACCGGGAGTGCCGGGCTGGCTGATGACATGGAGGTCATCCAGCAGCACCTCGCCCTCCTCCAGCAGGCCCAGGACGAACTCGTTCCAGTTCGTGAGGCCGCCGTCCGCGGCGGCGGTGGCACGATAGGTATAGGTCTGCCACGAGGCGCGGGCACTCTCGTCACTGGCGGCCCAGGAATCCGCCGCGTTGTTGTCGCTCCGGACATCCCGCAGCTCCAGGCTGGAGCCTCCGCCATCCGCGTCGCCCGGCCAGTCCCCGCCATCGTAATAGGTCACGCTGTCCGCCACGTTGTCCGCGGCATCGCGCAAGAGGATACGCGCCCCGGCACGGGAGAGCCGCTTCTCCAGCGGCCCCACCGCCGGGATACCGGGATGATGATTCGCCGTGAAGAGCGCGGGATCGTTGGCGACCACCAGATACCCGTGCCCCGGGATGGACGTGCCCGCGGGAAAGCGATAGTCCGCGCCGCTGTCCAGCCGCCAGCCCGCGAGACTCGCCGGGGCCGCGTTTTTGTTATAAAGCTCGATCCAGCAATCCTTGCTCTCCCCGGCCAGGACGGCGGGCGCGCGCGTCTCCCGCGCCGTCAGTTCCACGCCCATGAAGACATTCGGATCGCCCGGAGCATACTGGTGGACCTCCACGGCCAGGGTATTGGAGCCCTGGAGCAGCGCCGCGGCGGGCACGGCCAGCGGGCCGCCGAGGGACACTCCCTGGCGCTGGGAGGCGGCGGAGGTGCCGCTGGAAACCGCGCCCGCGGGCATGTTGTCCCGGCGGATTTCCGTGCCGTTCAGGTAAACGACAGCCCCGTCATCGGCGGCGAGATTCAGGAAGAGTTCGGTCGCCGCCGGGTTCCCCGTGAAGTTGAAGGTCGTCAGGAAATAATGCGTGACGGGCCCGGCTTGCAGGGTGGTGTTCCGCGGGGAGGGCACGGCCCCGGCGGCATAGTGCGCGGCCACGCGGGCGGCGGTCAGGGGTTTGTTATAGAGCGCCACTTCATCCAGCACGAAGCTGCCGGTGGCGGGCTCGCGATTGTCATACCCCAGGAACACCATGTTGTTCCCCGTGGTCCCCGCGGCGGGCAGCACCCGGCTGACAGTGCCGGTCACGTCCGGCACGCCATTGATATAGATCACGGCATTCCCGGAGGGGTTCGTCGCGTCCCAGGTGGAGACGATGTGATACACCTGCCCCGGGAGCAGCGGATTCACCGCGTCCAGGGAGACCGGGTTGTTCGCGGTGCTGAAGTGCTGCCGGACCAGCGAGCCGGCGCTCAGGTAGTTCATCATGAAGAAATCCCCGGCGGACTCCCCGTCCCCCACCACGTTCACAAAAGCGCCAGGCGGCGTCAGGATTTTCAGCCAGTATTCCGCCGAGTAACCCGCAGTGCCGATCTTCTCGAAACCGGGGATGGTCACGCGGTTGGAGCCGGTGAGGGTGATGGATTTGCTCTCTGGCCTGTTCGGCACCAGGGCGGGCGTGCCCAGCGTCACGCCGACGGTGGCGGTGCCATTGTGACCGTTCCCGCTGGCGTCCGTGATGGTAGTCGTCGCGTCGTCCAGCCGCCAGAGGGCCACCGGTCCGTCCAGGGCCACGGCATCGGAGTAATAAGTGCCGCCGCCAGTGCTGCCGAACATCCCCTGCCCCGTGAGCCATCCCGCGGCGGCCACGTATCCCGGGCTCCGCCACCCGGTGCCCATATCCGTGCCATCGTCCCGGTATTTCCAGGTGGCCGTGAGCGGCACGAGAGTGCTGTTCTGTATCTCCGCCGGGGCGGCCGCGATGGGACGCGGGTGATACATGATCTCATTGATCACCACGCCGTCCTGAAAGGAAAAGGTATTCGCCGCGCCCTGCGTGGGGCCGGAAGTGGCCGCCCACTCCCCCGCAGCGGTGCGACCGCGACCGGTGGCGCCGGTTTCCACGCTGTCCGTCAACTGCGCCCCGCCCGCGGCCATGACGAAGAGCTTCGCGCCCGCCGCCGGATTCATCCCCAGCTGCGCGCCGGTGAAGGTCACGAGCGCTCCGGGAGCGAGCGTCTGCGCGGGGATGGTGAAGGTGGTGCTGCCCGATTTGATCACATACCCGCCGATATTGAGCGGCGTGGTGCCCGTGTTCTGAAGCTCCACGAAGAAGCTGCCGGGAGCGCCCGTCTCATTGATGCGCAGGGAAGGCGGCGCGGTGCTGGCAAAGGGCACGGAGAAGTAATCGTTCCCGGCCTGGGCCTTCGTCCAGTGCTGGCCCACCTCCGCCGCGGTGAGCGCGCGGCTCCAGTAAGCCACCTCATCCATGACCCCCGTCCAAGGCTCCGCGCCGCCGGGAGCCGTATTCCCCAGCGTGGCGATGGCGGAACCGGCGGAGGAGATCGCGCCGCTCAGCGTGGTGCTGTAACGCAGGGTGCCGTCCACATAGAGGGACTTCACGCCCGTGGCGGCATCGTAGGCGGCGGCCACGTGGTGCGTCTGGCCATCGGTGAGTTGCGCCACGGTGGGACGCCCGGACTGGCCGTCCAGGGGCATGTCCAGCTCACTGTAGGTGCCACCCGTGTTCAGGCCGAAGGAAAGCACGGGGCCCGCGGCCACGGGGGGACTCGCACTCGCGTTGTTCCCGTCGTTTTGCAGGGCCAGGAGCACCCGGGGCGGCTGACCGGAACCTGGCAACACCGTGAGCGGATTCGCGGAGCGGTCCGCCAGGCTGGCCACCTGCGCGGGGGTGAGCGCCACCTTGAAAAGAGCGAAGTCATCAATGTCCCCAGTGAACGCCTCGCCGCCCCCAACGCCCGTATTCCCGATGACCGCCACGGTCCCGCCGCCGCTGGTGATGTTCCCGCTGTGCGTGGTGCTGAAGCGGAGCGTGCCGTCCACATAGATGGCCTTCAGCCCCGTGGCGGCGTCATAGGTGGCGGCCACGTGGTGCCAGTTGCCGTCCTTCAGCCCGGCGAGCGTGGGACGCCCGGACTGGCCGTCCAGCGGCATGTCCATTTCCTTGTATCCACCGGTATTCAATCCCAGGGAAAGCACCGGCCCCGCGGCCACGGGCGGCGAGGCGCTGGGATTGTTCGTGTCATTCTGAAAGCTGAAGAGGATGCGGTTTCCGCTGTCCTCCTTCCGGAAGATTTCGTCATAGTCCCCGCTGGCCCCGGACCAGCCCGGCTTGATCCACGCGGCGATGGTCATGCCCGTGGTGAAGGAAACGCCCGCGCCGATGGAGACGCCGTCCGCGCCCGTGTTGTTGAAACGGACTGCGCCGGTGCTCCCGCCCGCGCCCGCCACGCGGGAGGCCGTGCCGATGAACGCGCCATTCGGGCCTCCCGCCGCGTCCACCGCCGCGACGGTGCCGGAGGACGCCTCGTCAAAGGAATACCATCCCGCCACCGTGGTGGCCGGGGGGGTGTTGTTCCGGCTGTAGAGGGTATCCGTGCCCGTGCCGTCCCAGCCCGGTTTGATGAGCGCCTCGATGGTCAGACCCGTGGTGACCGTGAGGCCGGACCCGGTGCCGAGATTCACGGAAGCCCCCGCGGTGTTATCGAACGAGAGCGCCCCGCTGCCCGTGAGGCCCGGGACCCGGCTAACGCCCGCGGCCAGGGTGCCCGCGTTCCCGCCCGCCAGATCCACGATGCCCGTGCCGGAGGCTTCATTCATGCGCCAGAAGGAGACGAGCCCTGCGGGGGGCACGAAGGGGGGATTCGCCTCCGGGAAATTCGCGGCACCGGGCGTCCCGCCCGTCTGCCAGCTGGTGGTCCAGTTCGCGGCGTCCCCGCTGGAGGCGTTCGGTATCTTTTTGGTGAGGGAAGGGCCCGCGCCGTCCGGACCGGTGGGCCATTTGCCACCGGTGCCGTAGTCCACTTCGTCCATTTCACGCCCGTTGTTGTCCCGGAGGCGCAATTCCTCACCACTGTTGGAGAGCCGTCCCGTCCATGGCCCCAGCACGCTCGTGACCCCGTAGGTGGCCTGCACCCCCGCCGGGTCCACGCCCACCACCACGTACCCGCGCCCGGGGATGATAGTGCCCGCCGGAAAGGTGTAGTTTACCCCGCCGGTGATCTCCCACCCGGACATGTCCACGTCCACCGCCATCTGGTTGTGAAACTCGATGTACTCCCGCGTGGCCTCGGCGGTGTCCGGATGATAGTGAATTTCATTGAACACCACCACGCTGTCCGCCCGGGCGGCGGTGGCGGCGAGGAGGGCGAGAAAACCAAGGGTTAATCCTCTCATAATACAGAAATTCTCTTGGGGACGGGGATCAAAGGAAAGCTCAAATAGTGGCGGCGGATTTACCGGGCGGCGGCCCGGCGGCGGCGGAAGGCGGCCCCGGACACGGCGGTCAGCCCCAGCAGCGCCACGCCGGGCTCGGGCACCGGCGCGCCCACCTGGAAGTTATCCGTCCACACCCGGTCCGCGCCCGCGCCTCCCGCGCCAAAGCTGATGGCGTCATTCGTGGCGGCGGAGACGATGCCCGCGAAAGCCCCGGCGGCGATGGTGCCGCCCCCGTATTTCGGGCCTCCCAGGGTATTGAGGTCGAGAACACCCAGCTGGATCTCATCCACATAAATGCCCAGGCGCATGGCCACCAGATCGAAACTCACGGCATAGTTGTGCCACTCCCGGACATCCACGTCCGCCAGCCCCGTGTCCAGCGTGGTCAGCAGTTCCCCCAGCGCCGGATTGTAGAGCCCGATCTCGGCGGAGTTGCCCAGGTTCGACGTGCCATTGGCCCGGAAGAAAATGGAAAGCCCGTTCGCCCCGGCCAGCCCGTCACGCGCGTTGCTGATAGTCAGGTCCACGCGGTCGGCGAACTGGACGGCATCGAACTGCACCACAAACTGATTGCGCAGATTATACTCGATCCCCCAGTCCCCGGACGGCCCCGTCTGGGTCATGCCACTCACCGATCCGGCCCCGCTGCCGCCAGGGAAAACGGTGGTGCCATTGAGGAAAACGGCGTCATTATTCAG
Source organism: Verrucomicrobiales bacterium (assembly GCA_965229245.1). Lineage (GTDB taxonomy): Bacteria > Verrucomicrobiota > Verrucomicrobiia > Verrucomicrobiales > V1-33 > V1-33. The sequence continues at coordinate 1,099,225 of CBDDIW010000001.1, forward strand.
GCTCCATTTTGAGCCCGACCAGTTCCGCGCGGGGTTTCCATAGCTGTTTTCCACCGGCAGGAGCGCCGCCGGGAGAGGAAAGGCCCCCGTGGTATAAGCCGTCCCGTAGCGGCTGCCCGTGGTGCCCGTCCCGATGGTGAAGGTATCACTGTAATCCAGCGCGCCGATGAGAGAGGAATTCCCCACGGAAACCCCCGCCCCGCGGGCGGAGGGATTGAGGGAGAACAAGGCCAGCAACGAAAGAAGAATACGGGAGCGTGAGTTCATGAGTCAGCGGGCTGAGGTATTTTCGCCGGATGAGGAGCGGCGAATGCCGGTGGGCGGGCGGACTCTAGGGGATTTTGTAAGGCGGGCGGAATCACATGATGACGTGATATCATGGAAGTCATGAAAAAGACCCGTTTCCCCTCCGCCGGCCCTTTGCTGCGGGCCTGGAACCCCGCCTGTGCTGAAAAAGCGGGAACCCGTAAAATTTGCGACTTGGAGATGCACGACCCTCCTGTCATGCATCGTTCATGTACGCCGTATTCCGGCCCCCTCCGGAGATAGTGCCGCACCCTTCACTGCCCATGAGACTCTCTGCCCGTCTTTTTGCTCTCCTTCCCCTGCTGCTTTTTGCCGCCGGTCCCGTGACCGCCTCCGTGCTGCCGAATCCCACCGTCACCTCGGCTGCCACGGCCTACAGCGCCGCTTTTCAGGCCTCGAATCTCTTCGATAGCGCGGCGAATGAATATGCCTCGCTGAACCTGGGGGCCGGCGCGGCATTCTCCACCACGGCGGGCACCTGGGTACAGATGGATTTCGGATCGCCGGTCACCATGGACCGGTTCATCCTCGTCTCCCGGACGAACGCGGCGGACATCATCGGCACCTCCCGGCTCATCCTGAGCAACGACCCGACGTTCGACAGCACGGATACCATCTTCAGTTTCAATCCCTCCGGCTTCAACGGCCAGGGGCTGGTGAAGTCCTTCACCCCCACCACCGCCCGCTATGCCCGCTGGGAGGTGGGCACCTCCACGGGGAATTCGCAGAATCTCGGGGGCTATGAAATGCGGTTTCTCGATACCCCGGCGGGCAGCCTCGTGGCCCCCGCCACGGCCTATGCCTCGGCCACGCCCTACAGCACGAACTACGTGGCGGCCAATGCCGTGAACGGGGACGCGGGACGCGGCGGACCGGGGATCGAGTATGCCTGCCTGGGCCTTGGCACGGGCATGTATGTGGATTTTGACCTCGGCAGCGTGGTGCCGGTGACGGGCTTCGATTTCTTCGACCGCATCCCGCCCGTGGACCGCACCACGGCGTTCACCATGACGTTCGATGACGACAGTTCCACCTTCGCCTCCCCGGTGACGACGAAGAACTTCTCTCCCGGGGCCACTGGCTGGGGCTACACCCAGACCTTCGCCCCCGTGAATGCCCGCTACATCCGCCTCAAGGCCACGGCGGTCAATGCCCTCAATAACAACTCCGGCATCCAGGAGATCATCTTCTACAAAGAGGCGAATCTGAACGCCCCCCTGGTGGCGAACACCGGCGCCGCCACGATTACCTCCTCCAGCGCGACCGTTGGGGGCACCATCACGCGGGTGGGCGCGGACACTCCCTCCGTGACGCTCTACTACGGCACCGTGAACGGCGGCACCACGGCGGCCAACTGGCAGAACTCCGTGGCTCTGGGCGGGCAGACCGGGGCCTTCACGACGGAGCTCACCGGCCTCCTGCCTAACAAGACTTATTTCTTTACATCCTTCGCGCAAAACACCGCGGGCCAGGCATGGGCGGAGCCCGTGCTGGACTTCACCACCCTGGTGGGACCGCCAGTGATTGTGAACACCAGCGCCACGGAAATCAATTCCACCAGCGCGCGGCTGGGGAGCGACGTGACCTCCACCGGCGGGCAGGCTCCGGCGGTGATCTTCTATCACGGCCCCTCGGACGGCGGCACCAACCCCGCGAACTGGCTGCACAACGTGACCACCGGCCCGCAGACCGGTCCCAACAGTACCGTGGTGGCGGGGCTCACCCCCGGCGCGCCATATTACTACCGGGCCTTCGCGGCGAACCAGAACAGCTCCGCGTGGGCTCCCTCCACGGCCACCTTCACCGCCGCCACCGCCGTCGCCCCCGTGGTGGAAAACCGCCCGGCCACGGACATCAATGCCTTCTCCGCGGTGCTCGCGGGCAGGGTGACGGCCACGGGCTTCGCGGCCCCGTCCGTGACGGTTTTTTATGGTCCGGCGGACGGCGGCACCAATCCCACCTCCTGGGCTTACTCCGCGGACCTGGGGGTCCAAACGGGGGACTTCAGCCGGCTGGTCATCAACCTGGCGGCGAACACGACTTATTACTATCGCGCCCTGGCCACGAACACGGCGGGAACCTCCTGGGCGGCCTCCAGCGCCACCTTCACCTCCACCACCTTCACCCCCGTGACGGTGTATCTGAATGAATTCGCCGCCGCCACCGGCCAGGACGATCCCCGTATTTATCTGGACCAGGATGGTTCCCCGGAGGACTGGATTGAGATCTCGAACCCCAACGCCAGCGCGGTGAACATTGGGGGTTACTACCTGACAGACAATGCCACGCGCCCCACGAAGTGGCGCTTTCCCACGCCCACCATCATCCCCGCGAACGGCTACCTCGTGGTCTTCGCCTCCGAGAAGGACCGCAAGGTGTCCGGGCAGCAACTGCACACGAACTTCAAACTGAGCGGGAGTGGCGAATACCTGGGCTTCTTCCAGCCGGACGGCGTGACGGCCATCAAGGCCTTCAGCCCGCAGTTTCCCGCGCAGACGGCCTACTACTCGTATGGCCTCACGCTGCCCTCCACGGGCGGGGTTTACGCGCCCTTTGGCATTCCCACGCCCGGCGCGGCGAATACCACCACGCCTGGCGCGCCCGCCGGGGAGGTGGTCTTCAGCATTCCCAGCAAGACCTTCGTGAGCACCGCGCCGCTGAGCCTCTCGCTGAGCACCGCGTCCCCCACGGCACAGATCCACTACACCACAAACCGCACGGAACCGACCGCCGCCTCCACGCTTTATACGGCGGCCATCCCGGTGACCACCACCACCATGGTGCGGGCGCGGGCGTTTGAGACCGCCCCGGGTTTCGCTCCCGGACCGGTGCATTCGGAGTCCTATTTCCTGCTGGGAGCCGCCGCCGCCACCTTCAACTCGAACCTGCCCGTGGTGGTCCTGAACGGCTACGGCACGGGACGCCCGGACGCGGACACCGCCATGTCCTGGACGCTCTTCGAGCCCGGGACGCCGGGCGGGCACACGGTGCTCACCACGCCGCCCACCCTGGCCACCCGGGGCCGCATGGTGGTGCGCGGGTCCTCCTCCGCCGGCTGGCCGAAGTATTCCCTCTCCATCGAGGCCTGGAATGAGGTGAACGAGGACAAGGATGTCTCCCCGCTGGGGCTGCCTCCCGAGGGCGACTGGGTGCTCCAGAGCAACTACCAGTATGACCTGGGCATGATGCGGAATCCCGTGGCCTATGAAATCAGCAACCGTATGGGCCGCTGGGCCGCGCACTCGCGCTTCGTGGAGGTATTCGTGAACACGAATGACGGCACCGTGGACTACCCCGGGGACTACATGGGCGTCTATTCCCTCATGGAAAAGCCGGAGCGCGGCGCGGACCGCATTCCCGTGGAGCGCCTTACCCCCGCGGACCTCACGGCACCCAACGTGACCGGCGGCTACATCGTGAAGATCGACCGCCTGGATCCCGGCACCACCGGCTGGACCACGAGCCGGAATTTCCCGCTCACGGAGCCGTTTGGCACGGAGGTGCGGCTGGGGCACTTCTATCCGGAGGAAAACCCCTCCCCCGCCCCGGCCATTCCCACAGCACAGCGGGACTACCTCCGGAAATACATCCAGGACTTTGAGGACGCCGTGGTGACCCCCACGCGGGTGAATCCCGCGACCGGGCTGTCCTACACGGATTACATTGATCGTGACTCCTGGGTGGACCACGCGCTGGTCAATATCCTGACAAAAAACCCGGACTGCTTCCGCCTGAGCACCTACATGCACAAGCCCCGGAACGGCAAGCTCATCGCCGGTCCGGTGTGGGACTTTGACCGCACCATGAACTCCACGGACGGACGGGACGCCTCGCCCATCGGCTGGAGTGCTAATCAACCCGCCACGGATATCATGACCTGGGGCTGGTGGAAATACCTCTGGGCGGACCCGGACTTCATGCAGCGCTTCACGGACCGCTGGGCGGAACTGCGTGGCGACATCCTGAAGGACGCGAAGCTCACGGGCATCATCGACCAGATGGGCGCGGAAATCTCCGAAGCCGCCGTGCGGAACTACGCGAAATGGCCCGCCGTGCCCCTCCGCGACGGCCCGGATGCCGGGGCTACAGCCACCTATTCGGATGAAGTGGACATTCTCCGCCTCTGGATGACCCAGCGCACCGCGTGGATCGATTCCCAGTTCGTCCCCCGTCCGGTCCTGACCCCCTCGGGCGGGCTGGGCAATCCGGCGGTGACGGCCACCCAGGGCACCATTTATTACACCCTGGACGGCAGCGATCCCCGGGCCCCTGGCGGCGGCATCAAGGCGGGGGCGCTCACCACCGCCTCCGGCTCCACGCTGACCATCAGCGGCAGCGCCCAGGTGACTGCCCGGGCAAAGAATGGCGCGCTCTGGAGCGCCCCGGCCACCGGCTTCTTCTTCACCCAGCCCGCCGCCGCCGCGGGGAATCTGGTGATCTCGGAGCTTCATTACCATCCCGCCGATCCCACGCCGGATGAGTTCACCGCCGGATTCACGGACGCCGATGACTTCGAGTTCATCGAGCTGCAAAACATCTCCGGCGGCATCGTGGACCTCTCCGGCGTGAAGTTCACCGCGGGGGTCGATTTTGCCTTCCCACTCGGCATGCAACTCACGGCGGGCCAGCGTGTGCTGGTGGTGAGTAATCAAGCGGCCTTCAATGCCCGGTATCCCGCGGTGCCCACCGCGCGCGTGGCCGGCCAGTATCTGAATGACAGGCTGAACAACGGCGGGGAAAAAATCACGCTGACGGCGGCCTCCGGCGCGGTCATCCTGGACTTTACCTACGGTACCGCGGCTCCCTGGCCGCTGACTCCGGACGGCAAGGGCCCCAGCCTGGTGCTCATCGCGCCGGGCACGAACCCGAATCCCGCGCTGCCCGGCAACTGGCGGCCCAGCACCTCCGCGGCGGGGAATCCGAATGCCGGGGACTCCGTGCCCTTCACCGGCTCCGCGCTGGCGGACAGCGACAACGACGGCTACACGGACCTGCTGGAATACGCGCTGGGCGGCAATCCCGCCCCCGTGCCCGCCCTCACTCCGGAGGGCCTGACGTTTACCATCAATCGCGCCCCCGGTGCGGACGACGCGGAGATCGGCGGGGAAGCCAGCGCCGGGCTCTCCGGCTGGGTCCCCGCGGACCTCATCGGCTCCACCGCCACCAGCCTCACCTTCCGCGTCCCCGCCGCCCTGGCGACCGGCACGCGGGTCTTCATCCGGGCCACTGCCCGGCTGCGGTAGACCGGGACCTGGGCCGCTCCGGCGACCGGCCCTGATCCAAAGGCGTGGCTTCAATAACGGCGGGGTGCCTTCCACCCCGCCGTTTTCTTTTGCCCCTCTGAGAGCCACCGCCGGGAGGGAGCAATGCCATTGTGGGTAGGAATCCGGTAAATCTGATCCCTCCCTGAAGTTTTCCCCGATGGTATCGAAAGCTCCTCTGATAGAGGGTGGCCCAAGCGGTCCTCCTCCAAGGGAGTTTGACGCTCCTGCGCATCCTCACCATCCTCCGCACGAGCCAAGGGAGCGGCGACATTCCTGTCGCCGTCGAACCCTCTGATGGGGAACAGCAAAGCACAAGGCATGAAAAGGCCGGGGAGAAATCAAAAGGATGCGTGGGGGCGTCAAACTCCCCCTGCCCGGGGACGGGACAGGCCACCCTCCATCGGAGGCGCCTCCGGTTCCTCTCCGCGGAACAACCACGGGTGGCGAATGTGGAATCCACCCCGGGATCCTGGGCGTATATCTGCGGGACATTTCCCCGCCGGAGCCCGTTTTCCGTGTGCATGATGATAACATGTGAGTCCCGGAGAATTAACGGGTTGACTCCATATTTTTTATAAATATCAGTAAATACCAGCGCCGGTTTTAAGAATCGCGCTTCTCCCCATGGTCCCCCTTTGTCCTCTTCCCCGGAGGCGTGCCTTTGCCCTGCCCGAACTCCTCGTCGTGGTGGCGACGCTGCTCACGGTCACCGCCGCCGGGTTCGCTGTCGTCCGCGGAACCGTCGCTTCTGCCGCCGACACGAAACTGCGCGCGGACGTCTCGCGCCTCAACCACGCCATCGACGTCTATCTCGTCCACGGCGGCAGCCTCGCGGACATCCAGTCCCCGGAGGAGGTGCTCGAAAAACTGAAGACCGTGGCGACCGACGCCGGCGGCAGAGATGCCGAGATCATCGGCCTCCGGAGGTCCATGCTGGATCCCCGGGCGCGGGCGTACCGGTCCGGGGAGGGCCTCCGCACGGGGGGGCTGCGGGCTTTTTACAATGCCTCCCGGAAGCACTTTGAGCTCTCCAGCGCCACCAGTACCGGGTCCATCGCGGCCTTCAGCCTCACGGCCCCCGCGAAAACGGAGGAGGTGAAGGAGGAGCGTGCCACCCTGCTGCGCGGCTCCAGGGACGCGGGCTGGGTTTGGGGATACGGGGACGCCGCGCCGCCCGCCCGCCACCTCCGGGACACCGCCGCCGTGGCCGCGAACGACCCCTCCGGGCCGGACGCCCCGCTGCTGGCGGCCGCCGGGCTTACCACCGCGCAGCCCCCGCTTTTTAATCCCCCGCTTCCTCCCGCGGCGCTGGCGCAGTACCCCCTGACGGTCACCGTCATGAATCCCAATCCCCCGGGCTCCACGCAGATCTACTATTCGCTCAATGGCGGCGGCTACGTGCCCCATGCGGCCTCGCTGAGCTCCGTGGCGCTCGCGGCCCCTCCGGGCACCACCATTCAGGCCGTGGCCGTGAGCCTGGACCCGGACCATGTGACGGACAGCGCGCCCGCGCGGCAGACCTACGCGCCGGAGCCCGTCCTCCTCACTCTCGCGGACACCGCCCCCGCCGCGGTGAATTATTTCCAGGCGGGCGGACCGGCCGCCGCGGGCAGCCCGGCTCCCGCCGTCCTGCCGGCCTCCACCATCAGCCTCACCGGCGCGGGGGATATCCCGGCGCGCTTCACCGGCAGCGGCTTCTTCCAGGTGGAGTGGTCCTTCGCGGGCGTGGCGGCGAACAGCGCGCCCTTCTCCGGGAGCTACCCTGGCGAGTCCTTCACCATCACCCGGGACAAATTCCCCGGCGGCTCCCCTGCGGCGCTTTCGTATCGAGCGGTCCCGCTGGCTCCGGCTCTTTTCCGCTCCCCAGGCTGGACTTCCAAAAGCGTGGGCATCACCCGGCTGACCCTGGCCGCGCCAAAGTCCTCCACCGCCGGAAACGTGATCACCCTCAGCCCGGATCTGGCGGGCGGCAGCGTGCCCGCGAACTCCCGCCTCTACTACAATTTCGACTCGGATCCCGGCGACAACGGCGGGGAGCCCGCGCGCGGGACTCTCTACACCACGCCCATTACCGCGCCCGCCGCGGGGGGCACGCTCTACACCCGGGTCTATCCCCCGGCGGATTCCAAACCGTGGTTCAACACCAGCCCCGCGGCCACGCTCGCCGTGCCCGCCCAGACCACGAATTACATGGGGGACTTCAACGTCATCGCCTTTTCCAGTCTCTACACCACCACGGCCATCGAGGGCAAAGCCTGGGTGGGTGGCATGCTCACGAACACCGGCTCCTTCAGCCTGGGGCGGAATTACCTGCCCGCCTCCGCGGAAAACGTGGCGGTCATCGGCGGTGCCCTGGGCGGCGGAAATCCCTTCCAGATGGAGGGGAATGCCTCCAGCCGCCTGGCCCTCACCTCCGCCGCGAACCGCGGCACCCGCGCCATCAACTGGAACGGCGGCGGCAACGAAGCCAGCCGCCTCGTCTATGACACCGGCATCCCCGCGCGTACGCTCACCATGCAGACAGACCTGCAGGGCCTTTCCGCCAAACTGGCAACGGCGACCGCCACCAGCACCCTGGTGACCCCGGCGAACCAGGGGAACAGACGGGTCCTCACCTGCATGCCGAACGCCTCCGGCGTGGCGGTCTTCAACGTCCCGGCGACTTTCCTTTTCGGGGCGGCCAACCTCGCGGAGGTGAGTCTGGACTTCGCCACCGGCGTCAGCGAGTCCTCCGTGAAGGCCGTGCTGATCAACGTCACGGGCACCACCGTGCAGACCGGCACGCAGTTCAACTTCACCGGCAGATTCACCGATGACGCCTGGCGGAAACGGATTCTCTGGAACTTCCCCGCCGCCACCACCATGAACATGGCCGCCCAGCGCATGGACGGAGCCGTGCTGGCTCCTTATGCCTCCGTGACCTCCGGCAATGACTTCAAGGGCTCCCTGGCCTGCAAGGCGCTGAACGTCTCCGGCACCTGCTTCCGGATCCCCTTCAATGCCCCGGAAATCCTCACCATGGGACGGTGAGGAGGAGGACATGAAGGGAGCGTCCGGGGTCTCCGGAACGGGGAATCACGGCGCGGGTTGATATCGCGGGAGAAATCCATATGGAGAATTCGTCATTCTCCCGCTCCTCGGACACGGAAACGGAAGGGTGAACGACGGCGGGCAAAACCGGTCTGATTTCCTCTGTAGTCTTTTTTATATCGATATGCGTCTGTTTTCCTTACTACTGATGGTGGTTTCCGTTTTGTTGCCCTTTCAGGGCCGGGCCTCGTTGGTGGTGCAAGGGGAAACCCTGGCGGACACCTATGAGGCGGAGGTGAACGCCGGGACGCCGGCCCCGGAATGGGAGAAATATATGACCCGCGCCACGGGCCCCGGGGTGGTTGGATTCATAACGGGGTTCGCGGTGATAGGCTTCCTGAGGCTCCGGGACCGGAGGCGGGCGGCGGGCGCGGGACTTCTCGCCGCCATTCTGCTGGTGTTTCCAGCCGCGGCGGGTGCCTGTATCAATGTGGAGGAATCCACCCTGGAAGGCACCTATGAGGCGGAATCCGCCGGCGAAGGCTGGTTCACAGGTACCGTGCGGAACGCCATGCGGGCCAGCGCCTTTGATGATCCGCACCTGGAGCCGAATCCGAAAGCCTATCCCGTTCCGCCGCCCCCTGGAGTATTGGAATGCGACGAAGCGGCGAGGAAAATCCTCCGGGGCGATGCCCAGAGCGCGCTGGTGCTGCTGAAGGAAGTGGAGGCCCGGCACCCCGGGCTCTACATGACGGCGGCCAATATGGGGACGGCGTATGAATTGACGGGCGACAACGAAAACGCGCACCTCTGGATCGCCACGGGCATCCGCCGGAATCCGGGTTCCCACATGGGCGCGGAGTGGCTGCATCTGCGCATCCTGGAGGCAAAGATGGCGCTGCAAAAAGACCCGGACTGGCTGCTGAAGAACTCCATCACCGGTCTGAAGCCGGGCCACACCCCCCACCACACTATCCAGGGAGAGAAAGATGACCAGGAAGTCCTGGTATCCATCCGCTCCCAGGCCACGGTACGTGCGCTGTTTATTAAACCCCGGGATCCCGTCATGGCGTTCCTGCTGAAGGAGGCCGCGGTCTTCGCGGTGGAGAGGGAGCCCTCCATGGTTTTCGGGATTCTGGACCTGGCGGAGACCTACGGCCTGCCCGGAACGGAAGGCACGACCCTGCGCGCCATCGCCCAGGGCAAACTCCAACTGGCTCTTATGGAGGCCAGATCCCTGCGGGACCGGGAGAATCCCGGCCCCTGGTATATCCGTCATTTCCAGTGGATCGTCGGTGCCCTGGGGGGCATGGCGGGCTGCCTTACCGCTATTTTCGTCATCTCCCGTAAGGGCTGATCCTGGCCATGGGGGGGATCCCAGCGGGTCCTTTAGCCTCACGGAGCAGCCTTCAAATCCAGACACCGGATGACGGAGTTGTTCCTCACAAAGGCGTGGCCGTTGGCGTAGGCGGGGTGGGTCCAGACGACGGGGCGTTCTTTGACGTCGGGGCAGTCGGGGGCGATGACCTGGGCGCGGCTGAGGATGTGGGGGCGTTCCGGGGTGAGGCGGAGAAGGAGGAGCTCTCCGTTTTCCGTGAAGCAGAGGTGGCGGTCGGTGCCGTTGAGGCGGGTGAGGAAGGCGGTGCCCCAGTTGCGTTCACCCCCGCGGCAGATGATGTCCTTATCCTCCCAGAGGCGGGCACCGGTGTCCCATTTCAGGGCGCGGAGCTGGCCGTAACTGCAGACACCGTAGAGGATGCCATCCCGGACCATGGGGCCGCAAAGCAGGGCATTGAGATGGGTGGTGCGGGTGGCGCTCTCGCGGGTGGTTTCCCAGACCGTTTCGGGCGTGGTGCCGGAGGGCTGGAGGCGGAGCATTTTGGAGCCGCTCCAGTAGTTGCTGAGCAGGAGGGTGTCCCGCGCGAGGCGGGGAGTGGCGATGGCGACGCCGTATTTCACGGTCCAGGGGATGGCCCACAATTCCCGGCCGGTGTCCGGATTCACGCCAAAGATGGCATCGCCCGTCCACTGGACAAGCTGGGGCGGATGCCCGGGGAGTTCGCAAAGCGTGGGCGGAGCATAGCCGGGCTCCCGGGCGGTGAGGGCCTTCCAGCGTTCTTTGCCGGTCTTGAGGTCCAGGGCGAGGAGACAGGCGTCCCCGCCGCCGGAGAGGCAGAGGAGCATGTCCTTATAGACGAGCGGGTGGGAGGAAAAGCCCCACATGGGGGCCTTGCATTTATATTCCTTTTCCAGTTCACGCTCCCAGATCACCTTGCCGGTGGCGGCCTCCAGGCAGGTCATGCGCCCGTGGATGCCGGGGAAATACACGAGGCCCTGGTGGACCGTGGGAGTGGCGCGGGGACCGGCGGGGTAGTCGATGAGACAGGGAGTGTCGCGCTTGTATTCCCACAGGGTGTTGCCGGTCGCGACATCGAGGCAGAGGAGGCGTTCGATGCCTGGGATGGCATGCTCCAGGGCGGGCGGGGGCGCGCCGGGCTCCGCGGAGAGCCGGTCCGGGAGGAAGACGCGACCGTCCGCCACGGCGGGTCCGGCGTAGCCTTTGCCGCACTTTGCCTCCCAGACGACTTTGGGACCGGTGGCGGGGAAGGATTCGCAGAGACCGGATTCCGGCCAGTTGCCATCGCGGGCGGGGCCCATCCACTGCGGCCAGTCGGCGGCACGGGCGGGGAGGAGGGAGAGGAGAAGGGCGGATGCCAGGGGACGCAGAGTGGAGAGCATGGGGACGGAGAGGACGGAAAGGAGCTGGAGCAGTGGTAAAACGACGGGAAGACCCTGGGCTTATCTTCCTGCCCTGGTGCGGGAGGGGGTCACTCCGCCTCCGCTTTCACATTCACCTCCACTGGCTCCACGTTTCCGATGGCCCCGCGGTGGACGTCCGGGTTCTGGACGCGGGAGAGGATTTCCCGGAACTCCACCGGACGGGAGATGCCGTGGAGAGCGATGCCATGGAGGGCCGCAGCATCGTAATACCTCCCGGGTGGAAAGGCGCGCACCCAGGCTATGAAGGCGTCCGGTTTTCCCTGGTCGAAGTATTGGACCATGCGGGGCACGGCCCATACGGGCACCTGCTTCTGGTGGTCGAGAATCCAGGCGGCGGAAGCGGCGGGGTCCACCTCTCCCCACTTCACCGCCAGTTGCTGCCGGAAAGAATCCCGGTTGTAGACTTCGCTGTTCATCAACACCTGGTCCGCGATCCCGCGGAAGTCGGTTTCCGGGGGAAGGCTGTCGATCACCCGCGAAAGCATGGTGGGTGTCAAGTATCCCACGGAGAAAACCGTGATTTGAGGGGAGTCCACTCTTCCGGCCCGGAGCTGTTCAATCACGCCGTCACCCCGGCCCATGGCGCAGCGGACGGCTTCCGCCGGTTGCGTGCGTGCCAGGGCCGGGAGGTAGCCGGCCTCCAGCAGCAGCGCCAGCCCCGGGTTCTTCACGGCTTCCGCCAGGGTCTGGAATTCCCGGGAATCGCAGCCCGCGCCCGCGCTGGGAAGCCATTCCTCCACGGGGTAAAATCCGCCGTTGGGGTGATCCCGGATATGTTCCACCAGGTGGAGGCGCAGCGTGGCGGAGCCCGGCTCTTTGAGCCGGTCCGCCATGACATCCCGGAGCAGGCCCGCCATGTGATGCAGCGTTCCCTCCGCGTCCATGTCCAGGATTTCGCTCATCTCTGGGGAGAAGGGCGCGCGGTCCACCAGTTCCCCTGTGAGCTTCAGGAGTTCCGGGGGCACGGGCGGCTTCCCGTCCCACTCCGCATCCAGGGCCGCGAGGCGCTCTTTCAAGGCGGTGAACTCCGCGGGCGTGAAGGGCACGGGAGCGGGCCGCGCGGGAGACGGCGAACCCTCCATGGGAGCCCGCCGCAGGGCGCGGAGCACCGGCGTGGCGGAAGGCTCCGGGGTAATGTCATCCCCTTTTTTCAGAATCCACACCGTGCCCGCCGCGAGGATCAGAATAACGGTGAAGGAAAGCATGCGCGGGGAAGTCATACGGAACCGGATAGGCGGAAAACCGGAAACGAAAATGGAAATCATGCCGTGGCCTCGTCCTGTCCCTTCCCGCGAAGCACCTTCGTCACCGGACGGCGGGTCCTTTATGTTTCGATTCCCCGGAAATATGGTCCTTCCCTTCCCGTCCCCTGCCCTGTCCGGAATCAACCGGACACGGTGTCTCATGGCTCCCGCCGTCCCCGGTTTCCCATGGGAAAGCAGGCGCCGCCGGAACGGTGTCTTCTCAGAGCAAAACCACCGGGATTAACGGGCATCGCGTCCCGCCAGCAGGACCACGAGAGGCAGCCGGAAACGCGCCCACATTCTCCGCAGCGCGGCGGGCAGACCCAGGGAGCCGCCTGCTTCCTTCGGGGAAAGCACGGCCGGTTTCGAAGACTCCAGTGCCTTTTCACCAGCGGCACGGTGGCGACGGGCGAGCCGGGTGACGGCTCCGGTGGTGACGTAGGGAGCATCGAGATTCACCCGGGCAGAGGGCGTGCCATAGATATCGTGGAGCGCCCACGCCAACTCATCGCAGACCGTCGTTTCCCCCCCGCAGGCAACGGCCAGGCCCTCTCTTTCCATGGATTCCAGGTTTTCCCGGAGCCACATCCATGCGAGCAGCAGCCGCATGTAGGCGGCGGTGCGTATTTCATTCGTCACATAGCACACCCCCAGGTAGTCCTCCAGCTTTTTCGGCAGGAGGTCCGGATCCTGTCCCGCCCGCGATGCCTGGAGGCAAAAGCGAAAATCTTCAGTCCACCGGAGCCTCGTCTGGATTTCCTTAAGTTTCATTAGACAATTATTAATTAATGCCACACTAATGATAACTTCCATGCTGTCAACCGATGGAGCAGGCAAATAAAAGTCACCTCTTTTCCCACTCCCGGGAGGTGTCTGAGAACAGGCTTATTTCCCTCGAAGAGGAATCTGACGGGAGATTCCGGCATTCCCCGTCATACTCCCGGCACGCCGTCTGCCGAATGAAATAAACCGGGGGAACAAATGAAACATTCAAGCCATTCAGCCTCTTTCGCGCGCAATTTTCAGCGTCCCCGGTTATCCCATCCATGGATTGACGCCTGCCCGGCTCTGATTAAAGTTCCATGGTATCCGCCGTCCCGAACTGTTTTTTTATGAACTCCGGTAAAAAGTGGCTTCTGATCGCCCTCGCCCTGCTGACCGCTCTTAGCTGGGGGTGGTATGAGTTCAGATACCGGCTGAGCTATGCACGGGATCTGGAGGACCGGCCATGGGCCTACAGCAAGGATCCCTCCGCGCCGCTGCTGGTGGGGAAATGGCAGGGGTTTTACAAGGATCCCGCCGGCCAGGATAAACAGATTTCCCTCGAGATTTTTCTCCCTGTGACCGAAGAGGAACGCGCGGCCAAAGCCGGTCGCCGGGTGCGGAACCGCAAGGGACTGGGCTCCCGCGAAGACAAGCATGCCTTCGAGGGCGTGGCCACAGTCGCGAGCACAAAAGGAGCCGAGTTTTACGAAATCCGCGGCTCCGCGGGCACTCCCGGCCCCCAGGATGTCCGGTTCAGTTTTTCCGTCCCGGAGGATCGCAAGCCTCCTTCTTCCACCTACTCCCCGTGGCGGGCGGATCCAGGGCGCTGGGAAGGTAAAAAGCTCATCATTTCCCTCCATTTCAACCACCGGCTGGAGGATGGCTCCATTCGGACCACCAGCGAGGGCGTGGTGGAGGACGGGAAGATCCAGTGGAAGGAGTCCCCGGAGGAAAAACCAGTGTCCTTAGTGCTGTCCCGCGCGGGCTGAACCGGTCGCACACCCAAGCGCCCGGCGGGCCCGAAGCCCGGGACGTTTTTCCTGAGGCATGGTTTCCCCCCTTCACCGCGCCAAAGACGCAAGTCATATCAACCCCGGGGGCTCTGAGCCTTATGAACAAGTTTCCATTCAGTCAGGGAACCACCGTCGCCCCTCCGGGCCCGGGCTCAAACGGCAGCCATCGTTAGGATGCCGGAATGGCGGAGGTGCGTGATTTTGCCGGATCCCGCATCCAGACGGTATGATGCGCCCGCGGGTTCACCGTGCCTCCGGCGCGGGTGCCCGTTCCAGCGGGATGCCCCTGCCGGTCAGGACAAACAGCGCCACTTTTTCCTTCATGGGATCCCCGATGGCGCGGGCCAGGGCCATGGCTTCCTGGGGATCAATGGAGAGGAGATACGCCACGCCCACGCTCATATCGTCCCGGGTGGGCCCCGGGGGCAGGGAGCGCGTCCATTCCACGGCGGAGCCCGGGCGCGCGGTCTCCAGGCCGGCGGTAAGCACCATGGCCAGGGGGCCATCCAGCCGGGTGGCGAGCGTTGTGAAATATGTGGCGGCGGCTTCCGCATCCGTTGCCACCCAGCGGGCCAGCCCGGCGGCGCGGGCCTCGTCCAGCCCCTGGCGGCGCGCCGTCTCCCCGGGGGCATCCGCCGGGGCGGATGCCCCCGGTGCCAGCGCATGGAGCAGCAGCCCGTCCAGAGCTGCGAAGTCCGAGCCCTTCGGCACCCGCTCCACCAGCACGCGCAGGTGAGCCCACGCAGATGGCGGCTGCCGGTTGGTCGAGGAAAGGGAATCACTCTGCGTGAGCTGCGTGGGGTATTTGGCCCGGGCGGGGGTTTCCTGTCCGTCGGATGTCTCCGGCGAAGGCGTCTCCTGGAGGGCCTCCGCCGCAGCATGCGCGATGACCTCCATGGGGGTCTCGCGCAGCCGGGCCCGGTCCCGCCCGCGGTCCAGCGCCAGGACTGCACTTTCCTCCCGCGTGGCGGCCCGCAGCGCCGCATACTCCCCGGGCGCTGCCCCCTCCGCAGCATCCTGCCACCAGAGCCAGGGGATCACCCATTTGCCGTGCGTGGTGTAGTCCACCATCCGGGACCGCAGCGCCGCGCCGCCCGGAGCCCGCAGGCCCCGCCCCAGGGCGGCCAGGAACTGGTCATAAACGGCGGCGGTGGAGAGGGATCCGCCGCCGGCCTCCATCAACTCCTGCATCCGGCCGGTAAATCCCAGCCGCGCCACCACGCCATCCATGCACCCCCTGATCTCCGCCATCTGCTCAGGGGTGGGGAAGTTCTCCAGGACCTCCTGGTAATGCGCGAACTGCTGGAGGATTTCCCGCATCTCCTCCCCGGTCAGCTCCGCCCGCGGTGTCCATTCACCCGGGGCCTCCGGGTTCCCCGTCCGGCCCGTGTCAGGGACCGCCCGGGGAATGCGGCTTTTCGCTTTCCCACCCGCCCCGGCACCCGCGTCCCGGTCCGTCCCTTTGGTTAGCATCCACCACAGGCCCGCGCCTCCTCCGGCCAGGCAGAGGGAGGTAAGAACAAGGGACGCGGCACGGGAAAAACGGGGCATGGGGAAGCGTGCGCGCTTTTGAATACCTCCGCCACGGATCTTTCGCATTCCGTTTTGTCAGGGCGGCACCACGCGATAGAATCTCCTGCCATCCCCCGCGGCCTCCGTGTCCGTCCAGCTTTGCGCGCCGCCCGCGGGATCCGAGGTAAAGACGCGCTCCCAGGTTTCCAGGCCGGCGGACCTTCCGATCACATAGGATTGCCCCTTCGCCGCGGTGAAGCGAATGGAGGCCGTGCCGTCCGGCAGCCAGACCAGCGCGGTCTCCAGCACCCTGGCGGGCACCTCCACGGTATAGGAGGAGGGATAGAGGGAGATAGCATTGTAGGCGGACATCCGGTAATAATACGTCGTCCCCGTCAGGAGGCCGGTGGTGTCCCTCCAGGATCTGATGAAAGGATCCCGCGCAGTCCTCACCAGCCTCCAGTCCCCGTCCAGGCCCGCGCGCCGTTCGATGCGGAGTTGATCCACCGGGGGGCTGGGCGCGGGCCACTTCAGCGTGATGGCGTCCATTTCCCCCGTCACGGAAAACTCCGCGGGAGCCGGGGGTGGGAGTGGCGGCAACGTGGTAAAGGTCCTGTCCGCCCCCTGGGAGTATCCCTGGGGGTTGGACACGACGGCCCGGAAGTGATAGGTTTTGGCCCCCTGGAGGCCGGTGACCGGGATGGAAAAGCTCTCCGTATTGACATATATCGCCTCGCTTTTCATGCCATATTCGGTGGTGAGCCCATACTCAAAGGATACCCAGCCCACAAAGTTGCTGGTCCGGGTATAGGAACCCTGTAGTGTCGCGCCCTCCCGGGTGATATCCTTCGCGGCCAGCGTCCCCGCGATGGGACGCGGCAGGACCTCCAGATTCGAGGCCGGCATCCATCCCGCCCCCGCCTTCACCTCAGCGTAACAATAACGTGTGCCGTCCGGGATCCAGGTTTCGGCGGAAACCCAGGCGTTCTCTCCCTTATAGGCTGTATATCCCGTTTGCGGGAGATTTGCATACAGCCGCATGGCCACCGTGTTGAGCACCCGGTAATACTCCGCCCGGGCAAACGTGAAAGGGAGAAACCACAGACAGAGAATGATGAGAAACGCGCGACCCGGGGGATGGGGATGACGGAGGCCGGTCATGGGGTAAGGGAAAAGGGTGCACTCTGCCAGGGTGCTTTTCCCTGTCCAGGGGAATAACGTCATAGAGCCGGCGCTGGAGGGCTTACGCTCAATCCCGGGGTTCGAACGTAAGCCCCGGTCACGGCGGATGCGGACATGGAAACGGCTTGCGTTTCATGGGGCCGCGGGGAGGGCTTTTTCTTCAGCTTCCTTATATGAGTCCCCGCTCTTTGATGTCCGGTGCCGCCGTCCTGGCGGCGCTTCTCCCTGCTTTTCTCCCGGTGGCCCGCGCGGCCCCGGCGAATGATCTCCTAGCCAACCGGCAGGTCATCCCGGCCACACTGGGGATGTTATCGGACAGTACCGCCGGGTCCAAAGTGGAGCCCGGAGAGATCAATGAAAGCGGGGACCCGGCGGGTGCCCGGGACCAGTCCATCTGGTATGAATGGACACCGCCGGAGACGGGCGTGGCCCTTATCAGAGTCTTCACCTCCCCGGGACCGTGGTGCGGCCTGGCTGTGTATTCCGTGGCGGACGGGGACGCCCCGGTGACCATGGGGAATCTGGTGCCGGAGGCCGCGGTGGCGTCCCCGGGACAGGAAGGGGGCAGACAGGTGAGGCTCCGCGCCACGGCCGGGCGCAGGTTTATCCTGCGCGTATGGACCACCCCGCCGGGTCCCGTGGCAGAGGTGAATGGCGGCCCCATCACTCTATTCCTCAGCACCACGCCGGGAGCCCCTCAGATGGACGGGGACCTGCCTGCCACCGCGCTGCCGCTCACCCCGGAGCCCGGCGGCCGGGGCTGGTATGCGGAGAGCCTGGCGGATGGCGGGAACACCTTCACGGCGGAGGCGGCGGATCACCTCATCGGGGGGAAACGTTATCCCTCCGGGGCCGCGCGGTGGTACCACTGGCGCGCGGACCACGCCTCCGCGGGCACGCCCATGCGTTTTTCCCTCCAGGGCTACACTACCTTGAATGGCTGGCCCCAGGGCACCTGGACCTCTCTACTGGTGGCCACCCTGGCCTCTCCCGGCGGGCCGCTGGACCTGGTGGCGGGGCCCGCTCCTTCCCTCACCTTCACGCCGGAGGCCGGCAGGGAATACCTCATCCGCGCCAGTGGTCCGGCCAAAACGTCCGGCTGGCCGGACAGTCTCCAGCTCACGGGCGCGCCCGCGGAGCCGGGGGATGAGCCCGCGGCTCCCCGCCCGCTCACACTTGGCGTGCCCACCATGGTCCATTTCATGGGAGCCAGCCCCACCCGCCTGAGCGACAGAATGGAGAGCATCGGGTCCGGGCCGGATGTGTGGCTGGAACTGGGCGGAGGCACGCTTTCCGGGCGATACCGGGTGATGGCGGACCGCCGCCTCCAGACCATGGTGTTTCTGGCGGACGCGGCGGGTGTGCCGGTGGCCCCGCTCGCCGGAGGCTTTGAAATGGATCCCTTTTTCTCCCAGGTGGATCCGGTCTTTCTGGCGGAGCCGGGCCGCCGCTATCTGGCGCGGGTGCGGGCCCGGGGTTCCTCCTGGTATTTCATGCTCCCCGCTCCGGTGACCCTGGTGCCCGCGGAGGTCCCGGCCCCGGTGAATGACCGACGGGAGGGCGCGGTGGTGTTGCCCGCGGACGGCCCCGTGGCCGTGCATGGGGACGGCACCGGGGCCTCGGCGGAGGTGGCGGAGATCAACGACCCCGCGGATCCCTATGATCGCGCCTGGGCGGCGCGTCCCGCCGTGTGGTATGCCCTGGACCGGCCCGCCGGCGGCCAGCCTTGGTATGCCCAGGCCCTGGGCGGGGGCACCGTCACGGCGGTCCTCCGGGAGGGCACTGGCGGGATGGAGAGCCTGTCGGCCCTGTCCTTTCCGCTCAATGGCGCGCGTGTCTGGATCAAGGTGGACGTGTCCCCGGACTCCCGTTTTCTGCTGCTGGCCGGACCCGCTGCCATGGAGGGGGACACTCCGGAGAGCGCCCTGGCGCTCACCAGCGGCGGGACGCGGCTGCTCTACAGCGGACGCGGTCTCACCCGCACGCAATGGCTCTCCTGGACGGCCGCGGAGACCGGCCCCGCCGTGCTCAGCATCCGCGGTAGCCGGGACTACACCCCCGCCATCGCCGTCCGCACCGCCGGGGGCGAAAGCGTGGATACCCGGACCTGGAAGTCCTCTTATTACAATCCCCGGGAGTTTTCCTTTCCAGCCGTGAAAGACACCCCGTATCTCATTTCCTTCACCGGCTCTCTCACGGGCGTCCTGCGCGTCTGCCTGCGGCCCGGCGGCTGGGAGTCCCCCTATGAACTCTGGCTCCGGAATTTCCCGGAAAGGGAGGAGGACCCTGTCCTCACCGATCCCCTGGCGGACCCGGATGGCGATGGCGTGGTGAATCTTATGGAGATGGCCCTGAACTCCGACCCGCTCTACGCGGACCCGCCGGAGTTCAACGAGCACCCCGCCTTTGTGAACGGAGGCCCCCAGGGCGGGCTGACCTTCGACGAACACACCTGGCAGCTCCGCGGCGCGGAGGGCTCCCGCCCCTTCGCCCTCACGCTGGAGGGCTCCGCGAATCTGCGGGACTGGTCCCCCCTGTCGCACACCGTGGAGGACAGGTTCGACGGGGATTACAAAGTTCACACCTGGCCCTGGCCCCCCGCCCCCGGCGGGGAAGGAGATGGCATCCGTTACTATCGCGTCCGCGTGACGCGGTGAGAAACGTCTCCTTACCTTGGCTGGGTGGCGACTCCCAAACGGGTCTGCCAGGAATCCAGATCCGGCGACTGCACTTTCCGCAACTGGCTCATGAAGGCATTGGCCATGCCGGGGAAGGAGGGGGAATCGCGGTGTGCCTCCAGCCAGGTGCCCGCGGAGGCGGCATCCTGGGCGCTCCAGACCTTCACCGCGGCGCTGGCGGTGCTGGCGCGGATGGCCTCCGGCAGGGTCTCCGCCCAGGCGGTGGCGTCCGCCGCGAGATTGGGACCGCGGGATCCCCACGTGGTGGCCAGCTTCTCAAAAACACCGGAGCCCGCGACCCACGGCTCCCCGGCAAATTGGGCATACAGTTCCGCCTGTCTCGCCTGCGGCATGTAATGCATATAGTCCGCCAGTTCCCGCAGGGCATTCACCTTCGAGGCGCTGTCCTCCGCCGGGAGACCGGCCACCCAGGCGATGGCCTGTTCCCCGCCGCGGGCCTCGACAAACTGCGTGGCCAGCGCGGGCGCGAACTGCGCGCGCTCCGCGGGGTCGAACATCTGTGCCGCCCGCCACGCGCGCTCCACATCCACCCGGCCCATGCCCTCCACGAGGGACCGCGAGACCCTGTCCCGCAGCGTGCCCTCCGGCAGGTTGTTCCACCACTCCGCGGCCGCCGCCGGATTCGCCGCGGCGAAATTCGCCACACAGCGCTCCTGCCACCCGTGTACCTTCCGCCCGGGCCCGCCACTCTGCGCCGTGATCTCGTCCATCACCACCATGCCCTCCACCTCCGCGGCCCGTTCCATCATCATTTCATACTCTGTATTGTAGCGACCGCCCATCTTCTCCCGGGCGATCATGCCGCCGTGGATGGACTCCAGATCCCCCGGCTGGTAATACTCCAGCAGCGCGCCAAAGACCCGCCGCCGCTCGGAAAGCTGCGGCATGCCCAGCACCTCCACCATCTTCGCCCGTAGCGCCTCCTTTCGCCGGTCCCCGCCCGCCTCCAACTCCGTCCACCAGGAGGCCTCCGAGAGCGCCCGGTGCATGCGCGGGCCACTGCTGCCACCTCCAGCAGCCGCCCTGCCGCCGCCCATTCCACCCGGAACCGTGGAGGCCCCGGGGATAAATTTCGCGCTTCCTTCCGCTCCCCTGCCGCCGCCGGCCCCGTCCCCAAAAAAAGTCAGGAAAGCATACATTCCGGCGGCTCCAATGCAGAGGCCGGTGATAAGGGCGGGGACGGTTTTCATGTGTGTGGCAAGCCTAAAAGGCCCCCTGGCTTTATGTCAAGAACAGGGGCAGCATAGAGAACCAAGCAGCCGCAAGAGAGCATTGGAACAGAAAAGAGCCAGGGATTGAGGAGAGCCGCCCGCCTGGATTTACCAGGCTCCAGGTTGTTGTTATACGTTTGAAGAGGAAAACCGGCAATAAGGCGGCACCGGATTCCTCCATCCCGGCAGAACAAATTTTTGCATAGGCGACCCCGGTTTTCGCGAACACATAATACAAACGACATTTGAACACAGGTCGTTTTCAAGTGAGTGCACCGCCCTGCCGAAGGGACTTCCATACCAACGCTCATTCGGTTTAAAAGACCCGTTTTCAATGACGCATGGTATAAAACGACCCACTCTCAGCGCTTCGTTGTATAAATTTACCTGACTCCAACTCCAAAGGGCCCGGCCTTCGCATCCCCGCGCGGGGCCCAAAAAAGAAGCCGCCGGGAGCGATGGGCTCCCGGCGGCTGCGTAAAATAAACCAGTCCGGATCAGACCGGATGGTCCGCGTTAGGAATCAGGGAACGAGCTTCACGCGGAAGTAATTCCTCACTCCCGTTCCGGCGGGCAGGTTGTTAATGACCGTGGTGGCTCCCTGGGAGGGGGTGGAGGCACCCACGTTCGTCCAGGTGACGAGGTCCGTGGAGGACTGAGCCACGTAAGTTTTCCCGGCCACGCTGGTGAACGTAAGCGACACGGTGGTGCCGGCGCGGGTGGCGCTGGTGACGGCCAGGGCGGACTTCCCGTCCACCGGGCTGGTGCCGGCGGCGTATTCCGCAGCGTTGCTCTGGCCGTCGCCGTCCGGATCGCCGGAGCCGTTCTGCGAGAGATCGCCGAAGTAAGTCAGCTCCCACTCGTCCATGAGACCATCGCTATCCGTGTCCAGGCTGATGGAGTTGGTGACCACCACGTCCTTCAGGAAGAAGAACTCATTCCCGGAGTCATTGGCGGCGGTGGCGCGCACCTTGATGCTGGTGACATCATCCGGGATGGGGTAGTTGAAGTTGAATGTCCCCCGCGAATTCGCGGCGATGCCCGCGGCGGCGAGGTTGAATTCATCCTGTGTCGCGTTGGCATCATAGGTGGCAACAGCTCCGGCGTAGCCGTTGAGCACGTTGTCCTTCGGGAAGCCGTCCGCGGCGTTGCCCGTGATGAGGTTCACCGTGGTTTCCCCGCCCGCGCGGGTCTCGATGACCTCCAGCTTGAAGGTGTCCGCGGCTTCGAATCCGGAGCCCGTGCTGTGCTCCCAGGCCCGCAGCGTGGCGGTGACGCGCGCGCCGGTGATGCCCGTGAGATGCACTGGAGTGGACTCCAGCACGCCGCGCTCCGCGGCCACCATGGCGGCTCCCGCGTTCAGCGTGGCGGTGGTCTCCGTCACCGTGAGTTCCAGATCCGCCGGGATGGGCGTGAGGGGCACGGGCGCGGTGGCGGACGTCTGCTTCCAGAGAGGGATGAATCCAGCCACGGCGGCGGGGTTGTTGTAGAGCACCACATTTGCCCCATTCAGCAGCGTGCGGCCCATGGCGATGTCCGTGCCCGCGGGGGGCACGGCGGCGGCCTTCAGCAGGGTGGCCACGGAGCCGTCCTTCAGCGTCACGGAGGTCACACTGGCGGGCACGGTGACGGTCACGTCCGTGCCATAGGCCCCGGAGCCGTAGAGCGTGACATTCCCCGTCTCTGAGGAGCGCACCTCGTAGGTGGAGCCGGTGGCCGTGCCCGCGGCATTGATCACATAGGTGAAGGTATCGTCCGCCGTGGTGGAGAGGTCCGTGCCGGGGGAGCGCACGGGCACACCGACGGTGATGGTGCCGATAGCCGCCGCGGGAGTCGTGACGGTCACGGGGCTGAGGGCACTGGGGTTTCCATCGTCCACCACGTTGAAGACCACATTCTGCCGCACGCCGCCCGCGTCCGCCGCCGGGCGGGTGATGCGCACTGCCGCGCCGCCGAAGGTGCCGGTCGCTTCATTGCCCGCGCCAAATCCGCTGGTGGTCCAGGTGGCGGCGGTATTGCCGCTGCCCGTGACGGCGAGGTCGAAGCTCACCGTGTCATCCGAGCGGTCGTTGTTCCCTTTGTTGTCGTAGGTGATGTTGGACACCACGGGGAAGAGCTGGGCCTGCTCGAAGCGGATGTCGTCGAAGTAGATATGCTCGCTGGCGGAGTCCACGCCGCCGGAGATGATGAGGCGCACGTAGTTATACGGCACGGGAGTCACCTGGAGGAACTTCGTGACCCAGGCGTCCTTGAAAGGTGCCAGCCCCGCCGCGCCATCCACGCGCGGCTGGATGTCCAGCGGGGTGGCGGGCTCGCTGAAATTCACACCGTCCTGGCTGGTCTCCAGGTAAACCCGGAAGCCGTCCCCGGCTTCAAAGCCCGTGCTGGTCTCGCGGGCCATGACGCGGAGGCTGGCGGTGAACTGGGAAAGGCCCGTCACATTGATGGGCTCGGTCACGAAGTTCCCGGCCTCGGCTCCGTTGAGACGGAAGGTCTTTTGCGACCCCCCGGCGGTGTCCAGCACCACGCAGCCCTGGTAGAGCGCGGTGGTCCCGCGGGTGGCGGGGGAGGTGCAGTGCCAGGCCAGATCCGTCTGCCCGGCCCCGGGGGCATGGGTATGCTCCGCGGCGGGCACCACGGCGGCGGTTGCGGAGGTATTCACAAACGGGGTGTCCGTGAAGGCGATGCCCGCGCCCTTGTTCGACAACGGCCACGCGCCCATGTCGATGAGCTGGAGGTCAAAGGCCAGGTCCGAACTGGTATTCACCGTCTGGTGCAGGGAGACCGCGATACGGTGGGAACCGGCGCTCAGTTTCCCAACCAGACCGCCCAGGAAGACCATGGCGGTGTGCCGCTCGGCATTGAACCCGGTGGGCACGTAAGCCCGGCAGCCGGGCACGGGCGCGTTGGCGTTCACCGCGGGGATGGCTCCCGTGAGGAAGGCGTCCGCCTGCGGGCGGAAGTCCGCGAAGCCCGTGCTGGTGGTGAAGGAGGTATTGCTCAGCCTGGCCGCGATATTCACGGGGAAGCCGGGCAGGTCATCGATGTAGATATACGCGCCGTCATCCGCCACCACCTCGGCCCAGAGGTTCGAGGTATCCGCGGGCAGGGTGAAGGACCGGCGGAAGTAGGCGGCGTTATTGTTCGTGCCGGTGGCCACGGTGACGATGTCCTTCACGATGCCGGGCGCGCCATCGAAGGTATTGAAGCCCAGGTTGGCGGCCCCTGGGGCGAAGGCCGTGCCGTTGTAGGCCGTGGTGTCCCCCGGCACCTTCCAGGTGGTGCCCCAGTTTGCCACCGCGGTGGGGTCCGTCCCGCTGATGGGGTGCAGCCATTCCCAGGTGGAAAAGCGCGGCAGGACCACGGAGCCGGGACGGGAATACGGGCTCACCGTGATGTCAAAGGAACTGGTGCCGGTGGCGCTGTTCCCCGTGACCTGGAAGTAAACGGGCACGCCCGCGCGGACTTCAAAGACATTGCTGGGATACGCCGTGCCCACCGTGGCCGGAGGCCCCGCGGCTCCGGCGGTGGCGGAGGCGGCGGCCACGCGCGTGAGCGCCGTGACGGAGGTGCCGGTATAAGCTCCCGCCTGAAGCGCGCCCGCCGCGGTCCCGGTGCCGGAGCCCACCACGCTGAAAGTGGCCAGCCCGTTCACGGGGGAGGTGTAGGAATACCACACGGAAAGCCCGGTGGCCACGCCCGTGGCGGGGACCGCGGTGAGCTGGAGGTGGCTGGGCGGCTCGCCCGCCTGCACCGTGGCAGCCACGTTCGTGCCGGTGGTGGTGACACCCGCGGTCAACGCGATGGCACTGTCAAAGTTGTCATTGGCCGGGGCTGCGTAACACGGCAGCGCGACGACGGTGAGAAGAAGGGCGGGAATGAGAGCCCGTACGGGAAGAGGCGGTCGGTTCATCAGGTGCTTGAAAAGATAGGGGAACAGAAAGGACCACCGCCGGCATGGCGGTAGTCCGTGGATACGGTGTCGCGGGAAATTCATATTGTCTATGAAATAGACACAAGCCATGCCCACGCATCAGCGGCGTCTTTCCCGCTGCCGCGCGGGGAACGGAGCGACCGCCCCAGGATGCGGGCCCGGTTTCCGGTCGCCTCTTCCGCATGCATGGGGGCCAGATCGCCAGGCCCGCGGTCACGGTTTTTTTTGTTTCTGCCCTTTGATCGCAGATTAGTGCCCTTTCAGAAGGTTAATCGTAAGTCCGGCCAAGGCCTGGCACGACGTAAAAAGACACAGGGCTTCCGGTTCCCATGTTAGAAACCCTCTTTATCTGTGACGCCCCGGAACCCGGGGGGCCATGGCGGACAGGACGGACACTCCGGTACGCAAGCTGCATGGACTCCACGCTTTTCCCGCCTTTTTCATCATCCATCCATGCAAAGATTTACCTGTGACTGCGGCAACGTCTTGTTTTTCGGAAGTTCCCGTTGTCTGAAATGCGGAGGGGAAGTCGGCTATGACCCAGCGGGCGGGAATATGCGGCGCCTTCAGCCTGGAGGGGACCTGAAGCGGTGCGGGAACGGCCTGGAATACAATGTCTGCAACTGGCTGCTGCCGGCGGACTCCCCCACGCCCCTCTGCGTGGCGTGCCGCCTGAACCATACTATCCCGAACCTGGGCCTGGGACGAAACCGGATGCTGTGGGGACATATGGAAACAGCGAAGCGGCGGCTGGTCTATACCCTGCTGCGCCGGGGCATCACCCTGCCGCCCCGGACGGAGGATCCCCAGGACGGGCTGGCTTTTGAAATCGTGAGTTCTCTCGTGGACCCGGCCATCACCACCGGGCATCTGGACGGGGTCATCACGGTGAATCTGGAGGAGGCGGACGATACCTACCGCCAGATCAACCGGCAGCAGTTGGGGGAGAACAGCCGTACGCTGCTGGGCCACTTCCGCCACGAGAGCGCGCACTATGTCTGGCAGCGGTTTCTCTCACGGCTGGACCCCGGACATCCCTGGCGGGCGGCTTTCCGCGAGGTTTTCGGCGATGACCGCCAGGACTACGGCGAGGCTCTGAAACGCCACTATGCGGAAGGCCCGCCCTCCGGATGGGAGGAAGCCTACATCAGTTCCTATGCCTCGTCCCATCCCTGGGAGGACTGGGCGGAGACATGGCGGCACTATCTGGAAATCCTGGACGGCCTGGATACCTGTGAAAATCTGGGCATCCAGGTGGACCTCATCACCCTGCCCCCCGTGGCGCTGCCGGAAGAGGCGGGAACGCTGCCCGCGTGTTTGAAGGCGGGAACGGAGGGCGACGGGGACGCGGACTTTTTGGACTGGCTGCGGCGCTGGATGACTCTGTCCCCGGTGCTGAATGAGGTGGCATGCAGCCTCGGAGAGCCGCCGCTCTATCCCTTCGTCATCCCGTCCGGCGTGGCGCGAAAACTCCGGCTGGCGCATTCCTTTGCCAACGCCTGGGGCCGGACAGCCTCCGCGAACGCGGAGTCCATGACTTGACGGAGCGGGGAATCCCTGCCAGGAGGAGAACCCGGCAATCGCGGGGCGGGCTGTGTTTCACGGGGAAGACACGGGCATTTTCAAAAAAATGTCCTGGCCCGTTATTTAAGCCTGCTTAAACATTGCCCCGCAGGCCCTGTTAATCCGTTACCCTCCGCCGCTTTGTCCACTTCCAGTTCATCCGCCCCGTCGCTGGAGCGCATCATGGCGGTCAATCACCATCTGCGTCTGGCTCTGGATCAGGTGAGCGACGCGGTCATCATGGTGGAGAACGCGCCCCTCACCGGGCCGGGACCGAAGGTTTTATATGCGAATGAGGCAATGGCCGCCGCCACCGGGGTCTCCGCGGAGCGGGTGTGCGAGGTGCCGCTAGGGGCTTTGTGCGAGGGGGAAATCCTGATTTCCATGCTGCGTGGGCTGGCCCACGCCTCCCAGGGAGCCGCGGGCGCGGTGGAAACCGTGGCCGCGCTGAATCATCTGGAGGGCTCCCCCACGCTCTGCCGCTGGTCCGCCGTGGCCGTGCGGGACCGCGCCGGACAGCCGGTGAACTTCATCCTCACCGCCACCCCGGAACGTCCACGCGGGGAAACCCCGGCCCCGGCTCCCCGGGCGGAGACGCCGCCGGCCGTACCCCTTCCCCTGCCCCAGGGGGATGAGCCGCCACCCTCGCCGGACAAATACCAGGCGGACCTGGTGGAGACCATCCGGGACACCGCGCGCTACGTGGCCCATGAGTTCAACAACGCCCTCACCGCCATCCTGCTGCCCGTGCAGGTGGCCATCCGTCAGGTGCCGGATGGCGGGGACCTCCACGGGAAACTCCAGGTGGCTTACGAATCCGCCCGCCGGGCGGCGGATCTGGCAAAGGATTTTCTGGACTGCTTCCGGCCCCGCCAGCCGGTGCGGGAACGCTACCGCATGGACAGCCTCCTGGGCCGCGCCATGCGCCTGGCCACCTGCGCGCAAAACGTGGTCTGGTCCCTGGAGGTGGCGGAGGATCTCTATGAGGCGGACATCGACCTGAACCAGATCGAGCGGGTCATCTTCAACCTCGTGCGGAATTCCTGCCAGGCGATGCCGAATGGCGGGCGGCTGCTGGTGAAGGCCACGAATACCATGGTCCAGCCCGCGGAGGACCACGCGCTGAAGCCCGGTCCGTATGTCCATATTTCCGTGCGGGACTGGGGTCCCGGCATTCCGGAGGCGCACATGCCGCATCTTTTCCACAGTTGCTTCACCACCAAGGAAAACGGCAACGGTTGCGGCCTGCCTATCTGTTACCAGATCGTGCGGGACCACGGCGGAGAGATGTATGTCAAAAGCCGGATGAACGTGGGCACCGCCTTTTTCATCTTCCTGCCCGCGGCGGGGGCGGAGGCCTCCCTGCCGGACGCCCGGGAGACCGTATCCCCCGTGCCCGCGCCTGGCCAGAGGTCCGCGGGGGAATACCCCCAGGGCACGGGCCGCCACCAAGGGAACATAGCGCCCGGGACCAGCCCCGCTCCCCGGTCTCCGGTCCCCTCCCCCGCCCAGCCGCGGTTCATCTCCCCGGGCGGCAGGGAGACCATGCCCTCCATGCTGGTGATCGATGACGAGGACGGCGTGCGCCGGGCGCTCCAGCAGATCGGCCAGGTGTATGGATTCGAGGTGATGGCGGTGGCCACCAGCGAGGAGGGACTCCAGTGCTACCGGGACCGCCTCCACGCGCGCCGCCGGTATGATGTGGTGCTGGTGGACCTGAATCTGCGCGGCAGCCTGAATGGCGTGGAGGTTTTCGAAGCCCTGCGCCGCATTGACCCTGACGTGCCCGCCATCGCCACCAGCGGGCAATATGGCGAGGGTGACCTGGAGCGGTTCCGGGAAATCGGTTTCGCGGGATTCCTGCCAAAGCCGTTCACCCTGGAGGACTTTGACCAGATCGTGCAGGAAGTCCTGGTGACGCGGTGAACGGGTCGATTTTCATGGACAAACGCTCCCCGGATTTATTAAGAAAAGTGTAAGGCAACGCGGGAAGAACCGTTTGAAGAGGAAGGGGTTGGGGGCTGACCCTAAGAAAAAACCCTATTTTTTCACAGGAAAATCCTTGTGAGATGGCATGGAAGAGGCTAAAAGCGGCCTGAAATTGCGAAGTCAAGTTAGGTAAAAGCCCCATATCCCTTGAAAACGCCCACTCCATCAAGGTATGCCCCGGGCCCTCCGGGACGATTAATATCTCATTATGAATCCCGGGAGATTTCATTTACCGGCAATTAGAGTAATTACCGGAAAAACCCTCCTTCGTTGCGTAATACCCGAAAGTTGAATTTTCTAAATTAAAGAATCGGAGCTTGATCTTTGGAGGCTTTTTTGATGTCTGGACCCGCGGCGCGATAAAATAATCAAAGGCTCATCCGGGGCCGGCGCGCGGCGAAGTTTGAAGGTGGCAGGTTGAATTCCTGATCCGGAAGGCCGGATTTTAAATGTTCGAATGCAAAAAGCCCTATGTTCTTATCCCATCGCGCGCTCTCCCTTTTCACGGTTTCATTACTCACGGGAGCGGCGGTTTGGGCACTGGCGGCAGGATCGGACGGGGGAGGCCAACAGCAGGCCGGCCCGGTTTCCCGGGCCCTGAAATACACGCAAGCGCAGGCGGACGCTCACCCCGCAAAGGAGGCCGGAGCCGCCTCCCGGCCGGAGGAAGCAGCTCTTCCCCTGCTCTCGGTGGAGGAGTTTGCCTCCCTTAAAAAACGGCTGATGGCGTGCGATGAATCCTGCACGGGGGGGATCACCCAGGAATACCGGGCGCTGGTGGAGGAGGTGGTGGACCGCGCGCCCTTCTCCGCCGGAATGAAGGAACTCATGGTCATGAATCTCTCCGGCGAGCTGCGCTACACGGGAAAAATTCTTTCGGAGGTGATGCCTCCGCGCCTGCTGAATCCCCTGTCCTCCGGACTGCGGCGGCGTCTGGTGGAGGCCTACGCGGATCCCGCAGAGGGCTTCCGGCGCATCGCGCATGAGGACCGTCTGGCTTCCCTGTGGCATCACTATGCGGGAGAGGCCAGCACCACGCCGGAGTATGACGCGCTGCGGGAGATCGCAACGGACACGGAATTCCGGAAGGGGCTGGAAACCGGCCACCTTCTCGGCCAGGCCCGAGTGGCCCCGGTGGAGGCCGTGGCCACCGTGCTGGCCCTCCAGCGGGAGGAAGCCCCCGGGGATGACTGGGCGCGCACATTGCTTTATATCATCGTGGACCGGCTGGCGCCGGAAGCGGACTTTCCAGGTATCGCCGCTCAGTTGCCGCCATCCTCCGGGGAATCCGGGGAGGCGGAGGCGGGCATCCTCACCCGCGCGCGTCTGGCGGCCCGGTGGGGCCAGGTGGATCCCGCGTCCTCGGCGGCCTGGGTGCAGGAAAGCGGTGACAGCCTGCCGCCACAAGCCCTCTTCCAGGTGGTGCGGGGGTTCGATGAAAAAGACCCCGCACCCGCCCAGGCCTGGGCCCGGGCTTTCCCTCCCGGACCCTACCGGGACGCCGCCGCCGTGGCCGTGGCTTTCCGCTATCAGGCGGCGCTGGAGGAAAAAGGCCTGGGTGGGGACTTCGCCCGGGAGCCGGAGAAAGTGCTGACGGCAGCCGAACGGTAGAAACTGCAATCTCCGGGGCACTCCTTCTGCAAGAGACGGTCACGCCCTTTCCGAGGGCACGCCCCGGGAAGGGGCTCTGGTAGTTGGACTTGGTCTATCAGGGGTTCCCTTCCCGGCGGCTTCTTCTCCGGAAACCGGGAATCCCTCCAAAAGTCCGTCCTTTCCCGCGCGTGGATTCCGGTTATAATTTCTAGAATACCATGAAGACCGATCCCGCTTCCGCCAGTCGCCGCCGGTTC
This sequence comes from Verrucomicrobiales bacterium, assembly GCA_965229245.1. GTDB lineage: Bacteria > Verrucomicrobiota > Verrucomicrobiia > Verrucomicrobiales > V1-33 > V1-33. The sequence goes on from CBDDIW010000001.1 coordinate 1,129,568, forward strand.
ATGGGTCAGGCCAGTTGCGCTCTGGTGAGTGCCATCCCGGTGCTGAATACCCTGCTCAATCTCCAGCTGGCCGGGACCGTGGCCGCGCAGCAGGGCGGCATGGGATACCGCGCCCTGGTTTGTCTTTTCGCCACCGGGGGCAATGACACCTTCAATCTCCTCTCTCCATACAGCGGACCCTCCCCCACGGGAGCGGACGCCTTCGCGGAATACACCGCCAGCCGGTCGGACCTGGCGCTGCCACACGCGCGGCAGATTCAAATCACCCCTGACAATACGCCGGGCCGGACGTTTGGCGTGCATGCCGGCATGCCGCTGCTGGCGGATCTTTTCACGCGGGGAAAGGCGGCGTTCGTGGCAAATGTGGGCTCGCTCATCGAGCCTGTCTTCAACCGGACACAGGTAGCCCAGGCCTCCCGGCGGCTGCCGCTGGGCCTGTATTCCCACTCGGACCAGATGGAGCAGTGGCAGACCAGCCTGCCTCACCGCCGCGGCGGCACGGGCTGGGCGGGCCGTCTCATGGATCTCCTGAAAGGTCAGGGTGCCGACCCCAGGGTCTCCATGAATATCAGCCTGGACGGCAGCAATCTCTGGCAGACCGGCGTGAGCGGCGCGGAGTACGCCGTCTCCCCGGGCAACGATCAGGAACCGGACGGCGGAGCCGTGCCCCTCTCCGGCTACAAGGCGGGCTATGATGCCAACGATCCCTTTTCAAATGCGTCCAGCACGGCCATCGACAGCCAGTTGGCGCAGGACTATCAAAATCTGCTGCAGCAGACGTTTGTGAAAAAACGCCGCGAAGCCCAGGAGGCCTATGCCGTGTACTCCGCCGCCACGGCGGGCACGCTTCCGGGCAATGTGGCCTGGCCGAATACCCAGTTGGGACGGCAGTTGAAGCAGGTGGCCCGCACCATCCTGGGCCGGGCGGGCATCGGGGCCGCGCGGCAGACGTTTTTTGTGAACCGGGGCGGATGGGATCACCACAGCGAGACGCTGGCGAATCAGGAGGCTATGCTCCCGGAGATGGATGCCGCCCTTGGGGCCTTCTACCGGCAACTGGAACTGATGGGAGTGGAGAATGACGTGACGCTCTTCAGCGCCTCGGATTTTGGCCGCACGCTGACGAGCAATGGCCGCGGGTCCGACCACGCCTGGGGTGGGAATGCCTTTGTGGTGGGAGGGAGTGTGAAGGGCCGCCGCATCCACGGTCAGTATCCCGGGCTGACGGTGAATCCGGAGAGCGGACCAGAGGTGAACCCGCTGGACACGGGACGCGGGCGGCTCATTCCCACGACAAGCTGCGATGCCTACTTCGCCGAGATGGCTCTCTGGCTGGGAGTGCCCCGGAGCAGCCTGGCGCTCATCCTGCCGAATATCGGAAACTTCATCAGCACCGCGGGCACGGACGCGCCGGTGGGGTTTTTATTATAAGATAAGCCCCGCCGTTTCATGACGGGATTTCTCCCAGGCCCGCGGTCCGGTCGGAGAGTTAAAGCGCAAACCCCGGGGCACGTTGCCTTTCCAACCTGGAATGGAAATCAGGGAAGGGCTCGTGCATAGGGATTTTGCAATGTCCGGTCATCATCACCACACTCACTCCTGGAAAGCAGCCGGGATCCGCGCCGGAATTTGTCTTCTTCTTTATATCACGGGGTGGATGATTTCCTCACTCATAGGACCGGCACCCGCCCTGTGGCTGTTCATCGCGGCCTGTCTGCCGGGCGGATGGGGGCTGGCGCGGGAGAGCTGGGAGGACCTGCGGGCGCGCAGACTGGGCATCCACTTTCTCATGTTCGCCTCCGCGGTGGCTTCGGCGGCGCTGGGCCACTGGCCGGAGGCGGCGCTGCTCCTGGTGCTTTTCTCCGGATCGGAGGCGCTGGAGCTTTACGCGAATTACCGCACGGAAACGGCCCTGGCCTCGCTTTTTGAATCCGCTCCCCGCACCGCCGTGCGGATCTTTGAGGACGGCTCCACCCGCGAGGTGCCGGTGGATGAACTGCTGCCGGGCATGCACCTGCGCATCCCGCCCGGCCAGCTCATCCCCGTGGATGTGAGGATCATCGGTGGGGAGAGTGAATGTGACGAGAGCAGCCTTACGGGGGAAGCCATCCCGGTGGGCAAAAAGCCCGGTCAGGATGCGCTGGGAGGCACGCTGAATCTCTCGGGGGTCCTCACCGGAGAAGTGATGCGGCCCGCGAGCCAGAGCGCGCTCCAGCAAATCATGAGCCTCATCCACGACGCGCGGCAGCGGAAGGCCCATGCCCAGCGGTTCACGGACCGGTTTGGCAACCGTTACACCGCGCTGGTCCTGGGGGCGTGCCTGCTCCTGTTCCTTTACTGGTGGTTGGCGGCGGGGCTGCCGGTATTCCACGATGAAGGGACCGCCAGCGCCTTCCGCCGGGCCATCACGGTCATGATCGTGGCCTCGCCCTGCGCGCTGGTGCTCAGCGTGCCCTCCGCCATCCTCGCGGCCATCGCGCGCGGAGCCCGCATGGGGGTTATCTTCCGCGGCGGGGCGTCCATCGAGGATCTGGCGACGGTGAATACCGTGGCCCTGGACAAGACGGGCACGCTCACCACGGGCGAGCTCTCCGTGGAGAGCGTCCACGCCTTCACCGGCGGGGAGGATGCCGTGATCCGCGGGGCCGTGAATCTCGCCCGTCAGTCCACCCACCCGCTCTCCCGGGCCATCGCGCGGCGGTTCGTGGACACCGTGACCCTGGAGCCTCCGCTGGACTACACTAATGTCCCGGGAAATGGCGTGAGCGCGGAACTGGCGGACGGCACCTGGCATATGGGGAAGCGCTCCTGGATCGCGGAATTCGCCCCCGGCATGCTGCCGGAGGAGGAGACCCAGGGAGCACCGCTCCACTCCGCCGTGTGGGTGGCCGGGCCGGGCGTCGCGGGCTGCATCCTGCTCCGGGACGAACCGCGCCAGGGAGTGAAGAGCCTGCTGGAGAAGCTGCATGCCCAGGGGTTGCGCACCCTCATGCTTACCGGAGACCGTCCCGAGGCCGCGCGCTCCGTGGCGGCCCTCACCGGAGTTTCGGAATTTCACGCGGGCCTGCTGCCCGGGGACAAGACCGCGCTCATTCACCAGCTCCAGAGCGGGGGACGGCGCGTGGCCATGATAGGCGATGGCGTGAATGACGCCCCGGCCCTGGCGGCGGCGGACGTGGGCGTGGCCATGGGCCTGCGAGGGGCGGATGCCGCGCTGGAGCAGTCAGACCTAGTGCTCTCCCGGGACCGGCTGGACGCCTTTCTGGATGCCTGGCTGCTCAGCCGCCGCGCGGTGGGCATCATGCGGGAGAATGTGGGCGTCGCCCTGGGCCTGGCGGGCATCATGGTACTGGTGAGCGTCTTCGTGGAAATCCCCCTCTGGATGGGCGTCCTCACCCACGAGGGCAGCACGGCCCTGGTGGTGCTGAACAGTCTACGCCTGCTGGCGGGCAGTGGCGGCGCGAATAGAGCCAAAGCGCCCGCGCCGGTCAAGGTGAGGGCGGCAGATCATCCGGCGCATTCACATTCGTGAACCATCCGGGCTCCACCTGGATCTCCACTTCTCTCAACAGCCCCTCCGTGAGGCCACGCCGAATCAGAGCCTGCATGGAGAGCTTTCCCTCCGCGAGGTGGTCCCGCGCGAGGTCCCGCATGATGACGGGATACACAGCGGCCAGGGGTTCATAATAAGCGCCGCCCTCTGACCTCACCACGGCCCCCCGCGCCGGGGTGCAGGCGTCCAGGAGATTCCGGAGGAACCGGGCGGGGAGGAAGGGCAGATCGATTCCCAGCACTACCAGCAGCGGCGCGGGGCAGACCGCCAGACAGCTTCCCACGCCTCCCAGCGGGCCCGCGTCCGGCTGGAAGTCCTCCACCAGGGGGATGCCGGGAGGAAGAGGAAAGGGTTGCTCCCTCCGCCCTGACAGAAGCAATGCGGAGGGCTCCAGCGACCGCAGTTTCTCCATCTGATGCTCCCACAGGAGACGGCCCTCCCAAGCTAGGAAAGCCTTGTCCCGTCCCATGCGGCGCGAGCGCCCGCCGGCCAGGAGCGCGGCGGCAAAACGGGGGTCATGCATGGCCCAGCACGCGCCTCCTGTCCGCGGCATCGAGTGCCCGCCACTGGCCGGGCGGGAGATCGCCCAGGGGATAGCCGCCCACCATGGCGCGCACCAGCCGCAGGGTGGGATGCCCGGCGGCGGCGGTCATGCGGCGCACCTGGCGGTTCCGGCCTTCGGTCAATTCCAGGGCCAGCCAGGTGTCCGGCACGGTCTTGCGGAAGCGCACGGGCGGATCCCGGGGAGGCAGCGCGGGCGCGGGATCAAGCCGCCGCACGCGGCAGGGCAGCGTCTTCCGGTTATCGATGAGCACGCCCTCCCGCAAATGCCGCAGGGCGGCCTCGTCCGGAATGCCCTCCACCTGCACCCAGTAGGTGCGCGGGTGCCCGTGCCGGGGGTGTAGCAGGCGGTCCACCAGCGCCCGTTCATCGCTCAGCAGGAGCAGGCCCTCGGAGTCCCGGTCCAGCCGCCCGATGGGATATACCTCCCGGGGCAGGCCAAACTCCGCCAGCGTGCGCTGCCCGGCCACCTCCTGGGTGAACTGGCTGAGGACATCGTAGGGTTTGTGCAGGGCGATGAGCATCGGGGAAAACGGTCGCGGCGGGAAAAAGCGGGGCTTTAAATGCGCCTGGAAATGCCCCGCGCGCAAGGCGAGCGCGGCCTTGCGGAGTCGCGCCGATGGACGATAATTTTTCCATGCCCTGCTTCCCGCGGAAGAGGGGCAGCGTTTCTCCCGCACGATGACCATGAAGACTGCCTCCCACCGGGCGCGCCCGTCGCGCCGCTGGACCGGTATCGCCACCGGACTGCTGCTTCTCGCCGGAGCGGGCGTTTCCTTCTGGCAGGTGTGGGACATCAGCCGTGCCCCGGACGAGGGAGCGCGCGTGGCCACCAGCGACGTGGCGCTGCGCACCGCTGTTCATAAAGCGGTGGACGATTTCCTGAACGGGGATGCCAAACAGCTTCTGAGCGAGGCGGAGAAAAAGGACATGGCCGCGGTGCAGCGCGCGCTGGACAGCCTGCGGGGCTGTTTCAAAACCTATGCAAAGGGGATCGATGAATTCACGGACGCGCTCACCGGCTGGGGCATGCGCTCGAAGATCGTCTATCGCTCCACGGTGGAGACCATCGAGCAAAAGAACGAGCACTCCTGGACGGCGGGCCTGGTGCGGGAGAAATTCGCGGAGCACGTGATGTCCGACGCGCGCCTGGAGGCGGACGTGATGGAGATCATGAAGCAGTTTGCCTACGATCTGGAGGCAGACCGGAATGAAATGCTGGCCTCCCTGGAGACCCGTGTCCGGGCGGCGAATCTGCCGGGCCACATGGCACAGGTGGTGATGACGGGATTCCGCGAGCAGACCCGGGAGCGCATTCAGGTGCTGTTGAAGCAACTGCCGGGGCAGAGCGTGGTGGCGGGCGTGGGCAGCCTCACGGCGGGCATTTTCGCGGAGGAGGCGGTGCGGCAGTTGATCCGCACGGTCATCGCCCAGGCGGCGGCGCGCATCGCGGGCGGCGCGGCGGTGAGTGGCGGAGCCGCGGCGGGCGCGGTGGCCACGGGAGGAGCGGGCGGCACGGCGGTGGCCCCGGGCGTGGGCACGGTGGTGGGCCTCACGGGCGGGCTCATCGTGGGGGCCGTGGTGGACTGGTGGATGACGGACAAATTCAAGGAAAAGGTGGCCGCGGAGTGCCGCCGCTTTTTGACCACCACCCATGTGTCCCTCGTCACCGGGGACAAGGGGCTGGAGAAAATACTGCTGGATCACGTCTCGAACACTAACAAAGCCTGCCGCGAGGCGGTGGCTCTCACCCTGGCCGCCGCCGCGGACCAACCCTCTGGAACCCCATGAAAACGACTCTTCTTTTTGCCGCGCTCGCTCTCTTCACCGCCATCCCCGTTCATGCCCAGGGAGGAGCCGTGGCCCGCGCCGCCGCCGAGGTGGGGGAATCCCTGCTCCGTCGCGGAGGCACCGAAGCCGCGGAGGAACTGGCTAAAATAGGCGGCCAGCGCGCCGTGCGCGAACTCATGGAGGAGGCCGCGAAAGAGGGCGGCGAGGTGCTGGTGAAGCAAACCGCCGGGCTGGCGGAGCGGCACGGGCTGCTCGCCGTGAAGGCCATGCAGGGCGCTCCGGGCGCGGTGGTCCGCGCCGTGGAGGGCGTGCCCGCGGAACTCGCGGAGAATGGCCTCCGGGCTATCGTGCGGGAACCTGTGGCCATGCAGGGCATCGTGAAGGAATTCGGGAGCACCGCCCTGGAGACCGCCGCGAAACACCCGGGCGTGGTGGGGAAAATCAGCGGGAATCTGGGCCGCGAGGGCCTGGACGTGGCCCGGAAGGTCACCACGGAGGAGGCCACCTTCCTCGCCTCCCGCGCGGAGACCATCGCGAAGCTGCCCGCCGCCGAACGGGCCTCCGTGATGGAGCTGCTCAAACAAAGCCCCGGCAAGGCCCTCGCCTGGATGGAGCGGCACCCGAAGATGCTGGTGGCCGGCAGCGCCACCGCCGCTGTGGTGCTGGCCCGCAAGGAGATCTTCGGCGAAGGAGTCACCCCGGGGTTTCTTGAGAGGATCTCCGGTTCTGTCTATGACACTTTCAAGACGCCTATCAATTGGGTGGTCTCGGGCCTCGCGGGCATCGTGCTCCTGTGGACAGGTCTGAAGATGCGCCGCGTGGTCCGCGCCGCGCGGCATTGAGAGAAAGCGCCTCCGTCCTTGAGCGGACGCGGCGGGCCGTATTGACAGTGCTTTCCGGAACATGCAGGTCCCCAGGGATCCGTGACCTTCCTGTTCTCGCCGGATTCCTCCGTCAGGCCCTGCTATTCACTCTCAGAGCAGGATAGAAATCCCATGCATCAGGTCTCTCTAGAAAACATCCGTGCCGGGGTTTTTGCCTGTTTGGACCAAGCGCGCGACCGCGTTCTGGCACACGGCCTGGAGCGGGCCACGGGTTTCGGATTCTGGATCGATGGCTTGAACTGCGGCTGTGGCGTGGCGCTGAATGAGGACGATGACGAACTCTACCGCTGCGGGGAAATCGCGTCCTTTACACAGCGCCAGTTTTTTGGGCTGGGGATCGGGGAACTGGAGAGGCTGGACCGGGAGCGCTCACGGGAGCGGACGTCTGGCGCGGAGCCTGGCAGGTTCGCGTCCCTCGCGCCGGATGGCGTGGAGATCATGCACGCGGATCTGGAGGGCTTTTGCGCGCGGCTTTACAAACTGACGGTCTCCTGGGTGGATGAATGGTTCAAAACACCGGCAGCGAAGGCGTTGTCTCCCTGCTGGATCGTCGTGGAGGAAAGCGTCACCGGCAAAACGAAGATCCGGCGCGTGAAAAAGCAGCCCCTGCCTCCAGCCCTGGCGGAAGCGGCGGAGCCGTTGGGAATCCGAGGCTTCACTCCCGTTCCGGAAGGTATGAAAGTGTATCGCCTGACAACCGGCAGGAAATACACAGGGATTACGGTGGATTTCGTTCCAGGGCTGCCCCGAATGGAGGGCCGGAGCCTGGCGGGAGCCGTGGACGCCCCTCTTAACGGACAAAAAGAGCAAAACGAGTGGCGGAAACACGGCGGCCTGTCCCGCCTGGGGGGATGCTTCAATACCTTCGCGCTGCGGGAAAACCATCCGGCCTTCGCGGAGGCCCGCGCCTTTCTGCAACCCATGGCGGAACTGGTCCCCGCCTTTGACGGCACGGAAACCTGGCACCTCGCGAACGTGCTTGTACTCGCCTCCGTGCTTGAACCGGATGCCAGTGCCTGCCGCATTTACGCCGGAAAGATCGACGAAGTCCAGTTCGCCGAGTTCAATGACGAGGCCCTGCGCCAGGCGCGCCACCCGGTTTTTAAGCTCGTGGAGACGCCCGCCTCCGCGCCGTATTTTCTGGAGCGCCCGGGTGAGGAGTGTTTTGTCCACTTCTGTGGGCGTACGGGGCTGCGCGGCGCGGACTGGGAGCTGATCTGGTGCGAAGATAGGGCCGCCGTGGAACGCGGTCTGGAGGAATTCGTCACCCGTCTGGAGGCCCGTATCCTGAGAATGGAGGGGGAATGCAAGGTGGAGAGATACCTCCACTATCAATGCATCAACCGGCTCCAGGCGCATGTCTGGAGAATCGCGAAGTTCCGGGAAATCTTCACGCGTCAGGGCATCACTGAAGCGTTGCGCCTCATCCCCGCCGCCGGCTCGCTGGGGCTCACGGCCCTCCGCCGGAAGCTGCCGGGCCAGTGGCAATACGAAAACCACCCGCGCCCGCAGGGCATCGAGTCCAGCCTGACAAAAGCCCTCCAGCGCCGGGACCTCCTGCTGGACCTGAGAGGCTATCTCTGCCGCATCCTGCCAGTGGTCACCCGGGAACTGGATATTCTGGAAATGGCCCGCGGGGAGGATGCCCTGGATTCCCCTGCCTGAGTTCTTCCAGGCCGGTGCCGGAGGACGATAACAGGAAGTTGCATCCCGTCAGGGTTAGTCCATTCTCCGCGCTTTTTTATGATAATCCCCGGTTTTGTCATTACCTGGCTTACGTTCCCTGGCGTGATCATTCACGAACTGGCTCACAAACTTTTCTGCCACGCGACGGGCACAAAAGTCGTGGAGGTTAAATACTTCCGGTTAGGAAATCCGGCGGGCTATGTGATCCATGAAATGCCCTCGTCCGCGTGGAAGCATCTCCTGATCGGTTGCGGCCCGCTGTTTATCAATACCCTGCTGGGCCTGCTCATCGCCCTGATGTGCCTGCCGCTCCGGCAGGCGGCGGAGGGGGAGCCTTCGCGCTTTTTATACCTCGGTCTCATGTGGCTGGCGGTGAGCGTGGCCATGCACTCCTTTCCCAGCATAGGGGATGCCCAAAGCATCTGGGCGCGCATCTGGAAACAGCCCGCCTCCGTCCCCGTCCGGCTGACGGGCACGCCCTTGGTGTTTCTGATCTACGCGGGCGCGGTGGGGTCCGTGATGTGGCTGGACCTGATCTACGGCGTCGGAGTCTGCCTGGGCATCCCGCATCTCATGGGGTTCCGTTAGGACCTGCTCCGCGTCGCGGGGTGCCGGGCGAAAGGCTCCGGTGAACGCCCTCCGGGAAGTGATAAAGCAGCAAAACATCCCCTGGCCCTGGACCCGCGTTTTTCGCACGTATGGAGATAAGTCCATGAGCACCTGGACTCTGACGGAGGTGATCCCTCTGTTGAGGGAAAGGAGAAGTGCCCTCCATTGACAGTGGCGGGAGGCCCGGGCCGCGGGGTTCCGGAAAAGCGGAATCCAACTTGATTTCCCCGCCACCGCCGGGAGACTGCGCGCCCTTTTTCTTACCCGCCCTCATTCATGTCTGACCTCCGGAAACTCAAACTCGGCCTGCCCAGCGGCAGTCTTCAGGAACCCACGCTCGCCCTCATGGAGCGCGCCGGTTTCAGCATCCAGGGCGCGAGCCGCAGCTACCGTCCGGCGGTGGATGACACGGAGCTGGAAATTCGCCTGCTGCGCGCCCAGGAGATCGGGCGGTATGTGGACGGCGGGTTTCTGGACGCGGGGATCACGGGGCGGGACTGGGTGATCGAGAATGGCGCGGACGTGGAATACATCTGCGAGCTTCCCTATTCCCGCTCCACCACGCGCCCCACGCGCTGGGTGCTGGTGGTGCCGGAGGATTCCCCCATCCGCACCGTCCAGGATCTGGAGGGGAAGCGCATCGCCACGGAGGCGGTGGGACTCACGAATCACTATCTGAAGGAAAAAGGCGTTACCGCGGAGGTGGAGTTTTCCTGGGGGGCCACGGAGGTGAAGGTGCCGGAACTGGTGGACGCCATCGTGGACATCACGGAGACCGGTTCCTCCCTGCGCGCGAACAAGCTCCGCATCGTGGACACGCTCCTGGAGAGCTACCCCCAGTTGGTGGCCAGCCGCGCGGCGATGGCGGATGAATGGAAGAGCGCCAAGATCCGCCGCCTGGCCCTCCTCATCAAAGGAGCTTTGGATGCCCGCGGCAAGGTGGGACTGAAGATGAATCTCCCCAAGGCCCGCCTCGCGGACCTGGTGGCCGCGCTTCCCAGCCTGCGCCGCCCCACCATCGCTCATCTGACTGACGAGGACTGGCTCAGCGTGGAGACGGTCATCGATGAAAGCGTGGTCCGCGAGATCATCCCGCAACTGAAGGAATTCGGCGCGGAGGGCATCATCGAATATCCGCTGAACAAGCTCGTTCATTGAGCCCAGCCATGCGCCTCTTCCTCGTCTCCGGTGAACGCAGTGGCGACCGCCACGGGGCCGGTGTCATGGAGGAACTGCGCGCCCGCGTGCCTGGCGTGGAATTCCACGGCCTGGGCGGCGCGGAGATGCACGCCCTGAGCCCCTCCATTCCGGACTGGGTGGAGGAGGCAGGCGTGGTGGGCCTGGTAGAGGTGCTGAAGAAGTACGGATGGTTCCGCTGGAAATTCGCGGAAACCCTGGCGGAGATCACCCGCCTCCAGCCGGAGGCCGTGGTGCTCATCGACTACCCCGGCTTCAACCTCCGCCTCGCAAAGGCGCTGCGGGAGAGGGGCTATAAAGGAAAGATCATCTACTACATCAGCCCCCAGGTGTGGGCCTGGCATCGCGGCCGCATCCCGAAGATGGGACGCTGGCTGGATCTCATGATCTGCATCTTCCCGTTTGAGAAGGATCTGTATGAAAGCTCCGGGCTGCACACCGTCTTTGGCGGGCACCCGCTGGTGGAGTATCACCGCGCGCGGCGGCTGGACGCCACGCGGGATCCGGAGTTGATAGGACTCTTTCCCGGCAGCCGCCGCCGGGAGATCGCGAAGCACTTCCCCGTGCTCCTGGAGGCGGCCCGGATCATGAAAGCCGCACGGCCTTCGCTGCGGTTCGTGGCCAGCGCGGCCTCGGAGAAACTGGCCGCCACCATGCGGGACATGCTGCGGGAAAGCCCGGCGGCGGACGTGAGCATCGAAACCGGCACCGTGCATACCCTCATGCAAACGGTGGGCTGCGGCGCGGTGGCCAGCGGCACCGCCACTCTGGAGGCGGCCATCCACGGGCTGCCGTATTGCCTTATTTATAAAGTAAGCCCCGGCACGTATCTCGCCGCCCGGTTTCTCATGAAAGTGCCGTATCTCGGCATCGTGAATATCCTCGCGGGCCGCGAGATGGTGAAGGAACTCCTGCAGGGTGACTGCACCGGGGCGAAGATCGCGGCGGAATTGCTCCGCCTTTCCGGCGATGCCGCCGCCCGGACCCGCCTCACCGGCGACCTGGCGGGCATCGTGGATTCCCTCGCCGGGAACGGTGCCTATGCCCGCGCCGCGGAGGCGCTGCTGGAAGTCCTGGGAACCGCCTCCCGGGCCTGAAAAGGGCATGCCTGCCCGCCGCCAGGGGGTCTCTCACTTCCACCCGGCCTCGATGCGCCGGGTGATCTCGATGGCCAGTTCCAGCGCGGCGGCGGCCTCCTGGCCTCCCACGCGGGGCTGAAGGCCGTGGCGGGCGCACTCCGCGAAGGCGGCCAGCTCCAGCTTCAGGGGCTCGTCCTTTTCCACCGTGACCTCCTCCGCCACGATGCCGCCCGGGCCGCGGCGGTAGATCTTCCCCTGCTGCTCCTGGTAGTCCAGAGAGAGGTAGGCATCGCTCTGGAAGACGCGGAGCTTTCGCATCTTTTCGGGGCTGATCCGGCTGGCGGTAATGTTCGCCACGCAGCCATTGGCAAAGCGGAGACGCGCGTTGGCGATGTCCTCCCGCCGCGTGAGCACCGGCACGCCCACGGCATCGATGCTCTCCACGGGACTCTTCACCAAGTGAAGCACGATCTCCAGATCATGAATCATAAGGTCCAGCACCACGCCGATATCGATGCTGCGGTTGGGGAACGGGGAAAGCCGGTGGGCCTCGATGAACCGGGGCGCGGTGAGCCCGGCCTCAATGTGGCTCAGCACGGGATTGAAGCGCTCGATGTGCCCCACCTGGAGCACCCTCGCGTGCTGCTTCGCCAGCGTCACCAGCTCATGCGCCTGCTCCGTGTTGTCCGTCACCGGTTTCTCTATGAGCACGTGCCGCCCCAGTTCCAGCAGCCGGCGGCCTGTTTCATAATGCGTGGTGGTGGGCGTGGCGATGGTGACGGCCTCCGTGAGCGCGGCCAGTTCCTCCAGGGTGGTCACCGCCTGGGTGCCAAACCGGGAAGCGATCTCCGCGGCGCGGGCGGGATCCGTGTCAAAAACCGCCGCCAGTTTCACCCCCGGCAGCGTGGACAGCACCCGGGCATGATTTTGCCCAATGGCCCCAACGCCCGCGACACCCATGGAAATTTCAGTCATACTTGCCCGCGCCTTACGCGCAAAGCCCCGGGCTGACAAGTGCCGTCCGCGGCGCGGCGCGCGCACCCGTTCTGGCGGGGGGCGACCGGCAGGACTTACGGCTTTGAATCCTCTGATCAGGTCACGGTGCCATGGCAAGGCCCGGGCTACCGGCTTTTCACGGTTTTCTTCCTTTGACACCGGGGAGCCCCCGCGTGTACCCCGTACGGCTCATCCCAACCGAACCCTCACAACCATGGCACTTTCTCCCGGCACCAAAGCTCCTGATTTCAAACTCACCACCATCGGTGCCAGCGGCCCTGAATACGTGACGCTCGCCGGTGGCACGCAGAACACCGTGATCCTCTTCGTGCCCATGGCCTTCACCGGCAAATGCACCGAGGAACTCTGCGAAATCTCCGGTGGCCTGAATGACTTCACCGCGCTCAACGCGCGCGTTCTCGCCATCAGCGGCGACAATCCCTTTGCACAGAAAGCGTGGGCGGAGAAGGAAAACATTACCGTCACGCTCCTGAGCGACTATGACCACACCGTGGCCCAGGCCTACGACGTGGCTTACGAGAGCTTCCTGCCCGCGAAGAACCTGGGCCAGGCGGGCGTGGCCAAGCGCTCCGCCTTCATCGTGGACGCCGCCGGAGTCATTCAATATTCCGAATCCAGCGACAATCCCGGCGATCTCCCGGACTTCGCCGCCATCCGTGCGAAGCTCGCGGAACTGAACAAGTAAGCCCGGCCGGGCCGCTTTTTTTAAATATCAGGAAAGCCGCACTGGAGGAAACTCCGGCGCGGCTTTTTTACGTTAACCGGTGTCCGGCCGGAAGCCGGGCGCAGCCATTAAACGGGATCACGCCTTCTCCGGCGGCGCGTGAATCCCAGCGCCGCCATGATGGCGAGCGCGCCGGTACCGGGCTCAGGCACCAGGGTGCCAAAGGCTTTGATCTCCGCCAGTTGGGGATTGTAGGCCCCGCCGCCGAGATTGGTGATGCGCACATACCGGCCCGCGAAGGCCCCGCTGCCCATGGCGGAGGTGATGGTGTCCAGGCCGCTGACCCCGGAGTTCGAGCCATCCGTCCGGATATCGCCGGACCACACGGAACTCTGGGAACCGTCCAGAATCTGCACGCGGTAGTTCGAGAGCCGGTCCGGGCAGCAGCCGTCGGTGCGGTTGAAGAGTTCCAGCCGGGTGAGTGAGATGATGGCCCCCATGTCCAGGGTGTAGGCAAAGTTGTTTTGCAGATTGTCCCCCGGGTGGCTGTTCGTGTTCAGCAGGCCGTCCGTCAGATTCGAGGCGGGCTGGCCGGCGTAGGTGGCGGCACTGGAGGTGACGGTGGCACCCAGCGCGCGGTTGATATTGTTAGTAGTGTCCACCTGAAATTCCGTGAGGACGAAGTTCCCGTTTGCGGAGGCTCCCAGGAAGCCATTGCCGCCCGTGAACATTTCCAGGCGGAATCCGGTGACGTTAGCGAAAGCTCCGGCCGTGGTCACAAAAAAACTGGTGGCCGTGGCGGGCGCGGTGGGTGCCGAGGTGAGATTGAGGATATTTCCCGCGCCGCCGGTGAGCACGCCGCCACCGGTGGCGCGGAATACGGAGGGGGAGATGGGGGTCCAGTTTCCACCCGCCGCGGGATTCGCGTCCGTGGTGGTGGAAATGCGGAAGGACTGCCCGTAGTGGCTGGTGCCATAGAGCCAGGGCAGGGTGAAGCCCAACTCCCCGGAGGTGACCGTGCCGGAGGTCCGGAAAATAGAGGTCTGCGCGGTGTTCTGCCCGCCAAAAACACCCCAGCCCAGCCCGTCCGTGGTGCTCCCGTTGATGGCGGAGGCGATGGCGAAGCTGCCGCCCTGGTCGAACGTGGTGGAGGCACTGGAGAAGGAAACCTGCGCGGCGGAGGCGACGCCGGCCATGAGGAGCAAAAGGGAAATAGGCAGGGCGTTCATGCGGGCGACTCTCAGGAGGCCAGGAAGAACATGCAATTACGCCCTCACGGTTTTTTCACGCGGTCCCTGCTGGAGCCTGCGAAAAGCGGGGCCCGCCACCTGCATGATGGTATGGCAGTGAAACTTACCGCCCTTCTTCTTACATTCCTCTGCGCCGCCTCCCCGGCGGCCACCCGCACGAAACCGGAACCCTCCCAGGAGAAAACCACGTCTGAAAAGTCCGGGAAAAAATCCTCCACCGCCTCCCGTCGCGAACAGCAAAAAAGCAAAACCGGGGACAAAAACACGGAGAACAAAGAGAAAGACAAGGATAAGAGCAAAGAAAAGAAACCCGTCGATTCCCCGGACGACGGCGCTGACAAAAAAGGCCCTTCCGAAGCCCTCACCGCCTCCCTCAGGCCGGAGGAACTCACCGGCTTCGGCAAACTCCCTGCGGACACCCAGGCGCTGCTGCGCTATGGTCTCTCGTTAACCGGGCGGCAGCTAAGTTATAAAATGGGCAGCGCGGATCCGGACACCGGCGGCACGGACTGTTCGGGCTACGTTTATCACGTTTTGAAAAACCAGGGTCACACGAATGTCCCCCGGCAGGCGGATGAGATGTATGCCTGGGCATGGCGCGCGGGCACCTTCCGCGCGTGCAATGGCAACAGCATGGACACTTTCGAATTCAAGGAACTTCGCCCCGGGGACCTACTCTTTTGGGTGAATTCCACCCAGAGCAAAACGGACCGGGATCCACCCGTGACGCATGTCATGATCTACCTCGGCACCCGCGTCTCCGATGGCAAGCCCGTGACCGCCGGGGCTAGCGATGGCCGCTCTTACGATGGCCGGCGCATGTCCGGTGTGAGCGTCTTTGACTTCCGCCTGCCCCCGGCGGACGGCAAGGCCCGCTTCATCGGCTACGCCCACCTGCCGGAGGCGAAAGCCCCTGAAACAAAACCAGCATCTCCTCCGTCGCGGGAAAAAACCCCGCGTGGCAAACGGTCGTGATGCCGTTTCCCGCGAGACTCCCGGCGACTCCGGTCGCGGCGGGCCGCTCCTCACTCCCGCGCCGCGCTGGTCCCCTCCTCCCGGCTGATACGCACCGGGGTGCCTTCCGTCACGCGATCAAAGAGGTCGATCACGTCCGCGTTGGTCATTCGCACGCATCCGTGGCTGGCGGGCGTGCCAATGAGGTGCTCCTGATTCGTCCCGTGAATATAGATATACCGGTCCCGGGTGTTCGCATTGTGCTCCTCCCGGCCCTCCAGCCACAGAATGCGCGTGAGCACGTAGTCCTCCTCCGCAGGGGTGCCGTCCCACCGGCCCACGATCTCCCGGCTCTTGAAAATAGTCCCCGGTTCCGCCCCGTGGCCGATCATTTTCCCCACACAAAACTCCCCCAGCGGCGTGTGATTACTGCCCGCCTCGTTGCTGTAGCCGTAGGAGGAGGTGGAGCAAGGCCAGGCCTTCAACAGCGCGCCGCCCTCATCGTGGAGGGAGAGTTCCTGCCGGGGAACGGAGACTTCGATTTTCATGACAGACAGAGGTGGGGAAATCAGGGGGCCGCCTCCCGCCGGGGCTCCACCCCCAGGAGGTTCCGCACAAAGAAGTCCATGCGCCGCCGCGCGCAATAGGGGCCTTCCCCGATGCCGTGGTCCGCGCCAGGCACCACGATGAGCTCGAAGTCCTTGTCCGCCTTGATGAGCGCGTTCACCACCTGCATGGTGCTGGCGGGGTCCACATTGGAATCGTTTTCCCCCACCGTGAGCATGAGCCTGCCCGTGAGCCGGTGGGCCTGGGTCACATTGCTCTGCTCCGCGTAGTGCGGGCCGATGGGCCAGCCCATCCACTGCTCATTCCACCAGATTTTGTCCATGCGGTTGTCATGGCAGCCGCAGTCAGACACGCACACTTTATAAAAATCCCCGTGCATGAGCATGCCCCGCAGGGAGCTCTGGCCTCCGGCGCTGCCGCCATAGATGCCCACGCGCGTGAGGTCCATGGCGGGCTCCTTCACCGCCGCCGCCTTCATCCACGCGATGCGGTCCGGGAAGCCGGAGTCGCCCAGGTTTTTCCAGCACACATCATGGAAGGCGCGGCTCCGCCAGTTGGTGCCCATGCCATCGATCTGCACCACGATAAAACCCAGCTCCGCGATGCCGTGCTGCCGTCCCTGGATGCCGAAGGCCTTCGGCACGAACTGATCGTGCGGACCCGCGTAAATTTCCTCGATGACGGGATATTTCCTCGCGGGGTCGAAATTCGAGGGGCGGTAGATCACGCCATCAATGTCCGTGGTGCCGTCCCGTCCCTTCGCGGAGAAACGCTCCGGATACTTCCAGCCCCTGGCCAGCAGCGCGTCCGTACCCGCGCGCTCCAGTTCACAGACGAGGGAGCCGTCCGCGGAGCGCCTTAGCTCATGCACCGGCGGGGCATCCACGCGGCTCCAGCGGTCCACGAAGAACCGGCGGTCCGGGGAAAAATCCACCTCATGAGTCCCATCACCCTGGGTCAGGACCACGAAGCCCGCGCCATCGAACCCCACGCGGCAGAGATGTTTATAACAAAAGTCCTGTCCGGGGACAACCCCGCCCGCCAGGAACCAGATCTGACGCGCGGTCTCGTCCACGTGCAGGACCTTCCGCACCACCCACGAGCCCTTGGTGATCTGCTTTTTCACCGTGCCCGCCGCTTCATCGTAGAGGTAGAGGTGGTTGAATCCATCGCGCTCGGACATCCAGAACAGCTCGCGCGAGGCATCCAGGCGGTGCATCCATATTTTGTTAGTGTAGTCGATGAACGTGGACGCCGTTTCCTCCACCACGGTGCGCGCGCGGCCCTCCGCGGAGACATCGATTTCCATGAGGCGGAACACCTGGTGGCCGCGCTGATTGTATTGAAAGGTGAGCCGAGCCCCGTCCGGCGACCAGCGCAGGTCCTCAATGCTCCAGGGGTTCGGGATCTGCTCATCCGTCACCGTGAAGACCCGCGGGCGGCGGCCTTCGATCTCAAAAACCACGGGCCTGGCCTGAGCGATGCGGTCCCCGGGCTTCAGATAGTCCATGGTTTTCAGCCGCGGCTGCACCTGGTCCTTTGGCGAGGAAATGAGGGAATGCACCTTGTGCTCCTGCGCGGGTTTTTCCCGCAGGCAGGCCAGGAATTTACCGTCGGGTGACCACACAAGCGGGCGGCGGAAGGCGTCTCCCTCCGATCCATCCGTGCTCAGCTTCCGCTCCTCGCCGTTCTCCGTGGAGCGCAGCCAGACATCGTTATCCCGCACCAGCGCCTGCCATTTCCCGTCCGGGGAAGTGCCGTGGGGTGGACCGCCCCCCCTCGGACCGCGTCCCCTGCCCTCTCCGCGCGGACGTCCCTCCTCCGGTGGCGGTGGTGGCAGGTCCTCTTTTTTGATCACCTCCCGCGTCCCCGTCTCCGGATCCACGCGCACAAATTCCTCCCCGTCCCCGCCCGTGCCCACGCGGTAAAAAAGCTTCCCGTCCTTCCATCGCGCCTCGATTTTCGCCCGCGAGACCAGCCGCATCAGATCCCCCTGCATCCCCTTTGCCCGCTCATAGTCCGCCGCCGTGCCCTGCCCGCGGGCGGGGGAGAAAATCAGGACGCAAAAAAGAAAGGTGAGGCTCTTCATCATCATGCCCGATCCATTCGCGGCCTCTTCCATCCCGCAAGGCGGCAGAACGTCCGCTGGTCCGGAATTGGCGGGGGCGGGAGGACTGACCCGCAACTGCCAATCTGCAGGCCCGGAAATACTGAAACTTTATTGCCCGAATCCACCATAACCGGGGGGAAGGAGTCAGATCAGAACCGTGAAATCGCGTTCTTTCGAAAAAACTTCCGCGCCGGTGCCTTTCGTCGAAGTTCCACAAGCCCAGGATCCTCCCAACACCGTCATTTCATTTCTGACCTTTTTGAACTGTTGGTCTGGTATTTTTTCCCGAGCCTTTTCCCCCGCCTGCTCCTTTTTCTTCTTAGCCTCCCGCTCCTCGGCTTTTTTCTTAGCCTCCTGAGCTTTCAAAAACTCCGTTTTTGCCTCCTGCGCTTCCCGCCTCGTCTCCTGTGCCTGCCTCCTCGACTCCTGAGCCTGTCTTCTTGACTCTTCGGCCTGTCTTCTCGCCTCCCTCGCACGTCGCGCCGCCTCGGGCTCCTCCGCGGTTCCCCGTGCTTGAATCGACTTTTCGGCCTCTTTCCTCGCCTCTTCAACCTCCTCCCTGGCATCCTTGGCATCGTCCCGCGCCTCTTTGGCCTCTTCTCTGGCCTCTTTAGCCTTCGCCAGCGCTTTGCTCTCTTGTTCATCCAGTTCGGCGGCGGCCTTCACACTGCGCGCAACCTCTCCATAAGTTTTGGTCGAATTATTTGCCAGCTTAACCACGACAAAAAGGAGAAATAATGAACAGAGCAGCCATATCTTCGAATTTGAAGAATTTGGAATTCCTGCATCCATCGTCACTTCATACTTCCTCTCACTCTCGCGTGCCACCGGGCTCAATGCCTCCCTCATAGCAGCCACCCCGGCGATCATGCAGGAAACGCCCGCAACCATCACCCCCACCGCCAATATCAATAAAATCCAATTGAACATTCGCGAGGAAATCGAAAATAAAACGGCGCCTATCCGTTCTTCTCTTCCCGATAACATTAGTACCAATGGCGCACCGACGGCCAAGATTAACCCAAGACACACCGTATCTTTGGATTCCGAAGACAATTCCGGCCTCCGGGTCAAAAGGATACCGCCCCCAACAACCGCAATAAGGCCAACGATAGAGACCGTCCGGATCTGCCATGGAACCGACATCCCCTGAATTATAATATCAATATACCCGCCAATCGACAAAGCCACCGTAAGCACGACTGCCTTGCTTAGGCTGATTCCCAGCCCTATAGCCGACACCCCTAGAGCCAAAGCTATAATCAATATTCTTGGGAAGCCCGGAGGACCACTTTCTCTCGAATGCCATGACCATGTCAACGCCGCCACCACCAACATTACCGTAGTCACTCCAAGGGTCACGCATGAATTCAAGGCAATGTATGAGGGCTTGGACGCCGGTGACCTCTGAGGAAGCGGTATGGGAGAGGTTAACATCACCCATAACTTTGGCACCCAGGACCCCGATGACTTCCAGAATTTCAATATCAGAAACCCTGAAAGCCCCCGGGCACCCGCCATCAGAAACACTAGAATGGTCCAGATTTTAATCAGCACGGTCACCAGCCGTCTCCGCAGCCTCACCATCCGCCTCCACGACCCCGGCGGTGCCGAGGTATTTGGTGACGCACTAGGTCTCCCGGCTACAAACCACAGCGCCCTCCAGACCCTCAATATCGCCGAAAACACCACCAGCACCCAAAACGCCCATAACGCCAGAAACCACAGCACCATCTTCAGTTCTGCCATCGACGGCAGTATCCGCGGGGCTCTTTTCACCCCTACCCTCCGCCACTCAAAGAGAAATACACCACAAATCACAATCAAAACAATCCCCATACTCCCCAGGAACCGGTATTGATTCACCTGCTCGACAAAATCCTTCAATACCCCCCCACTGCCCACTGGTCCTTTATAATTTTATAATCCTTCCAGGTATTCAATGAATCAGATTCGAAAAGAACATTCAGTTTTATAAATTGATTATAAAATCCGGACCTAATGAAACTTAAAATAATCCCCACCACCAAAGAAGCTATTAGAAGGGCCGGAAAAGACACGTTTCTCCACCTTTCAGAAACCCCGGTTGCCCCGATCTCGCCCGTACCAGCCGGCAGAATGATGAGCCCCTTAACATCCTCCGTACTGGCAGCGTCCTGCCTCTTGTTAAGGAAGCAGAACATCCCAGGATGGCTGAGTTCATATCTCCACCACAGGAAAAATACGAGAACAAAACCCGGAATGAAGTGGGTGGAGAGGTGATCAAAGGTCAACGGAACCGAAAATTCGTCCATACGAACATTCAAATACACAAAAGACCGCGCAAAAGAACAGAATTTTATATATAATTTCACTAAAAACCAGGCCCGCTTGAAACTGAAAACCCGCAACGGATCCGCAGGCCCCGCCTGATATGTACCAGGGTGAGCGGCCTGCTCCCGCATCCATTGCCATCAGTCCCGATCTCAAAAGGCTGGCGCTTCGCGTTAAATGTCATTAAGGCCCACCCGTCAGGAAGCACCCGCACGACCCACTCCGGAGGGAGGGTCCGGATAACCCGTTGGCTGCCAAAGCCGATCCGGGGAGAGCGGGAGGGAGCAATGCCGCGCATCCGTGGAGAGGCTTCTCCCCAGTGGACCGTCAATGCGTGTGCTTTTCCTCAAAGCGTGCGGCAAACGGCATATTCTGGTTACGTTCACTGGTTCCAGGAATGCTCTTCGTCCCTGCTTCATTCACCCCCTCCCGCCATGAAACTAATGCGATCCATTTTTCTCCTCGCCTCCCTGCTGGCCTTTTCCCTTCCCTCCGCCGGGGAGGAGGGGCTGGCTGATCTGAAGATCGGCGATGCCGCGCCGGACTTTTCGCTCCCCGGCATCGATGGCAAGACGCACACCCTGGCTGAATACAAGGACGGCAAGGTGCTGGTGGTCTTCTTCACCTCCAACCACTGCCCCACGTCCCACGGGGCGGCGGCGCGCCTAAAGACCTTCCTGAATGACTACCGCCCCCAGGGTATGAGCTTCGTGGCCATCGATCCGAATCACCCCGAAGGGCTGAGCCTCGATGAGCTGGGCTACTCGAAATACAACGATGGCTTCGAAGACATGAAGAAGTATGCCGCTGACGAGAAGTTCGATTTTCCCTATCTCTATGACGGCGAAAAGCAGACCACGGCCAAAGCCTATGGCTGCCTGGCCACGCCGCACGTTTTTGTCTTCGATGCCGCGCGCAAGCTCCGTTACAAAGGATGCTTCGACGACTCCATCTACGGCGGGGACGACTCCACGGTGAAGTCGCCGCACACCCGCAATGCGGTAAAGGCCGTGCTGGCCGGAAAACCCGCGCCGGTGGAGATCACCAGCCCCATGGGCTGCTCCACGAAATGGCGGAGCAAACAGACCGCCGTGGCCGCGAAGATGGAGCAGTGGGACCGCACCCCCGTGGACGTGGAGCCACTGAATGCCGCTACCGCCGCCGCGCTGCGGAAGAACGGCACGAAGAAACTGCGCCTCATCAATGTATGGGCCACGTGGTGCGGCCCGTGCGTGGCGGAATTCCCGGAACTGGTGAAGACCTCCCACCAGTTCGACATGCGCGATTTTGAATTCATCAGCATCAGCGCGGACAAAGCCGGTGAGACCGCGAAGGTGAAGGAATTTCTGGAAAAGCGCGGCGCGGGCCTTTCGCCGGGCCTGGCGAAATCCGTGAAGACCGAGGGCCGCAAGTCAAACAGCTATCTCATCACGGGCGCGACCGTGGAGGAAATCATGAAAGCCCTGGATCCCGAATGGGCGGGCGGCATTCCGCACACCCTTCTAGTGGGCACCGATGGGAAAATCCTCTGGCGGCACAACGGCGCGGTAAACGGCGATGAACTGCGCGCCAAAGTCCTGGAACACCTGGGGAATTATTACAAACCCTGATCCTGGGAGACCCCGGCCGCTCTCCAAGGCACCAACAGTGCCTGGGAGACCGGGGAAATACATACGAATAACCGGCCCGGTCAGTGACCGAGATACGCAGCACGGACCTGGGGATCGGCTTTCAGCTTTGAGGAGGGGCCTTCCAGGATGACCTTTCCGGTTTCCAGCACATAGCCGTAGCTGGAGACCTCCAGGGCGAGATTCGCGTTCTGTTCCACGAGGAGAATGGTGAGGCCCTGCGCGCGGTTGATCTCCACGATCTTCTCAAAAATGGCCTTCACCAGCAGGGGAGCGATGCCCAGGGAGGGCTCGTCCAGCATGAGGAACTTCGGCTTGCTCATGAGCGCGCGCCCGATGGCCAGCATCTGTTGCTCTCCGCCGGAAAGCGTGCCCGCCGCCTGGGCCTCGCGTTCCAGCAGGCGCGGGAAGACGTGAAACACATACTCCATCTGCCCGGCGATCCACGCCTTGTCCTTTTGGAGATAGGCCCCCATCTTCAGGTTCTCCCTGACGGTGAGGTTCGCGAAGACCATGCGGCCCTCCGGCACGTGACACAGGCCGCGTTCGACGATCCTGTGCGGGGCCATGCGGGCGAATTCCTCCCCGCCGTAGCGGATGCTGCCGGTGGATTTGATCAGCCCGGAAATGGCCCGCAGCGTGGTGCTCTTCCCCGCCCCGTTGGCACCGATGAGCGTGACGATGCTGCCTTCCTCCACCTGCAGCGAGACCTCGTGCAGGGCTTTGATGACTCCGTAGGAGACCGAAAGATTTTCCACTTTAAGCACCGGCGGCCTCCTTATCCTTTTCCTTGTCCGTTTCAATGCAGGCTCCCAGATAGGCCTCGATGACCCGGGGATCACACTGGATCTGTGAGGGCGTGCCCTCCGCGATCTTGCGCCCGTATTCCAGCACCGCGATGCGCTGGCAGATGCCCATGACGACTTTCATATCGTGCTCCACGAGAAGAACGCTGATCTGATACCGGTCTTTGACAAACTGGATGAGCCTCATGAGCTCCACTTTTTCCGTGGGATTCATGCCGGCGGCGGGTTCGTCCAGGAGGAGAATCTTCGGCTGCGTGGCAAGGGCGCGCACGATCTCCAGACGGCGCTGGTCGCCATACGGGAGGGATTTGCAGGGTTCGTCCTTCACGCGGGTGAGATTGAAAATCTCCAGCAGTTCCTCCGCCCGGCTCGCGCCCTCCTTTTCCTGTGCCTTGAATTTCCGCCCCCGCCAGAGCGAGGCCCAGGCGCGGTGCTTCAGCCCCATGTTGAAGGAGACATATACATTCTCCGCGACGGAGAGGGACGGGAAGAGGCGGATGTTCTGGAAAGTGCGGGTGATGCCTTTCTTCGCGAGCGCGTAGGGCGGCTGGCCTTTGGTGGGCTTGCCATCGAAATGAATCCCGCCCTCCGTGGTCTGGTAAACGCCCGTGATGATGTTGAAGAGCGTGGTTTTCCCCGCCCCGTTGGGCCCGATGAGGCCCACCAGTTCATTCGCGCCGATCTCCAGCGAGACATCGCACAGCGCGGTGAGTCCGCCGAAACGGACGGTGCATTTATCCAGGGAAAGCAACGAACCGCTCATTTGGCCCCCTCCCCCGCGGTTTTGGATTTGCTCCGTTTCCACGCGCCGAACAGGCCCTGGGGCCGCAGCAGCATGAGCAGGATGATGAGAAGTGAATAGATGACCATGCGGTAACTGCTGAACTCCCGCAGCAGCTCCAGCAGCACGGTGAGGAGAATGGCCGCGAAGATCACGCCCAGGGACCGTCCCATGCCGCCGAGAATGACGATAACGACGATCTCCACGGACCGCATAAAGCCGAAGCTGTCCGGGTCCAGGGTCTGGGTGAAGTGCCCGAACAACCCGCCTCCGATGCCCGCGAAAAACGCCCCGATGACAAAGGCCTTCACCTTGAAGACCGTGGTATTCACCCCCATGGCCTCGGCGGCGATTTCATCGTCCCGCGTGGCCAGATAACCGCGCCCGTAGATGGAGTTCACCAGGCTGCCCACCACGTACACGCAGACCGCCGCGAAGATCCAGGCCCAGAATAAGTTGGTATAAAGCGGAATCCCGGACAGCCCCTGGGATTTCCCCAGACTCTCCGTATTCTGAATAATGACCCGGATGATCTCCCCGAAACCGAGGGTCACAATGGCGAGGTAGTCCCCCTTGAGTCGCAGGGAGGGAATGCCCACCAGCAGGCCCGCGACCGCCGCCGTCAATCCCCCCATGATGAGGGAGACGAAGAAAAAGGCATTGTTCACCCAGTAGTTCCCCTCCGGGAGCCCCAGGGCGGCGTAAATGGCGGCCCCTTTCACCGTGGTAAACCAGGCTGCGGCATAGCCGCCCACCGCCATGAATCCGGCATGGCCCAGGGAAAACTGGCCGGTGTGCCCGTTCACCAGATTCAGGCTCACGCCCAGCAGAATATTGATCCCGGCAAAAGTGGCGATGCCGAGGAAATACGGATCAAGATCATTGGACATGTGCGTGAGCACCAGCCCCACCACGGCCACCAGCAGGACCACCGACTTGGGAAAAGGTATCATAACGGGTCAGACTTTCTCCGTTTGTGATTTCCCCATCAGACCACCTGGCTTGAACAGGAGGATGAGAATGAGCAGCGCGAAGGCGATGGCATCCCGGTAAGTGGAAAGCGCGGAGCCCCCCACCAGGGATTCAATGACGCCGATGATCAGCGCCCCCAGCACCGCGCCGGTGAGGTTTCCGATACCCCCGATGACCGCCGCGATGAACGCCTTCAGCCCCGGCATGACCCCCATGAGCGGGCTGATGGAAACGTAAGTGAAGGCATAGAGCACGCCCGCCGCCGCCGCGAGACTGGAGCCAAGCACGAAGGTGAAAGAGATCACCGTGTCCACATTCACCCCCATGAGCGTGGCCGCCTGGGCATTGTTCGAGATAGCCCGCATCGCCATGCCCATTTTCGTTTTCAACACGATGTAGCGGAG
Source organism: Verrucomicrobiales bacterium (assembly GCA_965229245.1). Lineage (GTDB taxonomy): Bacteria > Verrucomicrobiota > Verrucomicrobiia > Verrucomicrobiales > V1-33 > V1-33. The sequence goes on from CBDDIW010000001.1 coordinate 1,154,394, forward strand.
AAGGACGAGCAGCACCACCGTGACCGAGAGCACCAGGATCTGGGTGGTAGTGACGGTCAACCCGCCGAAGTGCACTACCTCGGACGGGAAGATTTGGGGAAATGCCTTTGGCTTCGGACCAAACCAGAGTTGACCGCCGTATTCCAGAAGCAGGGATACGCCGATGGCGGTGATGAGTACCGTCAGCTTCGGCCGGTTCCGCAGCGGGCGGTAGGCCAGCTTTTCAATCACCACCCCGAACATGGAGCAGATGACCATGGAAGCCACCAGGGTGAGCAGCCCCCCCACGATGCCCATGCCCAGGAACGCATTGCCGACGTAAAACCCGGCAAAGGCCCCCAGCATGAAGACATCCCCATGGGCGAAGTTAATGAACCGCAAGACTCCATAAATCATGGAGTACCCCAGCGCGATCAATCCGTAGATCGACCCCAGGAACAGTCCGTTCAGCAGTTGTTGAGCAAATTCGGTCAATGCCAGTCTCCGTTAGGGATTCGCCGCGGGGAATCAGGGAGCCACGCTTTGCACAAATTTGAAGTCCTTGCCGGAAACCTTGAGCACCACGGCTGATTTCACCGCGTTGCGGTTCGCATCCAGCGTGATTTTACCCGTCACCCCCTGGTAGTCCTTCGTGCTGTTGATGGCATCCTTGAGCTTCGCGGATTCGATGCTGCCCGCCCGCTTCACGGCATCGGCAAAAATCATCGCGGAGTCATAGCCCAGCGCGGCCATGGCGTCCGGCACTTCCCCGTTATACTTCGCCTTGAACCGGGTGATGAAGCCCTGGATGACGGGGGACTGGTCCTCCGCGGAGTAGTGATTGGAGAAATAGCAGTTTTCCAGAGCGCCGCCGGCCAGCTCCAGGAGGGAGGCACCCACCCAGCCGTCCCCGCCGAGGAACGGCACCGTGATGCCCAGTTCCCGCGCCTGGCGGGCGATGATGCCCACGGAATCATAATAGCCGGGCAGGAAAATCGCTTCCGGGTTCGTGCCCTTGATGGCGGTCAGCTGGCCCTTGAAATCCACGTCCCCCTGGCTGTAGCTCTGGTCCGCCACGATGGTGCCGCCGTGCTGAGAGAAGTAGCTCTTAAAGGAGGCGGCCAGACCCACGCTGTAGGCGTTTTTCACATCCGTAAGCACCGCCACTTTGGTCGCCTTGAGGGTTTCCATGGAAAACTTCGCCATCACCTGACCCTGGAAGGGATCGATGAAACAAATCCGGGAAACATATTCACGGCCCTTCGTCACCTCTTCATTAGTGGAGGCCGGGGAAATCATGGGGACTTTCTTCTCCTGACAGATCGGCGCGGCTTCAAGGGACCGCTTGGAAGCCACTTCGCCGAGCACCACGCAGACTTCATCCCGGGAGATGAGTTTCTTCACCACGTTCGAGGATTCCCCGGCGGTGGAGCGGTTGTCTTCGGTGATCAGTTTGAGTTGTTTCCCCAGCACTCCTCCCGCCGCGTTGATCTCCTCGATGGCCAGTTTCGTCCCTTTGTTCGAGGATTCACCGAAAGAGGCATTGTCTCCGGAGAGGGAGGCGAATTCCCCCACCCGGATGATGTCGTCGGACTGTTGCTTCTTACACCCCGTGATCCCGAGGGCGACGGCGGCGGCAAATGGGAGAGATGAACGCAGGAACAGATGACGCTTCATGGAGTGGGAAAAAGGATTTTTGGGTCGATCGGGGCGAGACTAGAAGCGGGGTTTCGGGGAAGCAAGGAATATTGGAGCCGGAAGCAAGCTTCGAGCCAGGGGACACAGCGGAATGCGGCGACGGGGCGGAATGCCAGGGCCGCGACTTCATACCCGTCTAGACGAATGCGGGCCTGCATTCGGAAGTAAGACGCCTCCAAAACCGACCGGTCCGGAATGTGGCCCGTAGAATCAGCGTCCGCGCCGTCCCCAGCCACCGCCACCCCCTCCGAAACCACCACCGCCTCCCAGGCCCTGGAAGAGCTGGGTGGGGTCCAGGCCGCCGAGGGCGTCGCTCCAGCGTTTCGTTTCGGCGGTGCGGCGTTCCTGCATTTTGTTCCAGTCCTCCATCTGCTCCGGCCGCAGGACTTCCGCGATGGCTTCGTCCTGGGTCTTTGAAACATCGAACGTCTGGCCCTCCGTGTCCACGCCCTGCACGGCGAGCGCGGAGTCATACTGCGGATTCTTCTTCACCAGAATGTCGAACACGCGATCCTGCTGCTGCTCGTCCAGTTTCAGGGATCCCGTCATGCGCTCCAGCTGGCGGGTGGCGGTGCGCTCGATCTGCTGGGCCTTGCTCTCGAGCTTCCGGGTTTCCCATTTCTCTTTTTGCTCCGGTGTCAGCTGGGTGATCATGTAATCGTCCATCGCCCGCTGGGGATTCATATCTTTCGCCGCCAGGAGCACTTCCGGCAGCGTGAGCTTCCGGTCCAGCATGGCTTTAATCTTCGCGAAGTTCTCATCGTCCAGTTTCAGGAAGTGGTCGATCATGGCCTGTTTCTGCTCCTCCGTGAGATCCATTTCGTCCGCGATGCGGTCGGCCATGCCTTTGATCATCCGGCTGGTCATAAGCTTCCGCTGCTCGCCGAACATAAGCGCCAGTGACTTCATAAGCGGACGCGCGTCATTGAGCAGGCGGGTGGGGTCCAGCTCATTCTCCGTCACGGGACTGTCATCCAGGCCGGCGGACTCGATGCGCGTGCGCAAGTTGGAAGCCACCGCCCGTTCGCCGGCCAGCTCCGCCTTCAGCTTTGCCAGGTCGGCCTCGCTTTTATCCAGGGCCGCGAGATGCGCGGCGTCCGCGTCCTGCGTCTGGATGCGGGACCACAGGAAAACGCCGCCACCTCCAAGGAGAATGCCGGCAGTGAGAACGAGGAGAGTCTTTTTCATAGGCGGGAACACCGGGTGGATGACACCGGATGCCCGGAAAACTGCGGGGAGGCCGGGGCCGCGTCAAATCAATGTGAAACAAGCGTGAACAGCCAGGGATTTTCCGGACGCGGGCGTTAGGCAAATCCCCTGGGAAAACCGGCCACCGCTTTTCCTGGGACGGCTGGCCCGTTTGGCCCCATGGTGGCACACCCGCGTTTCATGACGGAACTCATCCTCAACCGTGCCCACTACACCCGCCTCATCGACGGGGTGGTGCCGCTTGCCCGGAGGTTCCTCTGGATCGCCACGGCGGATATCAAGGACCTGCATGTGGCGCGCGGGCGGCGCTTCGTGCCCTTTCTCGCCGTGCTCTCGGACCTCGTGGACCAGGGCGTCGCCATCCGGCTGATCCATGCCAAAGAACCCGGCCCCCGCTTCCGCGAGGACTTCGACCGCTTCCCCTCCCTGCTGCACGCGGAACTCTTCGAGCGCGTCCTCTGCCCCCGCATGCACACGAAGGCCATCATCATCGATGGCCGTCTCGCCTACCTGGGGTCCGCGAATCTCACCGGCGCGGGCATCGGCGCGAAGCACGACGACCGCCGGAACTTCGAGGCCGGCATCCTCACGGACGAGCCCGGGATCGTGGCTCCGCTGATGGAGGAAATCGATACCCTCTGGCGCGGCGAGCATTGCCGGAAATGCCAGCGGCGGGATGTTTGCCCGGACCCCATTGCCTAGGCCTTGAGGCCGCCGCGGGGCAAATGCAGGATTGCGATCCCCGGCGTTCCTTTCTACAAAGAGCGGCTCCCCACCCCTTCCTCTTCGCGCATGAAATCCCTTCTGAAAACCCTGCTGTATAAAGCCGGCTACAGCATCAAAAAAATCCGCCCGGCGGCCCGGGTGGCTTCGAGCGGCGGGGGAAGCCATGGAGGCACGCCGGACATCCTGTCGCTGCTGCACGCCACGAATCCCTACGAGGGCTTTGACTATGCCGCGCTGCCGCTCGACGCCCACGGGTGGGGCGGGGATTCCCCCGCGTTCCGGGAACTGGTGGCGAAGGAAAAGCCCGGCCTCATTGTTGAGGTGGGCACGTGGAAAGGAGCGTCCGCGCTGCAAATGAGCACCATCTGCCAGGAGCTGGGGCTCGGGACGAAGATCGTCTGCATCGATACCTGGCTGGGCGCGCTGGAGTTCTGGACAGACCACACGGACCCGGAACGGTATCAAAGCCTTAAACTGCGCCACGGCTACCCGACGGTTTATTATCAATTTCTGGCCAACGTGTGCCACAGGGGCTTCCAGAACCGCATAATCCCATTCCCCCAGACGGCCTCCACGGCGGCCCTGTGGTTCCGCCAGGCGGGCATCGCGGCGGACATGGTGTATGTGGACGCGAGCCATGAGGAGGAGGATGTCTTCCAGGATCTGTGCAACTACTGGGAGGTCGTGAAGGCCGGAGGCCTGCTCTTCGGCGACGACTATTCCTGGGACGGCGTGCGGCTCGCGGTGCAGCGGTTTGCCAAAGAGGAAAACCGCCCCGTGGAATTCTGCGCGGACAAATGGATCATCCGCAAACCAGCGTGATCTAAACACCCCGGCGTCAAGGATCTTTTACCGCGGTGATGACGCACTCCAAGTGCTTCGTCTGCGGGAAGAGATCGAAAGGCTGTACTTCCGTGATGCGGTAGCCCGCGTCGAGGAGGACGCGGAGGTCCCGCATCTGGGTCGCCGGATTGCAGCTCACATAGACGATGGAGCGCGGGCCGAAGGCCACGAGCTGATTGAGGAACAGCTCATCCGAGCCGCGCCGCGGGGGATCGATGATCACCGCAGTTTCGCCCGCGGGGAACGTGATGTTATCGAAGATCGCCTCCGCGCTGCCCGCCACGAAGGAACAGTTGGCGAGGCCGTTGCGCGTGGCGTTGTCCCGCGCGCGGGCCACGGCGGTGGCGGAGATTTCAATGCCAGAGACGGTCTCAAACTCCCGCGCGCCAAAGAGGCTGAAGAGCCCGCTGCCGCAGTAGGCATCCACGAGGAACCGCGCGCCGCTTTGCCGCGCCCGCTTCACGGCATGGGTGACGAAAGACTCGAGGATGAAGGGGTTGTTCTGGAAGAAGTCGCCCGCGAGAAATTCGAAGGTCAGGCCGCCCACGTCCGTCAGCGCGGGGGCCACGGGGTCCGTCAGCACGGTGTGCGTGGTGCCGGAGGAGACATCCCGCAGGAGGAGCGTGGCCCCGCGTTTCCAGCGGCGGGCCCGGATGGCCGCGCGCTCGCGCTCCAGCACCGCGTTGATGGCGTCCGTGGCGATGTAACAACGGGGCACGTCCACCAGTTCCTTCCGGCGACCCGCGCGGAGGAACCCGATTTCGTTCACCATGCCGTCAGGACCGGGATCGAAGTGCGGGGTGATCTTCGAGCGGTAGGCATACTCCTGGGGGGAGGCCATGACCGGGGAGACGGGAAACTCCACCTTTGCCATGTGGCGCAGGAGTTCCTCCACCTGCTGGCGCTTCCACTCCAGTTGCTCCGGGTAGGCGAAGTTCTGATACTGGCAGCCCCCGCATTCGCCAAAGAGAGGGCACGGAGGCTCCACCCGGTGCGGGGAGGGCCGGACCACAGCCACGAGGTCGGCTTCGCTGAAGTTCTTGTCATTCCGGTAAACGCGGACGCGCACCAGTTCGCCCGGCAAGGCAAAGGGGACCATGACCACCCAGCCGTCCACGCGGCCCAGGCCCTGACCCATATTGGTCAGGGTGGTGATTTCGAGTTCGATCTCCTGGTGATAACTAAAAGGATGCGGATGGAACTTCCGCGGGGGACGCGCGGCCGAAGTCATGCCGTTCTGTCGTTCCGGAGGATCGCGCCGAGGCGGATGAACGCACTCAGGGAAAAGATGGCCATGAAGCCGAAGATGCCCGCCTTGTAGAGAATCGCCCGCTCCGCGTCCTGCGGGATCAGGACCACGCCTTCCTTGAGACGGTCCCCCACCAGTTTCCAGGCATTGCCATCCACATCCCTCAAGAGCTTAAAGGCCGTGAATCCCCCGTAACTGAGAAGGAGGAAAGCGATGGTCAGCCCCACCCACGCCGCGACGGATTTGCCCCTGGCCACCTGAAAACCCATGACCGCCACCACCGCGGCCGCGCCGCCGCAGGCGATGAGACCAGAGATGCCCCGCTGATTCCAGCCCGCAGTCCGTGTCTCCGCGCTGTAGAAAACACTGGCCAGTCCGATGACCAAAAGGAAGCCGGCGTACTGGAGAAGGATGATGCTGGTGCGTTGCATAAAGAGTTACCCTGGGGCGGAAGCGGTTTTTGACAACCGGCGGAATGAGGGGACGGGGAGCTTTCGGGGGATTTGTTCAGTTTTGTTCAGGGTATCCCGGGAACAAATCAAGGGTGCGCGCTGACTCCGGGGATGCACAGGAGCTTGTGGGCGGTGCGGATGAGCAGTTTCCCGCCCGCGATGGCCGGGGTGCTGTCGCAGGGGTCGTTGAGCTTTGTCAGGCCCAGGAGTTTGAACTCCTTTCCTCCGGCCTGGACGGCGGCGACGGTGCCATTGCGGCTGACGCAGAAAATCCTGTCTCCGGAGCAGACGGGGGAGCTGTAGGCTTTGTCCTGGAACAGGCGCTCACTCCAGAGCATTTCCCCGTCCTTTGCCCGGACGCTGCTGAGGATGCCGCCGTCCCCCAGGAAGATGAACTCCTCTCCCGCCGCCAGCGCGGTGGGGACGTAAGGCATGGCTTTTTTCCCTTCCCAGATTTTCACGGGTTTATCCCCCGTGACCTTCACGGCCATGCTGACCTTCGCCGTGCCCCCCATGCCGATGGCGGCAAAGATGACGCCGTCCGTCATCGCGGGCGAGCCCACCGCGCGGAGACCCGGGGAGGGCATGTCAAACTCCCACACCAGCTTCCCGTCCTTCGCGTTCAGACAGGTCAGGCCCTTGGGATTGCTGGAGAAAACGACGCGCCATTCCCCCGGCTTTTCCTCATAGGTGAGCGGGGTGGAAAAAGGCGTGCGGTCGCTGACACGGGGGAATTTCCAGACCACGGAGCCATCCGCGGGATTCAGGGCATTGAGGCCGCCGGTGCCGCCTTCGCAGTCCGTGCTGATGACCAGGACCCCGCCCGCGAGCACCGGGGAGGAGCCGCTGCCGTGCTGCTCGGAGTAGGGACCGACCTCCTTTTCCCACACCTTTTTTCCCTCGTGGGTAAGAGCCAGGGCGCGCATGATGCCCCCGCTGGTCCAGGCGAGATAGAGGCGGTCCTTGTCCAGGGCGGGCGTGCTGCTGGCAAAGCTGTTGTCCTGATGCTTGCCGTAAGGCTCGAATTTATCCGCCAGCCGCCAGAGCTCCCTGCCTGAGGCGAGGCTGAAACAAAGCACCGCGCGCTCCCCGCTTTCCGGGAGTTCCGTGGTGAGAAAAATCCGGTCGCCCCACACCACGGGAGACGAAGCACCGCGCCCGGGGAGATCCGCCTTCCACGCATAGCTGCTCTCCGTGAACTCCACCGGAAGCTGGGGGGCCTTGCCATTGCCACTGCCGTTGGGGCCCAGAAAGCGGGTCCATTCCTGGGCATGGGCAAAGGAGGTCAGGCACAGCATGACGGCGAAGGTCGGCAGAGTCTTCATGAACCCTAATATGTGGGAACAACAGTGGCCGGACGCCAGCATTTTTTCCATCCGCACCGGTGGTGGGCCGGGGTCCAGACAGTGGCGGTGGTTTCGACCGCAGTCCGTGAAAGCGCCCACCATCACGCCGCCGCGGGATAGCGGGGACGTGGCAACGCGGGAGGAGGAGTTCAGGAGGAGGGCGTTTTTGCGGAATGGGACCGGGAGCCGGCGGGGATGCCTGGCGGACGGAGGTTGGAAACCTCCGCCACAGGTTTCTCCAGCAAAGCGAGGAGGGCCTGTTCATCACGGTTCAGGCCACCTTTCTGCGTTCCAGGGATGGGCACCTCCAGGCGCCGGGACAGGTAGGCGTTCAGAACAGCGGCGTTGATGTAGGATTTCCGGCAGATGGCGGGAGTGTTCCCTAACTGCTGTGATACCTGCACCACCACGGCTTTGATATTCCGGGTAGCCTCCGCCATACTCTTGAATGGCGGGAGACGGCGGAGCAGCGAAAAAGCGGCCAGCGTGGCCGTCCAGGTGCGGAGATCCTTGGCGGTCACCTCATGGCCGCTCACTTTCTTCAGCCAGGCATTGAGATCCCCGGCCCGGATGCGGTGGGGTTTTCCGGCATCGTCCTTATACTGAAAAAGCGCCCGGCCCGGCAGGCGGCGGCAGTGAGCCACGAGACTGCAAAGCAGGGGATCGTCCACGCCGATGACATGGTGTTTCCCGCCTTTGCCCCGGAACCGAAATTCCAGTTTGCCGCCGCGGATCACGGCGTGATCATCCTGCATGGAGGCGAGGCCGAAGGAGCCATTTTGCACGGCATACTCCTGGTGTCCCGCGCGGATGGAAGTGAGCTCCAGCAGCCGCACCATGAGCGCCAGCACCTTCTCCCGGCTCAAGCCGGGCGCTTTCAACTCCCGGCGCACCCGCCGCCGCACGCGGGCCAGCGAAGCCGCGAGGTGCTGGAGGCGCTTCCGCTTTTCCTCCTCCCGGCACACTACCCAGCCAGTGTGGTAACGGTATTGTTTGCGCCCCCGGGCATCGCGTCCCGTGGCCTGGATGTGGCCCTCCTCCTCGCCGCAGATCCAAACGTTTTCCCAGGCGGGTGGGATGACCAGCGCCCGGATGCGTTTCAGCACCTCCGGGTCCTTTACGGCCCGCCCTTTTTCATCCGCGTAAGCGAAACTCCCTTCGCGGCGCAAACGGACGATGCCGGGAGCATGGACATCCACCACACGGATTCCCCGCGGAATCCGGCGACGGGAGAAAACGGTGCGGGCGAGGGGCATGATGCCGCCCCATGCATGGACGGTTCCACGACAACTACTCCGCTTGCAGCGTCCGCTGGAAGAGATCCAGCGCCATGCGCAGACAGAGAAGCTGGAGCGCGGGATCGTAGCGCGGCCCCTCGTCGCGGAGGAAGGCGTGCTGACCGTTGAACTCATGCCAGGTGAAATTCACGCCTGCCGCCACCAGGGCGTCATACACCACACGACGGCCTTCCACGGGGATATGCGGGTCCTGCCGCCCCCAGATGTAAAGCAACTCCCCCTTCATCTCCCCCAGGCGGTCCAAGGTGTCATCGTTCATTCCTTTGGCCAGCGAGCGCTTGTGAATGTCCGTGGCGTAGAGGCAGACGGAGGCGCGGATTTCCGGATGGAAGGCCGCGCGCGTGGCGAGGTGCCCGCCGATGCAGATGCCCATGGTACCCACCTTCCCCGTGCAGGCAGGATGAACCAGCAGGCCATCGATGGCTGCCCGGGCGTCATCGTCATAACTGGCCAGTTCTTTTGTGATCTTGTGGGCATTCCCGGCGTCCGCTCCTGGCTGATCGTAGGCCAGTACGGTGCCCGCGGGTTCCAGCTCATGCCAGATCTCCGGGACTGCCACCACAAACCCGTGACCTGCAAGTAGAGCCGCGAGCCGCCGCACCGGCGCGGTGATCTGGAAGATCTCCGACCAGAGCACGATGCCCGGATATCTCCCCGGCACCGCCGGACGGAGGATGGCGGTGCGCATGTTCCCCCGCGGGGTGGGAAGCTCGAGCGTTTCGTTGTCCAGGATGGTCATGGGGATGAGGGGGAAAATGGAGAATGGGGAATGGAAAATGGACGGGAACGTAGGGGCGGGTCAGGCGTCGAGGCAGTCGATGACGGTCTTTGCGCAGAGGACCAGCATGCCGGTCACGTCGTCCTGGCGGCTCTCGCTTTCCATCTGGCCTTCCAGAATGTCGTTCACGATGGCTCCCAGCATGGCCTTTTGCCGGAAGGGCGCGGAGAATTCGCGGGAGGCGTCCATGATGAGGCTGGATTTGGTTTCGCCCAGGCGCATCATGTCATTGTGGTTGCGGTGGGAGGCGGCTTCCACCGCCGTGGCGGTCACCATGGTGCTGTCCCGGCCATTGAGTTTGAAGGCCAGCCAGATCCACGCGCCATAGAGGGTCAGGAACCCGCGGTCGTCCAGTTTATCGATTTCCTGTTCTGCCTCCGTGAGATAGAGGACCAGTTCCGGCTGCTCCTTGAGAAAGGACTCCATGATCTCCTGGGCCCGCTCCTCGGTGGTGTTGTAGAGTTCGTTCCAGGAGTCCTCGATGGCACTGAGGGGGACGGTATTCATGGCGGGAAACGGTTCAGTCTGTCAGCAGGCCGAGATTCGTGAGGAATTTCACCAGTTCATCGTGCCGCGCCATGTCATACTGGTGACAGTGAAAGCCCAGCCGGCGGCCGGTTTCGATGTTAGGCAGTAGGTCATCGATGTAGGCGATCTCATGGGCCGGGAGGTTCAGCGTGGTGAGCGCGGCCTCATACATGCCCGGGTCCGGCTTCATATAGCCCAGCCGCCAGGAATAGAAACCGCCGTGGAAGCGCGCGAAGTCCGGGAAGGTTTGCAGGAGATGGGTTTCGTGCAGTTCGCTGGTATTGGAAAAGAGATAGACCGGCACGCGGGCGCGCACTTTTTCCATCACCTCCCACATCTGGGGAATGGCTTGGAAGATGGCGTTATAAGCGGTGAGAAACTCCGGGTGGGTGAGGTCGCCGCCGATGAATTCCATCAGGTCACTGGCGAAGGCATCCGAGCCCATGCGACCCGTCTCCAGCTCCGGGATCATGCCGGAAATGCGCTGGCGGATCTCCTCCATGGAGCGCGGGGTGCGGTGGAGCAGCCCGTCAAAGGTGCGGCGGAAGTCGAAGTCCACGAGCACATTTCCAATATCGAAGAGGCAGGCTTTGATCATGCAGGACAGTTCGAGCACGGCGGCGGCATTTCCGCAACCGTCCGGGAGGCAGAGTGCATGGCCCACTTGCCGAATGCACCCGGCAGCATGTGTTCGGGGAAGCCCCTACACCGGAAAACCCATCGTGGTACGATGGATGCATACCTCCTGACGCCTTACAGGCCGGACTCGTTAAAAAAAACTTAATATTACATGTATCCCCTTCACTCCCCGGACACTGGATCGAACACCCCGCTTCCCGCGATCGCTCTCGAGCGTCACATGGTTCCACAGGGTCCTCCACGTGCGCGCCGGGGTGAGAACCTCTCCCTCTGCCTGGACGAACAGGCCGGGGAATCCGGCGGCTACGCGATCACCATCCGCCTGCCGGCCTCCTACCTCGCCAGGGTCTCGCGCATCAAGCTCGAAGCCGCCCCACGATAAGCCCTCCCGTCACCCCTCGTCCCTCAACCCCTCTCCTATCACAATCGCATGAAAACAGTCGTCTTTTTGGGAAATTACGCACCCCGCTGCTGCGGGATCGCCACCTTCACCCAGGATCTGCGCACGGCGGTGCTGGAGGCGGGCATTTTTGAAAACGCCCCGGTGGCCATGGTCAGCGATGACCCGGATAAATACGAATATCCCCGGGAAGTGGAAATGATCCTCAATGAGCAGGATCGCGCGGGCTATCTGGCCGCCGCGGAAAAGCTGAACCGCATGAATGTGGACGCCATCAGCCTCCAGCATGAGTTCGGCATTTACGGCGGTCCCTCCGGGATGTGGCTGCTGGATCTCCTTAAAGCCGTAAAGGCTCCGGTGGTGACCACCTGCCACACCGTGCTGCGCGATCCCTCCCCGGAACAGCGGCACGTCATGGAAGGCATCGCCCGCTACTCCGCCCGCCTCATGGTGATGGCGGAAAAAGGCCGTCAGATTCTCCGTGATGTCTATGGCGTGCCGGATGAAAAGATCCGCGTGATCCCCCACGGCATCCCGAATGGCACCGTCACCCCCCAGGAGCGCGCGCACATGCGCCAGGAGCTGGGCTGGACGGAGCGCCGCGTGCTCTTCACCTTTGGCCTCGTGGGCCCGGGCAAGGGCATCGAACAGGCCATCCGCGCCCTCCCGGAGATTGTGAAGGAACACCCGGACACCCTCTACGCCGTGGCCGGGGCCACGCACCCGAACCTGCGCCGCGAGCAGGGCGAAAGCTATCGCGAAGGCCTTCAGGCGCTGGCCGAGGAACTGGGCGTGGCGGAACACCTCCAGTTCATCAACCGCTTCGTCAGCATCTCGGAACTGATCCAGCTCATCGGCGCGGCCGATGTCTATCTCACGCCTTATCTGAACGAAGCCCAGATCACCAGCGGCACACTCGCCTATGCCTTTGGCATGGGGAAACCGGTGATCTCCACGCCCTACTGGCACGCCACCGAACTGCTGGCGGACAATCACGGCTTCCTCATCCCCTTTGGCGATCACGCGGAACTGGCGAAGGCCGCGAACACGCTTTTCCACGATGACACGCTGCTGGCGGACATGTCCCACCGGGCTTTCCAAAAAGGCCGCTCCATGACGTGGGAGGCGATTGGCCGCGTGTTCTCGGAAACCCTGGAGGAAGCGATGGAAGCGGGCAGCCCTGTACCTGCCCGGGTCCGGGCGGGGGAATCCATCCCCCAGCCGGTGCTGCACCACTTCGTCCGTATGATGGGCGACCACGGCATGTTCCAGCACGCGAAGGGCAACACCCCGGATCCTGTTCATGGCTTCTGCACGGATGACAATGCCCGGGGGGTGATCGCCCTCACGGACCTCATGCAGGATGGCCATCAGGACTCCCGCATCGACGGTCTGTTCACCTCGTGCTTCGACTTTGTGACGGGAGCCTACGACGAAGAGAACAATCTCTTCCGGAACTTCATGGACGCGGAGGGCAACTGGCTGGAGGACTACGGTAGCGAGGACAGCCAGGGGCGGGCGATATGGTCCCTGGGGCATGTGGTGCACTATCATCCGCAAGCGGAGGTAAAGGAAGCCGCCCGCCATATTCTCCGGAATGCCGTGCCTGCCACTATGGGTTTTATCTCGCCGCGGGCTTGGGCCTTTACCCTGCTGGGAGTCACGAATTATCTGGAAGGAGCGCGGGGCGACAAGGCCATGGAAAAATGCCGCGATGAACTGGCCTTCCGGCTGGCGAATCTCTATGAACGCTGCGCCTCCCGGGACTGGCCGTGGTTTGAGGATGTGGTCACTTATGACAACGCCAAGCTGTGCGAAGCGCTGCTCTGCGCCGCCCGGCAAACGGGAAATACCACGTGGGCCCGCATCGGGCTGCGGTCCCTGGGCTTCCTGGTCCGCGCGCAGATCGCGGAGGAGGGACACTTCCGCCCTATAGGCTGCAATGGATTCTGGAAACGCGGGGAGACGCCCGCGCAGTGGGACCAGCAGCCGCTGGAGGCGCAAGCCATGGTGGGGGCCTGCCTGGAAGCCTGGGCGCTCACGGGCCAGATGAAGTGGACGGACGCCGCCACGCGCGCCTTTGCCTGGTTCCATGGAGGGAATGACCTGTCCCTGCCCGTGGCGGATACCGTCACTGGCGGATGCTGCGATGGCCTGCATCCCTCCGGGGTGAATATCAATCAGGGGGCCGAGTCCACCCTGGCTGCCATTCAGTCTGCGGCGCAGCTCCGCCTCATGCGGAAAGTCGCCGCCTTTACCCCCTTCCAGGAAGCCCCCTCCCGCGCGGGAGTCGTCACAGCCGCCGCCTGAGGGACCCTTCTGGAATACAGACCCGGCTCTCCTGTAAAGGGGAGCCGGGTTTTTTGGGATCTGAGGCCGCCATCTGCCTGTGGGCGTGAAGTCAGGTATCTGATTCTCCCAGGCAGAGGGTAAGATTACCCGAATAGGGAAATTGAGTGCATCAGGGGACCGGTTTTGACAGAACTTTTACAGAGTTCTGACGGTGGTTTGACGCAAAACACGGGCGGGATGCCATGATGGGACACCGGTGACTGAGCCGGTTTCCACCCCAATCCCATCCCCGTCCCACCATGAAATACCACCGCATCCCCATTCTCTCCACCGCCCTGCTCGCGGGCCTGCTCTCCACGGTCGCCGCGCAGCAGCCGGCTTCCGGCGATCCCTTTGCCGACAGTCCCCCGCCCTTAAAGGCCGTGGCCGCGGCGGACCCGTTTGTGAAAGACAGTGCCACCCCCGCCAAACCGGCGGAAGAGGACACGGCCAACTGGGTAAAGGAAGGCGTGGTGCGCGTCGAATATTTCTCCCTCCCCACGGCCTCCGCCCGCAAGGTGCTCCGGCAGTTCAAAAAGCAGGACGACCTTTATGCCTGGCTGGGGGCCGAGCTGGAAAAGGATAAGGCGGAGGTGAAACTGGAGCGCCTGAGCATTCTGCGGGTCAGAGGCGGCCAGCGCTCGAAGCTGGAGGAAATCGCCGAATTCCCCTACCCCACGGAGTTCGATTCCCCCCAGGCGGAAGCCGCGCATCCGAACATCGTCCCGAAGCCGGAGAATCCCCCTCCTCCCACGCCCGCCCCTGCTCCGGGCACGCCAGCCGCGCCTCCCGCCCCTCCCCAAAAGCCTGCGGGTGCCGGAACGCCAGGGGATTCCGGAAGCGCGGGAATCCCGGGCGCGCCCGGCACTTCCGCCTCCGCGCCGGTCCCCTCCCCTGGCGCTTCCGTCCCCGCCGTGTCCACCCCCACAAGCTATGTGTTTCGCAATACCGGCTGGACCATCGAGATGGAGTTGACCTTTGGCGAGGACGGGAAGACGTTGGACATCAATCTCGCGCCCGAAAGAATCCGTCTCCGCGGCATGTTCCCGCAAAACACAGCGGGCGACTGCGCCCAGCCAGGATTCGAGACCGGGAAATTGACCACACAGATCCTCACCACCGTGGGCAAACCCACGCTGACCGGCACCATCAGCCCGCCGAAAAACACCGGAGCGCCCAACGGGAACCAGCAGGAGCGCACCTGGTTCCTCTTTCTGACGGTGAACAACCGCCAATGACCCATGACCGGAAATCTTATACCATTTTTTATTCCATGAAAATTTCATTCTCCCGCATCATTCTTTCTCTCACCCTCTGCCTGCCCCTGACGGATTTTGCCGTCGCGCAGACCCCGGCACCCGCGTCCAAAGCTTCCGCGGCAAAGCCCGCGGAGGAGCCGGAACCCCCGCCCCGTATCGGGGAACTGATTGTCCGTTATGACGTCATTTCCCTTCCGGCCCTGGCGGCGCGCAAGGCCCTGCTCCAGCATCCCGTCGAGCAGGAGTTGTATGAATGGCTAGATGCCGACGTGGATAAAAAAGACTCCGGCGTGGCCGTGGAATACCTCGAGGTCATGCGCATCCGGAGCGGCCAGCGCTCCAAAGTGGAGTCGATCGACGAACACGCCTATCCCACGGAGTTCGATCCCCCCACCATTCCGCAGAACTTCGGCGGAGGCGGGAGCAGCCTGTTCGGCAATGGAGGCGGGAGTTCCTTCCCCTCCAATCCCACCACCCCCACCGCTTACACCTTCCGGAATCTCGGTTTCACGGGGGAAATGGAGCTGACCCTGGGCGAGGACCGCCGGACGGTGGACATCAATCTGGCCATTGAAATCTCCCGGCTCGCCGCCCTGGTGCCCCAGGGCCTCCGGCAGGACGTGACGCAGCCTGTCTTTGAGACCCAGAAACTCACCCAGCAGATGCTGACCATCGTGGACCGGCCGACGCTGGCAAGCACCATGAGCCCCGCCACCAGCACGGACACGCCGGGCGGGAATAAGCCGGACCGGGTGTGGCTGATGTTTGTCACCGTCTCCTTTCCCCGGTAGGATCGCCTAGTGAAAAAAACGCCCCTCGAGACCCCGCTGCGCGGCCCCCGGCCCGCCCTCACGCTTGCCCTGGTGCTGCTGGCGGCGGGGGTCATGCTGGCGGGCGGGGCGTGGCTGGCCCGGCGCACGGTGCCCCGGCGCATCCCGGCGGACCGCGCTCTCCTGCGGGAGAGCGCGGCCACGCTGCAGGAGGAACTGGCCCGGCTGGAGCAGCTTTACACCGGTCATCTCCAGCGGTTTGTCCGGATGATGCAGGCCGCCGTGCCCGTGGATCGTGTGAGGGAGGCGGCGGCGGGCGTGTGGGGCATCGTCCAGTATTCCGTGCTGCTGAAGCGGGGCACGCATCCCGCCCATGTGAAGGTGGCCACCAGCGGGTCCGCGCCGCCGGAGCTGGACCTGTCCCCCTCTTCAAAAAAGCTGGGCGCCTCCTTCACCTTTCCCGTGCCCCCGGATGTCTTTGGCGGCGAAAACCAGGCCGCTGCGGATGCCATGGCCTCCGGCTGGCTGGGGAAGCCGGGGGAGGCCTGGCTGGGCTGGTGGCACCAGCTGGACCCTCAGTACACCGTGCTTTTCCTCATCCGGAATGCCGAGGTGCGGGCGGCGGTGGACGCGCATCTCCGGCGGTTCGCGCCCGCCGCGTGGGCTCCCGTGCGGGCTGCCGGGGGGCTGGACCGGCTGGAGGGCCCGAACGGACGCCGTCTGGCCGGGCTGGCGGACACACCGGGGCAGCCGCCGGATTTTATCGTGCCGCTCACCAGCCGGTGGGGAGCGTGGCAGATCGTGTCCTGGGACCGGTGGGACTCCCGGGTGGAGTATGACTACGGCACCCTGGCCATCGCGGGCACCCTGTCCGCCGGGCTGGCGGTGCTGGGCTGGGTGGTGGCCGCCGCGCAACGCCGGGCCCTGCGGGAGGTGACGGCGCGGGTTTCTTTTGTGAACCGGGTCTCCCATGAACTGGGCGCGCCTCTGACCAATCTGGGGCTCTATCTGG
The DNA here is from genome assembly GCA_965229245.1 of Verrucomicrobiales bacterium. Lineage (GTDB taxonomy): Bacteria > Verrucomicrobiota > Verrucomicrobiia > Verrucomicrobiales > V1-33 > V1-33. The sequence continues at coordinate 1,170,911 of CBDDIW010000001.1, forward strand.
AACTGGCGCGCGATGCCCTGGCGGAGGAGGATGCCGCGGAGAGCCGTCGCCGTCTGGGCGTGGCCATGGAGGAAACCGGTCGTCTGAGCCGCCTCGTGGGGAATGTGCTCACCTTTGCCCGCGGCGAACGCGGGAGTCTGGCTCTGCACCCCGCGCCCTGCCGTCCCGCCGCCGTGGTGGCCGGAGTGGTGGAGCAGTTCGCGCCCGCCCTGGCGCGGCGCGGCATCCAAGTGGAGAGCCGTCTGGATATGGCGGCGGAGGTGGTGCTGGACGCGGACGCGCTGGCGCAGATCACCGCCAATCTCATCTCCAATGTGGAGAAATACGCCGCGCCCGGCGGCTGGACCGGGCTGGTCCTCACCGTGGCGGACGGCACGCTGCGCCTCACGGTGGAGGATCGCGGTCCCGGCATCCCGCGGGGGGAAACCGCCCGGGTTTTCCTGCCCTTCGAGCGGCTGGACTCCAGTCTCACGGAGGGCGTGAGCGGCACCGGCCTGGGGCTGGCCATCGCCCGGGATCTCGCCGGGCGGATGGGAGGCACGGTCACGCTGGAGCATCCCGCCACGGGAGGCTGCCTTTTCACCGTGGAGGTAAAGGCCGGGGAAGTCCCGCGCCTCCTGGCACTCCCGGAGCCCGCGCCGGACCCGATGACTGGCCTGGTGTGAAGCGCGGGCCTGTTCCATGGAGACTCCCTCATGAAAATCCTCGTGGCCGATGATGACCCGCTCACCCTGGAGGCGGTGTGCACCTGTCTGAAGGACGACGGCTTTCTCCCCGTGCCCGCCCGGCATGGCGCGGAGGCCGTGGAACTCTGGCATCAGCACCGCCCGGCGCTGCTGTGCCTGGACATCATGATGCCCCGCATGGATGGCTATGAAGTCTGCCGCCGCGTGCGGGCCTCGGATTCCGCGGTGCCCATCCTTTTCCTGTCCGCGAAGAATGAAGAGATCGACGTGGTGGTAGGCTTGGAGCTGGGCGCGGACGACTTCATCCGCAAGCCGTTTGGAAAACGCGAACTCCTGGCCCGCGTGCGCGCCGCGCTGCGCCGCCGGGTGACGCGAAACGGAAACGCGGTCTCTTTCACCATGCGGAACCTTACAGTGTATCCGGAGGAATTGCGGGCCTCCCGGGACGGGCGCGCCATCGAACTCACGCCCCGCGAGGCGTCCATCCTGCGCGTCCTGCATGAATCCCCCGGCTGCCCTGTCCACCGGGATACCCTGCTCGACCGCTGCTGGGGCATGGAGTACTTCCCGGAAAGCCGCACCCTGGACCAGCACATCGCGCAGTTGCGGCGGAAGATCGAGACAGACCCCGCCACGCCTCTCATCATCGAGACCGTGCGCGGCGTGGGCTACCGCTACCGCCCGGCCGCGGGATGAACCACCGGGGAAAGCGGATGTCCCGCCGGATCAAACCTCCAGCCGCCTCGCCCGGGCGGTGACGGGCCAAAGGTCCACCACTTCCCCGCCCCGCACGACGTGGCATTCCGAATGGAGGGCCACCGTGGGGCAGACGTGCCAGGGGATTCCGTAGAATACGGTGCCCACGGCGGGTTCCGGGCCGCCGGTTTCCATCACCAGATGTTCCTCGCTGTGGCCCACCATGAGGGCATCCGGGAGGGCGGGAAAAATAACACGCGGGGGCAGCATTTCGGAAGCCACCGCCTTGTGCCCCAGGTCCAGACAGACCTGGTCAGGCAGGGGGCGGCTGATGACGCGGGTGAGCAGCCAGGCGGCGGGCAGGAAATCCATGTCCGGCAGTTTTTTCGCATACCCCGCGTCCCAGAGCACGCAGGTGCCGGGGCTGCACTCCACGCCGGGACGGAGCGCGTGGATGGGAAACGTGGGCGTGCCTCCCGCCACCAGCCGCGCGGGCGGCGGGAGCCGGGCCGCGGCGATCTCCTGGATCATCCCCTCAACGCTCTCCCACGCCTCGTGGCAGGCCATCGTGCGCGCCTGAAGATCCGTCTGGTGAAGGTGCCCGTCGTAGGCATGCAGCCCACCGGGCGCGAGGCCCGGGGTTTCACACAGCAGCCGGTAAAGCGCCACCGCCCCCGGTCCGGGCGCGATACCCGTGCGGTGCTGGCCCACGTCCAGATCCACCAGCACCTCCGCCACCGTCCCCGCCGCGCGCGCGGCCTCCGCCAGCGCGAGGAGGGCTCCGGCATCGTCCGCGATGGTGAGCCAGGTCACGTCCGGGAAAAGCCGCGTGAGCGCCACATACCGCGCGGCATTCGGCCCCACCGGGGACATGGCGAGCAGGATGTCCCGCCCTCCGGCCCGGGCGGTCATCTCCGCCTCCGCGATGGTGGCGCATTTGAATTTTTCGATCCCCAGCGCCAGTTGCGCCTGGACCAGCTGGGGAAGCTTGTGGGTTTTCACATGCGTGCGGAGCCGCCCCGGTTCGCCCGCCATGGCGATCATACGGCGCAGGTTTTCCCCGACCGCGTCGAGATCGATCAACAGCGCCGGGGAGGGCACGGAGGATTCATTGCTGATAAAATAACCCATGCCATACCTCTGACAGACAGAGCCCCGGTCGCAAGCTGTCAAAAGCGGAAGAACCGGGCATGTCTCCGGTAATGCCAGGCGGAGCATAGAGCACAAAATCAGTTAGCACGACACCACTGGCTGCAAACCTCCATCACGTCAGCGGGATCCCTGACAAAAGAAAACCGGGAGCCGGATTTCTCCGAACCCCCGGTTTTGTAACGGGTATGCTTTGGCCTCAGATACCGCCCTTGGCTTTCGCGCGGGCGGGGGAGCCGGGGAGATCGTGGACCTGCACCTTCACCGGAGTCTTGCGAACGGTGGTGTCGAAAAGGAGCGTCACGCGCACCCGACCGGCGGGAGCATCGGCCTGCATCTCGGCGGCGGCGGGGACTTCCTTCCCGGCCACAAAGACCTGGAGACCAGCGGGATCATTCAGGCGCAGGCCGATCTTTCCAGCGGCACTGACATCCACCTCGGCTTCGATGGCGCGCCATTCGTTGTTCCCCACTTTGATAAGCGTGGCCTCTTCGCCAGGCACGGTGCCGTCCACGTGGCTGTAGAGAGGTATCCAGGTCAGTTCCTCGTGCGCTTCGGCAAAGCCGCGATTCCCCTTCAGGTTCATCCAGCGCCACATATCGGGCACGGGTTGGGCAGTGCGCCAGCGGCGCAGGGTGCCGTCCTCCTGGACCTTATACGCGCCCTCTTTCCCCAGCTCCGAGAGGAACCGGACGAGGTCCACGAATTCATCCCGGCGCAGTGTGGCGGTGAGGCCGGGGGGCATGAGGGACACGGGCACGTTTTCCTTTTTCGCCACGTCTGCGGCGGGGATGGACTCCGTCTTGCCCGCGGCATCGCGCAGCAGCACCTCACGGCCGTCCTCGCGCACGAGGAAGCCGCTGTGGATGCCACCGTCCTTCGTGCTGACCATCATGGTGGCATAGCCCTCCTTGATCTTCTTCGAAGGCTCCAGGAGGCTGTCGATGATGTAATCCACCGGCGCGCTGGCTCCGATGCTCACGAGGTCCGGACCCACGATGCCGCCCACGGAACTGATGGCGTGGCAGCTTTGGCAGAGGAGAGCCTGGCGGCGGTAGATGAGTTCCCCGCGCGCGGCATTCCCCTGGGACTTCACGTCCGCCATCATTTGGGTAAGCTGCTCCGGCGTGAGCGCCATTACCGGCTCCAGACCTCCAGAGACAGTGAGCGCATCGATGAGCCCCTTGTTATCGCCGCCCGCGGCGCTGGCTCTTTGCACGCCCGCGGCGGCCACGGGAGACGGGATCTTTTTGTCCTTCAGCGCGGCGGCGAGGAGGGCCGGGCCACCCTTGCGGGTGAGATAGGCATCGTAAACCCGCGTCGCAGGCGCGGCGTCCGTGAGAGAGGCGAGAAATCCGGCGGCTTCCCCGGCGGCGGCTTCCGCATTGATGCCGGTGAGCGCGGCGATGATCTCCGCTTTCACCGCGGCATCCTTCGTGGCGGGCAGCAGGGAGGCCAGGAAAGCGCGGGACGGTTCACCTCCCAGAGTGGCCAGCGCCTGCAAGGCAGCGGGTGAACCCGCGATGGCCAGCGTCTGCAGCTTCTCCCGCGCGGCTTCGAGCTTCCAGGCTCCCGCGAGGCGGGCGGCGGCGGCTTTCACCGGATCAGTGCCCGCGCCCAGGGCGGCCACCACGGCCTCCGCTCCGCCGTCAGGTTTCACGTTCCGCTGCTGCGCGGCCACGGCCAAGGCATCAAAAACGGCAGCCTGAGCCTCCGGCTTCGCCGCAAAGGCCAGCAGCTTGCCGAGATCCGCTTTTGTCCCCAGGGCACCCACGAGACCGATGACATCCTTCACGCGGTCGCCTGCCACTTTCCCCTCCTCCACAAGGGTAAGCAGCGCACCCATGGCCTCCGGCTTGTCCGCCGCTTTCAGGGCAAAGGCGATCTGGGCCACGTTGCCCCCGAAGGTGATCTCACCCTTTTGGAAAGCGGGCAGCCAGGTATCCGCCAGTTCCCGGCAGGTCAGCCAGAGGGCGAAGTCCAGGTTTTCATCCATCGGCTTGTCCAGGATCTTCGCGGCGGCCTCCACGGCTTTGGCCGTGCCGGTGGCGCGGAGAGCGTTCACGGCTTCCAGACGCACGCGGGGACTTTCATCCGCCACGGCGGCTTCCGGACGGCCATCGCCCTTTGCGGAGACCGGCACGTCCAGACGCTGGGCCTGCACCCGCAGATATCGGGTGGCGGCGGCACGGACCTGGAAGTCCGGGAACTGCAGCAGGCCCATGGCATACTGGGTGGCGGCGGGAGCCTGCACATCCAGCGTTTGTTTCGCCCACAGCACTTCCACCAGCAGTTGACCACCCTCCGGCTTTTTCGCGGCCTCCGCGGCGGCGGCGGTGAGTTTGTTATAAATGTCATCCCCTGCCCCGGCCTTCTGGCGGCGCTTCAACTCCTGCTTCACGTGCAAGCGCACCCATTCCTCCGGGGCCGTCAACTGGCCGATCAATTCGTCCACGTTGATCTTCGCGTAGTCCACCTTCGGGCTGAGGGCGCGATCCTTCGCGGTGACCCGCCAGATCCGGCCGTTCGTGTGGTCGCGGCGGGGATCGCGGAAGTCCACTTCGCCGTGCTGGATGATGGGATTATACCAGTCCGCGATGTAAAGCGCGCCGTCCGGACCCATCTGGCAGTCGATGGGGCGGAAAGAGCCGTGATTCGAGCTGATGACGTCCACCAGTTGCTTCGAGGCGAAGCCGCTGCCCTGATCGGAAACCTGGAAGCGGTTTACCCGGTGGCCGCGGAAGTCATTCGTGATTAGCTGGCCCTGCCACTCGTCCGGGAAATGCCGGCCGCTGATGACCTCCAGGCCGCAATGTTTCGGCTGGCCGGGATTCAGCCCCTTCAGAATGCGGGGGAGTTGGTTAGGCAGACACAGGAAAGTGGCACCGGGGAAGGCATAGTTGATTCCCTCGCCGTAGGCTCCGTCCGTGGTGAAGCTCTGGCCCCATTTATCGAAGATGTGGCCCCAGGGATTCACCTGACCCATGGTGAAAATCTCCAACTGGCCGGACTCCGGGCGGAACTGCCAGATACCGCTGCCCATGAGACGGCGCACGCCAAAGGGTGTCTCCGTGTGGGTGTGGATATAGACACTCTGGTTCATGTAAACGCAGCCGTCAGGACCGCGCTTGATGGAGTGGAGAATGTGGTGCGTGTCCTCCGTGCCGAAACCGCTGAGCAGCACCTCCGTGTGGTCTGCTTTGCCATCGCCGTCCGTGTCCTTCATGAAGACGAGTTCCGTGCTGTTCGCCACGTAGGCTCCGCCGTCGCCGGGAAGGATGCCGGTGGGAATGAGGAGGCCCTCATAGAAGACGGTGCTCTTGTCCGCCTTGCCATCGCCGTCCGTGTCCTCCAGGATGACGATCTGGTCCGCCTGGTCCTGCATGGGCTTGATCTGCGGGTAGATCGCGCTGCTGGCCACCCAGAGGCGGCCCTTGTCATCCCAGGCCATTTGGATGGGCTTCCGGATCAGGGGCTCCTGCGCGAAGAGATTTGCCTCCAGGCCCGGGGCGAGCTTGAAGGACGCCAGTTCCACCGAAGGGTCCGTGGACGGGATTTCCTTGAGATCCCGCTGCGCGAAGGCGGCGGGCGCGGCACTCAGCGCGAGGCACAGGGTGGTGAGTTTCAAAATCAGTCGCGGTCCCGGGGAGGAATTAGGATCAGGCATGGGATGAAGAGAAAAGAGGAGGGCTTGAGGAAATGATGGAGGAATAAAGAACCCGGAGGGGAAAAGCACGCTCCTTCTGGTCGAAGAGCGGGCAAATGTCCATCCCCGTATGCGGGCGGGCGAGGCCATACGCGCCCGGGAGCACCGGACTTACGGGGAATCGCAGGCTGTTCCGCGGAGGACAGGGGGAGTATGGAAATGAAGAAGCCCGGGCGGAAGAACCCACTCCCAGGCTTTTTCCTCACAGCCTCTCTCCGGCGGATTTTTGACGAGGGGAAACCACCGTTCATCAGAGGCATTTTGTCCGGACGATTTCAATGCCCCGCCGGAGGGGAGTAAATCCCGCTTGGCACGGGAGGGAAACGGACATTACAAGCCCGGAGCATGCCAAAGAATTTTGTCTATTTCGATCTCGAAACCCAGCGCTCAGCGGGAGACGTGGGGGGCTGGGATAAGAAGGATAAGATGGGGATGTCCGTGGGGGTGATCTACAGCACGGAGAGCGGGCGCTATGAAATTTTCCAGGAGTCGGAGGTGGACAACCTGATCTCCACCATGTCCCGCGCGGACCTGGTCATCGGCTTCAACCACATCGACTTCGACTACCGGGTGCTCCAGGGCTACAGCATGTGGGAGGTCGCGGAACAGATGCGGAGCTTTGACCTGCTGCAGGATCTGGAAAAGAAACTGGGGCACCGCATCAAGCTGGATGACATCGCCACGGCCTCCCTGGGAACCGGCAAGACGGCGGACGGGCTGGACGCCATCCGGTGGTGGCGGGAGGGAAAAATCCGGCTCATCGCGGAATACTGCTGCTTTGACGTGAAGGTGACAAAGATGGTCCACGAATTTGGCGTGGAGCATGGCTACGTCCGCTACAACGACCGTTTCGGGCGCGAGTCCACGGTGGAGGTCGAGTGGCCGGACTGGCGGTAAATGCCGTCCTCCCTCAGAATGGCAGGGAGGGTCCGCGGCGCGCGGGCTTTTCCGGCGCGGCGGGTGGCGGCGGGAGATCCGCGCGAGTCCAGCCTTCCGCCAGACGGCTCACAAGATCCTCCGCGAGGCGGGCCGCCGCTTCATCCAGCGCTTGGTAATCGCTCCGCTGAAAGTTCACGTCCAGGTAAGTGCTGGTGGCTCCCTCCACGGTGCCGGTGGTGAGCACGGCTCCGGATTTCGTCTCCACGGAGTAGTCCAGCACCAGCCGCACTTCCTGCTCCAGGGTGCGCAGGGTGTTTTCCTTTTCACTGCGAAGCTGATGCCGCCGCACCGGACGGATGGTGCCGCGCACGATGGCATCCGCCACGCCGGGATCCACCACACGGTAGCTGCCATCCACCTGAAGCTGCCGGACCACACGGTTCGTGATCAGCACGGAGGACCGGGGAATGGAGGAATCGTTCCGGAAGACGGGCACGGCGAGCGTGTGAACCCCCTCCATGACGGCGGGACGGTCCGAACCAAGGCGGTACCCGGCGCAGGAGCCGGTCATGAGGGCCACACAGGCGGCGAGGGCGCGAAAGGCGGAGGCGGGTGGCATCTGGTTCCAGGTAAAGACGCGGGCGGCCCTCAGTTTGACTTAGGCTTCGGAGGCAGAGCCTCCAGTTCACCCGGGGACGGAGGCAACGGGGTTTTCAGATCCAGCGCGGGCGGCTCGCCCGCCGGGACCGGCGCGGGGGTGGTGGATTCCTCCGGAGAAGGTGTCGCCGGAGTGGTGGGTGGCGGCAGGCCGTTGTTCGGATCCAGCAGCGAGGGATCGCCCGTGCCGGGAGTGGTGGGCAGATCTCCGGGCTCCAGGGGCTGATAGGGCACGTAGTCGTTGCGCATCTGCGGGCGCTTCACATTCGCGGCCAGTTTCGGAGCAGGTCCAGGCGGTCCATAGTATCCAGGCTTGCCCTTCAGATCCGCGGCGGCAGGCACGGCAAGGCTGCGGGAGTCCACGGCCAGATGTTTCACGGAGTCCATGAGCTTCGGATCGCGGCTGCTCATTTCGTTCACCCGTTCCCGGACCTCCTCGTAGTAAGGGGCACCGGGATTTTTCAGGATATCCGAGTAATAGAGCATGGCCGCCTTGAAGTTCCCCCGCTTCTGATAAAACCGGCCGTTCTCATAGGAACTCTTCGCTGAGGCGTCATCGATGGCGCTCTGGAGAGTGGGATCCGCGGTGGCCCCATCGCCGAAAAGGGTGATCTCCTGATTGGCATTCCGGGCCTCTTCAATGTTCGTGGTATCCCGGCTGCCCTTTTGAACCCTGGCGATGTAATTCTGGCCAATGCGCTTCTGGGCTTCGATAGCGAAAGAGCTGCGCGGATAGTTGTCCGCCACCTTGCGATAAGCGGCGATCGCCTGTTCCGGCTCCTTTTCCTCATCGTGAATGCGTCCGATCTCAAACTGGGCCTCCGCCGCGTGGCTGCCCTGCGGGGCATTGGCGATGACCTTACCGAGCATGGCCACCACCTCCTCGGAACTGGCGTGGATCTTGATCCCCAGGAAGCGTTTGGTGGTCACCTTCCGCCCCATCATCGCGATGGTGAACTGGTGCTCCAACGCCTCCGAAAACTGCGGAGTCTGCCGGTAGTTGGTGATCAATTCCTGGTAGGCATCGAAGGCTTTTTCAAACTTCCGGTCCTGCTCCAGCATGGTGGCAATGCGGAACTGCGCGGCGGGAGCCACGGTGGAGTAAGGATAATTCAGAACGAGCTTCCGGTAGGCACTGAGGGCGGCGCTTTCTTTCCCAGCCTCTTCTGCGGTCTTGCCGGTGGCCATGAGATCCGCCGCGGATTTTTCCGCCTCCTGCATTTGCTGGCCGGTCGGCACGGAGGTTGCTGCCTTCTTTTTCTTGAACAGGCCGGCTTCCGCCCCCTCCTGCGCGAGGGAGAGAACAAGGGCAGTGACAACCAGAGCAAGGCGGCTGGGGGAGGGTCTCATACTATTTTGAGAATAGAAGGACTTCCGGGTGCCGTCAAGCTGGCTAAAAAGGGAGACAGGAAAGCACCGCGCGATATATTTTCCGCATCCGTGAGACAATGCGGCGCAGGAGCCACGCTTTCTCAGGTGAGCCTCCGGCGGCTCGAAGAATGATCCCTCCCCTGCCCTTCCAGCCTCTCCGTTCCCGGGGAAGGCTTTTTTCGTTTTTTTCATTCCCCGCCCAAGCCCCCCCATCCCTGTGAAAATAATCCCCCGCGACCAAAACGCTCCCTTAGTCACTAACCTTCAATGAATTACAACCGGAGTCGGCGGCGAAAATGCGAAGGTGGAACTTGACCGCCGCCCCCACCGGTCTATACAGCACGTTCTTCAGTTAAATTTAGAGTTGAAATGTTACCAAATCGTTTTGTCGCTGGGCAGCGCTGGTTAAGCCAGACGGAGCCGGAGTTGGGCCTTGGCCTCGTGCTTAAAACCGAGACCGACCGTGTCACCATCGTGTTCCCCTCCACGGAGACCACCCGGGTTTACACCGTGGAAGGCCCCCCCCTGACCCGTGTGAAGTTCTCGGCGGGTGATCTCTTGAAAACCCAGGACGGGAAGAACTTCACCGTGGAGCAGGTCGAGGAGAAGGATGGAACAGTCATCTATTTCAGCAAGGGCAAAAAGATCGACGAGAGCCGCCTGAGCGATTCGCTGACCTTCAGCAAACCGTATGACCGGCTGCTCAACGCCCAGGTGGAGGAGAAGCAGGTTTACAATCTCCGGCACCGCGCGCTCTACCGGCGCTTCAAGACCTACCGCGCCCCGCTGCGCGGGTTCCTGAACGGGCGCTACACCCCCCGGGCGCACCAGTTGCACACGGCGGCACAGGCCACGCGCTTCCAGCATCCCCGGGTTTTGCTGGCGGACGAACCGGGCATGGGCAAGACCGTGGAGGCCGCGCTGATCCTGCAACGGCTGAAGATTTTCGGAAACGCCACCCGCGTGCTGCTGCTGGCACCGGAGCACCTGATGAGCCGCGTGGAGACGGAATTCCGCCGCCGGTTTGAGTTTGAATTCGAGCGCCTCGATGAGGACGATTTCGGCACGAAAACCGCGAAGAAGACCGTCGCCAAAAAAGCGGCGAAAACAGACACCGCCGCCTCGCCCTTCCTGTCCTCCGTGGATGAAGACGGCGAAACCGCGGAACGCTGGGTGGCCGTGACCCTGGAGGATCTGGGCGGACACCGCGCGAAACACGCGAAGGAGGCCGCCGCCGCGGGCTGGGACGTGGTGCTGGTGATGGGAGCCGAGGAACTGACCTGGGGAGACGAAGGTGGAAACACCGCGTGGAACGCCGTGGAAATGGTCTCCGCGGCCACGAAAAGCCTCATCCTGGTGAGTAGCCACGGTCCGGAACACGACTCCAAGTCCCACTTCGGCCGTCTCCATTTGCTGGACGCGGAGGCCTTCCCCACCCCGCGGAAGTACTCGGCCCACCGCAAGGAGCTGGAGCCCGTGGAGCAGGCGATCACCAAACTGATGGCCGTCACCGCCTGCGACAAGGAGGCGGACGCGCTGCTGAAGCCGCTGGGCGCGACCGATGCGAAAGTGAAGGAGCTGCACAAGTCCTGGAAAGAGGGCCGCGAGGAAGCCCGGGATTTTCTGATCGATTACCTGCTGGATGCCCATGAAGCCGGGCGCATCGTCTTCCGGAACACCCGGGCGCGGGTGACCGGGCTCCCGGTCCGCACGGTGAACTTTGTCACCCTGGAGGCGAAGCCGGAAGCGCGTGAGGGTCTGAAGGAGGAATTCAAACATCCCGTGGTCGCCGGGGAACTGGTGAAAGGCAAACCGAAGGCCGAGCCTTCCGCCGCAGATCCCGCCGCCGTGCAGTGGCTGGCCGCGCTGGTGAGCCCACCCCCGCCCTCCCTGGTGCCGCCCCAGCCTAACGAGCCGCCTCCTCCGCCCGCGCCGCCGCCTCCCCGGGCACTGGTCATCACCGCTTCCCGCGCGCGTGCCGTGGCCGTGGAAAAGGCTCTGAGAAGCAAAGTGGATGGCACCACGGAACTCGTCACGGACGCGCCCCGCGCGGACCAGGGCGTGCCTCCCGCCGCCGTGGTGGTGGGCACGGAGGACATGATCGGTCGCGGTTTTCCGGGATTTGACATGGTGGTGCTGTGGGATACCCCGCTCACCGTGGCGGATGCCCGCGAGCGGCTTTTCTCCTGTGAGAACTGTTTCACGGGCAAGCTGGACATTCATATCCCGGTGGTGGAGGACACCCCCCAGGAAATGACGGCGCGCTGGCTGCACGAAGGGCTGCACGTTTTTGAGACCGCCACCGAAGGTCAGGTGGAGGCTGCGGCGGAATTCAGCAAGCCGGTGCATGACATCGCCAAACGCATCGGCGTGAAGCACAATCCGAAGCTGGATGAGGAGCTGAAGGCGCTCATCAAGAAGACCACGGCGGCGCATGACTCCGCCGTGAAGCGCCTGCAAAAGCACGCAGACAGCTTCCTGGAGTCCGTGTCCTTCCGCGCCCCCTCCGCCGACCAGGCACTCTCCCGCATGACCTCCAGTGATGACGATGACTCGCTGGACATCTTTATGAACCGGACGCTGGAGACGCTGGGCATCCTGGTGGAAACCAAGGGCCCGCGCGTCATCGTGGTGAAGCCGAATCCGGAGATGCAGTTCCGCTTTGAGGACGTGCCGAAGGAGGGGCTTACCTTCGCCTATCACCGCTCCGTGGCCGCCACCCGGGAGGACGCCATTTTCCTCACCTGGGATCACCCCATGGTGGCCCGCGCCATCGAGGTGCTGCTTTCCACCGCCACCGGTAATACCGCCTATGTGGTGTGGGAGGATGAACGCGCGCAGATCGTGCTCCTGGAGGGCATTTATCTGGCGACTCCGAAGTTTGGCCCCTACCCCCACCTCGTTTCCCGCTACATGCCCGCCACGCCGGTGCGCGTGGTACTGAGCCACGAGTTTGAGGACATGAGCGGCGAATACACGAGCGAAGTGGTGAACAAGATGGTGCGCAACGGCCGCCGCGAGTGGATCCGGAACAATGCGCGCCCGCTGCATAACATCGTGCCTGGCATGATGCGCAGCCTCAACCAGCGCGCGGAAATCCGCATGCGGGAGCTTGCCGCGAAGGCTGCTTTCCAGATGGAGGCGGTGCTGAATTCGGACATCGCCCGGCTGAAGCGCCTGCCGGACACCACGCTGCGCGGCGCGGAGATCAAACGCATTGAGGAACAGATCGCCGGGACAAAGCCTTTGTTCGCGGAACCGATTCTTGTATCGGATCAACTTCGACTCATCCGGCGCGGTCCGTCCGGTAAGGGGATTTAATTTTCGTTTTAGAAAAGATCGCTGAAAGGGCGGCGGTCGTGGTGGTATAGGTGAAAGCCTCCCGCCATGACCCGCCGCCTTTTCTTTTCGCTCGCCGCCGCGCTTCCTCTCACCCTGCATGCCGGGGACGCCGGTTCCCCGGCCACCGCCGCGGACCGCGGACGGGGATTTCTGGTGAAGATGTTTCACCCGGAGATGCATCTGCTGCCGGAGTATGAGGGCGCGAAGGTGATGTGGCTTTATCACGATAACTGGCTCGCGGCCCGCGTGCTCAAGAGCTCCCACCCGGACCTCGCGGCAAAGATCCTAGCCGCTATCAAGGCCAGGGGCATCACGCGTTCCGGAAAGATCGAAATGCTGTTCGGCGAGGCTCCCCTGCCCTTTTACCGGTATGAACTGAAGGACGTGGCGGTGGACCGGGGATTCACCATCCGGACGGAAGTGACCACGGCGGAGAAAACCACGGGATGGGAAAACTACGCGGACCTGTTATTGATCGCGGCGGTGGCGGAAAAAGATCCCGCGACGGGCAAAGCCCGGCTGGAAGCCGCCATGAAAATGTGGGACGGCATGGGCTTCGCCGATGAAGTGGTAAAAAAGCAGGGACAATACGCTACCTATAAACTCGGCCTGGCGCTCCACGCCGCCCGTCGCCTGGGCGTGACACTGCCCCAGGAAGCTGAGATCCGGAAGCGCCTGCTGGCCCTCCAGCACACAAATGGCGGCTGGATCACGGACTATCTCCCGGACGGCAAAGCGCGCGGTCTGGCCAATGTGGAAACCACCTGTCTCGCCATCCTGGGACTCACGGGCCTGCCAGCGGAGCCCGCGGCGAAAGCCCTGTGACCTCCTTTGGTAGGATGGAAAATTCACAACCCCGGTGAATACTGGAATACCAGCCACGTCTTTTAACTTGAACACCACATTGCCATGCCCATCGAAACCGTGAGAGACACCACCGGAGGAACTTATACCCTGGTCCGCCAGGCAAATCCTACCACATGCGGCCTCGCGGCTGTCGCCACCACCATCATGGCGCGCATGTCCACCTGCCCCACCAATCCGCCCACGGAACAGGCCCTCCTGGCCCAGATCGGCGGCACCATCCCGGAGGGCGGCCTCCGCCGCGCGCAGCTCGCCCAGCTCCTCACGCTCAATAACATCCCGCACGATGTCGTCACTTATGGCGACACCAGTGCCTTCATCCCCGCGCTGAAAAACCGCGTCAAGCCAAAGACGCCCGGCATTCTCCACGTGATGCGCGGCACTGCCGCCAACTACTCAGGACACTGGGTAACAGTAGTGAGTACCAAAAACGATTTCCTGGTGGTTCTGGATCCGATGTATGGCCTCCAGGAAATCGACTTCGCTTTCCTGCCCGCCTATCCCTTCATCCAGCGCGGCAGCAACGGCGGCAACGCCGCCGGCGTGGTCTTCTCCGGCCAGTGCCTGCTGACAAATTGAGCGTTTGCCTCCGGTGGCGGCGGGGAGCCCCCGCCACCGTTATCTGGATTGACACCTCCCTCCCAGGCAAAACCACAAAGTGGATGGCAAAGCAGCGGGGTAACCTCCACTCAATCCGCCACTACAAGCTGGTTCCCTGCAATGTCGCAGGCTTTTCAAGCCTGGCACTCCGCCCGTTTTTCCTGCCCCGTATGCACCCCACTGGATGCCGATTCCTTTCCTCCTCAAAAAATGGTACCCCGCTCAGGACTTGAACCTGACTGACCGGGAGGGCAAATTCAGTGGTCTTAATTTGTGTAAAATGTTTATTTTAAACAAATTATGAGAATTCCCCAACCTCCCTCCAGTGCTTCTATCCTGCATCTAACCGCCAAATACCCCCCTCAGAATGACAAGAAATTTGCCGGGGTTGTTGCCGTGGTGCAGAAGTGGTCCGTGGGGGGGGGAACGAAACAGTTGCACTTGTAGGATAGATGCCTTACTCCCGGCCAATGTCGCTTCTTCGAGACATTCAACGGCTGGCAGTCGACGGGAATTCAGATATTGTGAGCCTGTTGCGGAATTGTCGCATACTGGCAACGCGACTCCGCCATGAGGGGTTAAAACGATGGCTTGCGAGCGAATTGGAAGGTTACTTGGATGTAGCGAGTCTGCCTCCTTATCGAATTTTCAATGCGGTCAACCAAGGGGAGTTTTCAGGCCTCATGGGTCGCCGTCTACAGAATGCCCCGATTGCCGTAGCATTACTTCCAAAAGATTTTGTAGAGCATTTTAGAAAAATCCAACATACCGGGAGCGTGGCAAGCCTTTCGGAGCTCCTTAAAAGAGATGATCCTATTTTTGTCGAGTACTGGAATCCCAACGTTTTTCCATTCATCCCATTTGGCTCGATCTATGAGGGCATGGGGCTCGTGCAAGCATGGAAGATGATTCCCCGCTCTCAAATCGCGGGAGTGCTTGACGCCGTTCGAAATAAGGTTCTGAGCTTCGCCCTAGAAATTGAGGCTGAAAATCCCGAGGCAGGAGAGGCCCTTTCAACAGCAGATGTCCCCATACCCATTTCTACCGTGAACCAGATTTTCAATAACTACATAACTGGAAATGTCGGAAATATTGCGAGCGGCAGCCCACATTCTCAACAGACCGCACATATTAGCGTTGGCCACAACGATTTCGAAATACTCGCGGCTAAGTTCAAAGAATACGGGATTTCGCCAGAAGATCTTGCATCCCTTCGGGAAGCGCTTGAAAGCGAGCCCAAACCTCAAGGTCAAAGCTTCGGAAAAAAAGTTTCCACTTGGTTAGGCCAGATGGTGGCGAAAGCTGCCGGGGGAGTTCTGAACATTGGGGTGTCAGTAGCTTCTCAGTTACTGACCGAAGCGCTGCGTAGCTACTACGGACTCCCTCCGGCTTAACTCTTCACAAACCCCGGCCGGGAAATCCCGGCCGGGGCGTCATAGAGCGATGGGGCTTTGCAGTCTATTTTAAGCTATGGGATTCTCAGGAGCCGCGAGGGCTCTCCGCCTCTGCCGCTCAGAGGACCACATGAGGCCGGAGAACGGAGGCATTTCCTTGAGGAAGACCCTGACGGGGTCCTTCAGCAT
Source organism: Verrucomicrobiales bacterium (assembly GCA_965229245.1). Lineage (GTDB taxonomy): Bacteria > Verrucomicrobiota > Verrucomicrobiia > Verrucomicrobiales > V1-33 > V1-33. Next base: position 1,186,444 of record CBDDIW010000001.1, read on the forward strand.
GGCGTGGGCGCGGCGAACGTGTTGCTCCGTGGCGAGCGGGGGCAAATCCGCCAGATACACGGACAGGATGCCCCGGAGGGCGTCCAGCGCTTCGTTTACCATGGCGCGGGTGCTCCGGACGCGGGCGGCAATGGCGGCCAGCTCCGCCGGGGTGTCCCCGCGGAGTCGTGCAATCTCCTCCTCCTGCTCTCCGGCCTTCATGTCGCAGTATTGGGCCACGGTCCGGAGCACGGCGGATTCCCACCGGAAGATGCGGGCGACGGTCTCTTTCAGCTTCGGGTCACTCATGGCCGGGAGACATTGAGGAGGTTGCGCCGGCGGCGGGCGGTGACGAGGCGGGCGAACTCCAGCCCTTCCAAGCCGGTAGCGTCGCCAGTGGACAGGAGCGTCTGGAAGGCTTCGGCCACAAGCGCCGCGCCGATCTCCCGGGGGAGGCATCGCGCCCACTGCCGGAGGCCTTTCCGGCGCATCCGCACCTTGTAGAGCAGGACAGTTCTCATTTTGCCAGCCCTCCCGTTTTCTTGAGCCCCAGCAGGGCCCAGGGGGTCCGTTCGCGGAGGAGGAGCTTAGCGCCTTCCGGGAGCCGCGAAGCCCACCTGTCCGCCATGCGTTCCCGATCCCGGTAAGACATTTCCTCCAGCACGCTCCATGCGGTGGCCATGGCTTCCACCAAGACCGGCGTGGGGGCCACGCGGTCCGGATCCGGCCCCCCTTCCAGGAGAGAGCGCCATTCCGCCGGGGTGCATTCCCGTTTCAGCCTTCGCCATTCGTTACCCGTCCGTTCGTGGGGCTTCAATCGACCGGCCATCAGCGCTTCGGACTCCGCGACGGTACAGACGTCATACAGTGCCTGTCCTTCGTCCATGGAGTATTTCCGCCCTCCCACCGGCACGGAGCGCCTGGCGGGCTTTGTGGCGGTCTCCCGGGCAGCGATATGATCCCGGAAGCCAGTGATCCATACAAACCATTCCTGACAGGCCCCGAGGTCTTTCCGGTAGCGATCCCGCGCCTGGTCCACCAGCACCTCGGCCGCGGAAGTGAAGAACCCCAGGAGCATCCGGAGCGTCAGGGGGGTGCGGAAAGAGCCGGGCCTTCTGACCAGTGCGTTCGCCAGAAGGTGGCCAGCCTCCTCTCCTTCCTTCCGCCAGAACCGCTCCTCAGCGGATTCTCCGCCCTTGGATTTCAGAGGGGCCGCGCCGGGGTCTTTTGGCTCCCTGTCGGCGACCGGAGACGGAGGGAGGCCGGGACTGGACGTTTCCGCCTTCGGCCCGTCACCACGGGCGGCCACCTGGTCACGGATCGATGCCACCCACTCCGCCAGCACCCGGCAGGCAGGGAGGTCCGCCGGGGCGGGCTCCCGGAGGGTTTCAGCCATGGTTGACGTGCAGGCGCTCAGCATCTCAAGGAGCCGTTCCAGCGCGATCGGTGCCCGGTGCTCCTCCGGCCTCCGCCGGAGTTCCCTGGCCATAAGGCCGCCAATGAACGCCCCCGTCTCCTGCCAGAACGGACCTGGTTTTGAGAAGGTCACCGAAATGACCCTCCGGCGTGGCGGCTTTAGGGCTTCTTTTTTTTCCTTGGCGGCGGCTCCGCCAGTATGGCGTCCAGCTTGGCGTTGAGAGCCTCCAGCGCGAGTCCTCTGGGGGTTCGTTGATTCTGCTCCCACTTTATCAATGTGGCTTTTGGTACCCCCCAAACGCTGGCGGCTTGAGACTGTGAGAGACCCGCTTTTTCGCGGGCGGCTTTGACCTTGCGTGCGACTTCCTCCGACATACGGTTTTTTCATGGATCGAGTTCAGGTTAGTTGAGTTCGGTTCTAGGCCCTACGGAGTGTTCTAGCACACCGTGGGGCCGCTTCGTTTCCCCCAAATGTAGTTGGGTTCGACGGCGGAACTATATCCCAATGGGATACTTCGTGCAAGAATTTTCTTGTTCTCATGCCATTACTCGACGGCCTATTCGTCCGGCACTACGGACCTTGACCGGAAGTCTAGTTCTCCAAAACTACGGAGGTATGAACAGATCCTCCTTACTCGTCATTGCCTCCCTTTCCGTCATCGTGCCCAATGCAACGGCGGGAAAAGTCACTGTCGCAATTGAAAGCCCTGGCCGTCAAAATACAACCTCCACGCCAATCAGTTTAGCAGAAGGTGAATCCCTAGAGCTCCTCTACTCAAACAGCGTTTTTATTAAAATCCTCGTTACAATACAGGGCAAGCAATTTGAAATTTCCTCCACCGCGTCTTCAAAGGTCGTTGTTGCCGGTCCAGCCACGGTGAGTGCAAAGATAGATAACACAGACAACACGGATCCCATTAAAGGATTTGTAACTTTTGAAGTTCAACGGGTCGGTATTGCCACCAACTCCATACCAATTCCCGCAGAAACGGGCACCACATGGAATGTTATACTGGAAGCGAGTTCTGACCTTGTAAACTGGTCTCCCGCATCCCCGGGGGACTACCCCAGTAATACTCCGCAGCGCTATTTCAGATCCCGTATCGTGAAGAAATAACCAATAAGGAAAAATTTGATGCCTCTCGATTACTGCAAGCCGGAGTCAAGGTAAAGTTGCCGAGGCGGATTCATCGTGCAATCGTAGTTAAATACTTCACCAAGGTTAATGGCGGAAGGAAGCGACGACGCTTCCCCTATGACAATCTCCCCTAGATTTATTTCTCTAGTGGCGGCCTCGCCTAGGGGAGGCGCAGTAGAAGGCGAAGAAAGAACGGGGGGCGACCCGAGTGGATTCAGTTCCTCGTATTCATAAAGGAGAAGCGATCTATGCTCCTTCCCCATCGCATTTATCTTAACCTCCTCCTTGCACCGAAACTTGTAATATTTCGTTCCGGCTGTTATGCCTGCCAAACTTAATCGCGCCCCCTTTTCCACCTCGCCTCTGTGATACTCCCCGTCCTGGGTTTGCAGTGTCCATGCGCCACTCTCGATGTGAACTTGAATAACCGGCCCAACAAGGTCCATTAACTCATCATTCATATCCAATTGATAAGCTAACGCCGCCTGTATTTTCCGAGCATCGTCCAGAACAATTGAAAATCTCTTGATAGGCTCAAATGGGCGCGGAACGCTCCACTTTATCCTGAGAGTTGCGTTGCTCTCAATCAGAAAATCCAAAAGACGCCGGTATGCCCCTACAAGATGGCCTTTATTCTCTCTCAGAACATCTATGGTCCTGTCCACATCCCTTGATTCTCTAAGAATTTGTTCTGTTTTGTGCAAAGCTCTCTCGAATTCTGTATAATGAGCAAGGTCCGCAGTGTCTTTTGATCTCAAAAGAATCCCGAATGAGGCATGTTGCCCTATTCCGAAAACCTGTGCAGTATGATAATTGGCCCGCCCCAAGTGCTTTCGCTCCTCCGGTGCCAATGGTGATATCGCCTTCTTGTATGCAAATCTGAGTAAATCTTGAATGACTTTTAAGAAGGCGCCAAGCTTCCACGCATCGATAACCGGCTCATCCTTTGCTTCATAGACCTCCAGCGCCGCATCCATGACGACGCGTTCATTTGACAACAGCGGCGACCCAATCTCCAAGGGAACAAAATAATCCGCTGCTGGGAGCAAGTTAACGGGTACGCTTTCTAGGGTTATGGGAACAGCGAGCAGGCCCTTTCCACCCGGTCCGGGCATATTTAGCGAAAAGTAATCAACGAGCGGTGCATCAAGGATTAGAGTTCTCAGGTCAGTTCCACCAGCCAAAAAACGCCGAAGAGCGGACGGCGCAACCCGAGCACACAAGAACTCCCTTCCCGCTTCTGATTCTTGGAGAAATACACAAATGTATTTCGACTCTGCTGCATCCTCGGCAGTAAATAAAATGGGACCGTCGTAGTACTCCAGCACGGCAAGTTCCGAGAGTTCCCTTGGTTTCATGCCGTTATTCAGCTACGGGTTGAGAGTGGGCAATCGGATCAAAATTTGAACGTCGCCACCAGGAATAGTGGTTTGGCCCAAAGGTCTGTTTAACGTGGCCACTCTCTTTAGGCAAAACGATCTTGACTACTCTTTTGCTCTGGTGAGCTCCGATTTTGCGGATTCGATCCATTGACTTCAAATCCTCCCAAAGGGATACAGCTTTTGCAATGCATGGGCAACAAGGCCTGGACAACGGCGTAGGACGATAATCTTCGTCTGACGGCGGAAAAGAGGAAACAAGTCGGTAATACCCGGCACCGGCAGGCTCCATTGAGCCTTCAGGAGGACAGTTAGAGGGAAGTTCTTCCAGCCAATTGATATCGCTTGTCATGAAAGTTCAGTAAAATTTCTAAAACCCAGGTGAATAAACGAGTTCGTTGTCAACGAAAAAGTGTCGGATCCTAAGTGCGAGAGAGGGAAAGGTTCAAAGTTGATTAATGAGTTTTGCGGCCTGATGCTTGAGCTTTGAGCAGATATTACAATCCCGCATCCACGGGATGCTCGGAAAGCTCCTCAATGCTTTTGGCAAGAGTGCAGCAACGCTGTTTGAAAGGATTCCCATGGATGCCCCCGTTCGTCTCACGCCCTTGTTCGGCATCTGTGCTGCTCCAGAAAACTCCTTTTTTCCGATCGACTGGGTTTTTAGGGTCTCTACCCCCTCCATACCCATAAACCTTTGATTATCAAAGGTTCTGTCTTGCACCCCTTGAGACGGTTTGCCCCCCTTTGGAGACCCTTCCAGTCTGCCGGGAGCTTTACGGCGCTGGAAATCCACCCTGCCCTGGTCCGGTTGCACCCCTTTTGCACCCCTAGCTCAGGCCTTTCCCTGACTCATTGGCAGGAAGGCTCTACGCCCGTCTGGAGCCTTTCGGGAGAAAGCCCCAGATGGCGGCGAGGTGGGCGCTCCGGCTCATGAGGAGCCCGTCATGGAGGCGTGTGGGCGCGTCCTGGGCGGCCCATATGCCGCCGGAGAATGCGGCGGGGGCGATGCCGGGGCGGCGGGCAGTGACGTGAGCACGGAAGCGCGCGGAGAGTCTGGCGACGGCGCCTTGCAGTGCCGCGAGTTGGGCGGGAGTGACGGGCTGGCCAGTGAAGCCGGAGGCCTTTAGCGGACCGCTGGCGGCGAGGTGGACCTTCACACCCTCCGCCATCAAGTGGGCGGAGTCGTCCATCAGGGCGGCGTGGGCTCCAAGGTCTCCCACGTAGGCGGAGGGGGCGGCGTGGAAGCAGTCGCACGCGGCGGCCAGCCAGTAGCCTCCGGAGAGGCACATGGTGTCCGTGTAGGCGAGCACAGGCGCGACCTCGCGGGAGAAGGCACGGATAGCCGCGGAGGCCTCCGGCAGGCCGTTGGCGGTGCCGCCGGGCGTGTTGAAGTGGATGGCCACGGCGCGGGGTCGCCGCTCCCGCAGGAGGTCCAGAGCATCCTCCACGGCATCGAGCGAAGCCGGACCGGCATCGCCTTTGCTCAGGATGCCCATGACACGAATGACCGCGAGGCGGCTTCCCGGATCGAACGTGCAAACGGAATTGAGAGCCCCGGGGGCGGGAGGCGTGGCCGCCGCCGCGACTGGTCCCGGCGGGAGCATTGAGAGAAAGCGGAGCGTGGTGGCATTCATCAGCCACGGCTCACAAGGGAGGCTGGCACCGGCGGGGGAGGCAGGGAATGGGAACATGGGCAGGGACCAGGGGGAGGAAAAGATTGGGCCGCGGCGGTGAAAGTGTAGCCCACCCGCCGCGGCCCGCCATGCTCCCTGGCTACCGGCCCGGAGCATGGAAACCGGAAAAGGAAATCAGCCGGCTGCGGAGCTGGAGGCGAACCACTCAGCCCGCAGAGGCACGGCTGGAAGACGCTCCAGGATGCGTCTGGCGCGTTCGTGGAGAGGGGCGGCCATGTCCGGGGCGCTCACATCATAGAGCGCGTTCCAGAGCACATGCCGGAGCACGGCGGCGGCTTCGTGGTCCAGCTCAAAGGTAACGGTGTCAGGGTCCATGATGGGGGCAGGCCGCGGGCTCAATGGAAGGGGGCGGAGGGAAAGATCTTCAAGGCGAGGAAGGAAACCCCCATGTTGATGGCGGCCTCCGGCGTGAGGTCCAGACGTTCCGCGATGCGGTCCGCAAGTTCGTTCGTGCGGGGATCGAGGGTTTCGATCCTCCGCCACTCGCGGCGGGCCAGAGCGGCCCGCCAGGCCTCCACGGGAATCTGGAGAAAGCCCCGGCGCTCCATCTCCTGGGCGGCCATGGGTCCGGCAACTTCCCGGCGAAAGCCTTCCTTCATGCACTTCCGGTGGAAAGTGGAGAAGAGATGGAGCTTCACGGCCCGGAGGGATGGAGCGTCTTCCTCCATGAGGGCGGCGTTCATGTCCTCCGGCGTTTCACCTGGCGCGTAGATGCCCAGGGCGCGGGTGGCACGGTGAAGGGTCCGGATGGCTTCCTCCGTGTCTCCGGCGCGAAGACTGGCGGCGGCGGCCTCCAGCAGCTCCGCGGCGGGCCCGGGGACTTCGGGGAGCGCGGGCTCCATGGGGGCAGGCGTGTCGGAGTCCATCAGGAGCGGGGGCGGGTTTTGTCAGCCACGGAGCGCTTGTCGTTCCGCAGGGTGTTGAGGATTTCGGACAGGATCTGATCCGTAGCGGCAGAGGGGGGAGCCGCGCCATGGGCCGCCTTCTGACTGTTCCGGTTGATGCCGGTGGCCGCGCTCTGGTCCTCTCCATCGAGCGTGGAGGGATTGAGGAAGCCCCCGCCGTAGCCGGTGCCGCCGTGGAGCCAGTCCCCACCGCTTTTCCGGCGGCTAACAGCGCCCTTGATCCGCTTCCTCCCGGTCCTCTGAAGATATTCCATGTCCTCCTCAGCCTTGGCGTTTCGCTCGCTGACTACGGCGGCCTGCCGGGGGTCAACGCCTGCCGCTATGAGGCTTTGCTCCTGCTGACGGCGCTGCTGCTCACGCTCCAGCTTCTTCGCTTGCTTCTCGTTTCCGCGACCGCGGGCCTCCGTGATGGCCAGGTTCTCCGCGGCATCGTGGAGCGACTTCTTCCCCTCGTCCTGTTTGTCGTATTTCTCCTTGTTCTTGAGCCATTGCTCCGTCTGCCGCCGGGCCTCATTCTCGCGGATTACCGCAGCGTTGGCGACTTCCTGGGACACGCCCATCTCTTTCACAAGGTCCTTTGCTCTGGTCATGAGGCTCAGCTTGTCCTCCAGGGCGGCGGCCTCCTCATCGTGCCCGGCGGCTTTGGATCGCTTGATCGACTCCTCCATTTCGAGGATTTGAACTTTCTGCTCCAGCTCCGCGGCGGCTTCGGCTTCCTTGGCCTCTTTCTCTTTTGCGAGATCGTCCAAAAAGGCGGCGCGGTCCTGGGTGGCCTGATAAGGGGAGGTGGGCTCCCGGTCCGGAAGCTCCCCGTTGTTGTCCTCACTGTCCGCCCCCATGAGCTGCATCTTGCGCTCCTTCACCGCGAGACCTTCCTCCACCGTGCCGGGCTTCGCGGTTTCCAGCTTTTGCATGCCGCGCAGGATGCCCTCGGTGAGCTGTTTGGCGCTGAGATTCATTTCCTCCAGTTCCTTGGCATTCGACGTTCCGAAGGCCCCTTTCATGACGGTGCGGAACGCGGGCACGGCTTCGGTGAGGGCGATGATGGATTTTAGTGAGGCCTCGCCTTTGTTCCCGATCTTATCGAGCCCGCCGATGAGGCCGTCCATGTCCTCAATGCCCTTGCCCATATACTCGGCGGCGTTGGCGGCCTCGCGGATGAACTTCGCCGCGAACTCCGCCGAGTAACCCAGGGACTGGATGCGCTCAGAGTAATCCACCATCTTTGAGAAGCCCTCGTCGCTGATAGACATGTCATCGCTGATAAGGCGGAGTTGCCCCAGGTGCTCCTTCGCGGCGTCCGCGTCCTCCATAACCGCCGCCAGCCCGTCCGCGAGGTCTCCATACCAGGCGTTCGCCGCCGCAGGTTTCTCCACGGCGGCGATTACGGTCTCCACGGTGTTTTTCCCCGCCTCCATCTTTGAGTTAAACTCCGTCCATTTCCCCTGCATGCTTTTGAAGAAACCGGGGTTGGACTTTAGGCTGTTCATGTCTCCTACGAACTTCCGGCCCTCGGCTCCGGCCTTTTCGATGGTGGAGGTCCATTGGGATTTGTCCGCGCCTAGCTGGGCGGAGATGGAGGATTTTCTATTCATGGGAGAATGGGAGAGGGAGCAGGATGGCGATTTTTGAAGAGAGACAGAAGGCCCGGGAAGCACCGCCGAAATTATCGGCAGGCGCTTCCCAGGCGCGGGACGGCGGCTTAGACGGGTGCCGCGGAACCTTCTGCGGTCGGGGCATCGTTCGGGATGAGCATGAGGGCGGCGTTCACCTTTTCGATAATGCTGCTGACGAAACCGGTGCCCTTGTCGCGCCGGAACTCGCCGGTGGGAAGGTCTCTCCAAACTCTGCCCAGGCCAGCCAAGACCTCCCGGTGGAAGACGGGGATCCGGATTTGATCGTCTTTCCACGAGTGAAAACCCCTGTCCCAAAGTCCATCTGTCCCGGCTTCGCTGAACTCCTTATCAGTGAAACAGACATGATCCTCCGGATTCGACTCATTGAGCATATCCGCGAGCGCCTGAAGGCGCGGCCTTACCATGCTGGTGGCCCTCTCTTCCAGAGCTTCCCGGACTTTCCCGGCAAGTTCGTAAGCGCGCGCCGTGGCGGTGTCGCTGACTTCCGCATTGCGGGCTTTCGCCTGGGTGATCCGGGCCTGAAGAACCGGGATGGCAGCATCCGCGGCGGCGATTTCCGCTCCAACCGCCAGAGGGTCGCCGGTCGCCAGGAGGAGCTTTCCGCGCTTCAAATTGATAACACTTTTCTCCGCCTCCAAGGCGCGGATGTTCAACTCTTCGTTCTGATACCCTTCCTTGATTCCCTCAAGGTGGAGCAGTTGGGCAAGAAGGTCTGTCTTTCTCATGATGTGTATTATTTTTGGTTTGGGGTGAATACGGAAAATGTAATGCCGGTGGTGCTATGATCCGTCCTCCAGCGGGGCGGGCGTGAGGATGCGGACCTTGTATTTCGCGCCCACGGCTGAATGCCGGTGGCCAAACTCGAACGGGCGGCCGCGGGAGTCGATCAACTGCCGCCCTCGCCATTTGCTGAGGCGCTTCCCCATAGAGACTTTAGGATTCTTGGCGTCGCCGGTGAGGATCTCCAGCAGCGCCGCCTCCTTGGCGGTCTCAAGGATGGTATCGAGGTCATACTCGATGGCGTCGCCATCCGGCACCGAGGCGGCGAGGGCGCGGAAAAGCGTGGTCCATGCCTGCTGCGTTTCGTCAAGCCGCACCTCCGGGCGGGCGATGGGGTCCGCGAAGGCCGCCGACATGACGATTCCGCCAATGACAGCGCTGAAGGTCTCGTAGCTGGCGAGACGCGCGCCGGTGCTCCGGGGGCATCCAAGCTGGCCCCAATGGTTCACGAGACTCCAGAGGGCGGCCAGGTATCCGGCCCGGCACTCCGGCGAGGAAAGCCATTCCTCATCGATGGGCCGGGTGATCCTCCGCTCCAGAACATCCCCGGCAAACCAGAGGTCACAGAGCAGGCACCTCCGGGCCAGGTCCGGCGAAATGGTCAGGCCGTTGCCGGTGATAAAGACATTGAGCGTATTCTCCGCATCCACCGTCTGGGAATGCCCCAGGATGCGGCCCCGGCGGCGCGGTGAGGTAAGGAAGCTCTCCAGCTCCGCAGAGGCGAAGTAGCCAGACACGTTGTCAAGCACGAGGTAATCATGGCCTTCCGCCGCCGTGGCGGTGAGGAGCTTACCGAGTTCATTCTCATCGCGAGGAGCACTCTGTACCGTGACTGGCCCAAAGACCGGAGTGATGCCGGTCCGCAAAAGCAGCGTCTTGCCTGAACCGGCCTGATTGGCCTGAATGGCAAAAGCTGGCCGGAGTGACCCCGAGAGCATCGGCCGGCAGAAAACCGCCAGCATTCCGGCAATCTGCACCGCGAACGAGCGGTTCTTCGAGAGCGGCTGGACAGGGTCGTTATCCGGCCTGGCAAAAGGGAACTCCGCGAACGCATCAAGGAAAAACTGATAGGCCCTGTCCGGCTCCATGGTTTCCACATAGGGGACGGTATCCACCGTGAACGACTGCGTGCCCTCATCGTATCCCGCGCCCATCAGCTTCACGCCCGTCCGCTCCGGATCGCTCCAGGTGGGCAGCCTGACAAGATTGACCGTCCGGAGGGGCCGGAGAGAGCCGCGAAAGCTGTCAGAGGCGAGGATGCGCGCGGCCTTCTCCACCGAGAGGCTGACCACCGATTCCCCCCGCGCCGTGTCCTTCGTGAACGTCACGCGCTCCTCCGCCCACGTCACGAAACGCAGGGGAGTCATGGCCTCCATTTCCCCAGCGGGGCTAACGGTAATCAGCGCCCCGCTGGAGGCCCGGCGGAAGAGAGGTTCGTTCCGGAGGTGCTGCGCAAGGGCGCGGGCCAGCGCCGTATCCGGCAACTGGACATTGAGCCGGGGAGCCATGCGCTCCTCATCCGGAAGCACCGTGCCCGTGAGGGCCGCGAGTCCGGAGAGGGCGGCGGCCAGCTCCTTCGCTTTTCCCTCGCGTTTCGTTCTGCGCCGCGCGGCGGGCGGGGCCGATTCAGGAGGGTTGCCGGAAGATCCGGCGGGCGGCGTGCTGTCGTCGTCGGAAATCATTTGAGCAGGTCGAGAAGGGCCACGCCGGGAGCCGCTGAGGGATTGAGGTAAACCAGGCGCTGGAGGCGCGGCTGGTCGTAACGGAGGTAATCCTCTCCGCGCCGGGAACCGTGCCGGAGGCAGCCGGGGAGCCGGGACAGGCGGACGGCGGTCATGGCTGCCCCGTCCGCGCCCAGGGGGCAGAGCACAGCGCGCAGGATGTCCCGGACGGAATCAAACTCCGCCTTTCCACTGCAATCGATCCGTACCAGTGCATGCACGCTTTTCCCTCCCGAGGTGTAGAGCGCGGCAATGGGAAGCGGCAGCGTGGCTAGAGCGCGGAGCCAGAGGCTTTCCTCCGCATGGTCCGACTCCAGGAGAATGAATGGCCAGCGCTCGATAGCCCCTTCACACCGGCGACTCAGGCGGGCCTCCGCGTCCGTGGTCTTCACCCATTGCCCGCTCACAGGCGCGGTGAGAAACCAGAGGTCCTCCCTGCCACCGGAGGGCACTGGAGACGGCGCGGCGGGCACTCCCGGTTTCTCCGCGAGCCGCCAGGACGCTCCGCCCGCCTCCACCATGAAATCCCCCTGGCTGTAGAAACGGGTAAAAATGAGGAGCCGCTCGCCGGGCTGGAAAAGGGTCTCGATGAACAGCCGGGCTGTTGCCCTGCCATCCGCGATTTGATCCACCACCGGCGGCACCGCGACCGGCGACCGGTCCGCCAGCCAGTCCAGCGTGATCCCGCGGCGGCATTGAGCGGCGGCGGCAGCAAGGGCTCGCGGGTTGAAGGCGGGCAGACGCTCCTGACGGGTCCCGGCGGGCGCGGCGACCACGCCTTCCCATTCGCGGGAGGTGGAGCGCCCGGGAGAACGCGATGAGCGGAGGAGATACCCGCAGGGCTTTTCGCCAGGCCGGGAGAGTGCGGAATCCACCTTGTGCTCCAGTTCCCTGTCAGACCAGGGCGGGTTGGCGCGGAGGTGATTCCATTCGCGCATGACGGCCAGCGCCTCCGCCCGTTCCATGGCAAAGCCCTGGCACAGCACGGCAGCCACGCGGAAGGCGCTGTCATGCCCTCCCTGCCCCTGGACGGAGGAGGGCAGGGCCAGAACGTAGTTGAGCGCCCGCGAAGCCATGGCGGGAGGCGCGGTCTCAACCATGACGGGAAACCTCCGGCAAGGGGTTGATGCGGTAGATGACGAACTCCGGCGCATCCCCGCGAAGAGAGCGGAGCGCATACTCAATGCCGGATCGTTCGCAGGAGGCGAGATTAAGGGCCTCGCCATAATCAGCGGTGGCAGGTTTCCGCCCCCGCACGAGGAGGGAACGATAGCGGCCCAGATCGGCGGGGCTTGCGCCTGCTTCCGCCAGTTGCTTCAACGTGGCGCGCTCGAACTTCCGGCGCTCCGGGGAGACTCGTTTCCGCTTCATGGCTCAGAGAACTCCCACTTCAAATTTCCGGAGAGCGGCGTGGACGCGGGCGGGCTCAAACCAGAGCATGCGCCCGATACGAACGAAGGGAATCTTCCGGAGGGCGATCATTCTCCGCATCCAGCGTTCGGAGGGGCGCGACTGGGGATCAGGCCAGACTGCCTCCATGCAGGCTGGCAGATTGAGAAGACCGGGAGGGTTGGAATGATGCGTCGGAGTGGGTTGCTCAGTCATTGCGTTGGCGGCCCGGGAATGAATGGGCTCGCCTGTAAGCCAATGATCAAGGCCACGGCCTGCCTTGCGCTGCCAGACACGGACCGGAAAAGCTCGATGAAGGGGGCGCAGACTGGAATCCAGCGGCAGCCAATGGAAAACCCCGCCACTCCAGAGGGAGTGAGCGGGGCTTTCAGCGATCCGGCCCTTCGTAAAATGAGGAATTTTTTTGTGGGTTGGTTATGGGTGGGCCGTGGGTGGGTTTTTACGGGAGGCCCCGGAGATACGTGGCGGGCTGGCGGGACGGATTGCGCCGCAGGACCCGCCCATGATTTCCACGGAGCCGGAGCCATGCCCGAGCAAACGGCTCTGCGAGTGGGCCGCCGGAGGGCGGACGGGAAGGCGGGCAAGCCTGGCACGGGCGGAAAGGGAGGGCGGAGGAGGGTGTCTCATCGACCATGAGGCGGGAGTAAAGGTCCTGCTCTCTTCGGGAAACGGGCTGACAGTACCGCCACAGGTAGGGGGTTGGACGGAACCCTCTGACGATCTCACACGCTCCGGAAGCCCCGGATTTCCATTACCGCTGACGGAATGACCGCAATGACCGTCATTTCGCTACCTTTCTTAGTAATATTTACCACTTAGCGCCACGTGCAGCCTTTTGTACAAAAACCCAATCCCTCTTCTACTATCCATCTTTCCAGTCTATCCCTCAGCAATCCTTATTTTATAAGGTACACAAGGTGACAGAGAAGAGATAAGGCGATGACGGCAGGGCCGGAGAGGTTCGGTTTTTGAGCGGACCGGGGACGAAAAGGCCGTTCCGGGGGCACGAACGCGGCGAGGTGGCACCTGCCGGGGACAGAGGGGACACAGAGTTTTGCCCCTTCCGGCGCGCCAAAAGGTTGCGGTCGGGAAACTTGCACCCGAGGCCGGAGGATTAAAAGATTCCTTAGATTAAGATTTTAATGTTCCCGGCCCCTGCTCGAAGATTAAAATCTTAATGTCCGCCCGCCTCCTGACAGGTGGAGCCCGCCACTCCCTAAAGCTGACAGGGGAACGGGGAAGAGGCCGGGAGGAATGGCTCAGGCAGAGAGGGGCAAGTCATCGAGGCGGCTCCGCCGCATGGGTGGAATGGAGCCGCACCGGGTTGTGACCGGGGCAGCTCATGACAATGAACGGGAGAGGATCGACGCGGCTTCGCCGCAGGCCCTGCAGGCGGCCTACAGGGCCGCCAGTGGAGGCGGTCGCCCGGAGTCGCTCCCATGTCCCCCGGCGCGTCTGGATGCGCCCTAGTGGCCTTCCCGTCGCTCTATGCCCGACGGGAGACCGCCGAGGGGCACAATACCAAAGAACGCCACTCCTTCCGGTTGAGTTGGCAGGTTCAGGTAATGGGCATCGATGATGGCTTCCGATGTGCCCGCCTGGAGCGCTGTGTCTCCCTTGCTGCGGAAGGCGGCCACGTGGTAGGAGATGAACGAGTGCCGCAATACGTCATGGCCGAGGGCGAACTTCTTCCGGATCTTATCGATGCCTGCCCGGTGCCGGTCCGGCAGGATCTCCACCCCGTACGCTTTCAGCCATCGGTCCAGATTAGGCTGGACCGTGAGCACGCGTTTTCGCCGGGTCTTGGCAATGTCCGCTGTGATCGTGATGACGCCGCGTTCCAGATCGATCAAGGGACGGCCTCCGGCCTCGCGGCAGGGCTTGTCCCGATGGGCATGGACTGCCAGCTTCCGCAACTCTCCATCAGGCCCCGGACGGATACCGGCGAACAGCGCCAGCGCGAAGTAAGGCACCAGCGCACCGGCCTGGAAGGATTCCACGGCTTCCATTAGCTCCACCGCCTGGGTCAGACTCAAAACATCCGGAGAACCCTGCTCAGGCTTTCTCGCGGTTACTCCGGCGGTGGGATTCAGGAAGTGCCAGCGTCGCTTTGTGGACAAGGGTTTGTCATTCTCCGTTCCCAGGCACCAGTTAAAGAAGTTTTGAAGGTCCGTATGGACATTCCGGCGGGTCTTCACGGCGGCAGGCAGGCCGCCACGGCCCCGCAGACTTTCAAGATAGGCCGTGACATCCTCGCCGGTCACATCGCTCACCGGCGGGCTCCAGTGCTCATCTATCGAGGGCCCCTGGTAGCGGGGCAGCAGCAGGAGCCAGTTTTCAAAAAGCCGGAGCGAGCTTTCGAGCTGCATGGCACTCCGTGCCCGCAACACACCCCGGGCTTCCTTATCTGCCAGGCAGGCCTTGCGGGCGTCCCGCAACGGCACGGCCTCCACAGCCACAGTCTTCCGGAGGTGGGCGGCATAGTGAGTCGCGGCCTCTGTCAACGTGGGACGCGTGGGTAGGGAAAGCGCCGCCAGAATGGCTGCCGCGTTCTCTGCGTCCGTCACCAGTTCATGGGAAAGCGAGGTCACCACGGAACCCATGCGCTTTCCCTCCTGGGGGTTCTCCAGCCGTTTCGCGGACATGAAGGCCTCTGCCTCCGCGCGATCCTTGAAACGCCGCCGCTTCCATTTCCCGTCCTCTTTCCACCCCTGGACCAAATAGGTGGTATAACTGTATCCGTCGCGGGATTCGATCACCTCTCGGACAGAAATGCGCCAGCGGCCCCCTGCCCTGTCCACATTGGACCGGCGGCCTGCCACGGCGGTATGCAGCTTCTTCTTTTTTCTCGCGCTCACCCCGGCAACACGCATGGAGGAATGGACCGCATCAAGCCGGAATTGCCTCCGCATTTCACCGGGTAAATTTGCCGTGGCTCCCGGATTCCTTGATTTTAGTGGTACCCCGCTCAGGACTTGAACCTGAAACCAATTGATTAAGAGTCAACTGCTCTACCATTGAGCTAGCGAGGCATTCTCTGATTCCAAGCGATTAGCAGAACTGGCAGGTTTGTCAAAGCGACTTTTTTGCCTGCTGTGATTCTGACTCCAAGGTGGAGATGTCTTCACTTCCATGAAAACCAGTTCACCGGATGGTGGGCCTGTTTTGACTCCAACGAAGAACCATCATCTCTAAGAGCATCGGAACGACGATACCATGCGCAGACATCCGGCGGTGGCAAGGAGAAATGAGCTGACTTGCTGCCTCAAAAGTAAATGACGCAAGAGGCCGGGGGAGATGGAAGGCTCCGCGCTGTCTAAAGGAAGCCGGACGGGGTCTTCCCGTCAGTCCACAGCCATTTGTGGCGGCATGCCCGCTTAAGGCGTGGTGGCTTCCATTTTCCCATACATCCGGCTCGCGGTTCCCGCGGGAACGGTGACCTGAATAACCTGGGTCACGCCATCGTCCGAGACGATGTCCTGAGTCATCTGGTCTGTGCGCCACACCGAGATATCCGTGCTCCAGCGCGGCTGGACGGTGACATCTGTCGGGAATTTGGCTTTGCGGTAGGTGAAGGTGAACAAGCCGTTTTCGAGCGTCCCCTCACTGATGGCCCCGGAACTGAACGCCAGCGGATTGAGACCGGTCGCGTATTCCACGCCGTTGCTCAGACCATCGCCATCGGCATCGGCGGTGAAGTCCGCGATGGCCGGATTTCCGGCATTGGCCCCGAAATAAAACTGCTTCCAGGAAGCGAGGTTCAGCGCGTTGGCGGTGACGGTGAGGCTGCCGGTTTCCGTGCCGGAGGAACGGGTGGCCGTGATGGTCCAGGATCCCGGGGCATTCACGATGACCGGATAGTTCGTCAGCACGCCATTGACGAAACCATCCGAGATCCCGCCGCCTTCGAGGAGCGTTCCGCTCGCGGTGATGCCCACCGTCGAATTGAACGTGGTCAGCACCTGCCCGCCGGCCTGCCGCGCGGTGATGGTGAGCGGATAGGGAATGCCAGGCAGGGCATTGGCCGGTCCCGTGACGGTGAAATGGGAGAGGCCCGGAAACGGAATGGTAAAGACGGTGTCGCTGAGTTTGGCGACCACATATTGCCCCTGCATGGCCACCGGGGTATTGTAGGTGCCCGCGGGAGCGCCCGTGCCGAGAAGCCGCAGTGTGAACACCGGACTGCCGGTGAATTCCATGTTCGTGGTGCCCGCCGCCGTGAGCAGGCGCGAGAGGTCGAAAAACGCATTCCCCGGCTGATCGCAGTCTCCCACGATGGCCACGAGCGGATACGGTGACCCCGTGACTGAGAGCCGCGCAAGCGAGCCCTCGCTGTTGGCAAAGCCCGTGGCGAAATCCACCCGGAGCTGGCGGGACTCGGCGATGAAGGCGTTTTCGAGAGCAGTGGTCACCGGGATCAGCGGCGCGGCGCCGGCTTCATTGGCGACGCCCGCGGCATCGAAGGACCGGGGCCGGAAATAGTAGGTGGTGGAAGGCTGGGCTCCCGTGATCCGGGCGAGCACCACATTGGAGGCGCGCAGGCTGGTCTGCAGGGACCGCCGGGCTTGGCGCTGGGTAAAAGTGCTACGCACCGCGGGATCGTTTTCCTCAACGGGGAAGAACTCGACCGCCAGTTGATTGCGGACCGACACGGTGCCCGCCGCATCGGAGAAGATATCGAGACCGGGAGTGGAACCCGTATTGTCACTGATCTGCCAGACGGCGCTGAATCCCGCGGGGTTGACATTGGCGGCCTCCGGACTGGAGATCGTGACCGCTGCCTGGACGGTGCCGGTGAGGAGAAGGGCGCAGACGGCCCCCATGAGCAGACGGAAGGAAGGAGTGGCCGGCCCGGGCATCGTCTTCAGGGCAACAGAGTTGGAAATGACATTACTCATTTGGGAGCGGGCGCGGGGGTTGAGGGCGGGAGGGGCACCGGCTTGCGGTCGGCGGGCAGGGTGATGGACGCGGCGGAACCACTGCGGGCGAGGCCGGACTTCCCTTCCCGTTTGATGATCTCATCCCCGCCAGCCAGCACCGCCACCCGCTTGTAGCCGCTGGCCTGGATCTTCGCGGCGAGAGTGCGGGCGGAAGTGTCGTCGTTGTCGATGATGACGAGCAGCGCAGGCGCGGCGGAGAACTCCTTGCGCGGGGTCTTCATGGTTTCGAGAAGCTCAAACGGGCGGGTGGTCATGCGGGCCTTCGGCACACAGGTGCGGCAAAAAGGTGTGAGATCGAAGTTCGCCGTCTGCCCGGCGGGCTTGCGCACATCTATGAGCGTGACCTCCTCACCGCCCAGCTTTTTGAGCTGGTCATAGGTGATGGCGGGCAGTTCCGGGAGCGGACGGAGATTCGCGGCGGCGGCGGTGACGTTCGTGAAGGTCTCCCACGCGGCAAAGCCGCCCTCCAGCGACTCTGCGGTGATCCCAGGCTTCGCGTTGAGCGAGGCCACGCAGGCTTTGGTATCGGTGAGCCCCAGGCCATCGCAATAAACGACCACCTTCCCCAGGGGCGGGAGCTTTTTCCCCTCAATGGAATCCGCCGGGAGATTGATCGCGCCGGGAATGTGGCTGCGTTGATACAGCGCGGTGGGGCGGACATCCACCACGGTGAGGGCCTCTTTGGCTTTCTGTTTCTGGTCGAGCTCCGCGGGCGTCAGCGCCCACAGAGGACGGGCGGTCAACCCCAGGGTGACCGTGAGAAGGCGGGAGAAGAGTCGGGTGTTCATGGTTTCCAGGCGTTGACGGGGTTCTTCATATCGAGCAGCAGCGCGGCCACCCGGGGAATCAAAAAGTTGGGACCGGCTTTGGTGCCGTTCTTTATCTCGACGGTGCGCCAGGCACCATTCACGGCATCCAGCATCCGGACAGCGGTGACGTTCGCCGAACCGGCGGCGTCGATGAAATCGTAGGCGGTGTAGCCGACCGGGAAGGCGGCATAACTCAGGACGTTTTTACCGGAGGCGAGATTCACCGGAGCCGCCGTCGTCTGGCCCAGATCGAGCAGGCGGCGCTGGTCGAACTTGATCCAGAGGAAGTCCCCGGCAGTGAGCGCGAAGTTCACCCCGGAGGCCGCGCTGCCGGACCAGGTGGCCGTCTGCATGACGGGCGGACTGGCCAGCGTCTGGAAGCGGGAAATTGACAGGACATTCGCCGTGGTATGCCAGGCGCTGAGGAGGGCATAGGCATTCGTGTAACGGCTGACCATGTCCGGAGTCACCGCCACGGTATTGGCATTGCGCATCACCGGCTGGAGGCTCGGGAGGAAGGAAGCGGTGACCGGCTCCGCGCCCGCCGCGGCACCGGACCACACGGCATAGCCGTTTCCGAGCGCGCCCGGGGAGTGCTGCCCGCCGGTGAGAGTGAGGGCCACGCTTTCCCCGCTATCGAGATCCAGCAGCCGGAGATTCGAAGTCTCGGGGCCGAGGGAGTCCTCCAGATACGTGACCCAGTTGGCTTGGATGACGGGATTCACCTCGTTGAAGGTGGAGGAGGTCAGGCGCTCCTCCACGCCTTTGCGGAGATCGTATTTATAGATGTCCACCTGGGTATTCCGGTTGTCCTGCCAGACAATGGTATGGCCCCAGATGGAAGGATGATACTGGCCCGCCGGCTGGGTGGTGATGCGTTTGTGCTCCCCGGTTTCCAAGTCCGCGAAGTAGATCTCGCCCGGCCCCACATCACGCCAGTCCTGCCAGGCGACGCGACCCGCGTGGATGGAGGGATCCAGTTGATCCCCGGCGGCGGCATCCACCCGGACGATGGCATTGGTCTGGAGATTCCGGGCCTCCAACTGCCAGGGCGCGGAGGCGTCCGCCACGGGCTTGTATTGATAGACAATCCACGGCCAGTCCACCACCGGGTTCACCTCATGGCGGTTCGCGCTGGCCATCAGTTGCACCGGCACGGGATTCGCGAGGGTGAGGTCGGCGTAATAGATGTCCGTCGCCCCGCTGGCCTGCCGTCCCTGCCAGACCACATAACGGCCGTCCGTCCGGGGCTTCTCCTGGGTCAACGCGGCGTTCGTAATAGCCACCGCGCCGCCGCCGTTCACCAGATTCCGGGCACGGATATTCCAGACCCCGCCCACCCGTTCCTGCCACACCGCCCAATTGCTCCGGGCATCCGGAGCCGCCCCGGCGGGGGTCAGTTGAGTCTCGCCGGAGGAAAGCTTTTCGACGAAAACGATCTGCGTCTGATAGTCCGTGCGGCCCAGGGTATCGGTCAGGGTCAAACGCACCGTGTAAGCTCCCGGCACTTGGGGCACCCCGGCCTGATTGGCTCCATTCCAGAGGTGATCGATGGTCTGTCCGGCGATGTTAGGATAGACCTGCGTATTCACGAGGGGAAGCCCCGTGAAGTCCGACCCGTAGGCCGGATCATAAGTCCACGTGATGGTGGTGGGAGAGGCTGTGTCCTGCCAGGTGCCACCGCGCTTGCCAATGATCCTGAGAGTGTGCGTCCCGGGACTCAACGCCGTCAGGGCCAGAGGAGTGGCCACGGGTTGCTCGGCGCGGTAATAGGAGTCATCAAGATTCCAGCGGTAGGCGGTGAGGCCGGTGCCGCCGAAAGTGATAGAGGCGTCACCGGTTTTGGCGGGAGTCGCCGGAACCCCGGTCGCGGTCAGAATGGGGGCCGAGGCACTGACCGTCCAGGTCGCGGTGGAGGCTTTGTCATCAGGAAGGTAATCCCCGTACTGTGACCGGCCCAGGACCTTGAGCGTCACGGCCCCGGAGAGCCCCGATAACGACAGGGGGGAGGCCACCGGGAATTCCGCGCTCCAGGCACCGTTGCCCACGGCGTATTTGTAGAAATCGACATGGTCACCACTCACGGTCAGCGTCGCGGTGGCGGCGGGAGTGGGCGAGGGAGGAATGCCGGCAAGGACGGGCCACGCGACCACTCCCTTGAAGATGTCCACCTGGCCATCGACGCGCAGCGGATTGGTCCCGGCGGTGAAGCGCACATTCGAAGCTCCGGGGCGTACCGAGATGACATTCGGCGAACCCGGGATGAACAGATTGCTCACCGGCACGGAGGAGCTGTCGATGGAGGGACGGGCTCCGCTGATGGCGACCGTCGCCGTCTTGTCCGCCTCCAGGTTATTGGACTGGTCTTTGGCGTGATAGGTGACCGTGTAGGTGCCGGGAGTGGTGATGGTGAACGGCAGCGCGGGCACGAAGGAGCCCGTGCCAATCTTGTATTCGATGCTCACCGGACTGGTGTCCTCGGAGGTGAAGAAGATCTGCGTGTCCCGCGTGATGTAGTGAATCCCGCCCGTGAGAGTGTGGTCCCCGGCAAAGCGGATGGTGGTGACCGGAGGCACCACGTCCACGGCGTTGGTGTTGTAGGTCAACGCGTAGGTGTAGGCGGTGTTATTGGCCACCTTGTCGAAGATGTTCAGGTAGTCGCTGCGGATGTTTCCGATCTTCGAGTACTTGGTGTTCGTCCAGTAGTTGGCGGGATTGAGCACCTTTCCGTCACTGCGACGGATGCGGGTGATGGCGAGCTTGTTTTGCCCGGGATCGGGCAGACGCATGTAGATCCAGTTCTCGAAGGCTGAAGTAATCGAAACCTGGACATTGTTGGCGGCAAGCGTGCCGCTCTGCGTGGCCGCCGTTTGATAGTTCACCGGCAGGATATTACCCTCCTGGGTTTCGTAGAGAGCGTCCGGGATTTCGTCCGGATCACGATCCACATCCGCCAGGAAATCCTTGATGGTATCGCGACCGGGATCGTCGTTCAGACACTCGTGGGCGATGAACTGCGCGGAAAGCCCCGTGATGAGCGAGGTGGCCTCGCCGCCCAGTTCGAGGGCGTGGGTATAGGAGGCTTTGAACTCGATGAAGTGCCCGGACAGGGAGGTGATCATGTCCCACGAGCCCTTGGTGGTGCGCCCGGATTCGAGATCGCCAAAGTTCAGCAGCAGGCTCGACTGATTCAGGGGGGAATCGTTGACCCGCGATCCCAGCAGACGGGCCACGAGGAGCAGCCCGTTCTGGTTGTCCACGATCTTCGGCTGCTGGGAATCGATCTTGAGGCTGCGGGCAGGACCGTGCCCCTGATTGTGAATCAGCACTCCGAGAGTGAAGGGAATGGGCGATTCCACCTCCGGAGTGAACGGATCGTCCCCCGTGACATCCCGGGGCTGGAAGTAAGTGATCCTCAACTGCGGCTCCGGCTTCACCGTGATGGTGTCCGGCAGCGCGAACATGTTAGACTTCGGGATTTCCACCCCCTGGAGCTTGCCGCCGAGATTGCAGCCGATGCGGTACGGCTTCCCCTGCGGCTGGGATCCTCCGGCTCCGATGGTCGGGATGATAAACCAGCGGACCGTGGCGGTCTTCGTGGGGGAGATGATGCCGTTGCCATCAATGCGGCTCACGTTTTCAATCGTCGGCGGTTTGACGAAAAACAGACTGGAGGCGTCGTTGGTGACCGTGGCGGTGCTCAGGCTGGGGTCCTCAAAGGTGAGGGCCGCCGTGAAGTCCGTGATGGAATCCGCCCCGTCGTTGTTAGTCACGGTGAGGGTGGCCTCGAAGCCCGTGCGTTCGAGGCTCAGTTCCTGGAGGATCTCGATCTTCACCTGGGAACACCAGCCCTGGAACTGCGTCTGGGCGTGGAGAGCAACCGGTGTCAGGAAGAACAACAGCAGAAGAGCCATCCGGCGGACAGAGGGAAACCGGGCACGGTCTCCATCACTTGATTGCCTGGCAGTCGCGGCGGAGGAAGCGGGAAAGGAGGTCTTCATGACAAAGAGCGGATGGGGCACATGCACGGGCCTGTTCATTTCGACCGGGGTTGGAGTTCGTCGCGCTGTTTCTGCTCAAGGAACAGGCCTCCGCAGAGATCCTGAACGAGGACACCATTGGCGTAGAAGGCGTTGTTCCCCTTGAGCTGGAGGGTGAAGACGGTGTGGGAACCAGGCAGCGGCTTGACGCTCTTAACATCGAGGAGCGTCCCGTCAGGGCGATAGAGCCAGTCGCCGGG
This sequence comes from Verrucomicrobiales bacterium, assembly GCA_965229245.1. GTDB lineage: Bacteria > Verrucomicrobiota > Verrucomicrobiia > Verrucomicrobiales > V1-33 > V1-33. Next base: position 1,208,495 of record CBDDIW010000001.1, read on the forward strand.
TTTGATTTTCGCGGCGGCGATCCAGCCGGTGCCGTCTTTCCAGATTCTGTGTTCGCCCGTGACTTTGAGAACAATGTCCTCTCCGCCGGAGCGGGGATGCAGTTGGAATTCGAGCACATCGGAAGACTGGAGCGTGTAAGCGTAGAGGACGGTCGAGGTATCCCGCGGATCGGTACCGCTCCGGACGATGTCCCCTGCCTTCACCTGCTCAATCGGAACGGATTTCCCGTCGCTGGTCAGAACCGGAGTACCGGCCACGAAGCAGCCATTGCCGCCGGATTGGAATCCAGGCTGCTGGGTGCCGCCACCGCCGCCGTCGGGACTGCCGCCCCCGCTGTTGAGATCGCCCCACTTTGCTGCGGCACACTGACCGAGCGCGCTGGCGATCGCCGCGCCGAGACCAAAAAGATCCGTTGGCGTGCTGGTGGCCGTTTCCCATCCCGCCGCCACGCCGAGGGCCACCGCGAGCACCGTGGTGAGGTGACCGGAACTCTGGCTCTCCGAGCAGCCCTTGCCCGCCATATTGGCGATGGCCGCGATGCCCGTGAGGAAATCCGCGAGGCTCGGGGTGGCGCACTGGCTGGTGATGGCATTGCCAATGGTGGGAGCCACCCCTCCGAAGCCGCCGGAGTCACCGAAATTCGGCGGCGTGAAATCATTTTCGCCGGTGAGGCTTCCACCACAGCCGCCGTGTTCTCCGTCCGCCAGAGTCGCCATGCGGAACTTCACGGGAATCTCCACCGTCTGCTGCGCCGCCAGTTCAGGAATGTAGCGGATCAACGGCTCCATCGTCAGCGCGCCGGAGTAGGTGCCTTTGATTTCGATATCGCGCACCTTGATGAGACCATGGTTCTTAAGTTCGTAAATAACCGTGGTCTCGAAGCCCGGCTGCACGCGACCGAAGTCGTATTTGGGCGGTGTGAAGACCATCACGGGAGCGGGAACGAAGGTCTCGAAGGTCTGCTCGAGCAGGATCTCGTAGCGGTCCGTGAAGGGAACCGGCCGGACCTGGAAGGTCACGGTCACTAGGCTCCGATTGAGCTCCACCGGCACCGCGGTGACCTGCTCCGGAACGATGTCCACGGAACCGGCGGCGGAGTTGTGGCCCGCGGCGATTACCTGCCAGGACCACTTGCCCTCTGCAAGACTGTCAAAGGAAACACGGCCCTGCGCATTCGTGGGAACAGGTCCGAGCTCGGCACTCGTGGTGAGATTGCGCAGACGGACTCCGGCGTTAGGCACCTCCTGGTTGAGAATATTCGTCACGTGGAAGGCGAGGCCACCCACCTGGGAGGAGGACACCAGCGCGAACACGTTAAAGTTAAAGTCCCCCGGCGCGTTGGTGCCGCGGACTTTGATCTTATCGCTGAAGTATTGCAGCGGCGTCCCCTCCGGCGGCACGAAGGCCACGTTGAAGGTGAACGTCTCGCCCACGCCGATGTCTGGCAGCTCAGCAACCCCGGCGGCATTGAGCGGCAGGCTCACCTGCATCCAAGGCACCACCTGGGGCGGCACCAATTGAACGCCTTGGAGCGCGCGGGTGCCCAGGTTCTGGATGGTGACCTGACGGCTGGTGATATTGCCGCGGTTCACGGAAACGTCCACGTAGCCCGGGGCCGGGCTCGTCATGGAAAGAATGGGCACCGCCGGGAGCAATTGCAGCCCCGCGGTGAAGACCACGCTGGCTCCCTCCGCCGTCGAGAGGGTCACTTCCAGTTGAGCGGAATCCGGCGCGTCCGCCGTGGCACTGAGCCGCAAGTCCGCAGCGGCGCGGCCCAGGGCTTTGACGCCGCCCGGCCCGCCTCCCGCGCCGGTCTTCCAGTTGCCGGTGATCTGCGGCACCGGAATCTGGGTCACTCCGTCCGGGGCAAGGCGATAGGCCCGGAAGGTGGCATCGACTCCGGACAGAGCCAGATCGCCGGGATTGATCAGGTTCAGGGTAAAGTCGAGAGTGTCGTTCTTCGACATACGGATCTCCGCCGTCTGCGGAGAGACATAGAGCCGGTAAATGCGGACGGTCTTCTGCGAGAGGACATCGAACACATCCGGATGCGCTGCCCAGATGGTCAGTTCACCGGCGAACCCGGGGAACGGCGTGTAGCTGTAGGAGAAATGGCCGGTCGCATCCGCGGTGATGGTCTGATACCAGACGGCACCCCGGGCGGAGAAGCCGATCTTCATCTGGGCATTCGCCTGCGGGTTGTTCGAGACCCGGTCCGTGGCCGTGCCGTTGATGACGATGGCCTGATTGCCGGAATAGGTATTCTGTGAGGTGGTGACGCTGCCGAAGTAAGGGGTCAGCGAAATATTGCTTGTGAGCACTCCCTCCAGCGGGCCGCTGACGCGTTCGTTCGGCGTCCCGGGCTGGCTGTAGATTTTACTCACCACCGCCTGGAATTTGGCGCGCCCGCTTTCGGCGAGTGCCGCGGGCACCAGCAGACCGTTGACCGGCACATCGACGGACTGGCCGGGATCGAGAGCCACGTGGCCCTCTCCATTGGGCCGGATGACAAGTCCGGGAGTGCCGATGCCCTTGAACTGAAGCGTGCTGACCACGGCGTCATTTTTATCCAGGACATTCACCGCGAGGTCACCGGGAGCCTGGCCATTCTGACGGCCAAGCACCAGATCGATGGGCGTCCAGCCCTTGTTGGTGACACGCGCCAGAAGGTTCGCGAGACCACCCGCCACCGGCGTGGCGGCCAGGCGGAGATCCACGGTCACGCCGGGATCAGTAGCGCCGGGCAGAACCCCGGAACGGATATACTGCACGAAGCTTCCGCCCTCATCCGGAATGGTGAGCAGCGCCAGTTCCACCGTTTGGGATTGCAGTAACTGAGAGGCACCAGGCACCGGCACGTCTGTCTGTGCCGACTGCCCGACGGGCACCGTCAGCGTCCGCTGGTAAATGAAGTGCGTCGTTTCCCCGCCGGAAAGCGCCCGGTTTACATCAATGCCCTGAAGGTTCAGCGGATTGACGGCGTCACGGTTTTCCACGGTCACCCGGTAGTTGTCAAAATAGCGGGAGACCGTTCCGTGGGTGATCCCGGAATCGTTCAGATTCAAAGCCATGTTCCAGGTCACCGGTAGCACCTGAATGGTGCGCGGCACCCCCTCCTGCCCTCCCGCTTTGACGGCGGTCACGCGGTAATCCACGTGCTCGTTGGGCGGCAGCGGGAGGGTGTCCGCGTAGTAGGGATTGGCGAGCGCGATGGGCGCGCCGTTTTGCTTCACGTCATTGCGGTAAACATTGAAGCCGATGCCCACGGGATCGCTGAACGCCCATTTCAACGTGACGGGCTGGCCCTCGCGCACCTCCGCCACCAGATTCGTCACCGGGTCCACGAGGAAGACGAGCGTAATGGGGGCCGTGCGGGCTTCATTCCCCACGCTGTCACAGGCGGCGATGAGGTAATCGAACGATCCGCGCGGCGGGTAATCGATAACCTGTTGCGGCGTGGTGACCTGGCGCACATTCACCCCGTTCCGGTAAACGATGTAGTGGTGCGGCACCTGCCCCGTGGCCGGAGCGGACCAGTTGATGATGACTCCATGAGGGCCAAACTCCGCGGTGAACGCGGTCGGCACGTTCGGCGGGGTGCGGTCGCTGAGGGCATTGAGCGTGCCGCTGGGGGAACCCTCGATGCTCACCCGGAAAGCCCGGATAGCGTAGCGGTAAATCCCATCGACCGGCACGGTGAGGTCGATCCATTCCGTGCCCGTGACGTTGTCCGCCACCAGCACGGTGGGGGTGACGCCACTGTTGCCCGGCTCACGATAGATCCGGTAATAGTCCGCGCCCGCCACCGCGTCCCATTTGATTTTGATCGCGCCACCCGGAAGCGACGTGGCCTGGAGATTGGCCGGAATACCGGGCGGCGTGGGGTCCTGGGTATTGTAGATTTCCAGGGCGGCGGGGGTCACGGTGGTGCCCACGTTCCCCGCGGCGTCCTGGGCACTCATTGTGAACTGGCAGAAGCCTTTACCCATGGCCGAGGTGAGCGTCATGGAACCACTCCAAGACGTGCCCGCGCCGGTGAGGAGCGGGAGAATCTCCGCCCCGATGGGAGGAGACACGTGAAGCACCGGCACCGTGCCCGGACGGGCGGCCTCACTCAGCGTCAGGTTGAACGAAACGAGCACATCCTGGGCAATGCCTGGATCCGCGGCGCTGACCGTCTTGATAGGAGCGGCCTTGTCGAAGGTGAGCGTCCCCGTGGGCCTCGTAATGTCAAAAACCAGAGCCGGGCCGGCGGGCGCGCCCGTGAAGGTATTCCCCGTCAGGTCCGCGCCGGAAACACGTACCACGGCCACGCCCGTGGTGGCCGTGAGGTTATTGATCGCGTAGGTGGCTGTATAAGTCTGACCGGTGGTTTTTGTCAGGGGAACACTGATGGGCGTGGACGTTCCCGCCAGGGTGACGGTGAGATTCGGCGTCGCTCCGAGTGGTTCATTCGCCGTCAGGATGATGTCCAGGTTTCCAGGACCGGCCGGCAGCGAGCCTCCGTAAGCGACGGTAAAGACCGGAGCGGTGCGGTCGAGCTGGTAGGCGATGACATTGGAAAGCGGGCTGGCATTTCCGGCGGCATCGTAACCAACCACACCGATGTAAAGCGGCCCGTCCGAAGCACTGCTGATGGTGTAGGAAAGGGTATCCAGAAGCACCGACTGGCTCGTGGCCTGGGCCGCGGTGGTGAAGGGCGCGTTCTTCCAGAAGACCCGGAATTTCGAAGCCCGTTCCCCCGAAGCCGCGAAACGCCACGTAATCTGCAGGCCGCGGAAATAGTCATAGGTGGGATTGTTCTCCAGAATCACCGCCGCGGGAGGACCGGAGTCCAGCGTCACGTTGACCGGCGCGGAGGAGGCGGAGCCCACGGTGTCCTCGACGACAGCCAGCAGTTGATTCGCGCCCTCCACGAGGCTGATTCCACTGATGGAGTAGACTCCATTGACCCCGGCAGTAGTGCTGCCCTGGGAGAACCCGTTCCGCGTCACGCGAACCGTAATGCCCGGCTCGGCCGTCCCGCTCACGGTGACGGGGCTCGCGGCCACGATGGCGTTATTCGCGGGCAGCGTGATCACCGGGGCGGGCGGAGGAGCCGGCGAAACGGTGACATTGGCCTCCCGGGAGGACTCATTACCGGCGGTGTCGCGGGCCACCAGCTTCACCCGGTAAACCGCCACCGGCAGCGCGCGCATATCCCACAGGAAATTGAGTGATCCATTGCTGGAACTCGCGATTAACGTATCGCCCGCGTAGAACCGGAGCCACTGGAGGCCCAGCGGCGCGGTGGCCGTGCCCGTGACCTGAAGCGGGCGGCCGATGGTCTGGCCGTCCGTCAGGCTGAAGGTTTGAATCGACGGTCCGTCCGTGACGAGATTCACATTCAGCGAAACCGGCGTGCTGGTCTGGCCGGTGACGCTCTGGAACTGGAGGTAAACTGTCTTCGCCCCGCCGCCCGCCGAGAGCTGGAAGTTCTTCTGGAACGGTCGCGGGCTGTAGAGGTCCAGGGTGCCCGCCGGGAAAACGTCCTGCCACACGGCACCGGGGAAGAGTGAGTTCTCACTCAGACGATAGGCAAAGGCGTTCGCGGAGGCCAGCAGAACGGTCAGGTTCCGGGTGCCGGTGCTGGTGATGCCTCCATAGGTGGCAAAACCGGACGTGAGCACGGGCTCTCCCGCGAGCGGCGTGGCGTGCCCCACGGTGCCGGACAAGGCGGCATCGATCTCCGCGGAGTCGGTCGTGCCCCACCAGTTGCTGTTGAGGTTGAGGGTCGCGGTGCCCGCCCTCTGCGCGTTCAGGGTGAGGTTATTCTTGATGACGGACTGCGCGACCGTCACTGTCGAAGTGCCTTCCGCGACGATGCCCGTGTCATTGAGCGAGAAGAAGCCATTCGTGAGGGAAAGGTTCGCGTTGCCCAGAGCCCGGAGACCGGCCCCCTGATTCCAGACCGGGAAGAGCGGCCCCACCGTGGCCGTGCCGCCATTGACGGTCAGGCCCTTGCCGTAACGGATCCATAGGTTGGAAAGGCGGGTGGTGTTCGTGGGGTTGAGCAACGTGACGCCCTGCCAGTTCCCGCGTTGGGGATTGCCGCCCGGCACATCCGCGGCGGAGGTGAAGTTGATGGGGAGCAGCGGCGTGCCCTCGGCCACCAGCGCGCCGCCGTCCACCGTGAGACCGGTGCCCGGGGCAAAAGCCAGCGTCGTTCCGGGAACGACCGTCACCGTGGCTCCGACTTTGACGGTGATGGAATTGACCACCGGAATGGTTTCCCCGGCCCCCGCGGTGCCGATGGTGAGGTTAGCCGTGATGTTGCCGCTGAGAGGGTCCGACCAGGCTTGGGTGGTCACCGCGGGATTGAACTCGTCCAGCCGGTTATAACCGACGACCGCGACGTAATAGGTTTTGGTCCGGTCGAGAGATCCGAATTCCGTGCTGCGCGTGGCGGCATCCAGCGTAGCCGCCGCCGTGAGGCCGGTCACGGAAGTGAAGTTCGTGGTCTGGAGGTACACCCGGAAGCCCTGGAATCCGACGAGCGCGGAGGTGTTGTAGGGCGTCCAGTCCACCCGCACCTTGTTAGGTGCCGGACTGGTCAGGGTGAAGGAAACGGGAGGTGGCACCGTGCTGTCCAGGAACAGCGGGAGCGTGGTCACATTCGGAGAAACATTCCCCGCGGCGTCGATGGCCACCACAGAGGCATAATAGTTCGTGTCCGGCTGCAGGCCCGTGAAGCGGAAGGTGCGCGTGGCTTTCCCGGTGCCGCTGACCGGCAGGAGCGACCCGATGGTGGTGTAATTGGCGGTGTGCAGGTAGAGCCGGAACCCGTTGAGATCCACGGGGGCGCTGTAGCTGGTCCAGTTGACGGTGGCCGAGCTTCCGTCCGTGGAGGTGATCGCCAGCACGGGATTGACCGGCGGGGTCACATCCGCGTCAAAGTTATAAACCACCGCCGGGGCCATGACGCGCGCGTTGGTATCCGTGGCGGCGGAGGCGCTGAGAGCGAAAGCCCCGTCGCTGCCGGTGCCGAAGACCACCGCGGCACTTTCAAACTGGGTCGCCGATTTCCAGACGCCACCCGCGGGCACGGTCGGGACCACGGAGGCATTGACGCTGCCGAGCGAGAGCACTGGCAGCACACTTTGATTCATGGCGCGGTCAAAGGTCAGCGTGAACTTCACATCGCCGGCCGCCCGGATGGGGGAAGAATAATTGGCGGTCACGCCGGTCACCGCCGGCTTGAGCGAGCGGTTCGTATAGACGGCGGCGAAGGCCATCGCCGGAGGATCCAGCGTGGAAAAGGTTTTGCTGAAGACCCGCTGGGTGCCAAAGAATACGCCGTTCAGATTGAAGTGATCGAAAAGGTATTCCGTATCCGCCTGCGTGACGGTGGCCGGCGCGGAGAAAGATGAGGTCTGTCCATTGGTGAACGTGCCCGCTCCGGTCACGGCGCCCAGCCCCGCGGGAGTCGTCGCGGTGGTGACGGCGTGAGTCGGATTCGCCTCCGCGAACACCGCCTGGAGCGCGCGGGCCGAATTCACGGTGAGAGCCAGGCTGGCGTTTTGCCCCTGATTGACGGCTCCCTCCTGCCAGTGATGGAACACGTAGCCCGCGTTCGCCGTTGCCGTCAGCATGGCCGCGCCGCCATAGGAGTAGAAGCCGGTGCCCGTGACGTTCCCCGCTCCGGCGGGTGACACGGTGGCGGTGACCTGGAAGACCGGCAGGGCGAACTCCGCCACCAGGTTGCGGTTCGCCGTGGCCGTGAACGAGTAGCTGGCGCTCGCGCTGGCGAAGACCCCGTTTTCCGTCCAACGCACGAATTGATAGGGAAGCGTGGAGGTATTCGGAGTCGCCGTTACCGTCACCCCGGTCCCGGCCAGGAAAGTCCCGCCGCCTCCGGTGCTGCCCTGGGCCGCATTCGATGGCGCGACAGCAATGTTCCAGTATTGCAGAATCTGGAAACTGCCGGTGACGATGTTCAGTTCGGCGGTGGCATGCGAGGTGCCGTCATGCTCGAAAAGGTCATCCGCCGAATCCGCCGTGACGGTGACCTGATAGAGTCCGGGCGTCGCCGTATTGACCGTGGCCGTCCGCGCGAGCGTGGCTCCCGCGTTCAGAGCACCTGGCGTGCGAACATCGTCCAGCAGAGTGGCATTGGTCGTGGTATTCACCACGACGACGCGCTCCTTGAAGCCTGTCGCGACATTGGCGTTGCCGGTGTTTTGAAGATTCCACGACAGGGTGAAATTATTCGAAACCGGTCCGGTGATATTGAGCCCGGTGGCGACAAGATTCGGATACGGGGCGAGGGTGACGGTAAAGGGAGGCGAAACCGTGGTATTGTCCCCCTCCAGCAGCAGCTCATCCACTTCGTCCGTGTAGTCGGTCCGGGCGATCAGGTAATATGTGCCACTGCCCCCGGGAGGAATCGCGGAGGTTCCATTGACCGTGTAGGAGGCCCCTCCGGCGAGAGCCCCGGTGTGCGGGAAGATGCCAATCTCCACGTCATCGGCGTCGCCAAAAACGGTATTCTGCGAAAGCACCAGCCGGTCCGGCCATGCGGAAGCCCCCGTGGAGGCCGTGCCCACGTTCTTCACCGTGAACGACCAGCTGAAGGAGGAACCGCTTTGCAGCGACGGCTGCGGCGGGACCGGAAGAGCCGTCACCTGAAGATTCGGGATATTGACCGAAGCCGTGTCACGCACCTGGACCTCCGCCACATAGACCCCCATGTAATCCCCCGTGCCGCCGCCGCCACGCACCAGCATGTAATAGGAGTCCGGGGATGTGATCGTGACCGCCGCAGTGCCATCACCCGGCGAACCGTTGGCCTCGGCCATAAAGACGCCGGCTGAATTGTAGAGCGCGATGACAGGCTGTAGCGAACTCCCGGCGGGAAGCTGGGTATTGAGAAACACCGTGCGTCCGGCGGGGATCGTGCCGAGGCTGAAGTAGTCGAGGTCCGAAGAAGTGGCGATGAGCCCGCCCGCGGATGCGGAGTCGATGCTGCCCGCGTGGGCCAGCGTCAGCACATCCGCCGCGGCTCGCGTGCCATTCTCCTCGCTTTCGAATTGATGGACGGCGGGATTGAAGAGGGAGGCCCGGAAGCGATATTCGCCCTGATAGTCATAGTTCGCGGTGATCCGCAGCACATAGCGGCCTGTGGCGGGGAGGGTCACGGGGGCGAATCCTCCGGTGTTAGGATCCCCGAGCGTCCGGTTGAAGACCTGACTGTTGTCCGGTGCCAGCAGAATGAAGCTGAGGCTGAAGTAGGACGGAGCCGTGAGGAGGGAGACATCCATCGTGAACGTCTGCCCGGCTGAGGCGTTGAAGGCCCAGAATTCGTCGTCGCCGCCGCTGGTCCGGCGTCCGCGTCCTCCGCCGTTCCAGAATCCGGAGGGCAGTTCCGTGAGGGCCAGGGTCGTGGCCTGGGCGGCACTCGTATTGCCGGTGGTAGCGGTGGTGAATCCGGGGACTCCACCGATGGTGAAGTTGCGGACAAAGGCACTCGACATGGCATTCCCGTAAGTGTCTTTCAGGCCATTGACCGTCAGCCGGTAAATGCCCGGAGGCAGGGGTCCGTTCGGAATGGTATAGCTGGCGGAGGTGCCGGTGGTGTAGGCTCCCGGCGTCACCGGAAACTGCACATCATCGCTGCTTCCGATGACGGTGTCCGCTCCGGCTTCCCTCAGGGTGTAGGTGGCGGCGGAGGTGACGGTATCCGCCAGCAGATCCTCGTTGAATGTCAGGTTGAAGGAATTCAGCAGGCCGGTGGTCACGGAGCCCTCCGCGGGCAGGGTGCAGGTGAGCACCTGGGGCGGCAGGGTATCGGAAAGTGAGACCGCCATGTTGTATGTCGCATTCAGTCCGCGCTCGGCGGTGATGCCCGTGATGCGCAGGTAGAAGGCCCCCTCCTGCCCTGCGACCACACTATGAGAAATCGCGGTGCCGCCGGCCGCGGAGGCACTCACTTCCGTGCCATCGGCTTTGAACAGACGCATGACGGGCGTGGAAAGCGTGCTCCCCTGCGGCAGGGTCAGGGAGACATTCACCTGGGTGCCGGAGGCCAGACTGCCGAGGCCAAAGGTGTCCCCCGTGCTGTCACTGGCCCACAGGTATCCGAAAGCCTTTGCCGTGCGCGATCCAGCGCCCGCCGTGAAATTCAGCGGCGTGGCCTGGGCCAGGGAGTCGTTGGTTTCCACTTCCACCGTGGTCTGGGCATCCACCAGACTCACGCGGAAACGGTATTCATCGGTGGTCGTGTAGTTGGCGGCGACGCGCACGTAGAAACGGCCATCAAAGGGCAGAACGAACGGAGGGCTGGTGCCGTAGCCGGTGTAGTCCGAGTAGTAAGTCTGCAGGGCGTTTCCGCTTTGGTCGTAAATCTGATACTGCAAACCGCTGGCCGACGCGCCCACCGTGGACAGCATTCCCATGGTGACCCGGTCTCCGGCCTTCCCGGAGAAAGAGTAATAGTCCACATCCGCGCCATCGGTCAGCTGCCCGCGGGCGAAACCCTGACGCAGGCCGGTCACGTTGGGAACACTGCTCAAAAGCTGGGCGGCCTGACCGTAATACTTGTAAACGATCCCGTTGGTGTTGCCCGCCGTGACGAGATCCAGGATTCCGTCACCGTTCAAATCCGCGGCATCCACGTCGATGGCGTTTTGCGCCTCCGGCAAAAGCAGCGGGCTGTCGAAGGCCACCGTCGAACTGGCACGGTTCTTCACCACCACGATGCCATTCGAGCGGGGAGTCAAGATGTCCGGCCAGCCGTCACCATTCACATCGATCAGACGCACCTGATAGCCGGTGGCAGTGGAACCCAGGGGCACGGGCTTGTAAGACTGGAAAGTGCCGTCGCCATTGCCCAGCAGATAGCTGACCACGTTGTCACTCTGGCTGAGTGTCACGAGGTCGGCCTTGCCGTCGCCATTCAAATCCCCCACCGCCACGCCGGAAACAGTCGTGGCATCGGTGGGATAGCGAACCGGAGCCGCGAAGCTGCCGCCTCCCGTCGCCAGGAACACCAGCACATTCTGGCTGGCCCAGTCCGTCGCCACGATGTCCGTGAGCCCGTTCCCATCAAAGTCGGCGGCGGCCACATTGAAAGGCTGCCATGCGGGCGTGATTCCCACGCCCACTTTCGTCTGCACAAAACCTCCAAGGCCGTCTCCAGTGATGAGGCTGAGACTGCGTCCGCCCGTTCCAGTGCCGTAATTCGTGACCACCAGGTCCGGCTTTCCGTCACCGTTGAAATCGCCCGTCGCCGCCGCCACCGGACCATCACCCACCGTTACCGTGGCGACCGGATGCAGCACCCCATCGAGATCGTTCCGGAGGATGGAAACGTTGTCGCTGTTGAAGTTAGGCACCGCCAGATCGAAGTCTCCGTCCTTGTCGTAGTCGAACTTCACCACGAAGCGCGGATCGTCCCCCACGGCCTGGGTAACCGGCGCGCCAAAGCCGCCGGGTGAGCCCGTGAAGATCGAGAGGCGGTCCGCCCCCTGCTCCGCGACCACCGCTTCCGGCAGGGCATCTCCATTGAGCCGCAGCAGCGCCACTCCATAAAGCGGCGTGCCCGTGAGGGTCTGCGGACTGACGGAGGAATACGAGCCGTCAAAGAGGGTGCTGGCCGCGGTGCTCAGATTGTCCGCCTCGGCGCGCGTGTTGTTGGAGCGGTCCTCAGTCACATATCCGGGCACGCCCTGCACAGTGAATTGCCGCACGTAGGGAGCCGTCAGCGGAAGATTGGAAAGGTCCGTCAGGCTGGCGGAGATGGTGAACCGCACGAGCCCAGGCTGCAGGGGTCCATCGGCAATGCGCAGCGACTGGCTCAGTCCGCTGACGTAGTTCCCCGGAACCAGCGTGTATAACAGGTCATCCCCGTTGCCGAAAATCCCGTCCGCTCCCGCGCCGCGGAGTTCATAGCTGGCCGGATTTTTGACCGGCGAGGCATTCATGTCCTCACTGAATCCGATGGTGAAGTCAGGCTTCGGGAAAAGCGTGGCGGCTCCCTCCGCTGGAAGGGTGCAACTGGTGATAGCGGGCGGCGAGGTATCCGTCAGCGTCACATCCACCGTGTAGAGCGACATGAATCCGAGAGTCGCCGCGGAACCCGTGATCCGGAAATAATAGGTGCTCGCCTGACCGGCACCCACCGTGAAATTCAAATCAGCATCCCCGGCGGCGCCGGTCGCCATTTGTGTGCCGTCGGATTTATAAAGCCGCATGGTGCCAGAAAGCGGACTCCCGGACGGCAACCCAAGGTGGAGAGCGATCTGTGTTCCCTGGGTGAGATTGCCAAGATTGTAGTAGTCGCCATTCGTGTCCGCTCCGGAGAGCAACCCGAAGACATTGCCCGTCAACTGACCCAGACCGAGCGTGAGCGGCAGAACATCGGCATTGCCTATGGAGTCGTTGTTTTCCGACTCCACCATGAGTGGCGGCTTCACGAGGGTCAGCCGGGCACGATACTCACTGTAGCTGAAATAATTCTGCGAGACCCGCACATAGTAGCGGCCCGGACGGGAAACGGTATAGGGCAGCAACTGGCCGCGACCGCTGGTGTCAGCGCTGAAGTTCGCCAGATTGTTGTTCTGGTCGTCAAAGAGATAAAAGGACCGCCCTGAGTTGGAGGTGTTCCCCGGGCTGTCGGAGGAAATGAAAATACGGTCTCCCGCAGCGGCCGAGAAGACCCACCAGTCCAGGTCGGAGCCGTCGGTGAGATTTCCCCGGAAGAGCGTGTGACTCAGACGGCTGTCCGCCGCGTCCATGGCGGGGCTCAGCTTATTGGTGCCTCCGTAAACGTAAAGCTTAGACTGGCCGTACGAGGCCACGACCAGATCCGGACGGCTATCGTGATTCACGTCGGCCACCGCCGTGCCTCCCGTATATCCCGATTCTCCGTAAACCGCCGGGCCAAACCAGGACGAGACGTTACCGGAGGCGGTATTGTAATAGACCAGCAGGCCGTTGGTCCGGGAGAAAATCAGATCCGCCCATCCGTCACCGTCGATGTCGGTGGCTTCGATAAAATACCCGGAGGCATATCCATTCAGGGGAATGCTGACATACGGCTGGAAGGTGCCATCGCCATTGCCCCGCCGGACGGTGAACCGGTCAAAATAATCCGGGCATGTCACCAGGTCCAGCTTTCCATCGTGGTCCAGGTCCGCCACGGCGATTGCCGTGGGGTCCACGCTTTCGACATCGAGAAAAGACGGAGGGCCAAAGATGCCGCCTCCGGTATTCAGGAAGACGGCGATTTTATCGCTGTCCTGGTCGGCGGCGGCAATGTCGTCCAGTCCGTCCCCGTTGAAATCCCCCGCCACCAGTCCGTAGGGTCTGAAATTCTGGCCGCTCACGGTGAGCTTCGATTCCGTGAATCCTCCGGTGCCATTGCCCAGCAAAATGCTGATGGAGCGCCCGCCCGTGCCGGTGAGATAATTCGCCACGGCCATATCCGTGTTTGTATCCGCGTTGAATTTTCCTTTCACCATGTGGATGGGCCCGTCGCCCACCGCGAGGGTCCCTCCCGCCACCAGCGTTCCGTTCCCCGGATTGGTAAAGATATCCACTTTGTCCGAACCATAGCAGGACACCACCACATCCAGTTTGCCGTCCTTGTTCACGTCCACCAGTTCCACGTCCCAAGGGTTGTTGTCGGTGGTGTAATCCACCGGCGTGCCAAAGGTGCCATTGGCCGCGCCCGGGAAGACCTGGAGCTTGTGCGTGCCATAACCGGCCACGATGGCCTCCGGGTTTCCGTCACCGTTGAGATCCAGCAGTTTCATGCCCCAGGGATTTGCACCGGTGGCGGTGTTGTAGCTGGTGGCGAATGACCGGTCAAAAGCCGCGGAGGGCGTGGTGCTGAGCGAAACCGCGAGCGCCGCGGAGCCATTGTTGCGCGACTCCGTGATGTAGCCCGGTACATCCTGCACCTGCCAGGCGCGCACGTAATTGGCCGCGAGCCCATTCCCCAGCTTGTCGGTCAGGCTGGGGAACGCGGTGAACCGGTATTTCCCCGCCTGGAGCGGGCCATCCGTGATCGTCAGGGTTTCCGAAAGGCCGGAAGTGTAGGCGGCGGGCACCAGCGTATAGAGGACATCGTCCCCGTTGCCGAAAACACCATCCGGACCCGCCCCACGCAGTTCATAACTGCCGGCGGCATTCACCGTGGCCGCCGCCATGTCTTCACTGAATGACACGGAAAACTGCGCTTCCGGGAACCCAGCCACCGAAGCTTCGGCGGGCAGGGTGTCCGCCGTGATTTGCGGGGCAACCACGTCCGCGATCTGCATGTCCAGCAGGTATTCGGAATGCAAACCCAGCGTGGCGGCCTGGCCAATGACCCGCGCGTAATAGGTGCTGCCGCCTCCCGCGGGCACGGTGTAAGACAGAGTGGCCGCGCCAAAGGCTCCATCCACCACCTGAACTCCACCCGTCTTGAACAGCGTCATTTTCGCCTGCAGCGAACTCGTCGCGGGAATCGACAGGTTCAGGGTGATTTGCGATCCCTCCGCGAGATTGCCGAGGCGGAAGTAGTCACCGTTCGTGTCCGCCGTGGAGGCATACCCGGCCACCGCCGCATTGAGCACGCCAGGGCCGGAGGCAAAGACCGCCTCATTGGCGTTACCGACGGAGTCATTGTTTTCGCCCTCGATGCGCACGGGGTCCTGCACCAGGCTCACCCGGAACTGGTATTCACCCCGGTAGTCATAGTTGTTGGCCACCCGGATAAAGTATGTCCCGGGGCCGTTGACGTTGATTTCCCCGGACTCGCCAAGCCCGCTGCTGCCGCAGTTGAACGTATAGACGCTGGTGCCCTGCGGATCAAACAGCTGATAGGACAGTCCCGAGGAGGTGAATGATCCGGGATTATCCGCGGCCATGACCACGCGATATCCCGCGGGCACGGAGAAGGAGAAGAAGTCCACGTCACTGGCGGTGGAAAGCGCTCCCCGCCCATAGCCGTGCAGCAGCCGGGGCACGGTGGCATCGGTGGCGAGGGAAAGCCGGGGATTGCCCGGCAGGGTATAGAGTCTTCCGTTGTTCCAGTCGGTGACCACCCCGTCCGGACGCCCGTCATGAGTCACGTCCGCCACGGCCACGGAGGAGGTATAGATGCCCGTGAGATAGGACTGCGCCGGGGTGAAGGTCGGCGTCACCGTGGACCCTCGATTGTAAAAGACGACAAATCCGGAGGTCCGCGGCACCACGATGTCCGCCCAGCCATCGCCATCCACGTCCACGGCCTGGATGAAGGACATCGTCGTGTAATTGCCGGTGGGAAGCCGCTTCCACGGCTGGAAAGTGCCGTCCGCGTTTCCTTTCAGAACACAGATGCCATCATAGTAATCCGGGGCCACCACGGCGTCCAGGCACCCGTCATGATCGAAGTCCGCGAGGCTGACGGAATCAGGATCGACGCCATCCATGGCGTAAAAAGCGGGGGCCGCCCAGGTTCCACCACCGTTGTTCCGGAAGACCGCCAGTTTATCCGAGTCCATGTCCCCGGCGACGATGTCCGCATCCCCGTCCCCGTCGATGTCCCCCACCGCCAGCCCGTAGGGCCGGAAGCTCTGCCCGCTCACCGTGATCTTCGATTCCGTGAATCCGCCCGATCCATTCCCGAGCAGCACACTCAGGCTCCGCCCGCCCGTGCCCGTCAGATAGTTGGACACCACCAGGTCCGGAAAAGCGTCTCCGTTGATATTGCCCCGGGCGATGTGTGTCGGCCCGTCCCCCACCGCCACCGTACCCGCTGGAGTGAGCGTTCCATTGGAAAGATTGCGGAACAGGTCCACGCGGTCGCTGCCGTAACAGGAAAGCACCACATCCAGGTCGCCATCGTTGTCAAAGTCCACCAGCATGACGTCCCACGGGTTGCTCCCCGTCGCGTAGTCCACGCTGGGCCCGAAGGTGCCGTCCGCATTTCCTGGAAACACCCGCAGGGTGTTGGAGTCATAGCCGGACACCAGGGCTTCCTTGTTCCCGTCGCCATTCAGATCGAGCAGCCGGACACACCATCCATGGGCACCCGAAGCACGGAAAAAGCCAGTGCCGAAGGAACCGTCAAAAGCACTGCCCGCCGCGGCCAGGGGCGTGGCCGTGGCCATGGTGTCATTGCTCTGGTTCTCTATCTTGAAGCTGCCCTGCCCCAGCACCGTAAACGTCTTTTCATACGTGGCGGCCAGGGGATTTCCCCCGCGATCCTGCACTCCAGTAAAGACCCGGAGGCGGTAGGCCCCGGGCTGGAGCGGGCCATTGCCGATCTGAAACAACGCGCCCGGGGAGTCCCCCGCGTAGGCGGTGTTTATGAGAGGATACAGGGAGTCATCCGCGTTGCCAAAAATGCCATCCGGCCCTGACTGACGCAGTTCAAAATTCGCGCTGTTAGTGATGGTGGACGCCTTCATCCACTCGGAGAACGTAATCCGCAGGCTGGTATAGATTCCGTTGAGAGTGGGCGGCGCGGGAGGGGTGTAGGCACTGAGCGAGTAGCTCCCCGGGTAGGCGGGATAGTCCGCGGAGTTCACTCCGTTGCGCGGTGATCCAAAATACGCCGCCTGCCCTGGCTGCACGGTCACGGTGATCACTCCCGTTTCGCCGTCCGCCAGCAGTCCCGCATGTACCGCCGCCGCGGGCAAAGAGGTATCGTCCGTATAGAGTCCGGTGCCCCACACATTGCCGCCCGCGGTTCCTGTCAACTGCACGTTGAAACTGGTGCCGTTCTGCCCGCGATAGGCCGTCATGTTCCCCAGGTTGTAGAGCAGCCCGGCGATATCGTAATTCGGCCCCAGGGCCGCGTTGAGGAAAGTGGAGGTAACGGTGGGGGCCTGGCCGTCCGTGACGGTCACCGCCGCCGTGTATTGAGCCAGCAGGCCCTGTCTCGCGGGGGCAAACTGCGTCGCTCCAGCGGTTCCCGTCCAGACCGGTCCGCCCGCGATCGTGCCGTCGAGGTGGTTCGCGGTCGCGTCCGTCAGCACGGTGCCGCTGCCTTCCTCAAATTTGTAATAAGCGACCAGCCCGGACTCATTGCCGGTCAATTGCTGGGCCATGCCCGCCGTCACCTGGGCACCCGTGCGCGCCACGTTCCAGACCCGCACCTCATCCATTTCGCCTTTGTAGCGGTTTGTATAACCGAACCCGATCTGGGCATTCAACGCGCTCGCCACCGCGGGGAAATACTGGGCGTCGGCGGAGTTCACCAGCTGACCGTTGAGATACAGATTGATCTTTTGCGGCGCGGCCCCCAGCTGACGCACCACCGCGAAGTGATTCCACTGTCCGGCGACGAGACGCCGCCGGGTGTTCAGGGAGGCGTAGGTGCCACCGTTGACTCCACTCGTGCCGTAAAGATAGTCGATGGTGCCGTCCGTCTGAATGGTGATCGAACCCTCTCCACCGTAGGCCTTTGCCCAGGGATTGCGGCTGGTGGCGAAATCGTCCGGCTTCAGCCACATCTCTATCGTCTGGTCCCCGGTGATCCGCAGGGCGGCGGGGTTGCCCAGGCTGATCCCGTCATCCGTGCCGTCGAATCGCATCGCCCGGCCCGCCAGCGATGCCGGTCGCACACGCAGAAAATAATCACCCGGAGTGACCACGGTATGATTGAATGTCGCGGCGTTCGAGACCACTGCCGGAGACGCTTCATTGCCCGCCCGGAAGAGCGCCCACTCCACATCCCCCGCGATCAGCGAGGAGGTGGAGGGCAGTCCCGCGGAGAAAGCCACCGAATTCCCCGCGCTGAAAGTGCCGAGGCTGTAGTAGTCCGTCGAGAAATCCAGTGCTCCCGCCAGCCTCGTGTTGAAAGTCCCCGCCGCGGGAATGCTGGACGTCGTATTGGCCGCCGCCTCGATGTCATTCGCTTCCCGCTCCAGGGCGAACCCGCGTCCCATATCCACCCGCAGCGTGAAGGGAGTCGCGGCACTGTCACTGTAAACCTGAATGGTGTAAGTGCCCGGGGCGGTGATGGGATAGTTCTGCACGCGCGACTGCCCCTGCTGTGAACCATCATCCGAGGCCAGCACCGTGCCCGCCGTATTCTTCAGCCGCAGCCGCGGGTAAGTGTTCAGTCCCGGCGTGGAAACCCAGATCGTCAGATAGTCGCCCCCCTCCACATCCACCGTGTAGTTCTTCGCGTTGGCACTGCCGGTGGCCGTCAGCGTATCCGTCTGATTGGCGGTGAAAAATCCCCCGGCGGCGGGAGTCTGGTTGAGCGTCAGCGCTGTCTGGCCGGTCGCGGGAAGCACCGCCGTCAAGAAGCAGCCGGCGAAAACGCCCAGCCAGCGGGTGAACAGGCGCCGGCCTTTTGCAAAAGATGGGGAAGCTCTCATATCAGGATTGCATAAGAAATTAATATCACACGATGTCTCACGATCGGAAAGCCGTGGAGACATCAGATCCCTGAATGGGATAGGGCGTCTGGCGGGCGAGCCTACACGGCGCGTTCGACGTCACAAATCAAAAGTTTTTCACACGAGCGGCATGGGGAGAAGACCGGGGAAGCAACGGTTTTGGCACTATTTTTGCTTTTCGGGCCTCACCTCCCCTGCCCTTCCAGGATCACCCGCAGCCTCGCTTTTCCCTGTTCTGACAATACCGCCACCGGGCCGGAGCCTGTCAGGAGGCCGCCGGTTTTCCAGGAATGCTTGCCGGAAAACGGCTCCACCCACGTCACCTCCGGCGCGGCCATGGCCGCGGGCTGGACAACTGGCGTGGCCTTGACCGGGAATCCCCAAGCGGTGAAGCTGATTTCCAGCGCGGTTGCCTCCGGCTGGGGTTTGTCAGGCATCAGCCAGGGATGGCGGCGCAGCAGATCGATTTTCCCGGACCCTGGCACCGTTACTTTGAACCAGGGTTTCATTTCCCCGGCAAAACGCGGAAATGTCAGGGAAGGATCCGCCTTCAAAGCCGTGAACAGGGCCGCCGCGTCGATTCCCGCGAGATTCAGCCGGTCAAACCTCCCCGCCGCCGCCGCCCCGGGAGTGGCCCGCCACTGCCTCGCGTCAAAGCCGGAGTTCATCATCAGATTGATCTCCAGATGGAGATGGGAGCGGGCGGTGTCTATCCCGGTGCCGGTGTGGCCGAGCATGCCCAAAGGCATGCCGGTTTTGACCTTTTCCCCGTCCCGGACATCCACGCGCCGGAGATGGGCATAAAGGCTGTAAACCGGTCCACAGCCCCAGTCATGCTCCACGATGAGATGCACGCCATAGTCGCTCCCATCGGCGGCGGGATGACAATAAACCACCGTGCCCTCCCCGATGGAATGCACCACATCCAGCGGCTCCCCGGCGGCATCCCTTTCCATGGGAGCGATATCGATCCCTTCGTGAAACTGGGTGAAAATGATCCTGCCCTCCCACACCATGGGTGCCCGCGTGAATCCGAACTGCCCGCCCTCCCACACCAGGCGCGTCGTGCCCCCCTCCTTCCGGTTCACCCCCATGAAAAACGCCTCGGGATGTCGGTCCAGAATCGCGCGGTTGGCCGTGGGCAAGGCAATCTTCAACGGTCCGCCGGCTGGCACCGGCGATTCCTCTCCTTTGCAAAAAACAGTACAAGCCAGTACCAAACCAAAGACCCACGGATGATTCAGTTTTCTCATGGCGGAAGTAAGGGATGCCGGTTTCCAGAAATTGAAAAGCTTGAGGATACAGCTGTCAGACCAGATTTGGGGCAAGTGTTGCCGGGGCTTTCATTTCAATATCCAACTTCTTCCGGCACAGTTTCTTGAGATGCCACCGGAATTTGGACGGTTATGGGCTTAGTTCGGCGAAAGACGTATGACCTCGAACCCGGCAGTCTTTTGATCTCCCCGGTGGCGGAGTGTTTGCGGAGGGTGTTGTAACTAGGTCCAAACCTCTTCGACGTCCGGCTCCCGCGCCACGAAGGTGCCTGATGGCTGGTGGAAATAGCTCCTTAAAACTCATCATTCATCCGGCACTTCTTGTCTTCCGGCCCGCCCGAATGAAACATATCTCCAGATTGACCATCCCCATCAATGACTCCGTTCTTTGCCTGGCCTGTTCCGGGGCAGCGGACCGCTTGCTGGAAGCCTTTCCAGATGCCGAAATCAACGGGGAGTGGGTTGAGGTCACGGAGTACCGGCACTTCGTGAACTTCCTGCGGGAAAACGCCACGGACGGAGCAACGGCTGAAACCATGCTGCGCCAACTCCGGTCCAAACATATAGCCCATGGACCCACGTGCCGTTTCCGGATTCCCGCCTCTGAAATCCGGCAGGAAATACGCGGCTCCTTCAACCGGTGGGGATTTACGTTCACTTCCTTGCAACCTTTCCATCCCGTCGTTCTCTCACAGATTAAGGCTTTCCTTGATTCCTTCGGCATCGGAGAATTTGAGTGTTACACGGAGGAAGGTCCGGACACAGCAACCAACCTCCCGGAACCATGAACGTCCGCTTCACCAACGCTGATCACCACACCCTATATTGGGATGGCCTCCTTTGGCAAAGCAAAGACTTTCCCGACCTTGCCACCTCCCTGAATCAGCTGGCTCTGCCGGAAGGCGGTCGGCACAGCAGTATTCTGAACCGTGCCCAAAGCCTTCTCTCTTACACCCCGTTCCATACCGCCACTTACGAGATTCTGGATCACACCGGCTGGCCCTTGGAGCATCTGGGAGAAGATGTCTCCAATACCACGGATCGGCTTGCCGGACAGCCAAACCCCGCGCAGGATACCGCCCATGACCGAACAGCAGAAACAGGCCCTCAAAGCAGCGCGCTCCACGCAGCCGAAGCGCACCTCCGCGGAGGCTTATGCTCAGATGACCAGGATGACGAAGACGAGGACGACTGGGACGCCCCCGAACGGGAATGGGCGGACCTTGTCTCGTGGTGCCGCGAACGAAACTTGATTTCGAACGACCCCGGTCCGGAACGCACGGGAGGCCGGGAACACGATGTAAGGTTCAGCGAATCCGATGGCCGATGGTGGAAATACACCAAACCAAACCTCGCCGGATACACAGTAGGTTGGTCAAACGACGGCAATCCGTTTCTCCGCAACGCTCTTGCTTCCGAATACCTCTCCCGGCTCCGCCGTCGGAATCAGGTCGTGTAGGACAATATCTGTTTCGAGGGCCTCTGGTGGCAGACGGGGCCCGCCAGCGGATGGCGCATCCTCACTTCTCAACCCGACGTTCCAGGCCGCACGCCCACGATGGATGAAATCCGTGCCGGGATGGAATCTCTCGGGTTCACCCGGTTGCAATGGATTGGTATCGGATATGAGTTTTCGGAGTCATGGCGCATAGGCCTCACGGGTGCATGGGATGTGCATCCTTCAAATGTAGTATTGAGCGAATCGGGAGCGATCGTTCCAGTCGATGTAATAATTACCGCACTCAAGCCGCCGGTCAAAATACACAACCATGATTAAATAAATAGCATAAAATCCGTGGGTCTACCGTCCAAACCGCACACCCAACTCTTGGCGGGCCCCCCGCCAGTGTTGTTTATGTATTAATGGAATAATAGAAACATATACATCCGCGACCTTCCAGCGCTTCGTCTTGAAGTCGTGACCCTTCCGCTCCCTCAGTCAGAAGCCGCCAACCTTTCCTTTGGATTTTTACTCTCTGACTTCCCCATTGCAATCCCCTCCCCGCGCCGGATGAACCATCAGGCCCGGATGCTCAATAGTTCTTGATTTTCTGGCCATTCTAAACCAAAGAACCATTCAGATCAGATGTCTTGTCTCAACATTAAGAAAGTGACCGGGCGTGAAGTCATTGACTCACGCGGAAACCCCACCGTGGAGGTGGATGTGCTGCTGGAAGGTGGAGCGCTGGGGCGCGCGGCGGTGCCGAGCGGGGCGAGCACGGGGGAGCATGAGGCGTGGGAATTGCGGGACGGGGACAAGGGACGTTTTCTCGGGAAGGGTGTGCTGAAGGCGGTGTCGGCGGTGAACAAGGCCATCGCGCCTTCCATCGAAGGGCTGGATGCCTCCGGGCAGGCGGTGATCGACCGCATCATGTTGAATCTCGACGGTTCCGCGAACAAGGCGAACCTGGGCGCGAACGCGATCCTGGGTGTGAGCCTAGCGGTGGCGAAGGCGGCGGCGGCTCAGTCGAAGCAATCCCTCTACCGTTACGTGGGCGGCCCGAACGCGAAGGTGCTGCCGGTGCCGATGATGAACATCATCAATGGCGGCGCGCACAGCGATGCCCCCATCGATTTCCAGGAGTTCATGATCATGCCGGTGGGTGCGCCGACCTTCTCCGAGGCGCTGCGTTATGGCGCGGAGATCTTCCATTCCCTGAAGAAGGTGCTGCACGATCGCGGGCTGAGCACGGCGGTGGGTGACGAAGGCGGCTTTGCCCCCACGCTGAAGAGCGCGGATGATGCCCTGGCGGTGATCGCCCAGGCCACGGAGAAAGCCGGCTACAAGCTCGGCGAACAGATTTTCATCGCCCTGGACGTGGCGTCCTCCGAGTTTTTCTCCAAGGACAAGAACAAGTATGTCTTCAAGAAGAGCGACGGTTCTGAGCGTTCCGCCGAGGAACTGGTGGCTTACTACGCCGAACTCCAGGCGAAGTATCCCATCCTCAGCATCGAGGACGGTTGCGCCGAAAACGACTGGGACGGCTGGAAGGTGCTGACCGACAAGCTGGGCAAAAAGACCCAGCTGGTGGGCGATGACCTCTTCGTGACGAACGTGAAGTTCCTGCAAAAGGGCATCGACCTCGGCGTGGCAAACTCCATCCTCGTGAAGGTGAACCAGATCGGCAGCCTCACGGAAACGCTGGACAGCGTGGAACTGGCCCACCGCCACGGCTACACCGCCGTGCTGAGCCATCGCTCCGGCGAGACCGAGGACAGCACCATCGCGGACCTCGCGGTGGCCACGAACTGCGGCCAGATCAAGACCGGCTCCATGAGCCGCTCCGACCGGATCGCGAAATACAATCAACTCCTGCGCATCGAGCAGGAACTCGGCGCGGAAGCCATCTACGGCGGCCGCCTCAAGCACTAACAAAACCCATCAACCCCGGCGGGGCGGTTGCCTCACAGCGGACGCCCCGCCGGATTTTCCCCCCGCCGCCATGCCACCCCGCGCCCCGCAAGTCGAAACCCACAGCCAATTCTGGGAAATCGTCTCCAAAGCAGGGGCGTTTCTGGCATTCGCGTTTCTCGTCGCCTGCTTTGCCCTGCCCCTGCGCCCGCGATTCGCGGAGTACCGCGAACTGGACGAAAAGGGCAAAGCCCTGGAAGCGGAGAAAGCGGAACTGCAGCGGGAGATCGATCAAAAGAACGCCGAGCTGCAAATGCTCGACCGGAATCCCGAGTTCATCGCCATCAAGGCCCGGGACACCCTGAACCTCTGCCGTCCCGGCGAGGTGATCTTCCGCTTCCTGGACGGCAACGAAGAGTAAGCGGCCCGCCTCCTCCAGCAGGAACAGGACTCAGGGAGTGATCTTGAAGACCACGCTCGCCTTGCCGTTGTTCCCCGGATTCTGGTCAACGATGCCGTTTGGATTCTTGAGCTGGGAGGTGTAGGCGAGCTGCCCGGAGGTGGAGAGCAGGCTTTGGTCCACCGGAATGGTATAGGACCAGCGCTCCCCGGCCTGGAGGTAAGGCACCTGCACCACGGCGGGAGTACCCGCGGCATTGATGTTCAGCGTCATGCCCGAGACCGCCTGGCCGCTGCGGTTTTGCACCACAAATTCCATGGACCCCTGATCCGCGTGGAAATACTGGCTGGAGATGGCGGTATCGATGTAGTTAGGATTCGAATAATTCAGCGCATAGCCCACGTCCACGGTGCCATACCCGTACTGCGGATCCTGCCCCGGGGCTCCGGCATCCGCCGAGTAAGTGGTGAGCAGCGCCGCGGCCTGTTTGGCGGTGAGGCTGGGATTCAGCGACATGACCGCCGCGATGGCCCCGGACATGAGCGGCGCGCTCCCGGAGGTGCCATCAAAACTCACCAGCCCGCCATCCAGCCACGCCGTGCTGAGGCCCAGCCCGGGAGCCGTGGCGGAGAGACCCTCTCCGGAATTGGAAAACGAAACCTGCTGCCCCACGGCATCCACCGCGCCCACGGAGATGACCTTCGGGTTTGCCGCCGGCCAGGTGAGGGAGGAAGCCTTGTCGTTCCCCGCCGCCGCCACGATCACCGCGCCGTGGCTGTCCGCGTAGTCGATCATCCGGGAGAGCACCGAGGAGTCATTGTAGGCCCCCAGGCTGATATTGATCACCTTGGCCCCGTTATCCACCGCTGTCTGAATGCCTTGGGCCAGGGTGAACATATCGCTCATGCCGTCCGCGCCCGTGACGCGGATGCTCAACAGATTGGAAGCCTGGGCCACGCCCTGCGCTCCGGCTGAAGTGCCGCCCGCCAGCGATCCCACCGCCGTGCCGTGCCCGTCGGTTTCCGTCGTGCCCGTGAGGCCCATGCCGATATCGATGGCTTTCACACGCCCCGAAGCGAAGGCCGGATGGGAAGTAATCCCCGTGTCCAGGATGGCGATGGTCACGCCCTTGCCCCAGGAGGAGATGTCACCCTTCACGCCCATGAATGCCAGCGCGCCGTCCCCGAAACCCACCTCCTGTTGTTGCGGGCGGTTCTCCACGCTGGGCACGGAGGGCACCTCCACCAGGTAGTTCGCGCCCGCGTTTTCGTAGTCGCCCGGATGCGCCGCCATGTCATCCCGCAAGGCCATCGGGTCGTCGAAGCCCACGCGCACGGCATTCAGGCTGTCGATTTTTCCCAGGACCTTGAGCCCCGCGGCATTTGCGCGGGCGAGAAAGGCGTCCATGGCCTCCTTGGAATCGAAGCTCAGGATGGCTTCATTGTGGCGGGAGTTTTTGGAATTGATCTGCCGCATCAGATTCAGCCACGCCGCCGTGGCCGGATCGACTCCCCGGGACGCCACGCGGGGTTCCTCCGTCTCGTCCGTAGACTTCACGCGACCCGCCACCCGCTCCTCTTCACCCAATCCACCCGCGCCTCCCCGCGAGCGTGAGTCCCCGGAGAAGAGGGAATCCGGAAGGAGGAAGAACACCACCATCAACAACACAAGGCCGAAGAGCAGTGGCAGGATAAAGGGCGATTTCTCTTTCATGGGGATGGGGCTTCACCGGAGCGCCGGACAACCGGCACCCCTCTTTTCCTTCCACCCATTCTCCCACCGGACACCCCGCAAGTCTATCGCGGAAACCGCTCGCCAAATGCCCTTCCCTCACTCCAGCACATCCGCGCCCTCGTAGGCCTCCGTATCCCCCGCGGCGGGCACCGTGGAACCGTCCAGGGCAGGCACCACTTCATCCGGAGGCGTGATCTGCGGGAGAATCTCCGCCCACCACGCGGCCCGGTCACTTTCCTCCTTCAACAGCGCGTCCTGCTGCACGGGATCCAGAAGCGCCAGAATTTCCGCCATGGGATCCACAACAGCCTCCGTTGCCGCCGCGGCAGCCGTCGTGGGCATGGTGGAGGATTCCGCGGGCTTCTTCGTGTAGGCTCCTCCCGCTGCGGCATTCAGTTCCGGAGAAGCCTGATTGCTCCCCCCGACCGTCAGCGGAGTGCCGTCCGTCGAGGCCGCCCGCATGGCGGGAGACCACGCCGGGGAGCGCTCGGCCAGTTTTTGGAAAACCCGGTCCTGCTGTTCCTCCGTGAGGTCCAGCAGCTTCACCAGACGGCGGAGATCATGATTCGCCTCCTGCTCCACCTGGGCCGCGCGGTTTTCCAGTTCCCGGCGTTCGGTGGTGGTCGCAGGGGAGACCTTCGCGACAGATGGCTGAGAATTTTCAGCGGTCTTCGCCAGCGCCTGGGGAGGAAAGGGCGGCAGCTTTATACCGGCATGGCGGGGAGCCGCCTTCGGCTTTTCCGGCACGGGAGCGTTCTTGCTGGCCGAAGGATAAAATTGCAGCAGGGAAACCGTGAGCAGCGCCGCGGGAGCGAGAAGCCAGGAGAGTGCCAGATGTCCTTTGTGGTTCATGCGGGTCGCTTACAGAGAGCCGAGAATGGGGTCCGGTTTATCGCCGATGAGGTCGCGGAATTTATCAAGAATGTGGAGCCGGAGTTGTTCGCGCCGGGCTTTGAGCAGGGTCTTCTGCTTGTCCGTCAGGCCCGCGTTCGCGGAAAGTGTATCATGAGCTTCGAGCAATCGAAGATGAATTTTCAAATTCCCGCGGTGTTTCTCCTCCATGATAAGCCGGTAGGGCTCCGTGAGATTCCGCCTTACTGTTTCCGTCTGGGCCTCCGTGAGCCCCAGGTCCCGCTGGAGCGCCAGCGCCGCGTTTTCGCTCCAGTTTGAAGCCGCCCGCGGCGTGAGTTCCACGGAAGGCAACGCGACTGTCTCCACCACCGGGCGCTCCGGGGACTTGCGGATGCCCCATTGATACCCCGCGGCCACGCCGGAGGCGAAGAGCACGCTCAGGCCAAGCGTGAGAGTGCCGTAGCGCTGGAGGAAGAATTTCACGGCGTGGTGAAGGAGGGAAGTTCGATCTCCGGCACCTGGAGCGGTGAGGCTTCGGCACGGGGCTGGGTGAAAAGAGACATGAGCGCCGCGGCGAGGACGCCTCCCAGGGCGGCCCGCCATGACCACCGGCTCCACAGGCGCGCCTGTTCATTCTGTTTCATCTCCGCCCACCGGGCCACGACCCGGGTGGTAAATCCCGGCGGCGGGCATTCCTCTGGAGTCACGGGCAGGCTGGCATGGCGGGCGTGGACCAGACGTTCCCAGGGAGTTTCAGGCGGAGGATTCATTTGAGAGAGCCGGATTCCAGGCGTTTGAGGGTTTCGTTCAGCTTACGCCGCGCGCGCATGGCGGTCACCTTCACTTTGCTGGCACCCCAGCCGGTGAGAGTGGTCACTTCCAGCACGGATTTCTGTTCCATGTCCAGCAGGCGCAGCACGGTTTGTTCCGTGGCGTTCAGGGTGGAGAGCAGCTTCTCCACCACCTCCGTGCCATCGTGATCCCGGGGCGCGTTCTCGCCGCTGCCCGCGAAGGTGGTTTCAAGAAACGCCGCTTCGTCCACGGTAAGATCGGCAAAGCGCACCTCCGGGCGGGACTTCTGACGGCGCAGGCGGTCGTAGCAGGTATTCACCGCGATCCGCGCCACCCAGTGCGGAAAGGGCTGCTCCCCGCGATAACTGTCCATGCGGGAGAACATCTTCATAAAGATCTCCTGTGAGAGGTCCTGCTCATCCGCCGCCCGCGGCAGGTGACTGCGGACAATGCGCAGCACATGCCCGTAGAGCGCCTCCACAAGACCGCGCGCGGCCTGCTGGTTCCCCTCGCGGACCAGGATGATAGCGTGATCCCAGTCAACGGATGGAGGCAGATCGGATGATGGCATGAGCCCATTTGGAAGGGGAGACGGGGACGCGGGGAATCCGGTCACATAAAAAACCTGTGAGCCTGGAAAAGTGAAAATTTCTTTAATTTCCG
This sequence comes from Verrucomicrobiales bacterium, assembly GCA_965229245.1. Taxonomy (GTDB): domain Bacteria; phylum Verrucomicrobiota; class Verrucomicrobiia; order Verrucomicrobiales; family V1-33; genus V1-33. The sequence continues at coordinate 1,235,922 of CBDDIW010000001.1, forward strand.
GAACGCCGCCGGTATACGCTTATCCTCCGGCACCGCTTTTACGGATAGTTACTATTTGCAATGCCCGGAGCGTCCCCCGAAAGTCAAGTCAGCCCGCTGCCGGGTTCCCGTTTGTGACGAGTTGGGGGTTTCTCGCTGCGACCGAACCGGCACCGGGCCACTTTATTGGGAGGGACTTCCAGGAATGCCCTTCCCCGGCGGCGGAAAAACCGGGGCCAGGCCGAAGTCAGGGTCATGGCACGGCTCCAGCAAAAGAGGGCTCAACGGTCAGGCACGGGAAAACCGGACCAGACCGTCCTTCATACAAAACCCTCTGCTTATGAAACGCACACTGCTCTCTTTGGTTCTTGGAACCACCGGTCTCTTCACCTCTGTTGCCATCGCGCAGGATAATTCCGGAAACCCCACCCTTCCTCCCACGGCGGCCTCTCCGCTGCCTCCTTCCAAGGTGGGTCCGGCTACTCCGAAGCCGGATGTCGCTCCTCCCGGCACCCCCTCCCTGCCCGTGACGCCCGCCACCAAGCTCCCGCCCTCCCGCGTGGCTCCAGCCACCACGGGCGGTCCGAATGGCGAGCAACCCTCCAGCAGTGACACCGAGCCCACCACGGAGCCGGAATTCCTCGCCGCTCTGGAGAAGACAAATCGCGAGCAGCTTCAACTCGCGCGTCTTGCCACCCTTAAGGCCTCGGACTCCCGCGTGAAGGATCTGGCGAAAACCCTGACGGACGACCTCACCACCAGCACCACCGCCGTCACCCGCATCAGCAAGGAAACCAACGTCCCGCCGCCGATCGCGACAAACATTCCGAACCCCTTTTATAAACGCCTCAGCGTGATGGAAGGCCCTGCCTTTGATGCCGCCTGGCTCCAAGAAGCCCGCCGTGTGCATACCGCCACCCTGGCCCGTTACAAAGCCGCTTCTGACTATGCGACCACGGAATCCGTGAAGTCCTACGTCACCACCACCCTGCCCACGCTTCAGGCTTCCGGCAAACGGCTGGAACAACTGACCGAAGCCAACGGTGGCAGCACCCCGCCGGCGGACACCACGACCACCACTCCGGCACAGCCCGCCACGGGCGAACCAGCCACTCCCCGGCCCGTCGGCCCCACTCCCTCCGGAGTCCTGCCCGGTCCCGCCCGCATTGAGCGGTAAGCGCCACGGGGACCTCCCATAATAAGAAGGGCGAAGGCTTCGCGGCCTTCGCCCTTTTATTTTGTCAGGGAATCCGCCATCGCGCAAAGCAAGGCAGCAAAGCCGGGGCTTTCCCTGCTTGCCCGGCACGCGGAATCACGGAAAGAGACCTCACGACGCCTCTCTTTCTCCACCCCCGCCATGCCGCTGAACTCTGATGAATCCTACGTCGAAGTGACGCGGGCCTGCCTCGACCACTGGGGCGGAACGGCGGAGTTGAAATTTCTGATGCTCCCCGGCGGAGTGGATCGCGCGGACCTGGAGGCCACCGGCACGGAACTCCAGGCGCTGCTCGATACCCTCGCGGAGCTGGATCGCGAGGCTTCCCTCCAAGCCGCCCATACCCAGGCCTTGAAGGCCCGGGTGCGGGACCGCTTGGTCCAGTTCAGCGTGGCCGTGCGCACCTGGTATGAGGGCCGTGTGGAAGGCCGTGCGGTGCCCCAGCCCGAGGCCGCCGCCGCGCCTCCGGATCAGTTTTGCCGCCCGGTCCGGGACACGCTCCGGCTGTGGGATGTGATCAATGACGGCGCGCCGCCAGCGGGTTTGCCGCTGCCGCTTCTGCTGCCGGACCGGTTTTCCCGGGACGATCTCGCGGCCCTCATGGAGGACTACCAGACCTCCCGGCTCATCCATGAAGACACGGAGTTCCAGCAGGGTCTCATCCGTGCCAGCCGGGATCAGTTGCGGGACTGGCTGCGGGACACGCTGGTGGCTTATCACCGGGAGGTGATATTCCGTTTCCGGAATGTCCCGTTCATCACCGGCAGTCTGCCCCGGCTTTTCGACGGGGCGGACGGCATCCCGGACCCATTGGAACTCCGCGCCTCCTGGGATGACTACAATGGCCATGCCGTGCTGCGCTGGGATGAAAGCCTCACGCCCGGGCTGAAAGAATACCAGATCCGCTGGCTGGCGGGACCGGTTTATCAACGTAAAGGAAGCAAAGTAGTGGCCGGGATCCCGCGGGATGCGCCGCTGGAATGCACCACCGTGGAGGGCCTGCCGGAATCCGGAGCAACGGCCTCCTATTGCCTCTATGCCATCCCGGAACGCGGGCGCGCCCGGGCGGGAAGTCCCGTGACCGTGACGCGTCCCTGACCCGGGATTCTCCATCCGGGGAAAATTCCTGTCCCCGGTCCGAGGGCGGGCGCGGTATAGTCATCAAATGGACACGCCCTTCCCCAGCACCGATGCAGAGTTGCTCCGCTCCTGGAGCGCCGGACGTTGCGAAGCCGCCTTCCGCCAGCTGGTGGGAAAATACCTCGGCCTCGTGCGGGGACTGGCCCTGCGGCGCACGGGCAACGGCACCCTCGCGGAGGAAATCGCGCAGACCGTCTTCACCCGTCTGGCTCTGAAGGCCGGCCACATCCAGGCGGAGCCCACCCTCGCCCCCTGGCTGCACCACTGCGCGTGGTGCGAGACCACCAGCGCCCTGCGCCGTGAATCCACCCGCCGCCGTCATATGCACGCCTACGCCGATCATCTCCAGAGTTCACCGGCGGAGCCGCCCGCGTCCCTGCCGCACGCCGCGCTGCTTTATCTGGATGAAGCCTTGGGCACGCTGCGGGGGGATGACCAGCGCATCGTCCTCATGCGGTTCTATGAAGGCCGCGGCCTGCGGGACATCGCCGGGGCGCTGGGCAAGACCGAGGCGGCGGTGCGGAAGCAGGGGCAGCGCGCGCTGGAAAAAATGGCCCGGTGTCTGAAGCGCCGGGGCACCGCCGTCACCGCCACCGCCCTTGCCGCCGGGCTGGGAGCCACGCTTTCGCAGCCCGCCGGAGCCGCCTCCGCGGCCCTCATTTCCACCACGGCCGCCGCCAGTGTCACGACGGGGGCCAAACTCACGCTCCTCCATCACGTCCTCGCCCTTATGAATACCAAGACAAAAACCGCCCTGCTCACCGCCGCCTGCATGGCGGTGCCCCTCATCTGGCAATGGGAACGCGCCTCCGGCATGGAGGACCGGCTTTCCCAAGCGGAGAAAGATGCCGCGAAGCTGAAAACCCGCGCGGGCTTCGGCGGGTCCGGCGGCGGCAGGCTGGCCGGGACCAGCCGTTCCGGACCCGCGTCCGGCGGTGGCCTGGCCGGGAAACCCGGTGCCGGGGTGGCGGACTGGGAGGCGGCGTTGAAGAGTCAGGATCCCCTGCTCCGCTCGCGCACGCTCGCCTCTCTCATGGCTTCGCTCACCCCGGAGTCCGCGCCCGGCGTGGCGGAACTTTTCACCCGTCTCCGGAAGGAACCCGGCGGCAGCCAGTATGAGGTGGAGCAGCGGCACTTCCTCCGTGCCTGGGGCCAACTGGACGGCCAGGCCGCGCTGGCCTCCTGCGCGGACAAGGATGGCGCGCCCAACTCCTCCACGGAATCCCTGGCCGCGCTGGCCGGTTGGGCGCAGGCCTCCCCGGATAAAGCCCGCGCCTGGCTGGACTCCCTGCCCGCGGGGGACACGCGGAAGGACCTGGCCTTTGGCCTCATCGATGGCTGGTCCCTTCAGGATTTCGATGCCGCGTCCGCCTTCGCCACCTCCGAACCCCGGAGCACCATGCGGGATCAAATCCGCTCTCTTCTGCTCCAGCGGGCGCTGGCCTCGGGAGGCGTGCCGGAGGCGCAGCGGTGGTTCGATGCCATCCCCGGGGATGAGCACAACTCGATCTATAAGCAGCGCGCTTTTGACGAACTCGTTTCCACCATGCTGACCCGGGATCCCTCCGGCGCGGCCCGGTGGATCAGCAGCATGGGGCGGCAAAGCTTTATGAGCGGAGATGGCATTCCGGAGGTGGCCGCCGGACTCGCGGCCTCCTCACCCGGTGAAGCGCTCCGCTGGCTGGAGGCCATGGGGAACGGCGAGGGAGAGGCCGCCGGAAAGACAAAACAGGGATACACGAACGTCATGGACAAGTGGTCCCAAAAAGAGCCCCAGGCCGCCGCCGCCTGGCTCCAGGAACACCCGGAACACCCCGCCTACGATGGCATGGCCGCCTCCCTCGCCGCCGGCGTGGCCGCGCAGGATGGCCCCGCCGGAATTGCCTGGGCGGACAGCATCCGGGATCCGGACGCCCGCGCCGCCGCCCGGGATAAAGCCGCCGAAGCCATGCTGCTGGCACGCGGGGACGACGCCAAAGCGGACCTGCTGGCCGCGGGCTACACGGAGGACCGGATTTCCAAACTTTCGAACGTCCGCTCCAACATTGAGTTCAGCGTCGCCAGCACGGATGGGATGGGCGTGATTCTGGAGCAGCGGGCTCTTGCCCGGTTCCTCGAGGTCCAGGGAAGGAATGAAACCGCGGCGCAATTGAAGCTGACGGCGGACATGCTCAGCGTGGCAACAGTGGAAAACCTGACCTCCATGGGAGAACAAACCCGGGCCGCCACCCTCGACAGTCCTGGCTACCGCGCGGCCCATCCCAACGGAGTCTCGGCAGCCTGCGCGTCCTGCCATAAATAGGACCATTTGGAAATCGCATCCGGTAAATTCAGACCGGGGGTCTGGATCGCCCGCGAACCGCCAGCATTACCCCACCGCGGAGCGGTGACCTGTGAATAGCCCGGGGTGACGCGAGGGACGAGCGGAACCCCGGGTTCCCGGAAACACAGAATTCCCACCCCGGAGGGGTGAGCCTGACCGCAAAGCGATGCCCGGGAAAACATGCCTGAAACGGGCATCAGGGCATCCGGGGGCGGCTGTCTGCCGGGGAACCGCTCCGCGGTGCCAATTGATTGCGCGCCCCGGGTGGAAGATCAGGTCAGGTATTTACCGGATTCCAACTCTAAATGGTATAAGACCGGGAACTCCTGAACGAACCTCTGTCATATCAAACCGCGCCGCTCCAGAGACTGCTCCATGGCGCGCTCCACCAGGATGGCGGCCAGGACTTCGGTGGCGGTGTCCAGTTGGTGATTCGCCGCTTTCAATCCTGACAAATCCCCGGCGGCAAGGGCGGCGCGGACTCCCGCCTCCGCCGAAAGGATGGCGGATTTCATTTCCGGATCAAGCGCCTCCCCGGCGGCGGGCACAGCGGCGGTGACGGCCTCCAGGAGTTCGTCCGCTTTCATTTTCGCGGCGGTCCACTGGCGCTCGTGCATGTCGTCAAAGGCATGCTCCACGGAGGCGCTGATCATCTCCTCCACACGGGTGTCGTCCACGTCCACGGCACTGTGGCGGATCTCCAGAAGGCGGTCCGTGTTCGTCTTCGTGTCACGCGCCAGGATGTGGAGAATGCCGTCCGCGTCGATTTCAAACTGCACGCCCACGCGTGCATGCCCCTTGGGGCCGGGCTCGAAGTCGATCTGGAACTGCCCCAGCTCCCAATTGTCCCGCGCCATTTCCCGTTCGCCCTGAAGGACGCGGATGAGCATGGACTGCTGATTCGCCACCGCGTTGGTGAAAAGCTCCCCGGCTTTGGCGGGGATTGTGGTATTCCGCGGGAGGATCACATTCATGAGCCCGCCAAAGGTCTCGATGCCCAGGGAAAGCGGCGTCACGTCCAGGAGCACCATCTTTTGCAGCGATCCGCCGAGAATGCCCGCCTGGATCACCGCGCCCAGGGCCACGGTTTCATCCGGATGGCTGGAGGTATCCGCCGCGCGTCCGAAGATCTCCCCCGCCAGCCGCCGCACCAGAGGAATGCGCGTGCTGCCGCCCACCAGGACCACCGCGTCCAGGTCCTTCGGCGTGAGCTTCGCGTCGCTCAGGGTGCGCAGACAATGCGCCCGCGTGCGCTCGATCACCGGGGCCGCGATGGCCTCGAATTCCGCGCGGGTGACAGTCGTCTGAAAACTCACACCGTCCTGAAGAAACGGCAGGGTCACCTCCGCCTCCTCCTGAACGGAAAGCGCGTGCTTGAGATCGATGGCCGCCCCGTGCAGACGGGCCCGGGCCTCCGGGGAAGCGGTGCTAGGGCTTTCCGGAAAGACGCGGCGTTCCAGCCACGCGGCCAGGGCGCGGTCCAGATCGTCCCCTCCCAGAGCCGTGTCCCCGTGCGTGGCCAGGACGTGGAAGATGCCTTCGTTCATCTCCAGAATGGAGATGTCGAACGTGCCGCCGCCGAGGTCATACACCGCCACGCGGGCGCGCTCCCCCAGCTTGTCCAACCCGAAGGCCAGCGCCGCGGCGGTGGGCTCATTCACGATGCGCTCCACGGTGAAGCCCGCGAGTTCCCCCGCCTGGCGCGTGGCGGTGCGCTGGGCATCATTGAAATAAGCGGGCACGGTGATCACCGCGCGGCTCACAGGCCGCTCCAGGGCGCGCTCCGCCACGGCTTTCAGATGGCGCAGGATCATCGCGGAAATCTCCACGGGACTGTAAACCTGGTCGCCGATCTTCACCGAAAGTCCGCCCCGGGTATCGCGCACGGTGGCATAGCCGGGAGTGTAATCCAGTTCCCCGGGACGGCGTCCCATGAGGCGCTTCACGGAGACCACCGTGCGGGCCGGTTCCGCGAGGCTCCGCCGGCGCGCCGCCACACCCACCTCCGGCTCCCCGCCATCCGGCGGGAAATACACCGCCGAGGGCGTCATGCGCGATCCCGCGGCATCCGCGAGGAGGATGGGAAATCCCGCCTCCACGATGCCGATGAGGGAATTGGTGGTGCCTAGATCAATGCCGACGATGTCTGCCATAGGCTGGGACTCATCCGGAGGAATGCCGCCGGGGGAAACGGAAAATGCGGGGAAGGAGGCGCGGACCTGTCCGGCGTATCCAACCCCATTCCACCTATAGGACCTGTCCCGGCCTGAATGCGTGAATGAACCACATACGGCCTGGCATTTGTGACGTTTATGCTAAACTCCGCCCCGCCCCCCAAAACCGCCCATGGCAGACCTCCAGACCTTTCGTCAGTATCGTATTTCCCAGGACCGCGCCGGGGGGACCGTGGAGTTGTGGCGGAGCGGCACGGAGGTGGCCTGTCTGGCGGTGGACCAGCAGCGCCAGGTGTTCGTGGAACTGCATGTGGCCATCAGTCCGGTGGATGAGCGCGCGTTTCAGCAACTGGTGCAAATGGTGCTCCCGCTGCGGCACCGGCATCTGCTGGGCGTGGTGGAGGGCGGAGAGGACGATGGCGCTTTCTTCTATGTCACGGAATTTCTGGATGGCGAACGCTTCGAGTCCTGGCTGACGCGGTGCGGTCCCCTGCCCCCCTGGCTGGCTCTCCAGACTCTGTCCCAGATCATTTCCGGGCTGTGCGTGCTGGCCCCGCATCCCCGTCTGCTGGCGGGCGTGGAACTGATGCACTGCGGTATTTCCCTGACGGGGGACACGGTGGAGGACTTCACCGCGCGGGTGTGCGACCTGGGGCTGGCGGCGGCGGCCGCTCGACCGGCGGATCCCCGGCAGACGGAGGGCCGCATCATTCAGGAAACCGGCCGGCTGCTGCTGCACATGCTCACGGGTGCCGCGCCCCAGGGGCCGGTGGAGCAACTGGACCCCGCGGCGTATGCCATTCCCCCGGAGCTCGGCTTCCTGCTGTCCACGCTTTTCGGGCCATCCACGCCACATCATCCGCGCACCCTGGAACGGCTCCGCACGCTGGTGGACCGTTGCTGGCGCGATCTCCCGCCGGAACTCGCGGCCCCGCCGGAAAAGATCCCTTCCGGCCTGCGGCCCAAACTGCCGCTCCAGCCTCACTTCATGGCGGGGACCATCGTGGGGGATATCGCCGGGGATGAATGCACCGTGGAGACGAAGCCCTTCGATTCCCTGGATCCTTATCGTCACCGCGCCACGCAGCGCTCCACGCGCACCCCCGTTACCGTGCAGCTCCTGCCGCCCGCGCGGCTCATGCCCGTGGACTATGGAAAGACCATCGTAAAGGCCGGCGGGAGCATCCATCCCCAGGAGCATCCGCACCTGCTGCGCGTGCTGGCATGGGATGAACAGGAGCATCCGGAGATCCTGCTGGAGGAATACCCGGGCCGCTGGAATCTGGAGTCCATGGTGCGGCTCAAGGGGAAGCTGGAACCGGAAGAGGCCGCGCTCATCCTGGGACAACTGGAGGCCGCCGCGAAGGAGGCGGAGGCCTGCGGGCTGGTGGCGGTAATCCGCGGTCCCCGCCAGATCCTGGTGCAGTTCGACGGACCTTCCGGAGATGAAATCCTGCCGCCGGACGCCGAACTGGCGCGCCTGCCGCTGGACGCCTGGCCCGCCTTTCGAGTCAAGGTCCGCACATGGCCCATCGCGCTGAATTTCACCCAGCCGGAACGGTTTCATGCCGGACGGCTGCTGCCGCGCGAGCCCGGGGCCCGGGAACTCCATGCCGCCCCGGCCCGTCCGCTCCCGCTGTCCCAGCCACCCTCGGCGCAGGATTACGCGCTGCTGGCGGCGTGGATGCTGGGTGGCAACGCGGAGATCCCGGAGCGCCTGCGCCCGCTCATTCACGATCAACTTTCCAGCCTGGGCGGTGCCGCGCCGGGAGGACGGCGGGACTTCGTGGAGCGCTTCACCACCCGTGCCCATGCCCGTCCTGTAACGCCTGCCCCGGCTCCTCCAGTGAAGACCGTGCCCGCGGGCGTGCCACGTGCCGCTGCTCCGGCTCCGGCACCGCTCCCCGTGCCGGCGGAGTCCCCGTTTCCTTTTGGCCAGGAGGCCACCCCGGGAGAACCGGACGCGGAGGAGGAGGCTCCCCGGGGATTTGCCGAGGCGCTTTTTGGACCGGGCTCCCCTCAACCGAAACCGGAGCCCCTGCCGCTCTTCCACGCGGCTCCGCCGGAACCGGAGGAAGAGGAGGAGCAGAATTTTATCAGCGTCTCTCCTTTTGAGAACCTCGCTCCCTCGAACTCCTCCCGGTCCTACGAGCCGGAGCCGGAACTGGAGGAACTGCCTCCCTCCCAAAGCAGGCTCAAACTCTGGCTCATTATGCTTCTCGTGGCGGCGGCCCTCGGTGCCCTTTTTGCCCATTTGTCAGGGTTGGGATTCTGGCTGCATTGATGCATAAGGCGTCCGGGTATCCCGCCTGACAAATTTTCCCTCTCCCCTCAAACAGCCCACTGAAAGCCCAAGTCCATGAGCCCAGCACCCGAAGAACTTCCCGAGGCCGGTTCCGTCACCGTCCCTGAGATCGTAGAAGCCGCCATCCTCGCCACCCCCGAGGAGGTTTCCGAAACCGGGCTCGCCTCCACCCTGGAGGAACTTCCGGACAGTGGCCTGCTCTCCGAACTCGACGGAGCCGTGCGCCGCACGCTCGCGGACGCCGGGCGCTTCGTGACGCTCCCTCCGGAAACCCGCCTCGCCACCCAGGGCGAGCCCCATCACGCCCTGGTGATCCTCCTTTCCGGCAAGGCCACCGTGGATTGCCACGCCCATGGGGATTACGTGCACCTGGCGGACATCGGCCCGGGCGAGACGATCGGGGAGATGAACATGATCGACCCCCAGAAGGCCAGCGCGGATGTGATCATCACGGAAAAGGCAGTGGCGTGGATCATTGATGCCGAGCAGTTCCAGGCCATCGTGGAACGGGACCCGCACGCCGCGTATTGCGTTATGCAATGGCTCGCCCGCCAGCTCTGCCGCCGCCTCCGGCTGAATGCCGAACACATGCTCCGGCAGGCCGAGGAGCACCGCAGCCACCTGCGGGACATGGATTATTGATCCGGCAGAGTCCGCCTATCTAACAGCTTTGGGAAAACATTCAGGGCTTGATCCACGATTCTTTAAAGCGACCACCGTCCTTGAAGGGATAGACCCTCTCCGCCCAGGGCTGGTGCCCCGTCCGGTTCTCATAGGTCTCCACCAGCCTCCGGCAGAGGAGGGAGATTTCCGTCTGGTTCCTTGTGATTTTGTATCCGCCGGAGACCCCGAAACTCCCATCTACCATGAACGACAGGTCCCCCGCCTCAATACTGTAGTAGCCTCTTCCATCAAGGTGCGACACGCTTACATCCATTGGCGTGGGAATGGCGCGGATGCCCCGGCGGAACAGTTTCCCTTCCTCCGGAGTCAGCGGGATTTCCAGTGGTGGCGGACCCTGCCCGGGGTCGAGCCGGCTCACCTTCGCCCGGACCGGGATCATGGGCGCGCACCCACTTATGAAAGCGAGATTGATTAAGACACAGAGAGGCACCGCGGGATGTTTCATGGACGACGCCTATTCAGGAATCTGAATCGCGCCAGGGGTGCCTTCCAGCAGGAGTAGAGCCTCGGATTTTCACCGTCCCGTATCTCCCGCTCCTTGCTTCCCTTCCGGGCCCTGGCATGGTCCGGTAAATCCCCCGCATGAATATCCGACCCGCCGACTTTGAGAAACTGGGCGCCTTTTATCTTGGACGCGAGTATGATCCCGCCTCCCGGGCGATGGCCGACAGTCTGGTGATGTATGACTCAAAGGACCTGGTGACCCATGGCGTGGTCCTGGGCATGACGGGCTCCGGCAAAACGGGCCTCTGCCTGGCCCTGCTGGAGGAGGCGGCCATGGATAAAATCCCCGCCATCGTGATCGATCCCAAGGGGGACATCTCGAACTTCCTGCTCATGTTCCCGGATTTGTCAGGGCCGGACTTCCGCCCGTGGATCAATGAGGATGACGCGGCGAAAAAAGGACAGTCGCCGGACGACTTCGCCGCCGCCCAGGCGGAACTCTGGAGGGACGGCCTGGCGGAGTGGGGGCAGGATGGAGACCGCATCCGCGCGCTGCTCGGCACGGTGGATGTGAATATCTTCACTCCCGGCAGCAACGCGGGCCTCCCCGTGAGCATCCTCTCGTCCCTCGCCGCGCCGGAGTTTGAGATTGTGGATGATGGCGAACTGTTCGCGGAGCGCATCGAAAGCACCGCCACGAGCCTCCTGGGACTGCTGGACATCGAGGCGGACAATATCGGCGGACGGGAGCAGATCCTGCTTTCCCACGTGCTGGAGAACGCGTGGCGGGCGGGGGAGGATCTGGACCTCGCGAAGATCATCGGCTATGTGCAGGCTCCGCCTTTCGACACCATCGGCGTGGTGTCCGTGGAGGAGTTTTTCCCGGAAAAAAAGCGGTCGGAGTTCGCCATGCGCGTCAACAGCCTGCTCGCCTCCCCGGGCTTCCGGACGTGGCTCACGGGCGAGCCGCTGGACATCAAGCGCATGCTCCACACTGAGGACGGCAGGCCGCGCGTGAGCGTGCTTTCCATCGCGCATCTGAATGACGCGGAGCGCATGTTTTTTGTGAGCCTGGTGCTGAATCAAATGGTGGGCTGGATGCGCGGCCAGAGCGGCACCACCAGCCTGCGGGCGCTGCTCTACATGGATGAAATCCACGGGTATCTCCCGCCGGTGGCAAACCCGCCCACGAAGAAGCCCATGATGCTGCTTTTGAAGCAGGCCCGCGCCTTTGGCCTGGGTGTGCTGCTCGCCACGCAGAACCCCGTGGACCTGGACTACAAGGCCCTCTCGAACATCGGCACCTGGTGGCTGGGCCGTCTGCAAACCGAACGGGACAAGGCCCGCGTGCTGGACGGTCTGGAGGGGGCCGCCGCGTCCCAGGGCGGAAAATTCGACCGCCAGAGCATGGACAAAATGCTGGCCGCGCTGGGAAACCGTGTCTTCCTCATGAACAACGTCCACGAGGACGGCCCCTGCGTCATGCAGGTGCGCTGGTGCCTCAGCTACCTGCGCGGGCCGCTGACCCGCACGCAGATCAAGACCCTCATGGATCCAAAACGCGCGGCCTTTTCCGGCAAAACCCCTCCCGTGCAACCCGCGGCCTCCCCGCGTCCCGCGCCGGAGCCCGCCGCTGCGGAGGAAGAGGCGAGGGAGGTGGAAGTGGCGGCTCCCGCAAGGCACGCGCCCTCCCCCGCCGGAGGAGGAGGAAAGCCGGAGCTTCCCCCCACCGTGCCGCAGTATTATCTCCCCGCCACCAGTCCGGCGGCCACGCCGCTGCCGGTGCGTTATGTGCCCGCGCTGCTCGTCTCCGCGGACGTGCTGTTTTCCGACCGGGAGAAGGAGGTGTCCGTGAAACGCCGCTTCACTTTTCTCACTCCTTTCAAACCGGGCCAGACCACCCTGGCGGATGAACCCGGCCGCCCGGTGCCTCTGGACACTACCACCCTGACGGACGGGCCGGTGCCCGGGGCCACGTGGGCGGAGTTGCCGCTTTTCGCGCGCAAACCCGCCACCTATGCGGAGGCAAAGGACGCGGCCATGGAGCGGGTCTATCAAAACCAGACGCTGGATCTCCTCTGCTGCCGCCGGCTGGAAATGTATGCGAAGCCTGGTGAGAGCGAAGGCGACTTCCGCGCCCGTCTCCAGCACACTGCCCGCGAAGGCCGGGACGCGGATGTGGACCGCATGAAGCAAAAATACGCGTCCCGCCTCCGGAGCCTGGCGGATGAACGCGCCCGCGCGCAGGCCGCCCTGGAACGGGAGCAGGACCAGGCCACCGCCGCGAAGGCCAGCACGGGCATCAGCATTCTCAGCGGCATCTTCAGCGTGCTCACGGGGCGGAAGACGGCTTCCAATGCCGTGAGCAAGAGCGCCACCGCCATGCGCAGCGCCACCCGCGCCTGGCAGCAGAGCGGCGATGTGAAACGCGCCCGCGAGCGGCTGGTGGCCATCGATGCCGAGGAGGCGGAGATTAACGATGAAATCGAAGCCGCCGCGCGCGCGGCGCGGGACAGTCTGGACGTTTCCGGCGAACCGCTGGAGACGGAGTCCATCCGCCCGCTGAAGAAAAACATCGCCATCCCCGTGGCTGGTCTCGCGTGGATCCCGTATTACGATACCGGCGGCGGCAGGCTGGAGCCGGCCTTTGAAGACTGAACCGCCGCCCCGCTTTTCCCCATGCGCCACCTCGCCACCCGCCACACTCCCTATCAATCCATCGCCGTCTGGGGCGACTGGCATGAAGTGGAATTCCGCGTCACCGGAGCCACGCATGCATGGTGGGGCCGGGACCATTTCCTCACCGGCCTGGCCTGGGATAACATCGCGGCGGGCGTGCTCTCGCATCCGGGGAAGCCGCGCTCCCTGCTGATGCTGGGCCTGGGCGGCGGCACCAGCCTGCGCACCCTGCGGCACCTGCTGCCGGATCTGGAGATTACCGCCGTGGAGATCGACGCGGACATGATCTCCCTGGCCCGGGAATACATGGGCCTGGATGCCATCGGCGCGAATGTCATCACGGACGACGCCTACGCCTGGCTGCGGAGAAACCGGCGGAAGTATGATGTGATCTTTGACGATGTTTACGGCGTGAACGCGCACGATGTCATCCGCCCCGGCCTCTATACCCCGGACCTGCTGGCCGCGCTGCGCCGGAGCCTTGCGGCGAAGGGCGTCTTCGCCGCGAATCTGGTGATCGGCCAGGGGCACCGGAAAATGCAGACGGAGTTCCGCCGCTTCTTCCGCGCGCAGTTCCCCGCCGTGCGCTCCATCACCACGGAGGCCAGCCTGAATGAATGCCTGGTGGGCGGCCCTGCGCTCCGTCCCTGGCGGGAGGTCCGGAGCCTCGCCGGGGATTTTCCTGACAATACCGACTACTTCTTCTGGCGCCGGCTCCGCTCCCGCGCCCTGCCAGGGGCTCCCGCTGTGGATTGACCTGGTGGGACTGCTCAACCCGCGAAGCCGCGGCACGTTCTACGGGGCCTACTCCTCACCGGAGCTGGGCGGCGGTCTCGCGCACCAGGGTTGCGGTCGTTTCCCAGTCGATGCATGGGTCCGTGATGGAAATGCCTGGCAGGAGTTCCCCCGCCGGGCGTGGAAAGGGCTGGGTGCCCGCGTGGAGATGGCTTTCCAGCATGGCTCCGCAGATGCCCGGGAAGCCCGCCTGGCGCAGCGTGAGGATGCCCCGGAAGACCTCCGGCATGCGGGCGTGATCCTTGCCACAGTTCGCGTGGCTGGCATCGATCATCACCGTTTCCGGGAAACCCGCGCGGCGCAGGGCGGTGAGGACGCTTTCCACGGAGCCCTGGTCGCAGTTCGGCCCGTGATCGCCACCGCGCAGGATGACGTGGCAGTCCGGATTCCCCGTGGTGGTGACCACGGAGGCCTGGCCGTCCGGCGCGATGCCGAGGAACGTCTGCGGAGCGACCGCCGCCTTCATGGCATTCACCGCCGCCTCAATGCCTCCGGAGGTTGTGTTCTTGAACCCCACGGGCATGGAAAGCCCGCTGGCCATCTGCCGGTGCGTCTGGCTCTCGGTGGTGCGCGCGCCGATGGCTGACCAGCAGGTAAGGTCCGCGATGTATTGCGGGGTAATGGGATCCAGCATCTCCGTGGCCGTGGGCACGCCCAGGGCGATCACCTCCCGCAGAAAGTTCCGCGCCATCCGCAGGCCCGCCGGGATATCGTTCGAGCCATTCAGGTGCGGATCCATGATGAGGCCCTTCCAGCCGGTGGAGGTACGCGGCTTTTCAAAATACACCCGCATGACCGGCAGGATGGTGTCCGAAACCTCCCGTGCCAGTGCCGCGAGCCGCCGGGCATACTCCAGCCCGGTGTCCACATCATGAATGGAGCAGGGCCCCACGATGAGAAGAAACCGGCGGCTCTTCCCCGACACGATGTCCGCGATCTCCCTCCGCGCCTGGCTCACAAAGTCCCCCTGTCCCTCCGTGACGGGAATCTCCCGCGCCAGCGCCAGCGGCGACGGCAGGGGCGTATTGGAGCGGACGTGGAGATTGGAAACTTCGGACATTTGCTCTCCCTGCGTCACCCTCGCGAAATTGTAAAGAGAGCCGGGCGGCTTTACTTCACCTGGCTAATCTTCGCGTCAAAGATGCGGAGCGCCTCGTGGATCAGCGGGTCATTGCGGAACTCCTCCTCGCGCCGGGCGGCATCGTCCTCCGCGGGAGAGGCGGCGTTCTTGCCGGATTTCGACGCGGGCTTCGCGGCAGGCTTCTCCGGGACCGCGGCTGCCACGGGGGGAGGCGTGGGCTCCGCGACAGGAGGAGACGGCTCGAAGACAGGCACCGGCGCGGATTCCAGCTCGGCGCTGACCTCCACCTTCAGGATGAGCTTTTGTCCGGCCAGACGTGAGAGGATCTCCTCCAGCGCCGCCTTGGGCATGGGCCGCTCCAGATTCATCGCCGCCATGCGCTGGTCCTCCGGAACGCCGATCACAAAATTCCGGCCTTCCACCCGGAGGAAGCTGGCCTCCGCCGCGAAGGAGCCCTGCATGGGGAACTTCCGGCTGAATTCGTCGCGGGCCGTCTCCCACAGTGCGGGGCTCGGGGAAATCGCGGGCTCTTCGAAAAGGGATGGGGATTCCGGTTCCGGGGCAGCCACCGGTTCCGGGGGCGGGGTGGGCTCCACCGGTTCCGGCGTGGGAACCGGGGCCGCCGTCTCCGCCATCAGCGCCTCCCGCCATCCGGAGACGGGCGCGGCCTTCGTTTCCTCCTGCGGGGCGAAGGTAGTAACTGATGGACGCGCCGGAGCAGCCGTCGGGGTCTGGGAGGTTGCCGCCGCCGGAGCGGGCAGAGTGAAACTGGAGCCATCCAGGGAATTCCGCAGCGCCAGGATGACGTCGCTCAGCGTGGACTCTCCCAGCACCTGGGTGGCGCGGATGATGCCGATCTCAAAGTAGAGCCGCTTGTTCTGCGCCCACTTCATGCCGCTCTCCACCTCCGCGAACTGGTCGATCACGTGCATCAGCTTTTCGCTGGAGATGCGGGACGCCTGGTTTTCCAGATCCGCCGCGATTTCCGGCGGCAGATCCCGCGCGGCGATTTCCGGGTCCACCTTATGCACCAGCACGTTCCGGAAGTGGAAGATGACATCCGTCAGCAGCCGGGAGAGGTCCTTTCCGGTTTCCGCCTGTTCGTAGAGCCGGTTTAGCGCGTCCGCCGTGCGGCCATCCAGCATGGCCCCGCAGAGGCCGGAGACGGTGTGATGGCTGGTGAAACCGAAGACATCCAGCACGTCCTGTTCCCGCACCTGGTTGCCACAGAAGGCCACCAGCTGGTCCAGCATGGACTGCGCGTCCCTCATCCCGCCCTCCGCGCCCACGGCGACGCTGTGGGCGGCCATAGGGTCCAGAGTCACGTTTTCCTCCTTCGCGATGTGGAGAAGATGCTGGGCGATGACCGGCGTGGGGATGGGCCGCAGGTCAAACCGCTGGCAGCGGCTGAGAATGGTGGGGAGGATCTTGTGCGCCTCCGTGGTGGCGAAGATGAACTTCACGTGCGGCGGCGGCTCCTCCAGCGTCTTCAGCAGCGCGTTGAACGCCCCGCCGGTGAGCATGTGGACCTCATCGATGTAATAGATGCGGAATTTCCCCACGGCGGGGGCGAAGTTCACGGTCTCCTTGAGATCCCGGATGTTATCCACGCCGTTGTTCGACGCCCCGTCGATCTCCTTCACGTCCAGACTGCGCCCCTCGGCGATCTCCACACACACGCTTTCCTCGGGATCGAAATCCACTCGCGGCCCTCCCGTGCAGTTCAGGGCCTTCGCGAAGATGCGGCTCAGACTGGTCTTTCCCGTCCCGCGGGGTCCCACGAACAGGTAAGCATGCGCCAGCCGGTTTTGAGCGACGGCGTTCTTCAACGTGCGCACGACATGGTCCTGCCCCAGAACGTCATCGAACGTTTTCGGGCGGTACTTGCGGGCAAAAACCTGGTAATTCACGGCGTTCATGGAAGGCGAAAACGCGGGAATGCAAAGGCGGAGTTGTCCTCCACTGTTCCAAGCCGGGAAGGCACCCGGGGCGGCGTGAGAAATTTACCCTTCCAGCGTCAGCCTTCCTCCACCCGCCGGCAGATCCGGTTGGAAGGCGCGCACTTCCTTCCACGTGTGGGAGTAGTGGCGCTTGTTCATGAAGCCCGTGTATTTCAGGCTCAGGCAGGGGGTCATGTCCCCATCCAGGATGTTTGTATCATCGAAGGATAAAAACTCCAGATCCGGCAGCCGGGACACGAAATCCAGGCTGGGCAGCGAGGTGCCCTTCAAGAGGATGATCTTCCGCAGGGCCGTCAGCGTCCCCAGCACCTCATGGAGATCCGTCACATTCTTACAGGAATAGACCCCCAGGAATTTCAGATGCCGGGCGAGAGCGGTCAGTGGACGGAGGGAGGTGAGTTTGGAGCAATAGGCCACGGTCATTTCCCGCAGCGCTGGCAGGTCCCCGATGCTCTCCAGCGACTGCAGAGGAGAACTGTAGATCCCCAGAAATTCCAGCCGCCGCAGCGGCCTCAGGGCCTCCAGGTCCTTTGCCTTGTACATGGAGAGCAACAGACAGGTGAGTGTGGTGGCCGCGGAAAGGCTCCCGATGGTGCTCTTTTCGTAGTGTGTGGTCAGAGAGCTGAGACGGGGAAAGCGTGAGAAGTGCAGCCCGGTGGGAAAATCCGCGCCCAGGTGCGTGAGTTCCGTTGCGGCATAGAGGCCCTCAAAATCCGCGATCTCGCGGTTGGCGCTGTTTTGCAAATGGACGGACCGGATCCCGGGAAAAAGAGACAGACAGTCCAGATCCGGCAGCAGATAGCCGTGGTAGGGGCTGATGTGCAGGGCGCGCACTCCGTGCTCCTGGCAATACCGGGCGCTTTCCTCCAGGCGCGCGCTGTCCAGTTGGAGATACCATTCGTCATTCGACATTTGGGTGAAGGTGAATCCGTCTTTCTCCATTCCAGCCGGTCCGCTCTCCGGAGCAGGCGCGGCAATGGCATTCCCATACGCTCTCCTGTATCGCCGCGCGTGGACCTTCAATATGCGGACGGTCCGCGTGCTGAAGACGTGGAACGTGCCGCGCGGCAAGTGCCTGACAAGTCCGCTTAGTCCAGGGCCGCCGCAGGCAAAAGCCGGAATATGCTTAGTCGGGGCAGTTTTTGTATTCCGGTAATGGGAGACATGAAGGATTCATTGTTGACGGGGTCCGGGAGCGCCGTTCTACCATGGCTGCCCTTTTTCCAACCTATGAATTTAATGCACCCACTAACACGGCCGGCGGCCCTGCTTTTCCTCGCCTTCGCCGGCGGCCTTCATGCCCAGACCACCCTGGTAAACTGGGACCAGACCTGGGACTATATGCACCCCATGGGCGTGCTCCCGAACCGCCCGGTCACCAACGACGCGGACACCGATTTCGCGACCACGTGGTATCTGCCGACAGATACTTTTCTGACTCAGTATGACGGACCCACCTTTGGTGGGGCCACCGCCACCGGAGTCCCGGGCACCGCGGCGAACGCCACCTATGATCACGGCTCCGGCCCGGGCCCCCTGGGCTACGGCACTCTGGAATACTGGGTCACCACGCCGAATCCGGATCCCCCCGCGGAATTCACCACCCTGGGCACCACGCTCACCACCCCGGCGGCCACCAGCCGCTACACGGGATATTTCCGCACCACGTTTACCGTGCCGAATGATGGCCTGAGCTATGTGAAGCCGGAGATCCGTTACATCCTGGACGACGGCGGATTCATCTACCTGGACGGCGTGCCCGTGCTGGCCGTGAACATGGGGGCCGCCGCAGACAACTACACCACGCTGGCCGCGAATACCACGCGGACCGAATCCCACACGCGCTACGCGGACCTTAGTGCCCTGGCGGGCACCGTCACAGGGGCCAATTCCGTGGTCACCCCGGTCATCGCCGGAAACGCCACGGTCCTTCAGCGGATTCCCAAACTCACGCCCGGCGTCCACACCCTCGCCGTCTCCGTGCACAATCAGACGGTGGGCAGTTCGGACATCGCGCTCGCCCTGCAATTGAGGGCGCGGGCGGTCACCGGTGAAATCACGGGCGTCAACGCCACTCCGGCGGTCCGCAAACAGAATGGCACCCCGGCAGTGTTCACGGATGATACCGCGGACGTGACCGTCACCGTCACGGGCACTGGTTCTCTCAGCGCCGCCGGATGGAAAGTGACCGGCCCCGCGGGCAGTTCGCTGCTGGGCAAGACCGGAGCCTATGGCGTGCCGCAAACGTTGACGGGCATCCCCATCGCGGAGTTCGCGGGCAACGGCCTCGCGCTCATCATCGCGGACGCGGAGACGCCCTCGGATTTCTCCACGCTCCTCAAGCGCCCGCGCCCGCTCGGCGTGAATAACATCGACGGCACGGTCATCGCGGAATACGATCCCCCTGCCGTCGCCCAGTGGGTGCTGGATGAAACCGCCGCCACGCTCACCCTGGCAAATTCCGGTGCCGGAGTGGACCGAATTTTCACCTCCTCCCCCATCGATCTCTCGGGCATCAATGGACTGGTGCGCTTCACCGCGATTCTCCAGCCCATCGATACCACCACCGGCGCGGAGGCCAGCGACACCTTCACGGCGGACCTCATCGTGAGTGATGGCGTGAATCCTCCCTCCACGATTTCCCTTATCTCCTTCTACGACGCAAACCACAATGGCGTGATAAACGGCGGCGTGGGCGCGGTGGACGATGAATTCAACCTCACCCATGCCACTGATGGCGGCTACGGCACGAATAACAACTTCCTGCTGCGCGCCATCCTACCGGACAACATTGTCTCCGCGCAGCTCGTGCTCAAAGGGGTGAATGACTCCACCTCGGAAAAGCTGGTTATCAAGGAGATCACCCTCGATACCCCGCCGCCCTCGCTGGTGCTGAGCGCGCCCTCCAGCGTGACCCGCCAGGAGAATGGCCCCGGGGCCGCGGATGACACCATCACTTTCCAGACCGCAGTGACCGGCGTCTCAGCCGGCACGGGCTATACCGTCACCGTGGACGGAGGCGCCTCCATCACTCCCTCCGCGGGCACTTACTCCAGCACGCCGGGCACCTTCACCATCTCCGGATTGGGTCTCACGGGCGGAGCCTACACAGCCACCTTCACCAGCACGGCTGACCCTTCCGCGAAGTTCACCGCCGCCTTCTTTGCCCATGCGCGTTATGTCATCGGGCAGGTGAATTTCTCCGGCACCGCCGTGGACCTGCTGACCTCCCCGGACAGCAGCCCGGCGCCGGAGTGGATCAATGATGCCACGCTCCGCACTCTGGACATGACCACCGGCGGCACGGGTGACAAGATCGTGGAGTCCTCCGTGATCAACCTTTCCACCGTGGGGGCCGTGAGCTTCTCCGCGAAGTTCCGCGCGCACGACAACAGCGCGGGCTCGAACTTTGAAGCGACGGACAAGTTCAAGGCGGAACTCCTCGTCGATGGCGTGCCGCTGAATCTCATCTCCGCCTGGGACACGGGCGACGGCGCTCCCTCCACCGGCGCGAATGGAGCCCCGGATGGCTACTTGAACGGCTTCAACGGCACCGATGCCGCGAACTATCTTGCCAACGCAGGGCGCGACGAATTCAATAAGAAAGGGGAAGCTGTCACCGTCTCCATCGACAATACGTTTGATCTTGCCGCCACCATTCCCGCCTCGGCGAATTCCGTGCAGTTGAAGATCTATGGCACCGGCATCGCCACCAGCGAGTTCTTCACCGTGTCTGACGTGCTCTTCTCCTCCGCGGAGGTGGAAGTGGACACCGATGGCGACGGTATGCCGGACTCCTATGAGGACGCCAACGGCCTCAATAAAAACAACGCCGCGGATGCCGCCCAGGACAAGGACCTCGACGGCCAGTCCAACCTGTCGGAATATCTGGCGGGCACCAACCCTGGCGACGCGTCCAGCACGCTGAAGATCACGGGCAGCAGCCTTACCGGCACCACGCTTTCCGTCCGCTGGGCCAGCGTGGCCGGGAGAACCTATCAACTTCAGATCAGCCCGGATCTTGCCTCCGGCTGGACCAACCTCGGCAATGCCATCCCCGCCGCCCCGGAAGCCGGAGCGAACGCCGGCACCCAGGCCACCAGTGCCACCCTCCCCGGCCCCCTGCCCTCCCGCTACTTCCTGCGTGTGATCGTGCGCTAATCCTTTTAACCAGGATCTGATTCCTCAGGCGCTCCTTCCCGCTCCGGGAAGGAGCGCTTTTTTTGTTACAGGCTTGGCTCCCGTCCTACTCCCACTCTTACTCCTACTCACGCTCCCCTTAACCTCTCCCTTCTCCATCAACTGACGGCGGCAGGAATGTCGCCGCTCCTTGAGGCCATGGCTCAGGGTCCACCGGGAGGGACCAGCAGCCACTGCACGGCATCCAGGATGACATGGCCGTCCGTACCTTCGTTCGACACCTCCACCACTCCTGCCTTCCCAAACTCCAAAGTGCCCAGGGAAACGAACATCCCCTCAATCCCCGGAGCCTTACGTTCATTCACCGTGGTCTTCGCTTCCCCGCCTGAGTGGCGCACCGTCACCGGCACGTTCGTGGCACGATTCGGCAGCGCCGTGTAAGCCAGCCGCACTTCATAGCGGCCCGGCGCGGGCAGGGTGGCTTTGAAAACGGCGCGCTGTTTTCCCTTCTCCCGGTTTCCATCGTGGACATACCCGCCTTCCACATACGGTGAGGCGGAGGTGCTCTCCTCCACGAAGCCTGTCTTTTCGGCCTCACTGTCATCCACCACCGTGCCCTGCAGCGCGGCTTTCGTCTTGCCCGCGACCCGTTCCGCCAAGGCGGGAGAAGTGAAGTCCAGGACCTGCCCGTCCTGGAGCAGCCGTGCCTTCAGCTTCGTATAATCCACCGCCTGCACCCCTGTCCCGGCCTCCAGAGCCAGCGCCGCCGCCGTGGCGGAACTTTGCCCCAGCACCATAAAGACCGGCTCCATGCGGATGCTGCCATAAGCGATGTGGGACGCGCTCAGACACACGGGTACCAGGAGGTTCGTGCATTCGGAGGTCTTCGGACACAGGCTGCGGTAGCTCACCGGGTAAGGCCGCGTGCCTGTCTGGATGTCCCCCTCGTTCCGCACGCCCCCCTCCTTATCCACATACCGCCAGGCATTGTGGGAATCCATGTTATACGCTCCCATGCCCGCGGAGTCCTCCACCACCACCGCGCGCGTGCAGTTCTTTTCGGACATCACGTATTCGCCCGTCATGCGCCGGGCTTCGCGGATGTAGAGCTGGCGCGGCCAGTGACCGTTGTCCGGAAACTCATCCTTCGCGGGCGAGAGGCGGGTGAATTCCTCGCGGATTTTCCTGGGCACGCGGGGATCGTTGGCCAGGGTTCACATGAGTCCCTGTTGATAGTCCAGATGTTCCCGCCAAATGCGGTCCCGCGTGGCGTAATCGCCATCCGGGTAGTCATAGTTCATCCCCAGGTTATCCGTGCTGAAGGCGAAGTTGTTATTCGTGTCCGTCTTCCGGTTTGGTAACCACACGGGATTCCACGGAGACCGTAGATCCCCGGCCTCGAAGTTCCGCAGCATCAGCTCGTAGCGGAGGGGATCGTAGTTCGCCGGCTTGACCCACGGCACCCGGTTTTCCGGCACGTCCGTGGTGCACATGCGCAGATTGTAAGCCTGCACCCGGCGGTCGCCAGAGCCGTCCGGACCGGGCTCTCCGGCCTGGATGCCGGGCAGCAGACCACTGGAGGGATCGCCCGGCACGCGCCAGGGATCCGGGGAACGGGTGAACTGGTGTTTCAACGCGCGGGCCGTCTGCACGCCGTTCAGCGTCTCGCCATAGGTGGCATTGGACTCCCGGCCCACGTGATAACTCACGCCCGCCTTTGCCATGAGATCACCTTCATATCCGGCATCGATAAACATCCGCCCCGTGAAGGTCCGCCCGCTTTCCATACGGATGGCGGTAATGCGCGTGCCCTCTTTCTTCACGCCGTCCTTCAGGTCCAGCCGTTCGCCAAAGACCACCGGCACCCCAGCCTCCGCCAACATGGCGTTTAAGATTTCCGTCGCCACGTGGGGCTCGAAGGTCCACATGGTCTCCTCGTCCGCCGCGTTGCCGTGGGGCTTTCCGGCAAAGTAGGCCTCGCGCGTCTCCCGGTTCCACCTCGCGGGATCGCGATAGTATTGCCAGACGCGATGATAAAAGGAGCGCGAAAGCCCGCCGATGGCCCGTTTGTTCCCGATATCCGTGGCTCCCAGCCCGCCGGTGGTGAGCCCGCCCACGTGGCGCGTGGGCTCGATGACGACGGTCCGCAGCCCCATGCGCGCGGCCTGGAGGCCCGCCGCCACGCCGCCGGAAGCGCCGCCATAGATCACCAGATCATAGCTGTCCGCCGCCCGGGCCATCGTGGAAAGCAGGGACAGGGCCGCCAGGGAAAGAAGGGGAAATCTCATACACTATATCCAGACCTCCTACTTCCGCGCATACTTGAACGCCGCCTTCATCATGGTGGAGGCGTAGAACACATCCGCCTTCGGATCCCACGCATAGTTCGGTCCCGTCCGGGTGACGCCGAATCCCGGCGGCAGCGGCGCGGCCTGCTTCCAAGTGGTGCCGCCGTCCGTCGTTTCAAAAAACCCGCCTTTCCCCGCCACCACAAAATGCGTGGCCGTGTCAAAAAACGGCCCATAGGCCGCCTCCACCGGCGTGCCCGCGGGCTGCCAGGTGGCTCCCTTGTCGCTGCTCATGATCAGGCGCTTTCCGGTGGCCCAGTAAGTCACGCCCTTGAAGGTCACTGGCACCGCCGCGGAGGGCGTCTCCTCCAGCACGCGGGTCCAGGTGGCCCCTGAGTCCGTGCTGCGGAAAATGCCAGGCTCCTTCTCCTTCGTGGCCACGAAGGTCGTCTGGTTCAGCACGCCACAGCCACTGAAGCCCTTTCCCAGATCCTGCCAGGTGGCGCCCCCGTCGGCACTGGTGGTGAGCATGCCGCCGCTTTCATGACGCACCGCCAGAAGGCGCTTCCCGGTGTCCTCCCAGTCCACGGAGCCATAGTCCAGATGGGAGGTCTTGAACTTCGTCCACGTGAGCCCTCCATCCGTCGTCAGGGCGCTGTCCCCATAAACCACGAAACAGGCCATGCGCCGCCCGGCGGGATCCGGCTGGAGCGTCCAGCCCGTCTCGCCCCGTCCGCCGATGGCCCCGCCATCGCACCGGGAGAACGTCGCGGCTTTGTCCGTGCTCCGCCACAGGCCCTGATCGCTCACGATCACATAGACCGTGCCGTCCACGCGGTCCACGGTGACGCCCGCCGTGGGACCGCCGTAGCCCGGCTTCACGGTGGCGGTGAAAACGTCCGAGATATTCACCCAGTCCGCGGCGCGGACCCCGGTGACGAACATGGCGACGGCGGAGAGAAGCAGGAAAGGTGTTTTCATTTCTTTTGGATACAATAAAGGTTCTTGTCGCCCCGGAGGAAAATCCGCCCGCCGCTCACGGCGGCGCTGGCCCGGTTTTCCTCCCCCAGATCGCTAGTGCCCAGCACCTCCAGCGTATCCGCCGCGCGCACCACATAGGTCCTGCCCGCGCTGGCGAAATAAAGACGCCCGTCCGCCGTCACCACCGGGCTGGCCCAGGTGGTGATGCCCGGGAGCCGTTCGGAGAGGATGCGTTTCCCCGTGGTTAAATCGAACGCCTTCAGAATCTCCGGGCCGTGGGTGCGCCACACTTTGTTCCCGGTGATGACGGGGGAGGACAGACCTTCGGAAATCTGGGGCACCGTCCACTTGAGGTGGGTTTTTGTCACCTCGCCCGTGCCCCCCGGATCCACGCAGATGCCCTTACCTCCGCGCCCGCTGTCGCTGTAAACAAACCCGCCTCCAAACGCGGGCGAAGCCGCGTCCCCCTGGCCCGCGCACCACCACAGGACCGTCCCGTTCGCAGGGTCCAGCCCCTGGACCGCGCCGGAGGCATTCACCAGCATCTGCGGCTTGCCCCCCACCTCCACGATGGCGGGTGTGCTGTGCGCGAAGCTGGTATCCGGTCGCCGGGCCTCCCAGCGGATGTCGCCCGTGGCGGCGTCCCACGCGATGATACTGGAGGTCTTGCCCGTCTGGTCGCAATTCAGGATCACCGTGTCCTTGTAAAGCACGGGGCTGCTCCCCAGCGCCACATCGAAGGCATGATTCGCTATTTCCCGCCGCCACACCGGCTTTCCTTCAAGATCGAAAGCCGCCACTACGGCGGAGCCAAAAACGGCATATATCCGCTTCCCGTCCGTGCAGGGCGTGGGTGCCCCATAGCCGCCCCGCAGGTCGGTGAGCACCAGCGGTCCGGGAGCCACATTGGCCTGCCAGAGCAGCGCGCCGTCCTTCACGGAGAAACACATGACCCAGTGCTCCAGAGGCGCGTTCTTCACCCCCGTGACAAACACCCGGTCCCCCCACACGACGGGAGAGGAATACTGATTGTCCCCCTTCGGCAGCGGCACCTTCCACGCGATGTTCTCCCCGCTGGCCGCGTTCCATGTGAGCGGCAGATCCTTTTCCGTGGAGTATCCCAGCCCCGTCGTCCCCCGAAACTGCGGCCAGTTCTCCGCCCGCAGCCCCGGGAGCAGCATCAAAAAAAAGCCGGCGGCGCGAATCCGCGGGTAAAAAGCGAAGCACATGAACGCAGTGTGCGATTCCCATGAACGGCGCTCAAGCTAATTTCGACCCGCGTTTCGCGCGGCGGAGCGGGGCGGGAAAGCCTCTGACTAACAAAGAGCCGCCTGCCACTCGGCCTCCTTGAAGCCGGTGAGGTAAATGCCTTTGGCGGTATCAATGACGAAGGGGCGTTTCACCAGGTTTCCGTTTTCAGCCATCAGGGCGAAGGCTTCGTCCTCCGTGAGACCGGGCAGTTTGTCCTTCAGCCCTGCGTCGCGGTAGTCCTGGCTGGAAGTGTTGAACATCGGTTTCAGATTCCCGTTCCGCGCTTTTGCCATGGCTTTGAGTTCCGCGGGCGGAGGCGGGGTTTCACGGATCGGGTGTTCCTCAAAGCTCACACCGTGCTGTTTCAGCCACTTCACGGCATCACGGCAGGTGGAGCATTTTTGATAGGTATAGACCTTCATGCGGGGAGGGGATGAAGCCGGCGGGCCCCATTTACTTCGCCGGGGAGTAGTCCGTCGGGGACATGAGGATGGACTTCACGCCATCCTTCACCGTGAGGGAGCCACCGGCGGCTTTTTCGGAGGCCTCTTTGGCGGCCACCCAGGTGGGGTCTTCGCGGAAGGCTTTGAAGCTGGCGTCGCAGGCGGCTTTGGAGTCGTGAATGAGAAGATACACCAGGGTGTTGTCCGAGCCGGTCTGGCCGTCATCCAGCGACCAGTAGCCGAAGTTTTTCATCCCGTGCTTCGTGAAGAGATCCACGGTGTGTTTGCGGAAGCGATCGTGGAGCTTCGAAAGATTGCCGGGGCCGGTGGTGTAGGTCCGGAGTTCATAGACGGTGGTGGGACCGTGCTTCTCCGGCTTCACCGCGGGGGAAAAGTCCGTGGTGTGAAGGAAGGTGGACTCCACTTTGGAAACCAGCTTTCCATCCTTCTCGGAGGCGGCGAGCGCCTTCTTCCAGTCCTCGTCCGCCTGAAAGTTCTTCCACGAAGTCTCCCGGGCCTCCCGGCTGGGGTAGGAGAGGATGTAGTAGAGCTTCCGGTCCGGGTTCTCCAGAGGCAGCCAGTAGCCTACATTCGTAATGCCGTGTTTGGTAAACAGAGCGCAGGTGTGGTCGCGAAAACGGGACTGGAGCGCGTCCAGCTTCCCCTCGGCGGCATAATAAACGCGGAGCTCATAACACGTCTGGCCGGGGGTATCGGCGGCGTGCAGGTTGGAAAGAGCGAGCGTGCCGGCGGCGGCGGTGATGAGGAAGTGACGGCGGTTCATGAATGGGAGGATGGCCTGGACGGTGGGGGATGTCACGGACGTAAGTCCGGGTCGCTTACCCCGCAAGAGAAGTCAGGATGGGAGGAATCGCGATGGCCAGCCGCTGTGCGCGGGCTCCCGGCCATCGTCTCAGCGGAAGAACAGGGGACCCATGATCATAGTACCCACGACAAGAAGGGCCAGTCCGGCACCGAGATTAAGAATGGCGAGCGCCAGGGCCATGCCAAATCCCCGCGCGATTCTTCCGGAAACAGGGACATAGGGTTTGATGCCGGTCACCCGGAATCCGCAGTAAAGACACCAGAGACAGGAGATGGGAAGGGATATCTTCAAAGCATTTATGTACGAAGCATCATTCTTCGGATTCCCCAGGTGGAGATCGAAACCAAACAGGCAAACCAGCAGCGCCACCGGCACCAGAAATGCCGGGATAAAGGCGCGCCGGACCCACAAGCTCCTCAAACGGTGGGGGTCATCCTCCGGATAGAGAACTGGCGGTGGAGTGGTAATAGCCGAATCGTTTGCGAAAGGCGGAGTCCACCGCCCGGATTTGCTCAAAGCGAGGGATACTCCCACTTGCCCCGGTATTCACGGGACAGGCCTTTGGCGGCTTCGGCGTCGTTGAGGATCTCCTCCTTCCCTGGATCCCAGGTCAGGCTGCGCCCCAGCTTCATGGAGAGGTTCGCCAGCATGGGCAGGGTGCTGGAGCGGTGACCGGCCTCCAGATTGCTCACAGGGGTGCCTTTAGTTTCGATGGCCTTCAGGAGGTCCTTCCAGAGCAGCGCCAGATTGTGCCCGTCCGGTTCCTGGAGCTGATGGTTTTCGTGAATCACCTGGGCCTTGCCGTTGGCCGGGTAGAAGGTCCAGCCGTCCTTCCAGCCGACGTGCAGGGTGCCTTCCGTGCCGTAGAAACAGGTGCCTATCTTATGCTTCTCGGCGTTGTTTTCGCCATACTTCCGGTGCTCCCAGGTAGCTGTGAAGCCCTCGAATTCGAACACCGCGATCTGCTGTTCCGGGGAATCCGTGGTCTGCTGTTTTTCATCCAGCACGGGGGCTCCGGAGAGCGGGCGGCCGCCGGTGCTGTAAACGCGGCGCGGGCCTTTCTCCTCCGTCCACCACATCACCTGGTCCAGCCAGTGGACGCCCCAGTCGCCGATCTGCCCGTTGGCAAAACCCAGAAATTCCCGCCAGCCGCCGGGGTGGATCTTGGCATTGAAGGGCCGCAGGGGAGCCGGGCCGCAATACATCTCCCAGTCCAGATTTTCCGGAACCGGGGCGTTCGGGCGCGGCTGTTCGCGCCCGCCGCCGCCATACACGAAGCACCGTACCTCGCCCACTTTCCCCACCTTGCCGGAGCGGAGGAAATTCATGGCGTTCACGTGGTGCGGGCCGATACGGCGGTGCAGGCCCACCTGCACCACTTTCCCCGTTTCCTTCGCGGCCTTTACCATGGCGCGGCTTTCATTCACTGTGTGGGCCGTCGGCTTCTCCACGAAGACATGCGCCCCGGCCTTCACGGCAGCGATGGTTTGCAGCGCGTGCCAATGGTCCGGCGTGGCGATGATGGCGATGTCCGGCTTTTCCTTCTCCAGGCATTCCCGGTAGTCGCGATAGGTCTTGGGTTCGGAACCCGTGAGATCCTTCACCTCGCCGGAGGTGTTTTCCAGTTTATCGGAGTCCGCGTCGCAAAGCCCCACGCACTGCACCTGCCCGGAGGCCAGGGCCTCGCGCAGGATATTCATGCCCCACCAGCCGGAGCCGATGAGCACGGTGCGGTATTTTCTGGTCCCCTCCTGCGCCCGGATGATGGGCACGGCGGAAAAAAGCGCGGTGGCGGAGGCGGCGGACAGAAAGCGGCGGCGGGGCATCATGGCGGTCAGGATGAGGAGGAGAGCCCGCGAAACGCGGGTGACGGAAGAGAAATGCCGCGCCCGGCGGCCTGTTCAAACACTTTCCGCGGACTCAAGTCCGGGTGCCCGCCGCCCGTTCCCGCCAGCTTGCCGGAACCTGGAGGGCATCAAAATGGCCATACGGTTCGATGGTTTTTATATCGCGTATATAAATAAGTTTGACACCCCTTCTCATTCCCCGGTTTCTTTTTCGGGAAACCGTTTCAGAATTCCGCCCCATGAGTCCCCATCATATTCCGTCGCGACTGGCCCAGGCGGACCGCGCGTGGATGCAGACCCGCGCCTTTGAACGCCTGTTGCGGTCCGTGAAATACGGCTGCGCCGCCATCGTGCTGCTGGTGGCCCTGGACTTGATCTTTCAACTCACCGGCCACGCCCGGCTGGGGCTGCTGCTGGTGACGGGGCTCGGGGCCCTGACGCTCCTGGGGCGGCTGGTCTGGCGGGCATTTTTCTCACGCTCCCCGCTGCTGCGCATCGCCCGGCATCTGGAGGGGCAGGACCCGGCCCTGGGGTCGAAGCTCATCAATGTGCTCCAGCTCGCGGAGACCGCCGAAGATCCCGCCGCGGCGGAACTCACCCGGACGCTCGCCCGACGCGCGGTGGACCACGCCTCCGGGGAACTGAAGGAGCGGAAATTTCTCCCGCTCACCAAGTCTCCCACCATGAAGCGGTCCGCGTGGTTTGCCTGCGTGCCCGTGACGGTGCTGGCTATTCCAGCGGTGTATTTCGCGCCGGTCACGTGGCTGGAGATATTACGCTTTTTCGATCCCTACGGGGATCATCCGGCTTATTCCATGACCGGCCTGACCATCGTCTCCCCGGCCCAGGACGGGCTGGAGGTGGTGTTTAAAAAGCCTCTCTCCATCGACGCGGAATACTCCGGCCACACGCCGGACGAGCTTTTCCTGGATCTGGAGGATCCGGCGCATCCCGGAAAGGTGACCACCCTGCCCATGTTTCCGGCGGGCGGGAAAAAGTTCACCCAGCAGATCGATGAAGTCACCTCGGACCTCATCGTGCGCGCCCGGACAAAGAACGGACGGTCACTCAGCCCGGGCCGCCAGGTGAAGGTGCTGCTGGCCCCGCGCATTGAGAAATCCACCGTCTCCATCCAGCCTCCTGAATACACGAAGCTGCCCGCGCGCGAGGCCACGCTCCCGCTGGCGGCGGAGACCGCTCCGGGCCTCTCCGCGTTGAAGGGCAGCAGGATGACTTTCCGCATTACCTCGAACCGTCCCCTGTCCACGGGCACCATCGGGCTGCAGGGGGCCGCGCCAGGAGACACGGTCGCGGCCCTGGAGCCAGGCACGGGGAAGGAGGAAAATACCGTTACCGGCAGCCGGGAGGCCGGAGAGTCCGGTCGCCTGCATTTTGTCGTGAAGGATGTCACGGGCCTCACCACGGAGCGGGAATTGTTCGCCAGCCTCACTGTCACGCACGATCTCCCGCCGGAGGTGAATATCACGGAACCGGCGGAGGACGGCTTCATTGTGAATACCTATGCCACGAAAGTGGCCGTGAAGTCGAGTGACGACTATGGGCTGAAGACCATCCGCATCCATACCGGGCTCAACGGTCATTACACGGACCCGAAGGTGGTGGAGGTCCAGCCGGAGCCCCCGGTGCGGGATTCACTGGAAACCGTCCGCGTGGCCCCGTCCGAAATGGGCGCGAAGCCGGGGGACATCATTTCCATTTACGCGGAGGCCACCGATACCCGCCCGGAAACGCAGATGGCGCGTTCCCGCGTCCTGAAGCTGGAGGTCATCAGTGAGGAGGAGTATAACGAATTCCTCCGCATGCGCACGGAGATCGCGGATCTGGAGGCGAAATACAGCCGCCTGCACGATGAAATGAAGCGTCTGGCCCAGGAGCAGCGGGATCTTGCGAAGGAGGCTGCAGAAGCCAAAGACGCCGATCCCGCGAAGCGCGACGAACTCACCGCCCGCCAGAATGAACTGAACGCGAAGCTGGAAAAGCTGGCCGACCGGATGGCCAAAACCACCCGGGAAAAGCCACTCTACGATTTGGAAAAGGATCTTCAGAAGGTGCTGGATGAAGAGGCGAAAGCCATCCGGGATTCCGTGGAGCAGAACAAAAAGGGGCTGGAACAATTTGCTTCCAACAGCCCCTCCGCCTCCGCCATGCAGGATTTCAGCAAAGAGGGCGAGGAGCAGGCGGAGCGCCTGGATCCCGCGGCGCAAAAGGCTGAAAAGGAAATCGCGGACGCCCTGAAGGACGCGCAGCAGATGCAGGAACTGCTGAAGTCCCTGAATGCCTTCCAGCAATTGTATGAGGCGCAAAAGGAACTGGCCGCCCAGACCGCCGCGTATCGCTCAAAGAAGGACCTGACGGACGAAGACCGCCTGGCGCTGCAAAACATGGCCGGGACCGAACGTCAGATCGGCGAGGCCCTGGAGGAGCTGGCGAAGAAACTGCGCGAGGACGCGGACAAAGCGGAGGAGAATTATCCCGAAGCCGCCCAGGACGCCCGGGACATCGCGGACGCCATGGAGAAGGCCAATCTGGCCCCCATGGCAGACACCAGCGCGAAGACCATGCTCGCCGGTCGCGGTCCGGAATCCCACGACCGCGCGGAGAACCTGCGCGCGGAGATGGAGGCTCTCATGGGGGAGTGCAGTGAGTGTAAGGGCGGAGCCGGAAAGGAATTCGCGGCCCGTCTCAAGCTCATGCGCTCCATGATGGCTGGGAACACTTTTTCCCAGATGAGCCAGTGCCGGAAGCCGGGCATAGGAAAAGGCGAGGGCTTCGCGGGTATGGGAGCCGGTGGCCGCATGGCCATGGGAGGCACCATGCCGGGACAATCAAAGAGCCTGCTGGGCGGGGAATCCGTCCTCGGTCGCCAGGAGGGCGGGCAGTCGGTGAATGCCTCGGATGCCGTGGCCCAGGCCAAAGCGGCACCTCCCGGCACGGACGCCACGGAAGGAAATCCCGGTGCCCGGGATGGCATCCGCCCGGAACCCGTGTCCGCCAGCAGTCTCAATGGAGAAGCCGCGCTGGATGACTATCGCGGCGTGGTGGACGCCTACTTCCGCCGCCTCACTCTTACCAAAGATCAGAAGCCATGAAAACTCCCCGCGTCCCCGCCTGGTTCTGCACCCTTTTCACCCTCGCGGCCATCCTGGTGTCCCGGGCGGGGGATCTCACGCCCGTGCAGGCGAAGAAGGCCTCCAGCATCCGGTGTAACAATCTGATCTACGCGAAGGACCAGACTTCCGTTTGCTTCGCGGACAAGTTCCTCAGCACCGCCGCCGAGAAGACCGGGCTGAACGTGACGCCGAAGTTTTTTGCCGTGCGGCTGGACAGCAAGGAGTTCTTCGATTCCCCCTTCACCGTCATCTCCGGCACCGGCAAGTTCCGTTTCAGCGAAAAGGAACGCGAGCATCTGCGGCGGTATCTGAACTGCGGCGGGTTCCTCCTGGTCAGCCCCGGATGTTCGGACGCCACGTGGAACGACTGCTTCCGGAACGAACTGAAAGCCCTGTTCCCCGACGCGCCGCTCACCAAGCTGCCGATGACCCATCCGCTGTTTTCCACCGTCTTCAAGATTCCCTCCCTCCGCCTCCACTCCGGCGGCACCACACTCATCGAGGGCATGGAACTGAACGGCCGCCTCGCGATGATCTATTCCTCCGAAGGCCTGAATGACCACGCGCACACCGAAGGGTGCTGCTGCTGCGGGGGGAACATGATCGAGGAGAGCGAGCAGGTGAATGTGAACGTGCTGCTCTATTCGCTGCTTCACTAGCGGTTACCCTATGGCGCGCTGGATTGTTATTCTTCTTATGCTTGCCGCCGCGGGTGGCGGGGTCTGGTTCTGGATGGCGCGGGAGAAACCTTCCGAAATGGCCGCCGGGGGGGCTTTGGATATTTATTTCACCTGCGATACGAGCGGACGCATTGAGCCCTGCGGATGCTTCACAGGGCAGATGGGGGGGCTCACCCGTGTGAGCACCGCGCTGCGTTCCGCGCCCGCCGGAGCCCTGAAGATGGAGGTGGGAGACGCCATCGCGGGCACGGAGGACTATCATGTCATGCAGTATGGACACCTCCTGCGGGCTTACAGCCAGGCGGGGTATCATGCGGTGAACCTGGGCCGTCGTGAGGCAAAGCTTCCCGCCGCCACTCTGCGGCAGGTGGCCGCGGCCTCTCCCGTGCCGCTGGTGAGCGCCAATGTGGTGGACACCGCCTCCCGGCAGCCGGTGGTCAAGCCCTGGCTGGTGGTGAAGCAAGGGGCGCTGCGCGTGGCGGTCACCGGACTGGTGGATCCCGCCCGCCTTCAGGGAGTGCCGGGCGCGGGCGTGGAGGTGGCGGGCATGGCGGAGTCCCTGCGCGCGCTGCTGCCCGCCATGAAGGCGGAGTCGGAGGTCATCGTCTGTCTCGCCTTCACGGACGAGGAGGGCCTGGATAACCTGGCGCGGGAGTTTTACGAGGTGCCTGTCTTCCTGGGTGGCGATGTCCGCCAGCCCTCGAACGGTGTGGCAAAGGTGAACCGGAGCCTCGTCTTCGCTACCACCAATCAGGGCCGCGCTCTCGCGGAACTGCACGCCACCTACGATCCCGCGAAGGCCGTTCTCACCCCCATCAGTGGTCACGTGCGTCTCATGGAGCCACGCATCTCCCAGGACAAGGAAATCGCCGCCCGTTCCGCCGACTACCGGCGGCAGGTGCGGGATGCCGTGCTCTCCCTGGACAAGGATGGCGCCAACGCCGCGGACCGCGTGCCCGGGGTCAAAGCCCCCGCCTCCTACGTGGGCTCCGAAACCTGCGCTGGATGCCACCCGAAGGCTTTTGCCACCTGGTCGGAAAGCAAACACGCCCACGCCTTCGCCTCTCTGGTGGAAAAGGATTCAGACGCGGATCCCTCCTGTATCAGTTGTCACGTCACGGGTTTTGGTGAGCCCGGCGGCTACCGTCGCTCCATGCAGGGGAAGCAGATGGTGAACGTGGGCTGCGAAAGCTGCCACGGTCCCGCCAGCGCCCACGTGGCGGAGCGCGGACGCGCCGCCCTGGGCACTCCAGCTTTATTGAAAATGCGCGCCGTGGGTGCCGGACAGTGTGTCCAGTGCCACCACGGGGAGTTCAGCCGCCCCTTCCAGTTCGAAGAGTTCTGGCCGCTCGTCTCGCACGGGAAGGAAACGCCTTAAGCCTTGGCTTCAACAGATTGGCCCAAGGAGCGGCGACATTCCTGTCGCCGTGAGCTCTGCGATTGAGAAAAACCTAACAGGTGAATTCACGGCGACAGGAATGTCGCCGCTCCTTGAGCTATAAAGGACTCCAGCCCTGAGCGCGCGATGGTCAATCCTGCGGTTTCTCCAGTTCCGCGAGCCCCTGCTCCCACTCGGCGGTCAGGCGCTCCAGGGTTTCGGTGATGCCCAGGAGTTCCCGGTTCAGTTCCATGGCGCGATTGGAGTTCTCGTAGGTCTCGGGCCGTTCCAGATCGGCGGAGATCACGCGTTGCCGCTCCTCCAGTTTCGCGATCTCCTTTTCGAGGTAGTCCACCCGCTTCTTCAGATCCCGGCGCGCCGCCAGCCGGGCTTCGCGATCCCGCCCGGCGTTCTTCCGGTCCTCTTTGCTGACAAACGGTTTTGGCTTCGGGGTCTCCGGCGCGGGGGGAAAGGACGTTCCTCCAGCCCGGCTGTCCGTGAGCTTCTGCCCGGCGGTGAGGGCCGCGCGCTCGGACGTGGCCTTGCTCTTGTCCAGGTAATACTGGTAATCCCCGGCGTAGGAGGTGAGCTTCCCGGCGCTGATGTGGATGACCGTCTGCGCGATGTTGCGAATGAAATGCACGTCGTGGCTGATGAATACCACCGTGCCCTCGAACGACTTCAACGCCATCACCAGTGCGTCGATACTCGCCATGTCCAGGTGCGTGGTCGGTTCGTCCAGAAGCAGGAAATTCGGCGGATCCAGCAGCAATTTACAGAGCGCCAGACGGCTCTTTTCCCCCCCGCTCAGCACGGCCACGGGCTTGAAGACATCCTCTCCGGAAAAGAGGAAGCTGCCCAGGAGTGTGCGCACGAACTGCTCCGGCTGGCGGTTCTCCAGGTCCATGGCTTCGGTGAGCACGGAGCGCTTCGGCTGGAGCATTTCCACGCGGTTCTGGGCAAAGTAGCCGCACTTCACATTGTGCCCCACCGTGCGCGTGCCCTTCTGCACCGCCAGCACTCCGGCCAGCAGCTTCAGCAGCGTGCTCTTGCCCGCGCCATTCGGCCCCACCAGCACGGTGCGCTGGCCACGTTCCACCTCCAGCTCCATGCCATTATACACCACGAGGTCGCCATAGGCGTGGTCGATGTCCTTCAGGGTCATCACCCGCTGGCCGCTGCGCTGCGGCTGGGGAAATTTGAAGCCCACCGTCTTCGCCGCCTCCTGCGGAGCCTCGATCTTCTCCATGCGTTCGATCTGCTTCAGCTTGCTCTGCGCCTGCGCGGCCTTGCTGGCCTTGGCACGGAAGCGGTCGGCGAAATCCTGGAGGCGTCCGATTTCCTTTTGCTGGTTCTCATAAGCCGCGAGGTGCTGGGCCGCCCGGGCCTCTTTCTCACGCACGTAGTCATCGTAGTTCCCGTTATAGGAATTCAGCCGCTGCCAGGCGAGTTCCACCACCTTGCGCAGGAGGCTGTTCAGAAAGGCGCGGTCGTGGGAAATGATGAGGATGGCTCCCTGGTAGTTCCGGAGGTAGTCCTGGAACCAGAGGAGGGATTCGAGATCCAGGTGGTTCGTCGGTTCGTCCAGCAGCAGCAGGTCCGGCTCCTGGATGAGCAGCCGGGCGAGGTGCGCGCGCATGATCCAGCCGCCGCTCAGGGCCTTGGCGGGACGGTTGAAATCGCTCTCCCGGAACGCCAGACCGCGGAGGATCTTCTGCGCCAGCGGCTCGATCTCCCAGCCGGAGCTTTCCGGCGCGTGCTGCGTGGCCAGTTCCATCACGGTCTCGTCGCCCGTGGGGGCGCTCTCCTGCGGGAGATAGCCGAAGGTCATGCCCCGCTCCATGTGGACCTTCCCGCTGTCCGGCGACTGCTCGCCGAGAATGATGGAGAACAGCGTGGACTTCCCGGCACCGTTCGGACCCACCAGCCCCACGCGGTCGCCGCGGTTGATCTGCAGGGAGACGTTTTCAAAAAGGACGCGCCCGGAGAAGGATTTCGAGATATTGGACAGTTGGAGCATGGGGAAGCCTGAAAAGGCGCGAGGCAGCCCTCTTGTCAATGCGGCACCTGTCCCCGTGATGGGATTCCCGGCAGAATTCCCTTTTACTGCCCGCGCCCCCTGGCCTATGCGAACCGGATGTTCCGTTCGCTTGCAGTCTATTGTGGTTCCAGTCCGGGGAATGATCCCCGTTTTGTCGAGTTAGCCCGCCAGGCCGGAGAGTTGCTGGCGGCGCGTGGCATTCGTCTCGTTTACGGCGGCGGCGGCACCGGCATGATGGGAGCGGTGGCCAACGGCGCGCTCGCCGCCGGAGGAGAGGTCACGGGCGTGATTCCCGGCTTTCTCAACACCCGTGAGCTGAAACACCCGGGCGTGGCGGACATGCATATGGTGGACACCATGCACGAGCGGAAGATGCTCATGGTGGACTTCGCCGAGGGCTTCGTCGCCCTGCCGGGAGGCTTCGGCACGCTGGATGAACTCTTCGAGGTGCTCACCTGGAGCCAACTGGCCATTCACACGAAGCCCATCGGGCTGGTAAACGCGCTCGGTTATTTCGATGGTATCCTCGCCTGCCTGGACGGCATGGTGGAGCGTGGCTTCCTCCGTCCCGAGGACCGCGCCCGTCTCGTGGACGCGGAGAGCCTGGAGGATCTGCTGGTGAAAATGGAGGAATGGCGCGTGCCGGACACGCTGAAATTCGTCCTCGCCACGGACAAGGTATAGTATCCCAGGTTGGGAACTGGTGGTGTCCGGCTAACTGCTTTCCACGGTGCGTCCGGTGACGGCGTGCCGATGAGATGTCCGGACTCCTTTCTCCATCAGAGAGCTCACGGCGACAGGAATGTCGCCGCTCCTTGGGCGCATTCGGAGGATTATGAGGATGCGCAAGGAGGTCAAACTCCCCCCGACCCCGGAGCACCCTCGTTCGGATAGGCCTTCGATACTACCGGAAAGCCCCTATCCCCGGTGGGACGGCTTTTTGAACAACCGGAAGGGCGTGCCGCAATACATGCAGCGGAAGCGCAGGGTCGTCAGGATGCGCAGCACGGTGGTGGCGCGATACGTCAGCAGCGGCCAGCGCTGGGCGAGGCGGTGTTTGAAGCACCGTTGATTGTGCAGCGGGGTGCCGCGGCAGAGCGGGCATTGCTTGGTGAGGGAAAGCACCAGCCCCAGCACAAAGGAAACACCGAAGACACACAGGGCCGGCAGCAGCCACTCCATCCACGGACCGGGATGCCCGGAGAACTTGAGCGCCAGCAGCACCATCACCGCCAGCAGCGACACCCAACTGGCGGCAATGCTCAGCGCCCCCAGCAGGAGAGCCCCGGAATGCGGGGTGCTGCGGGGCACCTGCTTATCCTCCCAGTTGCCCTTCCGGGCAGATTTGAGCCCTCCTCCGTCGCGGTCCCGGGTGCCGGTGTGCCCGGGACTATTCCCGGAGTGACTGGTGGAGGGGGACGGAGGGGCCGTCTCCGCCGCCGGCATGGGGGCGGGGACAGGTTCCGTGACTTCGTTGGGGTGGAGGTGCGGGGCGTTCACTGGCAGGCTTCACATTCAATCCCGAGGCGTCGTGCCTCCAGACTGCATGCCAGTTTCTCCTCTTCGGAGACTTCCTGGGCAGACAGAGGCGCGGCGACGGGTGGGGTGTCCTCTCCCATGCGCATCTTCTTTTTGACGTTTACCGTCACTTTTTCAATATCCGAGGCGCTCTTGGTGCGGAGATAGTAGGTGGTCTTCAACCCGGAGCGCCACGCGGCACGATACATATGGCTCAGGGTTTTCAGATCCGGCGTGGCGAGGAAAAGGTTCACGCTCTGGCTTTGGTCGATCCATTTCTGGCGGCGCGCGGCGGCGGCGATGAGCCATTTGAAGTCGATGGCGAAGGCAGTGAGGTATTTCACCTTCAGATCCTCGGGTACTTCCGCCAGCTCGCCCAGCTCCCCGTTGTGATATTTCAGCCGGTCCAGCATGTCCTGGTCCCACAGGCCGCGGGCCTTGAGATCACGCACCAGGAAGGGGTTCAGCATCGTGAAGTTCCCGCCCAGGTTCATCTTCGCGAAGAAGTTCTTGAACACCGGCTCGATGCAGGGCGTGGAGCCCATGATGTTCGAGATGGTGGCCGTGGGGGCGATGGCGAGGACGTTGCTGTTCCGCATGCCCTGTTTTTTGATCTTTTCGCGCAGGGCGTTCCAGTCCATGCGCTGGCCCCGGGGTACATCCAGAGGCAGGCCGCGTTCGTGCTCCAGGAGATCCAGCGTGTCCGGCGGCAGCAGGCCGCGGCTCCACTTCGAGCCCTCATAGGAGGAATAGCGCCCGCGCTCCACCGCGAGATCGCTGGAGGCTTCGTAGGCGTAGTAGGCCACGGCTTCCATGATCTCGTCGTTGAACTCCACGGCCTCCTCGCTGGCAAAAGGGATGTCCTTTTGATAGAGGCAGTTCGCCAGACCCATGATGCCCAGCCCGATGGGCCGGTGACGGCTGTTGGCGGTTTTCGCCGCGTCGGTGGGGTAGAAGTTGATGTCGATGACGTTATCCAGCGCCCGCACCGCCACGCGCACCGTGTTCCGGAGTTTTTCGTGATCGATGTTCCCCTTCGCGTCAAGGTGGTTCTCCAGAATCACAGAGCCCAGATTGCACACCGCCGTCTCCTCCGCGCTCGTATTGAGCGTGATCTCCGTGCAGAGGTTGCTGCTGTGGATGACCCCGCAGTGGTCCTGGGGGCTGCGCACGTTGCACGGATCCTTGAAGGTAATCCACGGGTGACCGGTCTCGAAGAGAGACTTCAGCATCTGCTTCCAGAGATCGATGGCAGGCACTTCCTTGCCAAAGATTTCCCCGCGGCGGGCGATCTCTTCATACTCCGCGTAACGGATGTCGAAGGCCTTTCCGTAGAGATCGTGGAGGTCCGGCGTCTCATTGGCGCGGAAAAGTGTCCAGTTCTGGCGGCCTTCCATGCGCTTCATGAACAGGTCCGGAATCCAGTTCGCGGTGTTCATGTCATGGGTGCGGCGGCGCTCGTCCCCCGTGTTCACCCGGAGTTGCAGGAAGTCCTCGATGTCATTGTGCCACGTCTCCAGATAGGCGCAGCCCGAGCCCCGGCGTTTGCCGCCCTGGTTCACGGCGATGAGCTGGTCATTGTGCAGCTTCAGGAAGGGGATGACCCCCTGGCTTTCGCCGTTCGTGCCTTTGATGTACCCGCCCGTGCCCCGCACGGAGGTCCACGATCCACCGAGACCGCCCGCCCACTTGGAAAGGAAGGCGTTTTCCGCAATGCCCCGGATCATAATGGACTCGATACTGTCGTCCACCTTGTAGAGATAGCAGGAGGAAAGCTGGCTGTGGTGCGTGCCGCTGTTGAAGAGCGTGGGCGTGGAGGAGCAGAAGCGGCGGCTCTTGTAGAGCTGGTAGAGGCCGATGATGTGCTCCGTGCGGGTGGTGCTGTCCTCTCCCACGTAGAGCCCCATGGCCACGCGCATCCAGAAAAGCTGGGGGGTCTCCAGACGGCGGTGCTTTTTCTGCGTCTTGTCCACCAGCAGGTAGCGGTCGTAGAGCGTCTGGATGCCCAGGAAGTCGAACTCGAAGTCCGCCGTGGGATCCAGCGCGGCGGCCAGCTTGTCGAGCTCGAAGTCCATGAACTTCGGCGTGATGCGGTCGATCTCGATTCCCCGCTGGAGATTCACCTTGAACGCGCGGCGGTGAAACTCCCCGAGCCCGGAGACACCGTCCGTGACGATATTCCAGCCCAGCACTTCCTCATAAATGTACGTCAGCAGGATGCGGGCGGAGAACTTCGCGAAGTCCGCATCCCGCTCGATGAGGCCCCGGGCATTGAGCACGATGGTGCGGCTCAGGTCCTCCAGGGTCATCTCATGGGAAAGGGAGCGGCGCAGTTCCGTCTCGATGTGGTCCCCGGTAAGGCAGAGGTCCAGGCCCATGCGGGCGAATTCCACACGCTTCCGCAGGTCCAGCCCGTCCCACAGAAAAGTGTCACCGCTTTCCCGCTTCACCAGGATCATGCTCTCCTGGCGGTCCGCCACCTGGGGCCCTTCCTCCGCCAGAGCCAGGGTGCGGGCTTCCGCCCGGTGGGCACGATAGACAATGTAAGCCGCCGCCACTTTAAAGTGGCCGCTCTTCATCAGCTCCTCCTGCACCAGGTCCTGGAGTTCCTCGATCCCCACCATCTGAATGCCATCCCGGTGGATACGCCGGGTGATGGTATCCGCGATGTCCACCGCCGGGGCGCTGTCCATCTGCTGGGAGAGGAAAGCCTTGCGGATGGCGATCTCAATCTTGTCCTGATTCCAGTTCACCACCTGGCCATTGCGCCGGATCACCCGGGCCGTCACGGGGCTGCTGGTATCCAGGTGGAAGACTTCACTGCTCTCCCC
Organism: Verrucomicrobiales bacterium; assembly: GCA_965229245.1. Classification (GTDB taxonomy): domain Bacteria; phylum Verrucomicrobiota; class Verrucomicrobiia; order Verrucomicrobiales; family V1-33; genus V1-33. The sequence goes on from CBDDIW010000001.1 coordinate 1,276,058, forward strand.
GTTCGCCGTGCCGTCCGGCTGGTAACGGGTAACGATGCTGCGGGCGAGATCGTAGGCGTTGTTACGGATCAGGGCGCGCTCGATAATACGCGTCACCTCCCCGGCGGAGACGGGGGTGTTTTCATCCCCGTTGATGCCGCCCCGGGATTTCCCCGCCAGTTCCGTGGACACCATGCGGGCGATCTGCGCCACCAGGCGGCGATTGTTATCCGTGAAAATCTCGTTCTCCTGCCGGGAGAGCATCAGGTCCGTGAGCGCTTCGCCCACGATGGCCGCGATGTCCCCGGCGCTGAAAAGCTTCTGTTCCCCCCGGTCCAGCACCGGGATCCGGGACACCGGCACCAGCGCCGGCAGCACGGATTCATCCGCCCAGTTATAGCGCGGCTTCGACTCCGGGGTGGAACGCGCGAACGCCTTCAACTGGATGTCTTCCTCGATGTGGTTTTTGCCGATCATATACGGGTAACGTGGTTGAGTCTGGTCTTTGCAGGGAACGTAAAAAGGAAAGCAGGGCAGTTCAGAGATACGTCTCCCGGAGGCCAGACGGCCACGCGGCGAAAGATTCGCGGGGAGCCTGACAACGGGAACTGCTTTTGTGCGGAGAAATGAATGGTTGACGGAGACGTTAGAATCGTCGGCGTTTACAAATCATCGTCGTCCACGGGGTGGAGGGACGAAGCCTTTTGATAATCAGTGACTTTGGACTCGAAGAAATTGGATTCCTTCGGGGCGTCCATGATCTCCGACAGCCACGGCAACGGATTTGTGATGGGCGGATTCAGGGGTTCCAGGCCCACTCCCTCCAGCCGGCGGTCGGCGATGTAGTCGATGTAGGTCAGGAATTCGTCCAGGCTCAGCCCCAGGCTGTTCACCGGCAAACAATCGCGGATAAAATCCTTCTCCAGCGCCACGCCCTCGCGCATGAGATCCCGCAGTTCCTCGCGAAACTCCGCGGTCCAGATGTCCTTGTTCTCCGCCACCAAGTCCATAAACAGGTTCCGGAAGACCTCGATGTGGTTGCTCTCATCCCGCAGGGTGTAGCCGAACATCTGGCCGATGCCGGGGAATTTGTTCTGCCGGTAGAGGCTCAGGATCATCCCGAAAAGCCCGTAGAACTGGGTGCCCTCCATGCACTGGCCAAAAAGGAAAATGTTCTTCGCCAGCAGCCGCTTGTTCTCCGGCAGGGTGAGGTCCAGGTCCCGGCGCAGGGAACGGCTGACCTTGGAAACGAACTCGTTTTTCCGCAGAATGCTGGGGATCTGTTCGAACATGGCCTCGCACTCATGGGGATTGATCCCCAGGCTGGAGATCATGTAGAGGAGGCTGTCCGCGTGGATGTTTTCCTCATGCGCGTGGCGGCCCAGCACCAGCTTCAACTCCGGTGCCGTCACCAGTTCCCGCACCACGTGCTGGATGTTGTCCCCCACGATGCCCTCCGCCGCGGAGAAATATCCGATGCCCATGCGGATGATCCACCGCTCGTTGTCCGTGATCTGGTCCCCCCGCCACTGCTGGATATCCGTCTGCATCTGGATGTCCTCCGGCTCCCAGTGGTTCGCCTTCATGGTCCGGTAGAGGTCATAGGCCCACTGATATTTCAGCGGCAGAAGATTGAAGGCCATGCTGTCCCGGCCGTTGATCACCCGCTTGGAGTTGAATGCCGCTTCCGCTTTGTCCCGGTCAAGGACGAAGGTTTTTTTTCCGATGATGAAGGTTACATCCATAAGGGCGAAGGCAGGTGAGTCTTGAATAGTCGGGCGACTAGGATTCGTGGGGTTTGAATTAAAAAATCTGATTATTCTGGCCGTCTCGCTCGGATATCTGAAAATTATAAACTTTACTTTTGATCCGGAGGTAACCCCAACATCTTGTGGATGGGGAGGACGCGGCACAATATTATGTGGTTCCCCTCTTCGCAGAATCCTGGGGAACTCGCAAGCAAAAGCCTCAAATTCTCGCTCTCCCGGAGCGGTTGCCGGGGAAAAAGGACGGGAGGAACAGCCTCCCTCAACGAGGGATTCCGGAGATTCAAAAGCCTTTTTGAAATCCCTGCCTGTTTCTTCTTTCCGGGTTGGAATCGGGCCCCCATCCGGGGCCGTGCCCGCTCACGGTGGGACAGAAAGGGTTCGCCGGCACCAGGACATTCAACCGGGGGACCCTTCCCTCAGATGCCCCCCACGAGATACACCGTCATGGCGTAGACCTCCCGGATCAGGAAACCCGCCCGGGACTCCAGGGAGACGTAACGTGTGGTGGGCGTGGGGGACCGCCAGGCGGCGATCCCCAGGTCCTTCATCATGCGGACGGAGCGCTCCATATGGAGAGGGTCGCTAACTAGGAGGGCGCTCTTGAGGCCGTGCTCCTTCATGAGTTCCCGGGCGTAACGCAGATTCTCCAGGGTGGTGCGGGATTTTTTCTCCAGCAAAAGGGCGCTCTCCGGCACTCCATGCTCCAGGGCGTAGAGCCTCGCCACTTCACTTTCGGAAAATTTCGCGCCCTCCCCGTAGCCGCCGGTGAGAATGAGCTTTTTGACCGTCCCGTTTTTATAAAGCGCCACCCCATGCGCGATGCGCTGTTCAAAAACCGGGGAGGGCTTGTCCCCGTAGGCCGCCGCCCCCAGCACCACGGCGGCATCCGCGCGGCGCGTCTCATCCAGGTTCGCGCCGCGCCCGATGCGCCATCCGCACCAGACGCACCAGCACACGGCCACGACAAGCAGCCACTTGAGCACTTTGCGCAGGCGCTTGAACATGGTCAGGGGGGGACAGGGGGACGGTCACGCCTTCGCGACCGGAAAGGAAAAGCTCCGCCATTACCGGCAGAGGATCACCAAAGGTCAGGCGAAGTCGTAGATCACCGCCTTAACGCAGACTTTCTTGAAGACTTTTTCCACAAATTCAATGTGCAGGGGATGCACCTGGTAATCGTCCTGCGCCTGCTTGTCCGTAAAGACGAGGTTCAGTGCCACCTGATAGGACTGGTCCACCACGGGGCGGTGGCTGGGCACCATGCGCCCGGTATGATAGTGCAGGACCCCGGGGATGGGCTTCAGATACTGTTCCATGCCCGCGAGCAGTTCATCCGGGGCGGAGGCGTTGTCGGGATCGGTCCAGAAAATGACGACGTGAGAGAACATGTCCGCTGAGTGCTCCAGGCACGCCGCAGGGTCAAGAGGGGAACCGGGCATGACTCCGTTCCAGGAAAAAGGGGCGACTCTCCGCCGGGATTGCGCCGCCGGGGTTCCACGCCATCATGACAGAGTCATGAAAGATCCCGCCCCTCCAGGAAGCTCCTTCCGGATCAGTCCCCTGCGACGTTCCATTTTGTGGCTGGTGCTGGGACCGTTTTTGCTCATGGGCATCGGGATGTGTTTCTCCCCGGACAGCCGGGCGGCGGGAATATACCTCGCCAGCCTGATGGCCGTTTTTCTGGCGCTCTGGCAATGGCTGGTTTCCTTTACGCGCCTGGAGATTTCCTCCTGGGGCGTGAAACTGCGGCAACTGGGTTGGAAGCTGGAGGCCCCCTGGGAGGAAATCGATCACCTCAGCAGGGACAAAGGCCGGGAGGGCTTCGTGGTCCTGCGGCCCATGGAGGGAACGGGCGCGCGGCGGCTCGCGGGAGTAAGCGGGTTCGGTTACTACGGGACGCCCATGTATACGGACACGCAGCGTTCCTGGATGGAACGCGGGCAATGGATTCCCATAGAGCCTTTTATGTACGCCTTTCACAAAGGCCCGCTCCGGGAAAGGATAGAGGAATCCGCCCCCGGTCTGCTGGGGCGGGATCCCGCCAGGGCCGGGGAACGCCTGGCAGCGCTGGCCGTGGCCTCCGGGCCTCCTGGCCAGCCATTCATCGCGCCGCTCCCCGGAAGGACGGGCCTCTCCCGGCTGGGCTGGTGGTTCAATGCGCTGCTCCTGACCGTGACCCTTCTCACACTGATCCCGGCTTCGGCGGGAAAACGGGAGATCGAGTCCGGCGTGGCGGTCTTCCTCGCCTTTGGGGCGGGGCCCCTGCTCACGTGGTGGACGGGGCGGCTCTGTTTCCGGGCCTTCCGGAAGGGCTCGCGGGTGTGGGGAATCCTCCTGGCGCTCCTGACCCTGGTGGCGGCGGTGTTCGCGGTGCAGTTTTTCCACCAGTGGCTCCATCACGCAAACCCGCCGGGCGCTAAAGTGTCGATTTTTCACGAAACTCCGGCTGAGAACCAGACGTTGCGTATCAGGCATGCCGGATTAGCATGATCCTGACTCTTTCCTGACTTTACCCATGTCCGTCGCTCCCGCCTCCACGCCGCCCATCTCCCGGGTCACCATGCCCCCTCCGGTTCCGTTGACGGTGAGGCGTTTCCGGCAGCCGAAGAAGAACATCCCGCAGACGAAGATTGAGCGGGACCGGATTCTGAACTACATCCGGGCTTATGTGGAACGGGAAAAACCCGTCCCTCCCCTGCCCCAGGAGGATCTCATCGCCCACGCCGCGAAGATAGTGGAGGCTCTGGGGCTGGACCCCATCCACCGGGACTACACCGGCGTGCTTTTCAGCAACGAGCTCTGGCGGGAAACCCTGGCCACCATCCCCTATGAGCGCCGCCTGCTCCTCATGCCGAAGTGTCTGCGCGTGGAGAGCAAGTGCCCCGCTCCCTTCGATGAATTCGGCCTCCTCTGCAAACAGTGCGGGCTCTGCACCATCCAGGACTTCCAGAATGAAGCAGAGCGCCTGGGCTACGCCGTGCTGGTGGCGGAGGGCAGCGCCATCGTGATGAGCCTCATCCAGACAGGAAAAATCGAGGCCATCGTGGGCATCTCCTGCCTGCCCGTGCTGGAGCGCACCTTTCCCTATGTGGAGGCCGCCGCCGTGCCCGCCGTGGCCGTGCCCCTGCTGCAGGATGACTGCATCGACACCACGGTGGATATCGACTGGGTGTGGGACTACATCCACCTCACCAGCGAGGATAAAACCCGCCGGCTGAACCTGAATGCCCTCCATGACGAGGTGCGCGAGTGGTTTACCCGGGAAAGCCTGGATACGTTGATGGGAGTTCCCGAGGGCCCCGCCGAGGAAATGGCGCGGGACTGGCTGGCCCGCGCGGGCAAACGCTGGCGGCCCTTCCTGGCCGTGGCCGTGAGCCAGGCGCTGCGCGGCAATGCCGAGGCCCCCATGGGCGACACCATCCGGAAGATCGCCGTGGCCGTGGAGTGTTTTCACAAGGCCTCCCTCATTCATGACGACATTGAGGACGGGGATGACAAACGCTATGACGAACCCGCGCTCCACGCGGAGCACGGCATTCCCTCCGCCCTCAACGCGGGAGACCTGCTCATCGGGGAAGGCTACCGCCTGCTGGCGGATGCCGGGGTGCCCGCGGCCTCCCTGGGAGCCATGATCCGCATCGCCAGCGAGGGACAGCGGGAGCTCTGCCGCGGCCAGGGCATGGAGCTTGCCTGGCAGCGGGCTCCCCATGCCCTCAGCCCCACCCAGGTGCTGGAAATTTTCCGCCGGAAAACCTCTCCCGCCTTTTCCGTGGCCCTTCTCCTGGGAGCGGCGCACGCCGGCCGCCTGGACGAGGTGGAGGAGGCGCTCACCACCTTCAGCGAAGCCCTGGGCATCGCCTATCAAATCCGCGATGATCTCGACGACCGCGCCGGGGACACCACGGAGGCGGGGGCCGCCGTGCATCCGAACATCATCGAAGCCACCGCCCGCGAACGCTTCCATGGTAAAATGGAGGAGGCCGTGGAAAGCGTGCTCATGCTCCTGGAACGCTACAAGGAGCAGGCCGTCCGCGCGCTCCAGGACATTGATAATGCCAACCTCAAAGGGCTCCTGCGCCGCATCGTGGGCAAGATGTTCAATGAACTGGAGATCAAAGGCTGGTGCCGGGAATTCGAAGTAAAAAACGGCAAGCCCGACGCTGAAGCCGCCCCGGCGGCTCCCCTGCCCGCTTGATCCTGCCCGGCCGCTTTCCATCCGGCTAACTGATTTCCACCGTGCCTCCGGCGGTGAGGAGCAGCCGTTCCCTGGAAGCCAGGGCTCCCAGGGAGCTTCTCCAGACCGTGAAATCAGTTAACCGGGCACCACCCCGCTGCCTCTTTCAGTTGGCCGGGGGCAGCATTTGGATAAGAGCCGTGAGAGGCTTTTGCCCGCTCGTTCCTGGCAGATCAAAACGCACCCAGCCGCCCCCGGGTGGAAGGGTATAGCTGTCTGCTACGGCGGGAGCGGTGGTTCCGGTGACCGTCACGCTCATCCGGGCGTTCACGTTATCCCCGTCCGCCGGACGGCTGCCAGTGATCGTGACCTGGATCTCCACCAGGGAGGCAGGCGGCGGAGTCTCTCCTCGTTTGACCGGACGGCGCGGGGAGACTTTCAGCACGCAAGGCTCCGCCATGGGGGCGGACACCCGCGGGGAGTTCGTGATGCCCGCGTTTGGCAGCTTCAGCAGCGCCTGGACTTCATCAGGGGTAAGCCACTTTCCAGTCTCCCCGGCGGGTGGGGAGTCGTTCCATTCAATGACCTTTATCCCGGCGGCGAGCCCGTCACTGGAGGATTCCTGAATGGCAGCCACGGCCGCGCTGGCGGCACGGACGTTTTTCAGCGTGCCCTGGACAGTGAGGACTCCGTTGGTGCCGTCATAGGAAATCCCTTCGGCGGGCATGCCGTGACCGGCCAGCAGCCGTGTAAACGGGCCGGTGACTTTTTCCGCCAGGATCTCCTGGAGCACGGGATAGGTGGCCAGCAGATCCTCAAGAGACGGGGCCACATAGCCGGGATCCTGGGCGGCGGGCAAGGGCTTGCCCTGGATCAATCTCCGGCCTGTCTCGAGATTCCGGGCTTCCTCAATGGAATCGACAATCTTTCTCCTGCGAAAATCCAGAATCTCCACGTTCCATGAAGGATCGGACTGATGCACGGCCTCAAAAACCTCCTGGGCCTTCCGGTATCCAGCCAGTGCTCCGGTGAAGTCTCTTTTCTCACGCTTCTTGTCCCCCTCATTCATGGCGAGATATCCCTGGAGATAACGGTCACTGACGGAGGGAGTCTTTCCAGGGTCGTATTTCCCGGCCTCCGCCCGCAGGCTTTTTATATCCGTTTCCGCTACCGGCCCGGGATTTTCCTCCGGGGCGGGAGGCTTACCCTCAGATTCCTCCCCGTTAGCGTAGCTGTCCGTCTCGGTATCCGCCGTGGCAAGATCCTCGCGCAGGAGACTCGGATCGATGTCAAGGGACAACGTTTCGATCCCGCTGCCCGCCGGGGGCGGGTTGGTCGAGGTGAGATCCATCCAGATGGGCCCCTGGATCCTTGTATAACCGGAAGCGGACTGCCAAAGGACCACCTGGTTATCCAGCCAGGAAAGATCCATAGCCCGCATCGCGTCTGTCAGCGAAAAGGACATATGCAGGTTATTGTTTACGAACGATTCCTTTGCGGCAGCGTTGGAGGCCGAGGCTTTATTGATAAATGAAGCCAGCACGGGCGCCGGGACCGGGAGGGTCCACGTCCTCGTTTTCTCCTCCGCGGCGGTGGCATCCTCCTCCAGGGTGACGGCATTTTCTGAAATGACGGGCTTCAGCCCCGCCTGGGCGGCCAGCAGTTCAAGATTGGCCAGCAGGGAGGCCCCGGGAATCTCCAGCGCCACGGAAGGTTCGGACCCTGCTTTTTCCCAGCGCTCGCGGAGTTCCGGCGCGACGGTGAAAGAAACAGCCTTTGCGTTTTCCCCCCGGGTATTTTTCCAGCGGGATTCCAGAGTGGCCAGCGTCTGGGAGACGGGCTGTGAGCGCATCATCATGACCGGCAGATAAAAGCGGTGGAGTTCCCGGCGCAGGGCAGCGGATTCCGCGGCAGGACTGCCCGCGGGAACCAGGGTGCCGGAAGTCCGGGAACGGGTGGTATTACTTCCTGAACCGGCGGCCCGGGGATCCAGACTGTTCAGCAGCGGCAGTCCCGCGCCCATCAGCACGGCGAAGGTGGCGACCGCCGCGATGGATTTTACCGGCCACTTTTTCTTTACCGGTTCGTCATCGTCTTCATCCAGTTCACGCTCCAGACGGCGGCGATAGAGAGCGGTGCGCTCCCCCTCCTTCATGGCCGCGGAGAGATCGCCATCCAGCCGGGTGAGGGCGGCGAATTCCTCCGCCAGACGCGGATCCTCCAGGGCTTCCGCGAGCCTGGCGGCTTCTTCGGGAGTGAGCATGCCATCGAGATGCCGGTGCATCAGGGCGGTGATTTCCTCGTTCATAAAATAGATGGGGTTGAAAGGGTTATTCTCCGGTGCGCTCCACGACGTGGAGAGTGAGGCGGCGGCGGATGCAGTCCGCCAGGGAAACACGGGCGCGGGACAAGGTCTGATGCACGGCATCCTCGGAAGAGCTGAGACGAACGGCAATGCCGGCCCCGCTGAGGCCCTGGTCGTAGCGCAGGTTCAACACCTCCTTCGTGCGGTCAGGCAGGCGGTCCAGACACTCCCGCAGGGCCACGCGGCGCGGGCCTTCCGGAGCCTCCGTGCGGTCATAGGCCTCCAGGACTTTCTGAATGGCCTCCGGAGGAAAGACGAGCGGGAAGCGGGCATTGCCGCGATGCTCATGGAGCACCTTTCGCGCGGCGATGCCCCGGGCCCACGCCCCAAAGGAGCGCTCGCGGTCAAACCGGTCAAAGGTCTCCCACAGCGTGAGGGCCACGTTCTGAAAGATATCCTCCCGCGTCTGGGCGTCCCGGATGAGCGCCCCGATAAAGGCCCGGAGATCGCCCTGGTGAGCAAGGAAGAGGGGAAGGAATTCGTCGTGCCGGGACATAGTGGGCGTTGTGAAAGGTATTCCCCTCCATCTTCCGGCAACCGGTCGAAAACTGACAAAAATCTTTTCCCGCCGTTCGGAAAGCCTTGGAGAAAAGAACGAAGCGCGGCTTGCGAACGGGAAAGGGCGTCACTACGATGCATGCTCCCCAAGCCCTGACTTCCCTGCCATGCACCGCCGTACCCTGCTGCTCCTCACCGCCGCCTGTGGTCTCTCTTTCCTCCCCGGCTGTGAAACGACGGGCGGGGGCACGACCGAAGGTAGCGCCCCGATTTTCGATACCCAGCCGGTCTATCCCGGCATCGCCAGCTATCTCGTGATGGACACGCATGACCAGCACGTGGTGCTGGCCCACGCGGCGAACGCCCGGCGGCCCGTGGCCAGCCTCACAAAAATCGCCACGGCGGTGGTGGTGCTGGATTTTCTGCGCCACTCCGGTCTGGAGGCCAGCGAACTCATGACCGTGCCGCCCCAGGTGCAAATGCTGGGCGGTGCCGGCGCGGCGGGCCTGCAACCGGGCGACCGCCTCACCATCAGCGATGGTCTCTATGCCGCGATGATCTGCTCCGACAACTACGCCGCCGAGACGCTCGCCGCGCACATCGGCGCGAAGATGGTGGAGCAGGGCGGAGGCTCGAACCCCATGGAAGCCTTCCTCCGGCAGATGAATGCCCTCGCCGCCAAGGTGGGCATGCGGGATACCCGTTTCGCCAATGCCCACGGCCTGGACCTGCAACGCGGCTACTCCACTGCCGCGGACATGGCGAAGCTGACGGTCCACGCGCTGGACGTGCCCGGCTTCTCCTTCTACTGCTCCCAGCCCACCCGCCGCATCTCTGTCATCCGTTACGGCCAGAGCCGCGGGGTCAATATTTCCACCACCAACGAACTGCTCTTCAAAGGCGGCATTGATGGCGTGAAGACCGGCACCACGGACCTCGCGGGGCAGTGTCTCATCATCACCGCGCCAAAACCCTCCACGGTGGTGAAGCTCCCGGATAACAGCACTCTTGTAACCCAGAACCGTCTGGTGGTGGTAGTGCTGGGAGCCACGGAAAGATTTGGCCAGGCATGGCAATTGCTCAACGATGGCTGGTCCGCTCACTTCGCGTGGCAGCAGGCTGGCCGCTCCAACGCCGGAGCCCCCCCGACCCCTGTTCCCCCCCGCTGAAAAAATGACACCCGCTGACTATAACTTCAAATCCCAGAAAATGCGTATCGGTATCCTCAACAGTGGGGGCGACTGCCCCGGTCTGAACGCGGTGATTTTCGGGGTGGTGGGGGCCGCCTCCAAGCTCGGCTGGGAGGTCATCGGTTTTCGCGACGGATTTGAGGGGCTGCTGCCGCCGGGAGATTACCTCCCGCTGGAGGAGGACAAGATTTCCGGCATTCTCAAGCTGGGCGGCACCATCCTGGGCACCACCAATAAAGGCCACTTCGCCGCCAAGGTGGGCGTGGGTGATGTGATGCAGATCGCTCCGGAGATCATTGAAAAAGCGCGGGCCACCCTGAAGCTGCTGGAGATCCGCGCGCTGGTGGTGGTGGGTGGCGATGGCTCCCTGACCACGGGCATGCAACTCATGGAGGCGGGCATCCCCGTGGTGGGCGTGCCGAAGACCATTGATAACGATCTCGCGGCCACGGCCATGACCTTCGGCTTCGACTCCGCGGTGAGCACCGTGGTGGACGCGCTGGACCGCCTGCACACCACTGCGGACAGTCACAAGCGGGTGATGGTGGTGGAAGTGATGGGCCGCCATGCGGGCTGGATCGCTCTCTGGGGTGGCCTGGCGGGCGGGGCGCACGTGGTGCTCATTCCCGAGATTCCTTTTAGCTACGAGCCTATCCGCCGCGCGATCGAGCTGCGGGAGGCAAAGGGACTGCACAGCACCATGGTGGTGGTGGCGGAGGGAGTGAAGATGCCGGACGGCATGCTCATGACGAAGGAAAACCGCAGCGAAGGCGAACACCGTCTGGGCGGCGTGGGCGAGGCCGTGGCCGCGCGCATCGCGGAGATCACGGGGAAGGAAACCCGCTCCTGTACCTTGGGGCACCTCCAGCGTGGCGGCAGCCCCACCAGCCTGGACCGGATGCTCGGCACCCGCTTTGGCGTGAAGGCCGTGAAGCTTATCGAAGAAGGCAAATTCGGCCATATGGTGAGCTACCAGTCCTATCACGTGGACAGCGTGCCCATCATCGAGGCCGTAGAGAAACCCCGTCTCGTGGAGCCGAATAGCGAGATCGTGCAGACCGCGCGCTCCGTGGGGATTTGTTTCGGGGACTAAGGAACGTCCTCAAAAACATTCGACTAAAAGAGAACAGGGATGGAGGGGACTCCATCCCTGCCTCTTTCATTTCCGGAAGACTTCAGGGTGTCCTCGCGGAAGAGAAATCCGGGAGGATTTCAAATTTCCGGCTCCGCTTTCGGCTGGCTGAAGTCGCCGCGAAGCTTCAGCAAAGCGATGCGCTCCGCGTTGATCTCCTGGGCGGTACGGATGCCCGCGCGGCGGAGAAACGGCAGCGGGGGGCACCAACCCTGAAGAGCGTGCTGTACCAGAAAGGTTCCCACCACCGCGCTGATCCACGCAAATTTGCGGTCCACCGTAAGCGCAAGCACCGCGCCGGTGGCCGCCAGAGTCCCCGCGTTCGTTTGCAACACCCGCTCTACGTCCCACTCCCTGTCCAGTTCATCCAGGCGGGCGGCGATGGTGGCGGGGCTGGCGTTCTTATAAGCCGCGAGCCTTCCCCTGGTCTCCCGGGCGATTTTTTCATTGATATGTTCCGCCGTGTGGGCCTCCACGCGGGAGGCGGTTGGGAAGAGCAGTTTGCTGAGGGTACTCATGGGCTTGTCTTATGTCAGGTTAAAGAAAAGGGGAGGTGGCGGAAATCCGGCGCGGCATGGCACTTCTCCGCGTGGTCCCACGCGGCGCGGCAGGCCTCTCGCACCTCATCCCAGCGCAGCCAGAATTCCGCCAGCTCATAGTCGCGGCGGAGACTGACGCTGGATTCCTCAAAGGTCTGGCCATCCAGGCCATAGAGGAAAAAACCCTCCGTGCCGGCCTGATAGGCGGAAGCGAAATCACTGTAATTCCCGGTCGCGGCCCAGGGAGACTCCGCGTGGTGACCGCGCCACCAATCCTCCGCCTCATCCAGAAAATCCGTGTCCCGGCGGTCCACCATGCCCTCGCCCTCCGCCACTTCCAGGGCATGGCGGTTGCCCGGCCCCCTCGCGGATGGCGGGGGTTGAACGACTAGCATGGGGAAGAAAGGGATCATGCCGCCCTCCCTGCAGGATGCAGACCTGCCGCGGTGAAAGGCTGGAATTTTCAGGATTTGGCGGGTGCCCCGCGCGGGATCTCCTTTCCGGGGGGAGCATGCAAAAAACCCCGCCGGGCGAAGCCTGGACGGGGTTTCTGAAACAAAGGGTGGACGGCGAACGCGAGAGGCTCAGGCTCCCTTCTTTTCCGCCGCGGCGGGAGCGTCTTTCTTTGGCTCCACTTTGGAAGGTTCCTCTTTTTTCGGTTCGTCCTTCTTCGGCTCCTCTTTTTTGGCGTCGGTTTTCTTGTCAGGGCGCTTTACCTTGAACTCCTTGACCACGAGTTCCTTTTTGTCCTTGAGGGCTTTGGAGACGTCCGAGCGGCTGATCCGCATTTTGGTGGAAATGGTGGCCTCCACGGTTTCTCCGGTCTTCGTACATTCCTCCACTTTCACATCCTTCATGGCGCTGAGAAAGGCCTTCACCTGTTCCCCGGCGGTTTCATCCTTCGCCCCGCCCACGATGACCGTGTAGGTGAGATCGGGGACTTCCTTTTCTTTTTTCTTCTCATCTTTCTTTGGCGGCGCGGCGATGGCGGGAACGGCCATGCACAGGACAGCGAGGAACGTCAGGAGCTTTTTCATGGGATTGTTTTTGGGTGGTTGGCGGTGACGACGGGGGAATTTCCACGCGCGTCTGCCCCATGAGTACTGTGACCGGGCGGGACGGCGCAATGCAAAATGACCGCCATGTCCCTAAAAACGGACACCTCCCCGGGGAATTTCAAAAAAGCCCCGCACAAGGATTCCCGTTGGCATTTCAACGTGGACGCGGTGACACTCCGTCCGGCTCTTTCCAGGTTATTTTCCGGACAGCGCTTGATCCGAAACACCCCCCAATGCCGGACCAACGACAGCACCCTAACGACGTCCCCCGTCCCGAAGACCAGGAGCTTTCTCCTGAGGAACTCCACACCCCCGGTATGGACCTGGTGGAACCGCCGGATGCCCTCCCTGACCAGTTGAGTGAGATCCCGGCCCGGAGACTGTCCGCCGCTGGCGTGCTCAGGCCGGTGCCAGGCCCCCCGCCCTCCCCCCAGGATACCCGGCGTGAAAGCCTCACGGAGCGCGTGGAGCGCCGGAAAATGGAACGCCAGGATGACCGGAGGCAGGAGCCCGCCGCGGCCACTGCTCCCGTTCCGCTGGACGAATTCGCGGGCGGCGAACAGGAATCACGGGAATGGCGGCGGAAAGCCCGGGACCGTCGTCTCACTTCCGGGGAAACGCGCGTGACCGGCACGGAAACGGTGACGGATTTCTCTCCCGCCTTCTCCACGCGCCGCGCGCTGGATACCGCTCCGGACTTCGACCAACCGGGAGCCCCGGCGGCGGAGGCCCGCCGTGCCGGTTCCCTCGGACGCAGCCCGGCGTGGGCTGTTTGTCTGTTTACCTTTGGCGTGGGACTGGCTGGCCTGCTGGTGGCATGGATGGCGGGTTTGGTGGGGAATAACGAAGCCCCCGCCACGGTCAAAAACAAGACCTCTTCCACCCCGGGATCCACGTCCGCGGACCCGGCGGTCGCTAAGTCCCGCTCCATCGCGGAGAAAGTCCCGGAGGCCCGCGAGGTGACGCAACGCTTCTTTGCCGCCGCCACGCTGGAGGAAAAGGCGGCCCTGGTGCGCGGCGGCACGGCCATGCTGCCCGCCATGCGGAAATATTACGCTCTCCATCCGGACGAGCCCGGTACCATTACGCTCAACGGCATCGTGGAGTTCGAAAACCATGGCCAGCGGGAGTTCATCCGCCTGGCGGGCATCACCGGCCAGGACATCCCCTTCACCTCCATGCTGGAGGTCACCCCCGCCGGACCCCGTCTGGACTGGCGCTACCAGACCGGAGCGGGCGAAATGGAGTGGACGGAGTGGGTCAGGGAACGCCCCGTCCGCCCGGTGTCCATGCGGGTGCTGGCCACGCTGGACGACTACTACGCGGGAGAATTCGCGAACCGCAAGGAATGGCTCTGCGTCCGCATCACGGACAATACCTATCACTCCACGGTCTGGGCCTACGTGGGGCTCCTCAGCAATGAAAGCCTGGCCATTCTGCAAAAAATCGCCGGTACAAAGTTCACCATGCCCCTCATGGCCACTTTTGAATTTCCGCCCCCGGTCCCCGGAGTGGCCCCCACCGCCGCGCCCCAGGTCATTCTGCGGTCCATCGCGGAAAAGGGATGGATGGACCTCAGCCCCGAGGCTGGCGGCACTCCCCCGCCCTGAGCGGCGGGACACGCTGGAGCCGGAGGTTCCGGACTTTCCCTCATTGACTCCCGGCCCGCGGTTTCGTAAGACCGGCGCGCTCTTATTACTCTTTTTCTCTCCATGCCCGCACGCAGTTCCTCCTCTCCTCTCGCCATCGGTATCGATATGGGTGGCACCACGGTCAAATACGGAGTCGTGCGCGGGAATGAGATCATCGAGGAGCTGGAACCGCTGCCCACCCCGCAGTTCAAGGGCCCGAAACCCCTGCTGAAAGAGCTCACGGTGCGGATCAATGAGCTGAAAGCGCGGCACAAGGGCCTCGCGGCCACGGGCATGGGCGTGCCAGGATTCGCGGACGTCACCCGGGGGTATGTGCACAAGCTTTCCAATGTGCCGGGCTGGAACCGGGTGGAGGTTTCCAAAATCCTGGAGGCGGGCACGGGTCTGCCCTCCTTTGTGGAAAACGACGCGAATGCCATGTGTTATGCCGAATATCTCCACGGCGCGGGCCAGGGCTCGGTAAATATGGTGGCCGTGACACTGGGCACGGGCGTGGGTGGCGGGCTGGTGCTGAATGGCGGGCTCTACCGCGGCTCCACCTACGGCGCGGGCGAGATCGGACAGATGAGCATCGACTACCGCGGGGTGGCCGCGACCGGCGAGCACGGGAACATCGGAGCCCTGGAAAAGATGGTGGGGAACCGGGAGGTCACGGCGCTGGCCCGGGAATTGTATGACAAGGCGCGCTGCCGCGTTTCGGATGAGGACTGCACCCCCCGGGCTCTCTCCGCCGCCGCCCGCCGGGGGGATCCCGTGGCCCTAGAGGTGTGGGATCTCTTCACCACGCAACTGGCCTCCGGTCTGTGCAACTGTGTGTGGCTGCTGAACCCGGACCGCATCGTCATCGGCGGAGGCATCGCAAAAGCCGGGAATCTGCTTTTCGGGCCTCTCAAAGCCAAGATGCATGCCCAGCTGACTCTTTCCTTCCGCTCCCACCTGAAAATCGTCCCCGCGAAGTTCGGAAACGACGCCGGTATCATCGGCTCCGCCGCCGTGGCTCTGGATCTGGCCTCAAAGCGCGGGCAATCCTGATCCCGTCCCGCGCGAAGGAGAGGGCTGTGAGGCCCGGCTCTTTTTCATCCGGCAACATTCCTTTCCCCACCGGAGAAACGATAGCGGCAGGAATGTTGTCGCTCCCTGAAACCGGTTTCTCCTTCTACTCGGCCTTATACTCGGCTTCCATCAGGTTCATGTACCGGGAAACCGGATCGCGCCGTGGAGGAGGTGGTTTGGCCAGGGTGTCCGCGGCGCGGAGATAGTCCTCAAAATCATCCGAGAGCCCGCCCGCCTGCGTGGCCTCGCACCAGTCGAGATAATCCTCGACGGCCTGCATGTCCTTCTTCAACTTGCCGCGCAGGGTGGCCAGGGAAGCGAGGGTGGCCGCGGCCTCTTTTTCCTTTTTCCCGGTGGCGAGCCCCTTTACGAGACCGAGGTACTCGCTCACTACCGGCCGGTAGAGAGGGTGAGCCCGCAGTGCCAGTTTAGTGAGAGCCCGCTCCATTCCGTTCAGAATGACGGCTTTATCCTTCCGTTCGATGATACGGGTATATTGCTCCAGAGGACAGGCGGCGGGCTCCAGAGCCACGGCCGGCGTGTCAGTTTTTTTATCCGCCGGCGCGGCTTCCTTTTCCGGCTTCTTTTTTCCAAAGAGTTTGCCCAGGCCACCGGCTTTCGCGGCTGGTTTTTCCGGAGCGGCGGGTAATGCCGGGAGCTGCACCACGAGAATCTTCGCGAGCTCGGCTTCGGTATTGGCGGTGCTCAACAGTTCGTCCAGTCCAGGCTGGGCCATGGTGGCCAGTTGCAGGCTCCACCATTTTCCCAGACTGTTGCCGGAATCCGACAGATTCGGATAACAGCGCGCGATGGCGGAGGCGTCATCCCCGGGCATGACAGCGAGAATCTTGAAAAGCTCCATCAGGTGAGCCCGGCCGTTATTCTGATCCATGAGCAGGAGCAGGAGCCCGCAGCAGGAGGACCGGTAGATAGTACGGGAGACGGAATCCAACTGGCGCGGATTCGTGGCGAAGAGATCCTCCAATGAGAGCACGTGCCCCAGCCGGAACACCGTGGAAAAGGTATCACTGGGCCGCCCCAGCGCCTGGTAGTCTATCAATTCGAGGAGTCCGTAAAGCAGCCAGTCCGGAGGCGGGGCCTCCTCCACCTGAATGTCACGGCCCGCATGAGGGCGGAGCAGCATCTCCGCGAGGATGCAGCGTACCAGTTCCTCCCGCAGGAGCGGACCTGGCACGGCGTTGTTCACCGGCACGAGATTGAGTTCGATGCGGAAACCATCCGGGGTCTGGGAGATATTTGACCACACCTGGGGAAGCCCGGGCCGGAGCGCTGCCGTCTCCCGGATCTGAATGATGATGGGAAAAGTGAACGCGGAGTCGACCTTCAGGACTGCCATCACCAGCCGGCGGGTGGCCTCGGCGTCGTTCAGCAGGAGGTCCCGCTGTTCCTTGATCTTTCCATGCACCCTGAACTGCCCGCCGTGGACGGAGGATTCCGATGGAGGCTGATAGGGCCGCACCCGGACTTTCGGAGCCGGGGTGGCACCGCCCGGGGCCGGATCGACACGCGGCAGCATTTCCACCTTCGGCAGATCCGGAAGCGGCCGGGAAGGCAGCTGGGGCTCAGGCTCGAGAGGAAGAGCCGGAGGGCCATCCTCTTTTTCCGGCAGGGGAATACTCTCCTGAGCCGGGCAAAGAATCACCTGGGTAAAAAGGAATACCGAGAAAAGGGGGACACGCACAAACCAGGAAGTAGCGGAAAATCCCGGCGCTGCCAAGCATGAAACGCGGCCTGCCAGTGGTCAGTCCGGCAGCCTCGTTGAGGTGAACGCCACGGTAATGAAAACCGGAGGGAATCCAGCCTGCCGTTTTGAGACCGGAGGCTTGATCGGTTCATCGCGGCTCAGTCTCCGGGGACTCAAAATCAAAAATCATATAGCCTTTTTTTCCAGGCTGACTTAATCGAAGCCTTTTCTTTCCCTGAACAGACTGCCTTTCACATAAAAACTTAACTACCTCCCCCGCTCCCAGAGTAAGCTCCCCGCTGAGGAAGGTTATACTGTTAAAACCAGGAAGGGATGTTTTCCCGCCCGTCGAATCTCCGATGGAAAAAACACCTTTCAGCACCTTTGGATTCCCACCAGAGCGGGAATCCTCAATGCCATAAACGTCAAACGACGTAATCCACCTCTCATCTGGAAAGCTGTCGCGATCCAGGTCGTTCGAGGCGATCTGCCATCTACCCGGAAAAAACGAAGGGTCGTCGACGGGCTCCCATCGCTCATTCGGTGTTTGGGTTTCCGGCGGCTTTGAGCAGGCTCCGCAGGCCAGAGCACTCCAAATGCACATTGAGAGAAAGCGTTTCCTCCTCATTTGGTTCATCGTTGACTTGAGGCAACCGGCTCCCCCCCTGTTTACTGCGGCGTGCGAACGAATTGACGGAAGCCAGAGAGAACAGACCCGCGGTTACCGGATGCTCACGGGCAGGGCTTTTTTCAGGCCCTCCAGAACGCGGGTATGAATGGTGTCCACCTCGGCGGATTCCAAGGTCCGGGCACGGTCGCGGTAGTAGAGCGTCCAGGCCACGGATTTCCGGTCGGCGGCCAGCTTTTCCCCTGACGGGTCCGTGAAAACATCGAAGAGCGTGGCGCTGGTCAGCAGGGGCTCCTTCAGCCCGGCGAAGAAGTCCTCGAACTTGCTATGAGGCACGTCCGCGGCCACCTCCAGGGCCACGTCCCTGCTGATGCCCGGGAAGCGGGGCATTTCGTCGAACTTCACCTCGCGGGCCAGGGCCTTCTGGAGCGCGGCGGTATCGATCTCCGCCACGAAGACGGCATGGCGGGCATCCAGCACGCGCTCTCGGGCAGGCCAGAGGCGACCGGCGAGACCCACGGATTTTCCATTCACCTGAATGGTGGCCGCCAGCAGGAGAGCGGACTGCTTCACGGGCTTGAACTTCACGCTCGCGCCCGGGCAGAGGGAATCGATGAGGCCGCGCAGATCATAGATATCCGCGATGGCCGGGTTGGTCAGATTCCACGCCTCGCCACCGACAGGGCCGCTGAGGAGGATGCCCAAGGTGTCCTTTTCCACGGCCTTTCCGTCCGGGGTGGCGGTGAAAACGGTGCCGGTTTCGAAGAAACGCAGGCTGGCGCGGCCCATGCGGATA
This sequence comes from Verrucomicrobiales bacterium, assembly GCA_965229245.1. Classification (GTDB taxonomy): domain Bacteria; phylum Verrucomicrobiota; class Verrucomicrobiia; order Verrucomicrobiales; family V1-33; genus V1-33. Next base: position 1,294,596 of record CBDDIW010000001.1, read on the forward strand.
TTCCGCGCGGCGGTGGCCAGGAGACCAGGCAGCACGCTGGGGCGCATGTGGGTGTGGTCGTCGCTCAGGGGATTCTTCAGCGGCAGCGTGGCCAGCGGCTGGGGATTCGTGCCCAGGGCATCGGTGAGCTGGGTGGTGGACACCAGCTTGATGGTCTGCGCCTCCCACACTCCGCGGGCGGCGAGGGCGCGACGCAGGGACATGCGGAAGTCATAGAACTCATCCGCCGCGCTTTCTTCGGCGAAGAGAGCGGCTCCGGCGGCGGGCAGGCGGGCGATGCCATACACGCGCGCCACTTCCTCCATGAGGTCCACGGAGCGCGGCAGGTCCAGGCGCCAGGTGGGCGGCTGCCAGCCGGAGGCGGTCTTCACTAGGCCGAGACTGGCGAGGATGGCATCGATCTCCCCGTCCGGGATCTCCGCGCCCAGAAGGCGGCGGCAGCGGTCATTGTCCAGCGGCACTGCGGCGGGTCGCGCGGGAGGCGTGCCGGCAGTGAGGAGCACTTCCTCCGCCGTGCCTCCGGCGACCTTCAGGATGAGGCGCGTGGCGAGGGCACTGGCTCCGGCGATCTGTTGCGGGTCCACGCCACGCTCGAAACGGTAACTGCTGTCCGAGACCATGCCCAGGCGGCGGCTGGTGCGGCGCACGGTGGTGGTCTGGAAATACGCGGCTTCCAGCAGCACGTCCACGGTGGCCTCCGTGACGCCGGAGTCCACTCCGCCCATCACGCCCGCCAGGGCCACGGGTCCCTCCTGGTCCGCGATGACCAGATCCCCGGCGTCCAGGGTGTTTTCCTTTCCGTCCAGGGCGATGAATTTCTCACCCTCCCCGGCCCGGCGCACAAGGATGCCGCCGCGGAGCTTTGCGGCGTCGAAGGCATGGAGCGGCTGGCCCATTTCCATGAGCACGAAGTTCGTGATATCGACGATGTTATTGATAGGGCGCAGGCCCACGCTTTGCAGGCGCTTCTGGAGCCATTCCGGGCTGGGAGCCACTTTCACCCCGCGGATGCGGCGGGCGGTGTAGAAGGGGCAGCCGGTGGTGTCATCGAGACGGATTTCCCCGGCTTCCGCCGCGCGGGCGGGAATGCTGTCCTCTCCGTAATGCGCGGGGCCCTTCAGCGGGAGGTGCGCCAGAGCGCCGAGTTCCCGGGCCATGCCGGTGTGGGAAAGGAGGTCCGGGCGGTTCGGCGTGATCTCCACCTCGAACATGGTGTCACTGTCCACCAGTTCCTTCAGCGGGCGGCCCACGGGCGCGTCCGGGGAGAGGATGAGCAGCCCCTCGTGGTCATCGCCCAGGCCCAGTTCCCGGCCGCTGCACATCATGCCCTGGCTGAGCACGCCGCGGAGTTTGCTTTCCTTGATCTCGAAATTCCCGGGCAGCACCGCGCCGGGCAGCGCCAGCGGTACTTTGTCACCGGCCACGAAGTTCTTCGCTCCGCAAACGATCTGCCGGGGCTGGCCGGAGCCGTCGTCCACCTGACAGAGCCGCAGCTTGTCCGCGTTCGGGTGCGGCTCGAAAGACTCCACTTTCGCCACCACGATGCGGTCACTGCTGATGCCGCGCTCATGGATGCCCTCCACCTCCACGCCCGCGAAGGTCAGCAGATCCGCCAGTCCGGACACCGGACGGCCGGTGAGATCGAGATGACTGGAGAGCCAGGAGAGAGAGACTTTCATAGGGGGAGTGCGATGGGTAAAAAAATTCGGGGGCCAGTGATAATGGGCCGGATGCGCGGGGCAACCGGAGTGTTGAAAGCGCGTTCGATTCCCTGTTCCCGCTTTGACAGCCCGCGCCGCCCGTTTAGTGCTTCGTTATGAGCGGGCTGAATTCCTTCATGTCACTAAGCGTGCCCGCCGGGCGGATCGCGGGGATCTCTATCCGCATCCACCTGCTGTTCATTCTCTACGTACTGTTCCAGCTGCTCGAACTGAAGGAGGGCCTTCTTTTCAGCATGGGGATTTTAGCGGGGACGTATGTCTGTATTCTGCTCCATGAATTCGGCCATGCTCTGGCGGCCCGCTGGTGCGGAGGAGTGGCGGATGAAATTCTCATCTGGCCGCTGGGTGGCCTGGCCTATTGCGAGCCACCGCACCACCCCACTCCCCACCTCATCACCACGGTGGGAGGACCATTGGTCACCCTGGTGCTCTGGGGGCTCCTGAGTGGTATCGCCGCTCTCCTTCTCCCGGATCCGGATCACGGGATTTCCCGGTCCGGCATCGTGACCTGGTTTTATTTTCACAAACTGGCCGGCATCAATTTAACCCTTCTCCTCTTCAACCTGATCCCTGCTTTTCCCATGGATGGCGGACGCATCCTCCGGAATACGCTGTGGCATTTCATCCCGCTGCAAAAGGCCAACCGCGTCACTTTCGTGGTGGCTGTGCTCGCCTGCATCGTGCTCGTCACCACCGGGGTCCGCACCGGGGACTCCATGATGATTTTTGTGGGGATCTACGCATTCTTCTGCGCCGCCCAGGAGATCAGTAATCCGGGCTACGTGGAACTGTGGCAGATGGAGCCCTGGTCCTTTCAAAGCCGGACGGCACTCGCCAGGTCATGGAGACCGGAAAGAGGAAAAGAAAGCCGCCGGAACCCAGGACAGCCTGCCAAGGCCGTGCGGTATGAACCCAAAATCGTGCCCCGCCCGGATATATCCTCCGAACGGGTGGCGGTGGCAAAGATCGATGCCATCCTGGAAAAGATCAGCCGTTCCGGTTTCGACAGCCTGGAGGACTGGGAAAAGAAGGAACTCGAAAAGGCGAGCAAGGAACTGAAGCGTCAGGACGGGTAGCCGCCTTCACTTCCCCTGGAGGGGAGCGATCAAGCGCGCCCGGTCGTGCTTCAGGAGGGCTTTTACATTCAGGATCAAACCGGGAAAGACTCGGCTGTGCAGGAAGCCCTGCTCCGGCTTTATTTCCACATATTCCTCCCCGGAAAGCTCGAACCAGAGAACCCTCTTCTCCATTGTGAGCCATACCAGGTATTCCTGGATGCCACACCGGCGATAAACGCGGAACTTGTCATGGAGATCGATCGTGGCGCTGCTGGCGGCGATTTCACACACAAGCTCCGGAGCCCCGCAGAGGTAGCCTTCGGCATTGATCCAGGCACGCCCGCCTTTTCGCGGAGTGGAACAGAGAATGGCGTCCGGCTGGGGCGCGTTCTCACTGTCCAGAAGCAGGGTGGCATTTGTCAGGCTGACCACTCCCGGATGAAAGGCTGTGAATACATAAAGCCACCCCTGAATCAGACTATCAGGAATGGCATGGACATTCGCGCGGACAGGAGACGGCATATAAACGATTCCTTCGACAAGCTGGGCCTTTCTCAAGCCCGGTTCCGCTTCGTAACGGCGTAAAAACTCACCCGCCCGCAGTCTGTCCCCCGCCTCCAGGGGAAAAGGCGGGCGCAGCCCCACCGGCTTCGATACCACGGCGCGGGCGGAACGACGCAGAGGTTTCCGGGCAGCTTTGGTCATAGGGCTACTATGGGGTCTTCAAAAGCAAGGTCAAGACGGGGCCGGATGCCGGGTGACGACAACCGGCTTTCCACGACGCCTGAAGTCCCGCCCTCCTTGAAACGGGCGGTCCGCGATGAATTCCTCTCAAAAGTGTCGGCATTCCCAACCGACATCCTGTCTTCGGGGCTTCGTCCAGGCATCCTCCCTGCATCGGTAGCGTTCTTTCGCTATGCCCTCCCAACTTTCCTCCTCCACCGGATGCCTCTCGCTGCTCGCGGGGTTTTTGTTTACCCATAAATGCCCCCGGTGTGGCACGCGGTTCCGGCGGGGAGGAGTTACGGAGTGGATCAAAAGCGAGGGGCATCCGCCCGTGTGCCGCAGGTGCTACACAGAACTGATACGGGGGGATACTACCGATGCCCAACGGACGTGATCTCTAACTTTTTGCGCCTTTCTTCCCCCGCTTTTCAAAAAACCGGGTGATCGCCAGTACCAGTCCCGCTCCCGCCATGCGGGCCGCATGTTCCATGGGCTTGAGCTTCTTTTTATTTTCGATGCCGAGGATTTTCCGGGCGGTCTCAATGGGGCTCTCCGCGACAGAGGCGGCGGCGGCCACGGCCAGCGTCGCGGGCACTGGAGGAAGCTCCGGGCCCAGCACGGGGCCGGTGGCGGTGGCATTGGCACGGGAGCCCTCTTCATCCGCGTATACCTGAGTGAACTCCGCGCCCATCAGGAAAATCTGCGCGGAGAAATACACCCACACCAGCACCAGCGCCAGAGCCCCCGCCGCTCCGTATTGAGAGGCCACGCCCGCGCGGGAAATGTAGATCTCAAGCCCGCTCTTCCCCAGGGTGAAAAGGATGGCCGTCACCACACTGCCGATCCACACATCCTTCCAGGAGACCCGTGTGTCCGGCAGATACTTGAACATGCAGGCAAAAAGTGTGGTCACGAAAAAGAGCGTGAGGCACATCCCGATGATCTCCATGATGATCGGCGCGCCGGGCACCAGATCCATGCCGTATTTTCCCACGACGCCCAGCCCCGCGTTAAGTACCAGGGAAACAAGCAAAAGAAAACAAATTCCCAGCACCATGCCGATGGAAAGGAAGCGCCCGCGGATCCACATCCAGATGCCGTTCCCCTCCTTCGGAGCCGCCTTCCAGATGATGTTCAGCGAATCCTTCAACTCCCCGAACACCCCCGAGGCCCCGAAAAGCACGAGGATAAAGGAAAGGATTGTCCCCCAGATGCCGCTCGCGGGCTTACTGGCCGCCAGCACCAGTTCCTGGACGGCGCTGGCCACGGAGGAACCCAGCGCACCTTTCAGTTCCCGATAGATCTGCCCGCTGGCCGCTTCCGGACCAAAGATGAGACCGGAGATCGAGATGGCCGCGAGGATGAGAGGCGCGAGGGAAAAGGCGGTGTAGTAGGCCAGGGAGGCCGCGAGACGCATCGCGTTGTCCTTTTGCCATTTGGAAAAAGCTTTTCCGAAAAGGGACGGAATTTTCCGGATAAGTGAACGATTCATGTGCGCCCGTATGGCATACCCCGTGCCACGATTTCCCGGGGGCCGGAGGACCGGCTCCATGCAGCGTGCACTTTCCCGCGCAGTACCGGCAGAGGCGCTCAGTCCCCGGATTCCTGGGAGATCGAGGCGATGGCCTTTTCCAGGTCCGGGATCTTGAGAGGCTTCACGAGGTGCAGCGAGAAACCCGCCTCCCGGCTTTGCTGGATGTCCCCGGACATGCCATAGCCGCTGACGGCGATGCCTTTCAGCCGGTGGAGCTGCTTCAACTGCCGCATCAGATCATTCCCGGTGCCGTCAGGGAGACCGATATCGCTGATCACCAGTTCAAACGGATGCTCCGCGGCCAGCGCCAGCGCCTCCACACAGCCCGCGGCGGTGAGCACAGAGTGACCCCGCCGCTGGAGCAGCGTCTGGAGGGAGGTGCGGGTGTCCTTATGATCGTCCACCAGCAGGATCTTCAATCCTGCGGCACGGGGCTGCCGGGCTTCCTCCGGGTCCCCGGGGCGGCGGACAGTCCCCTGCTCCGTGAGCTCCAGGGAGACGGTAAAGGTCGCGCCCCGGCCCTCGCCCTCACTGTGGGCCGCGATGCTGCCTCCGTGGGCAGTGAGGATGTTTTTGCAGATGGCCAGCCCCAGGCCAAGGCCGCCAAATTCACTGGCCGTCTTCCCGCCCTCCTGCTCGAACGGCTCAAAAATCGCCTCCTTCCGGCCAGGAGGGAATCCTTTCCCCATATCACTCACCGTGACCTGGATGCGACCGCTCTCCTTTGCCGGGGCCGTCCTGATATAAACAGTGCCCCCGGACGGGCTGAACTTCAGGGCATTGTTCAAAAGATTCCAGAACACCTGCTGCAGCCGCGCGGCGTCCCCCTGGACGGTGAAGGCCGGAGCCTCCATCCGCAGCACCACTTTCACCTGGCGCTCCCGCGCATACCCGGAGCAGGCGTGCTCCGCAGCCTCGATCACCTTGTGCAGGTCCACCGGCTCTATCTGGAGCGAAATCTTCCCGCGGGTGATGCGGGTCATGTCCAGCAAGTCATCGATGAGACGGGTCTCCAGTTCGAGATTCCGGCGGATCATGGCCAGGTCCTCCAAGGCATCCGCGGGCATGGCCGGGTTTTCCTCCAGCAGGGAGAGCCGGGCAAAGACCGGATTCAGCGGCGTGCGCAGCTCATGGCTCAGGATCGCGAGGAACTGGTCCTTGGCGGCACTGGCACTCTGCACGTTTTTGTAAAGCTGGGCATTCTCGATTCCGATCGCCGCCTGGAGCGCCACGCTGGAGAGAATACGCTCGCTCCGCTCCGTGAACATGCCCGTCTGGCGGTGCGCGAAGACCATGGCACCCGTGAGCTGTCCAGCCGCCGTCACCACGGGCACGGCCAGATAACTCCGGACCGGCACGCGATCTCCAAGGGGCAGAAAGCCGGGATTTTCCACATTCAGATCGTCGATCCTGAAAACCGCCGGATCCTCCCGGACACTGCCCAGCATTTTTTGAAGCGACGGGGAAAAGCCCTCTTGGAGTGAATGCGCGAGAATGCCGGCGAAGTGCAGCCGCGCCGTCTCTTTTTGTTCAGGAGCCGCCTCCTCATAGATGAACACGCCCGCCTCCGCACCGCTGATCTCCGTGGTGGCATTGATGATGGCCTGGAGCAGATCGCTTAGCTCCAGCTTGGACGCCAGGACGTGCCCCACGCGGTAGATGGTATCCAGCTCATCGTAGAGCGCCACCACGCCGCGGTTTGTCTCCTGGAGTTCTTCATTCACCCGGGCCAGTTCATCCCCCTTCTCCACGATCTCATTCATCATGAAAAGGGTGTCGTGGTCATGCTCCGCGACTTCCTCCACGGGACTCTGGGAAACCGGTGGCACGACGGTATCCGTGACCGTCTGCACCTGGCGCGGGGTCACGATTTTCCCGCGCGGCAGCTCCCGGTAGAGGGTCACGGTGGTACCTTCCGGCGCGGTCTCTATGTCCAGACTGTCCACCAGCCGGTGGGAACCCTGAATGCCAAGGCCCATGCCGGTGGTGGACCGGTAGGTACCGTCCAACACTTCCCGCAAATGGGGAATGCCGGGACCTTCATCCCGGATGACACAGACGAACTGCTGGGGATTTCCCCGGAGGACAGTCTTGCCCCGGGTCTCCAGAAAGAACTCCGCGGAGGCCCCCTTTGCATAACGAAAGGCGTTTCGCGCGATCTCCGAGACTGCCGTGGCCACCCGTATCTGGTCCTGCCGGTCAAAACCGAATTCCCCCATGATCGCCCGGGACCGGTTCCGGCACACCACGACGTCCTCGTCCTTCCGCAGGGGCATCCTGAAGAGGCGGATCATGGTGGTAGAATCCTTTTTCATGCGGGAGTGTGACGGATGACCACCACGGTGGCATCGTCATGCTTTCGGGAGAAGTCGCGATAGAGCACGCCGGCGATCAATCCGGGATGGCGCAATGCCAGCCCCGGATAGTCTTCCAGCTTCCACTGAGACCCGATGCCATCTGAGTGCAAAATTAAAAGTGAGCCTTTTTCCCATGGGAGGCGGGCCTCCTGCATTTTCCGGACCCCTGATCCCAGCGTGCCGTTTTCCACTCCCAGGCTTTTTGAATTGTTAGGGGTGGAGAGACGCATCGCGACGTTTCCCACGCCCGCGGTGATGAGATTTCCCCGGCCGGGCTGGATTTCCGCCATGGAGGCGGCCGCCCCCCGGGTTTTGAAAAGCGCCTGGTGGATATATTCCAGTGCCTTCGCGGGACCGGCTTCGTGGTGACGGCGGAAAACCGAGACGGCCTCCCGCGCGGCCTCCTCCGCGAACGGCCCGTGCCCCAAGCCATCCGCGAGCAGCACCCGCAGCCTGTCCGGGTCCGCGTGGACGTCCCAGGAATCACCGCAAAGCTCCTCGCCTTTCAGGGCCGCACTGATCCCCGCGACTTCGAACGCGGACGGCACCGGCGGTTCGCTGGAAACCGGGAGCAAAGCCCAAATGGCCGTGCCACGTCCCGGCTGGCTGAGAATCTGAAAATGTCCGGACAGGCGTTTCACCGCCCCCAGGCCGGTCCCCGCGCTGCCCGCGGTGGAGTATCCGTCCCGCAGACAGGCGCTCACATTCGCCATGCCGGGACCGGAATCCAGGGCATGGATTTCCAGCGCGGGTGGCACGGCCTCTTTCAGTTCATTGATGAGAATTTCACCTCCCCGCCCGTGCTTCACCATATTGGTGGCCAGCTCCGTGGCCACGATGGCGGCCTCCCCTGCCCGGCCTTCATCCGCTCCCAGCTTGCGGGCGGCCTCGGACACGTGCCTGCGCACATGCCCCACATGGCTTTCGTGCAGGACCTCCATGCGGCTGGTGGACATCATGTGGTCATTTCCAGCGGGTAATGGTTATATGTGTGCCTTTGCCAGGTGCCGAGACAATGTCGAATTCATTGGAGAGCCGCTTCGCGCCGCCCAGGCCCAGACCCATGCCGCCGCCAGTGGTGTGCCCGTCGCGCAATGCCTGCTCGATGTCCGCGATGCCCGGTCCTTCATCGACAAAGTGGACCCGCAGCCCCTGCCGCGCGCCATTCGCCATGAGTTCCAGGAGCACCTCGCCCCCACCGCCATAGATCAGGAGATTCCGCGCCAGTTCGCTGGCGGCGGTGATGATCTTCGTCTGGTCCACCAGGGACAGCTTGATGTCCACGGCCATCTTCCGCACGGCCTGCCTCACCGCCACGATGTGGCGCTCCTCCGTGACCGGGATCTTCTCAGTTTTCAGGATCTGGGGCATGGGCGAACGTCCAGTCGGACTCATTACCGATGAATTTTCTGAGGCGCTCCATGCCCCTCTCCACGTCCAGCGCGGTGTGAACTCCCGTGAGGCTGAGCCCCAGTTCCACGAGAGTGATGGCCACGGCGGGCTGCATGCCCACCACCACCGTCTCCGCGCCCAGCACGCGGGCCATGGAGGAGATATTCCCCAGCATGCGCCCGATGAAGGAGTCCACGATCTCCAGCGAGGAGATGTCGATGAGCACGCCCCGGGCGAGCGTGGAGGTGATTTTGTTGGTCAGGTCATCCTGCAATGTCATCGCCAACTGGTCATGCATGTCCACCTGGATGGTCACCAGGAGGAAATGTCCCATCGTGAGAATCGGGATACGGTCCATGATCCGCTAACTAAAAACAGGGGGGGGGTTAAGACAAAGAGGAGGAAGGTGCCTTCCGGATGACAGTGAATCCCCCGCGGTGCATGGCGGTGCGCAGCGCCTCCGCCATGGTAGCCTTGGTGATGACATTCCCGAGGTCGATCTGCAAATGCACCATGGTCTGGGCAATCTGCGGGCGGATGCCGGAGATGATGCAGTCCGCGCCCATGAGACGGGCGGCGGCCACCGTTTTCAGAAGATGCTGCGCCACCTGGGTGTCCACCGTGGGCACGCCGGTGATGTCAATAATGGCGATCTCCGAGCGGGTCTTCACGATTTCCTGGAGCAGGGTCTCCATGACCACACTGGTGCGGCTGCTGTCCAGGGTGCCGATAAGCGGCAGTCCGAGGATGCCATCCCATAGTTGCACCACCGGGGTGGACAGTTCCAGCATGTCTGCCTGGTGACCGCGGATCACCTCCTCGCGGGACTGCATGTAAGTCTCCAGCGTGTGAAGCCCCAGCTTGTCCAGCAGTTCGGAAGTCTCCTGAACATCGTCCGCAAGCCCCGCGGCATCCCCGCCATGGCTGGCCTTCAGTGCGGTGAGGAGCGGCTTCTTCAGGGAAAGGATAAAAACCGCCGTCTCCGAGGGGGTAAACCCCTGGCGGCTGCGGGAGCGGGAGAGCTCCTCCACCATATAAAGAACGGGCCGGTAAGCCTCCGAGTGAATATCAGGACTGCCCGCCCTGCCCCACGCCTCGGCGAGGAGACGCAGAAACTCGGAGGACTCTTTCCGGAGTTCCGGCTCACTGATAAGATCCAGCCGGAGAACGTCCGACGAGAGTTGTTCTTTGACCCACCCGGACAGCAACTGGGCGCCACCGGACTGAAGAACTTCCGTGATTTTCGAAGAGGCAGGCATGAACCGCATCATTCCTGAGGCCGCTCCGGGACGCAAGCTCTCGTTTCATGGCTTTCCAGGACAAGGGCTTTCCAGGATGTCCGCCCCATAGGGGAATGCCCTATGATTCAAATATGTCAGGATAGCGCCGTCAAATCCCGGTCACGAAAGTTTTCACCGGTTCCTGACAGTTTGACAGGTCGCGGGCCATTCGTAGCATGACGGGGAACCGACCCGGTTTTTGTTTCCTTCACCACTGATGATCAAACCCATGGGATCCGCCTGGAACACTTCCCCGCCCTCCTCCGCGAGGTCGCAGATGCCGAGATTCGAGTTGAAACAACTCAGCCGGCACGGGGCGGTATTCAGCAGCGCCACGGCCTATGAACCGGGCACCTCCTTCGCCTTCGGCATTCACCTGCCTTGCGCCGGACGTCACCGTCTCATGAACCTGGAGGCCATCGTGGCGGACTGCCACGCCACCGGGGGTGGGGCGGAACTGGGATGGGAGGTGACGCTCATCTTTGAATCCATGTCCCCCGCGCAATTGACCGCGCTCCAGGACGCATCCGTCTCCTTTCCTTTGCACGGCTCGTTCTTCGGCAGTTCCCGGGGTTTCCGCGAGCCAGGTTTGAACTGACTGACCGGTGGCCGGAGGGATGAAGGGGATCCTGGCTCACGCCGTTTCCAGAGGGGCCGGTAAAATGGGATCGTGGTTCTGCGGAGCAAAATCGAAGGCTCCCCGGATGGAGGGTGGCCCAGGCGGCCCTCCGCCAGGGGGAGTATGACGCTCATACGTGTCCTTTTGATTCCTCCCCGGCATCTGCTTTCCCGTTCTCCATCAGAGGATTCGACGGCGACAGGAATGTCGCCGCTCCTTGTGCGCATTCAGAGAACTGAGAGGATGCGCGTGGGGGTCAAACTTCCCCTGGCCACCCGCGTTTAGAGGGGCCTCCGATACTATCAGGAAAGAATTCCGGAATGGGATTGAGCCGGTTACCAGGCTGGAATGACATCACTTTTCAGGACTGGCCGCCTCCTCCTTTTTTGGAGCTTCATCCCCGCCCTCTTTCGCCTTCTCTTTTGTTAGACGGACCACTGCTTCTTTGGCCTCCGGAGTGTCCATTTCCTCAAGGAGGGAAACCAGCCCGCCACGATACATCAGCGCATCCTCTCCCGCGGCGGTGAGCGCCTTCTCCACGGCTTTCAGATGGGCGGTATCTTTTGTCAGGCGGTAGAGCGCGGCTTCACAGCTGAGCGCGATGTCCGGATTTTTAGCGCCCTCCTTGAGAGCCTCTTTAGCCTCCGGCGTATCGAAGGCCCCGAGCGCGAAGCCGCAGCGGATGCGGTTTTGCAGCGGGCCGCTGCCCATGAAGCCCTCCTCCTGCTCCGGCCGCTGGCGGTCTTTTTCATGGAACGAAGGGCCCAGCCCTTTCACCAGCAGCGGCACGGCACGGGAATCGCCCAGCACCCCCAGGGCGGTCGCGGCATTGACGAAGAATACCGGATTGTTATCCTCCGCGAGGTAGCCGCTGATGATCTCAAAAGCGCCGAGGTCCTTCATCTTTGCCAGCCCCAGGCAGCATCCGCGGTGGGTGCAGAGGGACTGCCCCTCCTTTGCCAGCCCGCGCAGCAGAGCGCTCTGTTTCCGTTCGGCCAGTTCCTCGAAACAGGAATCCTCCACCGGCCCGTGCGCCATGTGACGCCAGCACAGGACCGCCATGAGCTTGCTGGCCAGCGCCGAGGGATCGGCACGCAGTTTCCCTGCCTCCCGTGCGGGGTTCTCCTCCATGGCCTCCAGCCGGAACACTACTTCGGGGGAGTAATCGAGAGCCGCGCACACCGGCACGGAGTCATAAAATCCGGCGCGTTTGTCCGCGTCCGCCGCCTCCTCTTTTTTATCCAGCGCGCGCAGCACTCCGGCCTGCGTGCGCCAGGCGGCGGCGGAGCGGGGCTGGGTCTTTGTCAGTTCCCGCGCCATCTCCAGGGCTTCCCCGGCCCGGCCTCCGGCCGCGAGCGCCCCGGCATAGCTGAGACTGATGCCGGAATCATCCGGGAAGGCCTCCTTCAGCTTCGCCATTTCCTCCAGATAGCCTTTTCCCTTCCACGCGGCGAGAGCCCGCGCGGCGTTACCCGCGGCCCTCCGGTGTTTGGGATCGAATTTCAAAAACTTCCGCCAGGCCTCCACGGCCAGACCCTGCTGCTTTTGTTTCCACTCCGTCTCCTCCTTGTCGCTCATTTTGGAGGGATGGTAGGAAATGGTGCCGCGGGTGCGGGTCACGTTGGGCCCATCCTCGCCCAGTTGTGTCCGCATGTGGGCCAGATACCAGAGCAGTTGCAGGTCCGCTTTTTCATTTTTCAGCCCGGCTTCCAGCGTGGCCGTCGCTTTGTCCATCCCGCCGTTATGGGAGTGGACCTGGGCCAGCAATACCCGCGCGTCCTGGTCTTTGGGCTCCGCCTTGAGGCGCTCCTCCAACTGGCTCCGGGCGTCATCGATGCGGTCGTCTTCGAGCATCTTTCGCGCCTCCGTGACCGCCGCGGATTCCTGTTCCACCGCGTCATCCTGGGCGGGAAGACAGGCCGGGAAAAGAGCCAGAAGAAACACCAGGGCGAGAGGACGGGGGGACCAGTTCATGGGTATAAACACACGCGGTCTTTTCCTGGTGTCAAACCCGTCATGGCGGTCCGCGATGCCGGTAAAACCGGGCCAAACAGGTTTCCTCCATTTTGCAAGCGGGCACCGGTCTTACCCGGTAGGACGCGGTAAGACCGGGTAAGACCGCCAGTTCATTGCCATTTTCGCCGCTTCCGTCATTCTTCCGGCCATCGCGCCCTTACCATCACATAAACAGCCCGCGCTTTACCATCATATGAATCCGTCCGACTCCGCCATGCCCGCTCTCGAAGACATCCTTTCCACCTCCTCCACCACGCCACCGGGTGTGGACGCCATGGAAGCCATGCTCATCGATCAGGCAAACACCCTTTCCCGCATCTTTGTGTATCTCACCCAGGCCGGGCTCCAGGCCGCGCCTGGCACTCCCGCCGCGGAAAGACTGCTCCGCCTGGCTCTTCGCACCCAGGCGCAAAGCGGACGCATCCTGGCCGACCTTTGCGGCCTGCGGAAGCCTTCCCGGAAGCCCCTGAAAGCCTCCAGCGAACCCCGTGAACCGCTGCGGAATGTCCCGGTCTCGGACCCCACTCCCATCCGGCCCATCCCGCGTCCCGTGCCCCCGGCATCTGCTTCTCCGGCGGTGATTGCAAAACCCGCCGCTCCGGAAAAAGAGGTCCCCGCGGCCACGGGCTCTCCCGTCCCTTCCATCGCCATGGCATCCGCCCCTTCACCCGTGGAGGCTCCGCTTCCACCTCATGCCCAGTTCCGCACCCGGGGAGCCGCGTGACGGCAGGGGCGCGGATTCCCTGAGGGCACCCGCTTTTCGCCCTCGCGCCTTGCGCCCGGTCTGGTTTCTTGGGATGCCCCCTGGCTGTCCAAAATTTCCTTCCCTCCCGTGAGTATCCAGCGCACCGAACTCTCCCCAGGTTATCCCGTATTGGAGATCGATCATCCCTCCGCCCGCGCCCGCGTGGCTCTGCATGGCGCGCACCTCATGGAGTGGCAGCCAGCAGGGCAGGATCCCGTGCTCTATCTCAGCCCCCGGGCGGTTTACCGGGAGGGGAAAGCCATCCGGGGCGGCGTGCCCCTTTGCTGGCCATGGTTCGGACCGAATGCCGCGGATCCGTCGCTGCCGTCCCATGGTTTTGCCCGGGATCGTTTCTGGGATCCCGTTTCCGCGGAGGAGCACGCCGGGGCAGTCCGCCTGAAATTCGCCCTGACCGATACCGAAGCCACGCGCCGCCTCTGGCCGCACCCTTTCCGGCTGGAGATGGAAATGCACATCGGTAAAGAGTTGCACTTGTCCCTCCACATGATGAACACGGGGCCGGCTCCCTTCACCATCTCCGGCGCGCTGCACAGTTATTTCTCAGTGGGCGATGTGCGGGAGATCCGTGTGAACGGGCTGGATGGCGTGGAGTATCAGGACAGCCTGATCCATCCGCCGGATGTCCATCTTCAGAATGGCTATATCCTCTTCGATCAGGAGGTGGACCGCGTGTATCACAGCCCCGCCGAGGTCACCGTGACGGACCCCGTGTTGCGCCGCACTCTCACCATCCGGAGCACCGGCAGCGGAAGCTGCGTTATCTGGAATCCATGGATCGCCAAAGCCCGCACCCTCGCGGATCTCCCGGACGGGGACTATCTCCGTTTTGTCTGCGTGGAAACCACGAACACCTGGAAGGATCTGGTCACCATCCCGCCTGGAGAAAGCCACACTCTGGCGGTCACGGTGAGTGTTTCCTGAACCGGTGGAGGGCCAGGCGGGCCTCCCTGTGAAGAGCCACCCACCCCCAGTATTCCGGAGAAGGAACCTGGTGCCCTAGCGCTGGATCACGCCTTGCGAGACGGATTGAAACCATGGCTTACCCTCCTGGGCGGAAATCCAGGTGGCGGTGGCAGCGGGATCTTTGGCATTCCAGGAACGAATGAGGCGGGCGACCCCCGCATAGTTGTCCGAGCCTTCGGGCGGCGTCATGGAGGTAAGCAGTTCCAGGCCCTCCTGGAGCCGGTCCGTCGCCGCGTAGTCCCGGGCCACGGCTTCCAGCAGGGACGGTTGAGAAAGACCGCGATTTTCGATCGCGCGGGCGGCGAGCACACGGTCGTCGAGGGTCGCGAAGGAGTTCTGCGCCAGCGCCACGGCCAGCGCCTCCGAGGCGGCATCCGCCTCGGGCGATGGAGGCAGAGCCCGCCAGAGGTCCACGGCGCTGGCATAGCCTCCAGGCTGCGTACCGGCCCACCGCACGGTCCCCCATTGAATAGCTCCCAGGGCGGTAGCCAGATTGTGGCCACTCAGATGGGCGAGTGACCACGAGGCGGCGGCATTGGGATCCCTCCCCGCCCATTCCCCGGAAAGACTCTCGATGCCGCGATCACGTTCCGGGAGGGATTCATCGCTGGAGAGCCGGGCCATGGCCACCTGGGGGTTCTCATTTCCCCATCCGAGGTAGATATGTTTCCTCACTCGGTCCTTTTGGTTGTAAGAGGACTCATCTTTGTCCGCCGCCGCCAGCGCTCCCGTGAGATCCACCGTGCCATAACGGCGCCAGTAAAGATGCCATATCCGGTCCACATTGAATCCACGGCCGCCCTTTTTCAGATCCAACAGGTCCAGGAGGAAAGCATAGGTGGCGGTACCATCCTCCGGACTCATGGTCTGGAGGGTTTGAATCAGGGAGGCTTCGGCCAGAGGCTCCCCCATGGCCACCGCCTCCCGGAGGCGTTTGGCATATTCAGAGCCGGAGGATTCTCCCCGGAGGGAATCACTGGCGGCGGTAAGGTGTTCCGGACGACCGCCCGGGCGGGCCGCGACTCCGGCGTTCCTCGTCCCGTCTCCGGGATCCGTTCCTCTTACTTTTATCCTCTTTGTGCGGGCCGTCTCCACCTGGTCTCCGGAGTTTTTTCCAGCGAGATAGCCCCCCACGCAGCCAAGAATGCCCGCGACAAGACAAAGACCGGTACAAAAGGAAAGGGACACGGAGCGGCGCATCGCGGAAGGCTGGAGAGCCGGAAGGGAAAGAAAAGTTTTTTGTGAGGAAAAAGGCGGCGGGCCGGCCTTTGAGAGTGTTAGACGGTCAGCTCCCGGTGAACCAGTCCGTCGTCATGCCAGCGGACATAGAACGAAAATTCTGATTATCCGTCTTTGCGGAGCATTCCCATCCTTGCGGGGCAATCCCGTTAGGCCGTTGGATCGCACAGTGTTGCGTATCCTGGAACGCATACCCCACCACTTAAAGAAACCCCGTCCGGTCTCTGACCGGACGGGGTTTTGATTTCAAGGAATCCGTTAGCCAGGGCCGGTGTTCACAGTCTCCGGACCAGTTGCTCCAGCGCGAGCAGGGAGTAGGCGGTCACCAGGATGCTGTCCTTTTCCATCCAGCGGCCGTTTTCGTTCGTCCAGGAGCCGTCCTCCTTTTGCAGGTTGAACATCTGCTTCGCCAGGTCCACGCGCCAGTTTGCCCGGCCCGCACCGGTCTCCACGAAGTCCGTTTCGGAAAGGTTCAGCGCCTTGGCCATGGTGTGGTAGTAATAGAACAGCCCTTCCTGGCCGAGGCCCGGGTTTTCCTTCACGGAGTAGTTCTTCTTCAGCCATTCCTTCACCGCCTTCACGCGCGGGTCCTTCGGGTCCAGTTCCGCGTAGATGAAGCTCAGGAGGCCCGCGTAGCTCATGCTGGCGTAGGAGCGCAGGGGGAGCTTTCCATCCGGTCCGGCGACCTGCTTGCTCACCCCGGGGCCATAGATGAAGCCGCCTTTGTTCTCCGCGTCTTCGTTCACCCAGGTGGATTTGTTGGAGGCGGCGAGGTGCTGGCAACGGGAGACGAACTCGATGGCGGCCGCGTAGTTCAACTGCGGCTCGTTTTTCCCGGCGGGATCGTCCTGAAGATAGAGCCGGGCGTGGTACAGCGCCTCCAGGGCGAAGTGCGTGTTGCTCATGTCCGAGGAGGGCTTCGTGCCGTAGCCCAGGCCGCCATCCAGCGGATTGTCATCCTTGCCTTTTTCCCCGAGATCCGTCTGGATGCCGATGATATACCGGCGGGCCTTGAGAATGGCGTCCCGGTATTTGTCCTCATGGCCGGCCACGGTCAGCGCGGTGAGGCTGAGGCTGGTATTGTAATTCGTGAGCCCTTCCGTGTAGATGCCGCCGTCCGGCTTCTGGCTGGAAAGAAGGAAATCGTAAGCCTTTTTGGCCTCCGCGGACATCTCCTTTCCTTTCGCGGCGGGATCGCCCATGATGGCCATGGCGCACAGCGCGGTCACGGCGGGATTCTTGGGTTCGCCAAAGACGCCCGTCGCGGCGTCCTGTTTCGCCTTCAGGTATTTCACCCCTTTGGCGATGGCCGCGTTCACCTCATTTTTGAGGGATTCGTCAGCCGTTTGCGCCTGGGCGCGACGGCTTAGAAATCCGAGCGGTAAAGAGTAGAGAAGGCCGGTGAGCAGTGTTTTGCGTTTCATACGGGAGGTAAAAGAAAGTGTTGAGGCCGCCCCGGTCAGCGGGAGGGAGTCTTCCTGCGGGGGGCCGGTTTCGCGGGCGCGGGTTTGGTTTCAGCGGCGGGTTTGGTTTCCTTCGCCTCACCGGTCTTCTTAGCGTCCGCCGCGGGTTTCTTGTCTTCCGCT
This sequence comes from Verrucomicrobiales bacterium, assembly GCA_965229245.1. GTDB lineage: Bacteria > Verrucomicrobiota > Verrucomicrobiia > Verrucomicrobiales > V1-33 > V1-33. The sequence goes on from CBDDIW010000001.1 coordinate 1,311,853, forward strand.
TTCGCGTCCACGTCCGCCACGGGCTTGAAGATGAGGGTCACGGGCGTGCCTTTCGCGGGCACGGCGGGATCGTTCACCCAGATGTCATCCTCTTCATTGCCCTCGCGGGGGTTGTTGATCAGGCAGCCGGGATCCACATACAGGCCCAGGATGCTGCCCGTCTGCTCCGCCAGGAAGGCCCCGCCAGGCATGATGGGGGAGCTGGTGTAAATGAACGGCTCTTCGGTGATCTTCGCCCGTTTCTCGATCTGGTGCAGCCAGTTCTCCAGGCGGAAGTTCTCCACCTTCTCCCCGTTCTTCCACTCCACCCAGACCTCCACATGGGAGGAGGGAGGATTCGCCGCGCCCTTCACAGGCACCCCCCCGCGCTCCGGATCGGAGAAGTCGAAGAACTTGTCACTCTTCTTCCAGTTCAGGAGCAGCATCACCACATTCAGTTCAAAGGGCTTCACCGCGGTGCTGAAGAGGGATTCGTGGACCTTCCCGGTCTCATGCACGAGCACGTATTCCAGCAGACCCTCCCGCATGTTCACCTTGCAAGGGACACGGATTTCCCGGGTCTTCTGGTCAAACTCCATGGTCCCCAGCTTGTAGCGCGTGCCCTCTATTTTCTGGATGGCCTTCGTGGGGTCCGCGGGAGGACCAGCCTCGGCGGGCTTGGGCGGGCCGCTGCCTGGAAACTGTGCGAGCACGGCCCGGGGACTGGCCAATACCAGACCGGCACCGAGAAGAGAGAGAAGACGAAGCGGGATCACGGCACTCACTGTAGAGACGCCTGGACAAAAGGGAACCGATTTGCGTTACTGGAAATGGTCAAAATATGCCCGTTTCCCAGCCTTGGGGGTCCCGTCGCGCGGGCTCACGCGCCATGTTGACGCTGTCCCTCGTCTGCCCCACAGTCGCGTCACTTCCGCCCTATGTCCTTGCTGCAAATCTCCGGTCTTCGCGTGCATTTCCCTGTCAAAGGAGGGGTGCTGAACCGCACGGTGGCCTCCTGCCGCGCGGTGGATGGCGTTTCCCTCTCCTTGGAAAAGGGCGAGACGCTGGGCCTCATCGGGGAAAGCGGTTGTGGTAAGACCACCCTGGGCAAGACCATCGTGGGCCTGAACAAGCCGGTGGAGGGTTCCATCCGCTTCAATGGCGCGGAGATCGCGGGCCGCCGCCCCGGGCTCATGAGCCGGGAGATGCAGATGATTTTCCAGGACCCCGCGGAATCCCTGAACCCGCGCATGACCGTGGGGAACATCCTGGAGGAGCCGTTTATCATTCACAAGACCTGCCCTCCCGCGGACCGGGCCCGGCAGGTGGAAAGCCTGCTTCACCGCGTGGGTCTGCCCGCCAGCGCGGCGGGGAAGTTTCCCTTCGAGTTCAGCGGCGGCCAGCGGCAGCGCATCGGCATCGCCCGCGCCCTCGCGCTCCAGCCTCAGGTGATCGTATGCGATGAGCCAGTGAGCGCGCTGGACGTGTCCGTGCAGAGCCAGGTACTGAATCTTATGCTGGACCTCCAACGGGAGTTCGGCATGAGCTACCTCTTCATCTCGCACAATCTGGCGGTGGTGCGCCACATCTCCGACCGCATCGCCATCATGTATCTCGGGAAGATCGTGGAGCTGGGCACCTCCAAAACCCTCACCACCGCCCCGCGCCACGCCTACACGAAGGCGCTGCTCAGCGCCATTCCGAAGCCGGATCCCACCATTCGCCCGGAACGGGTGCTGCCCGCCGGGGACCTGCCCAGCCCCATCAATCCGCCGCCGGGCTGCGCCTTTGGTCACCGGGTGAAGGCACCGCGTTATCAGGAGAGCATCGGGCGGGAGATCGGTCTCCGTCAGATCGGCGAGGGGCACTGGGTGAGCGATTGCCCCTGCTGCGTGGAAGATTGAGTCCGTTCAGGCGGATACCGGTTCCATGAATAACGGGATGACCTATCTGCAAATCGGCCTGGGGTTGCTCTCGCTCCTGGGGCTCTCGTTGAGCCACCGGGCGAACCGCCGCCGCCGGCTGCTCTCCGCCCTGCCCACCTCCCGGGTGCAGGGGGTCTTCATCGGCCTCGTGGAACTAAAGGGCACCGCGGAAAGCGAATCCCCTCAGGTCTCCTACCTGAGTGAAAAGCAGTGCGTGCTTTTCTCCTGGAGCATCACGGAAGGCTGGGAGCGCCAGGAGGAGGAGACCTACACGGATTCCGACGGAAAACAGCAGCGCCGCACGGTGACAAAGACCGGCAGCACCACCGTGGCCAGCGGCGGGCATATGGATACCTTTTTTCTGAAGGATGAGACCGGCGTCATCCTCGTGCGGCCGGAAGGCGCGGATATCCGCCCGGCTTCACTGTTCTCCCGCACCTGCCGGCGTGGCGATCCGCTTTACTACGGGAAGGGTCCGGCCACGTCCATCATGGACAGCACGCACACCCGCACCTTTCATGAGAGCGGCATCGTGCTGCACGGGGAGGTCTATCTGGTGGGCAAGGCCCGGGAGCGCGAGGATATCGTGGCTCCGGAGATCGCGAAGGAGAAGGGAAATCCGGTGTATATTATCAGCACCCATCCGGAGGAGAAGGTTCTCAAGGGGTATGGCATCGCCCTGTGGGTCTGGGGCATCCTGGGCCTTCTGGCGGGCGCGGGCAGCGGGCTGGCGAGACCGGAAAAGTGGATGGCGGTGCTTGTCATCGCCCTTATCTACGCGGCGGCGTGGAGCCTGACATGGATCTGGATGGCGTATAACAGCCTGGTGGATACGCGGAACCGCGTGCGCCAGGGCTGGGCCCAACTGGATGTGCAGCTCAAGCGCCGCTACGATCTCATCCCCCGGCTGGTCACCTGCGTGGAGGCTCTGCGCTCCCATGAACGGGATGTGCAGACCGCCGTGGCCGCGATGCGCGCCCAGGAGTCCGCCACCCCGCCCGGGAAGGGCGGCCCGGAATTCCACGGCATCGCGCGGACCATCATCGCGCTGGGTGAAAGCTATCCCGTGCTGAAGGCGGATCAGGCGTTTCTGAATCTGCAAAAGGAGATCATCGAAACCGAGCAGCGCATCGCCCTCGCCCGGGCATATTATAACGATATCACCACGGCTTATAACACCTGGCTGGAGGTGTTCCCGGATTCCCTGCTCGGGTTCATCACGGGATTCAAAAAGCGGGCCCTGCTCGTGGCCCAGGGCTTCGAACGGGCGGAGGTAAGGGTGAAACTGGCGGAGTGAAGACCTAAGGTTTGGTGCTGTTCCTAATCCTGCTCTCACTCATACTCTCAAACAAACCGGGAGTAAGAGTATGAGCAGGAGTAAGAACACGGGCCTGGCGGCCCTTCAGACCGTCTCGGCCAGGACATCCCGCACCAGGTCCGCGGCGCGCGTGTTGTCATTTGTGAACAGGCTCACCACCACGGAGGTGGCCTCCCGTTTCACGATGTGCATGGAGCGCACATTCAGGCTGGCATCGCGGAAACGGATGGCGATGGATGCCAGGGCTCCGGGTTTGTCCTCCAGGCGGATGAGCAGGGTGTCCTCGGTCGTCGCCTTGTAGTCTGCCTCGCGAAGGGCGTGCAGAGCCTCGTCCGTGCGGTCCACGCGGAGGTGAATGGTCGAACGGCCACCGGCGCTGTCCACATCCAGGTCATCAATATTGATGCCGCGCGCGGCGATGATTTCAGCGACATGGGCGACTTCGCCCGGACGGTTTCCGGAAATGATGGCAATTTGTTTCATGAGATAGGGCATCGGCGGTCCGCGGCGCGGGGGCATCCCAGGGTTGGAGGGCCCCGCGGAAAACGGATGGATACCGCGAAACTTTAAACGCTCTCCGCCGCCCGACAAGGACGGCGTTATGCCCTGGCACTGGAAAAATGACGCGGGCAGAGTGTGCCATGAAGCTGCTGGTTTCCGGACTGATTCTCGTTAGCGTGGTGGGCTCCCTCCTGCTCTGGCAGCGGGGCGGGGACATGACCGCGCGGCAGAATCCGGCCCTGGGGCCGGAGCGGACCACCCGGTGCATGGTGTGGCGGGCGGAAAACGGCGGGGCCACCGTGTGGATCTGCGGGTCCGTCCACGTGATGCGGGAGACGGATTACCCCCTGCCGGAGCCTTACACCCGGGCCTTCGCGGAGGCAAAAACCGTGGTCATGGAACTGCCCCCGGACCGTCCAGGAGCCTCTCCCACCCGGGACGGCATTCTGGAAGCCTCGCGCCTGCCGGACGGACAGTTTCTGGATCAGATCATCTCCCCCGCCGCCTGGTCCTCACTCATGACATGGTGCCGGGATACCGGCACGGAAACGGGCACGCTCACCCGGCAAAAGCCTTGGGCCGTGACCATGCGGATCTCCCAGGAAAGTCTGCGCCGCCTGGGTTATCGCACGGACCTGGGCCTGGAATGGTATTTCGCCACCCGTCTGGAAGCCCGCCGGAGCACGGGCCTGGAAACTCCCCGGGAGCTGGGCGGCATCCTGGACAGCCTGAACCCCGCCTCCCTGGAGACCATGCTTCTCCGCGCCATCAACGATGACCGGAGCGGCAAGTCCTGGGATCACGAAATGGCGGGTGCCTGGGCGGAGGGGGACACCACCGCCCTGGATGCTCTCCTGACCGAGAGCCTGCGTCCTTTCCCCGGAGCCCGGGAACGGCTCTGCGATGCGCGGAACCGGGCATGGATTCCGAAAATAGAGGAATACCTCCGAGGCACGGAAACCGTGATGATCCTCGTGGGCGGCGGCCATCTGGCGGGACCGGAGGGGGTTATCAGTCTGCTGGAAAAGAAAGGTGTCAGGGTGACGCAGATGGAGTACCGCACCCGGCGGCTTCCTGCCTCCGCCGGAAGGAACAACGGTTGATTTTGCGGGCACACGCCGGGACGGTCCGGGGCATTCCTCTGTCACGTAGTTGTCCTCCCGGTTCCCATGATTCCTCCCGTCCCGTTCATTGTTATCGGCGTCATTCTGTTTGTGCTCTTCGTCGTCTGGGTTCATCACCAGGAGAAGGAGCGGGCCAAAATGTTGGCGGCCTTCGCGGCGTCCCAGGGCTGGAAATTCGATGGCCGGAAGCGGCGTCCCCTGCTGGATGAATTCCCGGATTTCCCTCTCTTCAACAAAGGGGGCAGCCGTCATGGCAAAAACTTCATGTCGGGTTTCCACGAAGGTCACGGGCTCCTGGCGTTCGAATACTACTACAGCACGAGTGCAGGAAAAAGCCGCCGCGGTCACCGCTATACCGTCATTCTCCTTCATCCGCCTTTTCCACTCAAGCCGCTGCAAATCCGTCCGAAAGGGCTGCTGGATAAGGTGGCCTCGGCCTTCGGGTGGAAGGACATCGACTTTAAATCCAACGAATTCAGCCGCCGCTTTCATGTCACCGGCCCGGACCGGCACTGGGCCTTCGACGTCCTGACGCCGCGTAATATGGAGTTCCTCATGAACCGGGGAACGCCCAGCGTTTCCATGAATGACCTCCTGCTCATGGTGCCCGTGGAGGGCTGGGGCGGGCCACAGGCCATACTCGCCGCCCTCGCGACCGGCACGGGTCTGCTGGACGGCATTCCCCGCTTCGCGGGCAGCAATGCATAAATCCCCTCCACGACGGGGAGTCCCTGACTTAAAAGAAACAAAACACGGCCACCTTCAGCGGGGCTCGACAGGAGGCGGGGCTTTGGCGGAGGCGGGTTTCGGTTCCTCCAGCACGGCTTCCAGGACACGGGTCATCCAGGGATCCGCGCCGCGGGCTTTGGCGGCGGTGAGCTCTTTTTTCGCGTCCTCCCGTTTTCCCTGGAGGGCGTGGACGAGGGCGCGATCGCAGACGAGCGAAAGGTCCGGAAGCTCCGGGCGGATGCGGGGCTCGATCTCCGCGAGGGCTACGGCGAGGTCCTCCATGGCCCCGTCCTTCTGGCCATCGTGCAGGCGCACGCGGGCGCGGCGGATGAGCCAACTGGCCTTGCGGCGGCTGGTATCGATCTCCTTTTGAATCTCCGGCAGGGCCTCCGCCGTGCGCCCGGCATCGATGAGCGCCTCAATCCACGCGATGCGCAGGATGAAGCTCTTCAGCTTCTCCATGGCTTTCGCCAGATCCCGCACGCGGTCCTCGTGTTTACCCAGGCGGCGCTGGGCTTCGGCACGGAAGAGATAAAGATCGAGCGACAACTCATCCGTGAGCCCGATCCCCTTCTCCGCGGCGGCGAGGGCTTCGGCGTTGCGGTTACTTTTCAGATAGAGTTCCGCCAGGACCGTATGACACGCGGGCAGGTGGAAAGCGGACTCCGGCGGGGCGGCGGCGACGGCTTTCTCCAGACGTTCGATACCTTCCTTAAGGTGATTCTGGAGATCGTCCAGCCGCGCGAGCTCCCGGCTGGCGGGAAGGAAATGCGGCTGAAGCTTCAGGCACTTTTCCAGATCCGCGCGCATGTCCGCCAAGCGCTCCATTTCGCGGTAATTGATCGAGCGCTGGAAATAGAGCTCCGGCAGATTGGGATTGGCGGTAATCTGCGCGTTGAGTTCCTCAATGCGCACCTCATGACCCGGGTCCGCCAGGGAACAGGAGAGGCACGCGGCGAGAAGCGCGGGGATGAGCCTCCGGAGCCCGGGGAAAGACTTGTTAGCAAAAAAGAGGCGGGACCGTTTCATGGCGGCATTATCCGATGCGGAGCGACCACCGCGCGGCGGGATTGCTCCGGAGTTCCAGATGAGTGAGGCTGCGCGCATCCGCGGAGGGAAAGCTGGAGGAGGCGAGCACCAGTGTTTTCGCTTCGCTGAAGCCACCGGTGGCCGCGTCCTGGAGATAGAGACGGAGATTGATGCCCAGATCGCTCTGGCCAGCGCCATCGAGCGACCAGCCGTGGGCCGGGAGGAAGGCCCGCGTCATATTGAACTCGATGCGGCGTCCACCGTCCGGCTGGACCGTCACTTTGGACCGGAAGCCCCGCGTGGCATCCGTGCGGAAGAGGACATCGCCGCCCTCCTCGTAGTTGTAAGGATAAAACCGGCCAAACGCATAGGGCCGCACCGGCAGGATGTGGCCGCGCCCACTTTCATGCGGGATCTCGATGACCACGCGCCCCGCACAGCCGAGGGTGCCGTTTTCCCCGGCGGGCCGGCCATCCATTTGCACCTCCAGACGGCCCCAGGGTCTCCCCTCCAGCGCCGCGGAGACGGTATCCGCCGGCACGTCAATGAGATAAAAGATCCCGGAAGGATGCGCCTGAATGGTGACCGCGGCTCCGGACACGGCGGCATCCTCCGGAGTGGGATTGTCCCGCCAGTGGACAAGAGGCACCAGCGGCAGCCTCTGGTGCAGCCCGGCGTGGCGCGTGCCCTCCACCCGGCGGGTGAATTTCCAGGTGCGCCCGCCCGAGGCGGCGTTCACCACGAGCGTGCCCTTGAAACGGAAAGCGCTCTCCACCGGCGGGAGGGGAAACCGGAGCGGCATGGCCAGGTGTTCCCCCGCGCCGACTTTCACGGCGGGCAGGGCGGTCTGTTTTCCCAGCCACTCCAGAGTGAGGGACAGATCCAGGTCCGAGGTGCCGGTATTCACCAGCGTGCACTTCAGCAGGCAATCGCCGGAGGCCCCGTCCACACGCTGCTCCGGCCAGAGCATGGCCAGCGGACGCATCCTGACTTTCACATCCACCAGATGCTGTGCGTCGTCATCGCTGACGATGGCCGACCCGCGCAGAAACTCTTCGCTGCCCTGCGGGGGCTCCGCATTCGGCACCATTTCATAACGGAAGAGCCGCGCCCCGCGCCCAGGTTGGAACGTGTGGACACGATCCAGCGAGCCCGGCTTTACGGACCAGCCGTTGAAACGCAGCGGGCAGATGGCCAGAGTGAGCGGCTGGTCCGCCGTCACGCGGGCGGCGCGAAGGGTCAGCACGGCCTCACCATTCGGACCGCCGCCGGAGTCGAATTCACCGGAGAGATCAAACGACCGGACGGGCTCGCCATTCAGCAGCCACTCCGCCGCGGTTTCACCCATGCGCAGATGCGCCGCGGCGTTCGGGTGCAGGCCATCCTGGACTTTTGAACCGTGATCGAACATCCGCCGCACCGGCTCCATGGCGGCGCGGAAGCTGCTCTTCACCGTGCGGTTCATCAGGTCGGAAGGTTGATAGACCGCCGCCGCGCCCAGGTCCGCGAAGAAAACCCCCGCCGCCTGCGCCACCTCCCGCGCGACCGCCGCCCAGGGACGCGAGCGACCGATGGCGGCCCGTTCGTCCGCTTCATCAAGGGCCGGGGGAGGCCCGGCGAGAATGACGTCCGCTCCCTTCTTCCGGCATTCAGCCACGGCGGTCTCCAGGGCGGTGCGAAAAGTGGCCAGCGAAGCCCCCGCCAGGGCATCCCGCGCGCCGAAGGCGATCACCACCAGATCCGTCTCCGCGGTGCGGAAGACATTGCTCATGAGGGGATCAAACACCTGCACTCCCACGGCTCCGGTTTCACAATAATTGTCCGCGAAAAACGTGCTGGGGGTGTAGGGGTTGTCCTCCGGCAACTGGGTGAGCCGCAGGATATCGTTCGTGCCAAGCTCACGCGAAGGCGCGAGGGCATCCCCGGCCGGGAGACCGGGAAGTTTCGGCGGATCGCCTTTCCTTTTTTTCTCCCACTCCGCGCGGAGTTTACGGTACTCCTCCCACTGCTTTTTGAGTGCCTGCCGGTCGGCTTCGGTGGGGGGATTGAGATCCACCACGCCTCCGTGGTAAAAGAAAGGCGCACCCAGGCGGTCAAGAAAATGCGCGTACCAGGCCATGAGATGCGAGGCCCGGCCCGGCACGCCGCCCGGCTGGTAAAAGGCGCTGATCTCATCCCCGCACACCCCCACGAAGACCGGCTCCCGCTCCTTCAGCTTCGGCCAGGTGCGCGGGAGGAATTTCTTGAGGCGGGCCTCCTGCTCTTTGGTGAGGAGTTCATCGTGCGCCCCCCCCGAGGCATCCGCTCCCGCGCCATGAGCCGTCCGGGCACAGGGGAGCGCCAGCAGCGCGGCAAGAACGTGACGGCGGGTAAAGTCCATGGAGGGCAAGGCGGCAAAAGCTACTGAGAGCGCGAAGGGGCGGGTCTGACAACGAGGATTTCCAGCCCCGGAATGGCCTACTCCTACTCCTACTCCTACTCCTACTCCGAGTAAGAGTAAGAGTAAGAGTAAGACCAGAACCGCAGGACGCTCCGTTGAACGATTCATGGCCATCGCCACGTTTCCACCTCATGAAACTGCTCCACGTCGCTCTGCTCCTGTGTACCCTTCCGCTTCACGCCCAGGAAACCAAGTCCCGTTATGAGCGCGGCGAGGAACACTTTCTCGCGGGACGGATCACGGAGTCCCTGGTGGAATGGGATGCCCAGGTAAATGAAACCCCCGCCTCCCTGCCGGGTCACTGGCAGCGGGGACTGGCGCTTTACTACGCGGACCGTTTCAAGGAGGGCCGGGCTCAGTTTGAAACACATCAAAAGGTGAACCGCGAGGACGTGGAAAACGCGGTGTGGCACTTCCTTTGTGTGACCAAACTGGAAAACGTGGACGCCGCCCGCAAGGCGTTCATCCCCATCACGCGGGATACCCGGGTGCCCATGAAGGAGATCCACGCCCTTTTCGGCGGCAAGGGCACGACGGAGGCGGTGCTGAAGGCGGCGGAGGCTTCGGAGGGCATCACCCCCTCCGCGCTGAATATGCAGCGCTGCTATGCGCGCCTTTACCTCGGTCTCTACCACGAAGCCATGGGAGAGACCGAAAAGGCAAAGGAACACATGCTCAAGGCCGCCGAACTGGCTCCCGCCGGCAGCTACATGGGCACGGTGGCCGTGGTCCACTGCAAGGTGCGCGGCTGGAAGAAGTCCTGACGTCATTGCTTCACAATCCGGGAGCGGAAGAACCGCTGCGTGGTGGTGCCGGAGTAGGTGCCCGGATTCGCCGGAGTCCAGGTAATGAGGTCCGTGCTGCTTTCCAGAATCACCTCGAAGGAACCCTGCGCGTCATTCGGGATCACCACGGCATTCGAAGGCGTGATGGTGGGAACGGCATTGGCCCGGGTGACGGAAAAGGTGGCCAGTCCCTTCGTGTCCGCCCAGCCGGAGGTGAGTTTCAGCGTGCCTGGCCCCGCCACTTTCACGGGCTGCATCTTCGGGAGCCCGGCATAGGCGCGGGCCTCCGGGGTGGACCAACTGGCGGGAGTGACCACGGTGATCCAGGAAAAGCTCTGGCCCGCGGAGTCAAACTGCACCTGCCGCCGGACCGCATCATCGTAGTCTTTTTCCTGCGGCAGCGGGGCGAAAACCAGCTCCGCGGTGTCCCCGGCGGCGAGGGTAATGGTGGCGGACTGCGCCTTCACCGTGGACCCGGACGGGAGCGGGGTGACGGGGGCCAGCGTCAGGGTGACGAGTTCCGCCTGGAGGGCGGCGGGAGCGGCAAAGAGGAGAAGAAGGGACGGGAGTGTGACTTTCATATCGTACCCTTCGACGGATGAACTCTCCGTCCATTCGCCCGCAATCGCGGAGGGTTTTACTCCACGGAGACGATGGTCATCCGGGAGGTAGCGCGGCCTGGCTGCATCTCAAAACTCTCCCCTGCCCTGCGGCCCCGGAGCTTTTCCCCCAGCGGGGAGGTGGGCGTGATGACCATGACCTCCAAGCCTTCCATTTCGACCTCCGTGCCGCCTGCGGCGGGGCTGTAGAGATAATACAGCGTCTCTGCCCCGCCCCGCAGCGTCACCAGGGCACCCGGCCCTATAGGCTCCCCGGGCGCGAAGATACGGTCCGGCAGAAGTTCCAGCTCCGTCAGAGCCTCCGCCGCCGCGGCCACGCGAAAAGCCTGGCCACGGGCGAGATAGGAGGCCTCCAGATTCCGGGTGTCATACTTGTTCTCCGCCTTGCTGCCAGGATCGGTGGCGGCCTCGCTGGAGGCCCGCGCGGCGCGGGTGCCGGCGTCCAGTTCCGCGCGCAGGACGGCGATGAGTTTCCCGAGAAGTTCTTTTTTATTCACGCTTTAACCCGCTGTGCCTTTACCGTGAAGGCGGCAAGCAGAAAGGCAAATCCCTCTGGCCAAAGTTCCCGGCGTTCCCTTAAACTGAGCCCTTCCCCTTTTTCACCCATGAAGTTTCCGTATCGTCTTCTCTCCGCGCTGGTCCTCGCGGCGGCCCCCGCCTTCCCGGCACGAGCCCAGGTGCCGCCTCCCACCCAGACGGGTCAGGCCCCGAAGTTGCCATCGGGGCCCCTCACCCGGGGGCCTTATATTCAGGCTGCCGCGCCGGATGCCATGCACCTGATCTGGCGGGTGCGGAAGGACACCCAGCCCTCCGTGCGCTATGGTCTCACAAAGGATCAGTTGACCATGCAGACCCCGCCCGCCGCCGTGGCCACGCGGCGTCTGGCCGCGGAGGGGGCCTCCTCCCAGGGAGCCCGCGCGCTCGGCTCCGGACCGCCGGAGACCCGGCAGTATGAGGTCCACATCACCGGGCTGAAACCGGATACAAAATACTACTACGGGATCTTCGACGGCATCAGCCGCCTCACTCCGGCGGATGAAAGCTATTCCTTCCGCACCCTGCCGGTGCCGGGCACGGAGCGCCCGCTGCTGATGTGGGTGGTGGGGGACAGCGGCACCGGAAACAAGGTGCAGGGCAAGGTCCACACAGCCATGCGGGACTGGCTGGCAAAGGAAAAGCGCGTGCTGGACATGTTCATCCACGTGGGGGACATGGCCTATGGCACGGGCATGGACTCTGAGTTCCAGGGCTACTTTTTCAAACCCTACGAGGCCACGCTGCGGAACACGGTCTGCTGGCCCGCGTTTGGCAATCACGAGGGGAAATCCTCGAAAAGCGGCACCTGCATCGGGCCTTACTACGATGCCTACATCATGCCCACCGCGGGGGAATCCGGCGGCGTGGCCAGCGGCACGGAGGCTTATTACTCCTTCGACGTGGGGAAGGTGCATTTCATCTCGCTGAACTCCTTCGACATCCCGCGCCAGCCGGATGGGGCCATGGCGCAGTGGCTGAAGGCGGACCTGGACAAAACGAAAGCGGACTGGATCATCGCCTTCTTCCACCATCCTCCCTATACCAAGGGCACGCACGACAGCGACGACCGCAAGAAGGACAAGGAACTGGTGGAGATCCGGGAGAACATCATGCCCATCCTGGAGGGCGCGGGCGTGGACCTGGTGCTCGCCGGGCATTCCCACATCTATGAGCGCTCCATGCTCCTGGACGGGGCCTATGCCACGCCCACGGTTGCGGAAAACGTGGTCCTCGACGACGGCGATGGCAATCCCGCAGGCAACGGTCCTTACAAGAAGAGCGCCGGGCTGGTACCCCACCAGGGCACCGTGGCCGTGGTGGCCGGAAATGGCGGCACCACGCTGAGCCGGAAGAAAACGGTCTCCCCGGTGATGCACATCACCCTGCTGGAATTCGGCTCCGTGCTCCTGGATCTGAAGGGGGACACGCTCACGGCCAAAATGCTGAACTCCGAGGGCGTGATCCGGGACACTTTCCAGATCATCAAGCGCGGTACCGTGAATCTAACACGCATAGAGAAGCCGAAGGCACCGGCGCAACCGACCGGCCCCACCATCATCCCCGTGCCCGGCCCGCTGATCTCCAAAGGCGACAGCGTGGACAACGGCCAGGCAATGCCGAAGACCTTCACCCCCATCATTTCCAAAAACGCCGAGTGGCAATACCTGGGTGGCAAGGCCCCGGATGCCGGATGGTCCGCCACCCTGGACGGCACGGGCTGGAAGATGGGCAAGGCGGGATTCGGTTATGCCGACGGAGACGATGCCACGGTGATCAATGACATGCGCGGGAAATATAAATACCTGTGCATCCGCCGCTCCTTTGAACTGACTGGCAAGGAAAACCTGGCCAACTTGGGACTGGCGATTGCGTTCGATGACGGATTCATCTGTTATCTGAACGGCAAGGAGGTGGCGCGGGACAATGTGGAAAGCGGTTCCCTGGGCACGGCGAAGGGCGTGAAGTCCCACGAGGCTGGCGGGAAGTTCCGCTACTATCCGCTGGGGGAATTCAAGAACCTGTTGAAGCCTGGAAAGAACTTTATCGGCCTGGAGATTCACAACGATGACCTGGGCAGCTCCGATCTCACGCTGGACCCGTATCTGGTCATCGGCGACGGCACGAACGCGCCGGACAAGAAGAAGGCTAAAGATCCCTCCAGCGACGACGATGACTGAGCCGGTGGTGTGGCTGAATGGCTCGCTGCTGCCCGCGTCCGAAGCACGGGTGGATCCCGCCGCGCTGGGATTTCTCCAGGGCATGGGCGTCTATGATTCCCCGCTGCTGCATCATGGGGTGGCGATTGGGCTGGACCGCCACGTCGCGCGGCTGGCGGAGGGAGCCCGGCGGCTGGGGCTTCAGACTCCGTCACTGGAGACACTGCGGGAGGCGAGTCAATCCGTGAGCCGGGCAAACAGGCTGAGGGACGCCCGGGTGCGGATCACCTTGGCGGTGGGACCGCGACGCGGGCACCTGCCGCCCCCGGGAGCGACGCAGATCTGTCTGGTCACCGTGGAGCCTCTGCCGGACTTCAAACCCCAGGCGGTGGTGGTGACCGTGCCGTGGCGGCGGAATGAACACAGCCCGCTGGCAGGCATCAAGTTCACCGCCTGCGCAGAGAGCGTGCTCGCCCGGGACGCGGCACTCGCCGGGGGGGCGGACGAAGCGGTTTTCCTGAACACCGCCGGAGATCTTTGCGAGGGTGCCTTTTCCAACATCTTCCTCGTTTGTGGCGGCGTGGTGCTCACTCCGCCGCTGGCGTCCGGATGCCTGCCTGGAGTAATGCGGGAACGCGTGCTGTCCCTGTGCGCGACCCATGGCATTCCCTGCCGGGAGGAAACGATGGCCGGACCGGCGCTGCCCGCGGACTGCACGGAGGTCTTCCTGACATCCTCCCTCCGTGGCGTCCAGCCGGTGGAGCGCTATGACGACCGGGCGTTTCCCGCACCAGGACCGGTGGCACAAAGCCTGAAGGCACACCACGCCACGTGGCTTGACGGACAAGGATAGCAGAGGGGATAGCGAAGGCTCCGGCCTCAATCGGAGAGTTCGACGGCGACAGGAATGTCGCCGCTCCTTGTGCACATTCAGCCTAAACTCTGGAATGGAAAAGGCGTGACGGGGCCACGGAAGGCGGCTTGAATCGGGGAATGGGGACAACCTCAGCGACGAGCGAAGCTCACCCGGAGGGTGAGGTCACGACCGGATGGCCCGTGGACACGCCGGGAGGGCGGTATTACGCGGAATGGGATCCGGGAACTCCCGTCAGCGCGCACCGCCAGCTGGTGTTTTTCGCGCAGTTTTTAAGGACCGGGAAGCGGTGGGAGGATTTCATCAAAGAGTGCCCCCTGCGCTACGGGGGCAACCGGGGGAGCGGAGCCCGCAATGTGTTTGGCACGGCGGCGCTTTCGGTGCTGTGCGGCCACTGGCGCTATCTCCATATGAACGCGGTGCGCGGCGATGTGCTCAATGCCAGGGTGCTGGGCATTGACCGGCTGGTCAGTGATGATGTGGTGCGCCGCGCGCTCAATCATCTCATGGATGAGGGTGCCGCGCTGGCGTGGCTGGGGGAACACCAGCGACGCTGTCTTGCGCCCCTGCTGCGCGTGCCCTGGATCATGGATATCGATACGACGGTTAAACCGCTCTATGGACGGCAGCAGGGAGCGGAGATTGGCTACAACCCGCATAAACCCGGACGTCCCAGTCATGTGTATCACAGTTACTTCGCGGCGAACCTGCGGCTGTGTGTGGGAGTGGAGGTGCGACCGGGCAACGAGCATGCCGCCGGCCGGGGACAGCCGGGATTGTGGCGCACCCTCGAAGCCCTGCCGCGGACCTGCTGGCCCGCTTTTCTCCGGGGCGACTGCGGCTACGGCCAGGAGGGCCTGATGAGGGAGTGCGAGGAGCGCGGACTGCCGTATGTGTTCAAACTGCGCTTCACGGCGAAGGTGCGTGCGCTGGTGTCGCTTTTGCGGTGCTCCGGCGACTGGCAGTCCGCGGGCGATGGCTGGGAGGTGGTGGAGAGCACGTTGCGGCTCACCGGCTGGAGCCGGAAGCGGCGCGTGCTCATCGTACGGGAGTCGGCGGCCCGGGCTCCAGTGCCGGAGAATCCAGACCACCTGGTGAAGCCGGGAAAGCGGCGCGGCAAAGACCGCGGTCTTTTACCCGGGGTGCCAGACGCGGAGTGGCAAAGCGCGGCTCCCTGGAGTGGCAAACTGGCGGTGCTGGTGACTTCGCTCGATGCCAGGGCCTACCCTGCGGCTTGCATGCCCCGGATCTATCGCGAGCGCGGTGATTGTGAAAATAATTACGATGAACTCAAAAACCAGTGGGGATGGAACGGCTATACCACTAAAAAGCTGGCCCCCTGCCGGATCATGGCCAACCTTATCGCGCTGCTCAGCAACTGGTGGCACCTCTACACGCGGCTTTTTGACGAGGAGCACCACCGGGAGGCCATCACCACCCGCCCGGCCCTCCTGGGCGGCGTGGCGCGGGAGACCCGGCATGGCGGCCAGCGCCGGATGAAAGTGAGCTTGTTGCACGCCAAAGGGGAAACCCTGGCGCGGGCCATCACGTTGATCAGCAGCTATCTACACCAGGCGGGCACCATCACGGCGCGATGGACTCCCGGGCAGTGCTGGGCACTGTTACTGACCCGTATTCTGCGCCGCAAACTGGGCGGCCAGTGGCTCGGAGAGCTGCCGTCAGCCGCCCACCGGCTTCTCTCCGGATGATCCATGCGGTAATTTCCTGATTTTTCCTGCCACTCGTCCACCGGCTTCACTGTGGAGCGGTCGGTCATCCCTCCATTCAAGAATTTAGGTTCAGAGGATTGAGAGGGCGCGCATGGAGGTCAACTCCCCGGCGCGGGAACGCCTGGGCCACCCTCGATCCCGGGGCCTCCGGGATAACGGTATAACAGGAAGGCTCCCGTTGCATCGAGGGCGGGTTGTGGCGAAGGACAGCGCGTTTATGGCGCTCCCTGATTCCCTCTTTTCCCTTTCCGGCAAAACCGCGGTCGTCATCGGAGGCACCGGGGAACTGTGTGGAGTCATGGCGGAGGGCATGGCGGCGGCGGGCGCGGAGGTGGTGCTGGCGGGACGCAGTGAAGAGAAGGCCATGGCGAGGATCGCGAAGATCGAAGCGGGGGGAGGCCGGGCATGGTTCGCGCCGGTGGAGGCGGGGGAAAAGGCTGGTCTGGAGGCGCTGCTGGCGATGGTGGTCCAGCGCTCCGGAGGGGTGGATGTGCTGGTGAACGGCGCGGGCATCAATGCCCCCACGCCGTTTCTGGACATTCCGGAGGAGGAATTCGACCGCATCCTTCAGGTGAATACCAAAGCGGTGTTTCTGGCCTGCCAGGTTTTCGGGAAATACTTCGTGGAGTGCGGCGGCCCGGCTTCGATCATCAACCTGGGCAGTATGTCCGGCCTAGTGCCGCTCAGCCGGGTTTTCACCTACTCGCTGAGCAAAGCGGCGGTGCATAATCTGAGCAAAAACCTCGCCCGCGAATGGGCTCCCCTGGGCATCCGCGTGAATACTCTGGTGCCGGGCTTCTTCCCCGCGGAGCAGAACCGCAAGGTGCTGAACCCGGAGCGGGTGGAGAACATCATGCGCCACACGCCCATGAAGCGGTTTGGCGACGCCCGGGAATTGATAGGGGCCACGCTTCTGCTCGCCTCGGACGCCGGGAGCTTTATCACCGGCTCCGAGATCGTGGTGGACGGAGGCTACCACGCGATGACGATTTAACCGGAATCCCGGGCCGTCGCGCGGGGTCCCATCACCTCAGGGAGGAACCAGTTCCTCCACCTTTATCTCCAACTTCAACTTCCCCTCCGCGGGAACGACGGTCGCCTCCTCTTTGGAGTCGTCCTTCGCGGATTTCTCCTCCTCTTTCTCCTCTGCCTTGTCTCCGGGGGGCGGGGCGGCTTCGATGGCCTTCTTCACGGCTTCCGCGATCTTCTTTTCCCCCTCGGGTTCATAGCCGGTCTTTACGAAAACCACCTTTCCGTCCGCGCCCACGACGACGGTGTGGGGGATGCCTTCGACGCCGTATTTCTTCGCGGCGGCCTGGTTTCCGTCCAGACAGACAGCCATCTTCCAGCCCCGGGCCTCCAGGAACTTCTGCACCTGGGCTTTGGCTTCACCCTGATTCACGGCCACGAGCATGGCCTTGTCCGCTGGGAAGGCTCCCATGGCTTCGATGAGACCTGGCAGGGATTTCACACACGGGCCGCACCAGGTAGCCCAGAAGTCCAGAACCACTACTTTACCCTTAGCTTTTGAAAGCACGAAGTCCTCTCCCTCCAGCATGGGGAGGGTGAAGTCCGGCGCGGGTTTTCCAGAGAGGGCCGAGGAGGTTCCCTCATCCTCCGGCAGCACGGGGTCGGGAGTATTCTCCAGCTTCCAGTCCGAAAGCACCGCCAGCGCGCCGGCGGGAGCCGGAGCCGTGAAGGTGAGCCGGTAAATGAATGAGAGAGGAATGGTGCAGCGGCCCAGCAGCGGGTGGGTGCCGGTGACCTTATCTCCGCTCCAGGACTCCACCGTGAGACCCAGGCGGCCACCATTCGTGAGGTCCAGCCATTGCACCCCGGCGACGGGCTCGGGAGCGTTGAAGGCGGGACGAACGAGCGTCGCTGAATTTTCGTCACCGCTTGTGTCGTTTCCCGGGATGATGATCCGCCCCGCCGGACGGCGCCCGGCACCGCCAATAGCGGCGGCAATCCTCAAGACAGCCCCCTGCCCGCCGACGGCAGGGCGAGCCTCCGCTGGAGCGGCCTCCGCGGCGGCGGGTTTCGGAGTCTTGCCGTCAGCATCCGGCGACGGTTTGTCAGGCTTTTTCACCCACACGGCGGCGGCCACGCGGTCCAGCGGAACCTTAAAAGTCTCCATCCCGGCCCGGAAAGAAAGATGCGTGGAAGTCATGGCCTCGATCTCGCCACGAAGCAGGTCTCCATTGCGCCCGATGAGAATCTGGCGCGGAGGGTCATCCCGCCGGAGCCGGGGCAGCAACAGGGCCTCGCGACGCGCTTCATCGCTGAAGATGGGAGGACCAGCGAGGGAAGCCGGGGTGGCGGTGGCGAAATCCGAGACCTTCACCTGCGTGACTTGGTTTCCCCAGAGCGAGGCGGTCTCGATCACAATCCCGGCGCCGTTCTTCTTCCCGGTGCGCGCCTTATTTTTTGTCGTCGCGGCACGCACGTCGTTCACCCACAGTTCCACCTGATCTCCAGGGAAGGAAATCCGGATATCATTCATGGGTTGCCGCGAGGCGACATTCGCCTGCGAACTCAACTGCCCCTCGCTTTGTTCCGCCCCGCAGTAAATCTGCCCGCCAAAGTCCCCGATAAGGAAATTGACTGACTGCGAATCCCGGTCCGTGCCCTGGCAGAACAGGCGCACGCGCAGGGTGCCCGAGCCGGATTGCCCGCCGTCCATTTTGAAACTCACATCCCCACCCTGGAGAAGCCATGGGTGCCCGATGCCATTCCCGGGATTGAGCACCACGGCCTGTCCCTTGCGCGAGGGAGGCCCTTTGGCCCCGCCTGTCAGGATCTGCCAGGCCGGATCCTCAAACCCTTTCCCGGTCACGGGCGGAGAGCCAAACTGGATGGCGTGCACTTTGGCCGTCTCAATGTCGCCGGATTGGGCGGCGTCCCAGGCGAATTCAATCCGGTCGCGGGTGACGCTCTTGAGAGTGACCGGCAGGGTTTCGTTCGACTTTACGTGCAGGAGAGCGGGCGCGCGGCCCGGCTTTCCCTCCTCCGGCAGCGCGCGGCTGATGATAAGACCTTTGGAAACCGAGGGCTCCAGGCCTTCGACCGCACCAATCAACTGGAAGCGCGGCAGCACGCCGCCGGAGGAGATCAGGGTGCCATGGAGCGTGCTTCCACCATCGGCAATGGTGTCCATGCGGTTCAGAGGCACTGGTCCGTCCGCTGGTTTTTTGTCCGGTAGCAGAATGGCGCGGCAGCGTTCCAGCGGGGCGGTGACAGGACCGGCGGAAAAGGAGGTGGTGACGTTCAGTGTCCCTTCCCCGGATTTAGAGACATTGCCATGCAGGAGATTGCCATCCGCGAACCAGACATCGGTGACGGCTGGATCCCGGTCCAGCTTCGCGGCCCGCGGATAACGGATGGCCCGGACGGTGGCCAGGGGAACGCCGCGTGTCTTTCCATCCGGCAGGCGGACGCTAAGTGAGTCTCCCGAAAGTCCGGCAGGCTCTCCAGGGATCACTTCCGTGACTGTCTCCACGCAGGCATTATCCGCTGCGGCAACGACAGGAGGTGCCTCTCCGGACCACGTGCCCACCTGATATCTCTCCACCACCATGCCGGCTCCTTTATTCAGAAGCGCCACGCCCTGGATGGCGGGGGCATTCTTAGTCAGCTTCACTGGCTGAGCCTCCTCTTTGCCCGCGAAGAGGCGAACGAGTTTTTCCACCGGACTGATGGCGGCCGAGGGCGGGGGCGGCTCCTGCCTGGGAGGAGCCGGGGGCTGGGGACCAAGATTCGCCCACACTTTTCCATCCGGCCCGTAGAGCACGCACCGGCCCGCCGGGCGGTCCCAGCCGAGGCGCAGATGCGCCAGGCGGTCACTGTCCTGAAAACGGACTCCGGCGGAGACAAAGCGATCCCCCTGCTTCAGCACCAGTTCATCCCCCCAGGTCTCCAGGGACACAGTCTCCCCTCCTGCCCCGAGAGTGATCGCGAGATCCGGAATGGTCTCCGTGCGGATCATGAGCTCCACCAGGCACTTCTCCGGAAGCTCGAGCTTTCGCAGAGTATTGAGGCCAAACGCCGGGCTCGCCACGCGACCCGCCGCCGCGAAATACATGGGCGGCGGAGGCTGGCCTCCATTCGAGTTGAAGAAAACCACGCGGCCATTCTGGACGACCTCGACATCCTGCGAACTGGCCGTGCCGCCATCCGCGAGAAGCGCCAGCGGTCCTCCGGCCACGGTGCCTTCCCCGCCAATGCGCTCCACACACACCACCCGGTCCAGGCGAATCGCCACCGTGCCGAAATCCTTTGAAGTAAGTGTCAGCAGACTGTCTTCGATTTTGGTGATCTCTCCCGTGAGATGACTGCCATCCTCCACGGCCACGCGGAAAGAGCCCGAAGGACGACCGAAGGGGCTGGCAAAATCGAGACGCCGCACCACGTCCTGCTTCATGCGGACGGGCGCGTTGAAGAGCGTGGTCTTCCAAACAAAGATGCCATCCTCCACGGCGGCGAGAGAGCCTTTCGACTGCTCCCCGTTCCACCAGTTCAGCCGGGTATTGGCGGGAGGCGCCGTCACCATGAGATTCCGGGGCACTACGTGACTCATCACCGGCTTTTTATTCTCCTCCGCGCCAGACACGGGACCGCAGGCCAGCAGAAAGAGCAGGCCAGGAATGGCGACGGAAAGCACGCGCCCGCGGCAGGGAACCCTGGAGTCAACGTTCATAGATAGGGAGGAAACGGTAATTCAGCGCCAGAGCCAGGAGGGACATGGCGGTGCTGTAGGAACTGCCATTGAAAGAACCGTCCTCCGCCTGGGTCTCGTGCAACTGGCGCACAGTCATGGCATTCCACTTCTGCCAGGCCTCGTAGTCGCCCTGGAAGAGTGCCTGGGCCATATAGTAGCGGAAATACTCCTGGTAGGTGCTCTCCCGGTGTTCGAGGCGGGTGGTGATGTGCTTCAGGGTGGCAGGGAATTTTTGCTCGTCCTTCTGCTTGCTCACGGCGGCCACCAGGGTGGCGATACACGAGCGGTTCATGGATTCCCCCATGCCGCCGAAGCCGCCGGCATAAGCCACCGAACCGTCCCGGGCGCTCGTCATGCGGCGCATATACTCCAGCGCGGTATTCACCGTTTCATCCGGCACCTCCAGCCCCGCATTGCGGCAGGCGAGAAGGCCCATGAGCATGGCCCCGGTGACGGACGTGTCAGAGTCCGTGGCGTCCGGAGTATATCGCCAGCCGCCGAAGCGGTTCTTTTTCTGCGAAGTGCCGGCGCAGCCGATGGCCAGGGTCAGCGTCTCCGCGATGCTGCGGCCTTTTTTCTCCGCGCCCTGCCAGAGCAGGGATTCATCCACCGCGCCATAAGCCTCCGCGAGGGCCAGCATGGCAAAGCCGTGGTGATACATACTGTTAGGCAGATAACCGGTCTTCTCCTCCTGCGCGGAGATGATGGCGCGCACGCCCTTCCGGATCTGTTGGGACCAGCGCCCGAAATTCGGATCCTCGCCGCTGGCCAGAAAAGCCATGACACAAAGCCCGTTCACTCCCGCGCCTGTCTGCCCGTCCTGCCAGGCACCATCATCCGCCTGTTTTTTTGCCAGCCACTCCAGGCCGCGTTCATAAACGACATCGACCTCCGGGGGGATTTGTCCGCCAAAACGCAGCGAGGGATCCTGCGCGCGGCACGGCGACGGGAGAAGCATGGCAAGAGCCGCGAAGAGAAGGGGAAGCCTGGTCATGAAGGATTTCAGTTCGCTTTTTTCCCGGTGCGGGAGTCGTGGTTCCGGCGGATCATTTCAACATACTGGGTGGTGTGTCCGAGGCATTTTTCCCGGACCGTCTCCGCCTGTTTCTTTTCCAGCAGGCTCTCCCATTCCTTTTCCGTGATCATGGCGGCGGGGATCATGCTGTAGTAGCCCTGAAGGTACCAGCCAGTGGAGAAGTAATTCGTAAACTCCGTCTCGTATTCCAGCACAGTCTCCTGAATCTTCTTCCGGAGCGGCTCCACCTGGGCCTGCTTCAGGGAGATACGTTTCTCAATCTCCGTGAGGGTCATTTCCGCGATGGCCCGGCCGCGCCAGGCATCACGTTCCTCCACATCTTTTTTCAGGGCTTCGCGCTGGGGCCCGGAGAGCAGGCGCTCCACCGTGCTGGTCCAAACCGGGACGTCGGCCTGTTGCTGGCGGTCGATGGAATAAGGATTGTAGAGATTCTGAAGCCGGGAAATGACATCCGCCGGCTTAGCATTCTGGCACTGCCCGCGGACCCAACTGGTGAGATTGCTGATATTGACCTGGGACATCTGCTCGGCGGCTCCCTTTGCGGCGGTGTTCAACTGCGCCACGGACTCCTGAGGAAGGGGGGCCGCGCGAATAACGACATCCACCCGTGACTCCATGATGGAGAACATGCGGCGCTTCATCTTTCTCGCCTCGCGATGGAGAAAGGCGGAAACGAAGCGTTCCGAGTCCACTTCATTCATCTCCTCCGCTGGGGGCAGTTTTCCGAAATCCATGGTCTCACGTACCACGCCCCCCCGGGAAAGATTTTCCGGAGACAAGGAATCCCAGCGCTTCATCTGCCGCTCGTCCAGGATCTCCTTCAGCTTGTCTTTGCTGTCCTTCAGACGCCCCATCATCTGCCCGGCATCCAGCGCATAATACCCCCCGTTCTCCTGGGTATCGAAATAGTAAGCGGGCAGCCCGGTCATGAGCGGCGCGGCCAGTTTCGAAAGAGCGGTCCGCTGCTTGTCATCGAATCCGAGCAGGCGGTCCAACTCCGACACCAGAACCTGGCCGAGAGCATCCGCGCGCCGGAGCCGCAGAGCCTGGCGGACCTCGGTGATCTGCTTTCTCTCGTCCGTCGTGAGGATTGTGGCCTCGGCCTCACGCCAGACCTTTCGCATCCGGGGCTGGTTTGCCCGGTCGCTGGAGGACACTCCCATGTACCCACCCCCGCTGGCCATCTGGGAACGCGAGGACTCATCCATGGCCATGAGCTGCATCTCCGCCCGCGTCCGCCACTCCGCGGCGGTGGCTTTCACGGCTTCATCGGCGGCCTTGCGAAGCTTTTTCATTCGCTCCTCGTCGATGTTCCCCAGCCGTTCGACGCGGCCCAGGACCTGGTCCATGGAGGCGGCAAAGGTCTCCTGAGCCTGGGCCTCGCTGTTGGCGAGGTAGTCCCCCATTTCCTTGCGGAACTTCTCCACGCGGGCCTTTTCCTCCGCCTCCAGGGCAGCCAGTTGCTCCGCAGGGAGAATGCCTTTCAAGCCATCCTTCCAGACCGCGGTGGTGGAAGGATCGATGGCAATGACGGAATTCAGATTCTCCGGGGCCCACTCCTTGAGATTCGCGACCATATCCCCGGAGGCCCGGAAATTGTCCAGGATCCACTCCCGGGCTTTTTCCGTCCAGAGAGAGACAGCGGCATCCACGGCCCCGGGGATCAGAGCTTCCAGCTTTTTCCCCGCGTCCTCACTGGCATGACGTTTGGAAACCAGTTCCTTCGAGAGTTTTTCGAGCGCTTCCTTAAACCGCGGGCGCTGACGCTTCAGCGCTTTTTCGAGAACCTCCTTCAGCGCTTTTTCCTCTGCCTCCGTAAGTTTCGCGGGCTCAGCGGAGTCGTCATCATTTTTAGACGCTCCACCATCTTGGGCTGGTGCCTCCCGTTTCTCCTGGGTCACCCCCTGCCAGAACCCGGACACCGGCACCATGCCCGCCGTGGAAGCCGCGGCCCCCGCATGGAAACCGTGTGCCGACAGCGTGAGAACAGGAAGCGTGAGCGCGGCCCGCAGCAGAAGACGTCCGGTCATTGTTTGCCTCCGGTGCCCTCAAGATTGCTGAAGTAGGCATCCAGGCCAGCACGGAACTCCTCGGGATATTCCTTGCCGGCACGTCCAGTGGACTGCCCCACGGGACGGGCGCTGACATTGCCATCCACGTCGCCGCCAGGACCGATATCCGCGAGCGCAGCCGAGGACGCCGAAGCCGCGGTACCGCCACCACCCGGGTTGCCGCCACCCCCGCCGCCACCGCCCTTCGGATTCGAGCGTTTTGTTTGGAGGAGAAGTTCGATGGCTTCGGTCTCTGCTGCCACGGCGGGTCCGCCCACGTCCGGAGAGGACAGGATATCGGTGGCCTCGGCCATGACTTCTGTAACGGCGCTCAACAACTTGAGCTCCTTGCCAAACTTTTGCGAGCCGTCCGGAATGGCCACGATGTCGCGGATGGTTTCCTCCGTGTGCGTGGCGATGCGGCCCTGCTCATTCGAGAGCTTCACCGCGCGGGAAACGAATTCCTCCTTTTCGATGGCGGGCTTCGCTTTATCCAGTTCCCGGGTTTCATCGCGCAGTTTCATTTCATCCCGGAGAGCCTGCATGACCTTGAGCACAATTTCCGGAGGCAAACTGTCGCCGCTGCAGGAGGAGCAGTTGGAGCACTTGCCCGCCGCCTTCACCATTTCCTCGGCCCAGCGGTCCATGGTGTCCGCCCAGAACTCCGCGCCGTGGATAGCGTTGCCGCTGTAGTTGTCAGCGGCTTTTTCACCCACGCGGGTCAGTTCCTGAGCCACGCGGGTTTGCTTCATCTCGCCCAGTACCTTCTTGAAATGCTGGTCCTGCTTCCGTAGTGCGTAAGCCTCCAGGTCGCTCTGGATGATCTTCACGACCTCGCTCTGGCTCTTCGCCTTCGTACTGGCGAGGGGCGCGTAGGTGGTGACAAAGGGCGCGTCTTTCGCTTTCGGAACGTCCTTTTTCGGTTCGTCCGTTTTGGCGACAGCTTCCGGCGCGGTAGCCTCTTTCACTTCCGGCTTTCCGCCTCCGAAGAGACGGTCCACAAATCCGGCCACGCTCTTTTCCATGGGGGAAGGCTCAGCCGGTGCCTCTTTCAGGGTGGTCAGAGAATTGCCCGTCTGTTCCCGGGTGATCCCGAAGGCATCCAGGGTTTTTTGACCGATGCCGGAGGCAAGCTGGGTTTGCTCGCGGGACGCCGCTTTGAGGCGCTTCACAAAAGTGCTGGCCTCCAGACTGCCGAGGATCTCGTTGAGCTGATCGGAAACTTTGGCAAACTCCTCCAGCAGTTCCTTTTGCTCCTGCACGCTCTGTTCGAGCGGCTTCTGGGCAGAGGACTCGGCGGGAGGCTGTTCCTCCTCACCGGCAGGCTTTTTACCGGGAGCACCAGCCAGGGAATTCGTGGGAAGCCCGAGCTTTCCAGCCCCCGGAGGCTTGGGGGCACCGGGCTTTTGTTCGCCCTGGGCCTCCGGCTTGTTCATGGTGCTCTCCGTCAGCTTGATGGAAGGAGCGGGCTCCTTCGGCTTTGCGTTAGGATCCTGGGGATTGGACGCGCCGCTGCCCTTGGGAGGCGTGGCTCCAGCGGTAAGCTGGGGCGCGCTCTTCCCGGCACTGGACGATCCCGGCTTACCGGAGGGACTGGCGTTGCTCTGATTATTCTGCGCGGTGTTGTTCTCTCCCGGTTTTCCTTCCTGGGGCTTTTGCTCCTCTCCGGGCAAGCCTTGCTTCCCATCGGGGTTTTGACTGTTTTGATTGTTCTGAGCCGTGGCGTTTTCGCTGGGCTTGCCTTCAGAAGGCTTTTGTTCGTTTCCGGGCTGGCCGGACTGGGAACTGCCCGGTTTCGCGCCGGAATTTTGGGAAGGCTGACCACCCTTGCTGTTTTGCGCCAGTTTGCCGTCCGCCTTCGCGTCGGCGGATTGCTTCAGCAGCCCGGCCACGCTGGGCATGCGGTTCCCCGCGATGTTCTGGAGAGACTTCAGCATGGTGGCCCAGGATTCCAAACGCGGAGCGTCGAACTCCGGATTCTTCGTGGCCTGCTCCACCAGATTCCGGCCGGACTGGTTCAAGGAATTGAGCCGCTCGGCATTGGAGTTTTCGGCGGCGGCCTGCTGAGCCACCTTGCGACGGTTTTCGGGACGGTCCAGTTCCTCCGCGCTCATGGCGCGCAGTTCCTGATTCGTCACGTGGAGCTGCTGCTCGCGCTCATAGGTTTCCTTCGCGGCTTCCAGCCATTTGCCCATCTGCTGGGTGACCCAGAGGGCGTGATCCGTCTTGTTGAGCACGTGAATGACAAACGAAGCCCCGCGGACCGGAGCCCGGCCCGGCAGGTAATCCTCCGCCCAGGCGCGAATTTCCAGGGTTTGGGGAGCGACACCTTCGCGGCTGGCGCAGAAGGTGGCGCGGGACTCGACCTGCTTCGTTTCCGGAGCCCCGGCTGCGGCGATCTTCGTTCCTTTAATAGTGGAGGCGGTGGCATCCGTGCCATCGCTCATGCCCTTCCATTCCAGGCCCACCTGCTTCACGCCAAAATCGTCGGAGGCGGAAACTTCAAAAACCACCACCTCGGAATCCAGTACCACCTGCTCCTGGGTTTCGCGGCGGGCGACAATCCGGGGAGCCTCATCCCCGGCGGGCTGCACTTTGAGCGCGAGCGGCACGCGGGCGGTGAGGCCCAGGGTATCGGTCCAGTTGAATTTGAGATCCCAGGCCGCCTGCATCGGCATGGCGGGGCTCACCAGACGGCCCTCCTCCACGCTGATGGCATTGCCATCGATATCCCCGCGCACAAGTTCCCGGCTGGCGGTGGCCACGAACGTAGCCGTCGAACCCTGGAGCACGCTGACCCGGTCCCCGCGCACATCGAGCACCGGCTCGGTCTTATATTGAAGATAATCCGGCAGTTTCACCTTCACCTGGAGACCCGTGAGTTCCGGGCGCGGACGGGGCTCCACCTTGATAGTCTCCCGCACGTCACCCACCTTCACGAAGATCTCGGCGTCTTTTTTTTGCGGCGGGAAAGCAAGCGCATAGGAGGCATTCTTCAGCGTTCCCTGAACCTCAGGCTGTCCGGGAATGCTGCCGGTGGCGGCCTCCGGCTTCCATTGGCTCTTACCAGCGAGGTTCACCGGCAGATTGAAGGACTCACCGAGCGGCACCACCAGGGGATCCGGCAATTTTTCGATGCGCGCGAAAGTGTAGCGTTCCGTTTCCCGCCAGGGCATCACCCAGCGCAGGAAGGCATTCCGCGCGGCCTCGTTGATCGTAACGAATCCGGCGACGATCACCGCCGTGGAGCCGGCGGCGGCCCACGCCCACTGCCGGTGCGTTGCCTTTGGCACCGCCTGGGAAAAATCCTGATCCTTCACCGCCTCGTCCGCCTGGGCCATGGCGGCCTGCACAAGACGCTCGCTGCGACCGGATACACTGGCGTCCTGTTTCGCCAGTTCCACGATGCCCAGCAACTGATCGCCCAGGCGCGGGAACTTCCAGCGGAGCAGCCGGGCGGCGTCCTCCAGACGTCGCTGACGCCAGACCCATTTATGCCATTTCAGCGGCAGGCCCAGGCCGGGCACCGCGGCTCCGAGGGCGAGGAAAATCCCCCGCAGCCAGGCCGGAGTATCGAAAAACCGGTCGAGCCCCAACACAAGCAGATAGGAAACGGCGAGCCCGAAAACGGCGGCCAGAATCCCCTCCGCCAGTTTGACTACCCGGACAGTGCGCCGGTAGTCTGAAAGTTTGGTGGAGAGCACCGGTGGCAGTGGAAGTGAACCATTCATAACTCGTGCGGGTTAATTTTTGGACATTACGGCGACAGGCGTTCCCGACCGGATTTCCTCTCCAATGGACACACTGGAAAGGGGAATGTTCACTGCCACCAGGGACGCCGCGGGAGGACAATGGATGAAATAAAGGGACATGAAACTACTATTTGCGTGGATTTCACGGAATCCTGTTCCCGTTAAGGGGAATAGGGATCGCGCAAATTTTGAGCATTTCCTGTTCCAGCGCGCGGGTTAGAAAACGCCCGCCGCCTTACGCCCGATCCAGAATGTGGCGAGCAGGGCAACGAGCACGCCCGCCCAGCCAGGATGAGCCCATACCTGCAGGCGGCGTTCGGTCATCTCCTCCTCCGGAAGCGCGGAGATGGCGGCGAGAACTTTGGCGGGGTCCGGGGAGTCGATGAACTGTCCGCGGGTAAGCTGGGAGATCTCCCGCAATACTTCCGGTCGGGCGGGCTGTCCGCGTTTTTCCTTCCGGGTGCCCTGGACGGAGATTACCGTCTCCAGGGCCGTGCCGGCCTCGGCGCAGGTGAGGCGCACCTTATAATCCCCGGGCTCGGAAGGGGTGAAGGTGCCGTTGAAAAGCCCCCAGGCCTCCGCTCCGGCGGGCAAAAGGCGGACACTGGAGGGCTTGCCCGAAGGAGAGACAAACTGCGCGATCACCGCGCCCTCCCGCAAGGGTTCCCCGGTGAGGCTCATGACGTTGGCATTCAGTGTGATCGTGCCGCCCGCTTTGGGACGGTCCGGGGCGAAGAAGAGACGCATTTTGTCCCCCTGGGCCATGTTCCGCTGATAGGCCATCCACCGGGCCACCTGACCCCAGAAACGGTAGTGGTATTTATCCTCCACGCCGCGCCGCCAGCGCCACGCGCCGTCCGCGCCCATGAAGAGGATCTTTCCCGCCCCGAAGGTCCGGGTGACGATGAGCGGCACTCGGCCATACTGATTCGACTCCGTGGCATGCGTGGCCAGCACTTCGCTGCCCGCACGGGCACGGAGCGCCGGCGCGTACCATTGAAATCCCGGAAGCGTGGACCACACCCGGGCACTGGCGTCGTCCGTGTCCTCCAGTTTAGTGAGGAGACTTTGGGAACCGGCTTCCGTGAGCACGAATCGGCCCGGCGCGGCCGTGCCCCAGCCGCGCGCCTGGGCTTCATCCCACACCACCGGCAGGAGATCCGTGAGGCCGGTGGTGAGCAGGGAGGAGGTATAGCCATGCATCCCGGGGAGGAACACCAGGCCGCTCGCCTGATCCCGCACCATTTTCACAATGGACGCGCACTGTTCGGAAGTGAGCTGGTTTTTCTCCACGCCCACATCCCCGAGGATGATGACGTCATACTTCGTGAGTTCCTCGTCTTTGGGAAACTGCTTCAAATATCCCCGGCCCGCGCCGACTTTCCCGATATCCGGCTGGAAGAGGAGCGTGTTCACCTCCACGCCAGGATCACGCTCCAGGGCATTGCGCAGATAGCGGTACTCCCAGCGGGGAAAGCTCTCGATCACCAGAACGCGCAACTGCTCCCGGCGCACATCCAGGTCCGCCTCCACCCGGTTGTTCTCCACATTCCGCTCGCTGCCGGTCTTTGGAATGTTCAGCGTCAGGTGGACTTTGCCCGGTTCCCGGGGGCGGAAGACCATGGCATCCTGGAGGCGGCCCATGGCGGGCAGAGTGAATTCCTGGCGGATCTCCTCGCCGGTGGAGGTGGTCATGGTCACGCTCACGACCTCCTCGCGGGGCAGTGAGGAATCGACGGAAAAGGGAATGCGCAGGGGCTTCCCGGCCACGGCAAAGGTGGGCACGTCAAAGCTGGAGAACTCCACATCCGGCAGACGGGTATCCGCCCCGGCGGGCACGGTCATGACGGGCACGCCACGCATGCGGAGTCGCGTGGCGGCCAGCGAAGGCGCGCCGCCCGCATTCCAGTCTCCGTCCGACGCAAGTACCACGGCGGAAAGACGGGGCTGCTGCTCCAGCACGCGCTGGAGCGCGCCATGAATGTCCGTGCCTTCCACCGGCGGATCCTCGGCGGAGGAAAAAGGCTCGATGACCACGTCCATCCGCTGGCGGAGCGGATTCCACAGGGAGGGCGCGGCGAGCGGCATCACGGCTTCCTGGCGGGTGCGCGGCGCGGCATTCGCATCCAACGGGTCCACCACATCCGCCGTCTCCATGCTGCCGGAGGTGTCGTAAAGAACCGCCACCACGGGTTTGGTGTCCGGTTTGAAGACCTCCCGCCATTCCGGCTGATTCAGCGTGATGGCGATGGCAACGGCGATGAGCACGCGCAGGAACTCCAGCCAGCCAATGGACTTCCGCCAGCCCGAGCGTTTCCATCCAATGATCGCGAGCACGATCACGACGGCGACAAAGGCCACCGAGACCGTGAGCGAGACGGGCGTGTGGGTAAAAACGAGTTCGCGGGAGGCGGCGGTCATGACAAGGGTTATGCCGGCAGTTCCTTCGTGGATCCGGTTTTTGAGTCTCCCCGGTTCTTTCCGGGCATACAAAGGAGAGCCTCCAGAATGAGCGCCCCGGCCATGATCCAGAGGAAGGTGCGCCACACCTCGCTGGTGAGGCTCTTTTCATTCTCCAGTGTGCGCTCCAGGAGCCGCCAGTCGAGACCGGCAAAGAGTTCATCCAGAGCCGGTTTACCCAGTACCTGCGGGGCATCCTCGCCGGGAGGGCGGTTCAGGGCGACAAGAATGTCCGGCTTCCCGGGCGCCGACGCCTTCTTCAGGGCTCCCGCGCGTAGAGGCCGGTCCAGGGGCAATACCGAGGCCGGGTCTTCAAGATCCATGCGGGTCCATGCGGCGGGATCCCCCTCCAGGGACTTCTGGCCCGCGAGGCGTTGCCGGGCATTCCCCAGCGAGGCCGCGCCGTCGTTCAGCGCGCGGTGCAGCATGGCAAAAAGGACCACGCCGTCCCGCGCCAGACTGGAGGCTCCGGGACCCGGCAGGGTGGTAAGAAAATAAGCCGGGCCCTCGCCATCACGGGGAGTTGTTTGCAGCAGCAGCGGGGCTTTTCCCGCGGCCTCCGCGAGCCGGGCCAGAGGAGTGAACTCCCCCTCCACCCCGCACCAGCGCAGAGCCTCCACTTCGCCTACGGGCAGGGCGGACCCGGCGCGGGTGCCTGAAAGCAGGCCCGCATCATTGCGCCACCAGTCGGCCAGAACAGGTTTTCCAGTGGGGGCGCTTTCCCATTTTGTCCAGCGCAGGCCCGCGAAACTCCCGGCATCCGGAGCATCCGGCGGCAGGAATAACAGTCCCCTGCCCGACCTCGCGTGGGTTTCCAACTGGGTGGCCACCGGCGAACCGGCCTCGGGCAATGGAGCCTGCCAGATGATGAGCGCCGTTTCCTCCCAGCCGATCTCCGCGGCCCGGGCGGCGGGCAGCACGGCGGATTCATATTTCCTCGCGGGATCCGCCGGAGCGGAAAGAGCCGCCGAAAGCGGGCCTGAAATCTCGCCACGATCCGTGACGATCACGGACTTCAACGGGGCCGGTTCATCGAAGACAAAATTGAAGACATTGTCCGCGGGGCTGGAATCCACGGGTAACTCCACCCGGCCCCAGCCGCGCTTGGTGGATTTATCGATGGAAACCTTCTGCGACTGGAGCAGGACCTGACTGCCTTTCATCTCCACATCCTGGGTGCTGGCCGCGCCATTGATCACCACACGAAGCTGGATCTTCCGGGGCTCCGGGACCGGCACCGGGGATTGCAGCCGGATATCGAGCAACAGTTCCGCGCTGTCCGCCGTCTCCCGCCGGGTTACTTTCTCCACGGAGACCCCCATGTCCGCGGACTGGGCCTCCGGATACGCCAGCACCTGAAACCGCACCCCGGGCAGCGTGGCAAAGGCTCCGCGCAGCGCGGGCCAGCGGCCACCACCCGCGTTCCAGTCCGATTGCCGGAGATCGCTCACCAGCCACACATCCGTACGGCCTGTTTGATTCGTGGTGATGTAATCCAACGCGGACTGAAGCATGGAGGGAATGTCTGCCGCCGTGCCGGTGGGACCGGCCTGCGGGGAATCCGGAAGCGAGTCCGCTTTATCCAGGCTCACCGGCTGGAGGGTGGCGCTGTCGATGAGCACCAGCTTCGAGCGCGTGCCATAGGCGTCCTTGATCGCGGCGGCGAGATTCTTCAATCCGGCGGCGCGTTTGCTGGTGCCGGTGGTCAGCAGTTGCTCCTCCATGGAGGCACTGCGGTCCAGCAGGATGATGACGGAATCCGGCGCGCCCCCCGTGAGCCCCAGCAGCCCTCCCGCGAGAGGACGGCAGATGACAAAAATAATGGCCGCCACCGCCAGCGCCCGGAAAAGCAGAATCAGATACTGCCGCAGCTTCGACAGCCCCTTGTTCATCCGTTGCGCCTGCATGAGCCACATCATGGCCGCCCACTTGACCTGCCGCCGCCGCAAGAGGTGGATCAAGTGAATGATCACCGGCAGCAGGGCCAGGGGCAGGCCAAAAAGCAGGAGGGGCTGGAGGAAACTCATGCGGGATCCGGCGCGGGGACGTTAGGTTAACCGGGAGAATTCAAACGATCAGAATCCGCTGGGGAAACGCCGGGCAGAGCGTTGAAGCGGGAACTGGAGCGGGAGCGCTAAGAACGGAAAAGAATTCCATATGCCCCTCCTCGTCGCAGAGCCATGTTTCCTGGGCTCCTGCCTCGTAATACAGGCGCATCTTTTGCAGCATTTCGGCACGGCTGTTGGAAGGGCTGAGAATCTCCACACAAATTTCCGGAGCCACGGGAAGGCTCACCGCGCGGACATAGGGTTTCCAGCGTTCATTGGATATCCACGCCACGT
The DNA here is from genome assembly GCA_965229245.1 of Verrucomicrobiales bacterium. GTDB lineage: Bacteria > Verrucomicrobiota > Verrucomicrobiia > Verrucomicrobiales > V1-33 > V1-33. Next base: position 1,343,958 of record CBDDIW010000001.1, read on the forward strand.
CCGGCACGCGGACTCCGTCGGAGGTTTCCACAGGGCATTCGTTAATGGCTTTGCCCCCAGGCAGCAGTCCCCTCAGCAAACTGCAAATCTCGGCCTGTTGGGCTCCATGCCAATTGGAGGCAGGACTCATAATGATTTTGTTAAACCCGTTGGTTTCAATCTTATAAGGCAGATCACGCAACGACCGGTCCGCGCATAGAGCCTCCCAGGTTTCAGCGGTTGAGTTCATAAGATAAAGTTACGGAAAAGGACGGGGGATAAAAGAGCGGACTCAGCGGCGGCCTTTGGACTGGAGGCGGGAGAGCAGGAACTTCGCCAGCACGTCCTCGTAGGAGTCCTTCATCAGCACGCGATGGTAGTCCGCTCCCGTGGTGCGGATGACGTCGTCCAGTTCGGACATATACTTCCGCACCACTTCGCGATAACGGCGGGCGATGAGTGAGGGATCGGCGAGCAGAGTTTCCCCGCCCTCCATGTCCACGAAGCGGGCCGGACGGTCGAAGTTGAAGTCCAGTTCCACGCTATCCAGCACATGGAACATCGCGATGTCATGCCGACGGAAGCGCAGGTGCTGGAGAGCGTGCTTCAGCTTCGCGGGTTCGATGAAAAAGTCCGAGAGCACGACCACCAGAGCACGTTGCGAAATCTGGTCCGCGGCTTCATGCAGGGATTCCAGAATGGTGGTCTCCCCTTTCGGCTCCAGATTCGCCATCTGGTCGAGCACCAGCCGGAGGTGCCCCGCGCCACGTTTGGCGGGCAGCTTTTGACGGTGATCCTTTCCCACGCCCCAGAGACCCACGGCGTCCCCCTGCCGGGCGGCGAGGTACCCCAGGGAACCGGCGAGGCGGCGGCAATAATCAATGCGCGTGGCCCCGGCGGGACCGAAGCCCATGGACCCGCTGGCGTCCACTATGAGGGCCAGCCGGAGATTCGTATCCGCCTCGAATTCCTTGATATAAAAACGGTCCGTCCTCCCCCAGGTCCGCCAGTCCAGGCGGCGGGTATCGTCCCCAGGCACATACTTCCGGTATTGGGCAAACTCGATGGACGAGCCGCGCACCGGGCTGCGGTGGCGTCCGGAAACGCCGCCGATCATCGCCTGCCGGGCATTGAGCGGCAGGGCGAGCAGGCGCGAGAGCACCTTGCTGTCGAGGAATGAATGCGGGGCTTTCATCGGGTTTACGGGCAGTGGCTCCGGCAACGCGATGACCTCAGCCCGCCTTCCGCAGTTCCTCCACGAGTCGCTTCGTTACCTCGATGCTGGTGATGCCTTCGGATTGCGCGGTGAAAGTGGTCATCACGCGGTGGCGCAGCACCGGCTCCGCCACGGCCACCACGTCCTCCATGCGCACCATGTAGCTGCCCTGGAGCGCGGCCCGGGCCTTGGCTCCCAGCACGAGATACTGCACCGCGCGAGGCCCGGCACCCCAGCCCACCAGGGGCTTCATCCACTCCGGCGCGTCCTTTCCGGCGGGACGGGTGCGGCGCACCAGATCCACCACGAAGGCATAAATATGATCCGGCACCGGCAGACGGCGCACCAGTTCCTGATACGCCAGCACCAGCGAGCCATCCAGCACGTGCTCCAGTTGCGGCAGTTTCGCCCCCGTGGTGCTGCGGGCGATCATGATTTCCTCCTCCCGGCTGGGATAATCCACGCCGATCATGAACATAAAGCGGTCCAACTGCGCCTCCGGCAGCGGGTAGGTGCCTTCCTGCTCGATGGGGTTTTGCGTGGCGAGCACGAAAAACGGGGAATCCAAAACATACGTGCGGCCCGCCACCGTCACCCGGTGCTCCTGCATGGCTTCCAGCATGGCGGCCTGGGTCTTGGCGGGGGCGCGGTTGATTTCGTCCGCGAGCACGATGTTCGCGAAGACCGGGCCTTTGGCGAATTCAAACTGGCGTTTCCCGCCTGGCAGCTCCTGGAGAATATCCGTGCCCGTGATGTCCATGGGCATGAGGTCCGGAGTGAACTGAATGCGGCTGAAACTCAGCGACATGGTCTCCGCCAGGCGGCTGATAAGCAGCGTTTTGGCCAGTCCCGGGACCCCCATGAGCAGCGCGTGCCCCCGGGCGAAAAGACAGATACAAAGCTGCTCGATGACCGATTGCTGGCCTACGATCACTTTCCCCAGTTCGGCGGAAAGCCGGCTGTAACAGTCGCGCAACTGGTCGATGGCCGCGACATCATCCGAAGGCAAAGAGGAGGAAAGGGAATTTTCAGACATAGGGACGCGCGAAAGGTGGCGGATTCTCAGCGCGGTCTCCCTGAACGCAACATGAATCCTATCCGCTTTCGCCGGTTTTTGACCACCAGCGGTCATCCATTGTTCAAATTTTGTTCATTCATTAAACGCCGCCTGAATTCTCGCCAAAAAGGTATCGTCCGCGTCGTCCATGCCGTCGATTTCGAGGACCATCATGAGGAACTTCATCGCCACTTCGTGTTCCTCCTTCGTTTCAAAGAGCGCGGCCCGTGAGGCGAGGAAGGCGACGACACACTTTTCATCGTCCACGATATCCCGGGCCTCCTGCAGGGCCTTCAGGAGCACCAGTTCACGCGGGCGGTCACTTTCCCAGCCCAGCTTTTTCAAGGCGTGGATCATGGCCGTCTCCTCCGCCGCCGTGACCCGCCCATCCACCAGGATGGCCAGGCTCAGGAGTTCGATGAGGGCTTCGCGCTGCGGCTGATTCAGACTGGTCATGGAGGGCATCCGGGAAGGAAACGCCAAACCAGCCCCCGTGCAAGAGCCCGGAGGGAACACGGAGCCTGACAAAACACAGGACCTTCCCGGCCGTTTCCTTCCTTGCACGGGTGGGCTTCCGCCTCATTCTGGCGGGCCTATGAGTGATATTTGGAGTTTTGCGAACCCGCAATTGAAGGACCTCGTGGCTTACGAGCCGGGAAAACCCATCGAGGAGGTGGCGCGTGAGCTGGGCCTCGAACCCGGGGACATCGTGAAACTGGCCTCGAATGAAAACCCGCTGGGCCCTTCGCCAAAAGCCGTGGAGGCCATGCGGGAGGCGCTGGAGCACGCGCAACTCTACCCGGACGGCGGCGGCTACAAACTGCGGAATGCCATCGCGGCAAAGTTCGGCCTGGAGATGGGAAATGTGGTGCTGGGCAATGGGTCGAACGAGATCATCGAATTCGTGGGGCACGCATTTCTGAAGCCGGGAGATGAAGTCATCACCGCGGAGCACGCCTTCGTCGTTTACAAGCTCATGGCCACGCTCTTCGGAGCCAAAACGGTGGAAGTGCCGGATCCCGGCTTCAAGCATGACCTCGACGCCATGGCCGCCGCCATCACTCCGGCCACGAAGGAGCTTTTCATTGCCAATCCGAACAACCCCACCGGCACGCTCTGCCGCCAGGAGGAGATCGACCGCTTCATGGCGAAAGTGCCGGACCACGTCATCGTGATCTTCGACGAGGCGTATTATGAGTTTCTGGACGAGCCGCTGGATACCCTGAAATACATCCGGGAAGGGCGGAACGTGGTGGTCATGCGCACGTTCTCCAAGATCCAGGGGCTGGCCAGCCTGCGGATTGGCTACGGCCTCGCGCCGAAGCACCTGGCGGATGTGTTGCAGAAAACGCGGCAGCCATTCAATGCGAACGCCATCGCCCAGGCGGGCGCGCTGGCCGGACTCATGGATGAGGAGCACATGGAACGCACCCGCGTGTTGAACCGCGAGGGACTGGCCTATCTGCAAAAGACGTTCGAGGAGCTGGGTCTGGAATACACGCCCAGCCACGGGAATTTCGTGCTGGTGAAGGTGGGGGACGGGGATGCCCTCTTTGCCTATGCCATGCGGAAGGGCGTGATCCTGCGCGCCATGCGCGCCTACAAGCTGCCGGAGTATGTGCGTGTCTCCATCGGCACCATGCCTCAGAATGAGAAGTTCGTCCGCGTGCTGCGCGAGTGGCTGAACGAAAAAGCATGACGCCGGGGGACACCATCGCCGCCATTGCCACGCCCGCCGGCACGGGCGCGGTGGCCCTGCTGCGCGTGAGCGGTCCGGCGGCGCTGGAGGTGGCTCGGAGGGTCTTTCGCGGCGGGGAGTTCACGCCCCGCCGCGCGATGTATGGCGTGATCCAGGATACCGCGGGTCAGCGCATTGATTCCGTGCTGGCCACATATTTCCAGGGCCCCGCCAGTTTCACCGGCGAGGACACCGTGGAGATCGCCTGCCATGGCGGACTGCTGGTGACGCGCCGCATTCTGGAGGAACTGCTGCGCCAGGGAGCCCGGGCGGCGATGCCGGGGGAATTCACCCAGCGGGCCTGGATCAACGGGAAGCTGGACCTCACCCAGGCGGAGGCCGTGATGGACGTGATCTCCGCGCAAACGGACATGGCTCTGCGTGCCGCCCACCGCCAACTCGAGGGGGCCATTGGAAAGCGGGTCACCGCATTGCGCGATGAATTGCTGGGTGTGCTGGCGCATGTGGAGGCGTACATCGACTTCCCCGAAGAGGACATCTCCCCGGACACGGGGGCGGTGTTGCGCGGGAGCATCACCAGCGTGGCGGACGGTATTTCCCGCATGCTGGCCACGGCGGACCAGGGCCGCATCCTCCGGGAGGGGGCGCGCACCGTCCTCGCGGGCGCGCCCAACGCGGGGAAAAGCAGTCTCCTGAACGCCCTGTTGGGCAGCGAACGGGCGATCGTGAGCGACATCCCGGGGACCACACGGGACACGATTGAGGAAGTCATCAATCTCCATGGCGTGCCGCTCCGGCTGGTGGACACCGCCGGCCTGCGAGAGAGCGCGGATGCCATCGAGCGCGAAGGTGTGGCCCGCACGCGCCGCATGGTGGAAAACGCGGATCTGCTGCTGGAGGTGGTGGATGCCAGTCTGCCGCCCGGGGAACGCGTGGAGCTTCCTCCTGAGTCCGGCGCAAAACAACTTCTCGTGCTGAACAAAGCGGACCTGGAAATCCATCCCGGCTGGCGGGAGAGCGGCGGCGTGAAGGTTTCCTGTCTGCAAAGCCGGGGCATCGATACGCTGACCGCCGCCATGGTGGAAGTGCTGGGCGGCGGCGAAGGATTCACCGGCATGGAGGCCGCCGTGAATGCCCGCCATAAAGCCTGCCTGGAACGCGCCGCGAAATCCCTTACCGCCGGCCTGGAACAACTGGATGCCGGAGCCGCCCCTGAATTCGTGGCGATGGATCTTCATGACGCTCTGGATGCCCTGGGCGAGGTGGCGGGCCGCACGGACACCGAGGATTTGCTGGGGGTTATTTTCTCAAGGTTCTGTATAGGGAAGTGACGTTGCGCACCCACCTCTGCCCTGTTCCTACTCATACTCTCCCCTTCCAGGTCCGAGAGTAGGAGCTTCGGGCAATGCCCCTTTGGGCAGTCATAAAGGACGGAGCTTTCCAGTTGCCGGGCCGCCTGGCGCTTTCTACTCTCGCCGCTTTTACCCGATCTCCATGGGGTTGCCCGCCGCCATCGCCATTCTTCTTGCCTGCCATGCTCTCGGTTGCGTGGTTCCGGCGTATTATGCCGTGAAGTGGAAGACCGGCGGGGATCTGCGGGAGACGGGTTCCGGGAATACCGGGGCCACCAACGCGGGCCGGGTGCTGGGGAAAAAGGCCTACGTCATCCTGGCGCTGCTGGATATTTTCAAAGGATGGGTGGCCTGCGCGCTGGCGGTATGGGCGGGACTGAGCGGCTGGTGGGTGGCGGGAGCAGCGGTCGCGGTGGTGACCGGGCATATCTGGCCCGCGCAACTGGGCTTTCGCGGAGGGAAAGGGCTGGCCACCACTTACGGGGTCATTTTGTATGTCGCTCCCTGGGCCGCGCTTTTTATGTGGGCGGTTTTTGCCCCCGCCTGGCGTCTTCTGCGGAGCATGACCATGGGGGCTATCGTGGCCTTTCTGAGCGCGCCGCTGCTGGCGCTGGCAGCACACGCGGATGCCGTCACCATCACACTGTGCCTGGCCCTCGCCCTGCTGGTCACCTTCACCCACCGGCAGAATCTCCGGGAGGCGCTCCAGCGCCGCCGCCTGCGTACCCGTCCCGCCACCGAAGCCTCCGCCGCATGAGCGACGCCCGTCATTTCACTTTCAAAGTCGCCGTCGAACCGGAGGAGTTCGAGGCCATTCACCGGCTGAATCACCGCACCTTCGCGCGGGAGATTCCCCAGCACGACGCGCGGGCGGATGAACGTCTGGTGGATAAATTCCACGACCAGAACCTCTACGTCATTTGTCTCTGTGAAGGCGAGCTCGCCGGCATGGTGGCCCTGCGGATACAGCGCCCTTTTTCCCTGGATTCCAAACTGCCGGACCTGGACACGCACCTGCCGCCTGGCCGGAGCTGGAGCGAAATCCGCCTCCTGGCCGTGGAGCGGAAACACCGCGGCTCCTCCATCACGGCGGGGCTCATGCGCCGGGTGGCCCGCGAGGCCAAGGCCCGGGGCGTGGACGCGGGCATCATCTCCGCCACCACCCGCCAGCTCAAGCTTTACCGACATCTAGGATTCGAACCCTTCGGCCCGCTCGTCGGGAAGGAGGGCGCCCTCTTTCAGCCCATGCACATTTCGATGGAAACCTTTGAAGCCGAAGCCCCCCTGCTCGATCGCGATGTGGAGGAAACTCCCGCGCCCGTCCCGGCTCCCGCGCCCGCGCTGACCCGCGATCCCCTGCTGCCCGTCAGCCCCTCGCCGGTGAACCTGCTGCCCGGTCCCGTGGCCCTCCCCGGTCACGTGCGGCACGCCTTCATCCAGCCTCCCGTCTCCCACCGCGCCACCCGGTTCATAGAGGACGTGCAGACCGTGCGCGCCAGTCTCTGTGAACTTACCGGCGCGAACTACGTGCAGATCATGCTGGGCAGCGGCACTCTGGCGAATGAGGTGGTGTGCGCGCAAATTTCCCGCCTGGAAGCCCCCGGCATGGTGGTGAGTAACGGCGAATTTGGCGAACGTCTCGCGGACCAGGCCCGCCGGTCCTGGCTGACGCACGAACACCTCTGCCTCCCCTGGGGACACAGTCTGGATATCAAAAAGCTGGACCAACTGCTGGACCGCCACCCGGAGGTCCGCTGGCTCTGGACCACGCACTGCGAGACGAGCACCAGCGCGCTCAATGATCTTGAAGGGCTGAAGCACCTCTGCGCCTCACGGGACATCAAGCTGGCCATCGATGCCATCAGCACCGTGGGCGTGGTGCCCGTGGACCTCTCCGGGGTCTGGATGGCCTCCTGTGGCAGCGGCAAAGGGCTGGCTTCGTATCCTGGTTTGGCCATCGTTTTTCACGAAGACGCCGTGGACCCGGCGCCGGAGAAACTCCCGCGCTATCTGGATCTGGGCCTCTACTGCACCGGGGACGGCGTGCCCTTCACCCAGTCCTCCAATCTGGTCTATGCCCTGAAGGCCTCCTTGGAGAACACCCACTGGGAGGAAAAGATCGCCCGCACGCAGCGCCTGCACGACCGCGTCCGCGCCCGTCTGGCGGAACTGGGTGCCACCTTCAAGATGGACGCCGCGAAGTCCTCCCCCGCCGTGATCACCATGCCCATGCGGGAGGGGATCAATTCCCTGGAGGTGGCGGACCGTCTGGAAGCCGCCGGTTTCCTCCTAAGTTGCCGCAGCGCCTACCTCAGCACCCGGAACTGGCTCCAGGTGTGCCTCATGGGGGATCTTTCCGAAAGCGATATCGGAGCGTTCCTCTCCGCAGTCTCGGAGGATAATCCGTGGGCGCAAACCTGAACAAACATTGCCGGATGAAATGGAACAGCCTGAGAGAGCCGGGGCCGGAAGCACCTTCTTTCGTTGTGATTCTCACAGGTTCGCTGGCCAGGTATATTTCCCCGGTTCTGGCGGTGATTTGGGCTTGTGGTATGGCGATGACGAATCCCGTCATCCATTTCCTCACACGTGAATTCTGGCTGGTGGGGTGGTTTATCGGGCTTTTTGTAAAATGGGGTATGCTTATCACAGGCTCCGTCATGGGCCTGGTTGCATTAGTTGTCGCCGTGGCCTCCCGGGAGGGGCGGCTCCAGGCACTGTTGGTTTTGATTATGCTCCTGGCTGGTTTTGCATTCCACTTCATGGCGAACAGCCTGAAATAGGACTGCCTCTGGTCCTGTAAACAGCAGGGAGGCCTTTACATTTCCTTCCGGAGATTCACTTTTTCAGAATGCGTGCATTCACAGCAGTCATTCGTGAGGGTGAGCCGGATGAGGGAGGTTTTTGGGCCACTTGTCCGGAAGCTCCAGGTGCCAATGGACAGGGTGAAACAGTCGAAAATTGCCTGAGAGATCTGGCTCAGGCGGTGAAACTGATTCTGGAGATTGATCGTAAGCCGGTATAACGCTACTTGGCCTCCATTCTGTTGTTTGAGAATCACTTGGAAGCGTCACTGAAATCATCGCCCGACTTCCATCACTGAGCCCTCTGGGCTTGCGGCGGGTGAGGCGAAACTGATGGGGTTGGCGGAGGGAAGCGGGGAGATTGGTTTTTGTGACGCTGTCGCGGAGGAGGAGCCCATCTGCTGGACAGGCTCGAAGCGGAGGAGGGAACCACGCCGGATTTGTGAACCGGAAGCCCTGCCGGAAGCGTTTCGTAAGAACCGCCTCTTTCCCGCAGTAATAGTCCCCGACTCCCTTTCTCCCCATCATGTCCGAGATCACCGACTACGTCCGTTATGAAACCCGCCGCCAGTTCTTTGGACGGGGGATGAATGCCCTGGGCTTTGCCGCGCTGGCGGCCCTGGCGAAGACGGGGACCACGGACGCGGTGGGAGCGGAGGCGGCGGCGAATGCCCTCACGCACTTCGCGCCGAAGGCAAAACGCGTCATCTACCTGCACATGGTGGGCGGTCCGTCCCAGATGGACCTCTACGACTACAAGCCGAAGATGCGGGACTACTTTGACAAGGACCTCCCGGAAAGCGTGCGGAACGGCCAGCGTCTCACGGGCATGACGAGCGGCCAGTCCCGCTTTCCCATCGCTCCCTCCATGTATGAGTTCAAGCAGCATGGGAAGTGCGGCATGTGGGTGAGCGAGATGCTGCCCCACACGGCGAAGATGGTGGATGACATGTGCTTCATCCGGTCCATGCACACGGAGGCCATCAATCATGAGCCGGCCATAACGTTCATGCAGACCGGGAATCAGGTCTCCGGACGTCCCTGTCTGGGGTCCTGGGTGAGCTACGGGCTGGGCAGCGGGAACAAGGATCTGCCCACCTTTGTGGTGCTGGTGGCCCAGCCCCGGAACACGGAACAGATCCAGGCTATCTCCGCCCGCCTTTGGAACAGCGGCTACCTCCCCGGGGAGCACGCGGGCGTGGCTTTTCGCTCCGGGAAGGACCCAATCCTTTACATCAACAATCCCGCCGGGGTGACCTCCGATGTCCGTCGCCGGACGCTGGACACCATCAAGGCGCTCAATGAGCGGAACTACCAGATCGTGGGTGACGAGGAAACCCATACCCGCATCAGCCAGTACGAAATGGCGTTCCGCATGCAGAGCAGTGTCCCGGAACTGACGGACCTCTCAAAGGAGCCCGCCAGCACCAAGGAACTGTATGGCCCGGATGTGCAAAAGCCCGGCAGCTTCGCCCACTCCGCTCTCATGGCCCGCCGCCTCACGGAGCGCGGCGTGCGGTTCGTGCAGATCTACCACAACAACTGGGACCACCATGGAAACATCGCGAAGCGCATGCCGGACCAGTGCGCGGACGTGGACCAGCCCTGCTGGGGTCTCATCCAGGATCTGAAACAACGCGGCATGTATGACGATACCCTCGTCATCTGGGGCGGGGAGTTCGGGCGCACCATCTACAGCCAGGGCGGGGTCTCGAAGACGAACTACGGGCGGGATCACCACCCGCGCTGCTTCACCATGTGGATGGCCGGCGGCGGTTCCAAACCAGGCACCATCTATGGAGAGACGGATGACTTCTGCTATAACATCGTGAAGGATCCCGTGCACATCCACGACTTCCACGCCACGGTGCTGCAACTCCTGGGCTACAACCACGAGAAGTTCACCTTCAAATATCAGGGCCTGGACCAGAAGCTTACCGGCGTGGAGCCCAGCCGTGTCATCAAAGAACTGATCGTCTGACCGCTCCCGATATGATGCCCACGCCACGCCTTCTCCTTTCGCTGCTCCTGCTGGGAGTATCCCCTGCCCCGCTCCTGGCTGCTGATTCTCCCGCCGCGCCGGTCGCGGAGGTGGTGAAGCATTCGCAATGGAACGGATTTGAGCGACTGGACTTCAAAGTGGATGGCCGCGATGCCCTGCTGGTGGTGCCGAAGACTCCCGCGGCGGAGAATCCCTGGATCTGGCGCACGGAGTTTTTCGGCCACGAGCCCCAGGCGGATCTCGCGCTGCTGGCGAAGGGATTCCACGTCGCCTATGTGGACGTTCAGAACATGTACGGCTCTCCCGTGGCCATGGGGCACATGGAGAAATTTCATACCCGGCTCACCACGGAATGGAAACTCTCCACCCGGCCTGTGCTGGAGGGCTTCAGCCGCGGCGGTCTGTTTGCCCTGAACTGGGCGGTGAAACATTCCAATCTGGTCTCCAGCCTCTACCTGGATGCCCCGGTGTGCGATTTCAAAAGCTGGCCCGCGGGCTTCGGCAAAGGGAAGAACTCGCCCGATGACTGGCAGCGCTGCAAAAAGCAGTATGGGCTGGCGTCCGACGACGAAGCCCGCGCCTATAAGCTCAATCCCGTGGATCAGTGTGAAGTTCTCGCAAAAGCCGGGACCCCTATTCTTGTCGTCTATGGAGACGCCGATGAAGCCGTGCCTGTCTCCGAGAACATAGACCTCCTCAAGGAGCGCTGCGGAAAACTGGGCCTGACCGTGAATGTCATCAGCAAGCCCGGCGGCCTGCACCACCCGCACAGCTTGAAGGATCCCGCGCCCATCGTGGACTTTGTACTGAAACACACAAGCACCAAAGCCCCTGCTCCGAAGGACTGAAAAGGGGAGGAGGTATGGACAGCGGCGGCCCGGGGAGCGGCTCACTCCTCCCCGTATAAAAAATGGGCAATGGCCAGGAGGGAATTCTTCGCTGTTTTGGATGGCCCGCCCCCGAACCCCAGGAAACCGCGGGATCTTCCCGCGACGGCCTGTGCAAATGCCATTAGATCTGCTTTGAAGGCACCGGCCTCGGCGGGAAAAACCTCCTCAAGGCACTTTCTCGTTTTCTCCAAATAGGTGAAGGCGATCCTCATGTTTTCCTCCACTGCGGTAATAACCGCCTCCATCACGGATGGCACGGCGGTGAGCGAGTTCCGGAAAAGCCGGGAATGGTAGCGCCCGGTGTTGCCGAGGTGCTGGTCCAAGAGCGCCCGGCTCCCCGAATTCAACCCTCCTTTGGCCGCCGCGAGCAGGAAAAATACCCCGAGAATACAAGAAGGCAGGACATCCGCTTCGGCACCATAGTCCGCGTCCGCCTTTATCATGGCTTGCAGTTCAGCCGGCGTCGGCAGATCCGGCTCCGGCAGGGTGGATACCCCGCCCCGCACCCGGGCGAGCCCGATGGTGACCCTGTATTTGGAGGCCAGCGATTCCTGCTCTCCCTGTTGAAATCGCTTGCCGGCCCAGGCCAGAGGAAAAGCTGACAGGGTGCCGAGCACGTTGATCAGGTGCGGCCCGTATTCCTGATCAGTTACCCACTGGCCACCGAGGTTCCGTCTGACCGTCTCGCCCGTATAGGCACCCCAAAAGGTGGGCGTTTGCTCCCTCGTCACTCCGTCAGGAAAATAGCGGGTGATCAATTCATCCACCTTTGTGAGGCTGCCGGCGGTAAAGTCGAGGAGCACGTTCATGGTATGATAGACCGCTTTTACATGCTCGGTCGCGATCCCGGCCATAAGAGAGGCCGTATCCTGTTCCTTTTCCTGAGGGTTTTCCATAGGCGGCGGGAGTAGTGTGCCCCCGTTGGGCTTGCAAGAGGCAGCACGCCACCCAAAATTAGAAGACCAGGATCCATCGCCAAAATCCAGCCTGTTTCCTCAGGGATCAGGGGAAACGACACTAATGGAAGCCAGCTTTGTGTCGAAAACTTTCCATTTCCCGTTGTCCCGCCGCAGGGTGTGCTGGCCGGTCATGCGGACGCTCTTGGTAATGGGGGCGGTTTGCTCGACCAACTGAGCGAAGTCCATTTTCACCTCATCCTCCTGGATGGAGACCGGGGTCAGTTTCTCCACGGTGTAGCGCATCTCCTTCGTATCGAACTCGTCCGCCACGGCATCGCGGGTCGCGCCATAGTTCCCACTGTCCGGGTGGATGTAGCTCATGTAGCCATCGATATCCCGGGCATTCAACATCCGGGCCTGCGCGCGGATGGTTTCCTCCACCGCAGGCTGGATGGTAGCGGTATCCTTGACCACGATGACCTCCTTCTCCGTCCGCACCACGCCGTCCCCATTCTTATCTTTCACGGCCACCACCTTTCCATCCGGGGCCTGGATCACCACGTCAGGTTCTTTTTTACAACCGGCGATGAACGGAAGAACAGTGAGAGCGGAAAGCAGGGAAAGCGGGAGTTTCATAGACGGACTCCCCGGGCAGGAGGCGTGCCCTTCCCCAATGAAGCGTATCCCCGTTGAATGCTTATAACCATTTCAGCCATCGGGCGTCCTGCATTACCTAAACATGAATAGCGCCGTGCAAATTGACCTTACACAGGAACCGAGCGGGGTATCGGGCCTCCCGGATTACAGAGAGTGGCACCACCCGTGCAAAGGTTTCCGACATGCGGGGAAAACCATCCTCCGCCCAACACTAACACCCTCCTCCCATGAATGCAGTGGAAACACCTGAAACCGTCGTCGTTCCTCCCGCTCCCGAAAAACACGATCCCGTGACCGGGGCTCCTCATTATCATCCCGTGGCCAGCGGCACCGGTGCCGCCGCCGGCGGTGCTCTGGGAGCGGTGGCGGGCGCGGTGGGCGGCCCCATCGGAGCCGCGATTGGAGCCGCCGTGGGTGGCATCATCGGAGGTCTGGTGGGCAAGAGCGCCGCCGAGGGCTACGATGAAGGCTACTGGCGCACTATCTACCCCACCGAGCCCTATTACACTCCGAACTACACATTCGAGGACTACGATCCCGCCTACCGCTACGGCGCGGAGACTTACTCCCGCTATCCCGGTCGGAGCTTTGACGAAGTGGAAGCCGAATTGAGCCAGGACTGGGACAAAAACCGTCGCGGTTCCCGTCTCACCTGGGACCAGGCCCGCGCCGCCGCGCGCCGGGCTTACCACCGTGTCGCCACTCCCGGAGACGGGGATGACGATACCGGTCTGCCGCGCTAACAATTCCCGGTTCCCGGGAAAAGGAAAAATCCCGCCCGCCGCTCCTCTTGCGCCCTCCCCCGGCGCGCGTAAGGTGCGGCGGGTCTTTTTTATTCCTATGAAAGTCAGTGTCCTTTTCCTCGCGTTCAGCCTGAGTCTTTCCGCGGTCCACGCGAAAACAGAGGATAAAAAGGCGCTCTGGCTGGAAAGCAGCTCCACGGAATGGTGCCCGGTGAATGCTCTCCTGCTCGGTGAAGCTTCAGGCCTGGCCTATGACAGCACCGCTCTGGAGACCGCGAAACAGACGCTGGGCTGCAAGCAGTGCGAGAAACTCGACTTTCCCGTCAAACTGCCTTCCATCTTCAAATTCGAAGAAGGCGAGCTTGGCCCCCAGGGATTTATCGCGGGCGGGCCGGAGCATATCATTATCTCCTTCCGCGGGACCGAGACGAATCTGGTGGATATGCTTACCGGCACGTGGGCTCAGCCCATGTCGCTGGCGGATGGCGTCCCCGGTATGGTCCACGGAGGCTTCGCAGCCACATTTCACGGGCTCTGGCCGGAGTTGAAGGGAAAACTGGCTCTGCTGCGCCGGGATTACCCGGAAGCGAAGGTCTGGATCACCGGCCACAGCATGGGCGGCGCGATGGCCGTCATGGCCGCCGCCACGCTCACGCTGGTGGAAAAGCAGCCGGTACAGGGCGTCATTACTTTTGGCGCTCCCGTCACGGGGGACGCCGCGTTTCACGAGGCGCTGGACAGAGCGCTGGCTGGTCGCCAGTGGCGCTGCATTCACCAGCTGGACTTCGTCACCATCGATCCCGCAGCGCTCCGCCTGCCCGTGCGCATGCCTTCGGAACTTACCCGCTTCAAACACGGGGGCACGGCGGTGTATCTCAATAACGACGGCACCGTGGCCCGGAATGGACGCAGCGCCATGAGGTGGGAGATGCTGGAACTTGCCATCCGCTGGATCAAAGCCCGCAAGATCACGCCACCCGCCGATGTGCTCACCCGTCACAGCATGGGCGGAGGATACCTGCCCGCCCTGAGGAAACTTCAGGAGGCCTCCCCGGGGACAAAATAGGAGACCGGGCCGCTTTCCAGGCGATGCCTTGCCAAGCACGGGGTTGAATGCGAGAGGAGAGGGAATAAGCAAAAGCCCCGGCTTTCTCCCCCGCCCTTTCCCCATGCATCAGGTTTATATTCGCACATACGGCTGTCAGATGAACGAACGCGACTCGGACCAGGTGGCGCGCATGTTCGTGGAGCGGGGGGGCTATACCATGACAGCGGAGGAAGGCGAGGCGGACGTGATCCTCATCAATACCTGCTCCGTGCGGGATCAGGCGGAGCAAAAGGCGCTGGGGAAAATGGGCATGCTGGGCAAGCTGCGCCGCCAGAAGCCGCATGTGGTCTATGGGTTCCTTGGCTGCATGGCCCAGAGCCGGGGGGAGGAACTGCTGCAAACGCTCCCCCACCTGGACCTCGTGGCGGGCACGCAGAAGTATCACCGGGTGGTGGAATACGTGGACGCCATTCTTACCCGGCGCATCGAGCGCCGCATGGATGAGGAGCGCTACAGCATCGTGGACGTGGCGGAGGAGGAGGGCAGCCAGAATACCATCCGGGATCAGGAGGTGGAGGAGAACCAAGCTACTGCTTTCGTGAGCATCATGCAGGGATGTAACATGAAGTGCACCTTTTGCATCGTCCCCTACACCCGGGGAGCCGAGCGCGCCCGGCCCATCGCGGAGATCGTGGACGAATGCCGCCGCCTCGCGGACCGGGGCGTGAAAGAGGTGACGCTGCTGGGACAGATCGTGAACCGCTACGGCATTCGTGAGTTCCCCGCCGTGAATGGACGCAGCCCCTTCGTGCAGTTGCTGGATGAGATTCATGATATCGAAGGCATCCAGCGCATCCGGTTCACCAGCCCGCACCCCATCGGCTACCGGGAGGACTTGATCGAAGCCTTCCGCCGTCTTCCCAAACTCTGCCCGCACATCCATCTTCCCCTGCAAAGCGGAAGCGCGCGGATTTTGAAAGCCATGCACCGGCCCTACAGCCCGGAGCGGTTTCTGGAGATTTGCGATCAAATGCGGCTCGCGCGCCCGGACGTGGCCATCACCACGGATATCATCGTGGGCTTCCCCGGCGAGACTGAGGAAGACTATGCCGCCACGAAGGAGGTAGTGCGCCGGGCCTCCTTCGATAATGCCTTCATCTTCCGCTACAGCAAACGGCGCGGCACGCCCGCCGCGGACCTGCCGGATGACATCCAGCTCCCGGAGCGGGTCAAAGAGGAGCGGAATCAGGATCTCCTGGCGCTGGTGAATGCCCAGGCGAAGGCGAAAAACGAAGCCCTGGTGGGCACCATGGCGGAGATCCTCTGCGAAGGCCTCAGCAAGACGAACGCCGACCGCCTCACTGGCCGCACCGGGCAAAACCGCATCGTCGTTTTTGAAGGCCCCCGCGAACGGCTCCAAGGCCGGATCTTCAACGTGCGCATCGCCGAAACCCACGGGTTCACCCTTTACGGGGACGCCGTGACGGCGGGGTGATCCCTTTCCGGACCAGGGAGAAAGCAATTTCGCTCACGCGTCCCATTAGCGGCATTTTCCCGGGATGACGGATGGTCTTCCTCATCTGGAGGCTTGCACTTTCGCGCGGTGCCAGGAAAGCTCCCGCGCATGACAAACCAAGACTACCAGCCTCCGAAGTCGGATGTTACCCCCCCCGCCGGTACGGTGGTGGGAGGGTGGCCTGAGCAAGTGAAGTTCATCCTGGGGAACGAGGCGGCGGAGCGGTTCAGTTTTTATGGGCTGAAGGGGATCCTGAGCGGTTACATCACCGGCATCCTCATGATGAGCGGGGACGCCGCCACCAGCATCGTGCACCTTTTCGGGATGGTCGTTTACTTCATGCCCGTGCTGGGCGCGTGGGTCTCGGACCGTCTCTGGGGACGCTACCATACCATCCTCTACGTCTCGCTGTTCTACTGCCTGGGTCACGCGGTGCTGGGGTGCGCGGAGTTTACGGATTCTGTCGCGGTGAAGACCTCCCTGCTTTACGCGGGCCTGGGCCTCATCGCCTTTGGCGCAGGGGGGATCAAACCGTGCGTCTCCGCCTTCATGGGGGATCAGTTCGGCCCCGGCCAGGAGCACCTGCTGGCCAAGGCGTATGCCGCCTTCTACTGGATGATCAACCTGGGAAGCACCCTGGCCTTTCTGGTGGTGCCGTGGGTGAAGGGGAAATGGGGTTACGGCTGGGCATTCGGGATTCCGGGCATCGCCATGGGCATCGCGGCCATGATTTTCTGGATCGGCACCCCGCGCTATCGCCGGGTGCCTCCTTCCGGCGATACTGAATGGCCGGCCAAGGTGAAATGGCTCGCGTCCATCCTGGCGGGCATCGTGGCTTTGATCGTCATCAATTCCACCGCGCCCGCCCTCTTCCCGTGGGCGCTCAGGTGGGCGGGAGCGGCTTTCGTGGTCGCCGCGTTTCTGTGGAGTTCGGCCATGGTCCGTCGGGTGAACGCCGCCCAGGGACTCATCGAACCCGCTGCTTTCACCGTCTGGTGGTATGCGGTTATCCGCCGGCTTTCCGGGAAGTCCCGCGGACTGTGGGAGGGACTGGAAACGAAGTTCACCCCCACCGCGCTGGATCACGGCACCTCTTTTGGCCGCATCCTCTCAATCTTCGCCGTGGTGCCCGTCTTCTGGGCCTTGTTTGACCAGACGTTTTCCACCTGGCTCCAGCAGGGGAAACAGATGCAGCCCTTTTTTATCGGCAGCTATAAGGTGACGGAGGAGGTGATGCTGGCGGCCAATCCCATTCTGGTCCTCATCTTCATCCCGGTGACCACGCTCTTCATTTATCCCCTCTTCGGGAAACTCGCCACCCCGCTGCGGAAGATGGCCGCGGGCATGTTCCTCACTGTCGGCTCTTATCTCATCGTGGCGTGGCTCCAACAGCGGCTGGAGGCCGGGGAGACGCTGAGCGTGGCGTGGCAGGCATTGCCTTATCTGTTCATCACCTTCGCCGAAGTGCTGGTGAGCACCACGGGGCTGGAGTTTGCCTACACCCAGGCGGCCCGCGCCATGAAGAGCACCATCACCGGCTACTGGCAGCTCACCGTGGCGGCGGGGAACCTGCTGGTGGTGGTCCTTACCGTGGCGCTGGGTGATGGCCATGGAGCCTCTTCGGTGAGCAGCGGGCGGTTCATGCTGTATGCGGGCCTCATGCTGGGCGGAGCCATTCTTTTCAGCATCGTCGCCGCCCGCTACCGCTACCGGCAGGTCTCCGCCACCCCCTGACGCTGGCGCGTAGCCAGGCCTCGCGCGGGTTAAACACTGTTGACGCCCCCCAGGGGTGCCGCCAGTCTCGCGCCACTGTTTCCGCCTGTCGCATGGAGCCCATCCCCCCTGTCAGCCGAGCTCCGGGACCCGCTGCCGTGATGCTTCAACGGCTGCGTGCCGTACCATGGCTCACGACCGCCGTTTTTGTCTGCGGGGTGATCTTCGTGGTCCTCATGGTCCTGCGTAAGTGGAACGGGCTGAGTCCGGCGGGGCACCCGGGCACGGGTTTTCTGGAGGGCGTGCGGAATACCGCCACCCGCGAGGCGTGGCTGGGCTTTTTCCGGCACGCCTGGAGCCAGGGGACGGTGTGGCTGCTACCCGCCGCCCTGGTGGCGGTATTGCGCCTGCGGGGCCGGGCGCTCATTCCGGCGGTGGGGGTCGCCTGTTCCTGGCTGCTGCTCTACTGGCTGGGGACCGATCTGCTGCAAAACCTCCATCGCAGCCTGAATGATCCCCTGGGCATGGAGCCCTCCCTGGCAGCCTACACGTGGAAGCTGGTGCTCATGGCCGCCTTCCTCCTGAGCCCGCCGCTTCTGATGTGGCTCTACTACCGCGCCACCATTCTCGACCGCTACCTGCTGCGCTCGTTCCTCTCCCCTTTCCTGCTCTGTCTCGGGGGCATCTGCGGCATCCTGATTTCCATGGATCTGCTGAATAACGTGAACGACTTCGTGTCCGCCGGATTCGGCGCGGACCGGGTGTTCCTTTACTACCTGGGACAAATGCCGCGCATTCTGGTGGTCACCACGGAGGCCGCCCTGCTGCTGGCCACGCTCTTTTCCCTGGGGAAGATGTCCCGGCATCATGAGCTTTCCGCCATGAACTCCTCCGGACGGAGTGTCTTCCGGGTGCTCCTGCCCCTGCTGGTCTTCGGTTTCTGGTGCTCCCTGGCGATGCTGGCCATGAACTACCAGCTCGCCCCCGAGGCCCAGCGCGCCAAAGAGGACATGCGTACGCTGGGAGGCAAAAACACGGGCGAATCCTCCGTGCTCAATGTGCTCTACCGGAACCGCGACGGCCTCCGCACCTGGTATCTCCACAGCGTGCCTTACGACCTGCGGGAGGACAATCCCATGAACGAGGTCTATATCTGGCAGCAGAATGCCGCCGGGGATCTCGTGGAGTGCGATTTCGCCCGCACCGCCCTGTGGGTGCCGGAAACCGGGGTCTGGCAATTCCGGGATGTGGTCCACTACGACTGCTTCGACCCCTCCACCCACCAGTCCCTGCGCCATCCACGCCGGACCGAGGTTCCCTTCATGGAGAAAAAGGCTTGGAAGGAGACACCGGGCGGCATGCTCAGTGACAAACTGGATGCCGATTACCTGGGAGTGCCCGGGCTGCTCTCCTGCCTGAAACGACGGGACATCCTCCCGGAAAAAGTGATCGCCCGGTATGAGACCGTGCTCCAGTGGCGGTTCGCGCTGCCCATGCGGTGTTTTCTCATCGTGCTGCTCGCCGCGCCCCTGGGCATCGTGGCCTCCCGGCGGAACGTGCTGGGCGGCGTCTCCTCCGCCCTGGGGATCTTCGTGACGGTGTTCTTCCTGTCCACCATGCTGCTGAAGTCCGGCGAAGGCGGCTATCTACCGCCGTTCGTGGGTGCCTGGGGTGTGAATCTTATCTTTGCCGCCACCGGCCTCACTCTTTTCTGGTTCCGCTCCCGGAACCGCCCGCCCCTCCAGCTCAATCCCCTGACCTGGTTCCGCCGGGCGTCTACCTGACCGGGCGCTCTGCCGGAGAGAGGCGGATTGAAAATCCGCGCTCCTTCCACTATCCATTCAACTGCTTCACCATCACGCGGGAGTTCCGTCCGCTTTTCACAAGGCGGTCGCGGCGAGCCGGAGGAAGGTCCGAGGGATCCACGGGGACGAAACCGAGTTTGTTTTCGAAGAAGTTATACGCCTGGGTGCTGAGGGCGAACAGGCGGGTATAACCGGCCTCGCGGGCGCGTTTTTCGGCATACTGCACCAGCTTCCGGCCATAGCCCATGCCCTCGTGGGTCTTCCGGATATAAAGAAAGCCCAGCTCAGCGGTTCTGTGCTCCGGCCACGGGTATACCGCCACCACGCCAGTGACGGTGCCGTCCACCTCGAGCACGGAGTAATCCTCCAGGCTGGCACGGATCTCCTGACGGTTCCGGGCCACCAGTTCGTCATCATCCACGGCCTGCCGCACCATGCGGAGGATACCCTCGATGTCCGACTTCCGCGCGGGCCGGATCTTCTGATAGGCGTCGCCATAAACCATGGTGCCCACCCCTTCGATACTGAAGAGTTCGCCGAGCAACGCGTCATCCGTCTTCCCGTCCAGGAAGTGCACGCGGGCCACGCCACCCTCGCAGGCGCGCGCCGCGTGGCGCAGCAGGAGATCCTGGGAATGCTCTGGCTCCTCGCCCTCCGGCGGGCGGCCGGAGAGTTCACGCGCCTCCTCCACGGAGAGCTGCCGGATGCGCTGTCCCTTCGCGTCCACCACCACACCCGCGCCCACGAAGAGCAGCTTTGCCGCGCGGAGGGACGTAGCCACCTGCACGGCGGCCGCCGCGGAGTTCACCCGCAGAATGCGCCCGCCCCGCTCAAAGCCCGCCGGGGCTACCACGGGGATGATTCCCTGCTCGATGAGCGTCTGGATCATGCCCGCGTCCACGCGGTCGATCGTCCCGGAGTGTCCGAGATCGCGCCCTTTGATGACCCCCGCCGGATGCGCCATGATGGCGTTGGAGATCGCCGCGCGCAGTCCCACGCCGCTGAGCTGTTGGAGAATGTGCAGGCTCAGCCGACTCACGGCATCCACGGAAATCTCCAGGGTGGCATCGTCCGTGACGCCCGTGGCATCCGGACTCGTGAGCGCGGTGCCGCGCCGCGCCGCGAGATCGATCACCTGCTGTCGCGCGCCAAAGACCACCACCACGCGAATGCTCAGGGAAGTGAGCACCGCCAGGTCCAGCAGTACGTTTTGCAGATTTTCATGGTCAATGAGCGCGCTGTCCAAAAGCACGACAAAGGTCTGCCCGCGAAATTGGGGCACATAACGAAGGATGCCGCGGATATCGTCGTATTTCATGGGCAAGCTTGACTGAAGGGCGCGCATAGTGGAGCCCCGGGCATGAAATGCAAGGCGGGGGTCAGCCCGGATTTGCACGCGTTCCGGAACAGCAGCCTCACGCCTCTGGTGGTAGCAGATCAGGCCTGTGGACACGGGTCCGGCGCAGGCTTTCCGAAGCTTTCCACGCGGCTATTTTTGCATGGTGGCCGCTGAGGAGCACGGGCGGCACGGCCATGCCCCGGTATTCCACGGGACGGGTGTAGCACGGAGCCTCTATGAGACCTTCTGAAAACGAATCCTCCGCGGCGGAGCGCTCATCCCCCAGCACTCCAGGCAGCAGCCGCACCACGGCGTCCACGAAGATATTCGCGGCGATGGCTCCATTGGTCAGGATGTAGTCGCCTATGGAAATCTCGTCATCCACGAGGGCTTCCACCACGCGGTGATCGATCCCCTCGTAATGCCCGCAGAGAACAATGAGGTGTGGATGTATGGTAAAAGACGCCACCCGCGCCTGGTCCAGACGTGGTCCCTGGGGCGTCATAAGCACCACGCGGGACTCCGGGCCGCGCAGTGCCTCCACGGCGGCAAAGAGCGGCTCGCACTTCATCACCATGCCCTGGCCGCCGCCGTAGGGCTCATCATCCACGCGGCGGTGGCGGTCCGTGCTCCACTGA
Organism: Verrucomicrobiales bacterium; assembly: GCA_965229245.1. Classification (GTDB taxonomy): domain Bacteria; phylum Verrucomicrobiota; class Verrucomicrobiia; order Verrucomicrobiales; family V1-33; genus V1-33. Next base: position 1,365,315 of record CBDDIW010000001.1, read on the forward strand.
CGGAGATCGTGCACGGCCAGCTCCAGCAAGCCTTTTTCCCGCGCGCGGCCCATGATGCTTTCCCCCAGCGGGGCGAGGCACATTTCCGGAAAGATGGTAACGATATCGATCTTCATGCCTGGCCTGCGTCCGCTGCCGTCTGCTGTTGTTTCAGACGTTTTTCCGTTTCCCGCACCAGCGTCAGCCACTCTGCCTCCTGCCGGCGGTCCGGGGGTTCCTCCATGTAGCGGCGGCTGTAATGATAGGAAATCATGGGCGTGAATTCGGGACCCGCGAGGCCCCGGCTCTGGACAGCGGAGAAATATTCCCGGGGCGTGCTTCCCGCCAGCCGCGGGCATCCAGCCTCCCGGAAGACACGCACAAACTCCGCGAAATACGCCGGCTGCTCACCATCCGCGGCAAAGGTGTCTTTTTCCTCCGCCGCTTTTTTCCCCCGCCGGGCCAGCCACCAGATGAGCACAAAAAGCAGCGCGGCGGGCAACGCCCATTTCAGAATCTCTTTCAGAGCCTCCAGCGGGTCCATGGCCATAAGCTTTTTCGCCATGTCATTGACCCAGGCGGCGAGGGACTGGCCGTCTTTCTTTTCCGGTTCGGTCTTCGGGGGCGGGTCCACTTTGCGGTATTTACTCTCGTCAAAGGGCTCCGCCGTTTTCGGTTTCTCCTCTTTCAGATGCCCGACGTTCTCCGGCGGGGTGAAATCACAGATCACCCAGCCCCGTCCCTCCACCAGGATCTCCGTCCACGCATGGGCCTGATTGTCGGTGAAGGTGAAAATGTTAGAAGTGGAGTCATATTCATTTCCCGCGTAGCCGAAGGCCACCCGCGTGGGCACTCCGGAATACCGCAGAATCAAGGCTCCAGCGGCGGCATAGAAATCACAGTAGCCCTCCTGTTCCCCGATGAGGAAGTTCATCATTGGGCTGAGGTGTCCCTTCGTTTCCATGACCGTGCTGTAGCGGACATTGTTCCGGAACCACTGGCGGAGATTGTTGATCCGGTTCTCCAGGGAACCGGCATTCGCCGGGCGGAGCAAGGGATCGCCGTAAACGAGCTGGGCGAATGCCTGACCCGCGGGGCGGGCAGTCTGCGCGTTATTGGTGGCGGCACCCGCGCGTAGTTTTGAGCGATCCGGCAGTTGGTCCCAGAAAAGGGGCTCTGATACAGCCTCATACTGGATGGCCACACCGTCATCGATGCGGTAGAGATCCGAGGGATCGCCAAACACCTCCGGCAGTCCATAAGCCCTTACTCCCTGGAGAGCCGGGAGGGAAAAGCCGTCCGTGTCATCCAGGAAAAGCCGGTGCTTCACGCCCTCCGGCGGGCCCGGCCGCAGATTGGTCAGGCCATCGGCGGCTCCATCCTCCACGTCGCGGAACCACTGGCCGCCTTTCACCGAGGGCTCCCACGCGCCGTCATCCCAGAAATCGAAGGCATGGCTGCGCACGTAAAGATTACCGGAGGCCATGCGCGCGGCGAGGGCGGGATCCTCGATGCGCAGGTGCAGCCGGGGAGTGAAAGAGGACTGCATGTTCGCCGCTTCGGGAAGTTCATGGCGCCCGGTGAGGGCGGACTGATCCAGGCCAGGCCGGTTCGCGACGTTATTCCGGCGGGGGCTTCCTTTGCCTTTTCCTTCTCCCTCCTCCGGGGGGGGGCTGGGGCGGACGGGGAGGCGGTTTGCCGGGGAGATCATTATCCGCCCGCCAGCGCGGGGAGATGGCGCACAGTTTTTCCGCCACCGGCGGCAGCACACCCATAAAAAAAGCGGCGAGCGCTCCCAACACGGCGGCCCCAAGCACGAGTCGCCTGCCCGCCGCCGCGGCGGGGAGTCCCGCGCGATCCCGCCCCGGCTTCAATCGCGTGACCCGCGCCAGGTCCCAGCAGGGCAGCGCCGTGACCAGCACCGCCACCCCGAGAGAGGTGGTGAGCGCCGGATGCAGGGCCGGATCCCCCCGCAACAGCACGAACACCAGCCCCATGGCGGCGTAAAAGCCCACGGTAAAAACCAGCGTGCGCATGCGCATATTCTGCGACGCGGGATCCTTCCCCAGGGCCATCTCCCAAAAGCACTGCGTGGCCGCCAGAATGTGGGGCAGCGCCAGAAAACACAGCACCGTGGGCAGCCCTTCGGCTTTGTAATAGAGTGGCCCCGCTATTGTGATGAGACCAGCGGTGAGCGCGCGCACCAGTTCCCCCCACGGCCCGCCGATTTTCCAGACCGCCGCGTATAACAGCATGCCCGTGGTAACCGCCGCGGCCAGAAACGGATTTCCGGAAACGAGCCACGCCAGACCGGCCTCGACGGCGAGGAAAAAGCTGTAGATAAAAATAGCGGCGCGCATACGGCGGAAAAAAAGGGATATCAGTTCGACTCCGGTTTCGCGAGCCGGAAAGCCAGCCCGGGCTGGCGGATGCGGAGATCCGTGACGCTGAGACAGGTGACGGCAAACGGCAGATCCGGTAACAGCGGCTCCCAGTCTCCCACGGGCACATCACTGAGAATGAACACCCGCGTGTGCCGGTCCACGCTGGAAAGCGCGCGCAACATATTCACGGGATCCCGCTCGCTGTTCCGCCGCGCGGCGGCCAGGAGATAGAATGCATCCTCGATCTGCACGGGAGTTTCCACGGGAATGGTGCGCCAGTCCTCAAAAGAAGCCGTGAGATCCAGGGACACGGCGTGGTCCCGGGCGTAAATCAAAAGCCCGCACAGCAGTTCCATGGCGCTGTCGAAGGCATCCCCGCGCTCGCCGGTGCTCTTTCCAGGATGGATGCTGTGGAAGACCACAAAGTATTTCTCCGGCAGCGGGCGGTCAAACTGCCGCACCATGAGACCCCCACTCCGCGCCGTGCTGGGCCAGTGGATGAGTTTCAGACGGTCCCCGGGCTGGAAGGGCCGCACGCCGTGAAAGTCCCCCATCCAGTCCCGGTGGGCGCTCTCGGCTTCGTCTGTGTCGATCATCGCGGAGTCCACGGCCTCCTCCAGGGTGCGCGGGGTCACGGGGCGGGGGTAAACGATGACCTCCGCGGTATCCCGCACCTCCCGGCGGCTCCGCCAGAGACCCAGGGGAAAAGTGGAAGTGAGCATGGCCCGCAGGCGGTGGGTGACGCCCCGCCGCAGAAGCCGGGTAGTGAGCGTGCGGGTGACACGCCCTCCGCCGCTCCGTACCCAGCGGGCGGTGAGACCACGCTCGGCGGGCCCGGCCACGCTGTCCTCCACCTCCACCGCCACACTGTCCAGGCGCGGGCGGTCATTTACCAGGTGGAGGTCCATGGGAAACAACTGCCCCGCGAAACAGGATTCCGGCAGGCGGCGTTCCACGCGCAGCCCCCGCAGATTCCGCCGCGCCAGCGGCCATGTTACGGGCACCAGCAGCATGCCCAGGAGCCCAAGACGCACGGCGATGGGCTCCGGCAGCATCGCGCCCGCCACCGTGACCGCCAGGGAGAGCAACAACAAACCGGCACCCCGACCGGTGAGGCGGGTGCCGCTGGGGGTTTTCTGTCGGGGACCAGACATGCGATACGGGAAAGTGAGGGCACAGGGAAGCGCCCGCGACAACAGCTTAGAACACCGCGTGGCATTTCCGTGGAATCTTCCGGGAAAAAACATTCCGCCCCGTCATTCCCCACCGGGATCCGCGTGGAGGAGACCGGCTATTCCGGCGCGGGGATCTCCTCCTCTTCGGTCACCTGATCCTCCGGAATGGGTTCCGCCGGATCACAATAAAACATGGTGCCGTTCAAAAGCACCCTCGCTTCGATATCCTGACGCTTCGGGATACGATACCGGAGGACGGTCAGATCAGGAGAGTCGCTCGTGGTCAGGTCCGCGCCACGGTATTCCACCACGCCCTTCAGAAATTTCCCGGCCCGTTCCCGGTCCATAATCCCTTCCGCGATGAGAGCGCTGAGGTCAGACGGGAGATGCCCTTCATGTTCCGCCGCATACCTCGAGAACATTTTCGACATCTCCGCGGCTCTCAAGGCGGCGGCCTCCTCCTCCTGTTCCGGGGTGAGCGGCGCGGGAGGTTCCTTTTTCACCTCCGGGATGACTTCCGGCTCGGTTTGTTTCTCCAGGGGCTCGATCACAGGCATCACAGCCACAAGTCTGGTAACGGACTTTACTGGAGCCTCATCCTGCTTGACGCGAGGGATAAAACAAATCCCGAGGCCCATTACGAGGATCAGGAATAGAGGAAGCCGGAGACGGGGATTCATACCGGTATTTCAAGGACGTTCCGGCTTCTTCGGATTCACCGGTATGGAGGACGGTTGTTCCGGCAATATATCCTCATGGACAGGTTCACTGGCCGGGCACCATCTTGACGATCCGCTTACGTACAAGCGGACTTCGTTCACGGAGTCATCCGGAATCCGGCACCTCAGGAGCAACAAAGACCCTTGATCGCTCTGGGTGAGCTTTCTTCCCCGGTATTCAATCACGGCCCCCAGGTAATCTCCCACTTCGTTCTCAGGAAATCCATAATTTTTCTGGAGAAGCGCGCTCAGATCCGAAGGGTAATTCCCTCCGTGATCCAGTGCGTAAGCAGTCATCCATTTGTGCAGCGTGCTCGCCCTGAGCGCCACCTCCTGGGCGGGCGTTATGGATGGTTTGGTCACCTTTTTTACGCTGGAGATTTCACCAGTCTGCGAAGGAACGTTTTGACCGGCTTCCCTCACCTTCATACCGGCCAAGGGGATTTTACGGAAAGCACCGCCCGCGGGCACGGGAGAGGCTTCCTTTCCGGTCACCCCGCCTCCCTGGGCCGCGCCAGCCAGGTGGGGCCATAAAATCGAACCTCCCATGGCGGCCACTGCCACCACCCCGGCCCAGGCGGTAATGACAGCCGCGGAGGTACCCGAAGCAGCGAATGCGCCGGAGCGCACCGCCGCCAGCCGCAACGCGGACTGCGCCAGGGAACCCGCCATATGAGCGGGCACTTCCGCCCGCACCCGGGCAGACATGACAGAGGCGAGAGAAGCGGAGGACAATCCTGCCTTCCTGCCGGTGAGCAATTGCCGCAGCCGCTCCAGCGCGCGGGAGACCCGCTTTTGTGCCGCGTCATCCCCAATGCCAAGCGCCTCCCCTACCTCGCGCAGAGCCCGGCCCTCGAAAAAGCGGAGCACCAGCACACTCCGGTCCGCTTCCGCCAGGGATTCCAGACAACGGTCCAGCCGGCCCCCAATATCCTCCCACTGCCTAGCTACGGTCGGGGCATCCGTGGAGCCGGCTTGCATTTCCGCGGCAGCCGCCGACTCCCGGGCGCGGCGGCGCGTTTCACCTCGCAGGGCATTTTTCATAAGGAAACAGGTGTGCCGGTGCAGCCAAGCCCCCACGGAGGCCCCCTCCCGCAGGGAGCGCGCCTTGCGGACAAGGTCCGCGAAGGCCATTTGCGCCACGTCCTCCGCCTCCGCCGCGTTCCCGTTGCCCAGCCGCAGGGCCGTGCCGTAAACCATGGGCAAATGAGCCGCCACCACCTCCCGGAAGGCATCATGCGAACCGTCGGAGCGGAAACGGTGAAAGGCGTTGTCGGAGGAATTCATGGGAGGTGCTTTTCTTAAAAGAAACCGCCCACCGGTGCTTCCGACACTCTTTTTTCCCTTTTCATTCCCGGGGACATGTGTCCCGGACCCGCGGGCGCTTTTCTCTTTCCTGAAACCCTTCAAAGGCTGCGAAAATCCCCGTTGCCTCCATCCCGCGAGAGACTGACGGAAACGGGCTCAGGGGCAGATCTCCCCTGAATACCAACTGGTAATCCCCCGTTTCCCTGACGGACGGGGAAAGTGTGCCATCTGACAAGCCCGTGTCCTCCCCACCCCCATCAGCGTCCCCCACGCCCCTCACCCGTTATGCCTGGCTTTCGGTGGGAGCGGCGCTTTTTACTCTGCTCTTCAAGCTGGCGGCATGGTATCTCACGGGCTCTGTGAGCATGCTCTCGGATGCGCTGGAATCCCTGGCAAATCTGGCGGCGGCCATGTTTGCCGTGGCTTCTCTCACCGTGGCGGCCCGGCCTCCGGATGAGGATCATGCCTATGGCCATTCCAAAGCGGAATACTTTGCCAGCGCTGTGGAGGGAGCGCTCATCATTGCGGCCGCCGCAGGCATCGGATGGGCCGCGGTGGAACGCCTCTTCAATCCGAAGACTCTGTCGGGAGTGGAGTGGGGTCTGGCGGTGTCCTCCGTGGCTTCCGTGGTGAATCTGGTGGTGGCGCGCGTGCTTTTCAGGGTATCCAAAGAACGGCGCTCTCCCGCCCTGGAGGCGGATGCCAAACACCTCATGACGGACGTGTGGACCAGCGTGGCCACCCTGCTGGCCGTGGCCGTGACCGCCATGACCGGCTGGCAGTGGCTGGACCCGGTCTTTGGCCTGCTCCTTACCGGGCACATCGTGGCCACGGGTGTAAAACTGGTGCACCAAAGCGCCCTCGGGCTCATGGATACGGCGTTGCCGGAGAGTGAGTTGACGGGGATCAAAGCCGTTCTTTCCAAACTGGAGGCCGAAGGCCTTCAATACCATGCTCTGCGGACCCGGCAGGCTGGCACGCGGTGTTTTATGTCCCTGCATCTGCTGGTCCCAGGCTCCTGGACGGTGACCCGCGCCCACGACCGCGCGGAGGCGCTGGAACTGGAACTGCGCGGGCTGCTGCCTCATCTGAACGTGACCACGCATATCGAGCCCATCGAGGATCCCGCCTCCATGGACGATGCCCGGCTGGACCGGGAGCCAATCCGTTAGCCGGCAACGCCTCCGGGAGCGGCGAATTGCCGGCCCTGGAAGGAGATCCGCATCCGGCTACCCCTGCTCCTACTCCTACTCGGAGTAGGAGTAAGAGTAAGAGTAAGAGCAGGAAGGCCAAATGGCTGAAATAACGCCACCCTAAAACTCCGCACGACAGGCGGTCCCCGCTTGAGTTCACCCCTCTCTCACCGAACCCAATCCCATGCCCGAACAATTCCTCACCGAACCCAATCTCCGCCTTATTTTATCAGGGCTGGCGGTGCTTTGCGCCATCATGGGGTTCGTCCGCGGCATTGGGCGGCTGCTTCTCATGGGGGTGGCCGTGGCGGCGGGAGTGGTGGCAGGCATGGCCTGGCTGCGGCACATGCCCGGGGTGGACCATTCATGGTGGAAGGGGGATCCGGAGGACTTCATCCGCTGGGGCGCGCTCGTGGCCGGTATCCTCGCCGCGCTCGTGGTCCGGATGGTGCTAAATGTCATCTTCAGCGCCGGGACACGCAGCATGAATCGCGGTTCGCGCCTGGCTGGAGGGCTGCTCGGTTTAATCCCGGCGCTGCTCCTGCTGTGGGGCGGGGCCGTGGCCATCCGCTGGGCAGCCGTGGCGGGCCATCTCCATCAGGTGGCAAAAGCGGCGGAGGAAAACAGCGTCGCGCCACTGGACGAGGACAGCCTGCTCTTTCGCATCACCCGGAGCATGGATCAGGGGGTGCTGGGGGACATCATGAACCGCACGGACTTCCTGAATTCCCGCGAGTCCGAAATCCTGGGCACGCTGCTGGTGCTCCAGAGAAATGAATCCCTCTGGCGGGAACGCGTGATAACGCATGCCCAGGCTGGTCCCGTGGTGCTGCGGGAAACCTTCCGCCGGCTCCAGCAGGACGGGGATGTGCAGCACGCGGTGAGCGAGGCCCGCTACGGCCATCTGCTTTCCCTGCCGGAGCTGGATGTGGCGCTGAAAGACCAGAAATTCCGCGCCGCCCTGCTGGGTCTCAATATGGAGCAAGTGCTTCACGATGTGCTCGGCGGCCACTCCCCGGAGCGGATTCCCAAGGCCATCCTTGTTCCGGAAGAGAGGAACCCTTGAATCCTTCGATAAATCAGGCGAGATTTAACGTAAAATCAGGGCATCCAGCCGCCTGTTCCCAAAACCAATCCTATGAACTCTTTCGCTCAATACGCCAACCAACTCGGCCGCCGGGGATTCCTGCACGTCGGGGCCTGCACCGCCCTGGGGCTTTCCCTGGGGGATTTCTTCAAACTGAAAGCCCGCGCGGACCAGAAAAACTATGCCTCCGTGGAAGGTAAGGCGAAGAGTATCATCCACATCTTCCTGCCGGGCGGCATGGCCCACCAGGAGAGCTTTGACCCGAAACCCCTGGCTCCGCCGGAATATCGCGGCCCGCTGGGAGTGGTGAATTCCAAGGTGGAAGGCATGCAGTTTGGCGAACTTTGGAAGAACACCGCCTCCGTGGCGGACAAGCTGGTGGTGATCCGCAGCATGACGCACGGCGAGGCCGCCCACGAACGCGGCACGCACAATATGTTCACGGGCTACCGCCCCAGCCCGGCGCTTACCTATCCCAGCTTTGGCTCAGTGGTGTCCCATGAGTTCGGCAGCCGGAACAGCCTGCCGCCTTACGTTTGCATTCCCAGCCAGCCGAATGAATTCGCGGGCTCCGGCTACCTGAGCAGTGCCTTCGGTCCCTTCAGCCTGGGAGCGGACCCGGGTAACGGGAACTTCAAGGTGCAGGACCTCGCCCTCCCGGGCGGCATCACGGAAGGCCGGTTCAACCGCCGCCGCGCGATCCTCGATGGAGTGGACAACCACTTCAAGAGCATTGAGAAGTCCGACGCGCTCAACGCCATGGACACCTTCTACCAGGATGCCTACAAGCTCATCAGCAGCCCGCAGGCCCGCGATGCCTTCGCCCTCGACAAGGAATCCGACAAAATGAAGGACTCGTACGGCCGGAATGAAGCCGGGCAGCGCCTCCTGATGGCCCGCCGTCTGGTGGAAAGCGGCGTGCGCTTCGTCTCTCTCACCTACGGAGGCTGGGACCACCACGACAACATCAAGGGCGCGATGGAAGGCCAGGTGCCGAAATTCGACCAGGCCTTTGCCCGCCTCATCTCTGACCTCAGCGAGCGCGGCCTGCTGGACAGCACGCTGGTGATGGTGTCCTCGGAATTCGGACGCACGCCAAAGGTGAACAACACCGGTGGTCGCGACCACTGGCCGAAAGTGTTCAGCACCATCCTGGCGGGTGGCGGGCTCAAGAAGGGGATGGTCTATGGTTCCTCCGACGCCCTCGGCGCCGAGCCGGAGAACGATCCCGTGGAAGTGGGCGATCTCGCCTTCACCATTTACAACCAGCTCGGTATCAACGCCGACAAGGAACTCATGGCTCCGGGCGATCGCCCGATTGAGATCGTGGACAACGGCAAGGTGCTCACGGATATCATCGCCTGAGGCAGGTTGGACTGGGAATATCACCGGAAACCCGGCCTTTGGTTAGTTACCGAAGGCCGGGTTTTTATTTGAAAAGCGGAGCGTCATCCGCAGCAATTCAGTGGAAGCAACCTTCACTTTGATGAAAAGCAATGTGCAGGCCCGGGGATGGTGGATCATTGCCACGTTTTTGCTCGCGGACGGTTCAGCGTTTCTCTGGTACCGATCACTTCGCCGTGGCTCCTCCCGCTTCTCCCGCGAAAAACGGCTACTACGCTTACATTAACAACGGGGACAAACCAGGGCTGTATTTTGAAATCCATCCCCAAAAGGCGGGTATTCAAAGGATGACTTTCTATCTGGTGGATCCCAGTAACGAATCCCGGGTCGCCTGCGAGACGGTTTCGCTGGATTACCAGGAGAAGGATCAAACTTATTTCCTCACCTCCAGGCTTCCGAATAACGACCTTATCACCTGCAAGGTGAAATTTGAGCCGGAGGAAACCAGCCCGAAGGTGATCATCGATGGAGAGGCAGCGAAAAAGACCGGGAAGCTTTGACGCGGCACATTCCCAGTCCTGCCCCTGTCCAGGATAGCTGGAGGCCGAAGATTTCGGCGAGAGAGTTGTCGCTGCTCCTGGGCGGGGTTTGAGGACAAAAAAGGCCCGGCGCTTTTTACAGCCCCGGGCCGGGAAAAGGTCACCTTCTTCCTTCAGTAGACTTCCTTTTCCTGAAACAGCGTAGTGCAGAGTGCGGGCCAGAGGATTTCCCGAAGCGGACACCCTTTACGGGGTGAAAATTGCGGGTATTTTGCAATGGCCATACGGCGTTTTGCAAAGACACACAGCTTTGGGTCTGCTGGCACTCGAAGGCCGGCATCCTTGTCACCCGGCTACCTGTTTGAGACTTTGCCGCGCGTTTCCTGGTCCGACGTGCTTCCGTAAAGAACGGCTGACAACCCCGGGTTCCGCGGCACGTTTCCCCCGCCGTGATGTCTCCCCTCTCCAGCCGCCGCCATTTTCTGTCCCGCATCGGGTGCGGGTTTGGCGCGCTTGCGCTGGAGGCCATGATACGGACGGGGAAGGCCACCACCGGATCGCCCGGCATTCACATTGATCCCGTGTCCCCCATGCGGGCGCGGCTGCCGCATTTCGCGCCAAAGGCGAAGTCCGTGATCTTCCTCTACATGGTAGGCGGTCCGGGCTCCATGGACACTTTTGATCATAAGCCCCTGCTGCATAAGCTGGGCGGGCAAAAGGTGCCGGACTCCTTCCGGAACACCGTGGAGGGCACGCGCTTTGCCAATATTTTTCACGGATGTAAAGAGGAACTTCTGGGCAGCCCGTGGGAATTTAGACCTTACGGGCAAAGCGGTCTCATGGTTTCCAGCCTCTTTCCCGGAGTGGCGGCCCACGCGGATGACCTCTGTGTCATCCATTCCATGCAGGCGGACAGCAACAATCACGGGCCTGCCAGCATCCAGATGCACACCGGTGACATCCAGGGCGGGAAGGCCAGCCTGGGTTCCTGGACCACCTATGGCCTGGGCAGCGAAAACCAGAACCTCCCGGGCTATGTGCTGTTGTTTGACGCCGGACCACTCGGCGGGGCGACTAACTACTCCAATGGCTTCCTCCCCGCCGCCTTCCAGGGCACCCGGCTGCGGGACAAAGGTGTGCCCGTGCTGGACCTGCTGCCGCCGGAGGAATTCGCGCCCGGGCAGGACCGCACCTTTGCCGGACTGCGGGAGCTGAATCTTCTGCACCGCGCCTCGCGCCCGGGTTTCACGGAACTGGACGCGCGTATCGCCAGTTACGAACTCGCCTACCGCATGCAGGCCGCCGCGCTGGAGACCGGTGATCTCGAAAAGGAACCGCCCGCCCTGCGCGACCGCTATGGCCTCACGCACGCGAACAAAGACACCGCCGCCTTTGGCCGGAAGTGCCTCCTGGCGCGCCGCCTCGTGGAGCGCGGCGTGCGCTTCGTGCAGGTCTATGACATGATGGAAAAGGACGGCTGGGATGCCCATGCAAAGCTGAAATCCAACCACGAACGCCACGCCCAGGCCGTGGATCAGCCCATCAGCGCTCTCCTGGGGGATCTGAAGGAGCGGGGCCTCCTGGACAGCACCCTCGTCATCTGGGCCAGCGAGTTTGGCCGGACGCCCATGGAGCAGGGGGACGCGGGCCGCCAGCACAATGCCGCCGGGTTCACCCTCTGGATGGCGGGCGGCGGCGTAAAGGCGGGGCTGCGCCTGGGAGCCACGGATGAACTGGGCCTCATGGCGGCGGACCGCCCCCTGCCCTTCCGGGATCTCCATGCCACCGTCCTCGCCCTGCTGGGGCTGGATCACGAGCAGCTTTATTTTGAAACCAGCGGTCGCCTGGAACGCCTGACGGGTGTGCAGAATCAGGCCCGGCTGATTGAGGAAGTGCTGGGGTGAAAAAGGGATAGGGTGGATAATTTTTGACCATCCGCCGGTTCATTATGCAGGAAAACCGAAGTTTTCCCGTTTCCGGATTAATGCCGTTTCCCTTTCGCACCTCTTTCCTTGCCAGCCGGCGCATCAGGGAATATCTTACGCTTCGTTACGTGATTTCACCGCTATTCCCACGGGAAATCCCCTTTGCCTTCCCTTGCAAATCGCGGAATATCCGGTTCGACAATCCTCCCGCGCGAGGTTAAATCCTGTTTTCACCATGGCTCCCCGCCGTTCATCCCGTCTGCCAGCCGCCATTCTTTGCGGAATGGTGGGGTGCATGACGTTGGCGGCGGATGCTCCCGGCGACCCGCTCCACCGCCTGCGGGCGGAGTGGAAAACCCAGGTAAACCGCGAGACGAAGAACCTCCGGGAGCGTTACGTCCAGAATTTGCTCACCCTGGAGAAAGATCTGGTTAAAAAGGGCGATTACGCCGCGGCCGCCCGTGCCCGCCTGGAGCGCCGCCAGATACTGCCCTCCGGGGAATCCCCGGACCCTGGCACCCCCGCGGTACCGCCCGCCGTCACGGAGGGCCAGCCGGTTGTTCTGGAAGCCGCGAACGCCATTCTTTCCCCGGGCCTCACCTTCAATGCCGCCACCGGCGTGCTCAGCGGCTGGAGCGTGGCCGGAGCCATGGCGGCCTGGCTGCTGCCTCCCGGTCTGAAGGCCGGAGGCTATGAGGTGGAGCTCACCTACTCCTGCCAGCCGGAGTCCGGCGGCGAGTTCACGCTCAAGGAGGACCGCTATTACCTGCGCCGCACAGTGAAGCCCACTTCCAGTTGGGATCTTTACCAGACGGAGGTGGTGGGCACGCTGCGGCTCATCGCGGGCAGCCACCTGCTGGAGCTTTCCTCCGCGGCGGTGAAGGGCGCGGATCTGATGCATTTGAAATCCGTCCGGCTCCTGCCGGCGAACGGGAGGAACTGATGCGCGCGGCGGCTTTGGCTCTTTCCCTCTCCGTGCTCCCCGCGGCGGTCCCTTTCACCTTCGGGCAGGCTCCCGTGCCATCTCTGGAGTCCGCGACCGCGGAGACTCCGGTGGAGATCCCCCGGGAATTGGCCGCTCTGCGTGCCCGCTACGCGGAAAACATCCTTTCGGCGGACCGTTCCGTCACCGGCCAGTGGGCGGTCACTCTGGAGTCTCTGGAGAAGGCGCGGGCCGCGGCGGAGGACTATGCGGGCGCGGAACGGGTGCGCCACCGCCGGGAGGAGGCAATTGCCGTGGCGGGCACGGACGATGGCCGCATTTCCTTTCGCCTCTCGGTCCGGGACATCACCTCCAAGGGCTCGGGATTGAAGGCGGAGGATGCCGCCGGAGCGGTCTCTATTCTCAACAGCGGCGCGTTCATCGACTGGCAGATCACGGGGGATTTCTCCGGATGGTATGAAGTGCGGCTCACCCACGCGGTACCGGGACGCACGGACCGCACGGGCACTATCACCCCCTTCAGCAGCCCCGCCGGAGTCGCGCCTCCCCCCCGGAAAACGGACGCGGACGGCCAGGCCGCTCAGAATGGCGGGCTTGTGGCTTTTCAGAACATCACCCAGTTGAGCCGGGACACTACCGTGCTGCGCCGGGAGATTGTCTCCACGGGTGGCCACAGCGAATGGGTCACCGTCTCCCTGGGGCGCGTGGAAATCACCGGGAATCTGGCGAAGTTCAAACTCACCGCGGAGGAGGCGGCCCGGAACGGGCTCATGCGCTTCCGCGGCCTGGAACTGGTGCCCGTGCCTCCCCCGCCCCCCGCCTCCAGTGGCGAGGCCCGGCTGGCCAAAGCGCGGGAGCAGTTCAACAAAGACTTCCGCGGCCAGACCCAGGCGGCGAACAATCACTATCGCGAGACCCTCACGCTCCTGGAACAGCAGGCCAGGCGCGGCAATGACACGGACACTGTGGTGCGCGTGCGGGAGGAAAAGAACACCCTGGCCAGCAACCCGGAGCAACTGGCGATGGGGGATCCCGCGGGTGCCTCCCGGACCGCGACGGTGGTGCTGGAGGCGGGCACTTCCTTCCGGAGTTTTTTCCGGGGTGAGGTGATGTTCGATCCCGTGCACAAATGGTTCACAAAGCTGCGCCCGGCGAACACGGGCTCCATCTCCTGGCGCCTGCCGGCCTATAACGTGCCCTCCGGAAAATACAGTGTGCAGATCAAAGGCCGGGTCCCGTTGAATGGCGGCGGCCAGGCCACGCTCGGAGCCTTTGCCACCGGAGGGACCGCCGCCGGACCGCCCGTAAAGGTGGAGGTAAAGCCCGTGGTTTCCCCCGAGAACCGGGGCAAAAAAACCGGCCCGAACGGCGAGGTTTTCGCCCCGGAGGCCCGCTTACTGGAAGTGGGCACCGTGATCATCGGCAAAGGCGCGGAAACCCTGACCCTCACCGTCACCGGCCTTACCCACGCGGATGGCTGGCTCATGGACTTGACAAAAGTAACGCTGACGCGCACCGGGGATCTCCCGCCGCCCACCGCGAAGAACTCATGAGCCCGCGCTGTCTTTTCCCCGCCCTGCTACTCCTGACCGGTCCCCTGGCGGTCTCCGCGGCGCCGGAGACAAAGCCTGACAAGGAACTCGCCGCCATGGAGGTCCGCCTGCAAGCGGACCGCGCCACCGCCATCCGCGCCCGGCTGGCGGTCTACACGGATGAATTGCAAAAGCTCGCCACCCTCTATACCGCCGCGGGAGAGGAGGAGGATGCCGGACTGGTCATGGAGGAACTGAAGACCGTCCAGGCGGACATGGAGCAACTGGACGCCATTGCCAAAGGCACCGTCCGGTTTCCGGATCCCCCCGCGGGCAAAGAAGCGGAGCCGCCCGCTACCCAAGCGGCCAAAAAAATCAACGGAATCATCGCCCGCTTCACAAAAGCGAAAGCCGATGCTCCCGCCCCGCCGGGCCGGAATGTCCCCGCCGGCGCTCCCCGGATGCGGCAACTGAAGATGGAAAAAGCCCTCCGTCCTCCCGAAGCGCGGGGCACCGAAGGCAGTGCCTCATGGAAGCAGGAGGGCACCTATGCCGTGTGGACCCTGGATGATCTCGCGCCTGGCGATTATGAGATTTCCCTGCGCTACTCGGGACCGAAAAGCGGAGGCACGGCCACCATTACGTTAGCCAAACAAACCTTTTCCGTCACCGTCCCCGCCGGGGAAAAAGGCCAGGGCTCCAGGGAATTGAAAGTCGCGGGCGTCTTCAAGGTGAAAGAGCCGGGAGTGGATATCCGGGTGGAATGCACCGGGGTGCCGAAGACCTCCGACTATCTGTGGAATCTCCAGTCCGTGGTGCTCCAGCCCGCGGGGAAACACCCGTGAATACCGGGCGGCGCGTGGTTCTCATCACCGGCGGCGGTGGCGGGCTGGCCGCGGCGTTGCGTGAGGAGTTTTTTCGGGCGGACTGGGAAGTGCTGGCACCGCCCCGCGCGGAGCTGGACGTGACGAACGCAACGGGTGTGGCCCGTTATTTCCAATTCCTGCCCCGCCTGGATCTCCTGGTGAACAATGCCGGCCTCCGCCGGGATGCCCCGCTGGCCACGCAGCCCGCCGCGGACCGGGACGCGGTGCTGGAGGTCTGCCTGCGCGGCGCTTTCCTCTGCTGCCGGGCGGCGGTCGGGATCATGCGTCGCCAGGGCGCGGGACACGTGGTGAATATCGGCTCCTATTCCGCGCTCACCGGCCCGGCCGGCCAGACAGCCTACGCGGCGGCAAAGGCCGGGCTCACAGGTCTCACCCAGGCCCTCGCCGCGGAGCTCGGCCCGGAAAGCATCCGCGTAAATTGCGTGCTCCCTGGCTGGATGGAGACAGCGTTTGTCAGGGACGTGCCTCCCGCCGCGGCGAACCGCGCCCGGGCCTCCCATGTCCTGGGGAAATTCAACACGACAACGGACGCCGCGCGCTTCATCCGCTTTCTGGACTCCATGACCGCCGTGTCCGGCCAGGTCTTTCAACTGGACAGCCGCATCCGGGGCTGAGGGCGGGGACTCCTACCTCCGTCTCCGGCCCAACAGGAGACCAGCCAGCACCAGAAGTCCCGCGGAGGCAGGCTCGGGCACGGCTTCGCCAAAGAATCGCACCTCTCCCAGCCCGGCGCGATCCCCGCCACCGGTGATGCCCTGGAAGTCCCGGTAGTTGTCCGTGACGGTCAACTGCACATACCGGAAGCTCCCGCTGAGCGCGAAGGTCTGCGCGCCATTCACCCCGGCCAGGTCATTCCCGCTCACGCCGTCTCCGTCCGTCACCGGCTTCAGTGTCAGTGTCGTGGCGGAGCCGGTGAAGGAGGCGAAGCCCTGGGCGGCGGTGTTGAATCTCAGTTCCAGCGACCGCGTCTGGTTCCCGGTGTTAGGACCACCACCGCCGTCGTTTTGATATTGCCACAGGATGATGTCCGCCAGGACCGTGGTCTGACCGAGGTCGAAGACGATAGTGGGCTTTGCCGTGAGGCCGGTGCCGGTGGCAAAGTAATCCCCCGTGGAATCCACCGTCACCCAGGATTCGGTGAATCCGCCGTAATTGTGCACCGCCGACTGCGCGGTGGCCAGCGTCGCGCCGCTGCTCACCGCAGGGGTCATCCCGCTGTTGTTTGTCAGGAATGTGAACCCCTGTCCTGAAAAAGCATTTTCATTCGCGGAGGAAACGATGGACGGGACGATGATCGCCGGAGCCGCGCCGCAAACCGCGACGCCCGCGAGCAGGAGAACAGAGGAAAGAAAACGTGAAGTCATGGAATCATTTGGCGGGTTGCAGGTGAAGGAACACCGGCGGCATCCGGCAAAGAAAAGAACGGGAGTCCGATACTTTTTTCACCCGGAAGCTTACAGGCTGTGACATCAAGAGGCAAAAACGGGGCCAAGCCCCGGCCGGTTTCTTCAGCCGAAGTAGAAATCCTGAACCTTTTCCGGCAATATCGCGCCAGGCAGGGCGTCATCATGAGAATAATATCATTTGCCGCCGGAAACAGGCAGGACGGCTCGCAGATAGAGGCGACGTGAGACCGGATCGATTTCCAGCGAAGAAAGGAAACCGGCCCTGATCGCGGACAAGGGACGGCCAGGGTTTCCAGAAAACTGGTGGCCGGGTTCCAAGGCGTTCCTCGTGACCAGAACAGCAGCCTTTTCCAGCTCCATGGATTCCCCATACCAGAACGGGATGCGCGGGGCCACGAAACCGCGTAACGCAAAGCATTTGAGCCTGGTCCAGGCCGTGATTAAGAAAGAACATGACCTCCACACGCCTGCTTCTCCTCTCCGCTCTGCTGCTCACCGGTTGCGCCACGCCTGGACCCAAAGAAACGTCGGACCCTTCACAACCCGCCGTGCCCGCGCCCTCCCAGGAATTCCCCAATGTGCTGGGACCAGCCCGGGCTGCGGATACCGGCGCGGTCTGTGTGATCGGCCTTACCTCCCCCTCCGGCTCACCGGTGAAGAGTCAGAAAATCAACTTCAAGCTCCACCGGCCCGGGGCCTACGCGGAGCGGGAATTCACGGTCTATACCGGCACCTCCAAGTCTCTCGGCCAATTGCAGTCCCTGCTGGGCTCCGCCCTGCGCCAGGCTCCCTCCGCCCCCGCCGGAACGATCCTCGTCAAAGTGGGTGACGTCCGCTTCGGAGGCGAACTCCATGTCATCGCCCAGGAGGGCGGCCAGGTGGACTTTACCTTTAATCCTGAAAGCGAGCAGGCCCCCCGCCTTTCCCCCGGAGAAGCGGCGGCCTTTGCGACGCTTCTCGGAAAGTAAGACCACGCCCTGTTGAGAATGGCGGGTCCATCCGGCTTTCAAAAGGCCCGCTCTTCCGGAACATGGTATAAGCCAGCCGCACGACCTTCACTCAAAGATCCGTCCGGTTCCCCCGTTTAACCTGAAGCCCCGGCCCCTGATGAGGCCCGGGGCTTTTTGTTTAAGCAGAATCCCGGCCTAGACTCCATCCACACCGCAGCCGTCAGCCACCTGTGAAATCCATCGACCGTGTCCCGCTTTTTACCCGCACTGTGGCTGGAAGAACTGTCAGGCCCGAACAGTCATGAACGCCGGCTCCCGGATTTTCAAAACCGGGAAATCCTTCCTTTAATTTTACCGGCGTTCCGCAGGAAAGGTAATACGACCTTGCTGCGGGGAAGAGACGATCCCGCCTTGCGTGAAATGATAGAGGTGGAAACTTCCCGGCGATGATCGATCCCCCCGCGCGACAACTCTCTGACAACAGCCCGGACGACCAGGAAATGGAACCGGAGGAGGAACCCCGGGGCGGGCTGTTTGCCCGGCTCGTCGCGTTTGCCCGGCGGGACTGGTTTCCGGAGGAGGCTTCCAGCATGGGAAGGGGCACGGCGGTGGTGCATGGCATCGGGGCCACGGCATGGCGGGTTTTTCTCACCTGTGTGATGCTGGTGGCCAGTGTCGCGCTGTTCCGCTTTTACGAATGGGGCTGCCAGGAAATCGCGCCAGTGCTGGGATTGAATTGCACAAGCTATCATGAGGGCCTCTTTGCCGTGTTTTTGTGGTTCCTGGCACTGCTCTGCGGCATCGGGATTTTCTGGGTGATTTTGGGCGACACTGACGGTCAGTGGCGGTATGTGAACTGGCTTTGTTTCATCATCGTGGTCATCGGCACGCTCACCTCTTACGGCACTCTGGAGTTGTTCCTGCCCGTGCTGGGATTGCAGGGATATGGGCACCTGCGACTGCACCGGATTCTGAGCCGGGGAGAGATCGAGTGGCATGAGCAATGGCAGGACCGGGCCGCGAATCGGGCCGCCCGTCCGCGACGGCCCGCGTTGCTTTCACTTTATCCTGGAGTGGGCGGTTTTCAGAACGGGGATTCCGGCACCTCCCCAGGAGGGGAGACGCGGCGGAATTCGCTGCCGTTTGAATAAGCATTCCTCACTTCCGGAATTCGGGCTCGCGGGCGGCATGGGAGTGACGTATCCGGCGGACCCCCGTTTTTCCGCATCGTATGAGTCTCCTGCCCCAGCCTGTCGCCATCACCGCCGCCGCCGCGCGGGGGGGAGCCGGCGACAGCCTGCGGGAACAGGTGGAGGCCATCGCCGCACGGCGCACGGGATTGCGCCCCCTGGGGGAATACCGCTCGGACTTCCAGCCCTGGGCTCATCTGTCCGGCGGCTGGTTGAGGGATCGCGCGCCTTTGGCGGGGCGGCGCTACGGGGCGGCGAGTAATCTGGCCGTGGCCATTGCCCGGGAGGCCGTGGAGGCGGCGGGATGGACGGCAGAGATGCGGCGGGAAGCCTGGATCTTCGCCGGCACCAGTCGGGGAAACACCGCCGAACTGCTGGGCGAACGCCACGGACGCCGCCCGGTGGGGCTGTATGCGGCCAGCAATTCCATGCACAGTGAAATCGCCGCCGCCGTGAGTATCGAGCTGGGCATGCGGGGCGGCTGGCAGGTGCTCTCGAATGGGTGCTCGTCCGGTCTGGACGCGGCGGCCATGGCGGCCATGGCGGTGGCTTCCGGCATGGCTCCGAGGGCTCTTGTCGTGGGGGTGGAACTGCCGCTCCTGCCCGCGCTGCTGCGGGACTTTACCGCCACGGGTCTCCTTTCCACCAACGGGGTAAATGATCCCTACAGCCCCCGGACGGCGGGATTCATGCCTGCCGAAGCCGCCGCCGCCCTCATCCTGGAGCCTGCCGCGCGGCACCCCAGGGCTCCCCGCCTTACCGGCTGCTGGTGGAACGCGGACGCCTACGATGCCGTGGGCCTGCCGCCGGATGGCGCGCCCCTGGGGGAACTCGTGACCGCGGCCCTCGCGGAGAGCGGCCATCCCTCACGGGTGGCCGTATGCCCGCACGCCACCGGCACCCAGGCGCACGCCCTGGCTGAGCGCGCGGCGCTCTCCGCCGCTCTGCCAAAGGGAGCCACCGTGCATTTATTGAAACCCTTCACCGGACATTCGCTCGGAGCCTCCGGCGCGCTGGACCTCGCGATCCTCCACGGATTTCTGGAAAAAGGTCTGCTGCCTCCCAATCTCCCGGGCTTGAGCAGCGGCGGCACCTCACTGCACCTTCCGGCGGAAGCCCTTTCCGCAAAGGGGGCTACTATAGTGAAGATCAGCACCTGCATGGGCGGCCACAATTGCGCCGTCACCCTCCAGCCAGGGGAGTGAAGGCCCCAAACAGAGACTGATTTTGCCACCACACGGGGCAGAACGGATACCGTGAAGGGAGGACAGGATGCCGCCGGATGCAGCGTGCATGGGCCACCCGGGAAAGATCGTGCGGAATCGTCTGGAAACGAGGCTTCCGGAACTTTTTCCCGTGAAACAGTCCCGGTACGGAGGGTGCATTCCCCTTCCGCAACTTAACAAACCCCACTAACATGCTCCACTACACTGTCGTTTTCTTCGTCGTCGCGATCATTGCCGCCATCCTTGGCTTCACCGGCATCGCCGGGGCCTCGGCCGGCATCGCGCAGATCTGCTTTTTCATCTTCATCGTGCTGGCGGTCATTTCCCTGCTCTTCGGGAAAAAGCCGTCGGTATGAGGAAGTGAAAACCGGCTCCCGCCTTTCCGGCGGGACCAGACGCGCGGCGGGTTCCGTTTTTCCCCGCCGCGCGTTTTTGTGTACCCGGACAGCGTGCATTCCAATGCAAGGCAACGCGTTGCGCCGCGTTAGATACGGGGTATCCTCATCCCTATGTCCCTCTCCTCCGTCCCCCACACCTCCCGGCGTCACTTCCTGCGTGAATGCGGCGTCGGCCTTGGCAAAATGGCGCTGGCCTCTCTGTTGACGGATGCCTTCGCGCCCCGGGCCATGGCGGCGGCCTCCGGGGTCTTCACCCCGCTGCCCACGCCGCACTTCCCGGCGACCGCGAAGCGGGTGATCCACCTTTTCATGGCGGGCGCGCCCAGCCAGCTGGAACTTTTCGATAACAAACCCGCGCTGACAAAGCTGGCCGGGAAGCCGCTGCCGCCCTCCGTCATCGGCGGGCAGCGTTTCGCGTTCATCCGCCCGGACGCCGCCGTGCTGGGGCCGCAATTCAAATTCGCGCGCCATGGCCAAAGCGGCGCGGAGATTTCGGAGGCCATGCCCCACCTCGCGAAGATCGCGGATGAGCTTTGTTTCATCAAGTCCTGCAAGACGGACCAGTTCAATCACGCCCCCGCGCAGATCCTTTTCCAAACGGGCTTTGCCCAGCCGGGCCGCCCGTGCATGGGCAGTTGGGCGCTCTACGGCCTGGGTGCGGAGACGAAAAATCTGCCGTCCTTTGTGGTCATGAGCACGGGCAGCGGCATCAGCGGCGGCTCCGCGCTGTGGAGCAGCGGCTTCCTGCCCACCACCTACGCGGGCGTGCGCTTCCGGAACCAGGGAGACCCCATCCTGAACGTGGCCAGCCCGGCGGGTATCGATGCCCGGGCGCAGCGGGAGACGCTGGATGCCATCGCCACGCTGAACCAGCGTCGCCTGGCCGCCGAGGGGGACCCGGAGATCACCACGCGTCTGGCGAATTACGAAATGGCTTTCCGCCTCCAGACCTCCGCACCGGATCTCATGGATCTGCGCGGGGAATCGAAGGAGACGCTGGATCTCTACGGGTGCGATCCTAACAAGGCGGACTTTGCCCGTGCCTGTCTCCTGGCCCGCCGCATGGCGGAGCGCGGCGTGCGCTTCATCAATATCTATCACGAAGGCTGGGACGCCCACAGTGACGTGGTGGGGAACGTGAAAACGAACACCGGCATCACGGACAAAGCCAGCGCCGCCCTGGTGCTGGACCTGAAGCGCCGCGGGCTGCTGGAGGACACCCTGGTGATTTGGGGCGGGGAATTCGGCCGCACCCCCATGGTGGAGACGAATCCCTCCCTGGGCCGCAGCATGGGCCGGGACCACCACCCGCAGGCCTTCACCATGTGGATGGCCGGCGGCGGCATCCGCCCGGGCGTGAGCTACGGCAGCACGGACGACCTGGGCTTCCACATCGCGGAAAATCCCGTCCACGTGCACGACGTCCAGGCCACCATTCTCCACGCCCTGGGCTTTGACCACGAGCGCCTCACCTTCCACCACCAGGGCCGCGACTACCGCCTCACGGATGTGCAGGGGCATGTGGTGAAGAATATTCTGGTGTAAGCCCACCGATCGCGCATTTCAGGTGAATCCAGCCATGGCCCGCGACGTGGCGGGGATTTGCAACCAGTGATGTTCGGCTAATTGATTCGCCGTGCTCTCCCGGGGCAGGAATGCGTCCTCCGCCGCGCCAAAGGCGCAAACCATACCAGCCTGGGGCAGCGCCCCAGGTATTCCCCCCCGGACAAAGGAAAAAGGCTGAAGGCCCGTCCCATCCGGTCCTGCCGAACGGAAATGACAGGGGCTTTCAGCCCTTAAAAACATCGTGGCCGGTCATTCCCGGGGCGTCGCCCCGGGCTGGTATGGGGCCGGGCCTTCGGCCCTCCGGAGTTCAGGTCCCCGTGTCAGTACAAAATCAGTTAGCCGAACACCACTGGCGGCAAACTTCCGCCACGTTGATAAGACAAAACCCCGGAGACATTTATGCTCCCGCCTGTGTATTCACTGTATCCGAAAAGGATAGCGCCGGTCATTTAATCCGGGCAAAAGTGCGGTGCCCGGTATCCAGTAAATAGAGGGTATCGGGGGGAATGACGCCATCCCCCAGGGGATCAATCTTCATCCTGTATCTGAAGTAAATCCTGTTTCCTTCGATCTTGTCCACAAAGCACGCGCCGTGCTCCGTCTTGTCGCGCCCCAGTCCGTCACCGAAATCAATGTCCGTCCGGATCTCAAAGTGTCTGGAAAGATCGCCGCCAGGCACGACATGGATCACGTTTCGCCGGCCACTGGCCTCACTGGTCACGAACAGCCAGAGGTGGAGTTCCGGGATCTCCACCGCATCCGCGCCGCGGGGATTTCTGAAAACCCTCCCGTTGAAAATCAACTTCCGGTGGGACAGATGGGGCAGCAGACGACTGGGATCCTCGCGCAAAACAATCGTGGGCGGAGAGCCCTTCGCGGGGGAAGGTTCATGAAGCGTGCAGCCGGAGAGACCCGCGCAAAGCAGCGCGAGCAGTGGCAAAAATGGACGGAGCATCAGGTCAGGACAGGCGGCCTGGGCCCGCTCTTTTTCTAACTTCCCTTCACCCGGCGGCAGATCTCGCGGAGGGTGGCTTCAATATCTCCACCCGCCGTGCGGAAGGAATCCGAGTCAATGGTCAAAGGAGCGCCGATGACCACGAGGGGCGCGCCATATTCCGGGCAGCGCACGGCCTGCTCCAGGGAGAGACCTCCCACGGCCTGCACGGGAATGCGGACGGCCTCCACCACCTCGCGGAGCTGGTCCAGCGGGCTGGGCATGCGCTCGCCCCGGGCGGCGATGCCCCGGCGCTCATCGTAGCCGATGTGGTGCACCACGTAGTCGCACCCGAGGTCCTCCAGGCGGCGCGCGCCGTCGATCATGTCCTCGCAGGCCATGTTATCGCCCATGACTTTCACGCCAAAATCCCGCCCGGCCTGCACCACGCAGCGGATGGTTTCATCGTGCGCGCGGGCCATGACCACCACGTGCGTAGCCCCGGCTTTGGCCATCATTTCCGCCTCCAGATAGCCGCCGTCCATGGTCTTCAGGTCCGCCACGATGGGCACGCCGGGGAAGGCCGCGCGCAGGGCCCGCACGCCATGCAGGCCTTCCGCGAGGATGAGCGGCGTGCCCGCCTCCAGCCAGTCCACGCCCGCGCGCAGCGCCGTGGCGGCGGTGGAGAGGGCTTCATCGATACCGGTGAGGTCGAGGGAAATCTGGACAATGGGCGGCATGGAGGGCGGATGTGAGTGGTGTGGGGGAAAGCGGTCAGGAAACCGGAGCCGGACGGCGGTTTCTGGCACGGGGCGGGAACTCCCGCGAGTTGTTTTTTCTCCGGGTGCGGGGTCCGGCCACGACGCGAACGGGGGAAACTTCACGCTTTCGATGAAACCGGACCGGATAAAGTGAGGACGCTAACAACCCGGTGGTCCCCATTTCCCACGCCTGGTTTCATACCCCCTGTCGCTGATATCATGCACCGCCGCCAGTTCCTGTTATTCACCGCGCCCGCTGCCGCCGCGTTCCTTCCCTCCTGCAAATCCTCAAAACCGGCACCCGTCGCTCCGGTGGCCCCGCCCCCGCCCGTGCCGGGCAACACGCCAGGATTCAATCCCGGCCCCGTGCCCCGCGCGCTGCCGCCGGGCACGCGGCACCGGTGGAGTTCCGCGAAGGTCGCGGGGCCGCTGGTGGCCATGACTTTCGATGACGGCCCGCACCCCGTGCACACCCCGCGTCTCCTGGGGATGCTGCGCGGATGGGGGATCAAGGCCACGTTCTTCCTCATCGGGAAAAACGTGGCGACGCATCCCGGCATCGTCCGGGATATCGTGGCGGAGGGCCATGAAGTGGGGAATCACAGCTGGAGCCACCCCGCGCTGGGCCGCCTGCCGGATGCCGCGGTGCGCGAGGAACTGCGGCGCACGCACGATGCCATCCACCGCGCCTGCGGCGTGGCCCCGCTGGTATTCCGTCCGCCTTACGGCTCCCTGACGATTCCCCAGCAGGAATGGATCGCCCGGGAATTTGGCTATCCCAGCGTCTTCTGGAGCGTGGACCCCAACGACTGGAAGGACCGGAACTCCAGCGTGGTGTCCAGCCGCATTCTCGCCGCCACGCGCCCTGGTTCCATCATCCTGGCGCACGATATCCATCCCACCACGGTGAGCGCCATGCCCGCCACGCTCCCCGTCCTGGCCAAACGCGGGCTGAAGTTCCTCACCGTGTCCCAGTTGATGCTGGCGGAGCGGAGCGCGGGATAACCGGGGATGCATTCCATTCACGGACGGTCCCGCCGGATGGTCCATGAATAACGGACGAGGAATAATGCCACCAGCGTCAGCGCCACTCCAGGGCTACCAGAGCCTGGTAGAGAAATCCCGTCTGATGGTCACCCGTGGTGATAAAGATGCCACCCAGCACACAGAAGAGTAATCCGGACGCGATAGCCCGGAATTCGGATCTGGTGAAATTCATGAAGGGCGTGCTCTTCGGTGCCGGAGGAATCACTTCGGCTGCGCCGGTTTAATCGCGTTCACGGCCTGGATGGTCTGGGCGCGGATGGTGCCGTCCGTGATCTTCCCGGCCCATTCCAGTCCGGCCACGGGGTCCCGCTGGGCGAGGCCGGCGGCAAAAGAGGCCACCACCGTGTCCCGGGTATTATTGGGCGGAGCGGATTCCAGCCAGACGTTCATCTCATTCACCTTGTAGGCCCGGGCGGCGGCGGAGCCGATGGAGGCAGCGGTGGCGCTTTGCAGTTCCTTGTCTTTGATGGAACTCAGTTGCTCCAGGCCTGCGGCCGGATCGTTGTTCCCCTGGGCGTTGGCATAGGCGGCGCGCAGTTTATCCTTTTGCGCCTGGTCGCCCAGTTGGAGCGCGGCTTCATTGATCTGATCCGTGGTCGCTTTGCCAAAGGCCCAGCCGGGGTTCTTATCCTGGGTGTCGAAAAGCTCCTGACGCACGTCCTTGTTTTGGGAGGTCATCCACTTCAGAGCCGCGCCGGGATCCTGCTCGCCCCACTGCACGAGAGACTGGCGGATATTATCCCGCGCCTTCGAGCCCGCTGGCTGGGTCAGGGAATAGGCGAGAGCCTTCTCCGGATGGCGGAAGAGGAAACCCTGATACACCATCTCCCCCGCCTTCTCCCGTTCCTCCGGGTCCTCGATCTCATTCAGCCGTTTCAGGGCGGCGTCCGGATCGGAAAATGCCAGGGCACCCAGGGACTCCATCATGGCTTTTTTCCGGGCCTCAGGATCCTGGATGGCCATGCTGAGATCGGAGATCAACTGGGGATCGCTCCCCGCGAGGCCCATGGAGGTAAAGGTGAGGTACTTCCGTTTCGCCTCCTCATCCCCGCTGGCGGTGAACCACGCGAGAGCTCCCTTCCGGTCCTTTGTCAGCCACTCGTTCATGGTGGCGAACATGCCGATGTCCCGCATCTCTCCTTTGCTTTTCATGGCGCGCTCCATGGCGGCGGCGGGGTCCAGTTCCGCCAGCCGGGCAAAGGCGGACATGATATCGATACCGGCAAGCGGCGAGCGGATGCGTCCGGATTTCTCCAGTTCCAGCAGCAGCTTTTCCACCTCCTCCCGGTCCATGGCCATGATGCGGGTGGAGCGCCCGAAAAGCGCGCGCAGTCCGTTGCGGGTGGGTGGCCCCTCCGCGAGCTTTTGCCGCATGGTTTTGGCGGATTTCACCGGTCCCGTGCCGCCCAGGCCGGAGGCCCGGACGCCAGTGGCGGGCCGGGCTTTGGTGAGGTCTTCAATCTCAGACCCTTTCCAGAAATAAACGCCCGCCGCGGCAGCGGTGGCGGTGAGCAGGGTGATGCCAAAAGGAAGCCATTTTTTCATGGAGAGGAAACAGGTTAGCGTTTGAGAAGGTGGTCCTTCTGGTCGTCGGTTAAAGTATCGGTTTCGTTGATCCAGGCGGCGGCAGCCTCCGGCTCACGTTTCAGCCACAGCGTGGCATTCTCGGTCACGAGGTTCGTCCGCATTTTCTCGTCGTTCACGGAGGCGGCCCAGACTGTGCTGCTGGAGGGATCGGTCCGCCTCAGTTCTTGGACCATACCCTGGATGGCGCGGTCTTTTTCCGGTCCCACCGGGAGGGGCTCTATCCACTCGGAGGCGGCCATGGCATCCTTGCGGGTCCATTCCGTGGCGATCTGCTCGTAGCCGCCGGGACGGGTTTCGTCAGTCATATCCGGGAGGTAACGCAGGGCCGCCTCGGGATCGCGCCGGGCGTTTTCCTGCATGGCCATGCGGATGACCTCCTGACCCGCCTGGGGAGAAACCTGCTGGGACCAGCTGGTCGCTTCGTCATAGCTCATGTCCCCCACTTCCCGCCGCATGCCCTGCACGGCGCTGAGCTGCACCTCCGGAGTCTGTTCTTTCAGCCACTTCGTGGCCTCCGCCTTGTCCTTGCGCATCCAGGAATCCATGGCGGCGCGATAAGTATCCCCGCGCTCATTCTCCGGGAGTTCCGAGGCGTATTGAATGGCCTCCTTCGGATCCCGCTCCGCAAGCAGGCGGCCCAGGCGGCGGTTCACCTGTTCCTTTTGTTCCGGATTGTCCCCGGCCTCCACCATGGCCCGGGCGGCAGCCTCCCGGGGATCGCTCTCCGGATCCCGCTCCGCCATGTCCATCACGGCATCCGCGCGGCGGCGCTGGGGCAGGGAGGCGATGAGCTTTTCCGTGGTGTCCGGGTCCGTGGTGCCCATGCCTGTGAGCAGGCTTTCCGTCATGATCTGGCGCATGTCCCCGCCCATGCCGGGCCCCCGGCCCCGGCGTTCCCCACCTGCCGGCTGGGTGGCCAGCCACTTCAGAAGCGAGTCCGGGTCTTTCTCCAGCCATCCCGCAGCCAGGGCGGCAGCCCCGGCGAATTTGAAAATGGGATTTCCCCCCGAGGAGGATTCCAGGGCCACCTTCGCGGCCTCCGGATCCAGTTCCCCCCAGCGGGAATAGAGAGCAGAGATCAAAAACGCCCCCATGATGGGGTTTTTGGAACCTTGAATAACCGTCTGAGCCTCCTCCATGTGGGAGGCCGGGAGGGACATGATCTTTTCCAGCAGGGCGAGGATCTGGCGGGAGGACATCATTTTTCCGTCCAGTCCGGAGAGTTCCCTGAGAATGCGGTCCGCCTCCGCGGCCGGGACCCCGGCGGGAATGCGGCCCGCAGCTTCCTTTTTGGCATCCCCCTCTTTTCCTCCGGCACCTTCTTTACCCCGCGCTCCAGCGGCATCCCCGGAGGCAGTGCCTTTGATCAACGTGCGCTTTTGCGCCGTTTCATGCAGCCTGGCCGCCTCCTGGAAGCGGGTACTCAACGGATAATACGCGGCGGCTCCCGCGATGGCCAGCGCGGTGAGGATTTGGGCAGGTGCTTTCATGGAAACGGGAATTTCAGGGGCACCCTGCACAGTATCGTATCGCCGGGCACACCTTTTTTTAAGAAGACGGAGGGAGGTTACACTTGGTGGAGGGACGCCACGATCCACCCAGGGGTGGGGTAAAAATCGGATGAGCTTGGGGGTTGTCAGCCTTCAAAAAATTGCTTCATTGTATGGAATGTCTAAGTATTTGTGGTTTTTGTTGAGCTTGATATGGTTAGGGGCTTCGGCGGGGGGACTTGCCTGGCTTTGGTCATACAGCCTCACACCCGGGGAAATCCGCCTGACCGGGAGAGACTGGCCGGAAGGAAGCCGCCTCGCGCCCGAACCTGGAAAATTCAGTCTGCTGATGTTCGTCCACCCCGAATGCCCGTGCTCCCAGGCCAGCCTAGAGGATCTGGGGCAACTGCTGGCCAGGAGCGGCGGCCGGCTGGACGCGCGGGTGGTTTTCCTCCAACCGGAGGAAATGAAAGAGGCCTGGGCGGACACATCCCTCTGGCGGCAGGCCCGGGAGATTCCGGGCGTGAAGGTCGTGGGGGATGCGGATGGGCGGGAAGCCGGCCTTTTCTCCGCGGCCACCTCCGGGGATACCTTCGTCTATGACAAAGCGGGGCGGCTCGTTTTCCACGGCGGCCTCACCGCGGGCCGGGGACACTGCGGGGACAATGACGGCAGCACCCTCATCCTGGATCTTTTGGAAGGCCGCGACGCGGGGATGGCGTCCCCGGCGGGAACCCCGGTTTACGGATGTTCGCTCTCCGGCGCGTCCACGGCATCCGGCATGGAGGGAGCCCCCCGGGAATGACGGCGCACGGTCAGATTTCCCCGGCGCATTCCGCCGGAAACCTCTTTGAGGAGCAGTGCCATATCAATTTCCGGAACACGGACCGGATCTTCAAGTGGCTGCTGGTGGGACAATGGGTCTTTGGAGTGCTCCTTGCCCTCATCGTGTCCCCGCGCGCGTGGTCCGGCCTGGAGAGCGGGGTGCATCCGCACGTGTGGGCCTCGGTATTCCTCGGCGGGGTGATTACCTTCTTCCCGGTGCTCCTGGCCTGGCGGCATCCGGGGAAAGCGGTCACCCGGCATGTGGTGGCGGCGGGCCAGATGCTCACGGGAGCCCTGCTCATTCACCTCACGGGCGGGCGTATCGAAACCCACTTTCACGTCTTCGGCTCTCTCGCTTTCATCGCGTTTTACCTCGACTGGAAGGTGCTCATGACGGCCACCGCCGTGGTACTGGCGGATCATCTGCTGCGCGGATTTTTCTGGCCGCAGTCCATCTACGGCTCCATGGCCGCGCCGGTCTGGCGCACGCTGGAGCACGCGGGCTGGGTGGTTTTTGAAGACATCTTCCTGCTCCTCTCCATCCGGCAGCGGCTGCGGGGGATGAAGCAGGTGGCGCGGCAGCGGTCCGAGCTGGAAGTGGTGAACGCGAACATCGAAGCCCAGGTCCTGGAGCGCACCGCCGAGCTGGCAGCCAGCGAGGAAAAATTCCGCCTCATGAGCGCGGGGGCCCCTGTGGGCATCTTCCAGACCGCCGCCTCCGGCGAGTGCATCTACACGAATGAACGCTGGCGGAAGATCACCCGGCGTCCTTCGGGAGAGAGCGCGGAAGGTCTGGCCGCCTATGTCCACGGAGAGGACCGGCCCCGTCTCCTGACTGCCTGGCGCGAGGTGATGGAGAACGGGCGGCCCCTGGACTGCGAGTGCCGTCTTTTCCACCCGGATGGCGCGGTGCGCTGGCTGCACCTGCGGGCCAACGCGCTCACCGTGGACGGCCACGCCGCCGGAGCCGTGGGCACCATTGAGGACGTGACGGTCAGCCGCGAGACGGAGCGGGAGCTGGCCCTGGCGCGGGACGCGGCCCTGGAATCCGCCCGGCTGAAGTCTGAGTTTCTGGCGAACATGAGCCACGAGATCCGTACGCCCATGAACGCGATTATCGGGCTCAGTGGTCTGGTGCTGGACACGGACCTCACGCCTTCGCAGCGGGAGTTCATCACCATCGTGAACAGCAGCGCGGAGTCCCTGCTGACGATACTTAATGACATCCTGGACTTCTCGAAGATCGAGTCCGGGAAACTCACTTTTGAAGAGGAGGACTTCAATCTCCGGGAGACCGTGGAGGATACTCTGGAACTCCTGGCGGAGAAAGCCCAGGGCAAGGGTCTGGAACTGGTGGCGTCCATGGAAGGGGGCGTGCCTGCCTCGGTGCGGGGGGATTCCGGCCGCCTGCGGCAGGTGCTGCTGAATCTGGCGGGCAATGCCGTGAAATTCACCGAACGCGGGGAGGTGGTCATCCGGGTCTCCTCCCGGCCATGTGAGGCTGAGGGGGTAAAGCTGCTCTTCGAGGTGGTGGACACAGGCATCGGCATCGCGCCGGAGAGCGCGGCAAAACTCTTCGAGGCTTTTGTGCAGGCGGACGGTTCCACCACGCGGAAGTATGGCGGCACCGGCCTGGGGCTCGCGATTTCCCGGCGTCTGGTGGAACTCATGGGTGGGGAGATCGGGCTGGAGAGTGAACTTGGGAAGGGTTCGCGCTTCTGGTTCACGGCGGTTTTCCGGCCTTCCATCACCCAGGTGGCCCTGGCACCGGAGGGTCCCGTGGAGATTCCCACCGGCCTGCGGGCGCTCATCGTGGATGACAATATCACGAACGTCCTCGTGCTCCACCATCAGCTTTCGGGATGGGGGATGACGACGCGCTATGCCTCCAGTGCCGCGGAGGGGCTGGCGTTGCTGGCGCGGGAAACGGCAGGGGGCCGCCCGTTCCAGGTCATCATCCTGGACCTGCTGATGCCGGATCGCGATGGTCTGGATCTGGCGCGGGATATCAAGGCAAACCCGGCTTACGTGGGGATCCCGGTTGTCATGCTCACCTCCCGGGGCTTCCGGCTGGACCCGCCCACGTTGCGGGAAGCGGGCATTTCGGATTGCCTGCTCAAGCCGGTGCGTCAGAGCCGTCTCTTCGAATGCCTGCTTCAGGTCCTGCAAAGGAAGCCCTCACGGGTCTCCGCCATCCCGGCAGGCGGGGAAGTAACCGAAGAACCCGGCGGGACCATTACCCGCCGGTCCGCCCGCATCCTTCTGGCGGAGGACAACGCGGTAAATCAGAAGGTGGCGCTGCTCCAGTTGAAAAAGCTGGGCTGGACCGCCCATGTGGCCTCCAATGGCCTGGAGGTGCTGGAGGCCATGGAGCGCTGCCATTACGACCTGATCTTCATGGATTGCCAGATGCCGGAAATGGAGGGCTACGAGGCTACCCGCCGCATCCGGCAAAAAGAGGCGGCGGACCAGGTGCCGGTGGATGGGCACGCTTACATTGTGGCCCTGACCGCGAGTGCCATGGTGGGGGATCGCGAGAAATGCATCGCGGCGGGCATGGACGACTATCTGAGCAAACCCCTGAAACTGGACAAAATGGCGGGGGCCATCCAGCGGTTCATGGAGCGGAAGGTCTGAGCCCGTGGAAGGCTCCTTCCGGCAAGAAGGAAGCGCTCCGCGCTGGAGTCCCGGCACTCTCATGCCGCCTGCGTCATCTTCATAATTCTTTCTTAATGCCGGAAGCACGGGCAGTCGCGTGAGCATCGCTGTGTGACAGAAAAGCCAGATTAAAAGTGACGGAACCGTAACGAAAACCGACGGCAGACCGGATTTTTATGCGATCCAAACGACTTTTTGCAACGAATCCGTCATATTTCCCCGGTATCGACGGGGATTTGCCTGCCAATCTGACGAAATTGCCACATTACTTTTCTAGAGTGCCCGGTTCCACCATGATAGCCATGGCCTCCCCTTCCCCCTGCCTGACGTCTCCCCTCATCCCCCTTAGCACCCGTACATGGAATTAGCCCTCGTCATTCTCGTCATTTTTGTCGCGCTCGTTTTCACCTACACCAACGGGTTTCACGATACCGCGAACTCCATCGCCACGGTGGTGGGCACGAAGGTGCTCACGCCCCGGCAGGCCATTCTGCTGGCGGCGGTGACCAATCTCATCGGTGCGTTCTTCGGTCTGGCCGTGGCCAAGACAATTTCCGGAGGCATTGTGGATCAGTCCTTTATGAACCAGCACAACACTCAGGTGGTGCTGGTCTGCACGCTTACGGCGGCCATTTTCTGGAACCTGCTGACCTGGTGGTTCGGCATGCCCTCCAGCTCCAGCCACGCGCTCATTGGCAGTCTCGTGGGAGCCACGGTGGCCGCGGCGGTGGCGGTGAATGCCCTGGCCCCCATGAAGCAGGGCGTGTGGGAGACCTCTGTGAAGTGGGAGGAAGTGAAGGACAAGAAGATCAACAAGCTGGAGCCCCTGACCGATGCCGACGCCCCGGCACTGGCCGCGCTGAAGTCCCGCACGGACTGGGAGACGCCCGGCACGCATAAAGTGCCGCACCCCACGGAGAAAAAGGAAACGAAAGTGACCGTTAAGGAAGGCAAGGCCACCGTGGATAAAAACGGGAAACCAGTCCCCGTGCCTGCGGACGTGCAGGAGGCCCTGAAGGCCATGCCGGATTCCCAGGCGGATGGCGAATATACGGTGAGTGTACCGGTGCCGGTTTACTTCGTGGTCTTCGAGGGCCGCGTCCAGAAAGTGGTCACCGAGGTCAAGAAAGGCGAGGACAAAGGCGGCATCAAAAACAAGGTGGTGCTGCCCATGATTTTTTCCCCGCTGGTGGGCTTTACCTGTGGCTTCGTGGTCATGGGGATTCTTTACGTGCTGCTCCGCAAATGGCGGCCCGTCACGGTGAACCGGGTTTTCGGCAAGGCGCAGCTCGCCAGCTCCGCCTACATGGGCTTCAGCCACGGGATGAACGATGCCACGAAGTGTATGGGTATCATTACCCTGGCGCTGGTGGCGGCCACCACGCGCGACGCGGGCGGGCACTCGCTTTTTGAGAATCTCCCCGGCTGGCTGACATGGCTGCGCACGGACGCGGGGTCGGATCCCTATCAACTTTCCATCGGTGCCCGCATTATGTCCTGCCTGCCTGCGTGGCTTCAGTTCGGCTACATGCCGGACCCCGTGATGGATACCGCCAGCCAGGGGGTGCCAAACTGGGTGGTGGTGACCTGCGCCCTCACCATGGGCCTGGGCACGGCGGCGGGCGGATGGAAGATCATCAAGACCATGGGCCACAAGATGGTGAAGCTCCAGCCCGTGCACGGCTTCGCCGCGGAAACGACCGCCGCTTCCGTGCTGGCCGTCACCGCCAGCTACGGCATGCCGGTGTCCACCACGCACGCTATCACCACCAGCATCATGGGGGTGGGCTGCGCGAAGCGCTTCAGCGCGCTGAAACTGGGCGTGGTGGAGCGCATCATCTGGGCCTGGGTGCTCACGCTGCCGGCCACCGCCGGGGTGGCCTACGGCCTCGTATGGCTCATCTCCCAGTTCGGCTGGGTGGAGTGGACGCCCGGACGATAAGGAAAGGAATACGCGCTGGCGTTTTTCCGGGCACACACCAGAATCGGCCCCCATGAAGAAGTCCGTGCTGCTCCTGCCGCTCGTAGCGTTCATGGTCACCGCCTGCAACGGCCCGCGGGGTGGGGGGCCGCAATACGGCGTCGGCAACTTCCGGAAAGTGGATGACCGCCTTTACCGCGGAGCCCAGCCGGATGCCGCGGGCCTTCGACGTCTGAAGGAGGAGGCCGGGGTGCGGACGGTCATCAGCCTCCGCACCACTCCCGCGGACTGTGCCGCGGAGGAGGCCGCCGCGAAAAAGGAGGGGCTGGCCTGGTTCCACGTCCCCCTGCGCGGCGTGGGGAGCCCGGCGGACGGGCAGACAAAGCGGGTGCTGGACCTCATCGAAGCCTCCCCGGGCCCGGTCTTTCTCCACTGCAAGCACGGCTGCGACCGCACGGGCACCATGGTGGCCTGCTACCGCATCCAGCGGGAGGGCCTCACCGCCTCCGAGGCCCTCCGGGATGCAAAGAGCGCGGGCATGTCCCCCTGGGAGACCTCCATGCGGGATTATGTCTATCACTTTGAGAAGTGGCGGAAACCCCCGGCGGCGGTGAAAAGCTGACCGCGACCGTGCCGGTATGGCTCCCTTTTCTTACACAGAAGCCTTATGAAGCCCCTGGTAATTGTTTGTAGTTTTTTGGTGGCCGCCTGCGCCCCTAAAGAAACGGAACCAGCCCGTAAACAATCGGGATCGACAAGTGTGCCGTCCCTTGAAGCGCCCGCCGCGCCCCCGGAGGAAGGAGCCGCAGGCGACGGTAAGGGAAAGGGCTTTGACGGGGAATCAGTGGCCCTGTTGAAAGCAGCTTTTATGGAGGCCGTGCGAAATGGAGATATTGAGATATTAGGGGGGACCATTACCCTGGAGGAGGATAACGAATTTAAAACTACGCTACATGATTCTCCGGAGGCACCGGAGAGCAAGTCTCCAGGGTACGGGGAACGTGTATCTTTATGGAAAGATGAATGATGGCGTGTGCCAGAGGCTTGTATCTCCAGATCCGGCGGGAAAGCATCGGATCACGGAAGGCCCCGTGATTGGCCTCGAGCAATAACGCACTATCAGCCACCCCGGGCCTCATACACAAGTTGCACCGAAAAAATCCGTCACCGGTTTCGCCGCCGTGGAGTGTTCAGTTGTGTAAAGGATCAGGCCAGCAGTCCCTGGTAAACAGATAGGCCCTCGCCACGGGAAACTCACTCTTCAATGGTCACCGCGTCTCCGATCTTCAGGAGGGAGAAGAAAGCCTGCACGTCCGCGCGAGGCATACGAATGCAGCCGTGGGATGCAGGGAAGCCGGGGCAATTTCCCGCGTGCATGCCGATTTCCTTGCAATTCAGTCGCATGAAAAACGGCATGGAGACCTTATAGATGGTGGACATCCAGTCCTTTTGTTTGTCCGTGATCACAAACTTCCCTGCGGGCGTGGCAAAGCCTTTCCGTCCGGTGGAAACGCGCGAGGTGCGCACCAGCTCGTCGTTCTTGTAGAGCATGGCCTTCTGCGTGGAGAGGGAAATGGTAACGCGGTACTCCGGTTCCTCAGGGGCCTGCTTGCGTCCCAGGAGAATCTGGGCCGCCGGGATGTGACTGCCATCACAGGCAAAGACCACGGGGTAGCGCTGCCAGCCTTTGGTCTGCGCTCCACGCTTCGCGCCTTTCTCCAGCAGTTGCCGCAGCATGGTGGTGTCCCCGCGGGAGGCGGCGAGCATGAGAGGCGTGAGGTTGCTGTCCTTCTGCAGCCACTTTTTGAAATTCTCGTCATCCACCCGGGCCAGAAAAGCGGGCTTCACGGGGCTGAAGAACGGCTGATTCACATCGGCACCGCCTTCCAGCAAAACTTTCAGCAGTGCTTCCTCCTTCATGACCGCCGCGTAATGCAACGCGGCCTGACCCTCCTTGCCGGGTTTTTTGACATCCGCTCCTTTCTCCAGAAGGAGTTTCACGATTTCCAGTTTTCCTTCAACGGCGGCCCGTACGATGAACGGATTTCCTTCGGAATCCACGCCATCCGGGGTGAGCCCGAACTGGAGCAGGGACGTGATAAAAGCCACGTCGCCGCGCACGATGGCTGGTTCCACAAAAGCCTCCGCTTCGCCTCCGTGTTGTAACATGACGCGGGCCAGATCGAGGTCTCCGGAAGCCAGTGCCACGCCGATTGGGGTGGTGCCATCGGTAGCGGAAGCGTTCGGGTCCGCGCCCGCGTCCAGGAGGGCTTTTGCCATGGCCGCATTCCGGTTCTTCACCGCGGCAGGCAGGGCGGCAGGGGACCGGGCGGCATCGGCTCCGTAACTGATGAGCAGGGCCACGAGTTCCTGGTCATTTCGCCCGGAGGCCAGAGAGAGAGGATCAGCGGCGTCGTTAGGATTCGCCTCGGCTGCCAGGGCTTGTTCCGCCAGGGACTTTTCGCCGGAACGGCAGGCCATGGTGAGGACGCTCTGAATCTCCGGGCTGCCCGCCGCGTGGCGGCTCAGGATTTCCTTTGCCTGGGCGGGGCTCAACTCCTGAACGGCAGGGTCCACCCGCCGCGCAGGGCTGGTGATGAGACTTGCGGGCGCGGCTCCGGAATCCGGCCCGGATTTGGAAGGAGGTGGCGTTTGCGCTTTGCCTGGCAGGAGCCCGCTCCATGCGACCAGCACGGTGGCGAGCAGGGTTTTTCCAGGGAGAGAAAAGCGGGACGGGGAGCGGAGGGAGGATGGGATCACGGGAGCAGGGGGGAGTGAACCGGTTTGGGAGCCCTTTGCTCATACAATGCCATAGTTTCGTAATCGCACCCCTGATTTTGAACATTTTTCACGGCGTTCTGTCGGCCCGCTACCTGCATTCTCCAAGATTTTACAGAGATGCTGAATATCAACATGACTACCTTTACCCTCCTGAGAAATGCCTGTCCGTGAAGCTGGTCCACCTGTGCCTTGCGTTAAGGGGCTGCCCCGGTTAGACATGCATGCCACCGTTGTTTCGCCATCGTCATCCCTATGAAACCATTGCGCCTTTTCGCCTTCCTCGCCCTGAGTGCCTCTCTTACTTTCGCAGCGGACTGGCCGCAGTGGCGGGGTAAGGACCGCCAGGATCGCTCCCCGGATTCCTCCACACTCGTGCCCTGGCCGGAGAAAGGGCCGGAAAAGCTGTGGACCTTTGACAACGCGGGTGTGGGCTACTCCGGTTTTTCCATCGTAGGGGACAAGCTCTTCACCATGGGGGCCTGGGAAGGTGGGGAGCATGTGCTCTGCCTGGACATCAAGACCGGGAAGAAGCTCTGGTCCTCCGAATTGGACAACCGCATCTACCCCAATCAGTGGGGCGACGGGCCACGCTCCACGCCGACCATCGATGGAGACCGCGCCTACGCCATGACCGCCAATGGCGTACTGGGCTGCCTCTCCATCGCGGATGGCAAGGTGATCTGGAAGGTGGATATGGTGAAAGACTTTGGCGGCAAGCTCCAGGGCTGGGGCTATACCGAGTCCGTGCTGGTGGATGGGGATAAAGTGATCTGCACCCCGGGCGGGAATAAAGGAACCATGGCCGCGCTGGACAAAACCACCGGCAAGCTCGTCTGGCGCACAAAAGACCTGGAGGACGACGCGCAGTATTCCTCTCCCATTCTTGTGGAGGACGGCGGCAAAAAGCAGTATGTGCAACTGATCGCCAAACGGGTGTTCGGCGCGGATCCGGAAAGCGGCAAGATTCTCTGGGAGGGGGCCTTCCCGGGAAAAGTGGCTGTCATTCCCACGCCTATTTATCAAGGTGGCCACGTGTTTGTCACCGCGGGCTACAATGCGGGCAGCTTCCTTTTCAAGCTTGGTGGCGCGACTCCGGACAAAGTCTATGAAGGGCCGAAAATGGTAAACCACCACGGCGGCGTGGTACTGGTGGATGGAAAACTCTATGGCCACTCCGACAAAGGCGGCTGGACGTGTCAGGATTTTCTGACCGGCGAAACCCTCTGGCAAGACAAAACTATCGGTAAAGGTTGCTGCTCCTATGTGGCCGGGCACCTCGTCTGCGTGGATGAAAACAACGGCGACGTGGCCTTGGTGGAAGCCTCCCCGAAAGCGTGGAACATGAAGAGCAAGTTCCGCCTCGACCCGCAGACGAAACTGCGCAAGCCGCAGGGCCGTGTGTGGACCCACCCCGTCATCCTCGACGGACGCCTTTATCTCCGGGATCAGGACCTTATTTACTGCTACGACGTCAAGGCAAAGTGATCCCCCGGTAACGGCGGGTTTCAGACGGTGGTTGTTCGGCCACCGGGTTTCAACCACACTTCACACACCCCTGGAGGGGCTTCCCGTCCAGAGGGTGTGTGAAGTGGTTGGGAGTGTGTTACGCCGGTCTTTCCCTGGGCGATTCCCTCGCAACGCGGAGGAAACAGGGAGCGAAGGCTAATCTGTACACCGCACCTGGCTTTCTCAGGGCGTGGCCGTGATGGTCACCGTGTGCTCCACGGGGTGCAGCGTCGCCTTCACGGCGGCCACGAGGCGGGAGCGCTCCTCCTCGGTGGTCTTCACGGCTTCCTCCATGTTCGCTTTGCCGGGCGCGCCGTGGAAGATCTCTTTGATCTGCTTTGTCTCATACGCCTGCTTTTGCGCCACGGCGTCCCACGTTTTGGTGAAGGGTTCGGAGAAAGGATTCGTCTGGAATTCCGCCGCGAGATTGATGCCCGCCTCCAGTTGGGCTTTGGTGAAGGGCTTGCTGACCGTGCCCCACGTCACCGTGGCGTTCGGGGTGGTCAGGCCGGTGACTTTCAGGAGGAAGCGGTTGAAGCGCTGGTCGAAATCACACAGCGCCATGCCCGCGCGGAGGGAGTCGTCCTTGTCCAGCGGCCCGGGCTGGGCGCAGAAGGCCCAGCGGGTGCTCGTGAGGTCCAGTTTTCCCCCGGCGAAGGCGCGCACGGTGTGGCCCGTGGTGGCCTGCGCTTTATTCGCGCTGAGGTCCGCCGTGATGGTCCCCACGCTGCCCTCCACGCCCAGGCCGTGGAGAAACGCGCTGGCCATGATGGCCTGTCCGGCCCAGCCGGGGTGCACGCCGTCCTTGCCGCTCACCGCGAAGTCCTTCCCGTATTTCTGCGTGGCCGTGAAGGAAGCATTGAGCATCGGCCAGAAGACATCCGCGAAGTTCACCTTTTGCGACTCCGCGATCTCGATGTCGATGTTCCGCAGCTTGCACAGGCTGTCATTCAGGTCCTCCCAGGAACCGCCCGCGGTTTTCACCCAGCCGGGAACGGTGGCGATGGTCCCCGGCGAGCCGAGCACCACGGTGGTGCCCGCTTTTTTGAAGGCCTCCACCACGTCCGTCTGGTTCTTCCGGTACTCCGCGCCGATCTCATCCTTGTAGGGCACGTAGTGGTGGTCGTTCATGCCATAACACGTCGTGGCCACGTTCGGCTGGAAGCGGAGCACGTCGTTCTTCATCCGGCCAAAGAAGCCGCCGGCCTGTTCCCCGCTCCACCCGTACTGCCGCGTGGAGATTTCCAGATCGGAGAGGCAGGTGGTGATGTAGGTCTCCATGATGAGGGAGTACATCTTCTGCTCCGTGATGGAGTCCCCGCAGATGGCCAGGCGGTCGCCTTTTTTCAGCAGCAGCGCCGGGGTCTTTGGAGCCGCGTAGCCCTGGTAGCGGGCAAAGTAGGCATCTGCGGGTTTCGGTTCCATGTCCCGCGCGGGGGAAAGGGAGGGCACAAGGGCCAGGAGAGTGAGGAGAAGAGGGCGTTTCATGGGGTTGTTATGAAGTTGGGATGAAGGAACAATGATCGGGGGACCAATCTGTCATCATTTCACCGCTTCCCGCTTCGCAAAGCCCTGAAAATGCGGGGAAAAGCGCGATTGCGGCGTGGAAAACCGCGAACGGCGGGCGTATAATATGGTAATTATAACAAGGCCACCCTTCATCGGTTCCAAACGCCTTTCCCGCCATGCGCCACACTCCCGACTTCCACCGCCGCTGGTTTCTCAAAACCGGCATCCTCACCGGCCTGGGTCTCACCCTGGGGGACTACCTGCGCCTCACGGCCCGGGGTGACCAGAAATTCCATGAGAGCAAAGAGGGTAAGGCGAAGAGCGTGATCCACCTCACCCTCGGCGGCGGCATGTCCGCCCAGGAGAGCTGGGACCCGAAGCCGGACGCCCCCCGTGAATACCGCGGGCCGCTGGGAATCACTAAAACCTGCCTGCCCGGCGTGGTCTTCAGCGAGCTCATGGAAAAGATGGCCGGCGTGGCCAACAGGATCACCGTGCTCCGCTCGCTCACCGGGAAAGAGGCGGACCACGGTCGCGCCACGTTCTCCATGTTCACCGGCTACCGCATGAGCCAGGCGCTGAAGTATCCCAGCATGGGCAGCGTGGTCTCCCACGAGCTGGGTTCGCGTCGCGGGCTCCCGGCCTACGTGGCCGTGCCGGATGTGAAGGAATACGGCGGCACCGGCTACCTGAGCGCGAAGTACGCGGGCTTTGGTCTGGGCGGCGATCCCGCGAAGAACGGCTTTCAGGTGCGGGACCTGGCGCTGAACAAGACGGTGAGCCCGGAGCGCTTTGCCGCCCGCCGGGACATGCGCGCCGCGGTGGAGGATCACTTCCGCGCGCTGGAGACGAAATCCGACGCGCCGGCCGCCATGGATGAATTTTACCACCAGGCCTACACGCTCATCAGTTCCCCGGAGGCCCGGGGCGCGTTTGATATGAGCCGGGAATCCCAGGCCACCGTGGACCGCTATGGCAAAACGGAGCCGGGCATGCGCCTGCTGCTGGCCCGCCGCCTGGTGGAGGCCGGGGTGCGGTTTGTGAATGTGTCCTACGATGGATGGGACCACCACATCGGCATCGCGGATGCCATGAAAAAGACGCTGCCGCCGCTGGACCAGGCCCTGGCCACGCTCATCACGGATCTGGAGGAGCGCGGGCTGCTGGAGAGCACGCTCATCATGGTGACCAGTGAATTCGGGCGCACGCCGAAGATCAACGGCACGGGCGGGCGGGATCACTTCCCGCGCGTTTACTCCGCCATGCTGGCGGGGGGCGGGATCACGCGGGGGAATATCTTTGGCTCCACGGACGCCACGGCGGGGGAACCGGCGGACAATGCCGCCACCGTGGAGGACCTCATGAGCACGGTTTACCACCAGCTGGGCATCAACGCGGACAAGGAGCTCATGGCTCCCGGCGGCCGTCCGGTGGAGATCGTGGCGGATGGCCGGGTCATCAAAGGCATCCTCGCATGAGCACGCTGTCCCGTGTGCTGTCAGGAGGGTCGCTGCTTCTGCTCCTGACCGGTGCGGCGTGCGCGGAGGACGCTCCCTCCGGAGCCCCGCGCGTGACTACCTTTTCCCCGCGCGGCGGGCAGTGCGGCACCACCGTGGAGGTGGAATTCACCGGCACCTCGCTCACGGATCCCCGCGGCATCCTGTTCCACGGCACGGACAAAATCCAGATGCTGAAGGCGGCGGAGATTGAGGACCCGAAGCCGGATCGCCCGGGTCGCGGCGAGCCGCCCACCAAAGTCCGCGCCACCCTGCGGATCGCCCCGGACTGTCCCCGGGGTCAGCAGGCCATGCGCCTCCAGACCGCCGGGGGGCTCAGCGAGGTGATGCTCTTTTTTGTGGGTGGCCTGCCCTCCGTGGAGGAGGCGGAGGACACCACGCGGAACCGGAGGAATGACGAAAACGCCAGCGCGCGCACCGCGCAGCACATTCCCCTGGGCTGCACGGTAAATGGCGTCCTCGCCACTCTGGCCACGGGCATTGAGGAGGACTGGTACCGCATTGAGGCAAAGAAGGGGCAGCTCATCACCCTGGAGGCCGAGGTGTCCCGCCTGTGCAGCAACAACCGCGAGGATGGCTTTGAAACCCGGCTCACCGTGCGGGATGCCGCGGGCCGTGTGGTGGCCTCGGCGGAAAGCCGCCCGCTGCTGCTCATCGATCCCTTCCTCTCGCTCACCGCGCCGGAAACCGGCCCGTATTTCGTCAGCGTGTCCACCGCGCTGCCGCCGGATAACGTCCGCGCCGTGCCCTACCGGTTGCACGCGGGCTCCTTCCGCCGCCCCGCCGCCGTGTATCCCGCGGGAGGAAATCCGGGGGAAAAACTCGCCGCCCGGCTCATCGGTCTCCCGCATGGAACTCCGGACAAAGTGACCGTGGACCTGCCATCCACGCCGGGAAAGGTGTATCATTATTACGCCGATGCCGGCACGCCCACGCCGAATCTCCTGCGCGTGCTGCCGGGTCCCAACGTGCTGGAGCAGGAGCCGAACGACACCCCCGCCACCGCCACTCCCCTGCCCTCCGGGACCACCGTGCCCTTTGCCGTGAACGGGATTCTCGAAAAACCGGGGGATCGCGATATCTTCCGCTTCCAGGCGAAGAAGGGGGAGCGAATGCTGATGCGCCTCTACGGCCAGGCGCTCGGGGCCCCCATCGATGCATGGTTCTCCATCACCGAGGCGGGCAAGGAAGGAAAAGGCGGTCGCGTGGATGACAGCAGCGATGAATTGCTGGGCATCTTTGAGGGGCAGACCACACGCGAACGGCTGGACCCCGCGCAGGTGTGGACGGCCCCGCGGGACGGGGAATACGATCTCACCATTTCGGATACACGTGGCGAGGGCGCGCCGGACTTCGTTTACCGCGTGGAGTGCACCGCCATCCGCGAGGGCCTGCTCACCACCCTGGCCGTGGACAATGCCGCGCGCCTCGCCTCCAGCTCCGTCACCGCGGGCCGGGGAAACCGCTCGCGGGTCATGATCGCCACCCGCCCTTTCCCCGGGGCCTCGGGAAAAGGGGAGTATGAACTGGTGGCCCATGGACTGCCCGCGGGCGTGAAGATGACCGCCCCCCGCTTCCAGGGCGGCGGGAAGGTGTCCGTGCTTTTTGAAGCCGCGCCGGATGCTCCCGTGGTGGCCTCCGCCGTGGAACTGCTGGCCGTGCCGGTGGACCCGGAGAAAGCCCGGGGCTCGGTCTCCGCCTTCGAGCAGCCCGTGACCATGGTCACCCTGGGGAACGATCCCTCCTGGCAGGCGCGGCTGGACCGGCTGGCCGTGGCGGTGGCGGATGACGTGCCTTTTTCCATCACCGCGCGCCCCTTCTCCGGCCCGCTGCCAAAGAACGGCGAGACCTCCGTGGAGATCACGCTCACGCGCCACGCGGGTTACAAGGACGACGTGGAGATCCTCCTGGAGCAGCCACCGAAGGGCATCGCGCCGCAGACGGGCGTGGTGCTCACGGGCGGGCAGACGAAGGTGAACTTCCACCTCAGCGCGGAGAATGCCGCCGTGCCGGGGAAATACGTGGTGGCCTTTTCCGCGCGGAACCGGGGCGGCGACAACCGCCGGGGCGCGGGGAAACTCTGGGCCGCCAGCGCGCCCGTGCCCCTGGAGGTCTCGGAACCCTCCTTCCGCGTGAAGCTGGACCGGGCCCGCGTGGAAAGCGGACGCACGGCCACGGTGACGGGCACGGTGGAGCAGTTGCGCCTCTTCTCCGGCAAGGCCACGGCCTCGCTCATCCGCCTGCCGCGCGGCCTCAGCCTGGCGCGCCCCGTGACCCTGGGCACGGATGGCAAGCTGTCCTTTGAAATCACCGCCGCCCCGGATGCCCTCGTGGGCAGCTACACGGGCGTGGTGTGCGAGATCGTGGTGGATAATGACGGCACGCCGCTGCGCCAGATCGCGGGCAGCGGCTCCGTCCGCGTGGACCCGGCCCGCACCGCTCCCTGACATTTTTACCCCTTTCCCCTTTCTTATGAAT
This sequence comes from Verrucomicrobiales bacterium, assembly GCA_965229245.1. Classification (GTDB taxonomy): domain Bacteria; phylum Verrucomicrobiota; class Verrucomicrobiia; order Verrucomicrobiales; family V1-33; genus V1-33. The sequence goes on from CBDDIW010000001.1 coordinate 1,408,080, forward strand.
CACCGAGTGGTCCTGACACTTTCCCGGCGGAGGCACGTCCTGGCCTGCGCCCTGCCCGTCCTGGCCTGGCTCACCGGCCCGGCATCGGCGGCCCTGGGCGTCTTTCCGGACAGCATTACCCTCACGGGACCGGGAGCCCGGCAGTCCATCGTGGTCCGGGAGACGAAGCCGGACGGCAGCATGGTGGACCTCACGCTTCAGGCGAAGGTGGAGCTGCCGGAGAACAGCGTGGCGACTTACGATCCCGTCACGGCCACCTTTTCCGCCGCGGCGGATGGCCAGGCGGAGGCGGTCATTCACGCGGGCTGTGAAATGCTGCGGGTGCCCGTGAAGGTGAGTGGCGCGGGCGGCACGCGGCCCGTCTCCTTCCGTCTGGATGTGCAGCCGGCCTTCATGCGCGCGGGCTGCAATACCGGCTCCTGCCATGGCTCGGGGCGCGGGCAGGATGGCTTCCGGCTTTCGCTTTTCGGCTACGATCCGGCGGGCGACTACTTCCGGCTCACGCGGGAATACGTGGGCCGCCGCATCGACCTCCAGGTGCCGGAGCAGTCCCTTCTCCTGGAAAAAGCCATTGGAGCCGTGACCCACACGGGCGGGGAGCTTTTCAAAACGGACAGCCCGCACTACAAGGTCATGCGCGACTGGATCGCGGAGGGCGCGAAGGACGATCCCCCCGGCACGCCGGTGGTGAAAGGCATCCGCGTTTTGCCGGAACACATCGTCCTCCGCGCGAACGCGAAGCAGCCGCCCGTGCACCGCACCGTCATCCTCGCGGACTACAGCGATGGCACCACGCGGGACGTGACCGGGCTGGCGCTCTACATGACGAACAACGAGGGCACGCTCTCCGCGGGCAAGGACGGCCACGTCACCGCACGGGCGTCCGGGGGCGCGTGGGCCTTCGCGAGGTTCGATAAATTCACCGCCGGCAGCGAGGTCATCGTGCTGCCGGAGCATGAGGACTTCACCTGGCCGAAGACGGCGAAGCCCGCGAATTACATCGATGAAGCGGTCTTCGCGCGGCTGCGGCAGTTGCAGATTCCCCCGTCCGAACACGCCGGGGATGCCGCGTTCCTCCGCCGCGTGAAGCTGGACCTCACCGCCCTGCCGCCCGCGGAGGAGGAGCAGGCGGCCTTCCTCCAGGACCGCTCTCCGGACAAACGCGCCCGGCTTATTGACCGGCTGGTGGCCTCGCCGGAATTCACGGATGTGTGGACCATGAAGTGGGCGGAGGTGCTCCAGATCCGCGCGGGAAATCAAAGCAGCGTGGAGGCGGGACGCCCGCGCAAGGCGGCCTTCCGCTATTACCACTGGCTGCGCTCCCAGGTGGAAGCGAACCGGCCTTTCAATGAAATCGTGGCCGACCTGCTGACCGGCGAGGGCAGCAACCTGACGAACCCCACTTCCAACTACTACACCACCGCCTACGGCGCGGCCCGGAAGCCTCAGGAGCGCGCGGAGGACACCGCCCAGCTTTTCCTCGGCACGCGCATCCAGTGTGCCCAGTGCCACAACCATCCCTTCGACCGGTGGACCATGGATGACTACTACGGCTTCACCGCGTTCTTCAGCGGCATCAGCTATAAGCGCGGGGCCATTCCCACGGAGGCATATGTCTTCAACAACAACGCGAAGGCCACCGCCGAGCACCCGCTGGACGGACGCCAGATGGCGCCAAAATTCCTCGGAGGCCCGGAGCCTGCCGTGGAAGGCAAGGATCCCCGCGCGTCCCTCGCAACGTGGATGACCTCGCCGGAGAACAGCCAGTTCGCCCGCAACGTGGCGAACCGCGCATGGGCACACTTCTTCGGGCGCGGCATCGTGGAGCCGGTGGACGACGGCCGCATTTCCAATCCGCCCAGCAACGAGGCGCTCCTTGCCGGGCTGGCGGCGCGCCTTGTGAAGTCGAAGTTCGATATCCGCGCCCTCGCGCGGGACATCTGCAACAGCGCCACCTATCAACTCAGCAGCACCACCGTGCCGGGCAATGAGGCGGACGACCGCTTTTTCAGCCACTCCATGGTGCGGCGGCTCCAGGCCGAGGTACTGGCGGATACCCTGGGAGCCGTGACCGGCGTGCCGCCCACCTTTGCCGGGCAACCCCCGGGCACCCGCGCGGTGCAGGTCTTCGACGGCGGCGCGGACCGCGATTATTTCCTGAAGCAGTTCGGCGGCAGCAAACGGGAGACGGTCTGCGCCTGTGAGGTGAGAATGGAGCCCACGCTCACGCAGACACTCCATCTCATCAATGGCACCACCATGGACCTCGCCATCCGGCGCAGTCCCTTTCTGACCTCCCTGTCCACCTCCGGACTGCCCACGGAGGAGGCCGTGAAGAAAATCTACCGCCACACCCTCTGCCGCGAAGCCACCCCCCGCGAGCTGGCCCGTTTTTCAGAGAAAGCCCGCGTGCTGGATCTCTCGGATAAAAACAAAACCCGCCTGTTTTACGAGGATGTTCTCTGGGCGCTGCTGAATTCCACGGAGTTCATTTTCAACCATTGAGCCGACACCGTTTCTATATGCATATGAAATTCCCCGGCGGAACCCGCCTGGCCGCGACGGTCGTTCTGTTAGGTTTCGGGACGGCGTGTGAGAAAAAGCCATCGCCGCCCGCTGCTTCCACCCCGGCCTCCACTTCATCCTCCCCTCGTCCGGGGGCAAAGCTCCCGCCGCGCCAGTTAGAGGTTTTTTCCAGGGTCGCCAAAGAGATTTCCAAACTCCTGAACAAGCCGGTTTCAGAAATCACCCTGGAAAACGAATTTGTCAGGGATTTGGGCGCGGATTCCCTCGACATGGTCGAACTGGTCATGGCTTTGGAAGAGACCTTCGGAGTTTCCATCAATGACGATGCCGCCGCCAAAATGAGCAAAGTATCCCATGTCGTGGACTACCTCGCCCGCGCGCAACCCGCTTCGACCAGCCTCCCTGTTAAGGACAAAAATCCCTGACCATTCCCTTCCGATGCGCCGTTCCGCTTTCGTCCTTTTCACCAGCGCCTCCCTGGGTGCCGCCGCCGCCCCCACCTACAACGATGACGTGCTCCCGCTGTTCCGCGAGCACTGCACGGGGTGCCACAATCCTGACAAACTCAAGGCGGACCTGGATCTCAGCACCTATGCGGGGATCATGAAGGGCGGCAGCAGCGGCGCGGCGGTAAAGCCGGGGTCTCCGGACACCAGCCTGCTCTATCGCGTGACCATGCATCTGGAGGAACCGGAGATGCCGCCTAACAAGCCGAAGCTGGAGGACGCCCGGCTGAACGTGCTCAAGGAATGGATCGCCGGAGGCGCGGTGGAATCCGCCGGCGGCGCGCCGGGAAAATCCCGGGAGTCCGCCCTGGCCATGATGCCCGCCCAGGAGGAAAAAACGGACGGTCCGCCGCCCATGCCGGAAAACCTCCCGCTTGTGCCCGGACCCGAAGTCCTGGCACGATCCTCCCCGGTGATCGCGCTCGCCGCGAGCCCCCGCGCCCCGCTGGCCGCCGCCGGGGCCCACGGACGCATATTGCTCTATAACACGGAAACGAAAGCCCTGCTGGGAGCCCTGCCCTTCCCCGAGCGGCAGCCGAATGTCCTCACCTTCAGCCACGACGGCAAGCTCCTCCTGGCCGCCGGGGGACGCGGCGCGAATTCCGGCAAGGCCGTGGTCTTCGACATCCAGACCGGCAAACGCGTGGCCGAGGCCGGCATGGAGGCGACCGATGCCCTGCTGGCGGCGGACCTCAGCCCCGACCGTTCGCTCATCGTCACCGGTGGGGCGGACAAGCTGGTGCGCCTCTATTCCACCCAGGACGGCAAGCTGGTGCGGACCATCAAAAAACACACGGACTGGGTGACCGCCGCCGCCTTCAGCCCGGACGGGAAGAAGCTGGCCACGGCGGACCGGAACGGCGGCCTGCACCTCTGGGATCCGCGCACCGGCACCATCCTCTACACCCTGGCCGAACACCAGGCCCGCGTGACCTCGCTGGCCTGGCGCGGGGACAGCCTCATCCTCGCCAGCGCCGGGGATGACGGCAAACTCGTCCTCTGGGACACCGCCGAAGGCTGGGCCGCGAAATCCATGGCTCCCGCCGATGGCTCGAAGAAAGACCCGCCCGGCGTGAAATCCATGCTCCTGAAGGTGCCCGGCGTGCTCAGCGTGTCCTTTGCCCCGGACGGCCGCCTCGCCGCCACCTGCCGGGACAATTCCATCCGGGTCTATAACATGAACAGCGCCCCCGTGGCCGTCATCAAAGACCTGCCCGATATCCCCACCGCCGCCGTCTTCACAAAGCCCGGCAACCGTCTTCTCAGTGGCGACTATCGCGGCGTGCTGCAACTCTGGGATTTCCGCGAAAAACAAAGAACCGCCGTCCCCGCCGGAGAGTTGGGGAAATAGTAGGCCCGTCGTTTCGCCTTGAATTCTCCGGTGGGAAAAAACACTATCCCACCAGGGGCCGCGGCTTATGCCGCTGATGGATTTTCACAACTCTTTTGCCAGGCGAATACCGGGCGTCCCCGGGTAGCGCGGCCTCAATTCCACATGAAATTATGGCCATATTTTTCCGGCGGAAGGTTCGGCATGAAACCGAACCGACCCCTGCCCGTGGTTGTCATTCCATTCGATAAGCGAGATATCCCCCGCATCGATTCTCCCGAGGATGTCTTTCGCGCCCAGAGTCAGAAACTCCCGTTCATATCGCTTTTGGCGGTCCCGGGAAAGCTTGTGATATTCGTCACTCCTGAAATCCTCACCCTTACCAAAGAGATCCGGCCGGGATTTCAGGAAAGTGATCATGAGGTACCTCGACGGAGGAGCGTAGATCCAAACGCTTTCAGCGAAACATTTAATACCGCAGGTGTCGCCGTCCATTAAAAATGAAATGACATCCAAAGCTGATCCGGAACTCACTGCCCGGTTTTTTTGCAAAGCTTCCAGATTTGGCTTCAGCCTCCGTTCCGTTTTTGGAGCAGGGATATCCGGCAGCCCTCTATTCCAAACCACCAGACGGGAATTCCCGGACGATTGAACTGCCTGGGTGGATGTCCGGCATCCAGCGGGAAGGAAAGACACCCCTAACACAATGATGGATGCCTTCATTTTCATTATCTCATTGATCCTGCAATCCGCGCAAAACAGTTCAGAGAACAAATGGAGCGGATAACACCCGGAACGGACCTGGATGCCATCAATTTTATTATGGGCAAATCAACTCTTAATCAGCATTATTTTGTGCCTCGATTTTTATAGCCAGCCACTTCAACTGAAATGGCGACCCCTACGGGAATCGAACCCGTGCACTCGCCGTGAAAGGGCGATGTCCTAACCGCTAGACGAAAGGGTCGTTGCTGAATGAGCGGACGGGCATTTCGCATAACCCGGGGCACTCTGCAAGGAATTATTTCACTTTTTGATTCTTTTTCCAGGAGCGGCCCGATGTCAGGGCAGTTTGTCCCGCAGGTAGCGGCCCGTGAGGCTGGCCTCACAGCGGGCGATGGCTTCCGGGGGACCCTCCACGAGGATGCGGCCGCCCCCTTCCCCGCCTTCCGGACCCATGTCGATCACCCAGTCGGCGCATTTGATGACGTCCAGGTTGTGCTCGATGACGATGAGCGTGTTCCCCTGATCCCGGAGCCCGAAAAGCACGCGGAGCAGCGTCTCGATATCGCTGAAGTGCAGTCCCGTGGTGGGCTCGTCCAGCAGGTAGAGCGTGCGCCCGGTGGAGCGCTTGGAGAGTTCCGCGGCCAGCTTGATGCGCTGGGCCTCGCCGCCGCTCAGGGTATTGGAGGCCTGGCCCAGCCGCAAGTAGCCCAGGCCCACGCTGCCCATCATGCGCAGCTTGTCCCCCAGCCCGGGGACGGTGCGGAAGAAGTCCGCCGCCTCGTCCAGGGTCATCTCCAGCACCTCCGCGATGTTCCGCCCCTTGAAGGTGATCTCCAGCACCTCGCGGTTGTAGCGCTTCCCCTCGCAGGCCTCGCAGGTGACATACACGTCGCTCAGGAAGTGCATGTCGATGCGGATGAGCCCGTCCCCCTCACACGTCTCGCAGCGCCCTCCGGCGGTATTGAAGCTGAAGGTGCCCGGCGTATACCCCCTTACCTTCGCCGAAGGGAGCTGGCTAAAGAGTTCACGGATGTGATTGAAGGCACCGACGTAGGTGGCCGGATTGCTCCGCGGACTGCGGCCGATGGGGCTTTGGTCGATGACCACGCATTTGTCGAACTGCCGCAGGCCGCTGATGCCCGTGTGGCGGCCCGGGGTTTCCTTCGCATGGTAAAGGCGGCGCGCCATTTCCCGTCGGAGGATATCGTCCACCAGCGTGCTCTTCCCGCTGCCGCTCACGCCCGTGACGCACACCAGGCAGCCCACGGGAAAACTGGCGTCGATATTCCGGAGATTGTTCTCCGTGGCCCCGTGGACGGTCAGCCAGCCAGTGTCCAGCACGTCCGCCGCCGGATTCACCGGGAGCGGGGGAGGCACCACACGGCGCTTCGGCACCTGAATCCGGGCCTCCCCGCTGAGAAACCTCCCGGTGAGGGAATGCGGGTGCGCCGCGACTTCCCCAACCTTTCCGGCGGCGATGACTTCGCCACCCCGGGGCCCAGCGCCGGGACCGATATCGATGACCCAGTCCGCCTCCCGGATGGTGTCCTCGTCATGCTCCACCACCACCACGGTGTTCCCCAGGTCCCGCAATTGTCGCAGCGTGGCCAGCAGGCGGTCGTTGTCCCGCTGGTGCAGGCCGATGCTGGGCTCGTCCAGCACATAGAGCACCCCGCTGAGCCGGGAGCCCAGTTGCGTGGCCAGGCGGATGCGCTGTGCCTCTCCGCCGCTGAGCGTGCCGTATTCCCGCGCCAGCGTCAGATAGCCTACGCCCACGTCATCCAGAAACCGCAGCCGCGATTCCATCTCCCGCAGCACCTCAGGCACGATGCGCCGCTGCTGCTCCGTGAGAAGCAAATCCCGCAGGGCGGCGCGGGCTTCGACGATGGTGAGCCTCGTGAAATCGTCGATGGCGTGCTCCTTTGGCATCCTGTTTTTCCCCGGAGTGCGCGTCGCCAGCGTCACCGCCAGAAACTCCGGCTTCAATCTTCTGCCTCCACAGGTGGCGCAGGGGGCGGGGTTCATGTAGCGCCGCACGTTTTGCTTCACGAATTCGCTCTCGCTCTCCGCGACGAGTCGTTGCGCCTCCGGCACCAGGCCCTCGAAGGGCTTACCCACCACGCGGGTGGTGGCGCTTTTCGCGATGTCCATGCGGATGGGCGTCTTCCCCGTGCCATGAAAAAGGGCCTCCGTGAAGGCGGCGGGCAGGGAGGAAAAGGGCGCTTTTTCGTCCACCTTGAAGTGCGCCGCGAGGGCCGCGATCTTCCGGTCATGCACGGCCTTGAGCTTCGGGTTTTTGCCCCACCAGGTCTTCACCGCGCCGTCCGCCAGGGACTTCTCCCGGTCCGGCACCATGAGGTCCGGATCGCCCCACATCTGGGTGCCCAGCCCCTCGCACACGGGGCACGCGCCCACGTGGCTGTTGAAGGAGAAATGCCGGGGCGTGAGCGGCGGCATGCGGAAGCCGGTCTCCGGATTCGCATAGAGGGTGGTGAAGACCTGCTCCCGCCACTTCTCCCCCTCCTGGATGAGCACCAGCACGCGGCTGGCGGGTCCGCTCCAGCGCAGCGCCACCGGCAGGGAATCCATGAGCCGCGAACGGGCCTCCGCGCGCACCACCAGACGGTCCACCACCAGATCCACCGCGCCGCCCTCTTCCACCTCCGGCTTGTCCTCCAGATCCCGCACTTCGCCTCCCACCCGCACGCGCACGAAGCCCTGGCGGGCCAGTTTTTCAAAAAGCTTCTTCGGCTGCATGGTCTCGCTCTCCGGCAGCGGGGCGAGAATCATGAGCCGGGTGCCCTCCGGCAGGGCCAGGATGGCCTCCGCGATCTCCGGCGTGGTGTAGCGGTGGATGGGCTTCCCCGTCACTGGGTCGTGCGGCGTCCCACAGGTGGCGTAGAGCACGCGGAGGAAATCGTAGATCTCCGTCACCGTGGCGATGGTGCTCCGGGGATTCGCCGCCGCCGTGTGCTGGCCGATGGCGATGGCCGGGGAAAGCCCCTCGATGCTGTCCACGTCCGGCTTCTCCAGCCGCTCCAGAAACTGCTGCGCGTGCGCGCTCAGGCTTTCCACATACCGCCGCTGGCCCTCCGCGTAGAGGGTATCGAATGCCAGCGAGGACTTCCCGCTGCCGCTCACCCCGGTGATGACCGTGAGACTGTTCTTCGGCAGGGTGACGGAGATGTTTTTCAGGTTGTGCTGCCGCGCTCCAGTGATCCTGATGAAGTCTTCTCGCATGTTGATAAGGGGAGGCCGGGAAGGGCAAAACCAAGCTTCCCCCGCGTCCCGCGGCCATGCAACGACGTATTCCCCCCGGTGCCCCACGCAAGCAACGTACCAGAAACACAATTCCTCCGTCGCTCCCATTGACATTCTTTCAGGCACCCGCATTTTCAGGTGTTGTTTCTTCCAACCCAGCATGGCTATCAGGCTCGAAAAAGCGATCGTCCGCGGTGAAATCTCAAATGAGACACCTGGTTTCGTCACCGGTCGCATCTGGCTTTTGGGCCGGGAAGCGCCGCTTGTTCTGAACCTCCGCGGGAACTGCCTGCGGGATATCGCGGGATGCACATTGTCCTTCACCAATCCGGCTCCCCGCAGGGAGCCGCTCCTCGACATTCTGGCCGAGGTGCAGCACGGCACGGTGGGGGATATGACCGCCAGCCGGAAGGCGCGCGTGCCCACGGTGAGCGATGAAGAGTTGCTCACGCTCATCGATGAAAGACAGCCCATCCCCACGAAGCTTGCGAACCTCCTGTATCTGGAGTGGTTCAGCGATGGCAACGGGCGCGTGGTCATCGAGTCCCACGAGTTCTCCATGGAAATCTCCGCCCCCGCCTGGAGCATGAGCCCGGCGGAGGAAGCCGCGCAGTCCCTGGAAAGCCAGGAGAATTTCCACGACTACCTGGACAGCATCACCGGCATGGACTCCGGGGATGATGACGATGACGAACTCTTTGAAGAGGACGAGGAGGAGGACGACGACTCCTTTGGCAACAAGGCGGAGGAAGAGGAGCAAAGCGGGGAGCCGGAATTTTTTGGCGAGGCCGATGGCGAGCCGCTGGACGAGTTCCAGTGGGAGCAGGAGTTGCGCGATGCCGACCGCCGCGCGGAGGCCTATCAGGAGGCGTTCGACCGCTACAAGGACCACCCGGAGCGTGAGCGGCTCATCGCCGAGGCCATGGGCTGGGATCCGGAGGAAGTGGATGAACTGACGGACGAGCTTTCCGAAGTTTCCTCCAACATGCAGCCGGAGGACCCGCAGTCTCTCATTGAGAACGCCAGTTCCATCGCGGGGGATGACGAGGAAAGCCACCACCCGCTGTGCCGCCGGGCCATGAATTTCGCGCTGAATCTCCAGCGGGAGGCGGAAGCCCGCGGACTGCTGGATCCGGATGCCGCGCGGGAGAGTCCGGTGCTCACGGTCATTGTCAGCATCATCGCCCTGGGAGGAAAACTGGCCGCCGCTCTGGACCCCATGAGCGAGGGGCTGGACCCGGAGCCGGGGTTTGTCATCGCCATGCTGAAGCGGGCGCAGATTCCCCTGAATGAAGCGCTGCACGCGCTCTCCTCCGTGGATATGAAGCGGCTCTCGCCGGAGACCCGGGTGTGGCTCACGGGCGTGCGCGGGGAATTGTTCGACCTCCGGAATGACGTCCTGGACGTCATGAAGGAACTGCGGATGCGCCAGTAAGCGGAATGCCGGCCCGCACCGATGACTTTGACTTCCCGCTGCCGGAGGAGTTGATCGCCAGCCGTCCGCTGGAGCACCGGGATGCCTCGCGCATGCTGGTGGTGGACCGCGCCAGAGGGACCGTGGAGCACCGCGCTTTCCGGGACTTCCCTGGCTATGTGTGCCCGGAGGATCTGGTGGTCTTCAATAACGTCCGGGTGGCCAAGGCGCGGTTCTTTTCCAATGACGGTCGCATTGAGGTGCTGCGCCTCCAGGCGGTGACCCCGCTCCGCTGGCAGTGCATGGTGCGCCCGGGAAAGCGCATGCGGGAGGGGCACCGGGTGGAAATAGGTGACGCCACCGGCACCGTCACGGGCATCATGGAGGACGGCACGCGTTTGATCGAATGGGATGTCCCCGTGGACGAAGCGCGCCATGGTCACCTGGCGCTCCCGCATTACATGGGGCGGGACGATGACTCCACGGACACGGACCGCTACCAGACGGTGTATGCCCGCACGGACCGCCAGGACGCCATCGCCGCGCCCACGGCGGGGCTGCATTTCACTCCGGAGATCATCGCCGGGCTGCGCCGCGCCTTCATCACACTGCACGTGGGGCCGGGAACGTTCCAGCCGGTAAAGGCGGAGTTCATCACGGACCACGTGATGCACACGGAGCATTACGAAATCGCGCCGGCGGACGCGGCACTCATCGAATCCGCCCCGCGCTGTCTCGCGGTGGGGACCACGGTCACGCGTGTGCTGGAGCACTGCCTGCAAACCGCGGGCGGGGTCACGCCGCACGCCGGGGAAACCGGGATCTTCCTTTATCCCGGCTGTCAGTTCCGGAAAGTGGACGCGCTCCTGACCAATTTCCACCTGCCGAAATCCACGCTCTTCATGCTGGTGTGTGCTTTCGGCGGCACGGAACTGCTGAAGCATGCCTACGCCGAAGCCGTGAGGGAGAAATACCGCTTCTACAGCTACGGGGACTGCATGTTGATCCTCTAGAGGCCTGCCAGCGCCCGTGTGGAATACCGGCGGATGACGCCACCGGTACCCACCGCGATCATGGCTCCCGGTCCAGACGCCAGGGCGAGAATGCCATGCAGCGTGCCGGGGTCCTCCAGAGCCGGGGATTCACCGGAGGCCCGGAGGGAATACACCGGCAGGCCGCGCCGGGCGGCGGGACCGTGGACCAGTCCCACCCATTCCCGGCGAACCAGTCCGGCACTCCCGGCATCCGCGGTCCTGCGGTGGATCAGTCTGCCAAAGACACCCTCCCGCCGGTGGGTTTCCCAGACCACTCGGCCTCCTTTTGCTTTTCCCACGTGGCAGGCTCCTCCGCTGAGGGTGCCCACCATCACATTTTCCACCGTGCCGCCCTCTGCCTCGCGCTGGCCACATTCCAGATGATCGAACCACACGCCCCGGTCCTCCGGCTGGATGGTCCAGGCCAGTCCATCGCCTGAAGAGAACGCCTGCATGCCGCCAGACCACCGGCTGTAGGCGTGGAACCAACCACCCAGCGCGACCACATGGCTCACGTCCGCGGCGGTGAGCGCCCACCGGTTGACCGCCCATTCCCCTGGCACACGCGCGGAGGCAAAGAGCCCGCCGGCACCCACGCAGACCCAGCGGTCACGGGCATACGTGACGTCATGCACCGCCACGTCCAGAGGTAGGGGAAAGTCCGACCAGACGACCCCGTCCCGTGATTGCTTCCAGGTGGAGGCGACGCGGGCCAGGAAGCGATCGTGGAGGAATTTCAAACCGGCGGCCTCTGCGGGTTCCCGGCCAGGCAGGTTCACCGTTTCCCAGGTCATGCCGTCCAGGGAACGAAAAACCACGTCCGGCTCCCGGCTTAGAGCCACCCACGTTCCATTTCCATGGCAGACCGCGTGAAGATCCGCCCTGGAAGGACTATGCACCACTTCCCAGTGGCGGGACTGTGGCGGGGATACGCTCCGACGGAGGGAAAGCAGGGCCGGACGCGAGGAAAGAGGAATGGGCAGGGCGTTCATGAGGCTAGAAAATCATGTTTAGGCGTCCAGCGCAAGATTTGTTTTACTTTGTGACTACATTGAATTGCCTTTGTGATTCTGTGGAAAAATCCAATTTACTAATTTACTAAATCGGTAATTTAGTAAATAGTCCGTCTCACACCCCCTATGAAGATCCCCAATCACCTCCAGCACAGCCCCGTGATCGTTGTTGAAGACTATGACCGCATCGATGGTCCCTACGCGGGGAAGACCGACGCCAAAGGCCTCTCCCTGGGGCTCGCGCAGTGGAACGACCGTGGTCAGGTGGACATCTCCGCCAAGGTCTGGCGGCACACCGGCGAGAAATGGTCCCGTCAGTCAGAGGAAATGCCCCTCCACCGCGTGCTGGATCTCGCGCTTCTCATCTGCGAAGCCCGGAAGGCGATGAAGGAGTCCTACCGCCACGAAAAGCTCTATGATCCCGCAAACCCCGCGCTCTCGAAGATTCCGCTCCAGGGTTCCGCGATGACCGTCAGCGTCGACACGGGAAATCCGGTGATCGGGGATGACATCCAACTGTTCCGCGATGTCTTCAGCCGCGAGGACGAACGCATGGGCGAACGCCTCACCCGCCTGGCCGCCAGCCTGCGGGATTTGGGATATTGAGGACCGGGGAGAATAGCGTCTCGTGGCGCTTCCGTGCGAGGGCGTTTGTCGTTTCCATGCCTGTGCCTCTGTTTCCTTCCAGTGATGTTCGGTCGCCGTCCGGAATTCGTCCGTTGGGCCCTTCTTTCCCGGCAAACCTGGCTCCTTTCTCCATCGGAGAGTTCACGGCGACAGGAATGTCGCCGCTCCTTGGGGGCTTGGCTGCCCAGGCATACTACATCAGACCGGCATGTCGTGACTGGAGACAGCGCAGAAACAGGCGACCGAACACTACTGGTCCCGCGGGAAGGAACCGAATACTCTTTGATGGAGGGTGGCTGGGCACTGCTTACTCCACCGCCGCGACAGCCTCCTCTTCGGGGGCCGTGGCGGACTCCTGCTTCATGTCCGCGGGCATTTCCTGAATGTGGGTCTCTCCCTTCGTGGCTCCCGTGAACCGCCGGGTGGCATCGTCGCCGGAAAGCTTCATGCCCACCGGCTTGCTCACGCCGAATTCCTCCATCGTCACTCCATAAAGCACGTCCGCGCGGCGCATGGTGCGCTTGTTGTGGGTCACGATCACGAACTGGCTCTTCTCGATGAACCGGTCCAGCATCTTGAGGAAGCGCCCGATGTTCGACTCATCCAGCGGCGCGTCCAGTTCGTCCAGAATACAGAAGGGGCTCGGCTTCACCATGTAGATGGAGAACAGCAGAGCCACGGCGGTCATGGAGCGCTCGCCCCCGGAGAGCAGGGTAATACTAGTGGGCTTCTTCCCCGGCGGTTTGGCGATGACCTCAATGCCGCTTTCCAGCGGGTCCTGCTCATTCACCAACACCAGGTCCGCCTGGGCTCCGGCTCCGAAGAGTTCCTTGAACGTGTTCCGGAAGTTGTCCCGCACCTGGTAGAAGGTCTCGGTGAAGCGCTTTTTCGTTTCGTCGTTGATACGCTGGATGATGTTCAGCAGTTCCTCCCGGGCCTGGCTGAGATCGTCCATTTCCTTCTGGAGGAAATTGTGGCGCTCCTCCAGTTCCTCAAACTCCTGGATGGCATCCAGATTCACCGGCCCCATGCCGTCCAGCCGCTGGCGGAGTTCCGAAACCGCGCCCTCCACGAATTCCCAGTCCACCTCCTCTTCGATGACCACGGTGAGCGAGCAGTCCTCCTCCGCCACCAGCGGGAGGGCTTCCTCGTCCGCCCCGGGCTTCGCGGGGCGGGAGTCGTCCGCATCCTCAGAGAAACGCGGACGCCGGCCCCGGCCCCGCGCGGATTTTTGCGCGGAGATGCTGGAGAGCAGGGCGTGCACGTCCTGCTCGAAGGTATTGAGATCCACGCGGTAGCGGTCGTGCGCGTGGCCGTGGAGGTTTTCCATACGGAGGGTCACCTGGGTGACGCGGATCTCCTCCCTGCCACGCTGATCGGCGAAGGCGCTGATCCCGCGGCGCGCGCCGGAGAGCTTTGACTCCCGCGCGGTGACGGACTCCGCCTTCATCGCTCGGTCCTCCGTGAGCGTTCCGATGCGTTCCACCATTTCCTCCACCAGTTCCCGCACGGAAACGATCTCCGATTCCAGGCGCTCGTTTTCCTGGCGCGCCTGTTCGATGCGCTCCTGGTAGGATTCGATATCCCGGCGGCGGCGGGCGATGGCCTCGTGCAGTTCCTGGACGCGACCCGTCATGGGCGCGCGCTGCTCCTGCATGGCCTGCTCCGCGCGCTGCTCCACGGCGTGGGCGGTGCGGAGTTCATTGAGCAGTTCCATGGAGTCCGCCTCATTGCGCGCGGCGGATTCCAGACCGGCCTCCAGTTCGGAGGACTCGTCCCGGCGGGTTTCCATCTCCTCCTCCGCGCGGGCGCGGCGGGCGGAGGCCTCCTCCATCTTGCGGGACAGCGCCTCCTGGCGGCGGCCCAGTTCCGTGAGTTCCCACTCCAGCGCCTTCGCGCGGGTATCCAGAGACTGCATCTCGCGGGTGCAAAGTCCGGCCTGCCCCTTGAGCTGGCTTTCCTCCACGCGGCGGGATTGCAAAATTTCCCGCTCCTCGTCCAGTTGGCTCTTCAGCCCTCGCTGCCGGTCCATCTGCTGTTCCCGTTCTGTCTCCAGGTGGGAAAGGTGCGCCTCCAGCCGCGAGGCCTCTTCATCCAGATCCTTCAACTCCGCTTGACGCTGGAGAATGCTGCCCGCGCTTTCCGATCCACTCCCGCCGCTCACCACGCCCTCCAGATTCAGAAACTCCCCGCTCAGCGTGGCAAAGGCGATCTCCGGATTCTCCCGCTTCAGCCGCAGGGCCGTGGAAAGGTCCGGCACGATGAGCACATTCGCCAGAAGCTGGTGGACCATGGTGCGCACCGTGTCCTTTGCCCGCACCGTATCCGCCGCCCAGGCCAGACCGCCCTCCGGCGGGGTGAGCGTCTGATAGTCCCCGAAGGTGCGCAGCAGATCCTCCGGCAAGACCAGCGCCTGGCCCAGCCGGTCCCGCGTGAGCACGTCCACGATGTTCTCCGCCATCAGCGAATTCGCCACCAGCACGGCCTGGAGATTCGCGCCCAGCGCCGCCTCGATGGCGGGGATGTGCTCCCGGTCCACCTCGATGAACTGCGAAAGCAGCCCCCGGATGCCCGCGAGGTAAAAGTCCGGATCATTCAGCCCCCGGAGCACCGCCTGGGTGCCCTTTTCCAGTCCCTCCCCCTGGGAGATCATCTGGCGCAGGACATCCGCCCGGCTCGCGCGTTCCCCGTGCATGCGGGAGACCTCCTGAAGTTTCCGCGCCGCCTGCTCCAGCGCGGTCTCCGCCTCCCGGAGTTCGTGTTCACTCCGGATGATGGTTTCCTCCTGGTTTTCGATTTCCCCGCGTACCTCCTCCATGCGGCGGCGGATGTCCGCCTCTTCCTGTTCCCGTCCCCCGCGCTCCATTCGCAGCCCCTCCACGTCCCGCATCAACTGCTCCTGCCGCCCGCGATCCGTGTCCCCCTGGTTCGTATAACTGGTGATCTCCGCCTGCGCGGAAAGGGTAACGCTCTCCGCGTTGTGCAGGCACTGGCGGGCCTCCCTCAGCGCGCGCTCCAGCTTCGCCTTTTCCTCCCGGGCGGCCTGGGTGATGCGCGTGTGGTCCTCTATCCGCTCCCGCTGCCGCGCGATGTTCTCCCGCATGGAACCCAGGGTGCTCTCCGCGGAGATCAGCGCCTCCTCCTGGTGGGCCAGACGGTCCGTGTGGACCTCCACGTCGTGGTGATTCTGCGCGATCAGCGCCTCCAGCTCCCGTTCCCGTTCGCCATTGAAGCCCATGCGGCTCTCGGCGGAGTGGATGTGATTCTGCCGGTCGTTCAACTGGTGGCGCAGACTGGTGAGCATGCCCTCCAGCTCCCGCAGTTCCATGCGGTCCGCGGCCAGTTGCACCTCGTCCTCGTGAATGTGCTCCTCCAGTTCCGTCTGGCGGCTCCGCAGGCTGGCCACGCTGGTCTCCAGCTCCGCGCGCTCCGCACCCATTTCGTGATAACGCTTGTAGCTCAGGTGCGTGTCCAGCACGGTCACGTCCCGGTGCAGTTCCTGATAACGCCGCGCCTTGTTCGCCTGGCGCTGCATACTACCCATCTGACGCTTCATCTCCGTCAGAATGTCCGTCACCCGGAGGAGATTCGCCTCCGTGTATTCCAGCTTCCGCAGGGCCTCTTTTTTCTCGGACTTGCTCTTCGTGATGCCCGCCGCCTCCTCGAAGACCTGACGGCGGTCCTCAGGCTTCGCGGAGAGGAGCATGTCGATCTTCCCCTGCTCCATGATGCTGTAGGCACTGCGGCCCACGCCGGTATCCATGAAGAGCTTGTTGATGTCTTTGAGGCGGCAGGCGTTGCCGTTCAGTTCATACTCGCTCTTGCCGTCACGGAAAACGCGGCGGGCGATGCAGATCTCGTTGAACGCCATGCCCAGGTCCTCGCAGTCCGCGAAGGTGAGCGTCACCTCCGCCATGCTCAGCGGCTTCCGTTTGTCCGTGCCGTTGAAAATCACGTCCGCCATTTCCCCGCCCCGCAGCGCCTTCGCGGAAGTCTCCCCCAGCACCCAGCGTACGCCATCCACCACGTTCGACTTCCCGCACCCATTCGGCCCCACAATACCGGTGACGCCCTCGTGGAAATCGATCCGGGTCTTGTCCGCGAAGGATTTGAAACCGTGGAGGGTCAGGCACTTCAGACGCATAATTGAGACACGTTAATAATATAATCTCCTGAAGGAGAAGCCCAAGGCTACATCGGGATATCCGTTTATGCCAAGCAGGAATGCGCGGAGGCCCAGGATATTGGGGGCACTGCAATCCGGGACACAAAATACCGGAGCAATCTGCCGAAAACCTCTTCCGGGTGCAGTATTGAGATTCCAGTAATCCCGGAAAACATCCAGCCTCCGGACCAGATAGACATCTGGCGACCGGGCAGGCACCCTGGCAGCCAGGGCATCTTATACTGCTGGAGTCAGCTTTGGCTGGCCGAGAACGGGGTCGCGATCAAGAATCACCGGGCGGCCCTGGCGGTAGATGTTCAGGAGAATCCCTACCGTGATGAGACAGCAGCAGAGATTCGAGCCGCCGTAGCTCACGAAGGGCAAGGGCATCCCTTTGTTAGGGAGACAGCCGGTCGTTACCCCGATATTGATCAATGCCTGGACCACGATGAGCAACACCAGGCCGGTGCCGAGGAGTTTGCCAAACCGGTCCGGCGCGTGCGCGGCGATGAGGAATCCGGAAAAAGCCGTGCCCAGCACCAGGAGCACCGTGCCCAGGGTGGCGAGGAGCCCGAGTTCTTCACCAATGACCGGGAATATGAAGTCCGTATGGCAAAGTGGCAGGTAGTGCTGCTTCTGGCGTCCGTCACCCAGGCCTACTCCAACCACGCCGCCGCTGCCCAGGGCGTAGATGCCCTGCTTCTGCTGGTTGTTCAGTTCGTCGATCTCCGGGAAGTTTTTGGCAAAGGTTTCATCGTCCAGGTGCAGGAAGGCGGTGATCCGCGCGAAGCGGTTCTTCGCGGTTTTGCTCTCCCCCATCTTGATCCCCATGAAGAGAATCGCGGCCCCCGCGGCGACCATGGTCACGACATAAACCCAGCGCGCTCCCCCGATAAACAGCACGGCGGCGCACACGATAAACAACAGCACGGCGGTGCCCAGGTCCACCTCCATGGCGATGAGGCCGATGGGCAGCGCCATGATGGCCAGTGGAAACGTGAAGCCCCAGAGGAACGAAGCCCTGCGGTCCCGATGCCTCGAGCACCACGCGGCGAGGGCCACGATGACCCCGATGCGCGCGATCTCCGATGGCTGGCCCTTGAAGCCGCCGAGGTTGATCCAGCGGCTGGCCCCGCCCCGGGCATGGGCGATGCCCGGCACGAAACACAGCGCCAGCAGCACCACGCAGATCCAGAATACCGGCCACGCCCAGCGCTGAAGATGATGATAGTCCACCAGCGCCATCACCGTGGCCGCCGCAAGGCCCACCACCAGCCACACCGCCTGGCGCTTCAGGCCAAACCATTCATCCAGAGCGGACTCCTGGCTGAAGCCGCCCGTGCTCATGAGCATGACGAAGCCCAGCGCCGTGAGGAGAGCCACACAGGCGATGAGGCAGAAGGCGCTTCGTCTGGCCACGGGCGGGAGGAGGTAAAAATCGACTCAGCGGCGGGGAATGCGCAGCGTCTGGCCGAGCTGGATGCGGGCATCGCTGCCCAGACCGTTCGCTTTGGAAATCTCTGCGGCAGTGAGGCCGTAGCGCTTGGCGATGTTATAAACCGTGTCCCCCTTCGTCACCACGTGTGAGCGCTGGCCGCCGGAACGCACGGGCGTGTCGGAGTCCGTATTCTTCGGCTTGGATTTAACCGCCGGTGTATCGGAATCCGTGTTCTTCGGCTTCGATTTCGCGGCGGGCAGCTCGGCGGGTTTCAGCTTCGACTTCGGAGGCGTGGCCTCCACGAGTTTGGACTTGTTCT
The DNA here is from genome assembly GCA_965229245.1 of Verrucomicrobiales bacterium. Classification (GTDB taxonomy): domain Bacteria; phylum Verrucomicrobiota; class Verrucomicrobiia; order Verrucomicrobiales; family V1-33; genus V1-33. The sequence continues at coordinate 1,426,439 of CBDDIW010000001.1, forward strand.
GCGGCTTCTCCGGGGACTTTTCCGCAGTCTTGTTTTTATCCGCCGTCTTCGGCTTGTCCGTGTTCTTCGGAGGAGTCACCAGGGAGACATTCCGGGAAGTCGGGTTCTGACGCGGGTTATCGAGTCCCCGAGGCTCCGGAGCGGTGGCTCCACTGGAATTTTCCGGCACCTCTTCCGCGCGCGGGGCCGGGGGCGGCGGCGTGGAGGCGATCTCCTCCTTCGGCTCCGGAGGGGGCACGGGTGCCAGGGGATCATAAATAGGAGCCGGCTGTCCGGAGGTGGAGGCGATATCCCCGGCACCGATGATGCGAGGTGGGCGCGGCACCACGATCTCCGTGCCTGGCAGAAATTCCTTGTCAGGATTCGCGTCCTTCAGGGCATTCGCCGTGATCTTGAAACGGCCCGCCACGAGGCCCAGCGTATCGCCCGTATGCCAGACGTAGGTCTTCAATGGCTCAGAGGGCGGCTCCGCCGGCGCGGTGGCCCCGGTGCTCACCAGCGTGGAACCCTGGAGGCTGGTGGAGGGATCGATCACCTCCGCCGCCGCCGCGTCTTTCCGCTCCGCGTCATGGCCCCAGATGCGGAAAGCGAAGAGCCCGCCCACGGCCACGATGTGGAGCACCAGCATGACCGCAAAGGCGCGGGACATGCGGATCTGCGGCACCTCCACCTCCCAGTCCGCCTCGCCGGTGACGTGCGCGGGCAGGCGGTGCTGCTTCCCCCACTTTCCGGTCAGAACGTTCAGGATCGTTTGGCCGCGACCCGGCCGGCGGCGCCGGTTGCCTTTTTGATTGGGTTTGAGTTTCATGCGCTGGGCGTTAGCTGATTGACGATTTGAGTGAAAACATTGCCCCGGTGGTCATAGCCGGTGAACATATCGAAGGACGAGGTCCCCGGCGCGAAGAGGACCACCTGGCCCGGGCGCGCGGCCTCATACGCGCGGCGCACCGCTTCCTCCAGACTGCCACAGGCGTGGCACTCCGTTTCCCCGCCCCAGCACTCCGCGAGCGCCTGGGCGATCTCGCCGATGGTGAACACATGCGTGGTCTGGCGGTGGATGAGCGGCTTCACCGGCGCGTAGTCCAGTTGCTTGTCCTTGCCCCCGGCGATGAGCACCACCTTCGAGGTCATTCCGCGCAGGGCGCTTTCCATCGCATGAATGTTCGTGGCCTTGGAGTCATTGATGAACTCCCGGCCATCCACCACGCCCGCCAGTTCGCAGCGGTGGCGCGGCGGCTTGTAGGTCCGCAGGGTGCTTATCATCGCCTCGAAGGGCACTCCCCAGGCATAACAGGCCCCCATGGCCGCCATGATGTTCTCCGCGTTGTGCAGACCGCGCAGATTCGTGGCCGCCTGGTCCACCAGCGGCTCGCCTTCATAATACAGAGTGCCCTCCCGGTAAGTGAAGTCCGCCGTTTCCTCCCACGCGCTGAAAGTGAGCCGCTTCGCCCGCAGCTCCGGGTATTCCTCCGCGCCGTTGATGACGGCGGCGTCCGCGGCGGTCTGGTTTTCAAAGATGCGCAGCTTCGCGTCCCGGTAGGCCTGGAGCGTGGGGTGACGGTCCAGATGGTCCGGAGCGAAGTTCATCCACACCGCCACCCGAGGATGGAAGGTCTCGATGAGTTCCAACTGAAAAGAGCTGACCTCCACGGTATAGACATCCACCGGCGCGGCCTCCAGCACCGCCTGGCTGAAGGCGAGACCAATGTTCCCGCAGGCCACGGTCTTCACACCCGTGCCATTCAAAATAGCGGCGGTGAGTTCCGTGGTGGTGGTTTTTCCGTTAGTGCCCGTGATGGCGATGAGCGGAACGGCGGTGTTTTGCGCCGCGAACTCCACCTCCCCGATGGCCGGAATCCCCCGCCCTGTCAGCGCCGTGGCGATGGGCCAGGCGGGATCGATGCCCGGGCTCAGCACCGCGAGATCGAAAGCCTCCGCGCAATGCAGCGCCGCGTCCCCCAGGATGCAGGAAATACCCTCCGCGCGCAATTCCCCCGCGCTCTTTTCCAGCGCCTCCGCCGTGCCGCTGTCCAGCACGGTGACGGTGGCCCCCAGGCGTTTCGCCAGCCGCGCCGCGGGCATGCCGCTGCGTCCCAGGCCCAGCACGGCGAGGTGGCGTCCGGCGTATTTGTCAGAGGCGGCGATCACGGGTTCAACGGAGTTTCAGGGTGGCGATGCCCGCGAGGGCACAGACGATGCTCAGAATCCAGAAGCGGACGATGACCTGGCTTTCCTTCCACCCCTTGAGCTCGAAGTGGTGGTGGATGGGTGTCATGCGGAAGAGGCGGCGCGGCTGGCCGTAGATCTTGCGGGTAATCTTGAACCAGGTGACCTGGAGCATCACGGACAGGGCTTCCATCACGAAGACGCCACCCACGATGAGGAGCACCACCTCCTGCTTGCAGCAGATGGCCGTGGCCGCGATGCAGCCGCCGATGGCCATGCTCCCCGTGTCCCCCATAAAGACCCGGGCGGGGAAACAGTTGAACCAGAGGAACCCGATGCACGCCCCCACCAGACCCAGCGCCACCGGCACCAGTTCCCCGGCGAGCGAGTTGTGCTCGATGAGGAGATACCGCGCGAGGTCCTTGTTCCCCGTCACATAGCAGAAAACGCCGTAAGCCAGCCCCGCGCTCACCGCGCAGCCGCTCGCCAGACCGTCCAAGCCGTCCGTGAGGTTCACCGCGTTGGAGCACCCCACGATGACCACGGCAAAAAAGAGCACCGTGAACCAGCCCATGTCTTTCACTTCAAAGAGTTCCTTTTTCAGGAAAGGCAACTGGAGCTGGCTGAAGTAATCCTCCTGCCCCGGCAGCATGTAGAGCACATAGCCGGCGGTGAGGCCCACGGCCCACTGCACGATGAGCTTGCCCTTCGCGTTCACGCCCTTCGAGTTCTTCTTCTTCACCTTCAGGTAGTCATCCACATACCCCAGGGCCCCGAGGGCCACGGTGACATAGAGCACCACCCAGAGAAACGGATTGTCCCACCGCGAGCAGACGAGAGAGGCCACCACCAGACTGCCGATGATGAGGACGCCACCCATGGTGGGCGTGCCCGCCTTCTTCCCGTGCAGTTCGTAGAGCTGGTTCACCTCCTCCCTCGTGCGGATGGGCTGGCCCAGCTTCATGGAGATGAGCTTGCGGATCACCCGGTCTCCCACCATGAGCGTGGCCACGAACGCGAGCAGACAGGCCACCATGGACCGGAAGGTCTGGTACTGGAAGACGTTGCTCAGCTTCGAAAGAAACTGCCCGTCCCGGGAACTGAAATGTTCGTAGATCCAGTAGAGCATTAGCTAGGCGGTGAGAAGTGGGATGATTTTTTCCATGGCCGTCGAACGGCTGCCTTTCAGCAAAATGATGTCCTCCGGCGCGGCCTCGCGCAGGAGCCCGGCGGCGCACGCCGCGTGGTCCTCAAAGGAGCGCACGGCCCCCGGATTCCCTCCCTCCGCGAGGAAGCCCTCCACGATGAGCAGGGCCTCCGTGGTGCCGGAGGTGACGAGAAGATCGATGCCCTGGCGCTTCACCGCCCGGCCCACGGCCAGGTGCGCCTCCCGGCTGTGGTCACCCAGCTCCGCCATGCGTCCGAAAACGGCGATGCGGCGGCCCGCGCAGGCAAAGCCCGCCAGCGTCTCCAGCGCCGCGAGGGACGAGTCCGGACTGGCATTGTAAGTGTCATCGATGACCGTGAGCCCCGCCACGCGGCGGATTTGCAGGCGGCCCTTCGTCAGCTCCGCGGCCTCCAGACCGGCGGCGATCTCCGTGACGCGCAGGCCCAGGTGGAATCCGGCGGCGGCGGCCAGCGCGGCATTGCCCGCCATGTGGCGGCCCGGCACCGGCAGGCGCACGGGTTCACGGGAGCCATCCGGCAGATGCAACAGGAAGCGGCTGCCCGCGCCATCCGTCATGAGGTCTGTCACCCGGATGTCCCCGGCGTCGATTCCCGCCGTGAGCACCGGGGCCACACTGCGCCGGGCCAGGGACGGGGTGAATTCGTCATTCGCGTTCAGGATCACGCAGCCATGTTCATGCACGGCCTCCACAAGCATCCCCTTCTCCACGGCAATGCCCTCCCGGCTGCCCATGAACTCGATGTGCGCGGTGCCGATATTCGTGATGATGGCCACGTCCGGAGCCGAGATAGCCGCCAGCGGCGCGATCTCCCCGGGATGGTTCATGCCCATCTCGCACACGGCGATACGGTCCTCCGGGTTGATGGAAAGAATCGTCAGCGGCAGGCCCACGTGATTGTTGAGATTTCCCTTCGTGGCGGAGACATTCCCTCCCCGCGCGCGCAGGACCGCGTGGGTGAGATCCTTGGTGGAGGTCTTGCCATTGCTGCCCGTGAGGCCCACCACAAGGCCGCCCCAGTCCCGGCGGTAATTCCGCGCCAGCCGTTGCAGGCCTTCCAGGGTGTCGTCCACGCGGATGATCGCGGGGCCTTCCGGATAGTCCCCGCGACGGCTCACCATGAGCGCTCCCGCCCCGGCCTCCACGGCCTGGGCCAGGAAGTCGTGCGCGTCATACCGTTCCCCCGTCAGGGCCACAAAAAGGGCTCCCGCCGGGATGGCCCGGGTATCCGTGGAAACGGCCCCGATGGAAGTCTCCGGCGCGCCCTTTGCCAGGACGCCGCCGCTCCAGTCCGCCACGGTATGGAGGGTCAGCGGCTTCATCGTCTCTCCCCCCTGTCCGGCAGCACCCAGTCCCGCAGCGCGGCCTGGGCCACGCGCACGTCATCGAAGGGCAGTGTTTCCTTCGCGAAAATCTGGCCCTGCTCATGACCCTTGCCCGCGATGAGCACGATGTCCCCGCCGCCAGCCATGGCGATGGCTTTGAAGATGGCGGAACGGCGGTCCACCATGGTCTCGCACTGGTCGCCCCGCATCCCGCCGCGGATTTCCGCGAGGATGGACTCCGGGTCTTCGCTCCGGGGATTGTCGCTCGTCAGGATGGACCAGCCACTCAGGCTCTCCGAGATGGCTCCCATGCGCGCACGCTTCGTGCGGTCCCGGTCCCCGCCGCAGCCAAAGACGGTGATGATGCGGCGCGGGCGCAGATCCTTCAGCGTGCGCAGGGCATTCTCCAGGGCGTCCGGAGTGTGCGCGTAGTCCACGAAAACCCGGAACGGCTTTGCCTCCGCCACGCTCTGCATGCGACCCGGCACCTGGGGCGCGCGGGCGATGTTCGTGATGGTCTCGCGCAGATTCAGCCCCATGGCCCACGCGGCGGAGATCGCCGCCAGGGCGTTATAGACATTGAAGCGCCCGATGAGCGGCAGCCTCACAAGGAAGGTGCGTCCCCGCGCCTCCAGGGTGAACTGCGTGCCCTGCACGGAGGGACGGAGGTCCGTGGCGCGGAAGTCCGCGTGCATGCCCATGCCGAATTTCACGATGTTCAGCTTTCCTTCGAACATCTGGATGAGGCGGCGACCATACACGTCCTCGCTGTTGATCACCGCCGTGGGCTTCTTGTTGCCGCCCTGGAGCACGAGGTGCTCGAACAGTCCCGCCTTGGCCATGAAGTAGTCCTCCATGGTGCCGTGGTAGTCCAGGTGGTCCTGGGTGAGATTCGTGAAGACGCCGGCATCGAACCGGATGCCGTGCACCCGGCTCTGCTGGAGCGCGTGGCTGCTGACCTCCATGGCGGCGGCGGCACAGCCATTGGCCCGCATTTCCGAAAGCAGGCGCTGCACCGCGATCCAGTCCGGCGTGGTGTGGGAGGACGGCAGCGGGCCCTTGCCCGTGTCATACTTCACCGTGCCGATGAGGCCGCAGCGGCCCTTGGCCTCGGTAAGGAGGTGGTGCAGGAGAAAGGCCGTGGTGGTCTTACCATTCGTGCCCGTGATGCCACAGACCGCCATGTCATCCGAGGGGCGGCCAAAGTAGGTGTCCGCCGCCTCCGCGATGCCCTTCCGGCTGTCCGGCACGCGCAACCACGTCTCGCGGGAGTGTAGCGGCACGTCCTGCTCGGCGAGAATGGCGGCCGCACCGCTTTCCCGGGCCACGTCAGTATAATGATGGCCGTCCGCCTTCTCGCCGCGAATGGCGGCGAAAAGGGTGCCAGGTTTCACTTCACGGGAATCCGTGGTGAGCGCGGTGATCTCCTTGTCGAGATCACCGTGACAACTCACACGTCCCACTCCATCCAATATGTCCTTCAAGTTCATCGGCGCTTAGGTGCTGCTGCTGCGGGTTTTGCCGCGGCCTTGTCGTTCGCCGCGAATTGCGCGGGCACGTCATAGTAGGCCATGGCCTTTTCCGCGATCCTGCGGAAAAGCGGGGCCGCGAGCCGGCCTCCAAAGTTCAAATGCTCCGCGAGTCGCGGCTCGTCAATGACAACCAGCCCCGCCAGCCGCGGACCACCGGTGCCGGAAATGTAGCCCAGGAAGGACACCGTCTGCCGGTTGTGGTCATAGGTCTTCGTCAGCGGATTGACCTTGTCGACAGTGCCGGTTTTCCCGCCGATCTCGTAATAGCTGCTGCGGGCCAGCTTCCCCGTGCCCTTTTCCACCACCTGGAAGAGCATCTGGCGCACCTGTCCGGCCACGGCGGGGGAAAGCGGATGCGTGGGGTCCGGCCCGGGGATCTCCTCCACGGTGCGGCCATACTCATCCGTCCAGGCCTCCACGGAGCGCAGAGGCCGCCACGCGCCGTCATTCAGCACGCAGCCCAGGAGAGCGCAGAGCTGCGCGGGGGTCACCATGTAGCCATAGCCGAAGGCGGAGCGGGACAGGCTCATCATGTCCCAGCGTTTCGGAAACCAGCCCCGCTGCTCGGTGGGCAGAGTGATGCCGGTTTTTTTGGTGAAGCCAAGATCCAGCAATTCCTCGCGGAAGTTTTGCAGTCCCACCATCTTCGCCAGCTTGAACGCGCCGATGTTGCTGGAGTGCACCATGATGCCCTCCACATCCAGCGAGGGAAAGGCGTGGTCGTCCGTGATGGGTTTCACGCCCTCCTCGCGGTAGCGGCGGCCTCCGTCATTCGCGAGCGGAATGACCGAGCGGGGATTCACCTTCCCGCTTTGCAGCGCCGCCGCGATGGTGGCCACCTTGATGGTGGAGCCGGGCGCGTAGAGATACTCCACGAGGTCATTCATGATGACCGGTCCAGCCTTGATGGAGCGTTTGAAATCCCGCGTGACCACGGCGCGCACGGCCATGGTCTTTGGCTCGAAGAGGACCACGATGACACGGTCCGGGTGCATCTCCGTGACGCTCAGCTCCTCCGGATTCGTGGGCGGGAGATCGATCTCCCGGAGCACCAGTTCCTGGAGCCCGGCATCGATAGTGGAGCGCAGGTTGGCCCCGTGCACAGGCTGCTTTACCTCGCCACGATAGGCGGCCAGCTCGTTGTTCAGCCCGTCCACCACCACCATGCGGTAGCCAGGTTTGCCTTCGAGTTTGTCATCGAAGAACTTCTCCAGCCCGTTCGTGCCATGTTTGCCGGCGTTGGGGTTATTGACCAGTTCCCCGTATTTCCCCACGAAATGGAACAGCGGCACGGTGGCGGGATAACGGCGCGCGAAAGTATCCTTGAACACCACGGCTCCAATGCGGCCGCGGAGCGTCTGGTAACGGCCCAGCTTTTGCTTTTCCAGGGAATCCCGGAGCTCCACGCCGCTGTTCACCGCCATCTCCCGGTGCACGATGAGTTCGCCGCTGACTTTTGTGGTCATGCGGTCCGAGATCATTTTCCGGATGCGCGTCTCCTCCTCCGGTCCCTCCCCACCGCAGGCCAGCAGGGGAACCACGCGGTCCAGGTAGCGCTGCTGGAGTTCCTCCAGCGTCCACACCTTCCGGATATCCACCACGTTTTTCATCCCCTCGCTCTCCACGAGGGCATCAGCCAGGGCGTCCTTTTCGCGGAGGAAACCCACGTCAAAAATGATCTGCTGCACGGGTTCGTCCCCGGCGAGAAGCTGATTCCGCGAGTCAAAAATCCGGCCGCGGTGGGCCTCCAGATCCACCTTCCGCTGATGCTTCACGTCCACCACGGAGGCGTAGTGCTCGTGCTGCTCCACCTGGAGGTAAATGAGCCGCCAGGAGATGAGGCTGAAGACCGAGAGCAACGCGCCGCCCGCCAGCACCAGCCGCCCGCGGAGGGTGCCGTCGCCTGGTTCGATGCGGGTCGCTGGTTCTTTCCTCTTCACTTCCGGTCAGTGGGTACCAAATGAAATTTCGCGAGGTCCTCCCCCGCCACGAATTTGAGGCGCTCGATGTTACTGCCGCGGTCCTGCTCCGTGATGTCGATGAGGCCTAGGTTCAGGCCGTCCACGCGCTGCTTCAGCTCCCGCATGTCCAGCTTCCCTTTGATGCGCACCTGGAGCGCCTGTTTCTGGCGATTGAGGTATTCGATGGAATTCCGCGTGGCGGTGTTCTGGTCCCCGCGGGTTTTCTTTTGCCAGCCCAGCCAGGCGTAGGTCATGCCCACGCCCGCGAGGATCACGGCGGCGATGATGCCGTTCGCGAGGACTCCGGGGCGGAGGGGATTGCGGTAGCTTTGCTTAGGGCGGCGGGGCATGGTCTGGGAGGTGGAGAAGGTTCAGGCAAGGCGCTCCGCCACGCGGAGCTTTGCGCTGCGGGAGCGGGGGTTGGCGGCCTGTTCCGCTTCACCGGCGATGAGGGCCTTGCGGACGGGCAGACGGTAATAGCACTCCGGGTTCGGGCGCGGCGCGGGCCATTCCGGGCGGTCGATAAACGGCTCGGAGTGTTTGCGCATGTAAATCTTCACGATCCGGTCCTCCAGGGAGTGGAAAGTGATGACCACCAGCCGCCCGCCGGGCTTCAACCAGCGGTGGGCCTGCTCCAGCGCGCGCTCCAGACAGCCCAGCTCATCGTTCACCACGATGCGGAGGGCCTGGAAAACCTTCGTGGCGGGGTGCGCGCCGCTGTGCTTCGGCACCACGGTGGCCACCAGGTCCGCGAGTTCCCGAGTGGTGGCGAGGGGTTTTTCCTTGCGGCGGGCCCCGATGGCGGCGGCCACGCGACGGGAGGCTTTTTCCTCACCGTAGGTATAAAAGACGCGGGCCAGTTCATCCAGCGGCCAGGTATTCACCACCTCCGCCGCCGTGAGCGGGGCCGACTGGTCCATGCGCATGTCCAAGGGGCCATCGAACCGGAACGAGAACCCGCGGTCCGGGGAATCGAACTGCCAGCTGGAAACGCCGATATCGAAGAGCATCCCATCCACGCCGGACACGCCGGCCTCCTCAAAGATGGCGGGATAACGGTCGAACGTGGTGCGCAGGGCCACGAAGGTATCCGGCCACTCCTCCGCGACCTCCCCGGCCTGGGTGTGCGCGTCCGCGTCCCGGTCCAGCGCCACCACTTCCGCCCCGGCCCCGAGGAGCAGGCGGGTATGACCTCCGCCACCGAAGGTGCCATCCATAATGATTTTTCCGGGCACCGGCTGGAGATACTCCACCACCTCGTCCGGCATCACCGGGATATGGTACGCCTCATCGAAATCCTCGTCCCTCAGGCCGGAATCCGCCGGGCCTCCCGGGACGGAAGCGTGAGAAGGCGTCTTCTCCGGGGATGCGTGAAACCCACCCGCCATCACGGGACCGTCACACAACGCAAGGTGCCCCCATGCCAGGCACGGCAGGGGAGCAGGGGAGACAGCTTTCCTACGGCTACCGGAATCCGGGCCAAAAGTCCACTTTATAGGTTTGAGAAAATTCCAGTGCATCTAAAATCCTCTCGCTTTAATGATTGGAATACCCAAAGCAGTTATACTGCCAAGCTTGAGCACTTCGCCGTTTACGATCGATATCTTCGATTTCCAGATATTTTTCGCACATCCGGTAACTTTCTCTCCCGCCCTCCCGCACCCGCCCGCCACCGAAGTGGAGCCTGCGAGGACCGGAAAGCAGAAAGCTAAAATATTCACTGGAAATAGTAAAAAATTATGGAAAATAGAATCATCATCAAGAACCTTAGCAACCTCAAAATTACAGGTCAATCAAAATTCGAGTGGTTGCGAAATTACTTCGCTTAGCTTGAATTTTCGGGTCATTTAAAAGCAGGTTTCCCGAACAATTCCAGGGCAATAGCACGGAATTTCCGGAATCCTCCGGGATTTTTAATAATCTCATTTATGAGATTCAGGCTGGGTTCCACGGACACGGGGCCGGGATTTGTCTTGTAAGTCGCGCCATCTTCCATGGTAATCGGGGACCGACCCATGAAAGTCCCCTGCTTTCCCGTTTCCCTTTTTTTTCTGCTCCTCCCCCTGGCGGCCCACGCCGACCTCTCCGCCGGGCAGGCTGTCACTAACTCCCCTGCCCTGTCACGAAAGGTCAGGATCCGGGGCTCGCTCCAGCCGGTGGAAATCCTCACCGGCCAGGTGCAAATGCGCTGCCGGAACGGCACCCAGCCCGTGGTTTCCCTCGCGGGCACCCGCACCCTGGAGGAGACCAGCCGGGAAACGAACACTCTGGTGAAAACCACGGGGCAGCGGGCGGATCTCATTGCCTTCATTCCGGGACTGCCCCGGACCCCGCAAAATCAGATGCTTCTCACCCGGGACGTGATGGTCCGGCTGGCGGAAGGCGTGATGCCGTCCGTCTTTTACCGGGACTCCGGAGCAACGCGGGCAAGAAGGCCTGGATTTGCCCCGGACTGCCTCATCCTCAGCTATTCCGGGACAGCAGAGGCCCTGGCCGCCGCGGACCGTCTGGCGGCGCTGCCCGGCGTTCTTTACGTGGAGAATGTCATCGCGGTGGAGCGCCGGCCGGAATTCATTCCGCTGGACACCTACTTCTCGGGAAACGGTCCCGCGTATTCCCCCGTGCCGAAGAGCGACAACATCACCACCTCCGTGATGACCAATCTGCCCAACACTGCCGCCTATCAGTGGTGGGCGTGGAACGTCCCCTCCGGGCAGGGGCCCCGCAATTCCATCACCGCGCAGACGATCTATGGCGACTTCCCTCCCGTGGCGGGTCAGATGGCGGATCTCCGGCTGCCCCTGGCGTGGGATATTCCCGGTCCCCTAGGCTCCGGCGTGACCGGCAGGGGGGTGAATGTGATGATCGTGGATGACGGGATCTACCAGAGTCATCAGGATCTCGGGACGCTGGCCTTTGATCCGGATGTCTCGCACCATCACAACTTCTTCACCGGCAGCGATTCGCCCATGCCCATGGATGCGACGGCGGACAAACACGGGACCGCGCTGGCGGGCCTCATCGGCGCGCGCCGGGGCATCAACGCGACGGGAACGGGAATCGCGGGCATCGCGCCGGAATGCCGTTTCCAGGGCGTGCTGGCCGCGAAGGGGCTCGTGAATGACACGGACTGGGCGCGGGCGGCGGCATTCGGCTCCACGCTGACGGATACCGACCACGACTCCGATCTTCTGGATGAGACCCGTGACGGCAATCCCTTCTGCGATATCTGCCTCCTCGCGTCCTCCTCCACCGGATCTGGCGATGCCATGACCCTGACTCCGGAGAGCTGGCTGTGGAAACGGGCCGTGCGCCATGGAGCCACCAAAGGGCGGGATGGTAAAGGAGTGGTCTATATCACCTCCGCGGGGAATGGGGCGGATGGGCATAACAATACCAATTACCTGGAATCGAAAAACTCCATCTTCCTGATTCCGGTGGCGGGAGTGACGGACACGGGCCGGCGGAGCGCGCGCTCGAATCCGGGAGCGAATATCGTCTGTGCCGCGCCTACCTGGGGCGATGAGCTTCCTCCCCTCCTGAAGTGGAACACCCGCCCTTCAGGTTTTCCCTCCAACCGGCCCATCGCCAAAAATCCTCCCATCGAACCGGATGATGTGCCATCAGGCTTCCGGCGCATTACCCAGGGGATTCCCACCATTTCCACCGGAACCAACGCCTATGACTTCAATTTCAACGGCACCTCCGCCTCCGCCGGGGAAGTGGCGGGGGTCGTGGCCCTGATGCTGGAGTTGCGTCCGGACCTTACGGCCCGGGATGTGAAGGAAATCCTTCTCCGCTCGGGACGGGTGACCGGAGACGTCCGTTACGGCATGAACGATCAGCCGCTGCCGTATGAGCCCGACGGACCGGGCAGCGCCACCGGCCAGACTTATCCCTGGCCCGCCTCCGGTGCCCACCCGCCCGCCACCCTGGCGGAAGGCCCCACGCAGTGGCGCATGGGCAGCCTGGGCAGACCGCTGCACCACGCCCTGGGGGCCGGATTGCTCGACGCCAACAAGGCGCTCAAAATCGCCAAACGCTGGACCCTGCTCCCGCCCAATCCGTTGCCTCCCCAGACCCTGGGGCAAACCACGGGACTCAATTCCATCAGTTTCCGGAACACCGAGACCGGCGGTGTCTATTATCCCTTCCTGACCAATGTCCTCATTCCCCTGACGGGTGCTCCCGCGGAGATCACCCTGCCGCCTCCGCCTCTCTCCATGAGGCTGGAGGAAGTGGAAGTGCGGGTCCGGTTTTATCACAAACGCCAGGGGGATGTGGAGATCAAGCTCATCGCCCCGCCCCAGGCCGGCTGGCACGATCCCCGCCCGGAGGAACCCGGCGGCAACAGCCGGGGCCGGTCCATGGTGAGCGATCTTTTCCTGCCCCACCGGGAGGACTACACCAGCACTCCATGGACCCAGGATCCGGCCGGTCGCGTGGCCACGGACTGGACCTTCTCCACCGTGCGCCATTGGGGAACCAAAGTAACGGAGGCGACAGCGGGCCAGTGGAAACTCACCCTCCGGGATGCGATTAATAAGGGCGCCACCCTGAATTCGACCCTGGACGATCAGGTCTATGCGCCTGTCGCCGATCCAATAGATGCCCAGTCCCAACGGGTGGAGGGCGTGGCGATCATCTATCATGGCACTTTTGGAGACGCCTCCGCGAATGACGCACCCGTGATCCTTCCGCCGGTGGTGAACATCGCTCCGGGCAACGGGATCGTGCAGGCCGCGCTGGCGGTGAAGCCCCTGGCGACCGACCGGGATGGCGGGGTCATCTACCCGGTGATCAACTGGGATTTCTTCAATCTTTCGGACATCGTGCCGGTGCGGCCCGCCGCCCCCGCCCGTTCTCCTTTCGAGTATTTCCCGCCGGGCTCCAATGCCACTACCCCTGGCACCCCACCGGCGGAGGCCCTCTTTCCCACCCGCGCGGCATGGCCCGCCGTGCCCACACGGAAGACCCTGGATCCCGTGACTCCCGCCCCGCCCGCTGACGAGCCGGGAGAGGTGCTGGTCAGTCTCCCGGGCTGGCTGGAATTCTCCGCGGATGGACGGTTCGTGGTCCTGCGGGATCCCGGCAACACCAATCCTCTGACCAATTTCATTCATGTGCGGCTGAACCGCGCGAAAGGCGTGCTGGATGTCATTCCTTTGAATGCCGGGAAATTCGGGATCAATGTCATCGCGGAAAACCTCACGGGTATCAGCCAGCCCCGGCGGGTCAGGATCACCGTGGCGAAACCCGTGACCTATTCTGACTGGATCTCCGGCTTTTTCTCCGCCGAAGACCTCGACAACGAAGACCTCACCGGGCCCGATGCCGACCCGGATCAGGACGGTTTCAACAACCGCTTGGAATACGCCCTGGGAGGCGATCCACTGAAAGCCTCCACGGAGGGCACTCCCCGCGGCCAGCTCGTGGAAAGCGAAGGCCAGACCTACGCCACGCTCCGCTTCACCCGCCGGACCCAGTCTCCGGATGCCACCTTCGCGGTGCAGTTTGGGGATGAGCTGATGACGTGGGACCTCCCGGCGGAGCTGGTAAGCAGCACGGAAAACGACAATGGCACCACCACGGAGCTCTGGCGCTCCGCCACCCCCACCGGTGACCGCGCCCGGGTCTTCGGAAGGGTGGTGGTCACCAGTCCTCCCTGAACGGGAAAACAGGGCGGTGACCCTGACCGGCCAGACATTGCTCCCGCTCTGTTACTGGGTGCGGGTCATGAGGTTTTCGTCTGTTCTTCATGAATAACGTTGACGGAATGTGAGGATTTCCGGCACTCTAAGGTTCCCGGGGCACCCCTTTCCCGGGCGTTTCCCGCGACCGGACTTCCGGCCTGATGGCAATCCTCCTTTTCCCGTTCCGGGAGCCACCGGGCAGGGCGGACCTTTCGCGGGTCCTTCCCTATGCACCCATGAAACGGCTCCTTACCCTTGCCTCCACCAGCCTGCTCCTCCTCACCGCCTTCCCTGGCCGCTGCCCCGCGGAGCAGGTGACCGTGCCTAACTTCAGCATGGAGAATCCCGCCGTGGGAGCAGGAGCGTGGACCTATAATCTGGTCAACTGGGTCCAGGCCACCCCCGGAAGCGCCAATGCCTTTCAGGAGTACATTGCCGGATTCGCCGCCCAGGGAAACCAGCACCTGGGCATGGAGCAGAACATCGATGTCTGGCAGGATCTGGGCATCAACTATGAAGCCGCCACCGAATACACCCTGACCACCGCCGTGGGAAACCGCGCGGGCGTGACCAATGGCGCGAACGATTCCCAATACGCCTTTGCCCAGGGAGGCACGGGCACGGCGCAGACGCTCTACGGCCCCAATGGATCGAAGAACGCCTCCGTGTTCGCCGCCGGTGCCTTTGGCGAAGCGGCCCCCCTGATGCTGAATACCTCCGCCTATCCGGCGGCGGTGGGAAAACCCATCCGTATTCTCCTGCGGGCCCGCGGTACGGGCCGCTCCCACTTTGACAATGTCCGGCTTACAAAAACCACCCTGGGCAACTTGAGCCATGGCACGCCGGTGGTGCAGTCCTCTTCCGCCGCGGTGCCGGTCATCGTGGGCAGCAACGGGGACTCGGCGAACTTTTCAGGCACGCTCTATTGGGGAGCCACCGATGGAGGTACCGAAGCCGCCTTCTGGCAACATTCCGTAACGCTGGGTAGCGGCCTCGCGAACGGAGCAACTATTAACGCCGTCATTGGTCAACTGGCACCGGGAATCACCTATTATTACCGGGCCAAAGGGACAAACTTCGCCGGGGATGCCTGGGCGGCGTCCTCCGGTTCCTTCGTGCCGCCCGTGGCCTCTCTGCCCTCCATCTCCGGAGCCGCGCCCACGCTTATCGGCACGCGCTCCGCGCAGTTGAACGGCCAGGTGGTTTCCACCGGCGGGGACACGCCGGCCGTGACCGCCTGGTGGGGACAGACGGACGGAAATACTGTGCCCGCCGCGTGGCAATACTCCGCCGTGCTGGGAAAACAGGGCGGGACCTTCATTCACACGCCCGCGGACCTGGCCACGGGCACCACCTATTACTTCCGCTTTTCCGCCACGAACACGGCGGGCACGGTCTGGTCCGGTGTGACGCAGACGTTCACCACCATCGCCGTCTCCGCGCCGGGGCTGCTGCTGGTGCCCGCCATCGGGGAAACAGCGAACACGGCGCTCTTCAATGGCGCGGTGACGAACCTGGGGAATGAAGCCCCCGCCGTGACCATCTTCTGGGGCCCCTCGAACGGCGGGACAAATCCCGCCGCGTGGGCAAACACCCAGGCGCTGGCCGGGACGCAGTCCGGTGCCTTCGGGCACCTCGCCACAAACCTTACCGCCAGCACGCCTTGCTACTGGACCGCCCGGGCGGTGAATGCCGGGGGCACCTCCTGGGGACAGGTGCAGACCTTCAGCACGAACACGAAGCCTCCGGTGTTCATCAACGAGGTGCATTACGATCCGGACGATCACACAAAGCGCCTGGAGTTCATCGAACTCTGGAACCCCTCCACCACGCCGGTGAATCTCTCCGGCTGGCAGTTCACCGGGCCGGTGGACTATGTCTTCCCCGCGAATACCACGCTGGCGGCAGGCAGCTATCTGGTGGTGGCGGAAAACCCCGCTCAACTCAATACCGCCTACAGCGTGGCGGGCGCGCTGGGACCGTGGACGGGCGAACTGAAAAACAGCGGCGGCCACATTGTCCTCCGGAACAGCGCGGGCACCCAGGTGGATGATGTGGACTACCAGCGGGGCTTCCCCTGGCCCAGCCGGTCGGCGGGTGGCGGAGCGTCCATGGAACTGATCAATCCGGGGCTGGAGAATGACATCGGCGGCTCCTGGCGGAGTTCCACCGCCCTGCCGACGCCAGGCCGGGTGAATGGAAACTACTCAAATGTGGCCCCGCCGGCCGTGAGCCAGGTGGCATACGCCGCCGTGGCCACCCCGGCGCAGGGGGAAATCGTGAAAAGCGGCCAGGACGTGAAGGTGACCGCCAAAGTGGACGACCGGAACGGCGTGGGCGGCGTGACGCTGCAATACCAGATCGTGGATCCGGGCGCTTATATCCCCCTGTATCTCCAGACCACCGCCACCCCGGCGCCTCCGGCGAATCCCGCCTATCAAAACGGCTGGGTTTCCCTGCCCATGAAGGATGACGGCACGGGCGGCGACGCGACGGCGGGGGATAAGATCTATACCGTGACGCTGCCGGGCAGCCTGGCGGTGCACCGGCGTCTCATCCGTTACCGCCTCGTGGTGGCGGATGTCCTGGCAACCTCCGTGCAGGTGCCTTATGCCGATGACGAGACGCCGAACTTCGCCTGGTTCGTTTACAATGGCGCGCCGGGCTGGAGCGGGGCCATGCGCCCGACGGCCTTCAACGGCTACCCGGCCACGGCGGTGCAGAACTTCGATGCCACCCTGGTGAATTCCATCGAACCCTGGCAGCTCATCGCTTCCGACACGGACGTAAACAATTGTCAGTATAACGCCACCTTCAACGACCGCCCGTTCTCCGGAACGTTCGTGTATAAAGGCAAGGTCTATGACCACATTTTCTACCGGGTCCGCGGCATCGGCTCCACTTACAACACCGGGAAGAATAAGTGGGCCATCCGCTTCAACCGCGCCCGGAATTTCCAGGCGTATGACAACTGGGGCCGCCCCTTTGACCAGACGTGGAATTCTGTGAGCCTGGACGCGAATGCCTACCCGTGGGCCTCCGTGCATCGCGGCGCGGCGGGGGTGGAGGAGGCCGCGGCCTACCGGGCGTTTGAAGTAGCGGGCATCAACGCATTGAAGACCACGTATGTCCACTTCCGCGTCATCCGTCGCGCCACGGAGGCGAACGCGGCGGGCACCACGGTGACGGACAACACCATGGGCGGCGCCATCAACGGGCAGTACTCCACGGACCTCATGGGCCTCTACCTGGCGCTGGAGCCCACGGAGGGGAACTTCATCGATGAGCGAAAACTCCCGGATGGGAATATCTACTCCATCGAGGGCAATGGCGGGGACCAGAAATACCAGGCGGCCTCCCAGCCGGTGGGCACGGACTGGACCACCTTTGCCGCGAACCTCGCGGCGGGCGGGCAGACGGAGGCGTGGTACCGGGCGAATATCGACCTGCCTTCGCTCTACACCTTCATGGCGGTGAGCCGCCTTACGGGAAATGTGGACGTGCGCCCGGGGGACAACTACCGCTTTTACCACCGCTCCACCGATAATCGCTGGCAGATCATGCCCTATGACCTGGACATGATGTTCATCGCCGCGCACCACTGGGGCGGCGTCATGGACGGCATCACCGTGGCGGGCGCGCCGAATGCCGTGATGGCCATCATGCGCTGGCCGGCCATCGCGCAGGAATACCGGAACCGCTGCCGCGAGGTGCTGGCCCTGCTGGCCGCCAGCGGTGCGAATGGCGGCGGGCAGATCGGCCAGTTGTTCGATGAATACACGCAGATGGTGAACCCCGCGGGGCAGGCACTCACCTGGAGCAATCTGGACGCGAACCTCTGGAACCTGCACCCCCGCACCACCGGGGGCGGCGGGAATACCGGGCAGACGAGCCCGAAGGGGAATTTCTTCCGCGCTCTCTATCTGGATGGCGCGCGTGGCGGCCTGAACGGCACCATCACCACGAACACCTGGATCCGCCAGATCCCGGACCCGGACAACGATGGTTTTGGCGACCACGAGGGACTGGTCCAGTGGTTCAAGGACTTCACCACGAACACCTATCCCGCCGCGACTGTCTGGAGCCGCAAGGCCACGAACGCCGGACCGAACGCGGGCGGAGGCGGTACGGACAATGATGTGAACCGCCAGAAGGCCTATGGCTGGAAATACCTGGAGTGGGAATCCCTCTACGGGGGCTACTTCAACGCGAACACTAATCCCGCGCTGGGCGTGGCCATCGGCGATCTCGATGCCTCGGGGGCCACGCTCTTCCCCGTGAAGCCGGTCATCACCTCCACCGGCCCGGCGGCGTTTCCCGTGAACGACATCCGCCTGCACTCCAGCGACTACGCCGATCCCCAGGGCGCGGCGACCATCAGTGCCGTGCAATGGCGCGTGGGCGAGATCTCCGCGCCGGGCATCCCGCTCTATGATGCCACGAAGCCGCGCATCTATGAGATGGAAAACGTCTGGACGTCCGCGGAGATCGCCATCGCCAGCCCGGTGGCCATCCCGGACGTAAAGGTGCCCGCCGGAGCCCTGCGAGCGGGACACACCTACCGCGCCCGGGTGCGGCACAAGGACAACACGGGGCGCTGGAGTTACTGGTCGGAGCCACTGCAGTTCGTCACCGGCGCGCCGGACCTCTCCACCTACATCGCCGCCCTGCGGGTCACTGAGATCAACTACAATCCAGGGCCGGTCACGGCGGCGGAGCGGGCCGCCCCCGGCTGGAATGTGCTCTGGGACGAGCAGGAACTGGAATTCCTGGAGCTGCGGAATATCAGCGCGGCCCCGCTGGACCTGACGGACGTGCGCTTCACGAAGGGGATCGACTTCGACTTCCCCGCAGGCTACACGCTCGCCGCCGGGGCGAACGCGGTGATCGTGAAGAATCCCGCAGCCTTTGCCATCCGCTACCCGGGCATCACTCCGGCGGGCATGTTCGGATCCGACAACCTCGCCAACGGCGGGGAGCAGATCAAACTGAGCTTTGGCGCGGGCGCGTCGATCATCGACTTCACCTATGACGACGTGGCCCCGTGGCCGGTGACACCGGATGGCAACGGTCCCACCCTGGTACTGCGCACTCCGGGCAAGGCCGGGCTGGATCACAACCTGCCGGAGGAATGGCGCGCCAGCACCGCGCCAAACGGCAATCCCGGCGGTCCGGACGCGGACGGCGGAGCCTCCTACGAGACGTGGGCGGCGGCTTATCCCGGCATCGGCGGGCGCGACGACGATGACGACCGCGATGGCTTCTCCAACCGTCTGGAATACGCCCTGGGCGGGAATCCGAAGAGCCCGCTGCCGAATCGCGCGCCCACCGCCGGATTCGTCCAGGTGGCCGGGCAAACCTATGCCACCCTCACCTTCACCCGCAGCACCACCGCTGCGGATGCCACATACAATGTGCAATTCAGCGCGGACCTGACCACCTGGAATCTCCCCGCCACTCTGGTGAGCGCCGCGGACAACGGGAATGGCACGCAAACTGAAGTCTGGCGGGCCGCCGATACCACCAGCTCGCGCAGCAAGCTCTACGGCAGAGTGGTGGTGACCACCCCGCCCTGATCCTCCCTCTCATGTCCTCCGCGGGATGTCCCCCCGGAAAATATGAAGGAACACAAACAGCCAGCCGGAACCCCATGGGTTTGGCTGGCTGTATTGATGGATCGATTGCTGTCATCGCCTCTCTTTTCTATTTCCCCGTGGTCCCATTGCAGGACTCCGGAACCGGAAATAGTAAGGGGAAGGCTCCGGGGCATGCAGACCGTATGCTCTCTGTATACCTTGGAATGATATGCACCTTTCAACGCGGAGGCAGCGGACGCTGACCTTCCGGCGGGAATGGAGGCTGCCCGGGAGGAGGCGGTGGCAGCGGCCGGCCCTCCGGAGGGGGAGGCGGCTGACCTTCGGGAGAAGCACCTTCCGGGGGAGGACCGGCAGGAGGACGGGTTCCACGGAGCACGGGGGGCCCACCAGCGGACTGCGGTGCGCCAGGCTGGAAACGGGCGGCGGCACGCGACGGAGCGGGTCCCGGGCCTTCACCTGCGGCGGAAGGGGGAGGAGGAGGTCCCTGGCGGGCGGCGGGCGGACCACCTGTCCCGGCATCCGGGCGCGGACGCGGACGTGGGCCACTGCCGGGAGGACCACCATCCGGACCCCGGCGGGGGCCGCCTTCGGCGGGCGGGCGCAGTTCGTCCTGGGTGAGTTCGCCATCACCGTTCTTATCCAGCACCAGAAGAGCCTTCGTGGCGTTGGCCAGCTCCTCCTTGCTCAGCTTTCCGTCCTTGTCCGTGTCCAGGGCGATGAACAGCGGTCCGCCGGGAGGCCTGCCCGCTCCGGGACGCCCTGCATCCGGACCACCAGGGATCCCACCCTCCGGGGGCGCGGGAGGAGGAGGGGGCGGCAGAGGCGCGGCGGATGGCGGCGGAGCCGGGGGTTCCGGAGCCGCGGGCGGGGCTTGATCCTGGGCGAGGAGAGAGCCCGCCGCCGCCAGAGAGCCGAGGAGGGCAAAAGAGAGACGCAGTTTCATAGGTCGTTGGAATGGGTGGATGATAGTCCGTCGCGGAGCCATGGCCCCCGCTGACCAGGAAAGAGACCATGCCAATGTAAGAACTGTATGAGCCTGGAGCGGGAGTTTTGTGAAGGAGGTGTAAATGTTTCCCCCTTCCCTTCCAGCTTTAAGGGCCTCACTCTTCATACGCGAATTCCCCATCTTCCCGACTGAGCACAAGGAGCGGCGACATTCCTGCCGCCGTGAACTCTCCGTTGGAGAACAGGAAAGCGCGCCTCTCCGCTCACGCCTCCAGCAGGCGGCGCTTTCTCCGCAGCCAACGGGCGATCTCCACGGGCTCCTTCAGCGCCACGGCGGCCAGCAAGCCAGCGGCGGCGGTCTCCATGGTGTGACGCAGGGACCAGGCCTCGTAGGCAAAGTCATGGGCGTCCCGGTCCCGGCCTTCCCGCAGCGCCAGCAGGGCGAGCTGGAGGGAATCGTGCGCGGCAAAGATAATCTGCCCGAGGATGGCGACCTCGCAGCCGCAGCGCGGGCAGCTGGGGTGGACATCCGGCGATACCGGTTTCGCGCAGGATGGACAGTAGATGGTCATGCGGGCACCACACGGGCCGGGCGGAGCGGCTTGCCATTCCAGAGGAATCCCGCCTCCAGCTCCTGGCCGATCCTGGTGTTCTTTTTAGGAGACGGGCCATCGCACACCATGGTGGCGGGGTCGAAAACAGCCCCCTCCGTGACCACGCGCTGGATGCCGGCCTGCTGCATGGCGGACTCCACGAGGGAAAGCATGGTCCCCTCCTGGCCCGCGCAACGGTCGTGCAGATACACCAGCGCCATCGCGGCGGACCGGGTACCCTCCGTGTCGGCCAGGTCCGTTTTTTTCGCGGAATCCGTGAAGCGCCGCGCGGTGCGGCGCATTTCATTCCGCAGGGCCGCGAGTTCCCCGTAAAAGGTGAACAGGTCCGGAGGCTCCGGGGGATCGAAATCCTCCGCCGGGTCTTCGATTTCCCGCAGTTCCTCCACGGCCTCCAGCAGGGCCTCCCGGAGATCGTCCCGCCAGCCGGGAGGCGCGGGGGACTGCACGGTATGCCCGTTGCCCGGGCTGTAGCCCGTCCCGTCATCGTCCTCCTCATCGTCGAAGAAACCCGGCGGCTCGTCCGCGTCCCACGGCATGGGCGCGGGATTGCCCTCCCCGGGCTTGCCGGGGGGCTTCGGATCGCCGGGTTTCCGGGAGTCTTCGTCGGAAGGGAGAATCATGAGACTGGAGGGAAAACGCGGGGGCTCAGAGCTTGTGCCCGAAAGACTCGCCCGGTTTTATGGAAAGCGCAAAGGCGGTGAGAAGGGCGATGACGTGCTCCACGTCCTTCAGGTCCACGCACTCCACCACGCTGTGCATATACCGCAGCGGCAGGGAAAGCAGGGCGCTGGGAATGCCTCCGCGGCTCCAGAAGATATCGTCCGTGTCCGTGCCGCCGTAGCGGGAGGAGGCTTCGTGCTGGAGGGGGATCTCCGCTTTCTCCGCCGTCTTCATGAGGCGCTTCACCACGTTGGGATGATAGTAGGTGCCGTGGGTGATGGCCGGGCCGCCACCCAGCTTCACGGCCCCGTGCTTCGCTTTCTCGATGCCCGGGGTGTCCGTGGCGTGGGTCACGTCCAGGCACACGGCCACGTCCGGATGGAGATGATAGGAAAGCATGCGCGCGCCATAGCCGCCGATCTCCTCCTGCACGCAGTTCGCGGCGATGACCGTGCAGTTCAGCTTCGACTTCTGCTTGTGCAGCCGCCGCATGACCTCCGCGATAATGACGCCGCCCATGCGGTTGTCGATGGCCCGGCCCGCGATGCGGCCCTCGCCGAATTCCTCCAGCGTGTCGGCATACACGGCGGGATGTCCCACGCGCAGGCCCAGCTTTTCCACTTCCTTGTCACTGTCCGCGCCCACGTCCACATAAAGCTCGTGCACCTCCGGCGCCTTCTCCCCGCCCGTGCGGTCGCGAATGTGGATGGCGGTATTCCCGATAAGGCCCTTCACCGGTCCCTTGTCCCCCTGGAAGATGAGCCGGCGTCCGCGGGCGGTGGCGTAGTCGCTGCCACCGATGCGGTCCACGTGGATGAAGCCTTCCTTGGTGATGTACTTCACCATGAAGCCGATCTCGTCCGCGTGGGCCTCCAGCATGACCTTCACCGGGGACTTGCCCTCGATGGTAGCCCAGGCGCTGCCGTAGGCGTCGTTCTCCGTCTTATCCGCGAACGGGCGCACATACTCCATCCACTTCTTTTGTCCGGCGGTTTCAAAGCCGGTGGGACTGGGGGTGGAGAGCAGGTCGAAAAGAAATTCTTTGGCGGATTTGTCCATGATAGTGGGAGGGAGCATAGGCACGGCTTTCCGCCGGGGCAACCACGGGCTGCCTTTCACTCCGCGCCCGTGCGGAGCAGATCCTCCAGCAGGCAGTCCGCGAGGCCCGCCGCGCGAATGAGAGACCGCAGCACCAGGAGGCTGCCCGCGGCATCGTAGAGCGCGTCATGGAAGCGCAGGCCCGGGCAAAGCGTGTCCAGCTCCGCGCGAAAGCCCAGGCTGGCGGAGAGCGCCTCCAGCGAATAGTCCCGCAGGCCCGGCCACGCGCGCCGCGCCAGCACCAGGGTGTCCAGCCACGGGCCGAAGCCGTGAAACGGAAAGGCGCGGAGGAAGCGCTTTTCCGTGCCCGCCGAATGCGCCACCACCACCGCTCCGGAAAGCCTCGCGCGGAATTCCGGCCACAGCATTTTCATCTCCGGGGCGGCGGCCAGTTGCTCCTCTCCGATGCCGTGAACACGACGCGCCGCCCACGTGACGGGCCGGGCGGGATTGATATACGAACGGAAGAACTCCCCGGGCGGAATCTCCAGCCCGCGCATGATCGCGATGCCCGCCTGCACGGGCGCGTCCGTCATGCCCGGGGCCTCGCCCGCGCTCTCAAAGTCCACCGCCGCAAAGACGGCCCCGCTCACGGGCGTCATGCATCGCCCTCCGCCACGTGCTCCTGTTCGGCCATGCGGGTGATGAGCGCATTCAGCACCTCTACATATCCGTGCACGTCCAGGTGGTCCTCCTCCGGCTCGCCCCGCACCGCGTAGAGCCAGCCCTCGATGTAGGGATCCCCCCGCACGATGCAGGCGTCCGCCGCCAGGGCGGGATTGCTCCCATGAAACGCGCCCTCCATGACGCAAAAGACATCGCTGGAGGCTTTGAAGCCCTCCACCCAGCCGATCTCCATGCCCGGCGTCACGGGATCGCCTGGCTGGAGTTTAAAAGTAAAGTCCACCAGTTCCCCCAGCATGCGGGTGGCGAATTTTGTGAACCCCACGCGCCACACGCCAGGCTCCTCCGGCACGCGGGCCATCCAGTAGTGCGAACGCGAATAACTGAAGTCCGACGGGAAGCGCGCGGTGAAGCGGGCGTGCTTGAACTTGATCCATTCGCGGGAGGGGTCTGGCATGGGAGAGGGGTATCGGGCCGCAGCAGAAACCAGAAATCCGGCGGACGCCAGCGGCTCCTGCCCTGATCACAGGTGATTTTAAGCCCGCCCGCTTCCCTTCCCCGGGATCGCTTTCCGGGCAACTTTCCTCTTTGCGCCCCCGGGGAAATCCGGCTCTTTTGCGGGGATTTGAACCGCCTGCCTCCAGATATCCACGAAGCGACGGCCCCGCGGCTGCCCGCGACGGGCACGCCCCCGGTGGAGGAACTGGAAGGGCTGGCGAAGGAGATGCACCAGGCCTTCGCGGAGGACGGGTGGCTTTCCAAATCCCCGGACTTCGAATACCGCGCGGAGCAGCAGCGCATGGCCGTGGAGGTGGGGCAGGCGCTGGAAAAGAAGCGGCCAGTCATCGTGGAGGCAGGCACCGGCGTGGGGAAGTCCCTGGCTTATCTGATGCCCGCCGCCCTGCTGGCCACCCGGCAGAAGCGGAAGGCGGTGATCTCCACCCACACCATCAATCTCCAGGAACAGCTCATCGCGAAGGACATCCCCATCGTGCAGAAGCTGCTGCCGGGCGTGCCCTTCAACGCGGTGCTGCTGAAGGGCCGGGGAAACTATCTCTGCCCGGCCCGCCTCTCCCGCGCGCTGCGGTCCGTCACGGAGCTGTTCTCCACGGCGGAGCACGATGAACTGCGAGCGCTCTGGAAGTGGCGGCAGACGCAGCAGGATGGCACGCTGAGCGATCTGGACTTCACCCCTTCCCCGAACGTCTGGACACAGGTGTGCAGCGAGCCGCATGCCTGCACGCCGCGGACGTGCGGCCCGGAAAGCGGCTGCGCCTATCAGGACGCCCGCCGGCGGGCGGCGGAGGCGGACATGATCGTGCTGAATCACACGCTCTTTTTCACCCTGCTCTCGGGGCAGGAGGACCTGGGAGTGGAGGGCGAGGGGTTCCTGTTTCCAAATGATTTCGTCATCATCGACGAAGCCCATACGATCGAGAACGTGGCCGCGAAGCAACTGGGCCTGCACCTGAGCCAGACGGGGCTGCGCTTCGACCTCGGCAGGCTCTACAATCCGCGTTCGCAAAAGGGCCTCTTCGCCCTCGCGCAGCGGCCGGACGGCGTCACCGCCTGCGCGCGGCTGCATGAGGAGATCGACGGATTTTTTGACACCGTGCGGGAGGCGGCTCGATTTTCCCCGGCGGGAAAGGAGTTCCGCGTGCGGCGCGCGGGGCTGGTGGAAAATTCGCTGAATGGGGCGCTCATCGACCTGGTGCAGCACATACGCTCCGTGACGGAGGATGAGACCACGCCGGACAACGTGCTGAATGAGATGACCGAGATGGGCCGCCGCCTGGGCGAGGCGCGCGCGGGGCTGGAGGAATTCCTCACCCAGAGCCGCGAGGGCCATGTTTACTGGGTGGAGCGCAGCGGCATCGATGGCCGGAATCTCAGCCTGCATGCCGCGCCCGTGGATGTGAGCCCGCTGCTGACCGCGCTCTTTTTCAGCGGGCAAAAGACGTGCGTGCTCACCAGCGCCACCCTGGGCACGGGGGACTCGAACCTGCGCTACTTCCGCCGCCGCTGCGGGGCGGGAAAGGTGCGCGCCGTGGAGATCGGCAGCCCCTTTGACTGGGAGCGCCAGATGCGGCTCTACCTGGTGCGGACGCTGCCGGACCCTAACAACCCGGGCTACGAGGCCGCGCTGGAGGAGTGGATAAAGCATTTCCTGGATCTCAGCCAGGGCCGGGCCTTCGTGCTCTTCACCAGCTACAAGCTGATGGAAAGCCTGGCCTCCCGGCTGGAGCCGTGGATGCGCTCGCGCGACTGGGAGTTGCTGGTGCAGGGCAAGGGAAAGCCCCGGCATCAATTGCTGTCGGACTTCAAGGAGGACGTGAGCAGTGTGCTCTTTGGCACGGAGAGTTTCTGGACGGGGGTGGATGTCCCAGGCGAGGCGCTGAGCAATGTCATCATCACCCGCCTGCCCTTCGCGGTGCCGGACCACCCGCTTACCGCCGCGCGCATCGAGCACATCGAGGACCGGGGCGGAAACAGCTTTGTGGAATACAGCGTGCCGGAGGCGGTGTTGAAGCTGCGGCAGGGCATCGGGCGGCTGATTCGCACAAAAAAGGACACGGGCATCGCGGTGATCCTTGATCCCCGGGTGATGACGAAGGCTTACGGGAAGACCTTCCTGGAGGCCTTGCCGCCCGCGCCGCGCGAGGTGGTCGGTTAAGAATGAGAAAAGCGGGTGCCGGAAAAAGGAAATTTCCGGGCGGGAGCCGGTATTCATAACAATAACACCCTCATACGCGGAGACGTATTGATAATTCTGCCGAAAATAAAACTCTATTTTGATAATTACACAAGACTGATACTAACCGAACACAGATGAAAATTTGTGATATCACCCTGAAAACACGGGTCTTGCGTATTGTCAGCGTCAAAAGAAGGCAAAATGCATGCCGGAGTGCATTTTCTTCCCGGTGATACCTTCCCGACGCCTGCTTTCTCAATGAAGGGACTATTTTCAGCTATTATGGAAAATAGTTTGCCTTAACCATTCCCAAATCGTAACTCTTACATGCGAGAAAAAGCAGCCGATTATCATCGAATGTTAGGAAATCCGGCCCGGATAGAGGTGCCCGGAAAGGAGGATTATTATGAACATGAATCAGTTATCAAAACTGCCCGTGCCCGTTAGGTTCCGGAGATGGCGGAAAGTTGGAAAAGTGGCGGTGGCTCTGGCACTTACGCCTGGCCTGTGCCTTGCGGAGGACGTGGCCATCACCGTGACGAACGGTAATTTTGAGACCGCCGCGAACAATGGCAGCATCGGGGGCAATATCCTCCTGGGGGTTGTCGGCCCCGATGTCCCGACCAAACAGATCGGGAGCGGCCCCTGGAGCGGTGCCACCTACGGCATCCTGGGTCTGGTGTCCCCGCCGGTGATCACCATCAATGACCGGGGCGCGCAGAACGGGTATTGCAGCGTCACCGGTCTGGTCGGTCTGAAGCTGCTGAACATTCCCCTGCTGAACACAAAGGCGGTGATTTCCCAGACCCTGAGCACCCAGGCGGAGCCGTATGTCATCTACACCCTGGAGGCGGACGTGGACCGCCTGGGGGTGCTGAGCGCGGCACTGCTGGCGCAGGATGGCGTGGGCATAGGCCTCACCATCAATGGCACGGAGGTGGCCTCCTCCCTCACCGCCTCGGGTTCATTTCTCACCGTGCAACTGCTCACGGGCACTTCCTATCACATCACCCTGAAGTATGCCACCAGCGAAACTCCGCCCGCGGGACCGCTGGGCATCCGCCTTTTCACCGGCGAGGGCAGCGCGCTCCTGCACCTGGGAGCCATCGGCGATGTAATCTTCGACAACGTCAAGCTCACCGCCACCAAGCTGGAGGCTTGAATTCCTTTCTCATTCCCCCCGGGGGTGGAGCCCATGGCTCCCCTTCCCTTTCTTCTATCGTTATGTTCTGGAAACCGGATCTCTCCCGCCGGCGGACGCGCGGGTTGGCGCTCACGGAAATGCTCATCGCCGTGGCCCTGGTGCTCGTGACCGCCAGCCTGGTCATCCTGCAGTTCAACCGCGCGCGCGGCGGCGGCGAGGACTCCCGCCGCGATGACGATGTGCGGATGCTCAATACCGCCATCACCAGCTATCTGGAGAACGGCGGCAGCATCCCCGCGGACATCACCGGCGATCTCATACTCACCAAGATGAAGAAGGCCGCCGCCGAAACCGTGGCGGGCACCTTTGCCGGGCTGAAGGGCCCGTTCATCGATGTGCGGCTGAAAGGTGTGACAGTGGATCCGAACACCGTTTCCCCGCGCATCGTGTGGAATGCGGCAAAGGCCCGGTTTTCAGTGTCGGATCGCGGCACCGGCTGGTCCGGGGTGGAGTATAACGCCGCGGCGGGCGCGGTGGATTACGGCACGGAGACGAGACAGAATACCAACAGCTTTGCCTCCCGGGATCCCTGGGTGTGGGACTATGCGGACCTGGGTGCCTCGCGGCGCTCCCGCTCCCGCGCGCCCTCCACTGACAGTACGGTGACGCCCTCCACGCCTTCGCCGGATGCCCTGCAGTTGAAAGCTCCGGTCATCAATCCCACCTCCGGTGTTTTCGCTCACAGCGCCTTCCCGCTTTCCCTCGCCATCACGGACCGGAACGTGGCCGGCACTTCGGACCTGCTTTACCAGATCAATGGCGGCCCATGGCAAGTCTGGCAAGGCGGCCCCCTCGCCCTGGACAAGGCCCTGCGCACCACGGTGACCGCCTATTCCAAGGCCCGGGAGATGAATGACTGGACGGACAGCGCCTCCGTGACGGAAACCTACACCACCTACTTCCTGCGCGGCCAGGCCACCGGCACGCTGGTGAGCCCCGCGGGCGATGCCCAGTTTTTATACACGCTCGCCTCCGGCGGCACCAGCCTCACCTGGGGGAAACTGGAGTCCGCCGGGCAATCGGTCAGTTCCGTGCAGGTCATGCCCTCCGCCACCTCCACCTTCGAAGCCGGGGAGGGCGAATCCATCGATCTCGGGTCCCTTCGTTATTATAATGGCGTGACCCGCGCCGGCACGAATGCCCGCTCCGCCACCTTCCGCCTCAATGTGAACCTGTCCGTGCCTTCCGGCAGCACCGCCTCCGTGGACATCCCGGTCCGCATGCTGAATACCATCCACTATCCCTGGACCCCTGAGGCGGACAAGGTGGACTACTTCTGGGTGCCAAAGAACACCACTCTGAGCCAGCCCATCACCGTTCTGGACCGCCGCTTCAATCTCCAGATCGTCGCCCAGGCCGCCTCCTCCACCATGGATGGCACGGACCTCAAAATCCCCGTGTCGGAAAACGCCACGTCGAGCGTGTCGCTCACCGCCACCATCGTTGCGGTGCCGTAATCGTTGGCAAGGCAAAACCGGGGGCGGTCAATCCCAACAAACTTCAAGGCACCTCGTTTTGAGGGTCGGCGGCAAACGTTCTCCTCCCGGTGCGTGCAGAGGCGGGGTAAAGAAGGAAGGTAAAGCTCCAACACAAAGGCGTCCCCTCTCCCCCGGCCCGTGCCGGAGCACGGCGACTCCAAATTCATTCACTTCGAGCTTACAAACAAAAAGGCCGGGGCGCTTTATGCCCCGGCCTGTTTGTTTGTTATAATAAGCGAATTGATCCGCGAGGCTTTCGCCTGTCCCGTTCAGGGATTTTCCTTCACTCTGTAGAAGACACTCTTGGGCGCGGCGCCAGGGAAGGTGTCCTGGAGACTATGAAGATAAGTTGTGGCGGTGCCACCGGAAGCAATGCCATCGGTGATTTCAATCCATAGAGGCGTGCTCAAATTCTGGCTGACCTCGAGGGTGTAGGTTTTCCCGGGTCTGGAGGTCCACCCCAGTGTCACCTGGGTGTTGAGCGGGGAATTCAGCGCGATCTGAGTGAACTTGATCTCCGCGGGGAGCAGAGACAGAGGAGAGGCCCCGCCCGCCAGCAGCCCGATCTGTTCCGGAGTCAGAGGATCTCCGAAGACCGCGAAGTCATCGATCTTGCCGCGCATGGCTCCACTGGAGCTCGCGGTCCCTGCCGTCTGGGCTCCGATGACGAAGCGGGTGAAATCTTTGGGCAAAGACGTAAAGCCGTCGCCTTCCAGAATCTTCACGCCGTTCTTCCAGACCTCCTTGTGCCCGCCATCCTTCTGGAAAACAAAATGCTCCCAGACTCCCGGCTGCGTGCTCCCAAAGCCGGACAGACGCTGGGGAGGATCGCAGCAACCCGAGGTGTCAAAATAGATGCTGCCATCGCTCCACGGCACGTGAGCCTGGAAGCCGCGCTCCCCGTTATTGCTGGAAGGCGATGCCACCCAGAACGCGCTGCTGTCGCTGGCAAACTCCAGATTCTGCCAGAACGAAACAGCCACCTGATCGGGCCCGGGAGGGCCGGCGCTGGATGGCGTCATCCGCCAGTAGGCCAGCGGATTCGAAGCGAGCACCAGGGAATCGTAGGATTGCGCGGGCACCACGCTGGTGCCGTTGGCGTAATGCGCGGCCACCACCGACTCACTCAATGCCGTGCCGTAGAAGGCGACCTCATCGATATCCCCATTCCACTGGAAGGCGGAGTCCGAGCGGGTGCCGATGGTAAACCGCCCCCCCACCGCCCCGGGCACATAGGGCCGGGCATCGCTGGTAATTCTGAGCGCTCCATCCACAAAGACCCTGCCCACGGAACCGTCCCAGGACACCGCCACGTGAGTCCAGACGCCCGCCATGGGGGGCGCGCCATTACTGCCGGTGATATTCACCGCCGTGGAGAGCCCGTCATTGTAATAGGTGCGGAAGACCCAGCCCGTGTCGCCCTGATACACCAGCCAGCCCGTGCGGGGATTACTGAAAACTCCCGAGGACAGCGGGCAGAGCAGCTGCCCGGGCGTCATGGCCGCGGCGGGCTTCAACCACGCCTCCGCGGTAAAGGGACCATTGGGATTCAGCGCCGGGTGGTAAGCCACACCCGTGGAGGCATTGGGAGAGACCGTGGTAACGGCGGTGTCCGCGCTGCCAGGGAGGGCACCCGGTGCCCCGGTGGTGGCACCGCCCAGGACCATGTCCGCGGTGGCCCCCAGGGAACCCAGATTGGTGAAAACGATGGGCGGGGGTACCCCCAGGCCAAACCATCTTGCCCCCGGCACATCCGCTCCGTTCGCGCCTCCCGCGGAGCCCATATCCAGCGCCCGGTCGGCGGGGGTGCCGTGTGCTCCGGCACCGGCGGCGGTATAGGCGGTGGTGCCGAGGAAATTCGCCGGGAATCCATGCACGACATCCCGGGAGGAGGCGGGATTGGAATTGTCATCAAAGGTCCAGAAAGCGAGCAGGTCCAGCTTCTCCGGAGACACGGAAGGCTGGGACGTGTAGAGATTCGGATTGCTCGGCCAGTTGACCTCCACGCCATCCGGCCATCCGTCCCCGTCCGTGTCGGCTTTTTTAGGATCGGAGCCGGTATGACCGGCATCGACAAAAATTCCGGTCTTGTTCTCCACGCCATCCAGCAACCCGTCATCGTCCGTGTCGGGATCCAGCGGGTTCGTGGTGGCCAGGATCTCCTGGCCGTCCGTGAGGCCGTCGTTATCCGTGTCCGCTTTGGTCGGATCGGTGCCGTTGGCAAACTCGACGGTATCTTTCACCGTGTCCCCGTCGAAGTCACCAGTGCCCAGCTTCGTCAGGTCTCCCGGGAAGAAGGAATACTCCCAGGTATCGGGGAGCCCGTCCCCGTCGGAGTCAGCGGTATTGAAGACGGACGTTTCCAGCAGGTGGTAGTTCGCCAGGATGGTGGCTTTATCCGTGCCCGCGGCGGTGAAGTCCCCTTTGGTATTGGCCACGAAAAGCTGGCATTGCGCCGTATCCCCGTTCTCCCAGAAGAGGAACTCCACCCGGTGGGCACCCACCGCCAGATTCACCGCACCGATGCTGGTGGCGGTTGAGCGGTCGGCATCGGCCAGGACCACGGGCTGTCCGTCGATCCACAGCCCTCCTCCATCGTCGGAGCTGAAACCGAACGTATAAATACCGGCGGAGGTGATGGCGATGGAACCGTTGCCTTTGATCGCAAAACTGTTCGTGTCCGTGCCGAACGTCCCGATTGCCGGGAAAGGATTTTGCGGCTGGAAGGGCGCGCCTCCCGCGCCCACGTTTTCATCGAAGTTGATCACCGTCTCACTCGTGGTCGTTTGTGAGAGGATATTTCCGGCGGGCCCGAAAAGCGCGCGGACGCTGGCGATGCTGTTCAGCGTCGTGCCGGAGAGCGCGTTGCGCACGGTCCACAGCGGAGGCGTGCTTGCCGCGTTGGAGGGGTTGGTGCCCTTGAGAACCTCATAGGCGTCATCCACACCGTCGCCATCCGTGTCGGCCAGCAGCGGATTGCTGCCGGTCTGTCCGGAATTTACAAAAATGCCGCTGTTATTCTCGACACCATCGGGCAGACCGTCCTTGTCCGTGTCCGCGAGAAACGGACTGGTGCCGCGGTCGGTGAGGCTCACCCACACTCCGGTGCCGGTTTCCGAGCCGTCCGGCGCGCCATCCGCGTCCGTGTCGCTGTTGTTCGGATTCGTGCCCAGCGCCAGCTCCGCCTCATTGAGGAGCCCGTCGGAGTCCGTATCGACACCCGCCGCCAGCACCGTGAGATCCGGGGCAAAGCGGAGTTCCCATTGGTCGGGCAAGCCATCCCCGTCCGTGTCGTTCGAAGCCTCCAGGCTGCCAGGGCTGGCCCCACCGGCCAGGGCGGTCACCTCCGCGGGAGTGAGCTCGCGTTTGAAAACCGCGAAGTCATCGAGAATGCCGCTCACCGCCTTCGTCCCGTCGGGGTGATTGCCGATATACATATCGGTGAAATCGGTGGGCAGAGGCGTGGTATTGATCCCATTGATCAGCTCGCTGCCATCCAGGTAAATCCGCTTGGTCGCCCCGTTCTTCACCAGCACGATGTGGTGCCAGGTGGAGAGCGGAATGGGATTCGCCCAGAAAGCCTGCAGCCGCTGGGTGGAGGGATCGCAGCAGCCCGCCGTATCCCAGTAAATACTGCCGTCACTCCAGGGGCTGTTGGAGGTCAAAGCCGCCGGGATGCCAGGGGTCGCGGCGTAAAATGTAAACTGGTCCCGCTGCTCGCCGAGATACTGCCAGAAGGAAACCGAGACCGTATTGACCGCCCCGGCGGCGTTCAGGAAGGTCGCGTTGGGAACATAGATGCGGTGCCGGTCATTGCCGAAGAGCATTCCCCGGTCAGAGCCCGTCCCGGACCTCCCGCCACCGGCGGTGGTGTACTGGGCTCCGTTGAGAAGCTGACCGACATATCCTGACTGGACATCGACGGCTCGTCCGGTTCCAACGGTGTCGAAATTCCACCAGGCCAGGAGGTCTCCGGCAATGGCTGGCCGGGTCAGGCCCAGAACGAGCGGTAGGATTGGCAACAGTGATCTATTCATAGGGTTCGCGGAGTGAAATTTTCCCGGAAAAAGGTGAATGGTTGCATCCGAGGCCGAAGCTCTCAGAAAGCTGAGCACCTGTCATCAGAAATTAATCACGACCACCTAAGTCCCTCATCCCGCTCCCTATGCACAATGAAAAAAACTGCACGCCGTCATGCGCGCCACGGAAAGAGTCCGCGCCCAGGCTCCGCAAGATGCCGGCGGAAAACCAGCGGCGCGGGATCTCTTTCCTCCCCCCTCCCCCTCAAGCCGGAGGCGCGGCGGCGGCGGGATTCATCCACAGCACGCCCCACGCATGGCCATCCAGATCCAGAAACCCGTGGTCGTACATAAAACCGTGATCCTGCGACTCCCCATGCGCCTGCCCCCCCGCGCTCACGGCTTTCCTCACCATCGAGTCCACCTCCTCCCGGCTTTCACAGGAGAACGTCAGGAGCACCTCATTGGCCGTGGAGGTATCACAGATGCCTTTTGGCGCAAACTTCAGGAACGTTTCGTGCGGTGCCAGCATCACAAAAATGGTGTCGCTGATGATCACGCAGGCCGCCTCATCCCCGGAAAACTGCGGATTGAATGCGAACCCGAGGGTCTCGAAAAACGATCTGGATTTCGCGAGGTCACGCACGGGCAGGTTGAGGAAGATCATTCGGTTCATGGCGGGAGGTGATTTGGGTGGATGGTCTGGGTGGAGATTGAACCCGGCCGTCTCGCGACGCGGAGTGGTGCAAGGCTCCCCTTCCCCACGAACGAAGATATCTTCTCCGGACAGGGTCACGCAATATTTTCACCCGCGGTTGTTTTTTGCCGCCAGGACATTCCCGGTATTTTTAGGCGTGCAGTCCAAAAAAGTGATGGTTATCCTGGACCAAATGAAGAGCCTTATTGTTCCAGTGACAGCAGCGGCTTTGGCCGGAATAGCGGCGGGTTATTGGCTGGGAAAAAGCAACGGGGAGCAGGATAAACCGGAAAACTGCGGAAGGAAATTACACGCCCGGGCCCCGGGCTCCAGCTTAAACACCACCGGCACGACACCCGTCTTGGAGGCCGGAAACCTCCTGGAGGGGCTCAGCAACGCGGAGATAGAAGCGATGGTCACCAGGGCTCTCAAAGAGCCCGACCGCTTTCAGCGGGCGAAACTGTTCTCCGCTATTCTGGCGGAACTGAACACGGATAATGTGGCGGCAGTGTCCGCTGCTCTCGAAAAACGATGGAAGTCCGGCGCGGATACCTCCCGGGAGGGAGAGCTGCTCCAGATCTGTGAAGGGCGGGTGCTTGGAGCCCGGAGCATGGAGAAATTTCCCGGAGAGCCTAACGGAACAGTGCCGTGGTCCACCTTGAACAAAATGCAGGGCTGGTCATCGGTGAATCCCCTGGAGGCAAAAAAATGGATAGAAGCCCTGGAGCCCGGACGGGCCCGCTCCGCGATGGAACAGCGCTGGTTGACGGGGCTGGCGGAGGCCACCCCCGCCGTGATCCAGGAGGTTTTCCCCGGACTTCCGCCCGATCAGCAGAAACCTTTGATCAAGGGGCTGGTGAATGGCTTGCACGATGAAGGAGGGTTTCCCGCGGTGCGGGCCTGGTTTGATAAAGCCGCGAAGGAAGGTGCCGGCCAGATCACCGGCACGGCGGTGAATGAAATCGTGTGGCGCATGTCCCGCGAGGAAAACCCGGCGGCCACGGTCGCGGAATTTCTGACGCCCTATGCAAAGGAATCCTTCGTGAACGCCAACAGCTTCCGCGCCTTCAGCACGGAGGTGGGCCAGCGGAATCCCGGGGAATGCATGGAACTTCTTTCCACGCTCGTGGAGAGTTGCCCGGCGATAGCCGCGGAAACCGATGCGTTGATTCAGCAGACCGTGGAGGCCAGCACCGCCCGGTCGCTCAATGTCATGGGAGAGTGGTTGAACAGTCACCGGGAGCACCCCTTGTATGACCGGACCGCCAGTCAGTTCGCGTTACGCACCGCCACCGACGATCCGGAATCCGCCCGGCGCTGGGCTTCCACCATCAAAGACGCGGGTCTCCTGGCCGCGACCCTCGAAAAATTAGGAATCAGCCCATAGAGGATCCGGGGTGTCTCTATTTACAACCTCCTGACGTTATTTAACTATGCCCGCTGCCGTTGCCCGTGGCGACCGGTAAATCCCCCACATTTATCAGCATAAGATGAACCCACTCCCTGGCTCCTGTTTATGCGGCCAGGTGGCCTTTGAGGTCACCGGAGCGCCGTTGAAGTTCCTCTATTGCCACTGCCGCTCCTGCCAGAAATCGAGCGGATCCATTCACGCCGCAAATTTGGCATTTTCCCGGCACTCCGTCAGATGGACCGAGGGTGAAGACCTCATCCAGCGCTTTGTGGATACAAAAGAGAACCCCGGTTTCCCCCGCTGTTTCTGCCGGAACTGCGGTTCCCCGGTGCCCAAGCTGAGCCGCAACGGACAGTTCTGGGTCGTGCCCTGCGGATCATTGGATGCCGATCCCGGCATGAGGCCCCAGGCAAATATTTACTGGGCGGAGCATGCTCCCTGGTGTGTGCCTCCAGATCAAATTGCCCGGCATGAAGGGGCATTGCTGGAATAATATAAGGCGATTGGGGCAGCGGTTTGTAGTTGGCTTGCTGGCTTAGGTCCGGCCCCGCACAGTCGTACCCCCGTTTTCACACTCACGGCCGCCGGAGGTGGCATTGTCTGTGCATGAGCGGCGTCCTCCCATCCCGCCTCCGCTATGCCCCTTTTGCCCTCCCGTCATTATGTGACATTTTCGACAGATTCACGCTCTGGTGTTGACCCGGCCTCCCGCCGGGTACCGTCCTTTGAATCTATGAGCTCCGGTCGTTTTCTTTCCCGGCTCCGGCAATGCGGGTGGCTCGCAGCCAGCATGTTTTCCAGCATGGCAGCCCGCGGCGCCACGGTGTCGGCGGGTCCGGGTGATGCCGGTCTCCGCGCGGCGGTGCTGTCGGCTCAACCTGGGGATACCATTCAGATCTCCTCCACGGTCCAGTTGCTGTCTCCCATCCGGATTGACAAAGCCCTCACGATCCGTCGCGCTGGCTCCTCCTCTCCCGCCGTGTCCCTCAAAGCCACTTTTGAGGGCGGGATGTTTCAGATCGCCTCACGCGGCGTGACCTTTGAGAATCTCACCTTTGAAGGGTCTTCGCAGACGGATGGTCTCCTTGTCGAACAGGACGTCATCCTGCGCGACTGCACCTTGAAGCACCTCCGTCTGCCGATCTTGGATGAATCCCAAACGGACTCACCCGCCACGGTCCGGCTGGAGCGGGTAATCACTACTCTCAACGATGGGGGGCTGCGTTGCACCCGGCTTCAGGCCAAAGACTCCACGTTCTCGTATAGCGGGCAGGAGGGTGCCAGTGCCACACATGGCTACTTCGAGGGCTGCCTCTTTGAGCGCAATGAACTCAGCGGCCTGGTGGTCAACTTCGCCACTGTCAAAAATTCCATCTTCCGGTCTAATAAAGGTCTGGGCCTCTTCTTCGACCCTGACCCGGGCGTCCTGGCGCTCAGTGCCTGCCTTTTTCAGGCGAATGAGGGCGGAGGCCTGCTCCTTGGAGAGGATGGGATCGCGACCGTGGACAACTGCACCCTCACGAAACACGATGGCCCGCCAGCGGTCCTTGTGCGCGAGGCCAGGTCCGCTTTATTCCGGCATTGTACCATCGCCAACAATAAATACACAACCCCTGTTCTTCCGGGCTATCCCAGCGGCGGAAGCTTTGCCATCGCCCATACGGAGGGCGTGGTGCTGCAAAACTGCATTGTGGCCGACAACCCATTGAATGGTGCCTCGCATGCCTCCGGTCTGGTAGGACCATGGAGCGATGGCGGAGGCAATGTCATCGCCATCAATCCCAAACTGAGCGCTCTCGCGGACCACGGTGGCCCCACCCTCACGCTCCTGCCACAGTCCGGCAGTCCCGCCATCGATGCCGCGCTGCCGGGCAATCTCTATCTGGATGCCCGGGGCCTCGCCCGGCCTGCCGGGACCGCTCCGGATGCCGGCGCATTCGAAACAGGGGCAACCGCGCCCGTGGATGCCGACCACGATGGTCTGCCGGACAACTGGGAACTGTCTCACGGTTTGAACCCCGCCAGTGCTGCGGACGCGGTCTCGGACAAGGACGGTGACGGACAAACCGCGCTGGCGGAGTTCCACAGCCAAACGGATCCCGGTGATCCCCTGTCCGTGTTTCGCATCCGTGAGGTCTATGTCCGACCCTGGGGAGTGGTCCCGCCGGATCCCGATACGGTGGTTATCGAATGGATGTGCCCGCCGGGTGTCACTTTCCAGGTCGAGACCTCCCCTGACTTGAAGACCTGGCAAAAAATACTGGGTCCGCTCCAAACCGCCGGGACGGAAAACGGACGACCTATCCTCACCATGGATGTCACGGTGCTCACCTCTCCCTCCTATTACCGCGTCGTGGTGGCCCCCAATCCCTTCGAATAAGCCCACGCACGTCCACGGGCTGATGGGAGGTTCCGGGAAAAAAGCGCCGCCCCACGATCACGGGCGCCTATCTTCCAGGAAGGAAGGCCGCTTTGCCCAGCAGGGCCGCCGCTTTTTCCGGACTGTCACTCCAGGCCTGCACGATGTAGTAGCCGGTGCGGGAGGAATCCGTGTGCGCAAAGCAAACCGTGGTGAAAACGGGGAAATCCGCGCCACCACCACCATCCTGCTGGAACCAGTTCACGGCATGACCGGCTACTTTGGCCTGCCGCCATTCCTGCGGGTGCATCGTTGACGGCTTCCGGTCCAGGGGTCCGCCGTTGGGCTCCTCCCACGCGGGAGGGCTGGCGGGGTTGGAAACAGGAGAGGTCAGGCTGAAACAGACCAGGCCATGGAGTTCCCCCTTTTTCATGTAACGGAGCCGGAAGGAGCCATCGGATGATTTGGAAATGGAAGGCGCGCCCCACTCCCGCGCAAGGGACGGAGAACCCAGGACAGGAATCGCGGCACTGGCGGTGGTGGTGGCGTCGGACAAGCCCCTGTTGCGCTGGTAGAGAGGCGCGGTCCAGGCATCCATACCGGAAGGCACGCCATTGTCATTTTTTGGAGACGGCGGGGTGGTGCAGGCACTCAACAGCAACGTGGAGGCAAGAACGACAGCGGGAGAACGCATAGATATGACAGGCTGCCCGCATTCGTCACCGCGATCCGGGAACAGGCAAGAAGCGTTTCGTTTTTTAATGCCCGGAACCTGGCTGGGTTCTCCGTGCGGATTCCCGGGGTGCTATTTAAAAAAGCGCCGGAACTGGTGAGGCGGATTCCTGGGCAGGAACGGGCGTGGTAAGGGACGCAAAGGCCGCAAGGGTGAGGCCTTTCAACACCCTCAGGCTCCAATCGCCCGCGGGGGACACCGCGAGTTCCCCATACCACGACGCGGTGCGCGGATCGCCCGCCGTGGAATAGACCATGATAGCCCCGCGGCCATTATGGAGGGAACGGGAACTGAACCACACCGCCAGCGTTTCCGGACAGTGCAGATCAAAGAAGCGCTCGAGGTTTTCGGCGCTGGGCATCCGTTTGTGCAGGGGTTCGTATTTCGCCTCCCGCACCCACAGGGGACCGTTCGTCCGCCACAAACTCTCGGAAACGATTCGGGATGGCACGAACGGTGGAATGACACGCCGCGACTTGCCCACGCCGAAGGCCCCCAGGACCTTTCCGGAAAATCCCAGCCAGCGCTGCCCGAACCAGTTATCGACACGCACCAGGCGCGCGATCACCGGCCGGTGAAAAGCCAGGCCATGTCCGAGCACATCGCGGACGACATTCAAAAAACGTTCGTCGTCTCCCTCGCAAGCCTCTACCCGCGGGTGTTCCACGATTCCCTCCGGCACGTTCCTGGGCAGTTCCCGGCTGACCACGGTGCGACGTTGTGAGCGCATGCACATAAAGGCGTGGGCCCGCTCTATGTGCGCGTATTCATCCTCTACCTCGGACCACCGGTGGTTTCTTCTGTAGGGCATGGGGGAATGCTACCGGCATTGCCGGAAACCGTAATCGAACGCGATGTGTCAGGGCCGGCTGAGGCTGGAACGCTTGAAGAGAGCCCGGCTGCGTCACACTAAGGGTTCCCGGAGGCGTCCCCCTGGGTTCGCGAGGTCATATTTGAACAGAAGGCGGGTGAGCAGGCCGGAAGGGAGGGCATACCAAGCGTCATCCTGCAAGTGAAAGGGGCCTTCCTTTTGTTTCCTTATCTCCCGCCGGCTGGCGATTTTGGCGAGTTCCATCTGGCGGTGGTCGCGGCGGGTGGACGGGGTGGCCCCGGGGAAACTCTTCAGGGTAGCGAGCAGCACCCCGGCATGTTCGACAGCCCCGGCGTTCTCCAATCCCGCGAGCGCGTCCGGCCACAGATCACCGGAGGAATTGAAAAAATACTGGGCAAACCCGCCGTTCCTCACCTCCGCGTCGAGCATCCTTACCGCGAACAGGTGCCTTTCGACCAGTGTCAAACCCTGCCGCCCCTGGGCGGCTTCCGTCTCATAGAGGTCCCGCACCGTTTCCTTATGGCCATGGTATTGGCGCAGACCGTTCGCGGCTCCCTCCACCACGGTGTCCTCCCCGTGCTCCAGAAGGCCCTCCAGAAGGGGCAGGTCCTCCGGATTCCGGCACATGCCGAGACATGCCAGGGCACCGCCCAGGATATATCCTTTCGGATATTCCATTGGTTCCGCCGAGGCTTCCGCCACGATGGAAAGAAGCCGGTCCCGGGGCAGAAGGACCGAGTGTTTCAGGGCGGCCTCAAACAAACGCCACACCGGCTCGAAGTCGGCTGAAAGAACGTCCGGCTCGATGAGACGGGCAATCGCGCGGTCACGGTCGAGGCAGAGCAGGACGTCCGGCAGGGAATCGCAGACCGCGAAACTGGTATCCGCCGGCCAGCGTGCGGCCACGGCATCGAACAGCTTTTCCCGGGCTCCGGCCCCGGCATGGCCCGCCTCCAGCGCCCGCATCGTTCCGCGCAGGGCGGCACTGCGGACATACTCCTCCCTGTCGTGGAGCGCCTTCGC
Organism: Verrucomicrobiales bacterium; assembly: GCA_965229245.1. Classification (GTDB taxonomy): domain Bacteria; phylum Verrucomicrobiota; class Verrucomicrobiia; order Verrucomicrobiales; family V1-33; genus V1-33. The sequence continues at coordinate 1,466,292 of CBDDIW010000001.1, forward strand.
CACCAGGGGCACCGCTGATTCCAGACCGGTGGAAGCGACGACCCCCGCCGTCTTTCTCCGGATTTCATCGCTGCCAGTCTCCAGAAAAAGGGCGAGGAGTTCCACCACCTCCGGAGGGGCTGGTGGATCGGATCCCAACAACGCGCAGAGACGCCCGAGGGGAGACTCCGGCAGCAGGTTTTTGTTCGCCAGAGTAGCGACCATCAGCTTTTCCCGAAGCGAGGCATCCCGCAGAATGCCCAGCGCCCGCGGATAAACCTTGTCCCCCAGCGCCGTCAGCAGCTTTTTTTCATCCCATGCGTCCCACTCCGATTTCGCCTTGAACACGAAATGATCCACCAGCCCGGCGATGGCCGCCGGTGAATCACGAATAGCCTCCGCCTCCGCTTCTATCCGCCGGTTGATATCGGAAACATCAGGCATCAAACCAGGGTCGCGCACATAATCCCAAAACGATCCCCCCGCCTCCCGCGAGCGCCGGAAGGCAACAACAACCCATGTCACCGCCACAATGGCGGCCAGAGCAAGAATGACGGAAACAGTCGAGGGCATGCGGAGTGTTATGTTTCAGCACGGAAAGGATGTCCAGCGCCTGGAATTCCGAAGAACATACGGCGAATCTCACATGGATGCGTATGTCACCCGTTTGCACCTGAAATGAGGGCGTTTGCGGCTCACCCCAAACACCGGCCTGGCGTGCGCCGGAGTTTCCACGGTGAATCCGGAGTCATTACGTAATGGCTTGCCACTTTGGTCGTTGCGAAAAAAATTTAAAGAAATGACAATATCACCGACCGACGGCACTCCTGGATGAGTTGTGGGGGGGTATTCCCCGGACAGGATGCTCACTGAAGCGGCCCCTATCTGTTGGATCTTATATGAATTCACGAGATATCGGCACGTTTAACCGCGGGGGAATTTGTCCTTCCTTAATTCGGTCCTTTGGATCAATCAATGGATGCCGGACGCCCGACATTAGCGGGCGAAGATTGACAATCCTGAAGTACACACCCGGTCTTCAGATGTCAAAAAAACATACACCGGCCTTACCTCCCGCAAAGGATTTGTCTTCCAATGTTTCCCATCCGGTGCCAGGGTTTTGCTTCATCGATATCTCCATGCGTATTCCTCTTCCTGTTTGGTTATTACCCCTGGCGGTGGCCGGAGGATTTACCGTAGCCCGGCTGACACTTGCATGGCAGGAAGAACCTGCCCCGGTCGCAACGTTAATCCCTGAAATGCCCGCCACGGAGAGGGCGGGGGTTATAGCGCCGGTGGAAATGAAAGAAAAAGGGGCGCGTTTGGTGCCGGAGATGGTCGCAGCCACGGAGAAGGCATCCGTGCCGCAGCTGAGGGCTCTGGCTTTAGGCCTGTTAAAAGACAGTCGTCACCGGGGCGACCTGACACTATGGGGACCTTTGCTCGCACGGTGGGCAGAACTGGATGGTTCGGGGCTGATTTCCTTTGTGCGGAAAGGTCTGCCCGCTGGCGAGCGTAGCTGGCTGGAAGGGCATGCGTGGTATGCATGGGGAGCGGCCGATCCCCATGCGGCGGCGCAGGCCGGGCGCTCACTCCTTCCGGAAACCGGAAAAAAACTGATCGCCGGCATGGTGGAGAAAGATGCCCGCCTGGCAGTAGAGGCGGCATTGAAAATGCCGGACGCCCAATTCAACCTCTACGGAATTCAGGATCGCCTATCCGAGTTGGCTCCCTCACTGGCCACGGAGCTATTGCCCCGCGCCGTTTATGATGGCATGCGCCAACCACTCCAAAAAACGCGAATGGAACATTTGCTGAAGACCGATCCTGCTGCCGCCTTGGCCGAGGCAAAAAAAACCGGGGTGATCGGCCACGACCCAGTGCCTGAAGTGATGGCCAGGGTGGCGCAAAATGACCCCGTAAAAGCATCGGCTCTGCTCGCGGAAATGCCCTCCAGCCGCTCCAGGGCACTGTCCAGTCTGGCCCTCGCCAAAGCATGGGCCGCGCAGGATGCGCCCGCGGCCCTCACCTGGGTAAGGGAAACGCTGAATGGTCCGGTGAAACAGTCGGCCCTTCTCGAAGTGGCCGCAGCCTCTGGGGGCCCGGACCCCGCGGCGGCGCTGCGACTGGTGACCGAAGCTGGCTGGACACTGGAGACTAATTTTCATCAAGTAACCGGTGCATCCGTCATTCCGTCAGAAGTAAGAGCGCGGCTGACTCCTGTGGGAACGGCAGCCGGGCTTCTCAAACAAATAGCCGTCACAGATGCCGCGACAGCACGGCATTACCTCGAACAGGTAGTGCCGGAGGAGCACCGCTCTGCCGTGGCCGCCGCCGCCGGGATTTCCAAATGAACCGGTCTCTGATTATTATCCTGACGACGGCCTGCATGACTGCCGGGTTCGCTGCCGGCTGGTTCACCGGCACCTCCGGTTTGCCTGGACTACCCATTGAAAAACGGGGCGCGACCACGGGTTCCAAAACGCCACAGCCACCACCGGTAGCAGTCCCTGGCATCACCTTCCCGGAACTTGGCAGCGTGGCGGATTGCCGGGAGTTCCTGGGGCTGGCCAGCCTCCGTTACAAAGACCGGCATCCACTCCTGCAACAAGCAGTGCGGGACTACGCGCTGCGCCGTTGGCTGGAACTGGATGCCGAGAGCGCCCTCGCCGAGGCGGAGCGCGCGCCAGGTGAAGAATATAGCAGCAGGGGCTTTGCGAACGATCTCTTCCGGGTGTGGCTGGACCTCAACGAAGACTCCGCCATCAGCGCGTGGCATCAAGCCAGTCCCGCTCTCGCAAGGACTCTTCGTTATTCTTTTCTGAAAACATTGGCGGAAAAGGATGGACCCAAAGCTTTGGCCGAGTGCAGGGCCTCCCTCGGAGTGGAGGATCGCTGGGACTGGGTTGAAAAAGAAGTCCTCCGCATATGGGCCAGTTATGATCCCCGGGCAGCCGCCGGGATGTCGCTCAATTCGGAAAGCAACAAAGATGTTCTCGACGAATGGATGCGGTCTGATCCGGCGGCGGCAGCCGAATGGATCCGGGAAAGAAACGATATGAAGAAATTTGGCCGGTCCCTGCTCCCCTGGCTGCTCAAGACCGACCCTGCTGCCGCCTCGGAACTGGTGAACGGACCAATGTCTGCCGGGGTATCGGATTACCGTAGACAAACCGCAGCGCGCGAATGGGCGAAGCAGAATCTGGAGGATGCCTTGCGCTGGGCGGAATCCCAGCCCGTGAACGGCCTCATGGTTCGTGAAGTTCTCAACGCTTCCGTGCGCATGATCGCCTATTCAGATCCGGACCGCGCTCTGGAAATCATGCAGCGGCTAAGCCAGCCCACCCTCCAGCGGCCGGAGGGAGATCGGCCCATGGAGAAAATGGAAATCAACGGGGCCTGGCGCGAAATATTTGCTTCGATGGCTGCCACCGATCCGGACCGCGCTCGCGAACTGGTAATGAAACAGCCAGCGGACTCTATGCAGAGCGCTCTGAACGGCTATTTTACCCATGCGTTTGCCGCGGACCCTGGTGCCGCCATCGCACAATGTCGCGAGTGGTTAGCGGACCCGGCGGTAAAAGATACCGTCCTGGCTGCTTTCGCGGATTCCTTTCGCTGGGGTCAGGGAGCCGGACCCAGGGATCCTTCCGCCGCGCTCGCCGCGATTCCGGAATTCGCTGATGCTGTTGACGCTGACGTACTAAGCGGATGGGCCAAGACAGATCCCCGCGGCGCCGCGGAGTGGATCGCCCAGCGCACAGCTTCCGGAAATTCCTTTAAAGGATTAAAAGATGAGGGCGTCATTACGGATATCGCCATTTCTGAACCCGTCTGGACCGCATCATGGCTCCGCACCTTAACCGATACCAGCCTGCAAAACGAAGCCGCTGACACTCTCACCGCAAACTGGGCTGCCTTCGACCCTGTCGCCGCGCGGCAATGGATAGAATCGCTCCCGGAAGGGCCGCTGCGCGAGGCGGCGGAAAGCGGGTTCAATCGGCGGAACGGCCAGTGAAGCAGGGCTCCGACGAGAGTGGATTAGTGTAAAATCCTGGGAATCGATATCACCCGCGATCAGCCGTTGTTCTTTCAAAGCTAATAATGAACACAACCAGGAGCCAACGGGACGCCGTCGATTTTGACAAATAGGAACAAACCTGTCGCCCGGAAAGCGCATCTGGAATTTATGCCAGGATAAAAAAAGAAAGAATCAGCGGTATTAGTCTTTTCCTGGGAGGCGCGGGCGAGATCCACTCTGCTGCCATCGTAGAGGTGGATGCCGATGGCATAGATTTTGGTGGCTATGGTCGCGGGGCCAGGGATGAGGTATCATTTTTCATCCTCATCGAACTCTGGTGTCTTTCGACGGATCCACGGACTATTCACATCTGCTCTGTCGGCGCACCAGCCTGGAGGAAGATCGCTGATAAAAACGATCGTTTCATCCCGTTTCACCGCCTCGGCCATGGCCACGAGCAGCATATCTTTCGAGGCACTGGTGGTGCCGCAACTGAATACCCAGGAGTCGTCATCCTCAAAGTGCTGCGCACAGAGGATGGGATGCCCCTGACGAAATACCGGAATAGTGGAGATGGATGCTGTGTTCGGAGTCTGATCGAACGGCCAGGCCACCGGCTGCCAATCCGCCCGAAGGATCTCAAACTGCCGCGTGGCTTCCGCCACGGCCTCTTCGATGGTCCCATAACAACAGTCGTTCACGGTCTCCCACGCCTCATTGCAGTAAAACAAATAAACATCACCGTCGTTGGAGTCCCGCCCATAGCGCGCAATGGCCATCCCGTGGAACCAGGTTTGCTCCACATTCCCGGTCAGCAGGCGGATGCCACCTGTGTGGCGGTGACGGGAAGGGTCGAGAACGGCGGACAGGACCACCACCGCTCCATCAATCATCTTCGGGCACTCGGGCATATAGGATATACTTTGTGGACCGGATAACGTCTTTTCAGAGGGGGAATCCAGTAAAGACTGATCCATGCAGGATCCTGAATTTCTCTGCTCTTCCGTTTGGCGGGGCGGAACAGAAACCACATAACAGGTCTTCGTACCACGTCGGCCTTTTTCCCGGCGGGCAGAACGTGGCGTCCATACGGCAAAAAGCCGGAGGACGTTCATTCCCGTCCTCCGGCTTGATGGAAACCCGCTCAATCTGACGGCTACCGCCGGCGGCGGGACCGCAGCAAGGTGGTGGCACCCAGGGCGAGCAGGCCCGCGGAGGTGGGTTCCGGGACGGCAGCGGTGCCAATCAGGTCAAACTCGCGCCAGCCCACGTAGCCGTTTTGGACATTCATCCCGGTTTGTATCTGGATGGCGTAAACGTTCGGGATTGTGGCACCAAGGCTGTCCTTAACGACGGTCAACGAGTCGAGCGTATTGGCCGCGCCGGCGACCGTGATCAACGGGATGAAGGTGGTGGGAGCCGCGACCGTGGAGAAGAAAAGCGTGTAGTCCTGCCGCGACCGGCCGCTATCCTGCCAGCCGGAGTAGGAGCGAAACTCCGAAACGGTGTAACCGGCACCGAAAGGTCCATTGCCGAGCGTGAAGGTGAGCGTCTGGTTATTGCCGATAATGGCCACCTGGGGATTCGGCCCCGGAGCAGCAATCAGACCGGCAGGACCAAACACGCCGTTGGTGAGCGAGACCGAGGTCGTATCCGTGTTCAGGCCCTCCTGGTCGGCAAAGGACGAGCCCGCCTGGATCAATCCCGTAAGCAGATCGTTCGTGGAGGGGCTGATCTCCCCCGGCCCGGAAAAACCGGTGGTGGAGTCAAACTGCGTGGCAATGATAACGGCGTGGACCTCCGAGGTGCACAGGCCCGCCGCGAGAGCGGTGGCCGCAAAAAGGAGGGATTTCTTTCTCATAAGAGTCATCGTGAATGGGGGGGGTAAAGTCGGGGGCAGGCCCGCATTAAGGGTAATTTCCCGATGAGGCACAAGAACGAAAAACTGTGAGGCTCCGAAATACGGGACCGACATCACTTCCCCCCGTCCCGTTTGCGGAAGAAGCGGAGGCCCCGGGGTGAGGTGGAGGGCTCGTTTTGGGGTTGGTCGCGGCGGGTGGAGGGAGTTTGGTTTTGACCCTTCCCCACGGGAGTGATGTGGGGAGGCGGAGTGACGTCCGTGGTTTTCTGGGGCTCGTCCAGGAGGCGGGTGGCGATGGTTTTCAGGCCCAGCTTATTGAGGGTATGGCGGAGGGTCTGACGCATTTCCGGTTTGTACCAGAAGAAGAAGCTGCGCTGGGTTTGTTTTTCCTCCGGGGTGCGGGCGACCTCGACTTTGCTGCCATCGTAGGGATGGGTGCCGGTGGCGTAGATTTCGGTGGCCACGGTCATGGGGGTGGGGGTGAAGTCCTGGACCTGCTCAAGGCGGAAGCCGAGGTCCTTGGTCTTGAGGGCGAGCTCGGCCATGTCTTCGGGGCGGGAGCCGGGGTGGGAGCTGATGAAGTAGGGGATGACGGGGGTATTGGGTTTCCCGGCTTTGCGGGAGGCGGCGTCGAACTTTTCCTTAAACTTGTAAAAGAGGTTGAAGGAGGGCTTCCGCATGACCTTCAGGACATGGTCGCTGGTGTGTTCCGGAGCGACCTTGAGGCGGCCGGGCACGTGGTGGGCGGCGAGTTCCTCCACGTATTTTTCGTGGCTCTCCTTTACCTCCGGAGTGGTGCCTTTATCATGCAGGAAGAGGTCGTAGCGGATGCCGCTGGCGACGAAGGCGTGCTTCACGCCCTCGGTCTCGCGCACGGACTTGTAGATATCCAGGAGTTTCGTGTGATCGGTATCGAGATTCCGGCAGACGTCCGGCCAGATGCAGGAAGGGCGGATGCATTCGTCACAGATCCACTGCTGCTTGCCCTTCATCTGATACATGTTAGCCGAAGGGCCGCCGAGATCGCTGATGGTACCGCGGAAGTCGGGCATTTCCTTGATGGATTCCACCTCGCGGAGAATAGATTCCTTCGAGCGCGAGGCGACGAATTTCCCCTGGTGCGCGGAGATGGTGCAAAAGCTGCACCCGCCGAAACAGCCGCGGTGCATATTGATGGAATGCTTGATCATCTCATACGCCGGGATGGGGCCGCGCTTGCGATACTTCGGGTGCGGCAGGCGGGTGTAGGGGAGGTCGAACGAGGCATCGATCTGGCCTTCGGACATCACCGGGTAAGGAGGATTGACCACGAGGAGCTGCTCGCCGGTGAGCTGCACGATGCGCCGGGCTTTCACGCGGTTGGACTCGGTCTCGATGGCCTTGAAGTTCCGGGAATACAGCTCGCGGTTGGCAAGGCATTCATCGTGGGAATGGAGCGCGCAGTCCTCCCAGTTTTTGTTTTTGGAGGGCACCTGCCCGGGCGGGAGCAGATAGGCCGTCTGCGCCACGGAGGTGAGCGAGGAGAAGGGCACGCCGCGCTTCAGGAGGCGCACGCATTCCTTCAACGGGAGTTCGCCCATGCCGTAGATGAGGAGATCCGCGCGGCTGTCGGCGAGGATGGAGGGCTTCAGCTCGCTGGACCAGTAGTCGAAGTGCGTGACCCGGCGGAGGCTGGCCTCGATGCCGCCGATCATGACGGGAACGTCCGGGAAGAGATCCTTGAGGATGCGGGAATAGACCGTGGTGGCGTAGTCCGGCCGGAAGCCATGCTGGCCGCCGGGCGTGTAGGCATCCTCGCTGCGGAGCTTTTTGGCGGCGGTGTAGTGATTCACCATGGAGTCCATGCAGCCGGAAGTGACACCGAAGAAGAGCCGGGGAGGGCCGAGCTTTTTGAAATCGCGGAGATCGTCCCGCCAGTTGGGCTGGGCGATGATGGCCACCCGCAGCCCCTCCGCTTCCAGCATGCGGCCGATGACGGCGGTGCCGAAGGCCGGGTGGTCCACATAGGCATCGCCGGAGACGATGATGACATCCAGTTCATCCCACCCGCGGGCCAGCACCTCATCGCGCGTGGTGGGCAGCCAGCGCGCGGGATTCCACATGGGATCACGGAGAGCGGTGGACGGGGCGGGAAGTTCGGAAGGGGATGACACCCGGGAGATTCCGCCGTGGCGCGCGGGCTGTCCAGCCCGTTCCCTGGAGGAAATCCAGGGAAAGGCGGGGCGTTGTGAACCTCCCCTGCCCTGCCAGTCAAACCGGCATCCAAGGGTCCCGGCGCATCAAGTTTTTATACGAAAGTCATGGATCGCGGGGATTTTGTTCAGGTTTGTTCAGGGTGTTTAAGAATGGGAAGTCGATATTTTAAAATATACCCAGGGCTGATTATCCTTTCTAAAAACCATGCCTCATCAAGGTTCAATCAATGGTAGAGACGGGCTTCCCGTTGCCCGGTCCTCCTCCCTTCCAAAAATGTGGGCCAGCCGGGGAAAAGCGTTCGCGAGGGGGAAGACATCGAGCAGGCTCTGAGGTTCCTTCGCGGGTGGAGGCAGCTCTGGAATGGCGGGAGCGTTTTCCGGCGATTCGAGGGCGGACTGGAGAGCAGCGGTTTGCGCGGGATCAGGAACGTTTTGAACCGAAGATGAAAAGGAAGCCGCGGCCTCCAGGAGAGCGGTCCGGAAACCGGGAGGCGGGGATGCCTGATGATTCGGAACCGGAGAGGCACACGGCCCGGGTAGCGGGAGGGCGGGAACCATGGACTCTTCCACGGAAGAAGCCACGGGCTCCGGATTCTCCGGGAGTTGCGGTATGGTCCCGAAGTTCCCGGAAACAGAGGCGGGAGGATCCAGGGGAAGTGGAACGTCCGGATCCAGGGGCGCGTTCCTGGATTTCCGCGAACGGGCAGGCCCTCCGGTGGCCTTCCGGGATGCGGATTTGTTCCGCAGCAATTGCTGGTAAAAACGACCACTCTGCATTTGCGCCCGGAGAGCCAGCCGCAACACCAGGCTCCCCTTCCCGATGCCCTCCGGGTGCGAGAAAGCGGTGACGAGCAGGTGTTTGAACAACTCCGCCAGCGCGTTCGCCTGCGCCAGGAGCACGGCCTCCACCGAATCGCTGTCCCCAGGCACGGCGGGAGGAACTTTGCCAAGGATGGTCTCGATAAAAGCCGGGACGGAGAGCGAAGTCGTCATAGGAAGAGCAGACTGGGATTTGAAGCGACCGGGCCTATCGGGCACGAGCCATCCGCAAAGTAATCCCAATGCGGAACCGGGCAATGTTTGGCCGGTCTTACCCGGTCTTACCCGGTCTTACCCGGTCTTACCCGGTCTTACCCGGTCTTACCCGGTCTTACCCGGTCTTACCCGATAAGACCGGTGCCCGAAACTCACGCTGCCGGTTCCGGCGGAGGAGGTTCGGACTGGTAGATGCAGCGAATGATCAACTGATTGAGGATCGCGAACGGGTAAGTGATCCAGAGGAGCACGGTCATGGAGGCAAAGGCAACCTGGAAAGCCATGAGCGCCCAACTGAAAAGAAGACCTCCCGGCCAATCCAGCAGAAGCCGTTTTTCATAGGACCGCTCTGCAAACACAAAAAACAACGCTAACGGAGCGACCGCGGTGGGAATGGACATGAGCGGATAGACCCAGAAGCGCCAGCCGGAGAGACGCCGTACCTCTCCGGCATAGAGCCAATGCATCAGAAGAGCGACCAGGAGGATGCCAGTCAGAATCATGAACCAGGCATACAATCTTCCCTCGACGGGCCTTTGCAGTCCAATGTAAACCGGGATGGCCCCCCAAAGGATGCTGGAGAGGATCACGCTCAACCACCGGACGGGTTCCCGCCGGGAAACCGGATTCAAAGGGACATGCATGAAGAGAGGACGATAGAAACAGGATTCCACCCGGAGGAAATGCTGTCCAGAGCAGATCTTACCAGCCCGAGGGATCCCCGAACAACAGGACGCCACGGGGAAGGGCTTGACGTGTCTCAGAAAGAGTCTCCCCGCCGGACCGGGAGGACGGATTCTTCAACTCTGCTCCGCCTTTAGATTCTGCCCCGTGCCCGGTGCCGGATAGGTCCGGTAAATATGCGGGGCTTGCCTTTCGTTGCTTTTCCGTCCATCGGTTTGGCTCCTCTACCATGCGCCGCTGGTCCCGCCGTCGTCTTGTTATTCTTATAATCCTGCTGCCCTTGTTGGCGGGCGGGATCTGGTATTACCGGTGGCGGTCGGAGCGCGCGCTTTGGGCGGAGATCGTGGAGGACTTCCCCCGGGCGCTCAGTGAGGTGGATGTGCAGCCAATCCGGGGGCTCAGCACCTGCCGTTACGAACAGGCCTGCCGGGTGCTGGAGAGACGATGGGAAATGGTTTCCCCCCGCGTGGAGATGGGACTGAGGAAGGCAGCGCGGGAGGTATGGGAAGACACCGGGGACCGCCGCCGCCGGTCCCTGAATTCAACGCCCGCGGAACAAAAGGAAGCCAACCGCCTGCTCCGTCAGGAAAAAGGCGCGGAATTGATCCTGCTATACTCCTCCCCGGATCCGGAAAGCCGGGAATGCCTGAAGGAGCGGATGGCCGTGGCACGGTATCTCGGGGAGTGGGACCCCGCGAATTCCACACCGAAATACTTTGCCATCACGACCGCCAGCCAGCCGGAGCTGGAGACGGAATATCGCGCCGTGCTGGCCGCCCGCCAGGCCATCCACGGACCCGGACACCGCTTAACGCTTGTAACGAAATGCAGTCTGGCCCTGCAATACCAGGCATGGCACCGCTACGCAGAGGCGGAGACCGTTATGCGGGAGGCTGTGGAAGGATTATCGAAACTCCCGGAACCGACGGCGAATCCCGAGGCGGAGGATTGGCGGGACACCTGTCTGGAGACCAGAGCGTTCCTTTCGGCCCTTTTCCACGAGCAAGGCAAATACACAGAGGAAGCGGAGGCGGATGCCGCCCGGGTCGCGTGGACGATAAAGTATCATGGTCCGGACACAGCCACCATCCGGAGCGCCTATCTCACGCTGGCGATCACCCTCACCCACGCCCGCCGCTGGGAGGCGGCCGCCCAAAACGCCCAACGCGTATTGGAAATCAAAGGCACAGACGCCTCGAATAAAGGGCCTGCGGAAAAGGCACGGGCACGGGAGATTATCGGAGAATGTGAAAAGTGCGCCGGGGAGGAAAAGACCGGCTCTGCGGGTGCCCAACCAGGCAGAAGCGGAGAGTAATATCGTGCCCCCTTTGACGTCGGGTGGCGGTAGTCAAGAGGTCGGCCCAGTTCTTGCAGACTCCGCAACAGGAGATTTTACCGTCCTCCCCGACTAGGGGGGCGACCGGCGACACCGAACATTTGGCGGTAGTGGATGAGGGCGCAGAAATGGCGCTTTTTGCGCTGGGCGGGGGTCTAAGCGGGCGCGAGAAGCCGGAGGGCCTAGCAGTGGACGCGTTCTGCAGTGACCCCGGTGACACAGGCGATGCTTTCGAGTGCGTCGGGGTTTCCAGCAAGGGCCTCGCCATAGCGGGACCAGCGATGTGTGCCGGATCATCCTTAAAACCGACGCGTAGGGGATTGAAATCGATATAAGTGGCCATGGTCCGCACGGCGCGTTCTTCGTCCTCCACAATGACAGGCCTATACTTGCCCTCCCATAAGGTGCCGGTGCGGTGGTGCGCCCGGTTATACCACTAAGTGAAACGCTGTTTTTAGAGCCGTCATAAATTCCGTAATAAGGAACATACGGCCATGCATGCGCCCGTGCCATTCTTTTATAGCGGCCCCGCTGCCATTGGTGCGGAAGAGTTCAAACTGGCAGTGAAGGCCTTTATTCCATGTCTCACCAACGGCGGATTGCCAAAGAAGCCAGAGTTTCTCGGACGGGGATCAAATCCATCCAGTCATGGCGGCACCCGGATAAGCAAATGGATGGGGTTCCCATCAGGCAGTAGTAAGGATTTGGACTTATTGGAAGGCTGCCAAGGCCCGCATCATACGCTCGAAGGTCTTCTTCTCCCGTTCATCGAAGGGAACTGCCGGCCCACGATTCGGGAAACGACGTGATAAACGCCTGACTGGGTGTCGACGGCGATGAAGACACGGGACTTATCCATGCGCGGAGAGAACGAAAAAAGATCTTTTTCCAAGAGGACAAGTCTCTTCTCCACATCCGCTGAGTAGAACCGCCGCAAAGTCCGGAGTATTTTAGCAAAAAGGGCTTGCCAAGTAGATGCGAAACTGCTGATATGTGAAGCGGTAATCCAGCCCCTCGCCGTGCCAGCTTATGAGAGCTTTAATTATATTTTCTTCTGCTTTCTTCTTTTCGCTACTCCTTAACCAATCGCTCTTTGCACAGGTCCAGCGTTACCGCGTGCCAGCGGGAACATATGCGCTGCGGAACGGTCCTCAAACTATTCCAGCGTTTTGCGTTGATGGAACGAGCAGACCTGCTCCAAAAAAAGACGTCGAGCTTCTCAGTTCATCGGCAGACCTAAGGATTATCCATCATTATCAAAATAATGAGACTTTTCTTACCTTAGCCGAGGCCAGAGAAAAGGGAATAGCCATAGCGCGTGGAAATGGAACCGGCGACTCTTTTGAAATTGAGCTTCTTGTCACGCCCAAATCAGGGGAGGTTTTTGAGCTGGTCGCGGAAGAGAAACGATACGCCGTAATCGGGCAGAATTCAGATGATATTGCAAGTATTCTTAAGGAACTACCTTCGCCAGAATTAACTTTACCTGCACTTAGGCATTTTGAGAAGGCCGTGGACGCGTTAGAGCAGGTGGAAGGGATAGAATCACTAGCGTCATTCGAATTTGAAGGATTAAAGGGACTAAAAGGGCTCAAAACAAAAGCTCAAGTAGGCCTCAAACACCGGTCACCCACATATGCAGCCGCAACCGCAGATGAGTGTTTTGCTGTCCTTCATGAGCGAATTCTCCGTGGTTTCAACGCCGAACGTCGGTTGGAAAACCTTACTTGGGATCTGGACCGAAGGCTAACGCTTGAGGAGATTGAAACTCTTCGTAATGCGGGCGTTGATATTGCAGCTACTTACCCACCGGAATTTGATAAAGAGTGGTCCCGTAAAAAGTCGGCTGTATCCGCTTATAAATCGGTATTTGATGAGGAATTCACAAACACCATAGATACTGTAGCTAAATTTTTCGGATCAGCGCGCACTTTGGAAGAAAATTGGCATGAAAGACTCAGACGAAGCATTGCACAGCAAATAGGAATTACTTTCAAGGACCAGCGCATTCCGCGTGCGCTTGTGGAATTAAAGCTTGGAAAGAAGATTTCGGACAAGGAGGCAGCGGAGCTCGAACTTTCAAATTCACCGATGCCGCATTTGGCTAAATGTGTATCGCTCTCATTAACTGACGATGGATTTGAATTCTCTTCTGTGGGGGAAAAAAGTGAAGTGCGACTCGAGGACCTTTTGGAGGGAAAGGCGAAAAAAGTGGACTTGACGGGGTCCGATTTAGTCTTCGACCCTTTTGAATTGGGACTAGGTGATCCAGAATTCAAGGCATTGCACAAATATCTGCGCCAATGCGGCGTATTAACCTATCGAACGTGGGATAGTTTAATGCGCGCTGAATCCACACAAAGAGTGAGATTAATAGTATTAGCACCTCGTAATTCCGGCGCACCTGAGAAGGTTTGGAATGATTTTTGGGGGAATCAAAAATCCGGAGTCCTAGAAGAAAACCTGAGGATCTTGCGTGAGCGCAAAGAAGATTGTGTTTTTGTGGAGTCATTGGAACAACTGAATGAAGCAGTGTCGGGAGCCAAAAAGGACGGCTGCCAATTATGGTTCTTTCGCCATAACCATGACCCTTTGGATGATGTGGCACCGAATGTGGAAGTTATGATAGCAAAAGTCGAGTCCCTTTCACAAGACTCTTCAATGGGAACTGATTGGCGTTGCTCAAGTATGGCCGATCTAACTGGGGAAGGCACGGGAACTGTCCGTGATTTGAAGACCGGCCTAGCGGCAAAGGCGTTTATTCGAGCGATTGAGGCTTCACAAAAGAAATCCGAAGAAGCACCAAGCGGCCGGCCACCGGGCGGCGGGCCACGAGATGAATTTATTCGCGCTTATTACGAGCTGGATCGCGGCAACAGCATGCTAGTCTTCATCCTTGTAAACGCGACAACAGCATTCATAGTCACAGGAGATGATGACGATGAAAAGCAGAGCGGAAACAAAAGCAATAAAAAAGATTTGGACAACCCTCCGCGAAAATAACTGAGACCATTCAATTAAATACCCATCATTGCCCGTCCGCAGCACCGCGTCTTCCCTTGTGAATTCGTTCATTTGCCACCCCTCATTTTTCAGCCTGTGTCTTTAATTGAGATTTTTTTAATTTCGCTCTTCGGGGCGTGCGCCCAACAATGGATGCACTATCGGGATTTACCTAGAAAGTTACAATCGTCTCGATTAGCGGCATTCAAGGCACGGAAGTCGTATTATCTTTTCGCCGCGATTGACGCTCTTGTGTTCGCCGTATTAGGAACGTTATATGTATCTGGTAAGGAACCAAAGGTATTTGGCCCCTTTGAAATTGCAGTGATTGGCGCGGCGGCTCCCGCCTTATTTAAGAGTGCGGTGGCTGGACTGGCGAAACCCCAAGGAACGGCCGGGGGACCGGTAGCTGAGGATCACTCGGGTCTCTTGATGGCAGACCTGAAGTCGTTTTTTGGAATCGATGGATGAAGCCTCCGTTAAGTTGGCAAAATTCTTGTGTGCAATCACAACAGCAAGCTCAACAACGCCAGTATCTAATCGACAGACCCCGCCCGTCACCGTCGTTGTCGGCGGCCTTAAGAGCGTGTTGGAAAACGCTGGGGTGCTGGGCGAGCGCGCAGCGCAATCCATTCTGGGAAGTGGGCGCTCGTGCCGGATACGACCCCCACAAAACGCCGGAAGGGATCAAAAGTTCACATCGCAGTGGATACCCTAGGCCATCTGCTCACGCTCCAAATCACTCCAGCCAACGAACAAGAACGCACCCACAAGTTTTCGGACCTTGCCATGGACATCCGGGAAGCCACGGGAAAAAACGTATCCCTCGCCTATGCCGGTCAGGGATACCACCGGGGAGGATGGGGCCAGAAAAACCATGCGTTTATTGCCAATCAAATCAAAGTTTAATCCGCGTTCCTGAACAACCGCCGACGCAATATTACAAGTCCCACAAGGACGCCACCCAGATGCGAAATGCTGACACCATCATCAGCCATTTTTATAGGATTTTCGGAAACCTGAAAGAGAACGTCAGATTTTCCAATCACTCCCTCGCCATCTGATAAGCTATATGAACTTTTTATGGAATTTCCCGTGTAAAATGCATACAAATGCCCTTCTTTTAAATTGCCATCCAGGCTCCCGGAAGTATTGGGAGATAATTCAGTGAACTCGATATCCCAACCTAATGATGCGGAAGAACTGAAACCTGACGACCAGAGCCGGGTTCCCTCCGTAAGGTCGGCGAGAAATCCGGAAAATGATGACTCAACGGGTGGCCCAACTGCCGTAAAAACACTCCCACCACTTACTGAGTAAACTGAATCAGTGGTAACAAAAAAGTACACGGTAACATCCGCCGACACTCGAGAATCGGTAGTGGTACAGTTTGAAATCAGGCTTGATCGAGCAATCCGATGATTTCAGCGATGCTCCACACATGATCTGATACCCCGGCAGCCATCGCGGGGGTAACCCGGAGGGTTTGATGGACGCGCCCAAAGTTATACCACATGTAATGCAGGCTCAGCTGGTGGATGTGGTTTTCGATCTTCTTTGAAAAGCCGTTAGTGAGGCGGGTAAAGCGGCGCATGGACATGCGCATTGTCAGGTTCTGGCGCTCAATAAATGAGGTGCTGACGTGTTTCGTGTCAGGGTTGCCGGTCACCACCATTTTACGGGTGCCGGTGCATTCCGGAGGGCTGTAGCGGCGTGCCGTGCCCACGCCATCCGGGGATGGGCCGTATTGCTTAATCAGCCGCGCATAGTCAATGTCGTCCTCAAACGCATCCGCAACGGCTGTGAGATAGGCGTGGTGGCCGTCGGTGGTCAACTGAACGCGATTAGCCAGCCGGGAGGCAAGGTCTTGCACGAAGGTATGGGCGCATCCTGCATCACGGGAACCGGCCATCCATGAGACTGCCAGTTTGGTATCGGCGTCCATGCCTACCCATACCCAGCAATCGCCAGCGCCATCCGCCTTCATCTCTGGCGTGCAGTGCTTCTCTTTAGCGTAGACAAACGACCAGATTTCATCCGCCTGAATGCGTTTGCAGGGCAGGTTCCGGAGAGTCTTGTGTTGGAACTGGGAGCAAGCGTCGCCCAGTTCAGCCAAAAGTTTCAGGATCGTGCTCCGATGAACACACGTCATGCGGGTAGTCGAACGCAGGGAGTTACCTTCAAGCAGTGCCGCGACTACCCGGGTGCGTTCTTCGGTGCTCAGCTTGTTCATGGAGAGAGAGTAAGCCGCATACCTGTCCGGTCAAGCATTAAATGTCAGTTTGCGAATTATGGCAACTTTTGCAACTTCATAGTTGCGGCCTATTTTGGACAGGCTACGCTACAGTGCGTTCCCCCACCCCCCCGCATGTCTGATTCCGCCCAATACCGCATTCCCGGCCACCTGATTGAAGACCTTCTGAATGAAAGGGGGTGGTCTCAGCGCATTTTGGCCATAGTCTTAGGGGTCGAAGACCCCATCATCAGCAAGCTGGTGAACGGGAAAATTGCGGTCACACCAGAGATGGCCATCATCCTGGGGGAGGTATTCGGGATGGATGCCGACGTGTTTTTGGCACTTCAAAGATCATTCGACCTAAATCAGGCGAGATTGACCACGAGGCCTGATCCGGACCGCCAGAAGCGCGCCCAGATCTTCGGAAAGTTCCCCGTGTCCGACATGGTGAAGCGTGGTTGGATCCAAGTTGAAAACCAACGCGATGCGAGGGCGGTCGAAAAAGCTATTTCAGGGTTTTTTCGGGTTCCAGACGGGGAGGACGTAGAGATACTTCCCCACGCCGCGAAAAAATCGAACGCGCACGAGGAGGCAACCCCAACGCAGCTCGCTTGGCTTTATCGCGTCAGGGAACTTGCCGAGGAAATGCTGGTGCCCAATTTCTCCACGGAAAACGCCAGACTGTGTGCCGACAAACTGAAGGGATTGCGCCAGTCAGAAGAAGACATGAGGAAAATCCCCCGCTATCTCTCTGACGCCGGAATTCGATTCCTCATTGTTGAGGCTCTCCCGTCATCGAAGATTGACGGGGCTTGCTTTTGGCTCGACTCGAAATCGCCAGTTGTCGCAATGACGGCGAGATTTGACAGGATCGATAATTTTTGGTTTGTAATTCGGCACGAGCTTGAGCACGTCATCCGTGGAGATGGCAAAGGAGCCGTCATTATGGACACGGAGCTTGAGGGTGAGGCGGGCGGCATAGGATCAGGCATCGCCGAAGAGGAGAGACTAGCCAATTTGGCGGCTGCGGATTTCTGTGTTCCGTCGGATATGATGGAGAAGTTCTATTCACGGAAGAGCCCCTATTTCGCCACTCGTGACGTTTTGGCATTTGCGAAAATGATCAAAGTCCATCCCGGCCTCGTCGCTGGCCAGCTGCGGCGCAGGACGCAGCGATACAATATTTTCTCCGACCTCCTCGTGAAGGTGCGTCATATCATTTTCCCAACGTCCACGGTGGACGGATGGGGAGACATAGCCCCTACAGGGGAGTAGAAAACAAAAACAACATGACTAAGAATCAACAACTCATTAGACTTAAGGAGTTATACAAACACGAGACCGACTCAGCGGACATTAACGTTCCGACCTTCGTCGCATGGCTCAAGAAGCGAGGCTATGTCATGCCTCAGCCGCCTACTCCCGAACAAGTCCTTGCAAAGCAGGTTGTTTTGGCACTCAAGGGAGAAACCAGGGAAGACCCTTTGACGGGGGAGATGTATAAGGTCAATCTCGCCTACACGGACGAAGACGCTCCGACCGACGGCTGGGGAAACGGCGTGTTTTGGACAGACATTGACGAAGCGCCGCGCTTTAAAATGAAAAAGGTAGTGAAGGAGCGCAGGAACCAAGTGGTCGCGGATCTAGTCCAGTTGGATTTGTTCACCGACCGTTGGAATAGAAGCAATCCCGCCGAGGAGCCTATCAATGTAGAATACGACCTCACGTTCGACGTGATGCTGGCGCGAAGCGGCAGAGAAGAGGCCTTGGTTTAATCCCCTTTCTTCTTCCAGCGGGCCGATGCTGCAACGCGCGCGATATCGGACCGCTGCTCTTGCGACAGAGATTTGGCTCGCGCGTTCCCGCCCTTTAGCCCCCCGAGTCTCCCCAGAGAAACAGCAGCCGGATTCTTCCCAGCGGGCGAATCCGGCTCTTTCGGCATATTCCCCGTGCTCATATCCACAATGAGCTTTGCAAGCTGGTTCGGATCACGTGGGCGTTTCGGATTTTTTGGCATCCCGGATCATACCAGACCGCTCAAGCATTGGCAACCCCGGCCATTTTCAAACTGTACCACTACCCGAGAATCAGCCCCGCCATTTATGAGTTGGTAGAAATTAAAATATATGCTGGAAGTTTCTCCGCCATTTTCCCAGTCAATATCCAATGTTGCGAAGGCTTTTAATGCCGGAGCGAAATAGCTCTGATTCGGAGGCATGTAGGGACCCGCAAAAGTCATCTCCGTGCCCCGCCTAGGCACAATGAAATTAGTAAGCGCATATTCGTGACCGGCCTCATAATAGACAACAACCGCAGCGTTGCCACGGAAGGAGGAAAAAACAAGAACAGTGAGAAAGGAGAGAATTTTCATTAATAAAATGAACGGACCATGTGGAAGGTTAAGCGAAATTAATATCTCATTGGAGTATTCAGCGCAACTCAAGATTCAGTAAAAAATTGCAGCCAGTCTTTTCGGTATGCCAGTTTAGAGCCCGTTGAAAAATACCCCCTGATATTTCTCCGCGCGGCTCCTGAATTCCTAGGTTCCCGTCGGGGAATCCGCCATGATTTACGCATGGAGAAATTCCGCCGTAAAGGTCGGCAAAGTGACCGGGAGGATCTCTGTCTGCGGCCCGAGGATCTTGTGAGCAGGCCGCTTGATAGCTTTTTACTCGAAGTTCGATGATGTGATTGGGAAGCTCAAGTCACAGAGGAGCGTCCACCGCCATTTCGCCCATATTACAAACCGAGAGACTCTGTTGGCGGTAGTCCGCTTGTGAGTCCAGAGGGCATGTTTCGTATGCTTATCGTGGGGTTCCTTGATGAGAGCGGTAGTGAGTAAAGCATCACTTCGCGCTGCGCGGACGTTCTGATCATCCGCTGTTTTTGGCTGCAGCCTCATGGAAGCCACGCCAGAGCACTCCATTTTCTCGGCCTTTCGCCAGAGCTTTTGTCAAGAGGTCCGTCCTCTTCTCCTTCTTAAATAAGGGGGCCGCCAACCTTCCATTCATGTAGGATTCTTATAGTTCACAATCGAGATTAAAAAGGGGACGATAGTACCCAATTGCGTAATTCTCAAAGAAAAACCGGCGCTCCCAGCATTCCATTACCATCCACGAAAGCGCAATATTGTCTATAATAATATTTCGCGTGTCTCTGGTTGAATGAAACAGGCGGTCAAAGCGGTCTCTTAACTGGCAAGATGTAGTTTTTCTTCTGCATTTT
Organism: Verrucomicrobiales bacterium; assembly: GCA_965229245.1. Taxonomy (GTDB): domain Bacteria; phylum Verrucomicrobiota; class Verrucomicrobiia; order Verrucomicrobiales; family V1-33; genus V1-33. Next base: position 1,485,867 of record CBDDIW010000001.1, read on the forward strand.
TTATCTCCCTCTTTCAAAGGCGTGCTTCTCGTGGTGTTTAACAAAAGATGCTGACCGACACGCTTGGCAATTGGCTGGTATGTTTTACCTATATATAGCGGAACACGACCTTCGCATTCCATGAAATGGCTTTGACTCAGCTTTAAAAGTATCTCTTTTGATTTTTTCCCTCCGGGGCCATAAAATGATATGGTATCGTTTTCGATCAGATTCCAGAGATGAATGAGGGGGGAGTTCCACCAAAATGCATAAACCCCTTGGTGGCTGGGTTTGGTTTCCCCAGTCCAGCGTAATCTTACTGGCTGTCCTTTTTGGTTTTTTTGAACCGGGAATAGGGTGCGCTCTTACCAGGAGGAGTTCTAAAATCCCTTCTATATGAAGGTCGTCATGTCTCGTTATAGTCTTGACTAAGGCTGTTTTGGCGGAATCACCCGCCAGTGGAGAGGAGGTCATTATTTTTTCTCACAAGAATTTTTCAAGCTATCATTTATGCGGTTCAGGAGAAATCTGACTTTCAGTGACATTAAGTTCTATGCAGGCATAATAGACTCGGCCCCGGTCGTCGAATTCGCGGGCGAGTTCGAGGAGGGTTTTGGGGTCGGGGGTGAGGGTGGATTTATAGGACTCCTTCCCGTTGATGGTGATGGTGACGGGTTTGGAGAAGTCCACCATTTTGGGGTGGAGGTAGATTTTGAGTTTTTTGGCGTTTTCGGCGGTGATGGTAATGGTGTTGTCACCGTTGTTGACGGCCAAGACGGATTGGGTAGCGGATTCGGCGGGGGTGTCTTTGGGAAGGGGAAGGAGGCGGACCCAGTGGAAGGTGGAGACGGGGATGGGGCGTTTTTCGTCCCAGGTGCTGGCTTTGGCCCAGCCGGGCTTTTTGGGCTCGGCGGTGTGGAAGGTCATGCTGCCGGAGCCGCGGGCATAGACTTTGCGCCGGTAGAGGTCGCGGGGGTGTTTGTCGAAGAATTCGCAGATGGGCTCGATTTCATCGGGGAAGATTTCGTGGCCGCCCTGTTTTTCACGCATCACCCAGTCGTAGCCGTGTTCGTCCATGAAGGCTTTGATGGTGTGGTTGAACCCGTTGATGCCGTAGGGCTCCTGAGTGCCCCAGGTGGCGTAGCCGGGGACGTTGAACATGGTGAAGACCTGCTTGTCCTTCACATAGTCGTAGCCGCCGCTCATGGGGCTGACGGCGGCCCAGCGGTCGGCCATGGTGATGGCGCTGCGCCAGGTCATGTGGCCGCCCATGGAGTGGCCGGTGACGTAGATGCGGTCCGGGTCGATATGATACTCGCGCTGGACCTTGGAAAGGAGGCTGAGAGCGATGGAGTTGCCGATGGAACCCCAGCCGCGGTCCGTGAGGGGCAGGACGACGATGTAGCCGTGTTTTTGCGCGGCATCGAACCAGAACGGATTGGTGCCGCCGATGGCGGCGCGTTCGCCGAAATTCAGATCCCGCTCCGCGCTGCCGCCGTGGGCCACGAGGACGAGGGGCGTGGCTTTTTTGGGATCGTAGGACGTGGGGACGAAGATGAGGTAACGGGTCTGGTGGTCCACGTGTTCGCAGACGAGGGGCATGCCGCCGGTGACCTTGCCGCGGGCCTGGGGGGGCTCCGGGTAGGATTCGCGACCGGCGCGGAGGAGTTTTTCCAGGGCGGGGGCGTCGAGGTTGAGGTCTTTCAGGAGATCAGAGGTGGCGGAGGCGGGAGGGTCCCAGCGGTTGTCGAGGTAGGCGTCCAGTTTGCCGGCGGGAGTGGTGGGGGCGGCGGCGGCGAGGGGGGAGAGGGAGAGGAGGAGGACGAGGGGATGGAACAGGAGGGAACGAAGGGGGGATGGCGGAGGAGTAGGAGTAAGGGGGAGGGCCGGGATGGCGGAGGGGGAAAGGGTTGCGTTCATGGATTTGGAATCGCAGCATCCTACAATCCCGCCACCGGGGTCGCGTGCTTTTTCGCGGACCGGGGGGATGAAAAATAACCATTTTTATGAAACGCCTGACTCTTCTGTTTTCGCTGGTCTTTCCGGTTCTGAACGCGGGGGCGGAACCCGGGAACGGGAGGCGGATGGTGGTGATTTCACCGAGGGCTTTCGGGGAGGCGCTGAAGGAGTTTGTGGCGGAGAAGAAGACCCGGCTGGCGGTGGAGTGGGTGGCGCTGGAGGACATCCTGGAGAAAACGGAGGGGGTGGATGCCCCGGAGAAGGTGAAGCGGTATCTCTATACGGAATGGAAGGAGCGGAAGACCACCCACGCGCTGCTGGCGGGGGATGTGGATGTCTTTCCCGTGCGCTACATGGTGCTGGACCGGAGGACGGAGGCGGCTTTCAACTACTCGTTTTATCCCAGTGATTTGTATTACGCGGACCTGGCGAAGCCGGACGGCGCCTTCGAGGACTGGAACGGGCGGAAGGACGGGTTTCACGCGGGGTACTTCGGCGAGGTGCGCGGAGAGACGATCAAGGAGGGCCCGATCAACTACGACGGGGTGGACTATGAGCCGGAGATCGCGGTGGGGCGGTGGCCGGTGAGCACACCGCAGGAGGTGAAAACGGTGGCGGCGAAGTCCCTGGCGTATGAAAAGCGCGTGCTGGCGGGCACGGAGCCGAATCTGAAACGGGCGGCGTTCTTTTCCGTGGGCGGCTGGGTGGACAGTCGCGGGCTGCTGGGCGGACTGGCGAAAAAACTGGAGGGCGGGTGGAAAATCGAGCGGCGATTTTACAATTCCGCCACGCCGCCGCCGGATCACGCGCAGATCCGGGGGATTCTCATGGAGGGCGCGGGGCTGCTGGTGCACGCGGGCCACGGGCAGCCGGAGGAATGGGAGCAGTGCTTCAGCATGGCGGACGTGCCTCCGCCGGATCACGGGGCGGTGGCTCCGGTGATTCTGTCCGCCGGGTGCAGCACGGCGCACTTTGCCCCGCTGCCGCCGTATGAGCGGTATGTGGACCGCGACGGGGTGACGCATCGCGGGACGGACCGGGGGGAGAAATTCACGGAGCCGCCAGTGCCGCCCGCCCCGCTCCAGCCGGGGAAAGTGAATCCCACGTGCCTGGGCGAGCAATTGCTGAAGCGGCCGGGGACGGGCGGGGTGGCGTATATCGGGTGCAATACCGGCAGCCAGCCTTACGGGCTGACGCTGGTGGACGGGTTCATCACCGAACTGGCCGCGGCCAGGGAGCCGCGCCTGGGCGACTGCTGGAACAGCGCGGTGCGGTATTACATCGTGAAAGAGAAGCTGCGGGAGTTGAAACCCACGGAGTCCTGGACACCGCCCAGCATTTTCTTCCAGGCGATGAAGTTCATGGTCTTCGGCGATCCCTCGCTGCGCCTGCCCGCGCGGGGTCAGTAGGCGCCTTCCTTGCGGGAGACGATCTTCAGATTTCCGGCGGCATCGGCGGCGAGTTCGACCTTGCAGAAGCCGTCATCGATTTCGCCCCAGGAGACGAGGAGAGTGCCCTTCTTTGTGAGTTCCACCTTGGGATTGTAGAGGGCATTGCCGGAGTTCACGCTATGGAGGGAGAGCACGGGGCCGCCGGCGGAGACGTCCAGGCGGGTGGCTTCCAGGACGTTCGCTTCATCGTAGCCCACCACAAGGACGTGGTTGAGCGTGTTGTCGTGGTTCAGGTCCAGGGTGTTTTCGTAGCGGTACTTCACATTGCCCGCGGCGGCAGGGGGCGCCGGAGGAGCGGCGGGGGTGGAGCAGGAGGCCAGAAGGAGGGGAAGCAGCAGGAGGGATGCGTGGGGTTTCATGCGGGTTTCAGAATTTGCCAGGAGGACCGGGGGATGGCAAGGAGAAGCGGAGCCCGCGCGTCCGGGAGGAGGGGCGGATCAATGCCAATTTTTCAGCACTTGGGGGCTTTCATTTTTTCCAGGATGTGCCATAGGTGGGGTCTCAACGGCGGTTTCCACCGGAATTTCCCCTTCCGCCCACCTTTCCCCACCATGACCAGACCTCTGTATCTCGCTCTTGCTCTTGCCGGTGCCTGTCTCCGGCCCGCTGTCGCCCAGGATGCCTCCCCGCCCAAAGCGGTGCCCGTGGAAATGGAGGATAAGGACGGCAATTTCTCACCCATCCCGGACGCGAAGGAGGTGGATACCATCGTCCGCGTGCAGATTTACCTGGACGAGCACAATCACGGCCCGGGGAACATCGACGGGAAGCTGGGGGAATTCGGGAAAAAAGCGGCCTCGGTTTACAATCAAATCCGGGGTCTCCCGGTGGGCAACTGGCATGGGCTGATCGTGGCGGCGAAAAAAGCGGTGCCGAATCCCTACACCACCTACACCATCCAGGAGAGTGACCTGAAGTATGTGACCCCTTCCCTGCCCGGGAATCCCTCGGAACAGGCCAAGGTGAAATACCTGGGCTACCGCAGTCTGGCGGAACTGGTGAGCGAACGCTACCACACCACGGAGGAGTTTCTGGAGTCCATCAACAAGGGCGGGACGAACATGAACAAGCTGGCCCAGGGGGTGACGCTGAAAGTGCCGAACGTGACGCCGTTCAAGATCGAGGAATGGCCGCAGCACCGGAAATTTGACAACGACCCGGAATTGAGCGCCCACACCGTGGTGGTGGATATCGCGGCGCGGGTGGCCATCTTTTTCAATGACAAGGACAAGCCGTTCGCGAGCTTCCCCATCACGCCCGGGCAGCCGAAGTTCATCAAATTCGGGGAATGGAAGATCACGGGCATGGTGTCCACGCCGGAATTCCGCTGGGACAAGTCCATGCTGGAGGAGGGGAAACGGAGCGAGTCCTACTACCAGCTTCCCATAGGCCCGAACAGCCCGGTGGGGGTGCTCTGGACGAGCACCAGCCGGAGTGGGATCGGCCTGCACGGGACCTCCACGCCCCTGACGATCGGGCGGGCGGAGAGCCACGGGTGCATCCGGTTCGCGAACTGGGACGCGGTGCGCCTGCCGCAACTCATCCGGCCGGGGGCGCGGCTGGTGATCCGCTAACCTGTGTGAATCCGGAACGCACTTTCCCTTGAAGGAAAGCGGGGCGTTCGTTAAAAGCACCGGCTCCTTTTCTTTATGAAATTCCTTTTTTACATCGCCATCATCGCCGCCTCCGGATGGGCCGGCTGGCACTTCTATCCCGGGATTTATGACGGGATGCAGGCGAAGATAGAGGAGCGTAAGAAGGAGAAGGCAAAACTGGTGGAGTCCGGGGCCAACAAGAAGCCCCAGGATGAGCGCCCGGCGATTCCCGGCGGAAACACCGGAGCGGGCGCGTTGCTGGCCTCGATTTCCAGGAAGACGGATCCCGCTGACCCCGGGACCACGACGCCCTCCACCAAGCCGGCGGACGGCGGCATGAAACCGGCCAATCCGGCACCGGTGGCCGTGGTGGTGGATGAAATCGAGGCGAAGTATCCGATGCCGAAATTCAAGGCCATCGAGGAGATCACCAAGGACTGGACGTCCATCCCTTCCAAGGCGTTCCCCCGGAAGATCAAAACGAAGGTGCCGCTCGTCTTTGAAGGGACGACTGGTAAAACGGAACTGCCGTCCGGGAGCGATGCCATCGCGGCCAACATGCGGCCGGGCACGGGCATTCTCACGGTGATGCGCCCCGGGGACGAAACCACGCGGATCGACGTGCCCCTGGCCAATACCGATCTGAAGGAGTCGCTGACCTCCCTTTACGAGAAGTACAAGGACTATCACCGGAACCGCGTGGTCCAGCAGCGGACGCGGGCCCGGGCATTGAAGGATCGTGCCAATGGAGCGAGCGAGGACCAGATGAAACTCGCGGGTCCGAAGCCGGACGTGAACCCCGGAGGAGTGATTCCCATCATGCTCGCCGCCCTGCAAAAGAAGCCCCTTAAGGAACTCAAGGCCAACGCCATCACCTCCTGGGGAGCGCTGAATTTTGAGGAGGTGGAGGGGAAGGTTTACTGGACCGGCACGGTGCAGTGCACGGTGGAAAACGCGCTCTTCGGGGCCACGCAGACGGAGATCATGGCCCTCATCAAGGATGGTGAAGTGGTGAAGTGGCTCTACACGGGGTCCCGTGAAGAGGTGCAGTAAGCGGGTGGCGGTTTGACGATTTACCAGGGGCGTCCCCTTCGAGGGGGACGCCCTTGGAGCGTACTAACCTTACCGGCCGGCGGGGATCAGCTCCTCCACTTCCACCTCCTCCTCATGGGAGATGGATTCCAGCGGGGCAAAACGGCGGGCCGCGAAGCCGAGCTCCGAGGGGCAGCCCATGCTGGTGGAGGGGTCCACGGGATTGGTGAGTTCCTCGAGCAGGACTTTCATATCCACCGAGTCCCAGCCCTTCTGGGCGCTGACCCACTTTGCCCGGCCAGGCTCGCACTCGCGCACGGTGTAGATCTTCCCCTTCTCCGGCAGCGCCGTGTAGAGGAAGGAGATCTCCGGGTGAAAACGGTCATCAACACAAACTACTTTTTCTCCTGTCTCGAACATGGGGCATTCTGCACCGGACGCCCCTTGCTGTCCAGAGGGAGCACCCGCGGGCCGGGGATGGAATTCCCCGGCAAAGGGGCCGCTCAGGCTTCCAGCCGCTTCGTGGCGGAACGGTCCGGCACGGACTCTTTTTCGCGGTCGTCATCGCGGTCCCGCTCGCTGAGGAACTGCTCCAGCCGCTCGCGGAAAACGGAAGCCGTGAGCGCCTGGTAAAGGGTGCCCTCGGCACAGATGGAGATCTGCCCGGTTTCCTCCGAGACCACCACGGCGATGGCGTCCGTTTGCTCCGTGATACCCATGGCCGCCCGGTGGCGGAGGCCGATGCTGCGATCTGAAAGTTCCCGCTGGCTCACGGGGAAAACGCAGCCCGCGCCCTGGATGCGGCCATTCCGCAGGACCATGCCGCCATCGTGGAGGGCGGTCTTCGGGTGGAAAATGGTGATGACCAGTTCCGGGGTGAAGGAGGCATCCACCTCCACGCCGGTCTCCACGAACTGATCGAGATCCATGCCGCGCTCAAAGGCGAACAGCGCGCCGAAACGCTTCGCGCTGAGTTGCTGCACCGCCTCTTCCATGATGTCCAGAAACTCGGAACTGGCGCGCCGCGTGGTGAAAAGCCGGTGACTGCCCAGGCTGACAAAAGCCCGGCGTACCTCCGGTTGGAAAATGATGACCATGACCAGCCCGCTGAAGAGCGCGAAACTCCGGATAAGATCCATCCGCAGCAGATGGGACGCGATGAAAAGCACGCCCACGATGACGCCGATGACCGCCAGCAGCCGGGAGCCGCTGGCGTAGCGCAGATACCGCCACGCCACGAAGAAGGCTCCCATCATCAGGGTCACCTCCACGATCGGCCGCCAGTTGGCTGTTAGAAAATCCCACATTCGCTTGAGCGCTAAAATGACCGCGGTTCAGCCGGGCCGCCAGTAATAGATGAGGAAAGAGCGAAATTTTTCACAGATGGATGTTAGGAAAGCGACCTCTACGTCCGCCGCCGTTTCTGGGACGCGCGGAAGGGAAATTTCTTCACCGGAAAAGCGCCGCCCAGGCTGCGGTTTGTGTCAGGTCAGTTCCTCCGCCGTCAAAGCCCGCCAGCCGCCGGGAGGGAGATCTCCCAGCAGCACCGGTCCCACCCGGGTGCGGTGGAGCACGGTGACGGTGCATCCCTGGCTGGCAAACATGCGGCGGACCTGGTGATACTTTCCCTCCCTGAGATGCAAGCGGGCGGTGCGCGGCCCGGTGACCTCCAGCTCCGCGGGCAGGCAGGGTTTTGGCTCGCTGTGGAGCTGGAGCGTGCCGGAGGCAAAGACCTGGGCAAGTCCGGCGGGGAGGTCGCGGTCCACGGTGACCTCGTAGGTCTTCAGGGTTTCGTGCCGGGGGGAGGTCCAGCGGTGGATGAGCGCCCCGTCATCCGAAATGAGAATGAGGCCGCTGGTTTCCTTGTCCAGCCTTCCGGCGGTGGCCGGGGGCGGCTGGCGGCGCATCCAGGAAGGCGGCAGCAGATCGTAAATGAGAGAGCCCTCGGCGGGATTGTGGGAACAGATCACTCCCAGCGGCTTGTGAAAGGCGACGACGAGACCCTCCGGGAACTCGATGGGTTTCCCCCGCACCAGCACGGCGGCGGGATCCGCCCGCTGGTCCGCGCGGGTCAGGGCCACTCCGTCCTGGGTCACAAAGCCGTCGCGAATCCATGCCTGAGCCTCGCGACGGGAGCAGTAGCCGAAGCGGGAGAGCATTTGATCGAGACGGAGAAGCGTGGGCATGGATGCGGATGCCATGGCATGAATTTTCCGGCTGTCATCCGCCCGGGACGTATTTATCTGCGCCATGCACCTTTACCGGCAGAATAATGAATTGATCGCCGTCGCGGACGGCCGCGCGTCACGGCTGGCCCTCGCGGGCATGGATGAAATCTTCCAGGCGGACGATCCCGCCGCGCTGGTGAGAGCGGCCATGGAGGACGGCGTGGAGGTGCCCGTGCCGGATACTGGCGTGCCTCTCCAGGCTCCCGTGCAGTCCCAGGAGATCTGGGCCGCGGGCGTGACCTATCAGCGCAGCCGGGTGGCGCGCATGGATGAGTCAAAGGAAGCCGGGGCCTCCATTTTTTATGACATGGTTTACGACGCGGCGCGTCCGGAGTTGTTCTTCAAGGCGAACGGCCCGCGCGCGCGTGGTCACCGGGATGGAGTGCGCATCCGGCGGGACTCGCACTGGAACGTGCCGGAGCCGGAGCTTACGCTCGCCCTCAACGCGACGGGCCGTATTTTTGGCTTCACCATCGGGAATGACATGAGCTCGCGGGACATCGAGGGGGAAAACCCGCTCTATCTGCCCCAAGCCAAGGTTTATCGCGGTTCTTGCTCCATCGGGCCCTGCCTGCTCCTGACCGATAGCTTGCCGCCGGAGACCGCGATCTCCATCACCATAGCCCGCGGGGAAACGGTGGAATATGAAGCTGCCACGCCCATCAGCCAGTTGAAGCGGGGGCTCGATGAACTGGCGGGCTGGCTCTTCCGGGAGAACGAGCTGCCCGACGGCTGCCTGCTGCTCACGGGCACCGGTCTGGTGCCTCCCGGAAAGTGGACGCTGGAAGCGGGGGATGTCATCCGGATCAGCATCGGGGGAATCGGGATGCTGGAGAATTTTGTGGAGGCATAGCCATGTCCCTCGCGCTCAGGGGACCACTTCCCCGAAACCGTGCGTAGCACAAAGCTCCAGCGCGCCTTCCTGGACACCGCGAGTCCCCCGACGCGCACCTCCAAGGTTGCAGATAATCAAACGAAAAACACGCTCTGGAGGCTCTTCGTAAGGTCCCGGGCATTGCCGTCAGCTTTGCCCATTGTATTTGGCTGCAATGAGGCTCGCGGAAATGGAAAGTGGCGCTCTCCTGAATGCGCTCCCGTTCCCTCGGTCGGCGATGCGCGGCTCCTCTTCAGTGCTTTTTATAGACGCGCCTCGCCACCAGCACCGGACCGAAGAGACTTTGATATGTCTGTTCATGGCAGCCTTTGACGGTCAGCCACCTCCGGCCCTGTGCCGGGGTTCGCGATCCTTATCGTGGCGTCACAGGGAGTGCCTCATGACTCGCCGGCCCGCAGCATGCAGTGTTGTCCATGTGGCCGCCCTTTTGTGTCAGAAAAGGCGGACAGGACGATGGGATGCCGGAAAAACGCATGATTAACACATCATTTAAAAATATCACACACTCCGTAATTTCAGCACCGACGCCAAGGTAAAAAGATGAAATATATAAAAAAGCCTGTCACTTGCAGGCAGAAAACCAGTAAACACGGTAAAGGATTCATGGACACCCCCCGGACACCCCCACCCTCTTCCGTCCTGTAAAAATAGACCACTCATCATCAAACAACGCGACACATACCCATGCCAAAGAAAATCATCATCTGCGCGGACGGCACTTGGAATGAGGATGAGAACAAGGACGCCGCCACTAATGTTCTGAAAATTGCCCAGGCCCTGCTGCCCTCGGATAGTGAGGGGGGCGTGCAGGTGGTTCATTACGAAAAAGGGGTAGGTACCGGCTGGGGTTCCCGGTTCACCGGGGGGGCGCTCGGCATGGGCCTTTTTGACAATGCGGTCTCCTGCTACGAATTTCTCTGTCATAATTTCCAGCCTGGAGACCGGCTGTATCTCTTTGGTTTCAGCTGGGGGGGCCTACACCGTGCGTAGCCTCGCCGGGCTCATCCGGAATTCCGGGATCCTCCGTCCTGGTCATGAAAAATACCAGAAACAGGCCCTCGCTCTCTACCGGGACTATGCGCCGGATGGTCCGGTTTCCACCGCTTTCAGGGCGGAACACTCCTATGACACGGACATCGAATTCATAGGCGTGTGGGATACGGTGGGCGCGCTCGGCATTCCCGGCATGGATGGCAGCTTCAGCTTGCTGAAGGGGATGGACTGGCAGTTTCACGACGTGACGCTGAGCCGCCGGCTCAAGCGCGCTTGTCATGCCGTGGCCATCCGTGAGCATCGCGCGGAGTTTGTGCCCACACTGTGGGAGCAGGCCCAGCCGCCGCCGCCCGGACAGATCCTGGAGCAGGTGTGGTTCTCCGGCGCGCACAGCGGCGTGGGGGGCGGATATGAGCAATGCGGTCTCTCGGACGTGGCTCTGCAATGGATGATCGAAAAAGCCGGAAGGAGCGTGAATTTCCCGGACGGTCTGGAATTCAACCCGGCCGTCACCGCCACGTTCCGGCCGGACCCTCTGGAGCCTGGACACAACTCCTTTGGCACTTTCTACCGGGTGCTGGACTGGGTAGGCCGGAAAAAAGGCGGCGTCCTGAGAGTATACCAACCGGACATGCCAGGCGCGACGGGAAACCTCGTGTACCAAGCTCTCCATGAGTCCGTGCGCACCCGCCGCCTGAAGGCTCGTCCGCCGAAGCAGTGGCCAGCGACCTTCCTTTCCGCCCTGTGATTTCCCGTCCGCCGCCAGACTGACAACCCGTCCATGGATACACGACCCGCCGGAAAAACCCGGGAGGATTTTACGGACATCATTGTCTCCGTGCACGGCATCGGCGCACAGGAGCGGAACAGCACCGTTCGGCAAGTGGCCACGCGACTGGCAGGCTGCCTGGCCCTGGGGCGGGAGGGCTCCGCGCAGCCGCTGGCTCCCCAGTCCCTGGGCTATTTTCACACCGACATTCAAGGCGCGGTGAATGTATGCCCTCTGGATCCGGATACCAGTGGCTACGAGTCCCTGGGATTCACTGAAGTCTTCTGGGCGGACATTCCTCAGGAGGTGGACAGGGAGGGCCGCACCCTGGAGGAGGCCAAGGCATGGGCTCGCACCGTGGTAGCCCGCGCCCGCCGCGTGATGCCGGAACGTCTTCAGACGAAAAAACCCGCTCCGCCCCCCAGGCCCCGCGACTCCGCCAAGGCGCACCCACCCGCAGAGGGCGGTAAAGTGGAAAACGGGAACAGGACAGCGGCAGAGGAAAAACGCGATCTCTATCTCACGCGCCCGCCGGAGTTTGACACGGCGGGGGATGTACTGGAGGAAATGATAGAGACCATTCAGGTGCTGGAAAATCTGACTTGGCTGGGTTCCCGCATGGGCCTCCCGAAATTTCAGCTCCGCCAAGTGCTGGATGAATTCCTGGGGGACGTGCAAATCGTCACTGAATTCACCGTGTTCCGCCAGGGCATCATCGGGCGCTTTCATGCCGCCATGGAGCACGTGCATAAAACCTATCCTGCGGCGCGCATCTACATCGTGGCCCACAGCGAGGGTACCGTCATCAGTTTCCTGGCCCTCCTGCACGCCATGGCCCGGGAGAGCGTGCGGATCAACCCCGGCGGGCGCAGTTCTATTGCCACCTGCTCCGCCGCCCCCCGCTGGCTGGACAAGGTGCGGGGGTATATGACGCTGGGCTCCCCCCTGGACAAACACCTGCTGCTCTGGCCCAGGCTCTTCGAAAAATTCAAGCACGCCACCACGCTTCACCGCATGCGCATACCCATTCAGTGGCGGAACTACTACGATAAAGGAGACCCCGTGGGATTCAAGCTGGACACGGTGCGGGAGTTTCTGGGGATCGAGGGAGCCCCTGGAGAGGTCGTGACCCGCAATCCCAACTTTGAGTTTGACGGGGATAAACACGATATCGGCTTTGCCCGCTATCCCCTTCCTGGGGTTGCGCACATTGGTTACTGGGATGATCCGGAGGTCTTTGAGCATTTCGTGCGCGAGGTCATCCTTCCACTACGGCATGAGGACGCCTGTGCCCGGTATGTCAAAGAGCGGCGGCACTATAATGAGGAGTTGGCCCGGTATAAGGCGGATCCCCATTGCGGTGAAAAAGCCCCTCCACAGGTGCCGGAAGTTCCGAAGGTCCCTCCCGCCGCCGTCCGCCCACGGGACAGATTGCGGGTAAGGTGGATCAGTCCGTATCTGCCGTTTCTGCTCAGCCTGGTAATTTTGTTTCTCGGCCTTTTCATCCTCTGCCGCGCGGTGGAGGGCTTCATCCACCCGGAACAGGCTCCGCTGCAGAAGTACGTGCGTTTTCAAATGCTGGGCACCGGGCCGGACCGCACAGTCACGCGTCTGCAACTGATGAGCAATACCGTTGGCATTACCTGCCTCATCGCCGGCATGACCCTCCTGGCCCGTCTGCCCCGCCTGAACCGGAACGCCTCTGCCTGGGCTCTTGCCTTGGCGCTTTTTGTGGCGGGCGCGGCGGGCTATGCCGCGTTGGTGGATAATCGCTCGCTGAATCAATACGGAGCAGTATTCATAAAAGATGACGCGGACACAGATCAGGCGTGGAGGAATGGCGCGCTCGCGGGTATTTTGGGCTTCTCCCTCCTGGGCGGTCTCATAGGTTACGCCCTCACCTTCCGCCGCTCCCGGAGGGACCGCTTTTTCCTCTTCCGCGGCATGAGGCCGCTCGTGCTCTGCGGCACTGGGGGCATCTGTTTTGTGGTGGCCACGAATCTTTATCCGGAAACGTTCGACCTCACGCCGGATCTTCTAGGGCAGGCACCGGAGATCCTCAGTGAGAATAACAACTACCCGAGATCACCGGCGACGCTCACTCCGGCAGACCGTCGCGGCCTTCAGTTCCCCACCGATCACCAGAGACGGGAGATCAATCAACTACCCGCTGACCAGCGGGAAGAACTGAACAGTCTCAAGCCCGCGCACTGGGAGCAGATCAACATGCTGGACGCCGGGCAACGGCAGCGCATCCGGGATCTAAAACTCTGCCCGCGGGAACTGGCCTCCCTAGTAATATCTGTGGCCAATGCCGTGGCGAAGACCCCCATGCCTCCTGTGTGGGAACGGCTGGTCTCCGCCTGGACGCGCCGTCAGGACCGCAGAGTATTCTCCGTCCTGCCGATTCTCAATGCCGTTTCCCCGGATTACCCGGCGACCACGCGCGGGCGCTTCAGCAAGGCCCTGGATGAAAAACTGCGCGCCGTGGTGGAGGCCGGGGAAACCCGCAGTCCCGTCTGGCCTGTCATTCTGGCCCTGGGGGCGTCCATTTATCTCTGGTGGCTGGCCACCCTTATCTTTGATATGGGTTACGTATGGAACCGCTACGTGCGCAACGAACTCGGTCCCAAGGCCCTGCGGGCCCTCTACCATGAAAAACAGGAGGAGAAACTGGCGCGGCAAAAGGTGAAACAAGAGCGGCTGGAAGCGGGATATGATGGCTGATTTCAGGCGCCGCTTAGCCCAGGTTCGTCAGTTAGAGCGTTTGCCATAAATAATTTCCGGTTACACGCGTCTCCGTCAGGGAGTTCCGCCCTCCATTTCGGAAATTACTTTTGGCAATCAGTATAGCGAAATTTCCGAAGCCAAAGCACGCGTTCAGCGATCCACGCCCCGGTTCACTGGTGCCCGGCGGCGCGATTCGGCCATGTAATGGAGAACCGGGGTTTGAACCCGCATGCTTGCACATGATGATACGGCATGTTTCCGCGCCGCGCCTCCCGCACACTCGATTGCGAAAATTACGAATACCGGACTCCGGTGAGCGCCGCGTGCATAGTCCTTAACGTAGTCGATTCTGCAAAAGCTCCGAGAAGCCGCAGCAGCAAGGGCTGGAAGCCGCGGACGCCCTGTTTGTTTTGCAGGGATTTGTTTCCCTTCGGCTCAAAACCCTGCAAAATCAGGGAATGCGCAACCGGCCTAATCCCGATCAGGAGCCTCAAATCGAACTCTTCCGCACCGAACTGGCGCGCATCGTGGACCCGGACCATTCCATTGTGAAACTGGCGGCGGTCATCGACTGGTCGGCTTTTGAAAAAAGCTTCGCCGCGATGTGGACCGACAGTCAGGGACGGCCCGCCATCGACACCCGGCTGATGGTTTCCCTGCACTATCTCAAATACACCTTTGATTTGAGCGATGAAGCGGTGGTGGAGGCCTGGCTGCAAAACCCCTACTGGCAGTTTTTAAGCGGCATGTGCTATTTTGAGCACCGCCCGCCGCTGGACCCCTCGAGCATGAGCCGCTGGCGCGGCCGGGCCGGACAGCATGGTCTTGAAGAACTGCTGCAACAAAGCATTCAGGCCGGACTCAAACTCAAGGCCATCACCCCCGTGCAACTGATACCACGTAGAGTTAAAAACAGGTCGGAGAAGATAGGACGCCAACCCGTGATCCACGCCCTGAAAAAGACCCGTTTTCAGTTCCTCGTGGTATGAAACGGGTCAATATCGACACCATGGTGAAGGAAAAATACATCCGGTTTCCCACTGACAGCCGCCTGTATAACCGGGCGCGGGAGTGCCTGGTCAAGGCCGCAAAGAAGGCGGGCATGATATTGCGTCAAAGCTACACACGGGTGGGCAAACACCTGCTGCTGATGCAAAGCCGTTATGCGCACGCAAAGCAACTCCGCCGGGCCCGGCGCTGTCAGAAAAAGCTGCATACCCTGCCGGGCCGTGTTCTTCGCGACATCGAAGCCCGCAAAGGCGGGCGCGGTTTTCCGGAACTGGACAAACTGATGGCCGTGGCCCGCCGGATCCACGCCCAGGAGCGCCATGACAAAAACAAAGTTTACAGCGTGCATGCCCCGGAGGTGGAGTGCATCAGCAAGGGTAAGGCGCACAAACGCTACGAATTCGGAGTGAAGGTGAGCGTGACCACCACCAGCCGTGGCGGCTGGCACGTGGGAGCCATGAGCTGCCCGGGCAATCCCTATGACGGGCACACGTTGCGGACCGCCCTGGAGCAGGTGCGGCGGGTCAGCGGCAGGATGCCCGGTGACGTCTTTGTGGACATGGGCTACCGGGGCCATCAGTGCGGGCGGGATCCGGGAGCCCCCACAATCCATGTGACCCGCAAACGCAGGGGGTCGATTTCGAAAGCCCTCTGGAAATGGATGAGAAGGCGGGCGGCGGTGGAGCCAGGCATCGGACACCTCAAAGCGGAGCACCGCCTGGATCGCAACCGGTTGTGTGGTGCGGCAGGAGAAATGACCAACGCTGTGCTGAGCGCGGCGGGAATGAACTTCCACAAGCTGCTGAAGCACCTCGGCACCCGCTGGCGTGCCTTTGTCGCCTGGCTGTTGAGTCTGTTTTACCCGCTCCATCCGCGACACCTGTCTGAAGACCGTGCTACTTGTTGGACGTTTCCGCGACGATCCGAAACCCGGGCTTTCAGGATCGACTTGATAGTTAAAAAACCAAAGGCGAGTCTCTTTACGAAGAGACTCGATTTTGTTTGGAAAAGCTCCCGAAGCGGTATAAAAACATGCGAGTCCCTCCGCTTTCATGAATCCCCGCGTTTTGATATTTCCCGCTCTGTACGCGTTATTTTCCCTGCCGGTCCAGGCCGGGCCGGGTGACCTTGATTTGAGCTTCGATCCCAAACCGGACGCGTCGGTCACCAGCATCGCGATGATGCCGGACGGTCTGATCCTTATAGGCGGGATTTTCAACAACGCAGGGAACGGGGCGCGCGGGAAATTCGCGAGAATCGAACCGGACGGGGAGGTGGATACCTTTGTGCCGGCAGGAGCCAACGGGAATACGAACAGCATCACGGTGCTGGAAAACGGAAAGATCCTCATTGGCGGCGCCCTCACCTCGGTGGGCGGGATCACGAGAAACCGTCTCGCCCGGCTGAACGCGGATGGCACGCTGGACACCGCCTTCAATCCCAACCTCAGTAACTCCGTCTATAGCGTGGCCGTCCAGCCCGATGGGAAACTGGTGGTGGTGGGCAATTTTATGACGGCCGGGGGAAGCTCCCGCAATTTCATCGCGCGGCTCAACGCGGATGGCAGTCCGGATTCGTTGAATCCGAATGCAAATGACATCACGAGGACCGTGGTGCTGCTGGGGGATGGCCGGATGGTGGCAGGCGGGAACTTCACCACCATGGGTGGAGTCACGCGGAATCATCTGGTCAGGCTTTCCTCCTCCGGCACCGTGGATGCCTCCTTCGCCCCCTCCGTGAACGGGGTGGTCTATTCCGCCGCCCTGCAGCCTGACGGGAAGATCATCATAGGCGGCACCTTCACCAGTGTGGCCGGCGTGGCGCGGACGAATATCGCGCGGATCGACGCGGCGGGAGTGCCGGATCCCGCCTTCCAAGCTTCCACCGATAATATCGTGAGAAGCATCTCCCTCCAGACGGACGGGAAAATCGTCATTGCCGGAAACTTCACCTCCGTGAACGAGGCGACCAGTGGGCGGCTCGCCCGCCTGAACCCGAACGGCACGCTGGATTCCCCGTTTAACCGAACGGGGACCAACGATGTTATCGCCGCGCTCGCCCTGGACAGCAGCGGGCGTATTCTGGCGGGCGGTGACTTCACGGTCGCGGGCGGGATTTCCCGGAGCTATTTCGCGCGGTTTGAGAATGACCCCGCCGTGCAGGTTTTGACCCTCAGGGGAAACGATCGCGTGGTGTGGAAACGGACCGGCTCGTCTCCCGAGACCCACCGGGTGACGTTCGAGCTGGCGGCGGAAGGGGACACCTGGACACCCCTGGGGACCGGCACGCGGATCGCGGAGGGTTGGGAACTGACCGGGCTGAATCTTCCGGCGGGGGCCGTGGTGCGGGCCCGGGCCAGGGTCGTATCCGGGATTTACAACGGCTCGTCCGGTCTCATGGAAGCCACCACCTGGCCCCTGGGGTCACGGGAGAACTGGCGGATGGTCCACTTTGGTTCAGCGATCAATGAAGGCGATGCCGAGGACTCCGCGGACCCGGACGGAGACGGCCTAACAAATTTCACGGAGTTCGCCTTCAATCTGAATCCGAAAGCTCCCGACATTGGGAGCCTGCCGGAATGGAAGCGGGAGGGCAACGATCTGGTGCTCCGTTTTTCGCGTCCTCCGGGCGTCGGTGGCGTCGAGTATTTCGCGGAATTCAATTCCTCTCTGGACCCGGAAGGCTGGCAGGCGCTGACAAACACAGCCGGGGAAGACGGGAACTTTACTTTCACGGCTCCTTCGAACAATCCGGGCCGGATTTTCCTGCGCTTCAGGGTGGGTGTTCCGTAAGAGAATAACCTCTTTCAAACCTGCATATAAAGGCTCAGGGGCCTGGCTTCAGCTTGTCCAGTTTCTCCCGCACCCAAGCCATATTTTTCTGATCGGACGGGTCCTCCACGGGGGAGGCTTCCCAGTCCTCCCAGGCTTTGTTGAGAGCGGCCACGGAGTCGTCACGGTGCCCGGCTCCCTCGTGGAAGCGGGCCGCGCCGGTCCAGGCGCGGGCGGAGAGGCGGCGGCCCTCCCGGCGTTCCCGGTCGCTGAGCGTGCTCTCCGCCAGAAGCCCGGCGGTGAGGTCGATGGCCTCGGTATAGCGGGCAAAGGCCCGGGGGGCGTCTCCGGCGCTTTGATGGAGCTCGCCATTCAACACCGTGGAGGCCGCGAGGAGGAGGCGGATGGAATTGTCCGGCACCGCGCCGGGATCCAGTTGCTTGAGAAAGGTGACGCTGGACTCCTGATACTGGAGCGCCTTTTTCGCGCCTTCGGCTCCCGGCATGCTGATGAGGGCGAGCTGCGCCGCTTCGTTATACATCGCCGCGAGGGAGGTGGTATAGGAGGGGTTTTCGGGCTGCTCTTTCTGGAGTTCCGTGAGCACGCCCACGCCCTGCACGAAGGCCTTGCTCGCATTCCGGGGATCGTCCATCCGGACGAGGAGACGTCCCAGCTCGAAGAAGCCCTGCCCCAGGCGGGTGCGGCAGGGTACGGAGCGGGGGTTCAGTTTATCGTAGACCACCAGCAGATTGATGCCGTCGCTGTAGCGCGCGAAGGCCGAACTGAAAAGCCGGGCGGCGTTTTCCTTCGCGGCGGCATCCGCGGCCATGGCGGGTCCAGCCTCCAGGACATCGATGCGGCCCATCTCGATCTGTGAGTCCGCGACCAGAAACCGGTCATCGGGACGGAGGTTTTCGTCCTCCGGCCGGCCGATGAGGCTCTCGATATTCATGAGCGCGCTACGGGCACCCTCCAACTGCCCCCGCTCAGACAATGCCCGGCCTTCGAGATAAAGATTCCGCGCATAGGAACGCACGGACTCCGTGTCCTCCGGGTGCCTCTCCACCCAGAGCTTGAAGGAATCCGACGCCTTCCGCAAATGAGGCAACGCATCCTCCACGCGGCGCTGGCTGGTGAGGATGCTGCCGGTGAGCCATTCCACGCGGCCCGTGAGGCGGATGAGCTCCGGGGGAAAATCCCCCGCCGCGGCCATGGCGGCGGCCTCCAGATCGCGGAGGAGCTTTTCCAGACCGGGGAGAGCCGCCGTTTCCTCCCCCAGGGCGGCGTGGAGACGGGCCAGTTGCCAGCGGGCCTCCATGCCCGCGGGGTCCGGCGGGGCATTCTCCAGGATGGCAGTGCTATGGGCCGCCACCGCGCGCACGGCGGTGCGCCAGGCGGGGAGATCACCGTCCTCCACCGGCTCCGTGGCGAGCACGCGGGAGATGAGTTCCACGCTGTCCCGGAGCGTGGCGGCGGCCTGTTCCGCGCGGGCCGTCCGGGCCTCGGCCCGGGCCATGGAGGCCTCCGTCTCCACCCGGGGCACGCGGACGGAGACCTCGTCCAGGGAGGACCGCACGGAGCGGAGATCGCTCTCCGCCTGGCGGCGGGTGGCGCGTTCCTTGAAAGCATAGGCCGTGACTCCGGCGAGCGCCAGCAGGCCAAACGCGCCCGCAACGAGCGCCACCGCCCGTGGACGCGCGGGCTCCGGGTGTTCCTCCCCGCGGCTCTCCCGCAGACGGCGGCTGAGACCCGGCAGGGGCAGCGCAAAACGGCGGCGACGGGGAATCAGCGGCTTGTCCCCGGTGAAGGCATCCGTGGTGGTCACGGTCTCCAGGGCGCCTCCCGGGGTACCCAGGGACGGGCTCTCCTGGACGATGGCAGGCTGTGCCTCCGCCGGGGAAACCGGGGTCTCCGGGAGCGGGCAGCCCGCCAGCGCGGCGGACACCTCCTTCATATCGTGGAAGCGGAGTCCGGGATCGAGCGAGAGACACTGTTCCACGATCCTTCGCCGAGCGGCCTCCGCCTCACTCCCCTCCGCAGGCCAGGGCGCGAGGGGCTGTTTCTCCAACCATTCGGCAAAGGCTTCCGGCTGGAGGTGCAGGGGCTCCGCCCGGCTCTCCAGGATGGCCTCGAAAACCTTTCCGCCGCGCGGCCAGGCTCCCGTGAGGAAGCGCCAGGCAAGCACGCCGAAGGCATACACATCCCGTCCCTGTGCCCGGCCTTCCTGTAACAACCGGGTGGCCTCCCGCCAGTGCTCCGGCGCGATGAATCCCGCCTGCCCGTGCAGACGCCCCGCGGCGGCCCCGGAAAGCCAGCCCTGCCCCACATCGCTCACCAGCACCTCCGGCTCGCCGGACGGTCCGCCGGAGACAAATACATTCCGCCCGCTGAGACCCGTGTGCACGATGCCCTCGCCATGCAGCCAGGCCAGCGAAGCCGCGAGACTGTCCAGGAGCACCCACGCCTCCCGCGCGGACAGCCGGCCGGAAAGCTGCTCCAGAGAAAGCGTGCCCTCCGGCAGCAGGGCCATGCCCACGTGCGCGGGGCCGCTGGTGAGACAGTAACTGTGGACGCGGACAAAGTCATTCCGCTCCCCTTCCCTGCGCAGCCGGTCGAGACACCAGCCGAGGTAAATGGAATGCCAGGTGCCGGGAATGAGCACCTTCACCGCGCACTCGATCTCCCCGTTCCACCGGGCCTCCCAGACCGCGCCGAAGCTTCCCTTCCCGCGACAGGCATCAAACGTGTAGCCAGGGATGGCGGGCGTGGACATATGTGGGGGGCAAAAAACGGGCGTTTGGGCCGGTTAACAATAAACCTTCGCTGACGGACGAAGGCAACTCCCATAATCAGTAAAATCGTGCCGCGCCCTTTACGGACGCGCTGAACGGGATACCATCCGCCCCTTTTTCCGCCCAAGGCCCGGCGGGAAGGCCTCTTTTTCCATGATGACCAGCAACCAGATCCGCCAGAGCTTCCTCGACTTCTTCAAGTCGAAGCAGCACACCATCGTGCCCTCCAGCAGCCTCATGCCGGACAGCCCGAATCTGCTCTTCACGAATGCCGGGATGAATCAGTTCGTGCCGATTTTCCTCGGCCAGATCGAATGCCCATACAAGCCGGGACGCGCCGCGGACACGCAGAAGTGCATCCGCGCGGGCGGGAAACACAACGACCTGGACGACGTGGGACTGGATACCTATCACCACACGTTCTTCGAGATGCTGGGGAACTGGAGCTTTGGCGACTACTTTAAGAAGGAGGCCATCGCGTGGGCGTGGCAGTTGATCATGGAAGTCTGGAAGTTCCCCGCCGAGCGGGTCTATGCCACGATTTATCAGCCCGGCCCCGGCGATCCCTCGGAGCGCGACCAGGAGGCGTGGGAAATCTGGGCGGAGAAATTCCGGAGCATCGGACTGGACCCGGACATTCACATCGTGAACGGGAACAAGAAGGATAACTTCTGGATGATGGGCGAGACGGGGCCGTGTGGACCGTGCACGGAGATCCACGTGGATCTCACGCCTGGACCGGTGCATACCAGCATAGAACGCCAGAAGGAAGGTGCGCTGCTCGTGAATGGTCCGGACGCGCGGTGTATTGAGATCTGGAATAACGTTTTCATTCAATACAACGCGAACCCGGATGGCTCCTTTGTGCCTCTCCCCGCGCAGCACGTAGATACCGGCATGGGCTTCGAGCGCGTGGTGTCCATCATCCACGGGACGAAGAACTTCACGGACTTTGAGAACGCGAAGATCTCGAATTATGAGACGGATGTCTTCAGCCTCATTTTTGAAGAGATTGGCAAGCTGAGCGGCAAGACCTACGCCTCCACCCTGCCCGCGCCGGGCTCCACGGGGGAGACGGACCAGGAGAAAGTGGACGTGGCCTTCCGGGTCATCGCGGACCACATCCGCACGCTGAGCTTCAGCATCGCGGATGGCATCGTGCCCGGGAACAGTGACCGGAACTATGTGCTGCGCCGCATCCTGCGCCGCGCGGTGAGATACGGGCGGACGCTCGGGTTTACAGAGCCGTTCTTCTATAAACTGGTAGACGTGCTGGTGGCGCACATGGGGGAGGTGTTCCCGGAAATCCGGAACCGGAAGGATTTCATCAAGCAAACACTGAAGACGGAGGAGGAGGCGTTTAACAGGACGCTGGATAAGGGGATTGAGCTTTTCGATGAGATTGCAGGCATGCGAGAATTCCTGAAAAGCCTGATTTCCTCATGTGAATCTCCGATTGAGAGTGATGACTCCTTGAAGAAATGGCTGGTAGGAATTGGCGACGGAATTGAAGTTCACGAGGATTCCCCTGTTCGGGCAGAGGAGTGGTCATTTATGTCCAGGCTCCGAAACCTCGGCAGAGGAATGAGTTTTGGATCAGAGGAGCAACAAAGTATAGGTCATGCGCGGAGCGCGCTAACCGAACTATCCGTCCTTGCAAAACCCCTCGTAAATAACATTGATCTGATCCCGGACGAAGCAGTTTTCAAACTTTACGACACTTACGGGTTTCCGCTGGATCTTACGGAACTGATGGCTCGGGAGCGAGGCCTAAACGTCGACAAATCAGGATTCGAGAAACTGATGGAGGAACAACGCGAACGGGCCCGCGCCGCGCAGAAGAAGACCGTCATCAAACTCTCCGAAATCGAAACCAAGGAACCCACGAACTTCCTCGGTTATGACAACCTGGAGACGGAATCCAAGGTTCTGGAAGTCGTGAACCTCGGAGACAAATCCGCCGTGGTGCTGGATGTCTCGCCGTTCTACGCGGAGATGGGCGGCCAGCTCGGAGACATGGGCACGCTGCTCGCGGGGGCGGAGATCATCCCCGTGCTGAACACGCAGAAATCCGGCAATACCTGGCTGCATTTCGTGGATCCCTCCACGCATCTGGAGCCGGGGGCGGCGGTGACGGTGAAGGTGGATCCGGCGCGCCGGGCGGCGATTTCCCGCCATCACAGCGTGACGCACCTGCTTCACTGGGCGCTGCATGAAGTGGTGAGCAAGGACGCCACCCAGAAGGGTTCCTACGTGGGACCGGAGAAACTGACCTTCGACTTCAACAGCGCGGCGCTCACGCCCCAGCAGATCGCGGACGTGGAGCGGCTGGTGAATGAGCGCATCCTGGAAAACGCCCCCGTTTCCTGGCAGGAAGTGAAATACGCCCAAGTGAAGGAGCGCGCGGACATCATGCAGGCGTTTGGCGAGAAGTATGGTGAAACCGTGCGCGTGGTGCAGATCGGCGGGAAGTCCGGCGGGCTCGATGGCTACAGCATGGAACTCTGCGGCGGCACCCACATTCAGGGCACCGGGGAGATCGGTCTCTTCCGCATCAATGGCGAGGCGGCCACGGGCGCGGGCACCCGGCGTATCGAAGCCGTGGCGGGCCTCACGGCCTACGATCTGGCGCTGCGGGACAGCATCCGTCTCAAACAACTGGCGGCGAAGCTGGGAAGCCCCCTGCCGGACTTGGAGAAAAAGCTGGAACTCCTCCTGGAGCACAGCAAGACGCTGGAAAAAACCCTCAAAGCCGCGCAGCAGCGCGAGGCTGCGGGACGCGCGAAGGAACTGCTGGCCACCGCCGAGGGGAATGCCATCGTGGCCAACCTGGGCGATGCCGACGCGGACTATGCCATGGCCGTGAGCGACGCGCTCAAGGGCCTCTTCCAGGGCGTGGTGGTGCTCGGCTCCGCTGGTGGCGGCAATGTGGCGTTGATCGCCACGGTTTCCCCGGAGTTTCAGTCGAAGGTGCAGGCCGGGAAGATCATCCAGGCCATCGCCCCCATCGTGGGCGGCAAGGGCGGCGGAAAGCCGGACTTTGCCCGCGGTGGTGGCAAGGACACCGCGAAGCTGGAGGAGGCGCTGAACGAAGCGCGGAAGCTCACTGCGTGACAAGCGCCGCCGTGCCTAACGCCGGCTTTTTTCCAGAGTCTTAAAGTCCCTGCGGGAGAAATCCTTCCGCGGGGACGCCCATATTTCGCGCTGCTCTCCGAGCATGGTCAGGCGGAGGTGCTCCAGATAAACCGCGTCCGGAGTGGTGCCGATGTAGTGGAAAGACTCCGCTCCCCGGCCATCATGCGCGACCGCGTGCATGAGGCGTTCACGGGGAACTTCACGCGGAGCGGTGGTGGAGCAGGAGGAAAGGCAGAGGATGCCGAGGGACAGCGGCAGGAGAGGACTTTTCATAACCGGAAACGGGATGAACGGGTTCCGTGTAACCTAAACCAGCATGGAGGCGGCAGGGAAATCTTTTCCCCGGCCTGGAGCGATGCTTTTCCGCCCGCGCGGCCCCCGGTTTCCAGAAGAACTTCTTGTCACCGCGAAGGGTCCCGTCCTACTATCCGCACCCCTCCCCCACCCCTGGGAGGCTACCCCAAAAACATCAACCACTCTCCAAACAATGGGCAAAATACAGTTCGGCTCCGAAGTCTATACCTGGTTCATGCAGAACTCCGGCAAGGGCTATGACAACAAGCTGGATCACATGATCAGGGTGGCGGCGGAGGCCGGCTTCACGGGCATCGAGCCCATGGTGCTCCAGATTTCCGAATCCGCGCTGGGCTGCTCCAAATACTGGCTGGGCGACTTCGCCGATCCCGCCCGTCTCAAGGACGCGCTGGACGCCAACAACATGAAGCTCGCCGGGCTGGCGCTCATCTGCGCGTGGGACGGCGACACCGAAACCGATGCCGAGCGCGAGGCCGCGGACTTCACCATCGACCTCCTGAAGCACTTCCCCGGCTCCATGCTGGGCACCGTGACCCTGCCGAGCGGCCGCAAGAACGACCTCCAGCGCCGCCGCCTGAACGCCGTGCGGAACATCAACGCGGTCTCCAAACGCGCCACGGACGCGGGCATCAAGTGCTCCTACCACCCTAACAGCCCTCCCGCCTCCATCGTGCGCACCCAGGAGGACTACGATGTGGTGCTCAGCAGCCTGGACCCGAAGGTGACCGGCTGGACCCCGGACGTGGGCCACATCATCCGCGGCGGCATGGACGTGATCGCCACGCTGACCAAATGGGCGCACCTGGTGAACCACATTCACTACAAGGATTTCTCCGGCAACGGTCCCGAGCCGTGGGCGCAAATGGGCACCGGCAAGCTGGACTTCCAGAAGATCACCGAATGGCTCACGCTCCGGAACTACGAGGGCTGGATCATCTGCGAGGACGAGGCCCACGTGGCCGTGGATGACCCGGACGGCGTGACCCGCCAGAACGGCCAGTGGTGCAAGGACAACCTGGCTCCGCTGGTGTAAGGCAGGTTCTTTCCCGGTTTTTTGCAAACGCCCGGTCTTCGCAGACCGGGCGTTTTTGTTTGCCTCAGTGGCCCGCGCTCATCAGTTCCCGGGTGGAGGCAAACCGGGGATCACCGGCGAGCAGTTCGTCCCCGCCCAGGGCCGCCGAAAAAGCCGGGAGGAGGAACCAGTCCATGATCTTGTCATGGCGAAAGCGCCAGCCGTCGTCCCCTTTCCGGAGAAGCCGGTGCCGGGCGAGAAGCGCCGCCACGTTTTCAAAACCCGTCATCTCAAAAGAGGGCGTGCCCCGCAAACGGCACGCGCAGAGCCAGGAGGCAAAGGGCATGGCGGGAAAGGGCTCCCGGTGGCGCGTGGCGTAGTCGCGGTCCACCTGGCCAAGACGCTGCTCCAGCAGGCGGGCGGGGTCCGGCATCTCCCCGGCGGCGAGGACTTCCGCGGCGAGCACGGCCTCCATGGGATTGGCCAGCATGCGGTGCACGTGGCTGTCAGGAGGACGGGAGGCGATATCCGTGAGGAATTCCCGGACCTTTTGGGTGAACGCCCCGACCTTCGCATTGAGGGAGCCCGCGCCCATGGCCTCGATGGCGGCGGTGCCTTGTTTGAGAAGAAAGGTGGCGGTGTCCTCCGGGCGCAGAGGAAGGACCTCCCGGAGGACGGCCCCGCGAGGCGGGGTCCAGACGAGCGGCTGGGTGGTGAGGATGACGCGGGCGCCAGTCAGGGTGTCCAACTCCGTCACCAGGTGTTCGAGGACGGGCCGGGGGACTTCGTGCAGGGCATCCAGGAGAAGAAGGAGGGAGCCTCCCTGGACCAGGGAGCGGAGGAAGGCGGGATCCCCCTGGGCATGGGTGGGAAGGCGAAGACGGAGGGTTTCCAGAATGCCCTCCCGGCAATCACCCGCGCGGAGGAACGCGACGGGTCGCCCCGCGGTGGCGGCGAGACATTGGAGGAGCGTGGTTTTGCCGAGGCCGGAGACTCCCTGGAGCACCCACACGCCCTGGGCTTCCCGGAGTTCGCGCAGAGCAAGACGGGGCCCGCCGGATTCCGGGGCGGCGGGCGCGATCCGGATGGAGTCGAAGAAGGTCCATTCATCGAACGTCTGCATCTCTCCCGGCGGGAGCAGGGAATCACGGAAGGGTTTCCAGAGCCAGGTGTGGAAGGCCCGGGAGCGCCGGAGCAGCCGGACCAAAAGCCCGGCTCCGGTAAGACGCCGCGCCCACCGGCTCCAGATGACCCACCGGGAGATGGCAGACCAGGGGTAGAGGGCGAAGACGAAGGTCCAGACAGCGAACACCACCAGGGAGACCAGGCCGGTCCATCGCAGGGTGGCCCACATCAGGCGGCGGGCGGGATCGTTTTCATAGGCCCGCTCCGCAGCCTCCGAAACAAAGGCGGCGTGACGGTCGAGGCCGGGCAGAGAAGCCATGCCCGCGGCAAGGTCCCGGAGCCACGGGGCGTCTTCGGGTTTCCAGTCCTGACTGGCGATGATCCGTTCCGCGGCATCGCCGGCAAAAAGCAGAACGCGATCCACTCGGTGGCGACCAGCCAGAAGCCAGAGCTCCCGTAGACTCTCCACGGTCTGCCTCGCCTCATCCACCGTGTCAGGCAGAGTGAGTCCACTTGCGTCAGGATCGGGATTGAAAAATGAAAGCACCCGCTCAAACCGCTTCTGCCGGTCAAAAAGACCCTGGACCCGTTCAAAGAGAGGCTCCCCTCGCCCGGGATGGGTGAGCATAGACCCCAGCAGGAGGGGCAAGGCCTCGTCCGGCACCGCAGGGTACAGCTTCTTCACTGCATCCGCCACCGCGAGCACGACCGCGAGCGAGGGATCGCCCAGCAGCGGCAATATTTTCCCGGCCTGTTCCCTGGCCTCCATCTGCCGGAGCGCCACGATGGCGGTTTCACGAAGGACCGAGTCTGCTTCGTTGAGAAGTTCCGCAATCTGCCCGGCGTGCTGTTTTGTTCCGATGGCACCGAGGGCAGAAACGGTCGCGAGGCGGACTTTCGGCTCGTTATCTTTCAAAAGAAGGGTAACGGCGTCCGCCAGATCCCGGGCCCTCTCGCGGGCGAGAAGATCCACGGCACGCCGCCGCCACGCGGGATCCACATCGTTTAAAAGAACAGCAGTTCCGGATTGGGCATCAGGGTTGGGAAACTCCCACAGGAAATAGAAGGCCGCATCGCGATCCTCCTTTGTATTCCCAGGGGATAGAAGAAAGGCGACCGCGGGAGCACATTCCACGGCGCGCAACCTGGTCAGGGCATCGATTGCTCCCTGCCTTATCTCCGGAAGGTCCGAGTCAAGAAATCCGGCGATGAGAGAGGGAAGAGCCACGAGGTCACTCCTGGACATCAACTTGAAAGCGGAATCCCCTCTACGGTCAAAGTTAGTGAGGAGCAGATCGACGTGTTCAATGGCGTCCATCGAAAAGAGCACCGTCATCTCCTCCTGGTCTTCATCCCATAGGAAGTGCTTCTCCCTCACAAATTTTGCCAGAATGCGCTTGGCCTGCGTTTCCGGAATGGTGCCAAACTTGAGAAGTGTCCGCACGGCGCTTCCCGTCACGGTTTCCAGATTTTTTCCCGCGAGCCGTTCGATACCGGGAGAAAAATTCCGTGCCTCAAAAATTGCCGAGGCATCAATGATGTTTGCGTAAAAACGGGTGGCAGGCTTATTCCCGTAATAGCTTAAAAAAGGATAGAACCAGGAGGGTGTGTCCGGGGTCCATTCGTCACCGAAGCGCGGAAGCGCGATATCTTCATCCAGGAGAGCACCAATAAGAGGCACGTACTCGACTGCACGCATTTGCACCAAAGCAGCCACGGCTTCCGCCCGCACTCCGGGAGGTTGAGCCGGGGCAAGCATTTCCGCGATGGAATGCTTCTCACCCTGGGCATCCAGCATCGCCAGAGCCCGGATGGCAATTATGCGGGCATTGGGGTTGGCGTCTTTGAGGAAGGGCAGGATGCGGGGAGCCAGTGATGCGTCCCCCCATTTTTGCAGCGTGAGCACGGCATCATTGCGCCACTTGAAGTAGGGCGGCGTCACCCATTTATCGATCCCAAAATGATCATCGATCAGGCCTGGAGCGTTTAAAAGACCAAGCGCAAGGTCCAACGCGCGAGGATCGTTCCCGCTGTTGAGCTTCATCATGGATTGGTAACGTTCCTCCGCAAGCCGGGCGGCCTCGTCCGCAATCAACTCATGTGGGGTAGTAGGAGGACGCGCCAGGATGGGCACCATCCCCCAGGAAAGGTCTCCGGAACGGAAAACTCCTAACAGGACAACGCAATAAGCCAGCGTGTGAAACGTCTTATAAAGCTTTCGGAGGAACACGGGGTACCGGGGCGGCGGCCCTCGTGATATATAGAGGAAACCGCCGCGCACCACGGGGAATGCGGAATTCCCCACTAAACCTCACGTCACAGATTATGACCCGCGTGTTTCGGCGGCCCCTGATACGAATACAGGTCAAACCTGCTACTGTGTCAGCGTCACCTTCAGCCGGGCAAAACGGAAGCCGGTGGCGGGAGTGGATTCCGCGGTCTGGCGGACGGTGCCGCTGGTGGTGTTGGCGGAGGTGAGGGTGACGCCGGGGGCGGTGGCGGGGAGCCAGGATTTCAGATCCGTGGAGAGTTCCAGGGTGCCTGTCACGTCAGGGGCATCGGCGCGGCATTCCCAGGAGAAGCGGGTGGTGCCGTCCGGCAGCACGCTGATTTTCACGGGGTTTTGTGAGGCTTTCCGGGGGTTGGTGCGGGTGGCGTATTCGGTCAGGTTGGGCATGCCATCGACATCCGGATTCGCCAGAGGACCGGTGACGAGGGGATCCGCGATTTCCGCGGCGGTGAAGTAATCGCGCAGCCAGGCGGCGTAGGTGATGCCGGGGACGGTGCCGGGGTTGCCGCCCGGTTCCGTGGAGGCGCGCCAGTTGCCGGGATCGCCGGGATCCGTGCCGGAGGCGGGGGCGATAAGCACGAGGGAATAACCGCCGCCGTCCGCGGATACCGGCCATTCGCCGCCATCGTCGTAAGCCACTTCCGCGAGGGTGAGACCGCCGGCAGTGACGAGCTTCAGCCGTTCGCCACTGTTCGAAAGACCGGTGCCATTCGCGAAGACCCCGGCGGGGGCAAAGCCGTAGCGCAACTGGAACGCGGCGGCATTCGCGGCGAGCACGAGGCTGACCCCGGGGGTCAGTTCCCGCGTGGCGGAGTCCACGGAGAAGTCGAAGTCGATCCCCGCCGCGAAGCGCAGCCCGGCAAGGGAGACACGGCCGGAGGAGATGTTCGTGATCTCCAGGAACTCGAAGTCATCCGCGTCCGTGAAACCCGCGGCCAACTCTGCCGGCGACGGCGGCGCGGGATGATAGTGAATCTCCGTGATGGCCAGCGCGCCCGCCGCGGGCGACACGCCGGAGGAAAAAGTGGTCTCCGTGAGGGCGGACCACACCCCGGCATTCAGCACGCGGGTTTTTACCGTGAACGCTTCCCCGCCCGCGGGCGGAAGGAAGGGCTCCGCGTAGACCAGGGCACTCGCGGAGGGCGAGCCGCTGAGCGGATTCCGGGGATCCGAGCCGTCCAATGTATAATACACCACACCTTCCGGAGCCGTGAGCGTGATGGTGTCCTCCTCCGGCACGCCGCCGAAGGGAGTGATCTCCACCGGTGCCGTGGCGGGGTAGAGGCCCCGGGCACGCAATTGAGCGAGCAGGATATCCCCCCGCCCCGCGGCAAAGGTATCCCGCAGCCAGGCCACCTCCGGACGCCAGTGGGTATCGCGGGTGAGCAGCGTGTTGTCCCAGGTGAAGTAGGGGATGCCTTCCACATTCCGGAATCCATATCCGGACACCGTGCCCCAACGCGCGGACTCCGCCACCATGGGCAGGTCCAGTTCCTGAATGAAAGCACCGATGCGCGCGGAGGCTAGGGCGGGGCTCAACGCGCCGTTGTAAAAAAGCAGCCGCCGGGCGCGGTCCGCCACCTTCAGCCGGAACTCCGGATAGGCCGCCATCGCGGCCCAGGGAGCTGCCGGAGTGTTGGCTCCGGCAATGCCGGTGAAATCGAGATTCATCTCGCGCAGGTGCGGAAAGTCCAGCCCGGCGGGCGTGGCCAGGCCATCGAAGAAGCGGTAGAGCAGATGATTCCCCATGCTGATCTCCCCGTCCCATGTGAAGAACCGCCAGGTCCCGGGCGCGACAGCCCGGCTGTCCCGCGCGGCATACCAGTTTTTGTAATCATAGACCGCCACATTCCCGGTGGTGCCTAGGGTGCTGGAGGGCAGGTAGGCCGGTCCCAGCCAGTCGTGATCCCCCGCCCACATACGGATGAGCAGGTGATCGACATAGCGGTCCAGGCCCACAAGCGAGCCTAGGGACTGATAGGCAGCCGGGGTGGTCACGGGGGCATTGCTCAGGGTCTGGAGATCCGTCCAGGCGGCGAGGGAGCCATCGATAATATCCGGTTCCCCGCCTCTAAAAGAAGCGTGGTGCAGCACATCCCACTGCGCGGGATCGCCACCCGCATGGGTGGACATCATCTCCGCGTTAGGGCGCTCATGGAGGTCATAGAGGCCCCAGTAGAGCCCATTGAGGCAAAGGTGCACATAGCGGCCATGGGGAGAGACCAGCCCGGCCACGATCTCCGTGCGGCGCAGAAACTGGTCCCGCAGATAGGAGGCGTGGAAGGCGAGATCGCTCTGATCCGGCGCTCCCCCGCGGGTGCGCACGGTGAAGCTG
The DNA here is from genome assembly GCA_965229245.1 of Verrucomicrobiales bacterium. Classification (GTDB taxonomy): domain Bacteria; phylum Verrucomicrobiota; class Verrucomicrobiia; order Verrucomicrobiales; family V1-33; genus V1-33. The sequence goes on from CBDDIW010000001.1 coordinate 1,516,281, forward strand.
TCATGCCCGCCGGAGCGGAGCACGAGTTGATCAAACACCTCCACGGGCGAACCGGCGAAGAGCGGATGGTGCAGGGCTCCGTCCGCGAGGTCGCCGGTGAAATCGATGCGGAAGGCTTTCTTGGCAAAGTCCCGCACCGCCCCGCCATGGGGCTGGAGCGTGGCGCGGGTGGAGAAGTGATCGGACGTATCGTTGGGGTTGAAATACTCCACCGCCACGGGCACCTCCGTGTCCGTCTTGCGGAAATTCCCCTGGATGCCGCTGTCGCCGAAGAGATCCGCCACGTTGCCGGTGACGCAAACGACCGGCAGCGTCTGTGTGAGGGCCGGGATGACCAGGGGGCCGTAGGTGGCGTTGTTAGTGACTCCGGTGTTCATGCCGTAGTCGCCCAGGATCTTGAAGTTGGTATCGAACTGCCCCCAGGTGTGGGAGACCCCCGGAGGGGTGTCCGGCTGGGATTTCCAGGTGGCCGCGAAAATGTAGGACTGCGTATCCACATTGGAGGGAAGATATCCCGTCCGGAACGCACGGGCGCGCACCACGGTGGTGGAGCCGATGGTAACCGGCCCCGTGTAGAGGGTCCCCGTGTCCTCGCCGGGAGGGGAGCCGTCAGTGGTGTAGCGGATGACGGCTCCCTGCGTGTCCGTGGTGATGGAGAGGGAAAAAGGCGCGGTGAAGAAGCCGCGATCCACGCTGAAGCGGGTGTCCCCCACATAGCCGGAGATCAGGGCGGTGGTGTTGTCCGCGCCGGGAGTGGGCGTGGTGAAATAGCCCTGCGAAGTCCCGTCGGTGCCAAACCCGTAGCTGATGCCCGGGAACTGTTTCGGATACTTCTCCCAGACGGTGGAGGGCACGTCCGCCGGGGAGAAGAGGCCCAGATATTCCCCGCCCGCGGCGAGGCTGAAATTCGTGTGCAGAGGCAGGAGCGGATCGCGGCGGTCCAGACCGGAGGCCCGCACCACAAGGGAGGCCCCGGCCTCCAGGGTCACGGACGGAAAGACCCACTTCGCCCGGGTGTCCGCGTCATCAGTCAGGGACCATCCCGCGAGATTCACCGGCCCTGGCCCGGGATTCCGGATCTCTATCCAGTCCGAAGTCTGGCCCAGGTCATCAGTTTCCGGCCCCCGGTTGGCCGCGAGGAATTCGGAGATCACCGGCGCGGCATGCAGCGCGGTGCCGGTGAGTAAAAGAGCCGCGGTCCGGCGGACCAGGGCGGGAAAGGAAAGGTGGCTTTTCATGGGGGACGGGACAGGTCGCGCGGCTCCTCCGGTGAAATGCATTTCACCGCGACGACCCGCGTGGCGTTCTTACAACGACTATACGAAAAACCCGGCGGTTGCCCGCCGGGTTTTAAGATAAAAATGCCACTTTTTCCCGGCTGCCTGCTCAGGCCCGGCGGCGGCGGGAGAGGGCCAGCAGCCCGGCCAGACCACCCAGGAGCGCCGCGGAGGGCTCCGGCACGGCGGCGTAGAAAATCATCTCCTGAATGCCGGAGTTATTGGTAGCACCAGCCGTGGCGGTGGCGTCAAAGCGGACATAGCGGGCATTCACCGCCGAAAAGTTCTGGCTGTATCCCCAGCCCGTGGCTCCGGGGGTGAAGCTCAGCGTGGAGACCGGCGAGGAGAAGTCGGAGTTGTCGTCAAAAATCAGGTTGAACCCGGTGGTGCGGTCCACGGCGGCCAGGCGGTCAAAGAAGTCAAATCCCGTCACGGGCACGATTCCGCCGAGGTCGAAGTCCACGAACATGTTCGCGCCTCCGTTGAGGCTGGCGTATTCCACCCCTGCCTGGACTCCCTGGCCGGCGTCCCCGTTCGCCGCGTTGGCCAGCGCATACTGGGCGCTGAACTGGGTGAAACCACCGAACACCGTGGCCGGGCGGATGGCGCTGCCGGCAGGAGTGCTCAGGAACCGGAGTTCGCGTCCTCCCAGATTTTGTGAGGTGCCGGAGGAGGTCAGCACCTCCCACTTCGCATACCGGGCGGTGGTGGAGGCAAAAGCCTGAATGGGGGCCTGGGCATTGGACCCGTTCGAGCCGAAGGTGAAAACAGAGTTCCCGGTGGCGAAGGTGGGGTCATTGCTCAGCGTCAGGCGCGCGGTGCCCACCACATCCACGGTGTTTCCCCGGGTCATGAAAACCATGCGGTCCATCGCCACGGCGGCGCCGAAATCCATGCTTACTGTGGTCCCCGCCCCCGTGCCCTGCGAGGCGAATTCATTGGATAGACCGTCAAAAAGATTGGCCGCCACGAAGGAAGCGCTGAACGGCGTGGAGGAGGAAGTGACCGTGGGCACGGTGACCACGCTGGCAGAGGCCGTGGAGGCAAGGGCCGCGGCTAAAACAAGGGACGGCAACGCGATGGAGCGAGTCATAAATTTTTAATCAGCTGACCGCTGGTAGCATCCCTGCGTGGAAACGCGAAATCATTTTCGCGTATTCCCATGAAATTCAGGTCAATTTATTACGGGTGTCCCCGCCCCATACGGAGGCGCTCCAGTCCTAAGTAAGCCCGCTTCAGTATTTTTCCCACTCCGGACGCGCGGCGGGTCATGTCCTCCACAAAGAGCGGCCAGTTGCTTTCATTCAAAGTATTGACGCTCAGGGTGACGGATTCCGTGAGCATGCGGGCGGTGTGCCACCAGCGGGACGGCACAAAGAGCATCTCCCCGGGGGGCGAGCACGAGCGTGGAGCAGCGGGCCCGGGCAAAGAGGGGATACTTTTCCAGATCCGGCTGCACCACATCCCGGATGGGGGAGAGATTCCATTCCGGTCCAAGTCCGGGGTACATAAACTCCTGGTTCGCCGGAGGCCAGACCCAGTATTGTTTCAAGCCGTGCAACTGCATGAGAAAGGCATGCGTGGACATGCCGTCCCAGTGCAGGACCGGAAAATTGCCGCCCGGTCCGCCGATGTAGATCTCCACCTTCGCGCCCCGGTTGAGAGCCGCGCCCATGGCCTTGTGCAGAAACGGCCGCGCCGCCCGGTTTGGCAGGGTGTGGGGCGGGAGCGGGGTGATGTCCCGCATCAGACCGGGAAAGTAATCCTCGACCACGTTGTTTGTCCAGTAGGGCGCCGGATTCTCCGGAGAGGAGGCCAGAACCAGGGGGATGAACTCCTCCATCTTCATCTCCAGGCCGCCGTATTTGAACTTCAGCACGGTCCCGGGAAACTCCCGGGCAAAGAACCCCGGAGTCCACTTTCCCAGGGCCGGCCAGTGATCCAGGGCCACGGTCAGAATAACCGGCCTGTTCCTGACCGCATACTCCCGGTGAAAAGCCTCCGGCGTTAAGTCACCCCGGCGCTCGACCTCCGTACCCGCAGCCAGGCCGGGATGGAGAGGGGAAAAAGGAACAGGGGCGGCGACGGAACCGGGCGAACTCACCTCTTACGATCCTGCACCGTCCCTACCAAATAAAGAGGATTATTGTAATTTCCACAATCTGCCTTTCCGCAGAAACGCCGCCGGGAGAGAGGATCGCTCCTCTCTCCCGGTCGTGAAGTCCGCCAGTGGCCCGGCTTCCGGTTATTTCAATTCCGCGCGGAGGTGCAGGAAGACGCGGCCTCCCGACGCCGGGGCTTTCCAGGTGGTGGTCTCCGAGCCGTTCGGATTGGTCACGGAACCAACGAGCGTGATGCCCGAGGTGCTCCAGGTCTTGAGATCATTGCTCACCTCCGGGAAGAGGCGGACATCCCCGGGCAGGGTGCCGCGGGTGAGGGTAATGGTGAGGAGACCATCCGTGCCCAGGGCGGTGGTGACGGGATTCGGAGTGACCACGTTAGGCACCGTGCCGAGGGCGTATTCCAGGAGCGCGGGCAGGCCGTCCTTGTCCACGTCCTCCTGATCCGAGGTCACGCCGTAGGTGGTCTTCCAGGAGGCATAGCCCGCTGTTTCCGTTTCGGTCCCGCCCGGAGTGCCTCCCGGGAGGAAACTGGCGCGCCAGCTTGCCGGCAGGGAGTGATCCGGATTGGTCAGGGGGGCGATGAGCGTGAGGCTGGGCCCCGTGCCATCCGCCGCCTCCGGCCACGGGGCTTTGTCGCCATAGGTGAAGTCGCGGATCACGCCGCCTCCGGAGGAATTGAGCACGATCTGTTCCCCCTGGTTGTTGAGGCTGCCGGAGTAGGTGCCGAGCACGCGCGGAACCGGGGTGAGCGCGCCATAACGGGCGCCGAAAGCCGCCGGATTTTTCACAAAGACCGCGCTTTCCCCCGGAGCCAGGATCTGATTTCCCAGCGCCACCGTGGTGATGCCCGCGGTGAACCGGATGCCCGTGAGGTCCACGGCCGAGGACTGACGGATATTCATCACTTCGATGTATTCGAAGTCATTGTTATCCCCGGAGACCGCGAGCTCCGCGTTGGTGGCGGGCTGGCCCGGGTTGTAGTTGAGCTCGCTGATCACGAGGTTCGAGGCGGAGGCGGGCTCCGTGGAAACGCTGAAGAAAGCGGAAGTGAGCGCGCTCCACGTGCCATTGAGCAGCACCCGGGCATTCACAGTGCCGGAGGTGCCCAACGGGAGAGCCCCGGTGTAGAGGTGCGCCCCGGCGGTGAGGAAGGAGTTGTTGGCCGAGGCCACGTCCGCGGCCACGAGTTCCGCCTCCAGCAGGAAGTCATTGTCTCCCGCCGTGGTATTCAGGCCCTGAATGGCGAGCACGTTCGTGCCGCTGACGAGGCTGGTCTTGAAGGAGGTGATATCGATCTTCTCCTGCACGATGGCCTGGGCATCCACGCGGACGGCGGTGGCGGCGGAAATACCGCTGGGAAGCGCGGGCGCATTCCGGGAGGCGACCTTCACACCATTCAGATAGGCGACGAAGCCGTCGTCATAACGCACATTCAACTGGAGGTAGCCCGTGTCGGCGACCTGCGCGGCGGTGAGGGTGAACTCTTTCCGGGTGAGGATGGAGGTGGATACGTTTTGCATGCCGGCCTGCACATTCCCCGCGATGTAAGGGGTGTAAGTGGGAGTGGCCTTCGCATCGTAGCCCACGCCCCCACTGACACTTCCCCAGGAATCCGGTACCACATAGCCGGGCTGCGCCCAGTCGGCGCTCAGTTGATTCGGCTGGTAGATGGCCGCCACCTCCGCGGCGGAGAGGCCTCGATTGTAGATGATCACGTCATCGATCTGGCCGGCAAACGGGCGCTCCGTCGGTGAGCCGCCGCGGCTCCCGATGTTCCAGACATTGTTCGCGACGGTGGCTCCATTCACCGCCACCGCTCCCACGGAATCCCCGAGGGAAGCCACCTGCACGCCGTTCTTATAAAGCAGCCACTGCGTGCCGGTATAGACCCCGCAGACGTGCTGCCAGACATTCACCTGCGCGCCGGTGAAGGTCGCGATGTGGTCCGCGCCGTCCCAGGAGCCCGCCGCCAGGATGGAACTGCCGCTGAGACGCAGGGTATTCTCCCCGCTCGGTGTGATATTGTGCCCCTTGTTCAGAATGTTGCGCAGCGTGTTGACGTCCGTCGGCTTGATCCAGGCGGCCATGGTGATGGGGCCGGTTATCTGGAGGTTCGCCGGATTCCCCAGGGTGACCGCCTGATTCGTGCCATTGAGGCTGAGGCACTGGCCCGTGCCGTCCGCGCCGGGAGTGACGTAAGTGGGGGAATTGACCGGCGTGCCGTTGTTCGCTCCCGCGGAGTCATTCGCATTTCCGTCCAGGGCATAGCGGCTGACCGGGCCCGGCGTGGGCTGCGGCACCGTGGAGAGGGAGAAGCCGGCATCTCCGCCGGAAGCCGCGGTGGTGACGTAATACCGGGTGGGCGCATCGAGCGCGGCATAGACCAGCGGCGTGGTGAGCGCGGAGGGAATCGCCCGGGGGTCCGTGCCGTCCGTGGTGTAATAGATCTGCGCGCCCGCCGGGGCGGAAATGGTCAGGGGATACCCGGTATCCACGGCCCCGCCGTGCTGGGAGAAATCCGGAGCCGCGAGCGTGGGCCAGAGGCCATCCGCCTGGAACTGGCTGAGCACCACGGGCGGGCGGGAATCGAAGAAATTGTCCCGCACGTAATTGATGCGCGTGTTCCACGCCGTTTCCCCCGTGGAGGTCACACTGTAGCGGGCGGCGTAGGCGCGGATGGCCTTGTTGATATTCGCCGCCTTGTCCACCCAGCGCTGCTTCGCCGTGGTGGCGGACATGGCCCCGCCATTGAAAAAGTGCTTTCGCACGTGGTCCGCGAAACGCAGGCGGTACTCCGAGTTGAGGGACAGCGAATCGTGGATCCACTGCGGATTCGACCAGTCGAAGAGCGCGCTGTTGCTCTGGCTCAACCACGGCCCCGTGCGGTCCACGCCCCAGCTGGGTGCCAGCAGCGTGTGCTCCCCATCCTGGAGATAGAAGGTGAAGCCGCGGTCTCCCTGGCGGTCCCGCAGACTGAACCAGTTGTTCGGCATGTTATTGGCCAAGAAGCTGGAGAGCACGGCATCCCCGTCCCCGGAGTAGAAGATGACCATCATGTAGTCGATGAGGTCATCCACATCCAGGAGCACCGGGTAGGCGGGATTCCGCGTGCCGTCCGGATTCCGGCCCAGCATGCGGAAGTAGTTGGCGTTCGTGGGGCTGGTGCGGAAGGCCACGGAGCGGTCCCACAGGTCCTTCCAGGCGGCCACACTGCCGTCCGGGTTCTGCGTGAGATAGCCATCGGTGGCCTCGGTCTTGAAGTTCAGCGTGTAGCGGTCGCCGCACTTGATGCCGTCATAGTCCGCCTTGTCCCCGCCCAGATAGGTCTCGCCAAAGGAGTTTTCCGCCCGTTCGTGGATGTCGTAGATCCCCCAGTAGAGGCCGTTGAGATAGAGGTGGCAGTAGCGGGTGCGGGTGCTGGGCTGGCCCATGGCCGCGAGCGTCATGCGGCAGAAGGGATCGCGCACCATGGTCTCATTCACGTCCGTGGCGCTCTGACTCCAGGAGTAGTTCTGGCTGCCGCGGAGGTCGAAGGTGTCATACTCCGCCGCGCCGTCCGCGCCGTAGAGGCGGTAGGTGAGCTTTCCATTTCCGTAGGACTTGCGGAAGAAGACACGGAAGCTGTGCTTCGTGCTGCCGTCCCCGCGGCTGGCTCCCCCGCGGATGCGAATGCCGCATTTCTCCGCAAACTCCCCGTTCCCCGTGTCCGGGGTAGTCTTCGGTTTGGTGAAGTCCAGCATCTCAATGGAAGCCGGGCGCTCCCAGTCCTCCCCGTGGCCCGTGCCGTTCACATAGATCCCGGTGGTGGGGTCCGTGAGGTTGTTCTGCTGGGTGACGATGGAAATGGAGGGGATCTGCGTGAGCGCCTCGCGCATCTGCGCCTGGGTGTAGAGCGCCTTCACTCCGGCATCGAAGCCGAAGTTAAACGCCTGGCCTCCGTTCGTGGCCGCGCTGTTCGGCCATCCGGCGGGAATGGTGCCGCTCGCCGCGCCGGTGGTGGCCACCGTGCCCTTGGGGGCATTGGTCACGTCATTGAGGAAGATATACGTGTGGGTATCGATGTTCGTGCTCTTCCAGTTCGTCTTAAAGGCGCGGGCGCGGACCACCGTGGTGGCGCTGATGGCAATGGGCGCGGTATAGGTGGTGCCATTGGTCAGCGTGGGATCGCTGTTATTCGTGGTGTAAACGATCTTTGTGTCCGGCGTGGTGGAGGTGATCGCCAGATTGAACGCGGTGTCGTAGAAGCCGCGCTTCTGGCTGAAGACCGTGTCCTTCACTTCATCCACATACCACTCGGAGTTGTTGGAGGCACCGGGGGTGGCGGTGAGCAGGAAGACATCCGGCACCGTGTTCACGATGGCGGAGGCGGAGAGTTCCGGCTCGATGAGGAAGTTGTCATCCCCCGCGCTGGAGTTCAGCCCGTGGATGGCGAGCACATTCGCCCCGTTCGTCAGGAAAGGGATGGCGGCGCTGAGGTCGATAACCTCCTGCGAGAAGCCCTCGGTAAGCGTGCGGTCCACGGTGGCCACGCTGTTCTGGTCAGGGTTCGCGGGCGCGTTGCGGCTGGCGACCACCTTCCCGTTAATGTAAGCCACGAAGCCGTCGTCGTAACGCATCTTCAGGGTGAGCCCGTTGACCGCAGAGGCATCCGTGAGAGTGAAGGGGAGCCGCAGGTAAGCCGCGGGGCTGATATCCTTCATCGCGGTCTGGACGTCCGTGCGGATGTAAGGCCGGTAGCCGTTCAGCTCCGTGCCCCGCACCTGCACCTCGCCCAGGGAAAGGACGCGGGCGTCATCCCCGGTGCCGGTGGCGTCCACGGTCCGTTTGATCCTGACATATTGTCCCACCACCGGGCTGCCGTTGTTGGTGGCGGTCACGTTGACGACAATGTCCGCCGGGCCGCCGAGGCTGTTGTTGGCGTTCAGCAGCGCCGAGGTGTAGAGCACCGTGGTGCCGTCCACATCCAGGATCTGCACCGTGATGTTCCGAAGGCGCTCCTGGCAGCAGCCGTCCCCGCGGTTGTGAATATTCACGGAGGAGATGACCCCCTTGCGTTTAAGGTCCAGCGTCCAGGCGGGATTCAGATCGGAAGCGTCCGTGTGGGTGAAGTTGGTATTGATGCCATCGATCGCGAGGGTGGCCGGGTAGGCACCGCCGCCGTAATTGGTCGTCTGGGTCGCGGTGGGAAGCGGGCTGCCGGTGCGGGCGAGGTTCACCTCGGAACTGGGCGCGAAACCGAGGATCTGCACCTCCCCCATGGAGAGGACATTCTGGTCATCCGTACTGCCCGCCACGCCGCCATTCCCCGAGCCATCCGGATCCGGCGTGCGGCTCACGCGCACGTGACGCCCCGTCACCGGACCGCCGGTCAGCGCCACCAGGTCCACGGTGAGCGTGGCCGGATTCGCGAGGGTGTTCTCCGGATTGAGGAGCGTGGACGTCCAGACGGGAGCCTGCGAAGCGTCCAGGATGCTGATAGTGATGTCCCGCAGCCGGGCCGGGCAGCAGCCATCCCCGCGATTCCTAACGGTGATGCTGTGGAGGATGGCATTGGCACCGAAGTCCACATTCCAAAACGGAGCCGTGTCCGAGGTCAGTGTGTGGGTGAAATTGGTGAGGATGCCATCCACCGCCAGGCTGGCCGTGAAGGCTCCATTCGTGGTGCTCTGGGTGACCGTGCCGGAAGCGGCGATATTGACCGGGAGCACGGTGCCCACGGTGGTGTCATAGCCCACTCCAGGAGGAGTCCCAGTGGCCGTCCACGAGGCTCCGGGCACGAAGGCGGCGGTATTCCACCCGGCTTCCGGAGCGGCTCCTCCAGCGGGAATGTAAAGCGAGCCCGCGCCGTTCGCCAGGTTCACGTTCGCGCTCTGGCGCACGGTGCCATAGCTCACGTCCGTTTTCTGCGCGGGAAACGGGTCCCACTCACTGGTCTTGGTGGTGCCGTCCGGCTTCACCAGCGCCAGGTATTCGCCGCTGTTGTTCAGGGAGAAATTCGTGTGCAGTTGCGCCCCGGCCACCGCGCGATCCTTGCCGGAGGCAAAAACCACCAGGGATTTCCCCGCCTCCAGCGTCTGCGAGGGGAACTTCCACTTTGTGAGGGCGGTCTTCAGATCCGTGAGCGTCCAGTTTTCCAGATTCACCGTGTCCGGCCCGGGATTGTAGATCTCGATCCAGTCCGCGAACTGTCCATCCTGATCCGCCAGGGTGGAGCTGTTGTCAGCCATGAATTCGGAAATGACGGGGTCCGCCGCGCGGGAGGAGAGGCCGCCGCACCAGAGCGCGAGGGCGAGAAGTGGAAGAAAACGCATGTGGAGGAAGGGTTAGTGACTGGAGAGGTCCCCGGGCATTGCATCTGAAACGGTTAAAAATTGCAACGGTTTCGTCACAGTCAGACGGAAATAAGCAACTGCCGCCTCCTCCGGGAGGACTGGAAAAACCGGATTTTCCCCGCGGGAGCGAAGCGCCTTGCGCCAGGCCGGGGCGTAAGATAATGCGCCCGCCCCGCGTTACGCTCCAGACCGATGACCCATCCCCCTCCCTTTCCAAATCCCCTCACTCCGCGCCCGCGGCATTTTCTCCTGGCCGTGGCGCTCCTGGCCGGAGGATGCCGGAAAGCGGAGATCCAGAGCTACACCATCCTCAAGGAAGTGCCGGAGAAACCGCGCGCGGCAGCCCCATCCGCTGACGAGGATACACCTGAGCAAATGCCCAAAGTGGTCTGGACCCTCCCGGCGGAGTGGCGGGAAACGGGAGCACGCGCTCTGGGCGGCGCGAAATTTGTCGCTCCGGGGAATGTCTCCGTGACCCTTATTCCGGTTCCCATGAAACCCGGTGAGGAGGCTTCCGTCATCAATATGTGGCGGCAACTGATGAAACAACCCATTCTGGAGGCGGGCGAGGCGGCCAAAACCCTCACCGAAGTCGAAGTGGCCGGGAAGAAGGGGCAGCAATTCGAACTGACCGGGAAAAAGGATGGCGAGGGTGAGGACATGAAAGTGACGAGCGCCTTCCTCAACCGCTCGAATCTTTGCTGGCTCTTCAATCTCTCCGGTAATCCCGCCGCCGTGGACGCGCAAAAGCCGGCTTTTTACACCTTTCTGAAATCTATAAAATTCGAAGCATCCCAGGCCGGAGAGGCCGCGACTCCCCCGGCACCGGCCCCCACGCCTCCGCCGGCTCCAGCCCCCACGCCTCCGCCGGCTCCAGCCCCCGCACCCGCGCCGGCCCCTGCCGCGGCTCCCACCGGAGTTCCCGGCACTCCGCCCCCGGCCTGGACGGTGGTGACTCCCGGCCTCATGCAGGCCGCGAAATTCTCCTTTGCCGGTAAAGATGGAGCGAAAGCGGACATCTCGGTCAGCATTTTCGCGGACGATACAGGCGGGGTCGCCTCCAATGTGTCCCGGTGGCGCGGCCAGCTCGGCCTGCCCGCCGCGGATGAGGCCGCCATCAAGAGCGCGGTGAAACCCATCCCCGGCGCGCCGGAAGGTTCCGTAATCGTCGAACTGGAAAACAGCGGACGGGCTCTCACCGGGGCCATCGTTCCCCGGGACGGAAAATGGTTTTTCTATAAACTCATGGGAGACGCCACCGCCGTGGCGGAAGCCCGTGAAGCTTTCATTTCCTACTGCAAAGCCGGATCATGAACACGGACACTCCCGCCGCCCCCGCTCCGGAAAGGAACTCCGCTTTGTGGAGCATTTTCGGGTTTTTCACCTCCCTGAAGCTTTGCGTGGTCCTGCTCACGCTTTGCGCCTTCGGGGTCTTTCTCGGCACTCTGGCCCAGGTGCATGAGGGACTTTATCTCGCCCAGGAGCGCTGGTTTAAAAGCTGGTGGATCTGGCGCCAGCAGGGAGATGACTGGTATGTCTGGACCTATCCCGGCGGTTATCTCCTGGGGGTTCTGCTGCTCATCAATCTGACGGGAGCCCACTTGCGGCGGATCAAATTCCCCCCGGGTGGCCTGTGGGTCATGATCCCCTACTATCTCCTGGTGATGACCGCTCTCTTCTTTATCACAAGAGAGGTTTACAACTCCTACCGGGACACGCGCGGGGGGAACTTTACGCCGCTGATCCTGTTCCAGTTTTTTATCCTCGTCCTTGTCGTGGACATGGTGCTCAGCGCTCCGTTCATGAAAATGCGCCGGATGATGTCCGCGGGGAAAAAACTGGGAGTGGACTTTGTGCATTTCGGCATTGTGATCCTGCTCGGAGGGCAGCTTTCCACGGACATGTGGGCGGACGAGACCCATATGTCTTTCAAAGAGGGGCAGACCCGGAATTACAGCGAAAGCTGGACGGACTCCGAAATCATGCTGGCCCGCGACAACCAGGAGGACCCGGCAAAGGAGGACGTCACCGCCATTCCCCACTCCATGGTGGTGAAGGGCAACGAGGTGATTTCCGGTGTGGAGGTGAAGCACCGGAATCTTCCGTTCACACTCAAGGTCAAGTCCTGGCAACCGAACTGCGAACTGGTGCACCTGCCCACCGCCGGAACCCAGGAGGCTTCTCTCCGGCAGGCATTCGCGGCGCTGGAAACACGTTACGCTAATGTGGAGAATCTGGTCCCGGAGGCCCAAAGAGCCATGGAGAACCCTGGTCGTATGGCCGTCTGGACACAAACGCTGAAGGAACTGAAAATCCAGCCTGCGGGGGATTTGCCGGGCACGGCGGGAGAGATTATCAAGGATCCCGCGAGAGCCTCCTCGCTGCTGAAGGCCCTGAAAGAAGCTTTCAAAGACCAGATGATGAAACAGTTTAAGGAAGGGGACGCCGATATGCGTTTTGCGGCCTGGCGGGTGGAAAAGAGTCCCGATGGAAGCCTTCCTTTGCCGAAACGCCAAGCCGAGTGTGACGTGGCGAAGGACTATCGCACGGAACCAGTCGAACTGGTCAAGGAAATGGGAGCACGCAACTTTGCCTCCGCCGTGGTGGAACTCACCGGAACGAACGGCTCCATCGGCACCTGGCTCATCTCCCCGTTTCTGAAGAATCAGACATTCGTCTATGGCGGGCAGGCATGGCGCATTGCTCTCCGGGACTCACGGATCTATTATCCGTTTTCCGTCACTCTCCTGCAGACCACCCACCAGGTCTATACCGGCACGGACAATCCGCGGGACTTCCGGAGCAAGGTGCTGCTGGACTACCCGGAGAAGCAGGAACGGCGGGAGACGGAAATCTTCATGAACGCCCCCCTGCGGTTCGCCGATATCACTTTCTTCCAGCAGCAGATGGGCCGGGATGAAGTCGAAAAAGCGCGCGGCACCAGCGTGCTTCAGATGGTCAAAAACCCCTCCTGGTTCCTGCCCTACTTTGGCTGTGCGCTCGTCAGCTACGGGATGCTGCGTCACTTCCTTCTCCACCTTTTCCGTTTCATCAGCCGGAGGTCCAGATCATGAAAAAATGGTTCCCCATTGCCTTCACCCTCCTTCTCACCGCCTGGATTCTCTCCCGGCTGGGTGGCCCCAAAGAAGCCGCCGAAGGCCCGCCGCTGGTGGGATTCGGCCAGCTTCCGGTCCTGAAGGAGGGGCGCAAACAGCCCCTGGACTCCCTGGCCCGCAATGCCCTGCTCATCCTCAGGAAGAAGCAGACGCTCAATCTGGAGCCCTGGAAGGGGACGTTCGAAAAACCGGAAATCGTTCCCGCCATCCAGTGGATGATGGAACTGATGATGGACGCAAAAACCGCGGACACCCGCCCCGCCTTCCGCATCGACAATGACGATCTGAAAAACCTGCTGCATCTTCCCACCATGGACGATGAAACCGCCCGCACGGACGGCAAACACTTCTCCTGGAACCAGATCAATGCGCACAAAATAGCCTTCCTGTCCGAAGCCCAGCGGGCTTCCAAAGTGAAATCGGAATCGCGGAATGCCTACGAGCGCTCCCTCATGGATCTCTGGGAGGCCACTTCCCTCTACCGCTCTTTGCGCAGTGCTCTGGGCCCGGCGGCACAAGGGGATCTGGCCGACACTCTTGTTCCTTATCAGGATAAGATCCGGGAGGCGGGCAAGGCCTTCCAGGCTCAGATGAACGGAGAGCCGTTCGATTCCACGCTGCTGGACTGGGCACGGGATGAAGTGGAGGGCGGCACCCCCCTTATCCTTCCTCCGGCGACCATTGATAAACAATGGAGTAAGGCCGTTTCCGAGGTCATCGCGCTCAGAGGAGAGGCTCCCCCGGAAGCGCTCACGGCCTACGGGAAAATGACCGCCGCTTATCGCGCCAAAGACTGGGCCGGCATGAGCAAGGTGATCACCGGTTATCTCGAAGGCCTGCGGAAGATCGACGCCCGCTTCACGGAGGAAGCGGAGAAATTGGAAAAAGTGAGGGACGCCATCAAGGGGGATTCAGATCCGGAAAAAGTCCAGCGGGAGGCTCTGAAGCGTGACCTGGTCACCTTCTATAACAATTCCCCCGGGGTTGCCAAAGTGAAGTCCGAGCTGGACTTCAATTACCTCGAACTTTTCTACCGGGGAATGATCGCCTCGGTCCTGGCGTTTCTTTTTACCCTGCTGGTATGGTTCAATCCCGTTCGCTTTGAGTGGGCCAGAAAATCCGCCATCTGGCTGACCGTGCTGATACTCGCCGTCCTGGTGTGGGGGCTGATCTGGCGGATGCTTCACGAAGGACGCCCACCGGTCACGAATCTTTATTCCTCCGCACTTTTTATCGGCATGGCGGCCGTCGCGCTCGGCCTCATACTGGAGTTGGTCTTTCCATATTCCATCGGGGTCGCGGTGTCGTCCTGGATCGCCTTTGCCACCTTGATCCTGGCTCACTTCCTGGCCCTGGATGGAGATACGATGATCATGCTTCGGGCGGTGCTGGATACGAACTTCTGGCTGGCCACCCACGTGGTCACGGTCACGCTGGGCTATGCCGCCACGTTCGTGGCCGGATTTATCGGCTTTTTCGCGGTGCTCCGGGCAGTGTTCACCCGCCACATCACGGTGAAAATGCAGCGTGCCTTTGCCGGCATGGTGTTCGCCATCATCTGCTTCGCCTCGCTGTTCAGCTTTGTGGGCACCGTGCTGGGAGGCATCTGGGCGGATCAGTCATGGGGCCGGTTCTGGGGCTGGGATCCCAAGGAAAACGGCGCGCTGATCATCGTGCTATGGAATGTGATGGTACTGCACGCCCGACTGGGAGGACTGGTGCGGGAACGCGGAATGTTCGTTCTCGCCATTGGCGGAAACATTGTCACCAGCTGGTCCTGGTTTGGCACGAACATGCTGAATATCGGCCTGCACAGCTATGGATTCATGGGAGCGGCTTACTGGAGCCTGTGGATCTTTGTGTTCATCAACGTGATCATTATGATTATCGGCTCCACCCCCCGGAAGATGTGGCTCAGTTTCCAGGCTCCGCGGGACCCGGCGGCTCCCCCGCCCTCTCCGGAGGAACCGGCCCCGGCGGCATAGCCGGCCCGCCGCGGATTCACAGTTGCCTCCCGGCCTCTTTCCTTCCCTAAGGTTGGAGGCCGGGAGTTTTTCGTCAGGGCGGATTTCCGGTGTGAAGCCTTGCTTGAAAAATCCGGTAAGCCCTTTCTACATGGTGAGTTCATGTCCTCACCAATTCCCCCTCCACTCGATACGATGCAGCGCATCGAACTGGCCGAGGGCGTGGAGGTGGAGCTGCACCCCGCCGGGCCGCTGGTCCGGGCGCTGGCGTATCTAGTGGATTTGCTCTGGAATGTCCTGATGTTCCTGGTGCTCGGTTTTGTGTTCAACCTGGTTTTTGCCACGGGGGGCAGCAGGATCGGAATGGGATTCATGGCCCTCATCGGGTTCGTGGTCTATTGGGGCTACAATGTCTATTTTGAGTCCGGAAAACGGGCGGCGACTCCCGGGAAACGTGCCATGGGGCTGAAGGTGGTGTCCGTGAATGGTGGCCCGGCCTCCCTGGGTTCCATCATGCTGCGGAATGTGGCGCGGGCGGCGGATGTGATGCCCCTGGCGGTCATCCCGGTTTCCTCCGGAGTGCCCCTGCCGATGCCGACTTATTTTGTGGGACTGCTCTGCTGTCTCTTCACGGAACGCTTCCAGCGCCTGGGGGACATCGCGGCCCGGACTCTGGTGGTTTACAGTAATCCCTCCGCCGCGCCGCTGCACCGGCAGCCGCCCCCGCTTCCAGGCATCGCTCCCCTGCCCCCCAGGGTCACGCTGACCCGCGAGGAGCGGAGCGCGGTGGTCCGCTTTCAGGAACGGTCCACGCTGTGGAGCCCCGCCCGCCAGGAGGAACTGGCGGCCCACGCCTCCGGCCTCACCAACTCCAGCGCGCCGGAAGGCGTGAAAAAACTCACGTCCATGGCCATCTGGCTGCGTGACTCCTGATTCCCCCCCTGCCTGTCCCCGTGAATCAGCAAGCCTTTGAAAACCAGAATCGCGAGCGGTGGAATGAGATCGACCTGCTGACGAAACACCTCCTCCGGAAACGGCGGGTGGCGGAGGCGGCCCGTCTGCCCTCTCTTTACCGGCAACTCTGCGCGGACATCGCTCTCGCCCAGCACCGCATGTATGGCGCGCGTCTGTGCGCCGAACTGAATGACCGGCTCATCCGCTGCCGGCAGGTGCTTGCGCGACCGGACGAACGCTCGGGCCGGGGCTTTGCGCAGCTCATGCTCCAGGATTTTCCCCGCGCGGTGCGGCGGGAGTCCCGGCTCTTCTGGCTGGGAATGCTGCTCTTTTTCGGCCCCATGATCCTCATGGTCCTGGCCGCGTATCTGGAGCCGCGTTGGATCTTTTCCGTCCTCGATTCCGAGCAGATGAAGATGATGGACTACATGTATGGAAAGGAGCAGTCCTCCAGTCTGCTGCGGAGCGAGTTTGGCTCCGACTTCCAGATGTTCGGCTTTTACGTCTGGAACAATATTTCCATCGGCCTGCGCATGGTGGCCGCCGGGCTCTTTGCCATGGTGGGCTCCATGGTCGCGCTGGGTTATCAAGGCGTGGTGCTGGGGGCCTCGCTGGGTTACATTCACTATGCGGGGAACACGGAGCGGTTTTATAATTTCGTGGCCGGGCACTCGGCGTTCGAGCTGACGGGCATCGTCATCTGCGGGGTGGCGGGCATGAGGCTGGGGCTGGCAGTGCTGAAGCCGGGCACCCTGACACGGGGCGCGGCCCTGGCCCTCGCGGGTAAACGGGCGCTGCCACTTATCTATGGCGGGGCGCTGCTCATCTTCTTTGCCGCTTTCTTCGAGGGCTTCTGGTCCGCCGGACCCGCTGATCCGTGGACGAAGCATCTGGTGGGGATTTTTAATATCCTGCTGGTGATCGTGTATTTTCTGTTTTGCGGGAGAAAGGGGGAGCGCGAGGATGAAACTTGACCAGGCCACCGCCGTCCTGCGCCCGCGGGGAGCGTGGGAAGCCGTGGATCTCGGCTGTGCCCTCGCCCGCAGGCACTGGAGCCGTATCATGCGGGGATGGCTTCCCATGGCGCTGCCGCTCTGGGCGGTCATCATTTTGCTCTGCCATGAATCCGCCGCCCTGGCGGGCTTTTTCATCTGGCTGACAAAACCCGTGCTCACCCGTCAGCCGGTGTTCTTCCTCAGCCGTGCTCTTTTCGGGCAGCCTCCAGCTCCCGGTGAGTTCCGGAAGGACTGGAAAAACTCCCTGGCCAAGGGTTTGTTCGCCAGTCTTACCCTGCGGCGGCTTTCCTTTCAGCGGTCCTTCCTGCTGCCGGTCATCATGCTGGAAGGTCAATCCGGACCGGGATATAACAAACGCGCGCGCGTCCTCAGCACGCACGGGGGCGGCAGCGCGGCCAATCTGGCCTTCACCGGGCTAGTGCTGCAGCTGGTCATCACGTTCGGGCTGTCCGCCTGGGTAGCCTCTTTTATCATGGATCCCGCGGAGGACCCCACGGGGACCATGCACCTTTTTTCGGAGGAAACCCCGGTGTGGCTGGCATGGCTGCGCACGGGCTTCTTCGCGGCATCCATCGCGCTCATTGAGCCCTTTTATGCTGCCGCGGGGTTCGCGCTTTATATCAACAGCCGAACCCACCTGGAGGGCTGGGACATCGAGGTGGCCTTCCGCCGCATGAGCCTGCGACTGCTGCCCGCGGCGCTCATCGCGCTGCTCGGCACCATTCTTTTCACCACCCAGGCCGGGGCCGCGCCCGCCAGTGGCAGAGACCCGAAGGCCGTGGTCCAGGAGGTTTTGAAGGAGCCGGATTTTGAGCTGGAGAAACGGACGGTACCGGTAAAAGTCACAAAGGAGGAGCCGGAGGAAAAAGAGAAAACCGAGAAATCCCCGGTGGCATCCTCTCCCGGGGATCTTCGCTGGCTGGGCTACGTCATCATCATCGTGATGGCCCTGGTGGTGGCCTTTCTGATCTGGCAAAACCGGAAGGGTCTGAAATGGGGAGGAGCCAAAACTGTCCCCGAAGTGCAGGGCCCGCGTGTGGTGATGGGCATGGATCTGGCCCCGGAATCCCTGCCGGATGACGTGCCCCAGGTGGCCTGGCGGGAATTTCAGGCGGGTCGCGCCCGCGAGGCCCTGCGGCTGCTCTACCGCGCCTCGCTCTCCTGGCTGGTGGACCGGGCCTCCCTGCCGGTGCATGAGAGCGATACCGAGGGCGACTGCCTCCGGCATGCCCGGAGACTGCCGGATGAAGGCCGGGTCTCCTCTTTTGAATTTCTCACCTCCCTCTGGATCAACTGCGCCTATGCGGGCGAGACCCCGGGCGAGGGCCCGATGAAACAGCTCTGCGACAACTGGCCCTTTTCCCTGAAGGCTCCCCGGGGGGGCGTGAAGACGGGAGGAGGGGCGGCGGTCGCGCTGATGTGCCTGCTGCCGTGGGCCACGCTGCTGCTACAGGGATGTTCCGAGCCGCGGAATAAAGGCAAAATAGAGACCGAGGAGATCACTGTGGGCTATCGCGGGGCCGCGAAGCTGAATCCCTGGCTGGCCGCCTCCCGGATGTTCGAGCGCATGGGCGTGACCACGGAGACCCGGACCGCCCTGGGAAAGCCGCCTCCCGTCACGGCCACTCTCTTTATCCCCTTGGAGGCCATCTCCTCCCGGGGCTCCGCGCGGCAGATGCTGGACTGGGCCGCCCGCGGAGGGCACCTCATGGTCGCCTGTTCCGGCACGGACCGTTACCGGAACGACTGGCGGGACCCGGATGACCTGGTGGAGGACACCGCGTCCGCGTTTCTCAAAGAGCTCGATATTGAGTTTTCCAGCGAACGGACCAGACCCGTGACCTCCCTGACCATCGACGAGGAATCTCTGGCTCTGTCCCACTGCAAAGCGCCGGGCCTGGATCTGAAAGGCCGGCGCGCGGACGTTCTGGCGGGCTCACGGGACGCCGCCTCTGTCGCCAGTTTCCACCACGGCTCGGGGCGGGTCACGCTTCTGGCCAGCGGCACGCCTTTCAGAAACCGCTATCTGGACAAGGACGACAACGCGGCCATCCTCCACGGACTGGTCACGCTGGACTACGGCTCCTCCATTATCTTTGTCTTCAGCGAGCGGCAAAACCTTTGGGAAATGCTCTGGCAGTATGCCTGGATGCCATTCGTGGCCGTGGTGCTGCTCATCCTGCTCTGGCTCTGGCGGCACCTGCCGCGCTTTGGCGCGGCCAGGGGCGTGGACCACAGCGGCATCCGCCACTTCGGAACCCAGTTGGATGAAGCGGGCGCTTTCCTGTCTGATCGCACGGGTTATGAAACCCTGCTCGCCTCCGCGCGCCGGGCCATCTTCCATGCGGCGGCGGAGCGGGGCCTGAACGCGGACAACGGGTCACCCGTGGAAGGCCTCGCCGCGCGGACGGGTCTGCCCGCGGCGGAGATCGAGGAAGCCCTCTACAATCAATCCAACACCAGCGACGACATCGCCGCCGCCCGCACTCTTCAAGCTCTCCAGCAACACCTGGGAGTCACCCTTTAAGCCGCACCGAAATTTTATTCTATGGATTACCCCACCCCGCCCGCATGGCAGCCGCCGGATATACAGAAGACTGCTCCGGAACCCACTCCCGAAACGCTTCCCGCGGATGACTTCGCCGCAGCCTCGACGCTGCTGCGGGGAATGCACCAGCAATTGAGCACGGTCTTCCTGGGCCAGCATGCGGTGGTGAATCAAGTGCTGGTGGCCTTCATCGCCGGTGGGCACGTCCTGCTGGAAGGCAAGCCAGGCCTGGGGAAAACTCACCTCGTGCTGGCGCTGGCGCGTTGTTTCGGCGGGGTCTTCCGCCGCATTCAGTTCACGCCGGATCTCATGCCGGGGGACGTCACGGGCCACACGCTCTACGACATGGGCCGCCAGGAGTTCAAACTCCGCAAGGGTCCGGTCTTCGCGAATCTCCTCCTCGCGGATGAGATCAACCGCGCCCCGGCCAAAACCCAGGCCGCGCTGCTGGAGGTCATGCAGGAGTGCCAGGTGACCATCGACGGCCAGACGCTGCCGCTCTCCCCGCCCTTCATGACGCTGGCCACGCAAAACCCCATCGAACAGGAGGGCACCTATGCCCTGCCGGAGGCGCAACTGGACCGGTTCCTCATGAAGGTGGTGGTGGATTACCCCTCCCGGGATGAAGAGGAGCGTATTGTGAATGCCGTGGCGTCCGGCACCGGCAGCGGCTCGCTGGATTCCGCCTACGTGCAGCAACTGTGCGGGCCGGATGAAATCCTGGCGCTGCAGCGCACCGCCGTGACCGTGCAGTGCCGCCCGGACGTGACCTCCTACGCGGTGCGCATCGTCCGCGCCACGCGGGAAATGCAGGGGCTCACCATGGGCGCGGGCACGCGGGGAGCCATCAGCCTCGTGAAAACGGCCAAGGCCTTCGCGCTGCTGGCGGGCCGTATTTTTGTGACCCCGGATGATATCAAGCAGGCCACGCTGCCCGTGCTCCGGCACCGCGTCACCCTGGCACCGGAACTCTCCATCAGCGGCCAGAAGGTGGATGACGTGCTCAATGCCCTCCTCCGCACCGTGGAGGCCCCGCGCTGAGGAAATGGAATGACCGCCCGCCACCCCTTGCGGTCCGGCGGGGGCGGTTCCACGATAGGCGGCCTCCCGTCCATCCATGGCTCACACCTTTACCCAGCGCCGCCGTGTCAGTTTCTCCGAGACCGACCTCGCGGGCATCATGCACTTCTCCAACTTCTTCCGCTGGATGGAGGAACTGGAGCACTCCTTTTACCGCTCGCTGGGACTGAGCGTGCACCCCATGGCGCATGGAGCCACGGACACCTCCACCGGCTGGCCCCGGCTGAAGGCGTCCGCGGAATACCGCCAGCCGCTGCTTTTTGAAGAGGAGGTGGAACTGGAACTCCTGGTGGCCGAGGTGCGCACCCGGGCCATCCGCTATGCCTTCCGCTTCTGGAAAAACCCGGACGCGCCGGAGAAACGCCTCCTGGCCATGACCGGGGAACTGGTGGTGGTCTCCGTGGGCGCGGCTCCCGGCACGCGGGAAATGAAGGCTTGTCCGATACCAGAGGCTTTTCGCTCACGTATCGAAGCAGCCCCCGCGGAACTCCTGGCCCGCCATGCTCCCACTTCCTGACCCTTTCCAACTCCCATTCCCGTGAACAAAAAAATGAACAGTACCGCACTCCTCTACGTCCTTGGCGTTGTCATCTGCTGGGGACTTTACAGCGTCTTCCTGCACATGGGCGGGATAGAGATGGGCAAAGGGGTGTCAGGCCCGCCAGACCTGACCGCCAACCGTATGAAAGCCTTTCTCCTAGTGGGAATCGCCTATGTGCTGGTGGCTGTTATCGGGCCGCTCATCGTTCTGAAACTCCGTGATAACGGCTCTGGCTCCATCTGGCAGTTTCCCACGTTAGGCTGGCAAATGAGCCTCATCGCCGGGCTCCTGGGGGCGTTTGGCGCGTTCTTTCTGCTCATGGCTTTGAGTTCCGATGGCGGGGATGTCTCCATGAGGAAGGTCTTGATCGCCCTGGTGCCGACGCTCGTTTTCGGCGGCGCGCCCCTTGTAAATGCCATCGTGAGCGTGACCAAGGAAAAGCTCTGGGGCAGCACTCCTCCGCAGTTCTTCATTGGGCTGATTCTCGCCGCGGTGGGCGCGGGACTGGTGATGTATTACAAGCCGGCCTCCACGCCGGCCAAACCCGCGCCACTGTCCGCTCCGGCCAGTCCCTCCTCGGCGAAAACCGGCCTGCCTGCTCCGAAGCCGGAACCCGTGACAGCCCCCGCCGCCACCGCTCAAATCGATCGCCCCGTGGCCCCTGGTTACGTGGATGTCACCAAACGCGGCGGCTATTTCGTGAGCTAACCGGACGCCCGTGGCCCTCCCGAGACACAAACAACTGGAGCAGCAACGCTCCGCCATCCAGGCCGCCCAGTGGGAGCGCCTCGGGGCTCTGCTGGACACCATTCTCATCACCAATCCGTTCTACCAGCGGCGGATGAATCATCTGACCATCAACAGTCTGGATGACTACATCGCGCGGTGCCCGATGCTTACGAAACGGATGCTGGTGGCGGACCGGGAGACCAGCCCGCCGTATGGGACCAACCTGACGTATCCGCTCGAGAACTACACGCGCTTTTGCCAGACCAGCGGCACGACCGGCCCGCCGCTCACCTGGCTGGACAGCCGGGATGACTGGGGCGGCATGCTCCAGGCGTGGCAGGAGATTTTCGACACGGCCTCGCTGGAGCCCGGCGAGGACCGCATCTTTTTCCCGTTCTCGTTCGGACCTTTCCTGGGATTCTGGACCGCCTTCGAGGCCGCCACGCGACTGGGATGCATGGTGGTTCCTGGCGGCGGCATGAGCACGAATGCGCGGCTCCAATTGATGCTGAAGCACCGCATTACCGTGGTGGTGACCACGCCCACCTACGCCCTGCACATGGGCGATGTGCGGCGGCAGAATGAGGAACTGCGTGATGAAAAATTCGCCCTGCGGCTCATCATCGTTGCTGGCGAACCCGGCGGCAGCCAGCCCTCCGTGCGGGAGAGGATCGCGGATGTATGGCCTGGCGCGGTGGTGTTCGATCACCACGGACTCACGGAAACCGGTCCCGTGAGTTGTCAGGTGCCTGGCGTGCCCGGACGGCTGCGCGTGCTGGAGAACTTCCACTTCGCGGAAATCCTGGACCCCGCCAGCGGCCAGGAAGTGGCGGAGGGCGGCGAGGGCGAGTTGGTGGTGACCACCCTGGCCCGCCTGGGAGGCCCCATGCTGCGATACCGCACGGGGGATCTGGTGCGGAAATTCTACGCGGAGGATGGCTCTCTCTGTCTGGACGGCGGCATCCTCGGGCGTCTGGATGACATGGTGACCGTGCGTGGCGTGAATATTTACCCCGCCGCCGTGGATGGCGTCCTGCGGCGCTTCCCGGAAGTGGTGGAGTATCAGGTGCGGGAGCATCGGACCGGAGCCCTCCTGGATCTGAAGATCCTCGTGGAAGTGCCCCCAGGAATGCGGGATCACACCCTGGCCGACCGCATCAGCAACACCCTGCGGGACTGCTTCCAGGTCCGCATGGATGTCCAGGTGGTGACTCCTGGTACCCTGCCCCGCTTTGAGTTCAAATCCCGCCGGTGGATCAAGGAGAAGTCGCCCGCCATGGATGCAGGATAGACCGGCGGCAGCCGGGTGATCGAAGCACAGCACTTCAGCGCTGAATCCGCCGGCCGTCCGCATCCACCTCCACCGGAGTAACAAAAAACGTGATCCTCTCTCCCCCAGGGCCTTTCAACCCACCGAAGCTGACGGTTTGTCCCTTCCAGATCAACACCTGCGTTTTGAACTCGCTGTTCATTTCAGAGGAAACAGCAAGATCCATGTATTCCAACTGGCAGTAGACATCCAGAGTCTGGTCCAAACCCGGAGAGCAAAGAAAGGTGGCTTTCATGGGGCTGTCTTTCTCCCCGGACTTCCCCGTGATCGAAAGATCGCACTCAACGGAGGATTGCGAGGAGCCTGTCGGGGCGGGAATGGTGATTGATTTCACGCCTCTTTTATCCGCGAGGCTGTTAAGGATTACCTCCATCTGCTTTTCCGTAAACACCCCTGCCACGCCTGCCTTGCCGGGGGGAGGTCCCTGCTGAAAGGAACTCCCCGGGAATGGCTCTGAAAAATCCGCGCCCGGAGCGATGTTCACCATCACGATATCATACCGTATTTTCACCACTGGCATGGGTTCCGCGCCGAGAGCGCGGTTAAGCACTTTCACCATCCTCGGAGAACCTGTGTAAGAGAGGGCGGAATCCGGAGCCTCCTTAAACGTCAGCAGTTTGTCGAAGCGGGTTTCCACCAGTCCCGCCAGGATTTCAGCTTCGTCCGGGCCCGCACCCTTTCCGGCAAGCCCCAAGAGAAGGCGCAGAGGGGGCCGGGGCGACGAACCGTCCAGCGAACCCAGCTGCGGCTCCGCATTCGGGTCCTTCTGAAAAACGAGCGTGTCTCCCGACAGCCTTGCGGTCGTCCCGGACTGGAGGGCCAGGATTTCCACCAGCGTCCACGCGGGCAGCGCGCAGTCGAGATGCACATACACGGGAGAGTCGCCCGTATCCTTGAAATCCATTCTGACCGACAGATTCCGGACGCCGCACTCCCACATCTTCCGGGTGAGCGCTTCAGCGGCCTCGGGAAGCGTGCCCCGTGCCTGAAAAGCAGGCACATATATATGACGCAGCCGCTTTTCCCATCCTGCCACGCCAGCAGGTGGCAGGCCCGGCGCGGCAGTTACCGCGGGAGTGTTCCTGGCCACCAGGCGTGGAATGAGTGGCGACCGGCGGCGCTGTGCCGAAGGGTCATTCCCTCTCTGCCCAGGCCAAAAGTACCACACGGAAATCAGGACCGCCGTGATCGCCGCCACCGCTTTCCAGGAAGGACGCCGGAGCGCGGTGATCACAAATCGCCCGGACCGGACTTTCCTTATCAGCATTTTCCGCAGGGCTTCCCGGCGTTCATTTTCATCCGGCTGAATCCCCTGAAGCAACCCCTCGGTGCGGCAAAGCGCGGCGTATTCGTCCATGACCCGCGGGTCCCCGGCGAGCAGTTCGTCGAGCAGCCGGTTTTCGGTGGGCGCGGCGGTGCCATCGAGCCAGGCACCGGCAAGCGGATGGAAATCGGGATCAGACTTCATTAGCTGGGACAGGTTGTTTTTTCGAAAGAGAAAGGCGCTGACGAATGCACTCCGCGAGGCGCCGACGGATGCGGGACAACGTTTGATAGAGGGCGGCGGTGCTCTGGCCGGTCGCCATTTCCAAGTCCCGGATCCCGGTGCCTTCGTAATAACGCCACCGCACCAGCTGGGCTGCCTGGAGGGGCAGCGTGTTCAGACACTCCGCCAGAGCCGCCTCCTCATCCCGCATGGCCGCGGGAGCCGCCTGGCGCTCCAAAACCGAGGCGAGCCGTTCCAGATTATCCGGCGCGAGGCATTCAGGGCGGCGCTGCCGGCGTCGATACTCCTCCTTCATCCGGCGCACCGCCACTCCGAGCGCCCATGGATGGAATGGACGGGAGGCATCGTAACGGTCAAAGTTCCGCCACAGGATGAGCACGATTTCCTGGAACAGGTCCGCCCGGTCCTCCCGGATGGCGAGCGCGCCCGCGAGGAAGGCCCGCAGAGAAGCCTCGCATCCCGCCAGATGGTTCAGAAATAGTTCGCGCCGTGCGTGTTCGCCGTTCATGTGCGCGGGATAATTGACGGTTTCCGCCATTTCCTGACACAGAGTTTTCGGAAATCGGACAAAAGGCCGGGGCGTGGCCGTATTCCGGGAGAGATTCACTCTCCACCTTTGTCACGGCTCACACCATGATCTCCCGCGCCACCTTGCCCGCGACATCGGTGAGGCGGAAGTCGCGGCCTCCGTAGGGGAACGTGAGGTGTTCGTGATCGAGGCCCATGAGGGCGAGAAGGGTGGCGTGCAGGTCGTTCGTGTGCATGCGTCCGGAGACGGCGCGGATGCCGAGTTCGTCGGTGGCACCGTGGGTATAGCCCGCCTTCACCCCGGCCCCGGCGAGGAACATGGAATAACCGGTGATGTTATGGTCCCGCCCATCCGGGCCCTGGGCGGCGGGCTGGCGACCGAATTCCGAACCGAATAACACCAGCGTATCCTCCAGGAGTCCCCGGCTGGCGAGGTCCTGGAGCAGAGCCCCGGTCGCCTGGTCCACGGCAGCGGAGCGTTCGATGAGTCCTTGTGCAGGTTGCTGTGGTGGTCCCATCCCGGATGGCAGATTTCCACAAAACGCACACCCGCTTCACTGAGACGGCGGGCCATGAGGCACTGGCGGGCAAACGATCCCGCGGGGCCGTCCTTCACGCCATAGGCATCCAGCACCGCCTGGGGTTCGCGGGAAAAGTCCATGACTTCCGGCAGCCGACCCTGCATGCGGAAGGCGAGTTCACTGGATTCGATAACGCCCCGCACCGCGTCCGGCGCGCCGGAAACCGCGGCATAGTCCCGGTTCATTTCCTGGATCAGATCCAACTGACGGCGCTGCAAGACACTGGCGGAGGCGGCCTTGAGATTGGGCATGACACCGGTGTCGCTGATGCGACTACCCTGAAAGTGAGCCGGGAGAAAGGCGCTGCCGTAATTCACCGCCCCGCC
Source organism: Verrucomicrobiales bacterium (assembly GCA_965229245.1). Lineage (GTDB taxonomy): Bacteria > Verrucomicrobiota > Verrucomicrobiia > Verrucomicrobiales > V1-33 > V1-33. The sequence goes on from CBDDIW010000001.1 coordinate 1,542,233, forward strand.
GAAGTTGGCTGAAGGATTGATACTGATGTAGCCAGGCAGGTCTTCGTTCTCCGTTCCCAAGCCATAAAAAAGCCAGGAACCCATGCTGGGGCGGGTCAGGATCGCGTTGGCCGCCCCGGTGTGCAGTTGCACCACGGCCTGCGGATGCGCCGGGGTATCGGTGTGGAGCCCCCGCAGCCAGCAGAGGCGGTCCGCGTGCTTCGCGATGTTAGGCAACAGTTCGGAGAACCAGAAGCCACTTTCGCCATGCCGGCGGAAAGCGAACTTTGAAGGCGTGAGGACGCCTCCGCCAGGCGCGGTTTTTCCGGCGTTCTTTTGCAGATCCTCCTTGTAGTCGAAAGTATCCTGCCCGGACATAGCCCCCTCCATGAAGAGAAAGATGAGACGTTTGGCCCTGGGAACGAAGTGGGAAGCCCGGGCTGCCAGCGGAGGCGGGGCGGCCTGCACCGACTGCCTGCCCAGCAATCCGGCGAGCGCGAGACCACCGAGACCGCCAGCGGCCCGGTGCAGAAAGCCACGCCGGGTGGAGGGAAAGAAGGACATACCGGAGTTCATGGGAGGTCAGGGAATGAGGCGGAATTCGGCGGAGGCGAAGACCGCCTGGGTGTAAGCCTGCCAGGCGGCGGTGGCCGCGTCCGCGGGAGGAATGACTGGCGCGGCGGCGGGTGGATCCTGGCGCGGAGCGCTATCCGGAGAGGAGGCGGTGGATCCGTTGGCCGCGAGACTGGCCTCCGTATCCGGAACCTGGGAAGCGGCGGGCTGTTTGACCACATCCCGGGGCGGGCTGTCCGCGGCCTGATAATCGGCCAGAAACTGCAAGGCGCGGGCGGTCTCCGCCGCCGTTGGGGGACGACCCAGCGCGCGCAGATGCAGGTCCCGGATGGCGTCCGGAGTTTTGTCAGGAACCGCGCGCGCCGCCTTTCCGGCAAACGCCAGGGCCTGTTGCCTGACAAAAGGCGAGTTCAGCAAAAAGAGCGCCTGCGCGGGAACCGTGGTTTCCTCCCGCTTACCGGTGACGAGAGACTGCGGCGCGGGATCGAAGGGCTCCAGCGCGGCGGGCGTGACCCCGCGCAGCAGGGGCAGGTACAGACTGCGATGAAGCGCGCCGCCGGAATACCCGTGCAGTTTTTGGGATTCGGGACCGTTGTCCTGGATCTCGATCATCTTCAGGTCGCGCGCGGCGGAGGATTCCGGAGGGCCCGCCAGCAAGCCGGAAGCGGCCAGCACGGCATCCCGGAATTCCTCGGCGGTGAGACGCCGGGGGGCGCGACGCCAAAGTAAAAGATTGCCGGGATCCACGCGGAGATGCTCCGGGGAAACACCGCTGCCCAGCTGATAGGCGCGCGTGAGGACAAGACCGCGCACGAGCTTCCGCAGCGACCAGCCGTCCGCGACGAAACGCCCGGCGAGATAATCCAGCAGCTCCGGATGGGTGGGGGGCGCTCCTTTGACCCCGAAGTTATCGACCGTATAAACGAGGCCCCGGCCAAAGAGATGGGACCAGACGCGGTTCACATACACACGCGGAGTGAGGGCATTGCGCGGATGCGTGAGCCATGCGGCCAGTTGCAGACGCCCGCTTTGTCCCTCGGGAACCGGAAGGGCGTCCGCGATCACCGGGACGGAAATGAATCCCCGCGGCACCACCGGACCCGTGCGCTCCGCCTCGCCGCGAATGCGCAGTTCGGTATCCGCGATCCGCTTAGCGTCCCGCGCGCCATGGATGACAAAACCGCGCGCCGCCGGATCTGTCAGGGCGAGCAGTTCATCCCGCAGCTTTTCGTATTTCAGACGAAACGGGCGCTGGGTGGGATTCCCGTCCGCGGCCTTCTTCAGTCCCTCGGGAGTTCCCCGGATGGCGTCCCACTCCTTTTTCGCCGCGGCGACTTCCGCCTTCAGCTTTTCCACGGCCTCCCCCTGGGGCGGCGGGACATCGCCCGAGAGGGGGATGAGTTTTGCCGGATCGTAATAATCCAGCCCCGCGCCCCCCATCTTGCTGCGCAGGCCGGTGCAGTCGTCAGTGCTCGTGAAGATCCCCGCGAGGGCATAATAATCCTCCATGGGGATGGGATCGAACTTGTGGTCATGGCACCGCGCGCAGCTCACGGTGAGCCCAAGCACCGACCGGGTGACCACGTCGATCTGCTCATCCGCATTGTCCATGAGGTAGCGGTTTTTGAACCGCTGGTTCACATCCCTGGGCCCCAAGGCGAGGAAGCCGGTGGCCGTATTCAGGCGATCGCGCGCGACCGGCGTCTGCGCGGGCAGCAGATCCCCCGCGATTTGTTCCGTAATGAACTGGTTCACGGGAACATCGCGGCGCACGGCATCGATGACATAATCCCGGTAACGCCACGCGAATGGATAGGGAATATTGCGCGAGGGCCCGGTGGATTCCCCGTAGCGCGCCACGTCCAGCCAGTGGCGGGCCCATTGTTCCGCAAAGGCGGGCGCGGCCAGCAGACGGTCCACCACCCGTTCATACGCACCGGGGGAGGTATCGGAGAGAAAGACGTCGATGTCCGCCGGTGACGGAGGGAGGCCGGTGAGATCGAAGGTGACGCGCCGGATCAAGGTCTGGCGGTCCGCGTCCGGCACGGGCGTGAGGGCCTTGTTTTCCAGCGTCGAGAGGATGAACCGGTCCACCTCCCCGCGAGGCCAGGATGCATCCCGCACCTCTGGGATCGTCGGGGTGGAAAGCGGCTGCCAGGCCCAGTGTCTGGCCCGGAGGTCCGCGTAGGCCGGGGGCTGGCGGTGGAGGGCATCCGGCAATCTCTCCTGGGGCCACGCCGCGCCGTCGCGGATCCACTGTTCCAGCACCGCGATCTGTTCCACGGTCAGCGGGTCCGACTCCCGGGGCATGCGCTTTTCTCCGGTGGCGTGGCGGATGCGGGTGAGGAGCAGACTTTTTTCCGGATCGCCCGGGGTGACCGCCGGGCCGGAGTCGCCACCGGTCAGCAGTCCATTCCGGTCATCCACCCGCAGCCCTCCGGCCGGCTTCGTGTCCGCGGAATGGCACCCATAGCACTTATCCGAAAGGAGGGGACGGACGGACTTTTCAAAAAACCCGATACGGGCTTCGGCCCCGGCTGGTTCTTCAGCGGAGGCACTGGAAAGCCCCCCGGCGAAGCCAAGGAGGAGGCAGCCGGTCACCGCGCGGAACCAAATGCCGCCGGAAACTGTCGTGGTCACATTGAAATTCATGTCAAAAAGAAGAGCGAGGGACGACCTCCAGTTGACTGGTCGGACTGCCGGGAACACCGCCCGGCAGGATGCGGGAATGGTATTCCGACTGATACAGTAGGAATTAAAATGAGCCTCCGGTTTTGTCAAGTCCCTCACCTCCGGAGACCGCACGCAGACCGAGCGGCAATTTCGCCTTTGACGGCCCGCGCCGCCAATGACATATCGACGCATCTTGATTTGTCCATGCGTTCGCGGGACACAATGCCCTTTCCCTTGGCTTCCACTATTCCATATCACACTTCAATGAGTACCACCGCCACCCCCTCCACCACTGACTACCTCGTCCGCGACATCGCCCTTGCCGACTGGGGCCGCAAAGAAATCGACATCGCTGAAAAGGAAATGCCCGGTCTCATGTCCATCCGTCAGCGCTACGCCGCGGGCAAGCCCCTGGCCGGCGTGCGCATTACCGGTTCCCTCCACATGACCATCCAGACGGCGGTGCTCATCGAGACGCTGACAGCGCTCGGAGCCACGGTGCGCTGGGCCTCCTGTAACATCTTCTCCACCCAGGACCACGCGGCGGCGGCCATCGCGGCGGCGGGCGTCCCCGTTTTCGCATGGAAGGGCGAGACCCTGGAGGAATACTGGGACTGCACGTGGAAAGCCATCGTGGGTGCCGACGGTCTCGGTCCTCAGCTCGTGGTGGACGATGGCGGCGATGTCACCCTCTTCCTGCACAAAGGTTATGAACTCGAAAACGGCGATGGCTGGGTGAACACCCCCAGCGGTTCCCACGAGGAAAAGGTGATCAAAGACCTGCTCAAGAAGGTCCACGCCGAGACCCCCTACATCTTCCATGAACTGGTGAAGGAATGGAAAGGCGTGTCCGAGGAAACGACCACGGGTGTGCACCGCCTCTACAAGCTGGCGGAAGCCGGAAAGCTGCTCGTCCCGGCCTTCAACGTGAACGACAGCGTCACGAAGTCCAAGTTCGACAACCTCTACGGCTGCCGCCACTCCCTGGTGGACGGGCTGAACCGCGCGCTGGACGTCATGATCTCCGGCAAGGTGGCCGTGGTCTGCGGCTACGGCGACGTGGGCAAGGGCAGTGCCCAGAGCCTCCGCGGCCAGGGCGCGCGCGTCATCATCACGGAGATCGACCCCATCAACGCGCTCCAGGCGGCCATGGAAGGCTTTGAGGTGAGCACCATCGAGGACACCCTGGGACGCGGGGATATCTACATCACCACCACGGGGAACAAGGACGTCATCACCGTGGAGCACATGGCGAAGATGAAGGACCAGGCCTGCGTGGCGAACATCGGTCACTTCGACAACGAGATCCAGGTGGACAAGCTCAACGAATATCCCGGCGTCCAGCGGCTGAACATCAAGCCGCAACTGGACCGCTACACCTTCCCCGCTGGGAACAGCATCTACATGCTGGCGGAGGGCCGCCTTGTGAACTTGGGCTGCGCCACCGGCCACCCGTCCTTCGTGATGAGCAACAGCTTCTCCAACCAGACGCTGGCGCAACTGGACCTCTGGAAGAACCGTGAAAATTACGCCGCCGAAGGCCCCATGGTCCGCGTGCTGCCGAAGAAGCTGGACGAAGAGGTGGCCCGCCTGCACCTGGAGAAGATCGGCGTGAAGCTCACCGTCCTCACCGCGGAACAGGCCGACTACATCGGCGTGCCGGTGGAAGGCCCGTATAAGGCGGACCACTACCGCTATTGACCGGCAGTCCGCTTACATTTTTGCTCCCCGCAATCTGTCCGGTGCCCGCTCCCGCAAGAGAGCGGGCACTGGCATTTCTAAAATGAGGGTATAATCCCTGCCCGAATTTAAAGGGGTGATCCCTTCTTCCGGGCTCCCGGCGGTGCGGGTCTTATGGTGAAGAACCCGGGCCTGCTTTGATCTGTGTGATCTTCACGACATATCCCTGGTCCCGCAGCGCACCGGCAAGCTCATTAGCCCGGTGCCGGTAATGGATTCCGGCGGACCATTCATTCAAACCGGCAATGAGAGTCACCGCCTGTATCGCCGGGATACTTTTTATTTCAGGAACGACTCTTCTGAGCCGGGCCACATCTGCCACCGTCGCGGATCTTTGGAACTCCACGCTTACCTCGTAGAGGTTATCGTCAAAAAAACGCTCCAGAATTGTTAGATCCGAAACCGTTCCAAATTTGCGAGTTCCGGTAAGAGGATCAACCCACGAGGCCAGCCCACCGGAATACTCCTCACCTTCGGGAACATCCGGGCCGGGATTCATGATTTTACAGGCAATGAACAGGATCAGAACGAATCAGGCTCCGCCTCTCTTCACGAGAGACGGAGCCTGTAAAATAGCGCCCCTGCTCTTTCCGGCAGCGCTTCGCGTGTTGTGCGCGCTTACTTCAGGGCGTCTGCCACGAGGGCTTCCAGCTTCACGATGTCCGCCGCGAACTTGCGGATGCCATCGGCGGTCTTTTCGGTGGCCATGGCGTCTTCGTTGAACTCGAAGCGGAAGGTCTTTTCGTCATACACCCGGCGCTCGATCTCCATGGCGGCGGAGGCGGCGGCGTCCAGCTTCACGGGCAGCGGCTCGTCGGAAGCCTGGAGTTCACCCAGCAGCGCGGGGCTGATGGTCAGGAGATCGCAGCCGGCGAGTTCGGTGATCTCGCCCTTGTTCCGGAAGCTGGCGCCCATGACCTCGGTCTTGTGGCCGAACTTCTTGAAATAATGGAAGATGCTGGTCACGGAGACCACGCCGGGATCTTCGGCGGCGGCATATTCCTTCTTCGTGGCGGCCTTGTACCAGTCCAGGATGCGGCCCACGAAGGGGGAAATGAGAGTGATGCCCGCGTCCGCGCAGGCCACGGCCTGGGGCAGGGAGAAAAGGAGCGTCAGATTGCAGTTGATGCCCTCCTTCTGGAGAACCTCCGCCGCCTTGATGCCTTCCCACGTGGAGGCGATCTTGATGAGCACGCGCTCCCGGGGAGTGCCGGCGGCCTCATACATGCCGATGAGGTGCCGCGCCTTCGCGAGAGTGCCTTCCGTGTCAAAGGACAGGCGGGCATCCACCTCCGTGGAGACACGGCCCGGCACGATCTTCAGGATCTCCTGGCCGAAGAGAATAAGGATGTGGTCCATGACGCTCTCCACCTGATCTTTTCCGGAGAGCGTTCCCTTTTTCCCGGCAGCCGCGGCTTCATCGATGAGATGGCGGTATTCCGGTTTCCCGGCGGCCTGGAGAATGAGCGACGGATTCGTGGTGGCATCCTGCGGCTTGTAGGCGCGCATGGATTCAAAGTCGCCGGTATCGGCAACCACTTTGGTGTGCTTCTTCAGTTCGTCGAGTTGGCTCATGGCAATAAGGTAAAGAGAACGGTATATTAACTCCGGGGGAAGGGGTGCAAGAGGGCAGGACTTCGAAATGTGGAGGACGTGGCTCCGGGCTCAGTCCCCGAAGAGATTCCCCAGGCCGCCGAGAATGGAGCCCTGGTCATTGCGCGTGGCCCCGGTGGCATTGGAAAGCACGCGGTCCGCCAGGCGGGAAAAGGGCAGACTCTGGAGCCACACGGTGCCGTAGCCCCGCAGGGTGGCGAGGAACAGGCCCTCGCCGCCAAAGACCATGCTCTTCAGATTTCCCGCGCGCTGGATGTTGTACTCGATGCCCTGGCTGAACGCCGCGAGACAGCCGGTATCCACCAGCAGGGTTTCACCCCGCAGTTCCTTCTTCACCACCGTGCCACCCACGTGGATGAACGCCCGCCCGTCCCCATTGATCTTCTGGAGGATGAAGCCTTCGCCGCCGAAGAGGCCCACGCCCAGCTTTTGCGCGAAGGCGATGCCAATACTGGTCCCCTTTGCCGCGCAGAGGAAGGCGTCCTTCTGGCAGATGATCTCGCCATTGTAGTGACTGAGCTCCAATGGGATGATTTTCCCGGGGTAAGGGGCCGCGAAGGCCACGCGCTGCTTACCGCTGCCCTGATTCGTGAAGTGCGTCATGAAGAGGCTTTCCCCCGTGAGCATGCGGCGGCCCACCTGCTTCATCTTGTCCCACAGGCCGCTCTTCGGGTTCGAGCCATCGCCCATTTTGGTTTCAAACTTGATGCTCTGGTCCATGTAGTTCATGGAACCCGCCTCGGCGATCACCGTTTCGTTAGGGTCCAGCTCGATTTCGATGATCTGCATCTCCTCGCCGATGAGGGTGAAGTCGATGTCATGCGAGACTCGGGACCCGCTCTGAGCCTGGACGCCCTGGTAGGACGGATAAGCCGGGGCGGCGGGCACGGCGGGGATGCCGCCACCGGTGAATCCCATGGGTGCGGCTCCGCCCACGAGGTCAGGGCGCACGTCCCGCAGGGGTTTCCAGTCCGCCATTCCCTCCATCCACACCAGAGTGGCGGGCGTCAGCGTGCCATTTCCCAGCAGCGCCGGGAGGTCGCTGTCACTGGCCAGCACGGGTTGCCTGTTCGGTCCGGAATAGTAAATTTGAGCCATGGGGAGAGTAAGGTTCCGGACCCTATGCACTCCGGAAGGCGCGCAAGCAACTAAAAGCGGCGGGAGGGCCGGGGGCAGAGAGGCGGCATTCCCGCTGCCGTTTGGCTTTCTGTTCCTGCCCGGAGTAGAGGGGCAGGAACCAGACACCTGGCACCGGTTCTCCATCAATCGACGGCGACAGAAATGCCGCCGCTCCTTGTGGCCGTCGATTACTTCGCGGCGGGGGGGGCGTACTCCAGGACAGCCACGCCGGGCTCCAGGCGCACGGTGGTGAGCTTTTGCATCACCTCCATGATGGACGGGTCCTTGCTCTTCTCCCGCAGTTCATTCAGCAGCAGGCCATCCACGTGATTGGTGTCCTTGTAGTTCGTGATGAATCCCTCCGTCACCGTCTTTCCAGGCACGGTGATGGCCTTCGTGGCGAGGACGATGCCCTTATCCTTATCCGTCCGGGGCGTGAGTTCCACGAAGCCGTTCAGATACAGCCGCTCGCCCGTCAGCGGGAGCCCGTTCATGGCCACGGAGACCTGCATCTTCACTGTCTCACCGATGCTCTCCACTTTGGCGTATTCCCGCATGGGCTTTACGATTTCCTCCGTGGCCAGGAGGCTGTTCAGATCCTCCACGGTGAGGCGGAGTTCCGCTTTCTCCTTCCGGCCCACGGCTCCCCCGAATTCATTGATGCGCGCCCGCAGGGCCGTGATCTGCTCCGCCGTTGGCTGCGCGGGCGTCACCGGCTTCGCCTCGCTGTCCGTGAAGGTGCGGACCTCCTTTACGGTACCGTAGAGCGACCACGCCATCCACCCGCCCAGCACGAGCAGCCAAACGCCTCCCACGATGAGCATGAGGCAGCCAGGGGTGACACGGCGGGAGGGAGCGGGGGAATCAGACATACCGCAAACGCAAAGCACGCCCCGGACCGGGACGCAAGCCGGGTGTCCCGTTTTCACCCCTTACCCGATATCCCCGATGGAGTGAAACCCCGCGTCAAAAAGGCGGCGGTAAAGCCGCGTGGCCCCACCATCTGTCATGCGGCTCAGAGCATCGCAGAGCAGCCGGGCGCGGCCACGCTCCCCTTGTTCCCCGGCGAGCAGTGCCTCCTCCCTCTCCGAAAGCAGGCCCGACCCCGCGCCCGTATCCCCCGCCAGATAACGCCCCGCGAGGGCTTCGAACAGGCGGGTCAGCATGTGGTCACTCTTATACTCCAGTTGCCGCAGCGGGCGGCTCCGGAAAACGAGGTGCAGGGCGATGCGCTTATACAACTTCGCCTCCTGGCGGGCCTCCGCGTCGATGGCCAGCCGGTAGCAGTAGCGCTGGCTCCAGCCACTCATGAAATTCGCGTCCGGCTCCAGCCGCGTGGCGGTGATGAAATCCGCGACGCGCCGCCGCAGCCGGTTTTCCACCTTTCCATCGCGGATGCCCTGCAAGAGGCGCGTCACCAGCCCGGCCTCCGCGTCCTCCAGGTTTTCCAGCGCCGCCCATTTCTCCAGGGCCTCCAGAGTGATGAATCCGGCATGGATGCCATCCGCGATGTCATTCAGGGAATACGCCGTGTCATCCGCCCAGTCCATGATCTGGCACTCGATGGACCGGAAACCATCCCGCACCGGGCCGGGCGTGAGCTCCAGCGGAAATTCCTGGTCCGCGAGCACGAAGTCCAGATACCGCTGCTGGAAATCGTAGAGAAAATGGTTCACCGGATTTTCCAGCTCCGCGTGCAGGGTCTTGTATTTCAGCACGGCATCCAGAAAAGCCCGGCAGGGATTCATGCCCGTGTAACTTTCGGAAAAGATGGTCTCCGTGAGCAGCCGCAGCGTCTGCGCGTTGCCTTCAAAGCCTCCCCACGGCCCCATGAGCCGGTGGAGGGTGCGCTCCCCGGCATGGCCAAAGGGGGGATGCCCCAGGTCATGCGCCAGACAGGCGGCCTCCACGAGGTCAGGATCAATAAAACAGCCGTCATCCAGAAACCTGCCGCTCCGCTTCAGCCAGGCACAGATGCCCCGCCCTATCTGGGAGACTTCGATGCTGTGCGTCAGCCGCGTGCGGTAGAAATCATACTCCCCGGACAGAAAAACCTGCGTCTTGTTTTGCAGCCGCCGGAACGCGGAGGTGTGAATGATGCGGTCCCGGTTGATCTCAAAAACGGTACGGTATTCCCCTTCCCTCCCGCGCGGGGCGGGATCGAGCGGCTCCAGATCGAAGGCATTGTAAAACCGGTTTTCCACGGGGGTTTAAACCCGCACCCTCGCCGCCCCATTCGCCGGGGCAATGAGGAATCCGCGGACCGCCCGGCTTATGGAAATGTATCTAAAACGGAACAACCGAAGGTATTGACTCCCCGCGGAAACCAGGCATGGGAAGTGTCAGCAAGTCCCCATGAACGAAAATATCTATCAACCACCCGCCGCACCTCTTTTTTACCGGGAGTCCGGAGAGGGCGAGATTCCGGAGGCGGCAATCAATGAACTTGCGGGAACGCGGCCATGGCCCGGGCTGATAGGCGTGATTTCTTTGCTTTTCGCCTTTATCTATGTCGCGGGCCTTTTTTATATTTCAAACATGGCAACGCGCCCGGGGAGCCGTGAGGCAGCCCCCCTCGTTGCCATCGCTATTGTTGTCTTTTATCTGATCGCGCATCCCGGCATCCGGCTTTGCTATTACGGAGCGGCCATCAAAAGGGCTCAGCGCTCCCGTAGCCACGCGGATTTCGCGGAGGCACTTCGGCAGCAGTTTCTCTTTTGGAGATTCGTGGGCATCCTGACCATTGTTTTCGCGGCCCTCATGGCGGTGCCATTGTTGATGCGGAAATTTTAACCGCTCGCCCGACACCTTTCTTTGCTCCTCTCATGGCTGCTCCCTCTTATTATTCCTCCCCCGCTTCCGGATTTTCCTCCCCCGCCGGAGGCCAGGGGGGAGAGGTTCCCTCTTTGGTAATCGATTACTTGCGCCGCACCCGGCCGTGGGTTTTTCTAGTCGCCGTGCTGGGTCTTTTGATGATGGCCATCAGCCTGGGCGTGATTCTCACCGCCATCATGGCTACCGACGCGCGCCACAGTCAGCCGCCTCTGGACATAAAAACGCTCCTTGCCGTGGTGAATTTCGTTCTGGGTATCTTCGCCTTTGTGCGCCTGGCGCGGTATGCCTCCGCCATCTCGCGGCTCACACAAAGCCGGAACGGGATCGAGCTGGTGAGCGCCATCCGGCACCAGCGGATCTTCTGGAAACTGATGGGCATCTCCATGCTCATCTCCATCCTCACGGCTCTCCACGACGTGGCCGTGATGCGGGGCATCCTGGTGAACTAAAGGCTCCTGTTATAGGGCCCTGCCTGTGGTCACTTTCCTACGGGAAAGAGCTTTCCCGCCGCGGACCACTCGGCCAGCAACCGCCGGAAGGCCTCTACCGGGGGTTCCTCCCGGCCCTGCTTCCCCACCAGCACCAGTGGCACCTCCAGCCGGGGCGTGAGCGGCACGGGGCTCCATGAAGGCGAGGGCTCGGATTCCCCGATGCTTTCCGGCACGATGCCGATGCCGCTCCCGGCCTCCACATAACGCAGCACGGTGCTGATAAGACTGGGCGTCTGCACCAGCCGCGGGGTGAAGCCCGCGCCCCGGCACCCTGCCAGGATTTCATCGTGCGAACCCGCGCCCTCCCGCCGCGCGAGCACGATGAGCGACTGGCCCGCGAGGGAGCGCCAGGGAAGCGATTTCCGCCCGTGCCATTCGTGGCCGCGCGGCACGGCGGCGCAGAGGCGTTCCCGCCGGAGCACGCGCGTCTCCATGCGCAGAGAAGCGTGGGCCAGCACAGGCCGGGTGAGGCCCATGTCCAGCCGGTCCCGCGCCACCATTTCCCACACCCGCTCCGGGGTGCGCTCCTCCAGATGCACCGTCACCCCTGGACACCGCCGGGCATATTCCTCCAGCACCCGCCCGAGAAACCGTTGCGTGGGCGGGCCGATGTAGCCCAACCGCAGCTCCCCCTCCTGCCCCGCCGCCACCGCCCGCACGCGGCGTGTGGTATGCTCCAGCCGTTCGAAGAGCAGCGCGGTTTCATCCAGCAACACCCGGCCCGGCGCGGTGAGCACCACGGACCGCTGGGTACGCGCCAGCAACTCCGCGCCCATCTCCGCCTCCAGCTCCTTCAGTGCCCGGCTCAGCGCGGGCTGCACGATGTTCAGCCGCTTCGCCGCGCGGGAAAAACTCAATTCCTCGGCGATGGCCTGGAAGTAGCGGAGGTGTCTGAGGTCCATGGAGTGTGATACCGGCTGGCGATCAATCCCATACCGAATATCTATTTCCGTTACAACACGGAAGCGCGACCCTCCGGCTGAAAACCTTCAGCCCCGTCCGCGTGAACAACACCCAGCTCGCCATCCAGTTCTTCCTGCAACTCGCGGTCATCCTCTTCGCCTGCCGGGTCATGGGAATGCTGGCGAAGAAATGCGGCCAGCCGCAGGTGGTGGCGGAGATGATCACCGGCATCCTCCTGGGGCCCTCGCTCTTTGGCCTGCTGCAGCCGGACTGGCAGCACTGGCTGTTCCCCTGGGACAAGAGCATGACCACCCGGGATACTCAGAGCTACCTGTTTCCCGTGTCCCAGCTGGGGCTGGCCATTTACATGTTCACCGTGGGTCTGGAGTTCCGCATGGACATTATGAAAGTGCGGCTGAAAAGCTCGCTGGCCGTCTCCGTGGCGGGCATGGTGGCCCCCTTCGCCCTCGCCGCCGGGCTGGGCTGGATCCTCTTTCACCACACGGAACTGTTCCCCGCGCGGACGAGCCTGACGGAGGGCATGCTCTTCCTGGGCGCGGCGCTGAGCATCACGGCCTTTCCCGTGCTGGCGCGGCTCATCGAACACAAGAAGCTGGGCGGCACGGCCATGGGCGCGGTGTCCCTGGGCGCGGGCGCGGTGGATGACACGAGTGCCTGGTGCATCCTGGCCGTGATCCTGGCGAGCATGGACGGGGACATGAGCCACGCGCTGGTGAATATCCGGGACGGCGCGCTCTTCGTCATCGTGGTGCTGCTGATCATAAAACCGCTGCTGGCGCGCTTCCAGCGCCGGCTCCTGAAAGACGATTCCCTGACGGAAAGCGGCCTCGTCTTCATCCTCATCCTCATGTCCGCGGCGGCGTGGTTCACGGATAAGATCGGCCTGCACGCGGTCTTCGGGGCCTTTGTTCTGGGCACTGCCGTCCCGCGCGGCACGGTGACGAGGGACCTCATCGCCCGCATCCAGCCGCTCACGGTAGCGCTGCTGCTGCCGCTGTTCTTCACTTTCTCCGGCCTGAACACGAAGATGAATCTGCTGAATTCCGGCTTCCTCTGGCTGATGTGCCTCGCGGTGCTGGTGGCGGCCATCGTGGGCAAGGGTGTGGCCTGCTGGGGCGCGGCGCGCCTGACGGGGATGACCAACCGCGAGGCCCTGGGTATTGGGACGCTCATGAACGTGCGCGGGCTCATGGAACTCATCATTATCAATATCGGGCTCCAGCGCGGCATCATCTCGGAGGCGCTCTTCGCCATCCTTGTCATCATGGCGGTGGTGACTACGGTCATGGCCTCGCCCATCTTCGATCTCGTCACCGGCAAGGCTCCGGCGGAAACTCCTTCCGGACCCGCTCCCGCGGCGGACCCTGCCACTGTCTAGCATCAACCCATCACTCCCACATTACCATGGAATACGACTACGACGTCATTCTCATCGGAGGCGGTCCCTCCGGCTCCTCCGCCGCCGCCCTGCTCGCCGAATACGGCCACCGCGTGGTCATCCTGGAGCGCGAGAAATTCCCGCGCTATCACATCGGGGAATCGCTCATTCCCTTCACTTACGGCCCGCTGGAACGCATTGGTATGATCCCGAAAATGCGGGAGTCGGCCTTTGTGAAAAAATACAGCGTCACCTTCGTGCAGCCGGATGGGAAGCGTTCCCAGCCCTTCTATTTCTTCAACCGCTACGACCGCGAGACCGTGGCGCAAACGTGGCAGGTGCTACGCTCCGAGTTTGACCAGATGCTCCTGGACAACGCCCGGGAAAAAGGCGCGGAGGTCCGTGAGGAAACCGTTGTCAACAAGCTCCTCACGGAGGGCGACACCATCGTGGGCGTGGAGGCCACGGGTAAGGATGGCCGCACCTACACCCTGCGCGCGCCTATAACCCTGGACTGCACGGGCAAGGAGGCTTTCACCTCCAACCGCCTGGGCTGGCGCATGAACGATCCCTACCTGAACAAGATCGCCGTGTGGACCTATTACAAGAACTCGAAGCGTGGCGAGGGCATCGACGAAGGCGATACCACCGTGGCCTATGTGCCGGACAAGGGCTGGTTCTGGCACATCCCGCAGCACGATAACATGACGAGCGTGGGCATCGTGGCCGAGGGTAAATACCTCACCCGCGGCGGGGTGAAGGATCTGAAACAGATCTTCGACCGCGAGGTGGAGGAAAACCAGTGGATCAAGGATCACCTTTCCCTGGGTGAGAGCACGGGGGAATACCGCATCACCAGTGAATACAGCCGTCACTCCAAACACTGCGCCGCTCCCGGACTGCTGCTGCTGGGGGATGCCTTCGCGTTCCTGGACCCTGTTTTCAGCAGCGGCGTCATGCTGGCGTTGAAGAGCGGCGTGCTCGCGGCGGACGCCGTGCATGAGGGCCTGGTGGCGGGCGATCTTTCCCCCGCCCGCTTCACTGAATATGGCGCGAGCATGCGCGAGGGCGTGGAGAATATGCGGAAGCTGGTGTATGCCTTCTATGACCCGAAATTTTCCTTCCGGGAAACCATCAAGGCGCATCCGGAGGCGGGCGGTCTCATCACGGACTGCCTCTCCGGGGATGTGAACCGGGACTTCACCCAGCTGTGGGACTGGATCCGCGAGAGCGTGCCGCTCCCGGAGGACCTCCCCTACGGCGAGCCCCTGCTGGAGTCAGCGGTGGCGGCCTGAAGCGGCAGGGCCTGCGCCTTTGACGCGATAAGAAAGACCGGCGTCCCCTTTCAGGGGGCTCCGGTTTTTTGTTAGGCGGAGGCGTTCTTCGCAGCGGCGGAAAAACAGAATCAGGCAGCGAAATTTCATAAGCTGAAAATCCCGCTGAAAATAAGTGTGCCCGGGAAGGGAATTTGTGATTAGGATGAATTCCATGAAAATCCCGTTTCCCCGCGTGATCCTTTTCGTGTCCACCCTCGCGGGTGGAGTGGCCATGGGACATTATCTGCTACCCCCCGCGGCGGCCGGCGGGAGCGCTTCGCCGGGGACCGCCCCCACCGGCCAGACACTCCGGGAGACGGGTGCCTCCGCCCTCCCTGGGCGGCAGGAAAACGCGAAGCCCTTCACCGGTCAGACGGAGGACCTGCTGCGCATGGCGCGTAAAATAGCGGACTACCAGGAAATGCAGATCCGGATGTATCAGGTGCTCCTGGATACCCCCGCCGCCGCCGTGGCCCGTCTTATGGAGACTTTTCCCTGGAGGGGTAACATGCCCTGGGCGGACGGCGTGGTGTATCAGTCCCTTATTAACCGCTGGGTGGAGCTTGATCCCACTGCCGGGCTCGCGTGGGTGGAAAAACTTTCCGGCCCCCAGGCACGGAACACCCGCCCGCAGATCCTCAGCACCTGGGCCCGGAAGGATCCGGAAAAGGCCCTGGCCTATGCCAGGAAAATCCAGAACGCGGCGGACCGCACCAGCGCCATAGAGGCCGTGGCCAATACCATGGCGGCGAGTGATCCCAAAAAAGCCCTCTCCATCCTCAGTTCGCTGAAGAGCGGACGCGGCGGGGAGTTCCGCTTTTATTCCCTTTATTCCTCCTGGGCGTCCACGGATCCGGAGGCGGCGCACGCGTCGGCCCTCGCCATGCCGGCGGGCTCCGCGCGGCGGCATGCCCTGAATGCGGTCTTCAATGGCTGGGCCACCCTGGACCCCCAGGCCGCCCATGCGGCCGCGGAAGCACTGCCGGATTCCGGTTCCCGCCGCCAGGCGCTCGGCGCGGTCTTCGACGCCTGGGGCGCGTCCGATCCCCAGGGAGCCCTCGCCGCCACCAAAGACTTGAAAAAAGGACCGATGCGCGCCGAATCCCTGAACCGCATCTTTTCCTCCTGGGCCGCCTCGGATCCCGCCGCCGCAGCCCAGGCTGTCGCTTCGCTTTCCAAAACGGATCGCGCGGGCGCGGTCTCCCAGATCGCCGGTAACTGGGCGGCGAATGACCCGCAGGCCGCGCTGGCATGGGCGAAGACCCTCCCCTCGAAGGAGGGAGGAGAAAACGCGATGGCTTCCGTCCTGAATCAGTTATCCCGCTCCGATGGCCCGGCCGCGGCCGCCACCTGGCAGGAACTGCCCGCCAGCCAGCGGCGCAATCAGTTGAACATGCTGATGGACGGGTGGATGGAATCGGACCGGGAGGGAGCCCTCGCCTTTGCCCGGGGGCTTAGTTCGCCAATGGACAAGGCGGGAGCCCTGGCCTCCTGCATGCGCCGCATGGATTTCAGCGAACCCGCGGCCATCAATGCCCTGCTCAGTGAAATGCCCCAGGGGCAGATGCGGCAAATGGCGCTCCGTTCCATGATGGATCACCGGGGCTGGCAGGATCCCGAGGGTGCCATGGAGTGGCTGTCCAGCCTGCCGGAGGCGGACCGGACCGCGGCCCTGAAGGACAACGGCGTTTCGAACTTCGCGTATTCCGATCCCCTGCGGGCGGCGGAGCTTTTAAAAAACACCCCGGACCTCGCGGGCCAGCCCAGCCAGTGGGCGAACATCGCCGCAGGCATGGCGCAGGAAAACCCTGCCGCCGCGCTGGCCTGGGCGCAGGCTCTGGAATCCCCCGGGGCGAAAAAAATGTCCATCGAGCAGATCATGCAGGTATGGGCCCGCGACGACGGCCCCGGTGCCGTGACCCGGGCGAGGGCTTTCACGGATCCCGCGGAGAAAAAAGCCGCCATTTCCAGCGCCATCAATGCCTGGGCGGATCAGGATCCGGACGCCGTGCTGGCCTGGGCCGCCACCGCCACCGGCCAGGAACGGGAGATGGCCCTCCTGCGCGCCTCCATCCGGAAGGCCGGGGATGACCCCGCCGCCAGTGCCGCCGTGGTGGATTCGCTGCTCTCCGGCACCGGCGGGGAAAAGATGCCCTCCCACTTCTCCTCCGCCGCGGAATCCGTGGCCCGGGACTGGTTTGCCCAGGACATCCCCGCCGCCACGGGCTGGGCTCTGCGGCTTCCCCCGGGCGAGGCTCAGGAAGGCGCGGTGCGGACCATCGTTTCCGCCTGGACCTCCCTGGACCCCCTGGCCGCCAGCCAGTGGGTGCAGCAACTGCCCGCGGGCGCGAGCCGGGATCTTGCCGCCCAGCAACTCAGTCAGGGCATCCAGCAAAGTGATCCTGAAAGCGCCTTCACGTGGGCCGCCAGCATCGGGGATGACGGCAAGCGGGACGATGCCGTGCGGGCGGCCGTTCAAAACTGGATGGATATGGACAAAGAGGCCGCCCTCGCCGCTGTCTCCCAGGCCCGCATTTCCGAAACCGTGCGCAAGAGCCTTCTGGAGCAGTTCTCGAAACAGGATTAGCGCCGCCGCGCGGAGAGACCACCAGGGGCTGATACGTTCCCCGGTTTCCTCCGTCCTTCACCCCGTTCCCCATTTTTCCATTCGCCATTATCCACCCTTGTCAACGCGGACGCGGACGGAATAGTCCGGGCCTTCTTATGGCCGAAATATCGAAAGCGTATCAACCCGGTGAGGTTGAGGAGAAATGGTATGCGTGCTGGCAGGAATCGGGGTGCTTCACCGCCGACTCCGCGAGCGCGAAACCCGCGTACAGCATTGTGATCCCGCCCCCCAATGTCACGGGCATTCTCCACATCGGCCACGTCCTGAACAACACCCTCCAGGACATCCTGGCGCGGCGCGCCCGGCAGCAGGGGAAGGAAGTGCTCTGGCTGCCTGGCACGGACCACGCCGGCATCGCCACGCAAAACCAGGTGGAGAAGGACCTTCGCAAAACCGAGGGTAAAACCCGCCGGGACCTGGGCCGCGAAAAGTTCACGGAGCGGGTTTGGCAGTGGAAGGAAAAGTATGGCGGCATTATCATCGGTCAGTTGAAACGCCTGGGCTGCTCCTGCGACTGGACGCGCGAGCGCTTCACCATGGATGAGGGCTACACCCGCGAGGTGCAGCGCGTGTTCGTGAAGCTCTTTGAAAAGGGCCACATCTACCGCGGCCTCCGCATGGTGAACTGGTGCCCGGGCAGCCTCACCGCGCTCAGCGACGAGGAGGTAATCCCGAAGCCGCAGAAGGGCAAATTCTACACCATGCGCTATGAGGTGGTGGAGGAACCGGGCCGCTTCCTGGAGATTTCCACCACGCGTCCGGAGACCCTCATGGGGGACACGGCGGTGGCGGTGAATCCGACGGACGAGCGGCACCAGGACTTGATCGGGAAACACGTGTGGCGGCCCTTCCCCCGCGCGGCGATCCCCATCATCGGGGACGAGGCCGTGGACAAGGAATTCGGCACCGGCGCGCTGAAGGTGACCCCGGCGCACGACCGGACGGACTTTGAAATCGGCCAGCGCCACAAGCTGCCGGTGCGTGACGTGCTGCACCCGGACGGGCGCATCAACTGCCCGGAAACCCCGGAGCTGGACGGCATGGACCGCTTCAAGGCCCGCGTGAAAGCCGCTGAAATGCTGGCGGAAATGAACGCGCTGGTGAAGGAGGAGGACTATCAGAACACCGTGGGCTACAGCGAACGCGCGGACGTGCCCATCGAGCCCCGGCTTTCCCTCCAGTGGTTCCTTAAATACCCCGCCGTGGCGGAAACAGCGGCGGCGGTGGAAAGCGGCGACATTGCCTTCCGTCCGGAACGCTGGAAGAAGACCTTCGCGCACTGGATGGGCAACCTCCAGGACTGGTGCATCAGCCGCCAGCTCTGGTGGGGCCACCGTATCCCGGTGTGGTACCGCAAGGACAAGGCGGAGGCCCTCCAGAACGCTGAGACCCTGGACATGTCCCATCTGGACAGCGGCGATCTGCACATCAGCACCGACCCTCCCGCGGACCCGGAGAACTGGGTTCGGGACGAGGACAGCATGGACACATGGTTCAGCTCCTGGCTCTGGCCCTTCGCCACCATGGATGAGGCCACGCGGGCGAAATTCTATCCCACGGACGATCTGGTGACCGGCCCGGATATTATCTTCTTCTGGGTGGCCCGCATGATCATGGCGGGGTTTGAGTTCACAGGGGAGATTCCTTTCCGGAATGTGTTCTTCACCTCCATCATCCGGGATAAAAACGGGGAGAAAATGTCCAAGGCAAAGGGCAATTCCCCTGATCCCATGGATCTCATGGCGAAATACGGCGCGGATGGCTTGCGCTTCGGCCTTCTCCGTATCGCTCCCACGGGCACGGATGTGAAGTTCGACGAAGCCCAGATCGAAGCGGGCCGGAACTTTGCCAACAAGCTCTGGAATGCCGCGCGCTTCCGCCAGATGCAGGGGGGGGATCTCAGTGTACAAAGCGGGCCCTGGGACACGGCGAACCTCTCCGTATTCTGCGTGGATATCCTGGCCAAACTGGATCAGTTGCAGAAGGACTACGAGGCCGCCCTCGCGGACTACAGCTTCAACATCGCGGCCCAGCTTCTCTACGATTTCTTCTGGGGGAACTACTGCGACCGCTTCCTGGAAGCGGCGAAGACGGAGCTCCAGCCCGGCGCGGACCCGGCGCGGAAGGCGGCCACGCTGGCCGTCATGGACACCATTTACGGACGGTTTCTCCAACTGCTGCATCCCTACATGCCGCACGTGACGGAGGAACTGTGGTCTACCATGGAATACGCGGCGGATGGGGGTTTCCTCACCACCACTCCCCTGCCCTCCACTCCCCTGCTGGAAGGCGTGGACGCCACTCTCACGGCTACCGCCCAGACATCCGCCGCGGCGGTGTATGAAACAGCGGCCCGCGTCCGGAACCTTAAAGTGATGTGCGATCTCGCCTCAAAGCGGGACCTGAGCTTCATCCTCAAGCCCTCCGGCGAAGACCCTTCGGTGCTCATTCCCTCCCTGCGCTTCCTCGCCGGGGCCGGGGAGATCACCGTGGACGCCTCCTATGACAAAGGACGGAACACCCCCGCCACGCTGACCCCGCTGGGCGAAGTGAGCCTGCCGCTGGATGGCGTAACGGATGTGAATGCCGTACGCTCGCGCCTCGCGAAGGAGCGGGAAAAAGCCCTCGCGGAAATCGTCAAAGTGGACGCCAAGCTCGGCAGCGAAACCTTCATGAGCCGGGCTCCGGAGGAGATCGTCCAGGAGCACCGCCAGCGGCGCGTGGATTTCATTGCGCAGGCCGCGCAACTGGAGGAAATGCTGCGTAACCTGGAGTAACGTCCCCCCTTCGCTCACCCGTGTTTAAGCCGGGTGCCAGGAGTATCCCCCTTAGTGATCACGATGACCCCCCTTACCTCTATCGACGGCCTCTCCCCGGAGGCTGCCGGGCTTTTGAACGCCGCCGGCATTCACACTCCTCTTCAGTTGAGCATCGCGGATGCCTCCCGGCTGCACAGCCAGTTGGAACTCATCGCCTGGCGGCGCGGTCGCGGCGGAAATGTCCCGGGCAAGGATGAACTGGAGAACTGGATCACCACCGCCCGCGGGATCGCCGGACCGGATGATGCGGAGGCGCTGAGCATGGATGACATTCCGGAGGCGGTGGCGGAAGCCCCTTACCAGCAGCCGGAGACGTGGACACCGCCTGCTGCCGCCGCCCCCGTGCCCTCTGGTGTCATTACCCCGCGCGGCCTTCCGGAGCATACCAACCGCCCGGCCCCGGTGGCGGCGGCCCCGGACAACTCCTGGCGGAAGATCGACCCCAGCCGCTTCGCGACCATTGAGGAATACAACGAAGGCCGCATCGCCGTGAAACCGCTCTCCCGGGAGTCTCTGGACGCCCCGCCGGAGGAGGAGGATCCGGAGGCCGTTTCGCGCCGCCCGCAGCGTATTCGCAGCAAGGGTGAGGACCTCTCCCGCCGCGTACGCCGCGGCGTGGTCCACCCGCGCCCGGTGCATACGTGGATCGGCGCACTGGTGTCCCTCATCGCGCGCATTGCCTTCGTGGTGGGCATCGCCGGTTTCATTTATCTTATCACCCAGGTGGAGCGGCCCGCGGATTACCAGACGGAGGTCATCGCTGGAGCCACGGTGCTTCTGGTGCTGGGCTGTATGCAACTTCATTTCGCCGGGCGCTCCCGCTGCCGTATTTGCAGTTGTAACCTGTATTACTCGAAGAACTGCCTGAAGAACCGGAAGGCGCACCACATCCCGGGCATCGGCTATGTGGCCAGCCTGGCGCTGCACCTGCTTATTTTTGGATGGTTCCGCTGTATGTATTGCGGCACCGCCATCCGGCTCCGGGCCACGGAGCGGGAATAAACCCGGAAAAGCGGTATAACGGTTTTTTGACATCCTTCGGGGGATATGCGTGGGAAGGGGCCTATGAAAATGCTCCTGGTCCTCTCCACCCTACTGATCACTCCCTGTGCCTTTGCCGGATTCGCCGTGCCGAAGGCCGTGAAAGAAGCCTCCGAACTCGATAAAGCCAAAGAGGAGGCCAAAACGGCGAACAAACCGGTGACGATCATCGTTTCCGATAAGGACACCACCTGCCCTATCTGTTCCACCGCCTCCTCCACGGCCATCAAGGAACTGAAGTCCAAGACCGTGATGGTCTATGTGAAATCCGGCGAAACCGCCTCTCTCCCGGACGACGTGCGCACCGCCCTCAACAGTGCCCAGGGCAAATACCTGCCCCGCGTGGTCATCATGGACAGCTCCCTGTCAAACGTCATCGCTTCGTTCTCCTACAACGATGACGCTTCCTTCAAGAAGTCCATCCGCGAGGCCGAGAAAAATATGCGTCCCGCGAAGCCCGGAGCCAAACCAGCAGCGAAAGCCTCCGGGGAGTAAAACCCTTCCCTCCGCGGGATTTTTCTAAAAAAATCTCTCAGAGTGTCCTGAAGCGGTCCGTCCGTTCGTCGGGTTTATATCCACCAGGATATCAACCTTAAAACGAATCAAGCCATGAAGACCAAACTCATCCTTCTCAGTGCCTCCCTGTTCCTCGCTGCCGCGGGCTCCCCGCGCGCCGCGGAGCCGGAAAAAGCGAAACCCTCCGCGGAGTTCGAACGGATGAAAACCCTCGTGGGGAAATGGACCGGAAAGGCGGACATGGGCAAAGGCCCGGAGGACTTCAAAGTGGAATACCGCCTCATCGCCCTCGGCAGTGTCCTGGAGGAGCGCACCGGCGCGGGCACTCCCCAGGAGATGGTGACCATGTACTATGACAAAGGCGGGAAACTGGCCATGACCCACTACTGCATCCTGGGGAACCGCCCGGAGATGGCGCTCAAGGCCTCGGACGCGAAGTCCCTCACCTTCGATCTGGACGCCTCCTGCTGCACCATCGACACGAAAAAGGAGTCCCACATGCACGGTATCACCATCCGTTTCGACAGCCCGGACACCATCTCCACCAGTTGCCAGGCAGTCATTGAAGGCAAACCCGTGCCTTCACACACCGTGGTGCTTACCCGGGTGAAGGAAGCGGAGTGATCCGCGCTCCATTCGCGGCCAGGAGTCCGGACCCGGCGAAGGTCCGGACTCCCCTTCCCTGACAAACGGCGGGCCTGCCTGCTTGCCCGGGCAGGGAACCGGGTGCATGTTTCCCCATGAGCACTGTCACCCCCCTCCTCTACGTCAAGACCGGCTGTCCATGGTGCGATGAAGTCCTGGAATATCTGGACGCCAAAGGGCTTCCCTATCAAAAAATCACCGTCTCTGGAAATCGCGAGGCCATGCAGCAAATGGTGGATCTTTCCGGCCAGTCCAAAGCGCCCACCATGGATTGGGACGGCGAGGTTCTGGCGGACTTTGGAGTGGATGAACTGGTGCCGTTCCTGAAACAACACGGAGTGATCTGACGGAGCGGCAGCGGGGTTTTCCCTGACCTTGCCGTCGCGGCCTGGACTGGACCTCTTCCTGCACAGGCGGCGTCACATGAAATCCAATGACCCCCGCTTCAGTATCCCCTCCGTTCTCGCCATCGTATGCGCCATCGCCAGCTTCAATGCCGGGGCCGCCGCGGGCTTTATGCTCGCCATCGTGGCCATGGTCCTGGGAATACTGGGGCTTTTGATCGCATTCCGGCCTCAAAAGCGGGGCGGAATTGTAAGCATCGTGGCGGTGCTTGCCGGAGCCGCGGGCATTCTTGCGGCCATTTTCAAAGGCATCGCCTATCTCAACAACAACTCGTAAGTGTGCGTTTTACCGCGGCGGAAAGCCTATAAAACGTTAGGATTCCGGTGCCTTTTGCAATCCTCCGTGCGCTGACGTTTCTGCATCCCGTCCGCTCCCGCCGCACGTTTCCTCCCGATGGATTTACTTCAGGTAACTGACCGGGGACTCTACTGCGCGGCGGGCGATTTCCACATCGATCCCTGGCGGGAGGTGGACTACGCGGTGACCACCCACGCGCATTCGGATCACGCGCGCTCCGGCTCGAAGCACTACCTCACCTCCACCCGCGGGGGCGGCGTGCTTCAGGAACGCCTGGGCGAGAGCGCGTCTATCCAGACCCTGCCGTTCGGCGAAACCATCACGCGGAACGGTGTCCGGATATCCCTGCATCCGGCGGGGCACATTCTCGGTTCCTCCCAGGTGCGTGTGGAGCATCGTGGTGAGGTCTGGGTGGTGAGCGGTGACTACAAAGTGGAGGCCGAGCCCACGTGCGATGCCTTCGAGCCCGTGTGGTGTCATACTTTCATCACGGAATCCACCTTTGGCCTGCCGCTCTACCGCTGGGGACCACAGGAGGAAACCTTTCGCGGGATCAATGAATGGTGGACAGCGAACCAGGCCGCCGGCCGCGCCAGTGTGCTCTATGCCTACTCACTGGGAAAGGCCCAGCGGATCATGGCGGGCGTGGACGCCTCGCTGGGGCCCATCTTCGTCCATGGCTCCGTGGCGCGGCTGCTCCCGCACTATGAAGCGGCAGGGGTGAAACTTCCGGAGGGGAGGAAGGTGGATGACGAAACGGATCGCGCGGACCTGCGCCGGGCCCTCGTTATCACTCCGGCATCCGTGGAAGGCACGCCGTGGCTGCGGCGGTTTGGCGAGACCTCCACGGCGTTTGCCTCCGGCTGGATGAGTATCCGGGGGGCGCGGCGGCGGCAGGCACTGGACCGGGGGTTTGTGATGTCGGACCACGCTGACTGGAACGGGCTCATGGCCTCCATCCGGGCCACGGGGGCCTCGCGCGTTCTTGTGACGCACGGCTATCTGGACCCCATGGTGCGGTGGCTGCGGGAGCACGGCTGGCAGGCGGACCGGCTGGCCACGCGCTTCACCGGCGAGACGGCAGGCGACGCCGAAGAAAAACCCGCAGCCTCCGAATGAAACGGTTCACCCGCCTTTATACCGAACTGGACCGCACCAACCGCACGGGGGAAAAGACGGCGGTGCTGGAGGCGTATTTTCGCGAGGCCCCGCCGGAGGACGCGGCCTGGGCGCTGCATTTCCTCTGCGGGCGACGCGTGCCGCGCGCGGTGAATTCCACTGTGCTCCGCCAATGGGCGGCGGAGGAGGCGGGCCTGCCAGGCTGGCTCATGGACGAATGTTATGAGACAGCGGGAGATCTGGGGGAGGCGATCAGTCTTGTGCTGCCGGACTATCCCGGAGCCGAGCCCCCGGCGCTGCACCGCCTGGTGGAGGAACGCATCCTGCCCCTGAAGTCCGCCACGGATGCCGCGCGCCGGGAGACCATGCTCCAGACGTGGCGGGAGCTGGACGCGCCGGGCCGGTTCGTATGGAACAAGCTGATCACCGGCGGCTTCCGCGTGGGCGTGGCGCAAACGCTGGTGGTGCGCGCCCTGGCCGCGGCGGCGGGCGTGGAGCAGGCCATCATGGCGCACCGGGTGCTGGGTGAATGGCAGCCCTCGGCGGCTGATTACCTGCGGCTCCTGCACGGGAGCGGTGATGACACGGACCAGCCGGCAAAGCCCTATCCTTTTTACCTTGCCTCTCCCCTGGAAGGCGAGGCGGCGAGCCTGGGACCGCCCGGGGAATGGCAGGCGGAATGGAAGTGGGATGGCATCCGCGCGCAGATCATCCGCCGCCAGGGCACGGTGGCCATCTGGTCCCGCGGGGATGAAATGGTGACCGAGGCCTTCCCCGAGATCCGGGAAGCCGCGCGCTCCATTCCGGACGGCACGGTGCTGGATGGAGAACTGCTGGCCTGGAGCGGAGAGGGTCCCCTGCCCTTCGGCTCCCTGCAGCGGCGGCTGGGCCGGAAGGTGGTGAACGCCCGCCTCCAGCAGGAGGTTCCGGTGGTGTTCCTGGCCTATGACCTCCTGGAAGATGGCGGTAATGATCTGCGGACGAAGCCACTGACGGAACGCCGGGCGGCGCTGGAAAAGGTTTTGGAAAAGACGGAAGAGGCCCACCTGCGGAAAGTAAGGACTCCTGTGGTCCCGTGGCATGGCATGCTGGATCTGCCGGGTCTCTTCGATCCTCCTCCGCCGGAGCCTCTGCCTCTCCGGCTTTCCCCGGTGCTCACCGCAGCCTCCTGGGAGGACCTGGCCGCGCGCCAGCGGGAGTCCCGGGTGCGTGGCGTGGAGGGACTCATGCTGAAGCGGCTCACCTCCCCCTATGCCACAGGGCGCACCCGTGGCGACTGGTGGAAGTGGAAAGTGGATCCCCTGGTGATTGATGCCGTGATGGTGAGCGCCCAGGTGGGGCACGGACGCCGGGCCAGTCTTTACACGGATTACACTTTCGCCGTGTGGGACGGCGGCGTGCTGGTCCCCGTGGCGAAAGCCTACTCCGGCCTGACGGATGAAGAGATTCTCCAGGCCGACACGTTTGTCCGCGCCAACACCACCGGCAGATTCGGCCCGCTGCGCGCGGTGAAGCCTCTTCTGGTCTTCGAACTCGCCTTTGACGCCGTGCAGGCCTCCACCCGGCATAAAGCGGGAGTGGCCATGCGATTTCCCCGGATGAACCGGTGGCGGCATGACAAAAAACCGGAGGACGCGGATACCCTGGATTCCTTGCGGGCTTTGATGAAGGTCAAACCTTGAAGGATCTGAACGGAGGGCACTCCAGCGGACAACACGGAATCCCGGGGAATGAGAATTGCATGAGGTCGCCCTGCCGTTTTCCTGAACGGCGTGCCTCCGCAATCCCCGACCCTTCTTTCACTTGAAACCCTCCTCCCTTTTCCGCCCGCGCACTGCTTTCATCATACTGGGTGCTACCGTCTGCGGTTTGTACTCTTTCACTGGAGTTCCTTTCGCAGGCAATCCAGTCCGGCCGGGATTCCCGCCATCCACTTCAAAATCACCGGCTGACTCTTCCGATACCGGAAACGGAGAAACAACCTCCGCGGGATCCCGCGATTTCTCCAGTTCTCCGGCCCCGGAGGCCATAACATTTGACACAGGAGCCGGTGAGGATTCTGGCACACACCCTCCATCCTTCGGACTCCCTGTCAGTGGTGTAGGAGAGCCGTTGGTTGCACTCCCACGCCACTCTCCCGCGACCAGTGAGACAGGCGTCCCGGAGCCCTCCCTTGCCAGTCGGACCACGGCGGGCGGAACAGCGGCGGCTGGAGACAACCAGGCGGCGCTTCTCCACTATATTGTAGGAGGAGCCACGCATGAATGGATTGCCTTTCAAGGTTACGTGGCCCTGCCTGACGGCGAGCTTAAAACCGAAATGTCCTCCTTCCTGCCAACTGCTCCGGACGCGGACGCCTACGGCGATTTCCTCAATGGCGAGTCTGTGAATAACCACTGGCTGGACATCCTGGGGCCCTCTTACGACAACGACGATCATGAAATCGTGCCGGAACTGGCCTTGATTCAGGGGGTCTATGAAGAGGATGCGGAAGGCGTGCTGGATGAAACCATCGATGGAGTGCATTTTTGGAATCCTGATGGCGGATATAACGCGGGCCTTGTGGATGCCGGCATCGCTTACCCCAGCGCCCTTCAGGAGGCTCAGGAGGACACGTTTGCAAAAGCTCTCGCGGCATACCCGGCGAACAAGGCGGAGGCTTACTACTGGCTCGGACGCACGGCTCATCTTCTGACGGATATGTCCGTTCCGGCCCACACTCATCTGGACCCTCATGCCGCTGTCAGCACGGATGATGAACAGTTTGAAAAGATCGTCGCCGGTTCTTATAAAAAGATCACCGCCGCCTCGGCGAATGCCTCCATTCCCACCACCTTTTCTCTGGAGGTACCGGCGGGCTATCCCGCGACTTACGATCCGGACCTCTCACGACTCTTCTACAATCTGGCGAAGACTGCCCAGCAGTACGACAGCGATGGCTCGGACGGCACCAGTATAGAGTTCGGGGGCGGCAAATACCGGTATGCCCGTAACGAACTGACGGCGGGCAAAACCGTCGCCCGGGTGGAATACTGGAATTCGGATCTGGGAGTGCCCTCGGATAAGCGGCGGGATCTCGTCGCGGGAACTGACTACGCCATTGAGACCACGGGAGAATACCGGATCTACTACTACAAATCGTTTTATGACGACATCAACTCCACCTCCCGCCTGGTGCGCGTATATTACACAGATGATACCGACGATTCGTTTCTGAACCTGGATGAGACCTCGGGAGACGTTTTTGATGAGCCCTTGGAAAATATTCATCAGCCGAATCTGGAAGCCCGGGCCATCGGCTACACGGCGGCGCTGTATCAACTTTTTTGGAGTAGAACCCATACAAGCACCCCGCCAGTGGAGACAGGCTTTCGTATCACATCCATTCAAGCCACGGCCACGCCGGAAGGAATAAGCGTGGAACTCCGGTTCCCGGGTGACTCCGGGGTGGCCTACCGGGTCGAACGATCAACCTCACTCCTGGAGGGAAGTTGGGTGGACACTGGTATTTCCACCGTCGGCATGGGGGCCGAAGCGGCGGTGCTTATCCCGGAACCCCCATCCGTCGACCGCCAGTTTTTCCGGGTGGTGAAGATGTAACAAAAAGGACCAATAATGGCTGCCAAATAAAAAGCTTTGGCGGCGGGAGATAGTTATCTACCTATTTGGTATGATCACGCTCTCCATCCGCCACGTTATCGTCACTTTTTTGATCAACGCCATTCCCTCGCTTGCTCACGCCGGTGAGCCAGTGAAGATGGAATCCCTCAAATGGTATCCCCAGGATCGCGACTTTCAGCCGGTGGAGCCCGCGCCCTGGGTGTATGAAGGCGTGCAGAAGGTGTTCATCGGAAGTTTGGAGGACCCCAAAACAACGGCTTATATTGACGAGCTCGCGGGCCTGGGGGTCACGGTCATGCACACGGGAGGTCCGTCGCCGTATTTCCCGCTTCGGCGGGAGGGTGGAGAAGGGTTCGACCCAAAGGAAAGCGCCGTCATGAAGACCTCCTTCGCCCACATGCGGCGGCTGGGGATCCGGGTGGTTATCGGCGTGTCCCCCTACGCCCCGGTGGCTTATGTGAAGCAGCATCCCGAATGGAGGCTGAAATACTCTCCCGGGGAAAAGCCCTTGGATCCGGCGCTGGATCTCACCAAACCGGAGCACGACGCCCTGCGCAGTCTGAGCCTGAACACGCCCTATGGGGATTACCTCATCGAAAACCTCGCCGAGATCTTCACGGAATATCAGGTGGACGGTATTTCCTTCGATGGTAACTATCATCCGTCCATCAATTACACGCCTTATGATATGGAGCTTTATCGCGCGGAGAGTGGCCGTGCGTTTCCGGCGGGCGTGGATCTGAATAGCGACGACTATAAAGTCTATCTCCTGTGGGCGGATGCCAAACTGGAGAGCTGGTACCGTAAACTTCACACCCGGCTGCGCCAGGTGAATCCCCAGGCCGCGGTTTACACCTGGACGACCAACGCGGGACGCTACGGGCACTACCTCACCAGTCCCCGGGTGATGTCCGCGCGCATGAATATGCTCTTTGACTCCCCCGTGCAGGAATGGTGGCTGGATGAGGTGAACCTGGGAGCGAGCGTGGTCCCCGCCTTCGGGGCTGCCTATGCGCGGGCCGTCACGGGCGGACGCACGGGAGCCAGCGAGCCTTATATCATTTCCCGGGGGAATCCTTACAGTGGTTCCGGCTTCCCTGGGCACGAACTCCAGACACGATGCCTCATGGCGTTTGCCAACGGGTGCCTCACGCCGCTGGCCGTGCCCTCCGGGGCAGGAAAGGAGGCGGGAGACCAGACATTGAGGGAGATAGGACGGCGGAAAAAATGGTTTATCCATGCCACCCAGGAACCGTGGCTGGCGCTCCTCGTGAGCGAGCAGACGCGACAGTTCTATGCCGGCGGGCAGATCATGGAGCGCTTCCTTGCCCATGCGCTGGGAGTCTTTCGCGTGGGGTTGGAGGAGCATTTGCCGCTGACGCTGATCACCGACCAGGACCTTACTTCAGAACGGTTGAAGCCGTACAAAGCGCTCATTCTCGCTAACGCGGCGGCGCTTTCCGATGGCCAGGTGGCGACCATCCGCGCTTTCGTCCAGGGCGGCGGTGGGCTGGTGGCCACGTGTGAGACCTCGCTGTGCGATGAACTGGGCCATCCTCGTCCGGACTTCGCGCTTAGCGATCTTTTTGGCGTCAGCTTCGAGGGCCGCCCCGCCTCACCCCGCAAGCGCACTCCCGGCGAACCCGCCCAACCTGTCATTCTTGACGACGCCTACTGGGCAAACCGTCAGGCTCCCGCCGAAATGCGCTGGGGCGGGAGCGACCTCCAGACCACTGATCTCATCGCGGATCCTCGCATGCCTCTCGTCACCCAGGGTGTGCAGGCCAGCTTCAAGGGCCCGCTGGTGCTGATGAGTCCCCCGCGCCCGCCCATGAAAAACGGCATGCTCATGTTCCCCTACAGCAAGGACCCCGTGCCATGTGTTTCCATGGGCGAACAGGGCGCGGGGCGCGTGGTTTACATGGCCGCCGGATTCGATGCCGCGAATTACAGCTATGGCTACCCCTACCACCGTCTGCTCATGGCCCAAGCCATCCGCTGGGCGGCGCGGACAGCGCCGCCGGTCCAGGTAAAGGCACCCATGTGTATCCAAAGCACCTTTTTCCGCCAGCGACGGGACGGTGAACGTCTGGTGGTACATCTTTTCAACGGGCTCAACTCCACCAGCGATCACGGGCTGCCGGAAGTGGATGTGCCCCTGCGGGAGGAAGCCGTGCCCGTGGCCGGGATCACCGTGCGATTCAACACGGAACGGCCGAAACGCATTCACATGGAGCCTGAAGGGATTGATCTTCCCGCGGTGGAGAAGGATGGCGGGATCGAGGTTGCCGTGCCGCCGCTCGCCGTTCATTCCATGGTGGTGGCGGAACTGTGAAACGGCAGGATGGACATGCCTCTACGGTTTTCACCAGCTGAACATAGGTTGATTCCCTGGGGATGGCACGGTGGATCGCGGAATGGAGGCCGGGAGCATCAGGGGCATGCGCCCGTTTCGTTCCGGTTTGGGGAAGCCGCGCTTTTTCCGGGCCGGAAGGAGTCCGTAAACAGGGATGTAATTAAAAATGGATTTTCTTGTTATTGAGTGCCTTTTGTGAGGAAGCTCTCCTAACGGTGGTATAGCTCCAGCCTTGCACCCGTAAGGAGTTTTTCGCATTCGCACCCCTTTGATAACAGATGAAAATTTTTCATACCATTTTTATTGTTTGTGCCGCCCAGACGGTCGCTCTTTCCACCGCTTCCGCCGTGGTGACCACCCTGGGACTGTGGACCCTGGGAGAGA
The DNA here is from genome assembly GCA_965229245.1 of Verrucomicrobiales bacterium. Classification (GTDB taxonomy): domain Bacteria; phylum Verrucomicrobiota; class Verrucomicrobiia; order Verrucomicrobiales; family V1-33; genus V1-33. The sequence continues at coordinate 1,572,707 of CBDDIW010000001.1, forward strand.
ATGACGCGGGCGCGGTGAACGGGGGAACGGGCAACTCCACCACCACGGGGACCGGTGGAGGGAACAATCTGAACCTTTCGGGGCCTGCCACCACTTACACCTCCACACTCACGGCTCCAGGCAGCTCCTTGGCCATGACCTTTGGAGGAGGCACGGTTTATTCCGCCGGAACGGTGACTTCGCTCACGAATAACGTGGGGATGGAAATCTGGGTCCGCCCCACTTCTCTGGATGGCTTTGACTTCGTGATGGCCAACGGAGGCAGTGGCAATGTGGGCTACGGCATTGTCCAGATCGGCGGTCAATGGGCCATAATTCACAATGGGGTCCTCCAAGGGGCCGTGGGAGCGACGGTGCAGTTGAATACCTGGCAGCACCTGGCCTATGTGCGCAGTGGCGGCGTGAGCACCCTTTATGTGAATGGCGTGGCCACTGGCGGAACGATCACGAATGCGCCCACCACACCCACCACGCTGGTCATCGGAGGCAACCGCATCGACTCCCCGCCGCAATCCGAGAAGTATGAGGGCCAGTTCAACGGCCAGTTGGACAACGCGCGCATCTTCACCTTCGCGCCGGGAGCTTTTACCGTGGCGGATCTGAACTACCCCACCATCGTTCCAGAGCCTTCGACGGCGCTTCTTTCCGGGATGGCCGCGCTGGCGTTGACGCGCCGCCGCCGGAGTTAATTCCCGAAAGCTCCCGCAGTCGCGGGCTCAGGCGCATCCTTGCATCACGGTCCCGCCGCGGAACGGATTCCGGTCTCCCGTTCCGGCGGGCGTCCGGTTTCTTTTTTTCGTTCCCCGCCATGCGATTCCCCCTTCTTGCCGCCTGCTGTGCCGTTCTTTTTCCGGGCCTCCTCATGGGGGCCATTGGAGACAGTGTCGTCGTCATCAATGAAGTCCACTATCATCCCCGGGAGGCCGCGCAGGATCTGGAGTATGTGGAACTGCACAATCAGCTTTCCATCAATGTGGACATGTCCGGATGGAAACTGGACGGCGGGATTTCCTTCGATTTCCCGGAAGGCACGGTGATCCCGAAGCGGGGTTATCTGGTGGTGGCGAAAAACCCCGCCGCGCTCCAGGCCGCCACGGGCTATAGCGGGGCGCTCGGTCCCTTCACCGGCGTGCTTTCGGATGGCGGGGAGCGGCTGCGCCTTTATAACAACAACGGAGCGCTGCGCACCCGCCCGGAGGGAGGGGATGGCCCGGCGGTGGAGACTACCGCGGCTCTCTGGAATCTGGGTGAGGACGATACTGGGGCCGCGGCGGGCCTGGCAGGGAATGCCACCACCACCGGGGTCAGCGGTGGCTGGCCGTTGACTAAAAGCGGCGCGCCCGTCTATTCCTCCACCGCCGCCACGGGCAGCACACTTTCCATGCAGTTCGATGGCGGCACGGCGGTTTACTCCGCCGCCAGCCAGGTGACCGCCACGGACAATGTGGGCATGGAGTGCTGGGTGCGTCCCACCACCCTCGGCAGCTTGGGATTCAGCTTCGTGCTCGCCAACGGCCGTGTGGGCAACGGCGGCTATGGCATTGTGGAGGTCGGAGGAAAATGGTCCATCATCCACAGCAATGTGCAGCTCAGCACGCCCGGGCCCGCCGTGGCGCTGAATACGTGGACCTTCCTGCGGTTCATCCGTCAGAACGGAGTGAGCAAACTCTATGTGAATGGAATGGACTCGGGCATCTCCATGCCTTCCGCGCCCAGCGCGCCGAATCTCTTTCACATCGGTGCGAACAGCGTGGCTCCGGGCTTCGAGGGGCGCTTCACCGGATGCATCGATGGCGTGCGGATCTTCACCCTCGCCGCACCGCCCGCCGAGGTGCAGACGCCGGGTAAATTCAATCCCTCACTGGACCGCCGCCGGGTGATGGATGAACTGGAATACAGCGACAGTGGCGCGTGGCCAGTGGCTCCGGACGGGTCGGGGTTTACCCTGGCGAAGATCGATCCCCAAAGCGGCAACGCCCCCGCCAACTGGGCGTGGAGCCTCCAGGCCAATGGTACGCCGGGGGCCGCCAACTTCCCCGCGCCGCCCGCCGTCTGGAGCGCGGCGCTGCCCGCGGTGACTTTCAATGAGACCGGTGGAAGCAACGATGCCATGTTCCGTTTGGAGCTGGTGAACACGGGCACGGCACCCGTGACCCTCACTGGCTGGCAGGTCGTGAACGGGGAAAGCGGGAATGTCTGGACCGCTCCCGCGACCACGCTGGCCGCCGGGGCTTATCTTTCCCTGGATGAAACCACCCTCGGTTTCCGCCCGGCGGACAATGACCGGTTGTTTCTCTACACCCCCGCGAAGGCGCAACTGACCGGCGCGCTGCGGGTGGCAAAGACTCCCCGCGCCCGCGAGACCCCGGGCACCGGTCGCTGGCTCCGCCCCTCCGCGCCCACCTTTGGCGCGGCGAATATTTTCGCTCTCACAAACAGCGTGGTGCTCAATGAGATCTTTTATCATGCCTTCGATGACGGTCCGGAGCAGTGGATAGAGCTGAAAAACCGGAGAGCCGTGCCAGTGGACCTGGGCGGATGGAAGCTGAGTGAAGCCGTGGACTATGCGTTCCCCGCGGGCACCGTGCTGAACGCGGGGCAACTGCTGGTGATAGCGAAGGACAGCGCCGCGCTGCTGGCGAAGTATCCCGGCCGCCGCATTCTGGGGCCATGGTCCGGCTCTCTTTCGAATGACGGCGAGCGCATCCTGCTGGAGGACAGCGCGGGAAATCCGGCGGACGAAGTGACCTATGGCACTGGCATCCGCTGGCCCGAGCGCGCGGACCAGGGCGGCTCCAGTCTGGAACTGACGGATGCCAATGTCGACAACTCCCTTCCGGAAGCCTGGGCTCCCAGCAGCACCGCCGCGCTGGGCTCCTGGCAGACCATTACCTATCGCGGGGTGGCCACGGATGATGGGCTGGGCAACGATGCCTTCAACGATTTCCTGCTGGGCATGTTGGAAGCCGGGGAGGTGCTCATTGATGACGTGCAAGTCACGGAGGATCCGGATGGCGCGAAGACCCCGTTTATCAAAAACTCCACCTTCGAGTCCGATACGCCCGGATCAGTCCCGGCTTTCTGGCGCTGCATCGGGAATCATGGGCAGGGCCGCACCGTCGTGATGGTGGATCCGGACAATACTGCTAACAAATGCCTCCGCGTGGTGGCCACCGGGACCACGGATGACAAACACAACCGGCTGGAGACCACTTATTTTTCCGGAAGGAGTGTGGTGGTGGGGCGCACCTATCAGATTTCCCTCCGCGCCCGCTGGATGGGGGGCTCCAATCAACTGAACACCCGGCTGTATTTCAACTATCTCCAGAGGACCACCCTGCTGGACACGGGCAACCACTGGGGCACCCCCGGGCTGGAAAACAGCACCGCCGTGCTGGAGGCCGGGCCTCTGGTGGCGGACCTCCGCCATTCCCCCGTGGTGCCCGCCGCGAATGCCCCCGTGACCATTTCCGCCCGGCTGCGCGCTTCCTCCGGCTCCCCCGCGGTGGAGGTGTTTTATCGTGTGAACAGTGGCGCGTGGTCCAGCGTCCCCGCCACTCTGGGCATCGATGGACGGCACACGGCCACGCTGCCGGGAGCTCCCGCCTCGGCGCTGGTGCAGTTCTACCTGCGCTCCCGGGTGAATGCCGGGCCCTATGCGTATTTCCCGGCGTCGGCGGACAAGGGCGGCTGTTTCTTCAGAGTGAACGACGGCGCGGCAGACAGCACCGGCCTGCGCACGAACCTCCGCGTGCTCGTCACTCCGGAGAATGCCTCCCAGCTCTTTGTGAGCACGAACCGCATGGGCAATGCCATGCTGCCCTGCACGGTCATCGAGGACGAGACCACGGTCTATTACCAGGTCATGATGCGGCTGCATGGCAGCGCTTCCGGCCGGTATGGCGGCGATGGCTTTGGCTATCATCTGGAATTCAACGACGACCAGCCCTACCGCGGTATCCACGGCTCCGTGAATATCGACCGCAATGGGGGCTACCGGGAGTTGCTGGCCAAGCAGATGCTGAACCGCGCGGGAGGAGGCTACTGGAGCGAATATAACGACATCGGGAAAATCATGGGGCCGTCCGTCAGTGGCTTTGGCATGATCTCCACGGCCCGGACTTCAAAGCAGTTTGTGACCGGCCTCTTCCCCGGCAGCGGCACGGGCACGCTTTATAACCATGAGTTGCTCTACCAGCCGAACGGCACCGTGGATGGCCAGCCGGAGAGTCTGAAGGTGAACAACCCCTACAACCACGTCCGTGCCATCTATGACCTCGCGGATCGCGGGGAGGACAAGGAGGCCTACCGCTGGGGCTGGCAGATCCGGAGCAAGCGGCGCGGGGACGACTACACGAAGATGGTGCGGTTCAATCGCTCCTTCGGCCTCACCGGGGCGGCGTTTGAAAAGGAGATCGAAGCGGTGATCGACGTGGACCAGTTCATGCGCACCTGGGCTGTCATGTCCCTCTATGGGAATGACGACCAGTATGGCCGCCTCTACGAACACAACTGGCGGATCTACGAACGCCCCACCGATGGCCGTCTCATTGCCCTGCCGTGGGATCTGGACCGGGCGTTCCTCCTGGCCACCAATGCCTCCCTCACGCCCACGGTGAACACCAATGGATCGCCCCAAGCCATCCAGCGCCTTTTCGCCGTTCCGCGATGGAAGCGCCTTTTCGACAGCCACCTGGCGGACATTGCGGCCACCACCGCGAACGCGAATTACCTCAATGCCTGGGCCGCTCATCTGGGGGCCGCCTCCGGCGTGGACCTCTCCCCCTTTGCCTCCTACGTGCAGGCCCGGGGTTCGTATGCGCTTTCCCAGATGCCCGCGGCGGTGCCTTTTGAGATCACCTCGAATGGCGGCGCGGACTTCAGCACGGCGGAGTCCAGCATCACGCTCACGGGCCGGGCGTGGGTGGATGTGTATTATATTCAAAGGGAAGGCGTGGCCACACCGTTGCCCGTCGCCTGGACGGGGGCGGATACCTGGAGCGTCAGCCTGCCCATCCTGCCGGGGCTGAATGTCATCACGCTCACGGGCATGGACCAGCGTTTTGTGCCGCACGGCACGGATACTATTACCATCACCGGCACGGGCAGCGTGGTGCCCGCGTCCGCCGCGAATGTGGTGGTCTCGGAGTTGCACTACCACCCGGCGGATCCCTCGCCCGCTGAAAGTGCCGCCGGATACACTTCGGATGACTTTGAATTCATTGAACTGCAAAACATCGATCCAGCCGCCACCGCGGATCTCACGGGCGTCCGCTTTGACGCGGGCATCACTTACGCCTTCCCGGCGGGGACCCGCATCGCTCCCGGCGGGCGACTGGTGCTTCCCCGGCGGGCCGCGGCCTTCGCGCTCCGGCATCTCGGCGTGACCACGGCTCCGGAGTATTACCTCAGCACGGACCCAGCGGGGAATCAGTTCAGCAACGGCGGGGAAAAGATCACCCTCCTGGCGGCGGACGACCGGGTCATCAAGTCCTTCACCTATGACGATTCCGCCCCCTGGCCGGTGGAGGCGGACGGCGCGGGCCGCACGCTCACCCTCATCTCGCCATTCACGAATCCAGAGCATGGCGATCCCCTGAGCTGGCGGGCCAGTTTTGTGGCGGACGGTACCCCGGGCACGGGGGAGGGTACGGGCTTTGTGCGCTCCGCCGTGGTGGACGGGGATAACAACGGACTGGCGGATGTGGTGGATTTCGCACTTGGTGGCGGCGCCCTGCCCACTCTGCGCCCGGAGTCCGGGGGGAATGTTTACCTGTTCACCCTGGAACGCGATACCGCCGCCCAGGCCGGTTTCATTCTTGAGAGTTCCACCGACCTGGACGGCCCGGACTGGCAGGTGGAGACCCGGGCGGTTCTTCAGTCCCGGGTGCCGCTTACCGGAACTCTGGAGCGAATCACGTGGCGCATTCCGGCTTCTCCCGGCGGGCGGCTGTTTGTGCGCTGCCGGATCGGGGCGTTTTGAGCATCACCATCCGGAATACAACCGGAATGGTTAGTCTTTTTCCTCATGAGGAATCTTGACTAACGCGGGGGTTTAAGACAATTCTCACAAAAATTGTCTAATCGCTCTCCTCAATGAAATTCACTTCCGCTCTCGCCTTGTCCCTGCCCGCGCTGGCCCTGCTGCTGCCCTCGACCGCCCGGGCCCAGCTTTCCAACTACTGGCCAGTGGGCGAAAACAGCGGTTCCACGACAGTGAATACCGTGGGGGGCGGCACCACGGGCACCCTCTTCGGAGGCGCGGGATTTGTGACGGACGCCACCCGCGGCCAGGTGCTGGAATTCAATGGCGCGGGCTCGTATGTGGATGCCGGGACCATTCCGGCGCTGGGCACGTCCAGCAATTTCACCTGGTCCTTCTGGGCCAACTCCGCGCAGACCGCCAATAACAACGTCGTGGTGGGCAACCGCTACAATTCCGCCGGCGGGGAATTCAGCCCCCGGCAGTTTGTGAAGTTCACCACCTCCCAGTTCGAGTGGCATGTGAACGCGGCGGGCCAGAACATGGATTACCCGGACGTCACCGCCAATAACTGGAACCTCTTCACAGTGGTGAAGCAGGGGAATCTCATGATGTCCTACCGGAACGGGCTCATCGACAAGGTGAACACCATCACCGCGGGCACCACCGCCGCCATGCCCCTCTATTTCGGCGGCGACAAGGGAGCGGAGTCCTGGGCGGGCCGTCTGGATGACATCGCCACCTGGACAAGCGCGCTGCCCACCAGTTCCGTCATCGGCATCGCGAAGGGTCTCTACACTCCCGCCACGGCCCCGCTGGCGGCGGCGGGCTCCAAGCCAACGATTTTCTCCGATAACTTCTCCGGTGGCTTGTCCGCCTGGACCGCGACGACCCGCGGTCTGGAAAACAACACCGCCGCTGGCTACAATGCTCCCTCCATCAACGGCAGCGGCCAACTGGTACTGGGCGGCACCACCACCAGCCAGTACTGGTTTGGCTCGTCCATTGAAAGCGTGGCCTCTTACAGTGCCACGAAGTCCACCTCGGTTTCCGTGGATCGTGTGTCTCTTTCCGGCACCGGCACCGCCTGGCGCAGCAGCATGTGGATCCTGGGGGATGACGGTCACTATCTCCACCTTTCCCAGAACATGAACGAGACCGGCTGGGGATGGAACGCCCGCGACGATGGCGGCCAGGGCACCAACAACCCCACGGGCGGCGGCTTTGTGATTCCCGCTCTCTCCACCACGAACGATGGCGGCTCGCACAACATCCGCATCGACCTCGAACCCACCGGCCAGCCAGGGGACGTGAACATGCTGATGTATGTGGATAACAATCTCGTCTCCGCCCAGGGCTTTTCCAATTTCCCGGATACCTTCAAGGTGGTGCTGACCGGCCAGGCCCGCGCGGGCAACGACACGGTGAGCGCCGTGTTTGACAATCTGGTGATCTCCCAGGTGCCGGAGCCCGGCTCCCTGTTGCTGGGAGCCATGGGGAGCCTCCTGCTGCTGAACCGCCGCCGGAGGAAGTAGTCCGGGAGCCCGCTGAATAAGGCGTCTCTTTAAAGTTTCCTCCTGACGCGCCGTCGCAAAGCGACGGCGCGTCAACGAAAGGGTATCACCGTTCCGGGACTGTCTGGCTGTCCCGGAAGATCGATTTCCTGAACATCACTGGCAGGAAAAAGAGCAACCGGGCTGGCGGTTGAAACGAAGCGCGGACCTACGCCCACCAGTCCCGTCAAAGGAAGCCGCGCCTGCATGCGCCCCCGGCTCAACGTTTCGCCTGCACCTTCGCCCAGGCGTCCTTTAGGGTCACCGCCCGGTTCACCACTGGAGCACCGGGCGCACCGTCTTTGGTGTCGATACAGAAGTAACCCAACCGCTCGAACTGGAACCGTGCACCGCGTGGCAGGTCCTGGATGAGGGGCTCCACTTTCGCGTTTTCGAGCACCGTAAGAGATTCCGGGTTTAGATAGTCCCGGTAGTCTTTCCCGTCCGGAATGTCCCCGAGATCCTCGATGGTGAACAGCCGGTCGTAGAGCCGCACGGTCACGGTGGCGGCGTGCGGGACACTGATCCAGTGGATCACGGCGGAGCCCTTCTTCGGCCCCGAGTTCCGGCTCTCCGGATCGTAGGTGCATTTCAACTCGACGACATTGCCTTCGGCGTCTTTGACGGCCTCGTCGCACTTGATATTGTAGGCATAACGCAGCCGGGCCTCGCGCCCCAGGGAGAGACGGAAGTATTTCGGCGGCGGGTTCTCCATGAAATCGTCCTGCTCGATGTAAAGCTCACCGGACAGTTTCATCACCCGGCTCCCGGCGGCGGGATCCTCCGGGTTGTTCACGGCCTCGATCTCCTCCACGTGGCCCTCCGGCCAATTGGTGATGGTGACCTTCAGCGGGCGCAGCACGCCCATGTAGCGGGGGCAGGTTTTGTTCAAGTCCTCGCGCACGGCGTGCTCCAGCACGCCCATGTCCGTCATACCGTTGAACTTGGTGACGCCTATTTTCTTACAGAAACTCCGGATGCCCTCCGGGGAAAAGCCGCGGCGGCGCAGGCCGGAGATCGTGGGCATGCGGGGATCATCCCAGCCGTCCACGAGGTTGCCTTCCACCAGTTCCAGGAGCTTCCTTTTGCTCATCACCGTGTAGGTGAGGTTCAGCCGGGCAAACTCAATCTGCCGGGGCCGGTGCGGGGCACTCACGTTATCGATGAGCCATTCATACAGCGGCCGGTGGGCCTCAAACTCCAGGGTGCAGATGCTGTGCGTGATACCCTCGATGGCGTCCGAATACCCATGCGCCATGTCATAGGTGGGATAGATGCACCATTTGTCCCCCGAGCGGTCGTGCGGCACCTTTTTAATGCGGTAGAGCACGGGATCGCGCAGATTGATGTTCGGCGCGGCCATGTCGATCTTCGCGCGCAGAGTGCGGGCTCCATCGGCGAATTCCCCGGCCCGCATGCGGGCGAAGAGATCCAGATTCTCCGCCACGCTCCGGTCCCTGAAGGGGGAGTGTTTTCCTGCCTCCGTGAGCGTGCCGCGGTAGGCGCGGATCTCCTCCGCCGTCTGGTCACACACGTAGGCGAGGCCTTTCTCAATCAGCTCCAGCGCCCAGGCATGGATTTGATCAAAGTAATCCGAAGCGTGGAAAAGATTCTCCCCCCAGTCAAACCCCAGCCAGCGCACATCCTCCATGATGGAGTTCACATACTCAATGTCCTCGCGCACGGGATTCGTGTCATCGAAGCGCAGGTGCGTCCGGCTGCCGGGATTCTCCAGCCCGAGGCCGAAGTTCAGGCAGATGCTCTTCGCGTGACCGATGTGCAGATATCCGTTCGGCTCCGGGGGAAAACGGGTGACCACGAACGGGTGCTTACCCGACTGCTGGTCGTCCCGGACGATTTCACGGATGAAGTCGAGGGATTCGCGATCAGGAGCGGCGGGATCGTGGGACATGGCAGTGATTCGGGCAAAGGGGATACTTCCTGGAGGATTGCGCCAGGGGCAAAGGGAAAGTCACTTTCCCCGCATTCTTCCTCTCAGGCACGCGCGTGTGGATCAGGCAAACCGGGCGAGAAAATTCCCGATGAGCCGCAGCCCGGCGTCCTGGCTTTTCTCCGGGTGAAACTGCGTGGCGATCATACGCCCGCGCTGAACGGCGGCGGCAAATTCCCGCCCGGCATAGGTAGTGCGACCGGCGATGACGGAGGGGTCCGCGGGCTCCGGATAGTAGGAGTGGACAAAATAGAAGAACGGGTCCTCTCCCAGCCCCTCCCACGCGGGATCAGAGGGATTCGTGGTCACATTGTTCCAGCCCATGTGAGGGACTTTGAGGCCGGGCTCTTTGGGAAACCGGACCACCTGGCCCTCCAGGATGCCCAGACCGGCCACGCCGGGGTTTTCCTCACCACCTTCAAAGAGCACCTGATACCCCACGCAGATGCCGAAAAACGGGCGGTCCCCGGCTATCCATTCCTTCAGCGGGCTGGTGAGTTCCTGACGGTCCAAGGCCTGCATGCAGTCCGCGAAGGCCCCCTGCCCCGGAAACAGCAACGCGCTCACGCCTTCCAGGTCCGCGCCGGACTTCACCAGCACGGGCTCATGGCCCAAGGCGCGCACCGTGTTCCGGACGCTCTGGAGATTTCCGCCGCCGTAGTCGATGATGCCTGGCTTCATGCTGGTGTGAGGAGGGATAGATAAGTAGGTTTAAAAACAGGGACAACCGCAGTGGAGGTTTACAACCTCCGTCCGCCAGGCTTTCCCCTGTGCGCAAGTTTCCATTTCAAAAAAGCCGCCCCTGCCTTCCGGAAAATGAAGGCGTGATCCGGCTGGATCACGCCTTGAAAGAGGGTAACGCTTTTAAGGGCGGAGGCTGGAAACCTCCGCCACGGTCAGAGCAGGTCCTTGGTGCTGGGCACGCCGGTCACACGGGGATCGTGGCGCATCGCGGTGTCCAGGGCGCGGGCCAGGCCTTTAAAAATGGCCTCGGCCATGTGGTGCGCGTCGCGACCGTAGAGGATCTCCACATGCACATTCGCCAGGAGATTGTGCGCGAATCCGCGGAGAAACTCCTCCACGAGCTGGAAGGAGAACCCATTGATGCTCTCCACGCCGCGCGGCACGCGGTGCTCCAGAAAGGAGCGCCCGCTGAGGTCCACGGCCACGCGGGCCAAGGTCTCATCCATGGGCAGATACGCCCAGCCGTAGCGGACGATGCCCTTCTTGTCCCCCAGCGCCTGGCGGAGAGCCTGACCCAGGACGATGCCCGTATCCTCCACCGTGTGGTGGAAGTCCACGTGCAGGTCACCCTTGGCCACCACCTTCAGATCCATGAGGGAGTGCTTCGCGAACAGCGTGAGCATGTGGTCAAAGAACCCGATGCCCGTGCTGATGTCAGCGCTTCCCTGGCCGTCCACGATCAGGGAGAGGGTGATGTCGGTTTCGGCGGTGCGCCGGTAGAGGGAGGCGGTGCGGGCCTGGCTCATGGTTTCGCCGGCGTCTTCGGCTTGTTCTTCGCTTCGGCGATGGCGCGGTTCGCTTCGTCCACCTTCTTCTTCACGTTCACATCCTTGGAATGGAATTTGGCGGCGATCTCGAAGTTGTTCTTCGCGGACATGAAAGCCTTGGCGTTCATGTCTTTGAGCCCCTGCTCGAACTTCTTGTTCGCGGCGGTCATGCCGGCGGTGTCGAGGGTGTTCAGGCGCTCCGCCTCCTTCTTCGCGGCCGCCAGGGAAGCCTGCATGGAAGGCAGGTCATACTCGTAGTAGGTGGGAATGGTGATCTTGTTTTTCTTCTCCTCGGCGACTTTGGCTTTGAAGTCCGTGAGCTGTTTCTTGATGAGAGCATCCATCTCCGGCCTCTTTTCCGGCAGTACCTGACCGATGGATTGCTTCCGCATGGCGTCCTTCTGCGGATAAGCGGTGATGGCGGAGGAAATGGCAGATTCCACGGCGGGCAGCTTCTTCTTCATCACCTCCACCACGGGCGGGAAGTCCGTGCTGGCGGGATATTGATTCTCAATGCTGCTGGCGACCTGGTAGGCCTCCAGGGGTTTGTTTGCCTTGAAGAGGTCATCCATCTTCGCACGCAGCTTGCGGGCATTGACGTTGTATTCGTTCCACTTCGCCTCGTCGGCGGTGATCCAGGCACCACGCAGCTTCACGTCCCCGGCTTTTACCCGGACGAGTTCCTCGTTGTGGGCCTTCAGCGCCTCCTCCACGTCGGCGCGGTATTTGCCCACCTTGTTTTTGTCCAGCCACTCCTGGAGGCGCTTGATACGCTTGTCATACTCCGCGGCGGGGAGGCCGTCCGGAATGACCTTGAGCTCATCAAGAAGCGCGGTGGCTTCCTTGTCCGCCGGAGTCTCGCGCTCCACTTTCTTCACATCAGCCTTTTTGATGTTTTTGGTGTCCTTGATGCCTTTTCCAAAAGTCACTTCCAGAGTATAGGTGTCCGCGGTCTCTGATTTGATGGTCCCGGAAATCACCTCCCCGCTGTTCAGCGTGATGGTATCAAGGGCCAGCGCTCCGGAGAGACCGGCCGCCAGGGCGAGGAGAAGGGAAAGGCGGGGGAAAGTAATCGGCTTCATGACGGTGGGTAGTGGACTTGGATGGTAAGGTTGGGGAGCCCGGTTCCGGGGAGCGCGGGGAAAGCCTAAGGTTTCCCCTGATGTTGATCCGGGAATCCACTCCGGCTCAAGTTAAAAAAATGGCGGCGGCAAAATAAGAACGGGGCAGGACTCCGGAAAGATGCGCCGCCGGGAGGCTTCCGCGCCCGCATCCGCGGAAAGTTGCTTGCCCCGCGGGGTTTACTGGAAATGGAAATCCCATGCCCGCCCGCCGCTTTTCCAGCTTCCTCCGTCCCCGCGCATTCCTCATTCTCACCGCGGGTCTCGGCCTGCTGGTACCCTCCGGGACCCAGGCCCAGAGCCGCCTGCCCTCCATGCCGGGCTATGACCGCTATAAGAAACTGCGGAGTGAAATCCCGCGCTCGTGGAAAAGCGGAGCCCTGGACGTGAACTGGCTGGAGGGTGGCAAGGCCTTCGAATATGAAAAGGACGGAAAACGCTGGCGGTACGACATTGCGAAAAAGGAGGCCACTGAACAGGGCCCTGCCCGGCAGGCACCCCCGGTGACCTCGGAACAGAGGGCGGACCAGACCCGGGGAGAGCGGGAGTGGAAGCAGCGGCCGGCGCGGGGCCGGCAGTATCCCTCCGTGCCTTCGCCCTCCGGAGACATGGTGGCCTACCACCGGGGGCGGAATCTCTACCTCAGCGGCACCTCGCACCGCGCCGGGCAGGACGCCGTGACCACGGATGCCACGGAGGAAAACCGCCTGCGCTACGGGACCGCCAGTTGGGTCTATGGCGAGGAACTGGACCAGAAATCCGCCATCTGGTGGTCCACCAACGGGCGGCGGCTGGCCTTTTACAAATTCGACGAAAGCCGCGTGCCCGACTACTTTCTGGCGCTGGACCAGACGAAGCGCCAGAGCACCCTGGACGTGGAGCCCTATTCCACTCCGGGCGCGCCGAATCCGAAGGTGGACCTCCTCATCTACGATCTGGAGTCGAAGCAAACCATCACCGTCGATGCGCGGAGCGGGCGGGAATTCGACGATGACGCTCCGGGCCATTACCTCTTTTCCGTGATGTGGTCCCCGGATGGCTCGGAGTTGCTCTTCCGCCGCATGGACCGCCGGCAAAAGGTACTGGACCTCTGCGCGGCGGATCCCGTGACCGGCAAAACGCGCGTGATCCTGCGTGAGGAATGGAATGCCTCCTGGGTGGACCACGGCGCGGCCTCCCCGCGATTTCTCCAGGATGGCCGCCGCTTCATCTGTGAGTCCGAACGCACCGGCTGGCTGAACTACTATCTCTATGACCTGAGCGGGAAACTCCTGGCCACGCTCACCAGTCATTCCTTTGAAGTGGCGGGCATCGTGCGCGTGGACGAGGCCGGGAATAAACTCTACTATCTCGCCCGGGACGGGGACAATCCCATGAAGGTGCAACTCCACCGGTGCGCCCTGGACGGCTCCGGGGACACGCGACTCACCGATCCTTCGTTTCACCACGGCATCGACCTCGCCCCGGACGGCGCGCATTTCATCGATGTGGTGCAGCGCCACGATACCGCGCCCGCCACGTGGCTGGTGGATGCCTCCGGCACGCGAGTGGCGGAGCTGACCTCCAGTGATCTGAAAAAGTGGACGGAAATGGGGCTGAAACCGGTGGAGCGATTCACCTTCAAAGCAGCGGACGACACCACGGACCTTTACGGGATTCTGCATTTCCCCTCAAATTTCGATCCCGCGAAGAAATGGCCACTCATCGTGAACGTGTATGGCGGTCCCTCCACCAATGGCGCGCGGGAGACCTTCAGCGCGCCCTCCTCTCTCACGGAACTGGGCTATCTGGTGGCCTCCATGGATTCCCGCTCCGCCGCGGGCCGGGGAAAGAAATTCCTGGATGCCATCTATCAAAAGCTGGGCCAGGCGGAGATCGATGACCAGGCGGCGGGAGTGAAGTTTCTCGCCACCCGTCCCTATGTGGACGGCGGGCGCGTGGGCATTCACGGCGTGTCCTACGGCGGCACTGCCTCCGCCATGTGTCTCCTGCGCCACCCGGAGGTCTTTCAGGCGGCGTGCGCCTCGTCCGGTGTCATGGATTTCCGGAACTACGACTCCATCTACACCGAGCGCTACCTGGGCCTCCCGAAAGACAGCCAGGCCGCCTATGATGCCGCCAATCCCCTCCGCTGGACGCGTGATCTGAAGGGCCGCCTCATGATCTTCTACGGCACCGCCGACAACAACGTCCACCCCTCGAATTCCCTCCAGTTCATCAAAGCCCTGCAGGATGAAGGAAAAAGCTTTGAAGTGCAGGTAGGCCCGGATGTGGGTCACGCGGGGGTGAATCAGGACCGTCTGATGGAGTTTTTCCAGGACTCCCTGGGTGCCGGGCCACGCTGACGGATGAATCCCGGGCTCCGCGGGCAAAAAAATCCCTGACCTCCGGCCCCGCCGGTGCTTAGTGGGGAGCATCCGACCATGACCTCCCCGCTTACCACGCATCCCGACGTTCTTTCCTGGATCGAAGAAATCCGCGCCCTGTGCCAGCCGGAGGCCGTGCACTGGTGCGATGGCTCGGAGGAGGAAAACCAGATGCTCTGCGACCGCCTGGTGGAGGCGGGCACCTTCCTGCCGCTCAATCCGGAAAAGCGCCCTGGCTGTTATCTGGCGCGGTCCGCTCCTTCGGACGTGGCGCGGGTGGAGGACCGCACTTTCATCTGCACGCGCCGGCGTGGCCAGGCGGGCCCCACGAACAACTGGAAAGCCCCGGCGGAAATGAAGACCCTGCTCACCGGCAAATTTCGCGGAGCCATGCGGGGACGCACGCTGTATGTGGTGCCGTTTTGCATGGGGCCACTGGATTCCCCCATGGCCCTGGTGGGTGTGCAGCTCACGGATTCCCCCTACGCGGTGGTGAATATGCGCATCATGGCCCGCATGGGTGCCCGGGTATGGGACAAGCTGGGGGACTCGGGCCGCTGGGTGCCATGCCTGCATAGTGTGGGAGCTCCCCTGGAACCCGGCCAGGCGGACGTGCCGTGGCCGTGCAACGGAGACAAATACATCGTCCACTTCCCGGAGGAGCCCTCCGTTTGGAGCTTTGGCAGCGGGTATGGCGGAAATGCTCTGCTGGGGAAAAAATGTGTGGCCCTGCGCATCGGGAGCTGGCTGGCGCGGGAGGAGGGCTGGATGGCGGAGCACATGCTCATCCTAGGACTCCATTCCCCGGACGGACGCAGCAGCTATGTCTGCGGGGCCTTCCCCAGCGCCTGCGGAAAGACGAATCTGGCCATGCTGGTGCCGCCGGAGACCTACCGGGAAAAAGGCTGGCGTACTACTCTGGTGGGAGATGACATCGCCTGGCTGCGACCTGACGCGGAGGGCCGCCTGCGGGCCATCAATCCGGAAACCGGCTTCTTTGGCGTGGCTCCGGGTACGTCTCCGAAATCGAATCCCTCCGCCATCGCTACCATCGCGAAGAACACCATCTTTACCAACGTGGCTCTGACGGATGACGGGGATGTGTGGTGGGAAGGGCTCACGGACACTCCACCGGACCATCTCATCGACTGGCAGGGCCAGGACTGGACGCCTGGCTGTGGTCGCCCCGCCGCGCATGCGAACAGCCGCTTCACCGCCCCCGCCGCGCAGTGTCCGGGCATTGATCCGGCATGGGATCAGCCTGAGGGAGTGCCCGTGAGCGCCATCATCTTTGGCGGACGCCGCCCCGGCACCATGCCGCTGGTCTATCAGGCCTTCAACTGGGCGCACGGCGTTTACATGGGAGCCACCATGGGCTCCGAGACCACCGCCGCCGCCACGGGAGCGGCGGGTGTGGTGCGGCGGGACCCCATGGCCATGCTGCCCTTCTGTGGCTACGACGCGGGGGAATACTTCGCCCATTGGCTGGAAGTGCGCCGCCACATCCGTCACCTGCCCCGCATTTTCCATGTGAACTGGTTCCGCAAAGGCCCGGACGGCGCGTTCCTCTGGCCGGGATTTTCGGAGAACATGCGGGTGCTGGAGTGGATTATCCGCCGCTGTCAGGGAAGTGTGCCCGGGCATGAAACAAACATCGGCTGGACGCCGCACTGGGAGGATTTCAACAGCGAGGGGCTGGAGAACTTCAGCCGCGAGCAGTTCGACCGCGTCATGGCCTTCGATCGCGGGGACTGGCGCGCGGAAGTCATCTCCCAGGCGGACCTTTTCCTGAAGATCTACGACAGCCTGCCGAAGGAGCTGGTCTATCAGCGGGAAATGCTCTCCGCCCGCCTGGCGGAGGACTGAACGCCGCCAAGGCAGCTCCGGACTCATTTCTCCGGTTCGTAGCGGATGACGCTCAGTTTTCCATCCCCCTCCAGATAGGCGCGGCGGACGGTCTTCACCTCCTCCACGCCCTCATGGCGGAGCAGGCTCATGAGTTCCTCCATGGTCAGGAGTTCCCGGTGCATATTCCGGCGGAGGATACGGCCATGGGAAATGAGCAACAGCGGCGCGGGGCGCAGCACGCGCTCAAACGCGGGAAAGCGGGAACCCAGCCAGTCCAGAAAGTAATCCCAACCCACCAGCGTCCCCATGAGAACCATGGCTTCGGTGACAGATTTGGAATCGGACGCCATCCCGTTCTGTGCTGCGTCCGCGATCATCACCACGATGAGCAAATCCGTAATGCCGATCTGCCCAGAGCCCCGGCGGCTGATCCGCATGAGCAGAAACGCGAAGAAGTAGATGATCGTGCCGCGGAGGAAAATCTCCGCCAGCCCGATGCTGGGGATAAACATGCTGTGCCAGTTCATGCCCGCAGGCTATCCGGAAACCCCGCCCGCGGTAAGGTCAAATCCACGCGGCCCGTAAAGCCACCGCGGCACTCACGGCGACATGAAATACGCAGGCCTGATCAGCTCATGAACCCCAGGTCACGGCTGGGAAAGCGCCTCAGGTTCGGGAAGATCACATCCAGCGCGGACTCGGAGACGCCAAACCACCGGGAAAGCGTGGCGGAGTATTCATCCACGCTGGTGGTGGGAATCCAGCGTCCCGTGGGGTTTCCGTTATCCGTGTCACTGGGGCCGCCGAGCTGGAAGACGGGGAAGGAGCCATAGTGCTTCCCGCCCTGCACCGCGCCGCCGCAGACCATGTGGTGATTTCCCCACGCGTGATCGCTCCCCAGACCGTTGCTTTTGCAGGTGCGGCCAAAATCCGCCGCTGTAAAGCTGGTCACCTTGTCCGCCACATCAAGTTCCGGGGCGGCCGTGGCGTCGTGCAGGGCCTTCATGGATTTACTGAGTGCGGCCAGAAGGTTCGCGTGGGCCACCGGCTGATCTCCGTGGGTATCGTAGCCGCCCGCGGAGCAGAAGAAGATCTGGCGGGTCATATTGAGCGTGCCCCGGGCGGCGATGATGCGGGCAACCATCTTCAACTGCTGCGCGAGGCCGCTGTTTCCGGCGGTCGCAAAGGCGGTATTGATAGCGCTGGTAGCGGCGGCCGGCAGCCCCGCGAGCGCGGTGCTGAGAGAGGCCCCATTGTAGAGCGCGCGCTCGTTCACATCGCGGAAGTCGAGCAGACTCAGATTCTCCCGTTCGGCATTGAGCGTGGCGTCGCCCCCCTGGCTAGGATCCCGCAGGATTTTATCGATCAAAGCCTTCCTGGCCCCTGTGTAGTTGGTGAGAGATACGATGCCGCTCGTGGAGACCTGGAACTGATTCACATGATCCCCCACCTCCCAGGTGTTCGAGCCCGCAAGGGAAACGGACATGGAAATCTTGCCCGTGGAAATGTTCTGCCGGGCCAGATCCGCGCGCACCTGGTCCATGGTGCGCCCGCCCCATCCCGTGCGGCTGATCTGATCCGGGATGGAGGTCTGCCACTGGGAGACCTGGTCATTGTGGGAGAAAAGCTGCGGGGGCTTTTTCTTCGTTCCGGCGCGGTATTCAGTGCGGGAGATGGGCTCTGTCAGGACGCCCACGTTCCGTACAAAGGCCAGCTTGTTCGCATCGAAGAGCGTCTTGATTTCCGGCATGGAGGAATGCACCGCCGTCATCTCCCCGCCCGTGCGCGTGGTGGCGAGGGGCAGGCCGTAATACACATTGGGATTCCCGGCACCCGGCACGGACGCCTGGTCTTTCCAGAGCGCGAGACGCGGCCCCCGGATGGTGGCGTAGTTCGCGTATTCCTCGGAGTCATAGGGAATGACCAGGTTGTTCCCGTCATTCCCGCCGCTGAGGAAAATACACACCAGGGCTTTGTAGCCTGAGTATGCACCCGGCGTCTGCGCGAGGGCGGAATTGACGAGCCGGAGGTCGAAGATGGCATTGGCCGCTCCGGCACCGAGCGCCAGACCGGAGGCACGCCGGAGAAAATCGCGCCGGCTGAACATTTCACGGGAGGTCATGGATAGGGATCAGATAAAAGGTTCGGATAACGGAAAGCCGGTCACTTCTGCGTGGCGAATTCCGGCGAAAGGGAGATGAGGTAGAAGGCCTCGCCGATTCGCGCCATTTTGTTCGCCGCCGTGGCGGACGGCAGTGTATTCAGATACGTCACCAGCAGTGACTGCAGGGAATCCGTCATCTGCCCCGGCATCACCATCCCCGCGATGCGGTCCACGAGAGCTCCCGAATCCCCGGCAATGGAGAACTCGTAAGAGAGTCCCATCTTGATATCCTTCTTCACCGGGTCCGGATGGGTGTATCCCTGGCCATAGCTGTTCGTCTCGGAGGGGTTACTGGAGTTTGGCCGTGTCAGGGTGTAGAACCAGTTCCCCACGTTGATCACGTTCGTCTCACTCGTGATCTGGAATTCCGGGCCATAGAGGCCGTTGTTCCCCGTGTGGCCCAGGAAGACATAGTTCGGCTCGTAGAAGTTGAAGACCGTGGGCGAGCGCAGCGGTGTTTGACCCAACAGGGTGCCGCCGGTGCTTCCCATCTCCCACAGGTGGCGGCGGGGGTTGCTGGTGGTCTGCACCGTCCAGGCCACGGCGTCCGTGCCCAGAGTGCCGATGGCGGCCGTCTGGCGGAAGTCCTTTTCCGCGTCCGTGCCCGCCGTCACCCGCACCCACGCGCCGTTCAGCTTTGCCGCGGTGTTGGCGTTGGCGGCCCGGGTGAGGAGGTTGCCGTTGCCATTAAAAACATAGACGCCGTTTTCCGCCGGGTTTGTCTGGTTGCGCACCAACAGAGTGTTCCCCATACCAAAAGCCGCTGGCGTCGCCGCGCCGTCCACGCCGCCCAGGGTATAACCGTCCACGACAGTATAGAGCCGCGCCGCCAGCGGACCGTCTCCGTCCAGATCGATGGAGGTCACGGGCAGAGGCTGGGAGAGATTGATGTTCGTCTGCGTGGCCACGAGGCAGCTCCCGAGATCGATGGAACTGCCCGCGCTCGTCTCCGCGTAGCTGAAGGGCCGGAAGGCCCGCAGCACCTGAGTAGCGCGGATGACGGGTTCCTTCACGTGACCGAAGCCCGGCTGTTCCCTCGGTTCCATGTTCCGGGCTTCGGGATCGAGCAGGATGGCGCGGGCCACGGCGGCCAGATCGCCCCGCACGCCACTCCCGTTGTCATTGAAGACCCCGGCCACCCGGTAAATATAGCCCGGGCTGGGATTCGCCGTGACCATGCGCTGGATGAGCTGGCGGCACACGAACGGCCCCACGTTAGGGTGATGGAAAATGACATCCAGCGCCGCCGCGAGTTCCGCGTCACAGGAGGCCGCCGTGGGGGCCGCGTTTGCCGGAGCCACGGCGGATTCCAGGAGCAGCTTTTCCGTCACCGCGTGGTCCGCGGGCCGGGGTGCCATGGGAGTGATGTAGTTGGCCGTGGAGGTGTTGGTGGGGAAGTTCCATCCCGTGAAGGTATGGGCATAACCCACCACATGGTCCTGCTCATAGGTGGAAACCGGCAGGCCGTTTCCATCCAGCACGCGGGAGCCGTCCGGGTGCAGCCGCTCCAGGCCGATGGAGAAAAGCTGGAGGATTTCCCGCGCGAAGTTCTCATTGGGGATATACCCCGTGGCCGCGTTCGGCTTCCGGTTGCCCAGCATGTCCAGATACCGGCCCATGGCGGGATTCAAAGTCACGCGTTCCAGCAGCGTGCGGAAATTCCCAAGGGAATGGTAATACAATAAATCGTAGTAGTGTGCCACGGCCCGCGCGTTTTCATCCAGCGGCCCTTCCTCGGAGACCACAAGGATCTGGCTCAGGGCATAGGCCATGCGGTGGCGCAGTTGATCCCGGGACTTCACCGTGGTGGCCCACCAGGCGCGCCATATTTCGTCCGCCGCCTGGGAGGTCTGGTTCGTGTCCGTGGAGGTGCGTGGATAGCGGATGTAATAATCCGCGATAAACGAGGAGAGCGGTCCCGAGCCGTAGTAGGCCATGGCGGCGGTATTCAGCGTCTGCCGCCCGGTAGTGGGCAGGGCATAGACCACGGTGGGCGGCATCTGCACCGTGTTCAGCGTTTCCGGGTCAGGCCCCGCGGGCAGCGTCAGTTGGGCATCGATCCACCCGGCATAACCGAGATCCTGCACCACCTCGATGCTGTCCGTGTCCCATGGAGCCACGCCGTCCGTATCGTGCCGCGCGCCGAAGGTGGCCTGCTGGAGGAAGCGGACGATTTCATTCTTTGCCTTCGTCGCGTCCGCCGGGATGGTCAGTTCCGGCGCTGGAGGAGCCGCGGGTGGTACGAAGAACTGGCTGCCCGCCACGGGATAGAACACGCCTTTGATTTCCCCGTCCGGATACTGCGTGGTGTGCAAATTCAGATAGGCATTCCCGCTTTCAATGGCGGTCACGATGTCCGCCACCGAATGGCTGAGCGAAGCCGTGAAAGTCCACGGATGCGATCCATTCACATCCTCCGGGAAATCATCCACATCATAAATGATCCGTCCCGCCTGGCCCCCGATGACCCGGGAGTCATGGATATGCTGCCCCGCTCCGGCGGTCCCGGTGAGATTGCTATAAGTAAAGCTAAGCGATGCCGCGGTCTTTTGCGCGTTCACCAGCAGCAGCGCCATACCGCTGCCCAGCGAACTCACCCCCGGCTGCGGCGTGAGCTTCGCGGAGTAGAGCGTGCCCGCCGGGCTGGTGACGGCGGCGGGCGTGTAGGGACTGAGCGCCCAGCCGGGAATGATCTCCTTTTGTGCGTCGTCAGTCTGGCCGGGCTTCAGCCAGGCCACCGCCAGATGATCGTTCCCCGAGGTCTCGCGCCGCAGGACTTCGAAGTAATACCGGTCCCCGCCGGACATGCGCATGGGCACGGACTTCTGCCCGGGCCGCGCGTCCCATGTCCCGCTGGAAACCCCGCCACCCGAGACCCAAGCGCGTTTCAGCCGGTGCGCGGGCTCCTCGCTGGAGCTCACCCACAGCTCGGCATTTTCATCACTGGTAAGGTAGAAGGTATAGAGCCCATCCGAAGGAGCCGTGAGATATCCCCGCATGCGGTCCGCGTAGTTATCCCCGCTGTTCGCCGGAGACTCCAGCGAGGCCACTGGCGTGGTCGTCGCGGGAGCGGTGTGAAACGGCGTGGAGGCCAGGTTCACGCCGTTGCCCACGCCGGTCCAGACCTCACGGGTGGTAGCCCCGCCCGTGACGGCCAGATAGATGACCAGATTTTTGGAATCAGAGCCCGCGCTGTTCGCCGCAGTGATGGTGGCCGCGTAGTAGCCCCCGGCTCCCGTGGCGGTGCCGGAGATGAGCCCCGCGGCATCGATTCCCAGCCCCGCAGGCAGGCCGCTGGCCGTCCAGGTGGCGGGGGAATTCGTAGCCGCGAGCTGATAATAGAACGGCGCGCCGGAGATACCCGCCGTCACCATCGCGGAGGTGATCACCGGCGGAGAACCTTGGATGCCATCGCTGCTGAAAGCACTCGCGGGGATGACCTCTTTCTCCTGGCTGGCGCTGCTCCACATGAGCCGGATGTTCGCGTTGTTTGTCAGCGTGGAGTTGTCCCGGTAGTCCACCCGGAAGTAATACGGTCTCCCCGCCACCATGACCGCGCTGTTGGCCAGGGCATTGGCGCTGTATTCCTGCGTGGCAGAGGCCGTGCCGTTCCACAGGCTCAGCCCGGAGCGCGCGCCCGTGACATCGCCCGCCGCGACCGGGGTAGGAACGGTCTGGCACCATACGATGAGCCCCCTGTCCGCCACGGCATACAGGGTATAAAGTTCGTTATATTTCGGAATGAGGAAGCCGGACCAGCGGATGCTAAAGGTATCGTCATCCGCGATGAGCGGGGAGGGCGTGCCCGTGCCATTTCCTGGCGGAGTGCCGGCCGGTTTGCTCCAGTTGAAATCGATCCCCGCGTCCCGCCGGGTCATCTTCAACTGCGCGGGATTGAAATTCGCGGCATCCCCGTAGGTGCCACTGGAGGTGTCATAGTACTGCCCCACCAGCCCCTGACTGATGATGGTAATGGAAGCCGAGGCATCCGCGCCCAGGCTGTAAGCCGCGCCCGGCGTGAGAGAAAGGATTACGGTTTCCGCCTCCTCCAACTCCGCGTCCGGCAGCGGGGTGACCGTGATGAGCGCGGAGGAAACTCCCGCCGGTAATACCGCCGCCATGGCGGAAAGGGTGTAGTCCGTCCCCCGGGTGGCCGTGCCCGTGACGGTAAACGGCACCGTGAGCGGCAGGAATCCACCGTGCCGGATGGCACGGAAGGACGCCGTCTTGGGACCGGTCTCGTTCGCCCAGGAATCCGCGGGGTAAATATTGACCGTGCTTTTCACCCCCACCATGGCCTCCACCTGGCCGCGATCACTCCGGCCATCACCGTCGGTGTCCCACTGATAGCGGTCCGTTCCGGCCTGGAGTTCCTCCCAGTCCGTCACGCCGTCCTGATCGCTGTCCACATCCGAGACCCGGATACGCAGAAAAAGCCTGGTGCCTGGCGCGGGAAGCTCCGTGGTGGCCAGCCCGCCCTCCCCCGCTACTGCCACGCCGGTATTTTGCCACGCGCCGCCCAGATCCGCGGAGGTCTGCACCTGATAGGATTTCCCCTTCACGGTGCGCCAGGCAGCCTGGATTACGGTGCCGTTATTATGGACGGAGTCGAAATTCAGCACCGAGGTCGCGTCATTCGGGTTCGTCCCCGCCGCGCTTTCCTCCCGGTTTGTGCTCCCGTCCCCGTCATTGTCCGCGTCCGGATTCCCCGCGCCCGGATAAAGGGCCTCGAAGATATCGCTCACATGATTCCCGTTCAGATCCACGCCCGTGGAAACCGGCGTGGTCTCCTGCGCGGAGGCCACCTCCAGGGAAAGCAGGGCTAAAAAGGAGGCGCACAGGCGCGGGAGTAAGGTCCCGGCGGGACGGTCGGTCGGTGTCATAGGGGACAAAGAATTGAAAATCAACCTCTTCGACAGAATTTGATAATTACCATAATATCTCACCGGGGCATGGGCGGGCAAGTTTCGTTTTTTCTCAAACATTGAGCCCCCGTTCCGGAGTGGGCAGCGATCCACGACCAGGTTTTCCTCCCGGGTATAACACGAAATACGCGCGGCGGGGAAGCCCTAGTTTCCAAAATCTCACCGCCGCCTCATTCTCCCGGCTTTTTCCCGGAAAAACAGACACCGCAGTCGGCTACGACTGCGGTGCCGGACGGACCGTGGGCACTCCCCTGTAAGCGCCCCCGGATGTCGGGGCGTTCCTTATACAAGACCTGGGCATTGCCTAGAGGTTTCAGGCCGCGCGAATGCGGAGAATTATTTTTGGAGGATTTTGACCACATCGGAAGTATGCAGCGCACCTTCCCCTCCCGAAGCCTTGGAGGCGACTGGGGTCGCATCTCCAGGAAGCTGCTTTTTTGAGGTTGCCGGGAACACCGGGAGCCACCAGGGAAACCCATGTTTGCGGCGATGAAAATCTTCAGCGGCACCGCCCACCCGGCACTGGCGGACCGCATTTGCACCTACCTCGGAGTAAAACGCTCCGACGCGACGGTGAACCCGTTTCCGAACGGGGAGACCTTCGTGAAGATCAATGAGAACGTGCGGGGCAGTGATATGTTCATCGTGCAGCCCACCTGCCCGCCCACGAATCATAACCTGATGGAGCTCCTCATCATGGTGGACGCGGCCCGGCGCGCGAGCGCGGAACGCATCACGGCGGTCATTCCATTTTTCGGCTACGCCCGGCAGGACCGGAAGGACCAGCCCCGGGTGCCCATCACGGCGAAGCTGGTGGCGAATCTCCTCACTGCCGCCGGCGTGCAGCGGGTCCTCACCGTGGACCTTCACGCCGGACAGATTCAGGGCTTCTTCGACATCCCGGTGGATCACCTCTACGCGGCGCCGGTGCTCATCCGCTACCTGAAACAGAAATCCCTCACGGGGGATAATGTGGTGGTGGTCTCCCCGGACGTGGGCGGCATCAAGATGACGCATTCGTTTTCCAAGTCGCTCGGCAGTGATTTCGCCATCGTGGCGAAGGCCCGCAGCAGCGCCACGGAGGTGAAGGCGCTCAATGTCATCGGTGAAGTGGACGGGCGCGATGTGCTCCTGGTGGACGATATGACGGAAACCGCGGGCACGCTCACCGCCGCCGCCCGGCTGCTCCGCGAGCGGGGTGCCAAACGCATCTACGCCGGGGTCACTCACGCCATTCTGAACGACCTCGCCATCAAGCGGCTGGCTGACAGTGAGATCGAGGAACTGATCTGCACGGACTCCACCCCCATGGCCCAGGGACCAAAAGTGACCACGCTCACCGTGGCGGAAATTCTGGGCGAAGCCATCCGCCGCATCCACCAGGGGGAAAGCGTGACCTCGCTTTTTGACATCCGTTAAAGCCATCTGGAGAGGCGGTTATATCCGCTTTTTTGACCGGTCCGGACACACCGCATACGTGTAGCATCCCGGCGGGAGCTTCTTTTTGCATTTACCGGCCCCGCTCTTTTAATAGCGGGGTCATGAAATTTCCTGTCCCTGCCCGCGTCGCTTTCGTTCTCCTTTTATTTCAATTACCTGTCTATTCACAGGGAACACCGAAAGAGGACGATTTCCTGATCTTCGACAAAATCGAGGCTGAGCCGATGTACAAACCATCGCTCCCTCCGCTGAAGACTCCGGCTCCCGACGCGCCGGCCGCGGAAACCTCAAAACGGAAACTGCCGGGGGAGCGCAGCCTGGCTTTGCGCACGGTTCTCCTGGACGTGCCGGATAAGTCCTTTGCCACCGGCCGCGTCGCCACCCTTACCGCCAGCGCCAGCCAGGAGGGCACGGTGGTGGAGCCGGTGGTGGTCTTTGACGGAGCCACCGTCAGTCTGCAGGCATCCATCGAAAAAGCGGTGAAATCCGCCCTCGTCGCGAATCCTCAGTATCCTGATGGCGTGACGGTGAAGATATCCGCCGAAGGAGGCTACCAGGGCCACGAACGGGACGCGGCGGGTGTTGCCTCCGCGCTTCTCCTGGAAGCCCTGGGCTCCGGCAAAGCTCTGGATCCGGAGGCTGTCTTCCTGGGCGGCGTGGATGAGAAAGGCCGTATCACCGCCGTGCAGCGGCTCGGCACCCGGCTGCACACCCTGGAAAACGTCACCGCCCCCTTCATCGGCGTACCAGTTGCCTCGGAGGTGGAGGTGCGGGACATCGCGCTCATGAACGAGCTGGAGGTGCTGGCAAAGCTCCCTATCGTTTCCCTGGGCACTCTGGAGGACGCTCGGGCCCTTGCTTCGAAGGACCGCCCGGAAAAAGCGGCCAAAGCCTTTAAGCTCTTCGAGGGGGTCACCCAGGCCGCCGCCACCACGCCGGTCGCGAAGCTAATCAAAAACCCGAAGTTCGTCCAGCGCCTCCAGGAGATCGTAACGCTGATGCCGAATCACCTTTCCTCCCGGCTCATGCTCCTGGCGGCCAACGGGAAACTGCCGGGCCGCATCACCTTCGCCACCTCCCGCCAGGCGGTTCTCAAAGCCGCGAAACCCTTCGTGGAAGTGATGGCCACCCAGCACACGCCAAAAGAGATCCAGGCCGTGGCCATGGAAAGCGGCAACGTGCTCCTCCGCCTCCAGCCGAAGATCCACCCGGCGGTGGAGCGCTACCTCATGGCTGTGAAGTCCTATCTCCGTGCCGTAAACAACCTGTTGGATATCCAGAACGATGCCCAGCATGCCGCGGCGAGAAACAAGATCATTATCGAAATGAATAAGCTCCTCGCCGACGTTCAGACGGAAAAGGAAAAGCTGGATAAAAAAGAGGGCGTGGTGGACTGAATGTGCGGCACTGTTTATCCGCACCCCTGAAAAGACTCAGCCATGCCACGGTGCCGCCGGTTTCGGTCCGGCGAGTGCCTGGGCCTTGCGGGCATAGACCAGGGAACTCAGGCCGTTCAAGCCACTGATCAGTCGCGTGTGCTCAGGCTCCGCGATGGCCCGGAGCTGGTCCGTCATGAGGTCCCGTAACATCTGCGCATAGCGCGCGCCTTTCTCCAGCGCGGGCGGCACGGAGAGCAAATAACGGCCATCCGCTTCTCCCGGTTTATTCCGGCCTGAGAAGGCACGGGCATTTCCCTCGAAGCTCTCCGCCTTCTCCAGCTTTGCCCCCTCGAACAGCGCGGCCACGGTTTCCGCATGGTCGCTGGTGGCGAGAAAATCCAGGTTCAGGGACGTGGGCACCCACTCCGTCATGGTAAGCGTGCCACGTTCGAAGACAATGCGCCACTCCTGGTTATCCCGGCGTCCTGGCTGGTGAAAGCCGTGGTAGAAATTCACCAGCACGGCTCCTTCATAACCCGCGGTGGCCTGGACCTGATCGATGACCATCCCGCCCGGGCGGGTGCATTCCTGAGCCGCCAGGATTTCACCAGGGCCGAACCACCATTCGAAGAGGTCGAAGAAATGAACGCCATGCTCCACAAAGATCCCGCCGCTGAGATCGTGGTTCCAGAACCAGTGAGTGTGCGGGAGGAATTCATCCTTGGCATTGTTTTCAAAGCTGGCGTGGACCGGCGCGCCCAGAAGGCCACCATCGATCACGGCTTTGACGCCCGCGCAGAGCGGATTGTAGCGCATCATGAGGTTCACCGAGAGCAGGAGGCCCCGCGCGGTGCTCAGGGAGATCATCGCTTCGGCCTCCTCCTCCGTGAGGGCCAGAGGCTTTTCTGAAAGCACATGCTTGCCCGCCTTCAGCGCCGACATGCCCAGGGGATAGTGGGTGAACGGAGGCGTGGCCAGGTGCACAATGTCCACCGTGCTTTGAAATAATTCCTCCGGGGACTCGAAAGCCCGCAGGCCAAAGTCCGCCGCCACGCGACGCGCGAGTTCCGGTTCCGTGTCCGTCACGCCATAACATTCCAGCCCGGGCAGATCCCGGTATTGCTCCAGGCAGAAGCGCCCGAAGCCACCACAGCCGACGAGTCCGTAACGAAGAGAGCTTTTCATGGAATGGGGGGATGGGAAAGGGTTCGCGCCTTGTCGGCCTGCCGCAGGGCGGCCAGACCGTCTTCACCAGTCACACGGGGAATGTATGCGGGATCCCGCACGGCGCGCAGGAAGTCGCTCATCAGGTCCCGCGTCGCCGTGAGATAGCGTTCCGTGGGGCCATGGGGCGACTGCCATTGGAAATGGTCCAGCTCCAGCGATGAAGCCCCGGCAATCCAGCCCGGCAGCAGGTTCTCCAGCCTCGACCGGGACACCCTGCCGGTCAGCGCGCGGACTTCCATTTCGCCGGCGACCCAACCTTTGACCACGACCTCCCCAGCCTCAAACACCAGACGGATCTCCTGGCGGTCCAAGGCATTGGGCTGATGGAATCCGTGATAAAATCCCGCGCCGGCCCGCCCTCCATAACGCACCTCACAAAACGCCTGGTCGATGGCCGTGGTGCCCGGTCGTGGCAGGACACCCGCGGAGGTCACTTCCCCGCCCTGACCGATCCAGGAGGTGAGAAGATCAAAAAAGTGGACGCCATGTTCGACGAAGATGCCGCCGCTAACCTCCGGATCCCAGAACCAGTGACCGTCCGGCAGGCCGCTGTCCCCCGCGCAGTTCAGCACTTGGCCGCGCAGGAACGCACCCAGCCACAGCTCCTCCACCAGTGTTTTCACCGTCGGCCACAGGGGGCTGTGACGCATCATGAAGTTCACGCCGCACCGGACTCCCGCGTCACGCGCGGCTGAGAGCATGGCCTCCGCGTCCACTATGCTGGTGGCGAGCGGCTTTTCGCCCAGCACATGGATGCCCGCCCTCAGCATTGTGAGCGCCTGGGCGGCATGCGCGGAGGGCACGGAGGCAATGTGCGCGATATCCAGCCCCGGATGCGCGGCCAGCTCCTCCAGTTTTTCATAAACCCGGAGCCCGTATTTCTCCGCCAGACTGGCGGCCCGGGCAGGGTTCCGGTCCCACACCGCCACGGGGTGGAGGTCTTCCAGGGGTGAATAAGCGTCGAGACAAAAACCAGCGAAGCGCGTGGCTCCTACGATGGCGTAGGAAAGAGGGCGGGAATCAGGCATGAGTAAGCTTCAACCGCTATGCTGAAAGTGTGCCGCCGGTCAGGGAGGAGTCCGGAGAAAGGACAATCATGGATAACGGCGCGACTTCAGTTCTTGGACAGAGAGCAGGAGGATGAGGAGCATGTCGCCGCTTCAGGGCTTCAAGGAACGAGGAACGCGGGTTTCACCCGGAAAAAACGCTGGGTGGGAGCAGTCTCCGGGAGCTCCTCGATCTGGACGTGCCCCGTGGGATTAAAAACCGTGCCGAGCACCTCCCACTCGATGAGATCCCCAGAGGCATAAACAGTCAGGGCTTCCGCGTCCGGAGCGGCCACTGTCAAGGTAAAGCCGCCATCCTCATTCACTCCCGGATGGCATACCGGGGCACCTCCCGCCACCGGTTCCCCGGGAGGGTCCAGAGGAACGACCTGGAGTCCCTCCGGCGGCGGGACGGTGAACATGGCCTCCCCGGAAGCAGGGCTCTCAATGTTCGAAACCGTGTAGGCCACCACCACAAAATAATAGGTAAAACCGGACACCAGTTCCGGAATCCGGAGGGAGGTGGATGGCCCCGCATCCACCGTCCGGGTATAAACCTGGGATTCAGTTCCATAGCTCACGAGGTAACCGCCAATGTCCGGCTCCGGATTCGGATCCCACGAGACCGTCACCTCGCCTGCCAGAGCGGGACAAGCGATCCCAAGGAGAGCGGCAAACGCCGCCGCTGTTTTCAGAACGAACCAAGCCAACAACCGGCAGGACCCAAAGGAGCTTTGCATTCTGGTAGTGTGTCTAATGTTTTGATAAGGAGCGTGATATTACTGACCCAGCGACGAGTGGAGCAGGCACCCCCGGGGTGGCGGGCTTTGCTTCGATTTGTTAAAGGCAAGGTTGTCAATAGTGGAAAACCCTACCTTCAAATGGGCATCTATC
Organism: Verrucomicrobiales bacterium; assembly: GCA_965229245.1. GTDB lineage: Bacteria > Verrucomicrobiota > Verrucomicrobiia > Verrucomicrobiales > V1-33 > V1-33. Next base: position 1,602,115 of record CBDDIW010000001.1, read on the forward strand.
CTACAATTGATTAAGACACCGGGAGGGAACCCCGGATCTCCAATCTCTCCGATAATAATTTCGCCGGGTTCCAGAGGTCCCTGGTGGGGGTGCATCCTGCCCTGACAGTGACTGTACTGTAAATTTACAAACCCAGTCCCCACGTAACTGCCGGGAAAAGCGGCAGGAATTCTTATCCCATTGATGGACAAAGGATTAAGGAATTGCAAAGCCACCTGGCACGCGGCGGGCGATATCATTTCCCGGACTCCCGGTGCTTGATTCAAAAAGTGGTCCGGGCAGTGTTCCACCCCTAATGAAATCCGTCCTCCTCTCTCTTCTCCTTTCCTGCACAGCTCTTGTCTCGCGCGCCGAGACCGGGGTGGTTTACCGCACTACCGGCCCCATTGTCAGTTTCGATGAGAAAACGGTCACGATTCAAAAAGGGAAAGCCCAGTGGACCTTTGATCGCGGACCGGAGCTCTCCGGTCCCCTCAGCATCGGCACCCTGGTGACCATCAACTACCACATGGTGGCGGACAGCATGCTCGCGGCGGAGCCGAAGCCTACGCCCGCGCCCACCACTCCGGCAACGAAGACCAAGGATAAAAAGACGGACGGCAGTTCCAAAACCAAGACCAAGACTCCGTCCACGACGAAACCGTCCACTTCCAAAACCCCGGCGAAGAAAACCACCAAGCCGAAGGAAGCCACGACGAAACCGAAGGAGCCCTGATCCCGGCTCCCGCTCCCCATCTCTTTTCATGAACACCCCGCGCTCGTCCGCCTCCCTCCCTTCGCCCTCCACGGCGAAGGCCCGGCGTGCCCGGCGGGCGAACACGAAGGCTTCCCGCGCCGGCAACGGACGGGTCCGCCATGCCGCTGATAAGCCGTAAAACCCCCCGGCTTCGGCGGCATGTGCGGGCCTTCGCCCCCTTTCCTCTCTTCAGTCAAACAACCATCCCCTTCCCTTTATGATCTCAAGCACCGTGGTTCAGGATTCCTTCCGTCCCGCAGCGACCGCGGCGGCCCCCCGCCGCCGGTGGCTGAAATGGACCCTCTGGTCACTCGCGGTCGTGCTGCTGGGGCTGCTGGTCCGGTTCATCTGTCACCTTATGCTGCCGCGGAACTACGCGGGCAGCGGAGAGCACCTCGCCCTGAATTTGAAGAGCGGGGACTTCCACACGCTTTATTACTACACCGGCACCCAGACCCCGAAGGGCGTGGTCATCATCGCCTCCGGGGACGGTGGCTGGTCCTACTGGGAGGAGAATACCTCAAAGCACCTCGCGGCCCAAGGCTACGCCGTGGGTGGATGGGACTGCCGGAAATTCGCGGACACCCGGCAATACGCGGTGGAGGAACTCCGCGAAGGCTTTGAAGCCGCCGTGGCGGAAGTCAGGAAGCGCGGCCACGTGCCGGACACCGCCCCCGTGTGGTATGGCGGCTGGTCCACCGGCGCGGAACAATCCGTGGCCGCCGCTGCCTCGAAGACCCGTCCGAAATCCATGCGGGGTCTGCTTCTCGCAGCTCCCGGTGCCCGGGGCCGTTTCGGCATCACCAAGAGTGACCTCCTGGGCTTTACTCCGGAAGGCCCTGGCAGCTTCGCGCTCTCTGAATTCACGGAGGGCATGAAGGGTCTGCACGTGGCCCAGTTCTCCGCCGGACTCGATCCGCTGGATGACACGAGCTGGCTGGAGGGCATGGAAGCCACCAACCATGTTTTTCAACTTTCAGGCCTCCTTCATGATATGGGGAACGCCGGCGCGCGTTTTCAAAGCACCGTGGATGAAGCCATGGCGTGGTCGCTTGGCGGAAAAATCTCTGAATAACCAGAACCATCCGTGAACGCAAAGACTGAAGAAACGGGAGCCCCGGAGGAACCGGAACCAGGAACCAGCGCGCCACGCGCCTGGTGGGCGCGGGCGCTGCGCTACGCATGGGTGCTCGCCCTGGGAGGCGCGCTCACCGCGTTGTATCATGAATGGGCCCATCTGGATATCGCGAAGCTCAATTCCTCCCTCGGCCAAATCAGCGGAGGCATGATCTGTCTGGCGCTGGCGCTGACGGGAGTGAGCTACGCCCTGAACGCGGCCACCGGCCTGGCGGGGGAAATCTGGCTGGGCACCGCCCGGCCTCCGCGCACGGCGCTGATGTCCAGCTTTATCGCCGCAGCCTTCAGCAATACCGCCGGGGGTGCCATCCTGGGCGGGGCACCCGCGCGCCTCATGTCCGGCTACACGCCCGGGCAGGTGGCAAAGCTCACGGGCTTCTCCTCCCTGGCTACGTGGGCGGGTCATGCCATGATCTCCGGGGTGCTGCTGCTGATCGCTCCGCCGGATACACTTTTCCTCAGCGCCCGGGTGGAACGCGGTATCGGCGCGCTCATGATCGCCGCCTGCCTCCTGCTCATCTTCATGGGCACGGCCATCAAGTCCTGGCGCGGACGGCTGCCGGGGCTGAAGCTCTCGGCGGTGACATTGCTGGTCTCCGCGCTGGACTGGTTCTTCGCGGGGCTGGTGCTGTGGGCACTGGTGCCGGGGAATCTTTCCATCAATCCCCTCGCCTTCGTGGCGGTGGTTTCCATCGCCCACCTCGCGGGCGCGCTCTCGCAGGTGCCGGGCGGACTGGGAGTCTTTGAATCCATCATGGCCGCCGGGCTGGGTGGAGTGCTGGGGAAGTCGGATCTCCTGGCCACGCTGGTGGTGTATCGCATTGTGTTTTATTTCATCCCGTTTGGCGTGGCGGTCATGGCGCTGGCCTGGCGGGAATGCGTGCGGCGGAAGGCGATGCCCGTGCTGCGCGTGGCCTCGAAGGTCACGGGCCGCATCGTCCCCTCCGTGGTGCCCCGGGTGGTGGCGCTCATGTCCTTCGTGGGCGGCTTCATGCTGCTGCTTTCGGCGGAGACGCCCATTGAGCAGAGCCGCCGGGACATCCTCGCGGCCATCGTGCCCCTGCCGTTCGTGGAGGCGTCGAATTTTATCTCCAGTCTCGTGGGCTGCGCGCTGCTCATTCTCACCCGCTCCCTCCAGCGCCGCGTGGCGCTGGCATGGTGGCTCATGATGGGCCTGCTGCTGGGCGGTGCGGTGTTCTCGCTTATAAAGGGGATCGACTACGAGGAGGCCAGCGTGCTCACGGCCATGGCCATGTGCCTGCTGCCGTTCCGCCACCGCTTTGACCGGAAGGCCGCTCTCTGGAGCGCGCGCTTTTCCATCGAATGGTGGGTCCTCACGCTGGTGGTGGTGGGCGTGGCCGCGTGGGCGGGTTTCTTTGCCGCGCGGAATGTGGACTACTCCGAGGACCTGTGGTGGCAGTTCTCCCTGGGCGGCGATGCCCCGCGGTTCCTCCGCGCGCTCCTCGGCACGTCCATAGTGCTGGCTATCGTGGCCATGGCGCAGCTCATGCGTCCCTCGAACTCCCGTCGCAAGCACGTGCCCGGCCCTCCCTCGCCGGAAGTGGAAAAGCTGGTGGCGGACAGCACCAGCACCAACAGCGCGCTGGCTCTGCTGGGCGATAAATCCTTTGCCCTCTCACGGGATGGCGGGGCCATGCTCATGTATGCGGACCGTGCCCGCACCCGCGTGGTGATGGGCAATGCCATCGGCGACGAAGCCAGCGCGGATTCCCTGCTGTGGGACTTCGCGGAGCAGGCGGAACGGGATGGTCAGCGCCTGGCGTTTTACGAAGTGGGAGGCCGCATGGTGTCCAGCCTCGTGGAAATGGGCTTCCGGCTCTACAAACTTGGCGAGGAGGCCCGGGTGAATCTCACCAATTTCTCCCTGACGGGCTCGCAGGCTAAGCAACTCCGGAAGACTGCTGGTCGCGTGGAGCGCGCGGGTTACACGTTCGTGATGTGGGACCGTGAAACCGTGGCCGCCCGCATCGATGAACTGCGCGCCGTTTCGGACGCCTGGCTGAACTGGCACCGGAATTCGGAGAAGGGCTTTTCCCTGGGCCGCTTCGACGAGGCCTACATCCGCCGCTTCCCTTGCGCCGTGGTACTGGACAATGCGGGGGCGGTGAGCGCCTTTGCCAATCTCTGGTGCAGCGCGGAGCGCCACGAATTCTCCATCGACCTCATGCGGCACGCGAACAGCGCGCCCTCCGGCCTCATGGACTATCTGGTGACGCAACTGCTGATGTATGGAAAGACGGAAGGCTGGGAGTATTTCAATCTCGGCATGGCCCCGCTTTCCGGGCTCTCCCTGCGGCCCCTGGCTCCGCTGTGGCACCGGCTGGCGCGGTTCATCTTCCAGCACGCGGGCTCGTTCTACAACTTCGAGGGGCTGCGGTCCTGGAAGGAGAAATTCCAGCCGGAATGGAGCCCGCGGTATCTGGCGGTCTCCAGCGCCTGGGCTCTCCCGGCGGTGCTGCTGGATGTGACGCTGCTCATCGGGCGGAAGCCCGCGGCGGCCTCCGCGCCTCCGGTCTTGCGGAGTGACCTCGCCGAGGGCACGCTGCCGCAGCCCGCATGACGCCCGCCCGCTGGAGAAAGACCGCCTTCACGCTCCTCGCGCTGATGGCGGTGGTGGTGCTGGTGTTTGCCATCGAGTTCAACCACCGCATGACGGAGGCGGAGCACCTGCGGGAGGTGGCGCAGAGTGAACAGGAGCTGGGCCAGCGCGTCCACGCTCAGGGAGCGGGCATTGTCCAGGAAATGCACACCGCCATCCTCCGGGTGGGCGATCCGGAAGCCGCCCAGGCCGACCGGGACCGGGTGGCCGCTCTTGAGGCACGGGCACACAATTTCTTCAACGCCCCCCCCGTGGATCTGAGCGAGGATGAAAAGGAAATCTTCGCCACCGTGCTGGAGGACCTGCGGCTGCACAGGGAGCAGGCGGATGCCTGGATTGCCGAAAAACCGGAGGAACGGCTGGGAGCCCTCACGGAGCTGGAGGAATCCCGGAACACCCTGGCGAATGACATCCGCTCCCTGGGGGATGTGCGCGCGGACAAGCTCCTGCGTCGTATGAACGAACTGCGCGAGTCCGCCGTGCGGCTGAAGTGGGTCATCATCCTGCTCGGCACGGTGCTCCTGGCGCTCGCGGGTTTTCTCATCCGGGCGGTCATTCTCGGCTGGCTGCGTCCCCTGGCGGAAAAGGCCGCCAGCGCGGACCGCGTGGCCGCCGCCCAGGAGGACCTGGCGGAGCTGGGCACGGTGGCAGCCGGCCTGGCCCACGAAATCCGGAACCCCGTGGGCGCGCTCAAGAACCGGGCCTACGCGCTCAGCCTGCTGGTGGAGGCGGAGTCGAATCCCAAGGCCTCCGCGCAGATCGCTTCCATGGACGGGGAGCTGGACCGCATCGAGCGCATCGTGCGGGATTTCCTGCGCTACGCGCGCCCCGCGGACCCCCGCCTCGCGGCCTGCACGGTGGCGGAGGTGGCGGAGTCGTTTCACCGGGATTTCTGTGGCGAAATGGGAGCCCGCGGCGTTTCCTTCCAGGTGCACGTGGAGAACAACACCCTCTTTCAAGCCGACGCCCAGCAGGTGCGTCAGGTGCTGCTGAATCTGACGCGCAATGCGGCGGACGCCTGCTCCGGGCGGGAGCACGCGCTCATCACGCTCCAGGCCTCCACCGGGTCCTCCGGGGTGGTCTTCGCCGTCAGTGACAACGGGCCGGGCCTCACGGATGAAGCCCGGGGAAATCTTTTCGTGCCCTTTGCCTCCTCGAAGCGGGGCGGCACCGGCCTGGGGCTCGCGGTCTCCCGGGCTATCGCCAGAAAACACGGGGGTGAGCTTCTCCTCGCGGCCACGGGGCCGTCCGGCACACGCTTTGAGCTTCACCTGCCCGCCTGACCTTAACCCGGCTCTCCTCTCCCCCCATGGCCGATCCCTCCCGCATTCTCCTCATCGATGACGACGATGACTTCGCGTCCTCGCTCACAGCGGTGCTGGAGGCGCATGGGTATGAGGTGACGCAGGCGGCGGATGGCGTGGAGGGCACGGAACTGTCGGCGAAGCAGGCGTTCGACCTCATCCTCACGGACTTCAAGATGCCGCGCATGGGCGGCATGCAGGTGCTGCAAAACATCCGCGCCTCCCGCCCGCATACGCCCATCATTCTGATGACGGCCTTCAGCACCACGGACCGCGCCATAGAAGCCACGAAGGCCGGGGCCTTCGACTACCTGATGAAGCCCTTCGATCCCCCGGAGCTTTTGGCCACCATCAACCGCGCTCTCTCCGCCGCCAGTGCCGCGGCCCGTCTGGTGACGGTGAATGAAGCGGCGGCGGGAAAGGACGCCCTGGTGGGCCACAGCCGCCGCATGCGGGACATCTTCAAGGAGATAGGCCGCCTCGCGGCCACGCCCGTGCCGGTGCTCATCCTCGGCGAGACGGGCACGGGAAAGGAACTCATTGCCCGTGCCCTGCACCAGCACAGCAACCGCGCGGGCGAGCCCTTCGTGGCGGTGAACTGCGCGGCCATTCCGGAAAACCTCATCGAGAGCGAACTTTTCGGCCACGAGAAGGGCTCCTTCACCCACGCGCTCACCCGCCGCATCGGCCGGTTCGAGCAGGCGCAGGGCGGCACGCTGTTTCTGGATGAAATCGGCGATCTCCCGGCCTCCACCCAGGTGAAGCTCCTGCGCGTGCTCCAGGAGAAACGGCTCTCCCGCGTGGGCGGCACGGAGGAGGTGGCGCTGAATGTCCGCATTACCGCCGCCACCCACCGGGATCTCGCGGCCATGATCCAGGCGGGCACTTTCCGGGAGGACCTGTATTACCGGCTGAATGCCGCCGTGCTGCACCTGCCGCCGCTGCGGGAAAGGCCGGACGATATCTCCCCTCTGGTGCGCTACTTCATGACCCGCAGCGCGAAGGAGCTGGGCATCGCCGAGCCCGCCGTGGAAGCCGCCGCGCTCACCGTGATGGAGCACTACCGCTGGCCGGGAAATGTACGGCAACTGGAGAATACCGTGCGGCGGTTGCTCATCGATGCCCGGGGCCTCGCGGTCACGGCGGACCAGGCCCGGCAGGCGCTGGAGTCCCCCCCGGCCTCGGCGGGAGCGGGCCAGTCCGCGCTCGCCACTCTCATCCATACCCGCCTCTCGGAAGCCCGCTCCGGCACTCTCCCGGAGGGTGCGCTCCCCGCCCTGGTGGAGGATCTGGAGCGCGAACTCTACTCCCACGCCGTGGAACAGGCCGCCGGCAATCAAAGCCAGATCGCCGAATGGCTGGGCGTCTCCCGCGTGACCGTGCGGGAAAAACTGGACCGCTTCCAGTTATTGCCAAAACGGGCGCGGCGGGAGTGAATAAGATAGTGGTAAAAACAGCGGTTTAAAAATGAGGAGTGGCTCTCCGCACTGTGCCCGCCGGGAAATCCTCCTAACAGAGACATGACTCCTCCCTGGTAAGTGAAGAACGCGGGCGGCACGCACTTGACTCCCTGGACAATCGGTTCAGAGGTGCGCGCGAATGACATCCCAGGAAGCCATCGCTTGCATTGTGGCGGTCGCCGCCGCCTATGTGGCGGGGGCGACGCCGTTCGGGTATTTCGCGGGGAAAATGCGCGGGATCGATATCCGGCAGCATGGCTCCGGGAACATCGGGGCCACGAATGTTTTCCGGGTGCTGGGCAAGCGCACGGGCATCCCGGTTTTTATCCTCGATATGTTGAAGGGCTATCTGCCCGTGGTCATTACCCGGACCGTGGCGGGAAACCAAGGTATCGAGCCGGAATGGCCCTCGATTGCCGCCGCCATCGGCTCTGTGCTGGGGCACAATTTCACTTTCTGGCTCCAATTTAAAGGCGGGAAGGGCATCGCCACCTCCGCAGGAGTGTTGCTGGCTCTGCTGCCCTTGACGGTGGGAGCGGCGCTGGCCGCGTGGATCCTCCTCTTTTATACCACGCGCTACGTGGCCGTGGCCAGCATCGCGGCGGCGCTCATGGTACCGGCGGTCACCGTGGCGCTGCATATCTTCCGGGGCGAACCCGGCATGCCGCTGGTCTGGTTTTCCCTCCTCATCGGCCTGCTGGCCGTGTGGCGTCACCGTTCGAATATCCGCCGCCTGCTGAATGGCACGGAAAACCGCTTCACCAAAAAACCCCGCCCCTCCTCCCCTGACGCATGAAGAACGTGGCCATTCTCGGGACGGGAAGCTGGGGCACCGCCCTCGCCTTCACCGCCGCGCAAAAATGTGACCGCGTCATCCTTTGGGGACGAGACGAAAAAGTGGCGGCGGAGATCAACCGCCATCATACGAATCACCGCTACCTGCCGGACATCACGCTGCCCCCGGTCATTACCGCCACCACCACGCTGGCGGACGTGCGCGGGGCGGACCTCATCATGTTCGTGGTCCCCTCGCTTTCCTTCCGGAGTGTGACAAAAGCCGTGGCCGCTCTGGACCTCCCGGGGGAGACCATTCTCCTGTCCTGCACAAAGGGGATCGAAAAAGAGACCGGCATGCGCATGACGGAGATCCTGCATGAGGTGCTGCCGGACAATCCGGTGGCCGTGCTCTCCGGGCCGAACCACGCGGAGGAAATCGCCCGCCGGCTCGCGGCGGCGGCAGTCATCGGCAGCACGGACCCCGCGGCCGCGCAGAGGCTCCAGCAGCTCTTTACCCTGCCGTGGTTCCGCAGCTACACCAGTGACGATATCACCGGCATCGAGTGGGGTGGCGCCATCAAGAACATCTTTGCCATCGCCGCCGGCATCGCGGAGGGGCTGGGCCTGGGCGACAACGCCCGGGCGGCTCTGGTTACCCGCGGGCTCGCGGAACTGGCCCGCCTGGGCCAGGCGGCGGGCGGACGGTTTGAGACCTTCCAGGGCCTGAGCGGGGTGGGGGATCTCATCGCCACCTGTTTCAGCGGGCACAGCCGGAACAACCGCGCGGGGAATCTCCTGGGGAAAGGGCAGCGACTGGAGGACATCGTGTCCTCCATGAATATGGTGGCGGAGGGGATTCCGAATACCGAAAGCATTTATCTGGCGGCGCGCCGCTACGGAGCCCGCACGCCTATTATAGACCAGATCTACGCCATTCTTTACCAGGAAAAGCCGCCCAAAGCCGCGCTCACGGAACTCCTTTCCCGTGATCCCCGGCCGGAGGCGGAACTGGCCTGACCGGCTGGTCCGGTCTCCGCGTTCCAGGGTGGATTTCCCGGAGTGGAAACCTGCGGAAATTTTAGCATCAATAACGCAATTTCTTTACGCGGATGAAATATGTGCCATACTCGATCCCACGTATGAATCTCTCCTTAGCGATGCCAACCCTGATGCGCCGGGCCGCGCTTGCCGCGGTGGCCGCGGGAACCCTTTTGGGCACGTCCTGCACCATTTTCCCGCCTCCGGCATCGGGGCCGGAAGGCCCTCCCTTTGCCCCCGAGGGACGGCACCGCTTCGGACACAATGGCACGCAGAGCCCGAATTACCCGGACCCACGTGAAGATCGCGATCCGGGGAATTCTCCGCCTCCTCCCCGGGAAATTCGCCGGGATCCGAACAACACGGACATCAATCTGGAGCCACCTCCTCCCCGGACCCCTAAAGAGAAACCGGAACCGAAGGACCCCGGGGAACGGGTCACGCCGCCGGACAGCACGCCCCCGCCTCCGGCCCCCACTCCGCCCGCGCCAAAGCCCTCCGCCGTGGAGGACCTGCCTTATGGCGTGCCCGTTCCCGGTCAGCCGGGCATCGTTTACAGCCCCTATCCGGGGGAAGGGAAACTGGATGTGACGGGCTTCAAGCGCGGCACGCGTGTGCGGCTCAAGGGCTCCACGAATCACTTCCGCGTGCCCTGAGTTCCCTTTAAAGGAACACGCGGGCACGGTTTCCGGGGTTGCATCCCCCGCACGGATGGCGCAGGCCGGAAGGCCCGCGCCATTCTGTTTTCCCCCCTTACATGAATTCATTTTCGGACACCCGTATCGCTGTCTTCGGCCCCGGTTTGCTGGGGGGCTCCCTGCTTATGGATGCCCGGGAACTGGGAGCCAGGGAACTGCGCGTATGGGCCCGCCGGGAGGAATCCCTCACGGAAGTGAAAAACCGGGGGCTGGCGGACTTCGCCGGGACGGACCCGGTGGAGGTGGCCCAAGGCGCGGACGTGCTGGTTCTTTGCGTACCCGTGGGTGGTATGGTGGACCTGGCGAGGAAACTCTCGGAGGCCTCCCCGGCGGGGGACGCCATCTTCACGGACGTGGGCAGTGTGAAAGGCATGGTCATGCAGGGCGTGGCGGCGGAGTTCGCACGGGCCGGGCTTCATTTCATTGGCAGTCATCCCATGGCGGGGTCCGAACGCACCGGCCTGTCCGCCGCGCGGACGGGACTCTACCGGAATGCCGCGTGTATCCTCACGCCCCCGCCGGAGGTGCCTGCCGGAGCCGTGGAGCGTCTGCATGCTTTCTGGCGCGCGCTGGGATGCCGCACCGTGGAGATGGATGCCGCCACCCATGACGCCACCGTGGCCCGCATTTCCCACCTGCCGCACCTGGCTGCCGTGCTCACCACTCTCGCCGCCTTCCGCCCGGACACGGGCGCGGCCCAATATGCCGCCGGTGGCCTGCGGGACACCACGCGCGTGGCTTCCGGGGATCCCTCCATGTGGCGGGAGATTCTCATGGAAAATCGCGCGGCCCTCCTGCCCGCGCTGCGGGATCTGCGGGACGCGGCGGACGGATGCCTCCACCTCCTGGAGCAGGGGGACGGGGACCGGCTGTTTTCCCTGCTGGAGGAGGCACGCGCCCTGCGGACGACGCGCTATCCCTGACAGATACGCCACCTCCGTCCCGTTCCTCCTCTCCCCCCATCCATGAAGGAATACCGCGTCCGCCGTGCCCGTCCCATCGCCGCGGAGATCAGTGTATCCGGTGACCGCCCGGTCTCGCACCGGGCACTGGTGGTCGCCGCCCTGGCGAATGGCCCCTCGGTGCTCTCCGGTTTCCTGCCCGCGGCGGAATGCCTCCAGACTCTCCAGGCGCTCCGGACCCTGGGCGCGGGCATCGATTTCCTGTCCGGCACGGAGGAGGATCCCGCCGGGATACCGGTGGAGGGCGAGGCGGAGGAAGGGCCCACGCTTTTGCGCATCCGGGGCCTCTCCATGCGCCCCGTCGTGCCATCGGGAATGGTGGACGCTGGGAACTCGTTTGAGACACTGGCGCTCGTTTCCGGGATTCTGGCCGGGCAATCCTCCACTTCCCGCCTGACCGCCCACGCCAGCCTCCCCCGGGAGCGGGTGAAGGTCCTGGTGGAGGCCCTCCGTGAAAGCGGGGCCAAAGTGGAGACTCCAGGCGGGGACACTCTTTTCCCACTGACCATCACCGGCGTGGTCCCCAGGGAGGCCCGCTCACTCAGAACTCCGGTCCGCGATGTCGCGGTGAAGGGCGCGCTGTTGCTTGCCGGTCTCTTCGCCGGGGGAAAAACCAGTCTCACACAGACCGCCACCCTGCCGGATCATCTGGAGCGCCTCCTCCGCCACTTTCAGGTGAAGACGAAGCGCGAACGCCAGGAGGTGACCGTCTATGGCGGGCAGGTGCCGGAAAGCCGGGACCTCTTCATTCCGGGGGATTTCTCCCACGCCGCCCACTGGATCGCCGCCGCTGCTGTCCAGCCGGATGCCGCCCTCGTCATCCGGAACCTGGGCCTGAATGACACGCGCACCGGGTTTCTCCGGGTGCTCGTGAAGATGGGTGCGCGGATTCAGGAGGAGATCGATAACCGGGGAGGCGGCGAACCCTGGGGCAATGTCATCGTGCGTGGCGCGCCCCTGCGAGGCGTGACCATCACCGCAGAGGAATCGGTCCTCATGCGGGAGGAAATCCCGCTCCTGGCCGTGGCCGGAGCGATGGCTGCCGGGCTCACGGTCATTCACCTCCCGGCGGCGGAGAACGCTCTGGCGGACAGTCTGGCGACGCACCTGAAAACCATGGGAGTCAACGCGCGCCGGACGGAGCATGGGCTGGAGATCACGGGCGGCGGGGGCCGCCCGCTGAAAGCGGCCCGGTTTTCCTCCCTGGGGGAGCGGTGCCTTGCCGGGGCTTTTGCCGTCGCGGGACTGTTCGCGGACGGGGAGACGGTGATCGGGGACACGGAATGTGTGGATTCCGTGTGGCCGGACTTTGCCCGCACACTTCGCCATTTTCAGGACCGGGCGATCTCGGAAGGCTCCCATGTGCCGGTCTTTTCCCCCGTGCCGGTCCCGGACAAAAAGCGGCGGCGGTCCCGGGAGGCGGACGCACCCTCCGGAAGGTAAAGGAGTGAAAAATTCGGGTTTCAGAAACCGGATTCCCCGCCCACGCTCCCCCGATTTCACCCCGCCCATCCTCCATGTTTGTCATCGCCATCGACGGTCCCGCCGCCTCCGGAAAAAGCAGTGTCTCGCGCCTTCTCGCCCGTAAACTGGACTGCCGGTATGTGAACAGCGGGTCCTTCTATCGCGCCCTCACCTGGGCGGTTTTGAAGGAGAAACTCCCCCTCGATGACGAAGCCGCCATCTCTCTTTTCCTCGCCACCCTGGAGGTCCGCGCGGGGGTGGAGGAAGGCGTCACCGTGCTGCTGGTGGACGGGCAGAACCCCGGCCTGCACCTGCGGGATCCGGAGGTGAACAACAGCGTCTCCCAGGTCTCCTCCCACCCGGAGGTGCGGCGCATCCTCACGGATCTCCTGCGCGCCCTGCCGTCGGAAGGCGGCCTCGTCATGGAGGGCCGGGACATCGGGTCCGTGGTCTTTCCGGAAACGCCATATAAGTTTTACATTGATGCCAGCGAGGAAGTCCGCGCCAGCCGCCGTGCCGCCCAGGGCGAGACGGACAGCATCGCCCGCCGCGATGCCCAGGACAGCAGCCGGAAAACCGCGCCGCTCATGATTCCGGAGGACGCCCAGGTGGTGGACAGCTCACACCTCACTCTGGAAGGCGTGGTGGGTGAGATCATCGGACGGCTGAAGCACAAGGGGATGGGGATCGAGCTTTGAGGCTCCGCCCTGCCCGTCGTGATCATGCCGCCGATGCTACCAGCGCCCAGGCCGCCGGTCAAAAGCGGGATGGGCTCATCCGCCTGTGATCGCGGGGAAATTCTCAATTGGCAGGGCTCCTCTTCCGCTGTACCCCGGGAGGCGTTATCCTTACTCCGGACTTCCCATGAAACAGTTCCCCACACGTGTCTCCCAGGCGATTGGATTCGGCATCACTCTTCTGGGGGCCTCGGGCCGGGAGGCGGGGGCGGCGTCCGTGGATGCCGCGCCGGGGTTTTTCTTCAGCAGTCTCCCTTTCAACGATACCGGCACCACGGCGGGAGCGGTGAGTGATATCGACACCATCCCCCAGGGGATCAGCAAGTTTCCCACCGTGGGAGGGCCGGATGTCTTTTACTTCTTCAGCGTGCTGACGCCCGGCACGCTCACGTTCACCGTGACCCCGCTGGGAGCCACGGGATTCGATCCCGCGATCTACCTCCTGACAGGGACCACGGCGAACGGCGCGAATGCCTTCATCGGCAGGGATGACGGGCTGGCCAACGCCCAGGAGAGCTTCACCACGGGCATCCTGCCAGTGGGGCTCTACACCTTTGCCGTGGATAGCTTTTACAATACCGGGACCGTGGAGTTCCCTAACCGCATGAGCGGCGCGTATTCCCTCAGCGTCAGCGGCACCGCCATCATCGGGGCCGTCCCCGAGCCCTCCACAGGTGTGCTGGCTGCCGCGGCTGCCGGAGCCGCGATCTGGCGCCGCCGCAGGCGGGGCGCGTGTTGAACAGGGTCACTCCGCGGTCTGGCGCATTTTCTCCAGGAAGGCCTCCAGCACGCGGCGGTCTTTCTTTTCCGGCCGGCCGTGTTCGAAGATGACGGTATTCAGGCGCCGCTCCTCACGACGGCGGCGGGCGGCCTCCAGCTCCTCCTGGGAGGTGAGATCCTCCATGCTTTCCGGCACCAGTTTCGCTCCCACGCGCTGACCGATGGGCTGTTTCACCCGGACGATGCGGGTGAGATCCTCCTGGCGGATTTCGATGACATCCCCCTCCTTCACCAGCCGTGAAGCCTTCACCGGCTCGCCCGCCATGCGCACCCGTTGAAGACGGCAATCGTCCGTGGCCTGCTGCCGGGTCTTGCACAGGCGCACGGCCCAGAGCCATTTATCGACACGCATGTTTGCCGGGGAGGATGGAGGAGTCATGAGAGGAAAGGACCAGTCCGGTTAGTATGCCTGGAAAAAAGCACCGGGCAACCGGGCAGGAATGACCTCAAGAACCGGCAGGCTTGTTCAAATACGGATTCCCCGCTGCCATGGGGTATGTTATTTCTCCTGGTGTGAATGCGCCCTCCAGTCCCCCGGGCGCCGCCCCCTCCCGTGCCGCCATCCCCCGCATGGTGATCGTCGCGGCCATGATGCTGCCCGCCACGGTTGCTTTATGTCTCTTTTTAATCCGGCTTCCTTCCGATGACAGTGCCGTGGAGTATATAGACCATTATCGCGAAGACGAACTTCAGGAAGCCTGGGAATATGCGCGGCGCCTGCCGGAGATCGATATGAACCCCTCGGCTGTCGGCACGCCGCAACACCAGCAGGCTCTGGAGCGGATGCTGGGGGCGGGTGTGGTCCGCATCGTGGTATGGGTCCTGGCGGACGAAAAGGTTTCCCAGGCGGGAGTGAAATCCACCCACCCTACCACGTGCCGGCCGCAGGCCCTGGCGGAGAATGGCTGGACGATCTACAACGGAAGTTATGAAGAAACCGGGACGGGAAAGCGGATTCCGGTCTTCCGGTTTAAGAAGAGAACCGGCGGCACCTGTGTCGATATCCAGGTGCAACGGAAAGCCCCGGAGTTGCCGTGATCCTTTCCCCCAGGCCCCCCGTATTCGCGCCGTTTCCTTTTCCGCGTCCGTGCCCATGCTGCCGGAATGCCCAGGCTCCTTACGCTTCTTCTTGTCCTCCTGCACGCCGCCTTCTCCCGGGCGGAGGAGCCCGGATTGTTTGATCGCGCGAATCTCGATGCCTGGTGCATCGTGCCCTTTGACGGCAAAAAGCGCGGCCCGGAGGAACGCGCGGCCATGCTGGAAAAGATGGGCATCAAGCGCCTGGCGTATGACTACCGGGCGGAGCACATCCCGCGGTTTGACGCCGAGTTGGACGCACTGAAGAAACACGGCATCGAGCTCACGGCATGGTGGTTTCCCACAGTGTTGAATGACGAGGCACGGCTGATCCTGGAGGTCATCAAGCGGCACGGAGTTCATCCGCAGCTTTGGGTCATGGGCGGAGGGGACGCTCCCGCGAACGATGCCGCCCTGAAGACACGCGTGCTGGACGAGGCGAAGCGGCTGCGTCCCATCTGCGAAGCCGCCGCGGCCCAGGGGCTGAAGGTGGCGTTCTACAATCACGGCGCGTGGTTTGGCGAGCCGGAGAACCAGATCCTTATCCTTGAAGAGCTGAAGCGCCAGGGCATCACGAACGCGGGCATCGTTTACAACCAGCACCACGGCCACGATCACCTGAAGCGTTTCCCGGAACTGCTGGAGAAAATGAAGCCGTGGCTGCTCGCCTTCAACCTCAACGGCATGAACCCCGGGCCGGAGGAGATCGTGCCCGTGGGCCAGGGCTCGCTGGATATCGAACTGCTCCGGCGGCTGCGGGAGAGCGGCTGGCGCGGACCGGTGGGCATTCTGAATCACACGGATGAAGACGCGGAGGCCCGGCTGCTGGATAATCTGGAGGGCCTCGAGTGGGTGGCTAAAGAACTGGCCAAACCCGGCAGTGGTGGCCCGAAGCCCACCCCGCGCTCATGGAAGCCTCCGGTGCGTAAAGTGCCGCCGAAGGCCGTCACAGGGCCGGATGGCCGGACGCGCTGGGAGGTTTCCTTTGGCCCGGAGCCCGCTGGGCTCCTGGTGGAGAGTGCCGCCTTTCGTGAATTGCCGGTGACGGTGGAGGTCCGCGCCCGGCTGAGTTCCCGCGCGGGATTCAACATCCTCGCGGCGGCGGAGCCAAAGAGTTCGCCCCTGCACTGGGAGCTGTATTCCTTCGCGGGCACGGGAAACTTCTGCGTGTATCTGCCGGGTCGCGGGGGAAACGTGGACAGCGGCGTTTCCATCGCGGATGGCGCGTGGCATGATCTGGCAGCGGTGATCGAAGCGGGGAGAATCCGGCTTTACGTCGATGGCGTGCTGAAGAAAGACACGCCTCTGAAACCGGTGGCCACCGGGTCCGCGGGGAGTGGCTTCGCCCTCGGCCAACTGGTGGAGGGCGGCATTGGCTGCCAGGGGCGTCTGGCCCGCGCGCGGGTGCGGAGTGGAGTGCATGAACCCGCCGGGGAGTGGAACGGGGAGGGGGCGGGCACGCTGGGCTCGTGGGAATTCGTGGAGCCCGCGCCTGCCTCCGGACCACCTGTTCCGGCGGCGTTCCTTTATGACACCGCGCCTCTTTCGCCGGACCTCTGGCCTAACAGAGCGCACTCCGTAAACCGGGAGCGCGTCTATGATTTCTACACGAAGGAGGCGCTCCATTTCATGAAGCAGAAACCCGTGCCGGACCTGCTCCCGGAATATCCCGGCCTGGATGGCGGCACGCACGGGCACTGGGGAAATCAGAATGAAGACACCTGGCGCGATGGACGGTGGAACCTCATGGATACCGGCCCGTGCCTGGGCGGTGTCTTCCGCGGCGCGGGCCTCACGGTGACGCGGGCAGTGTGCGTGAAGGCCGGGGAAAAGGGGAACTGGAGCACCTGCTTCGACCCGGAGACGGCGGACTTCAAGCTGGCGTGGCGCGAGGGTTTTGTCCGCTTCTCGGACTGGCGGCACGGCTTTCTGGATGGACTCACCCTGACAGGAAAAACGGTGCAGCCCCCGGCGGGCTTTTCCCGGCCTTCACCGCGTGGCGCGGTGAAGTATCACGGCTACTACCGGCACGGGGACCGCACGGTTTTCTCCTATCAGGTGGACGGCGTGGAGATGCTGGACGCGGCCTGGGAGGAAAACGGCGGGCTGCAACGTATCCGGATGCCCGCGGATACACATCCCTGGCGCAACCTGACACTTGGCGGTCCCGCGCGCTGGCCCGGGGAGCTGGAAACGGCGGGCCGCCTGGGCGCGACGCGCGCGGACTGGCCATACGCGGTGGATACCCTGACACTGCCCTTCGACAATCCGTGGCGCTCGCTCTTTTTCATCAGCGGTCACGACCTCTTCGCCAACGGGGACATCGCGCTCTGCACCATCACCGGCGATGTCTGGCGGGTCAGCGGCGTGGATGCCTCCCTGGCCCGCCTGCGCTGGCGGCGCGTGGCCGCCGGCTTGCATCAACCGCTGGGCCTCGTGGTGGCGGGGGAGAGGATTCACGTGCTGGGACGGGACCAGATCACCCGCCTGCACGATCTCAATGGCGACGGCGAGGCGGACTTCTACGAATGCGTGAGCAACAGCTACCCGGCCTCCCAGGGCGGGCATGACTACACGTGCGGGCTGGAGCGCGACGGTCAGGGAAGGTTTTACACCGTCTCCAGCGCGGCGGGTCTGCTGCGGATCACGGAAGGCAGCGGCACGGAGGTGCTGGCCACTGGATTCCGGAATCCGGACGGCATGAGCCTGGGGCCGGACGGCACGCTCACTGTGTCCGTGCAGGAGGGGGACTGGACACCTGCCTCCGCCGTGATGCAAATCGCCGGGGGAGGCTACTATGGCTATCCCGGTCCCCGGCCTAGCACCGCCACGCTGCCGCCGCTGGTCAATCTGCCGCGCGGTCTGGACAATTGCTCCGGTGGCCAGACATGGGTGCCGGATGATCGCTGGGGACCGCTGAAGGGGCAACTGGTGCACCTCTCCCAGGGCGCGGCCACGCATCATCTCATCCTGAGGCAAAAGGCGGGCGATCAATGGCAGGGGGCCGCGGTACCACTGCCGGGAGACTTTGCCTCCGGGGTTCATCGCGCGCGTTTCAGCCCCCGGGACGGGCAACTCTATGTTTCCGGCATGAACGGGTGGGGCATTTACGCGCCGGACGATGGCTGCCTGCAACGGGTGCGCTATACCGGCGGTAATGTCACGCTGCCCGTGGCCTGGGAGGCGCGGGACAACGG
Source organism: Verrucomicrobiales bacterium (assembly GCA_965229245.1). Taxonomy (GTDB): domain Bacteria; phylum Verrucomicrobiota; class Verrucomicrobiia; order Verrucomicrobiales; family V1-33; genus V1-33. The sequence continues at coordinate 1,620,102 of CBDDIW010000001.1, forward strand.
AATCCTCCTCACCTTCTCCGTGCCTCTGGAGGCCGCCGCGGCGGATGCGGCCGGACACTTCGCGCAGTGCTGGACCTACCGGAATGGCGCGGGATATGGCTCGCCGGAGTATTCCCTCCGCTGGCCCGGCACGCCGGGGCACGATCCCCTGGAGATCACCTCGGCCCGTCTTTTAAATGAAGGACGCTCTCTCTTTCTGGAGATCCCGCAGCTACAGCCCGCTCCCCAGATTCACCTGCTGGTGAACACCGGGGACGGAGCCTTCCGCGAACTGTTCCTCACCGTCCACGCTCTGGGCGCGCCCTTCACGGATTTCCCTGGCTACCAGGCGATCGAGAAAACGAAACCTGGCACCTCCGTGGTGGCCACCACCGGGGAGGCGCGCGTGAATCCGTGGACCAAAGGCAAACCGGGCCGGGCGATCCGGATCGAGTCCGCCAACGGCCTGCAATTCGCCACCCGTGAACTCCGTGCCGCGCCCGGGGAACGGCTTTCCCTGACATTTACAAATCCCGATGCCGTCCCGCACAACTGGGTTTTGCTCAAGCCGGGCACCATCGACAAAACCGGCGACCTCGCGAACAAACTCATCAGCGATCCCGCTGGCCCCGCCCGCCACTACGTGCCGGACTCCCCGGACGTCCTCGTCTGGACGGACATGGTCCCCGCCGCGGGAGAGTCCACCATCCACTTCAACGCGCCCCCGGCACCGGGAGATTATCCTTACATCTGCACCTTCCCCGGCCACTGGATGATCATGCGCGGGGTGCTGAAGGTGGAGTGAATGGAGGATAATGGATGATGGAGAATGGATAATTGTCCTGACCGGAGGAGGTCGTTCGCCTCCGGGCACGCCCACTACCCATTATCCATTATCCCCTCTCACGGCAGCGCGATGCGTCCGGTGGAGAAATCGTAGGTGGTCAGTTCCACGGTCACTTCCTGTCCCTCCTGGAGGCTGGCGGCCTGTTCCGCTTTCCGGGAGGGGACGTGGGCGATGAAGGGATGGCCGTTGGGCAACACGGCATCGAAGGTGCGCTCTCCGGTGCGGCGCAGCAGGGTGGCGGTGGTTACCACCGGGTTCGGGCGGCGGTCGGGAGAAGGCGTGGAGGAAGGTTCCAGGGGGCCGGACTTCACGTAATCTGAGATAGCCTGGGGATAGAGAATGTGCTCCGCCGCGTTCACCCGGCCGGTGAGAGTGGCATGGGTATCGTCCGGCAGCACCGGCACCGGCGTTTGGGCGAGAATGTCCCCGGCATCGATCTCCTCGTTCACCAGATGGACGGTGCATCCTGTTTCCGCGATGCCCGCCGCGAGCACCTGGGCGATGGCATCCCGGCCCGGGTAGGCAGGCAGGAGAGAGGGATGGATATTGAGAATACGGCGGGGGAAGGCATCGAGCACCGGCGCTTTCAGTTTCCGCATAAAGCCCGCGCAGACCACGTATTCCGCGCCCGCGTCCAGGAGCAGGCGGGCCATCTCTTCCTGGGCTTCATCGCTGAGCTTGTTCAGGAAAGGACCGGGGTCCACATATACGGCGGGCACGCCGCGGTCCCGGGCTTTGGTAAGCAGCCCCGCGCTTTCCACATCCGAAATGGCAATGACGAACTCCGCGTGCAGCCGGCCATCCGCCACCGCGTTGGCGAGCGCGCCGTAGTTTGAGCCCGCGCCGGAACCCAGCACGCCCAGTCTCACGGGACGGTCAGTGGAGGAAGCGGCAGTCGGGGAGCCTGGGGAATCGGGAGCAGTCATGGGACCGGTTCCAAGCGCGGGAACGGCCGCGGGGCAAGGGAGAGAACGCGCCCGCGGCGGCCTCACTTCCCGGGGCGCTTCTTTTTTGTCTTCTTCTCCGCGGCCTCCCGGGCGGCGGCGAGCCCTTTTTTTGCCCACAGGGCCATGAGAGGCGGGCTTTCCAGCACGGCCTCCGGAGCTTCGTGGTAATTCATACTCAAGTTGCCCTTTTCTGTTTGGTAAGTCCACGGAGCCAGACCGGCGTCCATAAATTCCTGTTCATTGCACGGCCCGGTTTTGAGGTAAAACCGCCCGTCTGAAATGATGGCGAAGAACAGCCCGTCTTTATAAAACCCCCAGCCTCCGAACATGTAGCGGCGGGTTATGCCACCCAGCGGGGAAAGGAGATCCTGGACGTGATCGGCGAGGGCGAGGTCTTTTTTCATGGGCAGGTCCACCCGGCCTTCGCCTGATTTTGCCGGGCTTTCATCCGGGAATCCCTGGACCGCATGCTTTTTCACCTCCGCGAAACAGTTTTCGGTTCCCGGCTTTTTTCTCTTGAAGCCCCCCTGGGTCCTCCTACGCTCCGCCCCTCAATTCGACAGGCACCAACAAGAACATTTTATGGGTAAGCAACTGAACAAGGAAATCAAACGCCGCCGCCGCAAGCAACTCCTGAAGCGCCGCAAGGAGGCCGTGCGTGCCGCCAAAGCCAATCCGGGTGCCGCCCGCAAAGCCGCCGCCGAACGCAAAGCCGCCACTCCGAAGAAAAAGGCTGCCGCCGCGAAGAAGACCGCGGTGAAGGTGGAAGAGTAACCGCGCCCGCGCCAGGAACGGTTTTCCGTTTTTCTTCCCCTCTCCCCTGAAAGGTTATTTCTTAGCCGCCGCTGTTTTGAGCAGCTGGCGTTTTTGATCCTCGCTGAAGTTCCCGGCGGCAACGTAGTTTTGCAGAGCCGCCGGGTCACGTTTGCGCCAGACGTCAGCCACGCGTTCGATGGCCTGCCAGCGGCGTTTTTCGTCATTGATGGATTCCGCCCATGGCATGGTATCCGCCGGGTTGCTCTTCATCACTTCGTAGGTGTAGCGCTCGATGGGGCGGTCCAGTTGCGTGGAGGGGGGCTGGGAGGAAAGGTAGCGGGCGGCGGCGTCACGGTCATACTGAATCCACCGGTTGTAGATGCGGTTGTAGTATTCCGCGTCCCGCTGGTCCCGGGGCAGGCTGTTCGCCCATTGGAGCGCGCTTTCCGGGTTCACACGGGCCCACGATTCCGCCAGTTCTATACGCGCGGGCACCAGGTTTTCCTTGCTGGTCACGTTCCGGTCCATCCACTCTTTGGCACCCGCCGGATCATAGCGCGCCCAGCGGTCGATGATCCGGTTCATCGCCATGTCATGCATTTTTCCGGCGGGCATTTTCTCCGCCCACGCCACGAGCTGGTCGTGGTTCCCGCGTTCATAGAAGTCGTCGAAGACGGAGGAGATGCGGTCGTCCCCCTTCTCCAGTTCCGCGCGGTGCGCCTTCATGAAGGCCAGCGAAGTGGCGGGATCGCCCTTGCCCAGGCCCTCATAGACGAGCTGCATGCGGTTCTCCGGGAGATCCCCTTTGGCGTTTTCCTTCGCAAATTTCCAGGCCTCCTCCGGATTTCCCGCCGCCCACTGGCGGAGCGCGGTCTCCCGCAATTCAAAGCGCAGCAGGGGCTCCGCGATGCCTCCCGCCGCCACCAGGGCACCCTCTCCATCCACGGCGGCCCATTGCCCGATGATATCCAGATACCGCTGCTTTCTCAACGGTCCCGGCGGCAGGGTGGCCACGTCCGTCAGCATCGCGCGGAAGTTCGCGATTTTTGCCTCCCTCGATTCCTCCCTGCCAGCCGAATCCGGAGAATCGCCAGCCGTTCCCGCCACCTTCGCTCCCGGGGTATGCTTTCCGGCAAGTGGCCCTCCGGAGGCTCCGACCGGGTTTCGTTTTCCCGCCGTCTGGCTCAGCGTGTGCCTGGCCGCGGCCTCTCCTCCTGCAGAGCCGAGACAGTAGGCCAGGGCAAGGCTGCCGCCCCACGCGAGAAGCCATGGAGCGCGACGGAAAAGGGCGGACTTTTTCATGACCAGGATTGGAAAGAGCTTCAGGAAAAGACGCCGCGGGTGGCGATACATTATCAGCGCCGGGCCTCCATGTTCGCGGGCTTCGAACCGGAATTTCCTGCCGCTGTGGGGAAACGAGGGGTGCCGCCTTCCCCTAGGGTTTGCCATCGCTCTGAATGCGCAAGCCATGGCGGTCTTTCCTTCGCGTGGCATTTCCCGGGTGACACGGAGCCTTCCGCGGTGTCCTTATAATCCCGGCGCGTCGCGCGCCATTAACCGTTAGTTACCTCATCTTCCCCGGTTTCTCCCATGGCCTCTCTCTATTCCCGCTACTGCGAATACCTCGTCCGCTACGAAGACCTCGGCATCTCACTGGATGTCAGCCGCATGAATTTCCCGGAGGGCTTCCTCCCTTCCATGCAGGGGAAGGTGGAAAAGGCACTGGCGGACATGAAGGCCTTGGAGGCGGGGAGTGTCGCCAACCCGGATGAGGGTCGGATGGTGGGCCATTACTGGCTGCGCTCCCCGGAGCTGGCCCCGGCGGACCTGCGGGAGAGCATCATCGCGGACATCACTGCCTCGAAGGAATTCGCCGCGCGTGTACATTCCGGCGAAGTGAAAACCCAGGGCGGCGGAAAATTCACGGGTATCCTCGTCATCGGCATCGGTGGTTCCGCGCTGGGGCCGCAACTGGTGGCGGACGCGCTGGTGGATGAATGGAAGGCCCCGCTGAAGACGCATTTTTTTGACAACACGGATCCCAACGGCATCCAACGCGTGCTGGCGGCCATCGGCGGGGAACTGGCCTCCACCCTCGCGGTGGTCATCTCCAAGAGCGGCGGAACGGCGGAGACACGGAACGGCATGCTGGAAGCGAAGGCGGCCTATGAAAAGCTGGGGCTGGACTTTTCCAAACACGCCGTGGCCGTCACCGGCACGAAGAAAAACAACATCGACAGCAAACTGGAAAAAGTGGCCTCGGAAGCCGGCTGGCTCCACATTTTCCCCATGACGGACTGGGTGGGCGGACGCACCTCCGTGATGAGCACCGTGGGCCTGGTGCCCGCCGCGCTCCAAGGGGTGGATATCGATGCCTTCCTCGGCGGAGCCGCCGCCATGGATGAGAAGACCCGCACCCTGCCCCCGGCGCAAAACATCTCCATGATGCTGGCCCTCATGTGGTACCACGCGGGCGGCGGCAAGGGCGCGAAGGACATGGTCATCCTGCCCTACAAGGACCGTCTGGTGCTGCTAAGCAAATATCTCCAGCAGCTCGTCATGGAGTCCCTGGGCAAGACGCTGGACCTGGACAGCAACGTGGTGAATCAGGGCATCGCCGTTTATGGCAACAAAGGCTCCACGGACCAGCACGCCTATGTGCAGCAATTGCGCGACGGGGTGAACAATTTCTTCGCCACCCTGGTGGAGGTGCGGGATGCCCAGGACGCCGAGACTCCGCTGGAAGTGGAGCCGGGCGTGACCACGGCGGATTACCTCCAGGGTTTCCTCCGCGGCACCCGCCGGGCGCTCTTTGAAAACGGCCGGGAAAACATGACCCTCAGCCTGCCCCGTCTGGATACCTTCATCCTCGGAGCAGTCATCGCCGCGTTTGAGCGTGCCGTCGGCTACTATGCCTCGCTGGTGAACATCAATGCCTATCACCAGCCCGGCGTGGAGGCCGGAAAGAAGGCCGCCGGTGAATTCCTGAAAATCCTGGCCACCGTGCGCGAGGGCCTGGACAGCTCCGCCCGCACCGCGGAGGAAATCGGCACCGCCTTGAACATCGATCCCGAGGACGCCCTGCACTCCCTCATGCACCTGTCAGCCAATGACAGCACCGTGAAGCGCATTACCGGGGAAACACCCCGCGAAGACCGGTTTTCGCTTTAATCCCCTTCCCCGCCGGTCTCTCCGGAGGCGGAGAGACCGGCCCGGGGCTCAGTAGGGATCCCGGCTGGCGGAGTGGACGGGCGCGGGCGGGGTTTTGGCCGGACCATACAGTTTTCTGCCCCGCGCCGCTCCCGCCAAAGCGCAGACAAAAAGCACCACAATGGCTCCGAGGGACACTGGCCGAAGGATAAACCCGGGAAGGAATCCCATGGCGATGACAGGGAGAACGTCCCGCAGCCCAGATAAAGAAACCATCCCCTTGAGGAACGGGACAACAGGACGCCGGTGAGAAAAGAAAGAGTGAGATAGAATGCCGGGCCGATAAAATTGACGGCACCCAGCCATGCTTCGAGGAACCAGCCGGCGGTGAGCCGTAGATAGATCACGGAAACGGCGATCAGCAACGCGAGAGCCAGGCGCCGCGATCTGGTAAGCCGTTCACTGTCATTATATGATGACACGAAACCGGCCAGAAGCGCGAGCACCATTCCATAACCAGGAAACTCCGCTGACTGAGGGGAATCGAACATATTTCCAGAGGATAACGCTTCCAGCGGATCCCGCAACTCCTCCCGTTCCGGCCTTGGAGCACGCGAGTCCAAGGCCGCTTGTACCCCGGCACGGAATCAGGCATCCCGGGTTCTAACAAATCCGGGCGGTTACGCTCATTTTGTTTTGACGATTTCATATCCGTGCGGTCTATCCCGGAGTGCTTATGAACATCCGGAGACCCAGTATGTTACTTTCGAGCACTCAACCGATGGCATGGCATGGTCGCTGTTAGGCAGAGGCACGCGTATTCCCGGCGGCTGGGAACTGTCCGGACTTGATCTCTCTGGCAGTGGTCAAATCCGCGCCAGTGCCCGCACCCAGGGGGGCTATGGAGGGGCCTCCTCCGGTCTGGTGGAAGCCACGACCGGCTATGAGTTTGATCCGCTGGAAGCGTGGCGGCTGGTTTACTTTGAAACCACCACGAATGCCGGGGAGGCCGCCAACGACGCGGACCCGGATCAGGATGGTCTGGAGAATCTGGTGGAATACGCCTTTGGCCTCGATCCCGTGCAACCGGACGCCACTTCCCTGCCAGGCTGGCAGATGGCCGATGATGAACGGGTGCTGGAGTTCACCCGTCCATCCGGGGTGAAAGGAATCTCCTACCATGTCGAACAAAGCACTTCGCTGGAACCCGGGAGCTGGACACCGGTTCCTAATGCCTCAACCCCGCCGCATCATCGCTATAATCTCCCCGCCATTTCGGGAGACCGCCGGTATTTGAGAATAAGGGTGAGTGTTCCCTGATTTGCATCCGGAGGCACGGTGTTCATGGCGCCGGGATTATGGGGATTTCTCCTTGCGCCCGCCGCGCGGACCATCACTGTGGGCGCGTGAACTTTACGGGCCTGCTGCTTCGACTTATAATGCTCCCCGCCTGATGGCGCGGTCGCCTTCCCGGTGCCGCGTGGGGCCGGGGAGCTGTCGTTGTGTATTCACCTTTAGGCCGGCGCGGCGCCACATTTGTCCGGGCAGTCGCCGTTTCCCGCCACCCGTTTTCTGTTCCCTGCCCGGTCATTGACTTATCCATGATCGCTGATCCCTCCACGAAGTACCGTCCGTTTCCCCCTATTCATTTGCCTGACCGCCAGTGGCCCTCCCAGGTCCTCACCAAAGCCCCCGTGTGGTGCAGCGTGGACCTGCGGGATGGAAACCAGGCGCTGGCGGTGCCCATGAACGTCTCGCAAAAACTCGAGATGTTCGACGCCCTGGTGAAGTGCGGGTTCAAGGAAATCGAGGTCGGTTTCCCCTCCGCCTCGAATACCGAGTTTGAATTCATGCGCCGTCTCATCGAAGGCGGGCGCATCCCGGACGATGTCACCGTGCAGGTGCTGGTGCAGGCGCGGGAGGATCTGATAGAGCGCACGGTGGAGTCCCTCATGGGGGCGAAGAACGTCATCATCCACCTCTACAACAGCACCAGCCCCGCGCAGCGCCGCATCGTCTTCGGCCTGGGAAAAGAGGACATCGTCCAGATGGCCATTCGGGGTGCCCGGTGGATCAAGGAGCGGCTGCCGCGTCTCGCGGGAACGAACGTGCGGCTGCAATATTCCCCGGAGAGCTTCAGCGCCACGGAGGTGGAGTTCGCCGTGGAGATCTGTCAGGCCGTGATGGCCGTGTGGGAGCCCACGCCGGAAAACAAGGTCATCCTGAATCTCCCGGACACCGTGGAGGTGGCCATGCCGAATGTGTACGCGGACCAGATCGAGTGGTTCCAGCGTCACATCGGGAACCGCGAGAGCATTATCCTGAGCCTGCACACACACAATGACCGGGGCACCGGCACGGCCGCCACGGAGATGGGTCTGCTGGCGGGCGCGGACCGCGTGGAAGGCACGCTTTTCGGAAACGGCGAGCGCACGGGGAATCTGGACATCGTCACCGTGGCCATGAATCTTTACATGCACGGCATCGCGCCGGGGCTGGATTTCTCCCGGATGAACGAACTCATCGGGATGTATGAGCGCTGCACCGGCATGACCGTGCCGCCTCGGCAGCCGTATGCCGGGGAGCTGGTCTTCACTGCCTTCAGCGGCAGCCACCAGGACGCGATCCGCAAAGGGTTGCAGGCGTGGGAAAAGAGCGGCACGGGAGCCTTCTGGGACATTCCCTACCTCACACTGGATCCCGCCGATCTGGGCCGTCAGTACCGCGAAGTGATCCGCGTGAACAGCCAGAGCGGCAAAGGCGGCGTGGCCTGGCTGCTGGAAAGCGAATATGGCGTCAATCTGCCGAAGGAGCTGCAGCGGGAATTCGGCCCCCTGGCCAACGATCTCGTGGACAAGCTGGGCCGCGAAGTGACGGGCGCGGAACTGCGCGAGATGTTCTGGGCGGAGTATGTGGACCGCGCCGAGCCCTGGCACCTTGAGGACTTTGAAGTGGAGGGGAAACCGGGGGCCATCCGTTGCCGGGCCTCCGTCACCTTTTCGGGCCAACCGCTTTCCATTGCTGGAGAGGGTAATGGCCCGCTGGCCGCGTTTGTGAATGCCCTGGGTCAAACGGAGGCTCCGCGAGTGGAGATTTCCCACTACAGCGAGCACGCCCTGGGCTCCGGCAGCGATGCTCAGGCCATTGCCTATATTCAGGTGACCGCTTCCGGCGGGAAGAAGGCCTTCGGCGCGGGTGTGGACACCAGCATCGAGCTGGCAAGCATCCAGGCCATCCTCAGCGCGCTCAACCGGCTGCCCGCGGCATAGCGGTCCACTCCGTGCTCCTCCATCCCGTGCCCTGATAACGCACAACGGCACACCCGGTGACGAGTGTGCCGCGGAGTATGGGGGTAACTGCTGGACCTCTTTCCAGAATTGTGATCGTGCTCTCTTAGCGGCGGCGGCGCAGAAAACCCGCGATCGCGACGCCCAGCAGACTGAGCAGGCCCGCCGGCTCGGGCACCGTGGTAATGAGCAGGTTGTCAAAACGCGCTGTCTCCGTGGCGCCACCTGTGCGGGCTCCGATGCCGAAGATGAAGGAGTTGTCCCCCACAAAGCCGGGCGTGGGGATATTGGTGAACAGGGTATCTCCCAGGAAACTCATGCTCATGCCATTCACCGGAGACCAGGACAGAGTGACCTGCCCGGAAATGGTCTGACCATCGACAATGGGGAAGGTGGTGATCACACCGCCGGCGGCATTGGCACCGTTGATTTTCAGCCGGTATCCCTGGTCGTTGGCGTTGTTATAGGTATCCACCACCCAGCTCAACCCCTGCCCGGGGCCTTCCTCTCCATAGTTGGCCGCCGCGCTGAAGTTTCCGTAGTTGAAGCTGAAGCCATCCGCCGGAGTGCCATTCAATGCCGCCAGCTGAATGTCGAAGGAAACGGAGAACCCTAGCGCGGAACCGGCCAGTGCCGGGATATTGAGAGAATTTTGCGCGGAGCCCACACCTGAGGTGGTGAGCTGGAGCGCGTTGTTCTGCACGGACGCCGGAGCCGCCCCGTTGGTGGTCAACGTGGAACCGTCGCCAAAATTGGTCGTCCCGTTAGCGAAGTTGAAATTCTGGGAATAAACGGCCGCATTTGCCTCAAGGCCCAGCAGGGAGCTGACCGCAAACGCAATGCACAGCGTGGTGAGGGGGGTGTTTTTCATGAGATTTCCGTGAAGGTAATCGATGAGGGTAACTTCTGACAAGAATTATTTCCTTGAATGAAAAAATCCTTACGGAAATACGTCGAGGGCCGTGGCCAGTGTTTTTCAAACCCGGACTTCCGAGGCTGGCGTTTCTGTTAGCGCCGGAAATGTAGCAGTCCCCTTCGCCGGGTAGCGTGGAGAGCGGGCTTTCCGGACCCCGCCCGCCTGCCTATCACCACCCTTTCCCCGGATGCTTTTTTGTATTGCCGCGCGGGGGAGACCCGGCACTGTCGCGGCGCATATGGCGACCACACGCATCCTCCTTTCCACCACCAGCTATCAGGACACCCCGGGGGCTCACCACGATCTCCTGGAATCCCAGGGCTATGAGATCGTGCGGGAGCGCGGGCCACTGCCGGAGAGCCGCATGCTGGAACTGGCGGGGCAGTTTGACGGATTCCTCTGCGGGGATGACGAGATCACTCGCGCGGTGCTGGAGAAGTCCCTGCCGCGTCTGAAAGTATTGAGTAAATACGGCATCGGGCTGGATAAGATCGATCTCGGAACCTGCCAGGAATTGGGGCTGCCGGTTCTCTTCACGCCGGGGGTGAATCACACCACGGTGGCGGAGCATACCTTTTGCCTGCTGCTGGCCCTGGTGCGGAATCTGGTGGACAGCGTGAATGCCACCCGCGCCGGAAAATGGACGCGCATTACCGGAAACGAGCTCTGGCAAAAGCGCGTGGGCATCGTGGGCCTGGGGCGCATCGGCCAGGAGATGGCCAAACGCTGCCGGGGTTTTGAGATGGAGGTCCACGCCTTTGGCAACTACTGGCCGGCGGATTTCGCGCGGGAGCAGCACCTGCACCGCCACGCCTCGCTGGATGCCATGCTGCCCAGTGTGGACATCCTGAGCCTGCACACCATGCTTAGTCATGAAACGCGGCATCTCATCAATGCCGAACGCATCGCCCGCCTGCCGAAAGGCGCTATTCTCGTAAACTCCTCCCGCGGGGAGCTGGTGGACTCCGCCGCCGTGCTGGCGGCGCTGGACAGCGGCCACCTGGGCGGCTACGCGGCGGATGTCATGGAGACCGAGCCCCCGCCCCCGGACCACCCGTTGCTGCGCCATCCGAAGGCGATCATTACCCCGCACATTGGCAGCCGCACTTATGAAAGCGTGCCGCGCCAGGCCATGCGCGCCACAAAAAACCTGATCAATTTCTTCAACGGCGACGACGACGTCTTTTTCGCGAACCGGGACTAACTCCCGGCGCGTAACTTCCGCACCCCTGATCCGTCCCGCTCCTTTGTCCTGACTCATGCACATGCCCTCCTCCACGTCCCTCGAATTCCCCCCCACCGGTGCCGAAGTGTGCCGCCTTGAAAACGGCCTCGAAGTCATTCTCAAGGAGGATCACAGCGCGCCACTGGTGAGCGTGCAGGCTTGGGTGCGCACGGGGAGCATTCTGGAGGCGGACCTCCTGGGCACGGGCGTGTCCCACCTGGTGGAGCACATGGTCTTCCAGGGCGCGGGGGAGCGCGGCCCGGGGCAACTGGCGCACGCGGTGCAGGAGACGGGCGGCTATTTGAATGCGTATACCTCCTTTGACCGCACGGTGTACTGGATCGATACCCTGAAGGAGGGGCTGGATACCGCTCTGGGCGTGCTCTCGGACCTTACCATGTCCGCGCGGTTTCCGCATACGGAGTTTGATAAGGAGAAGGACGTCATCCGCCGCGAGATCGACATGGGGAAGGATGATCCCGGTCGCGCCGTCAGCCAGTTGATGTTCGGCACCATCTATCGCGAGCATCCCTTCCGGGAGCCGGTCATCGGGCATCTGGAACTGTTCAACACGGTGAATCGCGATGCCGCCTTTGGCTATTGGCAGGCGCGCTATGTACCCGGACGCTCGTTTCTGGTAATCGTGGGTGACTTCGATGCCGCGGAGGTAAAGGCGAAGGTGGAGAATGTCTTCGGTCCCTGGGTAAACCGGAGTTCCGCTCCGGTGATTTTGCCGGAGGAACCCGCGCAAACGGCCCGCCGGGACGCACATGAGACCTTTGCCACGGAGCTCACGAAGATGGAACTCGCCTGGCGCATTCCCGGGCTGATCCACGAGGATACCGCCGCGCTGGAGGTGCTGGGCACGCTCATGGGTAGCGGTCGCACCTCGCGGCTCTGGCGGGAGGTGCGGGAGCGGAAAGGTCTGGTACATGGCGTGGGCGCGGGAGCCTACACGCCCGTGCAGGGCGGTATCTTTTACATGAGCGCGGAGTGCGATCCCGCGAAGCGCGCGGCAGCAGAGCAGGCCATTCTGGACCAAGTGGCCGCGGTGCAGGATCGCGGAGTCACGGAGGCGGAGGTGCGGCGCGCCTGCCGCATGTTCCTTTCGGATCAGCTCCAGGGCCTCACCTCCATGCGTGGCATGGCCTCGGACATCGGAGGGAACTGGCACACGACGGGGAATACGGAATTCACCCGCGACTATCTGGCCGCGGTTTCCCGGGTGACACCGGACCAGGTGCAGGACGTGGCGCGGCGTTACCTGCGGGAGAGCGGCCTCACCAGCATCTCCATCAATCCCCCGGGCACGGCCACCGCGGCGCGCGCCCAGGCCGCCGTTTCCAGGCCAGGGGAAATCCAGCGCCATGTCTTCCCGAACGGTCTCACCCTGCTGGTGCGCGAGGACGCGCGACTGCCGCTCATCTCGCTGCACGCGGCCCTGCGTGGCGGTGTGCTGGCGGAGACGGCGGAGGATAGCGGGCTGGGCCGGCTCATGGCGCGCACGCTGGTGAAGGGCACTACCACCCGCACGGCGGATGAAATCGCGGACCTCATTGAGGAGGGAGGTGGGTCCATTGGCGCGGACAGCGCGGGGAGCAGTTTTTCCGTGTCCGTGCAGGTGCTCCGGCCGGAGCTGGCGGCGGGGCTGGATCTGTGGGCGGATGTGATACTGCGCCCGGTATTCCCGGAGGAGGAAGTGGCGCGGGAGGTAGAGCGCCAGATCGCCGCGCTGAAACAGCAGGAGGATCACCCGTCCTTCCTCGCGTTCCGGGAATTCCGGCGCGCCGCCTATGGGGCGCATCCCTTCGCGCTGAATCGCGAAGGCTCGCCGGAATCCCTGGCGACGCTGACCAGGGAGAAGCTGCTCGCCTTCCACGCCTCCCGCATGGTGGCGGGGAATATGGTGCTGTCCGTCTTCGGCGATGTGAACTTCGAGGAAATCCGGGACGCCTGCGAGGCGGCGTTTGCCTCCCTGCCCGCGGGCCAGCGGCAGGAGAGCGACACCCTGCCTCCCGTGCCCGCGCACGAGGGCCAGGTGCTGAACGTGGCAAAGGACAAGAAGCAGGCGTTTCTGGTGGCCGGATTCCCCACCGTGCCGCTCACACACCCGGACCGCGTGGTGCTGGATCTCATCGATGAAGCGTGCTCGGACATGGCCAGCCGGTTCTTCGAGGCTATCCGGGAAAAGCACGGCCTGGCCTACAGCGTGGGGGCCACGCAGATCCTGGGCATGTGCCCGGGCGCGTTCCTTTTTTACCTCAGCACGGCCCCGGAGCAACTGGACTTCGCCCAGGCGGAATTGCTGAAGGAGATCCACCTCCTGGCGGCGGACGGCCTCACGGAACCGGAGATCGATAGAGCGCGGAAGACATGGATCGGGAAACAGGCCATGCAGCAGCAGAACAGCGCCGGCATGGCCCAGGTGGCCTCCCTGGACGAACTCTACGGCCTGGGACACAACCACAGCGAACAGGTGCTGGAGCGCGTCCGCAGCCTCACCGTGGAGGAAGTAAAGGACGTCTGCGCGCGTTACTTCACCGGTGACCCGCTGGTGGTGCGCGTGGCTCCGGGGGAGTGAGGAGGCTCAGGGATTCCCGTCCGTTTTGATCATTCCTTTCCGCGATGGCCTGATATCCAGCGCGGAAAGGAAAGTAATATACTGCCCAAACGCCGGCTGAAAGGATTCATCCCGTTGCTGGTCGAGCCAGGCCTCGGCCTGGGCGCTTTGGTGATCGATATCAAAAGAGCGGCGGCCTTTTTGTTTTTCGTCGTCCATGGTGTCGGGCAGAAGAGGATGACGGATATCGAAATGACCGCTTACCGCATAACGGCCGTCATTCGTAAGGCCTTGGACCGACAGCACTAGACCGTCATTGTTCACCGGTCCACCCGTGGCTCCCTGTACATAGGAAACAAGAGATAGGGATGCGCGCCCCCACGGAAAAGAAACCGTCCTTGATTTTGCCTGAAAGCGTCGGCCCGCGTTCATCCAGGGAATTTCCTTTCCACCATCCCCGGGCCGCCATTCCGCCGCTCCCTCCTGCCAGAGAGCGGTCCGGAGTTCCTCAAGACTGTTTCCTCCACCGCGGAAGGTAACCGGGTATTTTCTGATATTCTCAACACTGACCACCACAAGACCCCCGGAGGCCCTTACCTGATAGCGGCCTGCTCCTATACGCACGGGATTGACGCGCTCCACTCCCGCCCTGACCCCGGGAGGAACATCAGGAGGGTTGGGCTTTCCGTCACGATAGCTTCTTCCTCCAATAAGGTTGTAAGCCGCCCGGAATTCAAAAGGACCGCACTTCAGACCGGAGTCATTGGGCCGCACGCTTACCAAAGGGACAGTCTCCCGATGGGCGCAGGAGACGAGCAAAAGGAGAGAGTAGATAGCAAAAAGGCGGGGCAGGAGCTTCATGGGAGCAATAATGCTAAATTATTAGCAATTATTCAGCAGCAGGCAAGAAAGATTGACTTCTGGCGGTGAGTCATCTTTTCTTATTTCCGCCGGTAGCTTTTGTCCCCGGATAACGGCTCACACCTCCGCCGCGAACAGACAGGTCACCAGTTTCCGGGAACTGACTTTCTCCGGTGCCTTGCTGCCTTTGGCCAGTTTGAAAATGCCGCGACCGTTCGAGTAGTAGAGCGTTCCGTCCGGCGCGATGGTGTAAGCCATGACGCCGTGGGCCAAAGCTTCCGCCTCCTTCAGGTCCGCGCCGCGGGCCAGGCGTTTCAGGGTCCACGAGCGGGGTACTGCGGAGAGGGATTCCTCCGGCTGGTTTTTCCCCATCTGCTCCTGCACATGGATCCACCGGCCATAGAGGAAGACGGCCTTCGGGTCCGGTCCCTCGCGTTTCGGGCCGCCCGCGGTCTTGAGCGGCTTTCCGCTGAAGATCATGGAGAAGACATTCAGAAACGCGAAGAACGCCCGCAACAGGCGGAAGGGGAACAGCAGCACATCCAGCACCATGGTGTGCGGCTTCATTTTCGCCACGCGTTCGTAGGGCCGTTGAATGTAATACAATTCACCGCCCGGCCCGAAGGAGGGGCAGAGAAAATCCTGGGATTCATCATGGCTCACCGTCTCCATTTCCCCGCGCTCCAGGTCCAGCCGGTGCAGCACCGCCGGGCCCAGGCCCACCCACGCGCCATTCCGCCGCGCGATGCCGCTGGACTGATAAACGAGGCTCCGGTCCTCGCCCGGGGCCCACGCGGGGTAGGCATCGATGGCATCCCCCTCCGTGATCTCCCGCACGCCTCCGCCTCGTCCCGGCTTGAAAAGCCCCAGGCACCCCGTGCCGTCCTCCTGGGTCACGGCCACCGCCACCTCCTCCCCGCCCGTATGCGCCTGGAGCCAGGAAAAACGCCGGGATGGACCGTGGATCAACCGCTGCTCCTCCCGCTCCGCCACGGAGTAACTGAAGATGCCGTGCACGTCCCCGGCATCGATGGCATACAGGATGCACCCCTTCTCCGGGCTGGCGCAGAGGGCGGAAAAGCGGGCCTGGAAGCAGTCCACCTCAAACGTCCCAGGCGCGGTGGGCAGCCCGCCGCGGGCGAACTGCGCGCCCGAGCCCGCCATCTTCCATTCCCGCCGGTTCTTGATGGACTGGAGCCGGTCCTTCAGGCTGTCCACGAACGTGGACTTCACCTCCGTCTCTTTTCCATCCGGAGCGGTGAGAAACAGTTTCCCCTCTGAAAGACAGCCGATCGTAAAACTCATGACGCGGTATGGATCTTTATGACTCTGTATTTTTCCGGAAGCAATAGGACCGGTAGGAAAGCCCGCCTGTTTGCAAGGCCACATAGACCCGCGAGCCGGGGATGCCGGCGAAGTCCCGGCCCAGCCCGCGCAGGAACCCTGGCAAATGCCGCTGGATCAACGCCTCGTTCCTCTCCGCGTTGCGGTCCATGCCCCGGAGAACCTCCTGGTTGATCACGCGGGAGCGGACCAGTTCCATGGGGACTTCGGCGAGGGCTTTATCCCAGGCTTCAAAGAGATCGTCGAACCGGAAGTCCGCGTAGAGAAAATGTCCGCCCGGGCGCAGCACTCGCTTCACCTCCCTGAGAAATCCCGGAAAATCCGGATAACAGTGGGAGGCTTCCACATTGATCACCGCATCGAAGGAATTGTCAGGAAAGGGCAGCTTCTGTGCGTCCCCCTGGAGGAAGGTGAGCCCCTCCACCCGGTGACGCCCCTGGCAAAACCGGATACCCGCGGGATTCAGGTCCAGCCCGGTGTATTTCGCCGGTTTCAGGGAGCGCGTGATCCATGACGCCCCTCCCCCGTGCCCGCAACTCACCTCCAGCACTTCCCTGCCCGCGATGTCCACCTGGGTGGCCGTGTGGTGATACAACTGGATACAAACCCGGTCCGGTTCATCATCCGGGGACAGTTCCAGATTCACCGGAGGGTCATCCTCAAAGGCGTAGTTCAGGAACAGGACCTCCTCGCTCTTCAGCTTCCGGGTGATGAAGGGATACCACAGGCGCCAGATGCCCTTGCGGATGAATCCAACGGAGAAAAGGCGGTCCAGGAGTGGCATGCTGGTTGTGGGAAATAAAAAGTGCCGGGGTCAGCCCGGCCAGTATTCCGCGAGCTTCCGGCGCAGGAAGAGCGCGCTGTTCTTCAACTGCTCGAAGCCATCCACGCCGTCCTCGATACTCACCCAGCCATCGAATCCCGCCTGACTGAGGATGGAAAAAATAGCATCATAGTCATTCAACCCCTTTCCGATCTCGCCGTGGCGCAGACGTTTCGCGTAGCCCACCACGCCGCCCTCCTCGCGCCGCAGATCCTCCAGCGTGCCCTCCGCCAGAAAGCGGTCGCTGGCGTGCATGGTCACCACGCGGGAGACCACGCGGCGCAGGAGTTCCAGCGGATCCTCGCCGAAGATGAGTGTGTTGCTGGGATCGTAGTTCACGCCGAAGTTCGGGTCCTGGAGACCGTCCACCACGTCGCAGAAAACATCCATGGCCTGGGCAAACTCCGGGTATTCCCAGAAGTCATCCTTGTAGTGATTCTCCAGGATCAGCGTCACCCCGTGGTCCCGGGCAAAGGGCAAACAGGCCTGGATGCTCTCCTGGGTGTAACGGATGCCATCCGCGCGGCTCACCTCCGGGCGGCGCTGACCGCTGAGCACGCGGCAGTAGCCCGCGCCCAGGGCGGCGGACATGCGGATCCAGTGCTTCTCCTTTTCGATCTCCGCGGCGCGGAAGGCCGGGTCCGGATGCGTGAAGTCCGGGGAGCAGCACATCATGGGAATGACCAGCCCCTTGTCCGCCGCGTAGGCCCGCAGCGGGGCCCAGTTGGCCTCGTCCTTCATTTCGAGAAAACCGCTGTACCACTCCACGCCCTCCAGCGGGAGCGTGGCCGCGAGATCGAGCCATTCACGGAGGGTGGATTCGCCCGTCTTGCAGAGCGAAGTCATGTAGGCTTTGGGGAAGGCGCAGAGTCTGGGCATGGGGGGAATGAAATCCGGGTGAACGGGCGCTTTCATGGACCGGGGACCCGCGCGGGGCAATCACTTCCGTCAGGTTTTGAAGCGGGACCACGCGGGCCGGGAGTGGCCCGTAAACTGCTACTCGTGTGCCCGCGTCCCCGTTACCGACCACGTCCATGAACCAGACCGCCGAGATTCTATTGAGCCGGAACTTTGTCGAGTTCGGCCCCTTCACCCCGGAGGAAATCACTGTCTTTGCCACGCGCGGCATTCTGCTGGAGGGAGATTTTCTCCTGCAAAAAGGGACCGACTCCTGGGTTCCCTGCGCGGAGTGGATCGCCTCCATCACCGCCCCGCAGGCCCCGCCTCCTCCAGCCACTCCGCCCAAAGCCAAAAAGAAGAGCGCCAAAAAAGCGGCGTGAGAGCCTGGTTCCGGAGCCCGTTGGCCGGGGGTTTCACGCCCCGAATTCCGCCGCGGTATGCACGAACGAAGAGAATGAAAGACCGGGCCGGGGATTCCGTGATTGACTTCCCCTGACCACGCCGCCAGTCTCGCGATCCTATGTCAAAGAACGCACTTGGAAAGGGGCTGGGGGCTCTCATCAGCGGTGCCGCCAAACGTGTGCCTCCGGCACCCGTAAGCCCCGGAGGCACGCCCGTGCCCGGGGAGACGACCGCCCCGCCCGAACCCGCGCCCATCCAGGCCGCGGAGGGGGATCGTGTGGTCCAAGTGCCGGTTTCTGATATCCGTTCCAGCCCCATGCAGCCGCGGAAGACCTTCCGCGACGAGCAACTGGTGGAACTCATGGAGTCCATCCGGGAGCATGGCGTCATCCAGCCGCTGGTGGTCCGCCGGGTGAATGGAGTCCTGGAGTTGATCGCCGGGGAGCGCCGCTTCCGCGCGTGCCAGAAGCTGGGGCTCACGGAGGTGCCGGTCATCGAGCGCGAAGCCAGCGACCGGGATGTGCTGGAGATGGCGCTCATCGAGAACCTCCAGCGCGAGGATCTGAACGCGGTGGAGGAGGCGGAGGCCTACGCCCGGCTGGCCCGGGAGTTTGGCATGCGCCAGGAGGACATCGCGCAACGCGTGGGGAAAAACCGGGCCACGGTGGCGAATTCCATGCGCCTCCTGGACCTCGCTCCGGATGTAAAGCTGCTCCTTTCCCAGGCGCTCATCTCTCCCGGTCACGCCAAGGCCATCCTGGGCCTGCGTGATCCCGACCTGCAAAAACTGCTGGCGGATAAAGTGGTGCGCCAGGGCCTCACGGTCCGGCAGACGGAGCAGGAGGTGCAGAAAGTCCAGCAGGGCGTGGGCGGGGAAACGCCGGACAGAACCGCGCCCGCCACCCAGGAGCGTCGCGTGGACGCCGCTATCACCCGCATTCAGACCAATCTGCGGGCGCGTCTCGCCACCCAGGTGACCATCCACCACGGGGATAAAAAGGGGAAGATCGAGATCGAGTACTACGGCAATGAGGATCTCGGACGTCTGCTTGAGATGTTCGGGATCAACGCGGAATGATGTGCCCCATGAAGGCATTTTTTCTGATTCCCGCGCTGCTCTGCGCCGGTCTCCTCGTTTCCTGCGCGGATAAAAAAGACCATGGTGGAGCCGTGACTCCCGCCGTGAAGCCCACGGCGTGGACCAACTTCTCCGGCGACCGCGCGCTGGCGGATGTGAAAGCCCTGGTGGACATGGGGCCGCGTCCCTCCGGCAGCCCGGAGATCGAGACCTCCCGGCAGTTCATCGAAAAACGGCTGCATGAGGCCGGGTGGGAAACCCGGAGGCAGGAATTCACGGCGGACACCATCCAGCGGGGACCGCTGAAGATGGCGAATGTCATCGCCCGCTTTCCCGTCGCGGGCACGGACACGTGGAAACGCACCGTCACCACCGCTGTCTGCTCCCACTATGACACCAAGTGGTTTTCCGGCAGCCGCTTCGTGGGCGCGAACGATGGGGGCTCCAGCACCGGGCTCCTGCTGGAGGTGGCCCGCGCCTCCGCGCCGGTAAAGGACTTTGCCGCGCGGCTGGAGCTGGTCTTCTTCGATGGCGAGGAAGCCATTACCCAATTCAGTGATGCCGGAGGCCTGGATGACACCCGCTACGATGGACTCTTCGGCAGCCGTCACTATGCCAAACAACTCCGCACGGTGCCCCCCTCCGGGCGGCCGAAATACGGTGTCGTCTTTGACATGATCGGTGACCAGCGGCTGGAAGTGGAGTTTCCCGCCAATGGCAGTGAGCGTCTCAGCAAGCTGGCGCTGAAGGCGGCGGATGAACTGGGCTTCGGTATTCACTTTTCCGGGGGCGATCCCATGGTGGACGATCACGTGCCGCTGACGTGGGTGGGCATGGAGGTGATCGATTTCATCGACTTCCGAAGCTACCAGCCCTACTGGCACACCTCGGCGGATACCTTCGACAAGCTCAACCCGGAGAGCATCCAGATCGCCGGGCGCACCGGCCTGCTGTTCCTGGAAAAGCACCTCGCGGATTGAGCGCCCGCGCCGGAATCCTTTACCGTCTGCCCGCCATGCTTTCGCCCGATACTCTGGATGACTTCCTCGCCGTGCCCACGGATGGCGTGCTCGAAACCCTGAAGCGCCATGACGGCGACATCCTGGTGGCAGGCGCGGGCGGGAAAATGGGCGGCACCCTTTGCCTCATGCTGGCGGAGGGCCTGCGCCGCGCGGGGCTGGCCCGCCAGGTCATGGCGGTCTCCCGGTTTTCCTCCCCTGCCTCCCGCGCGCTGCTGGAGAGCCGGGGCGTGCGGACCCTCCCCTGCGATCTCATGGATCGCGCCGCCGTCCAGGCGCTGCCGGACGCCCCGCAGGTGATCTTCATGGCCGGGCAGAAATTCGGCACCAGCGGCACGCCGGAGCTCACGTGGGCCATGAATACCGTGGTGCCCGCCTATGTGGCGGAGCGTTATCCCCGGAGCCGTATCGCGGCCTTTTCCACAGGTTGTGTTTATTCCCTCACCACGGTGGCCAGTGGAGGATCGCGCGAGGACGCGCCGACGAATCCGCCTGGGGAATACGCGTGGTCCTGCCTGGGCCGGGAGGGGGTCTTCCGCTATTTTTCAATAAAGAACGGCACGCCGGTTTCCCTTGTGAGGCTGAATTACAGCGTGGAGCCGCGTTATGGCGTGGTGGTGGACATCGCCCGCCGCATTCTGGCGGACGAACCGGTCGACCTCACCATGGGCCATGTGAATCTCATCTGGCAGCGGGACGCCTGCGCGCACGCCATCCAGTGCCTGGACCTCGCCGCCAGCCCCGCCGTGCCGGTGAATGTCACGGGCGCGGAGACCCTGTCCGTGCGGATGCTCGCCGGGGAACTGGGCCGCCGCCTGGGGAGGACCCCGCGCTTCACCGGCACCGGGGGCCCGCTCGCCTGGCTGAATGACGCCTCCTTTTCCCACGGGAAATTCGGGCCTCCGCCCACGCCGCTGGCGGATATCCTGGACTGGACGGCGGAGTGGCTCCAGCAGGGTGGGCACACGCTGAACAAGCCCACGCACTTCGAGGCGGGCGACGGCAAATTCTGAGCGGGCCGCGGCGTCACACCGCCTGCATGCTTTCGTGTTTGTCCGCGAATACCGGGATTCCCGTTGCCACCACGCGGGGCGGGAGCCAGACTGCGGGCCTTTTTTCCAATCATGTCCGCCGTTCCGTTACAGCCTTCGTTCGAAGAGTTCCAGTCACTCGCCGCCCAGGGAAACCTGATTCCGGTGTGGGCGGAGCTGACGGCGGACTATGAGACGCCGCTTTCGGCGTTCGAAAAGATCGCGGACGGCGCGCCGCGGTTTCTTTTTGAAAGCGCGGAGACCACGGGGTTTTCCGGGCGCTATTCCTTCATGGGAGCGCATCCGCGGGCGGTGATCACGGCCCGGGGCCGCGAGGTGGAGATCACGGATGCCGCGGGGGCAGTCCAAAAGTTCGAGACGAAGGGGGATCCTCTGAAGGACGTGGAGGACATCATGGCCGGGTTCCGTCCCGTGCCGCAGCCGAAGCTGCCGGTCTTCCATGGCGGCGCGGTGGGCTTCCTCACGTATGACATGGTGCGCTTCTTCGAGCCCTCCGTGCCACCGCCGCCGAAGGATGAACTGGGCCTGCCGGAGATGGTCTTCGTCATCGCGGACAGCGTGGTCATCTTCGACCACCGCTACCGGCTCATGCAGGTGGTGGTGAATGCGTGCCTCACGGATTTCCCGGATGCCCGCGCGGCCTACGATGCCGCGGGCCGCCGCATCGTGGAAATGATTGAGCGCCTGAACCGCCCGCTGCATGTGAAGCCCATGGCCGCGGTGCCCGCCCCCGCACCGGACGCGGCGGTGAGCAACACCACGCGCGAGGAGTATCTTGGCATGGTGGAGAAGGCGAAGGAGTATATCCGCGCCGGGGATATCTTCCAGGTGGTGCCCAGCCAGCGCTTTGAGGTGCCCTACACGGGACGCCCCATCGAGCTCTTCCGCGCCCTGCGGCACGTGAATCCCTCGCCGTATATGTTCTGTCTGGAGTTCGGGGACTTCGCGCTCGTGGGTAGCAGCCCGGAGGTGCATGTGCGGTGCATGCACGGGCGCGTGGACATCCGCCCCATCGCGGGTACCCGCTGGAGGGGGAAGACACCCGCTGAGGACGAAGCCCTGGCGGCGGAACTCCTGGCGGATGAGAAGGAGCGCGCGGAGCACATCATGCTGGTAGACCTGGCGCGGAATGACGTGGGCCGCGTAAGCACCTACGCCACGGTCCAAGTCTCGGACCTTATGACCATCGAGCGCTACAGCCACGTCATGCACATCGTCTCCAACGTGCATGGCCGCCTGGCCCCGGAGCGGAGCGCCTATGATGTGATGCGCGCCACCTTCCCCGCGGGCACCGTGAGCGGTTCGCCAAAGGTGCGGGCCATGCAGGTCATCAATGAGCTGGAGAAAAGCAAACGCTGCGCCTACGCGGGTGCCGTGGGCTACTTCGGATTCGATGGCAACCTGGACTCCTGCATCGCTCTGCGCACCGTGGTGCTGCGGAACGGGAAAGCCTATGTGCAGGCTGGCGCGGGCATCGTGGCGGACAGCGTGCCGGAGAGTGAATACGAGGAAACGGTGAATAAGGCCGCGGCGGCCCTCCGGGCGGTGGAGCGGGCCAGCAGGTTGTGAGAGACAGCGCGTTGTCTAACGATTTTTATTCCATGTCAAACCAGACGAAACATTTCCACTTCACGGGCATTTGCGGTACCGCCATGGGCGCGGTAGCCGCCGCCATGAAAGAGCGCGGCTTTAAGATCACCGGCAGCGACAGCGCGGTGTATCCTCCCATCTCCACCTTTCTGGAGGAGCGGGAGATCAGCATCGAGAAAGGCTATCGCGCGGCGAACATCCCCGCCGGGGCGGACGCCATTGTCATCGGCAATGCCATCTCCCGGGGCAACGAGGAGCTGGAGGAAGTGCTGAACCGCAAGCTCCCCTACGTCTCCATGCCGGAGATCCTGAAGGAGTATTTCCTGCGCGGGAAACGGAATTTCGTGGCCACCGGCACGCACGGGAAAACCACCACCACTTCCCTGCTCACCTGGCTGCTGCACGATGGCGGGAAGAACCCGAGCTATCTCATCGGCGGCGTGCCGCGGAACTTCGATGGCGGCGCAAAATTCACGGACAGCGAGTTCTTCGTGCTGGAGGGGGATGAGTATGACACCGCGTTCTTCGACAAGCGCTCGAAGTTCCTCCACTACCTCCCGGAGGCGGTGATCGTGAATAACATCGAGTTCGATCACGCGGATATTTTCGAGAATCTGGACGCCATCAAAAAGAGCTTCCGGCTGCTGCTGCGCCTCGTGCCGCGGAATGGCGTGATCTTTGCCAATGGCGATGACGAAAACGTGCGGGACGTGCTGCAAAACGCGCCCGCGCCCGTACTGCGGGTGGGCTTTGGCCCGGAGAACGAACGCCGCATCACGGACATCACCTATGGCGAGGAGACCACGGATTTCACCATCAATGCCCAACGCTACACGGTGCCGCTGAATGGCGACTACAATGTGCGGAACGCCGCCATGGCCGTGTGCGCCGCGGAATTCGCCGGCATGGCCCCGGCGGGGATCGCCAAAGCACTGGCCGCCTTCAAGGGCGTGGCCCGCCGCCAGGAACTGCGGGGCGAGGTGAACGGCGTGAAGGTCATCGATGACTTCGGTCACCACCCCACCGCCATCAAGGACACCGCCACCGCGCTGAAGCGCCGCTATAACGCGAATGGCGGCCGCATGCTGGCCATCTTCGAACCCCGGAGCAACACCACCCGGCGGAAGGTTTTCCAGCGGGAGTTGGCCCTCGCTCTCGGGGCCAGTGAATCCGTTATCATCGCCCCCGTGGCGGATCCCCACAAGGTGCCGGAGAACGACCGCCTGGACGTAGCCCGGCTGCTGGATGACATCCGGGTCATGGGCCGCCAGGCATTTCTGGAGGAGACGGTGGAGAAGATCGTGGCTCGCGCGATCACCCTCGTGCAGCCCGGGGATACCATCGCGGTGTTTTCCAATGGCGGCTTTGGAGGCATCCACGGGAAACTGCTGGAGGCACTGAAGACGCTGTAACCGGGCACGTTTTCCGCCGCCGCTCATGGCCCGCAGATCCGCCAGCACCCGGTCCGCCCCGGCGGGCGCGTGGAAGCCCCGTGTCTTTTTCTGGCTGCTCATCGCGGCGCTCCTCCTGCTGGGAGGGGCGGAGATCTTCAATGCCTTTCGCCGCCCCGCGCTGCTGTTCTTCAAAGGCCCGGGGGAATTCCACCGGCTGGTGCTCTATCAAAAGGGCCGTGCCGGTAGCCGGGAGGCATGGCTGCTCACGGAGCCCCAGGGGGATTCCGGACCACCGCGGTGCTTCCAGCGGATCGACTGCACGGACGCTGATAAGTTCACGGGCGGCCTGCGCTGGTCATACGATGGCAAGACCCTCTATGCCACGCGCCGCCGCCCGCAAAGCATGGACGCGGGGGATCGCCCGCTGTGGGTCTATGAATTTGAGACCAACAAACTCTGGTCCGTGAGCGACGCCCCGGGAGCCGGGACATTCCCCCTGCTGCCCGCCACGGAACGAACCCTCGTGGACCTCATCAACCGCCACGGCGGCAAAGGCCCGGCGGTGGTTTCATGGTATGACCTGGGGAAGCACGGCGAGCACCTATTCGCCTGGCAGCTCACCCGCTGGGAAAACGCTCTGCCGTCCGCGCGGGCGAAACAGGGGGATTGACCCGGCAAAACCGGAAGCGCGGGTGAAGTAACCGGGAGCGCGTCGTTGACTTTCATGAACGGAATTTGAGAAAACGGTTCCTGACATGAAATATCCCCTTTCCCTCTCCGCTCTGGCATGGGCGCCTCTTGGTCTTCTAGCGGTGTCCACGGCACGGGGAGGGGTGGACAGCGTGGTGACTTTCAATGAACTCCAGTATCACCCCCTGGATTCACAGCAGGGAGAATGGATCGAGCTGAAGAACCAGAACTCCTCGGATGTGGATTTGTCAGGGTGGCGGCTGGATGGTGGCGTGGACTATGCGTTTCCCGCGGGCACGGTGATCCGGGGCGGAAAGTATCTGGTCATTGCCGTGAATCCTGCCGGGCTCATGAACGCCACGGGAATCACTGGAGTGCTGGGACCGTTCTCCAATTCGCTGGCCAACAGCGGCGAAACGGTGACGCTCAAAAACAACAACGGGCGGCGCATGGACGAGATCTCCTGGAATGACAAGGAGCCGTGGCCCGTGGCGGCGGACGGCTCCGGAGCCACGCTCGCAAAGATCGAGGAACTGCGCGATAGCGGCACGCCGGAAAACTGGCGTGCCAGCGTGGAGATGGGCGGCACGCCGGGGGCTTATAACTTTACCGAACAAAACAACGGCGGGGCTGTGACCCCCACGCAGAATGGCGTGCCGGGCGCGCTCCAGCGGTATTATAAATTTGAGGGGAATGTGAATGACGCGTCCGGCAATGGCCTCAACGGCTCGCTGGTGAATGCTCCGCCCTACGTGGCGCAGTTTCCTCCTCTGGTGGGAAGCGGCCAGTCGCTGGACTGCAATGGCACCACGCAGTACACACAGATCCCGGACGCGGTGCACCCCTCCGTCTATACCATCAGCGCGTGGGTAAAGCCGGATGTCATCCGCGCCCAGTCCATCGTGGTGCGCACGGATGGCAGCGGGCCCGCGAGCGCGTGGTCGCACCAGTTGCGCATGACCGCGCTGGGGAAGTTCGAGCACTACGTCTATGACGGCGCGGCGAAAACGGTGACGGGCACCACCACGGCGGTGGCGGGGCAGTGGTATCACGTGGCCGGAGTGGCAGCGAATGGCGGGCAGATGCGGCTCTATGTGAACGGCACGGAGGAGGGTGCCACGGCGGCGGTGGCCTCTCTGTGGACCGGCGGGACGCGCTGGCTGGTGGGCTCGAACTCCGGGAATGCCATGAATTTCTTCGACGGAAAGATCGATGAAGTGGCCTTCTGGTTCGGCCCCATGGATGCCTCGCAGGTGGGGCATCTCGCCACCGGATTTCGTCTGCCGACGGATGCCGCCCTGACGAATCGCGCGCTGGGACGGACGGTCATCGCGGGCTCTGGCGCGTATGATAATCTCCCGTTCAACGGCATTCACCCTGGAGGGGATTTCTCCGCGGGCAATGTGACGGACGGGTCGGCCAGCGATGTCTTTGGCAGCAGCTACTGGCTGGGGCGCGAAGGGGTGACGAATGAGTCCTTTGTGCTGGACCTGGGCAGCCCGGTGGAAATCTCCCAGGTGCTGCTGCGGAATACACATAACACTCAATACAACGACCGGGGCACGGCGGGCTTCCGGCTGACGGCTTCCTCCACGGTGGATGGCGCGGGCCAGCCGGTGAATCCGGTGACCATCCTCACCGGCACGCTCACCCCGCGCACGATCACCGCTCCCCTGCCCTCGACTTCCCCCATCCCCGGGGATGCCTTTACCGCCGCCAACGGCCTGACGCCGGTGACCGCGCGGTATTTAAAATTTGAGGCCCTCGGTTCCACTTACGGACTCAATGTGGGGCTGAATGAGATCGAGGTTTTTGGCACTCCGGTCACCACCGGCACGGGCGGGGGCGGACGTTCCGCGCCCGTGCCGCTGGCGATCAATGAACTAACGGGTGCGGGCACAGGCCCGTTCTGGGTGGAGTTGTTCAATTACGGCACCACGCCGCTGGACATGGAGGGCTGGGTGCTCACCACCAGCGGGGGAGCCAGCCACACCTTCCCGTCCACCACCCTGGCGGCGGGAGGATATCTTTCCATCAATGCGGATACACTGGGATTTACCCCCCTGGATGGAGACAAGCTGTATCTCCTCCATCCGGTAAAAGGCCTCGTGGCCGATGGCGCGGTGGTGAAACTTAAACACCAGGCCCGCCAGCCCGCCCTGGCCGGAGGACAGCCGGGCGGATTCCTGGCCACCGCCACCGAATCCGAAAAGACTCCCGGGGCCCCGAACCACATCGCGCTGAGCACCTCCGTGGTGATCAATGAAATCATGTATCATCACCGCCCCCGGTATCTGCCCTACGCGGAGAATCCGGAGGAATGGGTGGAACTCTACAACCGCTCCGCCGCCCCCGTGAGCCTGGACGGGTGGAGGCTGGATGGCGGCATCTCTTTCACCTTTCCCGCCGGGACCATGCTGCCTCCGGATGCCTATCTGTGCGTGACAAATGACCTCGCCGCCTTCACCGCGGCGCATCCCGGCATTCCCGCCGCGGGGAGCTTCTCCGGGGGCCTGAGCAATCGCGGGGAAAAGATCATTCTGCGGGATGCCCTGGGCAACGCGGTAAATACCGTCTTCTTCCGCGATAAGGAACCGTGGCCGCTCTTCACCGATGGCCTGGGCTCCAGTCTGGAGCTGAGGAACCCGGACGCGGACAATTCCGTGCCGGAGAGCTGGGCGGCCAGTGATGAGTCCAGCCGCTCCTCCTGGCAGAACTACACGGTGACCGCCACCGCCACCACGCCCCTTTATTCCCCGTCCATCAGCGCCTCCACCAGTGCGTCCAACAGCTTCCATGAACTGCGCCTGGGCCTGCTGGAGGACGGCGAGGTGCTGGTGGACGATGTTTCCGTGCGGGAGATCACCACGGCACCCTCCGTGGAACTTATGCAAAATGGGGCCTTCACCTCCGGCACCGGCGCGTGGCGGCTCCTGGGAAATCACGGCACCTCCGACGTCATCACGGATGGCGGACATCCCGTGCTGCGCCTTCGGGCCTCGGGGCCCATGCTGTATATGCACAATCTACTGGAGACGAGCCTGAAGGCGAACGGAGCGCTCGTGCCGGTGGTAAACGGCCGCCAGTACACCATTTCCTTCCGCGCCAAATGGCTGCGGGGATGTCCGTGGCTGCACACGGAGTTTTACTACAATAAAGTGGCGAAGACCTTCCTCCTCGCGCAGCCGGAGGCCAGTGGCACGCCGGGCGCGCGGAATTCCGTGTATGTGGCCAACACCGGCCCCACTTTTTCCCTGACGCAGCACTCGCCGGCGGTGCCCGCAGCGGGGCAGGCGGTGACGGTCACCACGCGCATCACGGATCCCCAGGGCGTAAGCGGCGCGGTGGTGAAATACAGCGTGAACGGCGGCGCTTTCCAGTCACTGCCCCTGACGGCGGGCGCGGCGGGCTTTTACACCGCCACCCTGCCCGGTCAGGCCGCGGGAGCGGTGACGCAGTTTTATCTGGAGGCGAAGGATATCGCCGCCGCGCCTCTCACCACCACGTGGCCGGCCAGGGGCGTGAACTCCCGCGCGCTCATCAAGGTGAACGAAGGCGCGGCCACCGGGAACAAACAAAACCTCCGCGTCATTACCACCGCCGCGGATGCCGCGCTGCTGGCGGATGCCACGAACATGATGAGCAACCAACTCCGGGGCTGCACCATCGTCCACAATGAGCGGGAGGTCTTCTATGACGGCGCGCTCCGCCTGCGGGGGAGCATGTACAGCCGGAGCGATAGCGGACAGGCTGGCGAGAGCATCCACTTCCCCGCGGATCACCTTTTCCGCGGCACGCAGCGCACCGTCTCCGCAAGACGCTCGGGCATGAACGAGATCGTGGTGAAGCACGCGATCAACCGCGCGGGCGGTCTGCCGGACAACTACAACGATATCATTCATCTCATCAGCTTCCGGCCCGACATCGTGGGCCCGGCACGCATGGAGATGGAGCGCTTCAACAACAGCTGGCTGGACGAGTTTTACCCGGAGGGCTCGGACGGCACGCAGTTCAAACTGGAGGGCATCCGCGTCCCCACGCTCACTTTTGCCAACGGTTCCATCCCGGCGGGGAATCCGGAAGGGATCAAGAACTACACCACCAACGGCATGGGCTGGGTGGTGGAGCTGGACCTCGCGGACCTGGGCGCGGACGGCGAGCAATACCGTCACGCCTTCCGCTGGCTGAACAACTATTCCCGCAATGACAACGCCCGCTTCGTCCAGCTTTGCCGGGCCATGAGCCTGCCGCTATCCACCGCCGCGCAGCAGCAGACCTTCGAGGCCACCATCGAGCCGCTCATGGATGTGGATGAGTGGATGCGCACGTTTGCCATGATGTCGCTCTTCGGCATCGGCGATGTGTATTCCCAATCCCCGCTCCCCAGCAATCCGCACAATCTTAACTTCTACATGCCTCCCACCCCGGATGGCAAAGTGGCGGTGATTCCATGGGACTGGAATGCCGTATTCTATATGAGCACGAGTGCTCCGCTCACCGGGGACAAGAACATCCAGAAGGTAATCTCCCGCCCACGCTTCAAGCGTCTTTTCCTGGGCCACCTGAAGAGCCTCATCGACAGCTCCTTCAATACAACGTATCTGAATCCATGGCTGGCGCACTACAGCTCGCTCACGGGCGAAGGCTACACCGGCTACTCCGCCAATGTGACGGCTCGTATCAGTTCCGTGCTGAATCAGATCAATTCGCAGATTCCGCCCGTGGCCTTCAACATCACCACGAACGGCGGCGCGGCCTTTTCCGCGGCGGGTGCCAGCGCCGTGCTCCAAGGGGATGGCTGGGTGGATGTGCGGGACATTCGTGCGAATGGATCGCCGGAATCCCTGGCGGTCACATGGCTGGACGCGAAGACCTGGCGGGTGACGGTGCCGCTGAAGGCAGGCGTGAATAACGTGGTGCTCACCGCTCACAGCCGCGAAGGCGCGCAGGTGGGCACGGACAGCATCGCCATTACCAATACCCAGCCCGTGGAGCCCGCGGGGCCGGACAATCTGGTGATCTCCGAACTGCACTACCATCCGGCCACCGGCGAGGAATTCCTGGAGGTCATGAACATCGCGCCCGTGAACCAGGTGGACCTCACCGGCTGTCTCTTCACCGCAGGGATCGACTACCAGTTTCCCGATGGCACCACCCTGGCACCGGCAGCGCGGCGGGTGATCACCGCGAGCCAGTTCCTCAACGGCACGGCGCTGAGCAATGGCGGGGAACGCCTTACCCTTTCAGGGCCGGGCGGGGTGGTCATCAAAAGCTTCACCTACAGTGACCAGCCGCCATGGCCGGTGATCGCGGATGGCGGCGGCCCCAGCCTGGTGCTCATCGCGCCCCTCAAAAATCCGGACCATAACCTTCCCTCAAACTGGCGTGCCAGCACCGCGACCGGAGGCAATCCCGGGGGTGGGGATGCCCTGCCTTTTACCGGCAATCCTCTCGCGGACGATGATGGCGATGGCTGGAGCAATCTGCTGGAGTATGCCCTAGGCCAGGATCCCGTGCTCACCACGGCCCTGACTTCCAAGGGCCTTACCTTCACCGTTCCCCGCGCGCCCGGGGCGGACGATGCCGAAATCGGCGGCGAGGTCAGCACATCCCTGTCCGGCTGGACCGCCGCAGAACTCGTGGAATCCACTCCCGCCAGCCTCACCTTCCGCGCACCCCCGGCATTCCTGGGGGAATCCCGGATCTTCGTCCGGGCCACGGTCCGGATGAGATAATAGATTCCCCGCCTTCCTCACTCCTCCTCTTCGTCGTCCGCCGGAGGAGGAGTGGGAGGCATGTCCGGCAGGCGGATGGTAAAGAGAGTTTCCAGACCGAGGGTGCTGTCCACCGTGATGGTCCCCTGATGGGCCTCCACGGCGCGGCGCACGATGGAGAGACCCAGGCCGGTGCCTTTGATCTTCTGGCTGTGGTGCTTCGCCACACGGTAAAACCGTTTGAAGATGAACGGCAGATCCGCGCGCGGGATGCCCACGCCGTTGTCCCGGATGGTGATGATGGACTCTTCCTTCCCGCGCACCAGTTTCACAGCGATGACGAGACTGCCCGGCTGGTTCTCCTTCAAAGCATTCTCGATGAGGTTGAAGAAAATCTGGTCCCAGTAAAACCGGTCCCCCTGGATCACGTCCTGGCCACCGTCCGGGAAGGTCAGTTCTATCCGCGCCTGTTTTTCCTCGATCATGGGGGAAAGCCGCTCCACCACATCCTCCACGCACTCCCGGCAGGAGAAGGAATTCTCCCGCAGCGCGGCGGTGCCGCCGTCCGTGGCGGACTCGAATTTTGACAGCGTCAGCATGTCCTCCACGATGCGGGCGATGCGCTCGCCATGCTTTTGCATCGTTTGCAGACTTTTCCGCGTGAGCGCGGGATCATCGATCACACCATCCAGAAGATTCTCCAGATATCCGTTGATGATGGAAAGCGGGGTCCGCAGTTCGTGGCTCGCATTGGCCACGAAGTCTTTCCGGATCTGCTCCGTCTCGTGGCGGTCCGTCTCGTCCCGGATGACCACGCGAAGGTGCCCGGCGCTGTTCTCTCCAAAGAGGCGCACGGGCGCGGCGGCCACCACCAGATAGTGCTCCATGGGCACGCCGTCCCGGAGCAGGCCCACGCGGAATTCCTCCTCCCCCCACTTGATGCCGCTGGTGGCCACGCGGTGGATGAAGGCAAGGATGCGCTCGTCCGTGATGAGCGAGTGCAGCGGCCGGTCCGTGAGTTTTTCCCGCGTGTGGAAGAGATCGTGTGTCTCGTGATTCGCGAAAATGATGCGGCGCTCGCTGTCGATGAGCAGGCAGGAATCCCCCAGGCCTTCCAGCACGCTTTCCAGCACGCTGTTCCGCTGGCGGTCCAGCGCGGAGGCGTCCGCGGACTCCACCAGCACCGGCTTCTTCAGGGCACGGCGGCGGTAGTGCCACGCCAGCCCCGCGAAGAGGACTGTGGTGACACCCAGGATGACGGAATCCGTGTGCGGCAACATGCCCTACTTGTTGTCAGGCTGCGGGTTGGGAGTAAAGCGGTATCCCACGCCGCGCACGGTCTGGATGCAGTCCGCGTATTTCCCCAGCTTTTCGCGCAGGCGCTTGATGTGAGTGTCCAGGGTGCGGGTGAGCATGGTGTCGGAATAGCCCCACACTTCGCGCAGCAGCGCGTCCCGCTCCTGCACCTCACTGCTGGCTTCCACGAGGAGACGCAGGAGTTTGAATTCCGTGGCCGTGAGGTCCACCGGCTGCCCGGCCAGGAAAAGTTTCAGCGTGTTCCGTTCCAGAAGGAAGTCCCCGATGCGCAGGCTGGCGTCCACCGTGACCTTGCGGGTGCGCTTCAACAGGGCCCGCACGCGGAGCATCAACTCCTTGGGGCTGAAGGGCTTCGTGACATAGTCATCCGCACCCAGCTCCAGCCCGGCGATGCGGTCATTCACTTCTCCCTTCGCTGTGAGCATGAGAACCGGGATGCCGCTGGTGCGGGGATCCGCGCGCAGTTCCTTATAAACGCTGAAGCCATCGATGCCCGGCAGCATGAGGTCCAGGACGATCAGTTCCGGCAGCTTCTCCTTCGCGATCTGCACGGCGGTGATGCCGTTGTCCGCGGTGATTACCTTGAACTGCTGGCGCTCCAGGTTGAAGGCCACGAGTTCCAAAATGTCCGTCTCATCATCTACTACCAGTACCGTATGCATTTGTGGTTCGAGGGTAGGCGCGGGGCGACTACGGACAATGGTGATTCGTGTGACGAAATCGTTGCCCGCGCCGGGGGGTTGTGGGACCTGCCAACGGTGGCATTCCCCGGTTTTTTTACAAGTCGGCAAGACCGGATGGCCATTAAAACGCTTCCCCGCTGAAAAGGCCACGGGTTAACGGAGAGAGGGCGCGATTAACCGGGTTCCCGCCGCGAGACGAAACCGTGCGCCCTGCCCCGCCGGGAGCATAGTCAAACCAGCTTTTGTGCAGATTCGGGAAAGACCGGCGATCCCATCCGGGAAAGCTCCGGGCCGTCTTAAAAACAACACACCCGCAAGAACCCCGGGAAAACAGAAGCCTTTCATGTCCGCTTCGACCCTGGAAAGAACGCATGCATAAGAAGAACAGTGAACAGTTAGCAATCCGCGCCGGCGGCCTCTCCTAACACCGGAATCCAGGGCACTCCCCGCGCGCCCCGCGGCGGAAGTCCGCGAATCCATGCCATGCCAGGGTTTGAGTTCAAAATGGATACAACAAAGTAAAAAATATCCAAAACAGCCGCCCGTTTCCTCTCCGGATAAACGCATGTGAGAAAGAAGCCCTGATTCACGGCTTTCTCACAAACAAAAACCGATCCAACCAATGAAACTGCGTTATCTATTCATAACCGCCGCCCTCTCCCTCTGCGCCTCCTGGCGGAGCCATGCCCAGGCGCGTCCGGACCGTCCCGGAGCCTATGCCGTGGGGCATATCACGTCATACGGCACGGATACCACCCGGGCGCGAACCCTCCGCTATGATGTCTGGTACCCGGCCACCACGACCGCCGCGGCTGCCAAACCAGTGACCAAATACGAGGCGGACGATTACTTTTTCCAAGGCTACCCCATCCCCATCCCTTCCCCGCTGGCGCATGAGGGACCGGCAGGGGCAGCCCCGGGAGCACCCTTCCCCCTTATTCTCTATTCCCACTCCGCCAATAATACCCGGCGGGAGTCATATGACCTGTGCGAACTTCTGGCGAGCCATGGTTATGTGGTTTTTTCCGCGGATCACAAAGGAGCTTCATGGCCGGGGGACCCGGATCCCTTCGCGGGGAACGAGACCAACCCTATTAGTATCCTCGAGAATCGCGCGCCGGATCTCAAGTTCCTCATCGATACCGCACTGGCACGGAACAGCAAAACAGGCGACCTCCTGCGCGACCGGATTGATCCGGCTCATATCGGAGCGCTGGGCTACAGTTACGGCGGATTTTCCGTCGCCGCTCTCGGCTGTGGCTACCACAATTCGGCCCCGGATCCGCGACTGGATTCCATGGTCCTGCTCTCCTACTCAGCGTTTCTGTTCACGCCCGCGGATTTTGCGCGCTTCCGCGGCTCGGTGCTCGGAATCGTGGGCACGGATGACTCGGGATTGACGGGCATGGAGGAGGCGTTTCCCAGTTATTCCGGCCCTCGCGCGCTGGTGAAACTCCTGCACGCGCAGCACATCGTCAGCTTTGACGCGAACCACGAAGTCATCGAATGGCTGCGGGCCAACAGCGCCGACCCCGTGGTGCTCAGCTACCTGCCCGCCGTCCCTTTCTCTCCCGCGTACTGCTCCAGCCCGTCTTCCTCATTCTCCATTCCCCGATTATCCTCACTTTGCACCCGGCGCGGCATTGCTACGGTGGGATGACTTTCCCATGCCCCTAGAAGAACTGCGAAAAAAAATAGATGCCCTCGACGGCGAGCTGCTGCGGCTGCTCGACCAACGCGCCGATCTGGTGCATGAAGTGGGCGTGGTGAAGAAAGCGAAGGGCCTCCAGATCTACGCGCCGGAGCGGGAGGAGGCGGTCTTCCAGCGGCTCATCAATAAAAACGCGGAAGCCGGCGGACGCCTGCCGGAGAAAAGCATCCGGGCCATTTACCGGGAGATCATGTCCGCCGCGCTGGCGCTGGAGGATGACCTGCGCATCGCCTTCCTGGGACCGGAGGGCACTTGGACACACCAGGCAGCCATCAATAAATTCGGGGCCAGCGTCCAGTATTCCGCCACGGAGAGCCTGGAAGCGGTGTTCGACGCGGTGGCCCGCCGTCAGGCGAATTATGGCGTGGTGCCCATCGAAAACACCTCGGAGGGCGCGGCCATCCACACGCTGGACCTCTTCGCGGACAGCCCGCTGCATATCTGCGCGCAGATCCTACTGCGCATCGAAAACTGCCTTATGGCCTCCGGGCTGCGGGAGGACATCGACGTGATCTACAGCCACGCGGCCGTCTTCGCGCAGTGCCGTCTTTGGCTGCAGAAGCATTTCCCAAAGGCGGACCTCGTGGAGGTGCCCAGCACCACGCGCGCGGCGGAGATCGCCTCCCGCACTCCCCGCTCCGGCGCGCTCGGCGGAGCCCTGGCGGCACAACTCCATGGGCTGGAAATCCTGGAGGCGAGCGTGCAGGACAGCGCCACGAATACCACACGCTTTCTGGTGCTGGGCGAGCGCACCTGCCCGCCCACTGGCCGGGACCGCACGTCCATCATGTTCAGCGTGCGGAATGAACCCGGCTCCCTCTTCCACGCCCTGGCACCTTTCAACGATCTCCATATCAATATGTCCCGTATCGAGAGCCGCCCCAGCCGGCGGCGGGACTGGGAGTATTTCCTCTTCGTGGACGTGCTGGGCCACTGCCAGGAGGAGAAGGTGGCCACCGCGCTCGCGGAACTGGGACGCCACTGCAGCTTTGTAAAGGTGCTGGGAAGTTATCCGAACTTCGAAGGATAAAATCCCACCCATGCCTCCCGCCGCTCCCTCCCCTTCCCTTTCGCCCGCCCTGCTGCGGGAGTGCCACGCGCGG
Source organism: Verrucomicrobiales bacterium (assembly GCA_965229245.1). Taxonomy (GTDB): domain Bacteria; phylum Verrucomicrobiota; class Verrucomicrobiia; order Verrucomicrobiales; family V1-33; genus V1-33. The sequence continues at coordinate 1,655,450 of CBDDIW010000001.1, forward strand.
GCGCGCGGCTGGTCCGGTCTGTTCCGCCTGCCGCTGCGGCGGCAGGTATGGCGGGGCGGCAGTGGGGATTTCATGGGCCGGGGCACCGGGGCGTCCATGGATTTCCAGGACCACCGGGCCTATTCTCCGGGCGACGATCCACGTCATATCAACTGGCAGGCCTATGCCCGCACGGGCCAGTATTCCATGAAGCTCTTCCGCGAGGAGGTGCGCCCGCTCATCGATATCGTGCTGGATGTCTCGCCGAGCATGTTTTTCACGCCGGGAAAAGCACGACGCGCGGTGGAGCTGTTTTACTTCACCGTGGAGGGCGCGTTGCGGGCAGGTGCCACGCCATCGGTCTATGCGGCGGCACCGGGCTGGCACCGGGCGCTCCCCATGGAATCCATCTTGAGTCACCACTGGGCCGGGCAGATCCCCCAGGAGACCGCGGTCTCCTCCGCTCCGCCGGAACTGGCGCGGGTGCCGCTGCGCGCGCAGTCCCTGCGGGTGCTCATCAGCGATCTCCTTTTCGCCGGGGAGCCGGACCAGTTCGCCATCCTGCTGGGCGCGCGGCAGGGCCGGCCCGTGGTGCTGGCACCCTATTGCGCGGAGGAGAGTGATCCGGACTGGGACGGGAATATGGAATTCATCGACGCCGAAGTGCTGACCCATCACCCCCGCCGTGTGGAGCCCGCCCTGCTCAAGCGTTATCGTGAAGCCTACGCTCGGCATTTCGATCTGTGGAAAACGGCGGCGCGGCGGCGCGGCCTGGCTCTGGCCCGGGTGCCTTGCGGCCCGGATTTCCCCGCCGCCCTGCAACTGGAGGCGCTCCGGAACGGAGTGGTGGAGCCATGGGCCTGAGCTTCGGATATCCCCTGGGATTCCTGGCCCTGCTGGGTATCCCGGCGGTCATCGCCATCCACTTTCTCCAGCGCCGCTCCCGCCAGGTGACGGTGAGCACGCTTTTCCTGCTCCGGCAGTTGCAGCGGGAAAGCGAGGGCGGCAACCGCTTCGAGCGCCTGCGCCCGTCCATCCCGCTCTGGCTGCAACTTCTGGCGGTGCTCATTCTCACGTGGCTGCTCGCGGAGCCTCGCTGGATGGAGAAGAACAGTGTGCAGCAGATCGCCGTGGTGCTGGACGGCTCCGCCTCCATGAAGGTGAGCCGCGCCCGCCTGGAGAAACAGCTTCCCGCCGCCCTGGCGAAGCTCTCCTCCGCGACAGCACACACGGAACTCTACCTCCTGGACAGCCGGAAAGACTCCGGACACCTCTATCACGGCGACTCCACGGACGGCCTCATGACGGCCTTTGCGAAGTGGGAACCCTCCGGCGGCTCTCGCGATCCCGCGCCGTCCCTGCGGCTCGCCCGCGCGCTCGCGGGCCGGGAGGGCACGGTGATTTATGTGACGGATCAGGAGGTGAAGGAACTGCCCTCCGCCGCGCGGCTCCTAGCCGCCGGGGAAGCCGCGGACAACACGGGGATCGCCGGCATTTCCGTGGACGAAGCGGGTGGACGCACCGTGTGGCGCGCGGTGCTGAAGAACCACGGCACCGCTCCCCAGACACGCGAATGGTGGACGGAGTCCCCGGACATGGAACCCGGCCCCCGGCATTCCGTGACCCTGCCTCCGGGCGGCACGCTCGACCTCCAGGCTCCCTTCGCGGAGGGACAGACCACGCTGACGCTGCGGCTGTCTCCTGACACATTCCCCGATGACGACACCGCCCCCATCCTGCGCCCCATGCCGGTGCGTCTGGTGGTGCATCTGCCCCCGGCGGAAATGGCCCTGCCCCGGGAACAGCAGCTCTACACCCCACTCTTTGGCAGTCTGCCGGAGATCACGCTCACGGCGGACCAGGCCGCCATGGATGTGATGGTGGCGGAGTACAATCCGCTGGATCCCGAAGTGCCCGCCCGGCCGTCCTGCCTCTTCGTGCGCGATCCCCGTCCGGACGCGCCGGTGCTGGCGGGCACACTGGTGGTGGAGCCGCATCCGCTCACGGATAATCTGAACTGGCACGGGCTCCTGGTGGAGGACGCCCTGGGCATTCCCGCGCAGGCGGGGGATGAAGTGCTCGTCAGCCAGGGGGACCGTCCGCTGCTCTTCCTGCGGGGACCGGCGGACCGCCGCCTGCTGTGCTTCAACTTCGACCTCCGGAAATCGAACGCGCGGAAGCTCCCCGCCTTTGTCATCGCCCTCCATCGCTTTCTGGAGGATGTGCGCTCCCGCACCGTGCGGGAGGAATGGCGCAACGCGGAGTGCGGCCAGCGGCTGCGCTGCCCGGTGGATGTCTCCGCGGGAGCCGCGGAAGTGACCCTCACCTGGCAGCCGTCGGATGGGAAAAGCGGAGACAGCGTCACCGTGCCTCCCTCCCAGGCCGGTCTCCTCGCGGCCCCGGACGTGCCCGCTCTGGTGGAGATCAAACAGGGGGAACGGCTGCTGCTGAAGGCCGCCGCGCATTTCGCGGATGTGCGGGAGGCGGACTTCACTGCTGCCACGAGCCGCCAGGATCTGGACGGCACCCAGGCCGCGCTGGTGGAGCGGCACAGCCGCGCGGACGGCGCGTGGCGTCTCTGGATTCTCATCCTGCTCACGGTGCTGGTCGCTGCGTGGTATTTTACCGGGAGACCGGTGGCCCGGCGGCAGCGCGCCCCGGTGTATGAATGAGGGTGGCACGCGGGCTTTTCTACGTGTCCACGATTTCAATTAACCTTGCCGGAACTCCCGCCAGGCTTCAAAAACGGCGTTCTATGAAACGCATTCTCCTCGCAACCCTCGCGACCTGCATTCCGCTCTCCGCCCTTCAGGCCCAGAATCCCCCCGCCTCTCCGGCTCCCGCTCCCGCCGCCCCGGCCAATGTGGCCACCGCGCCCGTGGTACATGGCGGCACGGAAAAACGCATCGAGTCCTTCAACGAAATCTCCAAAAAAGGCGAAGCCCAGCTCGTGTTCCTGGGCGATTCCATCACCCACGGCTGGGAAGGTCAGAAGGCTCTCTGGGACGAAGCCTGGGGTAAATACAAGCCTGCGAACTTCGGCATCGGCGGTGATACCACGGAGCACGTGCTCTGGCGCATGGAACATGGCAACTTCGACGGCCTGAAGCCGAAGCTGGTGGTCCTCATGATCGGCACCAACAACACCGGCCGCCGTCTCGGCAAGGAAACCCCGGAACAGACCGCCGAGGGCATCAAGGCCATCATCGATCTCCTTCATAAAAAGAGCCCGGAAACGAAAGTCCTCCTCCTGGCCATCTTCCCGCGCGGCGAGAAGCCGGACGACAAGATGCGCCTCCAGAACGACGCCATCAACGCCATCCTGGCCAAAACGGACGACGGGAAGCTGATTCACTTCCTCGACATCGGGAAATCCTTTCTCACCCCCGAAGGTATCCTCACGAAGGAAGTCATGGCCGACCGCCTGCACCCCGGGGAAAAGGGCTACAAGATCTGGGTGGATGCCACCAAGGACAAGGTGGCTGAGCTGATGAAGTAAACCTTCGGGTTTGCCGGAATTCTGAAGGATCGATTAGGAAGGATGCTTTGGGCAGGCTAAGGTATTTCCCTAATGATTTTTCTTGCCCCCCGGCATGAAAATCCCTAAGATGCCATTTGGAACGGGTAAATGGCTTCGCCGTTTTCCCGTTTCACGACATAATAAAACCATAATCGAACCGCGGGGTTTTGCCCGCACAAACACAACATCATAAAGATGAAAGCCAGAAAAAGTAACAGGGGCTTCACCCTGATCGAACTGCTGGTGGTGATCACGATCATCGCCATGCTCGCCGCCGGCGCTTATGCCGGTTACGGCGCGCTGATGCCCATGATCCGGTCCAAGCAGGCCGCGAACCAGGAGAGCACCATCCACAAGTGGCTCACCGCCTTCGCCCTCGACAACGGTGGCGCGTATCCCCAGGGGGACACCGCCAACCTCGCCTACCGCGAACTGTTCAAGAAGAACTACGGCGCGGACGAAATGCAGTTCTACATCCCGAACGACCCTTATCACAAAACCGCGCCCGGCCAAAAACCCGACGGTGACAAAGGACGCGAGCCGGAATACACCCAGGCGCTCGACACCGGTGAAAACGCTTTCGCCTATGTCAACGGTCTGACCCAGAGCGACGACGGGCGCATTCCACTCATCGCTAATGGGTTCTCCGGCACCGTGGGTGTGTGGACGAAGGTGAAGACGGAAAAAGGCGGCGTGTTCCAAGGCAAATACGGTGTCGTGTGCCGCGTGAGCGGCAGCGCGGCTTCCGAAGAACTCAAGGAAGACCTCTGCATCAAGGGTAAGAACGGCGGCCAGGAAGTGAACATCTTCAGCCCCGAATTCGACACCCCGCAGAATATCGTCGCTCCGAACTAAGGGCGGACACGGGGCTCGTCAGCCACCGGTCACTTATTCAGAACCCGGCCCTCCCTTGTGGAGGCCCGGGTTTCTTTTTTTGGTGGGGCTTTCAAACCCGCGCCAGCGAAGAGACGTTAAAAAAATAACGGGGAAAAGCTTGCGCTCCCGGCGGAATAGCGTTAAAAAAATAACGTCACCCCGAACCCATTCAAGCCCATGCCAGACACTGCAAAACTCTCCCGCCGTGAACGCCAGATCATGGAAGTGATCTACGCCCGCGGCGAAGCCACGGTGAATCAGATCACCGATGCCCTGCCGGATCCCCCCACCTCCATGGCCGTCCGGCGCATGATGCACATCCTGGAGGAAAAAGGCCACCTCCGCCGCCGCGAGGGACGGGAGGTTGTTTATCTTCCGAAACAATCCAAAGAGAAAGCCGGGCGCTCGGCTTTTGAAAAAGTGCTGGAGACCTTCTTCGGCGGATCGCTGGAGGAAGCGCTGACCTCCCACCTGCTGTCGCGCAAGGATGGAGTGAGCCAGAGCGAGCGCGACCGGCTGGTGGACCTCATCGAAAAGGCGAGAAAGGAGGGCCGGTAAGATGCACCGTTTTCTCTTCCTGGCCTCCGCCGCCCTTCTCCCCCCGCTGGTGGACGCCTCGCTGAAAAGCGCCGCGCTGCTCCTGCTGGCGGGCGTGGCGGCACTGCTTCTGCGCCGCGCCTCCTCCGCTGCCCGGCATCTGGTGTGGCTGGCCGCCGTTCTGGCACTCCTGCTGCTGCCCCTGCTTTCCCTGGTGCTGCCGGGGTGGCGCGTGCTGCCTGGATGGGCAGTGGTGAAGCCGGAGGTGACCGCGGCCCCGGCACTCGCGGCGGTGGAAAAAGCCGTTCCGCCTTATGAATTCCCCCGGACAGTTGCGTCCGGCGGTACCTTCACGCTGGAGCCGCCGGTTGTCATCCGGGAGCCATCCCCTGCCCCGGTGGTGTCCGCCACGCCGGTGCTGACGGCTCCTCCCGTCCCGCCTCCTGCCGTCGCGGAGTCTCCCCTGCCCTCCCTCTGGCTTTCGCTGGCGTGGGCCGCCGGTTGCCTCCTGCTGTTGGGGCGTCTTGCCGCCGCCCGGTGGCTGATGGGCAGGGCCGCGCTTCGTTCCACCATGCCTCCGGAGCCCGTGGCCCAAGCCTTTGCCGCGGCACTTGAGGAAAGCGGCACGCACAGTCCCGTCCGCCTCCTTATGGACGCGGGCCGGACCATCCCCGTGGTGTGGGGTCTCCGCCATCCCCGCCTGCTCCTGCCCGCGGAGGCGGAAACCTGGGACGCCGCCCAGCTCCGCTCTGTGTTCCTGCACGAACTCGCGCACCTGCGCCGCCGGGACCCGCTCACGCAAATGCTGGCGCAACTCGCCTGTGCTCTCCACTGGTTCAATCCCCTCGTCTGGTTGGCAGCGTGGCGGCTCCATGTGGAACGGGAGCGTGCGTGTGACGATCTGGTGCTCGCCCGCGGCATCCGCCCCTCGGAATACGCCGGGCACCTCCTGCACGTGGCCACCCGTCTTTCATCCATGCGCTGGACCACCGGTTGCGGCCTGGCCATGGCGCGAAAGTCCTCCCTGGAGGGCCGTCTCCTCGCCGTCCTGAGCGAAAAACTGAACCGCCGAGGCCCCGCCCGCGCCCTCACTGCCGCCGCCATTCTTCTCAGCGCCGCCATCGCCATTCCGGTGGCCATGCTGCGGGCCGGGGAGGAGAAGGCCCCGCCCGCGACAGGCAGCGTGGAGCCAGGGAAAGCAAAAGCCCTCCTGATTCCGGATGCCATGGAGGAAACCATGCGTTGGGGTGAACCGGTGAACGGACTCCGCGCGGCGGTGGTCATCCGCCACGCGAAGGAAAAGCCCGCGCCTGGTGAAATGCCGGACCTCTTCATCGCGGTGCAAAACGTCTCCCAGGGTCCCATTACCCTGAATGACTCCCTGGCGGAGGAACAGCCGCGAATGATGCATCTCAAAAGCAAAGGCCGCATCCAGGCGGGTCTGGGCGCGAAGGACCCCCGGCTGGGAACCGTCCACCTCCAGTCCCGCGAGGTGGTTTATATTCCCATGTTTTCCCTGATACCCCTGGAGGACGAACATAACAAAGGCAAAACCGTGGGCAGCCTCCTGGCGGACACCCTGATCCAGGACACCCATGAGAGCGCGGTGATCACCCTGCTCATCGAGAAAGCCCCGGAGGGCTGCTGGACGGGAAAACTGGTGACCGGTGAAGCCACCGGGGCCATGGCCGCCGGGAAACCGGCCCCCCGGAACAAGGAGGCGCGCGCGCTCTATGAAATGTGGCAGCATCATGCCCGCGGAAACGGAAATTTCCCCGGAGGCCTCGTGGGCCGTCTCGCGGGGAAAGTGGACGAATTCATCCGCAACAACACGGGCGACGCCGCGGGCGATCCCTATGCCAAAAAGATGGCCCCCATCCGCCCCCGCCTGAATGCCACACGTGACTGGACACCTGCCGAAATCGTGGCCATCATGGATGACATCGCCACCGTGACCTCCATCCCGCTGGAGACCACCCTGGAGGAAACAAACCGGCGGCTGTTCAAGAACGGCACGCCCCTGCCCGCGGACCTGGCAAAAGCGCCCTGGGGCGAGCCCGCGGCCAACGGTCTGCGCGTGGCCTGGCTCCTGGAGCCCGGCAGTGGCGAAATCCCCCTGGGCACCGCACTGAAAGCCCGCATGCTGATCCACAATTCCGGGAAAGACTCGGTGGTCTTCCGCGCCCGCACCTGGAATCAACCGGAGCACAAGGCCAGGGACGCGAAAGGCGCGGAGATCAAAACAACCTCTGTGGATTGGACCACGTTGGGAAGGCTCGATGCCTGCCGTCTGGAACCGGGGGAATTTGTGGAGATGAACGGCCCCGGTATCGGTGTTGGCCCTATGGGGAATTCCGACAAAGGGAACTCCATCCGCGTGGGCACCTGGATCGAAACGAAGGCGGGAGAGGATGTTACCGTCACCACCGCACCCCTGCCGCTGCGCGACTGGAGGGAAACCTCAACAGAAGGCTCCTCCACCTGGTGGCTGGAACATGTGAAATTCCATCTCGCCCAGGATCTGCCACTGCCCGCAGACCCATCGGAGCGGAAGCGCGTGGTCTATCGCGCGGGCATGGAACTCTTCGGCACGCCACTCACGGCGGAGGATATCGACTCCTTTGTGACCGACCCTGACCAGGGCGCGCTGGAGAATCTGGCCAGGCGTCTCACAAAGCGCCCCGGCGTTTCTGCCTTCGTGGGGGATCTCACTTCCGGTCCCGTGAAGTTCCGCGTGGTTTCCCCTGACCAGGGCAGCTCGCGCAAAGGGCCGTTTAATGACGCGGGCTCACCCACTTCTCCCGTGCGCATGACAGACCCGCCTGCCACTTCTCCGGCCCCTCAGGGGGAGGGCAAACAGGTGGACATCTTCGGTCCCGACTTCGATTCTCCCGCGATCCGCAATCCGGAATGACCTTCCGGAAGATAGCAGCTTTCTCACAAACCCGGGCCCTCAACGAGGGTCCGGGTTTTCTGTTCGGCATCCGGCCTACGCTCACCCGTAGCGCTCTCTGGAAAGCTCCGGTCCGGCCCGTGCTATCGGGAAGACGGTCCTGTTTTAACCCGAAATCCATGATCGCCATCCGTCTCCCGTCTTTGCTCTCTATTCTCCTGGCACTCACGGCCCCGGCTTCCGCCGCGCTCGTTTCGCAGTGGAACTTTGAAAATCCCGCCGCGCTGGGGGACGATACCGGCCCGCTGAACCGGGATGCCACGTCGGTCGTCGGGACTCCCGCTTACTCCACGAACGCGAAGGTGGGCACGGGGGCGCTTTCCCTGAATGGCCAATCGCTTCTCGCGCTGGGAACGAACTCGGCGGCGTCCTACACGGGAACGAACTTTATGGACGGATTCTCCGTGACGGCGTGGGTGAATATTGACGCCAACTCCCCCCAGGGACCGCAGTCCGCGGGCAACCCGGCTCCGTATCAGCGCATTTTTTCCAAAGACCTGCTGGGCAGCACCACGTTTCAGGGGAATTCCTGGGGCGTGGGGGTGGACCTTGATACCACCGGCGTGCAGCAAATGCTGGGCACCACCTACGGGCGGGTTGACCGGGTCTCGGTGAGCGCCTCCCTCCTGGGGGCCTGGCACCACTTCGGGTATGTCTTCCGCACCACCGGCGGCGTCATCACCGCCGTGGACTTCTATCTGGACGGCGCGCTCCTGAGCAGCCAGACCACCGGCACCACGGGCATGGCCGCTCCTCTCGCCGGGGATGCCTTTGCCATCGGGGCGTTGAACTACGCCACCAATAACAACTTCCAGGGATTCCGCGGCCTGATGGATGACTTGCGGATCTACGATCACGAACTCTCCGCCTCCGAGGTCAGCGCTCTCGCCGCCGTGCCGGAACCCGCCTCCGCCGCCCTGGCGGGAATGACGGGCCTGTTGCTGCTCCGCCGCCGGCGGTGAGCCCGTCAGGGTCCCCCGTCCCGGGCGAGCGTGCCGCGGGCTTTGATTTCCTCCAGTTTCCTTGTCATGGCAGCCACGCGGTCCGGCTGGGCGAGGGCCAGGTTCTGCTGCTCGGCGGGATCGGCGGTGAGATCGTAGAGCTGCGGAGCGGGATCGTTGCCGAGTTCGATGTTCGTCCCTTGGCTGCGGCGCGCGCCTTTGGAGGACAGCAGAAGTTTCCAATTCCCCTCGCGGAGCGCCAGGACATCGGAGGCTTCCACCAGGGTGGAGCGACCGTCAGGGGTGTCCCCCAGCAGCGCCGGGAGCACGTTCTCGCTGTCCGGCGCGGTGGCGGCATTCAGGGACTGCCCGGTGAGGGCGGCGAAGCTGGCGGCGAAGTCCACCTGGCAGACGAGCGCGGGGGAAATACCGGGCTTCACACGACCGGGCCATCGAGTGATGAAGGGCACGCGGGTCCCGGCTTCGAAGAGGCTGTATTTTCCGCCCCGCAGGCCGCCCGCGGGCTGGTGACCTCCGAGGAGGGCCACGGCTTCATCCTTGTAGCCGTCGTCCACCACGGGACCGTTATCGCTGGTGAAGATCACAAGGGTTTTCTCCGTGAGTTTCAGCCGGTCCAGGGTGGCGAGCACTTCGCCCACGCTCCAGTCCATCTGCAGCACCGCGTCCCCGCGCGCGCCCAGGCCGGACTTTCCGGCGAAGCGGGGATGTGGCACGCGCGGCACGTGGGGCTCATGCGTGGCGTAGTAGAGGAAGAAGGGAGTGTCCTTGTTTTTCTCCATGAAGGCCTGGGCCTGGCGCAGGAAAACATCCGGCATGTCCTCATCCTTCCACAGCGCGGCCTTCCCTCCAGTCATATAGCCGATGCGGCTGATGCCGTTCACGATGGTCTGGCTGTGGCCCATGCTGGGGTGGAGCTTCAGCAGTTCCGGATGCGCCTGCCCCGTGGGCCAGTCTCCCACCGGCTTTGCATAGCTGACAGAAATGGGGTCCGCGGGATCCAGCCCTGCCACGCGACCGTTTTCCACATAGACACACGGCACACGGTCCCCCGTGGCGGCCATGATATAGGAGAAGCCGAACCCCATTTCACGAGGCCCGGGAGTGATCTCCTTATTCCAGTCCACCCCGCCGCTGCCCAGTCCAAGATGCCATTTTCCCACCACGCCCGTGGCATAGCCCGCGTCCTTTAAAATAGAGGCGATGGTCTGCCTGCCCGGGGAGATGATAAGCGCCGCGTCCCCTGGCAGGATGCCCGTGCCTTTTTTCCGGAAGGCATACTCGCCGGTCATGAGCGAATAACGGGACGGCGTGCAGGTGGCGGCGGTGCTGTGTCCGTCCGTGAACCGCACGCCCTCCCTGGCCAGCCGGTCCACGTTCGGCGTGGGGATGCGCCCTCCCCCGCCATAACAACTCACATCCCCGCGCCCCAGGTCATCGGCACAGATGAGCACGATGTTCGGCCTCTCCCCCGCGCCGGGCGCGGCCGGGGCCGGAAGGAGGATCGTGAGGAAAAGAAAAAGCGAGGGAATCCGGAAACGCATGCCCGCTCCTAACGCTGTGCCCGCCGCCCGGCAAGTCCTCCGGAACCCGCGTTCATCCCGCGGAACCGGTCGTGAGATTCCCGCGGAACAAAACCCGGAGCGCGTCCTGATAGGCCTGGCGGTGGTCCTCGCGGTGCGGATACCGGCCAGTCAGCAGCGCCAGCAAAAATAGAAGATAGAGGCTGAACACGCCCGTGATGAGGTCCGGGATGCTTGTGTCCTTCACCAGTTCCCCTCGTGCCTGGGCCTCCGCAGCCAGTTGGCCGAAGCCCTCGAAGAATTCATTCATCAGTTGCTCCTGATGCGCCGCCCCTTCGGGTCCGGCGGTGAAGATCTGCTCCTTCAACAACACCCGCGAAAGCTCGGGGTGCCCGGCGTAGAAGTCATACAGGGCCTCAAAGACAGTGGTCACCTGCTCCAGCAGACCGCGACCGGAGGCTCCCGCCGTCAGCGCGGCAGCACCCGTGTCCCGCAACTGGTCATGGTACGCCTCCAGCGCCAGGCGTTCCTTCGTTGGGGCGATGGTGAAGACGGTGCCATGGGCCACGCTCGCGTGCCGCGCGATGTCCGCCGTGGACGTGCCCTCGAAGCCATCCCGCGCGAACAATTCCAGGGCCGACCGCAGCACCCGGGCGCGCGTCTCCTCTTTGCGTTGGGCACGGGTCAGGGGAACGGATTCAGCCATGGGAAAGTAAAAATGATTTGACTCATTGAGTATAATCAATGAAATAGAGCAACACGGAAACGGCGGCGTTTTCACCAAGGCTGCAACCGTTTGTTTTCCCTCAACCCAGGCCCGGTATGAAATCAAAATCTCTCCTTTTCCTGAAAAACGCCGGCGGAGCCGGTCTTGTCATCGCAATCGCGACCGCCGCCCGCGCGGGATTGCCGGATTTCTCCGTGACCGGTACCACCAGCTTCCTTTCGGACATCCCCGCCACGGTGGCCGCGTATGATACCAATAAAGATGGGAAACTGGACGCCTCCGAACTCGGCTCCCGGAGCTGGATGGTGGGCCTCATGGACACGGATAAAGACGGGGCGCTCACCGTCGCGGAGATGAAAGCCGGCATGGCAAAGCTCTCCCGGCAGATTTTCACCAGCCGGAATGCCGAGCCCTCCCAAAGCGCTCCCCCGCCCTTCGAGGCCGCGAAAGACCCGCGCCAGGGGCCGCGTCCGCTGAAGCCCGCGGAGTGGGCGGTGGATACCCGCATTCCGGACCTGGAAGTCCAGACGCTTTCCGGGGAACAGCGGAAGCTGCACGCCCTCACTGGTCCGAAGGGAGCGGTGGTGGCGGTGCTCTGTCCGGAGTGCCCAGTGAGCCGCCGGTGGTTTCCAGCGCTCCAGCGTCTGGAAAAGGAGTCTATGGAAAAGGGCGTGCCCTTTATTTTCATCGCCGCGCCCGGGGAAATGGACTCCGCGGCGCTCAAGGCCGCGGGCATGGCGGGCGTGATCGTCAAAGACCCCGCGGGACAGCTTCTGCGCGCGCTGAAGGCCACACGGACCACGGATGTTTTTGTGCTCGATGCCGCGAAGACACTCATCTACCGGGGCGCGCCGGATGATCAGTATGGACTGGGCTACAGCCGCCCGGAGCCGGAACAGAAATATCTGTCGAAAGCGTTGGAAGCCCTGGTGAAGGGCAGCCGTCCCGCCATCGCCGCCACCCTTGCCCCCGGCTGTGAACTGGAACTGCCCGCTGCTCCGGCGGTGGCGACCGCCACGCCGGTGACCTGGCATAACCGGGTCTCCCGCATGGTGCAGGCAAACTGCGCCTCCTGCCACCACGAGGGCGGCGCGGGGCCGTTTCCCCTGGAGACTTATCCCCAGTTTTTGAAAAAGGCGAAAACCGTGCGGCGCGTCCTGGACGATGGGGTCATGCCTCCGTGGAGCGCCGCCCCGGTGGCGGAGTCCGCCCACACCCCCTGGCTGAATGAAAGCACGCTCCCGGCGGCGGATAAGGCCGCGCTGCTCGCCTGGCTGGACGGGGATCGCGCGGAGGGGGATGCCGCAGAAGCCCCGCTGCCCATCGCGTGGGCGCGGGAGGGGGCTATCGAGGCCCCGGACCTCACGCTGCGACTGCCCACCCCAGTGAAGGTGCAGGCGGAGGGCACCATGCCTTACCAGAGCATCTTTGTGGATACAGGCCTCACGGAGGACAAGTGGGTAAGCTCCTGGGAGGTGATTCCCTCCGTGCGGCAGGCGGTGCACCACGTGCTCATTTATGTGTATCCGCCAGGGTCCGGCATTCCTGGAGAACCGGAGCGTCGCGGACATCTGGCCTCGTGGGTGCCGGGACAGGGACCGGCGGTGTATCCTCCTGGTTATGCCAAGGCCCTGCCCGCGGGCTCACGCCTGCGGTTTGAGATTCACTACACCCCGTCCGGAAAAGCGGTGGAGGATCAGACGAGGCTGGAGCTGAAGTTTGCCCCGGCTCCTCCGGAGTATGTGGTGGAAAGCGCCGGCGTGGCGGACGTACAGTTGAACATCCCGCCAGGAGCCGCCGCCCACGGAGAGGCCGCGGAGTGGACCGCTCCCGCGGATATCCATCTTCTGGCGCTCTCCCCGCACATGCACGTCCGGGGGAAGTCCATGCGCTTTGAAGCGAAGCAGCCCGGTGGCGAGCCGCGTCTTTTGCTGGAAGTGCCGCGCTATGACTTCAACTGGCAGATCCCCGTGAAATACGCCGAACCGCCTATGCTGGCCAAGGGGTCCGTCATCAAGGTCACGGGGTGGTTTGATAACAGCAGCGGGAATCCCGCGAACCCTGACCCCGGAGTGACGGTGCACTGGGGTTCCCAGACGAATGACGAGATGATGATAGGTTACGTGGAATACTGCCGGAAGCGGTGAGGGAACTCCGGAGGACGCGCATAGGCCCTATACGGCATATCCTTCATCATCCGCTCCCTACCTCCCCTCCCGCGCCAGGCTGAGGACTTTCAGATACTGCTCCCGGAATTCCCCTGAGAGCTTCCGGGTCAGTTTGGCGGTGGCGAGAGGGTCTTTCGCTTTCAGCACGGGCACCATGCCGCTCTTCACGGCGGCGTGGGTGGCGGAGGCGGGCAAGGCCTCGAAGGCGGCGGTGGCTTCCGGGGGGAAACCGCGAACGATGAGCTCATGCCACGCCGCTTTCAGTTCCTCCTGGGGGTCGATACACATGGCACGGATGAGGAGGCGGATGGAGGAAAACAGCTCGCCCGTGTATTTCCGCTCATACACAAAAGCCGCCCCCGGCTCCAGCGGGCGCAGGCCGGGATCGGCGGCGTCCTTCAGGATTTCCGGCACATAGTAGTCGCGGCGCAGAGGCATATTCCGCAGGGCCATCTTTTCCGGGCCACCGGGCGTGCCGGTTTTCAGCCCCCACAGCTTCTGTCCCTCCAGCGACAGCAGAAACTCGATGAACCGCGTGGCCAGTTCCGGATTCGGCGCGCCGCGGAACATGGCCACGGGCTGCGCGCCGATGGTGGTGCCGCCCGCGGGGGCAATGAATCCCATGCGGCTCCGCCCATTCGCCTTCCCCAGCCGCTCGATGAGATTCCGGCCATAAAAATCCACGCACATGCCCGCCAGGGATTCCCCTTGGGAAACATCCAGCGGGATCTTCGTCGAGCTGTCCGTCCAGTAGCGCGCGTTGGCTCCGATACGCCGGATCTCCCGCAGGCCGTTCTCCCAGCCGCGCGCGATGGCCTCTGCCTCCGTCCCGGTGCCCTCCTTCACGGCGGCGGCGATGCTCATCTGAAGGATATTCTCGAACATGGCGGCGACGGTGCCGCTCTTCGTGGGGTCTGAGACCGCCAGCTGATTTTCGTAAGCCGGATCCGTGAGGTCCCGCCAGGTGACAGGCGGCGTCATGCCCCGGCGTTCCAGCACCTCCTGATTCCAGCAGATGCCAAAGGCGGAAAGACACGTTCCCACCCAGGCGAACTCCGGATCGTAGTAAGGTTGTCCCGCGACCACCGCCGGGATGGCGGCGTCCGTGAACCAGTCCGGGTGCGCGCGGCGCACCGCCGCCGGGCCGTAAGCTCCGGTGGGGTCCTGGGGCACGATGTAGCCGCTCTGCTTCAGCCCGCCGTAGTCGATGGGTCCTCCGCCCAGCATGAGGTCCAGGCCGATGCCCGCCGTTTTCCCGGCGGTAGAGTATTCCGAATTCACTACCTTGATGATGTCCGAGGTGCCACCTGGGATGCGCCAGTCGATCACCACGGAGCGCCCGTGCCTTTCCTTCATCCACCGGGTAAAGGCGGTGTCCAGTTCATACCGCAGCGTCTCCACATGCGGGGTGATGATGATCAGCCGGTCCACCGCGGCAAAGTCCGCCGTGCGCGCGTTCAGTTCCGGACGGAGCAGCAAAGGGGCCGCGATGACGGCGGCCATGGCCAGGAGGACGGCGACATAGCGTTTCATGGCGGCGGGGCGGGATAAGTGAGGGAACTCAGGGACGGAGGAGCAGCACATCCTCCGGACGGGCTTCCACCAGACAGGGCATTCCGGTTTCGTGCAGGGTGGCGGGGTTCAGTTCCGTCACTTGAAGAGAGGGACCCGCGGGGCTGGTGACCGTGTATTGCGCCAGTTCGCCGAGATACACCGCCTCCGTGAGGGTGCCCGTGAATACATTGCCTGTCCCCTCTCCTGGCGGCAGAAGGCGCAGTGCCTCCGGACGGATGCAAACCTGGACGGATTCTCCCAAAGCGGGATGCCAGGAGGGATCGGTGACGCGTCCGTGAAACACCCCCGCCCCGGTTTTCACCGCCAGCGTGCCGGGCGGAGCGCTTTCCCCGGTGAGGGTGCCAGGCAGGAGATTGGCCTCTCCGATAAAAGACGCCACCCCCGCGCTCACGGGCTCCCGGTAAATCCCGCGCGGGGTGCCCACCTGACTCAGGACGCCTTTTTCCATGATGGCCATCCGGTCCGCGAGGTGCAGCGCCTCCTTCTGATCATGTGTGACATAGATGGCCGTGAGGCCGAACTGCTTGCAGATGCGGCGGATTTCCCCGCGCATTTCCAGGCGGAGTTTCGCGTCCAGGTTGGAGAGCGGCTCGTCCAGCAGGAGGCAATCCGGGCGCACCGCCAGGGCCCGGGCCAGGGCCACGCGCTGCTGCTGACCGCCGCTGAGCTGATTGATCTTCCGGTCTCCCAGCGTGCCCATATGCACCATGTCCAGGGCCTCCCGCACGCGCTGCTGGATCTCCGCCTTCGGCAGCTTCCGTTCCTCCAGGCCGAAGGAGACATTCCGCGCCACGGTGAGGTGGGGCCAAAGGGCGTAGCTCTGGAACATCATGGCCGTATTTCGCCGGTGGGCGGGCACACCGGTCATGTCCTTCGCGCCAAAAAGGATGTGTCCCCTGTCCGGCTGGTAAAACCCTGCGATGTGCCGTAGCAGCGTGGTCTTCCCGCATCCGCTGGGACCGAGGAGGAAGAACATCTCCCCGGCTTCGATCTTCAGATCGATGTTCCGCAGCACGGGAGTGCCACCGAAGCTTTTGCTGAGTTGGCGGACGGTGATGGCTACCATTGCGAAGAAGCGGGACGCCGCTCCCGTAGAGCGGAAGCCAGGGGAATGCAAGACCCGCAAAGGCTTTCCCCGACCGGTATACCATGCCGCCAGGCCTTCATTCCTCCGCCGAAAGCCGGAGACCAGAGGAGATTCCCGGATTCAATTGCCCTTGCCTCCAGGGGCGTTGACGCTAGGCCATAGGGTATGAGTCAAGTTCAATCATGGATGTCCTGGGAAGGCGGGGTGGATCTCGTGGCGGAGACGCGCGAGGGTCTGCCGATGCCAAACGTGATCATCCTCGTTGCCCGCGTGGTGCATACCCCGGCCGGCAGCGCCCCGGCGGGCGTGGTGTTTTACCAGCCGGATCCGGAGGATGCTCCCGCCGTGATGGGCTTCGTGTGTCCGGACCCGGGAGTCGGGGCTTACTTTGGCCCTCATATTTTTGCCGGCACGCCCTTCGAACACGCCCCGGTGCTGGAGGCCGCCATTGAAATCGAAACCGGCGAAGGCCGGGCGGTCTCCCGGGTGAAAACGGGGGAATATGTTTTTGAAGTCGGGATGACAGACCTTGCCGAACCGAATCATCTGAACCGCGCCCCCGGCGGCATGACGCCCTTCACCCAGGACGTGGTGGAGGCCGTCGCCGGCACCGTGACACTGAAGGTCAACGGCCAGCCGGTGGCCATCACCATTCCTCCGCTGGGGATCTCCGGCGGAGCCGCCGCCGTCTTTGCCCCCGCGGGCCTCTACACCCGGTAAACCACACGGTCCGCCGGCGCCCCCGCAGCCCGCGCGCCATGGAAGCCCCTCCATGATCCACGCCACTTACGAAAGCACCGGTGCCGGAAAACAGCCGGTCTATGTCATCGGTCACCAGAATCCGGACACGGACGCCATTTGCAGCGCGCTGGGCTATGCCGAGCTGCTCCGCATGCACCGCTACCCGGACGCCGAGGCCGCGCGGTGCGGCGGGCTGAACCAGCGCACGGAGTGGCTGCTCCGCCAGGCGGGCGTGGCATCCCCGCGCCTGCTCATGGACATCCGCCCCACCACGGAGACCATCTGCCGCGCGGATGTGGTGAAGGCCCGGGCGGACGAAACGTTTCTGGATGTCTATCTGCGCATGGAGCGCGCGGGCATCCGCAGCATTCCCGTGGTGGATGAAAAGGACCGCGTCATCGGCCTCGCCAGCGTGCAGGACCTGCTGAAGCTCCTGGTGCACAATGTGGAGGACAAAGCGCAGGCCCGTCATGTGCGGACCACGCTTTCCAACATGGCGCGCACGCTGGAGGGCCACATCGACTGCGGGGCGCAACTGGACGTGGAGCAGGACTTCATCCTCACCGTCAGTGCCTCCAGTGAAAATACGGTGGACAGCCGTCTGCATGAGTTCGCTCCGGAGGAACTGGTGGTGGTGGTGGGCGACCGCCCGGAGGTGCACCGCCTCGCGTTGAAATCCCAGGTGCGCGCCCTGGTGCTTACCGGCGGGGCGCATCTCAGCCCGGAACTCCAGGAGGTGGCCCGTGTCCAGGGCTGCACGGTCATTTCCTGTAATCATGACACGGCCAGCACCACGCAGCTCATCCGCTGCTCCCGCCGCATCGCGGAGGCGGTGGACCGCCGCTGCCGGAGCTACGGCTCCCGCGTCCAGCTCCACAGCATCCGCCAGGAGATCCTGCAATCCACGCAGCCTCTCTTCCCCGTGGTGAAGGAGGAGGACGGCAGCCTCATGGGTGTCTTTTCCAAGAGCGACCTCCTGGACCCACCGCGCCAGCGTCTCATCCTGGTGGACCACAACGAACTCTCCCAGGCCGTGCCGGGAGCGAACGACGCGGCCATTCTGGAGGTGATCGACCACCACCGGCTCAGCGGGGATCTCGTTTCCAGCGAACCCATCCGTTTCATCAATGAACCCGTGGGCTCCACCTCCACCATCGTAACCCAGCTTTTCCAGATGCAGGGCGGACGCCCGAGCAAGGGGGTGGCCATGTGCCTCTGCGCGGGCATCGTGAGTGATACGCTGAAGTTGACCTCTCCCACGGCCCGGAGCCTGGACCGCGAAATGCTGACCTGGCTGGCGGAAGTCGCGGAGATCAATATCGATGATTTTGCCCGCGATTTCTTCGCCGCCGGGTCCCTCCTGCACGGCGCGCCGGTGGAGACGATCCTGAATACGGACCGGAAGGAATTCACCGAGCAGGGCTGGCACATCAGCATCAGCCAGATCGAGGAACTGGGGCTGGAGGACCTGTCCGGACGCATGGAGGACCTGCGGCATGGGCTGGAAACCCTGCGGAACGCGCGGGGCTACCCTTTCGCCTGTCTCATCGTGACGGATATCACCCGGCACTACAGCGTCCTCCTCACCACCGGCAGCCGAGCGGTCGTGGATGAAATCGACTTCCCGAAGCTGGGGGACGACCTCTTTGAAATGGATGGGATTGTAAGCCGGAAGAAGCAGTTTTTCCCGTTCATCAGCCGCGTATTGTCCCGGGCGGTGAAGGAATAGAGATCCCGTGAATAACGGGTAATCCCCTTCCCTCCGTTCCCGCTCTTCCCGGCACCGGCCTCAGTCCAGTCCTCTTTCCGGCGGCTTAATCTGAATGGCGGGCTGCGGCGGAGCGGGAGGTGGCGGCGGTCCCGGGGGTGGCAGGGGGATCATGCGCTGCACTTCGTAGCCGTTGATATTGGTGCCCAGTTCGATGTTGCCTATCACGTCCCAGGTGGCCGCCACGCCCACCTGGTCCGCCGCCTTCCGGGCCTCCAGATAGGTGACGAACGCATCCGCCACCACTTGGAAGACGACCACACTGTTCTGGACGGCGCGGATGTCCCGCAGGCGTCTCTGGAAGCTGCCATTGGGATTCGCGAACTGCGAGACCGGTTCCCCGGAGCCCGCGCCCGGCACGATGTCCAGCCGCACCAGAGTATTGCCCGGCACCACCGCAGGTTTCAGCGTGAACCCTTTGGGCAGGGCACTGGAGGACTGCAAACGGGTCACGGTTTCCACGATCTTCGTCCCGTCATACACCGCCCGCTCCTTCGTCCGGTCCCGCACTCCGTTCTGTTCGGCGAGGTCGTTGAAATAACCCATGACTTCCCGGGGGTTCTTCCGCACCTCCTTCACCTTGTCATACCAGGTCATCTTCACCTTCGTGCCGTCGTCCGCAGCGGCGAGCACCGGCTTCGCGGGATTGGGGTTCAGTTTCGTCCAAGGAGTGAAATTCCCCTTCACCGCCTCCGCGATGGCTTGGGCCACGGCCGGCATGGGTTTCCCCAGGGCATCCGCGAGGTCCGCCACACGCTCCACTTCCTTCCGGTCCACCTTCACCTGCGCGTCCGTCAGCACCTTGAAGGTGCGGGCCACGTCCTCCACCTGAAACTTCCCCACGAACTCCGCCACCACCGGCCAGGCCTCGCGGGCCCCCTCGCCATCGCCCATGATTTTCTGCATCAGTTCCGCGAAGACGGCGGCGTTCACATCTTTGTTATACCGCAGGGCGGTGCCTCCCCTTTTCAGGGCGTCATACACCGGGTCCAGATAGGCCTTCTCATTGTAAAAGAGCGCGCCCTCCCTGCTGATGAGCACCCGTGTTTCGACAGGCTTCTTAGGATAAGGCCGGGGATTCGGCAGCTTCACGAGCGTGGCGGCGGGAGTCTCCGGCACGGGCGTGGTGTCCAGCAGAGCCTTCGCCTTCTCCATGCTCGCCAGCAGGGTTTCCGTGGCCGCCTTCTTCGCGTCCCGTTCCTTGCCGCGATCCGCCAGTTGCTTCTTCAGCTCCTCCATTTTGGAGATCACCACCCTCTGGGAATCCATAGTGGTGTCCAGATTCTTCAGTTCCTCCGTGTGTTTGTTCCGCTGGGCCTCCAGTTCCGCCAGTTCCTTTTGCAGTTGCTCAGGAGACTTCGTGGGAGCGTCCGCCTCCACCTGCCGTTTCATGCGTGTGTATTCCTCCAGCGTCACGGGCGGGAGCTCGGACATCACACGCTTCACGGTGTTCGCGATGCTGATGCCCACCATCACCAGCACGATAAGCAGCACGCCCACCACGTTGGTCATCGTGTCCATGAGGGCCACGAAGTTGATCTCCACTTCCTCCCTGTGTCTGTTTCTGCGGTGCCGGGCCATGGATGAAAAGTGTCAGGGTTTCCCGGGTTTCACCGGCGGAGCCGGAGGTGGCGTGGCCGGACCGGGCACGGGAGCCGGTTTGGCGATCTCCTCCACGCGGGCTCCCGCCGCCGGGGTCAGGGTGCCCAGGTGTTCCTTGAAGAGGTTGAGATCGATGGGGCCTTTCCCTGGAATGGGCAGGCGCGCGATTTGATCCACTTTGAAACCATACGTCATCTGCGCCCAGCCCGCGCCCTTGTTATAGGAGTTCATGCCGTCGTCGCGGATGAGGAAAATGATCTTCGATCCCGGGAGCGCGCTCACCCGTTTCAGGAAATCGTTATACGGCCCGTCCGCGGCGATCACTTCATCCGCCGCGCTCAGGATGGTCCTTTTGCCCGCGTCCCAGAAGATGGCCAGATTCCCACCGGAGGCCTCAACGAAGAAGACCTTCGCGTCCCGGTTCAGCGCGGTGCCTGAGGGCTGCACGATCACCGGGGCCACCAGCTTGTCTTTGGAAATCTGACGGCGCTTCAGCTCCTCCTCCAGTTTCGCCAGTTGCTGTTTCAGTTCCTGCTCCTGACGGTCGTAACCCGCCAGCTCCAGCAGCATATTGTCCAGTTGCTTCAACATGTCCGCGTTGAGCTGCTCCGGTGTTCTGGAAGTCTTGTCAGGATCCAGGATCATCCGCAGCTTCGCCATCTTTTCCCGCGCGGTCCGGTCCTCCGCCCGCGCCTTGTCCATCTGTTCCAGAATCCGGATGGCCACCGCGGAGGCGCTTTGATTCGTCTCCAGATCCTTCTTCATTTTCTGATACTCGATGGACCGCTCCACCTCCTCTTTTGGCCGCCCCTGCACCTGCTGCGTCTGCGCCACCGTGAGCACCACGATGATGAGCACGAGCACGCCAATGAGCGAGCAGAGGATGTCCAGAAAGGGCACCATCAGCAGCTCTTCGTTCAGTTTACGGCGCTGTGCCATGATCGCCCGGGATGAGGATTGGAGAGAGTATCAGGGAAAAAGGATTACGGCGCGTGTCTGCGGCATCATACCCCGGTCAGCCGCGGCTGAACCAGCCTTTTTTCTTAACCTGCTGGATGACCACCTGCTGCCCGCCGAGGTTCGAAAGCACGGCATTCAGATTCTGAATCCCCTCCGCGAGCCCGCCGATGTACTGATTCACCTGCAGCACGGATTCCTGGAGCATCTGCAGCACCTCCGCCTGCGTCTGCGCGGAGGCCTGGATCACCGTCTGCTGATACTCCGCGTTCTTTTCATCCAGCCGGTCCGCGTAGCCGATGAGGCGGCGGGAGAGTTCATTGAGATCCGTGAGGAATTCCGACTGCGCGCCGCTCACCGCCTTCACCAGCGACTCCGCGAGCGAGCCCGCCTCCTGATGATCCGCGGCGATGGAATCCCGCAGGCGCGGCAGGAGCACTTCATTACAGAAGGCGTCCACGTCATTCAGGTTGTCATCCTCCCGCTTCGCCAGCGAGTTCATGGGGAAGTTCAGCCCCATGGCCAGCACCAGGCCCAGCAGGGTGGCATCGAACGCCGTGCCCAGGCCGCTCGTCACCCCATTGATGGAAGTGATGACCGCCGAGACATCCGTCACGTTTTCAAAACTCATGCCCCCGATGGCCTGGGAAAGCCCCAGCACCGTGCCGATGAAGCCCAGGATGGGAATGGCCCAGAGGAACGCCTTCAGGATCGTATAACTGCCGCCGATGCGCGCGCTGTCGATCTGCGACTGGCTGTCCATCATGTGGCTCACATCCCCCGTGTCCTGCTTCGCCTCGAAGAGTTCCAGCCCCTTCCGGATGCGGTTCACCATGATGCTGTCCCGCAGCTTCTTCGGCAGGCGGTAGAGGTTGTCGATGAAACTGCCCACGCTTTCCGCGTTGATCTCCACGCCCAGGTTCATCGGCAGCACGTCCAGCAGCAGGGCCGCGCGCTGATGGCGCAGCTTTTTGAGCTTCAGCCAGAGGATGGCCATGGCCCAGGTGAAGAACAGCATGTTCACCGCGCTGATCAGAAAGTGCTTATAAAACAGATTCGAAAGCAGCTCCATGAAGGAGTAGTTCGCCATCGGCTTCCCCTTCGGGGCGCCAAAGGGATAGATGAGCAGGAACCACAGCACGCACGCGCCCAGGCCGATGAGGAAGCTGTGGAGCAGGCGCGGATTCGTGGGGTCTGTTTCCTCCCAGCCGCCGCGGCTGGAGCCGGAGGACTGGGAGCGGTGCTCCTGCACCGTGGAGGCCGCCTTGGTGGAGGCACTCTTTTTACCGGTCTTCGATGGCCCGGGCACCTCCACTTTGTTATCGCACGTGGGGCACCGCAGCGTGCGGCCCGCCATGTTCGGTTCGGCACGCAGGGGAGTCCGGCAATGATTGCAAATAAAGATCATGAGAGAAAAAACAGGAAAAGGGCCGACGCCGAGGCATAGGGAGTCCGGCGCGGCCTATCAAGCGTGGAGTGCATGAAACCCCGTCATTTCAAGGGCCGTGCGTGTTTCCCTCCGGAACCCTGACCAAAAACTGATCGGAAGACGGAATAAACCGGGCAAAAAACAGAAGCCCCGCGCGGGGGGATGGAGGATCCCCGGATACCTGGTTGCGGGTTTTCTCCAGTAAGGACGCCGGATACCATCGCGTATCAGCCGCGCCCTGTTTCCCGCCACTGTCAGGAATCCCGGCACCCTCCTGTTTTTCGCAACCAACCAATGAAACCCAAATCCCTCATCCTCCTTGCCTCCGCTGGTCTCATGGCGTCCGCCATTGCCGCGCCCAAGCCCGTTTACCAGAGCCACCGTGTCAGTTCGGAAACCGTGGGCCATGCCGTGGATATCGACGTGGACCTCACCGGCGCGAAGAAACTCTACCTGGTGGTCCAGGATGGCGGCGATGGCTTTGGCTCGGACTGGGCGGAATGGCTGAATCCGGTGATCACCGGCGACTATGGCCAGAAGAAGCTCACGGAGCTCAAGCCCGCCAAAGCCGAGGTGGGCTGGGGCCGCCTGGGCATCAATAAAAACCCCGCCGGGCAGCCCATGGTGGTGAATGGCAAACCGGAAGCCGAGGGCCTCGGCGCCCACGCGCCCAGCGTCATCGAGTTCGACCTCCCCGCCGGCACGAAGCGTTTCACCGCCAAAGGCGCGCTGGATAAAGGCGGCGTTTCCCAGGGAACGGGAGCCACGGTGGTCTTCCAGGTTTACACGGAAAAGCCCCCGCTGGTGGTGGCCAGCAACGCGGGCGGTGGCGGCGGTGGCGGACTGGATCCCGCCGAGGCCCTGGCCGCGCTGGACGTGGGCGAGGGACTACAGGCGGAGACCTTTGCCTCCGAGCCGGACATTCTCAGCCCCTCATGCATCGACATCGACGCCAAAGGCCGCGTGTGGGTGGGGGAAATCGTGAACTATCGCGGCCATGCCGGGAAGCGCCCGGAGGGCGACCGCATCCTCATTCTGGAGGACACGAATCATGACGGCAAGGCGGACAAGACCACCGTCTTCTACCAGGGGAAAGACATCAACAGCCCCCACGGCATCGCCGTTCTGGGGAACCGGGCCATCGTCTCCGCGGCGGGCAAGGTTTACAGCCTCACGGACACGGACGGGGACTCGAAGGCGGACAAGGTGGAGGTGATGTTCAGCGGCATCGATGGCGCGCAGCATGACCACAGCATCCACGCCTTCCACTTCGGCCCGGACGGCAAGCTTTACTTCAACTTCGGCAACGAAGGTCACCACCTGCGCGACAAGGACGGGAAACCGGTGATCGACGTGGCCGGGAATGATATCACGAACGCCCGCAAGCCCTATCAGGAAGGCATGGTCTTCCGCTGCGATCCGGACGGCAGCCACGTGGAAACGCTGGCCTGGAACTTCCGCAACAACTGGGAGGTGAACATCGACAGCTTCGGCGGTCTCTGGCAGAGCGACAACGATGACGACGGTAACAAGGGCGTGCGCATCAACTTCGTGATGGAGTTCGGTAACTACGGCTTCAAGGACGAGATGACCGGAGCCTCCTGGACCCGCGCGGGCGCGAAGACGGACGCCGAGGTGCAGATCGCTCACTGGCACCAGAAAGACCCCGGCGTGGTGCCGAATCTCCTCCACACCGGCGCGGGCAGCCCCTGCGGCATCCTGGTGTATGAAGGCGATCTCCTGCCCGAACGCTTCCGCGGCCAGATGATCCACGCGGACGCCGGTCCGAATGTGGTCCGCGCTTATCCGGTGAAGAAAGCGGGCGCGGGCTACACCGCCACCATCGACAACATCCTCGAAGGCAAGCGCGACCGCTGGTTCCGCCCCTCGGACGTGTGCGTGGCTCCGGACGGCTCCCTTTTCATCGCGGACTGGTATGACCCGGGTGTGGGCGGCCACGCCATGGGCGACCTCACCCGCGGACGCATCTACCGCGTGACGCCGAAGGGCCACAAGGGCTATACGGTGCCCACCTTTGACTTTAGCACCGCCGAAGGCGCGGTGAAAGCCATGACCAACGCGAACGAAGAGGTGCGCTACCTCGCCTGGACCGCGCTGGCGAAGGCCGGGGAATCCGCCCTGCCCGCGCTCCGTGAAGCCGCCATGGCTTCCAGCGACCCCCGTTACATCGCGCGCCTCGGCTGGGTGGCCGGCAAGATCCCGGGCCACGCCGCGAAGGTGGTGGGCCACGCGCTCTCCCGCGAGGAGGAAGACCTGCGCTGCATGGCCCTGCGTCTCGCCCGCGAGACCGAAACCGATGGCGCGGAGACCGTGGCGAAGGTGGTCACGGACAGCTCCCCCGCCGTGCGCCGCGAGGCCGCCATTTCCCTGCGCTTCAGCAAGTCCCCGGAAATGCCGAAGCTCTGGGCGAAGCTGGCCCAACAGCACACCGCCGGCGACCGCTGGAGCGTGGAAGCCCTGGGCATCGGCGCGACTTTCCGCTGGGAGGAATGCCTGGCCGAATACCTGAAGCTGGTGCCGGATCCCACCGCCACGCCCGCCGGTCGCGACATCGTCTGGCGCAGCCGCGCGAAGGCCACCTCCGCGCTCCTGGCGAAGATCGTGAAGAGTGCCGATACCCCGGAGGCTGACAAGGACCGCTACATGCGCGCCTTCGACTTCCAGACCGGCCCGGAAAAGGACAAGGCTCTCGAAAGCCTGCTGCAGTAAGGATAAATGAAAAATAGAGAGTAGGAAAACAGGCTCGCCTGGCGGGCAGTTTCCAAAGCCTTCAAGGGGCAAGGTGTCGGCATGACACCTTGCCCCGTGTGCTTTTACGTATCGCGGCTTTTCTGCCGGCTCCTGACAGCTTTCACGGGCGGCCGCCGTTCCCCTGTTCTCTCCGGATTATCCCCGGGGTGGCCTCCAGAGAATGAGCCGTCTTGTGAATGTCCTGTTTTCCCTCCTGGCCCTCGTCTTTCCCAGGGCGGTGGCCGGGAAGGACAAGGTGGAGGCGGGACTGGTGGACCGGTTCGATGCCCTCACCTGGAGGACGGACGTGGGCGGGCCGCGCAAAAGTGTCTCCCGTTTTGCTCAGAGCCCTGACGGGTTTCTCTGGCTCCTGAATCCCGAAACCCTGAGCCGCTTCGATGGCTCGGAATTCGTGGGCATGGACCTGGCCGAGGTGCCTCCGGGCGGGGAGCCGGTGAGATTATGGTCCGGCCCGCGGGGCCTGTGGACGGCCACGGAGGAGGGAGCCGTGTGGGAATGGAAGGACGGCAGGTTTTCAGAAATCCTCCCCGCCCGTGCCGGGGGCCCTCCCGTGCGGGTGTGGGGTTTGGCGGACGGCTCCGCCATGGTTCTCATGCCGGATGGTCACCGCTGGCGCTGCGGGCCGGGGCTCACGCCCCGGGAAATGCCCGGCCCGGCGCTGCCCCCGGCGTATGGTCTCCGGAATCCGGCGGCGGAGGGCGGCTGGTGGCTGGCCGAAGGCGGAAAGGTGGTCCGCGGCGATGGCGAAGAGATCCTGGAATTCCCCCTGCCGGACAGCACGGGGACCGCCCGGGCCCTGGCGGTGGATCATGAGGGAAAGCCGCGGGTGGGCGCGGATCGCGGGCTCTTCCATTGGTCGGGCACCGGTTTCGAGCCCGTGCCTTATCCCGGGGAGAACGGTGAATGGCGGGTCTCGTGGATCGATACCGGTCCCTCCGGCGTGGCGTGGATGGAGGCCAAT
The DNA here is from genome assembly GCA_965229245.1 of Verrucomicrobiales bacterium. Lineage (GTDB taxonomy): Bacteria > Verrucomicrobiota > Verrucomicrobiia > Verrucomicrobiales > V1-33 > V1-33. The sequence continues at coordinate 1,681,584 of CBDDIW010000001.1, forward strand.
GGGTCGCTATGGGTCCATCGCGGCGACCGCTGGCGGGAGGTGCCCTGCCTGTGGCCTCCCCGGGGCGGTCTGCGGACGGAGACCGTGGATGGGAACGGAAACTTCTGGTACGCCACGGACGATGCCCGCATGGCCGCGATCCGCCCGGACGGCGGGGAGGTGACGCTCACCGGTCTGTCACGTCTGGAGGGCACGCATGTGGATGCCTTTTTCCACGACCGGGAGGGGAATGTCTGGGCGGGCATCACCCGGGTGGGGCTGGTGCAGTTCCGCCCGCAGCGGTTCCGCGCCCTCACCCCCGCCGAGGGCCTGCCCGCCCCCATGGTGTGGACGGTGTGCGAGGATGGCGCGGGCGCGCTCTGGTGCGCGGGGGAGGCTCATTTCGTGGGCCGCTGGCAGGGCGGCGGGCTCACGGTCATGAGCCGGGAAAAAGGAAACCTGCCCGGCCTCACGGGTGCCCTCTGGCGGGATGAGGAAGGCTGCCTGCTGGCGGGCGTGAGCAATCTGGGCGTGCTCCGGGAGCGCGGCGGGCGGCTGGACTTCATCCTGCCCTCCATGGGGAGCAACTATCACTTCCTGCTCGATGACCGCGCGGGCCGCCGCTGGGTGGGCACGGACCGCGGCCTCTTCATGGTCGCGGACGGGAAGGCCAGGTATTTCGGAGTGGCCGCCGGCCTCCTCCGGGGCACCATGCGCTCCGCGGCGGAGGACCAGGCGGGAAGGCTCTGGGTGGGCACGGCGGGAGGCGGAGCCGCGTGGTTCGACGGCACGAGGTTCCACCCAGTGACGGCGGAGGACGGGCTGCCACACGATGTCGTCTATGCGCTCGCCCCCTCTGCGGACGGCTCCATATGGATCGGCACCGTGGGCGGCGGACTGGCCCGGTGGCGGGAGGGCCGCGTGACCCGCTTCACCCGTCAGGACGGGCTGCCGGACGACCGCGTCATGCAGATCATCGAGGACGGCCTGGGCTACCTGTGGGTGGGCACCCGGGCGGGCCTGGCCCGGATTTCCCTGGACTCCCTGAAGGCGCGGGAGGCCAGCCCCGGCACGCCGCTGGAGATCATCGTTTTCGACCGCAGCGATGGCCTGCCCACCCGGGAATTCTCCGGGGGTAAACAGCCCGCCGTGTGGCGCGGGGCGGATGGCTGGCTGTGGTTTGCCACCACCGGCGGCGTGGCCTCCTGCCACCCGGGCCAGCTCCCGCTGAACCGCCTGCCACCCCAGCCCCGTCTGCTGGAAGCCCGGCTGGACGAAGGCCCCGGCCCCGCCGCCCACCGGCCCTTCGCTTCCCTGGAGTGCATGGTGCCCGGGGAAATGGAGATCCCGCCCGGTCCGCACGCCCTGTCCTTCCGCTGGACCGCGCCCTGTCTCATCAGCGGGGAAAAGATGCGCTACAGCTTCCGCATGGAGGGGCTGGACACGGAGTGGTCGCCCGCGAAGATGCTCTCCTCCACCACCTATGGCACGCTCGCGCCCGGGAGCTACCGGTTTCAGGTGCGCGCGTGCAATCACGATGGCACCTGGAGCGAAACCCCGGCGGGGCTGGCCATCACTGTTCATCCCTACTGGTGGCAGCGCGCTTGGGTGCGCGGGGCGGGCATGGGGCTGGCGGCGGTGGCACTTTCCCTCGCGGTGTGGCTCATTTCCCGGGCGCGGCACCGCCGCCACCTTGCCCGCATGGAGTTGAGCCGGGCCCGCGAGGCTGAGCGATCCCGCATCGCGCGGGATCTGCACGATGACCTGGGCGGCAGTCTCACGGAGATCTCCATGCTGGCCACCGCCGTCCCTTCCGCCACGCCGGACGCGAAGGCGCTGCGGGACCGCCTGACCACCATCTCCGGCAAGGCCCGCACGCTGGTGGAGGCCCTGGATGAAATCGTGTGGGCCGTGAACCCCCGGCACGATACGGCGGATTCCCTGGCGCTTTACCTCACCGGCTTTACCCGGGACTTCCTGGGCACGGGCGGCATCGAATGCGTCTTCGACGTGCCCCCCGCCCTGCCTCACATCCACCTGGAGGCGGAGCCCCGGCACGGCCTCTTTCTGGCACTGAAGGAGGTGCTGAACAACATCCTCCGCCACAGCGGGGCCACCCTCGCACGACTTTCCCTCACCGCCGGGGAATGGCTGGAGATCACCGTGAGCGACAACGGGCGCGGCCTGCCCGGGACGGAGGGCAGCCAGGGCGGGGACGGGCTAACAAATCTCCGCGAGCGTCTCGACAGCCTGGGCGGGGTGTGCGAGGTGACTTCCCGGCGGGGTGAAGGAACCACCGTGAGGCTCCGTATCCCTCTTGCCCGCCAGCGCCCATGACCACCGTCGCCATTGTTGAAGATCAGCCCGTCATCCGCGAGACCCTGCGGGAATGGGTGGACGCCGCCGGGGACGCGCGTTGCGTCTGTGTCTGCGGCTCGGCGGAGGAGGCTCTGGTGGAGATTCCCCGCCACCGGCCGGGCGTGGTGCTCATGGACATCAATCTGCCGGGAGAGTCCGGCATCGTCTGCACCGCCCGTCTCAAGAAAAAACTCCCGGGCCTGAACATCATCATGGTGACCGTGTATAACGACCAGGAGCGGATCTTCGAAGCCCTGAAAGCCGGGGCCTGCGGCTATCTCCTGAAACGCTGCGGCCCGGAGGATCTGGCCCGCGCTTTGCGGGAGGTGCGGGACGGAGGCGCGCCCATGACGGCGGAGATCGCGCGTCAGGTCGTGGGAGCCTTTCACCGGAAGCCGGAGGCCGGACCGGAGGAGACGCTCTCCCGCCGTGAGCAGGAGATCCTGGCCCTGCTGGCCCGGGGGCTTTCCAACAAGCTCATCGCCGCGGACCTCGGCATCAGCCCGGAAACCGTGAACGTCCACCTCCGGAAGATTTACGAAAAGCTCCACGTCCACAGCCGCACGGAGGCCACCCTGAAGTATCTCAAAAGCCGGGGCCCGCTGGAGGCCTGAGCCGGGGATGATGGCCCCCTGAAGACGGAGCCGCTTCCGGATGCATCCGCGAATGATACCGGAACAGGCGCATTTTGGGTTTTGACAAGCTTACTTAGCGCGTTCTACTCGCGCCCGCCCGGTTGCCTCATCTTGACGGCCTCCAGGGTTCCCCTGCTTACGATCCCATACCATGTCAGACCTTCTCGAACCGGACGAAATCAAAACGAAGCTGAAGAAAATTCCTGAGTGGGATCTCGAAGGCACACGGCTGCTCCGCACCCTGGAATTCGACGGCTTTGAGGAGGCCGTGGATTTTGTGAACGAAGTCGCGGAGATCGCGGAACGTCACGGTCACCATCCGGACATCGACATCCGTTACAACAAAGTGATCCTCTCCCTCACCACGCACAGCGCGGGCGGGCTGACGGAGGATGACTTTGCCGTGGCGGCGGTGATCGACAACGCGGCGGAGTAATCCTCCGCGCAGCGCGGTCCCGGCCTCTCAGGCCCCGTCCGGGCCCGCCGTGCCGTCCCCACCGGTCCGGCGGGAGAAATGGAGGCGCACGCTCTCAGCGATGCCGTAAGCGGCCTCGTCCGGCGTGAGCCCCTTTGTGTCCGCCTCGAGATCCGCGACGGACGCGTAGAGCGGCAGGCGTTTCTCCAGGAGGTCATGCACCGTCTGGCGGGGATTCTCCGTTTGCAGGAGCGGGCGTCCCCGGTTCCGGGAGACGCGCGCCCAGATATCGCGTTCCGGGGGATTCAGCCACACCACAAAGCCCGCGGCCCGCAGCCGTGGCAGATTGCCGGGAATGGTCACCACGCCACCACCGGTGGCGATGACCTGGCGCTCCTCCGCCCGCAGTTCCTCCAGCACGACGGACTCGATCTCCCGGAACCCGGCCTCGCCCCGCGCGGCAAAAATCTCCGGGATGGAGCATCCGGCCTTCCGGATGATGCAGTCATCCATGTCCACGAATTTCAGGCCCAGCATCTCCGCCAGGCGCGCGCCCAGCGTGGTCTTCCCACAGCCCATGAAGCCCACGAGGACCACATTGACCGGAGTGCTTCTGAAAGTGCCATCGCCTGCCATACCGCCGTCAGTTTCGGCGGCACGCGGGAAGATACAAGCCGCGGTCCCGGGATTTCTGGAGAAAATCCACGGGTGACCCGGGAGGAAAAAGGAGCGGGCGGCCAGGCCACCCGCTCCCGTGTGATTCATGTCAGCGGGCACGGTTTTCAGGGTCTGACCCGGACGCGCAGGTAATAACGCTTTTGCGTGGCGATCACCGCGCTGAGGTCCAGCGTGGCGGTGGTCTCCGCGGCGGGCGCGGTGGCGGCGGGGAAATTCACCCCCATGTCCGTCCAGGACTGGAGATCCGCGCTGACATCCACACGATACACCCTGCCGGGCACGCTGGCCCAGCTCACGGTGCCCGCGTTGCCAGTCACCGTGGCCCCGGTCATGTGGAGGAAGGAGGCGGCGTTGTTGGAACTGGTACCCGCGAGGTATTCGGCGTAGTTGCTGATGCCGTCGCCGTCCTTGTCGGAGAGTTTGTCCCCCGCGTTGTTCTTATCCAGCCCGTTGGCATCCTCGTAGTCGTCAGACATGCCGTCGCCATCGGAGTCCACAATGGGAATGGCGGCTCCGGCGAAGCGGACTCCCGTGACGCGGAAGAACTCCGAACCCGCGATGCCCTCGCCGTAGATCTTCAACTGCACATCGTCCGCCTCCGCCGGGATGGTGGCGGAGAGGGGGAAGTTGTTGTCGATCTGCACTCCGAAGGATTCGCTCTTCAGATTGAATTCATCGCGGTCCATGTTGGCGTCGTAGTCCGCGCCGGTGGTGCCGGCATAACCGTTGATGTAGCCATTCGGCGCGCCGTTGGCCCCGGTGGCGGAGGGAGTGCCATCGCCCCGGTCGTAGGGAGTCACCAGATTCACCGTCTGCGGCACGCCGCCGATGGTGTAGATGAGCTCGGCTTTGAACCGGTCCGTGTTTTCAAAGTTCGTGCCGGTGCTGACGTCCCAGGCGTGGAGATTCGCGGTAAAGGTCACTTCGCCCACGGTCCGGAGGTCGATCACCTCGGACTCCACGACTTTTTCCGGAGTGCCGCCCGTGGTCATATAGAGGCTGTAGGGAGCCTCATTGATCCACGCCGCCGGGGGCACCATTCCCAGGATGGTGCCCAGGTCCCAGGCGCCGGTGCCGAAGTCCACCTCGCCGATGGTATAACGCACGGGATACGCGACGCTGACGTTTTGCGTGATGGCCGGATAGCTCACGTCCGTGAGGGCGATGCTGGCCGGATTCGCCAGCAGTTGCGTGGGTACGGTGAGCCGCACGGTGCCAAACGCTCCGCTGGCCGGGGTGACGCCCGCGGTGCCCGCCGCCCAGCCGGGGCCGCCATTCGTGCCGGTGATGGTGACGTCGAAGCTCACGGTGTCATCTCCCACGCCGGGCAGGTTTTCATTCCGCGTGATGTTCGAAGCGGCGGAGACAGTGAACGTGGGCGTAGGCGCGGTGAAGGCCACCGGCGTGGTGGAACCGGTGCCATTATCGATAAAAGTCACCGTCTTCGTGCCCAGGGTGCCGGTCACCACGGTGAAGGGCACGGGCTGCGCGGCGGAGTAGAGGCCGGTGCGCGCGGGTGCCTCGTCCGTGTGCCAGCCCGGGCTGGCACCCACGTTGTAGGAGGCGATGGTCAGCGGCACGCTCACGGTATCATCCGCGGCGGACGGCGTTCCCTTGTTATCAAAGGTGAGGGTGCCCAGCCTCACGTCCACCGTGGGCGGGGCCACGCTGTAGGAGACGTCACGCACGGTCATCTTCTCATTCGCGGAGTCGTTGTTGCCCCGGAAGATGAACTGGGCGGAGGTGATGTTGTCCGGAATGTAGTGCTTCAGTTCAAAGGTCCGGATGTGCGGCGCGAGCACGGTGCCGCCCGTGACGGCCAGTTCCGTGCCGGTGAGGAGATCGTCCTTCGGCTCCAGGGTGTCATACGGAGTGATGAGATTCACCACGCTGGTATTCACGCCATCGCTGAGCCGGAGCTCCGCGTAGAAGGTGTCCGCGGCCTCGAAGCCGCTGCTGGTGTCATCCGTTTCCAGAGTGGCGGTGAATTTCACGGCTCCGGTCACGCCCGTCAGGTTCACCGTTTCCGTGGCGACGGATTTCGCGGGAGCGCCTCCGCCATTCAGCATCACGGCATTCCGCGTGGCGCTGTTGAGCACCCAGGTGGAGCCGGTAGTGTCCGGCAGGGTGAAAAGATTCACCGGGCTGCCGGAGACGGCATTCGTACCCAGGATGGCGGGGGGCACCACGGCCAGGGTGGTGGTGAGCAGCGGATCCGCGCTGTCTGTGGCGGTGTATGTGGCCCGGGTGCCGGGTACCACGGCGGTGACGGGCAGGGCGGTGCCGTAGGCAAAGGTGCCTCCAGGCGTCACTGTCACCTGCGGGCCGGTATAGAGGCCGTCCACCACCAGGTTGTAGCTCACAGTATCATCCGCGCCATCCGCGGGCGTACCGTTGTCATTGTAAACCACACCGTTCACGGAGGCCGTGATGGTGGACCAGGGGGCGGTGACGGGCACCGTGAGGGAGCCACCCGCGCCGTTGAGGTCGGACACCGTCACATCGACGGTATGAGCGCCGCCGGAGAAAAGGGAGATGGGAATGCCCGTGACCGTGCCGGTGGTGCCGTAGGCCCCGCTGGCGCCTCCGAGCCCCGCGGGGCTGGTGACCGTCCACTGCGGTCCCACCGCGCCCACGCCGGTCACGTTGAGCTGGAAGTTCACTTTGTCGTCCGTGGCATCACGCGGCGTGCCATTGTCATCCCGTGTCACCGTGCCGGTGGTGGCACTGATGGAGGCGGTGGTTTCCGTGAAGGTGAGATCCAGGTCATCGATGCCCATGAGGGAATCGGCGTCCGCGTCATTGATGTTCGACCAGCGGAGGGCGAGGAATTCGCCCGGATTGATGCGGATGCTCGTGGCGGGCACGGCATCGATGGGCGTGCTCGTGTCCCGGGGCTGGGCGGCACCGTTGTCCGTGTTCACGAATTCCGCCTCCTTCAGCCGCGTCCAGCCGGTGATGTAGTTCGCGTTGGGCGTGGTGGCCACATCAGTGGGAAAGAGCGCCGCGCTGGTGAGCCCGGTGGTCATGGTCAGCAGAGCCGCCTGGGTGGGGGCCTTGTGATACCAGCAGAAGATGGTCTCGCGGTATCCCAGGCCATTGGTGCGCCGCACCTCCGCGTTGTATTGAATGCGGCTGAGGTCCACCGGCTTCGAGCCCGTGTTCTGGAAAACGACGATAGAGGAAAGTTCCCCCTGGGTGGTGGTGGCGGGCGCGGCCAGCGCGCGGTCCGTGTTGTCGGCCGCCCCCATGGAGGCAAACTCGCCCAGCGTCGGCGCCAGGGTGCCGTCCGCCACGCGGTAGAGATAGTTGTTCGCGGCGAATCCTGGAACGGTGGCCCCGTTTCCGGCACGATAGAGCCACCAGCCGGGAATGGTGGAGTCATTCGTCCAGCCGGCGGTGGTGGCACCGTTATTCGGCGCGGAGGCCAGGGTGTCAAAGTTCTGGGTATAGTGCTCCACTCCCACCCCTGAGAGCGGGATGGCGGCGGCCAGAGCCGTGCCCTTCAACGTGAGGGCGGCGATGATGAAACGGGTGCAATAATTCATACCGTGAATGAAGGAGAGGATGCGTTAGAATAGGGGGCGACGTGACCTTTACGGGAGAGCGGGGGGAATTCCGGGCAAAAACAGCCGGAAACGGGCGGCGATTTTTCCTGGCCACTCCCGGAATGGCGAGACCTTTTTAGGGAATATTTCTCATACGAACCAACGCGTTTTTGCATACATTTCCCGTAACAAAAAGCCTGTCCGGTCCACATTAAAGAACCATAGCAGCTTCGCGCCCTCCAGCGCTCGCGCGAACAGCCGCTACCCTCGACACGGGACAACCGTTTTTGCGGAACGACAGAAAAAGATCAATAAACGCCGTCATCCACCCTTAAAAGACCCTGCAACATCCCGGGGCGACGAACCGGATTTTTACCTGGTGGAGAGCCGTGTCATTACACAAAGCGGTGGTCCTGTTTCCCGGCGGGAGCTCATCCGCTCTCTCAAGGTTGCCAGGCTGACCATCCCCTTGATAGCCCGTGCCGTCCAACTAACAGAATTCCATCGATTACCCGGTCCCCGGGGCCATACCACCCCAGGGGCTTCAGCGCGGCAAATTCCCCGGTCGGCCACCCGCGAAAAGCGCGCCTGAATCAGTTAACCGGATCTTGTGTTTGATACATTAAGCCCGCCCCCCGGGTCTGCTCCTGGCGGCTTCCGGATTTCGTTTTGACGGGGCATACGCCAGGGGATCAATTTCCGGTGGCTGGGGGCTCTGCCTTTGGGGGAACAACCCCGTTCTTCCGCTTCTTCAGTAATCTGCCCATCAGCACCGCGATGAGGATCACGGCCAGCACGGTGACGAAAGTTACGATGAGCAGGGTGTGCTGGAGCGGCCTCGTATCCGTACCCGACGTCTGGCCGCGAGGCGGTGAATCCCCGTTGGTGGTTGTGGTGGTGGCGGGAGTGTCCATACATGGAAAAGGAAAGCTCTGGAATGCTGATTGCAAAGGCGGGCTGGAACCGGCACGCTGGAGCCCCTGTCCCGCGAAATAAGCAACGCCGCCCAACCCCGCCCCCGCTATGTTTCTTCGACAAATCACTGACTCCACGCTGGCGCAGAATGCCTACCTGATCGGCTGCCAGCGCACCGGCGAAGCCCTGATCGTGGATCCGGAAAGGGACATCGACCGCTATTTGAAGATTGCCGGAGATCATGATCTGCGCATTACCGCCGTGGCGGAGACGCATATTCACGCGGACTATCTCAGTGGTTCCCGGGAGTTTCTGGAGCGCGGCGGGGCGCTGGTGTATCTGCCCGCCGGAGGAGGACCGGACTGGCAGTTCGAATGGGGAAAGGGGCACCCAAAGGCCCGGTTCATCCAGGATGGCGATACCTTTCGTATAGGAAATATTCACTTCAGGGCTCTCCACACCGCCGGGCACACGCCGGAGCACATGAGCTACCTGGTGACGGATGAGGGAAATGGTGCGAACGAGCCGATGGGATTGCTCAGCGGGGACTTCCTGTTCGTGGGCGGCGTGGGCCGTCCGGATCTGCTGGAGAGCGCCGCGGGACAGGCCGGGGCCATGGAACCCGCCGCGCGCACGCTTTATCAGAGCCTGCGGGGCACCCGAACACTGCCGGAGTATCTGCAGATCCTCCCCGCGCACGGTGCCGGGAGCGCCTGCGGGAAGGCACTGGGAGCGGTGCCAGTGAGCGCCATGGGGTATGAACGCCGCTTCAACCCCGCGCTGCGCCTGGCGCTGGAGGGCAGTGAGGAGGCCTTCGTGGCGGACATTCTCTCCGGGCAGCCGGAGCCCCCGCTCTACTTTGCCCGGATGAAGCGTGACAACCGGAGCGGCCCGCCGCTGCTGCCCGGAGGAGCCCTGCCCCGGCCCCGCCGGTTGCGGGTGGAGGAACTGCCGGAGTTGCAAAGCCGCGGAGGCGGACTAGCCATTCTCGATCTTCGCGATGACCGCCGGGAATTCATGCGGCGGCATCTGAGGGGTTCCCTCCTGGCTCCACTGGCAGCTGGGAAGCTGCCAGTGGTGGCGGGTTCCTACGTGACCGAAGACGCGTCCATCCTCCTGGTTGCCAACGATGAGTCCGAAGTGGGCGAAGCCGTGAGGCAACTCGCGCGCATCGGCCTGGACAGGGTGGAGGCGTGGATTCCGTGGAGTGAGGCCGCGACCGCTCCGGAAGGGGAATCCGGCGTCATCGCCAGCCTGCCCCGCATCTCCACGGCTGACCTGGCAGGCGAACTGACCGCCTACCCCGGCGCGGTGGTGCTGGATGTGCGCGGGGCCGGGGAATACGCGGAGGCACACGTGCGCGGCGCGCGGCACATTGCCTACACACGGCTCGCGGCCCGGCTGGCGGAAGTGGAAACCGGGCAGCCCGTGTATGTCCACTGCGGCAGCGGGCTCCGTGCCGGCTTTGCGGTGTCCTTTCTCGCCCGCGCCGGCCGGAAGGTGGTCTATGTGGACGGGGCCTTCTCCGACATCCCAGGAAGCCTCCTGGAGCCGCCCGCGCGGTGACGGAGCGTCATGGCCCGCGCCCGGCTGCCATCGGGAGGATCATTCCGGAAAAGCCCGTGTGTTATTTCCGGTCCAGTGCCAGCAGGGCCAGCTCCCGGTGATGCACGCTGAGCTGCTGGAGCCGGATGACGCGGAATCCCATTTCCTTCAAACTCTGGAACCACGCCCCCATTTCCGACGCCTCCGAGAGATCCGTGAGCTTTAGCGTGATGAGCGCGGAGCGGATGGCGGGGCACATGCGGATGAAGCGGGCACATTCCTTCAACGCCACCGCGGGGGACTGGTTCATGTCTGACATGAACCAGGTGGCCCGTTGCCCCAGATCCCGTTTGCTCACCAGGGCGGCGGGTTTCCGGCAGTGAAAAACCCACGGTCCTGAACGATCCGGTGGCGGCACCTCCGGGACGGAAAAAGTCATTACCCCGGGAGCCAGTTTCGCGGGGTCCACCCCGATGGCGGAGACGCCGCGATGCAGCAAAGCCAGGATGACCCCGCCCGGGGCGCAGCCCAGCTCCACCACAATGTCCCGCGGGGTGAACGTGAGCCCGAAAAACCGCGCCGCCTCCTCCAGTTTCAGCCACGCCCGGGACGGCACACCGTCCGGCAGCAGCAGACCGCCGCAGCCTCCGGGGTCCGGGCTTAGCAGCGGGCCGTGCCGGTGCAGTCCGGCCCAGTATTCCCCCGGGGACAACTCCACCACCGTGGCCACCAGACTCCCCTGCCCCGGCATGGTGCCAGGTTCCTCCACGCGCTCCACCTTTCCGCGTTCGAGACGAACGTGATGCCACGTCAGGCTCCCGGCCTCCGCTCCCGCTGCCTCGCGGAGACGCTCCGCGGCCTCCTCCCGTGTGGTGGTTTTTCCGAACGACAAACACAGCCGCCGGGCAAACGCGGGCGGCGCGGACACTTCTCCCAGGGTGAACGGCGGGGCATCCGGCGATTGCTTGAAGGTGACAAATCCCCGCTGCTGGTAACCCGGTCGCCATCCTGGACGGGTGACCGCGGCCTCGCTCTTCAGCGCACGCTCGGAGCCGCCGTTGGTGAGCGCGAAGAGATAGACACTGGCAGGGCCGGACATGAAGGGAAAAGTCAGTCCAGGAATTTACCTGGATTCAGCAGCCCGGCGGGATCCAAGGCCTTTTTCAGCGCCAGGTGCAGCGCCCTCCCAGGGGCGTCCACAGCCTGCGGAAACCAGCGCTTCTTCGCCAGACCGATCCCGTGCTCCCCGCTGATGACCCCGCCAAGGCCCAGCACGTGATGGAAAAGTTCATCCAGCGCACCCTCCGCCCGCTCCTTCTGCACCTCGTCCGTCATGTCAGGTACCATGATATTCACATGGATATTCCCGTCCCCGGCGTGGCCGAAGCAGGCGATGGGGAAACCGCTCCGCTCCTGGAGCGCGGCGGCAAAGGAAACCAGTTCCACCAGTTTCCCCCGCGGCACCACCACGTCCTCATTCAGCTTGGTGAGTCCGGTGGCGCGCAGGCTATAGGAAAATTCCCGCCGGAGCTGCCAGAAGGCCTCAATCTCCTGTTCCGTGGTGGCAGGCTTGAGGCTGATGGCTCCGTTTGACCGCAAGAGCGTGGTAAGTTCCCGCAATTCCACCCCCACCGCCGCCGCCCGGCCATCGATCTCCGCCAGGAGGTGTGCTTCCCCTGGAGGAAGCTTTTCCTGGCCCAGATAATTCCGCGCCGCCTGCAGGGTGAAGCTGTCCGTGATCTCCAGCGCGGACGGCAGGTGCCCGGTGCCCAGGATTTTCTGCACGCCCGCCGCCGCTTCCGCGAAGGACCGGAAGGTGGCTCCCAGCAGCGCCCGCGCGGGCGGATGCGGGATGATGCGCAGTGTAATCTCCGTCACGATGCCCAGCATGCCCTCGCTCCCGACAAAAATGGCCGTGAGGTCGAAGCCCTGGCGGTTTTTGTGGCAACGGCCTCCGGCGTGGATGATGTCCCCATTGGGCAGCACCACCTCCAGCCCCAGCACATACTGACGGGTCACGCCGTATTTCAGGCATCGCGGGCCGCCGGCATTCGTGGCCACGTTTCCGCCCAGGGTGCATTCCCGCAGGCTCGCGGGGTCCGGAGGGTAATACCAGCCCAGCTTTTTCACCGCGTCCTGAAGGTCCCCTGTAATGACACAAGGCTGCACCACCGCCACGCCATCCGCGGGATTGATCTCCAAAATGCGATTCATCCGCTCCAGGGAGATGACAATACCGCCCCGGATGGGCACGCACCCTCCCACATAGCCCACACCACCTCCCCGCGCGGTGACGGGAATGCCGCGCTCTCCCGCGAATTTCATCACCAGGCTGACATCCGCCGCGCTTTCGGCCAGCACCACCGCATCCGGCAGGTGGCTGGCAAACCATTTATCCGCCGCGCACCGTTCGAGATCCGCCGGGGCGGCGGTTACGCGCCCGGGGAGGAGAGAAAGAAGATCAGGAAGCCAGGACATGGAAGGGGTGCTCTCCTATACAACCCCTGTGGAATATGCCAGCGCCGATTGCCGGTTCTTCCGGCAGCTACTCCTACGCCTCGCGAGCAAAAAACCCGGACGGTTAACTCAGTTCTCAATAACCCGGAAAACAAAGAACCCCGCCTGGCGGGGGGAATTTGCCAAGCGGGGTCTTGTCCGTTCTCAGACAGGGTTCTGGAAGGATAAAGCCGGAGGATGGACTGAAGTATCAGGTGGGGATCCACCCTCCGGCTTTAAAAGGCCCGGCCCGCCTCTGATTCGGGGTGGGCCGGTATTTGAATCCTCCGTCTTCTGATATTCTCTTCCGACTTCCGATTCAGTTTCTACCATTGCAAAGGCAGTGCCACACCAGCCTCCGGGGAAAATCCCGGAGAATCCCTGCAAAACGGCAGGTTTTCATGGCAGTCCGCAAGATGCTCCCGTGCAAATTACCACCGGCCCGGCTTGAGCCGTGGCACCCCTGATTACGGGAAGGAATCGGCATTTTCAAAAGTCTTCCCGCGCTTCCAGTAGCTTTGGAACCCGCCTCCCGCACCAGGGAACGGCATCCTCCGCGCTTTGCTCCCATGAAAAAACCCTATCTCCCACTCCTCGCGTCCCTTGCCGCCTGCGGGACGGCTGCCTGTGTTTTCGCCGCCCCGGGCGATGCGAAAACGAAGACGCTCTGCGGCTTCCAGCGCCTCCAGCTCTCGGATCAGTTCTGGTGTGAAGGAGCGAACTTCGCGGACTTCAACAAGGACGGTGTAAATGACCTCGTGGCGGGCCCCTGGTGGTGGGAGGGACCGGACTTCAAAAAGAAGCACGAAATCTACGCCCCCGCCACCACCTTCGATCTCACGGTGGGACCGCGGACAAAAGTGAAGGTGCCGGGCTACGAGGGCGGGCTGGGAAAAAAGAACACCTATTCCAATAACTTCTTCGCCTTCCCTTATGACTTCAATGCGGACGGCTGGATGGACGTGCTGGTCATCGGATTCCCAGGCGAGGACACCTCGTGGTTCGAGAATCCAAAGGGTGAGGAAAAGCCTTGGGCGCGGCATAAAATCTTTGACCAGACCGACAACGAATCCCCCACCTTCACGGACATCACCGGAGATGGGAAGCCGGAGCTGGTGTGCATCACCAAAGGAGCCTACGGCTATGCCACACCGGACTGGAGCGATGCCGCGAAGCCCTGGACGTGGCACCGCATCACCCTGCCGAAGGGATACGGCAACTTCACCCACGGTATGGGCGTGGGGGACGTGAATGGCGACGGTCGCGCGGATCTCCTGGAAAAGGACGGCTGGTGGGAGCAGCCCGCCTCACTGGAAGGCGACCCGCCCTGGACTTTCCATGCGGTAAAATTTGCCTCCGCGGGCGGCGCGCAGATGTATGCCTATGATGTGAACGGGGACGGCCTGAATGACGTCATTACCGGTCTCGCGGCCCATGGCTTTGGCCTCGCGTGGTATGAGCAGGCAAAGGACGGCAGCTTCATCCCGCATCCCATCCTGGGACAGACGGCGGCGGAGAATGCCTACGGCGTGAAATTTTCGGAACTGCACGCCATTGATCTTGTGGACATGGATGGCGACGGACTGAAGGACATCGTGACCGGGAAGCGCTTCTGGTCTCACGGGCGCATGGGTGATCCGGACCGGAATGACGAGGCCGTGCTCTACTGGTTCCAGCTTGTGAGAGGGCCAAAGGGCGTGGATTACATTCCCCATCTCATCGACAGTGATTCCGGCGTGGGCACCCAGGTGGTGGCCGGGGACGTGAATGGTGATAAACTGCCGGACGTGGTCATCGGGAATAAGAAAGGCATCTTCCTTCTCACGCAGACCGTGAGAGAGGTGACGGAGGAGGAGTGGCTGGCCGCGCAGCCGAAGGCTCTGCCGCCGCCCGCGCCGGTGAAGAGCATCGTGCCGCTCTCCGGGGATGGAAAAGCGCTGAACCTCGACTTTGAAACCGGCACCCTTCAAGACTGGCAGGCGGAGGGAAAAGCCTTTGATGCCCCGGTGCTGAAAGGGGACGCCGTGAATGCCCGCCGCAAGGACATGCGCAGTGGCCATAAGGGGGAATACTGGGTGGGCAGTTATGAGGGAACGAAAAGCGATGCCGCCACCGGCACGCTCACCAGCGTGGCCTTCCCCGTCGCCTGGCCTTATGCCAGTTTTCTCATCGGCGGCGGCTCCAGCCCGAAGACCCGCGTGGAGATCCTGAACGCGCTCAACAACGCGGTCCTCTTCATCGCCACCGGTCCGGACAATGAGGAGATGAAACGCGTGAGCGTCGATCTCCGTCCCTATGCCGGGCTCGCCATCCGCGTGCGCCTCGTGGACGAAGCCACCACCGGCTGGGGCCACGTGAACTTTGACGACTTCCGCTTCCATGACGGCCTGCCTCCAAAGACGGAGGCCCTGAAACCCGCTCTCAATCCCTGACCGCCCACACCCCATGCTGACCCGCCGCACGCTGCTCACCCGCACTGCCAGGACTGCCCTCGCGGGCGGCCTGCTCTCCCCCGGCCTGGCCCAGGAGACACCCGCGCCCGCCAAAAAGGATCCCTACGCGGATGCCGTACTGGTGGATGGCGAGGCCCCGCTGCCGGAGGAGGGTTCGTTCTGCTTTGCCGTGCTGCCGGACACGCAGCATTACTCGGAGGAGCACCCGCTGACCTTCATGGCGCAGACGGAGTGGATCGTGAAGGAGCGGGAACGCCGCCGCATCGCGGGGGTGTTCCACCTGGGGGACATCACGAACAAGAGCACGGTGCCGGAGTGGGAGAACGCAAAGCGGGCCATGACCGTGCTGGAAAAGGCGGGCCTGCCTTTCTGCCTTGTGCCGGGGAACCACGACTACAGCGAGGGCGGCACCACGAAGGACCGCACGACAAAGCTGAACGACTTCTTCCCCGTCGCGGCCATGAAGAAGCTCGCTCACTGGGGCGGGAACTACGACAAGGAGCCGAACCGCATGGAGAACAACTATCAATACATGGCCGCGGGCGGACGGAGGTTTCTCATCCTGGGCCTCGAATTCGGCCCCCGCGGCGATGTCCTCCGCTGGGCCAATGAAGTGGCCGCGGCGCACAAAGACCGGGAAATCATCCTCCTCACCCACGCCCTCATCTATGACGATGACACGCGCTATGACTGGAAAAAATACGGCAAAAAACAGATCTGGAATCCCCACGACTACGCTGTGGCCAAAGCCACCGGGGACGATGTGAATGACGGCGAGGAAATCTGGCGGAAGCTCATTTCCAAACACGAAAACTTCATCCTCACGCTCAATGGCCACGTCCTGCACGATGGCCTGGGCCGCGTGACCACCACCACCCCGGCGGGCCGCGCCATCCCGCAGATCCTCGTGAACTTCCAGATGCGCCCCCAGGGCGGCGATGGCTGGCTGCGGCTTCTGGAGTTCAAAAAAGACGGCACCGTTCAGACCTACGATTACTCCCCCATGCGAAAGCAGCGCAACGAGTCCGCTCAGAATCAGTTTTCCGTGCAGGTGGCCCCTGTTGCCTGAGGAACGCCCGGTTTCTTCTTCAGAGTCGAAGCCTGCCCTGCAATGAATGAATCTCCTTTGTTTCCAGAAGACAGGATATTGTATCACGACTTCGACCTGCGCGGTTACGAAGTCCGCGACTATGGCCGGACCATAGTCCTCGACCTGTTCTATAAATGGGAACCGGTAAGCTACTCAAGGCTCAAATTCCAGGATGTGGAGTCCTACCGCTTCACCCACACAGGCGGAGCGATCATCACCGATATTTTTGAGGTCCCGTTTATGGAGGCCCTCAGGGACCTGCATCTCGATTTCAGGGGGAGATTGGATCAAATAGGCGGGCTGGAAGTCAACTTCCACACGAACGAAGAGTATGGAAACTATTTCACGAGCCAGGGCTTGAAGACCTGGTTGATATTGTCAGCCATTGGCTTCGAAGGCATGGTAGTCGCCAGAAGCCTCATTTCCATTGATCCTGGAAACGGAGACCCCGGTGGCAAGGCTTGCTGACTCCTACCTTTTCTAAAAATGATCCAACCGGGCATTGATCCTTCCCAAGCCAGGCTGGAATACCTGAAATCGCCGCCTGCGAAAAAATGAGTCACACTCCCGCGCCACCACGCATGAAATTCCCTGCTTACGACGCCCCCCTGCTTTCTGATAGCCGCGACGCCCCTCTCCCTCGCCATGAGAAAAATCATCGTCATCTCAATGATCACCCTTGATGGCGTGATGCAGGCCCCGGGCGGCCCTGAGGAGGATCCTTCGGACGGATTTGCCCATGGCGGGTGGATCGTGCCATACGCGGACGCGCACGGCGGACGCGTGCTCGCCAGCCAGTTGGATCACCCCGTCGATCTGCTTCTCGGAAGAAAAACCTACGATATCTGGAAGCATTACTGGCCCCTGCATGGAGACAACTTCATCGGAGCCCGCTTCAACGCCGCGACGAAATACGTGGCCTCGAACACCCTGACTGAATCCCACTGGGAAACGACCGTCTTTCTCCACGGGGAGGTGGTAGAGGAAATCCGGAGGCTGAAAGAAACGGACGGTCCGGAGCTTCAGGTGCATGGCAGTGCAAAGCTCGTGCAAGCCCTGCTCCGGAACGACCTCGTGGACGAACTGTCACTTAAGATTTTCCCCATTACTCTGGGTGCGGGAAAACGGCTCTTTGACGGGAGTTCCATTCCCGCCGCTTTTGCCCCGCGGGACTTTACCCATTCCCCCACCGGGGTCATCTTCGCGAACTACAGGCGCGAGGGAGAGGTAAAGACGGGCTCATTTTGACACCGGAGATGGACACCGGCCGGGGAACCACCGAATCCGCAAGCTCTCCTTTTATTAACCTGCTCCCATCCGTAAATGATATTATTCATTCTCCATCCCCGCCCATACGCCGGAGAATGAACGGAATTCGTGAGCCCGGGGCTCGACAGAATAAAAAAAGGCGGCAGCATCCCGCACGATGTATTACGCCGCCGCCGTGCCTGCCCCTCCCCTGATTCCCGTCGATGACACGTGGACGCTGCTGGCGCTCATCGTTACCGGCACCTGTCTTTCCATCTGGCTGGAGCGTCGCTACCGGTGGGCGGAAAAGCTGAGCGGGCCGGTGATCGCCCTGCTCATTGCCATGGGCCTGAGCAATACAGGAGTGATGCCCGCCGATGCTCCGGCGTATGATTTCGTGGGCGGCTGGCTGGTGCCGCTGGCGCTGCCGCTGCTGCTCTTTAAAGCGAATCTCGTGAAGATCGCCCGGAAAACCGGACGGCTGCTCATCGCCTTCAATCTCGCGGCCATCGGCACCATGCTCGGCGCGGTCATCGGGTTCTTCCTTCTGAAAAACAACATCCCGGAGGCGGACAAAGCCGCGGGCGTCATGACCGCCAGCTACATCGGCGGCATGGTCAATTTTGTGGCCGTCAGTGCCTCCACACACGCCAGCGGCACCATGACCACCTCCCTCATCGTGGCGGATAACATCATCATGGCCGGGCTGTTTCTCATCCTCTTCTGGATGACCGGCAGCGCTCTCATGCGCCGCATCTTCCGCACCCAGTATGGCTTGGATGCCTCCGCCGCCGTGACGGGAGAGGAGATGCCGGAGAAACCGGCGAAGCCCGTGCTGGATATCCTGGACCTCGGCATTTCCCTGGGCGTGGCGCTGTGCATCGCCGCCGGAGCCATGATGTTCCAGCGGTATCTCACCGGACAATTCACCGGCGGCGCTCCGGACTGGCGGGAGCATACGACCAAGGGCATGCAGATGGTGATCGATCTGGTGACGAACAAGTTCGTGCTCATCACCGCGCTGTCGCTCACTGCCGCCACGATCTTCCACCGCCAGTTGGAAAAGCTGCAAAGCGCGGAACCGGTGGGCAGTTTTATGCTCCTGCTCTTTCTCTTCTGCGTGGGACTCCCGGCGGATGTGAAGTCCATGTTTCTCGGCGGAAAGGAGGGCGAGGTGATGCTCAATCTCTTTATCTTCTGCGCCATCGTCGCCGCCGCGAATCTCCTCTTCGTGACCCTCACCGCGAAGTTCTTCAAGCTGAGCCTGGAGGACATCGTGCTGGCGTCGAATGCCAGCGTGGGCGGCCCGCCCACCGCGGCGGCCATGGCCATGAGCAAGGGCTGGAGCCGTCTGGTGCTACCGGGCCTGCTCGCGGGCCTTTATGGCTACTCCGTGGGCACTCCGCTGGGCATCATGATCACGCATTTCCTCTCCGGTTTCATGGACAAATGAGCGACACCCCTTCCCTTCCCCCCCTGATGGAATCCGCCCCCGGACCGGAAACGGTAGTGGACGGAGTGCGGTATCTATACTTCGCAGGCACCAGCTACCTGGGGCTGCACGGACATCCGGAGGTGGTGGCCGCCGGTTGCGAGGCCCTGCTCCAATATGGCGTCCACACCGCCACATCCCGCACGGGGTTTGGCACCAGCCCGCTGCAACTGAAGGTGGAACGCCTCGCCGCGGAGTTCTTCGGGCGCGACTCCTCTTTCTACTTCTCCTCCGGCTACGCGGGAAATCACATCGCCGTGCAGGCCCTCGCGCCAGACGCGGATGTGGTGCTCATGGACGCGGAGGCACACTACTGCGTGCGCGAGGCCGCCGCGCTGGCGGGGAAACCGGTGATCACTTTCGCGCATCGCGACCCCGCGGATCTGCGGGCAAAGCTCACCCCGGGCACGCGCCCTCTGGTGCTCGCGGATGGCGTGGTCCCCTCGAACGGGCGCATGGCTCCCGTGATGGACTACATCCGTGTGCTCGCGGAAAACGGCCCCGCCATTCTCCATCTGGACGATGCCCATGGCGTGGGCGTGCTGGGCGGCGACGGGCGTGGCATTTTCGATCACTTCGGCCTCTGGCCGCATGTGAATGGCGGGCCGCCATGTGATGGCATCACGCTGAGCATGGGCGGCACCCTGGCCAAGGCCCTGGGCGGCTTTGGCGGCATCATCCCCGGCACCGCCGCCTACGTGGACCGCCTCCGCAAGGCTTCGCATTACTACGATGGCTCCAGCGCCCCGGCCTCCCCCGTGGCGGGCTGCGCCGCGAAGGCCCTGGAGGTCTGCCTGCGCGAGCCGGAACGCCGCGCCCGCCTGCGTGAAAATACCGCCGCCGTCCGCGAGGGCCTGCGCGCCCTGGGCGTGACGGTCACGGACGAGCCCACGCCCAACGCGGGAGCCGTCATGGGCACGGCGGAGGAAATGCGCGGCCTCCACGCCGCGCTCAGGGCCCAGGGCATTCTCGTCCCTTACATTCCCAGCTACTCCGGCACCGGGCCGGAGGGACTCATGCGGTTCGCCATCTGTTCCGAACACACCGGGGAAATGACCGCCCGCCTGCTGGGCGCGACGCGGGATTTCCTCACCAACCACCAGCTCCAGGGATCATGACCACCACCCTTCATTCCCATCCCTGCCGTGCCTTCCCGCACCTGGCCGCCTTTCTCTTTCTGACCCCTCTCCCCGCCATGAGCGCCGATACCGACTACTCCTCCGCCTTCCCGAAAATCGAAGCCGCCGTGAAGGCGGAACTCCAGCAATACGGCATCGGGGGCATGGCCCTGGCGCTCACGGACGGCCAGCGGCTGGTCTTCGCGGCGGGCTACGGCGAGGCGGAACGCGACAGCGTCTTCCGCGCGGGTTCCGTCTCCAAACTCTTCAACGCCGTCTCCGTCATGCAACTGGTGGAAAGCGGAAAGCTCAGCCTGGACGCCCCCTTTGAGACCCTGCCCGGGGCGGTACTGCCGGTGAATCCTTTTCTCGAAGCCCCGGCCATCACGCTCCGGAACATGCTCTGTCACCGCTCCGGCATTCAGCGCGAGGCCCCGGTGGGTGGCTACTTCGATGACGCCCAGCCTTCCCTGAAGGCCACCTGTGAAAGCGTGCGCGGCTGCGTGGTGGTGACCCCGCCGAATGCGAAGACCCGGTATTCGAACATCGTGCCCTCCATGGCCGGTGAGGTCGTGGCGGTAGCCAGCGGCCTATCATTTCAGAAGTACCAGCAGGACCACCTATTTGCCCCCATGGGCATGCAACACAGCGCGTGGGTGCTGGCGGACGTTCCCGGCGGAAAAGTGCTGGCCTCCCGCATCCGGGTGGCGGATGGAAAAGGCGGCTTCACCACGGAGCCCACGCCACTCTTCGATCTGGGGACCATCCCGGCGGGGAATCTTTTCACCACCGCGCCGGATCTCGCGCAGTTCGTCATGATGCTCGACGCCAAAGGCCAGGGCACGAAGGGCGCGGTGCTCAAAGAGGAGACCTTAGGGGAGATGGTAAAGCCGCAGCTCGATCCCGCCGGAGCCTTTGGCATCGGGTTCGCGCTGGGGAAATACCGCGAGCACCGGACCATCGGGCACAATGGCGCGGTGTATGGCCACTCCACCGCTCTGAGTTATCTGCCGGAATCCCGGCTGGGGGTGGTGGTACTGGCGAATGACGACATCGTGAACGCCCGCGTGGGCCGCATCGCGAATCTGGCGCTCTCCCTCATGCTCCAGCTCAAGACCGGCGAAAAGCCCCCCCTGACCGCCGACGCCATGGAGCTGCCCGCCGCGGAACTCGCGGCCTTCGCGGGGGACTACGAGTCCCAGAGCTTCTGGGCCACCCTGGTGGTAAAGGACGGAAAACTCACCGGCAACTACGCCAGCCACGACTCCGTGTTCACCCCCACCGGCAAGGATACCTTCCTCCTGAACAGCCGCCTGCACGATGACGCGCCCGTCACCTTTACCCGCGACGCCGCGGGCACGGTGACCGGCTTCACCTCCGGCCTGCAAAAATTCACCCGCGTGCCCGCCAAGCCTCCCGTGATTCCCGCGGAGTGGAAAGCCTTCCTGGGCAGCTACGGCCCGAAGTTCATCCCCCTGGTGGTGCATGAGAAATTCGGCCACCTCTATGCCACCACGGAAAACATGGTGGACTACCGCATGACCCCCGTGAACCGCCACGTCTTCAAAATGCCCCTGGGGATGTATGACGATGAATACACTGTATTCCTCACCGGCAAGGACGGCACGGTCCACGCCGTGGACTTCGCGAATATGATCCTGCCGCGGATTTCGCCCTGAGCGGGCTTCGCTCGAAGCAGCATCCGGCTGTATTGTTAAATTCCCCTTATCCCGGCGGTTGAATACCGCTGGCCATCGCAAATGCCCGGGTGTCCCTCCCCCGCCTGGCCTGGATTCCGCTACCCTCTTGTTTCAGGACACCCATGATGAAAAACCGTCTTCTCCTTCCCTTTTTCCTGCTGGCCTGTGCCGTCAAGGTCTCCGCCCAGGTGGTCATTTCGGAATTCATGGCCTCGAACAGCACCACGGTGGCGGATGAAAACGGCTCGTATGAGGATTGGATAGAACTCTACAATACCTCCGCCACCACCGTGTCCCTGGAGGGCTGGGCGCTCACGGATGACGCCACCGTGGCGGACAAGTGGACCTTTCCCCAGGGCTCCAGCATTGGCCCGCGGGAGTACCTGCTGGTGTGGGCCTCGAACAAAAACCGGCGTGTCCCCGGCAGCCCGCTGCACACGAATTTCAAACTCAGCGCGGACGGCGAATATCTGGCGCTGATGAAGCCGGACCACACGCCCGCCACGGAGTTCGCGCCTGCCTATCCGCCACAACTCACGGACGTGAGCTACGGCCCGGCGGCGCAGGCCTCCCGGAGCACGCTCCTCCAGCAGGGCTCCGCAGGGAAGGTGCTGATCCCCTCGAATGGCACCCTGGCCGCCACGTGGACGGGCGCGGACTTCAACGATACCGCGTGGACCGCCGCCACGAACGGTATCGGATACGAGACCGGCGGGACCGATTACGGCCCGCCCGTGCCGGGGAATCTTCAGGATGGCCCGGCGGCATACTATCGCCTGGGGGAGACTGCGGGCACGGGCATCCCGGCGGCAAATGCCGGCTCCTCCGCCGCGGCGGGATCCTATCTGGGCGGCGTGACGCAGAACGTGGATACCCTGACCAGCCCGGCCTATCCCGGCTTTGAAACCGACAACCGCGGCGCGCGCTTCAATGGTGCCTCGCACAAGGTGGACGTGCCCTGGAACGCGGCGAACAACGGCGCGTCCTTTTCCTTTTCCCTGTGGATGAAGTGGAACGGCGCGAACACCGGTGCCTACAAATCCCCGCTCACCAGCCGCGAGAGCACCCCGCAGCGCGGCTACATCGCGTATGTGAATCCCACCACCCAGGTGCTCTCCTTCTGGACGGGCGCGGAGACGGCGTGGAGCGTGCTGGACGCCCCGGCGGCCACGGGCACCATCGCTGCGAACCAATGGTATCACATCGCGGGCACCTACAACGGCACCACGAAGGCGAAGATACTCTATCTCAATGGCGGTGCCGTGGCGTCCGGCACGGCGGCCACGTTTTCCCGGAACACCGTGATGCCCCTGCGCATCGGTGGCGGCGGCACGGAGGGCGCGGGACAGTTCTGGTTTCCGGGGGACATCGATGAAGTGGCGGTATTTGATCGCGCCCTGTCCGCGGCGGAGATCACCGCGCAATACACCACCGCCACCGCGGGCGCGAACGCCCCCGCCGTGATCCTGGGCCAGACGCCCGGGAGCTACTGGCGGCTGAAGGATTCCGCCACGCCCTCCGCCACCGCTGCCGTGAACCAGGGGTCCACCGGAGCCGCCGCGAACGGGGTCTATACGGGCAGCCCCGTGCTGGGCGTGGACGGCCCGCGCCCTCCGTCCGAGGCGGGCATGCCGGCGGACAACAAAGCCATGCGTGCGAATGCCGCCGGGTATGTGGAGGCTCCCTTCCAGGCCGCGCTGAATGCGCCGGTCTTTTCCGTGGAATGCTGGGCCCGGGCCACCGGCGGCGCGGGCACCTACCGCGCGGCGGTTTCCAGCCCGGATGACGATGGCGCGGTCTCCCGCGGCTACATACTCTACGCGGGAAGTGATAACACCTGGCAATTCTGGACGGGCTCCGGCACGGCGGGCACGTGGGACCCCATCGCCGGTCCCGCCGTGACGCTGAATACGTGGGTGCATCTGGTGGGCACCTTTGATGGCACGGTGAAGCGCTTTTATGTGAATGGCACCCTCGCGGGCACGGGGACGCTCTCCACATTCAATCCCAATACCTCCCGCCCCCTTCGCATCGGCGCGGGCACGAATGAAGCCGCCGCGAATTTTCTTTTCGCGGGGGATGTGGACGAGGTGGCCATCTATTCCCGCGCGCTGAGCGCCGGAGAGGTCTCGGAGCGTTATCTCTACGCGAAAAACAACACGCCGCCCGCCGGGCCCCAGCCGTTCGCCGGTCTCATCGGCACCAGTCTCCAGAGCCGCATGCAGAATGTGAACGCCACGGCTTACTACCGCCTGCCCTTCACCCTCGCGGACCCCGCGGCGGTGGCCGGACTGACGCTGCGCATGAAATATGACGATGGCTTCCAGGCGTGGATCAATGGCGTGCCCGTGGCCGGAGGCAACGTGCCGGACACCCTGGCGTGGAATTCTGCCGCCTCCGCCTCCAGCACCACGGCGGACGCCCTGACCTTCGAGGACTTCAATGCCAACGCTGCGCTCAGCTCCCTCCGTGCCGGGCAGAACGTCCTGGCCATTCAGGGACTGAACGCCAGCGCCGCGGATTCCGACTTCCTGCAACTGGCGCAACTGGAGGCGCTGAACTCCGTGGTCTATTCCACCGCGCCGGTGTATCTCACCGCGCCCACGCCGGGAAAGGTGAACGGCACGGGCACCGCCACCCCAGGCCCGGCCATCACCCTGGAAAAGCAGACCCCCATGGCGCCCGCGGCCGCGGATGATCTGGTGCTCACCTGCCAGGTGAAGGCCGTGTTTTCACCCATTGCCTCCGTCACCCTGATCTGGCAAGCGGGATACAATACACTACAACAAACCGTGATGAAGGACAATGGCACGGGAGGCGATACCGCGGCGGGGGACGGGATTTACACGGCGGTCATTCCAAAGACGGCCTACACCGCCGGGGCCATGGTACGCTGGTATTTCACCGCCGCGAACGCCGCGGGCCAGACCACGCGCTGGCCGTTCTTTACTGCCGGGGACGAGGCCCGGGAGTATTTCGGCACCATGATCGCGGCCACCGGGTTCACCACCACACTGCCGGTGTGGTACTGGTTCACCCAGAATACCGCCGCCGCCTCCACCCGCGCGGGAACGCGGGGCAGTGTATTCTATCAGGGGGAATTTTATGACAATGTATTCATCCGCCTCCGCGGCGGGGCCACCTCCACGGGATCGAAGAAGTTCGACTTCAACTCCGGGAACCACTGCCGCATTGATGACACCATCGGTCGCGTGGAGGAAGCGAACCTGAACGGCACCTCGCTCTCCAGCGGCATCGCCGGGGACAGCGCGGACGCCACGCTCATCCGCCCGGCGCTGGCCTACGAGGTCTTCCGCGTGAGCGGGCATCCGGCGGGCTATGCCTTCCCCGTGATGATGCGGGTGAATGGAACCCTGGATACCGGCAGCGGGCGGGGGGGCATCGCTTACTTCGTGGAGCAGGTAGATGAACGCTATCTCCGCCGCAACAACCTGGATGACACGGGCGCGCTCTACAAGATGGACCAGCGCGCGAACTTGAATCCCGTGTTCTTCGACTCCACGGATGGCGTGCAGAAGCGCACCCGCCTGGACGAGAGCAACGCGGACCTCCAGGCCCTGGTGGACGGCATCCATTCCCCGGCGGACGGCTACAACTTCGCCGGTGGAGGCAACAACCCCGCCGCGCCGAATCCGCCCGCGGCCTTCCCCGCGGCGCGGAAGACCTGGCTCTTCGACCACGCGGACCTCGCGAACATGGTGAACTACCTGGCCTGCCGCGCCATCATCGGCGACAGTGATGACACGCGGAAGAACTTCCACATGTATCGTGACACAAACGATACCGGCGAGTGGCGCATCCTGCCCTGGGACAAGGACGGCACGTTTGGCATCCAATTGGACGATACCTATTACAACCATCCCTTCAAAGGGGACTACGCCCGGCGGAAGTCCCCGGGCAACGGCGGGGCGAACCAGTGGAACTACCTCTGGGAGGCGCTCTACAACGAGCCCGCCACCCGCGCCATGTATCTCCGCCGCCTGCGCACGCTCATGGACACCATCCTCCAGCCCGCGCCCGGAGGCTATCTCCAGGGCCGCGCGGACGCGTGGTGGGCCCCCGTGGCCCCGCACAAGGCGGGCGCGACACCCGCCGCCATCAAGACCTGGCTGGCCACGCGGCGCACGGAGCTTTTCACCACCTACTCCGCCGCGAACAGCCTGGGCACCGGCGTGCAGATCCCCGGCGCACAGAAGGCGGCGGTGGTGGTGAACTTCGGCGCGGTGGATGCCAATCCCGCCTCCGGAAATCAGGACGAGGAATACGTGGAACTGGTGAACCCGGACACTACCGCCGCCGTGGATATTTCCGGCTGGCGGCTGAAGCGGGGCGTGGAGCATACTTTCGCCGCCGGCACGGTCATCCTGCCGGGCGGAAAAATGATCGTGGCGGGGAAAACGGCGGCCTTCCGCGCCCGGACGGCGGCCCCGCGCGGCGGTCAGGATCTCTTCGTCCAGGGGAACTACAAGGGCACCATCTCCGCCCGCGGCGAGACCATCGAACTCTGGGACCCGAAGGACCCCGCGCTGCCGGACGATGACCGGCTGGTGGCCACGCTCACCACGCCCGCAAATCCCACGCCGGCCCAGCAGGCGCTGCGGATTACCAAGCTCATGTACGATCCCACGCCGGGCGGGAATTTCGCGGCGGGGGACTACGAGTGGCTGGAGCTCATGAACACGGGCACCACCACCCTGACACTGACGGGCGCGCGGTTCACGGAGGGCGTCACGTTTACCTTCGGCACCACGGTGTTGAACGCGGGCGCGCGCATTCTGCTGGTGAAGAACCAGGCGGCCTTCGAGTCCCGTTATGGCGCGGGTTTGCCCGTGGCGGGCGTCTTCACCGGGGCGCTGGACAACAGCGGCGAGCGCCTGCGCCTCGTGGATGCCGCGGGCGAGGAGGTGCTGGACTTCCGCTACGGGGGCGACTGGTATCCCTTCACCCATGGAGATACCGCCACCGGCGGCGGGGCGGCGCTGGTCATCGAGGATCCCGCCGCTTCCTGGGATACCTGGGGCTCACCTCTCAGTTGGCGGGCCACCAGCGGCACGGGAGGCAGCCCGGGTATGGCTGATCCCCTTCCCGCCATTCCGGTCATTACCGGCACCACCGGAGCCACCTTGCAAATCAAAGGGGTGCCCGGGAGAAGTTATCTCCTGCAACGCTCCGCGGACCTGGGAGCCTGGACGGACCTGGACCTCACCGTCGCCGGACCGGACGGTACCCTGAACGCCACCGACCCCGCGCCACCCACCAGCCGCTCCTTTTACCGCATCCGGGCGAAATAAACAGGCACGGCTTAACCCCAGCCTAACCTGGCGCGGAAGCGGGCTTTCCGGGCCATGCACGAACGCGGAGTTGCCGGGGTCTCCGGCACCCCATACCCCTCATGGATGTTACAAAAATCCGTCTGGCCTCTTTTGATCTCCGTCCTGCTCGGTGGCATGATGCCCGGCATCGCGGAAATCCCTGTCGAAACTCTGCGCGCCGGGGCCACCATCAAATCCGGCGTGCTGGAGGTGAAGGCGGGCGGGCGGATTTTCAAAATGATCAACGGTCGTGAGGTGACTCTGACCGTCCTCCCCACCGGGCATGTGAAACTGAATTTTCCGGCGTCCCTGCCGTCCCGGACGGGAAAGAGCCAGACGAAGCCCTGGGTGCTGAATTCCTTCATGACTCCCCTGTCCGCGTCCGAACAGGAGGCGCTGGCCACCACCGGGATCCAGCTTCCGGAGGGCACGCACACGTTCTATGTCTATTATATCGACCCGGCGAAGGCGACCACCGTGGCCCAGCTTCGCGGGAAATGGTGGGAGGTCATGATGAATCCCGAAACCTACCGGAATTTCACCGCCCAGTCAGAGTATGTGATGCTGGAGGTCCGGGATTCCGTCCCCCGGAACACCTCCCCGGACGTGGTGGAGGTGCAGCTGCCCCGTGAGCTGGAGACGGTTACGTGGTATCCCCAGTATCAGGAAACGGATCTCCGGCTGAATCTGCCTCCTGGAAAAAAATTCGGCGTTTCCAAACGCGTGGCGGGCATTCCGGCGGAGCGACTGGTGGGACAGGGCACTTATCTTCAGTCGGTCTATGCAGATGTTAACAACAACCGCATCCCCTGGGATAAGACATGGAGCACCCTGAGGGCCTACCCCAAAGGAGAGATCCACCTGCCGTTCAAAGGAACGCTATCCCCGGGACAGACCGTCAGCGTGGACAAGACCGGGCTTAATTGTGTGCCGGGGGACCTGCTCAGCTTCCACCAGAGTTTCACCGGAGGACTGCCAAAGGATGTCACCGCCACGTGGAGCATTCCGGAAAAGGGGATCGTGCGCATTGATCTGCTGAACCGGCGAAAAGAACCCGTGACCCTGGAGGGGGAATTCACAGGTAAATACTTCGGCAGTCTGGAGGAGGAGGCGGAAAAGCTCTACCACGGCTGGGCCCGCCGCGGGAACATCACGGCGGCGGAGATCTGCGAGAACGGAATTTTGTTCGAGGACGTGGAGCGGATCTTCCGGAGGATCTATGAACTCCAGGTCCAGCGCGACGGGGTGAAAAGCCCTGACGATTCCTCCATCATCGGAGACTACTTCGCCCACCTGAATGGCTATGGCACCGGGCTGGACTGGAGGCTGGGCGCGGCGGATCAACGCGCGCTTTTTCAGACTTCCGAAGACGCCCGGAAATCGAAGCCGGGCGAAAAGGCCACCGCTTACTATACAAAAAAAGCCTATGAATACCGCCACCGGCTCGCGGCGGGTTATCTGGACAGCATCGCGCGCCTTCTGGACGGCGTTCGTTTATACAATCATATCGCGAACCTCGAAAAGCAATACATCGCCATGGAAGACCGTCGCGTCGGCACCTTCGGCTGGACGGCTCTGGAGGGGGTGGAGAGTCTGGTGGAGCGCTCTGGCGTGTGGCAGCGGTTGCCGCTGGAGGGAGGCGATCTGCTGCGGGTGGCCCGGCCGGAGTGTTCTTTTGAGCAATTGAAATACGAGACCTTTTTCTCGCTCCTCATCGGGGACTATTATGTTTCCTGGAACGACAACGCCCCCTATGGCACGGATATCAGGAACTTCGGCCTGGCACATATCGGCGGACCCTCGCCTTCCAAGAACCAGTGGCAGGCCATCGGGGCCACCCAGCCGGTGCAGTACGATCCCGCGAATCCCGCCCATCCCAAAGCCGCCGGAAAAGGCCCCACATGGAGCGATGGCGCCGCCCCCGGCCACAATGGCGGCTTTGCCGGAGCCTGGCTCCTGAGCCGCATCGCGGACCGGATCGACAAATCATTGCGTTATCCCGCGTTCAGTTATTCCGTGGATGGCCGGGAATCCCCCGGATATTTCGACGGTGACCAGCCCGTGAAGGGGACCTCCGGCACCGCTGAGGTCAGCCGGTTCGGACATGGCAATCCCGGGCAGTGCAACATTGTGAACCAGCAGGAGCACCGGAAGCCCATTGTAATTTACGGAAAAGGCACCGGCGGCGCTTGTCTCATTGTCCTCAATCCTTATGCGGGTCTGACACAAACCACCACTTATCAACTCAAGGAAGGCAAGGTGCCTGCCGTCCGGCATGTGGGTGCCAGCCTTGGAGTCTATCTCCTGAACGGGCCGTGAGGCTGGATCATGGCATCCGGGAATGAATATTGCGGCTGACACTGCCGTCGCAATGAGGGAGAATACCCCGCCGCGCCTCCCCCTGAACCTTCACTCCCTGCCGCCATGCCCATCCTTGGATCCGGAATGCATATTGTCGATAGCCGGGAGGACCTGCCGGAGAACCGGACCCACTCGGACCGGCCCTTTGACAACCGGCCCCTGCACCTCCGTACGGAGGTCATCCCGGCGGGCGGCATCGACTTTCTCTCCGCCGCAAAACTGCACGAGGCCAAACGCCTGGAGATCGTGGCCGAAATGCTGGCGCTGGTGGGCATGATGACCTGCCGGGGCGTCTTCGACAAGGACGCTCTCGTAAGCGTGTGCAAGGCCCTGCGGCAGAACGGCTCCGGCTCCCGCGTGGAGGACACCCAGGCCGCGCACTGCATTCCAGGGCACATATTGATAGATGGCATTCCCATCAATGACTACCTGGAGGCCCCGCCGGGGGAAACAGGGATGCATCACAGCCGGGAGGAGTTTTTGCGCCGGAAGGGATTTATCCCCCACGCGCTGTGCGGACGCGTGCGCCGCCTGTTCGAATATACTGAAGTCTCGGCCTCCAGCCTGAACCAGGCGGACTCCTATGTGGAAAACGAGTCCCCCGTGCCTGGACTGAAGGAGATCTTCGGCTTCGCCGCCAGCTTCATGGTGAGCCCTCCTCTGGGCAGCATCCGGGGAAAGTCCTGGCCGGACGTGGTGGCCGCGCTGGGTTATGCCTACCGTTTTTACCGGCGCGAGGCCCTGCACAAGGTCATGGAGTCCGAATCCGAAAAAATGCGCGAGCGCGGCTCCCTCCACTTCTCCGCTTCCGATGTCCAGCGCGCCAGCCTGGACATGCGCGTGCTGGTGCTGCGATGCTTTCAGACCGTGCTGACCTCCGTCGATCCTCCGGAGGTGCTCACGCAGCCGGGATTTGACCAGTTGCGGCGCTCCGTCATGGCCGGGGGCTGATCCTTCCGAACTTGGCCATCCGCCATTCCTTCTTTCCTGTTTCCATCCCCTTCCCTTTTCATTCCCGCCTCTCTTTCGCTCCTCCATGGAATCACCCGCCCCTACTCCGCTCTCCCTCACCGCCGAACTAACGCACGATGGAGAAAACTATATCGCCACCTGCCCCGAGTTCCCCGGCGTTCAGGGAAAAGGCCCCACCGACATGGAGGCCCTGTTGAGCCTTAAGGAAGCCATGGACACCCATTTCCTGCAAAAATACACTGACGAACGCGTGGAATGAAATCAGAGCCTGTGCTTGAAGGAAGATCCTCCATTACCTCCCGCTTGAGCTCTATGGAGATATCGCGGAACAAGCGGACTTGCCGACTCACGGCGGCAAGGCCAACCAGCTCATCACCCCTTTAATTTGCGCGCATGGATTTCTGATAAGCCTTGGTCAACCCACCCTTCCGTCCAGACATACGGTCCGCAGCTTTTGTTATACCGTTTCTGGTTAGTCGATCCTGAAAAAGCCCCAAAAGGCCGCAACGGCAAAGGCTGAGAGCTCTGGACATCCCGTCTGTTTTGCAGGGATTTGCTTCCCGCCGGCTCAAAATCCTGCAAAATCAGGGAATGCGCAGCCGGCCTAATCCCGATCAGGAGCCTCAAATCGAACTCTTCCGCATCGAACTGGCGCGCATCGTGGACGCGGACCATTCCATGGTGAAACTGGCGGCGGTCATCGACTGAGGGCTTTCGAAAAAAGCTTCGCCGCGATGTGGTCCGATGGCCAGGGACGGCCCGCCCTCGACACCCGGCTGATGGTTTCCCTGCACTATCTCAAATATACCTTTGATTTGAGCGATGAAGCGGTGGTGGAGGCCTGGCTGCAAAATTCTTACTGGCAGTTTTTAAGCGGCATGCGCTATTTTGAGCACCGCCCGCCGCAGGACCCCTCGAGCATGAGCCGCTGGCGCGGCCAGGCCGGACAACATGGCCTTGAAGAACTGCTGCACCAAAGCATACAGGCCGGACTCAAACTCAAGGCCATCACACCCGTGCAACTGAAACGGGTCAATATCGACACCACGGTGGAGGAAAAACACATCCGGTTTCCCACTGACAGCCGCCTGTATGACCGGGCGCGGGAGCGCCTGGTCAAGGCCGCAAAGAAGGCGGGCCTGTTATTGCGTCAAAGTTACACACGGGTGGGAAAACATCTGTTGCTGATGCAAAGCCGCTATG
Source organism: Verrucomicrobiales bacterium (assembly GCA_965229245.1). GTDB lineage: Bacteria > Verrucomicrobiota > Verrucomicrobiia > Verrucomicrobiales > V1-33 > V1-33. Next base: position 1,713,123 of record CBDDIW010000001.1, read on the forward strand.
CGCACGCAAAGCAACTCCGCCGGGCCCGGCGCTGTCAGAAAAAGTTGCATACCCTGCTGGGCCGTGTTCTTTGCGACATCGAAGCCCGCAAGGGCGGACGCGGTTTTCCGGAGCTGGATAAACTCATGGCCGTGGCCCGCCGGATCCACGCCCAGGAGCGCCATGACAAAAACAAAGTTTACAGCGTGCATGCCCCGGAGGTGGAGTGCACCGGCAAGGGCAAGGCGCACAAACGCTACGAATTCGGAGTGAAGGTGAGCGTGGCCACCACCAGCCGTGGCGGCTGGCACGTGGGAGCCATGAGCTGCCCGGGCAATCCGTATGACGGGCACACGTTGCGGACCGCCCTGGAGCAGGTGCGGCGGGTCAGCGGCAGGATGCCCGGTGACGTCTTCGTGGACATGGGCTACCGGGGCCATCTGTGCGGGCGGGATCCGGGAGCCCCCAAGATCTATGTGGCCCGCAAACGCCGGGGCTCGATTTCGAAAGCACTTTGGAAATGGATGAGAAGGCGGGCGGCGGTGGAACCAGGTATCGGCCATCTCAAAGCGGAGCACCGCCTGGATCGCAACCGGCTGTGGGGTGCGGCGGGAGACATGGCCAACGCGGTGCTGAGCGCGGCGGGAATGAACTTTCACAAGCTGCTGAAGCACCTCCGCGCCCGCTGGCGTGCCTTTGCCGCCTGGCTGTTGAGTCTGGTTCTGCCCGCTCCGTCCGCGACACCTGCCTGAAGACCGTGCCACTTGTTGGACGATCTCCACGACTATCCGAAACCCGGGTTTTTCAGGATCGACTGGATTAGAAGCTTCAACGCCGCGAGCGATAGGGAAATCAAGATTCCCGGTGGCGGGTTTTTCAGGATCGACTGGATTAGAAGCTTCAACGGAGCCGCGTCGGGAACGACGCGGAGACGACGCTGGAGGAGATGAAGACGCGGGCCCCGGCGGTGCTTCAACGGAGCCGCGTCGGGAACGACGCGGAGACGCACCAGCATCACCACAAAATTCCTCCGCGGCGATGGCTTCAACGGAGCCGCGTCGGGAACGACGCGGAGACGACCTCTGATCCCGCGAAGCCGACCATCGATACCATGCTTCAACGGAGCCGCGTCGGGAACGACGCGGAGACTTGTTATACTTATAGCTGATCGTGGCACTGGTGCTGGTGCTTCAACGGAGCCGCGTCGGGAACGACGCGGAGACATGACCACACAAATTGAACACTACGCACCAGAACACCTGCTTCAACGGAGCCGCGTCGGGAACGACGCGGAGACTCAGCGTTCCGTCAGCGAGGCGGACGAAGTCTTTCGAGCTTCAACGGAGCCGCGTCGGGAACGACGCGGAGACGATTCCCCGGCGTCCCTTCCTGTTCTTCACGATCACGCTTCAACGGAGCCGCGTCGGGAACGACGCGGAGACGGGGTTCTTATCACGGACGGGGATATCGTAATCATGGCTTCAACGGAGCCGCGTCGGGAACGACGCGGAGACTCGGCTGGGGAATCATGGTATGGCTTTGCATCCGGGAGCTTCAACGGAGCCGCGTCGGGAACGACGCGGAGACTAGAGAGACAGCGGTGTGATCTCCCCTGACCGGAGAAGCTTCAACGGAGCCGCGTCGGGAACGACGCGGAGACAGGCTGAGTGAACAATCCCACTTGTTATGTCCACCGAGCTTCAACGGAGCCGCGTCGGGAACGACGCGGAGACAGCGGATTTTTCGGAGTTCTCCACGATTCCGTTCGAAGCTTCAACGGAGCCGCGTCGGGAACGACGCGGAGACAGGCTGAGTGAACAATCCCACTTGTTATGTCCACCGAGCTTCAACGGAGCCGCGTCGGGAACGACGCGGAGACAGCGGATTTTTCGGAGTTCTCCACGATTCCGTTCGAAGCTTCAACGGAGCCGCGTCGGGAACGACGCGGAGACGGTATTAGTTCAGTTTGTCCCCGTCAGCATACAGCCAGGCTTCAACGGAGCCGCGTCGGGAACGACGCGGAGACCGAACAGGAGCGAAAGGTTACTTCTGATTTTGATCAGCTTCAACGGAGCCGCGTCGGGAACGACGCGGAGACCTTTATCCTTGTCCGGCTGGCCAAGGAGGATGAGCGGCTTCAACGGAGCCGCGTCGGGAACGACGCGGAGACCATTCTCGGAGCAGTTGGCGGCGATCCGGAGCAAGAAGCTTCAACGGAGCCGCGTCGGGAACGACGCGGAGACCCTTTAGCACCCCTAGCGCACCCCTTTTCCTTATCATGCTTCAACGGAGCCGCGTCGGGAACGACGCGGAGACATAAAGACCAGGAGGGGGATACCCATAAGGCGGAAGCTTCAACGGAGCCGCGTCGGGAACGACGCGGAGACCCCATCGCCCTTGCCGAAGTCGGCACCGAAGAAGTGCTTCAACGGAGCCGCGTCGGGAACGACGCGGAGACGCATTGCTGTCACGGTGGAAGGCGTTACGGTGGACGGAGCTTCAACGGAGCCGCGTCGGGAACGACGCGGAGACCCGAGGGATGGGAATTTGTCCGTTTCGGGGTATGGGTAGCTTCAACGGAGCCGCGTCGGGAACGACGCGGAGACCCGCTGGCGAAGTCCGGTCCCTTCCTCCCGAACCTCCGCTTCAACGGAGCCGCGTCGGGAACGACGCGGAGACGGTCGAAGATTACCGGCGGACTGAGTGGCCGTCTGGTGCTTCAACGGAGCCGCGTCGGGAACGACGCGGAGACTTAGCGCGCGGCCACCAGTCGGCCCGGACACTCCGGCTTCAACGGAGCCGCGTCGGGAACGACGCGGAGACTAGCTCACAAGGCTCATAACCTTGGGGTCGTCAGTTCGCTTCAACGGAGCCGCGTCGGGAACGACGCGGAGACCATAAAATGTCAGGTGTGTTGAGAATCGGATTCGGCGCTTCAACGGAGCCGCGTCGGGAACGACGCGGAGACGCTACCTGTGGGGCTGGAATGCCGCGCAAAAGGTGCTGCTTCAACGGAGCCGCGTCGGGAACGACGCGGAGACGCCCGGGTGCAGCCAGAGGAGTTCGCGCGGCGGGAGGGCTTCAACGGAGCCGCGTCGGGAACGACGCGGAGACGGCATTTGCCTGGATCGTTACCGTGTAACTGACGGTCGCTTCAACGGAGCCGCGTCGGGAACGACGCGGAGACCGTATGATTGATGAGGGAGAGAAAAACTTCAAGGAATCGCTTCAACGGAGCCGCGTCGGGAACGACGCGGAGACCCACCAGCCTCACCCACTCTCCGATACCACGGCCTGCTTCAACGGAGCCGCGTCGGGAACGACGCGGAGACGGGTTCAGGACGCAGGCTTTCCACCACCTCCTCCTAGGGCTTCAACGGAGCCGCGTCGGGAACGACGCGGAGACTAAATCGCTGGCCTACACCATTGCGTTTAAGCCGCTGGGCTTCAACGGAGCCGCGTCGGGAACGACGCGGAGACGCTGATAGGGCTGGCCCCGTAAACGCCGCTGGAGTTGCTTCAACGGAGCCGCGTCGGGAACGACGCGGAGACCTCTCAGCTTGTCGTGGATCGAGGGAACATCCGGCAGGCTTCAACGGAGCCGCGTCGGGAACGACGCGGAGACCTGCTCCACCCAGTCGCAGATTACATCGTTAGTAGTGCTTCAACGGAGCCGCGTCGGGAACGACGCGGAGACCTGCTCCACCCAGTCGCAGATTACATCGTTAGTAGTGCTTCAACGGAGCCGCGTCGGGAACGACGCGGAGACCTACGCAGCGCAGATGGGAAGCTTGTCTTTGCGGGGGCTTCAACGGAGCCGCGTCGGGAACGACGCGGAGACACCGAGAATCATTCCTCTCCGCCGTCGAGTTCGCCAGGCTTCAACGGAGCCGCGTCGGGAACGACGCGGAGACTCATCCGTCCTTCGTGGCATCCATGACCGTGCAGTAGCTTCAACGGAGCCGCGTCGGGAACGACGCGGAGACATCATGGAATACTTTTTTGGTGAAAAGGAACTCCCCGCTTCAACGGAGCCGCGTCGGGAACGACGCGGAGACCCCAATGCAGTGAGAGCACCCACAGCAGACAACAGCGCTTCAACGGAGCCGCGTCGGGAACGACGCGGAGACTGGACTGCCGTGACCGTCCCTGTTGATCCACTCCATGCGCTTCAACGGAGCCGCGTCGGGAACGACGCGGAGACGCCCCCGCCACGTCCCCGGCCGGTACCGTCTTCTCCGGCTTCAACGGAGCCGCGTCGGGAACGACGCGGAGACGGGGAAAGGGGATTCTGGAACAAGCTGGAAATGACCTTGCTTCAACGGAGCCGCGTCGGGAACGACGCGGAGACCCGATTTGAAAGCCCGGAAAGCTTTTTTAAATGTGTCGCTTCAACGGAGCCGCGTCGGGAACGACGCGGAGACCGGATTTCGGTGTATGCGCGACCGTTGTTGTAGAGGCTTCAACGGAGCCGCGTCGGGAACGACGCGGAGACTTGGAGTATCCCTCCTGATCAGAATCCCATGAATAACGCTTCAACGGAGCCGCGTCGGGAACGACGCGGAGACCGGATTTATCGAGGATTTCTTCGAGGGCTTCGATCGTGCTTCAACGGAGCCGCGTCGGGAACGACGCGGAGACGGGATGAAGCGTTCTCCTTCCGCCGTGGCGGCAACAGGCTTCAACGGAGCCGCGTCGGGAACGACGCGGAGACCGGATAGATTTCCATTATAGTATCAGTCATGGCATGGCTTCAACGGAGCCGCGTCGGGAACGACGCGGAGACAAGGGAGGGCCAAATGAGCTACGAAATGACACTAGAGGCTTCAACGGAGCCGCGTCGGGAACGACGCGGAGACGGGTCGTGGGCTTTCTCGGCGTAGGGCAAATACTTCTGCTTCAACGGAGCCGCGTCGGGAACGACGCGGAGACCCAAAGCCCTCTGGCATACGGGGTCGTCTTCTCCGAAGCTTCAACGGAGCCGCGTCGGGAACGACGCGGAGACTTATCGATGAGCCTCCCACTATAGGCAGAGATGGCGCGCTTCAACGGAGCCGCGTCGGGAACGACGCGGAGACAATAATGGATCCGATGGCGCTGGCTCCGGACCCGGCGCTTCAACGGAGCCGCGTCGGGAACGACGCGGAGACAGGTTCCCGGTCAAACAAGCCCGGACTAAGCAAAGCAGCTTCAACGGAGCCGCGTCGGGAACGACGCGGAGACGTCGGCTGGGGGTGAGGCGCACGCGCGGGGAGCGGCGGCTTCAACGGAGCCGCGTCGGGAACGACGCGGAGACTTGGAGCGGAAGATCAGGCGGTAGAGACCGGCTTCCGGCTTCAACGGAGCCGCGTCGGGAACGACGCGGAGACGCGGTGACCATCCTGAGCCTGGAGGGAATGGATCATGCTTCAACGGAGCCGCGTCGGGAACGACGCGGAGACTCCAGCCCGGCGATGGGCTCAAACGTCACCGGGTCGAGCTTCAACGGAGCCGCGTCGGGAACGACGCGGAGACCCAGGGTTCCTCCGGGGCGGGGGGATTGCGGAGGAGGCTTCAACGGAGCCGCGTCGGGAACGACGCGGAGACATCGGCGTCAACGTCCCCGGCGGCAGCATATTCGCGGCTTCAACGGAGCCGCGTCGGGAACGACGCGGAGACACGTAGCGCTTCACGTGGTTGTGCAGTTTCAGCACCGGGCTTCAACGGAGCCGCGTCGGGAACGACGCGGAGACTCCCACAGGGAAGAGTGTGGTTCCTGTTTCCAAGTAGCTTCAACGGAGCCGCGTCGGGAACGACGCGGAGACGCTGGAGGATCTGCTTATACTGACCCACCTGCGGCTGCTTCAACGGAGCCGCGTCGGGAACGACGCGGAGACTCAGATTCCACTTCCCGGATGATCCGTAGCATCTGGCTTCAACGGAGCCGCGTCGGGAACGACGCGGAGACGGGCCGGAGCGGTGCCGGGCATGTCGAGAGGCACGGGGAGCTTCAACGGAGCCGCGTCGGGAACGACGCGGAGACATGGTCCCTCACCGGCAAACGGGCGCTGGGAACCTGGGCTTCAACGGAGCCGCGTCGGGAACGACGCGGAGACTCGCCGCGCACTGGAGTCTTTCTGGCGCTCCCGTGCTGCTTCAACGGAGCCGCGTCGGGAACGACGCGGAGACCACGGCCACGTGGATGGGCTGCACCGTGGAATAGCTGGCTTCAACGGAGCCGCGTCGGGAACGACGCGGAGACCCTCGAAAGCTCCCTTGTCTCCATAGAGGCTTTTCTGCTTCAACGGAGCCGCGTCGGGAACGACGCGGAGACGGAAGCGGTATCAGTCGATGGTTCAGAGATGTCATCGCTTCAACGGAGCCGCGTCGGGAACGACGCGGAGACCCCGCGCCGTAAGGGTTGCCATCATACAGGGTGCAGGTGCTTCAACGGAGCCGCGTCGGGAACGACGCGGAGACCGTCCAGAATCACGCCACCATGAAACGAATCGTAATTGCTTCAACGGAGCCGCGTCGGGAACGACGCGGAGACGCGTCTATCTGGCAGGACGATTCCTGTAAAGATACGGAGCTTCAACGGAGCCGCGTCGGGAACGACGCGGAGACGTGCGGCTTCCTCAGGGCTCCTGCCTTCGTTTTCAATGCTTCAACGGAGCCGCGTCGGGAACGACGCGGAGACCCGGCTCCATCAAGCTCAAGAACAACAGCGACTGGATGCTTCAACGGAGCCGCGTCGGGAACGACGCGGAGACCACGTCCCCCTCGTGTGGGCGGAAGAATTGGGACAACTTGCTTCAACGGAGCCGCGTCGGGAACGACGCGGAGACGGGGATGATGGGGGCGCTGCCGGTTCGCTCCCGGATGCTTCAACGGAGCCGCGTCGGGAACGACGCGGAGACCCCCAAAGCTCACAATGCCCGCGGACTGGATCCAGTCGAGCTTCAACGGAGCCGCGTCGGGAACGACGCGGAGACAATTCAGGCGCTTATGAGCAGCCATCACCTGCCCCTGGCTTCAACGGAGCCGCGTCGGGAACGACGCGGAGACGCACCGGCTGGCGGTGGCCTGGATGCGCGCGGTATCGCTTCAACGGAGCCGCGTCGGGAACGACGCGGAGACCGCGTGACTGATGGGACAGCAGGAAGCCAGTCCCGCGCTTCAACGGAGCCGCGTCGGGAACGACGCGGAGACTGCCGCCTTGGGAAAGCCGGTCTCTACCTGGGGCCGGGCTTCAACGGAGCCGCGTCGGGAACGACGCGGAGACTAGCTCACAAGGCTCATAACCTTGGGGTCGTCAGTTCGCTTCAACGGAGCCGCGTCGGGAACGACGCGGAGACGTAGTCCTCGCTGTTCCACTCGGGGTGCGCGTCGTTGCTTCAACGGAGCCGCGTCGGGAACGACGCGGAGACCGAAGGCCCTTTCCGGGCGTTTCTGCGGACTACTCATGGCTTCAACGGAGCCGCGTCGGGAACGACGCGGAGACCCCGGATAACATTCCCCTGCCAATCGCGGGCAATCAGGCTTCAACGGAGCCGCGTCGGGAACGACGCGGAGACAAGAAACGGGGTGGGAATCCGAGCCCTCACGGCGGGATGCTTCAACGGAGCCGCGTCGGGAACGACGCGGAGACTGGAGGGGAAAGAGACTGCCCATGCTGCTGCCATTCAGCTTCAACGGAGCCGCGTCGGGAACGACGCGGAGACCACGCACGAAGCCCTGTTCGAGTGCGAGCAGGATTTCGCTTCAACGGAGCCGCGTCGGGAACGACGCGGAGACGGGACATAATGATGTAAGCCGCTTGGCCGCCAACTGCTTCAACGGAGCCGCGTCGGGAACGACGCGGAGACAGGGTCGGCGGGAAGGGGGCCGGAGAAGATGCCCGGGCTTCAACGGAGCCGCGTCGGGAACGACGCGGAGACCAGCACTTCCATCGCTGCTGCCAAGAAACGAATCTGGCTTCAACGGAGCCGCGTCGGGAACGACGCGGAGACGCGGACGGAGATCGGCAAGATGGCGGATGTATGGGACAGCTTCAACGGAGCCGCGTCGGGAACGACGCGGAGACACAAAATCAACGCAGCCGTTAAAGAACAACTTCCTCCTGCTTCAACGGAGCCGCGTCGGGAACGACGCGGAGACGGTGACATTGAATAGGGTGCGCACGACACGCTGGCGGCTTCAACGGAGCCGCGTCGGGAACGACGCGGAGACATGACGCCGGTTCCCCGCGCACGTCAAGGCTTCTCGGCTTCAACGGAGCCGCGTCGGGAACGACGCGGAGACCGGGAAACCTGAAACACCGCGCCAGGTTCATCTGATGCTTCAACGGAGCCGCGTCGGGAACGACGCGGAGACAAAGGTCGTGAAGGAACTGAAAGCAGTCATTGATAAGGCTTCAACGGAGCCGCGTCGGGAACGACGCGGAGACTGGCGTGTGGCGATGTCGGCTTTAGTCATGGGAGGATCAGCTTCAACGGAGCCGCGTCGGGAACGACGCGGAGACGACGTAGGTCTGGTTCAGCTTGAACTTGTCAGGCCGGCTTCAACGGAGCCGCGTCGGGAACGACGCGGAGACGGGGAGAAGGGAGGCGCGGCAGCACGTGGAGACGTGGCTTCAACGGAGCCGCGTCGGGAACGACGCGGAGACACGTGTAATACACAAAGATTAAGATAACATATAATCGGGCTTCAACGGAGCCGCGTCGGGAACGACGCGGAGACTCGAACAATCTCCGTAAGAACAACATTAGAAAACTCCGCTTCAACGGAGCCGCGTCGGGAACGACGCGGAGACAAAGAACACGGAGGACGAGCTGAACACGGCCCGCAAGCTTCAACGGAGCCGCGTCGGGAACGACGCGGAGACACGAAAGGGCAGAAGAAGCGTGGACGTGGATGCGTAGCTTCAACGGAGCCGCGTCGGGAACGACGCGGAGACTCCAGGAGAAGAAGCTCCAGGAAACCGAATTCGCCCGGCTTCAACGGAGCCGCGTCGGGAACGACGCGGAGACGCCTGGCTGCAAGATCCCGCTGTCCTCGCGGCTCTCGGGCTTCAACGGAGCCGCGTCGGGAACGACGCGGAGACAGGCTCTGCGGCGGGGATGGTGTTCCAAGTGGGCTCGCTTCAACGGAGCCGCGTCGGGAACGACGCGGAGACGGTGGAGACCGTGGCGGAATTCACGCCCATGCGCTGGGCGCTTCAACGGAGCCGCGTCGGGAACGACGCGGAGACTCTGCGTCCGAAACACCACCTTTCTCCTTCATTATTTGCTTCAACGGAGCCGCGTCGGGAACGACGCGGAGACGCAATCATCTATTGCCGCCTGGAGGGCTTCCGGGAAGTGAAGTGGGACCGGGCAGGATCGCCCACGATGTGACGCAATCATCTATTGCCGCCTGGAGGGCTTCCGGGGGCTTCAACGGAGCCGCGTCGGGAACGACGCGGAGACCAGGGCACTATGGAGACCTGCAACGCCCCTGTGGTGTGGCTTCAACGGAGCCGCGTCGGGAACGACGCGGAGACGCATCAAATCTTCACCTTTCAAAAGACGAATTAATTGCTTCAACGGAGCCGCGTCGGGAACGACGCGGAGACGTCCAGCGAGTGATAGATGTCCGCGTCGACCCGGGCGGCTTCAACGGAGCCGCGTCGGGAACGACGCGGAGACGCGTCAAGGCTCTCAGTATATTCTGGATTGTTCGGGGGCTTCAACGGAGCCGCGTCGGGAACGACGCGGAGACCGCCCCCGAAGCGCCGGTGCCGCCGGAGTGGTTCCCTGCTTCAACGGAGCCGCGTCGGGAACGACGCGGAGACGGCCACGGAAAAGCTGACCCTCGACGCCGCGTTCATCGCTTCAACGGAGCCGCGTCGGGAACGACGCGGAGACTGCCAGGGCCATTTGCGTCCTGTCGCAAAGCCCTACGCTTCAACGGAGCCGCGTCGGGAACGACGCGGAGACGCAGTGGCACACGCTCGTAACCCCCAACATGTGCGAGCTTCAACGGAGCCGCGTCGGGAACGACGCGGAGACAAAATTCCGCCGCTGCCGCGGCAGCATTGGCACGGCAGCTTCAACGGAGCCGCGTCGGGAACGACGCGGAGACTTATGTGCGCGTGCCCATCGGGATCGGCGCGCTGGGGCTTCAACGGAGCCGCGTCGGGAACGACGCGGAGACGGTTCGGATCAATCGGCCCATGGAATTCGAGATTCCCGTGCTTCAACGGAGCCGCGTCGGGAACGACGCGGAGACTGAACGTAACCGCCTCCAGCATTTGGGAGGCGGTGGCTTCAACGGAGCCGCGTCGGGAACGACGCGGAGACTCCGCCCACGGTGGCCAACACCATCACGGCATCAGCCGCTTCAACGGAGCCGCGTCGGGAACGACGCGGAGACTAAGTTAGTAACCCCGCTTAATATCACCGCCAAGGGGCTTCAACGGAGCCGCGTCGGGAACGACGCGGAGACCATAAATCGGACGATCCGTTTGAAGCGTTCTTCAAGGCTTCAACGGAGCCGCGTCGGGAACGACGCGGAGACCCGCTCAGGGCTGGAACGTCACCCTCCTGGGCAACCTGCTTCAACGGAGCCGCGTCGGGAACGACGCGGAGACGACTTTCCTGGCCGCCCGATCCGTTGGGCACCATCGATGGCTTCAACGGAGCCGCGTCGGGAACGACGCGGAGACGCAGCGGCGAACCTTGGTCAAGTTGACTGAGCCCCCTGCTTCAACGGAGCCGCGTCGGGAACGACGCGGAGACTTCTTCTTCGTCCCACAAGACAACCTCCCAGAGAATGAGCTTCAACGGAGCCGCGTCGGGAACGACGCGGAGACCGGCAGGAATGTCAGTGGCCATCTTCGTTTCCTACGAGCTTCAACGGAGCCGCGTCGGGAACGACGCGGAGACAAACACACTGGGCCTGCGCGTGCGTGAAGCATGACGCTTCAACGGAGCCGCGTCGGGAACGACGCGGAGACTGACCTCCTGTCCCCGGGTGGGGACCAGCGAGTTGCGGGAGGGTTTGCGAGAGGGTGGCTGATCATACAGGCATTTTTAGGAGGAAGCACTTCCAAATCCAGGGAATGTGTTCATTTTCAACGCGCGAGCGCCTGGCGGGGTAGGCGCGGCATGTGGGCGCTCGCGGGCTGATTTTCAGAATGTCAAAGAACGCCGCGTTTACCCCGCCGGTGCTTTACACCACGTAGCAGGGGGCGTCAAACCGGGCGTAGGGCAGACCGAGGGACGAAATCACCCGGTCTCCACGGCCTTCGCTGGGTCCCAGGGACACAAAAAGCACCTGATCCTCATCATGTTTGATGATGTCCCGCAATTCCCGCTCCATCTTCGTCCGGTCCCGGAGATTAAGGTCGCACTCAAACACGGAGTACTGCAAATGCGTCCCGTAGTTTTTACAAGTCTTAAAAACCTTCCGGAGCCGTTTGTCATTCGCCACATCGTAGCACACCAGGTAGGTGGTACGACTGGAGATCGCGGAGGACGGCTTTGAAGGCATGGGAACGGTGAAGAAGGTTCTTAATTGATTTCGCGGTCCACGTCCATGATTTCCTCTCTCACAGAAACCGCTGGAGGTGTCCTTTCCATCACCGGGTCACCATGGGTTTGTATTCCGGGATTTCGCCGGTGAGATATCCGGACAATATTCTGGCCTGAAGTTCCAGCACGCGGCGATAGCTCACCCGGTAGCCGAAGACGGGATGGTTGATCAGCGCGTTCATGCGTTGTTCGTAGGCCTGGAAAAATATCCGGCGGCCCGCTTTGGTGAGATTTACGGAATCCCCTGCTTTCACAAAATGCCCCAGGTTGAGCATCCGGTTGTTCACGGTGGTCAGCACGGTGCTCTCCGCCACCAGCGGCCGGAATTCCTCCATAAGGTCCAGCGCCAGGGCCGGGCGGCCAAAGCGGGGCTGATGATAAAACCCCACATACGGATCCAATCCCACGGCCAGCGCGGCGATGGTGCAGTCCTTCGCCAGCAGGCTATAGGACAGGGAGAGCAGAGCGTTCACCGGATCAGTGGGAGGACGGCGGGTTCGGCGGGTGAAATCAAAAGTGAATACCGGCGGCTCCGGCGGTCTTCCCGTGTCCTCCAGTCCCGGCAGCGCATCGTCCTCCGCGGTCCCGCTTTTGAGCATGCCGCCAAAGTGCTGGAAATACACCGCCGCCGCGGCTCCCTCCATGCCCAGCAGTTCCGGCAGATCCCGCGCCGCCAGTACATCCTGCGCCGCCTGTTTCAGCCGGGCCAGCGCGGGGGCCGGAGGTTCCAGGTGGGACCGCATCAGGAGGGTGCGGTGATTCTTTATCTTCCCATGCACAAACTGCCGGGCCAGCACCAGACACCGCAGCGGATCCGCCGCGGTCCGGAACTGGTGGATGCGGCTGAAGACATTCGTCATCCCGTGTCCCCGGGTGAGGCCATAGAACCACCCGCCCATGGAAAAATAGGCCACGGGAATCTCCAGATCACACAGCATCTGGATGGCCTGAGTAGTGATCTGGATGTTCCCAAAAAGCGCCACATGTGTGAGGTCCCCCGCGCGCACCTCCTCCAGCACGCGATCCGTATCCTTCACCACCAGCACCTCGTCCCTGCGGGTCACCTTCAGTCCCGGGGTATTGAGATACAGCGCCCGGGCCTCGTCCCGGGCTGCCATGAGCCGGCGGGGAGCCCTCGTGGGAGGCACTCCCTCATTCGCGGTTTCCACCATCAGGAAGGTTTCATCCGGCAGGCATACGGGAGCCAATGAGCAGCGCACGCACTTCGGGGAGCCGACGAGCGGCGGCGGCATCGCTCCCCGGGCGGTCTCGCGTGCGCGGGCGATTTCCCGGATAATCCACTCCTCCAGTTCCGCGGTCATTTCCAGCCGCACCCGCTGGCGGGTGGCCCGGTAATAGATCACGCCATCCGTGCATCGATAGCCATTGTCCCGGAGAATGAGAATCTGCAGGCCCAGTTGCATTTTATCCGGATCCCAGAGTTCATTGCCCTCTTTTCCCTCGCGGGGCGCGCCCGCTTTATAGTCCACGGGCGTGACGCTCAGCACCAGTTTTTCCCCGTCCCCGTCGCGCTCCACCCGCGCCTCTATGAGGTCCATCTTTGCCCTCACCCGCAATCTGTCCGAACTCATATCGGCGGATCGCGAATGAATGGTCTCCTCCACGGTGCCGTTCCCGGACCCGGTGCCGGAAGGCCCCTCCCCTTCCCCATCCTCCATGCGGAGTTCCCCGTCTTCCTCTATCTTTCTCTTTTTTCTTTTCCTGGGCTTCGGATCGTCCTCCGTTTCATCCTCCTCCCGGATCACTTTCGCGGCGGGCAGGTCTCCCTTTCCTTTGTCTATCTTCGCGTGCAGCGCGCTGCCACGCTCGGTGTCCGCGTTTTCCACAAAGACACCCTCCACGTACTCATAATAAAAAAGCCGCGGGCAATAGACGAATTCATTCATCATCCGGGACGGCATCGGCTCGTCCAGACGGGCATCCGGAGCCTTTTTTGCCTCCTCCATCCATTGCGCTGTCTCCTCCGGGGAAGGCTCGGGGCCGGTGATTCTCCTCGCGGAGATTTCCGCTTCCACCGGTTCCGCGAATGCCTCCTCCACCGCGGCCTCCACGCTCATTTTCGAGACGGCACTCCACCTTTCGTCCTCTTTTAAAAGAACCTCCTCCCCGGGGGGCTCATCAAATGACAACAATTCCTGTTGCTGCATCTCGCCTCTGGAAGGCTGACGGTTCTTTTTCCGGGACGGAGGCAATTCCATTTTTTTAGAAATAGATGAGGGACAGCATTCGTCCATCAAAATTATTAACCAATGCATTAAAACAGGAAACCACCCATAGACCGCCGGCCATGAATTCCCGGCCGGGACGATCTCTTCACGGATTCATTTCCCGCTCACCCCGGGAATCTCTTTCCCGTGTCGGATTTGTAACACAAAACAAGGACCCGTCTATTTGACAAAACACGCGCCCCCTTCGGTCCGTGGTTGAAAATATTTACCCAGGCACCCCCGCCTCTGAGACGTAGTTTACCCAGGCACCCCCGCCTCTGAGACGTAGTAAAAGGTGTGGAATCCCAACCCCACCTCAAGCCCTCAAGATGGTCATATTTCGTTCATTATCAAAAAGAAAGCGCCCAAAAACTGGCCGTTGCCCGTTTCATAAAGAAGTTGCCACCAACCCGGGGACCGGGCGACAGTGGAACTAACAGACATGAGAAACCAGTGCCACTTTGATTTGTCCGCATGAGGTCTGTCCACTTTTTTTTTCACTCTTATTTCACTCATGGATTCTGAGTCCCCCGAATTCATCCTGGAGCCGCTGGAGGAGTCTTCACCCCGGCGGAAATCGAAGTTCGCCCGCTACTGGGAGAAGTCCGGCGGAGGCTCGCTGATGGTGAGCATCGTCGTGCATGGCATTCTGGTGGTTATCGCCGTGCTGTGGCTGTGGAAGACGGCCACCACCGCGGAGAAGGATCCCGTGGTGGAGTTTCTCCCTGGAGGCGGAGGCGGTCAGGATGGCGCAAAGCCGGAAAAGGTCCGGATGCAGCAGAAGTCCATGCAGAAGACCGCCCCGGCGCTGAAGCTGGCCTCGTCTTCGCCCACCAGTTCCTTCGCGCTGCCGGATACCACGGCCAGCGTGAATATGAGCCAGTTTTCCATGGCCTCCCGGACGGCCGGGGCCATGGGTTCCGGGCATGGCTCCGGCGCGGGAGGGGGTGTCGGCAGTGGCATCGGGACGGGCATGGGATCCGGCTTTGGCCCAGGAAAAGGCCCGGGCTTCATCAGCACGTCCATCTTCGGCAGCACCGCGGCCGTCGGCCTCCCGGGGAATCTCTATGACATGAAGCAGGACGCGAAGCGGAATGCCATGCCCTACAATGGCGGCGTGGAGGAATTCTTCCCCAGGGTCTATGAGGTGGCCAAAAAGAAGTTCCGCAAAAGCTCCTTCGACGGCTTTTACCGCGCCCGGGTGACCCTGTCCTACACCATGCTGGCGGTGCCAAACGTGGCAGCGGAGGAAGGTCCCAAGGCTTTTCACGCGGAGCAGGAGATCCAGCCGCGCGGATGGTTCATTCATTACCACGGGAAGATCGATCCTCCCCAGGTGGGCGAGTGGCGTTTCGCCGGCGTCTTCGATGACGCGCTGCTGGTCTATGTGAATAACAAGCTGGTCTTCGATGGCTCCTATGACAGCACCTCCCCGGCGGAAGTGCGCGGGCCTTTCGGCGGCACCGTCTTCGCCGGCAGCGTGGTGCGTCCCTTCGTGGGGAAATGGGTGAGCCTGCAAAAAGGCTCCACCCTGGACATCGTCATCGGGGAACGCCCGGGGGGTCGCGTGGGCGGCATGCTTCTGGTGCAGCAAAAGGGCAAGAAGTATGCGGAGCGGGAAAAGGACGTGCCCATCCTTCCGGTGTTTTCCTTCGTCCAGCCCCGGCCCGAGGACCGGGAGCGCATCAATCAGATGGGCTTCGCCATCGCGGAGGAGACCCCCATCTTCAAGGTTTATACGGACAGGTTCTCCACCTTCCCGGACAAAGAAGACGAAGACGACAAGTGAGCTGCCCTCCCGCCCCGACCGGGCGTGGCGGACATGACTTTTCCGTTTTCACCCGGGGATTCCCGCGTGAGGGACCATCATGTCTGACCTGCGTGTGGCCGTATGTGAGTATCCGGTGGAGTTCCTGACCTCGTTCGGGGAATGGAAGGCAAAGCTGCGTCGGCTGTGCCTCCAGGCCGCAGGGCAAGGCGCGGGTCTGCTGGTGTTTCCCGAATACGCGGGCATGGAACTCACCTGCCTGCTGCCCGGGGAAATACGGGCGGATTTGAATGGCAGTCTGGCGGCACTCCAGGCATGGCGAGCGGATTATCTCGCGGCATTCCAGGCGCTGGCCGGGGAACTGGGAGTGACCATTCTCGCGGGCTCATATCCCTGGGAGACGGAACCCGGAAAGTTTGTGAATCGCGCCTGGCTCTGCACTCCGGATGGCCGGGCGCGGGCGCAGGATAAGATCGTGATGACGCGCTTCGAGCGGGAGCAGTGGAAGGTCAGCGCGGGGGGCAGCCTCGGCGTCTTTGAGATCCCCGGAGCGCGGGTGGGCGTGCTGATTTGTTATGACTCCGAGTTCCCCCTGCTCGCCCGGCGGCTCTGCGAGGCGGGGGCGGAGATCCTGCTGGTGCCCAGCTGCACGGACACGGAGGCGGGCTACCATCGTGTCATGCTCAGTTGCCGGGCACGGGCCCTGGAGCAGCAGTGTTTTGCCCTCCAGTCCCCCACGGCGGGCGAGGCCCCGTGGAGCCCGGCGCTGGATGTGAATACCGGGAGCGCGGGCGTCTTCGGTCCGGTGGATACCGGCTTCCCGGCGGATGGCGTCCTCGCCACTGGAGCGCCCCCGGAAACAGCTCCGTGGCTCATCGCGGACCTGCCCATGTCCCGGCTGGGCTCCGTAAGACGCCGGGGCCAGGTGCGGAATTTCGCGAACTGGCCGGAATCCGAAAACGTCCCCGTGACGGAATCGCCGGAGGAGCCTACGCGATCAGATCATTGACCACCTTGCCGTGGACATCCGTGAGGCGGAAGTCGCGGCCCGCGTAACGGAAGGTAAATTTCTCGTGATCGAAGCCCAGGAGCTTCATGAGCGTGGCGTGGAGGTCATGCACGTGCACGGGATCCTTCACCGCTTTGAAACCGAAGTCGTCCGTGGCCCCATAGACTGAGCCGCCCTTCACGCCGCCGCCTGCCAGCCACATGGAGAAGCCGTAGTGATTGTGGTCCCGCCCGTTCACCTTGCCCGCGTTGGCCCCGGCCTGTGGAAGCTCCACCACGGGAGTGCGGCCGAATTCCCCGCCCCAGACGATGAGCACGTCATCCAGCATACCGCGCTGTTTCAGATCCTTGATGAGGCCACCGATGGCCTTGTCTGACTGCTCCGCGAGGCGGCGGTGATTCACCTCCAGGTCATCGTGGTTATCCCACGGCTGGCCTTCCCCGTGCCAAAGCTGCACGAAGCGCACACCGCGCTCCACGAGACGGCGCGCGATGAGCGTCTGGCGGCCATGCACGTTATCGCCATACATGTCCCGGATGTGCTGGGGCTCGCGATTGATATCGAACGCGTCCGTGGCGTCCATCTGCATGCGGTAGGCGAGTTCGAAGGACTGCACGCGCGCCTCCAGCTGGGCATCCCCGTGCCGCTTCTCCTCATGCTGCCGGTTCATCTCCTGGAGGAGATCCAGTTGCTGGCGCTGCTCCCGGAGCGGGAGACCCTTATTGCGGATGTTCTCGATGAGTTTGTCCAACTCCTTATGCTGGGTGTCGATGTAAGTCCCCTGAAACACGCCCGGGAGGAATCCGGACTGCCAGTTCTGGCTCTCCTGAATGGGATAACCGCCCGGGCACATACTGATAAAGCCGGGGAGATTCTGGTTCAGCGTCCCCAATCCGTAGGTGACCCATGAGCCAAAGCTGGGCCGGATGAGCCGGGCCTCACCACAGTTCATGAGCAGCAGGGAAGGTTCGTGATTCGGCACATCCGCGTGCATGGAGCGGATGACACAAAGCTCATCCGCGCACTGGCCCACATTGTCAAAAATCTCGCTCACCTCCAGACCGCTCTGGCCGTAGCGCTTGAATTTGTAGGGGCTCTTCATCAGCGCCCCGGTCTTGCGCTCCGTGCTGAGATACTCCCCGGGCATGGACTTTCCGTGATATTTGTCCAGTTCCGGCTTCGGGTCGAAGGTGTCCACCTGGGACGGCCCGCCATTCGCGAAAATGTGGATGACATGCTTCGCCTTTCCTCCGAACTGCGGGGCCTTGCTGGAAAGCGGATTCGCCGCTGCCTCCGCCCGCGTGCCGGTGAGTGTTTGCAGCGCCAGCGCCCCCAGGCCCATCCCGCAGCGCGTGAGGAAATCACGGCGGGTGGAGAAGAGGTGGCTGAAATCAGGAGCGTGGTGACGGGACATCATCTATTTATACCTACGACTACGAACGGCGGGGGAACGATTTATCGGGAACACGGTTCATGGAAACCAGTCCGGCCGGAGCGAAACATCCCGGCTCGCCTGCAAGGAACTCCTGGCAGAGCCCGGTTTTCCCTTGTCGGCGGAAACACGGTCTCCATCGTGCGGACGGTTTCTCTGAATGCCCGCTCCCCTTCCCCCCGTTTCCGATCCCGCGCCGTCCTCCGCGGAGGCATGGGCATGGCTGGATGGAGGAAAGGCCGGGCGGTTTTCCGCGAGCGGGCGTTTCCGGAGTCTGGAGGCCCCGCCGGAAGACGAGGTGGCGTTTTATGTGAATGACTTCGCGCTCACGGATGCCACCCCCTGGCGCGTGCCGGTGGAGACACGCTCCGTGGAAGAGTCCATGGAAGCGGTAGTGCCGGACATTTCCTGGGAGTCACCTTCCAAAGAGGAATTTCGCGGAGTTTTCGGGAATCTCATGGCGGCGGTCCGGAGCCGGAAAATCCTGAAGGCGGTGCCCGTGGCCGTGGCTTCCGGCACGCTCCAGAACGGGAATGGCATGGGAGCTTGGATGCGACGTCTCCTGACCCGCCCGCCCGCGGAGGCCCAGGGACTGCCGTTTGGCTGGATGCGGGGAGATTCCGGTTTTGGCGGCTTCACCCCGGAAACGCTGTTCCAGATCGATGGCTGCCGCCTCACCACCATGGCGCTGGCGGGCACCACGGACGCGGCCCACGCCGCGGACCTCACGGAGCGCCCGAAGCTGTCGCGCGAGCACGCCGTGGTGGTGGATGAAATGCAGAAACGGCTGGCCCTTCTCGGGAAGGTGGCCACGGGCGAGCGGGAGATCGCGCGCCAGGGCACCATGCGTCACTTGCGCACTCCCATGGAGGTCACCCTCGCCCGGCCTCCCTCCGGCGGGGAACTGAATGAAATCATCCGCCTGCTCCACCCCACGCCCGCGCTGGGCATTTCCCCGCGCACGGAGGCTTCCACGGCGCTGCTGGCCGGCTGCCGCGAGCGCATGGGCACGCCGCCGTCCTTTGGCGCGCCGTTTGGCGTGGCCTGGCCGGGCGGAGCCCTCATCGTGGTGGCCATCCGCGGGGTTTTCTGGGAGGGCGGCACCGTCCTGCTCCCCTCCGGTGGCGGTCTGGTGGCGGGCAGCGAATTTGACGCCGAGTGGGAGGAACTGGAACTGAAACGCGCCTGGGTGCGGCGGGCGCTGGGCTTCTCCCCGGGCTGACCGGCATGGAACGGCCCCTCTTTCCCGTCGCCGTCATCCAGGCTCTTCTGACCGCCGGGGTGCGGGAATTCGTCCTCTGCGCGGGGGCGAGGAACAGCGCCTTCGTGGTGGTGCTCGCCGCGGCGGACGGAAAGGCGCGGCTCTGGCAGCACTTTGAAGAACGCGCCGCCGGATTTTTTGCCCTTGGGCGGGCACGGGCCACCGGCCGTCCAGTGGCGGTGGTAACGACCAGCGGCACTGCGGCGGCGGAACTGCTGCCCGCCATGATCGAAGCCCATTACCAGGGCCTCCCGCTGGTGGCACTCACGGCGGACCGGCCCTTCTCCTATCGCGGCTCTGGCGCGCCGCAGGCCATCGAGCAGGCGGGGCTCTTTTCCAGGTATCCCTCGCTTTTTGTGGATGTGGAGGAGGAAAGGGACGGGGGCTGTCCCTCCTTTTCCCTGGCAAACTGGGACGGCCGGGGCCCGCTGCATGTGAATGCCGGGCTCTCCGAACCGGACAGCGCCTCCCTGCCGGGTCTGCGGGAGGCCGCCACAAGCCTGGAATTGCCAGGCGAATCAAGCGAACCCGCCCTGTCCTCCGCAGTGGAAATATCCGCGCCGCTTCCGCCGCAACACTTGCTTCTCGCAGGGGAACTGATGGATGGGGAGATCGAAAAAAGTGCCGCCTTTGCCCTCGGTGGCTTTCTGGTGGACGCGGAGGCTGCCTCCGGCCTTCGCGAAGTGCCCGCGCTGCGTGACCATCTTCTCCGCTGCGGGGACGCCACCCTGCGCCATCTGCCCGTGACGCATGCAGTTCGCCTAGGCGGCACGCCCGCCTGCCGCTACTGGCGGGATCTGGAGGACCGGCCGGACATCGGCGTCATCCTTTATCCTTCGCGCGGCGGCCACCCTGGCCTGGCCCGCAAGGAGGGCATCCACCAGTTCCCCTGCCCTCTGCCGCCAGGGCTGGACCTCACGGAATACCAGGCGCGGGATGCCCGGCTGGCTGGTCTCCTGGAGGGCCTGCTGGAGACGCTCCCGGCGTCGGAGCCGGGGCTCATCCGGCTGCTTTCCAGCGCCATCCCCCGGGGTGCCACGGTCTTCACGGGAAACAGCCTCGCCGTGCGGGAGTGGAATCTCTGCGCCGTCTGGGGCCGCGGGCACCGCGTGCATGTGCTGCGGGGGGCGAATGGCATCGATGGAAATCTCAGCGCTTTCCTGGGACTCGCGGCGGACCAGCCGGAGGCCTGGTGTGTCACGGGAGACCTCACCACGCTCTACGATCTCTCGGCCCCCTGGATGCTCCGCCAGCTCCCCCCGGGACGCCGGCGCTTCGTGGTGATCCAGAACGCCGGAGGGAAAATCTTCTCCCGTCTTCCCTCGCTGCGCGGCCTCACGCCCCGCGAGCGTGCCTTCATGGAAAACCCCCACCGTACGCCCCTGAAACCCTGGGCGGAAATGTGGGGTATGGATCATCTAGCGGGCGGCCCGGAAATCCTGCAAAACCCCGCCGCGCTCGAAGCCCTGGGGGACCACGCCGTCATCGAATTGTATCCGGATGAAGGGGAAACCGGTGGCTTCTGGCAACGGTGGCACGCGGCCGGGGAGGAGGTGTGGGCGTGATGCTGCACGCGCTGCACGGGAACGCCGGGCTCCCGGACGATCTGCTCCCGCTGCTCCGCGCCCTGAACCGGCCTTTTCACGCGTGGCATCTCTGGCAATGCCAGGAGGAATGGCCGGAAGCCTCGACTCTGGAAGGATTTGCCCGGGCTTTCAATGCCGCCACCCTCCAGGAAACCGGCGGACCCCGTGTGCTGCTGGGATACTCAATCGGCGCACGCCTGGCCCTGCACGCCCTGATCCAGGCCCCGGAACAATGGAATGCCGCCATCCTCATCTCCCCTCATCCCGGCCTGACAGAGGAGATCGAACGCCAGGCCCGCCTCCTCCACGACCGCCAGTGGGCCACCCGTTTTCTCCACGAATCCTGGGACTCCGTGCTGGACGCCTGGAATGCCCAGCCCGTGCTGGCGGGAGCCGGAACCACCCGGCCACCGGAGCGGTGGAGAGGCCCCATAGCCCAAGCCTTCGAGGGATGGTCGCTGGGTCGGCAGCAGGATTTTCGCCCGCTTCTCTCTACCCTTCCCCTCCCCGTCCTCTGGCTCACCGGTATGGAGGACGGGAAATTCACCGCCCTGGCCCGCGAAGCCGCGCCACTGCTCCCCCGGGGTCGCCTGGTGACTCTGCCAGGGGCCGGACACCGCGTCCATCTGGACCAGCAGGAAGCCACCCGCGCCGCCGTGGAGGATTTCCTTCAGACCGCCGGACTCTAGCCACCGGTCCGCCGGGGAACCGATTGCGTATCGTCGTGGCGGGCGGAGATTCCCGCATGGAATTCGATCTTGAAGGCGAACACGCGGAGCGGGCTTACAGCCTGCTGGCCAGTCTGGTGATTCCCCGCCCCATCGCGTGGGTCACCACCATCGGAGCGGATGGAGTGGTGAATGCCGCGCCCTTCAGCTTCTTCAATCTTCTGGGAGCGGATCCTCCCATCCTCGGCGTCGCGCCCGGAGACCGTCCGGATGGCACCCCGAAGGACACGGCGCTCAATATCCGGACGAATCACGAGTTCGTGGTTAATCTGGTGGATGAATCCCTGGGCGAAGCCATGAACGCCACGGCGGCCACCCTGCCCCACGGGGTCAGCGAAATCTCAGCCGCCGGGCTCACCACCGCCCCCTCCGTGCTTGTGAAACCTCCGCGGATCGCGGAATCCCCCGCCAGCATGGAATGCGTGGAATGGGGCACCCTCCAGATCGGCGGAAACCGGCTGGTTATCGGCCTCATCAAGCGCCTGCATGTGAAGGACGAGTATGTCGATTTCGACCACCTCCGCATCCGGAGTGACGAGCTTCATCTTATCGGTCGCATGGCCAGCCCGCACTGGTACTGCCGCACGCGGGACCGCTTTGAAATGATCCGCCCGGCGTGACGGGATTTACTCCCGGAGGCGGAAAAACTTCTGGGTAGGAGTGGAGATGATTGTGAAATCATAGGGACTTGTCGCCCCCGTGATGTCCGCCCAGGTATTCAGATCATCCGACGACTGCAGAGTCCCCGGTCCCGTCCATTCAATCCTGACAGAAGCATCCCCGGCACTGACATTGGTGATGGATCCCACGCCGCCGCCACCGCCACCCGTGGAAACCTCGGCGAGATACATAGCGTTCAAACCATAACCATAGGCCGCGGCGGCGGGCGTGCCAAAAGGAGCGGTGCCGGTGTACTGTCTCGCCTCAATGGCAAAGGTGCCGTCCGCCCCGGGATTGATCTCATCCCAGCCGACCATGGAGCCCTCAAGATTGCTTCCGGAATTGAGCGCCACCTCATCCGGCCCCATGCCGGAGGCGGGATAAGTGTCGGCGGTGAAAAGGTTCAGGTTGGCGCTGCCGTCCACGTGGGCCGCCGCGGCACCCTCCGCCTCCACGATTTTGAAGATACTCCAGCGGTCCACGTAGGCCGCGTTGCCCCGGCAGGTGGTGCCTCGGAAGTTATATCGCTTCGAGGGATCGAGATTGGAAAACCGCAGGCGGATCACAGTGGCACTGCTGGCGCGAACTCCGGGAATACCATCCGCGCCCACACCGCCGATGGTGCATTTCCCGGCAAAAAACAGATCCGCCGGGGAGCCGGAATTAGGGGTGTTATTGGCTCCGAAGTCATCCGAGGCACCCTCCTCCTCCACCGTCATCGTGGCGGTGAGATCCGCCCCGGTTTCGATGTTTTTCAGAGGCCCGCCGGAACCGGTGGCCCGCATTTCCCAGGTAGTGGTATTGGGAGAAGTGGAGGCACCTCCACGATGGTCGTTAAAAGCCTCCCAGGTAATTTGAGCGGAGGCATTCGCGGTGAAGAAACCGGCCACAAGGGCCAGACTAAGGGGGGAAGTGAGCTTTTTCATCACTCTGTTATTCAACCAGGAATCGCAGAGTGAAGTAAAGATTAATTTTTCAACCCGTCAAAATTGACAGGCTGCCCCCTGTCACGATCACAAAAAAGCCCCGGGATAGTCCCCCCGGGGCTTTTTACTAACAATACTGATCCGGCGCGGCCTGGCTCAGACTTCGTCCCGGATGGGCTCATCCGGAAGACGGGACGGACCCGCCGGAGTGCCGCCTTTGATCCCCAGCTTCTCCTTCACGGCGGCCTCGATCTCCGCGTAGATCACGGGGTCGTTCTTCAGAATCTCCTTCGCGGCATCGCGACCCTGGGCGAGTTGGCTGCCCTTATAGCTGATCCAGGAACCACGCTTTTGCAGGATTTCCTGCTCCAGGGCGAGATCGAGGAGGCTGCCGGTGTTCGAGACACCTTCGTCATACATGATGTCAAACTCAGCCTCGCCAAAGGGCGGAGCGATCTTGTTTTTGACCACTTTGATCTTCGTGCGGGAGCCCGTCACGGTGCCATCGCTGTTTTTGATCTGACCCACGCGGCGGACATCGATACGGACACTTGAGAAGAACTTCAGCGCGCGACCACCAGGAGTGGTTTCCGGATTGCCGAACATGACGCCGATCTTCTCCCGGATCTGGTTTGTGAAGATACAGCAGGTGCGGGCCTTGGAAATAAGGGCGGTAAGTTTTCGCATGGCGGCGCTCATGAGACGGGCCTGGGCTCCCACGGTGGAGTCGCCGATCTCCCCTTCCAGTTCCGCCTTGGTGATGAGGGCGGCTACGGAGTCGAGGACGATGACGTCCAGCGCGTTGGACCGCACCAGGGTTTCACAGATGCGCAGGGCCTCCTCACCGGAGCTGGGCTGGGAGACGAGCAGGTCGTCGAGTTTCACCCCTAGTTTCTTCGCGTATTCCGGGTCCAGGGCGTGCTCCACGTCGATGAATGCCGCCAGCCCGCCGCGCTTTTGCGCCTGGGCGATCACGGTGAGGGTCAGCGTGGTTTTACCGGAGGATTCCGGACCGAAGACTTCCATGATCCGGCCCCGGGGGAAGCCGCCCGCGCCCAGCGCGCGGTCGATGAGCAGATTCCCGGAAGGGATGGTCTCAATGTCCATTTTCCGGTTGTCCCCCAGGCGCATGATGGAGCCCTCGCCGAAGTCCTTTTGAATCTGTTGCAGCGCCGCGTCCAGGTTCTTGGCGCGGGCGGCGGCGAGGCGGTCTTCACCTGCGGAGGGTGGTGAGGGGGCGGATTTGGCGGGCATGAGGTCGTGTTGGTTGAGATAGAGAAATAGCCGGGACGGACGGTGCCGGGGGTGGCTGGCGTGGCAACCGGAATCGGAGACGCCTTGCAGGGCGCGGGCCGGGACCCGGCCTTTTCCCCCGGGAGTGAAATGAAACCAAGGTCCGGTTTGACGAACCGGGCATCCGCAAGCACTCCTGGGGGAGGCATTTCCTTC
Organism: Verrucomicrobiales bacterium; assembly: GCA_965229245.1. Classification (GTDB taxonomy): domain Bacteria; phylum Verrucomicrobiota; class Verrucomicrobiia; order Verrucomicrobiales; family V1-33; genus V1-33. The sequence continues at coordinate 1,737,704 of CBDDIW010000001.1, forward strand.
CCGCCTTTTTTTCTCATGCTGCCAGAACTGGAACAACTCCTCATCCTTCAGGACAAAGACCAACACATCCGGCGTCTGAAACTGGACCTGAAACGGCTGCCGGCGGACCAGGAGCGGGCGAAGGGAAAACTGGCCAGCGACACGGAATCCGTCCGCGCCTCCAAGGAACGCGTGCAGACGAACGAGGTGGCGATCAAAAATCTGGAGCTCCAGATCCAGACCCGCCGGGACACCATCGCGAAGCTGAAGATCCAGCAGTTCGAGACCCGGAAGAACGATGAATACACCGCGCTGGGCCACGAGGTGGTGCGCTACACCGGGGACGTGACGAAGCTGGAGGACGACGAACTCATCCTCATGGAAAAGGCGGAGACCCTCAAGGCGGAGCACGCGGAAACCCAAAAAGCCCTGGCCGCCACCCAGACCCTGGTGAACGAGGAACTGGCCAAAATAGCGGAGCGCCAGACCCACGTCACCACGCAGTTGAAGGATTTTGAAAACATCCGCGGCGGACTGGCCGCGAAGGTGGATCAGGATCTCCTGGAACGTTATGACCGCATCTTCACCCACCGGGGAGACTCGGCGGTGGTGGAAATCCACGCCGGCATCTGCCGCGGATGTCATATGAAAGTGACCCCCGCCTGCCTAGCCGCGACGAAATCCGGGAAGTCCCTGACCACCTGCTCGAACTGCGGGCGGTTCGTGTATTTCGGGGATTGATCCCCCGGGACCGGGAAGGCCGGGAACCTCCGCACTTCCGGCCTGAATTTCCCTCCACTTTGTGATATGGAGACGCGCATGAACCTCTCCGCTTCCGCTCTTCTCCTCGCCCTGGCCGCGATCCCCGTGTCCGCCCCGGAGCCTGCCAAAGAAACCGCGCCTCCCTCGGCGGCAAAAGAACCTGCCAAAACCGCCCCGGACGCGGCGGAGATGGAGACGAAATTCAAGACCACGCTGACGGACGCCGTCATGAGCGGACGCTGGTGCATGCTGAAGGCCGGGGAGCTGGGGCCTGACAAGGAGGAGAAATACGAGATCAGCGGCGTGGAGAAAACCGCGGACGGAAAGTGGACCATCAGCGCCCGCATCCAGTACGGGAACGTCAATCTCTCCGTGCCGGTGCCCGTGGTGGTGAAATGGGCGGGGGACACGCCGGTCATCATCGTGGACAATCTTGGATTCCCCGGCACCGCGAAGTATTCGGCCCGGGTCATGATCTACGGAGACATCTACTCCGGCACCTGGACGGCGGGGGATCACGGCGGCCTCCTGCACGGGACCATCTCCCGGAAGAAAAAAGAAGAGGAAAAACCGGCGGAGAAAAAGCCCTGACCTATCCCCTTTCCCTGTTCTCCGGCTGTTTGGGTGAATGCGAACGGCTGAATCCCGTCTTCCTTTCCAGCCATGAGTGACGATCCCTCCGCCCGCCGTCCCCTGAAGTCCCGCTCCACGGGGTGGGCCCGTGGCGTTTCCCGGCTCCTCCTGCGGCTGGGCCTGAGCCCGAATCAGGTCTCCGTGCTGAGCATCCTCTGCGCCGCCGCCGGGGGAGCGTGCATGATCCTCGCGGTCCATACGAACACCCCGGCATGGTGGTGGGGCGCCGCGGCGGGCATCCAGCTCCGGCTGTTGTGCAATCTCATGGATGGCATGCTGGCCGTGGAGGGCGGGCTGAAGACGCCCACGGGGGAACTGTATAACGAATTCCCCGACCGGCTCTCGGATGCCCTGCTGCTCATCACTTTCGGCTGCGCGGGCCAGGGACCGTGGGCCATGGTGCTGGGAGGCGTGGCCTCGGCGGGCGCGCTGATGACAGCCTGCATCCGCCTGCACGGGGCCAGTCTCACGGGAGCGCACGACTTCCGCGGCCCCATGGCAAAACCACACCGTATGGCGGTGCTCACTGTTGCCTGTATTATCCTGGCGTTCGTCCACCGGGGCTGGATCATCCCCTCCGTGCTGGGGCTCATCGTGGCCGGATGCGGCCTCACCTGCTGCCGCCGCCTGCGCGCCTTGGCGGCCACGTTGCACTCCCGCGCTCCGCGACCATGATGCGGGCTCTTTTTGCCTCTGCGCTCCGGATCGCCACCGGAGCCCGGCTGCATCCCGGCCCGCTCCATGAGGGGACCCGGGCGATCTTTTTTGCCAACCACACCAGCCATCTGGACTTTGCCCTGTTGTGGGCCGCGCTGCCTCCCGCCGTGCGGGAGCGCACCTCCCCGGTGGCGGCGGAGGATTACTGGGACCGCCCGGGACTCCGGCGCTGGATGGCCTGCCATGTCTTTCAGGCGGTGCTCATCCCGCGGGAGGGCATCAAACGCGCGAACAATCCCCTGGACCGCATCGGAGCCGCGCTGGATGCCGGGCGCTCCGTCATTATCTTCCCGGAGGGCACCCGCAGCGCGGATGGCCGCCCGGGCAGCTTCCGGGCCGGGCTCTATCACCTGGCCCGCCGTTACCCGGACCTCCCGCTGGTACCCGTGCATCTGGAGAATCTGAACCGCATCATGCCGAAGGGCACCTTCCTCCCCGTGCCGCTCATCGCCCGGGTTTCTTTCCGGGAGCCCATCGCCTTCCATCCGGAGGAGGAAAAGAACGCCTTCCTCACCCGGGCCCGGGAGGCCGTGCTCGCCGGGACCGGGACAGAGTGACTGATTTATGAATATTCCCCGTCGCGCGCTCCGCTGCCTGTGGCCTCTCTTTCCCGTTTTTCTCTCCGGCTGCGCGCGCTCCGAAGCAAAGGAGGTCGCGAACCAGGAGAGCTCCACCTTCACGCTCGACCACGAGACCATCCTCCTGCTTTCCTATGTGGGTGGCATCCTCGTGCTGGCCAGTCTCATCGGATGGGTGCTTTCGCGCACCGTGAAGAGCCCGGGCGGGCAAACGGTGGTGGCGAATCTGAATGCCCGCACCCGCTCGTGGTGGGTCATGGCCGCCGTGTTTTGCCTCACCCTTTTCGCCGGGCATGCGTGGACGACGGTGCTCTTCGGTCTCATCTCCTTCATGGCGTTGCGGGAATTCATCACCCTGAATGAGACCCGGCGCTCGGATCACGCGGTGCTCTTCTGGGTGTTTTTTATCATCACCCCCCTCCACTATTTCCTTACCGGCGTGAGGTGGTACGGGCTCTTCAGCATCTTCATCCCCGTCTATGCCTTTGTTTTCATCCCGTTCCGGAAGGTCCTGGCGGGCGATACTGAGGGGTTTCTCAACAGCATGGCGCGCATCCAGTGGGGTCTGCTGGTTTGTGTCTATTTTGTGAGCCACATTCCCATGATCCTGGCGCTGCCCATCGACCACTATGAAGGGCAGAATGGAAAGCTGCTCTTTTTCTTCGTGCTCACCGTGCAGCTCAGCGATGTGATGCAATATGTCTGGGGACGGCTTTTCGGGAAGCGCCGTATCGCCCCTGGAGTGAGCCCCAATAAGACCTGGGAGGGTGCTATCGGCGGCATCCTGACCACGGTGGCCATCTCCACCTCGCTGTGGTGGGCCACCCCGTTCAATCCATGGCAAGCCTCCCTCATGGCACTCCTGCTTTGCGTTGCCGGGTTCTTCGGAGGCCTCGTCATGTCCGCCATCAAACGCGACCTCGGAGCCAAGGACTGGGGCTCCTCCATCGCGGGCCACGGCGGCTTCATGGACCGCATCGACTCCCTGTGTTTCGCCGCCCCTATCTTCTTTCACGTGTGCGGCTTTTACTTTGGCAATGGCCTCGATCCCGCCCCGCCGGAGTGGGTGCGGCATTTACTGAGAAGCTGACGGAAATCAAAAAGCAGTACTGTCCAGCTAACCGGTTTCAACGCCCCCCCTGATCAAACGGGAGGCTTCGTTCGCGCGGCATGCCCCGAAAGCCCCGAGCCGGCGTGGGCCTTCTTTGATTATTTCTGCCGGCCGGACACCAATGCTCAAAAACCCGCGCAGATCCTTCGCTAAACCTTCCAGCCGCCATTCAGCAGATGCCTGCCGTAGTGGCCAAAACGCTCCAGGCGCGCGGAGCCGAATACCGGAGCTTCCCCGGCTGCAAGGTTCGCTTTACCATGGAGGAGCGTCAGATTGTTCCACTTTTTGGCCTCTCTGTAATAACAAGTAGTCACCAGATCGGGGCCCGTGGCGTGGAGGACATCCAGTTCCGTGGAGGTGGCATGGTCAAAGCTGGCGGTGCGCTCCACCATCTCCTGAAGTATGGTTTCGATAAAAGGATGCCCGGCCTCCGCGCCAAAGGCATATTGGCCGACCATCCAGGGCTTCTCCCCCTGTCTCTTCTCTTTCGGGAAACGGTTCTCAAACTCCTGCCCCGGCATTTCCTGTTCCCACGGAAAAACCGCGGCGTGCTTTAGAAGCGGGTCCAATGGAGCGGAGAGAAGAACATCCGCGTCGAGATAGAATCCCCCCAGCACATTCACGGCCAGCATCCGGAAAAAATCCGCCCGCATCACCGGCCTCGGATACCATCGGTATAACTCCGCAAATCCGCTCCCCTGTTGCCGGACAAAATCCTCGCAGTCGCCGTCGGAAAAGAACATGATTTCCCAGTCCGGGTGGAGATGTTCCATCTGGATCACGCACATCTTCATGAGCGGGTTGAGCCTCGTCCTGGAGACATAGGTAACGATGATGCGGCGGGGTATCATACGGCAACGGGCAATTGCCCGGGTGTTGTTACTTTATTTGTGGTGGCTTTCACCCAGCCCTGGCCGGCGAATCCGCCTTCCACCAGCACGGCCAGCCCTTCGTCCTCCCACGCGAGCAGGAATAACTCCAGGCGAACCGGCTTTCCAGCCTTGAACCAGGCTGTTAAAAGCTTACGCAAAAACGCGTCCCGCCACATCACCAGGGATCCGGATATCCTGGGATAGCGTACCGGTTGCCCCGCTTTCCATTTTTCCGGAGAAAGAGACCTTCTCTTCGCCCACTTCGCTATTTCAGGAGTCACGAGGGTAAAGGCATACCCGGAATGAGCCACATCACAGGAATCCATGCGCCGGTCAAGAAATACCTCCGCCCCTTGCGGTGAAGCCTCCAGCCCCCCGCCGATCATCGCCACCCAGGTGGTTCCGGTAGCGAAACCGGAGATATTCCCCTTCAATATATTCTCCGGAACCACTCTGCAATCCTCCCTCATAACCACCGTGCCGGGGAGGGAGGCATGATTTGAAAAGGAGACGCAGCAGCCTGCTTCCGAAGGGCCGAAATAGTGAATTTCCGACTGCCCGTGCGCCCGGGTCGCATATTGAACATCCAGAGCCAGCAGTCGGGACCTGGCGTCCGAGGGGACAAATGTCAGCAACCCGTCATAAGCGGCGCGCGGGTAAATGGCTGACAACAGAAACCACTCGTCAAAACCGTAGTCGGGGAAATGCGTCCCGTGCACGGCTTTGGGAACACATCCTGGAAGCTTCGCAAAAGTCTCCATTTTTCCGTTCCGGCCTGCCCATATCAAAGCCTTCATCATCGTTCCCACCTCGGTCAACCCGCCCTGACTTCCAAACTGCAGGCCAAGAAAGGGCCGGTAGGCCACCGTGCCTTTGTCATTCAACTCCCCCCATTGCGGCACCCGCCACCACTTCAAGTCACATTGGGCCATCGCTTCGGTGCGTGAGACGTCATATTCCACCTGCCTGGCATGGTCGGCATCCACGATAGTGATCAGGCGGTCGCAATCCGCCAGTGCGAGCAGGCGCCACATCGCGCCTGGATTGTGCCGGATGGACGAGGAACACATGAGCCTTACCTCGCAGCCGGCCGCCACCAGATCCTCCACAAGAAACTCCAGATCGGCGGCCAGGTAAACCCGGAAGGCGACGTCGTTCCGCGCGGCATGCAGCCGGTACGCGGCCTCCAGCACTGGCTTTACGTAGTAGCTCCACGGTTCAAACCGCAGGAGCTTCCGGGTTTTCCCGGCGGACATGAAGTCGGCACGGTCACGAATTACGATATCCGGCTGATCGCTGTTAATATTCTTCCAGAAAAGCGAAACGCTAACGATGTGGCGGACATCGCGCCGGTTGAAAGTTTGCTTTTCAGCAAACCACTGATCCGCTTCTCTGCGGAACTGTTTCGGGGCGTCGGCTAAATATTCATCATACAGTTCGTCGGGGAAAATCGGAAATACATCAGACCAGGTCATATCTTTGGGGGGAAAATTATACGGGATCCAGGTTTGCAGGGGGGACGGGCGCTGAAGAAACAGTCAGCCGGTGACCTCATACCGGAAGGCCGTGACCCGGTGCGTGGGGGAGGGACGACCAGGCTTGAACGAGGCCTGCGCTTTCCAGACCGTATCCCAGTCCTGCCGGGACTTCCGGAGATTCCGGGAAACCACGGTTTCCAGCAGTTCCGGCTCGGCCTCCGCCCGGAGATTGATCAGTAATTCCCCGACAAGGAATTTCCGGGCACACGTGCGCGTGAGTTTGGGCACCAGCCCGTTACGAACAGCGTTGATGACCGCCATATCCCCTCCGGACTCCTCCTCCCCGCCGCCGCCTCTTGTCAGGCTCATTTTAAAATGAGCCGTTTCCGCCCCGGCGGATTCGAGATCAGACTGAATATCACGCGCGAGACCTTTCAGTATTCTGTTCGCATCCAGCGGCCTGCCGGTCGAATGCACCCCCAGGGTCGCATTGTACCAACCCATTCTCGCCTCCCCGGATGAATACCTCTCATAATCCATCTCCACCAGGGCCACGGGGTGACTTTGTGAGCTTGTCAGCAGTTCGAACCATTCCTCTAGGCCTTCACCAGTCTCCGTGGATACCCGGAAAATCTTTTTGTCCGGATGCTTTTGCTTCAGCCATTGTTCTATCCGGCCGATCCTTCCTTTTTTCAGCAAATCGATTTTGTTCAGCACGAGAATTTCCGCCTCTTCGATTTGTTTCTCGAATATGTACCACACATCCGCGGTAAAACCGCTCCGGCGACCGGATTTGTCCTTCAGCTCATCGGCCATGGCGAGTTCTAACCGCGCCGAATCGATGACCACGGACATTGGTGAGATGGTCAGTGGCTTCTGGTAAATTTTTTCGAGAGGCAGGAGAACCGTGGCCATCAAATCCGTGCAGCTGCCCACGGGCTCCGCGATGAATACATCCGGGAGCATTTCCACATCCATTTCCGACATCGCCGTCCCCAAATCCGCGGCGCGACAGCAAAAACAGCCTCCGGTAACCTCCCGTACAGAGGAATTGCCGCTCCGGCCCAGGGCAGTGTCGATAAGGCCTGTTCCCTGGTCATTGGTGATTATACCTGGCCTTAATCCTTTGGCCTTTAACCATTTAACAAACATTCCCACCGCGGTGGTCTTCCCCGCCCCCAAAAACCCGCCCATCAGCACAAATCTTCGAATAGCGGCCGGAGCGGGAGGCGTGGTTTCTTCACTTACACCAGCCGCCATGGTTTTATTTTTCCCCTTCATGGAGAAAAGTCTTGCCCGCGCCCCCTAAAAAAGCAAGCATTCAAATGGGTTCGGATAAAATACGGTCATTGTTTCCACCCAAACACAAAAGCTAACTTATGAAGAGACGCTCATTCGTACAGAATTCAGTCATTGTCGGGGCCGCCTTTCTAACCATCGGCCTGGTCAGCGCCGGGGCCACGACGGTTACGACAACCACTTCGGGCCTTAAGAATACCACGTGTGACGTAACGGTGGGAGCCGGCGCGACGCAATGTAATATGCAGAACGGGCAAACCACCCCGCAGATCGGGAACACGGGGGCCTGCACCATGCCCTGCGCCGCTCCAAATCACGGACCGGGAGCGATTTGCACCGCGATCTGCGAGTGGACCAAGGGCGCTGCCGGCCAGCCGGATTACTGGGGCAATGTCACCCCGTAAACCACCCCCCGGTTTCTTCCGGCACAGGTCTTATGGTGACCCCGGGCGGTGGGTGGCCTCCCAGGTGGAATTTCCACCCCTTTTTCCATCCACACACCGGAAAACCGAAATATATGCCAAAGATCGCACATATAGTCATTTCCGGGCTACACCCAGACAATCGGATTAAATACAAACATGCCGAATAGCGCATATAAAACCATTCAACCGGAAACAGGATTAAATATAAATTGTCTTGCTGGCGACCGTTAAACACGCAAGGATTAACATTGCCGGTAAAATAACCGGTCCCGAAAATCCAACCATCCTACAATCCAATCCATGAAAAGACGGTCCTTTGTTCAAACTTCCGTTATTGCCGGAGCGGCCTTGCTCACCATAGGGCTGGTGAGCGCCGGAGCAGCCACGGTCACGACGACCACCTCCGGGATTAAAAACACCGTCTGCAGCGTCACCGTGGGTGCCGGGGCCGGCGAATGCAATATGCAGAACGGTCAAACCGTTCCCCAGATCGGCAATACCGGAGTATGCACTAAACCCTGCACCGCTCCGAACGACGGTGCCGGCGCGACCTGCACGACCTTCTGCAAGTGGACTCCGGGCGGGAACGGAGCACCCGCATATTGGGGCAACCTCTGAGTGGAAATGCCTTGGGCCCCTTCCATCCGGATCACAAGGACCGTCTCTGTCATCGCGGGCACCGCGGCAGGGGCGGTCTTTTTTGCCTTTTACCAGGGGCAGCCGGAGGAGTTTAAAGAGGAGAAATCCGGCCAGACACCGAAAATCATCCCGTTACATGGAGCTCAGCGGGAAACGCTGTCTTTAAGACGCGTTATTGACCTGATCATCGCAAGGCTGTTCGCCATTCCGGGGCCTGAATCCGCTGGACAGGGGCCGGCCCCGCCTCCCGGATTTGCGGGCACGGTAAGGGACCGGGTCTCAACCGTGTCCTCGGCACTCCAGGCCTATGCCCTGCGTGCCGGGGCTCCGGGCTTTGATTCTTCCACCATCCTTTCCATGATCCTGGAAAAAGAGGATCCAGACGGGGATCTTTTCGCCTTCGGAGCGTTGCTCGCGGCATCCGACTTTGCGAACGATGGAATCAAAGAGGCTTCTCCTTCAAAACTGTTCCGGGAGGGAAAAGAGCTCCCCAGGGCCTGTGTGCGCGGCTTCATCTGGGCCTGCGCGGCCTGTTACCATACGGACACGCCGCAGGTGTCCAAAACATATCTGACCCTGTTCGCCTCCACTTCTCCAAAGCCTCTGAGTGAACTGATTCCGTCCGTGGCGGTGTTCTATGAGCCGGAGTGCCTGCGGATCTTCAGGGATATTTTTCCATTGGTTTCCGGAGATACTTTCGAGATCCTCCTGAACAGGTTGATTGAGACGGATGCGCGTCTCGCCACGAAAGGATTGAAGCTGTTACCGGCAAAAGAAATCGATCATTTCCTCCTTCAATGTGAACCTGCCTGGATTGCTCACGCGGGTGAATTTCTTGAATTTGTCTTCGAGAGCCCTGACGTGGATTTGCTCAAGCATTCCAGGCAGTTTATGATCTGCCTCCTGGTGAATCATACGTCGGCCGCCGGGAAGTGGGCGGTTTCCCACTGGGGCCAACTGCCACCCTCGTTAAAATCCCTGCTAAAGACTTCCATCGGGTCCGGTGATGCCGCATTTATAAAACAGGTTTTAGCCTCCCCGCCGGTCCTTGAAGAGAAGGAGTGGGCGGAGGTCCAGAGTGCGTTGGTAGAGAGCTTGGCTCTCCTCGACACGACCGCATTCGCCGGGTATCTGGAAACCCTGCCTGCCGCCCAACAGGAGAAACTGTTCAACGCCGCTATCGATAGAATCGCGAGTTTTGACCCGGCCCGGGCAGCCTCCGTCCTGGAGGATTATGCGGGCAAATTCCCTGTCGCGGGTGATAAAATAAACCTGATCGCGGATGGGCTGGCGGTGCTTTCGCCCGGGAAGGTGGACACTTTTCTCGCTTCGCTCCCGGAGGGCACGAGAGGCGATGCCACGATTGCCGGTATCCAGGGGTATTTTCGCGGGTTCCGGGCGGCCAAAGGTTTGGAACTCGCAGGAAGGATGCTCGTTGACCCCGCCTTCAGTTCCGACGCCACGACCGTGAAAAAATGCCTCGATTACGTGGCGGTAGAGGTGGTGCAAAATGGCGGCCGCCCAGCGGAAGCCATCGAATGGGCAAAAACCCTGCCGACACAGGAGCTTAGAGAGCAGGCCGCCCTCAGTACGGCGGCATTCTGGCTCAAAAGAGATCCTAACGGCGCGGCCGGGTTTCTTTTAAATCAGCCAGGGAGCCCCGAACGCACCCGGCTTCTGGAAGCGGCGGCCACCGAGGTGACCGACCCCGCGATCCTGCGGGCACTTAAAGAACAGGATAAATGAGCACCATCGCCCGATGAAAATACAGTTTCCCGCTATTTTCGTTATGGGAGGAGTGATTTCCTTTGGTTTGCTTTCTTTCTTCCGCCCACCCCCGGGAGGCATCCCCTTGGAGAATCCGGAGAAGGTGAATATTCCACCGGCTCAGAGACCGGAAGGGAGACTGGCTGGTGAACTGGGTTTGGAATGGCGGGCTTGTCACATTCTGGGCATTGCTACCCCCGCGGACGGCCGGACGGCGGAGTTCCTGAAGTCACTTTCCCGTAAAGACCCGAAACGTTTTTTAAAAATCATTGCCAGTCTTGGGAAAATTGACCCGTGGCAGAGTGAGTTTGAAGCCGCCGTCAGCGGCCTGGGGCTGCCGTCCGATGATTCAAAAGCCTTTCTGAAAGGGATCTTAAATCCATCCATTCGCGAGGCTATTCTCAATACGGCTCTGGAGAGTTTCACCAGTGCGGGTGATTACGATAAGGCCGTGGCCGTGCTCTCATTTACGGACGCGGACCAGAACCGCCAGCTAACCGAAAAACAGTGCGCCCTTTTGTTAAAGGGGGATCCGGATCTGGTTTTCGCGGCCCTGGGGGCAAAAAAGGAACTGGCGATGTATCAGTGGATTTATCTATCCAAACTCGGAGACGGGGACCTTGCGAAGGAGGCGGAGCTCATCTCAAAAATGTCCATCACGGATGGGTTTGGGGCTCAGATAAGATACAATTTTCTCCAAAAGGCCCTGGCTGAACATCCGGATCTGGTAAGCCTGGATGACGCGGCCCGCAGTTTGAATTCCACCTCCGGCCAGCGTCTTGAGTGGCTGGGCGGCGCGGTCTCAGGAGCGGCCCGGAATGACCTCGGAAAAACGGTCGATTGGGTGAAAGCACTCCCCAATGATGTGGAGCGGAATTTTCTTCTCGAACGTCTTGCCGGAGAGGTGGGTAAAAAGTCTCCCCAGGATCTGGAAGCCATTATGACAGCCGCGTCCAGTCAGTCGGGACGCTCCCGCATTGCCGCGGAGGGAGCCGCCGGGGTGATTGACGGGAAAGGAGTGGAGGCCGGTTATGACTGGGCGAGAGGGTTCGCGGATCCTCAATTGAAGGAAATCGCCGAAACCCAGTTGGTTAAACAGGGCTGGCGCCAGGACCGGGACGCCATGCTGGCTGCCGCCGCCGCCGAGGCCGCGCGCAACCCGGCGGGGAACACCTGGGATGTGCTGCTGAATTCACTGGGCATCAAAGAGACTAAGCTCGGCGATAACATAGAGGAGTGGCCCGCAAAACTGCGCGGGTTAAACGACTCAAGTGCCGAACTCATTCGAAATGCAATGGCCACGCGGGCACCGCGTTAATTTCACGCGGTGTTTGATATCAGTGTCGGCCACCTGCCGTTCGCTTTTTCCGACTCGAATACCAGTGAGCGCCGGGAGTGCGGAGGCAGCTATGAATCCTCCACACTCCCCGGTCTCTGCTGAGCATGGCGCGTTGCCGCGCACGCGAAATCCATCTTTGCACGACCCGTGCCGGAACATCAAATACCGGCAGCCTTTGCACTGTTTTCGTGGAGCATGGCCTGCGCCGCGAGAACTTCATGATCGATCCCCGCCAGCCTCCGCTTTCCGGAACCGGGTCGCGGGATACAGTCGATGAGGGCCTTGGTGTAAGGATGCCGCGGTTCGCGCAGGACCTGATCCACCGGGCCCTGCTCCACGATGTGCCCGCGGAACATGACGGCCACGCGGTCCGCCACGCCGCGGATGATGCCGAAATTATGCGTGATGAGCAACACCGCCATCCCATGCTCCCGGCGCAGGCGGGCGAGGAGATTGATGATCTGCCGCTGAATGGTGACGTCCAGGGCCGTGGTCGGCTCGTCCGCCACCAGGAGATCCGGCCGGGCCGCGAGGGCCATGGCGATCATCACCCGCTGCTGCATGCCGCCGCTGAGCTGGTGCGGATAGTCCCCCAGCCGCCGCGCGGGCTCCGTGATGCCCACCTCCGTAAGCCAGCGGATACACTCCGCGTCCGTGTCCTTCACCTCCGGCCGGTGCGCCCGCAGCACCTCCGTGATCTGCGAGCGGATGGAGAAGACAGGGTTCAACGCCGCGCCGGGCTCCTGGAAAATGTAGGCCACGCGTTTTCCCCGGATGCGCCGCAGGCTCTCACCTTTCAGGCCCAGCACATCCGTGCCATCCAGGAGGATGCGCCCGGAGAGCACGGCGGGCGGCTCCTCCAGCAGGCGGGCGAGGGAAAGCGCGGTGACACTTTTACCGCTGCCGCTTTCACCCACCACCGCCAGGCCCTCACCCTTCTCCATGGTAAAGCTGATGCCCTTCACCGCCGGGGACACCTCTCCATCATGGCGGCGGAATCCGATGGCAAGGTTTTCGACGGAAAGCAGAGGCATGGGGCCATTCATGGCAGCGGTCCGGAAATGTTCAGCCGTTTTTTCAGGAATATAGGTGCCCGGCAGGTATCTTACGGTCACCGTTCTTCCCATCCCATCCGCCATGAAACGTCTTCTATCCGCCTCCCTCGCCCTCGCCGCCGTGCTCACCCTCAGCAGTTGCGCCTGCTCCATGTGCTCCACCCCCGTGAAAGCCGGGGATGCCTGCTGCGCCTCCGGCGCGGACTGTTGCAAGCCAGGAGCCGCCTGTTGCGCCGCGCCCGCCGCCAAGCCCGCGAAGAAGTCCTGAGTTCCCCTCCTGTGGAGATCTAACGGACTCCCCGGGCATACCACCGGCTGCCGTCCCAGCGGACCTCCACGGCGGGGACCGCACGGTTGCCCGTAAAGTCATACCCGGTGATGACCCGCGCCGCCGGATCGATCCTCCACGCGGCGGCGGAGGCTCGCACGCCCAGCATTTTGCCGGAGGTCTCCATGTAGAGAAACCGCTGGTGCTCCAGGAGATGCAGGCGGAAGCGGGAGCCCACGTTTTCCCCCGGCGGCAGGACCACGGCGATCCCTCCTCCGCCGCCATTGCCGGGCACATGCAGCATCTCCAGGCCGCCAAGAGTCTTTCCCATGGAAGTGGTGGTCCCCGGAAGTGACAGGTAACCAGTCGCCGCCAGGGTCTTCCGCGGAGGCAGTCCGCGCCGGGCGGATTTCAGCCACCGCGCGCGCTGAATGGCACTGAGCCCGCCCGCGTCCTCCGCCGGCATCCGGAGAAAATGCCGCGTCACCGGCACATGATGCCGGCAGCCCCCCAGGAGCACGGCACAGCACAACACGCCAGCCAGGCGTGGCGGGGTGGAGTGGAAAAGCGGGGGCCTCATCATGCGGCGAGTATCCCGGTCCGGGGGACGGTGTCAAATCACGGCCCCCGGGGACGTACGGACACCCGCATTATTCCAGGTGACAAACACAGCGCGGTCTGCTGAATGAGTCTGCCATGAAGTTGTCCGGTCTCTTCCTTTTCCTGCTGGCCGCCGGGTTTGCCGCCCCGCTCCACGCCGCGGAGCCGCCCTCCCCTGCCGCGCTGGCGGGCGCGGTGCTGGCACGGTATGAAAAATTCACCATCCCCGAGCGGCAGGCCGCCATCGCCGGACTGGCGGGCCGGGTGGACACCGCCGCGCTGCTGCTGGAGGCCATGGAAAAGGGGCGGATCACCCGCGCGGAGATGCCCAGCTTTGTCGCCCGCCAGATCGCGAACCTGGGGGATGCCGCCCTGAAGGCAAAGCTGGAAACCGTGTGGGGCCGCATCGGCTCCAGCGCCCCGGGCGCGGAGGAGGCCGCCAAAGAACACGCCCGGTGGAAGACCATTCTCACCCCGGCGTTTTTGCGGAAAGGAAAGCCCTCGGAGGGCCGCGTGCTCTTCAAAAGCGTCTGCGCCACCTGCCACACCCTCTTTGACGAAGGCGGAAAGATCGGCCCGAACCTCACGGGATCCAACCGGGGGGACATCGATTACCTTCTCGAAAATATCACGAACCCCAGTGCCATCCTGGGCAAGGACTACGAACTCCACATCTTCCTGCTGAAGGACGGGCAGGCCGCCGCCGGCATGGTCCGGGCGGAGACCGCCGCCGCCTTCACCGTCCAGACCCTCACGGGAGAGGTCACGGTGCCGAAGGCGGAGATCAAGGAACACGAGCAGCCCGGCGTTTCCATGATGCCCGTGGGCCTCCTCACGGCTCTCACGAACGAGCAGGCCCGGGACCTCATCGCCTACCTCGCCAGCCCCGTTCAGGTGCCGCTGCCCGGGGAAAAAGGATCCGGCGGGCCGGATCGGGTGCCCGGTGCCCTGGAGGGGGAATCCCTGAAAGTCCTGTCCAAAACCGGGGCCGGGACTGTCAGCCCGCAAAACATGACCGCTTGGAAGGACAGCACCTGGAGCGGCGGACAGCAGCTCTGGTGGACGGGAGGAAAACCCGGGGACCAGCTCACCCTTTCCCTGCCCATCGATATCCCGGGTACCTACACCATCGAGGCCGTGCTCTCCCGCGCGCCGGACTATGGCGTCGTCAAATTCCTCCTTGATGGCCAGCCGCTTACGGACAAGCAGATCGACCTTTTTGGTTCCAAAGTGACCGCCACCTCCCAGCTCGTGCTGGGCGAACGGGAGCTGACCGCCGGAGAGCACCGGCTCACAATTGAAATCACGGGAGCCAATCCGGAGGCGGTAAAATCCTATATGGTGGGACTCGATTACCTCTGGTTGAAACGGAAATAACGGTTTTTCCGCCCTGTTTTCACCGGATCTTTCATCAAAAACCGTGATTGTGCGGGAAAAATCATCTTGCACTCCGGAAAGGGAATCCGTATTCTTGCCTTGTTGATTAGGATTCCCAGACAGCTTTTCCCCCTCCCCGTGCCTTCGTGCGCTTCTTCCGCGAAGAGCCCTGCTGTTTGGCTGGCATCCGATAGTTTGGTGGCATGGGGATCTTCCCGTGCAGTTCCCGGCAGTGGCCCGAAGCTTTGACCGCATGACCGGCGTGTCCTGTATTTTCGGCCTCCTCCCTGCCCTGTTGTCTCCGCGACAGCTGGCACTTTGATCTCCCGGCTTTTCGTTTTCTCTCTCTTTTTCTTCCCCAACTCAAACCCGTCCACGCTTATTCCCACTCCATCCAGACCGAACCAGTCCCGCTACCGGGACATGACGCGCGTAAACGAACGTATCCGGGCCCCGAAGGTCCGCGTCATTGATGGCGAGACCAACGCCCAGATGGGAGTGCTCACGCCGGCGGAGGCCATGCAGATCGCCCGCAGCCGCGGCCTGGATCTCGTGGAGGTGGCCGCCGAAGCCAAGCCCCCGGTCTGCAAGATCATCAGCTACGGAAAGTGGAAGTACGAGCAGTCCAAGCACAACAAGGACAAGGGCAAGCAAAAGGGCGGCAAGGTGAAGGAAATCAAGTTCCGTATCAATATCAACGAGCACGACTACCTCACCAAGCTCCAGCACGGCGAGGAGTTTCTGGATCACAACAACAAGCTTCGCGTCATCCTCCAGTTCCGCGGCCGGGAGGTCGCGCACCCGGAGATCGGGATGCAGCGGATGAATAAGATCATCGACGATCTCAAGACGATGTCTCATGTGGACATGGCTCCCCGCCATTCCGGTCGGACGATCTCCATGACCCTTTCCCCTCTGGCCCAGCACCTGCGGCACCGGAAATTCGAGAAACCCAAGCTCGAATACGTGGAGGATGTGGAGGACGAAGATGAGGACGATGACGACGAAGAGGATGCCAAATCCCAGCTTCACACTCTCCCGCTGGAGGACATCCTGACTGAGATGGAGGAGGACGACGGTCGCCCTAAGAAGCGGCACTGAGCCGTTTTGTCACGGAATCGCTTGAGCCACGCCACGGAGGAGAGGTCGTTTCATCGGCCTCCTCTCCAGGCGTTTGATGTGAGCTGCAGGGTAACTCCTCCCTCTTTGTGCCCTCGTTCCAGGATGCCGACGGGGAAAAACTTTCCCTGAATGGGTCGTGGCGTGTCGGACCACCCGGCCGTACTCTTTACAGACAACGCGAAAATATCGACTGCCTTTAGTTGAAACAGCTCCCGATTTTAGAAACTACAGGGACTTAAGGCACCTCGAATAATATGCTAATCCCCATAATTTAAAGGCCCCGCATTTCAACGCAGCAATCCGGGCGGTTATGCAGGCGTTTCCGGAGGAAGTGCACGATGTCCTGCTCCAGGTCATCGCATTTGGGCCCCCAGTTCCGCATTCCCCGTAGAGTTTTCACTCCCAGCCGCGCGTGGGACAAGGTGATGCACCGGGCTCCCAGGGTCATCAATTCGCTGAGCCGCTCCTCCAGCAGTTGGAAAAACCGCAGCTCGAAACCCTCCGCCTCCAGCGCCAGATCCTGGAGGGACACGTGGAGTCTGGGCGGAGAGAGCCGGACGCGGTCGCCAATGTCCTGGAAGCCGATCTTCCCCAGGATCTGCTGGAGCCGCCGGTTCATCTCCTCGATGGTGATGGCCGTGCCCGCGAACTTGTTCCGCAGGAACATCATGAGGCTGCGGGTGATATCGCACGCGAACCACCACTCCTCATGACCTGCCTCCCGGGCCGCGTCCTTGATTGACTCCTCCACCCATGCCGCCTCGTAGGTGACCAGTTCGTAGCGGCCGACGCGTAGAAGCGGGAGCTGGGATGGGAGAGCGATCATGAAAGACGTGCGGGTCTGGATGGGAGCGGGGACTCGTTAAAAAGCTCAGGGTGCATACCGTTGCGCGGAAGCCGCCGCTCCATGGAATTGATCTCCTCGATAAATTCCCCCACGTCCTGAAACTGGCGGTAAACGCTCGCATACCTCACGTAAGCCACCTGGTCGATGCCGTGCAGTCGATCCATCACCTTCATCCCCAACAGCCTGGTGGGGATTTCCCGCATTCCCTCGGACTCTAGTTCCACGATGATCTGGCTGGTCGCTTCCTCCAGATCATCCAGTCCCACGGGACGTTTTTCACAGGCTTTCTGGAGACCCCGCAGCAGTTTCTCCCGGTCAAAGGGCTCCCGGCTGCCATTTCGTTTGATCACCACCATATCCGAAGGCTCAATCGTCTCGTAAGTAGTGAACCGGTGGGCGCAGGCAAGGCACTCCCGCCGCCGCCGAATCGCCGCGCCCTCTCTGGAGATTCGGGAATCGATCACCTTATCCTCGTCTTTATGGCATTTAGGACACCTCATCGGTGGGCGCGGAATTTTAGAAAGGAATACACCACTACAGATTGTGGAGTCAACAGATTTGAGACTCAATATATAGAGTCATCCCCTTAGGCCTCGCCAGCCTGCCCGCACTTACAATGTGAATACATCTGGACAAAATCTCCTTCCCACTTTTAAACTCCTTCCGTGAAGACTCTCGCCCTCAGCCTCCTTCTCACACTCCCCGCCCCCCTTTTCGCCACCACCTCTCCCTCCACTCCTACTCCCGCTCCCGCTCCCGCCCCTGTCGCCCCTCCCCTCCAAGCGGAGAAACTGAACGCCGCCATTAAAATCGGCCGGGCCTGGCAGGACCATCTCCTCAAGGGAGAGATCGCGGAAGGCCAGGCGCTTTGGGGGTATTCGGACTTCGCGAAGGCGTCGAAGGAGGATTTCCGGAAAGCCCTGGCCACCCATGGTGCCCTGAGGTCCACCGCGCTGGAGGAGGACCGCTGCCTGGTGGATCTCCAGGGAAATGCCGCCGGGACCTCCGGCACGGGACGGGACACTTATATTACCCTCCGGTGGTTCAGTCAGTATGAAAAAGGCATGCGTCGCGAATCCCTCGTCCTGCACGACGCAGCGGAAAAAAGCCAGGGCCTGAAGATCATCGGCCTGCGCCGCGAGGAACTGGCCACGGGGCGGCAGGCGGGGTTTGAACTCGCGGCGGCCCTGGGACAACTGGCGCTCCTGAAACTCCACGGCGCGCCCCCCGCGCGATGGGAAGCGTATGAACGCGAGGCCCGCGCTTATGCCACTCAACTGGGGATCACGCTGCCTCCCGTCCCGGATTCCCCGTCGGGTCCGGACAGCGACGCGCCCGTGAAGCTCATCAAGTTCCTTATGGAGGAACTCCCCCCGCTCATGGATAAGCTGGGGGACAATGGCGGCGCGGGTGAGGCCCGGCTGGCGCTCAATGCATTTGCCCTGCTCATGATGTACGTCCCTGGGGAGGAGATCGCCACCCGGCTGGCCGCCCTGGCAGGCACTCAGGCGGAGAAGAGCAAAGTGCCGCCGAACCTTTGGAAGCCAGTCATTGAGGCCACGGTCAAAAAAGCACCCATGGGGGAACTCCAGGAGGCAGTGCAGGTGCTCGTGGCCGGAGTATCCGACCACCTGAGCCGGGAAAAGGCCGCTACGGAGGTGAAATCCGGCACCCGGGAAACTATGGACATGGCTTTCCGGAACATGACCCAAATGACCTCCTACGTGGTGCATGCCGAGCTCACTGCCCAGGACGCCCGGAAGTCCACCATGGACGCTTCCATGGGCATCGGTTCCATGGATCTCACCTTCGTGGGGTTCGACGGGGTCCGCCAGCGCCACGTGGTGACCCCCAAAGGGTTTTTCCTGAGCCGGGATGACGGTGCGACCTGGATGCGAAACCCGGACGAGGAGACCGGCCCGGGCCTCTGCCGCACCCTCCAGGCCCCCGTGGATACCGCGGCGAAGATCACGGAGAAATACACCTTCGAACTCGCGGGCACGGACAAGGTGGACGGCGAGGACCTCTACCGCTTTCGCGGCACCCCTACCACCGCCGGCGAGCCTCTCCGCACTTACTGGATGCTCCCCTCCAAAGCCGGTCCCGTCATTCGCCGCGTGCGGCTCACCCTGAACTTCGGCACGCTCACGGCGGACACACTAATCATCTACTCGAAGCTCGGGAAACCAGTCGAAATTCAGGAGCCCCGGGTTGGCGGGAATTGAGTTCCCAGGAGGCACCACCCTTCCGTCAGGATTTTCCTGGACACCCCGCCGCGGGTGCTCCTATAAATCCGCCTGCCCGGCAACGGTGGCCTTCTTTCTGATTCCTACCCCCATTAACCTCTCACGATCATGTCCAACACGTATCCTAAACTTCACAACGCCATGTGGCCCGGTCTTGTCGGCAAAGGCAGCCCCGGCGCGGAACCGTTTATCGACCTCGACACCATGCTCGACCTCACGGCGAACTCCGAGGTGAACGGAACGAAGTTCGACGGCGTGGACCTCTTCCTCTTTGACCCGCACACGAACATCGACATCTCCGAGGACGATCTCAAAGCCATGGCGGACAAGATCGCGGGCAAGGGTCTCGCCGTCGGTTCCCTCGTGGCCCCCGTCTGGCCCGGCACCGTGGGGGACACCGCCTTTGGCGGCCCGGAGGCCCAGGAAAAGTTTGTCCTCGCGGTGAAGAAAGCCTGCCGCGTCGCGAAGCTCCTCAATGAACACGGCGTGCGGAAATATGGCGTCATCCGCATCGACAGCGCGGGCGGCCCGTCCGGCTGGGCGGAGGACCCCGAGGGGAACACCCAAAAGATCGCCGCCACCTTCCGGGAAGCCGGTAAGGTCGCCCAGGACAGTGGCGAACGCCTCGCCGCCGAAGGCGAGATCTGCTGGGGCGGCATGCACTCCTGGAAGCACATGCTGGCCACTCTGGAAGCCACCGGCATGCCCGGCACCGTCGGGTTCCAGGCGGACCTCGCCCACACCTATCTCTATCTCCTGGGCTACAATGCCCCGGAGCACGCCCTGCTCAAGGAAGGCTACTCCCCGGAGGAACTGGACGCCGCCTACACCACCATGACGGACGCCCTCCGCCCCTGGACGCTCGACTTCCACGTCGCCCAGAACGACGGCTCCGTCCATGGTTCCGGCAGCCATGACAAAACCGGCCGCCACTGCCAGGCTGACGATCCGAACGGCAAGCTGGACATCACCAAAGCCTCCGGCTACTGGCTGAAGGATGCCGCCTCCCGCGGCATCCAGCACATCTGCTGGGATGGCTGCATGTTTCCGAACTCCGTGCTTATGCAACAAAGCACCTGGAACACCATCCTCGCCGCCATGATCAAAGTCCGTGACACCCACGGCTGGAGCTGAGCCTGGACTGGATAATATCTGAAACTGCAAAGCCGCCCGGAAATCCCGGGCGGCTTTTTGTTTCCGTCTGCTACTATCGGAAGCTCCTCCAAACGAGGGCGGCCCATGCGCGTCCTAACCATCCTCTGAACGCGCACAAGGAGCGGCGACATTCCTGTCGCCGTCGAACTCTCCAGTTGGAGCACGGGAGAAGTGTAAGGCCACGCCCCCTGAGAAAACTTCCAAAACGGATCAAATTTGCCGGCTTCCAATATCAAATGGCATTATTTTTTGATAGCGCGATCTATTGCCGAGAAAAATTTCTGGGCTCCGGCATTCTGCATGGGCCCTGTAACCTGATATAAAATCCGGCCGTTACGATCAACCAGATAGATATTCGCCATCCCTTTTGTATAGGCGAATTCTTTCACAACCCTTCCTTCCCAGTCCAGCATAATTGGATAGGTGAACTTCTTTCGAAAGCCTTCGCGGAACCTGTTTTGAAAAAGCTTCGGTATCATCGAAACATCGGCGACGCCGTCGATGTTGACGCGTTTGGCGTAGCGCTTGTGCAACACCTGAATCCACGGCGCGACCTGGCTGGAGCCCTTATGATCGGCCACGGTGATCAGACTGACCCGCTTCTTCGGGAAGTGAAAACTGTGGAGCTTGGAATTTTGATCGGTGAGGTCAAAATTGCTCAGCTTTTTCACGGGCGCGGGCGCGGCCGTGGCAACCGTGTTCAATAAAATGAAAGCAAGGAGAAGGAGGATTTTCATACCGGTTGAACGGGTGGATAAGAGCGCCCTTTCCAGGTGACGGGACGCCGGTGCAACGATTGAACAAAGGCGACCCACTGGATCGCGACGAGAATACAAATACCGAGAGGATGCAGCAGAGCGCCAGGAATCGACTGCCGGAAACGTCTTACGGCGATCAGGCGGGGAAGGAACGCCGCGATGGTGGCGACCACCGCGAGAGGCGATGGAACCCCGATCAACAGGCCGATGGGCAGCACCTGCCCACCGAGCAGCAACAGTGACGAAGGAATGATGAGGCCTGGTGAGCCCAGCCCCTCATGAGCGTTCTTCTTGAAGCCATTCCACACTTCGGCACCGCTTTGATACATCCGGCAATGGAAGGTATCGGTCGCGTCGAAAAGATCCGTCGCCAGGCCCCGGGAGCGGAACAGGCGCGTGATGGCCACGGCGTCATGAATGCGATCGGGAATACTGGAGTAGCCTCCGGTCTGCTCATAGCGGTCACGGCGCGCCGCGAGGATTTGTCCACACGCGGCGGCGAAGCGGGGATCGGTGGTCCCGCGCATCCACGCGAAGGGCAGAAAGCTCAGCAGGATGAAATGGATGAGCGGGATGATGAGCTTCTCCATCAGCCCGCGTGTCTCTTCACGGGGAACGCCGCTAACAAGCGCCGCGCCGCTGCTCTCCACAAAGCCCGCCAGCCGCGCCAGCGAATCAGGGCGTGAAATGCGCACGTCGGCATCCATAAAAACGAGGAGCGGATGACGCGCCAGTCCGGCCAGTTGATGGCAGGCGAAGTTTTTCCCGCACCAGCCGGCGGGCAGCGGCTGGGCTGACTCCAGACGGACTCGCGGATCCGTTCGCACGATGGCCTGGACAAGCTCCGCCGTGCCGTCGGTGGAGCCGTCATCGAGCACGACCACTTCAAAATCGATCCCTTCGCTTTTAAGAACGGAATGCAACGCCGCGGCGATATTGCCTTCTTCATTGCGTGCCGGTATGAGCACGGAACAGGGGACCGGAAACGCGGCCTCGCGCGGGCGGCTTTTCAGCGGAGTGTAGAGCCACAGATTGCGCAGGAAAAGCACGGCGGGAATAAGGGCGAGCACGCAGCTCGCGGTGGCGATCCAGTCTATCAAGGTGACTCCTCCGGGTGATGTTCAGGCACAAATTTTCCACCGCGCAGCCGTGCCCTCAGCCGCCGGAAGGCATCATAGAAGCCTCCCTGGCCCGCCTTGCCACGCTTCAGCGTCTGCCAATCGGCGGGCTCACGGCGGCAGGAACGGGCGGCGAGCTCATCCTGAGCTGACTCTAAAGCGACGGTGAACGCGCGCGTCCATTCCACGGCGGTCCGCGCGGATTCCCTGCCGGGGGTGATGGGCTCTCCAAAGGAAACGAGGATCTCCGGACGTGGTTCCGTCCAGAAGGCATACTCCATCGCCAGAGGAATGAAAGTCGCCTCCGGCTCGCGCAAAGCCAGCGCCCCCAGACCTGCTTCAAGGCGGAGCGGGCGCTCCCGCACATCCATGAAGCGGCCCTGCGGCGTGATCCACACGGCATTTTTCGATGATTCCAGAAGGGCATGCGTGGTGCGAAGTAAAGCGCGCGCGCCTTGTGCCGTGCGGGACTTGATACCGAAAAAGCCGAGGTGCCGGAAGAACCGGTAACGTTCAAGCATCGCGGCATCGATGGGCGCGAACGAGTCCCGTTCCGGAAAAAACTTTCGCGCCAGCAGCAGACACACGAGCGGGTCCCACCACGCCGCATGGTTCAGGTAGATGACAAGTGGGCGACCGGTATCGCGTGGTGGCAGGCCGCTCTTCAGAACGCGGAGAGCATGGAAATTGCGACCAACGAACCGTCGGCAATAAGCGGTGAACACGCTCCTCAGGAGCGGCGAAACACGCGGCATTTGCAGGCTGTTTCGATCTTGCATCTGAGGTTCGTTTTATGGCTTCGTGTCCCCGGGCAGCGGGGCATGGGCATCGCGGTCCAGCGTGTCGGCGGCGATCCAGCCGGACATGAGCACCATGGGCATGCCGGGACCGGGATGCGCGGCACCACCTGCAAGATACAGGCCGCGCAGGTCGGGGCTGCGGTTCCCGGGCTTGAATGCGCCAAGCACTTTCCCGTGGCTGGCGAGCCCGTAGATCGCCCCGTTGAGGACATGATAGCGCTCATGGATGTCCTGTGGTGTCAGCACGCGTTCGAAGACAATGCGGTCTTCAATGTCAGGCATCCCGCCAGTGCGTTTGAGTTTATCGAGGATAACCTCGCGATAAGCGGGAAGCATCGCCTTCCAGTCGTGATGCGGGCGCAGATACGGCGTGTGGACGAGCACGTAGAGAGCCTCACCTCCTTCAGGGGCGGTGGCGGCATCGGTGCAGGTCGTCGCGGCGAGATAACAGGTGGGGTCCGGCGCGGGCTCTCCCTTCTTGTAGATCCAGTCAAACTCCGTCTTCGGGTCGCGGCTGAACACGAAATTATGATGTGTCAGGTGTTCGTAGCGCCGGTTCAGACCGAGATAAAGAACCACCCCGGAACAGGCGGGCTCATAGCCGCGCCGCCGCTCAAAGGCCGCCCCTGCGGCACCGTTGATGAGTTCCCGGTGGGTGCGCACGGAGTCGCAATTTGACACGACCGCGCTGAGTTCGATCTGCTCGCCCGCGTCAGTCTGGACGCCGGTAATCTCTCCTTCCCGCGAAAGGATTTTCCCGATCTTCACCCCGGTGCGGATCGTCACGCCAAGTTCACGCGCCAGTTTTTCCAGCGCGAGCGGAACCGCGCGCGTGCCCCCCTTGGGATACCACACCCCTTCCCCGGTCTGCATATGAGCAATACCACATAATATGGCGGGCGAGCCGTAAGGAGAGGAGCCGACATACTGCGTGAAGTGGTCGATCATCTGCGCGACCCTCGGGTCGGGCGTGTATTTGCGCACCGTGCCCGCCACGGAACGCCCCAGGCGCATCGAGAGCACATCGCCCAGCATCTTCGGATCGAACGACGCCTTCCACTCGAACATGTCCTTCAGCCCGCCGATGGGTTTGTAGAAAAAGTGACGCTGGGAGATTTCGTCGAGCCGTTTGCTGTAATCTATGAAGTCGCGATAGCGCCTGCCGGAGTCCGTGCCCGGCGCAAAGGTATCCAGCGTGGGGGCCATCGCCTCCGGGTCCTGCACGAGATCGAGCTTCGAGCCATCATCGAAGAAGCAGCGCCACTGCGGATCCAGCCTCACAAGTTCCAGGTAGTCTTCCAGACGCACGCCCGCCTCGGCAAAGATCCGTCGCAGGACCGACGGGATGGTGATGATGGTCGGCCCCATGTCAAAACGGAAGCCGTCGCCCGTAAGCTGCGCGGCCTTTCCACCGAGCCATTCATTGCGTTCGAAAAGGATGACTTTGCGACCGCGCGCGGCAAGAACGCAGGCCGCGGACAGGCCGGCGAGGCCGCCGCCGATGATGCCGACAGGTTTCATGGTGAGGTCTTTCGGGATTTGGCTTTTTCAATGATGGCGCGGAGAAAGCCGCGCATCGCGGACAACCGGTGACGCCCGTGCGCGGCACGAATGTAGGCGGCGAAGAGGCTGGCATCCCCCTCCCCGGGTTCGTCAAAGTGTGGGTGAAAGCGGCCCGCGCGCACGGCGATGACATGGGGAAAGGTCATCTCCAGCAACCCTTCGTCACCGCGGGTGGAGCCAAAGCCACTGGCTCTGAGGCCACCGAAAGGCATCCGGGGATCAGCGGTCGGAACAATGAGATCGTTGATAACCACGAAACCGGTCCGGATCCGCGTGGCGAGTTCCCTGGCCTTTGCCACGTCGCGGGAAAAAACGGACGCGCCGAGCCCAAATTCAGCGGCGTTAATGAGGTCGATCGCCGCTAAATCGTCGGGCACACTTTCAATCGCGGGAAAAGATCCGTGTCCTGCCCCCTCCTCTGGCGTTTGCCGCGTTTCGTTCAACCGTTTGGCCAGTTCACCGGCGGCGGAGGCCACTACAATCAGCCGCCGCGGAGCGATGCAGGTATTACCGGAATTCAGATTTGTGCCAAAGCGGAGGGCTCTGGCCACGAGATCAAGATCGGCATCCGCGAGGACAATAACAGCATCCTCACCGGAAAGCTCCATCACGGAGGGCGTGTTCGTTGCCGCCAGTCGCATGAGCACGTCCCGGCCGTTTTCGGAGGAACCCGTAAAAATGACTTTATCCACCCCGCCACTGATCGCCATGCGCGCGGCTTCGACGGTGTCCGGCAGGACGGTTAGCAGCGCGGGATCCAGTCCGGCATTGATGGCCAGACGGGCGAAAGCCAGCATCACTTCACGGGTGCCCGGCGCGGGCTTCAGCAGCACGGCATTTCCCGCGACCAGCGCGTGAAGCGTATGCACGGCGGGCAGGAAAAGAGGATAGTTCCCCGGGCCGATCACCAGCACGATGCCAAAGGGCTGGCGCAGAACCTCGAAGCTGACGCCGCGCATCCAGAAGGGCCTGCCCCGCTTTCCACAGAAGCGGGGAGCCAGCACCCGCGCGGCCCCGCGCTCCAGCCAGCGGCAGGCATCAGCGAGGGGAAGGATCTCTGAAACGAGCTTTTCCGCGGGCGGACGGTCCCCCGCGGAAGCCACCATCCGGGAAAGAGCATCGGCATTTTCCGCGATGCGATAGCGCAGTTCGCGGACGACGTGGAGACGTTCGCGGAGGGGCGTTCGCGCCCAGCGCTCCTGAGCCCGGCGGGTTTCGCCGCGAACCCCGGCCGTTTCCGGTACGGGACATTGCACTTCCGGAATCATCACATGGCTTCCAGGTTTAAAGGCGCGAATTGGGCCTCCGGAGCGGGCCGGGCGACGGCGAGCCCGAGGTCTTTGAGCAGGAGGCGGGAACTGATGCGCGCGCTTTCAAAGATCACAGGCAGACCACTGCCAGGATGCGTGCCTCCACCCACAAGATACATCCCATCCACATCCTCGAAACGATTGTGCGGGCGGAGATGGAGCATCTGGTCCAGACTGTGGGAGAGGTTGAAAGTCGCGCCCTGGTGGATTTCATATTTGGAATCCCAGTCATCCGGCGTGATGATGTGTTCGGAGCGGATGCGTTGTTCGACGCCTTCGAAACCGGCCTTCGCCAGCTGCTTCAGCAGCTTTGCCCGGAACCCCGGCTGCTCGCGGGACCAGTCCACGTTCGGGTGCTGATGCGTGACCGGCGCGAGCACATAGAGCGTGCTCATGCCCTGGGGGGCGAGCGAAGGATCAGTGACCGAAGCGTTCTGCACGTAGAACGAAGGATCGTCCGAAAGGATGTGCCTGGTTTCGATCTCCTCCAGATTGCGCTCATAATCGGCGGAGATGTGGATGCTGTGATGCGGCAGGTCGTAGGTGCCCTCGATGCCGAGATACATCATGAAAGTCGAGCAGGAGAACTTTTTGCGCGCGATCCGGCGATCCGTCCACCGGCGGCGCAGGCGGTCAGGCACGAGGCGTTTCATCGCGCGGGCGAAGTCGGCGTTCATCACAATGGCACTGGCTCTCTCCTCTCCGGAGGCGGTGCGCACACCCACGGCGCGGCGGCCTTCGAACAAGACTTCCTCGACCGGCGAGTCCGTGCGGATCTCCACGCCGAGCCGCTCCGCGACACGGGCCATCGCCGCCGTCACCGCGGCGCATCCCCCCAGCGGATGGAAGACGCCGTATTCGTACTCCAGGAACGAGAGGATGGAAAACAGGCTCGGGCACCGGAAGGGCGACATACCCAGGTATTTCGACTGAAAGGAAAACGCGAGGCGGATGCGCGGGTCCCGGAAAAACCTGCCCAGATAGGCATCGAGCGACTGATGCGGGCGGAGCATCGGCAGCATCTTCAAGAGCCGCAGGTTCACCAGATCCTGCCAGCCCATGAAGGGCGTCTCCAGGCAGGGCTCCATGCGTGAGAGCTTTCCCCGGTTCTCGCTCATGAATCGCCGGAATCCCTGGGCGTCACCGGGAGCGATGGTGGCGATCTGCTGCTCCATCCGGGCAATGTCCGGCGTGGCGTTGATTTCCCCTCCCGCGCCGAAAATGATGCGGTATTGCGGATCCAGCCGTACCATTTCCACCTCTGCCTTGAGAGAGGTGCCGGCGGCGGCAAAAATCTCCTCAAGGACACGCGGGTAGAGAAAAAAAGTCGGGCCGAGATCGAATTTAAAACCGTCCTTTTCAATGAGCGAGGTGCGCCCACCGACCCCGGAAAGCCGCTCCAGGATCTTCACCTTCACCCCGGCCGCGGCGAGGAGGATGGCGGACGCGAGGCCCCCCGGTCCGGCCCCGATGATGATGACGTTCTTGTTCACAGGGTTAACTCGCGGGTTCAAAATTTAGTCTTCACACCGCAGGCGCGAGCCACACACCAGCCCCGCGCCGCCTCAAACCCGAGGAACAACGCGGAGGCCCCCAGGGCGATGCCACCGGCGGTGGAATGCGGCCAGGTTAGAAAAGCCGCCACGCCCAGGACCAGAGCGCCGGTGCCGCGGATGACGCGGCCTTTAGTGTCAATATTTGGACGAAGAAAAGACATGGCATTCGAAAATTTGACATTGGCCCCCACTCAATGTCTAATTTACGTCTAAATTTAGTCAAACTAAATCTCGACAATCCAGCATTCCAGTTGCCATTGTCCAGGTTGGGTCTAGCTAAGGAAATTCGGATGGCCTCTTCATTTTCCATTCAGGCAGTGGCGGAACGCACCGGGCTGACGCCCCACGTCATCCGGGCCTGGGAGCGCAGGTACCGGGCGATCGAGCCGGAGCGTTCCTCAGGGAAACACCGGCTCTATTCAGAGGCGGAAATCGAGCGGCTGGCGATGCTCAGTTATGCGGTGCGCCATGGCCACAGCATCGGAAAAATCGCGACCCTGAGCACCGGGGAATTACGGTCGATGATGCCCTCCCGGCCCGCGGCATCTCCCTTGGTATTGACCAGTGCCTCGGGAGAAGCCGCTCCCCGTTTCCGCGATGAAGCACTTCACTCCGTCGTGAGTTTTGACGGAGGGACGCTTGAGAAAACCTTGCGCCAGGCCCAGGTCGCTCTGGGAAGCCAGGGATTGCTCCAACTGGTCATCGCGCCGCTCGCGGAGGAGATCGGTGAGCGCTGGCGGATGGGCAGCCTCACCGTCGCGCACGAGCATTTTTTCACCGCCAGCGTGAAGATCTTTCTTGGCGACGCCATGCGGCAGTTCACCACATCGCTCAACGCCCCCTGTATCATCGTCACCACGCCGACCGGACAGCTTCACGAGCTGGGTGCCATGATGGTCGCCGCGTT
This sequence comes from Verrucomicrobiales bacterium, assembly GCA_965229245.1. GTDB lineage: Bacteria > Verrucomicrobiota > Verrucomicrobiia > Verrucomicrobiales > V1-33 > V1-33. The sequence goes on from CBDDIW010000001.1 coordinate 1,765,985, forward strand.
CTCCGCCAATCTCGGCTGGAGGTCCATCTACCTGGGCCCTGGCCTGCCGGCCCACGAAATCGCCGGAGCCGCGATCCGCAACAACGCGGCGGCGGTCGCCCTGAGCATCGTCTATCCCGAAGACGACCCCGCGCTTCCGGGCGAACTCACTGATCTCGCCCGCCTGCTCCCCGCGACCACGCGCCTCTTCGTCGGCGGTCGCGCGGCCGCCGCCTATTCCGCGACGCTGGACCGCATCGGCGCGCTCTATGGGGACATGCACGAGTTTGGCGTCCATCTGGACTCCCTTCGCCGCGCGCCCGCTCCTGGCAGTTCCCGGAGTTCTGCTTCAGCCGGGCTGTGAGGCTTCGGGAGATGAGCGGTGCCGGAGTGTATCCAGTTTCATGGCGGGACCGCCCCCGTGCCTAACACCGGTCGCAGGGCTTCCGCCAGTTCGCGGGAACGCAGGGCCGCGGCTTTGGCAGTCAGGTGATAATAGGTATCGGAGAAAAACGAGGTGTCCTCTTCAGAGCCTAGGTGGGCGTCGCGGATCACGGGAATGATGCCGGAGATTTCGTCCAGGAGCACGGCGTGATTCGCGCGGTTGGGGGCCACGGCTTCCCGGACGGTCAGTTTCCAGGGCATGGCATAGAAGAGACGGATGCCCCGTTCACGGGTCCAGGCGGCGGCGTTTTGCAGAAAGCGTTTCCCGGGTTCCGAGAGTTTCACCTGGGCGGGCAGGAGCGGCTCCGCCGTCACCCGGTCCTCGGCGGCGGTCTCCATACGGCCTCCGGGACGGTAATCGTCGGCGGTGTAGCGATACGCTGACCGGCCACTCAGTTTTTTGGCTCCGGTCACCGCGAAGTACTGCACTCCGGGACGGAGGAATGTCACCTGCTCCCGCCAGCTCAGGATGTCCGGGAAAACCGGCGCGCCCGCGGCCAGTTCCGGACGCCCCAGGTCCGCCGCGAGGGCCACGCCCACCTGGGAAACGATGCCCGCCTCCTCCGAGGTGAGCAGTTCCGGCTCCAGTGCCAAAATCACCACGTCCCCGGACTTTGCCTGTTCCAGTGCCCAGGCGGCGAGAAACCGGGGTCCGGTTCCGGCATGCCCCCCCAGGTTCATCGCCGGCCAACCGGTTACCTCTGTAATGACGGGTGGATCGATGGAAAACGCGCAACTGCTGCCCCCGGAAAAGAGCAGCACCGGGTTCCCCCCTGCCCCGGCCCGCAGGGTCTGGAGATCGGCGGCTTTGCGGTTCAGATAACTTGACCAGTAAGCGGTTTCCGGATTCGCCCGGACGATGAGCCACCGGCCCAGGACGAGCGAGAGAATCAGGGCGAGGCCCGTGAGGATCAGTCGTTTCATGGCCGGCTCAGAAGTTGAAGTAAATGAAGGTGGATTCCCGCATGGGAGACAGCAGCACCGTGAGGATCACTAGGAGGACGGATGCCGGGAGTGACCGCATGAAGCCGTAAGGCTCGTCATCGTTCCGCGAAGGCCACTCCAGCACCAGAAAGAGAATGCCCATGCCCCACACGGTCATCACCGCCGCCAGTTCCGAGGTGGTGGGAAAAACCGCGTCCAGCACCTTTACGGGATTTCCCGCGTAGGCCGAGGGCGTCAGCATCACGCCGATCTTCCGGAAGGTCTCCATGACGTCACGCTCAAAGAAGAAGAGCCATGTGAGCCCCACATACAGCAGGGTGGCCGCCGTTTTTATAAACCGGGGGATCACCCATGGTTTTCCGAGACTGCAAAAGAGCACGCCCAGCCCGTGCAGCCCGCCCCATACCAGATAATTCCACCCCGCCCCGTGCCAGAGGCCCGAGACCAGAAAGACGATCAGGGTATTCACCGCCCACCACCGCACCCGGCTGCCACCCAGGGGAAAATACACATAGTCCCGCAGCCAGCGGCTCAGGGTGGTGTGCCAGCGCCGCCAGAATTCCTTGAGATTTTCCGAGGTATAGGGACAACGGAAATTCAATGTCAGGCGCACGCCAAAGAGCAACCCCAGTCCCACCGCGATGAAACTGTAGCCCGCGAAATCGAAGTAAATGCGCAGGGAGTAGCTGAGGCACTCCGCCCAGGCCAGCCACGCGCTTTCCACGGGACCGGCGGGCCGCCGCATGAGCACCGCGAGATTGTCCGCCAGCACCAGCTTGCAAAACATCCCCAGCACGATCCACCCCACCGCCGCGTCCAGAAACTCCCGCCGCGGCACTGGCCGGAGCGTGGCCATCTGCGGCATCAGTTCCTTCTTCCGCTCAATGGGCCCCGCCACGATCTGCGGGAAGAACGTGGAGAAATTGAGATAGTCGAGAAACCGGGGCATGGGATGCCCCGGTCGGGAGTCCACCGTGATGGCGATGGTCTGGAAGGTGTGAAACGAAAGCCCCATGGGCACCAGGATCGAAGGCACCTCCACTCCCAGGTGCAGCACCCCGTTCAGCAGGAAGCCCCAGTATTTGAAATAGAGCAGCGGGAGCAGTTCCACCACGATGAGCAGCGCGGAGAGCCCCCGCCGCCAGCCTCCTGGCATTTCTCTCCGGGCCACCCACACCGCCAACCATCCCCAGCCAATCACCCACGCGAGGGCTCCCACTGTCACCCAGTTCTGACTGAGCAGAAGCGTCACGGAGATCCCCAGGAAGGTCAGCTTCCCTACCGCCTCCTTCCACGCGGGCCGGAAAACACCCGCCAGCCCCACCAAAATCAGTCCCGCCAGCCACGCGATGGCTAACCTTGTCCAAAATTCAAAGGAAGCAAAATTCATTATTTCCACACTTTACAGCAACAACCGTAACGGGCAGCGGAAAAATGTGAATCCTTGGCGGAAGATGGGGGCCGCCAGGAAAAAGGAACGGTAAAGGCGGGCACCACGGTTCGTCTCCACCGGCTTAATAACACTATTTTGGATAGGAATCCGGTAAATTTGATCCCATCCTGGAGTCTTCCCGGATGGGATCAAGGTTCCTCCGAACGGAGGTGGCCCAGGCGGTTCTCCGCCTGGGGAAGTTTGACGCCCATACGCGTCCACAAAATCCTCCGAATGCGCACAAGGAGCGGCGACATTCCTGTCGCCGTCGAACTCTCCGGTGGAGGATGGAACGGCCACGGAGGAGACCGGGGGAGGTGCGCAGGGTGCCCCCCTGGCGGAGGACCGCCGCCCCCCCTAAATGGTATAACAGCCGGTCCGCGGTTTCCCGAAGACAACAGGTCCCGGGATAAAAGGTGAGCGGATCAGGCCAAAAAAACCCGCCGCCCCTCGCGGGACGGCGGGAAACTTACCGGCGGCTCTATCAAATCAAAGGGCCGTGGCCACCTTGATATCGCCAAAGCCCTTCGTGCCATCCGCGTTCCGGATGGGTTTCGTGATGATGTCCTTATACGTCATGCCGCCGGGAATCATGGGCAGCACGTGCTCCGTGTAGGGCACCATGATGTCCAGCACGTAGGCCGTCTTCGCCGCGAGCATGCGCTTGATGGCGGGTCCCACCTCGGACTTCTCCGTGATGCGTTCGCACGGCACGTCGAAGCCTTCACAGATCTTCACGAAGTCCGGATAGATCTGCTTTGGCAGATCCAGGCGGCCTAGGAAGGTGTGGGCGCGGTTGGACTTATACTTCAGGTCTTCCCACTGCACCACCATGCCCAGGTGCTGGTTGTTCAGAATGATGGCCTTGGCCGGGATGTTCTCCGCCACGGCGGTGGCCAGCTCCTGGATGTTCATCACAAAGGAACCGTCGCCATCGATGTCGATAACCTCCTTGTCCGGGAAGGCACACTTGGCTCCCAGCGCGCTGGGATATCCGTAGCCCATGCTCCCCAGGCCCAGGCTCGTCACCAGGCGGCGGGGTTCGTCAAAGTGATACCACTGCGCCGCCCACATCTGGTGCTGGCCCACGCCGGTGGTGATGATGGCATCGCCCTTCGTGATCTCGTACAGTTGCTCGATGACATACTGAGGAGCGATGGTGCCCGGCTCCTCTTCGTAGCTCATGGGGCTTTCCTTCTTCCAGGTATCGATCTGCGCGCGCCACTCCGTATAGTGCTCCCAGCCGTCCTTGCGACGCTTCCAGCCCGCTTTGTCCAGCAGGGTGTTCAGTTTTTGCAGGGCGTCCTTGATATCCGCCTGGATGGGCAGACGCACCAGTTTGTTCTTATTGATCTCGGAGTTATCGATGTCGATGTGGATGATCGCGCCGTGCTCGCAGAATTTCTCCACCTTGCCGGTGACCCGGTCATCGAATCGCACGCCAAAGGCCAGCAGCAGATCCGCCTCGTTCGCCGCGTTGTTGGCGGCCACGGAGCCATGCATGCCCAGCCACTTCACGGAGAGAGTGTGAGTCTCCGGGAAGGCACCCACGCCCATGAGGGTGGTGGTGCAGGGAATGCCGGTGCGCTCGCTGAATTCCAGCAGCTCCTTGCTCGCCTCCGCGCTGATGATGCCCCCGCCGCAATACAGCATGGGACGCTTTGCCTTGAAGATGAGATCCAGCGCCTCTTTCACCTGATCCAGGTTCGCGGGCAGAAAGGGATTGTAGCCGCGGAGTTCCACTTTATCAGGATAGAACGCCTCTACCCGGGACTCCTGCACGTCCTTCGGCATATCGATCACCACCGGTCCGGGCCGTCCGGACTGAGCGATGTAGAACGCCTCTTTCACGATGCGGGGAATGTCCCGCGCGTCCGTGACGAGGTAGCTGTGCTTCACCACTGGCAGCGTCACCCCGAAAAAGTCCGTCTCCTGGAAAGCCCCGCGCCCGATCATGAACGTGGGCACCTGACCCGTGATGGCCACCAAAGGGGTGGAGTCCAGATAAGCGTCCGCGATGGCCGTCACCAGGTTCGTGGCTCCGGGGCCGCTGGTGCCCATACACACACCCGCTTTGCCCGTCACCCGGGCATAGCCCTCCGCCGCGAAGCTGCCGCCCTGCTCATGCCGGGGCAACACCGTGCGGATTTGCTTCGAGCGCGTGAGCGCCTGGTGGATGGGCATTGAGGCCCCGCCCGGGTAGGCAAAAATGAGTTCCACACCCTCCTGCTCCATGCATTTGACGAGAATGTCCGCCCCTTGCATGAGTTCCCCGGTCTTCCCGGATTTCTGTTTCGAGTCTAGGTTCTTGCTGCTCATGGAGACGTTTCTAGGTAGGTGGGAGGTAAAAAAGGGGGGCCATGCTAATGAGGATTCCCCGCCGTGACAACGGGGGAGTTTACCGTCTTCTCATTTCCGCGGCTGCCCCCATTCCTTACTCTTTTCAAAATTACTTGTGAAAATCGCTTGCCCTGTCGCCACCCCAGGTTATGACTCGCCCATCGCGCCGGTCGTATCACGACCACCAAGGCGTTTATGGCTCGATAGCTCAGTCGGTAGAGCAGAGGATTGAAAATCCTCGTGTCGGCGGTTCGAATCCGTCTCGAGCCACCACCCTTGAGATTCAAGGTGACCCAGCTAGGCTGGATAATATTTCAGATTGGAGCCAGTAAGTTAATTCCGTTCCGGAAGCCTTCCCTCCGTGGTATCGGAGGCTCCTTCGAACGGGCCCTTGGCACTCCCGCCCCAGGGTATCCCGTGCGACCTTTTTAAATCATGCTCCGTGGCCTTCCCTTTTTCGTCCTCCACGGTAGAATCCGACGGTGACAGGAATGTCGCCGCTCCTTGTGCACATTTCAGAGGATTGCGGGGATGCTCATAAAGGTCAAACTCCTCTGACCCGGTAGCGCCTGAGCCACTCCCCATCTCAGGAGCCTTCGTGATCCTTCCGCTTTTCCTAACGGCGTCCCGCAACTAAGCCGGAAGCGTTCCGCTTCGTGGAATTGCCGATACTGCAGGATCATCATTGCCAGTCACGAAGGCAATCTCATGAGCAATTGAAAACAGGTCTTTTTCCGGACACGGATCATGGATCACAGACTGGCGTCCAGCATTGGCCGATCTGTTTTTACCTCTCCGCGGTATAATCACGCTCCGGACGGATCTTCGTATCGCCTCCTTCCTTTTTTGCCCTGGGCATCGCAATCCTCACAAGGCACGATCAGGTAGAGGGCAGCGCCCAAACCGCAGCCTGATAAATGAAGGTGATTCATCACCCCCGGATGATCTCAACTGCCCTCGCCGGCAACGTCTGCCGTGGCGCTCAGAATTTCGCCGGTTGCCTGGAAGTGGGGAGTTCGCCCCCGTGGCGGATGTCCACGGCGGTGAGGAGATAGACCGCATCCTCGGAGACGTTCACGGACTGATCACCGATGCGCTCCAGGAAACGCGCGATGAACAACAGATCCGTATAGACCGGGATATTCGCGGGATCCTCCTGCATGCGGGCGATGATGCGTTTGTTGAACTCGCGGTAGGCCTTGTCCAGCGCGGTATCGCGGCCCTGGATCATCAGCGCGGCCTGGAGTTCCCCTTCGCAGAAGGAGGTCACGGCATCCCGCAGCATGGCGGAGGCGAGATCGTAGATGGCGCTCAGTTCGCCGGTCTCCGGCAGGGCGGGATATTGATTGATCTGCTTCGCCCGGCGGGCAAGGGACACGGCGTGGTCCGAGACACGCTCGATGGCCGTGGCGGCCTTCATGGTGGAGATCACGCGGCGCAGGTCCTTGGCCACGGGGCTGAACTTCATGATGATTTCCACGCCGTCGGAATCGATCTTCTTTTCCAGTTCGTCCACGAGTTCGTCGTCGGCGATGGTGCGGTTACAGTAGTCGGCGTTTCGTTCCAGGAGACCGCGCACGGCGTGGTCCAGGTTGGCCTGCGCCTGGCTGCCCATGCGCTGGATATCGGTTTTCAGGTGGAGAATGGAATCTTCGAACACACCGAGAATGTGTCTGGTATCGGGAGGCATGAAGGTAAAAGGGGTGGCAGGTGGTTGCGTAAAAAGGGTGACAATTTCGTGAATTTCAAAGCCTTTGCCGGGCTGGAAGGCACCCGGCCAGGGCTTCTCAACCGTAACGGCCCTCGATATACATGGCCGTCTTTTCATTCCGCGGATTGAAGAAGAGATCCCGCGTGGCCGCGTGCTCGATGATCTCACCCATGAGCATGAAGATGCACTCATCGCTTGCCCGCCGGGCCTGCGCCATGTTGTGCGTCACCATGACGATGGTGAACTTCTCCTTGAGCCCGGTGATCAGTTCCTCAATGCGCTCGATGCCCGTGGCATCCAGCGCGGAGCACGGCTCATCCATGAGGATGATGTCCGGTTTCAACGGCAGAAGCCGCGCGATGCAGAGCTTCTGTTGCTGCTCCAGCGTGAGCTCCGTGGCCTTGCGCTGGAGATCGTCCTTTACATCGTCCCAGAGAGACACCTCGCGCAGCGCCGTCTCCACCGCCACGTCGAGTTCCGCCCGGTTCCGGGCTTTCTTTTCAACGTGGGATTTGATTCCGAAAACGATGTTTTCGTAGATCGGGATGGGGAGCGGATTCGGGCGCTGGAAGACCATACCCACCCGCTTCCGCAGAGAGGCCACGGACACATCTTCATCCAGGATGTTTTTCCCCAGGATGGTGATGACGCCTTTCGTGGTCACGTTCCCGTAGCGTTCATTGATGCGGTTGAACGACCGCAGGAGCGTGGTCTTGCCGCATCCGGACGGGCCGATGAGGGACGTAATGATGCCGGGCTTTATTTCCGCGCTCACATTCAGCAGCGCCTGGAACTTTCCGTACCAGAGACTGTAATCGCGAACGTCGATACTGAGCTTCTTTTCCATGAAGATACCGGTTAGCCGAAATCGCCGTTGAGGTAACGGCCGGTGATTTCCTTTTGAGGATTGGTGAAAAGTTCCTTCGTCTCACCCCACTCCACGAGCTGGGAGTCATTGATGAAAGCGACGTGGTCCGCCATACGCCGGGCCTGCTGCGTGAGGTTGGTCACCAGCAGGATGGTCATCTTCTCCTTCAGGCGCGTGAGCACCTCCTCGATCTTCATCGTGGTGACGGGATCGATGGCGATGGAGAATTCATCCAGGCAGAGCAGTTCCGGGCTGAGGGAGAGCGCGCGCGCCAGGGTCAGGCGCTGCTGCTGGCCACCGGAGAGACGCGTCCCCAGGAGATCCAGCCGGTCCTTCACCTCGTCCCAAAGCACGGAGTCCCGCAGACAGCGCTCCACGATGGCGTCGAGCTCCTTGCGGTCGTGAATGCCCATGCGGCGCGGCGCGTAGGCCACGTTGTCATAGACTGTCAGCGGCAGACCCACCGGCAGGGGAAAAACCATGCCGATGCGGCGGCGCAGGGAGTAAACGTTCCGGATGTCCCGCACCTCCACGTCATTCAGCCTCACCTCGCCCTCCACACGGGCGGCGGGGATGAATTCGATGGTCCGGTTGACCGTCTTCAGCAGCGTGGTCTTGCCGGAATTCGCCGGGCCCACGATGGCGAGCACGGTGTTCTTCGGCACGGAGAGAGAGATTTTATCCAGGGCCTTTTTCCCGCCATAGTGGACGGAAACGTCGCGGATTTCGAGATGTGTCATGTGATGGGAAGGGGGACGCCAGGGGCTTACCAGCGCTTGCGGCGGCGGAGGCGTGACCGGAGGAACGAGGCGACCGCGTTGACCGCCAGGATGAGAGCCAGGAGAACGAAGGCACTGCCAAACTTCATGGACTCCGACATGCCCGGAATGTCCTTACAGATGAGGTTCAGGTGATTGGACAGAGCCATGAATTCCTCATTGATCCCATAAGGCACCAGACGTTCCACTCCGCTTTTCGCGATGGGCACCCACAGCACCGCGCCCATGAACATGATCGGCGCGGTCTCCCCGGCTGCCCGGGCAATGACCAGGATCACTCCCGTGAGGATGCCGCCAAAAGAATTCGGCAGGACGATGGTGCGGATGGTCTGCCAGCGTGAGGCACCGAGATTCCAGCAGGCCTCGCGGAAATTCCGCGGCACGGCAGCCAGAGCTTCGCGGGTGCTGGTAATGATCACCGGCAGCGTCATCACGGAAAGTGTCATGGCGGCGGTGAGCATCCCTTTATCCATATCCATGGCGGCGATGAACGCCCCCAGGCCAAAAAGCGCGTGCACAATGCTCGGCACCCCCGCGAGGCTGGTCACGGCCACCATGATGGTGCGCGTCAGCTTGTTGTCCGGAGCGTACTCATTAATATAAATGCCCGCCAGGATGCCTATGGGTGCCACGATGATGAGGCACAGGAGAGTGAGGTAAAAGGTGCCGATCAGCGGCCCCCAGATCCCGCCCACCGCGCCCATCTGGGAGACATCGGAGGTCAGGTAGGTCCAGGAAAGTGCCGGCCAGGCCCGCACCGTGATCATGATCAGGATGAAGAATACCGGCACCAGCAGCAGCAGGGAGATACTGAAGGTTCCCCAGTGCGCGGCGCGGACTGTCCGCTCCTTCCTCAGTTCATAGGCGGCGGGGGCAAAGGGATTGCGGACGACGCGGGGGAGGGCCTCAGGCATTGGCTTTACGTTTGAATCCACGGATGAAATAGTTGGCGGTAATGTTGATCCCGCAGGTGATGGCCAGCAGCAGCAGACCGATGGTGAAAAGAATCCGCATGTGGTCGCTTCCGGACACCGCGTCCCCCATCTCGCTGGCGATGGTGGCCGTGAGCGTGGTGATAGGATCGGTGAGCGCCTGCGGGATATGATTCTTATTCCCGGTGGCGAGGAGCACCGCCATGGTCTCGCCAATGGCCCGGCCCACGCCAAGCATACAGGCAGCCATGAGGCCGCTGCGGGCCGCCGGGAACAACACCCGGTAAACGATTTCCCACCGGTTCGCGCCCAGTGCCATGGCCGCCTCACGATAACCGTCCGGCACCGCGCGGAGGGAGTCTTCGGCCAGGGAGACGATCAGTGGCACGCTCATGAGCCCCAGGACGATCCCGCCATTCAGCAGATTCGAGCCCCAGGTCGCTCCCGTGTATTGGATGAGGAGCGGGCCAATCATGGTGATGGCGATAAAGCCCCACACAATGGAGGGAATGGCCGCGAGGATCTCAATCCCGATCTTCAGCCACTCCTTCACCGTGGGACCGGCGAATTCGCTGATATAAATGGCCGCCGCGAGGCCGAGCGGAATCGCGATAATCATCGCCAGGATGGCCACGGCGAAATTACCGACGATCATCCCCAGCACGCCATAGGAGGCACCAGTGGCCTCCTTGGCGTGCCATTCCGTGGAGGTGAAAAACCCGTGGGATCCGAACCAGTCAATCTTCGGCAGGATGGGAGCCGCCTCCCGGAAGACGAAAAAGATAATCGCTGCCACCAGCACGATGGAACTCCAGCCGCACACGCGGATAAGGATCTCCACGGGTTTTTCAATGAAATCAGCGGCCCCCGCCACCGCCGCCCGCCAACCCTTCTTACGGGTCGCGGAGGTGGCGGTGGCTGGATTCTCCAGCGCGGCGGATTCGTGCATATCAGTGGCAGGGATTATATGATTATTTCAAAGAGACATAGCCCACCTTTGAAAGGAGCTTCTGCCCTTCGTCGGATTTCGCGAAATCGATGAATTCCTTAACCGCGCCCTCGGGTTCACCCACGGTATAGAGGTAAAGATTCCGGGCGAGGGGATACTTGCCGCTGCGGGCATCATCCACCGCGGGCAGCACCGCCGGTTCACCGGTTTTTTTGGAAACCGCGATCCATTTCACTTTCTTCGGATCGTTGAAGGCCATGCCGTCATACCCGATGGAGCCCTTCATGTTGGCGAGGTTGTCGATGATCGCCTGGGAGCTGCTTTGCGGGGCGACGGTGGTGCGGAACTTGTTCTTGTTCCCGTCCTTGTCCTTTCCGAGCACCACATCGTGGATGAACTCGTAGGTGCCGGAGGTGTTTTCACGGCCCAGGACCTCGATGTTGCCGGTGAGACCACCCGCGCCCACCTGTTCCCAGGTGGTGATGGAGCCGTCCGCCACGTAGATCTGCTTCAGTTGTTCCAGGGAGATTTCCTTGATCGGGTTTTCCGGGTTTACGAACACCGCGAGGGCGTCGTAGCCGACCACGAATTCCACGGGGTCCTTGCCGCGCTTCTCCTTCACCTTCTTCTTCTCCTCCTCCTTCATGGGACGGCTGGAAGTACAAATGTCGATGTTCCCCTCCGTGAGGTCGTTGATCCCGATCCCGGATCCGCCACCCGCCACGGAAACCTTCGCGCCCGTGAAGTTCTCAGCCCAGGCGGCCGCCACTTGCGCCATCGTATTCGAACCGGAAACTTTGAGACTCTTTTTTTCCTTGGAGCAGGAAGTGGCGCCCATCGCGCAGGCGGCCAGCGCCGCGATAAAAACAATCCTTTTCATTTCGTTAGTATTGAGGTATGGGTTGGTTGCTGTTTTTGTCAGTGATGGATTGAACATGTGTACGAAAAGCCGCGAGGTCCATTTTTCCCATGTTGCATTTTCGTCACATTGGCCTGCAACGGAATCGTCACATGTCACAGTTTGTGATCTGGCCGCCTTGCTCCATTGAGTCTGTTTCCCTCCGCCAGGCGGAGCGGCCCATGCCCCTTTTTCCTTCATGATGCCCAGCCAGAAATCAGAACCGCCCCCGGAGGAAGACGCCGCCGGAGGGGAGACCGCCGGGCGCGGGGAATGCGCGCCCTGCCGTTGCGCGCTCACCATTCTGGACGGCCTCACGGATCCCTGCATCGTCTCGGACGGCACCGGCCGCCTGCGTTACGCCAACGAGGCCGCCCGACAGTTGCTCCACCTCCGCGGCCGGGTCACCGGCAGAAAGCTGGACGCCGTGCTGGCTGACCGCCATGCCCTCCACACCGTGGAGGACTCCATCAAAACCGGCCGGCCGAGGTCCATGACGCTGGCGCTTACTTTTTCCAGTGACGGCGCGCGTCATTATGAGTTCAGCGTCACCCCCGTGCAGCCGCCCGGGGAGGATCTGCTGCTGCGCATCGTCCTGCGCCCCTGCGAACAGGAAAACGAGCGCGCCACCCCGCGACCGGAACTCAATCCGGACACCGTGCAGCGCCTGGGCGATCCACTCACCATCATCCAGGGATATCTGGAGAACCTGCTGGACGGCGCCATCCGCGATCCCGTAGTAATGAGGCAATGTCTTTCCGCGATGCAGCGCCAGGCCGTTCAAATTCAACGGATTCTTGGCAGTCTACGCAGTTAAGGGATAGGGTAAAACCTGACACTTTTTACGCCTGAAAAAACTGGCTCCGGACGAAAGAGGAATTAAACTCTCCGTCCGCATCCGGCGGCAGCCGCTGCAACGGAGTCCCCTCACCCTGGACTCCGGTCAACCACACCACCCAACCAACATCTATCCTATGAAACTCAAACTCGCCGCCGCGTCGGCTCTCCTCTGCACGGCGCTCCCCTCCCTGGGCTTCCTCAAGGTGGAATCGAAAAACACGGTCAACAAGGACGGCTCCGCGAAGTTCTCCGGCGTCATCGAGCTGGACCTCTCCAGCATCATGGCCATGACCGGCCAGAGCGGCAAAAATCCCCTGGGCGATGGCAAATCCACCCTCGTGGAAATGGTGCGCGGCATGAGCCCCAATGTGGACGTCTGGAGTGACGCCCGCGTGGAAACCATCAAAGGCGGCGGCACCCGCTTCACCTTCTCCGGTTTCACGAAGGACTGGCGCGCCATGGGAGACCTCAAGAAGGCCCTCGCCAGCAATCCCCAGTCCGCCCAGATCCCGCTCGATGATCTTCCTGAGCTGAAGTTCATGGACATGAAGGACGACGCGTCCGGCAACACGATCATCACCATGGCTGGTCTCGACCAGTTCCGCGGCATCATCGACGCTGCCCGCAAATCCGCCAATGCCAAGGGCAAGGGCCCGAAGCCCGGCGAAACCAAAGTGGACCGGGATGAAATCGACACCGGCCTCAAGACCTTCCGCGAACAGTGGAACGGCATGATCAAAGGCATCGCCACCCCTCTCGTGAAGGGCATCTCCATCAAGAGCGACCTGGAAGTGAGCGGCACCATCACGGAAGTCGCCGTTTTCAAGAAGAGCTCGGACAACACCGCCACCTTCACCTTCAATGGCGACCAGCTTCTGAGCCTCGCGGACCAGATCATCAATGACGAGGAACTGCCGGGCAAGATCGTGGACCTCGTTGGTTCCGTCGAACAGAACTTCGATAACGAGAAGGCCACGGACGCGATCGTGAAGTTCGTCGAACCCTACCTCAAGACGGTCTATGGTGGCTCCACGAATCCGAAGATCGTGATCAAGCCGGGCGACAACGCGTTCGACTACGAAGCGGAAACCGCGAAGGCCAAGGCCAACCAGTCCTCCGAGCTGAAGGCTATCCTGAGCGAAGCCAAGAAGCCCGCCGGCAAGGTGAAGCTCCCGGGTTCCACCACCCCCTCCAGCCGTAAAAAAGGCGCCTGATTTCAGGTGATCCCTGACATCGATCATTCATCCGCCGCGGCGGAGTCCGGCACGTCCGGGCTCCGCCGTTTTGCGCGGCACCTGTCTCTTCCGGAGTTTGGCGTGGAGGGGCAGGAAAAACTGCGCCGGGCACGTGTGCTCTGCATCGGCGCGGGTGGTCTGGGCTCTCCGGTACTGATGTATCTGGCCGCCGCCGGCGTGGGCCATCTGCGGGTAGTGGATGATGACACCGTGGATCTCAGCAATCTCCAGCGGCAGCTTCTTTTTACGGACGCGGATATTGGCAAGCCGAAGGCGGACGCCGCCGCCGCCCGTCTGCGTTCCATCTACCCGGCCATCCAGGCCGAGGCACGCCGGGAGCGGTTCTCCGCCGCGAATGCCCTGACGCTCGCGGAGGGGTGCGATGTCATCATTGATGGCAGCGATAACTTCCCCACCCGCTACCTGAGCAACGACACTGCCGTGCTCCTGGGGATTCCGAATGTGTACGGCTCCATCTTCCGCTATGAGGGCCAGGCCTCGGTCTTCGCCCCGCGGCTGGGTGGACCTTGCTACCGTTGTCTTTTCCCCGTGCCCCCGGCTCCAGGCAGCGTGCCCACCTGCGCGGAGGGAGGCGTGCTGGGTGTGCTGCCGGGCCTCATCGGCACCATCCAGGCCACGGAAACGATCAAGCTTCTGACCGGTATCGGGGAGCCACTCACCGGTCGCATGCTGCATGTGGACACGCGCACGATGCGCTTCCGCGAACTGAAGCTCCGGCGGGATCCGGATTGCCCGGCGTGCGGCGAACGCGCCACCATCACCGCGCCCGCGGAAATCGATTTTTCCTGCGCGCTTCCAGCTCCGGAAAAACAGGTGGCGGGCATCGGCCCGGAGGATCTGGAAACCCTGCTCGCCTCCCCTCCCTCTGGCTTCCATCTGCTGGATGTGCGGGAGAAATGGGAGCACCTGCTCACTCACTGGTCCCGGGCCACCCAGGCCATTCCCTTTACCGAACTTTCCGCAAGACTCAGTGAAGTGCCCGCCCAGGTCGCGGACCTGATCGTAGTTTGCAGCATCGGGGAACGCAGCGTGGAGGCCGTCCGCCTCCTGGAAGCCCGGGGATTCCCCCGCGTGCGCCACCTGAAAGGCGGGCTGCGGGATCTGCCCTCTGCGGGTGACGAAGGGTAAACTTCGTCGCCTTCAGTCCCCTCCCCCGCATCCTCCACAGCCTCCGCCTCCACACCCGCTGCCCCCACAGCCACTACTGCATCCGCTGCCACAACCTCCGCTGCCGCCGGATGAAGGGGCATCCACCTGCTTGAGGTGATTGTCGCGCATGAGAAACTGGAGGTCCGGCATTCCCGCCATGGCCGCCACTCCCAGCAGGGCCACCCGGCAGGGAAAGCCAGGATCCGCCTCCCCCTCTTTGGGAGCCTGGGTTTCCTGCCTCATCCGGTTCAGCAGCGCCTCTCCGGCAGGGGTGATCCGCCGGATCTTCGAGCCCATCACCATCGCAATGATGAAGGTGATGAAGAGGAAAATGACCAGGAACCCCACGGGCCGGTGGTTGGAAATCCCCTGGAGGATCCGCAGCACCCCCAGGACGATCAGGATCAGAAACGGAGCGGCCACCGCCCAGGCTCCGTTGCCCCGGTCTGTGCTGGTCGGCTTCAGCCCCTGAATCGCGAGGTGTCTTTCCATGACCGCAAAGTCATCCCGTATCTCTGAGAACAATGAGGCAGGCGACAATCCCCTGGCCGCTCCCCGCACCTTCCGCAGGATGACGCTTTCAAATGGATGGAGAGCAGGCGGCTGGACTAGGCCCATACTGAGCTTCCCCTTGTCTTTCCCGGTGCTCTTATAAACCAGCGTCCCGTCTTTCACCAGCTTTGCCACGGCGGTCTGAATCACCCGTCCAGAGCCCTTGGCGAGCATGGCGACCTCATACGGATCGATCAAAGTTTCCGGAGCGTCCGGACACTCGAACATCTTATTCCGCCGGTTCCGGATGTGGATCGCCAGGGGCAGGGCTACCAAAAAGAACGCCAGTCCGTAAGCGATCAAAAACGTGATCCCATCCCAATCCCAGGGCATCACCCCGGAGCCCGCCGTGAAGGGCATGCAGCCCGTGAGCAGCAGCGTCACGGCGCCCGCCGCGAGCGCCATCAGGGACACTGCCATCCCCGCCCGCCATACGAAGCGAAACGGCTTCCTAACCACCCAGTATTGACTGCGGTCCACCCACCGGCCCTCCCCGGCATGGGCGAAGCGTTTCGCGGGAGACGGCCAGATATCCTCCGGCGGCTTCTCCCCGATCAACCGCTGGTAGCTCTCCAGCGTGCGCGCATACCAGTCATGGAATTTCTCCCCCTCCTTCGCTCTACCAGAGGTGGGCTCATGGTGCAGGGGCTTCCCCAGGATTTCTCCGCACAGCCGGTCCCAGTAGCTGCGGGTATAGACCATGTGCAAATGCCAGGCCTGGTCCACATCCTCCGGTGGCGATACCGGGTGCCCGGCAGCCGCGGAAAGAAAGAGGAAGCGTTTGTATTCCCGGACCACCCTGCCCGCGCGGGCGGATGTCCAGCCATTCTCCCGTGCCAAACGGGCCGTGAAGGGGAGCACCGCTCCCGGTTCATCCAACTCGAAGCCTTCGAGGCGGGCCAACAGCCCGCCGGAGGTAGTATTCATATATTTTCCAGCCGCGGCCCGGAGTTGCCACCGGCGCGGCCAGGGGAAGCCTCCTGGGAAAGCCCGCGCGTTTCAAGGGAATCCGCGTCACAAAAACGTGGCAAAGAACTGGCTTTACATCGTGCTCAATTCGGCCACGCCCGCAGGGAATGCACCCGGTAAAACCGTCGCGCCGCGCCCGTCACCGTGGTGTCGGTGTATTCCGTGAGCGCGCTGGTGGCGGGCTGGAAGGACAGCGTGGACCACGTGCCGTCCACCAGGGAGGCGGACTGTTGCAGGAGATACCACTGCCCGGCGGTGGACTGCCAGCGCACCTTCGTGCCCGTGCCGGGGATCAGGGCGGGAGCATCCCACTTCGGCGCGGCGGGAGGCGTCGCCACGCTGCGGATGATACGGATGAACCCCGCGTCGTTCGAGGCGATCACTACATCCCCGTTCGGGGCCACGCTCACGGAACGCGGTTCGCTCATCTCATTTCCGTCATTCGCGGGAATGGCAAAGGGCTTCGGATTGTGCGCGTTGCCGTCGTTCCCCTGCACGAAGAGCCGCGCCTCTCCGTCCGAGGTCACATACCAGATATCCCCGCCGGTATGGGTCGCCAGGAAATAGCCGCCCCTCGGATGGAAGGCGATGCCCCGCACGCCCAGCAGCCCCACCTTCGTGACCGAGGAGCCGCTGTCACTCTTCCCGCTGTCCTTGTCCGTGGCCGTGCCCGCCACAATCATCGCGTCCGTCACCGCCCCTCCGCCATGGTTAGGCTGCACGCGGTAAACGGCGGACTTCTCCCGGTCCGTGATGTAGATATTCCCGTTCTGATCCAGATCGATATTCCCTGTTTCCAGAATGCCGGAGGCCACCAGCGTTCCCGCCTTGTTCCCCAGTGAGGGCGTCCAGCGTTTCAACTGAGTGTTCGTGCAGTAGTAGATCTCCTGTGCATCCCGCCGCACCCACAGCCCGCGATTCACTCCCGCGCTGTCCGTGATGATGGTGGTCATGGTGCCATTTGGAGTCACGCGGCGGACACGGTTGTTTCCGCTGTCCAACACATAAAAGGTGCCGTCCGGCATCACATACGCGTGCTGGGGATACTTCAGCAGACGCTGCCGCGCCTGACCGTCGCCATTGTAGCCGCCATTGGTCACGGTGCCTGCGGGCAGTTCGTTGAGATTCATCCCGGCCACCGTGTGGATGGTCCCGTCCGGGTCGATGCGCCGGATGGCGTGCGCGTTCTTGTCCGCCACATAGACACGGCCAAAGATATCCGCCATGGCCGAGTGCGGTTCCGAAAGCTCCGCGCTGGTGGCCGGCATCCCCTCCGCGTTATTCCATTCGTTAGGGTTATCCGGGAAATTCCCTTCGCCGAGACCGCCGATCAGCGTGCAGGTCTTGTACTGGTCCTTGATGTCCTGCCACTCCGTGGCGGCGGCGGGAAGGCACAGGCATGCGAGTACCGGGAGAACGCGAGGGAAGCGCATCATGGGGAGAGGGCAATGGGTATGCCCGTATCTTACCCTCCCGTGATTAACCCGCCATGGGCAATCCGCGAAAAATCCGCCGCCTTCACTTCGCCGCCACCTTCCACCGGTAGTGCCCGGTCAGCGGGTAGGTGAAAAGGGTGTCGGTCTCCTCGGCCCCGCCGCCGATGTTGTGAATCACCAGCGGCCTGCCGTCCTCCGTCTTTTTGTCACTCACGATCATGATGTGCGGCAGATTCGGCGGCACCGTGCAGGTCACCAGATCCCCCGGCTGATAGTCCGCCGCCTCCTTCGTCACCGGCACGGAGAACCCCTGACGCTTGAAGTAAGTCTGGAGATTCAGCACGCGCCGGTGGTCGATGTTCTTGTCCGTCGCCTTCAGCCCCCAGGTCTTCGGGTAGGCGGAGAAATTCGCCGCCATGTCCTCATGCACCACCTTTTGCAGGTCCACGGAAAGGGCGGTGCGCAGCGCCCGGATGATCACGTCCGTGCACACCCCGCGATCCAGCGGGACATCCCCTCCCGGATACTTCAGCGACACGTAGGCGGGATCATAGGTCACCGTCTTCCCCACCTGGTCCCGCCCGGTTTTTACAAGATCCGCCGGGGACCCGGCATGGAGAGTGGCGGTGAAAAAAAGGAACAGCAGGGCGGGGATTTTCATGGCGGCGGAATTACGGGGAAAACCGGCGAATTGTCTCCTGAAATTTCCCGGATCACTCCGCGGAAAACCGGAAGGCATACAGCTTCGCCCGGGTCAGCTTGAAATACAGGCGCACCGGTTTCCCGGCGAGACTGGAGACATCCGGATTCCCCTTCCAGTAAACCCGGTGGTCGATGAAGTTGCCCCCGGTCTCCTCGCAGTCCGCCAGGGTGAAGCCGGGGATGGGTTTGCCCGCGGCATCGCGCAATTCCACGAAGGCCGTGCCCATGGCTCCGGTGTCGATGTTCAGCCGCAGTTCCTTTCCTTTGAAGACCACGGGCGGGGTTTCCAGCCATCCGCCGCGATGCCCCGCGTCCGCGCTGATGAATCCATCCAGCCGCTGCCGCGTCACGCCGATGCCCCCCAGGCGCGCCGCGGTCTTTTCATACTCGGGCCTCAGAATGGCGGAGTCGTGGGTGCGCCCGGTGGAGTTGTAGTATTGATAGAGATAGTTCCCCCGCCGCGCCAGGCCGGGAGCCATGACGGCATACCAGCGGTCCCATTCGTCCGCCAACCCGGTGGGGAAATAGGGTTCGCGGCTCACCCGCTCCCACTTGATGCCGTCCCGGCTGGACGCGAGCTGGATCTCCAGCAGGCCAAAGTCTTCCCAGTTGCCATGCGGCGGTTTCAGCGCCGAATTCCTTTGCGGCGATAAATGCCGGAACTGCGCCGTGAACATAAAATAGGCATCCTGCGCCCAGGGATAAATGGTGGCGGAGTTGTAATAGATATCGGAGTGCGGATTATCCTCCTTGTCCGCCTCCAGCACCGGCGGGGCATTCCGCAGGCTCAGTCTTTCCTGTTTGGGATCTCCGGGAAGATAGGGCCAGGGCTTCAGCGGATCATCCGTTACGATGCGGGTGATGCGCCTCTGATTTTCAGAATCATAGGAAAAGGTGCGGGTAAAGATGACATATTTCCCGATCCTCGCGTCCCAGTCCACCACCGTGGGATTGTCGATCAAAAACGGCAGCACCCGCCCCGCCGGGGTAAACTTGAGCCCGTCCGCGGAGTATCCCGCGAAGATACCGTCCTTCTCCACATCGAACTTCGCGCCGCTCTGAAGCCAGAACAGCTTGTAACGCCGGGCGGGATCCGGATCATGCGGGTCCAGAAAAATGGTGGGCAGATCCCCGCGACCGATGGCAATGGAAGTGCGCTTAAAGCGGATGCCATCCCCGCTTTCCAGCACCCCCAGGTCCCCCGCCCCGACATACAGCCGTATCTTCCCCCCGTCCTCGATCACCCGGCTGGTATGGCCAAACTCCGTCGAGGGATTCCCCTGCTCATCCTGGATGAGGCCCAGCTTTTGCGCCGGGTTCATGTTCAGTTCCACCCCCTCGCTGGAGGCGATGAACCGGCGGTCGATGAACAACTGTTTCCGGTCCCCGATTTCCAGCGGTGCCTGTGCCCGGCCAGGAACAACTTCCCCCCACAACACCGCCAGAATCATCCATCGCGCCAGCCGGCCGGTGAAGTTGTAAGATGTCAGGAAATTCCGTGTCTTTAGCTTCATGGCATCCAGGGGTGATTTGATTCTTCATCCATCCGGTTCAAACGGATGGACGGTTATCTAACCCCGCCCCTTCTCCGGGTTATCAAAAAGCGCGCCCGTATCCCCGGAGCCGCCCCGCCCCTTTGTCATTGCGAGGGAAGCTTTTGCTCCGGAGCCTTCCTGTCCGGTGCCGTCACCGGTTTATCCTGGACGGGCGGGGCGGGATGACCACCGATGAGAGCGGCCGCGTTTCTGACGGTGTTCCTTTGTTCATCCGTGAGATCCGCGGCAGCGAGAGCGTTGTCAGCCGCGGCGGGATCCGTCTTTTTCCAGGCCTGCCAGGCCGTGGCCATGGAGCTTACCCGCGACACGGGATCGGTAATGGTCCCCGCCCAGACCATGGCACTGGCGGGATCCCTTTCACTGGCAACGCTGACGAACGTGCGCCGGGCTTCGTCCAGTTGCGGGCCTTGAGGCTGCTCCCGCAACCAGGTGCCCGCCGCGTTGACATCCCGCACCGCCCACTGGAGGACGACGGTGCCATAACGCCCGGGAAGCTCCTCCGGGGTGGCACCCTCCAGAATGAAGGCCGCGCCTTTCTTCGGGTCGCTCATCTGAAGCATGTTCCCCGCGGACTCCCGCAACGGGCCCTGGTCTTTCGCCGGTTGTTCCTTCACCCACGCCATGGCCTCCTCCGGTGCCATCATCGTCCACTGGCTTACCATGGTCCGGCGGGCCTGGGCGCGTTCCACATCATCGGGCATGGTATCCACCAGCCGCAGGAGGGTCTGGCGTTTTTCAGGATCGAAGATGGCGGACTGGAAGATGCCCGCCAGGGCCATGGCCCGCGTGGTTCCCTCGAAATCCTGCAACCGGCTGAAAGCCTTCGCGGGATCGCCGGCGGCCATGCCGGAGAAAATGGCGGCGACTACCACCGGGTCCACCGGCTTGCCATCCGTCCCCGTTTGGCCCTTTCGCTGATACCATTCCCAGATCGCCTCCGGATCCCGCTCCGCCCATGCCCCGGCCACCAGAGCCCGGTTGATGGAAGCTATCGCGCCTGCTTCGGAGGCATGTTTCTCCGTGTATTCCATTGCCGCCGGGCCATCCACCGCGGCCCACTTTCCCAGCAGCGCCATGAGCAGCGACGCTTTCTGCCGGGGATCCGTGAGTTGTTCGATTTCCGCCAGGGCTTCCGGAATATCCTCCGGGCGGATTTTATCCAGCAGTCCCATCACGGACATGAGAGCCGCGGGATTCTGCAATCCCCCGCCCAGGCGCATCTTTTCTTTGATCCCGGCGAGAATATGCCGCACCGGAAGTGGTTTTTCCGCGGCATCCGCCACGGTCTCCTGACCGGCGACGGAGGGATGAAGCACGCCGGAGGACCGGGACGCCGGGGCGGAGGGCCCGTTGTTTTTCCCAAGATAATAGGCGGCGGAAACCGTGAGGATCCAGACGGCGCCGGTGGAGGCGAGGACAAGAGTTTTGGTTTTCATAGTTCAGGATGAATTATTTTTTTCAGGTGGCTGTGAATACAAAGCATCAAAAATCACTTTCACTTCCTCGTGCCGGGATGAAATGAACCGCGAGGGCCCCTGACCACGCATGGCCCGCCTTTCAGTCATCGCGCGATCCGCGCCTGTTCAGATATGCCTATAAGACCGTCTCTTTTACCGTTTCCGGAGGAGCCTGCCGAGGAGGGAGCGGAAGAGAAAGATTTTTCACCCAATACATCGCCGCGAGCAGAAAACCCAGGAACACCAGTCCCACGATCCATAACGCCCGCTCCCGCCCCACGCGCGGGGATGCCAGGTCCCCTGCCCGAGTAACGTCTGGAGCCCGGCCCGCGGCGGTCGTCACGGCCTCCCGCACACGCTGGTGCCACCGGGCCACGAATTGATTGAAATCCGAAGGCCAGGCAAACAATCCCTCACATGGCGAAAAGAAAAGACGGGCCGCCCGCCCCTTTTCCCCTTCCCCGTAATCCACGCTTATAAAATGCAGTCCGGCGGGATTCACCAGCCGGGAATACCGCCCCACGCCAAGCGCGCGGATATCCCCCAGCGGAATGACCGTCTCCATCCCGTCCCGCGGGATGAAAGACAGATGGTCTTCATAAAGCCTCACGCGGGCCTGGCGGCGGGAAAGCACGGGCGGCATCCCCGGCTGCCGGGGCATGGAGAGAAAACAGGGGCTCGCATCCAGCAGGCGCGGCACCGGGCGCCCGGCGGCTTCCTGTTCATTCACCACGCTTTCCACCTGGGCGCGGAAAGCAGTGGCTGTCTCGAACCGCAGCGCGGGCGATTTCTCCAGCGCCCGGAGCACGATGCCGTCGATTCTCACATCCACCTCCACATGCCGGGAGGGAGGCACCGGCACGTCCCCGGGCCGCCTGCCGGTGAGCATTTCATACAACACCACGCCCAGGGAATAAAGATCCGCCCGGTGATCCGCCGCCGCTCCCCCGGTCTGCTCCGGCGCGGCATAAGCGGGCGTCCCGTATGGCAGGGAGCCCGGCGCGGGCGCGGAACTTCCAGGGGCCTCACCGTCGGTCAACTCCACGGCGTCCCGCACCATTTTGGCCACGCCAAAGTCCGCGATCTTCACCGCCCCGGCTTTGTTTATAAGAATATTTTCCGGCTTGATGTCACAATGAACGATCCCGTGATCGTGCGCGGACTGGAGGGCCCCGCAGAGAGGTGGAATGAAACGCAGCGCCTCCGCCGGGGAAAGCTTCCTGGACTCCAGCAACTGCCGGAGATTCATCCCGTCCACGTATTCCATGAGCAGGTAGCAATAGCCGCCCGCCAGCCCGAAGTCATGAATGCCCACTATATGGGGATGATTCAGCGCGGCGAGCGCCCTGGCCTCCCGCTCAAACCGCCCGGCGAACCGCGGGTCCCCGATGCGCTCCGGGGCCAGCAGTTTCAACGCCACCAGCCGGTTCAGTGAAAGCTGCCGCGCCTTGTAGACCACCCCCATCCCCCCGCGCCCCAGACACTCCAGAATTTCCAACTGCGGAAAATACGGTGCCAGCTCCCCCGGTGTCAGAAGTTCAGGGACGTCCCCCGGCTCCCCTCCTCCGGTGGGCTGGATGAGCCCCGCCATGAGGCAGCGCGGGCAGAAATCCTCTGGGGCCTGGCTCATCGCGGCGCCGCACCGCGCGCAGTGGAGAGTGGAGGAGGAGATGCTCATACCAGTGAATGAAAGACGGGCGGGAAAACATAACAGACTTTCTCAATCGCCCAGTGCCAGGAGCAGCGTTCGCATTTCCTCCCGCACCATGCCAGGGTCCTCCAGCGTCCCGGCCACCTCCCGCCGCACGTATTCCTGGAGCCGCTTTCTCAGCCGGTGCACCGCCATGCGCAGCGCGGCCACGCTCATGCCGCACTCCGCGGCGATACCGGACTGATCGCCATGGGTGGCACTCCCGATGAGCAGCGGCCGCACCCTTTCAAAGAATGGCCCGCGACTTCCCGCCACGCACTCCATGCGCAGGGCCTCCAATCCCCGGGCCAGCACCGTGACCGCCCAACGCCGGTCAAACTCCGCGTCCGGCGAAACCTGTCCCGCATCCGCCACGGCGAAGACTTCATGGTGTTCCATGGGAACCTGCTCCACGCCACCCCCGCGCCGGAGGCAGGCCGCGGACTGGCGTGTGTTGTAGAGAAAATGCTTTACCGCGCCCAGCAGGTAGTGGCGGAAGCGCCCGCGATCCCCATCCGCCGTTTGAATCTGCCCTCCCTCCAGCATCCGGGCAAAGAACGCGTGAGCCATCTCCCGGGCCGCCTCCGGGTCTTTCATCCGGCACCGGAGAAAGAAAAGCACGGGCTCATAATAAGCCTCGCAGAGTTCCGAAAGCGCCCGGCGGCCATCCTCGGAATCCGACTTCGCCAGGCACACGCGCGTCCATCGCGTGGTGTGACAGCCTTCCTGATAATCGAGTCCGGTGGTCATCCTGGGTGTATCCTCCACCCGAACATGACGTATTGAAGACGAAACGTAACGAAGGAATTTCGCGCCACCTGCTGGAAGCGCTCCCCGATGTCCCGCCGGATGACGGTAAAAAATGCCTCCCCTACCTCTCTCTCGGCACGTTTGGCGAATCCACTTGGGGCGGCCTCGGTTTGGGCCGGTTGGGATTTACCCGCCTGTCGTAGAGTTTCAGGAGGAAGTCCGAGTGCTTCTTTTCCGCCTCGGTCAGTTGCGAAAGCTCCGGGGTAATGAGCCGGTAAAGTTCCCGCGGGACGGGCCTCGCGGGATCGTTCCGGAAGACCTGGAAATGCAGGCGCAGGATCTCCACCTCCACCGTCGTCGTGCGGTCCTGGGAATCCCCGCTGTTATAAAGGGCGATCAGCCGGTCCCAAGCTTTGGCTTCACAGCCCGGCACCTTGGCCAGTTCATAGACCGCCAGCCGGCGCAAAAATGGCAGCCCGCCGGGCGAGGACGCCGCCTTGTCATAAGACTTCGCCGCCCCGGCATAGTCCGGATCCTGATTCCACGGATTTGAAAGATAAAAGGCCTTCCGGTCCCAGAGCTTCCAGTTGTCCGGCAGGTAACTCAGCCCCTCATCCAGCACCTTCAGACCCGCCACCACATACTCCTGGGCCTTGAACTCCCGGGCGGTCTTTGTAAGCATCTCATCGAAGAGATAATAATCCCGCGCATTGGCCGCGAGATGCCAGGCCCGGCTTTCCCAGTAGTGCGCCTCCCGGGGTTGGAGCCGGGTGCAGATGGAATAATATTGATCCACGATGCCCCAGTTCGACTGCTGCCACGGCCGGATGGTTTTCAATTCCACAAGGCTGGCCACCACGGACCGGAAGCCGCCCAGCACCGCGATGAAAAACGACTGACCCAGCTCATCCCGCATGGAAAGATTCAGCGGGGCCTCCAGGAGCTTCGCCTTCCGCATGCCGGAGGTGTAGGACTGCTCCATGGGCAGCCGGGCCCAACCACCTACCGCGAGGATGAGGAGCGCGAGGCAAAAGGATTTCCAGCGGTGACGCATGGCGTTGGGAAGGGGGATGCTACAGTTCCTTATCGGCGAAAACCACCCACGCGGCGAGCATATAAAGCGTGAGATACACCGCCGTCAGCCCCGTCATCTGGCCCAGCACCGCGAAGGACACGTCGTCCCCCAGAATCACCTGGTCCGTGATGTCGAAGCTCTTAAAGTCCGGAAAAATGAGCGCGATGACCCCGGACACCAGCCGGGGCCCCACATCTT
Organism: Verrucomicrobiales bacterium; assembly: GCA_965229245.1. Lineage (GTDB taxonomy): Bacteria > Verrucomicrobiota > Verrucomicrobiia > Verrucomicrobiales > V1-33 > V1-33. The sequence continues at coordinate 1,790,892 of CBDDIW010000001.1, forward strand.
TCGTATTTTCATCGAATAAGTAATCCCGCGCCATGGCCTGGGCGTGGCCGATGACCATGATAGCCAGCGAGGACATGATGGTGAACAGCGTGCTGCTGGCCACGGTGCTCATGAGCAGGGACACCGCGGCGAGCACCACGGCCTTCAGAAAAATGGAATACACCGCTCCCTGGAGATTCCACCTCAGGCCCTGTTTCTCCGCGATCTGAATCACCTCCGCCACCGCCCGCTCCCGGTCCTCCTGCCGCGCGGTGCGCTTCAAGGGCAGCATTTCCACCTGTTGATCGATGATGATCTTTTCCTTGAAGTGCAGCACCGTGCAGAAGAGCAGATCCATGCACGCGAGGCTGATGAAGATGAGCATCACCACACCGCTGAGCTTGCCCAGCAGGTATTCCAGGCGCGGCACCGGCTTGCACAGGATGGTGTAAAGCGTGCGGTCCTCCACGTCCCGGGGGATGAGAAGCGCCGTGCCCGCGATGGCAAAAAGCGTGCAAAACAAGGCCATCGCCGCCAGGGAAATGTCCTTCAGCATCTTCAACTCCTGCTCCGTCTTCAGGTCCGCGAAGGCAAAGCTGCTCCCAATGACCACGAGGGAAAAAATGGCCATGAAGGAGAACACCTTCATGCGCACCAGTTGCGTGAAAGTGCCGCCCGCGATGGTCAGGACACGCCCCGGCGAGAAAAACCGGTGGCGGCGGACGGCGGGCTGGGCTGGGGCGGATTCGCTCATCACAAAAGGGGGGAAACGGAAACGGGACGGGAAAAGAAAGGCTCAGCTCTTTTTGATATACTCCCGGCGGTCCGCGGAGGTGTACCCGGTGGCCTCCAGGAAGATGCGCTCCAGGGTGGTGCGCGGGTGCCCGCCGGAAATCCACTCCGCGCCATGCTCCACCGCAAGCTTTTCCACCGCCTCAAGCAAAGCGGGACTCGCGTTCCGCAACAGCACCTCCGTCTGGTCCTCCACCTTCGTCAGGTCCGCCAGACTGCCCTCCCGGACCATCTTCCCCCGAAAAATAATGCCGATGCGGTCACACACCTCCTGCACCTGTTCCAGCAGGTGGGAGGAGAGGATGACGGAAATCCCCTGCCGCTTCAGTTCAAAAATAAGGTCCCGGATCTTCCGGGAGCCGGCGGGGTCCACCCCGGCGGTCGGCTCATCCAACACCACCAGTCGAGGGTGATGCACGATGGCCTGGGCGAGCCCGATGCGCTGGAGCATGCCCTTCGAGTAGCCCGCCAGACGGCGGTCCCCGGCGGCGGTGAGGTCCACCAGTTCCAGCAGTTCCTTGATACGGGCGGTCAGCGTGGCTCCGCGGAGACCGCAGAGCTTGCCGTAAAAACGCAGCATTTCCCGCCCGGTGAGGTGCTTATAAAAGTAGGGATTCTCCGGCAGATAGCCCACGTCCTCCCGGCTGTCCACCCGGGCACTGTCCCGGCCAAAGATGGCGCACTGCCCGGAGGTGGGCCGCAGCAGGCCCAGGAGCACCTTCATAGTGGTGCTTTTTCCCGAGCCGTTCGGCCCGATGAGCCCATACACCTCCCCCGCCTGGACCTCCAGGGAAACGTCATCCACGGCAGTCAGGGTCTCCTTCTTGAAGGAGGAAACCTTGAACTGTCGTGTCAGATTCCGGATGAGGACCGCGGGGGGGGAGGCTGACATGGGCGCGATAACGGGGGGACCTGCCTCGGGACTGATCAGTCCCGGCTGGCGGCGAGCTGGATGAGGATACGGATCACATACCACAGCATGGTGGCAAAGCTGGCGAAGAGCGTCAGCGCCGCGGCCACGTCCTGGCGGGTGTCATAGTGACGGATCACATTGGAGGTCTCATACAGCACGGAACCACCCAGCAGCAGCAGCATGGCGGCGGAGAAGACGATCCCGAGATTGAATCCGAAGATGATGCTGGCCACGATGGTGCCCATGGCCACCAAGAAGCCAATCTTCAGGAAGCCCTGAAGGAAAGAGAAGTCCTTCTTGGTGGAGAACGCCACCCAGGTAAGTCCCAGGAAGAGACCCGTGGTGATGAGCGCCGCCTTCGGCAGGATCGCCGCGTCGAACCGCGTGGTGAAATAGAGCAGCGGCGCAAAGATGACGGCCTCGGCCAGCACGTAAAGCCCAAGGCCGAAATACTGCGTATTGCGGTTCACCGCCGAGGAGGCCCATTTACCAGCCACGTGGGAGACCAGCATGAAAGCGCCCAGCACGATAAGCCAGGACCACCTGCCGCCCATCATTACCCGGGCCATGCTTTCGGCCATGGGGGTGGACAAAAAGATGGTTTCCAGCAATGCAAAGACACCCAGCGCGCCCGCGAGGTGCAGATAGGTGCGGCGGATAAAAGTGGAACGATCAACTTCCGCCATATCGATAACGGCGGTGGGGGACTGATAATAGTTACTCATGAGTTGGTAGTTTTAGGCAGTGATTCCTGAAGCTAACGGGGAACACCCTTGGCCGGATGCCCGGGATTCTCAACCTCCGAGTGAACGGCTTTTGAGAAAATCCCGCGATCCTATAGCGGCACGAGGGCATATTTTTCTGGAAAAATCCTCCGCGCATGCGGAGCGGCATCCCCGCGGCGGGCCGGGCGCTTCCTTGACACCGGGCGCTTCCTCCCTTCCCCTGCCCCCATGTTCTCTCTCCCCGGTTCCCGTCTCGCGGCCCGCAGTGGCATTCTCGATCTCATGGACGACCTCGGTCGTGCCATGACCACGGACCCTGGAATGCGCATGCTGGGCGGGGGCAATCCCGCGCACATTCCCGCCGTGGATGCCGTGTGGCGGCGGCGCATGAAGGAGCTCATGGAGGACGGGGATGCCCTGGAGCGCATGCTGGGGAACTATGACCCTCCCCGCGGGAATCCCCACTTCATTAAAGCCCTGGCCGGATGCCTGGGCGGCGCGCTGGGCTGGGAACTCACCCCGGCGAATATCGCCATCACCGCGGGCGGGCAGACGGCCTTTTTTTATCTCTTCAATCTGCTGGCCGGACCCATGCCGGATGGCACCCGCCGCCGCATTCTCCTGCCGCTGGTGCCGGAGTATATCGGCTATGCGAATCAGGGCGTGGGGCCGGACATGTTCCTGGGCTGCCCGGCGCGCATCGAGGAGCTGCCGGACCACGAGTTCAAATACCGCGTGGACTTCGCCGCCGTGGAAGCGGCTCTGGCGCGGGGGGACATCGGGGCCATCTGTGTCTCCCGGCCCACGAACCCCACGGGGAATGTGCTCACGGACGAAGAAATCGCCCGGCTCTCCGGGCTGGCAAAAGAGCGCGGCATCCCGCTCATCATCGACAATGCCTATGGCCTTCCCTTCCCCGGAGCCATCTTTACGGAGGCCAGCCCGGTGTGGGAGGACCACATCATCCTCACGCTCAGCCTGTCAAAGCTGGGCCTGCCCGGCACGCGCACGGGCATCGTGATCGCGCGGCCGGAGATCACGGAAGCCGTGGCCTCCATGACCTCGGTGACGGGGCTGGCGAACACGAACACCGGCCAGCAACTGGTGCTGCCCCTGCTCGTTTCCGGGGAAATCCTGCGGCTGTCCCGGGAAGTAATCCGCCCCTTCTACGAAAACCGCAGCCGGCAGGCGCACGGGTGGCTGCGGGAATCCTTTGCCGGCATGTCCGGCTGGTCCGTCCACCGCACGGAGGGCTCCTTTTTCCTCTGGCTCCGCCTGGAGGGCCTGCCCGTGACCACGCTGGAACTCTATGAACGCCTCAAGACCCGCAAAGTCCTCGTGGTGCCCGGTGAGCACTTCTTCTTCGGCCTGGAAACGGAGTGGCCCCACCGCCACGAATGCCTCCGCCTGAACTACAGCGGCCCCGAGACCAACGTCCGCGAGGCCCTGGACATCATCGCGCACGAAGTGCGGACGCTCACCGCGGCGGGATAAAGATGCCTCATTCCACGGTGACAGCCACCTCCGCGCCTGTCCGGCCGGGAGGCGCGGTGAGCCGGACGATGACACTCCCTCCGCGGGGCACGAAGGCTTCAAATTCCGCTTCGGCGGAGGCAGGTGCCAAGCTGCCGGACGCGGCGGGGTCCGCCACCAGTTCCCTGAACTCCGCGGTGCCGCTGATCCTCACGATTTCCCCCCCGGCCTGCAACCGCAGCCCGGACCAGAAGCCCAGCCAGTCCTGCTCCACGCCTTCCTGATAAGGGGTAATCCGTTCCATGGTCAGCCCCTGACCGCTCGTGGTGCCACTCTTTACAGCGGGGATCAGAACGCCGTCCCCCGACCGCTGCTGCCGGTCCAGCCAGGCCGCATACCCGGCGGCATCGACAATGCGGTCCGGCGCATCAGCGTCCCCGGTATCATGGCCAAACTGCAGCGTCACGTTGAGCGCGGGTGGGCGGCTTTCGTGTTTCAGGCTCATCATGGCTTCCACCTGCCTGGCGAGAGACCCGCCGCATTCCAGCCACCACCGGTCGCGCTGAAGCCTGTCCCGGGTAATCGGGGCGGCGGGCTCCTGAGAGATCCGCCAACTGGCGAGCACTTCCGCGGGCGTGAGCGGGAGAATTTCCCCGGAAAAGAAGGCCACGCCCTCATCCCCCGGAGGAACCAGCCAGGCGGGAGGCATCTCCAGGGGCACGCGTCTCCTCCGTTTCTCATCCTCCGGTCCAGTGCGCGGGGGGACAAAGCGGATCCGGTCCGGATCCCCGATCACCACCTCGCACCGCAATTGCGCCGCATACCACTGGATTACCTGCCAGAGAGTGGGCTCTTCAAGAGGGCAACTGACAGGAAATGCCGCGGGATCATGCTCCCCCGCCAAATGCTCCGGAGGGATGAACTTCAGTTGCTCCAGCGCGGGCCTTTTGAGGTAATTCAGCCGCCGGACCTCCGCGAGCAGCCGGGACATGGCATCGGGCAAAGGACGGGGTTCGGAAAAGTCATGGTTCGGCAGGTAGTAGCGCGCCATCAGCTCCCGCAGTTCAGACGGGCCTGGGCCGCGACGCTCCCCGGCGGGCGGATCTCCCGCATGCCTTACGATCAAAGAGGACTTCCGGCCGCTCTCCGGTGCGTCCTCTTTCCCGGTGAGCCACCAACCCAGCGCTGCCAGGAGGAGGACCAGCACCAGCAGTGCCCGTGACCATGGCCGGCGTCCCTTTTCAGAGTCGCGGTGGTCCCGGCGTTCCTGCATGGCGGCGGGGTGGCTTATTGCTCCAGAACGGATTCCAACGGCAGTCCGGCATTCAGACCGTTTTCGCGCAACCAGGTTTCGTTATAGAGTTTGGACTGATATTTCTGCCCGGTATCGCACAGGATGGTCACGATGGTCTGGCCGGGCCCGCCCTCCAGGGCCTGGCGCACGGCTCCGCCGAGATTGATCCCGCTGCTCAGGCCGAGGAAAATCCCCTCCTCCACTAACAACCGGTGGATGAGAGTGATCGCGGTCTGGTCCGCGATGCGGTAGGCCTTGTCCACGCGGGCCTCCTCCAGGTTTTTCGTCACGCGCATCTGCCCGATGCCTTCGGCAAAGGAATCCCCGTCATCGTCATCCGTGTGCCCGTGCGTGAACCACGACCACATGGCGGCTCCATGGGGATCGGCACACACGGTGGTGATGGCGGGATTTTTCTCCTTCAGAAACGCGGAGGTGCCCGCCGGCGTGCCGCCCGTGCCCACGGCGGAAACGAACGCGGTGACCCCGCCGCCGGTCTGTTCCCAGATCTCCGGCCCGGTGGTGCGGTAATGGACCTTCAGGTTCGCGGTGTTATCGAACTGATTCGCCCAATACCAGCCATTCTCCTCCGCAAGGCGGCGGGCAATATGATTGTAGTTCTGGGGATCGCTGTAGGGCTTCGCGGGCACGGTCCTGACATCCGCGCCCAGCGAACGCAGGAGGGCGATCTTTTCCGGTGCCTGGGTTTGCGGGATGATGATCACCGTCCGGTAGCCGCGCGCCGCCCCGATGAGGGTGAGGCCGATGCCGGTATTGCCCGCAGTGCCTTCCACGATGGTGCCTCCGGGCTCGAGACGCCCGCGCTCCTCCGCGTCCGTGATGATGCCCCAGGCGGTCCGGTCCTTCACTGAACCTCCGGGGTTCATCCATTCTGCTTTACCGAGAATCTCACAGCCGGTGAGCTGCGAAAGACGCCGCAGACGAATGAGGGGAGTATTCCCGACGAGGTGATCGATGCCTGAGTGAACTGCCATGACGGAAGCGATGGATGCTTAAATTGCGGTTTGACTAATCCTACCGGTTGAGTAGGAATTGAAGCAGGTTCATTGACACGTGTCAAAGACCTCGTGACGGTTTCTTTCGTTTTCAGCCACCTCCTCTTAGGCGCTGAACACCGCACAGGGTTTCATATCAGGAGACCTCATCGCGCATGGAGGACCGTTCCCCCAAGGATTTTTCCCGTCCTGGATTCCTAACGTACGGTCATTCATGAAATTCACCTTCCCTCATCTCCCGCCCAGCCTTCTTGCCGCCGCGATTTTGTTAGCCGGCATTTCCACCTCGGAGGCACTCTCCCTCAGCTTTGGACCCGCCGCCACCGGAGGCACCACCACCGCCCACGTGTGGCAGACGGACTATGCCGCGTGGGTCATCGCGGATCTCACGGACCCCGTGGTGCCGGATCCCGTCTCCGTGACCCACAGCGCGACCGGGGGAGCCTGGACGTTGAACCTCAGCTTTCCCGCGGGCTTCGGAACCTTACAGACCGGGGATGTCTTTGATCTCCAGGAAATCGTGACACTGGGGGACGGGTCCATCCCGATCGACCGCTGGCAGCAGACCCTGCTGACACCGGGCTGGGAATGGGTGCAGGGCGGCATCTTCGACGATGCCACCGCCAGCCCGCTGCCGGGTCTCCATACCTCCGCGGGCACCTCATCCCTGAGCTTCACCTTCGATCCCATAGGCGAGGGCACCAGCCTGCTGCTGGCGGCGTCTCTCCGCTACACCGGAGCCCCGGGAGCGGCCACCCCGCTGGCCTTCCAGATCGCGCCCGTGCCGGAACCGGGCACCGCGCTTCTCGGTCTGCTGGGAAGCCTGGTCCTGAACCGCCGGGGACGCCCGCAGGCCAGATAACCGTCCTCTCCAGTCCACTTTTTATTCCACTATTTTGACGCATGAAAACTTATAAGAACGAGTTCGACTACGATGACGAGCGCTTCGACCGCAGCCTGTGGGTCCGCGAACGGGCCACCGGCCTGAGTCGTCGCACGATCCTGAAATCCCTGGCCGCCGCCGCGGCGACCGCCGGGGTGCTGGGAGGATTCGCTCCCCGCGCCCAGGCCATCGTCAAACCCATCCCTCCCAACCTTTTCCGGACCATCGGGACGAACCGGGAGACCCGGTTCGATGCGTTCAAGGGCCAGGGCTATCTCACTCCCGCGTCCCTGTTTTTTATCCGCAATCACACGGACACTCCCGTGATCAGCGCCGCGACGTGGAGGCTCCAGATTTCCGGCAGCGGCGTCACCACGCCCGTGGATTTCACCCTGGAGCAACTGAAAGCCCTGCCCTCCGTGACGCTGACACGCTCCATCGAATGCGCGGGCAATGGCCGTAGCTTCTTCACGAGCCAGCAGGGCCAGACCGTGGCGGGCTCCGCGTGGCGGCTTGGAGCCATCGGCGTGGGGAGGTGGAAAGGCGTCCGTCTGAGCACCCTCCTGAACGCCGCCGGGGTGAAGGGCACCGCCGTGGACGTGCTGCCGCAGGGACTGGATAACGAAGTGTCCGCAGCCCAGGGCCGCGTGCGCCGTCCGCTGCCCATTTCCCGGGCGCTGGAGGATGACGTGCTGGTGGTGTATGAACTCAATGACGAACCCCTGCCTCCGGACCACGGTTTCCCCGCCCGGCTGCTGGTTCCGGGCTGGATCGGAATCGCGAATATCAAATGGCTGGGAAGCATCCAGGTGTTCGACACGCCGCTCGCGGATACCGGCATCCAGTGGTATGACGTGCAGTACCGCTTCGGCCCCGCCGCCAGCTATCCCGGCCAGCCAAGACTGGACCGGCAGACGATCAAAAGCGCGTTCGAGCTTCCCTGGGTGGCTGACAGCCCCGCGCCGCTCCCTGCCGGGCTCCAGCTCCTCACCGGGCGCTCGTGGTCCGCGCGCGGCACCATCAGCAAGGTGGAGGTGAGCGTGAATGACGGGGCCACGTGGCAGCGGGCGACGATCAAGCCGGGGGGCAATGACCACCAGGCGTGGGCGGAATGGCGCATCCCGTGGACGGCCCAGGCGGGCACTCATTTTCTCAAGGCCCGCGCCGTGGACAACCTGGGCAATGCCCAGCCGGACATCGTGCCCTTCAATGACCAGGGCTACCTGTTCAACGGCATCGTCCGGCACCAGGTGAATGTGGCCTGACAAAGCGGGGTTTTGCGCATACAGTCCCGCGTCATTCCGCCTTTCCCTGTGAGTTCGCACCGTGTCCTTCCCGTGCTCCTGGACCGTCTTCAACGGCCCTTGAGGGACCTGCGTGTCTCCGTGACGGACCGCTGTAACTTCCGCTGCACCTACTGCATGCCGCGGGAGGTCTTCGGTCCGGGCCATGAATTTCTTCACCGCGCGGATCTCCTCACCTTTGAGGAGATCACGCGCCTAGCCGGGATCTTCAGCAGTCTGGGAACACAGAAGATCCGCCTCACGGGCGGCGAGCCGCTGTTGCGCCGGGGGATCGAAGAATTGATCGCCGGACTGCGCCGGGACGTGCCCGTGGCCGAGCTGACCCTGACCACGAACGGCTCCCTGCTGCGCCGGAAGGCCGCGGAGCTGCGGCAAGCGGGGCTGACCCGGCTGACGGTGAGCCTCGATGCCCTGGATGACGCGACCTTCCAGAGGATGAACGACGCGGGATGCCCCGTCCAGCAGGTGGTGGATGGCATCGAAGCCGCCGTGGAGGCCGGCTTTTCACCGGTCAAGATCAATGCCGTGGTGCGCGCGGGCGTGAATGAACATGCCATCGGCGATCTCGCCCGGCGCTTCGGCGGACCGTCTTATATTGTCCGTTTTATCGAGTATATGGACGTGGGGAATACCAATGGCTGGACGCCCGGCGAGGTGCTGCCGGCCTCCGGCATCGCGGCGACCCTGGAGCGGGAACTGGGCGGGGCCCTGACCGCGCTGCCCGCCAACTACACTGGAGAGGTCGCTCGCCGCTACCGCACCGCCGCGGGCGGCGAGGTGGGAATCGTCGCCAGCGTCACCCAGCCCTTCTGCCGCCAGTGCAACCGGGCCCGGCTGAGTTCCGATGGCCGGCTGTTCACATGTCTTTTCGGTTCCGAGGGTCTGGATCTGCGCGGTCCCCTGCGGCAGGGTGCCACCGACAGTGAACTGGTGGCCCTCATCAGCGGTGTTTGGAGCCAGCGCACCGACCGGTATTCCGAACTCCGCGCCGCCACCGGCCCGCGTTCCGGAAAAGTTGAGATGAGCGCCATTGGAGGATAAGCTGCTCAAGCGGGCGGCACCATTTCTGTCGCCGCGCCGCGCACCCTCCGATGGAGAGCGACCTCACTCCCCGTTCAAATGCCGCAGGGCCTCGCGGATCGCGGGCAGGAGCATGGGGAGGCATTCACCAATGGCTTTGGGATTCCCTGGCAGATTCACAATAAGCGAGCGGCCCCGGGTGCCCGCGGTGGCACGGGAAAGAATGGCGGTGGGGACTTTGGCAAACGACTGCACACGCATGACCTCCCCGAACCCGGGCAACTCGCGCTCCAGCACCGCGCGGGTGGCCTCAGGGGTTACATCACGCGGGGAGGGCCCGGTGCCGCCGGTGGTCAACACGAGATCCGCGCCGTCTTCGTCGATCAAGCGCCGCAGCAGGTTCTCGATGGCCTCACGTTCATCCGGGATGACCTCGCGCACCCATTCCACCGGACCGAAGTTCCCCTCGCCGACGACGCGCTCGATTTCCGGTCCGCTGCGGTCTTCATAGATCCCCGCGCTGGCGCGGTCGCTGAGGGTGATGCGGGCGACTTTCATTGTTTGGTTTTGCTCAACAGGCGGATGTCCCTGACGACCATGTTCTTGTCCGCCGCTTTGCACATATCGTAGATAGTCAGGGCCGCGATGGACACGGCGGTGAGAGCCTCCATTTCCACGCCCGTTTTGGAGGAAGTGCTGGCCGTGGCCCGGATCGCCACACCATCCTCCTCCACGGAAAACTCCACGTCCACCGCCTCCAGAGGCAGGCTGTGGCAAAGCGGGATGAGACTGTCCGTCCGCTTCGCGGCCTGGATGGCGGCCACGCGGGCGACGGTGAGCACATCCCCCTTTGGCAGGGCCCGCGCGCGCAGCGCCTCAATGGTGGAGGGCGCCACCTGGATGAATCCACCAGCCACCGCCACACGGCGCTGCACCGGCTTGCCACCGACATCCACCATGCGGGCGGTGCCTTCGGCATCGAGATGGGAAAACGGGGAAACGGACACGGGACTGTGTTAGTTGGTGGGAGGTTCGAGGAGCAGGGTGAGACCCTGGCCACCGGCGGGGGAGCCGGAATTCACGAGCACCAGGGCGTTGGTACCAGTCAGGGCAAAGGTATTCCCGGAACTGGACCAGCGTTTGGGCGTCACCACGAGGCGGCCTTCATGGACGGAAGCCCGCGCGGGCCACCAGGTTTCCCGGGGGTCCGCGGAGAGCGGTTCCCCGCCATGCAGATCCAGCCAGACGGCGGGCCACGAGGGCACCCGGCCCAGGGCCAGTTCCACGGCGAGCCTCACGGCGGTCTGGAAGCAAACGAAGTGCGAAACCGGATTGCCCGGCAGCACAAAGGCCGCCCGCCCACCACGCGTGGCAAACGTCAGGGGCTTGCCGGGACGGATATTCACCCGGTCAAAGTGAATGGTGTAGCCGAGCCTCCGCAGAGCCTCCGTGCTGAAATCATAATTCCCCACGCTGGCCCCGCCGGAGATCACCAGCAGGTCTGCCGGCTCCCCCGCCGCCTGGGCGATGACGTCCAGATCATCCGGCACGCGCCGCGTGGCGTAATCCGTGACGCCCAGGCCGCGGAAAAGCGTCCGCAGCAGGGGGGAGTTGGTATCGCGGATATGCCCCGGGCCGGGCATGTCCGCGGCATCCACCAGTTCTCCTCCAGTGGCCAGATGCCGCACCACGGGCGGCGGCACCACCACTGGCCGCACCACGCCCACCTGGGCCAGAATGGCGATCTCCACCGCCCCCAGCACGGTGCCCGCGGGCAGGACCACGCTGCCGGGAGAGGCCTCCACTCCCTTTCGCCGGATGAACAGCGAGGGCCCGAAATTCCCGATCGTCACCGTGTCCCCGTCCCGCTCGACATCCTCCTGCATTACCACCCGTCCGCCCCCGGGAGGCAGCAGCGCCCCGGTGAAAATGCGGAAGGCCTCGCCCTCCTGAAGCGGCTGCACGGGGACGGCCCCGGCGGGGATTTCCCCCGCGACGCGAAAGGTGCCCGGCGTGGCATCCGCCCGGAGAGCGTAGCCATCCATCTGCGAGCGGTCACCCGCCGGATAGAAGCCATCCGCCAGCACATCCGCGGCCAGAACCAGGCCCGCCGCTTCCCCCAGGGGCACGGGGACACCGGCGGGAGCAGGGACGTGCGCGGTGATGATCCGGCGGGCTTCGGAGAGGGAAATCATGGCGTTGAAGGACGGGGGAAACAGGAGCAGTTTTCCGTTGAAACGTCCTGGAGCCGCCGTCATGCTGCTTAATCCCTACAAATTCAATAGGAATTTGGCGGGCTGCTTTTTCACCTCTCGCCCGCCCATGGAAATCACTGTCGTCGCCTTCGCTCACGCCCGGGATATTTTCGGCTTTTCCAGCCGGGTGGTGCCCTGTGAGCCCACGGATACCCCCCGCGGCATTCTCCACCGGCTGGCACCCGCGGCGGACCTGCGCGCCATGGCCGTGGCCGTGGACAGTGAATATACGTCCCTGGATGCCCCGGTGGGCGGGGCCCGGGAACTTGCCCTGATTCCGCCCGTGTCCGGGGGTTAACGCCATGCAGCACACGATTCAATTCACCCATTCCGAAATCGTCGTCCCCCCCGCCGTTCTGCCCTCACGGGAGATCGGGGCCGCCCTGGAGTTTCTGGGCATCGTCCGGGAGCTGGAACAGGGCGCGCCGCTCCAGGGGCTCTATTACGAGGCCCACGAGCCCATGTCCCTGCGGCTGCTGGAACGGCACTTCGCGGAACTGGCCGGGAAGCATCCCGTGGCCTCGGTTTTGTTCATCCATCGTCTCGGCTGGGTGCCCGTGGGAGAGTCCTCTCTTTTTATCCGCGTGCTCAGTTCCCACCGCGCGGAGGCGCTGGAGTTTCTCTCCGCCGCCGTCATCCGGCTGAAGCAGGACGTGCCCATCTGGAAACTGACCCGCGCGCCCGGACCATCCCCCGGGGATTACATCACCTCCGTGTAAAGCGCCTCAAAGTCCCCCGGCCCGGCAGGCCCGGGGTTGAACTGCGCCGTCCATTGCGCCGCCGCCTCCGCCGCCAGCACGGGGATCATGGCCGGGGTCAGTTTTCCCTCCGGCAGGCGCTGGGGCAGTCCCGCCATGGTCAGCAGACCGGAGAGGAAACCCGCGAGATCCCTCGCCCCCACGCTGTTGGCCAGCCGCTGATAGATCGCCGCCGCGCCGGGCTCCCGCCGGTTGTGCCGCACCACGTGGGGGAGCATCATGCCCACCGCGTCGCCATGCACGGTGCCGAAGTGCGCCGTCAGCGGATTCGCCGCGCTGTGCGCCGCGCCCAGCATGGCGTTCTCGATTCCCACCCCCGCCAGCGCCGCGCCCAGGAGCATCGCCGCCCGGCCCTCCACGTCCGCCGGGTCCGCCAGCACCTTCGGAAACGCCTTCGCCAGCAACGCGAACGCCGCCGCGCTGTAGGCCCCGCTCACCTCCGTGCGCCGCGTGCAGACCGCGCTCTCCACCGCGTGCGCAAGAGCATCAATGCCCGTGACCCGCGTCACCCGTCCCGGCTGGGAAAGCGTGAGCAGCGGATCCAAAATAGCGATGCGCGCCGCCGCTTTCTTGTCCCCGCAGGCCATCTTGGCGTGAGTTACCGCGTCGCTGATGAGCGCGTAGCTCTGGCACTCGCTGCCCGTGCCCGCCGTGGTGGGAATGGCGATGAGCGGCAGCATCGGCTTCGTGGCCTTGCCCGTGCCGTGGTAGTCGCTCATGCGGCCCCCGTTGGTGAGGAGAAAATTGCATCCCTTCGCGGTGTCCATGCTGCTCCCGCCTCCCAGGCCCACCAGCAGATCCGCGCTCATCTCCCGGGCGCTGGCCACGCAATCGTCCACGGTGTCCGTGGTGGGATTCTCCACCACGCCCATGAAGGCGCTCCACTCCACCCCCGCCCCGCTCAGACTGTCGATCACCCGCTCCAGGTGCCCCGCCTCCGCGATCCCCCGGTCCGTCACCACCAGCACCCGTTTCGCCCCCAGTGTGCGCGCGAAAATCCCCACCCGCTCCACCGCCCCATTCCCGAACACCACCTTCGTCCCCGGTGCATGGGTGAACTCCCCCACAAACCCGGGCACCTCCGTCCCACAGTATTTCTCCAGCAAGGCGGCGGCAGTGAATTGGGGGACGGAAATCATGGGCAGCGTTCCTGCCGAATACGCGGCTCCAGGCAACCCCTTTCGCTCCCCTTCATCTCCCGATTTTCTTTTGCGTCCCCCGCGTTCCAGGTTACGGGAAGCCGCTTCCCCCTTCGTTCCCGTTCCCGGACATGCCCGCCAAGACCCCGAATCCCGATTCCGATCCGCAACTGCCGCTCCATCTAGACGCCACCCAGGCGGAGGAGACCGGCACGCCGCCGCCGGAGGTGGAGGCTCCGGTGGTCCACGCCCACCCCATGAGCGCGGTCACGGGCTCCGTCACTCCGCGGAATCTGCACCACGTGGGGGAGATGTATGGCAACTGGTTCCTGGACTACGCCAGCTACGTCATCCTGGAGCGCGCCGTGCCGCACCTGAATGACGGGCTGAAGCCGGTGCAGCGCCGCATTCTCCACACCATGGAGACCATGGATGACGGCCGCTTTAACAAAGTGGCGAACATCGCGGGGAAGACCATGCAGTATCACCCGCACGGGGACGTGGCCATCATCGATGCTCTCGTGGGCCTGGGGCAGAAGGACATTACCGTGGAGACCCAGGGGAACTGGGGGAATATCTACACCGGGGACGAAGCCGCCGCCTCCCGTTACATCGAGGCCCGCCTCAGCAAGTTCGCTCTGGAGGTGGCCTTCAACAGCCGCCTCACCACCTGGGCGGCTTCCTACGATGGCCGGAACAAGGAGCCGGTGACGCTCCCCATGAAGTTCCCGCTCCTCCTCGCCCATGGCGTGGAGGGCATCGCCGTGGGACTTTCCTGCAAGATCCTCCCACACAACTTCAACGAACTCTGCGACGCCGCCATCGACGCCCTGCGGGGGAAGAAGGTGAACCTTTTCCCGGACTTCCAGACCGGGGCGCTCGCGGACGTGACGGACTACAATGAGGGCCTCCGCGGGGGCAAGGTGAAGGTGCGCGCCCGTATCTTAAAGCCGAAGAAATCCGCCACCCTGGAGATCCTGGAGATCCCCTTTGGCACCACCACCACGGGCCTCATCGAGTCCATCCTCGCGGCCAACGAAAAGGGAAAGATCAAGATCTCCCGCGTGGAGGACTGCACGGCGGAAAAGGTCAGCATCATCGTCCACCTCGCACCGGGCACGGATCAGGATGACATGGTGAACGCGCTCTATGTCTTCACGGACTGCGAGGTCTCCATCTCGCCGAACAGCGTGGTCATCCTGGATGACAAGCCGGTCTTCCTCTCCGTCAACGACCTCCTCAAGCACGCCGCCAACCAGACAAAGGACCTCCTCCGCCAGGAGCTGGAACTGAAGCTGAGCGACCTGGAAACGAAGTGGCATCTTTCTTCGCTGGAGAAGATCTTCATCGAGAAACGCATCTACCGGGACATCGAGGAAAGCCCCACCTGGGAGGCCGTGATGGCCGCCATCTGGAAGGGCATGAAACCCTACATCAAGCTCCTCCGCCGCGAGGTCACGGATGAGGACATCGCCCGGCTCACGGAGATCAAAATCAAACGCATCTCGAAGTATAACTCCTTCGAGGCGGATGAACTCATCCGCTCCCTGGAGCAGCAGATCGAGGAAACGAAAGGCCACCTCGCCGAGTTGACGAAATACGCCGTCAACTGGTTCAAGGAACTGAAGCGGAAATACGGCGGCAACCGCCCGCGCCGCACGGAGATCGCCACCTTCGGGGCCGCCCTGAAGGCCAGCGAGGCCGCCGTGGCCACGGAAACCCTCTACGTGAACCGCGAGGACGGCTACATCGGCTGGGGCCTCAAACGCACCGGCGAGCCAGTGTGCAAATGCTCGCGCTTTGACGACATCATCGTCTTCCTGGAGGATGGCACCGTAAAGGTGAGCAAAGTGAGCGAGAAAGCCTTCTTCGGCGCGAAGCCGCCGTATGTGGGCATCTTCGACCGCGAGAAGATCTTCAGCATCATCTACCGTGATGGCCCCCGCGGCCGCTACTTCGCGAAACGCTTCCAGATGGGCGGCGTGACCCGGGACACCTTCTACGACCTCACCCGCGGCACCAAGGGCAGCAAGCTCGTTTACTTCGCCTCCCACAGCTCTCCTGAGAGCAGCGCGAAGCAAAAGCTCATGATCCACCTCCAGCCCGCCCCCCGCCTCCGGAAGCTGGAGGAGGAATTTGACTTCGGCGCCCTGGAAGTGAAGAGCCGCGGCTCCAACGGAAACCTCGTGACGGAGAATCCCGTCAAACGCATCACCCTGGTCCGATAGACTCCCCATTCCTACGCTTACTCCCACCCCTGCTCCAACAAAAAAGGAGTTTGAACAGGAGTCAGCAGAGGAAGCAGAGACCCGGCGAAGGAATCTTGAACAAGAATCCGTCCCACCTGACCATGCCCGGGTAACAGCGTCCCCGAAAGAACCCCGCCCTCTCCAAACAGGACAAAGAGCGGGAGTAAGAGTAAGAGCACGAACAGCCCCCAGGCCCCCTCCCTGGGCCTCTGCTCCCTCCGCTAACTCCTGTTCAATTCCCCGCCTTCTCCCCTCACTCCGCGTGTTCCTCCGCGCCGGGCTGTTTCATAAAGAACGAGATCACAAATCCCAGCACCGCCATCGCCAGCGCGATCCACATGGCTGTGTAAGCCATCTTCGCCGGATTCGGCGGAGTGGAGGCGGAGAATGTGAAGAACGCCCACGCCAGGCTCGTCCCCAGCACCCGGCCCCCGATGTTCGCGGCAAAACTCTCCCCCGTGCCCCGCAGGTGCATGGGGAACACCTTCGGAATATAGTTCCCCCAGAAGCTGAACTGGCCCACCAGCAGGATCTGCGCGGCAAACACGCCCCACTTCAGAATTTCCAGCGATCCCGGGTCCGCCATGCGGGTCCCGATCCACCAGAAAAGCCCGGGCATGAAGATAATGGTCGGCACCATGAAAAAATGCAGCAGCGTCCGGCTGCTGAAAAGATAGATCGCCCCGATGGCCAGCAGAATCCGGCCCACCAGTCCGCCCACCTCCTGCCACGTCTGCACGCTCGCGGAGGCCCTTTCCTCGATCGGCCCCTTCGCTTTGTTCCCGGCCGCCAGCGCGGTCTTCGCCTTCACCTCCGGAGTGGCATCCGCCGGCAAAGCCGCGAGCGCTTTCGCCTTTGCCGACTCGATCACCGGAGCCGTCTGCTCTTTTACATCACCAAACCCGGGGACGATCTGCGGCAAGTGTTGAATGGCTCCAAAAGCGATGCCGTAGCAGCACGCGAATAGCAGCGTGGTGGTTATGGTGGTCCGCGCCAGCGCGGGAGCGAAGAGTTCCCGGATGCTCGGGCGCTTCAGCTTCCCGGCCTTCCGCTTTGCCTCCCACTCCGGGGATTCCGGCAGGAACGGACGGATGAGAATGAGCGGGATCGCTGGAATGAGACCGGAGATCAGGGTGTAACGCCAGGCTTCATGCGCGCCGTGGATCTCCGGGAGAGCCTTCGTCTGGGCCAGATGGATCGCCCACGTATTCATGAGCGCCACCAGCAAGCCACCCACGGAAGAGAACGCCTGGGTGAAGCCCAGCACCTTCTCCTTCTGCTTTTTGTCAGGGAAAAGCTCCGCCAGCCACGCCACCGCCGCCACGAATTCCACGCACACCCCCGCGAAGACACAGCACCGGAAAATCAGCAACTGTTCCAGGGACGTGGCGAATCCCGCCGCGCACGCGCCAAAGGCATACAGAAGGATGCTCCACGTGAGCACCCGCCGCCGCCCCAGCCGGTCCGTGAGCCAGCCGCCCATAAGACCGAAAACCCCGCCCACGATGGCCGGGACAAAGAACAGAATCCGCGCCCAGTGCGTGTATTCCGGCGTCCCCACCACCAGCCCGCCCAGGGAGAGCAGCGCCGGCTTGATGATCAGGGGCAGCATCAGCAGCTCGTAGATATCGAAGGCGAAGCCGATGCACGCGATGATGCAGATGAGCCACTGAGTGGGGGTGAGGCGCTGGGTCATAACAGATCGTGGGAAGCAGAGAGGGTGCCGGACTGGAAGGTCGTCCCGCCCCGCCCGCAATGAGAAATCCCCCGCATGCGTGGGCGCGGAAACCACCATCACGGACCTTGACCTTCATGCCCTTGCCACCGCTTACTTCCCCATGAGAAACCTCCTCCGTCTTTCCTGTGCCGCCGCGCTTTGCCTCGCCCTCCCTTCCCTCCACGCGGGCCCGCCGGAGGAATCGGCGGCGAAAGTGGAGATCGAAATCGGCCCCGGCTACACCGATGCCCCGGAGCTCAAGCCCGCGGACAGCGTGCCCCGCGGCAAGGTCCAGGAATTCGTCATGCAGTCCACGGACAGCAAAATCTACCCCGGCCTCAAAGGCCCCTACACCCGGAAGTGCGCGGTCTATGTTCCCGCCGGTTACCAGCCGGGCACACCCCTGCCCTTCATCGTCGCGCAGGACGGCATCGACATGGGCTTCTCCCGGAAGCTCAGCCCCGTGCTGGATTCCCTCATCGCCGCGAAGAAGCTCCCGCCCATGGCCGCCGTGTATGTGAACTCCGGCGGCGGCGATGGCAAAGGCAGTGAGCGCGGCCTGGAATACGATACGGTGTCCGAACTCTACGCGAAGTTCATCGAGTCCGAAGTCCTCCCCCGTGCCGCGAAGGAGGGCAGCGTCACCTTTACTTTCGATCCCGAAGGCCGCGCGACCATGGGCGGCAGCAGTGGAGCGGCGTGCGCTTTTACCATGGCCTGGTTCCGCCCGGACCTCTACCGTCGCGTCCTCAGCTACTCCGGCACCTACGTGGACCAGCAGTCCCCCAAAAACGAAGCCTCCCCCCACGGTGCCTGGGAATACCACGAACACCTCATCCCCAACACCCCCACCAAACCCCTCCGCCTCTGGCTCCACGTCTCCGACAAAGACAACGGCTGGAACAAAGACGAAGCCTCCCTCCACAACTGGGTCATGGCCAACCAGCGCATGGCCGCCGCCCTCAAAGCCAAAGGCTACCAGTACCGCTACGTCCTCTCCAAAGACTCCAAACACTGCGACAGCCGCGTCATCAACCAGACCCTCCCCGACGCCCTCCTCTGGCTGTGGGAGGGGTATAAGCCAGTAAAGTGAGACCCCTTTAAATCCCCCACCGGGACCGGCTGCCTTCGGTGTCGGTCCCGGTAGGGAATCCGCCGGCTTTAAGGTGCTAACCCTATGAGAACTCTCCCGCTCGTCACCGCTTTTCTTTTCATCCTCAAAGGATTCCTGCCGGCCGCGGAGGATGCCGGGCCTATCAAAGTCTTCATCTTCGCGGGTCAGTCCAATATGGTGGGGGCGGACGCGCACGCGGACCGGATCGATGACTATCCGCTCTTCAAGGGAGCGGGCGCTCCTCAGAAGGACATTCTCTTCTCCTGCCTCCCGGAAAAGGATCCCACCGGGCCGGTCACATGGGGCCCGCTCCAGCCCCGCGATTCCTTCGGGCCGGAGATCACCTTTGCCCGCCTTCTCAAAGCACACGATCCCTCCCGCGTCGCGATTATCAAGTCCGCCATCGGCGGCACTACGGTGGCCATCGACTGGAATCCGGAGGCACCGGAGAAAGGACAGAAGCTCTACCCCCGCACTCTCAAACTCATCCGGGATTCCCTTCACGAACTGGAAAATCGCGGCCTGCGTTATACCCTCGAAGGCGTGATGTGGCACCAGGGCGAGAATGACATGCTCGATCCCAAACTGAATACACACTATGCGGAAGGCCTCACCCGGCTCATTGCCACGCTGCGAAAGGATCTCCAGGCACCAGAACTGAAATGGTTCATCGGGGAGGTTAGCGAGAAAGGCATTTGGGGCATGGACAACCGGCAAAACCTGGCCGTGCTCCGCAGCCGGCAGGATGAAGTAATGAAAGCGGATCCGCTGCTCCACTGGGTGCCGGCCTCACACCTTGCATTCGAGGTCATGGGCAGCGGGCAGCCCCACTATCATTTCGGGACCCAGGGTCAGTTACAACTGGGCGAGGCCTTTGCCGCCGCGTATCTCAAGGCTATGGGAAAGCCCCTTCCCGCGCCGGCACGGGCTTTCAAAGACGGGCTTCCCCTGGCCAAAAAGGCACCCGTTCACCTCTTTGTGCTGGCGGGACAGCGGAACATGGAGGGTGAGGATTCTTTCGCGACCGAGATCCCCGCGCAGCCTGGCTTCGAATCCCTGGCCAGTGCCCAGGAGCGCATTCTTTACCGTTATTCCCTGGGCGGCGGAGTCAAGGTATCCCCTGCGTGGGAACCCCTCGCACCCGTGGATTTCCTTGGCAACTTCGGGCCGGAATTGAGCTTCGGGGCCACGCTCCGGAAGGCGGTCACGGAAAACGAGGGCATCGCGATTCTCAAATTCACTCATGGCGGCGCGCAGGGACCGGACTGGTTTCCCAAAGGTTCACCCGAAACGCGCCGCAATCTCTATCCCCGCTTCATCGCTTTTATCCGCGAGGCCATGGATGATCTGAGCCGCCAGGGACATGACTGTGTCCTGGATGGCATCTTCTGGCACGCCGGGGAAAATGACACATGGTTCACGCCCTATGCCCGGAGCCAGGCCGCGTGGATGAAGGACCTCATCACCCGGACGCGCCTTGATCTCAAAACCCCCGCCCTTCCCTGGTTCATCTCCGGACAGCACCCCGGCGCGATCTGGAAAAACATGGAGACCGTGAACAACGATCTCCGGAAAATGGCTCTGACAGAACCCGGGGTCTTCTTTCTGGAGACCGCCCACCTTCCCCATGGGCGGCTGCACTTTGGCACCCGGGGCACGCTCCTGCTGGGCGGGGAATTCGCCAATGCCTGGCTGAAAACGAAACCACGCTAACTTTTTCCCCCGTGTTCTCCCCCCGCGAATACCGGCGTTGAGCGTCCTGGCATTCACGGGCTGTGGCCGGAACACGGACCCGCCAAAATCCACTGACAATAGGTCACGGTTCCTCCGTGATCCGGGAATCGACCCGTTCGACGGCAGCGTTCACACCCGCGTCCGCCATCAGACTCCTCATCCACACCGCCTCTGTTTTGGTGCCGCGAAAGACTGCTCCCGTGCTTTTCAGAAGCCGGAATGCCTGCTCCACCGGCATCTCCATCGCCTTCCGGACCACCTTCACCGCCACTACCCGGGCCGTGCCGTCCACCAGCAGTTGCCACTCGCCATCCCGCTCCAGAAGTATCGCTCGGATTTCACCGGGAGGCAACCCGATACCATCCTCCTCCAGACAACCGCACCCGGGGCATCTCGTGGAACGGCTCCACCTCAATTTCCCGCCCGCCACCACCTGCCCCGCGGTTACTTGCGCCCCGCCGCCACAAAAGGGACAGGGAGGCGGAGGCAGATTTACGGACATGGAATCAGGGACGGCCTCAATGACCACGGTCAATCCTCCGTCTTCGCCGAATTGGCCGACCCGCCTGTCCCGGCATGACGCGGCGCGTATGGCGGGAATGCCTCATGGCCGGCCTCCGCTTGAAGGAATTCATTGAAGTATCCGGTGGCGTAGTAATCACATGGAAAATAACGACCCTCCGTAATCCGGTAGAGGAAGCTCTCGATGGATCTGGCGGCCGGACGATAGAACTCTCTCGGATCACCCTCACCGTAATACTCCGACAGCGCAACAAACCCGACAGCGCAACTATCAGTCGAAAAGTCGATAACAAACGCATCCCCGTTGGGCCCGGATCCCACGGGAAGCAACTTGTGCCGCACATAGACGTCGATGGATTCCTGTTCCGGAAGAGCCTTTGAACAAAGGATATCCACGGGACCAATCGCGCAGTCCTTTTGCGGCCAGCTCCACGACAGAAAACGCCACAACTCATCCGGCAGTCCGAGTTCCTCCAGCCACTCCTTCACGGAATCCGGGGCATGCTCTATTTCGAGACTGCCATCGTCCAGATGATGGATAAACCAGGATGCCGCCTCTTTATTCATATCAATGATTGATTACTTTGTTGAGGACCGGAGGCGCATCCCCTCTCAAAACCTCACTCCACCCGGTTTCGCAGCCGAAAGCAAAAGCAACGAAGCTGTGCAAATAGTTTTCGCTGTTCCCAAAATCCATCACGGAACACACCACCATGTTCCTGAGAAGACGTTGGTTCAGTTTTTGCTCTGGATTGCCCATCATGATGTCAGCCTGTGGAAGTTACTTCCCGCCCCTCCGGACCGCAAGAGCGGCCACCCGCGACTCGTATCCCCCGTCACGACGGATCTCGGGTAGCCTCCGGATTCTACTCATGCATGGCTTGCAGTTCAAATGGCGCGTCTGAGCGGAGTAGTTCGGCGATGTCCTGAAACCAAAGCGTGACCAGATTTTTGAGAGCGTCCGCGTCATAATCCCCACCCACGACCCCCGTGACAAAACGAACCCCGGCCAGAATGAACCAGCCACCCATCCTGGGGTCGGGTTTGTCAGAGTCGAGGGTGAATTTGGCGAGTTTGGCGGCAAGGTTACTCCGGTTGAGAAACGCATGAGCCCGGCTGAGACGTTTCCACATAAAGCCTTTGCCCCGCCCGATAATCACCGTGTTAAACTGGATAAAATAGGGATTGACAAAAACATACGTCTTCAGTGGGAAAGCATCCCACCCGACGATCTCGAACTCAGTGTCGCTAAGATCGTTGACCGCGCAGCCCGCGGCTTCGAATCGCTTCTTCAGGGTATCGATTTCCTCCCGGCTTAGTTCCTCACTCATGTGACACTGGATGGATTCTCTTATCCGCTTTCAAGGGCTTATGGCTCTTTGCTCACAGATCACGGAATACGTCACAACCGAAGCGCCATAACCCGCGAAAACCGTTTCTCGATGTTCAGCCTGTCAGTGTCAAGGCATTCCCTGTATCAATTTGGATCCACGGTCTTACCCGGTAAGACCGGGTAAGACCGCCAGGTTATTGCGTGTTTTCATACCGGTGGTTTATTGCCGGAGTTTGCTTTCCACCCTGCTTTTTCCGCTATGAACGACTCCCTTGCCACCCTGGCGCTCCTCGAAGCCACGCTCAATAAAGTGCCCTCTCCCTCTCCCGGAAATGATGACGCCTCCGAGGCCTCGCTCCTCGCGCAGTCCCACGCGCTGATGCTTCTTTTCCGGCACCTGCTCAAGGTGGCGCTTGGCGACAAACAGTCCGGAGGAGGCGGAGAGAAGGCGCTCAGTCTCGCGCTCCGGGCACAGGCGCAGAGTTGCCGCACACTCCAGCAGGCCATGAGGGAAAGGCGTGCCGCGGCGAAAACCACCCAGGCTCCGGCGGGAAGCCGGAAGCCCCGGCCGGTACCGAAGGCTGGTCCACCGCTCTCGGCACCGGATCTCCCGGAGCCCGACGATTCCCCGGTCGCCTCCCCGCTGGAAACTGCCACCTTAGCCGCGGCGGCAATCCAGGAGCGGGAGACCTCCCTTTCCCCCTCCAACAAAGACACCCCGGCCTCCCCGGACCTCATCCTGGAGTTTCCTGCCGGGCTTCCAGCGCTCCATGCCTCCCAGTCTTCGCTCAGCGAGACCCCGGCGGACGACTTTCCTTTGGCGGCTTCGTTTCCCGCGCTGGCTCACATTTTCGGACGGAAAACATAGGCCCAGGCACCCGCCCCAGGGGCGCTCCCGCCCGGGAAAACGCCTTCAGGTTATCTTCACCCAGGCTTAAAGATTTCCTGCAAGACCGGCCCGCGGCGTGCGGATATCAACGGGAATCCCTTTTCCCGAAATGACCCTCAATCCCACGCAGCCCCCTCCCAGCGAGGACTTCGAGCGCACCCGCCGCAGCCTCCTGACGCGTCTCAAAAACTGGGACGACAAGAAAGGCTGGAAGGAATTCATGGACCGCTACGGGAAGTTCATCTTCAACATCGCCATGCGCTCCGGCCTCTCCCGGGAGGAGTCCGAGGACGTGGTGCAGGACACGGTGGTCAGCGTGGCCAAGCGGATTCCCGACTTCCGCTACCAGGGGGAGAAGGGTTCCTTCAAGGCATGGCTGGTCATGATCATCAAATCCCGCATCGTGGACCACCTGCGGAAAAAATACCGCCGCCTCCCGGACAGCGGCATGATCCAGCCGGACGATGCCACGGGCACCGGCCTTGAGCAACGCATCGCGCAAAAGGAGGACGAACTCAGCCACGCCGGCATCTGGCAGGGGGAATGGGAAAAGCATGTGCTCGACAGCGCGCTGAACTGCGTGAAAGATCGGGTGACGCCAAAACATTTTCTCGCCTTCCGTATGTGTACCCAGCAGGGCAAAAGCGCCGGTGAAGTCTCGAAGGCCCTGGGCATCCCCCTGCCCATGATCTATGTCATCCGCCACCGCGTGGGACGCCAGGTGGCCGCGGAGGTGAAGCGTCTCACGGAGGGCCAATGAGCGACCGCACGGACATTCACGCGCCGCCTCCAGTGCCGGACCACGAACTGCTCCGCGTCATCGGGCGCGGCAGTTACGGCGAGGTCTGGCAGGCGCGGAATGTCATGGGCACGCCCCGCGCGGTGAAGGTCATCAAACGCCAGGACTTCGACTACTCCCGGCCCTTTGACCGGGAATTCGAGGGCATCCAGCGCTACGAGCCCGTCTCCCGCTCCCACGAAGGTCTGGTCCACGCCCTCCACGTGGGGCATGGAAAGGACGGGGACTACTTCTACTATGTGATGGAGTTGGCGGACGATGCCCAGTTGTCCCCGGACCCCGAAGACCTGCCCTCTGGCGCCTCCCTCACCTACCGCCCGCGCACCCTGCGGGACGAGATCTCCCGCCTGGGCGCGCTGCCCGTTTCGGACTGCATCGAGCTGGGCATCATCCTCGCCGGGGCTCTCGGCCACCTGCACCGGCACGGCCTCGTCCACCGTGACGTGAAGCCCTCCAATATCATCTACGTGAATGGCCGCCCGAAGCTGGCGGACGTGGGCCTGGTGGCCCGCATGAGCGATACCCGCTCCCTGGTGGGCACGGACGGCTTCGTGGCCCCGGAAGGCACCGGCCAGCCGAAGAGCGATGTCTTCAGCCTCGGTCGCGTGCTCTACGAATGCCTCACGGGAAATGACCGCCTCCAGTTTCCGGACGTGCCGGAGTCCTGGTCGGCGGACGCCGAGGGGAAAGCGCGCTTCGAGCTCCTGGAGATCGTCCTCCGCGCGGCGGACCCGGATGCCGCGCGCCGCTACCATGACACCTCTGAAATGCTGGCGGACCTCGCCCTGCTCCAGGCCGGGAAGTCCGTGCGGCAGATGCGGCGCATGGAGACCCGGCTGCGCCGCACCATGCAGGTGCTCGCCTTTGCCGCCCTGGGAGTCCTGGTGGCGGGCGGCGCGTGGATGCTGGAACGGCATCGCCGGCAGGCCATCGAGACCGCGGAGCAGGAGGCCCGCCTGGCGAAGGCGGAGACGCAGCACCTGCTGGGGGAATCCCTGGCCGCGCAGGCGCGGTCCCTGCGGAAGATCGGCCAGGCCGGTGCCCGCACGGAGGCCCTGGCCGCAGCCCGCCTGGCGCGGAATGCCGGTGCTTCCCTGGAGGATGTGCGCACCCAGGCCGCCTCGGCCCTGGGGCTGCTGGACATCGGCCCCTTTTCCCCGGCCTGGCCGCTGGACCGCCAGCCCGGCCAGCGCGCCTCGGTCTCCAGCGATGGCCGGTTCATCGCCTATGGTTTCATGGGGGATACCTGCCGCGTTTACCGCCGCACTCCGGAAGGCTGCCGGCTCATCCAGACCATCGAGGAAAAAGGGCTGGGCGCGGTCATCGAGGTCAATATGGCCCCCGGCGGCCGGTGGGTCTCGGCGCTTACCCAGGACCGCCGCCTGGTGGTTTTTAATGTGGAAACCGGCATGCGTGCCTGGGAGATCTCCCGGGATTACCGCCCGCGCCGCCCGGCCTATTCCTCTGACGGTACCTGGGGCGTGGTGAGCACCACCCGCGGCATGGAGGCCATCGATATGGCCACGGGGGACCGCGTCCTCCTTTACCGTGGCGGCCAGAAGGCCCGGCAGCTTCTGATTTCCCCGGACGGCACGTGGATCGCCGCCCTGCCGGACGAGGAAAAGGGTTTCCGCATTTACACCGGGTTGCCCGGCCACATGCCGGAGAACAACACGGGTATCCGGGAGGCGATCATTGACTCAGATATCCAGCTGAGAGGCCCCTCCATCAGCGGGGACGGACGCTACCTCGCCGCCGCCGTGGGGGAGGACCGGCTGCGGGTGTGGGCCATGCCCGGCCGCCAGCAGATCGCGTGGCTGCGCGGCCACCAGCGCACTGTGCGGGGCACGGCCTTCCATCCGTATGACTCCAGCATCATCGCCACCACCAGCTATGATGGCACCACGCGCCTGTGGGACATCCCCACCCGGCAGCAGATCCTGGTGTCCCCCACCGGCGGGGAGGAGATCGTCTTCGCGCCGGAGACGGGGGAAATTCTTCTCCAAAGCTGGTCCGGGGATCACATCCGGGCTGCCGCGCTGAATCCCTCCCGGGCCATGCGTGTGCTCCTGCTGCCGCCGGACGTGCCCCTCGGACTTTTCACGGGCGTGGATTTCAGCCCGGACGGCCGCCTTGTGGCGGCCTCGGGCGATGCCGGAGTCATCCTCTGGGAACTGTCCACCGGCCAGATCGTCCAGGCACAGCCCGCCATGACAGACCAATGGCGCGGCGTGCTTTTCTCAAAGGATGGAAAGAGCCTGTGGATCACCGGCAGGTCCGGTCTGATCCGGCAGGAGGTCCGCTACACGGAGTCCGGCCCGCTGCGGATGGGCCCGGCGGAAGTCCTGAAGGAAGGCCCTTTCCGCGACATGGTGTGGGGCGGTGACCGGCTGGTGGTGACGTACGGCGGTTTCCCCGCGGATGGCGCGCGCGGGGGGAATATTCTCTTTTTGAATCCGGACGGCACGGAGGAAACCGTGAAGGTGAATCACTTCGCGGACACCCTGGCCGTTTCCCCGGACGGCCGGTGGCTGGCCTGCTCAAACTACCCCACGCCCCACGGTTCCCTGGTGGACCTGAAAGCCCCTCCCGGCACCCCGCCGCTGCGCGTGAATGCCGGCTCCCGCTGCACCTTTGCCTTTCCTCCGCACCACCCGCTGCTGGCCATCGGTTCGGACCGGGATGTCCTCTTCCAGGCCCTGCCCGGCTCCGGAGCCACCCCGCCTGAGGCCCTGGAACGCACGTATTCGGAGTTCATCCCGGGCCGCATGATCTTCTCCCCGGACGGTTCCCTCATGGCCGTCACCAGCGGCTCCACGGAGGTCTCCCTCTACGACGCCCGCACCCTGACAAAAATCGCCACGCTGGATTCCCCGCTCACCCCCTTCGACTGCCACCTCACCTTCAGCGCCGACAACCGCCAGCTCGCCATCGCCGGGGGGGTCAGCCGCGTGGTGATATGGGACCTCGCCTGGCTCCGTCAGGAACTGGCTCGGGATGGCCTGGCATGGTAGAGTGGAAGTGGCGGAGGTTTTTAACCTCCGCCCGCCAGGGCTTTCCGGATCTCATGACGTTCCCGGCTTCTGAAAAAGAGGCGGGAAAAAGCAAAAGACGGAACCGCGGGTTTCGCTGGAAGCGCCGGTGGACGGAGGTTAAAAACCTCCGCCACGTTCCCTCTTATAGATGACGCCCAAGCTACCCATGGCCTTCCGTCTCCATCGACCGGGTATCCCTTTACCTTCCCGTGAGGACTTCGGTTTCGGGCTCGATCAGACTGCCGCGTGGAGGAATTTCGGAAACGTCACCCTGACGGATGCCTATGCACGCTTTCTGGAATCACCAGAACACTATCAGGAGGATTTCATGTGGATGGATTCCCCGGCGTTCGCTTATTACTTTCCGGTCATCGACAAATATCTGCGGGAAATAAAAATCAAGCCGGGGGCCATGGACCGTTGCCCCGCCTGGGTCCTGGGTTGTGATGTCATGATGCAGTTCGATTAGGCGGACGGACGCAAGCTCCTGAAATCGCTCGTGGAGGAAATCCGGGATCTCTCCGCTTTTGTCCAGGAACACGCCGCCCACTACGACGATAATGTGGAAGAGCAGGAAAGCATTCGTCTGAAATGGCGGGAGGTGGATGATGCCCTCGCTCTCCAGGATACCGCCGGAGAACCGCCCGCCGCTTGAAAAAGCCGCCCCTCCCCAGGCCTTGCGCTTCCCCGCTTCCCACTCCATCCCTCGCGCATGAAATTCATCACCTGGAACGTCAACGGCCTGCGCTCGATCTTTGGAAAAGGGTTCCAGGACTTCGTGCTCGCGGAGCAGCCGGATGTGATGGTGCTCCAGGAGACCAAAGTGGACCCCGCCACGCTGGAATGGGACTGGCTGCCCGGCTATCATCTTTTCTGGAACCGGGCGGACAAGCCTGGCTACAGTGGCACGGGGCTCCTCACCAAAACGAAACCCCTGGACGTGGTGAAGGGCATCGGCCTGCCGGACCATGACCGTGAGGGTCGGGTCATCTCGGCGGAGTTCGCGGGATGTTACGTGGTGGGGGTTTACACTCCGAACGCCCAGGCGGAACTGGCGCGCCTGCCCTACCGTATGGCCTGGGACGCGGCGTTCCTGGCCTATGTGAAGGAGCTGGAGAGGAAAAAGCCCGTGCTCTTCGCCGGGGACCTCAATGTGGCGCACAAGGAGATCGACATCGCCCGACCGGAGGCCAACCGTTTCAACCCGGGCTTCAGCGATGAGGAACGCGCCGGGTTTGACCGCATCGTGGAGGCGGGATTCATCGATACCTTCCGTCACTTCGACCCCCGGCCCCAGCAGTATTCCTGGTGGAGCTATCGTGGTGGTGCCCGGGGCCGGAACGTGGGCTGGCGCATCGACTACTGGTGCGCCACCGCCTCCCTCCAGCCACACCTCCAGTCCTGCGTCATGCGCCCCGAGATCACCGGCAGCGATCACTGCCCCGTCATTCTGGAGACAGGCGCGGGGCTCGCCCTGTGATCCGCGTCACGGCAGCACCGCCGCGGCGGAGATGCCTCCCGGCGTCAGGATGTGCAGGACCA
This sequence comes from Verrucomicrobiales bacterium, assembly GCA_965229245.1. Taxonomy (GTDB): domain Bacteria; phylum Verrucomicrobiota; class Verrucomicrobiia; order Verrucomicrobiales; family V1-33; genus V1-33. Next base: position 1,819,377 of record CBDDIW010000001.1, read on the forward strand.
GCAGCATGACCCAGATGGCCGCGCCGCAGACGAGCAGGGAGGACATTTGCAGGACAAAACGCTCCGCCTTTGCGCCCCGTTTTGCCGCCAGCCGTTTCAGCCACAGCATGGCCGCGGCTACCACCACCGCGGAGAAGAACATGACCACCGGCCAGAGCCGGTCTCCATAAACCATGGACATGGGATCATTGCTGAGCCCCATGGCGAAGAACACACAGCCGGTAAACAAGAGGATCCGGCGGCGGAGGGGATGCGGCGGGGTATCGTGGCTGTAAATGTTATCCACCGCCGCCAGAATGACGCAGGCTCCTCCCGGCAGAGCCATGAGCCACAGGGGAATGGTGCCACCATAGGAACCCGCGACCAGCCAGGCTCCCATCCACAGCAGCGCGGCGGCCTGATACCAGCCCAGCCGGAGCGGTCCACCCAGGGTAATGGCCGCCGCGAAGAGCAGCCACAGCGCGGCCCACAGGCGGGGAGTGGACCGCTTTACCAGGGAGCCCGCCACCTCCGTGCCGCCGGAGAAGCCGGTGTGGAAACTCAGTTCCTCCCCTTCCCTCAGCGACCCAAAAGCTTTCGGTGACCCCATGGGCCCCGCTCCATAACGATAGAGGTAACTGAGATCCCATGCCACCCCGGGCGCGGAGGGAAACTCCCGGCCCATGGTGTGGCTGAAACTCAAGACCGACGGAGGGCTGGAGAAAGGATAGTGGATAATGAAGCGGAAGCGGGCGTTATCCGGCCCCTCCAGCTCCGGCTTGAAGTTCGCGGGGAGTTGCGGCGGGATGATCTGCGTGACCTTTCCCGTCAGGACTTTGTGGTCCGCCTTCACCCGGAAGTGCCCCAGCACATAGTCCGGATGCCGGGCCGCGTAGTCCTCCGCCTCCAGCACGTCGAACCCGCCATCCGCCGCCACGGGCAGTTTCTGGATGACGATGAGCTCCCGCACGGAGACGTCGAGATACAACGTCACTCCCTCCGGACATGGATCGATCCACACCGGATTTTGCAGGATGGGGTGGGCCCCCGCGGCGGATACCGTGAGGAAAAGCAGAAGGAAAAAGCGCGCCACCCGGTTCATGGCCACCGGTTATTTTCCGGCCTTCAGTTCCGCGGTCTGGCGCTTCATTTCCTTTCGCGCCTGCACCCAGGCCATGATCGCCGGGAAGATGCTGATGCAAATGACCGCCAGCACGATGATTTCAAAGTGCTCCTTCACGATCGCGATGTTCCCGAACAGGAACCCCGCCGTGCAGCAGACAAAAACCCAAAGGAAAGCCCCCACCGCCCCATACATCAAGAACTTCCGGTAGTCCATGCGTCCCACCCCGGCCACAAAGGGAGCGAAAGTGCGCACCAGCGGCACGAAGCGGGCCAGCATTACCATCTTCGTACCATGCTTGTCATAGAATCCCTGCGTGCGGTGCAGGATGTCCGCGTTGAAGAAAATAGACTTCGGACGTTTGAAAATTCTTGGGCCAAAGTAGTGACCGATCCAGTAGTTCAGATTGTCGCCCAGGATCGCCGCCACCGGCAGCAGAATCATCAGGGTGAGGAGAGTCAACTGGCCGTTGTTGGCAGCGTATTTGATGGCCTCCCAGTTCTGGGAAATCGTCTCGCCGAAAGTCCCGTGACTGGCATACTGAATGCCTTCCTTCGGCCCACAGAGCGCGCCCGCCACGAAGAGCAGCGAGTCCCCCGGCAGCCACGGCATGACCACGAGGCCCGTCTCACTGAAGATGATGAGAAACAGGATCAGCGTGAGATTCCACGGCCCCACTTTGTCCACCCAGACTTGCACGTGGTCCTGTAAATGGGTGATGATCTCCCAGATGTACTGGAAGAAATTCATGTCCGAATCAGCCAGAAAAAGATGGTGCATGCGGGGATACAGGGATGAAGGGAAATCGGAAGTAAGAGTGGAAGCGTAACCTCCGGTTAGCCGGGAATCCAGTAGAACTATCAGGCTTTGCAAATGCCGGAAAATCAGCCTTTCCGGCGCAGCATGAGCGCCAGCATGAGGCCGAGACCGATGCCTCCGCCCACGATGAGCCAGAAGTTTTCATTCGTGTCCGGCACCGGGCTCTTCACATCCATGCTCAGCACGCTGGCCACGGCGGTGAGCGGCAGGAAGAGCGCGGCCATGAGATTCAACCGGTGCGCGGTGGCGGCCATGCGGTTCGCGCTTTCCGCCTGGGCCTCGGACTGGCGGGCGGCGATATAACCCAGGCCGAACTGCGCGTCCTGCAGCAGGAGCTCCGCCGTGCGTTCCAGGGCGGCGGCGCGGTCGCGGTGATTGATGAGCTCCCGGGCGGACTTCACCAGTTCCCGTGCCTGCTGGAGCGCCCGGTGCTGTCCCCGGATGGCGCGGAGCACCGGAGCCGTGGCTTCCAGCACCCCGTGGTAAGCCGTGGCCGAGGCGGCCTCCGTCTCTGAGTGCTCCAGCTCCAGGAGACGTTTCTCAAAGGTGGCGAGGAACTCCGTCAACTGCCCGCCCGGGCTCAGGCGGCGGCAGGTTTTCCAGTCCCCGGCGGGGGTGCGCCAGAAGAACGCGGGCACGCGCTCCACCATGTCCGGCAGCGGCAGTTCGTGAAGGATCAGCAGGAGATGCCCCTCCTCAAAGATGGGCCGCTGTGGTCCGGCTTCACTCCCCACGCGTTCACGAATGGCCTGGGGAATTTCCCATTCCGGGGGCAGGGGCGAGGATTCATCGGGAATCATGACCGGAGCCTAGGCACGTCCCCGCCGAAGGGCAAGGCCGGTCGCGTTACGTGGCCTTGAACCAGCGCTGGAACCACAGACTCAGCACCACCGCCGCGGGAAACACCGCCACCCACGCGGGTGGCGCGTTCACCTGCTTTTGATAGAAGATGAGAAGCACACACAGATCGATCACCGGGATGCCCGCGAGCAGCCGGTTCACCCACACGCCCACCCCGGCTTTTCCACCTGGCAGCAGCAGGGTAAAGCCCCCCCCGGCGGCACAAAAGACGCACAGCCACTCCTGCCATCCGCAGCCCTGCCACCAGGTCAGCCCCGCCAGCGCCGCGGCCACCAGCAGCAGGAGGTAACGGGAACGCGGCGTGCCCGCTCCGCGCTTCGCCTCTCCCCGGGCCACCAGACTCAGGACCACGATGTAGAGCCACAACACTCCGCCGCCCGCCAGGGCGGGAAAGAGACCGGGCGCTCCCGCCGCCGCGGCCGCCGTGAGATACAGCAGCCACCGGCAGGCGCCCATGACGGTGACACTCAGCGGCGACTGCTTATGCCAGACATCGTAGAGCAGGATGGTTCCCGCCAGTGCCAGGGGCGGCCAAAGCATGGCCGTGCCTCCCGTCAGCACCGCCGCCAGCCCGGCCAGGATCTCCCCCGCCCCGATGCATGCCACGGCCCGCACGCTGAGTGTGCCGGAGGGAATCAGGCGCTCCGGCCGGTGCTTTGCGTCCCAGGCGGCATCGAAGGCGTCGTTCAGCGTGCAGCCTCCGGAGTAAAGCAGCGAGGCCCCCAGGAGCAGCGGCAGCAGATACCAGGACGGCGCGGCCCCGGAGATGAGCCATGCCGCGAGACAATTCGACCAGACGGTGGGCAAATTGGAGACGCGCGCGAGGGTGAGGAGATGTCGGAGCATGGAGGCTCCCATCATGCCCCTGAACCCGCCCCGCGCAACGCGCCGCCGGGAGGGGTGAAAATAAATCCCTCCGCGCGGCAAGATGCCCCGCCGGGAAGCGGATAACGGCTTTCAACATGAAACAAAACTATTTCACGATCGCCATTGCCTGCTCCGGCATTTGTATGGGTATTTTCGGCCTGACAAGAAAATGGTGGAACGCCCCCGCGGAAATCACCACCACCGCCGCCACAAAAATGACCCCGGAGGAGCACGGACGCTATCTGATCCGCACGGGAGGCTGCAATGACTGCCACACGCCCCGCTTCATGGAACTGGGCGAAAAGGTGCCGGAGACTGAATGGCTCACCGGCGTTCCCGTGGGATGGCGCGGGCCGTGGGGCACCAGCTATGCCTCGAATCTCCGCCAGCACATCGCCGCCTTCAAGGACGCCGGGGTCTGGATCGGCATGGTGCGGAACCGCGGCGGTCTGCCGCCCATGCCCTGGGCCAGCCTGCACGCCATGACGGATGGCGATCTCCGGGATGTCTATGCCTATATCTCTTCTTTGGAGGTCAAAGGCGGGGCCACGCCGCACCCCGTCCCGCCGGACCAGGAACCGGCGACTCCTTATCTGGACCTCAAACCCGTGATGCCGCGGATCGCGGGCACGGGCACCTCCCTGCCCCGGCCTCCCGCCACGCTCCAGGTGGTGAACAGCTCCGGCGAGTAACCCCTGGCGGTTTATCTTTCATCCATCTTATTCACACCACCCACCCATATGACACCTTTGATCCTCAATGAAACCGAAGGCCGGAAACTGAATGTTCTCGGCGGCAATGTCTTTGTCAAAGTCAGCGGAGCGGAAACCGCCGGAGGTTATTCCCTCGTGCTCCTGGACGACGAAGCGGGAGCCGGCGTGCCGCCGCACATCCATGAACGGGAGGACGAGACCTTCCACGTCCTGGAGGGCGAATACGAATTCATCGCGGGAGACCGTCAGGTAACCGCCGGTCCCGGCACCACGGTGCACCTGCCCCGGGGCGTGGCCCATGGTTTCCGCGCCATCGGCGGCGGCCGGAACAAAGCCCTCGTGATGGTGGTGCCTCCGGGCATTGAAAACATGTTTGGCGAACTCGATGCCCTGCCCCCGGGCCCTCCGGATCTGGCGAAGGTGGGGGCCATTTGCGGCAGCTACGGCATCCGCTTCGTGTGACGCGGATGCGGGCGCGGATTTCCTGAGGAAATTCTTTACCGGAGGGCGCTGGCTTTGCCAGGTTGGGGCCACTACCCCCCGCCTATGTCCGCCACTCCCTCTTTCCTGAGCCGCGAGGCCACCGTCGCGAAGCCCGGTTTCAACCGCTGGCTGGTCCCGCCGGCGGCCATCGCGGTGCATATGTGCATCGGGCAGGTGTATGCCTTCAGTGTCTTCAAGAAACCCCTGGCCCGGACGCTGGGCATCACCGCCCCGGGGCCGGGGGACTGGTCGGAGGCGGATGTGGGCGTGGCCTACTCCATCGCCCTGGCCCTGCTGGGCCTGTCCGCCGCCGTGTTTGGCAAATGGGTGGAGCGCGGCGGGCCGCGGAAAACCATGCTGGCCAGCCTGGTGTGCTTTTGCTGCGGGCTCCTGCTGACGGCCCTTGGGGTGCAAATGCATCAGCTCTGGCTGGTGTACGCGGGTTACGGGTTCATTGGCGGCATCGGGCTGGGGCTGGGCTACATCGCGCCCGTGTCCACGCTTATGAAGTGGTTTCCGGACCGTCCGGGGATGGCCACGGGCATGGCCATCATGGGATTTGGCGGAGGGGCTTTGATAGGCGGGCCGCTGGCGGAGGAACTGATGACGTGGTTCGCCGGTCCGGCCTCCGTGGGCGCGGTGGAGGCCCTGCTGGTCATGGCTGGGCTGTATTCCATTTTTATGCTGATGGGAGCCCTGCTCGTGCGGGTGCCCGCGCCGGACTGGAAACCCGCCGGATGGGAACCGAAGGCGCACACCAAACGCCTGGTGACCACCGCCAGCGTGGCCGTGGACACCGCGTGGAAGATTCCGCAGTTCTGGCTGCTGTGGGTGGTGCTGTGCATGAATGTGAGCGCGGGCATCGGCATCATCGGCCAGGCCGCGCCGATGATTCAGGATATGTTCCGCGTGAGCCGGGAGGCGGCGGCGGGCTATGTGGGACTGCTCTCCCTCTGCAACCTGGGCGGACGGTTCTTCTGGTCCTCTGTCTCGGACCTCATCGGGCGGAAAGGTGTTTACTGTTTGTATTTCCTCCTGGGCGCGGGCCTGTATGCCAGCGTGCCCTGGATCCAGGGCCAGGGCAGCGTGACGATGTTCGTGATCTGCACGGGGCTCATCCTGACCATGTATGGCGGCGGCTTTGCCACCATCCCGGCCTATCTGCGGGATCTGTTTGGAAGCTACCAGGTGGGGGCCATCCACGGACGGCTCATCACCGCCTGGTCCATGGCCGCGATCATCGGCCCCCAACTGGTGGACCGCCTCTCCGCCGCGAATAAGAAAGCCCTGCCAGATCATCCAGAGCAGGCCTACAATTCCATCTTCTACCTCATGGTGGGCCTGCTCATAACCGGACTGATCGCCAACCTGCTGGTGCGCCCCGTGCATGAGCGGCATCATTTGAAAACCCAGGGATAACGCCGGCCGGAAACGAACCTCCTTCCTTTGCATCGCTATGAAAATCCTGCTCGTTTGGCTCCTGGTTGTCGTCCCGCTCGGCTGGGGCGTGACGAAATCCGTGAAGAAGTCCCTGCCGTTGTTTCAGGCTCATGAACTTCCGGAAAGGGCCGGAAAATAAAGGGATCTTCAGCCCGGCTCGATGTATGTCCTCTAAGTTTTCAAAAAGCCTCTTACAGGGATTGAAATACATGCTCCTGGTCCCCGGGATTTATTTCGTGGCGTTTTTCTGTTTGATGGATGTAACCGTACCCGCGGTGAGCGGGGAAGGCAGACTGTTCGGGCACACGTGCACCTTCCGCTTCAAAGAGGCTGAGCCCATGGTGATAAACGAAAAGACACAGATGATAAAGACATCCTCGTTTCTTAATGTCATTTTCTATCCCGCCGAACTCACTTTTGACCACCTTGTGGGCAGGGGCGACCTCCTGGCCGATTTAAACCGGACCTCGAAAAGTCCGTGACAATGCCGGGCCCAGGCTACCCGTCTGCCCTGCCTGCCCCACGTTACCCCTTGCCGGACGGGCGGGCAGAGGCTCCGGTCAGGCAGTGACTTTTGCCATTCTTGCCGCCATCCTTTTCGCGTTCAGCGCTGTCGTGAGTCAGCGCGCGGGGCGGATTTTCGGGGCGTTGCGAGCGAACTTTTACCGGATGTGCCTGGCGTGCGCGGCGCTGGGATTGATCACACTGGCGGTGGATGCGGCGGAGGGGGCGTCGTCGCTGCACGGAGAGTTGTTCGGGCGGTATTTCTGGAGCGGGGCGGTGGGGTTTGGCGTGGGGGATGTGGCGTTGTTCCTGGCGTACGCGCGGCTGGGGTCACGGCTCACCATTTTGATCAACTGGTGCGCGGCGGCCCTGTGCGCGCCCCTGGGGGATCTCTGGCTGCGCGGGCACGGGCTTTCCCTGCCGCAGGGGCTGGGAGTGGCGGGGATCATGGGCGGACTGGTGGTGGCGCTGTGGCCGGCGGGTGAGGGGCGGAAGCGTCACCCCGTGAGCGGCATCCTCTTTGCCGTGCTGGCGGGAGTGGGCATGGCCATGGGCACGGTGCTCAGTTCGCAGGCGAATGATCTGGCGGCCTCGCTGGGCCTGCCGGTGCATGGGATCAGCCAGGCCTTCCAGCGCATCACGGCGGGGGTGCTGGTGGCGGGAGCCACGCTGGCGCTGGTGAAAAGGCCGGCTCCCGCGCGACCGGACGACCAGGGGCGGGTGTGGAAGCACAAGCCATTCTGGATTCTCAGCACCGCCTTCATCGGACCGGTGCTGGGGGTGAGTTGTTATCAGCGCGGCCTCATGGAACTGCACAGCAGCGCCATCGTGGTGGCCATCGCGGCAACAAGCACGCTTCTCGTGGTCCCTCTGGCGCGTATGATGGAGAAAGACACGCCCGGCTTCCGGCAGTCGCTCGGCACCGTGCTGGCGGCGGCGGGGGTGGTGGTGATCAAGCTCTATTCCTGACCCCTGTGCTCCGCGAAAAACCAGACCTCAACGCCCGTCTCCGGGACGTGCCCCACCAGCCAGGCGTGTATCTCATGCATGACCGGCTGAACCGCATCATTTACGTGGGCAAGGCCAAGGACCTGCGGCGGCGGCTGAGCAACTACTTCCAGCCCGCCCGCAGCCGCATGGTGGACCTGAAGACACGGGCGCTCATCCGGAGCATCTGGCACTTCGAGTACCACACCGTGCGGAACGAGCCGGAATCCCTGCTGCTGGAGCAGAAGCTCATCAAGGAATACCGGCCCAAGTACAACATCAGCTTCCGGGATGATAAACGTTTCCTCCTTCTGAAGATCCACCCGGATGAACCGTGGCCGCGCTTTCACCTGACCCGGATGCGCAAGGATGACGGGGCGCGTTACTTCGGCCCCTTTGCCCACAGCGGGAGCCTGCGGGCAACGCTGGCGTGGATGCAGCGGCACTTTCGCCTGCGCGGCTGCCGCCCGGCAAATCCCGGCGAGAATGACTACCGGCATTGCCACAATGACGTGATCCGCAACTGCTCCGCGCCGTGCGTGGGGCGCATCACCCGGTCCGACTATATGGCGAAAGTACAGGAGGCCTGCGATTTCCTGGATGGCAAGGCACGGGACCATTTGAAGGAGATCGAGGCCGAGATGATGAAGGCCGCGGAGGAGCTGGACTTCGAACGCGCGGCGGACCTGCGGGACATGCTCACGGACTTCCGGAAGACAGTGACGCCCGTGCGGAAGTTCACCCGGCAGCGCGGGGTGACGGGGAGCAATATCAACGCGGCGGCGGATGTGAAGGAACTGGGCGAGGTGCTGGAACTGGAGCGCCCGCCGCTGGTCATGGAGTGCTTTGACATCTCCAACATTTCCTCAAACCACATCGTGGCCAGCATGGTGCGGTTCCGCGACGGGAAGGCGGACACCGCGAGCTACCGGCGTTATCGTATCCGCACAGTAAAGGGACAAAACGATTTCGCCTCCATGTCGGAAGTGGTGCGGCGGCGCTACAGCCGCATCCTGCTGGAGGGACGGACGCGCATGGGGGAGGACGCGGAGTATTCCCAGGAGGATCCGCTGGAAGCAATGCGCCGGCTGGAGCGGGAGCCGGGGGAGGAGGCGGGGACGCCGTTCGTACGCCTGCCGGATCTGGTGATCGTGGACGGCGGCAAAGGACAGCTCTCCAGCGCGTGCGAGGAACTCCAACGGCTGGGGTTGCATGAGCTGCCGATCATCGGGCTGGCGAAGGAACGGGAGGAAATCTACCGGCCGGGAAATCCGGACCCGCTGCTGCTGCCGCACACCATGGGCGCGCTGCGGCTGCTCCAGCGCATCCGGGACGAGGCGCACCGCTGGGCGAACGGGTATCACCAGTTGTTGATGAAACGCCGGGTGGCGGAGAGCATCCTGGACGACATTCCCGGGATTTCGGAGAACCGGAAAACCGCACTGCTGAAGGCGTTTGGCTCCGTGGCGAGGCTGCGGCTGCAAACCCAGGAGTCCGTGGCCTCCGTGCCGGGCATCAGCAAGCGACTGGCGGAAACGGTGCTGGAGTGGCTGAAGACGCACTGAAGCCTGGCGGCCCGGGCCCGGAGGTAGAGGCATTCCTGTCGCCGGGAAACCTCGCGCCATCCACCCTGGATGCGAAGCTCCTGCCCCGCCATGGCTCTCCCCGGCTTACTTCAGCAGACCCAGCAGCGGCTGGGGATACACGCCGAAGAGAATGGTCGCCGCAATGAGCGCGATGATGAGGCCCTTGAGCAGTCCGGGCACCACAATGGGGCTGACCTCACCGGTGGCGGAACCGTTCCAATACATGTTCCGGATCACCTTGAAGTAGTAGTAGAACCCGGCGGCAGCCCCGACCACGGCGATGGAGAGGGGAATCCACTGACCGGAGCCAGCGGCGGCCATGAAGACGAAGAATTTCCCCAGGAAGCCCGCGGTGAGCGGCACGCCCGCGAGGGAGGCCACGCCGATGACCAAGGCAAAGGCCAGGAAGGGAGAGCGGCGGTGCAGGCCATCGAAAGCCTTCAGGTCATCGCTGCCGGTGGAGCGGTTGATGACCACCAGCACGGCGAAGCACAGGAGGGTCATGCAAAGGTAGGCCGCCATGTAGAAGGCGAGGATCTGGGTGGCGGAGAGGTCCGCTCCGGCACCAGCGCCCCCGAGGGCGAGGATGAGGAAGCCCGCGTGGGAAATGGAGGAGTAGGCCAGGAGGCGCTTGAAATTCGTCTGCGGGATGGCGGCAAGATTGCCCAGCAGCAGGGTGGCACAGGCCACGGCGACCAGCAGCGCGGCACAGGTGCCGCCGAGCGCCGGGGATGCCAGGAAGGGCGCCAGCACCCGGCTGGTCACCACCAGACCCGCCGCCTTGGAACCCACGGAGAGGAAAGCGGTGACGGGAGTGGGAGCGCCCTGGTAAACATCCGGCACCCAGAAATGGAACGGCACGGCGGCCAGCTTGAAGCTCATGGCCACCAGGATGAGCGCGAAGGCGAACAGCGCCGGGGTGCGCTCCACGTCCGCGGAGGCCAGCACGGTGGCGATTTCCCCAAGGTTCGTCTTCCCGGTGACGCCGAAGAGCCACGCGAGGCCATAAACCAGAAAGCCCGTGCTCAGCGCGCCAAGGATGAGGTATTTCACCCCGGCCTCCAGCGAGCCCACATTCCGGCGCATGTAGGCCACCATGACGTAGAAGCCGATGGTGGTCAGTTCCAGGCTGAGGAACAGGGTAGTGATGTCCGTGGCGGAGGCCATCCACATCATGCCCGCGCAGATAAACACCGGCAGACAGAAAAACTCTCCAATGGCGGGTCCGCCCCCGGCGCGGGCGCAGAACTTCTCCAGCACGGGGATGTAGCCGAGCCCCAGAATGAGCACGATGCCCGTGCAGACCAGGGAGAGCCGCTTGTAGAACAGCGCCAGCCCGTCATCCGTGTAGAACTGCCAGATGGGACAGTCCGCGTCACCGTGCGGGGTGATGTAAAAGGAGCCCAGGAAAACGAGCGCCAGCCCGGCGAGCGCGCCATAAGCGATGCGGGCCTTGTGCTTCGGACCGGTGAAGGCCTCCGCGAGGAGGAGCCCCAACCCAAGCACCACGACTGCGATTTCCAGAGAATAAGCCGACATGAGAGTGAAAACTTTAGCGGGAGGCAGGGGCGGGAGCGAGAACCTTGACGACCGGATCGACCGCCTTCAGCAGGAGGTTCGGGAAGAATCCCACCACCAGGAGCGCCGTCACGAGGATCAGCGCGGGGACGCGCTCGCATCCCTTGAGGTCCGCAGCCTCTCCGGAGACCTGCGAAGGTTCCCCCTGGAAGACCGCACGGTAGCCGCGCAGCATGTAAACAGCGCTCATTACCACGCCCCAGAGAGCGAGGACGGTGGCCCACTGCACCCATCCGAGATGGTCCGCCGGTTTGTGCTCGAACCCGCCGAAGAAGATGTTCACCTCACCCGCGAAATTCGCAAACCCCGGCAGGCCGATGGACGCGAACGCCGCCATGCCGAACATGAGCCCCAGGAAGGGTGCTTTTTTCGCCAGTCCCCCCAGCCGGTGAAACTGCAGCGTGCCCGCGCTCTGGCGGATGGACGAGCTGAGAGCGAACAGCAGGGCGATGCTGACGCCGTGCGCGAACATGAGGACGATGGCCCCGGCGTAGCCGATGGCGCTGCCGCTCACGATGCCCAGGAAGATGTAGCCCATGTGCATCACGGAGGAATTCCCCAGCATCATGTCCACTTCCTTCTGCGCGATAGTGATGAGGCCGATGTAGAGGATATTCCCCAGCAGGAGCACGATCAGCAGGTGCTGCACCCACTCCGCGGAGTGTCCCAGCGGGAGCATGGGCACGGCCACCCGGAGGAGCCCGTAAAGGCCGAATTTCTTCAGCACGCCCGCGTGCAGCATGGTCACCGGGGCGGGAGCCGCCGCGTAGGCCGGAGCCGCCCAGGAGTGAAACGGAAAGAGCGAAATGAGCACCCCGAAGCCGATGAGCAGCGTGACGTAAATGTGCGCCTGCGTCCCGGCGTCGATGGAGGCGGCGGCGGCTTGCAGCGCCCCCATGTTAAAGGTGAGCGGGCCGCCCGAGGCCTTCGCGGCGGCGGTGACCAGCCAGGCAAGGCCGGCCAGCAGCACCAGGCTGCCGAGACCAAGGTAAACCGTGATCTTCCACGCGGCCTCCTTGTGATTCCCCGTGCCGCGCATGCCGATCATGAGGAACGTGGGGATGAGCGCCAGTTCGTGGAAGGCGAAGAAAAAGACGAGGTCCGTGGAAACGAAGGCTCCCATAGCTCCGGCGGCGATCAGCAGACTGCAGGCGTAATACATGGCCTCCCCGCCCGCCCGCGCCGGGCGGACCCATACGGCGGCAAAGGTGACGACCACCGTGAGCAGCACCATGACGAGGCTCATGCCATCGATACCCACATTGAATCCCATTTGCGGGGCATGGAGCACCTCGCGCACCACTTCAAATTGATACCCGGCCTGTCCGTAGGAGAAGGACGAGGCGAGCCACAGCCCGAGCAGGAGGTTCAGACCGGCCGCGCCAATGGCTGTCGTCCGGGCAGGCGCTCCGAATGCCATCGCCACCGCGGCAAGAATGGGCAGGAAAATCAGCAGGTCGAGCAGGTGACTCAAGCAGGACGAATCGTTAGTGTTGCCCCTCCTTTTTGACGGGGTGCCCACTTATTGAAGGCGGCCCCTGGAGGGGCAAGTGCATTTTGTGAAAACTTTCACAAGCTCGGGGTCGCGGGAATCCTGGAGGACCGCTGGACCGGTCAGGTTATCCGCCATTGAATAAACGGGCCACCCCGGGCCGCCACGCGAGGGGGCGGCACGTCTTTCACCAGAGACGCACGTCCACGGGGGAAGGGCAAACCTCCCTTCCCCGGGGCCGCTCCCGGCAGCGAATGCCGGCCACCGGCGGCACACCTCACCGGCAAACCCCGTTACGCGTGAGCCTCGAACCAGCTTTTCCCCGCGCCCATTTCCACCACGACGGGGACGGCCAGCTTGAGGGCGTCCCGCATGGTGGCGGTCACGATCTCCTTCGCGGCGGGCAGTTCCTCCGCGGGGAGTTCGAAGACAAGTTCGTCATGCACCTGGAGGAGCATGCGGCAGGCCAGGCCGGACTCGCGCAGGCGCGGGGCCATGTTCACCATGGCGATCTTGATCATGTCCGCGGCACTGCCCTGGATGGGGGTGTTGATGGCCGTGCGCTCGGCGGCCTTGCGCGTCATGGCATTGGCACTGCGGATGTCCCGGAGGTAACGGCGGCGGCCGGTGATGGTCTCCACGTAGCCCTTCTCCTTCGCCATATCGATGGTGCGGTCCATGTAGTTTTTCACCCCGGGATACTGGATGAAGTATTCATCGATGAGCCGGCCGCCCTCCGCGCGGGGAATGCCCAGGCGCTGGGAGAGGCCGAAGGAGCTGATGCCGTAGATGATGCCGAAGTTCACCATCTTCGCCGTGCGCCGCATGTCCGGCGTCACGTCTGCGGGGAGCACACCATAGACCCGTGCCGCCGTGGCCTGGTGAATATCGATATCCGTGTGAAACGCCTCCATCATGGCGGGGTCCCCGCTGATGGACGCCATGACGCGGAGTTCTATCTGGCTGTAGTCCGCGCTGAGGAGGATCATGCCCGCATCCCCGGCCACGAAGGCCTTCCGGATGGCGCGGCCCTGCTCCGTGCGGATGGGAATGTTTTGCAGGTTCGGATTGTAGGAGGAGAGCCGCCCCGTGCTGGTGCTCGCCTGAAGATAGGTGGTGTGGATGCGCCCGGTGCGGCGGGAAACTTCGTTAGGCAGGGCATCCACGTAGGTGCTTTTCAGCTTCGCGGCTTCACGATAAGACAGGAGGTCCGCCACGATCTTATGTTCCACCGCAAGTTCCGCCAGCACGTCCTCGCTGGTGACGTATTGCCCGGTTTTGGTCTTCTTCGGTTTTTCGATCAGCTTCATTTGATCGAAAAGGATCTGGCCGAGCTGCTTCGGGGAATTCAGGTTGAAGCGGGTGCCGGCGGCGGCGTAAACGGTTTCCTCCAGCTCGTGGATCTGCTTTTCCAGAATGCCGCTGGTGTCCCGCAGCACCGCTGTGTCCACCCGGATGCCCGCGGCCTCGACCGCCGCCAGCACCGGGAGCAAGGGGGACTCGATTTCATAAAAGACGCGCTCCAGCTTCTGGCTGACCAGACCGGGGCGGAGTTTCCCCGCCAGTTGCAGCGCCACATCCGCGCGCTCCATGGCCAGGCGGGCCCGTTCCTCGCCCTGGTCCCCGGCGGCGCCGTCCTCCAGCCCGGCCATGAGCATCTGCCCGCCCTTCTCCACCGCGGCCCGCGTGCCGGGGGTGTAGCCCAGCAGGGCCTCGCTGAGATAAGTGAGGGTCTGCCGCTGGTCCGGCTCGATCAATCCCTGCGCGAGCATGGTATCGAAGAACGACGCCTTTGGCAGGGTGCCGTTGAGAATGAGCACCTGCAGCGCGTCCTTCAGATCGTGCCCCGTGAGCAGCACGCCCTCCAGGGCCTCCGTGAGCTCATGCACCAGCGTGGTGGTGTCCGCACCCGTGAGGTAAAATGCCTGGCCTGGCCCCAGGGCGAGGGCGATGCCGCGCACCATGGCGTCCCGGGGATTGGTGCCGTCGGTATCGAGGTGAAACCCGGACTCCTTCGCGGCGGCGAGCCTCTTCAGCACGGCGGCACGTTTCGCGGGAGTGGCGGCGGTTTCATAAGTGTGGGGCACCTCCGCCAGGGTGCGGAGCGCGGCGGAGGCGGAAGGCTCCACGGGCACCACGGCATCGAAGAGATCCGCGTCCACCGCGGGGGCGCTTTCCTCCGAGCGGCGGTGGAAACCCCGGCCCGCCTTGAAGTCCTCGCCGAACAACCGCTTCCCGATGGCCGTGAACTCGAACTCCACCATGAGCCCCTTCACGGCCTCCGCGTCCAGCTCACGCATGATCAGTCCTTCGAGAGGTGCCTCCACGGGAGAGTCCGTCCAGATGGTGGCCAGGCGGCGGCAGAGGCGGGCCTGTTCCGCGTAGGTGGTCAGGTTTTCCTTTTGTTTCCCCTTCAGCTTGTCCAGATTCGCGAGGAGGTTTTCGATGCTGCCCCATTCCTTGATGAGCGCCTTCGCGGTCTTTTCCCCGATGCCGGGGACGCCGGGGAAATTGTCCGAGACATCGCCCCACAGCCCCAGGACATCGATGACCTGCTCCGGCCGGTCCACCAGCCACTGGGCGCGGACTTCCTCCACGCCGATGACCTCGTGCTCGCTGCCCTGGCGGCCCGGTTTCCAGATGTAAGTGTTCGCGTCCACCAACTGGGCGAAGTCCTTGTCCGCCGTGACCATGAAGGTGGTGAAACCCTCCAGCTCCGCGCGCCGGGCGAGGGTGCCGATGAGGTCGTCCGCTTCATATCCATCCAGCGAGAGCACCGGAATGCGGAAGGCTTCGATGAGCCGCCGCATGTTAGGGATGGCCTTGCTCAGATCCTCCGGCATTTCCTCGCGCTGCGCCTTGTAGGCGGGAAACTCCACATGTCGCGCGGTGGGCGCGGAGGTGTCAAAGACCACGGCCATGTGCGTGGGCTTCTCATTCCGGATGAGCTCCAGGAGAGTGTTCGTAAACCCGTAGAGCGCGGAGGTGTTCATCCCGTAGCTCGTCATGATGGGCCGGGTGATGAACGCGAAGTGCGCCCGGTAGATGAGCGCCATTCCATCCAGCAGAAAGAGTCGTTTTTCCTGAGACATTGGCCTCCGGTATCACGGCCCCGCGCGGCTGCACAGCAGGAATGTAAAAGCGATCAGGCGGGACGCTCACCGCCGGGGCGCGGTGAGACCCAGGGGCATCATGGCCCCGTTGCCTCCGGAGTGCGGGCCACCCAGGCGGCAGACCATTTCCCGGTCCGGCAGGAGCACGGGTTTCCCTTTCCGGAAAGGAAAGCGGCGGGCCCATCGCCACACGGGCAGGGCCGCGGGGAGCAGGAAAAAGAGCATCCACCAGCCGCGGAGAGGACCCGGCACGGGGGTGGTGTTCCCTGGCAGGCTCCCCACCTCGCGGTGCAGATGATCCAGCCGGATGGCCATCCTGTAACAGAACCGCTCGATCTGCGCGGAGGGTGACGTCAGGCGCGAGGCTTCATTCATGCTCAAACCCGCCGCCCGGGCAGGCTCCCCGCCCCACGCCCGCAGGGCCGCCGGGGAAAAGAAAGCCTGGGTGCGGTCCGGATGGCCCGCGAAACAGATGGCCAGCAGCGCCGGGGTATCGCCATGCCAGCGCTGGAGAAGGTCTCCGGGATTCAGATCCCCGGGGAGTTGCCAGGCGGGAGGGAACACGATGACATTCACCGGGAAACCACCGCGCTCAGTGACGGACCGGCTGAGGAACCCGCGCAGCGCCCGCGCCTGGGACGGTGGCAGCAGATTCCCGGGATCGTGGAAAGGCGGAGGCGGCGCGGCTCCGAAACAAGTGGCGGCCACGGCGGCGGGCAATGGTCCCTCCAGGGCCGGGGAAGGCGGCGCGGGAGCGGGCAAATCCGGCCCGCCGGGACCGGGCGGCGCGGGCCAGAGATCGTCCGGGAAGAGGCCACCACTCTCCACCCTGGCCTCCACCGGGAGCAGGGCCTCCGCGGGGTCCTCCTGGGGCAGCGGCAGGGTTTCCACACGGTCCGGCAGGAGGTCCGTGAGCGCTCCGGTTTCCTCCCGGTCCGATGCCGGGGCGGAAGGGGGGGCGGGCGTGGGAACCGGCGGCACCGGGGAAGTCGGGGGCGTGGCGTCCCCGGCCTGGCCAGGGACGGCGGCAGGCGGGTTCTCCGGAGGCAGCACCGCGACCGCCGTGAGAGGCAGCAGGGAGAGGAGAAGGATTGGAAGGAGACGACGCATGGGGCGGATGCCGGAGAGTCAGGGGTTTTCCGGATTGTCTCCGGCGTCCCGCTTTTGCGGCGCGGGCGCGCTGTCTCCCGGGAGCACATGCCCGTCCCGGATGCGGGTGAACTTCGGAACCTCCGGCGCGGCACCGGGAGTCCGCGAGGCGAAGCGACCGGGATTTTTCACGGCCTGCGCGGCCCGGCGCTGGAGCTGGAAGGAAAGCTCCCCCAGTGCCCGGCATACCCCGGTGGCCCACTGTCCCCGGAGAAACGCCCGCCTGCCCGCCTCCAGCACCCGGTGGCAGTCCCGGGCATCGAGATAACATTCCAGAAAATATCCCAGCACCAGAGCCACGGCGCGCCCGTGGGTATCGATGACAAACAGCGCGCCGTGTTCATTCGGGCGGGTCACTTCCAGATCGCACACCGCCGCGCGGTTCAGCAGCCAGAACCCGAACTGCCGCAGCCCCGTCTCCGGGGGCAGAGCCCCGCAGTAGAGCATGGAAAACAACTGGGGAAACCGGTCCTCAAAACGCCGGAAGGCGGCGGTCACCCGGGCCGCGTCAGAGGAGGAAAGGACGCCCGCTTCATCCGTCACCCGCTCCACCAGCACCGCGTGCGGACCGAAGACGCCATCGGTATCCGCCAGGGAGTATCCGCAGTGGAAACAATGGTCCACTCCCCCGGCCACGGTCTGCGTGCAGCGGGGACACTTCAAAACCAGGCAACTGGCGGGGAAGGCACTCAGAAAATTCAGTATCTTTCAAAGAGTATTCCCGGGAACGCGGACGTCAATCACTGGCTGGAAAATCAAGGCACCGGAAAGAACCCGCACGGGGCAAAAAATGACCATCCCCCGGTATCCTCTGAATCACAAAAAAAGCGGCTCCGCGTTGCCGCGGAGCCGCCTGGGAATCAGTCAGGTTTTCTCAAGCCTTCGACTCTTCAATCGTAATGGCGCGGTAGCCGCCAATGGTCTTGAAGTAGAGGAGCAGGAGGAGGTAGATCACCGCCATGATCGCCGGGATGAAGGAGTCAGCCTTCAGGGTGCGGCGGTCAGCGGTTTCACTGGCTTCATACACTTTCCGCTCCGCGGGAGCGAGGCTCGCGAGAGCGTCCTCGCCGTCCTTGGCCTTATTCTTGGCATCGGCGGCATTGGCCTTCACGGTGCCCAGTTTCTTCCCATCGAGGCCATGCACTGGCTCGACGAGAGTGACGGCGCTGGGGAGGATGGAGAACTTCGTCTCCGTGGGAGACTTGTATTCATTATAGAGAGCCGCGTCGCTGGCCTTGAGTTCCTCGGCCACAAAGCGGTCCTTGGCGTAACCAAGGCCGGGAGAGCCCAGCTGACCGGCGGACATCATGCCGATGCCCCCCATGATGCTGATGGCGACGGCTCCCGTGCGGGGGAACCGGTCACTGGCCACCGCGAGCATGGTCGGCCAGAAGAAGGTCTTGCCGAATCCATAGACCAGGAGGGCCAGCATCACGAGCGGGATGCCATTGGCGCGGGCCACGAGGTTCAGACCCACGCAGCCGAGCACGGCGCAGATCATCAGAAGAGCCACCGGGGACACCTTCAGCTTTTGCTCGATGAAGTGAGCGCAGAAGCGCAGGGCGAACATGATCGCCGAGGTGTAAACGAAGAGCCACTTGCCCAGTGTGGGGGTGAGAATGTTGCCGGTAATGCTTTGAATCCAGCCGTCAGTGCCGAGTTCCACCGCGCCCACGAGCGTGTGGGTGAGGAAGAGCACGAACATGAGCCAGTGACCCGCCGCGAAATTGGTGATCACGGAAATCCACACGAGAATGGCCAGACCGGCACCCCAGGAGATCCACTCCCAGGTGATGGTGCCGAAGAAGTCCGTGTTCATCATGCCGCCCAGGATGGGGCCCAGGGAGTCACGGAGGAAGAGAGAGACCAGCCAGGCCATCACGGCCCCACCCAGGATCCCCACGTCCTTCATCATTTCACCCAGCTTGAGCCCCTTCTGGGAGGCTTCGGATTTCGGCATGTGCTGGCCGAGGAACATGAGACCATAAAGCACGGTCGGCACGAGGAAGAGACCCAGCTGCACCTTCCAGGAGGCGTTGGCATACTCAGGGCCGAGGTAGATTCCGATGAAACCGCCGATGATCATCCCCGCGGGCCAGCTGGCGTGCAGGATGTTCAGATAGTGTGTGCGGTTATGCGGGAAGAGATTGGCCACCAGCGGGTTGGCCACCGCTTCGAGGGTGCCGTTGGCGATGGCGAAAATGAACGATCCGGACCACAGCACGATGAACGCGGTGGCAGGCGCCATGCCTTCCGTGGGACTCAGCGAGACGAACGCCGAGACGATGTGCAGGAGGAAGGCGGCGATGACGAGCCACTTGTAACCCACCTTATCAGCCACCACGCCCCCGATGATGATCCCGAAACAGAAGCCGAGGAACCCGGCTCCGTTGATGAGACCCTTCTGACCGTCCGTGAAGCCGAACTGGGCTCCCCAGATTTCGAGAATCCCGCTTCGGACGGCGAAACCGATACCGGCGGCGAGAATGGCCATAAATCCGGCCCAGAGCAGGCGCTTGGCATTGGGGGCGCCAAACTGCGCGCCCGGTGCTCCGGGTGAGCCGAGGGGAGACCCCGGCGGGTTGTAGTAGTTATCTGATGGTGTTGAAGACATAGGCTTTGGTTGCTGGGCCGGAAAAAGGATGAGTCACCCCTCCCGGACATGCGGGCAGAGAGTGAAAGAAAGGTTTAAGGGCGGCAAGAATAAAAGTAACGCGGATGCGGAAACAAGAACCCGCGCGCCTCCGCGGAGGATCCATGGCGGGTTATCCCTGTTCCGGGCGTCCGGATGCTCCTAACGGCCTTTTCCCCGGGCCGCGGTTTCCGGTTAGTTTTCCGCCCTCGCCTCGGGGGCGGGCACCCATTTTCCGTGCTCCGTGATGAGGCCGATGAGACGGTCCACGGCTTCCTCCTCGGGAATATTGAAGCGCACGGCGGTCTTGCCCACGTAGAGATTGATCTTCCCGGGCGCGCCGCCCACGTAGCCGAAGTCCGCGTCCGCCATTTCCCCGGGGCCATTCACGATGCAACCCATGACCGCGATGCGCACGCCCTTCAGGTGGCCGGTGGCGGCGCGGATGCGCTGGGTGGTAGTCTGGAGATTGAAGAGCGTCCGCCCGCAGCTGGGGCAGGCCACGTAGTCCGTCTTGAAGATGCGGACGCCCGCGGCCTGGAGGATATTATAGGCCAGCCGCAGGCTTTGCCCGGGAGCGTGCTCGCCCTGGATGATCACCGCGTCCCCGACGCCATCGCACAGCAGGCTGCCGATGTTCGTGGCGGCGGTGAGCAGGGTTTCCGTGAAGTCCCGGGAGGGATCGGTGGACGGGAAAAACGTGTCCTTCAGCAGGATGGGATGCCGCTCCTGAAGCCGGGCGGCGAGGAGACGGAAGGACGCGATGACGGGGTGATCGTAACCGTCCGGGATGGTCACCAGCACGGGCTCCGCCATGGCATTTACCTGGGCCACGGTCTTTTCATCCAGCGGGTCCACCGCGAGCACCCCGGAGCGCTCGATGACAATCTCCGGCTGAAATTCCCCCATGGAGTCCAGCTTATGCGCGATGGCCTCCCACTTTGCGTGGGTGGTGAAGACGCGCACCGTCTCCGTACCGCCCAGCGGATGGCCCTGCACAGAGATCCGGCGGGAGCCGCGGCGGCGGTAGGTGAAGGGATCGTGGGCCGGGGCATCCGTCACGCCCGGCAGGGGCGGCGCGGAGGTGCCGGCGGTCACCGTGCCCACGAGGGCGCGGGCCACGGGGATCTCATACACCGCGTCCTCCGTGAGGGAGACGCGCACCGTGTCCCCGATGCCGTCGCTGAGCAGGCTGCCGATGCCGGTGGCGCTTTTGATGCGGCCATCCTCGCCATCCCCGGCCTCCGTGACGCCCAGGTGGATGGGGTAGTTCCAATCCGGCCCCTCATTCTCCAGCGCCGCGATGAGAAGGCGGTAGGCCTCGATCATCACCTTCGGATTCGACGCCTTCATGGAGAAGAGGAAATTGTGATAGTCCAGCCGCCGGGCGATGCGGGCGAACTCCAGCGCGCTCTCCACCATGCCGCGCGGGGTGTCCCCGTAGCGGTTCATAATGCGGTCACTGAGGCTGCCGTGGTTCGTGCCGATGCGCATGGCCACGCCGCGGGACTGGCAGAGCTGCACCAGGGGAATGAAGGCCTCCTCGATGCGTTCCAGCTCCTCTGCGTACTGATCGTCCGAGTATTCGCGGATCTCGAATTTTTTCTTATCCACGAAGTTCCCGGGATTGATGCGCACCTTTTCCACCCAGCGGGCGGCCTCCATGGCGGCGTCCGGCTTGAAATGGATGTCCGCCACCAGCGGGACATCGCAGCCGCGGGCGAGCAGGCCGGCTTTAATGTTTTCTAGATTCGCGGCAAAGACCCGCGTCTGCGCGGTGATGCGCACAATCTCACAGCCCGCCGCCACCAGCCCCAGCGCCTCCGCCACGCAGGCCTCCGTGTCCCGGGTATCGCTGGTGAGCATGGACTGCACGCGTACTGGATTGTCCCCGCCAATGGAGACCTTCCCCACATTCACGACACGCGTGCGGCGGCGTGCGTAGTGGTAAAGGTCCGGGCAGTAGCGAAGGGGGGCAAGGGTGTTCACGGCGCAGGATAATGGAGAATGGGAAATGGAGAATGGGAAAGTGACGTGCCAGGGGAAAAGGAGGAGACTCCACGCCAGGACAGAGCAGGGCGGAAAGAAAAACCGTGGGTTTCCCACGTGAGCGGCGTGTTCCCTTTAGAGCGCCGAAACGCTCCCAGGCAACCCAAACACCTCCCATGATGAAAACCAGAATCGCTCTTCTCACCGCGGCTGTCACGCCGCTCATCAGTCCCCTTCGTGCCCAGGAACCGGCCGCCGCGGCAGCCGGAGGGTCAGCCGCCGCAGATCCCTTCGCCAGTCCGGTGCGAAACGGGGCCTCGAAACGCATTCCGCGGATCCAGTTTCAGGACGCCTCGCTTCAGGAGATCGTGGAGTATCTTCAAAAGAAGATGCAGGACGGGGCAGGCGGCGCGGTCAACGACCCGGAAGGGGATGACTTCAATGTGGTCATCGTTCCCGGCGGGGGCATCGCGGAGCGGCGGGTGCCTTCGCTCTCACTGAGGAACGTCACCCCCGCGGACGCTCTCACCGTGGCCACCACCATTCTGGGGCTGGTGATGGAGCCGGTGCGGGGAGAGCAGGGGCGCACGGTGGCATGGATGGTGCGGGATCCTAATCAGGCAGTGAATTCCGCTGTCGCGGCGGACAAACCCGTGGCGGGAGCTATCGCCGGAGGCGTTATCGGGAACCCGGTGATCGGGGTGGTTCCTGGCACCATCGCGGGCAACGCCATTGGAGGACTTTCCGGCGGGCCTCCCACCGGTGGAGCGGGAGCCCAGAGCGGCCCGGTGGCGGTGGAACTGGCCTCATCAGGTTTAGGAGGAGGAGCGTTCGGCGGTCCTCCGCAGAAAGAGGTGCGCGTCTTTGGCATCGCGCCGTTGATCGCGTCGGTGGAAGTGGCGCCGGAACAGCGGGCGAAAGCGCGTTCGGAAAAGTATCGCGTGCTTCAGGAGACCTTCACCGGCATGGCCACGGACCAGATGGGGCGTCCTCCGGAGATCCGGTTTTATGAAGCCATGGACATCATGGTGGTGAAGGGGGATGATCCCGCCACCATGACCCTCGTCGCGGATGCCGTGGAAGCCATGAAAGCGAACGCCCGGAGCGGCGTGGACACGGCGCGCGGGGAGATCGAGGTTCTGAAAAACCAACTGGCCCTGAGCCGCGCGGAGCTGGAGATGACACGGCGCACCTTCGCGGACCAACTGGAGGCCTTGAAAGCCGCCGGGAAGAAAAACGAACACTGACATGAACCGCTGATCCGTGTCCCCTGCCCTGCCACTCTCCCCTTTCCCCGAAGTGGATCTGGACGCCGCCTTTCCAGCCTCCCCCGCCCCGCCGTTCCTGGCGGGCGCGGTGGAGGCCGCGGCGTGCGGCGCGGAGTGGAGCGTGCCCGCGCTGACGGCGGCGGTGCGGAGCGGGGAGGAGGCGGCGGTGCGCGTGCTGCACTCCCGGTATCACGGCAGACTCACCCGCTACGCGCTCGTCCTCACCCGGGGGGACGAAGCCGTGGCGGCGGAGGCCGTGCAGACGGCGTTTTTGAAATCCCTGCGCCACCTCCGCCCGCTGCCGGACGAGGTGGCGCTCTGGGCCTGGCTAGCCCGGGCCACCCGGACCGCGGCGGCGGATGCCGGACGCCGGGGGCGGCGCTATCTGGCGGTGCTGGATCGCGTGGCGGCCCTGTTTTCCCGGCCCCCGGAGGCCCCGGCGATGGTGGAGGAGGACGTGGAGGCCGTGTGGCTGGCCGCGCTGGAAAAAGCCCTCGCCGGACTGGACACAGAGTCCCGCGCGCTGATCGACGCGCGTTATTACCAGCGGCGCCCCCTGGCGGAAGTGGCCGCCGGGCAGGCGTCCACGGATCGCGCCATCGAAGGCCGCCTCGCCCGCATCCGGGAAAAGCTGCGCCGCTCCATTTTACAACAACTTGCCCAGTCTTCGCGTCATGAAACCTGAATCCTCCCTGCTCCTCCGCGATCTCACCGCCTCCGGCCCGGATGGCGTGGATGGGGAATACCTCATCCGCGCCCTGCGTGTCCGCCTCCGGCGCCAGGCGGTCCTGCGCACCGCGGCCCTGTGCATGCCCGCCGCCGCCGGACTGTGCATCCTCGCGGCACGGCTGCTGCCTGGAAAGGAAAGCCCCCCCGCGCTTCCCCCCGTGGCGTTGACCGTGCCGCCGGTGCCTGAGGCCGCGCCTCCCTCAGGGGCCAAGCCATTGAAGCTTAATGGTGAGGAACTGCTGGACTCCTTCCCCGATCAACCCGTCGCTCTCGTGACCTGGCCGGACGGACGCCAGCAACTTCTGGCGATCACCCCCCGGACGCAAACTGCCCGGAAGGGGATGTAAAATCCCCCGCCGGGCATTCCTTCATGACGATCCCTCGCGGGATGATCTGAGATTTCAGGCCTTCCGGCGGCGACGGTTCAGAAGACCGGCGGCAGTGAGACCGAGGAGGGCCATGCTCCCGGGTTCCGGGACCAGTTGGAGACCGCCGGGGCTGCCGATGAGGAAAAGACTGGAACTGGAACGGTCCGTGATGACGCCCTGACCGGCATAAAGTTCCACGAAGGCTCCGCCGCCACGTTCGAAGAAGGTGAACTCCAGCGGATAGTCTCCAGGTGTCAGGTGAGTGACACCCAGGGTATTCGAGTCACCCGTGGGGCTGTCGAACTGGAGCGTGTCCCCGGCAGCCATGCCACCGCCGGATTTACTGATGAAGTTCGCGCCATTGATGCGGAGGGAGGAACCGTCGTCACCGGAGAAACCGAAGGTGTAATCCCCCTCCACCGTGATGCGGATGATGCCGTGCGCCACGAGGGAGAAGTCATTGTCGTCCGTGCCCGGCGTATCTCCCGGAAAAACGGCCCGGCTGGCGGAACCAAATCTCGCCTCGCCGCCCGCGGCGTCGGGGTCCTTGAAATTGATGGTAGTCACGACCGCGGAGGTCACCGTGCCGGTGTTATTGCGCGTGGTGGTATCCAGATCCCGGATGCTGTTGAGCGTGCCTATCCCGCGGCGGATATCCACGCCGAAGGTGCCCACGCCGCCTGGGGTGCCCGAGAGGAAACCGGGGCGGGCAGCGAGGTTCAGGTTATATTCCACGATGTAAGACCGGGTCAGGGCAGGCTGGGCGGGCGGGCCGTTGTCATTCCACGTTCCCCCGGCGACCATTTCCACGCCGTTTTCTCCCGCGCCAAAATTGTTAGGCTCACCGCCACCCCAGTTTTGATAAGTGAAGGCCGCGCCGGACTGCCAACGGAAGCCATAACCACGCTCACCCAGCACCGGCACCTGCCCAGCCGCGGGAAGAGGGTTCCCGCTCGTATTCCCGCCTTCGATCGCGCCCGGAACAAGAGTCGGATCATCGCTCAGCCCCAGCCACATGGAGTTACCTCCGAAATTCACGCCGCGGACGGTGTCCAGCAGGGTATTCTGGGCGCTGTTGCGCACCGTGACCACGCTGCCCGTGACTCCCGCGTTCGGCCCCACGACACCGGAACCCGGAAAGGTGCGGCTGGAAGCGGTGCTGAAGGCGGTGGAGAGCGTCGTCGTCCCGGATTCAAATTCGTAAGCATTCCAGCCACCCTGACCGTTTGGCAGGTAGAAAAGAGGCCCTGCCGAAGCAGCGGTGACCGTCAGCGCGACGGCGGTCAGGGCAGCAACACGGGAATACCTTTTCAGGCCCTTCAGGGAGAGGCTGGATGAAGAAATCATGATGGGATTTTCCACAATCCAGACGCAGTATCAATGACAATCGTGAAGAAAATTCATTCTTGGGCAACATTGCACGGCTTGGGAGCAACGCCGCACACACGGAAAGTGACGTTTTCCGCTTCATGCACCCTGCAATGCATGGCACGGGGCTTGCACTGTGCCTGACCCTGTATTTTAACCGAATATTATTCTTATCATTTCCGTTACTCTTTCCCGTCCCGGAAACCGGGGAAATCAGGAGCGGCACGCTGTC
The DNA here is from genome assembly GCA_965229245.1 of Verrucomicrobiales bacterium. GTDB lineage: Bacteria > Verrucomicrobiota > Verrucomicrobiia > Verrucomicrobiales > V1-33 > V1-33. Next base: position 1,844,657 of record CBDDIW010000001.1, read on the forward strand.
TGCGAGTTGGAAGATATGTCCGTGTCATCCACCCCACGTCTTAAGGCCCGCCGGAAAAAGGATGACACTCCCTGCGCCCTCCCGGGCCCCTGGCCTTCGGCGGAGACCTGGCTGCCAGTGGCGGATGTGGCCATGCGCGCTTCTCATGCCGCTCATTGCGTGGCGGCGGCCCTGCGGGGAAGACCTCAATTCGAGGACACGGTCAGGTTTCTCACCCGCCGGGCGGAAATGCTGCTGCGTTTCGTGGAGGCGCTCATCATGGAAAACCGCTGCGAGGAGCGGTTCCGTCAGATGACCGGCACGGACTTGGTGGATGGCATGAAAGCCACCGAGGCGGAACTGACGGACAAGGTGAAGGAACTGCTCATCCGCCCAGGGCTGAAACTGCAAATGGTGAAGCTCCTGGAAAACGAAGCGCTCCTGGGGCAGATCAGCCGGACGCGCCTGCAACTGGCCCTCATGGAACCGGAGCCCGCTCCGGCGGAACCAAGTCGTAATGGCAATTCCCAAGCCCCGGCACGCGAGCGGGAGGAGCCTACGGCTACTTCGTGCTGAACCGCACGGTGAGCGTGGCCTCTCCCTTTCCGGGTGAAGGAACGAGGACGAAATCGTCCGCGATCACCGGATGGAGGTCCGCGCCGCTCTCCACCTTTACTTTGGCGGGATCGATGCGGGAGGGCAGGAACTGCACCACCGGGCGGCCTCCGCGCTGGGAGCCGTTTTTATTCACCGCCGTCCAGGTATCCGCGCCCGCCAGCGGCTTTATGGTCAGGGTATGCACGCCCTTGTCGTCCACGGTCAGGGTTTGCTCCCAGTTCAGCTTGCCGGAAGCCATGCGGGCCTCCCAGGCGGGATCACCGTAAAAGGCCACATTGTCCCGGTCAAAGAGCAGCCCGGACAGATCCCCGGAGCTCAGGCCATCGGCTTTCCCCTCCGCCGTCAGCGTGGGCAGCGCCGTGCCTTTGGCCACGCGGCCCATTTCATCCACGGCCCCGATCTTTTCCGAGCCGGGGAAGTAAGTGGTCAACCGGTGGACGAGAGCGAGATTGTTCGCGTGGAAGGCCTCCGTGAGCGTGTAGCGCCCCGGTTGCTCCACGAAATAGTCCAGCAGCCCCCAGCCCTGGTAGCCATACCAGGTGGGCAGGACGTAGCCCGCCATCTGGCGCACGGAGGCGCTTTTCATATACGCCAGGGCCATGGCGTCCTGGCCGTCGATGTGGCCCATGAGACAGTTCCCGACGGGGAGATAGACCTTGGGATTGGAACTGGCCACGTCAAAGCGCCCGCCCTTCGTGTCCTCGCCAAAGAGCTGGCCGGCCTTGCTTTTCCAGAAGCCGTTGCGGTAGCGGAAGCCGATCATCCAGTCCCGCTCGGTGGCGTGACCGGAGGTGACCCAGAGGTCCGGCGCGCCGGTATTGATGAGGTCCACGAGGGCCTTCGTGGTGTCCGGTTCCACCTTGTGCTCGCCCGGGGTGCCGCCCGCGGCCTTCTCCATCATGAAGCCTTTTTTCAGTTCACAATACCATGTGCCCGCCTCACAGCGGTCCAGTGCCACCTCCGTGCCGGAGCCCACCTTGTGAATGGTGAGCGGCTTTTCCTCCGAGGCGATGGCGAGGGCGTTCGCGGCATCGAAACCGGTGAGAATGCCCCAGCGCGTGTCCGTGTAGGGATCGTCATCCAGCGAGCGGGTGAGACGGTGCACGGTCTGCACGAATTCCCGCGTGGCCTCCGCCGGGGTGGCCACGAAGCAGGTATAGAACGGCATGGCCGCGCGAAGACCGGGGAGGGTTTCGCCCGGTTCCTTTTTCCAGGTGAGCACGGTGGCCTCCGGGTGTTTGGCCTTCAGCTTTTCCACCACCGCCTTCCATCCGGCATCCGCGGCGGTGGCCTCCGAGACCGCGATGGTATAAGAGGGAGCCGCGGCGGCGGTAAACGCGGTGCAGAGGAGAAGGGAAACCGTGGGAAAGCGCATGCGCCATTCTGCGCCCGCCAGGGGGGTGTCGTCAACCCGGAGGCCCTGAAATTCCCGGCAAAACCCCGGTGATGTTTCCCCGCGAAAACGTCATGGAAGGGCATACTTTCCCAAGCCCATGACCACGCCCTCCCCTTCCCCGTATGGAGATGACTGCTTTCACACCACGCGATGGACCCGGGTGTGTCTGGCCAAGGTGGCCTCCGAGGATGGACGCCGGGCGCTGGCGGATCTGTGCGGGGCGTACTACGAACCCGTGGTGGCCTTCATGCGCTGCGAGACGCGGGACCCTGGTCTGGCCCGGGAGCTGAGCCACGCGTTTTTCGAGCGGGTGCTGGGCGGCGGGCGGATCCATGCGGCGGACCCCGCGCGGGGACGCTTCCGGTCCTATCTGCTGGGAGCGGCGAAACACTTCCTGGCGCACCACCGGGAATCCCTGTCCCGCATGAAACGGGGCGGCAATCTCACGGCGGTGCCCATGGAGGATGAAGCGGTGCAAACGGTGCCGGATGCCGGGCTTTCCCCGGATGCCGTGTTTGAGCGCCAGTGGGCCGTGACCGTGCTCTCCCGGGCGCTGGAGGCCCTGCGCGAGGAATGCGTGGCGGAGGGCCGGGAAGCATTCTTCGACCGCGTGCTGCCCCTGCTCACGGGGGACGGGGATCACGGCAGCCACGCGGCACTGGCGGAGGCTTGCGGGCTGAATGTGGCGGCCTTTCGCATGGCCGTGCACCGTCTGCGGAAGCGCCTGCGGGACTGCGTGAAGGCGGAGGTGGCGGGCACGCTGGAGGATCCGGCGATGGTGCGGGGGGAAATGGAGGCGCTTTTTGCCGCGCTGGGCGGGTAGAGAAAAAAATCGCGTTACGTTTCCCCGGCCGCGCGGCAGTATCCGGTATGAGTGCCACTTCTCATGACCGTGACCAAGACGCAGGCTGCCGACGCTGCGGTTCCCCCATCCAGGACGCGCCGCGGGGCCTGTGCCCCCGCTGCCTCATGGCGGGCATCATGGAGCCCACCCAGGCTCCCCGGCAGGGGGACACGGGCGTGCTGCCGCCGATAGATCCCGCGGAGCTGGCCCCGCATTTTCCGCAGTTGGAAATCCTGGAATGCCTGGGCCGCGGAGGGATGGGCGTGGTCTATAAGGCGCGGCAGAAATCACTGGACCGGCTGGTGGCACTGAAACTCATCGCCCCGGAACGCGCGGGGGACGCGGGCTTCGCGGCGCGGTTTGCCCGGGAGGCTCGGGCGCTGGCTTCGCTGAGCCATCCGAACATCGTGGCCGTGCATGACTCCGGGGAGGCGGGCGGCTTCTTCTACCTGCTCATGGAATACGTGGACGGGGTGAATCTCCGCCAGCTCCTCCAGTCCCGCAGGCTCAGTCCGGCGGAGGCCCTGAGCATCGTGCCGCCGGTATGCGCCGCCCTCCAGTGCGCGCATGCCCGGGGCGTGGTGCACCGGGACATCAAGCCGGAGAACCTGCTGATGGATAAAGCGGGCACGGTAAAGATCGCGGACTTCGGCATCGCGAAGATGGTGGCCGCCCCGGAGGGACCGGTGGAGGCGGAAGCGCACCCGGTGGAGGCGGACGGGTCCATGGCCTTCACCTTTGCCTGCGGCACCCCGGACTATGCCGCGCCGGAACAGCGGGAACCCGGAGGCCCGGCGGATCACCGGGCGGACATTTACTCCCTGGGCGTGGTGCTTTATGAAATGCTGACAGGCGAACGGCCAAAGACGCGGATAGAGCCGCCCTCCCGGCGGGTGCAGGTGGATGTGAGGATCGACGGCATCGTGCTCCGCGCGCTGGAGCGGACGCCGGAACTGCGGTTTGCCACGGCGGGGGAATTCGGCACCCGGGTGGATGAAGTGCGCCGCGGCCCCGTGGTGCGGCCGCGCAGACATCCCGGAGTGAGGCGGGCCGCTGGTCTCGTCATGGCGGTGCTGGTCACGGGCGCGGTGGTGATCGCCGCCGTGAGCACGCAGTCCTTCCTCAGTCCCTCTCCCGTCATCACCAAGGTGGGGGAAAAGGATCCCCTGACCAAAGCGTGCGACGAACTGGAGGAAGTGACCTCCGCCCTTCTGAATGCTGAAAAAGAGGGCGTGCTGGACGCCGCCGATCCCCGCCCGCTGGATGCCAGGCGGCTCCGGGCCCGGCAGGAGCGGGCCATAAACATCCGCGCTCTTTCCGAACGTGAGCGGCAGACGCGCCGTCTCATTCAAACACTTTCCGGTGATGAACCGGACGCCCCCGCGGCAACCCCAACCACCAACAACCCAAAACGATGAAGATACCCAAGCAACTCTGCCTCAGCCTCACCCTGCTGGCCGCCTCCCTGCCCTGCCTCCACGCGCAGCAGGATGTGGTGGTGGCGGTGGATCCCACCATCGCTCAGCCCGCGGTTCCCGAAGATGACCATGGCGAAATCCTTTCGTCTCCCGAAACCACCATCGTGGAAGTCGTGGGCGGCGCTCCCCCTCCCGAGGTTCATGGCGAGGTCCACATTGGAGGTTCCGGTTTCGGGAGCGCTCCGCTCATCCTGGAGGCCGGCCGGACCAACGTAGCCCCCGCTCCTCCGGCTAATCAGCCTCCCGTGTTGCCCCAGCCTCCGGTGATGATGTATAAATCAGCCCCCGGCTCCGCGGCACCCCAGGTGTTCGGCAACACCCTCTACACCCAGGTGACTCCAACGACCACCTGGGCCTCCTCCGCCCCGCAGGGCAATGCCTACGGCGTGACGGCCCAGGAGCCCCGGGCGGAGAAGATCATCCGCGATGTGAAGCTGAAGGTCTTCCAGCGCCACTATGAGTCCGCCCTTTCCGAATCCGTGGAACTGGAGCGCGCGCTCCTGGATGCCCCCGCCGACAAGAAGGAGGCCATGACCGCCCGGCTCGCGGCGCTGCAGGGATTCACCAGCAAGCTGGAGGGAGGCATCCACTCCCTGGCCGTGCCCGCGCCCGGCCCGGCACCGGTGCGCGCGGAGTTTCGCACCGCGCCCGCGGCCCGGCTGGAGATTCACGATAACAAAATTCACGGAATGGAGGCCATTCCCCGGGCAGGCGCCGCGCCGGCCATGAGAGCGGTGCCCGCCACTCCTTCAATACGGGTGCGTCGTTTCAGTGCGCCCGCAGGCGTACCCGGCACTCCTGTCGCACCCGGCCCCGAACTTCCGGCTTTACCCCCGGTCCCCGGCGTTCCCGGCGTTGCCGCGCCTGTGGAAGTCCCGCCACTCCCCCAGCCCCCGGAAGTCCCGGAACCTATCACGCCGGAGCCCGCCAAACCACTGCCGCCCGAACCGAAGTCCACGCCACTGCCTGAAGGTGCAGGAGAGCCGCCCCAGGGACGCTGAGGACGTGAGGAATCGTTAGTCAGCCCCGGATTTTCCGCTTCGTTTCCTTCGTTGGCTCCTGTTCAGATCCTCTGATTAAAAAGAGTAGGAGTATGAGCGGGATTATGAAGGAGACGGGCGGGAAAGGGGGCCGGGAGTGGTGAATCCCACTGGCAAAGCGGGAGGACAGGGATAGGGGACGTGCGAAAAAAACACACCATGAAGCTCTCCCTCCACGATGTCCATCTGCCCATGCGGCACCCGTTCACCATCGCGCTCGGCACCACCACGGTGCAGCATAATCTCATCGTGAGCCTCACGGAGGGCGGGCACACGGGATACGGCGAGGGAGCGTCCTCGCACGCCTGGCATCAATACACGGCGGAGTCCATGCGCGCGGACCTGGAGGCGGCGCGCGGAGTTATCGAGAGCACCCCGTTCACCACTCCGGAGGAATTCTGGGCGCTCATGCAGCCGGTGCTGGGGCACAACCCCTTCGCCCTCTGCGCGCTGGATGAGGCGGCGCACGATCTCTGGGGCCGCCGCGAGGGCGCGCCAGTGTGGAAGCTGTGGGGACTGGAACTGAACAACCTGCCCCTGAGCGACTACACCATCGGCATCGACCCCATCGAAAAGATGGTGGAGAAGATGAAGGAGTTCGACGGGTGGCCGATCTACAAGATCAAGCTGGGCACGGACGACGACCTCGCCATCGTGCGCGAGTTGCGGAAACACACGGACGCCATCTTCCGCATCGATGCCAATACCGCCTGGACGGCGGAACAGGCCATCGCTTTCGCCCCGGAAATGAAAGACCTGGGCGTGGAATTCTTCGAGCAGCCCCTTCCCCGGGACGACTGGGAGGGCATGCGCCGGGTGCACGCGGAGTGCGTGCTGCCGGTGATGGCCGACGAAAGCTGCCAGACGGAGAGCGACGTGGCGAAATGCGCGGGCTACTTCACGGGCATCAATATCAAGCTCACCAAAGCCGGGGGCCTCACCCCGGCCCTGCGCATGATCCGCGAGGCGCGCTCCCTTGGGCTGAAGCTCATGGTGGGCTGCATGAGCGAGAGCAGCGTGGGCATCTCCGCCATCGCCCAGCTCCTGCCGCTGCTGGACTACGTGGACATGGACGGCGCGCTGCTGATCGACCGAGACATCGCGGACGGCGTGCGGCTGGAAAAGGGGGTGCCTGTTTTCCCGGACGCTCCCGGGCTGGGGCTGACGGTGCATGCCGGGGCTTTGACCTGAGAACTTCCGTACCCCGAGAACATCCGCGGAGCCGGGGAGTTTATGCTTTCCGGCGGCCCGGTTATGCGTTCATTCCGGGACATGAAGTATCTCACCCTCATCCGTCACGCGAAAAGCGGCCACGACCACCCTGGCCCCGATGGCACCCGCACGCTCACGCCCCGCGGGCAAAAGGACGCGGAGGCCATGGGGAAGTATCTGGACGTGACCTTTCGCTTCGCCCCGGATGTCATGGTGAGCAGCCCGGCCACCCGGGCCATCGATACCGCGAAGCTCATCGCGGCCGGCATCCGTTTCAACGACTGGGAGATCAAAGAGGACGAGCGCATCTACGAAGCCCCGGTGACTTCCCTGATGGAGGTCATCCACGGGCAGCCGGACGAAGCCGCGCACGTCTGCCTCGCCGGGCACAATCCCGGGATGGAAAACCTGACCAACTGGCTGTGCGGCACCCAGGCCGTGGAGGAGGTGGTGACCTGCGCCGTCATCATGCTGGAGCTGGACATCCCCTCCTGGGCGAAGGCGGGCGAGGGCACCGCCCGCCTCCGCGAATACCTCTACCCGGCCCTCATCGGGCTCGGGCATGAGGTGGAATGAGGAGAGGGGAGATCAGGCTGGGATGGCCGCGCGCGCGGCCCGGGCACTTTGGAAAGCCTTCACAAGGGCAATCAGGAAGAAGATTTTTAAAATATACGCTTTTGAAATCTCGCCATCGTTCAACCAAAGGCCATAGCCCTGAAGAGCCAGGTACAATAAAAGAGCGGACAGCGTGGCACCAATGGGAAACCGGAAAATGAGGATCGCCATGACGCAAAAACACGCCCCCGTGATTACGGGAACCGAGGCTATGCCGTAGATCATCATCTTTTGCTCCTCAAAAAACTCTTCAAACTTCTCCTGATCGAAACGATAGGTGGCACCTTTGCTGGCAATGCTGTTCCGGATCGCGGTTTCAGCATCACTTTTCGCCGTTGAAACGGCATAAATACCACCAAGCAGCTGAAGCACACCAATCAGAATCAGGATAGTGCGGGCACTTTTCAGTTCTTTTGTCCAAATAGCCTTTCGCTGCGGAGTAACGGCAGGAGAGTCTGGAGTAGCATAGGGATTTTCAACCATGCGAGGCCGCTAATCTCCTGTAATTCTTTCGTCAATCCATTCGTCGTCAAAAAGCACCAGTTTATTCCCCTGCCAGCTCCGCCCCCTCGTCATAATGCTCCAACGGCCGTACAAGGTTCGCGGGGAGCGGGCGTTTGCGCTCAAAGATATCCCGGCCCAGCATCGACGAGACCTGATAGGAAGTGAACATCATCTCCAGCTTGGCGTCGATATTGTCCACATGGTGGAGCAGGATGGCCTCCGGCGTTTTGGGCAGCACCGGGGAGCCGAACTGGTATTCCCCGTGATGGGAGCCGATGAGGTGCAGGAGGTGGAGGCGCACGGATTCCGTGGCGGGCTCCAGGGTGAGCCAGGTGGCCGCTTCATCGCTGTCCAGAATGCGGCGCCAGAGCTTGTTCACCAGCTCAATGCCGAGGGTGATGTGCCCCATGAGTTCCCCGTGCTCATGATAGGGCATATTGAAGCCGTGCTCCGTGTAGCAGTTTTCCCAGAGCTTGCCGCAGTCGTGAAAGAGCACGCCGGTCAGCAGGAGATCCCGGTTCGCGGTGGGATACACCGTGCAAAGCGCCGCGGCGGAGCGCATCATCTGGGCCACGTGCTCCACCAGCCCCCCGCGGCGGGCGTGGTGATATTCCCGCGCGGCACCGGTGCGGCGGAAGCGTTCACCGAATTCCTGCAAAAAAAGCGTGCCCAGTGCCCTCAGCCGGGGATCCCTCACGCCTCCGATAAGCGCGGTGATGTCCGCGAAGTCCCGGGCCTGTTTTTCCCGGAGCGCCACCGGGCCTCCCAGAAGGCTGGCGCGTTCCTCCTCCTCCAGCAGCCGCATCTTCCACTGGCGCGGCTCCGTGCCATACTGGCTGGAGGTCCATTCCCCGCTGACCGCGATAAAGCTCTGTGGCTTCAAGGCGCGCGCCTGCGGAAAGGCGGGCGCATCCGACCACACCCGCAGGATCAGGCCGTCCTCCGCGTCCGTGAGCCTGAGCTCCAGGAATTCGCCGCCGGACTTGGTGGGCTTCACCTGCACGGAGTCCACCTGCACCATCACCTCCGCGCTCACCGGGGCGGCGGCGGCGGATTGCTTGACCTCGCGTATCGACAGGACATCCATGCCGGGGTGTATGGGCGGGGGGCCGGGCGGTCAATGGAAGTTTGGCCTGGCTGTCCCGCCAACTTTTCCAGGAAATGATGGAAATTAAAACCGCGGGAGTCGCGCGCGGCGCGTATAGTGGGACAAAGTCACTCTCATGAAATGGTCACTGCGCCTGGGGCGCTTCCTCGGCATCGATGTTTTCCTGCACTTCACCTTCCTGTTGTTCGTGGCCTACATCGTCTGGGCGTCCCAGGGCGTGGGCACGGTGCTCTTCATCCTGTCGGCCTTCGGATGCGTGCTGCTCCACGAGTATGGCCATGCCCTCATGGCCCGGCGCTACGGCATTCCCACGCACGACATCACCCTGCTGCCCATAGGCGGCGTGGCCAGGCTGGAGCGCATGCCGTCCGATCCCCGGCAGGAGCTCATGGTGGCGGTGGCGGGGCCAGCGGTGAATGTGGTGCTCGCGGCGGTGCTCGTGCTCGTCTGTCTCGCGGCGAAGATTCCCTTCAGCCATATCGTGGATGACGCCACGCACATGCGCGGGCACCTCCTGGTGCTGCTGCTGTGGTTCAATCTGGTGATGATCGGCTTCAACATGCTGCCCGCGTTTCCCATGGATGGCGGCCGGGTGCTGCGGGCTCTGCTGGCCATGCGGATGGACTATGCCAGGGCCACCCGCTGGGCGGCCGTGGCGGGCCGGACCATGGCGCTGCTCTTCGCGGGCTACGCCATCTTCTATACGGGGAACCCCATGCTGATCGTGATCGCGTTCTTCGTATGGATTGGAGCCGGGGATGAAGCGGCGGACGCGGAGCAAAAGTCGATGCTTTCCGGCGTGACGGCAAAGGATGCCATGCTGGTGGACTTCCGGCGTGTGTCCCCGGAGGAAACGGCGGGCACCGTGGCCCAGCTCATCCTCCAGGGATGGCAGGCGGATTTCCCCGTGGTGTATGAAGGCCAGGTGGTGGGACTCATCACGCGTCAGGATGTCATCACCGGGCTGACCACCGGCCCCTCCGTGCCGGTGAGCACCCTCATGCGCCAGCAGGTGCCTTACTGCAAACCCCAGGAAAAACTGGAGGAGGTGCTGGAGCGGATGAAGGAAACCGGGCTGCCTCTCATGCCGGTGGTGGACGATGGAAAACTTCTGGGCCTGGTGACTCACGAAAACACGGTGGAGTTCATTCTCATCCGCCGCGCCCTGGAGAAGAAGACCGGCCCGGAACTCAAGTTCCAGCCCCCGCCGCCGCTGCTATAAGGAAAAGGGATCCCGATGCGCGGAGGAGGAGAGCACCGCGGCTTGCCTTTCCCCCGGGACTGTGCATTCCAGTGCGCCCCCTTTCCCCTCCCATGCTCCGGCTGCTGCTGCTCCTTGTTTTGCCTGTCCTGCTGGCCTCCTGCGCCTCCCCTGGCGGGACCGGGGCCCAGCGCCCGCTGGTTCGCTATCAAACCGCCTACAGTATCACCTACTCCCCGGAGGGCTGGCCAAAGCGGCTGCTCGCGGACCTCTATCTGCCGGAGGGCACGGAGACGCGCCCGGCGGTGATCGTGATCCACGGCGGGAGCTGGGCCACGCGGGACAAGCGTTACTACATGTCCCCCGTGGCGCGGAAGCTGGCGGAGCATGGATTCATGGTCATGAACGTGACCTACCGGGGCGCGCCAAAGTGGAAGTATCCCGCGCCGGTGGAGGACGTGCGGGAGGCGGTCAAATGGCTGCGCCGGCACGCGGTGGCCTATCATCTCGATCCCAAACAAATCGGTGTGTTCGGGTATTCCGCGGGAGCCCAGATCGCGGCCCAGGTGGGTGCACTGGATGCCCCGCCGGAAGTCCGCGTGCAGGCCGTGGTGGGCGGCGGCACGCCCGCGAATATGGAGTTGTTCAAGACGGACTTCGTGGTGCCCGGCTACATGGGCGGCCCGCTTTCCAAAGTGCCCCAAACCTTCTTCGAGGCCTCGCCCGTGAACCACATCACGCCGGACGATCCCCCGTTTTTCCTCTATCATGGATCGACAGACCGCATCGTGCCGCCTCAACACGCGGTCGAGCTGGATGCCGCGCTCACCCGCGCGGGGGTGAAGCATGAGCTGGTGTGGGTGAAAAATCGCGGGCACTTCACCACCTTCTTTTTCGGAAAAGAAGCCGTGAGAAAGGCCATCGACTTTCTGGATCAAACGCTGCGGAGCCCGGCGAAGGAACCCGCGCGGGCCCGTCGCGTCACGGTAGTCCGTGGAGCAGCTCCTGGGCGTCCGGCTCCCGCGCGTGCGTCAGCCCGGTGAGGTGGAACCCGGGAGGCGTATTCCGTCCCAGGACGAGCACATGGAATTTCCCGCCCATCTGCGCGGGATGCGTGAGCGTCTGAAACTGGCGCAGCCACTTCATCTCCCGCGCGCCAGGCGCCCGGCCCTCCATGGCCCGCAGGCGGGCGGCGGCGGCTCCGGTGAGGAATCTCCCCTGGTCCAGAAAACCCGGCAGCGTGCAGCCCGCCGCGAGGGCGGCCCGGGCGGCGAAGGAAAAGTCCACATGCGCGGTGATGTCCGTCCCGCCCGGAAGATCGAAGGGATCCTCATGCGCCCGGTGCGCGCGATAACAGCGCAGAGTGCCGGTGACACGCGAGGGATGATAGTAGTCCCCGGCGGCATAACCGTAGTCAAAAAAGAACAGCGCGCCCTCCCTGATGACGGACGCCGCCAGCCTGATCTCGCTGGCCACGGCGGGAGCGATCTCCGTGGTGTAGCCCGCGGGAAAGTCCGTGCCCAGCGCGGTGAGCCGGCGCACCGTGGCTCCGTCCAGCGGCTCCGCCTCCACCCAGGTGAAGGCCCCGCTTTCATCCAGCCCCACCAGCAGCTCCCGCCACGCCGCGCCCGTCCACCGCACACGACGGAAAGGGATGGCATCCAGGAGTTCATTGGCAAAAAAGACACCGGTCACCGGCTCTCCAAAGCCCCACCCGACACGCCCGCCGAATTCCGCCAGGGCCTGGCGTTGCGCGGCCTCCAGGGCGGGCAGTGGTTCATCAATACGGTAATACAACGCCGCGGCGAAGTCCGGCCGTTCCGCGGCGGCCCATGTCAGAACATCGCGGGCGAACGCGCCATCGCTGGCTCCGCGCTCGATGACCGTGAACGCCGCCGGTTTCCCCAGTTGCTCCCACACCTCGCAAAACTGGCCCGCCATCAGTTCCCCGAACACCGGCCCCACGCTCACGCTGGTGTAGAAATCCCCCGCCCGGCCCGTGCGTCCCGGGCCCTTCGCGTAGTAGCCGTGAACCGGATCATAAAGCGCCATGCCCATGAAGCTGGCGAAGGGCACGGGCCCGCTTTTACGCAGCCGTTCGCGGAGAAAGTTTCCGTCCTGATCCATGGATGTCCGCCAAGGGAACTTACTGGTTCTTGATACAATACAGGTGCCGCTCTCCCCGGACATAGAGCGTGCCCTCGTCCACCGCGATGCTGGCCAGGGTGCGCTCGTCGGACAGTTGATTCGTCCCGAGCAGCTTGTAGGTCCGGCCCGCGTCGAGGACGGCGCATTTGCCGAACTCATCGAACACATACAGCTTCCCCTCGCAGAGCACCGGGGAGGCCGAGCAGTCCCGCAGGATGCGGTCCGACTGCCAGAGGAGCTTGCCGGACTTCGCCTCGCGGCAGGCCACGATGCCGCTGTCCGCCACCAGATAGAGCAGGCCGTCATCGAAGATCATGGACGGCGTTTTGGGGGCGTACTTCGTCTCCACCCATTTTACATTCGTGGCGGTGATGTCCCCGCTGCCCTTCGGGTCGATGGCCAGGACCTCCGGGGTATCGAAGGCGCTGCTGATATAGATGAGGCCGTCGCCAAACACGGGCTTCGGCACCACGGAGTAACCCTCGTAGGTGGCCCGCCAGATTTCCTTGCCGGATTTGGGCTCCAGGGCGTTCACCATGTCCGCGCCGGGAGAGACCACCTCCGTTTTCCCGTCCACGGTGAAGACCGAAGGCGTGCAGAAGGCGAACTTCCGCTGGGCCGTGGTGGGACGCGGGAACTTCCAGGCGAGCTTGCCATTGGAGGCTTTGAGCGCGGCGATGTATTGCTCCTGGATGCCATCGCAGGAGAAGATCAGATTTCCGTCCGCCAGCACGGGTGAGCCGCCATTCCCATGCTGGGGCTGAAAGTAGAGGGAGCGGTTTTCCCAGAGCTTCTTTCCTTTTAAGTCGAGGCACGCGGTGCCCTGATAACCGAAGTGGACATACACCCGCCCGTCCTCCACCAGGGCCGTGGGGCTGGCATGGCCGTTCTTCCGGTGAATGGAATCCGGCGTGGACGCTCCGGTCTGGGCGAAGACCTCCTGGTCCCACTCCACCTGGCCGGTGGCCGCATTGAGACAGAGCGCGCGCAGGGAACGCTCCGCTTTGGGGCTGGCTTCATCCCCGGAGGTCACCACGGCGGTGGTGAGGTAGAGGCGGCCATCGGACAGTGAAGGCGAGGACCAGCCGCTGCCGGGGATCTCCACCCGCCAGGCAATGTTTTTGGAACTGCTCCACTCCACCGGCACATTTTTCACCGCGGCCTTCCCATCCCCGGCAGGCCCGCGAAACTGCGGCCAGTCCGCGCCAGTGGCCGACAAAGGAAGAAGCGCGAGGAGAAGAAATGAACGGAGCATGATGCCGCAATTCACGCGAAAGTCCCCCGGATGCAAAAAGAATCCAACACGCGAGCGGTTCTACTTTGAGGGAATGGCCGGCAAAGAGGCATCGCGGGCGGGACCGACCGCGCGGAGGCGGAAGGAACCGCGGCACGGGGGAGACGGGTGAAGTTTCGTTAGCCGGACAGCACCGGCTGCAAACCTCCGCCACGATGCCGCCCCTGAATCATCAAACGAAAAACGGCGGCACCGTGGGGTGTCGCCGTCTTTTGTCAGTGCTGGTCCGCAAGTAGCCGGTTACCGCTTGTTCCGGAGGAAGGTGGGGACGTCGAGGTCGCCGCCGTCGTCATCATAGGTGGGCTCACTCTTCTCAAAGCGGGTGCCGCGGGCGGCGGGGGTGAGGCGTTCGTCAAAGGTCGCCTGGTGACCGGCTTTGGGCTGAGGCTGGGCGGGCCGGGGAGCGGGAGCCGGGGCCTTCGTGGCGGTGAAGGGGCTGGGAACCCGGGCGGCGGGACGCGCCGCGGGGATGGGCCGGATGGGCGGCAGGTGCGCGGGATTCGGCACGCGGTCCGTTTGATAGGACGAAGCGGGGCGCGCGGGGGCCACCTGACGCTGCGTGACCGCCGGGGCCGGACGCTCCACCGGTGCGGCGGGACGTTGCGGGGCGGGAGTCTGGCGCGCGGGAGCGGGCTGTTGATAGGACGGAGCCGGGCGCGAAGGCTGGGGCTGCGCCGCCGGACGGGGGGCGGGCTGCTGGGAAACCGGGGGCCGGGAATACTGCGCCAGGCGGCTTTGACGCTGGCGCTGGAGGATTTCCCGCAGGTCAAACTTGCGGCCGGGGCCCGCGGGCTCGGCGGGTTCCGGAGGCGTCACCGCGATGGGACGCATGGGGGAAGGCGCGGGTCTCATCCGCTCCTGGGCGTGCACCACGGGCGGAACTTCCAGTTCCTCCTCCTCTTCCTCCTCTTCGGCCACCATGGGGGCTTGCTCCTCCTCCACGATCTCCTCCTCATAGATGACGGGCTGCACGGCGGAGATCACTTCCTCCTCCTCTTCCAGCACGGCCACCATTTCCTCCTCCTCCTCGATTTCCACGATCTCCTCCACCTCCACGATTTCCTCTTCCATCACGATCTCCTCTTCGATGACAGGCTGAGGCGCGGGCACCTCCGCCACGGGGGCGGGCTGAACTTCGACCACGGGCACGATTTCCTCCTCCACATACTCCGGCACCTCCACCACCGGAGCCGCGACGGGTTCCGGGGCTTTCTCCTGGATCACGGGAGCCGGGGCGGGCACGGCCTTCTCCACCACCGCCGGGGCCGCCGGCTGGCTGAAGAGATCAGGCTCCTCCGCGGAGGGCAGCACGGCTTTCGCGGGCTTCGCGGGGGCCGCCGGGGTCTGCAACTGGGTGAACCACTGGGAGGGAGCCGTCAGATTCGTGCCCGTCATGGTGAACGCCGGGGAGCCCAGTTCGCTGGAGCTGGAAGCCTGGCGCGGCTGCACGGAGAACACCGGCGTGCCGGGGGCGGGCTGGGCCTGGACGGGGCGCGTGGCGGGTGCCGGTTTCTCCGGCTCGGTCACGGGCGCGGCGGGCCGCTCCTCGATCGCGACCGGAGCATCGGCCTTCATCCGGCCCAGGGAGGAAATGATAGTCACGGACAGGCTGTCGCCCAGCTTGTTGTCGCAGGCCGCGCCGAAGAGAATCTGCGCGTCCTCGCTGACGTGATTCGTCAGCTCCTTCATGAGGGTCTCGATCTCGAACAGCGTGAGGCTGGCACCGCCGCAGATGTGAACGAGAACGTTGCGGGCCGTTTCCAGCAACTGGCCGCGATCCAGCAGCGGGCTGCGCAGGGCCACCTGGAGAGCCTCCGTGGCGCGGGCCTCGCCCTTCGCCTGGCCGAAGCCGAACAGGCACCGGCTGTCCGCGTTCTTCAGCGCGGTGACCAGATCGTCCAAGCCAATGCGGATGAGCCCCGGCTGCGTGGCCACGGTGCTCACCGCGCGCACGCTCTGGCAGATGATGCGGTCCGCCACTTCGAAGGCCTCCGTGACGCCCTTCTTCGGCAGCACCAGTTCCCCCATCTTGTCGTTCTCAAAGCACACCAGCGCGTTGGCATACTTCCGGATGTCCAGGAGAGCCATCTGGGCCTGCTGCATGCGGCGCTTGCCTTCAAACACAAAGGGCATGGTGGCGAAGACGATGACAAAAGCCCCCGTCTCCCGCGCCAGCCGGGTGATGAGCGGCGCCGCGCCGGAGCCCGTGCCGCCGCCCAGGCCCACGCACACGAAGATCATGCGCCGTCCGCTCAGCGATTCCCGGATCTCGTCCTCGCTGCTCTCCGCCGCCTCCAGGCCCAGCTCGGGATCGCCACCGCAACCCAGGCCTTGGGTGAGCAGGCGTCCCAGCTGCACCTTCCGCCCCGCCATGGAGCTGGTGAGGGAGCGCGCGTCACAGTTCATACTGATGAGTTCCGCCTCATCGATCCCCTCGAGAGCGATGTGGTCGAGAACATTGGAGCCGGCACCGCCGACACCGACGATGCTCACGGGGGGAGCGCCCTCGGGCGCGAGCCCGGCCGTTTCGAGTTTGTATTCGATCATAAGCGGATGTATTAAGAATGGTTGGACGGGGTCGGGAGGAAATCGGTTATAACATACGGGTGCCGCTGAAGAGAGTACTCAGCTTTTCCGTCAGGCGCGCGAAAGGACCGCGCACCGGACGCTCGCTCTCCACGCGCTGGGCGTAGCGGATGAGGCCGATGGGCGTGGCATACTGGGGGTTCTCGAAGTTCGAGGTCAGCCCCGTCATGGGAGTGAAGCTGGAACGGCGCACGGGAATGCCAAAGATCTCCTCCGCCAGCTGGTCGATGCCCCGCAACTGGCTGGAGCCGCCGCAGAGATAGAGGCCGCCCGCCAGACGGTCCAGGGGCGCGCCCTGGGCCAGCAGGCGCTTCCGCACCAGATGGAAGGTCTCCGAGAGCCGGGCGCGGATCACATCGTGGAGCACACCGCGCTCCACATTCCGTCCGTCAAAAGTGGTGTCCCCCGCCAGGCGGATGATGTCCCCCTGTCCGCCCTCCACGGGCAGCACGCTGCCGTGCTCCAGCTTCAGCCGCTCCGCGCGGCTCATGGGGATCTTCAGCACGATGCTGAGGTCATTGGAAATGTGATCCCCGCCCACGCCCACCGAGCCGCTGGCCGCGATGGCCCCGTCATCATAGACCACATAGTCCGAAGTGCCGCCGCCGATGTCCAGCAGCAGCGCGCCCTGGTCCCGGGCCTCGCGGTTCAGCACCACCTGCGCCGCCGCGATGGGGCTGAAGACCACGTCCTCCACCTCCAGCGGAAACTCGCGCAGGCACCGCACCGTGTTCTGCACCCGGCTGCGGATGCCGTGCACGATGTGGTAGTCCGCCTCCAGCTTCTTCCCCAGCATGCCCACGGGGTTCAGCACCTTCTCCTGGCCGTCCACCCAGTAGTGCCGGATGATGCGGTGCAGGAAAATGTTATCCGGCGGGATGGCCACGTTGCTGGCCTGCTCCTTCACCTCCTCGATGTCGTCCTCCGTGATCTCGCTCTGGTCATCGGGAATGCGGAGCACCCCGCGGTTGTTGCAGCTTTCAATGTGCGGGCCGGTGATGGCCAGCCACACCTTCCGGATCATGATGTCACTGCGGTCCTCCGCGCGCACCAGCGCGTCCTGGAGACAGGTCTGCGCCGTGTCAAAGTCCACGATCTCCCCCTTCCGCACCCCGCGGGAGGGCGCCTGGCCCACGCCGAGAATCTTGATGGAGCCGTCGCTGCGCGCGTCACCGACCACCACGCAGATCTTGCTGGTGCCGATTTCGAGTCCGACGTAGATGTTCGACCTGGGCATGGGCGGGAGCGGCTAGCGGCCGCGGAGAATGGATTTGATGTCCTGCTCCTGCCGGCTGGCGGGAGTCTGTGATTTCGGGGACCGGGGACGTTCCGGCTGGGTGGCGGGAGCCGGCGGGGCCGCCGGGCGGGTTTGGTTTTTCCGGGACGGACCGAACCCCACGTTTTGCGTCTGGGTCACCGGCTCCGGGGCCGCGGCGGGGGAGGAAGGGGACGGCGTCACGGCGGTGGCGGATTTGGGGAAAAACGTCACCGGCACGTTCCGCTGCATCTGCAGGTTCACGGTGGCCACGCCCAGATTGCTCTCCCGGGCGGTGCGGAGAATGAAAGCCAGCCGGTCCAGCTGGGCGTCCTGCTTCACGGGGTAAAAGGTGTAGGCCGCGTCCGAGTCCATGCGGACCTGGAGCGTCCAGGCGTTCACGATCTCGATGGCGCTCACATTCGCCACCACCGGCCACTCCCGGCTGTTCATGCGGTCCAGCAGGGCCAGCGCCGCCTTCACGGAGGCGGAGGTCATCTCACGGCCGGCGGTGATCACTTTCTCATCCGGGGCATTGATGACCGGGAGATTCATGTAGCCCGCCAGGTGCTCCTCGCATTTGAAGACGATGCCGTCCCGGTCCAGGAACAGGCGGCGGTCCCGGCCGATGTTGGCCGCGGCGTTCGCGGGGTCCTTGCTGATGCTCGTGAACCAGGCCGCGGGCAGCCGCTCCTCCAGTTCGATGGAAAGATGGTCCGGCAGACGGCGCTCCACCTTCACCTCCTTCACCCGCGGCAGGGCCAGCAGGCGCGTGCGGATGGCGCTGAGGTCCACGTCCATGAGGTTCATGTCATTCCGCAGCCCGGCGGCCGCGGCGGCCTGCTGGAAGGGGATGCCGCCATTGGTATGGTACTGGAACCGGCCCACGGCAAACTCCGGGCTCCGGAAAGCCTGCTTCCACATGGACCGTCCGTAAAAGAACGCGAACACCACCGCCACGCCGATGAGGCTCCACCGCGTGATGGAAACCGAGCGGGCCTTCCGCCGCTGCTGGATCTCCTTGCGCGACAGAGGCACCTTCACCGCGAGGCGGGAGTCCCTCTCCCGGTTGCGAAACCGGGTATTCTCTTTGCGGCGGGGACGCCGGCGATGGAAGAGAGGGAAATTCATGCCCGGCTAGCGGGAGACGGCGAGTGAGAGTTCGAGAATACGGGCGCAGAGAGCGGGATACATGATGCCGGCGGCGCGCGCGGCCTTCGGCAGCAGGCTGGTGGCCGTCATGCCGGGGATGGTGTTCACCTCCAAGACATAGGGGCGCTCCGCGGCGTCCAGGAGCACATCCACGCGGCTGTAAACCTCCGTGCCCAGCGCCTGGTGCGCGCCCAGGGCCGCGTCCTGCACCGCTTTGGTGGCCTCCGGGCTCAGGTCCGCCGGGCAGAAGTAGTCGCTGCCGCCCTGCCCCGTGAGCCAGGGGTATTTGTTGGAAATGTCGTAAAAACCGTCCCGGGGCTGGATGTGGATCACCGGCAGCACCTGGTCCCCCAGGATGCCCACGGTGAGCTCCTTGCCGGAGATGAAGGGCTCCACCAGCGCCTCGCCGCCGAACTTCTTCAGGTCTTCGATCGCAGGGCCCACGCCGTCCGCGTCCCGGATGATGTGCACGCCCACGCTGGAGCCCTCGCGCAGGGGCTTCATCACCAGCGGCAGGGGGATGGTCACATCCGCGGGCGTGGCATTGGCCAGCGGGAGGATCTGGAAATCCGCCGTGGGCACGCCCTGTTCCACAAAGCGGGCCTTGCTCCGCGCCTTGTCAAAAGCCAGCTCGCTCGCCGCGGAGCCCGCCCCCGTGTAGGGAACGCCTTTGGCCTCCAGGAGGCGTTGCAACTGTCCGTCCTCGCCAAAGGTGCCGTGGATGACATTAAACACCGCGAGAACATTCTCCGGGATTTGAAAATCAGGGCTTTCCACATCCACCTCCACGACCTCCACCCCCAGGCTGGCGAGGGCTTCGGCCACCCCCCTGGCGGTCTCCAGGGAGACCTGGCGCTCGGATCCAGGACCTCCCTTTACGAGTGCGATGCGTTTGCCGGAGAAGTCCATGGGTGGGTGGTGGTTTTTGACAATTTTTAAGAATGAGAAAGCACCCCGATTAAACAATTAGTACTTCCGGATTTCCACTAAAAGTACTGCCAAATTTTCGGTAAAACCAAAAATTATCTGCCTCTTTCCCACCCACCCTTGAGTCTCGCCGTTGACCAATTGTCACGGGACTGAGAAGGCCGCGAGCCTCCTCTCCAAGGCGGCGCGCACTGACGGCGCGAGCCCGGGATTGGCAAGCGCGCGTTGCAGCGCTTTGAGCCCGTCATCGCGGTGCGTGGCGGCGGTCGCGTCCCGGGCGGCGAGCCGGGCCTTGTACCAGTCGCTCTCCAGCACCCGGTCCCGGTCAAAGAGATCGCGGAAGGCGGCATCCTTCATCCCGTGCCCCTCCCAATGCCCGTGCACCAGGATGTGGAGCAGGGCGCGGAGCGGCGGCACGGCCTCCTCCACGGACCCGTCCCGGAAGTAGAAGGCGGCGGCTTTTTGCTGCCCTTCCACGATGTGCTCCACCCCGGCCACGTAGTCCTCCAGACTTTGCAGCTCCGGCTTCAGCATATCGTCCGGGAAAACCGTGACCGGATCGCTCAGCACGCGGCCAAAGAACCGCTGCACGAATTCCGGGGTGATGCGGTAGCCGAGGCGGCTGGCGGGCACCAGGCGGCCCTCGTGCGTGAAGTCCCGCACGCCCTCCAGGCAGCCGTGGTCCAGCAGCCATTCGGGCTCCCGCTCATGCAGGTGCATGCGGGACCACACCTCGGGGATGAGGATGCTCACATCATGCTCCATGGAGTATTTTTTCCCGATGTGCCCCGCGGCGGTGCTGTAAACCGGCATGCGGGTCTCGATGGCGCTGAGGAGCGCCGCGTTCAGGTCATGCACGGGCAGGAGCGCGTTGAACGGGCCCTTGGTGAGCGCGCCCTCGCTGCCCGCCCCGGTGGTGCTGGGGGATTTCCCCGTGAGGCTGGCGATGAAGTCCGCGAAAAGCTCCGGCAGTTCCTGGTAATGCACCGGGCCGTAAACCGCGAGGGGGCGCAGCCCGCCCGCCGCCGGGTTGTTCCGCCGTCCGGGCAGGGTGGCGTGCACGGGATTCAGCACCGGCGCGCCGTCCGGCAGGCGGCGGTAGAGCCGCGCGCCCATGGCCGCGAGATACTCGGCCCGCGCGTTCAGCAGGTCCGGGCGGGTCTGGAGATAGCGGGGATTCTTCGTGGGCTTGCCATCCACGAGCCGCGGATTCGCCGTGCAGACGAAGAACGCGGGGCCGCCCGGAGGGGCCGCGCGCCGGATGAGGTCCTGCATGGGCGCGGTGAACTGCTCGAAGTGGATAATGTCCTCCGCCATCTCCGCGGCGGTGGCACGGGGCAGCGGCTCGTAGTTCGAGAAGAACTGGCCGGGCCGCGAGAAGTCCGCCTCCGTGGCGCGGTCGTAGCCGCGGATGACGGCATCGTCCGGACGCTGGAAGAGCCGGTATTCGCAGTTGTCGGAGAACTTGTAGGCCGGGGCGTGGAGCTTCGGGTGCAGGCCGCTGAGCAGCGCGGCGGGCACGGTGGTGGAGGCGGTGATATCATCCTCCCGCTGGAGCTTCACGGAGGGCGCGAAGTCCTTCCGCAGGGAGAAGATGCGCCAGGCGCCGTCCTCGCTGAAGCCCACGCGCAGATAACGCGTGGCGAGGGCCTGACCCTGGAACTTCAACGTGTGGCCGGGCCGTCCATCGATGATATCCACGCTGAACCGGCTCTGCCAGTCCGCGCCCCACTCCGCGCGGTAGCGGCGCTTCACCACCAGCACCAGATCCCGGGCGGTGCGGGGAATGGAGTCCAGCCAGGCATTGTAGTCATCCGTGTAGAGTTCGGACGGCGTGAGCAGCCGCACCACGGAGCCGAAGGACCGCTCCGGGTCCAGCAGCGGGCGGCTTTCCGGCACGCCCCGGGGCGGGTTCTTGAAGCGGTCGCCAAAGTCCCGCGCGATGATCTGCGTGGCGTAGCCCATGTCCCGGGCAAAGTCCCCCACCAGCACGGGGCCGGAGATCATGGCGTCCGAGAGGGGCTTGGAAATCTCGCTCTTTCCCCCGCCGGAGACGGTGCAGGGCTTGTGGCAGAAGGTGCCCTCCGCCTGGGTGCCCACGAGACGCCAGCGCATGATCTTCCCCGCGGGCTGGGACATCTCCACCTTATACCCGCTGGGCAGCACGAAGGTGCGGCCGGGGAGCAGCTTCAGGCTGGAGGTGCCGCCGTCCGCGGCGGGCCACGTGAGGAGCTGGCGGCGCAGGTCCATGCGCACGGTCTCCGGCACATAGTAGATGTCCGGATAGAGGCGGTCCGTGCCGTAGCCTTCCGCGTGCAGGTCCATGCTCGCGGCGTGGCGCACGCTCACCTCCGCCCAGGTGTGGTCCACCTCGGAGTTGAAATGACTGAGCTCGAAGTTCTCGCCCAGGTCGGCGGAGGGGAACACCAGCGCGCCGCCGGAGTGCTCCTCCTCACTGAGGCCGGAGAGGTTGGAGGCAAAGCTGATCTGCGTCTTCACCTCCTTCTTGCAGTAGCCGTAGTAGCTGTCCGCGATGAGCGTGACCATGACGCCGGAGGCATCCCGGATGGCCAGCTTGAAGGCCCCGCCGTCATTGTAGAGATCGTCCTCCGAGGACCAGCACATGCCGTCCTGGATCTGGCGCGGCGTGGCCTCGCTCACGTGGGGCAGCTGGAGATCCTTCTTCCGCAGCCGGATGAGGTGCGGGGCGAGAATGACGGCACCGCTGTGGCCGGACCAGCCCAGGGGATCCAGCCGGGCGTCGTTCAAGGGCAGGAAGGGATCCCCGGCATTGCCGAAGATGCTCTCCACGAAGTCCAGATTGCTCACCAGCGTGCCGGGGGCAAAGAAGCGGGTCTCCATGCGGCGCTCCGGCACCACGCCCGGTACCTCCGGGCACACCAGCGGACGGAGCATGAGGGACACGAAGGTGCGCACGCGCCGCTCCTCCGGCTGCGTGGCGGTGAAGGGCAGCAGCAGCAGTCCGGGCGGCGGACGCAGCGCGTGCCAGAGCAGGCGCACGGCCGCGGGCACGGGCACGGACTTCTTATCCGCGGGCACGGGCAGGCCACCCTCCGCGATGTGAAAGACGCCCTCGGTGGTGCGCCGGTCCTTCGCGGGATTGTGGCACACGCCCTGGGTGACGCGCCAGGAGGACAGGATGTCCGAGTGGAATTCATCGCCATCGATGGGCAGGGACAGCTCCCGCGCCAACCCGTGGCGGTTCAGGTTCAGCGTCTTCGCGGGCACCATGGGCTCCCCTTCCTCGAAGACCCCGTCCACCGCCGGGCCGAAATACCTGCGCAGAAAGGAATCCAGCGCCTGGTCCGGTGGAGCCAGCACATTCCCCAGGAGCTTCAGCTTTTCCCCCAGGCCGCTGATGACCGCCTGCCCGAGCTCCAGGGCGTCCGAGGCAGCGGGAAGAAACGGCGGGGGAAATCCGCCGGCGGCGAGCTTGAGACAGAGAAATTCCAGTATCCGCGAACGGTCGGGCGCGGGGGTTTCAATCCCAAGGGAAAGCGTGGTGTGATCCATGAATGAAAAAGAGATTTCCGCCCCCAAAGCACGCCCTGTGCCGGTAGCGGGAGGATTAATGTAATCGGGCGCGGATAGTCAAAAAACAGGCCGGGAGGCCAGCCGCTCTCTCCATGACCGGGATTGACGCCGCGGACAAAGGATACTCTTCATTTCTTCATCCAGGCTTGCCCCGGAAAAAGAAGCACATAAGGGACACCATCCCCTATGCGTGCCTGCCGTCCGCCGTTTTATTTTCTGGTTCCGTTGTTGATGCTCCTGCTGTGCCGCGCGGCTCCCGCGGAGGCTCCGGCGGTTTTTCCTGGAACGGTGGAGATCAATACCTCCACGACCACGCTGACGGTCAACGGCAGTGGGTTTTCCCTCATCCCCGCTGAGAACACCGTCACCTTCAACAATGACACCACCGGCACGGTCACGGCCAGCACGGCGTCCACCCTCACCGTGGGCTCCCTCACGGGACTCCGCCCGGGGCTGCTCACCTGCGTGGTCACCGTGGCGGGCACGGGAAGCGGCGCGCCCGTGACGGTCGCCACCGTGGTGGCCGCCGGGGAGCCGACCGCGGATCTCGCCGGGGTGACGACGGGCAGCGGCACTCTGACCCCTCCCTTCTCTCCTCAAACGAGGGATTATCTCCTGGAGCTGCCGGAGTCCACCACCTCCGTCACCCTCACGGCGCAACCAGCCGGGCCGGGGTCTTCGCTGAAGCTGAACGGCACCGCCGCCGCGTTCCTCCAGCCGGTCACCGTCCCCCTCGTCCAGGCGGAGAATTCGGTCACCCTCAATGTCCTCGCGGGGGACGGTATCAAGGCAAAGGATTACCGGATTCTCATCGTGCGGAGTCCGCGTCCTGGCAGTTATGACACCCGCTGGCCGCTGCAGGGCGAGGCCGCCCGGAATGCCCTGGTGCTCCCGGACGGCGGCCTGCTGATCTTCGGGGCCCTCGGCGAGGGCCTGCCCCAGCCCGGCATCACCCGGCTGGGCCGCTCCGGGGAAAAGGACCCCTCATTCAGCGCCCTCCCAGACGGCATTGTGCAGTCGGCCGCCCTGCTGCCAGACGGAAAACTGCTCATCGCCGGAACCTTCCAAACCGTTAACGGCGTGCCGCGGCGCGGTCTGGCCCGGCTGCTTCCTGATGGCACGCCGGACCCTGTCTTCGTGCCGTCCTTCGATGGAGGGGTCAATGCCATCGCGGTGCATCCGGACGGTAAAATCTCCGTCGCCGGCTCCTTCTCCACGGTCAATGGCGCGCCCCGCCCCACCCTCGCCCGCCTCCACGCGGACGGCACCACGGACCCCGGCTTTGCTCCTCCGGCCGTCACTTCCGTGGAAGCCATTTGCCTCCAGCCGGATGGAAAACTCCTGATCGGCGGCTCCTTCACCACGGTGGGCACCGCCAGCCGGAAATACGTCGCGCGGCTGGATGCCGGGGGGGTGCCTGATGATTTCAACTTTGTTCTCAACAACACCGTCCGTCTCATCGCGCTCCAGCCGAACGGCAGCGTTCTCCTGGGTGGCCCGTTCACCAAAGTCACCCACTCCCTCGGCACCTCCACCAACTACTATCTTACGCGGTGCGACAGCGCGGGCGTCTGGGACCGGGGCACGTATCTGACCCCGCCAGCCGGCGAAACTCCCAGCGTTCCCGGGGGAGTTTACAGCATCCTCCTTCAATGTGATGGACGCATCATGGCGGGTGGAAGATTCACCTACGATGCACCCGGAACCGCCATTGATCTCGCGCTCCTGGCTCCATCGATGCTCAGTTTTGAAAGGACCTTTATACAGGGAGCACTGCCGGTCACCAACGGCAGAGGCAGCAAAGCTCTCACGGGTCTCATGGACGGACGGGTATTCGCCGCCGGAGACTTCTCCATCCCCGCCTCTTCGTGGGCGGCGGGGCAGGTCATGCTGAAAAGTGATGCCGCTCCACAGTCCCTCACCGTGAGCGGAGCCACGCCCTCCACCAAAATCACCTGGCTGCGGGAAGGCGGTGCTCCGGAGATCACGAATGTGACATTTGAAATCTCCACGGACAGCGGTCTCGCGTGGGCTACCCTGGGCAATGCCACCCGCATCCCCGGCGGATGGGAAATGACGGGACTGACTCTGCCGGTCGCCGGTAATATCCGCGCCCGGGGCCGCACCTCCGGGGGAGAACTCAACCGTTTCTCCGGCATCGTCGAAACCGTGGCTTCCTTTGGGACCGCCACGTCCCACCTGGTCATCGAGCATCCCGCCGGCACGCCGCTGACGGGAGAGATCGCCCCGCTGGATTTCGGGGAAATCCGCAATTCCACCACCGGCGTCCCCCGGACGTTCCGGATCAGGAATACCGGAGCCACCGCGCTCCAGATCCGGCAGATCGCCACCGCGGGCAGCCACCCCGGGGACTTCCGGGTCGCCTTGCTTTCCGCCACCTCCCTCATCCCTCCCGGTGGCCGCACGGACTTCCGGATCACTTTCACCGCCAACGCCCCGGGACCCCGCTCCGCCAGTCTGCACGTCTTCACGAGCGATCCTGTCCGGCCTTTCCTCCGCATTCCCCTTACCGGCTCCGTCCTGCTGTCTGACGATGCGCGCCTCTCCTCCCTGGTGCTCAACACCACGCCTCTGGACCCGGTTTTCGATCCCGCCGTCACCGCCTATACTGCCCACGTGAGCTTCACTGCGTCCAGTGTCACGCTCGTCCCCACCGCAGCCCAGGCCAACGCCACCCTCCGGGTCAATGGCACGCCACTCGTTTCCGGGAAAACCAGCGCCGCGCTCCCGCTCCAGACAGGTGCCAATACCGTGACCGTCTCCGTCCTTGCCCAGGATGGTCTCACGGCGCGCGACTACACGCTTCTCATCCAGCGCGCCCTGCCCGCTCCCGGCGATCCGGAGAAAGTCCTTTTCCCCGCCGGCTCCAGTTACAGTGTCAAGGCTATCGCCCTGGATCCCGCGGGGAATATCTTTTGCGGTTCCCAGGCCGGGTATCTTTATGCCCGCAGGCCCGGCGATGGCGACGGCTCCTATGCCCTGAGCTTCGTTGAATTAAACTCCGGAACCACGGGATCCATTTCCGGGATTCTTCTTCAATCCGAAAGCACCCTGCTTGCCGGGGGCACTTTCGATAAATGGAGCATCTACAACCGGAAGAACATCCTGCAGTCCGAAAAAGCCACTAACGGCCTGGCAACCTTTTGGCCCTCGGCGTTCGATCCCGGCACGGATGGCCCCGTGCACGGCATGGCGCTCCAGCCGGACGGGAAAATCCTTTTCGCCGGGGACTTCCATAACATCGCCGGAGTGGCCCGCTCCGGTCTCGCCCGGCTCAATCCGGACGGAACGGCGGATCTTTCCTTCGATGCCGGCGCGGACGGCACGGTCTATTCGGTGACCGTGCAGCCGGATGGTAAAATCCTCGCGGGCGGCACCTTCACCTCCATCGGCGGTGCCGGCCGCGCCTTTTTCGCCCGGCTCCATCCCGGAGGAGCCGCCGATCTTTCCTTCGATCCCCGGCCCGACGCCCCGGTCCACACCAGCATCCTCCAGCCGGACGGCAGGATCATCGCCGGAGGAGAGTTCCGCGCCGCGGCCACCGTCAGTCAGCCGCTGCTGGCCCGCTTTCATCCCGATGGCACGCTGGACGCCGGGTTCCCCTCCGGGCTCAAGGCGGGCCCCGGCTCCCTCGTTTGCAGCCTCTCCCTGCAAACCGACGGCCGCCTCCTCACGGGGGGGAAATTCAACCATCCGGATGGCACCCCGCGGCATCTCGCCCTGCTCATGCCGGACGGCACCCCTGCCCCGGCCTTCAACGCGGTGATCGTGGATGGCAGTGTCTTCGCCACGGCGCTCCAGACGGACGGGCGCATCCTCATCGGCGGGGACTTTGTTTCGATAGGGGGCATTTCCCGGTCCGGGTCCGCGCGGCTCACCAATGAACCCGCCTCCCAGGATCTCAGTGTGACCGGGCAGCGGGTGGAGTGGCGGCGGGGCGGGTCCTCCCCGGAGGTGATGGCGGTGAACTTTGATGTCTCCACGGACGGCGGCACCGGCTGGACTCCACTGGGCAGCGGCTCCCGGATGACCGGCGGCTGGAAACTGGAGAATGCCGCGCTGACCGGTCAGGGCCTGGTGCGCGCCCGGGCCCGGGTGACATCCGGGTTTCACAATGCCTCCAGCGGAATCATCGAATCCATCGCGACGTATCCCCTGACGCCTCTGGAGGCCTGGCGTCTCCAGCACTTTGACAGCCGGCAGAACGCGGGCCGCGGCGCGGACAAGGCGGACGATGACGGCGATGGTCTGCCCAATCTGGTGGAATACGCCCTGGGGCTCGATCCGCTCCAGGACAGCGCCGCGCTCCTCCCGGCATGGGAGATGTCCGGAAGTGAACTCAGCCTCAGCCTTCCCGTGACCGACTCCCCGCCGGGAGTCACCCTCACAGCCGAGTGGATCACGAATCCGGCCTGGATCACATGGACGACCATTCCCGATACCGGGACCGGCGGCCTCCACCGCTTTGTGCTGCCCACCACCGGGCAGGCCCGTGTTTTCGTCCGCCTGCGCGCCCGCGTCCCCTGACCTGGAAGAGGCCGCCGGATACACGGGCACGGGGTGATTTTCCTATTCAAAAGAGCGGGGGCCGTTTACGGATGCCGCGCGTCATGCCCGGTTGCTTTCACAAACCCGCCCGCCCTGTTCCCCCGCCGTCCGGCGGACGGGCCCGGAAGCTTCCGGCCCGGAAGGCGCGGTGACTTTTCCCACATCGTTGAATCTAAAGAGATAACATGAAATACTACTACCTCGCCACCGATGGCACCACCGCCGGGCCGGAACCCCTGAGCACCCTCACGGCGCTGATGGCGCAGGGAGTCGTCTCCCCGGCCACGCTGGTCGTTCCCGCCGGGGGAGAGGACTGGACGCCGCTGGCGCGGGTGCTCCGCTACTTTTACCAGGATGAAGCGGGAGCCTTCTTCTGCATCGTCTTCGCGATGTCCTGCCACGGCGGCGTGGCGAGGGCGTCCGACAGCACGTTCTACCAGGTCACGCCCTCCGACCTGGCCGGCGCACCGGGCACACTGGTACGCACGGAGCCGATTGCCGCCCCCGCCGGTGCTTCGGCAGCCTACCGGATCCTCTATCGCTCCCGCGACCAGCACGGGCAGCCGGTGCTGGTGTCCGGCGTCGCCGCCATCCCGGCGACGCCGGTCGCCAAGGACGGCCGTCCCGTCGTCTCGTGGGCGCACGGCACCACCGGGGTCGCCACCCGGTGCGCGCCCTCGCGGCAGGCCTCGGTGTTCGGTCAGATCGAAGGCCTGCAGTCGCTTCTCGCCGCGGGCGCCATCGTCGTCGCGACGGACTATGACGGGCTCGGCGTCTCTTCCCGGCCGAGCTACCTCGTCGCGGTCAGCGAGGCGCACGCGGTGATCGATGCGGTGCGAGCCGCGCGCAGGCTGCCGGACGCGAAGGCCGGGCGGCTGTTCGCGTCCTGGGGGTGGTCGCAGGGCGCCCATGCTGCCCTGGCCGTGGCCGGCGTCGCCTCGCGCTACGCTCCCGATCTGACGCTGGTAGGGGTCGCGGCGGCAGCGCCGCCCACCGACCTCGGAGCGCTGCTGAGCGACGACATCGATACACCGGCCGGACAGGTGATTGCCTCCTATGCGATCTGGTCGTGGTCGCACGCCTACGGGGTTTCAGACGCCTCGGCCGTCGTTCCGGCCGCGCAAGCGACGGTTTCGTCGATCTCGGGCATGTGCAGCCGCAATTGGTGGGAGCAAGCCGGGCTCGGGCTCGCAGCCCTCAGCGACGAGGCCGGTCTGCTGGTGAAGAACGCCGCCCTGCTGCCGCCGTGGCGCGCGCTGGTCGCCGACAACTCAATCAAGAGCATCCGGGCGGGCATTCCGGTCTTCATTGCCCAAGGGTTGCGGGACACCATCATCAGTCCGGCCGTGACGCGGGCCTACGTGCGCACCGTCTGCCGCAGCGGCGCCCGCGTGAGCTATGTCGAGTACGCGATGGCCGACCACGGTCAGACCGAGACAAGCAGTGCGCCAGCGGCGATCTCCTGGTTGCTAAAACGCTTCATGGGCGCCGCACCTCCGAACGATTGCGCGAAGCTGAAGGCTTTGGGCCCAGACGGGGCTTGAGGCGGTGCATTTCGCCGTTCGGAAACCACTCGTCGCGTGACGAGCCTCTCCGGGCTCCGCCCAACGGCTACATGGGACCTCCGATATGAATCCGGCTTCTCGTGTCTCACTCTCAGTCGATCATGCCCGGCGTGCTCCGAGCTCGGCGCCGGAGCGTGCGCCGCGGGGGGATCGCTCGACGAGGCGCGCTGTGCGCATCATCGGCGGGTGCCTCGGGCTCCTTGGCGGGCTCGCGAGCCTGGCCGCCGAGACCCTGAACATCGGGGTCCTGGACGGGGTCGGCGTGGCGATGGCTGCGCTCGGCATCCTCGACTTCGGGCCGGAGGGGTTTCCGAGCGGCGTGGCCGCCGCGTCGGTCGCCGGGACGGGCGGCCTCGTGTGTTCTTTGCTCGTCGTGACGTTCGCCGCGCCGGCCATTCTCGCGCGGAAGAGGTGGCCGAGCGTCCTGTTGATCGCCGCGGCAGTCGCCGGATGGGCGATCGGCGGGTCCATTGCCGCCCCAGGCATGCTGGTTGCGATCCTCGGTGGCGTGCTGGCTCTGGTCGGAGCGGGCGGGCCAGCTTGCCGCAGGCGCGACGCTTAGGCTGTGTACTCATTACGCCGCTGGCCCCTAATGTCCGCTCAACCCCTAGCAGCGGCGAGAAAGCGGACGTCTCCTGAGGTCGCCGAAGGGCCAACAGCGGAAGTCCAGATTGGCGCGCGGGGGCGAGGCCTACCTGTCAATGGGCGAGAATGTGCGCACGACCTCATACATGCCCGGCTCAAATCTCGCGATCTTGAGCGCCTCTTCGAGAAAGGGTAGCGGTCCAGGATCCTGGCGCATGGCCTCATAGTCTTCCGCGCTGCGCCACTGCGCATACATGGTCACCTTCGTGCCGTCGAGGCTCCGATGAAGGGTCGAGGAAACAAAGCCAGGTGCCCGGCTGACGAATTTATCGGTCGCACGCGCAAGCAAATCGAGGAGTCGATCCTGGTTGGCTGGATCTACCGTGAAGACATTTATTAGGCTGATCATACGGTCGGTCCTCTCTTTTTTGCCTGATGCCCGGGGCTAAGGTTTCACCGCAACAGCTCAGGCTACGGCCGCGCGCGTCAATCGGCGGCTGAGGCGGTCCAAGTAGAGATAGACGACGGGCGTCGTGTAGAGCGTCAGGATCTGGCTCACCAAGAGCCCGCCGACGATCGTATAGCCGAGCGGCTGGCGCAGTTCCGCGCCGGTGCCGGTGCCGAGCATCAGCGGAATGCCGGCGAGCAGCGCGGCGAACGTCGTCATCAGGATCGGCCGGAAGCGCAGCAGGCAGGCCTCCCGGATGGCGGCCTCCGGCGACAGGCCCTCGCCGCGCTCGCGGGCGATGGCGAAGTCCACCAGCATGATGCCGTTCTTTTTGACGATGCCGATGAGCAGGATGATGCCGATCAGCGCGACGATCGTGAAGTCGATGTGGAAGATCTGCAGGGTGATCAGCGCCCCCAGTCCCGCCGACGGCAATGTCGAGAGGATCGTCAGCGGGTGCACGTAGCTTTCATAGAGTACGCCGAGGATGACATAGATGACGGCGAGCGCGGCGGCGATGAGATAGGGCTCGCTCGCCAGCGAGGACTGGAACGCCTGCGCGTTGCCCTGGAAGCTGCCGGTCACCGTCGCCGGCAAGTTCAGCTGCGCCTCCGCCGCCCCGATCGCCGCGACCGCGTCGCCGAGCGCCGCGCCCGCGGCGAGGTTGAACGACAGCGTGACCGAGGGCAGTTGCTCCTGGTGACTGATCGAAAGGTAGGTGTTCTCTTCGCGCGTCGCCTGCACGAGGGTGCTCAGCGGTACCTGCTGGCCGCTAATCGGCGAGCGGATGTAGAGCTTTTCCAGCACCGCGGTCGTGTCCTGAAGACCTGGATCGACCTCGAGGATCACGTGGTAGCTGTTGAGCTGCGTGAAGTACTGCGTCACCTGGCGTTGCCCGAAGGCGTCGTAGAGCGTGTTGTCGATGACGTCGACGGTGATGCCGAACTGAGCGGCGCGATCGCGATCGACCGTCAGTGTCTGGGTGACGCCGCCCGCCTGAAGATCGGTGGCGACGTCGGTGAGCATCGGGAGCGTCCGCAGCTTCTCGAGGACGCGTGGCGACCAGGTGAGCAGCGTGTCGAGGTCGCCGGCCTGCAGCGTGTACTGGAACTGCGTGCGGGCAATCCGGCCGCCGACGTTGATGTCCTGTGCCGGTTGCAGGAACAGCGCCGCCCCCTTCACTTCGCTCAGCGGGGCGCGCAGCCGGTCGATGATCTCGCTCGCCGAGGCGGTCCGCTCGTCGCGCGGCTTCAGGGTGATGAACATGCGGCCGTTGTTGACGGTCTGGCCGGCGGAGGAGCCGACCGCCATGCCGATCGTCGCCACGTCCGGGTCGGCCGCAACGACCTTCGCCAGCGCGCGCTGGCGGCGGGCCATGTCGGCGAACGAGATGTCCTGGGCAGCCTCCGAGACGCCGACGATGAGACCGGTGTCCTGGATCGGGAAGAAGCCCTTGGGGATCGTGACGAACAGCAAGCCTGCGGCCGCCACGGCGGCGAGGAAGGTGGCGAAGGTGATGCGATGGTGCCGCATCGCCACGTCGAGCGTCCACGCGTACCCCGCGAGCAACCCGGCGAAGGCGCGCTCGGTGGCGAGGTAGAGGCGGCGGTGCGAGACCTCGCCCGGCGACCGCAGCATACGCGACGCCATCATCGGCGCGAGGGTCAGGGCGACGATGGCCGAGACGACGATGGTCGAGCTCACCGTGACGGCGAACTCGCGGAACAGCCGGCCGACGATGCCCCCCATCAGCAAGAGCGGAATGAACACGGCGATCAGCGACAGGCTGATCGAGACGATCGTGAAGCCGATCTCCGCGGCGCCGTCGATGGCAGCCTGCAGAGGCGTCTTTCCCATCTCAAGATGACGCTCGATATTCTCCAGCATGACGATGGCATCGTCGACGACAAATCCGACGGCGATGCTGAGGCCCATCAGCGAAAGGTTGTCGAGGCTGAAGCCGAAGGCGTACATCACCACGCACGTGCCGACGAGGGCGAGCGGCACTGTCACGGCCGGAATGACTGTCGCCCGCAGGCTGCGCAGGAAGACGAAGATCACCGCGACGACGAGGACGATGGTGAAGGCGAGCGTGCGCTCGACGTCCTCAACCGACGCCCGGATGGTCGTCGTGCGGTCGCTGAGGATGGTCAGTTCCAGGGCCGCGGGCACGGCGGCCTGAATGGCGGGCAGCGCCGCCTTGATCGCGTCGACCGTCGCGATGACGTTGGCGCCCGGCAGCTTGAAGACGGCGAGCAGGATCGCCGGCTCGCCATCGGCCCAGGCGGCAAGCTGGGTGTTCTCGGC
The DNA here is from genome assembly GCA_965229245.1 of Verrucomicrobiales bacterium. GTDB lineage: Bacteria > Verrucomicrobiota > Verrucomicrobiia > Verrucomicrobiales > V1-33 > V1-33. The sequence goes on from CBDDIW010000001.1 coordinate 1,877,043, forward strand.
GGCGTCGACGGCACGGCCGATGTCGCCTATCCGCACCGGAGCACCGCCGGGGAAGGCGAGGATCACGTCGTTCCAGGGTGCCGCCGACAGGATCTGGTCGTTGTCGTAGAGTGTGAACGTCTGCGTCCGCGACTGGATCGTGCCCTTCGGTGCGTTGGTCGTGTTGGCGACGATGGCGGTGCGCACGTCCTCGAGCGCCAGGTCTCGGCCGGCGAGCTTCGTCGGGTCGACCTGGATGCGAACGGACGGCTTCTGCTGGCCGAACACGTTCACCTGCGCGACGCCGGGAAACTGGCTGATACGCTGCTCGAGGATGGTCTCGGCGATGTCGTCCACCGCCGTCAGCGGCATCGTCTTCGACCGGAGCGCGAGCACCAGGATCGGTGGGTCGGCGGGATTGACCTTGCGATAGGTCGGCGGCGACGGCAGGTCGTTCGGCAGTTGCCCGGTTGCGGCGGCGATCGCCGTCTGCACGTCCTGCGCCGCCCCGTCGATGTTGCGGCCGAGCTCGAACTGCAGCGTGATCGCGCTCGACCCTAGCGTGCTGATCGACGTCATCTGCGTGACGCCGGGAATCTCGCCGAGCTGGCGCTCCAGCGGCTGGGTCACCGAGGAGGCCATGATCTCAGGGCTGCCGCCCGGCAACTGCGCCGACACCTGGATGGTCGGGAAGTCGACCTCCGGCAGCGGTGCGACCGGCAGCATCGGGAAGACAGCGACGCCGAGAGCGACAATCCCCGCCATCAGAAGCGAGGTCGCAACCGGCCGACGGATGAACCAAGTGGAGATCGCCACGGCGTTAATTCCCGGCGGGTTGTTGAGAGCCGGTAGTCTCGTCGACAGGCGTGCCGTCGGCGAGACGATACTGGCCGTCAGTGACGACGAGTTCACCGGCCGAGAGCCCACTCTCGATGACGGCGAAATCCTCGCTCGTCTGGCCGGGCTGGACGGCCCGCACCCGCGCAACACCGTCCGTCACGACATATACGAAGAACCCGTCGGGACCGCGCTGCACCGCGGCCGGCGGAACCGTCACGACCCCGCGAAGCACCCCGGTCTGCACGGCGACGTCGACGAACAGCCCCGGCCACAGCGCGCCGTCCGCGTTCGCAAATGTGGACTTCAAGCGGATCGTGCCGCTCGCGGGGTCGATCTCGTTGTCCACCACCGCGACGGTACCGGTACCGAGCTGCCTCCCGCCCGCCCGTTCGCTCGCCACCGCCGCGACGGGGCCGGCGGCGAGCGCGTTGCGGACGGCGCTCACCTGCTGCTCGGGCAGCGTCGAGACGACCGAGATCGGCTGCAACTGCGTCACGACGACAATGCCGGCGGGATCGGATGGGTGCAGGATGTTGCCGACGTCGACGAGGCGGATGCCGGTGACGCCGTCGATCGGCGAGACGATCTTGGTATAGGAGAGGTTGGTCGCGGCGAGACGCTCGGCCGCCTCGTCGGCTGCGATCTGGGCCGTCAACTCGTCGACGGTCGCACGCTGCGTATCGACGGTCTGCGTCGGGGTGTAGCTCTTCGCCGCAAGGTCCGCTTCGCGGGCCAAAATGGCCTGAGCATCGGCGAGCGCGGCGCGGTCCTGCCGGGTCTTCGCCGTCGCCTCGTCGTAGGCGGCCTGGAAGAGGCGGGGATCGATGATCGCCAGCACGTCGCCGGCCGAAACCTTCTGGCCCTCGGTGAACAGCACCTGGGCGAGTTGGCCGTCCACCTGCGTCCGGATCGTCACGGTGTTGAACGCCTGCACGGTTCCGATCCCGCTGAGCAGGACCGGCACGTCGGTGCGGGCAGCTGCGGCTACCGAGACGGGGACCGCGGGGGTCGGCCGGCCGATAGCCGCGTCGGCCCATGCCTCGCCGGAGAGGGAGCAGTACAGCGCGAACACGATGAGGCAGTCGATCGCCTTCACAGCAGCAGACCTTCTCGCTCGAGCCGCTCGCACCGGCCACGCACGGCCGGTCAATCGCTGGAATGGAGTGGCCGTGGCCACCGATACCGCCGCACCCGCAGGATCGACGACCAGGCGCCGGTTCAGTGGTTGGAGCGCGTCGCCTCGTAGAGGAACCACGTGCGGCGCTCGGCCTCGTCGATCCACACCTCGATGAGGCTGGTGCTGGCGACGTCGCCATATTCCTCGCAGACCGCGTGGGCGGCGCGCAGGTAGCCGGTCAGCTGCTTGTTGTCGCTGCCGAGCTCGGCCAGCATGTCGGAGGCGGTGACGAAGTCGGCGTCGTTGTCGAGCAGGCGCTGCAGCCGCTGGATGTGGCCGATCGAGCGCAGCGTGGTGCCGCCGACTTTGCGCGCCCGCTCGGCAATCGCGTCGGTGGTGGCGAAGATCTGGTCGCCCTGCTCGTCTAGCATGAGGTGGTAGTCGCGGAAATGTGGCCCCGAAAGATGCCAGTGGAAGTTTTTCGTCTTCAGGTATAGGGCGAACATGTCGGCCAGCAAGCCGGTCAGGGCCGCGGCGATGTCGCGCGTCGCGTCCGCGCCGAGGTCGGTCGGGGTGTGCAGCGCCGCCGTGCGGCGTGAGGTGAGTGTGGCATCGTTCATCTCCAATACTCCCTATTTCGTGGTTTTACGTAAGAACAGGATCTCAGTAGGCGCATCAATTTTATTCTAGAGAAAGTCGCGACTCCATCGTCGCCATCATTGATAGCCTCAGACGCGATCTAGGAAAACTCGCTGTCAGGATGCTTGGATCATACTTCAGTGTGACTCTTAGGTCGTGAGGCGGCGGGGCGGTGACACGGCGGCTGACGCGGTGCGCAGTGGGACGGTCGGGGACGTGTCGCCAGACGGCCAACGAGCCGCACGCCGAAGTCGGTCACGGTGCCGATGAGCGCTCCGGCGCTCAAGTGGATGATTGGCGCCCGACCCGCCCGGTCAGCGCAATGGCGACCCATTGTTGGCCGTCACGCCGGGGAGCAGAATAAGGATGACGGCCAGACCACTCACAAGCGATCCCGCATGCCGATGATGCGCGGTCCGCCGCCGGCGGCCCGCGGGCGCATGCGATCTTCAGCCGGGCTGCAGGCCCAATTGGTCCCGCGGGAACCGGTCAATCACGGCGGGATCGATGTTGAGATGCTGCGCCACCAGTTCCGGCGGGGCGTGGGTCAGCCAGTCAGCGAGATCGACTTCCTGGTACTCCGGAGCCTTGAAGATGATCAGCATCTGGATCTCTTCGGAGCCGGTGTTCTGAATGTAGTGCCCCTGGCTCTTCGGCACGACGCCGACGTCACCAGGCTTGAAGTCGATTGTCTGGGCACGCGGTCCCGCGTTGAACACGGTCATGCGCCCCTGTCCCTTGATCCAGTACTGCCACTCGTCGGCGTTCGGGTGCCAGTGCATGCGGCGCAGCGCACCCGGCTTGATCGTCTCGATGGCGGCGGCGATGGTCGTCGAAGCGGTGAAGGTTCGGCTGTCGGCGAGCTGGATGCGGCCGGACGCGTTCTCCTTCACCGGCTTGGTGCCGGTCAGCGAGAACGTGAACGGGTGGGGAGGCGTCCCACCAGAAGCGACGGCGGCCTGATCGACGGCGAGCGGCCCGGGTTGCTTGCCTTGGAAGATCCAAAGGTCGTGCAGCGGAATGTGCTTGAACGTCTCCGCTGGTACGCCGAAGTTCTGGGCGAGCACGTCCGGTGGCGTGTGAGCGATCCAATCCGTCAGCAGCAGGGTGTTGAACTCGGACTGGAAGGCGTCATCGAAAACGATCAGGAACTCGCAGCCGTCGTCGCCGATCCCCTGCAGCGAGTGCGGACAGCCGGCCGGGAAGAACCAAAGGTCGCCCGGGCCGACGTCGGCGACATAGGCCCGGCCCTGCTGGTCGAGCGTGGTGAGGCGGCAGCGGCCGTTGGTCATCAGCGCCCACTCGGCGGCCAGGTGCCAGTGCATCTCGCGGATGCCGCCGGGTCCGAGCCGCATGTTCACGGCGGAGACCGAAGTCGAGGCGGGAAACTCGGTTGCCGTGATCTGCCGCGCCCAGCCACCGGCCTGAACGCGCTTCGGCATGATATTGAAGGACGACCAGTTCATCGGCATGTTGCCGACATCGGTTGCCGGCGGGTTCTGGAAGGATGGAAACTGGCTTTCCAGAGTGGGGTTCTGCGCGCCCGGATTGGCGAACGCTTCAGGGGTCGCATTGATGGCGCCCTGAGCCGGCTGGTCGGGATTGCCTAAGCCGGCGGCGTGAGCGGCGCTGGCGGCGAAGACGACGCCTCCGGCCGCTCCGAGAGCAAGGATCTCACGGCGCGAGCGATCTTCCATTTCAGTATCTCCCTTGTCTGTGGGCAATTGGATCCGGCAGAACTGGCGCGTGTCGGGGCGCCAGATGAGCGTAAGAATTGTCGGGTGTAGCTGCGATCACGTTGGGCTCGGAAGCTTCCCCGGACCGCGAGCATCTTCGCCATAACCGTCGTCATGAACGGTCTTGCCACGGAAGACCCAGTAGGCGTGGGCCTGGTAGGCGAGCACGATGGGCAGCACAACGACGATGCCGACGCCGACGAAGGCCAGGCTCTGGGTGTCGGCGATGCCGTCCCAGACCGTGACGTGGCGGGGCACCACGTAGGGCCACAGGCTGACGACGAGCCCGACGAGCCCGAGGGCGAACACCGCGAGGGCCAGCAGAAAGGTGCGGACCTCGGCGCCGTCCCAGATCCCCCGCCAGATCGACACGAGGACGCCGAGGGTCACCAGCGGCACCGGCGCGAGCAGAGCGAGGTTCGGCCAGGCGAACCAGCGTGCCGCGACTTCGGGCACGCTCCAGGCGCTCCAGGCGCTGACGAGGAGCATCATCACGGCGGTCAGCAGAAGCGCCGCACGGGCGATCTCACGGCCGAACACCTGCGTCGACCCGTCGGTCTTCCAGATCACCCAGCCGGCCCCGATCAGGCCATAGCCGCCGATCAGGCCGACGCCGCACATCAGGCCGAGCAGAGTGAAGAAGCTGAACGGCCTGCCGGCGAACATGCCGTCCTGCACGTCGACGCCGTTGATCAGCCCGCCGAGAATGAAGCCCTGGCAGAGCGTCGCCAGGAACGAGCCGCCGGCAAAGGCGAGATCCCAGACGAGGCGGAAGCGGGTCGCCTGGGCGCGGAACCCGAACGCCGCGCCGCGCAGAATGAGCGCGAACAGCATGAACAGGATCGGCAGGTAGAACGCCGGCAAGAGCACGTAGTAGCCGGCCGGAAAAGCGGCGAACAGCAGCGTGCCGCCCATGACGAGCCAGGTCTCGTTGCCGTCCCACACCGGCTCGATAGAGGCCATCATCAGGTCGCGGTCGACGTCGCGGGGCGCCACGAGGCTGATGATGCCGACGCCGAGGTCGAACCCGTCGGCGAGCACGTAGACGGTGACGCAGAAGGCTGCAAGCGCCCCGAAGATCAGCGGCGCGGTGTCTGTGAAAAGGGTCGCACCCATGGCTCAGGCTCCTGCTTGCTGGGTGGCAGCCGCGCTCTTGGCGCCGACCGCGGGGGCGACCCGCCCGGTGTTGGTGCGCTCGAGGCCGGGGCGCTCTCGCGAGGGCGGCGGACTGTCGGCCGGCCCCCTCAGCGCCACCCGACCGGCGAACCAGAAGAAGGCGAGCAGCAAGAGGTTGTAGAGGGCGAAGAAGATCAGCAGCGTCGTCGTGACCGCGCCGGCGGCGACCGGCGCCACGGCATCAGCGGTGCGCAGCAGCCCGTAGATGATCCACGGCTGGCGTCCGGCCTCGGTCACCGTCCAACCGGCGAGCACGCCGAGGAAGCCGAGCGGCGTCACCGCCATGGCGACGACCTGGAACCAGCCCGTATCGAACAGGCGATGGCGAAGGCGCAGCACGAGGCCCGTGACCGCGGTCGCCAGCAGCACGAGGCCGACGCCGACCATGATGCGGAAGGCGAAGAAGACGATCGGCACATAGGGCCGGTCCTTGGCCGGCACCGCCTTGAGGCCCTGCACCTCGCCGTCGAGCGAATGCGTCAGATAGAGGCTGGCGAGGTAGGGGATCTCGAGCGCGTAGAGATTGCGCGCCTCGGCCATGTCGGGCCAGGCGATGACGGTCATCGCCGGACCGCGCGTCGTCTCCCACAGGCCCTCCATCGCCGCGAGCTTCGTCGGCTGCTCGGCGAGAGTGTTGCGGCCGTGCAGGTCGCCGATGAAGATCTGGGCGGGGGCGAGGATGACGGCCATCCACATCGCCATCGAGAAGGCGGTGCGGGAGGCCGTGACGTGCCGGCCACGCCACAGGTGGAAGGCCGAGACCCCCGCCACCACGAACGAGCAGGTGAGGAAGCTCGCGCAGACCATGTGGGCGAGCCGGTACGGGAAGGACGAGGTGAAGATCACGTCCGCCCAGTCGACGACGTGGTAGATGCCTTCCGCGTCAGCCGTGGCACCGGCGGGCGTCTGCATCCAGCTGTTGGCGGCGATGATCCACGTCGCGCTGATCAGCGCACCCGTGGCGACCATCACGCAGGCGAAGAAGTGCGCGGCGCGGCTGACGCGGCCTTCGCCGAACAGCATGATGCCGATGAAGCCCGCCTCCAGGAAGAACGCGGTCAGCGTCTCGTAGGTGAACAGCGGACCGAGCACGTTCGAGACGGAGCGGGAGAAGCCGGCCCAGTTGGTGCCGATCTCGTAGCTCAGTACGATGCCGGTGATGACGCCCATGCCGAAGCCGAGGGCGAAGATGCGCATCCAGAAGCGCATGAGGTCGCGGTAGACCGGGTTGCCGGTTCGGCACCACAGCCCGCTCAGCCAGGCGACGTACCAGGCGATGCCAATGGTGAAGGTCGGCCAGAGGATGTGGAAGCCGATGGTGAAGGCGAACTGCAGTCGCGCCAACTGGACCGCGTCCATGATCACTGCCCTCCGGCCTGGGTCTGCGTCCGCACGAGGCGCACGGGGACGCCCTTTGAGGAGGGCGTGAAGCTCTGCGGGTCGTGGGCGTAGAGCGGCACCAGCGGATTGGCTTCGGGGTAGTAGGCGGCGCAGCCGCCGTCCGGGAAGGCGTAGGGGACGACCCCGGAAGTTGCGTACCACCCGCTCGCGGCCGTCCGTCGACAGCGTCACGAGGTCGACACGGTCGTCGGCGGCGAGCCCGCGCTTCGCCATCTCGGCCTCGTTGAGGAAGATCACGTCGCGCTGGCCGTAGACGCCGCGATAGCGGTCCGACAGCGAGTAAAGCGTCGTGTTGTACTGGTCGTGGCTGCGCACCGTCGTCAGCCACAGCGCGTCCGGATCGGTGACGGCTGGGTCCTCGCAGAGCCCCTCGCAGACGAGGAAGTTCGCCTTGCCGGAGGGGGTCGCCCAGATCCGCTCGCGGGCGAGCGAGGTGAGGTGGAAGCCGCCCGGCTCCTGGATGCGGGCGTTGTAGCCCTGGAAGATCGGGAACACCGCCTCGATGTCTTCCCGGATCAGCGCGTAGTCGCCGATCAGCCGCTCCCACGGCACCGTCGAGCGCTCACCGAGCGTGGCGCGCGCCATCCCGGCGATGATCGCCGGCTCGCTCTTCAGCCCGTCGGACGCCGGCGGGTTGTGGCCCGTCGAGGCGTGCACCATCGACATCGAATCCTCGACCGTGACGGACTGCGGCCCGCCGGCCTGCAGGTCGGTCTCGGTGCGGCCGAGGCAGGGCAGGATCAGCGCGTCGCGGCCGTGCACCAGATGGCTGCGGTTGAGCTTCGTCGAGATGTGGACGGTGAGATCGAGGCCGGCCATCGCCGTCTGGGTGAGTTCCCAGTCCGGCACGGCGGCGGCGAAGTTGCCGCCGAGGCCGATGAACACGCGCACCTCACCGCGCACCATCGCGTCGAGCGCCGTCACCACGTTGTGGCCGGGGGTGCGCGGCGGCTCGAAGCCGAACCGGTCCTTCAGCCGGTCGAGGAACGCGTCGGTCGGGACCTCGGTGATGCCGACGGTGCGGTCGCCCTGCACGTTGGAGTGGCCGCGCACCGGGCAGATCCCCGTGCCCTCGCGGCCGATGTTGCCGCGCAAGAGCGCGAGGTTGGCGAGCTGCTGGACGTTCTGGGTGCCGTGGCCGTGCTGGGTGATGCCCATGCCGAAGACGAGGATGGCGCGCTCCGCCCGCATGTAGGCGGTCGCCGCCATCTCGATGTCGAAGCGGGCGATGCCGGACTTGTGTTCGATGTCGTCCCAACGGGTCGCGCGCAGGTCGGCGATGAGCGCCTCGATGCCGAGTGTGTGGCCGCGAATGAAGTCCCAGTCGAGGACCGGTGCGAGCCCCTGCTGGCGGGCCGCCGCGTCCTCGTCGACCAGGTGCTTCATCATCCCCTTCAGGAGCGCCACGTCGCCGCCGACCCGAACCTGAAACAGGCGTGAACTGATCGGCGTAGAGGTCAGCGTCGCCATCTCGACCGGGTTCTGTGGCGCCTGGAAGCGCTCGAGCGCCCGTTCGCGGAAGGGATTGAACGACATGATGGTGGCACCGCGGCGCGCCGCTGCACGAAGGCTCGTCATCATGCGGGGGCTGTTGGTGCCGGGATTCTGGCCGAAGATGAAGATGCCGTCGGCCTTGTCGAAGTCGTCGAGCAGCACCGTTCCCTTGCCGACGCCGATCGACTGCGGCAGCCCGACGCTGGTCGCCTCGTGGCACATGTTCGAGCAGTCGGGGAAGTTGTTGGTGCCGAACTCGCGGGCGAAGAGCTGGTAGAGGAACGCCGCCTCGTTCGACGCCCGACCCGAGGTGTAGAACTCCGCCTGGTTGGGGTCGGCGAGCGCGTTGAGGTGGCGGCCGACGAGGGCGAATGCGTCGTCCCAGCTGACGGGCAAGTAGCGGTCCAAGGCGCTGTCATACCGCATCGGGTGGGTGAGGCGGCCCTCCATCTCGAGTTCGAAATCGCCGAGGGCAGCGAGCTCCGTTACCGTGCGCGCGGCGAAGAATTCCGGCGTGCACGTCTTGGCCGTCGCCTCCCAGGCGACCGCCTTGCCGCCGTTCTCGCAGTACTCGAACGGCGAGGGGTGCTTCGGATCGGCCCACCCGCAGCCGGGGCAGTCGAAGCCGCCATGCTGGTTCATGCGCGCCAGCGTCGCCATGCCGGAGATCGCGATGTCCTGTTCGGCGAGGGCAACGCCCATCGCCTTCAGTGCCCCCCAGCCACCGGCCGGCTGGTGATAGGGACGAATGGACTTGGCGGTCGCCATGATTTTCTCCAACGATTAGCTGGATAAACAGCTAGGAGGTGGAACGACTATTTTAACATTCCGACTTAACTTAATTGCAGAACGTAATACATCGTTTACACGCTAAAATGATTGAGAACTATTAGGTGATTATTTGTTTTTTTTGGCCGAAGAGCCTTTAAATGACTGCTGTGTGATCGCCTAGTTTTTGGTTCTTATTGATATCAAGCATGCCTGTCTCGACGTTCGGCGGACAGTTGGGATTTGTAAAATCCTGAAAATGCGCGCCCAGTCGGCGAGCGTGTAAGAAGGGGGTGGGGAAAGCGTCTTTAGGCTCCGCCCAACGTCCTCAATAATTCGCTGCAAAGAAATTTCTGGAAAATCGACGGCCATTTAATGTCGATACGCGCAAAAAAAGCAACATTAACGCTACTGTTTATTCACACTAGCCGCTGCCCATAGCGAGCCTGGGTTGACGAAATTTGGATACTGCGCGAGCATCGCATCATACAGTTCCCTAGCTGTTGCAGTCTGGTCAACAAGCCGGTCGAAGTCGCGCAGATATTTCTGTGTTTCGGCAATGATTCCGGGCTTGTCCTGGTTCTCGGGGATTTTGTGACCAGCGACGACAGCAAGTGGATTGAGGGCCGCCAGCCCGTCGAGCGTCGCGATCCACTCACGCCTGCTCAGACGGTCTGTCTCACTCAGATAGGGATGCACCCCATTGTAGACCGTGTCGCCCCCGACGATCAGCCCGAGCGACGGCACCTGGAGCACGGTGGAATGCGCCGTGTCGGTGCGCCCGGTGTCAACGACCCTTACCTCGTGCCCTTCCAGATCGAGCACGTCTTCCTGCAAGCCCTCGGCGACACTCAGCCGTTCTGGAATCTGGCCGGGGAAGAGCCGCCGCCAGAACCCGTCAATCCACGCTCCGGTGAGGTGGCCCCGCATCGCCTCGACCACCGCCGGACTGGCCACTGCACGTGCCGCGGGAAACGCCGTCAGCAACGCTGACAATCCGAAGAAATGGTCGCCATGCCCGTGCGTCACGAAGATCGTTGTCAGCCTCTTTCCACTTGCGACGATCCAGTCGACCAGAATTCGAGACTGCTCTATGGTCAAGAACGTGTCCACGAGGATCGCTTCGCGGGTGCCGGAGATCAGGGTCGAGGAGTTCGCAACCCACATCCGGTCCTCCGTTCCCGGAGGCAATTCCCTGTTCAGTCCGGGCCGTCTGACACAAAGAACGTCCCAACGGAGCTCCTGGCGGGTGGGCAGCGACGTCATCGAGATATCCTTCCTCAGTCGTGCTGCTTTCGCACTGTTCGGAACCCGGGGTCGTTCAGTCCGCGGCGCGCCCGCGCGCCTCGCGGGCCACCGCCCGGGAACCGCGCATACGAGCCCTCGCTCGCGCCGCTTAGTGCTCTGCGATCGCTCGGCGGAGGTCAGCCGCGAAGCCCTTGATTGTGAAGCCCTCGGGAAGTTGATCGATCAGCACTAGATCTGAAATCGCATTGTTGACGCGCAGCGGTAGAATTGACTGATATGACGGTGAGTTGTACCAGTCCATTGCGGATTTTCGGTCTGGGAACTCGATCAGCACCACCGATCCGGGCCAAGCTCCTTCCAGGACGTCGCCTGGCCCCTGCGCCAGCCATTTGCCGCCAAATGGAGCGACGGTGGCCTCCACACTATCCAGATAATCCAGTCCATTGGAGTTTGGAATGTCGCCCGGTATGCGTAGATGATTTATCAGATAGGTTTTCATTTTGCTTCCTCTCTTGTTCCGAGCCATGCGGGCACCAAGTCGGTGGCTTTGCCTTCGTCCGCTAGAAGCTCGTTTTGCTCGCCGGGCAGCGCCATTCGGCAGTACGCCCGCGGCTGCCGTCACTCACCCCATGCAGGCGTCCTCGGCCTGGGTGAACGCGGCAGGTTTCGCCTCGCGCCTGTCCGGTCGGCCGCGCCCCAGCGCCCCGTCCGATCGCGCGCGCAAGTAGACGTAGATCGAATCGATGTAGCACATGACGTTCGGATTGGTGCCGAGCGCCGGCATCACCAGGTCCTGTGAGTTGCTGACGTCCTTCTTGCCATTCGCGACGATCGACAGGAAGTCGCTGTAGCTCAACGTCTGCAAGGCATCGACGAGGGACGGCGCGAACGACGAGCCGAGACCGTCAGGCCCGTGGCACTGCATGCAATTGGCCGTGTAACGGGTGTATCCGATGCCCGTATACCAATCGACGGTGCCGTCCTTAGCGATGCTGAAGGTGGGGTTCCCCGCCTTGTCGGAGTACTCGCCGTCCTGCGAGCTCGCGGCCGCCGGATCGCCGCTTCCGTCGGCGAGAGCTGGCCCCGACAGGACAAGCGCGGTCGCCACGACGCAAGCAAACCGTCGAGAAAACTGTCCCATGGCACGTCTCCTTCTGAAGGGTAGTTCACGTCGTGCAGGAAAACCTACGCCCTGCATCACTCTCTGACTGCCAGACGGGCGGTCGGTTCAACCATACCTTGGTATTGAGCTGGCAGATCATCCGGGCCTCAGCGCGCCATCTTCGGCGCGCATGCGAACTCCGAGCACAGCGGCGTTGAGGATTGTGAACGCAACGGCATAAAGCGGAAGGCCAAAGGCGAGCGGCAGCAGCGCCATCTCACCGACCACGACCGCATAATTCGGATGCCGCATCAGCCGGTAGGGTCCGCGGGCAATCAGCGGTGCGCCCGGCAGGTGGATGATCCGCGTCGTCCAGCGGGATCCGAGCGTGCCGATCACCCACAGGCGCAGCGGCTGCAGCAGGCCATAGGCGGCGATCAGCCAAGGGTCGACCGCCGGAGCCGCCGGTGCCGCCAGCGCGTACCACCACAGCCCGGCCAGCCAGGCGGCGTGAACCATCACCATCAGGGGATAGTGCCCGGGCGCCACCTCGGTCGCGCCGACAGCGAGCAGCCGGCGCGTGTTGTGCCGCGACAGCAAGAGTTCACCGAGGCGCTGTGCGGTGACCAGGCCAAGAACCAAAGCGGCGGTGTCCATCGCAACCCCTCAGGCCGGCTGGACGAGCGACAGGCAGGAGGCGGTGAAGCCCGGCCCCATCGACAGCAATGCGGCCCGTTTCGGCAGGCCGGCGGCAATGGCGCGCTTCAGGATGAACAGGACTGTCGGCGCCGACATGTTGCCGTAGTCGGCGAGCACGCCGCGCTCGTGGTCCAGCGACCCCTGATCGAGGCCGAAGGCGCGCTCGATCGCCACCACCACCTTGGCGCCGCCCGGGTGGCAGACGAAGCGATCGACCTCTTCGGGCGTACGGTCGAAACTGCCGAGAATCTGCCGCACCGCCGGCGCGAGGTTGTCCTGTGCGAAGGACGGCACGTCCCGCTTCAGGATCACGCCGAAGCCGACCGGGTCGACGCTCCAGCCCATCACGTCGAGCGTACCCGGCCAGAGATGCTCGCCGGCACCCTCGATCTCGGCGATGCCGGCTTCGCCGGTCCGCACGACACAGGCCGCGGCGCCGTCGCCGAACAGGGCCGTCGAGACTAGGCTCGCCTTGTCGGCACGGTCGAGGCGGAAGGACAGTGAATTGAGTTCGACCGTGACCATCAGCACGGTCGAACCTGGGCGCGCCTCGGCGAGGCGCGAGGCGACGGCGAGGCCCGAGACGCCACCAGCGCAGCCGAGGCCGAAGATCGGCAGGCGCTGCACGTCGGCGCGATATCCCATGCGCTCGTGGACGACGGCGTCGAGGCTCGGCGCCACGACGCCGCTGGTCGAAACGGTGACGACGGCATCGACGTCGGCGGCCGTGCAGCCGGCATCCGACAGCGCACGGTTAGCCACCTCGATGTAGAGATCGGCGGCGGCCTCGGCGTAGACCGCCATGCGATCGGGCCAGCCGTGCGGCTCCAGGTACCAGTCGAGCGGCCGGGCGGCATAGCGACGGCGGATGCCTGTGCTGGCGAAAACACCGGCCAGCCGGTCGGACTCGCGAAAGGCGTCCGCGAAGATCGACTTCACCGCCTGCGCGACGTCGGCCTGCTTGAGCGTGTGCGGCGGGTTTGCCGTCGCCAGCGCCAGCAGTCCAGCGCGGGCGCGCGGCGTCCGCGCTGGGTGCCGCGCAGATGCGACTGCGTGGCTCGCGTCACTGGCCACTGGCGGGATGTCGCGCTGTTCGAGTGCAAATGCCCCGTTGAGCCCTGCGGGCACCGGATGTCGTGAGGGGTGCTCAGCTCGCGTCTCGATCATCATCGTTGTTCTCCAGACATCGGCCCGGCGCACGGACATGGCTTGACAGCGCCTCGTACGGGAGGACGGTACCGGAGGGCAGGGCGCTTCTGAATCAGACGCGGACAGTGCGCGGTTATACGTTGGTGTGGAGACGCAGGCCCTTTGGGATGACGCCTGGCAGCGTCATCGTTGCCGTCGGCGGTCGACCCCCGCGTCTGGTGGCCAGCCACGCCGAGCACAGGCCGCCGCTATGCTATTCGGCCGCCAATCGAAGCTCGCCTCAATGGAAGACTTGCCGAGCCTGACAGCCTTCGACATTCTTCCAGCTTCGTTGCGCAGAGGGCTGTCAGCCGGGATTTTTTTGACGGGCAGTCCGCGACAGTAACTCCTTCAAAGTCGAGTCCCGCCTTCGGAAGCACCATCCTCGGTCGATCTGAGAGGGATGCATGAGATTTATTTCGGCGAGAACGCAGGCGCTTTCCGTGTGGGTCCTGCCGGTGTTGGCTGCCGCAACGGCCGCCGCCATCTTCATCGCCGACACCTTTTCGCCGCTCGGGATGGCGGTCGCGGTTCTCTATGTCCTCGTGATACTCATGGTGGCCGGGTTCAGCGGGCGCCGCGGCGTCGCCGCCGCGGCGATCGGGTGTGCGCTGCTCTCGATGACGAGCTATCTCGTCGGCCATGTCCACGACTTCGCCGAGGACGCGACCGCCCGATTGTTCGTCAGCCTGGCCGCGATTGGGGTGACGGCTGCGCTGGTGTTGCGGTACCAGACGGCAGCCCGGGAACTCGCCGATCGGGCGAACCTGCTCGATCTCACCCACGACACGGTCTTCGTCCGCGACGTCGCCGGCGTCATCACCTATTGGAACCGTGCCGCCGAGGACGTCTATGGGTGGTCGCGGGAAGAGGCGCTCGGCCGGGTCAGCCACGAACTGCTGCGCACGGTCTTCCCGGCGCCCTTGCACGACATCAATTCCGACCTCCAGCGCACGGGCGGCTGGCAGGGCGAGTTGAAGCACACCTGTCGCGATGGGCGGGAGATGACGCTGGCGAGCCGATGGGCCTTGCAGCGCGACGCCCAAGGCCGCCCCGCCGCCGTTCTCGAAACCAACACGGACATCACCGCACGCAGACTCGCCGAACAGAAGGCCGATCAACGGGAGCGCGAGCTCCGCCTTGCCATCGACGTGATTCCCGGACTTGTCTGGATCTCGGCTCCCGACGGCAGCGGCGTGCAGTTCGTCAACGCGCGATGGGCGGACGTCGGCCTCGGACTGGCCGATCTCGCCGGCCCGAACTGGAGCGAGATCATTCATCCCGACGACCGCCCGCACGTCAGCGCCGCGTGGTTCCATGCGCTGCGGACCGGCGAGCCGTTCAGCACGATCGGCCGCATCCGACATGGCGACGGACAGTACCATTGGACGCTGAGCCAGGCGGAGCCGTTACGGGACCAGAGCGGCGAGATCATCCGCTGGTACGGCATCAATACGAACATCGACGACCGCAAGCGGGCGGAGGCACGCCTCGTCGAGAAGGAGCGCGAGTTGCAACTCGCCCTCGATACGATTCCGGCCCTTGCCTGGCGCATGTCGCTCGATGGCGACGCACAATATCTCAACAAGCGTTGGATCGAGTTTGCCGGCCTGGCTTCCGAGGAGCACGAGGCTTGGGACTGGCGCTGCACCCTGCATCCGGACGACGCCGGCGAAGCCTTGGCACGGCTTGCCGCGATGCTGCGCTCCGGCGAACCGGGGGAGTTCGAGGCTCGGCTGCGCAGG
Organism: Verrucomicrobiales bacterium; assembly: GCA_965229245.1. GTDB lineage: Bacteria > Verrucomicrobiota > Verrucomicrobiia > Verrucomicrobiales > V1-33 > V1-33. The sequence goes on from CBDDIW010000001.1 coordinate 1,892,175, forward strand.
GCCGATGGGGAATTCCGCTGGTTCCTGCTGCGCGCCGCTCCTCGTCGCGAGGCGGACGGCGGAACCGTCGACTGGTACGCCACGGCGATGGACATCGAGGATCGGCGGCGCGTCGAGGACTCGCTGCGACGCGCCCAGGAACAACTGGCCGATGCCCAGCGCCTGACCCAGATCGGCAGCTTCACCGTCGACCTCGAGACCCGCGCCCTGACGCTGTCGGCGGAGGCGATGCGCATCGCCGGTTTCCCGCCGGAGGAACAGCCGACGTTTGAGACGGCACTGAACCGTTGGCATGAGGACGACGTCGAGGTGCTCGAGCGTGACTTCGTCGCGTTGGTCGGAGGTGCCGAGGGCTTCGAACATAGCGGTCGGCTGATCTGGCCCGACGGCACGACCCGGCACGTTCGGGCTGTCGGGCGCCGCAGCGTCGGTGCGTCGGGTCGCGCCGAGCTGGTCGGCGCCCTGCTCGACGTCACGAAATCGAAGCGGGCGGAGGAAGCGCTGGCCCAGTCCCAGTCGGAACTCGCACATGTTACCCGGATGATGACGCTTGGCGAGTTGACGGCGTCGATCGCACACGAAGTCAACCAGCCGCTTGCCGCCATCGTCACCAACGGCGAAGCGGGCTTGCGGTGGCTCACGCGCAGCGTTCCGGACCTCGGCGAGGTGCGCGCCGCCATGGAGAGGATGATTTCGGACGGCCGTCGCGCCAGTGAGGTGGTGCGACGCCTGCGTGCGATGTCGCGCAAGAGCATGTCTCGGCACGAACCATTTGACCTGAGAGAGATCATCGATGAATCGATCGTGCTCGTTCGGCGGGAGATCGAGCGCCATGGCGTGGCGCTTCAGCTGGATGTGCCGTCATTCCTGCCGCCGGCAAACGGCGATCGGGTTCAGTTGCAGCAAGTGCTGATCAATCTCCTCGTGAACGGCCTCCAAGCGATGGCTGCGGCGGGTGACCGTCCGCGAGAATTGCGGATCGGTGCGGCGCCGAATGACACCGGCCTGATCGAGTTATTTGTTGAGGACACTGGTCCCGGCTTATCGGTAGAGAATACCGAGCGCCTTTTTGATGCCTTCTACACGACCAAGCCGGAAGGCATGGGCATGGGGCTGTCGATCTGCCGTTCGATCGTCGAGGCCCACGGTGGCGGCATCTCCGCCACCAATCGCCGCGACCGCCCCGGCGCCAGTTTCCGCGTGACTCTTCCTGTCCAGACCCTACCGGCCCAGCGGGAGGAGTTGCCTTGAATACGAAACCGGTTTCTCCAGTCCGGGAATTTGCCGAGCCGGTGGTCCTGATCGTCGACGACGACGTGTCCGTCCGCGAGTCTCTCGACAGCCTTTTCCGTTCGGTGGGCCTGAGGGTGCTGTTGTTTGCTTCCGCGGCTGAGCTTCTGAGTGCGAAGCTTCCGGATGTGCCGAGTTGTCTGGTGCTCGACGTGCGCTTGCCGGGGGTCAGCGGCCTCGATTTCCAGACGCAGCTCGCGCGTGAGAGCAACAGCATACCGATCATCTTCATGACCGGTCACGGCGATATCCCGATGTCGGTGCGTGCGATGAAGGCGGGCGCCGTCGACTTCCTCGCAAAGCCGTTTCGCGACCAGGACATGCTCGACGCTGTCGCCGTTGCCATCGACAAGGACCGTAAGCGCCGCGAAGCCGAGCATCAAGTTTCGCAACTCAATGCGCTGTTTTCCACCCTCAGCCCGCGTGAACGCGAGATCATGAAGCATGTTACGGCGGGCCTGATGAATAAGCAGGTTGCAGCAGAAGTTGGACTAAGCGAAATTACTGTTAAGATTCATCGTGGAAACGTCATGAGAAAATTGAATGCCCGCTCTCTTGCGGAGCTGGTTCGCATGGCTGAGATATTGGGGATATGATCGCCTCATTCGAAGGGAGATAAACGTTCGTATGATTTTCTTCGGCGATCGCGCCGGCGCACTGTCGGAAGTGGCAGGTCAGTTTTGGGGGCCAACGTGAGGCTCGTGTTTAGGCGCCAGGAAGAAGATCGTTCGTGAGTGTCACCATCGCTATCGTCGACGATGATGATTCCGTGCGGGCCGCCGTAAGCAGCCTGGTGCGGTCGCTGGGTTTCGATGTGCTGGCGTTCGCCTCCGCCGAGACATTTCTCGCCTCGCCGCGGCTCGGCGCAGCGGACTGCCTCATCTCCGATGTGCAGATGCCAGGGATGACTGGCCCGGAACTGCAGGCTGAACTCGCGGCGGCCAGCCGCCATATCCCGGTCATCTTCATTACCGGATTTCCGGAGGACAGCATCCGCCGTCGCGTCGAAGCAGCAGGGGCATTCGGGTTTCTCGCCAAGCCCTTTGACAGCCGGGCGATGATCGACTGCATTGAGGCAGCGCTTGCCGGCCGAGGATGTGAGCTGCGCTGAACGCCGCCCGCAAGCCAGCCGTCAGCCGCTTTTTCCAGCGCTTCTTTCCTCCCTCGGCTTCGCCATCGCGCCATCCGCGGCGCTCCAGGGAAACCAACGTATAGGTTCGTCAACTGAAGGCGGCACTTGTCGACACTCGCGTAGAATGTCGGCCAGCCGCAGTTGCCGGCACTCTTTCTCCAAGCAGGACGGCTGCCCAGAGGAGAGAGTGTCATGTTGTCGGCGCCACCATCCAGGACGGTCGACGTGGCCGCCATTTCGTCTCAGGCGGTGAGGCTGCGCGCCGCTCAACCCGACATTCAGAAGCCCTCCGAAGCCCCGGGGGCCGAGCCGACCGCAGAGACCCCGCAGCCGCGACGTCGCTCCGCCCGCCGCTGGCTGCTCGGCGGCGCGGCCGTTGCATTGCTGGTCGGCCTCGGGTCGCTCGCTGGCTGGGAGTACTGGACGGTGTGGCGGTTCGAGGTGTCGACCGACGACGCCTATGTGCAGGCCGACATTGTCGCCATCGCCCCGCAGGTCAGCGGCTACATCGCCGAACTCGACGTCGACGACAACCAGGAGGTCAAGGCGGGCGACGTCATCGCCCGAATCGACGACCGCCCCTATGCGGCCGCCCTCGCCCAGGCGCAGAGCGACGTCGCCGCGGCTAAGGCGAACATCGCGGATGTCGAGGCGCAGCTCACCGAGCAGCAGTCGCTGATCGAAGAGGCGAACGCCGCCATCAAGGTCGACCAGGCGGCGGAGGCCTTCGCCGCCGAGGACAGCGCCCGTTTCGGCACCCTCGCCGCCAAGGGTTACGGCACCGTGCACGACGCCCAGCAGGCGTCCTCGCAGCAGGCCGGTCTGACGGCGAGCATCGCCAAGGACCAGGCCGCCGCCACCGCCGCGCAGCAGCAGCTCGCCATCCTGCAGGCGAAGCTTGCGGAGGCGAAGGCGCTGCTCGCCCACACCGAGGCCGCCGAGCGCACCGCCGAACTCAACCTCGGCTACACGACCATCACCGCGCCGGCGGACGGCGTCGTCGGCGAGCGCACGGTCCGCGTCGGCCAGTACGTTGTCCCCGGCACGCAACTGCTCGCCGTCGTGCCGCTCGGACGCACCTACGTCGTCGGCAACTTCAAGGAGACACAGCTCACCGACGTCCGCCCCGGCCAGCCGGCGGTGATCGCCGTCGACACCTTCCCCGGCGTGACGGTGCGCGGTGTCGTCGACAGCCTCTCTCCGGCGAGTGGCCAGGAGTTCGCGCTGCTGCCGCCCGACAACGCCACCGGCAACTTCACCAAGATCGTTCAGCGCGTGCCGGTGAAGATCCGCATCGACCCGGCCAATCCGCTGCAGGGTCTGTTGCGGCCGGGCATGTCCGTGACGCCGACGATCGACGTCCATCCGGGCGCCGCCGCCGACCTGCCGCCTGCTGACGCGAGCTTCCACAAGTCCGACCGCCTTCAGACCGCGGTTGTCGTCGCCAGTGTGCAGCCGTGAGCGCCGCCGCCACGGTGACGCCCGCCACCGAGGAGCGGGCGAGCCTCACCACCTGGATCGCCCTCGTTGGCTGCATGCTTGGCGCGTTGATGGCGGTCCTCAACATCCAGATCACCAACGCCTCGCTGCTCGACATCGAGGGCGGCATCGGCACCGGCGTCGACAACGGCGCCTGGGTCTCCACGGCCTACCTAATCGGCGAGATCATCGTCATCCCGCTCACCGACTATCTGAGCCGCGTCTTCGGCTTCCGCCTGTTCCTGCTCGTCAACACGGCGCTGTTCCTTGCCTTCTCGGCGGCCTGTGCCTTCGCCGGGAACCTCGCGCAGATGATCGTGCTGCGCGGCTTCCAGGGCTTCTGCGGCGGCGTCATGATCCCGATGGCTTTCACCTTCGCGCTCACCAAGCTGCCGAAGAGCCAGCAACCCATCGGCATCGCCATCTTCGCGATCACCGCCACCTTCGCGCCGGCCATCGGCCCGACCATCGGTGGCTACCTCACCGAGACCTACGGCTGGCAGACAATCTTCTTCGTCAACATGGTGCCCGGCCTGGTGATGCTGACGGTGCTATTCTTCACGCTCGAGAAGGCTCCCCTGCGTCTCGGCCTGCTACGTGAGGGCGACTGGCTCGGTATCGCCTGCATGGCGATCGGGCTCGCCTGCTTCCAAACGGTTCTCGAGGAAGGCAACCTGCACGACTGGTTCGGCTCGACGCTGATCGTCCGCCTCTCGATCGCCGCGGCGATCTTCCTCACCGCCTTCGTCGTCATCGAGCTGCGCGTCCCGAACCCCGCAGTCAATCTTCGCCTGCTTGGCCGCCGCAACTTCGGCTTCGGCACGCTGGCCAACGTGCTCGTCGGCTTCGCCCTCTACGGCTCGGTCTACGTGCTGCCGCAGTATCTCGCGACCGTGCAGGGCTACAATGCGGAGCAGATCGGCATGGTGCTCGCCTGGGTAGGGTTGCCGCAGCTCCTCATTATTCCGTTCGTGCCGAAGCTGATGGCGCGGGTCGACGCGCGGGTCGTCGTCGTCGTCGGGCTCTCGATCTTCGCCGCGAGCTGCTTCATGAACATCTTCATGAGCCTCGACTATTCCGGGCCGCAGCTGATGTTGTCGAACATCGTCCGGGCGCTCGGCCAGGCGGTGGTGCTGACGCCGCTCACCGCCATCGCGATGGTCGGCATCGCCCGCGAGGAAGCGGCCGCCGCGTCCGGCGTCTTCAACATGCTGCGCAACCTCGGCGGCGCGATCGGTACGGCGGCGCTCGCTACCGTCATCACGAAGCGCGAGCAGTTTCATTCCAACATCATCGGCCAATCCGTCACCGAGTACGGCGTCGTCGCCCGGGAGCGGATCGGCGAACTGCAGCACTACTTTGAGGCCCACGGTGTCTCTGATGCCGTTGTGGCCCATGACCAGGCGATCGTCGCGATCGGCCATGAGGTGGCGCGGCAGGCGCTGGTGATGGCCTTCTCCGACACCTTCTACGTTCTCGGTGCCATCATGCTGGTGGCCGCCGCCGCCGTGCTGCTGACACGCCGCGGGATGGCATCCGGTACCCCCCGCCCATTGATCGTGTGCCTTGGACATCTGCGAATACGCGATGATTTGATCTGCGGAAGCACCTTCAAGTGTTAGCTTCGATGAGAAACGGGAGTATCGCCATGGCCTACACACTCGACATAACCGGGGTGCGGCATGACGTCGACGTCGACGGAGACACGCCGCTGTTGTGGGCGATCCGCGACGTGGTCGGCCTCACCGGCACGAAGTTCGGCTGTGGCCAGGCGCTGTGCGGGGCCTGCACCGTGCACCTCGACGGTGTGCCGACGCGCTCCTGTATCACACCCGTCGACAGCGTCGGCGAGTCCACTGTCACGACCATCGAGGCGATCGGTGCGACGTCGGCCGGGCGCAGCGTGCAGGCGGCGTGGCGCGACCTCGAGGTGCCGCAGTGCGGCTACTGCCAGTCGGGACAGATCATGGCGGCCGCCGCCCTCCTCACCGACAACAAGGCGCCGACCGACGCCGACATCGACGACGCCATGTCCGGCAATATCTGCCGCTGCGGCACCTACGCCCGCATCCGCGCCGCGATCAAACAGGCGGCCGCCGCCCACGCCAAGGAGGGCTGACGATGATCGGTGATCGCAAATCGCACGCCCCCGCCGGGCTGTCGCGCCGCGGCTTCCTCGCCACGGCGGCCGCCGCCGGCGGCGGCCTCGTGGTCGCCGTGGTCCTCCGCGTCCCGCCAGGAGCGGCCGAAGAGGCGGCCGGCGACGCCTTCGCCCCGGACGCCTTCGTCCGCATCGACCGTGACGGCGCCGTCTCGGTGGTGGTCTCGCAGGTTGAGATGGGGCAGGGGACCTACACCTCGATGCCGATGCTGGTCGCCGAGGAACTCGCCGTCGATCTCGCCAAGATCCGCGTCGTCGCCGCTCCCGGCGATGCGACCCGCTACGCTAACCCGGCGCTCGGCATCCAGGCGACCGGCGGGTCCACTTCTGTGCGCGGCTTCTACGAGCCGCTGCGCAAGGCCGGCGCCGTGGCGCGGCTGATGCTCGTCGAGGCGGCAGCCCAGCAGTGGAGCGTCGCGCCGGAGAGCTGCACGGCCGCCGCGGGGACCGTCACGCACGCCGCGAGCGGCCGCAGCCTCGGCTACGGCGCCCTCGTCGACGCGGCGGCGAAGCTGCCCTTGCCGCAGGACGTGCCGCTGAAGGATCCAAAGGACTTCACCCTGATCGGCACGCCGGCCCGCCGTCTAGACACGGTGCCGAAGACCGACGGCAGCGCCGTCTATGGCATCGACGTGCGGCTGCCCGGCATGAAGATCGCCACCGTCGCCGCCTGCCCGGTGTTCGGCGGCAAGCTTGGCAGCGTCGACGACACGGCGACGAAGGCGGTCGCCGGCGTCCGCCAGGTCGTCCGCCTAGACGACGCCGTCGCCGTCGTCGCCGACCACATGGGCGCAGCGCTGAAAGGGCTCGCCGCACTTCAGATCACCTGGGACGAGGGCGCGAATGCCGACCTCTCCACGGCCGACATCGTCGCCGCCCTGAAGGCCGCATCGGACCATGATGGCGTCGTCGCCGCGCATTCCGGCGATGCCGCCGCAGCCATCGCCGCCGCCGCGCGGCGCGTTGATGCCGTCTACGAGATGCCGCTGCTCGCCCATACCACGATGGAGCCGATCAACTGCACCGTGCACGTGCGGCCCGACGGCTGCGACGTCTGGGTCGGCAGCCAGGTGGCGGCGTGGGCGCGGCAGACAGCTGCGGAGGTCACCGGCCTGCCGCCGGAGGCCGTCACCGTCCACAACCAGCTCCTCGGCGGCGGTTTCGGCCGGCGGCTGGAGTTCGACTTCATCACCCAGGCCGTGCGCATCGCCCGCGAGGTGGACGGGCCGGTGAAGGTCGTCTGGTCGCGCGAGGAGGACGTCCAGCACGACATCTACCGGCCCTACTACTACGACCGCCTCGCCGCCGGCCTCGACGCCGAAGGGCGGCCGACGGCGCTGCATCACCGGGTGACGGGCCCCTCGATCCTGGCGCGCTGGCTGCCGCCGGCATTCCAGAACGGCATCGACTTCGACGCCGTCGACGCGGCCTCGGGTCCCTACGCCTTCGACAACCTGCTCGTCGATTACGTGCGCCAGGAACCGCCGGAGGGGCTGCTGATCGGCTGGTGGCGCGGCGTCGGCGTCACCCACAATGCCTTCGTCGTCGAGAGCTTCGTCGACGAGCTCGCCGCCGCGGCCGACACAGACCCGGTCGCCTACCGTCGCGCCCTGCTCGGCAAGGACCCGCGGGCGCTCGCCGTGCTCGACCTTGCCGCGGAAAAGGCCGGCTGGGGTACGCCGCTGCCGCAGGGCAAGGGGCGCGGCGTCTCGCTGCTGTTGGGCTTCGGCACCTACGTAGCGCAGGTCGCCGACCTCGCGGTCGCCGACGACGGCACGGTGCGCGTCGAGAAGGTAGTCTGCGCCGTCGACTGCGGCGTCGTCATCAACCCCGATACCGTCGTCGCGCAGATCGAGGGTGGCATCGTCTACGGCCTAACGGCAGCGCTCTACGGAGAGATCACGCTCTCGAAGGGGCGCGTCGAGCAGAGCAACTTCGACGACTACCCCGCGCTGCGCATCGACGAGATGCCGGCCGTGGAAGTGCACATCGTGAAGAGCGGCGAGGCACCCGGCGGCCTCGGCGAGCCCGGCACCTCGGGGATTGCCCCGGCGGTCACGAACGCCATTTTCGCGGCGACCGGCAAGCGGCTTCGCAAGCTCCCCGTCGATCCGGCGCTGCTGAAGCGGGCTTAGGCCGCCTCCGGCCAGCCGTCCTCCTCATCGCGCGGCGTTGAGTTATGAACTATCGGTAGGGACGTTCCCTGCGCCGACTGAACGAGCATCAGAAAGGGGTTCTCGGATGTGCCCAAGGACCGCTTCGGGTCAAACAGCCCGAGGTGCTTGCCCAGGTCGACGAGCGCCGCGCGCTTGTCGGCGAGCTTGATCTTCGCCGTCCTTGTCTCGCTGCCCTCCTCGCCGACGTGAATCGTGACGTCGAGACCCGCCAGCCCCGCCGCAGCGTCGTCGTCCAACTCATGCACCGGCACGAGCGACCCATCGGGGCGGAAGAACTTGCGCGGGTCGAGAAAGGCGATCTTGGCCAGCTCGCGGATGACCGTGTCGGCGGTGATCTCCGTCCGCACCTGCCGCTCGGCCATCGCCGCTTCGACGGCAGCGGCAACCTCAACATTCTTCAACAAGCGCTGGCCGGCCGAGTAGGCGGTCGCCTTGCTGTACCCGGCGCGAATGGCGGCCTGGGTCGCGTTGAGGTCGATGAGGTACTCTGCGACGAAGCGCTGACGCTTGGAGTTGGTACGGGTCGTCATGGCTCGGCCCTCCATGTGGGCGCTAAGTATTGCGATCAGCAATACCACTACCACAACATCTTGCGCCCAGCGAGCATAGGGGAGCCCCGTGGTGAGCTTTTCGAGGTCGACCGCTACCCAGCTGGCGCGGGCACCGCGAACGCTCACCACGGGGCTCCCCAGTGGCCGAGGCGGTAGCGCCAGCATGCCAGGGGCAACCATCCGCCCGGCGGAGCCCGCTGGCCTTCTTTCACTTCTTGCACGCACTGAATAAGGGGGGTGATCCTGCATCAACGATATTGATCCCGGATCAATCTGCACGAAACCGCCGTGAAATAAGTGAAAGAAGCCTCCAATAATATATATGTATATGATATATAAGGGATTATGGTGGCAACTTGTTTCACAACGTGTTTCACGGAAAAGGCTTCTTTTACGTGAAGGAAGTCCGCCCCCGCCGCCTTCCTTCACGTGGAATCCGTGAAAGAAGGCTTCCTTCACGTGAAGGAAGCCCCCCCGTGGTGCGCCCTTGGAAAGCCGATCGGGTTTGGGGGGAGCGGCCCGACCCGACGAGAATGGGGGGTGCCGCCGGGCCGGGCCTACCGCGCGGTTCCTCGGGGGGAGGCGGGTGCGCGCGGCACCGGCGGGTATTCCACACTAAGGAGGTGGCGTCGACCCGTTGCTACGATGCCGCCGGTGGGCGGGTACCCGGCGCCCGAACGCGGCCGCAGGGGGCGGGCATGGTGCGCGTTCGGGCGGTAGTCGGGGCAATGACGCGCCAACCGCGCAAGGGCGGCAGCGGGCTTGTGTGTCGGCTCGCGACGGCAGTGGTCGGCGCCAACGTTGGGTGGTCGACGGCGCACTCGAGGCCGATGGTACGACCGTCCGGCTCTATAGCATTGATACCCCCGAGGCGGGTCGGCGGTGCGCGCGGCGGTCGATAGTTCCATGGCGAGCGCGCGGCGCGGAACTTTGACATTTCCACTCGTCTCCGCACGACCTCCAATCCGGTGTGATCCAATCGGAGCAGCGTGCGGCGCCGGCGAGCGTAACCAGCCAATCTGAATGACAGGGGAAGTCAGTCGAGCAACTGGATCATCTCGGGCGGTGCGCCTCCGCTGGACTTTTCCTTTACGACCTTGATCGTCCCGCTCGCCTGCATCAGTTCAAGCAAGTCCTTCAGATCGCGCGCCTTCAGTCGGTGATGGAGCTTCCGCAGCATCTGCCATTTTTTCATCTTCCCACCCGCGTCGCGGAGGATGCGCTTGATGGTGTTCGCCCACTCCTGGTTCTCGGTTTCGGCCATGTAGAGGTTGCAGCACTCCATCATGCGCCGGGCTGACCACCACGCGACGTCGCGGCCCCACTCCATATCCTCGACACTCACCGAAGGCGAGCCAAGCGGGTTGCGGCCGGCCGCGCAGATGGTGGCGAGGCGCACGGCCATCTCGGCGGTGCGGGCGAAGAAGTCGACCGTCTCGGGCTGCTCGTCGCCCATCAGCTCGATCGTCTTGCCGAGCAGCTTGTAGACCGCATGGGCAGCCTGGTCCTCCCACGGGATGATGGTCGGGCCGATAGCATTGGCGGACTCCAAAGCGGCAACGTTGCGGAACGTGATGTCGCCGCAGCCCCACAACCCCTCCATGCCCTGCCGGATACCGTCGGGCACCACCTCCTTGGGCAGCTCGGGTTCCACCTCATGCGGCTTGGTGGTGATGTAGATGAGCATGAAGCGGTTGAGGAAGCCGTTGCCGATGTCGCCACCCTCTAGCGACTTGAAAAACTCGGTCGCGGTGGTGATGCCGAACAGGGACAGGGCGGGCGCGTGGATGATGGAGGCCGGCCTCCCCGCCCACTCGGGCGTGAGCATGTAGTCAAAGCTCACTCCCCACTGTGAGCGCAGCACCTTGGAGATTTCCTTCTCGAAGCCGCCGGCACGCCGGCCGTTGATGCGCTTGAGAAAGGCACCGAACTCGTCGATGGTGGCCAGCGACAGTGGGGTGCGAAGCAGCAGCGATGTGACGGCGGTGGACGCGGTGAAGCCGTCCGGACCGACGGCCGAGTCCAAGCCAGATTCGATGAGAAGCCGACGCACCTGCTGTAATGCGTGGTCCTTGCCGGCGCCGGTGCGGGCGATGGTCAAGATGTAGTTGTGGGTGGCCGACTTGGTCGGGCCGGCCCAGCAGCGCCCCATCGCCGTGCCCACGACGGCCACGGCGGCGGCGAGCGACATGGCCCGGTTCGGCCGACGGGCGGTCGCGGTGATCCAGTCGGTGATCTCGCCCACGAGCCCCGGCACGTAGGTCCACTCCTCGGGGAACTCCTCCTCCTCCGGCTTCGCCGGCAAGGGGGCGGGCTCGGGCTCCGGCTCGTCAAGCGCCTCGGCGGTCTCCGAGTCGTGCGGTACGAGTGCGTTGGCCGCGGCTTTGCCGGTGCGCCACTTCTCGGCGAGGCGCAACCGGATGGCGCGCCCCTCCTCGGCCTCGGCGTCGTCTTCGATGATGTCGGCCGGGATTGGCCGAGGATTGAGCTTGCCCTTGGTGATGCCGCTGTTGATGGTCTTGCGTGCGGCACGGACGCCCTTGTCGCGAATGTAACCGTTCTCCCGGCTCGCCTGTTCGAGCGCTGCGCGCACACGTCCCTCGTCGAGACACTTTGCGCCGATGATCTGCCCGAGCGCGTATGCGGAGGCGTTGAGCTGGTTGTTGCGCCCGCCCGACCCGCAGGTGGCGACGGCCGTGATCTCCTGCTCGAACGCCTCCTCCGCCCAGGCGCGCAGGCGCGGGTTCTCGATGGTCACGGGGGTCGATGGCACGATCGCCGGCAGGGTCGCCCGCGGCTCGTCGTCGTGCTCGCGCTCGCCCTTCAGGACGGTGAGCAGCCACGCGGGGATCTCGGGGGCGTCGAGCCACGAGAAGGGATCGCCGTCGTGCGGCTCATAGCGGCCCCAATAGGGGCGTTCGGTGCCGGCCGCGATGACGTAACCACCGATGCCGCGAATGTCGACGGGCAGCTCTGCCTTCGGCGGCAGCGATCCACGGCCGTTGCCGTGCTTCACGCCGTCCGGCAGCCGGAAGAAGTAGTGGCGGCCGCCGGTGGGGGTCTTCACGTAGGGCACGCCGTCGGGCAGCCCGCCGTGCTCTTCGGCGTAGGCTTCCCACAGGGCGATGGCGTGGGCACCGTCCACGTCAGCCACAAGGATGCGGAGCGCGCCGATGTCGACGCCGATCAACGCACCAGACCAGTTGCGCCACCACGCCTCGATCGACGTGCGCTTGCCGGGCTCCGGCCCCTTCCACATGACGTTGGAATAGGGCCGCTTGGCTTCCGGATCGCCTTTGGGGAACTCGGCCGACGGGCCGAAACGATCCTCGCGGCACGCGAATACGCGCACACCACGGTCATGGTAGGCGATTGCCAGAGCGGCGTTGACGTCGCTCACCGGAGCGGCGACGGCGGGCGGAGCGCTCGTCGGGCCGTCGAACGGACCGGCCGCGAGAGCAACGCCTTCCTGTTTCGGGACCGGTCGGACAGCGCTCTTGGGGATTCGGCGCGCGAGCGGTGCCATTACTGCACCGCCTGTCCGTTGACGTCGGACTTAAAAATGGTGTACAGGAACATCGCCTAAGTACCTGGAGAACTACAGTCTATACTGTTGACACCGCGGGAGCTGTTTTTATTTAGTTATGACTAAGGATCTGGGGCGACTACGAAGTGTCCGCACCAGGACTTCGCGATGACTTCCGGCCGCTTCGCACGCCGAGACGTCGGCTCGCCATTGTTGTCGATCGGAGCGCACGGGTGCGCCCCGTAGCAGGTGCCGCGCGAGCCCTCCGTGGTGCGGGCGAGCCAGCGGCAGCCCGAGCACGAGCGGAAGGCGTCGTCCTTCACCTCGAAGGACGGGCACCGGTCCCGCGCCGTGACAGTCAGCCAACCGCCGACCGTCAGGTTGCCGGCGCGGTCCACCACCGCGATCGACGGCCCGGCCCCGCATTCGCCGGACGGATCGTCGAAGTGTCGGCAGCGGCCGCAGGTGCCCGTTGCTGCCGACACCGTCACGGGAGCAGCAGCCACCGGGCGGACCGTGTCGATGTCCGGCGACTCGGCGCCAGCGAGCCACGCCGGGAGCCACGTCGGCAGCTCCTTCAGATTGTGCCGCCCGTGGGGCGCGACGCTGCCGATGATCTCGGCGCTGGCCTGCAAGGCCCCGAACTCGCGACCCACCCGCAGGCGCGCGCTGGACGAGACAACGTCCTCCGCGGTCGAGCCGAAGTGGACCGAGACGGCCAGCGCTGCCCCTCGGGCGACGAAAGTGACTTCGCTGGATGGAGCCTCAACTCCGATGAACGACTGTCCGCCTGCCTTCAAGAGGTGGGAGACGTTACCGGCCTCGGGGGCCGCGACGGCGGACGCCGTGGCGCGGACCTTGGTGGCCGGCAGCGCGTCCGACGACTGCGCCATCTGGCCCGGCTTCATCGCGATGCCGAAGGCGTCGGCCAGCGAGCCGTCGGTGCGGCACGCGACGAGGTCAACGCCGCGGGCGCTGTGCCAGAGGCAGTCGGCGAGCTGCTGATTGCTCTCACGGCGGGTGAGGTCGGCGAGGGCCACTACGCGGCCTCCTCGCCGATCAGCGCGCGGAGGGCGCTCATCGGGATACGGCGGCGGCCGGCGATGACGACGTAAGGCAGCTCGCCCCGCGCCATCATCGCGTAAAGGCTGGCGCGGCACGTCCTCAACATGCTCACCGCCTCGTCGACCGTCGCGACGAGGGGCTCGGGCTGGGTCTTGTCGGGGCTCTTCATGGTCGACCTCACTCGGCTTTGAGATCGCCGTGCTCTGTGCACGGCGATCGACTGACGGGCCGTACACCACGCACTGCATGCGAACAGCGCAGGGCCGACACCCTCGGTTTGGGATCGGGAGCGCTCCTGCGCAACCCGTTGCTAGGGGAGCTGCAAATTCCTCAAGCAAAGGAATCAGTGACTACCGCTAGCAATGAGTGAACGTCGTCGTTCAACCGTTACATTTGCGTTACTGTCCCTCGTATCCCCAGCACGTTAAGGCTCCTGTTAATTTTTGAAACAGGATTGGTTCATCATCGCTACGTTAAATGGTCTAGACCATCTTTAGAAGATCTTGCTTCTGAAGAAGCACTCTCAAGCCGCGCCATTGACCGGACTTGCCGGTGTCGACCTTGCTGCGAGTTGATGTGCGAGCACGGCAGCAGCACTTGCATTCTTCCCCTAAGCGACGCGCAGCGTCGCCGCCAGGCATCGATCGTGCGTCCAGAGCCCGTTCCGGAACTGACTTTGGAACGAACTCGGAGCCCCGCAAACCATGAACCGCCCCTATTGGGGCTCTCATGGCCGTCTGCCTATTCACTGTCGACTTCGCAGGCGCTGCGGCCTCGAACTCGACAAAAGCGCCCGGACGCGTTCAGCTGGGACACGAGGCGCACCACGGGAAAATGCTGCATCTCATGTCACACCCGGATCGCTCTGGTCGTCATTGCTGCAAGCGTTGATTTCCAACGCTCCAAGAGCGAGGACGAGACATGAGCGGGAACAAGCGCCTGGTCTGGAACGAGGTGGCCCCGCAGGGAGCCAAAGCTCTCTACGGTATCCACCACTACATCACCACGGGCACTGGGCTGCCGCACGAATTGATCCACCTCATTTTTCTGTGGGTGTCGCAGATCAACGGCTGCGCACACTGCATCGACCTGCAAACGCGCGACCTGCTCAAGACGATGCCTCTCGAGAAAGTCGTCCTGGTTCCGGTCTGGGCCGAAGTGCCCCATCTGTTTACCGACCAGTACCGCGCCGCTCTCGCCTGGGCGGAGGAGGTCACGCGGGTCAGCGAGACGCACGCCTCCGATGAGGCCTACGCGGCGGCCAGCGCCGCGTTCGCGCCGAAGGACCTTGTGGATCTCACGATCATCATTGCGGCCATGAACGCTTTCAATCGGCTTGGGGCGCCCTTTCGCCTCCCGGTGCAGGCGATGGCGTAGCCGGCTCAGTCGCGGCCAGGGGCGGTGCCGTAGCCGCCCCGTCTCCGCCGATGTCGAGCGATCCCTGGCCGCAATCTCCCCTTCGCGGATTTTCCGGGGGCATGTCACATCCGGCCCAACCCACGTCGTCCTTTGTTTGACGGACGCCCCACCGATGGCGTGGGGCGCCCAGTCCGTTCTGGAGCAGCGGAGATGGAATCCATGAAGATGGTGGTGATGGGTGGAAGCGGGCTTGTCGGGCGTCACCTGACGGCGGAACTCCTGCGGCGTGGCCTTGCTGCCATTGCGGCCTCGCCGAGTACTGGAGTGAACGCGCTGACGGGTGAAGGCCTCGCCGAGGTCCTCACCGGCGCCGATGTTGTCGTGGACGTGTCGAACTCGCCCTCCTTCGAGGATACGGCGGTGCTCGACTTCTTCCAGCGCTCGGGCCGCAACCTCCTCACCGCTGAGCGCGTCGCGAGGGTGAGCCACCACGTCGCCCTGTCCATCGTCGGAACGGATCGCCTCGAGAGCAACGGCTACTTCCGGGCGAAGGTCGCGCATGAACGGCTCATCAAGGACTCTGGCGTTCCATTCACCATCGTGCGCGCGACCCAGTTCTTCGAGTTCGTCGCCGCCATCGCCCAAGCATCGCTCCAGGGCGACCGCTTCGTCGTCCCCGATGCCGACTTCCAGCCCATCGCTGCTGCCGATGTCGCCGCAGCGCTCGCCGATGTCGCGCTTGCTCCGCCGCGCAACGCGACGATCGAGATTGCCGGGCCCGACCGCCAGCCTTTCCGCGCCTTCGTCGCCCGCCACTTAACCGCCGACGGCGACCTTCGGGAGGTCCATGCGGACAGGGCAGCTCGTTACTTCGGCGCGGCGCTCGCGACAGGCTCACTTGTTCCCGAGCATGTGCAGGCGGCGCGCCTTGGACCGACGCGGTTCGAAGCCTGGCTCGCTGCCGCTTGAACCCGATGTCCTTCTCCCAGGCACCAAGAAAGGGCCATTCCGTGTTCAGATCTTTCCTGCTGGGCGCCCTCCTTGCCCTCTCCGCCGTTCCGGCCCTTGCGGCAGATCTCGCGCGGGGCGAGGCACGCGTCACGACGATCTTCGACCACCCGCTTCCTTCCGTTCCGGGCAAGAGCCTGCGCGGCGTCCTTGTCGAGTGTGGTCCGGGCGGCTCCTCGCCTTCCCACACGCACGCCGCATCCGCCTTCATCACCGCGACTGTGATCGAGGGCGCGGTGCGCAGCCGGATCAACGACGGCCCGGAGACGATATTCCGCGTCGGCGAAAGCTTCGTCGAGATGCCGGGCGACCATCACGGTGTCAGCGCCAACGCAAGTGACTTCGAGCCCTCCAAGCTCCTCGCCGTCTTCGTCGTGGATACGGACGACACCAAGCTGACAACGCCGGACCGTCCGTAGGAACTGATCTACATTGGGCGGCGGCACAGGTCCGTGGCCATTATCGCAGGGGCAACCGAAACCACTGTCGAGGAGCCGCAAATGCAGCCGATAGACGATGCCACGGACATCTTCGAAACCTATCGGACGCGGCTCCTGCGCATTGCATACCGCATGCTTGGCTCGCGCAGCGAAGCCGAGGACGTCGTGCAGAATGCATGGCTGCGCTGGGTCGCCGCGGACCGGAAGAGCGTCGCGGCCCCGTATCCGTTCCTGGCGCGCGTCGTCACCCGGCTTTGCCTTGACGAGATGAAGTCGGCACGCGCCCGCCGGGAGACTTATGTCGGCGCCTGGCTTCCCGAGCCCCTGGTCGAAGCCGAGGAAGACGGCTTGGCGGAGGACGACCTGACGCTGACGTTGATGATGGCACTCGAGCGCTTGTCACCGTTGGAACGAGCGGCCTTTCTCCTCCATGACGTTTTTTGCGTGCCGCTCGGCGAGGTGGCGGACACGCTGGATCGGGAAGCAGCGGCCGTGCGCCAACTCGCCGTCCGGGCGCGCCGCAACATTCAGGCTGCGCGTCCGCGCTTCCCGGTCGAACGCGAAGAGGGCGAGCGGATCGCGCGCGCCTTCTTCGCGGCCTCGACCAGCGGCGACACCGCAACTTTGCGGACGCTTCTCGCCGAGAACGTGGTTCTGCGCTCCGACGGCGGCGGCAAGGTTCTCGCCTTCATCAACCCCATCACGGGACTGGACCGCCTCCTGCGGCTGTACGAGGGCGTGCGCCGGAAATGGGGGGAGGGCTGGGCGCAGATGCTTGAACCCGCCTGGATCGACGGGCTGCCCGGATATGTCAGCCGAGAGCGCGGCAACGTCCTCCAGACCACGGCACTCGCCATCGAAGATGGCTGGATCACGGCGATCTACATCACCCGCAACCCGGACAAGCTTCGCCGCGTCGCGCAGGCGCTCGCCGCAGGGCCGGGCGCGAGCTCCCGAACACAGTGAGCAGGCGGCGGCCGCAATGTCGCGTCGCCGGGCGTTCAGCCTCGCAAGGCGCTCCTGCTCCCGCAAGACGCGATAACTCACGCAGGACAGAGTATGGCGCGGCAGATACTCGTCCACGTTTAATCATAGGCACAGTCCTTATTGGGTGGAGCCAACATCTCCGGCTCGTGAGCCGGTGAGCTGGTCGAGATGCTTCAGGAAGAACTGGAGGACGGGCGATGGGTTGTCCGCCCGGTAGCCTGCCGCGATCTCGATCACCGGAGCGTTGCCCGTGAGCGGCCTGCTGACGACCGAGCGCGGCAACATTTTCTCCACGTAGGCCGGCAACAGCGTCACGCCGCCTGTGGAAGCGACCAGCGAAATCCCGGTGGCAACGCCGTCGAGAAACCGCGTCGGCGACATCGTGATACCGCGATCATGGAAGTAGCGATCGACGATACCCCGCAGGATGTGCGTGGTGGCGGCGTAGCCAATGAACGACTCCGGATCGAGATCGCGTGCATCGATGGCCGAACAGGCCGCAAGCGGGTGATCCCTCGGCAAGAAGACCAGGATCGGCTCGTGCTCGATGACCTTGTAGGTGACATCGGGATGAAGCTCCAGGCGGCAGATGCCGAGATCAATATCGCCGCGCTGGATTGCTTCCCCGACCGCGGGCGAAAAGTCGCTCGAGACGCGAAAGTCGATGTCCCTCAGTTGTGACTGCAGCACGTGCGTGACGTGCCGCAGCCACTCGACTTCTTGCCCGGTGAGGAAGCCGACCGAAAAGCTCGGCTTGGCCGGACGCGCCTCGCGCCTCGCAGCCGCCACCGCCTCCGCGGCTGATTCCAAGGCCCGCCGGGCGTGCGCCAGGAAGGCGTTTCCGGCCTTGGTGAGCTCGACGCCCCGGGAATTGCGGATGAAGAGCTGAGCGCCGACCTCGGCTTCGAGGTCACGGAGCTGGCGGCTGAGGGAGGGCTGAGCCGTGAAGAGGCGCCGTTCTGCCGCGACGGTCAGGCTGCCCTCCTCGGCGACAGCGACGAAGTATCGGAGGTGGCGCAGTTCCATGGCGTCCCATGCCTCTGAGGTATGGCGGATCTAGAAAGGAAGTCGTTCAGCCGGCCACCAGCGACCGCTACGTAACGGTGGCCAGGGCGACGCGGCAAGCGGCAAGAGCAAGAACCGCTCCTCGGGTGCCGCAAAGCCTGCGACTGCAGAACCGGAGCTTCCCATGCCCAACGAGTACCGCTTGCTCATCGACGGCATTGAGCGCGCCGGATCAAAAGGCAAGGCAGGCGATCTCATCGATCCGGCGACCGAAGAGAAGATCGGCGAGGTGTCCTACGCCTCGGGTGAGGATCTGCGTGAGGCAGTCGGCGCAGCGGCGCGAGGCTTGAGCGAATGGGCCCGTACCCCGCCTTGGGAGCGCGGGGACATCCTGAAGCGAGCCGCTACCATTCTTCGGAGCGATCTGGAGGCGGCGGCCCGCACCATTACGCGGGAGCAGGGCAAGCCTCTCGCCGAGGCGCGTGTCGAAGTCCTGCGCTCAGCGGATTTCCTCGAGTGGGGAGGCGAGCAGGCGCGCCGGATCGCCGACCGGCTCATTGCAGGCCGCACCCGTGGAAGCCGCATGGAGATTCAGACGCACCCCATCGGCGTCGTCGCCGCCTTCACGCCATGGAACTTTCCGATGGCTCTCGCCGCGAAGAAGGTCGCCGGCGCCCTCGGAGCCGGGTGCGCCATCATCTGCAAGCCCTCGGAGGAGACGCCCGGGCCGGTGCTGGTGATGGCACGGGCGCTGCTCGAGGCCGGTGTTGCCCCGGCGGCGATCGCCGTCGTGTTCGGCGATCCGGAGATGGTTTCCGGCACCCTCATCGCCGCTCGTGACGTCGCCAAGATCACCTTCACGGGCTCGATCCCCGTCGGAAGGCGCCTGGCCGCCGCGGCGGGTGCGGAGGTGAAGTCCGTCACCATGGAGCTCGGCGGCCACGCGCCGGTGGTCGTCTGCGGCGACGTCGACCCCGATTGGGCAGCGGACATGCTTTCTGCGGCCAAGTTCAGCAATGCGGGCCAGATCTGTCTCAGCCCGTCCCGCTTCTTCGTCGAGGCGCCGATCGCCGAGCGCTTCACCGCCCGCTTCGTCGAACGCGCAAGGGCGCTTCGGGTCGGGGCCGGAGCCGATCCGACGACGGAGATGGGCCCGCTTGCGAATGGGCGGCGCGTGGCAGCGATCGAGACGGTGGTAGAGGACGCGAGATCACGCGGCGCATTGGTCCTCGCCGGTGGCGTGCGGGTCGGACAGCGGGGGTTCTTCTTCGCGCCCACCGTGCTCGCCAACGTGCCGGATGAGGCCGAGATCCTCCACCAGGAGCCCTTCGGGCCGGTGGCACCGATCCTTCCCTTCGACGACGAGGCAGCCATGCTGGAGCAGGCGAACCGTCCGGACTTCGGCCTCGCGTCCTACGTGATCACCCACGATGCGCGCCGGCAACGGCGGCTGGTCGATGCCCTTCAGTACGGTGTGGTCGGGGTGAACGGGCCCGTCACCCACTATCCGGAGGCCGCCCTCGGCGGCTGGAAGGAAAGCGGCATCGACACCGAGGGCGGTATCGAAATCCTCGAGCCTTACCAGCGCACGAAGCTCGTCTGCCTCCAGTAGGCGGTTCGACGTCCCCGCGGCCGTTCGGCTGCGGCAGATGAAGAGCGTTGAGGGCGGCCTTCGCCCGTCCCTCTGCATCCCTTTCTCGACGCCAGGAATCCCGGGCAGCAGCGATCTGCCGGGCCGCTCGCACGCGCTCGTCGTGCCTCACGATCGCGTCGCGAACTCACGCAGCATCAACACAGGAGACGTCTCATGACGACCATCTCGATCGTGACCGGCGGCAGCCGCGGCCTCGGCCGCAACACAGCCGTCAGCATCGCGCGCCAGGGCGGCGACGTGATCCTCACCTACCGCAGCCGCGCCGACGAGGCGGATGCCGTCGTCGCGGAGATCACGGCGCTCGGGCGCCGGGCCGTCGCGCTGCAGCTCGACGCGGCCGCGGTCTCGGGTTTTTCCGACTTCGCCGAGCGCATCCGCAAGTCGCTCGCGGCCTGGGGACGGACGGATTTCGACCACCTGATCAACAACGCCGGCCATGGCGAGATGGCAGCCTTCAGCGAGACCAGCGAGGAGCAGTTCGACCAGTTGTTCAACGTGCACGTGAAGGGCGTCTTTTTCCTGACCCAGGCCCTCTTGCCGCTGATGGCGAAGGGCGGTCGTATCGTGAACTTCTCCTCCGGCCTCACGCGCGTGTCGTATCCTGGCTTTTCCGCCTACTCCGCGGCGAAGGGTGCCGTCGAAATCCTGAGCCTCTATCTGGCGAAGGAACTCGGCCCCCGCGGCATCACCGCGAAACACCGTCGCCCCCGGTGCCATCGAGACGGACTTCCTCGGTGGCGCGGTGCGCGACACGCCGGCCTACAATGAAGCCTTCGCGGCGATGACCGCGCTCGGCCGTGTCGGTGTGCCAGACGATATCGGTCCGGCCGTCGCCAGCCTCCTCCGCCCCGACAATCGCTGGATCACCGCTCAACGCATCGAGGTTTCGGGCGGGCAGAATATCTAACCTGTGACATCCGCGGCGGCGCTCTCACACCACAGGTGGCGCTGCCGCGCTCGCGCTGATGGGATTGAAAAATTCCCGGTCGCGAGAGCTGTTCTCAGCGTAAAGCTGTGATAAAAATGTTCGCTGACCAGCGATTTATCTTCAACGACCCGCTGTTGGCGCCAAAAAATTGATGCGAATCCCGGACGGGTGGCCCGATCCCGAGCGGGTGACACTCTATCGCCTGATGGAGTCGTTTCCAGTGACGTTGATGGGAGGGGAATCGTTAATCCGAGCGGTATGGCTTCTAGCACCACAGTTCGCTGCTACGATGCTGAATGGCGAGCTTTGGGCCGTCTCCGGACGTTCAGCTATTGGGTAGCGAATGCCGTGTAGCTGCCTTCTGCACCGGACCCCAAAGCGGTCGCGAGGAGCTTATGGGGTGAATGGACGCGCTCTCCTCGCCCCGATCTCTCAGCGGAGGACCACTGAGAGCACCGAGCCGGTCGACGCACCATGAACGGGAGACTAGGCACGCTACAGATGGTTAGGTTGGCCGGGATGCATTGGTGTTGGAGCGCTTAGCGCTGCCTCGTCGTTACCTGTGCCGACCCACCGTTGGAGTGTGGCGCTCCTCATGCTACACCTATTTGAGTCTTACACCCTTTTACGATCTGTTTTTTAGGCGTGTGTCAGGCACCACAACGCAAGATGCTTCAGTTTGCCAAGATCTTTATCGGCGATGTCGTAGACAGTCGGCTCCGATCAAGCCATTTTGGCAGCCGTGGTCGCGCACTTCGAGGCGACCTCGACGCCGGCTTTGATCCTTGCCAACGTCAACCTCGGCGGACGGCAACTGGACTGCGTGGCCTTGACAGCGACACGCGCGGTCGTCCTAGAAGCAAAGGGCTATCACCGGCGGCTTCGCGGCGGACCAAATGGCGCCTGGGAAGTCGAGCTCGCCGGCGGCGCGTGGAAGGCAATTCAAAGCCCTTACCTTCAGGTCCTCGGCGGGCGGCACGCGCTCCGTGATGCGATGGCGATGTTTGACGGCGGGAGCGTCCCCTATCCTGACGCCGCGGTCGTATTCGCGCCGACCATCCCGCCGAACTCGCAAATATCCTCCGACTTCAAGGTCGCAATTCGGGGCATGGACGTACTGCCTTCGGAACTGTCGCAGGGGGGCGGGCAGGGTTGGCCGCTTGACAAGTGGGAAGCCTTTGTGCGGCATCATCGTTTGAACGAAGTGCCGGACGTGGCGACGGCCTGTTCGCCCGTGCTCGCCGAGGCGCACGCGCTCCTCGCGCGATACGCGTCTGGCTTCCTTCGCACCTATCGGCCGCTGACGACAGGTATCGTCGACGCGCTGTGGGAAAATGGTGAAGCCTCCGTCACGTCCGACCAGTTGATGAGCCACCTTACCCACGGCGGCGACGCGTATCTGCTCGGTCCTTCCGGCTGCGGGAAGTCGATGACGGCCTATGGCGCGGCCGCAGAGTTCGCCGAGAAAGGCGGCGTCCCCATTGCGGTCGCGGCGAAGAACTTCAGCGTTTCGATGAAGGCGCTTCTCGACGATGAAGTCCATCAGATCGCTGACGCGGATGCCGGCCAGCTGATTAGCGCGGCCGCGCGGATCAACCGACCGCTCATGCTTCTCCTTGATGGTTTGAATGAGTGCTCGGACACTCAGCGCGGCGACGTGGTCCGCCGCGCCGCGACTTTCGCCCGGCGTTACGCGGCCCGCATAACGGTCACAACGCAAGCAGTTGTCGAACGGTCCGACCTGCTGCCCTTGGACACCTACGTGGCCATTGCGCCCGGCCTTGACGTGAAACTGGCGATCGCGCGGCAAGCGGCCGAGGGGCAGGCGTTGCCTGCAAGCGCGATCGAACTTTTGAAGGTTGTCGGCACCGGCCTCGAAGCGGGGGTCGTCGGTCGGCTTGGAACGAAAGTCGGCCCCGAAGTAAGTCGTTTCGGTTTGCTCGATCTGTACGTTCGCGAGCGCTTAGGCGACGGCGCGGCGGATTGTGTCGCGCGGCTTGCTGGGATTGCCGGCTGGATGGCGGAGCGCATCACCTTCAGTATCTCACGGCGCGATGTCGAGCGGCTCGCGGACAGTTCCTCGCGCACGCTTGCCGACCGGCTGGTTGCCGCGAACATCCTTGTCACCCGTGGCGAGCGGATCAGCTTTCAGCATGACCTCTATATGGACGCTTATGCAGCGGAGGCCGTCATCCGCGCCGTCCGAAATGATGTGCAAGGAGTTGCGAACGCCCTGGGCCACCCGGTTCATGCCAAGCGTAAGGAGTTCATCCTCGGCGCGATCGACGATCCTATTTTGCTGGAGGAGGTTCTTGCCATTCTCGCGGATCCCGAGCTCATCTTGTCCTGTCTCGCGGGGCGGTGCGGTCGACGGGCGCGGGAGTGGGCCGAAGCCGGCACGCTTCGGGCGCTCACGATCATGGCCAAAGAGATCGATGGGGTTCGTCTCGTCATCGAAGGTGAGAAGACCCGGTCCGTCGGGTTCGAGCCCTCCGTCGTGGCTTGGACCGCCGGCGAACGCGCTTTTGTCTATGCGCTGCCCTCCCAGGTTGTGGCGGGCCATCACCTAGAGACGATGCTTGCGCTCGTCGCGCGGATGGATCGGCGTCTTGCCATTGAACGTGTGCGTCTGGGCGAGGAAGCGGCCAAAAAGAATATTGGGCTTCGCGGCGAGTCATTTTACGCGGCTTATGTGTCGCAGATGAGCGGCATTCCTGCCTTGTCCTATGTCAGTAGCCGCATTCACGCAGGCCTAGTGCCGTGGCATGCGAACGAAGCAATCGGACCGCGGCTCCTGGAGCTGCTGCGCGATCCCGACCTCTCCATTGGTCAGGCCTATTTTCTCCTCAGCCTGTTCCATCGGAATTGTAAATACGACACGGCCGCGGCGGTGGTCATAGCCGACCTGATCGACCGTTTTTGGAATGGTGCCCCTTACCATTTCAAGCTCGATCTCATGCACAACGCGGCCTGGTGCTGGCCGGCGGCCGATGCCGCGCGCGAGGCTCTCATCGCCAAGATCGAAGCCTTGCCCACGGAGCCCCATTTCTTTCTTTCGACGAGCGTTGTCGAAGCTCTCCAACACCTCGGGGGTCTCGAAGCTGGCGAGCGTGAGTACGAAGACGTCGTTCGCAACGAGATCGCGCAATGCCTTGCCGCTCCGGGAGATCCGGATATGCAAGCAGCGGCCTTCGGCGTCTACAGCGCCTGCATGGACCACCCGTATTCGAATTCTTATGCGGCCATATTCAACGCGCTGCCACCTGAGGACAGAGCGACCATGCTCACCATGGCGGCCCGCGGTGTCCGTGATGACAGCTTCTTTTTGTCGCCGCTAATCGTCGAAACAGCATCCTTGTCCGACAAACTCGCCGCGGAAGCGTTGCAGCGCTTCCTCGACCCGCCGCGCAAAGACAGCTTCAATCCGCGCGACACCATCCAGGCGTTCACGCTCGCGCATTTGGCTTATGCTCAAAATGAGCTGCCTCTGCCACCGCACCAACCGGACGAAAGTGATCCGGCGGCGGCCGCGCTCAGCGCGTGCGGTACGATCCTGTACTGGATGAACCGGATTGATCAGTCGGTCGCCGACCAATTGGCGAAGTCATCAGCCGCCCGCGCCTATCTCCAGGGGGATCGTACCGAGGTCGTGCTGAACTGTCTCCGGCTGACAGAGCGCGTGTATATCGAGGGATGGCAGCGGACCGCCGGTTTACCGCCGGTGACGCAATCCATTGCCGAGTTCGTGCCACAAGAAGCTCTGGCGCTCGCGAAGCAGGCGCTCGTCGATCCATCCGCGTTGAAAGGCTATTTTGCTCATTATCATCAGCGCGATCGGTTCGATGACCTCGACTATGCGGTCGGGCTCGTCGGTCGGTTTGGCACCACTGTGGATATACCGCTATTGCGGAAACTGGCCGCTTTGGAGGAATTGAGCGGGAGCGCGATCGCCGGGATTAGGGCGATTGAAGAACGATCTGCGTCTTGACCGTGCTATGCGATCAGCCCGTGGACCGCGCTATTGTACAGTTCGATTCGTGCCTTCAATTGGACATTTAAGAACGATGTTCGACGCTTATGGCTATTAGGCTTACCCCAATCGTTCATGGCGATCTGTGTCACGGCTACCGCTGGGAAGTCGCTGACCGAAATGTGCTGGCGGAGCGTGTGGCGCGGGTCGCTCTCGGGCAATTTCGCCATGTCGAAGGCATCTTGGCGGGGCTGAACGTTCGCGCCCTGCGAACCGACAAGGAAGTCGCGACGGACGCCAAGCGCAAGCTTGAGGTCGCCGCGAACGGCGACCCGTGGCATCGCGACGGCTGGTTGTTTCAGACCATCTCCTGGATCACCGCTAACCAGTCAAAGGCGAAGGGGAGCGCCATCGAGTTACCCCACATCTTCCACGCGCATAAGGGCTTCGATGGCATGCAGCTGGACATCTCGGATGACGGCAAAGCAATCACAGCTGTGGTCATCTTCGAGGACAAGGCAACGACGGATCCGCGCGGCGTGCTGCGAGACGACGTGTGGCCGACTATCGAGGGCTTTGAAGCCGGCGAACGCGTGTCGGAACTCCTGCACACCACGACCGGGCTCTTGTCGGCACGCCAGCACAGCTTCCCGGGACTTAATGTGGACGAGGCGATCGATCGTATTGTTTGGCAAGAGGTGCGTCAGTACCGGGTGAGCATTACAACCGGGAAGACGCATGCAGCGGACGCCACGCGGGAACGGCTCTTCGATGGCTTTGCTGACCTAGCGAAAGGCGATGTCTCGCGGCGGCGCGCTGAAACCATGCACTTTGATGATTTGCGCGATTGGATGACGTCGTTCGCCGTGCTGGTCGGAACGAGAATCGATGAGGCCGTGAATGTTTGACCCCATCACGTCGGCGTTGATTGCCTCTTCGCCACAGCTGTCAGGGCTTGATCTCCAGAGTTTGCCGAAACGGCTTACCGAAGCGTATGCCGAGATCGTTGCCGCGCGTATCGAGTTTCGCGGCCAACCCGGCGCCACATCCGAGCGGCTCACCACAGTGCTCGCTGAAATGCGTCGCCTGGCTGCCGCGCAAGAGGCGTTCGTTGCGCTGGAACCCGACCGCGGTAATCGAAACGCGGCAGCATTCGTTGCCGCGTCAGCTCACCAAGTCCGCTTGCTCGCGACTCCGTCCGGCGAGCGGGCGGGGTCCTATTTGGATGGCACGAGCGTCGCGCCGGAAGTTTGCGCCTCGCTGCTTTTTCTCGTCGCCGAGGCGCATGCAGACGCTGCCGAATGTGCGAAGCAGATTGTCATCGCGGAAGAGCGAGCGAACAGTATTGATGGCGTTCTGCTGCAGGCGATCCGGCTTCTTTGCCAAGGCCACCTCAACGCCATTCGGCGGCTTGAACTCCCTGCGCTGCGGGAAGCGGAAGGCGGGGCGCTCGCCGTCGAGGCGCTATACCTCACGCTACTGAAAGGCGTGCAGAACCTCGCAACGCGTTTGCTTAGTCGCGTTGATACCCCAGTTGACGCGGGCGGGGTCGAGCAACCCAGAACAACGTTCGGGCGCGTGAAGGAACTGAGCGTTGGCTCGCTAGGCGACGTGTTGGGGATTGATGCGGAGGTCTACAGCCTGTTTCCCGGGCCCTTGCACCTAGCCAGCCTCCTGCTTGCCGCAGATCGCGATTTGATTGCAAATGCTTCGTCGCGGATAATGCCGCCGAATGGCATTTCGGAAGACGCGTGGTGGCCAATCATACGACAAATGGCGCGCCGCCGGCCCTACCTATGGCGCAACCACAAGCAGGCGATCGAGGCGCACTTTCTCGACATCGGCGTTTCGTCGGCGTTGAGTTTCCCTACCGGCGGCGGCAAGTCGACACTCGCCGAACTGAAAATCGCCACCGCTTTGCTGCGGGACAAGAAGGTTATCTTTCTCGTGCCGACGCACGCCTTGGTCGATCAAACGACACGCGCGCTAAAACGCACATTCAATACCTTTGAGATTGTCGGCGACATTGAGGACGATGCTTCCGCGGTCGAGTTCATTGCGCTGCCGGAAGTGGTGGTAACCACGCCCGAGCGATGCCTCGTGCTCTTGTCGTCGCAGCCCGCGGCCTTCGCTGATCTTGGTCTTGTAGTATTCGACGAGTGCCACTTGCTGCATCCGCGCGAGCCAGAAAAAAGCCGTCGGAGCGTCGACGCGATGTTGGCCGTGCTGAATCTGGCTCGGGCCGCGCCGGCGGCGGACTTCCTGTTGCTGTCCGCCATGATGAAGAATGCCGAAGAGGTCGCTGCATGGATGACCGAGCTAACAGGACGCCAATGTCTTCATCTGGATCTTGCCTGGAAGCCGACCCGCCAGGTGCGCGGTTGCGTAGTTTACCCCTCATCGCGGATCGATGAGCTGAATGCCGTGTTGCGGCAAGCGCGTATCGACCGCCCGAAGCAGAAGAACGCTCCGGCGGCGGTTCAGAAGACGCTGGCCGCGCGGCCGTTTGGCCTTTTCAGTCTGCTTCAGACCTGGGCAACGCAAGATCGAAACGACTACGCGCTCCTTCCCTTGCTCAATGCCGAACATCATTTCTCAACGGGTGCGGCGGCGAACAGGCGATGGTATCTGACGCCCAATGGCAACCACACAAGCGCATTGATCGCCGCCGGCGCGGCGGCGAGCGGGATGAAGACCCTAGTCTTTGTCCAGACGGTTCCACAGTTGGTTGCTGCGGCCCGTGATTTCCGCAAGCTCGTCGCGGATGACCCGGTTGTGCTGAACGACGACGAGACCGCGCTCCGTCAGCTGGTCGTCGAAGAGATGGGTGGGCCGTCCTATTGCTACCTCGCGCTGGAGCCGGATGGGCGGTTCGCGGGCGGCGCAGTTACGCATCACTCCCTGTTGCTGCGCGAAGAAAGACTGCTCCACGAAAGCCTTTTCAAGCGGCGCCCCGGGGCAAATGTCCTGTTTGCGACTTCGACGGTTGCGCAAGGCATGAACTTGCCTAGCGAGGTCGTGATAATTTCGGGCGACAGCCGTTTCGATCCCGCGGAAAACAAATTCGCGCAGCTCGAGGCGCACGAACTTCTAAACGCCGCAGGACGCGCCGGCCGCGCCGGCGAAAGCTCCCAGGGCTTTGTCCTGGTCGTGCCCAGCCGCGTCGTCCCGTTCGATGATAAGACCAGCAGCATCGGCGGTCATTGGATGAAGCTGCAGGCGATATTCTCGCAAAGCGACCAGTGCGTCGACATCGATGATCCGCTGACAGCCTTGCTGGATGCAATTCACGCAGGTATTCGCGAGGGCATGCCCTTGTACCTTTTGAACCGCCTTCCCCCGGCGAGCCCTGAGGGGACGGACGCGCCGCTGCGCTCACTTGTCGAACGCTCGTTTGGGGCTTTTCGCGCCAAGCAAAAGGCCAACGCCGCTTGGGTCGAAAGCCGGATCGCTTCCACGTTCCAGGCGCGGAGTGAGCATCCTACTGCGGAGGCAGACAAATGGATCGAGGGCGTGGGTGCGCTTACAGGTGTGCCGGCAGAAGCGCTTCGGGAGATTGCTGATCTCTTCGCCAACAACGACGGGCTAACGACCCAAGCGGCGATGGATCGGCTGCTGTCTTGGCTCGCGGCCAAGCCGGGGAATTTGATGGAGGTCCTCCGTCCGGAGAACGTCGCCGAACTTTTTGGTGGGGAGTTCGAGAAGCTGCAGACCGGGGAGAAGCGCGTGAAGTACGCGCTCCCGGTGATCGCATCGCTTCTCCATATGTGGATGGCCGGTAGGCCGCTATGCGAGATGGAGGCCTTACATCCAAATCCTGATTCGAATGCCTGTCGGCACGCACGGCATTTTGTATTGAGGTTGGTGCCGGATCTCGCGTTCTTAGCGGGCTTGCCTGCGCGTCTGCTTCAGGCGAAGGCTGGACTAGGCGCGTCCGTCGCCTTGCCAACCGCGTTAGCAAGTCTGGGAAGTGCCGTGAAAGAAGGATGTGATAGCCCGGAGACCTTGGCCGCCCGCATTAATGATGGGCGAGCCGTGTCTCGCGTTTCATCTCGTCAGAGATTCATGGAAGTTGTGCCATACATCACGCCCGCTTCGGCCAACGAGCCCTTTCAAGAGACGCGGCAACGGGTTCGAAACGCTGTCGCACTGAAAGCGTTCTCGACACCGATCTAGATAGTCCAGTGGTTCCTAAGTGATCGGCGATAACGGGAGGTTGTCCGGCCGGCGAAGTCTGCCACCAAGTGTCCGATAGTGGCGCAAAGGTGCTAATGTGCCCTGCCTCGCTCATGTCCGCTTCTGGGTTGCGGCCGCTACTAGGGGCAATGACCGAGATGGGGGCGCAAAGCGGACGTCGCTGACGGCCCTTGAGGGCCGGCATGGATTAGAGGTCGGCCCCGTGGCGTCTGGAACGGAAATGCGACCTCCTGCACGAGCTGGCGGAGCGGCGTCATGGAGAGCAGCCTATAGTCGCCCTTGCTGTCGCCGCGCATCGCCGACGTCAGCAGGTTCGAGGTGCGCTCCCGCATGGTGAGCTTCGGCGGCGCAGCCGGCGGCGTGCCGCCGGGCATGGCCCTGTTGAGCTTTCGCGCCTTCGGCGAGCCGTCGGGGTTGAAGACGTCGGACGGGTGGAGTACCTTCTCTTCCGGCCGTCGCTTGGCACCCTCCTTGGGCAATTGCAGCCCTGTGGATCTGGACCAAGCGGCGGCCTTTTCGTTGTCGCGGTACTTCAAGAGCCCCTGATCCACCCAATTCTCCATCTGCCCGACCGGGCGCTGGTGAATAGTGCTGATCCGGTGAACGGTGGTGCGCTCCCGCATGTTGATGTGGACGGCCACCACGACCGGCTTGCCCTTGTCCGTCACCTCCACCAGCGAGACGAAGCTGTCGCCGGTCGTCGCCGACTTGAAGACCATGATGGGCCGATAGAGGCCGCGGATCGCCGCCTTGATGACGTTGGGCGTCATGGCGTGATCGGTGATCGACTTCCAGACCGCCGACTCGGCGATCTGGAGCGGCGCGTCCTGAGCCCCGAGCGACAGCAGGACGGCCGGCGTCGAGCCGACGGTGATCGGCCGGCCGAACTCTTTGCCGCGCGCCAAGTCGTCGATGTTCTTCTCGAAGCTGGGGTCGACGTTCTCCTTCGACCCGCCATCCGGCCCGCCATCCGTGGGCTGCCACCCGTCCCGCAGCGCCGCCTTGGCGAGCGCCACCAGCTCGCCGGGCGTCGGGCTCCCGAGCTGCACGCCGAACGTCTTCTGGAGCCACGTCTTCACCGAGCCGACGATGTTGTCG
Source organism: Verrucomicrobiales bacterium (assembly GCA_965229245.1). GTDB lineage: Bacteria > Verrucomicrobiota > Verrucomicrobiia > Verrucomicrobiales > V1-33 > V1-33. The sequence continues at coordinate 1,922,202 of CBDDIW010000001.1, forward strand.
ATCGCCGCCCGGATGCCGACCGGAGCCGCCTCGCGGTAGTCGATCGCGTAGGCGGCCAGCTCCTCCGCCCGCGATTCCGCCGGCACGCCGACGGCGTCGAGGTGGGCGATGGCATCCCGCTACCACAGAGGCCACCGGGAGCTGCAGGCCTACAGCTGAGTTTGAGGCCTGCCGTCACTGCTCCCAGGCGGTGCGGGCCGATGCTGAAGGCTCCGGCAGCGACGGCCTCGCAGGTACGGGCTGCTTCGCTCCATCACTATGGCCAGCATCCACCGCTGTCCGCTTCTGCTCAGGGCTGGCTTATTTGACGGATATTTGACGAGAAGCGGAGTGGGGTTCGCTAACCCATTGAAAAATATGGCGCACCCGACACGATTCGAACGTGTGACCTTTGCCTTCGGAGGGCAACGCTCTATCCAGCTGAGCTACGGGTGCCTGCGCGACGGCGTCCCCGCGAGGGGGCGCGTCGACGGCTCAGGGCTCTCATAGCGGATCGGCCGTCGCCTCGCAACGCTCGCGTCCACCGCTCCGACGCCGTGGCGGCGCCGACGCCGATGCTGTGCCGACGCAGAGACGGCGCCGATATGATGCTGCGCCGACGCGGTGCCTACGCCGACACGGTGCCGGCGGCGATGCGGTCCCCTCCGCGACGCGGTGACGGCGGAGATGCGGTCCCCTCCGCGACAGGGTGACGGCGGAGATGCGGTCCCCTCCGCGATAGGGCGCCGGCGGCGATGCGGCGATGGTGGTCGCGGACCGGATCGGAGGTCGCGCGGGGTGATGGCGTCCTCTCGTGTCGCCGCCGTCACACTGCTGCCATGTTCTGGAACCTCGCGCCCGCGCTTGCTTGCTGTGCCGCAGCATCGCGTATATCGAGGCTGGAGCGGATGCCGCCGCGACTCGCGCCGCCGCTTCGCCGGAGGCCGCGACGGGGGCCGGCCGGCCCCGCGTCGTCTCAGTCGCCGGCCGGAGATGCCCGCCGCGCCGTGCGGCGTCCTCCGGATGTGACGGCACCGCCGACCGGCGGCACCCTCGCAGCGGCGGAAACATCGATTTGCGGGACTATCGACGTGGCGGAAACATCGACGTGGCGGGAACATCGGTAATGGGCACCTCGCGCCGGTTCGTCGGCTTCCTCCTGCTCGTCCTCGTCGTCGGTGGTGGCGGCTACCTGCTCTATGGCGAGCACCAGCGCCAGACCGCCGAGCGCGAGGCCGCGGCGACGGCACCCGCTCCCCAGGTGCCTGCCCCCGCGACGCCTGCGCCCGCGACGTCTGCCCCTGCGACGCCCTCTGCGGACACGTCCGCCGACGCGTCCGCGCAACCGACGCAAGCCCCTGCGGACGGGGGCACGCCGGCCGCCAGCGACACCGCGGCGCCGGCTGCCGCCGCCTCCGGCGCCGCCACCACGGAAGCGGCCACCACGGGCGCCGCCACTGCGGGCGCCGGCGGTGCGGGCGGGGCCGACGGTGCCGCGGCCGATGCCGGGGCCGGGGCCGGCGCGTCCGGACCGGCCGACGCCGACGCGGCCACTGCCGGTGCGCCGGAGACGATCTCGCAGCCCGAGCCCGCCGTGGCGCCCGCCGCGGGCGTGCCGACCTTCGACGTGGTGCGCGTCGAGCCGAACGGCGATGCCGTCATGGCCGGCCGTTCAGAGCCCGGCATGGTCATCGTCCTGTTCGCCAACGGCCGCGAGATCGGCCGGACGCGCGCCAACGACAGCGGCGAGTGGGTGATCACCCTGGAGCAGCCCCTCGGCCCGGGGGACTATGTCGTCACCATCGTCGGGGCGACCCCGGACGGCGCGCGCCAGGTCGAATCCGTCGACCGCATCGCGGTGTCGATCCCGCAGGCGAAGAGCGAGCCGCCGATGGTGGCGCTGGTGTCGCCGGACGCGCCGACCAAGGTGCTGCAGCAGCCCGACGCTCCGGCGGACAGCGCCGCCGTCGCCGCCGCGTCGAAGGCGCCGGCGAGCGCCACCCCACCGGCCGGAGCGGAACCCGCCGGCACCGCGCCGACCGCCACCGCACCGGCCGGCGACGCGCCGGCGGGCAATTCGCCGGTGGGCACGGAACCCGCCGGCACCGCCTCCGCTCCGGCGACCGTCACCGATGCCGGTTCCGTCGCGGCCGTGACCGGCGCCGACGGCGTCGCGGCGCCGCCGGCCTGGGCGCAGCCGTTCGCCACCGACACGGCACAGCCCGCCTCCGCGCCGGCCTCGTCCCCGGCCGCCGTCGCGCTGTCGGTCGGCGTCGTCGAGAAGGACGGCGACACCGTCACCGTCTCGGGCGCGAGCCTGCCCGGGGCGACGGTTCGCCTCTACATGGACGACGCGCTCATCGGCGAAACGACGGCGGACGCCGCCGGCCGCTGGACCTACTCGGGGTCCCATCCGGTCGCTGCCGGCGAGCATGCCGTGCGCGCCGACCAGGTCGACCCGGCCACCGGCACGGTGGTGGCGCGCTCGGCGGTGCCGTTCGAGGTGCTGTCGGCGGTCGAGCTCGCCGACGCCCCCGCGACGCCGCAGACGCCGGCGATCGCGCTGCCGCCGCCGACGGCGGCGGAAACGCAGACGGTGGCCGAGCCGCCGGTGCCGGCAGAGGCCGCCGTGAAGGCGGCCGAGACCGACGCGGCGGCGGGGGCCGCGGCCGGCGCGGCGGCGCCGCCGCGCACGCGCACCATCCGCATCCGTCGCGGCGACGACCTGTGGACGCTGGCGCAGCGCTACTACGGCAAGCGCCGCGGCGTCCGCTACACCGCCATCTACCGCGCCAACCGCAAGCAGATCCGCGACCCGGACCTCATCTATCCCGGCCAGGTGATCGTCATCCCGCGCTGACGCCGACGGGCACGCGGCTGGCCGGCACGCCGCTCGGGCGGGGCGCCGTCGGTCGTCTCGCTGGCGGTCCCGATGCCCCGCGGGGGCCGCCTTCCGCCGGCGGATCATCGATCACGCCGGCCTTCGACCGCGCCGACCATGGCGCATGCAGACCACCGACCGTGTCGGTCGGGCCTCGCCGCGGAACTTCCCGCGGGCGAATGCGCCCGACTGGCCGTCAGTCGACCGCTTCGGGCGCGGCAGCGCGGGTCTGCACGGCCTGGTCCGGCGGCAGCGCGCCGGGGGCGTCCTGGCCGGAAAGGCCGGCGTCGCCGGCGTCCGGGTCCGCGGCGTCCGGTTCGCCGGCCTCGCGCGCCTCCTGCTGGCGGCGCCACATCACCGCATAGAGGCCGTCGGCGGCGATCAGCCCGGCATGGGTGCCGCGCTCCACGACGCGGCCCTGCTCGAGCACGAGGATCTCGTCGGCGTTCACCACCGTCGACAGCCGGTGCGCGACGACGACGGTGGTGCGGTTCGCCGAGACCTGGTCGAGGGCGGTCTGGATCTCCTGCTCGGTGCGGGTGTCGAGCGCGGACGTAGCCTCGTCGAGCACCAGGATCGGCGGCGCCTTCAGGATGGTGCGGGCGATGGCGACGCGCTGCTTCTCGCCGCCCGACAGCTTCAGCCCGCGCTCGCCCACCTCGGTGTCGTAGCCCTTCGGCAGCGTCTCGACGAAGGTCGCGATCTGCGCGAGCTGCGCCGCCTGGCGCACCTCCTCCTCGCTCGCCGACGGCCGGCCGTAGCGGATGTTGTAGGCGATGGTGTCGTTGAACAGCACGGTGTCCTGCGGGACGATGCCGATCATCCGCCGGAGGCTCTCCTGGGTGACGTCGCGGATGTCCTGGCCGTCGATCAGGATGCGCCCGCCGGTGACGTCATAGAAGCGGTAGAGCAGGCGGGCGATGGTCGATTTGCCGGCGCCGGAGGGGCCGACGATCGCGACCGTGCGGCCGGCCGGGCACGACGAAGTCGACGCCCTTCAGGATCTGCCGGTCGGCGTCGTAGTGGAACTCGACGTTCTCGAAGCGGATCTCGCCGCGCCCGACCACGATCGCCGCCGCGCCGTCCTTGTCGGAGACCTCCGGCGGCACGCCGAGCAGGTTGAACATCGCCTCGATGTCGGCGAGGCCCTGGCGGATCTCGCGGTAGACGAAGCCGATGAAGTTGAGCGGGATCGACAGCTGCATCATCAGCGCGTTGATCATCACGAAGTCGCCGACGGTCTGGTCGCCGCGCGCCACCGCGAACGCCGACAGCCCCATGCAGGCCACCATGCCGATGGTGAAGATGACGGTCTGGCCCTGGTTGAGCCAGGCGAGGGAGGTCCACGTCTTGATCGCGGCGCCCTCGTAGCGCGCCATCGACCTGTCGAAGCGCTCGCTCTCGAGGCGCTCGTTGCCGAAGACCTTCACGGTCTCGAAGTTGAGGAGGGAGTCGACCGCCTTGCCGCTCGCCTCGCTGTCGCTCTCGTTCATCTGGCGGACGATGGCGATGCGCCAGTTCGACATCGCCACGGTGAACCACATGTAGAGCCACAGCGTGGCGGCGACGATGCCGACATACCAGACGTCGAACTGGTACCAGATGACGATCGCCGTCAGCACGAACTCGAGCAGCGTCGGCATCGAGTTGAGGATGGCGAAGCGCACCACCGTCTCGATGCCCTTGGTGCCGCGCTCGATGACGCGCGACAGCGCGCCGGTGCGCCGCTGCACGTGGAAGCGCAGCGACAGGGCGTGCAGGTGGGCGAAGGTCTCGTTGGCGAGCGTGCGCACGGCGTGCTGGCCGACGCGCGCGAACAGCGCGTCGCGCAGCTGGTTGAAGCCCATCGCCAGCACGCGGCCGCCGCCATAGGCGAGCACCAGCATGATCGGCACCCACAGCATCGCGCCGACGGCCGCCGCCCGGGTGCTCTCGTCGGTGACGAGCGAATCCGTCGCCCACTTGTAGGTGTAGGGGACGAGCACGGTGACCACCTTGGCCACCACCAGCGCGCAGATCGCCGCGACCACCCGCACCTTCAGGTCCGGCCGGCCCTCCGGCCACATGTAGGGCCACAGGTTCGCCAGCGCGGCGAGCGTCTGCCCCCGGTCGGCGGAAACGCGGCCGCGGACGCGCGGCATCGGAGCGTTCATTGTCGTCGTTGTCCTTCGCTCAGACCGCTTCCCGGGCCTCGATGTCGGCCGGCACCGTCTTCTCGCCGGCGCGGCAGCACCCGGCCGCGCCCGCCTCGATCTGCCCGGCGAGGCCGCGCAGCATGGCCGCCGCCGCCAGCGCCCGCGGCCGGTCGATCGCATAGTTCGCGCGCGGCCCGTCGATGACGCCCTGGATGAGACCGGATTCCTTGAGGATCTTCAGATGTTGCGACACCGTCGACTGTGCGAGGGGGAGCCGGCGGACGATGTCGCCGCAGCAGCACCCGCCGGCCGCGCCGATCGCCTCGATGATGGCGAGCCGCGCCGGATGGGCGAGGGCCTTCAGGAGCCCGGCGGAATCGAGGTCGGTCGCCGGATAGCGCATCGGTGGGATATCCCGCAGGTGATCGGCCATCGTCGATAGACGATGAAGGGCGGCGCGGCAAGACGGTGAGGATCACGATCTGGAGTGATGGAAAGCGGTCGCGATGGCGCCGGGGCGGGCGAGGCCGGGGCTAAAGGCCCGGCCGGCGACGGCGAGATCACACCGGAATGGTCCGCGGGGTCACTCCGCGGCGACGAGGTGTCTCGTCGGCGGCGGCACCGGGTGGCCGAGGTCCCGCGCGGCTTCGATCCAGGTCGCGATGGCATCCTGGACGTTGGCGAGCGCCTCTTCGGGCGTCGAGCCGTCCGACATGCAGCCGGGAAGATCGGGAACGAAGGCGACGAAGCCGCCGCCGTCCGCATCGGCGAGCGGCTCGATCGTCACCGGATACAAGAGCGGGGTCATCGTTCTGTCCTGACAGCGTCGATGAACGCGACGAGCTTTCGGATATAGATGGCCTTGATCGGCCTTTTGTAGGGCACGGTCAGTTTCTCGGCAACGTCCGGGTGCGCCACCTTGTAGTGCGAACTACCGCCCCGGGCGGGCTCGCAGAGAACCTCGTGCTCCCGGCACAGGGCCTTGACGTCCTCGATGGTCCAGTCGCCGGAAGGGTTGGCACGCATGCGTTCGAGGCGAGAGCGACCCACGCGATCCTCCGTCGCTTCTCGACGCCGAGCCCGCCGTTCGAGGCAGGCGGCCGGACATGCCGTGCCTGCGGAAGCGGACCGTCTCCGGCGGATATTGATACGAACGGCGCCCGGCCGCTACCCCACGCGCCGCCACAATCTCCCGTGCAGCGCGGAGACAAGGAGGCCGGCGACGAGGCCCCAGAAGGCGGAGCCGATGCCGAGGAAGGCGAGGCCGGAGCCGGCGAGCAGGAAGGTGACGAGGGCGGCGATGCGGTCCGGCTCGCTCTCGAGGCCCTTCAGGATCGCCGCTGCGAAGGCGCCGAGCAGAGCGAGCCCCGCGACGCCCTGGATGAGCAGCGGCGGCGCCAGCGAGACGAGCACCACGGCGGCGGTGGCGGCGAGGCCGATCGGCACATAGGCGCAGCCGGCGGCGAAGGCGGCGATCCAGCGGCGCTCCGGCAGCGGATGGGCGTCCGGGCCGGCGCACATCGCCGCCGTGATGGCCGCGAGGTTGACCGACAGGGCGCCGAACGGCGCGACCAGCACGGAGGCGACGCCCGTCCAGGCGATCAGCGGGCCGGGGGAGGGGCGGTAGCCGTAGGTGGCGAGGACGGCGAGGCCGGGGATGTTCTGGGACGCCATCGTCACCAGGAACAAGGGCAGCGCCACCCCGACGAGGGCGTCGAGGGTGAAGGTGGGGGTCACCAGCACGAAGGTCGGCGCGAGATCGGGGATCGGGCCGGCCAGCGCCCCCGGGTCGAGCGCCAGCGCGACGATCGCCGCCACCAGCGCCGCCGGCACCGCATAGAGCCGCCAGAACCGGCCGACCACCAGCCAGACGACCATCACCGGCAGCATCAGCAGCGGGATCTGGCCGACGGCCTCGAACGGCGCCAGCACCAGCGGCAGCAGGATGCCGGCGAGCATAGCGCCGGCGAGCGGGCCTGGGATCGCCGCGACGAGCCGGCCGAACGGCCGCCACGAGCCGGCGGCGACGAGCAGCAGCCCGGTGACCAGGAAGGCGCCGACGACGGCGGGAAAGCCGCCTTCCACCGCCGCCGTGGTGGCGAGCAGCGCGCCGCCGGGCGTCGACCAGGCCACGGCGATCGGCATCTTCGTCCATGCGCTCAGAGCCATGCCGGCGAGGCCCATGCCGATCGTCAGCATGGTGAGGCCGGAGGCGGCCTCGTCCGGGCTCGCCCCCATCGCCGAGAGGCCGGCGACGATGACGGCGAACGACGAACCGAAGCCGACGAAGGCCGCGAGCATGCCGGCCGCGACCGGCTGCAACAGGCCCGTGGCGGGGCCGGAAGCGGGGGTGGACATGGACGGGGCCTCGGGCAGCCGGGGAAGTTTGAGCGGCAGGGGAGTGGCACGGGTGAAGCTTCGCTCATATACCCGGGCCGCCGGAATGCAAACGACGTCCGACGTCGTCTCCGGCGGGGCCGGGCGCCCCTGGGGGAGCGTTACCGCAACCGGTCCTGGACGACGGCGCCGAGCGCCGCGATGCTCGCGCCGCCGGCGATGCGTCGCGGCTGGCAGAGGGCGCCGCAGCGCCGGGGGAGAAGCTGGCATGACCGAGCAGGGGCCGGGGGGCAGGGTGGCGCTCGTCGTGCAGCGCCACGTCGCGGACGAGAGCTTCGCCGCGTTCACGCGCTGGCAGGCCAAGGTGAGCGAGCACCTGCGCACCGTTCCGGGCTTCCTGCGGCAGGAACTGGTGCCGCCGGCGCCGCCGCACCAGCTGGACTGGCTGGTGATCCAGCGCTTCGAGACGCTCGCCGCGGCGCGCGGCTGGCTCGAATCGGAGGCGCGGGCGCGGCTGTTGCGCGAGATCCGTCGCGACAGCATCGGCCCGGAAGAGGTTCGCCTCCTGCCCGACGCCGGCGGCGAGCACGACGCCGCCGTCTCCGCCGTGTTCACCTATACGATCGACCCCGCCGATGCGGCCGAGTTCGAGGCCTGGCAGCGACGCATCCAGGATGCCGAGACCGCATTCACGGGCTTCCTGCGCCACAAGATCGAGGCGCCGAAGCCGGGCCTCCACGACGACTGGGTCGTGATCGTCTCCTATGCCACCGATGCCGACCTCGATCGCTGGCTCGCCTCGCCGGAGCGCAAGGCGGTGCTCGCCGAGGGGCGGCACTTCATCGAGCGCATGCAGTACCGGCGGGCGAGCTACGGCTTCGGCTTCTGGTTCCACGAGGGCGAGGCGGGCGCGCGCGACACCTTCGCCATCCTGCGCTCGAACCTCGTCGTGCTGCTCGTGCTCTATCCGGTGGTGGCGCTGTGGAACCTCGTGCTGGCGGGGCCGGTCGCCGGCCTCGGCGTGCCGCCGTGGCTGGCGCTCTTCCTCGGCAACCTGTTCGCCTCCCAGATCCTCGGCTGGTGGGCGGTGCCGGCGGCGGCCCGCCGCTTCCGCTGGTGGCTCGCGCCGACGGCCGGCCGCGGGCCGAGGCTCGCCGGCTATGCCGTGGTGATGCTTCTCTACGCCCTGTCGATGGCGATGTACGCCGCCCTCATCGCCTTCGGCGTCGCCGTCCACTGACGCCGGCCCGAGCGCGCGGGCTGCGAGCGCGCTTGCAAACCGCAGCCGCTTGCCTAGTTTGCCGCTCGCCCGTGCGAACCCTGCGGGCGCGACCGATCGAGCATCCGTGACCGACGCCCCCCCACCGCACCGTGTGAGCCCGGCCGGCGCGCCGCTTCCCCACCGCGCCACGCCGGAAGTGACGGTGGTGCTGCCGACCTACAACGAGCGCGGCAACATCGCCGAGGCGATCGCCCGCGTCGGCCGCGCCCTCGAGGGCGTCGACTGGGAGGTGATCGTCGTCGACGACGACAGCCCCGACGGCACGGCCGCGCTCGCCAAGGAGATCGCCGACGCCGACCCGCGCGTCCACTGCATCCGCCGCGTCGGCCGCCGCGGCCTCGCCGGCGCCTGTATCGAGGGGATGCTGGCGAGCGCCGCGCCGATCGTCGCCGTCATGGACGCCGACCTGCAGCACGACGAGGCGCTGCTGCCCCTGATGCTGTCGGCCGTGCGCTCGGGCGAGGCCGACATCGCCGTCGGCAGCCGCTTCGCCGAAGGGTCCGCCACCGACGGCCTGTCGGCGCAGCGCCGCACAGTGTCGACGCTCGCCAACGGGCTCGCCCGCATGCTGCTGCGCGTGCGCCTCACCGACCCGATGAGCGGCTTCTTCATGCTGCGCCGTGACGCGGTCGAGGCGGTGGCCGACCAGCTCTCCACCCAGGGCTTCAAGATCCTGCTCGACATCGTCGTGTCGATGGAACGCCGCCCCCGCATCGCGGAGTTCGGCTACGTGTTCCGGGAGCGCGGGGCTGGCGAGAGCAAGCTCGACGCGCTGGTGGTGTTCGAATTTGCGGGTCTCATGGTGTCGAAGCTCCTCGGCGGAATGGTTTCGGTGCGCTTCGTCCTGTTCGCGCTGGTCGGCCTGTCGGGCGTGGCAGTCCACCTTGGCAGCCTGCGCGCCCTCTTGGCCTTCGATGTCGGCTTCGGCACCGCCCAGGCGATCGCGACACTGATCGCGATGACGACGAACTTCTTCCTCAACAACCACCTCACCTATCGCGACCGCCGGCTGAAGGGCTGGCGGGCGGTGCGCGGGCTCTTGAGCTTCTACGCCGTCTGCGGCATCGGCGTGCTCGCCAATGTCGGCGTCGCCAAGTGGGTCTACGGCATGGACCCCGGCTGGTGGGTGGCCGGCATCGCCGGCGCGCTGCTCGGGGCGGTGTGGAACTACGGGGCGAGCGCCGTCGTCACCTGGCGCGTCAGGTGACGACCGCCGGCCGCCTGTTCGGCACGGCCTCCGGTGCCGCTGCCGTCGTGGTGCTGCTCACCCTCGTCCGTCTCGCCGTCGCCGGCTACGCGCCGCTGACCGAGGACGAGGCCTACTATCGCCTGTGGGCGCTCAATCCCGCCTTCGGCTATCTCGACCACCCGCCGATGGTCGCCTGGTGGATGGCCGGCGGCATGACGGTCGCCGGCGACACGGCGCTCGGCGTCCGCCTCGTCTCGGTGCTGTCGGTGGTGGTGGGCTCGCTGGCGCTGTGGCGCTCGGCGCTGATCGTGGCGGGAGACCGGGTGACAGCGGCCCGCGCGGTGATCTGGTTCAACGCGACGCTGCTCGTCTGCATCGGCAGCGTCATCGCCACCCCCGACCAGCCGGCGACGCTGTTCTGGGGGCTGGCGCTGTGGGCGGTGCTGGAGAGGGTGCGCTCCGGCGACGGCCGCTGGTGGCTCGCCGTCGGTCTGCTCGCCGGCCTAGGGCTGCAGTCGAAATATTCGACGCTCTTCCTCGGCGCCGGCCTGGTGCTGTGGCTGGCCGTCTCGGCCGAACGGCGGCGCTGGCTGCTCGACCCGTGGCTTTGGGCCGGCGGCCTCCTCGCCGGGCTGCTGTTCGCGCCGGTCATCGCCTGGAACGCCGCCCACGAGTGGGCCTCGTTCGAGAAGCAGTTCGGCCGTGCCGCCGCCTCCGAGTGGACGCTCGCCTTCCTGCCGGAGCTCCTCGGCGGCCAGATCGGGCTGATCGGGCCACTGATGGTGCCGTTCGTCGTCGCCGGCCTTTGGCTCGCCGGTCGGAGGCGGCCGGCGGCTGCCACGGGCGGCCCGACGGGTTCCGACGGGGCAGGGGAGGCGGGTCGGTCGCTGCTCGTTTTCTCGAGCGTCCCCTTCGCGCTCTACCTCGTCGTCCACGCCTTGCACGACCGCGTGCAGGCGAACTGGCCGGCGCCGCTCTATCCGGCGCTGGCGCTCCTCGCCGCCGATGCTGCCGCCCGCACCGGCGACCTCGCCGGCCGCACCGGCCACTTCCTCGCGGTGCTCAGGGCGTGGGTGGCGCCGGTCGGCATCGCCACCGGCCTCGTCGCCTTCGTCATCCTGATGCACCCGTCCGGCTTCGGCCTCGCCGGCCTCGACCCGGCCCGGCGCTATCGCGGCTGGGACGCCGCCGCCGCCGAGATCGAGGCGAAGCGGGCCGAGGTGGGGGCCGCCTGGGTCGCCACCGGCGCCTACGGCGTCACCGCCATGCTCGCCTGGGAATTGCCGGGCGTGCCGGTGGTGCAGCTCGACGAGCGCCTGCGCTACGACGCCGCCCCGCCGCCGCCGGCCGATCTCCTCGCCCGCCCGGCGCTGCTGGTGCTGCGCGACGGCGCCGGCGAAACCCAGCGCATGCTCGCCCGCTTCCGCTTCACAGAGCCGCTCGGCACGGTGACGCGCCGGGCCGGCAACGCCCAGGTGGCGCGCTATGCGGTGTTCCGCGTCGCCGACCCCGTCGGAGACCCGCTGGCGCCCTGAAGCCGACCCCGTCGGCGACCTGCCGCTAGCCCGCCGCCCACTGCGTCGGCGATCCGCTCGCACGCTGAGTTTTCTGCGGCATCCGGTGCCAGTTTCCGTATACTCCCGCCGCGACGGGATGGAGGCGGGGATGCCGATTGACGAGCGCTTTCTCGATGCGAGCTTTTCGCTCGAAGGCCTGTCGGGCACGCTCGCGACGCGGCTGGCGGCGCTCGCCCGCGTCGTCACGGTGCCGCAGGGCAAGGTGCTGTTCTCCGCCGGCGACCCCGGCGACGGCCTCTACACGGTGCTCGAGGGCTCGCTGAAGGTCATTCTGCTGTCGGCCGACGGCGACGAGCAGTTGCTCGCCGTGCTCGGCTCCGGCGCGGTGTTCGGCGAACTCGCCTTGTTCGACGGCCGGCCGCGCTCGGCCACCGTGGTGGCGCTGAAGGATTCCTCGCTCGCCTTCATGGAGCGCGTCGCCTTCGACCGGCTGGCGAGCGAGACGCCGGAGATCTACCGCCACATGCTGCGCATCGTCGGCAGCCGGCTGCGCCACGCCAACGACGTGCTCGCCGCCCGCAGCTTCCTGCCGCTGCCGGGGCGGGTGGCACAGGCGCTCTTGCAGCTCGCCGACAGCTTCGGCCGGCCGGTCGACGCCGACCGCACCCTCATCCACTACAAGGTCTCGCAGGCCGAGATCGCCTCGATGGCCGGCGGCGCGCGCGAGAACGTCAGCCGCATCCTCAACGACTTCCGGCGCACCGGCGTGATCACCCGCATCTCCGGCTATTACTGCATCGAGAAGCGCGCGACGCTCGCGAGCGCCGCCTCGCTCTGAGGCGCGCCGGAGGCGGGCGAACCGGTGCGGAGAGGAAGGCCCATTGCCGGCGCTTCCGGTGCTGTACAATCGGTCGCCTCGCCTCCCGACGGAGCTCCCCCGTGTTCAGCGCGCCTTACCCCGACAATCTCTTCCTGCCCGCCGGCACGATGCTCTTCAACGAGGGGGACGAGGGCAACGCCGCCTTCCTGATCAAGTCGGGCAGCATCGAGGTCTTCCGCTTCCGAGACGACTGCGAGCAGGTGGTGGCGAACCTCGGGCCGGGCGACCTTCTCGGCGAGATGTCCGCGCTCGACCGCCGCCCGCGCACGGCCGGCGCCCGCGCCACCGTCGACAGCGAGTTGGTGCCGATCACCGCCGACCAGATCGAGCGCCGCATCGCCGACGCCGACCCCGTCCTGCGCCTCTGCCTGAAGCTCGCGACCGAGCGCTTCCGCGAGGCCGTGGCGGAGACCGACACGCCCCGGGTCGCGACGACGGCGCGCGGCGGCGAGCTCGGCGCCGCCTTCGAGATGATCGAGCTCGAGCGCGAGATCGACCGCGGGCTGACGGCGGGCGAGTTCGAGCTGTTCTACCAGCCGATCATCCGCCTCGCCGACGGCACGCTCGCCGGTTGCGAGGCGCTGGCGCGCTGGCGCCACCCGACGCGGGGCCTCGTGCCGCCGTGCGACTTCATCCCCGCCGCCGAGGCGAGCGGCCTGATCGAGCGGCTCACCGACTGGTGCGTCGCCGAGGCGATCGGCCGCCGCGACGTGCTCGCCACCGCGGCCGGCGGCGCCGGGGACGGCTTCTTCGTCACCGTCAACGTCTCCGGTCGCGATCTCGCCCGCCCGCAGTTCGCCGCCGGCGTCGGCGCCGCCGTGGCCGGCGCCGGCATCGCGCCGGCGAGCGTCAAGCTCGAGATCACCGAGAGCATGCTGATGGCGAATCCCGACGGTGCGGCGAGGATCCTCGCCGACCTCCGGGCCCGCGGCCTCGGCGTCGCCATCGACGATTTCGGCACCGGCTATTCGAGCCTGAGCTACCTCGCGACGCTGCCGATCACGACCCTGAAGATCGACCGCTCCTTCGTGCTCGCCCTCGCCGACAGCCGCGTCAACGCCCGCATCGTCCAGACGATCCTGCGGCTCGCCGACGAACTCGGCATCGCCGCGGTGGCGGAGGGCATCGAGGACAGCCTGACGGCCGAGACGCTGAAGCGGATGGGCTGCACCTACGGCCAGGGCTACCACTTCGCCAAGCCGTTGCGGTTCGCGGACTTCGTGGCCTGGGCGGGAGCCCGCAGCGCGGCCCCGGCGTCCGCCTGATCCACGCTGATCGGGCCGTCAGGCGCGCCGGAAGAACCAGACGCCGTCGTCTTCGCTGCGCACGAGCCGGCCGGTGGCGACCAGGTGGTTGAGGTGCGACAGCGCCTCGCCGGTCGCGAGCAACAGGTGGAAGCCGGCGAGCGGGCGCTTGAACAGGAACGGCAGCACGTCGCGGACCCGGACCGGGCCGTCGGCCGCCGCCTCGGCCGCCGCCAGCCGATCGGCGTGCTGGCCGGCGATCTCGCCCGCCCGCCCGGCGAGCCCGCGGAACGGCTCGTTGTGGCCCGGCAGCACGAGCGGATCGCCGACCGTGGCGGCGAGGCGGGCGTTCGCCTCCAGGAAGGCGCCGACGCCGTCGAGCTCGGGGTTCCACCAGGCGACGCCGACGTTCGGGCTGATCTTCGGCAGGATCTGGTCGCCGACGATCAGCACGTCGCGCTCCGCCGACCACAGGCAGGCGTGGAAGGGCGAATGGCCGGAGGTCTCGATCACCGTCCACTCGGTGCCGCCGGCGCGGAGCCGCACCGCCGGGTCGAGCGGCACGACCTTGTCCACGAGGTCGGGGTAGGTGCGGCTCAGTCCGCGCCCGTTCTGCGCCATCTCGGCCGCCTCGTCGGGCGGGAACCCGCAGCGCCGGTAGTGCCGCGCCGCCGCCTCCGCGGCCTCAGTGGGATCGGTGCCGGCGAGCCGCGCGGCCAGCGCGTGGCCCTCCGGCAGCATCAGGATCGGCGCGCCGACCGTGCGGGAAAGCCAGCCGGCGGCGCCGTAGTGGTCGGGATGGTAGTGCGTCACGACGATGCGCCAGATCGGCCGCTCGGCGAGCGGTCCGCGCGCGAGCAAGTCCGACCACAGCGCCCGCGTCGGCGCGTCGCCGAAGCCGACGTCGACCAGCGTCCAGCCGTCGCCGTCGTCGAGCGCGTAGGCGTTGACGAACGCGAGTTCCTTGATCGGCACCGGGATCTTCAGGCGCAGGATGCCGTCGGCGACCGCGATCGGCTCGACGACGGCGGGCTCGGCGGCGGGCGCTGCGACGGCGAAGGGCTCGGCCGTCGACGCGGGGGCGTCGGCGGCGGTCGAAGAATGCGTCATGGCGGGCGTCGTCTCGGGCTGTCGGAGGAGCGGGGGAGCATACACCAGCCGGCGGGCGGGGCACGCGTCGAGCGGTTGTCGCGGCGACGTCCGGGGCGGGGGCGGTCTGGAACCCCTCCGATCGGCGCCGGCGGCGTTGCGGGGCCGCGTCCTTTCCTGTATCACCCGCCGCCGATCCCGCCGGCCCGGCGGGCCGCTTCGCGGTAAGCCGGGTCCTCCGAAAGCCGCCGATCCGCGGCCGCTACAGAGCCTCCCGAATGGCCCGTCTCGTCATGAAGTTCGGCGGCACGTCGGTCGCCGATCTCGACCGCATCCGCAACGTCGCCCAGCACGTCAAGCGCGAGGTCGATGCCGGCAACGAGGTCGCCGTCGTCGTCTCGGCGATGGCCGGCGAGACCAACAAGCTCGTCGGCTGGTGCCGCGAGGCGTCGCTGCTGCACGACGCCCGCGAGTACGACGCGGTCGTCTCGGCCGGCGAGCAGGTGACGTCCGGGCTGCTGGCCATCGTGCTGCAGTCGATCGGCGTCAACGCCCGCTCCTGGCAGGGCTGGCAGGTGGCGATCCTCACCGATGCCGCCCACGGCGCCGCCCGCATCACCGGCATCTCCTGCGATCTCCTGAAGGAGCGCATCGCCCAGGGCCAGGTGGCGGTGGTCGCCGGCTTCCAGGGCATCGCCCCGGACAACCGTATCGCCACCCTCGGCCGCGGCGGCTCCGACACCAGCGCGGTGGCGCTCGCCGCCGCCATCGGCGCCGACCGCTGCGACATCTACACCGACGTCGACGGCGTCTACACCACCGACCCGCGCGTCGTGCCGCGCGCCCGCCGCCTCGCCCGCGTTTCCTACGAGGAGATGCTGGAGATGGCCTCGCAGGGCGCCAAGGTGCTGCAGGTCCGCTCGGTCGAACTCGCCATGGTGCATGGCGTGCGCACGTTCGTCCGCTCGAGTTTCGACGACCCGAACGCCCCGCAGGTCGGCGAAGGTAACCTTCCCCCCGGGACGCTGATTTGCGGCGAGGAGGAGATCTTGGAGAATCAGGTCGTCACCGGCATCGCCTACTCGAAGGACGAGGCCCAGATCTCGATCCGGCGCGTCGCCGACAAGCCGGGCGTCGCCGCCGCCGTGTTCGTGCCGCTCGCGGACGCGAACATCAACGTCGACATGATCGTGCAGAACGTCGCCGGCGACGGTCGCACGACCGACATCACCTTCACCGTGCCGGCGGCCGACTACGACCGCGCCCGCAAGGTGATCGAGACGGCCCGCGAGGCCATCGGCTACGCCGAGATCGAAGGGGCGATCAACGTCGTCAAGGTCTCGGTCATCGGCATCGGCATGCGCAGCCACGCCGGGGTGGCCGCGGCCTGTTTCCGCGGGCTCGCCGAGCGCGGCATCAACATCCGCGCCATCACCACCTCCGAGATCAAGATCTCGGTGCTGATCGACGCCGCCTATGCCGAGCTTGCGGTTCGGACTCTGCATTCGCTATACGGGCTAGACGCGGCCTGACCGCGCACGCCCGCGCGGTTTGCGGGTCGCCGCGCGGCGCGGCCGCCGGCCGGTCACCGGAAGGCCCGCGCCGATCCGCAACCGTCGAGGGCGGGAGATGAAGGGCGCGATGCGTGGCTCACCGGCCGGACCGCGCCTGCTGCTGCGCCGCCTGCGCGAGGCGATGGCCGAGCCCATCGGCGCGCAGGAGCGGCTCGACAAGATCGTCGTCCTGATCGCCGCCAACATGGTGGCCGAGGTCTGCTCGGTCTACATCCTGCGCGCCGACGACGTCCTCGAGCTGTTCGCCACCGAAGGCCTCAACCGCAGCGCCGTCCACCAGACGACGCTGCGCGTCCGGGAAGGCCTCGTCGGCCTCATTGCCGCCGAGGCGATCGCCCTCAATCTCTCCGACGCCCGCTCGCATCCCGCCTTCGCCTACCGGCCGGAGACGGGCGAAGAGGTCTACAACGGCTTCCTCGGCGTGCCGGTGCTGCGCGCCGGCCGCATCCTCGGCGTGCTGGTGGTGCAGAACCGCGCCCGCCGCACCTACAGCGAGGAAGAGGTCGAGGCGCTGCAGACGACGGCGATGGTGATCGCCGAGATGTTCGCCGCCGGCGGCTTCGAGACGATCGCCCGCCCGGGCGCGCCGCTCGACCTCCGGCGTCCGATGCGGCTGCACGGCACGGTGCTGTCGGACGGCGTCGGCCTCGGCTACGTCGTGCTGCACGAGCCGCGCGTCGTCGTCACCGACCTCATCGGCGAGGATGTCGACCACGAACTCGGACGCCTCGCCACCGCCCTCGACAAGCTGCGCCTGTCGGTCGACGACATGCTCGCCCGCCGCGACGTCACCGACGGCGAGCACCGCGACGTGCTCGAGGCCTACCGCATGTTCGCGCGCGACCGTGGCTGGGCGCGCAAGATGGAGGACGCCGTCCGCAACGGCCTCACCGCCGAGGCGGCGGTGGAACGCGTCCAGTCCGACACCCGCGCCCGCATGCTGCGCTCCACCGACCCCTATCTGCGAGAGCGGCTGCACGATCTCGACGACCTCGCCAACCGGCTGTTGCGCGAGCTGATCGGCCGTCCGCAGCTCGACGCCGCCGACAAGCTGCCGAAGGACGCCATCGTCGTCGCCCGCAACATGGGCGCGGCCGAGCTCCTCGACTACGATCGCGACCGTCTGCGCGGGCTGGTGCTGGAGGAGGGCGGGCCGACCAGCCACGTCAGCATCGTCGCCCGCGCCCTCGGCATCCCGACCGTCGGCCAGGTCGCCGGCGCGGTGTCGCTGGTCGAGCGCGGCGACGCGGTGATCGTCGACGGCGAGGCCGGCGAGGTGCACTTCCGCCCGCCCGCGGACGTCGAGACCGCCTATGGCGAGAAGGTGCGCTTCCGGGCGCGCCGGCAGGCGCAGTACCGGCGGCTCCGCTCCAAGCCCTCGGTGACGCTCGACGGCCACGCCGTGACGCTGCAGCTCAATGCCGGCCTGATCGTCGACATGCCGCACCTCGACGAATCGGCGGCCGCCGGCGTCGGGCTGTTCCGCACCGAGCTCCTGTTCATGGTCGCCTCGCAGCTGCCGCGGGTGAACGAGCAGGTGGCGATCTACCGGCGCGTCATGGATGCCGCCGGTGAACGACCGGTGACGTTCCGATCGCTCGACATCGGCGGCGACAAGATCCTGCCCTACCTGCGCGCCGTCGAGGAGGAGAACCCGGCGATGGGCTGGCGGGCGATCCGCCTCGGGCTCGACCGCCCCGCGCTGCTGCGCACCCAGATCCGCGCCCTCCTGCACGCCGCCGCCGGGCGCGACCTCAGGCTGATGTTCCCGATGGTGGCGACGACGGCGGAATTCCGCGCCGCGCGCTCGCTGGTCGACCGCGAGCTCCGCCATCTGAAGCGCCACGCCCACCGCATCCCCGAGCAGGTGCGTCTCGGCGTCATGCTGGAGGTGCCGTCGCTGCTGTTCGAGATCGACGAGCTCCTGGGCGAGGTGGACTTCGTCTCGGTCGGCTCGAACGATCTCTTCCAGTTCATGACCGCCACCGACCGCGGCAACATCCGCGTCGCCGCCCGCTACGACCCGTTGTCGCTGCCGTTCCTCAGGGCCCTGAAGCGCATCGTCGACCGCGCCGCGCTCGCCCACGTGCCGGTGTCGCTGTGCGGCGAGATCGCCGGGCGGCCGCTGTCGGCGATGGCATTGATCGCGCTCGGCTACCGCACCATCTCCATGTCGCCGTCGGCGATCGGGCCTGTGAAGGAGATGCTGCGGGCGCTCGACGTCGGCCGGCTCCGGGCGCGGCTGCTGCCACGCCTCGAGCCCGGGCGGTGGAACGGCGACCTCAGGGCCTTCCTCGCCGAATATGCAGCCGAGCACGACATTCCCGTCTGATCGCGATCCGTCAGACCCCAGAGCCAGATCCGGACCCCCGCCTCCATGCTGCCCACCGCCAAGCTCGACGGCATCCTGACGCGATTCGAGGAGATCGAGGCGCACATGGCGGCCTCGCCCGAGCGCGACACCTATGTCCGCCTGACGCGCGAATATGCCGAGCTCGAGCCGCTCGTCGCCTCGATCCGCCGGCTGCGCAAGGCCGAGCGCGAGGCGGCCGAGGTCGAGGAGCTGATTGCGGACGCCGCCGGCGACGCCGAGATGGCGCGCGTCGCCGAGGGCGAGAAGGCGGCGCTGGCCGAGACGATCGAGGCGCTCGGCCACGAGATCCGGCTCGCGCTGCTGCCGAAGGACGAGGCCGACCGCAAGAGCGCCATCCTCGAGGTGCGCGCCGGCACCGGCGGCGACGAGGCGGCGCTGTTCGCCGGCGACCTCTTCCGCATGTACAGCCGCTACGCCGACCGGCGCGGCTGGAAGGTCGAGCTGATGTCGGCGAGCGAAGGGGAAGCGGGCGGCTACAAGGAGGTCATCGCGGCGGTGAACGGCACCGACGTGTTCGCCCGCCTGAAGTTCGAATCCGGCGTCCACCGCGTCCAGCGCGTGCCCGACACCGAGGCGTCCGGCCGCATCCACACCTCGGCAGCCACCGTCGCGGTGCTGCCGGAAGCGGAGGACGTCGACGTCGACATCGCCGACGGCGACCTGCGCATCGACACCTTCCGCGCCTCGGGCTCCGGCGGCCAGCACGTCAACACCACCGATTCGGCGATCCGCATCACCCACCTGCCGACCGGCATCGTGGTGGCCGTGCAGGACGAGCGCTCGCAGCACAAGAACCGCGCCAAGGCGATGACGCTGCTGCGCTCGCGCATCTACGACGCGGCGCGCGGAAAGCTCGACACCGAGCGCGCCGCCGCCCGCCGCGGCCAGGTCGGCTCCGGCGACCGCTCCGAACGCATCCGGACCTACAATTTCCCGCAAGGCCGCGTCACCGACCACCGCATCAACCTCACCCTCTACAAGCTGCCCGAGCTGATGGAGGGCGGGGCGCCGCTCGACGAGCTCATCGACGCGCTGCTCGCCACCCACCAGGCGGCGCTGCTCGCCGACCAGGACGGCGAGCGGAGCACGGCGGCGTGAGCCCGGCCGGCGCCGCCGGCACCGCGGCCGGCGCCGGACGAACTGCCGGCGCCACGGCGGGCGCGATGCTCGCCGAGGCCCGCGCGAGCCTGCGCGCCGCCGGCATCGACACCGCCGACCTCGACGCGCGTCTTCTCGTCGCAAGCCTCCTCGGCCTCTCGGCGACCAGCCTGATCGTCGACGGCGACCGGGCCGTCGGCGCGGCGGAAGCGGCCGGCGTCGCCGCCGCCGTCGACCGCCGTGCCAACGGCGAGCCGGTCGGCCGCATCCTCGGGGTCCGCGAGTTCTGGGGGATCCCGTTCCGCCTCAACGAGGCGACGCTCGAGCCGCGGCCGGATTCGGAGACGATCGTCGAGGCGGCCCTGGCGGCGTGCGGCCAGCCGGACCGGCCGCTCCGCATCCTCGATCTCGGCACCGGCACCGGCTGCCTGCTCGTGGCGCTGCTCACCGAGCGACCGGCGGCGACGGGCCTCGGCGTCGACCTGTCGGCGCGCGCGCTCGCCGCCGCCCGCGACAATGCCGACGCCGCCGGCGTCGGAGGCCGCGCGCTGTTCGTGCAGGCCGACCTCGGCCGCCCCGTCGCGACGGGCCTCGACCTCGTCGTCTCCAACCCGCCCTACATCCCGAGCGCGGAGATCGACGGGCTCGACCGCGAGGTTCGCCTGCACGACCCGCGGCTCGCGCTCGACGGCGGCGCCGATGGCCTCGACCCCTACCGGCGGCTGCTCGGCTGGGTCGGCGGGGCGCTGCGGCCGGGCGGAGTGGTGGTGCTCGAGGTCGCGCCGGAGGCCGCGACGGCGGTGTCGCGCCTCGGCGAGTCGGCCGGGCTGACGGTCCACGACGTCCGTCCCGACCTCGCCGGCAGGCCGCGCGCCGTGGTCCTGCGCGGTGCAAATTAGTCCTTGGAATGCCAGAACGAAGCGGCTAACGTCCGCTCGCCGAAGCAAAGCGCGGAAGAGCATTGCCGCGGGGGCCGATTCGGGCAGATCAGCGACACAGCCTTGCAGGGCACCTGTCGGAGCGCCACGTCCTTGGTCGGATGATGTGTCGTTCGCGCAGCCTCGCCCGTGGGCCGTTCTGGACGCGATCCGCTCTTCGGCTGCCGGAGGTGCGCTGGTTGGGCCGTCACCAGCCGTGGCTCGTGGCTCTTTGCGAACATCCGAGATTCGGGTCCGGCCCCGCCGCAACGGAGCGGCGCCGGACACGAGGAGCGGTCCGAGGCGGAGGGTGCAGCCCTCCCGTCGGCCCGCGGTGATCGACGGGACAGGCGGACCGAACGATCGCTTCGACCATCGGGCTCGACCGACGATCGGTCGCGTGGCGCACAGGCGCGGCGCGGCATCCTCGTCGGCGCCCGGCGACGCGGCGCGAGCCGGTGTCGCAGCCGACTGGACGGGGCATCGCTCGCCGCGGACCGTCGAACGCCAGAACCGTGGGACCGCCAGAACCGCGCGATCGCAGAGCCGCGCGACCGCCCTGACCGTCAGACCCGACGCCAGCGCTTTCCGCAAAGAGAAGCAAACGGATGAGACCCAGTAGTTCGAACAAGCGCCTTCGCGGCAGGACCCGCAAGGGCCCGAACCCTTTGACACGGTCTTTCGAGTCCAATGGGCCCGACGTCAAAATTCGCGGCACCGCGATGCACATCGCCGAGAAGTACGTGCAGCTCGCGCGGGACGCCCAGGTGTCCGGCGACGGCGTCATGGCGGAGAACTACTTCCAGCACGCCGAGCACTATTTCCGCATGATCGCCGCGGCGCAGCCGCAGCAGACCGGCCCCGGCCAGATGGCCTATGGTCGCGACGACGACGGCGAGGAGGAGTACGAGGGGCGCGGCGAGTTCAACAACCGCCCGGAGCCCTACGGCCAGCCCCAGCACCAGCCTCAGCCTCAACCCCAGCAGCAGCCCCACCGTGGCAACGGCGCCCCCTATCAGGGGCACGACCAGGGCGGCCACCGCGGCTACGAGCAGCGCGACAACCGCGGCTACGAGGGCCGCGGCAACGACCAGCGCGGCAACGACCAGCGCGGCAATGACCAGCGTGGAAACGACCAGCGCGGCAACGAGCAGCGGTCGCACGAGGGTCGCGGCGACGAGGGCCGCACCTATGGCGAGCAGCGGCCGCGCGAGCCGCGCCCGCCCTACGAGCCGCGCCAGGGCGGCGAGCCGCGCCGCTTCGACCGCGACCGGTCGCAGCAGCCCCACGCCGGCGTCAATGGTCACGCCCCGGTCGCCGCTCCGGCTCCCGTCGCGGCGCCGCTGCCGGGCCTCGGCCCGCAGCCCGACCTCGAGCCCCCGGTCGCCGCGCAGCCGGCGGCCGCTGCTCCGGCTCCCGTCGCGGCGCCGGTGCCCGCACCGATGCCCGAGCCGGCGGCGGCGAACGACGACGGCGATGCCGCCGCGCCCGTCGCGGCCTCGGAAGACGGCGCCCCACGCCCGCGCCGCCGCAGCCGCGGCAGCCGCGGTCGCGGCCGCCGGCCGGACGGGACCGGCGGCGAGGAGGGCGACGGCGCTCCGGCGCTGCCCTTCGCCGAGGACGGTGCGCCCGTCGAGGGCTGATTTTCCTGCGACGTCGTGAGATAAGAAAGGGGGCCGCGGCCCCCTTTTTGTTGCCCGTATGCAACACCATATCGCCGTCAGAGCCGGCCCGTGGGGGCGGCTTCGCCGGTGGCCGCAGAGCGGCACCGGAGGCACCGACGGCCGCGCATGGCTCCAGCGAGGGCGGCGCGGCGGGAAGGAGACCGGTCATATGAATTTCGAGAAGTACACCGAGCGCGCCCGCGGCTTCGTGCAGTCCGCGCAGACCAACGCGCTGGGCCAGGGCCATCAGCAGTTCACCCCCGAGCACATCCTGAAGGTGCTGCTCGACGATCCCGAGGGCCTCGCGGCCGGGCTGGTGACGCGCGCGGGCGGCAATCCGCAGACCGCACTCGCCGGCGTCGAGCGGGCGCTCGCCAAGCTGCCGAAGGTCGCCGGCGGCGGCAGCGGTCAGCTCTATCTCGCCGGCGCCACCGCCAAGGTGTTCGCCGAGGCGGAGCGCCTCGCCCAGAAGGCCGGCGACAGCTTCGTCACCGTCGAGCGGCTGTTGTCGGCGCTCGCCGCCACGACCGACGCCGAGAGCGCCAAGATCCTCAAGGACGCCGGCGTCACCCCGCAGACGATCGAGGCCGCCATCGCCGAGCTCCGCAAGGGCCGCACCGCCGATTCGGCCTCCGCCGAGACGCAGTACGACGCCCTGAAGAAGTACGCCCGCGACCTCACCCAGGCGGCGCGCGACGGCAAGCTCGATCCGGTCATCGGCCGCGACGACGAGATCCGCCGCACCATCCAGGTGCTGTCGCGGCGCACCAAGAACAATCCGGTGCTGATCGGCGAGCCCGGCGTCGGCAAGACGGCGATCGCCGAGGGCCTCGCCTTGCGCATCGTCAACGGCGACGTGCCGGAGAGCCTGAAGGAGAAGAAGCTGCTCGCCCTCGACATGGGCGCGCTGATCGCCGGCGCGAAATATCGCGGCGAGTTCGAGGAGCGGCTGAAGGCGGTGCTGTCGGAGGTGACGGCGGCCGAGGGCCAGCTCATCCTCTTCATCGACGAGATGCACACCCTCGTCGGCGCCGGCAAGGCGGACGGGGCGATGGACGCCTCCAACCTCCTGAAGCCGGCACTCGCCCGCGGCGAACTGCACTGCATCGGCGCGACCACCCTCGACGAGTACCGCAAGTATGTCGAGAAGGATGCGGCGCTGGCGCGGCGCTTCCAGCCGGTCTTCGTCGGCGAGCCGACGGTGGAGGACACCGTCTCGATCCTGCGTGGCCTGAAGGAGAAGTACGAGCAGCACCACAAGGTGCGCATCTCTGACGGGGCGCTGGTGGCGGCGGCGACGCTGTCGAACCGCTACATCACCGACCGCTTCCTGCCCGACAAGGCGATCGACCTCGTCGACGAGGCGGCGTCGCGGGTGCGCATGCAGGTCGATTCCAAGCCCGAGGAGCTCGACGAGATCGACCGCCGGGTGATCCAGCTGAAGATCGAGCGTGAGGCGCTGAAGAAGGAGACCGACACCGCCTCGCGGGACCGCCTGCAGCGGCTCGAGAAGGAGCTCGCCGATCTCGAGGAGCAGTCGGCGGAGGTCACCTCGCGCTGGAAGGCCGAGAAGGACAAGCTCGGCAGCGCCGCCGATCTCAAGAAGCAGCTCGAGGATGCCCGCAACGAGCTCGCCAACGCCCAGCGGCGCGGCGAGTACCAGCGCGCCGGCGAGCTCACCTACGCCGTCATCCCCGGCCTCGAGAAGCAGCTCGCCGAGGTCGAGGCGAGCGGCACCGCCGGCATGGTGGAGGAGGTGGTCACGCCCGATCACGTCGCCCAGGTCGTCTCGCGCTGGACCGGCGTGCCGGTCGACAAGATGCTCGAGGGCGAGCGCGAGAAGCTCCTTCGGATGGAGGACGAGCTCGCCAAGCGCGTCATCGGCCAGGCAGAAGCGGTGCACGCGGTCTCGACGGCCGTGCGCCGGGCCCGCGCCGGGCTGCAGGATCCGAACCGGCCGATCGGCTCGTTCATGTTCCTCGGGCCCACCGGCGTCGGCAAGACCGAGCTGACGAAGGCGCTCGCCGCCTATCTCTTCGACGACGACACCGCGATGGTGCGCATCGACATGTCGGAGTTCATGGAGAAGCACTCCGTGTCCCGGCTGATCGGCGCCCCTCCGGGCTATGTCGGCTACGAGGAGGGCGGCGCGCTGACCGAGGCCGTGCGGCGTCGGCCCTATCAGGTCGTGCTGTTCGACGAGATCGAGAAGGCCCATCCGGACGTCTTCAACGTCCTCCTGCAGGTGCTCGACGACGGGCGGCTGACGGACGGGCAGGGGCGGACGGTCGACTTCCGCAACACCATCATCGTGATGACCTCGAACCTCGGCTCCGAGTACCTCGCCAACCAGGGTGACGGCGAGGACGTGGCGGAGGTGCGCGATCTGGTGATGGCGGCGGTGCGCGCCCACTTCCGGCCGGAGTTCCTGAACCGGCTGGACGACATCATCCTGTTCCACCGCCTGCGGCGGACGGAGATGGGGGCGATCGTCGACATCCAGCTCCTGCGCCTGCAGAAGCTCCTCGACGACCGGCGCATCCGCCTCGAGCTCGATCCGTCGGCCCGCGCCTGGCTCGCCGACAAGGGCTACGACCCGATCTACGGGGCGCGGCCGCTGAAGCGCGTCATCCAGCGCGAGGTGCAGGACCCGCTCGCCGAGAAGATCCTCGCGGGTGAGATCCCCGACGGGGCGCTCGTGCGGGCGACGGCGGGAACAGACCGTCTGCTGTTCTCGACCAGCGAGGCGGTCGAAGAGGCGGCCTGACGCGGACGGCCCGCACCGCGTCCGGCTCCCCGAGCGCCGGACGCCGGGGCTTCCGGCGGCCTCCGGGACCGCCGGTCCTGTTCGCTCCTCCCCCTCCCGCCTGCGCGGGAAGGGGAGGAGCCAGACGAGATCAAATCGGCAAGAACGGACAGGGGGGAGGCGTCCGCGTTCGCCTTTTTGCCTCGGCTGCAGGATGTCGCGCGTCTGCGACGGCGAAACCTCTGCCGGGTAAGGGATGGACGGGACACTCCGTCCTTTCGTATTACCGTCACCCGGCTCAGCACCGTCGCAGAGTTCAGGGGGGCGGTCTTCGAGTCAAGAAACGAATTTCGAAATTCACCCACAATTCCGCGAGCGCGCAATATCTGGACGTGCGCTGGAAAAGCCCCTACCAGTCTCAAGAGCATCGGGGACCGGCGGGGCGGATGGAGCGGCGGGGCGTCGAGAGGGACGGGCAAGCGCGTTGGACCGGTGATCCCGGCGGGAGCCCGGAACCGACCGACGCGACGCTGACCGAGCGCGCCTATCGCGAAATTCGCCGCGACATCCGCGACGGCACGCTCCGGCCCGACGAGCCGCTTCGCCTGGCGGCGCTTCGCGAGCGCTTCGGCGTCGGATTCACGCCGCTGCGCGAGGCGATGATGCGTCTCGTCACCGAACGCTTCGTGCTGGTGTCGGGCCAGAAGGGCTTTCGGGTCGCCGCCGCCACCCGCGCCGACTTCGAGGACCTGCTGGAGACGCGGGTTCGCCTCGAACTGCTGCTGGTGCCGGAGGCGATCGCCCGCGGCGACGATCGCTGGGAAGCCACCGTCCTCGCCACCTTCCACATGCTGTCGCGGCGGCCCGCCGTCGACCCGCAGACCGGCTTGCTGGCGGCGGGATGGGCGTCCGCCCACGAGCAGTTCCACCGCGCCCTGGTGGAGGCGGCCCCGAGCGTCCGCATGAAGTGGATCTGGCTGTGGCTGTTCGAGCATTCGGAGCGCTACAAGGCGCTGCTGGCGCGCGCCGGCGGCATCCTCGGGGACGATCGCGCCGCGCATGAGCACCTGCTGCATGCGGCCCTGGCGCGCGACCCCGTCGCTGCGGCCGAGGCGTGCCGCGATCACGCCGCCGTCTTCCAGGCGCGCGTGCGCGAGGTGCTCTGGCCGAGCGCCTGAGGCCCGGGCCGGTGGGCGGCTGCCCGCGTCGTCGGAACCAGCGGCATCGCAACCGGGCGCATCGCACTCGGGAGCGCGGACGGATGCTGCGTCGGGCGGGGAGGGTGCCCGTCAGTCGAACATGTTGCAGGGGACGGCGGCGCGGCCGGAGGCCGGCACCACCTTGCCCGTCTCCTCCATCAGCCCGGCGATCTCCAGCACGAGCTTCAGGCGGACGGCGTCGGCGAAGTCGTCCAGGCTGCGCACCGGCACCACGAACGAGCCGGGGCCGCCGATGACGCAGTCCTCGTAGTAGTTGTCGAGATTGGGCAGGTGGTACCAGCTGGCGCCTTCGTCCAGCATCAGCGGCAGGCCGTTGATGGTGATGCCCCGCGCGATCAGCGCGTCGCGGCTGGCGGTGACGACGCCGCCCTGGTTGTTCGGCCCGTCGCCGGAGATGTCGATGACCTGCCGCATGCCCTTGAAGCCGTTGCCCTCGAACAGCCCGCCGGCATAGGCGAGGGCCGAGGAGATCGAGGTTCGCTGCACCGTCTTCAGCGGCGAGGCGGCGAGGCGGGCGGCGAAGGTCGCGGCGGAGCGCGAGCCGTCGATGAGCTGCCAGTCGGCGACGACGAACTGCTCGCCGACGCCGCCCCACTCGATGTAGGTGACCGCCACCTTGCCGATCATCCCGTAGGCGACCGCCTTGGCGACCTCCTCCGACGTCAGCGCCGAGACGTAGCCGTCGCGCTGCACCTGCTGCTCGTGCTCGTCCATCGACTGCGAGATGTCGACGGCGAGGATGAGCTCGACGTCGACCTCGACGTCGTCGGCCACCGCGGGTGCTGGAGCGAGGGCGGCGGATAGGCAGAGGGCGCCTGCGAGCGCCGCCGCCGGGCGGGGGGAGAGGAGGGCGATCGGCACGGCGAAGACCTCCATCGAAGCGACGGTGCGGTCCTCGGGCGTTCATCCCGGCGGTCGTCGGCCGCGATCGGGCCGGCTTCCAATTCTTCCTCTCGTTGAGGAAAGCCATATCAAGCGCCGTGCCACCGACCGGTACGGGGTGCGGGCACCGGAGTGCGTCACCCCGGGGCTGTCGCCGCCGGGGTGGTTATGCTGCAATGCCGAAGAAATAGGCGGGCGCTGCGTCGTCGCGCGTCACAGCCGCAGAAAAAACGCATTTCCCGCAACGGGTTAGGTGTTGCCCGAGCCTGTTGCGGTGCGGAATGCGATTCGCTTCAGCTCGCCGCCGCGGTCGGTGTCGGGCCAGCGTCCCCCGTGCCCGCCGCCGCCTTCGGGCCGCCCTTCGCCACGCCCACCAGTGCCGGCCGCAGCACGCGGTCGCCGATGACGTAGCCCGGCTGCAGCACCTTCACGACGGTGCCGCTCGCGACCGACGGATCCGGCACCTCGAACATCGCCTGGTGCAGGTTCGGGTCGAAGCGCCCGCCGGTCGGGTCGATGCGCCGCACGCCGTGCTTGCCGAGGGTGGTGACGAACTCGCGCTCGGTCATCTCGACGCCGGACAGCAGCGCCGCCAGCGCCTCGCCGCCCTTCTCGCGGGCATCGGCCGAGACGGCCTCCAGCGCGCGGCCGAGATTGTCGCCCACCGACAGCACGTCGCGCGCGAACGCCGTCACCGCATAGCGGCTGGCGTCCTGGACCTCGCGCTCGGTGCGCCGGCGCAGGTTCTCCATCTCCGCCAGCGTGCGCAGGACCTGGTCCTTCAGTCCGGCGTTCTCGGCCGCCAGCACCAGGATCTCATGGGCCAGTCCCGTCTCGCCGTCGGCCTCCGGCGGCGTCTCCGGCGCGGCGGTGTCGACCGCGTCGACGGTCGGCTGGTCGGTCTCGGCGTGCGGATCTTGCTTGTTCATGCTCGTCCTCGGCGGGGCCGCGCACGGCCCCGTCTGTCAGTCGGTCGATCGGTGGCCGCCGCGTCAGGCGTTGCTGTTGATCCACTCGGCCAGGCGACCCTTCGGGGCGGCACCGACCTGCGTCGCGGCGAGCTCGCCGTTCTTGAACATCAGCAGCGTCGGGATCGAGCGAATGCCGTACTTCGTCGCCGTCTGGTGGTTTTCGTCGACGTTCAGCTTCACGATCTTCACGCGGCCCTGCAATTCATTGCCGATCTCCTCCAGCGCAGGGGCGATCATCTTGCAGGGGCCGCACCACTCCGCCCAGAAATCGACGACCACCGGCTCGCTGGAATCGAGCACGTCGGCCTTGAAGGAAGCATCGGTAACTTTGGACGTCGCCATGACGGACCTCGTGAACTGTGTCGGGCGAGACTCTCGCCGACGTCGCGCCGAACGTAGGAAGCGCCCCCCCGCGCGTCAAGGACGGGCAGGGGTCGCAATGGTGGGGAAGCGGCCCGCCGGCGCGGTGGGCAGCGGAAACGACGGATGTCGCGACGGCGCCCGTCAGCCCGGCGTGCGGGCCGCCGCCGCCTGTTTCGCCGCCGTGATCGCCGCTCCCAGCGGGCCGGCGAGGGCGGCGTCGCTGATCGGGCCGATGTGCTTGTAGAGGATGGTGCCGTCCGGACCGACGACGAACGTCTCCGGCACGCCGTAGACGCCCCACTCGATCGACGCCCGCCCGGTCCGGTCGGCACCGACCGCAGCGTAGGGATTGCCGAGGGCGCCGAGGAAGCGGCGGGCGTTCTCCGGCTGGTCCTTGTTGTTGATGCCGACGATCGACAGCTCCGGGTCCTCGGAGAGCCGCATCAAGAGCGGGTGCTCGATCCGGCACGGGCCGCACCACGAGGCGAAGACGTTGACGAGGGTGGCACGCCCGGCGAAGTCGGCCGGCGTCAGCCCGGGCACGGCCGCGCCGTCGCGCACGAGGCCGTCGAGCGGCGGCAGCGTCGTCGTCGGCGCGGGCCGGCCGACCAGCACCGACGGGATCGCCGAGGGATCGCCGCCGACATTGAGGCGGAACAGGAACAGCGCCGCCAGCGCCAGGAAGATCGCCACCGGAGCGCCGAGAAGCAGCCGCAGCCGGCGCTGGCGGCCGGCCTCGGCCGGGTCGACGGCCGTCGGCGGCGCCTGCGCGGGCAGGTCGCCGGGAGCATGTCCGCCGGGCGCATGTCCGCCGGGCGCGCGCTCGCCGCCCGGTGAGGCGGTGGGATCGACGGCCGTCATGGCTGCCGCGCCGCCGAGCGCCGCCGCACGCCGCGCGCCTCGAGTTCGGCGATGCGCCGCTTCAGCCGCCGCCCGTCGAGGAGGATGGCTGCCGTCATCGTCACCAGCACGACGGCGGTGATCGCATAGGCGGCGAAGACGAAGTCGGCGTGCCCGGAAAGCCAGCTCACGACGCCGCCTCCGCCCGCCGCGTCTCGCCGCTCGCGGCCGCCGCCGCCTGGATGCCGAGCACCGCCAGCCGTCGGCGCAACAGCTCGTTGCGCATCGCCATCACCTGCAGCGTCGTGAACAGCAGCGTGAACGCCACCGCCATGACGAGGAGCGGGATCAGCATCGACGGATGGATGGTCGGCCCATCCATGCGGAAGACGCTCGCCGGCTGGTGCAGCGTGTTCCACCAGTCGACCGAGAACTTGATGATCGGGATGTTGATGGTGCCGACCAGCACCAGGATGGCGGCGACGCGGGCGGCGCGGATCTGGTCGTCGAAGGCGTGCCAGAGCGCGATCAGCCCGAGATACATCAGGAACAGCACCAGCATCGAGGTGAGGCGGGCGTCCCATTCCCACCACGTCCCCCACATCGGCTTGCCCCAGATCGAGCCGGTGACGAGGGCGAGGAAGGTGAAGGCGGCGCCGAGCGGGGCGGCGGCCCGCGCCGCGACGTCGGCGAGCGGGTGGCGCCAGACGAGGGTGCCGAGCGCCGACACCGCCATCGAGACGTAGGCGAACAGCCCGAGCCAGGCCGACGGCACGTGCACGAACATGATGCGCACCGTCTCGCCCTGCTGGTAGTCGGCCGGCGCGAAGAAGAACGACAGCCACAGCCCGACCGCCAGGCAGGCGAGCGTCGCGGCCCACAAGAACGGCAGCGCCCGCGCCGAGATCGACGCGAAGCGGGTGGGGTTGGCGAGATCGGTGACGCCCATGATCTGCTTCTAGTGCCGAGTGAGATCGACTTCAATGTGGTGCCGCCACGCGCCGAAATCACCGGCTCTCTCCGCCCCGTGGCGGACGCAGCGCCGGGACCCGGGCGCGTCGCTCGCCGCGCCCGCGGGATCGTGAAAGCGCGGCCGCTGGCCGGGCCGCAATCCGTCCTCTACCGTCTCGCAAGGTGACGATCGCCGATGCAGCCCGCGCGGATCAAGTCCGTCGCGAGGCGGTGCATCGCCGCCCGGCCGGAGGAGCGCGTCCCATGACGAAGTGGATCCTGCTGGCCGCCGGTCTGTTCCTGTTCTTCAACGGCATGATGGCGCGGACCTACAGCTACAGCGATCCCGAGCGCTACTGCTGGCAGATGGACTATATCGGCCTCTACAGCTGCTTCTCGAGCCCGCTCGGCGCGCAGGTCGTGGTCTGGGGCGCGACGCTGCTCGGCGCCGCCCTGATCGCCGGCTGCGTCCTCTACGGGCGGCGCAAGCGCGCCTGAGCCCGCATCGGTGGGAGCGGGCGCCGCCGCCCCGTCAGCCCTCGCCCGCCCTGAGGGCCGCGGCCGCGGCGACCGGCGCGATCACCAGCGAGAACAGCGTCAGCGCGCAGAGGATCAGGAAGGGCGGCAGGAACGGCGCCGGGTCGGTGACGGCGGCATCCGCCGCGGCGACGCCGAAGATCAGCACCGGCACCGCGAGCGGCACCACCAGCACCGGCACCAAGAGGCCGCCGCGCCGGAGCCCCGCCGTCAGCGCAGCACCGATCGCGCCGATCAGCGTCAGCGCCGGCGTGCCGACGGCGAGCGTCACCGTGACGGCGCCGATCGCCGCCGGCGAGAGGTCGAGGAACAGCGCCAGGAACGGCGCCGCCACCACCAGCGGCAGCCCGCTCGCCGTCCAGTGCGCCGCGGCCTTGGCGAGCACGACGAGCGACAGCGGCGCCTCGCCGGTGAAGAGCAGGTCGAGCGAGCCGTCGTCGCGGTCGGCCTGGAACAGCCGCTCGAGGCCGAGGAGCGTCGCGAGCAGCGCGCCGATCCACAGGATGCCCGGCCCGATGCGGGCGAGCAGCTTCAGGTCCGGCCCGACGCCGAGCGGCACGATGGTGACGACGACGAGGAAGAACAGCACGCTGACCGCCGCGCCGCCGCCGACGCGGACGGACAGCGTCAGGTCGCGCCGGTAGAGCGCCCACAGCGCCGCCGTCATCGCGCCGGCCTCCGGTGCCCGCCCGTCATGCCGGCACGCTCCCGCCGAGCACCAGCCGGCGCGGCGCCGCGATCGGCAGCTCGGCGTGCGTCGCCGCCACCACCAGGCCGCCGCCGGAAACGTGATCACGGATCAGGTCGCCGAGCCGCCGCTCGGCCGCCGCGTCGAGGGCCGCCGTCGGCTCGTCGAGCAGCCACAAGGGCCGCGGCGCCGCGATAAGGCGGGCGAGCGCCAGCCGCCGCCGCTGGCCGGCGGAGAGGTAGGCCGACGGCAGGTCGGCGAGTGCGAGCAGCCCGACCGCCTCCAGTGCGTCGTCGACGCGGTCGCGCCGGCCGCCGAGATAGACGGCCCAGAATCCGAGCGCCTCGGCCACCGACAAGGACGGCTTCACCGCGTCGAGGTGTCCGAGATAATGCGCCTGCGCCGCGAGCGGCGGATCGTCCGTGCCCCCGTCGAGCCGCACCGTCCCCGCGCTCGGCGCCAACAGCCCTGCGACGACGCGCAGCAGGCTCGACTTGCCGGCGCCGTTCGGCCCGGTGACGACGAGCGATTCGCCCGCTTCCACGGTGAAGGTGACGTCCTCGAACAGCCGCCGGCCGCCGCGGTCGAGCGCCAGCCCCGTCGCCACCAGGCGGTGGGGTGGGAGGGCCGTCACAGCGCGGGTTTCCGCGGCAATCGACGCTCTCGATCGGTCGATCGGCCGGCTCGCTTGCACATTGGAGGTGATCTGGTTTCGCTGAGGGAAATTGGGTATAGGGCTTGCAACCCGCGCCGGCGGACGGTGCGGTCCTGTGTGACTACGGATGTTTCCTTCCGGCGCCGTGCCGGAGGGGCACCGGTCCGGTGTCCGGAAGCGGCCTCCTCCGCTTTCGTGCCGGCCGCGCCCGGGACCATCCCGAGTCCGCCCCGCCGCCGCCATTCGAACAGGGGATCGCACCCGTGTCCACCCAGTCGCTCGACAGCTTCAAGTCCCGCAAGACCCTCGAGGTCGGCAAGTCCGAATATGTCTACTTCAGCCTCAAGGAGGCGGAGAAGAACGGCTTGACCGGGATCTCGTCGCTGCCGTTCTCGCTGAAGGTGCTGCTCGAGAACCTGCTTCGCTTCGAGGACGGCCGCACCGTCACGGCCGACGACATCCGCGCTGTCGCCGACTGGCTGGTGAACCGCCGCAGCAACCTCGAGATCGCCTTCCGTCCGGCGCGCGTGCTGATGCAGGACTTCACCGGCGTTCCCGCCGTGGTCGATCTCGCCGCGATGCGCGACGCGATGGCGGCGCTGGGCGG
>CBDDIW010000002.1:0-1356507 GCA_965229245.1 Verrucomicrobiales bacterium
GCATTTGCTTTTCATCGAGTTCGATTTTCGAGCTACTCATGGCTTGCAGGCAGTCAATGATGTCTCTCCGAATATCGCCCTCTCTAGGCAGCGAGGCCGCGTTTCCAGCGGGCCTCCAAGGCAACCAAGGATGTCTCAATCTCCCCGAATGCCGCGGCGTCCTTTGGGTTTTTCGCGTTTCCCCGGCAACGCTTCACCTCGGTCATAATGTCCCGTAAAGCACCTTTCCGTGCCGGGGAAAGCGGGGCCTTGCCAGCTTTGGGAAGCCAGGCATCCAGACTCCCCGCGGCTTCCTCGAAGGCCTGGCGGATCTCGCTTCCCTTGCGCATCTTCGTGGCGGCGGTGGCCACGGCGTTTTTCAGCATCAACACTAGGGCGTGCTCTCCGCCCGCCACGATGCGGGCGGCTTCCATCGGGTTCCGTTCCACCATCGCCAGAGAGGCCCACACGGCTTTACTGGCGACATCCTCGCGTGTTGGGAGGGCCTCAGGCTCTTTCGCGGCCACGATAGCCCGCGCGGCGTTCAGGAACGTTTCTTTCGCGACTTCCTCCGGAGTGCGTCCAGTGGCACGCGCCTTTTCTGCAATGCTGCCGGCAGTGGCGGGAGAGAGGGTGCCCATACTTATCGTGCGGGTTTCGTCTCGGTTTTCAGAGTTCTCTGCATGAGGAATGCGCCGCCCTTGAGCATCCCGGCGGCAGACCGGAAGATTCTCACCCCGCGCCAGACGGTCCATACCGGAACGAATCAGCAGCCC
Source organism: Verrucomicrobiales bacterium (assembly GCA_965229245.1). GTDB lineage: Bacteria > Verrucomicrobiota > Verrucomicrobiia > Verrucomicrobiales > V1-33 > V1-33. The sequence goes on from CBDDIW010000002.1 coordinate 756, forward strand.
GAAGAAGTCCGGCTGAGGAAGCCGCATTTCCTCCAAGCGATGCGCGATTTCCTCCTTTTCCCCCTCCCGGAGTTTCGGCCACGCTTCGGATTGAGTCGATGCCATTTCCACCAGCGCGGACGGATCAGACGCCAGCAGCAAGCGGCGCAGGGACAATGGTAATGCCTCCCCGTATTCCTTCGCCAGTTTTACCCGCTTCCGCTGGCCCGTCTTGTTCAGCCAGTCCCATCCTACGCGGAGCCATGCCAAAGTGTCGGGAAGGGCCATCCCTTCAACCGAGACCGCGCCGCTTTCGACAGACTGCGGGGAATTACGGAGAGTCGAGCCGAGCGAAGGAAGCGAGTCAACCGGCACGGACGGAAGTGGTAGCTTCAGCCTTTCGGCTTTTTGGGCGGTCCCTCTTCCGCCAAGATAGCGTCCAGTTTCGCATTCAAGGCCGCCAACGCAAATGAGCGCGGGGTGGATCGGTTTTGCTCCCAATCGTGGAGCGTCTTTAATGGGATTTCCCAAGCTCTGGCTGCATTTGACTGCGAGAGGCCCAGCTTTGCGCGGGCAGCTTTGAGCTTGCGTGCGATTTCCTCCGACATACGGTTTTTTCATGGATCGAGTTCAGGTTACTTGAGTTCGGTTCTAGGCCTGGCGGAGTGGTCTAAACACTCCGCCGGGCTGCTCATTTCCACCCGTGGGGCGGGCTTCAATACAGGGACTATACGGGAATTCAGGATAGCCGCAAGACATTTCTACTATCACTCAGCACCTTTTGCCTTTTGCATGCGAGGCATCTTACATTCTGCTGACTGGACGCATCGCTCCCGACGATGTCAAACTACGGACGAGGGCTAAGCTTCCCCAAAGGAGCTGAGGCAAAGGCGGTATAAACAGCATGAGCCTCCGGGACCGCCGACTCGATCTCCGTAATGAAACGCTCTATTTCTGCCGGTGGCCACTGAACATCTGAGGGCTGCCTCCCCGCAGGCCCCTGAAAAAGCAAAATGTGAGCACCTTCTTCCGTATAACAAGGATGTGCATGAATTAGCCGATTCCGTTGCTCAACCAACCGACCGAATTCAATGAGCACACTCTCAACTCTTACCTTCGGAGATGCCGAAAAGTCCGTCGAAGGATTTTTGATTAATCCCTCCAGCATTTTCCGCACCCCGCCCGAAGTCATTGGCTTCTCTCCACGACAGTAGGTCTCAACAAAGTCACTGACTCCCAACATTCGCACCAAAAAAATAATTATCCATTCATAATAACCAAACACAAAGACCGCCCTTCCAAGCAGAGCGGCATAGTCGTCGGTAATATAATGGCGCACTTTATTTGATTGCATCTAGATACTTAAGCCAATAACCCGAATGCGCAAGAGCGGCGCCTTAGCCTCAGCCGTCATCGCTTAATCCAATTCAAGATTCCAAATGCACATTGAGCGCATTGAGTTTCTTCGAAAGGAGATCAGCGTTTTCGGCGGCCAAAAACGCAAGGCGTGCCCGCCGGTTGAAGAGCACGTAATTTCCCTCGGCATAAAGATCGTAGGGAACATTACCATTTCTCCGCCTTGATTTGAACTCCTCCTCAGTTGCAGAATTCATTCCAGCTAACTCAGAAACACATCTTTCAAGGTCTTCCGGGTCAAGGAAATTATTTTGACGATGATGATTCAATTCCGAAAGACACCTTCTTAGAGTGCGGCCAGCCTGTTCTATCAGGACAGGTAAAGCTGACAAGAGCGCTGACACACGCATTAAATTTCCTTGTTCCTTCAAAAATTGATGCGTTTTCTTAGTATCCTTAGCTTGGGTATTTAATTGGACCGCCTGCAAGCTCAATTGCCTGCGCTGGAGTAGAAGGGTCGCACTCACTGCAAACAAGCCGAGGCCAGCAAACAAAGCGTTTACAGAACCAAAAACACTCCCGATCTGGGACGCGGCGGAGAAATCGCGCTCATTTGGGTTCCACGTTAGCCAGATTACAGCGTAGGGAACGATCAACCAAAATACCACGACGGCAGCAATCCCTATGCCTATTAAGAACGTTCGCAGCCCTCCGCCGCCTGGGACATCATCTTTATTGGGAATATCATCTGTATTTGAATTCATTCCGTTTAAAAGACCTTTTCCCCGCGATGTCCATGGGTTTTTCAAGTAGAATGCAACCGCTACCATCTTAATCCTCCGCGCACGCTCTTTCCTGTTAAGCCTTCCAGCAGCTCCATTCCAGGAGGGCGGGTGAATGATTGGCCCGGAGGCGAGGCACTTTCGTGGGATTCGTCGTTATCTGCAAAGATACAGACACGTTTCCATGCGAAGCACGGCAGAGCCTCCGCAGCGAGGCGGTTTCTGTGTAGGGGATGCTGAGCCACGGCAACAGCATTGAGCCGTCCCAAGGCAGTCAAGAATTGATACGTGGCGAACACGTCACCGCCACCCTCCAGCAGAGCTACTGCATCGCGGACACCGATTTGCGCAGCTCCCAGCGGCTTGGACGTGGCGCGGATGGAGGGGACGGGCTGGCCATCTTCGAAAGGCTGACCAGATGCTCATTGCCTCTGAATAATTCCCTAACTATTTGGTTCCCGTAGCAGACGTCTGTCCTTTAAATTGATTTGGGGCGTCAACCACCGAACCCTTGACCTGTTCGATAATAAGCTGGCAGATGGGAATGCCAGGCACAAGGTTGAAACTCAGCGGTCCGTGAAGAATGATTTCCAAGGTGATGGTCCCTTCAAACCCAGCATGGATGGTTGGAGCCGTAAAGTGGACAAGAATTCCACATCTTGCTAAAGAACTTTTCCCCTCCACCCGGGCGCTAAAACTTCCCTCAGGGCATGCGTTTATAGGAAATCCCACCCGTTCCTTAGTTTTAGCCAAAATGAAGACTCCTTTTTTTAAAATATAAGGTTGATCTTCGGTGATAGTAAGAACTTTCGAATGTGCCGCCCAAAAAGCGGCTATACTACCTGAGCGAAGGTCAAGAACCGAGGGAACCTCAGTGGCTGGCACCACAATCTCATTTCCCAACGTGAGATCAACGGCAGAGGTATTGAAGGGTTCTTTTGCAGGATCGTCAAAAGGAAAAGGATCGATGGTAATCCAGCCGTTTTGAAGGGCTTCCAAAATGGCGGCGTTTCCAAGAATCATATTGGTCTCAATAAATTTTTCTTAATCTGGACCCATGGTTGTCCAGTCTCAAAAGTTGGACTAGGAAGTGCTAAACGGCAAGAGTCATCAAATTCTTTAATTCTCGTCGCAATAAGACGGTCGTCCCGCAAATTATGCGAGTCCGTGAGGAGCCGACGAGGGCCTTCCTCCGTTTCAATTTCAACGGTCACTTCATCTTTGAAAAGCCCTTTTGAACTACGGCACGGGATGGAATATTTCATAAATTTGATAATTTCAGCATTACTCAGGGCAAGCGCACTTAGTAGAGTGCCGACAAGTGCATTTAGCAGGCCCCAAATCGAACACCAGCAAAACCTGAGAATCACGAAATTTTGAAGATTCTTCTTCCAATTCCGTCAAATGAAATCTAAATTAAAATTTAAAGAGGGAGATCAAATCGAGAGCAGCAATGTCTGATTTTGCGAAGTCGTTCAAATCCATTTTCCGGGAAAAGCTGACGGAAGAAAGATCTACAGTGTCCACCATGGTTACTCCAGCGGCTTCCAGTTGCATCTGCCACCGGGCGGCAGCGTCCCAGCCTGGGCGGTAAGTGATGGGGCCGGTGACAAGGTTCTTCACTCGGGGTTCGTCGTAATCAGCGAAGATACGGACGCGCTTTCCAGCGAAGTGAGGCAGTGCGTCCGGAGCGATGTTATTCCCGGAGCCGAGGAGGCAAACAACGGCCACTTCCCGGAGCAAACCAAGGTCCGCGAGGAAGTGATACGCGGCGAGCATGTCCGCGCCGCCCTCTGTGAAGACCACGGCCTCGCGGTTGCCTATCTGTGCCGCGCCGAGCGGCCACGACGTGTTGCGGGTCGAAAGGGACTTCGGCCCGTCCTCGCTGTAATACGGCAGGCCATTCATGCGCCGCCACTGGACAACCCAGCGTTCCGGATCGGTAACGGCCCAGGAATCGCACGAAAGGGAGGTTTCCCAGCCTGTCTCTTTGTCGCGCGGATAACGGCAGGAGAACAGACGGCCTTCACTCTCCGCCGCCTCCAGCCCGGCAACAGAAAGCCCGCGCAGTGAGGCGAGCGCCCGCTTTTGCGCCGCCGTCATAGGAAGGAGCTCGGGGATCTCCGGCTTGCCGGACTCCGCGAGGGTGCGCGGCTTGTGTTTCACTGGCTTCCGCTGGAAGGTCACGCCGGGGAGCGCGGGGGCGACGCCGCAGAGGCTGGCGAGTTCCGCCACTGCCTGGGGAAAGCCGGACAGGCCGCGCCGGGCTTGCCAGAAAGCAAAAATGTCTCCGCTCCATCCGCAGGCGTAGCAGTGCGCCCGGTGCGGGGTCTCCCCGTGAATGGTGAAACCCTTTCCACTGGCGCAGGCCCAGCAGGGCGCAATCCAGTTCGCGCCCTGGCGGCGGAATTCCAGCCCCTCCCGCTCGCATACCTGGAGCATGGGCAGGCGCTCACGGATCGTTTCCAGAGAGAAGCGCGGCGAATTCATGACCGGTGATTATGCGGCGCGGAAGAACACGCAGGAGATCTTACGAGTTTACGTTCCGCAGCAATGCCAGCGGCTAATCCGGCTGGCGATAATCCCGCTTTCTGCGGTTCCACGGGTGCGCCGCCTCCAGGTCCACCCGCCATGAAGCCTTTCGCTGGCGGGAGACTATGATGGAGGCGGCGCTGTAGGTCCATAATCAGACGGAGGCGGTAGCCGGGCGGCGGCCTCTAGGCGCGGCAGGTTGAGGGGAATCGCCGGAAGCGAAAAGCGGAAGGCTCTCCACTGCGGGCACAGGGGAATCTCCGGGAGAGGTCAGGAGGCTTTCCCACTCCACCGGCAGCACAGTCAAGGCTTGAAGATTCTCCACCGTGGCCAAGTGATTCTGGACCCGCGCGGCGTCCAGAATGACCGCCGTCAAATGGCCAAGCGTCCATTCGGACTGGTTTTCCGGCAGGTGGGAGAGCTCCACATCAGGAGCGCCTTCCTTTACAATCTCCAGCCATGCGGGAGACGGAGCAAAGGCGGGATTCCATTGGCGCACGAGAGCCACGGTGAGGGCTGCCCGGCGGGCGGACAGCTTGCCAGCAGTCGCCGCGACTGCCTCCCTCATGAGAGCCCGGAGCTCAGCGATACCTACGCAAAGCCCTTTCCAGTCTGTGTCCGCCCGATCCGCAAGGGATACTGTTCCAGTCGCGATACGGCCCCGGAGAACTTCAAGCGTGGCATCTACCTCCGCAACCTTCCTCCCGATATAGAAGGCGTCCCCTTCACTCTGGATTAGACCATCGCGCTTCGTTTTGAGAGCATCTGCTTCCCTTTCAAGTGCCCGCAATGGCTCCTGGAGCCGCAGAAAGCGGATGCGTCCATTCCTCAGCGAATGAATGTATCGGGAAATCAGAACCATGTACCGGGCACCGCGGTCATTCAGTTCCGGGCGTTCCCCGGTAAACGCCCCGCGTGGCACACGGGGAAGGAGCACTTCGGCTTCCAGTTCGGGCGCTTGCTCACCGCATTGGTATCCGCTGTGAGGCACCGGATTTATATAGAGGTCCGCCCGGTCCACGTTGTGGTTTTCCCGGGCGGCTTCGTAGAAAGCCCTGGACTCCGCATTCGCATCCGGGCCGTGGAAAACCTGGATGGACTCAGTGCCGGAGTGCAGCAGTGTATGAACAAGTATCATATAATACAATTGGATGTTGTGAGGTATGAGAAAGGAAGGGGAATCATGCCGGGCCGCGGTCGCAGAACCGATCCGGGACAGGCTTTGTGAAAATGGCGCTCAGTTTGATGGTGGCATCCGCCACGGACGCCTCATAGGCCGCACGGGCGCTGGCGGCGGCGGAGGAGCTTTCCCCCTCAATGAAAACCTGGGTGACTTTGGTGCCGTTGTATTTCAGGCCGAAGACGATAAAAACGTTCATGGATGGTGTTGTGTTATGTGTATTATGGATGGATGGAAAATCAGGAGCGGGGAACGATGGTGACTTTCCCCCGGCGGGGGATGTGAAGGGCGGCATCGCCTGTGGCGAGAGCCGCAAAGCGCGCCCAGCGCCGGGCAGAGAGGCGAGCCTTCCGCTCCTCATTCCGCCTTTCCTCGCGCTTCTGCCGCTCCACGGCGGAGAGACGTTTCCGCCTTTTCCGGCGTGGGGCCTTCTCCGGTGGCGCTGATGGCGAAGCGCCCTCCACCCGCGCACGGATAGCCGTCTGAAGGATAGAGACTGCGTTGACACCGGCGGGCAGGTGTGAGGGAGCAAACCGGGAGGCACAGCCCAATTCCAGCCGCCCTTTGTCGAACGGAAAGAAGAGCGTGGCCGGGATGCAGATGCGCAACAGGAGCCCGAGGGAAACGTGCTCCAGTCTTGCCTTGCGCTGTGCGTCCTCCAGCGCGGCACGGGCGCGGGAATCCAGAAGCAGGAAAGCCCCGGCAAGGTCGTGATACCACGAAAGGCGGTAAATGGAGAGCATGAAGGCCCCAAGGCTCCAGGCATCCACCCCCTTCATGGCGTCCAGGTCTTCCAGCCCGAGAGCGAGTGGTGCCGCGAGTGTTCCACAAGGAACAGAGCGCGTGCGTTTCGCGTGAGTCCAGGATACGACTTCCGGGAGGGAATAGAGCAATGCGGATGTTTTTTTGGATGTGGGGTTTTCAGTCTTCATCTTCCAGCGGGTTTGAATGGGGAGGAGTGATGGGGGAATTTTTGTCAGCCTTGGGGCTGAAAATGAGCCAGTAACGCCCGCCACCGCGCGTGCCGGTGCGGGTCTTCCCGACGCGGTCCGGATACTCCGCCATGATGTGCCGGAGCATGTGCGCGAGGGAGTTCTTTTTCAGGAGCCGGCCCATGGAGTCTCCCACGTCCGGCGCGTCCGTTAGGAGCGCTTCAATCTCATGGAGCTTTGCTTTAAACACGGTGCCCCCGGCTCCATTTTTCCACGGCTGCAAATCCTCGATAGTATCCCACACTTCCGCCCAGGGCGCGGCGTCTTCCAATTGGGAACGGATGCCTGGGTTTTCGTAAGACCGTACTCCGAAGCGGGCACCTTTGCAGTCCTCCGGGATCTCGTGGCCGTGCAGGAGATAGTGAAGGAAGCAGGGCATTTCCCGTTCCAGTGCCTCGCGCCATTCCTGCCGCTCTTCATCCGTGCAAGGCAGATACGCGGGGCGGGCGGTCTCAAGCATGATGGATTTCTCCACCCAGTCTGACGAAGGCGGAGGAAGGAGGGCCATGTCATCCGGCGTGTTGTTCAGCGAAATACTGAGACGCCAGAAAGGCCGGAGCGTGACGGCGGTTTGCCCTTTGGAATGGAGCCGCGCGGTGTCGTTCACGGCCACGCCTTTCAGCCGTTGCTTCCACTGGTTCCGTTCATCCTTCTTCTGAGAGGAAGGGGTGTCCTCCAATAACAGGTGTTCAGACCCGAAGCATTCTGAGTTGAAGTCCGTGATACCGAGGAGCCAGTCTGCCGGATCGGCGCTCCGGCCTCCCAGCAGCGGTGTAATGATGAAATGTTGAAGGCGGGATTTCCCATCGTTCTTTTGACCGCAAAGGATAAGGATTTGCCCGGCCCGGGCCTGTCGCCGCTCCAGAGCCTTCACCGTGACGGCCAGCCACGCGAGGAAGATTTCCGCCTGGTCCACTCCATCCGGAGCCACGGGAAGCAAGCCCCGAATGAAGGCAAGAACGGTATTCCACGGCCCCTCCGCAGGATGAAGCCGCCGGGGACTTTTCATGACCAGCAGGCGCACTCCGGCGCAGTCATAAACCCCGGCATCATAACCGGCATACCCCGGAAGCATGAGATCCACGCGCCGGTAAAGGATGATGTGAATATGAAGCAAATCAAAATCGCTTTCCAGTTCGCCCCGGTCCGGATCAGGCTTTAACCGCACCCCGAGGCGGCGGCAGATTTTGCGGAGCTCTCCGGCGGAAACCTCCGCATACTGGCGTTCCGTCTGGAGTCCGGCGCGGGGTTCCACAAGGATATAAAAAGCACCGTCCTTGCGATTGCACCGGTAAATGCCGTGCGCGTCGCAGAACGCATCCGGGTTTGACCGGTCGAAACCTCCCGCAATGGTAAGAGCTTCACACTCCCCGGGAGACTGTGCCGTCGCCGCGATGCTACCACGCAAATCTGACGGATGCCCCGCCGCAGGAATCACGGCGGGCTCATCAGGTGCGGCAGGCGGCACAGTCTCCCGGGGAGAGTTCTCTTCCGTCTCCATCCATTCCGCAGCTCCACCCCGTTTGATGGGACGGAATTTTCCGGTTCGGACTTTGGTTTTCGCTTTCGCGGGCAGGACCATTCAGAAGGGAATCGGGAGAACTCAGGAGGGAAGGCTGTGCAGATAGCCACGCATGGACTCGACATGAATCAGCCGCGTGCCCCGCTGCATCCCGGGGCGGCGAAGGTTCACCGACTTAATCAGCCCATCCCCGATAAGATTGTAGATGGTGGGACGGGAGAGAGAGAACATGCGGGCCGCGACATCAATTTTCACAAACTCCGGAGCCGGGGTATATGGTGGATTATCTTTGACGTTATAAGACATAGACAAGCATCGGTTAGTAAATACACAATGCACGCGAACCTCAGTTTGGCAAATCGTCACCCTAACAAGTAACGCCGGTAATGGCTAAAAATCGCTAAGCAAAATTTGGCAAATGCTGGCTAATGTCCGCTAATGTCGCGCCATTTCCGACAGGCTAAGCGGACTTCCTAGCACCGAAAATTTTTTTTCGGACCCCGGTTTTCGGCGGTTCTCAAGGCGGCGGGACGTTTGGCCGGAGCGGACGGAAAAGGCGAGTGACACCGGAAAGCTGGCACTCGTGACACCCGGTTTCAGGGCAGTGCCACGCGCTGAAATCCTTATCCAGTAAGGCATTGAACGCGGAGTGACGGGCGTGACGGGTAAAATGACAGTCCGCCGCGGTTTCCAGTTGAGCGTGCCAGCGCGCGGGCACTTTGGAATGCGCGTTGCAGAGGGGCTGAGGGAGTGACAGCCGTTTCCCGGCACTAATGACACCCGGTTTTCAGCTCCTGCCACACGCTGGAACCCTTATCCCGTAAAGGATTGCTCACGGAGTGACGTGAGTGACGGGCAAAATGACCCTCAACGGCAACTTGCGGGGGCGCAGATCACACGGAGGGAAGATCCGGGAGGGAGCCAGCGGCTTGCTCCATTGCCTCCCGTGAGACGTGGGCATAACGGAGCGAGGAGGCCGAATCATCGTGGCCGACAAACTCCATGGCCACTTTCAGGCTAATGCCCGCATCTTGAAGCAAAGTCCGGGCTGTGTGCCGCAGGCTGTGGAAAGTGAGGCCGTTCCGCTCCCGGGCGGCGGAGCGTCCTTTCCCTTTTGAATCATGGCTCACACGGGCACGCAGGCCCGCGCGAAAAAGCAGGTCCGCAAACTGATTGCTCAGAGTGGACGTGCTCTTTTTCTCTTCCCCCATCGCGAAGGCATTGGGATGTAGGGGAGCCTCCGCCGAATGGCCAGTCTTCAAGCCCTCGACATGACGGCGGAGCGCGGGAGCGAGAGGCAGGAACATCTGGCGACCAGTCTTGCGGGTAATGAAGCGCAGTTCATTTCGCGCCAGATCAATATTTTCCCAAGTCAGCCGGGCAAGGTCTCCCAGCCGCTGGCCGGTGTAATACCCAAAGATGACAAGGCTTTTCCATTCGGGATCGGCGACGCTCAACACCCGCTCCAATTCCGGAAGGGTAAAGGGGCGGCGGATCGTGGGCTTGCTTTTTTGCGTGCGACCCCGGCCTTTTCCAACATCGGCGGCGGGGTTTTCCAGAATGAGCCGTTGCCGGATGGCATCCTTGAAGAGCATCCGCAGGCACTTCACGTAATGCGCGGCGGTATTCTGGTGCCGGGTCTCCGCCGTCTTGAGCCAGAACCCGCGCACATGCTGGTCACTGATTTCGATGATGGGCTTCTCCGCCACCGGGCCCAGGAATTTCAGGAAGGCCCGGCAGACAGTTCCGTAGAACGATACGGAGGCGGCAGAGCTCTCTGCCTCCTTCGTCTTGAGCCATGACGCGGCAAAGTCCCGGACGGCCACGGAGCCCAAGGCCTCGCCGGTCAATTCCCGGTGGAGGTCCAGAAGCACGGAACGCACCTGGGCGGAGGTACGATGCTTCCGGGCGGCTTCCTCATACGCCCAGGCAATCTTCATCGCCTCCTTCCGCGAAGTCTCCTTTGTGGAGCGCTTCCGCTGCTTGCCGTGCGCGTCTGTGAAGCACGCGACCCAATACTTACTTTCGGGGTGTTTCCAGAGGGATGCCATACGCCTAAGAATGAGACTAAGAATGACATGGACGTATTTTGACGTAAGCTCAAGGCAATTTCCCGGTTCAGACTGTGTTTTGCCCCCGGTTCAGGGGAAATGCAGGGCGGATTCCACTGAGGAAGCCTCTTCCTCGCTGCCGATCACCAGGACCCGCCGCAGAGTGGTCCGGCACTGGGAGCGCCAGAGTTTCCGGCGGGCCATGAGGCTACCCACGACAAACGTCGCCGGGATCAGGAACAAAAATAACCGGCTGGTTTGGAAAGCTCCCCCGTAATTTCCAAAAAGAGCGACCAGTCCCGGGCCTACCAGTGTGGCCACGAATCCCGCGATCAGGCTTTCCGAGGCGAATCGGAGTGAAACGAATGAGGTGTCCCGGTCATACCCCCCCACCAGCCAGCTCGCGAAAAGCGAAACCACGTAGGGGATGACAAGAATCCAGGGGTTTGGGATATAAAGATAGACGTTCGTTAGATGAAACAGGCCAACACAAGCCCCGAGACAGGCTCCCCAGAGGACTGTATCCAGCAGGAGAAGAGCAAATTTGCCGCTCAAATCGAGTCCCCCGGCCTTCCGGAGGGGCTTGTTTTCCGAAGCCGCCATCCCCATCCCCGGAACCTGCCACCCCTCCAGAGCCGCTCGATAAGATTCCAATGGAGGAGAGGGCACGGCCTCGGGAACTGCGTTCATAAATATTATAAATCCTTCGGTTCAGATAACTATTTCCATAATAAACATAAAAAAAGGCAACTCGCAACCTTTGATCTTAGTTTTTCTTAAGCTCCGGCCCTTTGGAGGTCCGTCAGCACGCTTATTGTTAAGATTCACTGAATATTTTGACCCCTGAGGATTAAAAATACCCTGTTTCTGGTAATTGGCAGTCCGGGGTTTCCGTGGGAGGGGGACGCTGCCCGCGACATCAACAGTGGGTTCCGCCACACAACCGATCAGTATGAAACTACCCTCTCTTATCCTCGGTAGCCTCGCCCTTCTTTCACACCCGGCCTGGGCCGCGCTCACGGCAGTCTACAATTTTAATGAAAGCAATGGGAACACTGCCGCAGACTCCATCCGCGGAGCTGGAGGAGCGGGTACACTAAGCAACGGGTTCAGTGGTTCCCAGTGGGTGCCGGGAAAAATCGGAAACGCTCTGGAGTTCGACGGCGTGAACGATTTCGTGCTGGCTCCCAACGCGGTCCCCACTGGCACCACGGCCTTGACCATCTCCGCCTGGGTTTGGGTGGACTCACGCCCCACCTGGGGAACGATTGTGAAAAACTGGGGACCCTCGTTGACCGGATCCTTCCATTTCGGTCTGGATGGCAGCAGCGGGAGACTAAGCAACTACCTCGCCGCGCCTCAGACCGGCCCGGCAATCGCCCCGGCACAGATTACCCTGGGAGTCTGGCACCATGTCGCGGTGACTTACACCGGCGGGGTATCCGCCTCGCAGTCCCTTTACCTTGACGGAGTGCTGGTGGGCTCCTCGGCGGCCCCCACGGATCTGGACGCGCTGGGAGTGAACATGGGCATCGGTGTGAAAACTGATAACGCCACGCTGGTGCCTGATACCGCGACGCCCGGCTATTGGGACGGAAAGATCGACGACCTGGCATTCTGGAACGAGGCTCTGACCGCCACGCAGATTCTTCAGATCAAAAACAACGGAGATCTCGGCATCGGCGTGGGCGTTCCCGAGCCCTCGTCCCTGGCATTTGCCATGCTCGGAGCAGCCTGCCTGATCCGCCGCCGGCGTTGAAATCCCATCCGCGAAATTTCAATCCCCTTGGAGGGCGGGTCGCGGTTTCATTCCGCACCCGCCCTTTTCTCTGAAGTGATCCTCCGACCATGAATCCCTTGAAGCTTCTCCTTTGCACCCTTCTGGCCGCCCCGGCTCTTTTATCCGCCGCCGTCACGGACGGTCTGGTGGCCCATTATAAATTCGACGAAACCAGTGGCACCACCACCGCGGACTCCATCCGGGGAGCCCCGGGGGAGGGCACGCTCACCAACTTTGGCGCCAGCCCCTGGGTGGCGGGCAAGATCGGTGGCGCGGTGGAACTGGATGGCGGCAATGACTGGATCACCACGGCGAATGCCATCGCGGACAACACCACCACCATGAGTTTTTCCGGCTGGGTCTGGGCGGACAGCCGGCCCACCTGGAGCTCCATCTCCAAGAACTGGGGGAATTCCCAGGTGGGGCAGTATCACTTCGGCCTGGATGGCTCCTCCGGCCAGTTGAGCAATTATATTACCAACGGGACCAAAGTCGCGGAACCGGCGCTCTTCCCCACCGGTTCCTGGCAGCACGTGGCCTTCACCTATGACGGCACCACCCACCGGCTCTACCGGAATGGCGTGCAGGTGGCCGCCTTGACCACCACCACCACGCTGGTGCGGAACAGCGCCATCACCGCCATGGGCTGCAAGACCAACAACGGCGGCACCGCCCCGGACTCCTCCCTGCCCAGCTACTGGGACGGGAAATACGATGACTTCGGGTTTTGGAATCGCGCGCTTACCGCCGCGGAGGTGCTGAGCATTTATAATGACGGCAACGCCGGGAAAGGCATCGGGGCAAATTCCGCGCCCTCCATTCCCTCATTCACCGCGAATCCCGCGAATGTGCCTACCGGGAACACGACCACTCTTTCCTGGACGGTTCAGGATGCTGTCTCGGTAACCATCGAGGGCGGCCCCCTGCCCCTTCAGGACGTCACGGGGCAGACCAGCAAGATCACCCCGCCGCTCACGACGGACACCACTTTCACCCTCACCGCCACCAATGCCAACGGGTCCACCACCGCCACCCGCATCGTGGGCGTGGGAGCCGCTATCGAGGAACCGGTCATCAATGAATTCCTCGCGGCCAACGATACCGGGATCGAGGACGCGGAGATCGGGGGAAGCCATGAGGACTGGATCGAGATCTACAATCCGAACACGCTCTACGCCCTGGAACTGGCAGGCTACCATCTCACGGATGACGCGGGTAACCTGGGCAAGTGGACCTTTCCAGCGGTAACTCTGCCACCCGGAGGCTATCTGATCGTTTTTGCCTCGGAGAAAAACCGCGCGGTACCGGGCCAGCCACTGCACACGAATTTCAAACTCTCGGAGAACGGCGAATACCTCGCCCTCGTGAAGCCGGACGGGACCACCATCGTTCAGGAGTTCGCCCCGGCTTATCCTAACCAGACCTCGGATGTCAGCTACAGCAGCGCGGGCTATCTGGCTACCCCCACACCGGGAGCGGTGAATTCCGCGCTCTCCGGCCCGGCCATCGCGGCAGTGACGCAAAACCCGCCACCGCCCGCGGACGTGGACGCACTCACCATCAATGCCCGGGTCACCCCCCAGGGCACCTCCACGGTCACGGCGGTGAATCTCCTCTACCGCGTGAACTACGGAGCCGAGGTCACCCTGCCCATGACTTTGAACCAGGGGGTTTACAGCGCCGTCATTCCAGCCACCGCCTCCACCCCGGGCCAAATGATCCGCTGGCGTGTCACCGCCACGGACAGCGCGGCCCGCTCCAGCAAGGCTCCTCTTTTCCGGGATCCCTCAAACTCGCCGGAATACTACGGCACGATGGTCCAGGATACCTCTTTCACCACGCAGTTGCCGGTGGTTTACCGCTTTGTCCAGAACACGGCCCTGGTGGACAACGATCCCGGCACGCGCTGCTCCATTTTTATGAACGGGGAGTTTTTCGATAACTGCGGCGTGCGCATCCGGGGCTTCACCTCCCGTGGCTGGCCCAAGAAGAGCCACAAGATCGAGGGGAATTCCGGATACAAATTCCGCTTCAAAACCGATGGCCCCCGCGTCACGGAGTTCGATCTCAACACCACCTACACGGACAAGTCCTACCTCCGCGCCATCCTGACCGCCGAAATGCAGCGGAGCATCGGCATGGTCTGCCCGGAACTGTTCCCGGTGCAGGTCCGGCAAAACGGGGCTTTCTACAGCGTGGCCATCATGACGGAGAATCCGGACAAGGATTTCCTCAGCCGGAACGGCGTGGATCCCGATGGAGCCTATTATAAAGCGCCCACCAACAACTTTTACACCACTTCCTCCACGTTTGAAAAGAAGACCCGGCTTTACGAAACCGGAAAAGCGGATCTGGACGCCCTCATCGCTGGCGTGGCACAGACGGGCACTCCGCTGGAGACCTATGTCTTCGATAACGTGGACCTCCCGGCCATGATCAACTACATGGCCACCACCTGCATCTCGCAGAACATCGACGCCAGCGACAAGAATCACTTCGCCTACCGCGACACCAACGGTTCCAAAGAATGGTCCATGCTGCCCTGGGACTTGGACCTCACCTTTGGCCCCAACGCGCTGAACACGGACACCATCGTTTACAATCAAACCTACGCCAGCCATCCGTTCATCGGGGCCTCTCCCTATCTGCTTTCCCCCGGGAAGTACAACCGCTTCCTGGAAGCGATCGTCAACACTCCGCGCACCCGCGCGATGCTCATCCGGCGCATCCGGAGTCTCACGGATCAGTTCCTCGCGAATAACTGGTTCCAAAACCGCATCGACCAGATGGTGCCCATCCTGGACCCGGATGTGACCCAGGATCACGCGAAATGGGGCTCCTCCTCCCATTTTGGCGGCGTGACGCACACGCTGCTGGCCGCGAACAACCGCATCAAAACCGAATACCTGGCTCCCCGCCTGACCTATCTGAACAGTGGCGGCACCGTGGGCATTCCCGCCACGAATCCCGCGGCTCCCCCCATCGTCTTCGGAACTTATGATGCCAACCCGGCGAGCCACAATCAGGACGAGGAGTACCTCCAACTGACGAACAACAACGCCTTCTCCGTGGACCTGAGCGGCTGGAAGGTGGAGGGCGGCGTCAAGCACACTATCAAGTCCGGCACCGTCCTTCTGGCCGGGGAATCCCTCTACCTCACTCCCAGCCCTACCGCATTCCGCGCGCGCGCCGCGGGACCCCGGGGTGGTCAGCGGCTCTTTGTTCAGGGGAATGTGGATGGCCACCTTTCCAACTTCGGGGAAACCCTGACGCTCAAGAACAGCGCGGGCACGGTAATCACTTCGCTCACCATCCCCCCGGCTCCCAGCGATCCCCAGCTTTATCTCGTCATCAGCGAGATCATGTATCACCCGGAACCGGACGGCGACGCCGAGTTCGTGGAACTCATGAACATCAGCCCCTCCGTGACCCTGGACCTTACCGGAGTCCACTTCTCCCAGGGCATCGACTTCACCTTCCCCGCCGGAGCCACCCTCGCTCCAGGAGCCCGGGTGCTGGTGGTGAAAAACACCGCCGCCTTTGAAGCGGTCCATGGAACGGGCAAACCCATCGCCGGTGAATTCGCGGCGGCCGGCAGTCTGAAGAATTCCGGCGAACGGATCAAACTGGAGGATGCCACCAACAGCACCATCCGGGATTTCACTTACTCAGACGAGGCCCCCTGGCCTGCCACCGCGGATGGCGGCGGCAGCCTGGTGCTGATCGCTCCCCTGAAGAATCCGGATCACAGCCTGCCAGGGAACTGGCGGGCCAGCATGAGTCCCATAGGAAATCCAAATGGGGAGGACGTGCTCCACCTCCTCACCCTGCCCGCGGGGGATGACGACGGCGACGGCATTCCCAATCTGCTGGAATACGCCCTCGGCCAGAATCCCCAGGTCTCCGCGTCCATGACGGATGAAGGACTCATCCTGACCGTGCCCCGCGTCCGCAATGCCGATGACGCGGTGATCGCTGGCGAATACTCCACCACGCTGGGCGAGTGGCTGCCTGCCGAACCCGTGAGCTACGGCGATACCACCATCACCTTCCGGCTGCCGTCCGGCATGGCGGGAGAAAAGAAAGTCTTCCTCCGGGCCACGGTGAAGATGCGTTAAGTCCCCTGACGGGGCTGCCACTCTGCCGGTTCCTCCACCGTCGCCGCGTTCACCACTTCAGGCGCGGCGGTTTCCACCTCTTCATCCGGAGTCGTGGAACCGCCCGCCCGTTTTTCCATCACCCCCGAGATGGCTTTCGCCAGTAGGACCCGGCTCGCCGGCTTCACCGGATCCAGGCTGACGATCACCTTCGAGTCCTTGTAACCCGCGAGGGTCAGCGTGAGCAGTTTCAGGTCCGCCGAGACCTCCGCATGCTGGATTTCCCCCCAGGAGAAGAGGGTCATGTTCTGCGCGGGCCGGTAGAAAGGGAAAATCTCGATCCCGATGGGAGAGAGCAGCAGAAAAGCATGGCGGGTCAGGTGCGCGGCCAAACGGAAGCAAAACCAGGCCGCCGTGACCGGCAGCACCGTCCACCACAGCCGGTCCGGCCCGTTCACCCGGGAAAACCAGAGAACAAGGAGCGCTCCGGCAATACTGAGACAGACCACCCCGGCCGCCACAAACGTGACGGCCTGTCGCGACCGCGTGAAGCGGAGTTCCTTGAACGACTTTTCCATGATGGCATCTTAGTGCCACCGGCTCCGCGAATGTTCAACTTATACCCCCCGCGGAGACCATCCCGGCCATGAATGGCACCCCTGAAAACTCCCGATACCCCGCTCTTGCCGTCCCTGGCAGGGTGTCTATGCTTCCGTTGTAAGATTTTTGTGAATATTCCCTCCCCCAGCCCGTCGAAAGAGCACGTGGACACCGTCTTCTCGGGGTCTCTCTCAGTGCTCGAAGCTCCTTCCCCCGCCGGATCCAGCGGTTCGGAAGGCCTTTCGGATGCTGAGCTGGTAACCCGTTGCCAAGCCGGTTCCACGGAAGCTTTTGAAACCCTCGTCACCCGCTATCGCGGAAAAATCTACGCCATGACCCTCAACATGACAGGCAACGACGCCGATGCATGGGACCTCTCGCAAGAGGTCTTCATCAAGGCGTGGCGTTCCCTGCCCCGCTTTGAGGCCCGGTCCCAGTTTTTCACCTGGATCTACCGCATCACACACAACGTCGTCATCGACTGGGTACGGAAACGGAAGATCCAGGGCGGCACGGAATTTAACGACGAACTTGGCACCGTCCCCGCCGCCGGGGCGGTCACCACGCCCCGCGGCACTCAGGAACCGGACCTGGCCCTGGCCAACCGGGAGCTGGGATCCCGCATCAAGGCCGCTCTCGCCGAACTCAGCCCGGACCACCGGGCCGTCATTTTGTTGAAAGAAGTCGATGGTCTCTCGTATCAGGAGATCGCCGAAAGCGTGGGCTGCACGATGGGAACCGTGATGAGCCGTCTTTTTTACGCCCGGAAACGCCTGCAGACCCTCCTGCAGGACGTTTACGAAACCCGCCACCAGGAGGATTTGCCATGAATACTTCACCCACCACTCCCAGCGAAGATCTGCGTACCCGTTGGATCGATGGTGAGCTTTCGCCAAAGGAGGCCGCCCTTCTGGAGCGCCAGCTTACCGGCATGCCGGAGCTTATCAGCGAACGCGAGGCCGCGAATCAGCTGAGGGATCTCCTGCGTAAACACCTGCCGGCCAAACAGGAGCCGCCCTCCCCGGACTTCTTCACGAGCAGCGTCATGGACGCCATCAACTGCTCGCCCATCGTCCGGCATACCCGCGTCGCCCCGGAACGCTCCGGGCTTCCCTCGTGGTTGAGCTGGATGCGCTCCGCCTGGTTCGGCCCCCTCGCGTCCGCCGCGGTGGTGGCGGTGGCGTTCGTGAGCTGGAATCATCTGTCTTCGCCTTCCGTTCCGGGCAGCGTGGCCCAGACGATCAGCTACACGCCAGACCCCAGCGTGGTCGCGAATTCCTACTTCTCGGACGATGCCGGAGCCACGGTCATCGATCTCCAGAATCTGGCCCCGCTCCCGAATGACCGGGAAATCCGGGCGTTCGATGTCGCCAGTGCCGATCCCGCCCTGCCCGGCGAGCCGGTGTTCTACTACGCCGCCACCAATGCCTCCCAGGTGTTGTTCGTGCGCAGCACCGATGCCTCGAATCATCCTCTCATCACCGCGGTGCATTAAGCCATGATCCGTCCCCTTTGTTTGCTCGCCTTTCTGTGCAGCGCCGGGATGGGCTCTCTTGAAGCCCAAGAGCCCAGGCCCGCCGCGGCTCCCGCTGCCACCGAGGCTCAGGTGGAGGGTTTGCTCTTTTACGCCAGCGATGACGCGGAGCCCCCTCCGCAAAAGGAGAAAATCTCCGTGGATGCCACGCTGGTGCAAAACACCACCGGGCGGCTGGCGAAGGTTTTTAAGTATAAGCACTTCCACCTCATCGGACGTCACACCCAGAAGGTATTCAAGGAATATGAGTCCTGGGTGGTTCCTTCCCAGGACCTGTGTCTGAAAATGGATTCCCGCGGTCCCGCCGAGGGTGGCGGGGTGAATCTCCATCTCCAACTGTGGCAGGATAAGAAGGTGCTCGTTAAATCCGACACCTCCCTCAGGAAAGACCGTCCCGTGTTTCTGGGGGGTCCGGAATGGCGCGGCGGGAAGCTGATCTTTGTAGTGCTGCTGAAGTAAGGGTAAAGAAGGCCGTCTTTTTTCCGGCAGCCGGAAATTGCCAGGGTTCATGGGTGGTGCCATACTGCGCCCATGAGAACGCCGTCCCGCCCATGGTCCCTTCTGCTTTGCAATCTCGTCGTGGCTCTGGCCGCGAGTGCTGAACCGGCCAACTGGCCTCAATGGCGCGGGCCCGAATGCACTGGGGTGGCTCCGGGCGGCGATCCTCCCACTTCGTGGAGTGAGACGTCCAATATCAAATGGAAGATCAAGCTTCCCGGCAGTGGTGCCTCCACGCCCATCGTGTGGGGAGACAAGGTATTTATCCAGACCGCTATTCCCACGGGTAAGAAACCGGAGGGTGCTGCCAAACCGGCGGAAGCCCCTCCCGCCCAGCCCCTCCCGCCCAGCCCCAGCCGGCTCCCGATCCAGGCCCGGGTCGCCGCCGCGGGGGTGGCGGAGGCGGTGGCGGCATGCGCGGAGAAAAACCGACGGAGGTTTACCAGTTTGCCCTGCTGTGCCTTGATCGGGCCACGGGGGCCACTCTTTGGCAAAAGGTGGTCCGCGAGGAGTTGCCCCACGAAGGTCACCACAAGGACCATGGCTATTCCTCACACTCTCCGATCACGGATGGTAAAAACGTTTACGCCTGGTTTGGATCCCGGGGTCTGCACTGCCTGGACATGGAGGGAAATCTGAAGTGGTCCAAGGACCTGGGAAAGATGCAGACACGGAATGGCTTCGGTGAGGGCAACTCCCCCGCCCTCAGCGGAGACACTCTCGTCATCAACTGGGACCACGAAGGTCCAGACTTTGTGGCTGCTTTCAATAAGACCGACGGCAAGGAACTCTGGCGCCAGCCCCGGGATGAAAAGACGACCTGGACCACCCCGCTCATCGTGGAATACGAGGGCAAAAAGGAAGTGATCGTTAGCGCCACGGAACGGATTCGCGGCTACGATCTCACCTCCGGCAAAGAAATCTGGTCCTGCGGAGGCATGACCGCAAACGTCATCCCCACGCCCGTCACCGCCAACGACACCCTCTACGCCATCAGCGGATTCCAGGGAGCCGCCCTTCTGGCCATTCAACTCGGCGGCACCGGAGACCTCAGCGACTCCCCTGCCATTACCTGGCAGCATTCCAAGCGGACCCCATATGTGCCCTCTCCTCTGCTGGTGAATGACCGGCTGTATTTCCACTCCGGCAACGAAGCATATCTCTCCTGCCTGGATGCCAAAACGGGCAAAGCCTACATCGAAGCGGAGCGCATCCCCGGAATGACCGGCATCTATGCCTCCCCGGTTTCCGCGGCGGGACGGATCTATTTCACCGGACGGGACGGCACCGTGGTGGTGGCGAAGCAGTCGGACAAGATGGAGATCCTCGCGACGAATAAGCTGGACGAAGCCTTCGAGGCCTCTCCCGCCATCGTGGGCAAGGAGCTTTTCCTCCGGGGGCACAGCGCGCTCTATTGCATTGAGGAGAAGGAGAAGAAGTAACCGGATTCCAGGTTCCGGTGCCCGCCTCCATTCTCCTCCACCGCCTGCGTCCCGGGAAGATCCTCGCGTTCATCCGGCTTTTTTCCCTCCTGTTCGCGGGACTCCTCGTCCTGGCCCTCATCTCCCGGCTCCTCTGGCGGGACAGCCTCGCCTTCGCGACACCCACTTACTATGCGGTGCCTTACCCGCTGCATCTTGCGAGTTGGGTCTTTCTGGCGGTCCTCTGGTGGCGGCCCTGGAGACGGCGGGCTCTCGCGGGCCTGGGAATGGCGACTCTGGCCGGGGTGCTCTGGACGGTGCAAACCAAACACCTCTGCCGGGAAATCGCCGCGCCCGCCGCATCCGGCCCCCGGGTGTTCTTCTGGAACATCGGCCACATTGAGGCTGTGCCTCCGGCCATGCATGAACTGCTGAACGAACACGACCCCGACATCGCGGCGTTCTGTGAAGCGGAAATGCTGGGAGAGGCCGGGCAACAGGAACTGCGGGAACGGCATCCCACCTATCAGGTGATCCCTCTTTCCCTGGGGATGATCTGTATGGTGAAGGGTCAGGCCACTCCCGTCCTTTCCCAAAAACTCCCGCAGAAGTCCGTGGTTCATCTCGTGGAGGCGGCGCTCACCCGGTTCCCTGATAAATGGCGGATCTGCCTCACGGACATCGGCCCTCTGCCCCCTCTGCCCCGCGACCGGATGCTGTCCGTGGTTTTCGATACCGCCGCGGGCTCCCCCCGGACCTTCGTTCTCGGGGACTTCAATACCCCGGTGGATTCCGTCACTTTCGAGCATTGGTGGAAGACCTTCCATCACGGGTTCGCCGACTGCGCCTCCTGGCACGGCCCTCTGGAAACCTGGGGCTACGGAGTGCCCATTCTCGCCATCGACCACATCTGGATGTCCCAGGATCTCGTGCCCGTGACCGCAAAGAAAGGCACAGGCGCGGGCGAGGATCACTCCTGGATCTTGGTGGACTGCGGTCGCTGAGAACCTTTTACTTCCTCGTCGCCACCGCCTTTTTACGGTCGGGATAAAGCTCCCGGCAAAGCGTGCAGTGGGTGCCGTCACATCCCCGGGCGCTGCAATGCTCCCGCCCGTAGTAGATGATCTGAAGGTGCAGCTTATTCCATGAGTCCACCGGGAAGAGCCGTTTCAGGTCTGCCTCGGTCTGCTCCACGTTTTTCCCACTGGTGAGGCCCCAGCGCTGGGCCAGCCGGTGAATGTGGGTATCCACCGGAAAAGCCGGGAACCCAAAAGCCTGGGACATGACCACGGAAGCCGTCTTGTGACCCACGCCGGGAAGTTCCTCCAGGGCCTCGAAATCCGCGGGCACCCTGCCTCCGTATTTTTCGACCAAAATCCGGGACAGTTCTGAAATGGCGGCGGACTTTCGCGGGGAAAGACCACACGGGCGGATGATTTCCCGGATTTCCTCCACCGGCACATGCATCATAGTCTCCGGAGTCCGCGCCCGGGCGAAAAGCCGGGGCGTCACCTGATTCACCCGGACGTCCGTGCACTGGGCGGACAGGAGCACGGCTATGAGCAACGTGTAGGCATCCGTGTGGTCCAGTGGAATGGGTACCACCGGATACAGCCGCTCCAGTCCAGCCAGAACCGCCGCCGCCCGCTCCTTCTTTGTCATTGAACGGAATCCGGACCTCAGATCTTCCGCTTAATCCCCGCGATCATCGCGCGGACGTGGGCGTAGCTCTGGCGGTCATTGAGCACCTCCATGCTTTTGGCATAGCTGCCCCACTTGAGAACCTTGATATTCACATTCCGCGCACCCCAGTCCTTGATACCGGCGAGGTCGGGCTTGTAGAGATCGATGGTCTTGGTGCCCACGAGAGCGCTGCCGTAGTCATCCACTTTGTAAAGATGGGGAGCGCCTTCGATCTTGAACACCGTGCCCAGCGGGAACACCGACCAGTCGGCGGCGGCACTGCGCACCATCCCATACTGAAGATTTCCGCCCTCGGCATTCTTGACGCCGTATTGCAGGCTGTCGGCTTCGAGATGGCTGTAGGCCGTGGTCTTCACCTTGTAGTAAGTGGCGTTGTCCACTTGTCCATTCCGGTAAACCTTCGCGCTGGCGAGGCTGGAGGTGGACGAGCAACTGCAAAGAGTTGAGCAAAGAACAGCGGCGGCCGCAGCCAGGAGAAGTCGTTGAGCCATGTGTCGGAGGATTGGGGTTTAGTCCGATTCTGTTCGCGGAGTTGCGAGCGGGCGGAGAATGGGGATTTTCAGAACAAAAGGCAAGCGTCAAATTTCCAACCGGAATTTAATCCGGAGTCGAATCACTGCATGCCGAGAGAGCACCCGCCATGCCAATGGATTTTATTGGAAACCTTACTTCCAGAGCAAAAATGAAAAGGCGGGAGTGATTATCTCACCCCCGCCTTTCATCATTTAATGGCGTTCAGCCGGGACTATGCCCCGCTCAGCGCTTCCTCGCGCTTCTGCACCCGGCGGCGTTCGCTGGAGTCCAGGATGCGCTTACGGAGGCGGATATTCTTAGGCGTGGCTTCCACCAGTTCGTCCCCGCCGATGTATTCGATGGCGCGCTCCAGGCTGAAACGGATGGGAGGCGTGAGGCCGGCACCCTTTTCCGAACCAGTGGTCCGGAAGTTGGTGAGCTGCTTGGCCTTGCAGGGATTCACGGGAAGATCCTCCGCACGGGGGTTTTCACCCACGAGCATTCCGGCGTAAATGGTATCGCCAGGAGCCACAAAGAGCTTTCCGCGCACCTGCACATCCTCCAGGCTGTAAGGCGTCGCCTCCCCCGTTTCCATGCTCACCAGGGTGCCGGAAGTCCGGGTCACAATGGCACCGGCCCACGGGGCATAGTGCTTGAAGAGGTGGCTCATCACGCCGTGACCGCTCGTCAGGTTCATGAGGTCGTATTCGAATCCGATGAGACCGCGCGTGCTGATCTCGGCTTCGATGAGGCTGCTGGTCTTGTGCACCGTCATGTTCACGAGCAGACCCTTCCGCTCATTGAGGCGCTTCAGCACGCCGCTGACGTACTCCTCCGGCACTTCGATGTAGAGAGTCTCGAAGGGCTCCATGGTGGTGCCATGCTCGTCCTTCTTGGTGATCACGTTCGGACGGCTGACGAGCAACTCGAAGCCTTCCCGGCGCATTTGTTCCACCAGCACCGCGATCTGCATCGCTCCCCGGGCGCTCACGGCGAAGACGCCGGCCAGTTCCGTGTCACTGGCGAAAATGGAAATGTTGGACTTCATCTCGCGCATGAGACGGTCGCGGATCTGGCGGCTGGTGACGAACTTTCCTTCGCGTCCGGCACCCGGGCTGTCATTCACGCTGAATTCCATGCTCACCGTCGGAGGATCGATGTCCACGAAGGGAATCGCGACGTCGTCTTCTTTGGAGGAAAGCGTTTCACCGATATCCACATCTTCAAACCCGGCGATGCCGACGATGTTCCCGGCGACAGCTTCCTCCGCCTGCGTGGTCTGGAGAGCGGAGTAT
The DNA here is from genome assembly GCA_965229245.1 of Verrucomicrobiales bacterium. Classification (GTDB taxonomy): domain Bacteria; phylum Verrucomicrobiota; class Verrucomicrobiia; order Verrucomicrobiales; family V1-33; genus V1-33. The sequence continues at coordinate 24,592 of CBDDIW010000002.1, forward strand.
TCAAAAATACGGCTGATCTTGGCGCGCACCTTCGAGCCATCCTTACGGTAGAGATAGACCGTGTCACCCTTCACGCCGCGTCCGCTGAGGACCTTGCCCATGGCGACCCGGCCCACGTAGTCATCCCACGCGATGTTGGAGGCCAGCATGCGGAAGGGACCGTCCGGATCCACGTTCGGGGAGGGAATGTGGTCCCAGATCCCCTGGAGGAGGGGCATCATGTCCACGTTTTCATCCGAGAGATTCTTCTTAAAGTAGCCGTCACGGGCCGAACCGTAGAAGGTGGGAGCGTCGAACTGGTCCTCCGAAGCCTCCAGCTCCAGGAGCAGTTCCAGCACCTTGTCGTGCATGGCGGCGGGCTCGGAGTGCGGGCGGTCGATCTTGTTGATAACGAGAATGACCTTCAGGCCTTCCTGGAGGGCCTTGCGAAGCACGAAACGGGTCTGCGCCTGGGGGCCATCGTAGGCGTCCACCACCAGCAGCACGCCGTCCACCATCTTCATCACGCGCTCCACTTCCGCGCCAAAGTCCGCGTGGCCCGGGGTGTCCACGATATTGATAATCCGGTCTCCCCAGTGCACGGAGGTGTTCTTGGAACGGATGGTGATCCCCTTTTCCCGTTCCAGATCCATGCTGTCCATGGAGCGCTCCTGCACCACCTGATTGTCACGGAAGGCTCCACCCGCCCGCAGCAGCTTATCCACCAGCGTGGTTTTGCCGTGGTCAACGTGGGCGATAATGGCGATGTTTCGGATACGGGTGTTCATGACGGAGTACTAGGCAAATAGGAAGATCAGACGGGGGACCATGCCGGACAAAAAAGGGGCCTCAACGAGGCAAAGCCGGGCGGGAAGGGGCGCGACTATGGCACCATTCCCACGGAGCGCAAACGACGGTTTTGTCATTTAGCGGATGAAAAATATATAATCCCGGCCCTTTTCGTGCTCCAAAACGGCTTTCCGCCGCGAGGTTTTCGTTCGTAAAAAAACGGGGAAATCTACCGCATACTCTCCACCGGACTTTCCGCCGGTTCCCCCGGATTACGGCGTCGGAAGGGGCTGGGCAGGTGCTTGGGCCGCCAGCCGGGCTGGCCCATGGTGCCGTCCGCGCGGTACTCGAAAAGCTTGCTCACGGGATACAGCAGAAGGCCGGGAGCCCCGCGCAGATTCACCCGGGCGGTGAGGTCCACCAAGTCCCGCGCCACATCAATGCTCCCGGAAACCGTGAGGCGGAAGGTGCGGGTGGCCGCCTCAAAGTCGCTCAGAGTCACCCGGCCCCGGGAGGCGCGAAAGGAGGTGGTGGCCTTCCGGGCCACGCTGTAGGCGATACGGTCCCCGGGCAGCAGGGCGCTGACAATGGTGGAGAGCGGTCCCAGTAGCGGCAGGGCAAAGATATTTCCCTCCTCCAGGGAGGCGGTGCCGGAACCCTCGATGGTGAGCCCGCTGCCATCCGGCGTCTGCCAGGTGAACCGGCCGGAAAGCGTGCCGCCCGTCTCGTCCTTCGTGCCGAAGACGCCCGTGAGCCTGCCGAAGTCCACCCTCTCAAAGGCCACCGTGGCGGAATGCCCGGGTTTGGTATAGTCCGGGAATTCCAGCGCGGAGCCAACGCGCCCACCGAAGAGGGTGCCGCCGCCATTCACCGTCATTTTCCCCGCCTCCGCGCGCACCGTGGCATCCAGTTGCTGGATGGGAAACTCATGGCCGGCCAGGAGGATGTGCATGGTCTGCGGGGCGGCCACCCGCACCACATACTTGGTGCCGCTGACGTTGTTTTCCTTCGTGGTTCCGAACTCCCCGTTGATGCTCATGGGCGCGGGATTGTCGAAGCGGACGACGCTGGTGAATTTCGCGTCCGGCACGGACTTCCCGCTCAGTTCCACCGCGATGCTGGCGGGTTTCAAATGCAGGGAGCCGGAAACCCCGGTGAAGCGCCAGTCCTCCTTCCCGACCGGCAGCCCGCACACGCCGGGGGAGTGGAGCTTAACGTGGAGGTCATTCCCCGCCGGTCCCTGAAGCCCGAGCACGCCCTCCAGTTCCACCCGGGGAGAAGCTTCGAAGTAGTAGCGCGAAAGCACATCCCCCACCTTCGGGGCCAGCATCGCGGAGGTAGGGGCAGGCATGCAGGTGCTGACGATGCCCTTTAAATACAGGCGGTGCGCCGGGTGATCGATGACCGCCTGTTTTCCCGTGATGTCCCCATCCTCCCGCCGCAGCATGAAGTCCTTCAAGGTGACCACTGGAGGCGCGCCCGGTCCCACTTCCACCCCGCCCTCGAACTGACGGACGAGCGCCCCCCGCAGCCGGTAATCCCGCGCGCTCACATTCCCTGCATGATTCCACGATTTCCCGTCCGGGCTGCCCGTCCCGGAGAAGGCCGCGGCCACGCGGGACTGCGACGTCCAAGCCACGGGCAACAGCGGACGCTGCACGCCGGGAATATCCAGCAGCGGCGCGAAGGCAGCCATGCCCGCGTCCACGATGACCTGATAGCGCATGTCCTCAGCCCGGCGCATAAACTGCCCGGTGATGGAACCGGTGGCGTGCTTCACCTTCACATTCCGCAGATACAAAAACCCGTCCTCCCGCACCGCGAAGTCCCCGTGCAGGCTCTCGTAGTTCTCCCCCTTCACTCCAAAGGCTCCGGCGGTGAGAGACCCCGTGATATTCACCGGCGGGCGCTCCAGGGAAAACGGCACGCCCGTGAGCAATTCCCCCGCCACCTGAAACCGGGGGGTATCGCTCATCACCAGCCCGTCCGGCAGTTGCAGGTCCGGGACGGCTCCACGCAGCAGACCCAGGAGGTCGATGCTGCTATCCACGGCAAAATCCACCGTATGTGATTGCCGGATTTTCCACGAAGCATTGGCGGAAAACGTGCCCGTGCTGTCCTGAATGCTCAGGCGGCGCAGCGTGAGTTCCCCGTCCTCCAGCACGGCGTCCGCGCTGTAACTCTCCGCCGTGAATTCCCCGCAGCGGATAGGACCGCCACGCATGGTGGCCCGCACGGAGGCCGTATCCAGATCCGCGAGATCGCCATGCACCTCCACCTCCACCTGGGCCATGTGCTGCACGCGGGGCCTGCCCTTCGCCTGCGGCGGAATACTGAAACGATCAAGAACCCGCAGCACGGAGCGCAACGCCCCGCGCCGGTCCCGCATCTCCCGCAACTGCTGATCCCGCTTCCGCTGTTCCTCGTCCGGGTCCGGCGGAGTTTCCTCCGGACTCCCGCGGCTGATGTCCCCCCGCACCACCACGTGCACGCCGGAGAGATCCGCCTCCGCTTGGGCGATCTCTATCTGTCTCCCCTTGATGACGAGCCGGGCGTTCAGATCCTTCACCCGGATCCACTCGCTGGAGGCATCCCGGGGATCCACCGGCAGCGTCAGGCTGGCTTTTGCCAGGGTCACGGACCGCAGGAATTCCTCATGGTTCACCAGCCGGGCGAGGTCAATGTCCAGGGTGATCCGGTTGATGACCGCCAGGTGCTGCTCCGGGCTGTTCAGATCAAAGAGCTGGACATCCCGTGCCGTGAGGCCATCCACCGGGTCCAGCGTGAGCCTGCCGATCTCCGCACCCAGGCCATACCGCGCCAGTTCATCGCCAATGAGTTTCCGGTACTTCTGGTCAAATCCCACGTTGTACCAATACCGCGCCAGCACCACGATCCCCGCGATAAACAGGACCGTGAATTGCAGACCGAAACTGCGGCGGCGGATGCGCATGGGGAGGGAGAAGGGACGTCCTGGCATCCTTGCCCTGCGGGTGCGAAAGGGAAACCCGATTTTACAGATTCATGGACCGGCCACCCGGGAAGCCGGAGATGCCGCATTCCATCCGCCGGAAACAGCAGGAATCCTCAGTCATGACGGGAAGGGCCTGTAGTAACAAAACGGATGGGGAACCGGCCAGTCTATGTTTGTAAACCGCATCCACGGAACCGTATTTTCACTTCCCTTTATTGTTTATCCTTTGCCACCATTCCGGTGCGCGCTCTGCCTCCGCAAAGTGCAGGCACGCAACCTCACGCATAAAACAATACCAAAAAACCCAAGTCCGATCCGTCCGCAGATATGAAATCCATCATCGCGCTTATAGCTCTCGCGGGAGCAGGCCTCTCCTCACCCCTGCATGCCGCTCTCGTCGCCACCTCCGCGGCGAGTTCCTCCTCCAACATCGAAGTCACGGCCATCGCCCAGGGCGTCATCAACTCCGTGCCCCTGGGGTTCATCGATACCTTTTCCATTGTGAACGGCGTCACGGGCGCGGCCCCGGGCCCTTACCTGCTGACCGCCACTCCCCTCTACAGCGGGCAGACGGCCATGTTCGGCGGCCCGGTCCTCACCACCCTGACTTCCACGGTGAGCAGCACTGGGTCCACCGTCTATTCAGATGTGAACGGTCTTCCGGGCCCACGCTCGGCCACCGCCATCAGTGACATCACACAAGCCTCCTCGAACGTGCGGCTGGATGGTATTCCCTATGAACTGGTGAACCTGGGCATGACCGCGCTGCCGGGCCCGGCGGACTCCACCTCCTCAATACTGTGGGACGGAGTCACGCTCACGCCTTTTGCCTCGTCGGATTTTCTCAACCAGGGAGGCAGTGTGGTCCTCAGTGTGTTGGGCTACTCCCTGTCCGTTCCCACGCTCTTCGCAGGGATGGAAAATACCATCCCCGTCAGCCTCACCGTGGACGGCATCACCGCCACGGGGAATATCTACCTCACGGCGGATAAAACGAATGCCTGGGTCGCTGGGAACACCGCCTATGCCGAGGCCACCTCTCTCAGTGCCCGCGTGGACCTGCATTTTGATTCCCAGGACTTCGACGTCGCCTTCAACTCCACACTGGAATTCAATAAGACCTCGGCCACCCTCTCCGTCGGTGAGCAGTCTGTGACCGTGCCTGATGGCGGAGAGACGCTCGTCCTCATGAGCGTGGGCCTGGCCGGTATGGTGGTGCTGCGGCAGCGGATGGCGTAAGCAGCCTGGTCCGTGACGGAGGTTTCACCACCCCGCCCGCTTGAGAATGATCCTATAAAAACGCGGGCCTGTCCGGGACCATTCCGGGCAGGCCTTTTTAAAAAAAGGGATGAAGGAAGCTATGACCGCCCAAGCCTGCTCCGGGTCACATGACGTCACTTCCCCTGCGAGGCCCGGTAAAGAAGCACGCCCCGGAGCGCGGTGACGGCGCGTTCGAGTTGGGAGTCGGCCAGTTTGGCGAGGCGCACGGGATCACTGTCCGCCGTGGAGGACTTCCGCATATATTCCATGAGACGGGTCTCCTCCTCCGTGCTGATGGGGGCCATGATGTCCGGCACCACTCCCTTTTCGTGAATGGCGCGGTGCTTTGGCGTGAAATAGTGAGCCGTGGTGAGACGGATGGCGCTGTTCCGGTCTCCGGGGATGATAGTCTGCACGCTGCCCTTTCCGAACGTGGTGGTGCCCACGATGACCGCCCGACCCAGGTCCTGGAGCGCGCCCGCCATGAGTTCCGCGCCGCTGGCGCTGGCGTGATTCACCAGCATGGCCATGGGATACACACGGGAGCGGCGCTGCCGGTCCGGAGTCTTGAGCGGAGGCGGATTCTTCGCGGGATCCCGTCCCTCCGTGGTGACCACCACCGTGCCCGGCGGCAGGAATTCCCCGCACGCCTCCACGGTGCCGCCCAGCAGTCCGCCGGGATTGTTCCTCAGATCCAGCACCAGGGCGGTCATGCCTCCCTCCTCCAGGCGGTCCAGGGCATCGGCGAGTTCCGTGGCCGTGGAGCCCCCGAACTGCAGCAGCCGCACGTAGCCGATCTTCGTCCCGCCGGTGAGCGAGGCATCCAGCAGCATGGCATCGCGCACCGTTTCCTGCCGCTGGGTTTCGCGGATGATCTCCAGCTCCCGTGTCTCCTGGGTGGCGGGACGCCAGGTCGTCACGCGCAGGGGCTCTCCCGGCTTCCCCCGGAGCAGGCGGGCGGCCTCCAGGAAATCCAGGCTCTGGACATGGGTGTCGCCGATCTTCAAAATTTGGTCCACCGGCATCAGCCCAGCCCGGGCCGCCGGGCCATCCTCCCGCACCGTCACCACTGCCAGCCCCCCTCCACCCCGCGGGGAAACCGTGAAACCCGCGTCCTCCGCGGCGGCGTCCCCGGAGTCCTTCATACGGCCCTGCAGTTCCGGGGAGATATACTGACTGTGCGGGTCCAGATCCTGGAGCATGCCCCGGAGCGCGGAAGCTACCAGCCGTTCATAGGTCACCTTCCTGTCATCCACGTAGTTCCCCCGGATGATCTCCATGGTCCGCATGAGGGTCTCCATCTGCTCATACCCGTCGCTTTCCGGCGGACCCGGCGGCGGGAGCGTCTCCTTTTTCTCCTGGGCAATGAGCGGGACCGCCATCATCCCTCCGGCGAGCAACAAGCGAAAGACTTTCATGAGTTCCGGGTATCCGTTAAAGTTTGATACACACCGCGGTTTTCAACGCACGCTGAAATCCCCGCCCAGCGCCAGGTGCAGCGCCACGCGGTTGTCCAGACGGGCGCGGCGCACCGCCGCGAGGGCGCCACGCGCCTGAATGGCCCGCTGCTGGGTGGAAAGAATGGTGAGGATATCGCCCAGCCCCTGGCGGAAATTCGCGCGGGCCTCGCTGTCGGCCTCGGTGGCCAGCCGGGTGGCCTCCACCAGCGCCACCTCCCGGCGGTGGAGGAACTGCTCGGCCTCCAGGGCGTTCTCCACCTCCGAGAAAGCCTTCAGCACGGTCTTTTGCAGCACCGCCAGCGCCTCGGCCTCCTCCGCCTTCCGCTTCTGAATCTCCGCGGGCACCAGACCACCGGTAAGGATGGGCTCGAAGACCCGGCCGCCAAAACTCCACACGCCAAACTCACTGGCCAGCAGATCCCGCAGCGCCGTGGTATTCGTTCCCAGGCTGCCGGTGAGGCTGATGCCGGGGAAAACCGCGCGCCGGGCCTCCTTCTGACGCATGCCCTGCGCGGCAAAGCGCCGCTCCGCCGCCAGGATATCCGGTCGCCTCCGCAGCAGGCCGGAGGGCAACCCGGCGGGCGGGGTGGAAGTCAGCACCGGCAGCCGGTCGCGGGTTTGCTCCCCTTTCGGATACCGTCCCAGCAGGATCTCCAGCGCCCGCGCGGCCTGGCCCTGGGCTTCACGCCGCTGCTCCAGCGTGGCCCGGGCAGACGCGATATCACTCCGCGCCAGCCGCAACTGCGCCCCCAGCCCGCCCTGATCCCCGGCCTGTCCGGAGCGGAACCGCTCCTCCAGCGCGTGCTCCGTGTCCTCAAAAGCCTTGATGGCCTCCACCGCCAGGTCCGCCTGTTCATTGGCCTCGATCAAGGCCATCCAGGCACGTGCCACCTGCGCGGCCAGCGAGGCCCGGGCAGCGCGTTCATCCAGCTCCGCTCCCTGCGCGGCGGCGATGGCGGCGGACTTCCCGGCCCGGAAGCGCCCCCAGATATCGATTTCCCAATCCGCCTTCAGGCTGGTGGAATAATACTCGTTCGCCTGCTTCAGCACACCGTTCGTGCCCGGGATGGGAAAACCCACGAAGTTCTGCTGGGTCTTGTTCCCCAGGATTTCGAGGTCCAGTTTTGGCTGGAGCGGAGCCCCCGCCGTGCGGATGAGGGACCGCGCCTGGTCCACCCGCGCGGCGGCAATCTTCAGATCCGGATTGTGCGCCAGGGCCTCGCGCACCAGCGAGGTCAGCCGGGGGCTGCCCATACGGGCCACCCAATCCGTATCCACTCCCGCCCGGGCCTCACGCGTGGCCGCCCAGGAGTCCGCCACCGGCACCCCTGCCTCGCCCATGCGGGACGCGGGCGCATTCGCGCGGCACCCGGCGAACAGAAGCGGAATAACGGAAAGAAGCAAAAGACGGACCAGCATGGAAAGCGCCAAGTGTGCAGTGCCCATGGGGGAGCGCAACCCTGAGCATGAGATACGGTAATAGCGTCTCACCAGCAATCCCTCTCCCGTCCAGAAAACCCCGCGATTACGACAAGGTGTCCGGTGGATGTACATTCAGCCAATCCCCCGCGCTCATGGCAGGCACCGGACCACCGGCATAGTCAGTGAGATCACGCGTGATAATCGCCACGAGACCGGGCAAGTCACAAGCGCTGGCGATTTGAAGTTCGTCTTTAAAGTCAGGCCTCTTCGTGGCGAGTGCCCTGTGCACATGGGCACCGGTCAAGTCTGCTATCGACCCCAGCCGGCAGAGAGTATCCAAAGTGGCGAGAGCTTTTTCGGTGCCTGCCTGTTCACGGTAGATGTAAACCTAAACTCTGGAATGGAAAAGGCGTGACGGGGCCACGGAAGGCGGCTTGAATCGGGGAATGGGGACAACCTCAGCGACGAGCGAAGCTCACCCGGAGGGTGAGGTCACGACCGGATGGCCCGTGGACACGCCGGGAGGGCGGTATTACGCGGAATGGGATCCGGGAACTCCCGTCAGCGCGCACGGCCAGCTGGTGTTTTTCGCGCAGTTTTTAAGGACCGGGAAGCGGTGGGAGGATTTCATCAAAGAGTGCCCCCTGCGCTACGGGGGCAACCGGGGGAGCGGAGCCCGCAATGTGTTTGGCACGGCGGCGCTTTCGGTGCTGTGCGGCCACTGGCGCTATCTCCATATGAACGCGGTGCGCGGCGATGTGCTCAATGCCAGGGTGCTGGGCATTGACCGGCTGGTCAGTGATGATGTGGTGCGCCGCGCGCTCAATCATCTCATGGATGAGGGTGCCGCGCTGGCGTGGCTGGGGGAACACCAGCGACGCTGTCTTGCGCCCCTGCTGCGCGTGCCCTGGATCATGGATATCGATACGACGGTTAAACCGCTCTATGGACGGCAGCAGGGAGCGGAGATTGGCTACAACCCGCATAAACCCGGACGTCCCAGTCATGTGTATCACAGTTACTTCGCGGCGAACCTGCGGCTGTGTGTGGGAGTGGAGGTGCGACCGGGCAACGAGCATGCCGCCGGCCGGGGACAGCCGGGATTGTGGCGCACCCTCGAAGCCCTGCCGCGGACCTGCTGGCCCGCTTTTCTCCGGGGCGACTGCGGCTACGGCCAGGAGGGCCTGATGAGGGAGTGCGAGGAGCGCGGACTGCCGTATGTGTTCAAACTGCGCTTCACGGCGAAGGTGCGTGCGCTGGTGTCGCTTTTGCGGTGCTCCGGCGACTGGCAGTCCGCGGGCGATGGCTGGGAGGTGGTGGAGAGCACGTTGCGGCTCACCGGCTGGAGCCGGAAGCGGCGCGTGCTCATCGTACGGGAGTCGGCGGCCCGGGCTCCAGTGCCGGAGAATCCAGACCACCTGGTGAAGCCGGGAAAGCGGCGCGGCAAAGACCGCGGTCTTTTACCCGGGGTGCCAGACGCGGAGTGGCAAAGCGCGGCTCCCTGGAGTGGCAAACTGGCGGTGCTGGTGACTTCGCTCGATGCCAGGGCCTACCCTGCGGCTTGCATGCCCCGGATCTATCGCGAGCGCGGTGATTGTGAAAATAATTACGATGAACTCAAAAACCAGTGGGGATGGAACGGCTATACCACTAAAAAGCTGGCCCCCTGCCGGATCATGGCCAACCTTATCGCGCTGCTCAGCAACTGGTGGCACCTCTACACGCGGCTTTTTGACGAGGAGCACCACCGGGAGGCCATCACCACCCGCCCGGCCCTCCTGGGCGGCGTGGCGCGGGAGACCCGGCATGGCGGCCAGCGCCGGATGAAAGTGAGCTTGTTGCACGCCAAAGGGGAAACCCTGGCGCGGGCCATCACGTTGATCAGCAGCTATCTACACCAGGCGGGCACCATCACGGCGCGATGGACTCCCGGGCAGTGCTGGGCACTGTTACTGACCCGTATTCTGCGCCGCAAACTGGGCGGCCAGTGGCTCGGAGAGCTGCCGTCAGCCGCCCACCGGCTTCTCTCCGGATGATCCATGCGGTAATTTCCTGATTTTTCCTGCCACTCGTCCACCGGCTTCACTGTGGAGCGGTCGGTCATCCCTCCATTCAAGAATTTAGGGTAAAAGATGTTCGCCAGTGTCAGAGGGGAATACACGATTTTCCACTCACCTGAAACCGCGCGCTCGATGAGTTCCGTGGCGGCCTGCACCCATGGCTGGCGGGCACAAAGCCAGTCCAGCAGGATATCCGAGTCGAGCCACAGGAGATCAGAGCGGGCCATGTTTCTCCAGGCGGGCGGCGATCATATCGGCATCACTCGTCCCCCCAGGGAGGGAAAGAGAACCACGCAGAGCACGCACTTCCGCGAGGAGGAGGGCCTTTTCCTCCTCAAGCGACGCCCCGGCGAAGATGCCGGGCAACTCTATCTCCACGAGAGTATGCTCAGGCAGCCTCACCACCCCAAGGGGACGAAAAACACCGTTTTCGTAGATGGCCGTCAACGTGCTCATGGTCTGAACTAAATGCGGAACGGCTTGGGGAGCGAGTGGAAAACCAGGAGGGGGAACGATTCGTCACATCATGGCGTTTCCCGCAGCCGGTCCGCCTGCCTCACCCCACCTTCCGGCGGTGATACAGGATGGATTCCAGGATGAGCACCACGATGGCGATGATGGTCAGGATCAAATACGGAGGCAGGCCCTTCGCGATGGGACCGAGGGTAGTGATGGCCGGGGTGTTATCCAGGAGGCTTTCCCCGGGGGAAAGCAGATTCACGGCGGCCTGCCACTCGCCGGAGCCGTTCCGGAGCTGATAGAATCCCGTCTGCTCCAGGGGGCCGAACTTCTTGCCCGTGGCGGTGACAAGACTGCCATCCGGCTCGGTGATGGTGGTCGTCTCTCCCTCCATCGCGCCCGGCAGCGGGATGGTCGCACCCGGGGTGTAGGTGGAAGCGAGCGATTCCTCCCGTCCCGCAAGGTGAGTGGCCGCGCCATACACGAGCACCGGGAACCACGCGCTGTAGTAAAACTCCGCGTCCACCGGATCCATATTCACCACCACTGCGGTGCGGCCTCCCGCGTTAGCGACATAGAGCAGCGGCACGGACTGGTCGGACTCCACCAGCACCAGCGCGCCGTCCGCCGGAATGATCTTCCGGGCACCGGCGAAATTCATGCCCGCAGCATCCAGGTGACGCAGCACCGGATGGTCCGGCACGCGCACCCGGGGCACGGCGGACTCCAGGGGCTCGCCCACGCTCTTCCACCAGGGGGAAGCCCCCTCCGGCTGGAAAATCAGGCTCAGGGGAGCTTCCGGGGTTTTCCCCCGGGCGATGACCACCTGCGGACTCTCCGTGGTGAGATACAAAAAGCCACTGCCACCACCGGAGAAAGACTGCACGGCGGTATCGAAGAAAAACTTGTCAGCGGCATCCACGTTCACCCGCACGGGTTTTTGTTTTTGCGCCACCAGGCTCACCACGTTGTCCCCGTCAAAGCCGTCCGCGATATTGATGGAAACCGTCCACTTTCCAGCGGGCGCGTCCTGCACGGTGAACATGTCGCCGGAGTTCATTCCCGGTTTGATGGTGACATCCACCAGCTTGTGCGCGCCGGGGCCGTCCGGCTTGAGTGTCAGCGTGGTGGTGATGTCCTTCTTAAAAGAGGAGGCGAACTGAACATACACCCCGAGCGGATTCCCCTGCCCCGGCAGGAACTGGGCATCGGCGCTGACAATCCCGATGTTCTCCAGAGGATCACCCACCTTCAGGATTTCCACACCCTCCGGCATTCCGGCAGGGCCGAAGCAGCCATCCGTGATCAGTATGAGGCGATGCCCCTTCATCCAATCCGCGGAGTCCCCCGCGCGCAGAGAGGAAACCGCCGCCCGGTTGAAGTTCAGCGCCGTGGGCTGGATGGCATCGATGGAATCCAGAAGCTGGCGGGGATCGTCCGTCAGGTGGGAGAGAAACCGCACGTCTCCGGAGACCGTGGCCACCGAAGCCCGCTGGCTGGCGTCCATGCCCTTCACCAGATCCCGCGCGGCATTCATGGCCAGGTTCAGCCGCTGACTCGCCCCCGCGCCGGCGGACATGGAGGCGGAATTGTCCACCAGGATCAGCAGGTCCTTCCGTTCATCATCCTCCAGTTCCGGCCGGGTGAGCGCCAGACACACGGCTCCGAAGACGAAGGAAAGCAGGAGGAGCGAAAGCAGATCCCGCAGACGGTTGAAGAGGGAGGCGGCCTTTTTCTCCGTGAAGACCTGGGTCCAAAGGAAGTAAGCCGTGGTCTCTTTCCGCCGGGGCCGGACCTTCAGGAAATAGATCGCGACGAGCGGAATAAAGCTCAGAAAGGACCAGAAAAAGAAAGGGGCGAGAAATTTCATGGAGCAAAAAGAAAGGGCTGGTCAGTCTCTACCCCTGTTGGAACAGGACACCACCAGCCCAATGATGAGAAGAATACAAGCGGCACCGACTCCCATTCGGGAAAAGTCATAAGCGTATGAAGAGATCGCTCCATTATTTTGCCCCACGCCCGTGAGAAACGCGCCTGCCCCCAGCCAGGTGATGGCGGCGGCAATAACAAAAAGGGGGCCGGCAAGGGATCTCATAAGACAAAAAAGAAAGGGTTCTCCGATATCATCAGGATTTACCGGAATCCTTCCCAGGAGGCGGCGTGGTAACCGTCTGGGGCGGAAGAGGTTTTGGAGGGCGGGCAGGCAGGAAAAGGGAGGCTTTCTCCCCGGATTTTCCCTTCTGGAATTCCCGCAACCCGACAATGAAAGCTGTAAAGGTCAACACCACTCCCAAACCAATGAATATCTCGTTACTGCCGGACGGGAAAAGATAAAGCACACTGGTGGTTTGCCACATCCAAGCGGAAGCGACGACAATGATGGCGGCGGCGATGGATCTCATGGCGTCAGGGAAATCTCAAGCCACCAGGCCACCTCTCCGGAGAATGTCCTGAATGACCTGCTCGAATGGAATCTCCGGCGTGGTGCTCGCCAGCCCGATGCCGCGACGGGCGCAAGCCTTCTTCAGCCCGGCGTTCCAGTCCGCCACGGCCTGTTCGTAAAGCCGGGCCTCGCGCGGGGAAATGGTCACGCGCTGGGACCGCCCGGTCTCCACGCAGGCGATCTCCACGTCGCCCTTCCAGTCACACTTCGTGTCAGTGTCATCCTGCACCTGGAGGCAGAAGACATCGTGTTTGTTATATTGCAGCAGCTTCAGGCCATCCTCGTAGCCTCCGGGGAAGAGGAAATCCGAGACCACGATCACGATTCCCTTCCGGCGGTGCCGGGCCATGAACTCCCGGGCACAGGCGGTGAAGTTCGTGTCCTCGCCAAACGTCTTTGCCTCGTCCATGGCCCGCAGGAAAGGCAGCACCTTCCCCCGGCCCCGGCAGCGGTCCAGCAGGGGATTCAGCTTGTCCGCCAGTCCATAGACGCACAACTGATCCAGCATGTGCAGGGCGATGTAGCCCAGCGCCGCGCCCAGTTGCCGGCCAAAGAGGAACTTGGACCGCATGGAGTGGCTTTCATCCAAGAGGATGTAAACGGTGGCGTCCTCGTCGATCTCAAAAAGCTTCACCACCAGTTGCTCAAAGCGCGCGTAAACCCGCCAGTCGATGGACCGGAAGTCATCCCCCAGATGATACTCCGCGTAGTCCGCGAAGGTGATGCCCGCTCCCTTTTTCGTGGACTTGCGGTCCGACTGGAGCGAGCCGCCAAGAACCTTGCGGGCCAGGAGATAAAGGCCGTCGAGTTTACGGATAAAGGCGGGGTCTGTGAGCATGAGAAAGGAAAAGAGGGGAAGTTATTCCGTTACCTGCCAGGATGATAGACAGGGGTCGGCGGGCCATCAAAGGCAGTAAACAGCGTAAAGGCGGAAAAGAACACGCAGGCCACCGTCACGGCGACAGCCAGCCAGATTCCACCCGGCCCCAGCCAGGTAATGTCCCGGTGGGAACGGGCAAGCACGCCGCAAAAGACAGTCATCACCACCGGGATCATGAGGAGAAGCCAAAAGAAATACCGGACAAAAGACAACAACCGGTACCAGCCCGTGGACCGGATCCAGGTGATGTCCCCGTTCCATCGTTCAGCGCTTCTTAGAATCACCAGCACCGTAAGATAACAGGCACAGATCAACCCGGTCTGGATCACTGAGAGGATGGTGACAACGCGGGTGGGCATAACGGTCAACGCTGGCGGAGTTGTCGCCGCAGCCATGAAGGATCGCGGCGCATATCCAGAATGGCTACAACCTCTATACGCCCGGGTTGCTCCCTGTAATAAATCGCATAAGGAAACACGCTGGCAGTCATGCGATGATACCCGGAACAACACCGGTGGATCCCATGGAAGCGGGCAAGGGACTCGATATCCGACCAGATAACCGACTCGAAGTAGTCCCCCACACCTTCCTCCTGTTGGTCATAAAAGAGCCATGCATTATCGATATCTGATCGAGCCGAGGACGTGACAACTACAGGCTTCACCTCCGGTGCCTGGCCTTGAATCCAGCGACTTGAGCTTTGGCCTCTTCGATGGTGAGAAAAGTTTCCTCTCCGGCATCGAGTTTCCTCGTCCGCTCCGCCAGTTCCTCCGCGTGCCAGTCCGGGGAATCCGGTTCATCATTCGGGGTGCCAAGAATCGCATCCCAAAGCATATGCACTGCCTCGAGGCGTTCCTCTTTAGTCATCTTCTGGATGTCAGCTTCGGTTATCACGGCCCTGGAGAAAGAGGTTGAGCGATACGGGGGAACTCCCGCCATCAGGCCACGGCATACCCCGCGAAGGACATCTTCTCAATGACGTCATTGATGATGGCCTCCGTGCGGATCCCCTCGGCCTCACCTTCGAAGGAAAGGATCATCCGGTGACGGAGCGCGGCCACGGCCACGGCATTCACATCCTCTTTGCTCACGTGGAAACGGCCTTTCAGCAGGGCGCGGGCGCGGGCGGCGGTGAGGACGGTCTGGGCACCGCGCGGGCTGCTGCCGTGGCGGACGTAGTTTTTCACTGCCACGGGAGAGGACGGCTCGGAGGGGTGGGTGTTCCGCACCAGCCTCACCAGATAGTCCTGGATTTCCTTGGCGATCGGCACCTCACGCAGGGTGGCTCCCATCTGGAGAATGTCCTCACCGGTGGCCACGGCGGAGATTTCCGGCGGCTTGTTCCCCGTGGTGCGGTTCAGGATTTCCACGAAGTCATCGTGCGTGGGCAGTTCCACGAAGAGCTTGAAGAAAAAGCGGTCCAACTGCGCTTCCGGCAGCGGGTAGGTGCCCTCGTTTTCGATGGGGTTTTGCGTGGCCAGCACGAAGAACGGAGCCGCCAGCCGGTGAGTGGTGTTGGCCACCGTCACCGTCTTCTCCTGCATGGTCTCCAGAAGCGCGGACTGCGTCTTCGGGGTGGCACGGTTGATTTCATCCGCCAGCAGCACGTTACAGAACACCGGGCCAGGCTGGAAATCGAACACCTTCTGGCCGCCTTTATCGATGAGGATCTGCGTGCCCACCACGTCCGCCGGCAGAAGGTCCGGGGTGAACTGAATCCGCTGGAACTTCAAGTGAAGCGCCTTGGCGATGGTATTCACCAGCGCCGTTTTCCCGAGACCCGGCACCCCCTCCAGCAGCACGTGGCCGCCGCAAATGATGGAGATCAGGACATTTTCCACGATGTCCGTCTGACCGACGATGAACTTGCCGACCTCGGCGCGGATCTTCTCAAAGGTCTCCTGAAAGTGAATGGCGGTTTGTTCGGTACTCATGAAGGGGTTTTAAGAGTGAAAGGGAAAAAAGAGAGTAAAATGTGAGACTGACAGAAAATTTTACCTAGAGGGGTCTACGGGCCTGGCTGAATCCACTCCGGAGGGCAGCACCACCCTCCGCCGCCCTGAATCCTCTTTTCTTTCCAGCACGATCCAGTTGTCGTTCATCCCGGCAAACTGGTAACCCTGCTCGACATAGAGGTTAAGGCTTTTCTCGAAGGCTTGCCGCGCCTCCTCTGATTTCCCGTCCAAACCGGTCCGGTCTGACGGGGCGGGCGGCGAAATCAATACCTTATATTTCGGCAACTTTTTCTCCGGCTCTCCTGCCTTTGGAGCGGAGGAATCCGGCTTCGGAGAGGATTCCTGCGCATGCAGCAAAAACGCCGCCGCGCCGGACACGACCATGACGAGTTGAAGGAGGACCCTGGATTTCATAAAGTTAATCCGTAGCGGCTGACACCCCTACTCCGGCGATTCCGCCATCTCCGCCTTTGAGCCGGGCCTTTTTTCAGCCGCCCTGACAAATAGCGCCAGACACACCGCTCCCACGCCAGTGGCGGGAGCCGATCTTCTGGTCAGGGGACGATCCATGGAGAGAGGCGGGCGGGGTGTCCGGGCACCGGTTCGCGGTTATTTCCCGCCTTCCGCGGGCGCGGGGGCCGGAGCCGTTTTTTCCGGCTCGGCGGAGTGGAGGGATTCGAAGTATTGCTTCACGCCATCCTTCACATCCTCCGGCACATCCTCACGCTGGACGAAGGACTCGAACTGCATCTTGAAGTTACGCTCTTTCGCCTCGCCCTTGCGGTGGCTCACGCCGGTGCCGTCCTCCGCGTCCTCCACCTTGGTAATGCTCGGCCCCTGGCCTTTCTGGCCTTTCAACTGGGTGGTCTGGCCGTTGTCCTTCAGCTCATCCTTCTGATCCCGGCTGTTTTCCACAGTGCCGTTGCCCGGCTTTTTGCCGCCGGGATTCGAGAAGGGAGACCCGCTCATGCCTTGCAGATAGCTCTGGCCCTTGCCCGCCATCTTCCCCATCCCCTGGAGTTTCAGCTTCGCGGCACGCTTCGTGGCCATTTTGGAGAGCCCTTTACCGATCTTATCGAGGCGGCCTTTGATCTTCTCGCCGGCTTTCCCCATCTTCGAGGGGTCGAGCTTTCCGAGCTTCTCCATGTTCTCCATCTCCTCCATTTCGGCGTCGTATTCATCCGCCTCCATTTCCAGCTTCTCGAGATCCTCGGCCATGTCCTCCTCTTCCTCCTGCTCCTGATTCTCGGCGTTCTCCTTCGAGACCATCTTCTCCTTGCTGTTCGGGTCCTCTTTGGCCCCGGACTCGTCCTTGTTATTCTTTTTGGAGAGCTTGCTCTTCTGGGCACGGGCGGCGGCGGCCATCCGTTTCGCGGCGGCTTTCAGCTTCGCGGCTTCCTTGCGCTTCTCGGAAATCTTTTTGTCATCGAGGTTTTCCGGCTTCATCTTTTCCAGATCCTTCATCGCCTCCTTGAACTGCTCCAGCTTCAGCTTCTTAGCCAGTTCCCGGGCCTGGGGGTCCTCCTCTTTCGCCAGTTCCTCGCCCACCTTTTTCATGAGCTGCTCATTGCGCTTTTGCTCCAGCGCGGCGGCGGCCTTGTCCAGCTTCTGCTCCAGTTTGGCCATTTGCTTCATGGCCTCGGCGAGGTCCTTGGTGGAGCCGAGTTCCTTCACAAATTCCTTCAGCTTTTCCGGATCGAGGACGGCTTTCTCCTCGTCATCGGCGGATTTGCTCAACTCCTCCACCATTTCCTCCAACTGCTTCTTCATCTCCTCCAGCTTGGACTGGGTGATCATCTCCTCCCTCTGCTTGTCGAGGATTCTCTGGTCCGTGGCCTTGAACGCGGTCAATCCGCAGGCCATCACCAGAATACAGGCGGCGGCCCCCAGCTTTTGCGGCCAGACAAAAGGCACGCGCTCCGCCCGGAGGGGACGCACCAGTTCCTCCGTGGCGTGCGCCTGGAGATCATAATACCCACCCTCCCGGTGCTCCGCCTCAAACCGGCGGCGGGAAACGATGGTGTCCTTCAAACCAAAAAATCCGTCCGCGAATTCCGACGCCTCCTCCACGGAGGCCCGGCGGGCGATGGCCCCCGCGATCCCGCCCACGAGCGAGGCCCCACCCGCGACGGCATACCAGTAGCGCGGCACCTCGTAGCCGTTGTAAACGTAAATCGAGGCCACCGTCAGCAGCGTGCCTCCACCCACCACCGCGGCCCACAAAACAGACCGGCAGGCCCGGTTTCTGTTCATACGACGACGCACGGAGTTCAGGAAGGAATCGACCGGTTTCATGGTGATGGGATGGGACAGGGACGCCGATATTACACCGGGCGTTCATTTTTCCGGAAAAATTTTGAGGATATTTGCGGATACTTTACGGCAGGGGCCATGCCAGGGAAGTCTGGATTTTCTCCGCAAAGGGCCTTGCAACAGTCCGGGGAAAGCTCTTTTGTGAAAAGTTTCACAAGCCGGGCAACCACCGCCCCACACGCATGGCCTACACCGTCCAACGTCCCAAGCTTACTCTCGCCGAGCGGCTCTACTTCCCCTCCATCATCAAGGGGATGAAGATCACGCTGGGTCACCTCATTCGCCTCATGCGGGGCAAGACCAAGGTGACGATGCAGTATCCCGAAGAAAAATGGGATGCCAACCTCCCCGAGCACTACCGCGGAGCCCCCGCCCTGGTGACGGATGAGCATGGCCGGGAACGCTGCGTGGCGTGTCAGCTTTGCGAATTCATCTGCCCGCCCCGGGCCATCACCATTACCCCGGAGCAAATCCCCTCCACCGACAAGTGGGCCAAGGTAGAAAAACGGCCCCGCGCTTTTGAGATCGACATGATCCGCTGCATCTACTGCGGCATGTGCGAGGAAGTTTGCCCGGAACAGGCCATCTTCCTCCGCAAGGACTACGCCATCACCGGCATCACCCGGGAAGAGATGAAGCATGACAAGGCGAAGCTCTACAAAATGGGCGGCGTCCGCACGGGCCTGGTCAACAAGTGGAATGATTTGAAGTAACATCGCCACTGCTCCCGCGATGATCCACCTCCTGCTCTCCGCCTTCGTGCTCGGCCCCGCGATGTACTGTGTGGCGGAAAACGAGGCGGCTTTGAAGCAGGGCGCGGTGCCCTTGACCTGCACCGGTGTTTCCATTTTGAATTTCGTCCTGCCCGGTTACGCGGGCTTGTGGTCCCTTCCCCTGGTCTTCCTGGCACTCGTGTGGGCACTCAGGAAGTTCTGCACTCCCTGGTGGTCACGGGTGGTTCCCGTGTCCCTGGTTTATTTTAGCGTCCACCTGGGGACCCTGTGGGCCCTCGGTTCCCACACCGCCTGATGCCGTTCTGATTTTCCTGTTTTATCTCCTTCCATGCCTCAGCCTCTCTTTTACATTTTCGTTGCCATCATGCTTGGCTTCGCGGCCGCGGTGGTGTTCCTGCGGAATCCAGTGAGCAGCGCGCTTTCGCTCGTGGCTTCGTTCGCGGCGCTCTCCGCGCTCTACATTTCGTTGAATGCCTACTTCGTGGGAACGCTCCAGGTGCTGGTGTATGCCGGGGCGGTGATGGTGCTCTTTCTGTTCATCATCATGCTCATGGACATCAAGGCCGAGGCGCGGCGCAAGGTGAACAAGGTGGCCGTCATTGGCGGGGGAGTCCTGGTGCTCGGGCTGGTGATCCAGCTGGGCGCGGTGACCGCCGGGTTCAAGGAGGGTAAAACGGAAATGGCCCAGCGCCCCATCGAATACAAAACCGCCTCCGCCGCGCGTGAAGCCGCCGGGGTGAAAACCGCCACCATCGACGCGGACCTCAAACAGGAAATCCTGCCGGATGCCAAGCTGGTGGGCGAGTCCCTTTTCACCCGCTACAATCTGCACCTCCAGATCGTGGGCTGCATCCTCCTCGTGGGCACCGTGGGCGTGGTCGCTCTGTCCCGGCGCGAGGACAAGGGAGTCCCGCCTCCCTCCGATCCCGCGGTCTCCACTCCCGTGCCCCCCGCCGGTATCTGAATATGAACGGGACGGGGACTGAAAACCTCCACCGCGGCCCGATCCGATTTTTGCTTCCATGACGACTCTCAACGATTACCTCATCGCCAGCGGACTGCTTTTCGCCATCGGATTGGCGGGCGTGGTGCTGCGCCGGAATATCATCGTCATCTTCATGTGTCTGGAGATGATGCTCAGCGCGGCGAATCTCACCCTGGTGGCCTTCAGCCGCTTCAAGACGGTGAACGGCCTGCCGGACTACAACGGCCAGATGCTCGTGTTCTTCATCATCACCGTGGCCGCCGCCGAGGTGGCCGTGGGTCTCGCAATCATCGTGGCCCTCTTCCGCTCCCGCCACACCGTCCATGTGGAGGACATCAATTCCATGAAGGGATAACCGGCACCGCTATCTGGAACCCACTGCCCCGCCCTTCTTTTTCCAGGCCATGAATCTGCCTTATTCCGCCTACATTCTTCTCATTCCGCTGATCTCCGCCGCCGCGATCCTCCTGGGTCTGAAGCGGAGTGCCACGGCCAGCGCCCTGCTTTCCACCGCTTCCGTCCTCGTCACCCTGGGGCTCAGCATCCTGGTCCTCATGGCCGGACAGTGGGGGAACTTCGAGCTTCTGAACTGGTCCGAAGTGGCCGGGCTGAAGCTGGGGATCGAGCTGAAAACCGACGCCCTGAGCAGCGGCATGATGATCGTGGTCACGGGCATCGGCGCGCTGGTGCATCTCTTCTCCCTCGCATACATGAAGGATGACGAAGGCAAGGCCCGCTACTTCGCGGGGCTCTCGCTCTTCCTCTTCAGCATGACGGGGATCGTGTATGCGGCGAACTTCGCCATGATGTTCATCTTCTGGGAACTGGTGGGCGTCAGCTCCTACATTCTCATCGGTCACTGGTACACGAAGAACAGCGCGGCGGAGGCCTCCAAGAAAGCCTTCCTCACAAACCGCATCGGGGACTTCGGTTTCATGATCGGCATCCTCATGCTGTGGTCCGCCACGCGGACGATCTCCTTCGACAGCCTCCCGGCGGCCATCGCCACCGCGGATGGCGGCCTCATCACCGCCGCCACTCTCCTGATCTTCTGCGGCACCATGGGGAAGAGCGCTCAGTTTCCCCTGCACGTCTGGCTGCCGGACGCCATGGAGGGCCCCACGCCCGTCTCCGCCCTCATCCACGCGGCCACCATGGTCGCCGCCGGGGTGTATATGCTGGTGCGCGTCTCCTTCCTCATTGCCGCCAGCACCACGGCGGGCGGGCTCATCTCCTGGATCGGTGGCCTCACCGCGCTCATGGCGGCCCTCATGGCCACGCAGCAGAGCGATATCAAACGCATCCTCGCCTACTCCACGCTTTCCCAACTGGGCTACATGGTCATGGCGGCGGGCCTCGGGGCCTCCCTGGAGAGCATGTTTCACCTCTTCACCCACGCCTGGTTCAAGGCGGGTCTGTTCCTCGGCTCCGGCGCGATCATCTACGCCTGCCACCATGAGCAGAATATCTGGAAGATGGGCGGGCTGCGGAAGAAGATGCCCGTCACCTTCCTGACCTTTGCCGCCTGCACCGCCGCGCTCATCGCCGTGCCGTTTGTCACCTCCGGCTGGTGGTCCAAGGAAGCCATCCTCGATGCCGCCCTGGAGCACAGCTTCATGCTGTTTTTCATCGCCGCCTTCACGGCCCTGCTCACCGCCTTCTACATGACCCGGCTCTTCATCGTGACCTTCTTCGGCAAGGCCCGGGATGAACACGGAGCCGGTCACGCCCACGAGGTCTCCCCGCTCATGTGGCTGCCGCTGGTGGTGCTGGCTGTCCTCGCCATCGGTGGCGGATGGGCCGCGAGCTATGTTTTCGGGGAGGAGTATGAACACTTCACGCACGTCCACATCGGCGTGCCCGCCATCGTGTCTTTCCTGACGCTGGCCGGGGGCATCTACGCCGGATACCGCCTCTACTGGGGCCGTGAGACCGAGCCCCTGAACATCCGCCTGTTCGCCAACAAGTTCTACTTCGACGAAATCTACGCGAAGATCGTCCGCGTGTGCCAGGACTCCGTGGCCGCCGTCCTCCGCGTGCTGGACTCTCTCTTCATCGATGGCCTCGGCGTCGGTGGCGCGAAGTCCCTCGCCAGCAATGCCGGGAATGCCCTCCGCCGCATCCAGTCCGGCAATATCCAGGGCTACGCCTTTCTCTTTGGCATCGGCGTGCTGGTCATCGTCTTCCTGGCGCTCGCGAAGTAACCGGAACGCGACTCCCGGGAGGGTGCCTGTCGTATGAGCCCTCCTGGAAGTAATCCCCTTTTCCTCCGCCTGGCGATTGTCTCCGGGTGGCTGGCCGTGGCCTCGGTGGCCGCCTACACATTCTCCTCCCGGATACGGTTCCGCCCGGAGGATGAAGTGGATTCCTTTTGCTACTGCGGGGGCCTGCTGATCGCCCTGTTGTTCCTGGCGTTGCTAAAGGATTCTGAACCCTGGTGGCGCGGCATCCTCCGGCTGACGGCGTCACTGGGGCTTTTCTTTGTTTTCTGGCAAGTGGCCTTCCGGCTGGAACTGGCCCGGGATCTGGATGACTACCTGACAATGTTCATCATTCCGGGACTGGCCACCGGCACGGCCTGGATGGTGGTCGCGGGCCGGGGCACTATCCTGTCGCTGTTCTCCCGGAAATTTCTGAGCGTATTACTCCGCGGCCTGCCGGCGGTCAGCATCTACTGGTCTTTCATCGCCCTCGCAGGCTTCTGGGTGGTTAACTGGCTGGATTTCCCATACAGTTTTGACGTCACCCTCCAAAACCTGCAGCTTCCTGAAAACATCGTGACCGCCATTTCCGATGCGGTCCAGCCCGTACTGTCCTCCTTCAAGTTAAACGGCGATGGGGAATGGCTCCACATTTGCCTCTTCTTGATCGCCTCCGCCCTCACCCTGGTCACCTGGCACGTTCTCTGGCTCCGGCTGGGAAAACGGGAGGTCCCTTCCGGCAGTCCTGGCATTCCCTCCCATGGCTGACTCCCCTGCTCCCGCGCTCAAGGAAATGTTCGATGCCGCCCGCTTCCGGTCCGTGGCGGCGGAGGTGAAGGCGATCCATCCCGCTTTTGACGAGGCGAAATTCCTCAGCCTCGCACTCGCGGGCCTAGAGGACCTGTCGCTCATGCAACGCCTGCGGCGCATGACGGAATGCCTCCACGCCACGCTCCCGGCGGACTTTGCCAAAGCGGTGCGCGTCCTCCGGAAGCTGGTGCCCCGCATCAACAAGGGATTCATCACGCTCGTCTGCCCGGACTACGTGGGGCTTTACGGGAGAGAGCAGTTCGACCTCTCCATGGACTCGCTGAAGTTCTTCACCGCGTATGGCTCCTCGGAATTCGCCATCCGGGAATTCCTGCGGCTGGACCTCCCGCGCGCCCTGGCCATCATGGAAACCTGGACCCAGGACGCCAGTGAACACGTGCGCCGTCTCGCCAGCGAAGGCACCCGTCCGCGACTCCCGTGGTCATTCCGCCTGGAGCCCCTGATTGCCGATCCCACCCCTGCCCTGCCCCTCCTGGAGAACCTGCGGGAGGACCCCAGCCTGTATGTCCGGAAGTCCGTGGCCAACCACCTCAACGACATCACCAAGACCCATCCTGACCTGGTGCTGGACCTCCTGGAAGGCTGGCCCCTCCACCAGCCCCGCACCGCGTGGATCGCCCGCCACGCCCTGCGCAGCCTCATCAAACAGGGGAACCAGCGCGCGCTGAAACTCACGGGAGCCACCGGCAGGGCGGAGGTCTCCGTGTCCCGCTTCGCCATCCAGCCCGCCAGCCTCCACCTGGGCGACCGCCTCGCCTTCTCCCTCCAGCTCCAGTCCACCGGCACCGAAAGCCAGCACCTGGTGGTGGACTACGCCATCCACTACGTCAAAAAATCCGGTACCACCTCCGCGAAGGTCTTCAAGTGGAAGACCCTCACCCTCGCGCCGGGCGAAGCCGCCACGCTCTCCCGCTCCCAGGTCATCCGGGACTTCACCACCCGCGTCCACCACCCCGGACACCACGCGGTGGATGTCCTCATCAATGGCGAACGCCTGGCCGGGGGCTTGTTTGATCTGGCTCGATAACTGATTCCGTTAAACGCTCAAAGAAGCAGCTTCCTTTGCCATTCTGGCCGCGCACGGAGAAGTTCCGGAGGCACCTGCTTTTACCAGCCCGCCTAGTTCACCATTGTCGCCCGTATCTTCTCCGCGGCGTGGAGAATCCCGTCCGCCTCCGCCTGGGCCTGCTCTTTTGTACGCCCCTGCTTTACAAGACTGTCCCGGAACGCCGCCAGAGAGTCCTCCCATTCCCTCGGAGTATAGCGGGTATCCGCCTTTAGAAAGGCGTATATTTCATACTGTTTGCGCAGGAGTGGAGCGGCTTCATCAAAACGTCCCATCTTTTGTAAGCACAGGCCAAGAGAACGTTGCCGCTCCGCCACGCGGCGGTTGTTGCTGCCAGAGATGGA
The DNA here is from genome assembly GCA_965229245.1 of Verrucomicrobiales bacterium. Taxonomy (GTDB): domain Bacteria; phylum Verrucomicrobiota; class Verrucomicrobiia; order Verrucomicrobiales; family V1-33; genus V1-33. Next base: position 48,747 of record CBDDIW010000002.1, read on the forward strand.
TTCCGTCACCGCCATGGCCCGGCGCAGCAGCGGGCTTGCGTCCGCGGAGGGATTCTCGCGCGCAAGGATGGAAGCCTGCAAAACGAGTCCTTCGGAAAGCATAAAGGGTTCGCGAACTCCCGGTTTCTCCAGAATGGCCACAGCGGGATCGACCAATGCTTTAGCCTCCGCGGTTTTGCCGACGGAAAAAAGCGTCATCGCCAGCAGTATTCTATCAACGGAAGTATCCGGATGATCGTTGCCTTGTGCCTTTTCATGGATCGTGAGAGCCCGGCGACACAGCTTTTCCGCTTCAGCCGGAAAGCCACTTCTTAACTTGCTGTGAGCAATTATGGAAACCAGACGACCCACCTGAGGATGATTTACCCCATACTTGTGCTCTCCCCAGTACTTAAGCAAGGAATTGAGCAGTTTTTCCGCCTCCTGGAATCGACCGGTATCCTGCCAGACTCTAATCAGCATTAGAGCTGGAGTTTCCGTATCTCCGCCCTCGGCATCCGCCGCCCGCATCCCCATCTCAAGGTGCTGTTCAGCAGTGTGCAAACGGTTGGTGTGCCAACAAATGATTCCGCTTTCCACCAGCGCCTCCGCCTTCGCCCCTTTGGGCGCGGAGGGATCCAGAAAGATCAAGGCCATCACATGACTCAGCAATTTGTCCGCTTCCTCCATTTTTCCGGTACTCGAAAGATAAGACACGAGCTTCAAACCCGGCTGGGCTGACCTCGGATCATCCTGTCCGTAAACAGCTTTGAACATGGCCATGGAACGCCGTAAAAGGATGATCGCTTCCTCCTCCCGCTTTCGTCTTCCTTCAATCACCCCAAGGTTGCACAGAAACCCTGCCAGCTCAGGCGAATCTTTCCCGTCGCCTTTTTCCATGATGGTTATTGCACGACGCAATAGAGGTGCCGCTTCATCCAGTTTCCCCTGGCCCATCATTGCGGTCGCGACATTACTGCAAGTCATGCAAACAACGGCATGATCCGGCCCAAGCTCTTTTTCCAGCAATGCAAGGAGCTGCCGTTGAAGAACTTCCGCCTCACTGAATCTCCCTTGCCCGGAAAAGAGTTCCGTGAGGCACAATATTGGTTCCGTCACCACGGGGCTGTCTTTTCCATAACTGGTCGCGGCGGCTTCCACGGCCCGCCGGTACCATTCCTCCGCTTCTTTGAAGCGTTTGCTCAGGCGTGCCATTTTTCCGAGGTTAATCAGGCCAGTGACAGGCTCGCCACGTCTGTCTCCCGGTGAGGGTTTCCAGATTTTGACGGCACGGTTTAAAACAAATCCCGCCTCTTCGTGACGGCCTGTTGCAATCAGAAATTGAGCCACCCTGCCCAATGCGTCCCCCGTTTCCACGGCATCCTCCCCAAAATGCGCCTCGCACACCTCGATTGCCTCAGTGAGTAATATCTCCGCTCTCGGTTGCTTCGCCATTACAGCCGCAACTCCTGCCTGGCCTGCTATTTTGGCCCACCGCGCCGGTTCTTTCTTTTTGTCGCACAGCTTCAGCAATTTTTCGTAAGCAGCCAACGCCTCCTCCCAGCGCCTGGCATCGCGCAATTTATCGCCGGCCTCATCCACAACCTCTCCGGGCGGCCGTAGCGGGTTTATTCCCGGATTCCCCGTCTGAGCTCTAACCTCCAATACAGATAATATCCCGGCCAGGAAGGTAACAACGACGAAGAGGTGCCCACGAATCATTCCGCACTGAAGCAGTGCAATGCGCCGGGTCAATAATCTTTCCGGCGCTCAGGCCTGCTCAATAAGAGCCGTCACTGAGCCAGCCGCGCTTTCCATCCAGCCAGTCCCTGATTACGGCCCTCTCTACCGGTCCAGCAAACTGAACATAAGCTCGCCTTCGCTGGCGACTTCATTGTTCACGATGCAGCGGCCCCGGGCCACGCCGATGCTGCGCTTCACCTTCAGAATCTCCGCCTCGATGAACAGGGTATCCCCCGGTACCACCGGCTTCCGGAACTTCACCTCATTGGCACTCATGAAGTAGCCGATCTTCCCCTGATTCTCCGGACGGCGCAGCATGAGGATGCTGGCCACCTGGGCCATGGCCTCCAGTTGCAGCACGCCGGGCATCACCGGGTGCCCCGGGAAGTGGCCGGGGAAGAACGGTTCATTGATGGTCACGGACTTCACGCCCGTGCACTTGTTCTCTCCCTCGAAGCCCACCACGCGGTCCACCATGAGGAACGGATAGCGGTGCGGCAGAATGCGCATCACTTCATTGATATCCAGCACGGCCTCGCCCGTGGGGATATTCACCGCCGGAGGAACCATGCTGAGCATGCGCGCGTGTTCATTCTTCAGACGGCGGGCCATCTCGGTATTCGGCCCGTGACCGGGCTTCACGGCGATGACGTGCCCCATAATGCGGCGGCCAAAGAGCATGAGATCCCCGATGACATCCAGGATCTTGTGCCGAACGAACTCGTCCTTGAAGCGCAGCGGCTCGCGGCTCATCACCGTCTCCCCGCGGATCACCACCGCGTTCTCCAGGCTCCCGCCCTTGATGAGCCCCTTGTCCAGCAGCCCCTTCACGTCCTCATAGAACACGAACGTCCGCGCGGGCGCGATCTCCTGCTCGTAAATGGCGGGCGTGATCTCCGTGCTGTAAAACTGCGTGTAGCGCCCGTCCGGCCCCACATTCGTGCAGGAGATGCGGAACTTCTTGTCCGGCACGATGGTCAGCAGGCTGCCGCCCGGGGTCTCCACATGGATGGGCTCCCGGATCTCATACACACTGCGCAGCGCGTCCTGCTTCACCACGCCCGCCGCCTTGATGCACTCCACGTAGGCGCGCGCCGAGCCATCGCCGATGGGCGGCTCGTTCGCGTCCATCTCGATGAGCGCGTTGTCCACGCCCATGCCCGCCAGCGCGGAGATGACGTGCTCCACGGTGTGCACCTTCACGCTGCCCTCCGCCAGGGTGGTGGCACGCTCCACCATCTGCACCTTTTCCACACTGGCCGTGATGAACGGCTGATCCTCCAGATCCATGCGGCGGAACTTGATCCCGTGGCCCGCCGGGGCGGGTTTCATGGTCAGGGTCACCGCCCCTCCCGTGTGCAGGGAGGTTCCGGTGAGGGTGGCTGCTTTGGCCAGCGTTTGTTGGTAATCCATAGAGCGGGATGCGGGATCAAAAGGGCTGGCAGGGTAACAGGCCCTCCCCGCCGGTCAAGATGGGGAATCGACAATTGAATCTCTGGCGGTTACCAGTCCGGCGGCTGGGAACACGGGGGGCTGGAGAACCCGGGGGACGGGTCCGCGCCGGAGTCGCCAGGCTGCCCGTTTTCCACGGCCTCGATGCGGTAGCCGTCCGGGTCGAAGACCCGCGCCTCCGGGTCTTTGACCTGCGCCGCCACGGAGTGGCGGGAGAGGGTAGCCGGGGGTGGAGCGAGGCACGAGCGGAACCCCCGGTCAGTATCTGGAAAGGTCCATGCGCGCCGGAGGTGCGCGAGAAGTCTTCCCGCCAGCCATTGGACATTACCGCGCGGGCAGCCCTCCAGCGTTTCTTGCGCACCTCCGGCGCGCTATTTTTGTTGTGCCATCATTCCGGGGGTTCCGTTCGTTCCTCAGTTGCTTCGCTGCGCTCACCCCTTTGGGGCAGCCTTCGGCTGGCTGTCTCCCTTCGGTCGGCTCACCCCCGGCTACCCTCTCCCGCCACTCCGTGGCGGCGTAGCAGGTGACCGGCCTCCTAACAGATGACCGGCTTTCCTCCGGATAATACCATGGGGAGTTAAAAACAGGTCCACCAATACAGAGCGGCAACCCATGATCCATGGCCGGGAATAAACACCATGCGTCGTTGCCAACAAATCTATATCCCCGGTCTCCCCCGGTGCTGAAACCGCCCTGTTCTCAATTCCTTCCCTCATCACACCCCGCCGCCCGTCATGCGGGGGAGCAGGCCGCTCCAGCGGCGCGCGCCTCCGGCGTTCCGCACTGCCAGGTCCAGGGCTTTGGGATCACCCACCAGCACCACCAGCTTCCGCCCGCGGGTGATGCCCGTGTAGAGCAGATTCCGCTGGAGCATCACAAACTGCTGCATGCCCAGGGGAATGATCACCGCCGGGAATTCACTGCCCTGGCTCTTGTGAATCGTAATGGCCCACGCGAGGCGCAGCTCGTCCAGGTCCCCGCTTTCATAGACGGCGGCGCGGCCATCCTCAAAGTGGACGTGCATCCGCAGGGGCTCGCTCTCGATGTCCCCCACCACGCCGATGTCCCCGTTGAAGACCTCCTTTTCGTAGTTGTTCCGCGTCTGGATCACCTTGTCCCCGGAGCGGAAGGTCAGCCCGAACCGCTCCACCTCCATCTTCAACTCCGCCGGGGGATTCAGCGCGTTCTGGAGCACGGTATTGAGATGCGCGGTCCCCAGGGAGGAACGGTTCATGGGGCACAGCACCTGGATATCCGCCCGGGGATCCAGCCCGAAGGCCTCCGGCACGCGCTCCCGCGCCAGATGCACCAGCGTGTCCGCGATGGCCTCCGGTGTCCCGCGTTCTATGAAGTGGAAGTCACAGCCCTTCGGCGCGGGTCGCGGCAGGGACGGCACCTGGCCCGCGTTGATCTCATGCGCGGCGGTGATGATGCGGCTCTCCGCCGCCTGGCGGAAGATCTCCGTGAGCCGCGTCACGGGGATGAGCCCCCCGCGGATGATGTCCGCCAGCACATTCCCCGGCCCCACGCTGGGGAGCTGATCCACGTCCCCCACCAGCAGGATGTGGGCGCGGGGCGGCAGCGCCTGGAGCCAGTGCATCATGAGCGTCACGTCCACCATGCTGGTCTCATCCAGCACGAAGAGGTCGCCCTTCAGCGGGCTGCTCCGGTTCTTCTGAAACCCGGTGCCCGGCTGATACTCCAGCAGCCGGTGGATGGTCTTCGCCGGGTGCCCCGTGCTCTCGCTCATGCGGCGCGCCGCGCGACCCGTGGGAGCGGCGAGGACGAAGCTCACCCGCTTCGTCTCCAGAATGGTCAGGATGGCCTGGAGGATGGTGGTCTTCCCCACGCCCGGCCCGCCCGTGATCACCAGCGCGCGGCTGGTGAGCGCGGCGGTGACGGCGGCGCGCTGGCCCGCGCCCAGTTGACGCCCCGTCTCATGCTGCACCCACGCCAGCGCCTCGCCCGTGTCCATGGCCGCGTAATCCGCCGCCTTCCCGGACAGTTCCCGCATGTGCGCGGCGATGACTTCCTCCGCCCTCGCCAGGTGCGGGGGAAAGATGAGCGTCACCCCGTCCACCGTGCCCGGCACCAGCTCCAGATTCTCCAGCATCCGCGCCAGCACGTCCTCCAGCAGCTCCGGCGCGGCCTGGAGGAGATCCATGGCCCGGGAGATCAACTCCGCCCGCGGCAGCGCGCAGTGCCCCTCATTCCCCGCCGCCAGCAGCAGGTGGAAGAGCCCGGCGCGCAACCGCTCCGGCGCGTCCGGAGCCATGCCCAGCTGCCGCGCGATGGCGTCCGCGCTCTTGAAGCCGATGCCGTGAATGTCCTCCGCCAGTTGCCAGGGATTCGCCTGCACGCGGTCGATGGCGTTCTCCCCGTACGCCTGGTAAATCTTCACCGCCTTCCCCGTGCTGATGCCGTGGCGGTGCAGGAAGACCATGATGCCGCGGATGCTCTTCTGCTTTTCCCAGGACGCGCGGATCTCCCGGCGGCGCTTGCTGCCCACGCCCGGGATCTCCTCCAGCCGCGCGCTGTTCTGCTCGATCACGTCGAAAATCTCCTCCCCGAACCGCTCCACCAGCTTCTTCGCATACGCCGGTCCGATGCCCTCGATGAGCCCGCTCCCCAGGTAACGCTCGATGCCCTCCCGCGAGGACGGCGCGGTGGTCTCTATCACCTCCGCCTTGAACTGCCGCCCGTACTCCGCCACGGACACCCACGCCCCCCGCGCCTCGATGGTCTCCCCCGCGTGCACCGCCGGCGTCTTCCCCGTCACCGTCACCGGCTCCATCCGCCCCCGCACCTTCACCTTCAGCACCGAAAACCCGGTGTCCTCAGTGTGAAACGTCACGCGCTCAACGATGCCGGTCAGTGTCTCCATTTTCCGCCAGTGAAGAGGCAATGCCCCGCGATGAAAAGGCGGAATGCGGGAAAGCACGGGGGGCGGGAGCACCGGTGGGCGTCTGATGCCAGGGCACCCGCGCCATGCCCCGCGCAGAGGAGGCTCCTCCGGAACGCCACGCCGGGAGTCCGCCGCGCCAGGCACTCCCGGAGAGACGGGTTAGTACTGACTGACTGAAACCGTATGCTTTCAGTCAGTCAGTACTAACCCGCCCCCCGGCCCGATCAGCGATCCCTGTTTTCGGAAGCCATCCAGGCTCCACGCGGGCAGGTCCGGAACCGTCCACCATGAGCGGCCTGAGCCCGTGTTTGCGATGAGCTTCCCGGCAAAGGCCGCCACGGGGATGCTCCCGCGCCGGGCACGCGGGGGAAGTCCTCCCTGGGTTAGTACTGACTGACTGAAACCCTGTGCTTTCGGTCAGTCAGTACTAACCCGCCCCCGGTCACTGCCCCTCCGGAGGGAGGTCTAGGGCATCGCGGACGATCTGGCGTTCCTCCTTTGCCAGTACCAGCAAGGCGGAATCGTCACGGGTTTTAATCCATTCAATTCCCGCCTGAAGCATGCGAACGTGAAACTGGAATTCCTTAACCTCTTCGCCCGCCGCGACCCATGAATTCACCCATCGGTCAAGAATCTCCGGATTTGGGGATGAGCGGAAGAAAAACGCTAATATCCCAACAAGAGTCTGTCCTAATTGCGTCAATTGATCGACCTCGCGGACAGCCCAGGTCAATTTAGGGGCCAGGGTCTCCCAAGCAAATTTTTCCGTGGTGACTTTCAGAAGAAAGGCGGGAGTGGCGGATGCGAGATATCCAGAATGGTAGCTGGGAATTTTTTTCAGAACCTCGCGATGCTGAGAGTCCAAGAGTGTTTCAATGTCATCGACGGCCTCCTCTGGCCGGTCCAAAAACGCCCTGGTAAGTCCGCGCCCCCAGAAGGAGCATGCGTGCGCCGATCCATCTTCGTCAGGTAAGCTGATAACTTTTGTAAATTCCGCCTCTGCCTTAGCGGATTTTCTTATAAAGATGAACGAGAATCCTAAAAATACCCGCGCCTCCAGCCTTGGTGCCTCCGGTGCGTCGCGCATCCTGATAAGCCTGGTGCAGTCCGCTATCACCTTCTCGTAGTGACCGGATATGTAAAAAAATCTCGCCCGCGTAAGAAGAGAGAATGACTTTACTGCGCTATTCACACCGTGTAAGGCAAGCGCGTGAGCAAAATCGGCGTCCGCCCTTTCCTGATTTCCTTCCTGGTAGGCGAGAGCGCCCCTACCTGTCAGCGCGCCCGCCAGAAGATTCGGCCCAATGGGCTGGTGATTAATGATCATGTTAAGATCGAAAATCACCTGCGTGAATTGACCGGCGTTGAGAAGCAACTTCACCCGCTCGAATAGCGCTCTGATTTTCTGGCTCGCGGAGACCTTCGGGGAGGAGATTACCTGTCCGAAACTTTCCATGGCCAGCGGCTCCTCTCCCCGGCCCGCTTTGATATAGGCCATTCCGAGCGCCAGCCAGTCCTCCGGCATTCCAGTCTCCACGGCCACGCAGTACAACCGGTCCAGCATATCGCTGTCACAAATTTCATGGCCGGTATTCTCCAGACCGGTTCGCAGCAGCTCGAGCCGCAATGAATTCCCCTCTGTGATCAATTTCTCCAGAGCCGCTTCAAAGTACACCCGGGCATCACTGCCTGGCGTGAAACACCCCATCCGCTCCTCAATTTCCTTCCTGTCATACCACACCCGTAGAAAGTCCACGATGAGCGTCAGTGGCTGGCGGTTGTTCGTTTCCTTTACCTGATAGGACAGACGCATGAGCGGCTCGGCGAGTTCGTAAAGGACTTCGCGGCCCACAGGGCGGGGGCTCACGTAGCATTTCTGCCGCAACTGTTTCAACTGGCTGGTGACCGTGTTGTGCGCGGCGAAGATGCCCTCCGCGATGTCCTTCACAGGGATGGGGCGGGTGGCGCGGCAGAGGAGTTGCACGATCTCCTGCTGCTGCGCGGAAAGCCACCGCAGGCGCTCCTGGTAGTAGGCGGTCAGTTGTTTGTCCACGGTTTCCTGGAAGGGTCTCACAAGGTCATCCAGGGACTCCTTTGTCAGGAAATCGGAGAAGATGATATAGAGCCGGGGATTCCCGCCGGAGAGGTGGTGCATGGCCCGGAGGCGGGCACGGCCCCGGGGGGTGCCCAGGAAGTCCGCCAGCTCCTTGTCCCCGTTGATCTCCGCGAGGCGGACCAGCAGGTCCGTGGCCTCCTCCACGCTGAGAGTCTTGAGGTGAATGGTATCGAAGAACCCGAAGAACGGCTCGTCCCGGTCGGACACTCCGTCGAAGAGGCTTTGCGCCGTCCCGGCAAAGGCAAACACCGGGTGATTCTGCACAAAGGCCCTCCAGGTGCGTTGTTCGGCCTCCGGCATGGAGCCAAAGAGGGCGTCCAGATTTTCCACCAGTACCACCACCGTGCGGTCCCGCAGGTGAGCGAGAAGAGCCCTCCCCAGCATGTCCCGGGCGAGGTCCGCGTCCCGGCCATAGATGGCCTGGAGGTCCGCCTCCGGAAACTCCGCCGGGTAGCGCTGGGTGAGGTCCCGGTAGATGCGGATGAGCAGCTTCAGAAAGCTGGTGCTGGTTTCATCCTCATTCAGCCAGGCAAAGCGGAGTCTCTCTCCCAGGTCTGTCTGGCGGGAGAGACGGTGGTGGATGAGGGTGATGAGGTGGGTCTTTCCGGCACCGCGCGGACCGATGAAAAGCAGGTGGTGCTTGTTGCCGGTGAGCACGCTTTCCCGCAGTTTTTCCACGGAGTCCGCGAGCAGCCGGTGCCGCTGCACCAGCATGCGCTCCAGCGTTTCCGGGTCCGTGCGCTGAGGGGAAAAGTGTGAGATGAGAGGCTTTAAGGACATGGCGCGGGCATTCACAGGCTGCGGCTGAGCACCCACCAGCGGCGGATGATATCGAGGTAAAACCGGTAGCCGTTGTCCGGGGTTTTCACAAGATAGTGATCCCGGCAGAGCAGTCTGAGCAGGTCCCGGAGCACTTCATCATCCATGGGCAGCTTCGCCGCCAGTTCATTGCGGATGGTCTGGAATGCCACCGGCTGGCCCAGTGCCACCGCGTCCAGGATGTGGAGCGCGGCCTTTTCCATCCCGCCATAATAAGTCCCCAGCCGGGTGCGGTAGTGGCCAAAGTCCCAATCGTCGTTTTCGGAGGTCAACGCGGCGGTGAGAGTCGCGCGGATCTGTTCCGGCGTCAGGGGCTCGGGGGAGGAGAACCGGGAAATGAGCTTGTGAATGTAATAGGGGACATTCCCCGCCTCCTCCGCGATGCACAGGGCGCAGGCCTCACTGTCCGGGCCTTGCAGGTTCGCGCCCTGGAGGAGCCTGCGGGCCAGCTCCCGGGCATCTGGAGTCTCCAGAGGGCCAGGCTGGACGTGTTCCATGCGGTTCAGCGGAGAGCCGCCATAGCCCTTTTCGTGCAGGCTTCCCAGGAGGTGATGCAGCCCTATGGAGCCCGTGAGGAAGAGGCGGATGCGGTCATGATCCTGGGCCAGCGCCCGCAGCACATCCAGCACCTCCATGGCCACCTGGGGGCTCTCCCGTTTCGCGATGTTATCCAGCAGAAAGGGCACCTCATCCCAAAAGATCACCGTCCGTTCCTTTTCCCCTTCCATCTCCTCCTGGAGGTCCGCGAAGGTCCGGGAGAGCACTTCCTTCCACGGGGCGGCGGAGCCGTCCGGGAGCTTCAGGAAACCGGCAATCTCGCCGCCTCCGAGGGCTCCGAGAAGTCTTTCCATTCTCCGGGTGGTCTTCCTGCCCGCGCCCAGCAGACGGGTGGAGTCCCGGTAGGCGAGGGTGGCAAACTCCGCCGCCGTGTGGCACCCCCCTACATCCCGCTTCATGGTGCGCCACCCTTTGGGTGGCCGGGCGTCCATCTTCACCATGATCTGCGTCTTCCCGATGCGCCGGAGGTCATTCGCGTAGATGCCCCGGCCTTCGAGGATTTCCCAGTATTTGGCGATCAGGGCGTCCCGTCCGAAAATCTCGTCCGGCTGCAATTGTCCTCCAGGATTGGGCTTCATGGGCACGGACGGTGCCGGACATACGTCAAAAGTAAAGCGCGTTGTTTTCAACGTGCGATGATTTTGACGTGGATTAAGGCAGCCCTTTGGGCCCCACCGGAGCCCTGGGTTAGTACTGACTGACTGAAACCATAGGAACCCGCCAGTCAGTACTAACCCATCACGGGATTCCGGAGACCTGGGGCGGAGTCCAGCGGGTGGCGGTTAGTACTGACTGACCGAAACCATAGGAATCCGCCAGTCAGTACTAACCCGTCCGGGGTTTTCCGGAGAACCGGGGACCTCCGGGGAGGGGGCTGGTTAGTACTGACTGACTGACTGAAACCCTGTGGTTTCGCCAGTCAGTACTAACCGCCTGCTTATTCCGCCAGGGTGAGCAGGAGAATGGGGCGCGCCCCGCTGCGCTGCTGCTGGGTTTCCTCGATAGCTTTTTCATTCAGCGCCTGCCGGATGAGGCTCTTCCCCGTATCCCGGCCAATGCCCGCCGCTTGCATCCTGGCCACCACTTCATTCTTCTCCAGGCCGCCGCCGGCGTCGCGAAGGATCTGGAGGACGGTTTCAATGTCGGGGCGGTCTCTATCCCCGGACAGGGAGTCCTGCCAGGCGGCGAAGTCGAAGTCCGCCACTACTTCGTAGAGGAGGGTGTCGGGGTTCAGGCGGGCGCAGAGGGGGCTGAATTCCTCGTGGTTGTTGCATTTCCCGGAAGCGATGATGATCTGGCTGTTATCGTCCGGGGTGGCGGGGGCGATGTTGAACTGGGCGCGGACCCAGGTTTTGAGGGACTTGGAGTTCCGGCCAAAGGCACCGCGATCATACCCGAGGGCTTTGGCGACTCCGGCTTTCCCCTCGCCCGCGTGGTGGATGACGAGGCAGGTGCGGAGGGGATCGCCCGCGCGGGTCACGGCGCGGAGGTGGCGGAGGGCTTCGTTCATGGCCATGTCCTTGTTGAGGTCGTCGCTGGTGCAGTCCCGCAGGGGGTCCCAGACCACGATGTCCGCGCCGCTGGCCTGCACGGCGTGGATGGCGCGCTGGCGGTTGGCCTCCTCGTTGAGGAGGAGGTTGCCATCGTCCTCGCCCTCCAGGGTGTGGAGGAAGATGCCGGAGCGGATGGCATCGCCCTGTTCCGGGGTGAAGGCGGCGAGCATGGCGGCGAGGTCGCGCTTCAGGCGGGCAGTGCCGTTTTCCGTCTGGAGGAAGAGCCAGCGGAGGTGGGGGGAACGGGTATCCCAGGTCAGGAAGGGGAGCCCGGCGCGGTGGCTCATGGCGAGCTGCATGACGAGACGGCTTTTCCCGATGCCGCCCATGCCGCAGATGGCGGTGCGCTCGCCGCGTTCCAGGTAACCGTTGGCCAGGATGAGGTCCGCGGGGCGGTCCTGGGTGGCAAGGATTTCATCGATGCTCCGGATGGTGAGCGGAGCGAGGGTGCCGGGCGGGAGGGCCATGGGGTCCTCGTGGGGATCCGGAGGAGGAGGGAGGGTGGTGGAGGATGAGGATGGGCCGGGGACGGTGTCCGGGGCGAGGGGATCGTAGAGTTCGAGTTTCATGTTGGGTTGAGGTTCAAGTGGTTGTTAGGGTGAGAGGGAGCGGGAGTAGGAGTAGGAGGGGATTTGAACAGGAGTCAGCAGAGGGAGCAGAGAGCAGGCGGAGGGGGATGACAGAAGGCGGATCGGCGTGGGCTTTCGCGGGTTTCCCCCGGGAAAAAACGCCATATCCCGGGCCTCTGTTTTCTCCGCTGCCTCCTGTTTCAAATCCTCCTTCCCCTCCCCGCCTTGCCCATTTTTTATTTACCCATTCTCCATTATCAAAAATCAAACAACGCCGCCCAAAAGGGATTATCCCCCGGCATTTCCTTCAGACAATCCCCCAGGTCTTTGAAGCCGGTGGCCAGGCGGACGCAGTCCACGGTGCAGCCGGCGGCGCGGAGGGAGGTGGTCCAGGTGGCGGCGGCGGAGAGTCCGGCGGGGTCGTTGTCCGGGACGATGCGGACGCGGCATCCGTTGAAGGCGGCGAGCTCTTCATCCGTGAAGCGGCTTCCGGCGGAGGTGGCGGCCATGAGGGAGACGGCGTGCCATTGGCCGTCCCTCTGGCGGTCCGCGCGGAGGAGGGCTTCGGTGGATTCCAGGAGACCGGCGGGGCCTTCGGTGAGGAGGATGGGGATGCCGGGCCGGGGCGGGCCGCCGGGGTGGAGGAAACGGCCTTCGCTGCCCGGGAGATTCAGCGCCTTCAGCGGATCGCGCCCGGGCAGGGTGAAGGGCTGGCCGTCCATGCGCCGCACCTGGGCAAAGGTGCCGGTGTGGAGGGCGTAGCATTCCTCACCCCGCCACCGGCAGCGCCAGAGATGGCGGTGGTTCGAGAGCAGGCAGGTGGCGTCCGGGGAGACATGGCGCCGGGCGGCCACAGTCTCCCGGTCCCGCGCGGTGGGGCGTCGGAGTTCCGGCCAGAGCCTGCGCCGGGCTTCCGGGGAAAGCGGGGCGGACAGGGCGGCGGAGGGCCGTGACCGGGTCTGGGACCGGGGAGGCGGGGCATCCCGCAGCCAGCCGTCCCGCGCGGAGGAATACTGGCTGGCGCGGCGGAGCTTCGCGAGGAGGTCCCGGGGGTCCCAGGGCGGGGAGCAACGGGCATTCCACTCCTCCAGCAGGGGCAGGGCCTCCGCCTGGGAGAGCCGGAAGCCGAGGATGAGCACCCGGGCGGCCTGCCAGGTGGCGGCTTCCCCTCCCATGCCGGAGATGGCCGGGGGGATGGCGGCGAGGTAACGGCGGGCACGCTCCCGCGTGGCGGCCTCCGTTTCGTGCAGGGTGACGCTCATGACGGGCGGAGGGTGAGGGGACGGGACAACGGGCGGCGGTACTCAGGATTCATACAGTGTAGTTTCCATGGAATCGGGGCTGGCCGGGGATCGTCAGAGTGACGCCGGTTGTTAAAATCCGAGGTGATCCAGGTTCCAGGATTACAAGAGAATTCTCCGCACCCCCCTCGAATTTCCAGACAGAGCATGCGACGCGGCGGTGGCAGCGGGAGATTCACCACTCCCCGGCCCTTTGAGGGAGAGGCGAAAAAGCGCGGTCCTCTCGGAACCCGGGACCGGGAGGCGGACATAGGCGGGGCTCCCCTGCCTTCGCGGGATCACAGGAACCGCCGCTCCCTTCACCGCCTTGCCGTTGTGGATGAACCGGTAAGCGCGTCCCGCCGGGGAAGAGTCCGCGATGGTACGCTATCTCACACATACTATAGCGGCAGGCCCGCGCCGCGCCGCCCGGCCGGGGCACGCTCTCCCCGGAGGTGGCGGGGGCCGGAGTCATGCGGGGGCAAATTTTAACCGGATTCCTGCCATTCTTTCCCCGGTCAATTTTCGTAACCTTTTCCCGCCCGCCGCGCGTCTCCGGTGAGGAAACGCCCCTTCCGTCATGCCCGCCGCCCTTGCCATGGCACCGTCATTGCCGTCAGGATTCCCCTCGACGAAGCCCCGCCGTGCCTCCATGGACACCTCCTTGAGTGCCGATGACCAACTGGCGCGGGCCGCCACCGCCGGGAATCCTGATGCCTTCGCCGAGATCATCGCGAAGCATAAGACCCGCGTCTTTGGCATGGCCGCGAAGTATGCGCGAAACCACCACGAGCTGGAGGATCTGGCGCAGGACATTTTCATCCGCGTGTGGCGCGGGCTTTCCTCCTGGAAGGGGCTGGCCCCCTTCGAGCACTGGCTGATGAAGATAGCGGTGCGCACCTGCTTTGACTTCCTCCGCCGCCACCGCCGCCGCCGGGAGACGGAAATCTCCCGCGAGATGCTGCCGGACGGCGGGGCCTCCCTGGACGCCGCCAGCCCGGAGGACGGCACGCGGGACAGCCACGCCCTGCTGCTGGTGCGCATGGCCCTGGCCCGGCTGAAGCCCCGGGAGCAGCTCATCCTGACCCTCCTGGAGCTGGAGGACCGCACGGTGCGGGAGGTGGCGGGCCTCACCGGCTGGAGCGAGGGGAATGTAAAGGTCCGCGCCCACCGCGCCCGCGCCAGCCTCCGCGCCGTGATCGAAGTCATCCGCCAGGAGGGCGTGCCCGTATAGATTTTTTACCATTCCCGTCATGGAAGACTCAGACCTCAGCGATCTCCTCCTCCGCGCCCGCCGGGCCCAGGACCGCGTGGACACCTCCCGCCAGGAGCTTTACTTCGAGACCCGCATGCGCCCGGTGCTCCGTGTCACCCGCCAGCGGCCCGGCACCCTGGGGCGTTTTCAGGAATGGGTGCGCGCCACGGCCCTCCTGGCCGCCGCCACCGGCGTGGTGGCCTTCTTTGCCATCAGCGGCTGGGAGGAAGTGGAGACGGAGGACACCCTAAATGCCTGGTGGACAAACAGTTCCGCCGCGTGGAATCTGCAATTCTTCACCGAACCCCAGCTATGAAATGGGTGACCCGTTTTACCATCGTGGCCGTCTTTGTCCTCGGAGCCATCTCCGGCGTCATCGTGGGCCGCGTCTATGAACGGAAGTCCCTGGTGAACATGCAGCGGAAGGCCCCGGAAACCCTCACGGAACAGGCCCTGAAACGCATCGCCCGCGAGGTGAAACTCACCCCGGACCAGGAGAGAAAGCTCCACGGCATTCTGGATAAAGTGCTGCCCCAGCTCGCCGCCCTGGAGAACGACCGGCGTCTGAAGATCATCGCCGTCATGGAAGCCGTGCGCCTCAGCACCCTCGTCTTTCTGGACGCCTCCCAGCAGAAGAAGTATGAGGACCTCCACCGGCGCATGAAAGAGCGCCTGGCCCCGAACGCCGCATCCCCCGAAGGACCCGGCGGGATCTTCAAGGACGGGGTGGACTGAGCGGGACGGGATTTCCCGCAAAGGCCCCGGAGTGCGGAGGAGGAAACGCCGGGCTCCCGCTGTTCCGTCACCCGATTCCCCCTGGCAAAACCACGCCTCCCCCGGCATCCTGCCCGCATGCCCGTCCGCCGGAAAAAGCCCCAGCCTTCACCGCCCCCGCCCGTCGTGCCCGCCGTGGAGGGAGGAGTGGCGAAAGACACCCCGGAGGCGCTGGTGTCCCGGTTTCTCCAGTTCATGGAGGTGGAGCGGAATGCCTCCAGGCTCACGCTGCAAAACTACGCGCACTCCCTGCGGAAGTTCCGGGAGGACCGGAAGGGCTTCACCACCTGGAGTGAATGCGACGCGGACTGCTTCCGGGCGTGGCTCTTTCTCCTCATGAAGCGGGACATGAGCCGGGCCACCATCCGCCTGCACTTCAGCGCGCTGCGCAGCTTTTACCTCTACCTCACCCGGCGGGAGGGGCTGATGGTGAATCCCCTGCTGGAGGTCCAGATGCCAAAGGCGGAGCGGAAGCTCCCGGTGGTGCTCACGCTCGCCCAGGTGGAGGAACTCCTGGAGCTGCCCCTGCGGCTGCCAAAGGAACAGCAGGCCCCGGCCTGGGGACCGGCCCGGGACGCGGCCATCTTGGAGACCTTTTACAGCACGGGGCTGCGCATCCATGAGCTGGTGGGCATAGACGTGGAGCACATGGACCACTACAACGATACCATCCTCGTCCGGGGCAAGGGGCGGAAGGAACGCTTGGCCATGCTGGGCTCCCACGCCGCCCGGGCCGTGCAGCGCTACCGCCACGAGGCCGGGGTGCATGAGGGGCCGCTCTTCCGCAGCAAGCGGGGCACGCGCATCACCGCCCAAGCCGTGGGGGATGTGCTGGAGAAGTATCTCCGGAAGTCCACCATCCAGCTCCGCGTGACCCCTCACAAGCTGCGCCACAGCTTTGCCACCCATCTCCTGAACAATGGCGCGGACCTCCGCGCCGTGCAGGAACTCCTGGGCCACGCCAGCCTTTCCACCACCCAGATCTACACCCACGTGACCACCACCCGCATGAAGCAGGTGTACGACGCCGCGCACCCCCGGGCGTGAGTGCCCCGGTTGGCCGCCGCGGAGTGGCGGGAGAAATTGGATCTCCACCCGCGTGACCCAACCCGCCTTGGCCCCACCCGTATGAGGCAGGTGGATGACGCCACGCCCCCGGGTCTGAATACCAGTCCGGTCGCCACGGAGTGGCGGGAGAGATCGGATCTCCACCCTCATGACCCCACCCGCATGAAGCAGGTGGATGACGCAACGACTCCGGGTCTGAATACCAGCCCGGTCGCCACGGAGTGGCGGGAGAGGGTAGCCGGGGGTGGAGTGAGGCACGAACGGAACCCCCGGTCCCTATCCGGAGAGATTCCCGCGCGCCGGAGGTGCGCGAGAAACGCTGGAGGGCTGCCCGCGCGGGAATGTCCAACGGCGGCCGGGGAGATTTCCCGCGCACCTCCGGCGCGCATGGATTCCACCGGTGCTAACCGGTGGTTCCGCGCGTGCCGCGCTCCACCGACCGGCTACCCTCTCCCGCCACTCAGTGGCGGCGAAGCGTGTGAAGGACTCTCTTTAACGCTGTATGTATATAATGCCATGCCTGTTTAAAAGCAGATCCTTTTCCGGGGGGCATCCAGGAGGTTCGCGGATGTTTAACGGACATGGTTTCAACCCTCCGCGGTATTACAATACTAACTGCAATTGCAATCCGTTAAAATGGAGCCCGCAATCCGCCTGCAACCCCGGCCCTCCGGACCTGATTCACGGTCGCTGTGTCAGGCCCGGAAGGCCGCTGGAATGTAGCCGGTGGCGCAAACCACCGGAAATGGCATTTATAATAACTTGAAGCCCCGGCGGGGCGTTGGAACGGGAGGGACACGGGGGTAACCGGGAGCCATCCGCCGGGATTTCCATCGCCCCGCCGGGGCTCCGGTTCTTGTTGGGGGCCGGTTCCGGTGGCTAGCGCCACCGGCTACATTCCACCGACCCTCCGGGTCCGGGCTCCGGCCGGAGGGAATTGCCGGGATGACGAAAATGCAAAGACAGTGCATTTTACCGGATTTCACCTCCAACTGATATAAGGCTCATGGCTCTATCCGCCCCTTATCCCCCAACGATCAACGTTGCATGGTGTCGCCTTCCGGCATCTGGAGCCGGATACGCGGAGGCGGTGCCGTGAGAGGGCTGGACAGTGTCTGGCGTTTCCGCTCCACTCATCCCCCGTTTATGCGCCACTCCTCCCTGCTCCTCGCTCTCGCCGTCCTGCCTGCCGCCGCGCAGGATGACTCCCTCGTCCGGGTTTCGGATCCCCTCACGCCGCAGGAGGAGCAGGCGAAGCTGAAGGTGCCGCCGGGGTTCAAGGTCCAGCTCATCGCCAGCGAGCCGGTCATCAACAAGCCCATCAATATCGCCTTCGACGCGAAGGGCCGCATGTGGGTCACCTCCTCCGCGGAGTATCCCTGGGCGGTGAAGAAGGACCAGTGGAAGACCCCGGAGGGCCTGCTGGAGCACAGCAAGGACAAGATCGTCGTCTTCCGGGGCCGCGACAGCGAGGGCGTCCCGAACGACCCCGTCGTCTTCGCGGACAACCTGAACATCGCCACCGGCGTCCTTCCCATCGAGAACGGCTGCATCGCCTGGAGCATCCCGAACATCTGGAAGCTGGAGGACACGGACGGGGACGGAAAGTGTGACAAGCGCACCATCCTCTTTGGCCCCCTGGGTTGGGAGAAGGACACGCACGGCATGATCTCCAGCCTGCGCATGGGGCCGGACGGCTGGGTCTATGCCACCCACGGCTTCAGCAATACCTCCCACATCAAGGTGCTGGCGGAGAACCTGCCGGATGCCGCGAAGCGTACGTCCAAACCCACGCCCAGCGCGCAGAACACGGGCGTGCCCCGCTCCGAACTGGACTGGGGCTATTCCCTGGACCTGCACAGCGGCTCCGTCTTCCGCTTCAAGCCGGACGGGTCGGCGGTGGAGCCGTGGACGTGGGGTCAGGTGAATCCCTTTGGCCTGGGGCAGGATGCCTATGGCAGCTTTTACACGGCGGACTGTCATACGAACCCCATCACCCAGCTCATCCGTTATGCCATGTATCAGAGCTTTGGAAAGCCGCACGATGGCTTGGGCTACGCGCCGGTGATGTGCGAGCACGCGCACGGCTCCACCGGGCTCTGCGGCGTGGTTTACCTGGATGGCGGGCAGTGGGGCCCGGAGTGGGAAAACCATTCCCTGGTGGGAAACTGCGTGACCAGCCGCATTAATCACGACCTGGTCACCTACACCGGAGCCACCCCGAAGGCGAACGAGAAGCCGGACTTCCTGGTCAGCGAGGATCTGTGGTTCCGCCCCGTGGACCTCCGCATGGGACCGGACGGCGCGCTCTATGTGGCGGATTTTTATAACCGGATCATCGGGCACTACGAAGTCTCCCTCACGCACCCGGGCCGGGACCGCGAGCGGGGCCGCCTCTGGCGCATCGTGAAGGAGGGGGCAAAACCCGCGAAGACCCGCACCTCCGAACAGGAGATGGCGGAGAAGCTGCGGTTCAACCTGCCCTTCACCGTCACCGCCTCCATGGCCCCCACGCCACGCCTCCAGCAGGCCGCCGCGGAGGGCATCATCAGCCGCCCTTACATCGATGCCATTCCCGCGCTGCTGACCCAGTTCACCCAGGTCATCGCCGGGGACGATACCATGCGGCACACGCTGCGCGTGGCCCTGCGCTCCTGCCTCCAGTTGCCCGGCGGCTATCAAAAGCTGGAGGGCAACGCGGACGCCGCGAAGCTCACGGCGGAGCTGGCCACCATCTCCGGAGCCATCCAGACGCCGGAGGCCTCGGCCTGGCTCCTGAATTACCTGCTCACCCAGCCGCAGACGAATCGCGGCCAGTTGAAGAACACCATTTCCACCCTGGCGAAGAACCTGCCGGGGGATTCCGAGCCGAAGCTCATCGGATTCGTGAAGCAGCACTTCTCCGCCGATCCCGGGGCGCAACTGGAGCTCGCCGGAGCCATCCGCCAGGGTATCGCCCGCCGCGGTGGAAAGCCCGGACCGGAAGCCTCCGCCTGGCTGGCCACGGTGGCGGACCGTCTCTTTGAGGAACTGGAGCAACCGGCCCCCGTTTCCGTCTGGGAGCCCGCGCCGGGGAATGGCTGGGTGTTGCAAAAACGTCCCTGCGCCGATGGCCGGGAGGCGACAGTGCTCTCCAGCCTGGGCGGCAAGGGCGAGGAATTCACGGGCACCATCCGGTCCGCCCTCTTCCCGTGCCCCGCAAAGCTGGCCTTCTTCATCAACGGGCACCGCGGCGCTCCCAACAAGCCGCCGCATGAGCGCACCTTCATCCGCCTCGTGGACGCCTCCGGCGCGGAACTGGCGCGCGCTTATCCCCCGCGTAACGACACCGCCCAGCGGGTGTCCTGGGATCTCGCCCCGCACGCGGGGAAACAGGTGCGGGTGGAACTGGTGGACAACGATAACAACGACAGCCGCGAAGCCTACGCCTGGCTGGGCGCGGGCCGGTTCGAGCCCGCCGTGATCGCCGTGCCGGGACCGGATGGCTCCGGCCAGGATGGGGCGCTGCGCACCGCCGCGCAGATGGCCGGGGAACTGCAACTCACCGCCCGCATTCCCGCCCTCAGCCGCTTCCTCACCCAGCCCGGCATCAGCCCGGAGACGCGCGGCACGCTGGCCTCCGCCCTCACCGGCATGGGCCAGCCCCAGGCCATCGCCGGGGTGCTGAAGACCGCGCCCTGGAGCGTGCAACTGGTGCTGGGGGAAATCCTTTCCGGCACGGAGGCCGGAGCCGCGGCGCTCATGGACTGCGGCGTGCCGCGCCTGCTCGCGCAGCCGGTCATCGCGCAGAAGATCGCCGCCCTGAATAACAAGTCCCTGAACGAACGCTCGGCGGCCCTTACCAAAGACCTGCCCGCCGCCAGCGCGGAGACGGAGGCGCTCATCGCCGCCCGCATCAAGGCCCACGCCGGGACCCCGAAGGACCTGGCCGCCGGGCACACCGCGTTTCTCACGCACTGCGCCATCTGCCACCGCATCGGGAACGAGGGGAACATCGTGGGCCCGCAACTGGACGGCGCGGGGAACCGCGGCCTGGAGCGCCTGTGCGAGGACATCCTGGACGCGAACCGCGCGGTGGACCCCGTCTTCCGCATGCACCTCGTGACCCTGAAGGATGGCACCGTGCAGGCCGGTCTGGTGCGCCGGGACGACGTGGCCTCCATGGTGCTGGTGAACGCCACCGGCCAGGAGACCACCATTTCCAAAGCGGACATCCAGAAGGACGAGGTCTCCCCGCTCAGCCTCATGCCCTCCACCTTCGGCCTCACCATCCCGGAGGCGGATTATCACCATCTGCTCCACTGGCTGGGCAGCCAGAAGACCGCGGGCGCGAAGTAGCGGGCCTTGCAGCATTCCAGGCAGAAACCCGGTGAATTTGATCCCCTCCTGGAGTCTGTCCAGATGGTATCGAAGGTTCCTTCAAACGGGGTGGCCCGGGCGGTCCTCCGCCAGGGGGAGTTTGACGTCCATACGCCCCCTCCCAATCCTCCGAACACGCACAAGGAGCGGCGACATTCCTGTCGCCGTCGAACTCTCCAGTGGAGGATGGAAAGCGGAGGCCAAAGAGGAATCAAAAGGATGGGCATGGAGGTCAAACTCCCCCTGGCGGAGGACCGCCTGGGCCACCCTCCATAGGAGGAACCTTCGATTCAGCTCCGCGGAGCCGCTTCCCATTTACCGGATTCCAACTGTAATGGTATGATCCGGCCTCCGGCTGGAATGAGCATCCCCCCTGGAATCCCGGGCGGGGCCGTAAACCACTATGGCCGCCATTCACAGATGAAGCCCACCACCTCGTCCGAGCGGCGCTCCTCGTCCTTCCAGCCCTCGCTGTTCGCGCGGAGGTAATTCTGCCTGCCGCCTTTGTTGTTGGGCTCATCCTTTTGCCACTTCTCAAAGGTCACCGGTGTGCCGTCCACCCAGAGCCATTTGCCTTCGACTCTCTCGTCCGTGGCTCCCAGCCAGGTCCACTTACTGCCCGTCAGGCCTTTGATGAAGTTCCACGTGGCTTTGTCCGGGACACAGGCGAGGCGTCCGTGCAGGCTTTCACACTTATCCCGCGCGGCTGCCCAGGAATGGCTTTCCTGGTAATAGCGGTACCATCTCTCCTTGAACATCACCGCGTCCGCGGGCGCTCCCGCGGGAAGTTTGGCGGGCTTGGCCGCCGGTTCCGGAGTCACGACCGCCGGGGTGGCCGGAGCAGGCGCGGGCGGGGAAAGGATCTGGTCCGCCTCCTTCCGGTAGATGGCACGCAGCTTCGCCAGCTCCGCCGGAGTGCCGGGTTCATCGATTTCCGGAGGGTTGCCGCCTTTGTCCAGCAGGGCGATCTCCGCCTTGAGCGCGGACAGCCGGGCGGCCTCTTTCGCCTGCTCCGCGGTTTTGGCCGCGTTTGTCAGGGCGGTGGTGTATTTCCTCCGCAGTGATTCCAGGGCCGGGTCCGCGGGGCGCGGAGACTCCGCGGCGGATTCCTTCGCGGGCACGGGAGGAGTCACCACCGCGGCGGATTTCACCGCGGAACTGCCCTGGCTGCCGGAGGTGGTGCCGTTGCCGCCCGGGAAATCGAACAAGCCGTTGCCCGTTTTGGGCGGGTTCGTCCGGCCGGAATCAGAGACCTTCGGGCTGGATGGCGCGGGATTCTCCGGCTTCGGATTTCCCTCTCCAGGCTGGCGGCTTTTCCAGATCCAGATACCCACGCCCACCAAAACCACCGCGGCCACCCCGATCATGAGTCCGGCTCCCGAACCCTGCTTCCGGCGGGCCGGGGACGAGGGGCGGGCGGTCCGGGGAGCCCCCGCGGCGGCTCCGGGACGGACCACCGGGGCATTGCCCGGCACGGGACGCTGCGGCTGCTGGATATTCACCCGGCGGGGAGCCGGGGCGGCATTCAGTGTGCGGCGCGTCTCCGCCAGCAGCTTCCGGCAGGCATCGGCAGTGGCGGGACGTTTGGCCGCGTCCTCATGCAGCATCTGCCCGATCGCGCGGGCGGCGGCCGGGGGAAGCGAGGTCAGCGCGGCGGTGCGCCCCGCCTGGGTGTCCGGGGGAAGCTGTTTGTAAAGCAGCTCGAACAGCATGGCTCCCGTGGCGTAGATGTCCGTCTGCGCGGAGGGCACGCCCGTGCCATCGATGATCTCCGGCGCGGTGTATCCCGGCGTATGGAAAAGCGCGCAGCCTCCGCTGAAATCCGCGAGGCCGAAGTCCCCCACCTTCAGCCGACCCTTGCCGTCGATGAAAATATTGTCCGGCTTGATGTCCCCGTGAATGATGTCCTCGGCATGCGCGGAGGCCAGCGCGGCGCACACGGATTCCCCGATGCCCAGGACTTCGTCCACCTGTGTCTCGCCCGCGGCCCAGCGCCGCAGATCCCCGCCCTCCTCCCATTCCAGGACCAGAAACAGATTTCCCCGGGCGGTGATCCCGGAGTCATAAATCTCCACGATGCCCGGGTCCCGCAGCCTGGCCAGCACCCGCGCCTCCCGCATGAAGCGGTCCGCCGCGCCCGCGTCCGCGCCCACCTCCACGGGCAGCACCTTCAGCACCACCCGCCGGTCCAGCGAACGCTGCCGCGCAAGGTAAACGGCGCTCATGCCGCCCTGCGCCAACAGGGACTCGATCTCCAGCGCGGGAAAATCCGAAGCCAGTTCCTCCACCTCCGGAGGGGTCCAGTCGGCGTGAGGCGGGATTTCGACGGCGGGGGACTCAGGGGACGACATATAACAAAGAGGAAGTTCCGGCGTTTGGACCCGTGTTCCGGGTAATTGTTTCAGCCTGATTCTTCTATTTGAGAACCGGACGGCCATCCGCGTTAACGGATTCTTCAAAAAACCATAGCCCGTTCCGGCCTTTGGGAAAGGGCTTTCAGGCCCCGCCACCACCCACCCGCAACAGGTCCCAGACCTGGGTGAAAACGCTTTTCGGGAACCCGCAGGCCTCTTTGATCCGGTGGTCCCGCGCGAGGAGATTTTTGATTCCCGCGCAGCGTTTGGCTTCGGAGGGCGTGATCAGTTTCCGCAGTTTCGCCCACCAGGGCTGCACCGGCACGGGAAAGTCGCTCCCGTGCAGCAGCCGGGTGTGGAGTTCCGGACGCGCGAGCATGGTCTTCAGACCGGCACTGCGGAAGGGAAGATTGAGCGCGCTGAGGTCGGCATACAGGTTCGGATACCGCCCCATCATCTCCACCAGGGAGGGAAGGTAATCCGGATCCCCCGCCCCGCTCCGGGTGGCACAGTGCGCGGCGATCACGTTCACCCCGCAATCCAGCGCGCCGGTGAGCGTCGCGGGATCCGCCAGCTTTTTGTCAAACTGCGGCACCGTGTGCTCCCCGCCCGTATGGGCCAGCAGGGGCAGACCGGCGGAGGCCATGCGCTCCCAGAAGGGGCGGTAATGCGGGAGGCGGGTATCGATGTTGTGGCAGTTGGGCAGGAATTTGAGCATCACCGCCCCCGCCTCCAGACAGCGCTCCAACTCCTCCATGGCGTCCGGACGGGCCGGGTGGATGGAGACGGCGGGGAGGAGTTCCGGATGCTCCCGGCACACGGCGAAGAGGTAGTCGTTAGGGATGTGGAAGGAGCCGAAGTTCAGCTTTTTCCCCGAGGCATCATAGACCTCCTCATGGGCGAGCAGCACCGCGTGGGTGAGCGCGCTCTCCCGGAGCCAGCGGGTGAGCAGTTCCACATACGCCGCGTCAAACTCCGGCACCCGCCACGAGACCCGGAGGCCTATCTGGCGCAGCATCCAGTTCGCCAGCAGCCGGTGCATGAAGCCGGGCCGCAGCCAGCAGCCATTGCCGGTGAGGCCATTGCCCACCAGATGCACGTGCATATCGACAGGGCCGCGATCAGAAAGAGGAACGGAGATCATAGGGGAGAGAGGGGTCGGTCAGTTGGGAAGCGGAGCCGGGGTGCCGGAATAACCTAGGGGCAGAGGAGTGATGCCCGGGGTCTCCGGGAGAATATCCGGCACGCGGTCCTGGGAGGTGGCTCCCTGCTTCCGCAGTTGAAGCTGCACGAAATTCTCCAGCTCCGCGAGAAGGGAATCCTCCACGCGGCTTTCCGCGATGGCTTCCCCCATGGCCGCGCCGTCCTCCAGGCGGGTGCCCTTCTCCGTCCAGCCCCGGGCTCCCTGAAGGATGCCGCGGTCGAATTCCCGCTCCAGCTTCTTCGCGCCGGAGGGCCAGTGGCTGAGGGTCATGCCATCGGCGGAGCCCTCCACATAGGAACCCGTCATGCGGGAGCGTCCGGCGGCGGGTCCATCCGCCGCCACGAAGTAGAGCCGCGCCGGGCCGTGCCGCTGATTGTCCCGGTAGGTCACCACGGCGAGCCGCCCTCCTTTGGAGTCATAGTAGGTCCAGAGTCCATCCATGCGTCCCCGGGCCACCCGGCCATCCACGCGGACCCTTCCCTGCGGGTCTTTGATGACAAACCTCTCAGGGGAACCGTTTTCCGCCGGAGCCTGGGAGGTGGAGGGCTCCCCTGGCTCCGCCTGGCCATTTCCGGACGGTTTTCCGGGAGTGGAACACGAGGTTCCAAAGGCCAGGGCGACCACGAGGGGGAGGCTGGTCGAAAGACGCATGGCCGGAACGCTACGGGAGGCGGGCCGGTTTTCCACTTCATATCTTAAACTTACGGCCATGAGGAAAATCACACTGTAATAATATCTTAATTTATCAACCCCTCCTCTTCTTGTTTCGGTCAGCACCTCACCGTGGAGTGCCTGGAGGGCTCGGCCCGGGGTTGCAAACACTGGCGGGGGGTCCACACTGGCGGGGACATGACCCCTAAGATCGATCCGTCGCTGCACCAGGACAAGAAGCCCTCCTGGATCAAGGTCCGCCTGCCAAGCAATCCCGTCTTCTGGTCCACCAAAGGCCTCATCTCCGACCTGAAGCTCCACACCGTGTGCGAGGAGGCCCAGTGCCCGAACCGCTGGGAATGCTGGAGCCAGGGCACCGCCACCTTCATGATCGCCGGGGACCGTTGCACGCGGGCCTGCGGCTTCTGTGCCGTGAAGACGGCCAAACCCTTTGCCCTGGAGGCGGACGAGCCCACCCGCGTGGCCACCGCCACGAAGCGCATGAAGCTCAACCACGTGGTGATCACCGCCGTGGCCCGGGACGACCTGAAGGACGGTGGCGCGGAGCACTTCGCCCGCACCATCGAAGCCGTGCGCGCGGAGAATCCGGGCATCGTCATTGAAATCCTGGTGCCCGACTTCAATGGCAAGGACGACGCCCTCGGGGTGGTGATGGCGGCCCGCCCGCACATCTTCAATCACAACCTGGAAACCGTGGAGCGCCTCACGCCGCTGGTGCGCAGCCGCGCCATGTATCACCGCAGCCTCGCCGTGCTGAAGCGCGCGAAGGAACTGGCCGTGGAAAAGGTGGCCACCAAGAGCGGGATCATGCTGGGTCTGGGGGAAACCGAGACCGAGATTTTCCAGGCCATGGATGACCTCCGCGATGCCGGAGTGACCGTGCTCACCATGGGCCAGTACCTGCGCCCTTCGGAAAAGCACCTGCCCGTGGTGGAGTATCTCCACCCGGACCGCTTCACCTTCCTCAAGGAGATGGCCGAGCGGAAGGGCTTCCTCCACGTGGCCTCCGGCCCGCTGGTCCGCAGTTCCTACCACGCCGCGGATTTCCACCCGGAGAACGATCCGGAATAAGGCCGGAGAACGGCCATGACAGTCACCCTCATTGCCGCGCATTCGGAGGACGGTATCATCGCGCGGGATGGCCGCATTCCGTGGCATCTGCCGGATGACATCGCCCGGTTCCGGAAGCGTTGCGGAGGCAAATGGGTGCTGGCCGGCCGCCGGACCTGGGAGCAGATGGACGGCTGGTTCCAGCCCGGGCAGACGCCCGTGGTGGTGACGCGGAACACGGGCCTGACGGTGCCCGGAGGCCATGCCGCGGCCTCCGTGGAGGCGGGCCTGGCGCTCGCCCGCGAACAGGGAGCCGGGGAGTGCATGGTGATCGGAGGCGGCGAAATCTTCACCGCCGCGATGCCTTACGCTGACCTGCTCGATCTAACAGAAGTCCACACGGTCATCGGCGGGGGCGTGCGCTTCCCGGAGATCGATCCAGGGATCTGGGAGAAGTTCAAAAGCGTCCTCCACGAACAGGACGGCGGGCACCCGCTGGCCTTCTCATTCAATGAATGGCGGCGCCGGGGGACACAATAACCGTTGCTCCGGGATCATTGCAATTTCACGGGGCCAAACTACTTTCGGGCAATGCGTCTTCCTTCGCTTTTTGCCGCGCTGACCCTGCTGACGGTAATCTCCTGCTCGGCACCACGCCCGGCACCGCCCGCGCCTTCCAACCCGCGGCCCGTGCCCGTGCCGGTGGCGGCCAAACGACCTGCCGAAGTCGTGAAGCCACCGGTGGCCAACGTTCCCGCGCCGGAACCGGAGGAGCCGAAGGTGGTCCGCACGGATGAGGAATGGCGGCAACGCCTGACTCCGGAGCAATATCGCGTGACCCGCCAGAAGGGCACCGAGCGCAGCTATACGGGAGCCTACTGGAACCATCACGAGCAGGGCGAATACCGCTGCGTGGGCTGCGGCGCGAAACTGTTTGCCTCGGACCACAAGTATGACAGCGGCTGCGGCTGGCCCAGCTTTTTCAAACCCGTGGCCAATGTGGGAGAACGGGAGGACGACAGCGACGGCATGAAGCGCACGGAGGTTTATTGTTCCAAATGCGGCGCGCATCTGGGCCACGTCTTCACCGATGGTCCCCTGCCCACGGGTCAGCGGTATTGCATCAACAGCGCTTCGCTGGACTTCGTGCCCAAAGCCGGGGCTGCCACTCCCGCCAAACCCAAGCCTAAACCCTGATGTCCTTCGCCGTCTGCCGGCTCAGCGTGGTGCCCGTGCGGCTCCATGCCGACCTGATCTCCGAAATGACCTCCCAGGTCCGCTGCGGAGAGGCCGTGGAAATCCTGGAGCAAAAGGGCCACTGGTGGCGCGTGCGTCTCCTGGACGACGGCTATGAAGGCTGGGTGCATGGACGGCAGTTCACCACTCCCGCAGACGCCGCGCCCCCGCCGGTCACCGTCTATACGGAGGATCTCTGCGGCGAGGCGGCCCGCGGAGCGGAGCGGATCATCCTGCCGCTGGGGTCGCCGTTGCGGGATTACAAGGACGGGCGGTTTCTGCTGGGAACGGACGACTGGTCGTGGCCGGGAAAGGTCCGGACGGCCACCGCCACCGCGCCGGACAAGGCGGAGATCCTGGCTTATGCCCGGAGATTCCTCCACACGCCCTATCACTGGGGTGGCCGGACATTGTTCGGGATCGATTGCTCGGGCTTCATACAGTCGGTCTTCCGGGCGTTCGGGGTTTCGCTTCCGCGGGATTCAAAACAACAGGCCCTGCGGGGTGCCGCCGTCGCGGGCTTGGGGACCGCCGTGCCGGGGGATCTGCTGTTCTTTGGATCGCCGGAGTTTGGCATCACCCATGTGGGGCTGCTTCTGCCATGCAGTGAGATCATCCATGCCAGCACCATGGTACGCGTGGATGACCTGCTTCCCGAAGGCATCCGCAACCGGGAGACCGGTGAGATCACGCACCGTCTGGACTGCGTCCGCCGCGTTCTTCCCGCGTAAAACGGGGGAGGCAGGCGACAATATCGTCACCGGAAAATCCGTGCCGGAAAGGCGAGCCGCCGGGATGATGGGCACCCCGCGCCTATGACCCAGGACTCTGCCCATCCGGATATGAACGATCATGGAGACCTCCCTGAAGAGAGTTTTCTCCGGCGAAACTGGCTCCCGGTTTCCGCCGGAGTGGCCCTCCTCGCGGCGGGAACCTGGGCTGCTTTCCTCGCGCTGAATTCGAGGAATGATGTTCCCCTGAAAAAAGCGGATCTGGTGATCACGCGCATCATTGATGATGTCCGGAAGGACGAAACCAAAACTCAGCCGGAGCCGAAGAAGACCGTGGAGGAGCCGGCAGTCAAAGAGGTGGTGGAGGAAACTCCGGCACCCGCCGAAACCCGGCAGGAACCGGTTTCCACCAACATCAAGGGACCCGGCGGAATCCTGCCGTTGGGCCCTGGCGGAAAAGGAGGGAATGCACAGATTCAGCGGCAAAGTCCCACCGCCGCGTGGTCCCCGTATGCCCGGGCCGCGGCCTCCGGCATCGCGGAGTCCATGAGACGACACGGGAAACTCAAAAACGCCTCCATGGACGTGGTGGTCCGGCTGTGGATCGACGCCACGGGCCGTGTGACCCGGGTGGTGGCTGACTCTACCGGCGATCCCGTTCTGGACACCGCGCTCCGCGAGGACGTGCTGAAAGACCGCCAGCTTTCCGGTCCGCCGCCCCAGGGAATGCGCATGCCGGTGAGCCTGAAAGTCTCAGCCCGGCACCCGTAACGTCCAGGCACCGGCTTATTCCCGCCTTGATGGCCGGAAAAAAGGACGCTATCCGCCTGGTATGTCCAGCATTTGGGGTCAAGTATTCAGGGTATCGACGTGGGGAGAAAGTCACGGCGGAGGGGTCGGCGTGGTCATTGACGGCTGCCCGCCGCGGCTGCCGCTGACCGCGGAGGAGGTGCAGATAGACCTGGACCGCCGCCGGCCGGGGCAGAGTGACATCGTGACGCCGCGTAAGGAAAACGACCGTTGTGAAATCCTCAGCGGAGTCTTTGAAGGCCTGACCCTTGGCTCTCCCATTTCCATCATGGTGCGCAATGAAGACGCGCGCCCGGGGGCCTACAGCGAGATGGCGGAGAAATACCGCCCCAGCCACGCGGACTACACCTATGATGCCAAGTATGGCATCCGGAACTGGCAGGGTGGAGGCCGGGCCAGCGCGCGGGAATCCATCGGGCGAGTGGCCGCCGCCGCAGTGGGGAAGAAAGTGCTCGCCGCTCTCGCTCCAGGATGTGAAGTGGTGGCGTGGGTGAAGAGTATCTACAACCTCACGGCCACCGTGGACGCCGCCACCATTACCCAGGCACAGGTGGAAAGTAACATCGTCCGCACCGGCGATCCCGCGGCAGTGGAGCCGATGGTGGAGCTCATCAAACAAATGCGGTCCGAAGGAAACAGCGTGGGCGGCGTGATCGAATGCGTCATCCGCGGCTGCCCGCCTGGACTCGGGGAACCGGTCTTCGATAAACTGGAGGCGGAACTCGCCAAAGCGATGCTCAGTCTCCCGGCCACGAAAGCCTTTGAGATCGGCAGCGGGTTCGCGGGCACCCTGCTCACCGGCCTGGAGCACAACGATCCCTTCCGCATGAAGGATGGAAGGGTCACCACCACCCGGAATCACTCCGGAGGCATCCAGGGAGGCATCTCGAATGGCGAGGATATCCTGTTCCGGGTGGCCTTCAAGCCCACCGCCACCGTGATGCGAGAACAGGACACGGTGACCAACAAACACGAGGATACCACTCTCACCGGTCGCGGGCGCCATGATGCCTGCGTGCTGCCCCGGGCCGTGCCCATGGTGGAAGCCATGGCCATCCTGGTCCTCACGGACCACCTGCTGCGTCAGCGGGCGCAGTGCGGACTCTGAGGAATCCGCACCGCGCGCCGCGATCCGCCGCTCACGGTTTTACCGTGACGCGGAAGCGCATATAGGTCCTGCCGTTCGGAGACACCGGCGCGGCAAAGGTGTGCGCGGTGCCTGAACCGGAGTCCGCGATCGACGACCAGCTGTTCAGGTTCGTGGAAACCTCCGCTCCATAGGTAATATCACCCACGCCCGCCGGCGTGTTGAAGCTGGCGAGCAGCACGGATCCGTTGAACGAAGGCTTCGGAAAGCTGCCGGCGTCATTCGCGTTAGGATTCAGACCGAAAGCATACTCGAACAGATTTGAAATCCCGTCGCCATCAGGGTCCGCGTTGTTGGCGGCGTTGCCCGTGTTTTCAGAGGAGCCGAAGTGGGCCAGCCTCCAGCTGGCGAGATTGCCGCTGGTGGTGAAGACGGCGTCCGTGGTGGTGCTGGTGCCGTAGGTGCTCACCGCCTTGAGGCGATAGTGATAGAGAGTGTTCGGCTCGAGCCCGGACAGAGCCACGTTCACATTCACCGGCACATTGCCGCTCCCGGCATCGCCCGCGGTCACGGGAAGGGTTTGCCCGTAGGCGGTGGTGGTGCCGTATTCGAACTGCCAGGTGGCCGCGACCCCGCGAGGATTCACGCTGCCATTCAGGGTGGCGGTTTTTGAGGTCAGATTGGAGACCGTGCTGGTCAGGACGGTGGGGGGCTGTTTGGTGGTGAAGACCAGGTCAGCGCCATAGGCGGTCCCGGCGGAGTTCACCGCCTTCAGACGGTAGTGAATGGTCGCGCCTGGAGTAATACCGGAAAGATTGAAAGGCACGGTCTCCGGAGAGTTGCCCGTGCCCGTGGTGCCTGGCTGGGCGGGTGCCACCTGGCCATAGCTGGTGTCCGTGCCGTATTCATACTGCCAGGTGGAACTGACGCCGTTCGGGTTCACCGTGCCCAGCAGGGTCGCGCCGGTGGTGGTGATGGCGATGGCGGCCTGCGTGACCACGGCGGGCGGCTGTGCGGTGGTGAAACTGCCACCACTCCCATAGACCGTGCCCACGGTGTTGGTGGCTTTGAGACGATAATAGACCGTGGTGCCCGGGGAGAGTCCGCCCAGGGTGATGCTCACGGGATCCGAGGTCCCCGTATTGATGTTCGACGGGGTCAGAGGAATGGAGGAACCGTAGCTGAGATCCGCGCCGTATTCGAACTGCCAGGTGGTGGGCGAGCCCTGGGAATTGACCGTGCCGTTCAGCGTTCCGGAGGTGCCCGTGATGCTCAATGCCGCGCCCGTCACCACCAGGGGAGCCTGGGGCGTGCCGGTGGTGGAGAAAGTGACATCGCTGCCGGTGGTGGTGCCGTTATCGTTGGTCGCCTTGATGCGGAAGTGCCAGGTGGTGCCGGGAGCGAGCCCGGTCAGGGCGATGCTGACCGCCTGCGCGGAGGATCCCGCCGTGAGGCTTCCCGGCGTAACGGGCATCATCGATCCATAGGACGTGGTGGTCCCGTATTCAAACTGCCAGGTGGTGGCGAGACCGCTGGGATTCACGGTCGCATTTAGCGTCGCGGTGTTGTTGCCGATGGAGGTGGCGGAACCCGTGACCACTACCGGGGCCGAGGAACCGCCCACGGTGGTGAAGGTGGCGTTACTGCCCGTGGTGGTGCCGTTGACATTGGTGGCCTTGATCCGGTAGTTATAGGTAGTCCCGGCGGTCAACCCGCTGAGAGCGGTACTCACGCTCAGCGCGGCGGTGCCGTTCCCCGCCGCTGTCGCGGTGAGCGGCATGACGGAACCATAAGAAGTGGTGGTGCCATACTCGAACTGCCAGGTGGTGGCAAGGCCGTTGGGATTGACGGTGCCCGCGAGGGTCGCGGAAGTGGTGGTGACGCTGGTCGCGTCACCCGTGGTCACGACCGGTCCACCGGTGGTGATGAGGCTCGTATCAAGACGGAAGACCGTGCCTTTGTCACTCGACCCACCGGCGAGAGTAGTACCATAAATGTATCCGTCCGTGCCTTTGATAAGGTCTCCATAGGGGTTCTTGCCTTTGACGTCACCACTGGTCCCGGTGAAATTGAAAACCTGGGGCGTCAGCACACCGCCGGTGGACATCCGGTAGATCGTGCCATAGTCTTCACTGCCTGAAGAACCAGGACCGTTCCGGGTAGCCCCGTAGAGGTATCCATCGTTACCCTGGGCGAGTCCTCCGATTGGCAGGGCTCCTTTGACCGTTCCAGTGTAATCAGTAAATTGAGCAAGGGTCGTCACCGCATCCGTGGAGCGGTTGACCCGGAAAATGACTCCGGAGTTGGTGGTTCCTCCATTCGCCGTTGTTCCATAGATGTTACCATCGCTGGCCAGCATCAAAGCCCCGATGGGGCTTTTCCCTGGGTACTGCCCACTGGAGCCGGTAAAGGCGGCAAGCGTGGTGAGCGCGCCATTGCTCAGCTTGAATTTGAAGACCGTTCCGAAAGTCGAGGCACCGCCACTGACCGTCGTTCCATACAGGAAACCGTTCCCGCCATCCAGCAGTTTGCCGTTGGGAGAAGCCCCTTTATTGTTAGTGCTGTTATTGGAAAACTCAATCTGGGTGGAGAAAGCTCCCGCTGAAGTCACCTTAAAGAGAGTGCCATAGTTGACGGTGCCCGTGCCTCCGTATTGGGTGGTGCCGTAAAAATTTCCATCCGAGGCCTTAATCATAGCCCCCATGGGTTGCACGCCCTTATAGTTGCCGGCAAATCCCGTGAGGATCGCGTAATTGCTGAAAGTCTGACCGTTGGGGGAGATCTTAAAAAGAATCCCGTACCCGCCATTGTTCTGGTAATCCCCGCTGGTGGAGCCATAGAAGGTTCCATCCGTATGCTGGGCAAGACCCGCCACGGGATAGAGCCCGCCGGTGGGCTGGGCAGCTCCAGTGAAGCTGCGCAGGCTGGTAAAAGTCCCCGAAGAGGTAACCCGGTAAACAGAACCGACGTTGGCGGTACCTCCGAGAGAGGTCGTCCCGTAATAGTCACCATCGCTGGCCTGAAAGAGCCCGGCATACGGGGTGGCCCCCGGTTGAGAGCCCGTGGTGCCGGTGAACTCCACGAGGGTGGCAAAACCCGGTACTGCGCCGCGTGACAAC
Organism: Verrucomicrobiales bacterium; assembly: GCA_965229245.1. Classification (GTDB taxonomy): domain Bacteria; phylum Verrucomicrobiota; class Verrucomicrobiia; order Verrucomicrobiales; family V1-33; genus V1-33. The sequence goes on from CBDDIW010000002.1 coordinate 81,440, forward strand.
GGTGCGCAGGCAAATAAGGTAAGCAGAGAGGCCAGGCCCGCGCGAAAACGGAAGGGCGCTGAGCGGGAAAAGAAGGGCATTTTCATGGGGTGGGGAACGTGTCAACCCCGGGGAAGTAGGCAAACACGGGCGCACTCTTAGGCAAAATCCCGATGATGGAAAAGCCTGAAATGCGTCTTTACAAAAGAATTACAACCTCTTTTCCCAGGCTTCCCTTAATGTCCCGCCCACTGGGCGTGTGCTACTTGTTCAGCACTTCATCGAGATTGAGCAACTGATTCGCCACCATGGTCCACGCGGCGAGATCGCCCGCATCGAGAGCCGGATCCGCTTTGTATTCCCCTTCGGAAAGCAGGGCTTTGGCATCTGCGGGGGTGGTTTTGTAGTGCGCGGCCAGATCGTCATGGCTGGCCACCAGAATGGGCTGCTCCTCCGGAGAGAGCGGACGGCAGAGAATCCGGCGGGCCATGTAGTCGAGGCGGGAATCCACGGTGGCTCCGCCTTCCTTCAGGGTCCGTGCGGCGAGGAAGCGGGCGGCTTCAATGAATTGCACGTCATTCAGCGTCACCAGCGCCTGGAGCGGAGTGTTCGTGCGCTCCCGGCGCACGGTGCAGTTTTCCCGGGCGGGAGCGTTGAAGATGTCCATGCTGGCAGGCGGCGCGGCGCGTTTCCAAAGGGTATACATGCTGCGCCGGTAAAGAGCCTCGCCGGTGTCCTTCTTATAATACCGGGTATTGCTCTCCGGCATGGCCACGGCTTCCCAGATGCCGTCCGGCTGATAAGGCCGCACGCTGGGGCCACCGATTTTCGGCGTCATGATACCCGAGGAGGCGAGGGCATAGTCCCGCACCATCTCGGCGTCCATCCGGAAGCGGGGGCCGCGGGCCAGCAGGCGGTTCGCCGGGTCCTTGAGATACTTCTCCTTCGGAGCGGCCACGGATTGTTTATAGGCCGCCGAAGTCATCACGAGACGGATGAACTTCTTCATATCCCAGCCGGTCTCCCGGAATTCCACGGCCATCCAGTCCAGCAGCTCCGGATGAGTGGGCAGGTCTCCCGTGATGCCAAAATCCCCGGCACTCCGCACCAGTCCGGTTCCAAAAAATTCCTGCCACAGGCGGTTCACCGTGACCCGGGCGGTCAAGGGGTGTTCCGGACGGAGCAGCCATTGGGCAAGCCCCAGGCGGTTGCGCGGGAGATCGTCCGCCATTTTGGGAAGGCTTGAAGGTGTCTCAGGCGTCACCTTCTCCTTCCGTTTGTCATAATCACCCCGCGAAAGCACAAAGGCCATGGGCTGCTCCATCTTCTCATGCATGACGTGGGCGACGGCCCCGCGTTGCTTGATCATGACCTGCTCGCCTTCGAGGGAAGCCACCTTCGCGGTCGCGTCTTTCCAAGGCTGGTCGCTGTTCGGGAGCCACCAGTCGAAGAGCGCCTTCTTTTCGGCGTCCGAGCGCTGATCCACCGCCTTGGCCAGGATGCCGCCGTACTTTTGGGCATTCGGCAGCGCGGCCACCTCGGCGGGATTCAGCAAACGGCTGTAGAGCCGCACATCCTGGAGCCCAATATTCTCCAACCGGGAACTTTTGTCCCGCTGACCGAATTTCAGCGGCAGCGTGTTCTGGATAGAGCCCTTCAGATTGTCGGCCTCGCGGTCCGTCTGCTGTTCCACGCCATCCAGATAAACATGCACGCCGGAGGCTTTACCGGAACCGTCGTAGGTCACAAAAATGTGGTGCCATTCGTTGGCCGGGATGGTCTTTTTCCCGATGACCTTGACCGCGTCCTGCTGCCAGGAGCTGATGATGTGCGTGCCCGGGCGACCGCCCTGAATCCAGAGGTCCCAGCCCCGGTAACGCGGTCCCTCCTCCATCCGGGCCATGATGGCTCCGGTGAGGTTGTTCGCCGGCAGCTTGACCCACGCGCCATAACTGAAGGGTTTGTTGGATTCAAAGCCGTCCGGCTGCGGCACCGCGACGGTATTGCCCGGGTCCACCTTGAAGGCGCGGGGGGAGACCACGCCTTCCATCACACCAGGCCCCGCGCTGCAGGCCACTGGGGCCTGACCACCGGGAGTGGTGACGAGGAAGTTTTCCCCGCCCGCCTCATTGAGAGGAGCGTGGATTTGCAGGTCTTTGGAGGAGACCTGGTTTTTGAAAATATCCGGGCTCGCCGTCACCAGCCATTTGTCGAATTCCGGACGGGCTCCGGTGCGGCGGTCCTCCACGGCCTTTTTCGCGGCGGCGATTTCCCCCTGCAGGGCGGTCCAGCGGGGGCGGTCCTGGTCATCCGGCACGAAGATCACGGGCGGAGTATCCTTGATGTTCCCGTCCATCGCCGCCTGGGTGGTGTTGTTGAAGAACGCGCTCATCGCGTAGAAGTCCTTCTGCGAGATGGGATCGAATTTGTGGTCGTGGCACACCGCGCAGCCCATGGTGAGCCCCATGAAGACCTGGCTAGTGGTCTCCGTCCGGTCACGGGCATAGAGGACGAGATACTCCTCCGCGATGGCCCCGCCCTCGTTGGTGGTGATATTACACCGGTTAAACCCGGAGGCGATGTCCTGATCCAGCGTATGGTTCGGCAGCAAATCGCCCGCGAGCTGTTCGATGGTAAACTGGTCGAACGGCTGATTCCGGTTGAACGCCCCGATCACCCATTGCCGGTAATGCCAGATTTCACGGTAATTATCGAAGTGAATCCCGCTGGTGTCCGCATACCGGGCGGCGTCCAGCCAGTAGCGCGCGCGGTGCTCGCCATAGTGGGGGGACGTCATCAGCTTGTCGATCAACCGCTCCCAAGCACCCGGGGTTGAGTCATTGACGAATTCCTCCACGAGGGCCGGTTCCGGCGGCAGCCCGATGAGATCCAGGGAGGCGCGCCGGGCCAGAGTGCGGCGGTCCGCTTCCGGGGCCGGAGTGAGGCCATTCGCTTCCATCTCCTTGAGCAGGAAGGCATCAATGGGGTTCCCGGACCACGCGGGGTTAGTCACCACAGGCACCGGAGGGCGCGTGGGGGGAATGAAGGACCAGTGAGCCTCATACTTCGCCCCTTCCATGATCCAGCGCTGCAAAGTCGCGATCTGGTCCGGCTTCAGCTCCTTGTGCGACTCCGGCGGAGGCATCAGATCGTCCGTGTCCTTTGTCGTGATCCGGGCCACAAAGGAACTCTTCGTCAGATCCCCGGGCACGATGGCCGCCACGCCGTCTTTATTCGGCCTCGTCGCCTCCTCGAATTTATCCAGCCGCAGCCCCGCCTTGCGGGAGGCGGAGTCCGGGCCGTGGCAGTTGAAGCAGTTGTCGGAAAGGATGGGCCGGATGTCCTTATTGTAAGAAAGGGGAGCCGCGCCGGCAGAAACGGTGGAAACAAGGGCGGCAAGAACCATCCCCTTGGCCGGGCGGCGGATTCGATTTTTGGGACTCATACGGGACAGGGAAAAAAGGGGCGCGGACAGCCTATACGTGACCATGGGGCGGGTTTTGCATACTCCCTTGGGGAAAATCAGTTCTCTCATTGCGACAGCCCCGCGGGCAGTGGAGGATACCGGCATGAATCCGAAGCCCGCCACCAACACGGTTCTTTACGATGGAGAGTGCTCTTTGTGTACTTTCCAGATGAAAGTCATTACCTGGCTGGACTGGTTCCACACTGTCACCCTCGTTCCCCTGGCCGATCCCCGGGCGGCGGAAATCGCCCCGCAACTGGAGCGGGAGGATCTTCTGGAGGCGATTCACTGCGTGGCCAAAAACGGGAAAATCCACCGGGGAGCCCGCTGCATCCGGTTCATCGGCATGCGGATGCCGCTGGCCGTGCCCTTTGCGCTCATTCTCTGGATACCGGGGGTGATTTACCTGGCGGAGATCGTTTACCGGTGGATCAGCCGGAACCGGCACCTCCTGGGCCGTATCTTTGGTTGCAAGGGAGCCTGCGCGATCATGCCCGCGAGAAAACGGAAGGCGGAGGAGCCCACTCCTCAGGGCCCGTAAACGGCGGCGGCCAGGGCGTAGCGCTCCGGCACCAGCAGGGAAAGCAGCGCGAAGTTTTTGCCATCGTCCACCCTCGTGGCGGTTTCCCCGGGCAGTGATACCGTGATCTCCGAAGGCGGCAGGCTCATACCGAGTCCGGTGCATTTCATCACCGCCTCCTTCGCGGTCCACAGCCGGTGGAAGAGGATGCCAGGCTGCCCGTGCGCCCTGATTTCCTCCACCTCCCGGGGCAGAAAGGCGTGTTCGGAAAGCGGGATCACATCGAGATTCTCCTGAATCCGCTCGATATCGATGCCCGCGGGATGAGGCCCTGTCGCGATGGCCACCAGATCCCCGGAGTGTGAGAGATTGAAGTGAAACCCCGGATGGTCCGGGAGGAAAGGTTTTCCCTGGGGACCAGTTTCAAAAACAAGGCCCGCCGCGGGACAGTCCAGTCTGGCAGCCAGGTGAAGCCGCAGCAAGGCGCGGGCGCGGGTCCACCGGGAGCAGTCTTCATCAAAATGAAACCGGTCAGCCCGCTCGCATTCCCCGCCGGAGAGCAGAGCTGATGCTTCCGGCAGAGTCAAAGGTGACTGGTCGTCCGTGGCAAAGACAGCGATGTCGATCCCGCGCCACCGGGTGGTGAACACCGGAGGAGACAGGTCCATCACCGCAAAGGCATCATACCCCGCCGGGCTCCGAGTTCCCGCCGGAGTTTTTTCGCGAGTTCACTGGCGCACGGCTCATCGAAAAGCGCCAGGTGGTCGCCGGAAACGGGCACCACCCGCAGGCGGGGCATGATGCCGCGCCAGTTGTAGTCCGCCGTGCGGGCGTATTTGTCACTGACCGCCTCGGAGCGGAAGAGGACCACCGGCCCTTCATACAGCACGGGCTCGTAAGTCTGGAGCGCGTCCACGTGAGTGACATGGATCTGGAGCGTGCGCGTGGGGCTGTCCACCGCGACGGTGCCGGCCATGAGCAGCTCACTGGCGGCGGAGACACCGGCATCGTACTTCGCCTTGTTGATCAAGCCGGTGCCGATGCGCCCGCCAAGGTGTTTGATCTTGCTGGCGAGACCCTTTCCTCCCCGGCGCCATCCGGTGGCCAGACGCTCGGTGAAGGTCAGCTCGCGTGCCGCGGCGGCCGGATTCTCGGTATCGAACAGAATGAGAAGTTCCGGGGGCGTTCCCTCCTGCTCGAAGAGGTGGCACATTTCCGCAGCCACCACCCCGCCGTAAGAATAGCCGCCAAGAATGACCGGGCCGGACGGATACACGGAACGGATGAAGGCCTTGTATTCCCTCGCGCAGGACTCCACCCCGTGCCGCGAGAGAATCCAGGAGTCATCCGTGATGCCGGGGGATTCGATGACCCACACGGGCTGATTTTTACCCAGGGCAGGCAGCATGGAGCGGTAGAACAGCGCGCCGCCGTCCCCGCCGTGGAGCAGGAAGAGAGGAGTGCCACTGCCCTCCGGCTGGATGCAGGTGATGGGCAGGATCCGGCGCGGCCGGACCCTCGCGGCATCAATACGGGCGGCCAGCCCTCCCAAGGATGGCGCATCGAACAGAACGCCAAGGGGAAGCTTCACGCCAAAACCATGATGCACCTTTTCCAAAACGGTGAGCGCATTCAAAGACGTTCCCCCCAGGGCAAAGAAGTCGCTGTTCCGTCCCAAGTGATTTCTACCCAGCACGCCTTCCCACACGGAGGCAAGGTCCGTCTCCGTGCCCGGACGGGGCGGCACGAAGGTATCCTCCGCCTCCGCCAGCAGGGTGCCGCTGTCCGGAGCGGGAAGCGCCGCGCGATCGAGCTTGCCATTTGTGGTGAGCGGGAACCGGTCCACGGGAACAAAGACCGCCGGCACCATGTAGTCCGGGAGCTTGCGGAGCAGATGTGCCCGGAGTTTGGCGGGAGAGGAAGCGGAGCCTTTCATCACCAGCCAGGCTACCAGACGGGGCTCGCCATCGGGACCGTTCATGGCGAAGACGGCGGACTCGCGCACGGAAGCGTGGGTATTGAGCACGCTCTCGATTTCCCCCAGCTCGATCCGGAAGCCGCGGATCTTCACCTGGTGATCGATGCGGCCCAGGTATTCCAGATCCAGACCGCCGGATGCTCGGGGGATGAGGCGGGCGAGATCGCCCGTTTTATAAAGCCGCCCGGAGCCGGTGAGATGATCCGGGAGGAACCGTTCCGCCGTGAGTTCCGGGCGGAGCAGATAGCCCCGGGCCAGGCCGTCGCCACCGACGTAAATTTCCCCCGGCACTCCCCGGGGCACCGGCACGCGGGTCACGGGATCCAGCACATAAAGGCGGAGGTCAGGGATGGGTTCGCCAATGACACTGCCCGCCGCGAGATCCGCGAGGCTGAGCGGACGCCAGGTGACATGAACCGTGGTCTCCGTGATGCCATACATGTTCACAAGACGCGGCGCGGCATCGCCGTGACGCTCAAACCACGGGCGCAGGCTCTCCATTTCCAGAGCCTCTCCGCCGAAGATCACCCACCGGAGGAAGAGCGGCGAGCGGTCATGCTCATCCGCCGAGATGAGCTGACGGAAGGCGCTGGGCGTTTGATTGAGCACGGTGACTTTTTCATCCGCGAGCAGGTGGCGGAAATCCTCCGGCGACCGGCTGACCTCGAAGGGCACCACCACGAGACGTCCGCCGTAAAGCAACGCGCCCCAGATTTCCCACACGCTGAAGTCAAAGGCCACGCTGTGGAAGAGCGTCCAGACATCGCGTTCATTGAAGCCACACCAGTGCTCCGTGCCGCGCAGGAGGCGGGTGACATTGTGATGCGTCACCACGCAGCCCTTCGGCGCGCCCGTGGAGCCGGAGGTGTAGATGACATAGGCGGCGTCCCCGGATTCATTGATGATGTCCGGATTGGTGTCCGACTGGGACTCCAGGGCGTCCCCCGGTTCATCCAGCAGGAACACACGGGCACCATGCTCCGGCAGCCGGGAGGCCAGCGGGCGCGTGGTGAGGAGGACCGGAGCCTGGGCATCCGCGAGCATGAAGACGAGGCGGTCCGCAGGGCATCCGGGATCGATGGGAAGATAAGCACCGCCCGCTTTCAGAATGGCCAGCATCGCGACGATGACGTCCGGCGTGCGCTCCAGATAAAGCCCGGTGAGGGATTCCCGGGTCACGCCCCACTGCCTGAGGTGATGCGCCAGCCGGTTGGCCCGGCGGTTCAGCTCCTGGTAAGTGAGGGCCGTGCCGGAACCATTCACCGCGATACGAACGGGGAACCTGGCCGCCATTTCCTCAAACCAGACCTGCAGGCAGCGATCCTCCGCGGGCACCGTGACTTCTGAACGGAAGGCCGACAGCAGATGACGCTCCTCGCCAGGGGTGAGGATGCGGAGCCGCGCGGCGGACTCCCCGGGATGTCCGAGCAGGCTTTCCAGCAGGGTGACGTAGTGCCCCAGCCAGCGCCCGATGGTCTCCCGGTCAAAGAGCGCGGTCTGCCAGGCGCAGATGAGCGTGGCCGCGTCTCCGCCGTATTGCAGGTAAAAGCTCGCCTCGAAGGAAATCCGGTATTTCGGATTCATCATCACCGAGCCCTCCAGACCTGCGAAGGAGAGAGGCCGGGGCATTTCCTCGAAGGAAAAACTCACGGGCACGAGCCCGCGGCGCTGCTCCGCCGGAAGTGCTAGAAGATCGAGGATATCGCCGAAGGTGACACCGTCATTTTCGGAGGCGGTGAGCACGGTATCCCGCGTGGAGCGCAGCAGATCCTCGCCGGTTTCATCCGCGGCATGGCGGAGACGGAGTGGCAGGAACTGCACGCAGTGGCCCGCGAGATCCGGGAGATTCCGCGAAATCTGCGCGGCGGCGGGCGTGCCGATCACAAAATCATCCTGGCCGCTGAGTCTCCGCATGAGCAGGCTGAAAGCGGCAAGCGTGACATGATAGGGAGTCACGCGGCGGGCGGCGCAGAACGCGCGCAGGCGGGCCACGAGGCCTGGGGGGAGATCGATCTGCGTTTTGGCCCCGGCAAGCGAAGGCGTGCCGCCGCGCGGTCCGTCCGCGGGAAGCAACAGCGGCGGGGGCACGTCCGGGAAGCAGGCCAGCCAGGCTTCGCGCTGCTGGCGGTGTTCCGGGGTTCCAAGACGCCCGGCTTCCTCTCCAGCATAGTCCGCGTAGGAGGCCGGAGGGGGAAGGATGCGGCCTTCGTAGAGGGCAGCGAAATCCTGGACCACGATGCCGAACGACCAGCCATCGCACACGATGTGGTGGGCGGTAAGAATGAGCCAGGCCTCCTCCCGCGCGGGAAAGGCCAGGGTGGCGCGAAGCAAGGGACCGTCGTGGAGATCGAAGGGCTGGAGGAAATCCTCGCGTGTCAGGGTATCGAGGTCACCAGGAGTCTCCACGATCCGTAGAGGCCAGTGACCCCGGGAGGCGATGCTCATGGTGAGGCCATCGGACGGGAAGGTGGAACGCAAGGCATCGTGGCGGGCCACGATCTGATCCAGCACATGGGAAACGAGGGCCGGATCCACCCGCCCGCCCAGGCGCAGAGTGAGGCTCTCATGACAGGCCAGCGATGCCTCCGGACTGAGGCGGGACTGGAGGAACATCTCGCGCTGTGCCGGAGTGGTGGGCACGGAAAGCGGGACGCTGGCGGGACGGGGTAGGAAGCCACCCGCCTGCATGGCGGTGACACTTTCCAAGAAGGCCGCGAGCACGCTGTCCAGATCCTCCGCGGTGTGGGCCAGGCTGACGAAATTCCCCCGCCCTTCCCAGATGTGGATGCCGCGCAGGCGGAGGTGATAGAAGAGCAGGCTGAAATACTTCAGCGCCGGGTCCGCGTGCAGCATCCAGAGACTGCTGTAACGTGTGACCGTGACGGGGACGCCGAGTTCCGTGAAGAGCTCGCCGAGGCGCTGGACGAAGTCCGCGGCTTTGGCGTCGTTCTGTTCCTGGAGCGCGGGGCCCTCCGCCTTCAGCTTATACAGCACCGCGCGGGCCGCCGCCATGGTTAGCGGATGGCGGATGAAGGTGCCCGCGAAGAAGGTGACACCGGTCTCCGGGCCGCTGCCGTCCCCGTATTCCCAATGCCCGCCATCCAGTGCATCCATGAAGCGGCACGTGCCCGCGAGCACGCCCAGCGGCATGCCGCCGCCGATGACCTTGCCGTAACTAACCAGATCCGCGCTGACACTAAAAAGATGCTGGGCTCCCTGGGGATGCGTGCGGAAACCGAGGACCACTTCATCGAACACGAGGGCCGTGCCCGCCTGGGCAGTGATGCGGCGGAGCTCCTGGACGAACGCGACCGGCGCGATATCCGGCCTGCGGCTGGGCACGGGCTCCACCAGCACGGCGGCGAGCTCATGGGCATGGCGGCGGATGATCTCCAAGGACTCCGGATGGCCATACTCCAGCACGATGAGATTCGCCTGCGCGCTCTCCGGGATGCCGGGAGCGATGGGAATAGCGCGGAGCTCGCCGTTGGTTGTTAGGGGACGGGCGAGGACTTCATCGAAGATGCCATGATAGGATCCCGCGAACATGGCGATGCGCTCGCGCCCGGTGATGGTGCGGCTCACCCGGATGGCGGCCATAAGGGCTTCGGAGCCGGTATTACAAAACGCCACGCGGTCCTTGCCGGAGAATTCGCAGACGAGGCGCGCCACTTCCCCGGCCAGGGGACTGGTGGGGCCGATCTCATATCCGCGGTCAAGCTGGGCTTTGATGGCCTCCACGACGAAGGCGGGCTTGTGACCGAAGAATCCGGAGCCGAAGCCGTGCACCACGTCGATCCAGCGGTGACCATCGATGTCGAAGAGGCTGGCACCTTCGCTGCGGTCCGTCACCACGGGGAAGACCATCTCCTTCCACAAAGGATTGAAACCCGCCGCCGCGCGGGGATCGGCGAAGACCGGCCGGTGACTGGCGGTGAATTCTCGGGTCTTCGGATAGCGGGCAACGTAGTCGGCGATGAGCTGGTGAAGATGCGCCTGCTGGGCGGGGAGCAGGCCGCCACCGGTGTTCTTTTCCAGAGGCCGGAAGGGGCCGAAGGCGATGGGCTTTTCCCCCGAGCCGGTCTGCTCCCTGACGGCTACGGTGAAGGAACTGCCCGGCAAAGAATCCGGCTGGGGCTGTCCAGCGAGTCGCGCGAGGGCGTCTTCGATCCGGCCCAGCCGGGCTTCAATACCGCCAGGTTCGGCGGGGGATGGAGCCTGGGATTCGCGGGGGACGACGGGCAGCGGGGAGGGCAGGAAGGCACCGGGTGGAAGCTCCTGGTCCAGCCAGCGGGCGAGAGCCGTCATGTGGCACTGCTCCTCCATCAACTGCCGGAAAGTGATGCGGATGCCGAAATGCTTTTTCAACGCCAGGCTGGCTTGTGTCAGGAAAAGGGAATCGAAGCCCAGATCCAAAAATGGCGTGGCGGGATTTGCGGTGGAGATATCGAGTCCCGAAGAGCGGTGGAGAATACGGCGGATCTCCGCAATGAGGTGGGCCGGGCGGTCCCGGGCGGCGGGCGCGGCGGCCACCGGCAGAGCAGGCGCGGGAGTTGGAATGACGGGAGGTGCCTCGGCGGCGGGAAGCTGGCCCTGGGGAAAATAAAGCCAGCCTTCGCCATCACGCTCCGTGCCGGACGGAAGGACCGTATCCGGGCAATACCGCTGGCGCTCAAAAGGATAACCAGGGAGCGACACCCGCCGGGGCGGCGTTTCATGGAAGCGGCTCCATGCAATGTCCACTCCCGCGCTCCAGAGTTTTCCAACGCCATCCAGCAGAGCGAGGCGCTCCCCTTCCCCGCTGTTTTTAGAGGGAGGAAAAAGCGGGATGTTCGCGCAGTCCTGGAGACCAGGATGACGACGCACCAGCGAGGAAAGCGAAGTCCCCGGACCGCATTCTACAAACAGGCACGGCCCGGCGGCCCGGAGCGTGGCCAGGCCTTCCGCGAAGCTGACAGTGCCGCGCAAATGCCGTACCCAGTATTCCGGGGAGGTGGCTTCGGCGGCGGTGACCGGAGCGCCGGAGAGATTTGAAATCCACGGGGTTTCCGGCTCCCCCAGGGTAATTCCGTCCCAGGCGGCGCGGAACTCCGCGTGGGCCGGTTTCATCATGCGGCTGTGAAACGCGTGGCTTGTATGCAGCAGGCGGGCGCCTGTTCCGGAGGATTCCAGCGTGGCCGCGAAGATCTGGATTTCCTCCGCCGGGCCGGACACGACGGTGAGCGCCGGGGAGTTCACGGCGGCGATGTCCAAAGTGGCGGGCAGCCGGGACGCGACCTCCTCCGCAGAGAGTGAAACAGCCAGCATGGCTCCTGGTTCACACGCTCCCATGATGCGGGCGCGGGCCGCGACGATGCGGGTGGCATCGGTTAGAGAAAATGTGCCCGCGAGCGTGGCGGCGACATATTCCCCGATGCTGTGTCCCAGCATGCCGGCGGGCTGAAGGCCCCAGGATTTGAGCAGCAGAGCGAGGGCATACTCCACCGCGAAGAGGGCCGGTTGCGTAAGGCGGGTATCATTCAGGAGCCCGCGTTTTGCCCCGGTGTCGCCGGTGGTGATGAGGAACTCCCGCAGATCGAAACCCGTGTGCGGGAGAAACAGGTTAGCGCATTCATCGAAAGCGCTCCGGAAAACAGCCTCCGCGGCATAGGTTTCCGCGCCCATCCCCAGGTGCTGAGCTCCCTGCCCCGGAAAGAGGAAAACCACCGGAAGACCCGGGCGCGCCTCTGTGGCGGGTTCACGCTGGCGAAGGGTGGCAGGGGCACTGGCTGCCGATAGCACCGCGAAACCGCGCCGGAAGGAAAATCCGCGGCGACCGGTTTGCAGGGTCCACGCGGCCTCCGTCAGCTGGTCCGGATGCCGGTCCAGCCAGGCGGCGAGATTGTCGCAGGCGGTATCCAGAGCCTCCGGTGATCTCGCGGAAACGACGAGAACCTGGGGGCCATCCTGAGTCCTGACAAATCCTGGCTTCGAGGCCTCCTCCAGCACCACGTGGGCATTCGTGCCGCCCACACCGAATGAACTGACGCCCGCGCGGCGTGGATACTCCCCGGCTTCCCAGGGACGCGGCTGATCGAGCAGGAAGAACGGCGTGCGGTCCAGGTGGAGCGCGGGATTCGGCGACTGGTAATGCACCGTGGCGGGCATGAGGCGGTGCTGCAGCACCAGCGCGGCTTTGATCAGCCCGGCGACGCCGGACGCCGCGTCCATGTGGCCGAAATTCGACTTCAACGATCCCAATCCACAAAAGCCGGTGCGCTCCGTGCCCCGCCGGAAGGCTCCGGTCAGACCCGCCACCTCAATGGGATCTCCGATGGGCGTGGCGGTCCCATGACCCTCCACATATCCGATGCTGTCCGCTTCAAATCCCGCGAGGGCCTGCGCGAGAGCGATGACCTCCCCGTGCCCCTCCACGCTGGGGGCCGTGAAGCTGCCCTTCCGTCCGCCGTCATTATTGAGCGCCGCGCCTTTGATCACCGCGCGGATGGGATCGCCATCGCGAACGGCATCCTCCAGACGCTTCAGGAGCACCACGCCCGCGCCATTGCTGAAGACCGTCCCGGAAGCCGCCGCGTCGTAGGGGCGGCAGTGACCATCCGGGGAATAGATGCTGCCCGGCTGCGCGGTGTAGCCGCGTTCCTGGGGCCACTTCACGCTCACGCCCCCGGCGAGGGCGGCATCGCACTGATAACTTTGCAACGCCTGCACCGCCTGACAAACCGCCACCAGGGAAGTGGAGCAGGCGGTGTAAACATTGAGGGCCGGGCCTTTGAGATCGAGTTTGAAGGCGGTGCGCGTGGCGAGGTAATCCTTCTCGTTCGCGATCATCGCGCTCTCGTAGCCCACCTGGGTGCGGAGTTCACGGTTAGTGAGCACCTGGTGCGGAAGCCATGAGTTGTTACTCATTCCAGCGAAGACCCCGATGGAACCCTCGAACCGGCCAGGGTCACAACCCGCATCCTCCAGAGCGTGCCAGCAGACTTCTAGGAAAATGCGCTGCTGGGGATCCGTGATCTCCGCCTCGCGGGGCGACATATTGAAGAACGCGGCATCGAACCACTCCGGTTTCTCAATGACCCCGCGGCGCGGCACGTAATCGCTTTCTCCCGAAGGTTCCTCGCCCGGAATTTCACACCGCCCGAATGTTGTTAGCGTTTCCCGGCCTTCGACGAGCACGTCCCAGAAATCCCCGATCGATGAAGCGCCGGGAAAACGGCCGGCCATGCCCACGATGGCAATCCCTTCGAGGGAGGTATGGGAATCAACAGACATGGGTGGGAGGACACTAACGGATACGGGAATCGCGGCCCTCGCCGCGGCGGCGCGGGATTGCACGGAATCCCTGGCGGGGACCGGGACAGGAGCGGGTTCGAGATGCGCGGCAAGCGCGCCGATGGTGGGAAAGCGGAAAAGATCCGTAAGAGGCACTTCGAGTCCGGTAGCGGCCCGGACGGCCGCGTGCAGCCTGATCAGAAGGAGGGAGCCGCCGCCGAGATCGAAAAAGTTGTCAGTGAGGGATATCTCCGGAACGCCAAAAGCCTTCGTCCAAAGCGCGGCGAGGGATTTCTCCAGGCCAGTGCGCGGCGGCAACCCACCCGCCCGGCGCGGTGGAAAGGGTGCGGCGGAAAGCGCGGAGCCGACGGGCAACGGGCAATCCCGGAGCAGATCCGAACAGGTGGCCCCGGACGCGGCGGCCAGGCTGGTGAGGTGCTTTACAAACGCGGCCAGCAGAGTTTCCGCCCGTTGCCTGGAACAGGCGGTTTCCTGATAAATCAGCGCGATATCCCATTCCCCGCGAGGGGTGACCACCAGCGTGAGGGGATAGCCGGTATGCACCGGTCCCGTGAAATGCTCCAGACTGGCGGGGCTGAAGCGGGTCGCCTCCGGGCCGGCTTCGTAGTTCTGAAAGACCACAAGGCTGTCGAACAACCGGCTCCTCCAGGGAATGTCCGTACAGTCCTGGACTTTTGTTAGAGGAGTAAACTGGTGCTCGGAGATATCGAAGAGCCGCCGCCGGAGAGCTTGCAGCAAATCTTCGCCCGTTTCGTCAGGATCGATTCCGGCGCGTACGGGGAGATTGTTCACGAACGGCCCCACGGTGCGCCCCGCGGCCTCCAGGTCCGCCGGGCGACCGGAGAAGGCGGTGCCGAAGACCACATCATTCCCGCCTGTTCCGCGCGCTAAGAGGAGAGCCCACGCGGCCATCACCAGAGTGCCCGGAGGAATGGTCAGGCGGCGCGCGGCGCTGACAATGGAGGTCCCTTCCAGCTTGAGCCGTGTCTCCGCAAACCGTCGCGCCTGGCCGGGACCGGGCGTGAGGTCCACGGGCAAAGGCGTGGGAGCAGTGAGACCAGCCAGCGAGGTCCGCCAGTATTCGAGCGACGGCCCCTCCGGCTGTTTCCGGAGCCATTCCAGCCACGTCAGGTAGGAGGGCGCGGGCTCCAACCGGGGCGTCCGCCCTTCCATAAAAGCTGTCAGGATTTCATTCACCTCCGAGAACACCACCGGCCAGGACCATCCGTCGAGTTGCAGGTCCGGCACGCTCCAGAGCAGAAAATGATGATCGTCCGCGAACCTCACGAGGGTGAACCGTGAGAGCATCGGCAGGGTGAGATCATTCCGGGTCGCGGCGTCCGCTGACAACACCCCGGCGATCGTTTTGTCAGGATCCGAGCCGGTGGCGTCAAGAGTTTGCCATTCCGGTCCGAGGCCCCGTCGCATGATCTGCACCGTGTGCGGCAGGCCCGCGGCGTGGAAGGAGGCCCGCAGAATGTCATGACGCGCGATGACCGCCGACCAGGCATTTTTCAGAAGCCCGGGGTCCAGCGGGCCTTTGATGTGGCAGTGCCATTGGTCATAGCCCGCGCCCGGCTTGTTGAGATTCGCCCCGTAAAACAACTGCTGCATGGGGGACAGCGCGCTGATGGCCGCGATGTCCTTTTGATCCCGCGTGAGGCGCGCGAGAGTGGCGGCATCCAGGCCGCTCAGCCGGGTATCCGGGGCACCCTCCGCCTCTCCACTGGCGGCCAGGGCGAGAAGCGCTTCGTGGAATGCCCGGGCCAGGGACTGGATGGTTTCCTCCGGATGCAAATAACGACCGGCGGTCCAGGCGACCTCCAGTTCCCCGCCGATGACCATCGCGTTGATCTCGATCTGATATTTTCGCGCCGCCCGGGGATGGTGCCACGGACCGGTGGACTCCGGGGCAAAAGAGAAAAGCTCGCTCCCGCCGGTGACGCTGTCCATGCGTCCGAGGTAGTTGAAGAGGATCGCTGCCTGGTGCTCGAGTCCCAGGGAAAGAAAGCCCGCGCCGTTTCCTGGCAGGGTGGCGAGTTGCTCCTGGATGGCGCGAACCTGCGCGTCGGGATCGCCGGTCTCCGGGAGGTCCAGGCATACGGGATAGATCGTGGTAAACCAGCCCACTGTCCGGCTGACGTCGAGGTCGCCGCCAATGTGGGATTCGCGGCCATGTCCTTCGGTATGGAAGGCCAGCCTCCGCCCGCCTGTCACACCTTGCATCGCGCGGCACAGCGCGGTCAGCAGGATTTCATGAATGCGGGCGCGGAGGATACCTGGCGCGTGCTGGATGAGGGCGATGGTTTCCCCGGGACTGAGGCGGGTGCGGACGATATAACTGTCTACCTCCAGATTCCTTCCGTTCCCCGCTTCCAGAAGCGTGGTGGCCTCCGCGGCGCGGGCGAGCACCGCCTGCCAGTAAGGTTTCTCCAGGCGCGCGGCTTCACTTTCCCCCCAGGCCCTCACGCGACCTGCCCACGCGGAGAAGGGCGCGCCCGTGGCAGGCAGGTCCGCCGCTTTCCCCGCCGCGACCTGGCGGCAGACTTTCTCCAGATCGCCCAGGAGGATGTGCCACGAGACTCCGTCCACCGCGAGGTGGTGGATGGTGAGCAGCAGACGACCGGGACGATCCTCCCCGCAGTCGAGATAGGCCGCGCGCCACAGGGGTCCGGTTTCAAAATTCAAGCGGCCCTGCTCCTGGAGAGTGACCTCACTGATCGCGCGGGCAAGGTGCCCGTTGGCCTGCCCGGTGAGGTCAAGTAAAGAGAGGATGTCTTC
Organism: Verrucomicrobiales bacterium; assembly: GCA_965229245.1. Lineage (GTDB taxonomy): Bacteria > Verrucomicrobiota > Verrucomicrobiia > Verrucomicrobiales > V1-33 > V1-33. The sequence continues at coordinate 97,457 of CBDDIW010000002.1, forward strand.
ATCCGGCTCCGGATGCACCCGCTGTTCCCAGCCCTCCGCACCTCGGGCAAAGCGCAGACGCAACGCGCCATGGCGGATCCCTAACGCGCGAAGGGCGGCGGAAAGCACCGCGGCATCAAGGCGTTCACTAACAGAAAAAAGGAAGGACTGATTCCAGTGATGGGCACCCTCCATTTCCTGATCGAAGAACCACTTTTGAATGGGCGAGGGCGGAAACAACCCGGTGATTTCCGGCGTCGCGGACGGCCCGGCGGCATTTCCCGCCAGCGCCACCAGAGCAGCCACAGTGGGATTTTCAAACAACTGCCGCGGTGTGAGATGCAGGCCCTCAGCGCGGGCGCGGGCGATGACTTGAATGGACAGGATGGAGTCTCCGCCAAGCTCAAAGAAGTTGTCATGCGCGCCAACCCGTTCCACGCCGAGAACCTTTTTCCAAATGTCCGCCAGCGCCTGCTCCCCGGGTGTGGCGGGGGGAACATATACACCACGAAGTTCCTCCGCGGCGGGAGCGGGCAGCGCGCGGCGGTCCAGCTTTCCGTTTGTGGTCAGGGGAAAGGATTCCACCTGCACGAACGCCGCGGGGAGCATGTAGTCCGGCAGGCGGGATTTCAGATATTCACGCAACTCCCCCGCCGCTAGCGGCATGGGAGAGACATACCAGGCACAGAGACGTTTATCGCCAGGCTGATCCTCTCGCACCAGCACCGCGGCCTCCTGGATGAGAGGATGGGAACACAGGGCGTTAGTGATTTCCCCCAGCTCGATCCTGAACCCGCGGATCTTCACCTGGTCATCGATGCGCCCCAGGTATTCCAAATCGAATCCGTCCCCGGACGGGATGAAACGGGCAAGGTCACCCGTGCGATAGAGCCGCCCTTTTCCTGTGAGATGATTCACGGGAAAACGCGAGGCGGTGAGGATGGGACGGTTTAGATACCCCTTGGCGAGCCCGGCTCCGGCCACGTAGATCTCTCCAGGGATTCCCTCGGGCGCGGGCTGGAGGGAACGGGGATCAAGCACATACAATTGAAGGTCGGGAATCGGCTCCCCGATCAAAGAGCCCTTGTCCAAATCCCGCGCACTGAGGGGACGCCACGTGACATGCACGGTGGTTTCCGTGATGCCATACATATTCACCAGGCGGGGTCGGACATCGCCATGCCGCTCGAACCATGGACGCAGCGAGCGCATTTCCAGAGCCTCGCCTCCGAAGATGATTTCCCGCAGCGCAAAAGGCGGCAGCGCGGGATCCGCCTCCCGTGCGGAAACCTCCGCCGCGATTAACTGACGGAAGGCGCTCGGCGTTTGATTGAGGATCGTCACGCCCTCCTGGCACAGCAGCCGGCAGAACTCCTCCGGGGACCGCGTGGTGAGCCACGGCACCACACAAAGCCGTCCGCCATACAGCAGCGCGCCCCAGATTTCCCAAACTGAAAAGTCGAAAGCCGCGGAATGGAACAGTGTCCAGACATCCTGTTCACTGAAATGAAACCACGGCTCCGTGGCCCGCATGAGCCGGACGACATTCCGGTGCGTGACCATGCATCCCTTTGGCTGGCCGGTGCTGCCACTGGTATAAATGACGTAAGCGGTCTCGTCAGGGATGTGGCCGCTGAAGTCCGGCGCGGCGGCCATTTCCTCCACGTCTCCCAGGAGGAGCATTTTGAATGATCCAGCCGGGACTTTGCCCCGCATCGCCTCATCCGTCAGCAGCACGGTCACTCCGGCATCCGCGAGCATGAAGGCGGACCGGTCCGCGGGATACGCGGCATCCACGGGCAGATAGGCGGCCCCTGCTTTCAGGATTCCAAGAATGGCCGCGATCAAGAAGCCCGACCGGTCCGCCAGCAGGCCCACGATATCCCCCGGATAGATCCCGGCGGCAATCAGCCGGGCGGCAATTCCATTCGACCGTCTGTCGAGTTCGCGGTAAGTCCAGCTCCTGTGGGAGCCACTGACCGCGATGCGATCAGGAAACCGGGCCGCAGTTTCGCCAAACCACTGATGCAGCGTGGTCGCGCTGTCAGGTTCTTTGACGTTAGGTTTCGCGGTGGCCAGGAACGCCTGGCGTTCCTCCTCTGTGGTGAGAGTATAACTATCGAGCACCGCCTCCGGCCGGGCCGCGAACTGCCCGAGCAAATGCGCCACCTGCCCGAGCATTGCGCGGATGAAACGGGCATCGAAGCGCAAAGTGTTGAAAGCACAGCGGAGGCGCAGACGTTCCCCGCCATAGACCTGCAAGGTCAGAGGCACGGTGGTAAGTTCCCGGAGATCAAAATTCCGATGAGGCCACTCCGGATGCCGCTTCCGCAGTGCCCCGGTGAAATCGTCGTGCTCGAACACCACAAGATGATTGAACAGCGGGCGATCTCCGGGCAGTCCGGCCATGCGGCGGACGAGGGGCAACGGGGTCTGTTCGTGCGCGCGCATTTCCACCCACGTCCGCCGCAGGGATTGCAGCCACGGAATGAGCGTCCGGGAGCCCGGGACGAGGGCACGAAACGGCACGGTATTGATCAGCATCCCGGCAAGTTCAGAGCCCCCCTCCAGGGGCAGATGACGGCAGGCCCGGGTGGCACCGGACACCACGTCCTCGCTCCCCGTGCACCGGCTGATGAACAGCGCCCACGCTCCCTGGACGAGCGTATTCAGCGTGACGCCCGCGCGATGTGCCAGTTCCGTGAGCCGGGTGGTCCCCTCGCGGGACAGCAGGCGCCTCTCCTCCGCCTGGGCCACGTATTCCGATAGAGTCCCCAGCCCTTCGATGACCGTCGCGGGCGCGGCCTGGACTCCCGCGAGATGAGATCTCCAGAATTCCCCGGAGGCACCGTGGTCCGCGGCGGCCTGCCACTTGAAGTATTCCGCGAGCACCGCGTCATCCGGTTCACCGCTTTCCCCCTGGCCGTCGTAGTCGAGGAACACTTCGTCCAGGATCCGGGTAATGGACCGGCCATCGAGAAGCAGGTGATGAAAGGTCCACACCAGCCGCCATGTGCCCTCCGAGAAACACACCAAGGTGAGGCGCATGGGCGGCGCGCATTTTAAATCGAAGGGGGCAAAACGGTCTTCGTGGAGAAAGTGGTCCCAGGCATCCGGTGCCGCGTCACGGAAATCCCTTTCCCGCCAATCCAGGTCCGTCGTCGCGAGCACGGCTTGCACCGGCACAGGACCGGACCAGTCGAAGACCAGCCGCAGTGCCGCGTGCCGCGCCACGGCCCGCTCCCAGGCCGCGCGGAGACGGGCGGGGTCGATCTCCTCCGCGAGCGTGCAGACCATCTGTTCCACATCCCTGCCGGATGCCGGGTCTCCGAGCCAGTGCGAGAGCATCCCCTGCTGGAGGGGAGTCAACGGAAGGTCTGGCCGGGAGATCCTGGACATGGATTCAGAGCAGGGAGAGATCGCGCCGCCGGTCGCGCAGGGCCGGGAAGGAGGCCCGCCATTCCGCCACGGTTTCGGGATTGAGGATGGCCTTGATGAACCCCGCGTCTTTCCCGGCCTCCGCCAGCACCTCCGCCCGGGGGCCGAGGATGGCGCTGCCTCCGGCGTAGCTGAAACCCGGGTCCGTCCCGGCACGGTTGACGCCGATGAGCCCGGCCATGTTTTCAATGGCCCGGGCACGAAGGAGGGTACTCCAGTGATCGTGCCGGCGCTCCGGCCAGCTCGCGATCACCGCGAAGAGGTCCGCGCCCTGGTCCAGGGCGAGCCGGAAGATTTCAGGAAACCGGAGATCGTAACAAATGAAAGGAGCCACCGTGAATCCCCCCCAGGAGAAAGTCACGACACGGTCCCCCGCGGGATAAGCCTCCGCTTCCCCAGCCGTGGTGAAGGGATGGAGCTTCCGGTAACGCGCCAGCTCCCTGCCATCCGGACCAAAGGTGACGGACACATTGGCACCCGTGCCGCCGGGGCGGGTCGCGAGTCCGGCCATGAGGGCGATGCCATATTGCCGGGCCAGATGCGAGAGAAAGGCTTCGGATTCCCCGGCTCCCTCCGTGGCGGCGTCCACATCCTGGCTGAAACCGCTGGCGAACATCTCCGGCAGGATCACCAGCGCGCCGGAAGCCGGAGCGGCCGTCTCCAGCAGAGCCGCCACGCGGGCATGATTCTCCCCGCGATCATGCCACGCGATGTCGGTCTGAAGTCCAATCAGTTCCATTGAGGCGAAAGGGAGGAGGCGGAGGATGGAAGTGAACCGAAAAAAATAGTAGTTAATATCATAATAACAAGAGTGAATCAAATTTCGGGATCAACAAAAACATCGCGGATTATAACCTGAATATTCTGATAGAGTCGATTATTCATATTTACAAATTAAAATAGAGAGCAAAACCTATTGTAATTACTGTTTTTATGAGCGAATTTTCAGGGTTTCGAGCGTTGCCGGGACGCACTGACAAGAATTTCTCTCACTTTTAAAAATGACTGCGTTTTCCGTCTGTCCTCTTCCCTGCCTCCTGCCGGGGTTGGTTTGGCCGGGCCTATTATCATTTTTGCAAATGCCCGGGAGTAGTCAGGAAACCGGCCACCTGGCTTGAATTTCAACTCCACACCTGTCCCATGCCCATTCGGAAATTTCTTCCCGCCGCCCTGCTGGCCCTGAGTGTCCCCGCCATGGCCCAGGAGGAGCACAAAACCGCGCCCGCTTCCCGGACCCCGGTCCCGGCGGAGGCGGAAAACGCCCCGCTGCGTGCCGGGGATACCGTGGATATCCGGGTCTCCCGCCATGACGAACTCGCCGTGCGCGGTCCCGTGGGCACTGACGGCACCGTGGCCCTGATGCACATCGGCAGCGTGGCCCTGGCCGGACTGACGCCGGTGCAGGCAGGTGCCCGCATCGAGGCCCTGTATGCGGATGGCTGGCTGAAAAAGCCGCAGGTGTCCGTGAATGTCACGGAGTATGCCCGGGGCAGGTTTACCGTCACCGGAGAGGTGAACCGGCCTAATACTTACACGCTTCCCCGAAACCGCGGCATGACCCTGCTGGAGGCCATCGGGACGGCGGGGCATTTCAAAACCACGGCGAATCAACGAACCGTGATCCTGAAACGCGGCGGACGGTCCTACGAAATCAACGTCAAAGGCATCCTCAAGAATCCCGCGACCGACGTGCCCCTCAAGGACGGTGACCTCATCTGGGTCAAGGAGTCCCTCTTCTAAGATCCCATGCTTCCCGCTGACGAGAAACCTGGAGGCCGGAACACGGCCATGGAAACCGGACAGCCCTGGTCCCGGTTCCAGGCCCCCGTGTATTCCGTTTCAGTGGACACGGCGGGTGCCGAGCCGCCGTCCATCGACTTCGGGGCGTTTGGCCGGGCCCTGCGGCGCTTCTGGCCGGTGCTCGCGGCTTCCATCGCCGTCTGCCTGGGCGGCGCTTGGTATTACCTGAAACACACGCCCACGCTGTATCTGGCGCTGGGGGAAATCGCCGTGGGGCAGGAGCGCAGTGAACTGATGAACGGCGCGAAGGGGGAGGATCTGAAATCCTTGGAGGTGCTCAAAAGCATCGAACGCGAGATCGCGGGGCAGAACATCCTGCTGGAAATCGCCCGCCGGTTCGACATGCACCACGATCCCGGTCTGGCAGGTCCGCGCGCAAAAGAGGGCCTGCATGATGACGAAGCGGTCATCGCTCTGGGCCGCCGTGTCACCGCCAGCCTGGAACGCGGCACGCGGAATATCGTGATCAGCGTCGAGGACACGGAGCCCGCGCGCGCCCGGGAGATTTGTCAGGCGATGATCGACATGGTGGTGAAACGCGACAACGGATCCTCTCCGGCGATCAAAGAAAAAGCGGTCGTCGCGCTGGAGGCACAGGCCACCGCCGCCCGTGCCCGCATGGAGGCGGCGCAGACCTCCGTGAATACTTTTCGCGCCCGCTACCCGGATCTGCCACTGGAAGAAAATCCGTCCGAGATCAAGACGAACTCCTACGAGGACCGGCTGAAGGAACTGAACATCGAAGCCGCGAAAGCGCGGGAGGAGGTGGCGGGAATGACCGCCACCGCGGAACGCATCGCCGCCGCCGGGAAGGACATCGAAGCCCTCCTGGCCGTTCCCGGACTGGGCACCCAGGAAGTGGTGGTGGCGCAACGGAAGGCCTTGGGAGACGCGGTTTCCAAACTGGAGGCGTCGGACTACGGCTGGAAACATCCCGCCTACCAGGCGATGCAAAAGCAAATCCAGGAACTTTCCGGCGCGTTGCTCCAGACGCTGCTCACGGCGGCCAGGGTGGAGATTGCGAAGTTTGAGAAAGCGACCGGGAACCTCGATCGGGTGGAGGCCCGGCTCGCCGCACTCAAAGGAGAGCAGAATAACTTCTCGGTGGTGGCCGGGGAATTTCAGCCGCTGGCGCGGGAGTTGAAGTCCGCGCAGACAGCTTACTCAGCGGTGCTGGGACGGCTGAATGAGGAGAAGACGAATTCCGCCTATGGCGCGGGCGCGCTCAGCGTGGTGGCGGAACCGCTCACGCCCACCTGGCCGTCGAAGCCGCGCCGTCTCCTGGTGATGGCGGCGGGAGGAGCGGCGGGCGTTTTTGGAGGGCTGGGTCTCGTCGTGGTTTTTCTGCTGCTGGATCGCAGCGTGCGTTCGCCGGGCTCCGGGGAGCGGCTTCTACATATGCCCGGGCTCGCCGTGATCCCGAGGGTGAAGGAGGCAAAATGGCTGGCGGGCGGCCACGGGACGGACAGCCCCGCGGCGGAGTGTTTTCGTGGGCTGCGGGCGGCCATGGCGCGCGGCGGACGGAGTTTCCTTTTCACCAGTGCCCGGGCGGGGGAGGGCAAAAGTTACGTGGCGCTCAACTTCGCCGCCAGTTTGGCGCAACAGGGCCACCGCACGCTCCTCATCGACGCAAACCTGCGTGCTCCCGTGCTGGACACGCTCCTCCTGGGGGAGCGGGCTCGCCATGGGCTGGCGGACTACCTGACCGGAGAGGCCGCGCCGGAGGCGAAGTTCTGCCGGCAAACGGAGGTGCCGAATCTGTTCCTTTTTTCCGCCGGGATTCCCCGTTCGCATCCAGGGGAAATCCTGGGCGAGTCCGCGTTTCTGAACCTGCTGAACGAATCCCTGCAATGGTTTCACCGGGTGGTGATCGACACGCCGTCCGCGGGCCAATACGCGGATGCCCTGCCGCTGGCCAAGCATGTGGATGCCGTCTGTCTGGTGCTCCGCGCCGGGGTCACCAAAAAAGGCGAGGCTCTGAAAGCCCTGCACCGCCTGGCCACGGCGGGAGCGCGACCGGCGGGCTTCGTGCTGAACGCGGCCCCGGAGGAAGTCGTCAGGGAAAGCTTCTCCGGCGGGATCGCCGTCCCTTTCCAGTCCCCCGCCCTGCTCCCGGCTCTACCCTCCACCCGTGCCTGATATGATAGAGGAAGCCGCCTCCCTGCGCTCCGTGCCTCCCGTAAAAGCCGTGCATGCCTCGGAGGTCACGGTGCGGACAGGGCTCGCCCGCCGGGCGGACCGCCGGAACTTCGCGGCGCGGATGGAGATGTATAGTTTTGTCGGAGATCTCGCCATCACGGCGTGGATGCTTCTGCTGGCCTACTGGTGCCGGTTTGTCAGTCCGCTGAAGCACTACGGCTTCTTCACGGAGACCGTGGTTTTTCACCACTATGTGGGTCATCTTTTCATCGGCGTGGCCCTCATGGGCGTGCTCCTGGTGAACTCGCGCACCTACAATCCTCAGTATCTGCTTTCCCTGGGATATGTGAGCAACGCCATCGGCCGGGCGTGCCTGGGATGGCTGGTGTGTTTCATGGGGCTGTCGTTTGTCCTGAGGTTCGAGCCTTCCATTTCGCGGCTCTACTGCGGGCTCGGGTTCGGACTTTCGCTCATCGGTCTGCTGACATGGCGGGTGGTGCTGAACCGGCTGGTGCGACGGGAGCAGAATGTCCAGCGGCTGCGGGAGCGGGTGCTGCTGGTGGGGTGGACGGAGGATTCCCCCAACCTGGTCAATCTGATGCGGCGCGAACGCCGGCACACCTTTGAAGTGGCGGGCGTGATCGAGCCCCCCGCGGGATTCGGCAAGCACCAGCCGGATGGCAGTGTGCCCGTGGCGGGCCGCTACGCGGAACTCCGCCGCATCCTCGCCCATGAAGACATCGATGCCGTGCTGGTGAGCGACATGAACCTCACCCACGAGGAACTGGTGGGCATGTCCATCCTTTGTGAAAAGGAGCTCGTGGACTTCAAGATCGTTCCTAACTGTTTCCAGATCCTGCTCAGCGGGCTGAGCCTGGAGAACATCAGCGGCGTGCCGGTGCTGGGGGTCAGCCGCCTGCCACTGCATTCATCCTTCAAGCAGTATCTGAAACGGACGGTGGACGTGTGCGGGGCGCTCATCGGGCTGATGCTCAGCGCGCCGGTGATTGCCTTCTTCGGCCTGCTGGTGTGGCTGGAGGACCGGGGCTCCATCTTTTACGGACAGACGCGCATCGGGCGGGACGGGAAGGCGTTTCGTATCTGGAAGATCCGCAGCATGAGGCAAAACAGCGAGCAGCACGGCGTGGGCTGGACGGTGAAGGGTGACAAGCGCCTGCTGAAGGCCGGGGGCTTCATGCGGAAGTATAACATCGATGAAGTGCCGCAGTTCTGGAACGTTCTCACGGGGGAGATGAGCCTGGTGGGCCCCCGCCCGGAGCGCCCGGAACTCATCCATAATCTGAAAGAGGAAATCCCCCACTACCAGGCCCGTCACGATGTAAAGCCAGGCATTACCGGCTGGGCACAGGTAAACGGCCTGCGTGGGGACACGGACCTCAGCGAGCGGATCAAGTATGACCTCTTCTATATCGAAAACTGGAGCTTCCTGTGGGACATCCAGATCATGCTGATGACCTTTGTGAAACGGGAGAACGCGTGCTGACATCCCGAACGTCCATGCCAGACCGTCAGGAGTTCATCCCAGGGAGGGCGTTGTCTTTTCCCGGCCAGTCCCCCGCGACCGCCATCCGCCGCGTGGTGCTGCTGCTGGTGTGGATTTACTGTCTTTCGTGGTCCGCGGACTTTCGCGGCACGTCCCAGGGGGGCTCGGCTTTTCAGTTCCTGACATTCTCCATCACCGCCGCGGCGGGCCTGGCGCTGGCCATCATCGGGTGGAAAGTGCTCTTCCGGCGCCCGCTGGGGTGGCTGGTGCTACTCTGGATGATCTTCCTCGCCTCTTCCATCGTGGTGGCCGCGGTGCAGCGGGTGAATCCGGGCAATTACTTCCGCACCATCCTGCCGTGGGTGCTGGTGCTCACGAGCATGATCATGTGCCAGACGGCGGCGGGATTCGGCCTGAGCTTGAAGCAAGTGCTCCGGCCCATGCTGCTGGCGTGTGCCATCAATGTGGTCTGGCGGGCGTTTTATGCCATGGCTATCTCGGGCATCGATCCCGAACTCATCCGTGTGGAGATGCTGAGCCAGAGCCTCCCGCTGCTCATGGCACTGCTCACCTGCGGGCTTTTCCTCCAGCGGTCGTGGCCGGTGTGGCCGGTGCTGCTGGGCGGGCTGGGCATTGCGTCCTATGTTTTCAGCGTCACGCGCAGCGCTGTATTCATCGTGGGCGCGGCCCTGGCGGGTGCTCTTCTGGCGCTTTACGTGAGCCGACGGAGGGGAAAACTGCCGCCTGGTTTCGGCACGCTGAAACTGAAGCACTTCGCGGGGAGCCTGGCCGCGCTGGTGGTGCTCTTCGGGCTGTTCGTCACCGCCAATCCTCACGTCATCGACCGCTGGGATGAACGCCTCTTCCACGCGGCCGGCAGCGAATCCTCCAGCATGGACCCGTCCACGCTAACAAGACTGGCGGAAACGAAGGCCTTCATCAAAATCCTGGATGACGACCCGCTGAACTACTGCGTGGGCATGGGCATCGGGCAGAGTTATTACTGGGACGAATCCTTCACCCCGGAGCTCTGCGCCTACACCTACGGTGACGTGGATGCCTTCCGCGCCAGCTACCGGGAGATCTGGTTTCCGGGACACGCCATCTGGACCTACGCCATCTTTTCCGGGGGACTCTTCAGTCTGCTCTGTCACCTGCTGTTTTTTATCACCGGCACCGCCATTTGCTGGCGGGCGGGGAAAACCGCGGCCATGAGTGGCTCCATGCCCCTGGAACTCGCCTGGCTGCCCTTTTGCGGACTGCTCGCGTTCATCAGCGCAAGTTTGACATTCAATCCTTTCATCGAGCGCGCCGCCGGGCTTGTGCTGGGGTTCATCGTGGCCCTGCCTCAGTTCATCATACGGGATACGGTGAAGCATGGTGCCGTCACCCGGCGGAACGCGGCTCCATTTAACTCTCCGTTTCCCCACAGGGTCACCGCATGAACGGGATCGACTATCAGAAAAAACGGACCCGCGGGATCATCCTCGCCGTGGCCACCTCGATCCTCAGCAAGGGCGGCAATGTCCTGCTGATGCTCGTCGCCATTCCCCTCGCCTATCATGTGCTGGGGGAACAGCGCGCGGCCATCTATGGAGTGATGCAGTCCCTCATGTGGATGGTGTCCATGGCGGACCTGGGCACCGGCCCGGGCATGGTGCGCCGTCTGGCGGGGGCCGTGGCGGAGGAGGACCGGGAGCGCCAGTCGGCGGTGGTTTCCACGGGATTCTTTCTTTCCCTCGTGCTCGCGCTGGGAGCGGGAGTGCTTTTCTCCGCCCTCCTTACGTGGGTGCCGGTGACCACGCTTTTCGGCGACGCCTTCGCCCCCTATGCCGGGGAACTGCTGGAGACCGCCTGGGTGAGCCTGGCCATTTTCCTGATCCTCATGGTCTTTGCCTCTCTGGAGCGGGTTCGGGAGGGATTTCAGGAAGTGCACATCGGGAACACTTTCGGATCGGTGTATAACGTCACCGCCGCCGGGATCCTGTGGTTTGGCATGCGGCATTTTCACACGCCCGTGTTTCTCATCCTAGCGGTTTACGGGCTGATGATCCTTTTCTCCGCCGCGAACGTGACGGCTCTCCTGTGGAAACGTCCATGGCTGCGCCCCTCCCCGCGGCGTATGGATCGCTCGGTGGTGCGTGGCATGACACGGGAAGGGCTGGCACTTTTTGCCGCGGGCAGCGTGGCTCCTATCCTGGTACGGGAGGCTCCGAAATTCATGCTGGGCCGCGCCGGCTCCCATGAAGTGACGGAGGTGGCGCACTACTGGGTGCTCATACAACTGGGGCTCATCGGCATGGGTTTCATCATGATGGTCACGCGTCCCCTGTGGCCGGCCATGGCGGAGGCTGCCTACCGGCAGGACTTCTCCTGGATCCGCTTCGCACGCCGGAGGATGATGCAGCTCGCGCTGCCGTGCGCGGTGTTCATCGTGGGCGGCTTCTCGCTGCTGGGGCCATGGTTCACGGAGTGGTGGCTGAAGACCAGCAGCGGTCTTACCCGGCTGCATCTCACCGCCTACGGTGTCCTCTTTGTCCTCACCGCCTGGTCCCACCTGCATTACATCATGCTGGGCAGCCTGGGGTTGGCCAAGGCGGCGGCCAAGGTGCTGCTCACGGAGGCAGTGCTCATTCTTTTCCTGACGTGGTGGGGCATTCAGTGGAACGGGCTCGCGGGGGCGATCATCGCGGGGTGCATTGGCATGACGCTGCTTTCAGCCTGGGCCATGCCGCTGCTCCTGTTCCGCGCGCTGAGGAACCGGACCGGGCCGGAAATGGAGACGCCAGGGATGGTGCCGGCGTAATTTTACAGCCGGTTTACAGACAGTCCCGCGGGACGGGCGATGGTTTCCTCACAACCATCCGTCCCATCATGAAAGCCACACTTCTCCTCTTCACCGCCGCCCTCACACTATCCGTCACCGCCGGCCCGCCCGCCCCGGTGCAAAAACAGAGCCCCGCCATTTCCCAAAGGGTCGCCCTCTCCATTCCGAACCCGCAGATCGACTACGACCGCTTCCTCCAACTGGCCGTCAGCACGACAGCCACGCGGGAAAGCAACCGGCTGACGGAGGAGCAGTTCCTGACCGCCGCGAAGGAACCCGGCACCATCGTCCTCGATGCCCGCAGCGCGGACAAATACGCCCTGCGCCACATCAAGGGAGCGATCAGCCTGCCCTTCACCGATTTCACCGCGGAATCCCTGGCAAAGGTGATCCCGTCCAAAACCACGAAGGTGTTGATCTACTGCAACAACAACTTCACGGGCAGCCCGGTTTCCTTCGCCAGTAAGAGCGCCCCCGCCGCGCTGAACATCTCCACCTTCGTGTCGCTGGTCGCTTATGAATACAGCAATGTCTATGAGCTGGGCCCCCTCAAGGATGTGAAGAACACGAAGATCGAATTTGAGGGCACGGAGGTCCGGAAGTAGCCATCCGGGATTTTCCTCCGTGCCCTCCGGTCCCCGGAAGGTCTGTCATTCCCCGTAGTTGAACGGATCCGCGAACTTCGGATCAGTCGGCAGACTGGTGTCCGTGAGCGTGCGGAGGAAAGCCACCAACGCGGCCTTTTGCGCGGCGCTCAGGTTCAGCCGGCTGGGCGCGCCGCCGGGGCCGCGGAGGGGCGGGGAGAGGTTCGGGTGATTCACGACCCCCGAGTTATAAAACTCCACCACCTGCTCCAGGGTGGCGAAACGTCCGTCGTGCATATACGGCCCGGTGAGCGCGATGTTCCGCAGGGACGGCACCTTGAAGAGCCCTTCATCCTGGGGGCGGCCGGTGATGGCCCCCACACCTTTGTCCACATAGGGATTCTCCAGTCCGTTGTTATTGATGGCCGGACCGGGGACAAAGTTATCCGTGCCGTGGCACGCGGCGCAGTTTCCGGCACCGTTGAAGATCTGACGGCCCTGATTCTCCTGGGCGGTGAAATTGGTGAAGTTCGAGGTCACTCCGGCATCGTATTTCGTATGCGTGGAAACGATGGCCCGGACGAACTGAGCCAGCGCCCGGGAGATGCGGTCGGAGGTCACCGCGGGAGTGCCGAAGGCATTCGTGAACAGCGTCTGGTAGTAAGGCTCGGCGGCCACGCGTTTCTCCAGTTCGGGAAGCGTGAGACCCATCTCCACGGCATTCTGGATGGGCTGCAACACCTGGATCTCCAGAGTGGCGGAGCGTTCGTCCCAGAAGAACGCCCGCCTTTGATACCACCGGGCGTTGGCCAGGCCCATGGCATTCCGCGAAGTAAGACCGCCCGCGAAGCCGGTGCTGAACCGGTTAGGATCCGAAAACCCGTTTTCCTGACGGTGGCAAGAGGCGCAGGAAATGGTGTTATTGAGCGATAGCCGTTTGTCGTAAAAGAGCACGCGCCCCAGCGTGGCTCCGGCATCCGTCACTGGATTGTTCGCCGGGGTATTGTCCTGCGCCGTGATAGGCTGGACGCGGAAGGAGGCGGGCAGCACGGGATTCGCAAAGCTCGCGGTGGTGACCGGTGTCAGCAGCGCGGAAGTGAGCGTGCTGGTGGTGGCCGTTTGCTGGAGGGGATTGTAGGTGGCGCGGTAGAACTGCAAAGAGGGAGCAGTCGCGCTGTCGATGCTGTAGCGGAATCTTCCGTTGTGAACCTTGCAGGTGTAAATGGTGGTCCAGTCCACCAGATTCGAGGAGGCCTCCATGGCCCAGGCGTGATTCCCGGGATCCGTGATGTCCAGATGGGTCAGGATGGAGCCTGATCCTTGGGTAAGTTGCAGGGACGAGCCCTCGGGCAACTGCGCGGATGCCGGAAGGACGGTGGCAAAGGCCGCTGCGGTCAACAGAGGAAGGCGGGCGGCGCGGCGGTTTTGGGTGGTGCCTGGTTTCATAACACCGCGAAGACTGCGCCCGCGGTGTAAAATCCGTATGTGCGGAAGGCGGGTTTTTGTAAACGCACCGTAAATCATCCACCCGCTCTTGAAGCCTCCATGGCGGCAGACAACAAGTGACAATGACTCACTTTCACCATCAGCAGCAGCACCGCCGCCATGGAGAGGAGCAACTGCTAACGACCTACACCGAACCCGATATGTCTGAAGACTGGCAGTTCAAGATTGTGTATGGAAATTATACCACCAGAGAAAAGGTGGAGGCTGTCATGAGCGAGCAGGCGGAGTATGGATGGAAGTTCGTTGAGAAATTCGATGATACACGCATCCGCTTCAAACGTTCCGCCACCGAGGCATTGAACGACGCGGGACGTTCAGGCAATCCTTATAAAGCCACAAGCGACGTGACTGGCGGCTGCGCATTCAGAGCCGCAGCACTGGTCTTCATGGTCTCCGTCCTCACGATTACGATAACGGTGCGACTGATGATGAAGTGACGCGCCCGATTACTTTAAGACACGCCTGACCGGCACGCCCCGGGTACCCAGGTATTCCTTCACGCCACCCACGGTGTATTCGCCAAAGTGGAAAATGCTGGCGGCGAGCACGGCGTCCGCTTTTCCCTCGGAGAGCACGGTCACCATGTGGTCCAGATTTCCCGCGCCGCCGCTGGCGATGACGGGGATGGTCACGGCCTCGCTGACGGCCCGGGTAAGGGCCACATCGTAGCCGGCCTTCGTGCCGTCCGCGTCCATGCTGGTGAGCAGGATCTCCCCCGCCCCGCGGCGGCACACCTCCGCCGCCCAGGCCACGGCGTCCAGTTCCGTGGGACGGCGCCCGCCATGCGTGAACACGCGCCAGGTGCCATCCCCGTTGGAACGCGCGTCGATGGCGACCACGATGCACTGACATCCGAAAACGCCCGCGCCTTCATCGATGACATCCGGATTCTGGATGGCGGCGGTATTCACGCTCACCTTGTCCGCGCCCGCCCGGAGCATGGCTTTCATGTCGTCCACCGTGCGGATGCCGCCACCCACCGTGAGGGGCATGAAGCAGCGCTCCGCGGTGCGCTCCACCACATCGATCATCGTGGAGCGTCCGTCCGAAGACGCGGTGATGTCGAGGAAAACGAGTTCGTCCGCGCCCTGGTTGTTGTAAGCCACGGCACACTCCACGGGATCGCCGGCGTCACGGAGTTCGAGGAACTTCGTGCCCTTCACGACCCGGCCTTTGTCCACGTCGAGGCACGGTATGATGCGTCTGGTCAGCATGGGGCAGTGATGACCGCACCCCGGCGGGAATCAAGCCGGGGGTTTTTCATTCCCGCAGCATCCGCTGCATGTAAACCACGTCCAGCAAACGGCCAAACTTCCGCCCGGCCTCCCGCATCCGGCCGCACTCCACAAAGCCCAGCCGGGCGTGCAGAGCGATGCTGGCCTCCTGGTCCGCCGAGATGAGGGCGATGACGGTATGCAGGTCCGGCTCCTCCGCCGCGCACCGGAGAAGTTCCTCCATGAGCAGGCGGCCCACGCCCTGACGCTGGTGCCCGTGATGGACATACACGGAATTTTCCACCGTCCCGGCATAGGCCTCACGTTTGTGAAAGGGAGACAAGCTCCCCCATCCGATGACCTCGCCATCCTGTTCAGCGACGATCACTGGATGCACAGGCTTCCGGCCCGCGAACCATGCCTCCCGGCCCTCCCCGGTCTCCGGCACGATCTGATAGGTGCAGGTGGAGATGAGGACGTAGTGATTGTAAATGGCATTGATCGCCGGGAGGTCGGCGGCAGTGGCGTCGCGGAGGGTCATGTGGGGAGGAGGTAGGGCTGGAAAGGACGCGTGCACGCAAAAAAACGGGCCGCGATGGAAATCGCGGCCCGTTCCGGGAAGGTCTTCGGAGGAAGAGGTTACTTCGTCACCTTCAGCACGCCGTTCATGAGGCGCCAGTGGCCCACGTAGGTGCAGAGGTAGGGATAGTCGCCCGGCTCCGTGGGAGCGGTGAACTCGATGAGTTCCTTCTGACCGATGCCGATGAGTTTCGCGCCCTTGGCGAGAATGTCGTCGCTCTCCGGAACGAACTGCTTTTTCATGCTTTCGGCCATGTCCAGCGCCATCTTGTCGGCGAGAGCGCCCACTTTGTCACGGGTGCCCGGCTTCACGAGGATGAAGTTGTGCATGAGCGCGCACCGCTCATTCTGGAAGAGGATGACGACCTTCTGGCCGGCCTTCACCGTCAGTTCCTTCTTGTCGAACTGCATCACGTTCGGTACGACGCCGAGCTTGATCTTGGCCACTTCCCCTTCAGCCGCGGGAGCGGCAGGGGCCGCGGGAGCCGGTGCTGGAGTGGCCGGAGCAGCGGGTTTCGCGTCCTGCGCGACGGAGAGCAGGGAGCCGGCGGCGAGACTCAGGAGAGAGAGGAGGAGTTTCTTCATGTGTTGATGGTGTCCAGGGACGAAGGCCGGGCGGAAAAACCAAGCCGCTCCACGCTACGGATGCGCGGATACCCGTCTTTCATTGCTGCAAAAAGCAGGAGAACAAGCCGGGTTTTGCGCCGATGAGGAATTTTCTGGTTCCCGGGACAAAATTCAGATTTTCAACGCCCCAAGGCTCCCCATAGTCGCCCGCCGTCCCAACCGCCTCTTCTTTTTCCATTGCCGCCTATGTCTGAAGCACCACCCAACACCATCCGGACCAAACTATTCATCATGATGATCCTGGAGATCGCCATATGGGGAGCGTGGCAACCCAAGATCTTCGCCTACATGGGCATGCTGGAGTTCACCGCCTGGCAGCAGGCGCTGGTGGGCAGCGTCTTCGGGATTGCTTCCATTCTCGGCATCTTCTTCAGCAATCAGTTCGCGGACCGTCACTTCGCCGCCGAGAAATTCCTCGCCGTCTCCCACGCGCTGGGTGGCGCGGCGCTGATTGGC
Organism: Verrucomicrobiales bacterium; assembly: GCA_965229245.1. Taxonomy (GTDB): domain Bacteria; phylum Verrucomicrobiota; class Verrucomicrobiia; order Verrucomicrobiales; family V1-33; genus V1-33. The sequence goes on from CBDDIW010000002.1 coordinate 114,110, forward strand.
GCGGCCTACGCGACCAGCTTCTGGCCGTTCTTCGCATTGTTCTGTCTTTACGGTATCCTCTACGTCCCCACCATTTCGGTGACCAACTCCCTGGCCTTCGCGAACCTCAAGGATCCCGCCAAAGACTTCGGGTTTGTGCGCATGGGCGGGACCATCGGGTGGATCGTGGTCTCATGGCCATTCGTCTTCCTCCTCGGTGAACACGCCGGACCTTCGGATGTGAAGAACATCTTCGTGGTGGGCGGGGTCATTTCCTTCCTGATGTCGTTCTACAGCCTGATGCTGCCTCACACCCCGGCGCGCAAGGATGCGGCGGGTCTGGATAAACTCGCCTGGCTCAAGGCGGCCAAGCTGCTAAGCACGCCCTTCGTTCTGGTTCTCTTCCTTGTGACCTTCATCGACGCCGTGATTCACAACGGCTACTTCGTGGTTTCCGACGGCTACCTCACCAACCGGGTGGGCATCGCGGGGAACATGAGCATGGTCGTCATGAGCATCGGCCAGGTGGCGGAGATCGTGACCATGCTGGTGCTTGGAACGGTGCTCGCAAAGCTGGGCTGGAGAACCACGATGATCATCGGCATCCTGGGCCATGCGCTGCGCTTCGCCGCGTTCGCCTACTGCCCGGATATGCAGTGGCTCATCATCGGAGTCCAGGTGCTGCATGGCATCTGCTACGCCTTCTTCTTCGCCACGGTCTATATCTTCGTGGACGCTGTATTCCCGAAAGACATCCGTTCCAGTGCCCAGGGGCTATTTAATCTCCTGATCCTGGGAGTGGGCATGGTTGTGGCCAGCTTTGTGTTCCCGCAACTTCTCGAGCATTTCACCACGCATACGGTGGTGGAGGGGGTTAAGGTGGACACCGTTGATTACCAGTCCCTCTTCCTCGTCCCGACAGCCCTGGCGGTCGCGGGCATCCTGATTCTCGCCATCTTCTTCAAGCCGCCGACCAGGGCCCCGCAGGGAGACATTGGAGGTTCCGCCCCCGCTCACTGAGCTGAAAAACAGACCCGGCGGGTAATTCCCATCCGCCGGGAAATTCTTAGCCTCTAATTAATAAAATGCTCTCCGGGCCAGACCCGGAGAGCATTTTGTTTTTATGGATGGGAGCTGAGCTCTTGAGCCCTGCCCCGGCAGGGCTCTCAATGTACTTCCGGCTTGAGATAGTCCCTGATCACCTGCGTCAGATCCCCGCCAGCGGCCTTTTCCTTGAGGTGGAACTCCAGGCCGTCTGCGGCGGCGGCTTGCAGCGGGTGGCCGGGCCGGTCGCGAATGAGCGCCCAGGAGGGGAGCAGCACGTCCAGCGGGCGGTCGTAGAGATTCAGGCCCAGCACATCCATGGCTTCCTGCTTCAAATCCCCGGCGAGGATGAGGGGGAGGAGATGCTCTTTAAAGTCCCCGTTCTTCACGAGATACACGGCGCGGACGGCGGCGGCTTTCGCGCGGTCCGGAGTGTCCTCCCGCATCATCCGGGTGAGGACCACCATTTTGTCCGCCAGCGGTTTGGGGCTGTCCGCGAAGGTATTGAGGTCCTTGATGGTCCGGGGTGAAGGCTGATCCGCCGCCGGACGGGCGGGCGGTGATGCCACGGTGGAGGCGGTTTCCCCAGGAAGCGTGGTGGCGCCACCAGGGGCGGTGGAGGCCGTGACGGACGGCACGTGGCCTGCCGGCACCGGGGGTTGCCCGGGAGCCTCGCGGTCTCTCAGGAGCACATAGATGAGCGCGAGGGCACAGGCGGGCAAGGCGAAGCGGTTGAGGATTTTCATCGTTTGATGGCCGGAGAGAACCCCCCGCCAGCCCCGGCGGCAAACCGTGTTCGGCAACGTTTTCGGGAACGCCACATAAACGACAGTGACGAAAACGTCATATTGGCCGTCACAAAGAGAGTATATCCATCCTGACAATATCGTTTCATGTCAATTTCTTTGCAGAGCGGAAGTCGCGCCGCGGGCAGCCACCGCTAATAACTTGCCCCGCCAGGAGATCGCGGCGCACACCGCGAACCCCAGGAAAACGCACCACTGCAAAAGTCCTTATCCACAAACAAAATATGAAGAAACCGTTGTCAGGAATGATCAGAAAAGCAGGGGCCCTCGGCCTCGGGCTGTGCGGGCTCACCGCCGCCCAGGCCCAGGTGTTCACGAACGCCGATGCCTACACGATGCCCACGTGGCACAGCCCCTACACGGTGGAGCCCATCCTGAGCGCGGCGGACACCGTTCCCCGCACCTCCGCCGCCGCCCAGCAATACCAGATGGTGGGCATTCCGGACGGGATCGGCGTGTATCAGCAGAACCAATACACGGCCATGCTCTATATGAACCACGAGTTCACGAACACGAACCTGAGCCGTCCGGTGATCGGTGAGTCCCGCGTGAAAGGGGCTTTCGTGAGCGCCTACCGCATCGACCGCCAGCGCCGCGGCATCCTGTCCGGGGACCTCGCCTTCTCCCAGGTCTATATCGACAACACCCTCTACGGCCCAATCTCCCGGGAGGACAACAGCACGCCTCCCTTCACCCGCTTCTGCTCCGGCAACATGTCCGGAGCCCGCGAAGGCTTTGACCGCAACATCTACTTCTGCGGCGAGGAAAGCGAAACCGGCACCTTTGACCCTCGCGCCGGCTCCGCCGTGGCGGTTTTCGACGGCATCGCCCACGTGCTGCCCTCCATGGGCCACCTGCCCTGGGAAAACCTCCTCCCCATGCCCCGCGTGGACACCGGGCTCTATGCCAACAAGACGGTGATCATGCTCATGGAGGACGGCCCCGCCGCCTCTCCCTATTGCGGTCTTTTCCTCTACGTGGGCACCAAGAATAAATCCAGCGCTGACCCGATCGTGAGAAACGGGCTCAGCGGCGGTGAGTTCTACGTTCTGCGCAGCCTGGACGAAGACTACAACGGCGAGACCGACTTCTACGGAGAAGGCAGCGCCGTGCAGGCCGAGTGGGTGCGCATCCCGAACATCGCCCCGAAGACCTATTCCCAGCTGAAGACGGCCGCGGTGAACCAGGACTTCTTCCGCTTCAGCCGCCCTGAAGACGGCGCGTGGAGCAAGACCAGCAAGTTTGACTACTACTTCGCCACCACCGGCGGAGACACCTCCTCCTCCGTGGGGGCGAACAAGCTGGGCCGCGTTTACCACGTGACCATGGACCAGAACAACCCCCTCGGCTACGTGACCCTGGAGATCGTGGCGGACGCGAACCACAGCAATCACGCGGACCTGCCGGTCTCCCCGGACAACCTCGACACCAGCGCCCGCTACCTGATGGTGGACGAAGACGGTCACGCGGACTCCCGCCCGGTGATGGCCCAGCGGAACCGCGACGGCTCCATCTGGCGCTATGACCTCTGGGACATCACCGCTCCCCCGGAGCGCGTGGCCGGTCTCACCGCCATCGGTCGTGATGGTGTGTATGCCAACCCCGGTCTGGTGACCACCCCCGCCACCCTTCCCTCCACCACCACGTTCACCACCTCCAAATACACGCCGAATCAGCGTGGTATCTGGGAAACGACCGGTGTGGTGGACACGAGCAGCATGTTCGGAGACGGCACTTTCGTCTTCAACGTGCAGGCCCACAGCCCCACGGCCGCCCCTGGCGACAACACCGTGGAGGACGGCCAGCTCCTGATCCTCTTGCCCTCCAATTGACATGGGCCTCCTGGCGGCGGGGCGGCGCACCACGTGCGCGCCCCGCCGCCTTTCTCCTTTTTTATTCCTCATCTTTTTCTGTTCATGAAGAAATCCCTCATCCTCACTCTCGCCGTTTCCCTCGCCTCCACCGCCGCTTCCCGCGCCGCCATTTCCGCCGCCGGGGACATCATGTTCACGGGCTTCAATTCGGATGGCAACGACGACCTCGCTTTCGTGCTGTTGAACGATTACACGGCCAACACGCCTATCTATTTCTCGGACAATGAGTGGGACGGCACCGCCTGGTCGGATGACGGCGAGACCTTTTTCCACTGGTCCAGCTCCACCAATCTTTCCGCCGGCACGCTCATTACTCTCAGTTCCCTGAGCGCCGGCACCATCATCGCCAACAGCGGCTCCGCCTCCTTTGACAGTGGCTCGAACTTCGGTCTCGCCGCGAGCAATGAAGCGGTCTATGTGTATGTGGGAGCGTCTTTCGACACGGCCACGCCGACGTTCATCACCGCCTTCGCGAACAGCGGATTTGTGAGCGTGCCCACGGGTTCTCTCGCCAACACCGGGCTCACCGCGGGTGTCAACGCCACGGTCTTCACTGACGGCTCCGATATCTTCGCCTACACGGGCGACCGTTCCTCCCAGACCAGCTGGGCCGCGTATCGCGCGCTGCTCGCGGGCACGGGCAACTGGATCAAAGAGGATGGCTCCGGGGATCAATCCATCAATGGCACCGCTCCGGATGTGCCGTTCAACCCCACCAACTTCACCCTCGCCGTGCCGGAGCCGGGCAGTGCCGTGCTGGCGCTTCTGGGTCTCGCGGTGCTGAGCCGCAGGAAACGGTAACCTCAACTTCCCGCCCCTTATGAAAAGACTCCTCGTCATGGCCCTGCTGACGGTCCCGGCATTCGCCGAGGACCCGGACGTGGCGGATGCCCGTATGGCCTCCCAGGCCGCCCAGACTTGCTTCCGCATTATCGAGGCAAACTACGCGGACTGCGTCACGCAGTCCCGTGCTTTGGAAAAAGCCATCACCGCCTTCACCGCGAAACCTTCCGCGACCACCCTGGCGGCGGCACGGAAGGCGTGGATCAAGGCGCGCGTTTCCTACGCTCCCAGCGAGGCCTACCGCTTTTGCGGGGGGCCTATCGACGCGGAGGGAGGTCCGGAGGAGATGCTCAATGCGTGGCCCATCGACGAGGCGTACATCGACCGCGTGCCGGGCAGTGAGGTGGTATCCATCATCGAAAACGTGAAGGAATACCCGGTGATCGACGCGAAGACGCTGACGGAGTTGAACATGAAGGACGGGGAGAAGAACATCACCTGTGGCTGGCACGCGGTGGAATTCCTGCTCTGGGGGCAGGACACCTCGGCCACCGGTCCGGGCAACCGGCCCCATACCGACTACACCACGGCTCCCAATGCCGCGCGGCGCCGCCAGTTCCTGACCGTGGCCACCAGCGAGATCATCCGCCACCTGCAGCCGCTGGACGAAGAGTGGAAGGAGGGAGTGAAGGGGAACTATCGCGCCAAACAGGAAGCCACGGACGCGGACGACGCCCTGCGCACCGTGGTGCGCGGCATGGTGACGCTGAGTGGATTCGAGCTCGCCAGTGAGCGCATCCGCGTGCCCTGTGAGACACATATGCAGGAGGAGGAGCATTCCTGCTTCTCGGACACCACCACGGCGGACATTCAGGGGAACATTCAGGGAATGGTGAACCTCTGGCAGGGGAAATACCGCCGCCCCAACGGCACGGTCATCGAAGGAATGAGCATCAAGGATCTCACCGCCAAGCGCGACCCCGCGCTGGCCGCGGAGATCACCCGCATTCTGGAGGAATCCACCACCATGGCCGCGAAGCTGCCGGTGCGTTTTGACCAGGCGATCCTGGAGCCGGACAGCGGCCCCGGGCAGCAGGCGCTGCGTCAGCTTTCCTCCCACATGGAACTGCTCAGCCGTACGCTGAAACAGTTTGCCGCGCGCATGGGCCGTCCCTACACCCCCGCGGAGCTGGAAGGATGAAACGCGGAGCCATCATTCTCCTGGCGTCGCTGGCATGTGCCGGGGCGAAGGATCCCGGCGGGAAACGCGCGACGACGGTCTCCTCCATCTTCACCGGCGCGGACAGCGGCGGGGAGACCACGGCCTACGCAAACGGAAAACGCGCGTATGCCTCGCCACTCGCGAATCTGGGAGAGGCCAACCGCGTGCGGCACACCGTGGGGAATTCGCTCTTCAACGAAAACTGGATCGCCGCGCCCGGTTCCGCCCAGGCGCGCGATGGCCTGGGACCGCTCTTCCACGCGCGGTCCTGTTCAAGCTGTCACGAACTGGATGGCCGCGGACAGCCACCGGGCCCGGGGGAGGTGATGACCTCCCTGCTGCTGCGCCTGAGCATTCCTGGAAAGACGGAAACCGGCGGCCCCCGCCCGGACCCGGTCTATGGCACGCAGCTCGCCCCGCGGGCCCTTCCCGGCCTGGAGCCGGAGGCGACGGTCACCATGGAGGAGCAGGATGTGCCTGGCGCTTTTCCGGACGGCACGACGTATGTCCTGAAACGTCCGGTCTATCATATCCGGGACTGGAACTACGGCGCGCCTTCCCCGGACCTCCTGATCAGCCCCCGAATTTCCCCGGCGGTTTTTGGGCTCGGACTGCTGGAAGCGGTACCGGAGGAAAAAATCCTGGCCCTGGCTGATCCCGATGACGCGGACGGCGACGGCATCTCCGGACGCGCGAACCGGGTGTGGAACCCGGAGACCCGCTCCCTGGCGCTGGGCCGTTTTGGCTGGAAGGCGAATACCGCTACCGTCCTCCAGCAGAGTGTGGATGCCGCCGCGAACGATCTGGGCCTCACCAGCCCGCTCGCTCCCCAGGAGAACCATACCGCCGCGCAGACAAAGGCCGCGCGTTATCCCTCCGGCGGGAAAAACGGCGAGCCGGAGATCACCGGGCCAATGATGAACCAGATCGCGGTGTATTTAAAAACCCTGGCCCCGCCCGCGCGCCGGGGCGCGCTCCAGCTTCCCGTCCGGGAAGGCCAGCGGATGTTCCATGCCATTGGTTGCGCGGCTTGCCACCGGGCCACGCTCTCCACCGGCACGGGACCGGAGATCCTGCCGGAACTCGCGGGACAAAATGTCCACGCTTACACAGACCTGCTGCTCCATGACATGGGGCCGGGCCTCGCGGATGGACGCCCGGACTTCGAGGCCTCCGGCAGCGAATGGCGCACGCCTCCGCTGTGGGGACTGGGCCTGCAAATAACCGTTAACGGCCACGAGCGCCTGCTGCACGATGGCCGCGCGCGCGGCATGGAGGAGGCCATCCTCTGGCATGACGGCGAAGGCGCGGGTGCCCGCCAGCGCTACATGGAGATGCCAAAGGCGGACCGGGAAAAGGTGCTGGCTTTCCTCAGATCTCTTTGAACGCGACCGCCCGGTTATCGGGCCTGGACGCGAAGCCGGACATAGACACGCGGGCTGCCGCTGGTGATGGAGGCGTCCGGTTTTATGCGGATTTTGAGGAGCCCGCCGGGCAATGCCTCCTCGCTCAGAGTGGTGAAAAGGGCGGCATTCGCGTTCCAGGTTTGGAGGTCCGTGCTCACTTCCGGGACTACCACGGTGTCATCCGCGGCGGCGGCTTTGATGAAGTAAAACGTGCCTCCGGTGCCCGGCTCCAGTTCCAGTTCAGGCCGGGACGCCGCCGAGGTATCGGAGGTGCCCAGGGCATATTCCAGGAGAGCACTGAAGCCGTCTCCATCCACATCCGCTCCCGCCGTGCCCGTAAATGGGAGGCCATTGTCCGCGATGCCGGGAGTGCCCCCATCAACAGTGCTGGCGCGCCAGTTACGGGGATCCGAGAGATCCAGCCCCGCGCGCGGCCTGATGAGCGTGAGGCTCGGTCCACTGCCATCCGCGAGAGGTGACCACTTTTCCCCGAAGGTGAAATCGAAGACGGCGGCATCCGCGTTCATGAAGGTGATCCGCTCACCCGCGTTGCTGAAATTGTCGAAGTAGATCCCCCCGATCTCGCGGTCCCATCCGTAGGTCGCGCGGTGGGCGAATTCACTATCCACCAGCACCAGTCGCTGCCCCGGGGCCAGCAGGGTGTCCCGGTATTCGCTAAAGGCGAAGTCCACGCCCTGGGTGAAGCGGCAGCCCCGCAGATTCACGGCGGCGGCGGAGACGTTCATCAGTTCGATAAACTCTGTGTCCCCATCCCCGGCAGGATGAAAATGAAGCTCGGACGGCACCACGGATCCCGGGGGCACCGCCACGGAACCGATCGCCTGGAAGAAACCCTGCTGCAGCGCGCTCCAGTCCCCGGTCGCGTTGCGGGTACGGCATTTGACGATGGTATTCACCGTCAACGGGATGCCGGCGGTCCATGTTTTAGCGGAGGAGGAAACCGTGCCGCCGGGCAGACGGGGGTCCGTGCCATCCAATGTATAGAGAATGGTGGCCCCAGCCGGTGCATTCGTTACCGAAAGCCCGAGGGTGAATCCCTGGGCGAAGGTGCCCGCCGGCTGACTGAAGACGGGCGCATTGAGCGTGGGATAGAGCCCCGCGCTGCGGAACTGGGCGAGCACCGTGGCGGTGCGCCCGGGCATCCAGGAGTTTTTGCTGACATCACGGGCCGTGGCCCAGCTTGTGGGATTGCGGTAGTTCCATCGGGCGGACTCCGCGATGAACGCCCGTTCGATCTCCGAGCACATGGCCGTGAGCCGGGCGATATTCCGTGAGGGAGTGAGCGGGCCGTCGTTGAAAAGCGCCGCGTGAATGCGGTCCGCCAGCAGGATCTTAAAGTCGCTGCCACCAGTGAGCACCATGGCGCCAAAGATGGACCCCGGCCCGTCCCCGGCGGCGCGCCCGGCATTGAAGGTAGCCCCGTTCAATGTCGAGGCCCGAGTGGTGTTGTTATCGTTTCCATCCCACACTGCGATGGTATTCCCGCTGCCCACCGAAAGCCAGCCATCGGCATCGTTCAACATGAAGCGGGAGCCGCTGCCCGGCCCCACGCTCCGGGCAGGGCTCACGCCTCGCCACTCGTCTTCACTGTTCCCGAACATCCACGTGATCATGAAATCCGTGTAGTCCGGGATGTCGATGAGCCCGCGCAGGTCACTATAATCGGTGCGGCGGGACTTGGCATATTCCCAGGCCGCTCCGTCCCCGTCGAAGGGCTGTCCCGGCGATGCCCAGCCGCCCACGTTGTAGTTCCCGTTGATGGCCTCGTAGTCCTCCTTTTGTCCGCCCAGATAGCCGGCATTCATGGCGGCATTCCAGCGCTCGCGCATGTGATAGAGCCCCCAGTAGGTGCCATTGAGATAGACATGCACGAACCTCCCGTGCGGCGCCAGATGGCCCATCTCCATGAGCACCTGATCCGTGAAAAGATTGCTCATGTAGAAGCCGCGCTCCACCATGTCGTGGCTGCCGCTGCGGAGCTCCAGGCTGTCGAACTCCTGGACCGCGTGGTGGCCATGCTCCGCGCCTTCGAAGAGCGGGGCCTTGAGTTTTTTATCCCCGTAGGCTCCGCGGAAATGCAGGCGGAAACTCTTCTTGGCGAAGTTCGTGAAGGCTCCGCCGAAGTAGTCCACACCCGTGCCCGCGTGCGCATTATTCGTGGGATCCGCCGGATTGATGAACTCGAAGCTGGCCTCCGTTTCCGAGTCGTTATTGATGGCCGCGGTGCTGGGGGTCACCAGGGAAACGGTGGGCACATCCCGCAACGCCTGGGGAATCTGCGGCCCCCAAGTGGCATTGCCTGTAATGGCCGCCAGCATGGTGGATTGACCTGAAACGGAGGCTGGAAAGATATAGGTGTGAGTATCGGCATTACTCGGGGCAGCGCCGCCGAGGAAAGCGGCGGCACGCAGCACGGTGGTGGCGGTCACCGGAATGGGAGCGGTATAGACCGTGCCGTTGGTTTCCGAGGGCTTTGTACCATTCACCGTGTAGCGGATTTGGGCTCCTGGCGTGGCACAGGTGATCGCCACGGATTGAGGCGTGGTATATAGCCCGCGCTTCACGCTGAAGGAAGTGTCCTCCACCACCGTGGTGAAACCCGTGGCCGCATTGGCGGCACCGGGCGTGGCCGGGCGGAAATAACGGAACTGCCCCGTGCCATCCAGCCCGTAGCTGGTATCGCGGTATTGCGCGGGAAAAGTAAGCGTGGCGGGATAGTCCGCGGGAATCCGGCTCCAGAGCACGCCTGCCGGGGAGTAGAGGGAAATCGTTTCCCCGGCCTTTTGCAGGGAGAAGTTCGTGTGCAGCGGGCTGCCCGCCTCCGCGCGATTTTTGTCAGAGGCGAAAACCACCAGGTATCCCTTGGGCGGGATGGCGGCTCCCACCGGAAACGTCCATTTCGTTGAATTGTTAGGATTATCCGAAAGCCTGGCCCCCGCGAGCCCGAGGGTGAAAGTGTTGGGATTGTAAAGCTCCACCCAGTCCGGCTGGCTGCCATCCTCGTCCTCCAGGGAGCCGTCATTTTCCGCCATGATCTCATTGATCCGCGGAGGCTCCTGGACCGCGTCCACCGCCACGGTCACGGCGGCGGTGCTCGTTCCCGAGAGGCCGGTGGCAGTCAGCTTATAAGTCGTCAGGGTAGCGGGAGAAACGACCAGGCTGCCGGATGGCGAGGGGACCATGCCCACCCCCTGATCTATGGTCACACTGGTCGCGCCCTGGACACTCCAGGAAAGCGTGGCCTGCGTGGCCAGTCCGGGAGCGTTCACTTTCGTGATGTTCCCCGTATCCGTGGTGAAATACTTCACCGCCGGGGCCGGCGGACGATAAGCCTCGATCTCACTGAGCTGGGGGCCGTATTCCGTGTTACCCAGATTGATCACCCGCAGGAACCGGCCATGAAAGCTTCCCGTGCCCCCCTCCGCGCGAATAGTGTCCGCCTCCCCGGAGGCCGGAAATGTGCCGTCCGTGCGGAAATCCCCCGTCCAGGTCACCGCGCCCGGCGCGCCCGCGTTATCGGCATACAAGGCCACGCGATAGTTTGAGAAACGCTCCGGGCAGCATCCGTCCGCGCGGGCATAGAGCACCACGCGGTCCAGAGGATAGTCACTGAGAAAATCCACCTGATAATAAAACCCGCTGGAGGCCGCCGTGGCAGGATGGACGATGGTGGCGAGGCTGCCATCCGTCAGGTTTGTGACCGGCATGCCCGCAAAGGTGGGGCCACTGGAGGTCACCGGCTTCATGAACGCCACGTTCGCGGGGGATTCCTCCATGCTCCACGCCTGGACCTCCGCCGTCTGCACGGTGTAGGCGGAGCCGCTGATGTTCTCCAGCCGGATCCACTGTCCCGCGAAGGTGCCCGCGGCATCCAGGCCGGCCACCACGTCATCATAACCTCCACTGCCGGAGTTGGTGCCGTTCGCGCGGATCACCGCCGTCCAGACCGCCGTGGCGGCGGGAGCGCCCGCTCCATTATCCTGGAACAGGGAGACACGGTAGTTCGAGAGCCGTTCCGGGCAGCAGCCGGTGCGGTTGAAAATGCGCAAATGATCGAGCGTCCACGAGCGGCCCAGGTTGATATCGTAGCGAAACCCCTTCGTGGTCGCCATCGTGTCCGGGTGGGAAAACGTCTGGGTATCCCCGTCTGTAAGGTTGGAAGCCGGGTAGCCTCCGTATGTGGCCGCGGTGGTGGAGGTGGAGAAAGCCGTCGTCACCGGTTTCTTCAGGGCGGCGTTGATCTGCGCATGGACGGCACCTGTCAGAAAGAGACAGAAAAGGATTTGGAGGAACAGGAGACGCATGAAGGGGAAGGCGGTTTCGAATGTCTCTACCACTGTCCGGAGGTTCGCGGACAGGAAATTCTTCTCATTCGGCGGATGCCGGCACGGAACCGCACCCGCGTATGCCTGAAATTCACAATAAGGTTCGATGAAAGAGGACCGCGCCTGCGAATGGGATTTTGGTGGACACTGGAGTCTTCAATCACACCGTCGCTATCAGCAACCACCATGAAAAAACTGCCAGTCCTTCTCACAGGATTCCTCCTAACAGGAATAAATCTTCACGCCGATGTGGTCACCACCGCGGATAATGCCAGTACACCGGATGACGGGAAACTGTCGCTTCTCGAAGCTCTCGCCAAGGTCACGGACGGGGAAACGATCACTTTCGATATCCCGGGAGACGGGCCGCATTATATCGTCACGCCGGACGGAGGATATCCTGTCATCGCCAAAAACGGCGTCACTATCAACGGCTATTCCCAGCCCGGGGCCAGCCCGAACTCCGCGGGGCTCCGGGAACCTAACAACGCGAAAATCCGCATCGTGCTCGACAGCCGCACGGAGACACCGGGCTCCCGCCGCACCCTTCTGGATTATCCTGGCTTTGGCGATACGGAAAGTGCCGTGCTGGGCTTTAACAATGCCAATGGAACCCTCGTCCGCGGCCTGGCTTTCATCAGCAGTCTGTCCGCCGGCACGCAGGGGGATCCTTCCGTTTATAACATCGCTCTCGTAAACCGCTGCGCGGGATCCCGGGTGCAGGGCTGCTGGTTTGGCATCGACCCCGGAGTCACTGACTGGACGCCGGACGCCAACGGCGTGGTGACAGGAGTGCATGGTGCTACCAGCGCCGTGGCCGCCTTTGCCGATTCCGGACAGGACAGCATCGGCCTGACCTTTGGTAAGAGTGTCAACGGTGCCGGAGATCAGGGAGAGGCGAATCTCTGCGTGGCCCAGCGGATTGCGGTCAATCTCAAAGCGGAGGCCGTGGTGGTGGCGGGCAACTGGATCAACGTGCTGCCGGACGGCTCCCTGTTCGATCCCGCGAAGCAGGGGCTCGATCTGGAGGAAGGCTTCGCGGCCATTCAAAACGGAAATCCAAGGGGTATGCTCATCGGCACGGATGGGAACGGCGTAAACGATGCCAACGAAGGCAACGTCTTCGGCCCCATCGCCTATGACGTGGTGGCTGAATTCTGGGGCTCCGGTCCGGGCATTCGTTTTGCGGGTAATTCAGTGGGGGTAGGTCTGGATAACCTCCCTGCCTTTCGCAGTCCGGGCACGAGCCTCGTCGCCATCCGGAAAAACTCGGACCTGCGCATTGGCGCGGACTGGGAAAAGCCTTATAACCCGGCGGAAGTGAATCACATTTACGGGCTGGAGGCGAAATTCGTCTCCTGGCATGGCAGCAATAATGATGTCAGCGGCACGGCGGCGACCGTGAATCTGCGCGGCAATGAATTGATCGATAACTACGGCGGCATTCCCCTGGATGTCAGTTCCTCCGTCCCCGCCTCCCGCGTCTATGCTCAGGTTTTGGCGGATCCCTCCAACCCCGCCGTCACTATCGGTGCCACCTCCACCACCACGACGCTGGAAGGCACCGCGCCGCTCCCCGCGGGTGGGGTGACTGGACCGACGATCGATATCTACATCGCCGACGCCTATGGCCTTTACCAGAATACCCCGCAGGGACGGTCCTGGCTGGGCAGCTTTGTCATGGACGGGCCGCTGGACACGAACCCCGTGACCGGGGCCTTCACTTTCGACATGACGGCATTCGGCCTCACCAATGCCGAACTGGGCCGCCTCACCCTCACCGCCACCTACGGGCTCACCAGTGGCCAGGCGGTGACCACGCCGTTTTCCTCCGTACTCTCCCCCGCGACCCAGCCGGACCCGTTGACGGACCTGACAATCTCTCCAGACGCCGGGGGCGCGAAGCTGGAATGGACCGGCGGCACCGGCCCGTTCCTGGTCTATTCCACGACGGATCCCGCTGGTCCCTGGTCCCTGCTGACCACCGTGCCGGGGCAGTCCCTGGTAACCCCGCCCGATGGGTCAAGGCGCTTCTACCGCATCCGTGAAGGGGCGTCCCCGAGGTAAGGCAGCCCAGGCTTTATAAATCAAGGCATCCGGGGACCCCGGATGCCTTTTTTCGTTCCCTGCGGTCTTTGCGGAACAAATTTCCGGTGACAGCCCGCCACGGCCCGTTAGCGTGGCCCGCGTTTTCGCACCTTCTTTGCTTCCATGACCTTCCGTATTCCTCTTCTCGCCCTCGTGCTGTCCTTCTCCGGGAGCACCTTCGCTCATGACGGCACCGATGCCGCCCACCCGGCCCAAACGCCCGGCGTGGCGACCGCTCCCGAAGTGAAAAGCTGGACCGGTGAAGGTGACTACAAGTTTGAAACCAGCCCCGGCTGGGGAGCCCCTCCCACCGGCAGGGCACCCGGCTCCACCCACGGCGGCGTCGCGCGGGACAAGGCGGGCAATGTCTATGTCTGCACGGAGGGGAAAGGCATTCTCGTCTTCAATCCCGACGGCACTTATCAGCGGGCCATCGGCGCGGATTTCAAAGCCCTGCACGGGCTGATGCTCCGTGAAGAGAAAGGTGAGGAAGTCCTCTACGCCGCCTGGCTGGGCGGTGGTCAGGCGCTGAAGTTGAAACTGGACGGTACCGTGCTTCTCAAGATCCCCTGCCCCATGGAGAGCGGCAAGTATAAGGACGCGGGCCAGTTCAAAGTGACCTCCGTGGACAGTGCTCCGGACGGCTCCATCTTTGTGGCGGACGGCTACGGGCTTTCCTACATCCACAAGTTCGACGCCGCGGGCAAGTATCTCCTGACCTTCGGCGGCAAGGGCAGCGACGACAATACCTTCCAAACCTGCCACGGGATCGGCGTGGATCTGCGCGGCCCGAAACCTCTCCTGCTCGTCTGCGACCGGGAGAACCGGAGGCTCCAGCACTTCGACCTCGATGGGAAATTCGTGGCCAACGTGGCCAAAGATCTCCGCCGCCCCTGCGCGGTGTCCTTTGAGGGCAAAATGGTGGCCATCGCGGAACTCGAAGCCCGCGTGACCATCCTGGACGGCGAGAACAAGGAAGTGGCCCACCTGGGCGACAATCCTGACAAAAAACAGTGGGCCAACTACGGCGTGCCTCCCAATGAGTGGAACCCGCTGCTGTTCACCGCTCCCCACGGTCTGTGCTGGGATGGAAACGGCGGCGTGTATGTGGAGGACTGGAACGCCACGGGCCGGGTCCGCTACCTGAAGCGCATCAAGTAATTCCTTTCCGGTGAGAATTTCCGCCCTCCTCCTCCCGCTGGTGCTCCTGGGTGCCGCGCGGGCGGCGGGGGACGCCGCTTTCGATGCCGCCGTGGATGGCGCGGCCCCTAACCTGCCGCGCCGGGCCACGGTCATTCTGGCCGATACCCGGCCGGACGGCACGCTTTCCTTCCGGACCACTCACTATAAAGGCGAGGGGGACGCCAACGACTTCTGGCCCGCCTCCACCATCAAGCTCTACGCGGTGCTGGCCGCCCTGGAGATGGTGCACGAAGCGGGGTTTACCCTGGACGTGACGGCTTCCTTCGAACACCGGGACGCCGCCGGGACCTGGGTGCCCGATTGCGCGCGCACCCTGAAGGAAATGCTCAGCGAGGTCTTCGTCCGGTCCTCGAACGAAGACTACACCCTGCTCCTGCGGATGACCGGGCGGGACCGCATCAACTCGAAGTTCCTTTCCCCGGAACGGGGCTTCCAAAAAAGCGCGCTCATGCGCGGCTATGTCCTCCGGCGGCCCTATGTTTACCTGCCGGACGAGCCCCAGCGCATCACCCTGCGGGCGGCGGATGGCACGGTGAAAACCGTGGAACACACCTGGAGCGGGCGCGTCTGGTCCCAGGAGCGCGGGGCCACGATCATTGATCCGAAAACCGGCAACTGCACCTCTACCGCCGACATGGCCGAGTGCCTGCGCCGTCTGATGTTTCATGAGGCCATCCCCGGGACGGAACGCTTTCGCATCCCGAAGGAGATGGTGGATTTCGTCCGCTACGGAGCCGCCGGTCTCTGCGGGCTGGAGACCAAAGGAAGCGAGAGCGGTCCCTATGCGTGGGCCGGCAGCGGCGAACTCATTTTCCCCGCCGCCCGTTATTTCCACAAGGGTGGCCGCATCGAGACGTATGTGCTCGACCTGGCCTGCCTGGATGACCGGCCTCAAAGCGGACGCGCCGTGATCCTGGCCGCCTCCGCCGCCAGCGGCCAGCCCGCCGTGATGAAGAGCATGACAAAAGCGTTGCTGGAATGGAGCAAAGCCCAGCCGAAAGAGGAGCCGGATGCCGGAAAGCCAAAATGATGCCACGGAAGCGGAACGCGGGGAGAACCCTGGCGTGCCGCCTCCGGATTTCCCGTCCGCCCTGCGTTACTGGCTGAAGCTGGGGTTTATCAGCTTTGGCGGGCCCGCCGGGCAGATCGCCATCATGCACCGGGAGCTGGTGGAGAAGCGGCGCTGGATTTCCGAGGAGCACTTCCTCCACGCGCTGAATTTTTGCATGCTCCTGCCAGGCCCGGAGGCCCAGCAGCTGGCCACCTACCTGGGCTGGAGACTACACGGCGCGCGGGGCGGCATCGCGGCGGGCGCGCTTTTTGTGCTGCCGTCCATCTTTATCCTGTTCGGCCTGAGCTGGCTTTACCTGGAAGCCGGGAGTGTCCCCTGGCTGGCTGGCCTGTTTTACGGACTGCTGCCCGCCGTGATCGCACTGGTGACGGTGGCGCTTCTTCGCATCGGAGGGAAAACGCTGCGTACCCCCACCCTGTGGGGGCTGGCGGCGGCCTCCTTCGTGGCGATCTTCTTTTTTAAGGTTTCCTTCGTTTTGATCATCGCGGTGGCGGCCCTCCTCGGCTGGGTGGGCAGCCGGGTTGCCCCTGGCCAGTTTCCTTCAGGCACGGGGGGTAAAACCGGGCTGGCCGGTGGTGAGGATTGCCTGGTCCTTCCACCGGGACCCGCTGCTTCGTGGCGGCGTACCGCTACCGTTCTCGCGGTCTGCCTGACTTTGTGGTGGATTCCCGTGCTGCTCACCGGCCTCTGGCTGGGATGGGAAAGCACCCCGTTTACCCAGGGTCTTTTTTTCAGCCGCACCGCGCTCCTGACCTTTGGTGGTGCCTATGCCATCCTTCCCTATGTGTCCGGGCAGGCGGTGGAGCATTTCCACTGGCTCACCTGGCCGCAGATGACCGCCGGTCTGGGGCTCGCGGAGAGTACTCCGGGCCCGCTCATCATGGTGCTGCAGTTCGTTGGCTTCGCCGGAGGATGGAATCAGCCGCCGGACGGCTTCAGCCCCCTGGCCGGAGCCACGCTGGGAGCCTTCATCACTACCTGGGTCACTTTCCTGCCCTGTTTCCTTTTCGTCTTCCTGGGAGGCCCCCATGTGGAAAACCTGCGGAACCGCCCCCGCGCCGGAGCCGCTCTAACCGCCATCACAGCCTCGGTGGCCGGGGTCATCCTCAATCTCGGACTCTGGTTCGCCTGGCATTCCATCTGGCCTGAGGGATGGGTTCCCGGGGCAGCCCTGGGAGGAGCGGATATTTTTGTCATCACCACCTCCCTCGCCGCCTTCGTGGCCCTGCGGTCTATCAAAGCGGGCACCATGACGGTGATCGGAGCCTGCGCCATTGCCGGACTGATATGGAAAACCATGGTTCTTGTTCTCTGACTCCGGCGGCGGGCTCAATATGAGCCTTTCTCAAATCCGTGAAGTCAACTCTTCACTGGACATTCCCGGGGCGGGAAAGATAGCGTCGCCGGATGTCACTCAGTCTGTCGGCCCGCCCATCTCTGTTATGGATCGTGCGTGTACTCAGCTTTTCCGCTCTGGCGGTGTGTCTGTGGCTCTTTGCCCGCAAGCTTTCCGGGGACATCAACAGCCTCGCGGGCTGCGGCGCGGGAGATGAGTGCGAACAGGTCATGGGCAGCGCCTGGTCGGAGTGGTTCCATATTCCAGTCACTCTGCTGGCGGCGTTCCTCTACCTTGGCGTGCTGCTGCTGACCATTCCCTCCGTGCAGCGGGTGCTGGGGCGCACGGGAGATCAACTTCTAGCGGCTAACGGCGTCACGCTGCTTGCGGCGGCGGCATACTTCGTGGGAATCCTCCTTTTTAAGCTGGAGAAAAAATGCCCCTGGTGCTTCACCCTGCACCTGACTGGCGTGGTGACCGGCGGCATCATCCTTATGGATGCCTTCAGTAAACGCCGCACCGGAGAGCGCGGAGTGCTGGGCGCGGCCTCCCTCACCGGCTTCATGGCCATGTGCGTGCTGGTGGCCGGTCAGGTGTGGGGACCGAAGCCGGCCACGTATGAGATGATGAATCTCACCTACCTGAATGACTCGCTCAAGTTCGACCCCACGAAGCTCCCCATCCTGGGGAAGCCGGATGCCAAAATCGTTCTCGTGGAATTTTTCGACTACACTTGCACCTCCTGCCGGAACCTCGCCGGGGACCTGCGCGCTCTGAAGCGCAAATGGCCGGACACTTTCGCCGTCATCGCCCTGCCCAGCCCGCTGAGCCGGAACTGCAACGCCTACCTCAAACCCGGCGTGCCGGAACACGTGGGAGCCTGTGACCTGGCCCGGCTCTCCCTGACTCTCTGGCGGGCGAAGCCAGCGGCCTTTCAGGATTTTCACGATTACCTCCTCAGCATTCCGCTCCCCGTGACACTGGATAAAGTCGCCCTGGCCCGTCTCAAAGCGGACGAACTGGCCGGAGCGGAGGCGATGGCCACGGCATCCAAAGACGAATGGGTGGCCCGGCAGATCGAGAGCAACGCCAAAACACTCGGCCGCCTCACTGAGGGGAGCATCGCGATGCCCAAGCTGCTTTTCCCCTCCCCTGCCCCGGCAAAAGGAGAGTCCAGGACCTCCGGGAATCTACCCAACACCAGCGGGCTTATTACCGAAGGAGGCATGACCGGCACCACGCGCACCACGGAGGAATTCATCTTCCTGATGGAGAGACAATTTAAGCTCCGGTGAAAAATAATTCCCCGCGCCCGTTCCTCACACGTTGTTTCTCCGGGACATTTGTTCCCGGGAATTTCTTTCATTTTCCTCCCTGAATCCCTCAACTTTTTGTTTCCTTAATGCCTGCCGTGCTGTAGTTACAATGCAAAACTTTATGAAAACACCATCTCTTCTGTTTTCTCTTCCTTTTCTCCTGACTGTGCTGGCGGCACAGGCCGGAGAAGTGACCGCCACGCGGTCGGAAGAGACGCGGTCCGGCGGGGCGGGTAATGCCTCCACGGTCTCGGCCTCCACTACCCAGACATCGGCTGGAAATGCATCCGGGCTGCCGGGTCAACTGTTTTTCCCCTCACCGGAGGAGGAGGCCTCCACGGCTTCGCTCTCCCCGGAGAGCATTGCCGCTTCCAAGGCCCGGGCAGCCTCTTTCAAGGCCCCGGAGATCCCGGTTCCCGGCCCGCTTACCAGGGTGCGGTATCGCGGAAAATACCATATGGTGGACATCTCCACGGATGAGCTGCACGTCCGCGGCCGGAAGGGAAAACAGGCTGTCGCCAAAGTGTCCGGGGTCCGTGATGCCGCGTCTTTGGATCTGGAGTCCGCCCGCATGGAGAAAGCCACTGGAGTAAACGTGGACCTCATTGCCTACCCGCCGGGACGTCCTAAAACGGACGCCAATAAAATGCTGCTGACAAAGCGGGTGGTGGTGCGGCTGGCCCAGGGCGTGACCCACTCCGTTTTCGCTGCCACCACGGGTGCCCTCCGGGCGCAGAGAATGCCTTTCGCCAAAGAGGCCCTCGTTCTCAGCTATCCCACTACCATGGCCGCCGCCGCCGCCGTGGAGGAACTTCGCGCCAGGCCCGGAGTGCTGGATGCCGAATTGGTCATCGCCACGCTGCGCAGCCCGGAATTCGTTCCCACGGATGCTTACTTCTCCCCAGGAGGAGGCGCACCCGCGAACAATCCCACGCCACTCACGGACAACGTCAACACCTTTGTGATGACCAACAACCCCAGCAACGGGTACCAGTGGTGGGCGGACAACAAACCCACCCTGGTGGGGCCGCTCAATTCCGTGGCAGCCCGGATAGATCTAGGGGACTACCCGCCCATTGGGTATGCTGCCGGTTTTCCACTGCTTAACGGTGAGCAGGCGGATATCCGTCTGCCCCTGGCATGGGAAAACATCAGCACCCGGTTCAATTCCGCCGTCAGCGGACGCGGCATCCGGGTTTTGATCATCGACGACGGGATTGATGGGACCCACCCGGATCTGCAACAGGCGCTGGACCTGGTGACCACCCGCCACCGGAATTTTTTCAGCGGAACGAACTCTCCCGCCCCGGAGGATCTCGCCAATGATTCCCACGGCACCTCCCTCGCGGGCATCGTGGGTGCCCGTATCAAACTGAGCCAGGGCATGGCCGGTATAGCCCCCCTCTCCACGCTGCAAAGTGCGGTGGCCATCCGGAACTTCGTGGATGAGCTGGACTGGGCTCAAGCCTTCACTCTGGGCAGCACCCTCGTCGATAGCGACGCGGATAATGATTATCTGGATGAAAAGCGCGGCGGTGCCAACAACATGTTCTACGAGGTGTGTCTCAATGCCTCCAGTGAAAGCGGCTCCCGCGACGCCACGGATCTCGTACCAGAGACCTGGTACTGGAGACGCGCCATCCAGTTTGGCGCCACCAAAGGCCGCGCCTTCAAGGGCGTCGTTTACGTGGCCTCCGCCGGAAATGGCGGGGATGGTCACAACGACACGAACTACATGGAGATCAAGAACAGCATCTTCCAGATCACTGTGGGAAGCTGCAGTGAACTGGGACGGCGCATCGCGAGATCCAATCCTGGTTGTAATGTTGTCTGTGTGGCGCCGTCATGGGGGGATGAACTTCCTCCTCTCCTGAACTGGTCCGGCAGCCCCGGCGGCAGTTTCGGCAACCGCCCCATCAAGGTCAATCCTCCCCTCGGTCCCGATAACCTCCCCTCGGACTGGCGCCGCGTTACCCAGGGGATTACCACCCTCCGGACCAACAAAGGCTACACCGCCGGCTTCACCGGCACCTCCGCCTCGGCGGGCATGGTGGCTGGCATCGCCGCGTTGATGCTGGAAAAAAACCCGGATCTGAGCGCCCGGGATGTGAAAGAGATTCTGCTCCGTTCCGGCCGGGTAAATAATGACGTCCGGGTGACCTATGACGGTAAAGTCTGGCCGACCCAATGGCGCATGGGATCTCTGGGCAGACCGCTCCATCCCGTGTTTGGGGCCGGGCTTGTGGATGCGAACAAGGCCCTCAAAATCGCTGAGGACTGGCCGGGCCTTCCGCCCAACCCGCTGCCCCCGCTGGATCTGGATGTGGAGGTGGATGGCTTCGGAAAAACGACAGCCATGCGCAATACTGAAACAGGGGGCCTTTACCTTCCCCTGATCACCAATCGCCTCATTCCTCTGGACGGCACACCCGTGGTTCTCGAAATTCAGCCGCCTCCATCCGGAATGCGTCTGGAAGAGGTTGAGGTCCGCGTGCAGCTTTACCATGCCCGGCGTGGCGACCTTGAAATCAAGCTCGTCGCCCCTGGTGAAATTGGCTGGGAGCAGGGACGCGAAATGGAAAGCGTCCTCTACACCCCTCACCGGGACGACTACACTGAGAGCAAGTGGAGCACCGAGGAATTGCTCAAACATCCCACGGACTGGACTTTTACCACCCTCAGACACTGGGGCAGCCGTCCTACTAAAGGAACGCCCTGGAAACTGATAATCCGTGATGCGGTGAACCAGGGAGCCACCCTCACGCCCACGGTGAACGATCCTGTTTATGTGCCGGTAGGAAACCCCACGGACCCCGTGACCCAGCGGATCACGGGTGTGGGTGTCACCTACCACGGCACCTTCTCGAAACAGGAGGGGATTGATCCCCCGGTTGTTAAAGCAGGCAGCTTCAACCTGGCTCCCGGCACCACGTTGAACAAGATACAGCTCGTCGCGTCCGGCCTCGGCGAAAAGAAGGGCGGAGGTGTCCTTTACCCCGTTATCAACTGGGACCTTTTTAACACCGTGGACATCGTCCCGATGCAGCCGAGCAATCTGCCCTGGGAATTCCTTGGCCACTTCCCGCCGGCCATGGCCCTCAATCCCGCGGCCCCGGATAACCTCACTCCTCTTGACCCTCCAGGAGGCCTTGACCTCTGGCCGAACCAGCCTCTCGCTCCCACCTGGGTTCCCTGGCAGTTCTCGCTGCCTGAATCCGGTCCTCAGGGAGGGCTCACCAGCCAACCCGCGTGGGGCCCTAACCTAACGCCGGTGGAGGAGTCTGCGGATCACACATTCATCGTGGTCCGGGATCCGGCAAACACTAACGCCCAGACGAACTTCATCCACCTTCGGCTCGACCGCGCGCTTGGTAAGCTCGAGATCATTCCGTTTAACAAAGGCCTCTACAAAGTGAGCGTTTTCGCTGAAAGCCTCATCGGGATGAGCGCACCCAAAGTGGTGGAAATCAAAGTCGCAACGCCAGGATATTCCCAGTGGACCGCTCTTTACTGGTCCGGGGCGGATCTCCAGAATCCGGAGATCACCGGCTTTGACAAAGACCCGGATGGGGATGGCATCCCCAATGGCTTGGAATTTGCCATGGGATTCAATCCCACGGTGGTCGATGCCGCGGTTCCTGCCTCCCGGGTGGAAGGAAATGAGATCGTTTTCACCTTCCGTAAAGATGTCGCGGCGAGCGGCACGCTCACGGCGGGTGTCGTCTTCGAAAATTCGGATGATCTCTCCGAATGGACGGCCATCGCCCCCACGATTCTCGCGGAGGCAAATGGCATCCAGGATCTGGAAGTAAGGGTGCCACTCACAGGCAACCGGCGCTTCTACCGGTTGAAAGCCTACTGAGTCCGGGACCGTCCTGCCAGTCCTTTTATTCCCGTCGCGCGGGTGCCGCTTCTAAAGCGGCACCCGCGCTTTATTTCCAGCCAGCGCCTTTCGAGTTTTCCGCGACCAGTGAAATTCCGGGGGAGGGATTGATTGCAATTTGACCCGGCCCCCGTTTAATCCCGCCAGCCCTGCGGGGTCCCCTGTCCTCTCCCGAACCCCCATGAAGAAACTGCCCCATCTCTGCCTGCTTGTTTCGCTGCTTTCCGGCGGAGTGGGAGCCCAGACGACGGAAACCCTGGAGCCCCTTCTTCCTCCCCAGCCGGCTCTACCCCCACAGCCTCCCCTGCCCCGGGAAGGCCCTCCCGCTGCCTTCCCCCCTTCCAGCTCGCTCCTCCCGGAAACGGCCCCGCGCCCGGTCCCTTCCCTCCCGCCCGCGCCGCGCGAACCTTCCCAACTGGATCTCATCCGGGAAAAACTGGATACCATCACCAATTTACGGATCGACCTGAACGACTTCTCCCTCACGAAAGAGGGTGGCGTCATCAAGCCCCGGAACGGGATGCTTCACTTCGAGTCCGATGGCATGGAGGTTTTCGCCGGCCGGGCGGAGTACCTCTCCGCCACGGAACAACTCCGCTTCCTGGGCGGGGTCTCCATCTTCCGGGATGGCGTCATCTATCGCGGCGAGAGTGCCCTCTACAGCATTGCCTCGAAGCAGTTGGACGCCACCAACATGCGCACCAGCATCGAGCCGCTCTTTTTCAGGTCCGCCAGCCTTCACTCCACTGGCAGCGGCAGCGAGATTTCCGCTATCGAACTGGACTCCCCGGAATTCACCACGGAGGACAGCGACAACCCCACTTTCCGCATTACTTCCGACCACGTCAGCCTCTATCCTGAGGACCGTGTAGTCTTCGATAAGTTCAAGGTCCTAGCCGGCGACAAGCCGATCTTCTACCTCCCCAGCGTCTCGCAACCCCTGGATGGCGAACTGGCCTACACCGCCATGCCCGGCTACCGGAACAACCTGGGAGCCTACCTGCTGAATCAGTATAACGCTACTCTGGGCGACCACAGCCTCATCAAATACCGGCTCGATCTTTATTCCCAGCGTGGGGTGGGAGCCGGGTTCGATTTGGAGTCGCGCCGTTACAGCCGGGACTCGGAATTCGGGAAGTTCAAGTTCTACTGGCTCTACGACACCGATCCGCAAACCAGCAATTCCTTCTCCTCCGCCTCCCGGGACGATGTGGAGAAGTCCCGCTACCGCATAAATCTCCAGCACCGCATCTACCTTCCCGGTCCGGAACAGGGAGACCTGTATGTGGACGTGGACGTGAACAAGATCAGCGACGCCTTCGTTTACGAGGACTTCTTCCAGAACGACCTCCGCGACAAACCGCAGCCGGACAATTTTGTGAACCTCGTCAAACGCGGCGAGCGCGGTGAGATCAGCCTCACCACCCGCTTCCACGCCAACGACTTTTACGAGTCCGACACCCGCCTCCCGGAACTGGCGATCGACCGGGTGATCCAGCCGCTCTGGAACACAAAACTTTTCTACGCCGGGCAGACGAGCATCGGCGTGCTGAAGGAGCGCTACCACGATGACGTGCCGGGCATCGAGCCTGCCTTCACTCGCTCCTACTCATGGAATGAGCTGTATTATCCCCTCTCATTCAAGGACGGGGCCATCACTCTCATTCCCCGGGCGGGCGCGGGCTATGCCAGCTACTCCGGCATCGCGGGACCGGACCCGGACGATACCAGCCGCTTCATCTTCACTGCCGGGCTCGACGCCTCCGCGAAGTTCTCCCGCGTGTATGACGACATCGTTATTCCCTCGCTGGGTCTCGACGGGCTGCGCCACATCGTGCAGCCGTATGTGAACTGGTCCTATGTCAGCGCGGACGAGATTGGCGCTCCCTTCAAGGGCATCGACATTCTGGTGCCCTCCACGCGCCCCCGCCCGCTGGATCTGACGAATTATTCCGCCATCGATGACCTCCGGGACTGGAACATTGTGCGTATCGGTGTCTCCAACCGCCTGCAGACCAGGCGCAACCGCACCACTTACAACTGGCTCACGGCCAATACCTACATCGACGCCTTCATCGATGACCCGGAATACCACCGGGACTTCTCCAACCTCTACCAGGATGTGGAATGGCGGCCCGTCCCCTGGGGCAAGCTCAGTGTGGGTATGCAGCTTCCCATCAGCGATTCCGATGGAAACTTCCGGGAGTTCAACACCCGCGCCACCTTCATGCCCACGGATTCCCTGGAGCTTACGGTCGGCCACCGGATGCTGAGCAACCACCCCGTGTTTCAGGACAGCAGTCTTGTGGATTTCGGAGCCTACGCCCGCGTGAACGACCGCTGGGGCTTCAGCATTTACGAGCGCTACGAGTTCGACGACAACACCCTCGAAACCCAGCAATACAGCATCCACCACGACCTCACCAGCTGGGTGGCCAGCCTGGGAGCCATCATCCGGGACAACCGGGGCCAGGATGAGTGGGGCCTGCTCTTTTCCCTCACCCTGAAAGACCTCCCCGGTGTCCGTCTCCCCGTGGACTTCGACCCCCAGGGAGGGCGGAGGTAAAGGCCGGCACAGCGGATTCCCGACTTCCATGCGAGCTTACATCATCCGGCGTTTGTTGCTGATCCCCCTCACCCTGGCGGGCATCACCTTCATCGTCTTCTCCATCACCCGGTTTCTTCCCGGCGGTCCATTGGAGGAGGCCATCCAGCAGGCCACCATGGCGGAGCACGGGCGCGGTGCCCGGGGAGCCACCGGCGCTCTCAGCAAGGAACAACTGGAGCAGATGCGCATGAGCTTCGGTATGAACGAAGCCGTGGTTCCCGGCTATCTCATGTGGGTGGGCCTTATCAAACGGGAGTACAATCCCCGCTTCGTCACCCTCGAAGAGGAGGGTGGTGATGCCATGGTCCTGCTGAATGCCCTGGACGCCTCTGGCAGAGCCTACTCCCTGAAAGCCTTTGTCAAAGGCCGCGAAGGAAAGCCTCTTTCCCTGGTCCTGGAAGGAGGCGGCACGCCGGAAGGCTGGGAAGTCCGCTACGGGCGCAACGTGCCCTCCGGCCCGAAGGATAATACCCCGGATTTCAAAAAGGACGACTTTTCCCGGGTGGTGGTGTTTCAGAAAAAGTTTGCCGGCCTTGTTCAGGGAGATCTCCAGGAATCTCTGATGTATGGAGATCCCGTGGGGGAGGTGATCCGAGACCGGATACCGGTGTCGCTGTTTTTCGGCCTGCTCACGGCTATTCTCACCTATGCCATCAGCATTCCCCTGGGGATTCTGAAGGCGATCAAGCACCGGACCTGGGTCGACAACTGGTCCTCGGTGTTGCTCTTCGTGGGCTATTCCATCCCCGGCTTCGCCCTCGGGAGTGTAATGCTTCTTTGGTTCGCTTTTCAGCGCGACTGGTTTCCCATCAGTGGCTTTGTCAGCACGAACTTCGATGAACTGGACACCTTCGGCAAGGTGAAGGACATCCTCCACCACACCGTGCTCCCCCTTATTTGCTATACCGTAAGCGGCTTCGCCCTGAGCACCATGATGATGAAGAACACCATCATGGACGTGCTGGCATCCGACTTCATCCGCACCGCCGTCGCCAAGGGAGCGTCCTTCCGCCAAGCCATTGTGGGGCATGCCCTGCGGAATTCGCTCATCCCCATCGCCGCCACCTTCGGGCAACTTCTGGGCACGCTGGTTTCGGGGTCGTTCCTGATCGAGTCGGTCTTCGACATCAACGGGGCCGGCCAACTGGGTTTCGTGGCGGCCACGCACTCCGATTACAATGTAATGATGGGCGTGCTGTTTCTCTCCTCCACCGTTCTGATGATAGGGAACATCCTTTCGGACATCTTGATCGCGCTGATCAATCCGCGCATTCGTTTCGAGTAGCAGGGTATGAAAAAGACCGGTATCACGCTCATCGTTCTCGCCCTGCTTTCCTGGGTTTGCATCCTCCTGCACTGGAATGTGCCGGTGCTGAAGCTTTTTGGTCTCGCGGGGGAAACAGCAGGGCACATCCTCCGTTCCCTCGCCGTTCTGATGGGCACCTGGCTGCTCCTCCGGAAACCGAAACCAGCAAATCCCCTGACCGTGAAACGATGGAAGCGGTTCCGCTCCATCCGCCGGGGTTACATCTCCTTCATCATCCTCGGGATTCTCTCCGGGATCGCCCTGCTGGACTCCGTCGTGGTGGGGAAGCGCGCGCTGTGCGTGCGCCACGAAGGGCAATGGTATTTCCCATTCCTCATGGAGCAGCCGATCAAGGGCTCCACCTTTGGCCTTTCTTACGAATCGGAGGCTGACTACCGGGAACTCCAGCGCCTCGCGAAGGCAAACGATAACGGGGACTTCGTGCTCCTCCCACTGGTCCCTTACGACGCGAAGCTGGACACTCCACAGCAGTGGCAAACCATCACGAAGAACGCGGACGGCAAATTTTTCGATTCCGAAACCGGGCGGCCTTTCACCGGCATCATCAGCAGCTTTTACAAGGACCGCCCGGAGGTCCGGTGCCACGAACACCGCGTGCGCGCGGGCATTTTTGACGGCCCTTCCTCTCTCTACGACAAGACCGGCTCCCTTGTGGAAAAAGTGGAGTATCGCGCGGGAAAGGAAATCTCCCGCAAACAATTGCTGCAGGTGGACGTGGCGGCCCTCACCGCCACGGAGACTCCGGAGTTTCGCCAGTTGGTCTTTCCCCCCGCGGCTCCCTCGTGGAACCAGGAGTCACGCCATTTTCTGGGCACGGATTCCAGCGGCGCGGATATCGCCGCGCAGTTGTTCGCGGGATTCCAGCTGCAAATGATCGCGGCTCTGTTTTACTGTATTTTTGTCTTCGGCATAGGTATCACGGCGGGTTGCACGATGGGCTACTTCGGTGGGAAATTTGACCTTGTGGGTCAGCGGCTGGTGGAGATCTGGAGCAGCCTGCCCTTCATCTATGTGGTCATCATGGTGCGCAGTGTCGTCGCTCCGGAAATCCACATCCTGGTGGCGGTGCTGGCGCTCTTTAGCTGGATGGATCTCACCTATTACATGCGGGGCGGCACCTACGCGGAAAAAGCGCGGGACTATGTGTCGGCGGCGCGGCTTATCGGAGCCTCCACTCCCCGGGTGATCTTCAAGCACATCGTCCCGAACGTGCTTTCCACGCTCGTCACGAAACTGCCCTTCGTGGTGGAGGCGCTTATCTTCGCACTCACGGCGCTGGACTTCCTCGGTTTCGGCCTGGCCCCAGGGTCGCCCAGTTGGGGGTCTCTCCTGAAAGATGGCACGGGCAACATGCAGGCTCCCTGGATTCTCAGCAGTGCTTTCACCGCCATCGCCCTGCTTCTGGTGCTCATCACCTTTGTGGGAGAAGCCGTGCGTGAAGCCTTCGATCCCAAAAAATTCACGACCTATCAGTAGGATTGCCGCGATGTCCTCCGCCTCCCCCAGCCATCCCCTTCGCCGCCGGGCTCTTCTGTTCGCGGCGGCTCTCGGCCTTCTTCTGAACGGATGCTCGCGCGACCGCTCGGAGAAATATCCGCCTTATGACAACACGGACGAGGTCAAAGCCTACTACGACTCCCGCCCGGACTTCTTCAAAACAGCGGACATCTCCACGCTTCCCGCTAATCTGAAGTGGGAAAACGGGATGGATGAGCCGGAACTCGGCAGCCCACAGGCAAAAAAGGGGGGCACGCTCCACTGGTTTTCCGTCGAGTTTCCCTCCTGCATCCGGCATCTTGGCCCTAACGGGAACAACTCTTTCCGGTCCTATCACTTCGACGACATCAAACTCCTGAGCGTGATGCTCCATCCGAACACCGCGAAGTGGATTCCCGGGGTTTGCCGGGAATGGGCCGCCTCGGAGGATCACCGGACTGTCTATTTCAAGATTGATCCGGAGGCCCGCTTCAACACCGGGAACCCGGTCCGCACGGCGGACTTCAAGTTCTGCTTCTACATCTGTCTGTCCCCTTACGTTCAGGATCCCTACCGGAAAAACCAATATTCCACGAAATACTTTACGTCCTTTACGACCTACGACGACCTCACTTTCGCAGTCACGCTGGCTCAGCCAAAGGCGGATCCGGTTTACGATGCCCGCAACGTGGAGCCGTTCGACCACGTTGCCTATAAGGACTTCGGACCCGACTTCCCCAGCCGCTATCAGTGGATTATGGACCCCACCACGGGAGCCTTCGAAATCCGCCCCGAGGACATTACCAAAGGTAGCCGGATTCTCCAGCGCCGGGTGAAAGACTGGTGGGCCAAAGACCGGAAATTCTACCGCTACCGCTTTAACCCGAACGCCATCGAATATCAGGTCATTAACAACCCGGAAAAAGGATTCGAGGCCTGCAAGGCGGGGAAACTGGATCTCTATCACACCTACCTGGATACGCAGCCGGAGATCTGGCAGCAGAAAATAGAGTCTCCGCCCTATCACAATGGCTGGCTGGAAAAAGCGGAGTTTTACAACGACTTTCCGCTCAGCCGCGGGCTGTCCCTTAACACCGCCCGGCCACCGCTGGACAATCTGGACTTCCGGATCGGCTTTCAGCATGCGATGAACATTGACAAGGTCATCGAAGTGGAACTGAAGGGTGATGCCGAGCGGCTGAATGTCTATTCCGCAAGTTATGGCCGGTATGAGAACACCGAGATCCGTGCCCGGGAGTTTTCCCCGGCAAAAGCGATCGCCGCCTTTGCGAAGGCTGGCTATACCGAACGCGGGCAGGACAGTGTGTTTCACAAACCGGGCAATCCCACTGAGCGGGCCAGCGTCGCACTCACCATTCGGGAGCGGCCCAATGAACGCCGCTACGCCCTGCGGTTGAAAGAGGAGGCGCTGAAGGCCGGCTTCGATCTCCAGATCGATGCCGTGGCAGGCAGCGCGATGTTCAAGAAGATCAGGGCAAAGGAGCATCAGGTCTGCCTCGGCGGCTGGGTCATGGACCCTCCCTACCCTTCTCCCTGGGAAGGATTCCATTCGGATAATGCCTACACCAAAAATCCGGACGGCAGCCGCGCGATCAAACCGGAGACGAACAACCTTACCTCCACCGCTGACGCGGAGATGGATAAACTCATCGAGGCCTACGATAAAGCGGGCTCACTCGACGATCTGGAAAAGCTGAATCACCAGATCGAGCAGCGTATCTACGATCTCGCCTGTTATGTGCCTGCCTGGGATACCCCCTTCCACCGCTGCATCTACTGGCGCTGGATCCGCTGGCCGGAGGACTACAATGTGCGGCTTTCCCTCTACCCTTCCCAGGCCCACGTCCTGTGGATCGATGAAGACATGCACCGCGAGACCATCGAGGCCATGCGCACCGGCAGGACCTTTCCCGAGGCCAGCCACCTCTTTGACAAATACCGCAAGAAGGACTGACCCCGCCCATGCTTCTCACCGTTCAAAATCTCCAGACTGCCTTTCAAACCGATGACGGCCTGATGCGCGCGGTGGACGGCGTGACCTTCGAAGTCCCCGCCGGACGCACCGTGGGCCTGGTGGGGGAATCCGGCTGCGGTAAAAGTGTCACCGCGTTCTCCATCAACCGGCTCCTCCCACAGCCCTCTGGACGCATCGTGGGCGGGCAGGTTCTGTTCGAAGGAAAGGACCTCGCCACACTCCCGCTGGAGGAAATGCGAAAGCTGCGGGGCCGGGACATCGGCATGGTGTTTCAGGAGCCCATGGCGGCGCTCAATCCCTGCCACCGTGTGGGAAAACAGGTGAGCGAAGTCTTCCGCCTTCACACGGACTGTTCTAAACAGGAGGCGTGGGAGCGCAGCATAGACATCCTCCGGAAAGTCGGCATCCCCTCCCCTGAAATCCGGGCCGGGGAGTATCCCCACCAATTAAGCGGCGGCATGCGGCAGCGCGTGGTGATCGCCATCGCCCTCGCGCTGCGGCCCAAACTGATCATCGCTGACGAGCCCACCACCGCGCTGGATGTCACCGTGCAGGCGCAGATTCTCGATCTCATTCGCGGCATCCAGGATACCACGGGCACGGGTGTGCTGCTCATCACTCACGACCTGGGGGTCATCGCGGAGATGTGCCAGGAAGTGGTGGTCATGTATGCCGGGCGCATCGTGGAGCGGGCTAGCGCCTTGGAACTCTTCGCGAATCCCCGGCACGCCTACACCCGGGGACTTTTGGCCAGCATCCCGCGCCTGGACAGCACGCCTGGAACCCACCTGCCGGTCATCGAGGGCATGGTTCCCTCTCTGGACAAAATGCCCCCGGGCTGCCGTTTCTGCCCGCGCAATACCAGTGCCCCGGGAGAGCCCCTCATCCATGAGCGTCCCCCGTATGTGGAAATCTCCCCCGGACACTGGGTGGAGCATTGTCCACGTTGCGTGGAATGATAATTCTCTTGCATTCCTCAAATCCGGCGCATAATCACAGAACGGTTCGCCTGTCGGGCGGAATACGTTAAGGGTAGGTACCGAAGTGGCCAAACGGGGCAGACTGTAAATCTGCTGGCTAACGCCTTCAATGGTTCGAATCCATTCCTGCCCACCAACGGCTGTCGCCGGTTGGAAAGTTGAGCGGCCTGCCTGAAGAAGAGGCCCGTGGTTTTCTTTCCCGTGAAAGCCTCCACTACCTTTACCGGATTCCAACAACAGACGGTATAAGGAACGGGCAAGCCGCTTAGGCTTGCGCATCGCGGGGGGACGCGTTACTCACCACGCTTCCCATGCAAAACGACATCGATATTTTCCACGAACTCCAGTGGCGCGGCCTGCTCGAAGACTACACCGGGCGCGGGACAGGGGCGGGCACGGAGGGCGGCGAACCAGGCACGGACGGACTGCCGTCCCGGCTGCGGTCGGGACCGGTGACGCTGTATTGTGGATTCGACCCCACGGCGGATAGCCTGCATGTGGGACACCTTGTGCCGCTGCTGGCGCTGCGCCGGTTCCAGCTCGCGGGGCACCATCCCGTGGCCGTGGCGGGCGGAGCCACCGGGAGCATCGGGGATCCCAGCGGGAAAAGCCAGGAGCGGCAATTGCTGACAAAGGATCACATCGCCGCGAACGTGGCGGCCATTCGCCCGCAGCTCGCGAGACTGCTGGACTTCGAGGCGGAGAAAAACCCGGCCCGCCTGGTGGACAACGCGGACTGGCTGGGACCGGTGAGCTTTCTGGATTTCCTGCGGGACGTGGGAAAACACTTCACCGTCAACCAAATGGTGGCCAAGGAGTCCGTGCGCGCGCGCATGGAGGACCGGGACACGGGGATCAGCTATACGGAGTTCAGTTACATGCTGCTCCAGGCTTACGATTTCTACCACCTTGCGCGGGTGTACGGGTGCGAACTCCAGATCGGCGGGAGCGACCAGTGGGGGAACATCACGGCGGGTATGGAGCTCATCCGCCGGAAGCTGGAGCGCCGGGCCTACGGCCTCACCATGCCACTCATCACAAAATCCGACGGCACGAAATTCGGTAAAACCGAAGGCGGGGCCGTGTGGCTGGACACCGCGCGGACCAGCGTGTATCAGTTCTACCAGTTCTGGATACACACGGATGACCGGGACGTCATCCGTTACCTGAAATACTTCACCTTCCTGCCCCAGGACGAGATCACCTCGCTGGAGGCCGCCCATGCCGCGAACCCCGGGGCCCGGGAGGCGCACACCGCGCTGGCAAAGGCGGTGACGACGCTCATCCACGGCGCCACCGCCTGTGCCGAGGCCGTGAGGGCCAGCGGCATCCTCTTCGGGGGCTCTCTGGACGGCCTGACGCCCGCCACCCTGGACATCCTCCGGGCGGAGGTGACGTCCGCCACCGTGAGCCGCGAAGCCCTGGCCGGTCCCCTGCCCCTCACGGAGGCCCTGGTCACCTCCACGCTCTCCTCCAGCAAAGGACAGGCGCGGAAGGATATAGAAGGCGGCGGCATTTACGTAAATGGCCAGCGCGCCGACGGCACCCGCGCGCTCTCCTCCGCGGATCTGCTCCATGACCGTGCCGTGCTCCTGCGGAAAGGGAAGAAAGCCTACGCCCTCCTGGTCGCGGAGTGAAGTCCGGGCGAGGCCGCCTCTATAGCAGCAGAAACGACGCGGCGGCAGGCCCATGGGACAGGGCCTGCCAGTCGTGGGTATTCAGCATGGTGACTTGACCGCGCGGGAGAACATTCCCGTAATCATCCGTCACTGAAGCCATGGGCCCGAGATACACCGCCTGTTTCGTCTTCGCGGCCAGGCGGTGCCCGGGTTTCACGGCGGTGATCATGAGTTCCCTCATCGGCACGCCTCCGACAGTGAAATGGGCGGTGGCGGAGAGCTTTTCCAGAAAGAGATTTCCGAAGCCGGCGGCGGTCAGGGCTGCAACCACCACCGCGTGAGAAGGCACATGCTCCACCACGGCGGCGGGGCCAGGCAAAGGGGGCAGCGGCTCCGTGAGGGGCGCGTCCGCGGAGAGACCGTGGAGGCGCAGGATACCTCCTGGGCGCAGCACGCGGAGGATTTCCCGCAAGGCCGCGGACAGGTCTATTTTGTCCGGGGAGATATTGACGATGCCTTCGCACAGCACCTCATGCACGCTGTGATCGTCATGGGGAATGCGCGCGGGAAAGGCTTCGCCGATATGGTGTTGCCACATCATGCGGGAAGCGGGAGGGAGCGGAGGCGCGTCGGATTGGCCGGGCATTTCCTCCAACGTGGGCATGGCATCATCGCCGTGTTCGTCGATATCCTCGTGGACGACATAAACCTCCCAGAACGCCTGGTCGGGATCAATGACCCAGAATTTCGTCTGCAGTGCATAGCAGCAGGCCACACCCTCCTCCCGCTTCGAGGGAATGCCCCCGAGTTCCAGCCGTTCCTGGATGCCTACCAGCGTGGCGGCATCCGCCACCCGGAGACCGAAGTGATTCACAATGCCGCCCGGCGCGGGCCGTCCCGGCATGAGCGTGAGTACCAGCGGGGGTTCCATGAGATCGAACTTCGCGTAGTTCGGTCGCACCTTCGAAGGCTCCACCCCCAGCAACAGCCGGTAAAAAGCGATGGAGCGGGGAAGGTCCGCGCAGTTCAGCGAGGCGTGAAACATGGTGCCCGTGATGGCGGGCGCGGCGGCGGGAGAACAACAGGCGGCGGGCATGGGAAGCCGATTCTATGCGCGGCAAAGCATATTTCCATCCCTCCCAGGCATACTCATCCTCGTAAGCCCGCTCCCGTCCATTTCCATTATCCGCGTGCCAGCGCTTGCCCCGCGCGCTGGCGTCATGGAAGAAGCCGGGTATTATCCGTCTGTCCGTCATGTCCACACCTACTCCCCGCGTTCGTTTTGCCCCCTCCCCCACTGGTTATCTCCACGTGGGAGGCGCGCGCACGGCTTTGTTCAACTGGCTCTTTGCCCGCCGCAATGGCGGCACCTTCGTGCTGCGCATCGAGGACACGGATGATGCCCGTAATACCCCGGAGGCCGTGGCCGCCATCCTGGACGGCATGCGCTGGCTGGGGCTGGACTGGGATGAAGGCCCGGAGGCCGGGGGCGACTTCGGTCCCTATTTCCAGAGCCAGCGAAAGGCGATCTACGATGCCTATCTGAACCGTCTCACCGAAAGCGGCCACACCTATGTGGAGGAAAACGGGGCGGTGCGTTTCCGTTCACCCCGGGAGATCATTCTCCTGCCGGACCGGATCTGCGGAGAGATCAAGATAGACCGCACTAACGAACCGGACATGACCATCCGCCGTCCGGACGGCAGCTATATCTTCCACTTCGTGAATGTGGTGGACGACATCGAGATGAAGATCACCCACGTGATCCGCGGCGAGGACCACATTTATAACACCGGGAAACACGTGGAACTTTTCCGCGCCTTTGGCGTGGAGCCCCCGGAGTATGCCCATATCCCGCTCATTCTGAACCCGGACGGCTCGAAGATGAGCAAACGGAGCGAAGGCGCCTCCGTGGGCTACTACGTGCAAAACGGCTTCCTGCCGGGTGCGGTCGCGAACTACCTCTGCCTGCTGGGCTGGTCGCCAAAGGATGACCGCGAAGTGCTGCCGCTAACGACCGTGCGCGATCTCTTCGACTGGGAACACCTGAATCACCACAACGCAAAGTTCGACCTCGAAAAGT
This sequence comes from Verrucomicrobiales bacterium, assembly GCA_965229245.1. Taxonomy (GTDB): domain Bacteria; phylum Verrucomicrobiota; class Verrucomicrobiia; order Verrucomicrobiales; family V1-33; genus V1-33. The sequence goes on from CBDDIW010000002.1 coordinate 148,557, forward strand.
GCCGCTGGATGAACGGGGAGTATGTAAAAGAGCAGAGCGACGCGGACTTCGCCGCTTCCTGCAAGGCCTGGCTCTCCGGACAGCCGACGAATTCCCTCCTGCAACCGCTCCTCAAGGAGATGCCCCTGGACGGCCTGTTGCCGCTCATCAAACCCAAGGTGAAAGTGGTCCACGAGATCCTGGAGCATCTGGTGATGCTGCTGGATGGCTCCGCGCCACTGGCGGAGGATGCGCGGACCAAAATCGCGGGTCAGGCGGACCGCGCGGCAAAGTTCAGCGCTCTCACCTCCCATCTGGACGCGCTGGTGCATTGGAACCGGGAGCACATCCAGGACGGGGTGAACCTGGCCGCCGCCGAGCTGAAGGTGAAGCCCGGCGCGCTCATGTTCCCCCTCCGCGTGGCCCTCACCGGCCAGGGGCACGGCGTGGATCTGCTGCCCGCTCTGGAGATCCTGGGAAAGGCGGAAACCATGTCCCGCCTGCGCGCACGCACACCCCTGCTCACGGCTTGAACTGATCCCGTGACCATGGCTGAAGCACCCGCGGTTTTCACGGCGGCGGATCTGGACCGCTGGGCGGAGACAGGAGGCAGGCTGGCACCTCCCGCCCGGCTTGCCGTTATCGGCGATCCCGTCGCTCACTCACTTTCGCCGGAGATGCACAATCCCGCCCTGCGGGAATGCGGCATTGACGCGAGCTACATCCGCCTGCACCTCCGTCCGGAGGAGTTCCTGGAGGCCCTGCCGAAACTCCAGGCGCTGGGCTTCCTGGGCTGCAACTGCACTATTCCCCACAAGTTTATGGCGCTGGAGGCCGCGGGGGAAGTGGACGCCGCCGCCCGTCGTATGGGCGCGGTGAATACACTCATTTTCCGTCCGGACGGCGTGATCCAGGGCCGGAACAGCGATGCGCCGGGATTTCTCCGCGCCGTGCGGGAGGAATTCGGGCGCGAGGCCCGGGAGCTTTCCATCCTGGTGCCAGGGGCGGGAGGAGGCGCGGGAGCCGCCGTGGCCGCCATGTGCTCCATGGAGGGCTGCCGGGAGTTGATCCTGACCAACCGGGGAATCGACAAGGCTGAACGCGTGGCGGAGGGGCTCCGCGACCTGCCAGGTGGCGGTGTCACCCGCGTGGTGCCGTGGACCGGGGAGGCTCTGGCGGAGGTGATGCCCCGGGTGGACCTCATCGTGAACTGCACCAGCCTGGGGATGAACCCGGGAGATCCGGAGGTGGTGCCGCACCGTCTGCTCCAGCCCCGGCATCTGATCTTCGACATGGTTTACAAACCACTGCGCACTCCCCTGGTGGAAGCCGCGGAGGCGGCCGGGGCGCGGGTCATCAATGGACTCCCCATGCTGCTCTGGCAGGGGGTCTATGCCTTTGAGTGGTGGTTTGGCCGCCCGGCTCCGGCGGAGGTCATGCGGGCCGGGCTGGACGAAGCTGTGAAGCTCCGGACCCGATAGTCATGAAGATCAAACAGCCCCTGGCTCCTGTTTCCGGCGGCGAAGGCTCCATTCCACCACCACCGCCATGAGCGACAGGGTGATCAGCGGCGCGAGACCAATCTGAAGTTCCTGCCCGATCCAGGGGATACGCCGGTCCCCGATGGCGAGCGTGTAGCCACCCGCATCCAGGGCCGGGGAACCTTTGGTAATGCCGAGACACAGGGTATTCGCAAAGATCAGCCCGGCATGGATGCCGATGGGCAGCCAGAGGGACCGGGTGGCGCACCGGGCGCGTGCGAGGATGAGGCCGATGGCGAAGATGGTCAGGAACCGGGAGACGAACTCCGAGGGGTCCGCCACCTTCCGGAAGATGGTGGCCGTCATCTCAAAACCGGATCCCCAGTGGATTTGAGACGGGGCGAACCGGCGGTATTCCGGGTCGATGATCCAGTCCACAGCCTCGGGTTTACTCTCTTGAATGATCAGGTGATTCGCCCACTCGGGGGACTTAATGTAATTCTCCACCTGGGCGCGCTGCGCCGGTTCCTTCACCAACAGATCCGGCGGCTTCATTCGGTGCAGGATGGAGAAAAACGCGGACACCACGAGAATGGCCACCCAGGGCCGAGAGGACCGCAGGGCCACCCCCAGGAAGATGCCGCGAAAGAGCCACTCCTCCAGCAGCGCCGCCGCCACACAAGTGATCGCGGCGCGGGTGATCATGGTCTTCCAGTCGATGGTATCCTCAAAGATATACGCTCCCGTCCACATGAGGAGCGCGGTGAGCACGGTGAGAAACCCGCAAGCAATAACGAAGCCGCTCGCGGCATCCTTCGCACGGGCCGGATTTTTCTCCAGCCCCAGCCGGTCGCCGGAGAGGCGCATCCATTTCAAAAACGGCCACAGCAGCCCCAGGGCGGAAATGAGAAACGCCCGGTCATAATAGCTCCCAAACTGGTGGGTGGTGAGCTTCTTCGCGATCCACCCGATGACGGGGGTCTCCGTTTGCTTGAAGCTCACGATCATCCCCGCAAGCCACTTCCCGCCCCAATACAGTGGCGGAGCCAACACCGCCCCAAGCATCAGGACGGCAGTGAGAAAGAGGAGAATTTGAAACTGGGACCGGCTCATTGGCGGCAGGTGAGAACATTCCCGCCCGGATGGCAAAGGGATACGCACAGAATCCTCCCGGGATTCCGGAAAAATCCAAGGTCAGCCTAACCCCGAAGCGACTCCAGGAGTTCCTTCTTCTGCGCCACGAAGGAATGCTCGGTGTCGATCTTCCGCTGGAGGCGCATCAGGCCCTCCAGGAGCGCCTCCGGACGCGGAGGACAGCCAGAGATATAAACGTCCACCGGAATGATACGGTCCACACCCTGCAGCACCGCGTAGCTGCGATACATACCGCCGCTGCTGGCACAGGCCCCCATGGCGATGCACCACTTCGGGTCCGGCATCTGGTCCCAGATGCGCTTCACCGCGAGGGCCATCTTGTAGGTCACCGTGCCGGCCACGATCATCACGTCCGCCTGGCGCGGGGAGAAGCGCATGACCTCCGCGCCGAAGCGGGAGATGTCATACCGACTGGAAGCGGTGGCCATGAGCTCGATGGCGCAGCAGGCCAGGCCCATGGGCATGGGCCAGAGGGAGTTCTTCCGCATCCAGTTGATGGCGGCATCGAGGCGCGTGAAAATGATGTTCCCCTCGATCTTGGAATCGTAGGCGGCGTGAGTGAGCGTTGCTTCGGCCATGCGGAAAGAATGCGGAATTCGGGAGAGCGGGGGATGGTGCGCCGCCGGGCCCATCCCCGCAAGGGCCAATGCGGCTGTGCTTTTCTTTTCCGGTTGTTTGCCTGGATAAAAAAAACGCCGGGATTCCTTTCGGAATACCGGCGTTTCAAGGGACCTGACTCTTTACCGGACCGGACGGGTCCGGTCACGCGGGATCACTTTTCGTAGGCCCCAATGTCCACGGATTTCCCATCCACCCGGGGGCGTCCGTCCAAATCACGGTTGGCGGGGCGGCCATGGCCATTGCCAGGGGACAGATCGCGGGGGGTGAGTTTGGTCTTCCCGGCATTGACGCCCGGGGAACCCTTGAGCTGGCGGTAGTCGCCCGCCGCCGCGTTCACGAAAAGCGGAGCGCCCGTGACATTGTCCACTCCGGTAAATCCACCCTGGATATAACTGTAGCTCACCACCGGCGTGCCCGTGATCCAGTCCGAGCCATCGAGCACGATGGAATTCTGAATCACCAGGCTACCCGTCGTGTCCCAGGCGGGGAGGGTGGAGGTGTTTTCCACCGCGGTCACGTTGGTGAGCCTGGCCTTTTGGGCCGCCTGCACCACGACAGCACCTCCAGCCCCCTGGTTGTCCGCCTCCGCTCCACTGAGGTCCGCCGCGGTGTTGTGGCGGAGAAGGCTGTTCACGACCTCGAGAGTGCCTGGATCACCATAGTCCGCTGAAATGAGGGCTCCCCCGAGGTTCGCGGTATTCCGGATGAATTCGCAGTTCAGCACTTTGGGGTGGCCATTCTCGTGGGAATAGAGGGCTCCGCCCCATCCCGCGCCCATATCGGCATCCCCCAGGGCGCTGTTCTCCTCGAAGCGGCAGCGAACCAGATAGGTGCGGCCCTGCGTCACGGAGATCCCGCCTCCCCCCAGGGAGGCATTGCCTTTGAAGACACAGTCACTGATCACCGTTTCAGAATACCAGGGGTCGGTGTTAATCGTCATGGCTCCGCCGCCCTCGTAAGCGTAGTTGTCCGTGATGAGGCAGTTCCGGACCTCGCCACCGGAGAGAAAAATCCCACCGCCGTATTCTGAGGGACCAAAAGCTCCCCGAATGGTAAAGCCATCCACCGCCGTCGGCTTGTCGGAGCGGAAGATGGTAACCACATTGACGGCGTTGTCATCCCGGTTCAAGAAGCCCGGGAGATCGTCCCCGGCGAGATCGCCGGAAAGGATGGTGGGATGCGCCGCGGGATCCCGCTGATCCCGTTTGCTCTCCGTGCCCGCGAATCCCCCATAGACCTCCACATTCCGCACGAGGAAGCAGGAGTCCCCCGAGGCGGGATCGGGCTGCGGTGTGTAGGTGCCGGCGGCCACCCAAATTTCTTTCACACGGCCCTGGCTGGCACGGGCCAGTTGCAGGGCGCGGGTAAGCGTATTCAGCGGGCGGGCCCAGGTGGTGCCATCACCACCGGCGGCGGCCCCGGCCCGGACGCGGATAACGCGGTTCTCTACTTCGTCCGGCACCTTGTTCCGGTTCCGGTCGAGGCTGGTGCCGTTGGCGATATCCATACTGTCCGGAATACCGTTTCCGTTCAGGTCCGCCTGGGAGATCGACCGCACAGAGGCCACGGCGGGCAGGTTGGCGGCGGCATACGCGGGGGTGAGCCACGCGGCGGCGGAGGCGTCCCCTTTCAGATTCAGATCGAATGAGGCGGAGGTATAGAGCAGGGTGGCGGCACGCCAGGCGCGGTCTTTGGCCAGTTGCTCCGCGTCCGGAGGAGGCAGGAAACTTAGCACGTCCTCGTCCGTGATATGCGTCCGGATCCACTCGACGGAGTCGTGGTCCACGTCAAAGCTGCTGTGGTCCGCTCCCAGGAGGCTCACCAGGGCCCGCGGGCCGCCAAACCGGGCATAGGCATCCGTGGTTTCCCAGCGGGTGCCGTCATTCGTGCCGGTCAGGGTGAGTACGGACCCGCGGATGCGTCCCAGGTCTTCAGGCGTAAACGCCCAAGTACTGGGGGAGAGCAGTACCAGGGCATCCACCCGGGTGTCCGGTTTGGAGCCATGATACCCTCCCGCCAGAGCGGCCACAGCGGCGCCACCATAACTCCAGCCCGTGCCGCCGATGTGTTTCGGATCGATCCGGTCGCGCAGAAGATCGCCTTTTTTGCTGTTCCGGGAAAGCGCGGTGTCGATGAGGAAACGGCAGTCCAACGCACGGGGGCTGAAGTCGCGGATGGGATCCTCCTCATCTCCCATGGGGTTCATATCCCCGATCCAGCCGCTGCCGGTATGGTCGGCGGAAATGATCACATAGCCCCGGCTGGCAAGGAGTTCACACAGATCATACGCCTCAAACCGGGTGCCGCCGCGGGAGTGGGAGTAAACGATGAGCGGGAAGGCTCCGGACGCATCCGCCGCGACTCCCTCCCGCGCCAGGGCGGAGGGAAAAGGCACGGACCGTCCGAGGAAGAAATAATCGTCCAGCTCATAGTTCGTGACCGGCCCCGCGGCCGCGGCGGTGGCGTTCGCGGGATACCATATATCATAACGCAAGGTGCGGGACCGGGACTTGTCCGTGGCGTGCGAGGTGAGGTGCCCCACCGCATAAGCCCCGGGCTGATCCGGGGTGGCGGCGGTGGCGGACACCGTCGCCGGGGCCCCGGCATGGATGACCCCGGAAACCCCAAAAGTTAGAATGGTGGTGAGTAAAAAATGTTGAAATTTCATCGGTGGCCGGATGGCGGGTGGGTTAATGGGAGGCAAAAAGAAGCCTTCCGCTAAGGGCATGCGTTTTTTTTTTGGCGGAAACGGACATCCGGGCCTCTTTTTCCGCACATTTTCTGTTCAGTCTCGCTCACAACCCCGTTCCCCAACCGGGAAAGCCACCATTTCAGAGCCAGGACAGTGCTCAAAATCAGTTCTTGAAACCGGTTCTCAAAAGAGTAAGCAGGCGGAACGTGAAAATTAGATAACTATCAACTTTCAGAAACAAGGGATAATCCGTTTACAATGAATGATGTGACCTTCCTACTCAACGCGGTTGGAGAGGGTAGCACGGAAGCGGCGCATCAGCTGTGGCAGGCAGTGTATGCTGAGTTACGCCGCATCGCCGGGGAAAAAATGCGCCAGGAGGGGCGGGAGGTGACCTTGCAGGCCACCGCGCTGGTACACGAGGCCTGGCTGCGCATGGCCGGCCCGGAAACTCCACCCCAGACATGGGAGGGACGGGCTCATTTTTTCGCGGCAGCGGCAGAGGCCATGCGGCGCATCCTGGTGGATCAGGCCCGGCGGCGGCTCCGCCGGAAACGCGGCGGTGGAGCAGAACATGTTCCCCTGGAGGATGCCGTGGAGATCAGCGGACCGGGAGGGGATGAAAAGCTCATCCAGGTGCACGAGTCCCTGGACGCCCTGGAACGGGAGGACACGCGGAAAGCACGCATCGTAAAGCTGCGGTTCTTCGCGGGGTTCACGTATGAAGAGATCGCTGTCATGCTGGAACTCAACGAGAAAACCATACGCCGGGAGTGGACCATGGCCCGCACCTGGCTTTTCGACTTTATCAAAACCGCCGGAGAAATGGACCACCTGGAAAAATAATCCACGCGGAATGTCCGTTTTTCCACGCCTTTTCACGCATGGAGAATATTGAAGATGGACACCGACCTGGATCTTGCCTGCCACGCCCACGAGCTTTCCGCTGAGGAGCGTGAGGCTTTCCTCAACCATGTGACAGGCGGTGATTCCGCGCGTCGTCAGGTGCTGGAAGCCCTGATTTTACAAGTAGAAGCGGCCTCCGCGTTCTTTGGAGAAGCAGAACCGGAGCGCGCGGCTTTTCCATCCGCCCGGGGGGAAAATGGGACGGCTATCGGTCCCTACATCCTGCTGGAACAAATAGGCGAGGGAGGATTCGGCACGGTGTGGATGGCGGAGCAGCGCTATCCCGTCCGGCGGAAAGTGGCGCTCAAAATTATCAAAGCGGGCATGGATACCCGGGAGGTAGTGGCTCGTTTCGAGCAGGAGCGCCAGGCCCTGGCGATGATGGACCATCCCAACATCGCCCAGGTGTATGACGCGGGATGCACCAGCGGAGGCCGCCCGTACTTTGCCATGGAACTTGTGAAGGGCGTATCGATCACTCAATACTGTGATGAATGTCGGCTGCCTCTGAAGGAACGTCTCCTACTCTTCAAGGACATCTGCGCGGCCATCCATCATGCCCACCAGAAGGGGATTATTCATCGGGATATCAAACCGTCGAATATTCTCGTCTCACGTGTGGAGGACAGAGCGATTCTGAAAGTAATCGACTTTGGTATCGCGAAAGCCACCCGGGGAGCCCTGTCAGACGGCACTCTCGTGACACGTCTGGACCAGTTCATGGGAACCCCCGCCTACATGAGCCCCGAACAGGCCTCCGGAGGGGCCATCGACATCGATACCCGCTCGGACATTTATTCCCTGGGCGTCCTGCTCTACGAACTCCTGACGGGCACCCCCCCATTCAATCAAAAGGAACTCCTGGCCGCCGGCTACGAGGCGATCCGCCGTGTGATCTGTGAACAAGACCCACCCCGGCCCTCCATTCGAGTTGGCACCGCCACGGAAGAGGACCGGACCCGGCTGGCAAATACCCACCAGCTCCAGCCGGACCGTTTTAGACGTCTGATCAAAGGCGATCTCGACTGGATCGTTATGCGGGCCATGGAAAAGGACCGCACGCGCCGCTATGATTCGGCGAACGCCCTGGCGGCGGATGTCCGCCATTTTCTAGCGGACGAACCGGTGAGCGCTACCCCGCCCAGCGCGGTCTATGGTTTCCGGAAATTTGCCCGGCGGCACCGGATAGCCATGGGAGCAGGAGCGGCAGTCGCGGCGGCTCTTATCCTTGGTTTGGGAATTTCCACATGGATGTTTTTTAAAGAGCGGGCCGCGCTGGACCTGGCCGCGCAACGCCTCGTGGAGTCCGAAGATGCACGTCGGGAGGCAGAGACGACCTCTGAGTTTGTCCTGAAGATTTTTGATAGTCCCTCGCCGGCCGAGGGAGGACCCGGCGTCACGGTGGCGGAGGTGCTGGATAAAGCAGCGGCCAGGCTCGCCGCGGGAGATTACCTGGACAGACCGGAAGAGAGGTCCAGAATGCAACAAGCCATCGCATTGAGCTACGCCGGTTTAGGAATGGCCGAAAAGGCCGTCCCACTGCTGGAAGAAGCCGGAAGATACGTTAGCCAAACCTACAGCGCTGAGCAGAGACGAAGCCGGGATTTGCGCCGCCTTCTGGCCTTACAGCTTAGTTACTCCCACTCTCATACGAAAGCCCTTCAAATAATGGAATCCTGCCTGACATGGGAATTGGATCACGATCCGGATTCGGCCAGCAGCATGAAAAGCAGAATCGACATGGCGGAATGTTTATTCAACGCTTCCCGGGATAGCAAATATTCCGGACCAAATCCTTTGCCGGAGGCGCGCAACCTTCTTCTGGAAGCCCTGCCGCTCAGCCGTCAGCGGTTCAAGACGCAACCCCAGGAAACGATAAGGGCCTTGGGCACCCTTGCCTGCGTCGAGAGCCGCATGGGACACTATAAAGAGGCAGTGGACACCGCGGAGGAAGGTTTGAAGATCATGGGGGAAAAAGACCCAATGGCATGCCGTCTCATGTTCGTACTGACGGAAACCTTTGCAGGCATGAACCGCATGACAGATGCCACCAGGGTAGCGGAAAAAAACCTGGAACGCTGCCGGGAGATTTTTAAAGAGGGCCACGGTACCGTGATGCTGGCGGCATCCTATCTGGGACAACTCTATAACCAGGCCGGAAGAAAAGATGATGCCATCAGTGTGTGGCAGGCCTCGCTTCTGAACGTTCCTGGTGCTGCCGTAGACAAGGCGCGCCTGGGAGAGGCCCTTTTTGAGAAAAAACGCTACAAGGAAGCATTGGAAGTCCTGAACGTGGCGGCACGATTCTCCCCCAACGAAGCTTTGACCTCAAAAATCGGGAAACTACTCCAGGCCACTCAGGAAAAAATAGCCGGACAAAAATAAACTGGCATCCCCGGCATCACTCAGTTGTTACCTGTGACCAGGTAATTCAGCAGTTGACGCGCGGCAAACTGCCTTGAGCGGACGACAGGACAATTCTCGACCTTTCGGTCCGGTCCTTCCGGATACCGGTGCCCCCCCATGAATCACGGTGGAGCTCATTCCCATCTCTGCCGGAACAGTCTTCAAGACGGTCCAGGATTAGGGAAATGACTTGAAGAAGGATTGCTGGTTAAGTCCGCCGGACCAGCGCGGGAGGACAGCGGAATCACCATGGACAAACGCCCGCTTTTCAGTCAGGGGAACAGTTGTGGATATGATCGATGAGCCTTCCCCAGGCGCGGCCACGCTGCGCATTCTTTTTCTCGGTGACGTCTTTGGCGAGCCTGGCCGCAAAGCGGTCATCGACCTCCTGCCGCGCCTAAAGGAAAAGCTGGAGATCGACTTCATCATTGTGAATGGCGAGAACTCCGCCGCCGGGCGGGGTATCACGCCGAAGATCGCCATCGGCCTCATGCGGGCGGGGGCGGCGGTGGTGACCACGGGGGACCATGTGTGGGACCAGAACGAAATCGAGGAATTCATGTTCACGGAACCGCGCCTGCTGCGCCCGCTGAACTGGCCGGAAGGCACCCCGGGACAGGGAAGCGTGGTGCTGGAGACGGCGAAGGGGAAGGTGGCCGTGGTGAATGCCCAGGGCCGCACCTTCACCCAGCCGCCGCTGGAGAATCCTTTCATCGCCATCGACAAGGAGGTGGAGATGCTGCGGAAGGAAACGCCGGTGATCTTCGTGGATTTCCATGCGGAGGCCACCAGCGAAAAGATCGCCATGGGCTGGCACCTGGATGGCCGGGTCTCCGCCGTGGTGGGCACGCACACGCATGTGCAGACGGCGGATGAACGCATCCTGCCGGGTGGCACCGCGTTTCTCTGCGATGCCGGGATGTGTGGCCCCATGGACAGCGTCATCGGCAGCCAGGTGGACCCGGTACTGAAGCGGTTTCGCACCGGCAGACCGGTGAAGTTTTCCGTGGCCCGTGGACCGGTTCGCGTCTGTGGTGCCTGGGTGGAGGTGGACGTGAAAACGGGGAACGCCCTGAAGATCGAGCGCGTGGCGGAGATCTGGAACGAATCGTAGCGCTCCGCTTTTCCGGACGCACGCCCCGGTTGCGGGAGGCCACGACCCTCCCGGAGAGTATCCGCGCCATGTTTTCCTCCCGCTGCACCTCCCTGGATCCGGAAGCCAGCCGGTTGTCTGCCCGGCAGACGCTGCTGCTCATTCTCGTGCCGCTGCTGGCCACCTTTGCCAGTCAGAGGTTGTATCTGCACTTCGTGGGAGTGCATCATGTTTATCCAGGCGGGTATCTGGTGCATCATCTGTTCTTCGGTGTGCTGATGGTGATGCCCTCCGCGTTTGTCCTCGCCTTTGGACCCCGGACGCGCCGGGCCGCCATTCTATCCCGCGTGGCCCTGGGTAGCGGCAGCGCCATGATTCTGGATGAGATCGTTTACCTCGTGGCCACGCAGGCTTCGGACAGCGATTACCTCTCGCCTCTCTCGCTGCGTGGGGCCCTTGTGTTCATCGCTCTTGGCGTGCTGGTGCTGGGTATGATCTACAAACGCCGCCGCGGCTGAATTCGCGCGCCTACGCGCCTGGTGATTTGCGAAAGGAAAATGACCGCTCTTAAGTCCGGTCTCCCATGAAATCCTTTCTGCTGATCCTTTCCCTTGTCTTCACCGCCCGCGTCCTCGCGGAGGAGCCCAAACTGGCGGTCCTGCTCATTGACGGCCAGAACAACCACAACTGGAAGAGCACCACGCCCATCCTGAAGGACGCGCTGGAAAAGAGCGGGCGCTTCACCGTGGAGGTATCCACCGCTCCCGCCGAAAAAGCCCCGGCGGAGGAATGGACGAAGTGGAATCCGCAGTTTTCCAAATACGCCGCCGTGGTGAGCAACTACAACGGCCAGCCATGGCCGGTGGCCGTGAAGATGTCCTTCGAAGCCTATGTGAGCGGCGGCGGCGGCTTCGTCTGCATCCACGCGGCGGACAATTCCTTTCCGGAATGGCCGGCGTATAACCAGATGATCGGCCTCGGCGGCTGGGGCGGGCGGAGCGAGAAGAGCGGCCCGTATGTGTATGTGAAGGACGGCGCCCTGGTGCGGGACACCACGACGGGAGCGGGAGGTAACCATGGGGCGCAGTTCGAGTGGACCGTGAATCTCTTCGGCGAAGGCAAGGAGCACCCCATCACCAAAGGCCTCCCGGAATCCTGGAAGCACTGCAAGGATGAGCTCTACGACAAGCTGCGCGGACCGGCGGAGAACATGAAAGTCCTGGCCACTGCCACCAGCCAGGTGACGAACCGCCCGGAACCCATGATCATGGTGATCGACCACGGCAAAGGCCGCGTCTTCCACACTCCCATGGGACACGCGGACTACTCTATGAAGGACGTGGGATTCTACACCGTGGTGCAGCGCGGCACGGAATGGGCCGCGACGGGCAAGGTCACGATCCCCGTGCCCGCGAAGTTCCCGACAAAGGACGCCGTGCTGCCGGTGCCCTGATCCGGCGGTGGCCGGGGAAGGCTTCACTTCCCGGGCACCATCACCGCCACCGGACCACGCCCCCGGCACAGGAGAGCCACGCGATTCGTCACGGGATCGAACAAACAAATCTGGTCCTCTCCAAGCTGGAACAGGACGATATCTCCCGGAAGCTGCATCGCGTTTCTCACCAGCCATGAAGCGCACGGCATTTCGAGGGCGAGGTGTATGCGGCTTTTGTGGTGCGCTTCCGCCTCCTGAATACCGGCAGGCTCTCCCTCCAACCCTTTGCCTGCCCAGAAGCCGGCGGAGAATTTCCATTTCCTGGTCATGTGCCGGGCAACCGGCTCCACGTCACCAAAGGTATCCCAAATGCTCTCAACGGTGAATTGTTTCCTCGCGGATTCTCCCGGATAATTCTTGAGGATCCCTAGCGGGTGCCCAAACCGGGTGTTTTCAAGCTTTACCACCGCCAGCGAGCCCTGTTCCGGGATGGCTTCATCGGCCAGCCAGGTCAGACGTTCCTGGGAATTGCGGGATTTCAGCTCGTAAATCATCTCCGGGGCGGCGGTCGATGACCTCAGGCGGTAGACGTTGCCATCTCCGTTCCCTATAAAATAAACCTCCACCCTCTCCGGTAACGGAATCCCCCCGGCGGGAACGATCTCAAAATCCCGCAGAAGAGAGGTGGAACTGATCATGTAATAATACCCGAACATCAAGGCATACGAGATCGTTTGCACGGCCAGACAGGCCAGAAAGCTTCGCCGTAGATTCCGGAGACAGGCAGCCACAAAAGGCCACTCGATCACCAGCGTGGCGGCGTAGGTAAGGCCCATGAGTATCGGGACCATTTGGTGGACGTTATAGAGATCCAGATCCGCGGAGGAGGTCGCCTTCGGAACCAGCCAGAATCCCAGCCAGGCGGAAACGTAGTTCGCGGGTATCATGATAAGGATACATCTTTTCCGAGGTGCCTTGAACAGCCACGCGAGCAAGCGTCCCTCCACGATGCCAATGATCGTATTGCCGATAAAGAGATGGAAGGCGGTCCCCACCATCAGTACGGAGCCCACGTTCGCGAAGAATGGTTCGATGAGAGCTGAAAACATAGAGCAGGGCATGGTTGCGGGGGACGGGGGCCATTCAAATCAATGTATGGAGCGAGGGTCCACCTTTCAGGGTTTCTCTTTAAGAGGCCCCGGTACCATCACCGCCACCGGCCCGCGCCCCCGGCACAGGAGAGCCAGGCGCATGGTCCCGGGGTCGAAAAGACAAATCTGGTTTTTTCCAAACTGGAACAGGACTTTGTCTCCGGGCAGGAGCACCGCGTTTCTCACCTCCCAGGAAACGAAGGGCGTTTCCAGTGCGAGCTGGATGCTCTTTTTCCTGTCTCGTGTTGCTCCTGGAGTTTCCCCGGCGGGGTCCCCCCTCAGGCCCTGAGCGGCCCAAAAACCGGTGGAGAACGTCCACTTACCGGAGCCCTCCTGGGAAAGAGACTCTACTTTGCCGTGATTGGCCCAGGTATTTTTATCGATTTGCTGGTCATCCACGGCGTGCCCCGGGAGATCTTTCCGGATGGTTACCAGATGGCTGCCGGTTTTCACTTCTTCAAATCGCACCAGCAGATTTCCCCGTCCCGGCTCTGCCTCGTCCCATAACAGACGATCCTGCGAATTGCCGGATTTCAGTTCGTGAATCATCTCCGGACGGCTTTCGGATGACCTCATCCGGTACACGTTACCATCATCTTTTCCGATGTAATAAACCTCCACGGAGGCAGGCAAAGGAAGGTCTCCCGCCGGCACGGTTTCGATGCCCTGGAGGCGGGTGGCACCGGTCACCAGACTGTGAAGACCAAACATCAGAACATAGGAGACTGTCTGGACAACGAAGGATGCCCGGAGGCCACGCTTCCATGTCATGAGGCATGCCGCCACCACGGGCCACTCAATGAGCAGCGTGGCCCCATAGGTGATTCCGGCCATGATCCAAAACCAGCGGTGGAGATTGGTGATGTCCATATCAGCGGAGCCCGCCAGCCAATGCACCAGCCACATTCCCAGCCAGGCGGAGAGGTAGTTCGCCAGGATCATGAGGATAATGGCGGTTCCCGGCCGGGCCTTGAACCATTTTATCAGCACACATCCCTCAAGGATGCCAATGAGGGCATTACCAGCCAGCAAATGAAACGCCGTGAACCACATCAGCGGCGTGCCCGCGTTCGCGAACACTGGTGAGAACAGGTCAGGCAACATAGATTGAAGAGCTAACCGCTAGCTTTCTCCCCGCTCTCTATCATTTTCGCAAACGTGCGTCCACCCCGAAGGCTGCGGGACTTCGGGAAATAAAAAAGGACGGTCTCGCGACCGTCCTTTTTGAAGTTTGACAGGAATGTCAGCGGCCTTCCGGCTGCTGTCCTTTATTCAGCCTTTTTCGGAGCTTCCGCAGCGGGGGCGGTTTCCGTGGTGCTCACGCGGTCCACCCACTCGATGTAAGCCATCTCGGCGGAGTCCGTGTGGCGCTGGCCGAGCTTGGTGATGCGGGTGTAGCCACCCTGACGCGTCGCGGAGGCGGGAGCGATCTGGGAGAACAGCTTGCTCACGGCTTCCTTCTTATGGAGGTAGCCGAGGGCGAGACGGCGGGCATGGAGATCGCCGCGCTTGCCGAGGGTCACCATCTTCTCAGCGAAGGGGCGGACGGCTTTGGCTTTCGCCAGCGTGGTTTTGATCTGCTCGTGCTCGACAAGGCTGACGACGAGGTTGGCAAGAAGAGCGTCGCGGTGGTCCTGACGGCGCTGGAGTTTGATGGTTTTACGACCGTGTCTCATGGATCAAAGAGGGCGTGGGGTGGTTGGAATGGATAAATGGCTGGAAACGGGCCGGACTCAATCTTCGTCTTCGTCCTCGTCGATATTTTGCGTGATGAGGTCGCTGAGACCACCACCGCCGCCTTCGTCATCCTTGTAGTAGCTGAAGGCGCTGCCGCCGCGACCGGAGGCTTCCATGAGGTTCGAGTCGAACTTCATACCCAGGCCGAGGCCCAGTTCGGAAAGCTTGTCCTTGATCTCGTTGAGCGACTTCTTGCCGAAGTTGCGGTATTTGAGCATCTCCGCCTCGCTCTTCATCGCCAGTTGACCCACGGAGGTGATGTTGGCGTTGTTGAGGCAGTTCGCGGCGCGGACGCTGAGCTCGATCTCGTTGACCGACATGTTGAGCAGCTTGCGGAGCTCGCTGTTCTCCTCGCTCTGGGCTTCCGGAGCGGCTTCGAACTCGATCTGGCTGTCGTCATAGTTAACGAAGACATCCAGGTGGCGGCGCATGATGGCGCTGGCCTGGGTGAGCGCATCGTGCGGGGAAATGCGACCATCGGTCCAGATTTCGATCTCCAGCTTGTCGTAGTCCGTCTTCTGGCCCACCCGGGTGTTGCTCACGCCGTATTTCACGCGGCTGACGGGAGAGAAGATGCTGTCGATGGGAATCACGCCGATAGGCATGTCCGGGCGCTTGTTTTCGTCGCCACTGGAGAAGCCGCGACCCACGCGCACTTCCATTTCCACTTCAAACTTCACTTTCCGGTCCAGCGTGCAGATGACGAGGTCCTTGTTGAGGACGCTGTACTGCTGATCTTCGCGAATGTCCCCGGCGGTGACCACGCCATCGCGATCCACGCTGATGGTGAGGAGGCGGGATTCCTTGGAATCGCCATGGGCGAAGCGAACCTTCTTCAGGTTCAGAACGATGTCCGTGACATCCTCCACCACTCCGGGGAGGCTGCAAAATTCGTGCTGCGCGCCTTTGATCTTCACGCTGGTGATGGCGGCCCCTTCGAGGCTGCTCAGCAACACCCGGCGCAGGCTGTTGCCCACGGTATAGCCGTATCCACCCTCGAACGGTTCGGCGGAAAATTTGGCGTAAGTGTCCGTGGAGACGGTTTCGTCTTTCACAAGACGGTTCGGCATTTCAAACCGGGCTAATCTGACTGGCATGTGTATAATATAGGCTGTGCCGGGTTACCTCTGGCGAGCGGCGTCGCGCGTGAGCGCTCCACCATCAGAGACCTACGGCAATTGGAGGCTGCTCGCGGAAGGGCGGCGAATCTGCGGTGCCAGTTTTTGTTTGCAAGTGGCATTTTTCCATTCCCCGCAACAAATTCGAGCCCCGGTTTCTCTTTAACCCCGCAATCCCAGGAGGGCCAGGAGGCGTCCAGTCTTTCCTTTCTCCCTCCGGTAGGAGTAATAATGGACGGGATCCAGCGCCGTGCAGGTCACGCAGTCATGCACCTGGGAGGCGGGCACTCCCGCGGCCCGGCAATCCTCCAGAATGCGCGAGGCGAAGTCGATATCGTATTGCGGCACGCGGATACAGGGCCCCAGTTGCACGATTAGATCGGAGGGGTGGGAGCCGAAGCGTTCCATCATCAACCGGATGGCGGCGGGCGCGATGCCCAGTTCCGTGCCCTTCTTACCCGAGTGCAGCAGCGCCACCACACGGCGGACGGGATCGACTATAAAGACGGGTCCGCAATCCGCCACATGGATGCCGAGCAGCAGACCGGGGACGTTTGTGACCAGACCATCCACTCCCGGTGTGTGCCGGGAAGAGTCCCGGGTAATGACCGCCACCTCCGCCCCGTGGACCTGATCTGCGGTAAAAAAGCAGTCCGGCGCAAATCCCAGTTCTCTCACTGCCGCCGCATGCCAGGGAGCCAGGCTGGCCAGCACCTCCGCTTTCTCCCCCTGGAGATCCACCCCGGGGACCCTCCTGACAAATCCATGGGCCATCAGCGTCCCATGGGCCGTCAAAGCCGGAAAAGTTTCCACGAGGGAAGCAACAGCGGGCGGTCTCATGGGAAGACTCATCCACTATCCATTATGGAGCCTCAAGAGAGGAACAAGAAGGGATTTAATCAAAAAATCACACAACGATCCATGGTTATTATTAGATATTAATGAACAATCCAGCGCAGAGCTTTCACTTTAATCTAAACACAACACCTTGACGATCTGAAAGTTCCATTTCTGATTAAAATGCGTAATTTAATGTCTTTAAATTGAACATCCGGCGGGAGCATGCGTTGACTTCATCCGTAAAATTACCCACCATCGCGTATCCTCATGAATCCCACGACTCCCCCTCCACACACCGCGCTTTCGCTGAAGGCCGTCAGTTCCCTGCTTCTCCTCCTCTCCACCTCCATGGCCGGCGCGCAGACCATTCAAAACCCCAGCTTTGAGACGGATACCTTCACGGTTTTCCCGGGTTATATTTCCGGAAATGGTCAAATCACCGGCTGGACCGGCACTCCGGAGGTGTCCGTGGGGCTCAACCCCGCCGGCGGCAATGCTTTTGCCAGCGATGGTGTCATCCCGGACGGCACGAAAGCAGCCTTCATTCAGGGGGCCACGGGAGTCACTTATCTTCGCACGAACATCACGGGGCTGACACCCGGTGTAAAGTACCGCGTCAGCTTCCGGGCAACCGCCCGGGCTGGCGAAACGGCCACTCCTCCCCGCCTCCGGGTTTCCACAGACGGCGCGGGTGAGCCTTTATCCATGCACATCTCCCCGGTGGGAGTGGGGCAGCAATGGCGCTACGTGGGCTATGATTTTACCGCCCTCGCGGAGACCCAGCAGCTCTCCCTGCAAAACTACAGCACGATCGACCGCACCGTGGCGGTGGATAATTTCACCATCGCGCCCTCCTCCGGGGCGTGGAGCTACGCCCCATGGGACGGGGATGAAACCTCCGGCGTGCTCAGTGACCACGTTTACACCCATGCTTATGCCTTCGGGTCCACCTCGGTGAACTCCATCGTGAACGGCGTTGCGTTCACGTCGATCAAAACGGTCAATCCCTCGGATGCCGGCAAGCTGACCACCGCGGGCATGACAGCCGCTTATCCGGACGTGGCCCATGCCATGACCGGGGACAGCGCCGATCTGGGCCGTTCCTTCGTCTATGGCGGCCCCGCCGCGCTCTCCTTCACCCTCAGCGGACTGAAGCCGAACACCAGCTACGTGGCCACCGTTTACGGCGTAGCATTTGACGCGGCCCCGCTGGCCCGCGCCGCCACCTTCAGCAGCAGCCTGGCTCCCGGCGACCGCTACACCGCGGATGTGGACCGCTACGGCCTCACCAAAGGCACGCGCGTGGACTATGCCTACACCACGGACGCCACCGGCACCGTGACCGTCTCCTACTTCCAGACCGGGGACGGATCCTTCCACACCACCGGTATCAGCAATCGGGAGGCGGCTCCCATGGTGAATGTGGTGCCCACCTTCACCCGCCAGCCCATCGGAGGCTCGGCCACCGCGGGTACCTCCTTCACGATTTCCGCGGGAGTCATTGGCAGCGCGCTCACCTACCAGTGGCAAAAGAATGGCCAGGACATCCCCGGAGCCACCGGCAACAAGCTGGTGCTCTCGAATGTGGCTTCCGGCGACAGCGGTTCCTACCGGGTGGTGGTGACCAACGACACGGGCACCTACACCAGCGATACTGCCGCGTTCAATGTGCAGCAACTGATCACCGGCGTCTATGACACCGGCGTGGCCAATGACGGAACCGTTCTGGCGGACGCGGCCACGGAT
This sequence comes from Verrucomicrobiales bacterium, assembly GCA_965229245.1. Lineage (GTDB taxonomy): Bacteria > Verrucomicrobiota > Verrucomicrobiia > Verrucomicrobiales > V1-33 > V1-33. The sequence continues at coordinate 166,917 of CBDDIW010000002.1, forward strand.
CCCCACTACATCCTGCTCGTGAATCCGGACGGAAACACCCTTATCCCGGCCGTCGTAGGACAGGGTATTCCCGGTGCCTGGCTGGCGAATTCCGCCACCAACAAGTGGGTCGGGCCAAGAGCCAACACCACCTCCTCCGCCGGCGCAGGGGCGACTTCGGACGGGATCTATGTCTATCAGACTTCGTTCGATGTCACGGGCTATAACCCGGCCTCGGTGCTCATCAGCGGCGGCTGGGCATCGGATAACGGGGGCACGGAAATCCGGGTGAACGGGGTGGCGCTTTCCGGCACACCTATCACGAACACCGGATTCGGCGCCCTCACCACGTTCACGATCTCCAGTGCCCGCGCCACGTTCAACCCCGGTGTGAACACGCTGGAGTTCTATGTGAAAAACGATACCGTCGGCTTCACCGGCCTGCGGGTTTCCGGCCTCAAAGTTTTCGGTACCCCGTCGGGTGGAAGCAACGAGGATCCCGTGGCCGTCGCTGACGGCTTCGTAACCACCAAAGACACCGCCCTTACCATCAGCGCCGCGTCTCTGCTGGCGAATGACACGGATCCGGACGGCAATACCCTGGCCCTCGATTCCGTGAGTGCCACCAGCACCAGCGGCGGCACCGTGAGCCTCTCCGCGGGCAGCATTACCTACACCCCCGCCGCAGGCTACACCGGCACGGATGGATTCTCCTACGTGGTGAGCGATGGCGCGGGCGGCACGGCCACGGGCGTCGTGCAAGTGGCCGTGGTGGACGGAGAGATCCCGAAATTCGAAGAAGCCCTCTTCTCGAATCTCCCTACCTCTCCGGAGTTCCGTTTCCTCGGCACCCCGGGCACGGTCTATCACCTCCAGCGCTCGGAAGACCTGAGCACCTGGACGGACGTGACCTCCACCACCGCTCCGGTGACGGGCCTTATCCAGTTCACGGACTCCACCCCGGTGTCCGGTCGCGCCTTCTACCGGATCAGCCGGTAACACGGGGCTGAACTGAAAATCTCATCGAAAACCCGGAGGGTGGCCATCCACTTTCCGGGTTTTTTCGTTTCCGGCGGGGACAGGAAAGCGTGGAGCCTTCCTTTTGCATTCGCCCGCGGACGGCTATGAATGAGGCCCGTTATTTCCACCGTGCGCCTTTACGCGGTCATTCTCTCCCTCCTGATGCTCTCCCCCGGTTTTGCCGCGGAGGACAAGCCGAAGGCATCCACGCGTAAAGCTCAGCCGAAGGAGGCCCCCGCGAAGAAAACACCGGAGGCAGGAAAACCCGCGCCTCCCTCCCTCTCTCCTGCCCCGGTCGCGCCCAAGGTGGAGTGGAAGCCGCAGTATCTCAAAGGCCGCGCCTATGTGCCCGTGGAGCAGGTGGCCTCCTACTATGACATGCAGCCACCCCGGGATGAGGGCCGCTCCGTCATTCTGAAGCACCGGAATTTTGACATTGAGCTCACCCGGGGAGAGCGCCGGATAAAGCTGAACAAATGGACTTTTTATTTCTCCTTCTCCACCATCCAGCACTCCGGCCGGATGTATGTGTCCACCTATGACGTGAGGAACGTCCTGGACCCCATCATGAGGCCGAATGAGCGGCGCGATCCCGCCCAGCTCAAGACCGTGGTCATCGATCCCGCGGGAGGCGGGAAAGACGAAGGGATTAAGTCCCCTTACGTCACGGAGAAAGAGGTGACGCTGGACATCGCGCTGAAACTCCGGGACAAACTGAAGGCGGAGGGTTATGAAGTGGTGCTCACCCGCGAGAGTGACGCCCAGGTGTCCGAGGCCCAGCGGCAGAAGATCGCGGAGGCCGTGGCCGGCGAGGCCATCCTCATCTCCCTCCGGGCAGGCACCGGCGCGGTCACGGTGAAGGGATTCGAAACCTCCACCCTCCCTCCAGCAGGCACGCCAGCGACCAGTGAGTCCGACGATGCCGTGATTGACCGCCGTTTCTTTCCGGGCAACATCAATGACCGGGAAAGCCTGGCGCTCGCCACCGTGCTTCAAAGCAGCGCGGTGACCGGGCTGAAGACACCGGACCTTGGCATCAAACGTTTGCGGTTCGCGGAACTTCGGGACATCAATATGCCCGCCGCAGTGTGCCGGGTGGGTTTCCTCTCGAATAAAGAGGAAGCCATGAAGCTGGGCACTCCGGAATACCGCGAGACCGTCGCCGGCAGCCTCAATGACGCCGTCCGGCGCTATGCGAAGTTTCTCAGCGCGCACATGGACGAGCGGCTGGAGGAGGAGAAAAAACGCCCGCTGCGGCTCGGCACGGTCACCGCTGTGAATCCCCCCGCGGAAAAGGAGGCTCCGGGGCAAAAGATCGTGCTGGACGTGCCCATCATCGCGGCGGACACGGTGAATGTGGACCGTTCCCGGGTGGAGGTGCAGTTGTTCCTCTTTGAGCGAGTGGAGGATGGAGAGATCGATGTGACGCTCTCCAACTCCCCGGAAATCGAGTGGGTCTCGGTGTTGCCGGACTGGAAGGCCTCCCGCACGGAAATCCTGCGGGCCACTTATCTTCGCCCCCCCTTTGGCGCGGCAGAGGCGAAGGCTTACGGAAAACGGGAGTATCACGGGTTCGTTGCCCGCCTGATCTATGATGGCCGTGTAATGGACGAGACCTCCTCCCCTCAGAATCTGAACCGCTGTCTGTATTACTTTACCTCGGTTTTTCCGCGCCGGTAAAAAGTCAAAAGAAAACCGTGCCCCGGCCATGCCCGGATTTCTCCTCGCGATCCCATCCGCCGGGGATTATAAAACGGCATGCCTGAGCGATTTTCTTTTGGAAGCCCCGCCTTGAGCGTCTCCGGATCCCGTCCCGCTCCCCGGCGGACAGAGGAATCGCCTTTCCGGATTCTGGTGATGGGGGATTTCTCCGGGCGGGAAAGCCGGGGCGTGGCGGATTCCCTGACGGGCCGGAAAATCCGACGAGTGGATCTGGATAATTTCGACACTGTCATGGAACAGACCGCCATCCGCCTGGAGGTGGAGTTGCCGCGCGGGGAAAAGGTGACGGCCGGCTTTACAAAGCTGGAGGATTTTCACCCCGACCGTCTCTGGGAGGGAAATGAATTTTTCGCGCCGCACCGGGAGATGCGCGGGGAACTCGCGAATCCCGCCACCTTTGCCGCCGCCATGGCATCCCTGAATACTCCGTCCAGCGCGGTCGAGGCTCCGCCGGAGGAGGACAACGGGAGCCTGTGGAGCAAGCTCACCGGCCTTCCCGCGTCCACGCCCGCCGCCGCGGCTCCGGTCTCGGCGGCGGACGCGATCATCCGGAAGGCGATGGCAGGCCACACTGTCCGGGGGCCGGATCCGCGTCAGGGGGAAACCCTCGCCGCCTTCGATGACGCCCTTGGAGGACAAATGCGCGCGCTCCTGCACCACCCGCGCTTTCAGGCATTGGAGGCTGTCTGGCGGGGGGTGGACTTTCTTTTGAGGAATCTGGACACGGATGACTCTCTGGAGGTCTTCCTCCTGGATGTCTCCCGCGAGGAACTGGCGGCGGACCTCCGGATAGAAAATGCCACCCCGGCAGTGGTGGATCTGCTCCTGGATCCCCCCGGCGGCGCGCGCCCCTGGACGGTGCTGACGGGACTCTACACCTTCCAGCCCCGCAGCGGGGATGACATGGACCTCCTCGCCCGCCTCGCCCAGGTAGCCGCCGCGGGCGGACTGCCGTTCCTGGGTGGCGCGGGTCCGGCTTTTCTGGAGGCCGCACGGACGGGGGAAAGTGAGCCGTTTCCGGAATGGCAGGCCGTGCGCTCCCTGCCGGCGGCACGCCACGCGGGACTCGTGACCCCCCGTTTCCTCCTCCGCCTGCCCTACGGAAAGAAGACGGATGAGATCGATCACTTTGCCTTTGAGGAAGTCCCCGCCGGCAACCGCGGCACCCTGCTGTGGGGGAATGGCGCGCTCGCCGCCGCCCTGGTGCTGGCCACCGCCTGGCGGGAGGAAGGCTGGGAGTTCTCCCCGCCTGCCAACGCCGGGATCAGCGGCCTTCCCCTCTTCCTGGTGACGGAGGATGGCGAGCGGAAGCTAACTCCGTGCGGGGAGGTCCTGCTCACCGAAAGGCTCACGGAGAACCTGCTCGCCCTGGGCCTCATGCCTCTGGTCACCGTCCGGGACCGGGACATCGTCAGGCTTTACCGGTTTCAATCCGTGGCCGCGCCTTGCTCGCCTCTCGCCGGACTGTAACCGCCCACGCGCTCACATCCCTTCCGGCCATTCTCTGGTCTCCGCCAGGGATTCCCCGGTTTCCAGGAGGCTCTTGAGACTGGAAAGAATGTGCGGCCAGCCGCTGGAGACCCCCGCGATAAGCCGCGATCCGGGACGGTTCATTTCATGCGTCAGGGTGAGTTTTGTCGAGGTGCCTTCCGGCTCCAGCTCACACGTCATGCGGGAGAAGCCCTCCTCCCGGACCTCCGGCATGAATTCATTCCGCCAGGAGAGCGCCAGCCGCTTGCCGGGCTCCACCTCCAGGACCTCACCCGCGTCCGCCACGCGGCCATCCGGGATCAGCAACCGCCACAGGGCTCCTTTTGTCCATTCGGATTCGAACCGGGTGCCCACGAAGTATTTCGGTGAAGTCTCCGGATCCGTGAGCGCCTGCCAGAGTTTTTCCGGTGTAACGCGGATATAGATGACATAGACGAAGGTCGATTTTTCAGCGTTCATATCAGGATGGAATGAAGATGGAAAAGAGTGGTTCAGGCGCAGCTTTCACAACGTTTAGTGGTGAGAGCCAAAGGCTTCCCGGTTTCCAGGAGGCTCTTGAGACTGGAGAGCACGAGCGGCCAGCCTCCGGAGATGGACCGCAGACGGCTGGAGCCAGGCTCCAGTTCGTCGTGGATGACCGTGAGCTTCACCGCTTCGCCCTGGGGCTCGATCTCATAAGTGACGCGGGAGATTTTCTCCGGCTGGTTTACCTCCTCCGGTGAAGCCCACGTGAACACCAGACGGCGGGGAGGATCGCTTTCCAGGACGGTGCCGGTCAGGTCCACTTCACCGGTTTCCCCGTCCTCCCGCTGCTGCCATCCGGACCCCGCCTTCCAATCGGACTCATTCCTCCGGCGCACCCAGTATTCTTTGGTGATCTCCGGATCGGTCAGGGCGTTCCAGAGCTTTTCCGGCGTGGTTTCAATGAACGTGACATAGACGAATTTGGCTTTTTCCATGGGATTTAAGGGTCGTTTTGTTCGAGTTTCTTTTTCAGGTCGCTGAGTGCTTGGAGATGCTGGCGCTGGTATTTCCCGATCCAGCGTTCGTAGATTTCGTGCATGGGCACGGGATTGAGGTAGTGCAGCTTCTCCCGGCCGCGGCGGAGGGTGGCCACGAGGTTCGCCGCCTCCAGGATGGTGAGATGTTTTGTGACCGCCTGGCGGGTCATTTCCAGATGCCCGCAAAGCTCTCCCAGGGTTTGGCCACCGCGCTGGAACAACTCGTCCAGCAGGGTCCGGCGGCTGGCATCCGCGAGGGCTTTGAAGACATCATCCATGATCTGACACCAAAACATGCAACCATTTGGTTGCATGTCAAGTCCGGTGTTTTTGTTCCTTATGAGATACTGCGGACATACCCCCGGAATTCCGCTCACCTGCACCCGCGCTCATCCCGCCAAAAACTTAAGCCCCACGCATCAAAATCTCATGAAATTCCTCGTTTCTTAATCTGAAACCAAGGCTTTTTCCGGCAGAATAAGATATATTTTTGTGGTGAAAGACCCGCATCTGCGGATCCTTATTTTATCAAGTTCACATCCTCCTCATTACAAAACCCGGAATCCAATACTTTCCTTCGGTCGTCCGGTATTTTGTTCGCGATTGGCCCGGTATCTGCGCCTCGCATGCTCTCCCTCACTAAAACAATTAACAATTTATGAAAAAGATCCCTCCCTTTTTCCTGCTTCAGGTCATGCTTCTCCTTGTGGGAGTATCCCTGAGTTCCGCTCTGGACGTAACCGCCCGTTATTTCCGGTTCACCCCCACAAAGCTGCGTGAGACCTTTGCCAACAGTATTCAGTTGGCGGAGTTCGACATGCTCTATCACGGCACGCGTCTGACGGGAGCCACGGTCACAAATCCTCTGGGGAACAATCCTGGAGGGGAAATCCCAGCCTATGTGGTGGACGGCCTGACCAGCACGAAGTGGCTCGACTTCAACAAAGGTGCCCTGGTGCTTTCCTACCCGGCCCCGGTAACTGCTGACGGTTACCGTTTTGCCACCGCGAACGACGCCAAGGAGCGGGACCCGGTGAGCTGGGTGCTGGAAGCCAGCGACGACGGCACCACCTGGAGTGAGGTGGAAACCAAGACGGACTACCCCTCCCCGGTGGACCGCTTCACCTACACGCCCGCCATCCTTTTCCAATCGCCGGTTCCCTTGACGATCAATGAGTTCACCACCAGTCGGCCTAGAGTCGGCACGGGTGAGTCCGCCACTCTCTCCTGGAACACGGTGGGATCCACCTCGGTGACGATCGACAATGGCGTGGGCCCGGTGGCGGAAACTGGAACCTTCTCAGTGTCCCCGGCAGCGGACACTACCTATACCCTCACGGCCACCAAGGGAGCGGAAACCCTTACCCGGCAGGTGACCATTACCGTGGTTCCCACCGGCCCCCACACCGCCCAGTATTTCCGTTTCAATCCCACCAGGCTTCGCGCCACCACCTCGAACAGTATTCAGCTCGGGGAATTTGAAGTGACCTCGGGCGGCAACACCGTCACCGGAGCCACGGCCACCAATCCCACCGGCAGCAATCCCGTGGGGGAAGGCCCGGCAAACGCCGTGGACGGCAGCGCGGCAACCAAATGGCTGGACTATAACAAGAGCGCCCTGGTGCTGACCTTCCCCGCCCCGGTCACCATCGATGGATACCGTTTCGCCACCGCCAATGACTTCGATGACCGCGACCCCCTGGACTGGACTTTCGAGGCCAGCAATGATGGTGTGAACTGGGTGATTTTTGATTCCGTCACGAACTTCCCCACCCCGCTCCCCCGGCAAACATTTACCGGCGTGGTGCCGCTGCCTCTGATGCTGCCGCCTTCCGCTACCCTCTCGGCGGGTCCGCTGCATATCCAGCGCGGGGAAACCACCGTGCTGACGTGGACCTCGGAGGACGCTGAGACGGTGACCATTACCCCCTCGGTTCCCAATGGCTCCGCTCCTAACGGCACGGAAATCCTCACCCCTCAGGAGACCACCACCTACACCCTCACCGCCACCAACTCCATTGGCTCCGTGACGCGGACCGTGAAAGTCCTAGTGGAGCCCACGGCCCAGCAGGTAACGTGGAAGTACTTCCGTTTCACTCCCACCACACTGCGGGATGGGGTCCTCGCCAACAGCATTCAGATCTCCGAGTTTGAACTGAGTCTGGACCGCGTGCCCGTGACCGGGGCTATCGCGAGCAACCCTGGTGGCAACAATCCCGCGGCGGAATTGCCTGGCTTCGTGGTCGATGGCAGCACTTCCACCAAGTGGCTGGACTTCAATCGCGCCCCGCTGGTGCTGGAGTTTCCCAACCCGGTCACCATCGACGGATACCGCTTCGCCACGGCCAACGACAGCCCGGAACGGGACCCTATTGCCTGGACGCTGGAAGGCAGCAATGATGGCACCACCTGGTCGGTTTTCGACACCCGCGACGTGGGCTTTGTGATTCCCTCGGAGCGGTTTGTTTACACGAACTACTTCCACTTCGCTGGCGTGGTCGGCGAGGACACGAAGATTCCGGTCACGCAAATCGTTTACGATGCCCCGAGCCATACCGTGACCATCGTGTGGGATTCCGAAACCACCCGGACCTACCGCGTGGAAACCTCCACGGATCTCCAGACCTGGACCGTCGCCTCGGACAACATCGTTCCGGAAGGCACCGTTACCGGGCAAACGTTCCCAGTGGAGGGAGAGAAGCTCTTCTATCAAGTGATCCGTAAGAAGTAACCGGGCAGCCCTCATTTACCGGCCGGCGGCGAGCGGAGAGATTGTGTTCTCTCTGCCGCCGCCGGTTTTCTTTTGTCCATGCACCGGGCTCGCGTTGACGGGACGGGCTTGCCCGGCGCGGCCGGCATCTTTACCAGACGGCATGAACCGCCTCCTTGCTCTTCCGGTCCTCGCTGTCTTTTCCACTGTCGCGGCAAGGGCCGCCAATCCCCTGCCCCGCAGCACGCCGGAGGCCCAGGGAGTTTCCTCGACGGCGATCCAGGCATTCGTGGAGGCCGCGGACAAAAAGGTGGATACCATGCACAGCTTTATGCTGGTGAGACACGGCAAGGTGGTGACGGAGTGCTGGTGGTCGCCGGAGACTGCGGAAAAGCCCCACGTGCTTTACTCCCTGAGCAAAAGCTTCACCTCCACGGCCGTGGGTCTCGCGGTGGCGGAGGGTAAATTGAGCATTGATGACCCGGTGCTGAAATATTTTCCGGAAGAGGCCCCGGCCGCCCCTTCGGACAATCTGAAGGCAATGAAGGTCAGAGATCTCCTGACCATGTCCTGCGGTCACGCGGCGGAACCCAAATTCAAGAAGGAGGAAGTCTGGATGAAGACTTTTCTCTCCCAGCCGGTAGATTTCGCGCCCGGCACGCACTTTCTCTACAACTCCGCCGGCACCTACACCTGCTCCGCCATCGTGCAGAAGGTGACGGGACAAACCGTGGTGGACTATCTGAAGCCCCGGCTTTTTGAGCCCCTGGGAATCGAAAACGCCCAGTGGAGCGCCAGCCCGCAGGGGATCTCCACCGGCGGCTGGGGCCTCTTTCTGCGCACGGAGGACATCGCGAAGTTCGGCCAGCTTTATCTGCAAAAGGGCCAGTGGAACGGCAAACAACTGGTGCCCTCCGCATGGGTGGAGCAAGCCACCTCAAAGCAGGTCTCCAACGGCACTGATCCGGTGAAGGACTGGACGCAGGGCTATGGCTTCCAGTTCTGGCGCTGCCGCCACAATGCCTACCGTGGAGACGGAGCCTTCGGCCAGTTCTGCCTGGTCCTGCCGGACGAGGACGCCGTGGTGGCGATTACGGCGGACACGAAAGACATGCAGGCGGAACTGAACCTCGTGTGGGACCTCCTGCTTCCCGGCTTCCAAAAAGACGCACTCCCGGAAAACCCGGACGCTGTCACCAAACTGAAAACCGCCCTGACCGTCCTCAAAGTGCGCGAGGGTCACGCGACCAACTCCATCAAACTGCCGGAAGGAAAGTAGCCGCTCCCTTCGCCTCTCTATTATATCCCCGCTCGAAAGACCATCTCCAACCGCAGATCCTCGGTGATCGCGCGGGGCGTGATCATTTCCCGGTCGAGAGGCAGATTGCCATTCTCCAAGTGGCGGATCACGGGTTCCCAGGGTTGCCACTGGAGTTCGCCCAGCTTTTGTATTTTGCCCGGCTTCACGCCGGTGGCATCTCGCGTGGCTTTCCAGAGCAGTTCACTGCAATAAATATTGGCGTCGTCGAAATCGTAATGGATGTCATACGGTCGGCCTTCATACTTTTCCGCGGCGGCGATGATGGCGGGAATCTTCGCATGCAGCGGCTCACGGAAACGGTATGCTGCGAAGCCGCCCTTCCTCCCCTGAGCCACCCATTCGGAAAGCGGGGTTTCCTTCACGGGACCGATGGCTTCGAGCACCTTCCACTGGCCACCCCGGTTCACGACCATCCCGCAGTGGGAAAAAGGAGAGGCTGTGCTGCCCTCTATGGTGTCAATCAAGGGATTGTGGGGGAGCGACTGGAACAGAAAATCCCCTTCCGCAGACGTATATCCCTTTAGAGCGACCGGAGTTTTTTGAATCGTACAACCCGTGAAGGCGAGACAAACGGCGAGCGCGGAAAGAGCTTTGAAGTTCACGCCGGAGCCATGCCCTTTTCCCTGGATTCCAGCAAGGGCAAAGCCCCCGTGTTCCCCGTTCAGAGCAGCCGGTGCCAGCAAAGGAACTTCCCGTCAAAAGTCGAGATCATCGCGGCATTGTAGGCCTCGGTATCAAAACCCGGCGTGGCTTTGAGGCGTTCCAGCAGAGTCTTCTCCCCCTCAAAACCGGCGGGGAGTGTGCAGGCCGTGCCAGGGATACTGCCCACGAGCACCCAGTTACGCTCCGTGAAGGAAAGCCCGGCGTCGTTGGTCTCGATCACCACTTCCTGGAGATCGTCCCAGGTGATGCGTTCCGTCCGGCCGTCTGGTAGAGTACGGACGACAGCGGAGTCATCGATGGAAACGGAGACGCGATTCGCGACAGGATCGAGGGGCATGGTACGGGTAACGGACACGGAAGGTGGTCGGTTTTTTTACAGAGGAAAGACGAATTCCGGGATGTCATCATGCATAAACCGTGCCCTGTGGCCGGGGCAACGACGGCACCGGAGAACAGGAACGCATTTCCCTTGCTTCTGGGGGACGCTTCATGCCATGAATCCGGCCCCGCCGCGGCGGACGGTCACGTCCCCGGGCTTACCTTATCACCAACCCAGTTTATGCCGAGAACAGTCACTCTTTTCACCGGTCAGTGGGCGGACCTGCCCGCCGCCACCATCATGCAGAAGGCCAAATCCTTTGGCTACGACGGCGTGGAACTCGCCTGTTGGGGAGATCACTTCGAGGTGGCAAAGGCGGACCAGGCTTACTGCGATGCCAAACGCGCGCTCCTGAAGGAAAACGGCCTCCAGTGCCACGCCATCTCCACCCACCTCGTGGGCCAGGCCGTGTGCGATAACATCGACGCCCGTCACCAGACCATCCTGCCGGATTACGTGTGGGGCGATGGCGATCCCGAAGGCGTGCGCCAGCGGGCCGCCGAAGAACTGAAAAAGACCGCCGAGGCCGCCCAGCGGTTTGGCGTGAAAGTGGTGAACGGCTTCACCGGCAGCAGCATCTGGCACCTCTGCTACAGCTTCCCTCCCGTGCTCCCCGGACAGCTCGATGCCGGTTATAAGGACTTCGCGAACCGCTTCCTCCCCATCCTGGATGTCTTCCAGAAATGCGGCGTGCGCTTCGCCCTGGAAGTCCACCCCACGGAGATCGCGTTCGACATTTCCTCGGCGGAACGCGCGCTCCAGGCGCTGGACTATCACCCGGCCTTCGGATTCAACTACGATCCCTCCCACTTCGGCTACCAGGGCGTGGACTACGTGGCCTTCATCCGGAAATTCCCGGACCGCATTTTCCACGTCCACATGAAGGACGTGGCCTGGAATCTCGGCAGCGAAGCCGGTGTCTTCGGCGGTCACGTGGACTTCCACAAACCCCAGCGCTACTGGGACTTCAAGTCCGTGGGCCGCGGCAACATCAACTTCGAGAAGATCATCCGCGCCCTGAATGACGTGACCTATATGGGCCCGCTGAGCGTGGAGTGGGAGGACGGCGGCATGGACCGCGAATTCGGCGCCACGGAATCCTGCGCCTATGTGAAGAAGGTGGACTTCCCGCCCTCCAACATCGTCTTCGACGCCCAGTTCGACAAGAGCCGGCAGTCCTGATCCCCCCTGGCATATCGCTTTCTTTACAGCCGCGCCCGGGTCTTCCGGGCGCGGCTTTTTTATGTCACCGGACGGCCATGACACATTCTTTACACCTCCCTGATGGGCAGCCGGGGTCTGAACGGTATGATCAACACGGTCTCTTCAGTCCCCGCCGCTCCGCCGTATGAAATCCCCCCGTCCCTCCAGACTCCTTCCCCGCCTCATCGCCCCTCTGCTGTTAGTGGCGTTGCCTCCGCTGGCGGGAGCCGGGGATTTCCTGGAGAAATTCGCCCTCTCCAGTGACCGGGACGCGGTGCTGAAGGAGCTGATTCCCGGGACAGAGGAATATTACTACTATCACGCCCTCCATTTTCAGAACACGGGAAAGGCCGCGGAAATGGAGGCCATTCTCAAGGAATGGGAAGGGCGGTCCCCCGCGGTAAACCCGCGTCGCGATGAAATCCGGAACCGGCAGGCGTTGAAGGACTATGCCACGGAGCCGGCAAAGGCGCTGGAAACGCTGCGGAACGCGCTCCATGTGAATTACCATCACCAGCGCATCGCGCCGGAGGCGCGTCCGGAACTGGCCACGAAGCTGGACCCGGCCACCATCTCCTGGGAGGCATTTCTCACCCAGGCGCTGAACGGCACAGAGGCCTTCGCGAACGTGAATGACAGCGGCTTCACCGCCATCCTGCGGGCGGGAACGGTCCCCCTGACCCCGCCCCGCCGCCGGGACCTGCTCTCGCGCCTCCAGCACCCGGATGTTCCAAAACTGGTGGAAATCATCAACGACGACCTAGCCACAAAAGAATCCCAGGGCTTTGGAGAATTCAAGATCCACGAGTTCCTCACTCTTGCCCAGATGGAGGATCTCCTGAAACTGCGGCCAAAATTGCTGCAGGACAGCAAATTCGCCCTCGCCTGGGCGGGGAAACTCCGCCCGCCGTTTGGGCAGGATGCGGACCGGGATCCCGCCGTGCGGGAAGCCTGGCTGGATCGACTGGAGTCTTTCACCGCGCGCCTAGGCCCCGCGTTCAACAGCCTGAAGGCGTATGTGCTTTACCATCGCCTCGCGCATGATCGCGGTCGGGGCGTGGTAAATGAGACCCGGCTGCTCTCCTACCTCCAGTTGCCCCGGACCGGCGATTATCTCAATCCCGATTGGAAGAACCAGCCGGCGTTCGAGGACACAGCAGACCTTTCGGAGGACTTTTCGGACGTGATCGATTTCCCGGCCGTGCAGGATGACGAACCCCTGGTGCGCGAGCTTCTCCTGACAGTGCTGGGACAGGCCGGGAACGCGGACAAATTCGCGCATTATCTCCGGGACCAGTGGCTGAACGCCCTGTTGGCCGAGGCCAAACTCACCTCGGGATCCCCGGACGCCGCCCGCTGGATTTCACTGCTCTCACCGGACGCTTATCAGGCATTGAAGGACCGGGTGGATCTGGAATTCGATCCCGCCTCCCGCGAGGAATGGGCACCGGAGGACGAAGTCTCCCTGGATGTCGGGATGAAGAATGTGCCGCGCGTGATCGTGAGAATCTTCGAGATCAACACGGAGAACGTCCACCGGAGCACCGGGAAAGAAGTGGATACGGATCTGGATCTGGACGGGCTCACCGCGAATGCCGAAAGGACCTATGACTATACGGAGGCCCCTCTGCTGCGGACAAAACGTTCCTTCACGCTTCCGGAGCTGAAGGGAAAACGCGGCGTCTGGATAGTGGAATTCATTGGCGGCGGGAAGAGCAGCCGCGCCCTGATCCGGAAAGGCGGGCTGCGTTTCCTCTCCCATCCCTCCGCCGGCGGCCTGCGGCTCACAGTGCTGGATGAGAGAACCCGGCCCGTGTCGAAGGCCTGGGCTCAGTTGGGCACCCGGCGGTTCGACGGGGATGAAAAAGGAGACATCCTCATCCCCTTCTCCACCGAGCCCGGGGAAAAAACGGTGGTGCTGGGGGATGGCACGGGCCTCACTTCCCTGGAGACCATCGAAGTGCCCGGCGAGGAATACAATCTCCACGCTGCTTTCCACGTGCCCGAGGAATCGCTCCTGCCTGGAGCCGCGGCCCGGCTCCTGACGCGGACCTCGCTTCTGGCCGGCCAGACTCCCATACCGCTGGCGGCGCTGGAGAACACCCGGCTCACCGTGATCTCCACGAATCATGAGGGCGTGACCGCCTCCATGGTCTATCCCTTGAAGATCCTGGAGACGAACGCGGACGCGGTGGTGGATTTTAATGTCCCGGACCGTCTGCGGACGCTCCAGTTCATCCTGGAGGCGGACGTGACCGGCCGAGTCACCGGTCAGCCGGTTCATCTATGGACGGAGAAAACGATAAACGTGAATGGACAGGCGGTCACGGACGCGGTGGATGACCTCCACCTTTCCCAGGAGGACGGCCAGTGGGTGCTCTACGATCTGGGGAGAAATGGCGAACCCCGCGCTGACCGTGAAGTGAACGCGGTTTTTAGTCGGCCTGAATTCAAGCAGACTCTCCCGGCGGTCTTGAAGACTGACGCGTCGGGCGCGATCCAACTTGGGAAACTGGAGGGCATCGGCAGCTTCGTGGCGCGTCACGCCTCGGGCCGGGAGCGGCATTTCACACTCCCCCGGGCCCAGGCCACCCTTCCTGTGTTGATCCAGGTGGGTGAGGGTGAACCCGTCCAATTCGCCTGGACCGGTTCCAGCCCTCCCGGGCCCGGGGATATCAGCGTGTTGGAGATGCGAGGGGAAGCCCCGGTGCGGGACCTCTCCGCCTCCGCGTCCGCGAAGGGGGGCTTCGTGACCATTTCCGGGCTCACGGCTGGGGAATACGTGGTGCAACTCGCCTCCAACGACCGCCCCACCACGGTGCGTGTGGTCACCGGCACCAGGGTCTCCGGACACGTTGTCAGCGCCTCCGGCACTCTGGAGCTTTCGAATCCCGCACCCCTCGCCATCACGGCCATGGCCCGGGGGGAGGCGAGCTTCCGGGACAGAAACGAAAAACGGCCAGTGCTGGTCTTCCACATCGGCAATGTCTCCGTGGACACGCGGGTGCATCTTTTTGCCAGCCGTTACCTTCCGGCGAAAGGACTGGAGGAACTTTATGAGGACCACCTGCCGGATCCCTCCGCGGAGTGGCCGGAATGGCGGCCCAGTTTCTATCAAAACGCGCGGGGTATCAGCGGGGAATATCGCTACGTGCTGGAGCGCCGGGGGCAGAAGCACTTCGCGGGAAACATGCTCGCGAGACCGGGGTTGCTGCTCACTCCCTGGGCCGTGGCCGAGACCAGCACGGACATTCAGACCGCCGCGGAAGGAGAGGAACGGAGTGCTATGGATGGCCCCGGGAAAAGCGAGGTGACCGGGGGAGGAACTCCTGACACTTTCGGGCTCTCTCCGGAAACCGGTCCGGTGGTGGAGCCGGACTATTCCTTCCTCCCCGCTCCCGGCACGGTGATGCTCAATCTGCGCCCGGACAAGGAGGGCAATGTCATCGTGGACGCGGCTCTCCTGGGGGACCGCCAGTTCATCCGCCTGGTGGCTATCGACAGCGACTCCGCCGCCTCTCGCGATTTCTCCCTCCCCGCCACGGAACTCAGGCCCCGCGATCTCCGCCTCACGGATGCCTTGGAACCAGGGAAGCACTACAGCC
Organism: Verrucomicrobiales bacterium; assembly: GCA_965229245.1. GTDB lineage: Bacteria > Verrucomicrobiota > Verrucomicrobiia > Verrucomicrobiales > V1-33 > V1-33. The sequence goes on from CBDDIW010000002.1 coordinate 182,011, forward strand.
GTCAGAATCGCGTGACGGTGCTGGAAAAGGACGCGCCCGTGGAGTTCAAGGACTCCCGCACCGTGCTCTTCCGCCCCATCGCGGATCTCGGCTCGGCCTTCGCGCTGCTGAGGAATCTCTCGGGCAATGCGACCCTCGCGGAATTCTCCTGGCTCATGGAGTGGCCCACCCTCACCGCAGAGCGGAAGGCGGAACTGTATTCCAAATACGCCTGCCATGAGCTGCACTTCTTCCTCGCGCGGAAGGACCCGGATTTCTTCAAACGCGTGGTCCAGCCATATCTGGCCTCGAAGCGGGACAAGACCTTCATGGACCACTACCTTACGGGAGCGGACATGACGGGCTATCTGCGCCCCTGGCAATACAGCCGCCTGAATGCCGTGGAGCGCATCCTCCTGGCCCGCCGTCTCGAAGCTGAACAACCCGTGGTGCGCCGGATGTTCAAGGACTGGCTGGAAACCGTGCCGAAGGATTCCCGGCGGGAGGCCTTCCTCTTCGAAGCCGCTCTGCGCGGAAATGCTCTGGCGGGGGGCGGGCGGATCATAGACCCAGGGGACTCGGGAGTTCAAACAGTTGGACGCGTTGTCGTGGATCCGGCGCAATTTGATGGACCCGCCGGAAGCAATTCCAATACGGAGGGGTTCAACCTTTTTACTAACAAATTGGGCATGTGGACTGATCTCAATGATACGTCCGATTTCCAGTCCAATGTGGGGGGGGCTTTTGACTGGAGGCACGGGCGAAGGCCAGCCAACTTCAACGGTATACCTGTTCCGGAAAGCTCCGCTCCTTTTTCCGTCGCGGGGACCGACTTCATTCCGGACGCAAACCGGTGGCATTTGCAGTGCCGCACTGGAAAACTCCGGGTAAATGATGCGGATGGCGACGGCTACACTGCTGAGTATTACTTTGATGCGCCTACAGGGGGTGATGTCATTGTCGATCTTCAACTCTCTCCTGCTCAAGCGGAATACGACGGCTTCATCAACTACGGCACGCCTCTCAACGGCACCACCCCGCAAACCCCGGCCATCAACGGACGCTACCGGCGCGGCGTGGACGCGCGGGATAAGGCGGAATTCGGTAAGGAAGGCGCGGGCTTCCGTCCGAAATTCTTCCGGCAGATGGAGAAGACGAAGGAGTGGGTGGAAAACAACTATTACCGTCTCACCGCCGCCCAACAGACGGCGGATCTGATAATCCCCAACCGGTTCTGGCAGGACTTCGCACTGTGGGATGGCGCGCGTCCCTTTGTCTCGCCCCACCTTCCGGAGGCGGCTGGCAGTTTCACGGAAATGGTCCTCGCCCTGGCCACGCTGGACATCCCCTTCCCTAACGACGCCAAGGCTCCGAAACTGGAACCGAAAGACAACCGGCTGGTGCTCACTCCCGCCGGACGCGGCCTGCTCTTCCATCAGGAAATCCGGCCCGCGGAGATGGAAAAGGATGGCGCGCCTCTGCTGGTGAGCCGCAACTTCTTCCGCCAGGGGGACCGCTATACGGAGGAAGCCGGAGAGCGGACGGACAAGTTCATCACCGGGGAATTCTTGGCGGGAGTGGCTTACGGAGCGCAGATCGTGGTCACGAATCCCTCCGCCTCGCGCCAGCGGCTGGACCTGCTGTTCCAGATCCCGCGCGGAGCCATCCCGCTGCTCACCACGCGGCCCACGCAGAGCCTGCCCGTGGAGCTGGAGCCCTACCATACCGGCACCTGGGACTTCCAGTTCTACTTCCCCGCCCCGGGCCAGTATCCGCAGTATCCGGTGCATCTGAGCCGTAACGGAAAGACCGCGGCTTTTACCCCGGAGGCGACCCTGGAGGTGGTGGCAAAACCCACGCAGGGGGACAACGCCTCCTGGGAATACGTGAGCCAGAACGCCGCTCCCGCGGAGGTGCTGGCCTACCTGGGGCAGCATAATCTTCAGGCGCTGAATCTGGACCTCATGGCCTGGCGGTTGAAGGACGGGGAATTTTTCCGGGGTGCCCTGTCCCTTCTGCGCGCCCGCCATCATTTCCATCCCCTCACCTGGAGCTATGCCCTGCTGCACAATGTGCCAGAGGGAGTGAGCGACTACCTCCAGTATCAGGAGACCTTCCTCGACAGTTGCGGCGCGTGGCTGGACACCGCCGCGGTGAAGATCGATCCCGTGGAACGCCGCCGCTATGAACACCTGGAATACAGCCCCGTGATCAATGCCCGGGCCCACGTGCTGGGCGGCACGCGGGCCATCATGAATGACAAACTGCGCGCGCAGTATCAGTCCCTCCTGCACACCCTGCTCTACCGTCCGTCCCTCGACGCGGAGCAGAATCTGGCGGTGTGTTATTACCTCGCCGTGCAGGACCGGTTGGAGGAGGCCCTGGATTTCTTTGCCAAAGTGGACCCCGCGAAGGTCACGGAGCAGCTCCAGTATGACTACCTCCACGCCTGGCTCGCCCTCTGCCAGGAGGACACCGCCACCGCCCGCCGCATCGCCCAGGCCCGCGCCGGATATCCGGTGGAGCGCTGGAGCGTGCTGTTCGCGGACCTGAATTCCCAACTGGATGAAATCGACGGCAAAGCTCCCGCCATTCCCCGCCCGGAGGATCGCGAGACCACCCAGGACGCCCTGGCCTCGAAGGACCCGGTATGCAATCTCCGCGTGGAGGATCGCGTGGTGAAGCTGGACTACCGGAACCTCACGGAGGTGACGGTGAACTATTACCCCATGGACCTGGAGTTTCTCTTCAGCGCGAATCCTTTCGTCACCCAGGATACCAGCCGCTTCCGCATGATCCGGCCTGACAAATCAGCGCGGATCATGCTCCCCGCCGGGGCCACCAGCCACGCGCTGCCTCTCCCGGCGGAATACCGCGACGCGAATGTGCTGGTGGAGGTGACCGGAGGTGGCCTCACGAAAGCCGCCGCGTCCTATGCCAATGAACTGAACGTCCAGGTGAGCGAAAACACCGGCAGCCTCCAGGTGCTCCATCGCGGGGACAAACATCCGCTTCCGAAAGTGTATGTGAAGGTCTTTGCGGACCGGAATGGAAAGGCGGAATTCTACAAAGACGGCTACACGGACCTGCGCGGGAAATTCGACTACGTCAGCCTGAGCACGGGCGATCTGGACACCACAAAGCGTTTCTCCGTGCTCATCATGAGCCCGGATCACGGGGCCACCGTGAAGGAAATTCAGCCGCCGAAACGCTGACCCCCGCCTGTGCGGCGGCTGGTGGACTCAAGGCTCCTTCGTCCACGGCGCGCCCTGGGGAGCGGCGTAGCCGTGTTTTGTCAGGATGGGACCGCCTTTGTCCGGGGCCGAGAGGTAGCGCAGAAAGCGGCGCGCCTCCGTTTGCTTCGCTCCCGCCACACTGACCGCGCCCGCCACCCGGCCTTTCACCACCGCCAGTTCCGGGAGGTCCACTTTTTCCAGACCGTTGGCCTGAAGCACAGTGACGTCCCATACGAAGCCCGCGTCCGCCGCGCCGAGGGCGATGTCGTTCCCCACATCGGAGACGGTGGGCTTCATGGTCAGCGCCCGTTTTGCCAGGGCATCCCAAACGCCCGGAGGCAGGGCTTTGGAGGTAAGACTGCTGATGGCCGCCAGGTCCGGATTCGCGAGGACGAGGCGGACATTCTCCCGCTGGAGATCCGCCAGGCTGTGAATGCCCGCCGGGTTTCCTTTCTTCACGGCTACCACGGCATTCATCACCGTGACGTCCACCTGCTCCCCAATGAGCCCCTTTTTCCGCGCCAGATCCAGATAGCTGGCGTCCGCGGGCAGGAAGATATCGCCCTTTTTGGACACTTCCATTTTCGAAAGGAGAGTCTGAGAGCCGCCGAATTCCATCCTCACTTTCCCCAGGCCCTCGGCTTCATAAGCCTTTGCCGCTTCCTCCACCGGCACGCGCATCCCTGCCGCGCAGAGGATCTCGATTTCACTTTCCCCCTGAGAGGTGGAGCCGGACTTCGGACCGCAACCGGTGAAGAGACAGGCGGTCAGGAGAGAAAGAAGGCCCAGAAGCGGGGCGGCCCATAAAGCAGACTGGCGGGAAGGACGGGAGGGTTTCATCGCCTCAAGATTCCCCTCCGGACGGGATGAACAAGAAGAGAACAGCGGAATGCGCCGGTCCGTTCCCATCCAAAAAACAGGGCCTTCGCGGGAAACACGAAGGCCCTGTGTCTTGCGGAAACCGAACGCGGTCCCGGCTACTGCGAGGCGCTGCGCTCCATGGAATTTCCGGCTTTCTGCATGTCACGCCCCAGTCCCTCCATGGTATTGCAGGAGGAGAGGAGCAACGAGCCGAGCGCGGCGAGGATTAAGGCGATGAGCTTCATTTGGACTTGGTTTTTTGGTGGCCGGAAAACCCGGCGGGGCCGAGCATAGCAACCCCGGACACGGATGCAACTTTCAGGTGTCGCGCGGCATGATGGGGCTATCGAAACAGCGAACTCCGCACCCGCTCTCCATGATCTCGCGTCTGCTCCTTTTCCTGCTTCTGCTCACCGGCACCGGTATGGCCGCAGACCGGCCACCGAATGTGGTCATCGTTTTCTGCGACGACATGGGCTATGGGGACATCGGGCCCTTCGGCGCGAAGCAATGGAAGACGCCGAACCTAGACCGCATGGCGGCGGAGGGCCGGAAGTTCAGCCGGTTTTACGTGAGCAGCGCTGTGTGCTCGGCCAGCCGCTCCGCGCTCATGACGGGGTGCATGCACAGCCGCGTGGGGGTCCACGGAGCCTTCGGACCCGCGGCGAAGGAGGGGCTGAATCCCTCGGAGACCACCCTGGCGGAACTGTTGAAATCCAAGGGGTATGCCACGGGCATCTTCGGAAAATGGCACCTGGGACGCCCGGCGGAGTTTCTCCCCCTGAAGCAGGGATTCGATGAATACTTCGGCCTGCCCTATTCCGGGGACATGTGGCCGAAGCATCCGGAAAATCCGAAAGGATACCCGCCGCTCCCCCTGCTGGAGGGAGACAAGGTGCTGCGGACACTGGAGGACCAAAGCGATCTCACCACCTGGCTCACGGAACACGCGGTGAGCTTTATCGACCGGCATAAGGACCAGCCCTTTTTCCTCTACGTGCCACATCCCCAGCCGCACGTGCCTCTCTACTGCAGCGATAAATTCCGCGGTAAATCCGGCGCGGGTCTTTATGGCGACGTGATTGAAGAACTGGACTGGAGCGTGGGGGAAATCCTCTCCGCCCTGAAGCGGAATGGCCTGGATGAACGCACGCTTGTGGTCTTCACCTCGGACAACGGCCCGTGGCTGAGCTACGGGGAGCACGCGGGCAGCGCCGGGCCTTTGCGTGAGGGGAAAGGCACCTCCTGGGAGGGCGGCATCCGGGAGCCCTACCTCATGCGGTGGCCTGGCACCATCCCGGCAGGCACGGAGTGCAAGGAAATGGCGGGCACCTTCGACCTCCTCCCCACCGTGGCCGCTCTCACGGGCGCGGCGCTCCCACTGGCAAAGATCGATGGCATGGATATCCGCCCGCTGCTGACCAGGACTCCTGGCGCGGTCTCCCCGCACGAATACCTTTTCATTCGCTACGCGGGGAATGAATTGCAGGCGGTCATCGGCCGCCAGTGGAAGCTCCTGCTTCCCCACACCTACCGGACCATGGGGGATCAGCCGAAAGCGAAGGACGGCATCCCGCTGAAATACCGGAATGTCAAAATCACGAAGCCGGAGCTTTACGATCTCCTCGCCGACATCGGCGAAACGAAAAACCTGAGCGCGGAACATCCGGAGATCGTGGAAAAGATGCTCGCTCTCGCGGAAGCGGACCGAGCTCTCCTGGGAGACTCTCTGACCGGCAAAAAGGGCTCCGAAAACCGCCCGGCCGGGAAGCTCGCGGCCCCATAACGACCTCCCCCCTCTCTGGCCGTGGAGCCGCTGGAGGACACGCTTGCGCACGTGGGATTTCTCATCCAATATTAATCACGACTAAAAAAGTCGTGATCGGGCACCTTTCGTGCTCAAAGGCAGTGCAGTCATTCCAAAAATTATGGAAAGATTGATTATTTGTTTGCTAGCCGCAATCTGGCGGATACAATAATCGTGGTTATTGTAAATTATGAAAAAGCTCATTATCATCGCCAACGATACCGATGCCTGCGGAAAGACGACTCTCACCGCTTTGATGAGTGGCTACCTCCACCGGAAAGGCGTCCTCCAGACCATCGCGCTGACTTCTCCGGAGCAGGAATTGCCCATGCAGACCGTGCTGCTCGATGCGGAGGAGGGCTTCGAGCCTCACGAACTGGTGGACCTGGTGGATCACACCCAAGTGATCCTGCTGGATGCGCACACAGGCGGAGCTGAACGTTTTGAGAAGCACTTTTTCCGCCACCGGCTGGATGAAGCCCTGGATGAAATCGAGTGCGGAGTCACCGTCATCATCCCGGTATGTGACGACGCCGCCGTCCTCCACGACGCCCTGGAGCGCGCGCGGGTCTGGAACAAATGCGCGGAACTGATCGTTGTCCGGATGCCCCTTCTGGCCGATGACCCCCTCCCTTACAACGGCAGCGCCGCCCAGCGGTACCTTGCCCAGCTGGGGGCCTCGGAAGTGAACCTTCCCGCCGTGAACGAATGTCTCCTGGATGAAATCGAAGCCCAGGACCTGGATCTCCCTCTCGCCCTCACCCAGCGGCAGCACTTGCCCCGCTTCGCCCGGACAGAACTGCTCGCCTGGGAGGTCAACTCCTGCGAAGCCTTCCGCGAGGTGGAAGCTCTCCTCATCCCCGCCTCCAGCCGCGCCGCCGATACCCGGGATGACGCCATCTTCGGCAAGTCTCTGGCGTTTGACTGAGGCGCTGCAGCCAGCGGTTATGCGTCAATAATCAATTCCATTACGCGGCGCTTACCGCTGAATACAAGCCTGTTATGACCCTCCATGGAAGAGTCAGGCGTCAATAAGTGCGTCAAAAATCAGAACCCGGCTCCGTCCACATGGAACCAACAGGAGGGAGCCGGGCAGTTCTTGCATCACACGGTCTTCACCTCCGCACTTCGTAGTAGTAAGCCCGGCTCCGTCCATCAATGGTGATAGTCCCGTCTTTCACGTCCACGGGAGTCTTGAGGGGCACGCCGTAGTGATCCAGCGGGCGCACGGAAACCGGGGCGGCACCAGCGAGCCGGATGGTGGCCTGCACGGGCTCCATCAGAAGGGGCGCGGTGCCGGTGGAGAGCAGTTTGGTGCCGTCCTCGCTGTATTTGGCTCCGGTTTGCTTGTCCTGCGCGAGCGCCGTGATCAGGATGCGGCGGGACTTTGCCAGAGGAAGGTCATCCAGCGGGGTGAAGAGGACACTGACAAACCCCGTTTTGATATCCAGATCCGCGGCGGGCAGCTTTACGGGACCGGCGCATTTACCGATCACCCCCTGCGTCTTCGCGCTGCCCACAAGGATGCGCTCGTGGCCATAGTCCCACAGGAGTTCACCTGTGCTGCTGCGGACGGTCTTCGCTTTTGTGTCCCACAGTTTGGTCAGATCCGTCTTGATGCTGTCCCCGCCCTTGAACCCGATGGTCACGCGTCCGGCGGCGAAGACCTCCGGCGGCGTGCCCCCGGGCACCTGAATGAGATCGTTTCCATTGTAGTAATCCTGGAGCCAGGCCGGGCCTCCGGAGGTCACCTTTTCCGGAGTGGTCCGGCGCGCGGCCACGAGGGCTCCCGGGGAGATGTGCCCCTTGTGCAGGGCGAAAGCCAGGGCCGGCCACTGCCCCATGTAGTGCGGCGTGTCCGTGCAGTAGCTGCTCATGCGCGGCCAGCCATCGCCCAACCGGGTGCCGTCCTGGATGAAGTGATAGGAGCAGTCCCATCCCTGGAGCCCCATGCCGTAGAAAGCCATGATGGGCGCGGCCTCCAGCTTCCACTTCGTGGGCGGGCACATGGTCCATTCACTCATGGAAAACGGCCGGTCCTCCACTTGCTTGAGCGCGATGCTGAAGAGGTTCGACCCCGGCTTCCCCAGGTGGGAACCCGCGAAGATCTGCCCTTCCCCGATGCCGTGCCCGCCCGCGCCGCCGCCGGCGTAGTTGTGCCGGTCGATCATGCTGCCCGCCATATCCGTCAGGATGTTCGCCTGGTCCAGAAGACCGGACCCGCCGAGCCAGTTGGTGGTCACGGCCTGGGCCTTGAAGCCAGTGGCGCGCACGGCCTTCTCACACGCCGCATACATGTCCGTCTGCATCCCGGTGAGGAAACCCATCTGATCCGCGGCGCGCGCGGTGTTTCCGGCGAAACGGCCCCGGATGCCGGAACCCTCCATTTCCCACGGGCCCATGAGGCCGAGTTCGCTCTCGATGTTGTCCGCGCCGTCCAGTTTCCCCCAGGCCTTTTGCAGCGCCTCCGCGGTGCCATACTTTTTCTTCGCCCACGCCGCGAACATGCCACGCAGTTTTTTGGCATGGGCCTTCCATTTCTTCGGGGTCGGATTCGCGAGGTCGCCCAGCGGATTCCAGAAGAACACGCTGTCCTCATTCTGAAACTCCACGCAGAGCAGCGCCGGGTCCTCGGCATAGCGGAGGCCGGTGTAGGGGTTCTTGTGATTCAGCAGGGAGAGCAGCACCTTCGTGCGGATGGCCCACAGTTCCGGAGACATGGTGATGAGCCCGTAGCTGTCCCTCCGCCCGTCCTTCCCCATGGGCTCCAGTTCCGCGAAGAGCGCGGGATCATACCCGTCCGCCGCCGTGACGGGGAAGTGATAGAAGACGCTCCATGTGCTGTAGATGCCCGCCTTCTTCAACTCCGCGAACCACCAGTCATAGGCATCCAGCCGCTTCGGGTCCACCTTCCCGTCCTTGCTCACCTCATCGAAGAGCGGGTGCTCCCGCACGACATTGTTTCCGAACTTTTTCAGATAGCGGATCCGCCGTGTCTGCTGCTCGCGATTGAATTGATCCTGCTGGAGATTCGCCCCGCAGCCCCAGAACTTCACCGGCGTGCCCGGTGCCTGGGCGAACACCAGATCGCCCCCCTTCGCGATGACGGGACCGTGTTTCCCCGCGGGGGCCTCGATGAGGGCGCTCATGTCGATGACGGACTCCTTTGAAAAGGTGTCCTCATCCGCCAGCAGCGGGAACCACTCATCCGGACCACCCGCCGTCGGAGCCCCGGGCTTCAGCAGGCCGTTGGGGATGAAGCCGTCGTTGCTCAGCGCGAAGCAGTCGAGCCCCCCGTGATTGTTGTCCGTGCCGTGCATCCGGAACTTCACCGTGTGCGCGCCCGCCGTCAGCTTCCCACCGCCCGCCTTCACCCAGGCGATGAAACGGAGGTCAGGTTTTCCATCCGCCGCGATGTTCTGCTCGCCCCGCTTCTCCGTCGCGAAATCCACCGCCTTCCACTCCCCGGAGTCCAGCATCCAGGAGAGCTTCGTGCCCGTGGGATTGGCGCGCACCCAGAGCACATAGTCCCCGGCCTCCTTCACCTCCACCTTGTAATCCGCCGTGCCCTCCTCTTTGGCAAAATTGCTGATCCAGTCCCCGCCGCTGAGGAGGTCCTTTTTTACCTGGTCGAACCACCAGGGATGGCGGTGCATGGTATTGGCGGCGGGAGCCTCGCCCTCCACCCACAGAGTGGCGGCGCGGAGAGGCAGGCAGGAGAGCAGCAGGGAGGGCAGGAGCAGACGCATGGAGCAGGTGATACGGGATGGGCGGGCCCAGGCTTACGCCGGGTCCGGGGGTCAGTTGAGAGTCACTTTCAGCCGGGCAAACCGGGACGTGCCCGGCAGGGGGGAGGGATCCACCACGGTGATCGTCCGGGGGGCGCCGCCGGTGGAGGAAAAGGCGGGAGCCCACGAGCCAGGATTCAGACTGGAGGAAAACTCCACGGTATAGGTCAGTTCCGGCGCATCCTGCCGCTGGAAGGACAGCGCCAGCTTGTTCTCCGGGGTGAGGGTGGCGGTCAGTTCCGGCACGGCCTGGGCATTTCGCGGAGAGGAGCCCAGGGCATATTCCATGAGATTCACCGAGCCGTCGCCGTCCGGGTCCGCCAGATCCGCCCGCTCTCCCGCGGCATTCACCGCGCCCCAGTTGAGGAACCGCCACTGCTCCAGCCGGGAGGGCACGGGGACATTCGGAGGCTGCTGGAAATTCAGCGCCGCGGACGACGCCGTGCCCGCGATGTTGGAGGCAATCGCCACCACGCTGTATTGCATGCCAGGATTGAGCCCGGCGATTTCACACCCCGTGGAGCCTGGCCCCAGCGTGGCCACATTGATAAAGCCGCCACCCTGGGACGCGATCTCCACCTCGTAGCGCTCCTCGGCGTCGGAGTTGTCCTGCCAGTAGAGGAGCGCGGAGGAGGGGCCGTTTTGCAACACCGCCAGCCCCGTGGCGGGCAGGGGTACCGGAGGGCCACCTTTCAGGATGGTGAAATAGTCATCGAAACGCGCCGGGGAGCCCCCGGGTTCCTCGCTCTCCCGCAGAAATCGCACGTCCATGCGGTTGCCCGTGACATCCACCACCACCGAGCCGAGTTGATTCAGGGACACCAGGTGGGCCGGATGATTCAGCGCTCCCCCGCCGGTTTTTCCGGAGGATCCGGCCACCACATAGACCGTCCCGGAGTGCGGCGCGCGGGCCGTCGCGGGCTTCACATAAACCCCGGCGCCATCCTCCCGCCCGTCCCGGGTGTTGAGCCGGTTGGCGGGCGACAGCGTGCCGGATAATCCATAGTGCCCATCCAGCAGCACAGAGCGCTCATAACTTTCACTGTGCGCGCAGAGGACCAGGTCCACGCCGTATTCCTCCAGGATGGGCAAAATGTTCTGCCGCATGGCGGTGGACCCGGCCTCCGTGTCTGAATTGTGGGAGCCTTTGCTGTAAGGCGGGTGGTGCCAGAAGGCGATAGTCCAGGGAAGCGTGTTCGCCTGGAGATCCTCCGCGAGCCACCGCGCCATGGGGCCATCCGCCGCCCGGCTGGAGGTCACCGAATCCAGGGCCACGAAGTGAATGTTCCCGTGGTTCCACGAATAGTAGCGCCCGGAGCCGGAGGGCACACCCCCGCTTTGACCGGCGGCGGGCATTTCAAAGATCTGGTCCCACGCATAGCGTCCGTCCACGACAGGACCCGCCGTTTCCTGTTCCCCCAGGCAGGACCACACGGGCGCCTGTTGAAGCAGGGACTGGTAGGTACCGAAGACCGCCGCCTGGTAATCCGCGTCACTCCCCTGGGAGGCGGCGTTGTTGCCCAGCAGGAGCCACACATCTGCCGGTTTTTGTGAATGCAGCCCGGCAAAGGCATCCCGCACCGCCCGCTGCTCCGCGTTCTTCGTCCCCGCATCCCCCAGTGCCCAGACCCTCACCGGCGCGGGGGAACCCGGGGCGGGAGGCGTGCGGAAGAAATAGCCCGGTCCCCCGATGGAGGGAGCGTTCCCGGATTCTACCCGGTAGTAGTATTTCGTGCCGGGCGTTAGGCCCGTGATCCTCACGGAGTGCTCCGTGGAGACCTCTCCTGGCTGTTCCACCAAGCCTCCAATGGCCGCCGGGGTGGGACCGTAGCGCACCCGGCCTCCGGAAGGGACATCCGTGCGCCAGCGCACCGTCATCGCGCTGGGAGCCGCCATTTGCAGATAAGGTCCGCGGGTCAGCACCGGGGCCTGGGGAGGTGGCACTCCCTTGATGATGGTAAAAGAGTCATCGAAGACCGGCGGCGCGTCCGGCGCGGCGGATTCCCGGAGAAACCGCACATCCATCCGGGTGCCGTCCACATCCACCACCACGGAACCCAGGCTGTTCAGGGAAATGAAGTGCGCCGGATGATCCAGCGTGCCGCCGCTGACCTGACCGGACGAGCCCGCGGTAATGTAAACCGCGCCCTCGTGCGGAGCCATGCCCGCCGAGGCTTTGTAATACGGGCCATCGCTGTCCTCCCGGCCGTTCCCCTGGTTTTTCAGATGCCCATTCGTGAGAGTGTTGGAGGGACCATAGTGGCTGTCCATCAGGTAGGACCGTTCATAACAGTGACTGTGACCCGTTAGGATGAGGTCCACTCCGTTGGCCTCCAGAATGGGCACCATGTTCTCCCGCATCTCCACCATCTCCCGCTCATAGTCGGAGTTATGGGATCCCCGGGAGTAGGGGGGGTGATGCCAGAAGGCCACCACCCAGGGCTGAAGATTCGCCGCCAGATCCGCGATGAGCCACTGTCCCATGGGACCGTCCGGAGCCCGGCTGGAGGTCATGCTGTCCAGGCTGATGAAATGCACCGGGCCATGGTTCCAGGAGTAATACCGGGTGGTGCCGCTGACCACTCCTCCGCATTCCCCATCCGCGGGTGCCACCCACACCCGGTCATGGGCAAACCGGCCCAGCTCATCCGCCTCGCTATAGGTTTCGTGATTCCCTATGCAGGCCCACGCGGGCAGCGCCCGCAGGTAGTCCGTGTACATGTCGAAGATGGCCACCTGATACTGGGAATCCATGCCGCTGTAGTAGGCATTGTCCCCGAGGAACAGCATGAGATCCGCGCGCCGCTGCGCGTGCAGCGGGGCAAACGCGTCCCGCACCTGCCGCTGGGCGAGCGAGGCCGTGCCGCAATCCCCCAGCGCCCAGAACCGCACCGGCACCGCCGCCCCGTCCGCCGGAGGCGTGTAAAAGTGAAAGGAGGCCCCCTCCGCCAGGGTGGTTTCCCCCGTTTCCACCTGATAAAAGTAATGCGTGGCGGGGGTGAGCCCCGTAAGCCGCACCTGATGATCGACCGCGGGCACCGCCTCCACCACCGACCCGGTGAGTTGCCCCTCTGTCTTTCCATAACGCACCGTGCCCGTTCCCGGCAGCTCCGTACGCCAGCAGATAGTAACCGCCGAGGCATTCGGCATTTGCAAATACGGGCCGCGCACCAGCCGGGGATCTTCAGCCCGCGCCGGAGCCAGGCAAACGAGGAGCATCCACAGGCACCAGCACGCCGCGGCATAAAAGGAAGGGGTGGATTTCATGGCGTCCTCGCGGGGGTGAGGTATTTATCCGCGCTCTGCTCCAAGGCACGGACGGCGGCGGAGCCCCGCCGGGCTTCCGGGAGTCTGGAGATGGCTTCCCGCGCGGCGCGGGCGGCGGCCTCGCCTCCGGCGGCATCCCCCGCCCCGGCAAGCACGCCGGCCTTCCTCAATAAAAGAGCCTCCGGACGGGGAGCCCTGGCGATCATGGCATCCAGGCGTTTCACCGCCTCCGTAGGCCTGCCGAGTTGCATCTCCAGCCGAAGGGCCTGCTCTTCCAGAAAGGGCAAGGGGTGGCGTTCCAGAAATACCTTTACCCACTTCAGCGCGGCTTCCGGACCGTCCACTCCCTGGGCTTCCGTCAGCCGTAGCCTCAGGGCCGCGGCTTCCGGAGAGGGGCGGGGTGGGAGGGCAAGTAATGCGTCCAGTTCCATTAGCGCGGCGGCGGTATCCTTCAGATCCACCAGCGTGAGGCAGTAATCGAACTTCACCCGGGCGTTTGCCGGGTGTTTTTTCAGGAAGGCCTCCAGGGCGGTCCGGGCCTCGGCTGTTTTTCCCGTGTTCCGGAAGATGGTCCCCCGCAGAGCCAGCGGGGTGTCCAGAGTTGGATCCGCGCGTTCCGCCTGTTCCAGGTCCGCCAGGGCCTCGGGGTAATGTTGATACTGGGCGTACAGCTGGGCGCGTTCCATCAGCAGGAGGGCGTTCCCGGGCTTTTCCTCCAGTTCCCGGGAGAGTGCCAGAATGGTCTGATGCACATCCCCATGCGCCCGCACCGGAACCGTCCAGACGGCGGAAACCGCGAAGACGCACCAGAGGAACAGGCGGTTACATTTTCGCCACATGGCCGGAATTTAACGAATCACGCCGCCTTAATGCAAGCCCCGAAAGCGCGAATGAGAAGCAAGCCCGTTGGCCGGAAAACCTTGAAAACCCCGTGTCCTAGTCGCAAGAGTTGACTTGCAGGCCGACGTGTTGCGGCGATGACTGAGAGGCCTTAAGCCACCCTTATGAAACTCATCCTCACTTCACTCGTCGCCGCTTCGGCCCTCGCCGCCGGACTCATGGCCACCGCCCAGGACGCCGCCAAACCCGCGGCTGAAAAGCCCGCCGCCGCTCCCGCGACCGCCGCGCAAAACACCCTGACCGAAGCCGAAACCAAGGCGGGCTGGGAACTTCTTTTCAATGGCAAGGACCTCACCGGCTGGAACAACTTCAAGAGCGACAAAGTCCGCAAGGGCTGGCAGGTGGTGGATGGCGATCTCGTCTGTGTGGACCCCCATGACGCCGGTGACCTCTGCACGAAGGGCGAATATGACTGGTTTGAACTGAGCCTCGACTTCAAGATGGGCGAAGGCGCGAACAGCGGCATCATCTATCATGTGACGAACGCTGGTGGCGCGGTCTGGGCCACGGGTCCGGAACTCCAGCTCGAAGACAACGCTAAGGCCACCGACCCTCAGCGCTGCGGATGGCTCTACGGCCTCTACAAGCCGGAGATCGACCCGAAGACGAACGCGCCTCTCGACGCCACCAAGCCCGCCGGTGAATGGAATCACCTCCGCCTCATCCTCTCCCCGGAGAAATGCGTGCATGAGATCAACGGCGTGAAGTATTTCGAATACGTCCTCGGCAGCGAAGACTTCAAGAAGCGCGTGGCCGCCAGCAAATTCGGCTCCATGAAGAATTTCGCGAAGTTCGACAAAGGCTTCCTCGCCCTCCAGGGTGACCACGGCAAAGTGAGCTTCCGCAACATCAAGCTCCTGCCTATCAAGGCCGCGAAGTAAGACGTCGAAACTGGAGGTTCTCCGGAATTCCTTCTCAATAAAAACCCGCCGGAAATCCTCTGGCGGGTTTTTTCATTGAAGGGCTCAAATCATTTCCTGGCCGGGGCAAAAGTAAGCGTTCCCCAAGTGTGCGGCAGGAGTTCCGTGCTGCCGGGGCGATCAACCACGCGCCCTTCACTAAGGCCGGCCCAGTGGGCGGCACGCTCACGGGCATCGCCGGCGGTGTTGGCGGTACCGACAGAGACATCGAAGCCGACCGTTTTTCCGGCGACCTCCTTCAGGCCCAGACTCGCAAGAGGCACGGAGACCTCCACCGTGTAGCTGAGATTCCCTGTGCGCCCGTCTTTTTCAGGATCCACCTTATAAGCGAATTTCAGGCCCGGCACGGTGCTGATCTGGTCAAAGTGAACCTGGGCGGCGGGAGATGTGATGTTCCGCTCTCCGGTGCCGCCAGCCTTCTTTTGCCAGAAGCCCTGGTGGAAATCCGACTCCGCGCCTTCCCCATTGTGGACCCTGGCAAGGAGCACCCGGAGGTCACCTTCAAGCACTTCGGAACGCTGGGGCCGGGACCAGTCCGGCGCGATGGTGAAATCCACATACGCTCCGCTGACGAAGGGGGAGTAAGGAAGCTCACTACCGCTGTTGGCGGTGCCGCCAGGGTGGCTGACCCGGTAGCCCAGGTAGAGATTTTCGGCGTCATACATCACATTCACGGTGGCCAGTTCCTGGCCGTCGAGAAGGACGAGCAGGGGCGCGGGCCAGCCCTCCCGGCCATCCAGATCGCCATCCACCTTCACCTTATACATGCCTGGAGTATCAGGGGCGGGCGCGGGCCGGGCGATGTGGACGGGCTTCTCCGCGGGGGAAATGCCATCGGGATCCCATGGCTGGATCCTCTTTGCCTGCTCAGGGCTTAGCGTGATGGAATGACTTGCCAGGGTCTGGATTTCCGGCAGCGCCAGCTCGTGGATCCGCGTCTCATTTCCCGCGCCCACGTGATAGATCTTTCCGGTTCCGGAATGAGTGAATACAAAGGTGGACTGGATCTCGCCATAGAGTTCCTGATCAGCGGGCACGTCGCTGGTGCCCGCGTGGTGGTCCCGGAAAAGGCGGCCAAGATAGAGGCCGTCCGTGCTCCACACCCAGATAACACCGAGTGCGTCGGCGACGAAGATCGCGCCCCCGGCCTTCCCGGAAATGGAGATGGGGGAATACATCTGACCCGGCTCCGCGCGACCCGGGGCGCGGCGACCGACTGCCCAGATGGGTTCGCCGGTCTCCTTGTTGAATTTCACAATCTTGTTTCGCCAATTGCGGCTGGCCCACCAGCCCGAGCCATCGATGCCAGGCAGACGCATCGGCTCTTTGGAGCCCGGCTTCGCCACGACATAGAACCCGTCGTCCGCTGACAGCGGCAAGGTCATTTCGACACTGGACACCACCTTGGCACCATCCCCTCCCCGGAAGTCCGGGCTCTTGAGGGTGACCGCTTTCCTGAGCAATGACCAGTCATAGACCGGAACACCGTTGGGGAGAATTTCTTTGGGTGGGAGAATGTATTCGTCTTTATTGTCCCCACCACCCAGCTGGATACACACATTCAGGTTGGAATCGAGATGACCGCCGGAGAGTTTCTCCACTCCCGCGAGAGCCGGAACGTCTTTCGCGAGGGAGATCTCATCGGTGGACATGCGCCCGTCGCCGTTCCGGTCCGCCCAAGTCATCCACTGGTTCGGCCCCTGATTGTAACTGCCCTCGTATCTCCCGTCATCCCGTTTGAAAACATGATGGTAACTCACCAGTGCCACCGGCTTCGGTTTATGGCCGGCTGAATACTGATAGATCGCGCCATCGTCGTTGCCGCTGTCATTCATGAAGTAACTCTTGTCTCCATGGGAGACGAAGGTCCGTCCGGCATAGTGAAAGGTGGGCCACGGTGAATTACCGCCCCGGGCCGCGTTGAGCGGATTTCCCCCGTGCTGAAAGCCGAGAAAGACATCGTTGCAGGCAAACATCTCCTCCCAGGTGTTGTCGTAAAACCAGCCGGGCCGCCAGGTCTTCGTCTCCCAATCCACTTCGTAGGCGCGGATTCCAGGTTCGTCCGCGAAGGCTCCGCTGGTGGTCAGCATTTCATTTGGCTTCGCGGGATTCACGGATTGAGACCAGAGGTCCGCCTTGGGCGTAAACCATTCCTGCTTGAGCTGCCCCTCCAGTGTCCAGCGGGAGGTGCGGGGAAAACCCGTGGCGGTATCCTGGATCCAAAGCGAATCATCCTTAGGCCCCAGGCTCATCGCCGCGACACGGCCCAGGGCGGTGGACACAAACCTGCCGGTCTTTGCCGCTCCTTTCTCTTTTCCGATTCTGGCAATCAGCTTTCCGTCCGCGCTGAAACGCGCGACCTGGCCACCCGCTCCGCTGGAGAAGAAGCCACCCCCGGCATCCACGGCCAGGGCCCGGGGGTCTTCCAGGAGGCCCTCGTCCACGAGTGTCTTTTCCAGTTTCCCGTCCAGCCCCAGCCGTATGATCCTGTTGCCCGACTGGACGATCAACCCGCCTTTGGAAACTTTGACATCGCGCGGAGACGAGAGGGTAATCTGATCACGGATTTTTCCCGTGGCACGGTCCACGATGAACAAAACATCATCCGTGCAAATCGTGGCGAAGATCGTGCCGGCGGTGAGAGCCATGCCATCTATGGTCGCGGAAAATCCGCCGGTCCAGCGGGTCCCCGGCGGGTTGGCGTGTGGTTTTGTGGGAAGCGCTGTCAGGATTTTGCCCCGGGGTTTACCGAGTTCGTAGGCGGCGATCTCGACCCGCTTTTTCTCCGCGTTAAGAATGCCGAGATAAAAGTTACGGTCGTCCATGGTGCCGGAAAGGCGTCCATCCCACGGATAAAAGGAATAGTAGCGCATCCGGATATTGCCGTCGGCATCTGTCTGCTGGATTCCGGTGATCTGGTTATCCTCCACACAGGACCACACCATCATGACACTGTCGGAATTCGCGCAGATGGCGGCGGGCCCGCCCAGGTTGCCACCCCAGTCACCTTTGCCGTCGGGTGTTCGATAGGGAGGGTTGCCGTTCTTCCCGACGGTCATCACATATTCGGCCTTCGGCTTCTCCGTGAAGAAAACGGCCTTGGTCGAATAGACACCGCCAGGCTGGGGAATACCCAGATCGCTCGTGCCTTCCCAGGGGACCGTGCCGTTACCGGCCTTCACCGGTCTGGCATGGAGGAGACTGCGAACCAGTTGACCACGGTCATTGTTAAGCGCGAGACTGAGGAAGCCATCCGCCGGAGCGGAGTAGGGAATCTCAATCCGGATCCCCCCACCGGGTGTCTTGTTCGCACTGGTTTCTCCAGCCATCACCGGTACAGACGGCAGGGCGCAGGCAAAAAGGATGGACACGGAAAAGCGAGGCGCGAACAAAGTGATTTTCATCATAGCGGCAGGGGCGGCGGATTGTCAGTCTCCGGGAAGGTAAACCGCACGCCCCCAGGCGGGGCCATGCTGGAAATAGTTGGAGGGATGGATGCTTTTGAAAGGCAGGGCGTCCTGGTTGGTGATCTCCACCAGTTGTCCCAGGCTGACACGGCCCTCTTCATCACTCCAGTGCGCCATCCAGAGCGCGGCCATGGTGTCACCCGCGCGGGGGGGATCGTCCGCGCAGTTCAACAGGCTCCAGGGGATGGTATATTCCAGGGTATAGCCCTTCCCGTCCGCGTCCTTGCGGAAGGCTCCCTGCCAGCCGTTGGCGTCCGTGGTATCCCCGTGAATCTTCAGACCGTATTGCAGACGCAATCTGGCTTCTTTTGAAGCGGCGTCATGCCACAGGATGAGGTGGACGACGCGGTTACTCCGGGTAGCCGGGGCATCCATGTCGCCGGCGGTGATCCGGCCATACCCGGAGCCTTTAAGCGGCCATCCCAGCGTCCGGTCGGTCGAGAGGCGCACGATAACGCTCCCGCCCGCGAATTCCATCCCGTCGCGTGAGGTGTTGCGCATGGGCAGGGGATCCCCCACATGAGCCGCGAGATAGAGGCTCTCCCTGTCATACATCATAGCCCCTTCCAGAAAATACGTATCCGCAAACGGCGGCAGGCAGGCCGCGCGAAACCGGCCCGCGCGATTCCATTCCGCTAAATCGCCGTCCACCGTGACCGGAGAGCGAACGGGAGCCACCCGCACGGCATCGAGAGTGCTTTTGCTGTAAAGAATGCCGCCTTCGCCTGCCGGGGAACTCCCGCGTGCCGGGAACCGGCGGATGAAGCGGTCCTCCTTGAAGCCTGCCGGGGCAAGGTTCCCCTGGGCATTGGCAGTCACGGATTCCCCGGCCTCGATTTCCTTTGCGGTCGTTTGCCCGGCGGTTTCGGCCCGCACCTTTCCTTCAAAAACCTGCAGAAGTGACTCACCGCCTGGAGTGACTCCCACCCCGAACTCTGTGCCCAGATCCGTCACCCGCAGTCGCGGCATCTCGACCACAAAGCCCGATTTACCCTTCTCCATTCTTACCACCATGCGACCGGTAAGAAGCCGCGCGAGAAGCGGCGATTTGATTTCCAGCCGCGCTGGAGCCTCGACAGTCAGCGTCGTGTGATCCTGGGTTTCCAGTTCCACCAACCCGCTCTGCCATTCCCAGACCCCCGTGCCGAGGGAGGTGCCGGGTTCCACTGGTTTGGCATCCATCCACAGGCCCATGCGGGTGGATTTTATGGTCGCGATTACCGTTGAAGGTTCCGGACTCCGCGGGGAAAACAGCCAGGAGGCCAAGCCCGGGAATATCAATAAACCCGCGGCCAGGGCGACGGGGATAAGCCAGCGAACCATGCGGCGGGGAGAGGCTTTTTCCGGCAGGACCGGTTCGCCGGAAATCCGGTGTGCCTGGAGAGCGGAAAGGCCGCTATCCATGTAAAGATACTCCAGAAAAAAAGCACGCAACTCCGCGTCCTGGGCCAAGGCTTCCTCCAGGCGCGAGGTGGTCTCCACTGTGGCGGTGCCCTCCATGTATTGCCGGATCCAATCCAGCCGTGGATCTTGCGGATTCATCCGCGGTCCTCCTTCAACAGCGCGCCGCGGGTGCATTCAATCAAGGCGATGCGGATACGGTGCAGTTTTTTGTACAAGGCCATCGCCGTTTGCCCCGCTCGGGCCGCGAGTTCGTCAATTCGCGTGCCTGGCATGTAGGCCTGTTCCACCAGATGACGCTGTCCCACTGGCAGCCTGCCCAGACAAAGGTGCAGTGCCGCCCGCTGCGCCTCCAGACGGTCGTGCCCTGCCTCGGCATCATCGGCCAGCAATTCGGTGATCTTCTCTCCCAGCACGCAACGGTCCCGCATCTGATCCCGCCGCCAGGCCATTACCTTGAAGCGGGCCACCGAGAACGCCCAGCGCCTGAAATCCCCGTCCGTTTCGTATTCCGCAAACTTGCTCCACAGGACCACGGCCACTTCCTGCATTACATCGTCCGCATCTGTCAGGGTGGGGAGCAACGCGCGCACGTATCCCCGCAATGCCGGTTCACTGGAAGTGAACAGACGCAGGAAAAGGTGGTGCCGGAATTCGTCAATCGCTGCCATGGCACCGGTTACATTCCGCGGGTGGCAACCACTTGCCGGAAATTCTAAGAAGAAATCCGGCAGGCCGCCTTTCCCTCAGTTCCTGGCAAACCAAACCCGCCACCCGCGGCACTGGCAGCTCAGGGCGTAACTTTGGCTAAACGGTTCCCATTCCGGAACTCCCATGGGGGCACCGGGGACTTATCAGCCCAGAGACCTCTTTTTGAGGCGCGGGCTTCGCGTTCGGCGGCGGCCAGCCCGGCATCGTTGCTGTAGCGGGTGTAGTGCCACGCGTAGCCCGCGCGTATCATGGCGAGGCACACATCATCCCCGTCCGCATAGACGCGGGCCAGCGTGCGACCATAGCGGTCTTTTTCCGCGCCGCGAAGCGTGATTCTCCGCCCCAGGGTCAGGGCCGCCAATTTCGTTTTCGCGGCGACGCCATAAGGCTGGCTTTTCTCCGGGGCATCGATGCCGTTCAGACGCACCTTCACCACATTTCCGCCCATCCGCACGGTAATGGTATCACCATCCGTGACACCCGTGAGCTGGGCCGCCACGGCCTCGCCCTGCGAGGTCGTCCAGCCGGAAAGCCAGTCCGGCGGAATCCATTTGGTGAGAAATGTGAGGGCGCATCCGAGAAGGAACGCGGAGAGGGAACGGGACATTCCCCTATCATACTCCACTTCACGGGTTCGCAACGCACGAAACCCCGGAGGACAGGGGCCACCGGGGTTCGCTGTCCGGCAGTCAGGGAGCTGCCGGAAAAGGTTTCTCCGGACAGAATGCCGTCCGGATCAGGGCTTTATTTGATCAGCCGGAAATTGACGGGATAACGCAGGATCTTCCCCTCTTTGGCTTTGATCATTCCAATGATGACCAGTCCCAGCACCGCGAGTTGCACGATGACGACGATAAGATAGATCAGGGTGCTGAGGAATCCGGAAAGAAAGCTGGAAAGGAACGCCAGCGGGAAGACGCAGATAAAAACGGTGATGGCAAAATTCGTGGCCTCTTTCCCGTGGGCGTCGATCGCGGGGCTTTCGCCGCGTTTCCAGAGCCAGATGATGAAGGAAAAGAAGTGCGCGAGCATGACGAAGGACTGCTCCTTCTCCACCGGCATGGAGCCCGCGCCAAAGGGAGGAGCGGCATCGAATTGCAGGTTTAGTTTGGCGGCGACGTTTTCGACAGGTGTTTCGCTCATGGCTTCTGGGAGTTGATGGTGGTGGTGAAAACAGACGGGAACGCGGGGAAGAGACGGGCCGCGGACCTATCTTATTCGGAAAACTCCCTCCGGGAACGAAAAAACGCCCGTCTCCGCCGGAAGTCGGAGACCCGGCCTGGTGGGCGGCCGGGAAATTCCCCGCAACTTTCCGCTCCCGGAAGTGCATACCAGGACGTATTTCTCCCGCTACCCCCCTCCCCGAAAAACGGGGATTCCGCGCTTGAACAGAGCCGCCATTTCCTGGTCAATACCTACCTCGCCATGTCATCCGCCAGGAACAGCTTCGAATCCACCATCCGCGCGCTGACGCGCCGTGATGCGCTGCTCAGGATCGCCGCCTCCGCCGCCCTGCTCGGTCTCGCCTCCTCCTCGGCGGAGGCATTCGACTGGAAGCTCATCCAGTATGAGGGCCGGGACTACGTATCCGCCGCGGATATCAGCAAGTTCTACGAATTCGTCCGCATGGAGCGCTCCGGCAATCACGTGGAGTTCCGCTCCGCCCGGCTGGTCATGCGGTGGACCTCCGGCACGGATGACATCTTCATCAACAATGTGAAGTTCTGCCTTTCCTTCCCGGTCCTGGAACGGGACGGGAAGCTCTACATCTCCCGGATGGATCTCGCGAAGCTGATCCATCCCATCATCAAGCCCTCCCACATCACGGGAGCCATCATCTTTGACACCATCGTCATCGATCCCGGGCACGGCGGGGAGGACAGCGGCGCGGTGGGCAGCCTGGGGCTGGAGAAAAACTACGCGCTGGATACCGGATTCCGCCTGAAAAAGAAGCTGGAGGGGCTGGGCTACAAGATCGTGATGACGCGCGCCACGGATGTCTTTGTCACCCGTCCCCGGCGCGTGGAGATCGCGAATTCCACGCCCAAGTGCATCTTCGTAAGCCTGCATTACAATTCCTACACGCCCTCCGCGCTGGGGCTGGAAACCTTCGCCCTCGCCCCCCAGGGCACGGCGAACACGGACAAGGCACTGAAGACTTCGGACAACGTGGGGCGCCGCGGCAATGAGCGGGACTCCGAGAACATCGCCCTCGCCACCGCCGTGCATGCCAACTGCCTCTACCGTCTGCGCAGCGTGGACCGGGGGGTGAAACGCCACCGCTTCGACGTGCTGGCGGGCATCGAGCGGCCCTCCATTCTGGTGGAGGGCGGATTCGTCAGCAATGCCGCGGAGGGCGCGAAGATCCACAAACCGGAATTCCGCGAGATGCTGGCCGACTCCATCGCCGGAGGGATTCAGAACTACCGGAAGGCGCTGCTCGCCGGGCGCGGGAAGAGGTGATGCCCGGCCTGCCCAGGTCTCCAGTCATTCACGCCGATGTGTTATTACATCACCATGGTCCTGCCGAAAGACGCGGATCCCGGACGCGTGGCAAGGGTGCTGGCGAGGCATGGGATCACGCCGATGGAGGTCAAAAACCCCCATGTGGACGCCACGCTGCCAACCGGCATGAAACATATGCGCGCGGCGCGGCAGTATTGCGACTGTGACACGGCCCTGGGTCGCTTGCGTCTTTCTGAACATGACCGTTTCCCTGATCCTGAACCGCTCCGCCGGAAGGGTTGGAGTGAAGCTAAAATCCAGCGCTGGCTTGCCCAGAAAAGGTCCCAGCCAATAGAACGCACGGCGGATCCTGACGGATGGTGCCGGGTCATTCGTGATCTTCTGGAGGAAGCCAGAGCCTCCCGCGCCGGCCTGTTGCTGCATATGTATGACGACGGTCTGGAGGAAAAGATCATCCTGGAACCCATCCGGAAACTGGTGGCTGACGAAACCCTCGCGGACGAACTCCATCACATGCAGGAGGATACCATCTACCTCATTCGGAAGGGCATCCCGGACAAAGTCCCCTTGACCTCGAATTGAAGCAAAAGGTCACCGGGGGAGGCCACGCAGCCGTTCCACCGCTTTCGCTCCGCCAGAGGTCCGTCCTCCGGCATGCACGGGGCAGTTGCCTTCCGGGATGGAGTCCAGCGGCAGGGTCTCGTGCAGCTTTGGCCCCCGGCAAGAGGGACCGGCCACGCGACCGCTGGCGGCGCAGATATCCACCTTCTTCACGCGCATTTTTGCCCACGCGCTGCCCCGGTAACCGAGAGACTGCGCGTGGCGCATGAGCTCTATCCACACCGGCAGGGCCATTTTCCCGCCCGCATTTTTCCCGGGCAGGTGCTCCAGATCATCGAACCCCACCCACACGCCACAGGTGACCTGGGGATTGAAGCCCACGAACCAGCTGTCGCGGTCGCTTTCCATGGAGCCGGTGATGCCCGCCACGGGAGACCCCAGGCGCGCCCGGGCCACTTCCTCCGCCGTGCCGCCCGGGGCGCACACCTTTTCCATCATCCGGGCGGTGAGCCACGCCGCTCCCGGTTTCATCACCTCCGCGTCGATGATCCCGCTGGTGTAAACCCGCTCGCCCTTGCTGTCCTCGATGCGGTCGATCAAAAACTGCCGGCGGCGCAGGCCGTTGTCAGGGAAGACACTCACCGCGCTGGTCAGCATTTCCAGGGACGTGTCCAGCGAGCCGAGATATAGCGAGGAATCCCGCGTCCGCACCTCTCCGAAGCCCACGCGCTCCGCCATGTCCCGCACATTGTCCACTCCGGCATATTCCCCCACGCGCACCGCCATGGTGTCCCGGGAGCGGGCCAGTCCCCAGTCCGCCCGCTGGAGCCCGGTAAAGTCCCCGTCCCAGTTTGAGGGGCTGAAGCCCGGATCCACGGCGGAGAGGATCTCCCCCTGCCGCACCACATCGTCACTCACCTGCATGCCCGGCATGAGACCGTTCTCGGCGGCGGCGGCATAGACGAAGGGCTTGAACGTGCCTCCCGCCTGGCGCAGGAAATACGTGGCCCGGTTCCGGTAGTCGTGATCGATGTCCCGGCCGCCCACGACCGCGAGCACCGCCCCGGTCTCGTTGTTGATGACCACCACGGCCCCCTGGATGTAGTTCGGCTTCGCGTTCGGGTCCGTCAGCAGGCGCTTCTCAAACTGTTGCCGGGTGGTGTAGGGATAACCGGACTGCTGCTCCACTCGCGCCAGCTCCCGCTCCAGCACGGAGGCGGCGGCCCGCTGGAGCTTCGGGTCCAGCGTGGTATAGACTTTCAGCCCGCCCTCCTCGATGTCCTCCGCCTCCAGCACCCGGTCCAGGGCCCGGCGCACGGCATCCATTTCCCAGGTGTCCCGCCTGGAAGAGGACGGCGCGGGCAGCACCTTTGTGGTCATCTTCGAGATCCGCTCCCGGTCCTCCACGCTCAGCCGGTGAAAGCGCTCCATGTTTTGCAGCACCATATTCCGCCCGCTGACCGCGATGTCATAGTGCCGGAAGGGAGAGAACCGGTTGGGCCCCCGGATGATGGCCACCAGCATGGCGCACTCGTCCTCCCGCAGGTCCCGCGCTTTCTTCCCGAAATACGCCTGGGCCGCGCGCTCGATGCCATAGATGCCCGTGCCGAAGAAGATGCGGTTCACGTAGAACTCCAGGATCTGATCCTTCCCGAACGCCCCCTCCACCCGGCGGGCGAGCGCCATTTCCACCAGCTTCCGGTGCAGGGACTGGTCCTTCCCCAGGCCAAAGCTGTTGTTCGCCACCTGCATGGTGATGGTGCTGGCCCCCTGCTTCGCGCCATCGCTCACCCGGCGGTAGAGCGCCCGGCCCACGCCCTTCCAGTGGATGCCGCCGTGTTCGTAGAATTCGTTGTCCTCCCGCGAGAGGAGCGCCTGGATAAAAAACGGGGCCACCTCGCTCAGCTTCACCACGATGCGGTTTTCCCCATGGAGACGCCCGATCTCCCGGCCCTCGCTGTCATACACCACGGTGCGCTCCGGCATGCGGCCCACGTTCGCCAGGTCATACCGTGACGCCAGAAAGCTGTAAAAGCCAATCAGCGCCAGGAGCGCCAGCATGCCAAAGATGGTCCCCCAGGCCACGCCCCGGAAAATCCAGCGCCAGAGCCACGGCCACCGCGCCACGCGCGCCCGGACACCGGGGAAGAACCACCGGAGGACCGTGGGGCGGGAACCTGGAGAGCGTCGGGCCATCGCGGCAAAGCGCCGGGGAACCGGCTCAGAAATTCCGGTCCCCTGCCCCGCCGCCAGGATTCATCCCTTTCATCATGTCCGCGAACTTCGCCGACTGTTTGTTGACGAAATACCAGCCGAAAACCAGGAAGGCGAGCTGGATACCCGCGAGGAACAGCCAGACGTAAAGCAGCCAGGTAAGCCCCTTGTACTCCATGACCAGGAGCGAGAGAATGGTCACGATGACCAGATTTCGGATGAACCACTTCTTGAACTTTTCAAGGATCACCCCCCGCAGGGTCTTCGCCAGCATGCCTGGCCCCAGTTTCATGAGGTCCTCGGCGGTCATCGATTCCCCGCCGATGTCTATCCGGGGAGCCCCCGTCGCGGGAGTGTCCACCATTTCGAGATCGATGGTTTCCGCCTCATCTTTACGGACGGGGGACAGGTCGTTACGTTCAGCGGACATTCTTAAGAGAGCGGGGGGATGGGATCAGAGTTTCGTGGTGGTGATCAGTTGCACCAGCGCGGCGGCCTTGTCGTGAACGCGCTGCACCTGGTCTTTGTCAAATGGCTTCCCCTCCGGGAGGTCGATCAACCCGCGGATTTCCTCGATGCCCGTTTGCAGGGCCTTGATGTGCGTCAGCTTTTTCAGCGAGGGCGCGATGTCCGTGAGGGTGGCGGAGAAGTATTCCGCCAGGTCCTTCCGGGCGAGCACCGAGGCCCGCTCCGGCGTGAAGGGGTCCAGCGCGGCGGTGCTGGCGATCTCCAGACCGCGGAGCCAGCCGCCCACGGAAATGAGGTGCGCCATCTCCACATCCCGCAGCAGCACCATCTCGGACTCCACATCCTTTTGTGTGGCGGCCAGATCCTCCCGCAGCGTCTTCCAGTCCCCCAGGGCACGGTTCTCCAGGATGGACTTCGCGTGCTCCGTGATCCGCGCCCCGGCGGCCAGCACCTTCGCGTGCCGCAGCACGGCCCGCCCGATGGTCTCCAGGTCATCCACCTTCTCCGACTGCGCGGACAGGAAGCCATCCCCGATGAGCACCCCCAGGGAAAGCGCCACCAGCGAGCGGTCCGTGGACGTGCCTTTGGGAATCTCGCGCTTCAGTTTGTCATACGGCAGCGCGCCCAGCTTGTCCAACTGGCCGAAGATCTTCCGGATGCTGGGCGTGGTGTAGTCATTGACGCCATACTCCTCCCGCAGGTGTTGATCCTCCAGGAGATCCTCCGGCACCTTGCGCTCCTTCCCTTTTTCTTTGCCTTCAGCGGCGGGAGTCTCTTTGGCGGAAGGCGCGTCCGGGCTCTCCTTTCCGGGCGCGGGAGCCGGGGCGGGCTTTCCCTTCGCGGGAGCCGCCGGTTTCTCCTTCACCGGACGTCCCGGCTTTTCCTGGGCGATGGCGGGCATCGCCAGCAACGCGGCGAGAAACAAGGGGCAGGGACGAAAGCGCATGGGGAGGGACAGGCTGGGAGATCAAACGGACTGACGGCACCCGCAGTATCAAGCCTGCCGCGGGGATTTCGAGCGGTTTTTGGCCGGATGGCCGCCTTGGAGGAATCCGCCGCGCACTGAAGCACGCGCGCTCATTTGGGAATCGTAAAGCCATAGTAGGAATCCTGCCGGAGTTCCTGCAGCCAGAACTCAAGGATTTCCGGATCCTCCGCAAAATAGCGCATCCCGTTCTGCCAGGCACGCCATACCCGCGCGTCCAGACAGCCCGCGGCGGCATAGAGGTATTCTTCGGCGCAGAGATTGAAATAGTCGGACAACACGCCGAGGTCGGAAGGCTGGAGCTTTTCGCCGGGAGGGCGCGTGCGAATCCTGATGAGATTCGCGTTGAGGGCATCATACCGAGCATTGAACTCCCGGAAGAGCTCCCGGAACAACTGAATCTGCTGGGAGTGATTGGAGTAGAGAAAAGCCGTCAGGCCGCCCACGGCGGTCAACAGGGAAACGGTGACACTCATCCGCTCGCTGCCGCTGAGGAAGAAACTCGCGATCACAGCCACCACCAGACACCCCAGAACAAACAACAACGGATATTTAGTCCGGCGACGGAGATTGAACATCATCATGCCGACTGATAAACAATGCCGGCGATAGTCATCCACGGATTTAAGTAGTCCGCATTTCCCAGGAAAAGACCCCCGCGGGGGGACGTATCACGGGAAACCATTCGCTGGCGGTGTCCTGTTTCCCTGGTTAGGTCCGGGTGACCGGGCTTCGTCCCCGCTTTCCTGATCCCATGCTTCCCTCCCTGCCCCGACGTTCATTCCTGAGAGGTGCCGGTGCCACGCTGGCGCTGCCGTTTCTCGAATCCCTGCAATCCCGCTGCCGCGCGGCGGGGATGGCGGCGGCCCCGGTGCGGATGGCGCTGCTCTACATGCCGAACGGGGTGCGGCAGGACCGGTGGACGCCGAATGGCGAGGGCTCGAAGTTCGAGCTTTCCCCCATCCTGAAGTGCCTTTCCCCGCACCAGCAGGAGTTGCTGGTGGTGACCGGGCTCTCGAACAAGGCTTCCTTCTCCGGCGACGGACACTATGTAAAAACCGGCGGCTGGCTGACCGGGACCACCATTTCCAAGACCACGGGGTCTGATATCAATTCCGGCAATGCCTCCATGGATCAGGTGGCCGCCATGCAACTCGGCAAGGGCACCCGGCTGCCCTCCCTGGAGCTCGGCACGGAACCCATCGCCAACGGCGTGGATACGAATGTGAACTACACGCGGCTCTACGCCTCGCACATTTCCTGGAAGACGCCCTCCGTGCCCCTGCCCTGCGAGATCAATCCCCGCGTGGCCTTTGACCGGCTTTTCCGCCACCGATCGCCGGACGGGGAAAAGACCGCAGCAGACCAGCAGTCCGTGCTGGACCTCGTGCGGGAGGACGCGAAGCGCCTGCAATCAAAGCTGGGCAACGCGGACAAACAGAAGCTGGACCAGTATCTGGAGTCCATCCGCGCGGTGGAGCAGCGCATTTCCAAAGAGGCGGACACCCTGGGCGCGGGCGAAAACCTCCCGCCGGATCTCCTGCGCAGGATGGATGAACTGGACAAACGGATTTCCAAATCCATGGGCAAAGCCAGCCGGGAGCAGGAACTGAATTCCCTGCCGAGATTCGACTTCTCGGAGCACGTCCGCATCATGCTGGACATCATGGTGCTGGCGCTGTGGAGCGATGCCACGCGGGTTTCATCGTTCATGTTTGGCAATGACGTGACCGGGCGCAGCTTTTCCTTCCTGCCCGGCGTGAATGGAGGGCACCACGACATTTCCCACCACCAGAACATCGCGGCCCAACTCGATAAGTATGAGAAGATCAACATCTGGCACGTGGAGCAGTATGGCTACATGCTCCAGCGGATGAAGGAGATCAAAGAGGGGAACGGCACGCTGCTGGACTATTCCATGGTGGCCTTCGGCTCGCCCATCCGGGACGGAAACTCCCACGATCCGCACAACGTGCCCATCGTGGTGGCCGGGAAAGCCGGTGGCAAGCTGCGCACCGGACGGCACCTCGCCTTCCCGGAAGGCACGCCGCTGTGCTCCCTGTGGATCGACATGCTGGAAAGCGCGGGCGTGAAGACGCCGAAGTTTGGCGATGCCACCAGCGGCCTGAAGGGCGTTTAAAGCGGGAACACCCGTATTCCGCCAGAGGCAACGTAACGCGGGGATCCGCGAAGTTTTCCCGTGCCCGAAAGCCTCCGGGAACGCCGGATTCCCTTGAGAACGGACACGCGTTTTAATCCGCGTTTATTCGCCGCAAAAGGCGTGACAAGGAAAATGGGGTCTGGCACGCTCGCCCGCCTGTCACACCCCCTTTCCCGATATGCGACAACTTGCTTTGATAGCCGTCTTTCTCGCGGCAGTGGCCCCGCTCCGCGCCGGCACCTCCACCTACCGCAACGCCGTGCTGGCGGACAGTCCCGCCGCCTACTGGGAGCTGGATGAAGCCGCGGGCACCAACGCCGCCGACTCCGCGGGCTCTCCGCAAAAGAACGGTACCTATCAAAACGTCACCCTGGGCCAGCCCTCCGCGTTTCCCAACCTCGGCACCTCCGCGCAGTTCAATGGCACCACCTCCCGCATGCAGACCATCGCGGCGGGTGCCTTCGATTACGGCACCGGAGACTTCACGGTGGAGGCGTGGGCGAAGACGCCGGTCACCAGCCGGGGAGACCTCTTCAATTACAAAAACGTCGCGGACTTCGGCATCTTCCTGAACGCGAGCGGGGAGGGCAGCATCGGCGGCTACCTCAACAGCTTTTTCCCTTACCACACCGCCCCCATCAACCAGTGGTATCACATCGTCATGACCCGGGCCGGGGGCACCATGCGGATGTATGTGAACGGGGTGGAGCGCTGGAACACGCCGAACACGACCAGCTTTTCCGCGAATGCCCCGGTCATCCTGGGGACGAATCACAACGGAGCCCCGGCCTACGCCGCCACCCTCTCCTTCAACGGGTGGATCGATGAAGTGGCCATCTATTCCGCCGCGCTTTCCGCGGCGCGGGTGCTGGCGCACTACAACGCCGCGCAATCCACCGCCGGCAGCCCCTCCGTGACCAATACCGCCGCGACCGGCATCACCACCAACGGCGCGAAACTGGGCGGCACGGTGACGGACCCGGGTACCAGCACCCCCGCCGTGACCATCTACTACGGGGATAACGACGGGGGCACCGCGGCAGCGGGGTGGGATTCCAGCGTGAGCCTGGGGAACCAGACCGGGGCCTTCAGCGCGGATGTCTCCGGCTTGGCGGCGAATACCCAGTATTATTTCCGCGCGTATGCGCAGAACGCGACGGGCAGCGCCTGGGGCTCTCCCACCCTCACCTTCACCACCCCCTCCGGCCCTCCGGCAGTGGTGAATCTGGCGGCTTCCAATATCCTCGCCACTGCCGCCACGGCGGGAGCGCAGGTGACCTCCACCGGCGGCAGCACCACGGAGGTGACGCTCTTTTACGGCACCGCGGACGGCGGCACCACTGCCGCCTCCTGGACGTCCAGCGCGCCCCTGGGAGCCCTGAGCGGCTCCGCCACCACCACGCTCTCCGGGCTGGCTCCCTCCACCACTTACTACTTCCGCGCCCGCGCCACGAATACCGGAGGCACGGTCTGGGCCCCCACCACGGCCACGTTCACCACTCCGGCAGCCCAGCCCCCGGCGGTGACGAATCTCACGCCGACGGGCATCACCATCTTCTGGGCCACCCTGCGCGGCCAGATCACGGCCACGGGCAATGCGCCGGTGGAGGGCATTTTCCACTGGGGGACCACGGATGGCGGCACGAACGCGGCGGCCTGGCAGCACGGGGAATCCACCGGCACCCAGACGGGCACGTACTCGAAACAGATCACGGGACTGGCTCCCTCCACCACCTACTACTACCGGGCAAAGGCGGTGAACGCCGCGGGCACGGCCTGGGCTTCCTCCACGCTGTCCTTCACCACGCCCGCCACCTCCCCCCTGGAGCTGGTGATCAATGAAATCCATTGCGACCACGAG
The DNA here is from genome assembly GCA_965229245.1 of Verrucomicrobiales bacterium. GTDB lineage: Bacteria > Verrucomicrobiota > Verrucomicrobiia > Verrucomicrobiales > V1-33 > V1-33. The sequence continues at coordinate 213,064 of CBDDIW010000002.1, forward strand.
GACCCCACGCTGCGGGTGGAATTCCTGGAGCTTTACAATCCGGGGTCCGCTCCGCTGGATCTCGCGGGATGGAAATTTGACCAGGGCATCACTTACACCTTCCCCGCCGGGGCCACCATCGCCGCTGGCGGCTACGCGGTGGTGGCTGAAAATCCGGCGGCGCTCCAGACCACCTACGGATACGCCGGAGCCTACGGACCCTGGACCGGTTCCCTCCAGGCGAATGGCGAAACCATCACCCTGCGCAATCCGGCGGGCGAAGTGGCGGACCAGGTAAGCTATGGCATGGGTTATCCCTGGCCCACGGTGGGCTCCGCTCCGAACTACTCCATGGAGCTCATCAATCCCTCGCTGGACAACGATCTCGGCGGGAACTGGCGCACCAAAGGCGGCTCCGCCACGGAGCCGGACCTCATCCTCCAGCCCGCCGCGAGCACCCAGTGGCGCTTCCGTCGCGGCAGCAAGCCCGCGCCCGCCGCGGAATGGACGCAGCTTTCCTACGTGGAGGACGCCGGAAACTGGGAGGCGGGCACCACCACCTACGACAGCGCTACGGGTTACTACAAGGGGATCGGCTACGGGGACGGCGATGACGCCACGGTCCTGAACGACATGATGGGGGTCTATCGCAGCGTCTATCTGCGCCACCTATTCAATGTGGACGCGGCGGACCTGAAGGGCTCCCTGAAGCTGCGGGTCTATGTGGATGACGGCGCGGTGATTTACCTGAATGGCAAGGAAGTGCCCCAGCGTTTCTTCGTGAGCGCCGGCACCGTGGGCCACAACGCCGCGGGCGTCACGGTGGAGAACCACGAGGCCGCGCCCAATACTTGGGCGGAACTCATCATCCCGAACACGGCGGGCTGGCTCCAGGCGGGGCAGAATGTCATCGCCATCCACGCCATGGACCTCGCCAGCAGCTCGGACTTTTCCATCAATTCGGAACTGCGCCGCACCTCCTCCGTGGCCGGGGGCAGCCCCACGCCCGGCGCGGCGAACAGCGTCTATGCCGTGAACGCGCCGCCCGCCACGCGGCAGGTGAACCACACGCCGCAAAATCCCGTCGCGGGCCAGACGTCCATCCTGCCAGGCCAGGCGGTGCTCGTCACGGTGAAGGCCACGGACCCGGACGGCGTCGCGGGCGTGAGCCTGCTTTATCAAACCGTGGACCCGGGGACCTACATCACCAAAGAGGACGCGGCCTACGAAAACCCCGCCAACTGGACCACCATCCCCATGGTGGACAATGGCACCGGCCCGGACCTCATCGCGGGGGATAATATCTACAGCGCGCTCATCCCCGCCTCCGTGCAGACGCACCGGCGGCTGGTGCGCTACCGCATCGCGGCGGCGGATACCCTGGGAGCCAGCGTGCGGGTGCCCTACAGCGATGACCCGGCGCCGAACTTCGCCTACTTCGTTTATGGCACCATGCCGGACTACACGGGGGCCATCAATCCCTCCGGAGCCGCCAGCTACACCGGCGCGGTGAATCCCGCCCACACCGGCACCCAGGTCACTTATCCCGCCTCCATGCTGAAAACGGTGGCGACTTATCATCTCATCACCACGAAGCAAAACCACGTGGATGCCCAGTACATCCCCGGCACCACCCTGGGCGCGGGTTATCGCGGGGATGAAAGCGGCAGTGCCACGGATGAACAGTCCTACCCCTGGCGCGGCTCGCTGGTCTATGATGGCAAGGTCTATGACCACATCCGCTTCCGCGCGCGGGGCGGCGTCTGGCGCTACAGCATGGGGAAGAACATGTGGAAGTTCGACATGAACCGGGGCCACGATTTCCAGACGAAGGACAACTTCGGAAAAGACCGGGATGAGAAGTGGAAGAAGATCAATTTCAGCTCCTGCATCCAGCAGGGGGATTTCCTCGCCCGCGGGGAGCAGGGCATGCAGGAGGCCGTGGGCTTCCGCCTCTTCCAGCTCACCGGCATGCCCGGGAATCACACGAACTGGGTCCACTTCCGCATCGTCGAAAGCACTAGCGAAACCGGCCCCACCGCCAGCCAGTATGACGATGACTTCCAGGGGCTGTATCTTGCCATCGAACAGGAGGACGGCCAGTTCCTGAAGGAGCACGGCCTGCCGGACGGCAATCTCTACAAAATGGAGGGAGGCACCGGCGAGCTGAACAACCAGGGGGCCACCATGCCGAAGGACAAGTCAGACCTGAACGCCTTCCTCGCCTACTCCACCACGGAAGCCTGGTGGCGGCAGAATGTGGTGCTGCAAAACTACTACAACTACCGGGCCATCATCGACTGCATCCACCACTACGATATCGGGGACGGGAAGAACTTTTTCTACTTCCACTATCCGGTCAATCCGCTGGACCCGAACTCCAACAAATGGCAGGCGGCGGTGTGGGATCTGGACCTCACCTGGGCGGACAATATGTATCGCGGGGACTCCGGCATCGCCGGGCTGGCTCCCTCGGGGAATACCACGGAGCCGTTCTTCAGCCGGGTGTATAACATCGTGCCGCTGCGCACGGAACTCCGGAACCGCGACCGTGAGATCCTGGACCTCCTCTTCAACGCGGAGCAGACTGGCATGGTCATGGATGAACTGGCGAGCGTCATCTATCAGCCCGGGCAGCCCTCCTTCGTGAACGCGGACCGCGCCATGTGGGACTACAACCCCATCATGACCTCCAACCGCATCACCACCGGCAAGGCGGACAACGGGCGTTTCTACCAGTCCGCCGTGGACGATCCCTCCACCCCGGCGGTGAATGAGAGCGGCAGCTTCGCGGGCATGCTCCAGCGGATGCGGAACTACATCACCACCCGCCGTTCCGTCATCACCAGCCAGATCCTCACGGACGAATCCGCGGTGCCGGTAAAGCCGGTCGTGACCCGCGCCGGGGGAGCCACCGCCTTCCCCACGAACGACCTCACCTTCACCGCCAGCGCCTACAGCAGCCCCTCCGGGCGGCCCTTTGCCAAAATGAAATGGCGCATCGCGGAGATCACGAATCCCGCCGCGCCGGGCTACAACCGCTGGGACCGCACCGTGGAGCGCAAATACGAGGCGGACCCGAAAAATACCTGGGAGTCCCCGGAGATCGCCACCTATGGCGCCTCCTTCACCTTTCCCGCCGCCGCGGCGCACGCGGGGCGCACCTACCGGGTGCGGGTGAAATTCGCGGACTCCGGCGATGTCTCCGGCAGCGGCCCCCGCTGGAGCCACTGGTCGGAACCGGTGACCTTCACCGCCACCACTCCGGATGTCTCCGCCTACCTGAACGGTCTGGTGGTGTCCGAACTGATGTATAACCCCCGTGTTCCCACCGGAGCCGAGGCGGTCGTGAGCACGGACAAGGATGAGTTCGAATACCTCGTGGTCATGAATGCCGGGACCGTCCCGCTGGGCATGGCCAACGTGCGTTTCACGAAGGGCATCGACTTCGATTTCGCGGGCAGCGCGGTGACCTCCCTCGCCCCTGGCGAGCGGGCCGTGGTGGTGAAAAACACCGCCGCCTTCAATGCCCGTTACAGCGCCAGCCTGGGCTCCATCCGCGTGGCCGGAGCGTGGCAAACGGGGGACAGCCTCTCCAACAGCGGCGAGGAGGTGAAGCTCAGCTACGGCGCGGGCACGGAGATCCGGTCCTTCACCTACGACGACGAAGCCCCCTGGCCCGCGGAGGCGGACGGTGGCGGCTACTCCCTGGTGCTGGTGGCCCCGTGGACCATTCCGAATCACGCCCTGCCCGAAAGCTGGCGCCTCAGCACCGGCCTGGACGGCAGCCCCGGCAAATACGACGGGGCCCGCTTCGCCGACTGGCGGACTTCCCACGGCGGCATTTCCGAAACCGGCGACGCCGATGGCGACGGCCTGAACAATCTGCTGGAATACGCCCTCCTCGGCAACCCGGCGGCGTCCTCCCAGGCTCCCCTGCCCGTGGCGACAGTGGAAAGCGCGGACGGCGGCTCCTACCTCACCCTCACCGTGCGGGCCGGTCGCGGAGCGGACGATGTGAAGCTCATCCCGGAACACTCCAGTGATCTCTCCATGTGGGATTCCTCCAGCGCGACGGTTGTCCTGGTAAGCGCGGTGCCCGACCCCACCGGCGGAACGACCTACAAATGGCGCTCCACCCAGCCCTGGAACAGCGGCGGTCGCGAATACCTGCGGCTCCGCGTTCAGACACGCTGACTCCCCTGCCTTGTCCCCCCAAGGACACCCGGCGGACAGGTTTCAGTTCTACCCACTGAGCCTTCCGTCGGGGTTATTCGGTTCAACGGTTCCCGCCCACCCAGCCGTTGTCACGCTTTTCCCCGGCCACGGTCGAGACTCCGCCGTGCCCCGGGTAGATCCGGAAATCCCCGGGCAGCGTGAGGATCTTTTCCCGGATGCCCTTCACCAGGCCCTCGAAATCCCCGCCGGGGAAATCCGTGCGCCCGATGCCGCCATCCATCACGGTGTCCCCGGAAAAGATGAGCCCGCGGGATTCACTGATGAGCACCAGGCTGTCCGGGGAATGCCCCGGCACATGCCGCAGCAGGAAATCCTCCCCGGCGATGCGGACGCTCCCCAGACCCTCCAGCGGATGCGTCACCGGGTAATTCTCCACGGACACATCCTGACCGGTGTACATGGCCACCAGTTCCTCCAGCCGGTCCGCCGGAGTGCTCGGCCCCCAGGCGTGGACCTCACACCCGTGCTCCCTGGCGATCCGCGCCGCGTCGGTCACATGATCAAAGTGCCAGTGCGTGAGAAACAGGGCGGAAACGCGCGCGCCTTTCCTGCCCAGCCACGCGGCCATGCCTTCCGGGGCATCCACCACCAGGACGCCGTCCGTAAGTGGAAGCAGATAGCCGTTCGTGGCGGTAAATCCGCCGGTAAATGTGCTGACTTCATCGTTCATCGGCTCCCTCATAAGGTGTCTGAAAGCGATGGACAACCCCCTTCGCGTAATGGAGAATCCCAGCGCGTTCGTCCACCCTATCTCATCGTCCACTCCAACCAACACGGTATGAATCCATCCCCTGCCTCCCGGACCGGCCTGCCCTTCCTGCGTCTTCCGGTTCTCATTGCTGCGTTCACCGGTTTTGGGGCGCCCGCCTGCTCCGTCGCCCAGGATGAGAAGACGAACTACAGCGCCGTGGCCCACGATGTGGTGAAGATGCTCCAGGAGACGCACTACTCCAACAAGGACTTTGAAGACGAGCTTTCCCGCAAGGCTTTCCGGAACTTCCTGGACACCCTGGACTACAGCCGCCTCTATTTCACAAAGCCGGAGATCGAAGCCTTCCGCTCCAAATACGAGACCACCCTGGACGACAATATCCAGCTCTATAAGCTGGACCCCGCGAAGGAAATCTTCGCCGCTTACTCGAAGCATGTGACGGACCGCTTCGCGAAGATCAAGGCCCTGCTGGAAAGCGGGAAGCTGGACTTCAATTCGAACGATACGGTGCAGATCACCCGCAAGGATGCGGACTGGGCGGCCACCCCGGAGGAACTGGATGAGCTTTGGAAAAAAGAGATCATCCGCGAGGTCCTCCTGGAGCGCATCAATGTCGCCCATGCCGAGAAGCGCCGGAAGGAAAAGGAAGCCGCCGGCAGCACGAAGGATAAAGGAAAGGAAGCTGCCGGAAATCCGAAGGACTCCGGCAAGGAAACCGCCAAAACCCAGAAGAAGACCCCGGACTCCCCGGAGGTAAAGGTTCTCAAGCGTCACCAGCGCTATCTGGACACCCTGAAGCAAACGGACGAGGAGGACATCACGAACTATCTCCTCTCCGCCATCGCCACGGCTTACGACCCGCATTCCGAATATCTCAGCGCTCCCGAAAAGGACGGCTTCAACATTGAGATGAAGAAAGCGCTCATCGGCATCGGCGCGGTGCTTTCCTCCAAGGACGGCGCGGCGGAGATCAAGAGCGTGGTCCCCGGCGGTCCCGCGGACAAGAGCGGCAACATCAAGATGGGGGACATGATCCTCGGCGTGGCCCAGGGCGAAACCGGGGAAATGGAGGACATCGAAGGCCTGAAGCTCAACCGTATCGTGGAAAAGATCCGCGGGGCTGAGAAGTCCGTGGTGCGCCTCAAGGTGCAGCCGGTGGATGATCCCACCGTGACCCGGGAGATCCGCATTGTCCGCGAAAAGGTGGAAATGAAGGACACCCTCGCGAAGGGCGAGCTCATCGAAATCGGCAAACCGGGCGAAACCGCCCAGCGGATCGGTTGGATCAATCTGGATTCCTTCTACGCTGACATGGACAACCGCGGCGGGCGCAGTGCCACGGCGGATGTGAAACGCGTGCTCGAACGCCTCGTGGAAAAGGAGAAGATTTCCGGACTCGTCCTGGATCTCCGCGGGGACGGCGGCGGCTCCCTGGAGGAGGCCATCAAGCTCACCAGCCTCTTCGTCAAAAAGGGCACGCCGGTGGTGCAGCAGCGTGATTACCATGACATGCGCAGTTCCCGGAAGACCCGGGACATTCCGGTCTATACCGGCCCGATGATCGTCATGACGGACCGCGCCAGCGCCTCCGCCAGTGAAATCTTCGCCGCCGCGCTCAAGGACACGAACCGGGCGCTCATCGTGGGTGACGAATCCACCTTCGGCAAAGGAACGGTGCAAACGCTCCTGGACGTGCGGGATCACATGGCTCCCTTTGCGGACAAGGCCCGCGCCGGCAGCCTCAAGGTGACCATTGCCAAATTCTACCGCATCAACGGCACCACCACCCAGTATGACGGCGTCACCCCGGATGTGACCCTCCCGAGCCGCTACGATGCCATGGAAGTGGGTGAGAAGTATCTGAAGTTCCCGCTTCCCAAGGACGAGATCAAAGCGCTGACCTACGAGAAGGCGGATACCGTGCCGCCTCTTTCCGAAGAGGTGATCAAAATCCTGGACGAACGCAGCACCGGGCGGATCAAGAACAATCCGGACATCGCTTTCATCCTCGATTACATCGCCCGCACGAAGGAGCTTCTGAAGAAGAACGCGATCTCGCTGAACGAAAAGACCCGTCTCTCCGAAGACGCCGCCAATGAGGAGCGGAACCGCGTTTACAAAGAGGACCGCAAGAAGCGCGCGCAGCTCGCCAACAAGGATGGCGATCCCTACCGTGTTTACCCGGTCACGCTGGAGAACGTGAACGACGAGATGCTGAAGCTGGATTCCGAGGTGAAAAAGGAGGAAAAGAAAACCCTTCAGCAGATGCTGGAGGAGGACGACGACACCGTGACCGAAAACGAGGACACCTTCCCCCACGGCTTCGATCCCGCGAAACTTGAAACCATCCACATCCTCCAGGACATGGTGAACATGGCCGCCAAGTCTCCCGCCGCCCAGAAGACGACGGTCCGCCGCGACTGATTTCCTGTTGATCCTTTCGAGGGCCTCCGGGACTTAACCACTCCCTGAGGCCCTCCGCATTCCGGCGCATCCCTCCCAGACATGTCCGCAGATACCCACTCCGCTATCCTTTGCTTCGACTTCGACGGAACCCTTGTCGATCGCCCGTCCGACCCTTACGAAATCGCCCGGCTGGAGGAATTCCTCATCCACATGCAAAAGAGGGGAGCCGTCTGGGGCATCAATACCGGGCGCACCCTTTACCACACGCTGGATGGCCTGAAGGAGCACGGCTTCCGTCTCACGCCGGACTTCATCATCGCCCGGGAGTGCGAGATTTATCATCTCAATGAGTTCAACCGCTGGGTGGACCTGGGAGAGTGGAACAAGCAGTGCGCCGCGGATCACAAGCGCTTCTACAAGAATCACTCACGGTTCTTCAAACGGCTGCGGAAGCACGTGGAGACCGAGATGAAAGGCGCGCAGTTCCATTCCGATGAGGTGGAACCCGCGGGCCTGACGACCCGGGACACCGATGACATGGCCCGGGTGTGCGAGTGGATCGAGAATCACCGCGACGAGTGGCCGGAACTCAGCTTCCAGCGCAACGATATCTGGCTCCGCTTCAGCCACGAAAACTATAACAAAGGCACGGCGCTGATGGAGGTGCGCCGCGTCACGGGAGTCGGCGCGGAGTACACCTTCGCCGCCGGGGATAACTATAACGACCTCCCGATGCTGCAGCCAAACATCGCCCACGGCCTTGCCTGCCCAGCGAATGCCGTGCCGGACATCGCGGGACACGTCTCCAATCTCGGCGGCTACGTGGCTTCGGAGCCCGCCACCGTGGGCATCATCTCCGCCATCGAGCACTACTTCTACCCGGACGGGCTGTAAAGTCCGCAGGCTTTCCAGGAGCCCCCCAGTGGGGCTCCTTCTTCCGTGAACGCTCAGGGAACGGCCACCTTGTTCAGGATGAGGCCGATGATCTGCTCGCTGGTCACGCCTTCCGCCTCCGCTTCATAGGTCACCAGAATCCGGTGGCGCAGCACGTCGGCGGCGAGATCCTTCACATCCTGGGGCGTCACATACGCCCGGCCCGCCAGGAACGCGAGTGCCCGTGCCGCGAGCGCCAGATTGATCGTTCCCCGGGGGCTCGCCCCGCAGCGGATGAGGTTCTTCACCTCCGGCAGCAGTTCTGCGGCATTCCGGCTCGTGTGGATGATCTCCACGATGTAATCCTTCACGGGATCGGCGATCATCACCTCATTCACCAGGCGGCGGCTTTCCACCAGCCGCTCCACATCCACCACCTGATTCGTATCCACCTTCGGCGCGCTGGTGCTCATGCGGTCCAGAATGATCCGTTCATCCGCCTTTGAGGGATAGTCCACCCGCACCTTGAGCAGGAAGCGGTCGAGCTGCGCCTCGGGAAGCTGGTAGGTTCCCTCCTGATCGATGGGATTTTGCGTGGCCATGACCATGAAGGGGTCCGGCAGCTTGTGCGTGGTATCGCCCAGCGTCACCTGACGTTCCTGCATGGCTTCCAGCAGGGCGGACTGCACCTTCGCGGGGGATCGGTTGATTTCGTCCGCGAGGATGAGGTTGGCAAAGATGGGGCCCAGCTTCGGTTTGAAGTTCCCGTCCGCGGGGCTGTAAATCAGCGTGCCCAGCAGGTCCGCCGGCAGCAGGTCCGGGGTGAACTGAAACCGTTTGAAACTCACGCTCATGGTCCCCGCGAGCGCCTTTACGATCAGCGTCTTCGCCAGGCCCGGCACCCCCTCCAGGAGAATGTGGCCATTGGTCAGCAGCGCGACGAACACGCGGTCGATCAGTCCCTCCTGACCCACCAGCACCCGGTGCAGTTCGGTGCGGACGGCGGGCACCCAGGCGGAATGTTCAGCGATGCGGTCTTTCAGTTCGTCGGTATCAACGGGCATAGGTGGGCGGATTGTAGGGGTGAAAGTGGAAAGTGAAAGGGAAAGCGCCGCCCGCGGCCACTTTCACTTCCCGCCAATGCGACCGTCCTCTCCCAGGAAATACCGGTAGTTCACGTAGAGCTGATCCGCGCAGACGAAGAGCGCGGTGCCGTCCTTCTGGAGGGTATCGAAGGTTTCGTCCCGTTCCACTTTCACCATCTTCCCCGCGTAGGCGTCCCCCTGCCAGTATTCCAGGGTCTTGTTCAGACCATAGACCACCTGGCGGTTGTCCCGGTAGATGGCGATGGAGCGGTTGTGGTGCATAAGGCTCTTGTTCCGCTCCTCCGCGCCGGGCTTCAGCAAATTGTGCCCGAAGAACAGCGACGTGTAGGGCCGCCCCAGCAGTCCAAGAATAGTGGGGGTCACGTCGAGCTGGCATCCGGACGTGTCCACGCGGACGGCTTTGTCCACCACACAGGGCCCGGCCACCAGGAAAGGAATACGGTAGCTCTGGAGGGGAATGGTCTGGCTTCCATAGACGCGGGCGCCGTGGTCCCCCACCACGATGAAGATCGTGTCCTTCCAGAAAGGCTCCTGCTTCGCGAGGCGGAAAAAATCGCCGATGGCCCAGTCCGCGTATTTCACCGCGTGGTCCCGGGAACGCACATCCGGATCCTCCGGGATGCGCCCTTTCGGATAAGAATACGGCTTGTGATTGGAAACCGTCATGAAGGAAACGAAGAACGGCTTCCCGGTGTCATGCAGCTTTCGCATTTCCGTGATGCCACGGTGGAAGAGATCCTCGTCACTCACCCCCCACGCCGTGGTATGCACGGGGTCATCAAAGACCTCTTCATCCGGCGAAGGCTTCCCGCCTCCCAGCCAGGCCGGCACCCAGGTGGGAATCATCTTCTGCTGAATCAGCCGGTCCCAGCCGTTCGGCAAAGTGTATTTGGCGATGTGGTCGAACGATCCCCGGCCTCCATAGAGGAAAAGAGACTGATAACCATCCCGCTTCAGCACCCGCGCCAGCGTTTCCACCTTGTCCGTTTTCTCCCGCGCGAGGATACTGTCTCCCGGCAGCGGAGGAAAGCTGGAGAAGACGCCCTCAAAGCCCCGGATCGTCCGGTTCCCGTCCGCGAATATCTTCGTAAACAGCATGCCCTCCTCATTCGCCAGCCGGTCCAGTTCCGGAGTGAGCGTATGGGGCTTGCCGTTCTCATCCACGCGGCCCAGGGCACCCACGAATTCCGAGCCCAGGCTCTCCTCCAGCAGCAGGCACACATTCCGCCGCGGCTTTTCAGGGTCCCCGGAAACCCTCCGGATGAGCGAGAGACGCGCCGCGTCCAGCCACTTTTCGTTCTCCACCGGATCGATCTTTCCGTCCGCGCCGGGCTTCGGGGCATCCGGCACCTCCGGCCCGATGAATTCCACACCCGGCTCGGCCAGTTGCAGGCGCGCCCGGCGGAAGGCCATGTCCCGCGGCATGGACACATAAAACGGATCGAATTCCAGATCTCGCGACCACGCCGCGCGAATCGCGGAGGCCCAGCCATTGTTGGCCAGTTCATTCACTTCACGCTGGGTGGAGAAACCAGTCTCCGCGGGCTGCACGGAAATGAATCCCAGGGCTGCCACCGCCGGCCAGCCCAGGGCCAGTGCCGCCTTGCCCGTCAGCGGTGTCCCGCGCCACACCGGGGGAAAACGCCGGAACGCCAGCCAGCTGATGCCCCCGCCTCCCAGCCCGCACGCCAGGATGATGGCGGGCACGGGATAGCTCTCACGAATATTGGTAAAGACCTCGTGGGTATAAAGCAGGTAATCGATGGCCACCGTATTGAACCGTGACTGAAACTCATCGAAGAAATACCATTCACTGATCAGCAGAAAAACGCCAATCATGAACCCCACGGTGATCGCGACCCGGAATAGCACCCGCCAGAGAGGAATCGACCTGAAGGACGGAAACGCCAGTTGCAGAGGCCATAGAATAATAAAAAACAGCGTGGTGAAAAAGGCCGAAAACCCTATCAGAATCACCGGTGCCATGAGCGCGATCGCCACATCCACGTGAACCCCCGCCGCGAACGCCTTGACCGCGTCACCGAAGGAAACATCAGCGGGCTTGAAATTGAACCACAGCAGCACCCGCAGCAACGTCCACGAGATAAAACACACCGCCGCGATGAACAGGGGAAAACGGAGACCGGCGGCGAGACGGCTTTCAAGACGGGATGAAACGGTATCGGAAATCATTTTCGGAAAAAAGGGGCGGAAAGCCGCGAATGGCTTCAGGGAGCAGGGGACAGCCGGGGGCTGCACGACCGCGCGGGCCGGTGGCGCATGCTCCCATTCGCCCGCCGGGTGTCAACGCCGGTGTTCCCTGAGATTAACAGATATGTTACCCTTCCCCTCAGGATTCACGAACCCAGCGCGCCATATAGAAGCCGTCCCACCCGGTTTCCGCCGGGGAGATCCTCTTCTCCTCCTCCAGGGAAAAATCCCCCGCCCGGGCTGAAAACCACGCGGCCTGCTCTTCATTCTCCGCGGGCAGGACAGAGCATGTCGCATAGACCAGTTTCCCGCCGGGTTTAACCAGGGCGGCGTATTGCAAAAGCACCTCCCGCTGCGTTTCCATGATACTCCGCAGGGAGTCCGCGGTGATCCGGTATTTCAGGTCCGCCTGCCGCCGCAGCGTGCCGCTGCCGGAGCACGGAGCGTCCACCAGCACGCGGTCCGCCGCCCGGTCCAGTTTTGTCAGGATGGCGGGGGAAACCGCGACGGCTTTCACCTTTACCCCTGCCCGTCCCGCGCGGAGACGCAGCGCCTCCAGCCTCGCCTCCACGGAGTCCAGGGCGTGGATCACTCCCCTGCCCTCCATGAGTGCTCCGAGATGCAGCGTCTTCCCACCCGCCCCGGCACAGGCGTCCACCACCGTATGCCCCGGCTCCGCCTGGAGGAAAGGCGCCACCTGCTGCGAACCCGCGTCCTGGATTTCAAACCTGCCTGTGTCTTTCAGCCGGGCAGGCACGGTCCTCCCGTCATCCATCCGCAGGGCAAAGGGCAACCCCGGCACCTCTGTGAACGTGAGCCCCGCCTCCGTGAGTTCCGCCGCCACTTCTTTCATACTGGAGCGACGGGGGTTTATGCGGATAAATACCGCCGCGGGCCGGTTGAGCGCCGCCAGCTCCACATCCCACCGTTCTCCCAGTTGCCCGGCTCCGAGGGCGTCGAGTTCATCTGAAACCGATTCCCTGACGGCGCGCGGAGCCCCGGCCAGCGCCTGCTGCCGCCGGTCCAGAAGGTCCCTGGAAATCTCCGGCCACATCGCCCACTCAGGGCGTGGAAATTCCTTCAACGTCCACTGCATTCCCGCCAAGGCCCAGGGATCATCCGCGCCTGCCAGTACCGCCAGCCGCCGCCACCAGCGCACCACATCGTAAACCGTCTCCGCGACGAATGCCCGGTCCCGCGCCCCCCATTTCTGGTTCGCACCCAGGGTCCGCGCCACGGCACGGTCCGCCACTGCCCGGTCACGGAGGATGGACTCCAGCGTCCGTGCACAGGCCTCCGCGAGAATACGGTGTATCTTCTTTACCACGCCCCACCGGAACTCCGCTGCCAGGGCATGCAAGAGCGGATGGTAAAAGAGTCCCCGCTCTCCCGGAAAGATAACAGCCCGGTTATTTCCCGCGCCGCGTGGCGACCTCGCCTCCGGTTCAGGCTCTAAGTTTTTTGTTAAGAAGGCGGATTGAATTGCCGGGCGCCGGGAATCCGATGTAATTTATTTTGGATACACAATCCGCCTCCATCATGACCCGAACGCTCCGCACTCTTTTTCCCACGCGCACCGGCATTCTTGCCGGAGCCTTGCTCGCCTCCACCGCCCATGCCGCTCCCCGCCATGTGCTCATCCTGAGTATCGATGGCATGCACGCCTTCGATCTCGCCCGTTACGCCAGGCTCAATCCCTCCTCCGCCATGGCCACGCTCCTCGGCCATGGATACCACTACACCCAGACCTCCTCCGCCCGTCCTGCGGATTCCTTCCCGGGCGGTCTGGCCATCCTCACCGGCGGATCTCCGGCCTCCACGGGAGTGTATTTCGATACCAGCTATGACCGCACCCTCTGGCCTGCGGGCGTCACTTCCGGTCCCACCGGAGCTGTCATCCGCTGGGACGATTCCCTCGACATCAACAGTCTCGCGCTCGATGGCGGCGGTGGGATCGATCCCGCGAAATTGCCGCGCGATCCCGCCCGGGGAGGCGCGGTCGTTTATCCCCATAATTATCTGCGGGTGAATACCGTCTTTGAAGTCGCGAAGGCCGCGGGGCTCCACACCGCGTGGTGCGACAAACACCTGGCCGACGAAATTGTGAACGGCCCCTCCGGCACGGGGGTGGATGATCTCTACACCCCGGAGATCGCCGCGAACAACAGCTCCGGCGGGGGCATCACCAAAAGCGTGGCCGCCACCGAGGCCTACGATGATCTGAAAGTCACCGCCGTGCTCAATCAGATCAACGGCATGGATCACTCCGGCACCACCGCCACCGGGGTCCCGGCGATCTTTGGCATGAACTTCCAGGCGGTGAGCGTGGCCCAGCGGAATGGAAAGAATAAAACCATCTCCGGCTCCAACTACCCCTCGGGCTCCAGCCAGATCGTGGGCGGCTACACCGACGCGCAGGGCACGCCCTCCGTCATCCTCGCCGATGCCCTCAGCCATACCGACAGCCAGCTTCAGAACATCCTGAACGCCCTGACTTCCCATAATCTTCTGGCCGATACATGGGTGGTGCTCACAGCCAAACACGGGAACTCGCCGGTGGATAAGACGAAGCTGACCTATGCCCCGGCCACCGGCGCGGGCTCCATCCCGGCCCTCATCGATCCCTCCGTGGTCCATGTCGTCCAGGCCACCCAGGATGACTGCTCCCTGCTCTGGCTCGCCGATCAGACAAAGACCACGCTGGCCGTCACCACCCTGCTTTCCAACCAAACGGCAAACAACATCACCGCGGTCTGGGCCGGGGATGAACTGAAGCTTCATTATCCGGACCCGCTTACCGATCCCCGCGCGCCGGACATCGTCGTGATTCCAAAGAACGGGATGTTCTACGACGCGGGACTGCCCTCCGATCCTACTAACAAAATCGCGGAGCACGGTGGATTCAGCGATGACGACGTCCACGTGCCGCTGGTGATTTACAATCCGGCCCTGTCTCCCCAGTCCCTCAAAATGCCGGTGCAGACGGCGCAGATCGCGCCCACGGCATTGCAGCTTCTGGGGCTCAGCCCCCTGGCACTCCAGGCCGTGATCCAGGAGCATACCCCCGTGCTGCCCGGCTTCGAGGCCGCGCCTCTCGCGCTTCCCTCCACCCTCCCCGCCGGCTATACCAGCGATATCCAATTGAGTGGCGGTCAGGCGCTCCTCCAGGTCTCCGCCGCGCTGCGGCAGGCTTTCACGATCGAGGCCTCGGATGACCTCAAGACATGGACACCGCTTGGCACGGGTACCGCGAATCTCAGCAGCATCACGAATGTGATGGACCCTGACGCCGCCTCCTTCTCCCGCCGGTTCTACCGTGCCGTTCCCACTCCCTGAACCCAGGGAAAGCAGACTGTGGAGCAAACCGCGTCACCGGCAACGGGGACGCGGTTTTGCATTGCCCGGGGAATCGGGTGGCCTCCCGGCCCCGGTCAAACCGCCTTCGCCACCGGTCCGAAGCCACCCCATTTCCAGGCGATGGATGGCAGCAGGATCAGGTTCAGCAGCGTGGAACTAACCAGCCCTCCCAGGATGACCGCGGCCATCGGTCCTTCGATCTCGCTCCCCGCCTCACCTTTCCCCAGCGCGAGCGGCAGCAGGCCCAGGGCGGTGACCAGCGCGGTCATGAGGACCGGCAGCAGACGCTCGGACGCTCCCTGTTTCACCGTCTCCAGATTCCACTCCCGCCCCTCTTTCTCCACCAGATGACTGTAGTGGGAAACCATCATGATGCTGTTGCGCATGGAGATCCCAAAGAGCGTCACGAATCCCACCAGCGATCCAATGGACAACACGCCCCCCGTGGCGAGAGCGGCCAGCAGCCCGCCAATGAGCGCGAACGGCACGTTGGCCATCACCAGCGCCACCCGGTCCGCGCGTTGAAAAATCAGGCTGAGAAGCATGACGATCACCACCAGCGCGATCCCGCCCTGCACCAGCAATTCATTGCGCGCGGCCTTCTGTTCCCCCGCCTCCCCACTCCACTCGGCATACACCCCGGAAGGCAGCTTCACACGGGCCTCCACCGCCGCCTTCGCGGCAGCCACGAACGGACCGGGATCCACGCCCTCCTTCACATTACAAGTGACGGTTTGCAGCCGGCGGGAGCCATCATGGAACAGGCTGAAGCGGCCCGGTGCAGAAAAGACGTCCGCCAGTTCCCCCAGCGGCAGGGACCTCCCGGCGGCGTTCTGGATTGCCAGATGCCCTACCGCCGAGGGATCGGCCCGAGTCTCCGGATCCAGCACCACGGAGACAGGCACCACGCGGCTGCCGTCAAAGACCTGAGAAACCTCCGTGCCCTGCCACGCCGTCTGGATCGCCTCCAGCACCTCCACGGGACGGAACCCGTACCGGAGCAGCGCCTCCGGTCGCAGCCGCGCCACGATGCGGGGCGTGCCTGGCGGATTCTTCACCCGGACATCCACGGCTCCCGGCTGCCCATGCAGCACCCCCGCCACCTCCTTCGCCGCCACATCCAGGGCGTCCAGATCCTCGCCAAAAAGCCGCACCACCACCTGGGCGGTCTCCCCCGTGAGCGTTTCCCCGATGCGGTCCCCCAGGAATGTCAGCACTTCATTTTGCGTCCCCGGAAAGAAGGACAGGATTTCGCGGATCTCCTCCTGCACCTGGGCCTCCTCCGACGCGGGGCCGGGTTTGAGCTCGATGTGAAATTCACACCGGTGCGGTCCCCACGTGTCCTCGCCCTGCTCCGCGCGCCCGGCCTGCTGTTCCACCGTGGCCACGCGCGGGTGCTTCAGCAGTTCCGTGGAAATCCGTTCACCCAGCCGCATCATTTCCGGCAGGGACGTGCCCGGCAGCGTGTTTACCTGAGCCACGAAGTGTCCCTCCCGGAACTCCGGCAGCAGTTCCGAACTGAACCACGGCAGTGTCGCCAGCGAGGCCAGCAGCAGGATAAACGCCGCGGCCACGGACTGCACCGGACGCGCGCAGGTCATCCCCAGGAACCAGCGGTGCCCACGCCTCAGTCCCCGCAGCCAGAACGGCTCCCGCCGCTCTTTTCCCGCCTTCAACAGCAGCAGGCACAGCGCCGGGGTCACCGTGAGCGCCACCACCAGCGAGGCCAGCGTGGCAAGAATAAAGGCGTGCCCCAGCGGCGCAAAAAACCGCCCCTGCAACCCGGACATCATGAGCACCGGCACGAAGACCACCGCCACGATGAACGTGGCATAGACCACCGCGCTCCGCACTTCCAGGGAAGCGTCGAGCACCACATCGCGCTTCTCCCGGGGAGTGGCGGAGGCGGCGTTTTCCCGCAGCCTTCGCAGGATATTTTCCACGTCGATGATCGCGTCATCCACCACCACGCCGATGGCCACGGCAAAGCCGCCGAGGGTCATCGTATTCAGGGTGACCCCACACAGATGGAAGATCAACAACGCTGCCAGCAGCGAGAGCGGAATCGCGAGGAAGGAAATGAGCGCCGTGCGCCAGTCCCTCAAAAACAGCAGGAGTACCACGCCCACAAAAATGCCTCCCAGCACCAGGGCATGCCGGATGTTCCCCAGGGCGTTCTCAATGAACGTCGCCGGACGGTGGAGCCGGTTATACAGGGTAATCCCCTGCTCCTTGAAAAGCGGTTCCAGTTCCCCGAGTGCCTCTTCCACCGCCCGCGTGGTCTCCAGTGTATTCGCGCCGTATTGACCGGCCATCGCCAGGAGAATTCCCGGACGGCCCATGACCCGGGCATCGCCAAACGCGGGCGCGGAAGCCTCCGTCACGGTCGCCACGTCCGCCAGTTTCAGGCCGGACGTGTTTCCCTCCACCAGCAGGGTCGCGCCCAGCGCCGCGGCGGTCAGGGCCTGTCCCTCCGTTTCCAGCACCAGCCGCTGATTCGCCGTCTCGATGAACCCGGCTCCGCGCACGCCCGTGGCCATGCGCGCGGCGGTCATGATGTCCGCCAGGGTGAGATCGAATGCCCGCAGCCGGTCCGGATTTACCTGAATCTGAAGACACCGGGCCTCTCCGCCAAAGACTGTCACTTTGGCCACGCCCGGCACCGAGGCCAGCCGGGGTCTCAGGGTCCAGTCCGCGAAAGTCCGGAGATCCCGCGGGCTGAGTTTGTCAGAGACAAGCCCCACCTTCAGCAGGTCCATGGTGGAACTGGTGAGCGGGGACATCTTCGGGGCATTCGCCCCCGCGGGCAGCCGCCCTGACAATTCGCCAAGGCGTTCCGAAAGATTCTGCCGCGCCTGGAACACATCCGTTCCCTCCTTGAACACCGCCGTGATCACCGAAAGCCCCTGGATGGACTCCGACCGCACGGAGGACAGGCCCGCCGTGCCCATCACGGCGGTCTCCACCGGCCGGGTCACCAGTTGCTCCACCTGCTCCGGCGCCAGGCCCGGAGCCTCCGTCTGGATGTCCACCTGCGGCTGGACGAATTCGGGGAACACATCCAGGCTCACGCGCGTGGCCGTGAAGGCTCCGTAGCCCAGCAGCAGCAGGGCTGCCACCACCACCAGCCCCCGGTGCCGGAGAGAAAAATGAACGAGCGCCGAAAGCATGTCAGTCGCCTTCGATTTGAGACTTCAACTCCTCCGCCAGCAGCGAGGCCGCTCCGGCGGTGACCACTTTATCCCCCGCCTTGAATTCTCCCGCCTCGAACCATCCGCCTTTCATCGCATGCTCCAGGGAAATACCCCGGCGCTCGAAATGCCCCGCCTCCTCACCGGGAACAAAAACCCAGGCCGCGCCCTGAAAATGGAGCACGGCTTTCGCGGGCACCAGCACGCCTGACTCTTCGTTTCCTCCCGCCCCCAGTCCGACATCCACGGACAGCCCCGGCGGCAATGGCACCGGCGGTTTCTCCAGTTTCAGAAACCAGGCCACCGCCTGGGATTTCATATCCACCAACGGCGCGGAGGCCAGCACCGCGGCTTCCCGGGGTTCCGCCTGGCCGGGGATCAGCACTTCCGCCGTCGTGGACGGTTTCCCCGGCAGCATGGAGGAGGCACTTTCCGCGCGGATGAGGACCGCCTCTCCTGACAACAACTGAGCGATCAACGCCTCGCGATCCCGCTCAATGACCGGCCCCCATTCCAGCAGGAAGCGTTGTTCCGTCGCGCGCAATTTGAGCCGGTCCGCGGCCACCTGGGCCTCCGCCTGCTCCACGGCCCGGCGCGCGATGTTCCCGCCTTTCGCGAAGAGATCCCGCGACCGTTCCACCTCCGCCTCCGAGGCCTGCAACGCGGCCTCCGCCGCGCGGCGTTCATTGTCCAGTGTCACCAGCGGAGAGGGATCCACCACCCGGCCATAGGCATGGATCCGCTCCTTCCAGGAGGCCGCCTCCAGCGGGGTGAGCTCCACCCCGGCTTTCTCCATCGCCTCCGCGTCCAGCCCGCCTCCGTGTTTCCCGCTCTCCGCGTGTTCCTCTTCCTCCGCATGGGGACTGTACTTTTCTTTGAGCATAAAGCTGCCACCCACCACCGCCGCGATGACGGCGAGCAGGCAGACCCAGGTAAGAAGGACGCGGAATGATCGCATGAGAAAAAAAGAAGTCAGGGAGTCTGCGTGGCTTTGGCGAGCTCCAGCGCGGCGAGATGGCATTCGGCCAGGGCCTCCATTCTCGCGAGTTCCGCGACGCGGAGTTCCACGGTGGCGGCGGCCACGGTGAGCTGGTCCGCGGCCCCGGCTTTCTGCTGGTCCGCGAGGTCCGCCTGCTGCCGGCGCTGCCCGGCCACCAGGGCGTCCGCCTCCGCCAGCTTGGCCCGGCTGCCATGCAGCGACGCCAGGGCCTGGTCCACCTCTCCGGAAACTCTGGCCTGCAACGCATAGAATGCCGCGCCCGCCTCCGCGCGTTTTGCCACTGCCTCCAGCACCGGTCCCCGGTTCCGGTCAAAGATGGGCAATGCGGCGGTAATGCCCGGGAGCGACCACTTGTGCGTGCCCTGGTCATATTGATAACCCGGCGTCAGATGAATGTCCGGATACTGCTTTGCGATCTCCAGCCGCAGCGCCGCCTCCATTCCCGTATAAGCCGCCAGCGCCCCCAGCAGGTCCGACCGGTTTTGCAGCGCGCGGGCCCGGGCAAGGGACGGGGACATTTCCGCTGGTGCCTGTTCAAAGACGGAGAAATCGAACGCCGCGCCAGTCACCGTCTCCATGGGAACGCCCATCGCGGCAGCCAGGGCTGCCCGGGCCATCGCCAGTTTCTTTTCCGCGTCCCGTTTCATCACCCGCGTCTGAAGCAGCAGCAGCCGGGACTGGGTGGTTTCCGCGCGGGAGGCGGCTCCCGCGGCCACCTGACCGTCCTGAAGTTTCACCACTTCCTCCTGGGCTTCCTGCTGCGAGCCCAGCAGCGTCACGCGGGCCTCCGCCGCCGCGAGGTCCCGGAAGGCCAGGCGCACGGCTCCCGCTGTTTGAAAACCGGTGGAGGCCGCATCCAATGCCGCCACCTGGAGGGCCGACGCCGCCACATCCATACGGCGAGCCCGTTTCCCGGCCGTTTCCACGGGGATATCCAGAGAAAACCCCAGCGCCCACGGGCTGGCGGCTCCCTCGGGATTGGACGCAATGACCGGGGAAAACGCGAGGGTGGGATTCGGTCTCGCCGCCGCCGTGCCCGTCGCCGCCTTTGCCGTTTCCAGTTTCGCGCGCGCCAGCGCCATCTCCGGATGGCCCGCCAGCGCTTCGCTTACGAGCGCCTTTTCCGTCCAGCGCCTGACGGAGGGATCCAGCCTCCGGCCCGCGAAGGCCGCCGCGCTCCGTCGCGGCGCGAGAGGACGGGGCTCATAGCGCACCACCGAGCAGCCGGTGACCGCGACGGTGCATAGGGTGAGCAAAAATAACGTAATATCTGGCGGCGGGGAATGTCCCATTCTCCCCGGACTCTCTGCCCGCGCGACCCTTCTTTGGTATTAACAATTTTGACAGCCTCACTCCTGGCCAGGCGGTGGTGTTTGCTTTTCCCCCGGCTTCCTCAGGATCTGGCGAAGCAGATCGGTCTGTATCTGCTGTATTTCCAGAAGCCGCGCGCTGTGATGATGCAGGATGTGGTCGAGCTTTTCGTGAAGCTGCCGGATCTCCAGTTCCGCCTTCAGGTTGACCTGATAGTCCTGCATGGCCCGCTGGCGGTCCCTGTTTTCCTGCCGGTTTTGGCTCATCATGATCACGGGTGCCTGAAGGGCCGCGAGACAGGACAGCATCAGATTCAGCAATATGAAGGGATACGGGTCCGGCGCGCGCAGCCCGGCCACCGCATTGTAGAGAATCCAGATGCCGATGAATCCTCCGAACCAGATGATAAACCGCCAGCTGCCGCCGAAGGAGGCCAGTAAGTCCGAAAGCCTTTCGCCCCGGGTGCGTTTGGCATCCTCCTCCTCTTCATCCTCCGGCTTCCGCGTCAGGATTTCATTCTGCCGCAGACTTTCGATCACCGTGCGCTCCAGGCTGGTGATTTCCCCCATCTCCTCCTGCAGCGAGGCCTCCACATAGTCTCCCCGAAGATCCAGCAGCGCCTGCTGGCTGATCCAGGCGTCTTTTGTCAGGCCGGGATGACTCTTGAGGATGAATTCGAAAAAAGCCGGCCGCAGCGAACTGGCGGCGACGGCGGTTTCATCATTCAGGGACACTCCGGTAAGGGCACAGGTCTTCATGGGTCCCCAAGATGCCGGGATTTTCCGGAGTGTCGATGGGGTGATCTCAACATCGGCCCCTGCCTCAGGGCACCACCTTCCACTCCAGTTCCGCCCGCAGGCCGTCCTCTTCAAATCCCGTGCGCAGGACCACGGAGCGCAGGCCCGCGAGAATGCCGGCATCCTCTCCTTTCCGCGCGACCGGCTGCACCTCACCCTTTCGGCTCAGGATGGAGGGGACCATGAGCGGCCGGCGCGCGGTGAAGGAAATGCCCTCCGGGAGCCTCGTGGAAAAACCCAGCGCCGCGGCCTGCCGCTCCTGGGCCGCCGTGCTGTCGAGCCCCTGGGCTTCCATCCACGGGAGGAGCTCCCCGCAGGCGGAAAGCGTGGTCGACCGCAGGGCATTCCGGGCCTGGAACAGCGCCGCCGCGTTCCCTGTCTGAAGAGCCGCGGGATCGATGCGGATGACGGCGGAGCCCCGCTCCGGCGGCTCCGTGCCGGTCACCTTGAGAACCCCGGACCACGGGTGATTGGAGAGGTGCATCCAGCCGTTGGTAATGGAGACATCGAAATGCACCTGGGCGAATCCGTCCAGATCCAGCACATAAAGACGGCGGCCGCTCTCCTCTTCGAGCACGCTCCTTATCGTAATAAAACCGCCATCCATGGAATGGGTCGCCGTGTCCAGCAGCGCGAGCGCCTGGGCTTCGTTTTCCACTTCCAGAAAGACGTCCACCGGCCGGGTGAGCATGGCCACCAGGAGACCGATACCTCCCATTTCATCCATGCCCCGTCTTCCGAAGATCGCGCCCAGCCGCTGGACGCCGCCCATCCCACCCAGTTGCAGGACGGGATCCGCGTCCGGAAACGCCAGGGCCATGCGCCCGGTGAGCCCCAGACCTCCCAACTTGAGCCCGGGCACCAGTTCCCGCCCTCCCTTGAGCATCGCCTCGCGTTTCGTGGCCATGCCGATGAGAGCCACCGGCGCGGGGCTCAACGCGGGCAGCACCGCCGGCCTGCTGGCGTCCACCACTTCCTTCAGGCCGAAGTAGAGGGAATTGTGCACCAGCGGCAGCACAAAAGTCCCCAGCGACCATGTGCCCGGCGCGGTCTCATCCAGCCGGATGGCGATGGGATCGAAATACTGGCGCCAGTAGTCCTCGTAGCGTTCGATATAGCTCGCATACATGGCCGCCTCCTCCGGCGTTGCTTCGGTCACGGGCACGGCCCCCAGAGGTTTGAGGCTGGCCAGCGGTCCCCATATCTCCGATGTGGCCAGCGGTCCGGCTGCCAGATTGATCCCGCGAAACCTCGCCACGGCCTCTTCATCCGTCGCCTTCTCCGGGCGCTCCCACCGCCGTCCTCCCGTCTTCATCGCGAAGGCATATCCTGACCGGAGCAGCGTCTCTTTATCCGGAGCGGGATTGCCATGGTCCAGTTGATAGAGCAGCGCGGAAGCCGTGAGCGCCTCCATGGATTCCCGCGCCATGAGCCGGCGATGCTGGCCTATCTTCACCTCCGGCCCGGTGAGCCGGCGGATGAAGGGATCGCTGAAATAACACCACGCCACCGTGGCTGCGGAGTCCGGCAACTTCCGGCGCATGCAGCGCAGTTCATCGGACGCGCCCAAACTCCCCTTTCCTCCCTCGTCCGCCAGTTTCAAAGCCAGCGCGGCCTCCCCGGCACTGGTGGAGACAATGAGCACCCGACCACGCCGGGCCAGGTGACATTGCCCTCCATTATTGGAAAGCGTCAGCACCCCGGTGCCCTCCGGCAGTGCTTTGAAAAGGCCCGGGCCGCCGTCATCCTTCATCTGGATGAGAAAAGTGACATCAGACGCATCCCGGAGGAAAAGGTCCGGCAGGTAAAACGCCACGCACTCCGCCCGCCCGGCCTCCATCCACGCCCTGACAACTTTTTCCTCCAGCCCCAGACGGGCGAGATATTTTTCCCAAAGGCCGTAGTCCGCCACGCCATCCGTCAGAGGCGAGGAGAAATTCCCCGCCGCGTCGCCCAGCCGGTCCATCACGGTCCGGATGCGTTTCGGCTGGGGAAAGAAGGCGAAGAAGCGGTCCGGCGGGCAAAGCGAAGCCAGGGGCATGGCGGGGAGCTGGGCGTCCCCGGCCATTTGCGCGAAGGGATGGGACTGTACATTCAGCCGCGGAAGCTGCGTGATAGGCACCGGCCCGGCAGGCCTGTTGGCGGGAGTCCCGTTCCGGCGGGTCTCGCTGATGTCCCCCATCTGGAGTGTCTCCGTGACCGCGCAACGTCCGCCGAAAACCGCGAAGGTATCCATCGGCTCCAAGTCTCCGGGCAGCGCCGCACGGCCAGGTATCGGCTGGGCGCCTTTGTAAATGAATGGCAGGCCCTGCAGCCACCAGTCGGTCATGCTGCCCCGCGCGGGCAGTCCCGTGTCCAGCCACCGGCCGGCTCTCACCGTGGCCCAGTCCGCGACGAGATCCTCCACTTTCTCTCCCTCACCGGCGCTCCAGGAGACTACACAGGCGCGGCCCTCCACATCGCCGGTAAATTTCAGTTCCACCGTGCCGGGCTCTCCCCGGAGCAGGCCATACACGGCATAAGGCCCGGATGGTTTCCATTTCCGGGAATCAACTTCATAGCGTCGGGCATAAAGGGCTTTCTCCGGGCCACCGGAACACACCACATGGGCGACTGGCCCGCCCGCGGCGGGATCCTCCAGCCTCCATGACACCTCCGGTGGAAGTTCCAGCGAGGCGGCGACCACGCGGAGTCCGGTTTTCGCATCCGTGGAAACGCACGCGGAGGTGACTTTACCCCGTTCCTGAGCCACCAGCGGCGTGGCGGCGCAGAGGGCGACGGTGAGGCTGCAAAGCGTTTTCATGGGAAATTCTATGCCGCCCTGATTTCCCCTCTCCATCGAAAATCCGGAATCGACCATCGCTGTAAACGATGATCCCTCGTGGTGGAACGCACAGAATTCCCTTTCAGACCGGGGGAATTTCCCCCATGATGGCCACTGATCATGAGTGAAGCCGCCAGCCCTGCCCTTGCCACCGCCCCGTCCAGACGCCGGTCCCGCCGGAGGCAGCGGGGGAAGTCACGGGGGAAGGTGCTCTGGATCACCCTGGGGGCCGTGGCCGTGGCGGGCACGGGATTGTTTTTCGGCGCGCGCATCTGGCTGAAGAGTTATCTGCAGAGCGATAAATTCCGGGTCTGGATGAGCGGGGAAATCTCCCAGCGCCTCAATGCGGAGGTGAGCCTGGAGAGCATCCGCTGGCAGGACTCCTCGGCCCTTGTGGGGTCTTTCAACGCGCTGGGCTCCCCGGAGTCCCCCTTCGCGAAAGTGGAGGCCCGCGACATCCGGGCGACCATCAATGCCGGTGGCCTGTGGGACCGGGTGTGGCAGGTGGACGATGTGGCCATCGCACGGGTGTTCCTCGATCTTTCGAACCAGACCCCTCGCGTTCCCGCTCCCGCGGCATCCTCGTCCGGCACTGGCGGTGACGGGGGCTCATCCGGATTCTTCGCTTCTTTCCTGCCGAACCGCACGGTGGTGAAGGGGATCAATGTGGAACAGGTGGCCTTGAGCTGGAAAGGGGCCGGGCATTCCGTCGAGGCCCGGGGGATCGGAATGCACGTCAAACCTTCTGAACGAAACGAGCTTTTCCTCGCCAGTGGCCGCGGAGGAACGCTCGATCTGGATGTGCTGCCCAAATCCCAGGTCAAACTGGTGAATTTTGAAGCCTCGCTTCAGGGTTCCGAGATCACGCTGGAGCAGCTCAATGCCGAGGCGGCGGGCGCGGACATCAGTGCGGAGGGGACCGTGCTCACGGGGGACACGCCCTCGCTGGATCTGAAGGGCAACTTTGAAGGGCTGGACCTGGCGCGCTGCATTCCGGATGACTGGCTCAAACGGCTCAAAGGCAAAGCCGGGGGCGAGGTGCGCCTGAAGGGTGATCCCCGGAACTTTGACCGGATGAACTGGTCCGGAAAAATCATGGTGCGGGAGGGGATGCTGGAAGGCCTGCCCCTGCTGCACGTCATCGCGAAAAAGACCCGGAACGAGGCCTTCATCCGCCTGCTCCTGAAGGAGGCGGGAACGGACTTCGTCCGCACGCCGGACGGTGGCTGGCTGCTGGACCGCATCGTGGTGGACGCCCCTGGCCTGCTGCGGCTGAAAGGCACCGCCAGCGCCGCCGCGGACCGGACGCTGAACGGGGAGCTCCTCCTCGGCATTGTCCCCGGCACGCTGCGCTACCTCGCCGGGGCGGAGCAAAGTGTTTTCCTGCCGCTGGATCAACTGGTGGTCACCGACCGCGAGCGCAAACAACTGGGAGCCGGGGATGCTGGACTCCTCTGGACCCGCCTTCAACTGCGGGGCACGCTGGATAATCCCAAAGAGGACCTTGCCGACCGCCTGGCCAAAGCCTGGTTCAACGCCACCGTGGACGAGGTCATGAACATGAGCATGGAGGGCGCGATAAAGGCCGCCGAAACCGCCTCCAAAATGGCGGGTGAGGCCGCTGGAACCGTACTGGAAAAAGCTCCGGGAGTTCTCGAAGATGGCATGAAGACCGGCACGGACCTGCTCCAGAAAGGGGTCCAGGGCAGCGGCGATCTGCTCCAGAAAGGCATGAATGGCGGACTGAAGGCCGTGGAGGGCCTCATCCCCCGGTAAGATCCGCCGGAGGACAGCGGAAGTTCCCCGGATGGAGGGTGGCCCAGCGCACTCCCGCGCCAGGGGTCTATGCTGCCCATGCGCATTCTCCGGCTTCCTCCCCCCCCTCTCCAAACACCGGGACGTGTCTCTCCCGAAAGGGTTACAAGGTTGTACATGGGAGTGATAGGCTTCTGCCACGGGAGCACCCGGGCCACCTCCATCCTAGGAACTTTCAGAATAACCAGAGAATCTGCCGAGGCTGCTCTTTTTGAGCATGCATGCACTTATGAGTTTCAATTTTGCGATTTAAGCCCTTAGAAACAACCGGATTTGATTATTTCAGCATTAACCCCATCTTTTCTAGTCATGTTCTCAGAATTGAGTAATAATTTTTATAATTAAATTTGCAAGCCACGAGAGCTGTGGTAATTTCCATTATCGAGACGCAAATTCTCTAAACGACTTTCGAAACCATGAACGCCTCCCCTGCCAACGCTCCACTCGAAAAACTGAGTCTCACTGCCGCGATCAGTTGCGTGTGTTCGGCCCTCTACTTCGTGGTTTTCAATCTTCTCGCCTGAGCCGGTTTACCGGCGGACGGCGGAATACGGAGCGGAGACCTCTTTGGTCGGTAGGTCTTCGCTCCCAATCTTTCCCCACAACAAAGAAAAAGGAGGCAGCCGGAAACGGCTGTCTCCGCTTTTTGTACCCGGGACGGATCAGGGCCGGGCCAACCGGAAAAAAGCGGCTCCGGCGGCGGCGGACTCGGAATAAGTCTTCGAGCCTTCCGAACCGGGAACCGTATTCCAGTTTTCCAGGTCCCCGGACCGTTGCAGGAACAGACCTTTCTCACTCCAATCCAGCCTGACTCCCTCACCGGATTTTGAAATGAACAGTTGGGGTGGGTCAGGCGGCGGAACGCTTATAAATATTCCCGCGGCCGAGGGAGCGCCCAGTTCAACAATCTCCTCGGGGGAAAGCGTCCGGTCCGTAAAGGCAAAGGCCGCCAGCAGCCACTCGTGGGTATAAACCCCGCCCGTGTCCCCCTCATTCCCCAGCAGGAGGTCCGGGCCAGGGTCCGCTCCAGAGTAGAGGGCGAACCGGCCATCCAGCAGGGAATCCCCCGTGCGCTGGAAAACCAGTTCGCCGTCCCGATAATAGGACACCACTCCCGCGCCCAGGTCTGCCACGAACGCGATCCGGTGCCAGGCGTTCAGGGACAGGGTCTCCGGGATGCTGTAGCCTAGATTCCCGATCCCCAGCGCTCCGTCCGGCGCGAGGTAAAAATCCGCGTCATTCCCGTTCGCCGGATTGGTATTGAAGAAAGGCAGCCAGTCGGAGAATCCCGGCACATACACATCCATCACGATCGTGTATTGGTTCAGGTAAGCCCCGCCCCCGTTTGCCGCGGAGCCATTGAACGAAAGGAGCGGAAAATCCCCGTCGCTCGCATAAGCGGGCAGCCTTAGATAACCCGCCGGAGTACCGTCCGGATGGGGAATCACCGCCCCGTCCGTGGTCTCATACGCCGCCAGGCTCCGCGCCTCCGCCGTATTCCAGCTGAGTTCGCCATCCCCCAGCGCCGGAGTACCGGTGTCACTGTCGAAACTCCATTCCCACACGCCACCCCTCGCGGGGAACGAAAGGGCACCCAAAAGGCAAAGACACGAAATCGGAATTTTCACGGGAGGGAATCAGGCAATGACATCCCGGGACAGGAAAGCCCGGAGAACGATGATTCTCTGGATGCCCCGCTTATTTTCCAGCACGGGAAACCTCCGTGCTCACGGAACCCGCCGCCGGTCCCGCCTGGATCTCAAGCAACAAAAATGGTACGCCCCGCATACTTCCCGTTCACAAAGGACCAGGCCACCATGTAGCCGCCCGCGCCGTCGCTATTCCACATGGCCACCACGGCCTGCTCCTCCGGCTTGCCGGAAGTGAGGATCACCAGGGATTCCATGGAAGGTTCATAAAGATCATGCGTGGCCTCAGCGGGCACGGTCACGGCCTTCCCATTCAGGGTCACGGTGAGACCGAGGGATTTCGTGGGCAAAGTGCCATCCGTGCCCCATACGGTGCTGCCATCCACTTTCTCCACCAGCCCGTCCTTGTTCTTCTTGATCTTGTGGTCCTTTTCCACAAACGGCACCGCCGTGACCGTGGCCACCAGGGCTCCGGCAGTGACGGTGCCCTTTGTCTCCGTGCCGCCGGAGTCCGCGGCATATTGTTTCCAGCCCTCCAGTTTTTTCAGGCGGGTCCCATGGATGTAGAGATCCTTCCCCGCCCCGCTGTCATCCATCACCAGGGTCCAGTCCCCCTTCTTTTCCCCCACGGAAACGACTGACCCGGTCTGCGCCTTGCCCGCCACCTTGTCCGTGGTGGACGGACCTGAGCGGATGTTAGTGTAGCCGTCCTTGTCCTCCACCACCCTCAGGGCTTCGGTAAAAGACTCCTCGATCGCCTTCTCCTTTCCGGCACGCGCGGTTCCACAAAGGCAGGCGACACAGGCAACGAAAACGGGGAGGAGCGGTTTCATGGCCCGGTTCCTAACCCCATTCCCGCCTCCCCTCAAGAGCGATTCCAGACGCGGGGCCGGGTCCTGCCTGAAAGAAAAAAGGGACCTGAAGCAACGAAAGCCTTCGCCCTTCAGGTCCCTGGAATCCATGCGCGCGGTCAGGCCCGCGCCTCAAGTCTTACGTATCCGGCGCGTCGCTGTGGAAGAGGCGGTCGATGAAAGGCAGTTCCCCCGGCGGGCGGGTATGGATAATCACCGTTTCCCCTGGGAGCAGCATGGCGGCGTCCTGTCCTTCCACGCCCCGGGCTTCCTTGGGAAACGCGATGGTGAGGTGGCGTCCATAGACCCGGCTGTTTTTCATGGGGCTGGTGGTGTCCAGCACGCTGGTGACACGGGCCCCCACACTGATCACGTGGGACTCAAAAACCTCCGTCCGGGAGTGCGCGGGTGTCACCCACACTTTCGCTCCCGCTTTGATGGTTCCCAACTGTTCCTGGGGCAGGAAAGCCACGATACGGCCCGGGTCCGCCACCACCTGCACCACGCTCTCCCCGGCGACCACAAAGGCTCCTTCCAGCTTATCCACTTTCTCCACCACGCCACCCTTTGGCGCGCGCAGCTTGCAGCCTTCCAGCAGCGTCTGGAGTTCCACCAAGTCAGCGCGTTCACTCGTGGTCAGACCCGCCAGCACTTCCTGGGTGATCTGACCCGTGGCGGCGGCGGCGGCGGCGCTGATTGCTTTTTCACTGTTGTCGATGAGGCCATTCACGCGGGCGATGTCCTCTTTCACAGACTCAATGCTCTTTGAAAGCTCAATCCCCCGGGCCGTGGCCTCGGCGATATCCACATTCATGCTCTCGGTCTTCGAGGGCCTCTCGCTGGAGAGGGTCCGCCCGGAAGGCGTCGTCAGCCCCGAAGTTCCCCCCACGGTCTTGTTCAGCGTGCCGATCTTGCCTTTGTCCTCGGCCATGATGATCTCATATTTCCGCAGTTCGGACTGGAGGGAAAGGCGGGTGCGCTCCAGTTGCAGCTTTTCCTCACGACGGTTGGCGGCGATGCCTTCCATAAGCGCCTGCAGTTGATGTTTCAGGGACCGGTCATCCATTTCCGCCACGACGGAATTCGGAGCCAGGACATCCCCCTCCTTCACGAGCACCTTTACCAGTCTCCCGTCCTCCGCGGAGGACACATACTGGTGCTCTACATCCACCGCGCCATTCATGCGGTTGAAGACCACGCCGGAGCGATAAGCGATAACCCCCAGAGCCATGATCCCCACCCATATCAATACGGGCCAGGTCTCCAGCAGGCGACGTTTGGTGAGGCCCAGCCGGGTCTTCACCGGCTTGGTACGATTCGGGTGGTATTCACTCATGGGTACTGATTATGGTTGAGGAGAGGCTAAGGGGAAGTCATGACGGGTCCACCACCCCCTCTCCGGAGTGGCAAAGCCTGCACCTGTATCTATAACCCCATACTATGAAGCCACCGTGAATCCGCGTATGCGTAGGGTGTAACCCTAAGCCGGTCCCGGGAGTCCTCATTTTTGTCATGTTCCGCCGTTTTTTCCTGCTCTTTTCCATGCTCCTCCCCTCCGTGCTCCCAGGCCGTGCCGGGGAGGTCAAGATCATGGATACCGTCTGGCATGATGACGCGCGGAACCGGGACGTCCCGGTCCGGGTGTATTATGATTCCACATCCGCCACTTCGTCTCCCGTCATCATCTTCAGCCACGGCCTGGGAGGATCCCGCGAAGGCTACGCCTACCTGGGGCGGCACTGGGCGGAAAACGGCTTCATCAGCGTGCATCCGCAACACGCTGGAAGCGACACCGCCGTGCTGAAGTCCGGCTCCCTCGCCAGTGCCATCACCGGCCTGAAGG
Source organism: Verrucomicrobiales bacterium (assembly GCA_965229245.1). Taxonomy (GTDB): domain Bacteria; phylum Verrucomicrobiota; class Verrucomicrobiia; order Verrucomicrobiales; family V1-33; genus V1-33. The sequence goes on from CBDDIW010000002.1 coordinate 243,228, forward strand.
CTCTGGAGAATGCCCTCGCCCGCGCGGGGGATGTGAGCTTTGTCATCGACAAACTCACGGAGGCTAACAAAAGCGACGCCACGCTGAAAGGCCGCCTCCGCCTGGACGCCATCGGCATGGCCGGTCACTCCTTTGGCGCGCAGACCACCCTGCTGGTCTCCGGCATGACCATGGCGGGAAAATCCCAAGCGGAGCCCCGCCTGAAGGCCGCGCTGGCCATGAGCCCACAGGCCCCTTCCTCGGGTGCACCCGCGTTCCTGAGTTTCAAGCTTCCCGTCTTCCACATGACGGGCACGGCGGACGTGACGCCCATTCCGGGCCACGAGACCAGCCCGGAGGACCGGCTGAAACCCTTCCAGTGGATCAAAGGCGTGGACCAGGCCCTGCTGGTGCTCACGGCCGGGGATCACATGGTCTTCAGCGGACGCCTCTCCGGGGCACGCCCCGCGGACGGCCCCATGCAGGAGCAGATCAAAAAAGCCAGCACCGCCTGGTGGAAGGCCCGGCTGCTGGGAGACCGGAAAAGTGAAACGTGGTTGCGGGAACAATTTCCAGGCGAATTGGGCAAGGCGGGACGCTTTGAGTTCAAAGCCGCCGCCCCGAAGTAAACAGGTGAGCCCTCTTCTCCCGTTTACAAAATAGTCTTGCGCCTTTCACCCGTGGCTTTTATGGCTGCGGCCCCCCTCTTTTTATCACCAAAGCCCATTACTCCCATGGCCAGAATTCATAACAACATTGTCGAGACCGTTGGCCGCACTCCGCTGGTGAGGCTGAATCACGTCAGCAAGGGCGTGGGTGCCACTGTGGTGCTGAAGTGTGAATTCTTCAATCCCCTGGGCAGCGTGAAAGACCGGATCGGCATGGCCATGATCCAGGCGGCGGAGGAGCAGGGCCTCATCAACAAGGACACCGTCATCGTGGAGCCCACGAGCGGCAATACGGGCATCGCGCTCGCCTTCGTGGCGGCGGCGAAGGGATATAAAATCATCCTCACCATGCCGGAGACCATGTCCCTGGAGCGCCGCACGCTGCTCGCCATGCTGGGCGCGGAACTGGTGCTCACCCCCGGACCGCGGGGCATGAAGGGCGCGATCGAAAAAGCGGAGGAGATCATCGCCTCCACGCCCAACTCCTGGATGCCCCAGCAGTTCAACAATCCCGCCAATCCCGCCATCCACTCAAAGACCACGGCCGTGGAAATCTGGGAGGACACGGATGGCGCGGCGGACATCCTCGTGGCAGCGGTGGGCACGGGTGGCACCATCACTGGCGTGAGCAGCGTGCTGAAGGAACGGAAGCCGGGCTTCATTGCCATCGCCGTGGAACCGGAAGCCAGCCCTGTCATTTCCCAAACCCTGGCCGGCGAGCCGGTGGTGCCGGCGCCTCACAAGATACAGGGCACCGGCGCGGGTTTCGTTCCAAACAATCTGGACCTGAAACTGGTGGATGAAGTGATCAAGGTTTCCAATGACGATGCCTTTGCCATGGCCCGCCGTCTGGCGAAGGAGGAGGGCATCCTGGTGGGCATCAGCACCGGCGCGAATGTCCACGCGGCCCTCCAGGTGGCGTCCCGGCCGGAGAATGCCGGGAAACTCATTGTCACCATTGCCTGCTCCACCGGGGAGCGTTACCTGTCCACCGCGCTCGCCGACGACGCGCGTGCCAAAGTTGGCGCTTGATTTCACCCCGTTTCCCGCTCACTCCAACGCCCCCATGTCCGACTCCCCAAAAGTTCCCGTCGCGGTGCTCGAATACGAGCCCAGCGGATTCGAGCAAACGCTTCTCAAACACAGGGCCAAACTGGTCCTTGTGGGCGTGCTGGCGCTCGCGGCCACCGGAGGATTCTGGGGTTATCGTCTGTATAAGGAAGCCGCGCATAAAACCGCCTCCGTGGATTTTGTCAGGGCGAGCAGCGTGACCGATTTGAAATCCGTGGCGGAGAAACACAGCGGCAAGCCCTCTGCCGGAGCCGCCCTGGTGCTGGCCGCGGACAAACTCAGCGCCGAACGCCCGGGTGAAGCGATCGATCTGCTGAAGGATTTCCTTTCCAAATACCCGGAGCACGACCTGCGGGACCTCGCTTCTTTCCGTATCGCGGAGTATTTTGTCATTTCCGGGGACACCGGCAGCGCGGAGAAGGCCTACACTGAGGTCGTGAGTTCCAACTCCACCTATGCTCCGCTCGCGCAGCTTCGCCTGGGAGATATCAAATGGGGAGCCGGTGACACCGCCAAGGCCCAGGAATACTACGAGGCCCTCGTCAAGAGCACCTCCACCTCCGCCGTAGGCCTCCGTCAGGTGGCGAAGGACCGCATCGATCACAGCCTCAAGTCCAAGCCTCCGGTGCTCGTGGAATACAAGCCGGAAACCCCGGGAGCGAAGGCCTTTGAAGGCATCAATCTTGGGAACGATCCCACGATGCCCCTTGGTGCGGGTGGCTTTCCAGTGCCGCCTTCCGGGGATCTTGACGGCCCTTTCAATCCACCGACTATTCCTGCTAATAACAAGCCCGCGCCGACCCCGGTTCCGGAAGGCGAGGCCATGCCTCCCACTCCGGCTGGTGACAAGCCTGAGGCTCCAGTTCCTCCCGCGACTCCGGTGCCTACCCCGCCAGCCGCGCCTCCGGCTCCGGTTCCTGCCCCGCCGACACCCGCTCCCGCCGGTGAGAAGCCAGCGCCCCCCATGCCGGCACCGGTTCCCGCGCCGACACCGGTTCCTGCTCCTGCGGTGCCCGCTCCTACTCCGGCCCCCGCTCCCGCCACTCCGGCACCGGCAGCACCTCCAGCACCCGCCCCTGCCCCGGAGGCCACTCCGGCCCCAGCGCCCGCCCCGGCAACTCCCGCCGAAGCGCCGAAGCCCGCAGGCGACGGCAAACCGCAATAACGGTATGCTGACTGTTCTTTTTCCCTCTCCGAGCTGACAGTGCGTCGGCTCTTGTCAGGCATATGCCGCCAGGATCACAGGGGACTCTGGGGGTATATCCGACAGGAGCCGGCGCTCTGTCAGCGCGGAGCAAGGGATGAGACCAGCCGCCGCCTCCCACTACCGCTTCAGCCGTTTGGTCCGCGCCGCGGATTTCCCCGGCTGTCTGTCAATCCTCAAGCGCCCGCGAAATCGCGCGGAGGTATTCGTAGCTGTAGATACCGGTCTTATGTCCGTCGCTGAAGGCGAAGGCGATGGCATACCCGCCCACCCCCTGCCAGCCCGTGACCCGGACGCCAGGGTAGGCTTTCCGGTCATCGCCGCCATACTTCACGCCCAGCAGATCCCGCTCGCCGGTGGTCTCGGCACTGGGCGAGAGAGCCCGCAGCTTCTCCATCTGGAAATAGTCCTCACTGCCGTCCGTCCACCGGATGGCGATCTCCGTGCCGATGGCCTGGATGTTTTCGGGTTCGATCATAAAAAGGGAAATCCGGTTATTCCTCCGCCAGCCATTCCGCTGCCTGGCGCGCAAAGTAAGTGAGGATCATGTCCGCTCCCGCGCGCCGGATAGCCAGGAGAGATTCCATGATGATGCGGCGTTCATCCAGCCAGCCCGCCGCGGCGGCACTGCGGATCATGAGATACTCCCCGCTCACCTGATAAGCCGCCACGGGCAGTGAAGTGGTCTCGCGCACCGCGCGGATGATATCCAGATACATGCCCGCCGGTTTCACCATGAGCATGTCCGCGCCCTCGGATTCATCGAGCATCGCCTCCCGCACGGCTTCGCGCACATTCGCCGGGTCCATTTGATAGGTCTTCTTGTCCCCGGATTTGGGAGCGGAATCCAGCGCGCCGCGGAAGGGTCCGTAGCAGGCGCTGGCATACTTCGCCGTGTAGCTCAGGATGCTCACGTCCTGGAAGTCCTCCCCGTCCAGCGCCTCACGCAGCGCGGCCACGCGACCGTCCATCATGTCGCTGGGGGATACGATGTCCGCCCCCGCCCGCGCGTGGGCCAGCGCCTGGCGGCACAGCACCTCCACGGTTTCATCGTTCAGGATGCGTCCGTCATCCGCTACCAGGCCATCGTGACCATCGCTATTGTAAGGGTCCAGCGCCACGTCCGTGATCACCACCACCTCCGGATGCGCGGCCTTAATGGCCCGGATCGTTTGCGGGATCAGGCCGTCCGGATTCCACGCCTCCGCCGCGTCCCGCGTCTTCAGAGCATCCGGAATGCGCGGGAACAGCACCACCGCCTTCACCCCCACCGCCGCCGTTTTTCCGATCTCCCCGAGCAGCCCCGCCTCCGACCACCGTTTGCACCCAGGCATGGAGGCAATGTCCTCATCCTCCGCCGTGCCACTGAGAAACAGCGGGTAGATGAAATTCTCCGGCGAAAGCCGGGTCTCGCGCACCAGGCCACGCACGGCGGCGGATTTGCGATTACGTCGAGGGCGATGGGGGAGGTCCATGGGGAAAGCTGGGGAAAAGAAGAGGAACCAAAGAGTGCATCCCGCCAGGGCGCAACGGCGGCCATCGACACCACCCTTTAATCTCTTGCGGCGGATGCTCCGGCACACGATGCTTTCCCTATGAGAATCACCCTCGAGTTGCCGGACGAGTATCTCGCGTTTCTACCGGACAAGGAATCCGAAATCGCCGAGGTGATCACTGCGGGACTCAGAGCCCGCAAAAGTCGCATACAACACGAAACAGATGATCTCTACAGCGTCCTTGAGGTTCTCTCCGGATTTCCCGATCCCGCTGAAGTGATGGCCCTCCGGGCCTCACCCCGTGTTGTCGAACGCAGTCTGATCCTCATGGAAAAACGCCAGTCCGGCGGGTTGAGTGAAGACGAAGAGGCGGAATGGGATAGTATCATGCGGGTGGAGCACTTGGTCAGGATCGCCAAAGCGAAAGCTCTGCTCAAGATGAGGGAGACTCCCGGCGCGGCATAATGAACACGGCGAGGGTTTCAACGGATCTCCGCCGTTTCTTAGAAGCGCGCGCAGACCACCAGTGCGAATACTGTTTAACTCCTGCTTTACTGAGTTTTCTGCCTTTACAGGTGGATCACGTAGTGGCCCAAAAACATGGAGGACAGACCGTGCCTGAAAACCTCGCGCTTTCCTGCGCCGTCTGTAATCAACACAAAGGAAGTGATCTTTCCTCCATAGATCCGGCCAACGGAGCGCTCACCCCTCTCTATCATCCCCGGGAGAATCGCTGGAGCGAACACTTCGAGTTAAAGGGACTTTTAATTGCCCCCAAAACGGCCATGGGACGAGTAACCGTGCGACTGTTGCAATTCAATTTGCCTGAGCGTGTCACTGAACGCCAGTGGTATCTGATCGCGGGAGCTTTCAAAATACCCGACTGACCACAGGCACTTCTGGTTATCCCTTGCCGCCATCCCCCGGCCCCTTCACCTTCCGTCCATGTCCGGAGCTCTGGAGCAATTGAAGCGCGCGTTTCACGGGGATAATGCCACCCTCGTCCGCGAAATCCTGGCGGCGCATCCGGAATTCCAGGAGAGGCTGAACGCGCCCCTCTTCGACTTTGCCTCACCGGCGATCACCCATGTCCGGAGCCGGGAAATGCTGGAGGTTCTTCTCGAAGCAGGAGCTAATCTGAACGCCAAAAGCCAGTGGGAGCCCGGCGGTTTCGGACTGCTGCATCTGGCTCCTCCGGATGTGGCCCTCCATGCCATCGCGCTTGGCGCGGAGGTGGACATTCACGCCGCCGCGCGGCTGAATCTCGTGGACCGGATCCGGGAATTGCTCACCGCCTCCCCGGCCCTGGTGCATGCCCGCGGCGGGGACGGCCAGACGCCGCTGCACTTTGCCGGCAGTGTGGCCGTGGCGGAATACCTGCTTGATCACGGCGCGGAAATCGATGCCCGGGATGTGGACCACGAATCCACACCCGCTCAATACTGCATCCGGGACCGGCAGGACATCCTGCGTTACCTGATCCGGCGCGGCTGCACGGCGGACATCTTCATGGCCGCCGCCTTGGGGGACGAAGCCCTCGCCTCCCGCCTCCTCCAGGAGGATTCCTCATGCACCGGCATGCGGGTCAGCGAAGAGTATTTCCCCATGGTGGGCGGGAAATCCGGCGGCACCATTTACCAGTGGGCGCTCGGCTGGCATGTTTCCCCCCATGACGTGGCCAGGAACTTCGGGCATCCTGGCATCCTCCGGAGGCTCCTCGAATTCAGCTCCCCGGAGACCCGCTTCATCGACTTCTGCTGGCAAGGCGACTCCGAATCCGCCCGCTCTCTCCTCCTGGATTACCCTTCCCTGGCAGGGGATCTCTCCCCTGCCGGCCTGCGCCAGACAGCGCACGCCGCGAGAAATAACAACACCGCCGCCGTCCGCGCCATGCTGGCTGCGGGGCTTCCCGTGAATTCCATCAGCCAGCACGGAGCCACGCTCCTCCACTGGGCCGCTTTTCACGGAAACGCGGCCATGGCGGAGGAAATTCTCACGCACGCTCCCGAACTGGAAGTCGTGGACCAGGATTTTCACAGCACGCCCACCGGCTGGGCGCTCCATGGCTCTGAACACGGATGGCACCGGGACACCGGTGACTATCCCGCCACCCTGGATCTGCTTCTGAACGCGGGCGCGAAGTTGCCCGCGGAGATCCGCTTCGCTTCCCCCGCCGTGCGGGAATTTCTCAAACGGCGGAATCCGCCCGCGTGATTACCGCAGGCCCGTGGCCTTGCGCACCCGGTCCATGGTTCCCTGGGCAATGCCGCGCGCTTTCTCCGCGCCTTTGCGCAGCACGTCATGCACATAGTCCAGGTTCTGCAGCAATTCCGCCCGCTTCGTACGCATGGGAGCCAGGAATTCCCAGACGCCTTCAAAAAGCCGCTTCTTGAAGTCCCCGTAGCCCGTGCCTCCGCGCCGGAAGTCCTCCTCCATCGCCACCACCTGATCCGGCGTCGCCACCAGTTTGTAGAGTGTCACGATGAGGCTGGCGGAGGGATCTTTCGGATCCTCCACCGGCGTGGAATCCGTCACCAGACTCATGATCTTTTTCCGGAAAGGCTTCTCCTCTTCAAAGAGCCCCAGAATATTGTCATAGCTCTTGCTCATCTTCTGGCCATCCACCCCGGGCACCACTGCGGTCTCCTCCTTGATGCGCGGTGCCGGCACCTTCAGCACCTCGCCATAGGTGGCATTCATCTTCGCGGCCAGATCCCGCGTGACTTCCACGTGCTGCTTCTGATCCTTCCCCACCGGCACGATGTCACTGTCATAGATCAGAATGTCCGCCGCCATGAGCACGGGATAAGTGAAAAGGCCCGCGTTGGCCGTCAATCCCCGCGCGACCTTGTCCTTGTAGCTGTGGCAGTTCTCCAGCATCGGCATGGGGGCCAGGGTGGCAAGAATCCACGACAGTTCCGTCACTTCGGGCACCTCGCTCTGGCGGAAAAACGTGGCCTTCGCCGGATCCAATCCGCACGCCAGAAAGTCCACCGCCAGGTGCAGCGAATTCTCCCGCAGCACCTTCGGTTCATGAATGCTGGTGAGCGAGTGATAGTCCGCGATGAAATAAAACGCCTCCCCCTCGTCCTGAAGCCGGATGGCCGGTTCCATCATCCCGAAGAAATTTCCCAGATGCAGTCGCCCCGAAGGCTGTAGTCCCGATAAGATTCGCATAGTTTAGTCCCCTGACAGTGCCTCGCCCGCCGGGAGTGTCAATGGACCGCCTGCCGCCGGAATCCGTCATCCCTCCCTCTTACCCGCAAACCCGTGGGCCACACATGCATACCGTCCGAACTGGTCCTCCGTTTCCTCCCGCAAGGGCACGCACCCACACCGGTATTCCCCCAGCATTTCCAGCGCCGTCTCCCTGTAGTAGTCTTTGTGCATATCGTCCAACACGAGCAGCGTCTTTTCCCCCGCCACTGCCAGCACCCGGGGCAACACCTCCTCCCTGGTATTCATACTTCCGAGATCGTGCAATATCAGGTCAAAGGGCTCCTCCTTTGAAATCCCGCACTCCTCCCACGGATACATGTCCCTCTGGGAAATATTCTTTTCGCGAAGGAAATCACGGGTCCGCTCCAGCCACAGCAGATCATCATCCACGGTGACCACCCGGCAGGGATGCGGGGACCTCTCCGCGCAAGACCGCAGCACAAACGAGCTGAATCCTGATCCCAAATCCAGGATCCGCCGGGGATGTGTCCATTCGCACAGCAGGTCCAGCACGACCGAGGTTTCCAATGACAGACTCATGCCTGGCGACGACACTCTCTCCACATAATCCGTGTAGTGGGGCAGAAGCCGTTTTTCCGTCACCCGGGCTCCGAGCCTCAATTCCCCCACTGCCGGCAACAGGCCGGTCACGGATGCGTCAGGGTCACATTGGGCGATTACAAAACGAAGATAGTCCACGAGTCGTCACAGGTGGCAGCAACTGAGCCACAGCCTCATCCTTTCACCGGATTCCCTGGGAAACCACTCATTTGAGACCGGGACAATCCGAACCTGCGGGAGATGGCGGATGGGGTGAATATCCGGTTTCCCGGACTCCACTCTCCACTCATGGTAGCCCGGCGGCGGGGTGTTTCCCGCCGCGCATCCCCCGTTCCTCCCCGCACCCGGCCGCCGTTTTCCGTCGTTTCGTTACCTCCAGATGACTCTTTCACCGCCTCCAGACTGGGCCGCTGTCCGCGCCCGGTTTCCCATTCTCTCCCAGGTTCAGTCCAATGGCCGTCCGCTGTTGTATCTGGACAGCGCGGCCAGTTCCCAAAAGCCCCTGGAGGTCATCGAGGCTCTCAATACCTACTACACGCATGACAACGCGAACGTGCATCGCGGGCTCTATGAATTGAGCGCCCGCGCCACGGACCAGTATGAGGCCGCCCGCCGCCGCGTGGCCGCCTTTGTGGGAGCGGAGGAAAACGAAATCGTCTTCACGCGTGGCACCACGGAGTCCATCAATCTGGTGGCCCGCTCCTGGTGCGAGGCGAATCTCCGGCCCGGCGATGTCATCCTGCTCACGGAGCTGGAACATCACAGCAATCTGGTGCCCTGGCAGCTCGCGGCCCAGCGCCATGGTGCCAGCCTGCGCTTCGTGCCCGTGACGGGCGAGGATGGAGCCCTGGACCTGGAGGCCGTGCCTGGACTCCTGACACCGGAAGTGAAGCTCTTCGCCTTCCCGCACATCTCGAATTCCCTGGGCACCATCACACCCGCCGCGGAGTGGTGCGCCCTGGCCCGCTCCCGGGGCATCACCACCCTGGTGGACGGAGCGCAAAGCGTGGGGCACATCCCCGTGAATGTGAGGGATCTGGGGTGCGATTTCCTCGCCTTCTCCGGACACAAAATCTGCGGCCCCACGGGCATCGGCGTGCTTTATGGCACCGCCTCCGCACTGGAGGCCATGCCCCCCTTTCACGGCGGCGGGGAGATGATCGAGAGCGTGCGCTATGACCGCAGCACTTATCGCGCGGCCCCTGGCAAATTCGAGGCCGGCACGCCGCCTATCGCCGGGGCCATCGGGCTGGCCGCCGCGCTGGATTACCTGGATTCCCTGGGCATGGAGCATCTGGCCGCGCGGGATGAAGCGCTCACCGCGCTGCTGGTGGAGACCCTGGACGCCATTCCCGGCGTGCGCGCCATCGGCCCGAAGGGCCCGCGCGGAGCCCTCAGCAGCTTCATCATGGACGGCGTACACCCGCACGATCTGGTCACCTACTGCAGCGTGCAGGGCCTGGCCATGCGCGGTGGACACCACTGCACGCAGCCGCTCATGAGAAAGCTGAAGCTCCCCGGCACCGCCCGCGCCAGCCTTTACTTTTACAACACGGAGGACGAAATCCGCCGCATGGGCGAAATCCTTACCGGAGCCCGCCAATACTTCGCATGAACCCGCTCGACGAACTCTATCAGGCCGTCATTCTCGACCACTCCCGCCGCCCGCGGAATCACGGTCCGCAGCCCGTGCCCCCCGCCTTTCACGCCGAAGGGGTGAACCCCTCCTGTGGCGATGAGATCGAAGTGTGGGTCACCTTTGCCCCGGACGGCACCATTCAGAAAGTGAGCTTTAATGGCCAGGGTTGCGCCATCAGCCAGTCCGCCGCCAGCATCATGACGGTGAAGGCCGCAGGACGCTCCGTGGACGAGGCGCGGGGCCTGATCACCGGCTTCCACGAAATTGTGAGCACCGAGGCGGAACCGGACATGGATCGCTTTGGCGAACTCGCCGTCTTCGCCGGAGTGCGCCAGTTCCCGCAGCGCGTGAAGTGCGCCATGCTCGGCTGGCGCGCCCTGGAGCAGGCCCTGAACCGCTCATCGGAAAAGGTGAGCACGGAGTAAGGCGGGAGGGATAGCGGTTGAGTTTGACCCGGGGGGAGACTATTCCGGTCTCTTTTCCCCTCAATTTTCCATGCCAATCAACGAAAACTGGAACATCCGCGGCCGCTCCCACGTGTGCATGCACACGGGTGAAGCCTTCGCTGACGGCGATTCCTTTTACACCGCGCTCTTCGATGACGCGGAATCCGGGGAACTGGTGCGCCGGGATTATTCCATCGGTGCTTGGAAGACGCTGGGAAAGGAGCTGAAGCCCTTTTCTTTTTGGAAGAGTGTTTACGAAGCGCCTCGTCCGGAGGCGAGGACGGAGGTGGTGGAAAAGGAAAGCGCGGAGGGACTGCTGCGCCGCCTCATTGAGGAGGACACACCGGGCACGGAGAATACCCGCTACATTCTGGCCATCATGCTGGAACGGAAAAAGATGCTGAAGCACACCGCCACCCAGGAGACGGAGGATGCCAACTTCCTGATCTACGAACATCCGAAGAGCGGCGAGGTATATGTGATCCGCGATCCGGAGCTCCGCCTGGATCAGGTGGAGGCAGTGCAGCGCGAGGTCTCACTTCTGCTGAGCCACGGAGCCCAGCCCGCGGCCTCCCCTGTTCCGGCACCAGAAGGGGAACCCACAGTTGTAGTCGCCGAAAATACGGGGGAAAACAACGTTCCTGCCGTGGAGGAAACCCCTGTCGCTTAAGGGAAAGAATCCTGGGTGATAACCGCGCTCTGCCGCGGGACTGGCTGGGCAGTAAAGCCCGCCGGTGGAGTTTTCTTTCCAGGGCGCGCTCCACATGACGGCAAAGGTTCACTGTCCTGGGCGGCACCGGGCTTTCCCAGCCGCAGCGTGAGAGTGACGATGAACAGAGTCGCCAGCGAACTGAGAGGCATGAGCACTGCCGCGAGCAGCGGATTCATCCTTCCCGCCAGGGCGAGGACCAGCACGCCAAAATTATACCCTAACGCCAGCGTGAACGCCCGGACGACCGCCCCGCGGCGGCGGCGGGCAATCCCGGAAAGCAGATGTAAAGGCCGCAGTCCCCGGCTCAGGAAATAGAAATCCGACTGCCGGGCCAGCAGCGTGCGCTCCACGGTAAGCGTGCCGGAGCAAAGGGCCTCCCGGGCGGCCAGAGTATCATTAGCGCCATCGCCGATAAAAAGAGCGTCCCTCCCGTGCGCCCGCATCCACGCGCCTTTATCCTCCGGCGTCTGGCGCGCGAAGGCATGATCCCCGGGAATTCCCAGCGCCCGGGCCATGGCATTCACCTTGCTTTCGCGGTCCCCGCTGAGCAGATAGACCTCCAGACCGGCCTCCCGGAATTCCCCAATCCCCTCCCGGGCTCCGGCTCTGATTTCCTCCTCAAAGCGGAACGCCGCGAGCACCTTTCCGTCGCGGGTGAAAAGACAGTCTCCCGAAGGCTGGTCCTCTTCCCCTTTATCCATTCCAGCCCGGGCCTCCCGGTCATACGGACGGCGGAGTTCCCACACCCGGCCTCCCGCGTCCTCGAACCGCAACCCGTGCCCGGCAATCTCCACCGCGCGCACCGCTCCCGGCTGGAACCGGCCCTGACTCGCGAGGGCCGCGCGGAGTCCGGCGGAAACCGGATGCCGGCTCTCACTCACCAGCGTGGCCAGCGCCGCGGTCGCGTCGTCCGGCAGGGCGGAGAGAGTCCCGGGATTCGCCAGCCGGGGAATGTCCAGCGTGAGGGTGCCGGTTTTATCAAAAACAATCCGTTTCACCCGCAGCAGACGGCCCCAGAAATCCGGGGTTCGCACAAAAAGCCCGCAATCCCGCAAACGGGCCACCGCCAGTTCATGCGCGAAGGGCACGGCCACGCCGAGAGCGCAAGGACAGGACACCACAAGAACGGATACAAACACCTGCAACGCCTGGGACCACGCCGCGCCGGAAAACACCCACACCATGGCCCCGGTGAATGCGGTGATCAGAATGACCATGAGATAAATGCGCAGCGTGCGGTCCAGCCAGCGCGCCGCGGGATCCTCCCTGACCGCGTCCGGGTCTGTCTCCAGGAGGTGCGCGAGCAGGGAATCCGGCCACGCCTCACAAGCGCGGAGCGGCAGCGGATCCTGCCCCAGGTGGATGGCTCCCGCTGGAAGCACGGCCCCCTCCAAGTAGCGCACGGGCTCGGGTTCCCCGGTGATCCAGTCCAGCCCCAGGGTGGCTCGCGGGGCCAGCAGCATGGAGGCCACGGGCACGGCTCCCCCCGGCGGGACGCGGTATTCATCCCGCGCCTTGAGCGTGGAGGCGGGCACGCGCGTCGTGTCCCCTTCAGCCCCCCGGATTTCCACTTCGCGCAGCCCGGGATCGTTCTGAAGAAGACGGCGGCGGTTCTCCGCCACGGACACCTCCTGCATGCGACGCCCCAGCATCATGAGGAAAATGAACACCGCCACGAAGTCAAAGTAGAGCAGGTCCGGCACTTGAAACAACCAACCGCACAGCGACCCCAGCCACGCCGCCACCACGCCGATGGCAATAGGCACATCCAGCACTAGGCGGCGCAGGCGCACCGCGCTCCACGCGCGGCGCACGAAGTAGCCGCCGCCCGCCAGCAGACTCACCGTGGCGGAAAACGCGGCGATCAATTCAAAGAAATCCGCCAGGATAAAGCCGCTCTCCATCCCCGCGTAGCGCGGCAGCGTGAAGGCCATGGCATTGAGAGCCAGCGCCCCGCACAGCCCCAGCCGCAGCCCGGAGGCTCCGGCGGGTTTGCCTTCCGGAGACTCCGGCGCGAGGCGATATCCATACGATCCCACCGCGGTCACGAACGCCGGGAGATCGAACGCGCCGCGACACCACTTGAGCGTGACGCGTCCCCGCGCGGAATCGACAAAGCACCTCACCGTGCCCGGCATTTTCAGAAACGCCGCCTCGATGAGCCAGACGCACCCCACGCAGGAGACTCCCTGCACGTCAAAGACACGCTCCACCAGTTCCCCTTCCGTTCCGGCCTCCGCCCCGCGCAGGGCGTCCGCGGCCCACGCGGTATCCCCCTGGAGCAGGACGGCATTCCCTGCCGGGAGGATGGTGGCCGATCCCCGCAGGTCGTAGAATTTCTCCATGCCGCCCGCCAGGATCATCCCGTGGACGAAGGAGCATCCGGCACAGCAAAACCGGCTCTCTTGCGGGGTGGCCTGGAAGGGAGTGCGGCAGTGCTCGCACAGCGTTAGAGCGGTCTTCATGGCATGGGTTCCCCGGCGGCGCACAGCGGGCAGGCCTCCGCCTCCCTGCCCTCTTCGGGTGCCGGTTGGAATGGATTCAGCCGCCAGAGCAGCATCCCCAGCGCCAGCCCCGCGAGCACGCGCTGGGCAAGCCGGAGCCGCGCCGGAGCCAGATGCTGCCGCAGCCGCCCCCACCCCTGCCCCGAGAGCCACAGCAGCGGGATGGTGCCCATGGTGAAAGCGGCGGCGAAACGCGCTCCCTGAAGCGCGGAGCCGGAGACCAGACAGGCCGCCAGCACCAGATACAGCGGGCCACAGGGCAGCAGCGGAGTGAGGGCTCCAAGACTGAAGCTTTTCCACCGGCTCTCCGGCTTCAGCGTCTGGCGGGCGGTAAATCGCCGGAGGAACAGAGGTCGGGGCAGTCGCAGCTTCCACCCGGCGAGCAGCCCCGCCAGCAGGAGGACGAGCACCCAGGGCAGCACGCGCAGAGGGGAATCCATCAGCCGCCGCAGGGGAACCTCCCCCACCGCTCCCGCCACCGCCCCGAGGGATGTGTAGGATACAAACCTGCCAAGGTGATAACCCGTGCCCGGACCGCGCACGGCGGTGCAGAGCAGCGGGCCACACATGGTGGCGCAGTGCAGGCTGGTCACGAGCCCCAGCACGAACGCGCCCGCGGCGGTATTGATGACCGGGCTACTCATGGGTCGCGACCGGCACGCTGGCCGGCTGATTGTGCACCGCCACGGTGATGAAGGCGGTCCACAGGGAGATCAAAAAGATAAAGACCACCCAGAACCAGATCCACGGATTCCTGACAAGCCAGGAGCTTTCAGCCTCCGCCGGCAGACTGGCGACAAGGCTCCCCGCCGGACGGGAACACTCCCGATGGGAACAGGCGCGCCTGGTCCCGTGCTCTCCGGACCGGCAGGAAGCCGTGACGCAAGTCCGGCACGCGGTGGTGTTATGGCTGGTTTTCATAATGTCAGGGTTTTGGGTTCTCTTGCAGGAGGGCCGGATCCGGCCCGGTGAATTCAAACTCGAGCGTCACCGCATCCCGCGGAGCCTCGCTCCCGACCTCTATTTCCATTTTCTGCTTCCCCCGGTAGGAGGCTCGGGGAATCTCGATCACCACGATGCCCTCGTATTCCCGCTGCCCACCCACGGGGATGGCTTCACTCAGACCACTGAGGACCGCTCCGGCTGGCGCGCCTTTCAGGGTCAGGTGATACTCCACGGGGGACTGGAGCTTGTTCACAAGCTTCAGGTGAAACTGATTCCGCACGCCTTTTTCATCCGCGTAGTAGGGCGAGCCGGTCATGCGGGTGAGCGTGGGATGGAAGGTGTGCAGCCGCCGCATGGAGAACGCGAGGGCTCCCAGCCCGGCCAGCAGCAGCAGGGTGTAGAAAAGAATGCGCGGACGCAGCCAGCGGGTGCGGCCTCCCTGGAGGCCTTTCATGGAGTCATAGCGCACCAGTCCTTTCGGACGGTGCAGCTTTTTCATGATGTCGTCACAGGCATCGATACACGCCGCGCAGCCGATGCACTCCAGTTGCAGACCGTTCCGGATATCGATGCCGGTGGGGCACACCTGCACACAGCGCAGGCAGTTCACACAGTCTCCAACATCGGCCATCCCTGCTTTTCCCCGGGGCTCGCCGCGCACCTTGTCGTAGCCCACCGTGAGGGTATGCTCGTCGGTCAGCGCGGACTGAATGCGACCGTAGGGACAGAGCACGATGCAGAACTGCTCACGGAACCAGGCGAAGCAGGCGAACAGCGCCAGGGTGATGAACATGACCACGCCGAAAGCAAACAGATGGGCTCCGGGATTCCCCAGCATCATTTTCCAAAGCCGGGGAATGGAAACGAAGTATGCCAGGAAAAGGTGGGCGATGACGAACGACGCAAGGAAAGTGACCGCCAGCTTCCCGCCGCGGCGGATGATCCTCTCCGCGTTCCAGGGCAGGGCATCGATCCTCCGCCGGGAGGCGGCATCGCCCTCGATCCACCGCTCTAGCCGCCTGACAATGTGTTCGAGGAATACCGTGTAAGGGCACGCCCATCCGCACCATAGCCGGCCGAACAAAGCTGTGAGGTAAAACAGCGCGAAGCCCGCGCCACTGACCGCGAAGAAGGCCAGCCAGAGATCCTCCGCCAGAAACGTGATACCGAAGAGATGGAACCGCCGGTTCTCTACATCCAGGAACACCGCCGGGTTCCCATTGATGGAGATCCACGGCAGCAGGACATAGAGCGCCATGAGCCCGAGCACGAACACCCGCCGGGCGAGCGTGAACCGCCCGCTGACATCCGCCGGGTGAATGTGATAGCGCGACCCGTCCAGGTTGATGGTGGTGACGGTATCGACGGTGGGGCGTTTGAAGGCGGTATTCACGACAGGTGGCGTCAATGGGCGCTGCCGTCCGGCGCGGGCTGGTGTTTGCTCAGGATGTAGGCGACAACTTCCGCCACCTTCACGCCTCCCAGCTGGGGCTCCCACGCGATCATGCCTTTGGTCAGGTCCGGGGAGCCTTTGCTGACAATTTTAAAGACGTTCATCGGCTTGCCGCCATACTTCCAATCCGCGTCATTCAACGGCAGGCCGGGCAGTTTCGCCCCGCCCAGCGTGGCGGAAAGGTCCTTCGCATGGCAGGCGGCGCAGATGGCCTCGAAGGTTTCCTGCCCCCGTCCGGCGATCCCGGCATCCCGGGACATCTCCCAGAGTTTGTTATCGTCGATCACATCCAGGAGTTCCGTGAGGCGGCGTGCCTGGTGCTCGCGCACGGCGGCCACTTCCTTCTCCACGCGCTGGCCGTCGCTGGTGGCCATGTCCAGGGGCCGGGAAATCTGGAAGTCCCACAGCCAGGAGACGAGCGCCCACATGATGGCGATGTAGAGAGTGGCGAGCCACCAGTTGGGCAGGCGCTGGTCGAACTCCTGAATGCCATCGAACACGTGATGCCGGAGCACCGGTGGCGCGGGAGCGTTCTTTCTCCGGGCAGGCTTCCGCACGGGAACGGGAGCGGGGGATGGGATCGGCTCAGTATCCATGGTCGTTAGGAAAAGTGTCGCCTTTGCCGTCCTCCAGAGGGAGACTGGCCATGCGGGTGGCTTCGGGCTTCTTCATTCTCACGGCCCGCACCACGATGATGAGGAAGGCGAGCGCGGTGAGGGTGAAGCCGAGGATGGGGATCAGCCCGTCCCAGGTATCGAGGAAGAGACGTTTGAACATACTCCAGATTTTGTTAGGGCTGCGCCGTGACGGGCGTGAGAGTTCCCGGCACCTTCGCGGGCGGGGTCACCTCCTCGAACTTTCCGAGCTTCTGGAGGTAGGCGATGACGGCGACGATCTGGTTCTCCGGTGAGACGTAGAGCCCATTGGCCTTGAGGTCCTGGGAGATACCCACGCTTTGCTCAATGGCTTTTTGCCGGATCTCGTCCTTCGACATGGCGGGATAAGGAACACCCAGCCACTGCTGCGCGGCGATGCGGTCCGGCAGGGTTTCCAGATCCGTCTTCTTCTCATCCAGCCAGTGATAGGAGGGCATATTGGAACCGGCGCTGAGCGCGCGGGGATCCATGAGGTGTTGATAGTGCCAGGTGTTGTTCCGGCGTCCCGCTTCGCGGGCGAGGTCTGGCCCTGTGCGCTTGCTGCCCCACTGGAAGGGGTAGTCGTAGATGGATTCCCCCAGGCGGGAGTATTCGCCGTAGCGCAGGACGTCCGGCGCGAGAGTGCGGATCATCTGGCTGTGGCAGTTGTAGCAGCCCTCCGCGATATAGATATCGCGCCCGGCGAGTTCGAGCGGGGTGTAGGTGACCTGGAGACGGTCCTCCACATTCTTCGCCCGGTTCATCATCACCGTGGGGATGATCTGCACCATGCCACCCGCCGCCGCGGCCACGAGGACGAGGATGGAAAACGGCGCCCAGTTTTCCAGCAACTGGTCATACCACTCCACCCAGCGCTCCCGGTGATGCAGGAAGAGCCATACCGTGCGCCAGCTCATGTCCAGCCCCAGGACGAGGCCAAACCACGCATAGATGCCGGGCAGCAGGAACCACAGGCAGTAGCCGGTGATGGCGAAAACCGGAAAGAGCACGGGCTCGGCGAAGATCAGGCCGAGGAGACCGCGTTTAGTGGACTTTTCCACCACCACTTCGATGGTGCCGTTCACCGGCTTCTTTTTCCGCACGGTGAGCCAGATATTCACCACCATAAGGATGAACCCGGCGAGATACAGTGTGCCGCCAATGGCGCGGAAGTGCATGAGCGGGCGGATGGCCTTCAGGGTATCGAGAAACTGGTGCTTCAGTCCTCCGTCATCGCCCAGTTGATTCAGCATGAGCCCCTGGGTGATGCCGCTCACCCACATGGCGGCCACATACATAAGGATACCCACCATGCCGATCCAGAAGTGCATGTTGGCCCAGACGGGTTTCGCGAGAGGCGTCCCCCACAGCCGGGGCACCAGCCAGTAAGCCATGCCCGCGGCCATGAAGCCGTTCCAGCCTAACGTTCCGGAATGAACGTGGCCGATGGTCCAGTCCGTGTAGTGGCTCAGGGAATTCACGGAGCGGATGGCCAGCAGCGGCCCCTCAAAGGTGGCCATGCCGTAGAACGTGACGGCCGCCGCGAAGAACTTGATCACCGGATCCGTCCGCAGTTTCCCCCAGGCCCCGCGCAGGGTGAGCAGACCATTGAGCATCCCGCCCCAACTGGGTGCCCAGAGCATGAGACTGAAGAGCATGCCCAGCATTTGGAGCCAGTAGGGCAGCGCCGTATTCAAAAGGTGGTGCGGGCCCGCCCAGATGTAGATGAACACCAGGGACCAGAAGTGCACGATGGACAGGCGGTAGCTATACACGGGCCGCTCCGCCGCCTTAGGCATGAAGTAATACATGATGCCGAGCACTGGCGTCGTGAGGAAGAAGGCCACCGCGTTGTGCCCGTACCACCACTGCACCAGCGCGTCCTGCACGCCTCCGAAGAGGGGGTAACTGTGCGTCCAGCTGGTGGGAATGGAAAGGTGATTGACGATGTAGAGCATCGCCACAGTGATGATGGTCCCGATGTAGAACCAGAGCGCCACATACAGGGCGGGCTCGTTGCGGCGCTTGATGGTCAGGAAGAAGTTCACTCCGAACACCACCCAGATGACCGCCACCATGACGTTGATGGGCCAGATGAGTTCCGCGTATTCCTTCCCCCGTGTGAGACCCAGCGGCAGCGTGACCGCCGCGGCGGCGATGATGAGCTGCCATCCCCAGAAGTGCACGGCGGAAAGGACATCCGAGGCCATGCGCGCCTTGCAAAGCCGTTGGGTGGAGTAGTAAATGCCCGCGAAGATCATATTCCCCACGAAGGCGAAGATGGCGGCATTCGTGTGCACGGGACGCAGGCGGCCGAAGGTGAGCCACTCCAGCCCTTCGCCGCCTCCGAAATCCTTGCCGTTCAATTGCCAGCGGTGGAGCTGGAAGGCGATGACAACGCCCGCCAGCAGGGCGACGCAGCCCCAGAGGAGCATGGCGATGAGAAAACGCCGCACCGTGCGGTCGTCGAATTCAATGATGGTCCTTGTCGAGTTCATGGGATGGCTGAGCCATCCCCGTCGAGCGTTCACCGGCGGGAATCTCAGGCACCAGGGGAAGCAGCGACTCCCGCTCAAAGGCCCCGGAGTGGCGCTTCTTCGCGCCGCGCACGAACGCGGTCACGAA
Source organism: Verrucomicrobiales bacterium (assembly GCA_965229245.1). Lineage (GTDB taxonomy): Bacteria > Verrucomicrobiota > Verrucomicrobiia > Verrucomicrobiales > V1-33 > V1-33. The sequence continues at coordinate 262,385 of CBDDIW010000002.1, forward strand.
CCAGACGGCCAGACAAAGGCTGAGAAAAACGGTGAGACGGAGAACTTCCATGATCGGGTGTACGTCCGGAGTGGCCGGGAAACCACGGGGGATGACGTGGCCATCCTCGCATGTTCCAAAGCCGGGGCTCCGCATGGGTTCCGAATTACCGTGCATTGATTCCGGGCTGGCTGGTATCATCCTCTGAGTGGATGCGATCCCGTGACATCAGCCCATTGCGAATTGGGATGGCGGGGACATGCTGGTGCGCGATGAAATGGAAATGTCCGCTGCTGCTTCTCCTAGCCCTTGGAATGGGTGGTTGCCGCTCCCGGCAGGAGGCGGCGGCAGGAACGCCACCCTCTTCCAAAACAGACGCGGCGGAGATGATCCGCATGGGGACCTACAATATTCTGGGCGGCACTCAGGATTTCAAAGGCACGGCGGCGGTGATCCGGAGACTGGAGCGGGAATTCCGCAAAGAGTATCCGCACCGGTTTTTCTCCGGCAGCCTGGGCCTGCTCTCACGCCTGCCCATGAGGGAACCGCGATACGAGAAGTCTGAAAAAGGCGGAAACGGTTTCCTCTTCGCGGAAGTGAAGCACGGGCAAGGCTGGATACAGGTGGCCAATCTGCATCTCGAACCACTACGCGCGTGGTCTCCAAAGGAAAAGCTGCTGCTGCCTCTTCAGATCCACCGGCAGAGCACCGTGCAGGACGCGGAAATCACCCAAGCATTCAAAGCATTGAAAACGGGGAGGCCAACGCTCATCGCGGGTGACTTCAACAGGGTGAATGATTCAACGATCAAGAGACTGAAGGCTTCCGGATACACGGACAGCTTTGCCGCCGTAACACCGGAGGCGGATAAGGTGCATACCCTCAGATTCAAAGTGCTGGGAATGCATTCCGGAAAACGGATCGATTTCGTTTTCCACGACGCCGGATTCCAAACGGTAGAGAGCAGGGTCCTGCCGGGGCTCCCTTCAGATCATGAGGCTTTGTGGAGTTCCATGCGCAGGAAGCCTGTGGAGCGGAGGTAGTTTCTTTGTGATATTCCCACTGTTTCCAAGGCTCGTGCGGCCAAAAAAACAAGGAGCCGGTCTCAGTTCCCGAAAGTTGCCTCTTCCCGGGCCGTGGAAAGCCCGTTGACGGGTCGCGGGACGTGAGAAGCGGCTGGTTTCAGAACGAGAACGCGCGCTGCCGGGGATTTGCCTGCGTGAGGCACTTCGCCTTCGGCCCCCCTTCCAGTGAGAAGAGTACACAGAAAGAGGGCCTGTCTTCCTTTCGGAAGACAGGCCCGTTATTCTGGCGACGTCCTACTCTCGCAAGGCCTATAGCCAAACTACCATCGGCGCTGCGGCGTTTCACTTCCGTGTTCGGGATGGGAACGGGTGGTTCCACCGCGCCAGGGTCACCAGAAACGGGGCAGTCCAGAAAGAACCCGGGATTGTCAGCGGAGGCTCATGGTTTTGAAGCGGGTGACAGAAGTCACGCTTCAAAGACAAAGGCTTCGGAGACTGATTTTAAAGGATGGCCTTTTTTGAGAGGGCCGGCCGGTAAAACCGGGGTCTGGTCTGCGGCGTTTCCGAAGGCCCGGGCTGGCCGGGATCGGGGGGAACGTTACAGCATTTACGTCGGGGGAATAACAAAGAACTCAGCGGGATTCAGATCCCGGAAATCAAGCCGGTCAAGCCGGTTTTGGCATCCGCCGGATTTGGCGGGGCCGGGGTTTCAGGCATCCGGGGTTTCAGAAGGCCGGTCCGGCGGGAGGGCCGGGCGGGTCTGAAGCCGGGCGGCTGGAACCGGGGTGAACCGGAGGGTTTTGAGGCCCTGCCTTTGACAGGCCTTTAGGGCTCTGCCTTTGGTTTTGGCTTTGAAAGCGAAACAGCGAGGGAGTCACCGTTCCCTGATGTCTGCATACAGGAGGAAATACGTTAAGAAATAAGAAATAATGAATTAAGCCGAACGGATGATTAGTAATGCTAAGCTGAATGCATTGCTGCACTTACACCCGCATCCTATCGACGTGGTAGTCTTCCACGATCCTTCAGGGAAAACTTATCCTGGGATGGGCTTGGCGCTTAGATGCTTTCAGCGCTTATCCCTTCCGCACATAGCTGCCCAGCGATGCCTTTGACAAGACAACTGGAACACCAGAGGTGCGTCAGTCCCGGTCCTCTCGTACTAAGGACTGAACCCCTCAATTTTCCTGCGCCCATGGAGGATAGAGGACCGAACTGTCTCGCGACGTTCTGAACCCAGCTCGCGTGCCACTTTAACCGGCGAACAGCCGGACCCTTGGGACCTTCTCCAGCCCCAGGATGTGACGAGCCGACATCGAGGTGCCAAACTTTGCCGTCGATATGAACTCTTGGGCAAAATCAGCCTGTTATCCCTAGCGTACCTTTTGTCCGTTGAGCGACGCCGATTCCATCTTCAAGCGCCGGATCACTTTGACCTGCTTTCGCATCTGCTCGACTTGTGGGTCTCACAGTTAGGCCGGTTTATGCCAATGCACTCATCACCTGATTGCCAACCAGGTTGAACCGACCATCGCGCTCCTCCGTTACTCTTTGGGAGGATACCGCCCCAGTAAAACTGACCGTCTGCCATTGTCCTCCGCCCGGATTCACGGGACCGGTGTTAGATGTTTCAATCCCCAAGGGTGGTGTCTCATTGATGACTCAGCCGCCCCCGAAAGGGTGGCCTCGAAGTCTCCCACTTACGCTGAGCATGAAAACCGAAACAACAGTGACAGAGTACAGTTAAGGTGCATAGGGTCTTTCCGTCCTTCCACGGGTAGGCGGCATCTTCACCGCCAATACAAATTCACTGAGCGCCCCGTTGAGACAGCGCCCAACTCGTTACACGATTCGTGCAGGTCGGAACTTACCCGACAAGGAATTTCGCTACCTTAGGACCGTTATAGTTACGGCCGACATTCACGGGGACTTAGGTTCACAGCTTCGCCTTGCGGCTAACCGCTTGCCTTAATCTTTCCGCATTGGTCACGTGTCACACCCTATACTTGGACTTGCGTCTTGGCAGAGTGCTGTGTTTTTGATAAACAGTCGGTTGGGCCCATTCACTGCGGCCCCCCCAAAGGGGGGCACCCCTTCTCCCGAAGTTACGGGGCTAGATTGCCGAGTTCCTTAACGGGGGTTCACTCTTACGCCTTAGTATATTCTACTCACCCACCTGTGTCGGTTTGCGGTACGGGCACCTTAGTATACATATGGAATTTTCCTGGAGGTTCATTCAAGAGATCCGGTTTGGCGAACCGCCCCGTCAGCTTGCGCTCCCGCCACTTTCAATCGGCGGGCCCTCTCCTCAACCCCGTCCTCCATACTTAAATTTTCGGTGGTGCGGAAATATTAATCCGCTGTCCATCGCCTACGCATCTCTGCCTCGGCTTAGGTCCCGACTAACCCTGGGACGAATAGCGTGGCCCAGGAAACCTTGGGTTTACGGCGGGCAGGGATTTCACCTGCCTTCTCGTTACTAATGTCTGCATGCTCTCTTGTTAACACTCCACCATCAGTCACCTTCCAGCTTCAACGCGTTAACAATGCTCCCCTACCACGACAAACCGGCGAACCGGAATGCCATCCAGAGCTTCAGTATACCGCTTGATCGCCAATCATTTTCGGCGCGGGATCACTCGATGAGTCAGCTATTACGCACTGTTTAAATGGTGGCTGCCTCTAAGCCAACATCCTCACTGTCTCTGTAATCCCACATCCTTTCCACTGAGCGGTATTTAGGCACTTTAGCTGCTGATCCGGGTTGTTTCCCTCTCGACTACGAAGCTTATCCCTCGCAGACTCACTGCTGGACTTCATTGAGTGGTATTCGGAGTTTGATTAGGGTTGGTAGTCTGGTGTGACCCCTAGCCTATTCAGTGCTCTACCCCCACTCATCAGCATCCAACGCTGCACCTCAATGCATTTCGGGGAGAACCAGCTATCACGGGGTTTGATTAGCCTTTCACTCCTACCCACAGCTCATCCGAGACTTTCTCAAGAGCCACCAGTTCGGCCTTTCACGGCATGTTACTGCCGCTTCAGCCTGGCCATGGGTAGGTCACCTCCGCTTCGGGTCCAGTGCCCGCGACTATATCGCCCTGTTCGGACTCGCTTTCGCTGCGCCTGCGTCCCATAAGGACTTAAGCTGGCCACGGACACTGACTCGCAGACTCATTAAGCAAAAGGCACGCCATCACTCCATAAAGGAGCTTTGACACCTTGTAGGCACACGGTTTCAGGTTCTGTTTCACTCCGCTCACAGCGGTTCTTTTCACCTTTCCCTCGCGGTACTTGTTCACTGTCGGTCGCTGACTAGTATTTAGCCTTACGGAATGGTCTCCGCGAATTCACACGGCGTTTCACGTGTGCCGTGCTACTCAGGATCCCTCTAGAGCCATCTTGGATTTCGGTTACGGGTCTCTCACCCTCTGGGGAGCGATTTTCCATTCGCTTCACCTATCGTCGATGGTCTCACGTCAAGGTCCTATAACCCCGGAGGCAAAGCCTCCGGTTTGGGCTGTTCCGCTTTCGCTCGCCACTACTTACGGAATCACTGTTTTGTTTTCTTTTCCTCCGGTTACTGAGATGTTTCACTTCACCGGGTCTCGCGACGCCGTCCCTATGTATTCAGGACGGCACGCGCGGGTATTACCCCGCGCAGGTTACCCCATTCGGAAATCCCTGGATCATAGCGTATTTGCCGCTCCCCAAGGCTTATCGCAGCTTATCGCGTCCTTCATCGCCTGTCAGCACCAAGGCATTCACTGTGTGCCCTTCATAGCTTAATTCATTCATTTCTTATCAAATTGAAGAAATTCCGCCGTATTTCCTAAGATCGTAATTGTGCGGAGTCACGCTTTTACACGTACTCCAAATTTTTAATCTTTGTATTTTTTAATTAACCCTGTATGCAGATATCAAAGAACAGTTTCATCCTTGCCGCTTCGCGGACACAGTTTTTTCCTCAAAAGACATTCACCAAAGGGGCATAGGGTGGACCCGGCAGGACTTGAACCTGCGACCCCCGCCTTATCAAGGCGGTGCTCTAACCAACTGAGCTACGGGTCCAAATGTTCCCATCGCCGTCGGGAGCGCAAGGTCGCGGATTCCGTCAGGGGCTTTTCCAGCCCAACCCCGTTTCACCATTGTTCATGGTGGAGGTTAGGAGACTCGAACTCCTGACATCCAGCTTGCAAAGCTGGCGCTCTACCAACTGAGCTAAACCCCCCGGCTGTCCGTTTCCCGTTTTCCCTGGCTGTCACCGTTTAAGGTTTAAGCCAAAGTCCACGCGGACAATCACGCTTGAGGAAGAAGTAAAGACTAGTTTGCACGCCGCGGTTTTCCATAAACGCGTGGACCAAGGTGCCGGTTCTTTCAAATCCGGCGCACCGTGCCGGTTCCTGTTAAGGAAGAGGCGACAGTGTCGACCTGAGCAGTCATGATACTATAATAGTGGGGGCCGGGGTTTCGCGGAGGACTTGATGCCCTGCCGCTGTCCGGCCGCCGGACTGCTCTGTACTCCATAGAAAGGAGGTGATCCAGCCGCAGGTTCCCCTACGGCTACCTTGTTACGACTTCATCCCAGTCACCAGTCATGCTTTAGGATCCTGCCTCCGTGAGGTTGGCGCGGATACTTCGAGCGCGACCGGCTTCCATGATGTGACGGGCGGTGTGTACAAGACCCGGGAACGTATTCACGGCGCCGTAGCTGATGCGCCATTACTAGCGATTCCGGCTTCATGGAGGCGAGTTGCAGCCTCCAATCCGAACTGGGCGCGATTTTTACGATTTCCTCCACCTCGCGGTCTCGGTTCACATTGTATCGCGCATTGTAGTACGTGTGCAGCCCTGGGCGTAAGGGCCATACTGACTTGACGTCATCCCCACCTTCCTCCCAGTTTAACTAGGCAGTCTGTTCAGAGTTCCCGCCATTACGCGCTGGCAACAGAACACGGGGGTTGCGCTCGTTGCGGGACTTAACCCAACATCTCACGACACGAGCTGACGACAGCCATGCAACACCTGTGCATCCCGCGGATTGCTCCGCTAACCGGCTTTCACCGGTGACAAAATGCATGTCAAGCCCAGGTAAGGTTCTTCGCGTTGCATCGAATTAAGCCACATACTCCACCGCTTGTGCGGGTCCCCGTCAATTTCTTTGAGTTTTAATCTTGCGACCGTACTTCCCAGGCGGCACGCTTAACGCGTTAGCTCCGGCACGGCAGGGGTCGATTCCCGCCATACCAAGCGTGCACCGTTTACTGCCAGGACTACCGGGGTATCTAATCCCGTTTGCTCCCCTGGCCTTCGTGCCTCAGCGTCAGGAACTGTCCAGAGTCTCGCCTTCGCCACTAGTGTTCCTCACAATATCCACGCATTTCACTGCTCCACTGTGAATTCCAGACTCCTCTCCAGTCCTCAAGCGCGGCAGTATCGGAGGCAGTTCCGGGGTTGAGCCCCGGCATTTCACCTCTGACTTACCGCGCCGCCTACGCACCCTTTACGCCCAGTGATTCCGAACAACGCTTGAGACCTCTGTATTACCGCGGCTGCTGGCACAGAGTTAGCCGTCTCTTCCTCTTGTGATACTCTCAAACCGGCTCGCAGTTAACGACCGGCTTTACTCTCACATGACAGGAGTTTACAATCCGAAGACCTTCATCCTCCACGCGGCGTCACACCATCAGGCTTTCGCCCATTGTGAATGATTCTCGACTGCTGCCACCCGTAGGTGTCTGGACCGTGTCTCAGTTCCAGTGTGGCTGGTCATCCTCTCAGACCAGCTACCCGTCATCGCCTTGGTGGGCCGTTACCCCGCCAACAAGCTGATAGGGCGCGAACTCATCCGGAAGCGGCACCTTGCAGCACCTTTGGTGTCAGATGGATGCCCACCTGTACCACACGGGGTATTAATCCAAGTTTCCCTGGGCTATCCCCCTCTTCCGGGCAGATTGTTCACGTGTTACGCACCCGTCCGCCACTGAACGGTATTGCTACCGCCCCGTTCGACTTGCATGTCTTATCCACGCCGCCAGCGTTCGTTCTGAGCCAGAATCAAACTCTCCGTAAAGAATTAGCATTCTAAACATCTGATTCCGGCATGTTAAATGACCAAAATCGCAATGCTCAGAAGAAATATTTGACGTTTTCGTGAAGCGGTTTCCCGCCTCACAGGACCACGCGTCTTTTCCGACGCGCGGCGCACAAATTAGTCTTTTCTTCAACTTTTTGCAGCTTCATCGACTCCGGGACTCAAATCCCGCCGTCTCGGCTGCTAAAGTAACTGTGTTTTTCAAAGAACGCTTGGTTTCAGGGGGACAAAAACACCGGTCGTGGTCATTTCTGCCACAATCGGTTTGGGTCTCTGTCGTCCGCCGATCGCATTGTTTCGTGCGACGCCGAATCTTATAGCGGGGGTTTCCCTTCCCGCAACTCCTTTTCGCTTCTTTTTGGAAGTTTTTTGCGACGAATCCCCCTTCCCCGGTTCAAAACCGGGATTGAAAGGCTCGAAAACTTGCGGAAACGGACGGAAATCGGTCCCCGGGAGGGTGTTTTCCATGCCTCTGGAGGGCATTTTGGGTCCTCCGGAGGGTTGTTTCCGGCTCTTCTCCTCTGCAAAAACGGGGCCAGACGGGTTCAGCGGATGCCAAAATCCCAGCACGGAAGGCAAAACGGGAGCCAGGGTCGGATAAAACAGAGTGGCCGGAGGAGGAAATGGGAGCGGGAGCGACCAAAACGGGTCCGGACAGAAGCAAAAGCAGGGATGAAGCGGACAAAACAGAACCGGAAGAGGGCCGGAACGGAACCCCGCGCGTTCCGCGCGGCCACCCTTCCGCCTCCAAATGTTCAGTTTTGTTCAGGTGAGTAACCGGGAACCGCAGTCCCCCGAAGCACCCAGGCCGGAATGTTCAGTTTTGTTCAGGGTATGCGCGCCTGCGGGAGGTCTCACTGCCAAGGCGGTTGAGGAGGATAGGCAGGATGAGGCCGGATAGGCCCAATCGCTGGAGGAGCTCAACAACACGGAAGCTTCCCAAGGAATTGAAACGAAGGAACAAGGCTCGCTCTTTCGGCAGGGGCCCCCTCGCCTTCCGCTTGAGAGCCCTTCCCGACTCGAATGTTTGGTTTGTTCAGGGCGTCAAAACATTCCCCGGTCTTGAAATCATTGAAATCACGGATTTTACCCTAAAACGCTATTTCGCCTCTTTCCCCAGTCCGGAATTCCAGATACGGTGCATCTCCTCTGGTGAGGGAACCTTTAGCGGTCGCACGATCCGGAAGCCTACAAACTGGCAGTCTGAGAGGTACCAGAAACTCCTGGGAAGATTGGCGTCGGTTTTGAGCCAGTCCGGGGTAGAGCCCCGGCGGGAGGCGCTGCGGCATTGGCTCGCGTCGTCTTCGTAGCTCCCGCCACGGACAGAACGCGGGTAGAGGGCGACGGGCTTGAGAAAGGAGGGGCCCGGGGTTTTACTGGTCACGAGGGTGGCATACCAGTCCGGGGAATATTGGTCGAGAGTCCACTCCGCGACATTGCCGTAAATGTCGTGAAGTCCCCAGGGATTCGGTTTCTTCAGGCCGACAGGGTGGGTGGTTTGAAGATTGGAGACCGCACTGTTTTCAAAAAACCACCCGTGTTCCGGGAGAAGTGCTGGATCATCTCCCCAATAGTAAGCGGTGGTCGAATGGGCGCGGGCGGCATATTCCCACTCCGCCTCCGTGGGCAGGCGGTAAAAGTGACCGGTCTGCGCGCTCAGCCACTGACAGAATTTCAGCGCGGCATGCTGGGTCATGGCAATCGCGGGATACCCTTTATCCCCCATACCGAAGGTCATGTCCGTGTAGGGAGCCGTGGGGCTGGAAACCGCGTCCACTTCCGGCAGGCCGGTCCCTGGGTTTCTGAGGGCTCCGTCCCCGTAACGGGCATGGGGTGTGAGCATGAAGGGCAGATATGCATCCCAGGTGACTTCGCAGGCTCCCATCCAGAAGGGTTCGATCTCAACTTTCACCCGGGGACCTTCATCCGGACGGCGGCCTTTTTCAGAGTCCGGACTGCCCATGAAAAACTCCCCGCCAGGGATGGGTACCATGCGGAAGGGCGTATCGTTCGCCCGGGGCACAGTGCCGGTGTAGGCCTTCATCTCCGCCGCAGTGGCGGGTGACGGGATCGCTTTGATAAGATCATGAATCTTCCAAATCAGTTCGATATTATCCGTGGGATCCGGACGCGAAATACTGCCAGGCTCGCAGCGCCTCACCGCCCTTAACAGAGCCAGCCGGGCGGACTCCGGCTGGAACTCCCGCTCCCCTTTCCTGCCGGTGCGGCAGACCCGGAGTTCCAGCCGGAACAAGGTATCGCGAAAAGCGTTCCATTTTTTGAAATTCCAGTCCGCCTCCAGCAGGTCCCTCTTTTCGAGGGAAGCAGTCAGTGCTTCCGTGGAGGAGACCAGCGGGCGGGTGTCGCCAGCCTCCGGTTCGCATAACGCCAGGGCAGCCCAGGCAGGAAAAACAGAGTTTTCCCCGTCGGAGGGCTCGCGCAAGGCTTCAGGCCAGCGCACGGAATGCTTCCGCCACTCCGCGGGATCGAAGACAAAGAGTCCCTCGTCACGGGATTCCGGACAACACTTTACCAGCGTGTCCCGCCACTTGAGGAATTCGGCGGGGTCCGCCTTGCCTCCGGTCTCCACCAACTGCCGGTCCAGGGCGGAAGCGGCGGCAAGTCCCGCATAAGACGTCACCTGGTCCTTGCCGTCATGGAGAAGCCCCCGGAGAAACGGAGCCGACACCTCCGCCGGAAGCCGCCCCGCGGCTTTGACCAGTTGTTCCATTGGAAGATCCGGGGCCGCCATGCGCAGGGACTCGATGGTTAGCGCGAGCTTTCCGGACTTTATCCGCTCCATGATAAACGCCGCGGGCGCGGTGACCGCCTCTCCCTTATAAGAAGGCTCGCGGGCTCCGGCCCATTCGTCACGGGAAAGAACCTCCAGAGCAAAGGCCAGCGCCTCCTTTTCCTCCAGGAGAGGCGTGACGCGCCGACAGCAGAGATAACCAGTGCCGGTAAGAAAATGCCACGCGACGGCCGATTCATAGACCGTGACCTCCCTGCCGTCCTCCCGGAGGCCCGGCGCGCTCTCACGGCTGGCGAGCAATTCCCGCAGGCGCTTGAGGCCAAACTCCGTTCCCTCCCGGGCCAACCCCGCCATGCCCACCACCCTGACTGCCAGGGAGGGGTGGCGCGACATTGCCAGAAATTCCCGGTTTCCCGCGCCTCCTTTGTCCAGAGCCTCCACGGCGGCGGAATAGAATAAGGTTGATCCTCCGCTACTCCGGCCAGCAAGAACGAGCCCCCCGTCCTCGCCGCCTTTCCAGAAAATCTCCGGCAACAAACGGCGAATCCGGGGACTCACCTCCTGACTGGATGCGGGCGAAAGAGGCGATCCCACCTCCCCGGCTCGCAGGCGGGAACTCATGACGCACAGGAACAAGAGAAGCACACGGGAGCCCATCCCCTTCCATTTCCCGCGACATCCCTTCCGGCAAGCTATAAACAGCATACGCGGAAATGGATTCATGCCATGAGCATTTGAAACAGTGCTTTCATCGCGACCGGAATCGTCCGGGATCAGGTGGCTCCAGCAAAAGACTTGTTTTTAAACGCACACGGTATCGGATGAATCCCGCGGCAAAGGGGTGAACGATCGCTTCAACGTCCCACAGGAAGCCTTTTAATTATATTGCGGCTCTTTAGCGAGTCCGAGATTCCAGATGCGGTACATTTCCTCAGGGGAGGGCACCTTCAAGGGACGCACGATACGGAAACCGACGAACTGGCAGTCCGGGAAGTACCAACGGCTTTTGGGGAGATTGGTATCGGACCGATTCCACCCGAGTTCGGAACTCCGGCGGGAGGCACTGCGGCACAAGGCCGGGCCGTCGTCGTAGGATCCGCCTCGAATGACACGGGGGTGGAGTCTCACGGGTTTATTGAAGGGGACGCGATTTGCGCCGGGGGCTCCCTGGGTGGCATACCAGTCCGGGGAATACTGATCCAGGGTCCATTCCGCGACATTGCCGTAGATATCGTAAAGTCCCCACGGGCTCGGCTTCTTGAGACCGACGGGATGAGAGGTGGCGAGATGGGAGACCTCGCTGTCTTCGGAGAACCATCCATGCTCCTGGAGGAGCGCGGGATCATTCCCCCAATACCAGGCAGTGGTGGTCCCGGCGCGCGCGGCATACTCCCATTCCGCCTCCGTGGGCAGGCGGTAAAAATGACCGGTTTGCGCGCTCAGCCACTGGCAGAATTTCAGCGCGGCGTGCTGGGTCATAGCCAGCGCGGGGTATCCTTTATACCCCATGCCGAAAGTCATATCGATATATGGGGCCGTGGGCCTGGAGACGGCATCCACCTCCGGGAGAACGGGCGGCACAATCTTCAAGGCTCCGTCCCGGGAGCGGGCCTCAGCGGAGAACATGAATTTCATGTAGGCATCCCAGGTGACCTCACAGGCCCCCATCCAAAAAGGTTCGATCTGAACTTTCATCCGTGGTCCCTCATCCGGGAGGCGGCCTTTTTCAGAGTCCGGACTGCCCATGAGGAATTCCCCGCCGGGGATGGGTACCATCCGGTAGGGAGTGTCTTTCGCCCTGGGCACGGTACCGGTGTAGGCCTTCATCTCCCCGGCACTGGCAGACGCGGGAGTGGCTTTGATGAGGTCGTGGATCTTCCAGATCAATTCCACATCGTCAGTGGGATCGATGCGCGAAGGATCGCCGGGCTGGCACAGCCGCACTGCCTCCAGGAGGGATTGGCGCGCGGACTCCGGTTTGAATTCCCGTTCTCCATGCCTGTCCACGTGGCGGGCGCGGAGTTCCAGCCGGAAAAGGGTATCACGAAATGCGCTCCAACTGTTGAAGTGGATTTCCGAAAGCTGTTCACGGCTATTCTTCACGGAAGTCGCGAGCGCCTCCACGGAGGAAACCAGGGGACGGGTATCTCCAGATGCCGGTTCGTGTAACGCCCAGGCGGCCCATATGGGGAAGAAAGGATTCCTCCGCTGACCGGGAGAGACATTCATTCCTTCCGGCCACCGGAAAGCCTGCGCCCGCCAATTCGCGGGATCCAGAACAGTGACCGCCGAGTCACCGAAGGACTTGCTCAGTGAGCCGCGTGCATGGAGCAACGCGGCCCGGTCCACGGTGCTTCCCGGCTCCACCAAATGCCATTCCAGCGCGGACTCCGCGGCCAGTCGCGCGGAGTTCGTCACCTGATCGTTGTCATCGCGGAGAACCTCTTTGAGAAAAGGGGCCGCCACGGACAAGGGCATCCGCCCTACTGCCTTGACCAACTCATCCATCCCGGCGTCCGGGTCCACCTTGCGCAGGGACTCGACGGTGAGCGCGAGTTTTCCGGATTTTATCCGCTCCATGATAAACGCCGCGGGCGCGCTGACCGTGTCTCCTTTATAAGAAGGCTCCCGTGCTCCGGCCCAGTTGTCCCGGGAGAGGGCCTCCAAAGCCAGAACCAGCGCCTCCTTTTCCTCCAGGAGAGGCGTGGTGCGCCGGCAACAGAGATAACCGGTGCCGGTAAGAAAATGCCACGCGATGGCCGATTCATAAATCGTGACCTCCCTGCCGTCCTCCAGGAGGCCCGGTGCGCTCTCACGGCTGGCGAGCAACTCCCGCAGGCGCTTGATGCCAAACGCCGTGCCCTCCCGCGCCAGACCGGCCATGCCCGCCACCCGGACATAAAGGGACGGATGGCGCGACATTTCCAGAAACTCAAGGTTTCCCGTCCCCGTCTTGTCCAGCACCTCCACTGCGGCGGCGTAAAACGCGGAGCCGCGCCCGCCGAGAACGACCGGTGCCGCGGGGTGGTCCTCCAGAAACATCCCAGGCAGGAGGCGGGTGATATCAGGCTTTGCCACCGGGCCGGCATTGGCGGGCCGGGAAGCCGGAGATTCGCCAGCGGCGAACGGGAAACTCAAGGCGCACAGGAACAGGATGAGGACGCGGGGGGCCATGAGAGCATTTTTCCCTCGCGGATTCCTCTGCCGCAAGTCACCACAGCATACGCGGAAAAAGCGATCAAAAAGCCATTTCAAACGCGTTTCGTTTGTCGGCGGATGCTCTGAGGAGAGCTACCTCGCAAGGATTCGAACCTTGACAAAGGGTACCAAAAACCCTTGTGCTACCGTTACACCACGAGGCAATAGAGCCGGGAAAACCGGGCAAAACCTGTAGCAACATCCTGGCGGCTTGCAAGTGCCAGAGACGACTTTTTTTCTTTTTTTGCGGCTACCTTGGATCAGGATGCAGGAGCCAGGTCTCTTCCGCCGCCAGGAATGGGTTTCCGCGTGGGGGCGGGAGGCGTTCCTTCCGGAAAAGCAGTACCGCCGCGCCGTCCGGCGGCTGACAAGTTTTTGCTTATCGCCGCCCGCGGCAGCATGTATGATGCGGCATCCAGCCCTCCCGAATTTCCATGCTCGAATCGTTTTTCATCCTGCTGCAAAACCTGCCCTTTGGACTGCTGCTCGCGGCGCTGCTTCTGGAATCCTTCATCGTGTCGAAAAACCGGCGGGAGGTGGAACCGGCGGTGCTCTGGCTGCTCTTCTGGTCCATCTGTGCGTCCGGACTGGTGATCCTGGTCACGCTGGCTATGTTCTTCGCGGCGGGGGATACCAGCCGCCTGCGGGATGGCTTCTGGGGCCTGGCGGTGGCGGCCATCGCCTCCCTGGCGTGGTATTTCAAACGGCAGGGGCGGAATCGCGGTCTGCTGCGCTTGGCCGAGAGATTCTATGGCGCGGATCACCGGGAGGCTCCGAAGCCGAAGCCGGGGCAGCATTTTTGGATCCTGGGATGGCGCGTCCTGGCAGTGCTCTCGCTGCTGGCGGGAGTGGGCAGCCTCCTGCGGATCAAGCCGGGCTTCAGCCTGAGCGAGTTTGACAAGGCCAAAGCGGAAACCGCGGAGGCCAAAAAGACGGAGGCCACGACGCCGGAGGCCGGAAATCCCCCGGCGAAGGCCCCGGAAGCTGCGGCGGCTTCCACTCCCGGTGCCATTGTGGCCGGAGAGGTCGCAAACATCGCGGCGGCCACTCCCCCCGCCGCGCCGGACACGCCTTCCGCCTCTCCTCCGATGACGGATCCCACCAAAGGGGAAATCAATGAGGGCGCTCCCGCCGGGGAGGCTCCGGCCCCGGGTGCTCCGGCCATGGCGGACAACGGCGCGATGCCGTCCGCCCCGGAAGCGACTCCCGCGCCCGCCCCGGCTCCGGCGGTCACCACGCCACCCCCTGCCCCGGCGGAGACAGCCCGCCCGGTTTCCAAAAACAGCGCGTATTTCACCAAGGTCCGGCCCATTCTGGCGAAGGCCTGCATCAAATGCCACGGGGCGGAGAAGAAGAAGGGCGATCTGGCCCTGCACAATCCGGACGCCATCCGCGCGGGCATCAACGGGAAACCGGCGATCATCCCCGGCGACCCGGAGAAAAGCCGCATCTATGCCTGCGTGATTCTGCCGCCGGATGACGTGGACTTCATGCCTTCCAAGGGCCAGCCGCTGAGCATGACGGACAAAAAGACGCTCTTTGACTGGATCAAGTCCGGGGCGGATCTCGGGGATGGGGTGAGCATTCCGGGGGGCGGCGGCGGAGCCTTCATGGTGGATGCCATCGCGGAGGGACTGGCGAATATCGATCAAACGCTGCTGGAGTCCCTGACCCGGGAGCACGTGATCATCCGGCCGCTTTCGCGGAACAAGCGCGTGGTGGAGGTGGACTTCAGCCACAGCGACCGGGCGTTCAAGGACCTGAAGCTGACGGACCTCGCCCCCATGGCACTGAATATCTACAAGCTGGACCTGAGCCGCACGAAAGTGAGGGACGAGGACCTGGTGGCTCTGGGTGGAATGAAGAATCTCCAGAGCCTCATTCTCAGCAAAACCCAGATCTCCGACGCGGGCGTGGCCTATCTGAAAGGCAACGCCGCTCTGGAGGAACTCAATCTTTACCAGACCATGGTCTCGGACGCGGGGCTCACACATCTGGCGGAGCTGAAGTCGCTGAAGAAAGTCTATCTCTGGATGTCCAAAGTGACGGACGCGGGAGTGAGCCAACTGGCCGCCGCGATCCCGGGAGTAAACGTGAACAATGGCGCGAAGGAACCGATGCCCGCGAAGACGACGACGATGGCACCGAGGTGATGCCCGCCTTCTGTTAAACGGAGAAAGCCAGCCATGAAACTCCTCGCCATTTCCATTCCGCTTCTGATCCTCGCGGGCCTTGCCGGTTTGAAATCCACCCAGGCGGGCCCAAATGGGGGAGTCGGTCGACGCACTGTCATCTGGGAACCCCGGCCTGTCAGGGCCACGACGGAAGCCACACAATACAGTAAAGCGGTGGCGGAAGCCCGCGCGGCCTGTCTGAAAGCCATGTTGGAGGATGCGAAAACGGCACCTCTCCTGGAGATCGCGAAACTGGAGAAGAGTGCCACCGCGCCGAAGACACCGGTACCCATGGTGTGGGAATGTCCTTTTGATGGGCAAGGGTACGACATCCACCAGTCCATCAAGCTGGTGTCTCCGGAAATGGTGAAGCAGTTTGCGGAACTCCAGGGCAAAACAAGCCCCATCAACCTCTGGGAGACGCGAAAGATCACGGCCTTCACTCCCGCATACGTGCTCAGTTTTGACGATGCCAGCAATTCACGGATGGTGGTCCTCGTTTCCGATGACTATCGGTACCATGCCGTCCGGTTTCCGGATGGATGGCACGCCTATTACCATCATGCGGCGGAGGACTTCGGGAAGCTGGTGGAGCAGGTTTACCGGAAGTAGCGTCTCCCGTCACGGCTGGAGCGGCACCTCCGCCGCGTCCTGCCGCCGGTCGGCAAAGGTGTGGAAAACCACACAGCCGATGATGACCGCCGCGCCGGTGTAGAAGCGGAAACCCATGACTTCCCGCGAGCCGTAGATCAGGGCCGCGAGGACCATGCCGTAGACGGGCTCGATATTCGCCGCGAGCCCGATGGTGAAGGCGGGTACGCGCTTTTGCAGCCAGACGCAGACGGAAAAAGCGAAGACCGTGCACAGCAGCGCCAGGGTGAGCAACGGAGCCCAGTCCTTTGCCAGGGGCAGCCACTGTTCCGGAGAGAAGGGGCGCAAAGTCACCAGCCCCAGGAGGCCGCAGAAGAGGGACGCCGAGAGCATCTCGTAAAACGACATGGTCACGGCGTGCAGGTGGTGGACGATGCGGGAATTGAAGATGGAGAACAGGGCGGCTACCGCCGCAGCGAGAATGCCCGTGAGCAGGCAGGGCATGGGCACGTCATCGCTGCCCGCCACGAGGGCCACTCCAGCAGTGACGGCCAGGGCGAGAAGGCATTCCTTCAAGTGAAGCTTCCGCCCGCGCACCACCAGAGGTTCCAGGAGGGAGACCCAGAGGGCGCTGGTGGCGGCTCCGGTGATGGCCACGCTCACATTTCCCAGGCGGGCGGCGAGGAAAAAGAGATACCAGTGGAGCCCAATGACGCAGCCGTTCATCAAGGCCCGCCGCTCCCAAAGACCAAAGCGGAAACGCTTTCCCGTGAGCAGCAGCCACAGACCCAGGGCAAGTGCCGCGATGCCCGTGCGCCAGGTCACGAGGATCTGCACCTCCAGGGAAATTTCCTTCCCGAGAATGGAGGTGATCCCCCACACCAGCACGATGCCCTGGAGAATGAGATGATCCCGCGTGGAAACGGTGGGGGAAGCCATGCGGTGACGGGCCAGGGCGAAAGCGGACGGGCGTCAGTCTTCGCCGGACCGGGATTACGGCTCCGTGCCGAGGTCCAAACCAGTGAGGCCGTGCTTCGCGGCGGCTTCCTTCAGGAGCTTCGTCGCCGCCGTGACTTCATCCTCCAACGGCTTCAGTTTCTCCGAGATGCCCACCTCCCATTGCTGCCGCTCTTCCTTGCCAGGGGGCATGGTCTTCACCACAGCCAGAATTTTGACCATGGCTTGCTGGTAGCGCTGCAGGGCCGTCTTAACGTCCTCCGGCAGACCTTCGGCGGAAATGGCTTTCGCCTGGGCCGTCACCCGGGACATCGCATCAATGGCCACGGCGGGATCTTCGGTGCTTTGATTCTGGGATTTCTTCATCAGATCCGAGAGACCCCGGAGCTTCGTTTTGAAATTATCCATCGCGGGACCGCCGTGGTCGGCGACAGCCTCTTTTACCACTTTGAAACCCTCGACCGTCTGCTTCCCCAGGGCTTTCGCCTTATCAAACACCTTGCCACCCACCTCTTTGCCGGCCTCACCCACGGCGGCTCCGGCCTCACCGATCTCTTTTTTGGCCTCCTTCACTTTTTCACCATCACAGGAGACGAGGCAAAAGAGCGCGGCGGTGAGGAAAGCAGGACGGAGTTTCATGGCGGGAGAGTGGAGGGGGTTCGGAAGATTATGGCGTGTTTTTGCGTCAGAGCAAACGCCGTCTGTTCCGCGGGCCATCGGCGGTAACCCGGCTCTGGGTGCCGCTGGCCTGATGATCCTGGAAGTTCATCCATTGCAGCGCACGGAGGAGAGTGAGACCGCCGTCCCCGGCTTCCGCAGAGGGATCGTAAATCTCCCAGCCAAACTCCGTGTGCCGCCGCCCGTAGTCGATGCGGTGCATCCAGGCTCCATGCTCGTCCTTTCGCCAGAGAGCGGGGTCGTTCCCGGGCACCTGCCGGGCGGAGGCCCACACGCGGTCCACCACTTCGCGATCATAGGTGTGGGAGGTCCAGTCAGTGGCGTCCGCGGTGGGTGGCATGGGCGTGGCTCTCGCCCGGAGCGCCCAGGCATGCAATTCCGAAATGAAGCCCGGGCGGGCGGTCAATTCAGCTTCACGCGGAAGAAAGCGGAGCGCGTGGCGGGCATGGGACAGGTGAACCGGTAGAGGCCGGCACCCGCATTCTCCAGCTTGGCTCCGGCGACGGTGCTCCAGGCTCCGGACAGGGTGGAGGTCTGGAGCGTATAGACCGCGCCCGCAGGGGCGTTGGTGATGGAAAATCCCAATGCCAGTTTGTCACCGGAGGTAGTCCATGTGGTAAGCGCGAGCACGGGCGGCAGAGCGGGCCCGGCCACGATGGCAACCGGAAGCACAGGACCGTTTTCCGAAGGATAACCCTGGAACACCCGGGCCCTGGTGTAGAGCACGCGCTGGCCCGCTTTGGACGGTGTGTAGGTCAGCGTGGTGCCGGTGCCATTGGCCACGATGGCCGCGTTCGTCAGTTGCGTGGCTCCGGTGACGGTGAGTTCATCGATATACCAGCCGTTGTTGTCCGCGGTATCCGTGACCGTGCTGCCACTGCCGGCATCGAAGAACAGGCGCATCCGCACCGGGATGCCCGCCCAGGGAGTCAGGGAGAGGTCCCGCTGGGAGAAACTGCCGGCCAGTTGGAGATTGCCGGATTCTGTGTAAACATCCACCCAGCTGACGCCGTCATCGCGGGAGATCTGCGCGCGGGCGGTTTGCGTGCTGGTGGCAAAGCCCAGCCTGCTTTTGAACTTCAGCCGGGAGGCGGCGGTGGGCACCAGGGTGTATTGCCAGGTCAGGCTCTGGCTTTGGAAGCCGGGATTGGTGAGGTGGAAGGAACGGGTGCCAGCGGCTTTGATGGCGGTGGAGATGGGATTGTGGCCCTCCGGCACCTGGGCGGTCATGCGAAGGAGGCCGTTCTCCGCGCCCTCTGTTTCGGAAAAAGCGGCGCTCTCCGCCTCCAGCAGATCATAGCTGTCCGCGAAGCCGAGCGCGGGATGGATGAACACCGCGGGGATGCCCGTGCTAAGCGCGGCGGAACCGGTGAGCGCGGGCACCACGGTATCCGCGCCGGTGACCGCGGGATCGAACACCGTGACGGTATAAACGAACGGAGCCTGGACCACCGAGTTCACCTTTACCCCGCTCACGGTCACGATGCAGGCGGTGTCCGCGGCGGGCGGCAGGGAGGTGCTGGGATCCAGACCAGTGGGCACCCAGGCGCGGGTGTTTTCCCCCACAAAGGTGGAGTAGGTCTCCATGGTCACGGGAATGTTCGTGGCCCCCTTCTTCATGGTCACCGTCATGCCGCTCAGATCCGCGTTCGCGAGACCGAAGGACCAGCGGGGATACACGGTCTGGTAAGGGACGTATCCGGGCGGGGGCCATGCCACCCATGGATCACGCGTGGCGGGTCGCGGATCCCATGTGTTTTCATCGAAGACCCAAAGCGCGTTCGCGGCGGGAACATTACCCGCGGCGGGGATGTCTCCCGTACCCATGGTCTCCGTCTGCGGATACAACACCCACCGGCGGTGCCCCACGATGGCGTTCCCCGCGCCGGTATCGCTGATGTAGCCATCCACCGCGGCGGGACCGAAAACCCCGAGCGCCAGATTCGACTGGCCCGCGGCATTCGCTCCCTCCGCGGAATACCATTTCCAGTTGGCGGGCGGCGTGTGACTGAGGCTGTTGTTGGCACTCATCATCAGCGCGGCCTTTTGGGCATCGACGCTGAAGACGGAGCTCAACTGCACATTCGCCGGGATCCCCGCCATGGCGCGGAAGAAATTCACCCGCAGGATCACCGCTTTCTTGAACTCATCCGAAGTCGTCCCCGCCACTCCCGTCGAAACAGACCCGGTCCACTGAACGGGCACCCCATTCGAGGCTTCATGGACAGTATTGTATAAGAGCCGGGACTGTTCCCTGCTGGAAACCGCGACCGTGAACCCCCCGAGAGCCCCCACGGTCCGCGCCCGGGGACCGGATACCTTTCCTGGGAAGGCCGGGGCCTCGTTCAGAAAAGGAGCGGGAGCCTCCCCGACCGGGGGCACCTCCTGGGCAACCAAAGAAACAGCCGGGAGCAGCGGCAGGAGCCGGAAAAGAACGGTCGGATTCATCGGACTCCCATTTTGGGCCGGGGATTTTTGATTCAACCTGAAAGTTCCAGGATTTCTATACGGAAAGCACCAGAGAAGTGATTGCCCGTGGACATCCGCCGGTCCGGGTGCTTTTTCCGGAAACGCTTTACGCCGTCATGCTCCACCGCACCTCCGCCTTCCTAGCCGCTCTGGCGGTGCTGGGGGGGAGCTATGTGGTGCTCATTGTGCTGATGGTGGTGGCGGATGTGGCTTACCTGGGGGAGCGGCTGCCGGGGACGGTGGTGGAGGTGTTTTCGTCGGAGGAGGTGAGGCATTCCATGATGCTGAGTCTCGTCACCTGCACGGTGGCGGCGGTGCTGTCCGTTGTGGTGGGAGTGCCGTTGGGGTATCTGCTGGCGCGGGAGAAGTGGCGGGGGCGCGGGCTGGTGGAATGGCTGGTGGACATCCCCGTGGTGCTGCCGCCGCTGGTGGTGGGGATCAGCCTGCTGATTCTGTTTCACGTGAAAGTGGGCGGGCGTTCACTGGAGGAGATGATCAACGCGGACGGGCGGGGCTTTCAGGTGTCGTTCGCGGTGCCGGCCATCGTACTGGCGCAGTTTACGGTGGCGGCGGCGTTTTCGGTGCGGACGCTGCGGCTGACTTTCAGCCAGATCCCCCGGAGGACGGAGGAGGTGGCGCTCACCCTGGGTTGCTCGCGGGCGGGAGCATTCTGGCGGGTGGCGCTGCCGCAGGCCCGGCGCGGGGTGTTGGGAGCATTCACCCTGGCGTGGGCGCGATCGCTGGGGGAATTCGGCCCCATCCTGGTGTTCGCGGGAGCCACCCGGGGGCGCACGGAGGTGCTTTCCACCACGGTATGGCTGGAGTTGAGCATCGGGCGGCTGGACGCGGCGGTCACGGTTTCGCTGCTGATGATCACCATCTCGCTGGTGGCCCTGGGGCTGGTGCGCTGGCTGGGAAAGGAGGATCCGGCATGATTTCCGTGAGCGGGCTGGGCGTCACCTCCGGAAAGTTCCGGCTGGAGGGCGTGTCTTTTGAAGTCCCGGCAGGCAGTCACGCCGTGCTCGCCGGGCCGAGCGGCACGGGAAAAACGACCACGCTGGAGGCCGTGTGCGGGCTGCGGAGGATCGATGCCGGGAAAATCGTGGTCGATGGCCGGGAGGTGACCCGCCTGCCCCCGGCGGAACGGCGCATCGGTTTTGTGCCGCAGGATGGCGCGTTGTTTCCCCATCTCACGGTGCGGGAGAATGCCGGGTTTGCCCTGAAAGTCATGGGCTGGAACCGTGAGCGCCAGGAGGCCCGCGTGCGGGAACTGGCGGACCGGCTGGGCATCCTGCCCCTGCTGGACCGGCCCGTCACCGGCTTGAGTGGAGGGGAAAAACAACGCGTGGCCCTGGCCCGCGCCCTGGCCGCCAGCCCGCCGGTGCTGCTCCTGGATGAACCCCTGAGCGCCCTGGACCCCGCCAGTCGCGGGCATCTCCGGGAAATCCTGCACGACCTGCGTTTGGCTGGAGGAGTGACGCTCCTGCACGTGACCCACGACGTGGCGGACGCCGAATCCCTGGCCACGCAGACGATCCACCTTGCCACGGCCACGGATTCCACGCGCGGGCTCTGATCCCGGAGCCCCCCGTTTCCGGTCCTTTGACCAGTGCGCTGCCTCTCCAGCGGACCGTGAACGATATACCGGCCATGGCCCGGACACTGCTTCCCTGGACGGGCTCCACCGGGATCCCTTCCCGGAGGATTCCCCGTACCCTATGAAGATTCCCCTCTTTACCCATCTCTCTCTTTTAGCCGCCGCTATTTGCGGAATCGCGGCCCCGCCCGCTGCCCAGGCGGCGGACATCATCGCCATTACGGACGCCTGGGATTACTTGAGCCCCACTGATGGAGTGGACCCGGCCACGCTGGATCCTGATTTTGCCACCACATGGTATAACACAGACGGTTCCTATGACGGTCCCGGCTTTACCAACGCCGCCGGTCCCTTTTCCTATGGTGGCATCACGGCCATTGGAAACACCGGCACGTTCATCGGCGTGGGCGGCACGGCCACGGCCCCGACCTCCGGTCTGCGCTACACCGCGTATTTCAAAAAGCAGTTCACCCTGGACCAGGATTACAACCAGTTGATCCTGGAGATGATCCTGGATGACGGGGCGGTGATCTACATCGATGGCGTGGAGCGCGCCCGGCTCAACATGAGTTCGACCACCAAGGCGAACACCACGGGTGATACCTACACCATGCTGGCGAACAACGCTCCGGATGAGAGCACCTACTTCACCCCCGCCGCGCTGGGAGCGCTCACGGCGGGCACGCACACCATCGCCATTTCCCTCCACAACAGCGAGACCACCTCCTCCGACCTGGGAATGGCCGCGCGGGTGACCCTGCCCACCATCGTGCAGACCACCTTCGCGGGGGTCACCACCTCCGTGCCCATCGTCAGCGGCGGCACGGGCTGGGTGCCGGGAAATGTGGGCTCCTTCACGCTCAACAGCCCGGGCGGCACGCATGTCATCGAGTCCGCCCCCATGGATCTCACCCAGGTGGGCGAGGCCTACTTTGCCATGCACATTTTCCTGGAGGAAAACAGCACGGGCTCCAACTTCGAGGATGGGGACAGCTTCGCGGCCAGCCTTCTCATTACCAATGTCGATGACACCGTGAGCGAGGTCTCCCTGCTCACCACGGAGCTGGACCCGAATCAGGACGGGAAAGTCAGCGGTCTTGAGTTCTCTCCAGGGAATCTGGAAATCGGCTACTCCGTGGTCACCGCCCGCCAGCTTTTCGCCGTCATTCCGGAAGGCGCGAAAAGTGCCATCATGCGGGTCACTGGCATCAGCGACGGAGCCACCGGCTCCGAGCACTACCGCTTCGGCGGGTGCTATCTGCGGGACACCCGGCTCGATCTGGATACGGATGGCGATGGCGCGAACGACGCCGCCGAACTCTTCGCCGGCACCGATCCCACGAATCCCACCAGTGTTCTCCGGATCAGCCGCTTCGCCATCCAGAGTGACGCCACGGGCCCGTATGTCGTAATCGACTGGAATGCCGTGAACAACCGCCGCTACAGCCTCGACATTTCCCGGGACAACGGCAAGAACTGGAGTGCCTATTACCAGTTTGGCGTGGCCAACGGCACGGGCGGCTACACCGTCGCCGTCTATGCCAGCACTACCGCCCCGGTGAGGCTCTACCGCCTGAGTCTCATCCCGTAAAAGGCCATCCGGCCTGAAACGCTGCCCGGCGGTGCTGGTTATCTACCAGTGCCGCCGGGCTGAATTTTTAAAGGGGCTCTCCCCTGATGATTGGACGCTCAGGGAGGCTACTCCGCCTTCTTCGCCGCCGCGGCCTTTTTGGCGGGAGCGGCTTTTTTCGCGACGGGACCGGCAAGCATTTCGCTAACGTGGCGAAGCCAGTCGGAATAGGTGAAGCCGAGGGCCGGCGGGAAGATATCGCCGCGGGCGTCCTCGCAGACGAAGTTTTCCAGATCTTCATCGCTCCGCTCCGTGAGGAGATGGTGGATGTCGGAGAGGATGGACTTCCGAATCTTCTCATCCACTTTTTTGGAAAATTTCTTCAGGGCGTGGTCGGCGGACTCGTGCTCGATGGTCCAGTCCGGGTGGAACACGGTGCCGAGGAACTTTTTCAATTCGACGTAGAGAGCAACTTTCTTCATGGCGAGGCAAATGGGAGACCGGACCGGGGCGGAGACGCGGACGGGCAAAAACGGGGCAGTGCTTTTCCACGGAAACCAGCGGCGTGGCAAGCGGTTTCGCTGGCGCACTTCAAGCGAATAATCGAACCAGGGGATGAAAAATACCTCTTTGGGGAAAAAAGGAGTGAATCGGAGGGGGAAACACCCCTGCCGGTCTCAGGGGGTGGGAGGCGTGGATTTGAACGCGAAGGCGAAAAACGCGGCCACTCCCAGGAAAAAGAAGGCCACCAGATAATTCCACGCGATCCGCTCCTTCAGGAACAGCACCGCGAACACGATGAACACCACGAGCGTGATGACCTCCTGGATGATCTTCAACTGAAACCCGGAGAACTGCCCGCTCCCCAGCCGGTTCGCCGGCACCGCGAGGCAGTACTCGAACAGGGCGATGAACCACGAAATGAGGATGACCTTCCACAGCGGCCAATCGTGCCCGTATTTCAAATGCCCGTACCAGGCAAAAGTCATGAAGATGTTCGAAAGCAGCAGGAGGAAGACGGTGTTCATGGAAGGAATTGGGATGGCGGGAGATCCGCGGCACGGCGTTCTGGCACTTTCCGTTCCACTCACCCTTCCGGCAGCGCAATCTCCATCCTGAGCCCGCCGCTTTCCCCGTTCGAGGCCGAAACCCGTCCCCGGCAGGCTTCCACGCAGGATTTCACAATCGCCAACCCCAAGCCCACCCCGCCCTGCTCCCGGGTGCGGGCCGTATCCGGGCGGAAGAAGGCATCGAAGAGCTTCGGCAGTGCCTCCGGTGGCACGCCTGGCCCCTGATCGCTCACGGCCAGGGTCACCTGCCCGTCCCGCCCGGTGGCGGAGACGGTGACCGGTCCGGCGTCACCCGCGTAACGCAGGGCATTGCGGATCACATTTCCCAGCGCCCGCGCCAACAGGCGGGGCTCCGCTTTCACCGTCAGGGCGTCATCCACCTCCACCCGCACCGCTCCCTCCGCGTAGCCGCCCGTTTCCCGGGCCACGACCTCCCGCGCCAGCGCGGCCAGCGGCACCTCCTGAAGCACCACCTCCCGGTGCAGGCTGGCTTTGGAAAACTGCAGCAGTTCCTGCACGAGGTGGCTCATGTGCTGGAGTTCATCCGCCAGGGTTTCCACATACACCCTTTCTTTTTCCCCCGTGGCCCGCACCTCCAGAATGCCCAGCGCCGCCTGCATGCGGGAAATGGGCGAACAAAGCTCATGCGCGATGTCCCCCGTAAACCGGCGCTGTCCGCTGACATAGCCGTCCAGTTGCCGGGCCATGCTGTTCACCGCGTGCGCCAGGCGACCCAGTTCATCGCTCCGGTTTTCCTTCACCCGCGTGTCGAACCGGCCCAGGGCCATCTGCTCCGTGGCGTGCATGGTTTCCTTCACCTTCCGGGTAATGCCGCGCACCAGCGGCAGCCAGAGCAGGGCTGAAACCCCCAGTGCCGCGCCGATGCCGATGAGCCACGGGCGAAGGTCCAGCAGCAGCCCGCCCTGGAAGATGGATGGCGTGGTGATGACAAACAGCAGCGGCTCCGGCGGGTGCGAGACATACGCCGGAGGAGGGGGCAGCATGATGACGGCCCAATACTGTTCCGGGCTGCCCGCGCGCAAGAAGATCTTGCCATACTGGAGCGGTATGACGGACGCGCCGTCTCTCCGGCCCTCGCGGCCCTCCTCCTCCCCGCGCCGCCGTCCCGGGGGCGGCGGGTGATCGTCGTCATCCTCGGGGGGGCCTCCTTCCTCCCGCAGGCCATCCCGGTCATCCTCCCGCGCGCGCGGCGGAGGAGGCGGGGGCTGGGCCGCCGGACGGCGCCGCGCCTGATGCATGCTGATCTCCTTTTTCACCGGCTGCGGCAGTTCCAGCCGCGTGCCCGCCAGGGTTGTCTCCGGGGAACTCATGAGCGCGGAGGTGACGCCGTATGCCGTTTCCACCTCGCGCACCGCGTCCTCCCATTCCCCCCGGGGCAGCGGGGAGATGCGCTGGAACATTCTCTCTCCCGCGGCCTGCAGCTTCGCGGAAACCAGACTGCCCATGAAAGTATCCAGCCCCTCGCGAAGCTGGGAGCGCATCACCAGTCCCAGCGCCAGCCCGATGACCGCCACGTTCAGCAGGAAGCACAGGAGAATGCGGGCGTAGAGCGGCAGGCGCATGCGGCGTTCAGGCGGAGAGCTCCGGATTGATCAGCATATACCCCGCGCTCCGGTAGGTGCGGATGTAGCGCGGCTGCTTCGGGTCATCGCCCAGCTTTCGCCGGAGCGCGGACACATGCACGTCGATGCTGCGGTCAAAGACCTCCCACTCCCGGTCTCGGATATGCTCCAGCAGGTGGTCCCGCGTGAGCACCCGCCCCTTGGCCCTGGCCAGGCACACCAGCAGATCGAACTCCACCGGCCGCAGCACCACCACCGAGCCACCGATGGACGCCACGCGCGTGGACGGGCTCACATGCAGGTCTCCCACCACCAGATCCGGCTCATGCCCCTCCGGAGCCGTCGCGGGGGCCTGCATGCCGGCGCGGCGGATCAGCGCCCGCAGCCGTGCCAGCAGCTCGCGCATGGAAAAGGTCTTCGGCACATAGTCATCCGCGCCCACTTCCAGCCCCACGATGCGATCCATCTCATCCCCGCGCCCCGTGAGCATGAGCACGGGGACCTGGCTGGTGCGGCGGATGGCCTTCAGCACTTCAAATCCATCCATGCCGGGCAGCATAACATCCAGAATGATCGCCTGCCAGTCCCCGCCTGCCGCGCGCTCCACGCCCTGAGGGCCGGTGTGCACGGACTCGATGCTGTAACCCAGCGGATCGAAGTAATCCGCGAGCAGCGCGCAGAATTTCCGGTCATCATCGACGATGAGGACACGGGGGCGGTGAAGAGTATGGGAATCGACGGACATGACCGGCGGAGGGGGGATGGCGCGCATTTATAACGCCTCCGGAACGGGGCCGCGGAATGTTTTACGGTGCGTTTACAAATCCCGCCCGCGCAGGTCATACGGAGTTTACAGAGCCGGTCTTGAATGGAGCCATCATCCCGACCCGATATGAAACGCACCTTCACGGCCCTTTCCCTGCTCCTGACTTTCCCCCTCCACGCCGAACCCCTCCTTTCCTCCTGGTATACCAGGGACTCCGGTAAATACGCCCGCCTCTACACCAGCCTGGCGGCGGAGACCGCGGGCACGTCCGTCACCACATGGTCCCGCGGCACCGGCATCCAGAATGCCCCGGCCTACTCCGGCGTGCAGGAGATCTCGTATTCGGACACCTACGTTTATATCCGCACCACCGGCCTCGCCGGCCACGTCATGGGACCATGGTATCTGGATCCCGCGAAGACCCAGAATTTCCCGAACTTCCCCGGGAACACGAATACCATCTACCGCCTCCCGCGGCATCCCACCCCCGCCGCCACGAAGACCGGCACCAGCCTGGGGGCCTCCGGATTCTATGTGAACGGCGTGGCCATGTTCGACATGCGGGACTCCTTCTCTTACCGGAACGCCAGCAGCCAGGACGCCGATCCCACAAACGGGCTGATGGGCGACGGCATCTGGAACCGCGAGGCCTATCACAATGAAGGCGTATCCTTCGATGCCGCGCTCGCCCACCAGGCCGGGGAGCAATATCACTACCACGCCCAGCCGCCCGCCCTGCGCTATCAACTCGGCGACCACGTGGACTACGATCCCGCCACGAACCGCTACACCGAGAGCACCACTCCCGTGACCAGACACTCGCCCATCCTGGCCTGGGCGGCGGACGGGTATCCCGTTTACGGCCCCTACGGCTACGCTTCCCCGCTCGACCCGAACAGCGGGCTGAAACGCATGGCTTCCTCCTTCGCCCTGCGTGCCTCTCTGGCCACCACCGGCCGCACCACCCTGCCAGCCTGGGCCGCGCGCGTGCAGGGGCGCTCCGCCACCCTCACCTCCACCCAGCAGGGACCACCGGTGAATGCCACCTATGCCCTGGGGCATTATCTGGAGGACTATGACTACCTCGGCGATCTCGGCTCCACCGGTCTGGACCTGAATGAACAGAACGCCCGCTGGTGCGTCACGCCGGAGTTCCCCCAGGGCACGTGGGCTTACTTCGTCACCATCACGGAAACCGGCGTGCCTGTTTTCCCCTACAGCACGGGGCGGCAGTATTACGGCACCGTCACCGGCGGCACGGTGAACAGCATCACGGAAACCGTGACCACTGCCTGGAAGGGCGGGCCGGACACCACCATGGAGGTCACCGGATTCTCCTGGAACGGCACCACCGGCGCGGTCGCCACCACGTGGACCTCCGTGGAGGGCGGCACCTATAAAGTGGAGGCCTCCACAAATCTAAGCACCTGGACGGACGCCGCCACGAATGTGGCGGGCGCCGGGACCTCCACCGGCTGGACGGACACCTCCGGGGAACCGCGACGCTTTTACCGGGTTTCCCGCACGGCCCTGGCGAACTACGACAGCACGGGCAATGGCGGGACCGGAACCGGAGGAGGCGGCACCGGTGTGGGGATCGTGTCCGTCTCCCCGGTCTCCGGCACCCGGGGCTCCACCCTCACGCTCACGGTGAATCTGGACGCCGCCGTCCAGCCGCCTCTCCCACCGCAGAATGTCCCTCCCGCCACCGTGAGCATCGGTACTCTCGCGAGCACGACCCGGCAGCACACCGCCGCCACCGTGGTCACCGCCACCTTCACCATTCCCGCGAATGCCGCCATCGGCGCGCAGACGGTAACTGTCACCTTCTCCACGCCGAACGGCACAAATACCTACACCCTGCCCGGCGGCTTCACGGTGCAGTGAGAGGAATCAAACGGCTTCTAGTTCGAATCAGGTGACCAGCTGATCCAGCTATTTGAGCATCACTTTATCGAGGGATAGATCCGCCACCAGTTTTTTGAGCCGCATGTTTTCCTTCTTAAGGACCTTGAGCCGCTTGACGGTCTCCTCTTTGGCGCCGCCATATTCCTGTCTCCAGCGGTGATAGGTCGGAGGACTCACTTCCAGTTTCTTGCAGACAGCCTTAACACTCTGGCCTCCAGACAGCAGCGTGGAAGCCTCGCGCAGCTTCTTGATGATCTCTTCAGGGGTGTGTCGTTTGCGTTTCATGTTAGGAAGGACGGCGCTCACGCGCCACCTTCTCTCATAACACAGGGATCAACCTTTGGGGAGCAGGCCAAAATCAATTGAACTCCAAGGCGGGACGGTGCGTAATATCCAAGTTGCGGAACTCTCGGAAAGACTGGGTTTTGAACAAAAAACTCGGCTGATTCCGGAAATTTTGGGAGACGGCGATAAATTGCAAGAGGTTCATTTTAAAATTATACTCATTGATAAATAATGGATTTTGAGAAATATATTAAAATAAAAACTGCCGGTCTTGGTCCCGAGGGTGTCTACCTTAAGGCCAAAGCAGACGGATTAAGCTCTATCGTGTCAACGCGAATGCTCCGTCAATTGTTCGGTTTTGACTTAATGGCTGCGAAAGAGCTTATTGTAGGAGTGGACACCGGTGGGCTAACGCTTTCTGAATATCAGGAATCGCTTTTGCCGCTTCTGGAAAAAGAACTTGACGGAGAGGATCAAGGAGACTCCTCTTGAGGTATTGAAAGTATAATTTACACCCTGTGCATACCTTTGATGAATTCCGGATTGTATGAGTTCCGGATGCCAGGCCGACCAAAAAGACGAATCGGTTATCCCAGCGATGTCAGTGCCGAAGAGTGGGCGCTGTGCGTCCTTACTGATCCGTTCTCGATATTGGCTACAAAACGCTAGACAAGTCGATCCTGAAAAAGCTCCCCGAGGCGGCGGCAGCAAGGGCTGGAAGCCGCGGACGCCCTGTCTGTTTTGCAGGGATTTGCTTCCCTCCGGCTCAAAACCCTGCAAAACAGATGGGCACTTGCGGCTTCCAGCTCTTGCTGATGCGGCCTCTTAAAGCTTTTTCAGGATAGCGAACTCCACACCTCCCCAAACTGAATGGGCATTATTTCCCACCCACCTCAAGGAGCGTCCAGACGCCCATGTTCGGCTCACGGGTTTTCGGGCCGTCCGGAGTTTGGATGACAGTCGCGCGCCGGTCTTCATCGCTCGCCAGGAGGAGGGTGTGGTCATCCACCACGCATAGACCCTCCACCTTGTGGGTGAAGAAGACCGGCTTTCCCGCGGCATCATGCACGGGCAGCAGACGGGGCGGCTGATCGCCGGAGGGCAGTGTCAGCGCGAGAAGCCAGGCACCGTCCTTGTCGTCGATCTCCCAGCTCGCCACGGCCCACACGAACCCGCGCGCGGGATCATACTCCAGGGAACTCAGCCCCACCGTGCCGGTCACTCCGGCGGCGGTGAACTGTTCCGGGGTGGCTTCGAAGACTTTGTGAAACTCCGGCACCAGATTCACTAGGCCGTCCTTTTCCTCCCACTTCGTTTCCAGCACGGTGAAACGATAGGTGAAATCCGTGTCGCTTTTCCCCGACTCCCGCACGCCAAACCACAGGCGGTTTCCCGGCAGGGCGGCGAGGCCTTCGATCTTCATATACACCGGCCCGTCCGGCCACTGGTCGTCCTTCAACGCCCGGCGCAGCGGCGCGCGGAGGGAGATGCTGCTGGTGACTTCATCCCGGGTGGTGGCATTCAGGACGGTGGCCTTGTCCATGGCATCCCCGCGCCAGGCCACCACGACATTGAAGGCGTCCGCGACCTTCGAGTCCTCCGTGAAGCGGTCAAAGGCCGTGGAGGCAAACCGCAGGCCGTCCTGGGTCACGGTGGTGGACTCGATCTTCTGGGTCTTCCGGAATTCGGGAGCCATGATGGGCACCACGTCGGCAAAAGGCACCACGGACTTTTCCCGGAGCACGGCCAGCGGGACTTTGATCACGCTGGAAAGAGTGGTGCCAGGAGCCGGTTTATCCCCGGTGAACCAGGCACTCACGCCGTCCGTGGCCACGGCGGAGGATTCGAAATAGGAAGCCTTGCCCTCGTGGTTCTTCGTGCCCGCCGGATAGCCTTCAATGAGGCCCTCGCGCAGCACGCGCGCGGTCAGGGGTTTCACCTCCGCTCCCGTTTTTGTCTCCACCGGGGCGCACGCGCCGTTCAGCGTCATCAGGAGGGGTAGGAGGAACAGGGCTTTCACGTTCATCCCGCACAGTCCGCATCCCGGAGCCGCCCGCACGCGAAAAAGCCCGGGAAACCGGAGGCCCCGATTGCGGCGGGGTTTCCACTGGCGCGCGGCTCCTGGTGAGCCCCGTATGCCCGTCCCATGCGCTCCCCTGCTTTCCTCCTCTCCCTCATGCTTCTTTCCCCGGCAGCCGGAGCGGTGGAGGTCTTCGAGGTGAGCCCGGAACGGCTCGTGGAGATCCCCAAAGGAAAAGAGGCGGACGGCATCATCGGGGACTTCGTGATGCGGAATAACAAGGTGGAGCTTCTGATCAGCGGGAATCTCCCGGAGCGCCGGGCAAACATGAGCACCTTTGACGGGCCGGGAGGAGAGACTCCCGGCTGCCTCTACGACCTGTGCCCGCGCGGCTCCGCGAATGACCAGATCAGTATTTTCAGTCCGCTGGGGCAACGCGGGCCGGTCTCCTGGGTGCGCATCCTGAAGGATGGGAAGGACGGCGAGGGCGAAATCGAAACCGTCACCACCTCCACGTCGAACAAGGGGCTCTACCGGCGCCACGTCTGGCGGCTGCGGGATGGCATGGAGGGCGTGGAAATCGAGACCACGCTTCGCAATGAATCCGCGGCACCCATCCGGCTCGATCTGGAGGACAAGATCACGCAGATGACCCGCAGCGGTCTTTTTCCTCCCTTCACCTGGTGCGCCGCCGTGGACCCGAGGGACAAAGGAGGCTACGCGGTGGAGGCCGCGAAGTTTGACAGGGCACTCGCCCCCGGCGCGCAGCGGCGCTTCACCCGCTTCCTGGCTTCGGCGGTTTCTCCAGCGAAAGCCCTGGGAATCCTGCTGGAAAAAGCGGGCCCCACGGGCGGCCTCGCCCTGACCCTGAAAGACACCGCCGGACAGCCGGTGGAGTCCGCCTCCGCCACGGTGGTGAACGGGGGACAGGAGGCCCCGGCGTATGCGGACGCGGAGGGAAAGATCGACCTCCGGGTTCTGCCAGGCACGCATGAGGTGCGAATTACGGACGCGGGACGGGTGCCCCGGAAATACTCTCTGGAGGTCGCGGCAGGCGCGGTCACTTCGCGGGAAATCGTGATGCCGCCGAGAGCGGGGGTGATCTTCCGGATCACGGAGGAGGGCACCGGGCGGTCGCTGCCCTGCAAGGTGCAGTTCCTCGCGAAGGACGGGACCGCCCAGGCGGACCTGGGGCCGGTGTACCGCGCGCACGGCTGCGTGGACCAGTGGCATTCGGAGACGGGTTCCTTCACCGTGCCGCTCCCGGCGGGCAGCTACCGGCTGGTGATCACGCACGGGCCGGAGTATTCGCATCTGGAACAGGACATCACCCTGGCCACCGGACGTGAGGTGACGGTCACCGCCGCGCTCCGGCGCATGGTGGACACCACCGGCTGGATCTCCACGGACTTTCACAATCACACCACGCTCAGCGGAGACACCACCTGTGGCATTGATGACCGGGTTATCAATCTCGCCGCCGAGCACATCGAGTTCGCGGTCACTTCGGAACACAATTTCATCTACGACTGGACGCCGCACATTCAGCGGCTGGGCCTTTCTTCATGGATGAGCTCGGTCTGTGGCCTGGAACTCACGGGCTGGAACCAGCACCTCAACTGCTTCCCCCTCGTCCCGGAGCCCGGCCACCAGGACAATGGCGCGCCGCGCTGGCACGAGGATCCCCGCATTTCCGCCCTTACCCTCCGCGACTGGCAGACGCCGGACGCCGACCGCTGGGTGCAGATGAATCACCCGGACCTGGCGCGGCTTTTCATGGACCGGGACGCGAACGGCGAGCGGGACGGCGGCTACAAGGGCATCGAACTCTACGCGGACACCTGGGAGATCGAGAACTTCATCGATCCCGGGATTCTGGAGGAGGCACCCTATCGCATCGTCCAGAATCCGGGAAAACCGAGGAAGGTGCTGTTCGGGAGGCGGTTCATTTATCTCCAGATGCTCAACCAGGGTTACCGTCTGAAAGCCACCGCCGTCTCCGACGCGCATACCGTCCACGGCAGCGGCGCGGGAGCCTGGCGGATGTGGCTGCCCTCCTCCACGGACGATCCCGCGAAAGTGGACTGGCGGGAAATGTCCCGCGCGGCCAAAGCAGGACGCGGTATCCTCAGCACCGGTCCCTTTCTCCAGGTCACGGCGAATGGTGCCCTGCCGGGCTCCGAAATCATCGCCGGGGGAAAGCCCGTGCTGCTCAAGGTGAAGGTGCAGGCCAATGACTGGCTGGACATCGACCGCGTGCAGATCCTGGTGAATGGCCGTCAGCCAAAGGAGTTGAATTTCACCCGCCAGAGCTATCCCGGATGGTTCGGCAACGACGTGGTGAAGTTTGAGCGGGAAATCCCCGTGACCCTCACGGAGGATGCTCATCTCATCGTAGCCGTGATCAATTCCACCGGAGACCTGAAAACCGCCTTCGGCACCAGTTTCCAGGCCTCCCTGCCCCCCATGGCCTGGAGCAATCCCATCCACGTGGACCTGACCGGCGACGGCTGGAAACCGAACGGCGACACCCTGGGCTACGATCTCCCCCACGCCCGTCTGCCCACCGTGGACGAAGCCTCCCGGATTTTGCAACTCGGGCACTGAGCGGCGGTGCGTTCCGGTTCCGCTGAAAATTTTCTAAAATTTTCTGCAACGAACCCGGCAAAAAATCCGAATCCCCGAACGGGAGGTCTTCCCACGCCATCCTGGGGTGATCAGTCCCCTGCTGCCCAGGATGGCGAGTGGGAGGGGGGAAGCGAGAGCGGCAGGAATTCCACCTTGCCGGTTCCTCCACTAAAGAGAGGTCAACCTGTGGGAGTCCGGTTTCCCCGCCGCTCCCGCACCATCCGCGTGAACTCCAGAAGCGCGGGGTTCGAATTCCTCCGCAGCCAGGCGAACTTATACTGATACTTCGGCATCCCTTTCAGCGGCAAAAACCGCACGCCGGGAGTCGCCAGCGACGAGATTCGCGACGGAAAAATGGAGATTCCAAATCCAGCGGCGATGTAGTTCAAAACCGTTGACGCCCGATCCGTTTCGCGGGCGATGCGTGGCTCGAATCCGGCCTTCCTGCAAAGCTCCACGAGCCAGGGATTGAAGACCGGCGCGTTGGCTTGCGCGGTAAGATAGATGGCGTCGCCCTTGAGATCCGCGAGACGGACGGTGGACTTTTCCGCCAGGGCATGCCTCACCGGTATGGCCGCCATCAGGTCATCCTCCGCGACGACGAAAGTCTCCAGTTCCGGGTCAGGTGAGTCCACGGCGAGTCCGATGAAGCCGCAATCCAGCCGCCCCGAAAGGATCCCCTCGCGCTGCCGCACCGGCCCCTGCTCGCGCAACACAAGATCCACGGACGAGTACAACGCCCGGTAGGCCTGAAGGAGTTCCGGCAACAACGACTGGCTCAAGGTGCCGATAAATCCGATGCGCAGAATGCCGGTCTCTCCCCGGTGACGGCGTTGCGTCTGCGCGACCGCATCGCGGGTGTCTTCGAGAATCTGATTCACCCGTTCGAGAAAGAGCGCGCCGGCACCGGTCAACGCCACGCCGTGAGTATTCCGGTCCAGCAGCCGCACCTCCATCCCGGACTCCAGGTCCGCGATGGTGCGGCTCAAGGCGGACTGGGCGACATGGAGCCGTTCCGCCGCGCGACTGAAATTCAGCTCTTCGGCGACGGCTTGAAAGGCCCGGAGGTGACGCAGTTCCATGGCGGAACGGTAATCCAATTATTCGATCACCACAATACCAATGTTCTATTTCCGTTATAAACAGATCCGTGGCAATCTGACCCCGTAATGAACGCACCACGATTCATCCGGGCCCAGAAAACAACCAACATCGACTGACTCACGCCATGAAAACCAGGAATACAATTTCCGCCGCCGGCACTCACGGCCCGTCCGACCGCTGACCCCTGAAAAATACGTGTTAGTCAACTTTTACCGGAACAATTCTATGACAATCATGCTTATTCTCTTTCTGATCAAAAAATTCGTTTTGCGGAAACACACCGCGACCACACCCGCGGGTCCATCCTTACCCTTGCCGCCAACAACATTCAATCCGGCCCGCTGAGCGGAAGCCGCCATCCATCCGCATCCGTCGCCACCTGGCCGTCGCCGGCAGACAATCGAATCCTATGACACCGAAACTCTTCACTCCATTCACACTCAAGGGCATCACCCTGCGTAACCGCATCGCGGTCTCGCCCATGTGCCAGTACCAGGCCAGGGAGGGGCTTCCCACCGCATGGCATCCCACCCACTATCAGTCTCTCGCCCGGGGCGGCGCTGGCCTGGTGGTGGTGGAGGCCACCGCCGTCAGCCCGGAAGGACGCATCACCCCGGCATGCATGGGTCTCTGGAGTGACGAACACGCGGCGGCGCTGGAACCCATCGTCAAAGGCATCAAAGGTGCGGGAGCCGTCCCTGGCATTCAGATAGGCCACGCGGGCCGCAAAGCTTCCGCCAATCTCCCCTGGGAGGGCGACGATCACATTCCAGAGGGAGATCCCAGGGCATGGGAGACCCTCGCGCCGAGCGCCATTCCCTTTGGTGACGCCCTGCCCCGGGTGCCGCGTGAAATGACCGGACGGGACATCGAGCGCGTGAAGGCCGGTTTTGTTTCCGCCGCCGAACGGGCCCGCGACGCCGGATTCGAGTTTCTTATGCTGCACTTCGCCCATGGCTATCTGGCGCAGAACTTTCTCTCTCCCTGGTCGAATCAACGGACGGACGAATACGGCGGCAGCGCGGAAAACCGCGCGCGTTTCATGCTCGAAACTCTCCAGGCGGTCCGCGCGGTCTGGCCGGAACATCTGCCGCTTTCCGCGCGGCTCGGAGTGATTGAGTTCGATGACCGTGACGGGGAAACCGTCGCGGAATCCATCGCCCTGGCGAAACGCTTCAAAGAACTCGGGCTCGACTTTCTCGATGTAAGCATGGGCTTCTCTACCCCCCGCGCGAAGATCCCGTGGGGACCGGGGCAGATGCGTGAAATATCCAAACGCGTCCTGACCGAAAGCGGTCTGCCCGGCTCCACCACCTGGAACATCAACACTCCGCTCCTCGCCGAACAAATGCTCCGGGAGGGTGCCGCCGATCTCGTCATGATCGGTCGTCCCCTCCTGGCAAATCCCCACTGGCCGCTCGCCGCCGCCCGCGAACTGGGCCTCCCGAACCCCGCGTGGGTCCTCCCACCCTCCTATGCCCACTGGCTTTCACGCTATCACTTCGCCTGACCCACATCTCTCCATCACTAACAAACAAAGACCATGAGCCAACCATCCAGAACATTCAAACGTATCGTGACCGGTCATGATGCCGAGGGAAAAGCAATCATTGTGTCCGAGACGCCGCCTGTCCGCTCCCACTTGGTGGGAGGTCCCGGCGGACCCACCTTTATCGAGGTCTGGCAGACGTTGGAAACGCCCGCCCTGATCCACCCGCGGCCCCAGGAGCCGGAACAGTCCGGTCTCGTGCTGGCTCCGCCATCGAACGGAACAAGGATGCGCGTGATCGACTTTCCCCCGGAGGGTGACGAAATCCGCAAGCTCACCGGACCGGAGGCACTGGAGAAATTTCAGGCCATGGGAGGGGGACATGCCTCCACCTCCGGCGAGGGAGCCCCACATCCACTGATGCACCGGACCAAAACGGTGGACTATGGGATTGTGCTGGAAGGCGAGATAACCTTGATCGTCGATCATGGCGAAACCACGATCCGGGCCGGTGACATTGTGATTCAGAATGGCACCAACCACGCGTGGGCGAACCGCTCGGGAAAAATCTGCCGCATGGCGTTTATGCTGATCGACGGACAATACACTGAACAGTGAAAGGACGACCCATGCGTGTTCAACCATTACCGCCGGACAAACTCAGTCCGGAACTGCGCCGGGTGCATGACGAGATCGCGAATCTGACCGGTCGCAGCCAGGGGCAGGTAACCATGACCGATGCGCAAGGCGCGTTGACTGGCCCTTTCCCGCCTTTGTTGCATTATCCGCAGTTCGGCATTCCCGCGTTGACCTTTCTTCGCTCGCTGGACGCCCACGCGACGCTCGACAAAGCCGTGCGTGAGGTCGCCATCCTCACGGTGGGGGCAGCCTACGGCGCGCGCTTTGAGCTTTATGCCCATGAGATCATGGCGGCCGCCTTCGGACTCGCGCCGGAGGTGATCGCGACTTTGGCGGCAGGCGGTCGTCCCCATGATCTGACCGGACCGCAGGCCATCGCCCACGACGTCGCCCGCTCCCTGGTCACGGGTCATGTCGTTCCGGACTCGACCTATCGCCATGCAGCGGATCTCCTGGGGCGGGACGGCGTGGCGGAGCTCTTTTATCTCGTCGGAGGCTACAGCCTCATCGCCGTGATCCTGAACGGCTTTGACATGCCCGCCCCGGATCGCCCCTGACCAGTATTCCCAGGAAGGGACCTCTCCTGAATGCATCAATCACTATTAAACAAAGAAATGAACCACACAAACACCTCACTGTCCTCCCCGTCACCTGCTGATGGTGAAGCGGAATTCAGCACCGATTCCAAAACCTACGTTCTGGTTCATGGAGCCTGGCAGGCCCCCTACGTCTGGGACGCGGTATCCTCCGGCCTTCTCCGTGAAGGTCACCGGGTCATCGTGGTCGGGTTGCCGGGACACGGCACCGACACCACTCCTCCACAAAACCTGACGCTGGATATCTACCGGGACAAAGTCATCGAAGCCATTTCGGAGGTGGCCGGCGAAGTAATCCTCGTGGGGCACAGCCTGGCGGGAATGATCATCACCCATGTGGCCGGGAAGGTGCCCTCCAGAATAAGTAGGCTCGTTTACCTCGGTGCTTTTCTTCCGGCCACCGGGCAGGCCCTGACAGACCCGGCTTTTTCCGATCCTGATTCCAAACTGGGGCCTTCGCTCATTCCGTCCGCCGATCAATTGACGCTCGACGTGGATCCCGCAAGTCTGACTGATCTTTTCATTCACGACGGCTCGCCGGATGAGAAGGAACGCGTACTCGCCAACTATCGTCCCGAACCGGCCATCCCCTTTACCAACACAGTGACCCTGACCAGTGAAGGCTTCAGGTCAGTGGAAAAGGTGTATATCAAAACCCTGAAAGACCGGGTGATTTCGCCAGGCCTCCAGGATCGAATGATTGCCGGAGCGGGCATCACCACCGTCTTTGAGCTTTCCACCAGCCACTCGCCCTTCGTGGCGCAGCCGCTTGCGGTGACGGAGGTTCTCCTCCAAGTGGGTAAACTGGCGGCATAGGCCCCCCGTAACCAACCAAGCAGATGAAAGCACTGATTATCGGAGCCACCGGGGCGACAGGAAAAGACCTTGTCCAAGTCCTGCTGCGGGACCCCGCATATACAGAAGTGGTGGCCTTTGTCCGGCGCCAAAGCACTCTGACCCACGCAAAATACACCGAGGTCGTCACCGGTTTCGACAAGCTTGAAGAAGTGGCGCACCTCATCACCGGCGACGTCTGGTTTTCCTGCCTGGGCACCACCCTGAAAGCCGCGGGCTCCAAAGAAAAACAGTGGCATATCGACCATGACATTCCATTGAATTTCGCCGGAATCGCCGAAAGAAACGGCGTCTCAAAAGTCGTGGTGCTCTCCGCCTATGGAGCCTCCGCCACCAGCAAGGTCTTCTACTCCAGGGTGAAAGGCGCGCTGGACGAGGCCATTATCAAACTTGGCTTCGACGCCTGCCTGATCTTCCGCCCGGGTTTCCTGCTTCGCAAAAACACCGACCGCCTGGGCGAGCGGCTCATCGCCCGCGGATTGAAGTTCGTGAACAGCCTCGGCCTGTTCCGGAAATTCCGGCCGCTTCCCACATCACTCCTTGCCGAAAAACTGGCCGAAGCTCTCAGGATTCACGCGTCCGGAACGCACATCGTCGAGCTGGATAAGGTCTTCGGAGTTCAGGGGGGAATTTAACCGGAACTCCGCTACGGAGCGCCGGCCTCCCGGGCACCCAGCAGTTCCATCGCCCGTTCCACGATGCCCTCCACGGGCCAGAGGCGGCCCACGCCTTCATAACCGCAGGCGAGCATGCCGTCCTCCGGGCCGATGAAGTGGTGGCCCCATTCGCGGAGGACGCCCACGTTCCGCGCCGTGGCGGGGTGTTCCCACATGTGGCCGTTCATGGCGGGCGCATGGAGCACGGGAGCCCGGGTGGCCAGCGCGATGGCCGCCAGGGCGTCATCCGCCATCCCGGCGGCGAGACGGGCCAGGACATTCGCCGTGGCCGGGGCGATGAGTAAAAGATCCGCGCTGTCTGCC
The DNA here is from genome assembly GCA_965229245.1 of Verrucomicrobiales bacterium. Lineage (GTDB taxonomy): Bacteria > Verrucomicrobiota > Verrucomicrobiia > Verrucomicrobiales > V1-33 > V1-33. The sequence continues at coordinate 301,392 of CBDDIW010000002.1, forward strand.
AGTTGGATATGGCCCGGCCTCCAGCTTTGTTTCTCATCATAGAGGCCCGCCACCACGGGATTCCGCGTGAGAGTCTGAAGGGTGAGCGGGGTGATGAATTCCTGGGCGTCCGCCGTCATGATGGCGGTGACGGAGCAGCCGCGCTTTGTAAGCTGACTCGCGATCTCCGCAGCCTTGTAGGCGGCGATGGAGCCGGTGATGCCCAGGATGACGTTCTTTTTCATACGGGAAAATCCCCGCCCGGACGCAGGCGGGTGGCCCGCAGACGTTCGGCGTGGAGGATGGAGCGGAAGGCGGCGAGATCCGCCTCACGGGTATGACTCAGGATGAGGTAGGCATATTCCCGCCAGTGCTTCATCTCCGCGAGGGCATTACGCAGGCGGAGGTCCACCTCCTCCTTCGTTTCAGAACTGCGCCCGGAAAGCCGGGCCCGCAGATCCTCCATGCCCGCCGGCATGATGAAGACATCCACCAGCGCGCGGCGGATGGTTTCATCGTCGCACGCCCGGAGCTGGGCCGCGCCCTGGATGTCCAGGTCCATGATGACATCCCGCCCGGCCTCCAGCGCGGGCAGGACCTCGCTTTTCAGCGTGCCGTAGTAGCGGCCATGCACGCAGGCGTATTCCAGGAATTCCCCGGCATCCACCTTTTCCAGAAACTCCTCCGCCGTCATGAAGAAGTAGTCCCGGCCATTCTCCTCGCCCGGACGCATGGGGCGGGTGGTGCAGGATACGGTATAATACACGGGCTCCACGGCGGTGGCGGAGCGGCACACGGTGGTCTTGCCGCTGCCGGAGGGACCGGAAACGACACAGAGGAGGCCTTCGCGGAAGGGATCGGGGGTCATGGGTAAATCTGCGGGCGGGGGTTCATTCCACGTTCTGCACCTGCTCACGGATGCGCTCCACCTCCGTCTTCCCCGCTACCACGAGGTGGGCGATGCCCGCGTGGTTTGCCTTGCTGCCCATGGTATTGATCTCGCGGTGCATCTCCTGGGTGAGGAAGTCCATGGCGCGGCCCGAGGGCTCCGGGCTTTTCAGGAAGCGGGCAAATTCATCGAGGTGGCCGGAGAGCCGCGCGATTTCCTCCGAAATGTCCGACCGGTCCGCGAAGATGGCGATCTCCTTCAGGAGCCGCTCATCGTCCAGCGGCAGCGGCAGCCCGGCCTCCTGGAGACGCTTGCGCATGGCCTCGCGCTGCACCTGGGGCACGCGGGGGGCCTCGCGCTGGATGCCCTTCAGCACGTCCCGCACGACCTTAAGGCGGGTCTCGATATCCTTCTTCAAATGCGTGCCCTCGCGGGCGCGGGCTTTGTCCCAGGCAGCCAGGGCTTTCGTGACCGTGCCGGAAATGAGCGGCCAGACATCCTCGCCGGACGCGCTCTCATTTTCCGTCACCGTGAACACCCCGGGCGCGCGCAGCATGGACTCCACGCTGAAACCACGACCACCGAAAAGCTCGGCATCCAGCCGCGACATGGCCTCCACATACTGGCGGGCCAGGGCGTGGTCCACGCGCAGCGAGGACCGGCAGTCCTCCGAGCGGTCCATGGAAATCTGCACCTGGAGACGTCCGCGGGAAATGGCTCCCGCCACCAGCTTCCGGGTATCCTGCTCCAGCGCGTGGTATTCCCGCGGCATGCGGATGTCGATGTCGCTTTGCTTCCGGTTCACGGAGGAAAGCTCCACCGCGCACCGCAACCCCTGCCCGGAAGCCTCGGCGCGTCCGAATCCTGTCATGCTCTTCATGCCCCTATCTGTGGAGCGTCCCGCGGGCATCGCAAGCAGGGCTTGGGCGGGCCACTGAATGATTGTTCATTTTCTCACCCCCGCGCCGCCGTGAGCACCACCACGCGGGCGGCACCCGCTTTCCGCAGCGTGAGCGCGCACTCGTGCGCGGTGGCCCCCGTGGTGAACACGTCATCGATGAGCAGGACCTCCCGCCCCTGAATCAAGGAACGGGAGCGGGCTCTTACCGAAAAAGCCCCCCTGAGATTTTGCAGCCGGGCCTCCCGGTCCTGTCCGGCCTGGGAGCTGGTATAGCGGGTGCGCCGGAGGACTTCGCGGACAGGTGGCCCGCCCAGCCGCGTGATCATGCGGGCGAGTTCGGCGGACTGATTGAACCGGCGCTCCCTCCGCTTCCGGGGATGCAGCGGCACGGGCACCAGGAGCCAGTCATGCCCCGCCAGCCGGGGATCCTGAAATGCCGGCAGCATGAGCCTGGCGAGCGGCAGCCGCATGGCGGGAATGCCGTTGTACTTCAGCCGGTGGATGACCTCCCGAACCGGACCCCGGCTCAGCCAGAGGCACACGGTAAAATCGAACGCCACCGTGCGCCCGCTGCAATTAGGGCACCGGAACGGCCCGGAAATTTCGCCCGGGAAGGGCTCAGCGCACATCTCACAAAACGGCGGCTCCACGGGCACCAGGCGGCTGTCACATTCCCCGCAGAAGTCTCCGGCGTCCAGCCCCTGCGGCAGCAGCACCTTGCACGCGGGGCAGTGCGGCGGATACACCAGGTCCAGCAGGGCTTTTCCCAGTTTTCCGAATGATGAACGCCACTCCATGCTGAGAGCGATAGCACGCCCCGCGGTTCAGGTCACTGATCGCCGCGCCGCTTTTGAAACGGCACGCTCTCCGAGACTGCCAGGAGAAGACTTTGGAAGGTGTTCCCGTCCTTTTCCATCCGGGTCACGATGGCATCCAGGGCTGGACGGTCATACGACTCCGTGCCGCGGCCCAGGGCGTAGGTGAGCATCTTCCGGGCGAGGTTCCGCAGATAGACATCCTTCCGGTCGGCCAGCAGCACGTCCACCAGTTCCGGGGCATTGTTGAACTTCTGTCCACTGGTGAGCACGCCGGTGGAATCGACGGGAAAATCCCCGTCCTTGTCCCGCCATTTGCCGATGGCGTTGAAGTTTTCCAGACCGAAGCCCAGGGGATCAATGAGGCTGTGGCAACTCGCGCAGCCCGGCTTTGAACGGTGGGCCTCCAGGCGCACGCGGACGGACGCAGTCTTTTCCACCTGGGCTCCCTCGGTGAGGGCGGGTACATTCGGCGGTGGCGGTGGCGCGGTGATGCCGAGGATGTTTTCCAGCAGCCACTTCCCGCGCTTCACGGGGGAGGTGCGGATGGAATCGCTCGTCACCGTGAGAATGCTGGCATGCGTGAGCAGTCCGCGCCGGTGCGTGCCAGCGGCGGGTTTCACCAAGCGGAACTCCGGCCCCTGGACGCCTTCGATGCCATAAAATTTTGCCAGGGCCTCGTTCACGAACGTGTAGTCCGCGTTCAGGAATTCCGTCACCGGCCGGTTCTCACTGAGAATGTGCCAGAAGAACTCCGTGGTCTCCGCACGCATGGCATCCCGGAGCGCGGGGGTGTATTCCGGAAAGCGTTCCTTGTCCGGATTGGCCGCGGCGAGGCTGCGCAGTTCCAGCCACTGCCCGCCGAAATTCTCCGGCAGGGCCCGCGCCTTTTGATCCTTCAGCATGCGCTGGATCTGAGCAGGAAGGTTTGCCCGCAGTTGACCCTTTGCCGCCAGGGCCATGAGTTCTTCGTCCGGCAGGCTGCTCCAGAGCCAGTAGCTGAGCCGGGAGGCGAGGGCGAATTCGCTGATCTCCGTGACCCCGCTGGCGGGCGGCGTGCCGGGAGGGCTCTCGATGCGGAAGAGAAAATACGGCGAGACCATGATCGCCTTCATGCCGATGCGCAGGCTGTCCCGCCAGGATTCCCCGCCGTCCCGCGCGGCTTTGTAGAGCCGGAGCAAGCGGTCCGCCTCGGCGGACATGGCGGGGCGGCGGAAGGCCCGCGTGGCAAAGGCCTCCAGAATGGCCCGCGCTCCTGCGTCCGTTTCCCCGGCACCACCGGCGGCGTCGAAGAACTTCTGCGCGGCGGGCAGAAGCGGACGCGGCGTGGATTTCACCGGTCCCTCCACCTCCACGGCGGGCAGATAGAGGTAACGCCCCCGCTCTTTCGGATCCGGGATTTCCGGATCGTAGAATTCGTTGAGGAATGCCACGGCCAGGGTCTGGGCTCCTTTGGTAAAGGTGAGCCGTTCCTCCAGCACCTGCGGCTTGTCCGGGGCGTCCGCGGAAATCTCCGCCACGCGCTGGACCTTCCCATTCACCCGGAGATGGAGCTTCACCAGATCCGGCCCCGCCTGCGCGCCCCATGCTTTCACGCGGACGAGGTATTCCCCCTCCACAGGCGCGAAGTATTCCATGGTGGCCTCTCCCTCCGTACTGAAGGCCAGCAGGCGGGTGCCACCATCCTTTTCCGCCGGCAGCCCCACGCCCCGCATCTCCCGGTGGGTAAAGACACTCGTCTCCGGCTGAGGCGGTCCCGGTGGCACGGCTTCCAGGAGCACGCGGTCCGCCGCGATGAGATAGCGCTCCATGAGGATGGGCGGCAGCGCGAGCACGTCCCCAATGTTATCAAATCCGTAGCCGGTGTCATCCTCGGGGAACTCGTTGGCCGGCTGCGTGGTCACGCCCAAGAGGTCCCGCACGGTGTTATTATACTCCCCCCGGTTCAGCCGACGGATCGTGACCCGTCCCGGGTCCGGGTTGGCCGGGTCCACGGGGTTCAACAGATTGTCCAGCCAGTGCACCAGGAGTTCCCGCTCCGCGCGGGTAGGCTGGGTCTTCTTGTCCACCGGCGGCATGGTCCACTGCTCGACGTGGAACATAACCCCGCTCCAGAGCTTCCGGTTCTTCAGGATCGCCTCCGGAGTCGTGTCCAGATCCAGGATGACGTCCCCCTTACTGGCCCCGTCGCCATGGCAATCGTAGCAGTACTTCTCCAGCACCGGCAGCACCTCCTTTGGCAGGGCGGACCCTGGCGCGGCAGGCTGCTGCGCCACCGCCCCGGCGGCGGGAAGAAGGGAAAAAAGAAGGACGCGAAGAAAGGACATTCGGAAACCATACGCCCGGGAGCCCGGCGTGTTTCCTGGAAAAACACGGACCCGCCCCCCCCCGTTCCTGGAAAGGGCTGTCTCAGGAATCCCGGGAATCCGCCCTCAAAACCGGTGGAAACCGGAAAACCCGCATGGAAATGGCAGTTCCCGGAGTCTGGAACGCTCCGTCCTCCGTAAAAGGCGAAGGACCGGAGGGATTGACGACAATCCGGCCTCAAGGTAACGACAGAAATCCATGCCCCTGCCCGCGGCCTCCTCCTCCTTCAACCCTCTGGAACTTGTCCTCCGGCACTCGCGGGACTTTGTGACCGTTTGCGATCTTTCCGGCCGGGTCACGTTTTGCAATGAGGCGGCTCTCCACCTCACGGGTGCCACGGAGGAGGAATTGATGGGGGCGTCCATCGAGACTTTCTTCATCCCGGCGGAGCGTCCGTTTATTCCCGGCACGGTGCTTCCCGCCGTCCTCTCCGGCGCTCGCTGGGAGGGAGAGCTCACCTTCCGGCACTTTCGCACCGGCATGGGCATCCCCGTGTATTTCGATGCCTTCCGCCTGGACAATCCCGTCACTGGCCGTCCGGAGGGCTTTGCCACCATCACCAGAGATCTCACCGCCCGCGAGGCCCGGGACGCGGAACTGGACGCCGCCCGGCAGCGGATCGAATCCGTGCTCGCGGCCACGGAGGTCGGTACGTGGACTTACGAGATCACCACCAACCGCGTGCAGGCAGATCCCAACCTGGCCCGTCTTTTTGGCGTCACGCCGGAGGAGGCGAACGGCGGCCCTCTGGAATCCTACCTGCGTGCCATCCATCCGGAGGACAAGCCAGCCATCGAGGCCGCCATCGGCGCGGCCATTGCCGGAGGCTCGAAGTTTGTGGCGGAGTACCGCCTCTCCCAGGCCGACGGCTCCTGGCGCTCGGTCATCGCCCGCGGCACCGTGGAGCGGGACGCGGCGGGGAACGCGGTCCGGCTGCCGGGAGTCATCGTGGACATCACGGAACGCGTGCGCGCGGAGGAGGAGCGGGGCCGGCTTTCCAGTGAGATGGACCGCCGGGAGCGCATGGTGGAGACCATGCTGTCGTCCATCACGGACTTCACCTATATCTTCGATCTCCAGGGCCGGTTCATTTACGCGAACAAGCCGCTCCTCGACCTCTGGGGGCTAAGTCTTTCCGAGGCCGCCGGGCGGAATTTTTTCGACCTCAACTATCCCCCGGAGCTGGCGGCCCGTCTCCAGCACCAGATCCAAAAGGTGGTGGAAACCGGCGGGTCTCTTTCCGATCAAACCCCCTACACCAGCCCCACGGGCGTGGCGGGCGTGTATGAATACATTTTCTCTCCCATGTTTGCCCCGGACGGAACGGTGGAAATGGTGGCGGGCATCACGCGGGACATCTCCCGTTCCCAGAGCCTCCTGGAGTCCCTGCGGCGCAGTGAGGAAAACTTCCGCACGCTCGCGGAGTCCCTGCCGGACAGTGTCTGGACCGCCGACCCGCGGGGCGGCATCGTGTGGACCAACCGGGTGCTCTCCGAGAAATCCGAGCTTTCCCCCGAGGAAGCGCTGGGAGAGGGCATCTGGCGTGCCGTGCATCCGGAGGATGTCCCGGCCTCGCGGGAAGCCTGGCTCCGCGCGAAGGAAACCGGCGGGGCCTTCGAGTTCCATCACCGGGTCAGGGACCGGGACGGCTCATGGCGCTGGCATCTCGTTCGCGGCACGCCCGCGCGGGACGCCGCCGGCACCATCTTCCGCTGGATCGGCACCTCCACGGACGTGCATGAACAGCGGGAACTCCACGATCGCCTGGAGCGCGGGGAGGTGATGTTCCGCCAGCTCGCGAATACCATCCCCCAATTGGCCTGGATGTCCAACCCTGCGGGCGACGTCACCTGGTTCAACAAGCGCTGGATCGAATACACGGGCGTGGATCTGGACGAAAAGGGCTGGTGGGACCGCCACAGCGTCCACCACCCGGAGTATCTGCCGGAGATCCTGGCGCGGTGGGAGGTCTCGCTCCATTCCGGTGCTCCTTTCAGTATGACATTTCCCATGAAGGGGGCGGATGGGAACCACCGCCCGTTCCTCGTCCGGGTGATGCCCCTGAAGGACGCCGGCGGCCGCATCCTGCTATGGTTTGGCACCGCCACGGATGTGGGAGAACAGCATGCCCTGGAGCGGGAGCGGGAGGAACTGCTGGCCAGCGAACGCGCGGCCCGGGCCGGAGCCGAGCGCGCCAGCCGCATGAAGGACGAGTTTCTTACCACCCTCTCCCATGAGCTGCGCACGCCGCTGAGTTCCATCTTCGGCTGGACACAGTTGCTGCGGGAGGATGCGGGGGCGGATCCAACGTTACTGGTGGAGGGCATCGAGGCCATCGACCGTAATGTGCGGGTCCAGGCGCAGTTGATCGAGGACCTTCTGGACATGAGCCGCATCGTGTCCGGAAAGCTGCGGCTGGAAATCCAGGAGATGGACCCCGCGGAGAGTGTCCGCGCGGCCCTGGAGATCGTGACGCCCGCGGCCCGGGCGAAGGATATTTCCCTGAAGTTTCTGACGGTGCCGCTGGACCGTTCTTTTTCGGGAGACCCGGGACGCATCCAGCAGATCGTGTGGAATCTGGTGTCGAATGCCATCAAGTTCACGCCCGTCGGAGGCAGCGTCCGCGTCATCCTCCGGGATACCGGCACGCACGCGGAGCTGGAGGTCTCGGACAGCGGGCAAGGGATAGCGCCGGAGTTTCTGCCTCACATGTTTGACCGCTTCCGCCAGGCGGACGCGTCCACGAACCGCGCCCACGGCGGCCTGGGCATCGGTCTTGCCATCGTGAAGCAACTGGTGGAACTGCATGGCGGCTCCATCCAGGCGGCCAGCGACGGACCGGGACTGGGGAGTGTTTTCACCGTCACCCTTCCGTTTCATGGCGCGCCGCGCGCGCCGGAGGAGGATGGGAGGCCCCAACCCGGCACGACCCGGGTGGCTCCCATGTTCCGCCGGAATGAGCAGCTGGCTGGTCTCAGGATTCTGGTGGTGGACGATGACCGGGATTCCCGGGAACTCCTGCGCCGGTTTCTTGAGGAAAGCGAGGCCCGCGTCATCACCGCCGGGTCCGCCGCGGAGGCTCTGTCTCTCATCCCCTCCCTGCTGCCGGATGTGCTGGTGAGTGATATCGGGATGCCCGGCATGGACGGCTATGCGTTTCTCCGGAAGCTGCGGACGCTTCCTCCCGGGGATGGCGGGGCCACGCCCGCGCTTTCGCTCACCGCCTTCGCCCGGACGGAGGACCGGGAGAAAGCCCTCCAGGCCGGATTCGATGCCTATGCCACAAAACCGGTGGAGCCGGTGGAACTCATTGGCAAGATCGCCCGCCTGGCCGGGCGGGAGGGAGAGCAAAGCAGGGATCAGCCCGGAAACCCGGGGTGAACTGAAGATTCCATGTGCCGGGCCTCGAGTGTTTTCTCCGGGAGAGGCGTGGGCCGTGTCCTGCTTGTCCGGGTCACCCTGGCCTCAAATGCGTAGGATTCATGCGCTTCTGTGCAAATGCCCTCTCCTGTTCTGTATTGCTCCCATGATGACCTCCCGTTTCCTCTTCCTCGCCCTGGCGGCCATGGTGTCCGCCCAGGAGGCACCTACCCCTGCGCCGGCCCCAGCCCCGGCTCCCGCGGCGGCGGCTTCCCAGAAGTTTGACTTTCAGGCACTGACGCCCGGTGCCGTGCCGGAGGAATACATGGCCACGGACCCGGACGCGAAGTTCGTCATTGCCGCCGATGGCGACAACAAAGTGCTGGAACTCCAGGGGCAACCCATCGCGGACGGCGGCATGCTCGTGGGCAAATCCGTCAAAGGCCCCGCCACGGTCACCGCCCGCATCAAGGCGACCGGAAAGCGCCGCGTGCAGCCGCGTTTCGGCGTGGGGCTCTACGGCGTCAGCGGTCCCCGCCTCCGGGTGGTCCCGGCCACGAAGTCCGTGGAGATCGTGAAGAACACGGACAAGGAGGAGGTGGTGGCCTCCGCGCCTTACGCATGGGTCTCCGGCTCATGGACAAAACTGGAAATGACCATTAAAGCCTCCACCAAAGGCACCGGCAGCACCATTGAAGCCTGGGTGTGGGAAGATGGAAAACCCCGTCCGGAGAAACCCACGCTCACCTGGGAAAACCCAGCCGCTCCCGCCCAGGGCCGCACCTCTGTATGGGGCACTCCTTATTCAGAGCAAGCCATCTGGTTTGACGATATTGAGATCAAGACGCCATGACGCTGGTCGCTGGAGGGGTGCCGGGGTTGTTTTCAAAACCGGAATTTGAACAACGGCAGGACCTGCTCCGTCCCATGGCGGGCGGGAATCCGTCCATGCTCGATAACCCGCCGCCTCTGTTTTATAACACGCTTCCGGGCCTCCTCCGTTTCGCTTTCTTTGCCCGTGGAAACCACCCCATACACCCTCAAAAGAATTTTTTCCCAGGCCGCTTTCCTTCGCACCCACCGCGGAACAGGGTGCGTTTCTCACCGGGACGACAAGCCGTCCGCCAACCGGTGGCCGCGTCCCGCGCGCGGTGCCGGGATAGGAAAGAGTCTTCTGTTCCGTAAAGACGGGACGCAGCCTCCGGCACGGCAACTGCGTCTTTTGCAATGCGGACCTTGCCCTGCCGGAAGGAGTGGATTACGCTCGCGAGAAAATTTTTTACCCCTATTCACGCCATGACTCTATTGAGACTGTCCCTAGTGTTGCTCACCGCTCTGCCGCTGACCGCGCCGGTGCTCCGGGCTGAAACCATCCAGGAACTCAAAGCGCGGGAAACGAAGGTCCAGGGCGTGGCGAAGAAGGTCATGGGCAGCGTGGTGGCCATCATGTCCAAGGACCCGAAGAAGCCGGGATCCGGCAGCGGGGTCATCGTTCAGAAGGACGGCCTCATTCTCACCGCCGCCCACGTGACCGCCGCCACCGGCGAGGAGCTCGTGATCGTCTTTCCGGACGGTCACCGGGTGAACGGGAAAGCCCTGGGAGCCAACAAGGGCACGGATGCCGGTCTCGCGAAGATCACGGACCCCGGAGACTGGCCCGCCGTGGAGATGGGCAGTTCGGATAAACTGCGCTTGGGTGACTGGTGCGTGGCCATGGGACACCCGGGGGGATTCAGCTATGAGCGCCGTCCTCCGGTCCGCGCCGGGCGCATCTGGCGCCGGGATTCGGATGGCGCCATCTTCAGCAGTTGCCCGCTCATCGGCGGGGACAGCGGTGGTCCGCTGTTCGATCTGGAAGGCCGCGTCATCGGCATCAACAGTTCCATCCACGGGGCTATCGATATGAACCGTCACGTGGCCATCGATACTCTCCGGGACGACTGGGACCAGATGATGAAGGGGAAGACCTGGGGCGTTCAGATTTTTGAGCCGGACCGCGACCGTCCGCGGCTGGGAGCCATTTTTGACCGCGACAGCCAGGAGGGCGTGAAGGTGGAGGAAGTGGTGGAGGACATGCCCGCCGCGAAGGCTGGTCTCAAAGCCGGGGACGTGCTCTTCAAGTTCGACGGCGTGGATGTGGCCACCTACCACCACATGCAGCGCCTCATCGGGAAGAAGCAGGCCGGTTCCAAAGTGAAGGTGGCGGTCCACCGCGGTGCTGAAACGGTGGAATGTGAGATTGAGCTCGCCAAACCCGCCTCCGCCTCCCGCATGGCCCGGAACTCCGGCCGGAGTGGCGACAATGACAGCGAGCGCGACAAAGGCCCTGCGGAGCCGAAGATTCCCGAGGAAAAAGGCCCCGTGCCTTACTTCGGCGCGGATCTCGAGGACACGGACGGCAAAGGTGCCAAAGTGGCCTCCGTCAAGGAAAACAGCCCCGCCGCCAAAGCGGGCATCGTTCCTGGTGACATCATCCTCCGTCTCAATGACAAGGATGTGGATGGCCCAAGTCCTGCTTCCGAAGTGGTGCGTGGACTGAAGCCCGGAGACCACATCAAAGTAAAGCTGAAACGGGGGGAGACTGAGCACACCCCGGATGTCACCCTCGATAAGAAATCCTGAGTTCAACTTTTACGCTTAACGGCACCCTATGAAGACCAGCAAACCGCTCCTCGCCGCACTTCTCCTCTCTTTCCCGTTCTCCTCCACCGTCACCTTCGCCCAGGGGGAAAAGCCCGCCGATCCTCCCCAAAAGGAGGAACCGAAAAAGGAAGAGCCTAAAAAAGAGGAACCGAAAAAAGACGAGGCTCCAAAGCCGCCGAAGTATTCCGAGCAGAAGGCCGAAGAGAAACCCGCTCCCAAAGAAGAGCCTCAGAAGGAGGAGCCGAAAGCGGCTCCCGGCCAGAAGCCCAAGCGTTTCAGCGAGCAAAAGAGCGAGCAACCGGCGGACGATTCCAAAGAGGCTCCGAAGGGCCCGCTGCCGCAGGAGAAATACAGCCGTGAAACGGCGGAGATCATGAAGTCCTGGGAGCCTGTGGTGGACGATGTCCGCCGCGCCACGGTCCAGATTCTCCGCAAAGGCAAGGACCTCGCCTACGGCTGCGCCGTGCATGAGAACGGCTACATCCTCACCAAGGCCAGCGAGGTGCAGGACAAAAAAGGCGTGCTCCTCAGCGATATCGAAGTCCGTTTTCCGGATGGTCTGCGCCTCCCGGTGAAACAGGTGGATTTCCACCGTCCCTATGACCTCGCCCTTCTCAAGGTGGAGGCCAAGGGGCTCCGTCCCATGCCGTGGGATGAAAAGACCGAACCCGCTCCAGGCAGTTTCCTCGCCGCCGCTACTCCGCTCCGCCTGCCGGTGGCCGTGGGTGTGGTCAGCGTGGCCCCGCGGAATCTGGATGACTCCCAGAAAGGCTACCTCGGCGTCCGTCTGGATGACTCCTGGAAGGACGGCGTGAAGGTGGCGGAAGTCACCGCCGGCAGCCCGGCCTCGAAGGCGGGGTTTGTCTCGGACGACATCATCAAGACCATCGACGGCAAGCCGGTGAGCACCATCGAGGAGTTCAAGGCCACCATCGCCGGTCTGCGTCCCTATCAAAAAATCAAGATCGTGGTGAAGCGGGAGAAGGGCGACAGCGAACTGAGCGCCGTCCTGACCACGCGCCCCAACCTGGGTGCCATCGCGGAGGACCCCCGCAACAGCATGAGCGGCAGCTTGAGCACGAACCGCCGCGGTTATCCGGACGCCCTCCAGCACGATATGGCGCTGGAGCCGAATCAAATCGGCGGCCCCGTGGTGGATCTCGATGGTCGCGTGGTGGGCATGAACATCGCGCGCTCCGGACGCATTGAGTGCTTCGCCATTCCCTCGAAGGCCATCAAGGGCCTCCTGGAGAAGGTGGGCGAAGGCAAACTTTTCCATCCGGAACTGGATGCCCTGCGTGATGAGCGGAAGAACGCCGAGGCCACCCTGGAGCGCATCAAGAAGGACATGGAGTCCATCAATCAGCGCATCAAGGACGCCGAGGCTCCCGCCGAGTCCAAATAACGGCGGTCCGCCGCGCTCATGGACGGTCCCGGGGTGGATGCCATCATACTCGGCCACGGACTAGCCGGGGCCACGCTGGCATGGCATCTCCGCTGGCGCGGCTGGCGCGTGTTGGTGATTGATCGTGACGAACCGGCGACCTGTTCCAAAACCGCCGCCGGAATCGTCACGCCCATCAGCGGGCGTCGTGTGGCGCGGAGCTGGCGGGTGGAGGAATTTCTCCCCGCCGCCCGTGCGTTCTATCATCGCGTGGCCGGGGAGCTGGGACGGGAGCATTTCCATCCCGTCCCCTATGTCCGCCTGCTGCGTTCCGCCGATGAACAGCGCCGCTGGCGGGAAAAGCAGACCGACCCCGCCTTCCAGGCGCTGCTAACCAGTCCGCAGCCGTCCCCCCTGGTGGACCCTGCCGTCTTCGATTCCGAAGGCGAAGGCATGGAGATGCAGGGGGGCTGGCTGGATACCCGGGGCTGGCTCGGGGCTTCCCGGCATCATTTGGAGCAGGACGGCTCGTGGCTGACAGCGGACATTCCAGCGGAAAAAGTGATCCCTGGGGAAAACGGAGTCTCGATTGAAGGACTGGATAGCATCCGGGCAAAGTATCTGATCTTTTGCCAGGGCTGGGAAGCCGCGGGAAATCCGTTCTTCAAATGGCTGCGATGGAAGAGCGCCAAGGGGGAGATCCTGACTCTCCACATTCCAGGACTGCGGGAGGAGCGCATCGTCAATGGTGGCGGCTGGCTCCTGCCGCTGGGGCGCGGGGGGCTTTTCCGCGCGGGTGCCACCTATGCCTGGGATGACTTCACCGCGACGCCCACCGCCAGCGCCCGCGCGAAGATTGAGGACCGCCTCCGCGGCTGGCTCCGGCTGCCCTTTACCCTTACCGCCCACGAAGCCGGGGTGCGACCCGTCATCAATGAGAGCAAGGCCGTCATCGGTCTGCATCCCGTGCATCCGCGCCTTGGCTTCTTTAATGGCCTGGGCTCGAAAGGAGTCCTCCACGCGCCCTTCTTCGCCGCCCAGCTCGCCGGTCTCCTGGTGGACGGACAGCCGGTGGAGTATGCCCTGGATCTGCGCCGGAACTAAACGGCGTCCCTTTGCAGGGGAGCGGCCCGCCATCCCAGATAGAGGAAGGCCAGCCCGAAGACCACGAACATTCCAGGGTCGAATTGCTGTCCGCTGGACATACCCATCAACCACCCCGTGCCCCACGTGCCCGTCAGGCAGAGGCCCACGCGGATGGTCCGCCATAGAAGCCGGGGGAGGAGGAACCGCCGGGAGACGGGCCTCCGGAGCGACGGCAGGACCTGCCAGGAGATCGCGGCCAGGAAGCAGGCGGTGCTCAGGAAGTAACCCGTGTTCATGGTCATGATGTAGTTGCTCTTCTCATAGGCCACGAGCAGCAGGGCTCCCGCGGCCGTGAGGCCCCAACTGACAAGCAGCCATCCCTCCGCATCCGGTCTCCCATGGCCGGGGGAGAACTTCCGTCGCCGGTAGGGATAAAGCAGCCAGGCGGTGACCAAATACAGGGCCACCGGTGGAAAGAGTTCCTGCCGCCGGACTTCCATTACCCGGTCAATGGCCCCCACGATGAGTTCCCCGAATTTCCATCCTCCTATGCCCAGGAAAAAGGCGCAGAGCACCAGCCGCGTCAGAGTCAGGATCGCGGCTCCACCTGCCCCTGAAGGCGGCCCGGCGTGGGCAGGGATAGGGCGGTGGGAGGATTCGGGCACGGGAAAACCTTAACCCGCGTGGAGGGAATCTCAAGGGAGGCCCCGCATCTCCAAGGAAGACACATATGATTGAAAGCGAATGCTATTGCATGATGTTTTTCCGCGGGCTGCTTTGCCTTTGTGCTTTTGTCACGGGCTCCGGTGTGTTTTCCCTGAGGGCGGAGGAAAAGGTGACGGTACGGCCGGAAGTGAGGAAACTGCTGTTGGAGGATTACTGGGAACTGAACCCGGAGTATCCCGTGCCGCTGGGGGGCAGCGAGGTGGGAGGCGCGGCAACCCCCCCGGCGTTTCACCACGACGCCATGAAAGCCTTGAAGGATCCGGACGCGGAGGAAACCGAATGGATGGAAATGAGCCGGCACCCGAATCTCTGCGTCCGCCTTGTGGGACTGGCGGGCCTTTCCGGTACCGGCTCTCCCCTGGCCGTCGCCCGGTTGAAGGAATGCCTCGGCAGCCCGGATTGCCAGGTTGGCCTGCCGGGCGGGTGCTTGACTGGAGACATCAGGGAATCGTTTGCCGCGTGGTATTTTCTGACGGACACTGATTATCTGTGTTGCCCCCGGAAGAAGCCCCTGCTTTCAAAAAAGGAATCCCTGAGCCTCGCGCTGGAGGTATTGTATCGTGACGATTGCGCGAGCTTGCGGGAATCTGAGTATAATCCCGGCGACTCCTCTCCTCCCGTAAGATTGCTGCTAAGTGAGATTACCGCCGGCCGGCTGGTTCCTGGCATGGCGGCGTTGCAGACAATGGCACCGGGCTTGAAGCCCAGTCAGTTGGTGAAAGCCGCCGGTCGGCTTCCGGCGCGGCTGATTGATCCTTTCCTCTTCGGGGTGGTCTCTGATTCCACGGCTTCGGATGAGTGCCGGTTGGCCGCAGCGTCCGCGCTCTCGCGACATTCCCTGACTGCACGTGAATGTCCGGCCCTGCGGGATGCCCGGGAGGCTCTGAAGCGGGCGGTCCCTGGCACATCGTGGGGAGATACGTTTGCCGGGGAAGGTGGCGTCTTTCCACCGTTCGCGGGATGGAGGCCTTCAGGGTCATGGACGGACGCCATCGGGCTCATTCGTGATAATACAAAAAACTATATCCGGTGGAGTGATGACTGGAACGCCTTCGGTGACGCGCTGCCCCTCCTGGAGATCCGTGTCCGCTATGTGGGCGAATTCGGGCAAAGGAAAGTGGAGCCGGAGCCTGTGAGACAGGCTCTGCTGAAAACCGTGATGGAAGTCCAGGAGGCCATCCGCGCGGCAAAGCGGGCGGCGGCGGCTCTTGGGAAATAGCGTCCGGGGCTACTCCTTCGCTTTCAACTGCGGGAAGAGCACCACGTCGCGGATGGACTCGCTGCCGGTGAGCATCATGATCAGGCGGTCAATGCCGATACCGATGCCGCCCGCGGGGGGCATGCCGTGCTCCAGGGCGAGGAGGAATTCCTCGTCCACCTTTTGTGTTTCCTCACCGGCCTGGTGTTCCAGGCGCTGACGCTGCACCACGGGATCGTTCAGTTCGGAATAACCGGGGCTGATTTCCACGCCGTTGATGATGAGTTCATACACGTCCACGATGCTGCCGTCCGCCGCGTTTTGCTTTGCCAGAGGCACCAGTTCCGTGGGCACGTGGGTCACAAAGCAGGGGTCGAAGGTCTTTTCCTCGATGAGCTTTTCAAACACCTGCTGCGTCACCTCATAGTCCTCCATGGCCGGGGAAATCTCCACGCCCAGCTCCCCGCAACGCGCGCGGCGCTGCTCCGGGGTGTAGTCGAACCACGCGGCATCCACGCGGCGGAGGAGATCGCGGTACGGCGTGCGGTTCCAGGGCCGCGTCAGGTTGATGGTACGGGTCACATTGCCCTCGTCGTCCTTGTGCTCGATGACGAGCGTGCCGATGAACTTCTCCGCGAGGTGGCACACCAGTTCCTCCACGAGGTCCGCCATCTTTTCAAAGTCCGCGTAGGCCCAGTAAGCCTCCAGCATGGTGAACTCCGGATTGTGCCGGCGGCTGATGCCTTCGTTGCGGAAGTTGCGGTTCAGTTCGAAGACCTTCGTGAAGCCGCCCACCAGGAGGCGCTTCAGATACAGTTCCGGCGCGATCCGCAGGTAGAACGGCTGGCCCAACGCGTTGTGGTAGGTCTCAAATGGCCGGGCCGCCGCGCCGCCGGGCACGGATTGAAGCATGGGGGTTTCCACTTCCAGAAAGTCCCGGTCTTGGAGCCATCGCCGGGTCTCCGCCACCATCCTGCTCCGCAGGACGAAGACCTCGCGGCTGCGGGGATTCGCCATGAGATCCAGATACCGCTGGCGGTATTTGATCTCCCGGTCCGAGACACCGTGCCACTTGTCCGGCATGGGGCGCAGGGCTTTTGAAAGCACGGTGAGACCGGTGACCTTGATGGACGGCTCTCCCGTCTTCGTGACAAAAGCCTCGCCTTCCACGCCCACCCAGTCACCGATGTCCAGGAGGTCCTTGAAGAGATCGAAGGTTTCCGCGGGCACGTTCTTCGCGTTCAGGAAGCACTGGAAGCGGCCTTCGAGATCCGAGATGTCGAAGAACTGCGTCTTCCCCATGTCCCGCCGGGCGCTGATACGTCCCGCCGCGCGCACGGCCAGCCCCTCCGAAAAGGCCTCCCGCAGGGCGGGCAGCGTGTGCGTAGTGTCAAAGCGCCCGCCATAGGCATTCACTCCGGCATCCTTCAACTTCGCCAGCTTTTCGCGGCGGATGGCGAGAAGGGCGCTTTCGGATTCGGGCGTGGGGGCGGTTTGAGGCTGACTTTCCATATTGAGGGCGCAACCCGTGCCACGCCCTTTGTGAAAAGCAAGCTGGCGGGAAGAGGGCGGTTTTTCCGGCGGAGACCCCGGCGGTCCAGTCCTAACGGTAAATATCCACGAGGAACAGCACGGCCTCCCCATCGCCGGTGTTAACGATGGCATGGGCCACATCCGCGCGATAGCTCGCGGAATCCCCCGAAGCCAGCACCTCCCGGTCGCTGGCGCTTTCCACCACCACCGTGCCCTGGGCCACGGTGAGAAACTCCCGCGTGCCCTGGAAGTGCGGGGCGCTGCGGAGGGCTCCGCCTTTCTTCAGACGGATCTCGTAAAACTCCACGTCCTTTTCCAGATTCAGCGGCGAAAGCGTGCGGATGTGGCAGAAGTCGTCCGAGTGGTAATGATACGCCCGGTCCGCGGAGCGGATGACGCTCACGGAGGAGGACGCGCCGGGGATTTCCACCAGTTCCCCCAGGGACATGCCAAACGCCTGGGCGATGCGCAGGGTGACGGCCAGCGTGGGATTCGCCTGCTCCCGCTCGATCTGGCTGAGCATGGACCGGCTCACGCCGCTGCTGCCGGCCAGGGATTCCAGGGACCACCCGCGCTCGGCGCGGAGCTGTTTCAGCCGCTGGCCGAGGTGCCGGGAAATATTGTCCGCCGGTTTTTCGATCTGGGGAGTGGTGGGACGTTTCGCTGCCATGGGATTTGCCCGGAACATCCGGAGGCGGGCGGGATGCACCAGGGAAAACATGCGCCTGACATGGCGGGGAAAATTGCCGCCGTTTTTGTGATTGCTTCCCCCCCGGCCAGGGATAACCACAACCGCATGAAAATAGCCCTCGATGCCATGGGAGGAGACTTCGCTCCCCGGAATATGATCGCGGGAGCGAAGATGGCGATGGCTGAACTGGGCCGGATAGAAACCCTCTTCCTCACCGGCGATGAAGAGCGCCTGCGCAAGGAGATGAAGGAACTCAATTTCCATGATCCCCGCGTGGAGATCATTCACTGCACGGAGGTGGTGGAAATGACGGACAGCGCGGTGAAGTCCCTCCGGCAGAAGAAAGACAGCTCCGTGGCCGTGGCCACGGAGCTGGTGAAAAGCGGACGCGCCCAGGCGGTGGTGAGCGCCGGGCACACCGGGGCCGCCGTGGCCGCCGCCATGGTGAAGCTGCGCACGCTGAAGGGCATCGAGCGCGCCGCCATCGGCTCTCCCATGCCTAACCTGCAAAGCGGCGTCTGCCTGCTCATCGATGCCGGGGCCAGCGTGGACAGCCGTCCCCAGCATCTCTTCCAGCAGGCCGTGATGGGCAGCGTGTATATGAAGCACGTCTTCGGCATTCCGAATCCCGTGGTGGGCCTCATGAGCAACGGTGAGGAGGAGGGGAAAGGAAACGAGCTGACGAAGGAGGTCTTCGAAATGCTCCGCGCGGCGAAGGGACTCAATTTTAAAGGAAACATCGAAGGACGGGATCTCTGCAATTCCCCCGTCCATGTGGCTGTGTGCGACGGCTTCGTGGGGAACATCCTCCTCAAGGGCTCCGAAGGCGCAGCCAAGGCCGTGGGCACGCTCATGAAGCAGGCCCTCACCGCCAGCCCCTGGCGGAAGATGCTGGCCGCCATGCTCCGCCCTGCCCTGCGCTCCGCCGCGGACCGCATGAACTACGAACACCACGGCGGCAGCCCGCTCCTGGGCGTGAATGGCGTCAGCATCATCGCCCACGGCTCCAGTTCTCCCCTCGCGATGAAAAACGCCCTCCGAGTGGCCACCGAGACCATCCAGAGCAATGTGAATGCCCACATTGAAAACGAGATGGCGAAGCACCTCGCGTGATAAGGATCCGGCCGGTGTGCGTGCCCTGACGGATTATTAAACGGGGCTGATCTCCGCCACGCATGGCGTGGAAAAGAACAGCGGCGGCCAGGCGCGGCCCGCGGAGGAGGAATACCTCCACGGGAGCCGCTCTACCCGCCGCCGCTTCAGATTGGAATCACACCGCCGGAATACAGAATTCCTTCCGGTAAGTCTCCATGTTCAGTTTGTTCGCCTCCGCGGCGAATTCACCTGTGTATTGCTCGGTCTTCGGATCGATCGTGAGCAGCGGCCCCAGGGTGACTTTGGTGGCGGCCACATCGATGTTGTTCTTCGTGAGGTGTTCCAGCAGCCGGTCGTAGGTCTCGGCGAAAAGTTTGTTGTTCTGCACCTTTTCCTTCACCTCTCCGGAGGGAAGGTCCTTCCCGAGGCGGTAGCTGTGATTTGCCATGTGGGCGAGCGCGGCGGAAAGGTGCCCGGTTTCCGCCGTGTGGGTGGGGGCTTGTTTGCCCGAGCGGATGCTGTCCAGGAAGGCCTGCTGGTGCTTCGCGCCGTCGTCCTTTTTGAAGTCTTTGACCATCTTACCACTGGGGTCCCATGCCGCGGCATCCGTGACATACCCGCCCTCGCATTCGAGACAGTTCCCCACTTCCACAAGGCGGCGGTACTTCGATTTCCGGCCTTTGAAATCCATGTTCGCGTCCGGCAGGCCGCGCACCTCAAAGATCACCGGCACCGGCTTGAAGTCATAGAAAGCGATCTGCGTGTTCGCCGTGGTGGCATCGTCTTCATAACCGAACCGTCCCCCGATGCTGATGACGCTGGCCGGCATGCCGGGGTCATCGATCAGCCAGCGGGCCACGTCCGTCTGGTGCGGGCCCTGATTACCGATGTCGCCATTGCCATAAGGCCACTGCCAGTGCCAGTCATAGTGGAAACCCTTGCGGTGCACCGGTTCCATTTCCCGCGGGCCGCACCAGAGGTTATAGTCCACGGTGGCCGGGGCGGGAATGGGGCTGCCCACTTTGCCGATATTGTCCCGCAGTTTATAACACAGCCCGCGGCTCACGACGGGCTTCCCGAGCGCGCCGCTTTTCACGAATTCCTTGATGGCCAGCCAGCCTTCATCCGAGCGGCGCTGCATGCCGTGTTGCACGATGAGGTGCGGGTATTTCGCGGCGTGATTCACCAGTTGGCGGCCTTCCCACATATTGTGGCTCACCGGCTTTTCCACATACACGTGCTTGCCCGCTTGAAGCGCGGCGATGGCGATGAGCGTGTGCGTGTGGTTCGGCGTGGCGATCACCACGGCATCCACGTCTTTGTTCTCCAGGAGTTTCCGGTAGTCCTGGTAGTATTCGATCTGCTGGCCCTGGAGCCTGCTTTTCACCTTGTCAGTGACAACCGTATCCACGTCACAGACCGCCACGGCGCGGCATCCTTTTTTCGCGGGAAACTCCTTCAGGTGATTGCTGCCGCGGCCGTCCGCGTTTTTCCCAATCCCGATAAAGCCGAGACGGATTTCGTCATTGGCCCCGATGGGACGCGCCCAGGTGCTCATGGGGACCGCGAGCGAGGCGGCGAGGGAACCCTTGAGGAACGTTCTGCGGGAGGTGTGATTCATGGCGGTGTCAGGTGGATTTTAAGCAGGGGGCGGTGGAAACCGGTTTCCCCTTTCTACGGCTCCGCCCGCCATTCCACCTACAACGCAATCACGGACTGCCCGTGCGCCGGGTCCCCGCGCGCGGAGGCTTCACGGGAGAAACCGGAGGCTCGGGTTCCGGCGGCGGCGTGCTCAGACGCTTGATGGTTTCCTGGGCCGCCGTGTTTTCCTGCCGGAGGAAAGTGATGATATCGGAGAGCGCCTTTTCCCGCTCCACCGCCGCATCCGCCGCTTTTGTGCGGGCCTGCTCCAGTTCCTGAACCTGTTTTTCCAGGTCCGCCACCTTGCCACTCAGGTCCACGGCAGGAACAGCCCGGGTGACGGCTCCGGCGGCGCGTTCGCTCCGGATCCGCGCGGCCAGCTCCTCGCTGAGAGAGTGGGCCTCCACCTGTTTTTCCCGCGCGTAAACCGCCGCCCAGCCCAGAAGCCCCACCACACCCGCGGCTGCCACGGCCAGCAACAGCCGGCGGGAGCCACCCGCTGGCGGGAGGTCTGACACGGAAGAGGATAGCACGGAGGAGCCCATACGGGAGGATGGCTGTTTTGTGAACCGGTTGCCAGCGGATTTTGG
Source organism: Verrucomicrobiales bacterium (assembly GCA_965229245.1). Classification (GTDB taxonomy): domain Bacteria; phylum Verrucomicrobiota; class Verrucomicrobiia; order Verrucomicrobiales; family V1-33; genus V1-33. The sequence continues at coordinate 322,290 of CBDDIW010000002.1, forward strand.
GCTGGAATAAAACCCCGGCTGGCCTGAGCGTACTACGCCGCCAGAATGCGCCCCACCACTTCCTCCACGGTCCCGTCAATATCCACGGTCACCCCTTCCTCCGGGGTGGGCTCCTCCAGGGTGGCAAACTGGCTGCGCAGGAGTTCCGGCGGCATAAAGTGCCCCTTTCTCCCGGCCAGCCGGGTGGAGATAAGCTCGAAGCTGCCATGCAGATAAACCACGCGCACGCCCTCCTGGCCCTTCGTCAGCATCTCCCGGTAAACCCGTTTCAACGCCGAGCACGCCAGCACACAGCAGCCGTCCGGCGGGGTGCTGCCGATGGCCTCCCGGCGCACGATTTCCAGCCATGGCCAGCGGTCTTCGTCCGTGAGGGGAATCTTCGCGGACATCTTTGCCTTGTTTTCCGGGGGGTGGAGATCGTCCGCGTCCATAAAACGCGCACCCAGTTTCTCCGCCAGCCGGAGGCCCACCACACTTTTTCCGCACCCGGAGACGCCCATAAGCAAATACACGCGAACAGGGGGGCGTGTGTGATTTGTATCAAAGGTTGCGTTTGGGAGGGTGGATGCTGACATACAGGTGTGGCATCATCCCCGTCTCTCCCATCACATGCACGCGAGAACTTCACCCGAAGAACAGTTTGAGAAAGTCCCCACCGTTATTTTCCCGGCCGCGGCCACCGCTGCCGCAGCGCTGGCGCGGGAGGTGATGGAACTCATCCAGGAACGGAACGCCGCCGGGCGTCCCGCCGTGCTGGGGCTCGCCACGGGCTCCACGCCGGTGCCCTTCTACCGGGAACTCATCCGCCTGCACCGGGAGGAAGGTCTCAGCTTCAAGAACGTTATCACGTTCAACCTGGACGAATACTACGGTCTCTCGCGCGATCACCGGGAAAGCTATTTCCGGTTCATGAAGGAGCAGTTGTTCGCGCACATCGACCTCCCGGCGGAGAACATCCACCTGCCGGACGGCACGGTGCCGCTGGACGGGGTCTTTGACCACTGCGCGGCGTATGAGAGGATGATCGAGGAGGCGGGCGGCGTGGACTTGCAGATTCTCGGCATCGGGCGCACGGGACACATCGGCTTCAACGAGCCTGGATCCTTGCGGGAATCGCTCACCCGTCTCATTCCGCTGGATCGCGTCACGCGGCAGGACGCGGCGGCGGACTTCCTGGGGGAGGAGAATGTGCCGCGCTTCGCCATCACCATGGGGGTGGGTACCATCCTGCGGGCCCGGAAGCTGGCGCTCATGGCGTGGGGAGAAAACAAAGCCGAGGTGGTGACCCGCGCCGTGGAAGGACCGGAAACGGAGGCCGTCTCCGCGAGCTTTCTGCAAAGCCATCCGGATGCCCGGTTTTTCATCGATACCGCCGCCGCCAGCGCGCTCACGCGCACGAAGCTCCCGTGGCTGGTGGGCCGCGCGAAGTGGACGCCGGAGGAAACCCGCCGCGCCGTCTGCTGGCTCTCGCTGGGGCATAAAAAGCCTATCCTGAAACTCCTGGACGAGGAGTATAACGAAAACGGCATGGCGGAACTGCTGACCCGCTACGGCAGTTCCTATCAACTCAATGTGGACATCTTCGGCCGCGAGCAGCGCACCATATCCGGATGGCCCGGCGGCAAGCCGGACGCGGACGATACCTCCCGCCCGGAGCGCGCCCAGCCTTATCCGAAGACCTGTCTGATCTTTGCCCCAGAGCCCGAGGATGATGTCATGGGCATGGGCGGCACCATCGACCGCCTCGTAATGCAGGGCCACCGGGTGCACATCGCCTGCATGACCAGCGGGGATCTGCGCGTCACGGACGCGGAGGCCCTGCGGTTTGTCCGGGTGCTGGAGGAGACGGCGGAGATCGATCCCGCGCGCTGGGCGGAGGCCACGCGCTACGCCACGGCGGTGATCCAGGAGATCGCGGAGAAGGGGATGTTCGGTGATCCGCCGCGCCGCCTCCGGGATCTGAAGACGCTCATCCGCCGCGGGGAGGCCCGGGATTCCGCCCAATACCTGGGAGTCCCGCCGGCGAATATCCATTTCCTCGATCTTCCCTTCTACTCCGAGGGCCGTTACCGCCAGTTCCGCCTCAGCGGGAAGGACGCCGCCCGCACGGGAGCGCTCCTGGACCGCCTGCGACCTCACCAGATCTACATCACCGGAGATCTCGCGGACCCCAGCAGCGTGCAGGGCATGGCCTTCTCCGCTTTCCGCCAGGCCATGACCGAACGCGCCGGGGCCCCGTGGCTGTCCCAGTGCCGGGTGTGGCTCTACCGCTGCCACCAGCGGGAGCTGGAGCCCCATGAGATCGAGATGGCCGTGCCCATGAGCCCGGACCAGATGACGCGGAAAATGGCGGCGACACACAAGTTCCTCACGCATACCCAGCCGGACCACCTCAGCGGCGACCGGAACCGGGAGACCGCGCGCCTCTATGACAAGCTGGGCATGGCGGAGTATGAGGCCATCGAGGCTTTCAAGCAGTGGCCCCTGCCGGTGGCGTGAGAACAAAAGGTTTGAATCCCCGGAAAAGCCGGACTGGAGTGGGCGCTCACTGAATGCAAGTCACCGCTTTTGCTCCCGCCAACATCTCCCTCGTCTTTGAAACCTACGACGCGAGTCCCCCCCACGGGCGGGGCTCGCTGGGGGTGGGGATCACGCTCACGCAGGGCGTGCGGGCCCATGCGCGCCGGGGCACGGGAGGCCGGCATCTCATTACGGTAAAAGGAGAGGCCTGGGAATTCCCCACGGTGCGCTCAGTGCTGGAGGAGCTTTCCCCGGTGCCGCTTGAGGTGGAAATCGAGGCGGCTTTTCCCTTCGGCTGCGGGTTTGGGATGAGCGGGGCCAGCGCTCTGGCTTCAGCCTTCGCGGTGAATGAATTACTCTCCCTGGGCCGCGACCGGACGGAGCTGGGCATGGCGGCGCATCGCGCGGAGGTGGCCCACGCCACGGGCCTGGGGGACGTGGGCGGGCAATTCAATGGCGGCATCATGATCAAGCGCCGCCGCTACGAACCGCTCACCGTGGACCCGCTGCCGGTGCCGCCCCGGGAATTGCATTACCGTGTATTCGGTCCCATTCACACCCCGGACGTGATCAACAGCCGGGAAAAACTGGAGGCCATCAACCGCGCCGGGCACGCCGCCATGGAGGAGATCACCGCCGCAGGGGAAGGGCTGATGATGGAGGGGCTTTTCCGCATTTCCCACGCCTTCGCCGCAGGCAGCGGGCTCCTGCAAAGCGAACGTCTCCGCGAAGCCATCGATGGAGCCCTCGCCGCCGGGCACGCGGCCACCATGATCATGCTGGGGGAGGCAGTGGTCAGCACCGGTCCGTTCCCCGGCAGCCAACCTGCGGAGATTCTTTTTGGCGGGGTGCGGGTTGAAGGATAAATGCCGGGGACGGCGTCCAAGGATCTCTTAGAACCAGGGGGCAGGAAATTCAAAGCGGCTTCCCGCTCGCGCGCCAGACGCGCCAGCATTCGAGGAAACCGTCCGCGAAGTCTTCGGGGCGGGCGGCGGTCCAGGCGTCGATTTCGACCAGGGGGAACCAGTCGCCGGACTCGATCTCACTGGCGGGCCAGTGGAGGGGGCCATCGTAGCGGGTGGTGAAAAGCTCCACGAATTCCCAGCCGGTGCCAGGGCAGGCGGGGACGGTCCCGGCGAGGGTGAGGCGATCCGGAGCGACGGCGATGCCCAGTTCCTCCTCAAGCTCACGCACGGCGCAGGGGAGATAAGTCTCGCCCGCGTCCAGATGCCCGGCGGCGCTGCTGTCCCACTTGCCGGGTTTTTTGTCCTTCAGGTGGCTGCGGAGCTGGAGGAAGACTTCGCCATCCTTGTTGATCACGAAGATATGCACGGCGCGGTGCAGCCAGTCATTGGTATGGACTTCGCGGCGGGTGGCCTGGCGGACCACGCGATTCTGATCATCCACCACATCGAAGATCTCATCCCCGCTCTGCGGCAGGTCTTTCAGGGCGTGGGTATCGAAGGCATTCGTGAGCGTCAACCACTGGAGGACGGTAAGCTCCTGCCCGCGGGCCATGGGGGAGATGCCGGTCGCGGCGGCGATTTCCTCCCAGGATTGAGCGTGGGGGGGAAGGAGGTTCTTCAGCATTTTCCGCCGCTGGGAGAATCCGGCGGTGAGCAGGCGATCAAACAGATCCTCATCGAAAACCGGCAACTCCGCGCGCGGGCGGGGGGTGAGTCGGATGACGCCACTGTCCACCTTCGGTCGCGGCACGAAGATATCCGGCGGGAGATCCCGGAGTTTTTCCACCTGCCAGCGAACCTGGGCACGCACGCTGAGCTGCCCGTAGTGAGACGTGCCGGGAGGGGCCCCGATGCGGTCGCAGACTTCCTTTTGCAGGGTAAAGACGGCACGCTGGACCGGGCTGGGGCTCTGGAGCCAGCGGCGCACGATTTCCGTGCCCACGGAATAAGGCAGCGCGCCGATGAGCTTCAGCGGCTGGGTTTTGAACCACGGACGCAGGTCGAACTCCAGGGCATCCCCGTGGAGAACGGTGACGCCGGGCAGACTTCCGAACTTTTTATGAACCTCCACCACCAACTGGTCATCCTTCTCCACCAAGGTCAGTTGCGCGCCTCGCGTCACAAGGTGCTCCGTGAGTGCCCCCATGCCGGGGCCGATTTCAATGACATGGTCCCCGGGCTGGATATCGAGCTGATCCACGATCCATGAGGCCACGGATTTGTCAGTCATGAAGTTCTGCCCCATGCCCTTCCCGGGCTCGATGCCTCGCTCATTGAGCGAACGCCGCACCTGACGCTGGTCTTCAGTCTTGTAACGCCGCTGGCGGTGGTTGCTCATAGGAAAAAAATCATCATCATCGTCCGAAAAGCCGCGCCCGCACGCCCCGGAACCAGGCGCGGGCCACCAGCTGGGCCTTCCGCCACTTTGGCAGACGGTAGCGCTGGTCATACACCCGGCAGCCGTCTTTTTCCAGCAGGTCCAGGGTTTCACTGTAGATGAGGCGCATGGTCTCGGAAGCCTGGAGCGGCAACCGGTCCTCCTCCGTGAGGTCCGCGACGGCGGCATCGTAATAATGCCGGGCCCGCGTGATGAGGCCGTGCATGAGGTGGAGGAACGCATCGTTCACCCGTCCCCGCGCGATGTCCTCCTCCGTGTATCCCGCGGCGGCCATTTCATTCAGAGGCAGGTAAACGCGGTGGCCGTTTTCCCAGTCCCCGTGGATATCGCGCAGGATATTCGTGAGCTGGAGGGCGTAGCCCAGATTGATGGCATAGTCCCGGCTGCGCGGCGAGCGGCAGCCGAAGATGCGGGTGCTGACCAGGCCCACACAGCCGGCCACCTGATAACAATACCGGCTCAGCTCCTCCCAGTTGGCATAGCGGCGCGGCTCCAGGTCCATGCTCACACCTTCGATGATCTCCTCCATCTCCCCGGCGGGAATATCGTAGCGCCGCTGCACGCCGGTGACGGCTTCCTCCAGGGAATTGAGATTCTCCGCGCCGCCGCGCACCACCTCCCGCCAGCGCTGAAGACCGGCCTGGCGTTCCGGGACGGAGAATCCTTCATCGTCCGCGATGTCATCCACCAGCCGGCAAAAGGCATAGAAAATATACATATCCTCCCTTCGCTGCCGTGGCAGGCTGGCGAGGGCGAAAGCGAGATTCGACCGGCTGTTGCGGACGATCTCACCCGCGTCGGGAGTGGGGGTGGACAGAGGGGCGCTCATGCGTGATGCCGGGGCCGGGAAACGCGGGCCACCCGGATGGGGGAGGAAGGCAGGCTGTCCATCTGCATGGCCACCCACGCACCCAGCATCCACACAGACAGCCCCCCGCCCAGACCAGAGAACAGGAGAGACACGGCGGTGCGCCAGGGAGTGCCGGCGGGGATCAGGGGCGACAGCAACGCCCCCGCGAGAAGATGGAAAGCAAAAAAGACCATGCCTGCCACCGCGAGCCAGCCGCAGAAAGGAAGCAACCCGCCACCCGCCCTGCGCAGGGCACGCGCCATGACGGCACGGGTTTTTCCGGGCTCCTTTCCAGCCGCGGTCGTGAAGGGCAGCCAGGCCACCAGGGCCGCGAGCGGCCAGAGAAAGAGACGCGTGCCGCCAGGACTTATCAGGTCCAGCAGAGGGAAAGCCACCGCCCCACAAAGGACCAGCGGCCAGAACCGGGCCAGAACCTCCCCGGCCTGCTCCGCGGGACGCGCTTTAGGGGACCGGGATCGTGAGCGGGGACGAAGACCGGGCTGAAGGGAAAGGGTGAGCCAGGCCATGAGCAGAGTGGCCGCCGCCACGGTCCAGAGAGAAGCCATGAGTTTCACTGCCAGGACGAGAGAATCCCCCGCGCCGCTGAACCGCAGCACTGGAACAGCCAGCGCGGCGAAAATGGAGACCAGCAGGGCAGGCAGGACCCATCGCCAGATCCGGGGAAAGCCAGCCCGCAGCCCGCGGAGGAGACCACTTCTCACACCCGCGCCATTGAGTAAAAATACCACCGCCACCAGCACGGCACTTACCTCCCCCCGCGCGATCCACGTGAGCACCCCCGCGAGGGAATCCGCGGTGGCTGGCAGGGCCGCGGAGGATATGGACACGCCGTCCTGGGCGGGAGCCACTCCCCGCCAGAGTTCCTCCAGTGGCACCACGAGAGCCACCGTCAGCCAGGGAACGGGAAGGCCCCGGCAGACGCGCCACGCGGCGTGAAACTGCCGCCGCCACGGCTGCACGTACCACAAAGCCGCCCCGCAAACCGCCGCCCCCATTCCCCAGGCCCGCGGCAGCCACACAGAAAAATCCATCGACGCCGGGAACGAATGGTTAGCGGATGATGCCCCAGTGGTTGGCAAACGGCCAGTAAACGAAGAGCGCGGGGCCCACCAGATTCCTTTGCGGCACCGGCCCCCAGTTCCGGCTGTCAAAGCTGTTTTCGCTGTTGTCCCCCATGGCCATGTAGCCCTTTTCAGGCAGGGTTACTTCCGCCGTGCGCGACTCGGACAGATAGGGCACGAAGTTAGGCAGCTTCCCAATGCTGGGTTTAACGTATCCCTTCTCACTGGCCATGACCCGGCCGGATCCCGGCCCCGTGCTTTTCTCTCCGTTAATGTAAAGATAGGGCGGCTGCACATACAGCTTGTCCCCCGGCAGGGCGGTGAGGCGTTTGATGTAGTGCTGATCCTTCCCGATCGCCGCGATGTTATTGGTGCTGAAGACGAAGACCTCATCCCTCCGGGGGCTCCGGAAGTGATAAGAAACCTTGTCCACCAGCAACTGGTCCCCGGATTCCACCCACCCCTTCGCCAGCAGTTCCCCGCCCTTCACCGGCAAGGGACTGGGGTTGACCAGGAGTTCACCGGAAGCGCTCCGGAGCTTGTTGCTGAACTGGTCATAGGAGGGATCACCGATCACCCTCTTTCCCGGAGTGTCATCCGATCCGGTTTCCATCAGGTAAACCTTTTGGGCGACAGCCTGGTTATGGCACAGGTCGATGAGCAGTTGCTTGGCTGGAGCATACTTCGAAATCTCCTGGCCGTTGCTGAAATACAGCGTGGTGAAGGTGAAGAAGTTCAGCTTCGACTGCTGGGAGTAGGCCACGAGGCTCACATTCTTCCAATCCTCCGGGATGCGCAGTTCCACGTAGTTCCGCCCGTTCCAGGCAAACTCCCAGCCCTGAGAGGCGATGTCAGGGGTGGATTCGTCCTCGCGCATCTGATGCGCGATGATGCCATTCAGCGTGGGCTGCATGGAGGCCGTGGGAATCTTGAACGGCTGGAGGAAGTAGGCCCGGATACCCAGGGCCACTACCACGGCCACGATGATTACCTCCACGTTCTCCTTCAGGGGCGAGGCGTTGTAGTTCGGCACCGCGCCTTCACACGCCTTGAGCAGCTTTTTCTCCAGACCATCGGTCGCCTTCTGGCCGTCCGCCGCGGGTTTGCCTTCGATGGCTTCCCTGTCTTTCGCCTTCACCGCCGCGTCGTACTCCGCTTTCAGCGCCGCCACCTCGGCCAACCGCGCCTCCGAAATGAGATCACGCTGATAAGCGATGAACTTGCTGACGCCCTTGGAGAAGCGGGAGGCCTTTTTGAGCCAGCTGGGGGAGAAGGGATGGAGCATTGGGGAAAGGAATGGACGCGAGCGGGAAAAAGGGGCGGTGGCCTATGGAAGCGATTTCCGCTCCGGTCAATCCCCCGTCTTCAGGACGGCGACGAAGGCCTCTTGGGGAATATTGACCTTGCCAATCATCTTCATGCGCTTCTTGCCCTCCTTCTGCTTCTCCAGAAGCTTCCGTTTCCGGCTGATGTCCCCGCCGTAGCACTTGGCCGTCACGTTCTTGCCCATGGAGCCGATGCTCTCACGGGCGATGATCTTGCCCCCGATGGCCGCCTGAATGGCCACGGTGAAGAGCTGCTTTGGAATCACATCCACCAGTTTCTTCGCCAGAGCCCGGCCCCGGTTCTCCGCCTTGTCCCGGTGGACGATGGTGGCGAAGGCATCCACGGGATCGCCGTTGATGAGCATTTCCATCTTCACCAGCTTTTCCGCGCGGAAGCCGTGGTGCTCATAGTCCATGCTCCCGTAGCCGCGGGTCATGCTCTTGAGCTTGTCGTTGAAATCCACGAGGATCTCATTCAGCGGCAGCGTGCAGGTGAGCATGACGCGGTTCGCGTCCAGGGTCTCCGTGTTCTCCAGGATGCCGCGCTTCTCCGCCACCAGTTGCATGATGTCCCCGATGCACTCGTTCGGAATCAGAATGAAAGCCCGGACGATGGGCTCCCGGATCTCCTGGATGTGCCCCGGGTCCGGCATGAAGGTAGGATTGTCGATCTTCAACTCATCCCCGTTCGTAAGCGTGAGCTCATAGACCACGCTGGGATACGTGGAGATGATGTCCATGTCATATTCCCGGCGGAGACGCTCCACCACGATCTCCATGTGCAGCAGGCCCAGGAAGCCACAGCGGAAGCCGAAGCCCAGCGCGGCGCTGCTTTCCTGCTGGTAGCGGAAGGCGCTGTCATTGATCTGGAGCTTGCCCATGGCCAGCTTCAACTGCTCAAAGTCATCCGAACTCACCGGATAGATCCCGCTGAACACCATGGGCTGGATTTCCTTGAAACCCGGCAGCGGCTCCTTCGCCATGCGGGTGGTCTCCATGATGGTGTCCCCGATCTTCACCTCCGCGGTGCTCTTCAGGTTTGCCACCACGTAGCCCACGTCCCCGGCCTCCAGCACGTTCGTGCGGAGCTGCTTCGGCGTGAAGATGCCCACCTCCTTGATTTCATAGGAGTTGTTGGTGGCATACATGGTGATGCCCAGGCCCTTCTTCAGCGACCCGCTGACCACACGGACATACATGATGACGCCTCGGTAGGAGTCGAAAACGCTGTCGAACACCGAGGCACGCAGCAGGCCGTCCTCCGGCACCACCGGCGGAGGCACGCGCTCGATCACCGCCTCCAGGATTTCATCGATCCCGATGCCCATCTTGGCACTGGCATGGATGGCCTCCTCCGAGGGGATGGCAAGAATGTCCTCCAACTGCTTGTTCACCGCCGGCAGATTGCTGTTGGGAAGGTCGATCTTGTTGATCACCGGGATGATCGTGAGCTTCTGCCCCGTGGCGAGGTGGAGATTCGCCACCGTCTGGGCCTCCACGCCCTGGGCGGCATCCACCAGCAGCACGGCCCCTTCACAGGCGGCGAGACTGCGGCTGACCTCGTAGGCAAAGTCCACGTGCCCCGGGGTGTCGATGAGGTTCAGTTTGTAATCCTGCCCGTTCTTCGCCCGGTAGATCATAGTGACCGGGTGGCACTTGATGGTGATGCCTCGCTCCTTTTCGAGGTCCATGGCATCCAGATGCTGCGCCGTCAGTTCCCGCCGCGTCACGGTGAGCGTCTTCTCCAGAAGGCGGTCGGAGAGCGTGGTCTTCCCGTGGTCGATGTGGGCAATGATGGAGAAATTGCGGGTATTGGCGGCGACGGACATTCCTTGGGGTGTATCTGAATCAGGGATCGAAAGGGCGAACTTCGAGACTAAAGGCGGTTCCCCCCGTTGTAAAGGGACACGGCGGAAGGGTGCCGGGGCCTTTTCAATCCCGCAAAAAAGGAGGGACGAAGCCAGGGAAAGATGGAGGAACGGAAATCCGCGGGCCTACTCCACCTTCAGTGAAAAAGGGTCGATCTCCGAGAGTGCCTTCCCTGCCCCCGGGTTTTCAGCCAGCAGCGTTTGCAGGGCCTTGGGAGTGGATTTGGAACCCAGGGCGCGCCAGTAGGGGGCGTCCGCGGTATCGGGGCCGCCCCCCTGGGTGGAGTAAGCGGCGGCGATGATGTCATACCCGTCCGCGTTTCCCTGGATCCACGCGGCTTTCGCGAACTCCAGCGCCTTGCGCGGATTTTTCCCGAGGTCTTTTCCTTCCGCCGTGTAGAAACCGGCAATGCGGGCGAGGATGAACCCATCCCCGCTGGCCGCGGCTTTCTGGAGCACGGCCACGGCGGCGGCGCGGTCCGCCTTATAGCCCCGGGCTCCGCGGAGCAGCCCCAGGCCTTTTTCAAAGATCCCCTGCGGGCTTCCGGAGGCCTCCGCCTTGTCCATCCAGGACACCGCCTCGGCGGCCGTGATATCGGGAAGACGGAGGACTTCGTAAAAGGCGGCCATGTTCAGCATGGCATTCACACTGCCCTGCCCGGCGGCCTGGCGTGTCCACTTCAGCGCCTCGGGCGCGTTCGAGGGCATGGGGCCGTAACCCCGGGCCATGACCATGCCCACATTCTTCATCCCCTCCGCCAGCCCGGCGTCCGCCGCCTTCCGGTAACGGGCCAGCGCTGCCTCCGGATCCTGCTTCGCGATGGTCTCCCCCTCCTCGCAAAGCGCCTGGGCAAAGCCACCTTCCGCCGCGGCGTGGAGATGTCCGGCGCGCTCGCGTTGATCCCGCTCCATGGTCATGGCGTCCACGCCGGAGGCCTCCGTGATGCCGCCGAGACGGGACAGGAGGTAAGCCCCCGCGGGCGGGAGCGGGGTGGTTTTGCGGAGTTCCGCCTCAAGCTCTGTCTTCAGATGGCTGGCGATGGAAAAGTCCCGTTTCACTCCGGTCCCATCCCGGCGGCAGCACAGGACCACAAATTTCGCGAGCAGATCCCCGCCCGCCTCCGCCTTGAGCGCGGCCTCGTAAGCAGGCCGGTCTCCGGTGAGGCAGTAGCGCGCGAAGGCCCATTCACCATCGCGGGGCTGCTTTTCATCGGTCAGGATTTCCTGATAACGCCCGTTGTGGAGCCGCTCGCTTACTTTAAAAGCCGCGTGGCAAAACGGCGCGCCGCAGAGGATGACAATACCGGTGAGAAAAGCCTTGGGGGACATGGTTTTGGGGGAAGCTGGAGCCGCACGATAAGAGACGGGAGGCCCGGGTCAAGGATAAGCCCCCCCTGCCCGCGCGGCACCGGCCCGGGGCTGGCCATACCTCTATTTTACGCAAATAACCTCTTTTCCCGTCCAGGCGGAATGTGCAGCATCCCATTGCCATGAATCTCCGCCTCTGCTTCGCCGCCCTGCTTGTATTCATTTCCGGTGCCCGCGCGGAGGACGCGAAACGCGTGAAGGTCTTCATCCTCTCCGGACAGTCCAATATGGAGGGCAAAGCCAAGCTGTCCCTCCTGCGGTATCAGGTGGCACAGCCCGCCACCGCGCCTCTCTTTGCCCATTTTGAAAAGGATGGAAAATGGCGGGAGCGGGATGACGTGTGGATCAAGTTCCTGGACCGCAAGGGACCTCTGGCCGCGGGCTATGGCTCGCCGGAGTGCATCGGGCCGGAGTTGCAGTTCGGGTGGTCGGTGGGCGACAAAATCAAGGAACCGGTGCTGCTCATCAAGACGGCATGGGGCGGACGCAGCCTGTGGCGGGACTTCCGTTCGCCCTCGGCAGGCATGCCCGCGGACGCGCTGCTGGAGAAAATGCTCGCGGACGCCCGCAAAAAGAAGCCGGAAACCACCATGGAGGACATCCGCAAACCTTTCGGGCAGTCCTACCGGGAGATGATGACGGAGGTGAACGCCACGCTCGCGGATCCGGGCAATGTCTTCCCCGCCCTGGCCGGATACACCCCGGAATTGTCAGGCTTCGTCTGGTTTCAGGGCTGGAATGACATGATCAGCGCCGATGCCACCGCGGAATATGCGGCGAACCTGGGCTGCTTCATCCGGGATGTCCGGAAGGATCTGAAAAGCCCCGCGCTGCCGGTGGTGGTCGCCCAGATGGGCGTGGACGGCCTGAATCCCAATGACAACATCAAACGCTTCAAGGAAGCCCAGGCCCAGGGCGTGGCTCTTCCCGAATTCAAAGGGAACGTCACCCTTGTGAAGACCGATGTCTTCTGGGACACCGAAGCCGAGGCCGTCTTCAAGAAAGGCTGGCGCGAAAACATCGATGAATGGAACAAAGTGGGCAGCGACTACGGCTATCACTACTACGGCAGCGCCCGGACCCTCTGCGCCATCGGAAAGGCCTGTGCCGGAGCGCTGGGATATTAATAAAAAAAGGAGCGGGCCGAAGCCCGCCCCTTCCCTTCCCGTCCCTGACAGGGGCCTCCCTGTTATTGCGGCAGGAACACCAGGCACACGGGCTTGCCCACCGTCACATTGTGCGGCGTGGCGGTCAGGGTGCCGTCGGTTTGATTGATGGAAAAGACGGTGATGTTATTCGTGTCCTGGTGGGCGGCGAGGAGCCATTTGCCATCCGGGGTGATGTTGAAATTCCGGGGAACCTTTCCGCCGGACGGGGTGTGTCCGGTGAGCGTGAGAGCGCCTTCCTTATTCCCATAGACGGCGATGCAGTCCGCGCCCCGGTTTGAGGCATAGACAAATTTCCCGCCGGGATGCACCACGATCTCCGCCGTGCTGTTTTTTCCCTTAAAATCCGCGGGCAGGGTGCTCACGCTGGTCCCGGCGGTGAACTTCGGGGCCGCCGCGTCGTAGCGGTAGGGCGTGATGGTCGAATCCAGTTCGTTGAGCGAGAAGTAGTATTTCTCCGCTGGATCGAAGGCACCATGGCGGGGACCCGCCCCTGGCTTCGCCACGCCTTCCCCGGCGGGAGTGGGCTTCAGCGTGTGCTTCACGGGATCCACGGTATAGATATACACACGGTCCAGCCCGAGATCGTTAACGATGACGTATTGGCCATCCTTCGTCAGGAGCGCGCTGTGGGCGTGGGCTTTTTTCTCCTTCCCGTCTTTGTCGATTCCCGTGTGCTGGATGAGCGCGGTGCGGGCGGCCAGGCTGCCGTCCTCCGCGAGGGAAAAAGTGGTCACACTGCCACCGCCGTAGTTCGCGGTGACCAGCATCTTCGCGTCCGGGGCCAGGCAGAGGTGGCACGGGCCGTGCCCCGGCTTTTCCGAGACCGGCAATTCATTCAGCTTTGTAAGTGCCCCGGTGGCCTTGTTCACTTTATAGGCGGCGGCGGTGTCGCTGGATTCACTCACGGCATAGAGCCGGGTGCCGTCCGCGTTGAGGGTGAGGAAGGAGGGATTCGGCAGCTCCGCCACCGTGCCGGAGACGGTGAGCGCCCCGGTTTCCAGATTCATTTTGAGCAGGGTGATGCCCTTGCTGAGGCTTTTGCCATCGGTGTAGGTACCTGCATACACCAGTGTTTCCCCGGCCATGGAGACGCGGGAAAGAAGCAGTGCGGCGGCGAGGAGGGGGGTAACAGTCATGCGGTCAGTCTGTCAGGCGGCCCGCCGGGAGTCAATCTTGTGGCGTCTCCCCATCCGCGGAGGCGGAAAAGGCACGGCGACCCGGCTGGAAACGTGTGGTTGACAATATCCCCCGTTCCGGGCAGGGTCGAAATGTTTCCGGCCTTCACCTGAGTGGCGGAGAACCGCGCCGCATCCGGGGGACTTTCCATTGCGAACGCGCCGGACCCGCTGACGCAGCCCGGCGGAATGGCGGAATCCCCCCGGCCCCGCGTCGCCACCTTTTTATATTTTCATCCATGGTCGAAGAACAAGAGCCGCCCCAGAGCCCCTCCCCCGAACCTTCCGTGCCGGAGAGATCCACCGGCACCGCCACCCTCCCGGAACCCGGTCCCCCTCCCGCGCCCCCCGTCCCGGAAAACGTGGTGCTGAATGAATACCAGCTCCAGTCCGTGAAGGAACTCTATGACCTGGGTACCTCCCTGGGCCTGCGGGTGGGGGGGGTAAGAAGCAAGCACCAGCTCGTTTTTGAAATCCTGTGCCACTACGGCCGTCAGGGCAGTGTCATCAAGGCCACGGGCATCCTGGAGATCACCCGCGAGGGCTTCGGCATCCTGCGGAATCCAAAATACAACTTCGCCCCCTTCCCGGACGATGTCTTTCTCTCCCCCTCCGTGGTGCGGCGCTACAATCTCCGCCCCGGCCTTTCCCTGAACGTGGCGGCCCGCGCTCCCCGGGATGCGCGGGAGAAATTCATCTGCGCGGACACGGTGCTGACTATCGAGGGCCAGCCCGCCGAGGAGTGGCAGGCCCCCGTGCCTTTTGACAAGCTCACCGCTCTCTTCCCCGTGGAGCGAATCATCTTGGAGAACCGGAAATCCAAGTCCGTCGGCCCCCGGGTAGTGGACATCGTGGCCCCGCTGGGCAAAGGCCAGCGCGGCCTCATCTGCGCGCCGCCCCGCGGCGGCAAGACGGTGCTGCTGAAGGACATCGCCTCCTCCATCAAGGAAAACCATCCGGAGATCGAGCTCATCGTCCTTCTCATCAACGAACGCCCCGAGGAGGTCACGGACTTCGTGGAAAGCGTGGACTGCCAGGTTTTTTCCTCCACCTTTGACGAACCCGCCTCCCGTCACATCCAGGTGGCGGAGCTGGTGCTGGAACGCGGCAAGCGCCTCGTGGAGCACAAGCGGGACGTGGTGATCCTCCTGGACAGCCTCACCCGTCTGGCCCGCGGCTACAACAGCCAGCACGGCGGCAAAGGGGCCTCCGGCTCCGGGGGCGTGGACCACGAGGCCCTGCAAAAGGTGCGCAAGTTCTTCGGCTCCGCCCGGAAGTGCGACGAAGGTGGCAGCCTCACCATCCTCGCCACCGCGCTCATCGAAACGGACAGCCGCATGGACGATGTCATCTTCGAGGAGTTCAAGGGCACGGGGAATCTGGAGATCCAGCTTGACCGTGAGCTCGTGGAGCGCCGCATCTACCCGGCCATCCATGTCCAGAAGTCCGCCACCCGGAAGGATGACCTCCTTTACCATCCGGATGAATTCCGCCGCATCGGGGCCATCCGCAAACAAATGGCCCAGCTTCCCGCCGGGGAGGCCATGGAGGTGCTCATCAAGAGCATCAAGGCCACGGGGTCTAATGCTGAGTTGCTTCTCACCGGTCTCCGGCTGTAATATTCTCTTTTTCCTGATTTTTCGAAGTGCCTGATACCGCCATTACGGACCAATACATTGCCACCCCCGCAGCCCTGGAGGCGTGGCTTTCACGTCTGCCCCAGGAGGAAGGGGTGCGCGTGGCTCTCGACACCGAGGCCGATTCCCTCCATTCCTACCGGGAAAAGCTCTGTCTTATCCAGATGGGCGTGGGGGACATCAAGGCACTCATCGATCCCCTGGGCATCCCGGATCTCACTCCGCTGGTCCGTTATCTGGACCGCGCGGAGATCTGGGTCCATGGGGCGGATCTGGACATGACGCTGATGAAGCGCACGTTCAATCACATCCCGGAGCGCATCTTTGACACCCAGGTGGCCGCCCGCCTCACCGGCGAGCGCCAGTTTGGCCTGGCCCATTTGGTGGAGAGCAACTTTGGCGTCGCCCTCTCCAAGCAGTCCCAGCGCGCGGACTGGGGGAAGCGTCCGCTGACGGAAAAGATGATCGAATACGCGCTCAATGACGTGCATTACATCATTCCCCTGGCGGATGGCTTCATGGCGCGGGTTCGTGAACTGGGCCGCGAGGCCTGGTTCCTCGAAAGCTGCGCGGACGCCCGGCTTTCCGTGCTGAACCGCCCGGCCCCGGATCCGGACGAGCAATGGCGCATCACCGGCAGCGGAGCCCTCCGCCCCTGTGGTCTGCATTACCTCCGCGCCTTCTGGCACTGGCGGGATCGCGAGGCTGAGCGGATCGACCGGCCCACTTTCAAGATCATCGGCAACGCGGAACTCATCGCCTTCGCCACCGGCATGCAGGAAGGCAAGGAGGCCGTGCTGCCGGACCGCTATCCCCCGCCCTTCCACCGCCGTTTTTATAAGGCACTGAAGGAGGCCAAAGAGGCCCCGGAATCCGATTGGCCCCGCCGCCCCCCACGCCGCCGCGTGGAGCGGAATCCGGAGGCCGAGCGCCGTTTTGACGTCCTCAAGGAAAAACGGGACCGCCTGGGAGCCAATCTGAACATTGACCCCTCCCTGATCGGTTCCCGTGCCGTGCTGGAACAGATCGCCGAGAATCCCGCCACCGCCGGAGACCTGCTCCTGAACTGGCAGCGCGAGGTCCTGGGGGTGTGACACCCCGCTCCCGGGCAGGGCTCTTTTGACCCCGCCCGTTTCAAGCAGGCAGACTCCTCCGGTTGTCCTGGATGCCTCTTCCGAGGTAAGCCGCGAGCGATCCATGGCCATCCTGATCCGGCCGGATGAGCGTCCTGACAGAGACAGGCACCGGCTCTGGTCTCTCCGTAATGAAAACGACCGGACAGCTATGCTCTCAGGGTCACGATAAACTCCGCGCCACCACCGTCCCGGGGAGTGTAGATGAGAGTGCCCTTATGGGCCTCCACGAGGCGTCTCGCGATGGTGAGGCCCAGGCCGCTGCCGGCAGTGCCGCTAGCGAGGGTGTTGTGGGCGCGCTGGAATTTCTCAAAGACCCGGCGCTCCTGCCCGCGGGGGATGCCGGGACCACGATCCGCCACGCTGAGGACGGCGTGGCCGTCCTTCAGGGTCAGGGTGACGGTGACACTGCGCGGCAGATCCGGGGCGATGCCGTATTTCCCGGCATTCGAGAGCAGATTCAGAAGCACCTGGCTGAGCGCGTCGCCATCCCCGTGGATGGTGACCTCGTGAGCCGGGAGATTGACCTCCACTTCAAACCGGTCCTTCTCCAGTTGCGGGCGCATGTGCTCCATGGTCTCCACGGTGAGCGCGCGGAGGTCCAGAGAGGCGGGCTTCAGGTCGTGCCTGCCACTCTCCATGCGGGAGAAGTTCAGTACGTTATTGATAAGCCGGGTGAGCCGGGCGGCCTCGCTGGCGATGACATCCGCGTAGCGCTTCGTCTTCTCCGGCGGCACGGAGGGATTACTCCCCAGCAGATCGCTGAACATGCGGATGGAGGTCAGCGGGGTCTTCAGCTCGTGACTGACATTGGAAACGAAGTCCGTCTTGAGCCGCGCGTCGCGGGCGGCCCGGCGGGCATCCCGCAGGATGAAAAACGCGCCCACGATGGCGGCGAGGCTGGCCGTGGTGACGATGATGCCCAGCCGCCAGCGGGAAGCGGAGGCGGCGTGATTGAAGATCGCGGGATCGCACAGATACACCGTGGCCTCCCAGCGGGGCATGACGGCCCCGACTTCCCGCGCCACCAGGGGAGCCCCCCAGGAGGGTGGCTCAAAGGAGGTGCCCGCGGGCCAGCGGACGGCGGGCCTCAGGCGGTGATCCAGCAGTGCCAGGCAGGTATCCTTGTCCGGCGAGTCGATGGCCAGTTGGGAGGCGAGCGTCTTTTGCAAGGCCTCTGGCTGCAAGGCCACGGCAAACGTGAGGTCCGGCCACGAAGGCGGGCGATACCACAACAGCGTGAAGAGGCGGTCATCGTAGGGATGACTGACAATTCCCATGTCGTGGTCATGGATGAGCGTGGCCAGGCGGGTAAAGACCGGCTTTACCGTGCTGCGGGGGCTGGGCTCCGCGGGGGCGGAAATCTGGGGATTCACCGTGCGGCGGGAATCCGCGGCCGCGGGCTCCGCCTTCTCCGCCGGTGCGGGAGTCTCCGCCTTTGCGTCCGGGGCGGGCATGTCCGCGGGAGCACGGGACTTCTTACCGCTTCCCGCCGCCTCTCCGGCGGGTGGCATCTCCCGGGAAGGCGCGGCACTCCTCGCCGTGGAGGGCCGCACGGGAGCTGGTGCCGGGACCGGAGCCGCCGCGGGGGGCGGAGGGGCCTGCTCTTTGGCGAGGGAGTCCAGGCCCACCTCCGCGTCGGGGATTTCTCCCCGCGCGAGGGGTTTCAGCGGAGAAGGATGACCCGTCAGCTTCGATTGCCCGCGACCAGGGAAACTGTCATAGGCAGGCACCTCGATAAACAGCGGCTGCATCTCCTCCTGAAAGAACCAGGAGTGCTCCGCGACAAAGGCCGTGACGGCCTGCTCCGAAGGCTCCACCTGGGGAAGAATGCGGCCCGTGACGGGATCCAGCACCAGGCCCGCCTCCGCCAGCGGGAAGGTGCTCCGGATGGCCTGGTTGAACCGCAGCCGCAGGTCCGCCGGGGACTCCGCGGCCAGCATGCGGTCCACGGTTTCCCCGAAGGTCCGCAACTGGCCGGTGACGAATTCCGAGGCCGCCCGCGCGGCGGTATCCACGGACTGCTGGTAAAGCACCGTCTGGTTTCTCCGCGTCCGGCTTTCCTCCTCCTGCATCCAGCTCCACGAGACCCAGCACAACAGCGCGCAGGGCGTGAAGATCACCAGCAGGAAAAGGGTGGCGGAGCGCATGAAGAATCCAGGGTGCCGTCACTTAACCACCCGCCGCCCGTTCCCGCAAGCCGTGCCCGGGAGGCCGGGGCTCATTTGGCGTCCACCACTTTGATGGAGCGGCCCTGGCCTTTCATCCAGGCGGTTTTCACGCTGTTATGAATGGCGGAGAGATCCTCCTTTGATTGCAGGCGGTACTCCACGGTATGGGCATGGGTGGCTACGGGGTAGTCCTTTTGCACCCGCCGCCACACGGCGTCCGTGCCGGTGCGGTCGGCGGCGTTGTCCGCCAGATCCGTGATCCGCTCCTTCACCACGTCGGTGGCGCTGAGTGTCGAGCCGATCTTCAGGGTCTCGATAAAATAAAACCGGGCGCAGACGGAGCCCTCCGTATCCACATTCACCTCCGTGACCCGGGCCCCGGTGACATTGAACTCATGGATGCTCACGGAGGCGATCTTCCCGAGCGCAATGGTGAAATTCCCGCCCGGCACGGTGCAGTCCCAGAAGCCGGTCTGGTTCAGAGTATCCGTGGCGCGGTTTGCCGTGCTGCCACTGGCGGGAGTCTGTGTCTGGGGATTCTGGGCGAGGGCGGTGACGGCCAGGAGAGCGGAGGCGAGAAGAGGCAGACGCATTTTCATATCGGTGAAGCGGGAATGGGTTTTAACCACTATGACGGACGCCGTGGCGGAGGAAAGCACCAAAACCAGCGCGGTGGCGGATGCACGGCAACGGGAGAGTGGATAAATGAGGACTGGCCACGGAGCGCCGCGCCGTGCTATTCTCGCTCCATGAAGAGGCTCCTGCTAATGTTCGCGGCCTGCCTGATCGCGGGCCCGCTCCGGGCTGAAAAGGCGGAGATACGCACCTTCACCAGCACGAAAGGGGCGGAGATCAAAGCGGCGCTCATCAGTTCCACGGACACCCACGCGGAACTGAAGCGGGAGGACGGGAAAAAATTCACCGTGCCGCTCAATACCCTTTCCGAAGCGGATCGCGCGTGGATCGCGGAATGGAGGAAAACCCACAAGCACTATAAAGTGCAGGTGCTGGCCTCCATCAAAAAGGGCAATACCCGCGAGGAAAAGGAGGGAGCCTTCGGAGGGAAGCCCCTGAAGGGGAATGACTGCTGGTATGCCCTCACTTTCAAAAACTCCTCCGGCGAACCGCTGACCGGACTGCGGGTGGAATACATCATCTTCTCCCCGGCGGAGGGGACGGCCTCCAGTCTCTGCGGCTCCTGTGAGGTGGCGGACATCCCGGCGGGGAAAAACGGGGAGGCCGCGACGCAAAAACTCTTCGTGAGCCAGGCGCGGACGGTCATCCGGAGCGGTAATACGAGCGCGGTGCAGTTTTCCGAAAGCTCTCTCACCGGACTCCGGGCCGAACTGCTGGTGGATGGAAAACCGGCGGGGGTCTTTATCAGCGGGAAGGTACCGGACGACGCGGAGGAGCAGTTGAAGACCTGGCGGGAGAAACAAAAAGCCCCGAAAGAGGAAACTCCCGCGGCAAAACCTTAAGGGAAGTCAGGATTCGATTTGCGCCCGGGCGGGGAATGGTTGCTATAGCGGCCCCCCTTTTCATGGCTCCCCCCCGGCACCCCCTGCTCATACTCCGCGCTGCCACCGCCTGCCCCACGCAGGCGGCGTTCGCGGATTTGCTGGGAGTCCCCGTGGAGGTGATCCAGTCCGTGGAATCCGGAAAGGCCGGGATGACACCCCGGCTCGCGGCCCGCATCCGCGAATGCACCGGCGCGGATGATCTGGAACTCCTGCGGGGAAAGGAGGGCCGTGCCATGAACCTCTGCGGACGGCGCTACGATGCGGCCTCCTACACGGCATGGAACGGCTCCCCGCGCCAGAAAGCGGAATGCTGGAAGCAGGAAATCGCGCGGACTGCCCGGGCGGCGGGATGGCGGCAGTACCGCGAAGCCGCGCTGGCCGGGGGCACGCTCCAGGAGGGTGAACGGGTCGAGCCCGGGGAGGCGGAGATCACGGACATCGAGGACTTTCTCATTCCATGGCAGCGCTGCGAATTCGCCTCGGCCCCGGCGGGTGCCTGGAAGCGGGTGCCGGAGGCTCTCCGGGAGGCGGTGGGCTGGGCTCCGGAACTGCGACTGTCACCCACCACACGACTCACTCTTTCCGTGCAGACCGCTCCGGTGTGGAACCCCGGGGCGGCACCTCCCGGGTCCTCCGCGGCAAACACGGATCTTTTCCCGCCCTGTTACTTCACCGTGGCGGCGGGGAGCGCGGGCTGCCGGGTGGCCGCCGCCTACTGGCGGACCGTGTGCCGGGAGCATGCCATCGATCCCGATACCGGACATCCCGTGGCGGGCAGTCCCGCCGGGAACTGGCGCGGCTTTTTCCGGGACCAGGGCACACGGTGTGAACCGCACGCGGTCTTCGCGGGCATGGATGAGGAGGAACGGGAGTGCCTGCAAAACGGTCCCTGCGCGCCGGAGTCCATCCTGTGCGGCCCGGCGGACGACGCGCTGGCGGACAGCACGCTCTCCTTCATCGCCCGGCACTCGGCGGACGCGGGCAGTCCGGCGGGCATCCTGCTCTTTGTCTCCCTGGAGGGGGCCACGGCCAGCACTCTGAGCACCAGCCTGCTCACCCGCCTGCGCGCGCGGTATCCCGCCATGCCGGTGCTGGTGGTGGGCGTGCTGCCGCTGGCAGGGGTGAGCCAGGTGGTGGCCGCGCCGTGGCACACCGCTCTGGCCATGCGGGCCATCCGCCAGCACGCGGGCACGGCGCTGCTTTTCAGCAACGAACTCCTGCTCTCCCAGGCGGGCCGGATCTGGGAAATCCCTCGTCCGGGTTATCACGATGTGAACCTTCTCATCGCGGAATGCCTGAGCGCGCTCACCGCCCCCCTGCGGTTCGGCGGCACGGATTCCCATCCCGTGGATCTCGCGACCATCCTCGCTGGGTTTCCCGCGACGGGGGAGAAGGAACCCTCCGTGGTGACCGCGCAGACCTGGCCGCTGGCGGCCCTGACGGATGGACGGCTGAAAACACACACCCTGCCCCGGCTGGTAAAGAACGCGCTCACCGCGGCGGGCAGGCCCCCGCTTTCCGCGCCGGACGGCCCGGGCCTGGGCGTTCTCATCCGTGCCCGTTTTCTGCCCGGCCCGGAATGGATCACGGCGGAGGCTCCCCCGGAAATCAAACTAACGGGGAGGGCCTTCCCGGGCCTGCATGAATCCGCCACGGTGATCTCCCCTTCCCCGGTCATCCAGCGGACGCTCCGGCATCTCGCGAAACAGGCCCGCGAACTGCTCAAAGTTTCCGGAGCCCCCGCCGCCTGCCGGGAACTGGGCGTGACTCCCTGGGAATTGCGGGACGCGATTGAGGAAATGGGGGGACCGCCGGGGACATTCCGGTTGCAATCCCCTTCGCGGTCGCGGAACGACGAGCAGACCCTTTTTCCTTTCCTGATATGAAAAAATTCGCCGCCCTCGGTCTTCTTGCCCTCCTCGCCGGTTTCAACACCAGCTGCGAACAGCAGACCTATGAGGAGACGAAGATGTTCAACCAGTCCTCCCACGCCACGCCCCACGGACACGGGGACAAGCACGGTGCCGGACATGCGGCTCCCGCGGAGCACAAAGAGGAAGGTAAATAATCTTCCGCCGGCAGGAATCGCCGGAATCGCATCTTGCTTTTCTTTTCCCAAATGGATAAAGGAAACCCCTAACCCCGGAAAAATCCCGACGGTTTCACGACGCTCACGTCCTTTTTCAGTCCCTTCGCTCTTTTGCCATGAAAATCTCCCATTTCGCGATCTTTGGCCTCGTCCTGCTGGTAGGCGCGGGCTTTTACCTCACCATGAAGACCGAAATGGACGGTCAGCGGGAACAGTATAAGGCGGAAATGGAGAAAATCCGGGCGGAGTCCGCGAAGGACCGGAAAGAGCAAAACGACCTTCTCGCGAAGGTCATCGAAAGCAGCAAAAAGGAGACTCCGAAGGAGGACCTTCCGGCCCCGGCTGCTTCGGTGAAGAACGGGACGCGCAAAGTGACCCCAGGCACCCCGGGCAACAATGTGGCCACGGTGAAGCCTGTCCCCCCTCCCCAGGATGCTCCTGCCGGCGAAATCCCGCCTGTAGCACCTGCCGACCTGCCTCCTGATGACGTGGTGCCCGGCGATATCATTCCCCCGGACATGGATCCGCGGGAACGCGACATCATCACCAAAGCCCAGCCGCCGGTAACCACGGAAGCGGAACGCCTGAACCGTGAACAGGCCCTCATCAAGGCCCAGCCGGCCATCGCCCGGGTGAAGGATACCGATGAGAAAAACGGGGATGCCCCGAGCTTCGTGGTTTTGGACCGCGGGCTGAAGGCCAATATCGCTCCCGGGGATAAATTCGCGGTGCGTCGCGGGACTATGATCCAGGGATATGTCACCATCGGCGAGTCCGTCTTCGAAAACGAGTGCGTGGCGGACATCGAAAAGCTTTCCGAGGGAGCCTCCCTGAAGAAGGGCGACGAGGTCATCAAGTGGACTCATTGATCCGCGGTCATTGACAGATGCAGGTGGACGCACTGGCAAAGGAACGGGAGGAGGCCTGGATCGGGGACGCCGTGCTGGGGCTCTTCGCCCGCCGGTGGATTCTGAAAGAGATGGGCCACATGGACGCCGGAACGTTCACGGCCATGACCTCAAACCAGTTCCTGAGCACCATCAGCAACCCCACCCGGCTGGAAAGCCGGATCGGTGTTTGTTACCAGACGGAGGGCCTGGAGGCAGCGTTCGCGTTCATTGAGCGGGAAATCCTGCCCGTGTTTCTCGCCCAGCGGAAGAACCGGCGGAGTCATTTTAGCGGACCTTCGAAAGCACGCGCCGAGCGGTAAAAGCCTTGGCGCACCTTGGAACTGCCCGGGAAATTATTATTCCTTTATCCAGGGCGCGGCCAGCCCCGGAGCACATTCCTGTATTCTCCGGACAAAACTTTCCTGAACCCGTTCAAACGCTTGGGGAGGAAGGGTTGTCTCCAGTTCCTCCATCCACGCACGGGCCGCGTAGGGGTCATCGGACGCCAAATCGTATATCAGCCTGTCAGCGGCGAAGCCTTTCACCTCATCGTGTTGGATCAAGGTCATCCATTCGCGCGCCGCATCGAACGCCGGGGCCTGCTCTATACAATGCTCAATACAATAGTCCCGGCGCCAACCTTCCGGCATTCCCTGGATGAATTCGAGACCGGCGCCGGGTCTGTTGCTCTCAAGAAAGCCGACAAATGAAGGTAGATATCCGAAGTCCTGGCGTTCCGGAGGAAAGGCCGCGAAAGCGCGGGCGGCTCCCTCCGGATCAAGATCGGCATAGCCCTTGAACGCCACGGCTATCATGTCATCCGCCCGGTTCAGAGCGCTAGGAATAAGCGGCCCCCAACTTAGAGCGGACGCCTCCTGAAAAGCCGTGACCGGATTCCACTTCACTCCTTCGCGAAATGCCTCCTGAAGAATTAGATCCCGGTAACCTGCGGCGCGCTCTTCGACGGACTGCCCCACCGAAAGATAGCCTCCGTATTTCGCCACGGTAAAGGCTTGGGGATCATCGCTTTTTTCGGGAATCCCGACCGCCGCCTCCCGCCACCACGGGGTCTCCGGCAGATGGGAAAGCCATGCCGTCGTTTCCATGGGCGCATTAATGATCCAACAACGGACCAGCGTTTGGACTTCCGATACCCCGCCTTCTTTTTGGCGCTCCAGTGCTTTCGCGCAGGCGGCTGAGTCCCACTCCGCCCACGCCTTCAACGCCATGAGACGACATGCCCGCCCCGCGCCGGAAGCCCTGGCCAATGCTGTTTCCGGGTCAGTTTTTACCCACGCCTTCAGAACTCCCCGGAGAGCAACAGGATCCCTGATCGCCGGGGCCCCGTGAGATGGGGAACTCTGGCAGAAACAGTCAAAGAGCCCGCATGGGTCCCCTTCCGCCGCCTGGCAGGCGAGAAGTTCCTTTGTAAAATCACTCCTGGTCCATGTGGAGGTGGAAAGCAACCGCTCCCGCGCCTCTCCTGGTGTCATGCGCAATATAAGCTGCTGCATGCGGATGTCCTTTTCAGCGCCGGTTTCCCGGGTGGAGAGAAGGCGGTCAAAGACTTGGGACGGATTCTGATTGGGGGTGCCGGAGGCAGTGGTGACGGGCCGGATTTTCCGCCGGGGGGCGGGAGTGCGATCACCGGTCAGGGAATTTATCCCCGCACCACAGGCGAGGCCCGACAGCAGGCCGGCAAGGGGGAGGAGAAAGCGGCGGGAGAGATTCATGGCCGGTTGGCGGCGGCTTCCACGCACATGGCTTTTAAAGACTTCAGGATGTTTGGAGGGATCATGGTGGAGGTCTCCAGCCACCTCCCGGCCCCTGCCGGATCCGCCTTGACCCACGCGACCGCGACATTGCTGAGTTCCGTGTTCCAGGCAGGGCTCCAAGGGAGATCACGGATCAGATTTCCAGCCCGGATCGGATCCTCCGGAGAGAGCCCCGCGGCCCCACCCGCGACAGCCGCAAACCGCGCGGGCGAATTCACTGGCAAAGTCTCCGCCCATAGCTGGAAGGTTTGCCAGTCCCGGCGTGCCCATTTTTCAGCAAGCGGCGTCACAAACCGCCCCACTACCTGCGGGGGTTGTTCCGCGGCCATCGGTGCCAGGAGAGCGCATTCCTGACCCGATAAATCCCGGGCCAGAAAATTCTGCATGGCCACCGAACGCGCCCCGGGAGACTTTATATCCCGCAGCAGAGGCGCGATTTCATCCACGGGAAGGTTCCCAAAGTAAAAGTGGACGGCCTCCCTGACAGCGGTCTCATAGACATTGGAGAGCGGTAGCGTATTGATCAGTTTCACAAAGAGCGCAGGATCATCCCGCCGCATGCCCCGCAGGATGGCCAGGGTGGTCTGCTCCACCGCGCCGAGGAAATCCGTTTCGCGAAAGACAGCCCAGACGGCCTCCACATCCATGCCGGCCCATCGTTCGAAAAACACCGCCGCGATGTCCGCCGAGTCCGGCCCCCAGCCCCGTTTTCGCATGGCGTCCAGGAGCCGGGGCACCGCCTCTGCGGGCATCCGGCGAAGCGCGGCCCGCAGCCTGACCAGTGAGGCCATGTCATTTCCGGAAGGTTTGAGTGCATGGAGGTCGCGCAGCACGGCCTCAAGGTCGAATCCCATCCCGTCCTCACCAGGGGCAGCCTGAAGACCCGGCAATCCCCCGGCCCGGGAATCCACTCTCCTCTCCACCGTTTTCTCCACTGCTTCCGGAGGCTCGCTCAGCCCGTAACCGGCGACAGTACCCACCACCACGCAGGCAGCGGTCGAAAGCCAAAGCCCTCCGTCTGCCCGGGGGCCGGTGGAGAGGCGGAGGGACAGAGCCTGCTCCGTGAGAGTGGCGGCGGACACCGTGCCGGAGGGGGACAAAGTGGCGGACAAGGCCGCCAAGAGGGCCGCCACGGGAAGAGCCACGCCGCGTCGCCGGAGCAGACTCTGCAGCCGTTCCAGCGCTGGACCCAGAGCCATACGGGCGGCATTCTCACTCCGGCCGGTGGAGCGGGCGATTTCCCGCCAGCTCCGTTGCTCGATGAACCGCTGCACCACCACGGCGCGATCCCGCTCCGGCAGGTGGTTCACGGCGGCATCCAGCAGCGGGAGGGCGTCCCGCCATTCGGGATCCAGAGGTGCAATGACGGGGTCCATGGAATTCGCGGCCCGCTCCAGGGCCACGAGCGTCCGCTGGCGGCGCTGCTCCCGGCGGCGGGCATTCCGGCACTCCAGCACGGTGGTGCGATGCAACCATGGCCCCAAAGCGTCCGGCTTCACCCGGGCAACTTTTCGCGCAAGGAGGATGAAGACATTCTGCGTCACCTCCCGCGCCAGCTCCCGGTCACCCAGGGAGCGGGCGGCCACGCCTTCGATCCAGCCCGCGTGCCGCCGCGCCAGTTCCGCGAATGCCTCCTCCCCCCGGGTGGAGAGAAAGGCGTGGAGCAGTTCGGCGTCGGGTTCACGGGTGCCGGGAATCGTGGGGGCGGACATCATACCCCTATCCGTCATCCGGTCGGAAAACCGAAAAAGAAAATGCGCCTCCCTGGCCCGAATAACGTCAAAGGATCGCAGTGCCCTCAGATTGAGCCACTTAGCTGGCCGGGTGCCCTGGAGGGGCTTTCCTGAAAGTAAAATTGCCATTTGACAGCCCCGGCGGCGTGCCTACCATCGGCCCCTCCCGACCCCCTGGTCGTTCTGGACCTCCCTGATTTTCAGTCACCTATGAAAACCATCTCCGCTAAAGCTGAAGACATTCAGCGCAAATGGTATCTGATCGATGCCAAAGACCGTGTCCTCGGCGACGTTGCCGTGGAAGCCGCGAATATTCTCCGCGGGAAACGTAAAGTAACCTATACTCCGCACATCGACAACGGTGACCACGTCATCGTGATCAACGCGGAGAAGGTCGTCCTCACCGGTAAAAAAGAAACCGAGAAGGAATACCACCGTTTCTCCGGCTTCGTGGGCGGTCACCACAGTGACACCCCCCGCAGCCTCCGCGCCCGCCGCCCGGAACAACTCGTGCTTCTGGCCGTTCGCGGCATGATCCCGCACAACCGCCTGGGCCGCAAGATCCTCACCAAGCTCCGCGTCTATCGCGGTGAGAAACACAACCACGAGGCCCAGACGCCCGTGGCCCACACGTTCTAAAAACCCCCGACCTGATCAACAGTCATGGCTGATAACGAATTCGCCGCCACCGGTCGCCGCAAGACCGCCATCGCCCGCGCCCGCCTCACGGCCGGCGAAGGCCACATCACGGTCAACGACCGCGCTTTCGAAGATTACTTCGTCACGGTTTCCATGCGCAACGCCGTGCTCGCTCCCCTCCAGGCCACTGGAAACACCACCAAGTATGACATCGCCATCAGCACGGTGGGTGGTGGTCTGAATGGCCAGGCCGGTGCCGCCCGCCTCGCCATCGCCCGCGCCCTCCTCGTGGTGGACCCGAACTTCCGCCCGTCCCTCAAGGAAGGCCGTCACCTCACCCGTGACGCCCGCGCCAAGGAACGGAAGAAATACGGCCAGCCTGGTGCCCGTAAGCGCTACCAGTTCAGCAAGCGCTAACAGGTTCCGCCCCTGGCGGCATCCCTCGAATCTCAAAACGGCATCCGGCAACGGATGCCGTTTTTTGTGTTGGCGGGATCATTCCCCTGTGGCTTCCCCGCCCTGGGAGGCACCGGCATTGAGAAGGGAAAGTGTCTCCTGTCTGCGGGAGGGACTGGTGCCATCGGCAAGGGAACTGGCGGCCAGGATTTTGACCCGGCCCGGGGGCAGGGAGCGCCACATTTCCACGGCATGATCGAAGTCATTCTCCGCGAACGTCCGGAAAAGACGGGCGGAGAGTTCCAGCCGGTCCTGGCCTTTCAGATGATCACGCGCCCAGGCGAGCGCGGCATCCGGATCCCGGGCCGCCCAGGCCTGCCCGTGGCCGCGAATGAACTCCGCGGCAGTCCGGGCATCGCCGGAGCTTTCGGCCTTCTCACGGACCAGGTCCTCCATGCCCTCGAAAACCGGGGGAGTTTCCACGGTGCCATACACCCGGGCGTCCCGGAGCGAAAAGCCGGCGTCCACAAGTTCCTGTTTTTGCCCGCCGGAGGCCTCGTTCCAGAAGGCGATTGCCATATCCGGAGCATGGGACCTGGAGGAATCCCGGACATCCGGCGCCGTGGCCGCGTCGGTCAGCAGGAGGGAAAGCAGGGTACCGCGTGTCTTTCCTGGCGGCAGCGAAGCCAGGAACTCCAGGTCGCGCGGGCCGGTCTGATCATTCCCGTATTCAAACAGGAGAGCAGGGGTGAACAGGCTACCGTATTTCCCGATAACCTCGCGGGCACGGTCGGGGTTGTCCCTCCAAAGCAACGGCAGCAGGGACATAAAAGCATGAGCCTGGGAGGAATCCCGGCGGACGAGAGAGGCAGCCGCCAAAGCCGCCTCCATGTCCGTCCGCGCCCAGTTGGAAAACAGCGCGGCAGTGTAATACAGGCTCTGGTCCGAACGCTCCGGACCCGGCATATGCCCCTGTTGCTGAAGCCAAGCGAACATTCCCCGGGGATCCGAGGCCGCCCAACTGGAGGCATATC
This sequence comes from Verrucomicrobiales bacterium, assembly GCA_965229245.1. Classification (GTDB taxonomy): domain Bacteria; phylum Verrucomicrobiota; class Verrucomicrobiia; order Verrucomicrobiales; family V1-33; genus V1-33. Next base: position 351,028 of record CBDDIW010000002.1, read on the forward strand.
CGAGAGCCCTGGAAGGACCATGGAGACCGCGGCGCGTCAGGGATTCACCCGCGGCCAGACGGTTCATCTCCAGGGCGGAAAAGAGGGAGGATGCCACGGGCGCGGCGGGTGGCAGGGTCAAACGTTCCTCCAGCACCGCCAGCAGGGATTCCGCATCCTTTCCGCGGGATTTGCCGGTAACTTCCGAAACCTTCCGGATGAAACCCGGAGCCGGAGGAGGCGGGGAACCAGTCATCCGTCCGAGCATCAGCGCCGCGCCAAAGAGGCAGCAGGCGAGGGTAATTCCGTGGATGGTCCTCATGGCAGCGATTCCCCCAGGTTAACTCCCTGACGGCGGGCAACTTCCGTCACGATCCGGACCGCCTCCGCGCTCCCCCGCCCCGGCGGCAGACTGGCAACCCAACCGGCGGCCTCTCCGGCATCCTGCCCGGCCCATATCCTGGCGACGGCGGAAACCGCCTCCGCCGGTTCCGGAAGGGAGGCCGCCCAGACTCCCGCCGCGGCAGGATCCTGCTTTGCCCAGCCGGCGGCGAAGGAACCGACGATGCCGGGAGCCGACCCCCGCGGGAGTCCGGTAAGAAGCGGCGCGTAGTTCCCCGGCTCGTCCTGGAGCGACTCCACCAGGTCTGCGGTCCATCCATCGGGATGCAGCAGACTCAGCAGTTCCCGTTTCCTCTCCGCGGCTTCCACGGGCAGGGCCTCCACAAGGGCGGCGGTCAAGGCATCACTGACCCTGGCAGGCAGGTCCGGAAGAAGACCGGTAACAGACTCCGGCACCTCATTCCCGGCACGAAGAATCATCTGGCGGAATACGGGATCGTCCAGAGAGCCGCCCGCCGCCGCGCGTTTTCGTACCTCCTCCAGGCATTCCGCGGCGGTCCAGCCCGCGAGACAAGCCGGAGCGTGGGATTCCACGATCTCCCGCCATGCCTCCTGCCCGCCAGGGTACCGGGACATAATGGCGGACAGGGATTCGAGTTCCGCGAGAAAGGCCCGGGGTTCCTGGGTGAGACGGCTGAGCCGGGCCTCCGCCATGCTTTTCCAGACACTGGCCAGGGTTTCCGCTTCCGGTTCGTCCGGGCCCGGGCCGCGTTCCGGGAAGCAGAGGGCCACGGACCGGGAGGCCTCCATGGCTTCCTGAAAATCCAGCCGGGCCAGGCGGCCCGCGATCTCCAGCCGCGCGTCCATCACATTCCCCATCTCCGGGCCACCCGTGAACCATCCAGGATCGCCTGCGGAAGCTCCTTCCATCCTGTCCCTCATGGCCGCCAGCGCCGCCCGGGGATCCACGCGCGCCAGCCCGGAAAGCCAGGCGTGCGCCGCCATCCGGCGGTCCTTCCCGCCAGCGAAAGTCACCGACCAGCGGCCTGCCGCGGCGGCATCCACCGCGCTCCACCGGGAAAGAAGTTCGAAAAGCAGACTGGCCTCCCCGGTCTCCTGAACCCCGCCCCGCAGGGTCCAGGCTGCGGCGACGGCGGCGGGATCTGTTTTTACCAGTTCCCAGGCGGCATCCCGCCAGGCGGAGGTCTTTCCTTGCGGATCTTTCCGGAGATAAAAATCCGGATGCGTGGAAGCCAGTTCGCTCATGGCCCCGTCCCGGACATCCTCCGGTAAATCCTCCCCGCCGGGTCCAAAGAGAATCTCCGCCGCCTTTTCCGGCCAGGCTTGGGCCAGAACCTCCATTGCCAGCCGTTGATGCAGTTTATCCTGACGGGCACGGACCAGCGCCGCCTCCGCATCCCGCGCCAGCCAATGGCCAAAGAAAAAACTCACCGCGTCGTCATGGAGGCCTTGCTCCCCGGGATAGAGCCGGGTCATTTCCTCCATCAGCGCGGGAAACTCCCCGGCTGACGCGGCTTTCACCCGGGTGATCCACCGGCCTGACGGGAAGGCAGTATCAACACGCGGGGAATCAGGGTGCGCGAGGCGAAAAGTCCGCGATGGTAATGCCGCCGCAGGCCTCGTCCGCGGCTGGACACTTTCCCGCGAGGCCACGCCCACCGTCCAGCCCGCCACCGTCGCGAGCGTCAGGACGGTTCCCCAGGAAATGACACGCATGCGGGTGGAAACAGACATGGCCAGAGAATTCTTTCCTGTTCATAACATGGGACGGTGAAATCAGCCATCCGCAAAAGCCGTGGCAGGCGCTGAGCCGAAAGGCGCGCACAGAACCAGGTATAAGTCATGCAAAGGAAGCCGCATGTCCTTTCGTCCTGTATCTAACCTCGTCCGGGAGTATTTCCACGCTTACGACTCCAAAAACCGGGAGGCGCTGGAGGGGCTGCTCTCCGCCGATTTCACCTTCAGCAGTCCCATGGATGACAACATCGGCGCGGCTTCCTATTTTGAGCGGTGCTGGCCGAACAGCGCGAACCACGGGAATTTTGAGATCGAGCGTTGCGTGGAGGATGGAACAGGGGCGTATGTAACCTACACCTGTGAACGCACTGACGGGGCGCGGTTCCGGAACACGGAGTTTTTCGTGACGGAGGGAGACCGCATCAAACGCGTGGATGTTTTCTTTGGCGCGGACACGGGTGGCAAATCAGACGAAGCGGAAGTGCAGGTGGTGATCGAAGGGACGGTGGAGGCTATCCGGGCGAAGGACCCGGGGGCACTTATGGAATTCTATGCTCCCGGGGTGCTGGCGTTCGATCTCATCACGCCCCTGCAATACCATGGCGCGGCCACGGTGGGGAAACGGGCGGGAGAATGGCTCTCCTCTTTCGACGGTGAAGTGGACTATGAATTGCTGGAGCTTAAGATCACCGCCGGGGAAAAGACGGCCTTCGCGCACAGCCTCAATCATGTGTGGGGCGTGCAGCAAGGAAAGGCTCTGGATATGTGGTGGCGCTCCACGCTTTGTCTGAAAAAACGGGATGACCGGTGGCTCATCACGCATGAGCACAGCTCGATGCCCTTTGATATGAAGACCGGTCAGGCCGTCATGGATCAGCGGCCCTGATTCTCCGGCGGGCCGGTGCGCGACTTTTTACGATCGGGCGGAGCCGAAGGCTCCCGGGAAAGCGAAACCGGCACCGGATTACCTGCGCGGGAGGTTCCGGCGGCTGCCCGGAGATTGACCGCGGAATGGTGAGTGTGATGGTGCAGCCGCTCATCCTCCCGCGAGGCGGGTTCCAGATATACCCGGGCCGCCGCCTCATCCCGCTCCACCGCTTCCACCAGCGTGGTGCGGAGAGCCCTGGCACCGATCCATCCCAGAGCAAAAGAAACCGTCAACGCCATCAGTCCCCGCAGCCATCCCGGGAGGAGTTTGCTCTCCTCTTTTTGGTTAAAGGAACTGGCCACGCCGTTCATGGGGAAATCTTACAACTTTTACGCATTCACGTCCATAATTTTCGACAGGCTGTTTTCCCGGAGCCGCCGGGCAGCGGTGATATTCCCTGCCCTGTCCGTCGAGCAAAGCCCATCCGCGGAAGCCCCGGTGAAGTCTCCCGGATTGCGGTTCAGAATTGTCTTTGCCTTGCGGGTCCGCTTTCATATTCCGGCGGGAGGCATCCGCCCCAGGCGGGCCACCCCAGCAACCAACCCAAATGAAAACCACCCGCCGTTCCTTCCTGAAGAAGACGAGTCTGCTCGCCTTCCCCACCATCATCCCCGCGTCCGCCATCGGCGCGGATGGAACCACCGCCCCCTCGAACCGCATCACGCTCGCCGCCATCGGCTGGGGGATGCAGGGGCCGGGGAATACGGATGCCTTTCTGCGCCTGCAGGATGTGCAGGTGGTGGCCGCCTGTGATCTGGACAAGGGCCACCTGGACAAGGCGGTGAAGGCCATCAACACGGGCAACGGCAACAACGACTGCAAGGGATACAAGGACTACCGCGAGCTTCTGGCCCGGAAGGACATCGACTCCGTGATGATCGCCATCCCGGACAACTGGCACGCGCTGGTGGCCATCGAGGCCGCGAAGAACGGGAAGGATATCTACGGCGAGAAGCCGCTGGCCCGCACCATCCATGAGCAGCAGGCCATCGTGAAAGCCGTGCAGCAGGCAAAGCGTGTGTGGCAGATGGGCTCCTGGCAGCGGAGCAATGACAACTTCCGCATCGGCGCGGAAATTGTCAGGAACGGCCTCATCGGCAAGGTCTCCGAGGTTCACGTGGGCCTGCCCTCCGGGCATTCCGACTTCGCGGGCACGAAGAACAAGATGCAGGTGACGCCGCCGCCCGCGGACCTGGACTATGAGATGTGGATCGGCCCGGCCACCATGCAGGACTACATCGAAGGCCGCGTGCATATGAACTGGCGCTGGGACTACAACATCGGCGGCGGCCAGTTGCTGGACTGGATAGGGCACCACTGCGATATCGCCCACTGGGGCCTTGATTGCGACCAGAAGGGCGGCCCGGTGGAGATCGAGGGCAAGGGTGAATTCCCGGCGAAGGGTTCCGTCTGGAACACGGCCACGCGCTACCGCGCGGAAGCGACCTATCACAATGGCGTGAAGATGATCATCGCCGGCGGGCATCCTGACATCCGGGGCGGCACGCGGTGGATCGGGGACAAGGGCTGGGTGCAGGTGGACCGCGGGGTCTTCGAATGCAGCAATCCCGAGTGGATGCGGGCCTATGAGAAACGGGAGGGTGACAAACGGGTGAAGGCCTTCACTTACAAAGAACTGCCGGATGACGTTCGCAAAGTGAAGCTCGGGAAGAGCCCGCGCGGTCACCAGGGCGAGTTCATCGACTGCATCAAATCCCGCGGCCAGACGCTGTGCCCGGTGGAAACCGGCCACCACAGCGCCATTCCCGGCCACCTAGCGCTCATTTCCATGCTCACCGGACGGAAGATCAAATGGGATCCGGAGAAGGAGGAGATCATCGGGGATGCCGAGGCCTCGAAGCTCCTAACCCGCGAATACCGCGGCCCGTGGAAGCTGGCGTGAGGAGAGGGCAGGATGATTGATTGAAGGAGGGCGCGGGAATATCCCGCGCCCTCTCTTGTTAGGACAGGGGACAGGGCTCCGGGAATGGGCAATAAGCCCCATACACCCCTTTGTCAGAGGAACGGAAGGCGGTGCTGGTAAAGGATTTCCGCCAGCGGCATCCGCGAATGAGGTGTCCATAAGGGGAAATTAAACGAAAGGCGGACATTCCCTGGTCCTTACTAAAGCCCGCGCACTCCCGCCGCGATGGGGCTCCTCCCCGGACCGGTGCGTTTCCTGGAGAGTGGCTTCATCGACTTCCACAACCCTTAACCCTCCGCCCCCGCGCATGTTAAGAATCTCCGGATCCCAATCCTCCCGTTTTTGCGATGGCGTGTCGCGTCGCGGCTTTCTTCGTCTCGGTGCCCTGGGGCTCGGCGGCATGGCGCTGCCCCAGATCCTCAAGGCCGAGGCCGGGCAGGCGGTCAAAAGCGCGAAGTCCGTCATCATGATTTACCTGCCAGGTGGCCCGCCGCACCAGGATATGTGGGACCTGAAAATGGACGCGCCCGCCGAAATCCGCGGGGAGTTCACGCCGATCAGGACGAAGATACCCGGTATCCAGATCTGCGAGCTTTTCCCGAAAATGGCGGCGATGATGGACCGGTTTTCCATCATTCGCAGCGTGGTGGGCGCGGCGGCGGAACACGCCTCGGACCAGTGTTTCACCGGCAGGGTGAAACAAAACGCGCCCGTTGGCGGCTGGCCCAGCTTTGGCTCCGTGGTTTCGAAAATCCACGGGCAGGCCCGGCCCGGAGTGCCCGCCAGTGTGGGACTCTCGCCAAAGATGGCCCACGCCCCCTGGGCGGACCCGGGCAAATGCGGCTTCCTCGGCCCGGCGCATTCATGCTTCCAGCCGAATGGCGGCGGGGCCTCGGATCTGGTGCTGAACAACATCTCGCTGGACCGCCTGAAGGACCGCCGCGCGCTGCTCTCCAGCTTCGATACGATGCGCCGTGAAGTGGATGCCTCCGGCATGATGGAGGCCATGGACGCCTTCCAGCAGCAAGCCATGGGCGTGCTCACCTCCAGCAAGCTCTCCGAGGCGCTGAACCTGGACAAGGAGGATCCGAAAGTACGCGCCCGCTATGGCGGCGGCTCCATGAAATGCCGGGACGATGGCGGCCCGGAATGCCCGGAGCAGTTCCTCATGGCCCGCCGCCTGGTGGAGGCTGGGGTGCGGTGCGTGACCCTGGGCTTCAACCGCTGGGACTGGCACCAGCGGAATTACCCCCAGGCCCGCGAAGTGTTCCCGCAACTGGACAACGGCCTCACCGCCCTGGTGGAGGACCTGCACCTGTCCGGGCTGGACAAGGATGTCTCCGTCGTCGTGTGGGGTGAGTTTGGGCGCTCCCCGCAGATGAACAAGGACGCCGGGCGCGAACACTGGCCCCGCGTTTCCTGCGCCGCCCTCGCGGGTGGCGGCATGAGGCACGGCCAGGTCATCGGCTCCACGGACCGGCTGGGCGGCGAGGTGGCCTCGCGCCCCGTGGACTTCCAGGAGGTTTTCGCCACGCTGTATCACAATATGGGGATCGACACGCGCACGGCCACCATCGATGACCTGAACAGCCGTCCGCGGTATCTGGTGGATGAGCAGTTCAAGCCGATTCCGGAATTGATAGGATAACCCTCTTCCTCCCGCGTGCCATGCTCAAGCAGGTGATCAGCAATACCGGCCCGGACCGGGGGTGGGCTGATCTGCCGCGTGGCCTGGATTGGGGATTCGCGGCCGGAGCCGTGGCATTTCTCGTGGCCTCCATCTGGTTCCTCCAGGAACTCACTCTCGGTCTGGCCACGAAAAACTGGCCCTCCACGGAGGGCAGGATCACCCAGGTGGAACAACACGACTCCGTTCGCGGAGGAGGAACCTTCGTGCCCGCCTACGAATACGGGGTGGACGGTAAATCCCACACAGGCAGGGGCATCGGGTATGGCTGGCCCACGACACGGGATGACTTTTGGGCTCACCCTGCGAAATACCAGCGACCAGGCCCGGTATCCGTATATTATGATCCCCGGGATCCCGCGCGCTCCTCGCTCTGGAACAAAGGACCTGGCCTCATCCCGTGGCTGTTTGCCATCTTTTCCCCCGTGGGAGTTTTTTTGGCCACCTTTACATTCTTTGTCCTCCGCCGCGCGCGCCGGGAGGCGCGACAGCTTCCCCGTGAGGAAACCTCCGGCAACCTGCCCCATCTGTCTCAGCCCGCGAACTGAGATTCCCGCCATGCCATCCGTATCTCCATCCGTTCGCGTGGTGCCCGTCTTTTCCAGGAGAGTCGCCGGTTCGCGGGAATTCGTTTGGGGGTTTTATACTACCCGTCCTCACGTGTCTCGCGCTCGACTGCCCCTGGGCGAAGGACCTTCCATTGGAGTCATGCTGAAACAAACCGTCGCCACCCGGAGAGACCTTTCCGACCTGCCCCGCAGGATCGAGTGGGTCATCGCGGTCGGAGCCATCGCCTTCCTAGCGGTTTCCATCTTCTTCGTCCGGGAGCTTTACCTCAGTCTGGCCGCGAAGGGCTGGCCCTCCGTGGAGGGGAATATCACGCGCGTGGAATATGTTTCCTCCGGAAAAGGAAAGAAGCCGGTGCCCCAGTACCGGTATGAAGTGAACGGCACCGCGCACACAGGCAGCGGGTTCGGCTTTGGCTGGCCGGATTCATGGCCCGGCTTTTCTGAAACCTTCGAGTCACTCCATCACAGGGGCCCCGCGCGGGTGTATTACGATCCAGGTAATCCTTCGCGTTCCTCCCTTTGGAACTTGGGGCCCACGTTCCCGCTCTGGGCCTTCGGGCTTTCGTTCCCCCTCGGCGTCCCTTTGTTCACTTACGGATTCATCCTCATCCGCCGCGGGCGGCGGGAAGCTGCGAACCATCTCATCCCGCAACGGGCGCGCGCCTGCTGACGTCCCCGGCGCCCATTCATTTCCACTACACTTTCCTTTTTTATGATCTCTCTTTCCTCCGGCTCGTCCTCCGGTTCTTTCTGCGATGGCCTTTCCCGGCGTTCTTTCCTGCGCATCGGGACGCTGGGAATGGGCGGGCTTTCGCTTTCCAGTCTGCTCCGCGCGGAGTCGCGGGCGGGGAAAGGGAAGTCGCAGAAATCCCTCATCATGATCTACCTGCCGGGCGGGCCGCCGCACCAGGATATGTATGATCTGAAGATGGACGCGCCTTCGGAGATCCGCGGGGAGTTCTCGGAAATCTCCACCAACGTTCCTGGCATTCGCATTTGTGAGCACCTGCCCCGCATGGCGAAGATGGCGGACAAGCTGGCCTTCATCCGCAGCGTGGTGGGAGCCAAGGACCGGCACGAGTCCTTCCAGTGCGTCACCGGGCGGCTCAATGAAAACGCGCCTCCGGGCGGCTGGCCGGAGATCGGGTCCGTGGTCTCGAAGGTCCAGGGCAGCACCGGCTCCGCCGTGCCTCCGTATGTGAATCTCTCGCAGAAGATGCAGCACGCGCCCTACAATCAGGGACGCGCGGGCTTTCTCGGCGTGGGCCACAGCCCCTTCATGCCGCTGGGCAGCGTGAAGGAAGACATGACACTGAATGGCGTGACCCTGGAGCGCCTGGCGGACCGCCGTTCCCTGCTGACCGCCTTCGATGGCTTCCGCCGCGACGCGGACAACTCCGGCGCGATGACCGGGCTGGATGAATTCGAGACCCAGGCCTTTGATATCCTCACCTCCTCCCGCCTGCTGAAGGCACTGGATGTCTCCGGGGAATCCGACAAGCTGCGAGCCCTCTACGGCAAGGGCACGGACAAAATCCAAGGCGACGCCGCGCCGCGGCTCAATGAGCAGTTCCTCCTGGCCCGCCGTCTGGTGGAGGCGGGCGTGCGCGTGGTCACGGTCAGCTACAGCTTCTGGGACTGGCACGGCGCGAATTTCAACAACGCCCGGCAGAACCTGCCGGACTTCGACCAGGCGGTCTCCGCGCTCGTGCAGGACCTGCATGACCGGGGCATGGACAAGGATGTCACCGTGCTGGCGTGGGGCGAGTTTGGCCGCACCCCGCGCATCAACAAGGACGGCGGGCGCGATCACTGGCCCAACGTTTCCTGCGCGCTCATGGCCGGCGGCGGCATGCACACCGGCCAGGCCATCGGAGCCACGGACCGGAATGGCGGCGAGGCCGTGGAGCGGCCGGTGCGGTTCGAGGAGATCTTTGCCACGCTCTATCACAATCTCGGGATCAACCCGAACACCACCACCGTGCCGGATCTCAGCGGGCGACCGCATTTCCTCGTGGACGGCACTTTCCAACCCATGAAGGAACTCGTCTCCTGATGATCGCCCGCGTGTTTTTCACCACCCTTCTGGCGCTCCCCGCGGCCCATGCCGCCACTACCCTGGATCTCCACACCGGCGCGCCGGAAGGGAAACCGGGCGTGCTCAAAGGAAAGGACGCCACCCTGCAACTGGTGGTCACGGCCACGCCGGACGGCCAGCCGCCCGCGGATGTCACCCGTGCCGTGACCTGGACCGTGGAGCCCGCGTCCGTGCTCACGGTCTCCCCGCTGGGCGTGGCCACCCCGCTCGCGGACGGCACGGCCACCATTACCGCCACGCGGGAGGGCGTGAAGTCCTCGGCCATGGTGACCGTCTCCGGAGCTTCCGCCTGGCGGGTCTCGCACTTCACCCATGACATCGTGCCGCTCTTCACCAAATACGGCTGCAATGGCGGCGGCTGCCACGGGAAGAGCGAGGGACAGAACGGCTTCAAGCTTTCCCTCCTGGGTTTCGAGCCGGGCGAGGACTATGAGCACCTGGTGCTGGAGTCCCGCGGACGCAGGCTCTTCCCCGCCGCGCCGGAGAACAGTCTTTTCATGCTCAAGTCCACGGGTGAAATGCCGCACGGCGGCGGGGCCCGCATGGAGCGCGGCTCACCGGATTACCTCACGCTGGTGCGCTGGATGGAGCAGGGCACGCCCGCGGGCGATCCCGCCGCGCCTTATCCCGTGAGCATTTCCGTTTTCCCTCCCGAGCGCCTGCTCCAGCCGGAGACCACGCAGCAGCTTCAGGTCACCGCCCGGTATTCGGACGGCTCCTGGCGGGACATCACCACCGCGGTGCAGTATGACAGCAACGCGAAGGACATGCTGGAGGTGACACCGCTCGGCCTGGTGAAGACCGCGAAGCAGCCGGGCGATGCCTCGGTGATGATCCGGTATAAGGAAATGGCCGGCGTCTTCCGCGCCACGGTACCGCTCGGCGCGCCGCTGGGGGAGTTTCCGCCGGAGCGGAATTTCATCGATACCCACATCTTCACCAAGCTGCGCACCCTGGGCCTGCCGCCCAGCCCTTTGTGCGATGACGCGACTTTCCTGCGCCGGGTCACGCTGGATCTGGCCGGTCGCGTGCCCGCCGCCGCGGAGGTAGAAGCCTTCACGGCGGACCCGGACACTAACAAACGCGCGGCCCTCGTGGACCGTCTGCTGGCCAGCCCGGAGTATGGTGAGTATTTCGCCGGAAAGTGGTCCTCCCTGCTGCGGAACAAACGCGGCACCGCGCCCGCCCGCGTGACCTATGCCTTCTATCAATGGCTGAAGGACAGCCTGAACCGGAACAAACCCTACGATGTCTTCACACGGGAGATCCTCTCCGCCTCCGGCAGCGTGAGCAACAACCCGCCCGCCGCGTGGTACCGCGCGGTGACGAAACCCCAGGAGCAACTCCAGGACGTGGCCCAGGTCTTCTGCGGCCAGCGCCTCCAGTGCGCGCAGTGCCACCACCATCCCTACGAGAAGTGGAGCCAGCAGGACTATTACGGCTTCGCCGCGTTCTTCTCGAACGTGGGCCGCAAGCCCTCCGATGAGCCGGGCGAGGAGGCGGTCTTCAATCAATGGCGCGAGGCGTCGGCGGTGAATCCGAAGACGAACAAATCCGTGAAGCCCACGCCCCTGGGCAGCCCGGTGCTGAATCTCACGCCGCGCGAGGATCCCCGCCGCGCCCTGGCCGCGTGGCTGACCGCGCCGGAGAATCCCTTCTTCGCGAAGATGCTCGCGAACCGTTACTGGAAGCACTTCTTCGGGCGCGGTCTCGTGGAGCCGGAGGATGACATGCGGGTGACCAATCCCGCGACAAATCCCGCGCTCATGGAGGGACTGGCCGCTTATTTCACGGAGCGGAAATTCGACCTGAAGGCCCTGGCGCGCGCCATCTGCCTGAGCAGCACCTATCAGTTATCCAGCCTGCCGAATGCGTATAACGCGACAGACCGGCAGAACTTCAGCCGCTTCTTCCCCCGGAGGCTTCCCGCGGAAGTGTTGCTGGACGCCATCGATACCGCGACGGGCGTGCCCACGAAATTCCCCGGCCAGCCCGCGGGGGCCCGCGCCGCCGCGCTGCCGGATGACAGCTTCAACGCGGGCAGTTATTTCCTGACCGTCTTCGGACGCCCGGACAATGCCAGCGCCTGTGAATGCGAGCGTTCGCTGGACAGCAGTCTCGCCCAGAGCCTGCATCTGCTGAACTCGAAAGGCCTCCAGGAAAAACTCTCCAGCCCCCAGGGCCGCGCCACCGCCCTGGCAAAAGACACGGCCGCCGGAGAGGAACGCGTGCGCCGCCTTTTCCTTACCGTCTATGGCCGCCCTCCCGCGGCGGAGGAGGTGAAGAAAGCCCTGGATTACGTCACCGCCCGCGAAGGGAAATCCGTCGCGTGGGAGGACCTCATCTGGGCGCTGATGAATTCGAAGGAGTTTCTCTTCAATCATTAAATGAGATCCCATCCGGCACCGTGGCGGAGGTTTTTAACCTCCGTCCGCCAAGCTATCCAGACTAACAAAATCCCCGGAGACAGCACGGGCTCTTCATTCAGAGGGCCAGAGCGGGAAGTCCTGTCCGGACTGGATGTTCTGGCGCTCGCGGGAGCGTTGCGGACGGAGGTTAAAAACCTCCGCCACGTTCCGAGCCGCGGCGGCTTTCTAACAATTCCCCTCAATCCTTCAGCGCGATGACCGGACGTTCACTTCTCTTTCTTCTCCTCTCCCTTCCCGCCGCGGCGCAGCTTCCGGCGGCGCGGCTGGATGGCATCTTCCCCCGCGGGGGAAAGGCGGGCACGGAGGTGGAGGTGAGTCTTCAGGGCACGGATCTGGATGATGTGAAGGAACTGCTCTTCGATCACCCGGGCCTCAAGGCCGCGGCGGAGGCGGGCGGCAAATTCAAGATCACGCTGGCTCCGGACGTGCCACCCGGGCCGCATGAGGTGCGGGCCTCCGGGCGCTATGGCATCTCCACGAGCGCGCTCTTTGTCACCGGCACCGTGCCGGAGGGGATCGATGCGGGAACGAATCACACCCGAGGGACCGCCATGGCGGTTACCCTTCCCATCACGGTGAATGGCGCCATCGAGGCGGACACCGCGGACTACTACCGCTTCACCGCCGCGAAGGGTCAGCGTTTCACGGCGGACTGCGCGGCCCAGCGGCTGGATTCCCCGCTCAGCGCCATCCTCAGCCTGCGGGACGCGGCGGGCCGGGAAATCGAGCCGCGGGATTCCGGGCTGGATCGTGATCCCGTGCTGGAATTCACCGCGCCTGCGGCCGGGGACTACACTCTGGAAATCCGGGACATCGCCTGGCGGGGCGGGGCCTCCAGCCATTACCGGCTCACTCTCGCGGAACCCGGCACCGTGCCCTCCCTGCCCCCGCCGCTCCCGCTTGCCGGAGCCGTGAGCCCACCTCCCGCCGGACCAGTGACGGAGGAAACCGAACCTAACAATTCCGAAGCCGCCGCCCAGGCTCTCCCCTTCCCCGCCCAGGTGGCCGGCCGTCTGGACGAGGACTGGTTTTCCTTCACCGGGCCAAAGGGCCGCGTGGTGGTGTTCGAGGTCTATTCCCACCGGCTGGGCGAGGCATCCGATCCCGTGCTGACCCTGACCAGAATCACCCGCGACGCCCAGGGCCGCGAGCAGAACGGCGGGACCACGGAATTTGACGACACCCCCGGCCCGCCTGGCGCGGACCGTTTCCGCGCGGGCACTCGCGATCCCTCCGGCTCCGTGGTCTGCGAGGAGGGCGTAACGTATCGCCTCATGGTCACGGACCGCTTTGGCGGCGGTGGCCGTTACCGGCTCGTCCTGCGGGAGCCGCGCCCGGATTTCCAGGTGCTGGCCATGCACGAGTGCCCGGCGGACGGGAAATCCGTGTCCCGCTGGGCTCCTCTGCTGCGCCGTCGCGGCGGCGTGGCCATCCCCGTGGCCGTGGTGCGGCAGGATGGCTTTGACGATCCCGTGACTCTCCGTGTGGCCGGTCTGCCTCCGGGCGTGACCGCGGAGGAGACGGTGTTGCCTTCCGGAGTCTCCTCCGGCGTGCTGGTGCTGCATTCCTCCGCGGACGTGAAGCCGTGGACAGGCCGGGTGCAAATCACTGGTCAGAGCGGGGATAAAACCCGCGCCGCGCGGGAGGTCACGCCGCGCTGGAGCGTGGGGGACACGGCCTCCGAGCGTCTGGACATGCGATTGAGCACGGACGGCTTCGTGCTCGGCGTCACGGATGCCGAGGCCGCCCCGCTGGCGGTGGAGGCGGAGGAACCCAAAGTGTATGAAACTTCACTCGCGGGCAGCATTGAGATCCCCGTGAAGTTCATCCGCGATGCCAGCCTCAAGGGTTTCAAAGGCGAATGGGAGGCCGCGCTCTACGGCCTGCCCGGCCTGCGGCAGTGGAAGCCCGTGAAGCCCGCCGCCGATGCCGCGGGCGCGAAGCTCGCGCTGAGTTTTGCCAGGAAGGACGGGAATCAATTCACCCCCGGCACCTGGAATGTCTATGCCTCCGCGCGCGGCACCGTGCGCTGGCAGCCGGGGGAAAAGACGCCCCTGCGGGAGCTGAAGGAAGCCGCCTTCTCCGCGCCCATCCAGGTGAAGATCGCGCCTTCGCCCGTCTTTTTGTCGGGCCCGGCGGAGATCACGCTGAAGGCCGGAGCCAAGGAGGAATGCCCGGTGAAGCTGGAGCGCCGCTATGGTTATCCCGGCCCGGCGGACCTGACACTTGCCGCGCCGGATGGCGCGAAATTCCTGACCGCCGCTAAAGTCACCGCTCCCGCCGGAGAGGCAAAGGTGGTGCTGGAATGCGCCGCCGGAGCCGCCCCAGGCCGGTATGCCTGCGCCATCGAAGCGAAATGCCAGTGGAATGGCGAAGACCTCTTTTCCCGCCACGCGCTTACCGTGGTGATCGTCCCATGAAGAAGCTATCCGTTTTCCTGTTTACCGCCGCGACCGCCTCCGCCGCCCTGCCCGTCGCGGAGATCAAGCGGGACACGCCCGTGGATTTCAGCAAGGAGATTTACCCCGTGCTGAAGCGGAATTGCCTGGCCTGTCACAATGCCACCAAGGCCAAGGCGGGGCTGAATCTGGAAACCCCGGAACTCATCCTCAAAGGCGGCGACACCGGGCCCTCCGCCGTGCCCGGAAAGAGCGCGGACAGCCTTCTCCTCAAGACCGCCATGCACGCGGAGGATCCCGCGATGCCTCCGCCGGGCAACAAGGTAAACGCCGCGAATCTCACGGCGGAGGAGCTGGGCCTGCTGCGCCGGTGGATCGATGAAGGCGCGAAGGGCACCGCTCCGGCCCAGGAGAAGGGCATCGTGTGGCGCGGCATTCCCGGACACACGTCCCCGGTGAATTCCGTGGCCGTCTCGCCCGGCGGCACCGTGGCGGCGGGCGCGCGGGGGAACGCGGTGACGCTTTTTGACATGGCCACCGGCGTTTCGCTGGGGAGCCTCGCGGATCCCGCGCTGGCAAAGCTGGAGATGTATAAAGACCAGGCGGTGGCGGACCGGGATGCCGTGATGTCCGTGGCCTTCGCTTCGGAGGATCTCATGGCCACGGGGGGCTATCGCACCGCCAGGCTCTGGCGGCGCGCGCCGTTCACCGGAGGGAAAAACGGCGCGCAGTTGCCGGACGTCCCACTGAGTCTCGCGGCGGCGGACAGGCTCGCGGCTTCCGGTGACTCGGCGGGCCGCGTGCTGTTCTGGAATCCCGCGGAGGAGAAACCGCCGGTGACGGAGTTGAAAGACGGCACCGCGCCGGTTTCCGCCCTCGCCATTTCCCCGGACGCCAGCCTCATCGTGGCCGTTTCCCAGGACCGTGCGGCACGCGTCTGGAGCGTGGCGGAAAAGAAGGTACTCTTCCGCGGGGAATCCCCCGTGGCGGTCAGCTCGCTGTGTTTTCTCAAGGAGGGTACCGTGCTCGCCGCGGCGGGCGTGGATGGAATGCTGCGGCTGTATCCATTTTCCAAAGACGCGCCGGTGGACCTGGCAAAACCCGCGAAGGAGATCCGTCTCTCGGACAAGGCCCCCGCCTTCTTTACCCGCGTGCCTGGCGCGGGGGCAAACGTGCTGTGGGGCGCGGGGGATGCCGTGCTGCATCTGGTGGACACGGAAGCCGGAAAAAACGTCAGGGACATCACGTGTGAATCCCCCGCCGTCCGGGGCATCGCGAAGGCGGAACGCCTGCTCCAGAACGCGCGCCGTCTGGTGGACGCGCGAAAGGCCCGCGCCACTGCCGCCACCGAAGCCGCGAACAAAGAGGCCGAGGGAGTGAAGACCGCGCACGGGACGATGCAGACCACCCGCGCCGCGTGGCAGCGGAAGCTCGCGGAATCCACCGCCGCCACCGAAGCCCTGCGCCAATTCCCGGACGATGGCCCGCGCAAGGAAGCCGCGGCTAAAACGGCGAAGGAGACCACCGCCGCGGAGCGCGCCTTTCTCAATGCCCGCACCAACGCGGAGCTCTCCGTGCGTCTCGCCGCCCAGGCGGGACAGGCCCGGCTGGCGGCGGACGGCGCTTTCGCCGCCGCCCAGACCACGCTCACCGAAGCCCAGGCGGACGTGGACACCGCGAAAGCGCCGGTGCCCTTCCCGGTGGTGAAATCCGCCGTCGTGCTCGCGGACGGGCTGACGGTGGCGATCTCCCTGGAGGGCGGCCGCGTGCAATGGCATGCCCTGGAATCCGGCGCGCTCTGCGATGCCGCTTCCACCACGGCGGGTCCGCTCCTCGCCGTCTCCGGGGATCAACTGCTGGGCGCGGGACCGGATAAAAAAGCCGTGCCGTTTCCCCAGCGCCGGGTCTGGCAGTGGGAGCGCACGCTGGGTGACCCGGAGGACGCCGCTGTTTTCTCCGGCCGGGTCACGGCGCTCAGTTTTTCCTCTGACGGACGCCTGCTCGCCGCGGGCGGGGGCATTCCTTCGCGGGCGGGGGAGGTGAAAATCTGGAACGTGGTGGACGGTACGCCGGTCCTCACCTTGAAGGACCCGCATTCGGACACAGTCAACGCGCTCGCGTTTTCCCCGGACGACTCCCTTCTGGCCACTGCCGGGAGCGACCGCTGGGCGCGCGTCTTTCGCGTGGCCGATGGCGAACGCACAGCCTCCTTTGAAGGGCACTCCAGCCACGTGCTCAGCATCGCCTGGCGCGGCGATGGCCTGGCCCTCGCCACCGGCGGCGCGGACAATACCCTGCGGGTCTGGGATCTCCTGGACGCCAAACCCCTGCGGGCCGCCACCACCTTCCCGCGTGAAGTGAGCGCCGTCACCTGGATGGGCACGGGGGACACCATCGCCTCCGCCAGCGGAGACAGCACCGTGCGCCTGAACGAGGAACGCCTTCCCGGCACCAAAGGGTTTGTCTTCTCCCTCGCCGCAGATTTGTCGGGAACGTGGCTTGCCGCGGGCGGCGAGGATGGCATCGTCCGGGTATGGAACGCGGCCGGCAAGAAGCTCATCCAGGAGCACGGCCCGCGTTGACCCTGCCCCATCCTCCCGATTCGCTATGAAGAAGCATTCCACTTTCATCAAAGTCCTTCTGGGCCTCGTGCTCGTCATCGCCGTCTTTTGCATCGTGGCGGCGTTTCAGCCCCCCACCTACCGGGTGGAGCGGACGAGGCGGATCGTGGCCCTGCCCTCCGCCGTCTTCCCCCAGGTGAACACCGTGAAGAACTGGGAGGTGTGGAATCCTTGGATGGAGGTGGACCCGGCCATGAAGCTCACGTATGAAGGCCCGGCCTCCGGCGTGGGAGCCAGCTATTCCTGGAAGGGCAACAAGGAAGTGGGCGAGGGCCGGATGACCATCACGGAGATCCGCCCGGACGAACTGGTGAAGTTCAAGATGGAGTTCTTCGAACCCATCGCGGGGGTCAGCCAGGCGGAGTTTGTCTTCAAACGGCAGGGAGACGAAACAGACGTGGTCTGGAGCATGTCCGGGGAGAAGAACTTCCTCTCCAAGGCGTTCTGCATTTTCGTGGACATGGACAAGATGATCGGCGCTTCCTTTGAGAAAGGCCTGGAGTCGTTGAAGAAGACCGTGGAGGCCGCGCCTAAGTCGTAGGTTTCCCGCGGAGGTAACCGCCCTGACCTCTCCCTGCCTTCCGAGCCTCACATAGTGGGTGGGGAGAACACGATCGGATGCCGGGAATCCTGTAAAATGGGATAGTGGTTCCGTGGAGTTGAATCGAAGGTTCCTTCGATGGAGGGTGGCCTAGGCGGTCCTCCGTCAGGTGGGAGGTTGGCCTCCATGCGCATCCTTTTGATTCCTCCCCCGGTCTCCTCCGTGGCCTTTCCCATCCTCCACCGGAGAGTTCGACGGCGACAGGAATGTCGCCGCTCCTTGGGCGCGTTCGGAGGACCGGGGAATCCGCGCGGCCCGGAACATGCGGAGACCTCGCGGGCACGCGGGACAGGTTCCGCTTTTCCTTCAGCCGTTATTGGTGCTATCTCTTGATCATGCCTCCGTCCGACTACCCGGCATCCGGCCCGCCGCCACCGGTGGAAACCCTTCAGTCCGCCAGTGAGGAACTCCTGGCGGTCCGGCGGAAGCTGCGCCTGGCGGAGGAGCGGCTGCGGGAAAGCGACGCGCGTCTGCGCATACTGTCCGATTCCATGGGTGAGGGGTTTGTCATCACGGAGGCCATCATCGACAGTCAGGGGCGCGTGGAGGATTACCGTATCCTGGAATGCAACCCGGCCTTTTCCCGGCAGACGGGACTGGAGCGCCCGGCCGGGCGGACGGTGGAGGATCTAATGCCCGGCATGGACCCCGCCTGGCTCTCCGGTTGTGAAAAAGCTCTCCGGACCGGGATGCCCTCGCAGTTCGAGGCCCGGCTGGAACCTTCGGGACGATGGGTAGCCGGAACCGCCACCAGGCTGGAGGGGCCGGGGAGTCTGCGCGTGGCCGTGGTCTTCACGGATATCACCAGCGACAAAGAGTCCGAGGCGAAGTTCCGCGCCTCCGAGGAAAAATACCGCGCACTCTTCGACTCCATCGATGAAGGGCTCTGCCTCATCGAGGTGCTGTTCGACGAAAACGGCAAGCCCTGGGACTACCGGTTTCTGGAGGCGAACCCGGCCTTTGAGAAACACACCGGGATGAAGTTGGAGAAATCGCTGGGCCGGAGCATGCGGGAACTCGCCCCGGGACACGAGGATCACTGGTATGAGATCTACGGAAAGATCACACTCACGGGGGAACCGGCGCGCTTCGAACAGTCCGCGGAGGCCCTGGGGCGTTACTTCGATGTCTATGCCTTCCGCACGGGGAGGCCGGAGGAGCGTCGCGTGGCGGTTCTCTTCAACGATATCACCCCGAGAAAACAGGCGGAGGCCGCGCTGAAAGCGGACTTTTCCGCCACCCAAACCCTGAGTGACCTGGGGACGCGTATCATTCCCCACCACACCGGAATCCAGGCGCTGTATGAGGATGTGAACGCGGCGGGCATGAAGCTGGCCGGCTCCGACGCGGGGACGGTGCAGATTTTCGATCCCCTCACGTCTGAACTGGTGCTGCTGGCCACGCATGGCTTTCCGCCGGATTCCCCCCAGCGGTTTGGCCGCGTCAGTGCCGCCAGCGCCACCTCCTGCGGCGTGGCCCTGACATCCGGTGAGCGCACGTTTGTGGACTTTGACGATCCCTCCCTGGAGGATCCGAAGGGGGATCTCCAGTGGCATGTGGCGGCGGGATACCGCTCCGCCCAGTCCACCCCGCTCCTGACGCGCTCCGGCAAACCCATCGGCATGATCTCCACCCACTGGCGCGAACGCCGGCGGCTCACGGAACGGGAGACCCGTCACTTCGACCTGCTGGCACGACAGGCTGCGGACCTGATCGAGCAGCGGATGGCCTTTGAGGAAATCCGGGCCGCCCGCATGGAGGCGGAGGCCGCGGGCCGCGCCAAGGATCACTTCCTGGCGGTCCTGAGCCATGAACTGCGCACGCCGCTCACTCCCGTGGTGATGCAACTGGAGATGATCCTGGACGAACCGGATCTCGACCCCGAATTGCAGGCGGCGCTGGAGATGATCAAACGCAATGTCATTCTCGAAACCCGGCTCATCGATGACCTGCTGGACATCACCCGCATCGGCCAGGGGAAACTGGAGATCCAGCATCTTCCCCTGGATGTGCACGACGTCGCGCTCCATGCCCTGGAATTGTGCGGCCCGGAGATCGGAGCCAAAAAGCACCGGATCACCACGGTGCTCGATGCCCCGCGGTCGGTGATTTCCGGAGACATGACGCGGCTGCAGCAGGTGTTCTGGAACCTCTTCAAAAACGCCGCGAAGTTTACCCCGCCGCAGGGGACGATAGAAATCCGCTCGCGGACGGAGGGGGCTTTCGTGGAAATCGTGGTGAGCGATGACGGTATGGGCTGGAACCCGGAGATCCGGCCACCGATCTTCGACGCCTTCATCCAGGGAGACTCCTCGGTCACCAAAAAATTCGGTGGCCTGGGCTTGGGCCTGGCGATCTCCCAGGCGATTGTCGTGGCCCATGGAGGAACCCTGGAAGGGCATAGCCCAGGCCCCGGCCAAGGCGCGTCATTCACCGTGCGGCTTCCCCTGGAAGAGAGGCCGCAGTAAGCCAGGAGCCCGCCAGGCATCTTTCCTGCAAGGAGGCGTTTGTTAAAAATGGCATAACCATGATGACCGCCTCCTCCCGTGATCGATCCCTACGCATTCTGATAGTGGAGGACCATGAGGACACTTTATCCTGTCTGCGGCGGAGGCTTGAAAAAGCGGGGCACACCGTTCTGGAGGCCACTTCCGTGGGCAGCGCCCTCGCCCTGCTGCCCTCCGCCGAATTTGATGTGCTGCTTTCCGATCTGGGGCTTCCTGACGGCACGGGCTGGGATCTGCTCACGGAGGCCAATCAGGTCATGGGAATACCGCTCTATGCCGTGGCCATGAGCGGATACGGCGACTCAGTGGACCGGGAGAGGAGCAAGCGGGCCGGATTCCATCACCATCTGGTCAAGCCCTTCCAGAAAGCTGAACTGGAGGCGGCTCTGGATGCCGCCACTCTCCGCGTCCCGCGGGGCGGCGAACGCCCGTGCCTGTGACAACGCCCGGCTACTTTTCCGGCGGATGCCCGGAGAGACCCAGGCTCCACAGTTTCTCCTCCGGCCCTAGGATGACGAGGCCCGCGCGAAAAGGCGGATACCCGACGCAGTGGCCCCGGAAGCGGACCTGATTCCACCCGGCTTTCAGGTTCACTGTCTGGATCGCGCGGGGACGGTTATCGTCCTTTTTCTGTTCCTTTAAGATGAGGCCCGGCACCGCCTGGTTGTTTACAAACCAGTGCAGCGTGGTCATGGGGTGGCTCTCGAAGCGGCACTCCAGGGCGGTATCGGCGGGCACATGGACCCACGTGGCTCCATACCAGGTCTGCGCGGCTTCACCCAAGCTGATGCGTTCATCCAGTTCCCTCACGCTGGCGGGGGTCCAGCGGACGTCGCCTCTTTCCCGCCAGTAGCCTTTGATGGAATCCCCTTTGAAGACGGCGAGGGGATCCACCTGGCCATCATCCGGAGGATAAACGCCCGCCTCGCAAAAGGCGTGCGCGGCCTCCTTGGCATTGAGATTCGTGCCCGGCAGGGTGCCGTTCACATCCTCCTTGAAGCGCTCCGCGCCGGGGCCGCCGAAGGGACCGCAGATCATCCAGTGGCGCGCCACCACGCCGCTTTCCAGACCCTGAAATCTGCCAGGAGCCCACGCGCCGGGATAAAGGCGGGCCTCCGTGGGCTCATCGAAGGTTTCCCGGCTGCCGGAGCCATCGCTGTTCGCCCACCAGAACTTGTTATGCCCCGCGAAGGTCGCGGAGAAATCGACCATCGTTTGCAGGCCGCCGGTGAAGGGCTTTTCCATCATGGGGATCGCCGCGCGGGGAATGGCGGCGGTGAGCACGAAGCCCCGGCCATCGCTGTCCAGGGCATGCCCCAGCTTCATCCCGGAGACCGGCCCCGCGTGATCGAAGGCGGCGGTTTGCGCGGTGCGGTACACCTGCGGCTTTGGTTTTCCGGGACCGTGCCATTTGGGATACAACCCCAGCGCGACGGGTTTCACCGCGCCGCCTTCCGCGAAGAGTCCGAAGACAAATCTGACGTCCCCCTCCCGACCCTCCGGAGGACCGCCAGGCAGCGCGACGGGATTCCCCTGAAGGTAGAAGCTGAGAGTGTCCGCCAACTGGTCATGCGTGAAAATGCGCTCCAGCGCCGGCAGCGGCCTGGCCGCGAAGGGCGCGCTGAGGCGGGCATGCCACCGCAGCAGCAGCGTGTCCGGGCGATAAAGACAGCGCGCCTCCACGGTCTGTTTCTCATCCGCCTGAAAGGTCACCGGCTCCGCCGATTCCCACCCGCGCGTCGATTCCCCGCTCAGATCCACCTCCCCCAGGGCGGGCGCGAAATGCATGAACTTCGCCTTCCCCGCCCCGCCGCGCACAGTCAGCGCGATCTCCGGCGGAGCGCTGGTTTGGGAGGCGGAAATGCTGACACTCAGGGGCAAACCCGTCAGCCGCCGCACGGGATTCTCCGTCAGCGACCATCCCTCCACTGCAAACAGCAGCGGCGTGTGTTTACCCATGGCAATATAGATTCCGCCGTCGTCCTTGTTAGGAAAAACCGAGCCCGCGAAGAACTCGCCGGGGTGCGCGTACAGGCCGGTCTTTTCCCGGGTGGCGCGGCGTTCATCCGCGAAAAGCGTGTCCACATACAGGCCGTCCTCCGTGTAGAGAAGAATGCCACACCGTGACTGATCCACCACGCTGAGCAGGCCATTGACGGGACGCTGGATGCGCATGGCGCCATAGATTTCCCCGCGCCCGGCGAGCCTCAGCATGGCGGTGCGGCCCACCCGCCACTTGAGGGTGTAGCCGCCCTTTCCATCCGGGAGGTAGCGGGAGATTTTGTGCTGCGGACCCTCATTCGCGCTGAAGCTCTTTCCGCCGCGCGCCTGCACATAGAAGCCCTCCGCCATGGAGCCATCCGCCTGCATCCAGTCACTCACATAAGCCCCGGCCAGTTCGTTTCCGCCGTGGATGGCATCGGCGGTTCCGGCGGCGCGGGCGGCGAATACGGGATCGGTCAGCACGCGGGTGAACTCCGTGAAAACAGGATTCCCGTGAGCATCCCAGCCGGAGGGAGCCAGCCGCCACACGTCCTTTTCGTTCTGGCTGGGCGCGATGAGGGAAAGGTCGTCCAGCC
Organism: Verrucomicrobiales bacterium; assembly: GCA_965229245.1. Classification (GTDB taxonomy): domain Bacteria; phylum Verrucomicrobiota; class Verrucomicrobiia; order Verrucomicrobiales; family V1-33; genus V1-33. The sequence continues at coordinate 373,449 of CBDDIW010000002.1, forward strand.
AGTTCTGGCCGTGATAGGTGAGGAAATTACCGGGCAGTTTCACGGGGCGCTTTTCCTCCGCGTCCACTTTGCCGTTCCCGTTGGCATCGTTCCAGAAGGCGACGCCCTCCGGTTGTTTCCCGGTGAGAATCCCCGCCGAGAGCATCCAGCGGGTGCCATCGAAACGATACACATTGAGGCTTCTCCCGCCCGCGAGATACAGGCGGCCCTGGGCGCGGATGAGCCGGGGCTTGCTCAGGCCCGGGCTTTGCGGGTCGTCACCCACATGGGGCCACACCGCCTTCACCGTCCACTGGCCGGTGGTGTAATCGACGTGAAAACACGTCAGCCAGTCCTGCTGGCCGGGCAGGTAAATGTCCGAGGGGTTTTCAGGGTCCACGGCGTAGCCCTCGTTCGCGTGGGTTTGCAGCGTCATGAACTCCCGCTCGAGTTTGCCATCCGCCGTCCATTCCGTGACGCGGTTCGGCCCTCCGTTTTCGATGATGAGCAGCCGGTCCGTGCCTTCGGCATCCGTCCAGGTGGCGAGCCTGCCCGGCGCGATGAGTCGCTCGCGGTCATAGGGACCGGGATTTTCCGGCCATGTTTTCCCGAACTCCCGCAGGACGCGGCCCGGGGCGTCCAGTTGAAAGACTTTATGGGCCCGGGTGTCACTGAGATAAACGCGCCCGCGACTATCCATTTCCATGTCTGCGGGAGAGATGGCGGGCGGCACCACAAAAACCGTCTGCCATGCCCGCGAACCACCACCAGCCGCCAGTCCCGCCAGCGGCGTGGAGCTTATCGCGAATCCCCCTCCCGCGGCATGCAGGGCGTGGAGCAGCCCTCCGCGGACTACCAGAGCCCGGGGCCGGGGCAGCGTGAGGGTATTCAAAACCGCGCCGTTCTCCGCGTCATGGATGGTGATTTTATCCACGAACTCCGTGTCGCTCTCCACGTAGTTATTCCTGCCCTTCTCCACGAACCGGCCCCGCTGGGCCACGCAGAGCAGTTTCCTGCCAGCGTCCTCCCCCAGGGCCATGCCGGTCACCCAGCCTTCCGGCAGATAGCCGTTTGTGCGGTTCGCCCCGTCGCTTCTGCCGAAACTCTTTTCATCCGTGCGGAAGACATACTTCGGCCCGCCATCCACGCTGAAGGCCCACACGGTCACGCCATCCGTGGCGATGGCATTGCTGCCGCCCGCGCCCCCGGAATTGAACGCGCGGATGAACTGGCCGGGACCGGCGGGCTTCTTCAGATCCAGCAGCGGGTAGTTGGTGCCGTTCTCCAGATACGTCCACGCCCATGCTGAAATGCCATCCGGTCCCACGGCGATGTCTCCCAGCGGCGCGTTCACCGGATCCCCGCCGAAGAGTTCCGCCACCGGCTTCCCTGCCCCGCCGCCGGCCTTTTCTCCCGCGGGCAGCCACGTCCCGGCACCGCCTATGAAACGCGGAGTGATCCCGTGCCACTCGCCGTCCACCGCCCACTGCTTCGCGGCCATGTAGATGCCCTTCACTCCATAGTTCCCGGGAGGCACCGGCATGAAGTTCTCATCCAGGCCGTCCCACGTTTCCGTGAACCTTCCCTGATTCTCCGCCGTCACCGTGCGCGGCTGGCCCGCAAGAAAGGTGCTGACGATCCAGTCAGGATTCTTCGCATCCGTGACCGCCAGGGTCACGCAATAAGTCCTGGGCAACGGCCCTTCCACCGGAAGCTGGTAAGTCACCGGCACCCCTGCCCCCACCAGGGACGGGAACATCAGAAACAGAAGACACGAAGGGAAAAACCGGCGGAGGAACTTCATGGGCGGGCAGGCAGAGATGGCCCGTGAATTACGCATCCGCGCGCCGGACCTTGCTCCCGGCCCCCCAGGACCGGGGAAGCTCCTATAAGAAAAAGGCGTTCAGCGCGTGCCGCACCTCATACTCGATGCGCTTCGGATCAATGCCGGTCTCCTCATAGCCGTGGACCGGCATCCGGCAGTCATCGAAGGAAACGGCGTGTCCGCTTTCCCCGTAAATGGCGTCCTGAATTCCCACGCGGTAGGCGGGGCAACGGCTGAGGCTGTCCAGGTCCACCACCAGGTCCGCGTGATCCTCCGCGGTCACCTGGGCCAGGAGCGTCACCGCCATGAAGGCCCGGTAGGAAAACTCCTCCGTCCAGGGATACAGCGTTTTTTGAATCCACGCGATCTGCCGCTTGGGCCGGTCCTCCGGCGGACGGGGAATGCCCAGCAGGCGGGCCATCTGCCAGGCCGGTGATCTTTCCGGTGCCAGAGCGAGGAGAAGAAAATGACAGGCCTCGAAATAACTCTCACCCGTCGCCCGGCGGTAGCTCCGGCAGGAGAGCCACTGCTGCACGGGATCCCGCCGGAGGACGAGATGGAGTCCCGGGAGCACCCTCTTCAACAACCCCAGCCGCCCCAGGGAGCGGCAGAAACCGAACACCGGATACCGCCCGTTTTCCCGCGCCACCGCCGCCAGCCCCCGCAGATAAGCAGCCTCCGGCGCGATGCCGTCCGCCTGGGGAAAGAACCGCCCGAGCGCGAACGACTGCCGGTATCCCCGGACTCCCCGGAAGCCAAGATGCCCGCGGTATTCAAACATGTAGGGACGATCAATCGCCGGATGCCTCGCCGCCCAGCCGGTGGAGGTCTTTCGCCGCATCCGCCAGGTGGCCGCCCGCGCCAGGTCCTCGTGAAAGGGCTCGTAGTAACAAAAAGTGTCCCCGGACTCCCGGAATTTATTCCACATATAGGTGCTGCCGCACCGCCATCCGGAATGCAGATAAACCGCTCTAAGCGTTCTTCGAGCGGCCGCGGTCTGATATGAATCGACAGCGGGGGCGACTGAAGCCATTCCGGGAAAGGAGTAGGACATCCTGAGTGAGGGACGGGTTTTGGGTGCCCTCCGTCATCAGCACGGCTGCCAAAAAACGGAGGGCTGGAAAGCCCGCGAGAACCGCGGGACGCCCGTCAATTACGGCACCCACCATTGCAGCCGGATGAATTTCCCCCGTTTCCCGCTAATGCGTGAAGCATTGCCCAATCCAACCTTCCTCGTTTTTCCGGACAGGTTTTTTTCGCAGCCTCCCCGGCACGCGAAGGGACCATCTCCTCCGCTCTGAGTTTTTCCCCCGGCGGCCCGGCCCCGGGGAATATTCTCTCATACACTTTCCCTCACACCGGGAACAGCACCTGTTCCCCCTTGGTAGTGAACACCAGGGCGATGCTGTCATGCAGTGTCAGCAGGCGGTTCCAGAGCACCTGCGGGCTGAGGAGGACGGAGCGGATGAGGGCTCCGGCTTCCATGCTGGTTTTTGAAAAGACGGAGACGCTGTAGTTCGACCGCATCGGTTTGCCGCTGCGGGGGTGGAGAATGGGCGAAGCCCGGTAGGCACCCGCGGGGCCGCGGGCAAACCACGCGGGAGCGGTGCTCACGGCGGGACGCAGCATCACCGCCGGAGTGGCGGAATCTTTTCCGGGCGTTCCCGCGGAGGCAAGGAGGGCATGCGCGCCCGCTCCACAGGTGCGGGTTTCCCCGCCCGCCGTCAGGGCGGCGCGGGTGATTTCCCGGCGGTTGGCCAGGTAGGCGATGGCCTTGTCCATGGCGAAGCCGGTCATGATGTCACGCAGGTCCACACGAAGCTGGCGGCGGAAGCGCACGCCGCTGTCCGGCAGGAGCTGGATGTCCTCCCACTGCCCCGCCTCGCGCAGGCCGGTGAAGGACTGGTGCCGCCCGGCCGGGCCGCCGGGCACGGTCCGGGGCATCACCGTGATATCGAACGCGCCCTCCGTTTCCCCGCTCAGCGAGATGGCCGCCCCCAGTGCCTGGTGGGTCCAGGGATGCACCCGCAGCGGCGCGAGAAAGGCGCAACTGTTCAGCCGCGAGAGATCACTGTCCGGGTCCCCGCAGTTCATGAGCCGCTTCACGAACCGCATGAGATCGAAGGCCTTTCCGGCCTCCCGCTGGAGCACGGGTTCCGGGCCGGAACCCTCCAGGCTGATCTCCAGAAAAGAACCGGCCCAGGGCTGGCGAATGGACAGGGTATTCATCACGACGGGAAAGGCGGTGCCAGGCAGGGAGCGCCGGGCGCGGGAATTACTTCAGCCGCAGGGTCAGGGAGGAGTTGTGGCTCGCGACTTCGTAGCGCTTCCCGGCGTGGAAGCCCGCGAGCTTTTCAGAATGACGCACCACCAGAAGATACTGACCGGCCTTTTTGGCCTCGTAGTGGATGACGCCTTCGGCATCCGCGGTGACTTCCGTGTCCGCCTCCTCCGAGTGCACCGTGGCCCTCGCCCCGGCCAGCGGCTGACCGCGGAAATAGACCTTCGCTTCACCGGGCTTGCCGGTGGGCACGATGTCCAGCGTGAGCGCGGGAGAGGCCGCGACAGCGGGATCCGCGCACCAGCGGGCATAGAAGATGGGGAGACGCGCCGGTTTCCCGCCCAGAGCCATCACGGCGTGGGAGGTTTCCGCGCAGGCGGGGTCGGTGACAGAGGCTCCGGCGAGCAGGAAGTGGTCAGACTTTTTGGAGACCTCCACCCTGGTCGCGGCTTCGTCTTTTTTCTCCGTCACCGCCACGGGCAGGGTCAGGCCGTCCAGACGGCCCGGGGAGGTTTCCGCTTTGCCATCCGGCTCCGCGAAACGCACGCCCAGAGTGCCGTCCGCCAGAGGCTCCAGCCACACGGCGTGAGCGCCCGCCATGCGGGGGGCGACTGCCAGCAGGATAAAGAGGAGAGCAGCGACGCGGCGGAGGAGGGCGATTTTCATGCGGGCCAGAATACCACATTTTTCCGCCGGGATACTATCGGCCTTGTGTCCAGGATCGGCGGTGCGTTGCGGAGGCGAATGCGCCGGGGTCCGCGCGTTCCGCCTTGCCCCGGCATCCGGCCTGCTCTCCGGTCAGTGCTCATGATTACAGACGCATCCATTCCGGCCATTGGCATCATCGGCGGCAGCGGGCTTTATGATCTGGAGGGTTTCGAGGACCGCCAGGAACTCACGGTGGACACCCCCTGGGGAGCGCCGTCCGATGTCATCACGGGAGGCACTTTCGCGGGACGCCGCGTCTTTTTCCTGCCCCGGCACGGGCGCGGACACCGCATCATGCCGCATGAACTCAATCACCGGGCGAACATCCACGCGCTCCGCTCCCTGGGCGTGCGCTGGATCATCTGCGTCACCGCCGTGGGCAGTCTCCAGGAACAATACAAGCCCCGGGACATCGTGCTGCCGGACCAGTATTTCGACCGCACCAGCCGCCGGGAGCACCATACGTTTTTCGGCGGTGGCATCGTGGCCCACGTGGGCTTCAGCGATCCCGTGAGCGGGGGTCTGCGGTCCATTCTCCACCACGCCTGCCTGGGACAAAACCTCACCGTGCACAATGGCGGCACGTATGTGAACATGGACGGCCCCGCGTTTTCCACCCGCGCGGAAAGCCTGGCGAACCGGCAACTGGGATTCGACGTCATCGGCATGACGAATCTGCCGGAGGCAAAGCTGGCCCGGGAGGCGGAGATCGCCCTCGCCACGCTGTGCATGATCACGGACTACGACTGCTGGAAGGTGGAGGAGGAACCGGTGAGCGCCCAGACCATCGTGGGCCATCTCCTCGCGAACGCGGTGACCGCCAAAGCCGTGCTGGCCGCCGCCATCCCCCGCATCCCGGCGGAACCGGAATGGCCGGAGCACCGGGCTCTGGACACGGCCCTCATCACGGACCGCTCCCTGTGGCCCGCGGCGACGGTGGAGAAGCTGCGTCCGTTTCTCGGGCGGTTTGTTTGAAAAACCCCACTTGGCGCGGCACGGAAGAAGAAGTTCCCCCGCGTCAAGAAGGGAGACACGGAAGGAGCCGGGGCGGGCTTTCTTGACTGGTTTTTATAAACATTGCAGTTTACAATAAACTTCATGAGAGAGCGGTATCACGTCATTAGCGAGATCAACCAGGGAGGGGTGGGGGTGGTGTTGAAAGCCTGGGACACCCGCCTCAACCGGAATGTCGCGATCAAGCGGTTCCTTTCCCGGGAACACCGGCTCTCCCTGGGCGGCGTGGATGAGGATCTGCTCCGGGAGGCTTCCACGCTTTCGTCCATCCATCACCCGAACATCGTCTCCGTCTATGACGTGGACATGGAGGCCCCGAACGGACCGGAGGTCATCATGGAATATCTGAACGGGCAGGATCTGGAGCAGGCCGTGGCGCACGCGGCGCTGACGCTGGACGACTTTTACCAGATCGCCCAGCAGACGCTGGACGCGCTGAGCAATGCCCACGGAATGAGCCTGCTGCACCGGGACATCAAGCCCTCCAACATCCAGGTGACTTGGATGGCCAATGGGAAGTTCGTTTCCAAGTTCGTGGACTTCGGGCTGGCCAAGTTTTTCGAGAAACCCCTGAAGCAGACCGTGCGGCATGACGGGACGGTCATGGGGTCCGTTTATTACATGGCGCCGGAGCAACTGGAACGCCAGCCGCTGGACCACCGCAGCGACATCTATTCCCTGGGGTGCGTCTTTTACTTCGCGCTCACCATGCACCGTCCCCACGAAGGGGAGACCGTCATGGACGTCATCAATGCCCGGCTCTACGGGAAGGTGACCCGCATCCGGGACTACCGGCCCAATGTGCCCCGGAATCTGGAGAAATGGGTGGAGTGGCTCATGCAACGGAACCCGGACCGCCGTCCCGACAGCGCGGATGTGGCTCTGGCGGCGCTCCGGCAGATCATGGCCGGGCAATTCCCGGAGATCGTGCCCGGGATCCGTCAGCCCAGCCAGCCGGTGAATGTGACCCCGTCCGCGCTGGAGCCCGCGCCTGCCACGCAGGACACCCCGCCCTCCGCCGGACCGCAAAGTCCTGCGTCTCCCCACACCGGCACCTCTCCCGCCGGACAGCCGGTGGCTCCACCTGCCGGTGGGAGTGGCCGTTCCCGAAAATCCCTTTTGATCGGCGGCATGGTCGCCACTGTGGCCCTCGCTGCGGGGATCTCCCTCTACCTTGCCAGGCGCGACTCCGGCGATCCCTCCCCGCCTCCAGGCGGGCCTCAAGACTCCCCTGGCCTCAAACCGGAAACGGTGGGCAATTCCCCGCCGCCCCCGGCACCGGGAAATGACGCGGCCCGTCTCGCGACGGTCTCCCGTCCTCCGAAGCCGGGACTTCTCCTGTGGTTCGAAGTTTCCACCGATAATACATTCGCGGATGCCTCCCGCACGCCTTCACTTCTGGACGGTCGCGTCGGCCAGTGGCAGGACAATGCCCCGGCGGGTGGTTTTGCCGTTTTCCAATACACCGCCAGCGTCAACCCCCAGCGCGCGGATCTTTATCCCTTCCTCCGCATGTCGGCTCCGGAGACCGGTCTGAAAAGGACCCGCCGCGTCCTTGCCTTCGATGGCGAGGGAGACACCCTGTGCATCCGGGACCAGGACAAGACGGGGGACAAAATAGGCGCCAGTCTGGACAGTGGGAATGTGTCCGTTCTCATGGTGTTCCGTTCAACCTGCCGGAACGCTCCGGAAGGGCTGCTGCTGGCCAGGGACCACCAGCGGAATGTCATGTGGTCCCTGGGCATCAAGGACGGCGGCCTCATCGGGACCGCCATCAAAAGCCCTCCCCTGCGACTGCCGGATACGGAGAATCAATTTCACATCGCCTCCCTCACCCTGGACGCCACCACCGGCACCAGCTACCTGGCGCTCATCAGCAGTGACGGCCGGAGGGTTCCGGCGCAGGGCACCTTTCCCGCCGCCGTTCCCGGGAGTAACGCCACCGGCACGCCGCGCCTGGAGGTCCTCCGCATGGGAACGCCGGATGGCTACAGCAACCGGCCCGAAACCGCCTTCAAAGGAGAGATCGCGGAGCTTCTGGTCTATAACGAGGCCCTGACCGTGGAGGCACGGCAACTGGCGGAGGACTACCTCCGTGAGAAGTTTTTCGGCTCCCGCGCTCCCACTATCAGCATCAGCGCCAACTGATCCGGCCGCGCCCGCTCAAGGCACCACCCAGTCATTCCAGATGAAGCCGTCGATGGCCGCCTGGTTGAACTGTTTGCCGTCCGGCGGGAAGTGCAGGCGCAGGATCACTTTGGCGATCCCCTGCTCCATTTCCCCCGGCGCGGGAGTGGTGACGTAACCCTTCAGCCGCGCCTGCCGGATGCACTCCATCAGCTTCAGAGCGCGGGGGGAGTCCACCTCACAGTAGGCATAGCAGGTGCCGAAATTCGCCGGATCCTTCACCACAAAAGCATAATAGCGGGACCGGTCCTGGAAGGGGCCATTGTAATAATCCGTGGGCGTGATGGTCACCCGGTAGTCTCCCGGCTGCTCGCTGGTGGTCTTCAGGAAATCGCTCCACGGCACCTCGGACCAGGAGACGAAGCTCTCCCAGTCCAGCCGGGGAGGGCTGCCATCCTTCGGAACCTCCAGGGCGGCGGCCATCCGTGTGGTCTTGTCCGCCAGGATGCTGGTGAACAGAAAATCCACCCCGGCTTTCTGCCAGTTGCTCTCCATCCCCCAGTCATCGGTGACCGCATAGATCTGCCGGGGCATGCCGGAGCGGCGATAGTATTCCTTCATGCGGGGAAGCGTGACCTCCGGATGGCGGACGAAAGCGGCCATGGCCTCCACGGTCTCCGCCTTGAAGAAACGGGAGAGCACCTCCTGGGCTTCCTTGACATTGAGCACCGGGTTCACCTCCCCGCTTTCCTCCTCGACGACCGTGGCGGGGCCAAAGAAATAGGACCGGTAAGTGAATACGCCCACCGCGATGGCGCCGAGCCCCAGGATGAGGAGGGCCAGCGTGAGCGTGCGGCGGAAGGAGGTGGTATTCTCCGCCGGGCCTTCGCCACCCCAGTTCCCCGCGGTCTCGGCGGATTTATCGGTCTCGTGCTTCGGCTTGAACTGCGGGGCACGCCCGGGATTCATCCGCTGGAGCGGCTTGTCCGTTTCATCCGGAATGGGGGTGCCGGGAGCGGGATGACTGTCTCCAAACGCGGTGGCGGCAGTGGTCTGCTCCTGCGCGGAACGGCGGGCCACGGGCGGGCCCTTGCGGATCTCCGCCGTCATGTCCACATCCCCGCGCGCGGGAATGGGCTCCATGGCGGATCCCGCCGGGGCTGCTCCCGAAGCGCCCTGGGTCCGGGCCGGGGGAAGATGCCCTCCCTCGCGCCGGGGACGCCCCGCGGCGGCGTTTTCGCCCGTCGGAAGATTTTCCACCTGCCGGCGGTCCGGCAGCACGGTTCTCTGGCGGGGCGCGGCGGACTCCTCTTCATGAGCCAGCCGGGGCTGGACTCCTTTGGAAGGGTCCGGAGCGATGACCTCGCGCGAGCATCCCTCGCAGACGACCACCCGGCCCCAGTCAGAGCGACTGATCCAGACCGGACGGTGGCAGCCGGGACAGGGGAACGCGGAGCGTCCTTTGGTATCGACATTGTGAAGGTCGAAGCTCACCGGATCCGCCGTGAGCGTCGCCAGACGGCGCATTTCCTCCTCCGCGGAGATCCCCCGGCGTTCCGGCAGATGCGCGGAAGGACGGTTCCGCGCGACGAACGCGGCGGCGGGATCCTCCGGCAGGCTCCCCAGGTGCCCGGTGCGTTGCAGCGGAAGATTCCGCCGCACCGGTTCCTCCGGAGCCGCCGGGGGGGGAGAGGCGAGGGGAGCGGGCTTCAGCTCCGGCATGGACCTCCCGCTCAGATCCCGGGGAAGCACCAGCCGGGCATCGCACCCCGGGCAAAGAACCTCCTCACCGGCGTTCTGTTCATCCACGAGCAGGCTGGCCTGGCAACTGGGGCAAGGGACAATAATCTCCGGCATTAGAAACAAAGGAAGGGGGGAACGGGCGCGGAGGGAACGCCGCGCGACGCGAGTATTGACACATTCAGGGAGGCGTCCAGTTCAAATCCCGACTGTCCGCGGATGCGATTTTTTCATGGAACCACCGGCGGAAGCCGGAAACTCAGGACGGCATTTCGATGCTGGCCACCGCCATGGCGCACATGCCCTCCTGCCTGCCAGGAAAGCCCATGCCCTCGTTCGTGGTCGCCTTGATCCCCACCTGTCCCGGGGTCAGCCCCAGGACGGCGGCGATGTTCGCCTTCATCCCCGGCACGTGCGGCAGGATCTTCGGGCGCTCCGCCACCAGGGTGGCGTCGATGTTGTTGATCCGGGCTCCTTTCCCCATGAGGATGGCCGTGACTTTCCGGAGAATCTCCAGGCTGCTGATGCCCCGGATGCTCTCGTCCGAGGGCGGGAAAAAGTGGCCGATGTCCGGCTCGCCCGCCGCTCCCAGGAGGGCGTCCGCGATGGCATGGCAAAGCACGTCCGCGTCGCTGTGGCCCTCCAGCCCGGTGACATGCGGGATTTCCACTCCGCCGAGGATGAGCTTTCGTCCCTCCACCAGCCGGTGGACATCGTAGCCGATACCGGAGCGCGTCATAGGGTCGCGGGAGCCGGGGGATTCTTCATCTCCTCCTCCACCCAGGCGAGGGGGAGCTTTCCGTTCGAGGCGCACATGGAGTATTTCTCCGCCTTCGCGTCCTTCTCAAAAAGACTGGCCCGGCCCCCCGCGGTCTCCACGAGGATGATCCCCGCCGCCACGTCCCAGAGGCTGATGACCTCCTCGATATAGGCATCCAGCCGCCCCGCCGCCACATAGGCCATGCCCAGCGCCGCGCTGCCCAGCATCCGGGTCTTCCGCACCTGGAGGAGGATTTCCTTGAACCGGCGCAGCCCGGCATCGATGGATTCCCGCGTCTTGCTGAAGCCCACGGTGATCATGGCGTCCGCCATCTGGTCGCGCCCGCTCACCTGGATGGGCAGGCCGTTCAGAGTAGGTTTGTGTCCCTTTCGGCCCACGAAAAGTTCGTCCAGCATGGGATCGTAAATCACGCCCAGCACGATCTCCTCCTTCACCCGCAGCGCGATGCTCACGCAGAAGTGGGGGATGCCGTAAAAGTAGTTCACCGTCCCATCGATGGGGTCCACGATCCACTGGAAATCGCTCTCCTGATTCCCCGCGATGCCCTCCTCCCCGTAGATCGCGTGGTCCGCAAAACTCCGCAGCAGGATGGCGGTGATGAGTTCCTGCGCCCGCACATCCAGCTCCAGCTTGATGTCATACTGTTTCAGTTCATTCACCCCCAGCACCCCCCCATAGTTCACCTTGATCAACGCCCCCGCCTGGCGGGCGGCGTCGATGGCAACAGCGGCAAATTCGTCTTCGGTTTCAGTCATGACAGGCGTATTCCGCCACGGGAGGGCCGTCCGCCAGAGGGAAAGTTCGGGGCACCCACGCAAAGGCACGGGATCGATGATCGGGCACCATGCCGGGATTCTTCCGTCAATGCCCGCTGAATCACAGAATCTCCTCCGGCATGAAACCAGCCAGGCTTTCCATGCCAACCTTCAATTTCAACACACGGAATTTATGCCGCCACATTCAGCCAAACAGCCTCTCAAGCATCCTTATGCGGGCCGCTTCGGCCAGATGCCCCGGAGCAGCACAAGCCCCAGCATCATAGCAATGCATGAAACAAGACCGGGACCGCCCTCAGGCACGGCAAAAGAATCAATCAATAAATCCCTCTCTCCATCCGTAATACAAATAAACTCGCCCGTTTTGATCACCTGGCTACCGGCATTGTTTAATGTTAACTCAAAATCCGGATCCATCATAAGGACCCTGTCGCCACTCGTCCTTTTCGTGTCGTCAAGGCCCAACACATGCCCGAACTCGTGCGCCCCCAGGTTTTTCATAAAATTACCGAAACCATCAGAGTGCCCCAAAGCCTGGGGATCAATGTCCATTACCCCGGAGTGGGTAGTGAAGTGGTTGTTCGCGGGAAAAACGTCCGGAACAACCGGCCCGCTGTTTGCGTAGGGAGGCACCTTGCCCGGTGGCGTAATAATATTGACGTCCACAAAATCGTTCGCATCAGGAGGCGGCTCCCCCGTTTTAAATACAACTGTAAGAGGAGCCAATTTGTTCACCACGCAAGTTATGCCCGCCTCGAAATTTGCCCGGTCTCCAGCGGGCATATCTGCTGGAATATAAATCGTGATTACGGAATTTTTGCCCCAGGTCGCAGTCTGCGCACCGTTTTTGGGATCATTATCCAAATCGGACAAACCCGCCCAGGATGACAGCGCGGTAGCAATGAAAAATAACAGTGATGCCAGAAGAGGCGGAATCGACCGCACGGGTTTCATTGTTTCGGAATAGATGAAAAATAATCATCAGTCAAGATCAATGCATGTTAATAGCGTCAGTGGAACGGCGCGGACGTTCATGTGGAGACCGGTCCATTTTTCCGGAAAAAACACAGGCCCGGAAAACCTTCAATGCCATCAGGCTCCGCACGGCATTTTCGAGGCTTTTATACCATGAGTCATCCGGCACCTGGGAACCGGATAATACACACACTGGCATCCATTCTCTCCAAACGCCGGACGCGCTGCCCGGCAATGAGCAGCGCGTCCGGTAAGATCAGACAAATTCAGCCCCCGCCTTACGGCGCGGAGATGTCCCGGATGCGGAGGAAGGTGCGCTCGCCGGGGGCGAGGGCCACGGAGGAAGAGTTCGCGGCGGTGGTGGCGGTGAGGATGAGGGCGTCCCCGGCGGCATTGCGGGCGGTCTGCCAGTTGGTCAGATCCGTGGAATACTCCACCATGTAGGACCGGCCGGGTGTGCCGTTCCAGTTGATCTGGACGGAAACGGGCACGCCGCCGGAGTAGTTCCAGACTGGATCACCCCCGAAGGTCAGAGGCGTGGTGGCGGCGGGAGCAAAGGGCAGCGCGTCCGGACCGGCGGTGGCGGAGGCGGCGATCTGGGAAGCGTTGAGCGGGGTGTCCCACATGCGGAATTCGTCAAAACCTCCGTCCAGGTTCGCATCCGCGGTCCAGTTGGAGCGGCCCAGCCAGTTATTGACATCATCCACCGCGCTGAGGGGGCGGCTGGTGGTCGCTTCCGAGATCAGCACGCCGTTCTTATAGTAGCTGAGTTTCGGAGAGAGCCCGCCATTGCCCTTGGAATCATACACCACGGCATAGTGGAAGCGCTGGCCCTGGACGGCTGGATCCTGAATGTCCATCACCGGGCCACCGTTGTTGTACTCCAGCCGCTTGACGTTCTGATCCGTGCCGATCTGGCCGGAAAGAATGAAGTAGTTCGTCCCCTGGGCATCGCCGCCGGGGGCGAGAAGCTCACCGAGCTGGCCATTGCCGAAATCAAACAGCCGCCCCCAGCCCTGCGCGCTATTGATGGTGGCCCAGCCTTCGATGGTCACATCCGTGAGGGGAGACAGCAGGTGGTTGGGCAGGTCCACATAAGCGGCGGTATGGGAATCCCCCCCGCCGATAGACACCGACCGGCCGTCACGCGACCACAGCCCGTTCCCGGCCGCCACCGTCCCCGGGGTGCCGATGACCGCGCCATTCGCCCCGCCGACGGAGTCCTTCACCACCGTGCCGGAGGCTTCATTGAAGCTCCAGCGGTGGGAGAGGTGCACGGGGCTGATTTGAATCTGCCGCGTGCTGGTGCCGTAGGTGTTGGTGGCGGTGAGGGTGTAGGTGGCCGCCGTCGTGGGATGGAGCACGGTGGAGCCATTGGCGGAAACCGTGCCCACGCCCTGATCGATGGAAACAGTGGTCGGCGCACCGGCGGTATTCCACGTCAGCGTGACCGCCTCCCCGGGAGCGAACACCCTCTGGCTAGCGCTGAAGGCGGTGATCGCCGGGGCGCTGGTGGCCGGCAGCGTGACCGCGTCCGGTCCGCTGGTAAAGCTCTGCACCACGTCCTCCTTGCGCAGCGGGCCGTTCCAAACCCGGAACTCGTTATAAGAGCCATCGATATTGTTATCCGCTCCCCAGTTGGAACGGCCCAGCCAGTTGTTGACGTCATCGATGGTGTTGAGCTGCTGGGACGTATTCAGCGTCGCCTTCAGCACCCCGTTCTTATAATACAGGGCGCGGGGCTGTCCCGCGTTGCCGATGGGATCATAGACCACCGCGAAGTGGAATTCCTCGCCGGGAACGACGGGGTCATTCACATCCACGTTGCTGGCGCTGGGCTGAAGCTCCAGACGTTTGACATTCTGATCCCCCCCGAACTGGGAGGACAGCATGAAGTAGCTCACGCCGTTAAAGCCGCCCCCGGGTCCCTGGATTTCCCCGGTGGAGCCCACGCCAAAGTCAAAAATGCGCCCCCAGTTCTGGCTGCTGTTGAGCGTCATCCATCCCTCCACGGTCACTCCGGTGAGACCGGAGAGCAGGTGATTCGGCAAATCGATATACGCGGAAGTGCCCGCGCCGCCGCCACCCAGCTTCACCTGGGTGCCCGTGCGCTCCCACAGGCCACTCCCGGAGGTAGAGGCACCCTGGCTGCCCTGGATGATCGCGTCCGTCCCTCCGGCGGAGTCCGTCGCCAGGATTCCGTTGCTCTCATTGAAGCTCCACCGGTGAGCGTTCACCGGACGGCTGTAAGGCCGCAGGGCCACGGACGCGGTCGCGCCGCCCACCGCATTTGAGGCATTGAGCGTGTAGGTGACGGCGGTGGTGGGATGCACCACCACGCTGCCGGTGGTCAGGGGGGTGAGCGCGCCCACGCCATTATCGATGGAGGCGGAGGTGGCGGCACTGATGGTCCACGTCAGCGTCACGGCTTCCCCTGGGAGGAAATCGGCGGGAGAGGCGGTGAAAGAGGTGATGGACGTGCTCCTCGTGGCATCCAGCGCGGCCTTTTCATTGGTGTAGTTGGTGGAGATCTCCCCGGGGGTCATCACGGTGTCCTTGACCCGGATGCGGAGGAGATTGATCCCGTCATTAAAAAGAGCGGCCACGCCATTGGCCTCGTTTTGGGCTCCGAGCCGGATGGGCAGCGGGGCGTTATTAGAGTCCAGCGCCCAGACATTCAGGTTCTTATTCTCGAAATGCATGGCCGTGCCGTCCGAATAAAGCCGCTCCGTCACCCCGTCATAGGTCCATACCAGATAGTGCCAGGCATTCGCGGCGGGCGCTCCTGGGGTAATATCCTGATCGTTCCACCCCATATCCGGGCCTCCCCAGTGCCCCACCGCGCCGTAGTTTTGGTGGCTGCCATAGTTGTAGGAGGCATTGGTTCCCTCCCCTCCTCCGCGACGGCCCCAGGCGAGCACGGTTTCCTCACTGGGGATGTTGGGATTGTAAACCCAGGCCTCCACCGTCACCGGCTTATTCACCCCCGTGATGGCCGCCGAAGCGGCAGGCCCCGTGAAATACTGATTCGCCCCCGCCAGATTCACCGTCCGGTAGCCGGCCACATACATCACTTGCGGTGTGTCCGCGGCGGCGAAGGATCCTCCCAGGGTGCCGTTATTCGTCCAGGAGGTGATGGTCCCCAGGGGGAGCGTTGTGGCATCCAGATCCACCAGGGTGGCGGCCCGTGAGGCCGCCGGGATCATGGCCAGGGAGCTAAGCAGCGTGGAAAGCCGGGTGAGAGCGAGCGGTCTTTTTTTCATGAATCGGGGGGTGGGAGAGTGTGCAATCCCGTCAGGCCAGCCACTCGGACCGGTCCACATTTCTCGAAACTGCGCCCGAATGCTGAATGGTTTTGACAACCAAGTCGAGTTTTTTTCATGCATTCCGGATGGAATTTTAACCTTCCCAATACCTTACGGGCTCTGTTAGAACCACGTGAAGACCCCAACTGCGGGCATTTTCTTATTTCTTCATGAAAATTTCATCCATTGTCATTCTCGGAGCCGGAAGTGCCGGCTTCATGGCCGCTCTCACGCTCAAGACCAAACTGCCCCACGTTTCCGTCCGGGTGGTGCGGAGCCCCACCATCGGCGTCATCGGCGTGGGGGAAGCCACCACCGTGGCGCTCACCCGTCACCTTTTCGAATACCTCCGCATCCCCCCCAAAGATTTTTACCTCGGCGCGGACCCCACCTGGAAAATGGGCATACGGTTTCTGTGGGGACCGAGGAAAGACTTCGTTTACACCTTTTCCTATGAATATGAAAAGCGCCATCCGGAGCTGGCGCGGAATAACGGATTCTACTACTCAGGGGAAACCCCGTGGCTGACCCACTCCTCCGCCTTCATGCTGCATGACAAGGTGTTTCCCCGCGGGCCGGACGGCATGCCCCGGTTTCACAAAAACTATGCATTCCACATCGAGAACGTCACGTTCATCCACTGGCTGGAGAAGCACTGCCGCGCCGCCGGGGTGGAGATCACGGACGCCACGGTGACGGCGGAGACCGGCGGGGAGGGTATCACCGCGCTCATCACCACCGAAGGCGGGCGCATCACCGGAGACCTCTACGTGGACGCCTCCGGCTTCCGCTCCGAACTCCTGGGCAAGGCGCTCAAGGAACCCTATATCAGCTACGCGGACACGCTGTTCTGTGACCGCGCGGTCATCGGCGGCTGGGACCGCACCCCGGACGAGCCCATCCTGCCCTACACCGTGGCGGAAACCATGGACTCCGGGTGGTGCTGGCGCATCGATCACGCCCGGGTCATCCATCGCGGATACGTCTATTCCTCCGCGTTCGCCAGTGATGAGGAGGCGCTCCTGGAATTCACGCGCAAGAACCCCCGGGTGAATCCCGCGGAGACCAGCGTGGTACGGTTCCGTTCCGGACGTTATGAGCGGAGCTGGGTGGGGAATGTGGTGGCCGTGGGAAATGCCGCGGGCTTCGTGGAGCCTCTGGAATCCACCGCCCTCCAGGTGATGTGCGTGGAGTGCAGCACCCTCGCGGATTCCCTCATGGACAGCCTCTGCGAGCCCACGCCCACACTGCGTAAACTCTACAACCGCTACAACGGCGACCAGTGGGACGACATCCGGAACTTCCTGGCCGTGCATTACAAATTCAACACCCGCTACGACACCCCGTTCTGGCGCTCCGCCCGCGCCGCCGTGGCCCTTCACGGTGCCCGGGACATCGTGGACTGGTATTCGGAAAACGGCCCCAGCGCGCTCGCGGGGGTCACTCTGGTGCATCCCTCCAATTCCTTCAAGATGGACGGCTTCCTGGCACTCCTCGTCGGCCAGGCCGTCCCGTATACCAAGGTCTGGACCCCCACCGCCCAGGAACAGGAGTTCTGGCGGAAATACCGCGCCCAACTGGTATCCGACGCCCGGAACGGCATGACCTCCGAGGAAGCCCTGGCCGCCCTGCGCCGGCCGGAGGTGCGGTGGAGCTGAACGCGGAGGCCGGGATATCCGAATCGTGATCCATGCCCCGCCATGCGCGATTGCGCGATTTTACCCCTGTTCTCACTAAGTTTCCTATGAGGTCAAAAATGGACTTATATGGAAAAGTTTAGGGAAAAACGGACAAAATCGCACAATCGCGCACGAGGATTGTCCAGGGTCTCCGGATTCACTTCAGCGTCTCCAGCCACGCCACGAGGTCCCGGACCTCCCGGGGGGTGAGGAGGGCGGCGGCGGAGGGCATGGGGCTCACGGGGGCGCTGATGGACTTCACGGCTTCCATGCCGAACCGGCGGGAACCGGCGGACGTGGCCAGCAGCAGGGAGGTCCCGTCGCGCTTTCGCAGGAGGCCGGTGACCTGCCCGTCATCCTGGAGGGTAAGGGTGACGCGGCCATATCCGGGCGTGATGGCGGTGGAGGGCTGGATCAGCGCGGCCAGGAGCTGGGGTCGCGTGAGGCGGGCTCCCGCGCCATCCAGTTCCGGACCGCTGGAGCCGCCCCGCCCGCGCAGGGAGTGGCACTCCATGCAGTTCAGAAGGCGACCGGTTTCATAAAGAAGCTGCCCCTTGTCGGGATCGCCCCCGGTTTCGCACATGCGCCAGCGCGCCAGGGAGTCGGAGGCTTCATCGAGATTCCCCTCCTCGGCTTCCAGCAGGCGGCGGATTTTGCCGCGGGGCACCACATCCCGGTGGTGCAGTCCTTCGAGGACATCCACCTGCCAGTCCGGTGGGATGGTGCCGTCCAGAAATCTCTTCCCGAGATCCTGCCAGAACAGATCCGCCTGCCGGGAGTCATATCGCGCCGCCACCTGCAGCACTGCCTGGATTTCCTGGGGGGACCCGGCGGCAAAAGCCTCCGCCATCACCCGGTAGCTGCCGGCGGGCTCCAGCTTCATGAGCGTCACCCGCGCCGCCGCCCGCACGGCGGGGGTGCCGTGGCCGGGCAGGACGGCATGGCAAACCTCCGCGGCTTTCGCGGGCTGGAGCACGGCCAGTTGCTGGAGGGCATCGATCCGCTCGGCGTCATTGAGTTCGTCCTTCCCCGCTGCCGCGAAGAGCGCCGCGGCGGAGGGAGGAGACACGGCACCGGCGGGCTGGAGCTTGAGGAGAAATGGACGGGCTATCCCCCGGGCGCGTGGCATCGGGGGATCGTGGCGGTTATGCACCGGCTCCTCGTCCGGCGGCGCATCCCACGCGGCCAGCGTGGCCAGGGCAGCTTCCCGCAGGGCGGGCGGCACCCGGCTTTCCGGCAGGGAGGCAAAGGCCGCCACGGCGGCGGCACCGCCCGGGGTGCCCATGCGCAGGGCCGCGCCCAGCGCCCGGCGGACGAACGCCTCCTGGAGCAGCGGCTCCGGGAGATCACTCCGCTCCAGCACGTCCGCCAGCGCGGGATAACCGGCGTAGAGCATGCCGTCATAAATGGCCTCTCCCGCCGCGGCGGCAAAGGCGGGATCACTGTCTGCCAGGAAACTGGCGATCTCCGCCGCGTGCAGATGGCGCAGGGCATTGAAAGCGGTAGCCTTCACCTCCGGGGCAGTGGCGGTCCGCCCCATGGCGGCAAGCGCCTGGGGTGTCATGAAGCGTGACAGTGCCACCGTGAGGGCATGGCGGAGAAACGGATCTTCATCCCCCACCCTTACCGCCGCCAGCAGAGCCTCCGCGCCGCCGGGCGGACGCAACCTCCCAATGGCAACCGCCGCCTCCACGCGCACCTCCGGCGCGGGATCGCGCAGCAGGGCCAGGATTTCCACGGGCGGATGATCCCCCGCGATTTCTCCCAGGATCCGCACGGCCAGCGCCCGGATCTCCGGCTCCGCGGAGGGGAGCAGCGGGAGGATTTCATTGATCAGCAGCGGCTCCGCGCGCGCCAGGGCGGCAAGCCCCCACATGGCGTTCAGCCGGGCATCCAGCGAGGAGGCGCGTTTGGCCACGCGGGCCAGCACCTCCAGGGAATCCCGGTAGCCCCGGGCAGTCAGGACCTCGCGGGCCCGCCGGCGCGCCAGCGGGTGCGGGTGCTCCAGCAGAGCGGGCAGGTCCCCGGGCGGCAGCGTGGCCACTCCCGCCGCCAGCAGGGCCGCGCCCGCTTTCCATTCCGTGGAGATGCCGTCCGCGGGCAGGCGGTAGATGCCCGCAGCGGATACCCAGAGTAATGAACCATCCGGCGCGGCGGCCAGCCCCTGGACGGCGGGCCCGGTCCAGAGCGGCGGGGAAATGGTGAGGGCGCATCCGCCCCCGGCCCCGCGGAGTGTCACCGGGACGATGCCACCCGTCACCCCGCCGTCCGCCATAAGCAGTTCCGCCCCGCCCGGTCCGGCGGCCAGCCCGGAGGCCCTCCCGGCGCAATAGCCCGCCGCGGGGAGCATCCATGAAGGATGGCCGCCAGAGACGAAGACGCCGCGCTCACGGTTCGTCGCGTTCCACCCGAAGTCCGCCCCCGGAAGCACTAACAACAACCGGCTGCCCTGGGGCTCCGGTCCGGCGTCCGCCACCAGGACCCTGCCGCGGGAGTCCACCACGATGCCCGCCGGATCGCGAAGGCCGGTGGCGAGCAGTTCCAGTTCCGCCCCGTCCGGATGGCAGCGAAAGACACCGCCCGTGTCCTCCAGGGAAAACCGCGAGCCCTCCCGCGCCGTGACCTGGCAGCCCTGATCCGCGGTGGTGAAATAGAGCATCCCGTCCGGCCCCCACGTCATCGCCCGGATGCCCGGCAGGCCGCCCGCGGGCCGGATGCCAAACCCTGTCAGCATGGCCTCCCGCGGCCAGCCTTCCCCTTCCCCCTGCCGCTCCCCGCCGATCCTCCAGAGCGATGGCGTGCCGCCAAAGAACACCGTTTCCCCCGTCACCGTCAGCCCTCCCGCCGGGCCATCGGTGATGCCGTCGAACCCCGTGGCGATCACCGTGCTTTTGTCCGCCCGGCCATCGCCATCCGTGTCCTCCAGCCGCGTGACGGATTCGGAGGAAGCGACGGGCTTCGTCTTCAATTCCTCCAGCCAGCGCAGGGACGCTGCACTCCGGTCCCCCAGGGAGAAGATTGCACGGTTTTCCCGCTCGCGTCTCTCCGCCGGAAGCGCGGCGGCGGCCTGGGGCAGTCCCTGACCGTAAGCCGGGGACGTCCGGGAAAGATAGACCCGCCCGGCATCATCCACGGCCAGCGCCACTGTTTTCCCGGCAATGTCCGACCCCGCGAAGATGCCGGGAATCCGCGGCGGGATGGACTCCGCCGCCGCCCGGGCGGTCAGCGGCGGGCACAGCAGGGACATCAGCAAAACGCGGGGAAACATAGCCGTTCCCTTATGACACACGCGCCGCCCCCGGGAAACGGCGAATCCTGACTCTGTTCTCCGGCTTGCACACCGGGATCCTCACGACCCGCCGGTTTCCGCGCGGTTGAAGAAGCGCTGGTAAAGATAACTGGCCGCGAGGGCAATGAGGGCCACGACAATGAGGGCGGAGATACGCCAGGCACTTTCGATGTTCGCCAGGTCATGGAGGAAGAGTTTCAGCAAGGTGGCGGCGAGCAGACCGATGCCCGCATAGCGGGTCCGCGGAGACCGCCGGGCAAACCCGATGATGAGCAGCACGAGCGCGAACAAGCCCCACGCGATACTGTAGGTCATGTCCCGCGCGAAGTGGCCACTGAACTCCAGCACCAGCGAACGGCTGCCGGGAGGAGTGAAGAAGTCCGCGATCTCGATATTCAGCAGGAGGAACAACAGGGTGCCGCCCAGGACCGTGAGGAAGCCGCTGACTTTGAAATCCGCGAGCACACGCGCGGGCGGGCCGAGCCATTTCGCGCCCAGGAAGCAGGCCGCGGCGGTCACGCCGTAGGCATAGAGCTGCCAGTTGAGAAGAGCGGTAGCGCCCCGTGTCTGATAGGTGAGCACGGCGGGATTCAGCGCCAGCCGGACAAAGGCCACCACCAGAAGCGCCGCGCCCACACGGGGCAGCGCGGGATGCGGCACCCGGCGGAAGAGCCAGCAGAGCGCGGCCCCTTCACACGCCCAGGAGACCGTGAGCCACTGGTTCTTATACTGCAGCGGGAAGATCAGGGTGATGAAGAAAAGCGAAACGCCGCCATACCACGCCAGTTGCGCCATCCGCGCGGGATTCCCCCCTTTATGCAGCCGGAGTACCGCGAGAAGCCCCAGCAGCGGAAGCACCGCGAAAGCCGCGGGCAGGAGGCCCATCATGTCGTTAGGCCAGGCATCCCGGACGAGCAGATAAACGGGAGCGAAGGTGCCCACGCCCGCGAAGGCGGCGGTGGCCCACGGCATCACAACTCCGGCAAAACGGCGGCGGAAGAGGTGCGGGTAAATGGTGAACAGCGCGAGGAAACCCAGATACCACGCCAGCGGCACCAGAGGCCGGGAGGCATCAAAACACAGCCCATGCCACAAGCCCTCCAGGGCCAGCACGCCCAGGAGCGCGGTGGCTGCCAGGATGCCGGGATTCGCCGCCGCGGCCAGCCCCAGCAAAAAGAGACTCAGCAGCAGCGCGAGCCCGAACACCTGCGAGGGGTCCGGAACCGCCAGCCTCAGCACGGCCATGATGAGCAGCAGGAACGACAGGATGGCGGAGCCCGCGGGAAGCTCCCGCGCCAGCTCACCGGCTCCGGTCTTCCCTGGCGCGACACGGCGCGCGAGGAGGGCTCCAGCACCCGGAAAGACCATCGCGAACACTCCGAGCACGCCAAGGAACGCGACCAGGCTTTCCGCCGGAAGTTTTACGACCCAGGCACCCGCCGTGACCATGGTGAGCACCATCGCCGCCGCCACGGGCTTCAGATCCCGCGAACTCATGGCCGCTCCGATGATGGCGAGGTCCACGAGCAGAATGGCGGGCCACACGAGCATGGGCACGGGATCGAGCCGGGCCACCGGCACGAACATCAACAGCAGCAGGGTCACCGGGATCCCTGACGTATCCATTTGAGCCAGCGTGCTTCTCTTCCGCCGCCACAGCACCCCGTGAGCGGTGTGCAGCAGTCCAAACGCCAGGTAAACTCCCAGCGCCGCGGGCAGGGTTTCGGGGGTCAGAAAATTCAGGGTCCACGCCGCGAGGTGGAAAAACGTAATGAGGCCCATGATCACCGGCGTCTGTCCCAACTTTGGATTCGCCCAGGCACCGGCCATGGCGATGAGATTGAGAAGCAATACAAATCCATACAGCAACCCCGGGCGGTCCGTGATGGTATTGTATTGCAGAAAATGAAACGCCGCCAGCATGGCACTGGCCTGAAGGCACAGCGCGGCCACCGCGGGGTACGGGCCAGGGCTCTTTGCGGTTCCGGCGGCTTCCTCTTTGCGCGGTTTCAGGAGCCAGGCGTGCGCGAAGGTGAAAAACGCGGCAAACCCCAGATACACCGCCACCGGCACCCAGGTTTTCATGCCTGCCGCGTAGCCCTCCACGTGAAAGAACTTTGCAACCCACGCGATCTGAAGAAGCACGGTGCCGCCGGCGGCATAAATGGCGAGATGAGGCCAGCGGCGGTGGCGCGCCACCGCCATGACTCCGGCATCCAGCAACGCGATATAACCGAAGAGCCCCAGCGGATTGTCCTGACCGGTGGAACAAAGGACAGGTGTGAGAAACCCGCCCAGCATGCCGAGCACCGCCACCACCTGGGCCCCCATGCGCACCGCCATCAGAAACGCCGCCACCGTGATGACCGCCATGACCGCGAAAGCCACCAGGGGATTCGCGAAATAGGACAGCCGGTAGAAGGCGTGGGCGGCATACGTCATCGTATAAAGCACCACGATGCCGGTGGCACTCAAAGTCCCGCCCAGCACTTCGAACCTCCGCTGCCTGTTGAAGTGGAGTCCCAGGCCCGCCAGCACCAGCCCGGTCACGAAACCCACGGTGATGCGCAGCTCCGGGGAAATCCATCCACGCTCGATGCTGAGCTTCGCGAAAAACGCGAGCCCCAGGAACAGCGCCAGCCCACCCACCCAGGCAAAAAGTTTCGCCCCCATGAACTGCTCCAGCTCGAAGGCGGGCTGCGCGGAAACAGGTGGCAAAGGCCGCGGCGGTTCCACCACCTCCGGTTCACCGGCAGGCCGGACAGGCACGGGAGGCGGCGTCTGAACAGGAAGCGGAGGCAGGGGGCGCGGCGGGGGCAGCGTCACCGGCCCGGCCACCGGCACCGGCGGCCTCTCCACGACCGGCGTCGCGGCGGGGGCCTCTCCGGACGGAGGGACCCCGGCGGTGGTCTTGTTGAGCAGAAGTTCCAGATGACGGATCCGGCCCAGCAGATGTTCCTCGCGCTGCCCCTGCTCATTTCTCAACTTTTGAAGGTCGGCCTTGAGTTTGTCCACCTTCCGTCCCGTCCCCGTCGCGATCCCCAGCGAGATGAAGGGAGCCAGGATAATAAAAAGAACTCCGAGGATGATAAGCATTTCCATACAGACTGTACTGATATCCGGAAGGGCCGGAACGAAGGCACCTTCCGGAGTATCCAGCCTCTTGAAAGCGATTTAGCAGGGAGGGACTATCGATTTAATCGATAGGTGGAGGTGACTCCCTTTCCGCTGGATGGAAGCCTGGCCACTATCACCGGATCATGCGCTTTGCTTCTGCTTCCCCTCCGCCTTTGCTTTGTCCCGGAGCAGCCAGAAGTAACCGATGTCCGGCAGGAAAAAGAGGCAAACGAGCGCAAACCCGATCCATGAAAGGAGCAGAGACGCCACGATCGCCAGTTGGGCCACGGGTTTTGGCTGCCATGGAAAATGCCGCGCGGCCACGATGACCGGAAGGATGCCAAGGAGGAACACAATAACGGGGATATAGATGGCTTCCATGGGAACGGTAAGGCGCTTTGGAAACAATCATCCCGCTGTTTTCCGGAAAATGCAAGATCCAGGGCCGGGGCGCGGAAAAGCATCCCGCCGCACTTTTAATCCCTGAATGAATCCCGGCGTTCAGAGCCGTGATCCAGCTGCAGGAACTTTACAAAAAAGAGGCTTTGGCCCGCTTCGGCTATCGGGTTTCGCGTTCCGCGTTCTCGATACTTTTCCGGGCGCGCTCTTTGTATTCCTCCACCTCTGCTTTGAGCCGGTCCATGTCCTTCCGGGGAAAAGAGGGAGGCGGTGGAAGGTTCGGGACAGGAATGGTATTCAAAGGGGGGCGGGCTCCGAAGGCTCCGGGGGTATAGCCTTCTTTTCGCACCTGGTCCTCAAACCAGAAATAGAGAAACGGGCCAGGCGCCATGAGCAGAAGAAAGCCTCCTATCATGAGGGCGGGCCGGGGCCGGGAGGGAAAGCTCTTTTGTGGAAACAACGGGCTCAGCAGGCCCCGGAGAAACATGCCGGCACCTCCGAGCGCAAAGAGGGGAATGAAGGCGATGCGCTTTAAGGAATACCCCACTCCGGGAGCATGCCGCCGCATCTCCTCCAGGGGCTCCCGGATGGAGGTCCACCAAAGACCCGCCGCCACCGCCATGCAGAGCAGGCCTCCCACGAGGTAAACCAGGGCGGAACGTCCTGTGCTCAAGGTCGCGGGCGGAGGAAGAATGCCCGCCTCCGGAACGTAAGAGGGGACAGGAGTGGCCTCCGTCATGAAAGCCTCGCCGCACCGTCCGCAGGTCACGCGTTGCCCTGGTTCCTCCCAAATCACGGGCACGGCACCATCGCACCGGGGACAAGCAAGCTGCGTATAAGGGTCGTCGTTCATAAATGAACGGACGGGCGGAGACGGAAACATCAAGCATCAAAATTACCGAAGGGACGGAAGAGCACGGCTTTGCTACCAGGAGGGAAATTATGTTAGGAAGACGCGAATCTACAGCCCCAGCTTTTTCTTCAAAGTCTGTTTGTACTCGTCCGGAATGGCGAGCTTTTGCACGGCTTCCAGCGCGGCGGGGCGGTCTGAGAGCATGGCGCGGGCAATGTGGCTGACGTCCTCGCCGGTGGGCATATACTGGCGGAGGGTGGAGGTATAAAAGGCCTCGCGGCGGGGATCGCCGGCGGGAAGTTTGTTCAGCCATTCCGTGGCGGCGGCGGGCTGGGCGCTCTGCCACTCGGTAAAGACCGTGCCGGCGGCTTCTCCCCGCCGCTCCTCCGGCAGGCTGTTGGCCCACGCGAGGGCTTCCACGGGATCCTGGCGGGCAAGCGCCCGGGCCGCGGAGGAGAGGGCATATTCCGGCGCGTTTTTCCCGGCGGGTGAAGCGAGGAACCGGGCGAATCCCTGGGAGTCGCTGCCGGACCACTGCCACTGCACCTGATCCAGCACATGCTTCATGGATTGTTCGTCGAGCGAGGAAATCCAGGCGACGGCTTCCGGCGGCACGGGCTTGTCCGTGCCGAATTCGGGGAACCACTGTCTCGCCACGGAGACGGCGGCTTTGGCGCGGGCCAGGGAGGGCTCCATGCCGGTGACGAGGTCCGCGGCGGCGGCCACATCCTTCCGCGCGGCTCCCTTCAGCACGGCCCCCACGGCTTCGTCGAGACTGCTGCCATTGAGATGATCCTGCACCCAGTCCAGCGCGGCGGAGGTGTCCGTCTTCGCCCAGATTTCCACCATGGGGCCGCTGATGCGGTTGCGCACCCCGGCGGGGGCCTCCGCCAGCCAGGCCGCCGCTTTGCTCAGGTCCGCGGAGGCCCACTCCCTGACAATGCCACCGGCCAGCATGACTCCATACCCGTCCCTCAGATCCGCGGCATAGGAAAGCGCGGCGGCGGGATCCGTCTTTGCCCAAGCCTTGCCGATAACCTCCAGTGCGCTTTGTGTCATATACCCCGCGGGATGGGCGAGGGCGAATTCCGCCGCGTGCCGGGGATCAGCCGCGGCCCATTTCCCGATGCCCTCCGTATCCGTGCTGTAGTTCTCAATGTGCCAGGCCGCCATCGTTTTGAGAGCCGTCTCCGGGTCCTCCTTCATGAGGAGATTGACCGCGGAGTAGCGCATATCCCGGAGCGGCCCCGGGAAGGCGTCCCGGCTGAGCGCGGCGATGGCGGCGGCGGGGTCCCGCTTTGTCCAGTCTTCGGCGAGCTGCTGCGCGAGATCGAAGAGTGGCAGAGCCCGGCTGCTCTCCATGTCTCCCGCCGCGACGACCAGCGTCTCGAAGAGGTGGGAGGGATCCGTCGCGATCCACTGGGCCGCGATCATCTTCACGGCCACGGGGTTCCCTTTGGCCATGCGGGCCAGGGAGGGGAAATCGGCCAGCGTGGCGTGCTCCAGCGCGTCCATCCACTCCAGCCAGCGCATGACGCCGGTGGAAACAGTGAGCTGGCTTTCCAGCTTCGCCGCCAGCGGGGAGAGCTTGCGGGCAGTGGAGGTGGAGGCACCCGGATTGAGGGCCGCGATGCCCCGGGTGGCGGTGGCCGGCGGGGTCAGTCGGCCATCGATCTCCCCGCCGCGCTGCCACCAGCGGCAGGCGAATCCAGCGGAGAGACCGGCGGTGCCGGCGAGGAGAAGAAGGGGTCCGCGACGCAGGTTCATGGTTAGGGAAGTGAGCGGTTATTTTCCGGCGGCATCGAGTGTGGCGCGCAGCCGGTCCTTCGTTTCGGACGGCAGCGGGGAAGCCTCCATCCATTGACGGGCGGCCGCCGGATCGTGCTTCTGCACGGCCTCCAGGGTGAGGATGAGATTGCTGTCCCGCGTGGCGGGATCAGTGATGGCGAGCGCCCACTGCCAGGCATCCGCGGGGGAATCCTTCGCGATGGCCCGGACGAGCGAGGACGCCGCGGAGTCTTTCTCGCTTCCGGCGGGCAGGGAGGTGATCCATTCGGAGGCTCCATAGGGATCTTTGTTAGACCACACGTTGGCCACGGAGGTGAGAGCGGCGGCACGGGTCTCCCCGGCGGGCAGGGCCACGACCCACGCCGCCGCATCCTCCGGCACCTGGCCGGTCCAAGCGGCGGCCACCCGCGCGCTGAGGGCCACCCTCTGCTCCTCCGGAGCCTGGGTCACGCGCTCCAGCCACTTCTGAGGATTCACCACGTTCTCTCCTCCCAGGGAATTGAAAGCCGCCATCAGCAGGGGCTGGCGCAGCCGCTCCGGAGCCTGCTCCATCAGGGAGTCAAAGCGCGAGAGCATGCTCCCGTTATTGAGCAGGCTGGAGGCGACCTGTTGCACAAAGGTGTCGCCCTCCGCCGTTTTGGGGAAATCCGCCACCAGCTTCAGGGCGAAGGTGGGATCCCGGTAACCCGCGCTGTTGATGATCTCCTGCCGGAGTTTTTTGATCGTATCGGTCTCCGGCTGGGCCTTCAGCCAGTCCCAGATAGCGGGGCATTGTCCTCCGGCGTCATTCAACATGGCGCTCGCGATGGCGGGCATGAGCACTTCGAGGGAGCCATCCGTGAGGTGGTGATTCAAAAAGGCGGCGACATCCGCGTTGATCCGGTCCGTGACGGCATTGGCCATGCCCATGAGGTCTTCACGACCGGTATCCGCCGGGTGGTCCTTCAGCCAGGTCACGGTGGCGTCGTAGTTCTGCTTTGCCGCCTCCTTGAGAACCCGGGCTCCGGTGGAATCCGCGAAATAGCCATCCCGCCCGCCCGGAGGGATGCTCTTCACTTTGGCCAGGGCCTCCTGGGGATTCATACCGGCGGCCCCGATGAGCGCGCCGCGGATGATCTCATCCTTGTTCACTCCGTCCGGAAGGGCTTTGGCCCAGGCGATGGCGGCGTCCAGATCTTTCCTGGCCCACGCCTTGGCAATGCCCGCCAGGGCCTGCTCCCGGTTCACTCCCGTCATTGCTTCCGCGGCCGCCCGCGCGGACTCCAGGGAGCCCTCCGCCACGATCGCCATGGCATCGCGCACGCTCGTGTCCCAGTGGCCATCAGGGGCCGGAAGTTTCGTCGCGATCTCCAGGATCCGGTCCGGAGCGCGCTTCGCGATTTCCTGAAGGGAGCCCCGGGCGATGTCCACCCAGCCCGGTCCGGCGGCCAGCAGGGCGCTCACGGCGGCGGAGGCATCCCGTTGCAGCCATTCGTTGAAAAACTGGCTCCGCTGCCCGCCATCGCGTCCCTTTTCCATGAAGAAGGCGAGCCCGCCCGCGGGGTCCGTCTCCACCCACTCCGCGATCTGCGCGGCGCGGAAGACACGGCGGCGCACGGGATCCTGGATGGCAGAGATGGCTTTGTAGAGGAGCGGCATCGCGTCCGGCGAGGAGCCGTGGTCCTCGTGCAGCTTCAGCCACTCGGTGTGGAGCGCGCCAGAGAGTTCCCGGTTCTTCACCGGCATGATCTCCGCAGGCGCGGCGGCCGCCTGGGGGCGTGCTTTCGCGGGAGGTCCGGTTTCGATGCCGACGCGGGCACCGTAACCGAGAGGCAGGCAGACCGCCGCGATGAGAGCGGCGATGGTGAGGGAGGATTTGGAAGTGCTCATAACGGTGACGACGGAACCGGAAGACGAAGCCGCGGTGGCGGCGGAAGCCGTGAAGGCCGCGCCCGCCACGGCGGCGGGTGCCGCGAGCGCGCCGATGGCGGCGGCGATGACCATGGTGAAGACGGCCGTGGGACGCGTGCGGGTGAGGACGGTTTCCACCACGCCCATCATGCGCTCGCGCAGCATGTCCCGGCCCCGCGCCAGCCGCTGCTTCACCGCGTCCTCGCTGAGTTCCAGCGTCTCCGCCACGCTACGGACGGACTGGCCTTCACGATAAAAAAGAACGAGCGGCAGCCGGTAAGTCTCGGGAAGTTTCGTGAGCGCCTCGCGCACCAGGGCGGCCTCTTCATCGCTCGCGGCGGCTTCATCCGGGGAGGGCGCGGTATCGATGATCTCGGGAAAATCATCCGGGTCCGCGCCGGGATGTTTTTTGCGGAGATGGGACAGCGCGGCGGTGCGGGCGATCTGCCCCAGCCAGGCGCGCAGATGTTCCGGCTCCCGCAGTTGATCCATCTTCCGCCACGCCGTGAGGAAAGCTTCTTGCGCGGCATCCTCGCTGGCGGCGAAGTCATGGAGAATGGCGAATGCCACGCCGCAGACCATCGCCTGATGCCGCGCCACGATCTCCACAAAGGCGCGCTTGTCTCCCCGCCGGGCGGCGCGTGCCAGTTCCGCATCCGGCGGCGTGGATGGAGACGCCGGTTTCATGAGGGAATATCGCTCGGGGATGATGACCGCATACAGACAGGATGCGGCCCGGCATTACCCGGTGACAAACTTTTTTACGCCGGTCCTCCGTCCCCGCAGGCCGGAGCATCACCGGGGCAAAGGCTGCCCGGCGGGATCCATCATTTGCACGGAAATAATACCAAACGTCCGCTTCCCGCGGGTGGAGGACGGGAACTCGAAGAGCGCCGACTGTCCATGATGCATCATGGCGGAGACATCCACGATTTGATGCTCCACCACTCCCGCCTCCGTGGGGGTGCCGATATCCACCGTGGCGGTCAGCGTGAGAATATCACCGGTCATGACCCCGCTGAGATTGAGCCGGTAACCCATGAAGTCAGGCTCCTCCCCGGTCCGGACGGGCGAAATCTCGCGGGTGTTGATGATCTCCGCGGGCTGCCGGGTTCTGGCGATCACGGAGGGAGCGGTCAGCAAATCGATCCCCGCTTTTTGTGAGACGCCGCGCAGCAGGTTCTGCAATTCCGGGTCGTTGAGAATTTGTTCCTCCAGTTCCAGTCCTTCGCCTTCGAGGAGCTTGCATGTCAAATAGAGCTGATTCGCCGGGACCTCAAACAGGGCTTCCAGAGCGCAGGCGGCGCGCTCGTGATCCGCGTTGCTGGACTCCAGCAGCAGGGAGGCGGCGGACGGGTCATGGGAAAGCAGGGAGCCGGAAGGCCGCTCAAGCCCGGCGAGCGTGGCGAACAGTGTTCCCATGGGAATACGGGGAGCCCCCGCGGTCTCCTGAGCCGGTGTGAATGGATCGGGCGAGGGGGGAACCGGCGCGGCTTCCTCCGTCGAGGTCAGGGCTTTGAGCCTGCTCAAAAAGTCGGGCCTCACCAGACGGGTGCGGGCAGTGAGCGCGTGGTCCGCGTGCGCCGCCGGCGGGCGGACTTTCAAAATGACCGCGCCTTTTTCAAAGATCAAATCCGCGCCCGCCTGGACCGCGAATAACCGGAGCAAACCACCCGCCTTCACTTCCCTGTCCACGAAGGTCACCAGAGGCTCCTTTTCCATGTCCTCCGGAAGCTGGACATCGATGTGGAAGCCCTCCAGCTCCGGATGCCTCAACGCGTTCACCTTGTGGATCGACGCGGTGAGCAGACTGGCGGCTTCTGTCAGAGGAATCCCCGGACGGTAGGTATTGCCGTCCAGCCAGTAGCGGTCCAGGAGCCCCTTCAAGGAGCGGTCGAGCGCGGGATCCGGCGGAGCGGCGGGCAGCTTCTCCGCCGTGAGCACCCGGGAGGGAGCGCGAGTGACGAGGCGCTGAGCGGGTTTCCGGGTGGACGTTCCATCCCGGGCCTCCTGTCCAAAGAAAACCGGCCACGCAAAAAGCACCGTCACCGCCGCCGCCGAGCCTGTCAGGATCCACCGGGCTTTCCGGGAGTGCCGCGGCACAGTGGGAGGAAGATATTTCACCGCGGCAGGCACGGCACGGACGGCGGGAGGAGCGAGTTGCACCCGGAGCGCGGCCTCCGTCCTCGCCTGGGCCACGAGGCGGGCGGCGGCCTCCGGGTCGCTGGCAATTTTGCCGGCCAGTTCCCGCCGGGACCGGGTCGCGTTCTCTCCGGAGAGCCAGGCGTCGATGAGATCAGGAAGGGGCGTTTTCATATCACGGGTTCTCTTCGGAAAGGCGGCGGCGGATGCAGAGTTCCAGCGCGCGCCGCAGACGGCTGAGGGTTTGGTAAATGGCGTCCGGAGACTTGCCGGTGCGCCCGGCGATCTCCTGGGCACTCAGGGATTCCCGGTATTTCAGATCCAGGAGCCGGGAGGATTTTTCGGGGAGTTCCGTGAGGCAGGCGGCCAGGGCCTCCTCCATGGCGGAAGTGTCCGCGCGCGGCTCGCGATCAAAGACCTCCGCGACCGCCTGCATGGCCTCCTCCGGCAGGGTCACCGGCGCGCGGAAGAGTTTCCGCCGGTATTGCCGCACCTTGTTCATGGCCACGCCGCGCGCCCAGGTGCCGAAGGGCCGCGCCGCGTCATAACCCGGAAAGGCCCGCCACAGCGCGGACGCGGTCTCCTGGAAAATGTCCTCCCGCGCGGCGGGCTCCGCCACCACCGCCGTCACAAAGGCCCGCAACTCCTGCTCATGCGACAGGTAGAGCCGCAGAAAGTGAGCATGGACGGGACGATCAGACATAGTCCCCTTATATTCACCGCCTCTTCCCGAATCTGACAAACTTTCCGCCGAACGGCCCGGAAAGCTATTCGCTGAAATCCAAAGTCTCGTTTTTCATGGCCAGCATCACGGCAAGGAAACACGGTAGTAAAAAGACCACCGCCGCGAGGGCGGTCCACGCACGCTCCTGCCAGCGGTATTTACGCGGGAGAAGCAAGGGCAGCCACAGCGCGCAGGGAGCGAAGGCGAGGAGCGCGAAGGCCTCCGGCGGCACCATACTGTAGGTATTGTTCACGCCCGCCAGCATCAGGCCCGGGATAAAAACGGCGGGCGCGGCATGGACTTCGGTTATCTCCTGCTTCCAGAGCGCGGCGGCGGCCACCGCGCCCGTAAGGCTCATCGTGAGGAGAACCCCGAGGTCCGAGAACCGGGCGGAGTGCGCGAAAATCAGTACCGTGGAGGCCGCGACGCCCCAGCCCAGGATAAGAATGAACGGCAGGAGCCGGTCTTTTTGCCGGGACTCCGCGCGCCGCAGCGCCTCCCAGTTCAACGCCATGCCCGCGAACATCACCAGAGTCGTGGAGAGGAGAGAGAGCGGCGGGAAATTCTCCGTGAGCCAGAGAGCCCCCAAGGCCGCCAGCATCAGCCGGAGAGCCAGCCCTATCCCCGGGTGGGTCCTCCGCGCCACGAGGGCGGCGATGGCTCCGCCCAGCAGAGCGGTCACCGTGGCAGGCAGCAGGGCGGCCCAGCCACGCTCCACCTGCCACCAGGGAACCAGGGCGGGATCATCCCCCGCGGCGGCCAGCGCCGCGGGATCGGCGGGCCACCACGTGAGCAGTTCCCGGTAATGATTTCCCGCGTAGATCCCCGCGGCCACGGCGACAGCGCCGCCCAGCATCCGGAGACACCGGGAGCGGGTCAGCACGCAGACGAGGGCACACAGAACGAACGCCGAGGCAAAGGCCGGCAGCACCAGCCTCAACAGCATTTCCTGGAGGAGGGACCATGGGGGAAGCCAATCCATCGGCCCCGCTTACTTCGCTTTCGTTTTCAGCTTCACTTCGATGCTCAACTGCACCGCGTCATTGATGGTCCCCTTGCTGTAGCTGATGCCCCAGTCGTGGCGGTTGATCTCGAACTTGCCGGAGACCGTGGTGGTGCTGTCCGCGGAGACGGCGGTGGCGGGGAAAGTGACGGCTTTCGTTTTCCCGTGCATGGTCAGGTCTCCGGTCACGATGTAGGTGTCCTTCTTTTCCTTGTCCTGCTGGATACCGGTGGAGACAAACTTGGCGGTGGGGAAACGACCGGCGTCGAAGAAATCCGGACCCTTGAGATGGTTCGTGAGCTTCTCGGCATCCGTGGTGATGGAGGCGATATCAATGCTCACCTCCAGTTTC
The DNA here is from genome assembly GCA_965229245.1 of Verrucomicrobiales bacterium. Taxonomy (GTDB): domain Bacteria; phylum Verrucomicrobiota; class Verrucomicrobiia; order Verrucomicrobiales; family V1-33; genus V1-33. The sequence continues at coordinate 406,196 of CBDDIW010000002.1, forward strand.
GACTTCGTGACATCCGCGGCGTCCAGGGAGAGCGTGCCGTCCAGTTTTTTGAAGGTGCCTTCGTGTTTGCCGTCCTTCTTGCTGCCCACGAATTTCACGGTCGTGTTTTCCGCCGTGAGCTTGTGGTCATCGGCGCGGAGACCGGAAGTGAAGGCGAGAACGACGGCGGGGACGAGGAGAAGAGATTTCATGGCAAGGCGAGCGTAACCGGAAGCCTGGAAGGAGCAACGACTGACTTTTCCGCGTTCCATTACAGCCGGGAGCCCCAGATCTGCCGGGTTTTCTCCACCCGCTTCGCGAGATCCTCCGCGGAAACCCCGGCGATGGCCGCGTAGGGCGTCACGTCCGGAGTGTTCCCAGGTCCGGGCGGAAGGCTCATGGAAAGGGAACCCGCGATGGCCGAGGCCACGGCATCCGCGCGTTTTTCCGGGCTCACCCGTCCTGCCCAGGCCACGGCGCGATCCAGGTCCCGCCGCGCCCACGCGGAGGCCATGATCTGCGCCCCGCCATCCGTGACCCCGGCCTGTTCCAGCCAGGCTCCGGCCTCCGCAGGGTTCGACCGGGACCACGAGGACAGGCCGTAGCCCAGGATTTCATCGCGCTTTTCCGGAGGCGTGCGGCTCCAGAGCCATTCAGTGTTGGCCCGGGGATCGAGGGTGCCATAGGATTCCGCGATGGCCCACACGAGGTTGTTGTCGGCTTTGGACGGCGTGTACTGGTCCAGCCACGCGGCGGCGGAGGCCGGGTCTTTGCGGGCCCAGCAATACAGGGTGGAACGCAGCGCGGACTGACGTTTCTGCTCATCCTTGATCCCGGTGGTGATCGTTTCCAGCAGCCGCTCGCGATACTCCGGCAGCGCCGCGAGACTGCCGAGACCGGCCCATGAATCATAGGTGCCGTGCTTCTCCTCGGAAAGACACGCCTCCAGCGCGCCCTGCAAATCCTTCATGGCCCAGGCGTGGATAAAGGCGGGGAACTTTTCCTCCAGCCGGTATTTCGGCTCCGGCTCGGCGGCCCAGGCGTTCAGATACCACTGCCACGCCGCCTTCGAGTCCTGGCGCACCCACGCGGCGAGAATGCCGCCGCGCACGTCCTCGCGCTGCTTCAGGGGCAGGCTCTCCGCCCACGCCATAGCCGCCGGGCCGTCAGACTCCGCCCACCGGCCAAGCACGGCCTCAAAGAGGCAGGAGGGCACGGGAGGCGGCAGGGACCTCAGGAAATCCAGCACCTCCGGAATTTCCCCGGGCTCCAGTTCGCCGAGCAGCGCCAGGAGTTCACCCTGGGTTTCCAGAGCGGGGGAAAACCGCTGCGCTTTCACCATCTCCAGAATGTCCGCCAGCGGACGGCCATCCCTCGCCTGCCAGGAGCCCTGGATAACACCCGCATAGTCCCCGGTCACTGGAGCCGGGCCAGGCAGCGTGGAAGCGGGCGGGCGTTTGACGGAGGGCACCGTTTCCCTGGCAGCCCCCGTGGCCAGGTGCCAACCGGTGAGGGCGGACGCGGCGGACAGCACCAGCATTCCGGTGAAGAGGAGGCTTCGTTTCATCGTGGGGGAGTGGTGGCTATGGTTTTGAGCAGTCCGGTTTTCACGGCCTCGTCCAGCGGGGACGCCCGGACCGCGGCCTCCGCCGCCGCTTTGTCCTGGCCCGCCCAGGAGACGGCTGCCTGCTTCGCCGCCTCCTGCATGGAATGCTCCCCGGGGATACGCAGCGCCCAGTCCCAGGCGCGGGCGGGATCGGTCCGTGTGAGGATGGAGGAAAGACTGGCCATGGCCGGCGCGGCTTCCTTATCCAGCGCCTGGGTGGCCAGCCAGGCCTCCGCCGCGGGAGCATTGGAGGCCGCCCAGGTGCTGACGATGTCCTCCATGCGCCCGGACCGCGTGGGATAGCCGCCGGGCGCCTTCAGCCACCAGTCCACCGCCGCCGCGGGCTCCCCTCTCAGCCAGCCCTGGAGGACGGCCTTGCCCAGCATGCCATGATAGGAGGCGGGCACCTCCTGCCGGTCCAGCCACGCGGCCAGTTCGGCGGGGCGCTCGCCGCTCCATTGCTGGAGCAAACGGCTGACCTCCTGGAGCGTGTTGCCCTGGTGTCCGTCCATCTTGATTTTCATCACCGCGTCCAGCACCGGCACCCGGCTTGCGGCGGCACCGGACATCTCGGAAAACCCGGTCATCGCGCCATTGACCTCATCCTTGTCCTTCAGCGTGAGGAACGCCTCCACGGCGGTGGGCATGTCGCGCAGAGACCACGCGCCCATGATCCAGCGGATGCTGGAAACGGGCATCCAGTCGTCCGTGCGGACCTCGGATTTCTCCGCCGCCCGGGCCTTCCCGCGGAACCACTCGAACGCGGCACGCGGATCCTGGGAGGCCCACACTTTCAGGGGATCGGAGAGCGGCGGCAATCCCATGGCCGGTTTTGGCACGCGGCTGAGGGCGAATTCACAGGCCGCCGCGCCATCGGTCCGGGCCCACTGCTGGAGCAGCAGGGCGGTGAGCGAAGCATGGAGCCGGAGGCCGCCGGGAAATCCCTCCGCCAGTTCCATGGCCGCGCGCAGATCCCCGGGCGCGATCCTCCCGATGCGCGCCGCGGCGCGGGCTTTCGCGGCGGGATCGTAATCCTCTATGAGCAGGTCCCGGTTCACCGCCTCCAGCAGCGCACGGAGTTGCCCGCGCCGGTCCCGCGTGGAGGCATTGGCCCCGGCCACGCCCTTGCCCGCGGAGGCGTCCGTCCCGCCGGTTTTCCCCGCGGCGGAAAAGATCAGGCCAGGACCGGACCTAGAGCGGTCCGGGCTTCGGGACGCTCCCGCCACCCATCCGGCGGTGCCGCACAGCGCCATGAGAGCCAGCGTGGAAAGAGCGAGGCTGAGTTTCGATTTCATAAAAAGAAGCGCTATCCACCCCGTGGCGGCGGGAGTGAGCTTTGCCGCGGAGAGAGCCGCGGGTGCCAGACGCGCGAGCACCTCCGCGGAGGCCGCGGACCGGGACAGCGTCCCCGCGAGCCCCGCCGCCACCGCCGTCGCGCCCAGGGCCACACCCTGACGCCGGAGACGGTGGCTAAGTTTTTCCACCGCCCGCTCCGCGCGTTTTTCACAGGCGGCGGCGGTGCTGCCCAGCATGGAGGCGATGTTCTTAAAAGGCTGGGCCTGCCAGTAGCGGAGCAGAAGCACCTGGCGGTCGGTCTCGGGCAGCGCGGCCACCGCGTCATCCAGCAGGGGCAGCGCGGCCTGCCACGTCCCGCCGGGAGATTCCTCCGGGCCGGATTGTTCTTTTTCGTAGGCCATCAGCGTGCGCCTCCGGGTTTGTTCCTTTTCCGCGGCACGCGCGGCTTCGTGGGCCGCCGTTTTTTGCAGCCACGCCGCCAGCGCCGGGTGCCCGGCCAGCACGGCGGCTTTCCGGGCCAGGATGGTGAAGACATTCTGCGCCGTCTCCTCCGCCAGCCCGCGATCCCCCGAACGCCGGAGGGCCGCGCCAAACACCAGCCCGCCATACCGGCTCACCAGCGCCGCGAACGCCCCTTCATCGCCCTCGCGGGCGAATCCCAGCAACAGTTCCCGGTCGGTGAAATCATCCATCACCGTATCATCCGGTGCAGGATGGAAATCCGACAGATTATTTTCAGATTCTCAATCCCGCACTTGGCCCGTGCCGCGCACGGTGTATTTATAACTCGTCAGTTCGGGCAGTCCCATGGGGCCGCGCGCGTGGAGCTTGTCCGTGCTGATCCCGATCTCGCAGCCGAATCCGAATTCCCCGCCGTCGTTGAAGCGGGTGCTCGCGTTCCACAGCACCACGGCGCTGTCCACTTCATTCAGGAAAGCGGCGGCGGTGGTGGCATTCTCCGTCACGATGACATCGCTGTGCTTTGAGCTGTGCTCCGCGATGTGCCGCAGTGCCTCCGGAAGATCCTGGACCGTGCGGGCGGAAAGCGTCAGATCCAGATACTCCGCGTCCCAGTCCTCCTCCGTGGCGGGCGTAACTTCCCCCGGAAAGAGGGCGCACAGCGCGGCATCCCCCCGCAGAGCCACGCCGTTTTCCCGCAGCACCGGCACCGCGAGCTGATAGAACTCCCCGGCGACCGCTTCATGCACCAGCAGCGTCTCCGCCGCGTTGCAGGCCGAGGGCTTCTGGCACTTGGAATTGAGGAGAATACGGAGCGCCATTTCCAGGTCCGCGTCCCGGTCCACATAGACGTGGCAGATGCCATCGTAATGCTTGATCACCGGCATGCGGGCGAGACTGACCACGGTCTCGATGAGCCCCTTCCCGCCGCGCGGAATGATGAGGTCCAGACAGTCGTCCATGGCCGCCATGTACTGGACGCTTTCCCGATCCGTGAAGGGAATGAGCTGAATGGCATCCGGCGGCAGCCCGCCCGCCTCCCCGGCGGACTGGAGCACGGCGGCGATGGCCATGTTGCTGTGGAAGGCCTCGCTGCCTCCGCGGAGGAGCGTGGCATTTCCACTCTTCAGACAAAGCACCGCCGCGTCCGCCGTCACATTCGGACGGCTTTCGTAAATGATCCCGATGACCCCGATGGGTACGCGGATTTTGGTCATCTCCAGCCCATTGGGCCGCGTCCAGGTGGAAAGCACTTCCCCCACGGGGTCCGGCAGGGCCGCGACCTCGCGCACGCCCCGGGCCATCTCCGCCACGCGTTTTGGATTCAGCGTCAGGCGGTCCAGCATGGCGCTGCCCAGGCCCTTTTCCCGGGCCGCCGCGAGATCCTTTTCATTCGCCGCCAGCAGGGAGGCGGCCTCCCGCTCCAGCCCGTCCGCCATCGCCAGGAGAATGGTGTTCTTTTGCGCCGCGGAGAGCAGTGCCAGCCTCCTCGCGGCCTCCACCGCGCGGCGTCCCATCCCGTGTATGTGTTCTTTCAGAGTCATATCCTGCCCTTTCCGTAGGCTCGCGGACGCGCCGGGGCAAGGCCGCACCGGCAGCCGCGGCACCACTCTTCTTCCCTCTTACCGGACCGGCCCGCGGGCGGTCAGTTTGCGATATACCACTTCTTCTCGATCTTCTGGAACTTGATCTCCGGCCGGCCGGCCTTCGCGGATTCCGGGATCTTGTAAGTGGCGGTGTTGCCATCCGCGCTCATCTCCGGCTTCGCGTCTTTCACTGCCTTCAAGGCTGCCAGCAGCACCGCCTGTTTCTCGGCGAATTGTTTGACGAAAGCTTCCTTGCCCGCTTTTTTCACCATCTTCTCCATGACCTCCGGGGGCACCGCGATGTCGAGGAATTCGGCATACTTCTTTTCCTCCAGCAGCTTGATTAGCGCGGGAATATAGAGCTTCAGCTCCGTCCGGGAATCAGCCTCGCCCTCCGCCGCCCCACCAGGCGCGCCCTGGGCAAGAAACAGGCCGGAAATGAAGAGCGGAAAAAGAAGGAAACGCCGGGTGGTCATACACGAACACTTGTCTCCGGTGCCCCGCCATTGCCAGCTTTTATTTATCCGCTTCCACGCGTCCGCACATAATTTTGACATTAATCATCTGGCGGGTTTTCCGGAAGGCGGCGATTCTCCCCGGCCATCTCCACGCGACGGGTCACCGGATGCCGTCCTTCCTTTGTTCTTTCAGAATCCACCGTCATGAACGCGAAACGAAAAATCTTTCTGACAGGGGCCGTTCTCCTCGCCATCGCGGCCCCGGCTTATTTCCAGTATCACCAAATAGGGGAACTGCGATCCGAGCTGGAGGCGGAGCGTGCCGGTCATGGAACCGTCGCCTCCTCCCGGGAAATTACGCGCCTGAAAAATGAAATCGCCCGGCTCACCCGGGAACGCGCCAACGGCTCCACCGCCTCCTCCCCGTCCCCCGCGGCGGCCAATCCGTTCCTCTCCGGCGGACGCACGCAGCCTCCCCTGGTCTCCGCAAACGGTGGCGACACCACCGGAACCGCGGACGCCGCTCAGGTCGCGGAATCCCCTGAACTCCCCGCCATTCCCTACCGTCCCATGACCGCGAACGGCAAGGTCCACTGGGATCACTCCCAGGCCACCGGCGCTCCGGATACCACCACGGCGGGCGATCACCCCACGGCGTGGGCTCCCAAGGGGGTCAAGAGTGGAGAGCAGTGGCTCCAGCTCACCTATCCGAAGGCCATGGAGCTGAAGGAGATCAATATCCACGAAACGCATGCCCCGGGCGCGGTCTCCAAAGTCACCGCCATGATGCCCAATGGCTCCGAGAAAGTTCTCTGGGAGGGCCGGGAAAATCCCACCGGCGAGGAGATCATCGAGTCCTCCATCCCCGTCCCCGCGGGCGTTACCTCAAAGCAGATCAAGGTCTATGTGGACACGAACCGGGTGGAAAGCTGGCCGGAGATCGATGCCGTGGAAATGGTGGGCCGGACCGGTGCCCGCCAGTGGGCCTCCGAATCCACCGCCAGCAGCTCCTACAGCGAACGCTACGGAGAGCAGAGTGTCACCAACTTCGAGTCCCTGCGCCTGTCGCTGCCCAGCCAGTGAAGACCCCGGCGGCATTCTCTTGAACACCGGCCATCCGTCGCCGAAAGCCGGGCATGCCCTGCCGGATGCGAACCCGCGGGGCGTCCGATTTTCCCTATGCAACGCGCCGCCGCTCTCGATCTCCTCCAACGCTACTACGCCGCCTTCAACGCGGGTGACCGCGATACCTTCTTCAGCCTGCTGACGGAGGACGTGGTCCACGATATCAACCAGGGAGGCAGCGAAACCGGTCTCCCCGCGTTCCGGACCTTCATGGAACGCATGGACCGCTGCTACCGGGAACAGATCGAGGACCTCGTGATCCTGGCGGATGAAACCGGCACCCGTGCCGCCGCGGAATTCATGGTGCGGGGCACTTATCTCTCGGACGATGAAGGCCTGCCCCCCGCCACCGGTCAAACCTATCTGCTGCCGGCGGCGGCTCTCTTCACCCTGCGTGACGGCCAGGTGGCAAGGGTGACGATGTATTACAATCTCCAGGAGTGGCTGCGGCAGGTGACGGGCTGAGACGGAAAAGGCCAGGAAATCACGCGTCATTTTTTGCGGCGGAAAATCGGCTCGCCGGTTTCGTGGATTGAGGGCAATATCCCGGCTCCCAAACCTCCCCTCATCCGCGATGTCGTCCTCTCCGCCTCCTCCGATGCCCGATCCCTCCGGTTTGCCTCCCCGCCGTCAGGCCTCCGGGCCGCCCCCCATGACCAGCCCTCCACCACCGGGTGGCGGGCCTCCTCCCCCGCCGCCGGGACCACCTCCCGCCCGCGAGAGCCAGCCTCCGGCCTATCAACCCCAGCCGCCTGCTTACCAGGGCCAGCCCCCGGCTTATCAACCCCAGCCGCCACCTTACCAGGGGCAGACTCCTCCCTACCAGGGCCAGCCGCCGTCCTATCACCAGCAGGCCCCCTATCAACCCCAGGGACAGCCCTATCAGAGCCCGCAGCCGCCCCCCCAGCACCAGGGGCAGCCGTATCAAACCCAGCCCCCGGGCAACCCCATGAACCAGTGGGCGAACTACGCGAAAAACACGGACTGGCAGCAGTTGGGCGCGGATTTCAAGACCTTCGGGGAACGGTTCGCCGCCAGTGACTTCGCGAAGATTCACCCGAAGCCGCACGAAGCTCCGGCCGTGGCGGGCTATCTGCCACGCATGGCCGCGCTCATCGTCTGGCGGCGCGCGCTGCTCGTCCTGGCTTCCGTGCTGAGCATCATCCTTTTCATCAAGACCTGCTTCGATCCCCACGATCTGGAGAGCGTGCTGGAAAAGGAAACCTACACGCAGACCATCAAAGCGATGGAAAAGGCCGGACAGAACCCGACCAGCGAGCAGATCGATAAAATCAAGGAGGAGGCAAAAGCCTCGGCGAAGAACTCCATTAAAACCGTGGGTGAGTCGAATGCCGAGATCATTGACTCACTCATCGGAGGACTTTGGTTGTGTTCCCTTGCAAGCATCGTTTTTCAGGTCATGGCTGCCCGCGCATGGCGGGAATGGCGGAAATCCCGGAAGCTGGCGATCATCGGTGTGGCTGTGCTTCTCGGCCCTCAAATGGTCGCCATGGTCATCCCCTGGAGTTCGATGATGGACTTCAGGCATCTGACCGGGCAGGGATTCACGACAATTGCCATTACCCAGGTGAAGAGCGGCATCCAGCTCGCGCTGCTGTTCGCGATCCTCATGTCCGCCCTGCCGTTCTTCTACGGTCTGGTGAACGGCGTGCTCCGCGCTTCGTTGAGCACGAAGACGCTGGTGCCCGCCTCCATCGTCTGCGGATGGGGCAGCATGCTCCTGGCCTGCACCATCGCGGTGCCCTGGTACATCGCCCTGAGCATGGTCAGTCAGATGCAGGCGGAGGCCCTTATCATTATGGGCGTCCTCTGTCTGCTCGCCGCGCCGCTGAGCATCGTTTTCAGATCCCGGAAGCTCGGCCTGCCCCTCACTCCGGAGGAGGCGACACCCCTGGTGAAGCGGACGAAGATGTGGCTCACCGGCCTGAACGCGGTGGGGGTGGCGATGATCATCGCCTTCTTCGTGGACAAGGGCACCATCGGCCTCTCTAACATCATCACCCTGGTCATCCACTATTTCGCGAACCTCATGCTCGTGCAGGTGGTAGCGGTAGACCTGCTGGTGCTCCTGCTGGACCGCGCCCACCGGAAGCTGGCCGGGGACACGACACCAGACGCCTCTCTCCAGCAGTTGGGCGAGGTGCTCTCCACAAAGTAACCAGCCCGGTCACTTCTCTCCAAACTGTTTCCGGTAAAGAGTCCGGAAAGCGTTCTCCGCCGGGATGGGAACGTCTTCATTCACCAGGCACGGCTGGACGCCCGTCCACCACGCATCGTATTCGCCGTCCAGCCTCCGGACAATCTCCGGGTGGCTGGTGGCGAGATCCCGCTGCTCGCCGGGATCGACCTTGAGGTCAAACAACTGCCAGGCTTTGCGGCCCTCGCGGTCGTCGCTCACCAGCTTCCAGCGGCTGTCCCGGATGGCGCAGGAATCATACTTCGAGTCCGCGGCCTTGCCCCGCTCCCAGCGGCCCACATGGGTCACCAGGATGCGGTCCGCCCACGGCGTGGCGGGATTCTCCAGCAGCGGCACGAGGCTGCGGCCCTCCACCTGGGTTTTGACTTTCCCCTCCAGCGGGGCTCCGGCAATCTCTGCCAAGGTAGGCAGAAAGTCGATATTCGCCGCGAGGGCACCCACGTCCGCCGGTCGGATCGTGCCCGGCCAGCGCCAGAAGGAAGCGCCGCGGATGCCTCCCTGCCAGGGTGTCACCTTCTCGCCTCGCATGCCCGCGTTGAAGAGCTTTGCACCCACGGTGCCGCCATTGTCGTTCATGAAGATGACCAGCGTCTCGCGCTCGAGATCCCACTCCGCGAGTTTGGCCAGGAGGCGTCCCGTGTTGTCATCGATATTCGCGATCATGCCGAAGAACTTCGCGGTCATCTCCGGCACCTTGCCGGCATAGCGCGCGGCGTCCTCCGGGCGCACGTCCAGCGGAGCATGGGGCGCGTTGGTGGCGATCTGCGCGTAGAACGGCTTCTTTCCCTTCACCTGCTCTATCCACTTCAGCGCCTGGGAGAAAAACACATCCGTGCAATAACCGGAGGTCTTCTCAAACTTCCCGTTATGGAGGATCACGGGGTCGAAATACTTATTGCCCGGCGCGTCCCCGCAGGACCCGGGATACGACTGCCCGATCCCGCCCGCGCCATGGATGAACATCTCGTCAAAGCCACGTTTGTCCGGCCACCGGTCCGGTTCGTCCCCCAAGTGCCACTTGCCAAAGATACCCGTGGTATAACCCGCGCTCCGCAGGATCTCCGCGAGCGTCACTGCATCCAGCGTAAGCCGCTCGCGTTCGTGAATGGTGTGAGTGATTCCGTTCCGGAACTCATGCCTGCCGGTAAGCAGTGCCGCGCGGCAGGGGGCACAGGTGGGGCTGATCTGAAAATCCGTGAACCGCGCGCCCTCCCGGTGCAAGCGGTCCAGGTTCGGCGTCCGGAGCACGGGATTCCCATGGCAGGAAAGGTCCCCATACCCCTGGTCATCCGTGAGGATAAAAATGATGTTCGGTTTCCTCCCGGCCAGCGCGCCGCCGAAGACAGCCGGAACCGGAAATAACAGAAGCGCCAGCAGAAGAAAAAACCGCGTCATCCCCGGAGGTTATCCCTGCGCCAACTGCGGCGGCAAGATCATTCGTGCCGGGAGGGGATCCTCCGTTGCATTGCCCGCCGCCGGGATAGCATCCGGGGCATGATCACCTTTCTCCGCGGACGCCTCGCCACCAGCCTGCCGGACCGCGCCTGCATCGATGTGGGAGGCGTGGGCTATGAAGTCTTCGTGCCCCTCAGCACGTACGACCGCCTGGGGGAGACCGGACGGGAGATCACCGTGCTCACCCATTTCCACGTCCGCGAGCAGGAGCAGACACTTTACGGATTCGCCACGGATGAAGAGCGGGACCTCTTCCGCCTGCTCATCAACCGCGTGACCGGCGTGGGGCCAAAGATGGGCCTGGCCGTCCTGAGCGGCATGAGCGTGCGCGACTTCAAACGCCATGTGGTCAACGGCGACACCGGGGCGCTCTCCAAAATCAGCGGCGTGGGGAAAAAGACTGCCGAGCGCATCATTCTGGAACTGAAGGACAAAGTGGGCGTGGGCGAAGCCTGGAAAGACACCGCCCCCGGGGCGCCCGCCGCCACCCCGCAACAGGCCGTGATGAACGACGTCATCCTGGCTCTCATCAATCTCGGCTACAAACAAGTGGAAGCCCAGAAGGCCGTGAAGAAGGCCCTGGATGACGGCGTGCCCGCCGTCCAGGAAAGCGTCCTCCGCAGCGCCCTCCGGCAATTGAGCCAGGCATAAAATGCCGGAACTCAACGGTGGATAAAAAAGACAAAGGGGAGGGATGGGTGCCATGCCCGGCAAATCGCGTTTCCCGTCATTCGTGCCTGCCGGCTTTCTTGAGAGACTGGATCGCACGGGAGGTTCCTGCGGGGGGGAGGCGGCTAAGCCGGTCCGCTGACACGATCCGTTTGAACCTTGCACGCGCCCCGGCAGATGCGATAGCCTCCGTATGATGCTGCGCCTGCTGTTTCTTACCCTGTTCTTCACGGCGGCCCCCGGTGCCCTGGCGGGTCCGGGCGTCATTCTCATCACGATGGACGGCCTGGGCTGGGGAGACCTCAGCGCTTCCGGAAATACCCAGGTGCAGACTCCACGCCTGGACAAGCTCATGGCTCAAAGCGCGGTCTTCCGGGACTTCCATGTCAGCCCGCTGGATGTGCCCAGCCGGGCCGCGCTGGTGACCGGGCTGTATCCCGCCAAAGCCGGAGTGTGGGGAAATCAGGGCGGGCGGAACCAGCTGGCGCCGGGTCTCCTCACGGTGTCCTCGCATTTCGCGGGAGCGGGCTATGCCACCGCCCTTTTTGGCACGTGGGGCCTGGGGGATCATCATCCCACCCGGGCGGCGGATCAGGGTTACGGCCTGGTCCTGACTCACCCCGGAGACCGCCCGGGAGGCGTGGCGGATTTCCTGACAACCCGGAGCGAAGAGCGCCCGTGGCTTCTGAATGGGGAAGTGACCGCACGAAAGGGAACGGACGTCTCCATTTGTTTCAATGCCGCCCTGGGATTCATCGAGAAGAATGCCGCGCAGCCTTTCCTCTGCCACCTGTCCCCTTCCCTGCCCGCCCTCATGCCGGAGACTGCCCTCCTGCCTTATTTAAACCGGCCTGGCATCCCCGATCCCCGACGCGCCGCCTGGATCGCGGAGCTGGACGCCGCCACGGGCGATCTGCTGGATCAGTTGGATTCCCTGCGCATCGCCGGGGGGACGGTGGTCATCCTCACCTCCACCAGCGGGACACCCGCCACTACGGGAAAGGCGGGGTTCAATGCCGGACGGCGGGGCAGCCGCGGGAGCCCGTATGAAGGCGGGCACTGTGTGCCGCTTTTCATCCGCTGGCCCGAAGGTGGCCTCACCGCCGGGAATATCACCACGCCTGCCGCGCACATAGACCTGCTGCCCACCGTGGCCGCACTGACCAGCACCGCCCTTCCTCCCGGATATAAGCCGGACGGCATCAGTCTGCTGCCCCTTTTGAAAGGCCCCGCCGCGTCGCCTCCCGCGGAGCGGATCCTTTTCACGGACGCCCAGGAGATTCCAGTCCCGGTCCAATGGCGCCAGAGTTGTGTCATCTCCGGCCCGTGGCGGCTGGTAAACGGGCGGGAACTTTATGATCTGCGCACGGACCCGGGCGAGCGCCGGAATATCGCCGCCGCAAACACGAACGAAGTAAAGCGTCTCACTGCCGCCGGGGATGCCTGGTGGGCCGGACTGGGGCTCGCGGGGCGCGGGCAAGTCCGCATCACCGCGGGAGGCCCGCAGGATTCCGTGCTGCTCACTCCACATGAGTGGGTGAGCCGCGGCACGCCCCTGCTGAGCCAGGAGGAAATTCTCAACGGCACGCCCGCGAATGGCCAGTGGCTGTTGCATGTCGCCACGGAGGGAAACTATGACATTCTCCTCCGCCGCTGGCCCGCCGCCATGAACCGGCCCATCCAGGACGGTTTTTTTGTGCCGGAAAAAGCCCGTGTCCGGATCGGGACGGTGGACGAATCCCGGACCGTGACGGCGGACTCCAAAGTGGTGAGCTTTCGTATCGCCCTCAAACCGGGGCCGGTCGCGCTGCAAACATGGTTCACCGCGGAGGGCAAATCCTCCGGGGCCTACTTCGTGGAGGTCCGCCGCTCGGTGGAAACGCGGCCTCCGCAGGTGGTGAAAGACCCGGTCAAATCCGCCCCGAAAGCCCCCAAAAAGCCCGCCCCCAATCCCGCCCCCACTGCTCCCGTGCGCGCGAATTCAGTCCGTTAGGTTATAGTTCAGCAACTGCACGCTGCCCGAATTGTAATATACCGAAAGCTCCGTCCCCGCGCTGAGCACCGGGACATCCACCACGGTCACGGAGAGGTCATACTGTCCCTCCCGGGGGAAAAGGCCGAGCGCCGCGAATCCGTTCTTCGCTTCATTCACGATTCTGTCGCACACCTGGGGAGTGAAGACGGTTTTGTTGATCAGATTGGTGGCGTCGGACCCCTGCTTCAGCGCTTCCAGCAGCGGGGCGGCCTTGCCGGCGATTTTGATCATGGAGTTCCACTTGGTGCCCACGGCCACCTGGAAGTCCCAGCCGCCCACGGGCCAGCCCCTCATATTTCGCGGATCGTAGCAGTTGCCGATGCCACAAACCACCAGCCCTCCGGACAAACCCAGGCCGGGACCCACGCGGGTGGTGGTGATTTGCAGCATCATCCAGTCCCGGTAGTCATCCATGGAGATGGCAAAAATGGTGGCCGTGTCCGCCCCGGCGGCGATCACATGGCCGCTGCCTTTCACGCCGATGCCGATCCAGTTGCCACTGCCCGGGCTCTTCATGGGATCGTCCCCCGGCACGGGCGTGGGCATGGGCGGGTATTTCACGGGCTCTCCCTTCACCGGTCCCGCCTTCTCCAGCGGACGGTAAATGACACCCGGGTCCGCCGCGCTGCTGAAGCACCAGTTTTTCCGGTCCGCGGTGGGCAGCACGCAGCCAACGTACTCCTGGAGGTAATAGTTCACCTCCGTGGGGTCATAGGTCTTGAAATTGAAGTAGATAAGGGACCAGACATCCAGCCCCCACTCCGCCGCCAAGCTCACCCAACTGTCTCCATCCTTTACCTTGTAGGCCAAACTGTTCGCGGGAGCAGCCCTCCCCACCTCGTAAATGGGCATCGAGACACACGAGGATTTGAGCGATGGTTTTGAGTATTTCCCCATGAGCCAAATCTATGGAACCGCGGGCGGACAGACAAGACATTCGCGGTCAAGAGAGGTGAGGACCTCCCGGATAAGCCCATAGGAGGCTCCCTTATAAAAACAGGCCATGGGATCGCTCCCATGGCCTGTCTGCCAATCAAAGGCTACTCCCGCCAGGCGGGCTCCCGCTCACGGTACCACCGGAGGCGGAGTGAGGGGCAGATCCTTCTTATTCTCCAGCACGCGGTCCACGATGCCGTAGTCCGCCGCCTGCTGGGCGGTCATGTAGTTATCCCGGTCGGAGTCGATATTGATCTGCTCGATGGTCTTGCCGGTGTGCTTCGCAAGGATGCCGTTCAGACGCTTCTTCAAGCCATACATGAACTCCACGGTGCGCTCCACATCGCTGGCCGTGCCCTGGGCACCGCCGCTGACCTGGTGGATCATGACGTGGCTGTTCGGCAGGCAGAAGCGCTTTCCTTTCGTCCCCGCAGTGAGCAGGATGGAACCCATGCTGGCGGCGATGCCCATGCAGTAGGTGCTGATATCGCACGTCACCAGTTGCATGGTGTCATACATCGCCAGACCAGCGGTGACGCTGCCACCCGGGCTGTTGATGTAGATATTGATGTCCTTCCCCGGGTCCTGCATCTGGAGATACAGGAGCTGGGCGACGACATAGTTCGAGAGGCCATCGCTCACCTGATCCCCGATGAGAAGGATGCGGTCCTTCATCAGGCGGGAGAGGAGGTCAAATCCCATCATCCCGATTCCCGGCTCCTTTTCATAAACGGTCACGTTTTTCGCCACATCCAGCGCACGGTCCCGCAGGTGGGCGGGGAGCATCATGAGGCGGGCGGGGTCGTCCTGAATTTCGCGAAGTTCTTTCATGGGGAATTGGGAATGGAGAGGGGACGGGAATGATTACGCCGCTTCCTCTTCGTCGGGTGCAGCGGTGCCGTCGTAGGTAATGTTGGCATGCTGGACGAGGACGTCGAGCGCTTTGCCGAGCAGAATGGAGTGACGGAGGTTTTCAATGCCGTCATTCTTCTTCAGCGTCTTGATCACCTTGTCGATAGGCGTCTGGGAGGTCTGCGCGATGTGGCTGACACGACGCACCATGTCCTCCTGGGTCACGCCCAGCTTTTCCTTCGCCACGATTTCCATGAGGATGAACTCATCCTTCACGTCCACCTTCGCCTGTTCGTTGGCGGCATTGATGATCTCCTCTTCGTTGTCCACCAGGATGTCCTGGGTGATGCCGCGCTCCAGATTCATCTGCACCAGCTGGTTCACCCGGCGCTGGGTGGCATTGTGGACCACATGATCCGGCAGGTCAAATTCCACCTTCTCACGGAGCGCCACCATGGCCGCGATGCGCTTTTGCTCCAGATCCTTCTGGGCCACGCTGACCCCGAGGTTTTCACGCACGATACCGCGCAGTTCCTCCAGCGTCTTGCCGGGAATGAGGCGGGCGGCGAATTCGTCGTTCAACTCGGGGAGTTCCGCTTCCTTGATCTCTTTCAGCGTCACCTGGTAAACGATCTCCTTGCCGGAGATGGACTCGGAGACGTTGTCCTCCGGCATGGTGGCTTTCACCTCGCGGGTTTCGCCCGTGGTCATGCCCAGCAACTGGTCACAGAAGCCAGGGAGGAAGCTCTTTTCATCCACTTTCACCATGTAGCCGCTGTTTTCAGCGATGAAGCTCTGGGACTCGGGAATGAGTTCCTTCACCGGGGTACCGTCCTGCGTGGAGGTGTAGTCGATGGTGATGAAGTCACCCATCTGCACCGGACGCTCCACCACGTTCAGATTCGCCAGACGCTCGCGCTGGCCCTGGATGGCCTTGTCAATGAGTTCGTCCGTCACCTCACGCTTCGGCACCTTCACTTCGAGGCCTTTGTAATCTGGGAGGGGAATTTCCGGAGCCAGCACCACCTGGAGGGAGAAGGCGAACTTCGATCCATCGTTGCCTTCGGCCGGGGTGTAGTTGCCCACGGAGAGCACCTTCAGGTTTTCCTGCTTCACGGCGGCGTCCAGCCCCTGATTCAGAAGCTTGTCCTGAGCTTCACGGTCGATGTCCGCGGCGAATTTCTTCTCCACCACGCTGCGCGGAGCCTTTCCTTTGCGGAACCCCGGGAGCGCGGCGTTCTTCACATAGTTCTGAAGAATCCGGTCACGCTCGGCCTTGAGGGTATCGCCAGGCACTTCGACGCGGACGCTGGCCATGCAGTTGGGGAGTTTTTCGACGGTGATGTTCATGGAAGAGATTGGAAAAGCGGAGGGGGTTTAATAGAAAATGGCGGCGAATTCGCCTGAAAGAGAGGGGTAAACCCCGTGCCCCGCGTCCGCCAGGCCGCCGGAAACGGGAGGGCGAGTATTATACGCCCCCGCCGTGTCTCAACCAAAAAGGTGGGGGATTTGCCGGAAGGACGAAACAATGCCCGCAGGCAGGATTTAAGGAGTTTCCCCGGGAATAACACCGGAGGGGATTTTCCCGGCCTTGAAAGCCTCCTTGTGGGTGGGGTTGCCGAGGTCCATTTCAAAATGCCGCCATTCCCCGTTCTCCAGGACGCCCATCAAACATTCGCCGGAGATCGAGTCATCGAACTGCCACAGGATATGAGCCCCCTGTTCATTGCTGAATCCTTCGTTGTCCGCCTGGGTGATGGAAGGCGTGGCCTGGTGGATGTATTCCTTTACCGTCTCCAGGATTTCCCAGCCCTCCAGGTGATCCGTGCCATCCAGAACCTGGAAGACATACAGCGACTGGACGCGGCGGAGGTAATCGAGCAGCCAGGTGACCGCCGAAGCAGGTTCACCGGCCTCGACCTCCCCGGCAAAAACGTCCAGTTCATCCGAAGCCGGGGAATCCGGACCGACGACGTTATGCTGGATGACCGCGATTTCCGTCCCGTCCGGATGTGCGAGCACCAGTTGCACCCAGGCGTCCGGCTCCCCGAAGTCCAGCGAGAGAGCAGCCTCCACGGCGTCCTCCTTCAGGGCCTCCTGGAGGATATCGAAGGAAACCGGCGCGGGCTCCGTGCTGAAGACGCGAAAGAAATACGACATGGGGTGCCGGGGGTGACTACAGAATTCCTTCCACGAAGGCCTTCGCGTCGAAGGGGGCAAAATCGTCCTTCCCTTCCCCGGTTCCGATGAAACGGGCGGGGACGCCCAGCTCATTCTGGATGCTCACCACGCAGCCGCCTTTGCCGCTGCCGTCCAGCTTCGTCACGATCACGCCGGTGAGTTTCCCCACGGCTTTCTGGAATTCCTTCGCCTGCTGCAGGGCGTTGCTGCCGGTGGTGGCGTCCACCACGAGGAGGGTTTCATGCGGGGCGTCCGGATCTTTCCGGCCCAGGACGCGCTCCATCTTGGAAAGCTCCGCCATGAGATTGTCCCGGGTGTGGAGGCGCCCGGCGGTGTCGCAGAGGAGGTAGTTGACGTTCCGCTTCTTCGCCGCCTCCCAGGCATCGTGGCACACGGCGGCGGGGTCCGCTTTATACTGGCCTTTGATGATGGGCACATCCAGGCGCTGCGCCCAGACTTCCAGCTGCTCGATGGCGGCGGCGCGGAAGGTATCCGCCGCGGCCAGCATCACGGAGCGGTTTTGATTTTTCAAATATTGCGCCAGGCGGGCGGTGGAGGTGGTTTTCCCGGTGCCATTGACTCCCACGATGAAAATCACGGCCGGCTTGTCAGGAAAGAACGGGAGGGGTTTGGTTTCCGCTGGCAGGATCTTCAGGATTTCCTCGCGGCAGACATCCACCACCTCCTCCGGGTCCAGGGCCCGGCCTTTGGAGCGCAATTGCTCGAGAATGTGATTCGTCATGGCAAAGCCCACGTCCCCCATGATAAGAGACTCCTCGAGTTCATCGAGGTCCACCTTGCGGCGGGAAAAGCGCTGGAGCAGACGTTTGAAAAAACCGGCCATGGCGGGCATTACCCGCCGCGTTCTTTAAATGCAAGGGATTCGCGGACAGGGGGAAAAACGGGCGGATTTCCGGCTTCCTGGAAGGGCCTGGAGCCGGTGGTGGAAATGTCCTTACGGAAAAATCAATACTTGCCCGCTCGGGCCGGTCTGACTTACTGCTCGGGTCTATGAGTCAGGATTTTTTCCCGAATATCGACAAAATTCAGTATGAAGGCCCGAAGACGAAGAACCGTCTCGCCTTCCGGCATTACAACCCCGACGAGGTCATCGGCGGCAAGAAAATGAAGGACCATTTTCGTTTCGGAGTGGCCTACTGGCACGCGATGAAAAACCCGCTGGCCGACCCGTTCGGCGGCGGCACGGCCATCCGCCCCTGGGATGACGGCAGCAAGACCGTGGAAAACGCCAAGCGCGTGGGGGATGCCTGCTTTGAATTCCTGACCAAACTGGGCGTGGACTACTACTGCTTCCACGACCGCGACGTCTCCCCGGAACTGGACGACCTCCAGGCCAGCAACGACGCGCTGGACGAGGTGGCCACGCACTTTGAAAAACTCCAGAAGGAAACCGGCAAGAAGCTCCTCTGGGGCACCGCCTGTCTCTTCGCCCACCCCCGCTACTGCCAGGGCGCGGCCACGTCCCCGAACGCGGACGTCTATGCCTACGCCGCCGCGCAGGTGAAGAAGGCCATGGATGTCACGAAGCGTCTGGGTGGCGAGGGCTACACCTTCTGGGGCGGCCGCGAAGGCTACTCCACGCTGCTGAACACGAACCTGAAGCGTGAAATGGACCACCTGGGGGCCTTCCTCCACATGGCCGTGGACTATAAGAAATCGATCGGCTTCGAAGGCCAGTTCTACATCGAGCCGAAGCCCCGGGAACCCGCCACGCACCAGTACGACAGCGACTCCGCCGCGTGTCTGAACTTCCTCCGGGAATACAACCTCCTGGATCACTTCAAGCTGAACATCGAGACGAACCACGCCACGCTGGCGGGTCACTCCGTGCAGCATGAACTGACCGTGGCCTCCGCCGCCGGAGCCCTGGGCTCCATCGACGCGAACACCGGTGACGAACTCATCGGCTGGGACACCGACCAGTTCCCCACGAACATCTACATGACCACGCAGATCATGCTGGTGCTTCTGCGCATGGGCGGCTTCACCACCGGCGGTCTGAACTTCGACGCCAAGGTGCGCCGCGAAAGCTTTGAGCCCGTGGACCTCTTCCACGCCCACATCGGTGGCATGGACGCCTTCGCGCGCGGCCTCAAAGTGGCCAGCCGTATCATCGAAGACGGGGCTTTGGACAAGCTGGTGGCCGAGCGCTACAGCAGCTTTGACTCCGGCCTGGGCAAGACGATGGACGAGGGCAAAGCCTCCTTCGCCGAGCTGGAAAAGCACGCGCTTTCCTTCAAGAAGAGCCCGATGCCCGCCAGCGGCCGCCAGGAGATGCTGGAGAACATCATCAACGATTACCTCGAATAAGGCGACGCCCACCCCTTGAGGTGGCGTTCCGGATTTCCTGCCGGTGGTCATGCTTCGCGCATGGCCACCGGCTTTTTTGTGCCCGGAATGGCGGGTACAGCCCATGCAGGAGAGTTTTTCCGACAAAACCTCTTTCCATGAAAACTCCGCTCACCGGAAAACGCATCGCTATTCTCGCCACCGATGGATTTGAACAGGTGGAACTCTCCGTGCCCCGGGACTGGCTGATCGCCGCCGGGGCAAAGGTGGATATCGTCTCGCTCCGCGGAGGACACATTCAGGGCTCCCACCACATGGATAAAGGAGACCGCTTTTCCGTGGACCGGGTTATCACGGAAGTCTCCGCTGCGGAATACGACGGGCTCGTCCTGCCGGGCGGGGTGCACAATCCGGACGCTCTGCGGCAGGATGAACACGCCGTGGAGTTTGTCCGGGACTTTTTCGCCTCCGGCACGCCCGTCGCCTCCATCTGTCACGGCCCTTGGATGCTGGTGGAGGCCGGCGTGCTGAAGGGCCGCACTCTCACCTCCTGGCCCAGCATCCGGACGGATATTCAAAACGCGGGAGGCACATGGGTAGACGAGGACGTGCATTGTGACCGGGGCCTCGTCACCAGCCGTAAGCCGAATGACCTGCCCGCGTTTTGTGATAAGGCCATTGAGGAATTCGCCGAAGGCACTCACCTGCCCGGCAGCCGGGGAGGCGATTCCTCCTCCATCCCGCTTCTCCCTCCCTGATCCGTTTGGTTCGATCAGCCGCGGGCCGCCGTCCGGCTCTCTCCCGCATGGGGAAAGCCGGGGCGGGGCTCTTCACGGTAGTGGAGTACCGGCGGCTGATCAGCCACGATCAGGCGTTTCACTCCGTCCCGCATATTCTCCACATTGAAGTTCACCAGCAGTCCCACCTCGTAGCCGGTGAGCCGCAACTGGTTCTTCAGCCGGTCCTTGTGGGCATTGGTAAATTCCTCCACGGCATCGATGGAGACGATGACGGACTTCTCGATGAGAAAATCCGCCCGGATGCCGGACTCCACCCGCTGGCCTTTATACAGGATGGGAAGCGGCGCATCCCGCTGGAAAACGATCTCCTTCATCCGGAACTCCATTGCCAGGCAGTCCCGGTAGGCTTCCGCCATGAGTCCCGGCCCGAGGTGACGGTGGACTTCCATACACGCACCCACGATGAGGTGCGGCAATTCCTGCGGGTCAAGATTCACGGGCGGGATGATAAACGGGTTTTGCGGAAGGGGAAGCGGTTCCTGTGAAATTGACCTCGCGCGGGCTAACGAAGTTCATAAATTGTCCGGGTTTCCCCAAATCCCCCCGTTTCCGGAAAATCCACCGGAAGAGAACGAATCCCTTGACCGGCCCGTGTTCTGGAGTAGTTCGTTCGCCCCTCCCCCGAAATCTGCATCTTTTAACTTAACTTAATTCAGGCACAATGGCCAAAGTCTGCCAAATCACCGGAGTCCGCAAATTCCGCGGTCGCCGTATCCACCACAGCGGTAAGTCGAAGAAATCCGGCGGTATCGGCCTCAATCACGTGAAAAAGGTGAACCGCACGTTCACCCCGAACCTGCGTGACAAGCGGATCTGGGTGTCGGAGCTGAAGAAATTCGTGCGCGTCAAGCTGACCGCCCGGGCTCTCAAGACGATCACGAAGAACGGCGCTTTTTCTGTTCTCAAAGAGGCTGGACTTATCTAGTCTGTCCGTCACCGCTTCCTCCCCCGTAAGCCTGTCTGGCAAACACCCAACCAACAAACACCATGGCCTTCAGCGTCGTCAGCAAAAAATCCGGCAAAACCTACCACCTCCATCTCAAGGAGCAGAAACGCGCCGACGGTGGCATCACCAAGCTGTTCTACTTTGGCGGTGAGGTCAAAGAGGGCGCTCTCGACAAGCTTCCCGATGGCTACAAGGTCATTGAGAACGAGCGCACGGGCCTGCCCATGCTGAAGAAGAAGTAAGCGCTTACGGTTTTCCTTCGCCGCCTCCTGTTCCCTGGCGAAGGGGACAGGAGGCTTTTTTTGTTTCCACGTCCCGCCTTCGCCTCTGTTCCGGCCCATTTCCCATTCCCTACTCTCTTATCCATGTCCAAACACGTCGCCATCGTGGGCGCCACCGGAGCGGTGGGCGTCGAAATGATCGAATGTCTTGAGCGTCGCGGGTTTCCCGTTGGAAAGCTCACCCTGCTCGCCAGTGCCCGCAGCGCTGGAAAGAAGCTGAAGTTTAAAGGCGAAGACATCACCATTCAGGAACTGACGCCATGGAGCTTTGCCGGAGTGGACACCGCACTTTTCAGCGCGGGGGGTGGGATCTCGAAGGAATTTGCGCCTCATGCCGTGAAGGCCGGGGCCGTGGTGGTGGACAACTCCTCCGCCTTCCGCATGGACCCGGACGTGCCGCTCATCGTCCCGGAGATCAATGGAGCCGATGTGAAAGGTCATAAGGGCATTCTCGCGAACCCGAACTGCACCACCGCCATCACGCTCATGGCGCTCTACCCCCTGCACCAGGCCTTTGGCGTGAAGCGGGTTTTCGCCAGCAGCTACCAGGCGGTCAGTGGCACCGGAGCGCAGGCCATCGAGGAACTGGCCGCGCAATCCCGCCAGTGGGCCGCCGAGGCACGGGCCTGGGATGCCGCGAAGCTGGCCACGCCGCCCGCCGTTTACCCGCACCAGATCGCCTTCAACGTGCTGCCGCAGGTGGATTCGTTCCTCGATACCGGCTACACGAAAGAGGAGATGAAGATGGAAAACGAGGGCCGGAAGATCATGCATCACCCGGCTTTCCGCGCCTCCGTGACTTGCGTGCGGGTGCCGGTTTTCCGCGCCCACAGCATCGCCATCAGCGCGGAGTTTGAAAAGCCGGTCACCGTGGAAGAAGCCCGCGCCGTGCTTGCGGGAGCGCCAGGGCTGGATGTCATCGATAACCCGGCGGCCCGGGAATACCCGCTCCCGCTCAATATCGCCGGACGGGACAACTGCGCCGTGGGCCGCCTCCGCCTGGACTGCGCGCTGGACAACGGCCTGGCCTTCTGGGTGGTGGGCGACCAGCTCCTGAAGGGCGCGGCCCTGAATGCGGTGCAGATCGCGGAGCTTTTGTAGCCCCGTTTCCGCAAAGCGCGCACTTTCCACTTTTCACTGGCCCGTCTTCCGGCCAGGAAACGGACATGACGCATTTCGAACCCTGGCTCGCACTACAGAAGGAGCGCGTGGACGCCGCCCTGGAAAGGCTGCTGCCTCCCGCCGAGGAGGCCCCGGAAACGCTGCATTCGGCCATCCGGCACAGCATGTTCGCGGGCGGGAAACGGCTGCGCCCCATTCTCCTGCTGGCGGCATGCGAAGCCTGTGGCGGTGATACGGAGGCGGCCCTCCCCGCGGCCTGCGCAGTGGAGTGTATCCACACTTATTCCCTCATCCACGACGATCTCCCGTGCATGGATGACGATGACTTCCGGCGCGGCCGCCCCACCTGTCACAAGGTCTATGGGGAAGCCGTGGCCGTGCTGGCCGGGGACGCACTCCAGCCGCTGGCGTTTGAGCTACTGCTCCAGTCCAGCCCCTCGATTGCCGTGGAACTTGTCCGGGAACTGGCGGTGGCCTCGGGCTCCCGGTTTCTGATCGCCGGTCAGGTCCGGGATCTGGAAGCCGAGGGGAAACAGGTGTCCTTTGAGGAACTGCGCGCCATTCACGAAGGCAAGACCGCCGCCCTGCTCACGTGCTGCTTCCGCATGGGAGCCCTCATTGCCGGGGCCCCACCGGAGACGCTCCAGGCGCTCACCACCTTCGGCCATGCCTTGGGGCTGGCCTTCCAGGTGGTGGATGATATTCTGGACTGCACCCAGTCCTCCGAAAAACTGGGCAAGACCGCCGGCAAGGACGCCGCCGCAGGCAAGAGCACATATGTGAGCATCCTCGGCCTGGCCGAAGCCCGCCGGGAGGCCACCCGCCTCACCGGTGAAGCCCACGCGGCGCTCGCGCCCCTGGGTGCCGCCGCCGTCCGTCTGCGGGAAATCGCGGACCACCTGCTTTCCCGGGAAATGTAAGACCGAAGGCGATGCATTCCGAGGTCATTCCGGTTCACGATTTCACGCTTCCGGATTTGGCCGGGATTCCGGCCATCACCCAGGACGAAGTGTATCGTCTTCTCGCGGGCAAAGTCCGGCGCGGCCGGCAGATCGGAGACATCCTTTTCACCCTTGGACTCGCCGGAATGGCGATCTCGCTGGGTTTCTACAAGAACACGCCCTGGGCGGTCGCGAGCGGCTTGATCGGGGTGGTGGCCGGGTTTATCTACTACCGCGCCCGCCAGAAGCTCGATTTGTTACGGGCCATTGTTGAGGAGCCCAGTCTGGTCTATTGGGCACACCCCACCACCCTCCGGCAAAAGGTTGTGGGACAGGCCATGGAAACCAATTTCATCACGCTGCACTCGCGCCGGGGCTCGAGCTTCGAGGTGGCGCTGCCCTATGGACAGATGCTCTCCGTCATGGCCTGGTTCAAACAGCAGAATACGGAGATCCGGCTGGGTGCGTACGACAGCACCCCATAGCCGCCGGAAGGGGACGGCCCCCTTCCGGCGGCTGAAGATCAGTAAAGCTCCACCGGAGAGCGCTTTCCGTCCTCCACACTGAGCTCGGCGGCTTTTTCCTCGCCCAGCACGGCCACACGCAGGTCCTGGATCTCCGCGTTCAACGCCGCGAACTTGTCCAGGCTCCAGGCATCCGGCCGGGTCAGCCGCTTCTTGGCCCGCTTTACGCGATCCAGAGCGGTATCCAGCAGGGGCTCCGGCAGTCCTGCGAGGTGTATGTGCGCCTGCTCCACCATTTCAATGCGGTGGCAGATCATCACAATGTCGTTCCCTGCCCGCATGGCATCCTGGATGGCTTGCTCGAAGCTCACCTCATTCAGGATGGCACCCATGTCGAGGTCATCCGTCATCACCAGACCGTTATCGAAGCCCAACTGATCCCGGAGGAGTTTCTGGATGATGTTATACGAAAGGCTGCTGGGCCAGCGCGGGCGGTCTCCATCGAAGTCCGGGAACCACGCGTGCCCGATCATGAGGCTGTCCAGTTCCGGCATGAGCGCGGTGAAGGGAATGAGTTCCTCCGCCAGCAGTTCTTTCTTCGTACGGGTAATGACGGGCAGTTCATGGTGCGGATCCACGTCCGCGCTACCATAGGTGGGGAAATGTTTGCCGCAGCTCAGGATGCCCTCCTTGCGCATGGCCCGGTTGAAGATGCCCGCGAAGTCCACCACCTGCTGGGAATCCGTGCCGTAGCAGCGTCCTTTGAGGGAGTTGTCCGCCTCGTCATCATAGGAGATGTCGAGCACCGGGCAGAGGTTGAGATTGAATCCGAAAAGCCGGAGAAGCTGCCCCGTGAGTTTCCCATGACGGCCAATGAGCTTGCGGTCTCCTTTTTTCCGCAGCGCCTGGGCGTTCGGTGGCTCGGACCCGATAAGGCGCAGCCGGGAAACCCGCCCGCCCTCCTGATCGATCGTAATGATGGGCTCCACATCCGAGAGATCGCGGAGGTCATCGATGAGTTTCCGCAACTGCTCCGGAGACTTGATATTGCGACCAAAGAGGATGAACCCACCCGGCTGCAGCGCTTTAAAGCGACGCGCGGTGTCCGCGTCCAGTTCCGGGCCGGGCACGCCGGTGAGGAGAAATTGTCCGAGCAGTTTCGATTCCATACGCGCCGGTCTTACCCCGCCGCAGCGCGGGCGCAATGCCGGTTTCCACGCCCTTTTGATTCTCCGGCGCGGCTCAGTTGCCCGCCTGGGCGTGGGCTTCCACAAACCAAAGCCATTTGTCGATGCCCCGGGAGATTTCAGTAAAAAGGTCCGCGGTATCCGCGTCGTTCAGTTCATTGGTTTCCTCAATACTCACCCGGGCCTCGCGGCCAAACGAAGCGAGCGCCCGCGCTACTGCCTCCACGTGGTCCGCCCCGTTGCCTATGGTGAGCGGATACTCGTTCAGCCGGGAGCGTGAAGCCGCCACCCGCACCGTGCCCAGAGCGATGCCGCCCAGTTGCACTCCGCGCTCCGCGATCATGTCCACATAACCCGCGGCCTCCTGGGCGATCCGGTCAAAGAGTTCATGCAGCCCGGTGAAGTTCGGCCCTTTCACATTCCAGTGCGCCTGCTTGAGCTGCATCTGGAGATCGATAGCATCCGCGAGCCGCTGGTTGATCAGGGCACTCAGTTCCCGGCGGCTCTTTTCCGGGAGGTCATTGGCGGTTTTATACATACGAGGTCAGACAGAAGGGTGAAGTAGAGTGGTTGGCCGCTCCGGACGGGAGTTCCCTCCAGGACACAGGCACGGGCTTCCCTGGCGGAAGCCGCCATGGCTTTTGCTTTCATTGCCGCCGGTCCACCCGGCGGGGTGAGACGCGTTTTATCTACTCCGCCAGTGAAGCGGAGAGCGTGATCTTCGCGTTGAGGACCTTGGAGACGGGGCATCCGGCTTTGGCACCCTCCGCGATTTCCACGAACCGGGCTTCATCCACCCCGGGCACGGTGCCCTTCAATGTGAGATGCACCGACGTAATGGCAAACCCGGCCTCCACCTTTTCCAGCACCACCTCCGCGGAAGTCTCCAGCCGGGTGGCGGTGAGACCCGCTTCATTCAGCGCCAGACTCAGGGCCATGGTGAAACACCCCGCGTGTGCCGCCCCCAGCAGTTCCTCCGGATTCGTCCCCGGCACACCCTCGAACCGGCTGGCGAACCCGTAAGGATAAGCCTGAAGCGCCCCGCTGGCCGTCGAGATGGCTCCCTTGCCATCCTTGAGTCCGCCTTCCCAGGAAACCGAAGCTTTGCGTGTGATTTTCATGATCGTCTGTGGTTTGGAGTTCACCTACTGTCTTGGGAATCCGCTGTGCTGTCGTGACAAAAAGAATGGAAAAAACAGACGCGCCGGAGGTTGATCGGACCGGTCATCCCGTCGCCACAGTCAAAAATGCCGGAATCCGGGACCGGTAAAGTTCCAAACGCTGTTCGTTGAATGGCGGCACACTGGAGCAAAATGAAGCCAGCGCTTCCGTCGTCGAGAACAGTTCCCCGTATCCATACTGTTGCTCATGAGACTGGTCCCCCTCGGCAAGCGTCAGGAATCTATTTGGCAAGTCAAAGAGGATGCCGGAGGGCGGTTGCCGAAAAGCTACCGTGACACGCGGAGGAGCACGCCGCGGGACTTTTTCAGGCATTCCGGAGATATCGAGTCCAGTTCCCGGTCTCGGCGGTTGCCTTGATGACCCGGTTTCGTTCGATGAGGAAGGACCTCATATAGCGCGTCAGAAAGAGGAAGTCCGCGATGCGGCCGAAGACGCCAAGAGGCGACTGGAAGCTGAACACGTCGCGCATAGTGGTGCCACCGTCCGTCTGTTCGAAATAGTGGTGATGCTCCATGCGGCGAAACGCACCGCGCAGCATCGCATCCGCAAAGTGAGTGGGGCGCTCGAAGACGGTGATGCGAACCGAAAGCGACTGCCAGATGCCAAAATGCCGCGCCCGCCAGGTAACCTCCTGTCCGGGACCGATAAGACCGGAAGTAACACCCGCGACAGCACGCTCGCCCGTGCCGGAGGTGGAGTCCATGTGCAGGTCAATGCTTCGAGCCAGGTCGAACACGCGCTCAACCGGTGCCACTATGAAGGTAACAAGTTCAATGACAGGCATCGTATGATTTAGTTTCTCCCGTCGCCAAAGATAACACGGATACTCAAGGCAGCCCTCGAAGGGGCAAGGAGAAGTATCCCTGAGCACGCCCAACCCGGATCGAAGAGCCTGCTGGATGATCAGTCCAGTCCGGGTGAATAAGTGAGTCAGGGACGAGCGCCCCGCAATCCAGACACTCTTCAGGCGTAGATCAGGTTCCACACCACTTCTGTTAGAATGCGGCACGTATTCCCGTCTTCAACCCAGACAACGCAAGCGGCCTCCTCCGTATCTCCAAACTGAAGCTCACTGGCCAGATTCGCGTGGTATTTTTGGAAGACGCTATTGATGATTGTGGCCCACCCATATCCATCGGCATCCAGCCGCGCGGCTGACAAACGGGCGTTGCCTGCCTTGAACTCCTCACCAAATGGCTCGAACTCAATCTGCCATGACAGGTCGATGGGACGTCCCCCATAAACAACACCCTTCATGACTGACAGCTTGATGGGAGCAAAAGTATCCGCGTCCTCCCATATCCCATAATCATCCTGATCGATCAACGCATCAAGATCCGGGGGCATCGACCAAACAGGAAAAGAGGGTGGCAGCATTTGAGAATGCTATAGAGGAGCTTACCCTGACAGTAGATTGCAAAGGCGACTATTTTTACCGAAGCGCAGAATGCCAAGCGCGATGCTTAGATTCCGCATCTTTCACACCTCCTCCAGCGCCATCCTCGCATCGCCGAAGGTTCCGGGGCGGATGTTGTATTTGTCCATCATGGAGAGGTAGAGGCGGCACATCTGGCGCTCGGGTTTGTTGGCGTAGTCGAGGACGCGACCGCCTTTGATGCGGCCGCCGGCGCCGCCGAGGAGGACGACGGGGAGGTTGGAGGCGTCGTGGTTGCCGTTCAGCATGGAGGAGCAATACATGAGCATGGTATTGTCCAGGGCGGTGCGTTCGCCTTCCTGGATGCCGTCCAGCTTCTTCGCGATATAAGCGAGCTGCTGGATGAAGAACTGGTTCACCTTCAGCCAGTCGGCGGAATCGCTGTGGGAGAGGAGGTGGTGGATCATGTAATCCACGCCGAGACTCGGGAAGCGGAGGGAGCTGTGGTCGTTGTTCAGCTTCAGCGTGGTGATGCGGGTGGTGTCCGTCTGGAAGCCGAGCACGAGGATATCACACATGAGGCGCATGTGCTCCGCGATGTCCTGGGGGATGCCGTCGGCGGGGCGGGGCATGTTCGGCTTCGTCAGGGTGGGACGCCAGCCCTGGAATTCGCCGCGCTTGCCGGCGTTTTCGATGCGCTGCTCAACGTCCCGCACGGAGTCGAGATATTCGTCCAGCTTCCGCTGGTCATTGAGGCTGAGATCGCGCCGGAGATCACTGGCATCGCCCATCACGGCGTCCAGCACGCTTTTATCGCCGCGGCTGACCTCGTCTTTGAAGAGGCGGTCAAACGCGAGGGCGGGGTACACCTCCAGGGGCGTGGGGGTGGTGGGAGAACTCCACGAAATGTGGGAGCTGTAGAGCATGGAGTAGTTCTTATGCACCGAGGGGTTCGATTTCTCGCAGCCCAGCACAAGGCTGGGCACCCGGGTGGAATGGCCGTACTGCTGGGCAAGCAACTGGTCCACGCTGGTGCCGGAACGGATTTCCCCGCCTGAGGCAAGGGGCGCGCCGGAGAGCAGATTCCCCGTCTGGGAGCTGTGGATATTGCCTTTTTGCGCTTCGGCATTGTAGAGGCCGCGGATGAAGAGCATCTTCTCTTTGAGATCATTCAGGGGTTCCAGGACTTTGCCCAGTTCCATGTTCTTCCCCTCGCCCTTTGCCCACCATTCACGGCTGTGAAACCCATTGCCCGAAAAGAGCACCGCGAGGCGCACGGGAGCCTCACTGGAGGCCTGGGGGCCTTTCGGCTCATCCCCCCACACGCGGAGGGATTCCATCCAGGGGAGGGCCATGGTAACGCCAAGGCCGCGCAGCATGGTGCGCCGTGAGAAATGATGGGTATTCATGGGTGGGAGGATACTATTTTACGGGAGGAAGGGATAGAGGATTTCAAAGGCTACCGGCCCGCGACCGCGTCACGGCCCCGGATTTCGCGGAACTGGCGGCTGCTCACCAGAACCTCCAGGGCGGCGGAGAAACGGTAGTCTGATTTTTCCAGGCGCTGGCGCATCTCATCGAGGAGCGCGTGATCCGACAACTGCACGGCGCGTCCCAGGGAGTAACCGAGGAGCTTTTTGCAAAACTGGCGCACGAAGTCGTCGCGTCGCGTGGTGAGCAGGTATTCGCGCAGACCGGCCATGCCGTTCAGTTCCGTGCCGGAGGTCAGCTTTGCA
The DNA here is from genome assembly GCA_965229245.1 of Verrucomicrobiales bacterium. Lineage (GTDB taxonomy): Bacteria > Verrucomicrobiota > Verrucomicrobiia > Verrucomicrobiales > V1-33 > V1-33. The sequence goes on from CBDDIW010000002.1 coordinate 435,395, forward strand.
TTCGCATTCACCATCAGCCCGGCGGCATCCACGGTGCGCAGGCGGCCAATGGCATCGTAGCCCTCCAGTGCGAAGCCGAAGGGATCGAAGCGTGCGTGACAGGAGGCGCAGTTCGCGTCGCTCACATGACGTTCACTGAGCTGGCGCTCGGTGAGTCCCTGGGGGGCCTCCTCCGGGAGCACCGGCACACCCTTGGGCGGGCGCGGGAGGCGGTCGCCGGTGAGCACTTCACAGAACCAGTTGCCGCGGAGGATGGGGCTGGTGCGGGAGGCACCGCTTTGCTTTGAAAGGGTGGCGGCGAAACCGAGAATGCCGCCGCGGCCCTGGGCACGCACGCCCTCCACCCGCTGCCAGTCCCCGCCTTTCAGGCCGGTGAGGCCGTAGTGCTTCGCGAGCGGTCCGTTCACAAAGGTATAGTCCGCGTCCACGAGCGAGAGCACGGAAGCATCCCGCTGGAAGAGATCCGTGAAAAAGCGCTCCGCCTCCTCCTGCATGGCGGCGCGCAACGCGACGAAGGTGGGGAAGTGTCGCTCGCTCTTTTCATCCAGGGTGGCGAGATCGCGCACATGGAGCCACTGGCAGCCGAATTCCAAAGCCAGGCGGCGCACCCGCGTGTCCTGAAGCATGCGGCGCGTCTGCGCGGCCAGCGTGGCGGGATCGCGGAGTTTACCCGCGGCGGCGAGCGAGAGGAGTTCCGCATCCGGAGCGGAGGACCAGAGGAAATAGCTGAGACGGCTGGCCAGTTCCCAGTCATTCACCGGCGTGGACTCGCTGCCAGGCATGGCTTTTTCCCCGCGATAGAGAAACGCCGGAGCCGTGAGCACGCGGGCCAGAAGCATGCGCACGGCGGCATCATGCGGGAGTTCCTGGGCCCGCAGTTTTTGATAAAGCGCGCGCAGCCCGGAAAGCTCAGACTCCGTAAGCGGACGCCGCCAGGCGCGGCGGGCGAAGTCCAGCACCGCCTGGACGTGCACGGGCTCGGTCTCCTCCTGAAGTTTTTTGAAGGCGGCGGCGCGTTGTTTGATCGGCTCGCGCATGGGCGTGAAGGCGCTGGGATCCGCGTCCTGGGTGGCGAACTGCCAGAGCTGCTCGAAGGCATCCACCAGGGTGAGCGCGTCCTGGGAGATGAAGTGCATCTCGCTCCACAGACGGTCCAGATACGCGGCCTGGGCGTCATCCAGCATGAGGCGGCGCAGGACATCGTCCTCACGATAGAAGAGCGTGAGAGTCACGACCTCATCCACGGGCACGATCTTGCTGTAGCAAAGGGCCACCGGAAAGAGGCGGCGGAAATCCTCCTGGGCGGCCTCAAAGCGCTTCCGCGCCGCGCTGCCGTCCTTCACGACGACGGGTGATTCGAAGGCGAGGGGCACCTCTCCGTCCGACCACGTTTTCTTTCCGTTCCGCTCGCTCGCGGCACCGGCGGAAAGAGTGGAACCGGCCGCGGGCTTCACCGTGGAGACCTGGAATTGCACACTGCCCTCCGCGCCGGAGTCCTCGCGCAGGAGGCCACCGCTCACGAATTCCCCGCCCTCCACCAGATCCGCAGGCAGCCGCAGTTCCAGGGTGGAGGGAGCTTGCACAGCGAGGCTGGTATCCGCCACGAGGGTGACGGCGGCCTCTTTTCCAAAGAGGGCCGGATCCAGTGTCGCGCCGGGTTCGCGGCGCACAGTGAGAAGGGTGCCCCGCGAGCCGCCGAGGAGCGGGCCATTCAGGGAAAGGAGCGCGCGGCGCAGCGTGGCGTCCGGCGGGTTTGCGGGCTTTTCCTCCTGGAGCAGGTGTTGCAGCGCGGCGGCCAGCGCCGGCTTTTCCGCCGCGGTCGCGGCCTGCCATTTGGCGAGCAGGGAATCCGCCGGCACCGGAGCCTGACCACCCGGCGCTCCCACCTCCGGCTCACTGTAGAAGTGCCACACCGCCACATGGCCCTGGCGGTCCGCGTGGGGATTTCCCGCGAGGATGTCCGGAGAAACATCCGCCGCCAGATCCCAGGTTTGTTTCCCCGGCGCCGTGAGGGTGAGATTCACGGCGGTAAGGTCGCAGGTGTGCTCCCCGTCCCGCGGTCCGATGTGCAGGGAAATGAAGTCTCCAGGGTTCAAAGCCACGTTCTCAAAAGGTCCGAAGGGAACCTCATTGCCATCCACCGCGAGGCCGGAGGCCAGGCGCTGACGGTTATTTCCGCGCCGCACCTCCACGGTCCACGTCACGCCATTGCCACAGGCAAGGTGCGCGTGCCTCACGCTGCCGCGCACGTTCACCGGTCCGGCGACCGGGCTTTTCCAGCCCACGATGGCCTTCAGCTTCGGCGAAGGATGCACCACCACGCTGTGCGGCTTCACATTGCCGGGCACCGCCACTTCCTGATCGCTGGAATTCGCCACCACGCTGAGCGCGTCCGCGCCGGTCCAGCCTTTGACAAAGTCATACTTGTCCGCGCGGTCGGACTTTTGGGTGATGAGAGAATCGATCCGCACCTCTCCACTGCCGATGCCGAGATAGGCCATCCACGCCGTGAGCAGCTCGGGATCGACGCCATGCTTTTGCGCCAGCGCGGGCAGGTCCACCCGGCCCGTCGCGCCACCGGCCTCCGCGGCGGCGTTGAGGCACTTCGCGGTAGTGGCGGTGAGATTCGCGCGAGCGGCGGTAAGTTGGCGCAGGACGATGGGGACATCCCGCAGGGGCACCTCCGGACGACCCGGGGCCACGAGACGCGGGTTTTCCCACACCGCGAAGTCATGCCCGTTTCCATCCCCGGCATCCGAGGCCGTGAGGTAAAGCGTGACGTCCGCGCCATCCGGGGGCGGCGTCAGTTTCATCTTCAGATCCTGACGCGCGGCGAGCGGCACCACCGGCACCTGCCAGGCGGTGGGGCCATCGCGCTTGCCGATGTGGCCCACCGTGGTGAAGCGCCAGAGTGCCTTTTGCCATTGGGCTACAAGGGCTGAGACCGCGGCGGCGTCACCGGGTCCGGCGGCCCGCCAGCGGGCGCGGATGAGATCGAGCACCAGGGAGGGTTTACTATCCGTTAGCGCGGACCAGAGGGTGCCCAGGTATTTTGCATTCAGGCCGTGCTCCGCGGCCGCGGCGGCAATGGTCTTCGTGCCTTTTTGGAGCGCCTCGCGTTCCGTGAGGGTCACGGCGATGTAACTCTCCACCGGGAGACGCCCACCGGAGTTGGTGTCGAATTGAATACCCTGGAGATTCACCGCCTGCGCGCCGCCGGTAACACTGTAGCGGGCATAGAACTCCCGGATGGCTGCCAGCTTTTCCTCCGTCCAGTCCCGCTGGGTGTTCTTCGCGGAGAAGCTGATGCCGTCCGGCAGCAGCACCGCATGGCCCGCCACTTCGCGGGCGGCGTCCAGATACTTGGTCAGCAGCGTGGGGGACATCACCATAGCCGCGCCCGCGTTGGTGAACCCCTCCCCCGCAGCACTGTCAGCGGGAAATTCATGGCCGGGATCCAGTGAATCGACGCCCATGAGATCCCGCAGAGTGTAGGCATATTCGGCGTTTGAGAGGCGGCGCATCACCACTGGTCCGGGATCACCCGCATTGTCCCGGCCGATGGCTTCGAGGGTATTGGAAATCCAGGAAGTGAGGTGGGCCTTTTGTTCCGGGGAGAGCTGGGGCTTATCCTTCGGCGGCATCTCGCCATCGGCGATTTGTTCCAAAGCCTTCTGCCAGACCTCGGGCTCCTTCTTCACGAGATCGAAATTCGAGAAGCGCTCCAGGTCCAGATCCCCTTTATGCTTTTCGGTGGAGTGGCACTTGTTGCAATACTCCGCGAGCAGCGGCTGGACTTTTTCATAGTCGCCCGCGCCCAGGACCGGACCAGCAAGCGCGAGGGCCAGCGCGGCGGAAAGAGGAGTGGAGCGGCTGGTGGAGGAGAGGAAAAAACGGGCGGCCATGGGGGGAGGGCGTCGGAAGAGGTTCAAGAACGGATTTCAGGCTCTATTAAGAAACGCACGAAGCCTCACGGCGATACTCCCGCCCTGGAATCTTTCTTTCAGTGCGCGAACCCGGGCTCGCGGGCATCGGAAAACGCGAAACATCGACCCCAGGGGGATTCCCGAGGAAGGGCCAGGTGTTTGGATGCGAAGGGGTTATCTGAACCGGGAAACGCGGTCTTTCCGGCTCCGGCGGCATCTCCGGGCGTTGTTCGGAGACAGAGAGGGGCTGGCTTGCCGTATGCTTTGCCTCCCCTTTCTGCTTCCTCTTACTCAAGACCCATGACCCAAATGCCGATGTGCCTTTGGCGGGCGGTTGCCGCCTGCCTTGTTTTGCCGACCCTGGCTGCCGCCGTTCCGGTGGCGGTAAATGACAACTACACAGTCAACGAGGATGCCTTCCTCGACACGGCCACAACGGACATCTTTTCCGCAAATTTTGAATCCCAGTCGAACGTCCTCACAGGGAATTGGCAGTATCTGGACAAGATCAAAAACAGCCAGAACGGCCAGACGGCGGATACCTACCCAGTGGATGGCGCGGCGCGCGACTGGAAGTCCCTGGCATTCGACACCGCGACCTCCACGGTTGGCCCCTGGGGCAGCGCGGCGATGCCCATCCAGGGAGGCGGCATCAATGGCTTCCCCGGCGCGCCGGATGTCCTGACAGGATTTGGCACCGCCGGCGGGAATTACAACGTCACCACTTATCTCTTCCGGAAGGCCTTCACGGCGGACGCCACCACGGTGGCCCTCACGCAGTGGACGCTCCGGCACCTGGTGGATGATGCCGCCATCTTTTACATCAACGGCCAGGAGATCTTCCGCGCGAACTTCGGTCCGACAGAATACACGCCGGCGGGAGCGGTGACGACGAACACCTACGCCAATGCATCGCTGGCCGATGAATCGGTTTATACCACGAGTGCCGTAACCCTGCCCGCCGGGCTGCTGGTGAATGGCACGAACATCTTTGCGGTGGAGCTGCATCAGGGCGGCAATCAGGCGAGCACGGACGCGGGCCTGGACTGCACCTTCACGCCGGCCACGGCCCTGGGCGGCTTCACCTATGTGGACGATACTTTCGGGACGAACCGGCCCAATCAGGCCTCGGGCGACATCGATCCCCTTCTGGGAAATCCCAATGGCTGCCTGCGGGTGGAACTGGGCCGCACGGGGAATTCCGGGGCCTACTCCGGAGGCTTCCGGCGGACCTTTGTTCTGGGTTCTCCCGCCACGGTGAGATTCGCTTTCGATTACCGGCTGGGAACGCGCGGAGGTCTGGAGCCGGACGAATATGTGGGAGCGGTCCTGGATGTGGACGGCGTGCGCCGCGGCACGGAGGGCACCGCGCCCGCGTTTTTCCTGAGCCGTCTGAGCGGGGTCACAAATCAGGACGAGGCCAACACCAACTGGATTCCCGCGAGCATCGATATCCCCCTGGCCGCGGGCACTCACACCGTCACCCTGGGAGCCTACACCAACTCGACCTCCGTGGCGGAGGAATACACGGTGGCCCGCTTTGACAATCTGGTGGTCTCGTCGCTTTCCGCAGGAAATGGCGTGCTGAAGAATGACACCGGTGGCGCGGTGAGCGTGCAACTGGTGACCGGGCCCGCGCACGGAGCCTTCACTCTCAGTCCGGACGGGAACTTCATCTATACCCCCACCGCGAACTACGCGGGGGCGGACAGCTTTACGTATCGTGCCCTGGATGCCTCCAGCGCGCAGTCGAACATCGCCACGGTGAACTTCACGGTCACTCCCGTGAATGATGCTCCCGTGGCGGCGGGAGATAGTTATTCGACGAATCAGAACCAGGCGCTGACCGTGCCCGCTGCCACCGGGGTGCTGGCCAACGATGCCGATCCTGACAACACCATCACGCAGCTCACGGCCACCGTGGTCACAAATGTCACCGCCGCGCAGGGCACGCTGACGCTGAATGCGAACGGAGGCTTCACCTTCGTGCCCGCCAGCGGATTCTTCGGGCCGGTCACTTTTGTGTATCGCGTCAATGACGGCACGGCGGTTTCCAACGACGCGACGGTGAACATCACCGTGGTGCCCACCGGCAACACGCCCGTGGCCGCGGCTGACAGCTACACCGTGGCCAAAAACGCGCCGCTGGTAGTCACGAATCTGGTGGCCTCCACCACCACGGATGACGTGGTGCCCTATGGCTCCTCCACGGTACCGAGCGTCTGGAAATACCTCGACAACGGCAACAATCAGGGCACGGCCTGGCGGGCTCCCTCCTTTGACGACTCCACATGGAAATCCGGCAGCGGAGAGCTTGGCTACGGAAACGGTGACGAGGTGACGGTGGTGGAGGACGACGCCACGCCCGGCTACACAGTGGGTGCCACGGACCGCTACGCGACCACTTATTTCCGGCGCGCCTTCGACATCACGAACAAGTTCGATATCGCCTCCGCCTCGGTCTCGCTGATCTTTGACGATGGCGCGATCCTTTATCTGAACGGAACCGAATTCGCCCGCACGGCCACCATGCCGTCCGCGACGGACAATCCAAATCCGGCATTCGACTTTTACAACGTCAACAGCTCCGGCAACAACGCCACGGAGACCTACAATCTGCCGGTGGCCTCCCTGATCGACGGGCAGAATCACTTCGCCGCCGAGATCCACCAGAACGCGCCGACCAGTTCGGACATCAGTTTCAACCTCCGCCTCCGGCTCACGCGCAATATTCCCGCCGGACTGCTGGCCAATGACACGGATCCGGACCCGGGAACCGTCCTCACCATTTCCTCCAATACCCAGCCCTCACACGGAACGCTGGCGCTGAACCCGAACGGGACATTCACCTACACGCCCACCCCTGGCTACCTGGGAACGGATTCCTTCACCTACCGCTGCACGGATGGCACGCTGATCTCCGCGCCCGCCACGGTGAACCTCACCGTGGTGCCTGGCCCGAACGTCCGGCCCGTGGCGAACGCGGATACCTACGCCGCCACGGAGGACACGATGCTCCTGGTTCCCGCAACCAATGGCCTGCTCGCCAATGACACGGATGCCGAGGGAGACGCCCTCACCGCGGTGCTGGTGTCCCCGCCCTCCAGCGGCCTCTTCACCCTGGATGTCACCGGTGCCTTTGCCTACACTCCCGCCACGGATTTCTCCGGTCCCGTTACCTTCACTTACACTGCGAATGACGCGGGGGGCGCCTCCACGCAGACCACGGTGACCATCAACGTGGCGAACGTGAATGACAAGCCGGTGGCAATAAATGATGTCTATGCGGGAGATCCCGGAGTCAGTCTCATTGTGGCCGCGCCCGGCGTGCTGGCCAATGACACGGACCCCGATGCCGCCACCACGCTCACGGCACAAATCGTGACCCCGCCCGCGCAAGGCACGCTCACGCTGAACCCGAACGGTTCCTTTAACTACGCACCGCCCGCCGGATTCGCGGGGACGGTGACCTTCACTTACCGGGCGAATGACGGAGCCCTGAATTCCGGCAACGCCACCGTGACTATCAAGGTGAACGCGCGCCCGGCCTCCAACGCGGACACCTACACGGCCACGGAGGACACCACGCTCTCCATCACCGCGCCGGGGGTGCTCAGAAATGATACGGACGCGGAGGGAGACGCGCTCACCGCGCAGATCGCCACCCAGCCCGCGCACGGCGCGGTCACGCTGTCCGCGAACGGCGGGTTCCTTTACACTCCGGCGGCGAACTACAACGGCACGGATACATTCACCTACAAAACATTCGACGGCATCCGCGAGTCCACCACGCCTGCCACGGTGACCCTGAACATCGCCTCGGTGAATGACGCGCCCGTGTCCGCTCCGGACACCTACGCGACTCCACTGGACACGCCGCTCACGGTGAGCGCGGCCACGGGGATTCTTGGCAATGACAATGACTTGGACGGCCAGACCCTCACCGCCGCGGGGAAAACCCTGCCGGCCCATGGCACCCTCAGCCTGGGCGGCGACGGCTCGTTCACCTACACTCCGGAGACAGGGTTTTCCGGCGCGGATACTTTTACCTACACGGCCACGGACGGAATCCTCTCCTCCCCGGTGACAACGGTCACGATCACGGTGGGAATTGATTTCCGGAAGATCGTCATCAATGAGATTCACTATCACCCGCAGTCTCTCAACGTGGCGGAGGAGTTCGTTGAAGTCTTCAACGGAAATCCCGGTCCGGTGAATGTGGGCGGCTGGAAGTTCAACGCGGGTATCGACTATACCCTTCCCGCGGGCACGGCGATCCCTGGCGGTGGCTTCCTGGTGGTGGCGGCGAATCCGTCGGTCTTCACCTCCACCTTTGGCAACGTGGTGCTGCTGCGCGGCCCATGGACCGGGCAGTTGAGCAACAGCGGGGAAAAAATAAGGCTGATCTCCTCCTCCGGCGAGGTGGTGGACGAAGTGGAATACGCCCACGAAGGGGACTGGGCGCAGCGCCGTCAGGTCGCTTTTGGCAATCAGACAGGCTGGGAATGGTACAGCCGGGCCGATGCGCTGGGGAGCTCGATGGAGCGGATCAATGTGTCGCTCTCCGGTCAGAACGGACAGAACTGGGCTTGGAGCACGGCGGCCCCCACGCCGGGCAACGTGAACAGCGTGGCGGCGGCGGACATCGCCCCGCTGATCTCTAAAGTGAAGCACCGGCCGCAGATTCCCATCAGCACCGATCCGGTGACCATCACAGCGGTGGTGACGGATGAAGGCCTCACGGCTCCCGCGGTTTCCGCCTTCTGGCGAGTCTCCACGGCCACGCCGGGAGCCTTCACCCAGGCGGCGATGGCGGATGACGGCGCGCACGGGGATGGCGCGGCGGGCGATGGTGAATATGGAGCGGTCCTCCCACCCCAGGCGAACGGCACGGTGGTGGAGTTTTACGTCTCCGCCACGGATAGCGGCGGCAAGACCCGCGCCTGGCCCGCGGCGGGACGGAATCTCGCGGGGAATGCCTTTATCCAGGCAGCCAACGCCTTCTATCAGGTGGATGAGGAAGTCTGGACGAATCATTATCCCATCTACCGCCTCATCGGCACCGCCGCGGACTTGGCGCTTTACCTTGGCTCCTGGGACCGGAACAGCGACGCCCAGTTGAATGTCACCTTTGTCAGCCGCGTGGGTGGGGACACGGACACCCGCTACCGCTGCGGCCTGCGGGTGCGGGGAGCGGGCTCCCGCGGAAACCCCGTCAACAACTGGAGGCTGAACTTCCCGAAAGACGACCCCTGGAACGACGAAACAGAGGCGAACCTCAATATCTGGCACCCCCACCTGGGCGACCTGGGCAGCCGCATGATGGAGGCCGCCGGTCTCATCCATGAACGCTCCTGGCCCGTGCAGGTAAGGCTGAACACAGTAAACCGGGCGCTGTCGAATTCCCAATACAGCGGTGGTTATTTCATTCATCTGCTGCCTTCCGGCAGCGAGTATCTTAAGGAACTGAGACCCGGAGATCCCCAGGGAAATCTCTACAAAAAAGTCCGCCCGCACCAGGATCTTACCGTTAGAGAGACCAGCGCCGGTGGGCCTCCAAGCCCTTCCGGCTATCGGGGAGATGGATGGATTAAGTCCACGAACGAGGACCTGAACGATTGGTCGGATCTTCATGCCCTCATGAAGACCTTCGCGGGGACCACCCCCACCGTGACCCAAATGGAGGCGGTGATGAATGTGGACTACTGGCTGCGCTGGCAGGCTTTCCAGACCATCATCAATCACAACGAGACCAATCTCTCCAACGGCTCGAATGACGACTACAGTCTGTATCGCGGAGTGGCCGATCCCCGCTTCATCCCCCTGGCCCACGACTACGACACCGTGTGGGGAGATGGCGGCAACACCAGCGGTCTGGATCCCACGCAGCCCACGGCCACGGTATATCAATTGACAGGGAATTTCAGCGCCGGGGAAACCATTCCCGCGCTCGCCCCGCTCTTTACGAACCCGGTGATGAATCAGCGGTTCAAGGCGCAGATGGTGGACCTGCTGAACACGATCTTCCTGCCCGCCACCTTCAATGCCACGGTGGACGCCACGCTGGGAGACTGGACCGGACCCACGGCAGCTTATGGAGTGCCCGCCACGAAGATCGCCGCCATCAAGGCCTTCAATCTGGCGCGCCGGAACCACATTCTCCAGACCGTGCTGGGCTACAGCGCCGCCGGAGTCCCACCCGCGGCGGTGACCGTGACCTCCAGCCTCGCCACGCAGAACGGCTATCCCCGGACCACGACCGCCAACACCACCGGCCTCTCCGGCACCGTGGACTCCAGCCGCGTGCAAAAGCTGCGCATCAACGGCACCGTGATTTTCCCGGACAACTACAACGACGCGGGCAATGGCGCGAGCAATGACGGGGAAGGCGGCAACGGTCTCTCCCCATGGAGCGCGGGCACGGCGGTGACGCTCAAGCCAGGGCTCAACCACCTGACCGTCCAGGCGCTCGGCCCTAACGATTCTTTGGTGGGCTCCCAGACCATCGATCTCTGGTATGACGACGCCTCCGTCCAAGCCGTGGCCACCATTTCCGGGAACACCACCTGGACCGCCGCGGGCGGGCCCTGGCGCGTGACCGCCAGTCTGTCCATCGATAACGAAACCCTGACCATCGAGCCGGGCACCACGGTGTTCCTCGGAGCCGGGGTTTCGCTGAATGTCACCGGCACCGGCCGGCTGCTGGCGGAAGGCACGGCGGATGCCCCCATCCGCTTCATGCGTGAGCCAAGCGTGGCTGGAAACTGGGGCCGCGTGAGCATCAGCGGCTCCACGCTGGAATCCCGCCTGGCCTGGGTGACCATCGATGGCGCTTCCACCAGTCCGGCGATTGAACTGGTGAACTCCACCGGCTTCTTCGATCACCTCGATTTCGCGAACGTGGCGACGCAGTATTTTGGCTCCACGAATTCGTCCTTCGTTTTCTCGAACTCCACCTTCCCCGCCACCACGGGTGTGCGCGTGACCGGAGGCACGGGCATTCCCGCGACGGGATACGCCATCTTCCAGGGCAATACCTTTGGAGGCACAACGGGGCTGAATGACCTCATCGAATTCACCGGCGGTCAGCGGCCCAATGCTATCCTCCAGGTGCTGGACAATACCTTCCTCGCGGGTTCGGATGACGCGCTGGATCTGGACGGCACGGATGCCCACATTGAGGGGAACCTCTTCCTCAACGTGCATCAGACGGTGGCCGGCACCGATACCTCCGCAGCCATCGCGGGCGGAGCGGACAGCGGCAATCCCTCCAGGCTGACCATCGCGCGGAACCTGTTCTGGAACTGCGACCACGCGGTGCTCGCCACCTCGGGGAGTTTCCACACGGTGGGGAACAACACTATCGCGAACATCAACAACACCGGCGGCCCCTCCGGCTCAAGCGCGGGGGCGTTCAAGTTCATGGAAACCGGGCGGGCTGGAGTGACGGGCGCCCAGGGGATGAGCATCGACGGCAACATCGTGGTGGATTGCGCGCAGGTCTTTGAAAATGCGGGCAGCGCCACGGGTTCCATCGTGGCCAATCGGAACATGCTGCCGACCGCGATCACCACTCCGGTGACCGGCACTGGTAATCTCACCACGCCGCCACTGCTGGCCGGAACGACGGGCATCACCGCCGCGAACATCCGGCAACTCTATGCTCTGCTTCCAGGCAGTCCGGCAACGGGCACGGGACCGAACCTGCTGGATCGCGGCGGGTTGGTTCCCGCGGGAGCAAGCATCTCCGGCGAGCCGCTGGCGGCGACGCCTTCGCAGAGCGTGGTCCTCACCATTGGCGGGCCAGGCATCACGGAATACAAATACAGTTTGGACGGTGGACCCTTCGGCCCCGCCACCGCCGTGACCACGCCGGTCACGCTCACGGGTCTGACACCCGGCACACACAGCGTTCGCGCGGTGGGCCGGAACTCCGCGGGCAACTGGCAGGCGGAGACCGCCGCCACCCGGTCCCTCACCTGGACCGTCAGCGGCGATGCCCAACCGGTGGTGCTCAGCGAAGTGCTGGCCTCCAATGTAAACGCCTATCCCGTGGGCACGCTGCGTCCGGACTTCATCGAACTGCGCAATCTGAGCGGCACCGCGCTCGACCTCGGTGGCTGGTCGCTCACGGACAAGCCTCTGGATGGCACGAACGTCCCAAGGTATGTCTTCCCCGCCACCATGCTCCCGGCGAACGGGTACCTCGTGCTCTCCGCGGATGTCACCGGCTTCAGCCTGGATGCGGATGGCGACCACGTCTATCTCTATAGCGGCAGCACCTTCGGAGCCCCTCTCATCGATACCGTAAGCTTTGGCTTCCAGGTTACAGACAAGTCCATCAGCCGGGTCTCGAATGACCTCCACTGGGCTCTCAGCGAGGTCACTCCCGGAGCGGCGAATACAGCCACCCGCACGGTCTCTCCCGCGGGTGTCAGGTTGAACGAATGGCTGGGGTCCAACGACTTTATCGTGGCCGGAGATTTCCTGGAGCTTTACAACACCGCCGCGCTGCCGGCGGATCTCAGCGGCCTGGTGGTCACGGATGACGCCATCAATTATCCCGCGCAAAATCCCATCGCGCCGCTCAGTTTCATCGGGGCGAATGGATTTGTCAGGTTCAACGCGGATGGCGATGGCGAAGCCGGGCCGAACCACCTGAACTTCTCGATCTCCAAACTGCGCGAGGGCCTGGATCTCATCAGCAACGGGGTGATCGTGGATCATGTCATTTCCGCGCCGCAGCTTCCGGATGTCTCCCAGGGACGCACCACGGATGGCGCGGCGGGCTTCAGCCTCTTCCCGCTCCCCACGCCAGGGTATTCCAATACCACGGACCTGGCGGTGCCCCGGCAATTGATGGACAACCTGCGCATCACAGAGCTGATGTATAATCCCTCCGGCGGGGCCAATGCACCGGAATACATTGAACTGAAGAATATCAGCACCACGCTGACGCTCGATCTCAGCTCAGTGCGTTTCGTAAACGGCATCACGTTCCAGTTCCCCGCCGGGACCACACTGCCACCCGGTGCCTTCACCGTCATCACCAGCGCCACCCGGAGTGCCTTCCTCGCCAGCTATCCCTCCGGACCTTATGGCGGCACCTATTCCGGCAAGCTGGACAACGGCGGGGAGCGGGTGCGCATGGAGATCGAAGGCTACCGTCTGGGAATCCTGGACTTCAGCTACGGAGACGGGTGGTATCCGGAGACCGACGGCGGAGGCTCCGCGCTGGAAATCGTGAATCCGCTCGCGGCCCGCGGCATCTGGGGAGACAAGGAATCCTGGCGGCCCACGATCCCGAATCCGGGCCTTGGCGGCGTCTTCGCGGTGAACGCCGGTCCGGACGTGGCCGTCACACTGCCGGACACGGTTTCCCTGGAGGGAGCCATTTCCTATGGCCCGCAGACACCGGGATCCGTCACGCTGTTGTGGACGAAAGTAAGCGGCCCGGGCACGGTCACGTTTGGCACTCCCGCCGCGGCGGCCACCACCGCGGGCTTCAGCGCTGCGGGCACTTATGTGCTCCGTCTCACGGCCACCGGTACCGCCTCCACTTCGGATGATATCACCGTGATCGTGACGGAATCCTACAGCGCATGGGCTCTCCGCACTCTGGGCAGCACGAACCCGTCCGTGACCGGCATGAATCAGGACCCGGACAAGGACGGGCTGGTGAACCTGCTGGAATACGCCTTCGGTCTCAACCCGGCCTCGGCGGACACCACCGGCCTGCCCGTGACCGCGGTCACCGGCGGACGGCTCACGGTGACTTACCGGCGTCTCACTGGCAGTGGCGTGACCTACGCCGTGGAGTCCTCCAGCGACCTCAAGACGTGGAGTTCCACCACGGTGACGGAGACCCTGGTGTCCACCTCCGGCAATCTCCAGACCTGGTCCGCCGTGGATACCACGCCGCTCACCAGTGGTGGCCATCGCTACATTCGGGTGCGGGTGACCTCGGCTAATTGACTTGGAAATTGATCAAAGCAAATTCAGTGGGCCTCCATTTCACCCGCTTAGAGCTTCCATGCCCCTCAACCAGCCGGATGCGAAAATCACGATGGCTGTTCACCGGGCTACCGGTTTGGCTGTCCTGAGCGCGAGGGAGTTCATCAGGACGTCTCCACCTGATTTGATCGAAAGGATCCTGACCAGCTATCAGATCCGGCAGGCACCGAATCCTGAGCACCGCCAGCGACGCTCTCCCCGAACCCTCAGGACTCTCTGGAGGCTTTATCCATAAGTGAATCATTGCATGATCCGGTTGAGAGCGATCCCGTCTCCGGTCCCATCGTGCGGATGGTGCTGGAGCAAGCGGGGCAGGAGATGGAGGCCCGTCATGGCAACGTCCGGGGCGTTTGTCATTCCATTTGGCGGACGGCAAGGGAGCGGCTGCTGCGCGATCACGCCATTGTTTGGTATTCCCCGGCACAGATGAATCCTGGATCCTGCTTCGACTGATGCTCCCCTCCAACCGACCCAAAATGAAAAGGATACGGACACGTCTTCTCCCTGGCCTGCTTTTAGTGGCGAACCTCTCTACCACGCGGGGTGCGGAGATCGAAGCCACCGCCTATCCCTCGATCCAGAAGGCCATCGATGCCAATCCAGGCCGCATGATCCATGTCCCCGCGGGGGACTACGAGATTACTGAAAAGCTCCGGCTCCGCACGGATAACTCAGGCTTGTATGGCTCCGGCCGGATCATCCAGACTAACCCCGATGCCCCCATCATTGAGATAGAGCAAGCCACCGGAGTCCGTGTGCGCGATCTCACACTCACCCGGCCCGCAGGGAAAATGGACACAAACGCCGACGGCATCCTCGCCATCAAATGCCAGCGCCTGCGGATCGACGATGTGCAGGTGCTGGACAACCGGACGGCCGCCGCGGCCATCGCGTTGCGGGAATGCCGGGACAGCGGGGTGCGCGGCTGCTCCGTCGAGAACTACTCGCGCATCACCGTGGACGACCGGACCGCGAGCCCGCACTGGGGCTATGCCTTTGACTGCATCAGCGGCACGGGCATCTCCGTGAGCTACAGCAGCGGCACGCTTATTCAGGGCTGCCGCGTAGTGGAGCGAAACCTGCTGACGACACCGGAGGTCCAGCAGAAGTATGGCTTGGGCAAGTTCGTAAAGAAGAACCCGGTCAAAGGTTCGCTCATCAGCCAGAAAAAATGGGACGAAGGCCGCGTGAACAACTGGCACCAGGGCTCCGGTATTCTGATCGACGCGCCGGAGGCGAGCAACTACACGCAGTTACTCGGCAACTATATTGAAAACGCCGGGCAGGGCATGGACATCCACGCGGATCACGTCACCATCTCCCAGAACATCGTGAACGACGCCTTTATCGGAATGAAGGCCATGCACGGCTCACGAAACGTCATCATCACCGGCAATCAGTTCACGCGAAACGATCTCTGGGCCATCGGTCTCATGCCCGGTGCCGCGGCGCATCCGGCCGCGGATGGAAAGCCCGCCAATACCGATGGCGGCTCCATCGTGGCGAACAACATCATTTCGGATTTCGGCCACGGTCACGCGCATTGGGTGTGGGGCGACTCGGGGACGCCTTTCAAATTCGATTCCGGCCAGGAGGCGGACGATCCGCCCCTCACCGACGTGATCATTCAAGGCAATGTCGTCCATTGCCTCGACACGCCGCGCTACAAGTTTGCCGTGACCATAGGCGGCGGAGCCACCGCGCCGCGCGGCCTGCACTTTTCAAACAACATCCTCCCACCGGGAACGACCGGCGTGGGGAACGTGGATTTGCCGCCGTAGCCCCTTTGCCTCCAAGCCGGCACCCTCCTCTGACACGCCTCTACTCAATAAACGAAGTTCTCCGCCTTCAACCTTTGCTCTCCGTTCCACCGGTAGGCCACCAGGGGACCGCCCAGCCCGGCCCCGTAGTCCAGACAGGCAATGTTAGGCCGGAAGGGGACTTTCGGTGAATCCGGGGGAAGCCAGTAGTGTCCGAAGAAAACCGGCGGTTCCTCCGGACCGTAGCACGGCAGCTTCCGGAGATCAGAGGGCTCCGCGTCTCCCTCCATCTCAAACGGCACCGGCATTGCCAGGAGCGACACTTTAGAAGCGGTGGGAATGTCCCACCAGCGGGCCCGCACCCGCTTCCGGGGGATGCCCTCCTTATCATGGAAAACACTCTCTCCCGGCATGCTGAGTTCCGGGCCTTTGAGCAGATTCTCAATCGCCCGGTGCTCCGGGGTCAGCTTGCTGGCGCAGGCCAGGAGAAAGGCCCCATCCGTCAGGCTCCGGCCCCTCAGTTCTTTCAGACGCTTCACGTCCCAGCAGGCATGGACACACCGTAGTGGCCCGAGGTCTAGGGCCATGGGCAGACGCTTCATCCACTCCAGCCATTCCTCCCACTCCTCCTCGCGTCCCGCGAAGGCACTCAGGGTAGCCGCAATCTGACGCCCGTTCGCGGCGGTATGCGGACGCAGCCAACCTCCGTGTCCATCCGGGGTGTAATAACAAATGATGTTGTATTCATGATTCCCCATGATGGCGAAAGCGTCCCCGCTCTCCACCATGGCCCGGACCGTGTGCAGCACTTCACGAACCGCCGGCCCGCGGTCGATATAGTCGCCCAGAAAGACCACCCGCCGCCCCTCCGGATGGCGATAGCCGTCCCCCTGCGGCAGGTACCCCAGGAGATCCAGCAACGCGGTGAGTTTCCCCCACTGCCCGTGGATGTCACCGATGATATCGAGCGCCTTCGGAACAGTTTCGGGCGTGCTGACTGGTTTTCTTTTCACCGCTCCAAGGTGCCGGGAGAAGCCTGTCTTTCAAGACAGGGGATGGATGGAAAACGCCCCGGTGCCGGAGCCTTGAATCCAGCTTGAGGTGTCCGGCATCGGGGGTATCGGGAGGGATCATTCCATGGAGGACACCACTGACAGCACGCGACCTGACGAAGGGGAGACAGAGGCGGTGAATCTGCTTTATACCGTGGCCTTCGATCTGCCGGACTCCGCTGACATGCGGCACATGGTGAAGATGCTGGGCGGGAGCGTGGCCCGGACGGGCTTCACCGGGGATATGGTGATTTTCCGCAATACCCCCCACCCGGTTTTCCAGATAGGCCGGCAGGGCATTCAGGAGGAAATGGTGGACCTTCCCCAACTGACCCGGCGGCAGTTCGCGGAATACGCCAGGGCATGGAAGGCCCAGGCAGCGGCGGTTTTTGAAGCGGAGAGCTATGACTGGGTCGTATATTTGGACGCGGACTGTCTCTGCCTGCGGAACATCGACCATCTGCTGGAGGACCGGGACTGCGATATCCTCTATCAACCCGTGGCCGGAAAGAGCCCCCGGGACGATGCCTTCAATGCTTATCTCACCGACGCGGAGATGAATCCCTCGCCGTCCGCCCGGGATGCCGCGGCGGAAGTTTATACCGGCCCAGGAAACAGCCCGGCTCCGGCGGCACTGCCGCGATGGGGCATCAGCTCGGGAACCTGGGCGGTGCGGGGCGAGTGCTTCCGCCAGGTCATGGAGGAGTGGGTGCTCATCCAGGCCTGCGATCCGGCCCGGGAAACACGCTTCCGGGAGCAGGGCGCATGGAACCGGCTTCTCTTCGACGCGGCGCGGCATGGCTGGCGGGCGGAACCATTCGAGGCTCACGAGATCCAGTTCCCCCTGGGAGGTGACAAAGACTGGAAGCTGCACAAGGACGCCGCCATCGTCCACGGCACTGGCGGCACCCCGGCGGAGAAGCTCCAGTTGATGTTCGGACTTTATCTCCAGCGCTTCTACTACGACCCCGCCTGCACGCTGCTGAACGTGCTGGAAATGTGACCCCTGCCCCGCCCCGTGGACTTTGACCTGACCTTTTCCCACAAGTATCTGCTGAACCTGGCGCGCCGCCCGGAGCGGCGCGCCAGGTCCATGGCCCTCTTTGCGGAACAGGGGTGGGAGATAAAGCGCCATGCTGCGGTGGATGCGCGAAGGCTGGACTCCGCCCATGGTTTCGAGGCTCCGGGCCGCTATGCGCACGCGGTAAGCACCCGCATGATCCTGCGCCGCGCCGCGATGGGGGGAGCGGACGCGGTCTTTATCTTTGAAGACGACGTGGTGCTCCATCCGGACATTCAGCAAAGGCTGGCCGCGCTGGAGCTTCCGGAGGACTGGGGCATCCTTTATCTTGGCTGCCAGCACCATGAGCATCCGGAGCCTGCGGGTCCGGGGCTGGTGCGGGTGACCGCTCCCCTGGACACCCACGCGTGGGGCGTGAGGGCTGAGTATTTCATGGAGGTCCGGCGGGCGCTCCGGGGAAAATACTGGCCAAAGGGCGGGCTCATCGCGGCAGCGGACATTCTCCTGGCGGAACTGGTGCGGCGCGTGCCGGCCTACGCGACCTATCCCAACCTGGCCTGGCAGCAGGAGGAGGAGAGCGATCTCACCGGCGGGGTTTATGGGAACTACCACCGGGACGGCACGCAGCGTCTGGCCGGAAACTGCCTCCGCGGCGTGCTGGCCACCAGTCTCGGCGGACACGCGCACCCGCCCGCCGTGGAGGAGGCCCGCCAGGGCCGGGCCTACATGTGGCCGCCTTCTTTGTGGCCCTCCCCCACCCCGCCCTCCGTCCGTGAGGCCCCGGACCAGCCACTGAGGGAGGCGGATAAGGTGGCCTTCCTCTTTCTCACCCGCGGCCGACACCTGCTGCCCGAAATTTGGGAGGAATACTGGCAAGGGCAGGAACACCGGGTTTCTATTTACGGTCATGCGAAGGAACGCGGCTGGCCCTCGCTCCCCGGCTGGCGGGACTGGCTGGGAGAGGCCCAGATCCCCGCGCACCTGCCCACGGAATGGGGGGACATCTCCCTGGTGTACGCGCAACTGGAACTGCTCAAAGCGGCTCTGGCCGAGCCCGGGAACCGCTTCTTCATCTATGCCTCCGAGAGTTGTGCTCCCGTGCGTCCGCTGCGGGATCTATTGCACCTCCTGTCAATCGATGGACGGTGCCGCTTCCGGACGCAGGGTCGGGACGAAGTGGAAGCCATCAATCCGTGGAAATCCGCCCGCGCCCCGGATTTTGGCCCCATCCCGCCCTCGGAATGGCGCTGGCACACGCAGTGGATGCTTCTCAACCGGGAGGCGGCGGAATTGATCGTGGCCAATGATGGGCTGATCCGTCACTTCGAGGGCAGTCAGGCGGCGGACGAAAGCGCTTTTGGCACTCTCCTGCATATCGCCGGTTATCCCCTGGATCGTAAAGTGGCTCCCCGGGACATCACCTGGACGCGTTGGGCCTCCCCGATCATTCCCAATCCGGAGACGCTTTTTAATCCTACCCCGGCGGACATGGGGGACATCGCCTCCAGCGGCTGTTACTTCGCGCGGAAGTTCGGGCCCGGCAGCACCGCCGGACGCTTCGGACTGCACCGCTGATCCGCCCTGTCAGGCGAACTGCTCCAGGAACCGCACGTCATTCTCAATGAGGTGACGGATATCCGGCAGCCCCCACTGGATCATGGCCAGGCGCTCCAGGCCCATGCCAAAGGCAAAGCCGGTGACCTTGTCAGGATGATAGACCTCGTCTCCCCGGGACTTGCAGATCTCCTCAAACACGGCGGGATCCACCATGCCGCAGCCGAGGATTTCCACCCAGCGCGGGGTCTGGCCTTTGGGCGAGAGCTTCACATCCACCTCATAGCTGGGCTCGGTGAAGGGGAAGAAGTGCGGGCGGAAGCGGATCTCCGTGCCGGTGCCGAAGAGGGCGCGGAAGAAATATTCCAGCGTGCCCTTCAGGTCCGCCAGGCTCACGCGTTCGGCGACGTAGAGGCCCTCCAGTTGATTGAAGGCGCTGAGGTGGGTGGCATCGATCTCATCCCGGCGGAAGGCGCTGCCCGGGGCGATGATGCGCACGGGAGGCGGGCTGGACTGCATGGTGCGCACCTGCACGCTGCTGGTGTGCGTGCGGAGGAGCAGACCGCTGTCGAAGTAAAAGGTATCGCTTTCATTCCGCGCCGGGTGATCGGCGGGGGTGTTGAGGGCATCGAAGCAGTGCCACTCCGTCTCCACCTCCGGGCCAGTGGCGAGGGCGAAGCCCATGCGGCGGAGAATGCGCACGGCGCGGTCCAGGACCTGCGTCATGGGGTGCAGTCCCCCGCGCGGTGAGGGACGACCAGGCAGGGTGAGATCCACGCCAGCCGCGGCCTTCGCGTCCTGGGCGGCTACCAGCGCGGCCTTCTTTTCGTCGAGGGCGGCGGTGAGGGCATTGCGCACTTCATTGAGCTTGGCCCCGGCGGCGGCGCGTCCATCCGGCGGGATGTCCCGCATACCGGCGCTGATGGCGGTGAGACTGCCTTTTTTCCCGAGGTATTTGATGCGGAACTCCTCCAGAGCGGCGTCTTCGCTCACGCCGGCGATTTCGGCGAGGGCGGTATCGGAGAGGGATTGAAGTTGTTCGATCATGGGAGGGGGGAGAAAACGGGAACGGTGTTAATGCCCGCGGCACCCGGGGCGGCAAGCGGGATTCACCGGCTTTGAACACCGCACCGGGTCCACATCCGCGGACTGGACGGGCACGGGAGACCGGGGTTAGATAGACCGCCCCTGCTTCAACCCGCCATCCCGCATGAAACCCTTACACCTCCTCCCCGCCCTCGCGCTTTCCTTCAGTCTCACCATGTCCTCCGCGCATTCCCAGGACTCCAAACCGGCGGAGCCGAAGCCCGCACCCGCCCCGGCCAGACCCTCGCGCGGCGCTCCCGTGTCCTCCCCGGAGCTGAATGCCGATGGCAGTGTCACCTTTCGCTACAAGGCTCCCGGGGCCAAAGAGGTGAAAGCCTCCGGGCAGTTTGGCAAGGACGCCGCCATGACGAAAGCGGACGATGGTATGTGGTCCGTGACGGTGGCAGCAGTGCCGCCAGGCGTGCACGAATACCGCTTCGTGGTGGACGGGATTACGGTGATCGATCCCCAGAACCCGTGGATCAAACCCCAGCGCTGGCCGAATACGAGCATTCTCCACGTGCCCTCCACTCCGCCCGCGCCGTGGGACCTTCAGGATATCCCGCACGGCACGGTGCACGGGCATGATTACAAGTCGAAAGCGCTGGATAAATGGCGGCACCTCACGGTCTACACGCCTCCGGGTGAACCGGCGGGACCGCTGCCGGTGCTGTATCTCTCCCACGGCTTCAGCGACAATGACGGAAGCTGGTCCGTGCACGGAAAAGCGCACTGGATTCTCGACAGCCTCATCGCGCAAAAAAAAGCGGTGCCCATGATCGTGGTCATGCCGGACGCCCATCCCCTGCCGCCGGGGCCGGGCTACAGCGATGGCTACAGCCGGGCAAACACGGAGGCCTTTTGCAAAGAGCTGACCATGGACATGATCCCGCTCATCGAAAGCCACTACAAAGTATCCACCAACCCCGCGTCCCGCGCCTTCGCCGGGCTCTCCATGGGCGGGCACCATGCCCTGACCGTGGCGCTCACAAAGTATGACACCTTCCAGTGGATCGGGGCTTTCAGTTCCGCGCCGCCGCCCGTGGCCATGGTGGCGGATGGCCTGGAACATCCGGAAAAGGTGAACAGCGCGCTGAAGCTGTTCTGGATCGGCTGCGGGAAGAACGATTTCCTCTTCAAGCAGAACGGGGACTTCACGGACCTCCTGAAACAAAAGGGCGTGAACTTCCAGTATGACATCACGGAGGGGGACCACTCCTGGCCGGTGTGGCGGCAGTATCTCATCAGCTTCGCGCCGAAGCTCTTCCGTTAAGGACCTGCCTGCCCGCCCGGGTCACCGGGGCTTGAGCGCAATCACGATGGCTGCGAACAACACGACGCACACCAGGAAGGGGCCTCCCCACGGGAAAACGCAGAGCGGCCCCGCCAGCAGAATCAACGTCAGGGCGATGATCGGGCGGCGGAAAACAGTCATGGGGCGGGACGGATGATATTTGAAAGAACGGCGGCACACCGGAACCCGGCAATGGGAATCCGGTGTGCCGCATTTCACATAATCACGGAGGTTTCGGCCAGGACAGGAGTGCCCCCGCGTGAATGAATGGCAGCGAACTTTCATGCCCATGCACTTTCCCAAACTGCTCTCCTTTACCCGTCTGGCAGGGCTCGCCGCCGCCCTGCTGGCGGGATGGCCGGTCGCGGCCTCCGCCGCTCCGGAGGAAACGGTCTATACCGTGACCGCGCCGCCCAAAGGGATGAACATCCCGAACGTATATACTAAGTATATCAGCGCCCATGGGTATCCCATCGTGGCCACCGCGAAGACGAGCGACTACGCGCTGAAAGAGGCCGCTTATCTGGCGGACCTGATGCTGGCAAAGCGCCCGGAGGTGCGGGAGGCCATGATCAAAAGCGGCTCCCGCATGTGCATCATGGCATGGAATGAATTCACCACGGACCTGCCGGAGTTCGAGCACCTGGGCATGATCCCGATGCCGGAGTTTCCAGGGATTTCCGGCAAGGACTTCTGGGACGCCCGGGCCCGGGGACTGGGGGGCAGCGAGCAGGATCCGCTCTGCTCCTGCGCGGAGGAGAACATTCTCGCCTATCCCGGAGATCCCTATGCCGCGGAGTGCATCGTGATCCATGAATTCGCGCACAACATCCACCTGCGGGGACTGGTGCGGGTGGATCCCACCTTCGACACCCGTCTGAAGGAAACCTTCAAAAAGGCGATGGAGGCCGGACTGTGGAAGGGAAAGTATGCCGCCACGAATCATCACGAGTACTTCGCCGAGGGCGTGCAATCCTGGTTCGACAACAACCGGGAGAACGACCACGACCACAATCATGTGAACACCCGGGCGGAACTGCTGGAGTATGATCCCGGACTGGCGGCCATCTGCCGCGAAGTCTTCGGAGACACAGAACTGAAATACACCAAACCCACCACGCGCCTCACCGGGCACATGGCGGGCTACGATCCGGAGAAAGCACCCACCTTCGTCTGGCCGGACCGGCTGAAGAAAGCGAAGGATCTCATCCGCAAGAGCGCCGAGGCCCGGGATCAGAAGGCAACCGGCCGGGAGAGCCGTGTGATCTCCGGCTGGACGGTGAAGATCAGCCAGACGCTCCTGACCAAAGAACCTGAGGCCACCGCCAAGGCCATGGAACTGCTCAGGAAACAACTGGACGAGATCATTCGCGTGGTGCCCGCCGCCGCCGTGAAGGAACTGCAAAAGGTGACACTCTGGATTTCCCCGGGCTATCCTAACACCGGCCCCCGCGCCGAATACCACCCCGGCGTGGAATGGCTGAAGTCCAACGGACGGGATCCTGAAATGGTGCGGGGCGTGGAATTCACGAACACCGCCATCTTTGAAGCCGAGTGCCGGCGCATGCCCTGCTTTGCCCTCCACGAACTCGCGCACGCCTATCATGACCGCGTCCTGGGTTTTGGCGAGCCCCGCGTGCTCCTGACCTATAAGAAAGCGAAGGCCGGAGGAAAATACGACCGCCTGCCGCGCCGCGATGCCGAAGGCCGCGAGACGCTGGACCGAGCGTATGCCCTGACCGATCACAAGGAATACTTCGCCGAATGCACCGAGGCCTTCTTTGGCACGAATGACTTTTATCCTTTCACCCGGGATCAGTTGAAAGAGCACGACCCTGACATGTTTGCCCTCCTCGAAACTCTCTGGAACCAGCCCGCGAAATGAAGATCACCCGCATTCTGGCTTATCGCGTGGAGTTGCCTCTCAAAGAGGTCACCTACAAGTGGAGTGGCGGAAAATCCGTCACCGTTTTTGACAGCACCATCGTGTGTGTGGAGACGGACACAGGTCTCGTGGGGTATGGCGAAGTATGTCCCCTGGGGCCGTTTTACCTGCCGGCCTACGCGGAGGGCGTGCGCGCGGGATTGAAGGAACTGGGTCCTCATTTGATTGGCGAGGATCCCCGGCAGTTGGGGAAACTGAACCGGCTCATGGACGCCGCGCTGAAGGGCCACCCGTATGTGAAAAGCGGGATCGATATCGCGTGCTGGGATATCCTGGGCCAGGCTGCGGGCCTGCCGGTGTGTGAGCTCCTGGGCGGGCGTTATGGCGAGGACTTCCACCTCTACCGGGCCATCTCACAGGAATCCCCGGAGGAGATGGCGGCGAAGGTGGCGGGCTACCGGGCCGAGGGCTACCGGCGCTTCCAGTTGAAGGTGGGCGGGGATCCGGACACGGACATCGCCCGCATCCATGCCGTGGCCGCGGAACTGGAACCGGGGGACCGTCTGGTGGCGGACGCGAACACCGGCTGGGTGCAGCACGAAGCCGTGCGCGTGGCCCGCGCCGTGAGTGGCGTGGATGTTTACATCGAGCAGCCGTGCCTCACGTATGAGGAATGTCTGGCCGTGCGCCGTCAGTGCCCGCATCCCTTCGTGCTGGATGAGAACATCGATGACCTGGGGATCCTACTCCGCGCGAAGGCAGACCTGGCCATGGACGTGGTGAACCTCAAGATCAGCAAGCTGGGCGGCCTGACAAAGATCCGCCAGGCACGGGACCTCTGCGTGAGCATGGGCATCGCCATGACACTGGAGGATTCCTGGGGCGGGGACATCGCCACGGCGGCCATCGCGCACCTGGCGCACAGCACGCCAACGGAGTTCCTGTTCACGAGCACGGACTTCAACAGCTACGTCACCGTGAGCACCGCTGACGGCGCGCCCCAGAGAAACAACGGGCGCATGGCGGCTTCAAAGGAACCCGGGCTGGGCATCCAGCCGAAGATGGACGTGCTGGGAGCACCCGTGGTGGAGGTGAAGTGACGGAGCTGCGGCTCCCGCCGCGTATGAGGCCGTGACATCCGCGGATGGCGCTGCTCTGTTGCGCGGTCTCAACCTTCGCCCCTCCTCCCTTCCATGACGAACCGATGGCGTTTCGCCCTCCTGCTTCCCGTGCTGCTGCTGACGGCATGCACGGGATTTCCCTCCGGGTGGTCAGCGGCGAAGAGGCTGCCCGCCACCGATCCGGTGACGGGAGCGTGGATCGGGGAATGGCGCAGCGAGGGAAGCGGGCACCACGGCGGCCTGCGCTGCGTGGTGGAACGGAAGGACGCGGACACCTGCCACTTCCGCTACCGGGCCTCATGGGCAAAGATTCTGTGCGCGGGATTCTCTCTCGACGCGATGGCGAAGCCGGACGGCAAGGGCGGGCAGATTGTCACCGGCAGCAAAGACCTGGGGAGGATCTTCGGGGGCGTGTTCACCTGCAACGGGACGATCAAAGACGGCGTCTTCCAGTCCCGCTACGGGGCTAAAATGGATCGCGGCACCATGACTCTCCGCCGGCTCAATCCCCGCTGAAGCCGTTCACTTCCGCTGAAGACGGCGGAACATCACGATCCCCAGGATACCGAAGACCACATTCGGCAGCCACACCCAAAGATGGGGCTGATACTGCGGTTTGGAACTCCAGATGCTGCCCAGCATGATGAGCGAGAAGTAGGAAATCCCCACCACCAGGCTGAGCACGAAACCGGACGAAGTCTCCCGCCGCTGGGCAGTGATGCCAAAAGGAATGCCCACCAGCGCGAGCACAAAACAGGCGAGAGAGAAGCTGATGCGCCGGTGCCATTCCACGCGAATCTCCGTGGCCCCGGGCACTTTGACATTCGGATAGGCAAGCTGGAGAGCGCCGGGGGATTTCAGGCCCTCCTGGATCTCTCCCATGCTGAGACCGTCCACGCGCACGGCGGAGGATTTGTCGAAAAGCGACTTCATGCCGATGGGGATTTCCGAGAACTCCGTACCGAAATCGAAGATGCGGGGCGGCCCCTTGGACTGAAGCTCCGCCAGAGCATCGCGCTTCAAGATGTCTTCGGGGTTCATCTTCTGGCGCTCCTCCGGACTGAGGGGGGCCAGTTCATCCCTCACGAAATAAGTGTTGCCCGACGCGCCGAGCTCGATGGCCTGCCGCTGCTCCATGCCCTCCGTGACCAGACGGCCCTCACGGGCGAAGATGATGCCGGAGGGACACCCGCGTTTTCCTTTATCCCCGTCATCCTGGAGCTGGATGATTTGCAGGTTTTTCAGATCGCTGCCCTGACGGTCTCCCACATAGATGAGGTGGCCGGAGAGCTGGTCCACTGTCTTGTCCGGCTGAAAGAGAATGCGGGGATCGCGAATGACGGCCTGCCGGGTCATGCGGGAGGTCTCCGTGTAGGCAAAGGGAGCCACAGTGGTATTGATCCAAAAGCAGAGCGCGGAAAGCGCCCCCGCGAGAATGAACACCGGCAGACAGATACGTCGCAGGCTGATGCCGGACATGCGCATGGAGATCAGTTCATTGTCCGCCGACAGCCTCCCGAAGGTGAGCAGCACAGCCGTGAGTATGCCCCAGGGAATGGTGTAGCACAGGGACATGGGAAAGGCGTAGCCCATGAACTTCAGCACCGCCGAAGGCGGGAGGATCCCGGCCACCAGGCCATCGAGCAGCTTCTTGAAAATCTGACCGAGCACGAGGATCACGCTCAGCATCCCGACAGCCATGAGCGTGGATACCAGAATCTGCCGTGCGATATAGCGGTCGAAGATACGCGTCACCACCCGCTTCTTCCCCGCGGCACCCGCATTGTCAATTCGGAAGGCGGGGACGGACCAGTCCGGAAATATGATGAAAAATCCCCGCGCCTTCTTTCCAAGAGGCAGGAGCAGGTTCCAAAGCCGCTCTTACTTACCGGAGGAATCAGTACCGCCGGTCTCCTGCCCGGGGAGTTCAGCGGGCGGGCCGATGAGCCCCTTCGCCATGGCGAGAAACGCGCGGGCGCGGGCATAACCTTCCGGCTGCTTCTCCACCAGAGCGATGGCCTTTGCGTCGTCCCCGGCCGCCTGGCGCCGGATTTCATCCACCGGGGCACCACGCAGTGGCGGCCTGCGGGGATCCATGGAGACGCTGGTCTCCGCCACCCGGTTGGTGGCCCGGTCCAAAGCAGCGGCCCGCGAACCTTCCGGGATGTGGTCGAGCAGGGCAAGACCACGAGGCCAGTTCCCCCGCCACAGCACGGCGATAGCCAGGCTTTCCACCGTGGCGGCATCCAGGGGAGTGCCGGAAGCCTCCGCCAGCCCGACCGCGTCCCCGATCAATTTTGAGGCCAGAGGCTCGTCAGACTGCATGAAACTTTCCTCCGAGGCAAGGACGAGCGCGGCAATGCGGTCGGCCGGGGATTCGATGAGATTCGCGTCGTTGATCGCCTGTTCCAGAATGGGCTTTGCCTCCTCCAGGAGCGGCGGATCAGTGAACTTTCGCGTGAGGGTGATCAGCGCCCGGCAGCGCTCCAGCGGATTGGTCATGGCGCGAGCGGTGGTAAGAGCCTCTTTCAAAGCGGCGTCCGCCTCGGGAGAGAGACCGGTGGACTCCTGAGCATTGCGCCGGGCATCCGACAGAAGAATGAGAGCGGCGACTTTGGCAGTCGGTGAGGGGGCAGCCTCAACGTCCGCCTTACAATCCGCGATGACCTCCACAGGAGGGCGCACCTTCACACGCATGCCCAGAGAATTGATCTCCAGACGGCGGCGCAGGACGGGATCGGGAATGCGGGCCATGATGGCCGTCATGCACTCCCGGCTGTCCGGACGGCTGAGACACCAGTCCGTGAGCTCCATCCACAGCTCCGGGCGTGCCGGTGCGGGCAGACGATCAATGGCCTCCAAGGCCGCCGCAGGACCATCCGTAAGGGAAAGACCCACCAGCGCTCCCGCGATTTCCGCCCGCACGGCATCCGCCACAGCGGGAGGGAGCGAAGCGAGTTCTTTAGTGGCTTCGGAGACCATCCCGCGGGCCTTGTCCCGGGCCGCATCGTCCGTGGTGGCCATGCGCCGGGCGAGCGTGGCTTTTTGAAGCGCGGTCTTTGCCTCCGGCAGCGCGATATCCGCGAAACCAAGCACCGCCAGACTTCCCAGGATCTCCGCGCGGAGTGCCGCCTGATCCGCGGGATCCGCCGGAAGGTCCGCAAAGGTAATGACACGCGCGAGGTCCTGTGGATCGGAATTCAGATAGGTCTGCACCACCTGACGGATAGCCCGTTTCCTGATAACAGGGTCCACGATGCCCTTCACACTGGCGAGGGCGTCATCCACGAATTTCACCCCCACCTGGCAGATGGCCACCTCCATGAGGTCAAGATCGATGACCTGGCTCTCCACACGGTTGGAAGACCGGGGTTCCTTGAGAGCCCGGGCCACGAGCCCCGCAGGGTCCTCGTGCTGCCAGGGGTTTTCTTTGGGACGGAATAACCAGTAAAGAAACCCCAGGCAAATGACGAGGGTGAAGATCACCCCGGTCCAGCTTTCTTTCCGGGAGGAGGAACCCAGTTTCATAGAGGAAGCGGCACGCGCGGCGCGGGAGGGGTTCCAGTCCGGGCGGGTGGACTCAGCGGGCGAAAAGTTCCGGAGCGCTCTCCACCGCGAAGAGGTCCACCGTGGCCTGACGGCCCTTGAGCGCATGAGTGCCCAGCGGGCGGCAGTGGCGGGGACCATCCTTCCAGCCTTTGAGGAAATCCCCGCTCACCAGCACATCGCTCCCCAGGGAACGGGTGAGTGCCTGGATGCGGAAGGTAGTATTCACGGCATCTCCCAGCATGGTGAGACCGCCCTGGCCAAGCTGGCCCCAGGAGACCTCACCGAGGTGCAGGGCCACGCCACTGCTGAAGTCCATGCCGTAACGCTCGAAGGTCCACTTCATCTCCTCCTTGATGAGATCGCAGCTTTCCCGGAGGTAGCGGGCGGCGGAGAGCGCCCATTTCCGGGCGTTTTCACTGGTGTCCGTCCAGTAAGCGAGCACGGCGTCGCCGATAAACTTATCGATGGCCGCCCCGTGCTCCGTCAGGACCTGGTCACAGTATCCATACCAGCTGCCGATGGCCTGGGCGAGTTCATCATGCGGGATGACTTCAGAAAGGCGGGTGAATCCTTTGATATCACTCACCAGAATGATCATGGGAACCACCTGCATGTCCGTCTGGACGTCGGGAAGCTCCCCGTCCTGGCTCTGGAGATCGAAGGAGTACTCGAAATCACAGATGCGAATGATATCCCCATCCTCCAACTGACGGACCGTGGTGACACGCTCGCCGTTTACATAACTTCCGTTGAAACTCCCCAGATCGTAGAACCAGTATTGCCCATGCTCCTGACGGCGAATCATCGCATGGCGACGGCTGACCCGGTTGTCCGGCAGGCAAATGGTGCTCTCTTTCTTTCGCCCAAAGATAGCGATCTCCGGGAGAACGATTTCGGTACCGTTCGCCCTGCTAACCAGCGTGGCCTGGATTTCGGGTTCGCTCATGAAAGACAGTCTGCCACCGGTCCGCTCGGAGGAGCGATTCCGGTATTTATCGGGAGAGTTTAAGAAATTGGAGGCAGAATGAAAAGAATGGGGTTCAAAGATCATGCGGGGACACGCGGAAAAAACGCGGGGGGCAACGGCTCAGCGCCACCGGCGGCCATATTTTTCCACTAAAGAGCGGATTTCGTGCCCCGGAACATTGCCTGTTCGCGTCCTCTTCAACGGCCAAGCGAACCGCTCCGTCAAGCCGGGAAACCGCCCCATGAGGGGCGTTTTCGTTGAAAATGAACTAACACGTCACCAGCGGGCGCATGGCGAAGGAGACGAAACGGCTCACTTTCCGTCCCCGGCCGGTCACTTGAAATATTTGCGAAGCACGGCCTTTTCGCCGGGGAGGAGGGTCTCCTTCCAAACGGAATCGCCTCCTTTCCCGGGGGATTGAATCCCGCCCCCGGCTTGGGGGCCCGCGGAGGATTTGTCGGGGTCGTTCTCCGTGTCGGCAGTACCGATGGTATCGCCGGGCCGGGTGCGGCTCAGATCCTGGGATTCAAGAGTGTCCGGATTGTTGGTTTTAAGATCGGTCGGTTCATTGGACAGCGGAAGCGGAGCCACGCCTGGTCCCCGGTCTATTCCGCCCTTTCCGGTTTGATCCTCGCCTTCTTCATCTTCTCCAGATTCCCCTCCGTCTTTGCCCCCCCGTCCCCGCCCAGGTTTGTCTCCCAATAACTTTTCGAGTTCGCTTTGGGCGTCACCCTGGCTGCCACAATCACCAGCACATTTTTTGCATTCACCCGCCGCCTGCTTTAGACGCTCCATCATCTTGCTGAGATCCTTCACGTCGAGGGACTTCAACGAGGATGGATCCACCTTTGAAAGCGCGGACATGAGTTTCTCATTCAGACCCAGAGGTGAGTCCTTCAAGCCCTGCATGGCGGATTTGAAATCCTGGGCTAGCTGTTGCTGTTCGCCGGGGTTCAGCGAATCCGCACCGGACTCGAGCGACTGAAGACTGGATGCTGCTTTGGCAAGATTTTGAGCCAGGCCTTGGAGTTGCTGACGCATTCCCTCCTGGAGGTGATCCGCCGCCTCCAGGCTGCTGTGCCGGTACCACTCCTCCGGAGACTGAGCCTGGAGTTTCGCCAGCTCATTGGCCAGTTCCTCCACATCCTCTTTCCGGATAAGGTCGGATTCCTCCAGTTTCGCGATCGCCTCCGCGATCTGTTCGTGGGAACGCGGTGGAGGAATCTCCGAAGCCCGGGCGGCTCCGGATTTCACGGGAATCAGAAGTCCCGCCAGAATGAGCGTCACCGCCAGCAAAACCGGGGGAGCGATGCGACGGCTGTTCAGTTTCACCCCCGCGTGGGCATCCTCAGTTATAGGAGGCCAGGCTCCCCGTCCAGCATAGGCCGTGGAAAGGGCATTGTTCAACCCAAGCACCCGGTCCAGCCGTACGAGAATACTCTCCAGCCCGAGACGTCTCCGCCGGTACTGGACCACGACAATTCCCGTCGTGATTCCTGCCGCGATGAAACAGAACGTCCCGTAAACCCACCCGAATTTCTCAGGAGCATACCAGCGGCAGAGCAACCCGGCGGCAAGCAACAGCAGGCTGAACCCCACAGCAAACGGTACCAGCAATTCCACCACCCAGGCCAGATTGACACGGCGCATGGAGGCAAGAGCCAGCCTGCGCCACGGTTCGGGAATGTTTTCCATAATGAAATGAGCTAGGATTTCGGTGGTGAATCAATCTACGAAAAAAGGGGGCACCACTGGTGCCCCCTTTTTCGAAAGTTTCAGCAAGTCGTCTTAGCGACGGCGACGAGCCATCAGGCCGAGGCCCGCGAGGAGCCCCATGGCGGCGGTAGTTGGCTCGGGAACTACCCCCACAAGCGCCAACCGCAAGGTCCCGACATTTCCATTTTCATTACCGTTGCCTGTGTAGGTGCCACGATATACTTCACTCGCGGTGTTCACCCCGATGGTATTCAACTGAAGCGGCAGAGAGCCATCCGAGTTGATCAACCAAGTATCGGCGCTGAAGACACCAAATTGCTCTCCATCGTTCAAAACCGCGTTATTGTCGCTGTATACAAGCAGGAAAATCCGGGATCCCGCCGGAACGCCTCCTGCATTCGCGGTATTCGGAGTTCCCGCAACTGGAGTCACGTCAGCAACACCTCCAGTAATACGACCATCTGTGGCCACCAGATTTACCGGCCGGTTGGCCACACGAGGCGCTCCGCCAGCAGGAAGATTGCCCAAAACAGGCTTGGTAGAGTCTTCACCCAAGGGGATGAAAGAAGCCAGAGCGGATTGAATCTTGCTCAAATCCGTGCTCTGCAAATCCGAGAGCCATGACGCCCCTTGCGAGGTGGTGTTAAAGTAGCCGATGCGAACAGTAATGGCCCCGTTAGGAAGTGAACTTCCGTTATTGAAAACCACGGGGTTTGTGGCCCCCGCGTTACCGGAATCAGCAATCGAGATATTAGTAGCTCTGGATGCCGTGGCACCCAACAGAACACTAAAGAGGAGGAAAAAGGGCTTTTTCATGAATACTCAGAGATATGAGGTCTCAATTCGGATGGGTTTGGGGAATCGTAATAACGCGGTCTCCGGTGGTGATAATCCGAATCGCAGAACCATTCCGCACTTTCACGGAACTTGCATCATCTCCTGTGAAACCGTCCTCCACATACAGGCCATTACTGTCATAAGTGACAGTTGATTTGAACGTGCCGTCGGTAGTAAATACCTGCACAAGATCGACAATCTGAGCAAGCCCCGCAACAAGGCCAAAGTTCCCCAGAGTGTTGTAATCGTTGGCTCCACTGTCGGACACCAGAGGGTTGATAAGACCCACCATGTTCCGGGCCGGAGCCCCCGCATGGTAATAAAGCGGCACTTTAGTAGCACCACTCTTCACGTAGGATACTTCATTGCCGCCGATCGTGATCACCGCTGGTGTATTGCCGGTATGAGTGATAACAAACCCCTGACCTGGATAGATAACCCGGTTTGTGACATCGTCACCCGTAAAGCTGTCTTCCCAGTAAAGAGAATTGAAGACGTAGTTGTTGGAGGACCCGTTGGGGTTATAGAGCGTCACCAGGTCCTGACCGGTCAAAAGACCGCCGCCACCAGGAAGAACCGTTCCCAAAGTGGCATGCTTACGGATGCAGTAAGTCACCGCTCCGGAGCCAAGAACGGTAGTGTTCCCTTCCACGGTGAGCGTCGTGGCCGTGTTTGACACGATGTCAAAGATCAAGCCCACCGCAGCAGCCGGGCCGCTGAGGATCTCGATGAAGTGAGAGGAATCCACGGCAGGATTCGCGGCAGTCTGGAACTGGTTCGCGGTCCATCCGGCACCCGTCTGGGTGATCACGGAGGTCGTCGCGCCACCGGTGTGGGAGGTCAGGGCTGCCTGAAAGTCTTTCTTGGTCGTAAACCCACACACTACCGGGGTGTTCCCCTTGGGAATCGTTTGCTTGTAGTAACCGATGACCGGAGTCGAGGAAGACGTCTGAGCATTCGCCACACCAGACAACAACGAGGTCGTCAGAAGGAGAAGCGGGAGAACGGTGCGTTTCATGGGTGATGTGTGAGAGTTGGAGTTACGAAAGCAATTTCGTCAATTCAAACGGAATGTTCCGGAGTTGGGAAGGCTTTTTTTGAATTTTTAACAAAGTTCCCTTTGTTCAGGGAGACGAATCACCCCGGTGAAAGGGGACCATGGCGAACCGTCGGCCCAGCTTATCATCCCAGGGACGGAGCGGCAAAGAAAGTTTTGTAACAATCGCGTAAACGCACTTCACCGGCCCCGTTTCTGCTCACTCATATTCATTTCTCTCATGAGGGAGTCTCATTGCCTACAAAAGGGCAACGCGCCGGCACGAACTTAACA
This sequence comes from Verrucomicrobiales bacterium, assembly GCA_965229245.1. Taxonomy (GTDB): domain Bacteria; phylum Verrucomicrobiota; class Verrucomicrobiia; order Verrucomicrobiales; family V1-33; genus V1-33. The sequence continues at coordinate 468,507 of CBDDIW010000002.1, forward strand.
ACAGTGCGCCACTCCGTCCCGTTCTCTGCCATCGTGACAGCCGGGGCAGATTCCGAAGAATTCCAGTTCGTGGTACATATGCCGGAAGCCGGAGGCCTTTTCCAGTTTACGCTCCAGGCTGCCCACAGGGCAGTCCATGTCCACCTCCTCAATGCGGCCACACCCGGTGCAGACCAGATAGTCATGGTGGTGCCCCGGAGTGACGAGCGTGAAGTAAGTGGCGCGCTCGTGCAGCCCCAGGCGGCGGACCATGCCGTGCTCCTCCAGTTTGATAAGCAGCCGGTAAACCGTGGCCGGATCGCAACTCTCTTTGAGGGCCTCGGCCTGAACGAGATCAGAGATCGTGACAGGCTTGTCCCGGGCCGCCATTTCCCGGATCAGGAGATCCAGGGCGCGGGTGCGGCGCAGTCCGCGGGTGCGCAGGCGTTCCGCAAAGGTCTCCGCGAGCGCGTCGATTTCAACTTTCTTCATCGTGAAAGAAACGGCGGAAACTCCGCGCTGAAAAGCAAAAAGAGGATTGCACGCCCCCCTCCCCGTGGGAACATGCGCGCGCTCCTGGACCACGACATGCTTCCCTCCGCCATTTCCCCGCCTCCGGATGCCCGCCCTGAGCCCCCGGGACCGGGGCATCTTTATCCTTAATCCCACCGGCCACTCATGTCATCTCCCCGCGGAACCCGCAGCCCCTGGACCGACGTAATCACCGGTCTGCTGCTGGTGTGCCTCCTGAGCGGACTTTTCTGGTGGGCGCTGAGCAGCATGGATAAAACCTGGCGGTGGAGCAGCGCGTGGAATTATCGGGTGGTCCTCTGGCGCGGCTGGCTCACCACGCTGGGTATCTCCGCCGCGGCCCTGCCGGGTTCCTGCCTGGTGGCGGCCCTCCTTGTCGCCGGCAGCCGGTCAAAGATGAAATCCGTGCGCTGGATCACCCGGGGATTCGTGGAAATCATGCGGGGAATGCCGCTGCTGACCCTCATCTTCATCGGCTACTATATTATCTTCACCCAGCGTCACATTTCGGATGTGCTGGAGAGTATCGGGCTGGGAAGCAAGATGTTCGCCGGCACCGCCCTGCTCTCGGTTTTCACGGCGGCTTACCTCAGTGAGATCCTCCGCGGCGGACTGGACAGCATCCCGCAGGGGCAGGTGGACAGTGCCCGGGCGGTGGGATTCAATCGCGGGCAGGTGCTGCGTTATGTCATCATGCCGCAAGCCCTGCGGCGGGTACTGCCCGCGCTGGCGGGTCAGTTTGTCACCCTGGTGAAGGATTCCTCTCTCCTCAGCGTGATCGCGGTAGGGGAGTTCACCTACGAGGCCCGGGCTTATAATTCCGCGTCCTTCAGTGGATTGGAGGCTTTTGTGATCCTGGGCATCGGCTACCTGCTGATCACCCTGCCCATCGCGTGGTTCTCCCACTGGATGGAGACCCGCTTCCGTTACCAGATGTAATCCCATGGAAATCCACGCCGCCGCCCTGACCAAGACGTATGGCCCGCTCCATGCGCTGGATGCCCTCGACCTGGAAATCCGGGAGGTGAAAGTCCTGGCCCTCATCGGCCCCAGTGGCGGGGGAAAGAGTACTTTTCTCCGCGTCATGGGCGGGCTGGAGGCCGCGGACGGGGGATCCCTGAAAGTAAACGGTATCGTGCCCGGTGGTTTGGATGGCGGCCTCGCCTGGCGGCGCCGGAACGGCTTTCTCTTCCAGCAGTTCAATCTCTTCCCCCACCTCACCGCGCACCGGAACGTCACGCTCCCCCTGGAAAAGGTCCATGGGCGGACTCCGGAGGAGGCCGCGAAGACGGCGGATGAGTGCCTGGAGCGTTTCGGCCTGTCCGGACACTCCCACAAGCTGCCCGCGCAGCTCTCCGGAGGCCAGCAGCAGCGGGTGGGGCTGGCCCGGGCCATTGCCTCCAAACCGGAAATCCTCATTCTGGACGAGCCTACCTCCGCCCTGGACCCGGAAATGACCGCCGAGGTGCTGGAACTCATCGGGGAACTCGCGGCGGCGGGGCAGCATATCATCCTGAGCACGCACGAGATGGGGTTCGCCCGCGCGGTGGCGGATCACGTGGCGCTCATAGCCAAAGGAAAAGTGGCGGAACACGGCCCGGCCGCCTCCCTGCTGGATCACCCACGGGAGGAACTGACGCGGAGATTTCTCTCAAAGGTGATGAAATTCGGAGCGGCGCATCCGGTGGCGTGAAGCCAGGGCGGATCTCGAAACCCATGGCACCGGACGTTGTCCGTTTTCGTCTCCGCTTTCCGCGACCGGTTTTTAATGCACGAAATTTGGAGTTGCGCGCCGGGGGCGATGCCACTTGGATAAACCCGCCCTCATCCGTTCCCTTGCGGACAGCCCGTAGATGAAATTCGCTATATTTGGAGATATTCACGCCAACCTTGAAGCGTTCGAGGCCGTCCTGGCCGACGCGGCTTCCCAGGGGGTCACCCACCACGTCTGCATCGGCGATGTCGTGGGTTACAATGCGAATCCCCACGAGTGCGTGGCCAAACTCCAGGAGCTGGGTTGCCCGGTGGTAAAGGGAAACCACGATGAGGAAGCCAGCGCGGACACGGAGATCGTGGGGCTCAATCCGCTGGCCCAGGCCGCCCTGGAATGGACGCGGCGGGCACTGAACGATGAGGATAAGCTCTGGCTGCGGAATCTCCGGATGGTGCGTCAGGTAAGGGACTTCACCATCGTGCACAGCACGCTGGATACCCCCACCAGCTGGGCCTACGTGATGAACAAGTTCGACGCCATGGCGAGCTTCAGCTACCAGTTCACCCAGGTTTGCTTTTTCGGCCACACCCACACGCCGCGGGTGTATGTGAAGGGACTCACAGTGACGCTGGAGAACACGGACACCGTCCGCATCGAGCCCGGGCGGAAATATTTCATCAATGTGGGCAGCGTGGGCCAGCCCCGGGATGGCGACTGGCGAAGTGCCTACGCGGTTTACGATCACGATAACCAGCAGATCTACATCCGCCGCGTGCCATACGACATTGCCACGGCGCAGAAAAAGATCCGGGCGGCGGGCCTGCCCGAGGCTCTGGCAGACCGTCTCGCGCTGGGCAAGTGAAGCGGTACAGGTCCGCGGGTTGTTCTGTTTTCCGGGAAAAACACCTTCCCAAAGAATCGAAAACAGGTTGAGACCGTGTCTCTGTCGTCTATGATGTCCGCTCCCCGGTTCCGGGGAAAAAGCGAATTTATCCACTGTAACGCCGTCATTTTTCTATGAGCGCTCCCCGCACTCCCGCCACCCAGGATGAAGAACCTCTGCCGGAGGACTTTCCCGCCGGGGAAACCGATCCTCTGAGCCAGGCACTGATGGAAGCCGCTCAATGGAAGGAAGTGGCCATGCGGAGCGCCGCCGAACTGGACAACTACCGCAAGCGTATGGCGCGTGAGATGCAGGACAACGCCCGCTATGCCACCGCCGGACTGCTGGAGTCTCTGCTCCCCATCCTGGACAATTTTGACTACGGTCTGACGGCGGCAAAGGCTGAGAACGAGAAATCGAACATCTACATCGGCCTCAGCATGGTGCTGAAGCAGATCCAGGACTTCCTCCGGGACCAGGGTGTGGAGGAAATCAACGCCTCCGGAAAATTCGATCCGAATCTGCACGAGGCCATGACCCAGCAGCCGAGCGATACCGTTCCGGAAGGCCACACGATCTATCAGAGCCGCAAGGGATACAAGCTGCGGGACCGCCTGCTCCGCCCGGCCTCTGTAGTGCTCAGCAGCGGCCCGGCAGTTCCCGGAGCGGAAGGCTGAAATCACGCCGTCCGCCCCGGCGGATACTCCCCCGTCCCGCCCCGGCCTCTTTTGACTTACCCTATCCATTTCCTTTTTTTATAACCAATGGCATCCAAACGGGACTATTATGAAGTGCTCGGTGTTGAACGCACCGTGACTCAGGAGGAACTGAAAAAAGCTTACCGCAAACTGGCCGTGAAATACCACCCGGATAAAAATCCGGGGGATAAAACCGCCGAGGACAAATTCAAGGAACTGGGCGAGGCCTACGATGTCCTGAGCGATGAGCAGAAGCGCGCGGCCTATGATCGCTATGGGCACGCGGCCTTCCAGGCGGGCGGAGGTGGAGGCGGCGGCGGACGCGGTGGCTTCCATGATCCGTTCGATATTTTCCGGGAGGCCTTCGGTGGCGGGGGAGGTGGCGGAGTAGGCAGTATCTTCGAGGAGTTTTTCGGCGGCGGCGGACGGGGCCGGGATCGCTCAGGAGCCACGCGGGGCAGCGATCTCCAATACAATCTGGAGATCACACTCGAAGAAGCGGCCAAAGGCGTGGAGAAACAGGTGGAACTGGAGCGCGCCCAGCCCTGTGAAAAATGCAGCGGCAGCGGATCCAGCAAACCCGGCGGGGTGAAAACCTGTACCACCTGCGGTGGCGCGGGCCAGGTCATCACCACCCGGGGGTTCTTCCAGGTGCAGCAGCCCTGCCCGGACTGCGGTGGCAGCGGCCAGACAATTTCCCATCCCTGCCAGGACTGCCGGGGCCAGGGCCGGGTGGAAAAGCCCTCCCCCATCCGCCTGCGGATTCCCGCCGGTATCACCGAAGGCGCGCGCCTGCGCTCCAGCGGTAATGGGGACGCGGGTCTGCGTGGCGGCCCCGCCGGAGACCTTTATGTAGTCATCCACATCCGGCGTCATGAAGTCTTTGAGCGGGAGGATGAAAACCTCTTCTGTGAGGTGCCCGTGAGTTTCTCCAAAGCCACCCTCGGCGGTGAGGTCATGGTCCCCACCCTGGAAGGAAAAGCCGCGCTGAAGATTCCGGCCGGCACGCAGAGTGCCACGGTTTTCCGTCTTCGCGGCAAGGGCATGTCCCGCCTCAACGGCAGCGGAAAAGGTGACCTGATGGTGCGCGTGCAGGTGGAGGTGCCCACGAATCTCAACGCGGAGCAGAAGGAAAAACTCAAGGCCTTCAGTGACTCCTGTGGAGAGCAAAACGAGCCCATGGCCGAATCCTTCTTCCAGAAAGCAAAACGTTTCTTCTCCTGACGCCTTATGGATACCCTCCAGCAACTCATCGACTTTTCGTGGACCGCCCAGGGAGCCGCCTGGGTTTCCCTGCTCACGCTCGTGACCCTGGAGGTGGTGCTGGGAGTGGACAATATCGTCTTCATCTCCATCCTCACCGGAAAACTGCCGGAGGAACAACGCGCCGCCGCGCGAAAAAAAGGTCTGCTCTTCGCGGTGCTCCCGCGGCTGCTTTTCCTGTTGCTGCTGGGGCTCATCCTCAGCCTGAAGCATCCGCTGCTCACCATTCCCTGGCCGTTTGAGCAGGGTGAGTCCCACGATCCCGCGTTCCCCCGCGTGGCGGGCCAGCTCGCCCTCAGTGGACAGGATCTGGTGCTGCTCATCGGTGGCCTTTTCCTCATCGTGCAGGCAGTGCGGGAGATTCACCATAAACTCGAAGGCCAGAGCGGAGACACGGAAGGCCCCGGTGGCAAACCCGCCAAGGCCAGCCTGGGCGCGGTGATGCTGCAGATCATGCTCATGAACGTGCTGTTCAGCCTGGACAGTATCGTGACCGCCGTGGGGATGACGAATGGCGTCCAGGGAGCCCTGCCCATCATGGTCATCGCCGTGGTGGTCAGTACGGCGATCATGGTCGTGGCTATCAATCCGGTGAGCAACTTCGTGGAGCGGCACCCGTCCGTAAAGATGCTGGCGCTGGCGTTTCTTCTTCTCATTGGCACCAACCTCATCGCCGAGGCCGCCCACGTTCACGTGCCGAAGGGCTACGTTTACTTTGCCATGGCCTTCTCCGTCTTTGTGGAGATGCTGAATATCAAGAGCAGCGGACGCAAAGCGGATCCCGTGAAGCTGCACCCACCGGCATAAAATCAGGCGGGCTTATTCCGGGAACTACAAGGCCCTGCATGTGGAAGAGCGAACACTTTTCCCTTTACAATAAAAAAAGGCCGCCGGGTGACCGGCGGCCTTTTAAATTCAGAACCCGGCTCAGGCTCCGGTGAAGCTGCTTTCGAGGAGCGCTTTCTTGCCCTCCACTTCCACGATGCTGTTGCTCTTAATAGAGGCGGCCTTCGGCACATAGACCTTGTCGCTCGCGAGCTGACCCTTTTCGGTATCATAAATCATCAGGCCACCCTTTTCCTTTTCGCTCTTCTTCTTCACGGGCACGGCCACGTAGCGGATTTTTTGTTTCGTCTTTGCCTGGGTGAAGGTGGGGCGGCGGGCGGCACTGGCGGCGCGGTATTCCGCATAGCGGGCCTGCTCCTGGGAGGCCTGGTAGTGGCTCACGATGGCGACCGTGATGGCCACGGCGGCGATGGCGATGAGCGCATTGCGGGTGCTGTTGCCCCCGCCCACGCCGGCCAGCGCGGCTCCTCCGGCGAGAACGCCTACCGTGGTCCCTACCTGTTGCATTTGTGCCGCCGTGCAGGAGCTGAGGATCGCCGCGACGGTGAGGGAGGCGGTGGAGGTGATGATTTTTTTATTCATGGTGTGTGGTTCCGTTGGTGATTGGAGGAAGGGACCGGCAGGGACGTTTATTTCGCTTTGGCCATGGTCTGGGCCATCTTGCAGAGGAACGTGGCGCGCCAGTAGGAGGTCAGGGCATCCAGCCGGGCGTTGTCATTGTCCTCTTTTCGCTTGGCATCGCCAAGACTGAAATTCGTTTTGATACAATCCGGGATGAAATGCAGTTGCTTTTTGACGATGGCGGCCTCCTCCAGCACCTTTTTCCGGGAGCTTTCCATGAGGCGCTCCACCGTTTTCCCCTGAATGAGCGTGACAGAGGAGGGCGCGGGAGCGGGCTCCGAGCCATCCAGCGCGGGCAGCGGCTTGAGATTGTAATACTGATTCATGAGCGCGGCCATGCCCAGATAGGCATGGACCCCGCAGGCGAGACGGTCCACCACGGCCTCCTGGGAGTAGTCCGCCATGTCATCCCTCACGATGGCGTGCTCCGCAGCCTGGCTGCAGGAGGTGAAGGCGATGTTGTTGTGCAGGCCAGGCCCTTCCACCACGGCACCGTCCGATCCCTGGGCCTTTCCGCCAAGGACCGTGGTCTCAAAGTAGGCCAGCCCGGCCGCCGCGGCGGGTCCGTAACAGTCGGAAAGACGCCGGTTCCGGGCCGTCTGATCCGGGACGGGCATGCTATTGTCTTCAAAAACAAGGCCTACCAAGTCCGAAAACGCCCGGACACGTCCCTCCAGGATGGTGAGGCGGAGCACGGCGTCCCGCATGTCCTCGGAAATCTTTTCCGACTCCTTCGTTAGCGCGGCCATGGCTCCCTTTGGCGCGGTGCCGGCCCGTTGCTCCAGGGAACGCTGGCGCTTTTTGATATTATCCCGGACCAGTTGCGCGGCGAGCCACTGGGCCCGCACGCTCCAGTACTGGAGACGATCGTAGAAACCCCCCAGACGCCCGGCCAGGGTGGCGGCTTCCAGACCGGGACGCATCTTTTCCAGCATCCCGTTAAGCTGAGCCTCCGCGTCCTCGTGCTCGGCGACGAAGAACGCGCTCAGGGCTTTCGCGTCGCGTTTGGCAAAGGCCTGCTGCCACTGGAGATATTTCTCGCTCATCCGGGTGCTGGACTCGGCCATGATGGCCCGGCTGTGGGCGAGGATCACCTCTCCTTTTTTCATGGAGGCTTCGGACTCCTCAATGAAGCTGACGGAGAGGTCCCGGTCACTCGTGTAGCGCTTCTTTTCCGCCGCGCTCATCTTCGGCACCAAAGCCTCGCCGGAAGCGATGCGGGTCCTTGCCTCTTTGATCAGGGCGGCGGTGGCGTCTTTGTATTTATCGACCAGTTTTGAAGGGAGAGCCATTTCCTCTTCATCCAGCGGGGTCTGCCGTCCGAGTTTCCGGCCGGTGAGAAATTCGTAAGCCGCATAGATATCCGGGATGGGCGTGGTCTTGATCCCCTTCACCAGTCCCTCCTGCTCCACTTCCTTGAAGTAGGAGCCGTCGTTCCCCGCATCGATCATGGGATATCCCAGTTCCTTGATGCCCGCTTTTTTAGCCCCTTCCAGCTTTTCCAGCACACCCGCCACCGGCCCGATGGTGCCGTCCGGATTTACCGTGCCGGTGATGGAGACTCCGGGACGGATGGGGTCCTGATTGATGAGGGCCAGCATGGTGGTGGCCATGAGCATCCCGGCGGAGGGTCCGTCGATGAAGCCGCGTACCTTCAGGAGAAACTCGTGGTCTGTGAGCAGTTGGTTGTTCGCGTTGGACGCGGCCACGGCGGCGATCCAGGCCGAGGATTTCCACATATCCCCCGCGCTGCCCAGCACCTGCTCGATAAGGCCCACCGCGGCGTCCCCGGTTTTATTGGAGGAGACCCGCACCGTGAACTTCGAACTGCCGCCCACCACCGCTGGAATGGTCTTGATCCACAACGCGCACACCGTCGCCTCCGTGTAGGTGGTGGTGGACTCCACCGCCGCGGCATTCGTCGATTTCACCGGGGCCTGCGCGCCGGCCAGTCCCGGCAGCAAGAGCGCCGTGAGGAGGGCACGGCATCCGGAGAACTGAGGAACGACTTTCGACATGAGTAATTTTAAGAATTTTGTCAGTGAACTTCAAGCACGGAATCCTCCGCGCGGATGCGGTGAAGCCCCCGTCGGAATCCGGAGGCGGAAAGGCTGCTCTTTTCGGACGCAAAAAGCGTCCACCCTATTCAAGCGCCGTCCATTCCCCGTTTGCGAAGCCGCCTGGGGCGGGATTTACTGGTCCCTCCCATGGCACTCGAAAAAATCACCCAGGTTTCCGGCACTGCCGTTTACGTCCCCGGCTCCGACATCGACACCGACCGCATCATCCCGGCGCGGTTCATGAAGTGCATCACGTTTGATGGCCTGGGGGAATACCTTTTCTACGACGTGCGGAAGAACAGTGACGGGTCTGACAAGGAGCACCCGTTGAACGATCCGCGTTTTAAGGGAGCCTCCATCCTACTCTCGGGGGTGAACTTCGGCTGCGGCAGTTCGCGGGAACATGCCCCTCAGGCGATTTACCGCTACGGGTTCCGCGCGGTGGTGGCGGAGAGCTTCGCGGAGATTTTCTTCGGAAACTGTGCCACGCTGGGCATCCCATGCGCCGTGGCCACTGCCGCGGACATGCAGCGCCTGCGGGAGGCAGTGGAGAGCAATCCCTCCCTGGAAGTGACTGTGGATGTGGAAAAGAACCGTGTGTTCTTCGGCGAAGAGAATTTCACCGTAAACATCCCTGATACCGCCCGCGAGGCGCTGACATCCGGACGCTGGGATCCCATCGCGGACCTGCTGGAAGGCGAGGCCGCCGTGGCGGAGACGGGAAGCCACCTGGAATACCTGAAGCCCTGACGGGTGCGCTCACACGAGGGAAGCGTCCTGCTTCTCCCATTCATCGATACGGCGATCCACAAAAAACGGACCGAAGGGGATCAGGCCCGCGATGAAAACGAGGGCGCAGCGGCTTTCGGGCCACTTAGCCCGGGTCCATACGCGGAAAAGTCCCAGGCAGAACAGCACAAAGAGAACGCCGTGAATCCAGCCCAGCACCTTCACTGCCATGGGCATGCCGGCGAAATACTTCAGCGGCATCCCCACGCCCAGGAGGACGAGGAAAGAGATCCCCTCAATCCAGGCAATATGGCGGAGGAAAACGACAGGGCGGGCAATCCAGGCGGCTGGCATGCCGCACCTGATGAATAGCAGGGCTGAAAACGCAAACGGGGGCTTTATCAGGAAGACCTGAACACAAACGGCGCGCCCCGTTTCGGAGCACGCCGTGCGGTTGAGTTGAATTGCGTTACCTCCCTGGAGCCATACGGGCAGGAACCGGAGCGGGGGTGGCAGGGACTGCCGCGGGCGCAGCGGACGGCATGGGAACGGCGCTCCGTAAAGGTGCCGGGACAGCGCCCCGGCCCGAACCCGCACGCGGCGTGCGGGGCGCGCCTACCGCGCGGTTTCTACCCGGGCGAGAAGTAGAGGCAGCGGGAACGGCGTCTTGATTCTGGGAAGGGGCGATGCCTGTCCCATTGCCCGGGATACTTCCGGGATTAGTCCCCGGGAGATTTCCGGGAGCGGCATTGGTTTCCATGGCTGGCACGGCCTCAGGCTGAGGGACGGGTGCCAAACCAGTGCCATTTCCGGGGATGCTGCCGGGATTCGTGCCCGGGAGGTTCCCGGGGATGGCATTGGGATCCACGCCGGGGGTAACAGGAGGATTCATGCCGGGCCCATTTCCGGGGATAGTGCCAGGGTTTGTACCGGGGGCGTTACTGGGAATAGTGCCAGGAATTGGCGTAGGGACGAAGCCATAGCCGTTTCCAGGAATCACCCCGGGATTTGTTCCCGGAGCATTCGATGGAATGGAGGGCATGGGAACCGGGGCAAAGCCGTAACCGTTCCCGGGAATGACGCCCGGATTGGTGCCCGCCAGATTTCCCTCGCTGGTGACCGGAGCAGTGCTGGTGGTGGGAACAGTGTCCGGGATGAACACACGGGCATTGGGGGTCGTGCTCGCGTTGGCTACGGGCACGGGCATGGAGGACACGACTTGGGAAGCGGTAGCGGCAGCAGTAGTTTGCGGCACGAACACCGGCTTTGAAGTGTAAGGGGCTGGGCTGGCAGTCGTGGTCACGGTCGCCATTTGAGGCGAGGTGCTGGCTGTGACCGCGCCGGTGGCGGCACCCAGTTGGGTCACCCGCTGGGCGCTGGTGCGCAGAGCAGGAAGATTGTTGTTGAGATAATTTCGCAGCGTGCGGTTGGTGGTGTATCCGCGAACGGCGAGAGAGTCCGCTTCATTCAGAGCCTGAACTCGTCGCGTCTCCTTGAGGTAGGCGGCATCGAAGGCCGTGCCGTTAAGGGCACTGATAGTAGTATAGACAACATCAGTCCCATTGGCGGTTCCGGCGGGAGGATTGAAGCCCACGGATTTATTCAGCCGGTCGAGCGACCGGATGGAGGAGGTATAGTCCCGCACCATCTGCTGCGCGAGGGCTTTCACCTGCGGGTCGGTGGCGCGTGTGGCGGCCAGTTGGGCGAGAGTCAGTTGGGCATGATAGGAGCGCCCGAGGGAAATGAGAAACTCCGATTCCGTGGCGGGGGCCACGTATTGGTCTGTTGTCGTGCGGGCCGTCTCCGCGGAGGCAAGGGAGAGAAGGAGACCCGTGGTCGCGAGGAGCGCGGGGAAAAGTTTACGTTTCATAATTCGGTAAGGTTTGAAGGTTCCGACAAAGTGCCCTGCCGGGTTCCTCTTCCCCGTGCTTGAGCCGTGCCACCTCGCGCGTTTGCAGATGAAACCGGATTGCGGAACGCCGGACGGGAAACACTTTGGGCACATGGTTTCCCCTTCCTCCTGGCTGGACCGCACGCTCTGGCCTGCCGTAATCCTGCTCGTCGCGGCCTGTTTTTACTTTCAGGTCACGGATACGGATATCGCTATTCAGGATCACCTCTACGACTTCTCACGCGGCCAATGGCTGGTGGATAAGGAGGGCTGGTGGTCCACCCTGCTTTTTCACAAGCTGCCGAAATGGATCATCATCGACTTCGGAGTCTTCCTGCTGCTGCGCGTTTACGTGGCTCCCCGGTGGAAAAAATGGGCCTGGTTCCGGCCCGCGCCGCTGGCACCCGTGTGGGTGGTGGTGCTGTGCCTGGCGTTGACGCCGGTGGTGGTCTCTATTTTGAAAGCCACCACGCATGTTTTCTGTCCGTGGGACATCCAACGCTACGGCGGGAAGGAGGAGTATGTGAAAACATGGACACGCTACGATCCTCCCCGCCTCGCGAAAGAATGCGGCAATTGCTGGCCCGCCGGGCATGCCAGCGGGGGCTTCGCGCTGGTGGCAGTGGCCTCCCTCGCGGCCACGCGCCGGGGACGGCTCCTGGGAACCCTGACCGGCCTCGCCGCGGGAGGCGTCATGGGAGTGTATCAAATGCTGAAGGGCGCGCACTACACCAGCGATACGGTGGTGACCCTGCTGCTGGCATGGATCATCCACCTGCTGCTGCGGCGGCTCCTGTTATTGAGGGCCTTCCCGGAACGGAGCCCCGGGGAAGGATAATGCCTCACTCCCGCGGATCCGAGGCTTTGCTCGGCGGGGCGTCGATGTGCGGCGGCAATGGGCCCATGCCCGCGTCTCCCAGGGCGGCCTGCTCGCGGATACCGTCCGCGATGGCACGGGCGAGCTTCTGGCGGTAGCCGGGATCGGCACAGAGGCGGGCTTCCACGGGATTGGACAGATACCCGCATTCCAGCAGCACGGAGGGGATGGCGGGATTCCGCGTGAGGCGGATGCGACGGCGGGCGAGACCACGATTTCCGTGGCTGTCCGGCGTGACGGAGCTCAAGTGGCGCTGCAGCCGTTTAGCCAGACTGTAGCTGTCCACGCGCCAGAAGAACGTCTCCGCGCCGCGCAGGCTGGAGGGCCCGGAATTGTAATGAATGCTCACCAGGATGTCGCCGGACCGGCTGGCGCGGACAACGCGTTCATCCAGATCCACGAAGACGTCCGAGTCCCGCATCATCACCACGCGGAAGCCGCTGCCCAGCTCCGCCCGCACACGGCGGGCGGTATCCAGCGCGAGGTTTTTCTCCAGATCCCCGGTGATGCGGCTGGGTGCTCCGGAATCGCTGCCGCCATGCCCGGCATCGATGACCACCGTGCGGAATCCACGCGGGCCCGGGCGGTTGCCCAGCGCGTCAGGGCCGGAGGAAACGGAGCCGGAGGGCCCGGCGCAGGACGCGAGGAAAAGCAGCGGCAGAAGGAAGAGGAGGGCTTTCATGGTAAATGGTCAAGGTTTCGCGCGGAGATCCACACAGACGAGCCGGGACTTGTCCCTGGCAAAGAGGAGACCTCCCGCCAGCGCGGGAGGAGCGCGATGGCCGCCGCGGAGAATCTCGGACCGGGCCGTGATATCCGGAGCTTTGTCAGGGGAGGCTTTGGCGAGAATGAGTTCCCCGCCCTGGGTCAGGATCACCAGTTGCTTGCCGCAGGCGGTCACCTGCCCGGCATCCAGCGGCACGGACCAGTTCATTTTTCCGTCCAGCGCGGTCACGCATCGCAGTTCCTGGCCTTGCTCCTGGCGTCCGTGGAAACCGTAGAGCATGCCGTCCAGCAGCACAGGGGTGCTGTAGTGGCAGTCCATCTTTCCGCCGCCGCGCCAGGAGGTGGTGAGCGTGTCTCCTTTGCCGATCTCCCAAACGGCCGCGCCCGTGTCATAACAGGCGGAGGTAAAGACATGCGTGGCATCCACCGCGACGGGCGTGGAGGCATTCACGGAGGCATGCATGCGGGCACGGAATTTCTCCTGGAAGACCACCCTCCCCGTGTCCGGGACGAGACCCGCCACGCCTTCACGGGTGAAGAAAACCACACGTTCCCCCTGCGGCGGATGGATGAAAATGGGAGAGGCATAACCCGCTTCATCGTTCAGGGCTTTCCACTGCACCGCGCCGGTCTTGCGATCAAAAGCGACCACGCCCGCGCCTTCACCACCGGCGGCGAGGAGCACGCTCTTTTCCGTCACCAGGGGAGCACAGCACCTGCCGAAGAATCCCTTGGCGGAGCCTAGTTCCGTCGCCAGATCCTTCCGCCAGAGGAGCTTTCCATCGCTGAACCGCAGGGCCACCAGCGTGCCGTCCGCCCCATAACAGAACACCTCCCCGCCGTTCACGGTGGGGCTGGAGCGGGGGCCTTCATCGAAGCCGAAATCATCGCGGTAATCCGAAGGCCACTCCGCCTTCCACACCTGCTTTCCGGTTTCTGTCTCCCGCGCCTCCACCACGTTCCGTTCTCCCACACGATGGAACAGAATCACGCGACCCGCGCTGACCACCGGTCCGGCGAACCCCGCGCCACACTCCTGTTTCCAGAGGATGGGAAATCCATCCGCGGGCACCGAGGTGATCAGAGGCACGTCCGCCGGTGCTTTGCCATCCCGGTTGGGACCGAGAAACTGCGGCCAGTCCGCGGCGGACGCGAGATGACCGGTGAAGAGAAGAAGAAGAAGCGGGCGCATAACGGGAGACGGCTCGGACGTGGCGAATGAAACGACCGCACGCGGCATTCCGCAACGCGGTTTGCGTTTGGGGAATCGGCTTGAGCCGGAGGGCCGGCGGCGCGATTCCAACGCCATGAAACGATCCGCGCCCATGGCCGCGGCGCTGGCACTACTGTCCGTGGCGGTGTTCGCGCTGGTCTTCGCCCGCCCCTGCCCGGCGCGGGAAGCCTGGGGTGTCCGCTGTCCCTTTTGTGGCACGCAGCGCGCGATGGAGGCGCTGGGCCGCGGGGATCTCCCACTGGCATTCTACTGGAACGCACCGCTGCTGCCCGTTTGTCTGCTGCTGCTCCTGGCCGTCTTCCGTCCACCCCGGAGTGGCTGGTGGATCACGGGTTTTATCTTCGCCGCGCTGGTCTTCGGGGTGGTGAGGAACCTGGCGTTTTATCCTCTTTACTAGGCGGGAGCCCGTGTGAACCTTCCGGGACTTCACCCCCCTCAAACTCCGCATGTCACTGGCAGCCATCATCCTGTCCGGTCCGGAAATTCCGGGTCCGTGGGCGATGTTGTTCGCTCTGATCATCGGTCATGCCATCGCTGACTTTCCGTTGCAGGGGAAGTTCCTGGCCATCCGGAAGAACCGGCATATCAAGAGCATCGACTACACCGGCGATTCCCCGCCGCGGATCTGGATCTACTGTCTGAGCGCCCATTCCCTGGTACATGCGGGCGCGGTATGGATCGTCACCGGCAGACCGGAGTGCGCCTTTGCCGAGTTCATCCTCCACTGGTTCATCGACTTCGCGAAGTGTGAGAAGTGGACGAATTTCCACCAGGACCAACTCCTTCACCTGCTGAGCAAGCTGGGCTACGTGGCGGCCATTTACTGGTTCCACTGGGTTTGAGCCATCGCGGCTTCAAACGTCGATGATCTGCGGGCCTGGCGGATTCTTATGATCCACGGGCGTGCCGGCTTCCAGGTAACGCATCGGCCTCGGTCCGCGAGGAAGTGTGAGCGTCACGCGGGTCCCCTTCCCTTCGCTGCTTTCGATGCTGAGTTCACCGCCATGTTCGCGAACAATGCGGCGCACGATGAGCATTCCCAGGCCCACGCCGGTCTTCCGGGTGGTAAACCAGGCGTCATGCATGGAGGCCACGGTTTCCGGGGACATGCCCTTGCCGGTATCCTCGAAGGAAACCACGGCATCGTATTCCAAAAGATCGCTCCGGATCGTCAAAGAACCTCCCGTGCCCATGGCCTGCACCGCGTTTTTGATCAGGTTGTAAAAGGCCTGCTTGAGCTGATTGGGATCCAGCTTCAGCAGCGGCAGGGCTTCGTGCAGTTGCAGGCGGGTGGTGATGCGACGGTCTTTTAGTTCCGGCGCGAGAAAGGTGACCGCGCTTTCGATGATCTTGTTCAACTCCGCCATCTCGAACACCGGACGCGTGGGCCGGATGGCGCGCAGGAACTGCTCGATGATAAAATCCAGCCGCTGGATTTCCCCGCGCGCGATATCGATCTGGGGCTTTACCGTGCCATAGATGGCCCGGTCCGCTTTCTTCAGTTTTTTCTCCAGCACCTGGAGATGGATATTCAGGGAATTCAACGGGTTCCCGATCTCATGAGCCACGCCGGCGGCCATCATGGTGAGGGCATTCAGCCGCTCGCTCTCGATCTGCTCCTCCGCCATGCGGCGGGTCTGCGTGAGGTCCCGGATGAGCATGACGTAGCCCACCTCCGGGCCATCCGCCTCGCCATCGTCGATGGGGCGCAGGTAAAAATTGAGAAACCGGTGCTCCGGATAAAAGACCTCCATGTCCCGGCTGATGGTGTCCTTCCGGGCACGCCGCGCCGGCCAGCGGAACCCGCGGATGGCCTCCTCCAACCGCTTCCCACCGGCCTCGGCGGCCTCCAGCCCGAAGAACCGGCAGGCGGCCCGGTTGATAAAAGTGATAACTCCCTGGGGCTCACAAATAATCACGCCCTCCTCCAGCGCCTCGAAGACCTGCTCAAAAAATCCCTTCTCCCGGACCAACCGCATCAGGAAAGCGTGGATCTCCTCCGCCGGCACGCGATCCAGGCGGGTGAGCAGCTTGTCCAGAAAGCCCGCGTTCATGGAGGTGAGGTGATGGCGGTCGTGTCCTCTTTTGGAGCGGCCTTCTTATCGGGAATCAATTTCAACTCGTCCGGGATGGTGCCCGCGTCCAGCTTCCGGGCCATCTCAATGAAGCGGCCCAGGCCCTCCGGCTGATACCAGGTGGTGGCCACCCGCGCGACGATCTGCACCTGGTCCGCCGTCGCTTTTCCCTCCGGATACTTCAGGATGACCACGAGAGGCTTATCGATCCCCGCGCCAGGCTCCGGCAGCCTTTCCAGTTGTTCTCCCAGAGCGGAGTCATACTCCGCGTAGCCATACATTATCTCCTCCCCGGCGGGACTGGCAATGCGGGCACACAACCAGCGTCCCGCATCGGAAAACACTCCATTGTAATACCCTCCAGTGCGGGCCAGCACCCTCATGACCACGTGGCGCGAAGGCTTCATCTTCATATACTCCCCGAGGGTCATTTCGCCATACCCCGTCAGACAGGCCCAGTCGATCTTCATGCCTCCCGGTTTCTCGACCACGGCCAGCGCGCGGGGACGCCCCCCCCCATCCACAAAGGTAAAGGCCACGGACCGCTCCTTCGCCTCCCCGGCGGGAAGAATGTAGCGCTCGTTCAAATGTCCTCCAATGGGAAGGGTTTCCTCCGAGGAATAATAATGATGGATAAGCTCGTCCGGAATTCCCGCGTGCGTCAACAGGGGCAGCAGGTCCTCCACTGTGGTAGCGGTCAGCACCCGGCGCGCGGCCTCCGTGGCTGGCTTCCCCCAGGCCTGGGTCTCCCGGACGTCCAATTGCACTGGAGCCTCCTGTCCGGGGACCACGATGCGATCACCGCGGGTACGCAGGTAGTTCAGATAGGTGCTGACCCCGATAGCCGAGAGCACCGCCACGATGCAGATCCCGATGGTCCAGCGGAAGAAACGCGGCCAGCGCTTCGCGCGGGGGTTTACCTGTTCGTCCCCGTCACTCCAGACCGCGGCATCCTTTCGCCGGTTCCACAGGGATTTCCACACCTGGCGGCGGCGTACTTTAGGTGCCTTGCCGCCAATGGTCACGTCCACTCCCTGGAGAAATCCCCGGCAGGAATGACAGCGCTGCCCGGAAACCGTTTTGGAAAGGTCCACGAAGGTGGGCTCCCCGCAGCGGTGGCAAGTGACCGTGATGCGTGACATGATGGTGTGGGACCGGCAATTTCGCCCTCAGGATAAGGGGTTTCCCCCTCTTTTGACAATCCCCGCCGTCAGCCTTTCGGCTGCTTCTGGAGAAATTGCTCCACCCAGCCAATGTTGTATTCGCCACTCTTGAAGTCGCTGTTGCTCAGAATGGCCTGCTGGAACGGGATCGTGGTCTTGATGCCCTCGATCTTGTATTCCATCAGCGCCCGCTTCATCCGCGCGATGGCGATCTCCCGCGTGGCCCCGGTGACGATGAGCTTGGCGATCATGCTGTCATAGTACGGCGGCACTTCGTAGCCCGCGTAGATATGACTGTCGATGCGCACCCCCCGGCCGCCCGGAGTGTAGTAATTCAGGATCTTACCAGGGCTGGGCGCGAAGTTGTTATAGGGATCCTCGGCGTTGATGCGGCACTCGATGGCGTGGCAACGGGGCGCGTTCTTGCGCACGTGCTCGGACAGCGGCTGCCCGGCGGCAATGCGGATCTGTTCCTTGATGAGGTCGCAGCCATAGACCTCCTCCGTCACGGGATGCTCCACCTGGATACGGGTGTTCATCTCCATGAAGTAGAAGTTCTCATCGTCATCCACCAGAAACTCGATAGTCCCCGCATTTTCGTAACCGATCTCCTCACACAGCTTCACCGAGGCCGCGCCCATCTTTTTGCGCAGGCGGTCACTGATAAAAGGAGAAGGGCATTCCTCGATGATCTTCTGGTTCCGGCGCTGGAGCGAGCAGTCCCGCTCGCCCAGATGGACCACGTTCCCCTTGGAGTCCCCCACCACTTGAATCTCGATGTGGTGCGGGTTCAGGATCAGTTTCTCCAGATACATGTCCCCGTTGCCGAAGCACTTCAGCGCCTCCGCGGTGGCACTGGCAAAAGCGGAACCCATGGCCGCTTCATTATGCACCGGACGCATGCCGCGCCCGCCACCACCGGCGGTCGCTTTGATCATCACCGGATATCCGATCGCCGCCGCGGCCTCCAGGGCCTCGCGTTCCGTTTTGATAATCCCGTCCGTGCCCGGGGTGATGGGCAGCTTGAACTTCTTCGCCGTGGCCCGCGCCGTGTTCTTGTCCCCCATCATCTCGATCACCTCCGCGCTGGGACCGATGAACTTGATCTTACAGCTTTCGCAGATGCGGGCGAAGCGGGCGTTCTCCGAGAGAAAGCCGTAGCCGGGGTGGATGGCGTCCACGTTCGCGATTTCCGCCGCCGCGATGATGCGGTCCACCATCAGGTAGCTCTGGGTGCTGGGGCCGGGGCCGATGCAGATGGCGTCGTCCGCCAGTTGCACGTGCATGGACGTCTCGTCGGCTTTGGAATAGACGGCGACCGTGCGAACGCCCAGTTCCTTACAGGCCCGGATGACGCGGAGGGCGATTTCCCCGCGGTTGGCGATCAGGATTTTGTTGAACATGCGGGGCTCAGGCCGGCTGGATCTCGAAGAGAGGACTGTCAAACTGCACCGGGGTGGCATCGTCCACCAGGATCCGGGTGATGACGCCGCGCTTCTCGGATTTGATCTCGTTCATGACCTTCATGGCTTCGATGATGCACACCGTAGTATTCTCATCCACGGTGTCACCCACACTTACGAACGGTTTCTCGCCCGGTCCGGTTGCACGATAGAACGTGCCCACCATGGGGGAATTGATAAACGTGCCGGTGGAAGCCGCGGGGGCGGCGGGCGCACCGGACGCGGGGGGGGGAGCGGATGAAACGGCGGGAGCCACCGGGGCCACGGGAAAGTGCGGGACCGCGGCGGGCATGTCGTCAAAATCGACACCTTTGCGCAGCTTGATCTTGAACCCTTCACGCTCCAGGTGGAACAGCGAAAGGTCATTACGCTTCATCAACTCAATAATTTGTCTGATCTCTTTGAGGTCCAAAGCAGCCTCCTTGTGTGGTTAATAGTTAGGCCGGGTAAGCCTTATGGGGATTAGGGGCAGATGATTAGCGGGACTTTTCCCGCGCGAAACTGGTTTTTTCCAGCCCCGGGAGGGGGAGTGCGCGGGAAGACCGGCCGGGAGGCTACCCATCAACGGTTTTTCCGGGGAATTCAAACCGCAAATGCTAAATCTCCTCTGGCGGCCCGGGCCGGGTCCGGTTTTCTTCCCGGGCATGCCCCACACCCGGATTTTCCTCATTCGCCACGGAGCCACCACCCTGACCGCCGAGGACCGGTTCGCCGGGGCCACGGATGTGCCGCTCTCGGATGAAGGGCGGGCACAGGTTTCCCGGCTGGCCTCGCGGCTGGCTCAGGTACCCGTGGCCGCCGTCTATGCCTCGCCCCTGAGCCGCACCATGCACACGGCGGGCATCCTGGCGGATCCCCACAGGCTGGAGGTCCGCCCGGTGGAGGGACTGCGGGAGATTTCCCACGGGCACTGGGAAACGCTCACCCGCCAAGAGGTGGACCAGCAGTTTCCGGAGGAGACTGCCGCCTGGGAAGAGGATCCCTACACGTTTGCCCCGACGGGAGGGGAAAGCGGGCTGGCGGTCACGGCCCGGGCGCTGCCCGCGCTGCTGGATATTGTCCGGGCCCACGAAGGCCAGCCGGTCATCGTGGTCTCCCATAAAGCGACCATCCGCCTGCTGCTGAGTTCCCTGCTGGGATTCGATCCCCGCCGCTACCGGGACAATTTGGACCAGGATCCGGCGGCTCTGAATGTGGTGGACTTCCGCGATCCAGTCCGCGCCCGCCTCATTCTTTTCAATGACACCTCCCACTATTCAGAGGACAGTGTCATTCCCCAAGCTCCAAAGCCCCGGCTCTCCAAGTGGTGGAGCCACTGAGCCGCATCCCGTCCCTTCATCCTGCTCCACCATGAAAATTGCCATCGGTTCCGATCACGCGGGCTACCACTATAAGCAGAGCATCATCGCTTACCTGGAGGACAAGGGCCATACGGTCATCGATTTCGGCACGAACTCCGAGGCCTCCGTGGACTATCCCGTCTTCATCCGGCCCGTGGCGGAAGCAGTGGCGGCGGGAACGTGTGAGCGGGGCATCGTCCTGGGAGGTTCCGGCAATGGCGAGGCCATGGCGGCGAACCGCGTGAAAGGCGTGCGCTGCGGACTATGCTGGAATCTGGAATCCGCGCGCCTCACCCGCCTGCACAATGACGCGAATGTCCTCTCCCTGGGTCAGCGCATGATGGATCTGGAAATGGCGCTGGGCATCGTGGACCTGTTTCTTGCCACGAGCTTCGAGGGCGGGCGGCATCTCGAAAGAATCCGCCAGTTGGATGTCTAACCACGCGGCTCGCTCTCCCGGGCCTCATCCTGTTCAGGAATCGGCTCCGGCTTGCAGACCGGCGTCACGGATTCCCTAGCATTGAAATTGTCCGGCGGCTCCACTGCCGGAGGCTGCTTCAATTCTTCAATGAGAGCATCCTCCACCCCGGGGTGATTGTTTTCATCCGGACGGGCGGGAGGAGTGGGGGTGGCAATCATCGGGAGCGTTGGTTCCCGCCCTCCTTTGCTCAAAGCATGCCGGTGGAGGGCATGGTAAAAGTGAAGCGGGTCTCGCGTTCGTCCGAAGCCGCCGAGAGCGTCCCGCCGTGGGATTTGGCAATTTCAGACGCGATGTAAAGCCCGAGGCCGAGACCCTTCCGGGGGTTTCCTAAGTCGCCCTGGCGGAAGGGCTCAAACATCCGCTCCAGGGTTTCCGGCGGGATAGGGTTGCCGGGATTGGACACGGAGAACTCAAATCTCCCGTCCCCGGAGACCGCATTCACCGTTACCCGCCCTCCTTTTCTCCCGTGCAGCATGGCGTTGGACAGAAGATTCGTGAAAAGCTGGGCCATGCGTTTCCGGTCGTGCCGGACAGTCTCGGTGAGGGCAACGCGCACTTCGAGCGCTCGCTCCGGCCAGATGGCCCGGGCCTCGCCGATCACTTCCTCCAGCACGAGTTCAATGGTCTCTCCGGAAACCTCGTTCAAGGCAATGCCCCCGCCCAGCCGTCCCCGGGTGAAATCCAGCGCGTCCTCAATGAGGCCGGAAATCCGCGAGACGCTTTTGTCGATCAGGTCCACCGTGGAAACGTGCTCCTCATCCAGCGGTCCCTCGCGCAGCAGCGCTGCTCCCATGGAAATGGCCGCGAGAGGGTTTCGCAGATCGTGCCCCAGCACTCCGATGAACTGTTCCCGCAGCTCAGCGGTTTCGCGTTCAGACTGCAGGCGGGCCTCGCTTCCATACAGCTTTTCCGCCGCGTTGATATTGAAGGCGATGAGTTCGGAGAACAGCTTGAACATCCCGATCGTCTCCGGGGTGCTCAGCCGGGCCGGGCGGGGATCGATGGAACAAAGCGTCCCGAAAAACGTTCCATCCGCCAGGATGATGGGCATGGAGATATAACTCTGAAAGCCATACCGGCGCGGGGTGTGGTGGTCCCGGAAGCACTCGCTTTCATCCACGTGGTCGATGATCACCGGCACCCGGCTCTCCCGGATTTCATCGCAGATGGTCGTCTCAAGCTCCAGCTCGCCGCCAGGCTTCAGTCCGAACTGAATGTTGTCCAGGACGCTGCAAGCGATCCAGCGGTCTTTGGTCACCCGGGCCACCGCCGCAAATCCCATGCCGGTGGAACGGCAGATGACATCCAGGATCGTTGGCACCGCGGGGATGCCGCGGATGAGTTCAACGTCGTCGGAGAGAGGGGCCATTTTGGAGCGGGAGCCAGGTGCGGGTTCCCATTTTCTCCGCGAAAACGGAACGGGGACAAGGGCTTTATCCCTTGTCATGGAAAGGTTCCGCCGCCTCCGGAATCCCATGCGCTCCCTGTCCGCCATCCTTACCGGCCGCTTCAGCCGCCTGCTCAACACGGTGTGGCCGGAAGAGAAACAGGCGCGGGCGGACAAGGACGTGATAGGCCGCCGGGGCGAAGCCATCGCTGGAAGCTGGCTCCGCGCCCAGGGCTGCCGCGTACTCTACCGGAACTACCGCGCCCCGGATGGCGGGGAACTGGACATCGTCTGCCGCCACGGGCAGGTGCTCGCCTTCGTGGAAGTGAAGACACGCACCAGCACCGCATGGGGCCGCCCGGCCCAGGCGGTCACGCTGGAAAAGCGGGCGCTCATCCTCCGGGGAGCCTCGAAGTGGCTCCGCCTGCTGGGCTGCCCGGAAATCGCATGGCGGTATGATGTGGTGGAAGTCCTCCTCATCCCCGGCCACAAGCCCCAACTGAACTGGATTCAGGCGGCTTTCAACACGGACGAACTCGCCGCCGGTCTGGCCCGGCGCGCGAGGAACAAACGGTGAAACGACAAGGTCGGGGTCAAACGTGCGCCACCGCGGCGGAAACGGGCTGCTCGTCATTGAGCCGCTCCAGATCCGGCTGGATGTTCGCCACTTTCGTGAAGGTCACGTCCTGGACTACCAGATTCAGGTAATCCGCGATCTCCTCCGCGCGGTCGGAAAGAGTTCCGGGCGCAAGTTCCAGATGCAGGCGTCCGCCGGGGAGTTCAAGATACAGAGAGGACTGATTTTCCGGTCCGGTGACGGTGAAGCGATGGTCTGAGTTCATGGGGAGGGTGGTTGGATTTTATTCCGGTGAAATCATGTTTTCGGGCCGCACCCATTCGTCGAACTGGACGGCGGTAAGCAGCCCCAGGGCGATCCCCGCTTCCTTCAGGGAGGTGCCCGCGCGGTGGGCCTTTTTGGCGATGGCAGCCGCGCTGTCATAACCGATGTGCGGATTCAGCGCCGTCACCAGCATGAGGCTGCCATCCCTCAGCGCGGCGATGCGATCCAAATTTGCCGTGATGCCACGCACACAGTGGGTGGAAAAACTGCCCGCGCCGTCCGCCAGCAGCCGAATGGACTGGAGCAGATTGTAAATCATCACCGGCTTGAAGACATTCAGTTCCAGATGTCCGCTGGCTCCCGCCACAGTGATGGCGGTGTGATTTCCAAACACCTGCGCGCACACCATGGTGAGGGCCTCGGCCTGGGTAGGATTGACCTTCCCGGGCATGATGGAGGATCCCGGCTCGTTCTCCGGCAGACTGAGTTCCCCGAATCCGCAACGCGGCCCGGAGCCCATCAGACGGAGATCGTTGGCGATCTTCATAAAGCTCACGGCCACCACGTTCAGCACGCCGGAGCACTCCACGAGCGCATCGTGCGCGGCCAGGGCTTCGAACTTGTTTTCCGCGCTGACAAAAGGCTGGCCGGTCATCCCCGCCACCACGGCGGCGACCTTTTCCGCGAATCCCTTTCGCGTATTCAATCCCGTGCCCACCGCCGTCCCCCCCTGGGCCAGCCGGTGGAGTGCGGGCAGACACGACTGAACACGTGTGATCCCGTAGCCCACCTGGGTGCGGTAAGCGGAAAACTCCTGCCCCAGTGTGAGCGGCGTGGCATCCTGCAAATGCGTCCGCCCTATCTTGATGATATCCGCGAACTGCCGTTCCTTTTCCTCCAGTGCCGCATGCAGTTCTCCGAGCGCGGGAAGCAGACGACCGGTAATCTCCAGCACTGCCGCCACGTGCATCGCGGCGGGAAAGGTGTCATTCGAGGACTGTCCGCGATTCACATGATCGTTGGGGTGCACCGGCTTTTTGCTGCCCATCTCCCCGCCGAGGATCTCAATGGCCCGGTTCGACAGCACCTCGTTGACATTCATGTTCGTCTGGGTGCCGGAACCGGTCTGCCACACCACGAGAGGAAAATGCTCGGGGCCAATGCGGCCTTCCAGAACTTCATCGGCGGCCCGCACAATGGCATTGGCCACCGTGGCGTCGAGTTCACCGAGTTCCTGATTGGAAACCGCCGCGGCCTTTTTGAGAAGTGTCAGCGCGTGGATCAGCGGAAGCGGCATGAGCTCCCCGCCGATCTTGAAGTTCTCCAGCGAACGCTGCGTCTGCGCTCCCCAATACCGGTCAGCGGGACACTCAATGGTTCCAAAGGAATCACTTTCCGTCCGGCTGGTGTTGAGAGGCGAGGGATGGCTGGGCATGGGCGGCAGGGCGCGGCTGGAAACGGTCAGCCATGCAAAAGCCATGCCTTCATGGGATGCCAGACCACACGTTCCCGGTTATCCGGAATCCGGCCACGCTCAATATACCGGTCATGCCGGCGCGGTCGTGCCGCTTACTTTTTCAAGGGAATGCTCTTACGGGCCACGGAGGTGTCACCGGTTTTAATGGCGGCGAGAACCACCGCGTTGGCGAAGAACTCGCGGAGGATGTCCCGGCGGCGGTCGGTCATACGCGGACGGGAGGGCTTTTTGTGGGATGCGGCAATCATGAAATGACGCGGCTGAGGTTACGGGAACACACGGGAGCTTTCGTGTATCAAAAAACAGAGTAATTACGGAGCCGCGGAATGTTACGGTTTCGTCACATTCGTTCAGGCTTGCTACCGGGTCTTCATACAGGCAGAAACAGCAACATGTCCCCCCACTTGCTCTGGTGCCTCTTTGTCTTGCTTCTTTCCATCGCTCCCCGGCCCCTCCGGGCGGAAACTCCGGCGTGGATACTCCTGGCGGCCCCGGAGATACGACCGGCCCTGGACGAGTTGATCGCCGTGCGGCGGGCCGCGAACCATCGTGTGGTGGTTCTGAACCCGGCGCTGGCCGGTGATCCCGAAGGCGCCCGGGTGGCAATCCGCGAAGCAGCGGGCAGTGGAACGGAGCCGGTGATGGTACTGCTGGCGGGCACCGCGGATCCCAAGGCTCCCGCTGGCGTGAAGCTGCCGGCCTTTCATGGCAGCCAGGGGAGAATGAAGGCGCTGTACACCGACTATCCCTATGGCCTTTCCGATGGCGGTGCCCTGCCCCGCGCGGCGGTGGGGCGGCTGCCCGCGCGATCCGCGGAGGAGGCCGGACAGATGGCGGCGAAAATCCTGGCCTTCGAGAAATCCGCGGGTGGAGCGGACTGGCGGAGCCGTATCACGGCACTCGTGGGGCATCCCGGCGGAAACTCCGCGCTGGAGCGCTCCCTGGGAGCCGGATATATCAATATGGCGGTGGGCTCGCGCATTCGTTCGCTGCATCCCCGCTGGTCCGCGCGCCTCACGGCGGACGTGCCGGGTTCGCCGTGGGAATTGGAGAAATCAAAACTGGAGTCCGAATACCTGCGTCAGTTGACGGAGGGTACGCTCTTCTTTCTCTACATGGGTCACTCCGGGCCTGACGGACTCTATTCTGACGGCTCTTTTTTCCTTGAAACCAAAGCGTGGTCCCAGGCGAGTTTCCCGCATGGCGGCATTTTCGTTTCCTGCGGCTGCCATGCTCTTGCCCCGCAACGCTCCAGCCGCGAAGGCCATGGCTTCACCGCCATGAGAAATCCCCGCGGTCCCGCGGCGGTCATGGGAGCCGTGGACATCAGTTATTCAGCGGCGGGCCAACTGGCCTTCGATGGGCTGCTCACCCTGCTGCAAAAAGAGGATCCCCCTGCCCTTCTGGCGGACTACTGGCGGGCGGTCCTGTCCGGTATCGCCCAAGGCAGGATGGATGCCACTTCCTTTGCCATGCTGGACATGGCGGACGGCTCGGGTGGCCAGGTGCCTCTGGAGGATCAACGGAAAGAGCATGTGGAAATGTGGGAGCTGCTGGGAGACCCCGGTATGCGCCTGCCCCTGGTTCCCTCCACGCTGAAACTCTCCGGACCGGAGACCTGCGCTCCCGGGCAAGCCTTTAAAGTCAGTGGGATCCTGCCCGCCGATTTCAAGACCGGCACTCTCCAACTGACCCTGGAGCGTCCGCCCGGCGAGACACCCGCGGGAGCGGACCATACAAAGGCCAATGACCCCATTCTCTCACGTCAAACCGTTCCTCTCAAAGAGAACGGTTTCTCAGACGTCACCGTGACGGTGCCCGCCGGATATACGGGCGACAGCGTCATCGTCCGGGCCGCGGCGGAAGCGGACGGAACGGTGTCGGGAGGAACCCTGCGGCTCAAAGTCGCCAGGCCTTAACAAGCCCATCCCCGTTACGCAAAAATTGCCGGGAAGTGAAAGAACCGGATTGCAACGGCGCAGCCGGAAAGGCAATGTCCCGCAACCCGCGCCCCAAACCCGCGCGGAATTCTCTCAGACAATGGCATTCGAACTTGAAGGAACCCTCAAGGTCATCATGGACACCCAGACCTTTGGCAGCGGATTCACAAAGCGTGAATTCGTCGTGACCACGGGCGATGACCGCTACCCGCAGGATATTAAGATGGAGTTCGTAAAGGACAAGACATCCCTGCTCGATAAATACAAACCCGGCCAGCGCGTAAAAATCGGTTTCGATCTCCGCGGAGGTGAGCATAACGGGCGTTACTATGTCAACATACAGGCCTGGCGCATTCATCCCGCGGATGGCAGCGAAGGCCCCGCTCCCGGCGGCGACTCCCGCGGCGGAGAAAGCCGTCCCTCAGAGCCCCGCTCCGGTGGCTATGCGGGCGGAGGAGGAGGACAGCCCCGGCCCAAGCCGGA
Organism: Verrucomicrobiales bacterium; assembly: GCA_965229245.1. GTDB lineage: Bacteria > Verrucomicrobiota > Verrucomicrobiia > Verrucomicrobiales > V1-33 > V1-33. The sequence continues at coordinate 495,209 of CBDDIW010000002.1, forward strand.
GCGCAGTTACGATGATCGCGGCGGTGGTGGCGGCGGACGCCCGGATCGTGGCGGACGCCCGGATCGCGGTGATGGCCGCCCCAAGCGTCAGGAGCCGGATTTCCGCGGCGGTGGTGGCCGCCGGAATATCGCCAACGACGAGGACGATATCGATTTTTAAACACCGCCCATGAACACCTCACCGGCACAGAGCGGAACGGGAGTAAACCGCGCGCGGTTCCTCCGTCTGCTCGGTGCCGGAGTGGTGGCGGGAGCGGCCCGCGCGGGAGAAGCCCGGCCTCCCGGAGGGCCGGTGCTTAGTGTTGGCATCGTCACGGACTGCCAGTATGCCGATGTGGATACGCCACCCGGCAGCAAACGCCTCTACCGCGAGTCCCCCAGGAAGCTCACGGCGGCGATCGATCACCTGAATGCCATGAAGGATCTGGACTTCATGCTTCATCTGGGAGACTCCGTGGACCGGGATGAAAAAAGCTACGCGGCGGTGATCCCCGTTTTCGCGCGGGCGAAAGTCCCGCTCTACCAGGTCGCGGGGAACCATGACTATTCCATCGCCGCTGAATTGAAGCGGAAGGTGCCGGAACTGCTGGGCATGAAAGCGCCCCACTATTCCGTTTCCCGGAATGGATGGCGCTTTGTGATGCTGGACGGGAATCTCCTGAGCCTGTTTTCCACGCCTGAGGGTTCGCCGGAGTGGCAGACGGCCTCGGCATTTCTCAAATCCTCAAAACGCAAGCTGGCGGACTACAGCGGCGGCCTGGGAGAGGCACAGATCGCTTGGCTGAAGGCGGAACTCGCGGAGGCCCGGAAGGCCGGGGAACGCGTGGTGCTGGCTTGCCATTATCCGCTACTGCCCATCGATGGGCATTCCCTCTGGGACGCGGAGGCGGTGCTGGAGGTGCTGAAGGCGGACCGGGATATCATCGCCGCATGGTGGAACGGGCATAACCATGCCGGAAACTATGCGGCAAAGCATGGCATCCACTTTTTGAACTTCCGCGGCATGGTGGAGACGGAGGAGAACAGCTACGCCCGCGTGGATATCTATCCGGACCGCATGGAGGTCACCGGCTACGGCCGCGAGCCCCGGCGCGTGCTTCGCTTTCCCGCCACGGATTTTCCGGAAAGGAAGTAACTGTTCACTCGCGGCTCCAGAGCCGCAGGCGGTTCTCCAGCGGCTCCAGACTGGCCGCGTCCTTCAGAAGCGGAGGGAAGTCGGCAACGAGTTGGGCCAACACGGGGATAGCTCCCCACGCGGTGACGCGAAAGACCTCCACCGCGCGCGGGGAGGAAACGCCGAGCTCCCGGTTCTTCCGGGCAAAGCGGGCGCGTAGCGTTTCCCTCCATTCATCCAGGGAGCGCGGAGGCGACATATTGTGCCGTCCCACCCATGGCAGCCACTCCACCACCTGTGACTGGTGGCACCAGGACATTTCGCACACGGCCTCAAACGCCTCCTCCACATCCACGGCGAGGTCATAGGCGTTCGCTCCAAACATGTAGCCGTCGTACACATTCACGATCACCGGCACCTTGCAGGGCCGGGAGGTGGTTTCATCCGCGGGATATTCTGGCGTGAAGGCGTGCGGAACATTGATCATGTACGCCACGCGGCGCACGGCTTCCGCGATGGTCTCATGGTCATTGTGAATGCCCGCCAGCGGATCGGCCCCCAGCGGCGGACAGAAGAGGTAGTCCGGCTCATAGTCCCGGATGGCCTTCCAGAGCGCCGCCAGCAGCTCCACGGATACCTGCAGGCAGGCCTCACGCGGAGGTTCACCTCCGGGCAAACGGAGCAGTTCGAATTCATAACCTCCGATCTTCGCCGAGGCCTCCTGTTCCTCCAGGCGCAGGCGGCCGGTTTCCTCGCGACCGCGGAAATGATGCCCCGCCTTTCCATCGGTGCAGACCAGCACCTTTCCCTCGAAGGCTCCTCCGGAGAGCCGCCGCCAAAGCTCAAATGTGCCGGCGGCGGTGAACTCGTAGTCATCGAAATGGGCATGAATGAAGAGCGCTCTCATGCCACATGGTTTCACCGGGAGTCCGGCACCGCAAACGAAGGTCCAACAACTGTCAGGCCAGAATGCCCTTCACCAGCTTCCCATGCACATCCGTGAGGCGGAACTGCCGTCCCTGGAAGCGGTAGGTCAGTTTCTCATGATCGATCCCCATGAGATGCAGCACCGTCGCCTGGAAGTCATGCACATGCACGGGATCCGACGCCACATTGATGCCGAGATCATCCGTTTCCCCATAGGTTATGCCGGGCTTCACGCCACCCCCGGCCATCCACGTGGTGAAGGCATACGGATGGTGATCCCGGCCCCATCGCGGACGGTCATTGATGTTCCCCTGAATGAATGGCGTCCGGCCAAACTCCCCACCCCAGATGACGAGGGTATCGTCCAGCAGACCGCGCTGCTTGAGATCCCGCACCAGCCCCGCGCTGGGCTGATCCGTGTCCCGGCACTGGGTATAGAGTTCGGTGGTGAGACTGTTGTGCTGGTCCCACCCGGCATGCATGAGCTGCACGCAACGCACGCCGCGTTCGATCATGCGGCGCGCCATGATGCAGTTGTGGGCAAACGTGCCCGGCTCTTTGACCTGGGGGCCGTAGAGATCGAGCACGGATTGCGGCTCGTTGCTGAGATCGGTGAGTTCGGGCACGCTCGCCTGCATGCGAAAGGCCATCTCATACTGCGCGATGCGCGTGGCGATCTCCGGATCGCCAAAGTCCGCGAGCTTCATCTCATTGAGTTGCGCGATGTCATCCAGCATGCCGCGGCGCATCTGGCGGCTCATGCCCTCCGGGTTGGAAACATAGAGCACGGGATCGCCACTGCCGCGGAACTTCACGCCCTGATAGCGTGAGGGTAGAAACCCGCTGCCCCAGTAGAAGTCGTAAAAGATCTGCCCGCAGGACGTGCCTTTGCTCACGGAGGTCATGACCGCGAAGGCCGGGAGGTTCTCCGTCTCGCTGCCAAGACCGTAGGCGAGCCACGCGCCTATCGTGGGGCGGCCCGGCAGTTGATTGCCGCTCAGCAGGAAGGTGATGGCGGGCGCGTGGTTCACCGCGTCCGTGTGCATGCTCTTCACGAAGCACAGTTCATCCGCCACGGAGGCGATGTGGGGCAGAAACTTATTACTCACCCATGCGCCGGAGCGCCCATGCTGCTGGAACTCCTCCACGGGTGCCAGCAGCAGCTTGCCATTGGCCTTGCCGGTCATGGTGCTGAAGCGGCGGTCACCGATGTATTCAGCAGGCACCTCGCGGCCGTGCAGAGCCTTCAGCTTTGGTTTCCAGTCGTAGAGGTCCACATGCGTGGGCGCTCCATTCTGGAAGAGATGGATCACACGCTTCGCTTTTGGAGCCACGTGGGGAAGCGCGGACAGGCCGCCCGCGCCATTCCTTGTCTCCGCCGCCATGCCGCTCCGGCCCAGCAAAGAGGAGAGCGCGGCGATGCCAATGCCCGTGGCCCCGCGGCCAAAGAATTCACGCCGTGTGAGATGGAGCCGGTGATCGCGTGGAGAGTTCATGGATGCTGAAACGAAAGCGGGCGTGGACACCTTTCCAGTGGTGCCACTGTCCGGTATCATAAGGCACCGGAAGAGTCACCGCATGTTGAAACTTGCATCGTCCAAGGTCCCCCATCTTGCGGGATGCCATGTAGAAGTATGGCGATGCACTGCACTATGAGTGAACGTGATGACTCGCGATCATCGTTAGTCCTGCTTTTATGTCATGAGACAGGTAAAAAAAGTTTGGTGTATTCAATAATTTTCTTGACCGTCCTACTAAGAACGTAGTAGCAATTAGAGGGGAAATGATTCTCTGGCCTGTCTGTTGAGTCGCCGGGCCTGATGCATGAAAACCAAGCGTCCATCCAACCTTGAACTCCAGGCACTGTCGGTCTTGTGGACTGCCGGAAAAGCCACCGTCCACGATGTTCTTCAAGGAATGCCGGATGGAAAATCCCGCGCCTACACGACCATCCTGACAGTGCTGCAGAAGCTGGAGGCCAAGGGTCTGGTGCGGAAGACCTTCAACGGTCATCATAACATTTACTTCGCAAGGAAGACGAAAGAGGTCACGATAGGCTCCTTCATCCATGACATGGTGACGGAGGTTTTTCACGGGCGCGCCGCCGACCTCATCGAACAGATTCTTGCCGGTGTCACGTTGACGCCGGGAGAAACCAAAGCCGTGGCAGGCCTCCTGCTCCGCCGTCGCCGGCGGAACAAAGCCGCCTCGTCTCCAACAAAAAAACCAACGAAACCCACGACCATGGCAGCGAAAAAGAAAGCAGCGGCTAAGAAAGCCGCTCCGGCCAAGAAAGCAGCCCCCGCGAAGAAAGCGGCGGCCAAGAAGGAAGCCCCCGCCAAGAAGGCGGCAGCCAAGAAAGAGGCTCCGGCTAAGAAGGAAGCTCCCGCCAAGAAAGCCGCTCCGGCCAAGAAGGCTGCTTCCACCAAGAAGAAGGCCGCCAAGAAGAAGGCCCCGGCCAAGAAGGTCGCCAAGAAGAAGTAACACGCTTCGTCTCATCGAAAGCATCCACGGCCCGGCGGCGCGCGACGCCGGTCCTTATATCCAGCGCCTGGCGCCGTCTAACCGCGGCTCCTGAACAAGAAACCCGGAAGGCAGTCCCTTCCGGGTTTTTTGTGCTTTGAGGGAACCCTGGCCCGTCCTTGCGACGATGAACAATCCGGGCGAAGGACATGCATTCCTCATCCCGGCATGGCAGGTGTTTTAAGTCCCGAATACAAACAAGCCGCGCCCCGCACTGGAACCGCGGCGGGGGCGGAGCTTTGTCAGGCCGTGACCGGATGTCGCCAGTGGGCAAAGCGCCTTGAGGCTCTGGCAAAAAAACCGGCGAAGAAAAGGAAGACTGCCGCCCTTGAGCATGTAAGCCCGGCGGCGCATCCCTTTGTAACCGGCGTGGTCCTCGCCTCGCTCAAAACCGCCCGCCGGGTGTGGATCGTCACCCATGACCTTCGGGCCCAGGAGACGATGTCCCACGATCTCTCCACGTGGTGGGGAGACACGCGCTTCTTTCCGGAACGGGAGGAACTCCAAGTGGCGGATGCCGTGCCGGATGTGGAGTCCCAGGCGGAGCGTCTGGCCATCCTGCGCTGGCTGGCGGAGCCGGCCGCAAAGGTGGAAGCCCTGGTGCTGAATGTCTCCTCCCTGGAGGAAATAGTGCCGCGCCCGCTGGCCCTCGCCCGCGCGGTGCTCACCGTCCGGCCGGGCGAGACGCTGGAGATGGACACGCTTGCCGCGAGATTGGAGGAAGCCGGCTATGATCGCGTGCCCCAGGCGGCGGAGCGAGGCCAGTTCGCGGTGCGTGGCGGCATCTTCGATGTCTATCCCTGGCAGGCGGAACTGCCGCTCCGTTTTGAGCTTTTCGACCGCGAGGTGGAAAGCATCCGCCAGTATGACCCGGACACACAGACCTCCGTGGGCCGAGTGACGGAGGGAGCCATTCTCCTGCATGCCGGTGAGGGGGAGATGGAGCAGGTACCGCTTTCAGAATGCATCGCGCCGGGGGATCTGGTGATCGCCGTGGAGTTGGAAGGCTTACCCCGGGCGGATGTGTGGATCACCGCGGGCACCGCGCCGGACAGTGGCGAGGGCGTAGAGAATTTCGATACCGCCTGCCCTGACGAACCCGTGGGCTCGTTCGATGCCGGGGACTTCGTGCTCCAGGAAAAGCGGCGCTCGGACTTTGTCACCCAGCTCTGCCGCTGGCACGCGGAGGGGTGGCGCGTGTGCATGTTCTTCAACAATGAGGGGGAGATCGAGCGCTTCGCGGAACTCATCCGCCACGAGGCCCTGGACGAGGGATTCCTGGAGACCCGGCTGGGCCGCGTGACCCGGGGTTTCATCGTCTCCACCGCGAAGCTCGCGGTACTGTGCGACGCGGAGATCTTTGGCCGCTACCAGCACTCCCGCGCGCGGCGGCTCATCTCGGAACAGCGCCGCTCCCGCAGGCGCGCGCCGCTGGATCTCTCGGACATCCAGGAGGGAGACTTCGTGGTCCACCAGGAGTTCGGCATCGGGAAATATGGCGGGCTCATCCGCCGCGCGGAGGCCGGAGGCACGGAGGAGGACGTGGTGGTGATCGACTACGCGGACCAGGCCCGGCTCTATGTCCCCCTGGCGCAGGCATGGCTGATTTCCAAATACGTGGGGCTGGGCAAGAAGACGCCGGAACTCAGCAAGCTGGGCGACGGTAAATGGAAGAAGACGAAAGCCCAGACGGAGAAGTCCATCTTCCAGTACGCGGAGCGCCTCATCCAGATGCAGGCAAACCGCCAGACGGCTTCCGGCTTCGCCCACCCGCCGGACAATAAATGGCAGGGCGAGTTCGAGCACTCCTTCCTCTATAAGGAAACGGTGGATCAGTTGAAGGCCATCGACGAGACGAAGCAGGACATGGAAAGTCCGCGCCCCATGGACCGGCTCATCTGCGGTGACGTGGGCTTTGGCAAGACGGAGGTGGCGATCCGCGCGGCCTTCAAGGCGGTGATGTCCGGGAAGCAGGTGGCCATTCTGGCTCCCACCACCGTGCTGAGCCAGCAGCACTATCACAACTTCCGCGAACGCATGTCGGACTATCCCGTGCGGGTGGACGTGCTGAACCGCTTCCGCACTGCGGCGGAATCCCGCCGGGTGGTGGCCGCGCTGGCGGCAGGCGAGGTGGACATCCTCGTGGGCACGCACCGGCTCATCTCAAAGGACGTGGTCTTCAAGGATCTGGGCCTGGCGGTGGTGGATGAGGAGCAGCGCTTCGGTGTGGTGCATAAGGAGAAGTTCAAGGAACTCTTCCTCTCCGTGGACGTGCTCACGCTCTCCGCCACCCCCATTCCCCGCACGCTCTACATGGCGCTCATGGGCGTGCGGGATATGAGCACCATCGATACTCCTCCCTCCAACCGCTCGCCGGTGGAGACAGTGATCTGCGGTTATGATGAACGGGTGATCAAACGCGCCATCGAGCGCGAGCTGAAACGGAAGGGCCAGGTGTTCTTCCTGCACAACCGCGTGGGCAGCATCGAGCGCATGGTGGACAAGCTCGCCGCGCTTTCGCCACCCGGCACGCGCATCGAGGCGGGCCATGGCCAGATGGAAGAGGGAGTGCTGGAGGAGGTGATGCAGCGCTTTGTCTCCGGCCAGACGGACATTCTGGTCTGCACCACCATCATCGAAAGCGGTATCGACATCCCCAACGCGAACACCATCATCATCGACCGCGCGGATCGCTTTGGTCTCGCGGACCTTTACCAGCTCCGCGGGCGGGTGGGACGCGCCGGGCACAAGGCCTACGCCTATCTCATGATCCCCCGCAGTGAGATGACCACCGGCGATGCCCGGAAGCGCATCAATGCCATGCGGCAGTACACCGCGCTGGGAAGCGGGTTCAAGATCGCCATGCGTGACCTGGAAATCCGGGGCGCGGGAAATCTCCTCGGCACCCAGCAGAGCGGGCACATCGTGGCCGTGGGTTTCGATCTCTACTGCCAGATGCTGAAAGCCAGCGTCAACAAACTCCAGGGAAAACGCACGCCGGGCCGCGTGGAAATCCTCATGACCGTGGATTTCATCGCCTTCAGCGAGGCCGAGATGAACAAATCCTCCGGAAAAAAGATTCCCGCCTACATCCCGGAAACCTATCTCACCGAGCCCAGCCAGCGCATCCCGGCCTACCGCCAGCTCGCGGAACTGACGACCGTCAAGGAACTGAACGAACTGATCCGCGTCTGGAAAGACCGCTTCGGGAGGTTGCCCGAAGAAGTGGACAACCTCCTGCGCTGCACGGAACTCAAACTTCAGGGCCATCGCGCCGGATGCTCCAGTGTGGAAATCAAGGACCACAAGCTCATGGTCATGCGTAACGGGGACTACATCCTGCCCGGCGGCAAGTTTCCCCGGCTGCACGAGAAAAGCCCGCCCCGCGAGCGCCTGCTGGAGGCCATCAATCTCGTCCGACAGTTATAGGGACAAAAGGAAAAGCGGCCCCGGGCCTTCCGGAACCGCCTTCCACCTTCAGAAAGCTCACTCCTTCCGCTTCGAGGACACCTTCACCATCGTGGTCCACTTCCCATCCTCACCCTGGATGGAGGAGGTGAAGAGCTTTTCGTTCTTCCCTTTCAACTCAATGACTTCCTTGAACTTGGAGATCGTGCCCGGCTTCATGGGACACGGCCCCTCCGTCTCCAGAGTCAGGATCTTCCCCGTGGCATCCAGCGTCCCCTGGTAGGTCCAGAGGTGGCTGCTCATGGAGTCCACCCAGGTGCCCACATATTTCTTTTTCTCCGGGTCATAGCCCAGCGTGAGCACACTCTTCATGGTCAGCCCCATCATTTCCCCGGTGCCTTCCCCTATAATCCAGAATCCGCCCATCAGACGCACATCCTCCGTGCCCGCGCCCTTCATGGGCTTCTCGTCAGGCTTCATAAAGATCTCCGTTTCGTTCACCCACTTCCCCTCCAACTGCTTCAGCCATTCATGCTCCTTCACCGGACCCGGCATCTGAGGGACAGGAGCATCCTCCGCGCGCACGGGCACGGATACGGCACTGGACAATATGGCGACAGCGAAGCTGAGAATGGCAAAGCGTTTCATGGTCTTGGCAGGTTTAAAGGTGAACTCCTCAAAAAGAGAAGCGGTGTTCCAAACCGCTGTTGGATCACACAATGTGTCCGCAACGGCCTCTTCCTCTTTGCAGGATTCGGACCCTTTCCCATGACTCCGCCCGTTATCGCGGAAACACTCCGCCTGACCTTTCTTTACGCCGCCGTCACCTTCCAGGTGTGAATCGCCGGATTCACGATGTCCCGGACGAACCGATCCGCGTAAGCCGGGGTGCCCGGGTCTTTCGCCTCGTCGAAGACGTAGAGACGGCGGTTGATCTTGAGAGACTGAATGGTAAACCCGGCGGCGGTATCGCCCCGGTGATGGGCCAGGATGGTCTCTTTTTCCAGGTCGAGCGCGCCGCCTTTCATCCCGTAGTCCAGAATGAAAGAGGAACCCTCCAGGGCTGGAGCCTCGCCGGTGGTGAGGGTATGGCTGACTTCGTCCGCGAGCACTTTCTTGAGGAACGCGGTGAGAGCCTCGCCATCCCCTTCATAATCCACCGTATAGCGGCGGGTCTCACGCGCGGTGAGCGCGCGGGGCAGCGGGGTGTAGAGGAGCCGGTTGGCATCCCCGGCGTGGTCGTAGAGACCGGTGACTTCAGCTTGCAGCGATGGCATTTTCGACGCGGGCGAGAACTTCTGTGTAGCCTTCGATGAGATCCCCGAGGTCCTGGCGGAACCGGTCCTTGTCCAGCTTCTGCCCCGTCTCGGCGTCCCAGAGGCGGCAAGTATCGGGCGTGATTTCGTCCGCGAGGACGATGTTGTGCTTGTCCGGGTAAAGGCGGCCGAACTCCAACTTGAAGTCCACCAGGGTGAGCCCGGCTTTGGCGAAGAACGTGGAGAGCGCGCGGTTCACCTTGAGGGCGCTGCGCTTGATCTTTTCGATCTCATCACCGCGGGCGAGATTCAGCTCGCGGATGTGCTCGTCATTGATGAGCGGGTCACCCAGCTCGTCGCTCTTATAATAGAACTCGATGATGGGCTGGCGGAGGCGCTGTCCTTCCGGAAGGCCCGTGCGCTTTTTGAGGCTGCCGGCCACGATGTTCCGCACCACCACCTCCACCTGGACGATCTCCACCCGCTTCACGCGGAGGGACTCCGGACCTTCATCGCAGGCGAAGTGCGTGGCCACGCCCTCTTTCTCCAGGAGCTGGTAAATAAGTAGGGTGAGCTTTTTGTTCAGCCGGCCCTTGTTCGCAAAACTGCCCTTTTTCTCCCCGTTGAAAGCGGTGGCGTCATCCTTGAACACCATGCTCAGTTCATTCGGGTTTTCGGTGGTGAAAAGCTTCTTCGCCTTGCCTTCGTAGATCAGGTCCATCGCCGTAAGGGGGATCTTGGGTTGCGTTTATAATCGGAGGGAGCGCGATACGTCGGACTGCCCATCCCGTGCGTCAACCGGCTTTCCCGTCTCACGGCTCTCTTTTGGCCGCTTTCCCTCTCAACCGCCGCAAAGATGCGTGGCGATGCGCTCCCATTCGGCGTCGATTTCCTTCATTCCCCGGGGCTCGCGACCGGCGCGGGCATACCAGTAACCAGCGTTCCCGGTATCGCCCTCGATGAGGTGCAGCAGTGCGTGAATCCAGGAGCCGTCCCGGGTGTGGATGTCCTGGGCGATGTTGTGCGCATCCTCCCACCGGTCCTTCTTTGCGAACCAGAGGGATAGCAACTCCTGGGAAATCCCGGGAGGCGGGGTGGCGTCACTGAGGGCACTTTCCTTGAGAGCGGCTGCGGTCATGACGGGCGGCGTCTTCGCGTTTCAGGGCGGCGGTCTTTTCCTTCCACGCTTTTTCCGTGGCGGAGTCTGGTTTGTCCGCGAGATGCAGCGGGCTGGTGACGGTATTGACCAGACTCCCCGCGGCGGAGGTCACGGTACCCAGGGTTTTGCCGACGAATCCACAGCCGGAGGGAAGCACGGCGAGGGCGGCGAGAAGAAGAGGGGTGAATTTCATGGCGCGGGGACGGGTCATACACTGAATCGCCAGCAAAGCCAATCCCCAAAATCAGCGCCCTTCGCAAACGGGAAAAGGGGAGCGATATTCCGGCGGGGCATACATTTCAGGTTTCCGGCGGCGCGCTTTTGACCAGATTGGGCTCATGCCGTCTGATCCGCCCAGCCCCGCCCGTCGTTTGTTTCTCGCGGCGGCGGCGGGTTGTTTTCTACCCGGGTGCCGGAAGAATCCGCCCCCCGCCCCGGCAGCGGCAGTTCCACGCCGGATGCTCACGCCGGGGGCGGAGCCGCCGGTCTGGTCCCTGCTGGCCCCGTGGCAGGAAAAGGTGACGCGCGAGCGGTTTCTGGATCTTCTCCGGAATGTGGTGACCGATGACAAACTGTGGTCACGGCACATCATGGTCACGGAGGACGCGGCTGCCATCCGCATGGCGACGCCGGTGGAGGCGGATTCCGGAGACGGGGACCAGTATCTCCTGCGGTTTGCACCTCCCGGCAGCCAGGACACCGCCCCGGCACTCCGCTACTGGCGGAGAAAGGAAGAACTGCCGCCCGTGGCAGACGCCGCCCGCCCCCTGGAAGGACTGCACATTGCGCTGGACCCGGGACACCTCGGCGGGGTGTGGGCGGACATGGAGGAGCGCCACATTCATCCCGCGGAACCCGGGGTGAAGGAAGGGGAACTCACCCTGCTCACGGCCCGCGTGCTCGCTCCCCTGCTGGAAAAACTGGGAGCCCGCGTCTCCCACGTGCGGACCACCACGGAACCCCTCACTCCTTTGCGACCGGATAGCCTCATGGCGACCGCCCGGGCCAGCCTGGGAGACAGGGCTGCCGAAGAGGATGTGAGAAAGGAAGCGGAACGACTCTTCTACCGCTCCGCGGAAGTCCGGGCGAGAGGAGTGCTCGTCAATCAAACGCTGCGACCGGATCTGGTCCTGTGTCTTCACTTCAACGGCGATGGACGCGGGGACCTCTATTCACCGGCCAATCACCTTCACATTTTGGCGCACGGCTGCATGGGGGATGGGGAATTCCGGAATGACGACCAACGCCTGGAGGGCCTGCTGCGGCTGGTGCAGCGGATTCCGGAAGTGGAGATTCCTCTCTGTGTCGCCGTGGGCCGCAGTATGGCCGCGGCCACGGGCCTGCCGCCGTTTACCTATTACGGGGGCAATGCCAGGGCGGTGCCCGGGGAACCCTATGTGTGGACGCGCAACCTTCTGGCAAACCGCGTTTATCAATGCCCCGTGGTCTTTCTGGAACCGTGGGTCATGAACAACCGGGAGGTCTTCGAACAGCTGCGCGCGGGGGATTACGAGGGTACGGTGTCTATTGGTGGACGCGCGCGGTCCTCCATCTTCCGGGAGTACGCGGAAGGCGTCACCGCCGGGCTGCGGGACTACTTTCTCGACCGCCCGCGGGCCTGACAGGTTCCTGGCACGCCGGGATTGCGTCCGCGTTTTCCAGTGACACTGTCCCGCCCATGAAAGCCGTCCATTCGCTCCTGACCCTGAGCTTCCTGCCGAAGAGCCAGGATTTTGGCCTGCTCCTGCTGCGGGTGGGGCTGGGCACGGGAATGCAACTGCTGCACGGCTACGGAAAGCTCACTCTGGTGCTGGGTATCAGGGATTGGGCAAACCAAAAGACGCGCCCTGCGGAACTGAAGACCCTCGCTCAAAACGTGGATGTCTTCAATCTCGCGAAACACTTCCCCACATGGGAGAGCAGCGGCTACTGGTGCCTCTACGCGCTGCTGTTCGCGGAAGTGACGTGCAGCCTTCTCTTGATCGTGGGGCTCTTTTCCCGCTTTGCGTCGTTTATTCTCGCGTTAGCCATGGGAGTAGCCCTCTACACCAAGCATAAGACCCTGGGTTTTTCCTGGAGCGGGGAGCTGGCGGCGCTCTATTGTCTGGGCTTTCTGGTTTTGATAGCGATGGGGCCAGGGCGGTTTTCCGTGGATGGCCGCCGGGGTGGAGGAGGCGAATAGAGCCACTGCCGTCACGGCTTGCTGATCGGCCCGATGTATTCCGTGGCCACGACCACGTCATCGAAGGACACCTGGATGCGGTGCCCCTTCGGCATTTCGGTGTAGGTGTAGAGCCACACGTAGTTGACCTTCAATTCCGGGACGGTGCGCCAGCGGAATCCTTCAAAAGGGGCTCCGCCTTCGGGTACGATGAAGTTTTCCCGCCCTCCTCTTTCGGGATTCCAGCGCACGCCTTCGCCTCCCTTGCCGGGGTAAAACCTGTCAAACATCCACCGGCCTTTGGGGAATCCGTTGCCAAGGTGCGTGATCTCTTTGCCATCGATCCACAGAGCCTGTTCTCCATCAGAGGCGGCGGGATCGTTGAGCTTGATCATCTGCTCCACGCAGATCCACCGGTCCTTTACGACTTTCAGCGCGGGATCCTGGATGAAACTATTGCCCCAGGTCTGTCCCTTCGGCGGGCTGCCACGCATCTCACACCAATAGGTGTAGAAGTCCCAGGTCCACGATTTCCCGAAAGGCTCGATGCCGCTCCAGAAAGACTTCGCGCCATCCGTGGGCTGGCCGGCCCTCACTGAAGGCCATCGCGTGGCGGGAAGGTTTCCTCCAAGGCAGGTGCCAAAGTGGTGGATCTCCCCGCAGTCCGGCGCGAACTTCACATAATAACGCGCGAACACTTTGTCATATCCCCAGCCACCCTCCTTGTTCTTGAGGCGGCGATAAAGCTGAACGCCCGGTCCGGACTGCCGGTCCATGAAAAGAGCTTGCTTTCCCTTGCTGCCCGCGGGCACATCAGGGATGAAAGACATGGACCCGGGGGAGACGACGTCTTCCCAGCGTTTCGCCAGGGCCTCGATGGATTCCTCCTCGAAGTCTTCCACGAAAATGACGGCGGGGTCCGAAGCGATCCCCGCGTCTCCTGGGTGCCGGGCCGCGATGCCGCCCGCCTTCACTAGCGGGTCTCCGGCGGTACAGAATCCGGAAAAGAGGGCGAGGACCGCGAGGCAGGGAAGCGATGACCGGAGCATGCCTCACCTGTGCGGAAAGGGGCGCGGCCCGTCAAATACGCACCCAGGTTCCAGGATTCCGTTCACAGGGGCGTGGATTCCGCGTGACGATGGCCGCGGGTATGCTCACACTTCGCGGGTATGGACTCCGCCGATCCCGTGCCTTCTCCTCCCGTCAGCCAGCGGCTGCTGTCGCTCGATGTCCTGCGGGGCTTCGATATGTTCTGGATTCTCGGTATGGAAGCCGTGGGCGTGGCTATCGGGAGATTGAGCGACGCTCCCTGGGCTCAAACGGTGAAGGAACAACTGGACCACGTGGAGTGGGCCGGGTTCCATTTTCTGGATCTGATCTTTCCGCTCTTTGTGTTTATTTCCGGGGCGTCGCTGGTCTATTCGGCGGACCGGAGCGTGGGGCTCCAGGGAAAGCGCGGCACGTTGTGGAAGATGGTGAAGCGGGCGCTGATCCTTTATTTCCTGGGACTGCTCACTTACGGATTTCTTTCCGGGGGGGTGGGTGAGGTGCGCTGGATGGGCGTGCTCCAGCGCATTGCCATCTGCGGGCTGGCGGGCGGAGCGGCTTATCTTTACCTGGGCCGCATGGGGAGGCTTTACCTCACGCTGGGACTGCTGGCGGGCTACTGGGCGCTCATGACCTTCGTGCCCGTGCCCGGTTTTGGGGCGGGGGATTTTGCCGAGGGGCACAATCTGGCAAACTGGCTGGACGCAAACTTCCTCCCTGGCCGGAAATGGGACGGCGATCACGATCCGGAGGGACTGCTGAGCACGCTGCCGGCGATCGCCACCGCACTCCTGGGGATCTTCACCGGGGAATGGCTGAAACGGGGTCCGGCAAAGGTCTGGAAAAAAGCCGGAGGCCTGCTTCTGGCCGGAGCGGCCCTCGCCGCGCTGGGGTGGGCGTGGGATCTTCAGTTTCCGGTGGTCAAGAAGCTCTGGACCTCGTCCTTAGTCCTCGTGGCGGGCGGTTACAGTCTGATGCTCCTGTCCTTCTTTTATGTGATCGTGGATGGCCTCCGCTGGCAGCGGGCATTTCTGCCCTTCATCTGGATCGGGATGAACCCCATCACCCTCTATATGTTGGACCACTTCATCGACTATAAGAAGCTCACCACCTCTCTGTTCGGCGGTCCCTTCGCGGACGGATTCGGCTACCTGCTTGGAGGGCCGCCTGGAGCCTGGTACAATCTGGTGCTGGCGCTGGGCGTCGTGGTGATCAATCTGGTCCTCGCCCGGTTTCTTTATACCAGAAAAGTCTTTCTGAAGGTGTGAGAAAGGGAGGGAAACCAGTTCGCATCCGGCGGACTCGAAGTGGAGAGCCCGTGGAGTGATTGCTGATTCTGACGCCGTACCGCGGCTGCCATGAGACTTCCTGTTTTCCACACCGCGGGTAACAGTCCATGAGTGGACTGCCACCACGCGGCGTCAGGAGAGGATTTCATCTCCAGGTCTCCGGAAGGGGGTGCCGCGTGGGGATGTGTTCCGGCAGCGCCATGCGGCGGTGGGTTTTTTCGCGGTGCTTCGTTTGTAATTTGTTGATTGTCAATTTTATGTGATTTTTACAGGATTGATGCATATATCATAAACCGTTATTCGGGGCGCCGCCCGTCCGGGTTGTCCGGAATTTATTGTGTTTCCTGATTCATATATGGAAATATAATGAAAATTCCCTGTGACAAATGACCGGGTTTGGATTAATGCGTTCATATCGCAGGTCCCGCTCTAACCCTGAATACAGAGTTTATTAAATTTATGTCTATCGATCTCGATAATACGAAGCCCGTCGATCAGAACGATTTTTCGTTCGATGGCCTGCTTTCGAATCTCCAGAGAAACATCCTCAAAGGGCACGGGAGGGATCACACCGCGAATCTTTTCGTGGAGTTTGATGAAGCGAAAAAGGCTGCCGTGCGTGCGTGGCTTCACAGGTTCGCGGACAGGAATGTGACATCGGCAAAGAAGCAACTGGCTGAGAACGAACGTTTTAAACGGAACGGAATCTCCGGGGGGCTCTTCAGCGGGCTGTATCTGACGGCGAAGGGGTATGAGTATTTCGAAGTGCCGGAGGAGAGGCGTCCAACGGACGCGAGCTTCCTCGGGGGAATGGAAAACGCCACTCTCGCGGACCCGCCCCAGGCGGAGTGGGACCCCGCTTTCAGGGATCTCAGGATACACGTCATGATTCTTCTGGCGGACGACGACAAGCTGGTGCTGAATATCGAGACATCGCGGTTGATTGAAGAACTCCGCCCTTTGACGACGGATGACGAGTTTGTGTCCAACGCCATCCGCACGGAATACGGGAACGCCATTCGCAATGCCAATGGAGACGGGCTGGAGCACAATGGATACGTGGACGGCATCAGTCAGCCGCTTTTCTTCAAGGACGAGAATGAAAAGGCTGCCGCCAACGCCAAACCCTCCACTGGAGGCACCGCTGCCTGGGATCCTTTCGCGCCTCTGAAGCTGGTGCTGCTACCGGATCCCACCGTGGATCCCGGCAATCCGGAACTGACCTCGGTGGATGCCTGCGGAAGTTATTTTGTTTTCCGGAAGCTCGAACAGGATGTCCGGGGTTTCAAAGAGGCGGAACGGGCCCTGGCGGACGCGCTGGACCTGAATGGGGACGCGAAGGAACTGGCCGGAGCCCTCGTGGTGGGGCGTTTTGAGGACGGAACTCCGGTGACGCTCAGCGATGAGGACGGAATGATAGGCAGCGGGGATGCCAATAACTTCAACTATGATCATGACCTGGCGGCGACACGCTGTCCTTTCCACGCCCATATACGGAAGACCAATCCACGCGGCACGGGAGGGGCCGAAGACCTGGCGGGTGAAAAGACACATATTATGGCCCGTCGCGGTATCCCGTTTGGCCGCCGTGAGGTAACTCCTGAAATCGAGTCGCAGCCGGAGCAGTTCCCCACCGACGGGGTAGGCTTGCTCTTTATGAGTTTTCAGACGGACCTCGCGAATCAGTTCGAGTTCATTCAAAAGAACTGGGCGAACCTGAGCAGTTTTCCGTTTTCAAATCCGTCGAACAGCGGCGTGGATCCTATTATCGGCCAGGGTGGCACGCCCGCGGACCGTCAGTATAAGTGGTTCAAGAAATATGGCGATGCCAGTGTCGTGGTGACGCAGGGTTTTGAGTCCTTTATCAAAATGAGGGGCGGCCAGTATTTCTTCGCTCCAAGTATTGATGGGTTGAAGTCACTCTGATCTTTACCGCGCCCTCACGATACTGCCGGCGGGCCTCTCTCCCATCTATTATTATTTCCGCGCCTTCTCCATCACTTCCGCCAGGGTGACCTCCGCGCCGCCGCGGCGTTTGCTTTCATCGGCGGCCTCCATGATGGCGTAGATGGTGAGGGTTTCGCTGGAGGCCACGGGGGGCTTTTTGTCACGGAAGAATCGGGCCACCTCGGCCACGAGGGGTTCGTAGCCCTCGAATTTTCCGGCCTCCGCCGTGCCTTTCTCCGCGGTCACGCTGGCGCTGTAGCCTTTGATTTCCCGGAAGATGGCCACGCGGCCATCCTTCCAGGTAACGGTGACTTCGATCTTTCCGTCAGCCGTGGTGCCACGCTTCACTTTCGCGGCGTCCGGCCCCATGAGAGTCACCAGGGATTCGATACCGTGGATGCCATACCAGAAGAGGTCCGGATGCGTGGGCTCCAGCGGGGAGGGGCTGCCGGCCTCCACTTTCAGGACTTTGCCCATCGACCCGTTCCGGAGGTCCTGGGTGGCTTTTCCATAACGGAGCGCGGAGGAGGAAAAGACCGGCACGCCCGCGGCCTTCGCCTCCTCGAAGATGGTGATGGCGTCCGCCAGACTGGCGGCAATGGGCTTGTCGATAAAGACTGGTTTTTTCGCCTTCAGGCACGGGCGGAATTGCTCCAGATGAACACGGCCATCGTTTGATTCCAAAAGCACGGCATCGACTTTGGTGAGCAGAATATCGATGGAATCCACGATCTCCACGCCCATGCCCTTCATTTTTGCGGTGTATTCCGGCACGCGGGAAACGCTGGCCTGAATGTCCCGGCTCCCCTGAGCATACGCGGCCACCACCTTGCACCCATAGTCCGGTCCACCAGGCTTCGGCGTATTCAGGATGGCCGTGAAGTCCACGGCATGGGAGGTGTCCAGCCCGATGACTCCCACGCGCAGGGGTTCCGCGCCGCGGGAGATCAACGTGAGAAGGAAAAAACACGCGGCAAGGAACACGACGGAGAGGCAGCCTGATTTCATGGGTAAGCAGCCAATCGTGCGAAACCCGCGCGATCTTTCATAAACCGCGCCTCAGGCGAGCCAATCCATCGTCTTGTCCGCGAGAATGTCGAAGGCCCTGACCGCCGCCAGCAGGTGCTCCTCCTTCGTGTCCTCTATCTTATTGTGACTGATGCCGTGGAGGCTCTGTACGAACATCATCACGGTGGGAATGCCCGCGCGGGCGGCCTCAGCGGCATCGTGCAGCGGGCCGGAGGAAAGACGGCGCGGTTCTTCTCCTGCTCCCCGGATAGCAGCTTCGCAGAGCCCGATCAGTTCTTCGTGAAAAGGCCGGGGCTCGATGCGCAGCAGCCGCTCCCAGGTCACGGTGACATTTCCCTCCCGGGCAAAGCGGTCAGCGGCTTCCCGTGCCTCCTCCAGCATGCGGGCCAGCGCTGCGGGATCCAGGTGCCGCTGGTCCAGGGTGATGCGGCACTCCTCCACCACGCTGGTCACGATGCCCGGCTTGGTTTCGCAGGAGCCGATGGTGCAGACCCCTCCGCCACTCCGGGCCGCGATTTCATAAATCTCCTGGCCCATGCGGGCGGCGGCGAGAAAGGCATCCCGGCGGCGGTTCATGGGCGTGCTGCCGGAGTGCGCGGCCTGGCCGTAAAAAGTAAGGGCGTGGCGCTCCACGCCAAAGGTGCCCGTGACGGCACCCAGCGGCAGCCCCAGGTCCAGCAGCACCGGCCCCTGCTCGATATGCAGTTCGATATAAGCGGCGGCATTTTCCAGTTCCGCCCCGCTTTCCTTCACGCGCTCCAGATCCAGTCCCACCCCGGCCAGGGCCTCCGCGAGCGGGATGCCGTCCCGGTCCTTCAGAGCATGGGCTTCCGCCATGTCCAGGTTTCCGGAGCAGGCGGAGGAACCAAAGAGACTTTTTCCAAACCGCGCGCCCTCTTCATCCGCCCAGTCCACGAGGCGCACGGTCACGGGTGGCCGTCCGTCATATTGGTCGTTGAGGCGGCGCAGGATGGCCACGCCAGCCATTACATTCAGGCAGCCGTCCAGCCAGCCGCCGTTCGGCACCGAGTCCATGTGTCCGCCGATGAGCAGGGCTTTTTCAGACTTCCCCTTCAGGGTGGACCAGAGATTGCCCGCCGCGTCCACATGGGTCTCCACAGGGAGTTCCCGCAGGAGGCCGCGGAGCCATTCGCGCGCGGCGGTCCACACGGGAGTGAAGGCCACGCGCTGGGCGCCGTTTTCGTCGCCGGTGAGGGCGCGCAGTTCCTTGAGTTCGGCGAGAGTACGAGAGGCGTTTACCGGCACGGTCATGAAGAGGCGGGATTCCGTTGGAAATGGCGGAGATTCCGTTTCTATGTGAGGCGATAACCCGCCCCCGCGCAAAAGGAGAAAGACCATGCCCACGCTCGCCACCACCGTCGATGGCCTCAAACTGCCGAACCCCTTCGTCATCGCCTCGGGGCCGCCAGGAACGAATCTGAATGTCATCACCCGCGCGTTCAAAGAAGGTTGGGGCGCGGTCATTGCCAAAACCGTGAGTCTGGACGCCTCCCAGGTGGTCAATGTGACGCCGCGTTATGGCAAGCTCCACGCCACCAGCGGCGAAGTCATCGGGTGGGAGAATATCGAGCTCATCAGTGACCGCCCGCTGAAGGTGTGGGAGGAGGAGTTCCGCCGGTGCAAGGATCAGTTCCCGGACCGGGTGTTGATCGCCTCCGTCATGGAGGAATACCGGCGGGATGCGTGGGTGGAAATCATCGAACGCTGCGAGGCGGCGGGCGTGGATGGATTCGAACTGAACTTCTCCTGCCCTCATGGACTGCCGGAGCGGAAGATGGGCTCCGCCATGGGCGAAAACCCGGACATCCTCCGCGAAGTCACCGGCTGGGTCATGGCAGCCACGAAGAAACCGGTGTGGGCGAAGATGACGCCGAACATCACCCGCATTGAGGATCCCAGCCGCGCCTCCCTCGCGGCGGGTGCCAGCGGCATTAGCGCCATCAATACCATCCGCAGCGTGTGCGGAGTGAATCTGGAGACTCTGCGTCCCGAGCCAACGGTGGAGGGATATACGACGCCGGGCGGGTATTCGTCCAAGGCAATCCGGCCCATCGCCCTGCGCATGGTCATGGAGATCGCCCAGGTGATCCGCGCGGAATTTCCCGGTCGCACGCTCTCGGCCATCGGCGGCGTGGAGTCGGGTAATGATGCCGCGCAATTCATCCTCCTGGGCGCTGACACCGTACAGGTCTGCACGGGCGTCATGAAATTTGGATACGGCATGGTGAAGCCCATGTGCGAGGAACTGCTCGCCTTCATGGAACGTCACGGGTTTGAAACCCTCGCGGACTTTAAAGGAAAGAGCCTCGACTACTTCACCACTCACGCCGACCTCGTCACCCGCCAGGCCGCCCGCAAAGCCGCCGCCGCGGCGGCGGTAAAGAGCGACGCGGAATGGAGTGGCGATGAATTCGTGAAGCAGTCCGCCGCGATGACGGGATGACGCACATCCACGTTAGACTGTCCACGAGATGGTAAGCCGGGGGCTATACTGAAGGTGATGACTGGTGCCGGAAGGCAGGGCCACCACCACGATCAACCGGCCATTGCCAGCCATTCAAGAAGAGAGCGGAGATTTTGGCTTCACGCTGCGGGATGGCCTCTTGAAGGCGTCAAAGTATGAAGTTACGGCAGAAGCAGACACTTCCGCCTGGCACCAGAGTTTCTTCTCCGGTTATTGCCTCTCCCAACTGCCCCCATGACCGCTAATATTGGCCATGCCTCCGATGAAACCCACCAGGCACTGGATGCCGCGCGGGCGTTGCGGGTGGCGGGAAACTATGCGGAGGCGCTGGAGCGACATGAATGGTTCCATGCGAATGCCGTTAGGATTAATCCCGCCTGCCGGGGAATACGGCTTTCGTTCGCGCTCGGCGATTGGATAAAACTGGGAGATGTCTATCCTCCGGCTCTTGCCTCGATGAAAAGGATACGGGACGAGGGCATCGCATGTCTGAAAGCTGGCGGAGGAGACGTCGCGCTTTTCGAGGATGTGGCGGCCATTAATCAGCAACTACTCGAAATCAGTCTGACCGTTTCTCTATTCAGACAACTCCACGAAGAGAGTTCCAGCATCGCGGAACAGGCGTTCGACAAAGTGGCGGAGATGCTGCTCGATGCGGAGGAATACGGATTGTTCAGCAGCTACGCGGGGGATCTTGAGATGTTTCTTGCCAGCCGCATTGAATGGCATCTGACTATTGTGGAGAATTTCCGGCAAAACATTCCAGACCCGGAACAAGGTATTAAAATGTGCGAGGCAGGCCTGGTGCAATTAACGCTTCAACTGACGAACCTGGCGCGCAGCCAGAACAGCCTGGCACTGGCAACCCGGCTCCAATCAATGACCGCTTCCCTGGTGGCGGATGCCCGGCTTTCGGAATGAGGAGTGGGCAAACAAATAGACGCTTACTAAACCCCATGCCCCTGCTCATCAAAAACGGAGAAATTGTCACCGCGGACTCACGCTACGTCGCGGACATCTGGTGTGAGGGCGAAACGATCACGCGCATAGACCGGGACATCACCCCCCCCCGGGGGGCGGAGGTGATCGATGCGACGGGGAAGTATGTGTTCCCGGGCTTCATTGATCCACACGTTCACATCTACCTGCCCTTCATGGGCACGTATTCGAAGGACAACTACGAGACCGGCAGCCGGGCGGCGTTGATGGGCGGGACGACGACGCTTATCGAGATGTGCTGTCCGGCGCGGTCGGATGATGCCTTACAGGGCTTTGAACTGTGGATGGCGCAGGCGGAGGGGAAGTCGGCATGTGACTTCACCTTTCACATGGGCGTCACAAAATTCGACGAGACCACGGAGCGACAACTCCGGGAGATCGTGAAACGCGGCATCAGTTCCTTCAAAATCTTCCTCGCCTACAAAGGCGCGTTTGGCGTGGACGACACGGAACTCTACCGCACGCTGAAGCTCGCGAAGGAGCTGGGCGTCATCGTCACCGCGCACTGCGAGAACGAAACTCTGGTCACGGAGCGTTCCCGCGAACTGCTGGCCGCGGGCAAAACGGACCCGGCACAGCACCACGAGAGCCGCCCGCCCCTGGTGGAGGCGGAGGGAGTGCATCACCTCATGACTTTCGCGGAACTGACGGGCGCGGCGACTTACATCGTGCATCTCAGTTGCCGGGAGGCGCTTCAGAAAGCTCTGGAAGCACGGCAGCGCGGGGTGCGGGTGGGCATCGAGACGCTCATCCAGTATCTGGTGCTGGATAAAACCTTTGCGGAACTCCCTGGCTTCGAAGGAGCAAAGTATGTGATGTCCCCTCCCCTGCGGGACAAACGGAACCAGGAGATCCTATGGAATGGCCTGCGCGATGGCCTCATCCAGACGGTGGCCACGGACCACGCGCCCTTCGATTTCCAGACGCAAAAGCCCATGGGCCGGGAGGATTTCACGAAGATCCCCAACGGCATTCCCTCCCTGGAGGAACGCATCAATCTGCTCTACACTCATGGTGTGAAGACAGGCCGCATGGACCTGCACACCTTTGTGGATGTGGCCAGCACCCAGGCGGCGAAACTCTTCGGGCTCTTCCCGCGAAAGGGCACCATCCAGCCTGGCGCGGACGCGGATCTCGTGATCTATGACCCGGACTACCGGGGCACCATCTCCGCCAAAACCCAGCACATGAACGTGGATTACAGTGCATTCGAAGGCTGGCCCGTGGAAGGCCGACCGGCGGTGGTCACGGTGCGCGGCGAGGTGGCGGTGCGGGACAGCGTCTTCACGGGCACGCCGGGTCGCGGTCGTTTTCTCCAGCGCCAGCCCGGTTACTTTTGACCGGCGGCGGAGGGTGAATTTCCCGTGGCGCGGGCGCGGGCATTCCGCTACAGCTACCCGATGAAGACGGTCCTTTCCCTGCTCATTGCCTGCGGTGCGCTTCTATCCTGCTCTGTGGCGCGGGCGGGGCTTACGTTTGAGAAGACGTTGCTCACCTTTACCGCCAACCACGGGGATACCGAGGTGAAGGCGGACTTTAAGTTCAAGGTCACGGGAGGGAAACCCATCACCATCTCTGATATCGCCACCTATTGCTCCTGTCTGAAAGCCAAAACGAAGGACGACAAACTGACCTTCAAGGACGGCGAGGAAGGCGTGATCGAGACCGCCTTTCAGCTCGGCACCTTTGATGGCAACGTGACCAAACAGGTGGTGGTCATTTCGGACGATCCGGACCAGAAGGAAATCACCCTGGGCGTGCGGGTGAACATCCCTCCGCTATTCAAAGTGGAGCCGGAACATCTCACCTGGGCGGTGGGGGAAAAGGCCGCCCCGAAGACCATCAAGTTCACCGTGCTAGGTGATAAGGACATCGAGGTCACGAATCTTGTGAGTTCCCGCGAAAACATGGTTTCGGAACTGAAAGAGATCAAAAAGGGCCGGGAGTATGAGATCATCCTCACACCGAA
Source organism: Verrucomicrobiales bacterium (assembly GCA_965229245.1). GTDB lineage: Bacteria > Verrucomicrobiota > Verrucomicrobiia > Verrucomicrobiales > V1-33 > V1-33. Next base: position 518,522 of record CBDDIW010000002.1, read on the forward strand.
AACCACTGAGGAACCCATCCTGGGCATCCTGCGGGTGGAGACGAATGCGACCTTTCCCCGCTACCAGCGGCGCCTTCTTTTCTTCAGTGTCAAGAAGCCCACGCCCGCGAAGCCATGATCCTGCGCATGGCATGGCAGAGCGCCCTGCTCCTGCTGTTGGCGGCGGGCGGAGCATGGGCCACCTGGCGCTGGAACCCCGGGCGCCCGGAGCTTTCTCTTGTTACCGAAGTCGCGGGACCTGACGAAATTACCATCACGGATGCTCTGGCGCTGGAAAAAACCACCGGGGTCATCTGGCTGGACGCCAGGACGCGCGTGGAATTTGACAAAGGCCACATCACCGGGGCGCTGCTCCTGAATGTCTATGAATGGGTGGACCTCGCCCCCGCCGTGGTGCAACTCCTGAGCGAAAGCGACAAACACCCGGCCATCGTCATTTACTGCGATTCCGCCAAATGCACCGCGAGCCATGAGGTGGCGAAACAGATGAAGGATCTGCCCCTGGGTGACTGGGATATCCGTGTCCTCCATGGCGGCTGGCCGGCGTGGAGAGACCGCGCTAAATGACGCCGCTCATATCCAAAGCCTCTGCGGTCATCGTCAACCTGCCGGCGGCATCCCGGGAATCCGCCATCCGGGCGGACTTCCGGTTCCTCATGGAGGCGCAGTGCCGCCTTGTGGCCTTTTGGGGACCGGAAGCCGAATTCTGGCATGACTGACAATTGTCATGGCTGAAATAGAACACGGGAGGGAAGCAGGACACCTCCTTCTTACCACATGGCATGCGACCTTCGACGACGCCCGCGAATTTGTGGAGGGCAGTCTGGCCCTGGATGCTTACCAAGGTTCCGGGATGGTAATCCTGAATGAAGAGAACTTCCCTCCCCTTCCCGCCGGAGCATGAGCACAAAAAAACGGGAGTGCCGGAGCACTCCCGTTCGCTAAAGTCTGACCCGGCGGATTACGCCTTCAATTCCTCACCCACGGCGAAGCGGGCGAAGCGCTTGATGGTCAGCGTGTCGTCCAGGGCCTTACCCGTGGCTTTCACAAGATCCGTGATCGTTTGATCCGGATCCTTCACGAAGCCCTGATCCAGCAAGCAGATCTGGCTGTAGAACTTGTTGAGCATCCCGGCGAGGATTCCTTCCATCGCGGCGGCGGGCTTGCCCTTGAGGCGGTCGGACTCGGCGTAGATGCCGCGTTCGCGCTCCACCACGGCGGCGGGCACTTCGGAACGGCTGAGAAATTCCGGATTCGCCGCGGCGATGTGCATCGTGAGGTCTTTCAGGAGGGTTTTGAAGCCTTCCGCTTCCAGCGTTTCCGCCTTGTCGGCCGCCACTTCGATCATGACGCCAATGCGTCCACCGAGGTGAAGATAGGTGGCCACCGTGCTGTTCGCGTCCGCGATGAAGCGGGTGAAACGGCGGATCAGCGTCACTTCCCCGGTTTGCGCGCCCTTGACCTTCACGACTTCATCCACGCTGCCTTCACCCTTGGTGTAAGGCTCGGCGAGCAGGGCCTCCAGCGTGTCCGCGGAGGAGGAAAGCGCGTGACCGGTGATATCTCCCACGAAGGCGCGCCAGCCTTCATTCTTGGAGACGAAGTCAGTTTCGCAGTTCACTTCGATGAGCACGCCGGATTTGTTCCCGTCGCCGAGCTGGGCATTGATCATCCCCTCCTTGCTCACGCGGTCCGTGCGGTTTTCCATCTTCACGATGCCCTTCTTGCGGAGGATTTCCTCAGCTTTGGTCATATCGCCCTCGGCTTCCGCGAGCGCTTTTTTACAATCCATCATCCCCGCGTTCGTCTTCGCGCGGAGGTCCATCACGGTCTTTGCACTGATTTCGGCCATAGTCTTGTTGCTGTAGTTTAGAGTGTTCGTTTGGTAAATGAAGCAGCGGCGGTGTCTTCTCAGTCACCGCCGCCGCCTGGAAAAAAGTTCCGGCCCTCGCGGGCGATGGAGATTACTGTTTGTTGCGCGGGGCGCGGCCCGTGGTCTCCAGCGCACCCACCACAGGGTCCACCAGATTTTGCAGGATGATCCGGATGGAGCGCACCGCGTCGTCGTTGGAGGCGATCGGGTAGGAAATCGGGTCAGGATCCGCGTTGGAATCCGTCATGGCCACGATCGGAATGCCCAGGCGGTTGCCTTCGGCCACGGCGATGGACTCGCGGTGGCTGTCCACGATGACCATGGCGTCCGGATGGCCGCCCATGTCACGGATGCCGGAAAGGTTCCGCTGCAGCTTGGCGCGCTCGCGGCCCAGGGCGGCGAGTTCCTTCTTGGACATTTGCTTGTATTCCGGCTGGTTCTCGATGGTTTCGAGATACTTCAGGCGCTGGACGGACTTGCGGATGGTTTCCAGGTTCGTGAGCGTGCCGCCGAGCCAGCGGTTGTTCACGTAATACTGACCAGTCGCTTCGGCGGCTTCACGCACGGCGTCCTGCGCCTGGCGTTTGCAGCCCACGAAAAGGATCTTCTTACCGTCCTTCGCGAGGCCGGCCAGGAAACCGGCGGCGGCTTCCAGCTGCTTCGCGGTTTCTTCGAGATTGATGACGTGCACGCCGTTTTTCACGGTGAGCAGGAACGGCTTCATGCGCGGGTGCCACTTTTTGCTCTGGTGGCCAAAGTGCACGCCAGCGTCGATGAGTTCCTTGAGGAGTTCTGTTGCCATGGGATGTGTGGGTCTTTCGTCTGCACAGGGGGCGCATCGTGCGCCTTGTTTCCTGCTCGGGCCGCGGCCCGATCCAGCGAAAGGATGGTTAAGTTAATAGAGTTGTTTTTCCCGGCCCGAAGGGCAGGGAGCGCGGAGTATGGAGACGAATCCGGAACCCGCAAGAGATTTTCCGTTCGAAAACCGGGTCTCCTTCCTCCGGCACTTCAAGGCTGAAAATGGGTAATGACATCCATCATCGGGCCGTTGAAAGCCTGATCGATCATCATTCCCACGATCAACGGCACCAGCACCCCACCGAGAGTTCCATAGAGCACGCGGGATATCCGGCCGCCACTGAACCAGATAACTCCCAAGCCCCCGAGGGCTCCGACCGCCACGGCGGCGGCAAGCGAAGAGGAATACCGTGCCAGAGTCCGGGTCAGGACAGGCAATACCCCCGCTCCGCCTTCGATCATATTCTCAAAAATCTCCCACGCCTGCGCCATCTGCAGGCACTTCCCGTAAAACCAGACCCCGGCAAACAAAATGATTACCGTCCCCACCACCCGGCTGGCAAAAAGCGTCCGTCCATACTCCGCCATTAAATCAAAGGATCCGTCTTTTGAGTCTTCCATGGGACACCAGAGCACCGGTCACGCTTCCCAGGGAAAAGAATAATCACCCGCATCCCGGGTGATCCGCCTCTCATTACGCGGGGAGCTCCTCTATCCGGAGATCCACCTGCATGGCGGCGGTGGCGGAGACCGGTCCGTCGAAGTGCCCGGACACGGGCGCGGCATCGTGGTAGTCCCGTCCGGTGGCAATCTTGATGTGCCGTTCGTCGGCCACGGTATCGTTCGTGGGATCCAGCCCATACCATCCGCGGCCTGGAATGAAAATCTCACACCACGCATGGGATGCCTGGGTTCCCCGCAGGGTGCTGTCCTGCCCGCTGTAGAGGTAGCCACTCACATACCGCGCGGGAATTCCCACCGCCCGGCAGATGCCTATCATCAGATGCGCGAAGTCCTGGCAGACCCCGGTGCCCGTGCGCAGTACCTCCTTCACGGGCGTGGAGGCGGTGGTGGTATTGGGCGCGTAGCTCCAGTTTTGAAAGATATGGCGGCGGATGCGCTCGGCGGCATCGAAGACATCCGTGCAGTCCCCGGTGATATCCAGCCCTAGCTTCCAGAGTTCGGCGGAGCTTTCCACATACCGGCTGGAGCCGAGAAACACGGGCAGCATGTCATCATGCAGGCCATGCAGCGTCTCCATGCCCACGCCATAGGGCAGCCCGTCCTCATAGGGAGAGGTGGTGTTCACCGTGGACTGGGCCTCGATCACCAGTTCGCTATGGGGATCCACCAGATCAAAGTAGTGGACGTAATTGAGATAAGTGTCCCGGAAGTGCTGGAGCCGCACTGGGGGCTGCACGTTGAGCAGGAAGAACTCCAGACGGAATTTGTCGTGAGTGGCGGGTCTCAGGCGCACCTCATTATAACTCGCGGTCACCGGAGCCCGGTAAACGTAGTGCGTGCGGTGGAAGACCTGAAGGCGCATGAGCGGGGGCTCCGGCTGGGCGTTTTACTGCTGCTGTTGTTGCTGTTGCTGCACTTCCAGCCCCGGGTCAACCGCCGCGTGCCAGGCCCCGGGATGAAAGATGAAGGCCGGGCTGAAGGTGGTGGCGGGAGCAGCGGGGATGAGATCTCCATAGGCCACGAAGGTCTCAAAGATGGATGTGCCGATGTCGTTCAGCCGCGTCTGGAGGTCATCGATGTAATCGTGCAGGCCGGTCTCCAGGATTTCCTCCACGGGAGTATAACGAAGGTCCGCCGCGAGACGACCGGCCAGGCGCACGGGTTCGCTCATGCCGTCCCGGGCACCATTCCGGCTGAGTTCCAGCAGCGTGGCATGCACTTCATTCACACAACAGGTGATGGAGCGGGGGAAAGCCTCGTTGAGCAGCAGGTAGCCCACGATCTTCTTCGGATCCGGACGGGCGCTCACTGACTGAAACGCGTGCCATGCCGAGCAGGACCGCAGCAGGGCGGCCCAGCGCAGAGGACGGCTGCCCGGGTGCGGCGCCATCTCCACCGGCAGACCGGAGCAGGTATCCAGCAGACGGGAGACTTTGTCCGCGCGCTCCAGCGCCGTGCCCAGCCGCAGAAAATGCCAGATCTCCCCGCGGGGCGTGGTGGATTCCGCGATGCCATGGAACTGATAAGCCCCCTGGAGCACCCGCTCGTAAAAAGCGGCGGGCTGGTACTGCCGCAGCGCCCGGGCCTCCGGTGAATCCAGGAACAGCCGCAGGCCATTCACGCATTCCCACATTTCATCCGAAATCTGGTCCCGCACGGTGCGTGCGTTTTCCCGCGCCGCACGCACGCTGTTGAGCATGGAGTTCGGATTGTCCGGCCGCAGGGTGAGAAACTCCGCCACGGTGGTCCCGCTGAGGGTGGGGAAAAGCGCCGCGTAGCGCTCGTCATCCCCCGTGGCCATGAGCAACGGCTGCCAGAACTGCCTGGCGTCCGCCGCCTCTGCCCCGGCATCCAGGAGCAGGTCCTGCGTGGACAGCAGGAGCCTCGCGAGATTTTCGGTGCGCTCGACATAGCGCGCCATCCAGTAGATACTGTCCGCAACCCGGCTAAGCATGATATCAGGCGGGAAGGGCTGAGGTTGCGGGCGTCATTCCCGGGGCGGCGGCGTCCAGCCGGTCCTCCCAGAGCACCCATGTGTCTTTGCTTCCGCCTCCCTGGGAGGAATTCACCACCAGGGATCCCGCCTTCAGCGCCACCCGCGTCAGTCCTCCAGGCACCACCCGCACCCGGTCTCCATAGAGCACGTAGGGACGGAAATCGATGTGCCGGCCTTCGAAGTGATCCTCCACAAAAACCGGGTGCCGTGAAAGTGCCAGGACCGGTTGCGCGATGTAATTCCGCGGGTTCGCCTTCACGCGCTCCGCGAAGTCCGCGCACTCCTTTTTCGTGGAGTGCGGCCCCATCAGCATTCCGTAGCCGCCGGATTCATTCACCGCCTTCACCACCAGTTTGTCCAGATTGTCCAGGATGTAGCCGCATTCGGACTCATCCACTCCCAGGTAGGTGGGGACGTTGGGCAGGATGGGATCCTGATCGAGATAGTATTTGATCATCTTCGGCACGCAGGCGTACACCGCCTTGTCATCAGCCACACCGGTTCCGATGGAATTTGCAAGCGCCACGTGACCCGCCTGGTAAGAGCGCACCAGGCCCGGCACGCCCAGGAGGGAGTCCTTCCGGAACACCTGGGGATCCAGGAAATCGTCATCGATGCGGCGGTAGATCACATGCACCTGCTGCAGCCCTTTCGTGGTCCTCATGAAGACCCGGTCGTTTCTCATGATGAGGTCCCGTCCCTCCACGATAGGCACGCCCATCTGCTTGGCCAGATAGCAATGCTCGAAATAGGCGCTGTTATATACCCCGGGTGTGAGCACCACCACCACGGGCTCCAGCACCCCGGGCGGAGCCAGATACTCCAGGCTTTCCCGCAGCATGGTCCCGTAGCTGTCCACCGGACGCACTGGCAGGGACTGGAGCAGCCCCGGAAACGCCCGTTTCATGGCATTCCGGTTTTCCAGCATGTAGCTCGCTCCGGAAGGACACCGGCCATTGTCCTCCAGCACGTAGTATTCCCCCTTCCCATCGCGCACCAGGTCCGTGCCGCAGATGTGAATATAGATATTGTGCGGCACCCGTACGCCCCGGAGTTCCGGGCGGTAATGTGAGGCCGACTCCACCAGGGAGGCGGGCACCACGCCGTCCGCGATGATCTTCTGGCCGTGATACACGTCATTCAGGAAGAGATTCAGCGCGGTGATCCGCTGGATCAGCCCGGCCTCGATGTGATCCCACTCCTTCCGGGGAATGACGCGTGGCATGAGGTCAAAGGGAAAGATCCGCTCCGTGCCCTGCTCATCCCCGTAAACCGTAAAGGTCACCCCCTGTCGCAGAAAGGCGTTGTCCGCCGTGCGCTGCCGCTGCCCGAAATCCGAGGGATTCAAGCCACCGATGCTGTCGAGCACCATGCCGTAATGAGGCCTCTGCACCCCCTGGGCGCTGAAGACCTCATCAAAAAACTGGTCCGTTTTGTATTCGTCGAACATCGATGCCATGCTGCTGCAAGGTTGCGGAAAAACGCCCAGCAAAGCAAGCCCCGTGCCAGGCTCATTTACGGTGCGGTCCGGCAACCCGCGCACGGGAACCGGAAGCCCGGTCCCCGGCAGGAGGACAAAGCACGTTTTACAAAAATCACGGAACGTTGTATTGGAACCCACGCGCGGCGGATGGCATGGTCCGGCGGCAACCAACTCTCACGTCCCCTCATCCCATGGAAAACTGGCACCTCTGGACCATCGCCGGCATCCTGCTCATCATCGTGGAGATGCTGACCTACACTTTTTTCGCCGCCGCATTCGGAGTGGCGGCTTTCGTGGCGGCCTATGCTTCCACCCGGGATGTCGGGACCACCTGGGAGATTGGTATCTTCACCATTGCCTCCGCGCTGGGGGTGCTGGGCATCCGGCCTCTGTTTTCCAAAGTGATCTACAAGCGCAGTGAATACAAACCGGTGCTCGTCGCCGCGCTCATTGGTCAAAACGGCACCGTGGTGGATTCCATTGAGTCTGAAGGCGGACACGGTCGCGTGAAGACCGGCGGGGAGGAATGGCGCGCCATCGCCTCGGATCCCCGGTCCATCCCGGCGGGCACGCGGGTCCGCATCGTGGCCGTGGACGGAGCCACACTGACCGTGATCCCCGTCTAAGACCTTTTTCGCGGCGGCGGACGGACCTTCTTTTCCGCGACGGGTTGCATTCCGGCGGGGCAGTGCCACGGGTGGCGGCATGTCTTTCCATGTCATCCAGGCGCTGGTGATGCGCTACATCTACCTTTACGGCCGGAACCGGGTGCGGCTGATCGAGCTGTTCTTCTGGCCGACGGTGGATCTGCTGGTCTGGGGAAATCTCTCCATGTTCCTGGAAGGCTCCCGGAGCGAGCACATGCCGTCCTTTATCCCCATGCTCATTGGGGGCGTGATCCTGTGGGACGTGGTTTTCCGGGCGCAGCAGGGGGTGGCCATTTCCTTTCTGGAGGATGTGTGGACGCGAAACCTCCTGAACATCTTTGTGGCCCCGGTGCGGCCCGTGGAATATGTGGCCGCGGGCTACATCGTGGGATTTCTGCGCGTCGTCGTGACCGTGACGGTACTCTCGGTGCTGGCGGCTGTTTTTTATAGTTTTAATATTCTCCAGTTTCACTGGCACTTAGTGCCGTTTTTCGGGATGCTCATGATGTTCGGCTGGAGCCTGGGGCTCATTTCCACCGCGCTCATTACCCGCTGGGGGCAGGCGGCGGAGAGCCTGGCTTGGGCCGTCCCCTTTCTCATCCAGCCGGTGGCCGCGGTCTATTACTCCTTGTCCACCCTGCCGGGATGGGCGCAGTCGCTGGGCAAGTGCCTGCCCTGCACGCCGGTCTTTGAGGGCATGCGGGCCATCATCCGGGGCGAGGGGATCGACTGGTCCATGATGAGACTCGCTCTTTTTACAAATGTCCTCTGGATGATAATCGCGGGCGGCATTTACTTGTGGGTGCTCCGCAGTGGCAGGGAGCGGGGAATGCTTACCCGGGTCACTTCTCATTAGAGCCGAATTAGAAATCAGGGCTCAACCCGTAGATGGACTAAGGGGGCTCAGAAAATCTCTTATTTTTTACACTCAAAGCTTGCGCCCGGAGTCGGCATCAGGCAAACACCGAAACGGAAGGAGAATAATCTGTGTACTCGAACGACGACTATCTGCTCGACCTCTTGCAGGAATCCGGAAATCTGGATCCCGATGATGTTCATGATGCCCGCGCGGCAAAGGGCCGCCGCACTACCTTGGAATTTCTAATCGAAACCGGCCGCCTCTCGGAGGAGATCGTCGCGCAGACCATGGCGATGAATTCCGGCATGGAATATCAGGACCTGACTGGATTCGTTCCGGATGCCGCCACTCTGGAACTCGTTCCCGGTGATGTGGCGATCAAGTATCACGTGATGCCCATGGGCGTCAGTGGCGGACGCCTGGTGCTGGCCGTGGCGGATCCGCTGGATTTTCAGGCGATGGACAGCCTGCCGCACCTCATCCCCTTCGGACTGGATTTTTATTGTTCCCCCAAATCCCAGATCACTCAGTTCCTGACCGAGTTTTACGGGTTTCAGAAGGAGGGAAGCAACGAGCTTGTTCTCAGCACTAACGCTTCCGAGGGAGCCTCCACGGAATCCGACGCTCCCATCATCAAGATGGTGGGGGAACTGCTGGGAGAAGCCGTGAACAGCCGCGCGAGTGACATTCATGTGGAGCCTCTGGAAAAGCGTCTCCGTGTCCGCTACCGGATCGACGGTGTGCTCCATGAGGTGGCCAGCCACCCCCGCCACCTCCACGCGCCCATCATGGCCCGGATCAAGATCATGACGGGCTCCATGTCCATCGACGAACGCCGGGTGCCCCAGGACGGACGTATCCAGGCGCGGGTAGGCGCCAAGGACATCGACCTCCGGGTTTCCACCGTTCCCACGAACCACGGCGAGAGTGTGGTCATGCGTATTCTCGACAAGAGCGGCCTCATGCTGGGGCTGGGGGACCTGGGTTTCTTCAGTGATGACCAGGACACTTTCAACGAACTCCTGGGCCTGCCGGACGGCATCATCCTCATCACCGGCCCCACGGGTTCCGGTAAGACGACGACGCTCTACGCCTGTCTGAACACCATCAACAAGCCGGACAAAAAGATCATCACGGTGGAGGACCCGGTGGAATACCAGCTCGCGGGTATCAATCAGGTGCCCGTGAAGGAGGACATCGGCATGACTTTCGGAGCGGCTCTCCGCTCCATGCTGCGCCAGGCCCCGAACATCATCATGATTGGGGAAATCCGGGATGCGGAGACGGCAAACATCGCCATCAACGCCTCGCTCACCGGTCACCTTGTCTTCTCCACGCTGCACACGAACGACGCTCCCAGCTCCGTTGCCCGTATGGCCAACATGGGTGTGAAACCGTTCCTCATCGCCTCCGCCGTGCGCGCCATGATGGCTCAGCGGCTGGTCCGGAAGCTTTGCGCCGAGTGTAAGAGCCCGGGCGAACTGGACGAAAAGGAACTCCGCGCGCTCAATCTGGACTCTGGCCGCATGAGCGATGCCAAGATCATGCAGCCCAACGGCTGTCCAAAGTGCAAAGGCCGGGGCTTCCGCGGCCGGATGTGTATTCTGGAGATCTTTAAGGTGGACGACCAGGTGCGCAGCATGATCAACGAAGAACTGAGCACGCCGCAGCTCCGGAAACGCGCCCGGGAACTGGGCATGCGCACCCTCCGTGAGGACGGTATCCGCAAGGTGCTCGCCGGCATGACCACCGCCTCCGAGGTCATCGAAACCACCATGGGCGACGCGGACTGATTCCCGCCGGAGCGATCTCCCCCAACGACTTCATTTTCGACATCTTTCCATCATGACCGCGCGATACGTTCTCGACCTTTTTCAAAGCCGCGGAGTGCTCGATGAGCACCAGGCCCAGGCGCTCCTTGAGGAGGTCTCCACCACCGGAAAAGAAATCAAAACCCTGCTGGCGGACGAAGGATTCGTCACCAGCCCGGACCAGGTTTACGAAGTGATCGCCGAGGAGCTGGGCGCGGAGTATGCCGATCTGCGGCGCTACGAGCCACCACGCGCGGTGCTGGACCTCATTCCGGGGAATCTGGCGAAGATGCATGGCGCGCTGCCCGTTTCCTATGATGAGAGCGGGCTGCACGTGGCCCTCATGGAACCATTGAACCCGCAAACCGTGGAGGATCTGCGGTTCGCCCTGGGACGCAATGTGATCGTGGTGGTGGGAGACGAAAACCGCATCGAGGAACTCATCAACCACAGCTATGCCTCTGAAAATGAAGGCGTGGCCGACATTCTCGCCGACCTTCAGCAGACGGACATCGGCAAGGCCGGTGGCGTGGAGGCGGAGGTCAACGCGGCCCCCATTGTTCGCTATGTGGACCTTGTGCTCTTCCAGGCGGTCAAACAGCGCGCCTCGGACATTCACTTCGAGCCCTTCGACGGGGATTTCAAGATCCGCTACCGGGTTGACGGCTCCCTCGTGGAAATGGCTCCGCCGCCACCGCACCTCGGCCCGATCATTACCTCCCGTCTGAAGGTCATGGCGAACCTGAACATCGCGGAGCGCCGTATTCCCCAGGACGGCCGGATCATGAAGATCGTGGGCGGAAAACCGATCGACATGCGGGTCAGCACCCTCCCCACCATTCACGGGGAAAGCGTGGTGCTCCGGGTTCTCGACCGTTCCAGCGTAAACCTGGATCTGGAAACCCTGAAGCTGCCTCCGGCGATCTACGATTACATCATCGAAACGATCGCAAAGCCAAACGGTATCTTCATCGTCACCGGTCCCACGGGCGCTGGTAAAACGACCACGCTTTACGCCGCGCTGCGGAAGGTAAACACGTCGGACAGTAAACTGCTGACGGTGGAGGACCCGGTGGAATACGATATCGAGGGGATCATCCAGGTGCCCACGAACGAGGCCATCGGCGTGAATTTCGCGAAAGTGCTCCGCGCCTTCCTCCGTCAGGACCCGGACCGGATCATGGTCGGGGAAATGCGGGACAAGGAGACGGCCACCATCGCCATTCAGGCCTCGCTCACCGGTCACCTTGTGCTTTCCACGCTGCACACAAACGACGCCCCTGGGGCCGTCACCCGTTTGCTGGACATGGGCTGCGAACCCTTCCTCGTGGCGGCCACGCTGGAGGCCGTGCTCGCCCAGCGCCTTCTCCGGACCATCTGCAAGAGCTGCCGGGTGCCCTACGAACCCACCGAGAGCATTCTCAGCCAGCTCGGTCTCTCAGCCCATGAAATCGGGGACAAACACTTCTACACCGGGCGTGGCTGTGAGGACTGCGGGCACTCCGGCTACCGTGGCCGCCGCGGTCTCTACGAGCTGCTGGACGTGACAGACCCCATCCGTGAGCTGATCACGGAAAAAGCCCCGACAGTGGTGATGAAACAGAAGGCCATCGAGCTGGGTATGGTCACCCTGCGCGAGGACGGCCTGCGCAATATCTACGATGGTGCCACCACCATTGAAGAAGTCCTTAAATACACCTGATGGACCTTCCCCGTCCACTGCCCGGGGGTTTCGCTCCTGTCCGGCCATCGCGCCGGACGGGGACGCGAAATCATCCCTTGGGTGTGGCTATTTCTTCGCTTTTCACGCTCCAACCATCCGTCCTCCGGCACACCGGACGGCGGATTTCTGATTTCGGACTTTTTTCGGTGACAATCCACACCGCCGCCACTAAACGCATCCATTCACGCCGCTAAACCCATGGCCAAATTTGAATACATTGCCGTAAACGCCAAAGGAGAGGAAACCGCCGGGGCCATTGACGCCTCGAGCAAAGACGACGCCATCAACAAACTGCGCGGCGGCGGCCTTTTCCCCACCCAGGTGGCTCCCGAAGGCCAGTTGACCGCCACGGTCAAAAAGATGAAAAAGGCTTCCACCGGCAAGGGGAAGACCAAAAAGGCCACCGGCAAGGTCAAGAGCAAGAGCCTCATGATCTGGACCCGGCAGCTGGCGACCCTGATCGACTCCGGCCTCCCGCTCCTGCGTGGCCTCAACGTGCTTTCCAACCAGGAGCCGAATCCCGTTCTCAAGAGCACGGTGATGCAACTGGCGGATTCCGTGCAAACCGGTTCCACTTTCTCCGAAAGCCTTTCCCAGCACCCCAAGGTCTTCAACAAGCTCTATGTCAACATGGTAAAGGCCGGGGAGCTCGGCGGTGTGCTGGAACTGGTGCTCAACCGTCTCGCGGAGTATCAGGAAAAGGCCCAAAAGCTGAAGAACAAGATCGTTTCCGCGATGGTTTACCCGATCATCGTTATCTTCATCGCCGTGGGTATCGTGGTCTTCCTGCTCACTTACATCGTGCCGCAGTTCAATGAGATCTTCGAGAACATGGTGGAGGGCGGTGCCGAGAAAATGCCCGCCCTGACAAAGGCGGTTATCGGAGCCAGCGGATTCCTCACCACTTACTGGTATATCATCATCGGCGTCATTGTCATGATCGTGATGGGCTTCAAGGCATGGAGTTCCACCAAGGGCGGACGTCAGCAGTTGGACCGCTTCAAACTGAAGTCCCCGCTTTTTGGTCCAGTACTTTTGAAGAGCTCGGTGGCTCGGTTTACCCGCACGCTCGGAACGCTGGTCACCTCCGGGGTGCCCATTCTCCAGGCGCTCAATATCACCCGCGATACCGCCGGAAACAACGTGGTGGCTGCCGCCATCACTCAGGTGCATGACGCGGTGAAGGAAGGGGAATCCATGGTGAATCCCCTGGAAGCCAGCAAGATCTTCCCAGCCATGGTGATCAGCATGGTGGAGGTGGGTGAAGAAACCGGGCAGCTCCCCGAGATGCTTCTCAAGATCGCCGACGTGTATGATGACGAAGTGGATAACGCCGTCAGCGCGCTGACCTCCCTGCTTGAACCGATCATGATCGTAGTGCTCGCCGTGATCGTAGCCGTGATCGTGATGGCCCTGTTCCAGCCGCTGCTCGCGGTGATCACCAACTTTAAGGGCTAAGCGAAAGGAACCTTGAGGAAAAATAACGGGAGGCTTGACCTTACTTTGTAAATACGTCATTATGCAGTGACTTTTGAAAAAGCAAGTCCCCTACCCCCAAACCCAGCTCCTCCAATGCTATGAAGAGTCCTCTTCCAGACCGGCGACCGGCCTTCACCCTCATCGAAGTTCTTACCGTCGTGGCGATCATCGCCATGCTCGCCGCCCTGGGTTTTGCCGGCCTGCGGTATGCCCAGAACAAGTCCCGTGAGAAGGAAACGGTCTCCATGATCATGGACCTGACGAAGAACCTGGAGGAATACCGGCTCGATATGGGGAACTATCCCCGTGCCGCCCGGGAGGAGGAAACCACCACGGTCGATAGTGAGTCCTATAAAATCGGGGCCGCCAAAATGCTCTACCAGGTGATGACCGGCGACGGAGACGATGCCGTGATGGGAGGGACGCAAGTCCCCACCGGGGTTCAAGGTTCCCTGCAAACGGAGAAAGAACAGGGATTCCGGGGTAAGATCTATATGGATACGATCATCGCCCCTACCAAGGAGGAGATAACGGAGAAGAAGAAAGCGAAGTATGTGGAGTCTTCCGGAGAAGGAAGCTACTTCCTTATCGACCCTTGGCGCCACCCGTTCCAGTATCAGCTTCCCGAGAAGGATAAAAACGGCCTCGCAAAGAGTGATGTGAAGATGCACAGCGGCGCGAATTACGAGCTCTGGTCCTACGGCAAGCTGAAGAAGCCGGAGGACACCGACGAGGCCGTCAAGGAATGGATCGCCAGCTGGAACGTGAAGTAACGCTGGTCCGTAACTGTCTCAAAGAGGAGGAACCCGAAAGGTTCCTCCTCTTTTTTGTCCGGAGGATACTATCCGGAAATCACTACCGCGCAGGCGTTGTGGCTGTGGATAGACTCCAGATTTTCAGCCTCCACCCGGTAAGATCTGACACCGGAAAGTTTGGAAAGAGCCAGAGCGATGTCGCGGACGAGATCCTCCACAAAAACCGGCCGGTCAAAGGCCCGCTCGGTTACATACTTCTCATCCGGACGCTTCAAAAGCGCGTAAAGGTCGCAACTGGCGGCGGCCTCGATAAGAGTCAGAATATCGTCCGGCCATGGAGGAGCGTCCATTTCCAGGACGACCGTGGCATAGCCCCGCTGATTGTGCGCCCCGCGGTCGCTGATAGCTTTGGAGCAGGGGCAAAGGGTGCCGAGTGGCACACGAAGGGTTGTCAGGAACCTGGAGGAAGCAGGAGTGACTTCCGCCTGCCAGGTCACCGTGTAGTCCATCCAGGCGGCCCCGCCCGTGACAGGAGCCCGCTTTTCCACAAACCACGGTAGAGTCAGAGTGACCGTGGACTCCCGGGCGTGAAGCCGCTCCCGGAGTTTCTCCGCGAGAGCCAGCACCCCGGTGGGATCCATGGCGGCATGGGCGGCGTGCAGTTCCTCCACAAAGCGGCTCATGTGTGTGCCCCGCTCGTGGGCCTCCAGGCTGACGGTAAGAGCCGCCTCGCAGGAGGAGCCAAAAAGCGTGCCGTCCGGCCGCCGGATCGTGAGCGGATAACGCAGACCGCTGACGCCCACCCGGTGGATGGGAATGCGGCGGGTGTCCGGTTCGCTCTGGGTGTCGCTAAGGATGTCCATCAAAGAATTTGAAAACGAAGCAGGGGCGCATCTTTAAAATACGCCCCTGACACGGGAAAAAGGGTTATGGGAAACGAAACTGTCGTGAAGACAGCCACACTCAGGGAGCGAGATTGACGGCGCGGGAGCGCTTGATTTCCCGGGTGATCTTGCGGTGCAGCCAGGCGGAAACACCCGTGAGGCGGCGGGGAAGGATCTTGCCGGTTTCCGTGGTGAACTTGGCGAGATATTCCGGGAACTTATAATCGAGCTTGTCCACACGAATGTCGTAACGGCGGCGCGGCATGCGCTTGTTCGACTTCCGGAAATTGATGAGACGCTGGGTGGTCTTCGGTTGCATGAATAAATGAGTGACGGCGTTTTAAAAACAGGAGAGCCTCGACAAGCTTAGCGCAGTTCGCGATGCACGGTGCGCTTCTGCAGGGCGGGATTGAACTTCACCTTCTCCAGACGACCCGGCGTGCGGACGCTCTTTTTGTTCCGGGTGGTGACGTAACGGGACGGGCGAACACCGGCGGCACGGGCCTCGGTGCATTCCAGAATGATGATTTCACGCGGCATATTTAAAAGGAATGGAAAGGAAATTAAAAAAGGAAAAGGGGACGGTGATGACACCGTCCCGTTATTTTGGCGGGGCGCGAGTGTGACTCAGTCGTCAGACTTGTCAACCGTTTCCTTCTCTTCGCCCTCGTCCTCGTCATCCTCGTCACCCATCAGGCCGAAGAGAGAACGGAGCGGGCGGCGTCCGCTGCTGGAGCCGACTTCACGCTCATACTCCGCCTGGCACTCGATGGTAAAGCGGGCAAAGGGCAGAGCCTCCAGACGGGCCTGGGGGATGGGCTTGTTGCTCATCTCGCAGATGCCGTAAGTGCCGGCCTCAATGCGTTTGAGCGCCTCCTCGATTTCATACAGCGCGTCCTGCTCCTTCGAGAGCAGGCTGAGCGCGAAATCCCGGTCATAGGCATCACTGCCGGCATCCGCCTGGTGCATACCGAAAGCGGAGGCCTCACTGCCTTCGGCACGGGCACGGAGCGTTTCCTCCGTCATGCCACTGAGGCTGTCCATGAGGGAGTCCTTCAGATCGAGAAGACGGGCGCGCTGTTTTTTCGTGAAGGCGCTGCGGGGAATTTCCGGCGGGGCTTCCCATTGCTCCACGGGGGTCACCGGACGGCCTGGGGCGCGGAAGTTAGTGCCGGGCTTGAGCTGGGTCTCGCGGGCTTCACGGGAGTCCTTTCCGCGGGTGCGGCGCACCGAGGAGGTGCTGGCTGCACTGGCGGTGGAGGCGGGGGCCGCCGGTTTCTTCTTCACCACGGACTTCCCTTTCGCGTCCGCGTCAGGCTTTTGCGCGGATTTGGCGGGGGCCTGGGATTCCGCCGTTTTGGCGGCTTTATCGTCGGACGGGGAGGGGTTGGAATTCGCTTTGCCAGGCATCGCTAGAGAAGGGGTTGCCGGTTTTTCCGGCGGTGATCTGCAAGGCCTCTTGACTTTCAACAGCTGTCAGAAAGCCCCGGGGCCGGAGGGCGGGATGTGTAATGCGCCACCGGGAAAGGCGCAACTGGATAATGGATATTGCAGCTTTTGAAAGTACCGGAAGGGGGGATGTTCAGACCGCCCCGAAAGAATAAGGGAGGGACGTAAGTGTGGGAGGAACGGCAACGCCGGATATTCCCCGTGATTTTCCATCCTGGAAGACGACCCCCGGGCATCCGCATGTGATTCCTTGCGCCGGAAAACCCGCGCGCTACCACTGCCCGACTATGGCAGAGGAATTTCACGTCGTCCCCCGCGCGCTGCATCATGAACTGATCGCGGCGGCTTACCGTCATCGAGGCTATACTGCGGAGGAGGCGGACGACGGGGCGCGGTTTTGCGACATGGCGAGCACGCACGGCATCCGCACGCACAATGGCCTGAAGGCGCTCCATCTCGACGAACACTTCGGAAGCCGCGCGGGTGGTTGTGTGCCAGGCGCGGAGATTGAAGAAATCCCCTGCCGCTTCGAGGGTTCAAAAATCTGGAACGCGAACCGCAAACTTGGCCAAAGCACCGCCTTCGCCGCCATGGAGGAAGCCATCCGTCTCGCGGACCGCTACGGCATCGGCCAGGTCAGCGTGGACAACGCCTTTCACTATCTCTGGGGCGGCGGTTATGTCATGGACGCGGCGAAACGGGGCTACCTGGCTTATACAAACTGCACGGCCGCGCTCGCGGAGGTGGTTCCCTTTGGCGGGAAATTCCCCACCCTGGGCACGAATCCCCACAGCTGGGGCTTCCCCACCCAGGACGCCATCGGTTACCCGGTGGTGATCGACTGGGCCACCAGCACCGTGGCCATGGGCCGGGTGCAGCAGTTGAAACGCGAGGGCAAAACACTTCCGCCGAATGCCGCCGTGGATAAAGACGGTAACCTCACCACGGATCCGGACGCCGTGGTCGCGCTGGTGCCCTTTGGCGCGCACAAGGGTTATGGCCTCGCGCTCATGAATGAGATCGTGGCCGCGCTCATCGGCGGCTCCCTGCCTACTCTGCGGAACCGTGTGGCTCCCCCGGACGAAAAGCGCACCTGCTGCTTTTACTTTCAGGTGATTCACCCGGACGCCATCAGCGGCGGCGCTTTTGCCAAAGGCCGTTCCCAGGCGGAAAATCTGAAAGCTGTGCTCGCCGATGTCTTCGGCCACGGCAATGAGCCCTGCACCTTGCCGGGCCAGCCGGAAGCCCAGGCCGCCGCCCGCTCCGCCGCGGCGGGAGGCCTGCTCTTCTCCGCCGCGGAGATCGCGGAGTTCAACGGCCTGGCGAGGGAGTGCGGTCTCCCGGAGTGGCGGCTGAAATCTTTCCCTCTGGCTTGAGAGCCGCCCCCTGGCGAACCCGCCATGCATTCATGGTCCGCGTGAGGTTTTCCCGGGGATCGCCAGGAATGGCGAATCCCTGGAACCCTACCGGGCCTGTATAGCCCGCCTCGCGGAGTTTTTGGAGAAACGCGGCGGTATCGTAGCTGCCGCGATCCAGCGTCTGAATGAGCCGGTCCCACCCCAGGGCCCGGGTATCACCGCCGTCCGCGCCATTGAGAGTCACGAAGAAGAGACGCGGCAGGGCGTTTTTCAGCACCGGCAGGGGATCGCGATCCCCCTCTACTTTGAGGAAGTGGCAGAGGTTGAAAGTGGCACCGATCACAGGCCGGTCCGCCTTGTTCGCCACGCGCAGCGCGTCATCGCATCGCTCGATCCATGCCCCCACGTGAGGATAAAGTGCCAGCTTCACGCCTCGGGGACCGGCATACTCCGCCAGTTCACGAAGACGCGTCACGGCCACGTCATCCCCCTCCGCTGATGAAGCGGGAAACGCTTTGCCATCCTTGCTCACCTGGGAAATGGAGAGCCACAGCGCGGAGTCGTGCCCTTTGAGGTCATCCATGAGTTGTTTCATCTCCGGTGTCAGCGCCGGAGTCTCCGCCGTGAAGCTGACGGTGAGATAGACATTGAAGAGCCGGAGCTTCCGGGCCTCCAGCGCCTTGAGCATGGGGGTGACCTGATAGCCACTCCCTCCCAGTCCCGCATACCCCAGCTCCGCCAGCGTGGCCGCCACTTCCTCCGGCGTACCCCGGATGGCGGTATCCATGGCGAAGAAAGGAAGCTCCGCTTTCTCCCCGGCGGCGGTCTTCGGACCGGGACCGGCCTGCTTTACGTATTCCTCCTGCGATTTTTGCCACAGCGCGGCCATTTCCCGCACGCGGTCAGGCTGCGCGCTGGCGAGGTTGTTTGTCTCGGTGCGGTCATTCTTCAGGTCATACAACTCCCAAGCGCCCCCCTGCCCTGCCGAGACGATCTTCCAGTCGCCCACGCGTAGAGCCCGGTTTCCGGAGTGATTGAAAAAGAGGAAGTCCCGGCTCACGCTGCCGTCTTTGGCAAACTCCGGGACCAGACTGCGGCCGGGAAAAGCGGGGCCGCCCTCCGCCGCCGCAGGTTTGCCTCCCGCCAGTTCCACCAGCGTGGGCAGGAGATCGATAAGATGCCCAGGATCGTGCCGCAACGCCCCCCGGTCCTTGATTCCCTGGGGCCAGTGGACGATGAGCGGCGTGGAGATGCCGCCCTCATGCACCCATATTTTGTGTCGGCGGAAGGGGGTATTGCACACCGTGCTGCCCCCCGGCCCCAGGCAGAGAAACGAACCCGCGGAACCAGGAGCCGCGGCGGGATCATGCCCGTCCCCGCGTACCAGCAGCTCAGCGCTGGCACCATTGTCCGAAAGGAAAAGGATGACCGTATTCTTCAACGCGCCCATGGCTTCGATCTGCCGGATGACGCGACCTGTCTCCTGATCCAGCCGGTCCACCATGGCGGCGTGGATGGCCAGCTTTGTGGCCTGGAGATCCTGCTGCGGGGCGGTAAGGGAATCCCACGGCAGGGCTTCACGTACTTCACCTGCTCCAATCTTCGCCGCCTGCGCCGGCGTGCCGCTGGGCGGAATGACATCCTGGCCGATAGGTGGGAGGATTCCTCCCACCAGCCCCATCTCCTGCTGCCTCCGGAACCGGTCCGCCCGCAACAGGTCCCACCCCTTCGCATAGCGTCCCTGATATTTCGCGATATCCCCGGGCAGCGCTTGGAGAGGGAAGTGCGGCACCGTGAAGGCGAGATAAGAGAAAAACGGCTGCCCCGCGCGCGTTTCCTGGTGCTCTTTCAAACAGCGGATGGCATGATCCGCGAAGGACACCGTGGTGTAGTATCCGCTGCCCGGCTCCACGGGCGGCTGGAGCACGTCATCGATCAGAATCCGCTTCGGATTGAAGTTCCGGTCATGATCCTCCAGCACCAGCGAATGGTCGAATCCCGCATCCGCCACCGGCAGCGGCGCGCCGGGCACATGCCATTTCCCGGACTGATAGCAACGGTAGCCCAGCGGTTTCAAAAGCTGAGGTAGTGTCCGCGCCCACGAGGGATGCCTTCCGGAGGGCGGGTCCGCGCGGATTTGCTGCGGATAGTAGCCTGTCATGAGCGACGAGCGGGACGGCCAGCAGCGGGCCGTATTGTAGAACTGGGTGAACCGCAGCCCATTCGCCGCGAGACGGTCGAGATTCGGCGTCTCGATTTCCCCGCCGTAGCATCCCGTGTCCGAAAAACCGAGATCGTCCGCGAGGATGATCAGGAAGTTCGGTTTGGCCGCCGGTTCCGCGCGGAGAACCATGGCGCAGAGGAGCAGGAGGAATGCGGGAAGTTTCATCCCCGTGCTGTCGCCAGGTCAAGCCACCGGACAAGCCGGAGCTTTACCCTGTTCCCGGGTGAATGATTTCCCTCCAGGCCATCCTGAAAAAACCAACATAATTCATTCTCTGACAGCATCCCCAAAGATATTCGACTCCCCAGGTTCCATCTTTACCGTCCATAAAATCCCGCATGGCAGCGACCCCCCGGTGAGACATTTCGGAGAAACGGAAAAGACGTTCGTGCCGCATTTCCACGGGATCCTCATCCTCAAAGTCCCGGTTATGAATTGTCAGCAGATAAAGAAGCCTCAAGCAAAACCGGTGCTTCACCTCCGCGGGAGCGTTGCGGATCTCGGGCGGCAGTTCCTGTTCCATAAAATCACTTCTTCTCCGGCCTCTTCCATTCCCGCTTCTCTGGAACCGGAAGACCCAGCACCTCAAAAGCGGTGCGGAAGTGCATCTTGGCCACCTTTTTCAGAAAGTCATTCCCGCGCGCCTGGAGCACCTGACCCGCGATGGCCTTCACCGTGGTGGCCCCCCGGGGAAGCGTGATGCCCAGTTTTTCGGAGGCTTCCCCCATCCAGTTGATGAACCGCTCCCGGGCTAGAATGGACGCGGCAGCCACCGCCACGTCGCTCTCCCCTTTGGTTCGCTGCTGCATGATCATGCCGGAGTCCTTCGCGCGCGGCCCCAGGGCTTTCAGCAGCACCTCCTCCTCCGCGAACTGGTCGCTCAGGGCGCGGGGGCAATCCGGACGCTGCTCCAGCAGGCTCTCAATCACCCGGCTGTGACCCCAGGCCAGCAGGCGGTTCACGCTTTTGAACTTCACATAGAGGTCGTTGTAGCGTTCCGGCCCCATGCTCACCACTTCGATGGCAATCCCTGGGGTGGCGCGGATTTCGTCTGCCAGAGCGCGGATGCGGGCATCCGAGGTGATCGCCTTGCTGTCCTGCACTCCAGCGGCCCGCAGGGCGTGAGCGATGTCCCGGTCTGTGTAAACTCCCGCGATCACCAGCGGGCCGAAGAAATCCCCCTTCCCGCTTTCATCCACCCCGAAGTGCGGGGCGAACATTTCCGGCATGAGCACCTCCTCATACCCCAACTCCGCCACGCCCAGCACCTCCGGCTCGAGGATGAAGGAGACAAACTCCTCCAGCCCCTTCCCCTGAACGAGAATCTTCGGGCCTTTTTCATACACGGCCACGGTCACCTTGTCCTTCCGGGCGGCAAGGAGGGTGTATTCCTTCGGCTCAAACTTCCATCCGCGCTCTTCCAGCACCTGGCGCAGTTTCTCCGCCTGGGCGGCGGTCAGTGGCCTGGTGTAACTGTGGCGGGCGGGTTCGGGCATGAAGATTGGGAGAAATGAAGAGACAGATGCGGCTTACGGCCTGCCGGGGAATTCTTCAAGCCGCGCCCGCGTCCGGGCATTTTGCGTATTTCTCGTTTCGCCCGGTTTTTTGTCTGTTATGGACCAACGCATGACCACCGCCGTGAATCACGATGCCTCCCCGCCCCCCCGGGAAGTCACGTCCATCGACCCCGCCACTCTGGAGGAACTGGGGCGGGCGCCGGTTTTCACGGAAGCCGGAGTGCGGGCCGCCGTCGCGAAGGCCCGCGCGGCCCAGCCGGCCTGGGGGGCGCTGACATATAAGCAGCGGGGACGGGTGATCCTCCGCGCGCGGGATCTGCTGATCAAACGCCAGGACCGCCTCTGCGCGCTCATTGCCCGTGAGACCGGAAAGCCTGAACTCGAAGCCCTGACCAGCGAGGTTTTCCCGGCAGCGAACCTGATGGACTACTTCGCCCGGGGCACTCAAAAAATGCTCCAGCCGGAGGAGTTTTCGCTCTCCATTTTCCGGAACAAGAAGTCCCGCATTCAATACTACCCTTACGGAGTGATGGGCGTCATCTCTCCGTGGAACTATCCCCTTTCCATTCCCATGGGACATGTGGTCATGGCTCTCATGGCGGGAAACGCGGTGGTGCTCAAGCCTTCCGAGCGGACCTCCCTCACCGCGCTGGAGCTGGACCGCCTTTTCCAGGAGGCCGGGCTGGCGGAAGGGCTTCTGTGCGTGGTCACGGGCGACGCGGAAACCGGCATGGCGCTGGCCGGGGCGGGGATTGATAAAATCTTTTTCACCGGCAGCGTGGCCGCGGGGAAAAAGATCAACACCATCGCCGCCGCGCGCATGATGCCCGCGGTCCTGGAAATGGGCGGCAAAGATGCCATGATCGTCTGCGCGGACGCCCCTCTGGACCGGACGGTGAACGGGGCGCTGTGGGGCGCGTTCAACAATTGCGGCCAGGCCTGTGCCTCCGTGGAGCGGGTGTATGTGGCCCGCCCTATCGCCGATGCCTTTCTCCACGAGGTGGTCTCCAGGACCAGGGACCTGCGCGTGGGACCCTCCGGTCAGGGGGAATTCGAGATCGGCCCGTTGAACAACGCGAAGCAATTGGAGACGGTGATGGCCCATGTGGAGGACGCGGTGGCCCGGGGCGCGAAAGTACTCACGGGAGGCCGCCGCATCGTGGCCCTGCCCGGGTATTTCTATGAGCCCACGGTGCTGGTGAATGTGAACCACACCATGCGCATCATGCGCGAGGAAACCTTCGGTCCGGTCCTGCCGGTGATGGTGGTGGAGAATGAGGAGGAGGCCATCCAGGCCGCCAACGATTCCAGCTACGGCCTGCTGGCCAGTGTATGGACCAAAAATACAACCCAGGGGAAACGGATCGCCTCGCGGCTGGAGGCCGGCACTGTCCTTATCAATGACGCGGTCTATACCCACGGGGCCCCGGAAACCCCGTGGTTTGGTATCAAGGAAAGTGGCACGGGCATTACCCACTCCCACCACGGGCTCCGGGAATTCGTGCGTATGAAGCACCTGAACTGGGACCGCCTGCCGCTGAAATCCAATCTCTGGTGGTTCCCCTACTCAGGGAAAAAACACCGGCGCTTTAAACGCCTCGCCGGGCTGCTTCACAAAGCCGGGCTGAAACGCTGGCTCTAAGGGCCGCGGGCATCGCGAAATGGAAGGCCGGAATGCCCCGGCACGCCTGTGCCCTCTGCTGGAGCAGCAGAGAAACAAAAAGCCCGCCCGCCCCCGGGGAAACCGGGAACGAACGGGCGGATATTCACACGCGGGTAATCCTAACCACCCATGCGGGTCTGGGTGCCACCCTGTTTCTTTTTCGGGGCTACCACACCGCCGCTGAAGGTAATCGTGCCGCTGCCGCCCATATTGATGGCGGGCGGGGAGGGCGCGGGACGCCGGGGCGGAGGAGCACCGGGGCCATCCGTGTCCACATCATCCTCGCTGCCGCCGCCGCTGAGCTTCCGGGGAAGCCCGGCCAGCAGTTCCTCGAAGGCTTTCAGATTCGTCGTGCTCCGAAAGAGATTGTTGAGCACTTCATTCCGGATGTTGCCCATGAGGGTCTCGAAGAGATCGTAAGCCTCCGCCTTGTATTCCTGAAGCGGATCCTTCTGAGCGAACGAACGGAGATGCACCCCGTCACGCAGGCTGTCCATGTTATAGAGATGCTCCTGCCAGAGACGGTCGATGGCGTTGAGCAGCACGTAACGCTCCAGATCCTTGATCGCCTCCGGGAATTCGGTGCCGGTCTTCAGTTCGTAAGCGGCTTTGACCTTTTCCACCAGCCAGGACGAATTCCCCTCGATATCGCGGGTTTCCAGCCCGGCTTCCTCGTGGGTGAGGCGCAGGGGGAAGGTCATGTTGATCCACTGGAGCAGTTCCGGATGGTCCAGCTTGCCGGTATCCCCATCCACGAAGGTCTGCACCTTCAGGGGAATCGCTTCATCGATCACCTCCAGCACCATGGTGTGGGGATCCTGGGTGGTGAGAGCGTCGTTGCGGAATTCGTAAATGACCGTCCGCTGCTTGTTGAGCACGTCGTCAAATTCGAGCGTGCGCTTGCGGTAGGTGTAGTTCCGCTGCTCCACGCGCTTCTGGGCGCTTTCCACGGAGCGGTTCAGCAGCGGATGCTCCAGTTCCTGGCCGTCCTGGAGACCCATGCGCTCCATGAGTCCGGTCATGCGTCCGGCGGCACCGAAGTTCATCATCAACTGGTCCTCAAAGCTGAGGTAGAAAATGCTCTCGCCCGGGTCTCCCTGACGGGCGCAACGTCCGCGCAGCTGGCGGTCAATCCGGCGGGCTTCGTGACGCTCGGTGGCAATCACGAGAAGTCCTCCCAGATCGGCCATGCCTGGCCCCAGCTTGATGTCCGTGCCCCGGCCCGCCATGTTCGTGGAGACGGTGATGGCACCCTTTTGTCCGGCCTGGGCCACGATCTCAGCCTCCGCCCGGTGATTCTTCGCGTTGAGCACCTTGTGCGGGATCTTCGCGGCGCGCATCATCCGGGACAGAGTCTCGGAGGCGTCCACGCTGGCAGTCCCGATCAGCATCGGCTGGCCCGTGGCGTGCCGCTCTTTGATGAGCTCCACCACCGCGTTGTATTTCTCGCGGCGCGTCTTGAAGATCTTATCGTTGTTGTCCCGGCGCTGCACTGGCCGGTTGGTCGGCACGATGAGCAGGTCGAGCTTGTAAATATCGTGGAACTCGCTGGCCTCCGTTTCGGCCGTTCCCGTCATGCCGCCCAGCTTCTTATAAAGGCGGAAGTAATTCTGGATGGTGATGGTGGCGAGCGTCTGCGTTTCCTTGTCGATACGCACGCCCTCCTTGGCCTCCACGGCCTGGTGCAGACCATCGCTCCAGCGGCGGCCCGGCATGGGACGGCCCGTGTGTTCGTCAAGGATGACCACCTTCGGTTCACCCTCACCCGGAGGCGTGACCATGTAGTTTACGTCCTTCTCGTAGAGACAGTAGGCACGGAGGAGCTGGGAGATATTGTGCATTCGCTGGGCTTGCACGTCCATGCGCTGCTGCACGGCTTCCTTGGCGGCCAGACGTTCTTCGGGGGAGAGGGACTTGTTTTGCTCGATGTCCGCGAAGGACGACGCGAGGTCCGGCAGCACGAAGGCATCCGGATCGTCCGGGCTGAGGAACTTGCGGCCCTTCTCCATGAGATCGGACTCATGGGACTTTTCATCGATCGAGAAGAACAGCTCCTCCTTCAGCGCGAAGAGCGCCTTTTTCTGCGGGTCCGCGTAGTAGCTGAGTTCGGCTTTCTCGATGGCACGGCGGTATTCCGGCTCCTCCATCAAGCGCAGCAGCGCGCGGTGGCGGGGTTGTCCAATCTTGATCTTAAAGAGCACGTGACCGGATTCGTCATGTTTTCCGGCTTCGCCCAAGGCCTTGGCTTCGGAGGCGAGTTGATTGAGCAGGAGACCCTGCTCCTTCACCACGCGCTCCACCATGGGCTTGAACTTGTCATACTGATGCGTGTCCTGAGCCACCGGGCCGCTGATGATGAGCGGTGTCCGGGCTTCATCGATGAGCACGCTGTCCACTTCGTCCACGATGGCGAACCAGTGACCACGCTGTACCTGCTCCTCCACGGAGGTGGCGAGGCCGTTGTCCCGCAGATAGTCAAAGCCGAACTCCGCGTTGGTCCCGTAGGTCACGTCCGCGGCATACTGCTCACGGCGGATGTGGGGAGGCTGATCGTGCTGGATACAGCCCACGGAAACCCCGAGATAACGCAGCAGGAAGCCCATCCAGTCCGAGTCCCGGCGGGCGAGGTAATCATTCACCGTGATCAAATGGACGCCACGACCGGTGAGGCCGTTGAGAAAAAGCGGCAGCGTCGCCACCAGCGTCTTTCCTTCACCCGTGGCCATTTCGGCGATCTTGCCGTTATGCAGCGTCATGCCCCCGATGAGCTGCACGTCGAAGTGCACCATCTCCCAGGTCACCGGCTGATCACAAACAGTGAGCTTGCTGCCCGCCAGACGGCGCGCGGCATTTTTCACCACCGCGAAGGCTTCCGGCAGGATGCGGCCCAGATAGGCCTGCACTTCATTGAAGTCTTCGATTTTCGCCAGATCCGCTTTCCACGCGGCGGTTTTCGCTTTCAATACCTCCTCCGGCTTCGACTGAAGCTCCTGCTCCAGTTTGTTGATCTGCTGCACCACCGGCCAGAGCTTTCTCAGTTCGCGCTGGTTTTTCGAGCCAACGATTTTACGTAGTATCCAATGCAGCATGGGGAGCGGGTCCGGTAAGGGTCAGAATTTAGGGAATCGCGACTATGGTGGCCTGGTTGTCGATGACAACCGGATTTCCCGGGGTCGTTCGGGCATAAAGCGTCCGTGAAGACGCTCTTTGCCTGGAGAAATGAGTCAGCACCCGGGAGGCACGCGCCTCTATGATATTTATATGGCTCATTTTCCGGATGAAAACGAAGCGAAATCCCGGGGCCAGTGGCTGGCACAGGAGCCGCTACTTTGGGGATCCGTAAATTGATGATGCAATGTCCCTTGTCCCTAAACTCCCGGATGATGCCCCTTTCACTGTCGAGCAAAGGACATGGCTCAATGATTTTCTTGCAGGGGTGCTCAGCCGGAGCGGGACGCCAGCGGACCTCGGGGGGGGTTCCGCGGCGTCCCCTCCGGATGGGCGTGCCACGCTGCTGATTCTTTTTGGCACCCACGGGGGGAATGCCGAAGCCCTGGCGCGGAGGCTGGAAAAAGAGGCCACCAGGCGGGGCTTCCAGGCAAGGGCGGCGGGGATGGACTCGATCAACGCGGAGGATCTGATCCAGGAGCGGCAGGTGCTCATTGTCACCAGCACCCGCGAGGGCCACATGCCGGACAACGCGCTGAATTTCTGGAGCCTGCTGAATCAGAACGGCTCCTCTCCACGCCTTAATGGCGTCACCTACTCCGTGCTGGCCCTGGGGGACCGGCGATACGCGGAAACTTTTTGCCTCGCGGGCCGGAGGCTGGATGAACGGCTGGCGGAGCTGGGAGCCCACCGGATTCATCCCCGGGTGGAATGTGATCTCGAATATGACGCCCCCGCCCAGGAATGGAGCCAGGGAGTCTTCACCGCTCTCCAGCGGAGCAGCACGGACGCCCAGCCGGCCGGATTCCCGCTTTTGCCTGGACTGGTGGAAACGGGTATGGGGTATTCCAAAAAGAACCCCTTCCCCGCGCGGTTGCTCGAAAACCGCCTGCTCAACAGCCGGGGTTCGTCACGAGACACACGGCATCTGGTCTTTTCCCTGCGGGGCTCCGGGTTTACTTACGAGCCCGGGGATTCCCTCGGCGTGTATCCCCAGAACTGTCCCGGCGTGGTGGACCAGATCATCGCGGAGCACGGCCTTTCGCCCCAGGACATGGTGCCGCTGCCGGGCAGAGGCCAAGCACCTCTGCGCGAGGCCTTACTCAGCCACTATGAGGTGAGACTGCTGCTCGGCACAAAGCCCGCGGAGCCGGTCACGGCGGAGGCCTTTGTTCAAAAACTCGGCAAACTCCGCCCCCGGCTGTTTTCCATTTCCTCCAGCGCCCTCGTCCATCCGGAGGAGGTCCACCTCACCGTGAGCGCGCTGCGGTATGAGGAGGACGGTGTCCAGCACAAGGGAGTGGCCACCACCTACTTGGCGGACCGTATACCCATCGGAGGCACGGCTGGCGTCTTCATCCACCGGGCTCCGCATTTCCAACTTCCGGCGGAGGGCGGCGCGCCGGTCATCATGGTGTGCGAAAGCACGGGCATCGCGCCCTTCCGGGCTTTCCTGGAAAACCGCCAGGCGACAGGCGCGAATGGCGGGAACTGGCTCTTTTTCGGGGACCGGCGACGGTCCGTGGATTATCTTTACCAGGCCCAGTTGGAGGAGTGGGCGCTCACCGGATTTCTTCAAAAGCTAAGTCTCGCGTTTTCTCACGACCAGGAGGAACGGCTGGGAGTGCATCACCTCATGCTCCGGCAGGCTGGCGAACTGTGGGCCTGGCTGGAAGGCGGTGCCGGGGTGTATATTTCCGGCGACTCCTCCCGCATGGCGCGGGAAGTGGAGGCCGCCCTGTTGCAAATCATCCAGGAACAGGGAGGAAAAAACGAAGCGGAAGCCGTGACCTGGCTCGCCGCACTGCGCGACGCGAGACGGTATCAGCGGGATATCTACGATACCCGCCCCTGAGGTCCAGAAGCCAGGCGCTTCGTTTCCTTCGTTAGCGCCTGTTCAAGTTTCACTCTCAGGGAGGCGTGAGCAGTTCCACCTGATAAAAGGCGCGTGGAGCCGTGCCCGCGGGTTTGGCGAAGGTCGCGGTCAGCGGACCAGCGACCCCCGTGGTATAGATTTGTCCGGGAACATAAGTCCACCCTGACGTGCCCGTGGAATAGCGCACCCGGTAGAGGCGCCCGGCGGCGGCATTCCAGGACAGAGAGATCCGGTCGCCCGAAAAAGCGGTCACGGAACTGATCCGGAAAACGGAAGCGGCGGAACGGGGATCTGTTCCCGCGTAGTATTCCATGAGATTGCTCATGCCGTCGCCATCGGCATCCCCGGCGGCGTCATTGACCGCGGGATTGAGCCCGTTGGCAGTTTCCCAGGCGTCCGGGAGTTTATCTCCATCGGTATCCGCGGCTTTGGCCGTCACGTCGAACACGGCGGACTGTCCGGTATGGGATTGTGAGTCCGAAACCACCAGACGCACACCGCCAGTCGCGACGGGCACGGTGAGAAATCCCGCGAACGTTCCCCCGCTGAAAGTGAGAGAGTCCGGGGAGACCGGCACGGCGGACGCCGAATTCCATGGCACGGTCAGTCCGGGATTCGTCGATCCCCACGAAGGAGCGTTGGCGGCGAAAATCCAGTCTGCGGCGGCATTGGTGTCCGCGGCGCCCACCCGCTGCCATGAATTATTCGCCACCGCCCGGGATCCCTGGGGAGCCCCATTGCCGGACCACTGCCCCGCGGTGGTGATGGTCTTTCCGTTTACTGTCAGGCTGACGGTGCCCAGTTGCGCGGCGGTCCAGCCCCAGGTGAAAAAGTCGCGGGGATTCGATTCGGCATCGAACAGCATAATCCAGCCCCGGTTGAGAGCCGCCGTCCAGGAAATGGACCCGCCGAACGACAGCCTGCCCGTGCCGGTGATTTCGGATACCCGGAGAATCTGCCCGGGAGTCACGGTGGCGGGCAGATTCCACTTCACCGCGTTCACTTCGTTGATCCCGTTGCTGTTGCCCACCAGCACGAACCACCCGGTGGTATTCACTGATTCGCTGCCGGTGTTTTGCAGTTCAAACTCATCCTCATCCTCATCCGTGACCTCCGTGATGAGCACCCGCGCGGAGCCGGCCCCGGAAGCAGCGGTACCCGATAGACTGACGCTGCCGCTGAAATTCGTGACCACACGATCCGCCGCATCCCGCGCCGTGATCCATGCCGCGAAGGGCACACCCGCCTCCGCGGAGGAAGGCGCGAACTCCCAGGTGAAGTGATCCAGCGGTCCACTGGTGGAAACTCCGAGCACCAGCGTGCCCGTGGCGGTGCCCGAGGTGTTCGCCGCGCTGAGTGCCACATTGAAAGTTCCCTCCTGGGTGGGGATGCCGCTGATGAGTCCCGTGGAGGCGTTCACAGTCAGCCCGGCGGGCAACCCGGTGGCGGTGAAAACCGAGGGCGCGCCCGTGGCCATGATCTGATAGGAAAAAGCCGCGTCCTTCGCCGCCGAGGCGGTCAGCGTGCCAGTGATGGCCGGCACCACTTCGCTGCCCGGTGTGCCCCCCGCGACGGGAGAGGCAGTCCAGGTGGCGGGTTGATTCCAGTCCCGCGGCGCGGTAACGGCGGGCGCGACGACGGTGAGGGAATAACCGGCATCGAAGGTCAGCGGCTCCCAGGTGGTGGCATAGGCGAAGTTGAGAATGGCCACATCCCAGGGATTCGGCAGGGACAGCGTGAGCGTCTCCCCGCTGTTGTCCAGCGCTCCGGAATACTGCCCCGGAGCCAGCACCGGCTCCACCAGGGGAAACCGGCTCTGAAGCACCGCCCGGTTCCGGGCCACCACAGTGAAGGCCCCGGCTCCCAGGGAGGTGCCCGCGGGGAACGTGTAGTCGATGCCATTGGTGAAGCGCACGCTGGAGAGATCGAGGGGCGCGTTTCCAATGTTCTTCAGTTCGACAAATTCGTAGTCATTCCCGCCATTGGGTTTGTACATCACCTCCGTGATACGCAGGTTATCCAGAAGAGCCTGAAAGGCCGCGGGCGGCGCGCTGTTGGGCAGACCAGGGCTGGGAAGGGCCTGGGTGGCATAAGCCGCGCCTCCATCCGGACTGCGACCGGTGGAGCGGTCCCGCGCCTGGGACACGGTGTCCACGCGATCCACGATGGTCCCGTTCGCTCCCGAGAGCGCCAGCCAGCCGAAGGTTTTGTCGATGGAGAACGGCAGTTCCAGCGCGTTGCCCGCCGTGGCCTTACTTCCCTTTGCCTTGAACGCGAGATACCCGCCCGGCGCGATGAAACTCAGCGGCGGCAGCACGTGCTTCGCCGGACTATTCGCAAAGTCATCCGTGAGAGACAGCCCTCCCATGGCCACCGGCTGGGAGGCGGGATTGAAAAGCTCCAGAAAGTCATTATCCACACGGAAGTCCGGGTTCCCAAGCCACTCATTGATGACCAGTCCTCCCGGCGCTCCGAGAGCCACCGGCGCGTTGTTGGCAGCTCCAATGGTGGGTGCCACAAGAGCCCATGTGTTCAAATCCGCCCCTGTCCGGGCCAGCGAGAAATCCGTCACCTGCGGCCCAAACACCACCGAGTCCAGCAGTGCCTGTCCGCTTCCCGCGGTATCATAGAGATACACCGCGTCCCCTCCTTGATCCAACTGGAACCCGGAGTGCAGCCCCGGTGCGCTGAAAGTGCCATCCGCGCTGATCACGAGATACGCTCCCACATTGAGCACGGTATTCGCGGGGAACACAAATTTGGTCTTCTGGGCGGGATCGTCAGTCAGCGACTTGCCTGCCAGATCGATGGCGGTCGCACCAGTATTGCGCAACTCAATGGCATCCGGAAACAGTCCTCCGTTGGCCCACGCGGCGGCATTTGAAGCCAGCACCTCGGAGATGATGAGAGCGCCATGCGGCTGGGAAACCGTGGCCACAGAGGTGGCGGCGGGCGGTGGCGTGGCAGTGCCGCCAGCCAGGGTGAGCAGCGTCTGCCGGCGCGTGTTGACGAAGGTCTTCAGCGCGGTCCGCACATTGTCCGGAGCCCACCCGGTGAGGTGATTGTCCACAAAGGCATAAAACGGGGGATTCGCGTTCCCGGTCGTGTCCGTGTCAAACACGGTGGCCAGGAGTTCCCGGATATTCGCGAGATAACTTTCCCGGAACGCCGCATAGCCGGGCCGGGCGGTGTTCCCGATGAGCGGCAGCAACGGCTTGAACAGGGAGCCGGTTTCCGTCATGTCATAGATTCCCTTGGCCGTGGTGTCATCTCCCCTGCCAAGAATGGTATCGAGATCGTTCGGCAGCAGTTGCACCCGGGACGGGCCTCCAGCGGTGGGCAGAAAATAGATGGCATAGTCGTCATCCTCGCCGTTCGAGATGTTCGTCTCGTTATTCTGCAGGATGGTCATCACCGCGAACCACCGGGCCCATTGTTTAAGGTCCGCCACTTTTTCCAGACCGGTATATTCCTCCGCCGTGAAGGGGGTGTTGTTCCAGGTGCCGCCATTCACATCATTCGCCGGAGCTCCCGGGAAGTGAGGGGCGGAGGCCGTCTGCCAGGCTCCGAAAAATCCTTTCAGATCGCTCCAGTCATTGGCGGAACTGTTGTTCTCCTTGGCCCATCCGTCCAGCAGGGCATCGGGGTTCGTGGGCGCGGCGGCGGTGTTCCGCCAGAATTCATCGGGACGCCCCTTTTTATAAACATTGCCGGAACTGGCATCCGGCCAGTGGCGGCTCACGAAGTCCGCGCTGAAGTCCTCCACCCGCACCCACCGGCCGTAGTCCGGCGTGGTGCCGCTGCTGGTGGTGGATTCCACGCCATTGCGCCGCAATTCCACCGGCACGGCATCCGGCGCCACGAGACCGGAAGCCTGCATGAGACGCATGCCCAGGTACTGGAGATACGGGTTCCGGGGATTGAGATTGAAGTCCGCCGCGCCATCCACCGGATCGTCCTTCGTAACCGAAAGGCGCAGCGGACGGAATTGATAGCTCCGGCTGCTGTTGCCCCGGATTCGCATGGAGGACCGGTAATGGATGGACGTCGCCCCGTCCCCCCGCGCGGTGATCAACGTCATGTTGAACTGGCGGTTGCTGCTGCTGCTCACGCTGTTGAAGGCGTTGTTCTCCGCGGTGGTGAGCACCATGCGATAGGTATCCACGCCCGCGGCGGTGACCTCGTCATCCACCTGATACTGACAATTTGCCACCTGCCCCGCAGGCGTTGTGTCCGGCCAGGTCCGGGTGCCGGTGCCGTCCGTGGAGGAGACGTAAAACTCCCATATGGTTTTGTTAGCCCCGGGCGGGAGGACGGCGGTGAATTTCCCCGTGCCGTCATTGGTCATGGCCACGCTGGTGAAGGCCGGTGCCGTGGCGCTGGTGGCATTCCGGTAATAAAGCGTGGCCACCCGGGTGTCCGCCGCGGCCTCGTCATTCACCTCGCAGGAGATGGTGACGGAATCCGTGGAGCGGGGCACCGCCGGGGAGTGCCTCACCGCGTGAATGATGGGGGGCACATTTGCGGTGAGGACGGAATTCGCCGCGCCCGGAGTTCCTCCGGCGGCGGCGGTGCTCGCGGTCCAGTTCTGCCCGTTGTCGTTGCTTAGCGCGGGATTGCGCAGCTCCAGGGATTTCCCCCCGCGATTCGCCGGCGTCTGCCAGTCCCAGCCATTGTAAGTCGTCTCCCGCACGCGGGGAGCCCAGTCCCCGTCCGTGAAGTAGGTGACTTCGTCCACCTTTGTCCACGAGCCCGCGGAGGAGCCGGGACGGGAAAGCGTGATCTTCTCCCCATTGTTGGAAAGCACCGCCCCGGCCTGCCATGGCCCGAGCGCGTTCACTCCCGGAAAGGCCGCCGCGAGCGCCGCGGGATTCGAGGCCACCACCACATAGCCCCCCGCCGTGATGACACTCCCCGCGGGAAAAGTGTAGCCCGCGCCGCTCGTCAGAGCCCAGCCGCCGAGGTCCACCGGCGTGGAGCCGGGATTGAAGATCTCAATGTATTCCAGCCCGGTGTTTTCCGGATTGCCCGTGCCTGGACGGTACATGATTTCGTTGATCACCGGGTCCGCCTGGGCGGCGGACAGCAGAAAGCCGAGAGTGATCGCCGCGAGGGTGCCGGCGGCAGGGGCATGGGCAGGGGTATACATGGGTAAGGGGAGCCGGAAAAGGGGGGCTTTACCGGCGCACCAGCATACTTTACCCCGGTCCCCGGGGTCAACCCCGGTCGCGATTCCGGGAGTAACATTTCGGATAATCCATTTTCCGGTTTTGCAAACGCGGACCGCGCCCCATCATCGCGGATATGACCGACGATCCCACGCCTCCCCGGCCCGGCCGCATCAGCATTCCGGAATACGCCATGGCTCTTGCCCACGTGGCCAGCATGCGGTCCGAGGACCCCTATCGCAAAGTGGGGGCCGTGGCCATCGACTACGCGAACCGTGTCATCGGCACCGCCTACAATGGCCTTGCCCCCGGCTTCGATCCCCCGCCCGGCTTCTGGGACAACCGGACGGCCCGCCAGAAATACATGCTCCACGCGGAGGTGAACCTGTGCAGCCTTTTCACCCGCGGCACGGTGAAGCTGGTGGCCGTGACCACGCAGCCCTGCACCAGTTGTATGCAGATGCTGTGCGCCTACGGCATCCAGGAGGTTTATTATCGGGATACCTATGAAGCCAGCGAAGCCGCGGCAATCGCCGAGATTTACAAGATAAAACTCGTCAGGCTGGAACAGTATCCGCATATTGGAATTTGAGCCAGGGTGGTCCGGGAAGGCCCTTGCCTAACCTGTGGAATTTATTGATATTACAAATCCGGTTCGCCGGTTCCTTTAACCGTCCACCGCTATGAACTTCCGCCGTATCCTCTCTTACCTGCTCGTTGCCGCCGTTGCCGGGACTGGAGGATACTTCCTCGCTCCCCGACTGGAAAAACCGGCCCCGGTGGTCAAACAGCTTAAACCCGTCCGCAAGGAACCGGTGCCCCCCTCCACCCCTCCGGTGGCCGGACTGATTCCCGCCGGGATCGCCCGGATCATCGGGAGCGAGCCGGTCACCGTGAAAAATGCCAACAGCCTCATGTACCGGGCACTGGAGGAGGCCAATCCGGTCAGCCGCATGGCCGCCGTCGGCTTGCTGCTCGAATCGATGACCAAAGAGACGGGGCCGGAACTCTATCAGGCATTCCTGGATATCACTACCCGGAGCGGGCGGCGTCTGGATGGCGAGTGGGGGATGATGCTGAGGCGCTACGGGGAGGTCATGGGGGCGGACTGCTTTCAAAAGCTCCTCCCGGAGCACCAGAATCTCGCCATCGCCATCGAAGGATGGGCCGCGGTGGACCCGGAAGGGGTCCAAAAGGCGCTGGAGGACGCACGCGTGCGGGACACCCGGTTTGACAATGCCTACCTGACAGGCATCTGCCGGGTGGATCCCGAAAAGGCGCTGAATCTGGCACTCACGGTTGACTACCCCGCCCTGGACGCGGGCGCGCTCATTGCCCAGGCCATTAATACCTCCGGTCTGGAGGAGGCACGGAAGGCGCTGCAAACCGTGCTCACAGAGGTCCCCGAGTCCGCTGGAAGTCAAAACTTCCAGGGCATGTTCAACTCGCTGGCGGAAGCCATGCTGCACAAAAGCTGGACCGAAGGCACTCCGGACAAAATGCTGGGATGGCTGGAGGAGCAAAAAGGCCAGCCCTACCTCTCGCCCGCCGTTCTCAACCGGAGCGTGCATGATGCCCTGCTGAAAGGCGATGCCAATGCGACCGTGGAGTGGCTGACGCGCATGAGCGATGGCGCGGCGGGGGAGGTCCCCGGCGCGAAAGGCGTGCTGGAAGCCGCTTTTGAAAAACCGGAGATGCTGACCTCCCTGAGTGACGAAGCCTTCAATAAATTGCTGCCCATGCTGCCGGCATCCGCCGCCGGCAGCTTCCGCGCGCTGTCCGTGATGATCGCGGCGACAAATCCCGAACGCGCCGAGCAACTGCGCGCCGCCGCACCACCCGCTCCACCCACGCCCCCTACTCAACAGTAAGCAAAGCAGCGGGAGAGAAACTCACTCCTCCCCGTCAATATCGAAAAGCGCGCAGAGATCCACCCCCTGGAGCGCCGCGTCCCGGGCGGGATCCGGCGTGGCAGGCGCCGTGAGGTCCTGGATGGCCTCCGCGGCATTGGCCGCCACCATTTCCTCCGGATTCACTCCCCGGAGGGTGAACAGGAGCGCCGGCTGGTCATCCAGCTTCGTGCCCACTCCATATAAAACGGCTGCCGCATGTTTGCATAGTCCCGCCGTGTCCGGGCAGGTGCAGTTCATTTTCATCCCGCCCGGGGCGGGAAAAAGACCGTGCCCAGGCAGGGTCACCTCCCGCATCACTTCGTCGCTTAGAGATCCGGAAAGCATCTCCACCACGCCCGCGATTTTCCCCCGGCAGCGTTTTTTCAGGTCCTCCCATTCCTCCCCGTCCAGCGGTTGGATGAGGATGCTCACGTCATAGATGCGGGTATCGGCCACCGCGGCCGTGACCTTCCCCTCCTGAATGCTCAAATCAAAAACCCGCCCCGCGCGGAGGCTGGCGCGCCCCCGGGGCATGCGGGTCTCATAATCGCTGTAGGACATGAGATTCCGGTTCCACGCCTGGCCCCAAAAGGTGGTGCTGAGGGTTCGATTGTTCGAAGGGATCACCGGCTCCAGCGGCTCGCCCGCGGCCCGGCGTTTTTCGAGCTCCTTTTGCACCCGGGCCCCTCCCGCCAGCCTTTCCGCGCTCCGGTCCCCGTCCCCGCTCCACTCTCCCTCCCCGCGATAACGCCCACCGTCTTCATCATCATAAAAGACGTCCTCACGCTGGGGATGGATACGGCGGCGGTCTGGCATACAAAGGAAATGAGAAATTCCGGCGGGCGGCGGAGAGGGCCACATAAAAAGGGAACCCGGCGGCGCTAAAAGAGGAAAACCAACTCCAAACACCTTGTCCGGAGAAACTACCAGCGAATGGGAATCATGGGTCGTGGAAAACGCCTCACGGTTCCTGCTCTTTGCCCGCCAGCAAACGCGGGGCGAACAGGATGCCGAGGACGTCCTCCAGGACGCTCTGGTGGAGGCATGGCAGCGGACCGGCGGACGCCCGGAATCCGCGCTCGTCTTTGCAACCATCCGCCGCCGGGCCATCGACCTGGGGCGCCGCCATGACCGGCGCGCCCGCCGGGAGGAGGCCTCCGCTCCCGAAAACGACGTGTGGTTTGACTCCGCCGTGGCGGACCGGGAAACCGCCATGCTGCTGGAGGAGGCCGTGCGCACCCTGCCTCCGGAGCTGGCAGAAGTCATCACGCTCAAAGTATGGGGAGGCCAGACCTTCGCGGAGGTGGCCTCCACGCTGGGAATCCCCCAGGGAACCGCCGCCACCCGCTACCGCACGGCTCTCACCCAGCTGCGAAAATCCCTTACCCCTGTGCTCCTATGACTGACCCCGCCGATACCGAGCCCGTGGAGAATCTGCTCGACCGCATCCATCCCGTGGATCCGTCCGCGGCCTTCATGGCGCGCCTGCTGGCCGCCCGCCCTGCGGTGATGCCCGGCCCGGTTTCCCTGCCCTCCCGGGCTAAAGTGATTTCCTTTCCCCGCCAGTGGACCGCGGTCGCGGCGGCCATGGTCATCGGAGGCGCGGCTGCCTGGCTGAGCCGTTCCCCGGAGAATGCCCCCGTTGTCGCGGCGGCCACGCCCGCTATATCGCAGCCGGAAGCCCCCGCCTTCCATTTCCTCTCTCCCCAGGAAAGCCGCAAGGAACTGCTCGATGTGAGGGATCTTGGAATTGCCCGCGATGCCCAGAGCCGCCCCGTGCGTCTCATGCACGCCACCTGGCTGGATGATGACATCTACAGCCGGGGGGATGGCACTCCTCCCATGAGGGAGGCACGCGTGCGGGATGAGATCCTGCCCGTGGTGCTGACCACTTACTGAATTTCCCCGCCCGCACTTTGTTTTCCGCCATGAAATCCCGTCCGCTCGCCCTGGCCTTGCTGGGCTCCGCTTTCTGCTCCGTCGCGCAGGACACGCCACCCGCTCAGCGGGATCCTGCCTCCCCGCCACCCGCCGCCGCCTCCGCCGGCAAGTCCACCGGGGAAACCGGCGGCAGGAAGGACCCGCATGTCCCTGATTTCAACGATCCCGCCACCATGGCGGCCTTGCAGGGGAAAGTGGTGATCACCACGGAAATCGACGGAAAAAAAGAAACCCGGATCATTGATCTCAAGGACGCCGGAGGTCTGGAGCCGCTGCTTCTCACGGAGCGTCCCCCGGCCCGCACCGGCATTGTCACGTATCTCGGCGTGGGCACGATGGAACTGCCCCGGGAGGTCAGCGCGCAGGTGCCCCTGCCCCAGGAAACCGGCCTGCTCATCGGAGCCGTGGCCCCCGGCAGCCCGGCCGCGAAAGCAGGCCTCATGGAAAGCGATGTCCTGGGGAAACTGGATGACCAGATTCTCATCACCACCCGGCAACTGGCGGTTCTCATCGCCAACCACAGGGAAGGCGACATCGTGAAGCTCACCTACTACCGGAAGGGGCAGATGGCGGTAACGAACGCGGTGCTTGGAAAGCATGAGGCCCCCTCACGGGCCACCACTCCGCCGCTTGCCAGCATCACCAGGCATCTTTTGAAAGTCGGTCCCGACGGGAAAATCACCCGGGACTCCGCGGAGATGAGCCCCGCCGAGATGGAAAAAATCCTCAACCAGTGCCCGGCCTACATCCGGCCGGAGGTGGAAAAGGCCCTGCGCGCCTCCCGTCCGCTGCCCGTGCCCACCCCCGCTCTCCCTCCCGGAGAGACGCCTAAAACAGAGAACCCCGCCGTTCCCCGGTAAGTTGAGACCGGGCGGATTCCCGAAGGCTTTTCTGCATGGCCTCCGGCTTCACGGAGGTGCCGGTTTAAACTCCCGCGCCGGTCCGGATCCGGCCTTTTCGCATCGCGGGAAAACGGCAAAGCTATTAAATTTGGCAATTGATAATGAAATTAGTCATGGCTAATATTGGCCATGAACAAACTCTTTCTGTCGTTCCTGTTTCTGCCTTTCGTCCCGGCCTTCGGAAAAGAACCGGCTGACTCGACCCCTCCGGTGCGGGAAATGTCCGCGGACCGCCCGGATACCACTGAATCCCCGTTCACCGTGCCCGCGGGTTACTGGCAGGTGGAAATGGAGGCCATTTCCATTACCCGCGACCAGGGGCGCACCTCTGAGGACTGGGGGAGTATCAATCTGAAGTATGGACTCTCGGACTCCGTAGATCTTCAGTGGGTGACGCCCGCATGGCATCATGAACACGGCGTGGATGGCTGGACGGACATGGAGCTGCGGCTGAAGTGGAATCTCACCGGCCAGGATGGAAAGGAAGGACTGGCCATGGGCCTCCTGCCTTACCTCAAACTGCCAACCGCCAGCCGCGGACTGGGCAACGGAAACGTGGAAGGTGGCCTGATATTCCCCCTGTCCACCAGCCTGGGAAAAGGTTGCGATCTCTCGTGGATGGCGGAGGCAGCGGTGATCCGGAATGATGACGACGATGGATGGACCGGGGCGCTCACGCTTTCAGCATCGCTGGGATTCGACCTCACCGGAAAGCTCTCGGCCTTCACGGAAACCGTGGTCACCCTGCCACTGGAAGGAGACGCGGAAGTCTATTTCAACACCGGCCTGATCCTCTCCCTCGAAGATAACTGGACGATCGACACGGGCGTGAATCTCGGGCTGAACGGCGCGGCGGACGATGTCAGATTTTTCGCCGGCACCTCCTTCCGGTTCTAGCCCGGTATTTTCCGGCAGCGATGCCGTTTCGGGCCACGCGGATTTGATCCCGCCGTGTGATACGCGTCCGCGGACGCGGTTGCAATCCGTCCCTGCCGCGGAAGCTTAGTTTCCAGCTCCTGGCACGGGACTTTTTTGTTGAGAGCCGGGAGCATTGACGGCGTAAGTTCACCGGTAATCTCTTCTAACACACACGTCCCCATGCGTTTTTCCCTCCTCACCCTTACCCTTTGCTCGCTGACCGCCCGCCTGCACGCGGCTCCCGGCCCGGACTTTGCCAGGGATGTGCGTCCGGTGTTGTCCCGGTATTGCTTCAAGTGCCACGGGCCGGATGAAGAGGGCCGGAAGGGTGGGTTGCGTCTGGATATCCGCGCCGATGCCCTCGCTCCTTCGAAGAGCGGGAAACCGGCCATCGTGCCGGGCAAGCCGGACGAGAGCGAACTGGTAAAACGCATTTATTCCCACGACCCGGACGACCTCATGCCGCCGCCTGCGGCGAAGTCCGAGATCACGCCCTCGCAGATGGATATCCTGAAACGCTGGGTGGCCTCCGGCGCGGAATACCAGGACCACTGGGCATTCATCGCGCCAAAGAAACCGGTGGTGCCGGAGGCTCCCGTGGAGGGCTTCAAAGCACCCTCCGCTTCCCCCATCGACCACTTTGTGGCGGCGAAACTCGCGACCGAGGGCCTGACTCCCTCCGCTCCCGCGGACCCGGTGACGCTCCTCCGCCGGGTGACGCTTGACCTCACCGGCCTGCCTCCCTCCGCGGAGGCGGTAACGGAGTTCTCCGCTCTCGCGGGGGCTCCGCCGGAAAAGCTGGAGACGGCCTACACCGCCTATGTGGACAAGCTCATGGCCTCCCCGCAATACGGCGAGCGGTGGACGCGGAAGTGGCTGGACCTCGCCCGCTACGCGGACACGAACGGTTATGAAAAAGACCGGGGCCGCCAGATCTGGCCATGGCGGGACTGGGTGGTGAAGGCGATCAACGAGGACATGCCGTTCAATGAATTCACCGTCGAGCAACTCGCCGGGGACATGCTGCCGAACGCGACCGTCAGCCAGATCATCGCCACCGGGTTCCACCGCAACTCCATGCTGAATGAAGAGGGCGGGATCGATCCCCTGGAGTTCCGCTTCAACGCCATGACGGACCGCGTGAGTGTCACCGGAGCCACCTGGCTGGGACTGACCCTCCAGTGCGCCCAGTGCCACACGCATAAATTCGACCCCATCCAGCACCGGGAATACTATCAAGTGATGGCCTTCCTGAACAATGCGGGAGAGCCGGACTACACCATCCGCCCGGCGGACGCGGACGCCGTGGAGAGGCAGCGGGCCAAACGCATCGCGGACCTCACCGCCGGACTGCCGGACCAGTGGCCCGCGGAGGGCACGCGCTGGGACACCGCGCGTCCCGCCCGCTTCCTGGCGGGTGCCGAAAACGCGAAGGTGCTGGAGGACGGCAGCGTGCTGCTCCCCGCCAAAGGCCCGGGCAAGGCACAGTATGTCATCGAAATTGACGCGCCCGCCGGCGGACTCACGGATCTGAAGCTGGAAGCCCTGACGGATCCCTCCCTGCCCTCCCGCGGACCAGGCCGGACCCCGCACGGGAATTTTGTGCTCTCCGAGATCTCCGTTTCTTCGGCTGGAACCGGACCCGGAGTTATCGCCTCCGCCCAGGCGGACGCGGAGCAGAACGGCTTTCCCGTGACCAGCGCCTTTGACGGAAATCCCGGCACGGGCTGGGCGGTGGACACCGGCGGAAAACTCAACTCCCCGAAGACCGCCACCTTCCACCTCGCGAAGCCTCTGCGCGGTCGGGTGACCGTGAAGCTGGACCAGCAGTTCGGTGGCGGTCATACCATGGGCCGGGTGCGCCTGAGCACCGGCACGGCAGTGGGCAACGGCACCACGCCCCGGGAATCCATGGAGCGGGCCTTTGCCGCGTGGCTTCCGAAAGAACGGGCAAAGGCAGTGAACTGGATCCCGGCGAGACCTGTCTCCGCGGTTTCCACTTCTCCCAAACTCATCACGCTGACAGACGATTCCGTGCTGGCCAGCGGGGACATCACGAAGGCGGATAACTTCGATCTCACCTTCCGCACGAATCTGAAAAACATCACCGCCGTGCGGCTGGAAGTCCTCCCGCATGACAGCCTGCCGGGACGCGGCCCCGGCATGGCGTTCTATGAAGGCCCCAAGGGGGATTTCTTCATGGGTGAATTCCAGCTTACCTCCGGTGGGCAAAGCGTGAAGATCACCTCCGCCACGGATACTTACACGAAGAATGGATTCGGCAGCAACGCGGGCTCGCGCCAGGCGTTCGATGGCGATCCGCAGACCGGCTGGAGCACCAGCGGGGCCGAGGGGAAAGCGAACGAAGCGGTCTTCGTCCTCGAAAAACCTTTCACTCCTGCCAATGGCGAGATATCGCTGAAGATGATGTTTGGGCGCCACTATGCCTGCACGCTCGGTCACTTCCGTATCTCCTTCACCACGGGAACAGGCGCGATCGCTTCCCCGCTGGGCGCGGCGGCGCAGGCGCTGCTGGTGAAGAATGAATCCGATCTCACCACCGCGGAGCGGGACACCCTGCGGACGGCTTTCCTCCTCGCCGCGCCGGAACTGGAATCCGCCCGCAAGGAACTGGACTCCCTGCGCCAGCCACCCGGTTGGCAGACCACCCTGGTGATGCAGGAACGCGCTCCGGAGAATCCCCGCGACACCCATCTGCACCACCGCGGCGAATACACCCAGCCGCATGAGAAAGTGGATGCGGGCGTGCCGGCCTTCCTGCCGCCGCTGCCCAAGGGAGCGCCGAACAACCGTCTCACCTTTGCCCGCTGGCTCGTCAGCCGGGAAAATCCCCTCACGGCCCGCGTGGTGGTGAACCGCGAGTGGGCCGCGTTCTTCGGACGCGGTCTGGTGCGGACGCAGGAGGATTTCGGTTATCAGGGGGATCTGCCCACGCATCCGGAACTGCTGGACTGGCTGGCCATTTCCTTCATGGACGATGACGCCTGGTCCATGAAGAAGCTGCACCACCGCATTGTCATGAGCGCCACCTACCGTCAGTCGTCCCTCGTGAAGGGTCGCGGAGCGGAGGTGGATCATGAAAACCTGCTGCTTTGGCGCGGCCCCCGGCACCGCCTGGAGGCGGAGCAGATCCGCGACAGCACGCTGGCGGTGACGGGACTGCTTTCCCTGAAGATGGGCGGCCCTGGAGTCTTCCCGCCGCAACCCGCCGGTGTCACCACCGAAGGCACCTACGGCGCGCTCTCCTGGGTGACCGCCACCGGAGAGGACCGGTATCGCCGGAGCCTTTATACCTACACGAAGCGCACGGCTCCCTTTGCCATGAGCAACACCTTCGACGCGCCCACTGGTGAGTCCTGCGTGGCCCGGCGCGATGTTTCCAATTCCCCGCTGCAATCCCTCACGCTGCTGAATGACATCATGTTCATCGAGGCCGCGCAGAAGCTGGCCAAAGAAACGGCGGCAAAGCCGGGCACCGTGGAGGAGAAGCTGCGGGGACTGCTGAGCCGCATTTTCTGCCGCGCGCCGCAGGATGAGGAAGTGGCCACCATGGCCGCGTTCTTCAACACGCAGCGGGAGCGTTTCGCCAACAAGGAACTCGACCCGGTGAAGACCGGCGGCGAGGGCGCGGATGACATCCGCGCCGCGTGGACGCTGACCGTCCGCGTCCTGCTGAACACGGACGAGTTCATCACCAAGAGCTGAGCCGCCCTGCTGGAGGGGATCACCGCGCGCGGAACTCCGTGGGCGTGATCCCCATGGCCGCGCGAAAGGCCCGGGTGAAAGCGCTGTGATCCTGGAACCCGCAGTCCAGCGCGATCGTGGAAACAGAGTGCGTAGTTTCCCGCAACAGCCGGGAGGCCGCGCTGAGGCGGTGCCGGGAAATCAACTGCGTGGGCGTGAGACCGTGCACGCGCTTGATGATCCGGGCGAAGCGCGTGGCGGAGAGCCCGGCCACCTTTGCCAGCGAAGCGGGGCTGAGAGGCTCCGCGAAATCGCGCTCCAGGGCCTGTAAAGCCGCTGCCACGCCCGCCGGAATCTCCTGCTCCAGGATGGGTGCCCGCACGTCCTTGGAAATGCCGATGAGGCCGGTGACCTCGCCGGTCTCCGAACGCAGAGGCAGCTTGGTGGTGAGGCACCAGCCGGGCTTTTGCGGGGAATACCAGTGGAGTTCCAGGCGTTCCAGAATGGGGCGCCCCGTGCGAAGCACCGCCGCGTCCTGCTCGGCGGGGATGCGCCCAAAGTCTCCCGGACAGAGTTCGCTGGGTCTGCGTCCCAAAAGCTGGGCCCGGCTTTTGAAGCCATAACGCTCCACCAGGGACTGGTTCACCGCGACATACCGGCCCTGCCAGTCCTTGATGAAAAACACGAGGTCCGGCGTGTGATCGAACAGTTGCTCCAACAGCTCCCCGTCCACTTTGGGCGCGGGCCTGCGAAACGCGGCGAGGGACTTCATCACTGGGCTCATCGTCAACCTGCCTGCACCGGCGCGGGGTTGATCTCCAGGGAAGGACGGATGAGGGGGAGAATCGTGGCCGCCAGTTCCTCCGGGGTCATGGTTTTCCGCCGGCACCATTCCAGGGCCGCGCCAAAGATGGCCCAACTAGCCAGCGTGGCCCGGAGTTCGGCATCCTCCGGATCCGTGCTCCGCTCCCGCAGTCCCACGAGGAGGAATTCCCGGATCACTGCCTTCACCTGGGATTCCACCACTGGCTCAAACTGGCGCTGGTTCTTCTGACAGCGGGAGGACAGATCTGTCAGGAATGCGCAGAGCGTGATGACGAGCTGCTTTTGCGCCTCCGGGCAGCCGCCTTTGGAGTCTCCCATGCGCCGGGTGAACTCCGCTCGGAAGCGCTCGGTGATCATCGTTTCCAGCAGGGCGACCTTGTCCGGAAAGTGATCGTAAAACGTGGCCCGGTTCACCGTGGAGCGTTCCGCCAGATCCTGGACGGAGATTTCCTCGAAGCTCTTCTCCAGCAACAGATCCTCCAGGGCCCGGGCCAGCATCTGGCGGGTCCGGCGAATTCTGGGGTCAAGGGTTCCCGGGCAGGCTGGCATTTTGCAATCTTAGCACTTGACGTTCATCACGTCCAATAGTCTTGTTACCAACAGATGTCGGTTAAGCAACTTTTGTTTAAAACCGCATCCCAACCCCAAACAACTGAATCCCATGAGCACCTCCAAAGACTTGACCAAAGAGGCCCCCTCCAGCCCCCGCCTCCGTCCCGGTGGCTACGCCA
Organism: Verrucomicrobiales bacterium; assembly: GCA_965229245.1. GTDB lineage: Bacteria > Verrucomicrobiota > Verrucomicrobiia > Verrucomicrobiales > V1-33 > V1-33. The sequence goes on from CBDDIW010000002.1 coordinate 562,851, forward strand.
TCCTGGCCCGCATGACCGATAAAGGCCGCGCCGCTCTGGCGGGCACCACGGGCGACTATCACTTCGACTGCCCTCTCGATAACTACCTCTTCGGCTTCAAAGGCGTGAAGGGTGAAGACGTGAAGACCCTCCTGGCCTCCGGGGCCAGCGATGCCGAAGTGGTCGCGTGGTTCAACTCCCACGGAGAGCCGAAGACCGAGGCGGAAATCGCCGCCTGGTCCGACGCCGTGGAAGCCGCGAAGCCCTACAACATCCCCGAGAAAAAGGAATGGTTTGTGGGCGTCTGTGCGGAAGTGGGCATTGATCCCGCCACCTCCACGCTGTTCGACTACCTCGAAGAGGACGACCGCAAGACCTTCGCGGCGAATTAAGCGTTGCCGCGCTTTACAGGGCTAAAAGCCGCGCAGGCTGCCTCCGGAGACGTTCGTCAGCCGGGGGCAGCCTTCTTTCTTATTTCCGGGTGATGATCCGCGCGCCCCGCCGCCAGGTGAAGTAGGAATAGAACCACTGGAGGAACACGAAGACGCGATTCCGGAACCCCACGAGGAAAAGCAGGTGAATGAAAAGCCACATGAGCCAGGCGATGAAGCCCCGGGCTTTCATAAAGCCTGTCTCCGCGACCGCTGAATTCCGGCCAATGGTGGCCATGCTCCCTTTGTCAAAATAAGCGAAACCCCGGCGGTCAATGGGGACGAGGTATTTCTCCTGGTGATTGAGCTGATCCCGGATCACCTGGGCCGCGTGCCGCCCCATCTGCATGGCGGCGGGGCTTACGCCGGGCACCCGCTTGCCCTTCACGTCCGTGAGAGCCACGAGATCCCCGATGGCAAAGGCCTCCGGGTGTCCCGGCAGGCTGAGGTCCGGATTCACCTGAATGCGCCCCGCGCGATCAACCGGCACCCCCAGCGTGCGGGTGAGCGGCACCGCCTCCACCCCGGCGGCCCAGACGATGGTGGCGGCGCGGATGACCTCGCCCGCCAGGGTGACCTCCCCGGCGGTGATGTTTTGCACCGCCGTGCTTACCTTCACGGTAACCCCCATGCGCTCCAGCCGTTCCTTTCCGTAGGCGGAAAGGTCCGGGTCGAAGGTGGAAAGCACCCGCGGCCCGGCCTCGATGAGATAGATCTTCGCTTCATCCGGCCGGATGTTCCGGAAATCGCGCGCCAGCACCTTCCGGGAAAGTTCCGCCAGGGCTCCCGCCATTTCCATGCCCGTGGGGCCTCCACCCACCACCACGCTGGTGAGCAGCTTTGAACGAAGCGCCGGATCCGTCGCGGACTCGGCGGCTTCATAGGCCCCCAGCACCTCCGTGCGGATGCGCCGGGCGTCCTCCAGGGTCTTCAGTCCGGGAGCGTGCTCCTCCCATTCATTGTGCCCGAAGTATCCCGTGCGCGCCCCGAGCGCGATCACCAGATAATCATACTCCACGGCCCGCCCTTCCAGTTGGACCTTCTTTCCCGGAAGGTCGATACCGCGGACCTCCTCCATGAGCACCGTGACATTCTCCTGGGACCGCAAAATGGCGCGGATGGGCTGCGCGATTTCCGGCGCGGAGAGCCCGCCGGTGGCCACCTGATACAGCAGCGGCTGGAAAAGGTGGTGATTCTGACGGTCGATAAGCGTGATCGCGAATCGCGGGTCCGTGAGTTCTTTGCAGAAGGCCAGTCCGCCAAAACCGCCGCCGAGGACAACAACCCGCACCAGGGAGGAATTCGGAGTCATAAGTTAGCGGAACAAAGCTCCGGTAAACGCCCCAGGCCAGCGGAAACCGGGGGAAAGAGCGTATTCCCCGGCAGGGAAAAAAGTATCCCGTCTCCAGCCTCCAGCGTTATAATTACTGGAATCCCTTTCGCCACCCAGCCCACGCCGGACGGCTCCCGCCGTACCGGATACGTCCATGCAACCCACTCACCGCCTTCACAATGAGTGCCGCTCTGACCAAATACGTTCCACTGGCTTTTCTGGCCGGCCTCCGCCTTCTGCCCGCGCAGACTCAATACACCACCGATGGCACGCCCACGGTCCTGGAAGAGGAAATCCGATGGCATACGAATCGAGCCCGGTTTGACCGCAACGCGGAGAATACCAACCGGAAGACCTCCTTCACCGATGTGCCCCTCACGGGCGGTCCCTTCGCCCCCAATGAGTCCCTGGCCGTCGCGGCACGGCACCATTCGGAGGACATGGCGAAGAAGAACAAATTCCAACACGAGACCGTTCCTGGAAGTGCCTATTATAACGCGAACACCCAGCCCCAGCCATGGGACCGGTTTGCCGCGGAGGGATACTTTCCTTATGCCGCTGTTTCCGAGAACATCGCCGCCGGATACGAAACGCCCGAAGCGGCTTTTGTCGGTTGGTGGAACAGCTCCGGTCACCGCGTGAACCTCATGGGCTCGGCCTACCGGGAAATCGGGAACGGCTATTACTTCTGGGCTTCCTCCCAGGCAAAGCACTACTGGACGATGGACCTGGGATCACGGGCGGATGCCTATTTCACGGACACGCTGTTCAACGACGCAAACGGGAATGGTAAATACACCCAGGGCGAAGGCGTGGGAAACATCCGGGTCTCCCTGCGGGTCAATGGCGCGGAGCACTCCTTCTATGACATCTCCACGGGCGTGGGGAGCTTTGCCGTGCCGGACACCAGCATCGCCCGCGGCACCACGGTGGAGGTGTGGCTGACCAATCAAAACGGGGGGCCGGTTACCCTGAGCATCCCGCGGGACTACACGACGCTGGAGGCCATGACGCTGGCCGCCGGGGAAAGCCGGTCGGCGGGCACTGCCGCGCATCCCGGGGGAAGCACAAATTTCGGATTCCGGAATCTCACCAAAGCGGCGGCGGTCATCCCCGTGCCGGTCCTGTCATTGAACCGGTCCGGCGCGGCTTTTGCGGTTTCCTGGCCGTCCCAGTCCGGCATTCAGTATCTGGCCCAGTGGAGCGCCAATCTTTCCACCTGGACGGATTTCCCGGCGGGATACCAGAATGGCACCGGCGGTCAGATGACCCAGACGGACACACCCGGCTCCGGCACCGCGCGCCGTTATTATCGGGTGGTGGCGCGCCGGCCTTGAGGCCCGGCGACGTCCGCCCCCACGGAGGATTCCCTGCTTGCTTCACCGGACCGGTTCCGGTTCTTCACCGCCATCCGCATCCACCACGCGGGCACCATCCGATGAGCGAAGAAAGATCTGAAGCCGGCGACCCCATCCATCGTCATCAGCCGAGAGAAACCAGCTGGGAGCCTCCGGATATGGAGGACTCCCAGATGGAAATGATCTCGGATCACGTGGAGCGGCATATCGGGAAAATTGAAACCGTCTTTCATGAGCTGGTCTCAGATCTGGTGCACATTGACGTGCATCAGGTCCCGCCCACGCCTGACCGTCCCTGGTGGACGCTGATCACCTCCGGCATGAGCGACAAACCCATGAAAGCCCCGCCGGGTGCCGAAGACTTCAAGTATGCCGAACTCATGCTCTGCCTTCCGGCGAATTGGAGGATGGGCCAGGCGGATTTCAATGACGAGCGATGGTACTGGCCCATCCGCTGGTTAAAATTACTGGCACGAATGCCCCATGAATATGATACATGGCTGTCATGGGGACACACTATTCCCAATGGCGACCCCGCGGAAGCGTTCGCGCCCGGCGTGCCCTTCACTTGTATGATCCTGGACCGTCCCTCCACGGTATCCGTGGATTTCTGGACCCTCCCGGTGCGAAGTGACAAGACCATTCACTTCTTCTCCGTGCTCCCCCTCTATTCCGGCGAGACAGAGCTGAAACTAAAAGAGGGAGCTGAATCCCTGCTGGACCGCATGGAAAAGAAAAAGGTGACCGAACTGGTGAACCTCAAGCGGCCCGACGTCTCCAAAAAGAGCTGGTGGCCTTTTGGCGGCTGAGCCCGGATTTCAATTCACCGGAATGACCGCTCCTGGCACTCCCTTTGCCTGAACATTACTGGTCCGCCAGCTTATAGCCCACCCCGTGCACCGTCAGCAGCCACCGGGGGCTGGCGGCGGTATCCCCCAGTTTTTTCCGCAACTGGGCCACTGTCTGGTCCAGGGTGCGGGTGGTCACGGCGGCGGCATTCATACCCCACACGCTGGTGAGGATCTGGTCCCGCGTGAGCACCCGGCCGCGGTGCCGGTAGAGATGCACCAGCAGCGAGCACTCCCGGGGCGTGAGGGAGGTATTGTCCCCGGCGCGGGCCACAAGGTGATTCGCGGGATCGATGTGGCATTCTCCGATGCGGAAGCTGGTGGCCGCGCCCTGGGGCACGGTATTGAACTCCGTGGCCCTCCTCAGCAACGCGTGGATGCGCGCCGTCAGCTCCTGGAGACCGAAGGGTTTCGTCACGTAATCGTCCGCCCCGCATTCCAGCCCGATGACTTTGTCCGTCTCCTGGCTCTTGGCCGTGAGCATGAGAATGGGCACCCTCACCCCCGCCGCCCGGAGATCCCGGCAGCACTCGAACCCGCTCCGCCCCGGCAGCATGACATCCATGACGATGAGGTCCGCAGCGAACGAAAGAAGCGTCCGGTCCACCACCGCGTCCCCGCGCTCACACACCGCCGTTTCATAACCCTCCGCCACGAGCACTTCCTCCAGACCGAAACGGATGGAGGGATCGTCTTCGACAATGAGCACTTTCATAAGCGTGGGGGGATTCACAGAAGATTCGGAAGCGGGCGGGAAAGTTCAAGGACCAGATTCAGAGGGGAGGACATCGAAACCGGCCCGGACAATTTATGGCCGGTATTGATATCCGGCAGGGTCCGGAGTTTCTTGCCGTGAGCCGAAAGGACCTGGAGAAACGGTTCCAGAGACTGACTCCAGACCCAGTTGGGGGGCTCTCCGTTTACCTGTGTGACTACTGCTGGTAAATGCCCGGAGGCAGGGTTATCGGACTTTGACGCCAGCCGGTTTTGAGCAACCATTGGGAGTCGAATCCCCACCATTTCCCTGATTCTGTATGTGCCGCTACGGTTCCAAATCATATCGACCCCACTTTGTCTGCTTCGACTGCCGCAAGACTTTCAAGAAGGTTAGAGTGGAAGATTACATCGCGCAGCGCGGGAGGGGTGGCGTGTATGAACGCCTGATGCGCTACGTTTCGGGTTCCGAGAAAGCCAGGGATCTTAAGTTACGCTTTGGTGCCGAAATGGAGAAAATGAAGGCGGATTACAACGCCATCATTGGAGTATGCCCTCTATGCGGAACCTCCATGGCCTCCATGGGAATGGACTTCCGGGCTCCGCCGACAGATGACAAGAATGCCTGGACGATTGCCCGGAAACTTTACGACAACGGATTCTCCTTCCAAAGTTGTGGCTGTGAGGTGGGTTTCACTCCCCCAGCTAAAATTTCAGGACTGAAGGATTTCTTCCGGTCCCATTCCAGGCTTACCGAAGGAGAACGGCTGCTGGAAAAAATCGCCGCGAAATCCAGGGCTGCCTGATCCCGTCCCGTGATGAGTCATCCCACGGGCCAGGAATCATCCTCTTCGTTTGTCTCTGACCCGGCCCCTGAAGCTGGCAATACGGGGACGGTTCTGATCATTTCCTCCTTCGCCGGATTCAACGGAAGGACGGACAATCCTTCACAAGTCGTGGCCCGGAAGTTTGCCGGGGAAGTGGAAAAGGCTGGCCTGTACCTGGTGAGCGAAGTCCGGCTGAACGTGGTTTGGGACGAGGACACCCGGGAAATCCGGAGACACATTGCCCAGGCTGCCAGCACGCATCCCGGAACTCAAATCGAATGGATCGCGTTCGGTCAGGGTCAGGACCGTTTCCAAATGGAGACGACCGCACGGAACGCGCGCCATCCGTCACTGGGGGACAACAGGGGCCGGCAGCCAGGAGTTTTTTGCCCCGCCACGGGAAAGACGGTTTCTCTTTGGAACAAAGACGGCGGCGAACCGGAACTCCACGCAAGCCAGGAGGATTTCTGTTTACTGGAAGCCCTAGGGATGCCGGAATCCGCGGGAGCGGGACAGTTTCTCTGCGAATCCGTCCTCTACGAACTGCTCGATATGTCCCGGCCCGACGGCCCGCTGCACCGGGGGAGATTCTTCCACATTCCTTTCGATCCCCCGCCGGAGGAAATCGAAGGCTTCGCCTGTGAACTGTGCAGGCTGTTATTCGCAGGCCGGAGTTAGTCTGCCACCCGCTCACTTCGACTTCGAGGGATCGTAGTAGATCCGCACTTCCGCTTTCTTTGTTCCCAGGAGCTCCTGGGCGCGTTTGAGGGCGTTGCGGGTGGATAGATTCGGATTCGCGGCGCTGCCCATGAAAAGGTTATCCCGGCCCACCACCTCCACCATGCCGCTGTTTTTTAGGACGCGGTAAACCTCCTTGCTCAGGCCGCTGATGAGCAGATGCCGGCCCGTGCCGCGGAGGTAGGTGATGAGTTCCTCCATGGCCATGACGCTGGTGGCGTCCAGGTGCCGGGCGTTCTTCATACGCAGGATGATGACCCGGAGGTTTTCGTCATGCGCGGTGCGCTGGATCTGCGTGCGGAAAAGCTCCGCCGCGCCAAAGAACAACTCCCCCTCCACATGCACGATGGAAATGCCCGGGTCCTGGCGTCCCGTGGCCACGTTCTTTTCCTGGAGCGCGCCATCCGGACTGAATTCATACTCCACCAGCGACGGACGCGCCGCCTTCCGCAAATACAGCACCACACTGGTGGCCACGCCCACGAAGATGGCCACGTGCAGCGGCATCAGAAGCGTGCTGGCGATGGTGACCGCGAGGGTGATGGCGTCACTCCGCGTGGCCCGCCAGCAGATGCGCAGGTGGCGCGGGTGAATGAGGTGCACCGCCAGACACATCACCAGGGCCGCCAGCGCGGGCCGCGGGATATGAGCCGCCACCCCACCCATCAGAAACGCCGCGCCCAGGCAGAGCAGCCCGCAGATGAGACTGCTCACAGGCGTGCGCGCCCCGCTGGCGTGATTCAGCGCACTCCGGGTCAGGCTGGCACTGGCGGGCATGCCCCCGGCGAAGGCACAGCCCATATTCGCCATGCCGCAGGCCAGGAGGTCCTGGTTGAAATTCGTGCTGTCCCCCGTCTTGCCGGAAAGCGCCTTGCCCATGACCGTGTTTTCCAGCGCCGCGAGAAAGGCCACGGCGAAGGCTGGGCCGATGAGATGTCCCAGATTGTCCAGCGTTTCCTGGCTGGTGATATCGATGCCGGACGGAATGAGATCCGACGCCGTGAAGGGATGCAGGAAGGAAAGCCCGTGCCCGCCGCCCGGCAGTAAGGCCGTGACCAGCGACGCCGTCGTGAGAGCCGCCGCCAGCGCGGGCAGCTTTGGCGCGTAGCGGCGCAGCAGCACATAGAGCAGGATGGTGGCCGCCCCCAGCGAGGCGGAGGCCGCCGCCGCATGCTCCGGCAGACGGTGCAGCCCGGTCCACGCATTGGAGAGAATGGAGATCAGCGTCGCGCCGCGCGGCCCCTCCGTGATGCCCACCACATCCCGGATCTGCCCCGCCACGATGAGCACCGCCGCGCCCGTGATATAGCCCACGATCACACTGCGGCTGATATATTGTATCATGTCCGCCATGCGCAGCCCCGCGCCCGCGATGAGCAGCATGCCCGCCATGAGCACCAGCACCGGCAGGAGCATCGCCCGGTCCCCCAGGGCAAAGCTGCTCAGGGAGGAGAAAACCATGAGGCACGTGGCATTCGTGGGCCCCAGGATGGTATAACGCGATGCCGCGAAAAACGCTCCGATGATAGCCGCCACCGCCGAGCACAGGATGCCCGTGACCTCGTGCGGCAGGCCCGCGATCGTGGCGAAGGCCATACCCTGGGCGATGGCCGGCAGCGCCACATTGCACCCCGCCGCCGCGTCATGCCGAAAGGCTGCGGCATCATACCCCGCGAGGTGCCGCCGGAGCGGAAACGTGCTCAGGTGCCCACCCCAGAGGGAGGAAAGCCAGGAAAATCGCGAAGGTCGGGGAGCAGCCATCAGGGGTGCCTCCACTACGGCGAAACCTGGCCGGGGTGCCAGGAAAAAGAATCCGGCGCTTGTCAGGGTCCTACGCAAAAGCGGGGTGTGTCATGCCCGCGGCATGGCGTAAGGCATTATCTGTTCACCCCCCGTTCATTATGAAAACACCGCTCATCACCCTCGCCGCCGCCCTTCTCTGTGTCCCGGCCCTCATCGGTCAGGATACCAAAGTGAAGGAAAGCAAGACCGCCGAAGCCCCCGCCGCCGGGGAGTGGGTCACCCTCTTCAATGGCAAGGATCTCACCGGCTGGACGGACGCCGCGGGCGGGGCTTCAAAATGGAAAGTGACGGACGGCACGCTCCAGGGCCAGAAAGGCAGCGGGGATATCTGGACGAAAGAGCGGTATGGCGACTTCACGCTGGAGGTGGAATTCAAGACCACGGGAAACAGCGGCGTCTTCTTCCGCACGGACAAACCGAAGGACCCCGTGCAAACGGGCATCGAAATCCAGGTGGACAACCCCGGCGGTCCGGACAAGCACAGCGTGGGTGCCATCTATGATCTGGTGCCGCCCTCGAAGAATCTCGGCAAGAAAGACGACTGGAACAAATACGTGATCACCGCCCGCGGGTCGATGATCACGGTGGAGCTGAACGGTGAAAAGGTCGCCTCCATGGATCTCGACAAATGGACCGAAGCCGGAAAGAACCCGGACGGCACCGTGAACAAATACAGCCGCGCCCTGAAGGACTGGAAACGGGAGGGCCACATCGGTTTCCAGGACCACGACAACAAGGTCTGGTACCGGAATGTGCGCATCAAGGCGGACAAATAAGGGGAGCGCCCGCCGCGGCGGAAGTGAGAGAATCCGCTTTACCGGATTTGCCATCCTATTTACTGGAAGGGTCTCCTTTTTGCCATGAGTTCCTCCTCTTACGCCAGCCGCCACCTCGGAGTCGATGATGCCACCATCCAGCGCATGGCCGCCACCTGCGGCCATGAGTCACTGGATTCTCTCGTGGATGCCACCGTGCCGGCGGGCATCCGCTATTCCACGCCACTCGACCTCCCCGGGGCTCTCGGAGAACAGGAGGCCCTGGCGGAGTTGCGTGGCATCATGGGGCGGAACAAGGTGCTGAAATCCTTCATCGGCCTGGGCTATCACGGCACGGTGACACCCCCGGTGATCCAGCGGAATATCCTGGAAAACCCGGCCTGGTATACCTCCTACACGCCCTACCAGGCGGAGATCAGTCAGGGCCGTTTGGAGGCGCTGCTGAACTACCAGACCATGGTCTGTGAACTCACCGGCCTGCCGGTGGCGAATGCCTCGCTCCTGGATGAAGGCACCGCCGCCGCGGAGGCGGTGACGCTTTGTCACGGTTCCACAAAGCTGAAGAACCCCCGCCGCATCCTTGTGGATGACCGCGTCTTTGCCCACACCCTGGCGGTCATCCGCACCCGCTGCGCCCCGGTGGACGTGGAGGTCACCGTGGACCGCGCGGACCAAGTGCCCTTCACCCCGGAGGACGGGATCTTCGCCGTGGTGCTGCAATACCCGGCGGGCGACGGCTCCCTCACGGACTGGCGCGCGGCCATCGACACCTTCCACCGGCAGGGCGCACTGGTGATCATGATTTCCGATCCCCTGGCGCTCACGCTCCTGACGCCTCCCGGGGAACTGGGCGCGGACATCGCGGTGGGCAGCACGCAGCGCTTTGGCGTTCCCATGGGCGGCGGCGGACCGCACGCGGCCTACATGGCGGTAAAGGATGACCTGAAGCGCAAGCTTCCAGGCCGTCTCATCGGCGTCAGTCTCGACAGCCACGGGCACCCGGCCATGCGCCTGAGCCTGCAAACCCGGGAACAGCACATCCGCCGGGACAAGGCGACGAGCAACATTTGCACGGCCCAGGTGCTGCTGGCCGTGATGGCGGGCATGTATGCCGTGTGGCACGGACCGGAGGGACTGAAGGCCATCGCCCGCCGCGTTTACGCCCACACCTCCGCGCTGGCCCAGGGGCTGGAAGCCGCGGGGATCGAGGTGGAAAACAAGGCCGGCTTCTTCGACACTCTTACCATCAAGGTGCCGGGCCGCGCCGGTCAGATCCTCGCCGCCGCGGAGGCCCGGGGATACAATCTCCGGCATCTGGACCACGATCACGTGGGGGCCACCTGCGATGAACTGACCACGCCGGAGGACCTCACCGCGCTGCTGGAAATTATCGGCGGCGCGAAGGCTCTGCTGCTGAATCTCCCCGCGCCGGAAACTCCGGCGGCCTTCACGCGGACGTCCACATTCCTCACCCAGGAAGTCTTCCAGCGCTACCACACGGAGCACGAGCTCCTCCGCTACCTCTACCGTCTGTCCTCCAAAGATCTGACGCTGTGTGACACCATGATCCCCCTGGGCTCATGCACCATGAAGCTGAATGCCACCTCCGCCATGATGCCGCTCTCATGGCCCGAAGTGTCCGCCATGCACCCCTACGCGCCCGCCGCGCAGTCCCAGGGTACGGACGCCATGATCTCCGGGCTGGAGCAATGGCTGGCCGTCATCACCGGCTTTGCCGCCGTTTCCGTGGCTCCGAATGCGGGCAGCCAGGGGGAATACGCCGGGCTTCTCGCCATCCGCGACTGGCACCTCAGCCGGGGGGATGAACACCGCGACATCTGCCTCATCCCCGTGAGCGCCCACGGCACGAACCCCGCCAGCGCCGTCATGGCGGGCATGAAGGTGGTGCCAGTGAAGTGCGACACGTCCGGGAATATTGATATCGATGACCTCCGTGTCCGCGCCGCGGAGCACGCCCCGCATCTTGCGGCGATTATGATCACTTACCCCTCCACCCACGGGGTCTTTGAGGAGGGCATCCGGGAAATCTGCGCCATCATTCACGAACACGGCGGCCAGGTTTACATGGATGGCGCGAACATGAACGCCCAGGTGGGACTCACCAGCCCAGGGCTCATTGGGGCGGATGTGTGCCACCTGAATCTGCACAAAACCTTCTGTATTCCCCACGGCGGCGGCGGTCCGGGCGTGGGTCCGGTGTGCGTGGCGGCGCACCTCGTGCCGTTCATTCCCGGACGCGGGACCTCGGGCACGGTGGTCAGCGCCCCCCACGGCAGCATGAGCATCAATACCATCCCGTGGATGTACATCCGCATGATGGGCGGCGAGGGTCTGACCAAAGCGACGAAGGTGGCCATCCTCAATGCCAACTACACAGCCACGCGTCTCGCGCCCTGTTTCCCGATCCTCTACAAGGGCTCGAAGGGTCTGGTGGCCCACGAGTGCATCATCGATGTCCGCCCGTTCAAGGATACCGCCGGAGTGAGCGTGGAGGACGTGGCGAAGCGTCTCATCGACTACGGCTACCACGCGCCCACCATGAGCTGGCCGGTGGCCGGGACTTTGATGATCGAGCCTACCGAAAGCGAAAGCCAGGCCGAGCTGGACCGCTTCTGCGAAGCGCTCATCAGCATCCATGGCGAAATCCTCGCTATCCAGAACGGGGAATTGAGCCGCGAGAGTAATCCCCTGCGCCACGCGCCGCACACCTCCGCGTGCCTGCTTTCCGATCACTGGGACCGTCCCTACAGCCGGGAGACCGCCGCCTTCCCGGATGCCCACACCCGCCGCCACAAATACTGGCCGCCCGTGGGCCGCGTGGACAATGTCTATGGTGACAAAAACCTGGTCTGCACGTGCGACAGCGTGGAATCCTACGCCACCGCCGCCAAAGGCTGACCGCCTCCCCACTCATGCAACGCCTCCGCCTTTCTCCGTCCGCCCCGGAATTCTCCCGCCTCGCTTTTGGCTCCTGGCGTCTGCGGGATGACCCGGAGGCCACTACACCCGCGGGCCTGCTGGAACGGCTGAAGGCGTGCCTGGACCTCGGCATCACCACCATCGACACCGCGGAGATCTATGGTCTCTACCGTGTGGAGGAAATCATCGGCGAAGCCCTCCGGCTGGATTCCGGGGTGAAGTCCCGGATGGAGATCGTCTCGAAGGCGGGCATCTACGTCCCGTGTGAATTCCACCCGGACCGGAAGACTGCCTTCTACAACACCAGCGCGGACCGGCTGGTGAAGAGCGTGGAAAAGTCGCTGCGATTCCTCGGTGTGGAGGCGCTGGACCTTTTCCTCGTCCACCGGCCTGACTGGTTCACGCGGGCGGAGGACACTGCTGAAGGTTTGAACCGCCTGCTCCGGGACGGGAAAATCCTCTCCGCCGGGGTGAGCAATTATACGCCCGCGCAGTTCCGCGCGCTCCAGGCGTTTACCATCGCTCCCCTGGCGACGAATCAGGTGGAGTTCAGCCCGTTCTGTCTCGATCCCATCTTCGACGGCACCTTTGACCAGTGCCAGGAACATCGGGTCCACCCCATGGCCTGGTCGCCCACCGGAGGCGGACGGCTCTTCAGTGAAGACAACGAAACCGGCACCCGGTTGCGTTCCGTCATGGCGACGCTGTCCGCGAAATATGGAAACGCCACTCCGGACCAGCTTTGTTATGCATGGATTCTCGCGCATCCTTCCCGTCCCCTAGCGGTGACCGGCACTAACAAAATCTCCCGCCTGCGCTCCCTGGCAGGCAGCATGGGTATCGAACTCGAACGCGAGGACTGGTACGCCCTGACCGAAGCCGCCCGCGGCAGCCGGATTCCGTAGAGGATGGCGGGCGTGTGACACTTGCGGGAATATGGCTCTTTCCTATATTCCCGTATGGATTCCGGGACCCTGTCCTCTCAACCAGCCCTCCGTACCCGTCCCTGGCTCTTCGCCGTCGGGGTGGCATGCTGGGCAAGCGGGTTGATGCTGATTCTGAAGGCCTTTATTGACCCTTCCGAAAGAGTGCCGGTCGTGGAGGGAATGTGGCCGCACTATGCTTTCGCGGCTTTTTTCTGTTCACTGGCCGGGTGGCCGGCGGTGTTCCTGCCGATGGCATGTTACCGAAAAGCCCGCATGGCGGACCCTGCTCATGTGAAGAGAAAACCCATATACATGGCGGTTTATTTGCTGGGATTGGGTATCCTTTTCACGGGCCAGTGGTTCCAGCGCCAGTCGATTGAGGCGAACAGGATCGCGGGCACCTCCGTGGGAGATCCCTGGCACACCGCGCTGATGGGAGTTGCCCTCTGCGGGGTCGGCTCCTGGACTCTTTACGACTGGAGACAGAGACGTTCCGCTGCATCCCAGGGGAAGCCCGGGAAAATCTCATAACCTTAATCAGGGCCATGATGCAGGCCGGGAGGAGATGCGAACGCGGTTTCACAGAGTGAACGAAGCGTTGATCCAACGCGCGGCCGGACTTCCCGGGAACTGCACGTCCTCTACTCAAAACGGAGGCGTGGTGCTGCGGAGAAAGGCCATGAGATCACGAATCTCCTGATCGCTCAGTCCCGCGAGCAGGCCCTCCGGCATGAGGGAATACGGGAGCGGTTCCTCTTTGGAAATGCGGTCGCGGTTGATGGTCTGCGTCTGCCCGGCGGGGTCGCGGAGCACGAGCACGGACTTGTCCTGATCCGCGATGAAACCGGCCAGGGTCGCGCCGTCCTTCGTCTCCACGATGGTGGTGGTGTAGCCTTCACGAATCTCCGCACTGGGCGCGATCAGGGCTAGCAGGAGCATCTCCATATCCGTGCGCTGATAACTGGTGAGGTCCGGCCCCACTTTGCCGCCCTTGTTCCACAGCATGTGGCAGGAGGCGCAACGCTGCTGGAAGTGGGCTTCACCTTTTTTTGGCACACCCTCTCCCGCGGCCAGGAGTGCCTTCACCCGCTGGATTTCCTTTTCCTTTTCGCCACCCGCAGCCTTCAACTTCTCGCCGTATTTCGCGGTGATGAGCGCCGCGAGTTCCTTGTCAGGAAACAGCTCCAGCTTCTTCACGATGGCGAGCGGCAGGTCCCTCCCGCTCTTCATCAGTGCCAACGCCCAGGAGGCGCGGCTCGCCAGCACGGTCAGCGCCACGTCCCGGTCCGGCGCGAGCCAGGCGGGCATCTCTTTGATCAGGCGTTCGGCAATCACCGCGCCGGACTGGCGCTGGAGCGCGGCGAGCACGGTGCGGCGCAAGGGGGCTTCGGCCAGAAGATTCAGCAACACCGGCACGGCCAGGGGCTCCTCCACATCCGCGAAGACCGCCGCGAGCGTAGCCCGGGATTCCGGCGTGGATTCCGGGTGCTTTCCATCGGCCAGAATGATGAGCGTCCGCTCCACCGCCTCGCGGTCTCCGCGCCGCACCCGCAGCGCCAGAGCCAGCGGGCCTCCCGTCGCGGCCAGTTGCTCCATCAGTTCCGGCGGCAGGCCCGTCATCGCCCGGCCCTTCATGGCCTCGGAGAATCCCTTCATCAGCAACGCCCGGGAGGCTTCATCCGGGGCGGATTGGAAGAGCCGCGCGCAAACCAGGAAATCCTCGCGTTTCCCGGTGATCGCAAAACGCTTCATCAACCGGCTGATCAGGAATTCCCTGGCTGCGGGCGTGCTCCAGATCTCTTTGCCCGTCCAGTTTATGGCAACGCCCGCCGGCGCGTGTGTGCAGGCCGACTCAATCGCCCACCACATCATGAGCGGCAGAAACGGATCCCGCGTTTCGCAGGCGGGATTGGCCGCCATCGCCGCCATGGCCCTTTCCGCGATGGCGGGAAACCGGCGGGCCGTGGCCGCGATCTGCACGAGCACCTCCGGATGCCGCTCCTCAAAAGCACGCTTCACAAGCTCCTGCCCGAATCCGGGATTCGCCGCCGCATCCTCGCCCGCGAACCTCGCCGCCCACAGCCTCACAAAAGGATCCGACGCCGCCAGACCCGTCTCCGGTTTCACGGCTCCCCTCGCATGATCGCTCCAGAAATCATCCAGCGCGTTGAACCGGGGAGTCATTATCCCCTGCTCCCACGCCAGCCGGAGATAAGTCTGCCGCAGCCAGCGGTTTTCGGGGAGTTTTCCGGACACCTCCTTCGTGGGCAAAATGGCCGCAGGCTTTGGCTGATCCGCCATGCGCACCCGCCACACCCGGCCATGCGCCTTGTCCATGTTCCCTTCCTGATTCTTGTAATGGTTCACCTGATCGTCACACCAGTCCGCGATATACAGGCAACCATCCGGCCCGTCCGTGATCATCACCGGGCGGAACCATTTGTCCGTGCCGGATACCGGTCTCCCGATATCCTTCGTGCGGAACGTGGAGCCGTCCGGAATCATCTCCGAGCACACGATGTTGTTATGCATCACATCGCAGCCCCAGAGCTTCCCGCGCCACGGTTCCGCCAGGGCGTCGCTCTCGTAGATGATGAACTGGTGCGTGAAGCGCTCCACGCGCTCGTTCTTCATGGGCGGGAAATATCCGAAGGCATACGGGTTCGAGAGCTCCCCGTGCTTCTCCCATCCTTTTTGATAGTAGCCGCCCTGCACGTAGTGAAAACCCCGGGTGTCCCCGCCATTGTGGCCGGAGAAGACGCGGCCTTTGGAATCGATCTCCACCCCGTAGGCATTCCCTCCGCCCTCGGCGAAAATTTCATAGCGGCGCGTGGGCGGGTGATAGCGCCAGATATTCTGCCCCATGGACTTCACCGCCTGGGCGTCCTGGCTCCGCAGTTCCCTCTCCACCTCCGGCCAACGGTCGCTGGCGGGCGCGGCCCCCTTCCCTCCCGGCAGCAGAATGGCTCCACTCACCGTGCTGCCCTGCGCGCCGTAGAGCCAGCCATCCGGCCCC
This sequence comes from Verrucomicrobiales bacterium, assembly GCA_965229245.1. Classification (GTDB taxonomy): domain Bacteria; phylum Verrucomicrobiota; class Verrucomicrobiia; order Verrucomicrobiales; family V1-33; genus V1-33. The sequence goes on from CBDDIW010000002.1 coordinate 578,540, forward strand.
CAGCGCAGGCTGTTCGCGATGGAATGGGTGTCCTCCAGGCCGAATCCTGACAAATGCACCTCCGGCGGCCCGTCCGGCACGTCGTCCTGGTTTTTGTCAGGGTAGAACAGCAGATACGGCGCGTGTGTCACCCACACCCCGTGCTCCGTGTGCGCCACGCTGGTGGCCATGCTCAACCCGTCGAGGAAAACCGTGTGTTTGTCATACACTCCATCGCCATCCGTGTCCTCGTGGATGGAGATGCGGTCCGCGCCGCGAAAGGGCGAGCCCTCCGCGAAGGGCGGCGGCGGGGGCACCTGATCGTAAATGGTGCGCCATACTTTGTCCTTCGCCACCTCCTTCAGCCCGGCGGGCTTCGGATACTGCCTCGCCTCCACCAGCCACAGCCTCCCCCGGGAGTCAAAGCTGATGTGCAGCGGCTGCGTGACCAGTGGCTCGCTCAGGACCAGATCGATCGCCAGTCCGTCCGCCAGCTTGAAATGCCGGGCCGCCTCCTCCGGCGCGGGCGGGGCGGGCGATTCCTGGGCGTGAAGGCAGGAAAGCAGGGCCGCGAAGACAAAGCCGGAGGCGGAACGAAAAGGCATCCGCCCCGAACGCCCGGCGCGTCCCGGTCTTCCGCCCATGATCGCGGAACCCGGACACAAAACCGCCGGGAAGGGTCTCCCCCGCCCGGCGGCGCTTTGTTGGATCTGTCTGTATCCGGAACAGGATCACATGTGAGCGATGATATTATCGCCGAACTCGGAGCACTTGATCTCCGTGCCGCCGTCCATGAGGCGGGCGAAGTCATAGGTCACGCGCTTGCTGCCGATCGCGCCGTTGAGTCCCTTCAGGATAAGGTCCGCCGCTTCCGTCCAGCCCATGTAGCGAAGCATCATCTCGCCGGAGAGCACCACGGAGCCGGGGTTCACCACGTCCTTGCCCGCGTACTTCGGAGCGGTGCCGTGCGTGGCTTCGAAAATGGCGTGGCCGGTCACGTAGTTGATGTTCCCGCCCGGGGCGATGCCGATGCCGCCCACCTGCGCGGCGAGCGCGTCGGAGAGGTAGTCGCCGTTCAGGTTCAGCGTGGCGATCACGTCGAAGTCCGTGGGACGCGTGAGCACCTGCTGGAGCACGATGTCCGCGATGGCGTCCTTGATCAGCACGCGGCCTTCGGCCAGCGCGGCCTTTTGTTCTTCGTTCGCGGCGGCCTCGCCCTTTTCCTTCTTCGTGGCTTCCCACTGCGCCCAGGTGTAAACCTTGTCTCCAAAGATCCGGCTGGCGGCGGCGTAGGCCCAGTCACGGAAAGCGCCTTCGGTGAACTTCATGATGTTCCCCTTGTGCACGATGGTCACGGACTTCCGCTTGTTGATGATGGCGTACTCGATGGCGCTCTTCACCAGACGGATGGTGCCCACCTGGGACACGGGCTTGATGCCCACGCCCACGGTCACCGGGTAGTTTTCCATGGTGTGCTCCGGGGAGGCCAGCTTCATGTAGTCCACCACCGCCTGGGAGGTGCCAAAGCGGATCTTCGCGAAATCCTTCGGGAATTCCTTTTCGATGAATTCCAGCATCTTTGCGGCCTCGGGGGAGCCACCCGCGTATTCAATGCCCGCGTAGATGTCCTCGGTGTTTTCACGGAAGATCACCATGTCCACCTGTTCCGGGCGCTTCACCGGGGAAGGCACGCCGGTGAAATACTGCACCGGGCGCAGACACACGTAGAGGTCCAGCAACTGACGGAGCGCCACGTTCAGGGAACGGATACCGCCACCCACGGGGGTGGTCAGCGGGCCCTTGATGCCGACCAGGAATTCCTTGAACGCCTCCACGGTGTCATCGGGGAGCCAGTTATCGAACTGGTTCTTGGAAGCCTCGCCCGCGAAGACCTCCATCCAGGAGATCTTGCGCTCGCCGTTGTAAGCCTTCTCCACCGCAGCGTCGAACACGCGCACGCTGGACGCCCAGATATCCGGCCCCGTGCCGTCGCCGCGGATGAACGGAACGATGGGATTTGCGGGAACCGTCAGCTTGCCGCCGCTGATCGTGATTTTTTCGCCGGGAGGAACGGAGCAGGTGGTGTAGGCCATAAGGGTCTGGGAGGATAAAATGAGGCCGGTCTAAAAGCATCACGCGGCCCCGGCGTCCAGAGGCTTTTCCACCCCGTGGCGGCGGTTTCCAACCGCCCGCCCCCCCCCCCTTCACTCCTCCTCCCTACCCCCTACTGCTCCGTCTTCCTCAATACCAGCGGCTCCGCCGTTCCATCCGCCCCCGGCTGCCCGCCGGGTTTGGTGAGAGTCATGGCCACGGGGTCGAAAAACACGCTGTCCTTATTGCAGGTCACTTCGTAGCGTGAGTCCGGCAGTTTACGGATGGTATAGGGTTTGCTGAATCCCTGGCCGTTCACCTCCACGAAGCAGTCCTTTTCCTTGAACCAGAGATGCGCGCGGAAGCTCTGGTAGCTGGAATACATGGAGGCCAGCCCGCTGGTGTCTCCCGTGGAAAGCCGGGCGGGGGTGCCGTCCGGACTGAGCGCGGGACTCAGACCGGTATCCTCCGGACTGGAGGAGAGAGGCGCGGGGATATTCCGCCAGTGGCCCAGCAGCTTTTTGGTGGTTTCATCTTTGGCAACCCCCGATGGGGTGGAGCAGCCTGACAAAAGGGTAATGCCCGCCATGAGAGGAAGACCGGCGCGGAAGAGGAGGGTTTTCATATCCAGAGAGGGGGAAAAGGCGGTTAAGAAAATTCAAACAGTCGCGCGTTTCGCGGACCGCCTCCCAGGCTTTTTATGATCCGCCAGGAAGGTCTCCGCGATGATAAACAGCAACAGCCCCAGCGCCAGCCATGGCCACCACTCGTTCGGACGCGGGGCTCCCTCCACCGTCTTCCACGCTTCGTCCCCCAGCGGGACGAGCGGCGCGGGGGCACTGCCCAGGCGAAGGGTCTTCCGGAAAGCGTCCTCATCCAGAAACGGCGCGGTGCTTTCCTCCTCCGCCACATGGAGCAGGGCATCCGCATAGCGACCGGGCAGCCGGTTATCCGCCAGGGTCAGCGCGCGGTCCGGCACCAGGCCGTCCTCATCCGAAGTGCCGGACTGGGCCGCGTAGCGGAAGATCGACTGCATGAAGGGCAGGTAGAGCCGCTCGCTGGGGAAATCCGTCCAGTCCCGGTCCGCGGGATTGGCGAAGAGCACCACGCGACCTTTGCCATACAGTTTGGTCACCAGCGCGGGCCGCTTCCCATTCATGGAGGCCAGCACCGTGGCATCCTTGTCGGGAGTCAGAACAAAGCGGTCCTTGAGCAGGATGCGGGAGAGATCGCCATTCTCCCGGGTCACAAACGAAGCCAGCGCGGGATGCTTCGCGTCCCACTCCGTCAGCGGGCGGGGCACGGGCGGGTCTGGATTTTCCGCGATTTCCGCGGGCGAGAGCCCCGCCTTATGAATGGCATCCCACGCTTCGATGTTCGTCTTGTCCCCCAGGAAAATCAGCAGGCCAGTGCCCGCCTTCACCTTCTCCTCCAGTCTCTCCAGCGTGGCGTCATCCAGATTCCGCACATTACAAAGCGCGATGGCCTTCCAGGTCTGTTCGTCCAGGTGACCGAAATCCGTCCGGGTCACCACGGCATCGAAGGCGGATGCCGTCTGTCCCTTGTCCGGCGTGGCCAGCGCGTGGCGCAGATAATAGACCTCCGAGGCAAAAGGAGAGCCGCCCGGCGCGTCAAAGGCATTGCGCGGCTTACTGTCATCATTGCCCGGGTCCCCATCCACCAGCAGCACCGGCTGGCGTCCGGTGAAGCGGATCACATACTGCCGCTGGTCATCGAGCGGCCAGGGATCCAGCGACTTCACCCGCACGGCGGCCTCCACGTCACCGGGCTTTTCCGGCTTCAGCGTCAAGGCTACCTCCGCCGCGTCCGCGGCGTATTCCTTTTCCGGCATGAGATTGAACTCCAGCCCAGGCCCTGAGAAGGCGGTGAACTTGCGCGGCGTGGCCTCCCCGGCCCTGGCAAGCGGGATCTGGAGCGTCACTTCCTTCCCCGGCACGAAAGGCTGCACTCGGTGCGCGGGCGCGCCCGCCGCCACATTCCGCGTGGCGGGCGGCAGGACACTGACGATTTCAAAGGGAATGTTCTCCGGCCAGTTCACCTCCGGCGGGAGCGATCCCGCGGGCTGCTGAAGATCGGTGTAAAAGAAAACCCGGCGCGCGGTTTCCGGGGCCGCCGCGGCCCGGGCCGTGAGCCAGCGGGCCAGCGCGGTGAAATCACACGGGCCACCCGCCGCCTTCCCCGCTTCGTCCGCGCCGGTGGTCTCCCGCACGGAGTCCGCCAGCAGCACGGGTACCACCTTGATCCCGGCGGGCACGTCCGCGAGACGTTTGGAAAAAGCGTCCAGGGCCGCGTTCGGCGGCACCGTGCCGGCGGGGGTCGAGGCCGGCTGCTGGAAGCGCATGGAGGCCGAGGCATCCAGCACGCAGATCCATTCCGTGCCCGCCTCCATGCCGGGGGGCGGGGTGTCCTTTTTCCAGAAAGGCCGGGCAAACAGCAGCGCCGCCAGCGCCACCATGGCCAGACGCAGGAGCAGCAGCAGCCACTCCCGCAGACGCTCCCAGCGCGTGGTCTCCGCGATGGCCTCCTGGACGAACCGCAGGGTCCCGAGGTCCAGGTGCTTCAACCGCCGGCTGCGCAGGAAATGAATGGCCAGGGGAATGCCGAGCGCCCCGAGAGCCGCGAGAAATGCCGGATGAATGAAGTTCACTTGTTCGTCAGGGCGCGGCGCGCCAGCACGGCGGCCAGGGTGTCCGCGAGCGGGTCCGCAGTGGTGACCGTGAGCCAGTCCAGCCCGGAGCTTTCCCCCGCGGAGCGGCGTTCACTCCGCCAGCGGGCCACTACCTCCTCATACACTTCATGGAGCGTGGAGGTGTCCGTGCGCAGGGAGGAAGTAGTCTCCAGGTCGCGGGTTACATACTTCCCGTGCGCGGGGAGCTTCGTCTCCACGGGGTCCATGAGGTGGATCACCAGCACATCATGCCCGGTGGCCTGCCAGTCCGCGAGGGCATTCGCCAGGGCGAGGTCCCCGGCGGCATCCGGCGTGAAAAGGTCCGAGATGATGATGACCACGCCCCGGCGCGAGCACAGCGTGCGCGCCTCGTGCAGGGCCGCGCGGAGATCCCCGCGCCCCTCCGGCTGGCTGCGCTCTAGCAGCGCCAGCACATCCGGAAACTGGGAGACCCCCAGCTTCGCGGGCAGGAAATCCGAAACCCTGTCCGTGAGCAGGAGAATGCCGGACGGATCCCGCCCGCGCAACGCGCAGAGCACCAGGGAGGCCGCCGCCCGCGAGGCCCAGGACCACTTCCGGCACGGACCGTGGGCCGTGCGCATGGAGCCGGAGGCGTCCAGGAGGACATACACCGGCATGTTCGTCTCGGCCCGCGTCACCTTCGTGCAGAGCCGGTCACTCCGTGCCCAGAGATTCCAGTCCACGCGGCGCAGGTCATCGCCGGGGAAGTAATCCCGGTAGCCATGGAATTCCGTGCCGCCGCCGATGTTCCGGCTGCGGTGCGCGCCGGTGAGCACGCCATCCACCAGGGTGCGGGCCACGAGATCGAGGTCTTCGATAGCGAGGAAGAGATCGGGGTCCTGAAGGGGAGGATCGGGCATCGGAAGGACCGGTTGGCGGATTCAGAGGGTTCGCTCAGGCGCTAGTCTTGACGCTCTTGATGAGCGCCTCCGTTACATCGTCCGTTGTGATCTGCTCCGCGCGCGCCTTGTAATTCAGGATGAGCCGGTGACGCAGCACCGGAGCCGCCATGGCCTGGACATCCTGGAAATCCACATGGAAACGCCCGTCCAGCAGCGCCCGGGCTTTGGCCCCGAGCACGATGTTCTGCGAAGCCCGCGGACTGCCACCGTAGCCCACATAGCGCTGCACCAGTTCATGGGCATTCGCGCCGCCGCGGGTGGCCTCCACGAGGCGCACGGCGTATTCCACCACATCGTCCGCCACCGGCACGGCCCGCACGGTGTCCTGCAGTTGGAGGATCTCCTCCCGCGTCAGCACCTTGCTCACATCCGCGAGGGATCCGGTGGTGGTGCCTTTCACAATCGCGACCTCCTCGGCCCGCGTGGGATACCCCACTTTCAGACAGAACATAAAGCGGTCCAGCTGCGCCTCCGGCAGGGTGTAGGTGCCCTCGCTCTCAATAGGGTTCTGCGTGGCCACCACAAAGAACGGGGGCTTCAGCGCGTAGGTGTTCCGCCCCACGCTCACCTCCCGTTCCTGCATGGCCTGGAGCAGCGCGGCCTGGGTTTTCGGCGTGGTCCGGTTGATCTCATCCGCGAGCACAAAATTCCCAAACAGCGGCCCGGGCACGAACTGGTGCTTCCGCTGATGGGTGGTGGGGTCCTCCTCGATGATATCCGTGCCCGTGATGTCCGCGGGCATGAGATCCGGCGTGAACTGGATGCGCTTGAACTCCAGGTCCAGCGCCTTCGCCAGCGTGGCCGCCATGAGCGTCTTCCCCACCCCCGGCATCCCCAGGAGCAGCACGTGCCCCCGGCACAACAGCCCGATGGTGAGCAACCGGAGAGCTTCCTCCTGGCCATAAACGATGCGCCCCAGCTCCTTCATGAGCGTGTCCCGGGCGGAGGTGAGACGTTCGGCGAGTTCCCTGGCGTTGTGGTCGGACATGGGTTGGATAGTGGATAAATTGAGAATGGAAATGGGCCGGGGCGCTGGCGCGCGATAATAGAGAAGTCGGGAATCGGAAAATGGGCAGGAACGGAGGAAGAGGGCCGGGACGGATTTGGCTAGGAGGAGGACCCGGATTTGATCTTCAGCGTGTGCCCGGGTTTGGAGGCGGCGGTGGCGTCGTTTTCAGAGGGACGCTGCGTGGCGCGGCCATCCCCGTCGCCGTCCAGACCGGCGTGCTCGGTGAGCAGGAAGCCCTGGCTTTTATACTGGCTGACGACGGCGGCACGGGAGGCGAGGAAAATTTCCTTCATGCTCAGCGCGCCGTCCTTGTCTGTGTCCGTGGCGGGATCGCCCAGCGCCTTCACCAGGGCATCGGCGAACATGGCTTCATCCGCGCCCTCCTGGGCGTCAGAGGCGGCGATGACACACCGCCCGGCTCCGGCCAGATGCTTCACCGCCCGCCCGCTGCACGCGGTGGTGAGAATGAGATTCAGAGGCCCCGCGCCCTGACCCGCCCCCGCGTCCCCCAGCCAGGAGGCCAGTTCCTTTCCTGACAAGTCCCCGCCCGGCACGTTGAACCGCACATCCCCCGGCGCGTCATTCGCGTGCCCCATCACAATCAGCCACACCGGCCGCCCCGCTTTGGACAGTTCCCCGATGGCCTTACAGACCGCCTGGAAGTTCTCCCGGCTCGCGGTCCCATTGTAGCCCGCGGATTCCGGGCCGTAAAAAACATGGATATCCGCCCCGGGCAACCCCATGCGCTGAAAGGTCTGCCGCAGGCTCTTCAGGCGCTTCTCAAAAAGCGTGTGATGCGCCTCATCCCCCGGTGATCCGCAAAGGATATAAATGGAAGGCGGCCCATAAACCGGCGCGGGAGCAGCGGGCACTGGCGCGGCCTCCGGCGGAGCCGGTGCCGGTACCGCGGGCGGGCTCGCGACGGGCGGCTGGGGCGCGGTCTCCTGTGCCGGCAGCACGGAGTGGAGCAGGGTGAACGCGAGCAGCAGCCGTTTCATACGCGGGCGGTTAGAGGGGAATGCAAAATCCGCGTCCTTCCCGGAAAGCGATCGCGACGGTTCCTCCATCCCCCTCCGGACACCCCGGCGGGAAACAATTCGGAAACATCGACCGGCTTCAACATTGGGGGACAAGTCCAACCGCGGACGGGCGCGAGGAAATCATGCCCGCGCCCTGGCGGCAACTCTTTTGTGATCCCATTTCCGGTGACCCGGGTTTCCCGGTTCCGCCTGGTGCAGGTGAAACGACCGGCTCTCATCCAGGATCATAGACGCGGGAAGGAGTCCATATCCGGCACGGCAATGCATATTTGTAAATGGATTTGCCGTGGAATCGAGCCAGGGGGAAATACGGGGGACACCCTATCAATTCAGTCCCCTTGTTTTCCTTTATGCAACGTCCGGCACTTTATTTCACCATAGGTCTTCTCACCCTCGGAGCCGCCTTTTATGCTGGACGTCTCACGGAACGGCACTCCCCGGCTCCCGCTTCCGGCCCTGGAACGGCCACCCGTCACGCAGCCACGGTTTTCCGCCTTCAGCTTTCCAATGCACTCACCCATCCGGCCCTCCAGCCGGACCTCTGGCTCGCCTCGGAAAGGGACAGGATTACCTGCCTGGAGCACCTGCTCGCCACGGTCAAAAAGCTGGACCTCCACACTAAGTGGAATCTCCCGCTCGAACAGGCAGCCGATAAATTGAAAGACCGGGTCGAGGTCGTTAACGAACCGGGAACCGGCACCTTTGCTATTAACGCATACGGTCCTACGGGTATGGAAGCCGCGGACATCGCAAATACGCTCCGCACTCTTTATACGGACTGGACCCGCGCGAATATGGCACCCCGCATGAAGGCTCTCCGGCAGGGAATGACCGCCGCCATGGACCGGGAAAAGGCCGAAGTGGAGGCAGCCCGGACGGAGTTTGGGAAAGTCGGTGTTTCCTCCGGGTTCGCTGTCACAGAAGAGCCAGGGCTGGACCGGATGTCATACTCGACGGCAAAGTTCAAATATGAATCCCTCGTTCAGAGCATGCACACGCTGCAGGCAGCCATGATCTCAGCGGACCGGAATCCTGACGGCATCCTGACGGCATCCTGGCGGAGGTAGTCCTTCTGAAACGCGCGGATCCGGAGGAGGAGGACTCCCTCACTCCGGTCACGCCACTGCCTGGACGCCGGAGTTGAACATTTCCAGCCTGGCAAGGTCCGAAGCGGAATGCTTCATTTTCCACAGCCATGAAATATGTCAGGCTTTTCCGTTTTGCCGGTGCCGCGATTCTCGCCGGCCTGGCTGGTGCGGGCATCACGATGGTGCAACTCACCGTGGAGGCCAATGTAACTCCCCCTATCAAATCCCGGGCTGAAGAAACCGGCGCGAGCGTAAAATTCCGGCTCCTCCATGAGCCAAGTGGCACCCATTGCTATTTCGGCGACCTTCCATCTCCCGGGTCACCCTGGATTCCCTCTGACTCAGCTCTGCGCCTGGTAGTAGAGCGGCTGGAACTTGCCACCCGGTGGAACACGACACCCGGGGGAGCCATCGTGAAGTTGTGGGAGATGATCGACGGAAAATATGGGGATGACCTGAATGAATTCTCGATGACCATATGGAGTTCAAACCCGGAGGAGCCGGTCCAGTTGGCGAATGCGATCTGCGATGCCTTCAGAACGCTGAAGCTCGAGGCCCGTCGGGAACACGAGCGGCGTCTTTTGGAAAGCGTGCGCGAGGAAAACGCTATCGTGAGGGCTACCCTGGAGACCTTGAAACAAAAAATGATCGGAGCTTCCGGAGCGGAACGGGAAGCCCTCAGTTACGAATATGAAAGCCAGGCCCTGCTTGCACAACGTTTTGAGGAGAGGTTTATTTATACTGATCGCGAGGGTAGGAAGCCATGGGATCCTTTGGAGATTCTCCAACCAGTCGCACCAGCCACGGGCACCGAGTGATTCTGGAGGCCGGGTCGTGCCTTTTTGCAGGATTCCAGCAATCACTTGACGACGGCCAGCAGTTCGGTTATTTCTGTCTCAACAGAAATCCATGCAGAACCTCACTCCAGTGCAGCAGCAGTTCATCCTCCATTGGGGCGAGATGGGCGCACGGTGGGGGATCAACCGGACGGTGGCGCAGATCCACGCGCTGCTTTTTCTCAAAGCAAAGCCGCTTCACGCGGAGGAAATCACGGAGGCGCTGGTGGTGGCACGCTCGAATGTGAGCAACAGCCTGAAGGAACTGCAAAACTGGGGCATCGTCCGCCTGGTGCATCTGCCAGGGGACCGGCGGGATCACTTTGAATCGCTGAAGGATGTTTACGAGATGTTCCGCATCATCGTGAACGAGCGGAAACGGCGGGAACTGGATCCCACTCTGAAGGTCATCCGCGAATGCATTGCCCAGACGGAGGGTGACGGCACGGACCCGGTGACAAAGGAGCGGCTGGAGTCCATGCTGGGATTCTTCGAACTCGCGGAAATGCTCTCCGGCCAGGTGGAGCGCGTGCCCACCAAGGCTCTCGTCCGCGCGGCAAAGATGGGGGACGCGCTGTTCCGCCTCCTGGGGTTGTCCTCAAAGGAGAAGGATTAGCCATTTTTTTGATCAATAATTTCTCTTTATACAGAAATGACTGACATTATCGACCGCTCCGCAACTTTCCCGACCCTGCCCGCATGGGGATGGATGTGGATGCTCACCGCCCTGGTTTTCTATTCGGGAAAGGCCCTGCTGTATGCCCGCTCGAAACAGCGGCCCCGGGGATGGCGACGGCTCGCGTGGTGGGTGTGGCCGGGCATGGATACCGCGCCGTGGGGGCGCCATGATCCGGTCACGCCCCCACGCCCCGGGGAGTGGACGGCTGCCCTTTTGAAGACCGCCCTCGGAGCCGGTCTGGTGTGGGGCGTGGCCCGCCGGGTGGAGCCTCCGCTGGCCGCTGACTGGATCGCGATGACCGGCCTCATCCTCCTGCTGCACTTTGGCAGCTTCCATCTCATGGCCCTGGGCCTCCGGGCCCTGGGCGTCGGCGTGAGACCGCTCATGGACGCCCCGCTGAACTCCCGTTCCCTGGCGGAATTCTGGGGTCGCCGGTGGAACCGGGGTTTCACGGATCTCATGACACCTCTCGTGTTCCGGCCCGTCGCCCGCCGGTGGGGCGCGGGCACGGCCATGGGTGCGGTGTTCCTGATTTCCGGCCTCGCCCATGAACTGGTGATCTCGCTGCCCGCGGGCGGCGGCTGGGGTCTGCCTTCCGGCTACTTCCTCCTTCAGGGCGCGGGCCTCGCCATCGAACGGCGGTGGCGCGTGCTCCGCCACCCGCTCCCCGCCCGGATGTGGACCCTCGCGATCACCGCGGCCCCCGCCTTCTGGCTCTTCCACCCTCCCTTCGTCCGCCAGGTCATGCGGCCGTTTTTCCAAGCCCTCGGTGCCTTATGAAACTAAACCTCGAAACCCTGATCCTCCTGGCCGGCATCGGTCAGTTTCTCAATCTCACCGCCAGCGCCCTCGTGCCGCGCGTGCTGGACTGGCGCGCCGTGCTGGCCCCGCTGCCTCCCCTGTTGCGGCGCATGTTCTGGGTGTATGGCGTTTTCATTGTTCTGGTTATCATCGGATTCGCCACACTCTCGGTCTGCCACGCGGGGGAACTGGCTTCCGGCAGTCCGCTGGCGCGGGGCCTGTGCGCGTTCATCGCCGCCTTCTGGGGGCTGAGGCTCGCGGTGCAGTTCTTCGTCTTCGATGCCACGCCGTGGCTCACGAACCGCTGGCTGAAGCTGGGCTATCACACCCTCACCGCAGGGTTCACCTTCTTCACGGCGGTCTATACCATCGCGGCCCTTCAACTCTGGACGGCATGAGCACCCCCCGCATCATTCTGGCAGGAGGCAGTGGTTTCCTGGGCCGCGCGCTGGCGCGAGCTTTTTCCCGTCGCGGTTATGAAGTGGTGGTGCTCTCCCGCCATCCGGAGCGTCCCGTGCCGGGAGCGCGGACCGTCGCCTGGGACGGACGCAAAGCCGGACCGTGGACGGCGGAGCTGGAAGAGGCCAGGGCCGTGATCAATCTGGCGGGCAAAAACGTGAACTGTCGTCTCACCCGTACCGCCCTCGCGGAGATCAATGCCTCACGCGTGGAAAGCGTGCGGACTCTGGGGGACGCCATGCACCGCTGCCTCATTCCCCCGGAGGTGTGGGTGCAGGCTTCGTCCCTCGCTATCCACGGGGACGCCGGGGAGCGCGAGTGCGATGAAATGACCCCGCCGGGCAAAGGGAATCCCGCGGAGACCTGCGTGAAGTGGGAGACCGCCTTTGGCCATTCCCCCACGCCCCGCACCCGGCGCGTGCTGCTGCGGATCAGCTTCGTGCTGGAAAAAGGCGAGGGTGCCCTGCGCATGCTGGAGCGGCTCACCCGGTGCTTCCTCGGCGGACGCATCGCCGGAGGGCGTCAGGGAATCAGCTGGATCCATCTGAATGACATGACGCGCGTGTTCCTGCGGGCGGTTGAAAACCCTAACATGACCGGCCTTTACACCGCCACCGGTCCGGAGCCGGTGAGCAACGCGGACTTCATGCGGGCGCTGCGCGGAGCCCTGCGCCGCCCCTGGTCTCCTCCCCTGCCCGGCTGGCTGGTGCCGCTGGGTTGCCTCCTCCTCCGCACGGATCCCGTGCTGGCCCTCACGGGCCGCCGGGGCGTGCCCCGCCGTCTGCTGGAGGAGGGATTTCACTTCGAATATCCCAACCTCGCGGACGCTCTCGCCAGTCTCTACGGCGAACCCGCGGCCCGGTAAAAGCCATGAACACGTCCGCGCCATCCCTCTCCCCCTCCGCCGCGGCCAGGGCCCGGATCCTTTTCACGCGGGGCGGGCCGCTGCTCCTGGCGGACTGGGATCGCGCGGTCTTTCTCCACTTTGAGGTCAATCCGGCCCTGCTCCAGCGGTCTGTCCCCTGGCCGCTGGATCTGTATGAGGGCCGGGCCTTCGTCAGTCTCGTGGCCTTCACCATGCGGCGGCTCCGCTGCGTGAAGGCCGCGCGGCTGACAGAGTGGCTGCTGAAACCCATCGGCACGCATCCCTATCTGAATGTCCGCACCTATGTCCGCCACGGAGGGGAACGCGGCATCCTCTTCCTCGCGGAATGGATGACGAATCCCCTGAGCCTCCGGCTGGGAGGCCCGGCCTTTGGCCTGCCTTACCGTTATGGCCAGGCGCGTTACCTCCACGAACCGGAACACGGCACCGCCTCCGGCAGGGTGAGCGATGCCACGGGCGCGGCCTTCCGCTACGGGGTCTCCACGGGCGGCGACGCTCCCCGGTTCAGTCCCGCCGCACCCGGCAGCCTCGCGGAGTTTCTGGTGGAGCGTTACACCTGCTTCACCCGGTGGCACGGCTGGCGGCGGCTGTTTCGCGTCTGGCACCCGCCCTGGGATCTCGCGGAGGCCGGTGCCACCCTTCACGAAGATGGCCTCCTGGAAAAATCCGGCCCCTGGTTCCGGGACGCCACCCTGACCTGCGCGCATCTCTCGCCTGGCTGCCGGGATGTCTGGATGGGCAGGCCGCGGGGGGTTCCCCGCGAACCGTTGGAAGAATAGCCTTGCCCGCGCGCATCCCATACATTCACATGCGCGGCAAGGTTAGTTCGTTCCATCCGTCTTCCATGCGTCCCTTTTTCCATCTGTTCACTTCCCTCCTCATCTGCCTGGCAGGGTGCAGTCCCAGGAGTCCGGAAAAAGCCGTCCCTCCGGTCACCCAGGCATATCCTCCCCCCGACCCCGGCCTCATGGAGTTTCTGAAGAGGATCTACGAGGCCCACGGCACCCCCGCCGTCCTTGAGGGGGATTGGCTACTGGTGGATGGCGGACGGCTGCGCACCCGGGCCGCTCTCTTCGGAAACGACACCGGCAGGCAAACCTCGGTCCAGGCGGATTTCATCACGCTGATCCCGGAAGGCCGGCACCTCATCGAGTCCTTCGGAGGATGGGGAAGCGATAAACAGACGGCGGCGAAAGATGCCTGCGAGGCGTTTCAGAACGCCTCTTTCCACCCGCTCCATTCCGCTCTTCTTGGCAAACCCTGCTCCTATAACGAAGTGGAAACCTGGGAGATCGGCGGCATTCCGCGGACCGTCACCATTGGTCCCTTCGTATCCCGGGGAGAGTTTCCCGGCGACGCGGCTCCGGAGTTGATGAAGGGAATTGAGGCCGGCGTCAAAGCATCCGGATTGCCGCGCGGGCTGCACTGGGTGCGCTACTTTTACGCCCGTCTCCCGGGCAGCGAGCCGACCATCGAGGTCCTGCTGGACAACAAACCCTGGATTCCCCTGAAGAAGGCGGCGGCGGATCTGCCCTGGCCGGTGAGGAAGGAGTTCTACACAGCCAGGCTCTTTTTTATCATTCAGGATGCGTGAAGCGGGCGCGCGATTTGCCGCGTTGCCCCCGCCGCGGGCGTGGTCATGGTCCGGGGCATGTCGTCATTCCGTAAGCTGCATTCCGTTATCGCAAAGGCTTTGCGCGCGCCCGGGCTCTACCCGGAAGCGCCCGCCCGCGAAGGCACGGAAAAGGCGCGGCGCATGGTGTGGGTCATCGTGGCGGCGGCGGCCCTTATGGCCATCTGGCCGCGGGCGGTGCGGCTGGACCAGAGTTTCTCCAGCGCGGAAATCGCCCGCGTGCATCTCTCTCCGGACCACCAACGGGAGGCGGGCATGGCCGTTCCAGGACTGCTGGGCCAGGCCGAAATCAGCGCGGGGCGGAATCTGTCAGGAGGAGATTCCCAGGGAATCAGTGAGCGCCCGTTCCGGATCATCCCCTGGATCGCGGGCATCCTCACGGTGGGTCTGGTGGCGCTGCTGGGATGCACGCTCGGCGGTCCCCGGGGTGGGCTGGCGGCGGGATTCATCCTGGCGCTTCATCCCGCCCACATCGCGTGGAGCGCGGAGGGGGGCGGGGTTTCCACGGTGCTGCTTTGCTTCACCGTCGCGCTGTCATGTCTGATCCAGGCGCTGCGCGCCAACCGTGCGCGATGGTGGACGGGCCTGGCGCTCTCTCAGGCCGCGGGCATGCTTTTCAGCGGGCTCGCCTTCCCGGCGCTGGCGGCTCTGAATGTGGCGGGCCTGATCGCGATCTTCGGCGCGCCGCTGACGGCCCGGAACCGCCTTACCCGCGCGGGAGTTCTCGTGGCACTCTCCGTCATCAGTATCGGCCTGCCTGCTTTGATAGGAACCGGCGGACTCTCCCTGAGAGCGACGTCCATCAGCAGCCGGGAACTATGGTCCGCCATCGTGGGCGGGCTGGACGGTGAAGCCATGTGGCGCGGCATCAGCACCACCTGGGTCCTCCCCCTGTGCGCGGTCCTGGGCCTGATCTTCCTGTGGTTCCAGGACTGGCGCGCGCGTCTGGTGGCGCTCAGTCTCGCGGCAGCCACTGGCCTGTCCGTGGCGCTCTCCTGGCGGGAGGGAACGGTGTTGTGGGGCACGCTCCTCCTGCCCTTCGCGCTCACCTGGATGGGCGCTGGCCTGGCGCGGCTGTTCCCCCGGGATCACCGCGCGAGACATGCGGGGGTTTTCATCGCCATCCTTTTTGTCATGACTGTCCTCCCGGCGCTGCACCGTGTCATGGCCTTCCCCGCGCAGCCGCTGCGCGAGACCGCGCTCACCGCCCGCCAGGGCGGCGGCACGGAACTGGTCACCGCTTTCATCGGCCTTCCCGGACGGCCGCGTCTGGATTTCTATGATCCCAACATCCAGCCCGTCTCCACCATGGAGGTCCTGAACAAACTGGTGGACTCCGCTTATCTGGAGGACCGCCCCCTTCTCGTATGTCAGGGCGCTGCGGACCCGGCCTCCCCGGACGGCGAGTGGGAAGCCCTGCGCGATGAGGTGGAGAAATCCGGTCGCTTTCGCCCCCTGCGGGAATTCCCCGCGGCGGATCCCAGGGAGTCCCTGCGGCTTTACCGCTATCAGCCGCACGAGAAGATCATTCGCCTTGATGTCGCGCCGAAGCGATAGCCTCCAGGTCCAGTCCCTCCAGCTTGCGGTAAAATCTCCGCCAACCGGTGTGCAGAAGCTGTATCCGGTCACAGAAGACCGCGGCAAAAGCCTGGATGGCTGTGCAGGGTTTCAGCACCGGGTTCTCAATATCCTCGCCCCACCCGTAATCATCGAAGGCCAGAATACCGCCAGGTTTCAGCAGACTCCAGGAAAGCGCGGCATCGATGAACACATCCTTCGCAAGGTGGCTGCCGTCGATGTAAATGAAATCGAAGCTCTCCCAGAACCCCTCCTCCGCCGCCATCCACGCCAGCACCTCCGCGGAAAGGCCCTCGTAAATCCTGAGCCGGTCCCCATGCCCTCCGATGCGCTGGTTTTCCTCAAAGCACTGCTTGGTCCGGTCATTCACCTCCGGCGTGGTGGGATCCGGCATGAAGGGATCGATGGTATGGACCTCACTTTCCGGATGGATGAAGAGCAGATCCAGCATGAGGTTCGCGCTGATGCCCTCGAATCCCCCGATCTCCAGGGCCTTGACCGGCGAGGCATTCGTGAGCAGGAGACGCCAGTTCTCCAGGTCATCCAGATACCAGCCCCAGGCTTTCGTGCCGCGGTAGCGGTCCCACGGTTTGGGGAAAAAGGAGGGGTCGTCGGTGACGGCTTGCATGGTGTGGATCAGCAGCGCGCGGTTTTCCGCTTCTTTGCCACCGGCGCGCCGCGGCGGCTTTTCAGAATGTAAGCCCCGGCCTCCGGCACCTCACAGGCCGTGTCTCCCATGTCCACCTCCACCCGGCCAAGGCTGTGGGCCGCGTCCATGGCCTCTCCGCCCAGCGCCTCGATGTAAGTGCCCACGCAGATCACAAACCCGTTCATCTGATACCGCACCCGGTTCGGTGCCCGGGGCAGTTCCTTCATCACCCGCTCCAGGAGATCGGAGAAACGCCCCAGTGGCAGCCGGTCATCCGGCCACACGGATGCCACCGCGCTCAGCGTGGCCCAGCCGGAACACGCGATCTTTTCCTCCGGCGACTCAATCCAGTGCAGCGCGAGCCCGATGGCGTCCGGATGCTCCGCGGTCACCCACGGTACGGTGCAGCCGGAGATCATGGACCACGGCGCTTTTTCCGCCCATTCCTGGAGTTGCGCCACGGTCATCCGACTCCCGTCCGCCACCAGCCCGGCGAGATACATGGCGTCCGAATTCCCCGTCGCGTAAAGCTCCAGGGCCAGCGCCTGATTTCCTTTGATCCTCTTTTGAATGACCTTCAGGTCCGCCACCTTCACACCAAAAAACGGCTCCACGGCCCCGTGCCGCGTCAACGTGCGTTTGATGGATTCGCTGCCCTTCGCGGCCAGTTCGGTCATCACCGCGTCGAGCGTCATGGGAGTCCGGAAGTTTATTCGTTGCCCCGGGCCTTATCATAGGCGGCGATGATGCGCTGCACCACCTTGTGCCGCACCACGTCCGCCCCGGCGAATTCGCAAAACGCGATGCCGCTGATGCCCGGCAGGATGCGCATGGCCTCGCGCAGCCCGGAGGTGCGGGGATCCTTTAAGTCGATCTGCGAAGGGTCGCCCGTCACCACGCACTTCGACTTCTCGCCGATCCGCGTGAGGAACATCAGCATCTGGGACTGCGTGGTGTTTTGCGCCTCGTCCAGAATGATAAAACTGCGGCTGAGCGTGCGCCCGCGCATGTAGGCCAGGGGCGCGATCTCAATCTGCCCCTGGTCGATCATCTTCTCGATCTCCGCCGGCTCCAGGATGTCATAGAGCGCGTCATACAGCGGGCGCAGGTAGGGGAGCACCTTCTCATTGAGATCCCCCGGGAGGAACCCGAGAGCCTCACCCGCCTCCACCGCCGGACGGGAAAGGACGATGCGCTGGATGTCCCCCGCCTTGTAAGCGGCCACCGCGCTGGCCACGGCCAGAAACGTTTTCCCCGTGCCCGCCGGACCGATGCCAAAAGTCACGTCATGATTCCGGATCGCCTTGAGGTAAGCCAGTTGCCCCAGGGTGCGGGCCATGACTGGAGGCTTCCGCGGAGAGCCCACGATCTTAATGCCCGTGAGGTCATCCAGGGAACGCTCAGGTGCCGGCTTCTTCTCCCCGGCCGCCACATTTCCCTCCACGGGCGTTCCATTGCCCAGGGCGGTATCCATGGCGTAGCGGAAGAAGTGCTCGTTGATATCCGTGCCCCGGCGCCGGGCTTTCTCCAACTGCTCAAAGACGCGCTTTCCGGTGGCCACCTCCTCCTCGGAGCCCTGGAGCTTGATCCATCCCTCGCGGGTGGTCACGCGGACACCGGTTTCTTTTTCGAGGGCCTTCAGGAGCGCGAGGTCTCCGTTGAAGAGGCTTTGGAGGAAATGAGGGGTTTCGTATTCGAGGGTTTCGGTAGTCATCTGCTTGGGGACAGGCACCGGGGCGGCGGGATCACTTCCAGCCGTAAACCAGTGCCCAGTCGATCTCTTCTTTTTCCTTCCCGGTCATTTTGAAAACGACCAGATAAGTGCCGGTCTTCGGCGCGGTCAGCTTAATGCCGGTGCAACCTTTGACACTCTTTTTTTCCGAGGGAATTTTCACTCCCTTGTCGTCGTAGATCTCGATCTCCAGCTTCGCGCCCTCCGTGGAGGTGGCGAGCCAGAACCAGACCTCGCCGCCTTTGAAGAGCTGGTGTTTCACCATCTTCTGGTCACCGGAGGTCAACGTGCCTTTCCAGTATTCCTGGCGGATCTTGAAGCCTTTTTTGACTTCGGCGATCGCCGTCTCCAGGGCGGTGGAATGCGCGTCATCCACCATCGCGCGGGAGACCGGGGCCACGAAGGCCAGGGTCAGCGCCGCGAGGAGCACGCGAAGAAAAAACGGTCGGGGGGCAGGGCGCATGGCGGTTAACTTTTAGTGTTGATGGATTTGACGAGCCCGGTGGTGATCTTGTGCATGTCCTTCACGGCCTTCTCCGAAAGGTTCTCCGTGCCGGACTGCATGATCTCCCGCAACTGGGCGAGCCCGTCCGCGATGTTCTTCAGCTTGGGGCTTTTGGCTTTCGTGAGCATGTCCTCCAGGGCGTCATTGAAGTAATCCGCCAGGTCCGGCTGATAGAGCAGCTCGGCGCGGTCTTTGGAAAAGGACTTGGTGATGACACCCGTGATCACTTCCGTCCCCCGGAGCCAGCCGCCCACGGAGATGCACTCCGCCAGCGCGCCGTCCCGCATGGACTCCATCTTCGCCTTCACCGTGGCCTGGGTGGCATCCAGTTCCGTGCGGATGACATCCCATTTCCCGGTCTTGGAGGCATCGTCGATGGCCTGGCAGTGCTTCAGCACATCCTCCTTCACCCCCAGGGCGGTGGCCAGGGCCAGCACGTCCTTCCCCACGTTTTCCACGCTCTTCTTATCCTCCGCCTGCACGGCGATGAAGCCGTCCGCCACCGTGGCTCCCAGGAGCAGCGCCACATCCGTCCGGTCCGTGAAGGAGGGGCGCGGCGTGTGATTGATCTGCGCCTTCCAGTCCTGATTCCCCAGGCGGTCCAGCGCGGTGAAAATCTCGCTCGGCACCGGGACGATCACTTCATCCACAATCTGGCCAGGGAATTTCGTCAGGTCCAGTTCACCCGCGCCTTTGTCGGGAGCGACTTTTTCTGCCTCTTTTTTTTCAGCTTCCTTCGTGCCCTGGGCGGAACAAAGGGGGGCGCTCAGAAGAGCGGCGCAGAGAAAACCAGCGGCGCGGAGGGGGGGGAAGGACTTCATGGCGGTGGGTCAATGCCTCATCATAGCCCCCCACTGCTAATTTGCCAGCGGTGAGAGTGGCCCTGGCAGAGAATTTCCCGCCGTGAAAACCGGCTATTTTCCGGGCTTTTTCGCCACCCCGCACCCGCAGCCACTTCCGCAGCCCCCGCGTTTTTTCCGGGAAAGCAAACGGACGGCAAAAACTCCCGCGGTGAAGATCACCACCGCCGCCGCCGCCCAGGTTTGTTGTTCGGTAGTCATGAGCCAAAAAGCCGCGTGATTTGGAACACGGCCACGGCCAGAACATACCCCGTGCCGGTCATATACACGAGCTGAAAAAGCGGCCATTTCCACCCGTGCGTCTCCCGCCGCACCACGGCGATGGTGCTCAGGCACTGCATGGCGAAGACGAAGAACACCATGAGCGAGAAACACAGCGCGGGCGTGTAAACGGGCGTCCCGTCCGCGTGCTTCTCCTCCGCCAGGCGGTCGCGCAGGCGGGTCATGTTTTCGTCCTCATCATCGGCATCTTCCACGCTGTAGATGATCCCCATCGTGGAATTGAACACCTCCCGCGCCGCGAACGACGCGATCAAACCGATGCCCACCTTCCAGTCCGCGCCCATGGGTTTCACCACGGGCTCAATGAAATGCCCTACCCGCCCGGCCACGCTGTAGGCCAGGGCTTCCGATTTATATTCTGCCTCGGGCACCGGATTCGCCTCGTCCTTTTCCAGCTTCGGATAAGTGGAGGCCGCCCACAGCAGAATCGAAAGCCCCAGGATGACCGTGCCCGCGCGGCGCACGAAGAGCCATGCCCGGTTCCCCATCTGCCGCAGGATGCTCACGAAGGACGGCATCTTATACGCCGGCAGTTCCAGAATCATCGCGGACGGAGCCCCTGGCAGCAGCTTCTTGTTAAAAAGCCACGCGAATCCAAACGCCCCCCCGATCCCCAGGCCGTAAAGCAGCAGCAGCATTCCCGCCTTCAACATCGGCGGAGCCACTTGCCCCGGCACGAGCGCGGAGATGAGCAAAATATAAACCGGCAGCCGCGCCGAGCACGAGGCCAGCGGGGAAACGAGAATGGTGATCAACCGGTCCCGCGGACTCTCGATCGTCCGGGTGGCCATGATCCCCGGCACCGCGCACGCATGGGAGCCCAGCAGCGGCAGAAAGCTCTTCCCCGTGAGCCCCACGCGGCTCATGAGCCGGTCCATGAGGAAGGCCACGCGCGCCATGTAGCCCGTATCCTCCATGAACCCGATGAAGAAAAACAGGATCAGAATCTGCGGCAGGAAGACCAGCACCCCACTCACCCCCGCCATGATCCCATCCGTCAAAAGCCCCCGCAAATCCCCCTCCGCCATCAACCCGGGGACATTCTCCGTGCCCTCGATCTTCGCCTTGATCCAGTTGAAGCCGTCCTCGATCCACCCCACCGGGATGTCCACCACGGAAAAGATGAGGTAAAAAAGAAACGCCAGCGTGCCCGTGAGCGCCAGCCAGCCCCACACCTTGTGCAGCAGCACGGTATCCAGTTTATCCGTGAGCGTGGCGGACGCGGAGTCCGGACGGCGGATGATATCCTTCAGCGCGGCGTGGATGGCATCGTAGCGCGAAGCCACCAGCCGGTCCTCCCATCCGGGAATCTCACGTTCCAGTTGCTCCCGGGCGTGCTCGATGATGCCCACCGCTTTCGGATTGATCCCGTAGTGGGTGGGGTCGTGCCCTGAAATGAGATACAGCGGCTCCAGCGGGGAAGCCGTCTCGCTGACCACCCCCGCCTCCGCCAGGCTTTCCCGGCTGCGCACCAGGGCTCCGCGCACCGGCACGGGCATGGCATCCAGCAGGGGCTTTGGCGCGGCCAGATCCGCACGGCTCATCGCCACCTTCAGTTCCACCAGCCCCTTTTTCTGACTCGCCACCATGGGCACCACCGGCACGCCAAACCGCTCCGAAAGCCGCTCCACATCCAGCCGGATGCCATTGCTCTCCATCACGTCCACCATGTTCAGCACCAGGATGACCGGCACGCCCAGTTCGAGGATCTGGGTGAAAAGATAGAGGTTCCGCTCCAGATTGGACGCGTCCACCACACAGATCACGCGGTCCGGTCGCGGCGTGTCCTTCCGCCGCCCCAGGAGCACGTCCCGCAGGATGGCCTCATCCGGAGACCGGGCATTCAGACTGTAGGCCCCGGGGAGGTCGATCACCTTCCCCCTCACACCGTGCTGGGAATAGAAGTCTCCCTCCTTCCGCTCCACGGTCACGCCCGGGTAGTTCCCCACCCGCTGCCGCAGACCCGTCAGGGCGTTGAAAAGCGTGGTCTTCCCACTGTTCGGATTTCCCACCAGGGCATAGACCATCCCTTCCTTCGCGGAGGTCGGCGCGCTGGCGGGGGTTTCGTAAGCGGGATCCTTTCCGGAAGGATGCGGAGTGCCGGGAGTATTCATGAAACGCGATCCACCTCTATCAACTCAGCCTCACTGTCCCGGAGAGAGAGCAACGCGCCGCGCACGGAGATTTCCACCGGGTCGCCCAGAGGCGCGCGGCGTACGAACTGGATGCGGGTGCCCGGCAGGAGACCGAATTCCCGCAGCCGGGTCAGACTGGGAATGCCATCCGGCAGCCGGGAAATCACAGCCCACGCGCCAGGGGTCAGGTCGGAAAGAGACGACTGCTTCATGATTCCACTCACACCGGAGCCACCAGGATGGACCGGGCCATATGATGGCTGAGACAAACTTTCGCGCCCTTCACCTGGGCAATGACCGCGCTCCCCGCGCACACCAGCCGGACCTCTGCGGATTCCAGAAAACCCATCTCCCGCAGGCGGTGGCAATCCCCCGTGGCCCCCTGCAAATGCCTTACCACCACCCGGTCCCCCCGCTTCGCGGTGGAGAGAGGGTGACAGACACAGCCGTCATGGTCACAGGCGGGCGACATAGAGTGGAAAAGGAAGCGGCGAAAATGAGACTATGTCTCAATGCGAGCCAGTTTTGAGCCAAATGCCATTTCCGCAACCGGATAAAAACGACCCCTGTGACAAAAACCGCGGCCCGGATTCCCGGCCTCGCGGTCATTCTCCCCCGCCATGGCTTCCCGCCGCCTTCGGAGGCCGGAGCGCCAGGAGTTCTCCCGCGTTCCGCGCGAGATCCCCCACCGTGTAGGAATCCAGCACGTCAAAAAACGCCTGCCGCGCCTGGTGCAGGATCGGCTTCAACCGGCATCCCCGGTGAATGGGACAGGTATTCGTGGGCGGGTGAAAGCACTCCACCAGGTCCGTATTCTCCGTGTCGCGCACGATATCCCCCACCTTCGTCTTCGACGTATGCGGTGCCAGCGAGACCCCGCCCCCTGTCCCGCGCACGGACATCAGCCAGCCTTTCTGCGTGAGAAACTTCACCACTTTCGTCAGGTGATTCAACGAGATGCTGTAGTGACCGGCGATCTCCCGCGTGCTCACCGTCTCCCCGGGCCGCGGCACCAGATAGATCAGCGTCCTCAACGCATAGTCAGTGTAGGTCGTCAGTTGCACGCTTCAGGGGAAAAATCACTCCTCGCCGGATTTACGCACTCACTTGCAAGAACGGCGCTTGTAAAAAGGTATTTTAAACACCTATTTGCCGCCATGCCCCCCTCACTCACCGCCTCCACCATCGCCATCGTCAAATCCACGGCCCCCGTTCTTCAGGAACACGGGGAGTTGCTCACGCGTCATTTCTACAAACGCATGTTCCAGCACCATCCGGAGGTGGCCCCGTTCTTCAATCAGGCTAACCAGGGGGCCGGACGCCAGCAAAAGGCGCTCGCCGCGGCCATCTGCGCCTACGCCGCCAATATCGACAATCTGGAGGTCCTCGGCGGTGCCGTGGAACTCATCGCCCAGAAACACGCTTCCCTGCAAATCAAGCCGGAGCATTACCCCATCGTGGGCTCCAATCTGCTGGCCTCCATCCAGGAGGTCCTGGACGAGGGAGCCACCGGGGAGGTCGTCAATGCCTGGGCCGAAGCCTATCACTTTCTCGCGGCCATCCTCATCGGGCGGGAAGGCCAAATCTACCAGGCGCACCGCGAGGCCCCGAACGGCTGGGAGGGATTCAAGCCCTTCACTCTGGCACGAAGGGAGCCCGAAAGCGATACCATCACCTCTTTCTATCTGGAACCCGCGGATGGCGGGGGCGTGCCGGACTTCAAGCCAGGGCAGTATATCACCCTGCGTGTGCCCAGCCCCTGCGGACACACCACCATGCGCAACTACAGCCTGTCTGACAAACCGGGCAATCCCTGGTACCGGATCTCCGTGAAACGCGAGACCGCCGCGGACGCGGGAGGACCGGACGGCTTCGTCTCCCATTTCCTCCACCAGCACCTCCAGCCGGGCGATAAAATCGAAGTGGGCCCACCCTGCGGCGAATTCTTTCTCGATCCCTCGGAGCACCACCAGCGCCCGCTGGTCCTGCTTTCCGCCGGAGTGGGCATCACCCCCGTCATGAGCATGCTGCTCAGCGCCCTGGAGCAAACACCCGGACGCCAGATCATCTTCCTCCACGGCTGCCTTGACAGCCGCGTCCACGCCTTCCGCGGGCAACTCGACTCGCTCGCCGCCGCGCACCCCAACCTGACCGTGCGCTATCGCTACGACGCCCCGTCCGAAGCGGACCGGCAAGGCATGGCAAGCGGTCCTGTCAGCGCGGGGCAAATCGATGCCCCGTTCATCGAATCCCACGTCCCCGGGCGGGACGCCGACTACTATTTCTGCGGGCCAAAACCCTTCATGGTGAATATTTATCACCAGTTGCTCGAGTGGGGCATCCCCGCCTCGCAGGCCCATTTTGAGTTCTTCGGCCCCCGCCAGGATCTCGAAAGGAGTCATCCGTCCCCGGCCAAATGTCCCGTATGACAGGAAAACCTCCTTCCACGCGGGCTTCGGTCACCGCCCTCGTGGCGGCATCCGCGGTTTTGTTGCTGTCCGGCTCTGTTCCCGCTGGCGAAGAAAAGCGCCCCACGCGGGAAGCCCCCACGCCCGGGAGCACCCCGCCTCCGGTGGCCGAGGCCACGGTCAGAGCCAGGCTGCTGCACGCCGCCTTTTCAGGCTCCCTCCAGGTGATGCACCGCGACTTCTTCCGCAAAGGCAACGGCAAGGCCATTCCCTCCGAATCCCTGCGGGATGTCTTCAAATCCCTCGGCGATGAACATGGCGTCACTCTCCGCTGGCTCGCCACCAGCGAAACAGTGATGAACCGCGATAACCTCGCCACGGACGCCTTTGGAAAACAGGCGCTGCAGTCCATCACCGGCGGCGAAAAAGAATTCTCCGCCGTGGAAAACGGCACCCTTCGTTTCGCCGGAGCCATCACTCTTCAGAACGAATGCCTGAAATGCCACGTCCCTGATCGCAAAAGCCTGGAGGACCGGTTCGCCGCGCTGGAAATCTCCATGCCCGTCACCGTCCCGCCGCGGGATTCCACGGGCAAAGCCCCCTGACTCCCCTCCACCTGCCGGTAGCGTCCCGGCTTCCAGCCAGGCATTGAGGCCCTACCCTGAAACCGGCGGCCGAACTATCCTGTCCCCACGCCCCTGGCTTCCGCTGGATTGGGGTTTTGCGTCCCGCTTGCGGGGATATTCTGAATCCATGCCTCCCGGATACAGGATTAACATATTACCGGCCGGTGCCCCCGCCACCCCGCACAAATCAGGAGCCCGGGACGGGGATGGCCTGTCCCCTCTCCCCTGCCCCAACTGTGACCGCCCCCTGTTTCCGGCCCTGGACCTCGATTTCCGGGATCCCCGGCTCGCGGTCCTCTCCCTGTGGAACCTGCCCCGGCTCACCGTATATTTCTGTCCCGCCTGTTTTCTCTACACGGAGCCCTTCTTTATCGAATATACCCCCACCGGACCTCGGGTCCATGGCGGCTATCGTGATGGCGGCCAGGTGATCCATCATATCTGCCTTCCTTACGAATGGAGGCCCATCGAACTCACCACCCTCCCGGCTACCGTTGACCTTCCGGCCATCCTTTCCCGCCAGGCCGGGGAAGGTGTTTATCATCAAATCGGCGGCGCTCCCTCTTTATCCCCCAGCACTCTCACCGCCTGCCCTCTCTGCACTCAGGAGATGAAATTCGCCGGAATCCTGGATAATGACGATTTGAATATCCCCCTCTACGAGGACGACCACCGCCCCATCTCTCTTATCATCGGCGATGAAGACTGCATGCACCTCTATACCTGCACCGAATGCCATGTGCTCGGCCTCAAATGGTCCCGGCAGGCATGATGGATCCCTTCTATCGGAGGCGCGAAGAAGCCATCACCCCCCTTCCCCTGCTCATCCCCCTTTTCCATTCGATCCCGCCACCAAGGCCGACACTCCGGTAACGGACAACTGGCCTCCCCCGGGCATCAGCCAGACCACCTTCGAGCAAATCCTCCCCTCGTTCGTCCTGCAAACGAAAGGCCTTCGCATGATCCCGCAGAGCCCGGTGTCCGCCATAGTCCCTATACGGGAACCCACCCCGGAAACGCCTCCCGGATTACACGGCGTGAGTGTAGCTTCTCCTCTTTTGTGGCTTTGCGATTCTGATTCTCCATGCCGCAGGCCCGGTTTTTCCGTTGACTATCAGAAAGGCGCCCGCCAGCGAGACGCAGCCAAGTAGCCCGCTGGCGCAGCGAGTCGAATCACGTCGGTTGAGCTCTCACTGACTATGGAGGCCTCAGCATTTCCCGCAGAATTCGATCTCTGTGTCCGCAATCTCAAGGCACTCACAAGCTTATCGGCCCTCCTACCCTCTTGAACGGCAACGGATTGAACGCGATCAATTCGCCCTGGCAATCGTCGGCGCAGCGCTTCAATTAATACTCCGGTTGCTATTCCCCACAGGTACTCTCGACCCGCCAAAATCCAATCAAAATGCCTTGCATCTCGTTCTTCCAAGCCGCGCGTCGCCTGCATTCGGACGGCATTTATCTAGCGAACGATACCGTTGAAAACCGCGAATTGAACGCCGGACATTTCTTTGGTCTCGCAGCCGAATGTGGACTTAAATATTTACTCCTCCTTTGCAATGGATTGAATCGGAATACTGCTACAGGAGATTTGATCGGGCCCAGACCTCATGTTGACAAACTCATTAACACGTCAGGCCTTGCCTCAACCTATAAAGCTTTAATCTCCGGCCACACTCACGCAAGATATCTCTCAAGCTGCGCCACACTCTCAGCCCTTCATACATGGAAAGCAGAATTCCGGTATTACGACAGAACTCACGTTGATTACCCAGTAGCTTCGGAAGCCGCTTGGAAAACGGCCTCAGAAGAAATCCAATTAGCCTTGGACAGCGCCAAACTCGACGGACATCCCATCCACTATTAATGAACACCATAAAATTTAATGACGGGCTTGAAATGGCATGCAGGTTAATTTCCAAAAATGAAACAATAAACAACAAAGGGCTCGATAATTTCCTTCTACTGCGCGATCTCTACGGATACCTCAGCATCCTTTGCCCTCCGCTCGAACAAATTGAGGCCGAAAATTTAGCCACTGTATGGAGAGACACATTAGGATCAAGCTCCGCCCCTCTGAACCCCGTCTTATTTGACTCTGATTTTTACAATCCAAAGCAAATTCGATCCAGCCCCCTCTTACATTACATTTCCTTGAATGGCAAAGAAATTCCCTTTGCAGACAGAGGCGTAATCGGAGCCGATTGGCTACAGGGCACTTTTTCAGAAACAAGTTTTTCGGAAAAAAAAGACACCCGTCCAAAGCGAATTGTTTTTTATGGATTAAAAGGAGGAGTCGGAAGAACCACAGCCCTCTGCATCACAGCACGACACCTATCAAAATTAGGTTTGAAAGTGTTGGTGCTTGATATGGATCTCGAATCCCCCGGGTTGAGCAGCCTGCTTTTACCTCCCTCTGATTTACCTCCTCTTGGTATAATCGATTGGTTTATGGAGGACGGGTTGGGACAAGTTGATGATTCACTCCTCAATGAGATCGTCTCCACAAGCCCACTGGCGGCGAATTATAGCGGCTTGATCCGAGTCGCCCCCGCTTTCGGGCGAGAAGAAAGTGGATTCATTCCAAAACTTTCTCGCGTATATGTGGACCTTGCACGGCACGGAGACAATGAAGCCAGAAGCTTTCCTGAACGATTTTTCAAGATGCTTGGTCAGCTGGAAGACTTAGAAGCACCCGACGTTGTACTTCTTGACAGCCGCGCGGGTATGCACGACATAGCCGCCACTCTATTAGTTAGAGTTCCTGACGCACTGAGGCTTTTGTTTTGCACAAATTCCCCTCAAACATGGGCAGGCTACCGGTGCTTGTTTGAGCATTGGCAATCATTCCCCAAGAACGTGGCGAGTTTTCGCGATGGACTCCAGCTCATTGATGCCATGATGCCCGAAACAGGCCGGATGGAGCACACGAGAGAATTTTCCGCCTCTGCTTATTCACTCTTTAACAACACACTTTACGAAGACGTACCCCCTGGCGAGGCTTCAGGATCCAATTTCAACTTTCAAGAGACAGATATTGACGCCCCACATTCCGCCCCGTCTATATTATGGGACAGAAAATTCATGGAATTCGACCCTCAAACTGCCTCCTCCTCGTTCCACGATGACCGGCTCATTGATCTTTGCTACGGACAATTTATCGCTTGCATCGAAGAACGGCTTCAAATTGAAAATCATCAGCAACCATGAACGCCATTTTCGAAATTTCCCCATCTGATTTTCGAGAAGCCATTGCCAACGCTTGCGAAGTAACCCATACCATCGACGACCCCGGCAAGGTTGCGGATGCGTTGGTGACCTTCTCTCAAGCGAAAGCGCTAGACTTTAAGACTGCCGTCGTATGCGGTGGACGAGGCAGCGGAAAGAGTTTTTGGTGGGCCGCTTTACAGAAAGAAGACCATCGCCGCTGGGTGATTGACTCACTCGGAGCAAAACTTTCGCGCGCTGATAATCTAGACGTCCTCCCAGGCTTTGGTGTTTCTCCATCACTGGATAAATATCCGTCACCCAGAATTTTAGAAATCCTCGCGAAAGAACACTCTTCTCACCTAGATGACATTTGGACTACCGTACTTCTTCGGCAGACGCTCCCTAAAAGAAACTCCCCCTATTCAGCGCTCAATACTTGGGCAGAGAGAGTTAAATGGACAGCAAGCAACATCGAAAAAGTTGAAGGACTGATTCAAGATATAACAAACGAACTTCAAAAAAACAACAAACATTTATTAATTGCTTTTGACGGACTTGACCGGCTAGCGTCCACCTGGGAAGAAACCAGACCTTTAGCACGCTCCATTCTTCGATTTGCACTCAATCTACAATCTTTTCCTAGATTAAGGGCGAAAGTATTTCTTCGCCCCGACATGTTTGACGATGGGCAAATCTTCAACTTTCCCGACGCTTCAAAGTTGCTTGACGGTCACGCCAGTCTAGACTGGAGCCCCGTGCAGCTATACGCTCTTTTTTTTCAACGCATGGCGAACGCAGACCACGAACCGGCAGCAGCCGCATTTCGCAAAGCGGCTATTTTGATAATAAAAAACTGCGGCTATTCCACAGAAAAATGGACCAAAAAAGGGGACGTATGGGAACTTCCCCTTACAATGAAAACCGAACCAAAAGTTCAGCGCGAAATATTTCATGCCATTTCCGGAGGAACCATGAGCCACAATCAGAATAGCGTTAAACGCGGATATCCATATACATGGCTACCCAACCACCTCGCAGATAGTCACGGAGAAATCAGCCCTCGTAGTTTTCTTGCGGCCTTGCGACAAGCCGCCGCCATCGAACCCCCTTCAAGCAGCCGCTCTCCCTTATATTTCACGGGTATTCAAAAAGGTGTTTCCGCGGCATCCCAAACCCGCGTAAAAGAAATCACAGAAGATTTCCCTTGGGTTGGAGAGGTTATGGCCGTTTTAAATGGAAAAATAAATGTCCCATGCGAGCAATCAGATGTATTTAACATTTGGGAAGCTGACAATACGCTTTTTTCAATACTTCAATCAAACAATGAGTCCACAGATGAGTTTTCCGCGAAACTCGGACCCACCTTTTCCTCACGGAATCAAAGCGAAGATATTTTTGAAGATCTTGTTCGTCTCGGCATTTTTTCCCGGCAAGAGGGCAGTCGCATCCAAATGCCAGATGTATACCGAGTAGCATTTGGTATTGGCCGTAAAGGAGGAATTCCTCCCATTAGGACTATGTCAAACAACTCAGAGAGTTCCAGAGCAAGGCCATCCTCTCGGTAGTTGGCCTCCAAAAACCGGATCACTCCCCGGCAACGGCACCTTGGCAATACGCTCATCCGCTGCCGGGCGCTCGCCGGATCTACCCCGGAGTAAATCGGCTTCCTGGCCGGGCGGGTAGGCTCCGACGGCGTGGAAGTCCTGGCTGGAGCCCAGGTTTTCGTGGCCCACTCCGGCGGGAATGACGATGACATCACCAGCCTTTACCTCGAATACCCGACCAGTGGTGTGGCCGAGCCTGAGTTTTGCGGTGCCCCGGTAAATGCCCAGCACCTCATGGGCGGTGCTGTGATAGTGGGCAAAGGAGTAAACGGTGTAGCGCCAGGCCGGGGGCCAGCCGTTGCGCTCGAACATGGCTTCCACTGCCTCCGGATCGGAGGAGCCCGCGCCGGGGTAGAACAGCAAGGGCAGCACGGGATTGTTGGGAATGTCGCCGGAGTCCTGGAAGAGATAGGTTTCGGGTGGGGTCATGAGATGGGGAGGTTGTCTGGAATGCGGGGTTCGGAGGAAGTTTACCCGGCTCCTGGAGGCGACCGAGAACCAGCCCCAGCCATCCGGGACACAAGCCTTAAAAGTATCAAATCCCCCCCATATCGACTCGAATACCCTGAACAAAACTGAACAAAAGCCCTTCATTCTCCTAAAAAACGGTTGCTATCGAAAGTTGAGATCCCCGGAGTTATGGGATGAAAGAGGATATTGCTGTCCGCGAAGCCTTCCGGCTGGGCTTACCACTCCCGCCGCTCCGGCCAGGCGGGCGGATCCTTCCGTTCCCCATGTCCGGGAGCCACCGGCTCCCGCCATGTCCACTCGCGCTCCCCAGCCGACCGCCGCCGGATTTCCTGGGCGATGAGACAGCATATCTCCCGCCGCACCTCCGTCAGACTTCCCGCAGGTCTTCGTCTGGCCTCCCGCGCGATCAAAAAGCAAAGTCTCCCGCGCAGCCCGGCCAGCCGCTCCGCCGCTTTCTTTTTGGCATATTCCATCCCTTCCCAGCCATTCTCCAGCACCCTGAAGAGAATGCGCGCCTTTCCTCCCGCGAACAGCAGGTCCAGATGATTCAGCGGACCCGGTTGCCCCGCGTGGAGGTGCATATGGACCTCCCTCATCGCATGAAGCTCCGTCCACAGAAACCGCCGCCCATCGCGACGCGTGACACCCGCCTCGTCCATCCCGCTCACGGCCAGGAAATACTCCCGCGACACCAGAAACAGCCATGGTCCCACGAACACCAGGAACGCCAGATACCGCAGTGCCCCCGCTTGCTTCATCGTCAGCACCATCACCAGACAGAAGAACAACAGCATCCCTCCCACCAGCCCCTGCCGGATATAAAACGACCGGTGAAAACGAAGACGAAGGGAGGTCATGACGGAAAGGGAGCCGGACTGACAACGAACAGCCTCAACTTTTCCCGGCCTCCGCATCTTGCAAATACTCTTGCCCGGAACACGACATCCTCACTCGCGTGGATTTACTTTTAATCTCTCCTCAAATTTTCCGCTCGCTAATCAACTTCCTCTCTTATATCCGCCCTCAACCATGGCCACAATTCCCAAGAAAGTAACGGACCGTCTCATTACAGGCATTAAACGCTTCCAACCGATCCTTGCCGCCGCGAAGGCGCGCGATGTGGGAGAGGCGGATACAGTAACCATCGTCAAGGACATGCTGGCGGAAATCTTCGGTTATGACAAATACTCGGAGGTCACCTCCGAATTTGCCATCCGGGGGACCTATTGCGACCTTGCGACCAAGATCGATGGTACCCTGCAAACGCTCATTGAGGTGAAAGCCATCGGTCTTGAACTCAAAGACCACCATGTCAAACAAGCGGTGGACTATGCCGCGAACAAAGGGGTGGACTGGGTGCTTCTCACCAATGGCGTTTCCTGGCGGGTATATCACATCGTTTACGCCAAACCCATCGACCAGGAACTTGTGGTGGATATCGACTTTTGCGCCCTGAACACCCGCTCCCAAAGCGATCTCGATACTCTATACCTGTGGTGCAAAGAGGGCTGGATTCGCTCTGTTCTTGGAGAGTTTCACACTCAGAAACAAGCGCTTAGCAGGTTCTTCCTTGGGGCCATCGTTCTTACCGACCCTGTGCTGGACATCATCCGGCGGGAACTGCGCCGGGTTTCCCCGGAGGTAAAAATTGAGTCGGAGCAGATCAAAGCCGTTTTGATCAATGAAGTCATCAAGCGTGAAGTGATGGAGGGGGAAAAAGCCGAAGAAGCCAAAAAGAAGATCGCCCGTGCGCAGAGCAAAGCTCTTCGAAGCACTCAGACAAAGGATTCCAAATCGGAGCCCGCGTTTTCGATGGCCTCCGCCGCCGGAAAGACTCCCGATCTCCAGGAGGACGATGAAAGCCATCAAATGAGTGCGACAGCGTAGCCTGACCGTACGCGTGGGAGCCTTGCCATCCCGGAATGGCAGGATCTCGCGCTTTTCCTCCAGCTCTCCCCTTGCCCGCGGCAACGGGGAGGGCCCGGGATAAGGCCCTCAGGCCAGGGCGGGTTCCGGCGTGGAAACGGCGGGAGTGCCCAGGGAGGGCATGAGGTATTTCAGGAAATTCCCCAGGGTGTCGCGCAGTTCATGCCGGGCCACGATGAGGTCCACCAGTCCATGCTCCAGCATGAACTCGGCGGTCTGGAAGCCCGGGGGCAGCTTCTGGTGGGTGGTCTCCCGGATCACCACCGGACCGGCGAAACCGATGATGCTGCCAGGCTCCGCGAGGATGACATCCCCCAGGGTGGCAAAGCTGGCGGTGGTGCCGCCGTAAGTGGGGTGCGTGAGCACGGAAATGAACGGCAGGCCGGCCTCGTGATGCATGGCCAGGGCTCCGCTGGTCTTCGCCATCTGCATGAGGCTCAGGATGCCCTCGTGCATGCGGGCGCCGCCGGAGGCACAGACGATGATACAGGCGCGGCGCTCCTCCGTGGCCACCTCGATGGCGCGGGTGAGTTTTTCCCCCACCACGCTCCCCATGCTGCCGCCCTGGAAGCCGAAGTCCATGACACCCAGGGTGACGCGATGCCCGAGGATGGTGCCCCGTCCCGTGGCCACGGCTTCATTCAGCCCGGTCTTGGCCATGTTCCCCTCCACCTTCTCCTTGTAGTTCTTAAAGCCGAGGGGGTTCTCGGTGCGGAGGTCCCCATCCATGGACTCCCAGGTGCCCGCGTCGATCAGGGAGCCGATGCGGGCTCCGGAATCGAGCGGCTCATGGTTCCCGCACTTCGGACAGACCCGCAGATTGTCCGCGAGCTCTATCTTGTGCAGCATGGCTTTGCAGCCGGGGCATTTGGTCCACTGGCCTTCGGGCATGTCCTTCTTCTTCTCGCCAAAGCCCATGAGCGAGAGTCTTTTGAAAAAATCCATAGATCGGTTGAGGTCCCCTCGAAAATGACGCGCCGCGGACGGGGGGCAAGGGGTGATTGCCCGGAAAATCCCGCCCGTGCCCGGGACGGCGTTGCGCCCCGCCGTTTCCGCGGCAGGAGTGCTCCGTAAACAACCACCGCCCCCCACCCTCCCATGTCCATCACCACCAGGCACGGCGATGCCGGATTCACCCGGCTCATCTTTGGCATCCAGGTGAGCAAGGACAGCCCGGCCATCGTGGCCGCGGGGGAGGTGGATGAACTGAATGCCTTGCTGGGGCTGGCCCGGCTGCAAACGCGGCGCGAGGGGATCACTGCCATCCTCGCCCGGGCGCAGGAGGATCTGGTGGCCGTCATGGGCATGATCTCGGCGGGTGGCGAGGACGCGTGGCGGTATAAGAAGAAGGGATTTCGCGCGATAGACCAGACCTCGCTGGACCGCCTGACGTCGGAGGGCGCGGCGCTGGAGAGCGGGTTTCCGGACGGATTCCACACGTGGTCCGTGCCGGGGGCTTCCGGCGTGCCGGGAGCCGCGTGGCTGGAACTGGCCCGCTGTGTGTGCCGCCGCGCGGAACGGGCGGTGGTGACGCTCATGCAGTCCGATCCCGCGCTGGACCCGGTGATCGTGGCCTGGCTGAACCGCCTGAGCGACGTGCTCTGGCTCTGCGCCCGCACCGAGGAGGCGGCTCCTCCGGCGGCGTAGCACGCATACCCGCCTGGAATTCATATTCGGCCTTTACTGGCTAAAAAAGCAGCGGCACGGCATTTCATTCCCCCCATGAATTCACTTCCCATAGGCATCTTCGATTCCGGCGTCGGCGGGCTCACGGTCCTGCGCGCGGTGCGCGAACGCCTGCCCGGGGAGCACCTGGTGTATCTGGGCGACACGGCGCGCGTGCCTTACGGAAACAAGTCCCAGGCGACGGTGGAGCGCTACTCCGTGGAGGATGCGCAGTTTCTTCTGAATCAAGGCGTTAAGATGATCGTGGTGGCGTGCAACACGGCCTCCGCGCTGGCGGCCCCGGCCTTGCGCGCGCAGTTCCCGGACGTGCCCTTGCTGGGAATGATCGGGCCCGGGGCGCGGGCCGCCGTGGCGGCCACGAAGAACCGGCGTATCGGCATCATCGCCACGTCCGCCACCATCGGCAGCGGAGCCTACACCCAGCGCATCCGGGATCTCCTGAGCGAAGCCGGGGACGACGCGCCGGTGCACATCGTGGGACGCGCCTGCCCGCTCTTCGTGCCCCTGGTGGAGGAGGGCGAGACGGATTCGGAAATCACCCGTCTGGTGGCCGCGAAGTATCTGAAAAGCCTGCGGGAAGAGGAGGAAATCGATACCCTCGTGCTTGGCTGCACACATTACCCGCTGCTGCGGAAGGTCATCGCGGAAACCGTGGGACCGGGCGTCACTCTGGTGGACAGCGCGGACGCGGCCGCCGCCGAGACCGTGCAACTGCTCGAACAAAGAGGCATGCTGCGCGAAGACAATGCCCCGGCGGAGGAGCACTTCCACGTCACGGACGCCGCCCGCCGCTTCCATGGCATCGCCGCCGCCATCCTGGGCCACGCCCCGGAACATCTCGCCCTCGCGGAGCTGGGAGTGGCGTAAGCGGAGCGCGGCGCGGGTATTCAGGCCGCGGCTTTTGCCTTATTTTTCCGCTTCTGAATTACGATCCACACAATAGCGACCAGAAGCACTCCAACCACCGAGCCGATACGCTTGGCACGCTCGTCGGCAGTCAACTCCTCATTTTCTTTCGCAAGAGTATCCGCATCCGAGGGATTGGCGGCAATGACGGAGGGCACCCAGCTTTTGGAGGCAGTCGTCACCCAGCCGACGTTTTCCCTGATCTCCTGTCCGACAGCAATGGTCGTAAGGCTCCAAAGACGCCCGCGCAGGACCGCGAGGGTAACATTGCTTCTACCCGCGCTCTCTTCGGCGGAATCGTAAGAGATCCACGACTCATGGCGGTCACTGGAATCCCCCGTCGATTCCATGACAAGACCGGGCATGCCCACTGCCTTTTGAGCGTCCTTGTAGTCCTTTTTACGTTCGTTGATCCCCTTCGCCGCAGCCTTGACGTAGGCTTTGGTGACAAATTTATCGGCCATGCCCCTGTCCAGGCCCACCATGTAAATCTTCATAAAGTCCTGGGGCGTATGCGTCCGGGGAGTAGCCAGAAACACGGCCAGCAACTCATTTCCCGCGGCCTCCTGGTTTCCGCTCAGTTGTTTAAACTCCTCCTCGTCCTTTCCAATAGAGGTAAACCCCTCCGGCACCGGCACCTGAATGCTCACGCCTCCCTGCGTTACCGTTACTTCCTCCGCCGCCGCGGGAAGGGGCACCCAGAGAGCTAAACACAAAACAGGGAGGAGGCGGAAGGCGGACGTCATCTCTTTCCTTCATTCAGGCGAACCGGAGAACGCAACTCAAAATTCGAAACCCAAGGGCGGGATTTACCTTGCGCCTCCTTCCGGCCTCCACTTCGATTCTCCATCCCATGCTCCGCGCCGTCGAATACTCCCACCGTCTCCTGCGCGAACATCTCGTGCCGGGGGACATGGCCATCGATGCCACGGCGGGCAACGGGCATGACACGCTCTTTCTTGCCCGGCTGACGGGGCCAGGGGGAATGGTCTTCGCCTTCGATGTGCAGGCACAGGCTCTGGAAAATACCCGCCGTCTACTCGGGCATGAGAGCGTTCCGCCACATACCTGGCAGCTCCTGCACGCGGGCCATGAGAACATGACGGAGGCGATTCCTCAGGAATGGCAGGGGCGCGCGGGCGCGGTGCTTTTCAATCTGGGCTACCTTCCCGGCGGCGATAAGTCAGTGATCACCGGTTCTCTGTCCACGCTCCAGGCCATGCGGGCCGCGCTGGCGTTTTTGCGGCACGGGGGCATCCTGGTGGCGGTGCTCTACACCGGTCATCCGGGTGGTGCCGAAGAGGCGGCCTCGGTGTTGGACTTTGCCGCCTCCCTGCCGTGGGGTTTCCACGCCGCGGAATACCGCACTCTCAATGCCCGGAAGCCGGCACCCTCAGTGCTTGCCATCGAAAGGACCGCGCCTCAGTCCGTGTAGTCGATGCTCTCGAAAATCCCGCCGCCCAGCATTTCCTCTCCGTCATAAAAGGCACAGATCTGCCCGGGAGCCAGAGCCCGCTGGGGGGTATCGAATGTAATCGACACACGCCCTTCTCCCGCGTTCTCCACCAGTGCCGGCTGGCCGGGGCAACGGTAGCGGGGCTGCACATCCATACGCGATGGAAAAGACGGCGGCGGTTGGAGCCAGGAGAGCGAAGTCACGTGGCAACGGGAGGCGTAAAGCCGGGGCGTGTCCGGATGATCAAAGGCCACCACCAGCTCCTTCGTGGCCATGCGTTTCTCCACCACCACGTAGGCCTCCTTGTAGGCATTGGAAGCCACGCCCAGCCCTTTCCGCTGCCCCAGGGTGTAGAGATGAATACCCCGGTGGGTTCCCAGGCGGCGGCCATCCTGGCTGACGATGTCTCCCGGTTCATCCGGCACGTAGGCACGGAGGAAATCGCTCATCTTCACCTGCCCGATGAAACAGATCCCCTGGCTGTCCTTCTTCTGCGCGGTGCTCAGTCCCAGAGCGGTGGCACGTTCCCGGACCTCCGGCTTCAGCATGTCGCCTATGGGGAAAAGAGCATGGCGCGCCTGCTCCTGTTTCAGCAGCGCCAGGAAGTAGGTCTGATCCTTGTTCGGATCCAGCCCCCGGAGGATATGGCTCCCGCCCGCCTCATGCCGCACCCGGGCATAGTGGCCAGTGGCCACGGAGCTGAAGCCGTGATCCAGGGCGTAGCGCAGGAAGACACCGAATTTGATCTCCCGATTGCACATCACATCCGGGTTTGGCGTTACCCCGTGCCGGTAGCCCTCCAGCAAATATTCCACCACCCGCTCCCGGTAGTCCCTCATGAGATTCACCACCCGGAACTCGATGCCCAGCCGGTCCGCCACCGCGCGTGCGTCCTCGATGTCCTGCATCCACGGGCAATCCCCCGCGATGTTGTCCTCATTGATCCAGTTTTTCATGTAGGCCCCGGTGACCTCATGCCCCTGCTCCAGCAGGAGGGCCGTGGCCACGCTGCTGTCCACGCCTCCCGACATTGCTGACAATACCTTCGCCATTCTTCTGCTCAGAAAGCACGCCCGGACCGCGCGGGCAAGCGCCAGACTTATGCTCCACTACTCCGGAAAGCACGCCACCTTCAAAAAGAAGGCCGTGTGAGTTTCCTCACACGGCCTCCGGTATCAGACTGATGATTCCGTCACGAAGGCTCAGGCCTTCTTACGGAAAATGCGCTTTCTGAGAGCAGCCATCCCAAGGAGGCTTCCGCCCAGCATGGCGAGCGTGGTGCCGCCATCCGGAACGTTCACCGTGATGGTGCCGATGCCCGCGATGAGGTCAAAATTCCCGGTATTCGCGGTCACCGTGTAGGTCAGGGTGCCGGTAGCCGTGATGCTGGTCAGGATGTTGAACTCCAGACCTTCGCTGAACACGGAGTAGTTCGCGAAGGAGGAAATGCCACCCACGCTGGTGAAGTTCGCGGTCACCGTGCCCGTTTCCGCGCCGCCTTTCGGATCCTTGAAGAAGAAGCTGACCGTTCCCTCTATGATCGGGCGTCCAATGATGTAGCCAAAATTGGAGACGTAGGTGCCGCTGGCGGGACCAAAGCCGGTGGCGGTGAAGGTGTTCGCGCCCGCGTCAGGCGTCGTGAACTGAAACGTGCCGGTATAAACGGAGTTCGCGGGCGGGCCGGCCGTCATGGCCTTGTTGATGACGTCCACGTCCTGATACGTAAACGTAGCAGCCGAGGATTTCTGCGCGGACGCAGTGAGGAGACCGGCCACGAGGGCGGTCAAGGAAGTGATTTTGCACAGGGAGCGCATCATTTTTTTGTTGTGTTGGAGCGTCCGGCGGAAACCAGACACGCAATCAAGTATGCACCTTTT
Organism: Verrucomicrobiales bacterium; assembly: GCA_965229245.1. Lineage (GTDB taxonomy): Bacteria > Verrucomicrobiota > Verrucomicrobiia > Verrucomicrobiales > V1-33 > V1-33. The sequence goes on from CBDDIW010000002.1 coordinate 616,564, forward strand.
GGGCCACAAGGAAAGGTTTTTCTCAATTCGTTGTCTCTCAATTGATTAGGAGACACAAACAAACCGGTTATTTTGGTTTTTTCTCAGAAATTGTAAACAAAACCGACACTTTTATCACATCCGGCGTTCGTTGGGTAACGAAACAACCGGAGAAGCCGCATGGATCTCCCATGCGGCCTTCCGGTGTTTCAGATATCTTTATAATCAATCATTAAGCCTTCTTCCCAAGAAACAGCCGCTTCCTGAAAGCAGCCATTCCGAGGAGAGATCCGCCAAGCATCGCCAGCGTGGTGCCGCCATCCGGAACATTCACCGTGATAGTGCCGATACCGGCGATCAGGTCGAAGTTCCCCGTGCTGGCGGTCACGGTGTAGTTGAGAATCCCCGTGGACTGGATGCTGGTCAGAATGTTGAATTCCAGCCCCTGGCTGAACACGGAGTAGTTGGCAAAGGAGGTGATGCCACCCACGTTGCTGAAGTTCGCGGTCACCATGCCTGTTTCCGCGCCGCCCTTCGGATCCTTGAAGAAGAACGAGATCGTTCCTTCGATGATCGGCTGGTTGAGAGTGTAGCCGAAGACGGAGGAATAGGTTCCGCTGGCAGGACCGAAGCCCGTGGCTGTGAACGTATTGGGAGCCGCATCCGGAGTGGTGAACTGGAAGGTTCCGGAATAAACGGAGTTCGCGGGCGGGCCGGCCGTCATGGCCTTGTTGATCACATCCACGTCAACGTAGGTAAACGTGGCGGCGGAGGCACCGCCGGGATCGGCGAGGAGGAGACCCGTCACGAGGGCCAGGCTCCATTTAAGGTTTTTCAGGGTGTTCATTATTGTAGTTTTTTGTCCGGCAAATCGCCGACGAGGACATAAACGCAATCCGTGTGCCAACTTATTTAATTTTATCTTAACACTCTGACTTTCAACGGATTAAAAATGAATATAGTTAGAGAGAAACTTCTCATTTCAGCTTGGCGCGTAAGTAATTCCGACACCTTCCCCGGCCCGGTATTCTCAATCAAGGAACGTTGATATCCAGGGATTCACGAATGAATTTCCCGCTCCCGGACCGCTGTTCTTGCTGACACTCTACCATGAATGTCGCATTATCGTCAGATGTCGCTTTCCCGACGCCTGAACTCCTTATAACAATAAATACCGACAACCTATTGATAAGCAAAACATTACCCCATCTCAAAATAAAACATCCTTCTGTTCCGGAACACAGGTTTGATATTTTTCAAACCTCAATTATCTGGAGCACGGGTGTTCCATGCCGACACAACCGGTTGCGGGGCTACTTCAACTTATCCCCGTCAATGTTTTTGGCCACGGCTGCCACGGTAGTCTCAAGCAGGGAGCAACCGGAGGCCGAGCGCACCTTTGAGTCATCCTTGAGAAAAGCGGGAGCTGCCACGGCATAAGCTTTCGCGTCCAGCAGCTTCAAGCCGAGCAGGCCATAGAGACGGCCCTCAGCCGTGCCCTCTTTGATCAGGGAACCGCACCGGGTGGCGGCGTCCGGTCCTGTCAAAATTTTACGGAAAGCCACTTCCGCCGGGGATTTTGTCCCCGCCACGCCAATGCCACCGATGGAGAAGAGCTTTGCACCCTTCACCACGGCGTAGTCGTCTTTCGCCTCCACCAGGGCGAACTTTTCAATTCTTGAAAGCGATTCCGGCAACCGCGTCAGCATCGCCGGGGCGGACATTCCCAGGGCGAGGCCGGTCATGAACAAAGGGAGGGTCATCATGGCAAAAGAAGCTTAAATTTGAACCCAAAAGATGCCGGAGAGGGGCCAAGGGGGGGATTGACCGCCTCTCCGGTTCTTTTTGTGGGGGCTTCTTACTGGACGACCCTGGCGTCCAAAATATTCAACGGCCGGGGTCAATCCGCGGCGCTCACCTTTTGCCCAGCGAGTTTTTCCGCCCGGGCGGCGAGTTCGACGTGGAACTGCTCCGGGTCCGGCGCGGGTCCAAGATCGCGGCTGCGCCCGAACCAGGCACTGAAGGTTTCCTTTCCTTCCCGCTCGCGGACAAAAGCTTCCAGATAAGGCCGCACGGCGGCGGGGATGTCGGCGAGCGCGATGGTCTTCTGCTCCAACCCGGCGAGGCGGTCCCCCGCAATGCTGCCGCCCACAAACATGGCATACTTGTTCGGTCCCCGGCCCACGAAGCCGAAGTCTGCATTGTAGGGGCGACCGCAACCGTTCGGGCAGCCGGTCATGCGAATGAGAATGGGGTCGTTTTCCAACCCCAGTTCGCGGAGCACTGCGTCCACGCTGTCCAGCACGGACGGGAGCACCCGCTCGGACTCACTGAGACTGAGACCGCAGGTGGGCAGGGCCACACAGGCGTGAGCCACCCGACGGGTGGCCGTCATGCCCTCGGCGTGCGGCACCTGGTGTTTTGCCAGAATGGCGTCCACCGCATCCTTTTGGTCCGGGGGCACGTCCGCGATGATGACATTCGTATTCGGCGTGACGATGAAAGGCAGCCCCAGCTCCCGGGCGATTTCGCCAAAGGCGCTCCGGTAGGCCGGGCCATCCGCGCGGTCCGAAATGCGGCCCATGCTGACATACACCGCGCAGAAAAGTTTTCCGTCGCCCTGTTCAAACCATCCCAGGTTGTCCTCCACGGTGTCAAAATGGAGCGGCCTCGCGGGGAGGGTTTCGATGCCCGGGAGACGGCTCACCACTTCGGCGCGGAAGCCATCGATTCCCATGGTTTGCACCGTGTATTTGAGCCGGGCATTTTTCCGCTCCGTGCGGTTTCCGTGGTCCCGCTGGGTGGTCACGATGGCCTCCACGGCATCCACCACATGAGCCCGCGCGATGTAAAAGAGAGGCTGCGCGAGGAAGGGCCTGGTGGTCACCTGCCCGTGGCTCATGCCAAAGCCCCCGCCCACCACGATGGTGTAGCCTTCCACCTGACCGCTCACTTCATGCGGCACGAGGCCCACGTCCTGGCTGAAGACATCCACGTCATTCTGCGGCTGGATGGCGATGCCGATCTTGAATTTCCGGGGCAGATAGAGCTTTCCGTAGATGGGATCCCCGGTTTCCGCCACGTCCGGGGAGATGGTCTTTTCCCGCACCGCCGGATTCACATCCACGGAAGCCCAGTCCAGTTCCACTTTTTCCCCATCGAGCCAGATGTCCGAATAGCTCTGGGAACGCCAGAGAAAACGCTGGCTGAGCTCCTCCGCGAGCAACTGGGTATCCGCGCGCAAGGGATCCTGGATGGGAGCGGCAGGGCCCATGGTATTCCGCACCACGTCACCGCAGGCTCCGATAGTGGTGAGACCGCTCCGGTTGATACCGGCGATGACGGCCTTGAGATTCCCCTTCAGCGTGCCGTGGAGCTGGATGCCCTGACGGTTAGTGAGGCGCACGGAGCCTTCGGACAGCGCGGCCAGGTCATCGTGCAGGAGCCACTGGGCGGCGCTGATCCGTCCGCCGGGCATCTTGGAGCGCACCATGAAGCTCCACGCCTTATCCAGCTTCTCCTTCGTCCGCTGCGCGCGCACGTCCCGGTCGTCCTGCTGATAGGTGCCGTGGAATTTAAGAAGGATGTTCTCATTTTCCTCCACATGGGAAAGCGCGGCATCGGCAAACGCCTCCTGGATGTGGCCGCGCAGACCGTTGGACTCAAGCTTGATTTCTTCGACGCTGGCTTTGGACATGATGGGAAAAGGAGGGGAGTGCGGGGGAAGATGAAGGAGGATTTCCCGTGCGCAACGAGAAATCTCCTAATTGTCTATGGGAATAGTCGGGTATTACTCAGCCCGGCTTTTTGCCGCCGCGACAAAGGCCCGGATCTTCGCCGGATCCTTCACCCCGGGAGAGGACTCCACCCCGCTGGCCACATCCACGCCGGAAGGCCGGGTAGCCGCGAGCGCGGCCGCGACGTTTTCCGGAGTGAGCCCGCCACTGAGAAGGAAGGAGTGCGTGGGAAACCTCGCAACGGCCTCCGCTGCCAGCGGCCAGTCACTGAGATGACCGGTGCCGCCATAGACACCCGGAGCATAGGCATCCAGGATGAAACCCTCCGCGGGATGATGCTCCAGAGCGGGCAAATCCTCCACCGTTCTCAAGCCCAGGCCCCGAATCACCGGCAGGCCGAACTCCGCCACCGACCGGCAGAAGTCCGCGGTTTCCCCGCCATGAAGCTGGATAGCCTCAAAAAGTCCGGTTTCCGCCGCAGCACGGATCTCCTCCAGGGCGGCATTTACAAAGAGGGCCACCCGCAGCGGGAATCCCGGACCGGAGAAATCCCGCAGCCACTGCCTTGCCCCGGGGAGCGGGTGATAGCGGCTGGAGGGCGGGTAGAAATTGATACCGATGGCGTCCGCGCCTGCCTCGTGACACACCATGGCATCCGCCAGAGACTTAAGTCCGCAGATTTTGACGAAAGGCCGGGGGCGCTGGAATAAAGAGGCTGGCATGGGCGGGGGGAGGATCATACGCCCGTGTCCGCCCGCCGCATCTCAAAAGATCATACCAGCGGTTTTCGATACCGGGTCCTTTCGCCGCATCCAACCCGCCTCATGGCGACAACACAGCAACCTCCGGTCCCCCTACAGATAGGACGGCAATCCTCAATTCCCAGGGCTGGTAATGAGGCACTACATGGGAGTAACGAACAAGAGCCTCGCGGCGGGTCAAAGCAACCCGCCACCCATGACCGGACTCAAACGCCCTTCGGCAACCGGTGCCGCCACTGGGCCGCGACTCTTTCCCGGCCTCTGGCAGCCCTTTCCCGGGAGTCGGCATCGGCTTCCTCCCGCTGTATCCGTAGCGCCTGCTCCTTTTCCTGGTTCTCACGGTGATCCCGCATCATGACATCCACCTGATCTCCGGTGCGGCCGTGGGGAGCGGTCATGAAGCGGTAAAATCTCACGCACATTTCCGGGAGGCTGCGCAGTAGAGCCGGTCCATAGTAAACAGTCACAAGCCATGTGTAGGCATAGGGTGAAAGCCAGAACAAAAAGAGGACAAACGCCAACTGAGCCAGAATAATCAGCACCCGGTAAAGCCAGAGCTTCCACCGCGGCATCGGGACTGGTTCATTCGGTTTCATCGGGCACCGGAAGCTTGATCATTTCCCTCGCTTCCTCAACTTCATTCAGAAAAGCGGTGCGGCAAAGCTCCGCATAGAGACCCCCGCGGGCAAGGAGTTCGGCATGGGTGCCCTCTTCCTCCACTTTTCCGAGGTTCAGCACATAGATACGGTCCGCATGGCGGACGGTGCTGAGGCGGTGGGCGATGACAAAGGAGGTGCGGTTCACCATCAGCCGCTCCAGAGCCTGCTGGATAAGCCGTTCCGTCTCCGTGTCCACGCTGGCGGTGGCTTCGTCCAGGAGGAGGATGGGAGGATTCTTCAGCAGGGCGCGGGCGATGGAAAGGCGCTGCTTTTCCCCCACACTCAGACGCACGCCGCGCTCGCCCACCTGGGTATCGAGCTTCTCCGGCAGGCGATCCACAAAGCCCCGGGCATTGGCCGCCTCCAGGACCTCCCAGAGTTCCTCGTCCCTGGCATCGCGTTTGGCGATCACCAGATTGTCCCGGACCGTGCCATTGAACATGAAACTCTCCTGAGTGACGTAGCCGATGGCCGTGCGCAGGGAGGGTTTGCTCACAGCTTTGATGTCCTGGCCATCGATGGTGATGCTGCCGCCTTCGTATTCGTAGAAGCGGGTGAGGAGATTGATGATGGTGCTTTTCCCCGCGCCCGTGGGGCCCACCAGAGCGATGACCTGCCCGGGTTTTGCCTCCAGATTCACCCCCTGAAGCGTGGCGTGTTTGCCACTGTAGGTGAAACGGACATCCTTATACACCACATGGCCCTCCGTGATGCGCAGGGGCTCGCCGGAGGTCGCGTTGTCCTCGGGTACGGCGTCCATGATATCGAAGACCCGGTCCGCCGCGGCGCGACCGGCCTGGAGAATCTGATTGAGCTGGTGCAGCCGGCTCACGGGATCGTAAAAGAACGGCAGCATCAGCACGAAGCCCGCGAATTCCCCCGGCTTGAATTCCTGCGCGAGGGCGGCGCGTCCACCAAAATACAGCACCAGCACCGCGCCCGTGGCGGCGATGAAAGCCATGGACGGATTGTAAAACGACCAGGCCCGCATGACCTTCAACGTGGCGGTGCGCAGGCGATGGCTGAAGCTGTTGAAGCGGGCGTGCTCCTCCTGCTCCATGCTGTAGGTCTTGATCTGCCGGATCCCGCTGATGTTGTCATGCAGCATGGAGTTCATCTCACTCGTGGACTGCCGCACGTTCTTGTAACGCGAGCGGGCGGTAGTGGTGTAGTAGATGGCTCCCGCGATGAGGAAAGGAATGGGGATCATGCCAATGGCCGCCAGCTCCGCGTTGCGATAGAACAACCAGCAACCCACGATGAGAATCTGAAGGATGGAGACAAGACCCTGCTCCACGCCATCAATGAGCACGCGCTCCATGGCGGTGACGTCCTCCGCGATGGTTGTCATGAGGTCTCCCGTGGGCTTTTTGTCAAACCAGGGGAGCGGGAGCGACTGGAGGCGGCGGTAGAGATCGCTGCGGATGTCAAAGATCACGCTCTGCTCGAGCGTGTTATTGAGCACGATGCGCAGGGCATTCAGCAGGTTCTGGCCAAAAGCGGAGGCTGCCGCGATGAGCACCCACGGAATGAGAAGCTCGGGTTTGTTCTCTTTGATGACATCATCGATAATGATCTGGACCGCGCTGGGCAGGATGAGCACCAAGAGGGTACCGAAGATGGCACACAACAACTGGGCGGTGGCCATGCCGGGGTATCGGCGCAGCCAGGGGAGGACACGGAGGATCGTTTTCATGGATCGACGTACTCGCGTTCGATCCTGAAACAAGCCGGGTGTGAACCTGTCTGGAAGACGCTACAGCCCGATGACCACACGCAGATAACTCCGGGCGGGCGGGGGTGGAACGAGCTTGAAACGGGCGGTGACGGTGGTGGACGCGTCCGGCCCCGGGGCTTCGATTACCCGTTCGATAGCCCCCTCACTGGCATCCCAGGTGGTGAAGTCACTGGAAGTGGCAAGGCGGGCGGTGAGGCCGGGCACGTCATTCCGCACCGTGAAGCGGATCTGGAGCGGACTGCCGTTCGCGGCGGGCTCGATAGCCAGGGGGCTGCCATCCGGAACGAGCGGCCGGAGTTTGAAGGCAAACTCCGCCAGATTTGTGAGACCATCGCGATCCGGGTCCGCGTCGAGCGCCATGTCCGCCACGGTGGTGCCCTCTGGAAAGGCCGTGGCGGCCCACGCGGCGTATTGGGGAAGAGAAGCGGTGTTCACCGCACCAGGCGTGGGCGCGCGCATCAGATCGAACGGTCCCGTGCCTCCCGGGCCGCGACCGAAAGTCATGCCTCCCGGAGCCGGGCCGAATTCCACCCGGTCCGCGAAGCGCAGGAGATTGCCCGCGTCATCGGCTTCGATGAGAAAGACATCGTCTCCCAGGCTGCCGAGGGCAAAGGGTGCCAGGCAGCCGGGATCCGCGGCATTATTGAACTGGTTCTCCGTAAGCAGCAGGAAAGCCCCCGGGGCCATGGTAGTGGGGGAGGGCAGGCGGTATTTCCGGTAGTCCTCCGAATTGTCACTGAGGAACCAGCCGCCCACCTCAAGCGGAGCCCCACTGATGTTAAGCAGTTCGATGAAATCACGCGCGAGCGCGATCGAGGCGGAGAGCACTTCATTGATGACCACACGATGATCCGGGCCGCTTCCCGTATAGCCAGGAGAGCCATGGAACTCCGAGCCCGGCCGCCAGTTGGAGGCAGTGCCGAGGAATGTTGACTTTCCATCCGCGGTGCCGGGAGCGGCCGCCGGATCCGCCAGTTCCAGCGAGCTGCCTTTGCCATCCGCGCGGCCCGGCCACTCGCCGCTGTCGCTATAAGCAAAGCTGTAGAGCACGGTGCCATCCGCCCCGGAAAGGGTGAGGGATTCCCCGCCATTCGAAAGCGAGCCGGACCAGGCCCCGGCCACACGGATGCCCGCGTGATACCATGGGGAGGCAGGGTCGCGGTAGCGGGCATCGAAGAGGGCGGCATCTTTTACCACCACAATGTATTCCCCCGGGGTGAGCACGATGCCTTCCGGGAACTTGAATTCCACTCCGCCGGAAACGAGCACCCCCGAGACATCGACCGGAACGGCGGCGGTATTCCTGAATTCGAGAAACTCGTTATCCCCCTGCCCCGTGCCGTGGGGATTGTAATGCACCTCCGTGAGCGTCAGATTGCCAGTGGCGGCGCGTTGGGTGCCGGTGAGAATGAAGGACGCTTCATTCACGGCGGACCACTCGGTGCCATTGAGCGCGCGCGCCCGCAGAGTGGCCGGCCCGGAGATGACGATGGGCTGCGGCGTGAAGAGGACGGAGGCGTTGAGTTCAAAGTCAAAACTCATGTCCCCGCTGCCTGCGAACGCATTGTGCACCTCTACGGCGATGGTATTTGCCCCGGCATTCAAAGTATATTGACTGGGCAGCAGAGTCTGCGTGAACCAGGTGTTCCCGTCATCCGCCACGTTCACGCCATTATTCCCCGGAGTGGTAAAGGTGATGGGACCGGCCTGCATGGCGGAACGCATGACTTCGCGGCCATTGATATACACCACCGCGCCATCGTCCCGTTTCAGACGGATGGTGAGGCCGGTGACACGGGAGGGATTTTCCAGAGTAAAGGTGTGACGGAAATAAGTGGTAAGATTCCGCTGATCCCCGGCGGTGACGGGATCGGTGTCCACATAGCCCACGTCCGTCACTTCGTCGCCATCGCCATAGCCACACTCCACCTTGCCGGAGGGCCAGGCGCTGTCGTCAAAGGCGACAGTCTGCCAGACCGTGACTGGATCCGAATTGCCCACCAGATATTTCCAGGTGGCCCCGCGACCGGTGCGGTCATCATAGGCCTCCACCAGTGTCTGCGCGGTGGTGGTCGCGTTGAAGGCTTTGGCGGCGGGATTCACCGCGCCGCCCGGCAGGCGGGGATCGCTGCCATCCAGCGTGTAATAGATGAGACCCGCCGGGGCGGTGAGACCGATCTGCGTGCCCGCCGGCACCTCTCCACCACGCTGGCTCATCTCCGGAGCGTCCACGGGATACCAGCCGCGGGCGCGCACCTGATTCATGAGCACCCCGGTGCGCTGGGGGAAGAAGGTATTCTTCAGGTAGTTCCACTCCACCGTCCACTCACCGTCACGGTCCCAGGGGAGCGGCCCCACGCTGCTGGTGGGCTGCCAGCGCGCGGTATCGGCCACGATGGGGACGAAGATCTCATTCGCCCGCCGGTTGTAATAATCCGCCGCCCGCGCGGGAGTGAGCACGCCCTGGTGAAAGAGGTGGCGGTAGAGGCGGTCACGGAAGAGCACCTTGAAATCCGCGTGTGCCATGAGCGCGGTAAAGATGCCGTCCGGCACGTCCTGGTCCGTGCAGTCCGCGCTCACATCCTGGAGGGAAATGTCCTGGTCCTGCTGGAAGAACTTCCAGCCGCCTTTGTCCGGCAGACGTGGTCCGGCGGCAGTCCAATTGTGCTGGGCGGACCAGTCCCAGTCATTGCCGACATAAAAACTGAGGACCATGTAGTCCGCGAGATTTGTCACGTCGATCCACCGTTTCGCCTGGGTGTAGTTGGAGGTGGAGCTTTTCACCTGAGCCCACACGGCGCTCCATGCCTCCGAACCGTGGGTGCTGCCGGTGGTGGCCCCGCCAGTGTAGTGGAAGTCCTCGCTGCTCCCGGGATAGTAGGAGGCCATGAAATCGTCATCCGGATGCTCCAGGACACAATACATTCCGTAATACACTCCATTCACATACATCTGCACCATGCGCCCGCGCTTCCCCGGCTCGCCCATGAGGAACTGCATGTCATCGATCCAGATATTCCGGATGAACTGCGCGTCACCGCTGCGGGTCACCGGGGGATTGCCATAAGGCACGGGGGGATTCTCCGCGGTGCCAAGCCAGGAGTGGGTATCGTGCGAGCCGCTGCGGAGACGCAGTTCCTGGAAGGACTCCGCCGCGCCCCGGGCCGCGAAAGGGTGCGTGGCAAAGACCGGGTAGTCCAGCTTCGTGGCCCCGTATTCCCCGCGAAAGCGGGCGCTCATGCTGCCCTTCGCGTAATTCAGACTGGAGGTGCCCGTGCGAAGAACTCCGGCGGAAATGGTGAATCCCGCCTCCTTCCCCTGGGGATCGATGAACTCCACGCTGCTCTCCGTCTCCGCGAGCGGGATGCCGGTGGGGGTGTTATTGATCACAAGGGAAACCGTGGGCAGCGCCAGGAGAGCGTCATCGATGAGCGGACCGTAGGTGGCGTGGTTTTTGATCGAAGCCACCAGGCTGGTCTGGCCCACGATGCCATCCGTATTCGGATTGGCGATCCCATTGACGAAAAAGTAGGACTGCGTGGCCACCGGTGACCAGGCGGCATCCGGATGGGTGGCAATGGCACGGACAATCCGCACGCCGGACTTCGTGGTGCCCGTGGTGGGGGTGACAGTGAATGGACTGGTGTAGACCGTGCTGGAGGCGGTGGGCACCGTGCCGTCCAGTGTATAGCGGATGGTGGAGCCGGGCACGGCGGCGGTGAGCGTGAGCGGGAAGCTGGCGGTGTTGAACCCGTGGGCTTTGCTGAAAGTCACGGTGTTCGCCCCGGACGTGGCCAGCGCCCCGTTCGCCGCGCCGGGGGTGGACGTCCGCTGGTAGCCCGTCTCTACGCCGCCACCCGCGCCCCAGGAGACATTTGGATACTGCGCGGGCAGGGTGAAATCACTGACAATCACTCCATCCGGGCGGACGAGCAGGAGGTGCTCCCCGTTTTGATCGAGACTGAAATTCGTATGCACCGGCCCGGTGGCGGGCGTGGCTCCGGTACCGCTGGCGAAGACGAGCAGATAGCCATTCGGCCCGATGGTGCGGGCGGGGAAGGTCCACTTTGTCAGGTTGTCCGGATCGTCCGTGAGGTGCCAGCCGAGGAGGTTCACCGGCTGGGACTGTTCGTTTCGGAGTTCTATCCAGTCCTGGGGCCTGCCGTTTTCGTCCAGGGGACGGGAGTCCGGAGTGGAGACAGAGAGGGCTTCATTGATGCGGAGCCGGGGTTCCACCAGGGGAAGCGTGAGTGTGGTCTCCACGCTCAGCCCTGACAAATCCGTGGCCTTCAGCCGCAGGGACACCGTCGCGAGCCCCGCCGGGAGCGCGGAGGCGAGGCGGAGTTCATTCCCCACGATGGTGAACAGACTGTTCTGATCCGCGCCGGTACCCGGCACGAGGGAAAAGGAATGGCGGTCAAAAGTGTCCGGATCCGCGGCGGAAAGCGTGCCGGCGGTCTGCCCGGCAACAAGGCCGGAGCTGAGTGAGGAGGCATTCAGCGCGACCGCCGAGGGCGCGTGTGGAGAGGTAAGAGTGACGGTGAGAGGCTTCTCCAGCACCCGCGTTGCGTCCGCCGTATCCGCGGCGCGCACCCGGATGGAGTAGGGCGTGCCTTCCGGCTGATTACTGAAATTGAATGGCGAAGGGAGCAGTCGCGCGCCGCTGAGCGTGAACTTCGCGTTGTCCGCCGAGCCTCCGCCCGGCACCAGGGAAAGGGTGTGCGTTGCTCCTCCCTTGAGGTCTTTTACGGTCAGGTTTCCGATGAAGTCCGTTTGCGCGGAGAAGAACCGGTCCGCCGAGAGAATGATGTCCTCCGGCGCGGGCGGGATGTAAACGCGCTCCAGGGTGAGCGCCTGCCAGATGGGGTTCCGGTCCCCTCCGTCATTGGCTCCGAAAAAATCCCCCATCTCCACGGTGACAGGTGAAGTGGCGGGAGTGAACTGATAACTGTAAACCGTGGACCGGTTGGAAGAATAAGCCTGTCCGGGCCGGGCCCCCAGGGAGGTGATCTCGTCCACGGCATTCTGCCCGTTCACGCGAATGTCCCACTGGCGATTTTCACTGGAGTTTCCAGAGATCAGAATCTGCAGTTTGTAAGTAATGCCAGGGGTGACCACGAGAGTCGCCATCAATTTCTCGGAGGAGGGAGCATTCGCCCAGCGGATGTCCGCCATGATCTCCTCCAGGGCATTCGCGTCCGCGCTGGAACCAAACTCCGGCTTTGCCTGCCAGGGGGTGACGGAGCGCGGCCCCACGAGCGTCACGCCTGGGATAGCCTGATTGTCCGGCTTGAAGGTCACCCCCTTCACCGTGCGCACGGGATCGTCCGTGCTGAAGTTGATGGCGTATTCAAACTGTCCCTCCAGGTCCAGATTCGGATCGTCCGGGCCACTGAACGAAGACACCGTGCCGAGGAGGACGGCGGTATTCGCGAAGGCCGGAGCAGCCCCCAGCAAAAGAAGGAAAGGGAGATAGAGGGAACGCATGGGAAGGGGAAGGAAAGCGGACACAGTCAAAGCCCGGAGAGCCTCCTTTCAGGAAGCCTCCGGGCTTTGAAGCGCGGAACAGAATGAGGCAGCAGGTTACGGCGCGGGTTTCAGCACCGGATCACGTACCCGGTAGAAACTGCGTACCGCCCCGGTGCGGGTGGCATTGGTATCGGTCCACGAGGCATTCCCGCCGGCATCCGGGACGAGGGAGTCCCACACCTCCTCCCAGGTGGTCAGATTCGTGGAGAAGTCCACACTGTAGGTCTTTCCGGGCGTGCCCCGGGACTGGATGGTGGTGGAGCCGGTGGCATGAGTGAAGCCAATGAGGTCCAGCTCCACTGGCGTGGTCACGGCCTCCAGGGTGAGGCCGCTGAGGATCGCGTTGCCGTCCGCGCCGATCAGAGTGCGGGTGCCATCAAGAACGATGTGCAGGGTGTCCGAGGCAGCGGTGAAGGTGTGGACGATGGCGCTGCCGGACAGCCGGGGTGCCGCGATGCCGCCCTGGGCTCCGGCGGTGTGGAATTCATGCACGATGGGATTCCCCTCCACAAAGACATCGAAGTAGCGGGCCGGGCAGCAGCCTTCGCCGAAGAGGAGTTGCAGCTTATACTGCTGGCCGACGGTCAGCCCTGTGAGCTGGACCTTCACATTCCGCAGATCCGGATTCACATTCTCCGTGTTCGCCCAGCGGATGGATTTGAAGACGGTGGCCAGGGCCGCGTCCGCCGGATCAATGCCGAAGTTGATGCTCGCATCGAAGGCGGCCGCCTGCTGCGGCGCGCTGATGGAGATGCCGGGAGCGCTGTCGTCGGTGAAATTCGCGTCCAGGATCTGGCCGGGAGAGCCATTCGTTCCCACGTTGAAGGCATACAGGAAGGTGCCCGTGAGGTCCAGACCCTCGCCCGGATCCGCGCCATACACGCGGGTGACGTAGGTGGCTCCCGGGGTGCTCGCGGCGGAGGCCGGATTGCTGCCGTTCTGAATCTCAGTGAGGTCATTCACGCCGTCCCCATCGCTGTCCAGTTTGGTCGGGTCCGTGTGGTAAATGTTGACCTCGTCCCCATCCGTCAGGGTATCCCCATCCGAATCACGCAGGAGCGGATTCGAGCCCAGGGTGACTTCCTGGCCGTCGCTCAGGCCGTCCCGGTCCGTGTCCTTCACGCGGGGATTCGTGTGATAGACATTGAGCTCCTGGGAATCTGAAAGACCATCACCATCGGTGTCCGCCTTGGAGGGATCGGTGCCGTTGAGGAGTTCCGTGAGATTGTCGAGACCGTCATTGTCGAAATCATCGTGGTCTCCCTGGGAGACGTTGCCAAAATATGCCACCTCCCAGTCATCCGGCAGAGAGTCCAGAGTGGAGCCTGGATCGACGTTCGGACCGGTGGTGATTTCCTCCAGGGTCAGCGCGTTGATGATGGGGTTGGGATCATTCAGCGCGGCGGTGGTGATGGTGCTCTTGTCCAGCCGGATCTCCGCGGTGGTGCTGTTCGCGATGAAGCCATAACTCACCACGGATCCGCGGGTCAGATTGACAGCCGTGCCCACGTTCCCCTGCAAACGGCCCGGAGCGAACTCGTCCGCCACCAGCACATCATTGACATAGACATCGAAGCCCCGGTTGGCACAGCAGGATTCGGCGAAGATCAATTGCAGTTTATAACTGCGTCCCACCACCAGCCCGGGCAGGGAAATGTGAACCGCTTTGGACGGATCCGCCGCGGCAAAGCCATAACGGATGGAACGCACGACCTCCTTGAGGTTCGTGTCGTCCGTGGACTGAGCTCCCGGGAAGGCGATATTGATCCATTGGCCGATTTCGTTTTGCGCGTCCTGGATGAGGCCCGGAATGGCGTTGTAAGGTTGGAAAACGGCATCCCGCACCTGCCAGGAACCCGTGAGAGAGGAAACCCCAAACCGTGCGGCGATGGGGAACGTGCCATCGAGATCCAGGCCCTCGCCCTTATCCCCTCCCGTGAAGAGGTTCACTCCCGGTCCATAGACCGGATACTCCGCGGCATTCATGGGGTTGCTTCCGAAAGAAACCTCCGCGCCGTCCGGGGATCCGTCGTCATCGGAGTCAGCCTTCAGGGGGTTTGTGTGAAAAACGTTCACTTCATCACCATCGCTCAGCCCGTCACCATCCGTGTCGGCCAGAGCGGGATCGGTACCGGCGGTCACTTCCGCGCCGTCGAAAAGCCCATCGCCATCCGCATCCGGATTGAAGGGATCGCTCTTCCGGGTCAAGTATTCCTCTCCATCGGAAAAGCCATCACCATCGGTGTCGGCGGCTTTGGGATTGGTTCCAAGCTGGTATTCAACCTGGTTGCTGAGGCCGTCGCCATCCGTGTCATCGCTGCCGGACTGGCCATCCAGAGTTCCGAACTTCGCAAGTTCGTAGGCATCCGGCAGGCCATCGTTATCCGAGTCCGGGACGATATGCTCCACCGTAAGCGCCTGCCAGATGGCATTGCGATCCCCCCCATCATTGCCTTCGCCAAAATTCCCCATCCGGATGTCCAGGGTGGAGTCCGCCATGGTCACGGTGTAGGTATAAACAATCCCTGTATTGGGGGAATAAGCGGGCAGATCCACGCCTAGAGAGGTGATTTCATCCACCGTCTGAACGCCCTCCACCTCGATATCCCAGCGGCGGTTTTCGGTGCCGTTTCCATAGAAAAGAAGCTGAATCTTGTAGGTCTCCCCGGAGGTCACCGGCAGGTGGGCCTGGAGGGATTGCCCATTGGCGGGCAGGCAGTAGCGGATGTCTTCAAAAAGCTGCTCCAGGGCGTTATCGTCCACAGTGTCTCCAAACGAAGGTCTTGCCTGCCAGGGAGCGACCTGATTGTTCCCCACCGTAAACCCCGATGGGATGGCCGTGTCCGGGCGGAATCTCACCCCTTTTACTGTGAGAGCCGGATCGTTGGCGCTGAAGTTGATGGCATGAATGAACTCCCCCGCCAGGTCCAAACCGTCCGGGCCGTTGATGGCAGTGACCGCACCATCATGGATGACAGTAGCCCCCCGCGCCGCCGGCTGCCAGCCGAGCAACGAGGTGAACAACATCGTCGATAACAGAGAAAACTTCTTCATAGGCTTTGCATGGGGTTCAGGGAACCGGTTTCCGCCGGCACGGGATCTCGTTGAATTTCCAGTGGTCTTATGAATTTCTTCACTCACGGACAACAAAAATTCCTCACGCGCCTCCGGAAATGGATAGGGAAATCCCCAGGGGAATTCATTTGCGCGGTCTCCGGAAAAAATCTGTCCCGCCCGGGATTTCCGTGACGTGTAAGATGCGGGACACCGCCGTGTCCGTCTTACCGCCTTCCATCCATGAAAATTCACGCCGCTCTTCTACTTCTTCTCGCCTTCCTTGCGCCCGTCCTGTCGAGGGCGGAGGAAACAAAATCCACCCCGCCGGTCGCGCTGGCGACCCCACCGCCCAAACCGGCTCGCTACGTCAGGGGACCGGAAAACAACGCCCTTCAGGTGCCCAGGATGCAATACACCGGGCCGCACGGGGAAAAGCTGGAACTTACTGGCGTGATCCACATAGGCGACCGCGCATGGTACGAACGCCTGAATGAGCACTTCCGGTCCTTCGATGCCGTGCTGTTCGAGATGGTCGGCAACCAGGACAAAGTGGATATCCTGCAAAAGAAAGCCCCGAAGCCCCCGGTGGACGAAAAGAAAGAGGAGGAAAAACAGGAGGATCCGCTCCGCGCCATGTATAAACTGCTCTCACGGGACATCCTGAAAATGCCCTTCCAGCCGGAAGTGATCGACTACTCCCCCGCGAACTTCATCCACGCGGATGTCTCCGAGGACGAACTCGATGCGATGTTCAAAGAGAAGGGCCTGAGCAAAGCCAAAATCTTCGGAGACGGCACCGGCATCCTGCAACTGCGCCTCGCGCTGGGCCTCGTGAAACTGATGACTTCCCCGGACGATCCCCACGCCATGAAGCGCCTGTTCGCTCCGGTCTTCGGATCGCTCGGCTCCGGGTTTGGCGGGCAGAAAGCCGTGGAGGAAATCATCATCGACCGCCGGAATGACAAAGCCCTCGCCGTGCTGGACCGGGAAGTCGCGGCGGGTAAGAAAAATCTCTCCCTCTTCTATGGCAGCGGCCACTTCGCCGACTTTGACCGGAAACTCACGGCAAAGGGATGGACGAAAACCGGCGAGTCCTGGGACGATGCCTGGCTCTTTCCCTCCAACGATTCCAAACCCGCTACCCCGCCCGTGAAGGAGAAGGCGGAGGCCAAATAATCACGGCCCGCCGGTTTACCTCCCCCCGCCCGCGCGGAGAGGGACGGCACCCATGGCGCTTTCCAGCTCCGCGATGTGAATGGGCTTCACTAGGTGGGTGAAAAAGCCACTCGTGCGGCTCTTCTGAATATCCCCCGCCGTGCCGTAACCGCTCACGGCGATCCCCGGCAGACCGTGCCGGTCCCGCATTTCCGCCATGAGAGTATGGCCATCCCCGTCCGGGAGACCCAGGTCTGAAATCACGAGATCACATTCGTGTTCGTCAGCGGCGGCTCTGGCCTCCCCGGCGGTGCCCACGGCATAGACCTTGTGGCCCTGATGTTCGAGGAGCCGTTTCAGGGACAGACGGGTGTCCTCATGGTCCTCCACGAGGAGAATGCGGTGGCCGGTTCCCGGGGAGGACGGCTCCTCGCTAGCAGGCGTGCCCGTCCGGGAACTGGAGGGGGTAGCGAGCGGCAGCTCAATGCGGAACGTGGAGCCATGTCCCCTGCCCTTGCTATGCACGGAGATACGCCCCTTCTGAAGAGTCACGAGATTCCGGGTGATAGCCAGTCCCAGGCCGAGACCGCCGCTCCGGTGCTTTCCTTCATGGGACTCCTGCACGAAGGGCTCGAAAATCCTTCCCAGCATCTCCGGCTCTATCCCGACCCCGTTGTCTGAAATTTCCACGGTGAGGAACCCGCCATCCGGGGAATCGAAGGTTCTGACTGAGACCGTGCCGCCGTCCGGGGAAAACTTCACGGCGTTTTTCAGAACGTTCCAGAACACCTGCTGGAGGCGCACGGGATCCGCGAGCACCTCATGGTTGGACGCGCCAGGAGAGAAGGCCAGATTCATCCGGCGCTCGTCCAGCTCCCCGCGCACCATTTCCACGGTCTGGCGGAGCGCTTCATGACCATCCACCTGCCGGGGGTCGATCCGGATTTTCCCTTCCGTGATGCGGGTCAGATCCAGCAGATCATCGATGAGCCGGACCTGAATGGAGATCCCTTTCACAATGGTGGTGGCGTCCTGCCGCACCTCCAGCGGCAGCCCGGGATCGTCCGCGAGGGCGCTGGCGAGAAGCAGCGCGGGATTCAGCGGCGTGCGCAGTTCGTGGGAGAGCACACCCAGGAAATCATCCTTGGCACGCGTGGCGGCCTCCGCCTCCACCCGGAGCGCATCCGCCACCTTCCGGGCTTCCACTGCCTCATCCAGCCGGTCCATGGCGGCCCGGCGGGTGATCTCCAGCTCCTCCACGGTGCGGATCAGCTCCTGGTTTGCGTTCCGCAGCAGTCTTTCGCTTTCACGGAGTTTCTGGCGCTCCCGGGCCACGTCGAAAAAAACGTTCGCCTTGCTGAGCAAAATGTGGGGCTCGATGGGCTTGAACAGGAAGTCCACGGCCCCGGCATCATACCCCTGGAACCTGCGGCTCTGGTCCGTGGTGCCGGCGGTGACAAAGATGATCGGCACATGCCGGGTGCGCGCCGTCCCGCGCATGAGCTGGGCGAGTTCAAAGCCGTCCATGCCCGGCATCTGCACGTCCAGAAAGGCCAGCGCGAAATCATGCACCAGCAGCAGTTCCAGCGCCTCCGCGCCGGAGCGGGCTTTATAAAGTTCCAAGCCTTCACGTTCCAGCAGACCACTCAGGGCCATGAGGTTCGCCTCCAGGTCATCGACGAGGAGAAACTTGATCATGGGCGATACCGCGGAATCGGACATCAGGACGGATGGCGTTGGGGAATTTCGGTCAGCAGAATTTTGGGAATCTGTTCCAATGGCAGGGAACGCGCGCCAGGACAAGCGTCCAGAGCAGCCTGGGGCATGGCGGCGGCGGAGGCACCCTCCGGAGCCTGCACAAGAGCGGCCCCGCCCGCGTCCAGAATGCGCCGGAGCCCCCTGGCCCCGTCACTGTTGGCCCCGGTCAGGATGATTCCCGTGACCGTGTCCCCGCAGGCATCCGCCGCTGACTCGAAGAGCACGTCGATCGAGGGACGGGAATAGAGCACCGGCTCATCACTCGAAAGAGAGACGCTGAAGTCCACCTCCACCAGCAGATGATATCCCGGCGGGGCAATGTACACCGTGCCCGGCCGGAGCGGTTCCTTGTCCTCCGCCTCCTTCACCGTCATGCGGCACTTGGAGGCAAAGATCTCCGCCAGCGTGCTCTTCCGGTCCTGGGGGACGTGCACCACCACCATGACCGGCAGCGGGAAATCTCCCGGCAGCGCCGGCAGGATGACGGACAGCGCCTCAAGGGCTCCGGCGGAAGCCCCGATCACGACCAGCGCGGGATTTTTTTCCGGAGCGGATGGTTTCATCAGTCGCCTGTTTTCTGATAAATACGGGTTTCCCGGTCAAATTCCACAAACTGATCCATGTGGCCGGAAAAGGTCAGATTCTCCTTCAGCCCCAGCCCCAGGAACCCTTTGCGCACCAGGGAGTCGTTGAAGAGCCCGATGGCCCGGTCCTGCAACTGCCGGTTGAAATAAATGAGCACGTTCCGGCAGGACACCAGATGCACCTCCCCGAACACCGAGTCCGAGACCAGGCTGTGGTCTGAGAAGACGACGCGCTTCTTCAGGCTTTTGTCGAACCGCGCCCGCCCGTAAGCGGCGGTGTAGTAATCCGAGAGGGAGGATTTCCCCCCGGAATTCCGGTGGTTCTCGGTGAAAAGAGGCAGCCGGTCCATTTCATAGATACCCGCCTCCGCTTTCTCCAGAGCGTCCTTATTGATATCCGTGCCATAAAAGAGCGTGCGGCTTTCCAGCCCCTCCTCACGGAAGAGGATGGCCAGGGAATAAAGCTCCTCTCCGGCGCTGCAACCCGCCACCCATACTTTCAGGGAGGGATAGGTGCGGAGGTGAGGTAGCACTTTCTCCCGGAGTGCCCGGAAATACACCGGGTCCCGGAACATCTCACTCACCTGCACGGTAAAGTAGGGTAAAAGACGCGGCAGCACGGCGGCATCGTGCAGAACGAGGTCCTGCAACGCGGAAAAGGTGGCGCAGCCGAAGTTCTCCCGGGCCTGCGTAAGGCGGCGCTTGATGGAGGCCACGGAGTAGGAGCGAAAATCATAGCCGAATCTCCGGAAAACCGCCTCGAGCAGCAGACTCAGTTCGATGTTCTCGGTTTCGATGGCGGCGGTGATCATCAGGAAATGCGGACAGGGGCGGGAATGACAGGGCGCGGCTGTCCCAGGGCGCAAGGCAGTCGTCCGCGCCCGTATGCAAGGATTGTTCCCCGGATTTTCCCGGGCAATCGTCGCACACGGGCGCGGAAAAGCATACTTCCCTCGCCTTACAGGGCGGACAAAAAAACATGAACCGGGCTAATAGATCACGGAGCCGCCTGGAAAGCTGCCTTCTTAGAGAGGGTTTTCGCCAGGCTTCTGGAGACCATTGCATGAAGATGAAACCTTGAATTCCGCTCTGCTTTCGGCTACGCAAGGTCATGCGCGTGTCCCTCATTCTCGCCTTGCTGTGTGCCCTCTTCATGACGGCCTGCTCCACTCCGGCACGGTATGAGATTCCGAAGGTCTGGCAGCGGACCATGCCTCCGCCCACCGGCCCCACGGTCACGCCGGAGGAGATGCGCCGGGAGGTCAAAATCTACCCCCGTCTCATCGCCCGGGGTTCCTACGGCCGCCGTTACAACCGGCCCATGCAGCCCCGCTACATCACCATTCACGCCACCGAAAACCGCACCGGCGGGGCTTTTGCCCACGCGGCGGCGCTGCAAAACGGTAAACTCCGCGCAAAGCGCCGCCCGGGCGGCAACCGCATCGGGTTCCTCACCTGGCACTTCACCGTGCAGGAGGATCTGGCGGTGCAGCACCTGCCCACGACGGAACAGGGCGAGCACGCGGATTTCGATGGCCCGGGGAACAACTACTCCATCGGCATCGAAATGTGCGAGCACCGGGGCAATGATCTTTCCGCGACTATCGACCGCACGGCAAAGCTCGCCGCCTACCTGATGTATGAGCACCACATTCCTCTCAAGAACGTGGTGCCGCACTATCACTGGCCGCGCCACGGCGTGTCCCCGGAGCATAAGAACTGCCCGCACTTCCTGCTGGACAAAGGGCGTCCCGGTCGCAAATGGCAGTGGTTCCAGAGCCGCGTGCAGGCCTATTACAGCCGGATAGCCTCCGAGCCGGTTCCCGCGCCGCCGCTTTGAACTCCGGACCGCATTTCTTTTCCCAACCATGGCCATCCTCATCACCGGCGGTGCCGGATATATCGGTTCTCACACGACCCGCCTGCTGGCGGAAAGCGAAGAGAAGATCATCGTTCTGGACAATCTGAAGCTGGGCCACCGGAGTGCCATCGTGAGTCCAGGAGTGGAACTGGTGGTGGGAGATACCGGGGATGCGGCCGTGGTGGAGAGTATTTTCGCCCGCGGGGACATCGAGGCGGTGCTGCACTTCGCCGCTTGGGCGCAGGTGGGGGAATCCATGGCGGAGCCCCTGATGTATTATGTGAACAATACGGCGGGCCCCCTGGTGCTCCTGGACGCCATGAAGCGTCACGGCACAAAGTTCTTCATCTTCTCCTCCACCGCCGCCACCTACGGGAATCCCGTGAAGGTGCCCATGGATGAGAGCCACCCGCAGGAGCCCATCAATCCCTACGGCCACAGCAAGCTCATGCTGGAGCAGGTGCTGGCGGACTGCGGGCCGGCATGGGGGCTGAAGCATGTGATCCTGCGTTACTTCAATGCCAGCGGATGCTCGGAGGATGCTCTTATCGGTGAAGACCACACGCCGGAGTCCCATCTCATACCGCGCGCGCTCATGGCGGTGGCGGGCACGGTGCCGCCGCTCACGGTGTTCGGCACGGACTACCCCACTCCGGACGGCACCTGCATCCGGGATTATGTCCACGTCCTGGACCTCGCCACGGCGCATGCGAAAGCCCTGACGCATCTCCGCGCGGGCGGGGCCTCCACGGCCTGCAATCTCGGCACCGGCACCGGGGTCAGCGTGCAGCAGATCATCGACATGGCGGAGGAAATCACGGGCAAGCCCGTGCCCCGCTCCTACGGCCCGCGCCGCGCCGGGGACCCGCCCTCCCTGGTGGCCGATCCCACCCGCGCCCGGGAAGTCCTGAACTGGACCGCCGCGCACACTGATCCCCGGGACATGATCTCCTCCGCCTGGCGCTGGCTAACCGGCCCCCGGGGCGGAAGATACGGGGATTGAGAACAGCCGGGGACCCAGCGGGCCCTCAAAGGATCTTCATCGCAGGCACCGGGCCCAGGGGACGGCAGATGCGCTCCACGCATTCGTCGAACTCCTCGTGCCCGGAAAGAATCTCGATCTCCACCCGGAGAAAATAGACCGGGAGGAGCGTCTTGGTCAGTTCCGGAAAGCGTACGCTGTCCTTTTCCGTGGTGATGACGCAGTCCGCGAACATATCGTCCGCGTGGAGGATGCATTCATTGATCTCCTCCTCGCTGTAACGGTGGTGGTCCGTGTAGCGGCGCGTAAGCACGAGTTCCGCGCCGAGACCCGTCAGGATGCCCTCAAAGCTCTCCGGGACCGCGATGCCGCTGATGGTGCCGGCCTTGCGATTGCTCAGATATTCCAGCGGTTTGCGGTCCTGGGGGTCGAGCAGATTCTGCAAATGGACGGGCCGGTGGCGGCATTCGATCACGTTGGCCGTCCGGTTGTAGCCCCGGATGCGGGCGATGATCTCCGAGTTATCGCTACCGTCGCATTTTGTTAGAAAGATATGGCTGGCACGCCGGAGATTACGCGGGGGCTCACGCAGGGTGCCCCGGGGCAGCATGAATTCGTTGCCAAAGGGGGCGTTGCGGTCCACGAGCACGATGTCCAGCTTCCGCCGGAGTTTCAGATACTGGAGGCCGTCATCCAGAATGAGCGTGTCGCAGTTGAAATCCCGGACCGCCCAGCGCCCGGCTTTCACCCGGTCCTTGTCCACCACCACGGCCACTCCGGGGAGGTTTTTGGCCAGCATGTAGGGCTCGTCTCCCGCGTGGGCGGGGTCGCCGGGGATGGAGTTTCCATCGCTCACCACGGTGGGCGGTTCCTCCTGTTTCTTCTGGCCTTTGATGCGGTTTCGCATGCGCTCGGCCAGAGGCGGGGGCTTTACCCGTTTGTAGCCACGGCTGAGGATCGCCACCTTGCGCCCCTCCTGCTGGAGACGGCGCGCGAGCATTTCCACCACGGGCGTTTTTCCGGTGCCGCCCACGGTCAGATTGCCAATGCTCACCACCGTGGCACCGAGATGGTAGTCTGTCTTGATCCGGTGCCGGAAAAGCGCCAGCCGGCCCAGCACCAGCGCGCGGAAGAGCCGGGACAGCCCATTGAGCACGCCCCGCAGCAGCGTGGCTTTGAAACCCCGGCGGCGGCCCAGGATCACATCGATCCCGAACTGCTCCAAACGGTCGAGGTTTTCCTTGGCCATGGTGTTTGTTCGTTAGTCCACCGCGTAGGCACCCTGGTTATCCGCGGTGACGATGCGGACCTCCGCGGGCGCGGGTCCCTGCCAGGCACCCAGCATGGCCTGCCCCACCTGCTCCGCGCCCTCCAGCGCCAGACAGCAGACCGTGGAGCCTGACCCGCTCAAAAATCCGCCCAGGGCTCCGGCGTTCACCCCGCTCTCGATCATGGCAAAAAGCCCCGGCACCAGATGCGCCCGGTAAGGCTGGTGCAGCGCGTCGCCGAAGCAGTCCCGCATCTTTTCATACTGCCCCGTGGCAAAGGCAGCCGTGATGATGCCCGCGTTTCCGATATTCATCACCGCCTCCCGGTGCCCGATGGTGGGCGGCAACACCCGGCGCGCATGCTCCGTGAGCACCTCCATGTCCGGGATGAGCAGGACAAACTTCAGCCTCGGCGAAACTTCAAAACGGAAAGACTCTCCCCGGGCGTCCGTCAGCACGAATCCACCGAACGCCGCCGGGCCCGCATTGTCCGGATGGCCCTCTACCTCGCTGCACAGTGCAAAAAGCCCGTCCTGCGTCAGCGGACGACCGCTCAATTCATTCAGCGCCGCGAGGATTCCCAGGCGAATCGTCACGCTGCTCCCCAGCCCGCGGCTGATTGGGACATCCCCCTGGACGCTCCAGCGGAATCCGAATTCCGGCACATTCGTCCGGCGGAAAAACAGCCGGGCACACTCCCGGATCATGGCATGCGCGGGCTCCACGCTCAGCGGCCCGTCTTCCCGGATAACGGTGAGCCGGTTATGAATCCCCAGCGCGATCCCCAGGCAATCGAAGCCCGGGCCAATATTTGACGTACTGCCGGGAACCTGGATAGTGACTTGATGGAGCATGAAAGGGGCATCAAACGGGGGAACGTCCAACATTCAAGGCGGGAGCGGGGCGGGCTTTCGTGTATTGCGTTCCGGCGCGGAAAATGCAAAGTTGGGGTTTCAAAGCCCCTATCTCATTCATGGCCGGAAGTCCCGAAAAACATCCTGTCACCCGCAAGGATCAGCCCCAGCCATCCCTGAACGGGGACTCCGCTCTTATCCTCCCGGATGAGGAACGGCATAAGGGGCAGCGGGTGGGTTTGAAACCGACAAAAGGGTGGAGCAGCCGGAACTACCACTTTGTCCGGCGTATCATGCTCCCGCAGATGTTTTCCCTGCGCACGGGCACGCCGTTGCGCCCGGACCTGCTCTCCCATGCCGGGGTGGAATTTCAAATCACGTGGATCGGTCACGCCTCTTTTCTGATCCAGACGGAGGGCATGAATATCCTGGTGGATCCGGTGTGGGCAAGCTGGCTGGGGCCGCTGAAGCGGGTACGCCATCCGGGGCTGGCCATCGAGGATCTGCCGCCCATCCACGCAGTGCTCATCACGCACGCACATTTCGACCACCTCCATCTTCGCGCCTTGAAACGCATCGGGCAGGGGCAGCCGATCTTTGTCCCTCGCGGCGTGGGTGGGCTGGTGAAGCGCGCGGGTTTCGGGGAAATTGTGGAAATGGACCTGTGGGAAAAAGTGCAATGCGGGCCGCTGGAGATCACCTTCACGCCCTCAAAGCACTGGGGTGCCCGGACCGTGCATGACACCCACCGCGGTTTTGGCGGCTACCTCATTCGCAATGAAGCGGGGCGCGTCGTTTACCATTGCGGGGACAGCGCGTATTTCGACGGCTTCCACAAGATTGGAGACCACAGTGACATCCATCTCGCCATCCTGCCCATCGGAGCCTACGGCGCGCTCAGTGGCCGGGAGGTGCACATGAATCCGGAGGAGGCACTTACCGCCTTCACGGATCTGCACGCGGGACACATGGTGCCCATGCATTACGGCACCTACCCCCTGGGCTGTGAGCCCATGGACGAACCCCTGAAACGCCTCCGCGCCGCCAGCACGGAGCGGGGACTCAGTGAAGCGGTGACCATCCTGACCGAAGGAAAACCGGCGACTTTTTGAAGATGGAACGCGCCGGGAAATTTCCGTCAGCCATCGTCCTCGCGGCCTTGTTAGGCACGGCAGGACCGGGTGCCGCCGACACCCCCGGTGGCGAAACCGCGAAGCCGAAACCCTTCATCCGGCCCAATGTCCCGGAGTCGCTTTTCATCCCGGAAAAAACCGCGCTGCTGCAACCGGAGTGCGAGCGCATCGCCACCTTTCTCGCCCGTTACGCGGCGGAGAAATACACCGCCGGCGTTCTGAAAGGCGATGCCTCCGCGATGACCAAAGGCCGCCTTTTGCTCGCCATTTCCCAGCACCTGCAGCCGATGAACGGGTCCGCCGTTCACTGTGCCTCCCGCTGGATGGATGGCAAGGAGCCCTCCCTGCAGGCGCCCACGGACGATCTGCGGCAGTTCTCCAATTTCCTCCTCTCCGCCGCCCGCCGTCAGGCGGACAAGCCGGGAAAAGAACGTGAAGCGCTGGGGCGGGTCCTGATCTATCTCGCCGCCGAACTCTATCCGGCGAACGGGGAAGCCATCTATGCCTGTGAAATCCAGGATCGGGATCACAAGGCCGCTCCCTTGAAGGAAATCCTCAATGGTACCCTGGGCCGCGAAAGACCGGTGGGGACCGGTAAATGAGCGCGGTCCCTCGCATCATGATGTGAGGTGGCACCAGGCCCCGGGCGCGCCTATGAATCCGGGCACCCCGCCCCTATGCGCCGCCTGGGCTTCTCTTTTCTTTTTCTGCTGGGCCTTTCTCCGCTGCGCGCGGAGACGGGAGCGGCATGGGCGCGGCTCCTGAGCCCGGAATTGCGAAGCCTGGATCAACGCCACGAGGAAATCCGCGCGGCCCTGGATGCGCTGCCCGAGGCGAGGTTCCGGCCCGCGAGCCTGCCGGTGGGCTATCGCAGCCAGCCTGCCCCGGTCGCGGAGACGGAGAAGTGGGTGGAGATTGATCTCGGCGCGGAATACCCGGTGGATGATATCGTGCTGGTGCCCGCGTGGTTCCGCTTCGGGGACTTTCCGGGACCAGGATTCGGGTTTCCCGTCCGGTTCCGGGTGGATCTTCCCGCGACTGCCGGTGAAAAAACCACGCTCCCTCCCGAAGAGGATCCCTTTCCCTGGACTCCCGTGCCCGGAACCTCCTCCCGCCCGCCGCTTTCCTGGGTGCCCGTCGCGGATTTCACCCAGAGCGATCTGCCGAATCCCGGGCTGGCACCGGTGTCCATCCACGTGGGAGGCCGCCGGGCGCGCTATGTCCGCGTGGTGGCGACAAAGCTCTGGCGGCGGATCGACGAATACATCTTCGCCCTCGGGGAACTGCTCGTGGTGTCCGGCAACCGGAACCGCGCCTACCATCGCGTGGCCCTGGTTTCGGATTCCTTCGAGAGTCCGGGCATGTGGTCCCGGCACTTCCTGACGGATGATAGCAGCGTGCTGGGCAATCCCACGGACATGCAGATGCTGCCCACCAACGGCCACCATTCCGAGATCTACGATTCCCCCGATGCCACCCACTGGGTGCAGGTGGATCTGGGACGGCCCATGCGGGTGGATGAAATCCATCTCATTCCCGCCCGGCCCATCGATTTTCCGGACACCATCGGTTTCGGTTTCCCGCTCCGGTTTCGCCTGGAGGGTTCTTCGGAAGAGGACTTCCGGAGCGTCTGTCTTTTTGAGGATCATACCGGCGCGGATTTTCCGAATCCCGGGGACAGGCCGGTAGTCATCCCCGGCGGGGGAAAAGAGGTGCGTTACGTCCGCCTCACCGCCACCCGCCAGTGGCAGCGGGACGAATCCAAATGGGTGCTCGCCATGGCGGAGATGCAGATCATGTCCGGCGGGCGGAACATGGCTATCGACCAGGGAGTCACCGCCTCGGATGCCGTGGACTCCGGCATCAATCACCGCTGGAATCCCGCCTACCTCGTGGACGATGTGGCTCCCCGCCCGGGGCTGGGCAACATCGCGGACTGGCTCTCAGCCCTGGCCACCCGGCAGGCGCTGGAGGCGGAACTGGCGGGCCTGGAAAGCAGACGCGCGGTGGTCATCGCGGCGGCGGAGACCACACTGCTCTGGGGCACCGGGGGGCTGGCGGGCGGCGTGGCGCTGCTCTCGGTGATCCTGCACCGCCGTTCCCGCGCCCGTCACCGTCTGGAGGCGCGGAAGCTCCGGGAGGACATCGCCCAGGATCTGCACGATGAAGTAGGGAGCAATCTGGGCAGCATCGCCATTCTCAGCCAACTGGCGCTGGATTCTCCACCGGACGACGAGGCCGTGCGGGGGGAACTGGAGGAAATCCACCGCGTGGCGCATGAGACCACGCAATCCATGCGGGACATCGTGTGGCTCATCAGCCCGGGGGAGAAGACGGCGAATGATCTTGCCGCGCGTCTCCGCGCCAGCGCGGCCTCGCTTCTCGCGGGCCTGGAGTGGACGTGGGCGGCGGACGGCCTGCGTGGTTCCCTCTCTCTCACCGCGCAGCGGGACGTCCTTCTCCTCCTGAAGGAGGCCCTGCACAATGTCCGGCGCCATGCCTCCGCCCGCCACGTGGACCTCTGCCTGAGTGGAGCCGGCGGCGAATTCCGCATGGAAATCACCGATGACGGCACGGGCTTCGATCCCGCCGCCGCCTCGGGGCACGGTCTGCCAAACATGCACCGCCGCGCCGCCCGGCTGCGGGGGAAACTCACGCTCGACTCCACCCCGGGCCGCGGCACCCGGCTCGTTCTCACGCTTCCTCTTTCCCACCCATGAGCACGCCCCCCGAACCCGTCAGCCTCTGGCTGGTGGAGGACAATGACAGCTTCCGCCGCAGCCTCGCCCGGGCTTTGGAAAAAACCGGGGACTTCCTCTGCGCCGGCAGCCACTCCAGTTGCGAGCAGGCGCTCGCCGCCGCGCGCTCCGGCACCGCCCCCCAGGTCATCCTGCTGGATGTGGGGCTGCCCGGAATGGATGGTATCACCGGCCTGCGGGTACTGCGCGAGGCCCTGCCGGAAACGGCTTTCGTCATCCTCACGGTCTTTGAGGACGATGACAAAATCTTCCGTGCCATCTGCGCCGGGGCCTCCGGCTACCTGCTGAAGACGGCCCCCGTGCGGGACATCGCCGCCGCCATCCGTGAAACCCTGGATGGCGGCTCTCCCATGAACAGCCGCGTGGCCCGCCGGGTTCTCGCCATGTTTTCCACCTTCGCCCCGGAACAGAAGAACTACGGCCTCACCGCGCGCGAAAAAGAAATCCTGCAATACATGGTGAAGGGTCACATCAAGAAGGAAATCGCGGACCTTATGTCCCTCAGCGTTCACACGGTGAACACCCACATGCGCCACATCTACGAAAAGCTGCACGTCACCACCGGCACCGGTGCCGTGGCCAAGGCGCTCCAGGAACGGTTGCTGTAGCTCCGGTACACAAAAACGCCACGCGCCGTCGAGACAGCGCGCGGCGTTTTGATAAAATCACTCTCAGGCGGCCACCGCGGCGGCCACCACTTTTTTCGCGGCGTCCGTCAGGTCCGTGGCGGCGGTCAGGGTCAGGCCACTGCTGCCCAGCATTTCCCGGCCCTTCTCCACATTCGTGCCTTCCAGACGGACCACCAGCGGCACGGTGAGCTGAATCTCACGCGCGGCATTGATGATCCCCTGGGCGATGATGTCGCACTTCATGATCCCGCCGAAGATGTTCACCAGAATGGCCTTCACCTTCGGGTCGCCGCAGAGGATCTGGAAGGCCTGCTTCACCTGCTCTTCGTTGGCACCACCGCCCACGTCGAGGAAGTTGGCGGGATCACCGCCATGCAGCTTGATGATGTCCATGGTCGCCATGGCCAGACCGGCTCCGTTGACCATACAGGCGATGTTTCCATCCAGCCCGATGTAGTTCAGATTGAACTTGGAAGCCTCCACCTCGCGGGGATCCTCCTCCGTGATGTCCCGCATGGCCGCGATCTCCTTGTGACGGTAGAGCGCGTTGTCGTCAAAGTTGAACTTGGCATCCAGCGCCAGGATCTGGCCGTCCGTGGTTTCCACCAGCGGATTCACCTCCACCATGGAGCAGTCGCATTCAATAAAGAGGCGGTAGAGCGCGGAGAGGAGTTTCTCAAACGCGCGCAGCTTATCCGCGCCCAAGCCGATCTGACGGGCGATCTTACGCGTCTGATAGGATTGAATGCCCAGCGTGGGGTGAATTTCCGTGCTGATAATCGCGGAGGGATTGTGCTCCGCCACTTCCTCAATGTTCACACCGCCCTCGGCACTGGCCACCACCACCGGCCCCTGGGTGGCGCGGTCCATGAGAATGGCGAGATAGTATTCCTTCTTAATATCCACGGATTTCGCCACGAGCACTTTGCTCACGAGGCGGCCTTCCGCGCCCGTCTGGTGAGTCACCAGCACCTGGCCGAGCATCTTCCCGGCGATCTCACCCGCCACCGCCGCCGTGTCCACCACGTGCACGCCGCCTTTGAAACCGTTCTGGAAAGTGCCCTTTCCGCGTCCCCCCGCGTGGACCTGAGCCTTCACCACAAGACCGGCACCGCCCAGTTTGTCAGCAATGGCCGCGGCCTCCTCAGCCGTGGAGGCCACTTCCCCGGCGGGAGTGGGGACGCCGAATTTGACAAACAGTTCCTTGGCCTGGTATTCGTGGATGTTCATGGAAATGGAAAAAGTTGGCGGAGAATAGGTCGCGCACCTGGGGCGTCAACCCGGCTGCTTTTCAAAATGAGCGAGGATGGCCTCGACCATTCCGGGAATATCATGCCGGGCGGCTTCAATGTGAGGCTTAAGCTTGTGCCGCTTCAGCGCGGATGTAGTCACCGGGCCGATGCTCACGAGCTTCAGATTCTCGGGCATGGGCAGGCCCAGGCTTATGAAACTGTCCACGGCGCTGCCACTCGCGAAGGTGATGAGGTCCGCGCCTTCCTCACGGAATCTCGCGTGACCGCCGGTCACGTCGTTCGTCTCCGGCAGCGTGCGATAGGCGATCGCCTCATCCACGATGGCACCGTGCTTGTTCAGCGCCGCCGCCACCACATCCCGCGCGCCCTCGGGACGCACCCAGAGCACCGTCTGGTTCTCCAGGCTGCCGGCTTTCTCAATGAGTTCCTCCACCAGCGACTCCGCCACTGCTTTCTCCGGCACGAAGTCCGCCGCGAGGTGGAATTCCCTCAGCTTCTTCTCAGTGCCTGGACCGATGGCCACCAGCTTCGCGCCGCCGATCTCCCGGGCGTCCTTATAGATCTTGAAGAACAGATCAAAAAATGCCTGCACCCCGTTGGGGCTGGTGAAGATGATCCACTCATATTTGTGGGCTTCCTGCACGGAACGACCGAATTCCATCAGGTCCTCCGGGGGCTCGATGCGAATGGTGGGCAGCTCATAGACGTCCGCGCCGAGCGCCCGCAGCTTCCGGCTGAGATCGCCCGCCTGGGTGCGCGTGCGGGTGACCACGATGCGTTTGCCAAAAAGTGGACGGCTCTCAAACCAGTTCAGCCGGTCCCGGAGCCCCACCACGCCGCCGATGACACACACCGCCGGGGCTTTGAAGCCATGCTTTTCCACCAGCTCCGCGATGGTCCCCAGCGTGCCCACCAGCGTCTGCTGATGCCCGGTGGTGGCCCAGCGCACCAGGGCCACCGGCGTGTCCGCCGCCGCGCCATGCGCCACCAGCTTGTCCGCCAGAATGGCCATGCGCCCCACGCCCATGAGCATGATGCGTGTGCCGGGGGTCTTCGCCAGTTGGTCAAAGTCGAGGGAGCTTTCCTCCTTCTCCGGATCCTCGTGTCCCGTGAACACCGTGAGTTGCGAACAAAAGTCCCGGTGCGTCACCGGAATGCCCGCGTAGCCGGGACCCGCGATCACCGAGGAGATCCCATGCACCACCTCAAAGTCGCAACCCGCGGCATGCAGTTCCTCCGCCTCCTCGCCTCCGCGCCCGAAGACATAGGGATCGCCACCTTTAAGCCGGGTCACCACTTTCCCCTCCTTAACTTTCGCGATGAGAAGCTGATTGATACTCTCCTGAGGCAGCGTGTGCTGGTCCGCTTTTTTCCCCACATAGATGATCTCCGCGTCCGGGCGCGCCCAGCGCAGAAATTCCCGGTTCACCAGGTAATCGTAAGCGATGACATCCCCGATCTCGATGCACTCTTTGGCCCGCAGCGTCACGAGACCAGGATCGCCGGGACCGGCGCCGACGAGATAACAGATGCCGGGGGAGGAATGGGACATGGAATCAGGTGGGGGAATTACAACGAGGGGAAAAGGGGAAGCGCGAGGTAAACGGGCTTTCGTCCGTCCTCAACTCCCAAATGAACCCTTCGTTCGCCCGCCTCCTCAAGCTCACGCGGATTTTCACCCGCAGGCCGGACCTCTGCCTGGCAGCTTCCCGGCTGGGATTCGTACAAAGAGAAAGGAAGGCGGCTGTGCAGCCGCCTTCCGGAATCTCAAGACAAGGGACTCAGAGATCGAAACCCTTTTCCCGGGGTGTTGGCCCGGCAAAGAAGCTGCCTCAGGCGGCTTTCTTCTTCAGGTCCCGCGCGATACGGGCCTTGATGCGGCTCGCTTTGTTGCGATGGATAACACCTTTGTTCGCGGCCTTGTCGGCGGCGGACGTCAGGGCGGCCACGCGGGCCGGAGCGGAGGCATCACCAGCCTTCACTGCTTCCACCGCCGCTTTGCGGGCATTCTTCACGCGGGACTTCGCGGAGCGGTTACGCAGCGTGCGGGTAGCGGTCTGGCGGACACGCTTTTCGGCGGACTTGATATTGGCCATGATTAACGGGTAAAATGAAAAGGGTGATTAGTGGGGGCGCAGACTAAGAGCATTTCCTGGGCTGTCAAGCCCGCTCCATGCCTTCCTTTTTCCCAAAAATCAGAAGGAGTAACCGAAGCCGAGGCCGATACCCACGGAGTGAAGACCCGCGTCACGGTCCGCCTCCCCGGCATTGGAGAGAAGCCGGTAACCGACTTCCCCACTGAAGTTCCACTTCGGCTTGAATTGATAACGCACCCCGGCAGCGCCCAACAGGCTGTATTCCTTGGACTGTCCCACCTGGGACTGGTTGGGGCCTTTATACATGTCGTTCCAGACTACCCCCGCACCCACCTGGGCATAATACGTCCAGCGCTCATCGCCCTTGGGAACGAAATTACGACGGAGGATCAGGTTGCCGCCCGCGACGTAATCACCAGGCCCTTTCAGAACGGAACCATAAAGCCCTTCCACGAGGATCTCGTAGTTGCCGCGCCACAGTGTTTCGCCCTGGGGTTCGTTCAACATGTAGCCCAAACGGTAGGTACTCATCAGGAGGTTGATCGTGGGCTCACCGCCACCGGCACCAAAGGAGGTGTACCCCTGCCAGAGGCTTTGATATTCGATCCGGCCTTTTTCAAAAACCGAGCGCACGGGAGCCTGGGGCACCGGGGGATCATATTGGATCATCGGTTTCTCTCCCGCGTTCACGGCGGAGGTCAGGAGCGAAAAGAGAGCGGCAACAAAAAGGAGTGGTCTCATGAATTAAGATTGGGTCCCCGCGCCATGCAGGGAGGACGCCAGGACCCTGCTTTTCCACAAAGGCCTTACAATCAGCAAGCCGTACACAGATGCGTAATGTTTACGACAGCATCATTACAGGGGAAAATGCAATTCCGCCACACTGAGATACTGCGTTTTGCAATACCAAGCCCTTTGCTCGAAGTGGTTGCTCTGTAAATTCCATAGATGTATCCTCGGAGGCCATGAAACGTCTCCCGGTTTGCGCGTTCCTTCTCCTTTCCGGCCTTTCCAGGGGCGCGGTGGATGAAAACCACAATCAGCAAAGCGATCTCTGGGAGATGACCTTCGGAGCCCGGGATCTTCCGGGGGGAGGGGATCAGGATGGCGATGGATTCACCAACGCGGAGGAAAGCGTGGCGGGCACTGATCCTCTGAGTCCGATGGACTTTCCCTCGCTGGATTCCACGCCGGCTCCGGAAGGCGGCTTTCACTTTCGCTGGCATTCCGTGGCGGGAAAAGGATACACGCTCCTGGAAAGCGCGGACCTCACTCCCGCCTCATGGTCGGCGTCCCTGCCGCCGGTCACGGGAGACGGCCATCTCAGGGAATTCACTCTCCCCTCTCCTTCTACTACCCGCCGTTTCTTCAAGCTCTCCACCACGGATCAGGACACGGATGGCGACGGTATAACCGACGCCGACGAAATCCTGGCAGGCTTCGATCCCGCCACCAACCGCACCGGCCGGTTTCCTGAACTGGACGGCCCCCGTCTCACCGCGGGCCTGTCGGCGGCGAATACGGTCACGGTCTCCATCTACGACGATACCGCCAGCGAACGCTGGCCGGACCCCATTCTGTTCGTGGTGCGGCGCGCCGGTGGCATCCAGCCGCTTACGGTGAATCTCTCATTCACCGGCACCGCCACGCGGACCGCCGACTACACCACCATCCCGGGAAATACGGTCACGTTTGCCCCCGGCCAGCGGGAGGTTTTCATCGAAGCCCTGCCCGTGGCGGACGCGGACAATGCCGAGTCCACGGAAACCATCATCCTCACGGCATTGGACGGCCCGGACTATACGGTCGGCACCGTGAACACCGCCACCGGCTACCTCATCAACGAACCGGCCAGTGCCAAACCCCAGGCCAAGGCCGCGGCCCGGTTTCTCATCCAGGCGGCGTTTGGCCCGGATCAGGACAGCGACGCGGATGCCAATCAAATCCCGGAAAACGTGGAGGAGGTCATGGCCATGGGTTTCGAGGGCTGGATCGATGATCAGTTCACCCGCCCCGTGGGCCTGCTCCAGCCTTTCGTGCAGTGGGGGCTCGCGAATGAAAACACGCTGGAGATCTATAACGATAAAAAGCAGGACGCCTGGTGGGGCCGGGTAATGGGCCTGCCAAAGCTGCGTCCGGACGCCACCGCCACGCAACTGCCGGATCCCCTGCGCCAGCGCATCGGCTACTCGCTCAGCCAGATCTTCATCATCTCGGACCGCATGGAGGATCTCGCCGTGAACCCGGCGGGCATGGCGAATTATTACGATATGCTCCTGGGGCACACCTTCGGGAACTTCCGGGACCTGCTCTTCGATGTCTCCCTGCATCCCTGCATGGGCCTCTATCTGAGCCACCTGGGAAATCAAAAACCGGACCCGGCCTCCAACCGCTTTCCGGATGAGAACTATGCCCGGGAAATCATGCAACTCTTCAGCATCGGCCTCTGGGAGTTGAATCAGGACGGCACGCGGAAGCTGGATGCGCAGGGGAATCCCATCGCCACTTATACCAACGCGGACATCACCCAGTTCGCCCGCGTTTTCACGGGCCTCGCCTTCGGCGGGGATAACGTGAACTTCGGCCTCTGGCCCCGGGACTTCTCCGCGCCTATGAAGGCGTGGGATGAAGAGCACGATCTGGGACCCAAGACGCTGCTGCGCGGCCTCGTCACCCCCGCCCGGACGGCCAGCCCGGGGGACACCGGCACCGCCACCATGGCGGATGTGAATGCCGCCGTGGATAATCTCTTCAACCATCCTAACGTGGGACCGTTCATCGGGCGGCAGCTCATCCAGCGTCTCGTGACCAGCAATCCCTCGCCCGCCTATGTGGGGCGGGTGGCCGCCGCTTTCGCGGACAATGGCCAGGGGGTGCGCGGGGATATGAAGGCCTTCATCAAGGCCATCCTGCTCGACCCCGAGGCACGGGAGCCCGCGATGATGAGCCAGCCCACGTTTGGCAAACTGCGGGAGCCCTTTCTCCGCTGTGTGAATCTCGCCCGCGCCTTCAATGCCTACACGGAGAGCGGCTGGTATTATCTGGACGCGTTCTCGCTCGATCATGTGCAGGAACCCATGAAGTCCCCCAGCGTCTTCAATTTTTACCTGCCGGACTACGCCCCTCCCGGGGCTTTGTCCCAGGCGGGACTGGCGGCTCCGGAGTTCCAGATCATCAATGCCACCAGCGCCACGATGGCGCCTAACTATTTCTGGAATGCCATCACCGGCGGGCTCGCCCGCTGGGGCACGGGCCGGGGGGAATACGAGACCCGGCTGAATCTCACCCAGGAGATGCTGATGAACATTCCCGCCTCCGGCGTGGGGGACCCGTCTCCCAATGTCACCCCCCTGGACCCGGACCCCCTCCTGCGCCGCCTGGACCTCGCGCTCACCGGCGGCACTCTCAGCCCCCGGCAGTTTCAGATCATCCGCGAGGCGATGATGCGCGTGGGCCCCGGCATCTATGACTGGCCAAAGAGCCGGCTGAAGCTGGCGATTTATCTCATCGTCACCAGCCCGGATTTTTGTGTATTGCGCTGAAGCGCGCGGCGGGTTTAACCTAAATTCTTGAATGGAGGGATGACCGACCGCTCCACAGTGAAGCCGGTGGACGAGTGGCAGGAAAAATCAGGAAATTACCGCATGGATCATCCGGAGAGAAGCCGGTGGGCGGCTGACGGCAGCTCTCCGAGCCACTGGCCGCCCAGTTTGCGGCGCAGAATACGGGTCAGTAACAGTGCCCAGCACTGCCCGGGAGTCCATCGCGCCGTGATGGTGCCCGCCTGGTGTAGATAGCTGCTGATCAACGTGATGGCCCGCGCCAGGGTTTCCCCTTTGGCGTGCAACAAGCTCACTTTCATCCGGCGCTGGCCGCCATGCCGGGTCTCCCGCGCCACGCCGCCCAGGAGGGCCGGGCGGGTGGTGATGGCCTCCCGGTGGTGCTCCTCGTCAAAAAGCCGCGTGTAGAGGTGCCACCAGTTGCTGAGCAGCGCGATAAGGTTGGCCATGATCCGGCAGGGGGCCAGCTTTTTAGTGGTATAGCCGTTCCATCCCCACTGGTTTTTGAGTTCATCGTAATTATTTTCACAATCACCGCGCTCGCGATAGATCCGGGGCATGCAAGCCGCAGGGTAGGCCCCGGCATCGAGCGAAGTCACCAGCACCGCCAGTTTGCCACTCCAGGGAGCCGCGCTTTGCCACTCCGCGTCTGGCACCCCGGGTAAAAGACCGCGGTCTTTGCCGCGCCGCTTTCCCGGCTTCACCAGGTGGTCTGGATTCTCCGGCACTGGAGCCCGGGCCGCCGACTCCCGTACGATGAGCACGCGCCGCTTCCGGCTCCAGCCGGTGAGCCGCAACGTGCTCTCCACCACCTCCCAGCCATCGCCCGCGGACTGCCAGTCGCCGGAGCACCGCAAAAGCGACACCAGCGCACGCACCTTCGCCGTGAAGCGCAGTTTGAACACATACGGCAGTCCGCGCTCCTCGCACTCCCTCATCAGGCCCTCCTGGCCGTAGCCGCAGTCGCCCCGGAGAAAAGCGGGCCAGCAGGTCCGCGGCAGGGCTTCGAGGGTGCGCCACAATCCCGGCTGTCCCCGGCCGGCGGCATGCTCGTTGCCCGGTCGCACCTCCACTCCCACACACAGCCGCAGGTTCGCCGCGAAGTAACTGTGATACACATGACTGGGACGTCCGGGTTTATGCGGGTTGTAGCCAATCTCCGCTCCCTGCTGCCGTCCATAGAGCGGTTTAACCGTCGTATCGATATCCATGATCCAGGGCACGCGCAGCAGGGGCGCAAGACAGCGTCGCTGGTGTTCCCCCAGCCACGCCAGCGCGGCACCCTCATCCATGAGATGATTGAGCGCGCGGCGCACCACATCATCACTGACCAGCCGGTCAATGCCCAGCACCCTGGCATTGAGCACATCGCCGCGCACCGCGTTCATATGGAGATAGCGCCAGTGGCCGCACAGCACCGAAAGCGCCGCCGTGCCAAACACATTGCGGGCTCCGCTCCCCCGGTTGCCCCCGTAGCGCAGGGGGCACTCTTTGATGAAATCCTCCCACCGCTTCCCGGTCCTTAAAAACTGCGCGAAAAACACCAGCTGGCCGTGCGCGCTGACGGGAGTTCCCGGATCCCATTCCGCGTAATACCGCCCTCCCGGCGTGTCCACGGGCCATCCGGTCGTGACCTCACCCTCCGGGTGAGCTTCGCTCGTCGCTGAGGTTGTCCCCATTCCCCGATTCAAGCCGCCTTCCGTGGCCCCGTCACGCCTTTTCCATTCCAGAGTTTAGGTTTAAACTTTTCCGGCAAAAAGTTGTCCCGGACGCGGCGCGGGCGACGTGAGTCCTGTGTCCTCCCATGAACACTGATGCCGAACTCCTGACCCGCTTCGCCGCCACCCGTGACGAGGAAGCCTTTCGCGGAATCGTGGAGCGCCACGCCCCCATGGTCCGCGGGGTGGCCTGGCGCCGAACGCAAAACCACGCCCTCACGGAGGATATCACCCAGACGGTTTTCACCATCCTGGCGCGCAAGGCGGCGGGCCTGCGCCATGGCGAACTGGCCGGCTGGCTCCACCGCGCGGCCTTCATGGAAACCCGCAACGCCTGCCGCAAGGAGGCCCGCCGCGGCGAGGCCCTGCGCGAACTGACCAATCAAATGACCGGAGACAGCACTCCTGAAGAAGACACCTGGCGCGACCTCCAGCCCCACCTGGACGAAGCCCTCACCCGCCTGCCCTCCGATGAGCGGCAACTGGTGGTGATGCGTTACTTTGAACAACGCAGTTACCGTGACATCGCCGATACCACGGGCAAAACCGAGGAGGCCAGCCGGAAGCGCATGCAGCGCTCCCTGAGCCGTCTGGCCTCCCTGCTCCGGAGGAAAGGCATCGTCACCAGCGGCGCGGCCCTGGGGGTCATGCTCGCCGGCCAGTCCCTCACGGTGCCCACCGCCTCCGCCGCGCTCATCACCTCCGCCGCGCTCATCACCTCCGCCGCGCTCCACGGCGCTCCCGCCGTCACGGGAGCCACGCTTTTCTCCCACACCCTCTATACCATGACCGCCACCACCGTTATCAAGACCTCCGTCGTCGCCGTCGCGCTCGCCGCCATTCCCATCACGCTTCTTTGGAAAGAGAACAGCAGCCTGAAGGAGGAGGTGGCCGCGCTGCGCAAGGGACCGGCAATCGTCGTTCACGCCGGCACGGAAGGCCAGAAAAGTCTGATCTCCAAAATTGCCAGCGGGGTGAAGTCCGCGGGAGCAAAACCAGCGGCCAAATCCTCCCCCACCTCAGAAACTCCGGATCCCATGGCCGCTCTGGCGGGGCTCTTCTCCGGGGAGGGCCTCATGGGCATTGCCATGGAGGAAATGAAAAAAGAAAGCGCCCGGGAGTCCAACCGCCTCGCTCTCCGGCTGAAGCTGACCCCGGAGCAAAAGGAGAAGCTGCATCAGTTCCTCGAAGACCAGCATGGCACGAGCGTAAAGATGCTCAAGGAGATCACCGACAACGGCCTGCTCAAGAAAGCCATGAGCGGACAGGAACTGTCCCCGGATGAGAAACAGAAACTCGAGGACATGAAGTCCCTGGACGAGCCGGCCGGGGAGATGGACGCCTTTCTTGCCAAAATCCTCACCCCGGAACAAATGGAGGAATTCGGGAAGTCGAAGGCGGAAAAGCGGGTGGCCGACGCGGAGGAACAGGCCCACGACACCATGACCGCCGTGGCCAAACAGGTGGACCTCACTTCTGACCAAAAAGATCAGCTCTTTCAGGCTCTCGCGCAGAAGAAACTCGCCACTCCATCTGAATCCTCCAACAGTTCCGAGGACCTGAGCAGTATTTCTCTCGCGGACGCCGCCCCCGAATTCGACACCGCGAATGACGACATCCTCCGGGGAATCCTGACCCCTGAACAGTTTGAAGCCTACTCCAAAGGCCGTGAAGAGGAGCAGGCCCGAACGAAGAAGATGATGGAAGCCATCCTTCCCGGCATGAAGTTCGTTCCCAAAAGCGAAGAAAAAGCCGACTGAACCAGCGCGGGGCAAGCCCCCCTTCTCATGGCTTCTGACGCTTTGACATGGAGCCGACTGTCAGATTTGAACTGACGACCTGATGATTACAAATGTGAGGCGGTTTCCTTCCAATAGCTTCTGAACCGGGAAACCATCCCGACATAGAGCCAGAATACCCCACTTGCTCCTTGTTGGCCTCCTGATTTAGGGTTACACGGGGTTACAAATGATCGTCTCGAAATCGAAGCATCCGCGTTATCCCTGGAGGGTAAAATGGAAGGAGGGCGTGGTATCAAAGAACAGGTTTTTCGAGTCCGAAAAGGCGGCGCGGCAGTTCGCTGGCCGGAAGAAAACGGAGATTGTAGATATTGCCCCGAGCGACATCCCGCCGGATGCCGCCGAGCGCCGGGCTCTCCAGGAGGCCCGCGTGCATGGCGTGCCTCTCATGGAGGCAATCACCCACTGGCGGCGCACCGCGGGCGCGGCGCAGGGCAAGACGGTATCCGACCTGATCGATGCCCGCCTTTTCGCCGCGATGAACGAGCGAATCAGCCCGCATTACGAGAGATCCGTCATCCGCGAGCTGGAGCGTGCACGCGAGGCGTTCGGCGATCTACCGGCCATCAGCCTCACGCCGGAGAAGTGCCACCAATATCTTCAAGGTGCGCCCGGCCACTACAGTCAAAAGCTGAGCCGGGCCATCTTTGGGAGCGTGTTCACCCACGCCATTTCCCTAGGCTGGCTGGCGGTCAATCCGGTCGTCAAATTCCGGCCGGTGAAACGGAACAACAAGGATGACGTGGACATCCTGTCAGTGGAGGACGCGGCGCGCTGGCTCTGCTGTGTGGCGGCTCATGCGCCTGACTGTCTCGCCGGATGCGCCATCGCCATCTTTGCCGGTCTCCGCACCGCAGAGGTGCAGCGGCTGGAGTGGCAGGAGGTGGACATGGAGCGAGCGCTCATCTGCGTGACCCGCGGGAAGAGTAAGACAAAGACTCGCCGGCTGGTGGACATCATGGGCAACCTGGCTGCCATTCTGGAGCCGCTGGCACAGAAAGCGGGGAAGATATATCCCCACAGCCCTGAGCGCGCGCTGAAGAAGGCGAAGCGCGCCTATGGAAAGCGCCTGCCGAAGAATGTGGCCCGGCACTGCTTTGTGTCCTATCACTTGGGACTGTTCAATGACCTCGCGCTGACGGAAATGCAGGCCGGGCACGAAAAGGAATCTCTCTTCCAGCATTATCGGGCGCTGGTCACCCAGGGGGCCGCGGAGAGCTTTTTCAGCATCACCGTGGAAAATCTCCCACCAGCCGCGTGATTCGTACAACACTCGACAAACCAACTTTATAGACTCGCCGTCAGCATGGAACCCGCAGACATCGCGCTCACGATCCAAGAAGCGGAAGGAACCGCGTCCCTTGGTCTCTGGGTCGAAGCGTGGGATCTGCTCGAAACCCTTCCGCCACACGTCCGGGTAAATGAGGAAGCGCTCGCGGTTCGGCTGCGGATCTGCACCGGCCTCCAGCGTGGGGAAATGGGAAGAGTAATCTGCCGCCTCATTGACTGATCGCATGCGCTCAAAACCCGCGCTGCGGCCGGCGGCTTCCTGCTCGCGTATTCGGATTATCTGTGTGCCGAGTCCCAGCCGAAGACAGCGCTTTCGTGTATTGAAGTGCTCGCCCGGGTGTGGCCGGAGGGACGAGAACAGGCACTCAGAGCAGCCGTTATACGCGCTGAGTGGGGATGAAATCGAGCCGCAAGGTTCACAAATCGCGAGAAGGAACTGACGGCTGCGAAGCGAGCAGAGAGAGCCGCCGGGGAAAATGAGGAACCTTCGCCTCCCGGTTGGTCTCTGCCGACGTCTCCATCTACAAGGTGGCCAAGTGGCTGGGAGATGGCGTGGGCGTAGTAGAGCGGCATTACGGGCACCTCACCCCAAATGACAGCGACATTGAGCGGGGGTCGGGAGGTCGGTAAGAAAGTGCGCCGTACGACACGTGTCGCAATGCTGTGACAACTCTAACGGATACTCGTCCTTTGAAAATGGAAAACCCCGCCCACCGGAGGCGAAAAGAGACGCGATGGAAGGACGGGGTTTTTGGAATCACGTCGCTCGCCCCTCTCCCGCCGTCAAAGTGGCGGGACGAGTGCCGGGCATGCCGGTGTATTCACGCGTGGTCTATTCCAAAACTCGCTGGAAAAACCAAAAAGACCCGGCAGTGATGACAAAGAGCGCGCCTGAGACCACCACCCGGCGACTGATTACCGGATTCCGATCCCTGAGAAGCCCCAAAAGTGGCGCGCTGACAAGCACTATAGCACACTGGCCCGCTTCGACTCCCAGGTTAAAGGCAAAGAGGGACGTGCCCAAGGCTTCCTGAGGCAGGGTCATTTCCTGAAGCGCGAAGGCAAAACCGAAGCCATGGATCAATCCAAAACAAAAAGCGAAAAGGATGCGTGGATCATGACGCCGTTTTCCCATAAGCGCATGCACCCCCACAAAGACTATGCTCGCGGCAATTGCAGGTTCGATGATGGAGGCCGGGGGGGTGAAGACACGAAACGTCGCCAGACCAAGCGTAATGCTGTGTGCGACGGTAAATGCGGTGATGATTTTCAGCAGCTGGCGCACCCCGCCTCCGAGTAGGAGCAAGCCAACCACAAACAGGATGTGGTCTGGACCTATGAAAATGTGGTGTATTCCCTGATAGAGGAATTCCCTGAAAATCTGAAAGGCAGGTTGATGAGTTCCAAGTGTGAACTGGATGGCCTGACCTTCCCCGTAAAAGGTCTCCACCCGCTCCAAGTCGTCTCCGTGCCGGATATTCAGAAACGTCTTATGGCGCGAGTCGTAGGGAAACAAGTGGCACTTCACCAGCAATTTTAACGGTTTTGTTTCCCAGGGATATAAACACTCAAATTGCAGATCCCGTTTTTCGACATCCGGGGTGATCGTCCGTACTTTCAGGGTAAGCGGAGTGCCGTCCCCCTCCAATGAAAGTCTTGTCTCCAATAATTTTTCCAGTGCTCCCCGCTGCGAGGTCACAATGTCCGGGTTCAGCAGCATGCCCGGCTCCACGGACGGGAGGTCATGGGCCAGATCTGTGGCGGAAGCTATAATGGTGACTGCCAAGCCATTAGGTTCAATCTGGCCATTGATGTAACTGGTAGGCTCATCGTGAGCCGAAGCAGTGGAAACGAGACGAATCCATACGGCGAGCAGGAGCAGAAAAGGAAGGTGGATAGGACTTCTGTTCATCAATTTCCAGTGGTGCCGGTTTTCATGCTGCCCAGTTCCTCCAGTTTCCGGAGTGCCACAGGCACTTGAAGGAGACTGAATTGTGGATTGTAGTTGAGGGCCGTTTGAAGATGCTTTTGAGCGGAGACGCGGTCTCCGGCAGCAGCGGCGATCATGCCGGCGTGGTAATGCATCTCGGCGTCCGGGGTATTGTATTTGAGCGCCCTTTTCATGGACTCGATGGCGTGGGGCAAGTCCCCGGCCTTGAGATAAACCCACGCGAGCACATCCGCCTCCTGCACGTTTTTCGTTAGTTTCGCCTGCTCCGCAAGGCGCAGCGCCTCCACTGGATTCCGGTCGTGGTCCGCGTAGAAACGGGCCATGGTCATATGGTCATGCACCCCGGTGGTGACGTGGGCGGCGTGCAGGGCCTCCACCCGCGCGTAGTATTTTTCCGCCTCCTC
Source organism: Verrucomicrobiales bacterium (assembly GCA_965229245.1). Lineage (GTDB taxonomy): Bacteria > Verrucomicrobiota > Verrucomicrobiia > Verrucomicrobiales > V1-33 > V1-33. Next base: position 659,078 of record CBDDIW010000002.1, read on the forward strand.
TTTTTCGCCTTTAGAGGCATGGAGGTCCCCCAGACCTACAAGGGCCTCGTGGTTCGGGCCGCCTCGGAGCAGTTGCTGGTAAAATGAGGCGGCGGAGTCGAACTGCGCCTGCGCCGTGGAGACACGGGCAGCGGCCAGCAGGAGGTGGGGATTTGAAGAGCCTGCCGTAAGAGCAGGCAGCAGGGTTTGCGCCGCCGCGGAGAGCGCGCCGTCATTGAACTGCATCATGGCCAGCTTTGCGCGGCACCAGGCTGTATTCTCGGCATAGGGAGCACCCGCCTTGATGGCGCGCTCCATAAGCCACATGGCCTTGCTCTTGTTGCCGGTAAGCCAAAGGAGATGCGCGCCCCGGCTCCACGAAGAAAGGTCCGGACGCAGGTCCATCATCTTCTGATATTCTTCCGTGGCAGCCTCGTAATCGCCAAGTTCCACGTGGGCATCACCCATGATTCCCCATGGCTCCCGGGCTGCCGGATCAGCGGCGAGCGCCTTTTTCGCCCAGGCAATGCTTTGATCGAAGACGTGCCTGCCGCCCATCACCCACGCCATGCCAGTCAGGGCTCCCGGATGGGTGGGACTCAGCGTCAGGGCGTAACGATAACAGTTTTCCGCATGATCATAAAACTGTGAATTCGTCGTGTCGCGGAACTCCTGAGCCAGCGTATCCCCAAGGTCCACCCAGTTGTTTGCCTTGTCGTGCTCCGTCTTCAGTCGCTCAAGCACAACACCCCGAGCTTTTGCGGCATCGGTTCCATCTTTAATAGGCGGCAATGAGGCAATGATCTGATCCCAAGTTTTTCCGCGCGCTGCTTCGATCACGCTAACAGAGGAGCCCTCCGGCTTTGGCCTCAAAATATAGGCTGTAAGGAACGCACCTCCGACGCAGAAAACGGCCGCTATCATGCGGGAAGGAAATCGGCCCGTGCGGGCATGCGAAGATTCGGAAGAATGATCACTCATGGCTTCAAAAAAGACGCCGACGCATCCTTTTGATCAGATGCGTCGGCGGTTAATTACTTAGATCAGGGGACTAAAATCCGACATTCGGGCCGGAATCTTTGCTGTTCCTCGTGCCAGAGTGTGGCGTGGCGGCGTAAGGAAAGGTGCGATTATACGCTTGATCATTCGCCGCCGCGTTGTCACCCACGACCGTGATGGTGCTGAAAGACGGGCCACTGGCCACCGCTGTGAGGGCGATGTCCACTACGTCATCTCCAAAACGGCGACCGTTCGGCCATCCTGCGGGAATCTGCTGATTCGCGCCGTTCGCAATAGTGTCCCCGCCAATAAAGCTGAGGCGGTTGAAGCCTGCCTCTCCCGACACTCTCGTGGCTCCGGTGGTGGTGTTGACACGGAGGACATCCGGAATGAACACGGCCACAAGGTCGGCCCTATTCGTTGTCTGGAAGTTTGTCCCATAGACCGCATTGATGAGCACCGCGAGTTCAGGATTCTGGGCGTACTGCAAAAAGTTCTGGGCATCCGCGGAGGGCGAAGTGCGGTTATAGGCATCTTTGCCCGCCAGGGCTACCAGCACTTCGTTGAAAAGCGGATTTCCCAGGCGGTTCACCTGAATCATAGGACCGGTGGAAGCATCCGCGGCCGTGGCACTGCGCAGAGTCGTGCGGGGACGACTCACGGAGGCGTACACGCCTACTCCGCTGCTGGGCATCTGAAGCGCGCCGGTATAAGCCACGCTGGGGAGCGCCGTGAGAGGAATGACGATGCCATAATGCAACACATTGAATCCTTTGAAGCCATCCACACCATCGCCCTCCTGGCCCAAGCCGGTCAGCGGTCCGGAAGCTGTGTTATTGTCTAGGATACGGCGGTTCAATAGATCGAAGATTCCGGGCGTATCCGCGTAGAAACCATCCTCGCGGGGACCGCAGAACGTGGTGTAGCCGGTTGGGACACTGGCGGTTACCAGATCGTAGGTCGTCTGTTTCGTGTAGTCGTCGAGCGTGGCGCGAGTAGCGGCTCCAGACACCGCCCGTCCATTTACGTCATTGTAGGCCGGGGTGGTGTTCTTTCCCACATTTGGTGGAGCCACATAGAGCGGGGCCTGACCGTTCAGCACTGTGCGCACACCGTTGATGAGTGTAGAGACTGTGTAAGTTTGGGAGAAATTCTGCCGGTTGTCTCCCACCGTCACAATCGGGCCTACCTCTGTGCCCAAGCCGTAGCGGAGGATGGTGTTGGTGTTTTTATAATTTCCACCAACCGCGCCAACCGTGGAGAACTGGAAATCATAACGTTGCAACTCCACTCCTGTGACGGGATCGGTGATGTGCAGGCTGTAGAGGGCGTCCGAGGAAAAAGCCTCGTACATTACCCCGTCTCCAGGCTCCGAGAATGGATGCACGTGGGCCTCCACAACAAGCGCCCGCTCGCCAGTGGGACGAGTGCGGACGAAGGCGTAAAGGTCCGTCAGGTTTGCCTGTGGATCAAGTTTGATCAATGGGGCGTCACTGTGACTGGAAGCCTGAACACCACCCGGCAAGGCGAGCAGAGTTGCGGCGGCTAAAAGCGCGCCAGTGACCGGTTTCAATAGTTTTGTTCTCATAAGTAAATTAGTAGTTTTGATTCACGCAGCCTGCGTAAAAGCGTGGCGGCGGCGCGAGAGGACGTGGAGAAGCGCGACTCCAGCCAGGAGCACGCCGGAGGGTTCGGGTATGGGCGACTGAGTCACCCCGGTGAATTCGTTACCCGCAGCGTCGAATGCAGAGTATGTTACCGCCTGTGGTGGGTAAAAACTGGTGTATGTGAACGGCGCTATCGTGGTGCCCGGCGCGAACGTTTGCGGCGTGACGATGCTGCTGTCCTCAAGGAGATTTACCCAGCCTTGGCCAGGGTCGAAAGCGATCTCGAAACCTTGGGGGGCGGCGCTCCCCGTGATATTGCTCATTTTGTCCGCGGGAATGGTCACCAGGATCAAGTCCTCCACTGAGCCTATCGTGTTCGTTACAGAATAGGAGTAAGTGTAATTTTGTGGGCCTGCATTGAAAGTGACTTCAGATGTAATGACGACGGCAGCCCTGGAGATGGGGACGGAGCTGACCCCTGTATAGAAGGCTAATGCGAGGAAAAGGCCCGGGGAGGGACGGCGAATTCGGTATTTCATGGGACGGTGTAGGTGAGGTTCGTTGAATTGCCGTTAAGGCGGGGATGGCAGGTGGGCGGCGCGCTGCATTCGAAGGGCCCCTCCGCTGGCCCCTCGATTAGAGGCAAGGGATTCCCCTACCCCCCATAAGAGGCAGATCACTCTGAAAGGTTTAGGCCGGGATGAGCCATGGAGCAGGAACGCAAGTAGCCACCCTGCCAGCGACTGGATCAATTAAACCAAGGCAACTCACCAAAAACGTGAGGTAAACACCCCATTAAATACAGGATCGTTGAGACTAGGCAAAAGGCTGGCTCACGGGCAGATGCCAGGATAATCCTCAAAATGCACGGATCAGAGATGCGAAATGCCCGAAATCTTTAAAACTGAAAGCACCCCTCATCATCACGGATCTCCTTCTTTTACTTATAAAATCTCCGCTTTCATTGGCTATCAACGACTTGAAATCCCTGCTTTTTGTGGCATCCATTTTGCGTGTCAACTTACCCCGTGCCGCGCATCACGCCCGAACTCCTGCAGGAGGTGAAAAAAGCCAAGCCTCCAGGCAAGATCCCGAAGGGATACTTCGATGAATTGGTAACTCCCACGAAGGAGCTTCTGGACCGGCGTTTCACCCTGCCGGCCGCGGCAGACTGGTTCATTGAAAGGGGCGTGCTGGTTCCGGAGCTGCGCCGCCGGTTCGTGCTGGCCCTCCACAATCGCATGAGCCGGTTCCGTCAGCGGAAGGCTGCGGAGGCTGAAGAGTTCACCTGGAAGATGGCGCTGGGGTATGAGCGCATGCACGCCATCGGGCGCGGCGTGGTGGCGATCTGCGGCGCAAAGGCTTCCCGCTGGTACGCCTCGGCGGACGGGGATAACTGCTTGGCGTGCATCGGTGCGGCCCGAAAACAGGGCGTGACGGTCGGGGCCTCCCACGTGCCGAAAGACCCGCCCATCCGGCTCCGTGATCACGTCGATTCGATCAGGGGCGATAACTGAGGATCGCCGGAACTACGCTTCCCGTTTTGCCCTCCGGGACGCCCATTGTACCGCTGGACGCTCCACGATCCGGTAAAAGAGCCATGCGAGGAGGAGGGAGCCAGCCGCCGCCACGAGGCAGGCGATGGCTTGGCCCGCGCCCCCGGCGGGCAGAAAGGGGATACTTAGGACTGTCGTCTTGATGCTATTTCCCAGAACCGCATGGAGGAGGTAAAGGGAGTAGGAGATTGTTCCTATCCCGGCCAGCCATCCCGGGATTCCTTTCCTCCAGAAGGCTACACCCATCGCCGCCGCTGAGCCTACGAGCGTGGCACGTATGCCCAGAGGCTCCAGCGCGGTGTATTCTGCGGCTACGGCCGCCAGAACCGTTCCGATGCCCAGGCTCAGGACTGCGGCCCGGCTTTCTTTGTCCTGGAGGCCCTTCCATGCGAGTATTCCCATGCCGAACACCGGCAGGAATGGCAGGAGCCAGATGCGGCTGACTGGCAGCATTCCAGCGACGATGCATCCGGCCACCACGGCCATCCAGTATGACCGGTGCCTCAGGAGCGGATACACAATGCCCAGGAACAGGCAGAACTGGAGTTCGATCGCGAGCGTCCAGTAAACCGCGACCACCCACCGGAGGCCCAAAATGTCATTGAGGAGGAAGGGGTGGGCGGCCAGCTCGGCCATGCTGAAATCCGGCAGGTCGCCACTGTATCCAGGCACCAGCGTGGCAAGGTGCCATTGAATGAGGATCACCCCGAGGCTTGCCAGATACGGAGGATGGAGCCGCAGAACGCGCTTCCAGACATACCGCGGGTACTGCGAGGGGAAACTGTAATCCCCCCGGGCCTGCATTGAGCTTGGCAGAATGAACCCGCTGATGACAAAGAACACCTCCACTCCCATCCAGCCCCGCGTGAACAGGGCCGTAAACCAAGTGGGCTCCAGGGTGCAGGTGAAATGATACAACATGACTGCCAGCGCCGCGATGCCGCGCAGGGCGTCCAGATTTTTAAGGCGGGCGGCCTTTCCTGGAGTGGCGCTTTCGCTCGGCCGGTGAGGTGCGGTTGGAGACGGGCTGCTTTTCGCCACCTTGGTAGCAATTTCCGACCGGTCTCCTTCAAGGTGCGGTGATCCCTCAAGATTGGATGGAAGGTTTATCCTTTTCGGCTCGACAGGGCGGAGGACCGGCATGGCTTTCGAAGGGCAGGCGTTGCGATGAGCAAGCATTTCAGGGCCTGGTGTTGTCCTCTGACTCGTTCCCCCGGATCAGTGGTTCCTTTTCCAGCTTCCCGTCTCCCCCCTCCACATTACTCTCGTTTTCCTCCGGCGGCGGGGAGGTAGGCATTTCCACTTTCCGAGGATCCGGCTGGCCTGTGGAGGGTTCGGTAGTTGTATTGATATCGGGAGCAGGTTTCATGGGGGCCGGGCCCAATGCATCCTCCGTGCCTCGTAATCAGCGCGTTATCCTTCCTGGCAATTCGATTGCCTGGGGTGGCGCAGTGTGTTTGCTGGAAGGATGGACGCCGCTTCCGATGATTTACCGCTTTCCCCTGACGCCGTCGCGGCGGAAATGAAACTGCCCGCCAGCTTTGTCCGGTATGCAATTTCCGCCGGTTGCCCCACTGTGGAGGGGCGGCTGTCCTGCGGAACCCTGATGAACTGGCTTACGGAGAATTATAATAAGATCCGGGCGGCGGCTGGAATGACACTTTTGCCCGAACCTGAAGGACTGGACACCAGGGCGGCGGCGAGAGTTCAGGTCGTTCAAGCCATCGTGACAATTTCAGAATTCAGCGCTTCCAGAACTTCGAATCTGGCCATGCGGGAGGCGCACACCGACATAAGCCGGGAGCTTCTTGCTACACTGGACCGTGTTTCGGATGAGTCATGAACCGTCTGAAGTTTACAGCTGCCTTTTTTGCGTTATCGCTGCGGCGCGCCTGATGGCTCATTCTGGCGGCACGGACGCGGCAGGCGGGCACCGTAACCGCCGAACCGAGGAATACCACTTTCACCACGGGCACCCGCCGCACCAGCATCCGGACGGGGTTTGCCCGTATGACGGAGCGGGAGCAAAGTCGAGAGCGGGGGGCAGGTCGTCAGAGTCTGGGAGTGGTCCTCTCGCGGCGATGGTTGGGCTCACGGCGGTGGGTGCCGCGGTTTATCTTGTGAACCGGAAGAAGGGCGCGTGAGACAAATTCCGGAAATTTGTATTCCCTCTCATGGCCAAAGTGATTCAGGCTACTGCATGCAGATTCCCCCAGCGCTCCGCTCGTTCTTCCCTGGATTCGTAGGTGTAACCCTTCCGCTCGCAATCGCGGCAGTCCCTTTCATAACCGGCTATTTTCAACAGAAAACGGTGCATGAAGAGGCGGAGGCGCAAAGAGAAGCTGAGAATCGCCGAATGTGTATCGGGCTTGCAATTAATGCGCTAAACAGCGAGTCAGACGCCTCCGTTACTCTCAGGCCATGGGCGGCAGATGTGCTCCAAGAATACCTGCCCGTGAAACTTACGGAGGATGCGATGACAAAGCTCAAGTCGGGAGAGGCAGGCTTTACATATCGCGACTATCCGGTTTATAATGAGCACTATGCAGCGCCTGCGAAAAAGACGGCCAAGCGCCCCGATGAAAATGACAAAAAGTGAGCCGGTGAAGTGAATTCCCTTCCCCCGCCCACCCGGGATTGACAGCCGGGCCCGGGCGCGGAGAATCGCGGGATGAAGCCTCATGAAAAAGCCTGCGTCGCCGTGACGGTTCTCCTGAACCTGGTCGTTCTTTTTTGGAGCGTGCCATCTTGGTGGCAGGACGCTCATGGTGTATGGTTTCTTCGGATAACTGAGTTTTTGATAGGTCTGCTAACCCTGCATCTTCTTCTGACGGTGTTTTCGCTGGGATTCGCGCTCATCATTGCGCGTAGAATGCTGGGACTTAAACCGGATGGTCAGCGCTGATCTTTCCGAGCTGCCGGCTTTGCCCGGAGCATTTCCAACCTCTGCTGGCGGTTTGCAGTTTTTTCCTGCTCCCGAGCCGGTTTCCCGGATTTGACAGCCGGGCCGGTCTGCGGACGGTGGCGGGATGAAGAAGATTTGGAATGCCCTCGAAGTTCCGCTGTTCGTGATAGCTGCGGCTGCCACCGTGTTTTGCGGGATTATGATTTTTATCAAACAGAATACCACTTGGGCAAACTGGTTTCTTTTGGGGCTCACCTGCTCCTTCTTCTTATGGCTGTCCATTAGTGCTGTTCCCCGGTCTTCTTCGCGGCATCATAGCGAGCGGCCTGACGCTTGATTCGCTGGCGCTTCGATCCGTGCTTCCATTCCTCGTAGGCTTCGCGCTGCTCGTCAGTCATTTGATCCTCGCGAAGGTCACGGGCCTTGGCGTCCCGGTTGTCCTGATTTTTGGCCTTCTGCTCGTCGGAAGGGTCGATGCGGTTCGAGAGTCCGCGAAGCTGCTTCCAGATGTTCGCTCCGACTGAGAGCGCCGTGCCATCACCCCCGAGAGCTTGGCCGGCGAGCGAGATCGCCTCTTCCGCGTCGCGGAGGTTTACATCGCCGTCGAAGATATTTTTTAAGGAACCAATCAATCCGGCGGCTGGGCTCATTGCGGCCCGTGGCTCGTAGCCTTCAACCAAGCTTAAGGCCGCGTCGATTATCGGGCCGATATGCAGGGCTCCCGTCATGGGCCCTAAGACAACAGCGCGCCCGAAATCGGACAGCTTCCAGATTTCGTCTGGCTCATCACCGGAGAGCGCAGTGCGGATCATGGCCCCCACTGCCTGAGTCACGATACCGGTAATCACCCAGTGGGTGAGTAGTCGAGAGGCGAGTTTTCCTCGCTTACCCTGCTGACCGGCCAAAACAGTCATGGCGAGCGCCTGCCGGTTAGCGCTCTGGAACGCGAAAAACACGCGCCCGGCGACGGACTTCTGAAGACTCGCTTCGAAAAGCGACTTCGCGCCCAGCACCTCCGGCTGTGCTGTCCGGTGAACCGTGGTATCCGTCTCTTTCTGCGCCTGGGCGTGGGCTTCCTCGTCCGAAAGCCCGGCCTCTTTTCCGTCGCGGAAATGGCTGTCATACGCGGCGGTGGCGGAGAGCGTGGTAAAGAACGCGTCCGCCCACCCGATGCGGTTCCGGAGCCAGTTCAGCGCGTGGCGGAGCGCCCGCGGCTCCACGTGCAGGGCGCGCATGAACGCAGCCAGTGGCGTCTCTCCCTTCCCGGAAAGCGCTTGGGCCACGTCCAGCCCCATGGCGTGCTTCCGCCGCTGGATGGTGGCGCTTTTCCCCATTTCCGCCAGGCTGATGGCGCTTTGGCCGGTGAGGATCCGCCGCAGGCTGGTGAGGTAGTCGCTCCAGCCGATCTCCGCGGCGGAGCCGTAGGCCGCCGGGATCTGCTTCGCGAGCACTCCGAGTTTTCCGACAAGGGCCGCGTCTGTCTGGGACCGCATCCACTTCTGGAAGTGCTCCAGGCCTTTGATGTTCGAAGCCGCCTGATTGGCAAAGTTCTCAATCCACTCATTCAGACTGTGCGCGTAGGGTTTGCCCAAGGCGGACTTCACCGCATTCTGCGTGTCCGCGTGGCTGAACACTGCCCGGAGCTCTGTGTGGGTCTCCATCCAGTGAATGTAATGCTCCACGGCGTAGGCGTTGCTCCAGTAAGCGGAAAGCGCGTCCACTTGGGTGGGCCTGCTTTTCACGTCCGGACGGCGGCGGCGCGTGAACCCGGCGGCCAGCGTGGCCACCAGCGCGGCCGGATCGGCGGAGAGTTCGCCTGTCGCTCCTCCATGCTCCACCATCCGCGGGGCGTAGTTCTGCACCCGGGGCATGTCGATGCCGAACTGGCGGCGGTAAACCTCGTTGATGCGGTGGTACTGCGCGTCGTATTCCGCCACCAGCCAGGCGCGGATGGATTGAGCCGCCGGGGACAAGTAATTCTCCGCGGCCTTCTGGAACGTCTCTCCGAATCCGTGGGAGGTAAGCCACTCGCGGCTGTCGGGATCTCGCCATAGCATCGTGTAATGCACCGCATCCATCTGGCTCATCTTCGGGGTGGTGCCGGGGGCTCCGGGCACCGCGTGGCTCGTGGACAGCCGTTCCAGCTCGCGGGTGCGGGAGACCTGACCGCCGCCCATGATGGCTTTCAGCGCGGCCTGGAACCGGTCCTGCCGGTCCTGCCACGAATCGGTGTAACCGTTCTCCGCGCCGATGACGCTGCTCTCCGCCCAGAAGTGGGTGGCGGAGTCTTCGCCAAAAGCCTTCGCGATCTGCTGGCCCCACGAAAAGCCCCGGTCGAAGATCCGCTTCAGCTTTCCTTTGAGCGTGGAGGCTTCTTCGCCGCGGGCCTGCACCTCGGCATCCGTGCCCATGGTTTTGTGGGTGGTGCTGACATCGGCGAAGGCCTGCCCGCGCCGGGCGTCGCGCTCCTCCCGGCGGCGGATGATCTCGTGGCTCCAGTCCAGCCAGCCGCCCTCGAATGTCTCGGTGACCGCTTTCACGGCGGCCTCCCGGCGTGCGCTGTCCAGCTTTGCCCAGTTCCCCACCTGCTCCACCAGGGCCAATTCGCGACGCTTGAATGCTTCCAACTCCGGGGTGAGCCCGTCCGGCATCGCGAGGGCCTTTTCCAGCTCGTTGCCGTATTCCTCCACCTGCTCCGCGTTCCAGCGCATGGCGGCTTCGGCGGTGGCCAGGAGCGTGTGCACATCGGCTGAGGCTTTGCCCTTCCGCTTCTCGCCGGGCCGGTCGGCCTTGGGCCGCGCGCGGTTGAATAGCGCCAGGATGTCGGCGGTGTGGGCCTTCTTCAGCTCGGTCTCCAGGGCGGTGCCTACGGCATCGATGCGCCGGCCGATTTCGCGGAACCGGGCTTCGTCGGTTTTCAGGTCACTCACCGCCACGAACCCTCCCACCTTCCCGCGGACTGCCGGGGGTAGCGCCATGAGGATCGTATCGAGGGTCCGGAGGTCGCGCATCATGCGGGCATGGGGATTCCACTGGTCCTTCAGGATGCTCTCCCTCTCGGCGGTGGCGTCCTTCTCCCATGCCTCGGCTTCAGCCTTCGCGGCTTTTCGGGCATCCCGGAGCCGTTCCTCAATCTTGCCCATGCGGTCCTTCCAGTCCTGGACCCCGGCCAGCTCCTTCCGAATGCCGTTCCAGAGGTCATCCGGCGTGGGCCCTTCAATCAGACCTTGGTCAAAGAGTTCCTGGGCCACGGTGTCCGGGCTCTCGTTGCCACCGAACACGAAGCGCGGCAGGCCATCGATGCCGTCATAATCCCCGCCGGTGTCCCGGCCCTGGCGAAGGGCGGCGGATTTGCTCCGGATCATCCCGTGATTTGATTTCCGGCCTGGATGGGAAGAGACAGAGCGGATGGAATCCATGACCGGCCCGGCCCAGATTTGATCCTCCGCGCCGGTATAGGCGGAGAGCACATGGGCGAAGTCCTGATACACCCGTTCCTCGGCCTCTTCCCGCGCGATCGCCTCGCGCATGTTCCGCTCGTGCCTGATCTCACGCAGGGTGCGCGGCGCGGTGAGTGGCCGGAGGGTGCCCCCGGTGGCGGTGAAGCCGGTCCTCGTCCACGAATCCGCCAGGGCGCGGAGGCGCGCGGCGGCGACTCCCAGAAAGGAGGCGAGTTTTCCGGGCGTGGCGCGGGCCATGGCATCGAGCCGGGCGGCGTGCTGCTCCAGCCGGGCGATGGGCGCGATACTGAAAGAGGGCTGGCCCTGAGTCACGGCCTGGCCGTTTTCCATCGCGATCCTGACAAGGTTTTCGTCAAAGATCACATAGTTGTAATGGGGCGTCTCTTTCCCGTCCGGGCCGCGGCTCGCTCCGTCGCGGTAGGTGATTCCCGGGATTCCGGCCTTCAGTATCCTTTCCGAGGTGCGCTTCAGCTTCACCGCGGCCGGTTCAGGCTTTCCTTTGCGGATCAATCCCTCCCAGATGTTTTTATAAATCGTTCCGCCAGTCGCGCTCTGATCGAAATCACCAATCTTCGCGAGACGCGTTCTCACATCGGCGCTTTGCTCGCTCAGGGGTTCGTCCCATTTGAGGAAGTCGTCGTGTTCCGCCTCAATGCCCACGGCGTAAAGATTCCCGGGGTTCTCCTGTGCCGCCGCGTCCAGTCCGAAAGGGAACGCGCTGACAGCAGAGGCCAGCGCGTAAAGCTGATCCGCGCGTTTATCCAGAATGAACCCTTCCGACCCTCCATCATGGGTGCCGGTGTCCTGCCTGCTTCGGATCAGGTCCAGCGCCTGCTGCCGCCCGCCCGTGGTGGCGATAAGTTCCGCGGCGTCCGCCGTCATGGCCTCGTCCGTGATATACCCCCGCTCCCGTTGCTGCTCGATGGATTCCTCAATGCGCGTGAGGAAAGGCTTCGTGGCCAGGGTCTCGCGATACCACTTTGCCACGGCCTCATCCGTGGCAAAGTAGAGGCCCCATCCGAATGCCTGCGCGCCCTCTCCGGTGCCGATCTTCGCGGTGCTGAACTTGTCCACCTTATGGGGCGTTCCGTGGTAAGCAGAAATGGCAAAGGTCGTGGGTCCGACAATGCGGGAACCATCCGGCAGTTGAGTGACGGGGGCGCTGGTATCCTCGGGCACCGCCCGGGATGCGGAGATGGAATAGCTCATCCGTGCATCGCCCGGATTGAACCTTTCGCTCAGGGGAATCACGCTCCCGGCGGCATCCCGTGTCACGGGCTCAGCGGATTTGATCTGCGAGGGGTCGCGCACCAGAACCTCCCGGTTCCCTCCCTGCGAAGGATAGCCCTGGATCCCGTCATGCTTTGCCAGGAGCCGAAGCAGCTTCTCCCGGGTGGCGGGAGTGGTCTCCAGCGGCGTCAATTCGACGTCCACGGCGACCCCGTTTTGCACGCGAAGATAGACCCGTTCCAGACGCTTTCCGTATTTGGCCGCGTAATCCTTGTCCGGGGTGAAGTAATAGCCCGTGGAACTTCCTTTATCGAAGACTTCAAACTTCCCGGAGTTGGTCCCATGCCAGAGCGGGCCCACGTTGTAACCGGCAGCGCGCGCCGCCTCCTCCACCATGACCTGGGCGCGCTCCATATCCCCGGATTCCACAGCCGCCATGTATTCCGCATCCTGCCGGGGAGAGATACTGAAGGAAGCGCCGGAAGCGGAGGGCTCCCGCTCCAGCAAAGCCTCGTCCCCGATATTGTCGTGGATCACGCGGAAGCTGCCATCCTTCTGCCGTTCATACACCCGCACCGCGCCATCCAGCTTCACGCTGCCGATCACGGCGGAGTGATACCCGGAGGCGTCCGCGTTGGCCAGCCATTCCCCTGCCTGGGACGGGTCCACCTCGAGTACGTATTGCCCGCGATACCGGCTCCCCGTGGCTCCCTCCGACGCATACAGGCGCGTGTAGCCCTGGGCGGTGGGGGAAGGGTTCGGGCGGAAGTATCCGGTTTCCATCGCGTCCGCCCAGGCGTGCGCGGAGAGCACCCGGTAAAACCGGTCCGGCCGGAACAGGATATTGTTCTCCGGGCGCTGGCCGTATTCATCGGCCATGCGTTCCCGAAGGGTGGCGCGCGGGCGGCGCAGGGCCTCGTTGTGCGCGAGCACGTCTTTCCCGATGCTGAAGGCGAGGTGGGAATCCGTGTCCGTGCTCCCGTCCGCCAGGGGCGGCAGTGCGTCGAACTGGCTGTCATCAATCCATTCGTCCGCCGGGTCCATGGCTGGCGCGGCCTCCTGGCTGGTGCCATAAAGCGCGTCCGCCTCGTGGCCCGCCTGCTCTTCGTGGAGGTCCTGCTGGTCCAGCCGGAGGGACTTCCGGATCTCGGTTTCAATGTCGCTGGAAAGCCGTCCCTCGCGCCGCGCCTTCATCAATCTCGAGACCTGGCCGAAAGTCGCCTTCATCCATGCGAGGTAATCCTTCAGCGCGGCCACCATCCCGGCCTTCAGTTTACCGCCGGTCTCCGCGGCGCGCAGTCTCCGGCGGGCGTCCCGCGCATCCCGGGCGGCCTCGCCCCGCACGGCTCCCGTGATCTCGTTCCCTCCCCGGGCCCGCCGGGTGCCGGTGGCATAGAGCCGCACCAGCGCGGACCAGCCCTCCGTGACGGCGGTTTCGCTGTCGCCATGAAGATAGGTGTCCCCGGTCACTGCTTCCACCTGCCGGAGGGCACTGGCCATGTCCTGCCAGCCGAACTGCCGCCGCCCGATGCTTTCCCGGAGGTCGTTTTCCGCCTCCTCCTCCACCATGTCCACGATGCCCCCGCCCTCCATGATCGTGGAGACGGAGCGGGCCACCTTCCCGGCAAACTCGGTGCGGCTGCGGCCCAGGACGCGCATTCCCGCCAGCTCCTGACGCGAGCTTTCGCTGGCGGCGTCGCGCTCCAGCGGGGCCGCCTGACTATCCTGCGACCGGCGGAAGGTGTCCGCCCGTTCCCAGATGGCGTCAATATCGGTATCCGCTCCCTCCGTCACCGCCTTGTCCAGCTCATCGAGCAGGGAGGAGGATTGCCGGCTGATCTCCAGCGTGCGGCCTGCGGGCGCGCTCTCCGCGAATTTCCCCAGGGCAGTCAGAAAAGGTTCATCCCGTTCGGCCATGTGGCTCCCCACCGTCTCCATGGCGTCCGCCGCGGTGGCGTGACTGGTGACCTTCCCGTCCGGCGCGGTGACCTGGATCACCGGCACCTCCCCCATCATCACCCGCTCCACTTTGATTCCCGCCTCCGACACCTCCCGGGCATACCTCGCGGAGGCTTCCGCCTGTTCCCGGGCCAGCCGCACCCCGCCTTCCCGGGCGGTGTCCCGGTCCGCGCTTTTTCTCGCGGTATCGAAGGCATCGAGACGCTCGGCGGGATCCTGGTGCGCGAGAATCGCCGCCCGCGCCTCCTCCCGGATTCCCGCCGCGTGCAGCAGGGTATCGTTCATGTCCGCCGCCACCCGTCCCAGGGCCGCGCCGGTCACGCGCGTGCTGTGCGTTTTCGCCACGGCCCCCATGACCACCGCGGGGAGCACCGCCCAGAAGGTATCAATCCGCTGGGACCAGTAGCCGGAGCCATCATTCACCGCGCGCTCCTTCGCCCATGCCCGGGCCCCGGCTTGGGTGGCGAACTCATTCCCGCCCGCTTTCCAGATTTGTTTTCCGTCCTTCAGCCCGGCGGTGATTTCCGGCTCGATCATCCTCCCGTTGAAGGCCTCGGTGAGGTCCACGCCGGTATCCTGTTTTATCGCCGCCAGGATTGCCGGGGTAATGTCCTGCGCGCCCTCAATGAAGTTTTGTTCCGCGCCCTGCAGGAGCATCTGTTTGCCAAAAGTCCGCCAGCGGGAGACCTGCCCCTTGCGGAAGGCTTGGCCCAGGTTCTTCAATCCGCCCGTGGCCAGCATGGTCTGCGCGTATTCCAGGCCGGTCTGATAGTTCGCGGCGGTGTCCGCCAGCTCATAGGCCCGGGACACGGACACGTTGCCGGAGTTCAGGAAGAACTGCGCGTTCTGATCCGCCATCAACGACTTCATCAGGGGGAGCTGCGGCGCGGCCTCCGCCACCATCGCGGCCCCCGCTCCCATGCCGGAGAGCTTCAGCGGCATCAGGCGGCGGGTGAGGAAAGCCATCGCGATCTGTGGCGCCATGCTTTCCGCGAACGGATACAGGACGTGTTCGGTGACGAGATTGCCGCCCTTCAGCGGCGAATAGGTCTGGTTCCCGATCTGCTCCAGGGCCAGGTTCACCTTCACTTTCTCCAGCTCCCGGACCACATAGGCCCGGGATCGAGCGATCTCCTCCGGCGTCGTCACCTTGAGGAACTTCATCTGTTCCGAGTTGTTGTAATCCTGCACCCCCACGGAGAGCGCCGGAAGGCCGAATTCGCTTTCACCGGCCCCGCGCTTCGGGTCGTCCATGATCTTCAGCGCGCGGGTAAGCTGCTCCACGTATTTCACCCGGTTCCCGCTGGTCATCGTGTAGGTGCGGAAGCCGCGCCCGAAACGGTTCCAGAAGTGCCAGCCCTCTCCCTCTTTGTCCCCGTGCTTTTTGGCCTCGGCGTTGATCATCGCCAGCACATAGGGCCGCATGGGCTCCGGGGCCTTCATCACCAGCTCCACCAGTTCATCCCCGCCGTAGGCTCCCGCGGTTTCGCTCTCCGTCGCGAAGCCTTTCATGGCGGCCTCCACGATGGGTTTGGCATCCTCCATCTGCTTCCGCAGGGGATCGAAAATCATCTTCGCGGCCGCGCGGTAATTGGGCAGTTCCTCCGGGTCGAAGCCGTCTTTATCCTTCGCGCCCGCCTGCCAGGTGGCCAGCGCCGAATCCAGGGTGTCCTTCGGATCAGAACTCAGCGCCGCGGTGGCCACGATCTGGGAAAGGCTGGCTTTCTTCGCGTCCTCCGGCGCGTCCGTGTCCTCCGGCGTGACCTCCAGCAGCCGGCGCTTGTTTTGCATCGTGGTGGCCCATTTCGTGGCCGCCTTGGAAAAGGCCGCGTCGCTGCCCTGGCCGTCGCCTTTGAACATCTGCACCGCGATGGCATCCCGGAGGGTGTCCCGCATCACGGGGGAGTATTTGCCGCCGATCCGGGCGCGCAGAAAAAGGTTCGCCACCAGCATGTCCTTCGCGGCCTGCTTCTCCTCCGGCGTGTCCGCCAGCGCCATGGAATTGAGCTTCCGCCCGGCCAGCGCCTTGTCAAAGTTCAGCGCCACCTGCTGGAGGAACAGGATCTGTTTCCCCTGCTTCTGCAGGTCCTCTTTGCGCGGGTTCTCCCGGCGGAACTCCCGGTACTGCGCATACCGGGCGGCGATGGCTCCGCGGTATTTCTCCGGCGCGGCGTCGGGGCCGCCAAGCTGCTCCAGCTCCCCGGCCTCTTCGTCGGTCAGCATTCCCTCCAGCACCGGCACCGGCGGCATCGTCCACGGGTCCCGGGGCTCCGGCACCGGGGGCGGGGCATCCGCCAGGGTGGAGGTGGCGAAGGGATTGGATTCCTGTTCCACCATCCGGGCCTGGTCTTCATGCAGACGCTGCGCGTAGGCGGTGGCGCTGTCCGGGGAATCGAACAGGCCCAGGTGATTGCCGGTGCGGCGGAACTGCTTCACGGCCCCGGCGTCATCGAGCACGTTCCCGTCATCGCTGATGGTGGGAAGCAGGACTTCATAGCCGTCCAGATTATAGGAGGCGCTGCGGACCGTGCTGATCGTGCCGTCCGGGTTCTTCACCCGCGGGCGGTTCATCAGGTCCAGATTGCCGGGCACCAGGAGGCCGGGCACGCCGCCGGCGGAGTCATCGGAAAAGGACATTACTTTTTGATCAGATAGGGTTTTTTATTGAGGTCTTTTTTATCGATCCAGACCCAGGCTTTCTGGTCCGGGTCCCAGACCGAAAGTGCCCCCTTCGCTTTGGCGATATCCTCGCGGGTCACGGGGCGGGAATTCGGCGGGGTGTCATCCGGGCCGGGCTGCTCCAGCAAAATCCCCGGGCCGGACGCGGTTCCCCTGTCGTCCCCGCCGGGCAGCACCAGTGACGGGTCCGGCTCTCCTCCGGCACTGCTCTCCGGCAGGGTGTCCGGGCTGGGCGTGCCCTCCACCATGGAGGGGTCCGCCTTTCCTCCGCTCTTCGGTGGGTTCATCCCGGCGAACTTCGCCCAGGTCTCCGGCGGCTTCGCGGGCACCGCGGCGGCGTCCGTTTTCCGGATGGCTTCATCGATGACCTGCCCCGCGTCCTCCTCCGACATGTTGAGTCCGCTGAACTTTTGCAGGGCCTGCTTTGCCTCCTCCACCCCCGCCTTGGCGTTCTTCGGGTCGTTCTCCCACTCAAGGAGCGCCATCTTCGCGCGAGCCAGTCCCTCGCGGGCCTGCTTCAGCCCGGCCGGGTTGGTCACCATTTTGAACTCCTGTTCACC
This sequence comes from Verrucomicrobiales bacterium, assembly GCA_965229245.1. GTDB lineage: Bacteria > Verrucomicrobiota > Verrucomicrobiia > Verrucomicrobiales > V1-33 > V1-33. The sequence continues at coordinate 676,013 of CBDDIW010000002.1, forward strand.
CGCCCCCAGCCAGGTTTTAAATCCCGGGTCTCCCTTGACCTTCAGCACTTTGTCCGCGCGCACCCCGAACCGGTTTTGCTCGAACATGTCCATCAGGCTCTGGTTGATGTAGGCTTTCACCGGCTCCTTCACCGGGGGCGGCTGTGCGGTCCACTTCGCGTAGAGCGGGCCGGTGACTTCACCCCGCAGACCCTCGGGGAGCCATTTCGTTTCCTGAACGATGTCCGCGTATTCCCCCCGCGCCGCGTCGCTGGCAGGGCCACCCAAGGCCTCGCGGTCGAACTGCTGCACGCGGTCCAGGAGTTCACCGAAACGGGTCCGGACGTTCTCCGGCCGGAGTTCCTTCGCGCGCGCCTCCTGGGACTGGTAGGCCGTGAACTGAGCTTTCGCTTTCTCCATTTCCGCCGGCCGGAGACGGTCCTCAAAATGGCGCTGCAGATCCTCCTCCCGCTCGATGGGAATCAGGGAGCCGTCCGGGCGTTTAATCGCCCCGGTCACGATGGCATCGGCCACCGCGTCCTGCGTGGAGGACAGGCTGCGGGCCTGGGCCGCGCGCACCCGGTCCCGGGCAATGGTGATGGTGTCCGGCTCCAATCCCTCCGCCTGGCCGAAAGCGGGGTCATTCACGATCTTCGCCGCGCCGTCCGGATCGGCGTTGGCCATGGCCTGCACGGAGTTGATGGCCGCTTTCTGGCGCGTGTTCTCCGCCTCCACTTTGGCCTTCTTCTCCGCCTCGTCGATCTGGACGCGCATGGTGGCGATTCTGTCCGCTCCGGCCAGGCCCCGCCTGGCGATCCCGTCCACTTCCGCGCGGGCCTCCGTCCAGTTCTCCTTTCCCATCGCGGTGATGACCAGGGCGGCGCGGTTCTCGCCCTCCCGCTTGAACTCCGTGCGCGCGGCCTCGTTCCGGACTCCGGCGGCTCCCTTCATTTTAAACCGGCCCAGGCGGGCTTTGATTTCCTGCTGGGCATCGATGGAGAGCTTCTTGTCCTTCAGAAGACCGTTCTCCAGCTTCAAGGCTTCATCGTTGAAAATGCCCTCCCACTTCGTGGTGTCGGCCTCGCTGACGAGTTTCGCGGAGACCGCGTCGTGGGCCATGTCGATCTGCGCCTGCGCGTCGAGCACCTTGTTCTGCTGGACGCTCTCCAGGTGCTCCTGCAGGAGCTTCGTGCCCGCGCCGCCCACGTCCTGAATGGCCTTACCGATGGCCGCGCCCGACGCCGCGGCGACAATGAAGCCGTCCGCCTGAAGGATGGGAATCTGCTGCGCCCGGGCAATCTGCTGGTCGGTGACGATGAACCCGCGTGCGCCGGGGTCCATCGGGATCTGCCGCGGATACTGCGGAGCGCGGGGCCGGGGAGCAACGGGGTAATCAGACATGCCTGCGAATCAGTGAGGGTTTGCGGACGGGGAGGGCGCGGGAATCAGGCGGCGACGGCCACCGGGGCGGGAGCGGCGGACGCGGGGCTCCCGGGCGCGGGCGGCGGGGTTTCGTCATTCCCGGAATCCGTGGCGGCGGTGCCGGTCTCCGTGGCTTTCGGCGCGGCGGTCTGGGGCTTCTCCATTTCCTGAATGTCCTCCAGGCGGAACCGCGGGCGGGCCCCGATCCTCACCACGGGGATTTTGTCCGCCTTCATCATTGCGCGGATCTTGTCCACGCTGCACCGCCAGCGGCGGGCGAGCTCGGCGAGCGTCAGGAGAACGGGAATGTTGGAATCGAAGTTATCAGGGGTGAGGGCGGATGGTTTCATGTGTGCCCTGTGCTTCGGTGAATTGGACGCCCAAAAGTCAAATGGAAATCCAAGGAATTCCGTTTCGTCCCGGGAAAGGCTCTGGCCCCCGAAACGGATTTCGAATGGCGAGGCACGCGAGAACCCCCCGTCTGGATTTGGCCTGTTCGAAATTTGTTTAGTTTTTTTATTTGTTTTTCCGGTCAGCTTCCGGGAATTACGAGCGCAAAATCGGATTTTAGCGCAAGGGCCAGATCTTCAAATAACAATATTTAAATTCCTGGAATTCAGGAATTTGTGACGGAATTCTTTACAAAAACCTCCAAAATTCCCTATCTTATTTTCCCCGGAAAAAAATCTATGAGCCCACTCAGTCAACACATTAAGAGAATTTTAAAAATGTGGCACGACTCGCGCATATCTTCGTTTGCCGCCACCTGCGGCCTTTTAAAAAAAATAAAATATGAACCCTGTTAAATCCATTCCAGCGATCGCCATCGCGCTCTTCGCCGCGCAGACAGTTCAGGCGGCTCCTATCGCCGTCACAAACTACAACGGTCACCAGTACAGCCTCTACGAAGCGCCGGGGATTACCTGGGCGGACGCCTCCGCGGCTGCCGCCGGTGTCTCCAGTAACTCGTATCTGGCAGTTTTCGGAGACCTTGGAGAAACCGAATCTGTTTACGCCGGATTGATCGGCAACGGATTCTTCACCACCACTACCAGCCAGAGCGGCCAGGCATGGCTAGGCGCGCGCCCGGCGGACGGCTCCTCCTCCACCACTGACCCTAATAATTGGGCGTGGACCAACGGGGAAACGTGGACCGCATTCAACGCTCTCAACTTCGCTCCGGGAGAACCGAATGGTGACTCCTCCGGCCTGGCCATCAACCGTTACGGTTCCTCCATGTTCAACGACGAGGGTGGCTTTGTCGGCGGTTATATCGTGGAGTCCGCCGTTCGGGTGCCGGAAGGCGGTTCCGCGGTCGCCCTCATGGGCATTGCCATCGGTGGCCTCGCGTTTTTCCGCCGTAAACTGGCCTGAGTTGCGGCCTGATTAGTCATTCGCGGAAAGGGAAGCAGGAAACTGCTTCCCTTTTTCCGTGGTGGACAGCTCTCTGGTCTCAAGCGCCTACCTGCGATAGCATGATGCCCACGTCTCCCATGGTCGCGAGCATTCCCGGTAACGGTTCCGGATTGATACTGTCGGCTATGGTGCCGGACAGAGCGCCGACAAGCTGGACCAGGATCCGGTCCTCCACGGGCACGGCATACCGCTGGTATCCATTCCCGGCCACAAAGTCCGCGTAGAAATCGAATCCCGGATTGTGGTGGGCCTGCACCGGGCCGCGCGGGAACATGCCGACACCGGCCAGGATTCCAAAATAGAACGCCTCGCCGGGCTTCACCGTCGGCCAGGGGAAGAATTCGAGCTCCTGCCGGACAATCCGGCGCGGTGGTCCGGAAGCCTGTGCGGACTGTGGCTTTTCCGCCGGCACGATTCCCGGCCTCTGGTCCTCGGTGAATCCGGCCTCCTCCCGGGCCGCTTCAGAAAGCGCCGGGGTATCGATCGACGCTACACCGCCACCGTTCACAGTCCATACCCAGAAACACTGCATCGTGGACACCGCTGATTCCATCGGGTTGTCGAAGTACTGGCGGTTGTTCGCCAGGTGCCAGCGATGGAACCCCGGCGCGCTCATGGGATCGCTCATGCCCAGTTGCCAGCGGCCTTCGCGCGTGGCGTCCCGTTCCCCGTGGTCCCTCCATTCCCATTCCAGCCGGGTGGCGGCACTTACGATCAGGGCAACGGCTTCGTCTGACAGACTTTTGCGGGGTGGTAGAACGGGCGGAATCATAGGTATTGCCCGTTAGGTCGGGGTATTGCACGGGTACAATGCAAGTGGGGAGAATTACGAATTTTCAAAGTAATCCCTGAACTATGAAAAACCGGCATGGCCTGAATCGGTAGTGGACAGCGTCGTCAATGAAACAAGGTCGGCGGCGTGACTGTTGCAATGCCGGTCCCAGCCCATCTTCCTGGTTGCCGATGGGTGAGGTCCACGGAGCCGGTTTTCCCATGCTTTTGCTTGCTCCGTGGACCGCCTCATCCGCCGGAGGGCCCAGGTTCCTCCGCAAAGGCATGCTTTTATCCTTTGGGGGAAACGATACCCCGTTCCGATCCTGGCGGCTCCGGGGTTTTGCTTTGGTGGGGGGTATGGTCCAAGGAGTCAGTTCCCGGCGGCTGAAGATTTTGCATTTTGCGGGTCATGGGGCCTTGCCTTTCGTTTGACCCTTAGAATTTGGAGCACGGGAGTGTCAGTCCTTGGGTGGGGCGCGAATGCGGACAGGATATTTGTTATGCTACGGTTAGAGAGTAGCATATTGAAGCGCGGGAGAGGCTTCACAGGGGAGTTTCACCCGCCGGGCCATCGCGCTGCCGGGACAAAGGTGGCGCGGTGGTTCGTCACTTCACATCACAGAAAAGCAGGGACCGATGAAATGATAAACCCCGCGCACAAACCCCGGCCAGCGATTAAGCAGACCGGGATCTGACGTGGGATATTCCGGCACATTACAGGGAAGGTGTGCCGGAGTCGGCATATGTTCGGGACGATTCCTGGCAGGTCAACAGGTCACTCCACCTGACCCGTTGCGTTAGACCGGCCCGGGATATGATCGCCGGATGCCCCGCCATCTCCTATCTTTTCTCCTGGGCTGCGCCCTGACGCTGCTGGCCGTCAAATACCACCCGGATCTCACTTCCAACTGGGGGACCACGCCCGCGAGTGCCTCAGGTATTCAGCTCGTCGGTGTGACCGATGGGGACACCATTACGGTGAAGATGGACGGAAAGCAGGTGAAGGTTCGGCTCAACGGCATTGATGCCCCCGAAAAGAAGCAGGCTTTCGGTTCTGCGGCAAAAGAGAAGCTGGCGGCGCTCACGGTGGGGCGAAGGATCACCCTCAAGGGCGAGAAGAAGGACCGCTACGGGCGCACGCTGGCCCGCGTTTATGCGGACGGGGATGACGTGTGCCTGGCCATGCTCCGGGAGGGCTTCGCGTGGCACTATGTCCAATACAGCAAAGACGCCGATCTGGCCGCCGCGGAGAACGAGGCGCGCGCGGCACACCGCGGGCTGTGGGCGGACAAAGCGCCGGTGCCGCCCTGGGAGTTCAGGAAGAAGGCGAAATGAGTCCGCTCCTGCCGTCACCGGTGTTCACTCAACTTCTGTTTGAATTTTCTCGACGAGTGCTGATCGCATAAACCGGTGCCGCACGCGATAGGAACCGCAAAAAGAACATGTCAAATAAAGGGCCTCTTTTCTCAAAGGGAGCTGGAGAACGCATCGTGAATTACAGATTCCGCAGCGGATACGAACCCGATTGCCTTTAAAGGCGAGCAGCAGATTGAAGTAAATCCCCAGCAGGGCAAAAAGAACCGCGGCGGCCAGACAAACCAGACCCATGATTAGCGCCGCCGCTGGACCATGAGGCCACATTACGAGGCAGCTTCCGAAAAACAAGATCGGAGAGCAGCCGTAAATCGTCATGATGGTTTTTGCATTCATTCGGCGGGAAAGCCCCATGGCACCGATATCCGCCCACGGTCTGCCCGCAAGTTCCCGGGGGTTGGTAAACCTGGTATGATTCCGGGCAAAACAGTCAGGTTTCCGTCAGGGTAGCGAGGGTCTTTTGAATCCGGCCAGGCTGGTAAAAGCTGGTACGCTGCGGGGCTTGAACGGCGGGATTGGCCCGAAAAGGCTGGGTTTTGTCTGATGACAAATCGGCGTTACCAGTCTCCGGGCAGGATCGCGAGAAAGAACCAGACGATGTAAGCGAGCGAGAAGCCGATGAGGGCATCAATCCTCCCGGGCTCTCGGCGGCGGGCTCCCAAAATGATCCAAAGCGCCAGAAGGACCGCATGGATGTTCGCGCCCCATGTGACCCATGATCGTGGCGGAGAGAAGGCAATAAGGCACACCAGCGCGCCCATGACGGCTCCGGCGGCGAGGGCCGCGGCGGACCTGCGGCCAAAGCGGACGGCCACGGTCAGTTTCCCGGCGCTTCGATCCGCGGGCGCGTCCGGAATTCCGGCGAGAAGGATTGAGGGCAGGATTGCCAGAAAGAGGGCGGCGGTGACTTTCGCCAGCCCCGCGCCGGATTCCCCTTCCTGGGTCCAGTATCCGGCGGCCACGACCAGCACGCCATGCACCAGGGCCACGGTTACTTCCCCCAAGGTGCGGTATGAGAGCCGGAGCGGCCGGCTGCTGTAGCCAATGCCCAAAATGAGAGCCGCGACCAGCAAAAGGGGGCCGCTCCACGATGGCGAGACAGAGAGCCAGCAAATACCTGTGAGCAATGCCAGCACCACAGCCGCGCCCCGTGCTCCCCGGAGGTGCCCGCGTGTCAGCCGCCCGGAGGCGAGCACCCGGGATCCGCCGTTGAATGGACCGGCAAGGGTATTTGCCCGGTCGCTTTCCTCGTCCTCCAGCTCGTTCGACAGAACCGCCGCGAACTCTACCAGGCAGACGACCAGCAATCCCGTGAAAAGGGCTCCCCAATTGTGGATGACCCCACGCCCGGCGGTAAGGGCCCCGCAGAGAAACGCGATAATCGAGAGCGGGTAAAAGGTGAGGCGGGCAACTGCCACCCACGCTTTCCAGACAGGCGGGGTTTGGGCTTTGTTCATTGGGACCGTCGCCGATGCACCATACGTGCCCCATTCACTGAGCCCTCCGCGCCAGCGGCTTTCCCGAGGCAATCCCTCAGGTTTCCCTCAGGTTTCCCTCAGGGTAAGGAGGCTGTTTCGGGCGTTGAAAAGCCTCTCCGCGATGAGCACAAATGAATGCAAATGAAAGCGTCTCCGGCTTCAATGAATCCCCCAACCTCTCCCTGATCGACCTGCTGGGCGACGGTTGTGAAGCCAAAAGCGTGCGTAAATCGAAACCTTCCGCATCGGGTCACATTTCATTAGAAAAGAATTAAAATATGGACCGCAATCATACAAAGGCCTAGGGGGTCTGAGAAATAATCATTTTTTCCACAGTCAAAGCTTGCGCCCAGAGGCGGCATCAGGCAAACGCGAGTCATGAAACCCTTAAGCGAGGCCAAGAGGCTCCTCCTCTTCATCCTCGCTGCGACATAAATACCAAACCCCCGTGAACCTGAAGCTTAGGCGGCAGACGGTTCACGGGGGCCCAGAGGAGAAACGGGGCAGCTAAACTGCGGTGCTTTGCAGCAACCGCAGACAATTAAACCCTGATCTCGGGGCCATCCTGTTTGCTGCCAGTCGGAATTCAAGTCTAAAATCACTAGAATCCAAATTCTATGAAAGACGCTTCTGAAAGGGGAGTTTGCCAAATTTGCGGCAGGATCATCCCTATGGAGGTCCCTCCACACTGTCATCTTGCAGCCGAATGGAATTCCCGCCGGGGATTCCTCTTGGTGAAGCTGGATGGAGAGTGCTGTGAGGAAGATCACCGTGCACCGGTAGACTGAGCCAAAGAAGGCCCACCAATGATTCTGGAGCCCACTGGGATAGCCCCAGTGGGCTTTTCAGTTTCAAACGCTGCATCTCGCGGTCGTAGCAAACCGCTTCCGTTGCATTACTATGATGAAATTGCTGGTGTTCGTTCCTGTTAGGAATACGGAATTGGACGTGGGCGTCGCGGCTTGCCTCAACTGCTCGGCTAGACCGGGCTATCGGTAAGCAATTCGCCAAGTCTTTGTGTGTCGGCTCTCTGCATCTTCCAGCTCTCCGGAATTTCCATCCGCCCCGGAACGGCAATCCACGCCCGGGGACTCTCCATTTTCTGTTCGAGGGTCAAAGCCGGATCGAAATACAGGTCAGCCTCCGCGTAGATTGGCGGGCTTAGGTCGGTTTCCGGTCGTAGAAGGTGGAGGCCGGAGAGATGTGCTGGAGCGTTCACGGGATGGATGGTTACCGGTTCGATGGCGGGCGGGATGTTGATTTTCCCCGCCTCATTTGAGAGAGCAAAAATAGACATCCGGCCCTCGTGCTCCCGCGCGCGGCGGCGTGCGCGGGAATCAATCCGGTGGTGGGCCTCGGGAGTGCCGGGCGGCTCCGCCGATAGTCTTCAGAACTTGTCCGAGAAGTAATGCTTCTCGGTCATCTCGGTGCTGGTGTGGCCGAGAGCTGCTGATGCCGCTTTGGTGGCCTCCAGTTTGATCCTGACGGCGGATTCGGTCAGTTCCCGGACTGCGTCGGCATAGAGCCCCCGAAGCCGGTGGAGAGGCTTTCTGGCGCTGCCGGTGAACGGGCGAAGCCATTCCTGCGGCACCTCCTTGAACCATTCCACCCGGCGGCGTTCCCCGGACGGATTCACCACGAGGGCGGTTTTCTGCACCTTCAGCAGCGCGGCGGCCAGTGCAGGGTGGATCACGGGGGCGCGGTAAACCTTCCCGGTCTTCGTCCAGAATCCGTGTTCCGGCCGGTCGCGCAGCTCGATGTAAACGGCGTCTCCCCGCGACACGATCCATTCCCCGCGGCAGGCGGCGATTTCGTCGCGCCGGAGCCCTGCGAAGCGCGCCAGGCCCACCGCCAGCCACATGGCCGGGTCCGTGGCCTCCAGCGCCACCCAGGCGGGCAGAAGGGCCGTTTCGTCCGCCTCCGCACGGACCAGCACCGGCTCCGGGAGCATGATCATCACGTCCGCGTCCCGGGGGATGTAAATCCCGGCGCGCTCGTATTGCGGGCGCAGGCGATTGATGAAGATGGCCCGGGCGCTCCGGCAGGCGGAATTGATGCTGATGTTCTCCAGGCGGCGCGTGGCGTAATCGAAGTTCTTCCCCAGCATCGCTCTCTGGTACTCCTCCCAGAACGCCGGCCCAATCTTACTCAGCGGAACCTCTTCGAGCGTCTTCCCCAGGGTCTTCTTCACCACGCTCCGGAGGCGGCTCAGGTTCGTGACCACGGTCCGGGCGGAGACCCGCTTGGGCAGGCTTTTGTAAACGTTTACCAGGTCCTCCAGCGTGTGGGTGCTGCTCCTCTGGCGCGGTTTAAATCCGGAGGATTCCAGAATCTCCTTCGCCCGGCGGCGGGCGTCCGGGAGAGTTTTGACACCGAGGCCCACATCGATCTCCGCGCCTTTGGTCCGGCCCCGGAGCCTCCAGAGGCCGCCGTGTGTCTTCACGATGGGGATTTTACGCCCCTGCCAGGTGACTGATTCGCGGGAGCCTTTGGCGGCGGGCGCGCGGGGTGATTTGCCGCGGGGCGGCGGGATCGTGCCGGCGGCGTCCGCGGAGGGCTCGATAGAATGGCCGGGGGATTCAATGGAATGGCCGGGGGATTCGTTCAGGGATTGCATGGCGGGCGATGGCGGTGGGCTTTGGAAAGGGAATGGAAGGAGTGGAAGGGTGCCGGGATTTGAACCGGCAGCGCCGCGGGGTGCGACGCTGCCGGGATTCGGGGCACCCATTGCAGGGGCTGGTTTCTCAGGATTCGCTGAGGCGATAGCGCGGCCCGTCGAGCTTTAGGGGAATGCCTCCATTGAGGGTTATCTCCTCCCGCCTGCCATGGATCGGCCCCGCGTGGTTCTTGCTCACCCAGAGGTGGCGCTCTTCATCACCCGTGATGTAAACGATGGCATCAGAGGCGTTTTCGAGACCGCGCGCTTCCCTGAGCCTCGCTTCAGCATCCAGCTGGCTGATGACGTAGAGAAGCATGCCGGATTCCAGCGCGGCCACCCGGAGCAGGCGGCTCATGTGGGCGGTCTGCGTTTCCCGGCCCTCCCGCCACATGCCGGGGCTGGTGGCGAGCATCTGGAAGTCATCCAGCACGGCTATCTTTGTCCCGTCCCGCGCGGCGGTGCGATTGAGGCTCATCCGCAGGTTCTCCACGTCCCGCTCCGGACGTCCGGAAATCCGGATAGGCAGACTGCCGATATCGCGCGCCTCCTCCCCGGCATCCAGCCTTACCGTAAGCTGCGCGGTCGTGGCGTGCATGCTGTAGTATTTGCAGGGCGTCCCCCGCCGGGCAGCGTTGAGAAGGAGATTCAGCGCCAGACAGGATTTCCCGTCGCCGGACCGGCCCGTTATCACGATGAGACCAGGGCCAAAAGGGCCGCGCCCCCCGTTGATGAGAGCGTCCAGTGAGGGAAAGCCGGTCGCATGGGTGGTGAAGGCGGTGTCGGATGTGTGTGTTTGTTTCATGGGTTTGGGTTCTATTTGGGGTGAAAGGATTCGCGGGGATTGAAGCCGGTGCCGCGTGCCGCTCCCGGAACCGGGAGTGAGTGGATGCTGTTTCAGGCGGGCAATTCGGGCAGGGGGAGCGCCAGCACGCGGCCGGCATGCCGCACTTCGAACCGCCCGGCTCTCCAGTTTTCCCGCCATTCAATGTGTCCTTCGACGGCGGCGTGCTCGAAGGTGGAGCGGTCCATTTCCAGAACGCGCGCGCTCAGCTCAAGAAAGGCCTCCTCCGCGTCGATGAACGCGCCGTCATCCTTGGTCTGATCCGGGATCCAGCCCGGGGGCCAGGAGCATTTCTTGTAGGCCAGGGCGCAGGCCTGCCGCCACCTCGCGAGGGCCCCGGCCCGGAGATCTTTCCATGTCTCCCAATGGATGCCGGGGCGGATGTTCACGACGCCTCAAAAAAACGATAGTTCCTCCGGTGGAAGTCGAGCGGAATGCCCCGTTCCTCGACATACTTTTCAATCAGGCTGGCGTTCCCGTGCTTCTCCCCGTGGCGGTTTTTCGACAGCCAGAGGTATTCCCGGCCATCGAGCACCACGATGTAAATGATGGAATCCGCGTCGTTCTCGATGGCTTTGCTTTCCCGGAGCCGTCCCTCTTCGTTGAGCTGGGAAAGGGCGATCACGCACACATTGCTTTCCCTCGCGGCCAGCTTCAAATGGCGGGACATGGCGGCCACCTGACGCTCGCGGCTCTGCCTTCCATCGCCAGTCTCTCCAAGCAGCTGGAGATAATCGACCAGCGCCACCTTGATCCCGTAGCGGAGCACCATGAGGCGGATCGCGCCGCGGATGTTTTCGGCGGTGCGGTCCGCGTTGTCGGAAATCCAGAGCGGAAGGCCCGCCACCTTCGTCAGCGCCTCGTCCGCGCTGTTCGTCTGGTGGGCCTTGGAGAGGGCGAACCGGGTCGTGAGTTCATCCGTTCCCATCTCCAGGGAGAAGATGCCGCACGGCACGCCCGCCGCCGCCATGTTCAGGACCATGTTGCCCGCGAGGGTGGATTTCCCCGCGGAGGTGCCCCCGGCGACGATCACCAGGTGGCTTCTGCCGGGACCGCCCTCAAACATGGTGTCGAGCCTTGGGAAGCCGGTGGCGTAGTGCTCGACATGCGACTTTCCGGAGGCCATTTTCTCGCGAAGGGAGGCGACCGCCTCGGACGCGCTCACGATCTCGGCGCGGCTGTTCGCGCCCATGACGCTGGTCAGGATGGCCTCCAGCGCGCCTTTGCCGTCCGCGTAGGTGTCGGCCATGGCGAGGGCCTCCGCCGCCTTTTGCAGCCCGGTGATGGCCCGGCGGGTGGCCGCTTTATCCGCGAGGATGTGGGCATAGTGGAGGGCGCTTCCGGGAGCGGTTGAAGGAGTGTCCTGAATGGCGGCCCGCACGGCGGCAAACTCCGCGTCCTGCCCGTAGGCCTGGCTGAGGGTGTAGATGTCCACGGGCCTCCGGTTCCGGAAGAGCGCCGTCATCCACCGGAAAGCCGTCGCGGTGGCGCGGTGGCCGAAATCATCGGCGGTCAGGATCTGGGACACCTCGGCGAAGGAGTCGTTCTCAAGGCAGGCGGCAATGACCGCGCGTTCGTTTTCGAAAGTTGAAGGAGGGGTTACCACGGGATTCGGGATTCGGATTTGGATTTCAGGGAGTCTGTGAACCTGTCAGAGACTGGCTTTGATGAGCAGGGCCCCGCTGCACAGGCGGCGCTCCAGCGAGTCCGCGAGGTCCTGATCCCCGCACTTCGCGAATTTGGCCGCGAGGCCTCCCGGGCCGTGGTTGGCCGTCCAGATGACCGGCCTCCGCAGGGAATTGCGCGTTTCCAGCAGATCGAAGAGCGCCGATGCCCAGGAGTCGGTGAAGTTCCCTTTGTCGATGTCGTCGAGCACCAGCAGGTCCTCGTTCATCAGCGTGTCCCAGTCGGCGGAGTCGTCCTCGCCGCTCCAGTCCTGCCGCTGGTTCGAGGTGGCGAATTCGATGTAGAGGGAACGGGCGGCGAAGCCGTTAACCCAGCGGAATGGAATCTCCAGCTTCCGGAGAAGGAGGGCGAGCACCATGCTTTTCCCTGTTCCGGGCGGCCCGTAAATCCCCAGTCGCAGAATCTCCCCCGCGGGTGCCCATGAAAGCGCCGGCCGGAGTGCGGGCGGGATCTTTGCTTCGTCGGCGCGCTGGTAATCGGGAGGGACGCGCTTCGGCCACTTCTCCCGGGCGCGAGCCCGCCGCCGCTCATCGTGAGCCCGTTGTTTCCTCTCCTCCTCCGCGGCTTCCCGGGAGGCTTTGCACTCCGGGCATTCGAAAGCCGAATCAGCCCCACTCATCAATTTCCGGAGCATCCCCATGGTCCGCCATTCGTCCGTCAGGCTGACGTCGAAAGACTTGCCGCATGAACCGCAGTTCCTGAGGGGCGAATCCGGGATGATCCCGTTCCGGTTATGGTCGTGTTCCACGGTTTCTGTTTGGATTTCAGCGTTCATTGGGTCCGAGGTGGTCTTTCTCCCAGCGGTTCACGCCGGGGACAGGGGTTGGTTGTTTTTGGCTGGTGAAAAGTGAGGGGGACTGGGCGCTCAATTCGGCGCGAACCGCGGTCCAGTTTCGGCAGAGTCCGCGAATGGTTCCCGCGTTGCGGCAGCTCTTGAGGTAGGCATTCTGGCGGCCTGCGTTGATCGCCTCCCGGGCGGTCTGGAGGAAATGTTCTGCTGTCCCGCTCCATCCCTCGAGGAACTTCTTGAGAGCTCTGGCATCCTCTCTGTCGAATGTCCCTTCCTCTCCGGAGGCCTCCTGGTAGGTCGTTTTCCAGGAGTCCGTGATGACCCGGTGCCGCGAACCCTCGACGGCTTTAGCCGGAGAAACTGAGGTAGCTTTAGCTACCGAAGAGGGTGGGTGGTGGGTGGTGGGCATTGCCGTGGCAGGTCCTTAGGCACCTCCTCCAGCATTCCCCCGGCATCTCCCCCGGGACTGCCCGGGGACTGCCCGGGCGCTGCCATGGCATATCCCTGGGCACCTTTTTTGGGGGCTGACGCACTGCTTCCCGAAGTGGCTTCCGCCGGGGATCTTCGTCCGTTATTCCCGCTTCCGGAGCCGTTGATCCGGTGTTCCTCAAATGCCTCAAGGGTTTCCAAATGCGGAGGATAAGGATCCGCCGGATGATGCTTCTTGAAGGCCGCCCGGGACTGCCGGAAGGAGTTCGCCAGAATGCGGCCGCGCTGTTCCTCCCGGATCGCCTCCAGTCGTTTGTTCCTGCGCATTCCGTCCCCGGCGACGGGAAACTTTTCAATGACACTGGCCGGGATCTGTGCCTCTTTCCGATAGCCCAGAATTGTGGCCACGGCTTTGAGATTGGCGGGGACACCGTCGTTCGTCCATTGATACCCGAGCAAATCAAGGTAGTCGCATCGCTCCACCTTGCTCATGTGTCTGGTGCCCTGGGACCAGCGCTCGGGATAGAAATCGAAAGCGGGGGCGTCCTTCATTTGCGTCGTTTTCCCTCCCGCCGGGTTTCACGGATCACCCGGGCTTCCTGCCTCAACCCTCTGATGAATTCCGGCAGGTCTGAGGGATGAATTGTGATGGGATAGCTCCCGTCCCCGGCCCCATGGCCCGCGGGCGAGATGGTGATAGTTCCCCCTTTGTTCGCAAACACTGCAATCCCGTCCCTGGGCGGGATGAGCGGCGCGCGCCTGGTGGATTCACTCTTTTCCGTTTTAGACTGCATATCTTTGAATGGGGTTTGCGGTGAACGGCTGGTTTCCCGCCGGGGGATGTGTGGCGCGGAGACCCTGCTTTCCGCAGGCGCGCGACACGGTTATAGGCCACGAGATACCGGACCATGAGCGGGGCCAGGTCCGCGATATGATGCTCCTCCCTCTGGAGGGATTCCGGCGGGCTATGCGGAGATTCCATACGGCGCGGAAGGTTTTTCTTGCGGGCCGGGCTGCCGGAGGTATTCTCCTGGTGTCCGTCAGACACTTCGGATTCATATCCTCCAGCAAGCCGCACCCGCAAAGTGCGGCTTGTTTGGTTTTCAGGGGGTGGTGCTGGCGGGCTCCACGGCGACGGGGACAGCATGGGCGGCTTTGAATTGCTCGATGTGCTCCGGCGTGAAGCGGATGGAACGACCGATCCGGAGGAAGGCAATGCGGCCCTGCTTCATCCAGAATTCCAGCGTGCGGGGGCAGGCATTGAGCAGGCGGCACACCTCTTTCTTTTTGAGCAGGGAGCTTCCCGCGACGGGAGCTGAATCGGCTTCGGCAACAGTGGTCATGAAGTAACCGCGGGGAATTAAACCCTCCAGAGTCAAGCGGGAAGCGGCGCAAAGCACGGTATATAAAGCCGGTGGTATCCGGCATGCTGGCAATAGAGTGGGAACTATGCGTAAACATGTGTTTCACGGCTGGAACCATTCGGCACTGACCGGCGCGGGAGGCAGGGCCCGGATGATTTTCAGGGCCTCTGCCTTCACCGGTTCACCCATTTCCGGGCCGCCCAGGTCATAGCAGGCATTCCAGACGACATGCCGGAGCACAGCCGCGGCTTGGGGTGTCAGGTGCAACCTTACCGGCAGGGGCGCGGTGTGGTTGCCCAGGCGACGGCGGGTGTATCGGCGGCGCTTCATTGAGCCTCCTTTCCCGCCGGATTGGTCCGGCGCTTCCTGCGGCCGTCCACGTGCCCGGCGAAGTCCAGCCCCTTCACGGCGCTGGCGTCCCCGGTGGTGAGCAGGACATGGAAGGCTTCGGACACCAGGGCGGCTCCGATCTCGCGCGGGACGCTCGCGGCCCACTGGCGGAGCTTCCGGCGGCGGAAGCGGGCGGTATAAATTAGGGTCTCGCTCATAGCTCCACCCCTTTCAGAAGCGCCTCAATCAAGTCGATTGCTCCTCCCTCTTTCGGGAGGGCGTATCGAGGTCGCGAAAGGTGCAACGCGAAATCCCGGTGAAGAGATTCAGCCGCCGCTTCATAGGCGCGCGCCGCTTCCTCCTTGGTGTCGTAGTATCCCAGGCTCTTCTGGATTTTTGCGAACCATCGACCAGACTCCTTGTGAAAGACAACACCCCGATAACCGGACCCGTTCTTACGACGGGAGTTTGTCGTGTTTTCAGAGTCAGTGGCAGCTCGAAGATTTCCCGGCGCGTTGTTAAGCGTGTCTCCATCCCGGTGATCAATCAAAAGTCGGCCCGGATCCTGGCCATTATTCAGCGCCCACACGACTCGGTGCGCCAGAAAGTAAATGGTCTTCTCACTCGAGCTGATTCTGGCAACCCAATAATTTTCCTTGCCGCGAGCGCGTCTCTTAAAACCAGCGGGGGTGAAGGCGAACTTGGCGTTCCAGGCAGATGCATATCGGGCATTCTTGAAATGAGATGCCGGTCGTTTTCTCCACTGCAACCCAGACGGGCTGCCTTCATCCAGCACAAAACACTCATGGAGAAACGGAAGTGGGGGGAGCGGAAGAGCTTTGCCCAGGCGGGATGTCGCGCTCATAGTGCGGTATCCTCCTTGGCTGAAGTCTCCCCGCTTCCGGCGGCAGTCCTCTTCCCGCAGAACGGGCAGTAATTCAGGAACACCACGCGCTCGTCATCGCGGCGGCGGCGGCCGTTTATTCTTTTGACGGGGAATGCCGGTTGGCTCGTGAGCTTGTCGCCCTCCAGCCGGGTGGCGGTGACAGTTTGTGTGAAGCCGAAGCCCCGGGCGGCAAGGGTGGCGGCAACAATTGTAAAACAGTCGCAGTTCATTATACCGGCCCCCTCTCCCCTTTGGCCCTCGCGGCACGCCAGCGGGCGATACCGGCAAGGATCCGCTTCCGGATCTTCGGGGCATACGACAGGGTTTTGCCTGCCATGTCCTCCAGCCGCCCGTGCTTCGGGTGGTGCATATCCGCCAGCCAGAGGGTCAGCACATGCTCCAGCAGGAGCGTGGGTTCGATCTCCAGCACCACCGCCAGCTCCCGGACGTGGGGTTCCTGATGGCGCCGCACAACCAGCGGTGCCGTGAAGGAGATACCGGCCTCCAGGTGATACTCCGAAAGCACGCGGGCCAGTCCCTCCCGCAGGTAGTCGTTCGCGTCCCGGTTATCCGCGAGGGCGATAGGCCGGATCTCCGACAGGTCCACGGGCGCGCCGTTGATGTGCTGCAGCAGTGCCCGTTCAAAGGCGCGCCCGTGTTCGTTGGGATCACGGGGCAGATTGTCCGCGCCCAGGTGGCACCGGGCCAGCGAGGTAAGCAAACGGTCCGGGCTGCATCCGTAGAGCTTCGCGGCATCCTTCTCCAGCTTTCGCCAGAGTTTGGTATCGAGTTCAACCTGCAGCGTCTGTTCCCATGGCCGGGGACCATCGACAATGATTGCATTGATGCGCTGCGTGGGCCCTACGGGCTGATGGGTCCGGCGCGGGGGCCGGGGTGCGCGGGCATTGGCCCGACGTGGTCTGGTGTGATTGGATTTGGATTTCATTTCATTTGGTGGCGATGGGCTGATGGGACGCAGGCACGGGTTTCCCGGGACTCCGCGCGGGAGTTTTTGTTGTGGGGAGAAACACCGCCTGTCCGGCGGCGGGCTGGATCAGCGCGAGGGCTGCCAGGAGCGCTCGTGGCGCTTGTCACGCTTCCACCGGGAGGCGCGCGGGCGGGGGCGGGTGCCGGAGCATCTGCCGATCAGCCAGCCGATGATAAGGGCGGCGATGCAGAGAGGGCCGGTCATGTAGAGGGCGAAGTCATTCATGGTGGTGGCGTTCACAGGGAATCCGGCGGGGGCAGCACCACGCGCAGGCGGTCCAGATCCTCCGGGGTGATGGCTTTGCGGCTGCCGGCGAACTTCCTTTTCAGATAGGCGTTGAAGGTCTCCATCCGGATGCGGTGGCCGCGCACGCCCGGGGTCTTCTGAGTTTTCAAAAGCCCGCTCTTCACGTCCGAGCGGACGGTGTTGAGGGAGACCAGCGCCCAGCGGGCGCACTGCTGCATGGTGAGGTATTCGATTTCGGGAGTTGTGGTGGTATTCATAGGTAGTTAGGAAGAAAGTATCTCAGGGTTATGCGACCTTTTGGCGGGCGGTCGTCCCGTTGGTTTGCTGATTCGCTCCTCCACGGTGGAGGTAAGCCCGGAGCCATTCGCGCAGATCAGCCAGCAGGAACTTCACTGGCTTTCCAGGACGGTGCGGCATTTGCGGAATGGTGGACCGACCAGCAGCAAAATCCTTCGCGGCGTCATCGGACAGCCAGCGCTCGAACTCAGCATCTGTGATCCCGAAGATCAGCGCCGCCTGCTCGCGGGTCACGACCTCGATTTCAAAATTCACGCGGCGACCTCCTTTTTGGCAGGGGGGTCGATGGAGGTTTCGGAGCCGAGAGCAATTGCAGAGAAAGCCCTGTAAGCCAGCTCTTGGCCGAGCGTCCGGCGCGTTTTCGCAGTGATATTCTTAAGCGCCTCGTGCTCCTTATTAGACAAGAGCACCGTGACCTTGGATTTGGAATATTCTTTCATGGGATTGGGTGTAACCACACCTAAAGGTTGCAGGTGTGGTTACACCCGTCAACATGATTTCGCCTTTTTTGGAATTTGTTTGCGTTGCTTGCCTGGGTGTGGTTACACTTGGAATGGCAAATCAACGAAAGGCAGGCAAAAAGAAGGTCGGTTTTTGGGTCGATGAGACCGAAAAGGCAGCGATGATGAAAGCGATGAAAGCAGCCGGATACGACAATCTCGCCGACTGGCTTCGGTCGCTGATTACCGGGGACGAATCAAATAAATCGAACAAGCCCCCACGGGGCTGAACGCGGCAACCCTCTGGTGCCATGTGCCTGTTTGATCGCTTCTAGGGCTTCGCTCTCCTGTTTGGCCGGGAGAATTACGCCGATCGAAGGCGATACTTCAGGCGAAGCGGAAAGCTGGCGAGCCGGTTTGAGCACCGGCGGCGCATTGTGGTAGTGCATCTCTGTAAGGGGTGTGGAGATGAGAATGAGCGCGCCAACTGAGCCCGTCAACTTTTCGCCGGTCATACCTGGTCTGACCGCGTCCTACCGGGTAAGACCGTCCCACGCTTGACAGTTCGGCCCATACATGTCGTGAGCCATCCAGACAGTAAAAAGCCCCTCCGATAAAGGAGAGGCGGTTACAAATGGGTTACATCTTCCAGTCCCCTGCTCTGTCCGACGCGTAACCTTTTGATTATCTGGAGCCGACTGTCAGATTTGAACTGACGACCTGATGATTACAAATCAACTGCTCTACCACTGAGCTAAGCCGGCGAGGGTTTCATTTTCAGCGAGTTACAAACCCGCCAAAGATGGCCGATTAACGATCTACACGCTCGTTTTACACTGTGCGCGGAGCCGTTGCCTTTCACTTGCCATGAAAAACTCCGCCTCTATTCGGGCTCGCACTAGGTATCCCGGCCTGTATCACCGTAAATCGGGAGTCTACTATGCACGCACTGTTCTGCTTGGCAAGAAGACGTGACGAAGTTTGAAAACTTCCGTGGAGTGTATCGGGCGGGCGGGGAATGGTTTCGATTTCGTTCTCCTTTCCGCGTAAGGTGATCCACCCGTGCTGAGGCGGAAGGCATCCATCCATGCCTGGACCATAGGCACCATGCCGCCACCCACAGTCCCGCCCCCGTACTTGCGGGACTCTGCTATCAGTGGCAATATGCCTCGCTCAACTCCCCGGCCCAGGCACCCGGGACCGCCTCTAGAGCCTCCGGCTTGCGCCATGAAGGGAATTACGGAAACATCACGGCAGAGCAGTGGGGGGAATCTTGGAGCTGCGGTTTTTGGGATTCTTCCTGGAAGGAGGCACGCAAGCATCAGCAAGATGCCTTGGCGTGGGAGCAAGGAGGGCAACGGAAACTGACGGGTGTTCAAAGTTTTGATTGCCTTTACGGAAAGGAGTGCAAGCAATTACTTACACGCAATGAGCAACGAGGAACAAACCACTATCCCGGAAGGGAGGACTGCCACGGAGGAAAGACTTCTGGAGGCAGCGCGGGAGGTGTTGTCCCGGGAAGGGATCAGCGCGGCGACGACGCGGGAGATCGCGCGGGTGGCGGGGGTGAATGAGGTGACGCTTTTCCGGAAGTTTCAGAACAAGCAGGGGCTGCTCACCGCCGTGCTGGAACAGGCTTTTTTGCCCGCGGGCCAAACCCAGCCCGGTCCCAGCCTCCAAACCGGAGCGACGCTGGAAGAGGTGGTCTCGCACTTTGCGGCGGCGGATTTTGAAAGGAAGCGGCGGAACATCGCCTTTATGCGGGTGCTGGTGGGGGAGAGCCACCGGCTGGGTGAGCATGAGACTGAGGTGCTGCGACGTATCTTTCTGCCGTGGAAGGAGGAACTGGCAGGCCAGTTCCGCGAGGCACAAAAGCGCCGTCTCATCCGGGCGGAGGTGGTTCCCACCCTGGTGGTGGATCAACTGGTGGCCATGATCTTTGTGGGCGCGCTGCGGGCGGACATGAAATGTCAGCCGGATTACACGGCGGAGACTTATCTCGCGGCCTGCGTGGACATGGTCCTCCGTTCCCTCGCTCCCGTGAAGCGTTGATGCCATGAGTGCCGCCGCTCCCGCTCTCTACGGTGCCGACCCGGCCCGGCTCTCGCCGCTGGCCCGGACCCTCCTGAAAAAGGGATGGCTGAAATGGGTGATCGCGCTCAGCGCCTCTCTGGGGGCCATCCTGGAGGTGATCGACACGGTGATCACCAACGTGGCGCTGGTGGATATCCGGGCGAACCTGGGCGCGAGCCTGTCCGAGGCGGGGTGGGTCTCCACCAGTTATGCCTGCGCGAATGTGGTGATCATTCCCCTCTCCGCGTGGCTGGGCTATCGCTTCGGGAAACGGAACTACTTCCTGTTTTCCCTCCTGGGCTTTACCGTCGCCTCGCTGCTCTGCGGGTTGTCCACAAACCTGGGGATGCTGATCTTTGCACGGGTGCTTCAGGGCCTGGCTGGAGGCGGATTGCTGGCGAAGGCGCAGTCGATTGTTTTTGAAGCCTTCCCCGCCAGTGAGCGCGCGGCAGCCCAGGCGATCTTCGGGCTGGGTGTGATCGTAGGCCCAGCCATCGGACCGCTGCTGGGGGGCTGGCTCACGGATAACATGGGGTGGAGGTGGATCTTTTTTATCAATCTGCCGGTGGGGGCCGTGGCGCTGCTGATGTGCCGCATGTTCCTCCCCTCCGATGAACGCACGGCGGAGAGCCGGACGGGAAAGGTGGACTGGACGGGCATCGGGCTGCTGGCACTGGGGCTGGCGTCGTTCCAAATCATGCTGGAGGAGGGGCAGCAGGAGGGCTGGTTTGAGTCCACCATGATCCGGGCCACGGCGCTCATCAGCGTGGTGGGCGTGGTGCTGTTCATCTGGCGGGAACTGACCACGCCGCATCCGGCGGTGGATCTGAAAGTGCTGCGGCATCCCTCCATGGTGGGGGGCACGCTTTACTCGGCCATCCTGGGGATCGGCATTTACGGCATTATGTTTGCCATCCCGGTCTTTGTGCAGGACTACCTGCACTACACCGCGCTCCAGAGCGGCAAACTGCTGGTGCCGGGCGCGATCGTCTCCGCGATGACCATGATCCTCTTTGGCCGCATCGGGAACAAGGTGCCGCCGCGGGTGCTCATCTGCGTGGGCGCGCTGCTGACCAGTCTGACGGGGTTCATGCTCATGGATATCAATCCGGACACCAGCAGTTCGCAGATTTTCTGGCCGCTGGTATACCGGGGCATGGGCAGCGTGCTCATCTTCATGCCACTGAGCATGGCGACGCTGGGGCCGCTGCCGAAGAAGGACATCGCGGCGGGTTCCGGCCTCTACAGCCTCACCCGGCAACTGGGGAGCAGCATTGGGATCGCGCTCATCACGACCCTGCTGGCCCGGCGGGAGGCGCTGCACCGTTCCGTGCTGGTGGAAAAGATCACGGCTTTCCGCCCGGCGTATGACGAGCGTCTCAGCATACTTTCCGGGGGATTCTCCAGTGCCGGCGCGGGGCAGGATGCCCGGGGGCAGGCGCTTCAGATCATGGACCGCGCGGTGAATGGCCAGGCAACGCTGCTGTCCTATGACGACCTCTTCTTCTACGTGGCCGTGCTTTTCATCCTGTCCCTGCCGCTGCTCCTCCTGCTGGGAGGCAAGGGCGGTAAGGCCGCCCAGGATGCAGCGGCGGCGGCTCACTGACAAACTTCCAACCTGACACTTTTATGAGCGCTCCCGCGTCCACCCCTGAAACGACCGTTCCGGAAAAGCGGAAACGCCGTCCCGTGTTGTATGCCTTCCTGCTGGCGGCAACCGCCGGAATTGCTGTCGCCGGATGGCACTACGGCCGGCTGGCGCTTTATACCGAGGAGACGGACAATGCCTACATCACCGGGCACGTCCACCTCATCAGCGCCGGGGTGCCGGGCCCGCTGGTGCAGGTGCTGGCCAAAGAGAACGAGGTGGTGGCGAAGGATCAACTGCTGGCAAGGATCGATCCCCGGGAGTTTGACATCATGGAGCGAAGAGCCGCGGCCGCCATGGAGCAGGCCACCTCCCGGAAGCTGGCGGCGGAGGCCAAAGCGGCGGGCGCGCGCGCGGCGGATCTACAGGCGCAGGCAATGATCTATACCGCGGAAGCGGAGGTCAAAGGAGCCGAAGCACGCCTCGCGCTGGCGGGCACCGTGCTGAAACGGGACGAGGGATTGATGGTTGCCACGATCAAAGCCATTACCCAGGCGGAGGTGGATCAGGCGCGGGGGGCGGTGACCGTGGCTGAAGCGGAACTCACGGCAGCAAAGGCAAAGGTGGAGGCCGCGCGGGCGACGAAGGACTCCGGGCTCACCGCGATCCAAGCCGCGGAGTCGGATATTGCCGCCGCAGCGGCGGATGTAGAGGTGCAGAAAGCCTTGATCGAGGAGGCGCGCCGCCAGAAATCCTTCGCGGAAGTCGTGGCCCCGGCGGCGGGCCGCATTGGCAGGAAGAACGCGGAAACCGGCAACCGGGTGCAGGTGGGGCAGTCACTCTACGCGCTCGTGGAGGAAAACTACTGGATCATCGCGAACTTTAAGGAAACCCAGCTGAACAAAATGAAGACCGGCCAGGAGGTGGAGATCGCCGTGGATTCGCTGGGCGGCAAACAGTTCAAGGGCAGGGTCGACAGTTTCTCGCCCGCGACCGGGGCGCAGTTCGCCCTGCTGCCGCCGGACAACGCGACGGGGAACTTTACCAAGGTGGTGCAGCGGGTGCCGGTGAAGATCACCTTCGACCCGGAGTCCATCAAAGGCTGGGAGGACAAGCTCCGCCCAGGGCTTTCGACAGTGGTGCGGGTCAGCGTGCGTTGAGGCCTGTCAGACGGTCAGGAATTCCTTCACCACTTCATCCGTGAGGTCGCTCATGGGGCCGCTGGCGGCGACGGAGCCGCGCTCCAGGATGGAGAAACAGTCGCCCAGTTCCTTACAGAAATCCAGATACTGCTCCACTAGCAGGATGCTCATGAGGCCCTCGGCGCGGAGCATCTTGATGGCCTCGCCGATCTGATCGATGATGTTAGGCTGAATCCCCTCCGTGGGTTCGTCGAGAATGAGGAGCTTTGGCTCCGTAAGCAGCGCGCGCCCGATGGCCAGTTGCTGCTGCTGCCCGCCGGAAAGCATGCCGCCTTTGCGCGGCAGGAATTCCTTCAGGATGGGAAAGAGCGTGAAGATGCGTTCCAGTTGTGCCCCGGCTTTCTTTCCCCGGGCCACGGTGCCAATGTGGAGATTTTCCTCCACAGTGAGGTGCGGGAAGATTTCGCGGCCCTGCGGCACATAACCGAGTCCCAGGCGGGCGCGCTCCTCCGGGCGCAGGCGCTGGATGGGTTGCCCCGCTAGGGAGACCGCGCCGGCTTCGGCGGCAAGCAGCCCCACGATGGCGCGCAGAGTGGAGGTTTTTCCCACACCGTTGCGGCCCATGAGGCAGAAGACGGACTTCTCCGGAATCGTGAAATTGATCCCGCGCAGGATGCGGCTGCCACCGATGGAGGCTTGAAGCGCTTTTACTTCGAGAACGTTCACGGGCATCAGGCGGCTTTGGATTTTCTTCCGAGATAAACGGAGATGACGCGTTCGTCGTTCTGCACCTGCTCCACGGGACCTTCGCAAAGGATGGCTCCCTGGTGCAGCACGGTGACCTTCCGGCCTTTGGAAATCTGCCGGACGAAGGTCATGTCGTGCTCGATGACCACGATGGTGTGTTTCCCCGCGAGGGAGAGGAGCAATTCGCCGGTGCGGTAGGTTTCCTCGTCCGTCATTCCCGCGGCGGGCTCGTCCACGAGGAGGAGCTTCGCATTCTGCGCCAGCAGCATGCCGATCTCCAACCATTGCTTCTGTCCGTGGGCCAGGGCTCCGGCCTTCCACTGGGCACGGTCTTTCAGATTGATCGTTTCCAGGATGCCTTCGATGCGTTCCTTCTCCGTGGGGCGCAGCCGGAAAAAGAGGGAGTTGAACACGCCGCGCGAGCCTTCGAGGCTGAGAGTGAGGTTTTCAAAGACCGTGTGGTCGGAGTAAACGGTGGGAGTCTGGAACTTCCGGCCGATCCCCAGGCGGTAGATTTCGTATTCGCTGAGAGCCAGAAGGTTTTCCTTGCCGTTGAACTCCATCTTTCCGGTATCAGGCCGGGTCCGTCCGGTGATGAGATCAAGGAAGGTCGTCTTGCCCGCCCCGTTAGGACCAATGACCGTGCGCAGTTCCCCTTCGTCCAGATAGAAGGAAAGATCCTTGATGGCTTTGAAACCCGCGAAGCTTTTGTTGAGGCCCTCGGCGGCCAGGAGGAATGGTTTGGGACTCATTTGGCGGCGGAGGTTTCAGCGTTTTCGGGCGGGATGGAATCCGTCTCGCGACGGGCCTTGTAGCGCTTGAAAGCCTCTTTGATTTGATTGGGTAGGCCCACGATGCCCTTTGGCATCAGGAGCACCACGAGGACGAAGAGTGCCCCGAGAATGATCAGCCAGTAGTTCGCCGTGGCCCCGGTGGTGGCCCAGTTTTTCAAGGCATTGACGGCGATGGCCCCGACGACCGGGCCGATTAGCGTGCCCCGCCCGCCCACGGCCACCCAGACCACGATCTCCAGGGAATTGGCCGGAAGCATTTCACTGGGACTGATGATGCCCACCTGCGGCACATAAAGAGCCCCGCCGAGCGCCGCGATGACCGCGCAGGCCACGAAGACGAAGAGTTTGTAATTTGCCGCCGCGTAGCCGGAAAAAAGCACCCGCGTTTCGCTGTCCCGCACCGCCCGCTGCACGAGGCCGAATTTCGTTTTGGTCAGCCACTTACAGCCCAGATAAACCCCGAGCAGCAGCAGGGCGCTGAGAATGTAAAGAACCCGTCTCGTTTCCGGGGTGCGGAGATTCGCCCCGGCGATTGAGCGGAAATCGGTGAACCCGTTATTTCCCCCCATGTCCATTTCCGCCTGACCGAACATCAGCCACGCGCAATAAGTGAGCGCCTGGGTGAGGATGGAAAAATAGACTCCCTTCACCCGGGAGCGGAAGGCGAGATATCCAAAAACTCCGGCGATGATTCCTGGGATCAGCACCACCATCAACACCGTGAACGGCATGGAATAAAACGGCTTCCAGAGAGAGGGCAGCGTAGTCAGACCCCGCATCACCATGAAGTCTGGAAGCAGATTCGGATTATTCCCGCTCTGGGCATAGCTGCCCTGCTCCCCAATCATGAGCATGAGATTCATCCCCAGCAGATAACCGCCGAGCGCGAAGAACAGTCCCTGGCCGAGGCACAGCAGCCCGGTGTAACCCCAGAGCATATCCACCGAGACCGCCACCACTGCATAGCAAAGGTATTTGCCCCAGAGATTGATATTCTCATTGGAGACAGAGCCGGAGGCGTTCATCCAAGGCACCACCACCGCGATGAGCAGCGCGAAGATGCCGAAAATAAAGGATTCTTTTTTAGAGAGGGGGAAATTCATCAGCTTTCAAGACTGCGGCTGCGGGTCACAAAAAGTCCGGAGGGGCGCCATTGCAGGAACAGAATGATGGCCACCAGAACGAGAATCTTACCGAGGACGGGGTTTCCGAGGATTTGTTGAAGCGACTGGTCCACCATGCCGATGCCGAAGGCACTGGCGACCGTGCCCACCAGACTGCCCACGCCCCCCACCACCACGGTCATGAAGGCATCCGTGATGTGCCCCTGCCCCATGCTGGGCCCTACGTTTCCGATCTGTGAAAGAAATGCCCCGGCCAGCCCCGCGAGGCCCGAGCCAAAGGAGAACGTCATCATGTTCACCCGCTCCGTGCGCACTCCCATGCAGGCGGCCATTTCACGGTTTTGCATTACCGAGCGGATCAGAAGCCCCAGGCGTGTTTTATTCAGCGTGAGCCAGGTGGCAAAGATGATCAGGATGGCAAAGCCGATGACAAAAAGCCGTTTCCAGACGAACTGGATATCGTTGAAAATCCAGTTCCCCGAAAGCCAGAGCGGCGTGTCCACCTGCACATTGTTAGGTCCGAACACCAGCCGGAACAACTGCTGAAGAATGAGCGAGACCCCCCACGTCGCGAGCAGGGACTCCAGCGGGCGTTTATAAAGGAAGCGGATGACCGAGCGTTCCAGAGCCAGGCCAGCCAAAGCGGCCATGAGAAAGCTGAATGGAAGTGCCAGAATGAAAAAGGCGTCATAACCGCCCCCTGACAGGTGCATTCCCGGAATGTTCACTTCAAACCCGAAGGGAGAGAGCGCCAGGCCTTCCCCGAAAATATGCTGAATCAGGTAAGTGGTATAGGCCCCCACGGCGATGAGCTCCCCATGCGCCATGTTGATCACCCCCATGAGGCCGAACGTGATGGCCAGGCCGATGGCGATGACAAGAAGCACCGATCCATTGGAGAAGCCCCGGAAGACCGTCTCCGCCGTATTGACCATTTTCATGTGGGAGGCGATGTCGGCCAGCGCCTTCTCCGCCGCCGCGACGAGAGGTTTGTCGCCCGCGGCCTCCGCCGCTTTCAGCACGGCTTTCAAGGCGTCCTGGGCGGGCATATAAGTGAGTTCCCCGAGTTCCGCGCAGGACTTTTGCTTCACTGCGGAGTCTTCCGAAACCAGTCCGATCATGGCAATCGCCACGCGCAGGGCCCGCTGGACCCTGGATTCCGTTTCCCCTTTTTGACGCAATTCCAGCGCGGGAAGTTTGTCAGGATTCTGCTCCAGTCCGGTGTCGAGAATCGCTTTTTCCCGGCGCACGGGATCCGGATCGTTGAAAGCGACAAGGTCCACAATGTCCTTGATGGCCCGGCGCACATTGGAGTCCGTCTCCGCGGCCTCGGAATCCGCCTGCACAAAACGCAGGGCCGCGCCCGAGGCATCCAGCAGCGGCTCCAGATCCGCCACCTTTACCGCGGAGCGTTTGTCATCGGCATCCGCGTCATCGTTCAGCGACACGGCCACCTTTTCCCCGGCCTCGTTTTCCACCAGATAGAAGGCTCCCTCTTTCCATTGGGTAAGCAGGCCGGCCACCATGGCGGAAGCGTTTGGCGCAAAGGCGCGGATCATGGTGGCCTGCTCCTCCACGTCCACGGTGATGAGGATTTTAGCCAGGGCCTGCCGGGCGGCCGCCTCCTGGGGATCCCGGACCGCGCCACGCGTCCAGGGGCCCGTAAAAAGCAATACCGCGGCGCACCAGCA
This sequence comes from Verrucomicrobiales bacterium, assembly GCA_965229245.1. Taxonomy (GTDB): domain Bacteria; phylum Verrucomicrobiota; class Verrucomicrobiia; order Verrucomicrobiales; family V1-33; genus V1-33. The sequence continues at coordinate 702,571 of CBDDIW010000002.1, forward strand.
GAGGAAACGGGACATAGGAAAATTCACGGGCAGTTCAGGAATAACACAACCAAAGCAACCCGCGTGCCAGGTATCCGGAAACCTCGCCTTCCCCTTTTCCGGAAGCGCGGGCGCGCATTCCACATCCTCTCTCCCTGCCATAAAAACAGATTCTCCGCGGCCCCGGAACCTATGTCCCGAAAACCGCGGAGAACCCTAGCACCTGACGAAAACTAAACGACCAACAGATTATTCCTTCGGCTTGTAGGTTCCTTTGAGGAACGGCTCGCCGACGACGGATTTGAACTCCTTGAGGATCTTGAACTGCCCATCGGCCTTGGTTTCACCGATGTAAACGTTCTTGGTAAGGTGGTGGTTCTTCTGGGAAGTCACCAGACCGCCGGGGCCGTTGAAGGAGATGCCCTCTTCAAGCGCGGCCATGACGGCCGATGTTTCAAAGGACTTCGCCTTTTCCACGGCCTTTTTCCAGAGATAGACGCCGTCATAGCTCAGCACCATGGGGGAGCAGGTCACGCGGCCCGTTTTCACGATGCCTTGAACGGTGCTCTTCTTCAGCCACGCCTGGAAGTTCTTGGTGAACTTGGTGTTCTCCGCGTTCTTGAGGGACTGGAAGTAAGTCCAGCAGCCAAGCTGACCCACGAGTTGCTTCGCGGGAAGACCGCGGAATTCGTCCTCCGAGATGGAGAAGGAAACCACCGGGCACGTCTCGGCGGTAAGGCCGGCGGCGGCGTACTCCTTGAAGAAAGGTACGTTGGTGTCGCCGTTGAGCGTATTGATCACGCAGGCTTTGCCGCCCGCCGTGAACTGCTTGATCTCCGCGATGATCTGCTGGTAGTCCGTATGACCGAACGGAGTGTATTTCCCGGCGGAGATGATCTTGCCGGACTCGTCCTTCTTGAAACCGCCACCGATGTTCTCCAGCGGCACGCCCTTGCTCAGGAGATACTCCAGGAGAATGAGGTTCGTCGTCTGGGGATAGACATAGTCAGACCCGATGAGATAGAACTTCGTCTTCTTCTGCGCGAGCATGTAATCCACGGCGGGCGTCGCCTGCTGGTTCACGGCCTCGGCGGTGTAGAAGATGTTCTTGGACATCTCCTCGCCTTCATACTGCACGGGGTAGAAGAGCAGCCCGTTCTTTTCCTCGAACACCGGCAGCACGGATTTCCGGCTCACCGAGGTCCAGCAGCCAAAGGTGGCGACCACTTTATGGTCGTCCAGAAGTTCCTTTGCCTTGGTGGCAAAAAGCGGCCAGTCCGAAGCGCCGTCCGCGATGACAGGCTCGATCTTTTTGCCGAGCACGCCACCGGACTTGTTGATCTCATCGAATGCAAAGAGCAGGACGTCCCGGAGGGAGGTCTCGCTGATGGCCATGGTGCCCGTGAGCGAATGGAGGATGCCCACTTTGACGGTCTCCTGCGCCTGCGCGGCGCGGGAGCCCATCAGCGAGCAAACCGCCATGGTGAGGGTTAAAAGAAAGCTGCGTTTGATCATATGGGTGTAAAAGGAGCGGACCGGATGGGATTAGAACGCGATGGTAATGCCGGCGGAACCGGTCACGAAGTTCTCGTCCACGTTCACCGGGATGACTTCGTCATTGGTGAAGTAGCCGGTGACGCCCAGGTTCAGGGTGACGTGGTTGCAAAGCGGGATGGAGGCACCGAGGCCCACGGAGGCATAGGCAAAGCCGGAGTCACCACCGTGATAGTTGTCCGTGTCAAAGGAGGCCACCACGGGCAGGGACAGCGTCACCTTTCCGAAGGTTTTGGAGGGGGCGATGCCCACCTGGGCCACGAGACCGGTGTCGAAGGGAAGGTCATCACCCACGCGGCCGTGGAGGGCGAGGAACGGATTCCACAGGCCGTCGTTATAGGTCACCTTGCCATCAATGATGTGCTCCGTCTGGCTGCCGTACATCCACGCGCCATAGCCCAACTGGAACTTCCACTTATTCATCGTGTAATACAGGCCCACGTTCACGTCCACTTCCTGCACGTTTTCGCCGATGCTGGAGGAGGCGTTGTCATTCACGTCGAACCAGGTGTTCAGGTAGGCCTGCCAGCCGCCGCCGAGGTTGAAGTCGAGTTCGAGGGAGGGGTGGAAGAGGGAGTCGCCCCAGTCATTGCCCGCGCCCCACACGTCCTGGCCGTAGGAGATGAAGTGCGTGTCATACGTCAGGGTGAGGTTACCGGTCACGAACGGCTCCGCGGGAGCAGGGGGAGGAGACATGGGAGCCGGAGGGGTGGTGCCGGCATGGGCCACCTGGAGGGCCAACGGGAGAAAGAGGGCGGAGCAGAGTGCGAGTTTTTTCATAGCTTTGTGTTATGTTAATGCCGCTGTCGGCTATGGGGCCTTGAGCACCGGGTGTGCCTGAAAGATTAATTATCACCTCATTTTCATGATGAATTTGATTCACGAATTCATAAACCCCTTGTTAATTCCCGGGTTGGAGAGGGGCACAGTTCCCGGCTGACAACTTGCCGGGGTGGACGAAATTCATTCATGCTCGAACCACGCATCACCTCCACCCGGGAAAAGGCCCTGTGCCTGAATCTGGACGCGGCCAAATACGGAACCTTCGCGGAGATCGGCGCGGGCCAGGAAACGGCGGCCTGGTTCTTCCGTGTGGGCGGTGCCTCCGGTACCATCGCAAAGACCATCTCGGCCTACGACATGACGATGAGCGACGCCATCTATGGCAGCAGCGTGCGTTACGTCTCCCGGGAAAGGCTCACCGCCATGCTGGACCATGAGTATAAGATTCTCGTGGAGCGCCTGGGTCCGAAGCGCGGGGCCACTACTACTTTCTTCGCCTACTGTAATACCGTGCGTGCCCGCGCCTACTCCGACAAAGGCACCGCCGAGTGCCACGGCTGGCTGGGTATCCGGCTTCAGATCACGCCCCAGGGTCCTCCGAATGACATCCTCCTCCACGTGCGGATGATGGATGACACCAATCTCGAACAGCAGCGCGCGCTGGGCATCGTGGGGGTGAATCTTGTGTACGCCGCGCTCCACTACCGGGAAAACCTGCGGCAGTTCATCGAATCCCTCACGGACGATCTGCCCGCGGGTCAGATGGAAGTGGACATGCTGAAGTTCAGCGGACCGGATTTCGCCACCATCGATAACCGCGAAGTGGCGTTGCAACTGGTGGAGAGCGGGCTCACGGACGCCGCGTTTTTCACCTCCTCCGGCGAAGTGATGCAGGTCAGTGAAAAGCTCTACAAGCAGCCGGTGCTGGTTCTCCGCGGGAGCTTCAATCCGCCTACTCTGGTGCACGTGGACATGCTGAACAGCGCGGCGGCGGAATTCCGCAAACGTCTCGCGAGACCCGGCCAGCCGTGGATAGAACTCATGGAGTTCAGCATCAACAACCTCTTCTCCGCCGTCAGCACCTTCACGCACGCGGACTTCCTCCAGCGCGCCACCGCTTTGCAAAAGCTGGGCAAGAACGTGCTCATTTCCAAATTTGGAGCCTTCCACCGCCTGGGTACCTATCTCAGCCGTTACACCCAGGAACCCGTGGGACTGGTGCTCAGCCTCGATGTGCTGGAAAAACTCTTTGAGGAGAAATGGTATGACGATCTCCCGGGCGGCATCCTGGAGAATTTCGGGCGTCTCTTCAAACACCAGCTCCGTCTCTACGTGTATCCCATGCTGGATCGCGATCGCGGTCAGATGCGCACCGTCGCCAAGGCGGAGATCCCGGACACCCTCCGCAGTCTTTTCGCCTACCTCGTGGAAAACGAGCGCATCCTGAGCATCGCCGGAAACGCCAACCGGGAGCTCCTGGAGTTCTGGACCACGGACATCCGCCGCATGCTGGCCGAGCGGGATCCCCAATGGAAGACTTTGGTCCCTCGTGAAGTCGCGGAGGTTTACGATGCCGCGCTCATCAATCCGGACCCCGTTCACGGGGCCCCGGTGGCGGAGGCGAGTCTTGCCGGATGACTTCCAGCGGGAGGGTGTCTCCCTGGATCGCCTGCTGGCGGCGAAGTTCCGCCAGGAGTTCCGCGGCTTTCGTGGCGTGCTCCGGAGAGCCTGACAGATCCTTCATTTCATAAGGGTCGGACTGGAGGTCAAACAACTGAGTGACGTTCACCTTCGGGTAGCGGATGAGCTTCCATCGCGCGCCCGTCACGGCCCGCTGCACATCACGATAACCGGTGAGCACATACTCCCGGACGGATTTTGTTTTCCCGTGAAGCACCCCGGCAAGGCTGAGGCCTTCGGCTCCGGAGGGCGGTTTCACTCCCGTGAGATCGCCCAGCGTGGCATACAAGTCGTTGAGATAACACAGCGCGTCCCGCCGTTCGCCCCGGGGAATGCCGGGACCGGCAAAGATGAGCGGGACCTTCATCCCGCTTTCGTAGAGGTTTTGTTTTCCCATCAGGCCGTGACTGCCCAGGGCCAGCCCCTGATCGCTGCTGAAGACCACCAGGGTTTCCCCCGCCGCGCCGGATTTCTCCAGAGCCTCCAGAATGCGCCCGATCTGTGTATCCATAAACGTGATAAGCGCATAGTAATCCCCAAGCTGGGTGCGGATGTTGTCCGGCGTGCGCGGCCACGGGGCCAGCTTTTCATCCCGCACGGTCATCTCGCCGTTGTCGAAGGGATGCACCGGCAGGAAATCCGGCGGCAGAGGCGGCGGGGCCGCGCGGTATTTCTGATGATACTCCGGCGGGGCTGTCCGGGGATCGTGCGGAGCCTCCATGGCCACATACAGGAGGAACGGCTTGTCCTTCGGGCGATTGGTCAGGAAACCGATGGCGCTGTCCGCGATCTCCTGAACGGCATGGGTACCGGGAGCCACGGGATGCTTCACAAGCCGGTGGTCAGCAGAGATATCCTGGAGTGGCAGGTGATAGGGTTCCCCCATGCCACCGGTGAAAATGGCCCCGCCGGCGGGGAAGACGCGCAGCAGGGATTCCGCTCCATTGTGCCACTTGCCGGAAATGAATGCGTGGTAACCCGCCGCGGTGAACTGCTCCGGCCACGCGGGCTGGTGCTTCAGTTGTTCATCCACCCGCCAGAGCGAACGCCCGGTCATGAGCATCGCGCGGGAGGGCACGCACACCGCGCCCTGCATTCCGCCCATGCAGTAGGCGCGGGTAAAGGCCGTACCGCGCCGCACGAGACTGTCCAGATGCGGGGTCTCGATGTGTTCATTCCCCAGCGCGTGGATGGTATCCGCGCGCTGATCGTCCGAGAAAATGAACAGGATATTCTTCGGAGCGGCGGAGAGCCGGGCCGTGAGTGTCAGGATGAAAACGAGCACTGCCGCCGGGGCAGGACGGAATCTGAGGGGCATGCCTCAGAACATGGGGCGGCTGCGGTGCCAGTCCGTGGCGTTTTCATACGCGGCGGCGGCGCGCAGCAGGTCCTCCTCGCCCAGCGGGCGACCCAGCAGTTGCAACCCGATGGGCAGGGCCGGGACTCCGTCCTCCTGTTTGGAGAATCCACACGGCACGGAAATACCGCACACGCCGGCCAGGTTCGCGGCGATAGTAAAGATATCCGCGAGATACATCTTCAGCGGATCGCTCGCGTTTTCCCCGATGCGGAAAGCAGGCGTGGGGCTCACCGGACTGGCGATGACATCCACTTCCTTGAAAGCCTCCTGGAAATCCCGGGCGATAAGACGCCGTACCTTTTGCGCCTTCAGGTAGTAGGCATCGTAGTAACCACTGCTGAGCACGTAGGTGCCGAGAATGATGCGCCGCTTCACTTCCGGGCCGAAACCCTCCGCCCGCGAGCGGTCATACATGTCCCGCAGATCCGCCGGGTCCGCGCAGCGGCGACCGTAGCGCACCGCGTCGAACCGCGCCAGGTTCGCCGAGGCTTCGGCGGTGGCGATAATATAATAGGTCGCGATGGCATACTGTGTATGCGGCAGGGAAATCTCCTTCACCTCCGCGCCCTGGCGCTCCAGTTCCTTTACTGCGGCCTCCACAGCCTCGCGCACCCCGGCATCGATGCCATCGATGAAATACTCCTTTGGCAGCCCGATGCGCAGTCCCTTCACGCCTTTGCCCAGCGCGGCGGGGAAATCCGGCACTGGCACATTCAGCGAGGTCGAGTCCAGCGGATCGTGCCCGGAAATGGCCTGGAGCACCAGGGCCGCGTCCTCCACGGTTTTGGTCATCGGTCCCACCTGATCCAGCGAGGAGGCATAAGCGATCAAGCCATAACGCGAGACCCGGCCATACGAGGGCTTCAGTCCCACGATGCCGCAAAAGGACGCAGGCTGACGGATGGAGCCACCCGTGTCCGAGCCGAGCGTGGCAATCGCCGTCTCCGCCGCCACCGCCGCCGCCGAGCCGCCACTGGAGCCGCCCGGAACGCGGCTGAGGTCCCAGGGATTCCGCGTGGGCTGGAGCGCCGAGTTCTCCGTGGAGGAACCCATGGCGAATTCGTCCATGTTCAGCTTTCCGAAGAGAATAGCGCCCGCCTGCTTCAGCCGCGCGATGCACGTGGCATCATACGGGGAGACATAGCCGGAGAGAATCCGGGAGCCACAGGTGGCGGGCTGACCGGTGACATTGAGCACATCCTTGATCCCGATGGGAATCCCGCCCAGGGGCGCGGTGAGGTCCGCCGTTTCCGCGGCACGCAGGGCTTCGTCGAAGTCCCGGTGAACATAGGCCCCGATCCCGGGATCGCGGGCGAGGATGGCGGCTTCGAGATCGCGGAGAACGTCCGCCGGGGAGATTTCCTTCCGGACGAGGCGGGCGCGGAGTTCCGCGAGAGTGAGGGTATGCAGGGCTTCGGACATGCGGGTTATTCCACGACTTTTGGCACCATGAACTGATCCCCCGCGCGCCGGGGCGCGTTGCCCAGGGCGGCATCCACGCCGAATCCGTCGCGCGGCTCATCCGGGCGGGTCACGTCGAAGACCTCATGCGGGTGCGCGGCGGGCTCCACCTGGGAGGTATCCACTTCATCCAACTGGCTGACGTAGTTGAGGATACGGTCAAGCTGTCCGCTGTAGGCGGCACTCTCCTCCGGCGTCAGGCGCAGCCGCGCCAGATCCGCTGTCTTCCGCACATCGATATGGGCCGGGTCACTCATGGGGGCGCGACTTCCCACAACCCCTCCCCGCGGGCAAGGAGAAAACCCTGATCAGGATCGGGTCGGGAATGATAAAGTTACTGGCTTTGGAGGGGCTCAGGCAATGGCATCCGGCGCCTCGCCGGATGCCATTGCCTTAGCTCTCAACTCCCGTTTCCTCAAACCATCCGGCCACCCGGTTCTTGATCACCCGGTCCCACGGAAAGACGCTGCCATTCATGGCGACATAGACCCCCGGCGGCAGCAGACGGGCGGCGGCGAAGGCAAAGCCGAAGTTGAAAAGCGCGTCCGAGTGGTTCACCGAAAACGGCACCATGGCCCCCGTGAGCACGATGGTGCGCCCGCTCACGGTTTCCGCCAGATGCGCGGCGGTCATCACCATGGTGTCCGTGCCGTGCGTGATGACCAGATGCTCCTCCGGGGAGGCCCGGCAGGCGGCGGCGATGGCCTCGCGGTCCGCGTCCACCATTTCCAGGCTGTCCTTGAGCAGCACCGTCTGCACGCAGCCCTCCGGCAGCGGCACCCGGCTCTGGCGCAGCATCTCCAGGACTTTGGTGTGCTCGAAACCCAGGCGCCCTTCCGTGGCGTCATAGATCTTGTCGATGGTCCCCCCGGTCACCAGAAGCCGCACGCCGGTGATGGGAGTCTGCACGCTGTGATTCATGGCCGTGACCTGAACGGGAAAGTCCTCCGCGGCAAGCGCGGCCACCGGTTCAGGCCGCCTTCACGCCCGTCATTTCCAGGCCGTTGGAGGCGCACAGTTTCACGAAGGTTTCCTCCCCGTGGCTCAGGCGGCGGCCTTTCCGGTGCGCGATGCCCCAGCGGCGGTTCAGTTTTTTCCCGGTGAGCGGCACCATGACGATGGTGCCCGCCTCGATCTCCGCGGTGGCCACCCAGGCCGGCATGAGCGCCACGCCCATCCCCAGGATCACCATTTCCTTGATCGCCTCCAGGCTGCCCAGTTCGATGGCGGGGGCCGGCATGCGCAGGCCCTCGCGCTCGATATGGGAGCGGATGATCTGGGAGAGGTAACTGGAAACGGTATAGCTCAGCAGCGGTTCCTTCACCAGTTCCGCGGCGGCGATAGACTTCTGTTTCTCCCAGCGGTGTCCCGCGGGCACGGCCACTTTGATCTCCTCGCTGAAGAGCGGGCGGAATTCCAGATCCCGCTCCGTGCCCGGCGCGTCCATACACAGCGCCAGGTCGATCAGGCCCTCCTTCACATCATCCAGGCTGCTCAGGGTATCCCGGGAGCTGACCTCGATCTGCCAGTGCTGGAACTGGCGGCGGAATTCGCGGATCACCGAAGGCAGCAGATACTGACACGCCGTACTGCTCGCGCCCAGGCGCAGACGGGAGCCGCCCCACCGCGCCAGATGCTGGATCTCCCCGCGCGCCTTGCTCATCTCCGTGAGAATCCGCTCCGCCCGCGCCACCAGCGTCTGTCCCGCCTGGGTGAGCAGCGCCTTGCGTCCGCTGCGCTCGATGAGCGGCATCCCCATTTCCGTCTCCAGCGCCTTCATGGAGTGGCTGATGGCGGACTGCGTGAGGTGCAGACGCCGCGCCGTTTCCGTAAAACTTCCCGTCATGCCTAGCACGCAAAGTGCGCGCAACTGCCGGGCGTCCAGGGGTTCACCATTCGCTATGAGAGGTTTCATCTTTTCCATGAGGAGCAAGAAAAGCAGCCCGCGTGCCGGGAGCAAGTCTTGGTATGCCCTCTGCTCTAGATATCCGCAAGAAAGGATAAAAATCTCTTCCTCTTTTAATATTTTTGTGCTTTCACCCGAAAAATCCTTCCGCGTGGTTGCTGCGGGAGCAAGGCGGGCCGGAGACTTCCTCATGCTGCGTGGAGTCTCCGGCCCCGCCGGTTCGGAGGCCCTGGCCCCCGTGGCAAGGGTGGGAAAGATACGGGTTTCTTTTTAAGGGAAACCCCGCCGCCTCTTGACGCCCCGCGGATTCCGCCGAAGCGTCCGCCCATGCAGCCGCGTGGAATTTTCCGTTTCTGGGCCGCCGCCCTGATGGCCGCCGGTGCCGTCCTCCCGGCCCGCGCCGAACCAGCCGCCAAACCCCAGCTTGCCCTTGAGGAATTCATGGGCGGCACGGGCCTGTCCGCCTCGGAAATCGTCCGCAAATCCCTGGAACGGAGCGGCAAGTTCAACCTCTCGCCCACCGTGGGTCAGTGGCTCGTCCGCGCCAGCTCCTCAGCGGGACGGATCGATGGCGCGCTCATCGCCACGGACGGCAAGATCCTTTTCAACAATCACTACGATACCCCGGACCTCCTCGACAACGCCAAGGCGTTCGCGGATGACATCGTGGACGCCCTGACCGGCGAACGCGGCATCGCCTTCAGCCGCATCGCCTTTGTCAGCGATCAGTCCGGCTCGAAGGAAATCTACATGTGCGACGGGGACGGAGAGCGCGTGCGCCAGATCACCCGGGACCGGGGGATCAATGTCAGCCCCAGCCTGGGCCCCGGCGGACAGACCCTGGCCTTCACCAGTTACATCTCCGGGTTTCCGGACGTATATATCATGAACATGGTGGACGGAAAACGCCGGCGGGCCATCAGCACGCCGGGCACGAACAGCGGCGCGACCTTTTCCCACGACGGCTCCCGCCTCGCGCTGACCATGACCCATGAAGGGGACGCGGAGATTTACATCGCCCAGCCGGAAGGCGGTCGCGCAAGACGGCTCACAGAATCCCGCAGCGTGGAGTTTTCCCCGGGCTGGGCTCCGGACGGCGAGCGGCTGGTCTTCTGTTCGGACGCCACGGGTTCCCCGCAGCTTTATATATGTCCCCGCAAGGGAGGGCAGCCAGAGCGGCTGGACACAGGCTCCACGAAATGCACGGATCCGGACTGGAACGCGGATGGCCGTTTCATCGCCTTCACCGCTTGGAAGGGGAACGACAAATCCGTCGCCCTTTATGAAATGGAATCCGGGCGCACCCGCGTGGTGCTGCCGGATGGCTCCGATCCCAGTTGGGCTCCGGACGGACGGCATCTGGTGGCCGTGCAGGGCGGCGGCCTCGTGGTCCTGAATGTGACCACCGGCACGAAGGAGCGTATCGTTTCCGGCTTGGGGAAAATCTCCGAGCCTGTCTGGTCCCGCTAATGTTTTCCGCCATGCCGCGCCGTCTGTTTCCCGCCCGTCTGCTGATCCCGCCCGTGCTCGCGCTGCTGCTGGGGGGATGCGGTGTCTTTAAAGGCTCCCAGGGCGGCCATGGGGAAAACAGTGATCCGGAGTCTCCTCCCCCGCGCTCGGCGGTCTCCTCCCTGGCGGGCGAGACGGGCAAATTCCCGCCCGTCCGCTTTGACAACGATAACTGGAATGTCCCCGCCCAGGAGCACGCGAAAATCGTCCAGGTGGCGAAGTGGCTGAAGGACCATCCAGGCCGCGTGCTGGTCTCCGCCGGGGCCCGCACCGTCTCCGCGGAGTACTCCCGTCAGGTCAGTGATCTGCGGGCCCGCACTGTCAGCGATGCCCTGATCTCTGCGGGCGTGCCGGAGGAGCGTATTCTTACGGTGGGTTATGGCGAGGATGCGCCCGGATCCGTGGGGGATGCCGTGGCCTTCACTCTTCTTTCCACGGCGGAGTAATTTGAGGCCGGTTGGCACAATAGCGGCTATCAAACCTTTCACCGGGTGTCCGACACCCCGCTCCATGCGATCCCGATTTCTCCTTACTCCAATTCTTGTCACCTTTGTGTCCGCGGTCGCCGTTTCGACGGCCTTCGCGCACCACTTGCCGCCGGGGATGGAGGAGGTGGATGAATTTTCAGACAATGCCTCTTTTCTTCTGGGAATGAATCATCCGCTCTCGGGTCTGGATCACATAGCGGTGGCTCTGCTCACCGGGTGGCTGGCGGCACGGCTCATGGGATGGTTCCGGGGGGGACTCATTCCGGGGGCCGTGCTTGCCTTGCTTTTTGGAGCGCTCATGGTTCCCGCCGGGCTGGGGCTGCCGTTCCTGGAGCCGGTGCTCGCGGCTTCCGCCGTGTTTGCCGCCGTGGCGGCCTCTCTGCAATCCAGCGGCGCGCGGCGTGCCGGAGCTGTCTTACTGCTGGTGCTTCAGGTGTGGCAGGGGAACGCACACGCGCTGGCGGCTCCCGTGAAGTCCTCGGCTCTTTATCTTACGGGAATGTGCGCCGCCACCACGCTTGTCATGGTGCTGGGGTGGTCCTTGTCGCTGCTGGCCAAACGCCACCTGCCGGGAGTCCTGGCCGGAGCGCAACCCGCCTGACTTTCCCATGCACCTCTCTCCCCGCGAAAAGGAGAAGCTCCTCATCGTCGTTGCCGCCGATCTCGCCCGCCGCCGCCGGGACCGTGGAGTGAAGCTGAATCACCCGGAAGCCATCGCCCTCATCACGGCGGAGATCATGGAGGGTGCCCGCGACGGGCGCTCTGTGTCCGAACTCATGAGCTACGGCACCACCATCGTAAAGCGGGCGGAGGTCATGGAGGGCGTGCCGGAAATGATTCACGAGGTGCAGGTGGAGGCCACTTTCCTGGACGGCACGAAGCTCGTGACCGTTCACAATCCCGTGCGCTGAGACCCATGATTCCTGGCGAAATCATCCATCCCCCCGGCGCGCCGCCCCTGGAGGCCAACATGGGCCTCGCGGTGAAGCCGCTCATCGTTTCCAATACCGGGGACCGGCCCATCCAGGTGGGCAGCCATTTCCATTTTTATGAAGTGAATGCCGCGCTCACCTTTGACCGCGCGGCCTCGCTGGGATACCGGCTGAATATCCCCGCGGGCACCGCCGTACGTTTCGAGCCTGGGGATACCCGGGAGGTGGAGGTAGTGGCCTTCGCCGGAGCACGCGAGGTTTACGGTCTGAACAACCTCGTTAACGGCCCCTTGCCCTCCGCATGAAACTTTCCCGACAGCAACACGCCGGCATGTTTGGCCCCACCACCGGTGATCAGGTGCGCCTGGCGGACACGGAGATCTTCATCGAGGTGGAGCGCGACCTCATCGCGGAGTCCGGCGGCTACGGCAATGAGGTGAAGTTTGGCGGCGGGAAGGTCATCCGGGACGGCATGGCCCAGTCTCCCCTCGCGCTGGATGCGGACTGTCTGGATCTCGTGATCACGAACGCCACGATCATCGATGCCGTGCAGGGCATCATCAAAGCGGACATCGGCATCAAGCACGGGCGCATCGTGGGAATCGGTCACGCGGGGAATCCCCTGCTGCAGGACGGCATCACCATGATCATCGGCGCGGGTACGGAGGTCATCGCGGGCGAGGGCTGTATCGTGACGGCGGGGGGTATCGATACGCACATTCACTTCATCTGCCCGCAGCAGATCGAGCACGCGCTGGCCAGTGGCATTACCACCATGATCGGCGGCGGCACCGGCCCCGCGCATGGGACCTACGCGACGACCTGCACGCCGGGGATTTGGAACATGCGCCGCATGCTGGAGGCGGCGGACGAATACCCCATGAATCTCGGGTTCCTCGGCAAAGGGAACTGCTCGACGCCCGGCCCGTTGCGGGAGCAGGTGCTCGCCGGTGCCATCGGTCTGAAGCTGCACGAAGACTGGGGCACCACGCCCGCCGCCATCGACTGCTGCCTTGGTGTGGCGGACGAGCTGGACGTGCAGGTGGCCATCCACACGGACACACTGAATGAGGCCGGCTTCGTGGAGGAAACCCTGGCCGCTTTCAAAGGTCGCACCATCCACACCTATCACTCGGAGGGCGCGGGTGGCGGTCACGCGCCGGACATCATCCGGGTATGCGGCGAGGCGAACGTGCTGCCGTCCTCCACGAATCCCACGCGGCCTTTCACGGTGAACACCATCGATGAGCATCTGGACATGCTCATGGTCTGTCACCACCTGGATTCCAAAATCCCGGAGGACGTGGCCTTCGCGGAGTCCCGCATCCGCCCCGAGACCATCGCGGCGGAGGATCTCCTGCATGACCTGGGAGCCATCTCCATGATGTCCAGCGACAGCCAGGCCATGGGGCGTGTGGGGGAGGTCATCACCCGCACCTGGCAGACGGCGCACAAGATGAAGGTGCAGTTCGGCAAACTGGAAGGCCCCGCCGCGCATGATAAGGCGGATAATTTCCGTGCTCTCCGCTACGTGGCGAAGTACACCATCAATCCCGCGCGCACCCACGGCATTTCCCATGAAGTGGGCAGCATCGAGCCGGGGAAACTGGCGGACCTCGTGGTCTGGAAGCCCGCGTTCTTCGGCATCAAACCGGAGGTGGTGCTGAAGGGCGGCCTCATCGCCATGGCCGCCATGGGGGATCCCAATGCCAGCATCCCGACCCCGCAGCCTGTGCTCTACCGTCCGCAATTCGCGGCCCACGGACGCGCCCGGTTTTCGACTTCCATCACCTTTGTGAGCGGGGCCGCGCTCAGTGGCAGCGGCCTCCTGCTGCCCACGCTGAGCAAGACCCTTAGCGCCGTGAAGAACACCCGCCACGTCTCCAAGCGGGACATGCTCTGGAACGACGCCCTGCCGAAGATCGAGGTCGATCCGGAAACCTACACCGTGAAAGCGGACGGCCGGGAACTCCGCTGTGAGCCCGTCTCGGTGCTCCCGCTCGCCCAGCGGTATTGTCTTTTCTAAAGCAAAGCGGCGGCGTCACTTATCCGCCACCAGCCCGGCTACCACGCGGAGGTCTTGCACGAAGAGATCGTAGCCCTCGCGGCGGCTTTCTTCATCCGGAGCCCGGAGCAGCGAGGACGGGTGCACGGTGACCACCAGGTGCGGGGCAAAGGGTGAGGCCAGGGATTTCCCCCGGTCCCGCAACACGCGGATCTCCCGGCCCATGAGAGACTGCGCGGCGGTGGCCCCCAGGCATACGATCACCCGGGGCCGGATCGCCGCCAGCTCCGCGAAGAGCCACGGGCGGCAGGCGGCGATCTCCATGGCGTCCGGCTTTTGGTGCAGCCGGTGTTTGCCCCGGGGTTCCCATTTGAAGTGCTTCACCGCGTTGGTGACATACGCCGCCGACCGGTCGATGCCCACCTCTTCCAACGCCCGGTCAAGCAGCTTTCCGGCGGGCCCGATGAAGGGCTTTCCCGCAAGGTCCTCCTGATCCCCGGGCTGCTCCCCCACAAAAACAACCTCCGCCCTGGACGGTCCTTCACCAAAAACTGTCTGCGTGGCGTTGCGGTAAAGCGGGCAGGCCGTGCAGTGGACCGACTGGGCACGGAGTTCCGGGATGGTGCCGCGCGGGAGGTCCAGATCGGGGGAAGCGTGAGATTTCATGCCGCCAATCTTTGCAGGAGATGGTCCCGGGATTGACTTTGGAATTATGACATGCTAAGTAACTCATAATGGCCCGTCCACGTTTGCAGTCCCTTTCCGAAACGCACCGCCGCATCGCGGAGGCCCTCGCCCGGTTTGAGGAGGAGGAACGCCCCGCCTTTCTTCCGGAACTCGCCAAAGTCCTGAAACTGGCCAGCCAGAGCAGCGCCGCCCGCTCGCTGGAGGTCATGGAACGGAATGGCTACATCCGGATCCATGGACGCCCGGCGGAAGGGCAGCGGCGAACCCAGGTGATCCAGCTCACGGACAAGGCCCGGCACCTTCTCGGCCTGGGCGGGCTGCCACTGCTGGGGAGCATCCCGGCGGGGTTCATTTCGGAAGCCATGACCCAAGCGGCGGAGCGGGTGAATCCTGGTACCGCCCTGGCGTGGAAGCCGGGGGACTTCCTCCTGCGGGTGCGCGGGGAATCCATGACCGGCGACGGCATTCTGGATGGCGATCTCGTCCTCCTGCGCCCGGTGGCCGAAGTGCCCAACGGAGCCATCGCGGCGGCCTGCGTGGGCGAGGAACGGGAGGCCACGCTGAAGCGCGTGTTTTTCGAAAAAGACCAAGTGCGCCTGCGCGCCTCCAATCCGCGATACTCTGACGTGGTGGTGCCGGGCAGCCGGGTCTGGTTTGCCGGGATCTTCAAAGGACTCATCCGCCATGCACCCGGCAGCCAGCCATAACCCGGCCCCCACTCCCGGGCTGGCGGAACTGCGCCAGCTGCTCGCGGACAAATTCCCCGCGGCGGACCGCAAGCCCCAGGGCCGCTGGCCCACGGGCATCGCCTCCCTGGACGGGCCGGAGGGCGGCCTGCGCCGCGGAGCCGTGACGGAGCTGACCGCCACACCCGCGAACGGCGCGCTGTTTATCGACCGCCTGCTGCAAATGACCTGTGAAAACAAGTCCTTCGCCGCTCTCGTGGATGCCGGGGACAGCTTCGATCCGGACAGTTGCGCGGAACCCGCGCTCGCCCGCCTGCTGTGGGTGCGGTGCCGGGATGAAGAACTGGCCGTGAAAGCGGCGGACCTGCTTTTGAGGGATGGGAATTTTCCGCTGCTGCTCCTGGATTTCCAGGCGCTGCCGCCGGGCCGCGTGGGAAAGGTCCCCGCCAGCACGTGGCACCGGTTTCAGCGCCTGGTGGAGCAGACCCCCCTCATCTTTGTGGTGCTCACCCGCCGCCGTTCCGTGGAGAGCGCGCAGGTGAGGATCGTTCTGGAAAACCGCTGGAGTCTCCAGGCCCAGCGGCGGGGAAGAACGGAGCTCATCGGGGGCCTTGTGGCCCGGGTGGTGCTCCGCCGTGCCGCCGCGCCGGAACTCCAGACCACCGCGCCGGTTTACCGCTTCGCATGAAAAACCGCCATGTATGCCGTGCTCTATCTGCCTTCCTTCCGGCTGCAGGCCGTCCTGCGGCTCAAAGAGGGAGAGGCGTGCGCCGGTCCCATGGTGCTGGTGGATGACCGGGAAAAAAGGAGCCCCGTGCTGGAAATGAATGCCGCCGCGCGGCGCGAGGGCGTGAGCATCGGCAGTCCCGTCCCCCTGGCCCTCGCGCGATGCGCGGACCTGCGGATCATCCCGCGCGTGCCCTCCGCCGAGCGGTCCGCGGGCGATGCCCTCCTTCAAACAGCTTTCGCGCTTTCCCCGGAAATCGAGGCCACGGCTTCGGGCATCTGCACCGTGCGTTTGCGCCTGCCGCCGGGAAAGGACGCGGGCGAAGAGGGCTGGCGGGCCATTGTCCTGCTGGAAGCCCTGGGATTGAAAGGTCTGGCCGGTGTGGCACCGAATCCCGACCTCGCCCTGCTGGCCGCCCGCCGGGCGCGACCGGTCCTGGTGGTGCGGGAACCGTCGGATTTCCTGGATGCCCTGCCGGTGAGTGTGCTCCGTCCGCCGCCCTTCATTGTCGAGCTACTGGGCGACTGGGGCATCCACACCCTGCGGCAGCTCCGCTCCCTGCCCCGGGCGGAATTGATCGACCGCCTGGGACCGGAGGCGGGACGGCTTTGGGAACGCGCCTCCGGTCAAGGCAGCCGCCCGCTGCATGTGGTGGAGCCGCCAAGGGAATTTGTGGAGTCCTTCAGCTTCGAGCATGAAGTGGACACCCTGGAGCCGCTGTTGTTTCTGCTGCGCCGGTTTCTCGATCACCTGAGCCGCCGCCTGCGCTGTATGGGCCGGGTGGCGGGCAGTATGCTCCTGACCCTGCCCCTGGAGCGCGGGGAGGCCTATGAGCGGTTCTTCAGCATCCCCTCTCCCGCCGCGGATTCGGAGGTGCTTTTCCGCATTCTCTTCACGCACCTGGAATCCCTCCGCCTGGAGCAGCGACCGGTGGGCATCACCCTGCGGCTGGAGCCGGTGCTGCCCGCGGGGGATCAATTCCAGCTTTTCGAAACCGCCCTGAGGGATCCGAATCGCCTGGGGGAAACGCTGGCGCGTCTCTCCGCGCTCGTGGGCGTGGAAAACACGGGCATTTGCCTGCGCGAAAACACCCACCTGCCAGACACGTGGCGGCTGGAGTCGCCGCAATTCCACAAACCGGTCCGCGCGGCTCCCTTTCCCTCGCTCACCGGCCTGCCGCTGCGACGCCACCGGCCCGCGCCTCCGGCGGAGACCGGAGTGCTGGAAGGAGCACCGGCCCGCGTCACCTCCGCCGTGGCGAATGGCCGGATCATCTCCGCGCTGGGGCCTTACCGGCTTTCGGGCCGGTGGTGGGAGCCGTCCGCGTGGGCGCAGGAGGAGTGGGATGTGGAACTGGAAAACGGCAGCCTCCTCCGCCTCGCACGGCTTTCCTCCGGCTGGGTGGTGGAAGGGTATTATGAACTGTCCGCCTCCCCCGCCCCGGTGTCATGAGCGGCTACGTCGAACTCCACGCGCGCAGCGCCTTCAGTTTCCTCCGCGGGGCTTCGCATCCGGAGGCCCTGGCAAAGCACGCTGCTGAAATCGGCCTGTCCGCCCTGGCGCTGTGCGACCGGGACGGCGTCTATGGAGCCGCGCGACTCCATGCCGCGGCCCGGGCCGCTGGCATCCGCGGCATCGTGGGCGCGGAGTTGACCATGGAAGACGGGACCGTCATCCCGGTGCTGGCGGAAAGCCGGACGGGCTATCAGAATCTCTGCCGCCTCATCACCCGGGCAAAACTGCGCGGCACCAAAGCCCATGCGCCTGTTCACTGGGAGGACTTGCCGGAATTTGCCGCCGGGCTGGTGGCACTCACGGGCGATGAAGAGGGCCCGGTACGCAGAGCCCTGGCCGCGAACGACCGGGCCCTGGCTCTGGCAGCCGTGCAAAGGATGACGGCGACTTTCGGGGAAAGGAATGTCTTCGTCGAAATCCAGCGCCACCTTCGCCGGGGAGAGGAGCGGGAACTGGATGCCTTGGCGGATCTGGCGGCGGCCACCCGCCTTCCCCTCCTGGCCACGAATGGCGTCTGCCATGCCCTGGAGACGGAGCGTCCGCTCCTGGACGTCCTCACCTGTGCCCGCGAGCACACGCATCTCGACGCCGCGGGCCGCCTGCTCAGCCGGAATGACGAGCGCTGCCTGAAGACCGCCGCGGCCATGCGGGAGTTGTTTCGCGATCACCCGGAGGCTATCACCAACACCGAGAGGCTCGCGGACCGCATCGACTTCACGCTCGAAAACCTGGGGTATCAGTTTCCCCGCTTTCCCGTGAATGAAGGGGAAACGATGAACAGCAGGCTGCGGAAGCTCACCTGGCAGGGGGCGCATGAGCGTTACGGAAAGCTGGGGTCGCGCCACCGGAAACAAATCAAACACGAGTTGGATTTGATAGAGAAGCTGGGCTTCTGCGGGTATTTCCTCATCGTGGCGGACCTGGGGAAATACTGCCGTGAAAACAACATCCTCATGCAGGGCCGGGGCAGCGCGGCCAACAGCGTGGTCTGTTATTCCCTGAAGATCACCGCCTGTGATCCCATCAAATACAAACTCCTCTTCGAACGTTTCCTTAGCGGCGAGCGCAAGACCTGGCCGGATATCGATCTCGACCTGCCCAGCGGCGACAAGCGGGAGCAGGTGATCCAAGAGGTGTACCGCCGCTTTGGAAAACACGGCGCCGCCATGACCGCCAATGTCATCACCTATCGTGGAAAGAGCGCCATGCGGGAGATCGGCAAAGCCCTGAACTTTCCGGAGCAGGTGCTGAAGCGGTTCTCCAGTTTCTTTGCCAACGGGGACTTCCCCCACAGCATGGAACTCCAGGAGCAGATGAAGAAAGCGGGCATCCCCGCCAGCCATCCGCGCCTCCAGGCGGCCGCCGTGCTTTATGGTACCATGCGCTCACTCCCCCGCCATCTCGGACAGCACAGCGGCGGCATGATCATTTGTCAGGAGGCCCTCAGCAGTTTCCTGCCACTGGAGAACGCCACCATGCCAGGACGGGTGGTGGCACAATGGGACAAGGATGACTGCGAGGACATGAAGATTATCAAAGTGGATCTCCTTGGTCTGGGAATGCTGGCCGTGCTGGAGGATACACTGACACTCTGCAAAGAGCGCGGGGGGCCTGGAGACCTAGCTGATATTCCAGGGGAGGATAAGGCCACCTATGACTCCATGTGCGAGGCGGACACCATTGGGGTATTTCAGATCGAGAGCCGCGCTCAGATGGCCACGCTACCGCGTTTGAAGCCGCGTTCTTTTTATGAAGTGGTGATCGAGGTGGCTATCATCCGTCCCGGACCTATTCAGGGAGGAATGCTTCATTCGCTTCTCGCACGGAAAAACGGCACGGAGAAGGTCACCTATTTTGGAGAAGAGCCGGAACGTGCACCGGCGGCATTGAAGGATGTCATGGAGCGTACTTGGGGCGTCCCCCTCTTTCAGGAACAGATTCTCCGGGTCGCCATGGTCCTTGCAGGCTTCACAGGCACGGAAGCGGACGAACTGCGGCGGGCCTTGAATTTCCGCCGCAACCAGGAGCGCATGGACATTGTGTGTGCCAAACTACGGGCGGGAATGGAACGGAATCACCATAAGCCCGCGTTCGTCGATGCGGTGGCGAAGTCGGTGGAGTCCTTCGCGGAGTATGGCTTTCCCGAAAGCCACGCGATCAGTTTTGGCATGCTGGCATATGCCAGCACGTGGCTGAAAGTCCACCGCCCCGCCGAGTTCCTGTGCGGCCTGCTGAATAATCAGCCCATGGGTTTTTATTCGTCCGCCTCCCTCGTGCGGGATGCCCGGGCGCACGGCGTGCGCGTGCGTCCGGTCCATGTGAGCGACAGCGAATGGTCCTGCACCGTCCTGCCGGAGGGGACGGTGCGGCTGGGGCTGTGCTATGTGCGCGGCCTGGCAAAAGAGGAGGGCGCGCGCATCGTTACCGAGCGCGCGCGGCGTCCCTTTGAATCCCTGCCGGATTTCCAGCTCCGCACGGGACTGTCCAAAACCGCCCTCCGGTCCCTGGCCAAAACAGGCGCGCTCAATGGCCTGGCCGAACACCGGCGTGATGCTTTGTGGCAGGTGGAGCTACCTCTGGAAACCGGCGACCTCTTCGCCCAGGTGGCCCGCCGGGATCCGCTGCCCCTGCAAAGGATGACGCTCCCGGAGCGCGTCAAGGCGGACTACACCGGCACCGGTCTCACCACCGGCCCGCATCCCATGAAGCTGATCCGGCACCGCATTCCGCATGTGTGCCCGGCGGAGGGGTTGAAATCATTACGCCACGGCGTGCCCGTGACCATTGCCGGACAGGTCATTTGCCGCCAGCGTCCGGGCACGGCGCATGGCTTCGTCTTTATCAGCCTGGAGGATGAAACGGGCATCGCCAATGCCATCGTGACGCCTGCCATTTTTGAAGCGAACCGCCTCGTCATCACCCAGGAGTCCTTCCTTCAGATTACCGGCGCTCTCCAGAACGTGGAGGGCGTCATCAATATCAAAGCAGGCAGGATTTGCCCGCTGCAGGCACCGTCTATCGACGCGCCCCGGTCGTATGACTTTCACTGAGGGATTCCCGCTTCCAGGCATCCGGCTCGCTTTCCAGCCAACCCTCCACGGGCCAGTGAGCCTCTTCCTCCAGCCAGGGTTCGGAGGAGTCGCGTTGCGCCCAGTAGTCGGGATCATAATGATCCGGATCCAGGATAGGAAGAAGGGATGGGGGGGTCATAAGGAAAAGTGGTTAGAGATGGAGAAAATCAGGAAACGCCGGTGGCTACTTTTTCCACCTTGCCGGATTTGATGGATGCCTGGATGGCCTCGACGACACGCATGTCTGCCAGTCCCTCTTCGCCGGGCGTGCGGGGCTCTTTGTCTTTCTGAATGCACTCCGAGAAGTGGTCCATCTCCGCCGCGAAATGATCCACGGCCTCCAGCAGCACTTCCGTCTTCTTCGGCTCCGGATCCTCCTTGCTGCCCTCCCGCACGCTCAGCTTCAGACCCCGGTAGGAAAAAGCAGGATCCATCTGGATCACGCCCTTGTCACAATGCACCTGATAGGTGCGGCTTTCGGAGGCCCCGAAGGAACAGTCGCAGTGGGCCAGAATCCCGGAGGGAAACCGGAGCGTGAAAGCCACGCTCTCATCCACCTCGCGGAAGCGAGGATCATCGGAGGGGCGGAAGGCGGTGGCGAAGACTTCGGCGGGCTCTTCCCGTGTGACATAACGCGCGGCATTGATGGAATAAACTCCCACATCGCCCACCGCCCCGCCCGCCAGTTCCGCGCTGAGGCGGATGTTCGGGGCTTTCACCTGCTGGCAGTTGCTGGAAGCGAAAGTCTTGATTTTGCCCAGCTCTTTCTTCGCGCACATCTCCATCACTTTCATGTTCAGGGGCTCGTAATGAAGACGGTAGCCGATCATCAGCTTGCGTTTTGCCTTCTTCGCGGCGGCGATCATTTCCTCCGCCTCCTTCGTGGAGGCCGCCATGGGCTTTTCGCAGAGCACGTGTTTGCCTGCCTTGAGCGCGCGGATGGTATATTCCGCGTGCATGGAATTGGGCAGGACGATGTAAACGACTTGGATCTCTTCGTTCCCGGCGATGGCGTCGAAGTTTTTATAGTCGTAGATATTCGCCGGTTTTACCTTATGGATTTCCGCGAGCTTGAGCGCTTTATCGCGGTGGCCGCTCACCAGCGCGGTGACTTCGGAGATTTTGCATTCCGCGAAGGCCGGGAGAATTTCCTCCACGGCGAGCTGGCCGAGACCCACGATAGCCCAGCCCACTTTCTTCGCGGGCGGCTCCGGCACCTTGAGATGCGCGGCCTGCTTATCCGGAGGGGCCAGCGGTACCTCCCCTCCGCGAACAGCGGCCACTCCGGCCCCGATAGCAGTCGCCGCGAGGGTGGAGGTTTGCAGAAAGCGGCGGCGACCGGTGGGATCAGAGGGAGCGGGAGGGAAAGTATTCATGATCGGAGCGAAGCCTTTTTGCAGGGAGTGTGCCCGTGCTGCCGCCGCCACGTGAATCCTGGCACGCCTCTGGCATGAGTCCGCGAAACCTGAAGTCCCTATGCTTATGAACGCTCTCTCTGAACCCGCCCGGAAAATCCAGTATGCTCGCCAAACCCAGTCCGCCATGGATCTGGACCGCAACCAGAGCATCCGGAACGCGGATCTCCAATCCTCCGCGTTTATCAGTCACGTGGTGCTTCCGGCTTTGAAAGCCGCGGAGAGCCGCCTGTCCGAAAGCGGGATTCAAGCCATCACCACGGACCGCATCAATACGCAGGCCGCGCGATGCATGCTCACGGTCACGGTGGATGAAGACGCTGCCCCGGCGGTGCTGGCCTTTGAAGCCCGTCTTGGATCCACCGCTCCCCGGGTTCGCTGGACGCGTGGCGGCACGGCTCACCTGATGGCAGACTTTGACCAGGCAGCGGTGGAAACGATCCTCAACGACTTCCTGGACACCGCTCTCCGGCATGAGGAACAGCCGGCGTAAGAAGCAGCCGCGGGCATTTCGCATCCGCGTTGCTGAAGAGTCAATAACCGGACGGCAAATGAGCCGCTTACATCAACCCTGAGGATCCTGTCATGAGCACCCAACCCATTTCCCCTGCCCCGCCTTCCAAACCCTCCGAAGCAACAAAACCGCGCGAGGATCAGGAAAAAAGCAACCTGAAGCGGGAGGACTTCCCTTCCGGTGATGAAGAGGACCGGGAGAAAGGCCATCCCGGCCCGGACAGACGGGAACCGGGGAAGGAGCATCCCCGCAAGTAATAAGCTTTCCGGCACCCTTCATTCCATGGCCGGGAAAGGCATGGTTCGCATCGGAGTTTCCGGATGGCGCTACCCGCCGTGGCGGGGCATCTTCTATCCGAAGAAGCTGGCCCAGCGAAGGGAGCTGGAATATGCGTCCCAGACATTTCCGTCCATTGAGATCAATGGCTCCTTCTATTCATTGCAGCGTCCTTCCAGTTACGCCGCATGGTATAGGGATACACCCGGGCATTTTGTATTTTCCATCAAGGGAGGCCGGTATATTACCCACATTCTGCGGCTGAATGACATCGGGACCGCGCTGGCGAACTTCTTTGCATCCGGCGTTTTCAACCTGCGGGAGAAAACCGGCCCTTTCCTCTGGCAGTTCCCGCCTCACTTCCGCTACGATGCCCGGAAGTTCGAGGACTTCTTCCAGCTCCTGCCGCCTGATATGGAAAGCGCCCTGCGGCTGGCGCGTGGTCATGATTCCTCGCTCACCGGGAAGACCTCTCTGGAGATCGGGGATAACCTCCCGCTGCGTCATGCCGTGGAGATCCGGCACGAAAGTTTCCGCTGCCCGGAATTCGTGGAACAACTGCGGCGGCACAACATCGCTTTTGTCTTTGCCGACACGGCAGGGAAATGGCCTTACTTTGAAGATGCCACCGCGGACTTCATCTACATCCGGCTCCATGGTGATGCCGAGCTGTATGTGAGTGGCTACACCGGTGCCGCACTGGACCGCTGGGCGGAACGCATCCAATGCTGGTCGGCGGGGAACGAACCGGAGGATGCCATCCGGGTGGGTCCAAAAGCGCGGCGTATTCCCCGGGACGTCTTTTGTTACTTCGACAACGATGTCAAAGTCCGCGCTCCCTTTGATGCCCATCAGTTGATGCGAAAGTTCGGGCAGTCTGTGCCCATCGACCGCTCCCCTGAAACAGCTCCTGAAAAGCTGGATCAACTTCCCTATGAGGCGGCACCATTAGGGCCCCGCTGGAAATTCCAACGGGGCCCTGCAAAGAAAAAAACCTCGAAGGGCTAACGGTATTAAACCACGTCCGTCACGATAATGCCCTGCTCCGAAGGGCCGGCAGCCTTGCGGGAGTTCCCCAAGGCTTGCTTGCCCAGCAGGTGATCCGCGGCTTTCCACAGCCCCAGGAAAAGAAGAGCGGGAGGCGCGGCGGCGGTCAAAAGCCCCACGCTGGTCAGGAACATGGAGCGCAGAGGCAGATGACGCGCGAGATATCCCGTGGCCGCCGCCCCGAGAACATATTCGCCCGGGTGATCTTTGACCTTATCCTCCAGCTTATGATAGACGGCCCGCAGGTTTTCCTTACCCTGCTGGAGCGCCTGCTCGAACTTCGTGGGAGAAATATAGGATTCCGCATGGTGCCACGCTGCCTTGATGGCGTCCTTCGCCCTTTCCCAGGTGAGTTTGGACTCCCCCTTCTCCCGGTTCCAGAGCGCCTCGGCACGGGCTTCATGGAGGTTGAAATCGTCGAACTCTCCGCGAAGTGAATGTCCAAAACGGTAGGCCGACTCGAAGTCTTCGAAGCGGTCTCCCTCACGCTTGTAGAATTCCGTCTCAAAACGTCCGTTCCAGTAAGCGGCATCGAAATGGTGAGGCATGGCGGGACGGGGGAATGTGGATGCTGAATTCATGGGTTTACAGATTGTGCCGCGTACCTGCTCGAAACGTGCCAGAGGTTCCTGTTCCGGTTAGCGAACAGCCGGGTAATGCCTGACTTGCGTTTCCCGGCAAAACCGGCTGCAATAGGTGAACGTGTCCGCTATTCCCCCCGAAGAAGATCCCGCGAATGCCACCCGGGCGAGCCTGCTCAGCCGGTTGCGGCAGTGGGACGACCGCGAGGGCTGGCAGCGTTTTTTCGATCAATACTGGCGATTGCAAGACTCAAGCATAAAGCCTTTACAATGAACATCTAAGACGCCCCTAGGTCAAACGATTGCCCAAAGCGTTCCTCCGGGAGGATGGGTGCTCATGGCAGGTCTCAATTTTTTTCGAGCTTTCGAGCTTCTCGAAGAATCTTTGCAGCCGTAGGCACGCCCTCGATTTGGTCGCTGACTTCGGTTCCATCCTCCAAGCATCGCTCAAGGTAAGCACGGATCCGTGCTTGGTCTTCGGGGGGGAGCTTCCGCTGTTCTTCCAAAAGCCGCCGTGCAGTCTCGTTCATCATTGCCCCTACCAAGATTGCAATTTCCATTTCTTGGACAGTGGGCGCTCTCCCCAATTCCCCCTGCACCCGCTGCTTCATCTTCTCCCACACTTGGGGATCAATTTGAATTTGGGAAGGCACTCCATGATCCCCGGGCATCATCCGCTGGTCCATGGGTTAGAAATTCAGAGCAACCAATTCTGCGCGGACAACTTGCGGAAGCCGGATCATAACTTGGTCGACCGTCGGGGACTTTGCTTCAGGCCCGAGCTTTTGTTTGATCGTCTCGTAAATTCGTACCTTCAGCCACGATCCTTTTTTCCCCATGCCCGTCTCCACCTGACGCCGGAGTTGTGCGTCCAGAGCATCGCGTTCCCCAGCCGGAAGCGCTGTCAGCTTGGCCGTTGCTTTATGCGGCTGCTGGATCAACGCCCAGTGACGGAGGAAGCTGGCGTAGCATTCAGCGTGGGAGCGGTAGCGCTCCCGGCGCATGATCTCCCGCTCAATGGCAAAGAGGTCGTCGCAAATGCAGACAGTGAACTTTTCAAGGAAGTCTTTGGGATTGGCTTTGGAACGGATTACCACAGCAGGGACCGCGCGGACGCCCGCCGGGTTTTCCAGTTCCTCGATGGCCTTCTCGATGAGCGAGAGGAGCCACTTTCCATCAGCGGTGCGGCCCGCCTCAAGGAGCCTGCGAAGGTTTCTGTCGATCACCTTCCGTTCCGGCGGCTCCAGAGAGGCTATCCCCCCCGTCAGCACATGTGCTTGCTGGCTGTCGGCCCAATGCCTCAGAAAGGAGCAGTAGCATTCGGAATGGGTGCGGAACTGCTCCTGCTTCATCAATTTGGACTCGATGAACTTAAGGTCCCGGGAAAGGTGTATGGTGAATCGATTATCTCTGGCAGGCATGGGGAAATTTGGACGCCTGTATGTTTTAGTGCTGACCAGTGCTGACTACTCCTGACCAGTGCTGACCAAAACTTACTAGCATGTGCGGGGCGGATAGTTGAGAGTCATCCCATGAACGCAATCCCATTTCCAAAACCTCTTCGCGGGCCGAATCGCCCCACTGGAAGAAAAGGAAATGGCGGCGCAGTCCTCCCTCGCTCAGCCCCGTGGGGGCAGGTTCGATTCTAATCCCTTCTCTATCAATGAAACCAACACGTCCTCGAGAGACGTGCCTTTCTCGGCACTGATGGCCTGAGCCCTCTTAAATTGCTCTACAGTCAGGGAGAGTTGCGGCAACTGCGTCACAAGTCGCTGCACCGCCTTTGGGATGGGATTTACTCCCTGCTCCCATTTTGCCACAGCATGTTCGGAGACGCCAAAGTCGTCCCCTAATTCCTTTCGGCTCAGGCCCTTGTCCTGACGCCATCTTTTTAGATCATCGCCCTTCATTCGTAAGTGTTTCGAGTAACTGGTATAATATGCAAGATTTTTCTTGCGAACAGGTATAATATACTTTACATGGGGCGAGGAACAAGTATAATCTACCACCATGAGAGTTCTAATTGAGCTAGATCTGAGTCGCCGCCTCTCTCCGGAGGCTTTCGAGAAACTGACCGCCCGTGCCGCTAAGATCGGGAAGCCTGCTGAGGAATTGGCGGCATCCTATATCTGCGACGGCCTATCCGCAGAATCCACCCCCGCCCCCCGCCGCAAGCCCTCCGCCAAAAAGGAGGTGGCCGCGTGAGCACAGATCAGGAATACCTGACTATGAAGCAGTGTTCCCGGTGGGCGCTGGTCTCCCTTGGCACCATCCGTTCGGATGTGAAATCCCGCCTTCTTAAGACGGAAAAAACGCCGGGAGTGCGCGGCCACCGCGTCCGGATGGAGACCTTCAACGGCTATCTGCGGAAGAAATTCGCTGGCAGTCGCAAGCCTATCACCCCTGAGGATCTTGAACGCCTGCGGGTGGTGCTACCCCCGCCGGATTGCCTGTGAACGCCGCCGCAATGAACGCCAGTCCTGTTGCCGCCGCCATTTTAGCATATCGCAACGCAGCCACGAGCCTCAAGGCCGCATGTGAGCAGGAGTTCCCGCCGGGCACGATGCTTCGAGTAACCGTCAACAGCCGCACCCAAATCACCGCCCGCGTGGAGCGTTGCGGCTGGCTGCCCGGTGAAATCAATATCCGTAACGTCCAGACCGGCAAGGCACGGAACATCTGCGTTCTGTCCCATCCCGTCGTTAAACTAACACACCACGCTCATGAGCCTGCCGGGAGACTCAACGGTTGAGCTTTTCACTTCGAACGCCGCGAGCGCTCCCGTCCCCATCGTCCGCGCAATGGATCAGCCCATTGATCCGCTACTGGAATGGAAACTCCGGCACGGTTGGACCCCCGGCCCCGGCAGCCTCGTCAGCCCGGAGGAAGCCATATTACTCAAGGTGTCGGCGGATAAGCGGCGGAGGGGAAAGACTTACTGCGTGCTCTGCGCGGAGGGGCCAATGCCCATCAAAGACATGCGGCTCATCACGCCGGAGGAGGACCCCTATATACAGGATGACCCCCTTGAAGGGGAAAAGGCCAAACCTGTCAGGGCCTGCGAGGCCTGTTTCAAGGCCCGGTATGGGGACGGGGAGCAATCATCGTCAGCACCATCACACTCTGACCTTACAACATGAGTAAGCACCGGCGGAAAGGGTCCGTCAAAATCGATCAAAGGAAAACGCCCTGCCTGCCAGCGCGGGAGGAGATCCGGAAAATTCAACTGGCACGGGGATTCTCATACCTCTCCCCGGGCTGCTATCAACGCATCAAGACCATATCTGAATGAATCAGTCACTGGCCCTCATGGCCTCCCTGTGTGGAAGCGAAACGGTAATTGAAGAGATCCTCGCCGAACGTCGGCGGCAAATTGAACTCCTGGGCTTCACCTCGGCTCACGATGACTGCCACCGCGACGGCTGCCTTGTCCGGCAAGCTATTCTCTACGCCCGCGCCTCCCTGGGGGAGCGTGTCATGGGATTGCCAGAGGGATGGTCCCGACCGGACGCGAATGACCCGCCGCGCCGCAACCTGATAAAGTGCCTGGCCCTGATCCTCGCGGAACTGGAGCGTCAGGGACGCCTGCCCGTTCCGCCGCCGGAGCCTGCCGCTCCTTGACCCGCTTCCTCCACTGAGAGCGAAGAGTCTTTCCGCCCCCGGTCTCCGCCGGTCGGCATCGAATAACCTTTTTTCCTCGCGACCACCTTACCTCAACCTTTGTGCATACTGACTGGACCTGTCCGGACCTCCGCGCCGCCGCCGTTGAATTCATCCTCCAACAGATTGGCAAACCTCCACCCGTGATTCCCGCCAGCCGCTGGCGCGGTTCACTCGGTCCCCTGGCTTCCGCCCTTGGGATTTATGGGTCGATGATCGACGACCTGGCCGCATGGTGCCAGGACCGCCGGTTTCAGCCCGCCGCTGATTATTCCGGACTTTCCGCCGATGCCTCGCCTAGCCAGCGGCCCGAAAGCAAAGGAGTCGCCGATGACGCGGCCCTGATTGAGAAAGCAGCGGCCTCCCTCCCGGCCCCCAACGTGCCGGAAGGAGCACTTCCGGCCCCCGCGCCGGACCTGCTTGCCGCGCTCCTTACGGAGTCAGCCGCCCCAGTCCTCTCGCGGGAGGAACGGAACGAACTCGCGCGCGCCCTGGAGCGCGGGGACTCGCTCTCTCTCCAGCAGCGCAACGCCATCGCCATCACACTCCGCGGCTCTACCGAGGCCACTCAGGCGGATGTGGTCCGGGGGGTGATCGACTTTGTAATTCCGGCGGGCAGTGAAGTCCGCCACGCATGGGAAGCCACGCAATCAACCATCACCCTGCGGGCAGGAGACATTCTCCGTCACGAACCGTGCTCCGTGGTCATTTCCGGATTTCCCCTGCTCGGCGCGACCACGCTTTGTGTGATCCGCGACGGCGTTGTGATCCGCGCCATTCCCTACGCCCGTTTCCAGCGGGAACGACCGGCTCCCAAGGGGGGCCGCCTTATAGGATATCGCTACCTTCGCCCCGTGAAGGTTTTCGCCAGGGAGTCAGTCTCCAAAAAGGTGGCCACCCTCGCCGACTTCGTCCGCCCCGCCGAGAAAGGCCGCAACGGAGCCGAATGGGCGGGGCTTTTCGGAGAAACCAAACAGGCCACCTCCCTCCGGCGGAAGGAACTGGATTCCCGTATCCGCCGCCTCACCGGAGCCCGCTCCGGAATGAGAGCTCCCGGCCTCCGCCACAAACCGCAATCCAACAAAGGAACGACAAGGAAAGACAACTGCGATGCCCAGTCAGCCCAATAGCGACCGCTACGACCTGGAGGCGATCCGCGCCGCCCTGCCCATGCTCACCGTCTGTGAGCGCGAGGGCATGGAGTTTAAAAAGCAGGGAGGCAACTGGATTGGCCCGTGCTGGACCTGCACCACGCGGAAGGGCTTCACCATCCACGGGAACACGCCGCAGCACGCGCATTGCTATTCGTGCGGCTGGAACGGGGACGTGTTCGCCTTCTGGCAGGAGCGCCGCGGAGTCGCCGCCTTCGGGCAGGCCGTCGCCGAGCTCGCGGGACTCTGCGGGATCGGCCCCGCACAATCCGGGGTGCAATTCCAAAGGGAGCCAGTGAAACACAAGCCCGCCTCCCTCGCGGAATCCGGCAAGCCCCGCCTGCCCGAAATGCGCCCGCTCAACGCCCGCGAGAAAAAGGAGCTCGCCGCGCTCCGGGGCT
This sequence comes from Verrucomicrobiales bacterium, assembly GCA_965229245.1. GTDB lineage: Bacteria > Verrucomicrobiota > Verrucomicrobiia > Verrucomicrobiales > V1-33 > V1-33. The sequence continues at coordinate 731,959 of CBDDIW010000002.1, forward strand.
TGAGCCTCGCCGGTATCGAGGCCGCCACCGAAGCCGGGAGAATCTGGTTTTGCTTCTACCCCGTGGACAAGGCCACGGGCCGCGAGACCGCCCACTCCTGGGATTCATGGTGTGTCACCGACGCGGAACGATGGGTCGCCCAATGGCGGCGCATGGACGGGGAGCTTTATTTTGGAGCGCCGGACGGCGTGAAATCCCTGTCCACCCGCAACACCACCTGGCCGATTGGAGCCGCGGAGATAGGCGACCGTCCGGACGTGATCCTCACCGAGGGCGGAGCCGACATGCTGGCCGCTTATCAATTCGTTGCGCAACTGGACCTCCACGCCACGCACGCCGTGGTGTGCATCCTTGGTGGCGCCATGAGCATCGCGCCGGAGGCCCTGCCGCACTTCGCGGAGAAGCGGGTGCGGATCTTCGCCGATAACGATCCGCCGAAAGAAAAAAAGACCGCCTCCGGGCCGGTCATCGTCCGCACCGGATGGGAGGCCGCCGCGAAGTGGCAGGTCCAACTGGAACAGGCCGGAGCCACGGTGGATGTGGTGGACTGGTCATCCTTGCCGCTCCCGGACATCAAAGACCTGAACGACTTCGCGAAAGCAGACCACGGCAAGCTGGACGTGGAAGCCCTCTTCCAGTTTGGCGAGCCGGAGGCGGACGCCATGAACCGGCCCCGCGTCTATGTGGGCCGCTTGAAGCCCTTCCTTCGCGGCAAAGAACCCGAGTGGGAGACCACGAAGCCCGCCGCCCTGGAGGAGCCCGCGCCCTCGACTCCGCGGCCGGCACAGCAAACCGAAGCGCCGCCTTCCTCCGGCACTATCGTGGCGCTTCTGGCCGCCGCGGAGCAACGCGAACTGGAGGAACTCCGGAACCGGCTGATTTCCGGGCCGCCGCTCAAGCCAGCGGAGCGGAAGCGCCTGCAAGCCGCCGAGGCTAAAAAGGAGCGTGAACGCCGGGAACCCCGGAGCGAGGGAACCGGTTTCTCAGCGGAGGCCACCGCGGAGCGTCTCAAAGCATGGTGGGTGAATGGAGATGGCGGGAATTTTTACGTGGATGAAGACGGGGACTGGCTCCGCATCCAGAAAGAAAACCTCATGCTCCGCCTCTCTGAAATCGGCGTCCCTGACGTGCCGATGGGAGGCCCGGAGCTCATCTCCCCGCAGGCCCAGACCGTCCTGTATATCGAACGCCGCCGCAAGCTGGACCGGGCCATTGAAGGACTCGCGGGGTATTCCAAGGGCGTTCACATCATCAACAACCGAAAGACCCTTATGCAACGTGGAGCTCAACTCATTGTCCCGAAAGCCGGTGACTGGTCGGTAATCGACGCCATGCTTTCCAGCCGTCTTGGCTACGACGCGGCGGAATCCACTAACCCGCTGCAACAGGTTTGGTACTTTGAAGGCTGGCTCCAGCGGGCGCTTGAAAATCTTTACCTTGCCGGGGACGTGGTCCTGAATGGCCAGGTGCTCGCGCTCGCCGGTGAACAGGGTTCCGGCAAAAGCCGCCTCCAACACTTCATAATCACTCCGGCCCTGGGGGGCCGGTCCGCCGATCCGCAGCCCTACCTTTTCGGGGACACGGATTTCAACGATGAATGGATGGAGGCCGAGCACCTTTGCACCGAGGATCCCCGCCCCTCCGCCAAGCTGCATGACCGGGTGCAATTCGCCCAAAAGCTCAAGGGCCTTGTGGTGAACGACAACCACCGCTGGCGCGGCCTCTACCGGGGAGCTCTCACGGTCACGCCGAAATTCCGGGTTTCGCAGTCCTTCAACATCGATCCGGACGCCGTGCGGTTCTTCCCTCCCTTGACCCCTGACTTCCGGGATAAAGTGATTCTTCTGAAAGTCCATAACCGCCCGCTGCCCATGCCCACCGGAACCCCGGCGGAGAGGAGAGCGTTCCGCGAAAAAATTCAGGAGCAGCTTCCGGCCTACATCCATTACCTTCTCCATGAGTTGAAGCTGGACCCGTCGCTGAAAAACGAGCGTTTCGGGGTGAAGGAATTCGCGGACCTCGAAGTCCGTTCCATGCTTTGGGACGACTCGCCCGCCGCCGAATTCCTCGAACTGATAGACGAGACGGAATTGACGATTGAGCGGGAAGCCGGTCATGCCAACCGGCGCTCGATCTTCCACACGCCGTGCGGCTACACCGCGGAAGCTGCCGTCGCGGAGTATGAATTCAAACAGTCGGGCACTCCCGCCCGCCAGCTTGTCGAGATTGCCCGGCGCGAAAACCGCCGTCTCTGGATTGGCCGTTATGCCCAGTTGCAGGACATACTGGAGCATCCCACCTCCAACCGGCAGCGCGTGGCCGGGAAGCTGATCCATCACAACTCGGTGGCCCGGATGCTTGGCCGCCTCTCCCAGGACCAGCCCCACCGCGTGGCCATGCACCGCACTCCCAGCGAACGTCTGTGGGTGATCCTCTCGCCAAAGCCGGAGGAGGACGAACAGGAGGCCGTTGTTGCCTCCCTATGACGCGAGAGTCCCAACGCTAAAATTTCCCCTGTCATCAGCAACCCCTTGGATTCCAAGGGGTTGTTTGCGTAATGACGCGATGACACCAAATTCCGGCATTAGCTCCTGCCGCCGGAACTTTTTTCAGCCTGTGCGGCTGCTTTGATTCTGTCCTGTAGTCCCGATTATTCTGCTTCATTTCTCCGACAGAATATAAGGAATTAAGTGTCATCGCGTCATTGGCTCAATTACCGACTGAATATCAATCGGTTGCTGATGACACAGCTTTTGAAATTCCGGGTTCTCGACGTCATTGGAGACAGCCAGCCCCCCGCCTGATAAATTCTGATTGAACCCGGAGCGGTCCAAGGCGAGTCCCTCCCCGTGGACCGCGACCGACTAAGTTTCCACAAACCCTGAGAAAAAGAAGATGAATCATGCCTCCCCGTCAGACACCTTTTAATCTAAGAACCGCATTCGGAATTTTTGGCGGCATGTCTTTCGCGCTGTCTCTTTATTCCTTAGCTTCCCGAGCGACTATTGTTTCCTTGGGCGTGTTGTGGATAGGTTCTTCCATTTACATAAAGATGTGCATCGATAGGGCACCGGCGGCCCGGAGATTGCTTCTCATTTCACTAATGGTGGCTGTTTTTTTTGGAGCTAGTATACTGGGGATGATTTTATCCCCTATGTTTGGTGGTAATTAACCGGCCAGGGGGAAAGATTAAATTTTTAATCTTCGGAAACATTAAAAAGTGGATTAAAATTTTAATGTTCGGGGGGGGGGGTAAGGAATCTTTTTGGGGGGCCGCCGGGGCTGCACAGTTCCCGCAGCGCAGCCTTCTCTCACACACGGCCCTTTTTAATTCTGTTTTCTGTCCCGCCTCCAGACAGAAACTTGACCCGCCGTCTCCGGTATGGTCAAACCGCCGGACATCGCCGCCACCCTCGCGGCCATCAAAAATTCGCTCTCCCCCTCCGCCGACACCGACGCGGAAACGCACGCCCGGGAATTCCCCATCGGCTCCCGCATCCACCGCGCCCGCGAGCGAGAGCAAAAACGCCACCGCCGCCGCGTCCGCCGGGTGATCCGCGCCGACAACGCCCGCGACCTCGTCCGCGCCTTTCCCTCCGCTCCCGGAGATTCCACGCATGCCCTCATCCCGGGGGATTTTGAATTTTGTAATATCCTCACCACGATGGCGGAGGAAACCGGCGCGCCGGACTCTGTCCACCTCACCAGCCTCTCCGTCTCCAAAGACAACTGCGCGGAACTCGAACGCCTGCTCCGCGCCCATCCCGCGTGTCACTGGACCCTCGCCCTCTCCTACTTTTTCAAAAGCACAAACAAAACCATCTTTGCCGCCCTGGAGCACAAGCTCTGCGCCCTGCCCAACTTCCGCCTCGCCCTGGGCCGCCTCCACACCAAAATCATTCTCTGGCACGTCCCCTCCCGCGGGCCGGACAAGCCGGAGCGCCATCTGGTTATCGAGACCAGCGCCAACCTCCGCGCCTGCCGCAATCTGGAGCAGGTCACCGTGTTTGAATGCGCGGAGCTCCACGCGTTTCATCTGGAATGGATCTCCGAATTCCACCGTCTCGCCGAGGCCGGGGGATACGAGCATGTTGTCTCCTTCACCGGCGAAGCCGCCCGCCTCCGCGAGTTCAACCCCGCGCCCGCCGACGCATGAGCGCCACCTTTGTGCTCGATGCCGATACCCTCGCCAGCCTCAAGGCGAAGGAGCTCCAGAACGTCCTGGAGAAGCTCAACACCGGCGGCACCCTCACCCAGCGGGAATGGGACATCATCCACGCCCACTCCCAGCCAGCGGCCCCGCAAACCTCCCCCGCTCCCTCCCCTTCCGTCGCTCCCGCGTTCTCCACGCCCGCCGACATCGCCGCCTTCTACAGCATCACCACCGCCACGGTGAACCGCTGTAATCGCATTGGCTCCCTCCCCGACGTGGCCGCCCCGCCTCCGTGGCACGATCCCGCCGCGCTCCTCCCGTGGTATCGCGACCATTACCGGTCGGACATATCGAAGCCCCCCAGCCGCCGCGATAAACTCCCGGACTGGCTCCTAGCCGCCCAGGGCCGCGCCCCCGTCGTCTCCACCCCGGCCACCCCTTCCCCCGCGCCAGCGGTGCCCTCCCTGCCGCCCCTCGCCATGCCGGAGGCCCCGCTCTCCGCGGAGGTCATGCTCCACGGAGCCAGGTCCATCGTGGCCCTCAAGAAAGCCCGCTTTGACCGCGACCCCAACGACCCCGCCGCCGCCCGCGAATACTTCGAGGCCGTGGAAAAGCTCCAGGGCATCGAAGGCCGCGCCCGCAAAGCCGGGGCCACCGATGACCTCCCGCGCCAGCGCGTGTGTGACCTCCTGGACACCCTCCACGCCCGGATTCCCCGCCGGTTCACCCAGGCGCTCACCGCCGCGTTTCCAGACGCCCGCCGCGCTCTCTCCACGGACACCCCGGAGGAGACCTGGCGGGCCTTCGTGGACCGCTTCGCGAAACTCTTCTTCACCTCGCTAACCAAAACCAAATTCGCGGACGTGATCCGCGAAAGCGAAGCCGCCAGCGCCTGATCCCATGCCCGCTCCCGCGCCCGTTTTCTCGCTCTCTCCGCTTGGTCCGAACACGCCCACGGCGGATTGCCCGGCCACCCGCGCTGCCTGCCTTTACACCTCCTGCCCCCGCGCCCTGGATGACTTTGCCCGCGCCCTGGGCTGTCTCCGCCGGTCGCGCACGGCCATGCAGGGGAAACCCATCTACCGCCTCACTCCGGACCAGCACGCCGCCGCCCTCGCCCGCGGGGCCCGCCCTGTTACCTCCCGCGAATTCCTGACCCTCCTCGCCTGATGTTCTGCGAAGACCTCCAGCTTTGCGGCGAACCCGCGCCGGGCCTGCCCTGCGATGACACGGAGGCGTTCCTTGTGGAACAATTGGAACGTCTGTACACGCCGCGCGAGCCGGAGCGGACGGAGGACTGGATGTTCCGCAAACTGCGCCTCTCCGCCAACCAGTCGGCGGACCGCGCCGGGGAACCGGTGGACATCCGGAATGTTCCCCATGCCCGCATCATCTTCGACTTCCTGCGCGACCCCTACGCCGAGGAATTGAACATCATGAAGAGCAGCGCCGCCGCGCTCTCCACGTCCTGCATCATCGCGGCGATTCACATGCTCACGGAGGACCCGGGGAACATCCTCTACCTCATCACGAACCGGGAGGAGAGCATCAAGCTCAGTAAGAACGTCTGGCAACCCTTCCTCCGCCAGGTCTTCGGGCGCGAGGTGGACACCGAGGAACAGGGGAACCTTCACCTCCACCTTGCCGGGTGTGAGATTTTCAGCGGCAGCCCCACCGGCGGCCTCATGCGGAACAAACAGGTGAAGTATCTGTTTGAGGACGAATCCGACACCATGTCGGACGAAGTCCTGGGGAGCGGCGAGGACCTGGAAGGCTCCCAGATGGCCCGCACCAAGAACGCGGGCCTCCGGAAAATCATCCGGCTCAGCACGCCGATTTATGCGTACGATAAGAAGCGCCCCGGCGTCACCCAGCCCCGCACCCGCATTCACCGGAATTTCCTCCGCGGCGACCAGCGGGAATTCCGCTGCCCGTGTCCCGCCTGCCGCATCCCGCACGCGTTCCACGAGGACGATTTCCACTGCGAACGCGCGAAGGGTTTGGATGGAGCTTACGACCTGGACCTTGTGGAACTGGAGACCGAATGGCATTGCCCCTCCTGCGGTCATGTCGTCCACGAAGGCCTGGAAAAGCGGGACATGGTCAACGATCCGGAGGCCGGATGGATCGCGACCGCCAAGGGCGAATCCCGCCGTGTGTGGTCCGCGAAACACACGGACTGGTGCAGCCTCATTGGCAACGCCACCTGGGGCGCGATCAAAAAGGAACTGATCCGCACGGCGGGCACCATCAAGAACGCGGACGTCCGGCGGAACCACTTGGCGGAGCCGGAGGACATCCACTCCACCGGCGAGGCCCGCACGGATGAAAGCATTCTTCGCCACTGCGGCACCCACGACCGGGGCACCTGCCCGGTGATCCCCTGGGTTGTCGGTCTCGTTTCCGACGTCCAGAAAGGCGAGGACGGCGTTTCCGACCTCCGTTTCCCCTGGATGAAGGCCGCCCTGCATTACCGGCCTGACGGACGCGTGGACACCTACGTTATCGACTGGGGCGAAGTCCTGGAATTTGATGACCTGCTCATGCGCTCCACGGATGGCAAGCTCCACGGGCTCTACACGCATCCCATCCCGCTCCGGCTTTCCACGGCTACCGCACAGGCTTACCGTGAGCGCTTCCAGCGGGATGCCCCCCCGCATGTGTATTGCAACCGGGGCATCATCGACTCCGGCTACCGCGCCCGTGGCCGGACCGCCGGACAGGATGATTCCGACGCCCGGGAGGAATCCGTTTATGCCTTTTCCCTCCGCTCCTGTGATTCAGGCCGGTTCCTTTTCTGCCCGGTGAAGGGCCGGGCCGGGCAGCAGATCAACGCGCTCACCGTGGACTCCAAGGTCATCGTGCGCGGTTACGAAGTCCCGCTCCTTCACTACGACGACCCCGCCTTTAAACGCGACCTCTACAACATCCGCCTGGCTGCGGACCCCGCCCGGCCCTCCGCGCTGGCCCGCGACCGTGGCCGCATCATCTTTCCCCGCCGGGACCATATGGATGAAACGATTATCGGCCACCTGAAAAGCGAACGTTACACCCAAATTGAAACAAAAAACGCGGCGGGGAAACCTATTATCGTCAACCACTGGACCACGGAAGGACCCAACGATTTAGGGGACTGCCTCAAGTGGTACTTGGTTCTGGAGGAAGTCCTCCGGATCTCCCTGCTCAGGGGACAGGCGCAGCAGCAAGCCGCGTAACGTCTTAAAATTTAAGTGCTCCCGCATTTGCTGTTGTGCCGGTTTTGACATCCTCTTTAACTGTCAGAAATGATTGACTTTACGGTATTTAAAGAATATTTCGCGGGGGTTTTCCAAACTCCTCCGGAAAAATCCCGTATCGACAGTCTCCTGGCTTACCTGAACGAGTGCGAGCAGCGCGCCAAAAATCTGGAAAAACGAATTGTTGAGTTAGAAGGGATCAACATCGCGCTGGCCCGAAAGATTAAGCTTCCAAACCCTTTTGATCTAAAGATATTCGAGGACGTGGAGCATATGGGCATCGACCAGCTTGTTGTTCTGGCGGTCCTCTTTGAGTCGTCCACCATCATAGATATAAAAGTGCTTTCCGCGAAAACAGGGTTGCACGAAACAGCGTTAAAAACCGGTCTCCTTCCGGAGATGCAGGAAGCAACACTCCTGAGAATGTTCACCGATCCAGCGGGAATCCTTCAAGTGGAGATTGCTCCAAAAGGGCAGGTCGCTGTTATGGTGGAGCGTGAGCGGCTCAGAAAATGGTCTGGTTAGCAGGGCGATTCCTCGGGAATACCCGCCTCTGCTCCTCTTGACCCCCGGCGTCCCTTGTGGCCGCCTCCCTTGATAAACTTACCGTTGCCCGTGTCCTTCTCCGCAAGACTGACGCGGAGATAGACCTCATTGCCACCCAGGCCGAAAGCGTCGCCCTGGGACTGGCCGTCAGCATCACCAATCTCGGCCTGTCCACCACGTTCAGCCGGGAGGACGCGAACGTGATCCTGTCCGCCGTGGACCATGTCCGGACCCTCCGCGCCGCCGATCCGGCGGCCAGCGGGGACGCGCTTCCGGCGTCCACCATTGCCCATCAGATGCGATTCCGGCCCTTCGCCGATCCCGCCGGAGTCACCTGGGGACCCTAACCATCCGCCGCCCTGTTATGCTCCTTCAATCAGACGGCACCCCCTATCCGGACGCGGCGCTCATGCCCGCCGCGTTCTCCCCCTACTTCGCCACCCAGGAGAGCAATGCCCGCCGGGAGCTCTGGACCTTCCGGGATGACACCCGCCGCCAGCTTACCTCCAGTTCCCTCCAGGTGCTCCGGCTCAAGTCCCGGACCCTCATCGCGAACTACGGACCGGCGAACGCCCTGGATTACCTCTCCTGGATGGTCGGCCCGCTCAAGCCGCAGTCCATTTCCGGCGATCCCTCATGGTCGGAGCTCGCGGAGGAGGCTTTCCAGCGCATCGCCATGTCCCCCCGCATTTTTGATGCTTCGGGGCGCATCAACTTCGCGCAGGCCCAGGTGCGGATTTGCCTTTTTCATCCGTGGTCGGATGGCGATGCCTTTTCCATCCTTACGGAAACGGAAAGCGGCAGCGCCCGCGTGGCCATGCGCGAGGGCCACCAGGTGGCCCAGCCGCCGGAGGCCGGGGCCTCATGGAACAACGGAGTCAGAGTCACCGGCGACAACTTCCCCCTCGCCTACTGGTTTCCCGCCCAGGACGGCAGCGGCAGGGGCCGCGCCCTCCCGTCCTCCGCCGTCCACCACCACGCCCGTTTTACCACCCTGGGGGCTACCCGGGGCACGCCGATCCTGGCGCACGCCATCAACCATTTTCACGACATCATTGAAACGAATGGTTTCGTGAAACAGGCGATCAAACAGGCCGCGCTGATGGGGCTGACCCGCCTTTCGGATTCCACGGGGAACGGCACGCCCAGCCTGCACGGGCTTGGCGCTCCGTTGTCCACGGACGTTTTCAGCCCTCCCGGTTCCGCGTCCTCTGGCGGCTCCGCGCCCCCCTCCGAACGTTACACGGTGGAGAACATCCTGGGAGGCGGCATGGCCGCCAGTGTTCCCCTGGACGTGCTCCACGATGACAGGCCGCACCCCAATCAACAGGCCTTCAAGGAAAGCCTGCTCCGGGAGGTGGCCATCGGTCTCGGCGTGCCCCCGGAAGTCCTCTATTTTATGGACAGCCCCGGGGGCGCGGACATCCGCTTTAAAATCGAAGTCCTTGCCCGCTTCATCCTGAACTGTCACCGGGACCACATCCTCCCCTTCTGCCAGCGCTTTTGGGTTTACGCCATCAGCAAGGAAATGAAGGCCGGTCGCCTCCCCTATCCGTCGAAGGGGGATTTCTGGCGTGTCCGCTGGACGCCCCAGCGGGACGTTTCCGTGGATCTTGGCAAGATGGGCCGGTTGCTCATCGAAATGCGGAAGTCCCTCCTGACCACGCACGCCCGCGTCTATGAAGGTCTTGGCCTCGACTATGAGGAGGAACTCCGCCAGGCGGCGAAGGAAGAGCGGATGCTCATGGACCTGGAGAAGGAATACGGCCTGCCCCCGGGACGCCTCACGGAAAAACTCAGCAGCAGCGCGGGCGCGAACGTCTCCCACCTCCCGGAAGCCGCCGAAAGAGCCGCCTGATTTTCTACCCCACTCTCTACCCCAATCCTAACCAATTATTTCACGCGGGAAAATGCACCAGCCCTCCACTTTTTTACCGGCCCCCTTCGCGATGCTCCCCGGGGCCTTCGCGGAATTCAGCGGGGCCGCCCGGTCCGGCCAGCCCCTCCCTTCCGACGTTGCCTTTCAGGCGTACTGCCTCCAGCCGCAGGCGGACACCTGGGAGGATTATTGTATGTGTCAGGCAAACAAGCGGGTCGGCCTCATGATCGACACGACCACCGGCATTGCCGTCCAGCCGGTCATGGGGCGCTTGATGCAGGGCGTGTCCCCCGTCTATGAAGCTTACTGCGGATGGTTCAACACGGCCCGCCTCGTGGAGGCCGCCCGCCGCACTGCCACGGATGACGCGGTGAAAGCCCTGGTCCTGTATATCGACTCCCCGGGCGGATACACCCCCGGCATCCGGGAGGCCGCCATCGCGCTCCGGAGCGTTACCGGCAAGCCGGTCCTTGCCTGGCTCCAGAACGCCTCCTCCGCCGCCATGTACGTTGCCGCCGGTTGTCAGCAGCGCCATGCCCCCTCCTTCGCCGAGATTGGCGGCATTGGAACCTTCATCGTGACCTGGGACGCCTCGCGTTATTACGCCGTCCAGGGCTACGAGGTGCGCCTCTATGCGGACGGTGTCTTTAAAGGCATGGGTGCCGAAGGCGTCGCCTGGTCCGAAGACTGGTATTCCTTTATTGAGGCCCGCGTGGCCTCCGCGGGGAAGGATTTCAAGGATTTTATCCGCGCCTCCTGCCCCGCCGTGCCCGATACCCTCATGGAGGGCCAGTCCTTCCCCGCCAGCGCCCTCCGCAAAGCCAAAGCCGTGGGCAAGGGCCACCTCATTGATTCCTGTCCGGACGAGTCCGGCAACGATGGTTTTCCCACCTTCGCCGACTTCATGGCCACCCTCGCGGCGGCCCTCTGACCCCGGCTTGACCCTGGGCTTCCTTTGTCATGATGAAGCTCTCCTCCGAATTTCCCTTCTTCCAGCGCTCCGGCCCTCCTGCCTCCCCCGCGCCGTCCGCCGGTCCCACTCCCACATCCGGCCCCCCGCAGCCCGCGGCCCAGACGGATGTTTCCGCGATCCTCGCTTCCGCCTTCGCCGAGCGGGACGCCGCGAAAACCAGCCTCACCACCGTTTCCGCCAACCTCCTTGTGGCGGAGGACCGCGTGAAGACGCTGACCACGAAAGCGGAGGGACTCGAAACCCAGGTGTCCGCTCTGACCACGGAGCGGAACACCCTCCAGGCCCGCGTGACGGAGCTCGAAACGGAGGCCAAAAAGACTACCGGCGAAATCCGGCAGGACGTGCGGAACAAGGAGCTTTCCACCCTCGCGGCCTCCCAGGGAGTCGTCCCCGGCGGAGTGCCTCCCACCACCACCGAGGCCACCGGCCCGGAACAAATCACGCCTGAAATGAGCTCCATCGAGCGCTCCCGGGTTCGCCTCAAGATGCTTGGCCTTCCCGTCTGATCCCATCCCCTTCCCTTCCCCATCTTAACCTCTTTTTCCTATGCCTAACGTTTTCGGAACCGTTGCCTCCGCGCCCATCATCACCGCCGCGCTGGCTCTCGCTGTCGCCTCCCGTCCCCTCCTGAGTTCCATTTCCCTGGACCTCTCCCAGCTTGATCCCGCCGTGGCCCGCACCGCGAAGCTCAACAGCACCATTACCGCGCGGATCAATACCATCCCCGCCGTAATTGATTACGCGGAGGGCACCATGCAGGCCACCGCCGCCGACACGGACATTCCCGTCATCATGGACCAGATGAAGCAGACCTCCCGGAGTTTCACGCCCGCCGAGATCAACGCGTGTTTCAACGCCGATGGCAGCGGCCAGCGGAATATCATCCTGGAGGCCGCCACGCCCCTCGCGGAGGCCATCGCCGCGCACATCGTGGACCTGATCGTCAGCAAGTGGACGCACGCGAACTTTCCTCATGCCGTCATGACCGCCCCGGGCACCTCCGGCGGTGTCGGTGGCCGGTATGTCAAAGCGGCGGCCTCCTGGGATTATGCCGCCGTCGTGGATACCCGGACCATCGCGGCAGTAAAGAAGATGCCGAAGGCGGGCCGGTTCCTCTGCCTGAACAGCGTGGGCTTTGGCTCGCTTATCAAAGACTCCACCATTGCCCAGCGCTACGCCTTGAACACCCAGCCCTCCGTGGAGGGCAGCGTTCCCAACTTCGCCGGATTCTCCCAAATCTGCGAGCATAGCGACCTGAACACCGCCAACGCCACCGCCAACCTCGTGGGCTTTTTCGGGTCCCGGGACAGCGTCATTTACGCCTCCCGCGTGCCCACGAATCCGGCGGACATCCCCGGCGTGAACCCCGGGAAATCGTCCTACAGCTACGAAATCATCACCGAGCCGAAGACGGGAATTTCCGTGATGGTAATCGAGTGGGCCGGGGAACTCAGCTACAACGTGAAACTTGTGTGGCTCCAGGGGTGTGCCGTGGGGAACCCCGTCAACGGCTGCATGATTACCAGCGCCTAACCCTGCTCATCACGCCCGCCTTCCCGTCATGAGCATTCACGTTCTGGTTATCATCGGTTTCGACCTCAAACCCTTTGCCACCGCCTTCACGGAGGGCAGCGAGGCGAACGCGGCGTATGAAGCCTGCCGCGAAGATCCCCGCGTCTCCCGCGCCCGCCTCTACAGCAACGCCATTGCGGCGCGTGCCTTCGACAACCCCAGCCCCGCCCTGGAGACTGCGGAGGGGGAATGCCCCGTGCCGGAATTCGTGGCCTCCCTCCTGGACGCCCGGACGCTGGAACTCCAATCCTCCTTCCTCGCGTTGCAGGAGGAACTGAAAAACGAAAAGGCCACGCGGGAGCAACTGGAGGCCAAAAGCGCCCGCGATGAAGCCCGCATCGCGGAGCTTGTCGCCCGGGGCGAGCCGGTCGCGGTGGCCCTGGTCTCCGATCAACCGCTTGCCGGTTTGGGCGAGGGAACAGTCATCACGCCCCCCGCCGATTCCAGCGCCGCGCCGCCAAAAGCAAAGACCCCCGCGAAGCCCAAATAACCCCTTCCACCGGCCCGCCCCTTTGAAACCCGCTCCCGCCCCCGTGCGGGCAGCGGGTTTTTTCTTTCACCATGAACTTTGCCGCCCTTTCCGCCCTCGCCCTCCAGACCGCCGCTTTCACCTTCTCCCGCAATGCCGCCGGAGAACCGCTCGCCGCCTGGTTCCCGCCGGACGGCCACGATGCCCCGGACTCCGTGGCCGGTTATACCTTGAAGGCCCGCGACGTCGCGGACGCCCCCATGAAGATGCGCAGCGCCGAGGCCCTGGGCCTCCACCTGTCCTCGCAGACGGCTAGGTCCGTTTCCCTCGCCCCGCTGCCTTACGTCCCGCTCAAAAGCCGCACCACCTTCCTGATAGGCTATGCCCTGCCGGGCACAGATCGCCCGGACCCCGCCCGCGTCCAGCGTCACCGCATCGCGGAGCTCCGCATGGGTGCCGGAGCCTGGGAGATCGATGCCGAGCGCATCGGCAATCTCATCGAGTAAAAATCCTACCCCATCCGCTACCCCAATCCTAACAACAAAATGTTCGGGAAAAGATTCATCCGCGTCACGGATTCCTCCCTGCTGCCCTGCACGGCGGCTTATATCGCCTCCGAGGCCATGCGGGGCCGGTCCTACATGCAGACTCTCCAAAAGGTCATGCGTTTCTGGTTGAGCTTCTGCCTCAAGCGCGTGCCGAAGGGGGACAAAGCGAAGGTGGAAAACTACCTCATGAAAGAGGTGGACCACATCAAAGCCTCCGGCGCGGAGGCCGCCCTGCCCGGGGACGCTTCGAAACAGGCAAAACGGCGGGCCGCCAACATCGACCGCTTCCGGGGCACCCTGATTGCCCGCCTCATCCGGAAGTTCAATATCTACGGAGCCCGCGCCCGCCGGGCTCCCGCCGCCTTTTACCAGCTTTGCGCCCGCTATCTTTCGCGGCGGAAATCCAGCGTGAACGTCCACCGGGCCTCTCTGATCGATCCCCTCCGGAAGCTCAAGGGCACCGCCGGGGACGGCATGAAAGCCAAACACTCCCCGCATGCCCTCGTGGAAAAGGCCACGGAGGCCTTCGCCAGCATCGCCGTGGACGCCTGGGGCTCCTCCCGCAAGACAAAGTCCAATCCCCGCCCGAAAGGCATGGCCGGAGTCGCCGGGAAGGTCTTCCACCAGACCATGAGCATGCTGGAACGCATCACCGCGCAGTGGCTCACGGAGCGCCTCTTGCCGCCCGCCCGCCGCTCCGGTTTCACCGCCCGCATGGCCTGATTATGCCGCTCTACTACCAAACCGCCGACGCCGGAGCGCTGCTCACGCGCATGGAGCAACTCGTCCGCCAGGGCCCCGGCTTCCCGTTTTCCGCCTGGCCGTCCTGGCCGGCTGGAACCCCCAAAGCCCCCACGCCCGCTCCGGCGGAGCATCTGATTCCGAAAGGCTTCCACCTTTTCCGGACGGACGATCCCGGCGAGCACCAGGGCGGATGCGTGCTCCTGCATGTCGATGGCGATCCCCAGCAGGCCTTTGAACAGGTAAAGGAAATCTGGAACATCCCCCTCCGCTGCCAGATGCTTTTCGACCGCGTCCAGCCTGGCGCGGATCCCCGCGACCTTGCCAACGAGCTCCTCGCGCTTTTCACCGCCGATCTGATGGACGGTTCCGGGGACGTGCTGCTCTCCTCCGCCCGCGACCGGCTTTCCTCGCCCGCCGTCACCGTGGATCTGATCTACGACGAACACGCCGAGACTCTCAGCATTTCCGACGATTGGGAGACCGAGGCCCACGTCTCTTTCACCGTCCGCTGCCGCTTTCCCGTTGTCTGACCATGCCGCCGCTTCCCTCCATCCGCCTCCACACGCGCTCCCCCATTGATCCCGGCGTGTTCAGTCTCAAGCGCGAGGCTTATCTCCTCATCGAAAGCTGTCACGCCACCACCACGGAGGATCTTTACGAGGACAAGGACTGGAAAGGCCGCCTCTACATTTCCGCCACCAGCAACCCGCAACTCCGGTGGAGCGTCACCGCCAAAGCCCGCGCCCGGGGCGGCCTCGCGAACTATCACCCGGGCCTGCCGCTCTCCCGGCATGCCCTGTCGTTCCTCAACGCGGACATGAACGACCTGCCTTTCCTGTTCAAGAACAACACGGGAGTTCTCTTCTACGAGAGCCCCTCCTACGATCCCCCGCCCGGCGGCCTGCCCGCCGTGTCCTTCACCATCGCGCTCAAGTTCGGGGAATACGATCCCACCCGCTTCGGTTCCAGTGTGCCCACCGGCCTCGTGAACTCCTTCGGACCCGCGACCGAGACCGGCGCGGCCGCGCCGTGGACCGGCCACCCCGTTTCCCTTTACTACCTCCGCCCCGGAACGGGCGTGGTGTCCCGCGTGTTCCGCATCGCTCCCCGGCGTCCCACCCTCGCGGAATGCGTGGCTCATTTCGATTCCCTGGCGGACCTCACCGCGTGGCAGGGCGGCGTGCGGTTCTGGCAGTCCGCGGAGGACGGCTTTTTCACGGACCGCGCGTTTCCGCCGCAGCCGGAGACGTGGTCCCACATGGACACCTCCCCCGCCTTCGCGGGGGCCTTCGATCACCGGGACAACGTCTGGATCGGCAGTGCCGTTCCCGGCATCACGCCGGAGACCTCCGCCATTCCGCGGCTTATCTGGTTTGCCCTCACTTATCCCGTGGGACCCTTCCTTTACCTCCAGGACCCCGCCGCGCTTCGACCGCCCGCCGTGGCCGCCGTCAACCCCGCCGCGCCGGTATCCGCCGCGTGGGACTGGTCCACGTCCGGCTGGACCGGCGACGGCGCGCCCTTCGTCCGGGACGCCTACCGCACGCCCTACCAGATCGATTCCTTCAACTGGCCGCTGCCTTGACCCCCGGCCTCTTTCACACCCTCCCGCTCTCCTGATTTATGGCTCTCCCTTCCGTTCGCATCCACGCCCGCGGGCAAATTGATTCCACCATCGGCATCCGCTACGGTCTCGCCACCCAGGGGACTCTCCTGAAGTCCCTGGACTACGATTCCACCTATCAGTGGACCGACCACAAGGGCCACCGCGCCGCGAAGGACACCAAGGTGGGCATTACTCCGGACCTCAAGGTGAAGTACACCGGGGACGTGAAGAAGCTGGCTTCCGGCCTCAACGCCCGCTCCCCCGGCTATGCCTTCCACAAGTCCTTTCTAACCGATGTTTATCCGGAAATCGACCACGGTCACGATGTCGCGAATACCACGGGATACTGGATCAACACCTCCTCCCTCAAATCCGGACAGGGCACGCTCCACGAAGTCTCCGGCGAGCTCGAATGGTGGTGCGACGCCAACGACACCGTTGAAATCATGCTCGCCCCCTCCGCCTGATCCCCGCCATGCTTTCGCTTTCGACGGAACAGATTGAATGCACGCGGGACGAAGCAGTCATGCTGGAGACCGTGTGGGGCATTCTCGCGCACCCCATGGCCTACCTCGTGGAGCGGACCGGCACCGCAGGGGAAACCTGGGTCATCCGGGAGCAGGTCCAGGCGGCCACGCAGATTTTACAGTCCGCCCGCCTGCCGGAGACGGACCCGGAATCCCCGCGTCGCAAGACGCCGGATCATCCGGTTCTGGCGTGCCTGCACGCTCTGGAGACGCACCGCGCCCTCCTGGCATGGTCCCGGGACCCGCTTGCCGTGCCGGTGTTCCAGCGGCCCGGGAATGGCAGGCTCTGCCGTCTGCTCCCGCCTTCGCTCCTCAGTCCCGCCGGGCACATTGGTCCCATCGCGTTCTCCGTGCCGGACCTCCGCCACGCCGCCGCGCTCATCGTGTGCGGCTTCCGCCCTCTTCCTCAATGGCACGTCTTGCCGGGCAAGCCGCCAGGCGTGGCCTTCGCCGCGGAGTCCCTTTCCTTTCCCGAGATCCCCCGCGCCGCGTTCCAGGCCGCCGCCCGCGCCTCCCACCGGCCCAGCATTTTGGGCGTGGACGCCTCCGGCATCCTCCTGGGAAACTCCCCCGCCGGGGAGCATCCATGGTGCTATGCCATCCAGGCACTGGCCAATGCCAACGCCGCGAAGACCGCCCAGCTTGAAGCCCGGAAAGATCCCATCCTCATGATGCGGGGGCGGGGCCTCCGCTCCGCCGTGGTGACTCAGTCCCTCATGGAGGAATCCTGCCGGGAATCCGCGCTCCGGGACGCCGTCCAGCCGCATCTGGATGGGCTTTAAGCCTCAGTCCAACGCCGCGCATTTCTGAGGCTACCCAAAAGAGGGGAAATCAGCATCTTTGCTGTCCAGGAACTGGAAAAAACCATCCCGGTCGACTTCCACCAGATATTCGCAGAGGGAAAGGGCCGCTGTCCTCAAAAGCTGGTCTGCCCGGACTGAATGAGAGTCTCCGCGCCTGGCTCTCAATTCCTGCATAAAAGCCCACGTTTGCGCCAGTTTGTGGTTCTCGATGGTATCAGAATTCATGGGGGGGGATTCTTAATAATTCGTAAATTAATTCTTCCATTTCATGAGGTCAAGTAAGCCCCTTTACTTGACCGGTGGCCTCGTTGGTATGGACGATACCGCCGCCGATCCCGTGGAATCCTGGGACCTTCCCCCGATTCCCTCCGTTGAAACCACCGCCGCCGCCCTGGAGGAAGAGGAGGAATCCTTCTCCTTCGTGCCATGCTTCCGGCTGCTGCCTGCCCGCACGGAAAGCCCGGTCCACATCCCGCCCGTTCCGGGTGTCCGGCCCGCGCTGCCGCTGCTCCTGACCTATTCCCGTATCAGCCTGTATCACAAACTGATTGGGTTCTCCGGCGATGACAACGCCGACCGTCCCGAGACCCTCCAGGACGCCGCGGCGCTGCTCTTTCTTTCCGCGCACCACCATTCCACCTGGTGCGCTCCCACCGGCGACAATCCGCCTCTGCGCGAGAACTGGACGCATTTCTGGTGCGCCATCGAAGAGTGGGCCGACCTCACTTTCGGTATCTCAGACGCCAGCCGGAGAACCGTGCTCCTCATCGCCCGCCGCCTGTGGGACCATCACTGCCGCGCCCGGCCCATCCCGCAAAAAAAAACGAGGATCCGGGAGACGACCAGCCCCGCTCTTTTCATCCCCGGGCCGAGGATCAATTCGCCTGGCTCCTTACCGGAGGAGACATGCTCCGCCGGAGTGACGTATTGGACCGCCTCCCTCTCCGGGATGCTTACGCCGCCCTTCACTGCCGGTGGCTGGAACGTGACGTGCCCGTCACCACCTGGGCCGCCGCCGCCGTCTCCCGCGCCGAATTCAAACAGCGCACCCGCCGCCTGAAACGGAGCGCCGCCGCCCGTTTCGCCGCCATTCAGGACTAACCCTTTTTGCCATGCCCCGCGCCGTCATTGGAGGACAGGTGGACATTTCCACCCGGGACGCGCAAGCCGCGCTCCGCAATTTTGAACAGCAGGCCCGCGCCCATGCCCGGGGCCTGGGCAACATCCCTGCTCCCGGCGAAGGAGGCCGGGGATTCTTCGGGGGAAGAACCTGGACCGAACTGAACAGCAAGCTGGAAGTGGTCGGCAAAGGAGTCCGGACCATCGCGAAGCTGGGCGGCTCCCTGCTCCAGTCGGATACCAACTTTGAGGGCCTCATCCGCGCTCTTTCGGCCGCCTCCGACGGGACGGAAACCCTGGACTTTCAGGTGAAGGAACTGGCGAAAACCGGCTCCCTCCCGGGCCTGAGTTTTGAGATTGCCACCCGGGGCGCGATCAAGCTGCAATCCCTGGGCTACACCGCGAAGGACGCCCGCGAATACATCGCGGAGCTTGGCAATGAAGTGGCCCGCACCGGCGGCACCGTGGAGAACATGGACGGGTTCCTCACGCAGATGGCGCAGACGCTCTCCAAGAACAAAGTCGAGATGGACGACTTTAAAATCATGTCGGAGCACGTCACCGGCTTTATGAAGACGGCGCAGGGGCTGGACCGGGACAACGCCAAAGGGTTTTTCGCCGGTCTCCTGGGCCGCCTCAAGGAAATGCCCCGCGTCATCGCGGGCACCCAGGAGTCCCTGAAAAACATCAAGGACCAGTGGGAGGTTTACAAGGCCACCGAATCCAAGGGCCGCGTCGCGGGCGTGGCCTCCGCCGTCGCGGACTTCGGCCAGCGGACGATGAAAGGCGGCCTCTCCATCGAGTCCCTGGGGGCCGCGTGGCAGGAGGTCAAAGGGGCCGCGATGGGGGAAAACACCGACCCCATGAAAAAATATGCCCAGGGGGAGGAGGAGATCCAGAAACGCAGGGAGATAGAGGCCGCCCGCGCAAAACAGGAGCGGGACCGCGTGGAGAACACCGCCCGGCTGGAACTGCAAAAGCTCAACGACATCGAGGACCTGGAGGAAAAAATCCGGGATGCCAAAGA
Source organism: Verrucomicrobiales bacterium (assembly GCA_965229245.1). Taxonomy (GTDB): domain Bacteria; phylum Verrucomicrobiota; class Verrucomicrobiia; order Verrucomicrobiales; family V1-33; genus V1-33. Next base: position 751,161 of record CBDDIW010000002.1, read on the forward strand.
GGCGGGCAACAAGGAGGAGCAGGCCGCCGCCGAGGACAATCTGGCCATTCTGCAGCACGCCGAGGAGCTCGCCAAAAAGCTTTCCATCAGCCATGAGCGGGCCGCCCAATTTATCCGGGATCAAAACCACCACGCCCGCGAAATCGCGGAGCGCGAGGAGAAACGCGCCCGCGCCAAAACGATGGAGGAGGAGCGTTCCCGCCAGGCCATCGAGGGAGCCCGCGCCAACGGCCGGACCAAAACCGCGAACCGGCTCGAAAAGGAACACACCTTGAAGACGGAAACGGACCGCTACCGGAAAATGGGGCTCACTCCGGAGGAGGCCCGTTCCATGGCGGAAACCGACCAGCGGCACCGCGAGGACGCGGAGCATTACTCCCGCACGGGCCGCCGCAAAATCCGGGGCCGCGGGAACGATGTCCGCGGGGACGGTGGCATGAACTACCGGAACAACCGGGTGCGTTCGGACGGCGGCATGAAGGGGAGCCTGAGCGGCTGGCATTCAGATCCCACCAACTTTGCGAAGTTCTTCGACGAGGGGATTCCCGGCTTCGCCAAAAATTACGGTGCCGGTTCCAACCGCAAGCAGCAGGCCGCCGCCCAGGCCGCGAGGGACAAGGCCGCCGGGCCGTCCGTGGTGGAGACCGCCATCAACACCGTGAAGGAAATCGCGGCGAAGCTGGAGCGCATTTCCGCGCAGTTACTTAAACAGGGAGCCAAACCCGGCGCATGAGCTTTCCCCCTACCGGACACTCCCTCCTATCCCTGGGCGACTGGCTTTGGAAGAAGGCTCCCGCGCTCGCCGCCGTCCAGGCCGGTTTCGCCACGGTCTCCGCGCAGATCGTGGTGCGGCGCGAGCGCCGGACCGCCATGCCCGCGGTATTCACCGAGGGCCGCCAGCTTCGCGATTCCGACTTTTCCGGCGGCCTCTCCGTGCCGGTTCCGGACGGGCGCTTTCACCTGCAACAGCCCGTCATTGTGGAGACCGTCCACGATCATGAGACTTACGACCTCACATGGATCGGCATTGCCGATGGACAGGGTATCACGCCGTCCTCTGTCAGCCTCGCCTTTCCCGCGTTCTCCGGCCTCATGCTGGTGGAAAGCTTTTCCATGCCCATGTCCCGGCGCAGCGTGGAGCTTCCGGACGGGGACGTTTACGCGGGTGTCAATCTCCTGCCCTCCGGAGCCGCGGAACTGAACCCGGCGACCAACCAGCCGCAGCGGACCACGCTGATGCTGAAAACCTACGCCCGGAACTACACGGGGAAGTGCATCGCCACCACGGACACCCTGCCGGAGCCCACCTGCAACGGCATGGACATCGACACGGACGGCGGAATCAATCTCCGGCAGAACACGAACCCGGCCTCCGTCCGCATCCGCCGCGCCTACTGGTGGCCGGGCAAATCCGGGCAGGGATACGCGTGGATCCTCAATTCCTTCACGCCCAATCTCCTTTCCTCGCATGGCGGCGTGATGCTGTTCGAGTGGTCCGCCGAGTTCATCCTCGTGCACGAGTGGGACTTTTGATCCGGCTGCTTGACCGGCGGGCTCTGTCATGGACCCGACTTTCCGTTTCTCCCTCCGCCCGCAATCCGGCGCGGAGGCCTCCGTGACTCCCCTGACTCCGCTGCATTCGGACGCCGCCGCTTTCGGCCTCGCGCCCCTCATGGAAACCATCGTGCCGGACGGCGCGAACTTTCTGTATGGCGAAACACCCGGAACCTTCCTCCGGATTTACCTGGGCTCGCAGACGGTCACGGATTCCTCAAAGCAGGCTTACAACGGAGTCTCCGCTTATTCGGACATGACCGTTGCGCGAACGGTCACGATCCGCTGCCCCTCCACCGCGCCCCAGGTGGCCGCCGACTGGACCGGCAATCCCGCCGGTTCCGTCACCCTGGGATGGCTCGCCGACTGCGGCACGCCCGGAGCCAACCAGACCGCCGCCGCCAATCGCGTGGCCTCGTTCTCTCCGGCCGCCACGCTTTTGATAGGGGATTTCAGCTACAATGTGCAGGCCGGGGGCGCGGCCTCGCTCAATTCGGACGTGGCCGTCTTCGCCTCCGGGATCACCGCGCAGAAGGTTTTCCCGGTCATGGGCAATCACGAGTGGGACCGCTCCGGCATCCTCGCCCTGGTGGCCGCGAAGTTCCCTTATGTGACGGAGTTCGCCGCCTCGAAAGCCTATTACGAAAAGCTCTTTTACGGCAATGTTGGGGACACCGATCCGCTCCTCCAGGTGCTTTGCCTGGACGGCAATTTCAACTCCTCGATGGTCAGCCAGGTGGGGCCGGGGCTGGAATACGGTTCCGACCAGTGGAAATGGATCTTCGACCGCATCCGCACGGTGAAGAATGCCCGTTACCGCGTGGCCTGTGTTCACTGGCCCAGCACCACCTCCGTACCCGGCTCATCGGTCATTCCGGAGGTGGCGCAACTCGCCCGCTCCGGATGGTTCGACCTGATCCTTGTCGGCCACGCGCACTCCTATGAACGGGTGGAGCAGTTCGGCTGCACGGTCCTGAATGTTTCCTCCCCCACGGAGCCCATCGAAGCCACCGGCGGCCCGCTGAACGGAGCCGCGGGGACCGGAACGCTGGTCTCCAACAACAGCACGGACCGTTGCGTGGGGAAGCTGGTGGCCACTCCCGGCGCGCTCGCGTGGGAGGTCCAGTCCGTCGCCGGAACCGTGATCGACCAGGGCGCGATTTCCCCCCGTGCGTTCCCGTTCGGGGAAATGGAGCTCAAGCTCACCGGCTTTTCCTGCCTCTATGGCTCCACGCCGCTCACCGACGTGATGCACTTCTCCCTGCGTCCCGGGTCCGAGTTCACCTTCACCGTGCCGGACGGTCACGTCCTCCACTCCGCGGCCTCGCTGGAGATTTACGCCAAGCCGCAAAGCGCCGCCGATCCCATCGCGGTCGGCTCCATCGCCGCCACGCCCGCCCTGAACTTCTGCCGGAACTGGAAAGCCCAGGTCCTCGTCTCCGGCTCCTAACCGTTCCGAATCATGAACCTCAGCACCTCTTTGCGGCTTGGCATCGCCGCCGCCATCAAGCCGGACGGCCTCACCGGCGCGTTCCCAGGAGCCCCTCCCGCCCTCACTTCGTGGGCCTTCGGGGTGCGCGACCGGACCCTCATTCAGCCGGGCAATTCCTTCCATGCTTTCACCGTGGAAGTTCCGGACCCGGGCAGCGCGTTGAATGTCACGCTCAATCACTTCCCGTTCATCCAGATCGGGGGCGCGTTTCTCCGCAATGACAACGGCCTGTATGTCTCCTTCGAGTCCCTCTCCGGCCTCCTGATCCTCATCGAGCCACTGAACCCCTCCGCGCCCATCGGCACCGTGACCGTCGCGCGAACGGTCCTCTACGGGTCCGAGTCCATCGCCTACACCGCGCCCGGCGTCTTCCTGCAATCCCGCGCCTTCGCGACCGGCGGAACGTCCTCGCTGAGCATCAGCCTCACCGCGAACTGCAACGCCCGCGTGACGGTCGTTCTCTGGGGAACCGAGTCCACCGGCAGTGCCTACACTTGACCCGTTTACACTGGTATGTATCCACCCTTCCTTGAATCCGCCGCCGGTGCGCCGGTCTATTCCGGTCATCCTCTCGACAACCATCCGGCCTTTGAAGTGCCGCTCACCGGTGACCTCGCGGTCATCGCCTGCCACTTCAATCCGTCCGGCTACGAACGCCCGCGCCAGAACATGGGTGCGTTCCTCTCGTGGCTGTGGGCTCTGCGCATCCCGGTCTTTATGGTCGAGCTCACCTTCGACGGCGGCCCCGCGCCGGTCCTCCCGCTCGACAGTCCCCGCGTGCTCCAGCTGCGGACCTCGCCGGAAAACTCGCTCTGGCACAAGGAGGGCCTGCTCAACCTCGCGCCCTCCATCGTCCCCCAGCAGTTCCGCAAACTCGCGTGGATTGACGCGGACGTGATTATCCGGCATCCGGAGTGGGCGGCCCGCGCCAGCGCGGTGCTCGATCAAACCCCGCTCATCCAGCTTTTCTCCCGGGCCATCTACACGGATTCCAGCCTGCGGGAGAGCGGGAGCAAGGCCTCCACGGGATTCGCGGGCGCGATCCGTGATCCCCGCCGGGATTGCTGGTCCCACTTCCACTGCGGTTTCGCGTGGGCCGCGCGCCGCGAACTGTGGGAACGCTTCGGCGGCCTGTATCACAGCATCATTGGCCCGGGTGACAGCATCGTGGCCCTCGCCGCCATGGGACGCCTCCGCCGCGATCATACGCACATCGCCCCGTTCAACGAACACGTTTACGAGCACGCCCGCGCCTGGGGGGAACCGGTGCGCGAATGGACCGGCGGGAACATCGACTGCATCCCCGCGGACCTCATCCACCTCTGGCACGGGGACCACCGCGACCGGAAATATATGGAACGGCTGGAATACACGCGGCCCTTCAATCCCCGGCTTCACGTCGCGCCCTCCGCCTCCGGCGTGACCGAGTGGACCGAAGCCGCCCGCCGCGACCATCCGGACATGCTCCGGAGCGTCCGCGACTACTTCACCGAACGCCGGGAAGACGGCTAACCCACTCTATCCCTAACAAGCATTTTTATGCCCCTCGCCACCGCCATTTGCGGCCTTCCCGTGCTCGCCGCCCTCCTGTCCCTGCCCTGCGTGGCCGTTGTCGTCCACAACCCCGACAGCGGCGACGCTTATGCCGTCCTGGGCGCGATCATCGCCTCCATTCTCGCCCTTATTGAAGCCCGGAAAAAGGACCGGGAACTGGGTCACACGCTCAGCGTGTTCCTGGGCTCCGCCAGCATGGGCAGCATCGTCCCCGGCCTTGTGTATCACGCCGCCGTGTGGCGCGGATGGGTGCCCCGCGACTCCCAGCAACTCATGCCCTGGCAGGTGTGGGCCTTCGGCGGGCTGCTCTTCGGCCTCAACGGATGGGGCCTGCTCCACGTCGCCAACGCCGTGCTCAGGCAACGCGCGAAATCCGTCCGCCTCGCCCTCCGGGGCGGCTCCACCCGTCCCCGCTCCACTAACAAAGAACGCCTGTGAAAACCCGCCTCCGTCTCGCCGCCCTCCTCATCCTCACGCCCCTGGCCGTCTGCTCCTGCGCCCTCACACCGCCGGACGGCTCCACGGTCACGCTGACCTACAAAGACGCCAGCCTGACCCTCTCCGGGAAACCCGCGAAGTAAGCCCCCGCCGCGCCGTCCATGGACCCCGCCACCGCCAGCCTCACCGGCGACCGCTCGCCCGCCGTGCTCCCTCTGGAGCACTGGCAGGCCTGCCCGCTCCGCCTCTCCCTCAGCCTCCCCGCCGGGCAAACGCTCGCCGGGGCGCTCTCCATCGTCGCGGAGCTCCACGGCTCCCGCGTGGACGCGGCCACGGTGCCGCTCGCTGCGGAGGAAAAGGTTCTGTCCACGGACTTTGCCGGACCGTTCACGCTGGACTTCACCGGCCCGGAAATGAATCAGCCCATTCCGGCCGGAATGGCTTACCGCGGGCTCTGGCTCGTGGTGGCCGCCGTCTATCCGGCGGACCGTATCGAACTGCTCGCCGTCCGGGACCTCAAGCTCCACCGGCACCATCTGGCCCTGACCACCGCCCTGCCGCCTGTCGCCCTGGTCTATGCCACCACCGGAGCCCTGGCCACGCTCGCGGCCCGTGTCGCCGCGCTGGAGGCCGCCGGGCCGGTCGGCAACGGCGGCCCGGTCACCTGGGGCAGTATCGGCGGCACCTTCACCAACCAGACGGACCTCCTGGCCGTTCTGGCGCTGCTCGCTCCCCTGGCCGGCCCATCGTTCACCGGCACACCCACGGCCCCCACCGCCGCCGCTGGTACCAACACCACGCAACTGGCGACCACCGCTTTCGTGCGAACGGAAGTCACCTCCCGCGCTCCGCTCGCCAGTCCCGCCTTCACCGGAACGCCCACCGCCCCGACAGCCGCCGGTGGCACCAACACCACGCAGCTTGCGACCACCGCCTTCGTACGCGCCGAAGTCTCCGCCCTGGTGGGAGCCGCGCCCGCTGCTCTCGACACTCTCAACGAACTGGCTTCCGCCCTGGGGAATGACGCGGCTTTCGCCGCCACCATGACAACAAGCCTGGCGGCCAAAGCCGCGCTCGCCAGTCCGGCCTTCACCGGCGTCCCCTCAGCGCCTACGGCCACCACGGGGACAAACACCACCCAGCTTGCCACCACGGCTTTCGTTCAGTCGGCCCTGGCGGCAATCGCTTACACCGGCGGGGACGTCTCCGGGAGTGGTGGCGGAGGAGCGCTCACCATCGCGGCGGATGCCGTGACGAACGCGAAGCTCGCCAACATGACCGCGCTCAAGATCAAGGCGCGGAAGACCGGCAGCACCGGCGATCCGGAGGACTGCACGCTTTCCGAAGTTCTCGATTTCACCGGCGGATCCGTACAGGGCGCGATTCTTTACCGGGGCGCGTCCGGCTGGAACCTCCTTCCCCCCGGGACCTCCGGGCAGGTCCTGACCACCGCGGGCACCGCCGCCGATCCCGCCTGGCAGACCGGAAGCAGCGGCGGCGGCACCCTCGCCAATCCCTCCGGGACCATCGGCCTCGTGGCGGACAACGGGGTGTCCACGAGCGGCATGCGTGCGGATGCCGCCCCGGCCCTGAGTCAGGCCATCGCCCCCACCTGGACCGCGCCCCATAGCTGGCAGCAATCCAGCCTCGGGACCACCACCACTTATGCCGCGAGGCTCATCAATCCCACCGCCGCTGTCTCCGGAACGGTGCAGGTTTCCCCCGCGATGCTCTGGACCGGGAACGCATGGTCCAACGGGAGCAGCGCCTCTCAGGAGACGAGTTTCATGGCGTGGGTGAACCCCATCCAGAACACCTCCGTCAGCGCGGAATTCACCATTTCCGCCCGGACGAACAACGGCGCGTGGGCGGGGCGGATGTTCCTTACCAACGTGGGGAATCTGACCGTGAGCGGCTCCCTCAACGCCGGTTCCTCCATCAGCATGGGAACGACCGGGGTATTTTCTGTCGGCAACCGCCTCCGGTTATCCGCCCCCGCGGACGGGCAGACGCTGCTGACCAACTCGGGCCAGACGGCGGGAGTCATCCTGGACGTGGCCACGGACGCCACCCTGAAAGTCCGCACCCGCGCCGGGACCGGTGACGCGGGAATCACCGCCTCCACCGCCGTGTTCTCCGGCCCGGTCCAGCTTGCCAGCTACACCGTGGCCACCGTGCCCAGCGCCGCCACCTACCCCCGGGGACAGATTTACGTCTCGGACGAATCCGGCGGAGCCACCCCCGCTTTTTCGGATGGCACCAACTGGCGCAGATACGCGGACCGCGCCGTGATTTCCTGATACCCATGAATACACCGTATGAAATCCTGCTCCGGTTTGATGACGCCGGAGCCTACCGGGGCGGCCACACCATCCGCCGCAATCCCGCCACCGGGACGCTCGATCCCGCCCAGCCCATCGGCGCGGACACCGCCTTTCCGTGGCCCGCCGTCGCCGCGGAAATCAACCTCGCCGCGCTGGCCGCCAACTCCGAACTGACCGGCACCCTCTCCGCCCTCGAATCCACCCACGCCCAGGACCTCGCGCTCCTGTTTGCCCAGGTGGAGGAAAAGGAGGCCGCCCGCGCCGCCGCCGCCTCGGCCCTCGCAACCGCCGAACAAGCGAGGGCCGCGCTCATCACCAGCCTTACCGACGCCCACGCCGCCGGTCCGGAGGCCCTCGCCGCCGCCGTCGCCCAGGCCATCGCGCCGGAGCGGGAAAAGCGCCGGGCCGCCCTCCAGGCCGACCTGGCCCGCATCTCCGCCGAACTCTCCACCCTCACCGAACCCACCCAGCCAAACCCATGATACCCGCCTCCCCTCCCCAAATGAAAGAAAGCCAGATCCGCGAAGCCCTCGCGAATGCCCTGGCCTCCGATACCGGCCTCATCAAAAGCTCCGGCCTTATCACTCTCGCGGCCGCCTGTCCCGTCGCCGTGGTCGCGTTCCGCGGCTACTACCGCGACACCATGGGCGCTCCCGGCCGGAACGATGTCGGGATTTACGATGACGCCGCCTTCCTCGTCACGCCCGACAAAATCAGCCGCTTCCACTGGAACACGGACCCCTCCAAAGTCGGCTGGAATCCCGGCGTCGGCAAACCCTTCGCCATGCTCACCCCGGGCCTGTGGCCGTTCATTCGCGGCTCGCACAAAGGCAAAGGCCCCGCCTGGCGTCAGCCGGACGAAGACGATGCCCGCCGCGTGAAGCTCGAGGCCTTCTTTTCGGACTTCCGTTCCAGGGGGCATTTCAAAGTCTTCCGCGCCCCAGGCATGCCTACCGCCTCCAGCCCCACCGATACCGGCTACCACGCCATCAACTGCCACTGGGGCGGCACTTACGGGACGAGCTCCTGGGGCTGCCAGACCGCTCCGGAGGAGGAGTGGCCCACCTTCCAGCGCGAGAGCTACGCCGCCGCCGGTGCCCAGCCGTTCCTCCCTTACTTCCTGTTCGACGCCCCCGCCATCTGATTCCCCATGCCGCCGTCTATTCCTGTCTATGCCCTGACACTGGAAAGGACCACGGACCGCGCCGCCGCCATTCAGACCGGCCTGCAAGCCTCCGGGTTTGCGGGCCGTGTCTTTTTCGGCACGGACGGTTCCCGGGACCTCGCGTTTCCTCACTCCGGCCTCAGCCGCCCCTACTGCTCCCATTGGGGCCGCCCGTCTTCCTGGATGGCCTGCGCGGAATCGCACCTCTCAATCTACCGGCACGCCCTGACCGCCGATCCCGCCGCCCCCGCCCTCATCTTTGAGGACGACGTGGAGATCTACCGCCCCGCCGCCGAGTTCTTCCGCGTCATCGCCGACGCCCCGCCGGAATGGGACATCATCCACTTCCACGCCACCGCTCCATACGATCCCATCACCTACGCCGCCGCAGGCTCCACCCCCGACCTCGCCCGCCTGACCGTCCCCGGCTACGGATGCGTCGCCTATGCCATCAGCCCCCGCGCCATGAACCTCGCCCTCCAGGACGGCCACCCCATCCGCCGCCCCATCGACATCCAGCTTCCCCAACTCCGCCTTAAATTCTACCGCACCCACAAGCCCTTCACCAGCCGCGACGGTCACTTCCCCAGCACCATCCGGTAAACGCACATCCTAAAGAAAATGAGGTTGAAATAGAGATTCTGCCTTCTTGCCTCAAAATAATAGGGAAGGTTTATGCTGCGCGCTGCGATCTGGGCACTCGATCTAAGAGAGGGACGGAAGGACCTTCAGGAGAGAGCAAGGCAAGGAACCCTTTCTCCTACGACGTCTTTTGGCACCTTTTGTGAGACCAATATTTTATCTGATCCGTGATTACCTGAACCCGAACATCAGACAAGAGGCCAAGCAGAAGGTTCCGCGCGTCGTAAATCTTGGTTAGGTGAGCGGAGTCGTGCTTAAGTTTATTGTTTTTGTTTGATATCAGCCCGTGGTCTCCATTAATTGCTTCCCATATATCCCGACACGCCCGGTCCAAGGCTTGCTGTTGAGATTCACCGAGAAGCTTGAAAGCAAGCTCTCGCGCAAGCTGAAACTCTTTATAATCATATGCAATGAGAATTCGAGACTCTTTGCAGTCTTCATCCGCCGCCCCTAATTGATGATCGACAGATCGCTGAACTAAGTTACAGGCAGCTTCTTTTGTTTCAGCCAACCCGGTGAGGATATCTTCAAGCAATTGTTTTTTTGATAGATAGAAAGCGGCAGTGGCTATTGGCACACACACAAGAATGGCGGTAGCGCAAAGCGAACACATCTGCAACGAGGGGGCCACCCATTGCGGAACGGGTTCGGTGGAAGCAAAAAAACAGACGATGCATACTGCCGCTCCAACAACCCCTAGCACCGCAAAGGGTATCCACAGAGGAACACTCTTCATTTTGCCATCTTCCTCGAACGTCGCGCACGAATATCCTGAAGTTCTGCAGCAGCATCCGCATCATCCGTGAGATGTATTTTAATCTGCCGATCAAATTTAGTCATCCCCATCCTTTCCATTAGGACCCCAAAACACTCATCTAAAAACGAGGGAGCCAAGGTGAAAACTCCATTAAGATCTACCGTAACCACCATGTCCTCCCGATCTTTGACCAGTGGGAAAAGAAAATCATCGCGAAACTCCTCACCAGAATGCTCGTTTGGATGGTGATCAGTTGTTTTGAAACGACCCCCAGGGAATCGGGAGAAGTCCTTAGCAAGTTGGATTAAGTGGGTCATGGTGCAACGGCTTTGATCTTCCAAAGGATCAAAGTGCCATGGAAGTCAACACTTAAGCGTTGGATCTGTGGCTCAGCGTCTCCCTTTTTCAATCGAAGATGGAGGGTGGAGCTCATAATTTGTAATTCCCCTTCATCGCTTTTGTCAATCAGATTCTTCAAACGGGGTAGCCCGCGGCCCCGGTTTTCATCCCGAGTGCGAGAAAAGCGCCCCTCCAAAGCTGCTCTAAGGAGTTGCGCATCTGACCGAAGGCCCATGGCTGCTAGGATCTTGTCCCTCTTTTTAAACCGCAGGGTGTTTGTTAATCCGAGTCCTTGATCATAGAACACAAAACAAAACTCGTGATGGGAGGTATCACGCATTCCAAGTAGCCACCATTTCCGGTGGAGCGCAAGCCTTGAAAGGGGCTTCGAAAATGCATGGTCGGATGTATTGTCCATGCACTCAATAATTGCCGCCCCAAGCGCTTTATCTATTTCCCCGGGGAATAAAGGGTCGGATTTAAAAGCTTCGATTACTCTTGAAGCTTTAGATGCATCAGTATAAGTTGCACTTGCATATCTGAGCACGTCCCTTCCTGGCAACAACTGAGGTTGCCAGGTCATTGCGAAATGCTCTAGGTAACCGACCTGGCCCAGTACTTCTCTGACGGAATGATGCACCGACGCTGGATCAGCAAGAAACTTTGCTTCAGGCGAGGCAGCGGAAAAAAGATCCATTGTTGCAATCAACCACAGCACGGACTCCGGGGTCACCCTCCTCAGCTTTGAATGATCGATAAAGATTATTGCGGAACGCTTTGCGATAACCGTTTCTCGCAACTTAAGATAAAGATTCTCTGCAGTTTTTGGCGACTTTACAATGTCCAAGGTTGCTGGGAACCCAACCCACTCCTTTCTGTTCTTGATCGTCTTCACATGGGTTCTCTTGCGCCGCTTCAACCTACGATAGCGGCGCCGCCTGTTCCTCGCGATAGCTCGAGCCCGCTTCCGGTTGAAAAATTGCATCCGGAACTTTCGTTTTATTTTTCCTCTCACGCCGCCGTATAAAGAAGGGCCACGCATCCTACAAGGGAAGAGACAATCAGATTTCAGCAGCAGTGGAGAGCACTTCTTCACCGGTCGAATATCATCAATGTCATCCGAAGAGAATCCTCCCCTCCTTTTGTTCCTTGCACCTGTTCACGCCCTTAACATTAGGGCAGTGCACCTGACTTCGAATGATCCAATAGCTCCGTAGGCCGTGCCGATCAAAACTTGTCTGAAAAGTAATGCCTCTCAGTCATTTCGGTTGAGGCATGCCCAAGGGCTTCGGAAGCCGCTTTGGCTGCCTCCAGCTTGATCCTGACGGCGGATTCGGTGAGTTCGCGCACGGCGTCAGCGTACAGGCCCCGGAGCCGGTGGAGTGGCTTCTTCGCGCTGCCTGTGAATGGGCGAACCCATTCCTGCGGCACCAGCTTGAACCACTCCACGCGGGAGCGCTCGGAGGCCGGGTTCACCACAAGGGCGTTTTTCTCCACCGTCCGGAGAGCGGCGGCGAGCCTGGGGTGAATCACGGGTGCTCGGTAAACCTTCCCGGTCTTCGTCCAGAAGCTGTGTTCAGGCCGGTCGCGGAGCTCTACGTAAACCGCCTCTCCTTTAGTAACGATCCATTCCCCACGACAGGCGGCGATTTCATCGCGCCGCAGACCCGCGAACCGCGCCAAGCCTACGGCCAGCCACATTGCCGGGTCAGGGTGCTCCAGTGCTTCCCATGCGGGCAGAAGCGCCGCCTCGTCCGCTTCTGCGCGAACAGGCACTGGCTCCGCCAACAGCATCATGACATCCGCCTCCCGCGGGAGGTAGATTCCCGCCCGTTCGTATTGGGGGCGCAACCTTTTGATGAAGAGAGCCCGCGCGCTCCGGCACGCGGAATTGATCGAGGGGTTCTCCGGGCGGCGGGTGGCATAATCGAAGTTCCTCCCCAGCATGGCCCGCTGGTAGTTCTCCCAGAACACCGGTCCGATTTTGCTGACCGGCACTTCCTCCAGCTTCTTTCCTGTAACCTTCTTAACAATACTCCGGAGGCGGCTTATGTTCGTGCGCACTGATCTTTCTGAGACCCGTTTGGGGATACTCTTATAAACCTCCACCAGATCCTCCAAGGTGTGGGCGGTACCCTTTTCCTGGGGCCGGAAGCCGGAGGATTCGAGAATCTCCTTCGCCCGGCGGCGTGCATCGACCAGACTCTTCACGCCTAGACCGACATCGATTTCCGCACCTTTGGTTCGGCTCCGAAGTCTCCAGAGGCCTCCGTGGGTCCGCACGAGGGGAAGCCGCCTCCCCTGCCACTGAAAATACTCGCGCGATTTTGGAGCGGTTCCTTCGGTCAAATTTAGGTCATTCTTTCGGCTCATACTGCTTAATTCGACTGTGTTTTGGCTCTCAATCAACTGCCATTTTGGTGCCACTTTTGCGCCGTTTCCCCTTCATTTTCCGGCACTTCGGAAAAATTCCTCCGTTTTCCGTCCAACTCCAATCGGGAGTCCGATCAATACTGGCGGCTGATCTACGCCTTTGCCCGGAAGTGCGGGTTGAATGACGCCGCCGCCCAGGACACGGTGCAGGAGGTCATGATGAGCGTGGCGGAAGCCATGCCGGAATTCCGTTACGACCGGAGCCGGGGCTCTTTTAAAAGCTGGCTGCTCCAGATCACCCGGCGACGGGTGATCGACCAACAGCGGCGGCGGGGCATGAAGGTCCAGCGCGCGGAGGTGCCGCTGGACGAGGAGGCCCTGCCCGCCCTGGCCCGCGAGCCGGAAATGGAAGCGCTGTGGGAGACCGAGTGGACCACCGCCGCCAGCTCATCGTGGACCGCGTGCGGGAAAAGGTGACGCCCGCGCAATTGCAGATGTTCCAGCTTTCCGTCCTGCGGGGCTGGGAACCGCGGAGGACGGCCCAGGCTCTGGGGGTGACTCTCATGCAGGTCTATATGGCGCGTCATCGCGTGGGGAAGCTGATGAAGGCCGCGGCGGTGGCCCTGAAGGCCGCGGAGACCTCCGGCGAAAATTTTCCGGCGAGCTGAAAAAATCCGCGGGGCGCATTCCGAAGACTGAGCGGGAGCCCGAACCACTCCCGTTCCTTCCATGAAAACACCGTCCCCCCTCGTTTCTCAGGAGTCCCTCTTTTCCCGCGGGCGTCGCGGGATTCCAGCATGCACCGCCTCCCTGCTGACAGGCCTCGCGCTGGCGCATTCTCTCCATGCCGCTTCGCTCGACGCCACCGCCGATGCCGTGCTGGGAGCGCCCGACCTCACGACCATAGACTCCTCCGACGCACCCGTCCGGGGCGACCGCCTCGGCTACAACAGCGCGGGCCCGCTCACGGTGGACCAGCGGAGCGGGCGGCTCTTCGCGCTGGATATCAATCATAACCGCGTCCTGAGCTGGCCGGACAGCGCCTCGTTCACCAACGGGCAAACGGCGGATGTGGTCATCGGCCAGACCAGCCTGACCTCGGGCGATCCCGGGCTCAGCGCCTCCACGCTGCATACCCCCGGGGGCCTGGCGGTGGACCGGCTGGGGAATCTCTACGTCGCGGATACCGCGAATCACCGGGTCCTCATTTTCCGCCCCCCCTTCTCCACAGGCATGGCCGCCACCATGGTCCTGGGGGAGGATGACTTTGTCCACAATGACCGCGAACAGCCGGACGGGACGGAGCAAAACTCCTTCAACAGCCCTTCCGGCCTCGCCTGTGACGAAGCGGGCAACCTCTGGGTCTGCGACACGCAGAACAGCCGCGTGGTCTTTTACGAAGCCCCCCTTTATAACGATGCCGTCGCCGATGCCATGCTGGGGCATTCGCCTGTCACGCCGGGGCAGTTCAACTGGACCGGTTACTACACGAACGATCCCTCCGCGGAGGCCGGCTTCTACTGGCCGCAGGGCGTGGCGGTTTCGCCGGATGGCAGCCGCCTGGCCATCGCGGATCACTACAATCACCGGGTGGTCATCTACGCGCTGAATACCACCGCGCGCCCCTGGGGAACGGTGGTGCCAGGGCAGAGCGCCGCGGCCGCCATCGGACAAAGCAGCACCGCTTCACTGGGAGGCCGGAATCGCGAGGACGATCCCGGCTATGAATTCGGGGACCCTCACGCGGATACCCTGCGATTCCCCATGGCGGTGGCCTACAATTCCCGCGGCGATCTCCTGATAGCGGACACGGACAACTCCCGCGTGCTGGTGTATCCGCCCGCCTCCAACGCCGCGGGCGTGGCCCTGGCGGCAAACCGCGTCTTCGGGCAGGTGGATCTGGACCACAAGGAATATCCGGATCCCACCCCCACCTCCCTCTATAGTCCCACCGGAGTGGCCGTGGACGGCATGGACAATGTCCTGGTGTCCGACCAGACGAACGACCGCATTCTCCGCTACGATCAGCCCTATGACTTGGGCCGTCCGGTGGTGACGACCTTCTCCCCTAAGCAGGTTCTGCTGCATCAAGCCAGCCCACGCACCCGCCCCCGGCTTTTCATTGGAACCGGATACACCCGGAAGTCCCGTCTCGCGGATGGCACGGTGCCGGAGTTCTGGGGAGGCCGTCTTTTTGCCCGCACGGACGCGGCGGCCCTGGGCGCGGGGAATCTGTCCTCCGAGGTATTGCCGGGCTCCGGCTCCAATGGTGGCAGCGGCCTGAAAAATCAAACCGGCGTGGTGGTGCGTCCCGGGGATACCAGCGTGGACGGCGTGCTGGGACAGTCCGGCACCGCGGCCTCCGGACAGGGCGCGGGGGACATTGGCCAGGTGACGGTGGCTAATGGAGGCACGCATCACCTCATCTCCGCCGCGAATCTGGAGAGCCCCGCCGCCGTGGCGGTGAATCCGGTGGATGGCCGCGTCTTCGTGGCGGACCGGGTGAATCACCGTGTGCTCGGCTGGACCAGCGCCAACGCCCGCGAGGCGGGGAGCGAGGCGGACATCGTGATCGGGCAGCCGGACTTCTTCGCGCACCTGCCCAACCAGGGGGCCGCGCAGCCTTCGTATCTGACGCTCAACGCGCCATCGGGGCTGGTGTGCAGCCCGGATGGCCGCCTTTACGTCGCGGACACGGGGAACAACCGCGTCCTGGAATACCGCCCGCCATTCACCGCCGGCATGGGCGCCTCCGTTTACTGGGGCCAGACGGGCACGAACACCGGCCTGCCGAATCGCGGAGGCTCTCCCACCGGCGAGACGCTTTCCCAGCCCACCGCGCTGACGATGGATAGCGCTTTCTATCTCGCCATCGCGGACACGGGGAACAACCGGGTGCTCGTCATCAAGCCCCCGCGCGAACTGCAACTCCAGCCGCCGGTTTCCCCGCTGCCCGCCATGGCGGTGGAGGTTTACGGCCAGCCGGACTACACGCATGGCACCGCGAACAATGGAGGAGTCTCCGCGCACTCCCTGAGCGGGCCGAAGGGAGTCGCCTTCCTGGCTAACAAATCCCTGTGGATCGGGGACAGCGCGAACAACCGCGTGCTTTATATCCCGGCGGTCACGCGGTCGGTCTTCGGTCAGAATGCCGCGCTGGTGCTGGGGCAGGATTCCTTCACCGCGGCGGCGGTCAATCGCGGCGGAAGCGCGGGACCACGCTCACTCTCCGCGCCCGCCGGACTGGCCTCGGACCGGGGCGTGCTGGCGGTGGCGGATCAGGGGAATCAGCGCGTCCTGCTGTTCCGGGATCCCTCCCCCGACGCGGAGGATGACTCGGCGGACCTCACCCTCACGCAGACCGCGGCGGCGGAGTCCGTGGCCTTCGGGAGTGATCACTCCCTGTGGGTGGCCTATCCGCTCGCGGGCCGGGTGCTGCGCTGGATGGAGCCGCTGCCCGCTCCCTTCACGGTGTGGAACCTGGGGCACTTCACGGACAGCCAGTGGCTGGACGCGGGTACGGGCGACCGCTTTGCCGATCCAGATCATGACGAACAGACGAACCTTCTGGAATACGCCTTCGGGACCAATCCCGCCGTGCCGAATGCGCAGCCCTGGCCTGCCATCGATGCGGCCAACGCGCGCCGCGTACTCTTCCCCTACGATCCCGCGCGGACGGACATCGCGCTCCACATTGAGCGG
The DNA here is from genome assembly GCA_965229245.1 of Verrucomicrobiales bacterium. Lineage (GTDB taxonomy): Bacteria > Verrucomicrobiota > Verrucomicrobiia > Verrucomicrobiales > V1-33 > V1-33. Next base: position 767,501 of record CBDDIW010000002.1, read on the forward strand.
TCGGCCAATCTCACGCAATGGACCGGGGTCTTCGATTCCTCCGCTCCCAGCACGGCCACGTGGGGTTTTCAGGGTGGGAATGGCTACTGGATCGACCCCGCCCCTCCGGCCGGGGCCACGCGGCTGTTCTACCGGGTCTCCATTACCCTGCTGCCCTGAGCCGCCACGCCTGACAACTTCCCCTTCCGTCTGACTTGCGCCCGCACCCGCGCCCGGCCAGATTAAGGGCACGTTTGCCTCCACTTCTCTCCCAGCCGCCTCCCGTCGTGCCCGATCACGAAGTCTTTCGTGTCATCGGCAGCGGCGCTTACGGTGAGGTCTGGCTCGCGCGGTCCATGCTGGGCACCATGCGGGCCGTGAAGGTGATCCGGCGGAATGCCTTCGACAGTGACCGCCCGTATGAGCGGGAGCTCCGGGGCATCACGCAGTTTGAGCCCGTGTCCCGCGGGCATGAAGGGCTGGTGGATATCCTCCAGGCGGGGAAGGCGGCGGACGGCTCTTACTTCTACTACGTGATGGAACTGGCGGACGGTCAGGGCGGCGTGCCCGCGCAGCCCGGCCCGGCGGAAAACAGGGAGTCCTACGCGCCGAGAACCCTCGCCTCCGACATGGCCCCGGGTGTACCCCTGGACCCATTCCTCTGCGCGCGGCTTTTCCAGAGCCTGGCCGCCGCCCTGCACTACATGCACGGCCAGGGGCTGGTGCACCGGGACATCAAGCCCGCGAACATCATCTTTGTAAAAGGAGAGCCGAAGCTGGCGGACATCGGCATGGTGGCCGGGAAGGATGAATCCCGCACCTGGCTGGGTACGGACGGCTACGTGCCACCGGAGGGCTCGGGCACGCAGGAGGCGGACATCTTCTCGCTGGGCAAGGTGCTCTATGAAGCCGCCACGGGCCTGGACCGGCGGGAATTCCCGGAGCTTCCCGCCGCGGTTTCCCTCCAGGACACCGCCATGCTGGAACTGAATAGTGTCTGGCTGCGGGCCTGCGCGCCCGCGGCTGGCGAACGTTATGCGAATGCCGGAGCCATGGCGGCGGACCTGGGATGCATCGTGGCCGGAGGTTCGCTCCGCGCCCGCGGGAAACGCCGGCGGATGCTGCCGGCGGTGGGGGTGCTCACGGCTGGCGTCTGTGCCGGGGCGTGGTACTGGTGGCCGGAAAAGAAAGCGCCGGTGATGCCTCCGGGCGCTATTCTGGAGCCCCAGGCCTGGACGGCCCCGGAGCCGGAGGTGCCTATTCTGGTGGACCTGGCGCGGGAGCAATACTTTGCCGGAATGCCGGATGGTATTCTCGTGGCACGGGAGATCGGCACACAAAACGAGACTCTCCGGCTGGATGTGCCGGGGGAGAACGCGCTTCTCGCTCGTTTCATCACCGCCAGCCCGGATGGCAAATGGTTCGCCGTGAATTGTCAGGATGGCTACCAGCGGATGCGGCGGGCGAAGGTGGGCGCGGGTGCCTGGGGGGTGCGCCAAGGGGCCGGAGCCGCGCTGGAGGCCATGGCGTTCAGTCACGATCACCTGCGCTTCGCGTGGGCGTCCGATGTCTCCAGCGTGCAGTTTCACTCCACGCGGAACTGGGTGGAATCCCGCCGGACGCTTCAGATGCCCGGGCAGGCGCGGCATCTGGCCTGGAGCGGGAACGATCACTGGCTGGCGGTGGTCACCAGCGGGCCCGCTGCTCTTCTGCTAATCCAGGCGGACGAGTTCCGGCAGGACCGCGTCCTGCCTCTGCCCGCCGCGCCTTCCTGGGTGGAGTGGAAATACGGCAGCGAAACCGCCGCATGGGTGGCCACGGAGGGAGGTGTCTTTGCCGTGGAGACCACCTCCGGAAACGTGAGCCTCTTCGCTCCCGGTCGCGCCACCGTGGTGGCCGCCGATGCCGCGGGGCACTGGCTGGCCGCCACTTCGCCGGACGGCCCTCTGCGGGTCTGGAATCTCCGTCGGCCGCAATCGCCACCCGCCGAAATGCCCGCGGGAGGCAGCCATCTCTCGTGGTCCGCGAATGGCACCCGTCTGGCGGTGCACGGGGACCGCGCGGACAGCCTGCGGCTTTTTAAGGCGATGGAGCCCTGAGGCTTATCGCAGGGGAATGACCGTGCGCTGTCTGCCCGCGAAGCGGACCACCTCCGTGTAGCCCGCCCTCTTCGCGAGCGAAACCCCGGCGGCAAAGGCCCGGGCCACTTCCACCGGCGCGTGGGCATCCGAATTGATCGTCAGCGGCACGCCGGCTTCGCGCGCCAGTTGGAGGAATTCCAGCGCCGGGTAGATCTCCTCGACTTCCTTGAAGAGCCCGGCGGTGTTGATCTCGATGGCCGCGCCGCTCTCCGCCACGGCGGCCACGGCGGGCTCGTAGTAGCGCCGCAGGTCATCCGGGGGACGGTGACCGAATTTCTTGATCAGATCCGGGTGCCCCATGATGTCGAAGTAGCCCGTGCGGGCGGCTTCGGCGAAGAGAAACCAGTAGCGGTTCCAGGCCTCCTCCGCGCCGTATTCCGCGAAGCGGTCACGCTCGGCGGGATTGTCAAAGTTCCATTTCCCGATGTAGTGGACGCTGCCGATGAAGTAATCCCACGGCGCGCGACCGGCGAGGTTTTCGATCCACGCCTCCCCGCCTTCGATCCAGTCCACCTCCAGACCCATGCGCACCGGCATGTCCCCCGCGGCCTCCCGCGCCTCCGCGATCCAGTCGAAGTACTGGGGCAGCTCCTCGTCCAGCATGCGCCATTCATCGAACGCCATGGGCATGGGGCTGTGATCCGAGAATCCGATCTCCGCCAGGCCCGCGTCCCGGGCATAGGCCACGTATTCCGCCGGCGTGCCCGTGGCGTGACGGCAGAGCGGCGTGTGCATGTGATAGTCTGTGAGCGTGGCGAAGGACATGAAGGAAGGATGGTAAATTACAAACCGGTGGGGTGGTCGATGAACTCCCATGGCAGCCGGTGCTTTGCCGCCAGCCAGGCGGCGGCGGCTTTCACGCCGAAGGTCTCCGTCGCGTAGTGACCGCCGTAAAGGAGATTTACGCCCGCCTCCTCCGCCGCGGTGTAGCTCCAGTGCGGCCCCTCGCCCGTGATGAAGGTATCCACGCCCTCCGCCGCGATGGCCGCGACCTCCGATCCCGCGCCGCCGGTGATGATGCCCAGTTGCCTCGCCTTCCCCGGCCCGCCCGGGCAGAGGTGGACCGGTCCGCCCACGGCCTCGCCCAGCTTTGCCACCAGCTCCTCGCGGGTGAGATTCACCGCCGCCCGCAGGCCGGTCTTGAGGCCCTTGCGGTCGAAGAAGGGTTCCGTCTTTTTGATCCCGAGAGCTTTTGCTAAAAGCGCGTTGTTCCCCAGGGAGGGATGCACGTCCAGCGGCAGGTGCGCGCTGTAGATGGCCAGATCCGCCTCCATGGCGGTGCGCAGCCGCTCATACACACCGCCCGTGATGTATTGGGCACCGCTCCAAAACATGCCGTGGTGCACCAGCAGCAGCACAGGCCCCGGCAGCGCCGCCGCCGCGCGCACCACCGGCAGACAGGCATCCACCGCCGCCACGATGCGCTTCACCACTCCGCCATTCTGAAGCTGGAGCCCATTCATCGCGGGAGAGTAATCCGGGGTGCCCCGGATGTTCAGTTCCACGTCGAGCTGGGTGATCAGTTTGGAGAGTTCCGCCATATCGTCAGCATGGCATGAGGCCTTCCGGTCGTCATGCGTCTTCGTTATCTTTGAAATTGAAACCTGCCATCCTCCAGAAGGGTGCAGACGGGCAGTTTGTAGGAGGACACGACGGGGGCATCAAAATCCCGCCCGGTTTCCACCTGCATCTCAAACGACGCCCCACCGGGCCGCGCCTTTCCGGCATAAAGAACCGAGTATTGCATCGCCCCCAGATTGCCCCGGCCTTCCGCGACGAGCACTGGCGGCCCGGCATTATCCAGCCGAATGGAAGCCAGGTGCACGAAAATCTCAGGGCCTGGCTTCCAATATCCATCTCCAGTGAAGCCGTGCTGCAACTGCGCGACCACCAGCAAATCACGGCCCCCTGGAGCGCGGAGCATGCCGGAGAACACGACGGGAAATTCATCGAAGTTCCATTTCAGTCCCAGGTCCGGTCCCATTTTCAGCCATCAGGCCGGAGGCGGGGCCGCATAAGCTTTCGTGCCGAGCCGGTATTTTTGAGGAAAAAGCCTGAAGGTGGGATCCTCCGGCACCATGAAGTTCCGGGCGAACACCACTCCTGGCTTCACGGGCTCCCACGGGGCTTTCGCGACCGGCTTCCTCCTTTCCCCGCAGCACGATGCGAACACGCCGGGCAGCAGCATCGTCGTGAGGAGGAGCCGCCTTTTCATGGATCAGGGCGTCTGCCGCTTGAAGACATACTTCTGGTCCCTCGTCCCCACGAGCGGCGGGATGCGGTCGCGCTCGAAGTGGTCGTAGCCCTCCTTGAGGTTCGTCCAGAAGGAGAACCACTCGGAGGACTTCTCCTTCGCCAGACGCTCCGGCGTCATGCGAAAGGGGAAGATGTGGACCTGGAATTCGTCCTGCTTCCCGCGCAGCGCGGCCTCCACGAGGAGGTAGATGACCTCGATCTGCGGGTCCGTCATCGCGAAGCAGCCGATGGAGACATCGCTGCCGTGCACCATGATGTAGTCCCCTGTGCGGCCCAGGGATTTATCGTAGCCGTTCGGATACCCGACGTTGAACGCCAGGTGGAACTGGGACTGCGGATTGAGCTGCTTGACGCCCACATTGTAGAAGCCCTCAGGGGCGACACAATCCCCCTTCTTGAGCTTCGGCCCCAGGCGCTGGCCGCCGTAGTTGGCGATGCGGTAGGTGTTGAAGAGACGGTAGCGTCCACCGATGTGATCCCGCAGCCACACTTCCAGCTCACTGCTCTCCTTGAAAATGCGGATGAAGACCGGGGCGGACGGTTTGAAATTGTTCTTCTTGAGTTCGCTGACCAGCGAAGGCCAGACGCGCTCCTTCACCAGGGTGACGCGTTCAGTCTGGGGAGCCCCCTTCGCCCGGGCTACCCGCAGGTAGAGGAAGAAGCACAGGATGAGGAGCCCGATGAACAGGATTTTGAGACGGAAAGCCACGCGGCACTTTGCCCCGGAACCGGCCTGTTCTCAACCGTTCTCTTGTGAGGAACCCCGGCTTTCGGAAACCCCGGAATGTTCAGTTTTGTTCAGGGTAAATCAGATAAACCAAAAACAAAAGATGCACGGACGCCTGAATAGTATCTATTTTTCAATTGGGATAACTTGCGGTAGTGGGGTCGAGTTTTCCCGTTTGTTCTTCCACCAGGCGCTCCAGACTGAGGTCGCCATTCGGCCCCTCCGCGCGGCTTACTTCCGTGCCGTTCCGGTAGAGGACCCACGCGGGCAGGATGGTCACGCTGGTCCGCGAGGCGAGTTCCGGAGAGCCCTCCATTTTCGCGAGCGCCACGATGGCCCGTCCCCTGAGCTTCACGGCGAGGGCGGGCAGGAGACGGGACATGCGGACGCCCTCCGGGTCCACCTCCTTCATGAAAAGGACGACCAGCACGGGCGAACGGCGGGCGATGGCCAGATTGCCCAGGGTCAGGTCATAGACTTTGCCGGGCACGGGCTTGTCCGGCGTGCCGTCCAGAAATCCGAGGGGGGAATCGATGAAAATGAAAAGAAGCAGGAAGATCCCCGCCAGACCCCCGAAAATCCACAGGATGCTTTTGTCTCGCTGCATGTCATTATGGAAATTCGATTAGGGTCACCGTAATTAATATAATTTCAACATTTAAGGCCGGTAAGAGAAAATGCTTGTCTTTTTCCCGTCTTTCTGGTGACGCCGCCCGGTTCCGCGCAAAGCTCCCGCCCATGCAGTGGAAAATTATCGTCATCGGCAAGCCCGCCCTGGAGTGGGCGAAGCAGGGAATCGCCGACTACGCGCAGCGCCTGACCCGTTATGGTAAAGTGGAGATGGAGTATCTGAAAGACGGGGGCACGGCCGCGAAGAACAGCGAGCGGCTGCTCCTGGCATCCGCGGGCGGACGGCGCATCGCCATGGACGAGCGCGGGAAGCTCCAGAACACCGCCGCCATGCGCCAGACCGTGGACCGCTGGGAGATGGACGCGGGGATCAAGCGGGTGTCCTTTCTCATTGGCGGTGCCGACGGGCACACGGACGGCCTGCGCGCGGAGGCGGATGAAATCTGGGCTCTCAGCCCGCTGACCCTCCAGCATGAACTGGCGCTCGTGGTGCTGCTGGAGCAGCTCTACCGCGTGCATACCATCAAGCGCGGCGAGCCCTACCACCGCTGACGTCAGAGCAGCGTGCTGTCGTCCACGCGCTCCAGGCGGCCCACCTTTTTTTTGATGACCTCCAGCTCCACCGTGAGCTGGTGCAAGGCCTTGAAAACGTCCTCCTGGGTCTCCGCGTGTCCCAGACGGGGGACGGCGGGGTGGATCTTCATCAACTGCCGCGCGATCTCCCGCGCGGCATCGCGAATCTGCTGAATGGCGGCGGCCTGTTCCATGACGGAAGGCCCTAACCCTCAATTTCTAAAGTGCAAATGCCATCACCGTTTCCGCGAACGCGCCTGCGGGGCCTTTTAGGAGCAGGCTTTGCCATATGTCAACCTCGCAAATGCGCGAAAAGTTGAACAGCGATTAAGGAAATCAGTCGCAGTTTTGAATAAGCGTGATATAGTTCGTTTCTATGGCTACCACCAAACGCACAAGGTTCTCCCGTCGTCTCCCCGATCATGTCACCGATGAACTTGTGGCCGCGCTCACTAAGAAGAAGGTTTACGAATTCAACAGTCTTTTTGAGGCGGTTTACGAGAATCTTAAGCTTCGTAATGCGGTAAGCGGTGGCGAAGAAATGCTTCGTCTCCGTGCGTATGAAAAGCTGCAGAACCTCGTCTCCCGGGGGATGGTCGAGAAGAATGGCAAGCAGTATCGCGGTCTGGATAAAATCAAAGATGCCCTGAGCCCACCCATCGTGGCTCCCGCGCCGGCCCTTGCCGTCGCCAAATGAGGTTCACGGCATTTAGCCGTCCAACCACGAACTGCGTTCCATAAATTCGCGCCCCGGCTGATGAAAACAGTCCGGGGCGCTTTTTTTTCAGGCATTTTTCACCGGAGGTGCCGCATAACCGGTGCCCGCCCGTGCCCCTGTGTTTTGCACGGGGATGGGATTTCCTGCTTGAGTCTTGCCCGGGTTTAAGACACACGCAGTCAAGTCTTTTTCCCGCACCCCTTCATCCCTTCGTTCTTGCACCCCTTCCCTATGACGCACCCACCGTTCAGGACCCGCCCGCTGCTCATTCACACCCTGGCGGCGGCGGCGCTGCTTTGTCCCCCGGCTTTTGCGAAAACCAAACCCGAAACGCAGAAAAAGGAAGAGGCGAAACCGGCACCGGCGGCCAGCGTGAAAAAAACGGCGGCGGCTCCGGTTTCCAAAGCGGCGGCCAAGCCCCAGACCAGAAAGCCGGCGGTTGTCCCGGCTCCGGCTCCGGCGGCAGTGAAGGCCGCGCCGGTCAAAGCACTGGTGGCCACTCCCTCCAAAACGGGCCAGCAGACCCAGGGAGACGGCAAAAGCACGCGCAAGCAGGGTGGAGGACGTCCGCCTCAATACGCGCTCATCGCGGATCCTGAGGAACTGCTTTCCCGCGTCCCCACGGCGGGACCGCTGGGAGAGGAACATCTGATTTTGCTGGCCATCGCCACCGATCCGCGGCTGGCCCGGTCACGCGCGGCGATCGCCTCGGCGCGGGCGGACAAACGGAAGGCGCAGGACTTCGAGAGCCCGGAGCTCCGCCTCAGCTACGGCTCCCAGGATGACAACTATGTGCGCCGCCCCTATCAGGAGCGGACCATCCAGCAATACAACGCCACGGAAACGGAGACCGGCACGGACTCCACCACGTCCCTGGCCCAGCCGGGCGAGCTTGGCTTTGGAGACTCCACGCTGGACACCAATTCCAGCACCACCTCCACGGACCGCTATCGCGAGATCGTGCGCACCATCACCCCCACGAAAAACGGCGGGGAGGAGATCACCACCACCACCTACGAATTGCAGAAGGAAGACAGCACGGGGATTCGCGACCGTGTAAACACCCAGGGGGATCTCAGCACCTCCCGCAGCGATGCCCTGGCCAGTAACGTCACACGGGAACTGGTGAGCACCACGCACGAATCCACCACATCCTCGCAGCGAGGCAACGCCTCCAGCACGTTCTCAGCGCTGGTCCGGTTTAAGATTCCCCATCCAGGAGTCAGGAAAGCGCTCATCCAGCGCGCCTCGGCGGAGATCATGCTCGCGGAGGCCAAGTATCTCGCGGACGAAGACCGTCTGGTGCGGGAAATCCGGGAGCGCTACGAAAAGCTCTGCATGGAGGAAAGCTCCCTCGGCTCCTACCGCAAGATTCAGAACTCCTACTCCGAGTTTCAGAAAAAGATGGATGCGGATGCCGCGACCATCCCGGCCATCGATGCCGCCAACTTCACGGCGGAGTCCATCCGGGCACGCATGGACGTGAAGAAGTCCCAGCTTAAGATCAATGACGCCTCCATGATGAGTGCCCGGCTGCGCGCGGAGATCGCGATGCTCTGCGGCCTGCCGGATACCACCCGCATCCGCTCCGGCAGTATGACGCGCCGGATCGTCAATCCGAAGGAACTGGAAGTTCCTTATCTGGTGGACCTCGCCATGATCTACCGCGCGGACGCGGTGGAAAGCCGCGGACGTTTGGAGATCGCCAAGGCGCACCTCGCGGAGGCGAACGCGGCGAAGATTCCGTTCGCATCGTTCATCGATGCCGGCTTCAGCCGGGAAACCGCGGATGACCGCTACGGGGATCAGAAGGAGTGGACCGTGCGGATTGGGATCGATGTTCCCATCTGGGACTGGATGGGCATCAACAAGCGGAGCAAGGAATACAAAAAAGCCGCCGTCGCCTGGGAGTCCCAGTTCGACAAACAACGCTACCGCATCTCCTCGGACATCACTCTTGCCATCAACCGGCTGAAGGCGGCCTCGACGATGCTGAGCTCCTACGACAAGGATTTGAAAGAACTGCGCTCCGCCTCCAAGGCCGCGCTCAAGCGCGCGGAGGAGTCGCTCAATGAGACGAAGGACTACCCGAAGTTCATCCGGGACAAATATTCCTTCGAGGTCCTGGAGCAGGACACGGAGATTTCCCGTTATGAGGCTTATTCCGAATACAACCAGGCGCTGATGGCCCTGGAGGCCGCGATCGGAGTCCGCCTGGAGAAAGTCCTTGATGGGAAGCCGTATTGAGTTCCGGCAGGCACGGGCGTGAAGTCCGGATGCCATGGCTTTTCGTAAGGTAAAGACCGGTCCCCGCGACCGGTCTTTCCGTGTGTATTACTTTGTCATACCGTTTGAAGGCGCGGCCCGCGCTTTCCCGTTCTCCATCGGAGGATTCGACGGCGACAGGAATGTCGCCGCTCCCTGGACGCGTTCGGAGGATGCGTATGGGCGTCACCCCCCTTGGCGGAGGCACGGACTGAGCCAGTTCCAAAAAGAACGGGGGCAAGCCCGTAATGGTGAATACCGTCTGGCCCACAAGAACCTTTGTGAATCAGCGTTCAAAACCTCTCAGGTCATGCTGTCCGGCATCAATCTTGACGGGCCGGAAAATGGTGCGCGATACAGGGTTCGAACCTGTGATTTGAAATACCCTCCTGATAACCGGCTCTTCATCAGGGAAATACGCCTTTGTGAATAACGGTGGACAATCGGGGACGTTCCCGGTATTGTTCCCGTAATGGCCTGCATAATCAAACGTCCCGACAGTAAATTTTTCATCGCGTGCTGGACCGATGCGACCGGTCGCCGGATGAAACGCTCCACTAAGGAGGTGAGCAAAACGAAAGCGGAAAAGATCGCCCGGCTTTTTGAAGCCGAGAGTAGGACGAAGCGGACGGCAATTCAGGTCCGGCGGGTGCTCGCCGACATTCACCGTGACTTGTCTGGGGCCGAGTTGCCGACTGAGACGGTGCGGGAATTCTTCGCCCGTTTCATCTTGGAGAAAAAGCCCTCCGTATCTTCGGCGACCTACGCCTACTATGGGGGGCACGGGAAGCGCTTCCTCAAATGGCTTGGCTCACGGGCAGATGCCGATATCGCCAACGTTACTCGTACGGACATTACCACGTATCGGAATCTGATCAGGGAGGGAGCCGGCCCGAGAACCACAAACAACACCCTAAAAGCCATAAAGGCATTTTTCGCAGGGGCAAGGAAAGAGGGGTTGCTCGCAGACGACCCGTGCGCCGCTGTGGACACCGTCAGAGACCGCAGCGAATCCAACAAGAGGCCCTTCACCTTGGACGAACTCCGGCGTCTGCTGGCCGTGGCAAACCCTGAATGGCGGTCCATGATTCTTTTCGGGCTCTACCTTGGGCAGAGGCTCGGGGATATTGCCATGCTTACATGGGGAAACCTGAATGCGGAAAAAGGCGAGACGATCCTCACGACGCGGAAGACCGGAAGAAAACAGGAACTCCCCTTCCCTCCCCCTCTCAGAGCGCACATTGAAAGCCTGGAGCGGAGCAAAAATCCGAAGGATCCGCTGCACCCGGAAGCTTTCAAGAAGGTCAGCGCGCGCGGCCTCACCACAAAACTGTCTGACCAGTTCGCCCTGATGCTGAAGAAAGCCGGGCTCCGGGATGAGGTCCAAGCGGAGGAAGGCAATGCCAGAGCAAAGCACGAACTCTCCTTCCACTCTCTTCGGCACACGGCAACTTCCCTGCTCAAAGCCGCCGGCGTGCCTCAGTCTGTGGTCATGGCCTACGTGGGCCACGACTCTGCCGAAGTCAGCCACGGCTACACGCACACCGGACGGGAGGCCATGGAGAAGGCCGCCGCCGCTTTTCCGGAACTTTAACAGGAGAGCCCATGCCACGCCCGATCACCCCAAAGCCACCCAGTTCGCAATCCACACCACCGGTTCCCGTTGTAGAAATTCCTCCCGGTTTCGTCTATCGTCAACCGCACCACAAGCCGGGAGATATTGCCCGGGCGCTACTGAGGGATGGCAACCGTCCTATTGTGGCGGAGGCTGGAATGGTAGAGGTGATGGAAAGCGTTATGAACAGCGAGGGAGACGCCCGAACGGATGCCATCGAAAAACTGGTGGTCCGTCTTGTTTCCCATCTTGAAACTGGCGCGCGGCTCGGCGATTCCCGGCAGGCCATCGCGCTGGCGCGCTCCGCGTTTCGAGCAACCGAAGCCGTCCGGATACTCGACAGCGTTCATGAGGATGCACTCAAGGCCGCTTCACGCGTAATGCCCGGATGGCCCGTGATCCTTTCCCCCATGAACGGAATGACCGGAGATTTTCTGAATGCGCAAGCTGACAAGCTTGACATAGGGGCCAGCCTCCCACAAAAGAGGACAGGTTATAAAGCCCCCACGGGCTCAACAGATGGCCAGCGGTTTGCCCCGATAACCCACGCCTTTATCATCCGGATGCTGAATGCACTGATGATGGCGAGGGAGCCGGATATGCAGGTCCTGAACAATTGCGCCCCAGAGCCCATAACTTGGATGACTAGGGCGGTCGCGCTGCCGAAAATGCCGCCGCGAACGAAGCCGATCACAGAGCAATGGTTTGAAGTGGCATGGGAAGCCCTCCTGTGGGCTTACGACGGAAAGCCGTGGGAGGTTGAGCCGCTCTCCAAATTGGCGGACTCCAGAACTCGGGTAAAGAAGGACAGCCCTCAGGGAGGATTAAAGCAGATGTTGAAGCGCGCGTGGAATGCCCGCTTCTCGGAATAGCCGTCAAATTAATTCACCCCACTTTTACAAGCACCCCACTTTTGGGGCGATCTAACTTAGGGGGCGGATCATAGTGCGCCGCGGCGAAGATAATATTAGTGTAGGGTTGTCCAATGTCATCCCTATGAAACTTCCACAAATCACTAATACACCCGCCCCCGAATTCGTCCAAGTCCCCCAGGCTGTTTCCATGTTTGGAATTAGCCGGAGCGCGATTTATAACCTGATCGGCGATGGTTCTATCAAATCCGTCTGCCTCCGCCGCCGGGGCAATATTCGCGGCACCCGACTGGTAAGTGTGGATTCGATGCGCTCTTTCCTGAACAGTCTTCCTGCCACCTAAAAGCCAAACCCCGCAGTCAGGACTAACTGATGCGGGGCAGGCGGTATTGAGGGGAAGAGGTTTCCGACAATGCCACACCCGCACCGCATCGCAAACGAAATTGCCGATGCAAATCATTGATGGCCCGCAGCGCCCTAGCCTGCATTCCCGCCCTCTCCCGGACTGGCTGGAGACTCTTCTAAACAGCCCGCCGCCCGCTGGAAGCGGGATTCACAAGTGGCTCTTCCACTGCGCCTGCAAGCTGCTCCCGTGGCGCTCACGGGATGAGATTTTCCAGATCCTCTCCGCAACGTCGCAGGGCTGCTCCCGCCGGGTAACTTATCGTGAACTGGTGGATGCTGTCGAAAATGCAGAAAACGACTGGCAGCCAGACGGGCTCTCGCGAGGGCTCCGCCTCATGCAGCCGCGCCAGATTGAAAAGACCGTGGGCGTTCATGGATGGCCGCACGCGGACTGGTCGCTAATCGAGGCAGTAGCTAGGAGCGGCACAGGGCTGGTTGACCTTTGGCAGGCGTCCCCTTTTCGCCTCAAGGGGACCACTCCTTCGAGGGTATTCCTTCGCCACTTGTTCCCTAGGGCAGAATTCCTTTGCTTTGCCCGGTCCGGTCCATGGGACGCGGAGACCCTGACGTTGAAGAAGTGGGGATCAGTTCGGGGCTGGCCGGATGAATTCTCTTTCGTGGTTCCGTCACCGATGACCGCGCCCACAGGTCGTCGGAAGATCGACGGAGAGCAGGGGGCACGCACCGAGGATAACACCGGGGCACGGGCCTGGCTTGTGGTGGAATTCGATTTCCAACGGGCGAAGGCAGAAAAGGAGCGCACCCCATGCGATGACCTCCTCGAAAGCCTCGCGGCGGAAAACAAACCACGATTAGCGCCGGACTTATGCGCCGCGCTGCTCCTTCACTTGGCACACGAGGAACGCGCCCCGCTGGCCATGGCGGTGCACAGTGGCGGGAAGTCGGTTCATGGATGGTTCCCCGTCATGGGCGCATCTGACGACGCGCTAAAGCGCTTCTTTCGTCGCTGCTGCCTGCTGGGCGCTGACACCGCGACATGGAGCAAAGTCCAGCTTGTCAGGCTCCCCGGCGGAGCCCGCCCCGATGGGCGAAAACAGCCGGTTCACTACTTCAACCCCGTGCTCTGCGGAGCGGCCTAAATCCTTATATCACTCAACCTTTCAACCTCAATGTCTGAGTTTCTTTCTCCCTCAACCGCTTCCGATCCTCACGTTCCACCTGTTTGGCAGCAATACCACGAAGCCCCGCCCCCGGGCATGCCGGAACCTCCCGTCCCTGAGGAATCCCCGGATGCGGCTTTCCTTAAATACGTGCCGGTCATGAAAGACAAACTCCCGCCAGTGTGGGACTGGCCCGCCAGCGATGATGGCAGGGCCGCTTTCTTCGCCGCCCATTTTGGCGAAATTGTCCGATGGGTGCCGGAATTGGAGGAATGGCGCATCTGGCACGGACACCGCTGGCACCCCGACACCACGGGTCGCATGCCGCATTACTGCCAACTCCTCAGCCGTCACCAGCATGCGGAGGCTAAGGATCATCTGCGCAGGCTAACGGATGAACTGGCTGCCGGGATCGAGGAGCGCGCCGAAGAGGGATCAAGGCCCAAGCTTCGGAAACAAGCAGACGTCGATAAACTATACAACTTCGCGCTTCGCTCCGCGCTCGCCCTGGGGGATGAAAGAACAATCAGCTCCACCCTTGCGGCCCTCTCCCATCAACGGGAGCTAGTGGTTCCCATAGCCGCGTGGGACGCGCTCCCAAACATCGTAGGAACCCGCAATGGAGCGCTGAACCTTATCACCGGAGAGCACACCCCTGGACAACCCTCCGCGCATATCACGAAGGCGCTGGACGTGAAACACGACCCCGGCGCACAGTGTCCCGAGTGGCAAAAGTTTATTGCCGAGATCCTTCCGGATACCCTCGCGGACTATGTGCAGAAACTCGCTGGGTATTCCCTCACCGGGCGGACGGATGACCAAGCATTTTATTTTTGCTACGGCACCGGGAAAAATGGGAAGTCCATCTTCCTCAATACCTTGGCGGGGCTTTTTGGCGACTACGCCGGAAAGGCCCCGCCGGAACTGCTGGAGGAGCCCAAGAACGGCGCACCACCGAAGGCGAATATTGCTCAACTCCCCGGTGTCCGGTTTCTCCATGGAGACGAAACATCCGAAGGCGCACGCATGCGGGAAAATTTGATCAAAGGGCTAACCGGTGGGGATCAACTGACCGGGGAGCACAAATATTGCGCCCCCTTCAAATTCACACCCACGGCGAAGCTCTGGATGGTGGGCAATCACCGGCCACGGGTTTACGGCACTGACAACGGTATCTGGCGACGGGTGCGCGAGATCCCTTTCACAATCACCATTTCGGACGAGAAGGAAATCCCGGAATCCGTGCTTATGGCCCGGTTCCGCGCCGAGCGCCCGGGGATTCTCAACTGGATGGTTGAAGGGCTCAAAGCGCTACAGTCGGCCGGCCCCATCCCCATGCCGCATATTGTCAGGGTCGCGACACAGGATTACAAAGATAGCGAGGACGACCTCGCGGAGTTCATCACCGAATGCACCCAGGACGCGGAAGAGGCCCACCGGGAACCCAAGGCGGATGTCTACCAGGCGTATCAGAACTGGGCGAAAAGAAACGGCATCACTTTTGCCATGACCGCTAATCAATTTACCCGGCGGATTAGCGAGCGGGCTGAATGGGCGCTGGATGGGGGAAAACGACACTGGCGCGCCAAGTCCGTTAAAGCGGAGGCGAGAGCATGAGTGCGCGAATGCGCTATTTTACCCCCTTTTCTACAAAGTTCCCATGTAGTCGAAAAATGGACTGTAAGGAGACTTTAGGGAAAGGGGGATCATTTCACGCTTTAAGCGCAGGCTTGAGCTTTCAGGAACACCCCAAGGCTTTTAATGCTGGGCAACCATTAAGGAATCTCTTTGCTCAGCAGAAAAGGTTCTCTGCGAGTTCCCGACAGCAATCATACGCTGCGCGCGGTGAAAAACGAGCTGTCCGTCCGGACAGCCACCGAAGCTGGGCAGTAGTGTAGCCCCGAATGCCTCAACTCAGGTTGCTTCAAGGCGAGGCCTCCCAACCCGTCGCACATCGAGGGTAAACCCATGGCCATTCTCAAACGGAGACACAGTGCCTTCAACCTCTACCACAGGCCAGCGAATGGTTGCGAGCCCCCAGAGACGATAGGCTTGAGCAAAAATCTCACACTCAATGAACCCGGTGTAATCCACCAAGGTAATGAACTTCATGTCACTACCGCCGGCCTGTCCGTGCATCCGCTCCGCGATAATGAGACCACACACTGTAACGCGCTGACCAGCGAATTCTCCCAGGCGGGAAATCCGGCAGTAGGAATTCCAATCCACCCCGGCGTGAAGGTCCAAGGGGTGGCCGGACACGGTGAATCCGAAAAGCTCCTGTTCCTCTTTCAGGCGCGCGGCGAGCGCCGGGGTCGCCAAGCCAGCGGGCAGCCCGTCAAGTTCTGGTGATGATGTGAACAGAGCATCGTTATCTTTCGGCCAGAACCCGAGACAGCGGGCCTGCCAAAACTGCACCGGGCGCGGATCTTCGAATGAATCGAACGCCCCCGCGCGGATGAGATTCAGCGTTTCAGCGGGCGAAGGGGCCACCCGGTGGATGAAGTCGGCAAGTGAATCAAAAAGGGCGCGGCTCCGCTCGGTCTGGCAGCGGGAGAGTGTGACAGCGGTCAGGTCCTTCACCGTTGCCAGAGGCACGCGGATGAAGGGCTTTCCGCCGTCGTATTCGACGCTGTAGCCTTTGCCGGACTGGTTCACGCACGGCAGCCGGAATCCCATTCCCAGACGCCTGCATTCGAGCGTGTAAGCCAGCGGGGTGTAAAAGCCCTTCCCGTTTGTCAGCACGGCGGCCAGGAACTCCGGAGCATGGTAGCGCTTCAAATACGCGCCCTGGTAGGCTTCGACGCCGTAGGCGGTCGAGTGCGCGCGGCAAAAGGCATATCCCTGAAATCCGAACATCAGTTCCCACACGGCGGCTATTTCTGCATCCACGCGCCCCCGCGCCAGCGCGGCGCGGATGAACTCCCGCCCGATCTCCTCCACCTTACGGAGGTCGGTCTTCACGAGGGCCCGGCGGAGGATGTCGGCGCTCCCGCCATTCAGGCCGGCGAAGACTTCGCAGATTTGGAGGATGTGTTCCTCATAAGCGACCACGCCAAAGGTGCTTTTCAGCACGGGCTCCAGGCATGGATGGGCGTATTCCACTGGCTCCAGTCCCTGTGCGCGCCGGGAGAACTGCATCTTTTTGAGATTGTTCGCGGCTCCGGGCCGGATCACCGAGACGATGGCAATCAGGGTATCGATGTCCCGGACGCGGGCCATTTTCGCGAGCGTGCACATGGCGGGAGACTCGATGTGGTGGACGCCCCGGCTCTGGCCGGTGGACACCATTCCCCAAATCCCCGCATCCTCCCACGGCTCCAAGTGCTCCAGGTCCGGATGAAGGCTCCGGGCCGCGAGCATGGCGAGCGCATCCCGGATCACAGCAAGGCCACCCTGGGCGAGGATGTCCAGCTTGATGAGTCCCACCGCCTCCACGGCATCCATGTCGAAGTGCGTGGTGGCCCATCCCTTTTGCGAGATGAAGGTCGGGGTGAGCGCCCGGATGGGATCACGCGAGACCACCACGCCGCAGGGGTGCATTTTCGGGTAGCGGGGAAAGCCGTCCAGAAACGCGGCGGTCGCGATGGCGGTCCGGTAGGGCTCCTCATGCACCGGGAAGTCTTTGGCGAGGTGCTGGGAGGCAATCGCCTCCGGGAGCCATTCCGCGTGCGAATGCGGAATTTTCGTGGTGAGCTTCCGAATGTCCCGCTCGGCCACTCCCAGGACCTTGGCCACCTCAGCGACGGCGGAGCGCGCCTGGAAAGTGCTAAACCCGCCCACGATGGCGGAGTGTTCCGCGCCGTAGCGTGCCAGAATCATTTCCGTAACCTCGTCTTTCTTGTCGTGGGCAAAGTCGAGGTCGATGTCCGGCAGCTTCTGGAGCGCCATGCGGTCACGATTGAGAAACCGGCGGAAATAGAGGTCGAAGCGGATGGGGCACACGCCCGAGATTTCCAGCGAGTAGCAGACGAGGGAATCTGCGGCACTCCCCCGGGTGATCCAGTCGATGCCCCGGCGGCGGCATTCCATGAGAAGGTCCCACACGGTCAGGAAATACTCCTCGTATCCCACCTCCCCGATGATGGAGAGCTCCTCGTGAAGCTGGGGAAGGTGCCGGTGAGCGTTGCCGCCGTAGCGGCGGGAGAGACCCACTTCCGCGAGCCGACGAAGCATCGCCTTCGCGGTGCTCCCGTCCCGGGGAGCGAAGCGCGGAAACCGGAGCGTCTGGAAGTCGAAGTCGAATGAGCAACGCTCCGCAAGCTCCACCGCCGCGTGAAGCTGCCCCGCGGTGAACAGCCCCGTCATTTCCGCCCGGTCCGGCCAGTGAAAGTCCCCCCGCCGCTTTTGGGGGTGGGCCTCCTTGAGCAACGTCAGCGTCCGGATGCTCTGCACGATCTGATACCGCAGCCGGTCACCGGGCACCGCGTAGCGGATCTCCGGAAGCGCGGTGTCCGCGCCGGGAAAGATGAGCCCGGACGCGTGGTTCGTCACCTCCGCCTCCGTGACCCGGGCTCCCGCCCGGAGAGACAAGAGGAGGCACAGGTTTTCGTAGCCGGTGGCGTTCTCCACGTAGCAAAGCCGGGGGCTTCCGTCACACCGCACCTCCGCGCCGATAATTGGTTTCAGGCCGGCGGCCTTCGCGGCCTGATAAAACGGAACGGCGGCGTGAAGATTGGGGTCGGTCAGGGCCACCGCCGTAAACCCCCGGCGGAGCGCCTCCTGCATGAGGGCCGGAATGGTGAGCAGCGAGTCCAGGAAGCTGTAGCAGCTCCGCACGTTCAACGCCGCGAAGGTGGCGGGTCCGGACGTCCGGTGGATGACCGGGGAGGGCCGGGGGCGCTCCTGCAAGACCCGGTTGGTCCCCGCCTCTTTGTGCTCCCGCTTCCCGGCCTCCGCCACGAGGGCGGGCCGGGGTTCTCCGTCATGCTGTTTCAGCCAGAGGTCGTGGCCGCGCATGATCGAGAGCCGCGAGTCCCGCAACTGATCCACGGTGCAGGCCAGGCGGTGGCGGCGCTCGTCGGAAACGGCGATGCCTTCCAGCGGCAACTCCCGGGCCGCGGGGCCATGGTAGACCTGGGAGAATTTAAGGCCCAAAAGCCGCACACTCACCCGTCGCTCCCATGCCTTCGTGAGCAGACGCGGCAGGAGCGGGTAAATCTCGTGTTCGATGTCCACCGGCTCCACGAGGCTCTCGCTCCGGGTGCATTCGCTGAAATCATTGTAGCGCAGGCGCAGGGTCACGGTGCGGATGCACCGCTTGTCCCCCCGCACCCGGGCCATGAGGGCGTCCGCCATGACCCGGAGACGGGCCACCATCCATGTTTCGTCGGTCACGTCCTGGTTGAACGACTCCTGGGTCCCGTAGCTCTTCGCCGCCGGGGCATCGGGGATGACGGGCCGGGGATCGATGCCCTGGGAATAGGCGTAAAGCTGGGAAGCCCCATTCCCCGCGATCATGGCGAGCAAATGCGGCGGGGTCGCCGCGATGTGGGCGATGGTTTGCAGCCCCGCCGTGCGAAACGTATTGCCCAGCGCCGGGCCCACGCCGGGGAGCCAGGTCACGGCGAGCGGGTGCAGGAAGGCCGTTTCCCTCCCGCGCTCGATCTCGATGAAGGCCGCCGGTTTGTTGAGCTTGGAGGCGATCTGGGAAACCAGTTTGTTCACGCCCAGGCCTTCCGAAATGGTAATCTTCATGCCCTGGTGCACCGCCCGCTGGATCGTCTCCGCGATGTCGTGAGGCGACTTCCCCCGGCAACCTGACAGGTCCAGATAACCCTCATCGATGGAGCCGATTTCCACCAGCGGGGTGAAGTCGTGGGCGTAGGAAAACATCCTCCGGCTGAACTGTTCGTAGAGTTCGAAGTGCGGGGGCAGGACGATCAGCTTCGGGCAAAGCTGCCGGGCCTTCGCGGTCGGCATCGCGCCGGTAATGCCGAAGGCGCGGGCCTCGTAGCTCGCGGAGGCGATGACCCCGCGCTTCTCTCCTCCGACACCTACCGGCTTCCCCCGGAGCCGCGCATCCGCCGCCTGCTCCACCGAAGCGAAAAACGCGTCCGCGTCGATGTGGAGGAGCATGGCCGGGGAGGGTTCATACCTGGCGCTTTTTCTCCGAGGGGACGCGGAGCAGGGCCACCATGACGCCCTGGACCACGAGTTCCTGCGCCGGTATGAGGTCCGGATACTTCGGGTTCTCCGCGCGGAGGAAGGGTTTCCCCCTTCGGATGAGGTAGCGTTTCAGGGTCGTTTCCCCATCGATGAGCGCCGCCACGATGTCCCCGTGCCGGGGGTCGCGGAATTCCAGAATGATGGTGTCTCCGTCCGCGATGAGCACGCCGGTCATGGAGTCCCCGCGCACCTTGAGCGCGAAGGTCCGCGCGTTCCGGGGCAGGTGGAGGGTTTCCGGGTCCACGGTGATGCAGGCTCCGTCCTGCTGCTCTCCGTCCACCGGGAGACCGGCGGGGATCGTGCCGTAGAGCGGGATGGTCAGAAGCGGTCCCGCCGGGCGCATGTCCGGCAGCCGGATGCCCCGGGCCTTTCCGCTCTCCCGCGAGATCGCCCCCTTCTTTTCAAGCACGGTGAGGAAGTGCCGGGCCACCGACTGGCTGGCCATGTTCATGCCGGTCTGAACCTCGCGCTCGGTGGGGGAGTGACCGTGCACGGCGAAGAATTCGCGAAGGAATTCCAGCACGGCGGTCTGGCGGTCGGTGAGATGGGTATTCATATGCTCTAGTTCAAATGAACTATTCCGCAAGCCCCTCAAGCGCAACCACGATTTTAGTGCCGGCGAAACCCTATGCCAACGCGTCCACGACAACACATGCCGAGCGAAAGGAAGCGGCGTTATGCCGGAAGCGGATTTGAGGCCGGGTGATCGGCGAGTTCGGGCTGGAGGCAGAGCGTTCCGAACGCGGGTACAAGATATTTGCAGCTTGGGGAACAACAGGCGACGGGTGTCCAGTAAACGCTTCTGGTCATCGTGTGGGCTCCGACGAACCGGCGGAGGTACGGCGCGGCAGAGGGATCGGGAATTCTTGTGGACTTGTGACGACTTTCCATGAAAACCTCTGGGTTAAGCCCATGAGCAAAATCCCAGAGCCCCTAACTCGCGAGGTCTTCGAGTGTTCTCTCCAAACATTCTTGCGCGAAGAGGTGCAAGAGATTCTCGAAGGTGTTAATGAGCGGAGCAATTGTGGACGCTGGGCAATTTATTTACAGGCTGAAGCCCACAAGCGAGGGTTAGATGGGTATACCGCGGATACTGAGTACAACCGGAAGCAAGGCGGAAGGGTCAAAACTATTCTTGACGGTAAAAACCGAGTGGTACGAATAAACTGCGATCTCATCCTTCACTCCCGTGGCACTGATGTCGCCGCCGACAATTTGATCGCAATTGAATTAAAGAAATACGATCGACCGGAGAAGGAAAAACGAAGTGACCGAATGCGGCTGCGATTGTTAACGAAGGAAAGTTTCGACGGATTCTGGATTAACGATGGAACGAATCCGCCAGAGCACGTCTGCGGGTATCAACTTGGTGTCTTCATTGAATTAGATCGGAGGAGGCGACTCTGTCAGGTCGAATTCTTCACAATGGGGCAGTTTGAATCCCGTCGCTTGCACGAGTTTTGAACAAACCCACCCGTACGGCAGAAGAAATCGCGTGAACGCAAGGCAGAGAAGAATCCGCGCGGGCTTTTCTCTTCGGGCAGGATTTTCCCCCAGGGCATTGGGCTCTGGTCTGATGGGTGTTATGCGATACGATTGATGATACGGACTTTTGGATTGGGGTGCCTCCCCCGCGTGATGCGAGTATCATCCCCTCAAAGGCAATTCACAACTGGCGGGCGGCCAACTGACATGCTGGAATGTTGCAAGAAAGCGCGGGAGCCGAAGTGTGCCGCTTCCATCCCAGCAGCACGTGACCCAGCGCGGGGCGCACGTTATCGAGCAGGCGCACTCGATGCGGCGTTGAACTGTAGGCAGGATCGCGCCAGCGAAGGGCATCGTGGTCCTGCCGGGTCTGAGGGTGGGGATGGCCGTAGGAGTTTCCTTGGCCGTAAGAATAAACCAGTCGCGCAGGACTGGCGCCAGAGTGGCCGGGCAGCGTGGAACTGGTTAGTTTGGCTCCATGGTGCGGGGCGACGACGGACAAATACGGCGTTCCGCCTGTGAAGCTCCCTATCCATCGATAGTCGGCGTCGCCTGGCATCAGGATTTGGCGGCCGGTACCATTGGCAATCTCCGAGAGGGTTAGGGCGATGCCGCTATTGTTACGGTTGCTGCCGTTACACAATTCGAGATGGATTTGGCCGAACCGGGTTGGTGAGAACCCGGGCGGGAGAAACCACGCCTTGCCTCCCGCGGCGGCGATGTGTGCGAGGAGTGCTGTGTGCTGGGCGGTAAGTAATTGCCGGGGAGCGATCCATTCATGCGTCAGTGCTCTCCGGTCGCGGCTCCATGACGACCAATGATCGTGGTCCCAATGTGAGAGGATGATGGGCGGAGAATTGGTGAAGCAGAAGTTCTTCAGTAGAGGAGAGAAAGTTTTCGCATGTGTGCCCGCGCCGCCCCCGAAGTCGAAATAAGTCCGGACGCGGCCGCTGGAGTCGCAAAGGCCGATGCAGTTTCCCTGTCCAACATCGTAAACGACCGCCCAGTCGATTCCATGCGAGAGTAGCCCTGAGAGCCGTGCGTCGGTGGCATCCCTGACGTGCCCGGTACTGACAGCCCGGTTCAACTGACGCTCTACGGCTTCATCCACCGTCTCAATCCGCCCCAGACTGAGAACCACACCTTCCTGAAACAGTCCCGGAAACACAGTCATCGGCGGAGCGTCAGCGGGACGGTTAGGCAACAGCGAAGGGCCGGCAGTAATCCGATACCAGTCGTCAGGGTCTTTCCCGTGCTCCAGATGCCTCCCAATGTCTTCCAGCAGCGGACGCAAACCCGCCTGACCAGGCCGAATTTCCAATTCCAGCAGATAAAGCGCGGCCTGCTGATAGTATCGAATGAATGCCTCCTCATCCGACCACGGGTTTTCGTCCTCTCCTGGAGGAGGATGGTTCGCAAACCAACCTGTGGAGAAGCCGTCCATAAGCCAAAACGAACGTTCTCCGCCATCCGGAGCGGGCACGTTTTCCTCTGCTTGGGTGAAGCGCACATAAAACGCATCGCCTTCGCGGATAGGCGGGGCCTTCTCCCGCAGTTCCCCTGGAAGGAGAAAAAAGGGATTCACAGACTCTGGTCGCCTGATCTCGCTAACCTCACTCGAATCCTCTAGCGGCGGCTCGTCTGAATCATCCTCTGCGCCCTTCGTACTCTTCAAAGCTGGCGCAATTCCTGCCGGTGAAGTTCCCTGGACCAGGCGGATTTCCTCCGGCGTCAGGCCATACAACCGAAAAACATGAGTGTCGATCTCCACTTCCAGCGCCGCTACCGCCGCTTCGTCGCTCAAACGCTTCGCGGCAAGGATTCGGTCAACGAGTGTCGTAAGTTTAAGTTTCGAATCTTCAAATCCACGGAGAGCCACGTCCGGAATAGGAAGTTCGCGAGTCACCTTGATGATCGTTTTTGGAAAGTCATCACGGCGCGCCACCATGTTGATTTGGCAAAAATACCACGAAATCAGTTTGGAGTTCAATACTGCGAGGAGGACTTTGATGGGTGCAGCCGCCTCATCGCGTGCCAACAGGCTTTGTACCGATTGGTTCGTGAGAAAATCGTCCTCCGTGTAGCCTGCTTGCAGCCGGAACTTGCGGCTGAGCAACTGGCGGAGGAGCAATCGCGGTCCGCTAAAGTAACGCCATGGCTTCCCGTTCTCAAGGTCTGGTGGATACGCTATGTAGCCGTCTCCCGTGTGGTTGATTTGATATCGGTAGATGTCACCGACTAGGGCTCGACGTGAGCACTGCGATAGAGGAGCGGCTTGAGGATTGTAGGTCTCAATGCCGCGCATTACATCTACAAAGTGGTCGAACTGCCGCGGCATTGCGCGCAGCTTAGCAACAAGCTCAGCCTCTCTAAAATCGGAGGTCACAAGAAATCCATTTTCGCTCGCATCGCCCCAAAGTCCGAAGTCGCTGGCTTTGTGGAAGCGGTCAAAGTCCGTCAGCTCCGCAATGCGATGACGGACCGGGAAAACAACGAGATCCACAGATTTGTCCTCGATTGCATTCCAGTTCTCTTCCAATCCCAGCCTCGTCGCCACAACAATCATCGTATCCACGTACGCTTCTCCGAACACGTCGTAGGGCAGGCTCGCGAAAATGTGCGGATGGAACGAGCGCGCAAACAATGCGCGCAGCTTTCGACACGACGGGGTTGAAACCCACCCGCACGGTATGATGTACGAGAGCGTGCCGCATGGACGGAGCAGACGGCTGGCTTGCTCCATAAAGACGATGAACGAGTCGAGTGAATTGGCAAGCGTCTCAAACTGCTTTCGGAAGATTGTCGCATCCGCTGCCGGAATTTCCGCTCCATAAGGCGGATTTGCTATAACAATATCAAACCCCCCCCTCCCATCCGGTGGATCGGCGAGAACATGGCGGAACCAGAGGTGCCAGAGGAAGAACGGGCGTTCGGCGCGCGGGTCCTCGAGGAGGGAGTGAAGGGTAGCAGTTTTGCCGTCGAGCGCAGTGAGTTCCGCCTGCATGGCGTCGCGTTTTTTCTGTTCTTTGGCGGACCGCTGGCGACCGTGAGTGAAGGTGGCTTCCTGAGCAAGGGAGGTTTCCAGTTCGTCGCGGCGGCGGGCGAAACGGGCGTCAATGGCGCGGAGCACGGCGGCGTCTATTTCAGTGCGGAGGCGGCCCTTCTCTTCCGGTTCGTGGCAAGCGTAATAACGTCCGCGGAGATCGGCGAGGTCGGCGGCGGGTGCGTTGCGTGGATCGTGGAGTTCGGCCTGAGCGGCGGCGGCGAAGTCGAATTCGTTCTGGTCGCTGCCGAGGATGCGGACGCCGTAGCGGACTGGTTCAGCCAAGTCGTCGAGCCGTTCACCCTCGAAGGACTCCAGTAGGCTATTCCCCTGCATGATCTGATAGTCCAGGTTCGGCAGCGGGACGGGGGCGCTTTCCTCGACGATGAGGGCGAGCCAGAATCGGAGCCGAGCAATCTCGACGGCCCCAGCATCAAGGTCCACACCATGGATAGACCGCTGGATGATGGAACGCTTAGCAGCAGCGCGGTCCAAGGCTGGATTGAGTGTTAGCTGTGTCCAATAGATTTCCTGGAGCAGACCGATGGGAAACGCGCCGGAGCCGATGGCAGGATCGCAGATACGGAACTCGTCAAGCCGGGTAGCAAGCTCGGTAGCGTGGCGAGCAAGCCAGCTCCGCGAGTCGCGGGCGTCTATGGGTTCCTTGATTCGGATTAGTTTCTCTATCTCACCGCGCGCCAAAGGGTCGCCCGGGAACCGCCCGGCAAGTGCGTGAATAAGGCTTTGCTGGCACATGTACTGCACGACTGCCTTCGGCGTATAGTAGGCACCTTTGTCCTTGTTGTCCTCAAGGAGGTTTTCGAAAATGTGTCCAAGCATCTCCGGATCGATGCCGATCTCGTGGTCCTCAGGGTCGTTTTCGTCGATCGTGAAATGGTACTGGCCGAAGAATTCGAGCACTGCGGCGAAGAGCGGTGCCGGAAAGTCGAGCCGTTCCACACCCGCGAAGTCAGGCTCGAACAGACCGCCATTGAGATAGGGCACCCGGGTGCCAGTGACATCGAAGAGGTCGCCAGGACGTGACGGGTTGTTCAGGGTATGGAAGAAGAGCGGAATGAGCCGGCTGGAATGAAAGCGGGCCTGCTCTGCTGCCGGTGCGGCATCGAAGAGTCGGCTGAGAAAATCGGGCGGGCCGCCGTGCCAGTCGTCGCGGGCCGGGTCGCAGCCGAGCCAGCCTTTCTTTTGCAGAAAATGGAGGAAGACGAGGCGACCGAGAAGCTTTTTGACGAAGTCGCGGACCGGCTTGAGGGCGCGGTCCCGGACTTTGCCTTCCAGTCCATCAAGCGTGAGTCCGAAAACGGTGGAGGGAGCATCGCCGGCGAGAAGGTGATCGCAGAACGCGCGGTAGTGATCGCGATAGGTGTCGAAGAACTCTTTGTTGAGTTTTTCTACTGAGAAAGCTTCAAGAACATGTGTGAGGTTGGTGGCCGGACGACGGGCGGCCAAGAGTGAGAAGCGTTCCTTAGCCGTCCGGCAGGATTCCCCCGGCCCAAGCAGATAGGTAAAACGGCGCGGCGCCGTCTCCGTGCGGATCAATTGGCCCTGCTCTTCCAACTGAACTTCGCGCGAAATGAACGTGAACCGCCACACCTGCATTCCCGGCTGTGTTGTCACCACCAGCAGACCGTCGGCGGTGCCCGGACTGAGGAGGCGCGCGGCCGTCTGGCGAAGGCCGACCCGGTTGCGCATAAGGTTCACCACGTCAGAGGCTTCGATTTCAACAACGGCGAGAGATTTATCTCCTTCGCCCTCCGCGCCGGCCACTGTCACCGTCCCCAGTTGAACCATGCGAGCCGCAACTCCGCCGGCAGGGGCTTCCAATTTCAAGGGAACATTGCGTTCCTCGAAGCGGGCGAACAGTTGCCGCAACAATGCCGACCAACGAGCGCGAGAGTAGGGGCAGGTCAGAGAGTCGAGCATGGCAGGGACTTGGCGGTGGGGGGATAAATGGGCTTCGAGAGGTTCATGAGGTGGCGACGAAGGACTCGGACAGGATGATGCGAGGTAGAGCTCCGGTGTTCACGGGCTCGCTGGGGTGCGGCTGAACACCCGACGCGGCAGCAGGCTCATCATCCAGAGGGTAGCTTCGCAGGAGAGCGGTGAGTTTATCCGCAAGGACAGGCAGAGAAACTTTCACCTGCTGCACGGACTTTTGGAGCTTGTTGATGTCTTTTTGGAGCTTCTGGAACTTTGCCTTGCGGACGGCGAGCTTGGCGGCGCGGATAAGGTCTTTCTCAGTGTCGGATAGGATGGTGAGTTTGAGGAAGGCGTCGAGAAATTCGAGGGCCTTTCGTTCGTTAGGTCCGGGATTGCCATCGAGTGCCTTCTCGGCCACGGCAGCAGCGGCGGCTTTGTCGCGGAAGGCCTGAAGAGCATCGGTGATGTCCTGATGGTGGTTAGCGGGGAGCGCGACAGTGGCCTCCGCTGGGTCAGGAGCGCGGAACTCGCGGGCCGCTTCGATGATTGAAATCTCCTCCACGCACAGTGGTTGATCTTTGGTCTCTTCCATGTCAGCCGGGGCCGTGACGCGGCCCACCCGGAAGAAGCCGTCGCGGCGGCGGTCGCGGATGAAGGCAACGCTGCTGCCCGCGCGCGCGGCATCAGCACGGCCCACGCGGGCGCGCAGGGGAAGATGCTGCACGCGGCGGAACTCTTCAGGGTTCTCTTCGCGGAACTTGCGCAGCTCCATGAGCAGACTGAGCCGTTCATCGCGCTCGTTCTCCTCCGGCGACTTGTCGAAGAGGCCGAACGTATCCACCTCCTCATCCGGCGAGTAAATCTGGCTGTCTTCCCCGAGCGCGCTGTGAAACGCCTGGAGTTTGAGCAGGGCTTTCTTCCGCAGCTCAATGTCGTCATCCACCCGGGAAGTGGGGTAGAAATTGTAGATGAAAATGTGTGTTGCTTGCGTTCCGATGCGGTTCACCCGCCCGATGCGCTGCATGAGGCGCGTGGAATTCCAAGGCGTATCGTAATTCACGATGACGTTCGCCCGATGGAGATTGACTCCCTCCGCGAGCACTTCGGTTGAGATGACGATGTCGTAGTCGTGCGCCTGCTCCTTGAGAGGATGATTCGCGTCGAAGTTGGCGCGGATGGCCGGCATCAGCGTGGCGCGGTTGGTCGAATCCACCGCCATGATGCGATGGGTGATGCCAGCATTCGCCAGCCGCTCCATGAGGTAGGTTGTCGTTTCTTTGGATTCAGAGAAGATCACCAGCTTGCCATCGCGGTTCTCTTTCCTGTCAAAGAGGTCCGTTTTCAGATAGCGGAGAAAGGTGTCGAGCTTTGGGTCTTCGGTGACGGCGTCCCATTTGGCACAGAGCTCGTCGAGGATGCCGAGGTCGCTTTGAAGACCAGTGAGGAATCCAGCTTCAAAATCGCCCGGATCACAGATGGAAATGGTGGGATCGGTCGGCTGGCACTCCTCGATTTTGGCGAGCAGCTCCTCTTCCCGTCCGTCGAGGAGAAACTCGGTGACTTCAAGATTCGGAGCGATGTAGATGACGCCCTTCACGAACATGTTCACAATAATGCGCGTGGCATCACGGAAGCGCCGCAGTGACTGGCGAAACGCATGAAAGCTGCTGTCGAGCCGCTTCACCAGAAGAACGCGCATGAGAATGGCGAGCTGGAGGGAAATGCGATCGGCGTTTGTGTAGTTCGCCTTCTTTTCAGGCTTCAGGAACTGAATGGCGCGGTAGCGGTTGTAGGTCAGCGCATGCTCGTTGGCCGCAGACAGCAGAACCATGGTGCGGTCGTAGAGCGCCTCTGTCTCCGGCGGCAGCGGATAGAAAATACGCCGGGGTGCAGCAACCTCCGGGAAAATGATACCCTGGGCCGTGAGGTCGGTTTTGTATTCCTCATTTTCCACCAAATCTCGGCGCGTGCGGCGAACGATGACCTCGGACATGACGCGCTCACGAATCAGTTCGTAGATCGTCTTCACTTCCCGCCGAGCGGTCTCCGTATCGGGAGCGTTTTTGGCGCGGAGAAACTCCTTCTCTCGTGCAGCGAAGAAGCGCTGGAGATTGTGGACATTGAGCGTCGAGTCCTTCAAGTCCTGGAAGAGTGCAATGAGGTTCCGAAGGTCCGTGGGACGGTTGTTCAATGGCGTGGCCGAGATGAGAATGACCTTCTTCCGCAGCGGCTTGCCGTCGTCGCCCGTGCGACGGGTGGAGGTTTTGCAGATGCGCTGGAGGAGGTCGAAAGCCCCGGCGGAGTCATTTCGGAACCGGTGGGCTTCATCCACAATGACAAGGTCGTATCGCTCCGCATTTCGGACTTTGTGCAAGCTCCCGTTGGTGATGATGCGAACATTATCGAGATGAAACATCTCCCGGGCCGCTTCCCAGCTTTCTTCCAGCGCCGGCGGCACCACGATAAGCGTGTGAGAACGGTGATCGGGGAAGCCGTTGTTGAAGTAAAACTTTCGCGCAATAAGGGTCGCCACGAGTGTTTTTCCAAGGCCGACGACATCCGCGAGAAAGAAGCCATTGTGTTTCTGAAGGAGTCGCACGCCCTGCGTCACGGCATCCACCTGATAGCTCAACCGCTTGAATCCTTTGGGCAGGTCTTCCGCCGCGTTGGGATCGTAATCGATGGCTTTACCGAAGTACTCCGTGAGGAGTTTGAAGTAAAGTTGATGGGGCGTGATCTCCGTTCCGAGATAGGTTTTGGCGGCGACGTCCCGGATGTCCTTCGGCAGCACGTCCACAGACTCATGCCACAGTGCCTCGAACTCGGCGGAGGCGAACTTTACGTCGTCAAAATCGTGTAGCAGGACATTGAACTCGTAGTTGGACTCCGGTCCGCGCACTCCGAGGCCAGCTTCAGTGAGATTGGAGGAACCGGTAATCACTGCTCCCGGCTTGTGCTCGTTGAATCCTTCAGGCCGGAAGATGTAAATTTTGGCGTGGAGATTCTTTGTGGGATGGGCGCGGACATGGATCCGTTTGCTGGCGACATCCTCGATGAATTGCAGAATTCCTTTCTCAACCTTCGGGGCGTACTCGGCCTCCTCAATGTCTTTCAAAAGACTGGCCTTGAGTTGCCCAAGAGTTTCGGCCTCCGCTCCGTGGAACAGGAGCCCGCGCTTTTGGTAATCAGCGATAAGAGAATCCACGTTGATGCCAACGAGCACGCGGACCTCCTTCACATATTCGAGGAAGGGTCGAACCGCAAACCAGCCCGATGACCGGAGGTAGCCAACCAAAGCATCGAATGCAGCGAGGTCTTTGTTTGAGGCGAAGACTCCCTCAAACTTGGCGAACAGTGTCTGTGCGCCGTGGTTGGTAAAAAAGCGGGTGGACATTCAATGCGGGATAGGTGGATATGTGGCGTCGGCGACAGGTGGTTAGATTTTAATGGACCTACCACCTCGGCGAGTCTTTAGCAAAACAGAAACGCAGCCGATATCTCCGCGAGTCGGCAGGTTCTCCGTTGCCACGCCGGCGCACGATGACCGTGAGTGGGCCGCGGTGATTGCCGGCAGCAGTGGGAGCGTGCTGCAGTCATCTTCGGCAACTGCCCTGCTCCGGGAACCGGAAGGCGTCACGCGCCGAACGGTGACAGGGGCGCGCGTGGCTGGTGCGCGGAGCGTTGTGAGACCGCGCCGCGGGCGATGGCTTCGAGCCGGGGGCAGTGACTTTGGGGCTGCGCGGGGGGCGTGCTGCTGGGAGGATTCCTGCCGCGTGTGGCCCGTGTGCCGTGGAAAGGCGGCGGGGCACGAAAGGGCTATCTAAGCGGTGGAAGGCCGCCCTGTGGCGCGGCGGTGACGGTGCGGAGCATTGGAGCAACCCGGCAGGTGCGATGGCGGCGAGCGTCTGCTGCTGGAATTCACGTGGCGGGGCGTGCCGCTATGCTGTCGCAGCGAATCCCGCCCCGGGAACCGGACCGGGACCGAAGCAGCGAGCGGCAGAGGGGCGCGACGGGGGGCGCGGAGGCGGAGTGAGCGAAGCGCGGACGTAGGCGGGCTGGCGGTGCGGAGCCTCTGGCGAGCTGCGCTCCTGATGGCTGCGAGGGGGCGTAGGTGAATAATGGGCGGTAGTGGTGGCGTGCCGCTGTCCGTGCCGGCGTGAGTCCTGCTCCGGGCACCGGAAGGGACCGTGGCGACGGACGCGGGCAATGGAACGGCGGTGGGCGGCGCGGAGCTTCTGCTGATGGGCTCCGGGATCCGCGGGGGGCTCAGGGGCGGGGCCGCGTTAGCGGGCCCCGGGCCTGCGAGCCCATCGGGCGGGTGGGGGACCTGCGGGCCATATAAGCGGAGCGAGCCCACCGGTGAAGCCTCCCGCCAGCCTGACGGGTGGTAATCAAATGGACGTAAGCCCGCAGCCCCCGCCCCCCCTATCAAAGGAATCTTTTCCTAACGGGTTCATCCCTTGCAAGTTGCCCCGCGCGCGAAGGAAGGGGGCGTGGTGCAGTTTTCCCTGAAAATGCACTGATGGCCACGGGCAGTCAATCTAGCGTTGGCATTGGGGAGCCTTCTGAATTCTCCTCACCACCGGGGACGCCAGCGCCGTGAAGGGGCTGGACTTCGCCGGGCACCTTGACGCCCGGAGGAAACGGAAGAAAGCCACAACCTGAACCACCCGCACCCTGGCTTGCCTCACGATAGCCGGGGAGTTCTCTTTTCACTGTTATGCCTTCAACTTCTACCGTCGTCGCGTTTCACCCCCGGGCCGGACCTTAATCCCGTAGCGAGCAAGTATCTCGCTTGGCCTCATCGCCACACTCGGCGTTCCAAATGGGTTGAGGTATTCGGTAATCTGTGAGCGATGTTCCCCCACTAGATGACCGTCATTCGTGATCACGACCGGGCAATCGAGAAGGCAGGCTTCGGCCATTAAGGACGCATCGTTTTTTTCCTCTTCGGGAATAAGGCCACGGCTTCGCAGTCCCCAACCGATTTGATCCACAATTCCCCGATTGAGCGCGCTCATTGGAATCGGCTTGAATCCGAAATCTGGAACAGCGGACTCGATGGCCCCACAAATAATCTTGCGGACTTCTTTGTCCGCTGTCTTAAGTTTGTGGGCAAACTCTTGGGCGATAGTGGGCGTCAACAGGAACACAGGATGCACGCATCTGTCCCGGATACATTCCCATGCCGTCTTACACTCATCGTCTTGAAGGAAGCAATCCAAGACAAAATTCGTGTCAACTGCAAAGCGCGTGGACTTTTGAAAAAGCGGGCCCCCCATAAAACAGCGCCATTACTTCTCCATCTAAAGCTTCCCGCTCTTCATCAGAAAGCGCGTTGCACTCGGCTCGCATTTCCTCTGCCAGCCTCTGCCCATAGGTGGGCTCCTTCTCCAACTCAAGGGGGGAGCCGGTCTGGTTGTCATGGTTCATGGTGATGCAATCAAGATACTGGAGTTCAACATTCCCGGCAAAGACATTGCCGATAATTTTCCGTTTCTGTCCCGAAGGGCTCAGGGAAAGCAGTTGCGAACGTTCACTAATTGCCCTAAATGCAGCCCATGCTGAACTATTCGGCCACTATTTCGCAGCTCCGCGGAGAAGGCCGCGCCCTCATCGAACGCGGCGAGAAGCTACTTGCAACCGCCGCAGACCTTGAATCGCAATGGATGGAGCTTCAGGCGATTATCAGTCCCCAAGCACAACACTCTGTCCCAGAAACGGCTGTTCCCGCAACTGTTTTGGTGAAATCAATTTCAGCTCCTGCAAGGGATTTAGCTGAAACAGTTCTCCGGGCGTTAAAGCCTCTAGGGCCTGGCAGGGAGGTCCATCGGGCGGAGATTCTTGAGGCAGTTCAGGGTCTCGCCTCCCGGCGGCTCAGCATGAAAAACCTCGCTCCCATGCTGACTAAGCTCAAAGACCAAGGCTTTATAGAACCCATGGGGGGCGGAATTTGGAAGCTTACGGAAAAACCCTTCATCGCCGAAATGCCTTTAAATCCAACTGATTGATCCGACTTAGAGGCGCACCACCATGCTTTCGGGGATTAGTGCAACGCGTTGCATTAGTCTAGATTGCCCCGGGGTTGCGAGGGTTTGCAGAATCTGGAATTTTGAACGGTTCCCCATTAAACAACCGCCAACGAAGACAAAAGGAACTGAACCTCTCTAAAACTCTTGGAGCAGGCACGGGGGATTATGCCATCCACAGCGCGCCAAAATCCCACGTCCCCGATAAGCGAATGCCTTGTTCACCCCGGCGCGGGCCTCTTGTTTTCAGCTCCGCGCTCGCGGCGATGCAGGCGGCGCTCACCGTCGCACATTGGCGGCATGAAACTGGCCACTGTCTGTCTTCTGCTCGCCTTTGCCACCCCGTCTTGCCTCCACTGGCCCAAGGAGACGGAGAAAGGTGCTAGCAGCCCGTCACGCGTGGAAGAATCAGGCCGGAAATCCGACAACCTCAAAGTGAAGTAAATACCTTCGCAAAGTCCATAGCTAGGAAGTCGTCGCAAGCTCCGCGAGACGCGCCAATCGGGAAACAGAAGCGCGTGGTGCTGGCCTTGATCTGTTTCATCTGCGCCGGAGCCTGCCTCTATAATATGGAGGTTGATCGAAGCCTAAGCGGGCTGATTTGGGGCCCTGCATTTCTCCTCTTAGGACTTTGGTTCCTCAAACGCTGGGTCTTAGAATAATACTGGTGACAGGTATCGTTGGGAAGGCGTCGGAAAGGCTGTGGCAGCATCAACGATGCATCTCAGAACAGTTCACCCTCCTCCGGGCGGCGCGGTGGAAACCGGCGCGTGGTGCCCTGCAACACCGGCGCGCGGTCAGCTTATCCTCCTCCAGGTCCTCCGTGACCGTGAGGCCAGCCGGGAGCCGCTGGCGTAGGAGATCCGCGAAAGTAACCATCAGGTTTCCGCTCCGCCATCCAAGCGGGCAGAGCGCGCACGCCCATTCCCACGCGAAAGCGTCCGCGCTTTCGGTAAGAATGCGGGCGGCACACTCGGCGGGGGCCATGCGGACAGGTCAGAATAGTTTACCCACCACGGCCATAGGTTCAGCCGACGCGGGCTTCTCCACCTTCTGCTTTCACCGTGGCGGCCTCGCCGCGCGGGGCAAGCTTAGGGCCATGAGAGCGGCGGCGACATACCGGCGGGAGGGGTTCAGAGTCCGTCGCAGGATAAACCATCCTCAATTTCGAACGACCGTGGACAATCCTGAACCTAAATGGACGCGTTCCCGGTTTTGTTCTCAGCCATTTTTACTCCTCCCCATAACTCCCTTATTATGAACATGGTGCGCGATACAGGGTTCGAACCTGTGACCCCCTCCGTGTCAGGGAGGTGCTCTACCACTGAGCTAACCGCGCAAAACGGGTCTGAAAAACCGTGGGCGGGAGAAGTAGTTGAAGCCGCGCAAGGTGCAACTGGTTTTTAGAGCGGAATGTAGGTCGCTCTTCACCCCATTGCATTTTGCCATGACAAACGGGCGGAACCATCGGACATTCCCCTCCATCCCCCATGTTCCCGCATGGAGAACTTCCTGCAATGCCGAAGGGTCCGATGAATAGTCTCTGAAGGTTTGTCGTCGAATCGCACACCCCAAAAATTCAATTTCCAAGTTCATGAATCGAAATTTCAAATCCGTCTTAAGCATTCTGGCATCCCCCGTGGTGCTGCTCACCTTTACCGGGGGGGCACTGCTCATGCCCCAGGGATCTTTTGTCCAGCAGAGCATGGCCCAGGAATCCGCTGACGAGGACGGCGCGGAGGTGCTGACCCGCGGCCCGGTGCATGAGGCCTTTGCTGAAACCATCGTTTTCAAGCCGGTGCAGGGCCTCCTGGTGCCGAAGGCTCCGCCGGAAGCGATCGATGAAATCCCGCCGGATCAACGCCCGGATGGCGCGAACGTCACCTGGATTCCCGGCTACTGGGCTTGGGATGAAGAGGCGAACGAGTATCTGTGGGTGAGCGGCATCTGGCGGAACCTGCCCCCGGGTCGCCAATGGGTACCCGGCGAGTGGGAGGACGTGGACGGAAAATACCAGTGGTACTCCGGCTACTGGGCCAGCGCGGAGGAGGAGGAAGTGGAGTATCTTCCCGCGCCCCCGGAAAGCATCGAAGCGGGTCCCAACATCCCTTCTCCCTCCGCTGATTCCATCTGGATCTCCGGGACTTGGCTTTATACGGAAAGCCGTTACCGCTGGCGTCCCGGATACTGGGACGCGGGTCACGATGACTGGGACTGGGTGCCCGCGCACTATGTGCCGGCCCGGCATGGCTATGTGTTCGTGGACGGCTACTGGGACCACTGCACGGAGCGCCGCGGGCTGATGTTCGCCCCCGTGCGGTTCCGGGATGACTATCATATCCGCCCGGGATACCGCTACCGGCCCACTACGGTCATCAGCACCGTGGGTTTCCTGAATCACCTGTTCCTGCGTCCCCGCGCCAGCCACTATTATTTCGGGGACTACTACGCGCCGGAATACCGGAAAGCTGGTTACTTCCCCTCCCATAGTTATTTCTCGGGTGGTCACGGGTATGACCCTATCTATGCCCATGAGCGCTGGCGCAACCGCCGCGACGATCAGTGGGAGCGCCGTCAGGACGAAGACTACCGCTTCTTCCGGGACAACCGCAACGAACGCCCTCCCCACACCCTGGCCGCTTTCGCGCAGTTCGCGGACCGGAAAGACCGGGTGCGCCGGGATGAACCGGTACTGGCCGCCTCCCTGGCGAATTTCGCGACGATCAAGGACACCCGCTTTAAGCTGAAGCTCAAACCGGTGGATGATAACGAACGCCAGCGGTTCGCGGGGAATGGCCGGGAAATCCGGGACTTTGGAAAAGTGTTTCGCAAAGACACTGCCTCGGTGCCGAACCGGGACCGCGGAGATAAGAGCGAACCTCCCAAGGTAAAGATTCCCCGTTCCCCTATCTTTGCCCGGACTCCGGACAGCAATGAAGGCAAAGGCCGCGGCGACGGCCCGCCCAAACGCCCCAAGGGCGCGGAAAGTGATGAGAAAGTTCTCGGGAAAACCGGTGATCCGCGTCGCGGGCAAAATCCGGACTCCGCGGACGATCCGAAGCGTGGCGACCGCCGGGGGGACTCCCGGGTGAATCCGGGGAACGATCCCAAAGTTGATCCCAAGGATATGCCGAAGCGGGATCCCGGAGCTGGTCCGAAGGATCTTCCCAAGCGAGGGGATCGCCGGGGCGAGCCGAAGACGGATGATCCCAAGGATCAGCCGAAAACCGACCCGAAAGGTGATCCAAGGCGCGGCGACCGTCGCGGTGATCCGAAGGACCAGCCGAAGGCCGAAGGGAATGACACGCCTAAGCGCGAGCCCGGAACGGATAACAATAAAGAGCAACCCAAGCGCGGTGACCGCCGCGGCGACCCGAAGGATACTCCGAAAGTGGATCCCGGCACGCAACCCGGGGACCAGCCTAAACGGAACCCCCGTGTGGAGCCGAAAAATGAGCCCAAGGCGGAGCCGAAAGACACGCCTAAACGCGAACCCGGCACGGATTCCGGAGACAATCCCAGACGCAACCCGCGGACCAATCCCGGGAATTCCAATCCGCCCAAAGAGCCCAAAGCAGAACCCAAGCGCGAGCCCAAAACAGAGCCCCGCGTGGAGCAACCGAAACGGGAACCCAAGGTGGAGCAACCCCGGGTGGAACAGCCGAAACGCGAACCAAAGGTGGACCGTGTGGAGCAGCCTAAACGGGAACAGCCCCGGGTAGAGCAACCGAAACGCGAGCCCAGAGTGGAGCAGCCACGCGTGGAGCAACCCAAAAGGGAGCCCCGGGTGGAACAGCCCCGCATTGAACAACCGAAGCGCGAGCAGCCCCGCGTGGAACCCAGAAGCGAGCCGCGCCGGGAACCACAACAACCCAAATCCGAACCCCGCCAGAACGATCAGCCGAAGCAGGGGAAGGAGGACAAAGGTGACAAGAAGAAGGGCAAAGACTGAGCTGAAAGCGGCTTCAGCCGGAGAATGATTCGAACCGGGAGCAGGACTGGCGTGAACGCCGGAACTGCTCCCGGTTTATTGTTGGCGCAGGGTAAAGAAACGGCTTCGTCCTTCCGAATGGCCAAGGAGCGGTGACATTCCCGTCGCCGTGAGTTCTCCGATGGAGAAACGAGTTGGAGACGGCGGAACCGGAGAACCAGATGGAAGACGGCGACAGGAATGTCGCCGCTCCTTGTGGCTTGACTGTCCCGATAAATGACCTCGCGCACTGGTCCGCCCCGCGACCGCGTTCCTTCGCTATTGGAGAGAAAGCCGGAGGCGCATGAGTTCCCGCGGGGCGGTGCCCCAGGGCTGGGCGGCGCGCCAGGTGAGGGATTCCGTGCCATCGGGATTCATAAAGGAGCGGACAAAGACCGGGCCGGCGGGGCTCCAGCCTTCCAGTCCGGTGGAAAATTCCGGGATGAAGCGCACGTCATCCGCACCCGCGCGGCGGGTGGCGGTGATGGTTTGATAACGGGCGGTCACGCCATCCACCGTAAGGGACTCCAGAGCCGCGACGGGCAGGTGGTCCTGGGAGGAGGCGGACAGAGAACCGCCAACGGCGTATTCCATGAGATTCCCCAGACCGTCCTGGTCGTCATCGTCCGTGTCACTGGTCACGCCGGTGGCGGATTTCCATTGGGTGTAAGTGACCGCATCCCCGTTACCCGGATTGCCGGAAACCGTGAGGCTGGCGCGCCAGCTCTCCGGGAGACCAGGATCCGGCAGGGAGGCGGGATTTCGCAATATCAGGCTGTGCCCCAGGCCATCCGCCTGGATGGGCCAGGGGGCGGCATCGCCATAAGTGAAATCCCCAAGAGCAGCCCCCGTCGCGTCCACGAACTGGAGACGCTCCCCGCTGTTGTCGAGGCTGCCGGAGAATTCACCCGCGATGGGCAGGCCCGCGCCATACCGGAACTCGAAGGCCGCCCGGTTGTGCACCAGCAGCACGCGAGCTCCGGACGCGAGAAACCGGCTGGCGGGAGCGTCGTTGAAGTTGAAGCCGATGCCCTTCAGAAACCGGACTCCGGCGAGGTCCACGCTGAGCGTGGTGCTGAGGTTCGTAAGCTCCAGGTATTCGAAGTCCCCCGCGTCATTGAAGCCCGCCGCGATCTCGGCGGGCGTGGGATCCGCCGGGTGATACATGATCTCCGTGATGACCACATTCCCCGGCGCGGCGGCTTGGGTGTCGCTGTAGAACGTGGTATCCGCCAGCGCGCTCCACACGCCGCCGCTGAGAGCCCGCGCCTTCAGATTCACGGCCCCCGGAGTGGTGAGATACAGAGGCGTGGTGGCATTCACGCGGAGGCCGGAGATGGCGCAGTTGAAACTGATGTCCGTGCTGGCGGCGGTGTTCTGGTGGATCTCCACGGCGATCACATTCGTCCCCTCGCGAATGAGCGCGGGGGGCACGGAAATGGAGTCCAGCGTGTTCTCGTTGCTGGCCAGGGCGAGCGTGCCCCAGGAGATCACGGCGGGGGCGGCGGGCATGTTAGGCCGCGCCACTTCCGTGCCGTTCACATAGACCACCGCGCCATCGTCCCGGAGGAGATCGAGAGTGAAACCGGCATACTGCGAGGGATTCGTGACGGTGAAGGATTTCCGGAAATAGGTGGTGATGTTCCGGGTGCTGGAACTCGCGGGAATGCCCGGCGTGGCATCGTCCTCGATGACCGTGACCTCATCCCCGTCGTTGTAGCCCATCTCCGTATTGCCCGTGAGCCAGCCGGTTTCCGGGAAATCGCCCGCCCGCCAGGCCGTGCCCTGATCCGTGGCGGTAACGAGGTATTTCCAGGGCACCGGCACGGCGGCGGCTCCCATGGGGATAAAAACGTCCTGGCTGGTGGCAGAGGTGAAGACCTTCGCCGAGGGATGCAACGCGCCACCTACCTGCCGGGGATCGCTGCCATCCGTGGTGTAATAAATGGTGCCAACCGGAGCGGTGAGGAAAAGCTGCCGGGTGGAGGGAATGTAGCCACCCCACTGGCTCATGCCGGGAGCCGCGACCGTGGAGTAGAGTCCATCCCCGAGAAGCTGGGAGATGACGGTGGGATTTCGCCCCGCGATGAAACCGGTGACGTAGGAATCCCGCGC
Source organism: Verrucomicrobiales bacterium (assembly GCA_965229245.1). Taxonomy (GTDB): domain Bacteria; phylum Verrucomicrobiota; class Verrucomicrobiia; order Verrucomicrobiales; family V1-33; genus V1-33. The sequence goes on from CBDDIW010000002.1 coordinate 805,551, forward strand.
GGTCTGCCAGGTCAGCTTCGTGCGGGGCGGCTCGATCTTCGAATCCCCCCAGCGGGCGGACTCCGCGATGATGGCGCTGCCCACCGTCTGGCTCATGGCATTCAGCCGGGCGAGATTCGCCGCCGGAGTCAGGGCTCCGTCATTGTACATGTGACGATAGACCCGGTCCGCCCAGCGCATTTTATACTCCGCGTTTCCCAGCATGTGCTGGTGGAGGTATTGCGGATTCGCATAGGAGAAGTTCGTGGCCTGAGCCACCACGTAGGGACCGGTGCGGTCCCCGCTGAAGCCGGAGTGCTCCATATCATGGGCGAAGTGGATGAAGCCCATGCCGCTGTCCCGACGGCGGTAGGAAAACCAGTTATTCACGGCATCCCCGCCGCCGGTGAGAGGCGCGTCACTGCTGGCCACGAAGAAGACGAGCAGCAGGTAATCGATCTGATTATTCACATCCAGCAGCCGGGGCCAGGCGGGATTGTTCAGGGGCGTGATCCCGTCCGCCGCGAGGCCCTGCATGCGGAAGTAGCGTTCATTCGACGGGTCCGCACGCATGGCCATGGCCTGGTCCCACAGACTTTGCCAGGCGGTGTAGGTACCGTTGGTGAGTTCCGTGGTGTAGCCGCCGGGAGAGCCCGCGGATTTTACCACGTCGTATTCCTCTTTTTCGCCGCCGAAGTAAGACGCGCCGTGGCCTTCCTCCGCGCGTTCATCCGTATCGTAGAGGCCCCAGTACTGGCCATTGATGTAGAGATGGAAATAGCGGGAGCGGGAATACGGCGAGCCCATGGCCCCCTGGGTGGCGCGGGTGAATTCCTCGCGCAGATAGGTATTGTTTACGTCGCCGCTGAAGGCCCAGGAATAGTTTTGTGAAGTGCGGAGATCGAAGGCGTCGAACTCACTGGTGCCTTTGTCGCCGTGGAGCGGGTAGTTCAGTTTCGACGGGCCGTAGTCCTTCCGGAACATGAAGTGGAAGCCGTGCTTGGGATTGTTCGGATCCCGGCTGTAGCCGCCGCGCACGCGCACGCCGCCATTGATCTGAAAGCCGCCGCCATTCTCCGGATCGTTCAGCAGTTCCAGGGAACAGGCACGCTCCCAGGCAAAGCCGCGCCCACCCGGATTCGAATAGATGCCGCTGCTGCTGGAGAAGGTGGCCTGGTCCAGCACGAGGGAAAAGCTGGGAATGGCAAGCAGCGCGTCCTTCACCTGCTGGACTCCGCCGATCTGGGAGTTGGTGGAATCCACGATCTCCGGGTCCATGCCGTAGTTATAGATCTGGCCATTCACACTCGCGGCGGGCCAGCCAGGAGGCGCGGCTCCCGCGGGCGACTGACGGATGACATCGTCCGGGAACAGATAAGTCTGGGTATCCACATTCGTGGACTCCCAGCCGGTCTTGAAGGCGGCGGCCCGCAGGACCGTGGTGCCGGTGATGGAGAGGGGCACGGTATAAACCGTGCCGGTGGTGGCGGTGGGGGTATCGCCATTCGTGGTATAGCGGATCACCGCGCCGGGCGTGGAGGAGGTGATGGCAAGCTCAAAGGGCGCGGTGAAAAGGCCGCGCTTTACGGAAAAGGTGGTGTCCCCCACCTTGCCCGGACCGGCCGGCTGCCCGTTGAGCCCACCCGGCGTGGGGGTGGCAAAATAGGAGAGCGTGCCGCCCGCCGGATCGGCACCCGTGACGATCTCCGGCACCATGAGGAAGGTGCCATCGGAGGCTCCGGCATTCAGGCCCTGGATGGCGAGGACATTGGTCCCCGCCGTAAGCAGTGGGGCGAAGGGCGTAAGATTGATCGCCTCCGTGATCAGCGCCTGGTCCGCCGTGCGGGAGGCCGTGGCCTGGGAATTCCACTGAAGCGTGGCGGGTGCATTGCGGCGCGCGATTTCCGTCCCGTTCAGCCAGGCTACGAAGCCATCGTTGTAGCGCATGCTCAGTTGGAGAGAGCCGGGGACGGCGGGGTTTGCCACGGTAAAGGGGATGCGGAAATAAGCCGAGCTGTTCAACCCGTGGAGGAACGGCTGGGTATCCACGCGCGTGAGGCTGCCCTGGGCGGAGGAGAGTGTGTAAACGGCGAGCCCGCCACTGGCGGTATCGCCCACCAGTTTGAAGTCGGCCGACCACTGTGTGCGGGTGCCGGGCGTGGCAAAAAACTCCAGATGCGCGCCCCCGGTTTGATCCCAATAGACCACCTCGAAGGTGTGCTGCCCCTCCGCGAGATTGACGGAGCCGAAGCGGTCCGCGGGCAGGTGATTCGTATTGTCCACGATGACGTTCGCGCCGTCGATGCGCACGCGCCCGCCGCTGTCCAGATTCATGCCAAAGGTCCATATGCCCGCCTGGGCAGCGGTGATGCGGAAAGTGCCCGTGGCCTTCACGGCTAAGTAGTCTCCTCCCCCGTTGGGGAACAGGAGATTGCCGGCGAAGCGACCATCGTTGCCGTCATTGAGGAAATTCAGGACCGGCGAAACCACGGTGCGCTCGGAGGCGATGGCGGCATTGCCCGGAGCGAGCGCGAGCAGGGCGTCCGCGTCCGTCAGCGATCCCAGGGGCGCGGCGGTTTTCCGGACTTCCCGGACCGTGATGCCGGGCACGGGAACGCCGTGGCCCGCGCCAGTGAAACCCGCGCGCCAGGCGGTATCCACAAAGCCCGGCTGCGTCCACGCGGTGCCGGTGGCGCCGTCCGCGGGCACAGTCCACATCATGGCCGCGCCGGGACTCAGCAGCGCCAGGCCGCTGTGGCTGACACCATAGGAGCGGTCCGGGTTTTGTGAGGGAAACTCCGGGGCGAACTCCTGCTGAACGGTGAGGCCGTCCGGACGGACGAGCGCGAGATATTCCCCGGCGGCGCGCAGGGAGAAATTCGTGTGCAGGGGTGCCGCCGGATCGCGCCGGTCCTTGCCCGAGGCCCAGACCAGCAGATACCCACCGGGAGCCACGGTCACAGCGGGGAATTTCCACTTCGCGGGAGCGGAGGCGTTGTCCGTGAGATACCAGCCGTCCATATTCCAGGGAACGGCGTCCGGATTGTGAATCTCGATCCAGTCCGCGTGGTCGCCATCGGCATCGGCCAGGCTGGTCACGTTATCAGCCAGGAACTCGGTGATGACGGGATCCGCGCAGCCGCGAAACACAGGCAGGAGGGAAAGACATGCCACGAGAACGCGGGCACGGAGGCGGGAAGGGTGCATGGGGCGACGATTAAGGACGCGCCCTGGCAAAAGTCCAGCCCCGGCGGAAGCGTGTCGGCGTGTCAATGGCCGGGCGTGAACTATATTTCCAGCGTTACGCGCGCGGGCATTTGCATCGCGCCGCGCGGCGGGTATCACGCTGATTTCCCAAACCTGTTTCTCCCCCCGATGCTGAACGAAGCCTATATTGGAAAAGTCGCCGCTGAGTTGAAACTCCGTCCCGCCCAGGTGGCGGCCACGGCGCAGCTTTTTGCCGAAGGGGGCACGGTGCCCTTCATCGCGCGCTACCGGAAGGAGGCCACGGGCGAACTGGACGAAGTGGCCATCACCGCCATCCGGGACCGTATGCTCCAACTGGGCGAACTGGACACCCGCCGGAGCGCCATCGTGAAGAGCCTGGAGGAGCGGAACCTGATGACGGACAAGCTGCGGGAGCAGATCGCCAAAGCGGAGACCATGGCCCGGCTGGAGGATATTTTCGCGCCCTACCGGCCCAAGCGGCGCACGCGGGCCACGATCGCGAAAGAGAAGGGCCTGGAGCCGCTGGCAGACTGGATCATGGCCGAGCAGGGGAATCCTGGGGCTGGAATCGCGGAGCAGGCACCAAAGTATATCAAAACGGACGTGGAGGACGAACTAAAGGTGAAAACCGCGGAGGAAGCCCTGGCGGGCGCGCGGGATATCATCGCGGAGCGCATGAGTGACGATGCTCCGGTGCGGGCGGCGGTGCGGAAGATCTACGAAGAGGACTCCGGGGTGACCAGCAAGGTGCTCATGGGCAAGGAGACGGACCCGGAGGCGGCGAAGTTCCGGGATTACTTCGAATGGACTGAGCCGCTGACCAAGGTGCCCAGCCACCGGCTGCTGGCCATGCGCCGGGGCGAGAAAGAGGGCTTCCTGATGCTGCGCGTGACCATCCCGGAGGACAAGGGATTCGACGCGGCGAAGCGTCTCTTTGTAAATGGCCGGGGACCGGCGGCGGACCAGATGAACCAGGCGGTGACGGATGGCTGCAAGCGCCTGCTTTTCCCGGGCATGGAGACGGAGGTGCGGCTCTCGTCCAAAAAGAGGGCGGACGCGGAGGCCATCAAGGTCTTCGCGGACAACATCCGGGAGCTGTTGCTCGCCGCGCCGCTGGGGCAAAAGCGCACGCTGGCCATCGACCCCGGCTTCCGCACGGGGTGCAAAACCGTGGTGCTGGATGCCCAGGGCAAGCTGCTGCACAATGACGTGATCTACCCCACGGCGGGCAGCCAGACACAGATGGTGGAGGCCGCGCGGACCGTGCTCACGCTGGTGGAGAAGCATAAGATCGAGGCCATCGCAATTGGCAACGGAACGGCCAGCCGGGAATCTGAAGCCTTCATCCGGAAGCTGAAACTGCCGGCGTCCATCCAGGTGGTGGTGGTGAATGAAAGCGGCGCGTCCATTTACTCCGCCAGTGACGCGGCCCGGGAGGAGTTCCCGAACGAGGACATCACCGTGCGCGGAGCCGTGAGCATCGGCCGCCGCCTCATGGACCCGCTGGCGGAACTGGTGAAGATCGATCCCAAGAGCATCGGTGTGGGGCAGTATCAGCACGACGTGGATCAGTATGCCCTGAAGGCGGCGCTGGATGACTGCGTGCAGAGCTGTGTGAACGGCGTGGGCGTGGAGGTGAATACCGCGAGCAAGCAGTTGCTGAGTTACGTGGCGGGGCTGAACAGCGGCATCGCGGAGAACATCGTGGCCTGGCGGAATGAGAAGGGCGCCTTCTCCAGCCGGGCGGAACTGAAAAAAGTGCCGCGCTTGGGCGACAAGGCTTTTGAGCAGGCGGCGGGCTTCCTCCGCATCCAGGGGGCGGGGAATCCGCTGGATGCCAGCGCGGTCCACCCGGAGCGCTATGCCCTGGTGGAAAAAATGGCGGCGGACAGCGGCTGCACCGTACAGGAGCTGATGAGCAACGAGGCGAAGCGCAAAGCCATCGACCTTAAAAAATATGTCAGCGATGGCGTGGGTCTGCCTACCTTGCAGGACATCATGGCGGAACTCGCCAAGCCGGGGCGCGACCCGCGGAAGCAATTTGAGGCGTTCTCCTTCGTGGAGGGCGTGGAGAAGCCTGAGGATCTCACTGTGGGGATGAAGCTCCCGGGCATCGTGACGAACGTGACGGCCTTCGGGGCTTTCGTGGACATTGGGGTGCACCAGGATGGACTGGTCCACGTGAGCCAGCTCGCGGACCATTTCATCAAGGACGCGAATGAAGTGGTGAAGGTGGCGCAGAAGGTGATGGTGACGGTGGTGGAGGTGGACCTGCCGCGCCAGCGCATCGCGCTGAGCATGAAGGCCAAGCCGGATTTTGAAAAAAAGGAGCGCAAGCCGGGTCAGCAGGGCCCGCCCCAGGGGGGGGGAAACCGGCCCCAGGGGGGTGGCGACCGCCGTCCCCCGCCCTCCCAGGGTGGCGGCATGGGGAATCCCTTTGGCGGAGACTGGTTCAGCCAGGCGCAAAAAGGAAAACGCTAGGAAAACGCCGGGCTGGCCCCGGGGCTGCAAATCAACCGGCTCTATTCCTCTAAAATCCGGTCCCGCCTTCGGGAAGCCCTTGCGGCTGCCCGGCGCTTGCCCGTAACTCTCTCGAAAAAAATGGACACTCCACCGCCATCCCTTACCAGCGACGCCTCCTCTCTCGTGGAGGTCCGGTGTTATTTTGTCAGGAAACGGAACGCCCTGGCGGTGCGCGGTCAATTTGGCCCGCTCTTTGTGGATTACTACCTCCACGCGGCGGATCACGGGCTGCGCCTGCCGGAAACCCTGGATGGCATGATGAAGGAGGCCCTGGTGGGGATGACGCTGCACATGGCGGGTAAGCCATGGAATGAGGAACACGCCTGGACGGTGAATTTCCACGACCCGCGCGCGAACTTCTTCGTTACGGGCGACAACCGGAACCGGAACATCACGGGGCGCTGTTTTACCGAAAACGTGAAGGTGTCGGACCGTCAATTGTTCTACGCCCAGCAGTTGAAGACAAACATGCCCGTGCGCCAGAGCGCCGTGGAAATCGAAGGCGATAGCTTCTTCAAGGCCGTGGAGCAATACTATGCCATGAGCGAGCAGCGCCCCGGGCGGTTCTTCACTCACGATGAAGAGGAGGACTACGTTTTTGTCTCCGCGCAGCCCCAGTGTGACGAGGAATGGCTGCTGGACCTGACGGAGGAAAAAGTGCGCTCGCTGGACAAGGACGAGGAACTGAGCCTGCTGGAGACGCGCGCCTACCGCTGGGAGTGCGGCTGCACCCTGGAAAAAATCTACGCCGCCCTGTTGCCTCACGCCATGAAGGACATGGATGGCATCTTCGCGGGTGACGAAGTGCTCAAGGCTACCTGCCCGCGCTGTGCCCGGCGTTATTACATCGATCGGGAGCAACTGGAGGCCTGGATGGCGGCGCGGGAATAAACGGTATGGTGGCGATAGGGATCGATCATGGAGAGGCGCGCATCGGCGTGGCGGCATCCGACGCGCTGGGCATGCTGGCTCACCCCGTGGAGACCGTGGCCGCGCAGCCTCCTCCCGCCGCTTTGCGCCGCATCGTGGAGATCGTCCGGGAACGGAAAGGAGAGTGCCTGGTGATCGGCCTGCCCATCCGGGAGAATGGCACGGAAGGAACCGCCGCCGCGAAGGTGCGGAAATTTTCCGCCGCCCTCAGCGCGCTGCTGCCCGCCGGATTTCCCGTGGAGTATCAGGATGAATACGGCAGCACTAAATCCGCCTCAGATCAGCTCCGGGAGGCGGGACGCCGCACCCATAGGCATCGCCCCATCATTGACCAGGCGGCCGCCACGGTGATCCTCCAGGATTGGTTGGACGCCCGGCAGCCCCTGCCCTCCTTCGATGAAGGAGACGGGGAAGAGCAGGTTTAAACAATGCGCCGGGCCCGGACCTGGGTCAAGACCGCGCCGGTGAGGACAATGATGGCGGAGTAATACACCCACAGCAGGAGGAGCACCACGGAACCCGTGGCTCCATAGTCCCCCACCAGACCACTGCCCAAATACCAGCCCACCACCCACTTCCCGGCTTCAAAAAGCACGGCGGTGACAATAGCCCCCCACCACACATCCCCCCACTTCATGCGCACATGAGGCAGGGCCTTAAAAATGAGGGCGAACAGCAGGATTTCTCCCACCAGGGCCACGCTAAATCCCATGAGTCCCCAAGCGGAAAAGGAAACATGGAGGTGCTCGGCCATAAAATTCGAGGCGGCGCTCATGAGAGCGGCAAACACAAGAGAGGCCAGCAACAGAATGAGGATTGCAAGGACCATCCCGGCAGAGATAAGACGTCCCTGGATCCAGTTGATGATCCCGCCACGCGGCTTTTGATCATCCTGCCTCCAGATCACATTCAGGGAGTGCTGCAACTCGGCGAAGAGGCTGGTCGCTCCGAAGAGCACGGAGAAGACCCCGATGTAGGTGGCGATGAGGCTCTTCCGTGGATGATACGTCCCCTTGATCATATCGAAGACCACATTCGCGGGTTTATCCCCCATCATCTCCTGCACTTGATGCGTCACCTGAGCGCGGACGGTGTCGTCCCCCACGGCCCATCCCGCGATGTGCAGAACGATGACCAGCAGAGGGGCGAGCGAGAAGACCGCGTAAAACGCCAGTCCCGCGCTCAGGCGCAGAATGTTATCGTCTATCCACTTCAGGACGACGATGCGGAGGAAGCGGGAGGGACGTGCTCCCGCAATCCTCTTCAGAGTAGATGGCTTCGGAGCATCCACGCGTTTTTCTCGTGTGCGCGGATCAGGTCGGTCATGAAATCCACCGAACCCGCGTCGTCACTGTTTTCATCCGCTTCCGTGATAGCCTTGCGCAGGGACCGCACGCAACTTTCGTGGTCCGATGCCAGGGCCTCCAAGGCTTCCTCGCCATGGATCAGCGCTCCTTTGGCCTCCTTCAGCGATGCCAGGGCGATGAATTCCGCCATGGAGCCCGGGGCCACGCCGCCGATCATGCGGATGCGTTCGGCGGTCTGGTCAATGGCTTCCGCCAGCTCAGTGTATTGTTTCTCAAAGAACTCATGAAGGGTGTGAAAACGGTGACCGGTGAGGTTCCAGTGGAAATTGCGCGTCTTTTGATAGAGCACATGCTGATCCGCCAGCACGGCGGATAAAAGGTCAATAACCTCCGCCCGCCGGCCGGGGGCGAGGCCGATGGCCGGGCTCTCCGCCGTGGCGGATTCGGAGCCGGAGGATTTTTCTTTTGATGTCTTGGACATGGGGGAAAAAGGATAAGGCTTAATAAAAAGCCCAGCCTGGCGCTGGGATAGCATCGCCGGGCTGGGCTGAGTGTGCAAGTAAGGTTAGCGGCGGCACCTGGAGACCAGATACACACCGGCAATGAGTCCGGCACCGAAGACGATGCCCGCCGCGGAGAGCGGGTTCGCGGCAGCCCAGGCACCCGTCCGTTCGGCAGTGCGGCGGCTGTAATCAGCCACGTTTTCCGCGCCATGGCGGGCGGCGTCGGCAAATTGACGGCTGGTGTCAGAGAGGGGATCAAACACGTGATCCTGGGTGGCGGATTTCAGACTGTCATAGGCGTCGCGCGCCTTGTCTTTGACAGTCTCCACAGTGTCGCGGATGGGGTGAGAACTCATAGTTTAGCAGTTTTGGGGGTTCACTGAAAAGAGGGCTTAGCGGGCCCGGTCGGCGGCATGCTCGATGCCGGCACCAGCCTGGCGGACATCACGGCCCAGTCCCTTGGTGGTGTTGCAGGAAGGAAGAAAAGCGGTGGCCAGAACAGCGGTGAGCATCATGAGACCGGCGCGGAGAGCAGATTTGGTTTTCATAGTCTGAATGTGGGAATTGGGTTTGAAACGACCCGTTCGCCGGGTCCGCCATCCACTTTTGCAAACGCTGTGCCGCACCCTTCTGTTGTGTTCGCCACGGGGAGTTCCTTCGGGAAAAACCCTTATTCAAAGGATTCCCAACCAGCCTGAACAAATGCTCCAAGATCGCTCAACCTGCACGACGAAGCCCCCTCTGCTGCAATTTGCATTGAGAAATGAGCGGCGTTCCTGAGGCTCTTCACGGGAAACGGCCCGTGGCCGGGTCCTTGCAGTCGGGTGGCTCACCCAAACCAAAAACACCCACTCAATAATGAAACTTCATTTTTTGCTCGTCCCCGTTGTGGCTCTCACCTTCGCCGCTTGTGATAAAAAAGAGCCCTTGGCTGACAAACCGGCCGGCGGCTTGGGCGGCAGCCCCACCAGCCTGAAGGTCAAAGGCGACTGGAATCAGGTCAAAGGCAAGCTGAAGCAACAGTATGCCGACCTCACTGATGACGATCTTCTCTACGTGGAAGGCAAAGAGGACGAACTGTATGGCCGCCTCCAGAAGAAAACCGGCAAGACCAAGGAAGAGCTGCAAAAGATCATGGGACAATAAGAGTTCCCAGGTCTTCTGAAGTGGCAGACCGCTGAAAACGGCGGCCCGCTTCACCCGTTACAAGGCGTGTATGCCCCGAAGCATACACGCCTTTTGTATTGATTTTTTGGGAATCAACCAGATCCTTTGGCGCAGCTTCAGGCCAGGAGGGCGACCGCTGGAACAGTAGGGGCATACATTCAGCCACACCAATTCAATCATGGGAAAGGAGCGCGGATTTTCAATCAGTGGTGCCCGGCTAACGGATTTCAACCTGCCCGCTCCGGGGCAGGAATACGTCTCCGCCGCGCCAAAGGCGCAAACCATACCAGCCTGGGGCTGCGCCCCAGAAGTCCCTCCATACAAAAGGTAAAGGGCTGAAAGCCCGCGCCATCCAGTCCTGCCGGACGGGATGGCGCGGGCTTTCAGCCCTTAAAAACATCGTTGCCGGTCATTCCTGGGGCGTTGCCCCGGGCTGGTATGAGACTGGGCCTTCGGCCCTCCGGAGTTCCGGCAACGGACGACACCATAGAAACAGTCAGCTGGACACCACTGATTTTCAATCCGCCTCTCCCTTCGAGCCCCCATCCAAACCGCTGGGACGGGCGGGGCGGATTGAAAATCCGCGCTCCATGATCCTCCCGGGATCAGTTAGCTGAACGCCCCTGATCTTAAACCTCAAGGCTTCAGGCGAACAACTCCAGAATCTCCGCCGGGTGATCAATCACGCGTTCCGCACCGTGGGCTCTTAATTCCTCCACGGACCGGAAACCCCATGAGACGCCAATGGCGCGCATGCCCGCCGCAGTGGCGGTGTCCATATCCGTCTTAGAGTCTCCGATGAAGACCACTTCATCCGGTGACACCTGAAAATCGTGAGCGATCTCCAGGGCCCCAGCGGGGTCCGGCTTTCGGGGAACGTTGTCACGATGACCGTAGATGAGGTGAAACCCGCCCTGGGGAAAATGGCGGGCAATGCAAAGCTCCGTAAAGTTTTGCGGTTTGTTGGAAAGCACCGCCAGCTTCACGGGCAGCAGCGAAAGCTCGTGGAGGGTCTCCGGGATACCAGGAAACGGGCGGGTCAGGTTATCCCAGCGCCGCCCATAGGCCGCGCGGTAAAAAGCCAGCACCTTCGCCACGGTTTCATCGTCACAGTGGTTCACGGGCAGCATGCGCTGCACCAGCATATCGACACCGTCTCCCACAAAGATCCGGAAGGCGTCCACCGGATGCACAGGCAGGCCCGCGGCGGTGAGGGCTTCGTTCGCGGAATCGGCGAGATCCTGCAACGTGTCGAGCAGGGTCCCATCGAGATCAAAAATGGCGGCGCGGGGAGGTTTCATTATGGAGGGTATAAGGATACCGGCGGAATCGCAAATCTCAAAGGTCATCACGGCTGCTTCCGACCGGTAATGACCCCACCAGACCGTGGCTGCTAGCGAATTCAATGCGTTTTGCAAGCCACCCCCACCCCCCTGTGCAAACGGCGCGGACATTTTTGGCGTCTCAAAGGGAAAACCCGGCGGCATATCCCCTGCACAGGTGAAGAGAACCTAAAAACCCATACTACCATGCTCCACTATACTGTTGTCTTTTTTGTCATCGCCATCATCGCCGCTATTCTCGGTTTCGGAGGCATCGCCGGTGGTGCGATCGGAATCGCGAAGATCTGTTTCTTCGTATTTCTCGTTCTGGCGGTTATCTCCCTGCTCTTTGGAAAGAAACCTTCGGTCTAACAAAATCCAGACCGGGAGAACACCTGAATGTCCGAAACAGTCATTAAGGACGTTTCCACCCGCAGCAGCTGGGCCCAACTGGCCACGCTGCTGCGGGCTTTTTTTGTCTCTGAAGTCCGCCGCCGGGCATGGCTTTGGCTCGGGCTTTTACTTTTATTCCTCTTTGCCATTGCCAAGGTCAATGTGGTGATGAACTACGCCCAGGGCTCGTTCTTTACGTCTCTTAGCAAAAAGGACGAAAGCGGCTATTGGAGCGGTATTGTCTGGTGGATGAGCCTTTTTGTGGCTTCCATCCCCCTGGCGGCACTCTATCGCTACAGCGAGGAGCGACTGGGCCTGCTCTGGCGTGAGTGGATGACACGTCACCTTTTACAACGTTACTTTTATAACCGGGTTTATTACCGGTTGAACGGATCGGACCGGGTGGACAACCCGGACCAGCGGATTACGGAGGACGTGAAGCTCTTCGCCACAGCCACGCTTTCCCTCCTTCTGATCCTTCTGCAATCCGTGGTCACCGTAGTCGCCTTCATCGGAGTGGTATGGGCCATTTCGCCCTCACTCATGGGCGCGCTGGCGGGCTATGCCGTATTTGGCACCCTGGGAGCCTGGCTGATAGGGCGCAAGCTGGTTTCGCTGAATTACAGCCAGTTCCAAAAAGAAGCGGACTTCCGCTATAGCCTTGTCCGGGTGCGGGATCATGCGGAGTCCATCGCTTTTTACCGGGGAGAAAAAAGGGAGCGCAGCCAGTTGCGGGGACGTTTCGCCGGAGTGGTCGATAACACTTTACGGATCATCGGCTGGAACCGGAACCTGACATTTTTTATCACGGGATATAACTATTTTGCTCTGGCGGTTCCGGTGCTTATCGTGGCCCCGTTGTATCTTCAAGGAAAGGAGGATTTCGGCGTTATTACCCAAGCCCAGGGTGCCTTTGCCACGGTACTGGCAGCGTTCTCCCTCGTGATCACTCAATTCGAGCGTATCAGCACCTACAGCGCGGGGATTAAACGTCTCGGGGATCTGTGGGACAATTTGGATGAGTTCGATGCCGAGGATGAACGCGATGCAGGGGACTCCGATCTGGAAGTAAATGAAGATGCCCGCGCTCTCAGCCTCGAAGGCCTCACCGTGCGCACGCCTGACCGGGCGCGCCAACTGGTACGTGACCTCTCCTTCCGGCTAAAACCCGGAGAAAGCGTGCTCCTCATGGGCGAGAGCGGTTCCGGAAAGAGTTCGCTCCTGCGCACCATCGCCGGGCTTTGGCAATCCGGCAGCGGTACCATCAACCGGCCCGGCCTGAACCGCCTGATGTTCCTGCCGCAGCGGCCATACATGGTCATGGGGAATCTGCGCGATCAGTTGCTCTATCCCCAGTTCCGCGGCGACCTCTCAGAGGAGATCATCCGGGAAGTGTTGAATAAAGCCAATCTCCCTGACATCATTGACCGCGTGGATGGTGATCTGGACGCCCCGGCGGACTGGGCGAACATGCTTTCCCTGGGAGAACAGCAGCGTATTTCCTTTGCCCGCCTGTTCCTGAAAAAACCGGTTATCGCCTTTCTGGACGAGGCCACCAGCGCGCTGGACGAGCCCAATGAGCGGGACCTCTACTGCAAGCTCCGCGAAGGAAAAATGAGCTATCTGAGCGTGGGCCACCGCACCACGCTGAAGGAATTCCACGACTGGCTCATCACCCTGAAGCGCGATGGCAGCTTCACCATTGAACGCCTTAGCGAAAATGAGGGCCGGAAAGACACGGAGCCTTCCAGAAGCGCCAAACCCACCACCGGGGAGTCGGCTAAACCGAAAGTGACCAGTGCCCAGGCAAGGGCCGATTTCTAAGGAGTCACTTTATTTCAAAAGGAAACTCCAACGGTTTGGCCGCGGGCGTTTCCTTTTCGGTGCCGGAAATGTCCACCTCAAACGCCTTCCCGATGCTGTTCCCGGCCAGGTCCTCCAGTTCCGGTTGAATCACAAGACGGTGGGTCCCGGCGCTCCAGGGTTTATCCGGGGTAAAGGTCCACTCGGTTTCGTCCTTATTCAGGCTCGCCTGTCCCGCTACTCCGGCCACCGTGATGAGGCGCAGAGCCAGGGCATGATCCAGAGTTTCGGGAGGCTCTACTTTGAGAGGAGTCCGGTCGCCGGCGCGGGGAACCCCGAAAATCCACGAGCCTTGATCCGGCGGCGTGCGGTCCGGTGGCAGGACGGTGAACTTTTTTATCACCGGCTGCTTCAACCACAGACCCTTCGCGTCCCGCCATGTGACATCGACAGTGAGCGAATATCGTTTTCCCGCCACGAGGGCCGGACCAACATCCTCCAAGGGCTTCACCCCGCGTTTGATACGACCGGGATCGATGAAAACAGTAAGCCGTTTCATTTCACGGTCCCACAATTCCTCATCGACCTCCAGGAAGGGCAACTCCACCTCTTTGCCGTTGTCGTCTTTAAGGTGCAAATGGCGATAAACATCGCCCCCGGTCATCGGGGCGCTGAAATGGATATAGAACTTGAGCAGATTTTCCGGAAGTCTGTCGCCCGCGGGGTAGATGTGTTCCACCACGGTGGTGCGCGCGCCGTTCGGCTTCGGAAGCCTCAGCAGGGCAGTGACGGGAGCGCCCTCCCCGGACTTCCAGGAGGCTTCGTAAGTCAGCCCGGCGGTGAGAGGATAGCGCGGAGTGAAGCGAAGGCCCGCGGCGGTTCCTGACCATGCGCCCAGCATGGAGGGCTGGCTGGCATCCACGCCTTCCACACGCAGGGCGAAGAACGCGTCCTTTTTCTCAGGCGCGGTCTCCAGTGCTTTTAGCGAAGCGGCATCCAGCCCCGTGACGTCCACGGCGGAGTGATCCTCCAGCCAGCGGACCTCCACCGCCGCGGGGACGGCGAGGGGAAAGGTGACCAGCGACACGGCCAGAAACGAGCGACGGATCACGGCAGAGGGAGGGATTCCAGGGTCAGCGCTCCGTCCGCGGCTTTGCGCAGGATCACGGCGGTTTTGTCATCCAGCTTGTCGAGTTGCTCCACGCCGGTCCAGTCCTTCACCTCTTCAAAAAACTGCCCCTTCGTGCCTCCGCCCTTCACCGGCTCCTCAATGACGCCCGCGGACTCGATGCCATCCGTGCTGATCTTCATGACACCGCGTGAACTGTTCGCCAGGAGCAGGAAATCCTTCCCGTCTTTTTTGTAAACAATCATGTCCAGCGGGCGGTTCCGGTTGCCCAGTTCCGCGATGGTACGGCCTTTGATTTTCGCGCCGGGCTTCAGGGCACTGGCAGGAAAACGCACCAGTGGCGTGCAAGTGTAGGCCGCCAGGAGTTCCGGCTCCTTGCCCACCAGGAAGGGGACGAAGGTGCGCACCGGGGACTTCGTTTCAAACCGGCCGTGCGCCCCGTGATAAATCTCCACGCTGGTGCCGCCCTCCACGGTCTTGAACGGATACGGTATGGCCCGCAGCGTGGAGGAGAACTCCTCATTCGAGAGCCCGGCCACCAGTACGCGATCCTCCAGAAAAGCAATGTCCGTGATGGATTCCAGCCGGGGATTGCTCTTCCGGTTCCCCTCGCCAGTCACGCCATCAATGGGCGCATCCGGAAGCTGGGCTTTGGAGAACTTCACCTTATCGAGGGAGACTTCGGAGAGCTTTCCGGACACATCCACCTTCAGGAGCACCGGGATGGCATCCGGTCCCCGGCCCCGGGAAACGGCGACATAGATGTCGTGGGACTTCGGATTCACCGCGAGATCATTGATCAGAAGCTGATCCGGCGCGGTGCCCAGCAGACCCGCCACCTTCTTCTCAAAGCCCTCCAGCTTCACCGGCGCGGGAGTGGCCGTTTGCGTGAAGGCCGGATCGTTCGTCACCACGGCGGTGATGGCGGCGGCTTTGGTGTCCGCGATAAACAGCGTGCCATCCGGACTGAAGGCCAGCGGCCCAATGGACTTGAACTCCGCCTTGCCTTCCGTATCGGCGGCGGAGGAAAGGGAAAGCGCGAGGCAGGAGAGGGCGAGCGTGCAGAGTGTTTTCTTCATGGCGGGAGGGAATGGGAACGCCCGGAGTTTACCCGCCGCCGCGGGCGATGCCCGGAAAATCACCGGCACGGGCCGGACGCAATCCCGTAGCATCCGGGCCGTCCTTCATTCAGCGGCAATATCCGGGCCTGGGATTACGTTGAAGAGCAAAGCACCGTGAAGCTCCTCTCCCCCCTGCCCCTCCTCCTGATGACCGCCGCATTCGCTCCGGCGGCGGAGCTTTCTTTTGAAAAGGATGTACGCCCCATCCTGAAAACCCACTGCACCCACTGCCACGGCGAGGAGGAGAAGCCCTCCGGCGGAGTGGATCTGAGGCTGCGGCGCTTCATGGACAAGACGATGGATGACGGCAGCCATTTGTTAGTCCCGGGAAAGCCCGGGGAAAGCGGCCTGATCAAAATCATCCGGAGCGGAGAGATGCCAAAGAAGGGCAAGAAGCTCCCGGAGCCGCAACTAGCCATCCTGGAGCGCTGGATAACGGAAGGCGCGAAGACCACCGGCCCGGAGCCGGAAACCCTGGCACCGGGCACGATGATCACGGAGGAGGACCGCCAGTTCTGGTCCTTCCGTCCGATCGCCAATCCCGCGCCTCCCTCCCTGGCGGACGCGGCCCGGGTGCGCACGCCGGTGGATGCATTCATCCTGACAAAGCTGCGGGAGAACCAGTTGGACTTCGCCCCGGACGCAGAGAAGACGGCACTGATCCGGCGCGTGACCATGGACCTGACCGGCCTGCCGCCGACCCTGGAGGAGATCAGTGCCTTCGAGGCCGATACGACGCCGGATGCCTATGAAAAGGTGGTGGATCGCCTGCTCGCCTCCCCCGCGTATGGCGAACGCTGGGGCCGTCACTGGCTGGATGTGGCGGGCTACGCGGATTCCAACGGATTCGCCGAGGTGGACTCCATCCGCCCCGAGGCCTGGCGCTATCGGGACTATGTCATCCGTGCGTTCAACGCGGACAAGCCGTGGACGGACTTCATCGCCGAACAGCTCGCGGGGGATGAACTCGCGGGCGTGACCCAGGACGATACCGCCACCGCGCTGGGTGACGAAAAACGCCGCGAGGCGGTGATCGCCACCGGATTCCTCCGCATGGCCCCGGACGGCACGGGAGACGCGGTGCCGGACGCGAAGCTGGCGCGGAACCAGACCATCGCGGAGGAGATGAAAGTGGTGTCCTCCGCCCTGCTGGGCCTTACGGTGGGCTGCGCGCAGTGCCATGATCACCGCTACGATCCCATAACGCAGGCGGACTATTACCGCTTCCGGGCTATCTTCGAGCCCGCCTTCAACTGGCAAAACTGGCGCGGGCCTAACAAGCGGCACTATTCCCTCTACACCCCGGAGGAACGGGCCAGGGCGGAGGAAATTGAAAAGCAGGCCGCCGCCATCGACGCGGAATCCCGTGCCATGTCCCGCCGGTTTCTGGACCAGATCTTTGAGAAGGAAATCCTGAAACTCCCCGAGCCGGAGCGCGAACCCTACCGCGCCGCGCGGGCAAAGGAGGACAAGGACCGCACGCCGGAGCAAAAGGCGCTCATCAAAAAGTATCCCTCCGCCCTCGCATTGTATTCCCTCGATCTCTATGACGTGGGACTGCAAAAGCAGGTCACGGACAAGGCGGCGGAAGCCACCAAACTGCGTGCCACCAAACCCGCCGAGGGATTCGTGATGGCCCTCACGGAGGTGAAGGGCGCGGTGCCCGAGATGAAGCTGTTCCATCGCGGAGACCACGATCAGCCGAAGCAAACCGTGACGCCGGGGGAACTCGGCGTGCTCTCCGCGCCGGAGATCGAGCCCTTCAAACCCGCCGCCGTGCCCTCCGGCTCCAGCGGCCGACGGCTGGCCTACGCGCGCTGGCTGACCAGCGGCAAACACCCGCTGGTGGCCCGCGTGCTGGTGAACCGGTTCTGGATGCACCACTTCGGTCGCGGCATCGTGAATACCCCTGGAGACTTTGGCGTGCCGGGGGACCGGCCCACGCATCCGGAACTGCTGGACTGGCTGGCCACGCGTTTCATGGAGGGCGGCTGGAGGCTGAAGCCACTGCACCGGCTGCTGGTGCTGAGCACGGTTTACCGGCAGTCGTCCACCGCCGCGGATTCCCTCCGGACGGATTCTGACAACCGGCTGCTGGGCCGCTTCAAAATGCAGCGCCTGGGCGCGGAGGCGGTGCGGGATTCCCTGCTGGCCGCGGCGGGCACCCTGAACCCCGTGCCCTTCGGCCCGCCGGTGGGCATCGCCCGCGATCCCGAGGGCCGCATCGTGACGGGAACCGAACAACTCAATGCCAACGGCGACGTGACTGGCGTGACCAGCGCCGGAGACAACGGACGCCGCCGCGCGCTTTACGTGCAGGTGCGGCGGAAGCTGCCGCTGACCGTCCTGGAGGCCTTTGACGCGCCCGTGATGACGCCCAACTGCGAACTCCGGAACAGCACCACCGTGGCTCCGCAGTCCCTGCTGCTGATGAATGACAACTTCATCCTCGATACCTCCCGGGCGCTGGCCGCGCGACTGCGCAAGGAACTGCCGGGCGACGCCCGGGGACAGATCACCCGTGCGTGGCGGCTACTGTTTGGCACCACGCCTGGCCAGGAGGACGTGGCCCAGGCACTCGTTTACCTGACGGAACAGGCGGAAACCGTGCGCGCCTCCGCGAAGCCGCCCGCCAAGGACGCGCCACCCCTGGATGCCGGACTGGAGGCGCTGGCCAGTTATTGTCAGGTTCTTTCCGGCTCGAACCGCTTTCTCTATCTCGAATGACTCATTCCCATTTCCCCTCGCGCCGGAATTTCCTGCGCCATGCCGGATTCGGCCTCGGTTCCATCGCGCTCGCGTCCCTGCTGAAGAACGATGGCCTGCTCGCCGCCCCGGTAAAGCCACCGGTGGATGGCCCCGTGCGCTACGATCTCCTGCCAAAGCAGCCGCATTTCCAGCCACAGGCGAAGGCCATGATCTCCCTCTTCATGATGGGCGGGCCCTCGCAGATGGATCTTTTCGATCCGAAGCCGATGCTGACCAAATACGACGGCCAGAAATTCCCCGGCGAGATCCAGTATGACAATCTCGCGGAGGCCTCGGCAAAGGTTTTCGGCTCTCCGTGGAAGTTCTCGCCGCGCGGCCAGTGCGGCATGGAACTGAGCGAACTGCTGCCGAAGCTGGGGGAAATCGCGGACGAGATCACGCTCATCCGCTCCATGCACTCCGGGGTGAACAATCACGCCCAGGGCCTCTACGCGTTGAACAACGGACGGAACAGCGCGGGGCGTCCCGCCCTGGGCTCATGGCTGACCTACGGTCTCGGCAGCGATACCCAGGAACTGCCCGCCTACATGGTGCTGGCGCATCCGGACGGGCTCCCGACCTTCCAGGGCGAGCACTTCACGAATGGCTGGCTGCCCTCGCTCTATCAGGGCACGCTCATCCGGCCCTCCACGCCGCACATTCTGAATCTGGACCCACCGCCCACCCTCGCCGGAACGGCGCAGCGCAGGCAACTGGACCTGCTGCATTCACTCAATGAAGCGCATCTGGAGGAGCATCCCGGGGAGCTGGACCTCCAGGCGCGCATTTCCAGCTACGAACTCGCGGCCCGCATGCAGACCGCCGCGCGGGAAGCGCTGGATATTTCCAACGAACCGGAGTCCATCAAAAAACTCTATGGCGTGGATGACCCGAAGAACCGGGACTACGCCACGCGCTGCATCATCGCGCGGCGGCTGGTGGAGCGCGGTGTGCGATATGTGCAGGTGCTGAACTCCGGGCAATCCTGGGACCAGCACGGCGCGCTCATCAGTGCCCTGCCCGCTCTCTGCGGAGCCACGGACCGGCCCACCGCCGCCCTGGTAACGGATCTGAAACAACGCGGGCTCCTGGATTCCACCGTGGTCCACTGGGGCGGTGAGATGGGCCGCCTGCCCGTGCTGCAAAACGACGCCGGTCGCGAAAAATGGGGCCGGGATCACAATACCCACGGCTTCTCCCAGTGGGTCGCCGGTGGGGGCTTCAAACGCGGCCACGTCCACGGCGAGACCGATGAATGGGGCCACAAGGCGGTGAAGGACGTGGTCCATCACTATGACTGGCATGCGACCCTGCTCCAGTGTTTCGGCCTGGATCACGAACAGCTTGTCTATAAGCGGAACGGCATTGCCGCCACCCTGACGGATGGGCAGGGGGCGAAAGTGGTGCGGGAACTGCTGGCGTGACCGGAAAAGGGGACGGTATTACCCACCCGCGGGCGGCGGGTGGATGGCGTGTCCTGATCCGGTGAGTGAATAAGGCCGGATGGGCTGGCTGAAGCCTTTGAAAGTCTGCTCCTCTCGGGGTTCGACGGGAATGGTTTCATCCAAACGCGAGGCGGTGACGGGATCGATGAGAATCTCCCCCGGAGCCGCGGCGGAGCAGAGGCGGGAGGCGAGGTTCACGGGTTCACCGAGAACCGTGTAGTTCAGCCGGTTTTCAGAGCCCATGCAGCCGGCGAGACAGGAACCGCTGGCGATTCCTGTGCCGATCTCCAGTGGCGAGTGGCGGGTGGTTTCATTGAGGACACGGCGGGTTTCCACCATGGCGAGGGCGCAACGGGCGGCATTGCCCGCGTGGTCTCCGGTGGATTCGGGCGCGCCAAAGACGGCCATGATGAGATCCCCCACAAATTTATCCACCACCCCGCGGTGAGCGTGCACGCATTCCGTGAGGGCGGTCATATGCTCATTCAGCATGGAGATGACGTCCTCCGGAGTCATGCGTCCGCTGATGGCGGTGAAGCCCCGGATATCACAAAAAAGCACGCTCACATCCCGCCGTTCCCCGCCGAGAGCGGGACTGGCGATGAGACGCTGGGCAATCTCGTAATCTGACAGCTGGACGAGGATGCTGTGGTAACGCTCGCGCTGTTCCAGGCCCCCCGCCATTTCGTTGAAGGATTCGCCCAGTTGTCCCAGCTCGTCCCGGCGGTTCACCTGGACACGGATGCCGTAATCGCCTTCGCGAATGCGCCGGGTGCCAGTGACGAGGGACCGGATGGGCCAGGTAAGATTCCGGGAAACGACGAAGCTGAGCGCCAGTGCCACCAGCAAAGCGACGCCGGAAGCGAGAAGGATTTCTTTTTCCAGGGTGCGCTGCTCCACGGCCATGCCCGCGAGGGAGGAGAGCATGACTCCCCAGGCCATGGGCAGGGCGGAATCCGTGGACAACGGACGGAGCATCATCTGGTAGTCCTGTCCGGAGAGCCGCACACGGGTGCTGATAGTGCCCCCGGCGGCTTCCGCCGCGTGCGTTTCCCCGAGAGTGGAGCGGACCTCTTTCTTCAGCGCCTCCTGCTCCGCCTGCGGGATGCTGCTGGTGAAAAGCTGGTCTTCCAGCCAGAGACCGGTGGTGATGGAGCCGGGTTTGCCGGGGCGGCTGAGATCGTAGAGGACTTCCTCGCCATAGTCCGAGAGCGGGAGGCCGACGGCGAGAGCCCCGAGGATTTCCCCCGTCTTCGGATCGTGCACGGGAGTGAGGATGACCTCCCGGGGCATGGCAAACTGGTAGGGGGTCTCGGCCATGACGTAGCCGGTCTGCTGCTCGTCAGGCACGCGGGAGATGCGGTCGTCCTCCAGCCAGTGGAGAGAGGTGTTTTGCCCGGTGCCGGATTTCAACGAAAAGACGCGGCCCAGGCTGGTAATGAGGGCCACGTCCACAAAGTCCGTCGATTCCCCTGGCCGGTATTGACGGCGACGGGGGACGGAGGACGTGGAAGGCGCGGCGGAGCCGGAGGAACTCACGGATTCCCGGGCCGCCATGACGCGGGAATCATAAGTGGAGGCGCTGTCCCGCACGGCCCGGGCACGGGTCTGGAGATCGCTCAGGATTCCATCGGGCAGTTCCCCTGAGCCAAGTTGCAGAGCTTCCACCACGGCGGCGGAAACGGCCAGAGTGCGGCAGCGTTCCCGCATGGCCCGCAGTCGCATGGTCTGCATGCTGGTGAACATCTCATTCTGCGAACGGAAGCGCTCCTCAAAGAGCCGGAGGTAGGAAGTCTCGATGCGCTGGCGCATGAGCCAGAGCACCCCGCACGTCACGATGATCACCGTGACCATCATCGCCAGCATCAGACGGGTTACGAAGCTGGAGCGAAGCATGGTGGTATCGGATAATAAATAATGGAGAATGAAAAATGGGCCGGAACAGAGGATTTCTCAACCCCACAACCCCGTCCCGTTTTTCATCATCCATTCTCCCTGATCCGCGCTTCGCGCGTCAAGGTCTCCCGGGAGGCTCGCCCGGGATCATGTTCCGGAAGGTGGCGGAACGCTGCTCTTGCTGAGTCTTGTAGAGCTCGTACTGATCCGGGGTGAGGATCTGTTTCAGGGAGTCCAGTTGTGCTTTCTGGCGCTCCTCGAAGAGTTTGACAAAATCTCCCCCCATGGCGGCGACCCGGGAGGGCTCCAGACTGTTTTCCTCCTCCTGTTTCGCAAAGACCTGGAAGGCGGCGTCCTTCTGATCCTCCGTGAGGGAGAACCGGGTAAGCAGGTCGCCAAGCTGCTGGTTGGCTTTGTTTTCGACCGTGGTGCGTTTTTGCTCGGCCTGGTATTCTGTATAAGCGGCAAGCTGCTCCGCGGAAAGAGTGGCGGCGATGGTCTTTTCCTGGAGGGTATCCAGCTCGGCAAATTTTGCCATGTCGGCCCGGCGCACCTCCTCGGTGTCTTTGGTCCCAGATCGACGGCGGGTTTCCCCGGCTTCACGCAGCGTGTCTTTTTCCGTGCTGCTCTTTTCGAGAGCGGCACGAATGGCGGTCTGCTGCTCCGGGGTGAGGTTCAGCTTCGTGGTGAGAGCCAGCATCCGGGAATCCTGCCGCTGCTTGCGGTCCATCTCCCGCATCTTGCGGAAATGAGCCTCCCGGTTACCGCGACCGGAGCCCTGCGGATTGCCGCCCGGAGGTTCACCACGACCATCGGGCGGAGGTTTGGGACCGGGGTTTTCACCATTTCCGTCCGGGCGGGGGGAGACGGCTTGGAGGGTGGAGGGCTTGGACCGCGCGAGGGCGGTGTTGGTATCCTGGATTTCACCGATCCTCAGGGACTGCCAGACCACGATGCCGCCGAGGAGAGCAAAACCTGCCAATGTGAGAACCTGGGATTTGGTCATGGGAGGCGGAAACGGTTTAGGATGAAAGACAGACCGGCAGTGTGTCGGCCATCGGGGCAGCGTCAACTTGAAGGTGAAAAGAACGGCACGGCACGATGTGTGCAATTATTAAGAGTGTGTCATCCTCCTCTATTCCCTATACGCCGGCGGATGGCTCCTAGGTTCTACCTTCATAAAGCCTATGGTTTTTCCCTATGGGCATTTCATCATTTCCTCAGCTTGCCCGTCCTTTTGGGTGCTAATAAAGTTTTCACGATGAAATTTCTGCTGCCAACTTTGGCTGTCACCGCCCTTCTGGTGCTCGTCCTTTATCCGGAAACGGAGACGGTGGAGCTTGAGGATGGCTCTGTCATCCAGGGGCAGACTTATCAGGTGCAGACGAAGTCACCTAAACAGGTGATCATCAACACCAAAGAAGGCCTGAAACGCATCCCGGCGGGCGAAGTCTCCGAGAAGACCCGGAAGACCGGCGGCGGGGCGTTTCCCTGAAGGAAAGCAGTTAGGATTATCGCAACCCTGGCACTTCCACCACGGTCTGGCGCAGGGTAACAAAGAAGCGATCCCCGGCGGCGGGGTCCAGGATCTGGAGACCAGTGAAGCTGCCAAAGGCGGGCAGCGTGAGGACATTGTGCCGGAGGTGAAAACAAGGGGTCGTCACCCGGCTGAGTCGCCGTCCTAACGAAAGCCCTGGATGCAGATGCCCGCACAGCGAAAGCGCCCCGGCGGGATCCGGCTCCGGCGGATGATGGAAAAGGGTGAACGTGGAGACAGACGCGCCAGGATTCAGAATCTCCGCGCCGGGAAGCCATTCATCCCATTGGATGCGGTGGTCGTGATTGCCCGGGATGACCGTGATGACCACGCCAGGGTGCGCCGCCCGCCATGCGGTGACCTGCCGGTGCAGGTGCTCGCGCTGAAGAATGCGGGAGTGGAACACATCCCCCAGGATGATCACGCGCAGGGCCTGGACGCGGGTGATAAGCAGCGATAACCCCGCCAGCGTCTCCGTGTCCGGCCCGTCCGGGAGGGCGAGCCCGGCCGCGCGAAAGACGGCGCTTTTCCCGAGATGGAGGTCCGCCACGTAAAGCGTGCGCTCTCCGGGATCGAAGGCGGCGAGTTCCGGGAGAAGGTGGAGGGCGGTGCCGGGGAGCTGGAGGGTCATTCCTTGGGGGCGGTACCTTTGTCCGCGCGGGCGGCGAGTTCAAGTTCCTCCAGCATGCGCGCCAGGCGGGTGGCCCCGTCCTCCGTGGCCATCTGGGTGGAAATGCGGTCCGCCCACAGCGGGAAAGCCAGCGGCGTGAGGCGTTCGCACGGACGGAGAATCAGAGAGCGACGAGTCAGGGCGTCCATGGTTTCCCGCAGGCGGACGAATTCCATCTGACGTTCCAGAACCTCGCGCCGGGCCTGGGCCAGGAGAAGATTGTCCGGATCGTATTTCATAAAGACATCGTAGAGCAGGCCGCTGGAGGTTTGCAGCATCTTCATGGTAGGCGGCGCGCCGGGGGTGCCGCTGATGATGAGCCCGGCCACGCGGGCGATCTCCCGAAAGTGATGGCGGCCCAGTTCCGCCGCATTCACGCTGGCCAGCACGTCCTCCAGGAGATTCTCCAGGGAAAGAATGGCCCGCCACTCGTCAGGACTCACCTCCAGCGGGGCCTCGCCGTGGAGTTCCACGCCGTAGTCGTTAGGCGTGACCTGGAGGGTAAGCGGATTGTCCCGCCCCAGGCGATAGGCCGCGAGGGTCCCGATGGCCGCGTTCACCAGCCGGCCGGCAAAGGGGTAGAGGTAAAGGTGGTGGCCATCGCGGGTGTGGACCTCCTCGATGAGGAGTTCATCCGGGTTCGGGATGAGCGACCACCGGCTCTGCACATTCAGCACGGGAGCCACTTTTTTCATTTCCGGGGAATTGTCAGGCTCCCCGGCGCGGAAGCGACGCAACTTCTCCGCGACGGCACTGGAAAGCTCCGAGGAAAGCGGACTCTTGCCCCCCTGCCATGAGGGAATACCTCCGCGGGGGCGCTTCTTTTCCGGCGGTTTCACCTGGGCCACCAGACCGTGAAAGCGCACGAGTTCCCACACCTTGCCGCCAAAGATGAAACACTTCCCGGGCCGGATGTGGGAGATAAACCACTCCTCCACGCTACCCAGGCGGCGGCCACTGCGAAGCTGGATAGAGACACTGGCCCCGGCCACGATGGTGCCGATGCTCAAGCGGTGCATGAGAGCCATGCGCTTGTCCGTGAGACGATAGACCCCGTCTTCGCCCAAGGTGACTTTGTGATATTGCGGATAAGCGTGCAACGCACCGCCAGTAGTGATGAACCGAAGCGTCCACGCCCATTCATCATCAATGAGGCCCGCGTAGGAATGCGTGGACCTTACCTCCGCGAGCATTTCATCCGCGCGGAATCCGGTGCCCAGCGCCACGGTCACGAGGTGCTGCGCCAGCAGGTCCAGCGGAGCCATGACGGGATGACGGGACTCGATGTGGCGGGCGGTCACGGCCTCCCGCGCGGCGGCGAATTCCACCAGCTCCAAGGCATTCGTGGGCACGCCCAGGACACGGCTGATCGCGCCCGGCTGGTGTCCGCTGCGCCCGGCCCGCTGGAGGAGCCGCGCGATGCCCTTGGGGCTGCCTACCTGCATCACCTGCTCCACGGGGGAAAAGTCCACGCCCAGGTCCAGGGAGGAGGTGCAGACCACGCATTTCACGGTGCCTTCGCGCAGGCGCTGCTCCACGGCCTCGCGTTCCGCGCGGTCGATGCTGCTGTGGTGAATGGCCAGTTGATCCCTCCACTCCGGGCAGGCATCCAGGAGTTCCTGATACCACGCCTCCGTCTGGGAACGGGTATTCGTGAACAGCAGCGTGGTGCCAGCGGCGGCGATATGTTCCACCACCTGCTTCACCATCTTCACGCCCAGGTGACCGGACCAGGGAAAGGTGTCCATCTGGCGGGGCAGCAAGGTATCCACCTTGATGACCTTTTTATCCTTCCCGTGGACGATGGTGCCGCGTGCCGCGCCGCTGCCGAGGAGGACGCGCATGGCTTCGTCCAGATTCCCGATGGTGGCGGAGAGCCCCCACACCCGGAGGCCGGGTGCCAGAGTGCGGAGACGGGCGAGGCAAAGCTGGGTCTGCACGCCGCGCTTTGAGCCCAGGAGTTCATGCCACTCGTCCACGATGACCGCGCGCAGGCCGCCCAGGAGATGGGCCTGTACTTCATCCGTGAGCATGAGAGAAAGACTTTCCGGCGTGGTGACGAGGGCAAAGGGAGGCTTCCGCTTTTGCCGCGCGCGGACGGCGGAGGAGGTATCACCGGTGCGGCTTTCCACCGTAAGCTTCAGCCCCATGCCATCCAGCGCCTCCTGGAGACTGCGCATGGTATCCGCGGCGAGCGCGCGCAGGGGGGTGATCCAAAGCACGCGCAGCCCGGGCTCCGCCTCCGCGCCCGTCCGGGCACATTCCTCCATCACCGGCCCCGCCCAGGCCGCGAGGGTCTTCCCCAAGCCGGTGGGAGCATGGACCAGGCCGCTTTCCCCCCGGGCATAGGCATCCCACGTTTCCCGCTGAAACGGCAGGGGCTTCCACCCGCGCGCGCGGAACCACGTGGTGAGGGGACTGGAAATACTCATGCCGTTTTTCCAACAACGCCTGTCAGAGTCGATGGCGACAGGGGAAATCGTTTCGCGTTGTCCATCCGTCACACTGGCTTGAGTCTCCCCGTAGACGTTTTATCTGTCCCCCATGTTCATCGCGGCAACCAATTCCTTCCCTTCCGAGGTGGCTCTCCCTCTCTTTGGGATTATTCTTCTGGCGATTGTCATCAGAGTCTTCGCGGGGAAGTTCGATGGCGCGCGGGTGGAGGAGTATATCAGATCCATGGGCGGGAAAATTCTGGACCGCAGTTGGGACCCGTTCGGACCCGGCTGGTTCGGGGAAAAGGACTCGCGCATTTATGCCATCGTTTACCAGGACAGCGCGGGGCTCGTGCACCACGCCCACGTGAAGACTTCCGCGATGAGCGGCGTTTACCTGACCAATGACCGCATCGTGGAGGATCCCCGTCCCCCGGCCGCTCCGCCCGTGGAAGCCCGCGAGACAGTGGAGGAGGAGAAAGCCCGGCTGCGGCGCAGACTCGCGGAGCTGGACGGCCATAACGATCTCCTGGAATGACGGCGGGATTCTACCGCCGCCGCACCTGAATGGTGGTCCCGCGGGTTTCCCCCGTGGTTTTGAGGCGGGCAGTAAACGTATGTTCACCGGGTTCCAGAAAAGCGACCGGGCCGCCGGGAGTGGACTGAATCTTCAACGTGGGCGAGGACCACTCCACCTCTGAAAACGGCACTCCCGCGCGCAGCGGCAGACGGCGTCCGCCATCCGGCAGATCCGGGTCCAGAATCACCCGCGAGCCCGGGAGAGGCGAGCGGATTTCAAAAGCCGCCGGGGCTGTCTGCTGATCCGCGATGGCCGCGTTGCCCAGCCAGTTGTCCGGCCCGGCGAGCCAGTTCGCGTAGGTGGCGGGCAGGAGAACCCGGCCGGTCGCATCATAGCCTTCCCCGCCCGTAGTCCTGCCAGGAGCGTGCTCCCGGATGAACTGCTCCCTCACCACCGGGCGCTTCTCCGCCAGCCGCGCGGGCACGGGTTTTCCCGTGAGGGGATCCACGTCCATTCCGATGACCTCCGGCGGCCGGGGAAACCATGGCGAAGGCCACCGGCCCTCCAGCCAGGTGAAGATATCCCGGAGAATGGGGGCCGCGCCCGTGACGCCGGAGACGCCCCGCATGGGGCTGTTGTCGAAATTTCCCACCCACACTCCCACGGTGAACCGGGCGTTGAACCCCATAGTCCAGTTGTCACGGTAGTCCGTGCTGGTGCCGGTCTTCACGGCCACGGGAAACGGCAGGCGCAACGCCGAGTCGATGCCAAAGGACCGGATGCGCGCGTCATTGTCCGCCAGCACGTCCGCCACCAGCCAGCAGGCCGCGGGATCGAACACGCGCACCTCTGGAGCCAGCGGTGCGTCCCGCAGCATCACGGGCGGCCGGTAGGTCCCCATGCGCGCCAGGCAGGAGTAGGCGGTGGTGAGTTCCAGGAGAGTGACCTCCCCTCCACCGATAGTGAGGCCCAACCCATACTCCTCCGGCTTCCGGGTCAGCGTCCGGACGCCGCAGGATTGCAGCGCCTCCATCAGGGCGGGCGCGCCGCCATGCTGCTGAAGCAGGCGCACCGCTGAGAGATTCAGGCTGTTGGCCAGCGCCTGCCGCAGGGAGACGGGACCGGCGGCACGGTGATTGTAATTCTCCGGCCGGTAAATACCAGTGGGCGTCATGAACTCCACGGGGAGGTCCGGCACGATATCCCCCGGACTCTGCCCCTGCTGGAAGGCGAGGAGGTAAGTGAAAGGCTTCAGCGCGGAACCCGGAGAACGCCGGGAGGTGGCCCCGTTCACCTGCCCCGCGTCGCCATTGCCATAGTCCGGGCTCCCCACGAGGGCGAGCACATGACCCGTGGCGTTCTCGATCACCACGGCGGCGGCATGGCGCGCATTGTGACCATGCAGACGCCCCAGCCGGTCCCGGATGCTGCGCTCCACCTGATCCTGAACAGCGAGGTCCAGGGTGGTGGGCAGGCTGGTACCCGGGACCGGTTCCTTTGGCATGCCGGAAAGCAGCAGATCCACGAAATGCGGAGCGCGGAAAGCACTGGACCGGCGGACTGTGCGCAGGGGCTCGGAAACGGCGCGGGTGTATTCCTCAGGAGTGATCCACTCCAGTTCCTTCATGCGGGACAGCACCCATTCCTGGCGTTTTTTGGCAGCGGCGGGATGCCGGCACGGGCTGAGCCGGGACGGGGCCTGGGGCAGCCCCGCGAGCAGGGCGCATTCCGCGAGACTGCAATCCGTCACCGGCTTGTCAAAAAACGTCCACGCCGCCTCGCCACAACCCGCCGTGAGACTGCCGTAGTCCAGGCGGTTCAGATAGGATTCCAGGATGCGGTCCTTGTCCCACGTCATCTCCAGACGGCGGGCGGTGAAGGCCTCCACCACTTTTGTCCACAGAGTCCGCTTTCGCGGCTGGACGATCTTCACCAGTTGCTGCGTAACCGTGCTCGCGCCGGAAACCGTGCGCCGCGCTAGGACGGAATCCTTCACCGCCCGCGCCAGCGCCAGCACATCCACGCCGGAATGTGAACGAAACCGCTGATCCTCCGCCGCCAGCGTGGCCAGCACCAGGGAGGGAGGAATGCTGGAAAGCGGCAGCGCATCCCCTGCCCTGCGATTGTTCTCCATGAGCCGCCGCAGCGGCACTCCCTGCCGGTCCGTAAAGGCCGCCGCCGGGACCGGCGGAGTATTCAAAGGCTCCGGCCACGGGAAACACCACGGCACCACAAACCACGCCAGCAGCCACAGCACAAACCCAATCGATAACCAGCGCCATAAGCGCCGCAGCCTGGACTTTTTAGGGGACTTGCTCACGCGGGGGGACGGTGGCAGGTAAGGTGCCCACGCGGCGGGCGCTGTCGAACGGGAAACGCGGAAGCCCGGACTCCTCAGTTCCCGAACGCGTGCAGGAACCCCACCTCCAGGGCCAGCACTTCGCGGACGGTGGTGCTGAGGTTGCGGCGCATTTCGTCCACGGCTTTGATGCGGCGGTGGAGGTCGGGGATGGAGTGGCGCTCCTTGAGCTTTTCCGTCACGGCGGACCAGGCGGGAAGATCGAGGGCAGGCAGGCCGAAGTGGCGCCGCTGGATTTCCCCCAGCCAGGTGAAGAGCACGCCAAGGAGGCCGTTCCGCTGCTCCTGATAGGCGGACTCGGTGAGGTCGTCGTAGTAGTCCTCCCGCTCCTTCAGCCACATGCCGTCGGTGGTCTTGCCGTAGGCATCGATCTCCTCGCGGAGGGCCACCTTGTGGCGTGTGGCGATCTCCTCTTTCACGCGTTCCAGCAGCGCCTGGACATCCCCGAGGAGCGCGGCGGCGCGGGAGTCGTTGGGCTTCGCCTCCGTGAAGTAAGCGGCCAGAAGATTCACCATCGCCTCTTCGTCCTCCGTGAGCGTGAGCCCGTTCTGACCCGCGCGGTGGAGCGGCACGCGCACGCAGCGGGAACGGATGGTATCCAGCAACTGCGCGGGGGAACGGGAAAGGAGAATGATGAGGGTATTCGCCGGTGGTTCCTCCAGGGTTTTCAGGAAGCTGTTCGCCGCGCTGGGATTCATGCGGTCCGCGTCGGAGATAACACAGACCTTCACCCGGGCCTCGCTGGTGAGCCGCAGCATTTGCTCGGCCTCGCGCATGGACTCCACCTTGATCTGCCGGATCTTTCCCTCCGGCTCCACCACGATGGCCCCCTTGGCCCGCAGGTCATCCAAAGTGGCGGCGCCACGCCAGCCATTCACCAGCACGGCCATGCGCACCGCCAGGGCGCGGAGGTCATCGCCGTTGTTTCCGGAGATGAGAAAAGCATGCGCCAGCCGGTCCTGGGCAAAGGCGCGGGCAATGAGGGAAAAAGCGTGATCCGGAAGAAATGCCATGAGCGAAAGGACCGCGCGGATCAGGACTCGAGCGCCAGGGCTTCCGTCGCGCCCATGCCTTCATGGACGATGGCGTGCAACCGGCGCAGCATCAGCACGGGGTTCGGATGCTGCCATACGTTCCGCCCGATGGCGATGCCCGCCGCGCCTGCTTCGATGGCATCCGCCACCATGGTGAGGATGGAGGCATCGTCATTCGCCGCGGCACCACCCAGCACGATGACCGGCACGAAGCACGCGTCCACGATGGCGCGGAATGCCAGCTTATCGCCCGGCCACGCCGTCTTCACAATGTCCGCGCCCAGTTCCGCCGCCGCGCGCACGGCAAAGCCGATATGCTCCGGCGTGTATTCCGCAACGCGTCCAAGTCCGAAGGGAAGCGACTCCGTGATGACCGGCAGGCCCGCCGCGTGGCAGTCGCTGATGAGGCGGGCGGTCTCGCGGAAATGGCGGGCCTCATCCGGGTGGTGCGGGTAGAGCATGTTCATCACGCAACTGGCCCCCGTGCGCACGGCCTCCGCCGCGCCATGAGTCATGTAGGCCCCGTGATCCGGGCTCCCCGCGCGGGCGGGCTTGTAAACGTCCGCCCGCAGGCAGATGCCCCGGCCCTCCAGTGCTCCGCGACACGCGCGGGCGACTCCATAGTTCACCACAAACGCATCCGCCCAGGGACGCAGCGCCGTGATGAGATCCGCGGGCTTTTCAAGTCCCGGCACCGGAATGGCCGTGCCGTGATCGATGGGCACGATCACCGTGCGTCCATTGGCCCGCAAGAAGGAGCGGAGAGAGGGGGGTGTTTCAGGCATGCCTGCCGGTGGCACAGGGCCGGACCCGCTTCCACCGGGAAAGTAGCGGGGAAACCGGACGTCCCACCGGTTTCTAAAACCGCCTCAAAGCGGGCACCGGTCTGTCCAGGGCGGTGTAAAAGATCTCCCGCACCCTGCCGAAGGTCCGCCGCGCGCTGAGGTTGTCCCCGCAAAGGACCTTCACTATTCCGCCGCCACCCGGGAGAGGTCCGTGGCCGGCATAGACGTTTTCCAGATTCGTGAGTGCATCCAGGGCTTCGGACGGCCAATGGGGCCAGCCGGTGACGAAGAACCCGAGGTAATGGGATGCCGGAAATGCGGCGCGCAGGGCGGTGAGGCTTTCATCGCGGGGGGTGAGGGCATAGCGTTCCCGCGCGGCGAGGACGCCGCCGTGCCAGACATCGGTGTCCCAGAGCAATTCCTCGTAATCGAAGACCTCCCCGCGAGCCACGCGCCCGGGAGCCAGCCATTCACAGAAGAGCATCTGCCCGCCCTCCGCCACCTGGAGCCTGGTTTCCTGGTGATACCTCGCCCCGGCCTGGGGAATGAACAGTTCCGGGAAAAACTCCACGAAGCCTCCCGCCGCCACACGGATCTCCTGCGTGACCCGCGCGGGCCGGCCGGACCGCGCGCGATAGACCCGCCCCGCGCTGGGCGTGGTGAGCACCATTCGCGCTCCGGTTTCCACCTCCACCTGGATGTCCACTTCATCGCCGTCGAAGAGACCCGCCGTGGGATTCACCACATTCACCACCAGCGCGCCCGCGTCCATGTGCGGCTTGCTCAGATGCAAAGGGGCGCGAAACGACTGCCTGCTGATGTAAGTGCGGTCTTCGCCCTCCGGTGAAGCCGTGAGATGGAGGTGGCCTTTCATGCCGGACCTAAACGAAAAGATACTCCCGCGTGAGCCATTGCAGAAGGGCGTCCTTTCCTTTCTCCGATTTCAAATCCGCGAAGATCACCGGCTTCGTGCCGCGCATGGCTTTGGCATCGCGGTCCATCACTTCCAGATCCGCGCCCACGAAGGGGGCGAGGTCGGTTTTATTGATAAGCAGGAGATCGCTGTGGCGGATGGCGGGGCCGCCTTTGCGCGGGATTTTATCCCCCTCCGCCACATCGATGACGAAGATAAAAGCGTCCGCCAGCTCCGGGGAAAAGGTGGCGGAGAGGTTGTCCCCGCCGCTTTCAATGAGCAGCAACTGGAGATCCGGATGGCGTGCCTCCAGTTCCAGCACGGCTGCCATGTTCATACTGATATCATCCCGGATGGCGGTGTGCGGGCAGCCGCCGGTCTCCACGCCCATGACGCGGTCCGCCGGGAGGACATTCGCGCGCAGCAGGAACTCCGCGTCCTCGCGGGTGTAGATGTCGTTCGTGATGACGGCGAGCGAATACGTTTCGCGCAGCCACTGACAGAGACGCAGCACGCACATGGTTTTCCCGGAGCCCACGGGGCCTCCGATGCCGAGACGGAAGGGACGTTTGTTAGCGGTCATGAGATAAAAAGACGTTCCGCCGCCCGCGCGTGGCGCATGGAGGCGATTTCAAGCAACGGGTTGAACCAGCCTTCGCGACCCGGGGATGGCGACGGGGCAATCCGGGGCAGCAACTCCAGCAGGGCCTCGCGCACCAGCATCTGGGCGGTCTCCTGCCCCAGCCGCATGAGCTTCATCGCGGCATAGGCATAGCCGCTGAGCGTTTGATAGGCGAAAGCGCACGCCGCCACCTCCCGGGGCGCCCCGCGCAGCTCCAGCGCGCAGATAATGAGATGATGGCACGGCGCGCCACTGTCCGCATAAGCCTCCACAAACGGCGCCGGGGCCAGCCGCCGCACCAGCGCGAGACGGCGCGAGCCCAGCCTGCGACTCGCGGAACGGAGCTCCGCCGCCAGCTTCCAGGCGTCCAGTTCATCGTCCATCGCCCGCAGTTTCTCCATTTCCCCGCCCGCCGCGGCAGCATGCGCGCGGGCCAGATACGGGAGTTCAAACGCCAGCAGCCCGGGCACGATCTGCCGGTGCAGGAAATCCCGGAGCCCCTCCGGCGTGGCCACCACTCCGCGCTGCACCAGTTCCTCCAGCCCCAGCGAGTGCGCGTAGGCTCCGGAGGGGAACTGTGAATCATTCACCTGGAGCAGCCAGGGCAGCCAGTCAGGAGGCATGGGCGGCGACACGCAGGGGTTGGAAAACCACGGACTTCTCCATGAAGGCATGCCCCTCCCGCTCCAGAAGCTGGCGCACCGCGGAGTCGTGCTGCGCGCGGATTTCCCCGTCTTTGATCTCCACGGCCATGTGCAGATTTCCGATCTGCCAGCCCAGCAGGGCGGCGCTCTCCACGGAGGCCAGGCGCACCACATACACGGGTTCCGGCTCCTGCCAGACCACGTAATCCGCCGTCTCCGTCCGGTGAATGACGCCCCCGATTTTCAGGCGCGACTCCAGATCGAACCCGAACTCCGTGCCATCCGCCGCCACGCCGCGCCAGCGCCGTTTCAGAAACAACCG
The DNA here is from genome assembly GCA_965229245.1 of Verrucomicrobiales bacterium. Lineage (GTDB taxonomy): Bacteria > Verrucomicrobiota > Verrucomicrobiia > Verrucomicrobiales > V1-33 > V1-33. The sequence goes on from CBDDIW010000002.1 coordinate 838,886, forward strand.
GCGCTCCGCGAAAAGAGGAATTTGCCCGGCCCCTTCGCGCGTGGAAACCTCCGCCAGCATGCGGGTGACGATATGGGATGGAAGGGCCGGAGCCTCCCCGTCCGCCAGGGGGCCGATGTTGGTTGCTGCCATGAACAGGCCACTCCTAAGCACCCCGCGTGCCGGGCGCAAGGGATGCCGGTTCCAGCACGGGCACCCGCTGAAAAACAAAAAAGACCGGGCTCTTAAAACCCGGTCCTTTCCGTCATGCGGGCTTTCTCCGCCCGCTTACTTCCGCCGCCTGCGCAGAGTCATCGCCCCGGCTCCCGCGACCAGTAATCCATAAACACCCGGCTCCGGCACCGGTACCAGCGCGATCACATTGCCGGACTGATAATGATAGTCGATGGTGAACCCGGCGGGCAGATCCGCCACCGAGGCAAACGCCGTGCCCGTGAGACTGCCATAGGTGGCAAACGGATACGCACCCGCTCCCAGCGCGCCGCCGATCTGGTCGAAGTCCAGGCTCATGCCCGAAACATTCAGGTTATTGGACACCGTCAGCGTGTCGATAGGCGTGCCCACCGCGCCGTCATACTCCACCAGCAGCGTACCCGCGCCGGTGGCGGAGCCCACGGTGAGAGACTCGATGGACGCCCCGGGGGAGAGGAATCCGCCCGCCGCCGTGGTCACCAGACCGGTGATGGCTCCCGTGCCACCAAAGGTGGCCCCGTTGCTCACAAAAACATTCCCCGTCCCCGTGGCGGAACCCGCCGCATTATTCGCCAGGAGCGTGCCCTGGCTGACGGTGGTATCGCCGGAGAAAGTATTGGCCGCGGTGAATGCCCAGGTGCCCGTGCCGGTCTTGGAAATGCCCAGCGTGCCGCCCAGGTTATCCAAGGTGGAACTGAAGACGCCTGGCCCCGCGCCATTGAGCGAAATGGTGAGCGGCCCCGAAAGCCCGGCACCCGTCACCGGACCGCTGACAGTCAGCGAGGCCCCTCCCGCGTTGCCCGCGGAGGTAAATCCGTAAGTGGAGCCCCCGGGAGCGAAGGTCAGCGCGCCATTGAAGACGTTGGCCCCACCGGCAGCTTCAATGTAGGACACTCCATTGTCCCGGCCATTCAACGTCATCGGCTTGGAAACCGTGACTCCTCCTGAGACCCGCAGCTTTCCAGTGCCGGTGCCGCCCGCAAAAATGATGGGGGAAGTGGCCGCGCCCAGGGTAGCGGCACTGGTTGTCTTGAGAATCCCGTCATTGATGGTCACGGACCCCGTGAAGCCGCCGTAGGTGCCACTCGTGCTCGTGGGCGTGTCCGCGTTGTGTGTATTCGTGAGCGACCAGGTGCCGCTCCCGTTTTTCACCAGGCTGGTCACTCCCGTCGCGGCGTGATCCTGAATGTTGATGCCGAAGGTATTGTCCCCCGTGTTGGTGCCGGTGAGCGTCACCGTGCGGTTGCCGCCGGTGTCCCAGAAGTTGACGTTGGGATTTGTGTTGGTGAAGCTGAGCGAGGCGGCCAAATTGCTGCCCGAGGCATCGATTGTCGCGCCGCCCGTGCCCACGCGCATGGTCCGGTTCGTGGATTGCGGGGTGGAGCCGGTATATTGCAGGGTCCCCGTGCTGGTGGCCGGGCCGAACCAGAGGCCCACGCCGTCCCCCGTGGCGATTTCCTGGGCGGCGGTGCGGGAGCCGATGGCACTGGGCACTCCGTAATCGGAGATGGAGGAGACGTTCAGAATCCCGCCCGTGATCTGCGTGGTGCCCGTGTTGCTGCTGGCGTTGTTGGTGAGATACCACGTCCCCGTTCCCGCTTTCCGGACGCTCGTCGCGCTGGCTCCCTGATTGACCAGATTGATGGCGAAAGTGTTCGCGCCCGTGTTGCTGCCGGTGAGGTTGACCGTGCGGGTGCCGGCGGAGTCGAAGAGATTGATGTTCGTGCCGGACTGGGTGAAGCTCAGGGTGGCGACCGGATTGCTGCCGGAGGCATCGATGGTTGCTCCATTCACACCGTTCAGAATGCGGATGTGACGGTTCGTGCTTTGCGGGGTGGAGCCCGTGTATTGGAGCGTGCCTCCCTGGAAGTGCAGGCCCACGCCCGTCACCGTGGTGTCCTCCTGGGCCAGCGTGCGTGCCCCGATGGCGCTCGGCACGCCGTAGTCCGAGAGGGAGGAGACATTCAGCGTCCCGCTGATCACCGTTTCCCCGGTGAAAGTATTCGCGTTGTTCGCCAGCGCCAGAATGCCGCCGGAGGCCCGGATGCTTCTGCCCGCGCCGGACACCTGGCCGCTCAGAGTCAGGGTGCCGCCTCCCACTTTCATCAGATCGTTCGCCAGATTGACCGGTGTTGAGATGGTGTGCGCGCCCGCCAGCGCGCTGAGGGTGGAGACGCCTCCCGCGTCCGCCAGCAGGGTCAGCGTCCGGTTGCTGGAAGTGGAAAGCGTCCACGGATTCGTCCCGTCAAACTGCACGTGCCCCACGGTGATATCCGCGTCCAGATTGAACCCGGTGGCCGCGCCCTGGGCTCCGAAAGAGGCGTTTTTCCCCTGCCCGGACGGCACCGCGCCGGTGGACCAGGTGGATCCCGTCCAGTTCGTGCCGGACACGAAGGTATTGTTATACACCTGCTCCAGGCTGAATCCATACTGGTGCATGGAGGCCGTGGGCGAGAGAGCACTCAAAAACGTGAGTGCCTGGCTGGCGTTGGCCGCCTGGAAGGTGTAGCGGAGAATATTCAGCGAGCCCTGCCCCGTCGCGCCGCCATCCTGGTCATAGGTATAGCCTGAACTGGTGGAGGCCCCGCTGGCCCCGAGAGTGATCACCCGCTGCCCCGCCGCTTCCCAGGAGCGGTTATAGAAGCTCACGATGTAGGTCTGCCCCGTCGTGAGCCCCGTCAGATTCACCCCCTCCGTGGAGCTGTTCGTGGTTCCATAGATGAATCCATTCGTCAGCGTGCCCAGGTTGCCCCCGGGTACCGTGCCTCCACTGGTGGTGCTCCCGGTATTCGAGAACGCCCATCCGGTGCCGGAGGGATTCCCCCCCGTGGACCCGGTGAAAGCCACGCCGTTGATCGTCGCTCCCGTCGCATTGCCCAGATCCACCTTGAGAGGAAAGGTCTTGGTAGTGTCGATCCCCACCAGCGTATCCGAATCCCCCGTGCCAAAATTCGCCCACGAAAACTGCCCCGACTGCGCATGGGCGGCTCCATGGAGCGCGGCAAAACAAGCGGCAAAGGCGGTGCAGGCCAGAAGCGGGCGAACGGGAATTTTAATCATACTGAAATACTCCTGAGGGCTACTAACAGTCAGGACAAGAGGAAAGGGCTGATGATTCCCATCAATCTTTTTGATCGATCCCCAGCTCTCCGGCCGGTCTTCAGGAAGAAGGCGCCCCGCGAAACGACACCGCCGTTTCCGCGCGGTCCTCACACGAGGAACCGGCCGGACCGGCTGTCTCCGGGCCCACGCCTGGAATCGGAGACCGCCGGAAGTGAAATCCGGGGTCGCGGGTGCGGCGTCGAATCGCGGGGCTGATGACCAGCGAGCCAGTCACGCCGGAAGCATCGCCCCGCGGTCCTGTTTCGTCCATGAGCCTATAGCCGGAGCATTGTCCCTCCGGCACGGGCCGGGTATCAGCCTAAGGATGGAGCAAGGCCCCAGCCGCCCACGGCAAACGAAATCCTCAGCCCTCCTTCAGCCGTTTCTCCAGCATCTCGCCCACCATCTTCGGGTTCGCCTTTCCGGCGCTGAGTTTCATCACCTGACCCTTGAGCGCGTTCACCGCTTTGTCATTGCCCGCCCGGATTTTCTCCACGGCATCCGCGTTCTCCGCGAGCACCCGGGTGATGATCTCATCCAGGAATCCGGTGTCGCTTACCTGTTCCAGTCCCTTTTCCTTGATGATGTCCGCGGGGGCTTTCCCTGTTCCAAACATCTCCGCGAAGACTTCCTTTGCCTGCCCTCCGTTGATCTTCCCGCCATCCACAAATCCCGCCAGTTCGCGGATACCCCCCGCGGGCACGGGGTTCTCCTCCAGCGTCAGCCCGGCGGTGGAGAGCTGACCCAGCAGGTCATTGATAATCCAGTTCGCGATAGTCTTCGGTTTCGCGGCACCCCCAGCGGCGGCCTCAAAGTAATCCGCCAGCGCCTTCTCGCTGGCCAGCACGCTGGCGTCGTATTCGCTGATGCCGAGATCCCGCACAAAACGGGCGCGCTTGGCGTGCGGGGATTCCGGGACATTTTGCGCGATGCGGGCCACGAGTTCCGCCGTGTGCAGCGGCAGGAGGTCCGGGCAGGGGAAATAGCGGTAGTCGTGCGCGTCCTCCTTCGTCCGCATCACCGTGGTCTCACCCCGGTCATCGTCCCAGCGGCGGGTGGACTGGATCTGCGGAATGTCGCGGTCGAGTTCGTCCGCCTGACGCTCGATCTCGAAATAGATGGCGCGGCGCACGGCGGAGACGCTGTTCAGATTCTTGAGCTCTATCTTGGCCCCATACTCTTTTTGTCCTGGAGGGCGCAGGGAAATGTTCACGTCGCACCGCATCTGGCCCTTTTCCATGTCCGCGTCGCTGAGCCCGCCATATACCAGAATCTGCCGCAGGCTGTTGAGATAGGCCACTGCCTCCTCCGCGCTGTCGATCTCCGGTTCGCTCACGATCTCCATCAGCGGCGTGCCCGCGCGGTTGAAGTCGATGGACGTGCCGTTCGCCAGGTGCGTGTTCTTCGCCACATCCTCCTCCAGGTGGATGCGCGTGAGGCCCACCACCTTGCCCGGTTTCGCGATGCGCTTCTGCCAGTCCTTGGGATATGCCAGCTCGTAGAGCGGCACGCCGCCGCCCACGCACAGCGGCAGGTCGAACTGCGTGAGCTGGTAGTTCTTCGGCATGTCCGGGTAGAAGTAATTCTTCCGGTCCCACTTCACCACCGGCGGCGTGGTGCAGCCAAGCATCATGCCCGCCAGGATGGTCCGCTCGATGGCTCCCTGATTCAGCACCGGCAGCGCCCCTGGCAGCCCCAGGCACACGGGACAGGTGAGCGTATTCGGCGGCTCGCCATACTGAGCCGGGCACGCACAGAACATCTTGCTCCGGGTATTGAGCTGGCAGTGGACTTCGAGGCCGATGGTGACGGTGTAATCTGAGACAGGCATGACTAAATCGAGACGGGACGAATGCCCCTCCCCTGCCGGAGGGGAAGCGGAAAGATCAGTCTCCCTCCCGGGCTTTCTTCAGCGCGGCAATATCCAGCTTTTTCATTTCCATGAGGGCGGACATGAACCTGCCGGCCTTCACCGGATCTTCGTCGCTGATCAACTCAGGCAGTTCCGCGGGAACGATCTGCCATGACAGACCATACCGGTCCTTCAGCCAGCCGCACATTTGGCAATCCACCGGTCCGCCTTCGCCCAACCGGTCCCAGTAATAGTCCAGCTCCTCCTGATCCTTACAACTCACCACGAAGGACACCGCCTCCGTGAATTTGAACGACGGCCCTCCATTGATGGCCGTGAATTCCTGGCCGTTCAGTTCAAAAGCGATGGTCATGACAGACCCCGGCGGCCTTTCGTGATTCTCCTGACCAGCCTCCGTGTAGTGGGTCACTTGATTGATCTTCGAGTCCTTGAAGATGGAAACGTAATAGTTCACGGCCTCCTCGGCATTGTCGTCGAACCACAAAAATGGAGTGATCTTTGGCATGGGAGTGAATGGTGGGAATGATGGGACAGGACCCGGAAAAAAGGCCCCGCGCGACGGTCATGCAATAACCGTGCGCGGAGCCTCAGGTGGTGAACTTTGCCCGCGGTTCGCGAACCGAAGACCTCAGAATTTCAGTGAAGCCGTGATGACCGCGTTGCGGCCCGGTTCGTTCTGCCCGGAGCCATGAATGCGGTAGGCCTCATCCGTCAGGTTTTCCAGACCGGCGGTGAGCGTCAGATCGTCTGTGATCTGCCAGCCCGCGCGCACATTGAGAATCACATAACCCGGCGTGCCTCCCGGGGGGATGCGCTGGGTATCGGCCTTGTCTCCCGCGCTCAACCGGTCGGCCCGGTCCGCGGCGGTGACACTGCTCTCCACCCACCATTTCCGGTTTTCGGCGGTATAACGCAGACCCGCCGTGCCTGTCGCCGGGAGGAGACGGCTCACGGGTTCACGCTCGGTCACGGCGGAGGAGGTGGGATAGCCGTCCACCTTGCCCTCCTGCCAGCCGAATCCGCCAAACACCGTCCAGCGGGGCGCCACGTCCCACTCGCCTTCCAGTTCCAGCCCCCAGATGTAGCCGTCCCCGGCATTCCGTTTGGTCACTTCCGTGAGGTTGTTCACGACATTCCCCGTGGGAGCCCGCACGATCATGTCCGTGATGTCCGAGTAGAATACGGAAACCCCGCCACGCACCGTCTCCCGGCGCGCCTTGAATCCCATCTCGTAATTCAGGAAATGCTCCGGCTTCAGCCCTGGCGCGGAGGTCTCCAGTTCCCCGGAGCGCGCGATGTCCAGACGCGAGAGGTCGGAGACATTCGGTGCCCGGAATCCCTGGGCCACTCCCGCATAGACCTTGTAGTTCCGCGCGCTGTCCAGATCATGGGAAAGACGCAGGCTGCCTACCAGATTGCTCCAGTCGTCTTTGATCGAGATGGTATTACCCCGCACCACGGGATCCGCCACCGTGCCGATGTCCGCCTTCGCATAGGTATAGCGCGTGCCCAGGGTGAGTTCCGTGCGCTCTCCCAGGCTCACCACATCCTGCGCGAACGCGCCGAAGAGATGATACTTCGCGTTGTCCCCCACCGGGCCCTGAATGGCGGAACCCGTGTAGGTTCCAGCGGCATTGTAATCGTCGTGATAGCTGTCGATCCGGTCCTGATAGTAATCCAGACCGTAGGTGAAATTTCCGGCGGATGTCTTGCTCGTGAGTTGCAGCGCGGCTCCATAGGTGTCCACGTCCACGCCTTCGAAATCACGCAGGTTGTTGCTCCGGATGCGGTCGCGCTTCTCGTCCTGGCTGTGTTTGGACAGTGTGAACTGCCAGCTATCGATGACTCCTCCTGGCGTGCCTTCCAGACGGGCATAGGTCAGGTAACGGTCCTGATCGAAGACATGACGCTTGTCATTCCCGATAGTCGCGCCCTCCCAGGGAATCCCGTAAATGGTCCGATGCGTGCGCCAGACATCGTCCTGGTGCACCTGCTGGTGCGCGAGGGTGAACTTCAGTGCGTCATCCAGCCAGAACTCCGCTTTGGCATCAATGTCATACTCCCCGTAGCCGGTCTTCGGCAGAGTCCCGAGATCCGCCGCCCGGATATTCCCAAAATCCTTGACCGTGGCACCGATGAAGATCCCGAAGACCTTATCCTCGCTGAGGTATCCCTCCGCGTGTCCCAGCCAAGCGTTTTCCCCGGAGGCATAGCGCGTGAGCAGTTCCCCGCCGGAATAAAGGCCCGGCCCGACGGGAACCTTGCCCCCGGGAGCGCCCGGGAAATACAAGGGACTCTTCGTCACGGCATTCAGCGTGCCCCCGATGGCATCGCTCCCGTAAAGCACGGACCCCTGCCCGCGGGTGAGCTCGATTGCCTCCAATCCATAGGGATCGATGGTATTCCAGTATTGATTCGGCCCCTCCCGGAAGGTGGAATTGTTCAGGCGGATGCCGTCCACCATGGCCACATTCCGGAAGCCGGTGAAGCCGCGGATATAAGGTGACCCCTGACCGGCGGCGGTCTTTTGGACCATGACCCCGGGCGTGGTTTTGAGCGAATCCGGCAGCGAACGCACACCTTTTTCCTCCAGTTCCGCCTGGGTGATGAGCGTGGAAAAATAGGGCACATCAAATACAGAGGAAGGAGCCCGGGTAGCGGAGACAATGACGGGAGGCAAGGCTTCTTTAGGGGCGGATGCCGGCGGGGTTACCGGGTCGGCTGGAGGAGCGGCCAAAGCCGGCACAGCCGTAAGAAGCGGAATAAAAGTGGCGCGAATTTTCATAGAACGAACTGATCCTTCGCGGCACAGCGTTTGTGCGCCAAATATATTTGTCTAACAATTTTCGGGCAATTTTTGACCACTCATTCCTTGAATGAGTATTTGAATGCCGCCATTCCGTGGAACCGGGAAGAGCGCAGCGGGGATTTGCAAGTCCCCGCTCTCCTGCTATGGAACGCGGCATGCCAGAGAACGATCCCCCTCCTCCAGACGTGGCCCTGCTGAGGGTCAACGATGGAGCGGCGTGGGAGGCGGCGTATCCCCTGCTGTGGGACGCGGGCATCAAGGTGGCCTGCATTCACCTGGGTGGCACTCAGCATGCCCAAAACCGCGAGGACCTGGTGGCGGACGCCCTTTCCCAACTCCAGCGGGCCCTGGCGGGAAAAGACGAAAACGGGGAAAATTCATTCAATCAAATCGCCACCTGGCGCGATCTCACGGGTATGATGTGCCTGATTACCGAACGCCGGATCGCGGACTTCCTGCGGAAAAAATACCGCCGGGGGGAGGAGATCCATGCCGATCCCACGCTGGCGGAGACCGCGCTCCCGGTTTCGACGGAGGCAGCACCGGATTGGGACAGTGAGGAACTGTGGGGCCTCATCGGGCGGCTTCCCCCGCCAAAGCCGGAGCTGCTGCTGGACCGGTTCGTCCTCGGCATGAGCGCCAGCGAGGTCTCAGAGAAACGAAAGCTCCCCCGCAATACCGTCCTTAGCCACTGGAGCGCCGCGCTGCAAACCCTGCGCGGCTGGCTCACCATCCCGCGCGCTTCCCAGGCATGAACCCTCCCGATCACTTTCCCGGAGAAGACGAGGCGCTCGTGGCGGCCCTGGCCAAACGCGTGCCGGTGCCCTCCGCCGTCCTGGCCCGCCTGCGGGCGGAGCGTGCCGGGTTGAAGGAGTCGGAGACGACGGAAACAAAGATCGTCACTTTCCCTTCACCCGCGGCCCTTCCCGCCCGTCGGCGCTCCTGGACGTGGATGGCCGCGGCAGCCGCCATCGCCGTGCTGCTGGGCTTTGCCGGATACCAGATGTGGCCGCGCACGCCAGGCAGTATCATTACCCGTTCCCCCGCGGGCACGGTGGATACCACCCGCCCGGAGATCGCCTGGGAGAATGCGCCCGGGAAAAAATACAATGTGTGGATCCTCCCCTCCCAGGGGGACTACACCACGGCCCCCGCGCTCTTCGTGGCCAAAGGAGTGCGCTCGCCCCTTCCCTTCTCCGCCCTGAAGCCTGGCAAGGACACGCCTCCGGATGAAACGGAACTGAAGGCGGACGCGGATTACCGGCTGCTGGTTTGTTATGACGACGCGGGAGACCCAGGCCCCGGAGAGCGCATCGCGGGTACCCCCGTGCCTTTCAAAGTGGCTCCAGCTCCTAAGCAACGATAATGGACGTTCAGGAAGCGGTGCTGATCTCCGTCTGGAATGCAAGCCCCGAGGGAGCGGCCGCTCCGGCGGATTTAAACCTGTCCTTTCCTCCCCAGTGCCTCCAACGCCTTTTTGACCACCCATCCCGCGCTCTCCAGAGCCGCTCCTGCCTCCTCCGGAGTCACCTCCGTAAGCTCCCTTACAATCCTCACCGCGCGGTCCCGGAGCTTCACGTTCGAGGGATTCAGATCCACCATCAGATTACTCACCACTTTGCCCGTGCGGCTCATGGCCAGGGTGGTGAAGACATTCAGCAGCAGCTTCGTGGCAGTGCCGCTTTTCAGGCGGGTGGAACCCGTGAGCACTTCCGGCCCCACATCCGGCGCGATGACCCGGTCCACCACACCGCCAGGAACCTTCTTCATCCCGGGATTGAAAGTCACGAGCACCGTCACCGCCCGCGCTTTCTTCGCCTCCGCCAGAGCACCCCACACAAAGGGCGTGCGGCCACTGGCGGCGATGCCGATCACCACATCGCTCTTCGTCACCCCGCGATGCCGCATCGCTCCGGCTCCGGCTTCCGCGTCATCCTCCGCTCCCTCCACCGCGCTCCAGAGCGCCCGCTGCCCCCCCGCGATGATCCCCTGCACCTGCTCGCGGGACACACGAAAGGTGGGCGGGCATTCACTGGCATCCAGCACGCCCAGCCGTCCACTCGTGCCCGCTCCCGCGTAAAACAACCGCCCGCCCTGCTGGAAGGCCCGGATGATCCTCTCCACGGTCCAGACGATTCCCTCCCGCTCCGCCAGCAACGCCCCGGGCACTCCCGCATCCTCCTTCAGCATCATCTCCACGGCGTCCGGAAGCGGCATGGTGTCCAGATGCACGGAAGCTGGATTCCGCCGCTCCGTGGGGGATTCCACCAGTTGCTCCAGAGCGGGAATGAGAACGGATTCCTGCGGGCGCACCCGCAGCTTCCGGCCTTTGGCGGAAATGCTGTCTGGCCCGTCCCGGAGCAAAGCCCGGGCGAGTTCCACCGCGCCCCACACACTGGGCCGGGAAAGCGAAGTTACCGCCGCCCCCGGGCAGCCCTTGCGAAGCCCGCGCCGCACCATGGCGGCAAAGCCGGGATTCTTCAGCAGATTCCCCCCATTGAAGATGAAATGGACACAATCACAGGTTTTCGCCAGCCGTCGCGCGCAGGCCAGCCCATCCTCCACCAGCGCGGTGGCGGCTTCCTTCAAAATCCCGGCAGCCAGGCGGTCCCGCTTTGCCGCCGCATGGAACACGGCCACGGCCACGGAGGCGATCTCCCGCTTCCCGGCATCGATTGCCCAGGCATCCAGATCCTCCGGTTCATTCAGCATCAGCGTGCTCAGAATCTCCGCTCCCAGCACGGGCCAGCGCCCGGTGTGATCGTAAGAGGCCATCAGCGCCCGCAGTCCCCGCTGCCCGATATCACTGGCGCTGCCGCAGTCCCCAATAATGTGCCCCCGCCCGCCGCTCTTCGCCGTGCGCCCATCCGCCGCTCTCCCGAAACAGCAGGATCCCGTGCCACTGAGGATGAGGACCCGTGCCCGCGCGCCTTTTGCCGGGGGTTCCGCCGCCAGCGCGGTTTCCAGATCGTTTGTGGCCACGCACGGCACCCCTGGCCAAACCCCTACCGCCAGCCGTAGAATGCGCTCCTGGTGCTCCTCCGTGCGCGTTCCCGCCAGCCCGATGCCCAGCGCCCCAATCTCAGCCCCCCTGGTTCCGGCCTTCGCCGCGATAGCCCGGAAATGCTCCGTGAGTTCGCCATCGGTCATCAGCCGCTGATTCGCCGCCGCTGCCGTAAAGCTCAGGAGTTCCCGCCCATTCGCATCCACCAGCAAAACCCCGGTACGGGTCGCCCCTCCCTCGATCCCCAATATCAGGGGGCCTTGCAAATCCGTGGAACGCGGGCGCTTACTCATGGTCGGGAATGTTGGAGCGCTTTACGCCTCCAGCGGATGCCCGCGCAAGTTCCTTGTTACGGTGCTTCGTTTCCTCCCCTCATTTCCCCGCCCCTTGGCTCAAGGCACGGTCGCCGTGGCGCGCAGGAATCCGCGGCTGGAGGACGCGCCGGGAACGAGGCGGAAGGTCTTGAACACATAGCCCGCCCGGGGTGCTCCAATACCAGCGTGAGGGGTCACTTCCGCCACCGTGGAGGCAAAGGTTCCAGTGTCTTCGGAGCCCTCGATGCGGCAGGTGATGCCGTCCACGGTGGCGATCCGTGCTCCTCCGCTGGCGGTAAAGACCGCGCCCGCGCGGACCTGGACGGTCAGGGTCAGGTCAGGGACGCCGTCGTTATTCGTATCCACCAGCTTCCCGAGACGGTCCGGCATGCTCAGACCGGAGATGGGACTGCCGCCAAAGGCGAACTCATCCAGGTTCAGGTTGCCGTCCTGGTCCGGATCGCCGGAGGGCGAGGCATTTCCGCCAGTGAGACTGAAGCTGAGTGCCCATTGATCGAAGACCGGTGTCTCCGGGCCCACGCGGATTCTCCCCGTGCCGGTGAGGGAGGGAATTTCGGTATCGGCGGTGTTCGCCGAGCCCACCGCGCCATAAAGCCCCGGGGGTTTGGCCACGCCATCGATGATCAGGGCGGCCACGCGATCCGTGGCATTGTGGGTGAGCTCCAGGGTCGCGCCGGCGGCGAGCGTCACGGTGGACGTATCCGCGAGGAAGGGAGTGGCCAGCGAAAGCGTCCCCTGGCTCACGGTGGTATTCCCCGTATAAGCGGCCGGACCGGAAAGCGTCTGTTTCCCGGTGCCGTTCTTCTGAAAGTGGATGAGTCCGGTAATGGCCCCGCTGAAGACCTCATTTCCATCAGCATTTCCGGTGACGATGGTGGACGCGCCCCAGAACGGACTGGTGGTGAGCGTGCCGCCGCCGTTGAGGCCGCCGAAAGTCTGCGTGGTGCCCTCGCTCATGACGAGACCGCCCGTTTGAATCGTGAGCACGGACGCCACGGGCAAGGAATTGAAATTCCACAGCGAGAGCTGCCCGCCTGGCAGCACGGTGGTGGCACCCGTATATTCCTTCGTGCCAGTCACACGGTATTGCACCCAGCCCGGTCCCTCGATGTTCACCGCGGCATCGCCGAGAATGCCGCCGTCAAACCGCGTTTTGATATTATCGTGATCCGCGCCGGGGGTCGTCGCGTTGCCGCCTGCAAGCGTCGTGGTCCGCAGCAGAATAATGGAGCCGTTAAAAACCGCGCTTCCCGCGGCGGCAGTGGCCAGCGTGGCCTCGCCACCCGTGGCCGCCACAAGAATGGGGTGGGTGAAGGTCTGCGCGCCATCCAGGGTCAGTTGCGTCCGGGCGGTGCCGCTGGCGGCATCCCCCAGGGTGACCTGGGAGGTGGCCAGGGTATTGTTCACCAGAAGCGTTCCGCCGCTGATCACTGTCCCGCCCGTGTAGGTTTTGGCACCGTTCAACACCGCGGTACCCGCACCGGCTTTTACGAGGGAGCCGCCACCGTTCACTGCCCCGGTGAGAGTTAAAGTAGTGGCGCCGCCGGTTCCCACGGTGCCGGTTTTTTCCGCCACGAGGGTGACGGGGCCCGGCAGGATAGCCCGGGCAAGGCCGAATTCCGGATTCATCCACAGCGCCCCCCGGTCCAGGGTCAGAGGCTCCGCGAGGGTGATATCCGTGGCAAAGGGCTTCAGCTCCAGCGTGCCCGTTTCCGTCACCGTGGTCCCCGCCGCCGTTGTGCCCAGTGCCTGGGCGTGAAACAGACTGACGTAGCCGCCGACGGTGGTGGGGCCCGTGTAGGTATTGGCTCCGTAGAGCCCATAGAATCCGCCCCCCGGCGTGATGTTCAGCCCCAAACGCTGGCTGTTAGGGTCCACCGCCGGATTGCCACCGATGATGCCGTAATAACCGCCATTCACCGAAGGAATCACCAGAGTGGAGGCTCCGTCTGTGCTGGCCCCGTTCACGACCACGCCATCCCCTTGCAAACCCGCCAGGGTGGTATCGCTTTTGTAAAGATCCAGCTTTCCTCCTGGTTTTACCGTCACTGCTCCCGCCGCGGCGCCGCCCTGGGGAGTGAAAACCGCCAACCGCCCTCCCGCTTCGATTTGGATAGGTCCCGTGCCAAGCGCTCCGTTCCCCGTGGTATAAAGCGTCCCTCCCGCCGCGGTGATCCCGCCAGTGAAGTAAGGGCTGGACCCCGCCAGTTCCAGTTGCCCGGTGCCCGTCTTCACGAGTGCGACTTTGGCGATGAGGGAGAACGGTTCAAAAAAGGATCCTCCGTAAATGGAGGACCCGTTTCCCGCGCCCACCGTAAGGGTACTGGTGCCGAGAAGAGAATTCGCCACCTTTCCCGTCCCGGTGAGGCGGTCAATGACCTCATTGTTTCCCATCATCTCCAGAGTGCCTCCGCTTAGATTCACCCCGCTGCCATCATAGATCTGGTTGCCGCCGCTGCCTCCGTAAAGCTCCACGCTGGCACCGGGCGCGATGTCCGTGATGTCGCCGACGGCGTTGATCAAGGAAGTGCTGGCTTTGCTCAGTCGGAGAATCCCGGAACTCACAGCCATCCTCAACGCCGGATTGTTGGCCCCGCCGCCGAGCACGGTGGTGGAGCCCGCCCCTGTTTTCGTTAGCGTCGCGCCGCCGGGGGCGGAAACCTGGCCGCTAAAACTGAGTGGCCCATCCACCGTCCCACTGACGACCGTGACCGCGCGGGAAAGCGTGACCGCACTGGTGGCCCGCAGCGTGCCGCCATTGAAGGTGAGCACTCCGCTCCCTCCGATGGCTGAAGGCTGGCTGACCTCCACCACTCCACCATAGAGAGTGATCCCCGTGAAGCCATTCACCCCCTTGAGTTTTAAAGTTCCGCCGGTTTCTTTGACCAGTCCCGCGCCGTTCGAGACACTCCCGGAGTAATCTCCCGCACCCACGTAGAGCAATCCCACGGTGCCATTCGAAGCCACAAAATTGGAGACCCCCTCCAGGGTGCCGATACGCACCGGGTTGCTTGCGGTGGTATTGAAGGTGCCCCCCGTCATCGTGAGCGTGCCCAGGGTTTGCAGCCCCGCGGAGGCGGGAATTTCCAGCGCGCCGCCTGAAATTGTGAGATGAGATGCGGAAAGCGCGCCGGCGGTTTTTTGCAGCCGGATAATGCACCCCGTCTTGACGGTTATATCCAGATTCGGATTCGGAGTTGCCCCGCCCAGCTTAAATATCCTGGCGGCCTCATAGGAAGTGTTCACTCTCACAATCGTCACCGTCCCGGAAAGCAGACTGTCGAATTGCGGCTCCACAATCGCCGCTTGATCTTGCGCATCCTTACTGGAAGCCATTCCAATCTCGGCTCCGATGGGATTCTCGAAATGGATTTCCCCGCCCTGGAACCAATATTCTCCCGGCGAGCTTCCAATGTATATGGAGGACACAGTGCGTGTGCCCATCACCTCCACGATGCCCACATCCCCTTGCGTGAGGCCCAGACCATTGAAGCTTGGCGACCCGCCGTCCACCCAGTAGCCGTCCGGCGACTGGTCCTTTCCTCCGGCATACCGCCAATTGTAACTGGTGAGGTCCCATTTTCCATTGAGCCTTGCAAACGATTGTGCATGCGCCGCAACCGTCCCCGCCGCCAGAGTTCCGGCGAGCCCCAGACAAAGGAAGCCACGCCGGGCACGAACGGGAAGCTGCCATGGGGGGGAGAGTTTCAGAGAGAGGCGTAAGTGGTTCACGCCCGTTACTTCCCCGTCGCGATGGGAAAGATTCACGATGCGTGAACTTTTTCCGATAACAGAATCCTTACTCCGGCTGCGCGCTTCCCGTCGCTTCCCAGGCGCTCCGCAATTCCCCGGCGGTGAGCGGCAGGATATCCCCTTCACTTCCCGGCACAAACCGCCCCGCTGCCAGCAGGCGGGCGAGCGTCTTCATTTCCGGCAGGGGGCGGGAGGCCGGGCTCATGTCCGCCATCCTCCAGCCATCCGCGCCGCGGGTGTAAAGCCGGGTGCCTTCAGGGCTCCAGCGCGCCTCCGTCACCCCCAGGTGGACCATGGGCGGAGTGACCGGCTGGCCCGTGGCGGTCTCCCACACGCGGACACTGTCCCCGGCCCGCGTGGCCAGGAGGATCCCATCCGGCGAAAACACCGCCTCCTCCACGGGCGCGGGATGACGCAGCGGAGGGAAAAGAATGGTGCCGGAAACGGCATCGCGCAGCGCCACCGTGGCGTCCCCGGCCAGATAAGCCTCCAGCTTTCCATCCACGCTGTGGTTTCCCTTCGTTGTCGCGGGAGGAATGTCCGTGGCAGGCACCGGTGTCCGCTGCCGCCAGAGCCAGACGGCGGGTGCCGTGCCGCGCAGGAGGGCGCTTTTCCCATCGCCGCTCAGCGCCAGCCCCAGGGGAGCACCAATGATCCGGAGCCGCGGCCCCAGGGGCCGGTCCCCCACGAGATCCCAGTACTGGGCTCCGCCATCGCTCGCCAGGGTGAGCGCCACCCCACCCTCCGCGTCAAAGGCTCCCGCGATGCCGCTGGCCCCGTGGTCCAGGAGCCGCGGGGTCACTGGAGCCCAGCCATCCACCACGCTCACGCCGCGCGGGCTGCGTGCCAGGAGGATCCAGTTCAGCCCCTTCCGGAAACTCTGCGCAAACAACGGCTCCCGGAAGCGGTCCGTCTGCTTGGGCACAAACTCCGGCCAGTGCACGATGCCAAACCAGTTCCCCCGGGCCTGGAGGGCATCCAGCCGCATCTCCCGGTGGAAATACATGAGGCGCGCTTCCGGCGGGCACTCCAGAGTCCCGGACGCAGCAGGCTGGAAAAGCCGGGTGAGGGCATGCAACGTTCCCTCCGCTTCCCTCTGTTCCAAGCCAGGACGGAAGAAGTGATCCTCCGTGAGGCTGAGCACGGTGGTCCCGTCCGGAGTGAGCATCGCCCACGTGAGGGGAGCGTGCCGCCGCGCTCCCTCCCCGGAAGGTTCGCCCGTCCGGGCATCGAAGCAGAGCGCCTCGTTTCCCCGGCTCACGACAAAGCGCCCTCCGCCAAAGATCCCCGCCGGGCACGAGACTCCAGACGGCGGAAACGGGCACAACCGGCCTTCGCCCCGGGCGATGATCCTTCCCGCGATGGGATCCCATAAAGTGTAGTGATTTTCATTATCCCCCAGGATCACCCGCGTTCCGTCCGCGCTGACATCTCCGGCCACGATCTCACGGGCACTCTCCAGCGGAGGCCCCAGCGGCAGGCCGGTGGCCGCGTCATGGAGCCTAGCCCGGCGTCCCTGGAACAGAACCAGCGCCCCGTTTCCAGCGGAGAACACAGCCTGACGCGGGGCGTCCCCCTCATGGAACCACAGAGCGGCGAGCCGGGGCGACTGCCGCGCGAGACACTCAAAGCGCAGGCGGTTCACCCGGTCCCGGCCGGCATCCCCGGTGCCCATCTCCACGGCCTCCGCCAGCAGCAAAAGCGCGCGATGCCATTCCCCGGACTCCATGAGGCCCAGGGCGGTCTGCACATGCTGGCGGGAGACGCGATGCAGCGCGGCAGCCCGCTCCCTTTCCAGACGCACGGTGTAAAGCGCCGCGCCCGCGATGCCGCCGGCAAGGACCAGCACGGCCACGATCCACAGTGCCGCCGCCGCCGGTCGCCGCCGCGCCCATTTCCAGAGCCGCTCCACCGTGCCCGCGCGCCGGGCCATGATGGGCTCCCCGCGCGCCCAGCGGTCCAGATCCTCCGCCAGCGCCAAAGCCGAGGGATAGCGCCGGGCGGGCTCCTTTTGCAGGCAGCGCAGGCAGATGGTATCCAGATCCCGGTCAATGCCCGGCGTGCCTGCGGAGGGTCGCGCGGGTTCCTCCTCTGTCACGCGGCGCAGGACTGCCAGTTGCGACTCCCCGCGAAAGGGCAGCCTGCCCGTGAGGGCCTCATACAGGATGGTGCCCAGCCCGTGGACATCGCTCAGGGTGGTGATCTCCCGGTGCTTCCCCGCGGCCTGCTCCGGCGACATGTAAGCGGGGGTGCCGAGCGCCGCGCCACTCACGGTGAGATCATCCGGTCGCGCCTCCAGGCGGGCCAGTCCGAAATCGCTCACCCGCGGCTCGCCGGCCTCATCCAGCAGGATATTCGCGGGCTTCAGGTCCCGGTGCAGGATGCCGCGGTCATGCGCGTGCTGCACGGCGCGGGCGATCTTTGCCAGGAGGCCCGCCGCCTCCCGGGGCGACAGGTGGCCCGCGCGCAGCTTTTCCGCCAGCGAGCCCGCCAGCAGTTCCATACTGAGAAACCAGCGTCCTCCGGTCTCCCCCACCTCATAAACATGGACGATGTGCGGGTGCCGCAATGCCGCGGCGGCCTCCGCTTCGATGCGAAACCTGCGGGCTCCGGATTCCCCCGGGAGCGAGCTTTCGCGAAGGAGCTTCAGGGCCACCACGCGGTTCAGCCGCCGCTGGCGCGCGCGCCACACCACACCCATGCCTCCCCGCGCGATCTCGTTCAGCAGTTCGTAGTCCCCCAGCCACGCCGGGGTCTCCTCCCCGGCATCCTCATCCTCCGCCAGGGCCCCCGTGATCAGACAACGCGGGCAGATCCCCGCGCGTAATGTGCCGCCGCAGGTAGCGCATGGGAGAGCATCCGGAAAAACCATCCCCCGTCCTTCCTCATCCGGGAGGAAAGGATTCACGAAAGTGCCAGGAGGAGATGCTGCAATTCCGCCGGCACCTCTTCATCGGACAAAACCGTCTCCCTCGTCTCCGCGAAGAGCATGGCCCGGAATCGCTGCCGCAGCCGGTGGATATACGACTTCACGGCGGACACGGAAAGGCCGAGCCGTTCCGCGGCTTCCCCCATGGGCAATTCCCCGCGCTCCCCGTGGAGGAACCCCTGGAGCACCTCAAAGCGCCCCGCATTCCCGTCCGCCTCACATTCCCTGCGCAGCGCTTCCAGCACACGGTCCAGCATCGTGAGCGCCCACGCGCGGTCATAGTCCAGCGCGGGCGTGCGGGCCGTGGTGAGTTCCCGCTGCAGCCGTTCCTCTCCCTCCTCCAGGGAAAGGGTGAGCACCCCGCCGCCCCGCTTCGCGCTTTTGTTCCGCTGGTATTCGCGGGCCATGTAATTGTTCAGGCATCCCAGGAGAAACGAACGGAAGCGACCCCGCTCCGCGTCCGCGCGGGCCACCAGATTCCGCCCCACCAGATCCGCAAAAAACGTCTGTACCACATCCTCCGCGTCCTCCGGGGAAAGGCCCCGGCCGCGCGCGTGGGCAAAGAGCGGAAACCAGTAACGCCCGCACAGCCACTCCAGTGCCCCCTGGGGATCCTCCGGTGCCGCCGCCGCCCGCACCACGCTCCAGCGCGTGGCCGTGAAGGCGGGATTTTCAAAGGAACGCCGGGGCATGATCAGGTCCCACAAGGGACAAGGGTCCCGTCCGTTGAAAAGCGGGAAAGGGGATGTCTTCAACATCCACCGGGAAATTGCCGGAAGTGGAAATCTCCCGTGAAACCTAGGCAAAAAAGAACCCCGCCAGCGGGGGGAGGCTGGCGGGGTTTTGTCCGGCTCAGGCGTGGCCTGTTACGGGCGAAGAGACGGTCTGGCGTGGCCAGAGGGGGGCCGTCTATTTATGTTGGGGGTAAAAAAGTCCGGCTCATCCCTTTCGGTGTGGGCCGGTGGTCGAATCTTCCTTCTTTTGATTTCTCTTTTGAATTCCGATTCTGAATTGAGATGTGCATTCGACGTGCCACGGGCTCCCGAACCGGGCTTTCCCGGAAAAGCCCATGAACAGCGGCACGAATCCCCGCAAAACGCATGGCCCATCGTGCAAAATCAAATGCCTCCATGCGCATGCACGGACCGTTTCTTTTGCAGGGAAACAATACCGGCGGTTCCGCCCGGTTCGGAACGGATGGGCCTTCGGCAACCACCTCACCCCTTATGAAAAACTACCACCTCATCCCCACCCCCGAGGGCTGGGAGGTTTCGCGCGAGAAAGCCTCTTCTCCTCTCGGCATCTACCACACTAAAAAGCAGGCCATGGCCGCCTGTGCCGCGCTTTTGAATGAACGCGAAGGCTCGTTGAAGATTCATAAAAAGGACGGCTCCATCCAGGAGGAACGCACCTACCCGCAGGCCGCCGATCCCGCCGTCACGGCGGGCTGATGTCCTGACTGTCAGGAAAAAAGGATATTCCCCACAAACTCCCGCACATGCTCCGGCAGGCGGGTAGCGTGGGGAACAATGACCGCTAGCGTGCGGCTGAATTCCTCCGGTAGTCGAATGCGACGGAGAAGTTTCCTTCTTGGAAATGTGGTGAGCGCCCGGCGCGGGATGAACGCGACCCCCAATCCCAGCGCCACCAGGTGTAGAGTCAGATCGAAATTATCAGGTTCCATCACTGCTTCCGGATTGAGGCCGCGCTCTTTCAACCATGACCGGAGCTGAATGCCTGTCTGATTGCTCCTACCGGGCAAGATCCAAGCCTGCCGTTCCAGCCACCCTGTGAGCCGGGCAGGCCAACGCTTCCCCGGGCGGACCGGTTCAGGAAGGCTCAATTTCGCGGGAGCGATGAGATGGAAGACATCCTCCATCCGGTGAGTGATGGACACTCCTGATGGCAGTCGCTTCGGTGGGCAGAGCACGCCCACGTCCAGATTTCCGTCCTCCACTTTCGTAATGAGATCCGGCCCCGCTAGATGCTCCACCGTGGTGCGGACCCGTGAGGACCGGCGCAGGTGAGCATGCAACAGGCCGGGCAAGTGTGCAAAGGCCACGCTTCTGGAGACACCCACGCGCACTTCCCTCGGAGCGGCCAGATGCTCCTGCCCGAGACGCCGCAGCGCTTCATCCATGAGTGGCAGCACGCCCGCCGTATCCCGCAGGAGGCTTTCCCCGGCAGGCGTGAGCGAAAGCCGCCGGGTGGTGCGGTCAAAGAGCGCCAGCCCCAGCCTCTCCTCCATGCCCTGCACCTGACGGGTGAGAGCACTCTGTGTCAGCCCAGCCTCCGCCGCCGCGCGCGTCATGTTCCCATGCCGTGCCACCATGCGCAGCAGCCCCAACCCATAGAGATCCAGCGGAGGTGGCCATGCGGGGGAAAACGGAGGATTCATGTGGAAAAAGCATGAATGTATTCCGACGATTCAATTCTCTCAATGAACATCCCAGGCGAAAAAAGGCCATCAGCGAAGCATCAACCCGCTGCTCCTTATGGCACAATCCGAAGACAGACACCCTCTCAACCAGCCCGGTTCCTTCTTTAACGACGACACCTGCATCGACTGCGGCCTCTGCCCGGAGATCGCCCCCGGCGTCTTCCGGCGGGATGACCGCACCGCCCAAAGCTATGTCTGGCACCAGCCGGAGACCCCGGAGGAAGCCGAACTCGCCCGGGAAGCCCTCCACTCCTGCCCCACGGAAAGCATTGGCGAGATCTAATGCCCGCCTACCGCGGGGCATTCAGATCATCCAGCAACCGCCTGGCGGCCAGTGTGGCCGCGTCAGCGGGCCCGAAGAGCCGGTTGAGCCCCTCGTATGCCTGGGTGGCCTCCGCTTTCGCCGCCGCATACTTCTCCTGATCCCTCAGGCTCGCTGCGAGAAAAATGCGCGTGGAGAGGATATCCTCTTCATTCGGTTCGGAGGTCTTCAATTGAAGCGAAAGAATCTCCCGTTCATTCGCTTCCACCCCGGCATAATTGCCACCGCTATTCAAAGGAATATTGATATAGTGGCGGGCCCGCAACGAGTTCGGATGTTCGGGTCCCAGACCGCCCTTCGCGGCGCGGCGGAATTCCTTTTCTGACTCGTCCAGTTTTCCAAGATGGTCCATGAGCACGGCCCTGACAGTCAGCATGTCCGCGGGTGGCGGAAAATCGAGGATGAGCACCCATGTCATGGCATCCAGCGATGCGGTATAAGCCTCCGCGGATTCCTCGATATGGCGCTGGGGAAACCACACCCGCATGATGGTCCACCATTCCGCGGGCCAGTTTGTATAGTCCGGCAGGCCGTTGGGAGCCCGGATGGCGAAGACCGCTTCATACTCCACACGGGCAGCGGTAAACTTTCCCTGTGAGAAAAGCGGCGCGCCCAGCAGTTTCCGGCTCTGGAGTGTATCCGGATGCCCGGGCCCCAAATTACGCAGACGGATCTCCAGCACCGCCCGGTGTTCAGCCTCCGCCCCGGCATAACGGCCCTGTGCGTTCAACCACACCGCATACCTGGTACGCAATGCCAGCGTGCGCGCATGCTCCGGCCCCAGCCTGCGGGCTGTCTCCGCGATCTTTGCCTCCAAACTTTCCGGCACTGCCGACTTTGTATCCACTCCAGGTAGTGCCCGAAGTCCGCTTTGCTCAGAACCAGAGGGCGATTCCACCACCACAGCCGGCAGAAGTGACGGAGCAGCCTTTCCCTCCTTCTGCCGCCAGTTCAGCCACATCCCCGCTCCGGCGAGGAGTAATCCGGCAATCGCTATCCGGCGGGCAATAGAAGGAGCTTTCATGAAAAGATTATCGCGGCATCACACAATAAAGCCATCCCGGCAGGCATCTGCCACTGAAGAAAAGCCCGGACCTTCAACAGTCGAATCATTGAATCCGGATCCTGCCGCATGTCCAGCACGGCCCCCACCATGATTCGCGTTCCGTAAACAGGGTAAAAGACACGGAATGGAACCGAAGACGGGGCAACGGCGCAAACAGAGGCACCTGGAAACTGACGGGATTCCGGAGGACGGATCAGCAAGGAGAGCGTGGCATCCAGGGGCTTTGACAAAACTGCTAAAGCGGGATTTCGAACGGTCCAGAATGTAAGAAAACAACCCCTGAATATCCTGATCTGTTCCACTTAAAAAACGAGCTTCCACGCTATTTTTTCCGGAGAAAAGCCAGGCCTTCACTCCGCTCCAGGAATGCGAGAATCCCCCTCTTTTGTAACGGCCGAAACGCTCCCGCACCAAGGCAGGAATCCGCTCGTCCACCGGCAATTCCTCATCACGTCTTCCACTTCTTCAAGTAATTCGGTATCAATCGTCCATTTTTTCCATAAGAGACAGGCTGGAAAAAGCAGGTATTCCTTCAGCGATTATAAGTCAAAACCTGCACCCCCGGCAGGGCAATGCCAATCAATTTATACTCCCATGGAACTGGTGGAACACTCTTGAGAACCCGCGGGAAGAGCGCTCTTCTCCCTCCCCTTGCGCGCTCTCTTCCCCACCCATCGCCCCGGCCTCGTCCTCGCGCCCATGCAGGACGTGACGGACCTTCCCTTCATGCGGCTCATGGCCCGTTATGGCGGGCCGGATGTTTACGTCACGGAATACTTCCGTGTGCACCCGGATTCCAAACTGGAACCGGACATCGTCCGCTCCGTCACGGAAAACCTCACCGGTATTCCCGTGCTGGCGCAGATGATCGGGGAGGATGTGCCCTCCCTCGTCCGGACCGCGAAGGAACTGCAAGCCCTGCCCGTTGCCGGGGTGGATATCAATTTCGGTTGCCCGGCTCCCGTGGTCTGCCGGAAGGACGCGGGTGGCGGGCTGCTGCGGTACCCGGACCGCATCGACCGCATCCTGGGTGCGTTGCGGGAAGCCATCGGTACGCGCTTCACGGTGAAGTGCCGCATCGGCTACGAATCCCGGGCGGAGTTCGAGAAACTCCTCGCCATCTTCCAGAGTCACTCCCTGGATGGCCTCACCATCCATGCCCGCACCGTGAAGGATGGCTATCGCACCGCGGTGAAACCGGAGTGCGTGGCCGCTGCCGTGGAAGTCATGGAATGCCCCGTGGTAGCGAATGGCAATGTGGTGGACGTGCCCACCGGCCTGGCCTGGCTGGAACGCACCCGCGCGGCGGGACTTATGATCGGGCGCGGCGCGATCCGGAATCCCTGGCTCTTCTCCCAGTTGCGGGCCCACTGGGAGGGTCTCCCCGCCGCGGAGCCCACCGGCAGGGACGTGCTGGGATGGGTGACTTCCCTCTACGAAGAAACCGCCGCCTTCGAGCGCCGCTTCGTGCCCTCCAAGCACGTGGCCAAAATGAAAAAATACCTCTGCTACATCAGCCAGGGCGTGGACCCGGAGGGCCGCTTCGAGTTCCGCATCCGCCGCGTCACGGACCCCGCGGAGTTCTTTGCCATCTGCCACGAATACCTGGACCACTCCCGCCCCATGGCCCCCGCGCCCCCTGTCACGTCCGGGATGTTCTGCGGGTTCTCGGAGTTGCTGCAACCCGCCTGAGCAGTCCTTACAAAGAATGGGGCGATGTCCCTCCGGAGGCCTGCCACACCCGCTCCAGAAAGCGGAGGAAGTTCTCCCCATTCAGCGGCGCATGGTAGCCACAGCATAACAAATCACCCCCCAGGCACCACATCTCCCCTTTCGGGGAAGCCGCGAGAATTTCCTGAAAATCCGGTGTCAGCAGCCGCCCTGCGGTAGCGGTGTCTCCGAAGATGGCCCACCGTTCCTCCAGGCCGGCGAAGGACGGATGCCTGTTCTCCTTCTCCCGCGATCCACGCCGCGTCCACCTGCCCTGCCGTCGGATCACCACCGCGTTGTGCCAGCCCTTGGGCACGCCCCCATGGTCCAGCCACTTGTCAGGAATCACGGCGGACATCCGTGTGTGCTCCACCGTGGATTTTCCGGAACCCGTGATGAACTGATATTCCCCCACCAGTTCCTGCCCGCCGCCCGGCGGATTGCGGAACGCCGCCCACTTTACCCCCACAGGCCCCGCGCGGAGATCGAGAGATCCAGTGAACGCGCCGATGTAACGGAACAGCACCTCCTTGTCCTTCTCCCCCGGCTGCAGCGTCACGTCGTATCCCATCGGCGCGAGCAGGTCCGCGATTCCCTGATGCCGCCACCTCTTTAGCCGCCGATCCAGATACACCGCGAGCCCAAGCCCTGTGATAAACGGCAGACACCCCAGGCCGAGGCCCACACCCCACGGCCAGTCCTTTGTAACTGGATGCGAGCCCAGCACCATCGTGGTCGCCACTGTTCCCGCCACCCCCAGCAGACAAACCCCCAGCCACAGCAGATTATCTTTCCACGAAGAATGATATGCTTGCCGGCTCATCCCCCATACATCCCGCTCCCGCCTCTCTCCGGCAAGGAAATTTGCGCCCTTACGCCAGCTTCACCATGTCCTTCACAAACTGACGCCACAGGTAAAAGCACCCGCGCCACGAATACCGGAACGTGCCCTCACCGCTCTCCGTGATGATGCCGGAGGTGAGATTGTGCCGTATCTGGTGCTGAAGCTCTCCGGAGAGCCGCTCTGTCAGGGTGTCGGAATCCACCTCCACCGCGTCCTCCGGCAGCTTGATTCCCTGCTTTTCCACCCACGCGGTATGTGCCTCCAACAGTGTGCCGATGGACCCGGCCCACGGCACGCGCTGCACCTCCACGCCGGGCGGCTGCTTCATGGTATTGGAAAACGGGTAGTCCGTGGTCGTCCAGATGCGTCCATCGCTGGAGCGGGTGGTAAGGCTGAAATACACAATGCCGCCACCCCGCTGCTGATTGAGACTCAGCGAGGCCTGCACACGCTTCTCCGGCATGTAAAAGAGCCGCAAAAACTGCCGCACCTCCCCGCCTTCCCAGCCGGTATCCTCCACCATATTGAACCCCGCCTCCTCCACCTCTCCGGTCAATTCCCGCAAGTGTGGAAACTCATCCCGCGAAGGTGGGAAACGGTTCGTCAGCGTCTTGTTCAGTGGCAGCCGCATGGCCCGCACGCGCAGGATGATCTCCAGCCACGGCAGCATGAACCACCCCACCACCGCGATCACTCCGGCGACATGCGAGTTCCCTCCCAGGAAGTACCCGGCCACGTAGGTGGCCGCCAGATACAGTAACGCCCCGAGCCTGCGCACCCACCGGTTCCCGAAGGTCCGCAACGCGTGTCCCGCCACCCACACTCCCATGACGATAAGGAAATTCTCCATAATGATCCGGGATGCCCCGAAGGGAGCCGATACCACGCGTGGGACCGCCGGTCAACGTCCTGATTCTCCGCGGCGACGGACCTCATGGCGCGCATCAAAAGCTGATCTTCATTCCGGCCACGATCCCCCGGCCTCCCAGCGGGGCGATGTCCTTCAAAAACGACGTATGCTCCCGGGCCTCCTCGTCCGTGAGGTTCACTCCTTTGAGGAAAACGTCCGTCGTCGCCCTGCCCGCGGTGAAGGTATAAGTCAGCGCGGCATTCACCATGAAGTAGCCATCCGTGGGCAGTTCATTGTCCGCCACCCGGTGCTGTTCCCCGGCATAGACACCCTCCAGGCGCGCGCCAAACGGACCCCGGTGGTAATCCAGCGCCACGCTGGCATGGAAGGGGGAAATGCGCGGCAGGGGATCCCCCGTGCCGGTATCCCGGGCGCGGACGTAGTCCGCCTTCAGTTCCAGATCCAGCCGGTCCGTCCTCCGGGATGCCTGCACCGGCGCAGCCTCCTTGCCCGCGATCACTTCCGGCTCTGCGGCCTCCACCGCTCCCAGCAGGTGCACCGTGGCCTCCGCCTCCATGCCCAGGAATTCCGCGCCGGTGGAACGGTAGGCATAGACGGGAAATTCCTCGTCCTCCAGGGCCTCCATTTCCCCCGTGGGAAACTGCCCGATGAAGTCGTGGAAGCGATTGTAGTATCCCGTCAGCGATCCCGTGACGCGCCCGGTGCGCTTCCGCAGGGTGAGGTCAAAACCCAGCGCCTGCTCGGAAGCCAGACGGTCATCCCCCACCTCAAAAACCCCGGTGGCCACGTGCGGCCCGTTGGCGAAAAGCTCCTGATATGTCGGGGCTCGCCGGGAATAAGATACGGAGAGCGCCGCCGCCCAGTCCTCGCTAGGCGTGTAGAGCACGCCCAGGGAGCCGCTTCCATAGTCAAACGTCCGGTCCCGCGCCGGACCGAATCGCGGATCCGCGCCCGCCTCCGTCCGGATGTGATCATAGCGCGCGCCTCCCTGGAGTTTCACCGCATCGCTCAGCACCACCTCTTCAAAGAGGAACCCGGAAGCGGTGCGGGTGAGCGTTTCCGGCAGGAACGCCTCCTCCCCCAACGCCGAGAAATCGCTCCGCTCACTCTGGAATCCCAGCACGCCTTCGAACGGCCCGGCCTTCCCGTGATGGAACTCCACGCGACCGTCATATCCTTTGTTCCGGAAGACAGTGCCTGCCTCCGCGTCCTCCAGTTCCGTGTGTTCATAGTCGGAAACGGCGAGCCGGTATTTGATGGCCTTGAGTCCGGCAAAAGGCTCCTCGAACGCCCCCTGAATATCCCAGCGCCGCTGCCGGAGATCGATGCTCACGGCTTCCTCCGCGGGCGAACCATAGCGGGCGTCAAAACCGGAATACGCCAGCCCAGCGTATCCCTTCTCCCAGATCCAGGAAGCCCCGCCGGACAGGCCCTCCGTGCGCATGTAGGAATTCCTCAGCACTCCCCGCGTCTCGGATTCCCCCGACTCCAGGGGCTGCAGGCCCCGCAGCCTGGCTGACCGGGCAAAGCCGGGAATGTCCAGGTCATCGTGGTCCCGCTTATACCCCTCCAGATGCCAGGCGAATCCCCCCACGCCACCTTCCAGCAGCGCGGTGCCGCTGAGCCCATCATCCGCGGAGCTGTAGCGGGTTCCAAAACTTCCCCGCACCGGCTCTTCGATCCGCTGGTCCGGCACGCGGTTATCGATCACGTTCACCACGCCGCCGATGGCATTGGAACCGTAGAGCAGCGTGGCCGGACCACGCGCCACCTCGATGCGCTCCACGCCTGCGGGATCGAAGCTCACCGCGTGGTCCACGCTGGTGGCCGAGGCATCAATAGTATTGAGCCCGTTCTGGAGCACCCGGATGCGGTCCCCATCCAGCCCGCGGATCACCGGACGGCTGGCCGCCGGGCCGAAGTAAGTGGAGCGCACCCCCGGCGTTTTGGACAGCGTTTCCCCCACCGTGGGCTCCAGGGAAAGCGTGAGCTTTTCCCCGTCCAGCAGGGAGACCGCCTGGGTCTGTTCCACAAGGGTACGCTCCAGCGGACTGGCGGTGACCACCATGGGAGGCAACGCCTCCTGGGAGTTGGCGGCATTGTCGGCGGCGTGGAGAGACGGCACCAGCAGCAGGGTGCCCATGACAGGGCGGAGGGATTTCATAAAGCGTGTGACCAGGGGTTTTGCGTCCCGCGCACTGGCGGCGGGAAATCATAAAACGCAAATATTTTGCATTAGTTACAGCAAATTATTTGCAATAGAACCCGATCGCCAGCCGGTCTACTCTCATTGCGCCCCGTGCTCCCCAGGGCATCGTGCGTCCATGAACTGGATTCTCTGGTCACTGTTGTCCGCTCTCTTCGCCGGCATCACCGCCGTGCTGGCCAAGGTGGGCGTGGAAGGCGTGAATTCCCACCTCGCCACCGCCGTGCGCACCACGGTGGTGCTGGTCTTCACCTGGGGCATCGCGCTCGTGGCCGCCCGCCCGGCCGCCATGGCGGAGTTCACAAAAAAGACGTGGCTCTTCCTCGCCCTCTCCGGCGCGGCCACCGGTCTCTCATGGCTGTGCTATTTCCGCGCTCTCCAGCTTGGCGAAGCCTCCCGCGTCGCCCCCGTCGATAAACTCAGCGTCCTCTTTGCCATCGTTTTCGCCGCCGTCTTCCTCAAGGAACGCCTCACCCTCCAACACACCCTGGGCGGCCTCCTCATCCTGTCCGGAGCCATCGTCCTGGCCTGGAAAAAAGCCTGACCTCATTCGAGCCAACAATTCCCCGCCCTACTCCTACTCCTACTCCTACTCCTACTCCTACTCCTACTCCTACTCCTGGTCCTGGTCCTGCTCCTGCTCCATCCCTCCCCCGCGTAAAACAACTGGCAGCCCGTCATCCCCGCGTGCAGCATTCCCGGAATGGCTTTCCGACAACGCACCTCCAGACCCGCGCCCCGCGGGGTATTGATGGTTCTCGGCGGGCTTTTTGCCATCGGGGGCCTGTGCATCCTCATCTTCGCCGCGGCCCCCTCCGCCACCCACGCATGGGAGGTCCGCCGCTGGGAAAAAGCCCCATGCGTCCTGAAGCGAGCGGAAACCCTGGTCAAAAACAAGGATGGTCTCCCGTCCACCTGGTCCCTCCTAGAATACTCCTTCGTCTGGAACGGAAACACTTTGTCAGGAAAAGACACGGATGAATGCCCGGACGTCAATGCCCGCGAGGAGGAACTGGCCCTGCTGCGGGCCCATCCTCCGGAAACCTGCCGGGTCAATCCCGCGGATCCCTCCGCCTCCCGGATGGAGTTGCCGTCCTGGCGGGATCCCCTGATCCTCTCCGTCGCCGACATCTTTGTCACCTTTATCGGACTGGTGATGGCATGGCGTCCTAAACTCTCCCGCCACACAGGCGACCGGCTTTTCCAATGGATACTCCCCGCCTGTCTTCTCATCTTCACCGCCAGTGGCAGCCTCTGCTTCTGGCTGGCCCTGCGCGATGACTGGAAATCCGTGGAACCCCGGCTGAAACAGGTGCCCTGCTCCATCGTGGACAGCCGGATAAAAACCTCGCGAAGCAGCAACAACCGGAACGGCGGAGGCACCCCACTTTACAGCCCGGAGATTCTCTTCCGCTACGAATGGGAGGACCACATGTGGCATTCCCGCTGGGTGGATTTCACACGGAACAGCACCCGCTCCAGCGACCTTTCGGCCCCGGAGAAAGTCCTGGCCCGGTATCCGGCGGGCACCGCAGCCGTCTGCTGGCTGGACCCGGAGCACCCGTGGGTGGCCGTGCTGGAGAGGACGCACGGCACCGTCCGGGTGCTCTATCTCTGCGGGAGCATCTTTGGCGGCATCGGTCTCGCCGGACTGATAGTCTGGTTTTTCCGCGGGTCCCCGCGCCACCGCTTCCAACGGCCCTCCCTTCCTTCATGAACGTCCACCATTTGGAACTCTTCTACTACGTCGCCCGTTACGGAGGCATCAGCGCGGCCGCGCGCCGCATTCCCTACGGCATCCAGCAGCCGGCCATCAGCGCGCAGATTCTTCAGTTGGAAGACTCCCTGAGCACCACCCTTTTCCACCGCCGACCGTTCCAGCTCACCGCCTCCGGGGAAATGCTCTACAGCTTCATCGGCCCGTTTTTTGAAGGCCTGCCGGACCTTTCCCAAAAACTGCGGGGAGGCGTGGAAACCCGCCTGCGCATCGCCACGCCGGAGACCGTGCAGCGGGAATACCTCCCCGCCCTGCTGAAGGCCACGCGGCGGCGTTTTCCCGGGCTGAGCTTCGGCCTCGTGGGCGGACGGCTGGAAATGATCGAGCGGAAGCTCCTGGCCCAGGAAGTGGACCTCGGCCTCGCCTCTCTCATCGGAAAACGGCCCGAGGGAGTAAAACAGCGGGAACTGGTCCATCTGCCCATGGCCCTCATCGTACCCGAGCGCAGCGGCTTCACCGCCGCAGAGAACATCTGGAAACGGGACCGCATCAATACCCCGTTGATTTCCCTGCCCGCCGAGGAGCCCATCTGCCGCCTCTTCCAGCAGGAGCTCCGCCGTCTGAAAGTGGACTGGTATCCCAGCCTGGAGCTCGGCTCCCTGGAACTGGTGGGCCGCTATGTGGTGGAGGGCTTCGGCACCGGCCTCACCCTGGACGTGCCCGCCGCCCGGCTCCCCGGCGTGCGCGTGCTGCCCCTGCCCGGCTTCCCCTCCATCCCCTTTGGAGCCCTCTGGACCGGCAATCTCCCCCCCGTGGCCGAAGCCTTCATCGAGGAAGCCGAAATCCTGGCCCGGCAGATGGCCGGGCTTTAAGCCCAGCTGGAGCCGGAGCCTGACGTATCCGGTGGCCGGCATTGCCGGCGCTCCACCGCGGCGGTGTCCGGTCAGGTCAGATTCCGGGCACACCGGAGCGATGAACCCTCCCTCATTTCACCGGTTCCAACTTCCCAACCGTCATGGAGATCAGATGTCGTCGTCGCCGCCATCCGCGGTTTCGCCGCGCAGCTTGGACTCGATAAATCCGTCGATGTCGCCATCCATCACTGAGGTGACGCTGCCGGTTTTCCTCCCGGTGCGATGGTCCTTCACCATTTGATAGGGCTGGAAGACGTAGGAGCGGATCTGGCTGCCCCAGGCGATTTCACCCTTTTCGCCATACTGGCGTTCGATTTCGGACTTTTTCTTATCCTGCTCAATCTGGTAGAGCTTCGCCTTCAGCATGCCCATGGCCAGGTCTTTGTTCTTGCCCTGGGATCGCTCGTTTTGACAGGCCACCACCACGCCACTGGGTTTGTGGGTAATGCGCACGGCGGTTTCGACCTTGTTCACGTTCTGACCGCCTTTACCGCCCGCGCGGTAGGTATCGATCTCCAGATCGTCGCTCCGGATCTCGATGGGAAGATCATCCTCCACCTCCGGCACCACATCCACGGAGCAAAACGAAGTATGCCGGCGGGATTGTGAGTCGAAGGGTGAGATGCGCACCAGACGGTGCACGCCGCGTTCGTTTTGCAGATAACCGAAGGCGTATTGTCCCGTGACCTTCATCGTCACAGAGCGGAAGCCCGCGCCTTCCCCCTCGGTGTAGTCCAGCATCTCCGCGTTCATTCCGCGCCGGTCCGCCCAGCGGGCAAACATGCGGTAAATCATACCCGCCCAGTCACACGCCTCCGTGCCACCCGCGCCGGCATGCACGGTGAGGAAGCAGTTGGAGACATCCAGTTCCCCGCTCATGAGCGTGAGAATTTCAAACTCCTCGATGGCCTTTTGCATGGCGGGAAACTCCGCCCTGGCCTCCAGCCGCATGTCCGGGTCGTCCTCGGCGAATTCAATCAGGACTTCAAAGTCCTCCACGCGTTTTTCCAGATCGTGGAAGCGTTTTACCTTCTGCTCGATCATGGAACGCTCGCTGGTCACGGCGCGTCCTTTCGCGGGGTTGTCCCAGAGGTCCGGGGCACTTACTTGCTGATCCAGTTCAGCGAACCTTGCTTCAAGTTTCGGCAGGTCAAAGATACCTCCGGAGTTCGACGAGCCGCGTGCGGAGCGCGGCTGTGTCGAACGCCTGGAGGTCGATCGTCATGGCGTTATTCTGATCCATAATGGGAGCGGTCAGGAAGCATGACAAACGCCCGGGGCGCAAGGGGTTTTGTCAGTTGGCGGAACCTGCCGGTCCTGTTTCCCCGCTTCGTTTCCATCATTCCGCTGGACTCCGCCCCGCTCCGCTCGAATAGCGTTTCCCATGCCGCTTTCCGGGCTCAGGATCACCTTTCTAGGCACCGGCACCTCCACGGGGTGCCGATGATCGGCTGTGACTGCCAGGTCTGCCTTTCGCCGGATCCGCGGGACAAACGGCTGCGGTGCGCGCTTTGGGTGCAAACTCCCGGGATGCAGTGGGTGGTGGATGCCGGCCCGGACCTGCGCACGCAGTGCCTGCGGGCGGGCATCCGGCATCTGGACGCGGCACTCATCACGCATCCGCACACGGACCACATCATGGGGTTCGATGACCTCCGCCGCTTCACCTTTGGCGAGGATCAGTTCCTGCCCGTGTATGCCGACGCGGACACACTGACGGCGCTCCGGCGGGTCTTTGATTTCGCCTTCAGCGGCCTGCACCGCTACGCCGGGTATCTGAAGCCCCTGCCCGTGGAGATCAACGGGCCTTTTCTGCTTGGGGAAACCCAGGTCACGCCGCTCCCGGTGATGCATGGCCGTTTCATGACCACGGGCTTCCTTTTCCAATACCAGGAGGGGCCGCGCGTGGCCTATCTGCCGGACTGCAAGGCCATCCCGGACACCACCATGGACCTCATGCGGGGCGTGGACGTGCTCATCGTGGATGCCCTGCGCCATGCCCTGCATCCCACGCATTTCAGCGTCGGGGAAGCCCTGGTCGCGGCCTCCGCGGCGGGAGCGGGGCGCACTTATTTCACACACCTGAGCCACGAACTGGGCCACGCCTCCCTGGAGGCGGAACTCCCGCCCGGCGTGAGCGTGGCGTATGATGGTCTGGTGCTGGAATTTTGAGGAAAGCGGCGCGGCGGGGCCGCCCTGACACCCTTTTTACAACCCCGAACGCGACGGAACGGCGCGCGGGGCTATGGTGTGAATCTCTACAACACCCCCAATATTATGCGTTCCCCCCTGCTTCCTCTATTGCTGTGTTCCATGGCTGCCGCCGCTTTTCCGGCTTCCGCCCAGACGGACGCGGAGCGAAAACGGATCCTTCCGCCCGGTCCCCTGCCACCCCCTCCGCCTCCGGTGGTGTGGGTGCGTCCGGAGTTGAAGCCCATGACGCTCAGCTCCGCCGCCATCGACATCAAGGTGCGGGGCCACCTTGCCACCACCCGCCTGGAACTCGCGTTCCAGAATCCCAACGGTCGCGTCATTGAAGGCGAACTGGTCTTCCCCCTTGGCGAGGGCCAGAGCGTGTCCGGTTATGAACTGGAAGTGGAGGGCCGCATGCGCCAGGCGGTGGCGGTGCCCAAAGACCGGGGCCGCGAAATCTTCGAGGATATCGTGCGCCGGGGCATCGATCCCGGGCTCGCGGAACTGACAAAGGGCAATGTCTTCCGCACGCGCCTTTACCCCATTCCCGCGAACGGCGTGAAGAAGGTGGCCATCTCCTTCGAGCAGGAACTTACGGACACGGGCAATGGATTTCACTACGTGCTGCCGCTCGGCTGGAAGGAGGAGATCGGCACTTTTTCCGCCCGAGTTGAGGTGGTGAAGCAGGAGGGCATTCCGGTAGGTGACGCGGATAAAGCGGAACCGCTTACCTTCGCGAAGTGGAATGACAGCTTCACCGCCGAGGTGAAAAAAGAGAAATACACACCCGGGAAGCCGCTGGCCTTTACCGTGCCCCGCCACGAGGGCGCGCCCTCCGTCTTCATGGTGCCGGACCGTCTGGAGCCGTCCCAGGGCTGGTTCACGACCCGGGTGGAGCCGATGGCCCCGCCCGCGAAACCCGCGCCGCCCATCTCACGTGTGGGGATCTTTTATGATGCCTCCGGCAGCGCGGCCCTGCGCGACCGCGAACGGGAAATGGCTTTCCTCTCCGCCTGGATAAAAGCGTGCCGGGCCACTGCCGTGGACCTCGTCATCGTCCGGAATGAAGCGGAGCCTGCCCGTGCGATTCAGATCAAGGATGGCGATGCCACTCCGCTGCTGGAGATCCTCCGCGCCACGCCGCTGGATGGCGGGACGTCTCTGGGAGAAGTGGATGTGCCGGCGGTTTCGGACGCGGACGCCATCGTGATCATCACGGACGGGCAGTCGAATTTCGGCCCCTCTTTCCCCCGTCTTTTCCGCCGGGACGGGAGGTCCGTGCCTATCTCCGCCATTTGCGCGGCCCAGGCGGCGAATTATCCAGTGCTGGATCTCATTGCCCGCACGGGTGCCGGGCAGTCGGTGAATCTGCTCACTACTTCGGACGCGGAGGCGATCACAAAACTCAGCGGCCAGGTCTTCCGCTTCCAGGGGATCAAGGTGATTTCCGGCGAAGTCATGGATGCCGCGCCCGCGCTGCCGGTGGCGGTGGGACGGGGCTTCACCATCGCGGGTCGTTATAAAGGAAAAACGGAAGTCGAACTGAACTTCGGCTATGGCTCGGAGATCATGCTCACGAAGCGCGTGGTGCTCGATCCCGCCACGGCACTGGAGCCGGAACGCGGGGGATTTGTGAAACGGGTGTGGGCGCAAAAGCGCATCGCGGAGTTGCTGCCGGAGCCGAAGAAGAATGAAGCCCTCATCACCCAACTGGGCAAAGACAACGGCCTGGTGACTCCCTTCACCTCCCTGCTCGTCCTGGAGCGCATCGAAGACTACGCCCGGTATAACATCGAGCCGCCGGAGCCCGAACTGCGCGAGGCCTGGCTGAAGCTGGCCGGGGACATGAAGAAGCAGGCTCCTCCCGCCCAGGACGCTGACTATCTGCGCGAACTCGCCAAACAGTGGAAGGAATTCCGCGAATGGCACGCGAAGCGCCATCCCTGGCTGGAGACCGTGCTGGCGCCCGCCGCCCAGCGGGAAGCCGAGGCCCTGGCGAAACTCGTGGGGGCCTCCGGTTCCTACAAGTCTCTTAGTGACGCGGACCTGAAGCTCGCCCGCTCCCTCTCCGAACAGGCCCAGGCGCTTTCCAAACGCTGGCTGAAGGAAGGCTCGGAAGCCGCCACCCGGACCACCTGGGAAAAGGAGGCCGTGGACCTTATGCTGCAACTGGATGCCCTCCGCCAGAAACGCCTGGCCGAAGCGCCGGAGTCCGCGCCCAATGCCGCGCTGGGAGGTGCCGATGACTTTTCCGCCGCCGGAGCCACCCGGGACAGCCTGCCGCGCCGCGCGGAAATGCGCTCCCTGGCCGCGCCTTCGGCGGCCCCTGCGTCTCCCGCCCCGGACGCTGCCGCGGATGCCGACACAAAGAGTGACGGTGCCTCAAAGAAGAAGTCGGAAACCGGCGACTCCGCCGGGCTGCCCATGGAGGCCCGCATAGAGGTGAAGCCGTGGAACCCGGACACGCCCTATCTGAAAAAGATCCGCGCCGCCGCCGACCCCTACGCCGCTTACCTGGAGGAACGGAAGGCCAATGCCGCCAGCTCCGCGTTCTTCCTCGACTGCTCGGACTATTTCCGTGAGGAAAAGAAAAACGACGCTCTCGCGATCCGTGTGCTCTCGAACCTCGCGGAGATGGACTATGAAAGCGCTCCCCTGGTCCGCATTCTTGCCTATCGCCTCCAGCAGTTGAACCGCTTCGATCTCGCGGTGCCGCTCTTTGAGGAAGTCCTCACCATGCGCCCGGAGGAGCCGCAGAGCCGCCGGGATCTCGCTCTGGCCCTCAGCCGCCAGCCCGGTCCGGATCTGGACCGCGCCGCCCGGCTGATGTGGGAAGTGGCCGGACGCCGGTGGAATGCACGCTTCGAAGGCATCGGCGTCATTGCCGTGCATGAACTGAACGCTCTGCTGGATTCCGCCCCGGACGGCAAACGCCCGGACACCGCCGCGCTCGGCATTCCCGCGGAGCTGCTGGGCAGTCCCGCCACGGACCTGCGTGTGGTGCTCACCTGGGACGCGGACGCCACGGACATCGACCTCTGGGTGACCGATCCCGCCGGGGAGACCGTGATGTACAGCCGCAACCGGAGCCAGACCGGAGGCCGCATTTCCAATGACTTCACCAGCGGCTATGGCCCGGAGGTTTACACCATCCGGCGCGCCCTGCCCGGCACCTATACCGTCCGCATCAACTACTACGGCAACCGCCAGCAGAAGTTCTCCGGAGCCACCACCGTGCAGGTGGAATTCCAGACCGCCTACGGCACTCCCGCGGGGAAACTCCAAGCCATCACGCGCCGCCTCGCCGATCAGAAGGAGGTCATCGAAGTCGGTAAGTTCACCTTCCGTCCGGCGGCGATGCCGTAAAAGCAGGGCAGGATAAATCCAGGGCGGGGGGCGAGGGTTCTGAAGAGATTCGGAATCCCGGCTCCCTCCTTCTTTCTGCCCGGAAGACCTCCTTCAGGGCGCGGGGCTAGTCCGCCTTGTTCCAGCAGAGCCAGACATCGTCCGCCCACTGGTCCACGCCGAAGTCCTCCGGATGGCTCTTCTCCCGGGGTTCCCTGCTTTGGATCAGGATGTCAGGATGTCCCCGGCCGTAGAGGATCCTGATTTTCGGGTCTCCAGGGCTGGAGGGAAAAACCTCGATGCCGGCGGGTGCCCAGGCTCCAAAACCTGCTGAACGCAACCTCTTCATGGATTCGGGCCAATCCTCCGGGGGCAGCAGGGTGCTTTTCGTTCCCGCGGCCAAAGCCTGGACGGCGGGCGAATGTTGAAGGTCACGGAGAGGGCCGAGGGAGATTTCCAGTTTCCCTCCCAGTCTTCTCCCCAAAACGAGCGGCCCGCCGCCCGCCAGGATGGCAATAGCGACGAGTAAAAGACAGACTCCGGCGGCGGCAAGACGGGTGCCCGTTTCCCTTACCGGCCGTTCCTGCCGGGGAATGCCAGGGCTGATAAGAAGGGTGAGCCAGATCGCAAATAACACCACCGCCACGGCGGCAGTCAGGCCCATTATCAGAAGATGCCCGGTGAAATGCCCATATTGAAGGGGAAACATTCCGAGCACCAAACATCCCAGCCAGAAACATAGAAGAAGGCCCGCGAAAAACACCACCGCCCGGCGGTTCCACCGGCTCAGGTAACGGAGAAATCGGGGAGGCTTCATACGGAAAAGTGTCATTTCCTGTCCCGGTTTCAATTCCTTCCCAGAACAAATAAGAAGCCCCCGGTCGCGGTCGCGGCCAAGGGCTTTTGTTATTTAAAATCCGGAGGGCGAAACGGTTAGTATTCGCAATCCACCATGATCTTGTCCGCGTTCTCCATCTGCCGGCTGCGACCGGGCTGGGGCACGGGGTAGCGGCCATCCTTGTCCGGCATCACCGGAGCGGGGCCATCAATGGTCAGGGCACCCACGTTCGGGGCGTATTCGTGCGGGTGGTTGAGCATCTGGCTGTAGGTCACTTCACGGCCGGTGTGGGCGGCCATACGGCCCATGCTGGTCACCACGCTGGCTTCCACGCCGCGACGCACTTCGTTGTAGGGCGTATTGTTGATGATGGCGGCGGCGAGGTCGTCCCACTCCGTTTGATAGGGGTTCGGCTCCGGCTGCGGGAAGGCCCAGCTCTCGGTGCCGCGCTTCATGATTTGATCCTTGAAGGTGGCGCACTTGCCGGGAGTGTGACCACTGAAACTGATGATGGCGCTGCCCTTGGAGCCGTGGGCGTAGCTGGCGGACTGGTCTTTACAGCCCGTCATGGTGCGGCCTTCCATGTGGAGTTTCGTGCCGTCCGGGAAGGTGTATTCCACGGAGTAGGTATCGAGGTTTTGATCGATGTAGTCCCCGCGGAAGTGGCGACCACCCAGCGCGTGGGCCTTCACCGGCCAGGCACCCTTCATCCAGCAGCACTCGTCCACGAAGTGGATGTAGAAGTCACTGAAAAGACCGCCGCTGGCCCAGAGGAAGCTGTGGAAGCGCTCGATTTGATAGAGCACCTCGGACTTGCCCTCCGGCTTTTTCACGGAGAAGGCGGAGGCCACGGGGCCGTGCATGCGGTAAGTGCGCATGGAGATGATGTCGCCGATCTCCCCGTCGTCGATGCGCTGTTTCAGCGCCTGACGCGCGCGACAGTGGCGGACCATGAGGCCCACGCCGCACTTCAGGTTCTTCTTGTCCGCCTCATCGGCGAGCGTCAGCAGTTCACGGGACTTCGCGCCGTCCGCCGTGAGCGGCTTTTCCATGAAGACGTGCAGGCCGCGTTCGATGGCGTATTTGAAATGCAGCGCGCGGAAGGCGAGGGGCGTGGTGAGAATGACAATGCCGCCCGGCTTGATGGCGTCCATGGCGTTCTTGTAGGCATCGAACCCCACGAAGCGGCGGTCTTCCGGCACATCCACCTTGTCCGGCTTGTTCTTCATCTCATTCTGCACCGCCTTGAGGCTCTCCTCCGCCTTGCCGGTGAAAACGTCCGCGGTGGCCATGAGTTTCGTGGGAAGGCTAACGACACTGAGGGACTGTGCCGCCGCTCCCGTGCCGCGTCCGCCGCAGCCGATGAGCGCCACGCCCACGGTATTATCCTCCGCCGCGTGGACGAAGGGGACTGACATACCGGCAAAGGCCGAGGCGGCGGTGACGCCGGTGGTCTTGCGGAGGAATTCGCGACGGGTGGAAAGAGAGGGTTTACTCATGGCTGGCGATGATTCATCCCTTCACGCCGGACAAGGGAAACTTCTTCCGTAAAAAGCGGGGAATCCGTGGAAAAAATACACTGCCGGGGATGAGGGAAGAGGTGGGACTTGCGCGTGCGGGAAGCATCGCCACCCTCCGCGCGAACACTGCCCGGTCCCCCGGGGTCCTCCCGCCATTTTATCCCTCCGTGAAAATCTGCTTTTTCCAGGTCGCCGCCGTTCTTTTTGACCGCACTCCCCCGCTGGAGGAACTGCGCGCCCTCTTCGGGGACTGCCGGACCACGGATTCCATTCCAACGGCGAATCACTCGCCCGCCTTCGGCGGTCCCGGGTTTATTCTTACCCACGAGGGGAAGAGGATCGTGCTGGAAGTGGATGTGCAGGAGGAGCCGTGGCCGGACAGCCTGACCTCCAATGACGAGGGCAATACGGTAATGGCCGCCGCCGGGCTGGGGGCCTATGGAAATGGAGTGGATGCGGGAGGCCTGGCCCGGGCGGTCCAGCAGGCCCGCTACTGGCCGGAGGCCGCGGCGGAGACGGGCCGCCACACCGGGTTTGTCAGGATCCGCGCGCGCGGTCCCATGCTCACGGGAGTGCGGGAGGAGGAGGGCCCATCCCTTCTGGAAGCCCTGGACGCGGTGCTGCGCGCCGCGGTGA
Organism: Verrucomicrobiales bacterium; assembly: GCA_965229245.1. Classification (GTDB taxonomy): domain Bacteria; phylum Verrucomicrobiota; class Verrucomicrobiia; order Verrucomicrobiales; family V1-33; genus V1-33. The sequence continues at coordinate 877,505 of CBDDIW010000002.1, forward strand.
GGATAACGGAACTGCCGGGAGCCGCGGCCTGGTTTTGCCCCGCCGGGGAGGTGGTCATGTCACCGGGGATGTTCCGGGAGACCTGCGCGGAGGCGGAGGCCGCGGGGTATCCCGCCATTACCGCCTTCAGTGCGTCCCGTGTCTGGAATGAAGGGGACTGGGTGTTCATCGATACCGCGGGGATGGATCAACTGGATCTGCCGGACCTGGAGTTTGCCTATCCGGCGGCGGAGTGTGACGTCCACGCAGTCGTGATGAGGCTCGTCAACTGCCGCCTGTATCTGGCGCTCCATGGCGACGTGATGCACTCCGGCCATACCTTCGACGGAGTGGATGGCAAAATGTGGAAGGCGCTGCGTTCCGGGAAAAGCGTCCTGTCGCCGGAGCGGGAGGTGATCCGCTGGTTTGTGGAGAACATGCCCCCCTTCCCCGAGACCCTGATGCCGAAGGATTACATTCCAGGGCCGGAGCCTGAAGAGCCCACCGAAGCGGAAGTGAACGAGGCGGCCATGGAGGGGATTCGCGGCCTCATCCGGCAGTGGCAGGGGGATCTGCCCGGGGCTCTGCCGAAGGTGAATGCCTATCTGCGCACCCGGCACTTTCTGGCGCTCTGCTCGGAAATGCTGAACGTGTCCACCGAGCCGGAATGCCGCAAGGCGCTACAGGGCGCGGTCTTTATCCCCGCCTTTCCGGTGATCGGAAACTCCAGCAATGAAGGGGTGCTGCGCGCCTGTCTGCTTCTCGGCACTTTCGATCCCCGGGAGGAGGCGATTCTTCTCACGGCCCTGCTCGCGGATAGAATGGGGGCCCTTTATCACTGCGGGGAGAAGGTGGAGGATCCGGTTGACCGGGCACTGCAAAAGATCGTGGAGGACGACGCCTATGTGGCGGGCAAGCGGACGCTGCTGCCCGTTGCCGCCACGGAGGGATTTGAGGTCTATGCCTTTAACTGCCTGGTGTACCGCGAGGCGGGGGAACCTGAAAACAGTGTCATCCTCACCCTCCATACCGCCCCCGGCCCTGGAAAGAAGCCGGTCTTCCAGATTCCCTTCGCGGTCATGCGGGGCGAAAATCCGCCGTCCCTCGATTTGGGGGAGGGGGAATTCCGTCCGCCTCTCCCCGCTTCCGCCCGCGCTCCGGGCCGGTCCCCTCAGCGGCGCCCCGCAAAGCGGACCAGCCGGGGTAAGATTATCCTAATCATCCTCGCGGCCTTCCTCGGACTGGGGCTGATCCTCAATATCTTCGGGGCATCGCGCTCGAAGGATAAAAAAGACAAACCCGAAGGTGAAAAAGGCCTGATCGAAAAGATAAAAGAAAAGGTGGAGGAAAAGAAACGGGAACGGGAATCGCGTCCCTGAGTTCGGGCGCGGGCTCACTCTTTACCAGGGTGCGGCTTCCAGACCAGGCGACGCGGAGAATCCCGGGGATATTCACGGCGCGGGACAAACGATCTTGCGGGAGCCGGGAATCCCCCTTCTCTACCTCCGCTCCATGAATCCCTTCGCAGGCCGGTGTTCTCTTTATGAAGAACCACCTGCCGCAATGTCTCTCTCCTGTATGGCCCTGTCCCGGACTCAATCCACTGTCATCCATTGGTTCCGCCGGGACCTCCGGCTGAACGACAACACTGCCCTCCACCACGCCGTTCAGGCCGGGGAAAAGGTGGTGCCCGTTTACATCATCAGCGACTGGAAAGGCCACCACCGCTGGACCGGTCCGGCACGGCAGGCCTATCTCTGCGGTGCTCTGGAAAGCCTCCAAAAAAGCGTCGTAGCCGCGGGCGGGCATCTGATTTTCCGCCGGGGTGATCCCGTGGACGAGATGGCTAAGTTGATCCGTGAGACCAAAGCGGGCGCTGTCTTCACGAATCGCGATCCGGATCCCCACGGCATCAAGGTAGAAAAGCGGCTGGAGAAAAAATGCAAGGAACTGGGCGTGGTCTTTGAGTCCTTCAAAGATACGGTGCTTCACGAGCGGGCCGAAATTCTCACGGGAGCGGGCGGACCGTATCGTGTGTTCACGCCGTATAACAAGAACTGGCAGGGGACCACGAAGCCGCCGGTCATCCCCGCGGTGAGGACCCTGCATTCCCCCGGGGGCCTCCGTTCCCTGGAATGTCCGGACCTGAAGACGTGGAAACTCCCGTCCTGTGACGCGAACATCCCGGAACCGGGGGAACAGGCCGCGCGGAAACGTCTGCGGCACGCGCTTTTCGGAGTACTGCCTGGCTATCTGGACACGAGGAACACGCCGCTCGGCCACACCACCTCCCGCCTGTCCGTCGATCTCCGCCATGGCACCCTCGGCATCCGGGAGCTTTACCATGAAGTAGCCGGTCTGCTTTCGGAAACGAAAGGCGAGGGGCCGCGCAAAAGCCTGCAAACCTACCTCAACGAACTCGCCTGGCGGGAGTTTTACATGCAACTCCTTTGGCACTTCCCGGAAGTTCTGGAACATGAGTTCGATCCGAAATTCCGTGGTCTCCCATGGAAATACGACGAAGCAAAACTCCAGCGCTGGAAGGACGGGCTGACCGGCTTCCCCATCGTGGACGCGGGCATGCGGGAACTCCGCGCCACCGGTTTCATGCACAACCGGGTGCGGATGATCACGGCCATGTTCCTCACCAAGGATCTCCACCTCGACTGGCGGGCCGGAGAGGAGTATTTCATGCAAATGCTGGTGGACGGCGAAATCGCCAGCAACAACGGCGGCTGGCAATGGAGCGCGGGCACGGGCGCGGATGCCGCCCCGTATTTCCGCATCCAGAATCCCTGGGCGCAAACGAAGTCCTACGATCCGGAGGCCCGCTACATCCGCCACTGGGTGCCGGAACTGCGCAATACTCCGCTAAAAGATCTCCTGGCCCCACCGGCCGGCGGCACCTTCCGCAATGCCCGGGACTACCCGCCCCCCATGGTGGACCATACGGAGGAACGGGACCGCACCCTGGCGATCTTCAAAAAACACCTGCGGAGGTGAATCAGTCCCGGCTGCCGGGCGTGATCTTCAACTCCACCTTCTTCCCATCCCGCATGACCTCAAGGGCGGTCTCCTGACCGATCTTGAGCACGCCCATGATATAGGTGTAGTCATAGATGTTCTTGATGTCCTTGCCCGCCAGTTTGGTGATGATATCCCCCGCCTTCACCCCGGCCTTCGCGGCGGGGCCGATGGCGCTCACCCCGCTGAGCTTCACGCCTTCGATGCCCTCCTGGGCATAGTCCGGGATGGTGCCGAGATAAACCCGCAAACCACCGCGGCCCATATCGTTAGGCTTTTTCATCTCCTTCCACACCGGCTCCTCCGTCGTGGAGGCCAGGGTGCGCCCCACCAGCATCATGAAGCGGCTGATGGTGGCCGCGCCTTCGTAGTTGATCTTGTCCGCCGTGTCGCTGGGCTTGTGATAGTCTTCATGAGAACCGGTGAAGGCGTTCAAGATGGGCACCCCGCGCAGATAGAAGGTGGCGGCGTCCGTGGGCAGGTAGCAGTCCTGCTGTGTCTGGAGGGAAAGCGCGGTCACCGCGTTCCGCCGCTCGATCTCCGGAGCCCACCAGTCACTGGAGCCCAGGCCCTGGAGGATGACGCTGCCGCGCTGCCGCCCGATCATGTCCATGTTCAGGCTGGCGCAGAGTTTGTCCGTCAGCTTCCCGTTGGGATTGCCCGCCGCTGTCGCCAGATCCCGGCACCAGGCATTGGAGCCCAGGAGGCCCACCTCCTCGCCGCTCCAGCAGGCGAAGATGACATCCCGCTTCAGCGTCAGCCTGCCCTCCTTCACCTGGGCGGCCAGGGATTGAGCGATCTCCAGCACCCCGGCCACGCCGGAGGCATTGTCATCCGCGCCGTGGTGGATGGTCTGGCGCTCCCCGTCCGCGGCCCGGGAATCGGCCCCGCCATTCATCCCGAGGTGGTCGATGTGCGCGCACACCACCAGCGCGGGCTCCGTGGAGCCGCCAGGGGCTTTCAAACGGCCCAGCACATTGTGGCCGGTGCGCTTTTCCTGACGGATATCGATCTTCGCCCCCACGCTGACGCCCGGCAGGTCGAACCCCTGCTCCTGAGCTCCGGTGTCCAGTTTCTCCTGGAGTTCCTTCAAATCTTTCCCGGCGGTCTTGAGCAGACTCGCGGCCAGCGCATCCGTGATGGAGATAGCCGCGATACCGGAACCCGCCTGGCTGGCATCGAAGGACATGGGCACCAACTGCTGATTCGCCTTCGAGGTGGGGCCGCTTACGATGATGATGCCCTTCGCGCCCTTTTCCCGGGCCGTCAGCGCCTTGTAGCGCAGGCTGCTTTGCGTGGCCATGCGCACGCGTTCCTCCTGGCTCAGACCTTCCGGGGAATAGCGGAGCATCATCACCCACTTGTCCTTCACATCGAGGTGAAAGTAGGAGGAGTAGGCGTCGAGGGCTTTCCCTTTTTCATCCCGGCCCGCCGGGGCTTCGATGCCGTAGCCGGCGAAGACAATGCCGCCTTCCTTCACCTCGCCCGTGCTGGAAAAGGTGAGCGGTGTCCAGTCCCGCGTGGCGCGTAGTTCCGGCGTGGTGGCTCCCTTGAAGGTGAGCGCGTTGCCCTCCCCCAGCGCCATGCCCGCCGTGTAGTCGAAGGCATGGAGCCAGGTGCCGTCTTTCCCCGCGGGCTCCAGGCCAAAAGATTCAAACCACCGGGCCGCGTAGCCCGTCGCCAGGGCCTCGCCGCGCGTGCCCGTGCCGCGGCCCTCCAGGGCATCCGATGCCAGGTATTCCACATGTCGCCGCATGTCCGCGGGGGTGATATCGCTAACAAATTCCGCAGGGGCCGGGGCTTTCGTGTCCGCGAGGGAGGGCGCGCTGTCCGTGAGGCCCAGCGCGGCGAGTGCCGCCTGGTGATCCCACGCGGCCAGGGAGATCTGCGAGGTCTTTTCCGGCGTGCGGTTCGTGGTCCACGACAGTTGTTTCCCGTCCGGATGGAAGACCGGCAGGCCATCGAAGCCCTCCGTCTCCGTCACGCGCACGGGCTCATGTTTCCCTTCCGCGTCCACGAGGTAGAGCTCGAAGTTATCGAACCCGTGCTTGTTCGTGGTGAAGATGAGATACTTCCCGGACGGGTGAAAATACGGTGCCCAGGACATGGCTCCGAACTTCGTCACGGCCCGCTGATCGCTGCCGTCCACGTTCATGGTCCAGATCTCGGCGGTGGTCTCCTCTTCATTGAAACGGCGCCAGCAGATGCGTTTCCCGTCCGGGCTGAAGAAGGGGCCCCCATCGTAGCCGCGCACATCCGTGAGCCGCTTCACCTCCGAGCCATCGGCGCGCATGAGATAGATGTCCATGAGCCAGGACTTCTGCCGGTCGAAGTGCGTCTGCTCCTCCGGAGTGAGCTTGTCCGTGTAGGCGTGGCGGTTGGAAGCGAAGGCGATCCACTGACCGTCCGGGCTGTAGCTGCCCTCGGCATCGTAGCCCCGGGTTTTGGTGAGATTTGTCAGGTCGCCGCCGTTCAGGCTGCCGGAGTAGATGTCGTAGTTCTCATCATAGTCCCAGGAATAACGCCGCTGGGTGGCGGAGGCGCGCTCCTTGATCTCATCCGCCTGCTTTTGCAGGGAGGTCGTATCCGCGTGGGTGGAGGCAAAAAGGAAGTGCTGGTTGTCCGGGTGCAGCCACGCGCAGGTGGTCTTGCCCGTGCCGCCGGAGAGCCGCCGGATATCGCCGGTCTCAAACTCCAGAAGATAAATCTGGTAGAAGGGATTCCCCTCCTCCCGCTCGCTCTGGAAGATCATCCGCTTCCCGTCCGCGCTGAAATACCCCTCTCCCGCCCGCTTGCCCGAGAATGTGAGCTGCCGGGTCTGCGAGACGAAGTGATCCGCCGCGGTGGCGAGCGTGCAGGTGAGGGCGAGGGGGAGCAGGAGACGTATCATGGTGACCGGATAAAACGCGGCCAGCATGCCGGGTTTCCCGTCTTTTTCCACCATGAAGGAGGGGCGCGAAAGCTACCGGCCCGGTGGGGTCCGGCCGGGGCCGAAATACTTTTCACTCCGGTAGCGCAGCCAGATGCGCAGCACCTGGGGGATCTTTTCCTTCTCCGCGTCCGTGAGCCGGTCATAGAGGGCCAGAGCCTTCTCCCGCTCCATGCGGCAGGCGGCGTTGTTATGCGCGTCCCAGCGGCTTCTCGCGAGCCGGATGCGGCGGCAGGTTTCCTTGATGAGCGCGGCCCCGGTGAGGGAATCCGGGGGCGCCGGTTTCTTCGGCGGCATGCCTCACCGTAACGCCGCGGCGTCTCCCCGCAAGGCCCGTCCCAAGGAACGCGGTGGACATTCGCGGCGGGTCTCCGAAGGATGAGGCACGCCCCCTCCCCCGCCTCTGATGAAACGCCGCCTCTGGAAGCTGCTGCTCTTGTTTATCGGCCTCCCGGCTCTGCTGCTGGCGGGGGCGCAGTGGTGGTTTTCCTCACGGTTTACCACAGAGGAGATCGTGCGCCGTCTCACCGCCGCGCACAATTGCCAGGCCACCGCAGGGAGCGCCACCGTGCGGCTTTTTTCCTTTCCCGCTCGCGTGGAGGTGCGGGATCTGAAGGTCACGCCCTTTGACGAATCCCACAAACCCGCCACGCCGGGCGAAACATGGATCCACGTGGACCGGGTGCTGCTGGAGGTGAATCTCTGGAGCCTCATTACCGGGGAGCTGGACATCAAGAACGCCCTGATCGAGGGCGTGGACATGCACACCGTGAAGTGGTCCAGTGGTGGCAATTCCCTCCGCGTGCTCCTCGCGAAACCAGGCAGCACGGCGCAACAGGCGACCCAGCCCGCCACCCTGGAGGACTCGGATGAAATCCCGGCCGCGGAGGACGCCGGAGGGGGGAATGACAAGCCCTTCCACGTCTCCGAACTGCCCGTCACCTCCACCCTGCGCGAGGCCCGCATCCGCAATGCCTCGTGGACCATCGTGAACCAGCGGAAGCACACCGTGCAGCAGTATAAGGACTGCAGCTTCACCCTCACCGGCATGACTCTGGACCCGTCCAATCCCGCCGCGGGAGGCCGGGCGAATGTCTCCGCGGGCACGCGGCTGGTGATCGACAGCCAACGGCTGAACATCCGCACCCTGGACTTCATTCTGGGACTGGAGGGAGCCTATCAGATTATCGATCCCGTCACCGGAAATCTGAATGAGGATCTGGACTTTAAGGTGACAGTAAAGAAAGGCTCTCTCATCAACCGCCTGCCCACGCTGGTGAAGCTCAATGAGCGCTTCGAGAAGCTCAAGGCTTCCATGGGGCTGGATCTCAATCTTCCGCCGCAAGCCACGCTCACGACGGATACTGTTATCAATGCCGGGCTTAAGGAAGGCGTGATCCGTCTCCGTGAAGACGTTTATTTCCCCTTCGATACCTATCAACTGGCGCTCGATAAGGACAGTTGGCTCTCGCTCCGGGACGACCAGCACCTTTTTAATGGCCGCATCATGGCCAACCGGGAGATATCGGAGCGGGCGGTGGCGGGGCTCAAGGACTTTCTGGAAAAGCGCGGGAAGGGTCTGGCCAGTCTGGTGAACAAGACCGTGCTGGAAAAGCTGGTGAACGCGGAGAACCGCATCGAGCTTCCCTTCCAGTCCAGCGAGGCCATCGGAAGCCCGGACGTGAAGCTCTCCGAGCGCTTCATGGACATCCTGAAGCGCTCCGGCGCGGAGGCCGGGAAGGACCTCATCAAAGACGCCCTCGAAGGAGGGGACGATATCAACAACCTCATCGACTCCCTCAAAGGCCTGCGGAAAAAGGAAAAACCGCCGGAGTCCGGGAATTGAATCAAGCCGCTCTGGGACGCACTTTTCTGAACGCGGACCAGACGATGCCGCCGCCGCCCACGGCGAAGAGCATGGGCCACCAGAGGGTGTAAATGGCGGCCTTCGTCTGGTGTTCCAGCACCGCCTCGGAGGGGACCACGGGATTCACAAAACACACGGTCCTCGTGTCCGGGGGGTATTTGGCGACCACCTTCGCGGCATCCTCGAACTTCGAGGTCCGCAGGCTCACGTCCTTGTCATCGTTCGCGGAAAAGGTGACGCGTTTCACCCGCGTGCCGGTGTATTCTTTCCCATCAAAAGTGTAGCCGTATTTGATGAACACCCGGGCCACGGGTTCGGCGAAGTCGCTGATGCGGTATTCCTCCATGCGGCTGCCCGTGATGACGCAGGGCGTCTCCGTCCAGGAGCGCGTCTCCAGCGCATGGCGGTAGGGCACGAACAGAAGCGCCGTGGTGACGAGGCCAGAGAGCATGAGGATGAGCCCCATGACCAGCTTGATGATGCGGGCGGAGACGGCGGGTTTACTCATGGGGTTCCTGCGGGGCCAGGGCCCACTTCGGCAGATCGGTTCCGGAGATGACGAGGCAGATTTCGCCCTTCGCGGGATGCTTCACGTAGTGCGCGTGGACCTCCCCGGCGGTGCCGCGGCGGTATTCCTCGAACTTCTTCGTCAGTTCCCTGGCGACACAGATGCGGCGCTCCGCGGAGAGGCGGGCCAGGAGTTCCAGGGTGCCATCGATCCGGTGAGGGCTTTCGAAAAAGACGGTCGTTTCCTCCCGCTCCAGCGCCTTCGTGAGCGCGCGCTCCCGCTGCCCGCTCTTCACAGGGAGGAAGCCGCCAAAGAAAAACGTGTCCGCCGGGAAGCCACTGCCGATGAGCGCCGTGATCACCGCGCTGGGACCTGGCAGGACCTCCACCGGGATGCCATTCCGGATGCAGGCATTCACCAGGCGCTGGCCGGGATCCGAGACCCCGGGCATTCCCGCGTCCGAAATGTAGGCCACGGTCCGGCCCTGCTGAAGCTCCAGGATCAACTGAGCGGAGCGGGAGGCTTCATTGTGCTCATGCACGCTCACCAGGGGCTTTCGCACCCCCAGGTGTTGCAGCAGCACTCCGGAGTGGCGGGTGTCCTCGCACGCGATGGTGTCCACGCCCGCCAGGCATCCCCGGGCGCGTTCCGTGATGTCACCCAGGTTACCGATGGGGGTGGCGATGATGTAAAGCTTTCCGGCCTGCAATTCCATGTGGGGAATGCATGGGGACGGAACGCCCGCGGGGAAACCGGAAACTTCCGGCCCGCCGGTCTTCGCGGGCCGGGTAAGGACTTGCATCAGAGGGTGGCGGGAGGCAATATTTCCGCCATGAAAGCAGCCGTCCCCGTTTTTGCCTTCGTGCTTCTCCTGCCCGCGGTATCCCGCGCGGAGATGCACATCTTCACCGACTCCCAGGGCCGGCAGATGACGGCGGAGATCATCGACAGCCAGGACGGGAAGATCACCGTGAAAAGAAAGGATGGGCAGAAGTTCCAGCTCGCCCTCGAAACCCTGGGTCCCGTGGACAAAATCTTCGCGGAGACATGGATCAAGACCCGCGCGGCGGACACCGCGAAGCGGGTCAGCGAGGAGGCGGCCAAAAAGCGCGCGGCGGAGATCCCGGCGAAAATCGTCGCTTACTGCAAGGAGCAGTCCGGCAAGCAGGTGGGCAACGGCGAGTGCTGGACGCTGGCGAATGAGGCCTTCAAAGCCCTGGGTCTGAAACGCCCGGGCCGGGACCTGCGTGTGTGGGGCCGGAAGCTGGACTTTCCGAAAGAGAAACCCCAGCCCGGGGACATCGTGGAATTCCGCAGCGCCGCCTTCCCGGACAGCGTTACCGGGCCCGAGCACACCGCCATCGTGGTCGGCAGGGGAAGGCCGGGGCATGTAATCATCTCCGAGCAAAACTGGTCCGACCGCAAGATTGTCCACGAGCGGAATCTGGATACCACGGCCCTGAAATCCGGCGAGATGATGTTCTACCGCCCGCAGTGAAGAGCGGAGTCCTTTTATCCGGAAGCGCTTGTGGAATGCGCCCGGGGTTCTAATACCGCCGCGGGACCGTGGTCCCCCAACTTTTATGCCTGTGGAGATTTTTGCCTTTTCGTTCAGTGAGGTTCTTGAAGCCTGGCCCGTCATTCTGGCGCTCATTCTTATCGAGGGCCTGCTTTCCGTGGACAACGCGCTGGCCATCGCGGCCATGGCGAATCATTTACCTGGGAAACAAAAGATCCTCGCGCTCCGCCTGGGCATCATCGGAGCCTATGCCTTCCGCGGCCTGGCGCTGTGGCTGGCGGCATGGATCACGGACAACCACTGGGTCATGTGGTGCGGGGCTGCCTATCTGGTATATCTGATGTGCGCGCATTTCACCAGCGGGGGGGACAAGGATGAAGAAGGTGTTCCGGACGCCGTGCCGGCGCGCGGTTTCTTCGCCACCATCATGGCCATCGAGGTCATGGATCTCAGTCTCAGCGTGGACAACGTGGTGGCCGCGGCGGCCATGGACCGGAGGATCTGGGTCATCTGCACGGGGGTGTTCATCGGCATCCTCGCGCTGCGGTTCGTGGCCGGTTGGTGTATCAAGCTGCTGGAGAAATACCCCATCCTTGAGGACACGGCATTCCTGCTGATCGGGTTCGTGGGCTTCCTGCTGGTGGGGGAGCTGACCTGGGAGGTCTTCACGGGTTACAAGCCGCACGTGGCCGCGTGGCAGAAGTTCATCGGGATCGTTCTCATCCTTTCCCTGGCGATCTGGTATTCCAAAAACCCCAGGGTGGAAGCCGCCCTCAAGCCGCTCATTAAAGCGGCTCAGGTTCCCATGAAGGGTGTGGCAGTGCTCGTGGGAGGCGTGCTTAACGTGGTGCTCTATCCGTTCAAGCTGTTGTTCGGCTTGTTCCGGAAGCCTGCGCAGAATCCCACGCCCCCGGCATCCTGATACCCGCCGCAGACCGGCCGCATCATTCTTCAAAAGGCGGCCACACCGGCAGTCCTGCTTCATGGTTCCGCCTCCGCGTCGTATCGATATCATACGGCACGCGGCGGATACTGACCTCCTGGTTGTCCAGGTCATAGATGGCATAGACGGCCCGCCGGTCGCGGTCAGGAGACATGCCGACACTGCCCACATTGATCAGGTATTTGAGGCCGGGCTCGATACGGATGGTATCTGTGTCCTCCGCCCTGATCGCGCTGCCGGGGCCTTTCACATAGATCCGGGATTTGCGCGTGTGTCCGATAAAGCAAACCGGCGTGAACTGGTAACTGAAGCTGGCCAGGGCATCGAATTTGCTAAAGGTATAACACCAGGCGCCGGGTGTATCCAGACTGCTGTGAACCATGGTGAAACCGGATATCTTCCGCACCATGGGCAGGGACATCAGCCAGAGCCTGTCCCCGCCGGGCAGCGCGCGCCGCGTCCAGTCCAGCACGCGGGCAGCCGTGGGGTTCAGTCCCGGGATGTCCATATCCCCGCCTGCCTCTTCATCGGAGTCTCCTTTGACCACCGGGCATCCCAGGTCCCGCACGCGCGCAACACATTCTTCAGGACTTGCATTGTATCCAACAATATCGCCGGTGCAGGCACAGGCGGTCACTCCTTGTAGCGAGGCATCGGCCAGCACGGCATCGAGGGCTTCCAGATTGGCGTGGATGTCTCCGAAGATGGCGTATTTCCCGCCGGAGGCGGAAGGCAAGGCGACAACAGGGGAACCAGTCATAAGCTCAAGGATATACGCCGCGGGCGGCGGCCTTCTGAACGGGAAATCCGTGGTTCTGGAGGGGAAATACATTTCCCCCCACTTGGGGGGATTTCGGAATTCCGGGATGGGCCTAAGCTTTCCTCACCATGACAACACAAGCCACACAAAACGCCGCTTCCCTCGCCTCCTCCGCCGCCGGTTTCCTCAAGCGCCTCAGCCTCCGCCTGATCGGTGCATCCCTCCTCCTCACCGGTTCCGCCGGAGTAGTGAATGCCCAGACCACCACGGGAACGGCCGCCAGCGTGCAAAGCTCCGCCCGGCCCTTCGGCCTCGACATCGCCGCCCCGGTGATGGCCGCCGGTTCCGATACCCGCGCCGCCGCCTTCATGAAGGAACTGCCCGCGCTCACCGAATTTCTCAACAAGTCCCTCGGCGAAAGCAGCAACGTGGATGACTCCCGCATGCTTCTGGACCCGGCCAAGCTGAAGCTGAGCACCGCCTCCGACGTGCGGGTTTACTTCATCGGCGAAGGCGCCGGCTACAGCAATACGCTCGGCTTCAACACCACCGGCACGGGAGTGAGCAGCGGCAACCCGGCCCTGATCTTCCCCAACGCCTCCACCACCAACTCCTACTACAACGGCTCCGAGGGTAAGCGCGAGAGCTGGGCCCCGGTGCTGCCGGGTGACTTCGTGAATCTGGGCAAGATCGCCGGGGGCACGCTCCTGGACTTCTTCCTCATCGCGGACGGTGCCAACGGCGGCCGGAGCGTGTATGCCACGGACAAATCGGTGAACGGCGACGGCATCAACCACGTGGTGGCCTTCGGTTATCAAATGGCGAACAGTCCCTTCCTGATCATCGGATTCGAAGACCTCTTCGGCGGTGGCGACCGCGACTTCAATGACCTGCTCTTCGCGGTGGATATCGGCGCGGCGAACGTGAAGGCGCTGACGAGCACGCCGGAACCGGCCATGGGCCTGACGCTGGCCTCCTTCATCGGCCTCGCCCTCCGCAGGAAGCGCCGCACCGTGCTCGCCTGAGCCGGTAGATAAGAACCCTCCCCTGTCCGGTGTGCCCCTGCACCGGCCCCCTGGACGCCGCAGGCCTCACCGCCCGCGGCGTCCTCTGTTTTTGGGGTGGCGGGGTTACGGAGGGAGGTGGAGAGCCCATATTGACGAAAGGAAGACCCGGTATAAATTCCACATCCAGAGTATTTTCCATAAAACCATGACGAAGCGGATGAAACTGATCATCGCCGCCCTTCTCAGCCTCGCCCTGACGACCCTGATTGATTATATCACTGGGTATGAACTGGAATTTTCGGCGGCTTATCTCGTTCCCGTCGCGCTGTGCGGATGGTCTCTGGGGAAAACGCCGGTCTGGTATATGAGCATCGCCAGCGGGGCCATCACGTGGTGGATGGATTTTATCGAGGGACGGCCTTATTCTCACATGATGTTCCAGTACTGGAACAGCTTCACCTGCTTCCTCATTTCCCTGGTGACCGGATTGTCCCTTTACCGGGTCAGGAATTCCCTTGAAGAACGAAACCGGGCCAACAGTCATTTGCAGTCCGCGCTTTCGGATCTGGAAGCCTCCACGGCGGAAATCCGCAAGCTCCAGAGCGGCCTGCAGGTCATCTGCGCCTGGACCAAGCAGGTAAAAGTGGGGGACAAATGGATGAACCCCGAGGAATTCCTAACCAATCACCTCCATCTCCATCTCACCCACGGCATCTCCCCGGAGGCCTCGCTGGGATTTGAAAAGGAACTGGAGAAGCTGAGGGCGTAATTGAGAACGGGTGCTTGTCCAGGAAGCCGCCAGGCTGGACCTGGTGGAGTGTTTAAGACGAAACGGAAAAGCGGGGACAGGCGCGCTCATTCCATCTTGCCGGTGCCTCATTCGCCGGTATGGGAACGGTTTCCCTCCCATGAGCAACCGCATCGACGATACCTTCGCCCGCCTCCGTGCCTCCGGCAAAAAAGCCTTCGTGGCTTATGTGTGCGCGGGGGATCCCACGCTGGACAGGACGCTGGAGGTGGTGCGGGCGCTGGAGGTGGCGGGAGCGGATATCATCGAGCTGGGGCTGCCGTTTTCCGATCCGCTGGCGGATGGCATCGTGAATCAGATGGCGGCGGGCCGGGCGCTGGAGGCGGGGGCCACCATGGTGGGCGTGCTTGACCTGATCCGCCGCATCCGCGTGGAGTCCCAGGTGCCGCTGGTGCTTTTTACTTATTTGAACCCCGTATATGCCTACGGATTCGCCGCGTTCCACGCGGATGCGGCGGCGGCGGGAGCGGATGGCGTGCTCCTTCTGGACCTCCCTCCGGACGAGGACGGGCTGAACGCGGAACTCACCGCCGCACCGGGACTCAGCCGCATCCGCCTCATCGCACCCACCACCCCCGCGGCACGGATGCGGGAACTCGCGGGAAACAGCGAAGGGTTCATCTATTACATCAGCCGGGAGGGCGTCACCGGAGCCCAGCAGACGCTGGCGACGAACATCGCCAGTCAGGTGGCGGAGATCAAAGCGGACGGCGCGCAGACCCCGGTGTGCGTGGGCTTTGGCGTCTCCACTCCGGAGCAAGCCCGCGCCGTGGCGGAGGCCGCGGACGGGGTCATCGTGGGCAGCGCCATCGTGCGCATCGTGGAGCAGCATGGGAAGTCCCCGGATCTGGCGGCGAGGCTGACGGAATTTGTGAAGCCGCTGGTGGAGGCAGTAAAGGCGGTTTGAGGCAGGGAAGCCCGTGGAAACAGAAAGGCCGTGCCCCGTTCGGGAGGCACGGCCTTTGAGAGGAGGCTGGTGGGAATCAGCCGGGAAGTTTGACGACCTTGGTCTGGGCTAGGTCGTCGTGCAGGGTATTACGGCCCGGGCGGAAGATGCACAGCGCGTCAATGATCAGAAGGACGCCAAGGAACGGACTGATGGCATTGAGAAGCACATTGACGATATAAACCGGTAGAATCCGTTTCACCACCAGGTCCTGGAGTGTCAACAGACCGCTGGTATGGCGGTTTTGAATTTGCAGCTTGAGCGCCATTTTCCCAATGGTCTGGCCTTTTTGCAGGAATACGAAATTGACAGCCAGGAAGATCGCCAGGCTGACAAGATGGATTATGATCAACATGCCCATGCCAGGTGAAAGCGCGCTTATGGCTCCCTCGTACCCATACTTGTGCACCGCCTCGGCGGATGGGGTGTGAAAGAAGAGTTTCCCCAGAATCCATCCTATAGGCCAAAGCACAATTCCATCAATAAAGGCAGCACCAAGCCGGAGCCACGGCGACGCCAGAGGAAGAGCCAACGGATCGTAAGGGGCGTTGACAACGGCGGCCTGCGGGGCCTCATAGGGATTGAGCGGGGGAGGTGTCGTGGACATAGACGTTGAGGTTGACGATGCGGGGTTATGTTATGACCGGGAGGCTATATTACCACTCCGAATCAAGGAGATGAGGTTAATACCCCATGACAGCGAAGATCTGTAGGAATGCGGCTCCGCGATTTCGTATTCCTCCTGGAGCGTGAATTGCATACCGGAGGCCCGGGAATAGAAGATCCCGGGGGGCCGCATTTGGCCGAAGGCGGAGGTTGAATCCCGGCCTCCGGACTGTCATTAGTCGGCTTTCCCCCTTCCGCCATGTCCCTCATCGCCCAACTGCATCAGGTCTCGAAATCCTACCAGGCCGGTCCGAAAGCCCCGGTCCAGGAGGTGCTGCGCGGGGTGGACCTGAAGATCGAGGCCGGGGAGACGCTGGCCATCACCGGGCCCAGTGGTTGCGGGAAGAGCACGCTGCTCCACATCCTGGGCACGCTGGACCGCCCGGATGCGGGGACGGTGACTCTCTTTGACGAAGACCCGGCCAAACTGGACGATGCCGGGCTCAGCCGCCTGCGGGCCACCCGCATCGGCTTCATCTTCCAACTCCACCATCTGCTACCCCACCTCACAGCCTACGAGAACGTACTGGTGCCGGTGCTGGCGGGCACGGACAAGCCGGACCGCCCCGCCGCGGCGGAACGCGCGAAGAAGCTCCTGGACCGCGTGGGCCTGGGCGCGCACGCGGACAAAAAGCCCGCCCAGCTCTCCGGCGGCGAGCAGCAGCGCGTGGCCGTGGTGCGAGCCCTCATCCGCCAGCCCGGTCTGCTCCTCGCGGACGAACCCACGGGGGCGCTGGATGCCCGGAACGGCAAGGCGCTCATGGATCTGCTCCTGGAACTCAACGCCGAACTCCACACCGCGCTGGTGGTGGTGACGCACGATCCCTCTCTGGCCGCGCTGATGAAGCGGCCCCTCCGCATCGAGGGCGGGAAGCTGATTTGACAAGACCCGCATGCCTCACGCCATATTGCTCATTCACTGCTCGGACCAACCCGGGCTGGTCCGCGCCGTCGCCTCCTTCATTTCGGAGAACCGGGGGAACATCATCCAGTTCGACCAGCACGTGGACAGCGTGGATGGCGTCTTCTTCATGCGCGTGGAGTGGGACCTGGAGAAATTTGTGATCCCGCGCGCGGAGTTGCCCATCTTCATCCGGGCGCTCGCCGAGCCCCGGCAAATGACGTGGACGCTGGATTTCACGGACACCCGGCACCGGCTGGCGCTTTTTGTCAGCAAGGAGGCGCACTGTCTCTATGATCTCCTGAGCCGCCACGAGGCGGGGGAACTGGACGCGGACATCCCGCTGATCGTTTCCAATCACGAGACACTACGCCCCGCGGCGGAGCGCTTTGGTATTCCGTTTCACGTCATCCCGGTGACCCGTGAGAACAAAGTCGCGGCGGAGGCGAAACAGCGGGCTCTCGTGGAGGAACATGGCGTGGACACCATCGTGCTCGCGCGTTACATGCAGATCCTGAGCAACGAATTCTCCGCCGCCTGGCCGAATCGTGTGATCAATATCCACCACAGCTTCCTGCCCGCGTTTCCAGGCGCGAAACCCTATCACAGCGCGCATGCCCGGGGCGTGAAGATCATCGGGGCCACCAGTCATTATGTGACGGCGGACCTGGACGAGGGACCCATCATTGAGCAGGACGTGATCCGCGTGTCCCACAAGGACACGGTGAGCGATCTCATCCGCCAGGGCCGGGATCTGGAAAAGATAGTGCTGGCCCGCGCGGTGCGCTGGCATGTGCAGCGGAAGGTGCTGGCCTTCAATAACCGGACCGTCATTTTCTAAAGGATGCTGATCGATACCCACGCGCACCTGGACTCCCGCACGCTGCGGGAAGAATTACCTGCGATCATCGACCGTGCGCGCGCCGCGGGAGTGACGCGCATCGTGGCCATCGGCTGCGATCCGGACTCTAGTCGGGAGTGCCTGAAGATCGCGGAGCGGTTTCCAGAGGTCTGGGCCTCGGTGGGCGTG
Source organism: Verrucomicrobiales bacterium (assembly GCA_965229245.1). Lineage (GTDB taxonomy): Bacteria > Verrucomicrobiota > Verrucomicrobiia > Verrucomicrobiales > V1-33 > V1-33. The sequence continues at coordinate 894,392 of CBDDIW010000002.1, forward strand.
CATCCCTGTTATGTCACGGACGTGACGGTGCCGGACTGGCTGGAACAGGTGAGGGCCATGGCCGGGCATCCGCGATGCGTGGCCCTGGGGGAAATGGGTCTGGATTACTATCACCTCGCGCCGGAAGGCTGGACGGAGCCGGATTACCGGGCGCGGCAGAAGGAGTTCTTCCAGGCCCAGCTGGACCTGGCGGTGAAGTTGAAAAAGAACGTCATCGTCCACCAGCGGGACCGGAAAGGCGATGCCTGCTGGCGGGACATCGTGGGCCTGGTGACGCCGTTTCACGGGAAACTGCGCGCCGTGTTTCATTGCTGGATCCTGCCATGGGCGGACGCCGTGCCCATGGTCGCGGAGGGGCATCTCATCAGCTTTACCGGCATCGCCACTTATCCGAAGGCTCCGGAGGTGCTCGCCTGTGCCGCGGAGGCAGCGGAGGGCAGCTTCATGCTGGAGACAGACAGCCCCTATCTGGCCCCCGCGCCGCACCGGGGGCAGCGGAATGAACCCGCCTATACCCGGCACACCGCGGAGCGGATCGCCACCGCCCGTGGAGTCAGCCTGGAAACCCTGGCCGCCGCCACCACGCGGACGGCGGAGACCTTTTTTTCCCTGCCCTCCGCATGAGCACCCTGGCCGAACGTTTGGAGGAAATCCGCGCGGGTATCCACGCCGCCGCCCTGGCAGCGGGGCGGGAACCGGACAGCGTGCAACTATGCGCCGTGAGCAAGACCTTTCCCGCGGAGTCCGTGCGCGAGGCCATGGCGGCGGGGCAGAGGGTCTTTGGCGAAAGCCGCGCGCAGGAGGCTCTGACCAAGATCCCCTCCCTGCCCCCCGCGCGGTGGCATTTCATCGGGCATCTGCAGTCCAACAAGATCCGGAAGGTGCTGCCCCTCTGCGAGATGTTTCACAGCGTGGACAGCGCAGACCTCGCGCGGGATATGAGCCGCATCGCCGTGGAACTGGGACTGCGCCCGCGGATTCTCCTCCAGGTTAACGTGGCTGGGGATGCCGCGAAGTTCGGCTTCGATGCCCCGGGCGTTACCGCCGCGCTGCCCGGGCTGCTGGCCCTGCCGGGCGTGGAAATCCGGGGCCTCATGACTATCCCGCCGCTGACGAATGACCCGGCGCAGAACCGTCCCCACTTTGCGGCGTTGTGTAAGCTGAGGGACCATCTCAGCGAGACGACTGGCGCGCCGCTGCCGGAACTGAGCATGGGCATGAGCGGGGATTTTGCGGAGGCCATCGCGGAGGGGGCCACCATTGTGAGGGTGGGGAGCGCCATCTTCGGGGACCGGTAACGCGGAGAGCCGGGGGTTGCACGCCGGGAGGGCGGGAGTCAGGTTGGCGGCATGAGTCATCTGAGTCTGCCGGCATCTGTTTCGAGGCGCGCCTTCCTGGGTAAAGCGGGAATCGGTTCGCTGGCTCTGGCCTCGTTGTTGAATCCCTCGCTGTTTGCGGCTTCGGCACCGGACCGCTGGCCCGGAGTGATCACGAAACCGCACTTCCCGCCGAAGGCGAAGCGGGTCATCTGGCTCACGATGGCGGGAGGCCCGTCGCACCTGGAGACATTCGATTTCAAACCGAAGCTCCGGGAACTGCATGACAAACCGATGCCTGATTCCTTCACGAAGGGGCAGCAACTCGCGCAGCTCCAGGGGGCGGCGCTGAAGTGTTATGGGCCGCAGTGGGATTTCAAACGCTTTGGCAAATGCGGGGCGGAGATGAACGCGCTCTTCCCGCTCATGGGCTCCGTGGCGGATGAGATGTGCATCATCCGGTCCATGCACACAGACGCGATCAATCATGATCCCGCGCACTGCTTCATCAATACCGGCTCCGCGATTCCCGGGCGTCCCAGCATGGGCTCCTGGCTCACCTACGGGCTGGGTAGCGAGGCGGAGGATCTGCCGGGTTTTGTGGTCCTGACATCGCTGGGGCGCGGAGGACAGAATCAGCCCATCGCCGCGCGGCAATGGTCGGCGGGGTTTCTCCCCAGCCGTTTCCAGGGCGTGCATCTGCGGAGCAAGGGGGACGCGGTGCTGTATCTCAGTAACCCCGCCGGATACTCCCGTGAGATGCAGGGGGACGTGGTGGATGCGGTGGGGAAACTGAATGCCCACCATGATGCCTCGGTAAACGATCCGGAAATCAGCACCCGCATTACCCAGTATGAGATGGCGTTCAAGATGCAGGCCAGCGTGCCCGGGCTCATGGACATGGCGAACGAGCCCGCGTCCACGCGTGAGCTCTACGGCTGCACGCCGGGGGATGGCTCGTTTGCGTCGAACTGTCTGCTCGCCCGCCGTCTCGCGGAGCGGGGCGTGCGATTCATCCAGCTGTATCACAAAGACTGGGACCACCATGGCGGGGTGAAGGACGGCGTGAAGCTGAAGGCGGAGGAGATCGACCGCGCGTGCATGGCGCTCATCACGGATCTGAAACAGCGTGGCATGCTGGACGAGACGCTCATCGTGTGGGCCGGGGAATTCGGGCGCACGCCCATGAGCCAGGGCGGGAACGGCCGGGATCACCATATGCTCGCCTATTCCATCTGGATGGCCGGGGGCGGCATCAAGGGCGGCGTCCAGTGGGGAGCCACCGATGAACTGGGCTACAAGCCGGTGCAGGACGCCGTGCATGTGCACGATGTCCATGCCACCATGCTGAAGCTGATGGGAATAGAACACACGAAGCTGACCCACCGCTTCCAGGGCCGGGACTACCGCCTGACGGATGTTTTCGGGAACGTGATCAGCGGGATTCTCGCGTAAGCAAAGAGCCACCGTGGCGGAGGTTTTCAACCTCCGTCCGTAAAGCGGGTGGCGCCAGGGAGTTTCCGGAGTGAGAGCTTCCCGGGCGTGGAGATTTAAGGGGCGGGCGTTTGATGGGATGGAATCGCCGTGAAGGAACTGGACCTGGCGGACGGAGGTTGAAAACCTCCGCCACGTTTACCTCATTCTGATGATGGCGCGGAGGAAGACAGTGTGTTCTCCCGCGAGGGAGGCGGGCACACGGAAAGTGAGGGTGGTGGCGGTGGAGCCTGACAGGACGGCGGGCGTCCAGGTGGCGAGGTTGGTGCCGGCTTCGCAGGAGATCACGGCATCGTCCGCGTGGAGGACACGGGGGACGGTGAGAGTCAGGCCGTCGGGGGAGGATACGGGAACAAGGGCGGGACGGGGGCCCATCGCGTATTCCACGAGGTCCAGCCAGCCGTTCTGGTCGGAGTCCGCGAGCGGGTCGCCGGTGAAATGGATGGCGTCGTCCGCCCCAGGATTGCCACCGGAAGCCATGCTCGCGCGCCAGTTCGCGGGGAGGTCAGGGTCCGGATGGGAAAGGGGCGCAATGAGCACGAGGCTGAAACCGTTGCCGTCCGCATCCGGCCATGGGGCGGTATCGGAGTAGGTGAAGGAGAGGATCGCCGCTCCGTCCGCGCCGGTCAGGGTGATGGTTTCCCCGGCGTTGTTCATCTGGTCGTTGCCGCCGAATTTCCCGGCGACACGGGATGCCGCCGCGGTGCCGTGGCGGAAAGCAAAGGCCTCCGGGTTTTTCACGAGGAGCAGGCGTTCTCCCGGATTCAGTTCCAGGAGACCGGGGCTCACGGTGAGGTCGAACGTGAAATCGAATCCGCTGGTGAAACGGCAGCCGTAAAGATTCACGCGGGAGGTGCCCGTATTCATCAACTCGATAAACTCGAACTGGTCGGCGTCCGTAAAGCCCGCGGCGATCTCCTCCGCGCTGGGATCCGCGGGATGATACATCACCTCCGTAACCGTGAGATTCCCCGCGGAGGCGGGCACCGCGCCCACCGTATAATAAGCCAGGAGCGGCGCGCTCCACTCCGTGTGCTTGCCGGTGGCTCCGGCCTTACGCGTCCGGGCGGTGATGAGGCGGCTGCCCGCCACCTGAAAAGGAGCGGTATAGGCCGTGGCTCCCGCGGCCACGCCGCCACCGGCGGCTCGGGGATCCGAGCCGTCCACGGTGTAGAAAATCTGTGCGCCGGACTCCGCGGTGCTGAGGCCGAGGCCCGTCGTGGCGGTGACCACACCCGCGGGCACTGAGGGCACCGGTCTGACGAGCACCCAGGAGTCCATGAATGCCAGGCGCTGCTGCAGCCAGGTCTTATGCCGGCTGAGTTCGCTGGTGGTTCCGAAGATGACGGAGGCCGCGTTAGCTTGCGTGGTGGAGACGCCGCGGATTGACCGGGGCCAGCGGTAGAAATTCCGGGCGATGGGGGTGTCCGTGCCGCCATTGTCCAGCGTGGTCAGTTCCCCGGCTTTTTGATTCAGAAAGGCATTGATGGCGGCGGTATCCAGAACGCCGGTGGTACGCCAGCGGCCATAGCGGTCCACCCATTCCTGCATGTAGTCAGGATCCTGATGCAGCCGGTGGAACCAGCCCTCCGCCGTGCGTCCCTCGAGGGAGAAGAAATCAGAGGAATTCGTGCTGCCGTCCGGATTCCAGGCGGCGGGATTGTCATCGCGCGTTTCGGTATCGGCATCCTGGGAAAGATCGTTATCCCAGACGGAGGACATGCGCAGCTTGCCGCCCCGGTCCTTCTGAAAATACGAACTCACCCGCAAGGCATCCACGTTCTTCGCGAAGGCCATGAGCATGTGGTGGTCGATAAAGGAATCCTGGGCGATGTAGTCGCGGTATCCCAGACCGGTGACGGGATGGTGAAAATTCGCCGCGCCGATAGCCGCGTCACAGAGCAGGAGATAGTTCGAGATATAGTTCCGCTGCGCCGCGGTGATGTCTGACACATTCGGCTCCTTCACCACAAACGAAGTGTCCGGCGTGTGCAGCCAGTTGGGCGTGCCATTGGCTCCATCGATCCATTCGCCACTGCCACTGTATTTGTCGTGAGCGATGATATAGCCGCCTGTCAGCGCCTCGCCGTTGTTGTCCTCCGGACGCAGGTTCGCGATATCCACACGGTTCTTATCCTGTTTGATCTTCTCCATGAGGACGTAAACCCCCAGGTAGTCCGCGCCATCCAGGCTGGAGTTTCCGGCATTGAAGAAGACCTCCACAAAACGGGTGCGGGGAGCCCAGCGGCCCATGCGGTTGAAGAGTTCGAACATCAGCGTGTTCCGCATGAAATCCGTGTCCGTTTGATAGGAGGCGTAAAGGATCCAGTCGGACTCCTCCGGCATGCCCAGCACGGGGAGCGCCTTGTCCTGATCCGCTGCGTCCCAGAATTCCACGGCATAGCCCTTCTTCGGGAACGATGCGGAGTATTGCCCGCGCACCTTGATAGAGCCCCGCGTGGTGAAGGCGGGAGCGGAGGTGAGACGGGCGCGTTGCGTCGCGGCATCGCGGTCGATGAGAGAGAACCGCGCGGGCACCGCAGCCGTGCTGGTGAGGGCCGCGGAGGAAGGGGAATCGATGACCAGAATGGGCAGGCTGCCCGCGAAGGTGGCCGGATTGATTCCATACCCGGCGGTGGTGCCGCGCAGGATGTAGGCGGCATCCGCCAGAGGCCCGCCCACGCCATTGGAATAAAAACGCGCCCGCAGCGTGGTGCTGGCGGTGATATTCACCGGCGTGCCCGCGGTATAGACCAGACCGTTGGTGGCCGAGGGCTCGGTGCCATCCAGCGTATAACGCACAAGGTGTCCCGCGCGCTGGCCGGTGATATTGACGGCCAGTGTGCCCGTGAAGAGACCCGGGGGCACGGAGAACACCGGAGTGGCGGGAGGCACCTCCGTGGCCGGGCCGTTGAGTCCGCCGGGCGTGGGCTGCATGTAGCCGGTGACAGCATTGCCGCCACGACCATAGGTGATGTCCGTGACCTGCGCGGGGAACGCGGGGGCGTAACTGTCGATGACGGTGCCCGAGGCATCCACCAGCGCGAGGTATTCGCCGCCGGCGCTGAGTTTGAAGTTTGTGTGCAGTTCGCTCGTGGCGTTGTAGGCCGGGCGTTTGGCGTCGTCCTTCTCCGAGGCAAACACCACGAGCCGCTCTCCATGCGCGATCACCCGAGGGGGGAACACCCACTTCGCGGGACGCGTGGCATCGTCCGTGAGCGACCAGCCGGTGAGATCCACGGAAGCGCCCGTGCCGTTGTAGAGTTCGATCCAGTCGGAAGCGGTGCCATCGCCGTCACGCAGGGACAGGGCGTTGGTGGCGCAGAATTCATTGATGACCACTGTCTGGGTGCCAGGAGGCGGAGACGTGCCCGGTGTCAGGGAAGCCGTGAGACTCAGGTTCCCGTCCCTCGCGGAGGGAAACGTCACAAAGTCCACCTGGTCCCCGGCGGCAAGCGACACGCCGTAGGCCATGCCATTGAGGGAAGGAGCGGGACCGGTTGCCGTGGAAGTGCCCGCAGGGGTCCCGGCGAATCCATTCACGGTTCCTCCGTAAACGGTGATGCCATTGACCACGATGGACACCGCCGCCGTGGTGCCAGCCACGGTATGACTCCTCCAGATGCCGGATAAATCATACGTACCCGCCGAGGAGACCGTAAGCCGTGAGGTGATGGGGGAAGCGGCATTGTCCCTCCAGGCATGGTAAAAGCGCCCGCTCTCCCAATCCGTGATCGCGCCGCCCCAGTTAAAAGAGGCCGAGGCCGCGGGAGCCACTCCGGCAAAGGAGGTCTCCGCGGGAGAGTCGTGCCAGCGGTTTGCCGGAGCCGTTCCGTCCGCGGCTTGATAGGCATCGAATAAGGTCAGCTCAGAGGCCTGTGCCGAGACTTTGAGTCCGTGGGACCAGCCGAGGGCCGGATTCCCTCCCGCGGAGAAGGCGGCGGGCAGGCCCGGGGTGCCCGCGGGCAGGACATCCGAAGCGGAGGTGCCCACGCGGATTTCGTCATAGGTGTCCCCCGGCTGATTGCCCTGGATTTGCAGACCGGTGAAGCCGGGAATGGCGGGCGTGAGGATATCCCGCGCAGAGGTCAGGAAGGGCGTAGAGAGATTGAAGGAAGCCGCGTCCGTCAGTTTCCAGAACTGGAGCGTCTCCGCGCCGGAGGCATTGCGATTGATGAGGACCCGCCCCACGAGCAGGAAGGTGGTATTCACCGGCCACGCGCCCGTGCCCGTGTCTCCCAGGGTGAAGGCTTCCCCGGTGCCCGTGACGGAGGTGCCTCCGCCATTCAACAGGGCAGCCCCACCCGTGGCCGCGGCGGAGTCCTGGAGTTTGATCTGCAGCCCGGTGAGCCGCTGGCCGATGGAGGCCGCGATGTTAGGCGAGGCAACAAGCCGGATCGTATTCGTGCCGCCCTGATGCGTGGTGCGCATGAGAAAGCTGAACCACACCTCCCCGGCGGTGGAGAGAATGGCGGTGGTGGCGGCATCGAAATTCCGCGTCACGGTCGCGGCCCCGGTTTCCGTGAACGCTCCCCCGGAGACCGCGTAGCCATTGGCCACGGCGGTGAGACCGTTGGCGGAGACGCTCACCGCGGCATCCCCGGTCCATTCTCCCGTGAAGCCCGCGGCAGCCGGACTCTGCCCGTTGATGGCGGCAAGGTTGTAGTTCGGCGCGCCCGTCAGCGCGGGATCGGTCGCAAGCGGGGTCGCGGCCAGGCGTGAGAGCGCCGCCAGAGCCAGCGCGGCGGCGGGAATAAGAGGAGAGCGTTTCATGGGTGGAAAGGGGAGTCAGGGAGCCCGGATCCTAACAACACCGCGGGGCTCCCTGGAAAAACGAAACCAAATGCCCGCGCCCGGAAATGAAGCGCGCCAGCCGCCGTGGGACCAGCGGGGTCCACCCCTCCGGGCGGACCGCCGCGGCGGTCGGCGGCTGGAGGCGCGTCACCTCCGGTGATGGGAGCGGGAAATCAGCGGGAACGGCGGCGGCGGATCAGGAAGCCCAGCGCCGTCACGCCCAGGAGAGCGGTGGAAGGTTCCGGCACCACGTCCAGATAGCTCGTGCCCACGCGGATTTCGTCATAGATATTCCCGGGCTGGTTGCCTTGGAAACGGACGCCGGTGAAGCCGGTGATGGTCGAGTTCAGGATATCACGGCTGGCAGTGAGGAACGGCGTGGCTTGATTGAAGGTGCCCGCGTCCGTCAGCTTCCAGAACTGCAGCGTCTCCGGGTTCGTTCCCGCGCGGTCGATGGAGATATGACCCACCAGCAGATAGGTGGTGTTTGCCACCCAGAGGCCGGTGCCCGTGGCTCCTTCGGAGTAGGCCTCGCCGGTGCCCGCGGGGGTGGAGCCTCCGTTATTGAGCAGGGTGGCCCCGCCGGTGGCGGCGGAGGCATCCTGGACCTTGATCTGCACGCCATTGAGGCGCTGGCCGATGCCCGCGATGATGTCGGCGTCCGCGGAGGACATCAGTTGGAACGTGTTCGTGCCGCCCGTGTGGTTCGTGCGCAGCAGCACGCTGAACCAGACATCCGAGGCGGTGGTCAGGGCGGTGGTGACCGCAGCGTCGAAGTTGCGGAAGGTGTTCGTGGCTCCGGAGGAGGTGGCGGCACCACCCGCGACGGTGTATCCACCCGTCACCGCGGTGAGCCCGGAAGCCGTGCCGCTGATATTCGCGTCGCCGGACCAGGCACCGGTAAAACCGGTGGCGGCGGGGCTTTGCCCGTTGAGCGCGGCGGCATTGTAACCGGTGAATTGTTCGATGGCGAGGAGCGCGGCACGGGAGGAGACCGGGGCCAGCAGGAGGAGAGCGGGAAGGAGCGTTAGAGCGGACTTCATGAAAGGAAGAGAGATGTGTGAAAGGACAGGCGGACCCTTCCATATCGCCCCCCGGCGAAACAATACCCCAAAGCGGGTATATGGTCCCCCGCGACTCGACAGCACCTGTGAACCGGGGTATCACGGGCGACAAAACCCATTCATGATTTCCGTCGCCATCGTCGAAGACAATGCCCGGCTGCGCCGCGATCTCTCCGCGCTGCTGGAGGCTTCCGGGGAATGCCGCGTGCTGGCCACCTACTCCACCGCGGAGCAGGCCCTGGCGCGGCTGCCGCTGGACCCGCCGGAGGTGGTACTGATGGACCTGAACCTGCCCGGCGCGAACGGCGCGGAGTGCACCGCCCGGCTGAAGGTCCGCTGCCCCGGGGTGCAGGTGCTGATGCTCACGGTGTATGAGGACACGGACGCCATCTTCAGCGCGTTGCAGGCCGGGGCGAACGGCTACCTTTTAAAACGCGCGCACCCGGACGAGCTGCTGCGCGCCATCCAGGAGGTGAAAGCCGGGGGCGCGCCCATGACGGGAGAGATCGCCCGCAAGGTGGTGGCCTCTTTTCAAAAGCCCCCCACGGGGGGCGCGGGAAGGGAAATAGAAACCCTGACACCCCGCGAGCAAGAGGCCCTGACCTATCTCTCCCGCGGCTATGTGGCCAAGGAGGTGGCGGATCTCCTGGGCGTGAGCGTGCATACCATCCGCGTGCATCTGAAGCACATTTACGAAAAGCTCCACGTGCGCTCCCGCACGGAGGCCGTATTGAAATGGCTGGGGGAAAAGCTGGAAACGTGAATGACGCGCCTGATTCATATCCTTGCTCTGGCATTGCTGACAGCCACCGGTCGCGCGGCCGGGGCGGCCCAGGAGGGGAGCGGTTACCTGATCTCCGCCTGGCGCACGGATGACGGGCTGCCGCCCCTGGTTTCCCCCGTGCTCATCGAAGCCCCGGAGGGCTATCTCTGGATGGAGGCGGAGAGCGGTCCCGTGAGGTTTGACGGAGAACGCTTCACAGTCTTCCCGGCCCGCGACCTGGGCTGGCCCCGGGACACGGGCATCCGGAGAACCTTCGCGGACGGCACGCAGGGCATCTGGCTCACGCTGAAGGATCGCAGCCTCTGGCGGGAACGGGGCGGGAAATGGTCCGCCTTTGGCACTCTGCCGGGAGGGGAGATCATTACCATGATGCAGCCCGCGAAAGACGGGGGCATGCTCGCGGGGACCTCCGCGGGACGCCTGCTGCGCTGCACGGAGGACCCTCCGGCCATGAAGGAAGTAATGCCCGCGCAGGTACCGTTTTCCTTCTGGCAGGACCATGCGGACAGCGAGGGCGGGATCTGGTATGCGGCGCAAGGTGGCGCGCGCCGCTGGCTGGACGGCCGGCTGGAGGACGCGCGCTATCCCGCGCCGGAGAACCGGAATGACTACATCTTTTCCTGGCCGGACCACAGCCAGTGGATCATCGGCCCGGACTATGTGGCCAAATGGACGGACGGCGCGTTTCACAAGCTCCCGCCCATCGCCGGCATGGCCCCGCAAAAGCTCGCGGGTATCCTCCCCGCGCCACCACACGGCGTCTGGGCCACCACCGTGAACCGGATGTATTTCCTGCCGGAGGGGGCGACGGAATGGCGGGGGCCGTGGCCGTGGGCCACGCGCGCGGAGCAGCGGCAACTGACGAATCTTTCAGACGTGAACGGGCACCACTGGATCGCCACTTACGGATTTGGCTTTCTCCATGTGAATCCGGAGGGGCGGCAGATCGAGGAACGGCTGCCCCCCGACCTGGCGGGAAACCGCATTCTGAATTTCATTGAAGACCGGGAGCGAAACATCTGGGCGGTGGCGGAAGGCAGCGGGCTGGCGCGGCTGCGGACGAAGCGGTTCCGGGTGCATCGCGCGGGCGACGGCCTGAGCGATCCGGAGGTGCTGGCGGTGACGGAGGATGGCGCGGGAGCCCTGTGGGCGGGAAGCCGGGCTGGTGGCGTGGATGTCCTGCGCGAGGGCACATGGACCCACCTCACCCTGCCGCCCGGGGACGAACCCGCGGCGGGCGTCACCAGTCTGCTGCCGCTGCCGGACGGCATGCTCGCGGGCACGTCCTCCCGCGGCGTGTGGAAGCGAACAGGCACGGACTGGCAGCCTCTAGGCGGGAAGCAGGCAGTGCGGGTGCTGCACCAGGACACGGCAGGCACGCTGTGGATGGGAGGCCCGGCGGGTCTTTTCCGATGGCGGGAGGGGGAATGGCGGACCGCGCCCTCCAGCCAGCCATGGCCCGGCGTCACGGGCCTGACACATGATGAAACCGGCAGGCTCTGGGCCGCCACCGCGGGAGGAGTGTGGCGGAGTGATGCCGGTGGCCGCTTCCGTCCGGTACCGCCGGAGGAGTGTCTGCCCTCGGAAGCCGCCACCTGCCTCCGGGCGGAGGCGGGCGGGGTGATGTGGATAGGGTTTGAAAATGGACTGGCCCGCTGGCGGGACGGGAAGGCTGTTTTGCGCCGGCGTAACGAGGGGCTGCCGTTTCAGCGCATCGCGGGGATTTATCCGCCCGGGAAAGGAAAGCTGTGGATCAGTTCCCCGGAAGGGCTGGCTTCGCTGGACACGGATTTTTTTGTTAGCGGGCCATTGACCGCGCGGGTCTTCACGCGGGCGGACGGACTTCCCACGGGGGAGGCCAGCAGGGGATTCCAGCCTTCCGTGTGGCGGGGGCGGGATGGACGCTTCTGGCTGCCCACGCACCTGGGACTGGTGGAATTCGATCCCGGAGCCATGCCCCCGGCAGCCCCGCCGCCACCGGTGGTGATCGAGGCCGCCTTTGCCTCCTTTGAAGGAAGGCACGATGACCTGCCTGTGCCGCCCGCGACGGCGAAGGCCCCTTCCACGCCCTGGAAAGTGGAGCCCGGCATGCGGCGTCTGGAATTTCGCTTCACTGCTCCCAGCCTCAGCGCGCCGGAAAACATCCGCTTCCGCTGGCGGCTGGAGGGACTGGACACGGCGTGGAGCGAACCCTCCGCCCAGCGCACCGCCACCTATGCCACGGTGCCTCCGGGGCGCTATCTCTTCCGCGTGCTGGCCTGCAATGGGGACGGAGTGTGGAATGAAACGGGCGCGTCCGTGGCCCTGGTGATCCCGCCGCTCTGGCAGGAGATGCCCGCCGTGTGGGTCACGGCGGCGGTGCTGGCGGCTTTCCTGGTGGGCATGGCCGTGCGGTCCCGCTACCGCCGCCACATTGAGGTGCTGGCGCTCCGTTCACGTTTGGAACATGAACGCGCCCGCATCGCGCAGGACATTCATGACGATCTCGGAGCCACTCTGACACAGATTTCCCTCTGGAGCGCCTTTGCCCGGAAGGGCGCGGGGGAGGCCGTGGCGGGCCACCTGGGGCTCATCCGTGAACGGGCCATCGATGCCGTGCGCTCACTGGATCAGATCGTGTGGGCAGTGAACCCCAGCAATGACACGGTGAGGAATTTTGCCACTTATCTCTGCCAGATGGCGGGCGACCTGTTCCGCGAAACGGAGATGGCCTGCCGCATCGATCTCCAGGAGCCGGTGGAGGACGGCCCGCTGCACGCGGACGCTCGCCACCATCTGGTGCTGGCGGCGCGGGAGGCATGCACGAACGCCCTGCGGCACTCCGTGGCGCGGGAGGTTTCTCTTCGTGTCGTCGCGGGCCCCCGGCGGATCTTCATCATGGTCAGCGACAACGGGCGGGGTTTCGATCCCGCGTCTGTCACCGGCGAGGGTGAAGGACTGACCGGAATGGCGCGCAGACTCACCAGCGCGGGCGGCCGGTGCGTGGTGGAAAGCGCGCCCGGCGAAGGGACCCGCGTGAAGCTGGAATGGCCCGCATCGCCGTAAACCGCGTAGCCGTAGGTGATACGCGGCGCGGGGCCATGCTACCGTTCCCTCCGTGGCGAATCTTTCCCCATCCGCGCAGTTTCGCGAAGGGGGGAAGTTTCGCCCTGTGCAATCCCAACCAGACCAGACATCCATGAAAACACGTCTCCTATTCGCCTGCGCCATGGCCTTCGCACCGGTGGTGCGCGCCGAAGACTCCCCCGCCGATACCGTGAAGGCCGCCGCGAAGAAGCTGGCGGAAACCAGCTACAGCTGGACCTCCACCACGCCGGCCCGGGAGGGAAGTGACCGCGGCGGCTCCAGCGCCGAAGGCAAAACCGAGAAGGATGGCCCCGTCGTTCTGAAAAGCACCATGGGCCCGCGGACCTCGGAAATGATCATCAAGTCCGGCAAAGTGGCCTTGAAAACGGTGGAGGGCTGGAAGTCCGGAGCGGAACTCGCCGCCAGCGGGAACAGCGGTGGTGGTGAGGGCGGCGCGCGGCGTTTCAACGGCGGGGCCTTCGTGGCCCGCATGGGGGAAACCTACAAAGCTCCCGCGGCGGAAGCCGCGGCCCTGGCTGGCGGCGTGAAGGAGCTCAAGAAAGACGGGGACACCATCACCGGTGAACTGACCGAAGACACTGTGAAAGAGCGCCTGTTCTTCGGTCGCGGCCGGGGTGGCAATGCCGGCAATCCCCCGCCCATTTCCGGAGCCAAAGGCACGGTGAAATTCTGGGTGAAGGACGGCGCGCTCGCGAAGTATGAAGTGGCCCTCGAAGGCAGCGTGGAGTTTGACGGCAACCCCCGCGACCTGAAGCGCACCACCACTACCGAGATCAAGGAAGTGGGCACGACCAAGCTGGAAGTGCCCTCCGAAGCCACGGAAAAGCTCAAGGCGGAAAAATCCGCGGAGGCTAAACCGGCGGAAACGAAGTAATCCACCGGCGGTCTTTCCCCAGGAAACAGCACAATTACAAGCCCGTCCGGCGCGTTCCGCCGGGCGGGTTTTTATTTATTTTTCCGGCGTGGCCTTTTGAGCGAGGCGGGCCAATTCCGTTAGGATGGATTCTATTTTGGTGTAATAGTCATCCTCCTTCATGGTGGCCTTCGCTTCGCGAAGAGCGGCGAGCCGGGCCTCCAGGTCTTCGCGTTGTTTGAGCACTTCCGCGGGCCAGGCTTTTTCGGAGGGGGGCGGGATGAGGAAAAGATGGCGGGCGGCATTGCCGTCCGGGGCGGCGTCCTTGTCGGACTTCTTTACCACCCGCAGGCCCTTGAACCAGTCCGCGGGGGTGCCCAGGGCGTCCGCGTTGTCATCCAGGAGGGCGTGCTCGGTAACAAGCCGGCCCTCTGATTTATAAAACTCCGACACCTGGCGGGACGCGGAGAGGAAGGCTTCCAGGAGGGAGATGGCACCATCCGTGTCCAGATCCGCGGCGGGATCGGTGAGGGCAGAAGCGAGGTAATTGCCAAACCGGGCGTAGTTTTGCTCGCTGCCGCTCCGGGTGGAAGTGATGACCACCCGGCCCGGTCCGGAGAGCGCGGCGAGAAACGGCGCGCTGGAGGAGGCCGTGTTTATAACCACCGCCGGGCGACGCACGGGCTTCATCCATGCCGCGAGGTCTTCGCCGGAAATGTCAGGGCCACGCAGATTGAAGCGCGCGATTTCCCCGTCCCAGGTGCCGTGTCCTATCAATACCAGCCAGAGCGCGTCCTGACCTTCCAGGGGCTCGGCGGCGAGAGCGGCCTGGAGGGCGGCGGCATCGGTGGTGGCGGGTTTCCCGGCGGTGCCGATCTCCACGATCTTCGCTCCGGCCTTACTTCCGGCCTCCCGCCATGCGGCGGTCTGCCGGGCGAAGTCCTCGCCAAAGCCCACCTCCCCCGGCGCGCCGGTCACAAGAATGAGCGTGGCGGCGGCATGAGCGGGAAGCGCCGTGACCAATGGGGAAAGCAAAAGGGAAAGAAGTCTCATGGCATGCCGTGCGTGCGCCTCCACGCCCACTCGCCGCAGAGGCAGCCGACGGCGAGAAGGAAAATCCAGGGCGTGTGCCAGAGCGGCTGGCTCCACGTTTCCATGACCGGGGCTTTCTCCACGGGGAGGTCGCGGGCCCAGGCCTCCAGTTCATCCGCTTTGAGCACGCGGCCCCCGGTGCGGCGGGCCAGATCCTCCAAAGCAGCACGATTCGGCACGAGGGAATTGAACTCCGCGGCAGCGGGGTCCGATACCCAGCCGGTGAGCGCCGTTCCCTCCGTGCCACCCGCGGCATTCACCGCCACGGCTCGCGCGCGGAAAGCAGCGGCGGCGCGGGGCACGAAGACCGCCTCGCTGAGCCCGGCCTCCGCGGCGGAGGGCTGCGCGGTCAGCTTCAGGGGCGCGGGCGGCGTGCCTTCGGAGAGCATGCTCTCGATCTCCACGGTGACGTTGGCATTGTCCACCGGCTGCCACTTCGCATCGCGCACCCTCACCTGGAGGCGCATGGCACCGGAGGCATCCCCCGGCACGGGCTCCGCGGTAAGCGAAACCCGGCCCGGCACGTCCGCCACCATCCAGCGCAAAAGCTGACGCCAGGCGCGATCCATGTCCACATGGGTCTCTTCATTGAGCATGCCCCAACGCCAGAAATCGCCGATGGTCAGCGCGGCGGTGCGTCCCAGGCCAAACCGCTGCACCACCAGCGCGGGAGCCGCCTGGCCCTTTGAATCCGTGACGGTGGCGATGACGCCCGCCCCGGGCTTTACGTCCCGCACGCGATTCAAAACCTCAAAGGCCGGCATGGCGGCGAGACGCGCCTTTTCCCCCTCCTCGCCCGCGCGCAGCCTTGCCCATGGCTGGAGCCAGCCCTCGCGATCCAACTCATACTTGAGGGGGCCCGGAGCCCGCGCGGCAGCCGCCTCCGCCTCCCCGCCCAGATAAACCGGCAGCATCTCCCCAATGGGCGTGCGTGCATAGGCTCCCTCGGCGAAGGATTCCATGCCCCCCAGCATGAGGACACCGCCGCCGCGGGTGGAGACGAACTTCTGCAAGAGCGCGGCCTGAGCAGTGGTGAAGAAGGCGGACTCCAGGTCGTCGATGATAACCGCGTGCCACTTGAAAAGCTCCTCCGGCGTGGAGGGGAAGCCGCCGCTCAACTCCTGTTCATCCTCCGTATGGAGCCGGACGAGCACCGGCTGGTCATAAGTGCCCGCCGTTTCCCGGGACTGGTCGCCGAAGCCCCGGAAGAGCGGATTGCCCGTCTCCCCGGCGCGACCGCGGAAGGCGAACTTCGGCTCGCGCCGCGCCACGCGGATGAGGCCGGTCATCTTCACCTGCGTATCCGCCTCCACCGCGCGCTGGAGGAATTTGTATTCCCAGTTAGGACGCCCGGCGACGTAGAGAATACGATAGGGCCCCTGGCCGCGATCCGTGACGATGAGTCGTGTATTGTTAGCCAGCGTAGCCTCGCCGGTGGGCGTGGCGTCATTTTCCAGCCGTGTCTCCAGCCGGTAGAAGGAAAGCCCGGGCCCCGCGGTTTTGATCTCGAAACGGACGCCCGCGGAGGCTCCCGCTCCAGGGGCTTTCAGATGTTGCTCCTGGACGACGCCACCGTCCTTGTCCAGCAGGCGGGCGAGAACAGGCTCGCCCTCGCAGCCGAAGGCCGTCAGCGCCGCGTCCACCGTCACGGGGGCGTCCTCGAAGGCGCTCTGGGCCACTGAGACCTTGCCCAGCGCGAGGTCGCGGGACGGGCCATTGTCTCCCATGATGACTGGATACACTGGAGGAAGACCAGCGATATCCGCGCCCGCCACATCCGTGGCATTGCCATCGGTGAACAAGAGCACTCCCGCGAAGGGCCGACCGCGATAGCGTTCGGCCACGGTCTCCAGCGCGCCGGAAAGCGCGGAGGACCGTCCTTCAAAAGCGAGGTCGCCAAAATGCTCCGCGGTGTGCAGCCGGGCATCGAAGGTATAACGGCGGAGATCGAAGGTCTCCGCCAGGGTTTCCTGCCAGCGGGCGCGGGAGGGATCGAGCAGTTGCTTCAACTGGTCGCCCCGGCTTTGGGAAGCCCCGGCGTCCGTAAGCGTCAGACTGCGGCTGGTATCCGCCATGACCGCGAAGACATTGGAGCCCGGGCGCGCGCGGCTGCCCGTCCACAAAGGTTCCAGAGCACAGAAGAACAACAGGCTCAGTCCGGCCAGCCGGAGCGCCAGACCCGGCCAGCCGCGCCGGAGCCCCCGCCCGCGGACATAGGTCAACAGACTGAGTAGTCCACAAAGCGCCAGGCCGCAGCCGGCCGCCCACACCCATGGTCCCGGGGAGGAAAACGTGACGGAGGCCACCATCATTGATCCTTCCCCAGCTGTTCGTAATACCGGCGCACGTTTTCGGAAAACTGCGCGGGCACCGGATCGCGGTCCACCGGGACCAGGGATTTATCGGATTCCCGGCGCGCCAGTTCCTCCCGCAGGCGCTGCCGGACCTCCACCAGCGGCTTCAGGACTTCCAACTGGACGACCGCCCAGTCCGGCTTCTTCAGATCCTTTTTCATCTCCGAACGCATCTGACGCGCTCGTTCGCGGGCGGAAGCGATGCCGTCGCGCAGTTCCGGCTGGTCCACCATTTCCTCGGCCTCGCGCAGGGAATCCGACCACTCCACGAATCCGTCACCCGTGAGCGGCGCGCCGGAGCCGCCGCGATTTCCCACGCGGGAACGGGCGGTCTCCAAGCCTTGGCGTGCACCGCCATCCCCGCCGCCACCATTGTTAGAGCCTTCATCCTGGGGACGGCGTTCGCCGCGGCCCTCCGCCATGTTTTGGCCCTGCCCCTGGCCACCCTGCTGTCTGCCCTGCTCTTGTCCCGGTTGTTGACCTTGCCCTTCGCCAGGTTGTTGTCCCTGGCCAGGTTGACCCTGCCGGGGCTGGCCTTGTTGTTGCGCGGTATCCTGATTTTCTCCAGATGTTCCTTCGCGGCCCTGGCCGGGTTGTTGACCTTGATTCTGACCAGGTTGTCCTTCCCGGGGTTGTCCCTGCTGGCTGCGGGCAACGTCCTGGCCCTGCCCCGGGGTTTGCGGGCGCCCCTGACCAGGCTGTCCCTCCCCGCCCTGACCGGGTTGACCCTCTTTAGGAGGCTCCTGGTTTTGAGCGGTTTCGCCTGCCCCTTCTCCTCGTTGTCCACCCTCCTGGCCTGGTTCTCCTTTGCGGGATTGATTGGGCGCCGAAGTCTGGGGCTCTCCGGGCTCTGTGCCGGGCTGCCCTTCCCCGCCCTGCTGGCGGGCGATCTCCCGGCGCACGGCCTCGGCGGCGGCGTCCAGTTGCGACTCGGCCAAACGAATGGCCTCCGTGTCATCGCCGATCACACTTTCCGCCGCTTTTTCCACGCCCTGACGCAAACGGTCCAGCCCCTCCTTCGCGCGTTCCCCCGCGCGGGCAGCTTCCTCCGTTTGATTCCGCCGCATCAACTGCGCGGAAAGGCGAAGCGCCTTGCCGGATTCCTCCGACTCCTGGAGCCGCCGCATTTCGTCGAACTGGGAATTCGTGAGATTCCCTTCCCGCAGCATCTCCTGCTGCGTCTGTTTCACGGTACCCGCGTCATCGAGCGCGAACTGCCGGGCGATTTCGTAAATCTGGCGGGACAGCAGCGGCTCGGACGGCTCCGCCTGTTCGGACAAGGCGGTGGCGCGTTTCACAAGATCGTCCGTGCGTTCGCGCTGCTGGTCCAGTTCCTTGGCGAGCCCGGCTTCATCCGGCCCATCCAGGGAGGGAGCCTCCGCGGCGCGGGCGGGCTTTGGCGCGGCGGGATCAGCGGGCGACGGTGTCCCGGATTTCATCTGCCGCGCGATTTCCTCTTGCTTGCGGGCGATATCGCGGGCCTCCGCGCGCATGTCCCGGAGTTCATCGGAAAACGCGCCCGCGCTTTGCTTTCGCAGATCCTCCTTCATCTCCTGCATCTGTTCCTTCGCGCGCGTACCGGAAGCCAGTGCCTGACCGGCCTCACCCTTTGAGGTGGCTTCGGCGGCCTGCTCCATGTTCTGCCGGGCTTCGTCCAGCTTCTGACGCTGTTCGCCAGCCTCCGCCTGATTCTGGCGCTGCTCCATTTTCTGGCTCAGTTCATCGGCATCCGCGAGCATGCGGCGCTGCTCCTCCTCCAGCCGTTTGAGCTGGCGGCGGGCCTCCTCCTTTTCCTGGTCCGTCTTCGCTTCGTTGAGGGCGGTCTGGAGTTCCTTCAGCTTTTCATTCACGTCCTGCTGACGGGCCGCCAGTTCCTTGAGGCGGTTCACGATCTGCATCTGTTCCCGGCGCTCCGTGCTCTGCTGCGCCTGGGCCTCGCGCTGGGTTTCATACCGGTCCTCCTTTTTGGCGAGGTCCATCTGGTTGAGCTGCTCCTGCTGGCGCTCCGTGCCGCCATTTCCACCCTGGCCGGCACCCTGTCCCTGCTGCTGCTGTTGCTGCTGGCGGTTGGACCGGGTCACCTCGTATTCCCGGGCGCGCAGTTTCAGCAACGTCTGATAGGCCGACTGCGCGGGCGGAACGGCGGTGGCCACTTCCGCCGGGGATTCCGTCGCTTTTTCCAGGCGCTCCGCAGCCTCGCGCATTTCCTTCATGGCGTTCTGCCAGTGCGCGGCGGACTGCGGGTCCGTGGCCTCCCCGGCGGCCTCCTCCGTCTGCGTCAGAGCGTCCTGCTGGGAATCCCGCACGGTCTTGAGATCGTCCGTGAGTTGCTTCAAACCGGAGGGCGCGGAAAGCGAACGCTGCAGCTTCCACGCGGCATTGATGATCTGCTTCTGCAACTCCGCCAGCTTCGCCGCAGCCCCCTGCCCTTGCTGTTCTCCCTGCTGCTGTTGCTGCTCCCGGCTCTGCTGTTCGGCGGATTCCATGCCCTGCCCCTGGCGGAACACCTCCTCGAAGGGCCGGATCTCCCCGTAGAACAAATCGCCGCGCGTGCGGCGCACCTTGCCATCCGGCCCGATATCATCCGCCCATACGTGCCAGGTGAAAAGCTGGTCCGGCACCGCGCTTAGTTCCTCCAGCCGGAGGAGTTGCTGAAATGCCTTCGTCTCCCGGCCCGGCACGTCCTTGCCCAGGTCCAGCGTCACTGTGTCTCCGCCCGGTGTCGTGACCTCCAGACCCGCCGCCACCACGCCGAAGTCATCCCACACCGTGCCCGTGAAGAGCAGTTCCTGGAGCGCGGAGGGCTTCTGGTCACCCTTCGGCGAGGCGAGCTTCAATTGCGGAATTTTGTTAGGAAGAACATCGAAGGAATAAGCGACGGGCTGGCGGATGCGGCGGCCCTCCGTGTCCGTGAGCACCAGCTCATACCGACCGCTTTTTTCGGGAACGAAGCCGCGGAGTTCCGCCCGGGGGCTGTCAGGGAAGGTGGTCAGCTTCAAGGCCGGTGGCGCGTCCTCCCCGCTCTCCCCTTTCGCCCGCCGGGGTTCCAGCACGGCGGAGGCCACCGGCTTGTTCAGGGCGAGATCCAGATCGATTCTCGTGCCCTCCACGGCGGAGGTGTGGCGCATGTCCTCGATGCGCTTCACCGGCTGCTTTGTGTAATCCGGATAAGTGAGGGTGACATCCGACCGCTCCAGCCGGGGGTATTCGAAGACCTTCACCTGATATCCTGGCGACTTCCCGCCGTCCCAAGCGATTTGATAGGAAAAGCCCTCCTTCACATCCGGCACCGTGCCGCCGAACACCGGATCGCGCATCCCGCGCGTCAGGGGCACCCGTTTTTCCGTCAGGGTCCCGGGAGCGGTCACCAGTTCCGCGGAGGCGGGGATGGTCCCCGTGAAGCGCGCGAGCAGCACGAGGGAGGAGCCTTTTTCCAGCTCCACGTCCCCCGGCGTCACGCTCACGCCATTGGCCTCCTGGTCCGTGCCCGCGACCACCGGAGACACCCCACCCGCCGGGGCATCCGGGAGCAGATAACAAAGCACCAGGAACGCGCCCATGGCCGCCATCTGGCCCGCGCCCATCCAGCGCAGGGTGGAATCCTTCACCACCTTCCGCCAGTCGTTGCGGGTGCTGTGGCCCAGGGTTTCGGTGAAGAGGTGGTCCTGGAGAAAATTGTAAGTCCCGTCCGGTCCCGGCTTCACCTCCATGGCGGTGGTGAGGCGGCCCTCCAGGCCGGGATACAGCTTCTCGATTTTTGCGGTGAGATCCTTTGTTCCCGGCTTGCGAAGAATGCCCACCACACCGCCCAGCGTTCCCAATAAAAGACCGGCGGGCAGATACCACGGGCTCCATTTCGCGTAAGCCTCCGCGTGCCCTTCCAGGAGCCCGCGGGAGACCGGTAGCAGCACGGCGGTGATGGCGGCGGCGGCTCCGTAGCCAAGGATGAACCCCTTGTAGATCCGCTGGCGGTGGAGCCGGTCCAGCACCGGTTTCAGGCGGGCGAGAAGAATCTGGTCAGCATTCATGTGGTGGCTCCTCCTTCGAGGGTGGAATATTGCCGGGCGGCGCGGAGGCCCAGCAGGGTTTCGATAAACAAAACGGCAAAGACGGCGACGAGGATCCAGCGCCAGAGTTTCTGGCGGCTCTCGGATTCGATGGCGGCGGCCGTGGACTCGGAGGCGGGCGTGGCCGGACCGGCGGACCGCGCTCCGGTGGTCACGGGCACTCCGAGTTTCTCAAAGTCCTCCACCGTCAGCGGAGTAACCCGGGATTCCGCAGGATCCGGATTCACCGCCAGGTCGCGGCGACCGCCCTCCCACTTCACGGTGTAAATGCCCGGCTCCGTGAATCCCGTAAAGGCATCGCTCCGCTTTACCGTCACGGTGGCCCCACGGGGACCAGTGACCTCCCCACTCTCCGCGGGAGCGGGCAGGAAAGAGGAACCCGTCGCGGGTTCGCCCGCGATGAACTGCGAAGGCACCGGCGCGCCCGCGCCGGTGAGCGAAAGCAGGCTCGCAAGCAGGGCGGGGAATTTGGAGGAAAGCGCCAACTGGCTGGAAGCGGGATGCCAGCCCGCCGCGAGCACGAAGACCCGGCCTTTCCCGCGCGCGACCTCCAGCACGGCGGGATCGCCGGTATCGAAACGGGCGGCCACTTTTGCCTCCGGGATCAGGTTGGGATCGAGCCGGCGGTAGTTGAGGAAGCGGATCTTCGTGAAGTCGCTGAAACGCGGATCCGCAAAGGCGCTGAAAAGTGGGTGCCCGAAATCGATATTCCCCAGCAGCGCCTGACGTGGCGGTGTCACCTCCGTGAGCGGTAGGGAGGCGGTGCCGGTAAGGGTCTGCAACGTGCCCGCCATGTCCACGCCGGACAGCATGACGAGGATCGTGCCGCCATTTTCCAGATACGCCCGCGCCGCGGCGGTCGCCTGCGTCTCCAAAGGCGCGGTGATGATCCAGAGCGGGGCAGTCTTCAGAATCTCCGGCGGGGGAATCTCAGCGGGAGCGAGAGGCTGCACCGTAGCGGTGAGGGCGCGGCTCTCCGGCAGCGCTTTTTGCAAAAAGTAGAGCGGTCCCCGCGAATCAGCACCCCCACCGGAGTGTATGACCGGCACGTTCACCGAGGGAGGCGGCGTGACATTCACGATGTTATCAAAATCCGCCGCGTCCCCGCGCAGCACCACCTGTCCGGCCTTCGGTCCAGACTCCGGCCAGGGCAGGACCGCAATGCGGCTCTGGCCCGGCGGCACATAAACATCCACGGGTTTGCCTTCAAATTCGCCACTGGCCGCGCGCCATCCTACCAGAAAGGCATCCGCGCCCGCGTCCGGGGAATTGGTGACCCGCAGCCGCACACCAGGGACGGCAGCCTCGCGGGCTGGTCCGGTATCGGCGGCAAGTTGCAGCCCGGCATTTCCGGCGGTTTTCGGCGGAATGATCTCCAGGCGAAGGCTCACGTTCTTCGGCCAGTCATATCCTTGCAAGGCTTCCAGACGACCACCCTCCTGGGCATCGGTGACAAGCACGATGTCCCGCTTTCCCGTCGTATTACTTCCAGACTCTGAAAGCATCTCCGCCGCCGCCATGAGGGCCGCCGCCGTGTTCGTGCCATTCCACGAAGGAGAGGCCGTGTCCAGCCGTTCCCGCGCGAGGGCCAGGCGGGAATCCGGCGCGGCCCCGTGCCAGTCCTCGAATTTCAAAAGTGAAGCTGTCGCCCGGTCAAAAGTGGTCAACGCCACGTCCCCGCCCGCGGCGGCGGATTCCACCGCTTTGAGCGCGCGTTCTTTCGCGGCCTCCCACAGGCCCTCGCGGCGCAGGCTGGCGCTGGCGTCCACCAGCACAAGCGTACGGTCTCCGCCATTTCCCTCCGTGCCCGGCGGCACCGTGGCCCGGAAGAACGGGCGGGCAAAGGCCAGCGCCAGCAGCGCGAGCACGCCCGCCCTCAGAAGCAAGAGGAGCCAGTTTTCGATACGGCTGCGTTTGGTCAGACGCGGCGGCGTGGGATCCAGAAACATCAGCGAACTGAAACGCTGGCGCTCGCGCGAGGTCCGCCGGATGAGATGCAGAATCACCGGTCCCGCGATAGCGAGAGCTCCCAGCAGAAACAGCGGCGCGAGGAAGTTCATGCGCGTCCTCCCTTTTGTGCCGCCCGGCGCACGGGCCGTCCCCGGCGCGCGCGTTCGCGCAGGAATCCGGAGAGGGCCTTCTCCATCGGCTCATCGGTGAGGATGCGCTGGAAGCCGACACCCAGTTTATCGCACACCACGCGCAGAGCCTGGCCGTGCGCGGCGAGTTTTCCCAGATAGCCGGCCCGGGCCTGGCCGGGATCGATGAACACGGTGCGACCGGTTTCCGCGTCCTCGAACAGGATCTCCTTTGTGAAATCGAAGGAGACCTCCGAGGGATCGAGAACCTGGAAAACCGTGATCTCATGACCGCAGGCCCCGAGCTGGGAAAGCAGATGCTCCAGCCGCTCAATGGGCGCGAGGAAATCCGAGATCAGCACCATGAGCCCGCGTTTCCTGACAATCTCCGCCAGCCGGAGCATGGGGGCCGTGAGGTCCGTGGAGACGCCCCCGGCGGGCTTCTCCAGAGTGAGCATGATGCGGCGAAGATGACCCGGGCGGTGACGCGCGGGGATCCACTCCCGGATGCGCTCGTCAAAACTCAACAGCCCCACGGCATCCCCCTGACGATACAGGAACTGTCCCAACGTGGCCGCGAGCGTGGCGGCATACTGTGCCTTGGTCCACGGCAGGGAGCCGTAATCCATGGACCGGCTCTGATCCACGGTGAGGTGGCAGCGCAGATTTGTTTCGTCCTCGAACTTGCGAATGAAAAACCGGTCGCTGCGGGCAAAGACCTTCCAGTCGAGATGCCGGGGATCGTCCCCCGGGGAATACTGGCGGTATTCCGTGAACTCCGCGGAGAAGCCATGCCACGGGCTGCGGTGGATGCCCTTCATGAATCCCTCCATCACTGTCCGGGCACGCAACTCCAGCGACCGGATGGCCATGAGCGCCGCCGGGTGGATGAACTCCCCCCGGCGCGGCGTGAGGGTGGATGGGGCTTTGGCGGTCATGCGGCTTTTTCGGCGGACTCGACCAGACGCCGGATCACTTCCTCGATGTGGACGCCCTCGGCCTCGGCCCGGTAGTTCAGCAGCACGCGGTGCCGCAGCACCGGAACGGCGAGCGCGCGGATGTCCTCGATGGTCACATGCGCGCGGCCCTTCAGCAGCGCCCGCGCCTTGGCTCCGAGGATGAGCGACTGCCCGCCCCGGGTGCCCGCGCCCCAGCTCACCCACTCATTCACAAACTCCGGCGCCCGCGGCTGGCGGGGACGCGAGGAAGCCGCGAGCCGTACCGCGAAGGCGATCAACTCCGACGACACCGGCACCTGCTGGACGAGCCGGTGGAAGTGCCCCACATCCTCGCCGCTGAAGACCGGATTGATCGGAGCCGGACGGCCCATGGTGGTGCGGCGCACGACTTCGATTTCATCCGCCTCCGGCAGGTAATCAATGATCACGTTGAACATGAAACGGTCCAACTGCGCCTCGGGCAGCGCGTAGGTGCCCTCCATTTCAATGGGGTTTTGCGTGGCGAGCACAAAGAACGGCTCCGGCAGCGCGTGGCGCACCCCCGCCGCCGTCACCTGATGCTCCTGCATGGCCTCCAGAAGCGCGGCCTGGGTTTTGGGCGGTGTGCGGTTGATCTCATCGGCAAGGATGATGTTCGCGAAGACCGGGCCAGGCACGAAATCCATGCGCCGCGCGCCATCCGCCGTGGTTTGCAGGATCTCCGTGCCCGTGATGTCCGCCGGCATGAGGTCCGGCGTGAACTGAATGCGCTGGAAACTCAGGGTGAAAATGCGCGCCATGGAATTCACCAGGAGCGTCTTCGCCAGACCTGGCGCGCCCGTGATGAGACAGTGCCCGCCCGCGATGAGCGCGATGAGGATTTGCTCCACCACATCCCGCTGCCCGATGATGACCTTCCCCAGTTCCGCCTCGATGGCGGCGCGTCCGGACATCAGTTTTTCAAAGGCCTCGCGGTCGGCTCCGGAGGGTGTGGCGGGAAGGGCGGCGTCGGTGGGTTGCTCGTTCATTCAAAGGGAGGTTGGCTGCGCCGGGCGGAACCGGTCAGTGCGTCATGGCGTAGAAAATGATATTGATGCCCAGCGGGTAGGCGATCTTCTCGGAGAAGTTGTGGAAGTAGTAATCGCTTTCGCCCTCGCGCTCCCAGCCGTCACCGTTGTCCGTGTTATGGCAGGCGATGACCATCAGGCGGCCCTTGTCGTCGGAGATACCGCGGTGGTGCACCGTTTGAGTATCCCCGTCATGATTGTATTCCCACGTGACGCCGTCGAATTCGCTCCGCGCGCCCACGTCCACATTGGGAACCTGGCCTTTGGATTTGATATCGAAGACGCAGTGATAGACCGGATGATCGAGCGACAGTTCCTCGAACTTTTTGTCAGGGAATACCTTCTTCAACTGCTCCTCGCAGTTCTCCCATTCGGAGTCGCCCCAGAAGTCATCCAACATGAGGAAGCCGCCATTCAGCAGGTGCTTCCGCAGCGCGGTGGCCTCTTCATCGCTGAGATAAAGGCTGCCCGGCTCCACGATGTAAACGAACGGATAGTTCGCCAGTTCCGGGTCCGTGAGGCGGATGTTCCGGGTGTCCGGGTCCACCTTCATGGAAGTCATCTGCTGAAGCCGCCAGGAGAGGTTGAGATCGCTGTCCGGGAGGTCCGTGGCCCACCCGCCGCCGCGGCGTCCGTAGTTCCGGGAATAGATGATCCGGGTGAAGGTGAAGACATCCTTCGTGTGCGCCGGGGGATTCGTCCACGTGGGGGTGCCGGTGCTGTGGGAGTCCATCTCCCGGGCGGTGCGCGGCTCCTCCTCCTGCTGCCAGCGGCGCCCGCGTCCATACTGGGCCACCGCCGCCGCGGCGAGAAGCAAAAGGCAGAAACCAGGGAGGAGCTTTTTCACGGAGTGGCCGGGGTCGGGGGTTGAGCCGGGGGCTGGGGCTGGAGTTCCAGGAGCAGACGCAGTGCCTCGCGGTGCCGGGGATTGTCCTCCAGGGCCATGAGCACATGCCGCCGGGCGGCGGAATCCCCGGCGCGGTGCAGCACCCGCGCCAGTTGGAAATGCACGCCCGCAGGATCGTCCGGATCCATGGCCAGAATGGCCCGCCAGGCCGCGGCGGCGGTTTGCCAGTCGCCCGTTTCAAAAGCCGCCCCTGCGAGCGCGCGCCACGGACCGGGCACCAAAGGATTCACCGCCAGCCAGCGCCGGGCCTGGCGGACCGCGTCCGGCCAATCCTTTGCCGTCGCGGCGAGAGTAGCCAGCCGGGCGTTCACCTCCGGCACGGCGGAGTCGATTTCCGCGAGCTTTGACAATTGCGCCCTCTCCCCGGTCACGTCCCCGGTCTCACGGTAAACGCGGGCCAGCAGCCCCAGGGGACCGTCCACACCGGTTTCCGCCGGGTTCAGTTCAATGAGGTGTTTGAGCACTTCCCCGGCCTCCAGCCACTTCTTTTGCTCGATGTGCAGGGTGGCTTCGCGCATGAGCGCCCAGTAATTCAGCGGATGCGCCGCGGCCCATTCCTCCAGCTTCTTTTCACCCCCGGGCAGGAGCAGCGCGGGCTCCGGCTTCTCCCAGTCCATCTTCGGAGCGAAGGCTTCCGCTTTAGCCACGGCGTAGGCTTTGAACTCGCGCTCCAGGTCCTCCATGGGCATCGTCCGCCGGGCGAGGGCTTCATTGATGGTGGTGCCGTCCGCGAGGTCCTTGAGGATTTCCCCCAGCTTCGGCGCGCCATGGCGGGAGACGATAAACTCCACCACCAGCGACGACTCGTAGTAGGCGAACATGAGGTGCGCCATGGACTTCGGCGCGAGGAACGCACCGCTCAACTGGCTCACCGGCGTGAGGTCCTCGCCGAGGATCATGCTCCGGTAGCGCGGGGTCATCCGTTCACCCCAGGAGGGATCCGCCTGGCGCTCCTCATAGACGGAGATGCCCTCGCTCAGCCAGCGGGGCATTTTGTTCGCCGTGGCCTGGAGGGTCACGGTGTGACAGAACTCATGCCAGAGCACGGACTCCCAGTTCACCGGATGGGTGTTCGCGGCGGGGCTGTTCGCCGTGACCACGCGACCGAAACACACGCCCAGGTAGCCGGGATTGTCCGGCATTCCGAAAGTGCGCACGCCGAAGTCCTTCTGGTTCGGGAAAATCTCCACCACCGTGGGCCGCCGCACATCCACGCCATACTTTTCCCCCAGCTTCCTCCGGGCCTCGCCCAGGAGTTCCAGCACGCGCGGGCCGTAGATGGCGGCCTCCGTTTTATCCATGCGCACCGTGAAGTCCCCGTTCTCCAGGGTGGTAAACTTTACCTGCATCATGTCGTGCAGGTTCAGGAGATTGTGGACGGAGACGTTGTAAGCGTCCGCCTCATTGACCCCGGCGGCGAGCTTCCAGCCCTCGGCCTCCTCCCCCAGGCGCAGGAGATCGCTGGCGAGCTGGGTTTTTGCTGGCAGGTAGCCGGGGTCCGCCGCGAGGGCCCGGCGCTGGGCGGCGGCTCCCTCGGTGAAGCGGTATTTTTTGGAAAGCTTCTGGCCGAGGATGTAGTCCGGCTCGGGATTGCCCGGCCAGCTTTTCAGGGCGGCCACCCGCGCGGCGGTCTCGGCATTCCGGTCATTCCGCAGATGCGCGATCACCGCCCTCAGGGCCCACATCTCCGGACGCGCGGGGTTCACCTCCGCGATCTGGTCCAGAAGGACGGAGGCCTGGGTGTATTCCTCGCGGTCGATGAAAAGCTCCGCCTTCAGCAGCAGGCCGGGGACATGACGGGGCTGGAGACTGAGCGCTTTTTCCAGCGAGGCGGTCATCTGCTCGCGGTCACTGCCCAGGAAAGCCCGGGCGAGGCCGAAGTGCATGTCCGCATCGGAGGGCGCGATCTTCAATCCCTCGCGAAACGCCTTCGCCGCCAGGGAACCATCGCCTTTCTCCAGGGCCAGCGCTCCCCGGGCCAGATACGGCTCCCGCGCGGAGGGGGTCACCTTTTGTGCCACGGCATAGACGCCATCCAGCACCTTTTTGGGATCGGTGCCCCGCAGCAGCAGCGCGCGTCCGTAAATCACGATGCTCGCCGCGTCGCGGTAGGCCCAGTCGCGGGTGACCATAAGGCGTTCGACTTCCTCCGGAAACGTGGCGGCTTCCTCCGGTTTGCCGCCCATGCGCAGAGCCTCCCGCGCGGTCCAGAGCAGCAGCAGACTCCGGGGCTCGGCCTCCAGCGCCGGCTTCACCGCGTCCCGGGCCTCGTCATATTTTCCGGAAGCGAGCAGGGTCTCGATCTTCAGCCGGTGCCACTCCCCTTTCATGCCATCACCGGAAATACCCGCCTCCGCCGCCGCCAGGGCTTCGGCGAGGGAACCCTTCCGCAACTGCTCAAACCCATCGCCCGGCACCGCCGCCCGGGTGACCGGCACCGAAAATCCCAGGGAAAACACCAGCAGACAAAACGCTGTTTTTCTTCCGGCCGGACGAAGGCGTGGTGGGATGGACGAGGGGAAGCGCACGGACAACAAACGTCGATGCCCGGGAAACCCTCTCAACTCCTCATTCGCGTTTCCATGAGTGTCTGTCCGGAAATTTTTTCATGGAAGTGCGAAGACCTGCGGTCACATGGGTCTTGTCGCCCGTAATTAAACGTGATTTAAAGGAGTACCGGCGGGATTTTAATGGGATTCAGGAAAAACACATCCTGCCCGCACCCTTCCGGCCCCTTCACGTCCGCACCCTTATGTCCCGACTTCTCAGAATCCCCTTCTGTCTGGCGGTCGCTTTCGCGACCCTGTTTTTCGCCGCCTCCCGGACCGGAGCTTATGAGGTCCTCGGGGCCGGCACCGGTGCCCTGCTGGGCGGGGATCTGACCGACCCGGAAAACGACGGCAATGACGCCACCGGCACCGGCTTCAACTGGGTGAGCATCAATGCCTCCAGCGAGGAGGCCTACACCGGGGAAGGAGCCTTCAATATCTTCGATAACAAAGTGGGCGGCGGGGACGACAAATGGTGCTGCGATCCCCCGGCCACCGGCGCGCCCCAATGGGTGCGGGTGAAGCTGGACAAACCCTACGTCCTCACCCACTTCACCCTCGCCGCCGGCAACGACGCTCCGGAGCGCGATCCCACCCGCTGGAATATCGAGGGCTCGAACGATGGCACCACGTGGACGCCCGTCTATTCCTGGACGGCGGGCTATTCCCCTTTCAGTCAGCGGCTGGAAGTGCTGCGCTTCAACGGCAACGGCGCGGACTTTGCCACGCCTCAGCCTTACCAGTGGTTCCGTTACATCGCCTTCACCGTGGACGGCGGGCTCCACCAGATCAATGAGCTGGAGCTTTTCGGAACACCCACCATCGTGGTGAAGAGCTTCACGGCGGACAAGCCGCTCATCAGCGCGAACGAGCCGGTGACGTTGGCCTGGGAGGTCGATCCCGCCACCACCAGCGTGTCCATCAGCGGAGTGGGCAACGTGACCTCCCGGACGGTGAATGGCATCGGCAGCATTACGTTGACTCCTGGGCCGGCCACCACCGCCACCTACAGTCTCACGGCCACGCATCCCGTCACCACCGGCCAGAAAGCGGTGACGGTCATCGTGACGAATCTCCCAATCATCCGAACGTTCGCGGCCACGCCACCGGTCATCGGGCCGGGAGAAAGCACCACGCTGTCCTGGAATGTGCTGAACAACACGACGCTCCAGTTGAACGGCGCGAACATCACCGGCAACAGTCTTGTGGTGACGCCCGCGGCCACCACCACTTACACGCTTTCCGCCGTGAACGGAAACGGTCCCGCCTCCAGCCAGATCACCGTCAGCGTGGTCATCCCCGGGGTGCCCACCATCAGCGAATTCATGGCGGACAATGACGGGGCGAAGATCTCGGACAACGACGGCGACAAATCGGACTGGATAGAACTCTACAATCCCAGCGGCACCGTGGCGATGCTCCAGGGATACTATCTGACGGACGACCCGGCGGACAAACAGAAGTGGGCCTTCCCCAATGTGAGCCTGGCCCCGGGTGCTTACATGATCGTCTTCGCCTCCGGAAAGGACCGCCGCGTGGCGGGATCGCCGCTGCACACCAACTTCAGCCTCGACGCCGGCGGGGAATACCTCGCCCTCGTGAAACCTGACGGCGTCACCGTGGTCTCGGAATACGGCACGCCCACCAGCAAATATCCGGACCAGCAAAAGGGCGTGTCCTTTGGCATGTATGGGAATCCGCCGCAGCCCGGCTACTTCAGCACGCCCACGCCCGGAGCCGCGAACAGCGGGGGCTTCGCCGGATATGTGAAGGACACGAAGTTCAGCCTGAAGCGCGGCTTTTTCTCCACGCCGCAGACCCTGGTGCTCACCTCCGCCACGGCGGGGGCCCAGATCCGCTACACCACCAATGGCTCCTGGCCCTCCGAGACCGCCGGCACGCTCTACACCGGCCCCATCACCATCGACCGCACCATGCCCGTGCGAGCCATCGCCTACAAGGACGGCAGCCGCTCCACGAATGTGGATACAAACACCTACATTTTCGTGAATGACGTGGTGACCCAGACGGCGGCGAACACCCAGTCCACCTGGGGCCTGCCCGCCATGTGGGGCAGCCAGGCTCCGGACTACGGCCTGGACCAGCGGGTGCTCGATCTCCACGGGGCCACGATCAAAAACGATCTCAAGACCGTGCCCACGCTCTCCGTGGTGATGGACGCCAATGACATGTTCGGCTCGAACGGCATTTACTCCAATCCCAACTCCAGCGGCGAGGCCTGGGAGCGCGGTCTGTCCCTGGAGATGATCGATCCCGCGCTGCCGGACGGTTCCGGGGACTTCCAGCTCAACTGCGGCATGCGCATCCAGGGGGGGGCGTTCCGCAGCTTCAGCCTCACGCCGAAGAAATCCTTCCGCGTGCTCTTCAAAGAGAAATACGGCCCGTCCAAACTGAAGTTCCCGCTCTTTGGCGATTCCGCGGCCAAGGAGTTTGACACGCTCATCCTCCGCATGGAGTCCAACGACGGCTACCAGTGGGACAACAACACCACCGTCCAGTACGCGCGGGATGAATTCGGACGCCGCACCGCCGCGGACATGGGCATGCACGCGGCACACGGCCGGTTCCTGCACCTCTACATCAACGGCGTGTACTGGGGCATCTTCGACGTGACGGAGCGCCCGGACTCCGCCTTCGGGGCCAGCTACTTCGGCGCGGAGAAGGATCTGTGGGACGGCATCAATTTCGGCACCGCCACAAACGAAGGCAGCACCGTGCCGTGGAACACCATGGTGAGCCTGCTTTCCAACATCACCAGCGCGACGACCGAAGCCGGCCGCACCGCCGCGTTTATGAAAGCCCAGGGGCTGAACCCCGATGGCACCAGGAACCCGGCGTGGGCGGACTACATCAATGTCGAAAACTATATCGACTACCTCCTCGCCAACTGGTACACCGGCAACAACGACTGGCCGCACCGGAACTACTACACCGGTCGCGAACGCGATCTGCTGGACCCCGCGCCGCTCACCGGGAAGCGCACCAGCACGGGCATGCACTTCTTCATGTGGGACGTGGAGACCTCCATGCTCCTGGGCTCCAGCAATGACAAGACAGGCGACTACAACGGCGTCTGCGTGCCCTACATGCATCTCCGGCCCAGCCAGGAATTCCGCGTGCAATTCGGCGACCGCGCCCAGCGGCATCTTTTCAACAACGGCGCGCTCACTCCGCAGCGCTGCCTGGACCGCTACGCGGATGTAACCAAAAACCACCGCAGCATCCTCATTCCGGAACTCGCGCGCTGGGGCGATCAGCACGGCGTGCTGCGCACCATGGCGCAGTGGGAGAGCACCTATAACAGCGTGCGCAACTCCTGGCTGGCGGTGCGCACCCCGGGACTGGTGACCGTGCTCAAGGGTGCCGGACTTTACCCGCAGACGGATCCCCCCACCTTCAGCCAGTATGGCGGCTCCGTGGCCCCCACCGCGCCGGTGACCATGGCCACCAATGCTGATAAGATATACTACACTCTGGACGGCACGGATCCCCGCCTCATCGGCGGGGCTCCGGCGGCGGGCGCGCAGCTTGCCAGCTTCGGCGGAGGAGGCGTGGTGCCCGTAATTTATTTGAACACGGGCTCCACCTGGAAGTATCTGGACAACGGTTCCAATCAGGGCACGGCGTGGTCCGCAAAGGATTTCGATGACACCACGTGGGCCTCCGGTCCCTCCTCCCTCGGCTACGGCACGGAGGGCGAAGGCGCGGGCACCACGGTGGGCTTCGGGGGCAATACCGCGAACCGTTATGCCACCACCTATTTCCGCACGAAGGTCGGCATTCCGAATCCCTCGCAGTTCGTCAGTTTCCTGCTGCGCCTCAAATACGACGACGGGGCCGCGATCTACGTCAACGGCACGGAGGTGGTCCGCACGGCCAATCTGCCCGCGGGCGCGACTTACAACCAGTTTGCCACCGCCGGGGTGGACGATGAACTGGCCTGGCACGATTTCACCATCCCCACTTCCCGCTTCACGGCAGGCACGAACACCATCGCCGTGGAAATCCACCAGGCTTCCGCGGGCAGCACGGACATCCGCATGGACATGTTCCTGCGCGGGGAAACGAGCAGCGGCGGCACCAATGTGAGCAGCCCGCTGTTCTTCACAAAAGCCGCCACGCTCACCGCGCGCTCCTACAACTCCACCACCAGCGAATGGAGCGCCATGAACCAGGCTTTCTTCAGCGTGGACAGCGAACCCGCCAGCGCCGCGAATCTGGTGATTTCAGAAATCAATTACCGTCCCCAGGAGGTCACCGCCCCGGCAGAACTGGCCATCTCCTCCAATCGCGATGACTACGAGTTTATCGAGCTGATGAACATCGGGACCAAAGTGGTGGACCTCACTGGCGTGAGCTTCACGGATGGCATCCTCTTCAGCTTCACGGACAACACACTCATACCCGTGGGGGGCCGTGTCGTGGTGGTGAAGAACCGCGCGGCCTTCAACCAGCGTTATGCCACCGGGCTGAGCGGCATCGCGGTCGCGGGGCAATTCGCCTCCGGCAACCTGAGCAATGACGGCGAGCACCTGCTGCTCACCAGCACCAAAACCGGCACCATCCGGGACTTCACCTACGACGACCAGGCCCCGTGGCCGGAGGCGGCGGACGGCCTGGGCTTCTCCCTCGTGCTCATCGCCCCCATGTCCAACCCGGACCACTCCGTGCCCTCACACTGGCGGAGCAGCACGGCGGCGGGCGGCACCCCAGGCTCCGCGGACTCCACCGGCTATGCCGCGTGGAAAGCGGCGCGGGGCATCACGGACGACAACGCGGACCCGGACAATGACGGCCTGAGCAACTTCGCGGAATACGCCATGGGCACCGCCCACGACTCCCCCTCCCGCGGCCTCCTGCCGGTGGCCCGCGTGGTCACGGTGGAAGCCGTGGACTACCGCGCCTTCGAAGTGCGCCGGGGCCTGAGCTCCTCGGATGACGTGGAGATGATCGTGGAGACCTCCGCGAACATGAGCGACTGGGCGGCGGACGCGGTCTATGTGGGCGAGGTGAACAACGGCGATGGCACGTCCACCGTCACCTGGCGGGAACCCCAGCCGCTTTCCTCCACCGCCCGCCACTACATGCGGGCCCGGTTTGTCCTGCGCTGAGGACTCCATTCACGGCTGGAGCCGCGTCACCCTGAGCCTGACAAAGGCGCGGGCCGCGGCTCCAGCGGGGGCGAGGACTTTGGCCGTCACGGTTTCCGTGCGCCCGTTGCCATCGCTGGAGGGCGGGCCCGGCAGGATGGAGGCAGGATCGTCATGCCAGTTCACGAGATCGGAGGATACCTCGGCGTGCCACTCCAGATCGCTCCGCAAAAGGCCCTGGTGCCAGGAAACGGAGAGTCCTGCTTCACTGGCTTTCGCTTCCAATGCGGGGGCCGGGCCGGTCAGGGGATTGGAATCCAGCGCGTATTCCAGCAGGTTCTCCGCGCCATCGCCATCCGCATCCGCCCCAGGCCCGGACACCAGCGGGTCATTCAACTGCGCCGGGCTGAAGAATCCCGCGGCATATTCCTCATAAGTCGTCCCCGCGGTTCTGAAGGAGCGGAGTCCACCGTTCTGCATGTTAGGATTCTCCGCGCTGAAGCTCCGGATGCGATAGTAATAATTGGTGTATGGCGACAACCCCGTCAGCGGCGCGCTGAAGTCCAGGGCAGTCGTCCCCGCCCCTGCGGTACCCATGGCTACCACGGTGGAGCCTGACAGATCCGGATGGTCGCTGTATTCAAAGGAAACCTCCGCCTCTTTCCCGCCGGGATTTACCGTGCCGTGGAGTGTGGCCCCGGTCTTCGAAATACCCGTGGCCGCCAGTGTCACTGGCAGAGAGCCGAGGCGAATGCGGAAAATCTGCCCATAACCCGCGATTTCCCCGCCAGAAGTCACCCCTCCACTAACGGTGTTCCCATAGAGATTTCCATCCTTCGCCAGGGTGAGCGCGCCGTATCCCGGGGTCTGGCCAGGCACCGCGCCACTGATCCCGGTGAATTCAAACACACTGGCAAAACTCCCGGTGGCGATGTCCACTCTGAAAACCGTCCCCAGCCCGCCCGTGCCCCCGCCTGACGAACACGTGCCCCACAAAGAGCCGTTCCCGTCGTTCAGAAGAGGACTCCGGGGATTGGCTCCTTTGGGAGTGAGCGTGCCGCCAAAATCCAGCAACGAAGTGAACGTGCCATTCTCCACCTTGATCCGGTAAAGGGTTCCCGCTCCCGTGGGCCCGCCGCCATAGGTGGTGCCCCACACGTTGCCTTTACCATCCGGCATGGGAGGACTGGCGGGTATTCCTCCTTTGCACGCCCCGGTATTTCCCGTGAACTCCACCACCGGGCTCATGGCGAGGGTATCCGCGTCGAGCTTGAACACCGTGCCCACACCCGTGGCACCGCCTCCATAAGTGGTGCCCCAGTAATGTCCCAGGCCGTCACTTGCCAGGCCACAGTATGGAAAGGATCCCTTCGCCGCTCCGGTAGTGCCGGTGAATTCGGTGACCGTCGTCACCGTGCCCGTGGCGGTGTCCAGTTTAAACACCGTCCCCAGGTTCGCGGCCCCGCCGTTCTGGGTCGTCCCCAGTAAGCCCCCGTCTCCCTCGTCCAGCAGGCCGCCGAGGGGATTGGCTCCTTTCGCGGTTCCGCTGGTTCCTGTGAAAGTGACCACGGTAATCAGTTCCGTGGTCGCCGGATTGAACCGGAAGACCGTGCCCCGGCCTCCGCTCCCTCCATTCTGAGTGGTACCCCAGAGCATTCCCGCACCGTCTTTCACCATGCCCGCGAACGGCTGCGCGCCCTTCACATTGCCCGTCGTGCCCGTGAATTCGATCACCGTGGCGAGACTGCCGGTGACGGGATCGAACCGGAAGATCGTTCCGTAATTCCCCACTCCACCCCTGGAGGTGGTGCCCCACAGAATTCCCTGGCCGTCCTCCGTCAAAGTCCCGTAGCCCTCCTTGCCCGTGGCAGGCGGCAGGACATCCTGAAACACGACAGGTGTCAGGGCTCCCGTGACAGCCTGCACCTTATACACGGATCCCAGCGAGGACGGCCCGCCAAGACTTGTCGTGCCCCAGTAGGAGCCACGCCCATCGCTCACGGGCGCGGCAGCCGGGGTGAAGCCGGTGGCGGCGTTGAATTCCGCCATCTTTGTCAGGGCACCGGTAGTCTTCTCCAGCTTATACACCAGTCCCCCTCCCGTGGAGCCACCCACGGAAGCCGTCCCCCAGAAATAATCATTCCCCGCCGGGGTGAGCGTCGAATAAGGATGCTGGCCGTTCGCGGCATCTCCGAACTCGCGGATGGTAGTAAGAATGCCGGTGTCCCGGTGAATCTTATAAACAGTGCCCCGGTCCGACGCGCCGCCCGTGTAGGTGGTGCCCCACAGATAGTCGCTGCCATCGCTCACCGGACACGACTGCGGCTGGCTGCCCTTTGCGGCACCGGATGTCCCCGTGAAATCAATCACCGTGGTGAAAGCCCCGGTCGCCGCCTCGATCTTAAAAAGAGTGCCCTTATCCGCCGTGCCCCCACCATACAGCGCGCCCCACAGGAACCCCTTCCCGTCATTCACCAGACCCGCGTAGGGAGTGCGCCCCCGGATCGTTCCGCTGGTGCCCGGATAGGAAAACTCCGCCACATTCGTGAACGCCCCGGTGGCGATGTTGACCCTGAACACCGTGCCATTGCCGCCCGCCCCACCATTGACCGTGGTGCCCCAGAAATTCCCGTTCCCGTCATTCGTAAGACCGCAGACCGGCAGCGCGCCTTTTACCGGACTGTTCCCCGTGAACTCCGCCACCGTGGTGATCTGCCGGGCGGCCACGTTGTATTTGAAGACCGTGCCCGAACTGTTCACACCTCCTCCAGCGGTCGTGCCCCAAAGGAATCCATTGCCGTCACTCACCAGCGCGCCCCGCGGCCCCGTGCCCTTCGCCGCGCCAAAAGAACCGGTAAAGTGGACCGGCACCGTCACCACGCCCTCGCGGGAGATTCTGAAGATCGTGCCCTGGTCATAGTAGCCACCCTGGGAGGACGTGCCGTAGAGACTGCCATCGCCGTACAACAAAAGACTGCCGCGATCCGGATTGCGCGGGCCGGCGGCGAAGGCATTCACCGGTTCATAAAAAACCCCGGCCCTGGCCGTTTCTAACAAGGCGATGCCGGAGGCGGGAAGCAGTAAAAGTAAAAGCCGGGAGAGGACGGATTTCATAGCGGCGCGATTTTGCCATCCCGCCGGAATGTCGAAATTAGCCGAACGGCTACCCGCCAAAAGAGGAATGGACACCGGCGGGCACAAAACCGTTTCATGAGGCAGTCCGCCGTTCGACGTATATCGGTGGCGGACCTTGCATCTTATACCTGCCATTCTCTTTCCAAAGCCTTCCGTCCACCCTTCCATGTCCCGCTTGCTTCTCCGCTGCCTCCTGTGCCTCGCGCCGTGGCTGCTTTCCACCCGGGCGGAGGAGCCACCGGCGCCCTCCCCGGAAGTCCTGACCTCCGTGGGAGACATCCTCAAACTGGGCCGGGATGGCGCGCGGACGCGGGAGAGGACGGCAAAACTGAAAGCCCTGGTCACGCTTTCCACCGTCAACCATGAGCGGGTCATTTACCTCCAGGATGCCACGGGAGCGATGCGCGCCGATCTCGAACGCCAGGTTGCCCGGCCATCCGCCGGACAGGAGATCGAGGCGGAGGGTTATCTCGTGGGAGGGCTCTTTGCCCCTTACTTTGTCATCCGGAAATGGACGCCCGTGGGACCGGGAACTTTCCCCGTCCCCCGCCGCATCCAGGATGTCAGGATGGGACTGAACTCCGACGATGGCGCATGGGCGACGGTGCGGGGAGAGATCCGCAATGCCTCGCGGGTGTGGGGGGTTCTCCGCCTGCATATTTCCAGCGGAGGCCACGTGTGGGAGGCGAATCTCGGCTCTCCGAATATCTTCTCCGTGCCGGAGCTGTTGATCGGCGCGGAGGTGGAGGTCACCGGGGCGGCTTTGCTGACCCGGGAGCGGTTTCGCGGCCCATCCGGAGCGGTGCTCTGGTATGCCACCACGCAGCATCTGAAGGTATTGCGCCCCGCCCCGGTGGATCGCTATGCCATTCCGGTCATCCCGCTCGCGATGGCGGCGAAAGCCCCGCGCGATGGCAGCCGGGTACATGTGCGCGGCACCGTGACTCTCGCCGCCCCTTCGGAGCGCATGGGGCTCGTGGATGACTCCGGCGGCATGGAGGTCATGCTGCTGCCCAATATCAAAGGCGATCCCTATGGACGTTATATCGATCTCCCCGGCATTGATGCCGTGAAGGTGGGAGACGTGGTGGAGGTGCTCGGGGCACCCGCCACGCGGGATGGATTTTTCTTCCTGGACGAAGCGGAATACCGCCTGGTGGAACGGGGCACGCCCCCGCGGCCCCTGGAGATCGATATCAAAGAGGCGGGGTCTTCCAGCATGGATGGCCGTCTGGTGAGGCTGAAGGGCGAGGTCGTCAGCCTTCCCTCCGCTTCCCTGAATGACGGTCTCTACATGGACACGCTGTTGCTGAGGCAGGGGGATACCCTCTTTGAAGCCGTATGGGAAACCCTGGAATCCAGGCCATGGAAACCCGCGCTGCACTCCTGGGTCACCGTGACCGGCACCAGCTCCAGCACCGGTCGTCCCGACGGCTCCCGGATGGTAAGGCTCAATCTACGGGGTCCCGCGGATGTGGTCGCCACATCACCTCCCGCTTTCTGGGAACGGCCGGAAAACCTTCGCACTCTCGGCTGGGTGGGGCTGGCGGCGGGTGGCGCGGGAGCCTGGATTTTCCTGCTCCGCCGTCTGGTCCGGCGGCGCACCCGGGAGCTCAAAACCGCCGTGGACCGGCTGCGCGGTGAGATCGGGGAAAAGGAGGAGGCACAGTCTGAACTCCAGCGCTTCAAGGCCGTCTGCGAGTCCACCTCCGATCTCATGGCCATGACGGATATGGAGGGCCGGACGCTGTTCATGAATTCCGCGGGGCGAAAGCTTACCGGCATCGCGCTGGAGGAAAACCTCACGGGCGTTCCCGTCTCCAGCATCTACCCGCCATGGGTGTACCGTCTTTTTGAGACGGATGGCTTTCCCGCGGCGTTGGAAACAGGCTCCTGGCGTTCGGAGGTGGCCCTGCTACACCGGGACGGCCACGAGATCCCCGTTTCCTTTGTGGGGCTCATCATGCGCGGGCCCGGCGGCGAGCCGCAATACATGGCCTGCATCGCCCGGGACATCACGGAGCAGCGCCGCATGGAGGAACAGTTGCGCGATTCCCTCGTCCGGGAGCGAAAGGTGGGCGAGATGAAATCCAACTTCGTGAATCTTGTCTCGCATGAGTTTCGTACCCCGCTCGGCATCATCATGTCCTCCGCGGGCATCCTCGAAAACTACCTGGACCGCCTGACGCCGGAAAAGCGCCGCCAGTGCCTCGTGGACATCCAGCGGGCCACGCGCCTCATGAGCGGCCTCGTGGAGGATGTCCTGCACCTGGGCAAGCTGAGCGCCAACCGCGAGGATTGCTGCATCGAACCCGTGGACCTCGCGGCTCTGTGCCAGGAGTTCGCGGATGAAGTCAGCTCCTCCACCGGCGCGCGGTGCCCCATCGGGCTCGATACCGCCGGACTCGGCCCCCAAGCCTGCGCGGATGAAAATCTGCTCCGCTCCATCCTGACCAATCTGCTTTCCAATGCCGTGAAGTATTCGCCGGACGGCTCTCCCGTTTCCTTCCGCGTCGAACGCCGCGGGGACGACGCCGTCTTCACCGTCACGGACCGGGGCATTGGCATCGCCCCGGAGGATCAGCCCCGGCTTTTCGAGGCCTTCCACCGCGGGGGCAATGTGGCCGGGCGGAACGGCACCGGGCTGGGCCTCGCCATCGTGAAGCGCTGCACGGAATTGCAGAACGGACGCATCGTCATTTCCAGCGAACCGGGCCGCGGTACCACGGCCACGGTGAGTCTGCCGCTCTTCCCCACCAGTGATCACCCATGAAGACCATCCTCGTCATTGAAGACCAGCCCCAGATGCGGTCGAACATCGTCACCATCCTTGAACTGGAGGGCTTCAAGGTCCTCGAAGCCGGGGACGGCCGGGACGGTCTCGCCCTTGCCCGTCAGGGCCGGGTGGACCTGATCCTCTGCGATGTGATGATGCCCCAAATGGACGGCCACGAAGTCCTCCGCCGCCTGCGGGAGGAGCCCGCCACGGCGCTCATCCCCTTCATATTCCTCACCGCCAACGGCGCGAAGGAGGACTTCCGCAACGGCATGAGCATGGGCGCGGACGACTACCTGACAAAACCGGTATCCGTCCCGGAAATCGTCTCCGCCGTCCAGGTCCGCCTCAAGCGCGCGGAGCTCCTGCGCCACGCCGCGCAGCCGGATTTCACCTCGCCCACCCCGCTTCTGGCTCTAGGCCTCACCCCGCGCGAAGCGGAGGTCCTCCTCTGGACCGCCCAGGGCAAGGGCAACGCGGACATCGCCATCATTCTGGAGATGAGCGTGCCCACGGTAAAGAAACACCTGGAGCACATCTACGCGAAGATCGGCGTCGAAAACCGCTCCTCGGCCACGCTCCGCGCGCTGGAGGCGCTGATTGGCCAGGGCGTTTGATCGCCCCGTGTTGGGAAATCGAGGCGCCGTACCATCGGAAAAGACGGTGAGGAGTCCTTGCATACGGGGGAATGGAGTGTCTTCCGGGCCGTCCGGCCCCGTCAGGGACGCTTCCCCGTTTACGCAAAAGCCCCCTTCCCTTCCCCGCGGTTCCGGCATATTATCAAGGTAATCCCATGGTTCAGGACCTTATCCAACAAACCGCTTACCTCGATGGCCAGCCGCTGCGTTACCAGGCCGGGGACACGCTTTTGAATTTCATCGACCGCCACCAGGGGCGCGGGCATGTGCCGACCTTGTGCGATGCGCCGCAACTG
Source organism: Verrucomicrobiales bacterium (assembly GCA_965229245.1). Lineage (GTDB taxonomy): Bacteria > Verrucomicrobiota > Verrucomicrobiia > Verrucomicrobiales > V1-33 > V1-33. Next base: position 934,792 of record CBDDIW010000002.1, read on the forward strand.
AAGCCTTACGGGGCCTGCCGCGTGTGCTCGGTGGAGGTGGCTCTGCAGCCGGACGGGCCGCGCCGCGTGGTGGCGTCCTGCCATACGCCCATCACGCCGGGCATGCACGTTTTCACGGAGTCCCAGAAGATCCGGAGCCTGCGCAGGAACATCGTGGAACTGGTCCTCACCGACCACCCGCTGGACTGCCTGACCTGTGAGGTGAACGGGAACTGCGAACTCCAGTCGGTGGCCGCGAAAGTGGGCGTGCGCAAGGTGCGCTACCCCGCCGGGGCGAACCACCTGGACCGGAAGAAGGATCTCTCGCACCCCTACATGACGAGCGATCTCTCGAAGTGTATCAACTGCTCCCGCTGCGTCCGCGCCTGTGACGAAGTGCAGGGTCAATTCGTGCTCTCCATGCACGGCCGCGGTTTTGGCGCGCGCATCATCAAGGGGCTGGACACCAGCTTTGAAAAATCCCCCTGCGTGTCCTGCGGTGCCTGCTCCCAGGCCTGCCCCACCTCCGCTATCAGCGATGTCTTCCAGTCTAAGAGCATCGAGGCCACGAAGCGCTCGCGCACCATCTGCACCTACTGCGGGGTGGGCTGTAATCTCAATGTGGCCACGAAGGGCAATGAAGTCCTCTCCATTACCGCCCCGGCGGACGCGGAGGTGAACCACGCGCACACCTGCCTCAAGGGCCGGTTTGCCTTCAAGTTCTACAATCACAAGGACCGCCTGCGCACCCCGCTCATCCGCACGAACGGGCACTTCCGGGAAGCCACGTGGGACGAGGCCTACGATCACATCGTGGAGAATCTTACCCGCATCAAAGCGGAGCACGGCGGCCAGGCCATCGCCGGCATTTCCTCCGCGCGCTGCACGAATGAGGAGAACTACCTCATGCAGAAGTTCATCCGGGCGCTCATGGGCTCGAATAACATCGACTGCTGCGCCCGCGTCTGCCACTCTCCCACCGCGTGGGGCATGCAAAAGAGCTTTGGCACCGGAGCGGCCACGAATTCCGTGGAGGATCTGGAGCACACGGACTGCATCCTGCTCATCGGGGCGAATCCCACCGAGGGCCACCCGGTCACGGGCGCGCGGATGAAGCAGGTGGTGATGAAGGGCGTGCCGCTCATCGTCATCGATCCCCGCCGCATCGAGATGGTGCCCTACGCCAAGTATCATCTGCAGCTTCGCCCCGGCACGAACGTGGCCCTGCTGAACATGTTTGCCCGTTACATCATCGAGGAAGGCCTCGTGGACCGGGACTTTGTCAGCAAACGCTGCGAAAACTGGGAGGAACTGGAGGCCGGTCTGCTCGCCCTGAACATCGACGACCTGGAGCGCATCACCGGCGTGGACCGGGAACTGGTGCGTGCCGCCGCCATCGAATACGCCAGCGCCGAAGCCGCCATGAGCTTCCACGGTCTGGGCGTCACGGAGCACAGCCAGGGCGCGAAGACGGTGATGCTCATCGCGAACCTCGCCATGATGACCGGAAACATCGGCCGTCCCGGCGTGGGCGTGAATCCGCTCCGCGGTCAGAACAACGTGCAGGGTGCCGCCGACATGGGCTGCCAGCCCCACCAGGGCGCGGGCTACCGGGAGGTGAATGATCCCGCGATGCATGACATCTACGAGAAATTCTATGGCGTGAAGCTCAGCGAGGAGGCCGGCTGGAAGATCCCGCAAATGTTCGATGCCGCGCTCGAAGGCAAGCTCAAGGCCCTGTGGCTCATGGGAGAGGATATCGTGCAAACAGACCCGGATTCCGAACACGTGAAGCGCGCCATGAACGCCCTCGACTTCCTGGTGGTGCAGGAAATCTTCATGACGGAGACGGCGAAGTTCGCCAATGTCATCCTGCCCGCCTCCACCTTCCTGGAGAAGAGCGGCACCTTCACGAATGCCGAGCGCCGCGTGCAACGTGTGAACGCTGCCGTTTCCCCGCTGCCCGGCACGAAGCCGGACGGCCAGATCATGTGCGAGATCATGCAGCGCTTCGGGTATCCGCAGGCGGATTACACGCCGGACGGTATGCTCGCCGAAGTGGCCAGCATCGTCCCCTTCTTCAAGGGAGCCACCTGGGAGAACCTGGGTGACAACGGGAAGCAATGGCCCATCGCCGCCAATGGGGAAGGCACGCACATTCTCCACACGGAGAAGTTCACCCGCGGTCTCGGGAAGTTCCACTTCTTCCCGTGGGCGGAGTCGAATGAACTCCTCACCAACGGACGGGAGTTCCCCTTCATCCTCACCACTGGCCGGATCCTGGAGCACTATAACTGTGGCACCATGACGCGCCGCACCGGCAACAGCGAGATCGTGTCGGAGGACGTGCTCACCATTCACCCGGACGACGCCGGCCTGAAGGACATCTCCACCGGGGAGAAGGTGCGCCTCTTCTCCGCCCGCGGTGAGGTCATTCTCCACGCCCGCGTGAGCGATGAAGTGAAGCCCGGCATTCTCTACACCACCTTCCACTTCCCCGAGGCCATGGTGAACAATGTCACCGGCTCCGGCTGCGACGCCGACACCCTCTGCCCCGAATACAAAGTCGTGGCCGCCGACGTGGAGAAAGTGAATGTCCCCGTGCGCAAACCTTCGCGCCGCGAAATGGCGGGCACGCACTGAAGGTTTTCCCGGACAAGCTCTGAATGAAGCCCGCCTGCCCGAAGTGCGGTCGGACCATCCCGGTTGAGCATATCAACATGGAGCGGTGGACCATGCTCTGTCCAGGCTGCGGGGAACTGTTTCCTCTGCCGACGGTGACAAGCCCGCCAGAGCCCATCGACATCACCAGGTTGCCGCGAGGCATCAGTCTCGCCGGCACACCTGGAGGATTTGAGGCGTGGGCTTCACTTCACACTCCGGTGGTATTTTTGCTGATCCCGGTTTGGGCGGGAGGCTGTACGATCGGATTTTATAACATCCATACGATAAGCGGTGACTTTCAATGGCTCGCCACGCTTCTCGGTATTCTTTTTTCCATTGGCTCCCTCAGGGTGATGATGGTGTGTGTTCTGGGACTCGCGGGGACCACGGTGGTGAAAGTGGATCACCGGGGCGGGCTTGTTTCCACGGGCGCAGGCATTCTGCGCCGCAGGAGGTGGTTCGATCCACGGGAGGTTGTGGACGTGGAATACAAGCCGGCTCACTACAATCATTCCGCCTCAGCTTATATCATTCTGGCGGGAGAGCGGCGAATCCGCATTGCGTTACCTCCCGGAATGGAGCGTGAAACGGCATTCTTTAAACTGGTAAGACAGCACCTCCTCGCCACGCGCTCATTGTAAACGACGCAACCGGTGCCGCCCGTTCCTCCGGAAAAGCCGCTTTTACCAAAGTTTTGCTTCCGGTTGGCGGTCTCCAACGGAGAGACAAAGGACTCACGGATCTTCGCAAGCCAGTTCCGCGATCACTTCAGAGTATGAATCCGGAGATCCCGGAACTCCACTTTCATGTCCAACCCGGGATGGATTTGCAGCCCGATGGGCCCGGGGGCGGCGTACTTGGCATCCTTGTAACTGGAAGCTTGCGTGCCGTTGATCCAGACGGTGAAGGTGTCTCCCTTTGCCTGGAATTTGAACTTGTTCCAGTCTCCGGCTTTCAGGAGTTTTCCGGCCTCTTTCGCCTGGGCCTCCTCGGGGTATTTGCCGACATAGAACGAGCCGGTCATGTCCTTCTTGAGACTCCGGGAAACGCCAATCTGCACCTGCACCTCCGGCTTCCGGGCCATGAAGCCACTGTCGATTTCCCCGCTCCAGCGCACCTCCGCCTCCATTTCAAAATCCGCGTAGCTCTCCGTGGTGTAGAGCATGGAGCCTTTTTTCGCGGCATTGTTCTCGCCCGTCAGCACGCCATCCGCAGCTTTCCAAAACGGATTGGGTTCCGGAGCTTTCCATCCCGTGAGGTCCTTGCCATTGAACATGGAGACCCAGCCATCCGTTTTATCCTGAGCCCCGGTGCGAGCAAGCAGGACCGGAAACAAAGCGGCAACGAGAAACAAACGGCGGGAAATGAGATTCATACCCGCCTCCTGCTGTTTTTCAGTGGCAAGCGCAACACCTGCCCGCCCCGCCTTCGCGGGAAGCTTTCACCCGTCTCATTCTTAACGTCCCTGCTCGATCACTAGAAGCTCCGGACGATCCTTGATCTTGATGGTGATCCTTTCCGGAGAACTCTCGATGACCTGTCCCACGAACGTGTCCCCCTCCTGCTGATATTTAACCGGGGAAGCCACGGGAGTGGAGGAACACGCGCCCAGCGGAACGCAGAGCAGTGTGAGAAGGAGCGACGGGTTGAGGAACCGTTTCATACGGTCCACACTGCGTGAACCGTGCCACGGCGGCTCAGGCCGGCGCCAGAGCCCCGACTTCGAAGACCTCCCGGGCGTCCGAGATCTCACCGGTGATGGCGGCGGCGGCCACCATGACGGGGCTCATAAGCACGGTGCGACCGGTGGTGCTGCCCTGGCGGCCTTTGAAATTCCGGTTGCTGCTGCTGGCGCAGAGCTGGTCGCCCACCAGCTTGTCCGGGTTCATGGCCAGGCACATGGAACAGCCCGCGCCGCGCCATTCGAACCCGGCGTCGCTGAAAATTTTGTCCAGCCCTTCATTCCGGCAGAGCACGTCCACGATCTGGCTGCCGGGAACGGCGATGGCCTTCACATGACCGGCCACCTTGCGGCCTTTGATGAATTTCGCCACCTCGCGGAAGTCGCTCAGACGGCCATTCGTGCAGGAACCGAGGAAAGCCACGTCGATCTTCGTACCTTTGATGGGACCGCCGGCGGGCAGCTTCATATATTCCAGAGCCTCCGTGATGCTGGCGCGCTCATTTTCCGTGGCCGCCGCGGCGGGATCAGGGATGGTGCTGTCGATGCCAAAGCCCTGGTCCGGGCTGATGCCCCAAGTGACGGTGGGAGCGATGTCCTCCGCGCGGATGTTCACCACGTCATCGAAGACCGCGCCCTCGTCCGAGGCGAAGGATTTCCACCGCGCCACGGCCTCATCCCACGCGGCCCCCTTCGGGGAATAGGGACGGTCCTTCAGATAGGCGAAGGTCTTTTCATCAGGGTTCACATACCCGCAGCGCGCGCCACCTTCGATGGACATGTTACAAACCGTCATGCGCTCCTCGATGGAGAAGCGGTCGAACACCTCGCCGCCATATTCATAGGCATAGCCGATGCCACCCTTGGCTCCCAGCAGAGCGATGATGTGGAGGATCACGTCCTTCGCATACACGCCCGGGCGCAATGCGCCGTCCACATTGATGCGGCGGACCTTCGGTTTGCTCATGGCCATGGTCTGCGTGGCCAGCACGTCCCGCACCTGGGTGGTGCCGATGCCGAAGGCAATGGCCCCGAACGCCCCGTGCGTGGCGGTGTGGCTGTCCCCGCAGGCAATGGTGGTGCCCGGCTGGGTAATCCCCTGCTCCGGCCCCACCACGTGGACGATGCCCTGTTTCCCGCTGCTCAAGTCAAAATAAGTGATCCCGAACTCCTCGACGTTCCGGCGGAGTTCCCGGATCATCCCGGTCGCGAGGTCATCGGCAAAAGGTTCCACCTGATTGTCCGTGGGGACGATGTGATCCACGGTGGCAAAGGTGCGGTGCGGATACTTCACTTTCAGTCCCAGGTCCCGCAGCATCCCGAATGCCTGCGGGCTGGTGACCTCATGAACCAGGTGCGTGCCAATGAGAAGCTGGGTCTGGCCATTGGGGAGTTGACGGACGGCGTGGGCGGACCAGACTTTTTCAAAGAGCGTTTTCATGGAGGGGGGTAAGAATACGGAATATCGGGAGGCAGGGAAGCGCCGAAAGCGGGGAAACCGCGAAAGGTCAGTCCTCTTTCATAGCGGGAACCCGCAGGGGCGGCGGATCCTGGGCGGGGACTTTATAAGTCACGGGCTCGGAAGGGCGGCCATTGGGATCGGCGGGTGTCCAGACAACCGTATATTCCCCCGGAGGCAACAGCAGAGGCTCGGTCTCCACATCCACCAGGCCAAAGCGGAGGTTCGTCTCAATGGGACGGGAATTCCGCCCAAGTCCCTCGATTTCCTTCAATCCGGGAAGCACTTCCAGATTACCCGGAGTGAACGTGACGGACTTCCAGGGACTTTCCGGGCCGGGAACAGGGTCCAGCGGGATGGGCACGAGCCTCAGTTTTACGCGCACCTCCCACTCGCCGGATTTCGTCTTCACCGGTTTTTTTTCCGGCTCCCAGCAGGGAATATCGAACTGAAAGGTTCCATCCTCCTCCGCACCGTTTTCAAAAACCAGATCATCTCCCTCCGTCCTGCCATATTGCTGGGCGATGGTGGCCGCGCGGACGTTTACCGGATGGGAGGCCGCGCTCACTTCCGGGCCGGTGGCGGCAAACCCTTTGACCCTGAGTTTCGCGGGCGGCAGTGCCAGTTTGAGCTGGTATTCCACCTTGTCCGGAGCCTCGGAGAGCAGAGTGAACGACAGTTTCGAAGAGGCCAGCACCGGCTTCGGAGCCGGAATCTCCGGAAGCAGGGAGAAGAGGAAGTTCAGCTTGCCGCCGGAGCGGACGGTCTTGGGAGTGGCCTCCACGCCGGGAAAGGTGATTTCGCTGTCCTCCTTCGGCAGATCGCCGGTGAACGTCACCAGCACCTGCCGGGGCTTGGGAACCACGGGCGGCTCTGGCTGTTTGGTGTCATTTCCATTCTCTTTGGGATCCACCATGGAGTCCTCATGGTTATCATCGGGGGTGCCATTGTTCCCTTTTTCGTTCCCCGGCAGGGTTTCACGCCGGGGTTTTACCGGCGGAGGATCCACCGGGTCTTTTACCACCGTGACCTGGACGGAATCCTTTTTCTTTTGAGCCTCGGTATAGAAATACCAGCCTCCCGCGCCACCACCGGCCAGAAAGAGAAAGACGAGCACGAAGACCAGCGCGGGACTTCCTTTCTTCGTCTGAGCGACCGGCTCGGTGACATAAGGGCGCTGCTGAACCTGATGCGCCGCGGTCTGTATGTTTTCCACCGCTGGTTGCAGTTGATAGACGGTCTCCGGTTCAGGTTCCGGCTCCAGATCAAGCCGCGGGGGCGTGATGAGCGTCTGGTGGCTGGTGAGATCCGGGGCGGAGGTCAACCGCCGGGCGGTTTCCAACGCCTGGGTCACTACCGCGGCGGCGTTCGTGGCGTTTTCATACAGCACCGAGGCGGTGGCGTTGTCCAGCGTGCCGGAGGCTTGCAGATCCTGGGCATGCTGGCGGGCCGCGGCGGCCTCCTTCGCCGCGCGGCGGGCCTCCACCTGCTGAAGGGAAAGCGGGGTATCGTCCAGCCCCGGCGGCATCTTCAGCCGGAGCACGGCGTCCGAGGATTCCCGGGCCTGGCGGGCAATGGCATCGATGGCCCGCAGGGCATCCGCCGTCTGGGTAGCGGACGGTGAAGCCGGCCCCGTGACATGGGACTGGCGCGTGCCGGTGACTTCCGACGGGACAGGCACACTGCCCGCGGTCGAGTGGGACATCCTGCCCGTGGCCGCCGCCGTGGTGGCATACCCGGTGGTGGAAGTCCCCTGCGGGGAAACGGGATAACGCGCGGGAGGCGCCTGGGCCGTCACCGTGGCGGCGGCGTTCTCCGCCTGGGCGGCCAGCAGCCGCAGTTCCCGGAGAGCCTCATGGCAGGCGGGCTCGGTGCGCGCGGGGGAATGAAGAACCGTGGCGGTCAGTTCCGCCGCGCGGGTGGCTGCCCGGCTGGCGGTGGCCGTGCTGGTGGGGTCCGCCGCGCCGGGGTATCCCGCTTTTACACCTTCAATGGAGGCAGTGGCGCGGTCGATCCGGGCGGTTTCCCGTTCCAGGGCGGCGTCCAGCGCCTTTTGCCGCCGCTCCTGGGCGCGCCGGAAAACGCCTTCCGCCGGGAGTCCTTCATCCGTAAGCAGCGCGCGCACGAGGCCCCGGCAATCCGTGACCCTGCCGGATCCCGCCAGGGTGGCGGCCAGCGTGCGGTTTCCAGTATCGCTCAGGCCTGGGATGGCGATACAGGCCGCCACGGAAAAGAAAGCCCCGGGCGCGGGCGCGCGACCACCCACCGCCCGATAAATGAGACTGGCCAGGGATTTCAATGGGGACGCCTGGCGGGACTCCATGGTGAGGTCCCCGGTATTGCCATCCCCGTCATCCCCGCCACTTTCCGGAGGCGGGAGAAGCTGCACGGGAATGTGAATTCGGGCCTGCGCCCAGTCCACGGCTCCGGCAGGCGGGATGCCCTCCACCACGGCCTGCTCCAGCGGCGCGGGCGCGGCCCCCTGGTCCTGAGCGGCATCCAATCCGGAAGCGGCGTCCCACAGCAGCGGGGCGATCTTTTGAAAATCCACGGTCCCCTGGCGGCGCAGAGCCTCCGCCATCGCGGGCCCCTGCGGCTCCTCCTCCACCACCGCCCATCCCTCCTGAAACTCCGTCATCTCCAGCACGGGCATGAGCCCCGGCGGAGGGGCGCTCGCCAGGGTCTGGACCCTGCCCGCCGTTTCCGTGATCACAGAGGGCTCGTGCTCTTTATACACCAGCGTCAGCCGCACCTTCGTTTGCAGCATGCGGTCGAATCCCCGGAACACCTCACCGAGGTAAACCCGCCCGGCAGGCTCAAGCGTAAAGCGGTCCGAAAGCGAGGGCATCCGGGGTTCCAGCACCTCGGGGATGACCGGGCCTTGGGCCGTATTATCCAGGGCCGGGAGGAGATCCTCCAGAAATTCCGTGCAGTTCCGGTAGCGCCGGGCGGTGTCTTTTTCCACCATGCGCGCCACCACCGCGCGCAGCGGTCCGGTGAGCGTGGCCGGCAAACGGGGCTCATAGCTGTCCGCTTTCAGCCGGTCCTCCACGATGCCCATGGTGGAGCCCTCCACGGGACCTCCTCCCGCGATGAGAAACCAGGCCGTCATCCCCAGGGAAAAAATGTCCGTCCGCTCATCCAGCGCCTGCTCCCGGATCTGCTCCGGGCTCGCGAAAGCCGGGGACCACTGGGAGGCGGACTCATGGTCCATGGTCTCATCCGCGGAAGCCTTCACGATGCGCTTCACCAGACCGAAGTCGATGAGCTTCACCTGGGGCAGTCCCTCGCCCATGACGAGAAGCAGGTTGGAAGGCTTGATGTCCCGGTGCAGGATATTTCGCCGGTGGGCATACTGCAGCGCCTCCGCCGTCTGCCGGATGAGCTGCATGGCCTCCACGGGAGGCACCGCGCCGGATTTCCGCACGAACTCCTTGAGGTCGCCATCGGGGCAAAGCTCCATGGCGTAGAAGAACGTGCCCTCCGCCTCGCCAAAGTCCGCGATGCGGGCGATGCCCGGGTGGTTCAGCCGGGCATGCTCCCGGGCCTCCTTCAGGAAGCGCTTCTTTGCCGCTTCATCGAACGCGAGGCGGTCGATGATAACCTTGAGGGCCATTTCCGTCCCGAGAAACGAGTGCCGGGCCCGGTACGTACGACCAAAACCTCCCCGCCCGAGTTCATCGGGTTTGCCGTCGGGGCGGCTGAGCACTTCGTAATTCCCGAAGCGCATGGAAATGGGGTCGTCCTGAACAGGCATTCCTCTGGCCCGAAGATGCGGCCTCTTCGCCCCCGGTGCAAGATTGGAAATTTAAGAATAGGAACCGCGCTCCGGGGCGGGCCGGATTACGGAACGACGGTCACGGGTGTGCCGAGCACCACATTGTCGAAAAACTTCTCCGACATCGCCTCTGGCATCCGGATGCATCCGTGGCTGGCGGCGTAGCCCGGCAGGAAGCCCGCGTGCATACCCACTCCTTCATTCGTAAGGCGCATGAAGTTGGTCATGCTCGCGCCTTCATAGTGCAGGCCTTTCGGGACAGGGTCTTTCTTGTTGTCCACGTCGCCCTCGATCACGTTCCCCATGCTGTCCACAAAGGCCCCGTAGCGGCTGCTCTTGTGGTGCTTGTCCTTCTGAATGATGCGGAAACTGCCCGTGGGGGTGCGGTGGTTTTCATCCCCGGTGCTCAGCCAGGACTTACCCACGAGGACATCCCCCCGGAAAAAATAGGCCGTCTGCTCACTGAGCACGATGCGGATACGCGCCGGGCCATTGCCACGATCCCCACTCCAGTAGCTGATGTTATCCTTTGGAGCCGGGCCCTGCGCGGCCTGCTGGCTCGCCTGGAGCCCCTGCGGAGGCGCCTCGGAACTCATCATCAGCGTGCCGTCCGGCCCGCGCACCACTCCCGGCGGCAGGTTGCTCGCGAAAGGGCTCTGCATCAGGTTCTGACATGAACTGAGCATGCCGGCAGTGAACAACAATACCGGGATGGAGAGAAGGGGATGTTTCATCGGCAAAGCAAAACAGGGGTGGAGGGGGAAGCGGATTCTACCCCCTTTTCCGGTTTTCGCAGGTTAAATAACCTCCATTTCGCCTTCGTCCATGCTAAAAATTCAGCATTTTCAGTTTTGACAAAGTGCTGGAGTTGCTCCTTGCATGGGGATTTTCAACGCTTTGCGCGTGAAAAGCGGCGGGAGGCCTCTTCCAAGATGGCCCGCTCTTCGGAGGTCAGTTTGTCCGCGCCATTCGCGTACAGCTTCTCCAGCACGGGGTCCACGCGTTCATCGAGAAACTCCGTGTCGCTGAGCTCCCGGATGGGAGGAGGAGCCAGGGACTCCCTTTCCCCGTGAATCTGCTCCGGGAGAAAACCCGCGGCGACCGGAAGCCCGTCCGGGCGGGATTCCCGCGACTGCCGGCGCAGCCCCTGCGGGAAAAAGTCATGCCATTCCTCCCGCACCTGCCCCTCCGCCGCGAGACGCGCGCCATAGGCCCAGCCTGCCAGCACGCCTCCCAGGTGAGCAAGGTGCGCTTCCGCATAAAGACTCGGCCCCACTCTATCTCCCAGCAGGTGGGTAATCAGCGCCAGAATGGAGAAGGACGCCACCATGGCGGGGAAAATGAACTTTGCCTTGAGCCGCAGGGGAACAAAGCGGCGCACCGGCCTCATGACATCATACTCCGGGAATAGCGCGGTAAAGGCCCCCACGATGCCCATGACACCGCCACTGGCACCGACGAGCGGCTCCGGCCGGAAACACATGTTCAGAGCCGCCCCGGCCCACGCGGACACCAGAAAGATGAAGGTGAAATGCCGTGAGCCCACATGCCGCTCCACGGCACGCCCCGCGATAAACAGCAGCAGCAGGTTGCTGCCCAGATGCATAATGTTCGCATGAATGAAGATGTGCGTGAACACCGACCACCACTCCTGCGCCTGCAAAGCCTCAAAACTCAGCGCCCCCGCCGGAATCTTCGAAGGCATCGCGAACAGCCTGAGAATGAAGGCCGTGACACAGATCCCGATGATCGCCCCCATGACGGTGAGGGACGAAGGGAGTGGTCCGCGGGGCGAAAATCGCGCGTCTTTCATGTGAAAATATAGCAGAACGGCGGAATTGGAGCACAAAATTTCAACCGCGTCCATCCCGCACCTTCCAGACCGCGGATTTCCCGCCCTCCTACTCCTACTCTCCCCTACCCTCATCGCTTCCCGGAGAAGAGTAAATCCCGCTTAAAACCGGCTCCCAACCGCTTTGCCCCCCGCGCAGGATATAGCTTGCCTGGAGTGCCGGGGAACCCCATATACTGCCTCCACCCCTCCTCATGTCCTCCCCTACGTCCAACCCCAAGGAATGGCTGATCCTCCAGTGTCAGGCCTGCGGCTCTCCCATGAAGGTGCGCGCGCAGACAGCGGCGGGCAGCCGGGTCTCCTGTCCGGCCTGCCACTCCCCGGTGGCCGTCCAGCAAGCCGTGCCGGCAGGCTCTCCGGAGTTTCGCGCGGATGTGCTCCGGAGCAGCCCGGAACTGACGGATGCCGCGCGGCGCCGCATGGCCGAAGAAGACACCAGGGATGAGGAATTCACCCCCACTCTTGGCAACCGCCCCCATGCGGAAAGTGGACTGGTCAACCGCCCGGCGGTGCCGGACGATGCTTTCCTGCAAAGCCTGAAGCCTCTGGAGACCCCGGACGACGACGAACAGGACCAGGACTCCGGCACGGGCAGCCGGACACGAAAACGCCGGAAGAAGGTATCCGAATCCCGCGGTGGCGGCCTCGCGGACTGGAACACCGTGCTCGACAGACTGCCGGAGGCGGAAATCCTCGCGGATCCATGGCTGACTCCCGGCATGCTGCCCGAAGATGCCATCCGGTCCGGAGCCACCGAAACCGTGGTCTCCGAAACATCCGCTGACGGCAGTACCAAACGGCGCGTCAAGAAGGTGCGGAAACGCGCCATCTTCAGCTTCGCCCAGTTGTTTTTCCTCCGGCTCACCTACGGAGTACGCGTGGCCATCGTGATCATTTCCGCCCTGATCGGTATCGGCGGCATCACCTTCGCTGTCGTCACTCTCCGGCAGAAATTCACGCCGACAGACTACACGGACATAATCAACCAGCGGAAACCAGACCCCCGGATTCTGACATGGGATGATGAAACCCAGGCGCTGGAGGTGGTGAAGCAGTATCTGGCGGCGGAAGGCGTGGAGAAAAAGCTCCCCTTCGTGCGCCTGCCCAACCGGGTGCGCCCTCTGATGGAGGTCTGGTATAAGCAAAATCCGGATACCTCCATGAAGGCGGATGAGATCGAGGAGCGCTATAAATTCCGCTCAACGGACATTTATTTCATCAAAATGCGCCTTTACGTTCAAGAACCGGATCCTTCCACTCCTGGCCGTACGCAGCGGGTATCCCGCGCCTTCGTGGTCGAGATCGGGGGCACCGGGGAGAAGCGTGAATACAAAATTGACTGGGAGACCAGCGTGGAATGGCAGCCCATGAGTTTCGAGGAATTCAGACGCAAGCAGCCCCGCGCGCCCGTGGCTTTCCGGGTTCAGGTTGAAGGCGGCGACTATTATAACCACGATTTTCTCGATGAGAACCGCTGGTATTCCTGCCGCCTGAACAGCATTCACGGTGACGGAACGAAGGAGTTTCTCTTCCATGGCTTCATTGACCGCCGTTCGAAAGCCTGGGAGGACTTGAGCCCCTACGTGCAGCAAGGCAGCCGGGCGTCTATGATTCTGAATCTGAAATACCCTCAAAACGCGGTATCCTATGACGAGGTCGTCATTGATGGCATGGTCCTGCCCTCCTGGTTCTACAAGGATGACACCCAGCCTGCCGCGGCCAAAACCGGCTCCCGCTAACGTCTCTCTCCCCTGAGTCATGGCGCATCCCCAGCCCCCCCCCTCCGTACCTCCCGCCACTGGTCCCGACGCGGACCCCACCCTCATCCGCCCCCGCGGAGCTTCGCCGGACACTTTCGAACAAAATCCCATCAGCCAGCTTTCCGAACGGCTCTCCCGGCATGCCGCCGGTGAACTGGATGAGACGGGACGCGTGCGGGAGGCCCTGCGGCTGGTGACACAGGAGGGAGTCACGGTGGCAGAGGCCGCGCGTCTCTGCAATGTCGCCCCCTCGTTTCTCGCCGCATGGCGTGAGAAATATGTGGAGCTTCTCGACGCGGAGCCGAGCATTGCCCCCGGGCCGTTGCTGCAAAAAGGAGCCGTCGCTAAGGGGGCTGACCTCGTGCATATCCCGGAAGCGGCCAGGGCGCATTTTCTGGAAAACTGGGAGCGGCTGGTGGAACACACCCGGGCAAACCCAGCCACCTTCAAGCAGAACCGGTTCCAGCTTTTTCTGGAGAATTCGGCGCTCACCCGCTGGCTCTATGAAGAGGGAAAACTGGACCGCGGCGCATTTGCCGGGGTGACCGTGGTCTTGATCACTCTGGTAATGACCGCGGGCTTTCTCATGGCCGGTCGCCACCGTTCCGATCCCCCGGAGGCTCCGCGGCCCCCGGCCCCGGAAAATACCGATACGGATAACCAGGGTGCCGCGGAGGTGGCCCGGCAGTTTTTTGCCGCTCCCACTGCCGAAGAAAAAATGCGGTTCGTCCGCCCCGATCCGGCCATCAGGCCTCTCATGGAGGAGTATTTCCACCGCTACCCCGCACTCCCCATTACGGACGCGGTGCTCACCCGCGCCATGCCCGGGACCAGGCTCTATGCTTTGGAGTTCGATATACCCTCCCTGAAACGCAAACATCTCTGCGTGATGGTGGAGCACGACGGAAAATTCCTCATGGACTGGGAAACCTCATCTATGTTCCAGGAAGTCCACCTTCAGGACATCCGGACTGCAAAGTCTCCCACCCCGGCCCGGATAGCCGTTCGTGTTACCAGGGACAGCTACTTCAATTACGGTTTCACCGAAGCCCGGTTCTCGTGCTACCGTCTCAAATACCCGGGTCTGGAAATGGACCTTTATGCCTATACGCCCCGGGATTCGCCTGACGATCAGACACTAAGCGTTCTTCTCAAGCCTGTCGGCACGGAGTCCCGGTCCATCGCCGCTATTCTGGAAATCAAGTATCCCGCCGGAAAGGATGTGGCGGATAACCAGGTGGAACTCTTAAAAATCGTAAGTGAGGAGTGGGTAGTGGCGGCTCCACGCTGACGTCAGTGATCAGCCAGGAGACCCCACTGGATCCGCGGAGCGAGGATAGGTCCGTTCCTCTTCAAAGGAACCATCCGCCCGGTGAATCTTGAGGGATCCTCCGCGTTCAGACACCAGCCGCATGCTGCCGGGCACTGCCTGGGCTTTGGAGGGAAAGATAGCCACCGTGCCATTGCCCTCCACGTGAAGGAGCCAGTGACCTGCTTCGCTGGGAACCAGATGATAGTTTTGCATATCTTGAAATACCGGAAATTGGTTATACGCCACCGCCCGGCATGGGCGACCGCGCTGCAATTGCGACACTGATTTTATTGACGGGCAGCCCCGGGCACATCGTCGGACGGAGGAGTGGTATCCCCGCTTTTCACCGCCCGTTTTGTTTCCTCCGCCGGAGGCTCGCCATCCTGCTTTGTGGGAACCCCCACAGCGAACTCCGCCAGCTTTTCCGCGTGGCCCTTGATTACCGGAAGCGTTTTATCGATATATGACGTTATCAGCGGGGACTTGAGAGCGTTTCTGGCGGTCTCGAAGAGAACGATGTCATTCTGGTGACAGATCTTCATCTCCTCCACGAATGCGGCATCAAAATCCGGTCCCTTTCTAGCGGCCAGAGCTTCGTGTTTTGCCTTGTGGGCGTCATCCGGGGCACTTTCCGGCACCTTCAAATCTTCGGCTACCGCCTTCAGATTTTTGTTGGCCGCGGAATGATCTTTCACCAGTTGAGCGGCCAGATCTTTTACTTTCTTATTATGAGCTTTGGACTGAGCCAGTTTGGCCAGTGCCACCTCATTCATTCCGGCTGAGGAGGCAAGTTTAACAAAATCGGCCTCGCTCTCCACGGAGACTTTCGCCTCCGTGACTGCTTTCGTTTCCACGGCATCGGGGCTGGAACCTTTTCCCGCATCCGGGTCCGGCACGGTGTTTCCGGGCTGCTGCTGTCCTGGAGGACGCGTGGGCACCTGTTTAGTGGCCGGTGCCTCAGCAGTCCCGGCATTTTTAGTGGCCGGGGCCGGACCACCCGGCTGTTGCTGGCCGGGAGGACGGGTAGGAATGTTGCCCTGGGCCTGGAGGCCGGAGGTCACCGCCAGAGGCAGTACAGTCGAAAGGAGGATCGCGAGGGGTCTCATATTCTCAGATTTTCAGGTTAAGAGGGATTCTCCCGGTGAAATTCCCGGAAGCCTGACATGTCCTCTGCAAATCCAGGGCCCTGCCCCACATGCCCTGTTATAAACCGGCATTCCGTCCGTCCGCCCCTGAGTCACGGGATCGGCGGGGAAGCAAAATCCCCCATTCCGGACCGGGAGGCCCGCGCAGGCTGCAATGCGCCTGTTCCCGCCGCCCCTCGGCATTTTCCTATTCCGGAAGAGGCGGTTCCCCCTGCTTTTTCGCCGGGGGTGCCTTCACAGGCCCCTTCTCCCCGCCCCCCGCGGGGCGGCCAGGCGTTGTTTTGTCAGTCAATGATGGAAAGGCCGCGCGCCAGTCTGCAGCCCCCTCCGGCCCTTCCAGCGTGAGCCCGCTGAGCCGCACGGCGGTATCCGCCTCCTGGCTTTTGTAGGCGTAAAGACGTATGGAAAAGCTGGCGGTATTCGCCCCGCTGCGCGGACAGACCACCCACCGCCAGTTGGGGCCTTCCAGCCGGATGCCGCGGATGCGCCATCCCGGAGCCAGCGGCACCGCGTTGTAGCGGGCATCGCAGAACATAAAAAAGGTATTGCTCGTTTCCGTCACCGACCACGCGGCGGGCGGACGGAGCTGCGACAGCTTTGTCCCGTGGACTTCGCTGGTGAGGACATTCGGATACTGGGACGCCCCTGTATGAATCCCGTCCCGGCTGCCTATACCGTTCGCGGGAGTGAACTTATAACCCCGCTCACGCGCCAGCTTGAATGCATCGGTACCGGACACCCGGAAGAGAGGGCCTTTTTTCGCCTGATCGTTCGCTTCTGGCGCGGGAGCCGGAGCCAAAGCCTCGCGGGCCACGGCGGACGGGGAGGACGGGATGGCGGGGCGTTTGCCCGGCGGCCCTCCGTCGCGGGGCGAGGGAGCACCAGGATCCGGCAGCAGTATGTTATCCTCCTCAAACCCCGCGCTTTCATCCCCTGGCAGCGGCAGCAACTCAGTGTACGGCCCCGCATCCTCAGCCTCCGCCGGGCCTCGTCCTCCCGCGGCATCCGGACTTACAACACCTTCCGGCACGGGCACCGGGGAGCGGAGGGGAATGCCAGTGAGGCCCTGCCCCGCGGGCACGCTGCCTGAGACCTCACCCTGCTGGCGCCGGATGAAAAGTTCCGCGAGTTCCACCGCGCGGCGCGTCTCCAGTCGCTTCCCGTCCTGGCTCCGGACATCCACTCGCCCCGGAACCACCTTCCCAGGCAATGGCGCATCCGCTTTCCTGCCTTCACCCGGAAACGGCGGCAGCAAATCCCCGTCGTCCTGCGCCCGGACCTCCAGGCCCACGAGGGCTCCCGCGAGTCCCGTCAATACCAGGAAGGAGCGGCGGCATTTCATCGGGGAAAGCGGGTTGGGAATCAGTGGCGGTTTCTCACCGGCTGCATCCACGGCAGTACGATGTCATCCAGCGTATCTGAAGCGGAGGAGGCTTCCACATCCGGGGCGAAGTGGTCTCCGTTTCTCTTCAGAAACGTAAAGGGAGCGGGAGCGGGAGGACCCGGCGGTGGCGGAGTGAGCAAATCGTCCCCATCCCCATCTCCGTAGGGTTGGAGGATTTCCACCGGAGGCACCGGAGAGTGATTCCGGGAGGGAAACGCCGCGAAAGGCGGGGGGAATCCGGTCGCGGGAACCTCCGGGAAATCGAAATCCTCCCTATCCATGGCTCCGGACTGGCCGCCGGGGGAGTCGGTCACGGAGGATCGATGCTCCGCGATATCCGGCGGGGGCGGTGCAGCTTTTCCCTGGAAAGCCTCGCTCAACGCCGTGCTCAGCAGCCCGGCGGTCAGTTCGTCCGGCCTGGTTAATTTCCAGCGCGGAGGTTCGGGAGCGTGACCTGAAAGCGGGGAGGAAACCGGCTGGCCCAGGCCGGAAAAACCAGGTTCCTCCTGACCCGCGCGGCCCTGGTGGATAAAAGCACCTCCTCCCGCCGGCGGGGCGGCGGGCTCCGGCGGCAGCGAGGCGGCCATACGGGCCTCCAGTTTCCCGATCATTTGCCGGAACGAATCCGTCAACGCCCGGTGACTTTCCTCCATGATCTTCAGAAGATCCCTGCACAGATCCAGCGGAGAGGTGACCATCTCCGGCGAAATCCCCCCCTGAGGAGCAGACTGGGGCATTCCGGAAGGAGCGTGTTTTGTCTCTTCCGCCGCCGGGTCGCCACCGGCCACTCCGAACACCGGAGGGCGGAACCCTGCGGGGGGAGGATGGGAAAGACCGGAAACATGAGGCAACAGCGGACCGGGTGGAAAGGGCACGGACGTGCCGGGAAAAGCTCCGGGCCGGGCTGCCGCCGGCTGGTCGTGGGAGGGCTGGTTCATGGCGTGGGGATGGACTTGGTGGGGTGACTGGAAATTCGCGGCCCAGGGGAGAATTTCGGGCCCGTTCGCCGGAGCCCCCGGTGCCGGAGCTTCTACCGGTGGCACCTCTGAAAAATCGGCCCCTTTCCCGTGAGAGGAGGGAAAAGCCACGTCAGGGCTTTCCGCGAAAAGAGAGCGGGGCGTGAAGCCGCCGGGCGTTCCCGGCGTGCTTGCGGCGGGAAATAGAGCCCCGGCCCCCGCGTTCACGCCATGGCCTGGGACCACGCCGCCCGCGGCATGGCAATACATACACTTATAGTTCCCTCTCCAAAGGAGTTCCCACGCCACCCGGGCACGGCGACTCAAAAACCAAAGGCGGCGGGCGGCAGGATGTTTTGGCTCACCGCTGTTCATCAGCACCGGATTTCCGCAAACGCCGCAGCGCTGACCCGCCGCCGCGGCATAATACCCCGCCAGAAGCAACGCCATTCCTCCCGCCACCCCTCCCATTACCCCTGGAGGGACCTGGCCGTGAAGAAGGTAAAAAACAAGAACCCCGCCCGTCGCCACTGCCAGAGCCACCCGGGTGACAAAATAAAGAATTGCGGCAAGCCGGAGCCGCGAACGGTTATTTTGAAGCCGGTTGCCGACAGAGGAACTCATGAGCTTTCAAAAGCGGGGTTTTCCGTCGTTTTTTTGGTTTGCCTGAAAATTATAACTTCAGGCAATTCTTCTGCAAATCTTAAATGTCCGAATTTTGCACGATGCCCCCTCCCGCCGAGATGAGCGGTGCCTCCCGGGATCCGCCCCTGCGCTCCCGTTACAAACTCTTCGCGATCTCCTCGCCGTCCGGTTTTTTCCCGGCGGCGGAAACGCGCTCGATGAGTTTTGACAGGAGTTGACCGCGCTTGCCGGTGCCCCGTTTGGTTAGCTCCAGGAGCTCGGAATCGATGCGGTCCTGCTCCGCGTCAGGGAGATTGGATATGGGCAGGGTCACATCGTGCCCGCCCTGCACCAGGGCGTCATAACGCACCAGCGCCCTCACATAGTCCGCCGCCGTGCGATAACCGAGCGCTTTCGCGCGCAGGGACATGACTTCAAAGAGGTCCGGCGGGAATTTGACGGTATGCGGTCGGGAGGCCATGGGAGCCCCCCAGGATTTGACAGCGGGCTGCTTCGGTCAAGTTGATTATTGGTATGACCGGGTAAGACCCGGTAAGACGGGGTATGACCGGTGAAATATAGACACACCGGCTTTTCCAGGGCATGCTCAGGGCATGAACCACTTCCGCCGTCCCCTGACGGAAAAATCCCGCGCTTTTCCCGGTGTCCCCCGGAGAAACCGCTCAGATCTTCTTCAACAACTGCTCCAGATAATTTGACAGGCTCCGCCCGTCCGCTTCGGCTGCTTTTTTGGCTTTTTCGTAAACCACATCGGACAGGCTGATCGTCGTCTGGGTCTTGCCGTCCGCGCGGCGGCCATACTTACGGCGGGCTGGGGTCTTCTTCTTCGCAGGCATGCCTTAATGTGTATCAATCCTTCGTGTTGTCCACTTTTATTTCACTTGTGTATTTTATTGTATTTAAAACCCGCGTTTTCCCCTTATAAATCCCATGCGTAACGTCACCATCACCGTTTCCTCCAGCCTTCTCGACCGTGCCCGGGAGGAGGCCGGCCGCCAGTGCCGCTCCCTCAGCGGCCAGTTTGCCTGGCTCATCCTTGAAAACAGCCCCGGCGGGGACGGGGATGCCTCTCATTTCCAGGACCCCGTCCCGGAGGAGAAGCCCGGGCCCGTCGCCCCGTCCCCGGAGCCGCTCTGAGGCCGCCCCGCCTTTACCGCCATGGCTCCCTTTCCCATGTCCTCCTCTCAACCCTCGACCCCCACGCTCCCGAAAGATGAAGGCCAGCTCTTCGGCGGCCCCCACGATGGCCGGGACATCCTCCTTCCCCTCACCGCCGGGGAACCCCCGCCCGCCGTCCGTCACGCGGGCCTCCTCTACCTCCGGGACGGCCGCCTCTCCGATGGCCGTCCCCGCTACTCCCGCCCCCGTCAGCAGTGGCCTTTCCCTCCCCCACCCCCGTGAGCCTCCCTGTTAAACCTGAACAAAACTGAACATCCCCTCCTGCATCCCCGGATACCCTGAACAAAACTGAACATTTCCCCTCTCCGCCTCCTCCGGCTCTCCGGATTTGTCTTGCCCCCTGCCCATCCAACCAGGAATCTGTCCCCGTGAAGTCCCTCCCCGCCGCCCTTCTGATGCTCACCGGTCTCGCCGCAGGCATCGGCGGGCGTCTCCTGGTGGCAAGCCATGCGGAAACCGGCAAACCGACCCCGAAATCCGGGACCGGCTCCCGTTCCTCCTCTTCCCTGGCCTCCGCGCCCGCCGCCGCCCGCTCCCCGGAACAGGCCATCCTGGACTCCGGCGGAGCCGCCCGCCTGCGGTTGCTCCTTGCTTGGTTGCGGGGCGCGAATGCCGGGGAGCTGAGACAAATGGCGGACCGGCTCATGTCCAAAGACACTTATGACCTCCTGCCCCTCCGTGTCCTGATGACCCGCTGGGCGGAGGTGGATCCCGGGGGCATGCTGCTCTGGGCCCGCACGGGGAATCAGGGACGTTACCTGCCAGCCTCCCTGCCGGGAGAAGCCCTCGCCGTGTGGGCCGGACTGGACTTTGAAAGCGCCTGGGCCGCCGCTCTTTCCAGTCAGCCCGCCGCCCGGGGCTATGCGCTCCTGGGATTGATTCCCTCGGATCCCGCCCGGGTAAAACAGATGCTCCTGGAGGATCCCGCCCTCCTGGACCTCCGGGGCATGGGTGAAGTCATCGCGAACCTCACCGCCCGCGATCCCGCCGCCGCCACCGCCCTTCTGGAAAGCGTCTCCCCGGCCCGCCAGGTAAAACTGGCGGGGGAAGCCGTCCTCGCCTGGGCAAAAACAGACCCCGCCGCCAGCGCGGCCTGGCTCGCCACCCTGGATGCCCCCATCCGCGCCGCCACCACGGAAAAGGCGGTGGAATGGTTTGCAAAGAACGCCCCGGACACCCTCCCCGCGCTCATGGACGGCCTCCCCCCGGGACGCACCCGGAGCATCCTGGAAGCCGCCGGCCTGGCCCATCTTGTGGAAACCGATCCCGGAGCCGCCCGCCTCCAGGTGGATGCCATGCCGGACAGCGTGGCCCGGCAGTATGGACGCGGCCTGCTCCTGACGGACCTCGTCCGCCACGGCGACGAAGCGGGCGCGCTCCTCCTGGCGGAGCAACTGGGCTGGGAGGTGCGAATGGAATGGTCTCCTTATTATTCAGAGATTGTCTCAAACGGCTCCTCCCAAAGTTTTTTTAATCGGGATGACGATCCCACGCGAAAGGCGATGCAAACACTCCTGTGCCGCCTGGCGGAAACAGACCCCGGCACCATCACCGGTATTCTCTCCTCCCACCCCCGGATCGTGATGGATTTCTTTTCCGGTTCCATTGAGACCAGTCCTGGTGCCCTCGCCACGGTCCTCCTGGACCGGTCAGGGCAGGAGGATATGCGGTATCAGCTTGAGGTGCTCACTTCCTATTGGACCTCGCTGAATCCGGAAGCCGCGGCGTCCTGGGCTCTTTCCCGCGGGAATGCCCGGCTCGGCCCGATACTGCAACAGTGGGGGAACAGTGATCCCGCTCCTGCCATGATGTGGGCAGCAAAGATGCCGGAAGCGGAGCGCCTCCCGCTCTTGCGGACGGCTGTCGGAACCTGGGCGGATAGATACCATGCCACGCTTCCGGCCATCATTCGTGAAAGCCGCCTGCCTGCCCCTGAAAAGCAAGCCCTCCTGGACTCCCTCCCCACGCCATGACACGCCGTGCGATATTCATCTCGGTGCTGGTATGCACCTCGCTCGGCGCTTGTCTGCCATCGCTTTGGCTGGAGGATTCCGGAACGAAACCTGCCCGCCCTTTGATCCGCCGCGCGGTGGAGATCGTCCGGGGGATTCCCGCCACCAGGGATAGTCCCGGCCTGGCCCGGTTACGGGCCCTGATGGAAGGCAGAGAGGCTCCTCTCCCCGGCATCCCCCGCACCCGGGAGGAAGCTGGAATAGCCCTCTTACTGGAATGTGAAGCCCAGGGCCGCGCCGCGGCGGACGTTTCAGCTATCTTGAGAACTCTGGACTCCCTTCCCTCCAGTCACTTACGCAGAGCGGCGCTTCAGGCCTGGGTGGACACTCATCCGGAAGCCGCCCTCGCCGCACTCATGGGACCGGACGGCGAGCACCTGGATCCGGGAAAGGATTTTCTTACAACCCTGTTCAAAAACAATCCCGGGAAAGCTTTCTCCCTCGTGGCAGATCCCGCCGCGGAACCGCGTCCGGAGAGAGTCTGGCAGGCGCTCCTGACCGCTAGCGCCTCCCAGGGACCGGACTTCGTGCTCACGGTGCTCCGGGCTGCTCCCGCCGCTGTCGCCTGGAGTCGCGGTTTTTACGAAGCCGTGGAAGTCCTTGCCGCCGCGGATCCGGCCGGCGCTCTTGCATGGTACCGGGCGCTCCCGCCGGAACTGACGGCACACAACTATCCGAACGTCATTTTTCAGGTTTGGGGCCAGACAGATCCCGCCACGGCGGCGCGTGAGTGGGTCTCCTCCGGCTACAGCTACGGTTCATATGACCTGGGAATTCTCCTCTCGGCCTGGGCGGTCAAGGCTCCCGATGACCTCTACCAGTGGGCCTCAACCCGCGAAGGTAAACCGGAACTGGCCACCGCCACCGCGGAAGCCTCCGCTACCGCCCTGGCCGGAGTGGATCCCCGGCGGGCCCTGGAACTCGCCGCTCTCGCGCCACCCAAAACGCGCGGAAGCCTCCAGCAAGACATCGGCCTTCAATGGTCTCAGGTGGAACCATCCGCCGCGCTGGCCTGGGCGCTTTCCTTGCCTGGGGACAGCCGGTCCGACATGCTGAGCAGCCTGCTTCCACAAATCGAATCTCTCCCCCCGGCGGAGCGCCTGGCGGCGGCGGAAGTGGCTGGCTTTGACACCCCGGCGGGATTTCGCGTGCTCCAGGCAATAGATCCTGAGAAAGCAGGGCAATTTCTGGCTTCTTTGACGCCGGAAGCCTCAGGCAGGTTCCATATGGAAATGGCAGCCCTGCTTCTCCAGTCGTCTCCCGGGGAAGCCGCGCGGCATGCGGAGAAACTAATAGAGCTTGCCGGTTCGCCGGAGACCAGCTCTGACACTCCTGTGTTAAGCGCGGATCAGATTGGCCGTCTCTTCTCTCTGTCGAGCCGCGCTCAGTCCGGCTCCAACGGGGGAACGTTAACTTCCGAAGACCCCGCCCCCCAGGTCGCCGCTCGGATCACCTCCTTCTGGGCGGAACAGGATCCGGTCGCGGCCGCGGAGTGGGTGGCCACCCTGCCGCCCGGGGTTCCCGCCACCACCGCCCTCGAAAATCTGGCCTTCACCTGGGCACGCACCGATCTCCCCGCCGCCCGCGCCTGGGTGGAGCAACTCCCCGCCGGAGAGGCGCGGGAGCATGCGGAAGCCCAGCTCCAGCGCATCGGGGAGGGTTTGAAGAAGTAACCTCATATCAGCCTCCACCGTCCGCTTCCTCTTGCGCGGGCGGATGACCCGGCTACAGCCCGACCCCCATGGCTTTCCTCAACGCGAATTACCTCAAACTCACCGCCGGCTATCTCTTTCCCGAAATCGCCCGCCGCGTCACGGCGTTCACCACGGAGAATCCGGAGGCCGCGAAGCGCCTGATCCGCTGCGGCATCGGCGACGTGACCGAACCCCTGCCCGCCGCCGCCCGCGACGCGATGAAGAAGGCCGTGGATGAGCTGGGCGACCGCTCCACCTTCCGCGGCTACGGCCCGGAGCAGGGCTACGCCTTCCTGCGCGACGCCATCGTGACCCACGCCTACGCCCCCCTGGGCTGCGACATCGCGGCGGATGAGATCTTCATCTCGGACGGCTCCAAGTGCGACACCGGCAACATCCTGGAGATCTTCGGGCAGGGGAATACCATCGCCATCACGGACCCCGTCTATCCGGTGTACGTGGATACCAATGTGATGATCGGCAACACCGGCGACGCCCTGCCGAACGGGCGTTATGGAAAGCTGGTCTATCTCCCCTGCACACCGGAGAACAAATTCGTGGCGGGCATCCCGGAGGAGAAAGTGGACCTCATTTACCTCTGCTATCCTAACAACCCCACCGGAGCCACGGCCACCACGGAGGAACTGAAGGCGTGGGTGAAATACGCCCGCGATAACGACGCCATCATTCTCTACGATGCCGCCTACGAGGCTTACATCACGGAGCCGGGCGTCCCGCATTCCATCTACGAAATCGAAGGCGCGAAGGAATGCGCCATCGAGTTCCGGAGCTTCTCCAAGCACGGCGGCTTCACCGGCGTCCGCTGCGCCTACACCGTGGTGCCAAAGACCGTCCTCGCCTCCACGGAGGACGGACGCCGCCTGCCGCTCCACCCGCTCTGGAACCGCCGCCACACCACGAAGTTCAACGGCGTATCCTACCCCGTGCAGCGCGGCGCGGAGGCGCTCTTCAGCGAAGAGGGCAAGGCCGAGGTGAACGCCCTGATCACGCACTATCTCGGAAACGCCAAAATCCTGCGCGAAGCCTGCCTCGCCGCGGGACTGAGTGTCTTCGGCGGAGTGAACGCCCCCTACATCTGGGTGGGTTGCCCGGAAGGCGTGAAGAGCTGGGATCTTTTTGATCGTATGCTCAACGAGAGCAACGTGGTCATCACTCCCGGCGCCGGCTTCGGCGCCGCCGGGGAAGGCTTCTTCCGCATCAGCGCCTTCAACAGCCGCGCGAACGTGGAGGAAGTGGCCCGCCGCATCGCCGCCATGAAGTGGTGAACCGAGGCGGGGCTTTGTAAGCTCCATCCGCCCACCCCCTTCCTAACAAATTCCTTTTCAATGGAAGGGCGGGGCCTCCAAAGCCCCGCCCTTTTCCTTCTAATTGCTCCCCTTCAGCGCATCGTCGCCCGCAGCCTCAGGAACCCTCCAGACCCCGTGCGCGGCAGGGAGACCCGCTTTCCACCCTCCGTCACCGTTTCCGGGGCGGGCAGCCAAGTCAGGAGATCGCTGGAGATTTCCCCCGTGAGATCCACCCCCGCGCCGGTCTGGAACGGTGGAGCAAGCCGGAATGACAGTCCGACATCTCCCTCCGGCCCCTCCTCCAGGACCGGCCAGCGGGAAGCGCCAGGATCATCCCCGCCCGGCAGACTGTTGCGCAGGGGATCGAGCCCCAGCGCGTGCTTCACCAGCAGCGGAATACCATCTCCGGAGTAAGCAGCCCCCAAATCCGCCGGCACCGGCAGCCCGTACCATCCGGCCAGCGCGATGCCCGGCACCGCCGGGGAAATCTCCGGAAAAAGAGGTGTATATTTCAGTGGCGTTTCCAGACTTTGATACACCACGTTTCCAATGTGAAGACTTTCTCCCCGGCGCAGCTTGAGGAACACGGGCCCGGTGCCGGCATTTGTGAACAGAGCAAGGCGACCGGCCTCCAGGGATTCTCCGTAGATGGTCATCACCGGACCCGGGCCTTCATACCAGCCATAGGGCGGAGCCACGCGCCATACCCCATCGGCGGGAGCCGTCCAGCGGAGCCAGTAGCTCCCGGAGGTGAAGCCCTCCGCTGGAGCCGGCAGGCCCTCCGTGGATTCCCAGGCTTCAAAAGTCGCCCGGGAGGTGACCGCGTATTCCAATCCAAAACCGGAGGCCGGGCTTTCCACGCGCAACGGCGAGGCAAACGCATCCGCTTTCCCGGGATCGGCGAAAACCGCGTAAAGATGGAAAAAGTAACGGGTATCTCCCGGCACAGCTTCCACCTGAAAGGAATAAACCGTGCCCGCCACCGCATCGAAGGCGAGGACCAGGCCGGACCAGAGCTGCCCCTCAAAAGGACTGGAGGGCACCCGCTCCAGGGTGGCCAGACGGTCTCCTTTCCACACCTCCATCACCGGCGGGGCTTCGGAGTTCACCCCTTCGGGCACCAGGACCATCCGGCCGGTAGTCCCGGCGGTCCACCTCATCCATGCCGTGCGGGTGGCCGGAACGCCCGGAGCCACGGGCGGCTCGCCGGGTTCCGCTGTCAGCCGCGAGAGGTCCAGGGTAGTGAGAAGGGCGGCGTTCACCGGAGTCGCCATCAGGGGAGCCGCGTCCGCGAACTGGTCGCTGGAGGACCGGGGCCGGATGCCGGGAATGAAATACGTCAGTCCGGCACTCCGGAACAAACTCTCAAAAACCTGCACCCGGTAAACAGTCCCCGCACGGGTCTCGATGGCCGGAGAGACGCCTCCCTCCGGACTGGCACTGGCAAGGAGTGTGAGCGCGGCCAGGCTTTCCCCGCTGTAAACATTTACCCGGTAACCCGCCACGGACAACAGCCCGTCCACCGGCGCGGTGTATTTCCACCAGCGGGTTTTATCCCCGGTTCCGGAAATGCCCGGTTCGCCGGGCTCCGTGCCGGAGTCCCCGAAATAGTCGCGGGGATACTCCCCTGGAGTGATTTCCGGAGCCCCGGCGAACGAATCGCTGCCCCGGTTTTCCAGATACTCCACCCGCACCTTATAGGTGTAGGAAAACGGGATGGAGATGAGATAGCGCCGTCCCGCCGTGACCGTCGCATACGGGTTCCTCTCCGAACCTCCGTCCGGCGCATCGATCTGCGTCAGCACTCCATTGTCATCCCGGTAAGCCTTGAAATGAGTCTCCATCGCCCCAGGGAGAAACCCCGCGACCCCGTC
Organism: Verrucomicrobiales bacterium; assembly: GCA_965229245.1. GTDB lineage: Bacteria > Verrucomicrobiota > Verrucomicrobiia > Verrucomicrobiales > V1-33 > V1-33. The sequence continues at coordinate 961,473 of CBDDIW010000002.1, forward strand.
CCGCGGCGCGACCCACGAAAACCATGCCCACTGCGGCGCGCCCGAGTCCAGATACCAGGAAAGGGATTCAAAGAAGTATCCCGCGCCCGTGGCATCGGGGACGAGGGGAATGGCGGTCTCCGGGGTATGATTCCGCGGCGTTTCAAACGGCTCGATGGTCACCTCCGCCAGCCCCAGGCCGGTGCCGAGGGAGCGTATGTAAAGCTCCTCCCCCTCCGTGGTGGTAAAAGAACGCTGCACCGCATTCGTTGAAGTGCCGTCCGCGCGTTCCACGAAGAAATCGAACCTCATAAAGTAAGGGCGCAGCCGCCAGGTGCCCGCCCGCGGCGCGCGCCAGCGCCACCAGCCCTCGCCCTGGGTGGCATACCGGAAGGGCACCCCTGGCGTAAGCGCCAGCGGCTGGGCCGTCTCCCGGCTGGAGGGAGCTACCGGCAGGCGGGAGATGGTCAGCGAAGTCCGGTCGCCGGGAATGGGATCGCCCTCATGGGAAAGGAGAATCCAGAGCCGCTGTCCCGCCGCTACTTTCACCGGCGGACCGGGATCGCCCTGCTCTTTCGCGATCACCAGTTCCGGGGAGGGCACCTGAGCCTCTCCCGCGGGCGGCGCGGCCAGCACGGTCACCATGAAAGGGGCCTCTCCCCGGAAGAGATAAACCCCAGCCTCCGGCGCCGTCCACTCGAACCACATGGTGCCCTCGATCCCGCACTCATCCAGATCCCCGCCGCTGGCGGCCAGGGCGTCCGTCAGGTCCGCCGTGAGTCCACCCGCGTATCCCGACCACGCGAGGGGAAGCGGCCCGGTGAGCACCTGGCGGGTCACGAATTCATCATTCAACGCGACAGCCTGGACTTTGACGGCCACCAGCGACAACAAAAGCGCGAAAAGCAAAACAGGGAACGGCTTCATATCTTTCTATTAATAGAGCGGAATCCTCTCTCCGAAAAAAGAACAATCGTTGACAATACATCACAGGTGTTCTACGGGTAATAGAACACCTGGAACATGAAACGCCTCCACCTTGAATTCAAATCAGGCGTGCCGGTTTACGAGCAACTGCTCTATGCCGCGCGGAAGGCGATCGTGGGGGGTGAGTTTGCGGTGGGGGAGCCCTTCCCCTCCGTCCGGGCGCTGAGCGCGGAGCTGCGGCTGAATCCGAACACCGTGCACAAGGCGCTCACCGCGCTGAAGGACGCGGGCCTCATCGAGACCGTGCCGGGCATCGGTCATCGCGTGGCGGCCCTGCCGGAAGGCACGGTCCGGGAGCGGGCCTCGCTGCTGGGGCCGGAAACGGAGGCACTGGTGCTGAAGGCCCGGGAGCAGGGCGTGAGCCGGAGCGACCTCATTGCCGCCATCAACAAACATTGGGATCTTTTATGAATCATCCACTCACTCCTGTCATCGAAACCCGGGATCTCTCCTGCCGCTTTGGCCGCGCGGAGGCCGTGCACAGTCTGAATCTGCGCGTGGAACCCGGCACTGTCTGCGCCCTGCTGGGGCACAATGGCGCGGGGAAGTCCACCACCATGCACCTGCTCCTGGACATGGTGCGTCCCTCCTCCGGCGAGGCCCGCGTCTTTGGCCGGCCCGCGCACCGGCTCACGGAGGACGACCGCGCCACCATCGGCTGGGTGGCGGACAATCACGACCTTCCCGGCTGGATGACAGTGGAGGAATATCTCCGGTTCCTGAAGCCCATGTACCCCACCTGGGATCCGGCATTCTGCGACCGCCTGGGAAAACTCTTTGCCCTGCCACCAAAGCGCCGCATCCGCCAGCTTTCCCGCGGAGACCGCATGAAGGCCGCATTCCTCGGCGCGCTTTCCTATCATCCGCGCCTGCTCCTGCTGGATGAACCCTTCAGCGGGCTGGACCCCGCCGTGCGGGAGGACCTCATGGACGCCATCGTGGACCTCACCCGCCAGGAGGAGTGGACCGTCCTGCTTTCCTCCCATGACATGGATGAAGTGGAGCGCCTGGCCGACCAGATTGCCGTCATGGAAAACGGCCGCCTGCGCTTTCAGGAAAGCACGGACAGCCTGCTGGAACGCTGCCGCGCCGTGCGGGTGCCCGCGGCGCTGACAAGCCTCCCGGATACCCTGCCGCCGGAATGGATCGCGGTGAAACTGCGCGACGGTGAACTGCGGTTCATGGATACCGCCTACGACCCGGCAAAGCTGGCCGCGGACCTTGCATCCGTGCCCCTAGAAGCCTCCGCCGCGGAGGTCACCCGCATCGGGCTGAAACCACTGTGCGCCGCCTTCATCCGGGAACGTCACGCCAACAGTGCCGCCACCACCGTGCCATGAAAGACATCCGGCATCTGTTCCATTCGCAGGTCCGCGCGTTGCGCTGGTGGCTGCTGATCTGGCTCGCAGCCCTGGTGGCGTGGGATGTCGCGCGCTGGACTTACCTCACGGAATGGCGGGAATCCTGGATGCGTCAGGAAAAGGATTTCGGTTACGCGCTCCTGGCCTTCATCACGCTTTTCGCGGCGGCGCTCGTCCATCTCCACCCGGTGGCGAGACCAACGGCGGGATGGCGGGTCTGGCCGGTTCGCCGGTGGAAGTTCCTGACCGCCCAGGCGCTCTTCATTCTAATCTTTCTCGTCCTCCTGCCTGGCGCGGCGGAGATGGCGCTCCTCCTCCACCCGAAGCTCGCGGGCTTCATGGGGAGCGGGATGCGTCTGTGGCTTGCCGGTTCCCTCTGGCCACTCCCGCTCGCGCTGGGCCTCGCCGCCTGCAGCACCTCCACCCGCCGGTTTCTCCTCGATGCGATACTCGTCGCGGTGATCTTCCTCGGCTCCGGCCTCCTTTTTAGAGCCGGCTATTCACTGCCTGGCTGGTGGATGTTCCTGGGGACGGATGAACTTCCCGCGGCCCTGTACTGGATTATCCCCTGCTCTGTAAGCATGGTCCTTCTCTTCTGGATGGGATCGTTCCGCCGGGGATTTTCAAAAAACCGGGGCCGCGTCTGCTATCTGCTGATCCCTCTTCTTTACACGGTTACCCTGAAGGGCACGATTCTTTTCAATCAGCCGGGCACGGACAAGCCGCCCGCCTCGAAAGGAGATCCTTCCCTGGCAACCCGTCTTCGTCTTCGAATCAATACCGGGCCTGCCGGACAGACTTTCCTGGACGGCCTGAAGCCGGAGGAAACCGCTGACGTGGAGTTGTGGCAGGCACGCCTGGAGGGAGAGGGCTTCTCCGCTCCTCTTCAGAAAGCTCCGTCTCCCCGCATTCGTGCGAGCTTTGGGGACAATTACTGGAATCCCTGGACCGGACCTTCCAGCTGGGGGGAGTTCGAGGCCTCAAACCTGAACCTCAGCCCCACCTCCGCCTCCCTGAGACCTCCCCAAGGAAAAGTATTTCACCTGCAAGCTACCGCCGTTATCTCAGTTTCCCGCTCGGTGGGTGTGGCTCGGCTGCCTTTCCGCGAAGGAGAACACTGGGAGGAGGGAGGCAGGGAGATTGGCATCAGATTTTTAGGAACACCGGAAGAGGCTGCCCGGCGGGGATTTGCCGGTTTTCCCAAAAATGTTGCTTTTGTCACGGCTCTTTCCGTTCGCAGGTTTAAAGAGGCTGCCTCGACATGGGTGGCAGTGGACCTCGTCCATCTGCCCAGCGGCATTCATCTGCAAGGACGCGCCGGGGAGACGGACTCCCACGATGAGAATTGGCCGCCCCGCCGCCTCCATACCTATTCCGCCGGGGGACGCGGGACGCTTGGTTACGGAACTGAAAACACCCGCTGGGCTGCCGGCGGTCTTGCCATGCGGGCCCTGGAACATCCCGATGAGTACGTGTTCATCGTGCGCCGTCGGGAACCGGTGGGGACTTTTTCCCAGGACATCACTACCGCTGACTTTCCCGGCTGGACCGCTCCCAAAGAACTGTCGGCTCTCAGTCTTCCGAACCTGGAGCATCCGGAAAGTGTGCGGAAGTTCCTCCGGGAGCTGGAAAGCATTTACAAGGCGACCAGCGATCAAGGCGTGGTGGAAACCCTCATTCGGTGCGGCCCGGACATCCTCATTCCGCTGGAGGATTTTGTGACCGCCAATCCAACCTCTTCTTTGCTCATTCCAGTGACCAATGAGGCACGGAAGCTGAACAAAGCGCTCTTCAAGGCGGAGCGTCCGGATCACCGCCTGGCCTTCTTCAAAGGATATGGAAAGCCCGGGCTTTTCCTGGGAGCGGACCCGTCCACGCCGGCCAACAACGCGGCTCTTATCTCCGAAGGGATAGGATGGATGAAAGAGGACCCGGATCAGCGGCTGACATCCAGTTGGCTCTGGCACATAAAGAACGGGAAGGACATGCCGGAACTGTATCCTGCCATTTTGCGCCTGCTGAAGGAAGAGGGGCGGGCTATTCCGTGGAGAAAGGACATCCACATGCCCGGTCTGGAAGTGCCGCCACTCGACAGCATCCGTGAAGTCTCCGTCCCGCGCGGCCCGTCGCCAGCCACCGAGGGAGAATTTTACCGCACCTCCCTGGAACTCACCGGTCCCCAGGACGCCTACCGGGAGGCGGTGAGAGCAGGCCGGCCATGGGCAGCCCGCGTGGGTTCCGTCATCGCCCTGTGTGGTGAAAACAGCTGGTCTATTCATCACTGGCTCAAGGTGTGGCCGGAGGTCAGCGACTGCCCATCCGATCCCGCGGAGACACGCGCATGGCTTCGCTCCTTCGCCGACCGTCTCCGCTTCAACCCCGCCACCCGCCGTTATGAACTCCCCTGAGTCGTACTCCGCGTCAGCCGGATCCCGGAGACATCGCGCCATGAAAGATGTCTGGCATCTCTTTCTCTCGCAGGTCCGCGCGCTGCGCTGGTGGCTGCTCGTCTGGCTCGTCGCGCTGACCGCGTGGGGCATCGCGCGCTGGACTTACCTCACGGAATGGGGGGAATTCTGGATGCGTCAGGAAAAGAATTTCAGCTATGTGCTTATAGGAATATCCGTGCTGCTCGCGGCGGCGCTTATCCATCTCCATCCCGTGGCTAAACAAACCGCGGGATGGCGGACCTGGCCGGTGCGCCGGTGGAAATATCCGGCCGCCCAGGCGCTCTTTATTCTGTTCTTTTTTGTCCTTCTTCCCGGCGCGGCGGAGTGGGCGTTCCTGCTCCACCCGAAGCTCGCGGGCTTCATGGGAAGCGGGATGGGTCTGTGGCTTGCCGGTTCCTTCTGGCCACTCCCGCTCGCGCTGGGCCTCGCTTCCTGCAGCGCCTCCCTGCGCCGGTTTCTTCTGGATGTGCTGATCCTCTCGGGGATTGTCGCGGGATCAGTGGCGCTCTCGAACAGCCGTTATATTCTGACGACCAACGCGCCGCTTATCGTCGAATACAAAGGATACGAGGCTGTCCGTTGGATCATCCCCGGCTTTGTCGCGGGGTCTTTTCTTCTCTGGATATTCTCGTTCAAACGGCGGTTCTCCAAAACCCGGCGTCGCGCCTTCTTCTTCCTTACCCCTGCTGTTTATGCTCTCAGTATGCTGGTGCTTCCCTGGATCAGCCATCCGGTACCGGAATACGTCCTTTCCGGCATTCCCAACGATAAAGAACTGGCCAGCCGCTTCAGGCTGGAAATGCATCATCCCAGGCTTGATCCCGACCGGCCAAACTGGGTGGATGCCACTGGTCTCAGTGTCGCCATGCGCCTCGACGGACTGCGTCCGGAAGAGACCGCCGATGCTGATATCTGGCAACGAAAGCTGATCACTCCCGAAGGAGAATTCAGACCACCGGTTTCCAGTGGAAGAACCCGTTCCTCCACCAGTTTTGGAAACACCTACTGGGACAGACAGAAGTCCGAAGCCGCGCCTGCCGGCAGAGACAGAGAGACCGGGACCGCAGTCACTGCCCGCTTTGTGAAGGAAGTCTCCAATGGGCAACCGGTTCGATTCGAAGGCACTATTGTTGTGTCGGTGCGGAGGACGGTCGAAATAACACGCCTTCCCCTTCGCGGAGGCCGCTGGGAGGAACCCGGCCGGGAGGTCATTATCTCCTTTGCGGGAGCAGGGGAGGAGGCACGACGACGCGGGATCGAAGGAGGGCCGGAGGACGGGCTGTTCGTTACAGAGATTATCGAACGGAGATTCGGAAACTCCGCCACGAAGTCGTCCATCAATGTGGACCTGGTGTACCTTCCGGACCGGATCCAGATTCAACCGGCCCGGACATATGCAAGCGTGGGCTCTTTCTGGGGAATGACCCCCAGTTACTCCACGGGCACCAAACAGGTGCAAATCTACTCCACGAATACCACCGCGCCTTCTATCAGGCTTATACCCCGTCTGCTGACTCACCCCGGGGAATTTGCGTTTATCATCACGGCACAGGAGAGGGTTGGCAGCTTCAGTCAGGTTCTGACTTCAGAGGAGATTCCGGCATCGGAAATTTCCGATGCCGTTTCCTCCGCCTCTCCCTGAAAGGCAACCGGTGTCATACAGTGTAATATATAATGAGTATAATATCATGATTCCCCCGGCCTCTCCCCACCCACTCTCCCGGCCCCGCATGTTCTGGCATCTGGTTCTCTGGGAACTGCGGCGGCTTCTTCCGGTCCTGGCCGGATGGCTGGTGGCGGGCCTCACGACCGCAGTGCTGGTGCATCTGGCCGACTGGTCGTGGCCGGAGAATCGCGATGAGGACCTGCGTCAGTTAAGAATTCAAAAACAGGTTCCCGTGGATTGGGGCATGAGCCTGGCGGCGGCCATGGGAGTTTATCTGACGGGAGCTCTCTTCATTCCCCTGCGGCCCGGTCCGGGCCGCGCCAGGCTGGCGTATCCGCCGCGCCGGGAGGATGCGCTGTGGGCCGCTCTGCTGATTTACGGGGCACTGGTGTTTTTGCCTTACCTTTACTATTACCATGGCTGGGTGGAAGTCCAGACATGGGAACTGGAGCCGGGGGAATTCGGGCGGCGGCTTTTCCCTCCGGTCCTCTTCGGGGCGGCGGCGCTGGTCGCGGTGGCCGTGCTGGCGGGGGAGTGGACAGTTTACCTGCTGGGCTCCGGTGGTCTGGCGCTGGCGGTGTTGTGGTGGCTTTCGCTGGACGGCAAAACCTGGCAGCACCTACCGCCCGTCTCCACGCCGCTGCTGGCGGCGCTCTCGGTGGCGGCGGCCTTCATGGCGGCGCGCGGGCACCACCGGGGGATCATCCTGGGAGTGTGGGTGCCGGGGCTACTGCTGCTCTCCAGGTGGTGAGGACAAGCAGGATAGGACCTATAGGCGATGTATGCTTCCCTCGGCCTCGCCGGCCTATGTGGCCAACTCTGCCCATACGGCCTATTCCTCCCTCACGGCTTCACCGCCACGGCCATGAGCGTCTGGAAATGCGGCGGCTCGCTTTCCCGGTCCACGACATTGATGTGAATCTCCCGAAAGCCCGCGTCCTCCAGAAACCCATAAATCTCCACCTCCGCGAACCCCAGCCAGACATCCGCGTAGAGCTCCCGGGCCTGTTCGAAGGCATGCTTCAACAGATCCAGAATCACGATGCGCCCGCCTGGCCGGGTAATGCGAAAAGCCTCCCCCACCGCCCGCTCAGGCTGCCCGGCGTGGTGCAGCGCCTGGCTGAAGAATGCTAGATCCACGGAGGCGTCCTCCAGTGGCGGGCACTCCATGTCCCCCAGGCGGTATTCCAGATTCGTAAACCCGTTCTCCGCCGCCACCCGCGTGCCGTAGGCCACCATCTTTTCCGAACTGTCCACGGCGATCACCTTCTCCGCGCGCCGCGCGAGCAACTGCGAAAACGTCCCTTCCCCCGCCCCCAGGTCCGCGATGGTCTGGCGTGGCAGGAGCAGCAGCAGCGCCTCCGCCAGCCCCTTCCAGGTCCGGCCGGGGCAATAGCTGCGCCCGAATTTCCCCGCCAGTTGATCAAAGTAAGCCCGCGCCACATCCGCGCGTTTCCGCAGCGTGAGGTCCAGCGCCTGCCGGTCACTCCGGGCCTCGGCCAGTTCCCCGGCACCTTCGCGGAGAACGTCCCGCAGACCCGCGCCGCGGGGGTCAAAGGAATACAGGCTGTTCTTCCCCGCCCGCCGCACGCGCACCAGCCCCGCGTTCTTCAGCAACGCCAGGTGGGTGCTGATGCGGCTCTGCTTCATGCAGAGAATCTCCTGCAGCTCCGCCACGGTGAGTTCCGCGCGGTCCAGCAGCAGGAGCAACCGGAGCCGCGTGGGCTCGCTGAGAAGGCGCAGGGATTCAAGGATGGACGGCACGCGGGCCTGTGGCGCGGGTTTCACACGGTGCCAACCGGACAAATCGCGCGTGCCTTCCCGCGACCGCCGCGGATGCGCCGCGTTCATGGAACGCGAAAAGACTTTGCGGCGCGTCCGCGGGTTTTAAAGTGCCCGCCCCCACAGCAATCAAGATCATGAAGAATAACCGCCGACAATTCCTAAAAACCGCCGCCGCCATTACCGCCGCGCCCTTCATCCTTCCTGGCCGTGTGTGGTCGGCGGATCCCGCTCCCTCCAGCCGCATCACCATGGGCTTCGTGGGCATGGGCAAACAAAGCGGGCACCTCCTGGGCTCCTTCCTTTCCCACCCCGGCGTCCAGGTGCTGGCGGTGTGCGACGTGGACAAAAACCGCCGCGAGAGCGCCAAGGCCCGCGTGGAGCAAAAGTACGCGAAGAACAAACCGGAAGGCTGGCAGGGCTGCGAGGCCTACAATGACTTCCGCGAGCTGATCGCCCGGAAGGACATCGATGCCGTCTGTATCGCCACGCCGGACCACTGGCACGCCATCATCACCGTGGCCGCGCTGAACGCGGGCAAGGACGTTTACTGCGAGAAACCGCTCACCCACAACATCCACGAAGCCGTCACGGTGATCGACGCCGTGAAGCGCAACAACCGTATCCTCCAGACAGGCTCCATGCAGCGGAGCAGCGGGGAATTCCGCATCGCCGCCGAACTGGTGCAAAACGGGGTCATCGGGAAAATCAGCCGCGTGGAGTGTCAGTTTGGCGGCCCTCCCCGTCCGAACGATCTGCCGGAGGAACCTCTGGAGCCGGGTCTGGACTGGGACCGCTGGCTGGGGCCGGCCCCGCTGAAGCCCTACAGCTCCGTGCTTTCACCGCGCGGCATTCACGATCACTTCCCGCTCTGGCGCGAATACTCGGAATACGGCGGCGGCTATGTCACTGACTGGGGCGCGCACCATCTCGATATCGCCCAGTGGGGCCTCGGCATGGACGAAAACGGCCCAGTGGAAGTCCGCCCGCCCGCGGGCAGCCAGGATATGTTCGCGCAAAAGAAGAACCTGAAGCTGGAAGGCTGTGAACTCATCTACGCGAACGGCGTGGTGGTGCAGCACAAGCAAAAGGGCTTCGGCGTGCATTTCTTCGGCGAAGACGGCGAAGTGAAGGTGAACCGCGGCCAGTTTGAGGTCATCGTCAAAGGCAAGGCGGTCGCGAAGAAAGACGACAAAACCAGCCTCGAACGTGCCTACATGACGGCGGAGCGGGATCTGCTGAAAGACGCGAAGATCAAGCTCTACAAGAGTTCCGACCATCTCGGAGACTTCCTGGGTGCCGTCCGCAGCCGCAAAAAGCCCATTACCCACGAAGGCATCGGCGGCAGCACGGCCATCGTCTGCCATTTGATGAACATCGCCTACCTCCTCGGCAAGCCGTTCAAGTGGGACCCGCTGAAGCATGAGTTCACGGGCGGCACGGGCGATCCGAAATTCCTGACCCGCGACTATCGCGGCGAGTGGAAGGTCTGATCCCTCCCGCCAGGTACTGAATCCTTCGACCCCGCGCCGCACCCGTGGCGCGGGGTTTTTTGTGCCTCCTCATTTCCCTCCACCTGCCTCCTTGAAGTCGGGGCTTTGGCGTCGGATGTCTCCCCATGTCCTGGCCAGCAACCGATACCCTCGAAATCTCCCCGCAAACCGTCGCTGCCCTCCAGGCGGGAGGGGAGGAATTCTCCCTCATCGATTGCCGGGAGCAGGATGAATGGGACACCTGTCGCATCCCCGGCGCGGAGCTCTTGCCGCTCTCACGCTTCGGAGAGCTCGCGCGCCAGCGCTTCACGGACCCGGCAAGGCGGATCGTGATCCATTGCCACCACGGCATGCGCAGTGCGCGGGCCGCCACCTTCCTCCGCCAGTCCGGCCTGCCCCAGGCATGGAGCATGGCCGGTGGCATCGATCAGTGGTCTCTGGAGATCGATCCCTCGGTTCCCCGGTATTGAGGTGAAGGCGGTTACTTCGGCTGCGGCGGCAGGCTGAAGACCGGAGCCAGTCCCGCGACGAGATCCTTCGCGGTAGTGAAGGATTTCTCCGCCTTGTGGCCGCGGCACAGATGCACGGAGGTCTTGCCCGCCTGGGCGGCCAGCGGCGCGAGATCCGGTACTTTCTCCACCAGCAGCTTCTGGCTGTCCCCGCCATCCATGTAGAGCAGCGGCACGCCCGGATGGTAAACGCCCCGGAGGATGTCCAGCATCTCCTTGAACGACGGGTCCGCCGGATTGCCGCTGATCACGAGTTGCATGGGGGCGTCCGCGAGGGCGTCCGTGGCCCGGAGGAAACGCACGAAGGCCCCGGGAATGGCGGCCGCCTGAACGCCGTAACGCTCCACGATACGGCGCGCCTTGTCCCGGAAATCCGTGACATTGAAGATATTACTCAGCGCCACGAGATTGATGAGCGAGGTGGACCCCGCCGCGATTTCGCTCGCCTCATCCATGCTCTTCATGCGGTGGAAGAGCCACGGGGAATCCGGCCCGTCAAAGAAGCCTCCATCCGTTTTGTCCCACAGATCCGCGATCTGCTGCTGCTGGAGTTCCATGGCCATGGAAAGCCACCGCGCGGAGCCCGTCGCTTCATAGAGATCCAGCAGACCTCCCACGAAGGTGGCGTAGTCCTCACTGTAGCCCGGCAGGGGCGAGGGGCCATCCAGATAAGCGTGCAGCAGTCCACCGTCCTTGCTCCGGAGCTTGTTAAGAATGAAGCCGGCGGCCTTTTCCCCACGCTCTACCAGGGCGGTATCGCCCAGGGCGAAACCGGTGCGGGCAAACCCGGAAATGGCCACGCCGTTCCAACTGGTGAGCACCTTGTCCTCCAGTGTGGGCCGGGGCCGCTTGCGCCGGACCTCCAGGAGCTTCGCGGCGGCTTCCGTGTATTGCTTGCGGGCCTCGGCGGGCGCGAGCCCCAGAGCTTTCCCCGCCTCCTCCGGGGTCTTGACGATGGTGAGGATATTCGTGGAGCCCAGGCGCTCCCGCATGGGGGAATCCAGCGGCAGATTCCCGCGCTCCTGCACGCCAAAGACTTCGTTCATCAGTGGCGCGGCGGCACCGGCGGCTTCGTCGAGCTCCTTCTTGTCCCACAGATAGAAGGCCCCTTCCACCATGGTGCCGTCCTTCGACTTGCTGCTACTGCCCTCGGCGCAGTAAAATGCGCCCTCCGGGTGGGACAGTTCCCGCCCCGCGTAGTTCAGGATGCCCGTGGCCGCCTGGAGATAGTCCCTGCGCCCCGTCAGTTGCGCGGCGTTCACCAGCGCCTGGGCCATGTAGCCCTGGTCATAGAGCATCTTTTCAAACTGGGGCACCGCCCAGTAAACGTCCGTGCTGTAGCGGTGGAATCCGCCGCCGATCTGGTCCAGCACGCCGCCCGCCAGCATGTGATCCAGCGTGGAGGTGATCATGCTCACGCTTTCGTACTGGTTTCCGAAACGGTCCGCGCGCTCCCGCAGGGCAAAGCGCAACAGGAAATCCAGTGACTGATGCGGGGCAAACCGCGGAGGGGGGCCAAAGCCGCCGTAGCCGGGATCGTAGAGACTGCGCAGCTTCTGGAAGTTCAGGGAGCGGGCCTCCTCCACGAAGCGGAGGAAGGCGGGCTCGCGCGCCGGGCCCTGGAGCTTGGAAAAAAGCGCGGCGGCGGCCACGGGGTTCAGACGCTTGATGATACCCGCGGCGGCTTCCGGGGAGAGCTGGCCCCAGATTTCCTCGATCTTCGCGGTGGGCAGGTTGATGATGGCAAACTGGATCTGGTCGCCAGGCAGTGACTGGAACTCCGCCAACTGCCGGGCGGGGGTCAGCTTCATGAACTCCTTCACCAGCGGCGCGTCCGCGGTTCCCTCCGCCGGCAGACCCAGCCAGCGACGGCGGAATTCAGTGAGATAGCTTTCCGTGACCTGTTTCGCCTGTTCCCGCACATAGTCCGGACTGGTTTCCCAGTTCTTCGCCACATGTTCGATGGTGAGCCGCCAGGAGGGTTCGTTTCCTCTCGACTCCGTGGGGAAATAGACGCCCTGGTAGAAGGGCAGCCCCTCCGGGGTCAGCCAGATATGCAGCGGCCAGCCGCTAATCTTCTGCCGGGTGAACGCGAAGTGCAAAAAGGTGGTGTTCACGTCCGGCCGCTCCTCGCGGTCCACGAGGACGCAGATGAAGTGGGTGTTCATGAAGCGCGCGATCTCCGGAGCCCGGAAGGACTCGGTGTGCATCTTCTGCGACCACGGGCAGCTCGCGTAGCCGATGGAGACCAGCACCGGCTTTCCGGTCTTCTTTGATTTCTCAAAAGCCTCCGCCCCCCAGGGGTGCCACTCCACCGGATCCCGGGCGTGGGCGCGGAGAAAGGCGGACTGCTCATTGAGCAGCCGGGAGGCCTTCCCGGAAGCGGGCAGATCCCCGCCCTCCCCGGTCACGGAGGTTTGCTTGAACTCGCGCTGCGCCATCGCCGGCTTTTCGCATCCTCCGGCCAGCAATGCCGCGCCCAGACCGGCCAGGGCCGCGTGGAACCTCAACGTTTGCATCTTTTGTGTTAGATTCACTTTCATAAGTCGCCCGGGATCTTCCGGCGGGCTTCCTGCCCCGCGGAGACACCACGGGGATGATTCCCGCGCGCCTTCCGAATGCAATCACTTTCCCGTGGCATCATTTTCGCATGACAGGGGAAAATCCGGGACCGGCGCCGCGGCGGGAACCATTTTGCCAAAAAGGGCGTAAATAAAACGTTTCCGCGGAAACGCTCCTTCTTCGTCCAAACCAAACACCCCATTCTTCAATGAAGATCCCAACTCTCTCTCTTTCCCTGGGCGCGGCGGCCCTCCTCGCGGGCTCTCTCGCTTTTCCCTCCGCCTCCTTCGCCGACTCCCTTAAAGAACGTCAGGTAAAAGTCAATGACGTCGTGGCCAAAACCCGGCCGACCGTGGTGGCCATCCTGTCCGGCAATGGCAGCGGCAGCGGGGTCATCGTTTCGGGTGACGGCCTCATTCTGACCGCCGCCCACGTGGTGGATGCCGCCGCCCTGGGCAAGGCCGCGAAGGCCAGCGGCGAGGTCAGCATCGTCCTCCCGGACGGTCGTGAGGTAAAGGGCAAGGTGCTGGGCCGTGACCGTACCCGCGATGCCGCCATGGTGCAAATCCTGGAAGGCAAGGACTGGCCGCATGTGGAACTCGCCTCCCCGAAGGAGATCAAAGAGGGTGAATGGTGCATCGCCATGGGCCACCCCGGCGGCTTCGATCCCCAGCGCGGCGCTCCCGTCCGCGTGGGCCGCCTCTGGCAAACGAATGAAAAGGCTTTCTACCGCAGTGACTGCACTGTCTCCGGCGGCGACAGCGGCGGCCCGCTCTTCGATCTGGAAGGAAAACTCATCGGCATTCACTCCAGCATCAGCATGAACCTCACGGAAAACCGCCACGTGCCGGCGGGGGTTTTCAAGGATGACTGGGACCGCCTGAAGAAGGGCGAAACCTGGGGCGATGCCCGCCGCGTGCTCAGCGAATCCAACGATCTCGACTCGAAAGGCGAAGACAAACCGGAGCGGAGGCAATCGAAGCGCGGCCCCCGGCTTCCTCAGAATGATACGCCGGACACCCCGGAGGAAACGCCCTCCGCTTCCGCGAAGGGCGGTGCCTGGCTCGGGGTGGGCATGGAGGAATCGGACGACGGGGTAGTGGTGACGCAGACCGCCGAAGGTTCGCCCGCCGCGAAGGCCGGTCTCGAAGTGAATGACGTCATCCTCAGAGTGGGTGGCAAGGAGGTGGGCAGCATGGGTGACGTGGCCAGCCGCGTCCGCGCCTCCTCCCCCGGCGACAAACTCAAGCTCACCATCAAACGCGACGGCAAGGAAAAGGAAATCGAGGTCAGCCTCGCCGCTTCGCCTCTGAATAAATAAACCCCCGCTCTTTTATTCTTTAACTCTTTATTTTCACTCCATGAAACCCCGTCTTTTCCTCCCCGCGCTCGCCGTGATCGCCGCCACCGGTGGAGCCTTCTATTCCCTGCAGGCACAGGACAACCAGCCGAAACAGGAGCGCCGCTTTCAGTTCAGGTCCGATGGCAACGCCGGACAGGCTGGTCTGAATAAAGATCAGATCAATGAAATGCTCGACCAGATGGGCCTGAGTGGAGACATGCGCCGCCAGGTGGAAAAAGCCCTGGAGCAGGCCCAGGGAGGAGGCGGAAATGCCGCTCCCGGCCAGCCGAAGCAGTTCCGCTTCGAGCTGCGCAATGACGGCTCCGGCCCCCGTTTCTTCAAAGATGGCAAGGAGATCAAACCCGGTGCCGATAAGAAGAATAACAGCGATGACGGAGACGAAGCCGGTGATGACGACAACGGCAGCCAGCGGGACCAGCTTCAGAAGCAGATGGAGGAAATGATGCGCCGCCACATGGGCGGGGACGACTCCGGGGAAAACAATCCCCTGGATGACCTCCTCAAGCGCCTGGGCCCGAACGGGCGTGGCGGCAACGGCGGTGCCCAGCAGCAGGCACCGGACTTTCATCAGCTCTTCCAGGGGCTCCAGCAGGGAGGCGGCAATGCTTTTGGCGGCGCGACGCCCCGTCACAGCAAGTTCCACCGCTCCGCCCTCGCGGAGTGGCGACCGCTCACTCGCGCGGCGCGTGAGTCCACCATCCGCATCATGCATGACAACAAGCAGGTGGCGTTTGGCACCATCGTGAGCGCGGATGGCTATGCCCTCACAAAGGCCAGTGAGATGCCGAAGGATGGCTTCGAGTGCGAATTCCACGACGGCCGCATCGTCTCCGCGAAAGTGGTGGATAAGATGGAGTCCTACGACCTCGCCCTTATCAAACTGGAGGCGCAAGGCCTGACTCCCGTCATCTTCTCCCCGAATGAAGCCGCCGTGGGCACGCTCGTGGCCGCCGTGGGCGTGGACGAGGACCCGCTGGCCGTGGGCGTCATCAGCGTGGCCGCCCGCAGCCTCTCGGAAAAAGGAAAAGGTGCCCTGGGCATCCGCTTTGATCCGGACGCAACAAAAGCCTCCAAGGGCGTGACCGTGGGTGAAGTCTATGCCGGTGCTCCCGCCGCCGATGCCGGACTGAAAGCCGGGGACTCCATTCTCTCCGTGAATGGCAATGAAGTGGAATTCCAGGCCCAGCTTCAGAAGCTGGTGGCCGGTATGAAGCCCGGCGATCCCGTGAAAGTCCGTTACCTGCGCGACGGCAAGGAGGGCGAACTGGAATTCTCCCTCACCAGCCGTGAGGAACTCGCCCGCATCAGCGGCATGAGCGGCATGGGCGGACGCCGCTTCCTGGACCCCACCGCGCAGATGGGCTCAGTCCTCAGCAACAACGCCACGGGTTATCCCAACGCCGTGCAGAGCGATCTGACGATCGACTCCAATGACTGCGGCAGCCCCGTGGTGGACGTTGACGGCCATGTGGTGGCCATCAACATCGCCCGCTCCGAACGCGTCAGCACCTACATGATCCCCGGCAAGGTGGTCCAGGGGCTGCTGTCGAATCTGGAGACCGGCAAGTTCACCCTCGCCAAGGACGCGGACACCCTGCACAGCGAAGTGCGTGAATACGAGTCCGCCATCCGCAAGGCCCAGCAGGCCATGAAGGACGCCGAGGCCCGCCGCGCCGAGGCCGAGGAGGCGCTGAAGAAGCTGCGCCGCTGATCATTGTTATTTGCCAGGCAGGCCGGCGGTCGCCCCACACGACCGCCGGCCTTATTTTGCCAAGTGCCAGGGAAGAGGGACTCTTGCCGCCCGGGATTTTAAGGTGGAAGGGCTAGGCTCCCCATGCCGGACCGCTGCTCTATTCTCCTCGCCACGCTCAATGCCTCGTATTCCCACGCAGCCTTCGGGCTGAGATATCTGCTGGCGAACATGGGAGAACTGGAGAGCCGGACGGCCATCGCGGAGTTCACCATCAACCAGCGGCCTCTGGACATCGTGGAGGCCATTCTCGCGCGGGAGCCGGACATCCTGGGTCTGGGCATCTACATCTGGAATACCGCGGAGAGCCTGGAGGTCCTGTCCGCGCTGAAGCGGCTCCGCCCGGATCTGTGCGTGGTGCTGGGCGGGCCGGAGGTGAGTTATGAAACGGCGGGGCAGGAGATTGTGAAACTGGCGGACTATGTCATCACGGGCGAGGCGGACCTGGCCTTCCGCGATCTCTGCCGGGAGCTGGTGGCGGGGCAGAGGCCCGCCGGAAAAATCATCGCGGCTCCGCTGCCGGTCTTTCCCCAACTGGCGCTGCCCTATCATCTCTACGCGCCGGAGGATCTGGCGAACCGGGTGATCTACGTGGAGGCCAGCCGCGGGTGCCCGTTTACCTGTGAGTTCTGCCTCTCCTCCCTGGACATCCCGGTGCGCGCACTGGGGCTGGACCGGCTGCTGCCCGCGCTCCAGGATCTGCTGGATCGCGGTTTGCTCCAGTTCAAGTTTGTTGATCGCACGTTTAATCTGAACCTGAATACCTCCCGGGCCCTGCTGGAGTTTTTCCTAGAGCGGCTGCGGCCCGGGCTGTTCCTGCACTTTGAAATGATCCCGGACCGCCTGCCGGAAGGACTGCGGGAAATCATCGCGCGGTTTCCACCCGGGGTGTTGCAGTTCGAGGTGGGCATTCAGACCTTCGATGAACTGGCCTCGCGCAATATCTCCCGGCGGAACAACCACGTGAAGACCGCGGATAATTTCCGCTATCTGCGGGAACACACCGGCGTGCACCTGCACGCGGATCTCATCGTGGGACTGCCCGGCGAGGACGTGGCTTCGTTCGGTCGCGGCTTCGACCGGCTCCTCGCCATGGAGCCGCAGGAGATTCAGGTGGGGATTCTCAAACGCCTGCGCGGCACGCCCATCATCCGGCACGATGAAGAGTGGGGCATGGTCTATGCCTCCGGCCCGCCCTATGAGGTTCTGCAAACGAAACTCATTCCCTTTGCCGAAATGCAGGAGATGCGACGGTTCGCGAAATACTGGGATCTCACGGGGAACAGTGGGAACTTCCCGTCCACCGTCGCGCTCATCCGGTCGCTCGGTGTGTCCGCCTTTCAGGCGTTCCGGGAACTGGCGGCCTTTCTGTGGGAACGCACGGGCATCGTGGACGGCATCGCGCTGCTGCGGCTGGTGGAACTGATTTTCCGCTGGCTCACGGAACGCAAAGACGTGCCTCCCGAAACCGCCGCTTCAAGGATCTGGAGCGACTATGTCCGCCCCGGCCGCCACGGCGATAAACCGCCCCGCTGGCTGGCCCCTCACCTTCCCCAGGCCGCCACCCGTCAGGCCCAGGACCGCAAAGCTCTCCTGCCCGCGCGTCAGGCCCGGCACTCGGCTCCGTGATCGCTTAAACCCTCCCGGCAAAGAAGCGGAAGGAATCCGCCAGGTGTTCTTTCCAGTAAGGCCATTCGTGCCCGCCGGGAAACTCCTCATACACATGCGGGATGCCCTCCGCCTCCAGGGCCGCGTGGAGTGCCTGGTTTTGAGGAAGCAGGAAATCTGACGTGCCGCAGTCGAACCGCAGCGGGGGCAACGTGGCGCGGTGGGCTTTCAGAAGATCGATCACCACGCATTCCCCGTCCTCCACTCCACACACGTGAAGATCCTCCTCCGTCAGCGGGTCCAGATCGTGGAAATCCGTGGCGCTGGAATGGGCGGAGACACCGGCCACGAGGGAGCCGTATTTCGCCCCCAGCCGCAGCGCGCCATAGCCTCCCATGCTCAAGCCCGTGAGAAACAGCGGCCCGCCCGCGGTGAGTCCGCCGGTGGCCTGAGTCGCGGCGGCAGGCACTTCCTCGATGATCCAGCGCTCGTAGTCCTCTCCGCTTCCATGCCGGAGATAACCCGAACCATCCCCCCACAGCCCGTCCGAGGGCATGGCCAGCACCATGGGAGGCATGGCTCCCACGGCCATCATGGCGGCGGCGGCGCGGTGAGCCCCGCCTTTCCACGCCCATGCCCAGTGGCTGCCATAGACACCATGCATGAGGATCACCAGCGGCAGCGGCCCGGTGCCCGGCTGCTCCGGTACCCACAGTGTGATATCCGCCCGGCGGCGGAGAGCGGCGCTTTTCACCGTGACGTGACGGAGGCCATCCGTCTCGAAGGCGGGATCAGAGATTTCGATAGTGTGGAAGTTCACGGGATCAAAGCACAGCGTTGTCGAACAGGATCACCCCCTTCGCGTTCCGTCCGCTCATCATGTCGTCCATGGCCTCCGGCAGATGGTCCAGATCATAGGTCCGGGTGACCAGTTCATCCAGGAGGAGCTCCCCGCGACGGTATTGCTCGAAGATCCGGGGAAAATCCCGGGACGGCAGGCAATCTCCGTAGAGCGGCGTCACATACTTCTTATCCCACATGAACCACGGCATGGGCACGGTGACGGTTTCGTTGATGCCGCTCACCTGGAGTGCCATGCCGCCATTCCGGATCATGAGCAGCGGCACAAACGCCAGATGGGGCACGCTGGTGGCCTCGAAGGCAAAGTCCGCGCCGCGGCCTCCGGTGAGTTCCCGCACCGTCTCCGCAACCTGCCGCAGCTCCCGGTCCGCCGGATCCGCCAGCAGCGTGTGCGTGGCTCCAAATTTCCGGGCATTTTCCAAAGAAGCCGGGCGGGCATCCACCGCGATCACCGGGGCCGCGCCGTTGAGCCGCGCGCCCTGGATCACGTTCAGCCCCACTCCGCCACAGCCGATGACCACCACGCTTTCCCCGCGCCGCACCTGGGCCACATTCACCGCCGAGCCCCAGCCGGTCATGACCCCGCAGCCGGTGATGCACGCGCTGGCAAAAGGCACCCCTTCCGGCAGTGGCGTCACCGCCGCGGCCTTCACCAGGGTCAGTCCGGACAGCGTCCCGATATTGAACGAACGCTCCACCGGCACCCCGCCGCGGAGCGTGCCTCCGGCGTGCGCATGGCCTTCAGACTGCCTCATCACCTCCGCCGGACGGGTGCGCAGGCAATGCACCGCGTGCCCCGCCTGGCAGGGGGCGCAGACGCCACAGGGAATGGCCCAGTTCAGCACCACCCGGTCGCCGGGATGGATATTTCCCACTCCACCTCCGACCTCCCGGACCACGCCCGCGCCTTCATGCCCCATCACCAGGGGACGACCCCAGCTCAGGGAGGCATGATCCGTATGGCAGATGCCGGCGGCACGGAGTTCCACCAGCACCTCCCCCTCCAGCGGCGGGGCGACGGTGATTTCCTCAATGGTGAAGCTTCCTTGCCCATCGGCAATGGCGGCACGGGTCCGGTGCATCCGCGGAAATTACTTTTCTTCTTTTTCCTTCGCCTTGTCCTTATCCTTCTCTTTCTCCCCGTCGCCGTCCTTTTCCTTTTCCTCCTTCTCCGGCTTTTCCTCCGGCTCCGCGTCACCGGGTTCATTGATGCTTTCCTTCAGCATCTTCGCCTGCTCCGCCATCTCGGACTTCGGATCCACGGCGATCACTTCATCCAGCAGTTTCAGCGCCTCGTCTTTTTTGTCCGGGCCATACACCGCCAGCTTGTTCATGAGCATTTCCTGCTTCTTCGCGCCGGTCAGCTTTTCGTCTTTGATGAACTTGTCGATCCTCGCGAGAAACTCGTCATACTTTTCCGCTTCGTCGAGCTTCTGCAGATCCTCGCCCAGCTTTGCCATCTTCAGGGACATGGCGGCACCGGAGACGTCGTCCTTGTCCGCCGCGATGGCTTCGTCGATTTCCTTTTTATAGAATGACTGAACCAGTTGCCCGTCCAGTTCCTCCAAGGCGCTCACGATGAGCTTCGCCTTCTCCACGCCTTCCGCCGCAGCGGCCTTTTTCAGATCCTCGTCCCGTTTTTCGCGGACTTTTCGCAGTTCGGCGAGAGCTTCGAGATACTTCGGCACACCGCCCTCTCCATCGTATTCCAGCACGCCATAGGGACGGCCCTGGGCGTCCGCCAGGATCACCGTGGGATAGCCTTGCACGGCGTAGAGTTTTTCCAGCTTTTCATTCCGGGCCTTCACCTCGTCGGACTGCTCCTTCTTCTTCGGGAAGTCGATCTCCACGAGCACGAAGTCTTTCGGAGCCGCCGTCTTGAAGGAGTCCTTGTTGAAGATTTCCTTCTTCAACTGGATGCAATACGGGCACCAGTCGGAGCCGGTGAAATTGATGAGGATATCCCGGCTCTCCTTCGCGGCGGTGGCCTTGGCTTTTTCAAGGTCATCCGTCCAGCCCTCCGCGGCGCGGACGGAGGAGACTGTCATGACGAGAGCGGGAAGCACCAGGAGGCGCGAAAAGGCGGGGATCATACCGTTGGGAGGGTTGGTTGGAGGAAGCGGTATTCTCCACCCTCACGCCGCTGAATCAAGCGCGGCCCGTGCGCTGCCGGAGAGCTTCGAACAGGCAGACGCCGGTGGCCACGGAGACATTCAGGCAGGGCACATTCCCCTGCATGGGAATGCGCGCGAGGAAGTCGCACTTCTCCGTGGTGAGCCGCCGCATGCCGCTTCCCTCCGCTCCCAGCACGATGGCGACCGGGCCGGTAAGGTCGATCTCGTAGATGGACTTTGTCGCTTCATCACTGGTCCCAGTGACCCAGATGCCCCGCTCCTTCAGTTGCTCCATAGTGCGGGAAAGATTCGTCACCTGGATGAAGGGGATGTGCTCCGTGGCACCGCAGGCAATGTGGCGCACGGTATCCGTGATGGTGGCGGAGTGATCCTTCGGGGCGATCACCGCGTGGGCTCCCGCCGCGTCCGCCGTGCGCAGGCAGGCTCCCAGATTGTGGGGGTCCGTCACCTGATCCAGAATAAGAAGGAAAGGGCTCTCCACCTTATCCAGGAGTTCCTTCAGATCGCCATCGTCCCCGGTTTTGGCCGCCTGTTTATAGTCCGTGTGCTTGTGGCGGCGGGCCTGGGGAAGCTGCCGGGGATCGGTAATGCGGGAGGGTCGGGGCATGGCGGTGAGGTCCCCACCAGGGATCGTTTGCGGGAGCGCGTCAAGAAAGGGTTTAGGTGGCGGTGGCCGGCCGGCTGACTCATTTCAATGGTCGGTTAAGGGAGAGCGCGGGTGCGGACGCGTCACATCGCGGGGGATAAACCCCAGCCAAGACTTGCACCTGAATTGGGAGTTTTAATATGGATAGCTCTTTTAATTATGGTTTTTATAATTCAGCTAGTGGCTTCATGGGGTGATTACCCCATGCCTTATCATGGAACCCATTTTTTAATTTCATGCATAATGCGTAAATTGTATTAAAAAGCCACATTCGCCTTGCGTGCCCACCTCTTGTATGGTTGTCTCGGACAACCCCCTAATCGAAATATCCACCCTGTTACACGATATTAATTATAAAAACTATGAAATTCGGAATCTCCCGCTCCCTCCTGTGCGCTGCATCCCTTGCTTTTATTCCCAGCATTTCCAAGGCCGCTCTGATTTTCACCTTTGAGAATGCGGGCGTGCAGACCTCCTCAGTCTCGAACATCACCACTGAAGACTTCGAGGGTTCTTTCAACAACATTGGCACTCTGACGGGTGGAAGCATCAACTCCGCGGATCTGTTCGGTGGAGCGGGCGGCACGGGACATTACCTCTTCGCCTACCGGAACGACCCGGCGACCCTGGTGCTCACCACGGACGCCAACTACCTGGGCCTGTGGTGGAGTGCTGGCGACGCGGCGAACGATCTTTCGTTCTACGACGCCAATGACAACCTCCTTGGTGAGTACTCCTCCAGCGCGCTTTCCGGACTCTCCAATGGTTATTATGGCAACCCGAATGCCAATTTCCTGGGCCAAAACAGCAGCGAGGCTTACGCTTATCTGAACTTCACGGTCACCGGCGGAACCGCTCCGATTCATAAAGTTGTTTTCGGCGGAAGCAATTTCGAGATCGATAACATCAGTGTTACGGCCGACAGAGTCACGCCTCCCGGAAATCCGGTCAATGTGCCGGACACCGGTTCCACGCTGGCCCTGATGGCGGGTTCCCTCGTTGGCCTCGGAGCGCTCCGCGCCGGCCTGAAGAAAAAGGCCTGATTCTGGAAAGAGTAATCCTCTTCCCTTATCTTACAGTTCGAGCGGAAGCCCGCCCGCTGTAACTCAAGTCAGCTTCCAGGACCCATGAGCAACGCCGCCGCTAAGACCGGTCGGCAGTGTCTCATGGGTTCTGGCGTGTACAGAATGCGGCGTGGACCGGTGTGACTTATTCCCGAACGATTGACCGGTAGAGACGGTTCAATTTCGTGCGGGCACCGGTCGTGGTGAACCGCCAGTCCGTGGCAGCGTTGCCGTCTGTTATTCCGCTCCAACTCTCCAGCGGGCGCAGGCCATGAGCCCGCCGCACATCCCGTGGCATGCATACTCATAGTCCTGGCCCCCGGGAGCTACGGTCCCGTGAGTCCAGGCACCCCTGGTTCCTGCCGGAAAACCCAAGCAAACCGCCCCTTCACCCGGCGATTCTTGATGTTTGATGTTTCCGGCAACCGCACGATCAATCCCTCCATGGCCAGTCATTCCCACGACGACATCGAGGTGCGATATTCCCACAATGTGCTGCCGGCCCGGGCGGTGGAGGAGGACAATCTTCCCCAGATGGGCCCGGTGACCCGGAAGATCCGCCGGGCGGAGAGCGCGCTCCAGCAGCGGGTGGAATTCGAGGCGCTGGTCTCGCGCATTTCCGGGATGTTCGTGCGGCTGCGCAGCGTGGATCTGGACTGGGGGATCGATGAGGCGCTCCGGGAGCTGGGGGAGTTCATCCGGGTGGATAACTGCCACATCTGCCGGGTGCACACCGGCACCACGCTCATGGATCACACCCACACCTGGTCCTCCACGGGAAATCATCTCCGCTGGCAGGGGGAGTCCAACATGGTGATCGACGACATCATTCCCTGGGCGGCCCAGCGGCTGAGGCGGCTGGACGGCATCGCCGTTTACAGCGTGGACACCCTGGGGCCGGAGGCGGCGCGGGATCAGGTGACCTTCCGCCGGGAAGGCATCAAATCCATCATCTTCGTCCCCATGGCGGTCAGCGGGGAACTGGTGGGCTTCGTGGGGCTAGACTCCACCCGCATGGAGATGCACTGGACGGAGGACGCCATCGCGCTGCTGAAAATCGTGGCCGCCATCATCGGGGACGCCATGGAGCGGCGGCAGGCGGAGGATGCCCTGCGGAAGGAGAACGCCTTTACCAACGCGCTCTTCAATGCCTCCGGCGCGGTCATCATCGTACTGGACACGGAGGGCCGCATCATCCGGTTCAACCCGGCGGCGGAGGACGTCACCGGGCTCACCGCCG
This sequence comes from Verrucomicrobiales bacterium, assembly GCA_965229245.1. GTDB lineage: Bacteria > Verrucomicrobiota > Verrucomicrobiia > Verrucomicrobiales > V1-33 > V1-33. The sequence continues at coordinate 984,929 of CBDDIW010000002.1, forward strand.
CCGAGACCATCGGGCGCTGCCCGTGGGATGTCTTCGTGCCCCGGGATGAACGGGCCGCGGAGCGCCGGATCTTCCGCCGCCTCGTGGCCGGGGCTCCGCCCAGCGCGCATGAGGGGAACATCTTCACGCGCAAGGGGGAGCGCCGGGTTATTTCCTGGAGCACCACCTCCATTGGCGCGGCGGATGGCGGGGTGGCGTATGTCATCATGAGCGGCATCGATGTGACGGAGACCAAGCGCCTGGAGGCGGACGTGCTGAATGTGGCGGAGGAGGAGCAGAGCCGATTCGGGCACGATCTGCACGACGGCCTGGGGCAGCACCTCACGGGCATCGAATTCATGAGCCACGTGCTTCAGCAGCGCCTGGCCAGCCGGCAGGCACCGGAGGCGGCGGAGATGGAGGACATCGCCCGGCTGATCCGGGAGGCCATCGCCCACACCCGTGACCTCGCGCGCGGGCTTTCGCCGGTGCTGCTCCAGAGCAAGGGGCTGGCGGTGGCGCTGCAGGACCTGGCCGCCAGCACCACCCGGCACATGCGGGGCATCCGCTGCTCCTGCCAGACGGACGCGGAGCTTCCGGCCATCGGCAACGAATCCGCCATCCATCTTTATCGCATCGCCCAGGAGGCGGTGGCAAATGCCGCGAAGCACGGTCGCGCCTCCGAGGTCCTCATTACCGTGCGGGAAATGGAGAATCACCTGGTGCTCTCCATCGAGGACAACGGCAGCGGATTTCCCGAGTCAACGGGCGGCGGCACCGGCGGCATGGGCCTCCGGGTGATGCACTACCGGGCGGGGATTATCGGGGGCACGTTGAACATTACCCAGCGTCCTGGCGAAGGGGTCACCGTAGTCGCCTCCCTGGACCTTTCCCGACTTTCCCCCAGGGAATTCTCCGGGAGGGTTGCATCCGGCGCGTGATGCGGCTATTTATCCGTGTTAATTCATCGCCCCCCAATTTATGCCCGCCGCTTCAGCCGCCAAAAAAAAGGTGTTTCTCGTGGATGATCACCCCATTATGCGGCAGGGCCTCGCACAGTTGATCAATCATGAACCGGACCTCCAGGTGGTGGGGGAGGCGAACGATGCCACCGCCGGACTTTCCGGCATTCTGGAACTGAAGCCGGATCTCGTGATCATTGATATTTCACTGCCCGGAAAGAACGGGCTGGAATTGATCAAGGATATCCGCGCTCACGTAAAGACCGTGGCCCTGCTGATCCACTCCATGCATGACGAAAGCCTCTATGTGGAGCGTGTGCTGCGGGCCGGTGCCCAGGGCTATATCATGAAACAGGAGGGAGCCCGCCGGGTGATCGAGGCGGTGCGCAAGGTGCTTTCCGGGGAAATCTATGTCAGCCATGCCATGTCCGGGAAGATCCTGGAGATTTTCTCCGGCCGCCGTCCCACCACCCAGGACCCCGTGGAGGCACTCAGCGACCGGCAGTTTGAGATCTTCCAGATGATCGGCCAGGGGAAAGGCACCCGTGCCATCGCGGATGACCTGAAGGTGAGTGTGAAGACGGTGGACGCCCACAGGGCGAACATCAAAGAGAAGCTCCACCTGAAAAGTGGCAATGAACTCGTCCGCTACGCCGTCCGGTGGGTGGAGAATCAGAAGCTGAGTTAAACAACGGTCCCCGGAAATGCCGCGCGCCCTCCCCGTTCTGAAAAACAAGGCGAAGGGTTTCCTCCTTCGTTGCCCAGGCCTTGTGCTCGCGGCAGGTCTTGCCTTGGCCATGGGGTGTCCGGCTGCGGCGGCGGAGCCCGTGGAGTGGAAAGGACTTACCTTCCACGCCGCTCCGAAACCGCTGGTCCCCGGCGCGGTCACGGAGGACTGGCCGCGCTTTCTCGGCCCTTCGGATGCCCCCGTTTCAAAGGAAACCGGCATCGCCCAGGAGTTTACGGCCACCGGCCCGGCAAAGGTCTGGCAGTGTGTGAAGGGTGAGGGCTACGCCAGCCCGGCCATCGTGGGAGGGAAGCTGGTGCTGTTCCACCGCGTGGGGGACAAGGAGCGGATCGACTGCCTGGATGCCCTCAATGGCCGCCGTTACTGGAGCCATGACTACCCGGTGGAATACCGGGACGAGTTTGGCTACAGTGGCGGACCCCGCTGCGGCCCGGTGGTGTCCGGCGGGATGGTGGTGACCTTTGGCGTCAGCAGCTGGCTGAAGTGCATGGACCTGGAAACCGGCAAGGTGGTCTGGGAACACGACTGCGCGACGGAATACGCCGTGCCGCAGTATTTCTTCGGGTCCGGAGCCAGCCCGCTCATTCAAGGCGGGAATGTCATCGTGAACCTGGGCGGCGAAGAGGAACGCTGTGTCTGCGCCTTCGATCTGAAAACCGGCGTGCTCCGCTGGACGGCAAAACACGCCTGGGGGCAGAGCTATTCCTCGCCCATCCCCGCGAAACTGCATGGGAAGGAACGCGTGCTGGTCTTCGCCGGCGGTCGCAGCAAGCCCTCCACCGGCGGACTGCTCAGTCTGGATCCCGCCACCGGGACGGCGGACGATACCTTTTTCTGGCGCGCGCGCCGTTACCCCAGCGTAAACGCCTCCGCTCCCGTGCTCTGCGGGCCGGACCGCGTATTCATCACCCAGGCGTATGTGGACCGGGACAGCCCGTGCAACGGCGGGGTAATGCTCTCCGTGGATGAAGCCGGCAAATTCTCCCCGGTGTGGAAAGCCCCGGACTTTGGCTGTCACTGGAATACGCCGGTCTATCACGATGGGCACCTCTATGCCTTCAGCGGGGAGAAGGACCACGGCTGCAAGCTGGTATGCTATGATACAGCCACCGGCACGCTGAAGTGGAGCGAGCAGTTTTCCTGGTCTGTCCAGACCGCCGCCGGACGGGAGATTCCCATCGGGCTTTATCGCGGCAGCCTGCTGAAAGTGGGGGACCGCTACCTCTGCCAGGGGGAGCTGGGCACGCTGTGCTGGCTGGACCTTTCGTCCAAAGGCGCGAAGATTCTGTCCAAATACCAGCCGTTTATCGCCCAGCAGTCCTGGACGCTCCCGGCCCTCAGCCACGGGTTGCTCTATGTGAGTCAAAACGAAACCGATACGGAAACGGATGGATTGAACAGAGTGCCGCCGTCTCTTATCTGTTATGACCTGAGAGCCGCCGCTCCCGCCAAATAAAGCTCCCTTCCCTCCGTGAAGCTTTCCGCCCGCCTCCGTCCCCTGTGCCTGCCCGGCATCCTGGTGCCCGCGTGCCTGGTTCTCACGGCATGTGATCCCATGGACGGCCCGGCTCCCGTGAAGCCGGTGCGCTACACCGCCCCTCCCCTGGGGCCCGGGCGGGTCTTCAGGCCCGTGCCGGAAAGTGCCCGCTGGCTGGCCGCCTGGCATGGGCTGAAAGAGGAGATGATCCCCCTCCAGGAGAAGCTGGAAGGCCTGCGGGAATTCCACGCCACGCACCAGTTGGACGAATTCCTCAAGCTCGATCCCGAGACGCTGGATAAGGATCAACTCTCCACGATGCGGCAGTTTCTGGAACGGGGATACTTTACCGTGCAGCGGCGTATTCTGATCGATCTCCTGGAGCGCCGTCTCGAACGCCGGGCCAAAGAGGAGGCCGCTGCCACGCCCCCGCCGGCCGTGATGACGCTGAAGGACCGCTTCGTGGCGGGGATGCACCAGGATGAACTCCGGATGGTCGATATCGAACGGGCCATCGAATATTACAGTCAGGCGGGCACGGCGGACATCCAGCTTCCCAATTCCCTCACGGACGCGGAGCATGAGGAACTGCTCACCTCCGTGAATGTCATGGTGGAGAGGACCCGGGGCGAGGTGACGGAGATGGACGCAAAAATAAAGTCCCTGCGCCGCCAGGTCTATCCGGACGCTTTCGACGATGAACCGGAACCGGAGGAGCCCGTCAGCCAGCCGGAAGCGGAGGCCGCGGCCCCCGCCCCCGCTCCCATGACGGAAGCCACTCCGGAGGATACGGAACCCGGAGACGAGTCCGGGCCGTCCTCCCTCCTGCTGCCTGCGGAGAACCCGGACTCGATGAAGCTGGACGACCTGGATGATTCATCTGGTGAAACGGACCCCGGTGAACTCCTGCCGTCCGCGGGTCCCGGGGAGCCCCCGCTGCCCGAGTGATCCACCCGGCACGCTGCCGGAAACCCCTTCCCTTTTCTCTCCCATGCGTCTTTCCCTGCTTCTCCATGCCGCGCTCCTCTGTCTGCCACTGGCCGCGCCCGGGGAGGAGCCCGCGAAGAAACCCGCCGGAGAGCCCGCGGCTCCGGCCATCAAGGCGGGGGACACGTTTTCGTGTAAGGATACCCTGAACTGCGGGATGGAATCGAACGCGGACGCCGCGGACTGCCTGAAGGGGCTGGCGTGGACTCCCGGCCCGTTCACCCTGACCTGCGAAGCGCCGACTCCCGGCCAGGGAAACTGGCTGCTGCGGTATCCCTCCCCGGTGCCCTCCGGCGATGCCGTGAATGACCGCGTGGCCGTGGAGTGGCGCATGGCCACGGACGAGAATGACCAGCCCGTGCGCGGCCCGGCGATGGTCATCGTGCATGAATCCGGCCGCGGCATGGTGGCCGCGAGGGTCTTCGCCAATGGCCTGCGGGCCTATGGCATCCACACCTTTCTGGTGCATCTGCCGGGCTACGGAGCCCGCACCCCGGCAGTGAAGCCGGACATCATCAACATGATGACCGCCATGAAGCAGGCCGTGGCGGATGTGCGCCGCGCCCGGGACATCGTGACCGTGCTGCCGTATGTGGATACCAGCCGCGTGGGCGTGCTGGGGATCAGCCTGGGCGGTTTTGTCACCGCTGCCGTCTCCGGCCTGGACCATGGGTTTGACAAAAACTTCATCCTGCTGGCGGGGGGCAATCTCGCGGACGTCATTCTTAATGGCACAAAGGACGCGGCGAAAATCCGGGAGATGCTGGAAGCCGCCGGTTTCAAGGAACCGCAAATCCGGGAATCCTCCCGTCCCGTGGAACCCATGCGGATCGCCTCCCGTGTGGACGCCGCGCGCACCTGGCTTTTCAGCGGCACGCTGGATGAAGTAGTGCCTCCAGCCAGCTCCCTCGCCTTTGCCAAAGCCGCGGGGCTGGATGCCACGCATCACATCCGGCTACCCGTGGGGCACTATTCGGCGGCGCTGATGCTGCCGGTGATCATGCGCCAGTCCGCCGCGCTTTTGCTCGGCACTCCGCTGCCCCAGGCGGAACCTGAACCCGGAAACGGGAAAGATTGACAGGCGCGGGGGGAATCCCCCACGGTGGGTTTACGATCATTTTAAATCGTTATCCCCCGATGAAAGCCTTCACTCTGTTCCGCCGCTGTCTTGGTGCGTTTCTTTTGATCATGCTGCTTCCGGCGGCAAAAGCACAGGAGGATGACTTCAATGACGGCAACGATACTGGATGGACCCGGTTCACTCCACTGGGGAATCTGGCCGCCGCCACGTTCAATGTCACGGGCGGCATCTACAATCTGGCGTGCACGCCCTCCACGAACACCGCGGCGGGCCCTTCGCGGTGCGCGGCCCTGAGACAGGAGATCTCCTATGGCACCTTTTGCACGATGGTGGATATCGTGAACTTCAACGCCTCCGAGGAGACGTCCATGGGGATCATCGCCCGCATCCAGCCGGGTCCCTCGCTGGGCACGGTGAAGGCTTATACCTTTACCTATCAATCGGAATCCGGGGATGTGGAGATCAACCGGACCACGAATGAGACACCCACGAATCTCAGCGGCACCATCAAAGTGTCCCTCCAGCCGGGCACGGCTTATCGCATGATTTTCTTTGGCCTGGGTTCCCGGCTTGAGGGCCGGATCTACGAGAAGAGCAACTTCTCCACGCCGCTCGTCACCGCCATCGCGACGGATACCACTTACGCCTCAGGCACGGCCGGTGTCTTTATCTTCAGCAACGGGAATACCCGCTGCTCCGCCTCGTTCGACAACTACAGCGCCAACAACGGGACTTCCCCTCCTCTGTCCATCGCCACCGACGGCAGCGGCCTCACCCTCTCCTGGGATGCCGCCCGGGGACTGGGCCACATCCTGGAAGCCAGTGATACCATGGACCTCTGGAGCGCGGTGGCGGATCCCGTCCTGGCGGATGGCAGCGCTTATTATTCGGAGGCCATCCAAGAGGGAAAGCCCTCCCGCTTCTTCCGCCTGCGGCTGGGGGAGTGACTTATTTCACTTGGGAGTGGGAGCCGGTGCCCGACTGACGATACGGGCAATGATATCGTGCGCCTCGCGTGAACGGTCACGGGTGGCCGGGAGGCTGCCGGCGAGGCCCTGGGCCAGGGCTTCGCGGTTTTGCCACGCCGCCTGGACGCGCGCAAGACCGGCCCCGGGGGCCAGGAAATCCTGCACGGAAATGAGGGCGCTTTCTTTAGTGAGTTCCGGACCCAGCAGGTCCGTGAGGATGCCCTCCGCCTTGATGGAATAACCGATCACCAGCGTGGGCACGCCGGTGGAAAGCCCTGCGATGGCGGCGTGCATGCGCTCCGCCACCACGAGGTCGCAGCGGGAGATGATCGCTTTATAATCCCCGGCGCTGAAATCGCCTCCGGCGAGGCGCACCCGGGAATCATGCCCCAGCCGCCGTTGGATGGCGGTGGCCAGCACACGGTCCTCATTCCGGTCCGAGATTTCCTGCACGTGGGGAATGAGGATGATGTTCGCGTCCAGTTCCGAGCGCAGCCAGTGGATAACCTCCAGCCAGGTCTCCACATGGCGGTCCGCGTCGGACTTCATCCAGTGGCAAATGGCCTGGCTGGTGGACAGCGCCACGGTGGGACGGCCCTCCACGGCGCGGTGATGGGCAAACAGCGCGTCCCCCTCCGCCTTGTCCGGCTGGCCCAGGAGGAACGCGGGATCCGCCACCAGATGGCAGCGGTTCGCGGGCAGTTTCAGATCCTCCGTGATGTAACGGAACGAGGCCTTTTCCCGCACGGTGATCGCCGCCGCCTCGCGGGCCAGGCTGGTGAAGACCACGCGGTCCGGCTCATTCGTGAATGGCCCGATGGACTGGGAATGGATGACAAACGGCACGCCCGCCTGGTGGGCGATCCGCAGCGGCTGGAGGTGAGAGAGGAGGGAGCGGTGTCCATATTCCGAGCAAAAGACATCCCCGCCGCTGGCCACCGCGCAGGCGGCGCTCCGCAGTTCATTCGCCGCCGTTCTGGCGTCGCGGTCGATGGACGGCACGGCCTTCGTGATCATCTTCCGGAGCTTGCCCGCGTAGAGCGTGCGGATGGTGTAGTCGTGCACGAACTTCACGTCCGCGTCCCGCATGCGCGAAGCGTCGTAGTCCGGCGCGCGGTCCAGCACCGTGAAGGTCGCGCCGGGAAGGCGCTCCCGGAGCTGGGCGATGGTGCTTACCACCAGGGCCTCCACGCCGTGATTTCGGAAACTGGTGATACCGGTAATGACGATTTTCGGGCTCATGGTCGGGTCAGCGCTGAGGTTGGAACGAGTGAATCATAATGCCGCGCCAGGCGGTCGCCGATGGCCGGCCAGCCAAAGCGGGCCAGGGCGGTGGCGATGCCGTTTTCCTCCAGGGACTGGCGCAGGGTGGAATTTGTTAGTCCGCGGGCGATGGCGGCGGCGAAGTCTTCGGCATTGTCCCCGAGGAGAATATTCTCGCCGTCCTTCAACTCCAGGCCCTGGGCGCCGATGGTGGTGGAGACCACGGGCGTGCCGATGGCGAGGGATTCCACAATCTTTAGCCGCGTGCCGCCACCGATGCGCAGCGGCACCATCTGAAGCCATGCCTGGCGGTAGTAGGGCCGCACATCCGGCACACCGCCAGTGACGGTGACGCCGGTCCGGGAACCGTAGGCTTTTACTTCAGGGAGAGGATTCTTGCCCACGACAAGAACACGCGCCCCGGGCACCCGCTGGAGCAGACGTTCGTGGATCTCCCCGAAGAACCAACGCAGGGCGTCCACGTTAGGACTGTAATCCATCGCCCCGCAGAAGATCACCGTCGGCTCCGCGGCGCGGGCACCCGGCGCGGCACCCGGATGGAAGTAGCCGAGGTCCACGCCATTCGCCACCACCAGGACCGGAGCCTTCGGGCTTACATTCTTTTTGATAAAGACCTCATCGTCGGGCCCGCACACCACCTCCAGGGAAGTCTCCCGCGCCACCTTCTTCTCAAAACGCCAGAGCTTCGCGTAGCTCTCCCAGCGCAGCATGCGCGTGCGGAAGGGAAAGTGCAGCGTGCGGTGCTCCATCATCTGGAACTGGAGGTCCACCCGGCTGCGGTCCATCACGAACGGCGTGTGATGCCGGTGGGGCAGGACATAGGGAGCGAGCACGAGATCGCAGATATGCACCAGATCATATCTGCCGGGCTTCAACCGGCGGTCGATAGCCTCCTTCGCGGCGGCGCTCTGCCAGTGCTGCACATTGCTGGGCAGCGGATTGAGCAGCCGCTGGGGAAAAAGCCGCTGCCAGGGCGGATGCACAAAAGGGATGAACTCCACCTCGCGGCAGAATTCACTGAAGACCGCGCGTTTTTCTTCGATGTCCGGGGAGTCCTCCGTCAGCGCCACGAAGTCCACTTCATGCCGCGCGGCGAGCGCCTTCAGCAGATGGAAGGTGCGCTGGTACGTACCGCGATCCAGCGGCCACGGGGCATAGGGATAAAAGACGAGTAATCTCATACGGTGGCCGGGGCGCGCTGATTGTCCTCGATGAGTACTTTGGCGGGAATGCCCGCCGCCGTGGCATTGGCGGGAATGTTTTTTGTCACGACGGCGGAGACTCCGATGACCGCGTGGTCACCGATAATCACCGCGCCCACCGCCTTCGCGCCATCGCCCATGAAGACGTTCGTTCCAAGCTGCGGCCCCTGGCGGCTGCCGTGCGAGAGCACCAGCCGGACATCCGCGTAGAGATCACAGTTAGAACCGATGACCACATTCGGCGCGATGATGAGGCCCATGGGATGCGGCAGCCGGAGGCCAGGGCCTATCCGGGCCTGCTTGCTGACCTCGATCTTGAACATCCAGAAGAGCAGCTTCGCGGCAAAGATGGTGGGCAGATGCGCGCGCGCGCACCACTGCTGGAAACGGATGAGCACCACGGCGTGAACGCTGTTCAGCGTCAGGCAGAGCACCAGCCTCCGCAGGGGGCCGCACGGGAGATAGTCCCCCAGATTGCGCCGGATGTCGGCTTTGAGGTTGGCGAACATGGCGTCAGTTATAGCGTTCCCAGAGACGGGCGTAGGCCGCCACGGCACTGGCCCAGGAGGTCACCGGCGCGTTGAGCTGCCGGGAAAGACGGGCGGTGTGCGCGGCGGTTTGTTCCGGCGCCCACAGCAGCAGCGGCAGACTGTTCAGCAGACCCTCGCGTGGATAGCGGAGGAGATTGCCACCGGTGAGCGCCTTGAGCCGGAAGGTCCGCAGGCGGATGAGGCAGTTCTTCAACGCGGAGGTCTCGGGGCATTTGGAGATACCATCACGGGCGTAGTCCAGGGGTGAAGCCCACGTTTTGCCAAGGCGTTTTGCCTCCAGCCACATCCACACCTTTCGCGCGGCGGCGCTTACGCTTTCGTGCAGCTTCGCGAGTTCCCCGCGGGTGGCGGGTGTCTGGTGAGGGTGGAGTTTGAAAGCGACGCCGTTCTCGTGACAGGCCAGCAGTTCGGCCATCGGGAGCGCGGGTTCCTTCACGGAGGCGAGCTTCGCGTGCCGCTCCAGACAACTCCAGTGATACTGCCCCAGCGCGGCGAGCACCACGTCTCCCATCGCAAGCTGGGCTTTGGCAATGTTGCGCGTGGTGAAATCCGCGTCCCCGGCGGTGAAGTCCGCGCGCGAAAGCCGCTCCGCGGAAAACAGCAGTCCCGAGCAGCGGTTCATGAGCAGCCGCGTGGCCTCGTGCAACGGAATGCGCCCGGCATCCCCGTGGCGGGCGCAACTCTTCAGGATGTCCTTCGGCCCCGTGATAACCCGATGCCCGCACACGAGGTCGTAGTAAAACATCGTGGTCCCACTGTCCCGGAGCTTCTCCAGGGACAGGATTTTGAACTCGACTTCAATGCCCATTACCTCCGTCATGCGGTGACCCAGCTCATGGATCGCGTGGCCAAAGCGGCGCTCGTTCGCGCGGGGCGGCCCCTGGATGAGGACGAAGAACTCCAGGTCATTGTAAGGCGCGTCCCCTTCCCCGGTGGAAAGCACACCACCCTCTCCCCGGCCATACCCCCCGCCCAGGATGAGCGCTTCCAGTTCCGCCGCGGGAACGATGGCGCTGATGCCGCGTCCGATTTCCTGACAAGTCTCCGCCAGCAGACGCTCCAGCGCCTCGCTGCCATCCCGGGTGAAACGGGGTTCCTGGGTTTGCATGGCGATCATTGTGAAGCCTCCCGGTTGTAGTCTTTCCAGCCCTGGCGGAACCCGGCGAGCCGTCCCGAGCGTTGCGCCCAACGCACCCGGGCGGCGTGGAAGATCTCGCCGGATTTCCCATGACCCCGGCACCAGCGCAGATCCTTTCGCAGGTCCGCCACCCAGCCCAGGGCCACGGTGCGCAGCCAGGAGAAATCGTCGGCCTTGCCGGAATAAGTGGCGGCCATGGCGCGGGCATCGCCAAAGGCGCGCTTCCTCGCCTGCGGGGGCGTGTAGTTGTGGCTGTGCATGGCCACGGACTCCGGCACATACTGGATGCGGTAGCCATGCTCCACGCACCAGCGCGTGTATTCGTCATCCTCCGCGTACTGCAGATCCTCGCGGAATCCGCGGCGGGCCCACACATCCCGTCGCAGGCCGCTGCTGACCATGCTGAAAAAATGGTCCCACTTTACGGATTCCCGCTCCGGGCCAAAGCACCGGTCGTAGTCGTGCGCAAAGACGGCCTGGCAATCCGGGCGCGGAACCTGCCGGGAGAAGGCCGCGGCCACCTTCGGATCCTGGAGGGCGTCATAGAGCGGACGCAGCCATCCCCTGCCCTGGGGCGTGGCGTCGGCGTTCAGGAAAAGCACGGTATCCGCCTGGGCCAGGCGCATGCCCTGGTTCATGACGCGGCTAGGGTTATATTCGTGCGGCTGGATTTGCACGAAGTGCGCGGGCTTCGCCGCCTGAATCAATTCCACCGAACCATCCGTGGAACCACTGTCGATGACGATGAGTTCCCATCCCGCGAAATCCTGCGCGGCCAGCGCGGGCAGCGTTTCCCGCAGAGCCCACGCTTCGTTGAATGAGCGCATCACGATGCTGACGACGGGCGTGCTCATGCGGCGGGTTTCGGCGCGGGCGCATTGCCCCGGAAACGCCCCGGGAGCTTCTGCCGCAGTTTTTGTTTCTCCGCGGGCTCCACCGCGATGCACAGCACTCCCACCACGGCGGCAATGCCGGTGATGGCCATGCCCGTGAGGCACGGCAGCCAGTCCGGTCGGCCAAACACGGGCCCCAGCAGCCAGCGGCACAACAGGCCCACCACCAGCATGGGCAGACAGGCTAGGAGCGGCCTCATGAGGGTGCGGCGGAACAGCTCCCACTGCGTCATCTCACATTCCTTCGCGGCCCAGCGCCAGAGCAGCCCCCAGCCAAACAACACCGTGGGCAGCACCGAGCCCGCAGCCACACCGATGATGGCGTCATTCCCCGAGCCACCGCGCACCATCAGCCAGGTGAGCGCCACGCTGAAAAGAATATTCAGCCCCGCCTCCCCCAGCCCCTGCCACATGAGACGGCGCTCCTGGCCGCACATCATGAACATGCGTTTGAAGACGAGGTGTGTGAGCGCGAGGTGGAAGTACCAGAAGAGCAGGATTTCCCCCACCATGAGCGTGGAGAACGCCGGGGCCTGCTCTCCCGTGAGGACGCGCACCAGAAAGTCTAGATACAACGCGCCGCCCACATACAGCGGCGCGGCCACCAGCACCGTGAGCCGCAGACCCTTTACCAGCATGGCGCGGAGAGCCTCCTTCTTTCCACCCGCGTGCAGGTAGGCGGCGGCGGGCGAAAGGGCGTCGGCGATCTGCTTCGTGATGATGCCGAACATCTCGCCCGCTTTTCCCCCGGCCTGATAAAACGCCACGGCGGGCAATCCCACGAGGCCACCCACCACCACCTGGTCCGTCTTGTTCCGCAGCAGATTACTGATCATATTCAGCCACGCGAAGAGCGAGAACTTGCCCGTGGAAAACAGCTCCTGGCGGCAATACAGCGCCGGGCTGAGGCGCACGCCCGGCATGGCCTTCATGGCGGCCCATCCGGCCATCAGGTCAGGGATGAGCACGCAGCCGAGAGCGATGAGAAACACGGCCATGAGCCCCCAGTTCAGCCACAGCGCCAGCGCCAGGAGACCCGCGTTCGCCAGCAGTCCCAGCATGGCGATGCGGTTCGCCGTCTCCAGCCGTTGGAGCCCGCGAAGGATCTCCGGAAAGATGCCCAGGGGGAATCCCAGAGCCATGCCTCCGAAAAAAAGCACCGTCACCGGACGGTAGATATCCTGCCGGTCTTCACTGACACCCAGCCAGCTCATGAGTGGCCCGGACATCCACCAGCCCAGCACGCCGATGATCAACGCGGCGGCGAGATAAAAGAAAAAGATGGTGCTGAGCGCGCGGCTCAGTTTGTCCCAGTCCTTTTTTGCCAGGCCCTCCGCCACGCGTTTCTGCGCGGCATAACCAAAGCCGAAGTCCAAAAGAATGCCGTAACCGAAGACACTCCAGAGCAGTGACCAGAAGCCGAAGTCCTCCCGGCTCAGCCCCTGGTAGAGCATGCGGAAGGTCACCAGTCCCAGCACGATCCGGAGCAGCGTCCGGCCGTAGTTGGAAAGCGCGCCGCGCCACGCGGCTTTATGGACTTCCTCCGTGTTCATGAGCGTCGGGGCCAGCGGCGGGCGGCGTTTTCCTCCGCCATTTGATAGATGTTTTCGAGCCGCGTGGTGATGCGGCTCCAGTCATACTGCGCCAGCGCCTCCGCCCGCCCGGCTTTCCCCAGGGCCCGGCGATGGTCTTCGCTGGCATGCAATGTGGTGAGATGCGCGGCGATCTGCCCCGCGGGATCCCCGCCTTCGGGGTCGAAGAAAAGGCCGGTTTCCCCGTCGCGGATCAACGCCCGCAGGCCACCCACATGGCTGGCGATCACGGGCCGGGCGGCACACCAGGCTTCCAGGACCACGATGCCAAAAGGCTCGTGCCGTGAGGAGAGCACGAAGACGTCCGAGGCATGATAGGCATCCACCAGCGAGGAGTTCTCATTCGAGAGACCCGGGATGAAGGTCACCGCCTGGGCCAGTCCGTTTTCAGAAATGAAGGCCCGCAGTTTCGCGGCATAGGCGGGTTGCGTCTCCGGGCCGATGAGCACCAGTCGCGCGGAAGGATTGGCGGCATGGAAACGGGCAAAGCCCTCCAGAAGCGTCAGTTGGTTCTTCTGGGTATCGATACGGCTGATGTTCAGCACCAGGAAAGCCCCGGCGGGTATGTTATACTTCCGGCGGAAGCGGGCGCCATCGCCCTCCGTGTAGCGGGCGCAGTCCACGCCGTTGGGAAGATAGCTGATGCGATGGTGAGGCAGCGTCGCCTTGGCCTTGGTAGCCTCGCCTTCCCCCACGCAGATCACGTGGTCCGCGTCCTCCAGCACCTTTCGCGCTCCCAGGAGAGCACCGAAGGGTTTGCCCCACTCGAACTTTCCCTGGATCGGTTTGGTCAGGTCGCTGAGTTCCGCGGCGGGCACGTCATAGATGCCACCGTGGAGGGAAACGACATACGGCTTTTTCCTCCGCCGGGCCGCCGTACGCACGGTGCCTCCCAGCCGCTTCAGGGCATGGGCGTGATAGAGCCTCACGTCCGGCTCCTTCAGGAGGGCGCGCAGCAGAGAGAATGACAAAAGGTTCCCCCCTTTCTTATCCATGGCCGCGCGATCCGCCGCGCTCAGGCCAAAGAAAGGATAGGTGTGTTTATAACGCCGCACCGTGATGCCGCCCACTTGGTCCTGGTCGCGCTCCGCCAGGGCCATGGAGGTGATGATGACGGGGTTCATCCCCGCCGCGCGCTGCTGGCGGGAGATTTCCAGGATCACCGTCTCGGTGCCGCCCCATTCGTGAGCCACGAAGCGGCGGGGCACGTGAACGATGGTTTGCAAGGAGGCTGCGGTGTTCATAGGGGGGGCGAATGGAATTCCACGGCCCGCTCCATGAGCCGGTGGATGTGAGGGATGTGGGTCAGGTCCCCGGGCACTTCATCGTGACTGCTGAAGAGTGTGGCGTAACTCTGCGGGTCCGTGGGATGATAGCCGTGCATGGCCCGGATGGGGCGCTCGCCCATGTGGCTGGGCACGATGAGCACACCCTCCTTCACGAGGAAGATAAGCTCGCCAAAGGACTGATCCTCGAAATACGCGCGGTAATGCCGCAGTTCCTGCTCCGGCAGGATGCGGCCCTCCGGCACCGTTTTCAGAGCGGCGACGATCCTCTCCTTCACACCTTCCCGCAGGAACCAGAAGCGCGCCATGGTGCTGTCATAAACCACCGCGTAGTCCTTGCCGAAGACGAGGCCGAGCGCGTCGATCTTTGAGCGCAGGTCCAGATACTCGTCGCAGTTGGCCATCCCGTGATCGCTGAAGACGTGGAGGCGGACGTCCTTGTAATGTTTCTTCGCGGTCTCCACCACCTGGGTGATCCAGCGGTCGTAATGGTCCAGCTTCTTTGGAATGAGTGGCGAATCGTTGCCTTCCATGTGCAGCAGGCCATCCAGACCGGCCCAATACTGGAAGGCGAAGTCGATGCGTTCGCTTTCGATATCCGCCAGCAGACGGCGCAAATGCTCCTCCTCCGGCTGCGAAGGATCAGTCACGAAATACGGGACCTTTTTCGCCTCCAGGAGATCGAAGATGTTATCTCCCCGGTTCATGCCCTTCGGTTTCAGAGGGCTCTTCTTCTCGGTGAAGTCGAAGAGGTGAATGTAGCGGAAGGGAATGTTATAGAGGTCGAAGTAGCCGCGGAACTTCAACTGCACCTTGACGAACTTCGTGAGCCAGCGCCGGAAGATGCGGCGGCTGGTGACGGAGGTGGGCAGCCAGCGGAGCCAGCGCAGGGAGCGGAAGGGCGAGTTCTTCGGATCGTAAACGAAGTAACACCAGTTGTGATGTTCATCCGGCCAGCGTCCCGAAAGGATGGACGGCACGCAGGTGGAACTGTATCCAAAAACACTTTCCAGCCGCTTCCGGTGGGGGGCCACCTTTTCGAGGAACGGGTGATTTCTGACAATCTCCCACCCGCAGGCGTCCACCATGATGAAGAGGGACAATCGGTCTTTCATGCGGCGGTGGTTTTGGTGAGGCTTTCGATCGACGAAAGCAGCTCCGTCGGGCTGAAGGGTTTTGTCAGGAAAAGCGAGGCCCCGCTTTGCTGGGCCTGCTCCCGTGTGAGCGATTGTCCCCGCGCGGTGAGCATGATGACGGGGATGCCGGAGGTGGCCGGATTCGCCTTCAGTTCCTGAAGAGCGGTGAGTCCATCCATCACGGGCATGATGACATCCAGAATGAAGAGGTCCGGCGTTTCCCTCCCCGCGGCGGCCAGCGCGGCGGCCCCGTCCGGGCAGGCCGTCCACGTGTGGTGGCCCTTGCGAAGGGTCATTTCCAGCAACCGCAGCATATGGGCGGAATCTTCGGCGACGATGAGTCTGGCCATGGTATCAGCGGGAGACAGGGATGGGGTCGTGGGCGATCACCAGAATGGTCTGGTCATCCGCCTGGCTGGAGGAGGGGCCGCCGGAGGGAACGCAGCCGATTCTTTCCAGGATGGCATTCTTCAAAGACTCCGCGGTGGTGCGGCCGCCGCGCAGGACACTGGAGATCCACGCCTCCACCTCCTCCGGGGACTCAAAGGGAGAGCGTTTGTCGCGCGGGTCCACCAGTCCATCAGAGTAGGCGAAGAGACGGGCTCCGGGGCCAAAGGGCACGGTGATCTCCAGGCATTCCGGCAGGCGTTCCAGGCCCAGGGGGGCCATGGTGGGCTCACACCCTTTCACGGATCCATCCGGCTGGGCGACCACCACCGGACAATGGCCGGCATTGGCAATGCGGACCTCCGAACGCGTGAGGTCCACGACGCCGATGGCCACGGTCACAAACATCTCCAGCCAGTCCAGATCCTCGAAGAGCAGACCCGCGGCCCGTTTCATAATCTCCGAGGGCGAAGGGGAAACATTGCCCAGGGAGCGAAACGCCTGGCGCGTGACCGCCGCCATCATGGAGGCTCCCATCCCCTTTCCCATCACGTCCGCCACCAGGAAAAGGAAACCTCCGGGACCGAGAGGAACGACATCGTAAAAATCCCCGCCCACGCTGAGCGCGCTTTCGCAGTGTCCGGAAATGGCGATCCCTGGCCACACAGGCAAACGCCGCGGCAGCAACGAACGCTGGATCTCCGCCGCCAGTTCGATCTCCCGGCGCGTCACGCTGGCCTGAATGGCCGCCTCCTCATGGCGGCGCGTCAGCACCTGCTGCGTGAAGAACGCGGCGAACATGTGGATGATATTCACCTCTCCCGCGTTGAGCGGCTGGGACGAATGATTGCGCCCCACGGTGATGACACCCATGAGTTCGTCCTCGTGATAAAACGGATGCACCAGACCGGCCAGGGGAGCATCCTCCGATTCGATCCATTGATCCTGCCGCGTGGCGATGGCCGCGGCCTCGTAGGGCAGCGGGCTTTCCCCGGCTGGGCAGGAGGCCGGCTCCCCGCAGCCATGAGCCGCGAAGGTTGTTAGCTCAGGCCCGGAAATGACCCGCAGCATCCCGCAGTCCGCGCCCGTGACCGTGGTGAGGTGCTGCAACAGCCGTACGGCAAACTCCTTCAGACTCGTGTATTGCCGCGCCTCCGCGGTGAAGCGGAAGATGGAGGACAGGCTCTCATAACATGCGGAGAGTTCCTCCGTCATGGCCTCCAGCTCTGTCTCCAGATCGCTGCCAGCGGCGGTGGGCGGTGGGGGCGGCACGGCCACGTCCTCGCGCTCGAGCGTCAGGACATTGCCGCTTTTTCCCCGCAGGTAATCCCGCGCGGAGGTCAGGGCTTCGATAAGAAACAGGCCGCGCCCGGATTCCGAATCGTCATCCGGCAGCGACACGGAGTCCGGCCAGTCAAAACCCGGGGTATGGTCCGTGATGCGGGCCACCACACGGTCCCGGAGAATGATGAAGTCGATCTCCAAAGCGGAGCCCTCGCTGCCGTGCTCCGCCACGTTGTTTCCCGCTTCCGAAAGAAGCAATTCCCACGCGCCCAGCCCGTCCTCCGCCACGCCATTTTCCGCCAGCCAGGCCCGCGCGGCGATGGCGGCGGCCCGCACTCCCGGCAGGGTGGCGGGACCGTCCCAATGCCAGGCAGGGGCATTTGTCGCGGTGCCGGAGAGCCCGGCGTCCGGAGTTGGCGGAAAGGAGGACATCAGGCAGCGGCGGCGATTTCAAAAACCCGGTGCAGGCGGGTGAGTTCGAGCACTTGCAGGATGGAGGGTTTCGGCGTCAGCAGGCGGAGCTTGCCCCCGTGCTCGCCGGCCATCTTCTGAATGGAGATGAGAGCCCCCAGACCGCTGGAGTCCAGGAAGTCGAGCGCCGCGCAGTCAAAGTCGATGTCCTTCAGTCCCGGGGTAAAGTGCAGTTTAACGCGGGCCTTCATATCCGAGGCGGATCCCGCCGTGAGCTCACGCACCTGTGAAATGACCAGGGTGGTGTCTTTTGGTTCAATATTCATGCAGTGTATTAAGAAAAGATAGCAGACAGTCCATGGCGGATGGTTTTCAGCCGCCATGCCGCGGTGGGCTGGCAGGCGAAGAGAGCGGCGTGGGCGCGGGCGGCGTCATCCCACGGGGCCTCGCAGCCCTCCGCCTCCGGAGCGGTAAAAAGGCCGGGAGCCGTGTGCAGCCAGAGTTGCTCAAACTCGCCGTCGAGTTGGCCCGCCTCCTCCGGCGTGAGCGGAGGATTTCCCGTCCAGCCAAAATGACCGGTCACGATGCGCCAGAGAACCGGCCAGCGGCGCAAACGGCCTCGCAGGCCGCCGAGTTCATGCCACGCCACGGTGCGCGTGGGCGCCGCGGGTTCCGAGGGAAGCACGGCGATGTGAGGTTTCAGAAACGGTTTCCGGCGCAGCAGGGACAGCAATCCGGCCACGAGCGGCACGGGCAGGGTCACCAGCATGATGAGGAGCGCGAGGAACCGCGCGGGGACAGAACTCGCGGCCTCGTGCGGGGAATCCAGCGGCGAGAGCAGGAAGGCGTCCGTGAGGTGCGTGAGGGAGCCATTCCGCCAGTTCTGAAGTGCCTGACCGATGGCCACGGATTCCCGGAGATGCGTCATGCCACCCAGGTAGGTGCGCGAGCCCACGGTACTGTCCTCCACGGCGGCGTGGGCGTCCACGAGGGAATCGTTTTCCACAAAGCCACGCGGTCCCACGATCGCATGAGCCCGCACGATGGAATGGGCTCCGATCCAGCACGGTGCCTGGATTTTCGCGGAGCTGTCCACCTTTGCCCGGAGGCCAAGCCACACACCGGGAGAGATTTCCCGGGAGCCCACCAGCCCGGGGGCCAGCAGGGGCAGCAGCGCGGTGCGGGCGGAGTGCCAGGCGGCGGGATCAGTCAGCACCGGCACCTCCGGAGCCTGCGACAGGGAGTCCAGAGTGAGCACCACATCGGCACCGAAAGAGGCATGCCCCGCGGAGGCGGCCTCCACCGTGAGCTCGGATGGCTCCGGCACCACTTCCACCCGGAGGCCCCAGGCGGAGCCGTTCATCACATAGGAACGGATGGCGGAAGGCTGCACGGAGGCGAGGATGCGGACCTCCGTCACTCCCTGGCGCACGAGGCCGTCCAGCGCGTGATCCAGCACCGGCTTGCCAATGAACACCGCGAGCGGCAGCGGCACGCCGCCGGTGAGGGCATCCAGAGCGGGGCGCGCGTCCGGGCAAATGAGGATGGCCTTTTTCATGCGCCTCCTTTCCCCAGCAGCACGGCGGGCACGGTCTTGATGAGAATGAGCAGGTCCTTCCACACGGACTGGCTCTCGATGTAACGGACATCCAGGCTGACCTGTTCCGGAAAGTCGATACTGTTCCGGTCGCCGACCTCCAGGAGGCGGCCCTCGCGTTCCCCGATTTGCCAGAGGCAGGTGATGCCGGGGCGTGCCAGGAGACGGCGGCGATCCTCGGGCGAATAAAGTGCCACCTCCCGCGGGAGCGGCGGACGCGGCCCCACGAGGGACATCTCACCTTTCAGCACATTGATCATCTGCGGCAACTCATCCATGGAGGTCTTACGGATGAACCTCCCGATGGGCGTGATGCGCGGATCATTCTTCATTTTGAAGGTCACTCCATCCTTCTTTTCATTGAGCGCCATCAGTTCCTTCAGTTTCGCCTCCGCATCCACGCACATGCTGCGGAACTTCAGCATGCCGAATTCCTTCCCTCGAAGGCCCACCCGGATCTGCCGGAAAAACACCGGCCCGCCATCCTTGCGCACCAGGAGGGCCACCGTGAGGAGCACGGGGGACAGAATGATGAGAAGCAACCCGGAGGCCGCGATGTCGATGGCGCGCTTCACAAAGGCGGTGCAGCCCATGGTGGTGCGCCATGCGATGCGTTTCCAGCCCATATAGAACCGCATCTTCAGGCGGCCAAAGGCCGAGCCCGTGGCCAGCATCCGCCTGGCAAGGTATCCCGCCATCTGGTCGTCGGTCATCATGCGGCGGCTTTGGCTGGAGTTTTCTCCGCCACCACCCGGCGGAAGAGGTCTTCGATGCCGGAGAGGTAGCCCTCGAAATCATAACGCTCGCTCACCAGTTTGAATCCCTCCTCCCCCATGCGCTTGGCCAGCGCCTTGTCCGCGAGCAGTTCATCCATCCGAGCCGCGTAGGCATCGGTATCCATCCAGGGAACGAGATAACCGTTATGGCCGTCGATGAGCCAGTCCTTGATGCCCCCGGCGTCAAAGGCCACCACGGGCAGCGCGTAGCGCATGACCTCCAGTCCGATGGTGGCGATGGGTTCCGGCCACACGCTGCTGAGAGCCACCACGCTGCATTCCCGGTAGTAGGCCTTCAGTTCATCCTGGGGAATGAAGCCCTTGAAATGCACGCGGTCACTGAGCCCCAGCTCCACGCTCAGGCGCTGGCATTCCTCGCGGTGATTTCCGTCCCCGAGAATGATGCACTCGAAGGGGTTCTTCATTTTCGCGAGTGCCCGGAGCAGAATGTCCACGCCCTTCCCGCGAATGATCTGGCCCGCGTAGATAATGAGGTTCCGGTCCGAAAACGTGCTGCGTAATCCGGCTTCTCCGGGACGCGGCACCGGCGGATGAATCTCGATCCGTTTCGGATCGAATCCGTTTTTGACCAGTTCGTCCCGCATGTAATTCGTGACCACACACATGCGGTCAAAGCGGTGATTGAGGCGGATCTCGCGCTTCTTCTGCCCGTAGCTCACCCACTTCAGTTTCGAGCCGCTGTCATCATTGTTCTTCACCACGCAGGCGAGACAGCCCACCACGCAATAGAGGGAAGCCGGGCGCGTGCAGATGCGGCGGGTAAAGTAGTTATACTTGTAACTGCGCATGCAATAGATGTCATGGTCATGCACCATGCGGACCAGCGGCAGCCCGCTTTCCACCAGC
This sequence comes from Verrucomicrobiales bacterium, assembly GCA_965229245.1. Lineage (GTDB taxonomy): Bacteria > Verrucomicrobiota > Verrucomicrobiia > Verrucomicrobiales > V1-33 > V1-33. Next base: position 1,005,535 of record CBDDIW010000002.1, read on the forward strand.
GCCTGGATGACTTCCAGGTCCGGCATCTTGTGAACGAACACCACATCCGGACGGAAGCGCCTCAGCGCCTCTTTGGCGGTCGCGGCACCGTCTTCGCCCAGCAGGAACCGGCTGGAAAAAATGGCGTTCCAGCCTTCCTCATTCTTTCCGGTACCGGGGCCGTGCAGGATGCCGATTTCGTGCCCGCGTTTGCCGAGTTCCCCGGCGACGATGGACACATTGGCCTCCGCTCCGGCGAGCGCGCCGAACCGTTCGTGAACATACAGGATTTTCATGTCATGGGCTGCAGGACAGCATTAGAGGAAAGGTTGGAGAGAGCCGCGCGCAGTTCGTTTTCCGCGGAGGCGGCGGCGAGACGGAGCCCGGGCAGCGCCTTGCGGGCGGCGACCAGATTTGGCTCCCCGGCGCTGGTTTCGATCTGCTCCGCGGCGGCCCGGAGCGCCTGGAGACTGAAGATGCTGGCGGTGCCCTTGAGCGAGTGGGCCTGTCGGCGGGCCTCGTCGATGGAGGACGCGTCCAGCGCGGCGGTGATGGCCTTCAACTGCGAGGCGAGATCACTGAGAAAATCGGAGGCCAGGGACGAGGCATCCTCCGGCGAGAGTTCCGTGGCCAGTTGCCGCAGGGCGGTCCAGGCGGCGGATTCCGGGGCCGCCACGGGCTCGGGCTTCGCTTTAGCCGCCGCGTCAAAGGCGCTTTGCAGCGCGGACCGCAGCGCCTCCAGGCGGATCGGCTTGGGCAGGTAGTAATCCATGCCCGCCTCCAGACAGAGGGCGCGGTCCCCCGTGAGGGCGTTCGCGGTCAGGGCGATAATGTGCGTGCGCGGCGCGCCGTTTTGCTTCTCCCATTTCCGGATGGTGCTGGTGGCTTCCAGTCCGTCCATGCCCGGCATCTGCACATCCATGAGGATCGCGTCATAGCGGTTCGTGGTGGCGGCCTTCACGGCTTCATGGCCATCCACGGCCACATCCGCGGTGCAGCCAATCTGCGCTAGGGCCGCGAGCGCCAGCTTGCGATTGATGGCGTTGTCCTCCACCAGCAGCAACTGCGGCGGGCGGGCTCCCACCCCGCTGGTCACGGGAGTGATGGCGCGCACCGGCGCGGTTTTGACGGCGGGACGGGAAACGCTCTGGGCCAGCAGGGCGTTGAAAAGCGGCGAGACCTTCAGCGGCTTGAAGAGCGTGCCGGAGATCAGGCTTCCGAAAAGCTCCCGCACCGTCAGGCAGTCTCCGGGCCTGCTCGTGAGAAAGAGTCCCGCGCCCTCCCCCACGATGCGGCGGGCAAAGGCGATATCCTCCGGCGTGGAGAACATGGCGTCCAGAATGAACACCTGGGGCCTCCAGCCGTTCATGCAGGCCAGTGCCTCCGCCGGGCTGGCCGCGGAACGGACGTCCATCCCCCAGCAGGAAAGCAGTTCCGCCATGACGTGGCGCGAAACCCCGTGGTGATCCACCACCATGGCCCGGCGGCCTTTGAGCTCCGGGTGGGGATGGGGAGACACGGCAGGTACCGGTGTGCCGGAGGGTGGCAGGGGAATAGTGAAGGAAAACTCCGAGCCCTCTTTGGGACGGCTCTTCACGCTGATGCTCCCCTTCATCAGTTCCACGAGGCGAAGACAAATGGCCAGGCCCAGGCCGGAGCCCCCATAGCGCCGGGAGGTGGAGCGTTCCCCCTGATGAAACGGCTGGAAAAGGCCCGTCAATTTGTCCGGAGCGATGCCGATGCCGGTATCCCGCACCGTGAAGGTGACGGACACTCCCGCCTCCGTGGAGGGTCCGGAGGTGACCTCCAGCACCACCTCCCCGGAAGGAGTGAATTTGATAGCGTTGCCCAGCAGATTCACCAGCACCTGACGGAGCCGCAGGACATCCCCCAGCACGGAGGCCGGCACCGCGGGATCGATGCGGGCCACAAAATCCAGCCGCTTCTCCGCCGCCCCCGCGGAGACGGTTTCCATGGCCTCCTCCACGCAGGCCCACAGGCTCATGGGACGGCGCTCCAGCTCCATGCGGCCGGATTCGATCTTGGAAAAATCCAGCACGTCATTGATGACCAGCAACAGGGACTCCGCGCTGGAGCGGATGGCGGATACAAAATCCGCCTGCTGCGCGGCCAGCGGCGTCTGCTGCAGGAGCTGCACGAAACCCAGCACCCCGTTCATGGGCGTGCGGATCTCGTGGCTCATGGTGGCGAGGAATTCACTCTTGGCCCGGTTCGCGGCCTCGGCGGCTTCCCGGGCGCGGATCGATTCCGCCTCCGCCCGTTTGCGGACGATGAACTGGCCGATCTGATTGCAAATGCCGTCCAACGCCTGGAGCAGGGATTCATCCGGCTCATCGATCGCGGGGCTGAAAAACTCCAGCATCCCCTGCAGTTCCCCCTCGTTGTAGAAGGGAAGCGCCAGGGCCGTATGCAGGCCGCAGGCGAGGGCCGCGTCCGCGCGGGGAAAGAGAGGATCAGCGCCCACGTCCGGCACCCAGCGGCTCCCCCAGACGCTGCCCGGGAGCATCTGGTCCAGCGGGAAGCGCAGTTCCTGGCTCCGGGCAAAAAACGCGTCCGTGTTGACGAAGGGCTCGTGCCAGCCCTCCGCGAAAACCAGGTTTTCCCCGGTCTCGTCCAGCAGCCACATGCACCCCACCGACCAGCCCAGCCTGACGCACATGATGCGAATGATGCCCGCCGTGCCCTGCCGGGCGGTCTCCGCGTCCGCGAGCACGCGTGAGACGGCATACTGCACCCCGCGGCGCCGCTCCTCCCGGACGCGGTCCGAGATGTCCGTCTCCACGGCCATGTAACTGTTGAGCAGCCCGTTGTCATCCAGCACCGGCTGGCATTCGATGGATACCCAGTATTTCCGGCCCCGCCGGTCGTAATTCATGATCTCCGCGCGGAATCCCTCTCCGCGACGGAGCTTGTCCCGCATCATGTCCACGGTGTCCGCGTCCGTCTCGGGTCCCTGGAGGAAACTGCCGGGCGTCTTCCCCTGGATCTCTGGCAGAGTCCATCCGGTCATCCGCTGAAAACCGTCGTTCACCCACTCGATCCGTCCTTCGGCATCCGTGAGAATGACCGCGTTGTCCGTGCGGTCAGCCACCAGAGCCAGCTTCCGGGCTTCGGCTTTCTGCTGCAGGAGCACGGCCTGCTGCTCGGTCAGCTTTGCATTGAGGACATGAAGCTCATCACTCGCGCTCCACTGGGATCTCTCGCCCGCCAGGAGTTCCCGCACTCCAGGTTCCCAGGGCATATTTCCGGGCGCGGCCCCGGCGAACCACGGCACCGCCAGCATGACGGCGAGCGGTGGCTCTTTCAGGGACACGATCTGGCCCCGGAGGGAAATCCCCGGGCGGATCCCCTCCAGCAAAAAAAGCAGACCTCCGTGCCCCCGGACAAACACATCGCCCATTTCCGCGGGGGGACGTTTGAGCCGGAACACACTTGTCAGGGGCACCCCCGGCTGCACTTCCGGACAAAGCCGCTCAAGTTCCGCTCCCGCGGCGGCGATCTTCAAATCACGGTCCCAAGCGAGGAAAAAAGGATAGTCCGCGAGGAATTCCGGCAACCCCGGGAACCCGCCGCGCGATGCCACCTGGCCGGAGGGCGGAGGGGTCGCGGATGTCTCTGGCGGCTGATTGGAAGACGTGGACATGGGGGGCGGAGGTCATCCGGATGCGCGCGGCCACGGACGAAAATTAATATCGCTGTGATTTCTGTAATTTCCATAAGGAACTTACATAACCCGTTCATTTCTTTTTCAAAATGAGCGCGGTAAAGTCCGCCACCTTCGGGAATCCGGGCAGCACGGCGATGATTCCAGCTCTCAGCAAACGGGCCTCTTCATCCTTCGTCCAGTTCCCGCCCACCACCGCCAGCGAGACTCCCCGGGGGACCTGGCTGGCCACGGATTTCGCGAACTCTATCTGGTCATCGGTCACCAGATCCACGTCGAGCAGGATGAAGGGGACGGGGGATTTTGCCAGGGAGGCCAGGCCAGCCTCCACGCTGTCCACCCCCTCCGCGGAGCACCCCGCTTTTTCCGCCAGCCTGAGCAGTAGTGTCCGGAGCAGGCGGTCGCCACACACCACCAGGACCGAAGAGGGTGGAACCACCACGGGCACGGGAACTGTCATCGTTACGGGGAGCGGGATGCCCGTCGTCCGCACGGCTCCGGTGTTCCGGCCTGGCCGGGGCTCCTGGGCGGGAAGGGTGAAGTGGAAAGTGCTTCCCTTCCCCGGGACCGACTGCACATGGATTTCCCCGCCCATGGCCCGGCAAAGGCGTTCACAAATCACCAGCCCCAGTCCCGCGCCGCCAAACTGCCGGGTGGTGGAAGCGTCCGCCCATGAAAACGGCTGGAAAAGGTTCTCCTGCTGCCACGGCTCCATGCCGATGCCCGTGTCCGTGACGGAAAACCGGATCCCCGGCTTCCCTCCCGGCAGCGGTTCCGCAGAGGCCTCTAGGGAGACGCCTCCGGACGGGGTGAACTTCACCGCGTTGTCCACCAGATTGGTCAATACCTGGCGCAGGCGGGTCTCATCCGCCAGAATGCGGGTGGGAGTGCCGGGTCTGAAAACCGCCTGGAGTGAGAGTCCTTTTGCCGTCGTCTGGTTGAGAAACTGTTCCCCGATGCCGGCCAGCAGTTTCTCCACCTCCACGGTCCCGTTCATGAGCGTGAGAGAACCGGTTTCGATTCGCGAATACTCCAGGATGGCGTCGATGATCGTCAGCAGGTTCTCTCCGGAGAGATGGATGGTGTCCACGTAATCCCGCTGGGTCTCCGTGAGGGGCGTGTTGCGGAGCAGCTCCGTCATGCCCATGACGCCATTCATGGGTGTCCGGATTTCGTGGCTCATGGTGGCGAGGAACCGGCTCTTCGCCTGGTCCGCCGCCTGCGCGATTTCGGTCGTTTGTTCGAGTGCCAGGATCGCCCGCTGGTGGCGCCGTTCATAGGCCCACACCCCCGCGCCCGCGAGGAGAGACAGGGAGAAAACCCCCATGCCGGAAAGCAGGGAGGCTTTCCCTATGGACTTGATGTTTCCCTCGTAGACCGAAAGCTTCATGTCCACACCTACCGCCGCGACGGTATGCCCGTCCTTGTCTTTGACCGGGGCATACCCGCTGAGAAACGTTCCCCACTTGTCCGACTGCGGCTCGGCCATGACGGAGGGAGCGCCCGTCCTGAGGGTCATTATCAGTTCCTGGCTGGCCTCCGGGTACTCCTGCATCAGGTGGGATTTGTCATCCACGCCATCCCCGTCCGCGTCTCCCGCGGGCGTGGGGTCGAGAATGAAATAGACCTTCCCGTCCTTTAGAATGCAGGTGTAAACGAAGACGAAGGTATCCGGCCCCTCCTCCGCGGTCTTGGTGTTCTTCAGTTTCTCGCACGCATCATTGTAGGGAGGCGAGCCCTCCTGGGAGGGATCGGTCAGGGATTGATGCACCTCCGGATCCACCACCTGGGCGCACGCCGCCGCCGCCCGGCGGAGGGAGTTCCTCATGGCGGTATCCGCCGAGCGGCGCATGATGAGGAAATCCTTCGCGAGTTCCGACCCCATGGAGGCCAGGAAAACCAGCCCCGCGATGATCCCCGTGAGCAGAGGACTCAACCTCCGTCTGCGCCGGGACGCGGCGATCAGTTCGTTTGCGGGAGCGGTGAGTTTCCGGAACATTCGATGCAAGGGGGGTTATTGACCTACTCCGATATTGACTCCCACGGGGTCCGTGGCTCCTCCGGCCCGCGCGCCTTCATTCGCCGCGACGGTGCGGGCAAAAGTGCTGGCGATGAGGTCCGCGTAGTTCGACAGGGATATCGGCGGAGTGAGCGGCACATACACGATATCCTTTGGCTTCAGCAGCACGTCCGGCTTTTGTCCCCGCAGGATCGCCTCGGCATTCACGATGGCGATAGTGGGGGTTTGCAGGGAACCGCGGACGATGGCCACCTTGTCCGCCCGGGCTCCCTTCACGAGCCCCCGGCAGTGGGCCAGCGCGGTGACCAGCGTGACCTGGTCCTTGAAGGCCACGGTGCGCGGCTGATAGACGGCCCCCAGCACATACACCTCGCTGCCCAGCGCGGAGGGCAGATAGACAAAGTCATCCGGCTTCAAATAGATATTCTGGGAGGTATCCCCGCTCCGGATGAGCTTGTTGAAATCCACGGGCAGGAGCTTCCCCTGACGGATGAGAAAACTGTGGTGCAGGTCCGCCAGTTCCTCCGTGGAGCCGCTCATGCGCGAAGTGAAAAGACCGCCCGCCTTGCTCACCGCCTCCAGCACGGTCATGGGCTGGTTCAGCTCATAGAGGCCAGGAGTGTTCACCCGCCCCAGCACCCACGCGCGCCGGCTGTGGACCTCCCGCAGGGTGATGCTGATCTGGGGATTCTGCACATAGCGGGTGAGCTCCCGCTCCAGGAGCTGCTGCATCTGGCTCAGGGTGAGCCCCCATACCTGCTGCCCGGAAAGCAGATGAAAATAGATCTTCCCGTCCGGCCCCACGAACGTCTTTTGCGGCCCCTCCCCGGAGCCCAGCAACTCGACATCCATGACATCGCCCGGCCCCACGGTGTAGGGGGATGTATCCGGAACCAGCATCGCTGGATCGATCCGTCCGCCCCCGCCGGCGCCGGAGGTCTTCACCACATCCGAAGCCGCCGCGTCATGCGCCGCGTAGGGATCGAAGGAAGGCGGGGGCGCGGCGCAGCCCGCGAAGCCGAGAGCCACCGCCGCGGAAATCGCGAGGAGGAACCGGTTCATCGAATGGACGGCAGCAAAGGTTTCTGGATGAACGGTCCGACATTCTTTCCGACCCATGTGGCTGTGGCGGTCTGGACAAAGGTTTTGATCGCTAGGTCCGTGATTTCCGTGGCCCGCTGCCATGGCTTGTCACTCACATAGACCAGATCCCGCGGCTTGAGGAGCACGTCCTTGGCTTTGCCCGCGAGGATGGCCGAGGCATCCACCTCAAAGACCTCCGGCTTCGTCTTGTCCTGCGAACCTCGGACCACCAGCACCTTCTTCCGCCACGCCGCGGGCGTGAATCCTCCCCGCACCGTGATGGCCCCCAGCGAGGTCAGACCTTCGGTCACGCCGGTATGTCCCGGTGAGGAAACCGCTCCGAGGATATAAACCTCATTCACGATATTGCTCGGAAAATAGATATAATCTCCGGGCTCCAGCTGGATATTCTGCGAAGTGTCCCCTTCGTAAAAGAGCTTCGTAAAATCGACATCCAGCTTCTTTCCGCCCCTCACGAGAAAAGCCCGGCGCATGTCCGCGATTTCCACGGTATTCTGCTCCAGCAGGCCGGTGGCGATGCCCCGCGCGCGCGCCGCCGCCTCCAGCACCGTCATGGGCCGGTCCAGCGTGAAGGCTCCGCGGTCCATGATGGTCCCCAGCAGGAAATACTTCTTACTGCGGTAGGCACTGGGCGTGACGATGACCTGGGAGTTCTGAATATAAGCCTGCAACTCTTTGGTCAGGCCCTCCCGCAGTTCATCAATGGTCAGCCCGGCTGCCTTGAATCCGTGAACCTGAAGATACGTGATGGTCCCATCCGGCCCCACCGGCACTTCCGTGCGGGTGTATTCCTTCCGCCCGTAAACCTGGAGGTTCACCAGATCCCCCGGCCCCAGGGTGAGACGTTCCTGCCAGGGAGCCAGCACCGGCCGGTTCGCCGGGACGGGAAGAGGCGCGGCGTTCGGGGGAAGCGGCAGCGGCGCGGGTGGCCTGGGCAGCACCACTGGCGGGACAGGGCTCCGGTCCGGCGGCAGCAGATCGGCGGGCGGCGGCTCGGGATTCGACACTGGCGGAAGATCCCCGTGATGCGCGGGGGCAGGGGTATCGCCGGTCATTTCCCGCTCATCCTGCCGGGCCCGGGCATCGCCGTTGCCCATGACGGAAAGCACCGCCACGGCGAGCCCGAACTTCGCGAGATCCGGCAGCTTCTGGAAGATGGGGGGAATGCGGTTGAGCAGGGAGCCGAAGAGTTTCACGCCGCTGGCACGGATGGTTTTGAGAATGCCCGTCACCTCCTCCCGGCGCAGGCGCCCGCTGTCACTCAGCCACAGCACGGCGGGCAGGGACTCCGCCAGGAGCAGGCTGTCGAGTTCGGACGAAGCCGGCAGTTCCACCAGCACCGCCAGGCCGGGCTCCTGGCTCCAGAGCGCCAGAGCATCCCGCCAGCGCTGACGGGACGCGGCATTCCATACCCAGGTGGCGGGCGCGTTCAGTTCCAGCGCGGGCGGCTGGGCGGACCGCAGGTGGGCAGCGATCTTGTCAGGATAAGCCATCCCCTGATCCAGCGGGACGCTGGAGGAGGCCGGTCCCGTGCTGTTCCCGTGAGTGATTACCAGCACCTTCAGTCCGCGGTCCAGCGCGGCGCGCCCCAGATGGCGCAGCCAGGTGCTCTTGCCCTCGCCATCCACGGCGGAGAGCAGGCCCACCACCAGCGCGCCCTCCGGCGGTGCGGGCACGCTCCGGACGAGATTCGCCCAGGTGGAAAACCGCCAGCGGGCGAGCGCCGCGGCATCCAGCGTGTCCTCGGCGGGCAGGGAGGCGAGGAGCGGTGTTTTCGTGAGACGGCGCACATCGCTGGGAGACACGATGATATCGTTCATCGCCGCGCGCAGGGCCCGCCACGCGATCACCCCCAGGGCCGCGAGCACCGCCCCCACCACGCTTACCAGCACCATCTTCACCGTGCGGCTGCTCACCTCCACGGAGTCCGCCGTGGCGGGTGCAAAAAGCCGGTAATACCCGAGCGCCTTCACGGCAAAAAGCTGGGCTTCCCGCTGGCGGCTCCCCAGCAGATTCCGCGTCTCCTCCAGAGGAGCCAGGCGGGCTTTGATGCGGGCCTGGGCAAGACTTTTGTCAGGAATACTGTCCAGCTTCGCCTTCACCTGGTCACAGAAAATCCGCAGGCTTCCGATCTGCTTTTGCAGCGATTCCCTCTGTCCACGCAGGGTAATGAAATCCAGATACAAACTGTTAGCCACAGTGTTTCCGGTGGATTGAAAAGAAGCGGCGGGGTCGGCGGCGGGCTGAATAGCCTTGGCCTCCAGTGCCTTCACCCGGGCCTGCTGCTCGACCACGAGAGGGTGTTTGGCGGTGTATTGCGTGAGCAGTTCCGCCATCCGGTCCTTCGCGTCCTTCAGGCGCTGCATGCCGGGATCCTGCTTCGCGAGTTCCTTTTCGATCTGCGCGGAACGGTAATCGATGGTCTCGTATTCGATCCGGGCGGTCTCGATCTTCAGTTCCAGCTCCCCGATCTGCTTGAGGTAACTTTCCGTCTCCTTGTCCGCGTTGTAGAGCCCGCTCTCCTTGGAAAAAGCCCGCATATCCCGCTGTACCGCGGCGAGGTCCGCCTCCGTGCGGTCGATCTGGGAGGTGATGAACGTCAACAGTTCCTTCGCCTCCTCCGCCTGGAGTTCCCGGGTGAGGTCCACCACGTTTTCCGCGTATTTGTTGATCGTGTTCACCGCGCTCTCGGCCGAAGTGGCTGTGGTCCATGCCACGGTGATGAGGTCCGTGTTTTTCTCCGGACGGATCACGATATTCCGCTCCAGATCCGTGGGGCTCACCTGCGGCTTCACGGACACGGCGGTCTTCTCCATGAGAGAGCCGGACCGCATCATGGAGGAAATGGTGGCCGCGTTGAACTGCCGGGGACGGAACGATTCGCCCACCTCACTGGCCTGGAAATTGTTCTGCACCTCCCGTCGCACCAGTTGCACCTGGGCAGTGTATTTGGTGGTAAAAGCCGTCCACCCGAATGCCAGGGCCGCGCCTCCGCCGATGAGCGAGGCGAGCAGGATCCATTTCCATCCCTTGAGCACATGCATCCCCACCCGGAGGATATCGAAAGGCAGCAGAGATTTCGCCGGGACGGGTGCGATGCCCTCACCACTGGGCGCCGCAGCCTCTCCCGGAGGGGGAGGAGATTCACTCATAGGTCAGTGGATAGGCTGGGCATGCGATCAGGTCTAAAAATTCAAATAAACCTGATAATTTCCATAATTCAAATCTAAATATTACGAATCCTATGGATGATAGAGTGTTTTTTTACAGACGCCAGAGTTCAGGAGCCTGTTTCCAAAAAAGTGGCCAGTCCGGGGAGGAGCCCTCTCCGGGGGAAAGCAGCACTAAAACCGGCGCGGGACCGCTGCCGCCAAACGTCAGGCGGCGCAGGGCGGATCTAAACCAATGCAACGAAGGCGAGGCATGGCGTGTCTGGCCGTCCGAGAACCAGTAAACCGCCTCCGTGGACTGGCCGTCTTTTTCCAGCGTCACTTTCGCGGCTTCTCCGCCAGGCACCTGGATGGTCTCACTGCCGGTCACCTCCCAGCCGGCGCCGCGCAGGCAGTAGGAGGGATCGTGCGTGGCATGCCGGTTCCGGGTGCCATCGATCACCGAAAGCAAAATCCGCTGGGTCTCCGTCTGGCAGAGACGCTTCATCAGACGGGCCTCTCCAATAACTGGAGCCTCCACGGGATCGGCGGGGATTTCCCGGCTGGCAAACTCCTCACCCCGGAGGGGGAAGGCATCCAAGCGGGAGGAGGCATCGCTCAGGGGAATGAACTGGCACAGGAGGACAAACGCGCCCGTGACCACCACAGCCCAGATGAGGAAACGGCGACGGCGGCGGGGCGGGGCCCCGGACGGAGACGGAGGTGTCATAGGAGGGGGGCGGGGCGGGGTTTACGGATCAGCACGGCGGAAGCGCCCGCCGCGCAAAGACAAAGCCGGAGCGCCGTGGCCGGCTCCCAGGGCCAGCTCTTCAGAAGCCATCCCGCGAACGGCATCCACGCCGCGGCGGTGAGGAGCCAGATGAAAGTCCGGGGCCCGGAGGGGAACAGCCCGGCGATGGCGCAGGCAAAGGCGGCGTGGCGCAATACATGGAAATCCAGCAACGCGCCCAGCACCAGGAAGGCGAGCGCGGCTCCCGTGAGCAGCGGAAATCCCCGGCTCCCAGCTTCTCCAGCCGGTGACGGCGGACCCTTCCGTATTTTGAAGCCAAGCCACGCCAATGGCGAAGCCCAGAGAAGAAACCCGGCGGCGGACCACCGCTCGAACGGCGCGTGCGCCCAGGAGTCCAGCAGGGAGGGTCCGGCCACCGCCGCCGCCAGCAGGAGCGCGAGGATCTCGGGAAGAGGCAGGGATTTCATGGCATGGCGTATTCACGGACCACCACCCGGTGACGGTCCCGCCGCATCCAGCGGAACAGCGCGAGACAACCGGTAAACACCGCCACCAGAATGGCCCATCCGCTGAGCCCGTGGAACGTGCCGGAGGCAAAGTCATGACCGGCGCTTAGAGCCGTGGCGGAAATGAAAAGCACCCGCGCGGTATTCGCGAACCACGCCGCGATGAACAGAACCGGCACGCACAGCCAGAACCGGCGGTGCCTTCCCAGCTCGATGGCCGCCGCCGCCGCGCCCGCCAGCAGCATGGCCTGGAGCGATCCCAGCCCGGAGCAGGCGGCCTCCACGGAGATGGGCTGCCCCTGCACGGAAAGGAGTGTACCCTCCCGCACGATGGAGAATCCCGCCGCCGTAAAGCACTGCTCCACCACCCAGGCGGCGGAAAGACGGAACTGCCAGCCCAGGCCCCCGGCGGCTCCCACCAGCCAGGGGAATCCCAGGAGCGGCAACAGGAGCAGCCGCATCAGCACCGGACGCCGCGTGTCATTACTCCGGAACCACAGCCAGGCCCCCAGCGCCGCGGTCCATCCGAGGGTGGTCAGCAGCGGTAAATCCATGACCTCCCCGGCGGCGGCCAGCAGCAGGGCCAGCGCGGGGTAATACAAAGGGATGGGCCGGACGGTCTCCTCGAATTTCCACGGTGCGCCCAGCTTCAGGAACAGGGGAAACGCCAGTAACAGGGGTAGCGTTTCCTGAAGCACGAGCGCGGTGTGGGAGGCCGTCCGGACCCAAAGCAGAATCCCGGAAGCGAGCAGCGCGATGAGCCAGCAATAGTCAGAGCGCCTCATTTCTTATCGGGGGTGGGCAGATGCTTATGATTTTCGCGAACTTGCAGTTGATCCGGCACCAGCTTCTGAAGCTTTGTGGACTCCTCGCGGGCCGCTTTCGGATCTCCGGAAAGCATCGCCTGGCGGAGCATCCATGTCCGGCCCTCGACGGAACCGGCGGCGGCGGTCTCGCGATAGAGATCCGTGGCTTCCGCCGTCTTGCCGGCGGCGAGCGCCAGCTTCGCGGCGAGATCCTTGCCCAGCGGGGACGCGGCCAGACCGGGGGTTTTGGCAATCACCGCCTGGGCGGCGGGGAATTCCTTGCGCTCCAGATAGGCGGTGGCGAGCAGCCAGCCGGCGCGTTGTCCCGCGTCGGAGTCCTCGGCGGAGGCTTCCGCGAGGCGCTTCAATCCCTCGTCCACTTTCCCGGCGGCGAGCAGACACTCCGCGGCGAGACCGTTGAGCAGAGCGCCCTTTCGTCCTTCCAGGAGCGTGACAGCGGTGGCGGGTCCGCGATTCAGGCGGGTACACATCCCGATGGTAAACAGCATGGCATCCGGCACCGGTCCGGCCTTGTCCCAGGCATGAAGCCGGAGCGCGGCCTCCCGCCAGCCCGCGCTGGCAAAGGTGTAGGCGAGCCCTCCCGGATGACGCGCCAGGGCGGCGGTTTCATCCGTATCCGGGATGTCCGTTCCCAGGCGGGCGGAGACGGTGAATGTTTGCAGCTTTGCAAAGAACGCGGGGCGGCTGGCACCCGCGGGCAGCGGAGCCCAGAGGATACCCTCCAGCGAGCGGCCGGCCCGCAGCGCGAGCACGGTCTTCAGCGCGGAGGAAAGATCCGGGGCCATGATGAAAGCCTTCGCGGGTTCCGCCGAAAGCGTGGCGGCCATTTTGTCCTCGTCGCCTGCCTGGATTTGATCCAGCAAACTCAGCCACCACAGTTCGCCATGCTGGGTGAGCGCATCGGCTGAGCCACCGGCCACGGGGGCCACCCAGCGGCCGGGAGGCGCGAGCTCCAGGGCATCCTGGGCGGTGCGCCAGGGGCCGAAGGACTCGGCGGGCGGAGCGGCCTTTGCCGCGAGCGCCGGGTTCACCACACGGGACCAGAAGTGCCCCTTGAGATCCATGAAGCCCGCGCGGCCCGGACCAGCCTCCAGCCACGTTTGCACGGCATGATCGAAATCTCCCTGACGGAGATAAAATTCCCCCAGCTGATCCCGGCGCAGCGGATTGTCCGGCTGGGCCACGAGAGCGGCCACATATTCCACCCGGGCCTCGCCCCGGCGTCCGGCGGCCTCCATGACCTGGGCCCGGAAGGACCGCACGTCCCCGTTTTTCGGATCCAGCTTGAACGCCTGCTCCAGGCGCGCCCAGGCGGCATTCATATCCTCCGGAGCCTGAAGCAGTGCCAGGCGCGTGAGCCGTTGCACTTCATCGGCGGGAGCCCATCCGGTCGCCGCCTCCAGGAGAGCCCGGGCATCGGCTCCCTTCCCCGCTCCCATGAGAGCATCCGCCGCAGTGAGCGTCCACTGCGCGGGCCGTTTTGTTTTTCCCCGCCACGCGGCGGCCAGGACCTCGGCGGCGTCCACCTCTCCTTTGACGCTCTGCGCCCGGAAGACCAGCAGTGAGGCGTCCTCGCTGCCGATGATGCGGGCTGGTTCCCGTTTATAGATGGCGATCAGCCGGTCCACTTTTCCAGCCGCGGCCGCGGCTTTGATTTCCATGTCCTTCCAGGATTCCGCCTCCTCCGGCGCGGGCCTGGCCTGGTCCAGAAGCTTGAGAGCTTCGGCGGGGCGGCTTTCACTCAGGGCCGTTTTCGCCTCGGTGATCGCGCCGCCTCCGGTGCGTTGCAGTACGGTGGAACGCCACCAGCGGTATCCGCCGGCAGCGCCCAGGGTGAGGCCGGCACCAACGGCCAACCAGAGAATCAGTTTTTTATGTTTCATGCCAGAGTGGTGCGGCGCTTCCTGCGGAGGGCGAGGCCGATGAAGGAGGCCAGCGTCAGGCCCATGGCCGGTTCCGGCGTGCTCGTCAGCGCCTTCACGTTCGCCGCGCCGATATCCACCGCGAAGAGCAGGTCATTGAAATCCCGGTCGCCACCGCCGAAGAGGTCTTCGAATCCGATGATCAGGAAGGGGCTGTTCGCCATCTGGTAACCGAAGGCCACCACGTGGTTGATGCCGTCGCCGTTCACCGACTTGTCCGTGGCATACACGCTCCGGCCGCCGTTGGCACCGTCCGCGATGAGGAAGAAGTCCAGGAGCGTGCCCCCGGCGATCTTGCCGAGGTTCACGAAGTCGCCCGGCAGCACCGGGGCCCAGCTTTCGCGGGTGCCTTCGGAGCCATTGTAGTAGGAGTTGGTGGTGGAGGCGTTGGGGAAGATCAGTGCAGGGTTGCCGCTGCTCACTCCCGTGCCGGTGGTGTTGAAGCCGAGAGTATTGCTGTAGCCGGCGCCTTCGCCGATGAAGTAAACCCGCACATCGGAGGCGGTGCTCAGCTTCAGCTTGGCCGGGTCCAGGAGCATGCGGGAGTCATCCACGTTGCTGCTTTCGCCGAGGGACTTGTTGAGAAATTCGGTAAGCGCGGGCAGCTCCTTCATGAAGGCGGCGGCGCGGGTGTCGGAACCGGCGGCCATCACCGGGGCGGCGATGTCGAGGCCGAAGGGCCGGGCGGAGCTTTGCACGCTGGCCGCTGTTCCCGTGGTCGTGGGAGGCGCGCCTTTTTCTTCGCCCTTCGCGGTTTCGGCGGCTTTCGTGCTCCCGTCGGCCTTTTTCGTTTCTCCGGTAGCTCCGGAATCTTTTTCTTTGGCATCTTCGGATTTACCGGACTCAGCTTTTTCCTTATCCGCGGACTTCGACTCTTCGGATTTTGCCTTTTCCTCCTCCACTTTGGCGGTTTCGGCCTTTTTGGCTTCCTCGGCTTTCGCGGACTGCTCCTTCACCTTTTCCTCGGCTTTGGAAGCTTCGGCTTTCATTTTCTCCTGTTCCACTTTGGCGGCTTCGGCCTTTTTGGCCTCTTCGGCTTTCGCGGACTCCTCCTTCGCTTTTTCCTCGGCTTTGGAAGCCTCGACTTTCATTTTCTCCTGCTCCACTTTGGCGGCTTCGGCCTTTTTGGCCTCTTCGGCTTTCGCGGACTCCTCCTTCGCTTTTTCCTCGGCTTTGGAAGCCTCGACTTTCATTTTCTCCTGCTCCACTTTGGCGGCTTCGGCCTTTTTGGCCTCTTCGGCTTTCGCGGACTCCTCTTTCGCTTTTTCCTCGGCTTTGGAAGCCTCGGCCTTCATTTTCTCCTGTTCCACTTTGGCGGCTTCGGCCTTTTTGGCCTCTTCGGCTTTCGCGGACTCCTCCTTCGCTTTTTCCTCGGCTTTGGAAGCCTCGGCCTTCATTTTCTCCTGTTCCACTTTGGCAGCTTCGGCCTTTTTGGCCTCTTCGGCTTTTGTCGCTTCCGCCTCAGCCTTCTCCTTGTCAGCCTTCTCCTTGTCAGCCTTCTCCTTGTCAGCTTTTTCTTTGTCGGCCTTCTCCTTATCGGCCTTTTCCTTCTCCGCTTTCTCCTGTTCAGCCTTGGCCTTCTCCTCCGCGGCTTTCGCGGCTTCCGCTTTGGCTTTAGCCTCCGCGGCTTTGGCTTGCTCTTCAGCCTTGGCTTTGGCTGCCTTGGAATCGTCCTCCTTGGCCGACGCGAGAGTGGCCGGCACAGTGAAGAGGAGGGAGGAGGCGAGGAGTCGCAGGGTGCTCCGTTTGAAAGAGCCGGCGACTGTGGAGGCTTTGAAGGTATTGTTGGTGAAAGTGTTCTCTGTCATGATGTGAAGAGGTTACGGGTGGTCATGAATTCCGAAATCCCCCCAAGTGGGGGGAAATGCATTTCAGCGTTTCACGGGGGGTTGAGGGCCGGCTTCGAGATACCGCAGCACCGCTTCAGTGCGGCTGCGGACGTGAAGCTTCTGATAGATCTGTTTGAGGTAATCCCTGACGGTTTCATAACTGATATGCAGCTCCGCGGCGGCCTCCTTGGGGGCGAGGCCTTTGGAAAGGCGCTCCAGGATTTCGCGCTCCCGGGGCGAGAGCGAAGGCAGCGGCACGGGGGCTTTGACTGGCTGCGGAGCCTTCTGGAAATCCCGGATGATGAGACTGGCCACCTCCGGGCTGAGCGGCGAGCCGCCCGTGTGCGCGGCACGCAGACCGGTGATGATCTCGGAAGGGGAGGAACCCTTCAAAAGATAACCGTTAGCGCCCGCCCGCAGCGCGGAGAAAACACGGCCCGCGTCCTCGTGCACCGTCAGCACCACGAGCGCGGCGGCGGGCAGCTTCACCGAAAGCGTGCGCAGGCAGTCCTCGCCGGTGATGCCCGGCAGTTCCAGATCCACGAGCACCACATCCGGCCGGATTTCCGGCAGGGCTTCGATGGCATCCTCCCCGGTGCTCCAGGAGCCCGCGAGGACGCACTCCGGATGTTTTGTCAGGAGCTTTTCCAGCATGGAGCGCATGATGCGGTCGTCCTCGATGACGGAGACGCGCAGAGGCTTCAGCAGAGCGGCGGGAGTGTTGGTGGAGTCTTTCGGCATGGAAAAGAGAAATCAGTTAGCGAAGAGTTCATGCCAGATGGACGAGTCCCGGGATTCCTCCACGGTGCCGTCCGGCCACAGGCGCAGCATGAGTGAGACGCCGCTGTCCGGGCGCATGGGATTTCCCGTCCACTTCCACTGCGGGACTTCCTCCCCGGTGGCGGAGAGCACATGAATCTCCTCGCCATTGCCGCCCGGCGGCACCAGCCAGCGGTGGGAGGCCCGGGCCTCCAGTGGGGGCACGCTGCAGGTGAAACCGGCGGCGGTCACGGTGAGCGCGGGAAGGGTTTCATCGCTCCCGTTGATGAAGATGATCCGGTTCCGCCCCCCGCTGTTCAAAAGCGTTAGAATCACTCCCGTCAGGACGAGCACTCCCAGGAACCCATAGCGGACGCGCCGCATTTTCCACCACGGGCGGCGGGGCGCGGAGGGAGCGATGGCCGGGAGATGCGCCGGAATCTCCGCCTCTCCCGCGAATGCCGGCGCGGGCAGGAAGCCCGGCTCTCCCGCCACCGCGCGCGTTTCCTCTCCCGCGGCGGAATCCGGCGCGGTCACGGGAGGAATGCCCTGCGTTGGAAGGAGGTCAGCCATGGGATGGGACAGTGGCCCAAACGGGCACCGGGAAGAGGCCGGGGGTAATGCCCGGCAATACGGGCACGGGAGGCCGCAAAGCGGACGGAGACGGCCAGCCGCCGCCACGCGGAGAGCGGGCCGGCTTCCCCTGCCCGGGACGGGAAACCGTTGCCTCCATCTCCGGGGTGTCCCCGGTGGCGGGCAGACGGCCTTTGGCGCGCGCTTTTGCCTCGCGGCGCAGGATCTCCAGCCGCGCGGTGAGGCCGAAAAGGATCAGCCACAGCATGAGATTCCGCGGCTGGGTGAGCACCCGCTCCAGCGTGCTCTGCACGTAGTTCAGCGTGGAGCCGACGAGCAGCCCGAGACAGACACAACGCTCGAAGCCATGGCGGAAGCCGATGAAGCCGCGCAGATTCCGCCACAAACCCATGCCGATCACCACCAGCCAGCTGACCAGCCCGGGATAACCGTTCTCCCCCAGCAGGAGATAGTAGTGGCTCTCCACCGGCGCGTTCGGCTTGTCCATGTCCACCTTCATCCCCCGCCCCGCCGTCCACTCATACACCACGTCCGCATATGGATACGGTGTATTGATACACAGGGCATAGTTGTTCCACCCGATGCCCAGCGGGTGGGCTTTCTCCATCTGCCTCGCGGCCTCGTTCAGCACGATGCGGAGTTCGGAACTGGCGGTATTCCCCTGGTCCCCGAACCGGGCGATGATGGTATCGATAGTCAGCAGCAGCCCCAGCGCGCCCACGGCCCCCATGCCCGCCAGCACCGTGAACCGGCGCTTCGTCGGCTTCTCCACCAGGCTGCACAGCGCCACCATGACCGTGCCGCCCGCGAACATGATCAGCGCGGCCCGCGAGAGCGCGCTCTGAATGATGATGGCACAGGCCACGAAGCCGAAGGTGCACCACTTCCGCCCCTTGAAGTCCGGCCCCAGTGTCACCGCCAGCATGGGCATGGCGATGAGCACCGCGTACATCGAGAGCGGGTTCTGATGCTCGAACGTGCCCCGGCCCTGATAGACGCCGTTCAGATACTTCATCTTCAACACGATCCCCGCCTCCCAGCACATGGTGATGCCCATGACCTTCAGGAAAAACTGGATGTCCTCCCGGCTCCGCAGCCAGTTGAACGAAGCGATGGCGATCACCGCGAAGAAGATCATCTTGTGCACCGCCATGAGCGTGTAGTCCACGCGCGGGGAATTGGTGATGGACAGCGTGCAGCAGATGATGAAGAGCCCGTAGAGCGCCATGCCCGGCGGCACCCAGCGGTATTTCCGGCGGTCCTCCTGCCACTTCGCCGTCATGAGCGAGATGGCCAGCATGCAGTTGAAGTAGAAGTGGTAGCCCTTCGCGTGCCCCCGGTAGGTCTCCACGGACCCCAGGGTGAGACCCCAGTTCCCCGGCGCGAACAGCCCGTTGATGGTCATGAAGCACATGGCCGCGAAGACCCCGCGCTGCACCCCGGGCTTCCCCTTCATCGCCCCCCCAAGCATCGGCCCCAGCCCGAAAAACACGGGCAGGATGATCACAAGCTTGAGCCAGTCCGCGGGGGTCATGAGCAGGGGAAGGAGGACCTAAACAAATTAAGGGGTTGTAAATTATAGTATTTATGGGAAAATTCAATAATTTCACAATGGTTGCTGAAATTTCTCCAATGAAAGGGCGGACGGCCCGCCCATGGGCGGACAGACTCCCTCCGCCGATCGTGATGATGGGAGTGCCGTTTGACCAGGTGACCACGGCTCAGGTGCTCCAGATCATCGATGAAATGATCTCTTCCCGGAAGCCTCACCTGCTGGCCACGGCCAACGTGGATTTTCTGGCCCAGGTGCAGAAGGACGAAGGCCTGCAACGCGTCCTCGTGGAAGCCGACCTCGTGGTATGCGATGGCACTCCGCTGGTGTGGATGTCCAAATTCCTGGGCGATCCCCTGCCGGAACGCGTGGCGGGCTCCGACCTCGTGCCGCTGCTCCTGGATGTCGCCACCGCCCGGAATTACCGGGTTTTTTTCCTGGGAGGGCGTGATGAAGTCCTCGCGGAGGCCGAGAAGAAAATCCTCCTGCGCTGGCCCACTCTAACTATCGCGGGCGTGTATTCGCCACCCTTCGCGCCGCTGGACAAGATGGATCACGCGGACATCCGCCGCCGTGTCCAGGAAGCCCGCGCGGATATCCTCTTCGTCGCCTTCGGATGCCCGAAGCAGGAAAAGTGGCTGGCCATGAACTACAAGGAAACCGGCGTCCCGGTAGCCATCGGCGTGGGGGCCACCATCGACTTCCTCGCGGGCAGTGTGAAAAGGGCTCCGGTGTGGATGCGAAAGAGCGGGCTGGAATGGCTCTACCGTGTCCTCCAGGAACCGAAGCGGCTGGCAGGCCGTTACTGGCGGGACATCCGTGTCGTGTCCCCCGGCCTCATCCGGCAGTTTCTGAAGATGCGCGGAAAATCCGTCAAGGCACCGGAAGCTGTTCCTGACAAAACTCCCGCCCCCGCCGTTTCAAAAGAGGCGGTCCCCTGTCTGTTGAAACTCCCGGCGCGCCTGGACGCCATCTCCGCCCGCGATGCCTCACTCTGGGCCGAGGTGGAGGCGAATCCCTCGCCGTGGATCATCGCGGACGCCTCCCAGACCACCTTTCTGGACAGCACGGGCACCGGCCGGCTGGTGCGCCTGGCGCGGATGGCCAAAGAACGCGGAGGCCGCATCGTGCTCGCGGGCGCCACCGCCGCCGTCACCGGTCCGCTGGCCCTCATGAAGCTGCGCCAGTATTTCAACGAAGCCGCCTCCGTTTCTGAAGCCATGGCCAGCCTGCCCTCCGCCGTATGAAAACGGGACTCACCGCGACGATGGTACAGGGCGGACGCTCCGGCGTGGCGCAGTATGTCTTTTCCCTCATCCGGGAACTCATCCGCCAGGGCCAGGTGGATCTCTCGGTTTTTGTCCTGGAACAGGAACGCGCGCTATTCGATTTCGCGAAGGACGGCTGTGAGATCATCCCCATTCCTCAAAACGCCGGGCCTGCCGTGAAGAACATCCTCTGGCACCAGCACGTGCTGCCGCGCCTGGCCAAAGAGCGTAAACTGGATGTGCTCCACGTCCCCAGCTACCGGCGGCTCATCCGCTCCGCCCCCTGCCCCACCGTGGGCACTATCCACGATCTGGCCCCCTTCCATGTGAGGGGGAAATACGATCTCGCCCGCATGTTTTACGGCCGGGTCATCGTGAAAATGCTGGCCCGGCGGCAGAAGGAGATCATCGCCGTGAGCCACTGCACCGCGCGGGACATCGAGCGCTTTTTTGGCATCCCGCAAAGCCGCCTGCACGTGATTCATAACGGCATCGATCACGAACGTTTCCAACCGGGCAACGCGGATGCCGACCGGGCCTGGGTGGAGGAAAAGCACGGGCTGAACCGCCCCTTTTTCCTCTACGTTTCCCGCCTGGAGCATCCGGGGAAGAACCACACGCGCCTCATCGAGGCCTTCTCTGCCTTCAAAAAAGCCACGGGCTCGGACTGGCAACTGGCTCTCGGTGGCGGCGACTGGCATGGTGCCGAGGTCATCAAAGCCGCGGCGGCTGCTTCGCCGGTGGCATCGGATATCCGCTTCCTGGGATTCGTGCCGGACGCGGACCTGCCCTCGCTCTACCGCGCCTCGCGCTGCATGGTCTATCCTTCGCTCTTTGAGGGATTCGGACTCCCGCCCGTGGAAGCCATGGCCTGCGGCACGCCCGTGATCAGTTCCACCCGCGGAGCCCTGGAGGAAGTGGTGGCGGACGCCGCCCTCACCATTGATCCGTCCAGCGTGCCCGGCATCACGGAAGCCCTCACCCGTCTCTCCACGGACGCCGTCCTCGCGGATTCCCTCCGGGCCCGCGGGCTGCAAAACGCCGGCCGTTTCCACTGGAACCGCACCGCGGAAGCCGTGACCGGAGTTTACCGCAAGGCGTGTGGAGCCCCGGCCCGCGCCGCCGTGCCCGCCCACTGAGTCGCCGTAAAAGGCCTGCTGAACCCTCCGGCTTTTATTGCCTTGACGTAACGGAATTTTTCGTAACGATATTCCTCGTTATGAAAACCGCCGTCACGGCCCTGCATGCCCTCGCCGATGAAACCCGCTGGAGAATGGCCATGCTGCTCTCCGGCCGGGCGCTGTGCGTGTGCGAGCTGGCGGACATCCTGGACATGCCGCAGTCCTCGGTTTCCAGCCACCTCCAGGTCATCAAAAAGGGCGGGCTGCTGGACAGCGAGCAGTGCGGGAAGTGGATCTACTACCGGATCAGCCGGAACCACGAGACTCTGCTCCTGACTCTGAGCCGCTTTTTCGGACTTTCGCCCGAAACCGACCCCACCCTGCGCCTCGACGCGGCCAAAACCGTCCGGAGGCTTGCGGAACGGGAAACGAGTTGCTGTCCCCTCCCGCGCGAACTCGATGAGCCGGAAAAACCCACTCTCAAAAAACGCCCCTCTCTTTCCCTATGATCCTTCTCGAATTTAAAACCCTCCTTTCAAACCACGCCGGCAAAGCTTTTCGCCTGCGCCTGCCGGATGGCTCGCCCGTGCCGGTATCCTTTCACGTGACCGAGGCTGGTCGCGTCCGGAAGACCTTCATCGACTGCGGGGGAACCCTGCGCGAAACGGACTGCTGCCAACTTCAGGTCTGGGTGGGCGAGGATGAGGACCACCGCCTGGCCGCCGGAAAGGCCGCCGCCATCCTTGAAAAGGCGAAGTCTTTCCTGACGGACGAATCCCTGCCCGTGGAGATTGAATACGAGGACCAGGTCATTTCCCAATACACCATCCAGGGCAGCGAGGTGACCGGGGAGGCCGTCATTCTCGACCTTGCCCACAAACATACGGACTGTCTCGCGAAAGAGATTTGCTGCCCGCCCCTCCCGCCGAAACCAGCGGGCGGGAAAGCCGCCCCGTGCTGTGGTCCTTCCGGATGCTGCTGAAATGAAAAAGCTTCTCGCTGAGTTTTTGGGAACCTTCACCCTCGTCTTCGCGGGCACGGGTGCGATTATCAGCAATGAACTCAGCGGCGGGAGTCTGGGACATGGCGGCGTAGCCCTCACGTTTGGCATGGTGGTTTTTGCCATGATCCAGACCTTCGGCGATATCAGCGGAGCCCATTTGAATCCCGCCGTGACGCTTGGCTTCAGCGTGGCGGGCCGGTTTCCCCGGCGGCGGGTGCCGGGCTATATCCTCGCCCAGGTGGCGGGAGGCTTCGCGGCCAGCGGCCTGCTGGCGGGGATGTTTCCGGAAAGCGCCAGCCTGGGGGCTACCATGCCTGCGGGGTCATGGCTTCAGAGCTTCGTCATGGAGACTATCCTCAGCGCGGTCCTGATGTTGACCATCCTCAGCGTCTCCGCGGGGGCACGGGAAAAAGGAGTCTCCGCCGCCCTGACGATTGGCGCGGTGGTCGGCCTGGAGGCCCTGTTCGCCGGACCTGTCTCCGGAGCTTCCATGAACCCCGCGCGTTCCCTGGCTCCCGCGCTGGTGAGCGGACAGGTGGCGCCACTCTGGATCTATCTCACCGCTCCGCTGGCCGGGGCATTGCTTGCCGTGCCACTCTGTGCCGGGGTGCGCGAAAAGGGATGCTGCGCCGGTCTTTGCCGCTCCACCTCCTGACCCTTCCATTTCCTTTATGACACCTCCGCTTATTCTTGTACTCTGCACGGGCAACAGTTGCCGCTCTCATCTTGCGGAGGGCATCCTGCGGGAGGCACTTGGAACCGCCTTTCAGGTGGCCAGCGCGGGCTCGAATCCCGCCGGTTATGTCCACCCCCTCGCCATTCAAGTGATGGCGGAGGCCGGACTCGACATCTCCAGTCACCGGTCCAAACACCTCAACGAGTTCCTCCACTCGCCGGTGGAAACAGTCATCACGGTCTGTGGCAATGCGGACCAGGCCTGCCCTCTGTTTCCCGGTCAGGTGAACCGCCATCATTTTCCTTTCGAGGATCCCGCCCACGCCGCCGGGACTCCCGGGGAGCAACTGGCCGTCTTCCGGCGGGTGCGGGATGAAATCCGCGCTGTGTTCCAGGCCTACGCGGCAGGTCGTCTGGACGAAGCCCGCCAGTCCGCGAAACCGGAGTGATGCCGCGAATCAGCGCGCGACCATGTCCGTGATCTGATCCAGTTCCGCCAGGACAGGCTGGGCCATGGGAGCCAGCCACGCCCACGCGGATGCCGCGAGAGCGGCCAGAAGAGTAAGGCAGACTGCCGCCCGCCCGCGTTTCAGACGCCGGACGGGAACGGCGGGGCCTATCCGGTGGATGATCACCTTGGGCCGGGCGTGGACGGAGGAGGCGAGGGCTTTCATGGGCTGTATTCTTTGGTTGCCGGATTCGATTCACAATCCTCCCAACTGCGGGGGGGGCGGAACACCCATACCGCTACCACCGGCCCCGAAACCCGCCATCAGCCTATGGGCTTACCCGGGCGGGCGGCTCCCGGGTGCGGTCATGGGACTTTAGTCCTCCCTGGCAGCCGCGGGATTTCTCAATCCCGCTATCCTTCCCTCTTCAGGAGACGTATCTGCAAGACCCCTGACATGGAACTCTCCCGAAAATTGGAAATCCTCGCGGATGCCGCGAAATATGACGCCTCCTGCGCGAGCAGTGGCGCGGCGCGCAAGGATTCCCGGGGCAGCGATGGTGTGGGCTCCACCGGTGGCGCGGGCATCTGCCACTCTTACGCGCCGGACGGGCGGTGCATCTCCCTGCTGAAGGTGCTGCTCACCAATGTCTGCCTCTACGACTGCCACTACTGCATCAACCGCCGCTCCAGCAATGTGCAACGCGCCCGCTTCACGCCGGAGGAGGTGGTGCGGCTCACGCTGGATTTTTATAAGCGGAACTACATTGAGGGACTGTTCCTCAGTAGCGGCATCATCCGCAGCGCGGACTACACCATGGAACGGGTCATCTCCGTGGCGCGGACGCTGCGGGAGGTGCATCACTTTCGCGGCTACATTCACCTGAAGACCATCCCGGAAGCCTCGCCGGAACTCATCGAAACGGCCGGGCGCTACGCGGACCGGATCAGTATCAATATCGAGCTGCCCACGCAGACCAGTCTGGACTCCCTGGCACCGGAGAAAAACCTGGACCGCACTCAGGAGGCAATGGCGCACATCCAGTCCCGGATCGAGGAGCGCCGGCACGACCGCCAGTCTCTCTCTTCAGCCCCGCCGCCCCCCTTTGCCACCGGCCAGAGCACCCAGATGCTCGTGGGCGCGGACGCATCCACGGACGCCACCATCCTCCAACGGTCGGACACGCTCTACACCCGCTACGGCCTCCGGCGCGTTTATTACTCCGGCTTCAGTCCTATCCCCGAGCCGTCCTCGCGCCTGCCTTTGAAACCGCCGCCCCTGGTGCGGGAACACCGGCTTTACCAGGCGGACTGGCTGCTGCGCTACTATCAATTTTCGGTGGACGAAATCACCACGCCCGAAGAGCCGAATCTGGATCTGGAGCTCGATCCCAAACTGGCCTGGGCCTTACAAAACCGCGCCTTCTTCCCGGCGGACGTGAACACCGCGCCCCGCGAAATCCTCCTGCGCGTGCCGGGCATGGGCGTGCGCAATGTGGACCGCATCCTCAGCGCCCGCCGCTTCACCCGGCTGCGCCTGACAGACCTTTTGCGGCTCCGCATGCCCATGAAAAAGGTGCTGCCGTTTATCATCGCCGCCGACCATACCCCCACCAAACTGGGCCTCGACAGCTCCTCCCTGCGCGCCCGTTTTCTCCCGCCACCCCGGCAAATGGAACTGGACTTCGCCGCTCCGGCATCCACCGCGGAGGACCTGCTGGCCTCGCGATCCGGGGAATTCTAACCCCATGCGGACCGTCACCATCCAGCCGGACTATACCGCGTGGCGGGAAACCGCGCGTCGTCTTCTGGCACGGGAGATTCCGCCTGGTGAAATCCTCTGGAACGATGCCGCCGGAGAGGCCGCTCTTTTCGACGCCGTGCCGGATGAGCCCGCGCCGCCCCCCGCCGCCAGCCCCCGGGTTCCCGGCGCGTTCCTTGTCATGGCAGATCAGGTGGCGGCGCACACTGCCCCGGAGCGCTGGGGTCTTCTTTATCGCGTACTCTGGCGGCTCACTCATAGTGAGCGGCATCTCATGGAAGTGGGCACGGATCCCGATATCCGACGCATGCACGAATGGAGCAAGGCGGTGCGGCGGGATATCCATAAGATGCACGCCTTCGTCCGGTTCCGCCTGGTGGGCACGGATGAAGCCACTCGCCGCGAGCAGTTCGTGGCCTGGTTTGAACCCGAGCACCGCATCGTGCGCCTGGCTGCTCCTTTTTTTGAAGAGCGGTTCGCGGGCATGGACTGGTCCATCCTCACACCGCATGCCTGCGCGCACTGGGACGGTGCCACGCTCCACTTCACGCCCGGCGTCCCGCGGCGGCACGCTCCAGACGACGATTCCCTGGATGACCTCTGGCGCACCTACTACCGCAGCATCTTCAATCCCGCCCGGCTGAAGGTGAAAGCCATGCAGTCCGAGATGCCGAAGAAATACTGGAAGAACCTCCCGGAGTCCGGACTCATCGGGGATCTCATCGCCGGCAGCGCCATCCGCACCCAGGAAATGCTGGATGAAGAGGAACGCCCCGTGAAGCCGGCTCCACGGAACGCCTACCTGGAAAGCCTGGCCCGCCGGAAGGAACCCGGTAATGGCGGGGACCAGGAAAAGAAGTAGAAGAGTAGCCGACAAGTCAGCCCACGCTCCGTCGTGCCCGCGCGGCACGCGCCAGATCCTCCAGCACGGGCACGGTTTCATCGAAGGCCAGGCAGGCATCCGTGATGCTTTGGCCATAGGTGAGCGGCACGTCCGGCTTCACACTTTGTGTGCCCGCCACCAGGTGGCTCTCCAGCATCACACCGATGATGGCCCGCTCCCCGCCGGCCACCTGCGCGGCCACCTCCCGCGCCACCTCCGGCTGGCGCTCCGGTTTCTTTCCGCTGTTCGCATGGCTGCAATCCACCAGCACCACCGGAGGAACCCCGGCGGCGGCCAGCAGGCCCGCGGCTTCGCCAACATGCGCCGCGGAATAGTTTGGCCCCACCCGGCTGCCACCCCGCAGCACAAGATGCCCGTGTTCATTCCCCGCCGTGGTCAGCACCGCGGGCGCGCCTTCATGCGTTAGCGAGGGAAACGAATGCGGGTGCCGCGCGGAAAGAATGGCGTCCACTGCCACCTGGATATCGCCGTCCGTCCGGTTCTTGAAACCCACGGGCATGGAAAGCCCGGACGCCAGCTCCCGGTGAATTTGACTCTCTGTGGTGCGGGCCCCGATGGCCCCCCATGAGATAAGGTCCGCGTAATACTGCCCGAGCGTGGTGTCCAGAAACTCCGTGGCGATGGGCAAACCAAGTGCGGTCACCTCCAGCAACAGCTTCCGGGCAAGACGCAGGCCGCGATTGATCTGGAAACTGCCGTCCAGGCCGGGATCATTGATGAGCCCCTTCCAGCCCACCACCGTCCGCGGTTTTTCAAAATACACCCGCATGACCACCAGGAGATCGTCCGCGAACCGCGCCGCCACCGGCTGGAGGCGGCTGGCGTATTCCAGCGCCGCGGCGGGATCGTGCACGGAGCACGGCCCCACGATGGCCAGCAGCCGGTCATCTTTTTGTATCACAATATCCTCCACCGCGCGCCGTCCCGCCCACACCACCGCCGCGCCGGATTCGGAAAGCGGAAGCTCATCCGTGAGGATAGCGGGGGAAATCAGCGGTTTGGCACCGCGGATGCGGAGGTCTGAAGTAGCAGGCATAAACAACCACCATTCCGGCCCCGCGAAGGATTTGCAACGCGAACTGCCCAGGCACTATCAAGGCCGTGGTTCCTACTCCTACTCCTACTTCGAGTAAGAGTAAACTCCTCCCCTACTTCCACTCCGGCGGGCTTTCCTCCAGCGTGCCGCCCAGGATCTTACGGATAGCCGCGCGCTCCATGGCTGGCAGCCACGCGGCCACTCCCGGTCCATCCGCCGCAAGCAGCACTTTCAGACGCTGCCAGCACCGGTCCTTGACGGGCTTTGGCAGGCTGGCCCAGTAGTTCGTGTAAATCATATAACTGCACCGCCACCGGAAGAGCCGCGTCTTCAAATCAAACTCCCGCAGCGAATGGTCCCCGGGAATGGCCCGGCGGGCCTCCAGGAAATCCTTGATATACGCGGGATCTCCCGTGATGCCCCCGGCGGGCAGTTTTGCCTCCTTCTGAAAAAGCAGATAGGCCACGATCTCCGATGCCTGGCGGTCCAGTTCCTTTTCATCCTCCGCAGTCAGCGGGCCGTGATCCGGCGCGGTAAGCTCCCGCCATTTATAGATGCCCTCCGTGAGCAGATTGATAAAACCCGCCTGGTGGTCGTGCAGCAATTGCGGGAGGATATCACTGGTGGGCAGCGGATAGCGGTCCAGACTGAAGAGTTTCCCCGGCGGATTCTCCGTTATGGTGAGCACCCCCGCGCTGAGCTGCCCCACTTTGTTCGCGTGATTCGGCGTGAGGGGCGGCAAAGTGCCAGTGAGATGCCAGCCGCCAAAACGCTCGGACAGCGGCACTCCATGGCCGGATTTCTCCGTGCGCCACGTTTCCAAGGAACCACCCTGGCGGTTCACAATCACGGAGTCGATCACCAGCTTTGGCAGTTCATGATTGTCGAAGCCCCCGTGGCACTCCATGCACTTGCTGGACCGGTCCGCGCGCAGTGAAGCCCTCTCCCCGCCTGGAAAGTCGAAGATGTGAAACACCGGCCCCACCGCGGGATCGATGGAGGCCACCTCGATACGTCCTCCCGGCACATAGCCGATGTAAAGCTCCTCCGCGAAATACAGTGCCCGCGGACGGTGCGGGGAAATGATGCCCTGCCGGCTGGTGGCGGAATACACCAGCATCTGCGAGGTCACCGGCACCTTGAAGATACGGAGAAACTCCCGCATGACCGCGATCTCATCGCCCCCCGGCACCTTTTCCTCCCCCGCCGCCACCTTTTGCAGCCACACGCTGAACGGGTCCGTCAGCGGGCGCTTCCAGTAGTCGTGCGGTGCTTTCTCAAACCGCTGCGGATCCGCCCGGACAATGAACGGACAGAACAGAACAAGCAGACAACAGCGGCGGAACAGAGAAAGGAGGACCGTCATAAAGCACCGCGGAATAAGCGCCGGACATGCCAGGAGGAAACCCCGAAAACGCGGATGGACCCGCGGCATCCCCCGGAGGGCCGGATTCGTTACCGCCATCAAACCCCGTCTGAAACTGCCTCTCTATTTCCTTCCCATCATCGCCCGGAGGGCTTCAAAGCCGGACTGGGCTTCAGCGAGGGAGACCGGGGCCATGCGCAGTTCGTCCCAGTTGGTTTCATGCACCCAGTTCCGGTCCAGCTCCTTCATGAAGGAACTGGGCATGTTGGTGGTCTTCTCGCCCCACTTCTGCCGGTAGGCGCACCAAGTGATGGTGAGCCGCCGCATGGCGCGGGTGATGGCCACGTATAACAAACGACGCTCCTCGTCCTTCGTGCCTTCTTCGGCGGAGCGTTTGTGCGGGATGATGCCCTCCTCGAAGCCCGGTAGATACACCACGGGAAACTCCAGCCCCTTGCTGGCGTGCACGGTGATGAGGCTCACGCCCTTTTGTTTGGCCAGCTCGTCCGCGCCGCTGTCCCGGTCATCCTCCAGGCCCACGCTGGCGAGGAAATCGATGAGGTCCGTCTCCGTGCGGACGTTCCGCTGGCGGATGGATTCCAGCAATTCGAAGATGGCTTTCTCCCGCTGGGCCTCCTCCTGTTCGTTTTTGCACTGACGCTTCAGCCACGCGATGTAGTCCAGCTCCTTCAGCATGGCCGTGGTGAAATCCGCGAAGTCCGCGTAGGTGCCCGTCATCCGGTCCTGCCAGGCGGTGATGAGTTCACAAAACTCCGTGATGGCGTTGTGCGTCTTCTTTGAAAGCGTGCCCAGGAATTCCTCGCTGCGCAGGGTTTGCCAGATGGGCTCCTTCCGCTGGGCGCTGAGCGCGGTAACGTTCTCAATGACCACCTCTCCGATCCCCCGGGGCGGCAGGTTGATGATGCGCAGGAGATTGATGTCGTCGTTCGTATTGACGATCAAATGGAGGAAGGCCAGCACGTCCTTGACCTCCCGTTTATCGAAGAAACTGCGACCGCCGATGATCCGGTAGGGAATCTTCCGTTTACGCATCTCCTCTTCAAAGACGCGGATCTGGGTGTTCGTGCGGAAGAGGAGCGCGAAGTCGTCCCAGGTCAGTTGCTCCCGGCCTTTCAGCAGTTCCATCTCCTCCACGATGAATTCCGCCTCCTCCTTTTCCCCGGGCATGGCGATGAGCCGCACCGGATCCGTCCCCTCCCTGGCGCTCCACAGCTTCTTCGCCCGGCGGTCGATGTTGTGACGGATGACGCCGTTTGCGGTGTTGAGGATGGGGTTCGTGCTCCGGTAGTTTTCCTCCAGCGTCACCACGGTGGGGTTCGGGAAGAACCGCTCGAAGTGAAGGATGTTGGAAATTTCCGCGCCGCGAAAGCCATAGATGGACTGGTCATCGTCCCCCACCACGCAGATGTTTTTATGCGCTCCCACCAGCCAGCGCAGCAGGTCCATCTGGAGCTTGTTGGTGTCCTGGAATTCATCCACCATCACATACCGGTAGCGGGCCTGCCAGGAGGCGCGGACGTCCTCGTTCTCGCGCAGGACCTGCTCCGCGAGGATGAGGAGGTCATCGAAGTCCACGGCGTTCAGGAGCTTCATCTGGCGGGCGTATTCGCGCGCCACCACGTTCGCCAGAGCCTCTTTATCGGCATTGGCGGGTGTGCCTTTGTTCCGCTGGCGGGACATAAGGCTCAGGGCCACGTTCGCATCCAGCTTCTCGCCTTTGGCGGCGTTCTTCACGATGATGCGCCGCATGAGGCCCACCTGCTCCGTCTGGGTGTAAATGGTGAAGTTCTTCTTGTAGCCGATGCGCTCGATGTCCTGGCGGAGAATGCGCACGCAGAGACTGTGGAAGGTGGAAATGGTGAGCTTCTTCGCCTTCGCTTTTTCCACCATGTGCTCCACGCGCTCCCGCATTTCCGCCGCCGCCTTGTTCGTAAAGGTGACCGCGAGGATGGTCTCCGGACGCGCCCCTTTGTGCAGGAGGTGGGAAATGCGCGTGGTGATCACCCGCGTCTTCCCCGTGCCCGCGCCCGCGAGAATGAGCACGGGGCCTTCGGTGGTTTCGGCGGCTTTCCGCTGGGCGGGGTTCAGGTCTTCAAGTCTCATGGATGGGGGCCGGGACTGATGGACCGCGCCGGACCACTGTCAATCCGGGGTGCCGGGACAGGTCCTGAATCCGGTGCCAAGACAGGTCATGTTCGGCGGGGTGAAGAACGGAGGATTCCAGTCCACGGTGGCCAAAGCTTCCGGGGCGTCGGATTTTTTTACATAAACGGGGGATTAAAGCCCTCGGAAACCGCGAGCCACCCTTCCGTTAATAAAATTTTAAAGATGTAATTCATTAACCGTCAAGGCATTGCGAATTGATGAACCGCCCTAATCATTAATATTAATTTAATTTGCACCGTTACTGCTGCTCTCAGCCCGGGATCCGCCCCCCCTCGGAAAGCCCTGTCAACAACCATCGAACCCTACTTATCGTGAAAACATCCAAGTTCCTGCCGGCACTCATCCTCTCCGCCGTCCTTGTCTCAGCCGGGTCGGCTTCGGCGGTCACCCTGTATCCCAGTGGTGTCACCGAACCCAGCGGCCTGACCCTTACCTCTCTGACCAGCGATGGATGGATCGTCCTTTCGGACGTCACCTATGCCACCAACACCAGTAGCGGGGACGTCTCTCTCTGGCAGAGCGCCATCGGAACGGGCAGTGTTTTTGTGGGCGCGTACGACAGCCTCACCGGCAACATCATCGTGGGCGCGACTGGTCTCGCCAGCGAGGTTTTGAGTTCCACCGGGTCGTTGGTCCAGGCGAACGCTTACTCCTCCAGCAATCTGTACTGGTATAATGTGGCCGATAATTCCTTCGGGTTCACGCCCACGGAGAATATCTTCCTCTATGAGGCTGACATTACCAGTGATGCGCAGGATGCTCTCCGCCTGAGCTGGCACACCATTTCCGCATTTGATGTCGGCGGCTGGCGGGCGGGCGAGCACCTTTATCTGAACGACGACCAACGTTATCACAAAGTCGTGCTGTCGAGCGTGACACCCACCAACGTGCCGGACGGCGGCTCTACGCTGGCCATGTTCGGCCTCGCCGCGGGTGGTCTGATGTGGGTGAAGCGCCGGGGCAAATAACCCGCCCTCTCCATTTCAGAAAAATCCTCCGCCCGGATGCGCGGTCACTGGGGCGGGAGTCGCGAAGACTCCCGTTTCCCAGGGCCGCCATCCGGGCGTCCTGTTTCACGGGTCGGCTTTCCGGACTTGCTTGAAAACCCGCTCCCTCCTGGACAAGCCGGGGACTGAAACTACGGTGACGGCCCTTTCCTCCCATGCCTGAAGCCGCGTCCCCCGCTCCATCCGTCCGTCCCCGGGTCACGATTTACACGGACGGTGCCTGCGAGGGAAATCCCGGCCCCGGCGGCTGGGGCGCGGTGATGCTCTGCGGGAAAATCCGGAAGGAAATCTCCGGCGGCGTGCCCGCCACTACGAACAACCGCATGGAAATGTGCGCCGCCCTGGAGGCCCTGCGCCGGCTGCGGGTACCGTGCGATGTGGTGTTGTGGACGGATTCCATGTACCTGAAGGACGGCATCACCAAGTGGATCAAAGGCTGGAAAGCCCGGGGCTGGCGCACCAGCACGAAGGAGCCGGTGAAGAACGCCGCTCTCTGGAAGGAACTGGACGCGGAGAGCGCGAAACACCGCATTACCTGGCAGTGGGTGAAGGGGCACGCGGGCCACGCGGAAAACGAGCGTTGCGACGTCCTGGCGGTCACCGCCGGGGCGAAGATGCGCGCCAAATACACCCCGGCCCAGCTTCAGCAATTCATGCAAACCTTCAGGGAGCACATTCGCGCCGCGGAATCCGCGCCGCCCGGATCCGGCCTCTTTCCCTGACTCACGGCCGGGCGTTCAGTGGCACGCTGTCGAATTCCTTCACCAGCGCCCCCTTTTCCACCTCATGGAGACGGACTTTTCCGTCGAAGCACCCGCACGCCAGAGTCTTCCCATCCCCGGTGAAAGAGAGCGCGAAGACCGGTCCATGCTCTCCTTTCACCGTGGCTACCCGGCGACCATCGCCGGTCCGGAAAATCCTGACTTCCCCGGATTCCCCGCCGCAGGCGATGAGGGCTCCATCCGGGCTGAAGGCAATGGCGTGGATGGGCGAAGCCATGTGCTCGAACTCGCGGACAAAGCTGTTCTCCTTGTCATCACCCTCGCTGAGCCGTCCGCCACGCGGCTCCATTTTGAAAAGCCGGATCTTCCCCTCCATGCCGCCGGTGGCCACCAGATCGTCCTTCGGATGACGTGCCAGGCAGAGCAGCGGATCCCGCGAGCGGTTGATGTCATCGATCAGCTGCCCCGTGGCGGTATCGATGAGCTTCGCGGCTTTGTCCCGGCTTACAGTGGCGAGGCGATGGCCGTCATTTGTGAAGGCAGTGCCGAAAACCCAGTCGAGATGGTTGTCGCACTTCATCACCTCTTTCCCGTCCGCGAGGGTAAAAACCCGGGTCATCTTATCCGCGCAGCCCGCGGCCACGCGGAGGTTATCCGGCGAGAGGGACACGCCAAAAAGGCTGTCATTGGACACCTTGATGGACCGGACCTGTTCACGTTTCGCCACGTCCCAGATCTGGATTTCCCCAAACTCCGAAGTGGCTCCGCCACAGGCCGCGAGCAGCGTGCCATCGCGGGAAAAGGTGACGGTTTCCAGCCTCGGGGAATCACCCGTAAGCCGGGCCACCACTCCCGAGCCGTCCGCCTTGTGCAGCAGGATCTCATGCCTGCCCGTGACCGCCAGCAGGGAGCCGTCCGGGGAAAAGGCCATGGCATTGACAGCGGGCAGCGCGGTATAAACCGCCGGGGCCACGGGCCGCCGGGTGCCGGTGTCCACCACCGGTCCCTCCTTTGCCCCCTCCGTGATCCACCGGGAAATGAGCGCCACCTCCGCCGCCGTGAGCGGTTCCCCGTCCTTCGGCATCGACGGCTCCTCTCCGCAAATCTCCTCCACCAGCGAACTCCCCGCCGCATCCCCCGGCTTCACGGAGGCCCCGCTTTTTCCTCCCGCCATCAGCGCGGCATACGTGCTGAGATCCAGCCCGCCCTTTGCCTTTCCCGGTTTGTGACAACTCACGCAGTTCACCTTCAGCAGCGGCAGAATCCCGCGATGCCACGACACCGGTTCCTCCGCCGCGGCGGTGGAAAAAGGCAGCAGCAAAAGAGCGAACACGCGCGGACGGGGAAACGGCATGCCTCTGTAAACGAATGCCGGAACCGCCGCTGTTCATGAAAGCGCAATCCGCGCGCTCCCTTCAGGCGATCCCCTGGCCCGCTGCCTCCACGCATTCCCGCACCAGCGCGGGACCGCGGTAAATGAGGCCGCTGTAAATCTGCACCAGCGCCGCGCCCGCCTGGAGTTTCTCCAGCGCGTCATGACCGCTCATGATGCCACCCACGCCGATCACCGGCAAGGCTCCATCCAACGTCCGGCAGAAGCGGGCGATCACCTCCGTGGCGCGTTCTGTCAGCGGCGCGCCGCTCAGACCACCGCGTTCCCCGGAGTGCTTCAGCCCCTCCACGTATTGCCGGGAGAGCGTGGTATTCGTGGCGATCATCCCCTCCAGTTTCTCCTCCGCGAACACACGGGCCAGGCCTTCGATGTGGGCCTCCTCCAGATCCGGCGCGATCTTGATGAGCACCGGCACATGCCTGCCGTGCTTCTGCGCCAGAATCTTCTGCTCCGCATGCAGCGAGCGAATCAGAGCCCGGCACGTTTCCTCCTGCTGGAGGTCCCGTAGGCCTTTGGTGTTCGGCGAGGAGAGATTCACCGTCACATAGTGGGCCTGGGGCCAGGCGGCTCGCAGACCTTTGAGATAATCCTCCACCGCCTCCTCATTCGGCGTGTCGAAGTTCTTCCCTATATTCACGCCCACGATTCCCTTCCAGGTCCGCCGCGCCACGTTCGCCATCCCCTGCTCCATGCCCGGGTTGTTGAATCCCATGCGGTTCACGATGGCCTCGCGCTCCACGATGCGGAAGAGCCGCGGCTTCTCATTCCCCGGCTGCGGACGGGGCGTCAGGGTGCCGATCTCCACATGCCCGAAGCCCATGGCACCGAAGCCATCGATCGCCTCCCCAGTCTTGTCCAAGCCCGCCGCGAGGCCCACGCGGTTCGGGAACTTCAGGCCCCACAGCTCCACCGGCGCGGCCTCCGCCGTGCCCGGGAGGAGGCTCAGGAAACCGCACTTCCCCGCGATCTTCAGCCCGCGCATGGTGACGTGGTGAGCGGACTCCGCGTCCAGCGAAAACAAGGCGCTGCGCAGCAGAGGCCAGGAGGATTCAGTGAGGCCGCGGGCGGCGCGGGAAAGCAGGGAGGGTGAAGACTTCGAGTCGGACATCTCCCGGATTCATGCCGCGACCTTTTCGCGTGGCAAGCCCTTCGTGGAAAGACCAGCCATCAATGGCCTTGCACCGCGGGCCCGGCCACCGGTTTGTCAGGGATGACTCCCGCCCTCTCCCTTCCCCGCGTTCTCATCATTCACCAGGTGGCGGACTACTCCGCGTGGAAAAAGGTGTTCGACGCCGCCGCCGGCATCCGGAAAGCCGCCGGGGAGCGGACTTATCAGGTGCTGCGCACGGAGGCGGACGCGAACAAAATCATCCACTTCTCCACATGGACCTCCCTCGCGGAGGCGCGGGCCTTTTTCGAATCCCCGGAACTCGTAAAAATCCGCGCGGAGGCGGGCGTCGAGGCTCCTGAATTCCTCTACCTGGAGGAACTGGAAGCCGGGACGCTCTGAGCCACCGGGGGATTTCCCTGACGCTTACTCGAACCGCTTCACCAGCACGGAGGCATTGTGCCCGCCGAAGCCGAAGCTGTTGCTCATAGCCACGTCCACTTTGGCCTCGCGGGCCACATTCGGCACACAGTCCAGATCCACTTCGGGATCCTGGTTTTCCAGGTTGATAGTGGGAGGCACGATGCCGTCGCGAATGGCGAGGACGCTGGCGGCCAGTTCCACGCCGCCGGCCGCGCCGAGAAGGTGACCGGTCATGCTCTTCGTGGAGCTCACCAGCAGCCCATTCGTGGCGTGGTCTCCAAAGGCGAGCTTGATGGCCTTCGTCTCCGCCAGGTCTCCCAGCCCCGTGGAGGTGGCGTGGGCATTGAGATACTGCACTTCCGAGGGATTGATGCGCCCGTGCTTGAGCGCCATGCGCATGGCCCGGGAGGGGCCGTCGCCGTCCGGGGACGGAGCGCTCAGGTGGTGCGCGTCCGCGCTCACGCCGTAACCGATGAGCTCGGCATAAATCCGCGCGCCGCGCGCCTTCGCATGCTCCAGTTCCTCGATCATCATGACGCCCGCGCCTTCGCCCATGACGAAGCCATCGCGGTCCCGGTCAAACGGGCGGGAGGCTCGCTCCGGCTCGTCGTTCCGCAGGGAAAGCGCCTTCATGTTGCCAAAGCCGGAAAGCCCCATGGGCAGGATGGAGGCCTCGGCCCCGCCGCAGAGCATCGCGTCGGCATCGCCGAATTTGATGATCCGCCACGCTTCGCCGATGTTATTATTGCTCGTGGCGCACGCCGTCACCACCACCATGTTCGGACCGGTAAGCCCCATATCCATGCTGATGATGCCGCTCCCGATGTTGCTGATCATCATGGGAATGACGAAGGGCGAGACCCGGTTCGGTGCCTTTTGAATGAGCGTGGTGTGCTCCCGCTCCAGGGTGCTCAGGCCACCAATGCCACTTCCCACCATCACTCCCACGCGGGTGGGATCAATCGCGGACAGGTCCATGCCGGAATCCTCCACGGCCATCTTCGAAGCCGCCATGCCGAGACCGACGTAGCGGTCACAGCGCTTGGCATCCCGCGGCGTTTTAAAAAACGGGACGTAGTCAAAATCCCGCACTTCTCCGCCAATGTGACAGTGGTAGCCCGAGGTATCGAACGAAGAGATGACACCAATGCCACTGCGACCGGCTTTGATATTTTCCCAAAAGGAGGCGAGGTCGTTTCCCAAAGGGGAGACGACACCCATGCCGGTGATGACTACTCTGCGTTCATTCATGGTAAAGGGGGGGGCCGGTAGGGGGAAAGAGCAGTCCTCAAGCGCTGCCGCAACCGGGAGCCTCGGGTTTCTTAAGCGTGTGATTTCCGGCTGTCAAACAAGAGGCGGGCACCGGGAACCACCAATCGTTGTTACGGGACCTGTCCGGAAACGGATGCTGTCAGTCCTCTCCCCTATCGCTCAAAACCCGTCGAAACAAAAAGCGGAGACGCCAGGGGCATCTCCGCTTTCTAAAAACAAGGCTCCGGGCTCTTCAGGCGACGGACACTTCCATGCCCTTGTGACCGAGCTGCTTCACCGTGCGGTTCAGCTGATCGAACTCGATGGGCTTCTTGATAACGGTGACGGGACCGCTTTGGAGAATCTTGCTGAGGATCTCGCTGTCAGGGTAGCCCGTGATAATCACGATGGGCATGTCAGGGCTGATCTCCTTCAGACGGGCATAAACTTCGTCCCCCGGGATGTCCGGAAGCTGCAGGTCCAGGAACACGAGGTCGAACTTCTGTTTCTCCGCGAAGGAAATGGCCTCCGCGCCGCTGCCCACCACGATGCGACCGAAACCGGCCTTTTTGAGAAACTGCTTGAAGATGGTTTGCAGTTGAGCGTCATCATCCACCACCAGCACGGTGGGCTGGCCGGATCCTTCGGTTTTCAGGACGTCGCGATCCAGCAGGCTGCGCTTGATTCTCCAGCGCCCGCCAATTTGCACAGCGGGAAGCTGTCCCCGCTGGACGAGGTAATAGACCGTGGGCAGCGGGATACGCAGGTATTCCGCTGTCTCCTTGACGGTCATCAATTCGGGTGCTTCGTCAGACATAAATTGGAAAAAGCGAGTGTTGAAAGGGAACAGATTCTCGCTGACTGGGCCCATTTTTTACGATAATCATGGCAGACAGTCATTGATTCGTCCGGATTCTACTAATTTGATTTAGTTTTGCAAGCGATTTTCATAAATGAAACTAATTTTTTTGAATTTGAGAATCATTGCCGCTTTCCGCGTTGGTGGATTTCTGATTCCCGGTGAAGTTACGGATTGTTTGATTTAACGGAAGCAACGTTTGTTAAGTCTTGCAATTATTGTACCTTCACCAAAGGTCTTCGTTTTTCTGTGATTGGGGTTTCGGTGCTCCGGATTCCCGGCATGTTCCGGACAACTCCCCAACCACCGGTTTTCCCCATGCGCAGCATCGGCCAGCAGCTTTCCAGTGCCCGCGAGGCCCGGGGCCTCACGATTGAAGACGTGACCTTTCACACCCGTATTCCCGCCGGGCGGGTGCGGGATATGGAAAATGACGACCTCTCCCGGTTTGCGAATCTGACCTACGCCCGGGGCTTTCTGAAAATTTACAGCCGGTTCGTGGAGCTGGATATCAGCGACTATCTGGACCAGTTCAGCTCGGCGGAGTTCGCCAGCGCCTCCGGCCACGAATACATCCAGACGGCCAATGCCACGCACAATCTCCCGGCATCGGTGATTACTGACTACGGGGAAAACCGTCGGCCCGGCCTCTACATCCTGGTCACCGTGCTCCTGCTGGCGGGCGGGATCATCTGGTGGAACCGGAGCGGCCCGTCCGATGACCATACCCCGGAGCCCTCCAGCCAGCCGGTTCCCTCCGCGCCTCCCGCGCCGCGTCCTTCCTCCCCTCCTCCGGAAAGCCCGAAGGCCGCCGAACCCCTCCCGGAGCCTCCACCCCCGAAAGCGGAGGCCGCGGAAGAGGAACCCGTCCCGGTCGTATAACCGGTCTTCCCGGTCAGGCACATGGACGTATTCCACGGACTCATTCCTTCTACGGCCCCGCCACGCCCTTCGGCCCCGGGTGCGCGATGAACTCCAGCAGTTTCCGTGAGGCTTCCGTCCATACCCTCGACGCCAGCGCCGCGGCCGCGCCCTTCACGGGTCCCATTGGGGATTGAATCACCGTGGTCCACGCCCGCTTCAGATCCAGCCGGGCGGCACTGTCAAACCCGGCCCGGCGCAGGCCCACCACATTCAGGCTCTCCACCTGATTGATCTTAAAGCCCATGCAGTAAGGCGGGAGATCCTGGGAAAAACCGCTGTTCCCCTGCACCATCGCCAAATCGCCGATGCGGATGAACTGGTGAAACACCGCGCCTCCCCCGAGGAAACACCGGTCGCCGATCGTCACATGCCCTCCCACCAGCACATGATTGGCCAGCACATTGTGATCCCCCAGCCGGGTATCGTGCCCCACATGGCATCCCGCCATGAGGAAGTTCCCGCTGCCAATGACCGTCTCCCCGCCCTTCACCCCGCTGCGATGCACCGTCACGTGCTCCCGGAAGGTATTCCCATCGCCAATGCGCACGCCGCTGGGCTGGGAGATATCGAAGCTCAACGACTGCGGGTCCCCGCCAATCACCGCCCCGCGGCCCACCCTGTTCCCCGCTCCCATTCTCACTCCCGTCAGAACCTGCCCGTGGGCCTCGATGTGGCAGCCGGGACCGATCTCCACCCCGTCCTCGATGATGGCGTAGGGCCCCGCACAAACATCCGGGGCAAGCACGGCGGTGGGGGCAATGATAGCGGTGGGGTGAATCATGAGCCTTGGTATATATAAGAGAGAACAACCGGCGGATCACATCGCCCCGTTCTCACGGAAGCTGAAGTAGCCCGCGTGCACCAGGGAGGGAAGGCCGATGATGATGTGATCCACGAAGGTAACCTGCATGATCTCCGAGGCCTCCCGGAGACGCCGGGTGAAATTCCGGTCCGCTGAGCTGGGAGAGGGATCCCCGGCGGGATGATTGTGAACGATGATGAATCCGTAAGCCCTCCGGCGGATGACATGGTGAAGAATATCCCGGGGATGGGCGATGGTTTCATTCAGCGTGCCCCGGGTCAGCTCCTCCACGCCTAAAAGCGTGAGACGGGTGGTGAGCAGCACCACCTTCAGCACCTCCTGGGGTTCCGCCCGCATCTCCGCGCCCAAAAGGTTCAGGATCGCCTCCGGATGGTCCATGGGCGTGCCATCGTAGGTCTGCCGCGCAAGGCGTTTCCCCAGTTCGAACGCGGCGGCGAGGTGGAGCGCCTTCGCTTCCCCGATGCCCTTTTGCGCCTTCAGTTCCTCCACGGAAAGCCGGCTCAGAGCGTGGAGAGAACCGTAGCGGTCCATGAAGAGTTTTCCCAGGCCTACGGCGCTCATGCCCACCACGCCGGACCCGAAGAAGATGGCGAGGAGTTCCGCGTCCGTCAGGGCTCCCCCGCCGCACCGCAGCATCTTTTCCCGCGGGCGGTCCCCGGCGGGCATATCCTGGATGCGGTTTCCCGGCAGGGCGGGAAAAGCGGGTATTTCTTCTGACATGGGGCGCACGGGATAGCGGGGGATGCCGCCCCTGCAAAGCAAAACGCGCGGAGCGGTGAAAACCCGTCGCGAAGTGCCCGCTCACCGGTAAAAGTGCCTCCTGGCCTCCGGAATTTCGGGCCATCAAAAGTGATCCATCCCCGTTGACAACGCCCGGGGGGCCGCTAGTTTCGCCGCCCTTTTCCCGGTCTCCCGGCTTTATTATGCCCGGAGAGATTCACGGCTCCGCCCTTGTGGCGGTGAGGTAAAACCCCTTTCCACCCACTGTAATCTTATGTCCAAACGCACTTATCAGCCCTCCAAGCGCACGCGCAAGAACCAGCATGGTTTCCGCGCCCGCATGAGCACCAAGTCCGGCCGCGACTGCCTCTCCCGCCGCCGCCGGAAGGGCCGCAAGCGTCTCCTTCCGAAGGGCGCTGAAGTCCACTACGCCCGCCATACGCAATCCTGAGCCGGTCCGGCACGGTTCACCCCGTGCGTTCCTTCATGGCTCTGCCCCGCGCCCGGCGTGTCCGCCGTACCTCCGAGTTTGTGACCATCCGTCAGGAGGGCGCGTCCTGGACGGGGCGGTTGCTCATTCTCGCGGCCCTGCCCCTCCCTCTGGAGAGTCAGGCCCGCTTTGGCTTTACGGTC
Organism: Verrucomicrobiales bacterium; assembly: GCA_965229245.1. Lineage (GTDB taxonomy): Bacteria > Verrucomicrobiota > Verrucomicrobiia > Verrucomicrobiales > V1-33 > V1-33. The sequence continues at coordinate 1,045,845 of CBDDIW010000002.1, forward strand.
ACAAAACGCCTCGGAAACGCGGTGGTCCGGAACAAGGTGCGCCGGCGCCTGGCGTCCATCACCGCCGGTGCGCTCCCGCACATCACCACGCCGCACATGATCGTCACCATTCCCCGGCACGGCGCGGTGAAGGCGGCATACGACACACTGCGCGCGGAATGGATCAAACTGGCGCGGCGTGCCGCCCTGCTCCCGCCGGGTCTGCCATGAGAAAACGCCATGCGGTGGTTTTTCCGGTTTCTCATTCGCGGGTATCAGCGGTTCCTTTCCCCGGTCATCCACCGGCTGGGCGGCCCAGGGTCCGGCTGCCGCTACGAGCCCACCTGCTCTCAATACTACCTGGAGGCCGTGATGAAGCACGGCTCCCTGCGCGGATCCTGGCTGGGGATTCGCCGTATCTGCCGTTGCCATCCCTGGGGAGGCTGTGGTTATGACCCCGTTCCGGAGGTCCAGGGAAAAAGTGGAACTCCACCGCCCCCGCCCCCGCCGCCGGACTCCCCGCCGGACTCCCCGCCGGACTCCCCGCATGATCCCCCTGGCCCCGCGAAATCCCCGGCAAACACGCCGGAAGATTGAACATCGCCGCCGCCGGTGGCGCTTCATCCTGGAAGCCATCCCCGCCCTTTTCTTTTCCCCTCCTCTTTCCTGCCTATGAAATTGAATCGCACCGAGTGGTTAGTGGTGATCCTTTGCGCCGCCGCCTTCACCTGGATGATGTTCAGCCAGAAGCCGCCTCAACAGGCGGCAAAAAAGCCTGAGCCCGCCGCCACCACTTCCACGGAACCCGCGAAGCCTGGAGACCCCGCGAAACCGGGGGATCCCGCCGCTCCCGCGACGCCACCGGCACCTGCCGCGCCACCGGAGGAAACGGTGGTCATCAAAAACGAAGCCGGGGAATTCACTTTCACCAACATTGGCGGGGGCATCCAGCGGCTCACTCTTTTGCCGGCGCAGTATTCCGGGGATACCGCCCAGCAACTCAACGCCCAGCGGACTCAGGGTCCCATTGGTGGATTGAGTGCCACGCCGGGTGAGATCGAGAAACTTGCTTATACCGTCAAAGAGAAAACGGACCGGTCGATTACCTACACCGCCGAAAGCAAGGGCCTGAAGATCACCAAGGAGTGGTCTCTGTTTCCGGTCCCGGCGGACACGAAAGCCACGGATGGCTTCGGTTATCTCTGGGACTTGAAGGTCACCATCCAAAACGCGGGCACGGAGAAAGCCACCGGCACTTATTATCTCTACGCCGGTCTGCTGGGCAAGCTCCATTCAAATGACTGGATCCAACCCGCGGCCACCTGGTATGCGGACGGAGACGCCATCGAACTGAACGAGGGTGAATTTGACTCCTCCCGCTTTCTTGGCCTGTTCTGGCAGACCCGCGACAAACAGAGCTTCATCACAAAGGATTTGAAGGAAATGAGCTTTGCCGGGGTGCATAACCAGTACTACTGCTCGTTGATCCGTCCGCTCCAGGTGAACAAGAAAGCGGAGACCTCTATATGGACCAGTTGGCGCTACATTACGTTTGACGATCCGGGTCACGGTGAGGTGAAAGCCAAGGGCCTGGAAGCCGCGGTGGGCATGGAGCCGCTTAACCTTTCCACTAATGAGACCTACACCTGGAAGGGGCAGGTCTATACCGGCCCCCGCTCCGGCACCGTGCTCAACCGGCTGGATAAGGAATTCGACACCGAATTCCGCCAGGTGATGCACTACGGCTGGTTCCGCGTTCTCAGCCGCGTCTTCCTCGGCACGCTCAACAAGATTTACAGCTGGATCGGGAACTACGGCGTGGCGGTCATGCTGCTCACGCTGCTGGTGCGCTTTGTCATCTGGCCTCTCCACATCAAAGCCACCCGCGCCATGAAAAAAATGGGCAAGCTGGCTCCGATGATGAAGGAGATCCGGGAGAAGCACAAGGAAGACCCCCAGAAGATGAACATGGAGGTCATGAAGCTTTACCGGGACTATGGAGTCAATCCCCTGGGAGGCTGTCTTCCCCTTCTCTTCCAGTTCCCGATCTTCCTCGGTTATTACAATATGATGAAGAGCGCCGTGGAAATGCGCGGCCACAGCTTCCTGTGGGTGCATGACCTTTCCATGCCGGACACCGTGGCTCACGTTTTCGGCATTCCCATCAATCCCCTGCCGCTGATCATGACGGTCACCATGTTCCTGCAGATGAAATTCGCGCCCCAGCCGGGTATGGACGCGAACCCGCAAATGCAGATGCAGATGAAGATCTTCAAGATCATGCCCTTTGCCTTCATGATCTTCTGCTACAACTTCGCGAGCGCTCTGGCGCTTTACTGGAGTGTGCAAAACGTGATCTCCATCTTCCAGACCTGGCTGCTGAAACGTCAGGGAGAGCCGGAACTCAAGAAGCTGCCCCCGCGCCCCTCTTTCATGGAACGCGCCATGGCCGCCCAGCAGGCCCGTCAGGCGGGAATGCAAAACAAAGGCCCGAAACCGCCCCGCACCGGAGGCTCCTCCGGCAGCGCTTTCCGGGATCAAAATCGCAAAAAATAGCGCGACATGGTTTTCCGGCTACCTTAATGCCAGACCTTGCCTATGAATGCCGCCGCCACCGCCGCCCAGGAGATTCTCGAAATCATGTTGCGTCACCTTGGCTACCAGGCCTCGGTGGCCGCGGATGCCGGATGTGATGTCCCCTCCCTGCGGGTGACCCTGGCGGATGAAAAGGCGGCCTCCGCCCTGACGGGGAAACGCGGGGAGCGGCTGGATGACATCCAGCACCTTGTGAACAAGCTGCTCCGGCAAAAGCTGCCGGAGGCCCCGCGCGTGCGGGTGGATGTGAACCACTTCCGGGACCGGAAGGATGATGCCTTCCTGGATGAAATCCGCGCGCTGGCGGATCGCGTCCGCGCCACCGGCCAGTCCGTGAAACTCGATCCCATGAACAGCTACCAGCGCCGCCTGGTGCATAACCTGTTCAAGGACGACCCCGGCATCCGCACCTGGTCCCCGGAGGACGAGAGCCGCATGAAGCGCATCACGCTGCTGCCGGCGAACTCCTGATTTTGCACCCGGGAAAGCGTGCGCGGCGTTACTTCCCGTACGCATCCCCTTCGTTGCGCCTTTCGATTCACTGTGGTAATCTTGCCTGTTTCATACTCCTAACGCAATGTCTGACCCCAATCAACGCCCGTCCCCGCCGGAAGGCCCTGACCGCCGCGGCGGTGCCCCTGAACCCCAGGGATTCAACTGGAAGGGCCTCATTCTTCTTTCCGTGGCCATCCTCATGCTGGCCAGCGGCATCCTCTGGCGGAATGGCACTGCCAGCGGAAAAAAGACCTACGCTGAGTTCATCGCCTGCCTGGAAAAAGGCGACGTGGATGAAAAGAGCGTCAAGATCATGCTCGACCCCGCGGGCGAGTACATCCTGATGAAGGTGAAGAGCGAGGACAACAAGGAATACCAGGTCCCATTCGCGGCGGTGATGGAGAAGGATCGCCTGCTCGAGAAGCTCGATGCCAAGGGAATCCCTTATGAATATAAGCACGATCAGAGCATTACCTCGGGCCTGGTGGTAAGCCTGCTCCCGGTGGTCCTGCTGCTGGGCGTGCTGTGGTTTTTCTTCCGCCAGCAGATCAAGATGGCCGGTCGTGGAGCCATGAGCTTCGGCAAGAGCCGGGCCCGCCTCCTCGCCATGGATAAGAACAAGGTCACCTTCAAACAGGTGGCTGGCTGTGATGAAGCCAAGGAAGAGGTGTGGGAACTCGTGGAATTCCTCAAGGATCCGAAGAAGTTTCAAAAGCTGGGCGGCCATATCCCGAAAGGCGTGCTCATGGTGGGTGCTCCCGGAACGGGCAAGACGCTCCTCGCCAAGGCCATTGCCGGTGAGGCGGACGTGCCGTTCTTCAGCATCAGCGGCTCGGACTTCGTGGAGATGTTCGTGGGCGTGGGTGCCAGCCGGGTGCGGGACATGTTCGAGCAAGGCAAGAAGAGCGCGCCGTGCCTGATCTTCATTGACGAAATCGACGCCGTGGGCCGTCACCGGGGCCATGGCATGGGTGGTGGTCACGACGAACGGGAGCAAACGCTGAACGCGCTGCTCGTGGAAATGGACGGCTTTGATACCCAGGAGGGTGTTATCATCATCGCCGCCACCAACCGGCCGGATGTGCTGGACCCCGCGCTGCTCCGCCCGGGTCGCTTTGACCGCCAGGTCACCGTAAGCCTGCCGGACGTGAAGGGCCGCGAAGCCATTCTCAAAGTCCACTCCAAGAAGGTGAAGATGGCTCCAGATGTCGATCTCGGCGTCATCGCCCGCGGCACCCCGGGTTACTCCGGCGCGGAACTTGCCAACGTGATGAACGAAGCCGCCCTCCTGGCCGCCCGTCGCGGACTGAAGGCCATTACCCTCCGTGAACTGGAGGAGGCCCGGGACAAGGTGCGCTGGGGCAAGGAACGCCGCAGCCTCGCCATCAGCGAGAAGGAAAAGGAAAACACCGCCTATCACGAGGCCGGCCACGCCATCCTGCTCGAAGTGCTGGAGCACACCGAACCTCTCCACAAGGTGACCATCATTCCCCGCGGTCCTTCCCTCGGCTCCACGATGTGGCTGCCGGTGGAGGACAAATACACCCGCCGTAAAAACGAACTGCTGGACGATCTGGTAGTGGCCATGGGCGGCCGCGTGGCGGAGGAACTGGTCTTCGGCGACGTCACCAGTGGCGCTTCCGGCGACATTCGTGGAGCCACCGATATCGCCCGCAAGATGGTGTGCGAATGGGGCATGAGCGAAGCCCTGGGCATGGTGGAATACGGCGAGAACAACGAGCACGTTTTCCTGGCCCGCGATATGGGTTCCAAGCGGAATTACAGCGAGGACACCGCGCAGAAGATCGACAAGGAGATCAAGAGCCTGATCGATAACGCCTACAACCGCGCCAAGGAATTCCTGATCAAGCACCGGCCTGAAATGGAAACCCTGGCCAAGGCGCTCCTCGAATACGAAACCCTCGACGGCGTTCACGTCCGGGAAATCATGGAGCATGGCCGCATGCTCAATCCCCCGCGGACCAAGCCTCCCACTCCTCCGCCTGTCCCCGTGGAAACCCGGGAAAGCGACCAGGGAGAGGAACTTCCCCCCGGCCTCGCCGGAGCCCCGGCTTGATTGAGACGGCCCTGGTCGGAAAGGTTTAAACTCAAATAAGCAACTGAAGCGATCAGGGGTAACCCTGATCGCTTTTTTGTGGCGCGATCACCTGGCTGGGGCTCATCGACTGGTGAAATGTGGCTATTCAAAATCAGCTGGATTGCATCCTTGGCAGGTAGCTTTTTCCTGCAGTCTTTGAATGAATACGCAGATCCGGATCATGCGAGCTTGGAGGATTGCCCTTCACAGCCAGGGCACACTCCCTTCCTGACACCTGTTTGGCTCCTGCTTTTCAAGGGTCCAGAATACTGTGCATGGGTCCCGGCGGGCCTGTATTTCATCCGCAGCCTCCGCCTTTGCGGTGTAGTACGGGAAATAGAGCCGCTTATAAGCAGGAGTTCCCTTCCCCATGCCCACTCTCCCCTCCGGTCTCTCCCGCGCCGCGCTGCTCCGGCAGACTCCGCTGGCGTTGCTCCTTTCCGCCGTGGGTTTGCTGCTCGGAATCCCCGTCGGCAAGTTGCTTCATGACCAGCCATGGCGCGGGGTGGTGCAAAACACTCCCCGGTCTTCACCGGAGAAACGGAAGCCCCCTACTCCTGTTAGCAGCGAGGCAGGGGTCCCCGCGAATGCCAGTGGTCTTACTCCCGCAGAGACAGAGGCAAAGCGGGTGGCGGATTCGTTAAACTCAAAGTTCGAAAAGGGAATGAATGGAGAATGGGAACCTCTCCGGTGCCCGCCTTTATCTCTGGCCAAAGAGGTCTTGGAACTCGGGACACGCGGGGATGTGGAAATGATACTGAGATTTCTGCGGTCATCAGATGCCAGGGATCTGTTACTGTGTGGATGGGCGGACATCGATCCGGAAGCCGCGTGGGAATTCTGGGTGACGGGCAGAGGAGGACGTGGTCCCGCCGTTCCCGGTGCATTCCAATTCATCCGCCGTATGGCCAGCCGCCATTGGCCGCTGGTGCGGGATTGTCTGACCCGCCCCTCGGATGAATTTGCCTTCGTGGCTCCCGAGGCGTGGGAGCAGCGAATACGGGACGTGGCCCATGATCCAGTGGCGGTGCGCGAAATGGCAACGCGCATACCGGAACGCAAGTTACGTGGCATTGTCATTGACCGGGCAATGCGGATTTTGTCACCGAAGCAGCCGGAAGCAGCCGTTTCTCTTTCAGGCAGTGTAAGCGAAGGGGAAAGAGAATGGTTCCAGGGAAGGTTGGCGGGCCATCTGGCGTGCTCTCACCCGGCCCTGGCTCTCGGCATATTGGATGGGTGTCCCATGGAAACCCATTACACCTGGATAGGGGATGACTACAGCCCGGCATTTCTCCTGATGGAAATGACCGTGCGCCGGGATCCCGCCGGCACCCTGTCGGCTCTAGCAAAGTTTTCCCGGGAGGGCCGGACCCGCGGGGAGGTCTTTATCACCGAGAACATTGCCAGACAGCTCCCTGGTCATATGGAGGAATGGCTGCCGCCCGTGGTGGAGCGGCGGGAGAGCAATTCCTGACGGATATTTTGATGCATTGCCCGTGGGCCGGCGGGACAGCGGACACGCAGCTCATCGCCGCTATCCAGGAGCCCTCGCTCAGTGGCACGGCGGCGGAAGCCTGGGCGGCCCGGTGGGCGATGACGGAGCCGGAAGCGGCACGATCATGGGCCGAAACCCTGCCATCAGCGGCACGGGCCCGGGCGCTTGCAGGTCTATGGAGAACAGGAGCATCACCGGCTCCAGTGCTCAGTGCCTGCGCGGAAGCCGGGACCACTCCTGATATCCGGACGCTGGCGGTGATGAGCCAGGAGGCTCCGGAGATAACACTTCCATGGATCGCCAGTCAGCCTGGCTCGGATGCCTGGCATATCGCCGGAGCAGCCCGGGGCTGGGCGGCCACCGACCCTGCGGCGGCAGCATCATGGGCCGCCCAACTGCCGGATCCTGAACAACGGGTCCGTGTGGTTACCGGCGTCATGCAGGAGTGGGCAGGACACGCGCCCCAGGCGGCGATGGAATGGCTTGCCGGATCACCACTCGATGAAGAGGCCCGGACTTTTGTCAGCGACTTGACGGGATTTTGACTCCATGAACGATTCTGTCCGTTTCATGATCCTCTTGGGAGGAGGCCTCCTGGGCACGGCTTATGGGTTTCTTTCCAGTGGAGGTAAGGACGCCCCGGTTACCCCGTCCCGGGTTTCCGGACAGACTGCCCTTTCCACAGCAGCCGGCCCTGGCACAAAAAGAAGTTCGCCATTCGCGGCAAAGCCCGGTGAACGGCTCGTTAACATTCTGGATTCCTTCGCCGCCCGCGCGGAGGCCGCGGGTCCGGGCCAGACCGGCACCTTGATCCGGGACTTCTTAAATACTGCAGGATACAAACAACTCCCGCTTATCATTGACATCCTCGCCCAGCGTGATCCCCGGGACTGTCACAAGGTGTTACTGGAACTCCAGAACGAAAACCGGTGCAATTCCCTCTATTGGCGGGCGCTTTTTGGCAGGTGGCTGATCTCCGAACCAGATGCCGCGCTGGAGGCGCTCATGGATCTGCCGGATTACAGGATGCGGTATGATGCCGGCATGGCTGTTCTCCATCACCTGGCGGAAAAAGAACCGGAGTTCTTCACCAATCTGATAAAAGAAAAATCGACCGGACTCCGGGAAGCGGGGATCCCTGCCCCTGATTGGAACAATCCCCTTGCACGTATGCCGAAGGAAATCCGGAAACTCCGGCAACCTTACGAACGGCTCAAAAGTCCGGCGATGAACAACCTGACATGGGGCTCAAAGGAAGCACGCCAACTGGCGGAGACAGCCCCTTCAGGCACGCTGACTCCCATGGATTTCCGGCACGCACTGGGAGACACCAAAGAGGATCCGGATGGACTTCTTTGGCTGGCCGGGCGACGGGATTTGGCGGCACGCGAGGCTCTGCTGGAACAGGCTTCCCGCTATTGGGACCGTCAGGAACTCTGGGCGGAACCAGGTCTTCGGGACGCCGCCATCCGCCGCATTGCCGTAGAGCGGGCCGGCAGGCGGGACTTCGGAAACCCGCTGGATGGATGGGTGGGAACGCTCACGGCTGAGGAGCGTGATATCGCCACCGAAGCACTGCGCATGGATACGACCCTGTCCCCGGAAAACCGCGACGCCGCCCTCCGGACCGCAGGTAGTGGTCAAAAATGAAGGGGCCTCCGCCAGTAACGCGGCGGGACAAGGGCTCTTCTTATAAGGCCGGGTCTGTTCCCCCCGAGGTTCAGCCTAGAGCGTTTGCCATAAGCCATTTCCGGACGCGCGGGGCTTCGCCGGGGAAGCTTGCCCTCCAATTCGGAAATGACTTTTGGCAATCAGTATAATGCATCGAGGCGCTAAAAGTACGCAGAAAGAGGGCCTGCCTTCCTTTCGGAAGACAGGCCCGTTATTCTGGCGACGTCCTACTCTCGCAAGGCCTATAGCCAAACTACCATCGGCGCTGCGGCGTTTCACTTCCGTGTTCGGGATGGGAACGGGTGGTTCCACCGCGCCAGGGTCACCAGAAACGGGGCAGTCCAGAAAGAACCCGGGATTGTCAGCGGAGGCTCATGGTTTTGAAGCGGGTGACAGAAGTCACGCTTCAAAGACAAAGGCTTCGGAGACTGATTTTAAAGGATGGCCTTTTTTGAGAGGGCCGGCCGGTAAAACCGGGGTCTGGTCTGCGGCGTTTCCGAAGGCCCGGGCTGGCCGGGATCGGGGGGAACGTTACAGCATTTACGTCGGGGGAATAACAAAGAACTCAGCGGGATTCAGATCCCGGAAATCAAGCCGGTCAAGCCGGTTTTGGCATCCGCCGGATTTGGCGGGGCCGGGGTTTCAGGCATCCGGGGTTTCAGAAGGCCGGTCCGGCGGGAGGGCCGGGCGGGTCTGAAGCCGGGCGGCTGGAACCGGGGTGAACCGGAGGGTTTTGAGGCCCTGCCTTTGACAGGCCTTTAGGGCTCTGCCTTTGGTTTTGGCTTTGAAAGCGAAACAGCGAGGGAGTCACCGTTCCCTGATGTCTGCATACAGGAGGAAATACGTTAAGAAATAAGAAATAATGAATTAAGCCGAACGGATGATTAGTAATGCTAAGCTGAATGCATTGCTGCACTTACACCCGCATCCTATCGACGTGGTAGTCTTCCACGATCCTTCAGGGAAAACTTATCCTGGGATGGGCTTGGCGCTTAGATGCTTTCAGCGCTTATCCCTTCCGCACATAGCTGCCCAGCGATGCCTTTGACAAGACAACTGGAACACCAGAGGTGCGTCAGTCCCGGTCCTCTCGTACTAAGGACTGAACCCCTCAATTTTCCTGCGCCCATGGAGGATAGAGGACCGAACTGTCTCGCGACGTTCTGAACCCAGCTCGCGTGCCACTTTAACCGGCGAACAGCCGGACCCTTGGGACCTTCTCCAGCCCCAGGATGTGACGAGCCGACATCGAGGTGCCAAACTTTGCCGTCGATATGAACTCTTGGGCAAAATCAGCCTGTTATCCCTAGCGTACCTTTTGTCCGTTGAGCGACGCCGATTCCATCTTCAAGCGCCGGATCACTTTGACCTGCTTTCGCATCTGCTCGACTTGTGGGTCTCACAGTTAGGCCGGTTTATGCCAATGCACTCATCACCTGATTGCCAACCAGGTTGAACCGACCATCGCGCTCCTCCGTTACTCTTTGGGAGGATACCGCCCCAGTAAAACTGACCGTCTGCCATTGTCCTCCGCCCGGATTCACGGGACCGGTGTTAGATGTTTCAATCCCCAAGGGTGGTGTCTCATTGATGACTCAGCCGCCCCCGAAAGGGTGGCCTCGAAGTCTCCCACTTACGCTGAGCATGAAAACCGAAACAACAGTGACAGAGTACAGTTAAGGTGCATAGGGTCTTTCCGTCCTTCCACGGGTAGGCGGCATCTTCACCGCCAATACAAATTCACTGAGCGCCCCGTTGAGACAGCGCCCAACTCGTTACACGATTCGTGCAGGTCGGAACTTACCCGACAAGGAATTTCGCTACCTTAGGACCGTTATAGTTACGGCCGACATTCACGGGGACTTAGGTTCACAGCTTCGCCTTGCGGCTAACCGCTTGCCTTAATCTTTCCGCATTGGTCACGTGTCACACCCTATACTTGGACTTGCGTCTTGGCAGAGTGCTGTGTTTTTGATAAACAGTCGGTTGGGCCCATTCACTGCGGCCCCCCCAAAGGGGGGCACCCCTTCTCCCGAAGTTACGGGGCTAGATTGCCGAGTTCCTTAACGGGGGTTCACTCTTACGCCTTAGTATATTCTACTCACCCACCTGTGTCGGTTTGCGGTACGGGCACCTTAGTATACATATGGAATTTTCCTGGAGGTTCATTCAAGAGATCCGGTTTGGCGAACCGCCCCGTCAGCTTGCGCTCCCGCCACTTTCAATCGGCGGGCCCTCTCCTCAACCCCGTCCTCCATACTTAAATTTTCGGTGGTGCGGAAATATTAATCCGCTGTCCATCGCCTACGCATCTCTGCCTCGGCTTAGGTCCCGACTAACCCTGGGACGAATAGCGTGGCCCAGGAAACCTTGGGTTTACGGCGGGCAGGGATTTCACCTGCCTTCTCGTTACTAATGTCTGCATGCTCTCTTGTTAACACTCCACCATCAGTCACCTTCCAGCTTCAACGCGTTAACAATGCTCCCCTACCACGACAAACCGGCGAACCGGAATGCCATCCAGAGCTTCAGTATACCGCTTGATCGCCAATCATTTTCGGCGCGGGATCACTCGATGAGTCAGCTATTACGCACTGTTTAAATGGTGGCTGCCTCTAAGCCAACATCCTCACTGTCTCTGTAATCCCACATCCTTTCCACTGAGCGGTATTTAGGCACTTTAGCTGCTGATCCGGGTTGTTTCCCTCTCGACTACGAAGCTTATCCCTCGCAGACTCACTGCTGGACTTCATTGAGTGGTATTCGGAGTTTGATTAGGGTTGGTAGTCTGGTGTGACCCCTAGCCTATTCAGTGCTCTACCCCCACTCATCAGCATCCAACGCTGCACCTCAATGCATTTCGGGGAGAACCAGCTATCACGGGGTTTGATTAGCCTTTCACTCCTACCCACAGCTCATCCGAGACTTTCTCAAGAGCCACCAGTTCGGCCTTTCACGGCATGTTACTGCCGCTTCAGCCTGGCCATGGGTAGGTCACCTCCGCTTCGGGTCCAGTGCCCGCGACTATATCGCCCTGTTCGGACTCGCTTTCGCTGCGCCTGCGTCCCATAAGGACTTAAGCTGGCCACGGACACTGACTCGCAGACTCATTAAGCAAAAGGCACGCCATCACTCCATAAAGGAGCTTTGACACCTTGTAGGCACACGGTTTCAGGTTCTGTTTCACTCCGCTCACAGCGGTTCTTTTCACCTTTCCCTCGCGGTACTTGTTCACTGTCGGTCGCTGACTAGTATTTAGCCTTACGGAATGGTCTCCGCGAATTCACACGGCGTTTCACGTGTGCCGTGCTACTCAGGATCCCTCTAGAGCCATCTTGGATTTCGGTTACGGGTCTCTCACCCTCTGGGGAGCGATTTTCCATTCGCTTCACCTATCGTCGATGGTCTCACGTCAAGGTCCTATAACCCCGGAGGCAAAGCCTCCGGTTTGGGCTGTTCCGCTTTCGCTCGCCACTACTTACGGAATCACTGTTTTGTTTTCTTTTCCTCCGGTTACTGAGATGTTTCACTTCACCGGGTCTCGCGACGCCGTCCCTATGTATTCAGGACGGCACGCGCGGGTATTACCCCGCGCAGGTTACCCCATTCGGAAATCCCTGGATCATAGCGTATTTGCCGCTCCCCAAGGCTTATCGCAGCTTATCGCGTCCTTCATCGCCTGTCAGCACCAAGGCATTCACTGTGTGCCCTTCATAGCTTAATTCATTCATTTCTTATCAAATTGAAGAAATTCCGCCGTATTTCCTAAGATCGTAATTGTGCGGAGTCACGCTTTTACACGTACTCCAAATTTTTAATCTTTGTATTTTTTAATTAACCCTGTATGCAGATATCAAAGAACAGTTTCATCCTTGCCGCTTCGCGGACACAGTTTTTTCCTCAAAAGACATTCACCAAAGGGGCATAGGGTGGACCCGGCAGGACTTGAACCTGCGACCCCCGCCTTATCAAGGCGGTGCTCTAACCAACTGAGCTACGGGTCCAAATGTTCCCATCGCCGTCGGGAGCGCAAGGTCGCGGATTCCGTCAGGGGCTTTTCCAGCCCAACCCCGTTTCACCATTGTTCATGGTGGAGGTTAGGAGACTCGAACTCCTGACATCCAGCTTGCAAAGCTGGCGCTCTACCAACTGAGCTAAACCCCCCGGCTGTCCGTTTCCCGTTTTCCCTGGCTGTCACCGTTTAAGGTTTAAGCCAAAGTCCACGCGGACAATCACGCTTGAGGAAGAAGTAAAGACTAGTTTGCACGCCGCGGTTTTCCATAAACGCGTGGACCAAGGTGCCGGTTCTTTCAAATCCGGCGCACCGTGCCGGTTCCTGTTAAGGAAGAGGCGACAGTGTCGACCTGAGCAGTCATGATACTATAATAGTGGGGGCCGGGGTTTCGCGGAGGACTTGATGCCCTGCCGCTGTCCGGCCGCCGGACTGCTCTGTACTCCATAGAAAGGAGGTGATCCAGCCGCAGGTTCCCCTACGGCTACCTTGTTACGACTTCATCCCAGTCACCAGTCATGCTTTAGGATCCTGCCTCCGTGAGGTTGGCGCGGATACTTCGAGCGCGACCGGCTTCCATGATGTGACGGGCGGTGTGTACAAGACCCGGGAACGTATTCACGGCGCCGTAGCTGATGCGCCATTACTAGCGATTCCGGCTTCATGGAGGCGAGTTGCAGCCTCCAATCCGAACTGGGCGCGATTTTTACGATTTCCTCCACCTCGCGGTCTCGGTTCACATTGTATCGCGCATTGTAGTACGTGTGCAGCCCTGGGCGTAAGGGCCATACTGACTTGACGTCATCCCCACCTTCCTCCCAGTTTAACTAGGCAGTCTGTTCAGAGTTCCCGCCATTACGCGCTGGCAACAGAACACGGGGGTTGCGCTCGTTGCGGGACTTAACCCAACATCTCACGACACGAGCTGACGACAGCCATGCAACACCTGTGCATCCCGCGGATTGCTCCGCTAACCGGCTTTCACCGGTGACAAAATGCATGTCAAGCCCAGGTAAGGTTCTTCGCGTTGCATCGAATTAAGCCACATACTCCACCGCTTGTGCGGGTCCCCGTCAATTTCTTTGAGTTTTAATCTTGCGACCGTACTTCCCAGGCGGCACGCTTAACGCGTTAGCTCCGGCACGGCAGGGGTCGATTCCCGCCATACCAAGCGTGCACCGTTTACTGCCAGGACTACCGGGGTATCTAATCCCGTTTGCTCCCCTGGCCTTCGTGCCTCAGCGTCAGGAACTGTCCAGAGTCTCGCCTTCGCCACTAGTGTTCCTCACAATATCCACGCATTTCACTGCTCCACTGTGAATTCCAGACTCCTCTCCAGTCCTCAAGCGCGGCAGTATCGGAGGCAGTTCCGGGGTTGAGCCCCGGCATTTCACCTCTGACTTACCGCGCCGCCTACGCACCCTTTACGCCCAGTGATTCCGAACAACGCTTGAGACCTCTGTATTACCGCGGCTGCTGGCACAGAGTTAGCCGTCTCTTCCTCTTGTGATACTCTCAAACCGGCTCGCAGTTAACGACCGGCTTTACTCTCACATGACAGGAGTTTACAATCCGAAGACCTTCATCCTCCACGCGGCGTCACACCATCAGGCTTTCGCCCATTGTGAATGATTCTCGACTGCTGCCACCCGTAGGTGTCTGGACCGTGTCTCAGTTCCAGTGTGGCTGGTCATCCTCTCAGACCAGCTACCCGTCATCGCCTTGGTGGGCCGTTACCCCGCCAACAAGCTGATAGGGCGCGAACTCATCCGGAAGCGGCACCTTGCAGCACCTTTGGTGTCAGATGGATGCCCACCTGTACCACACGGGGTATTAATCCAAGTTTCCCTGGGCTATCCCCCTCTTCCGGGCAGATTGTTCACGTGTTACGCACCCGTCCGCCACTGAACGGTATTGCTACCGCCCCGTTCGACTTGCATGTCTTATCCACGCCGCCAGCGTTCGTTCTGAGCCAGAATCAAACTCTCCGTAAAGAATTAGCATTCTAAACATCTGATTCCGGCATGTTAAATGACCAAAATCGCAATGCTCAGAAGAAATATTTGACGTTTTCGTGAAGCGGTTTCCCGCCTCACAGGACCACGCGTCTTTTCCGACGCGCGGCGCACAAATTAGTCTTTTCTTCAACTTTTTGCAGCTTCATCGACTCCGGGACTCAAATCCCGCCGTCTCGGCTGCTAAAGTAACTGTGTTTTTCAAAGAACGCTTGGTTTCAGGGGGACAAAAACACCGGTCGTGGTCATTTCTGCCACAATCGGTTTGGGTCTCTGTCGTCCGCCGATCGCATTGTTTCGTGCGACGCCGAATCTTATAGCGGGGGTTTCCCTTCCCGCAACTCCTTTTCGCTTCTTTTTGGAAGTTTTTTGCGACGAATCCCCCTTCCCCGGTTCAAAACCGGGATTGAAAGGCTCGAAAACTTGCGGAAACGGACGGAAATCGGTCCCCGGGGGGTGTTTTCCGTGCCTCTGGAGGGCATTTTGGGTTCTCCGGAGGGTTGTTTCCGGCTCTTCTCCTCTGCAAAAACGGGGCCAGAAGGGTTCAGCGGATGCCAAAATGCCCGTGGCGGACTTCAGAATTGGAGCCAAGCCGGACAAAATAGGGTGGCCGGAGGAGGAAATGGGAGCGGGAGCGACCAAAACGGGTCCGGACAGAAGCAAAAGCAGGGACGAAGCGGACAAAACAGAACCGGAAGAGGGCCGGAACGGAACCCCGCGCGTTCCGCGCGGGCAGCCTTCCGCCTCCAAATGTTCAGTTTCGAGCAGGCACCCCCCCTTCCCCGAAGCACCCGCAGGCCGGAATGTTCAGTTTTGTTCAGGGTAACGTGCCGTGTAGCGGGAGGGCGGTGGATGAAAGAGATAGGCCCAATAGGCAGGATGAGCCGGATAGGCCTCATATATGGAGAGGCTCATAACCAGCGGTAACGCCCCGGTAACCTAAATGGGAAGAGTGCGGCCATATCTTTCAGAGACTCCCCGTGGCTTGTAGAGCAGAAACCGAAAGCCTTATAGATAGGCAGCTCTCATTAGCAGCCCGGCATGACCGCGCTCGGAGAAGGAGATGGCGGAACCGGAAGGATGCGTGTGAGTGGGGTAGCCCGCTCTCTGGACCGGAAGCGCCCGGCCGCTCAATAGGGCAAGGACCACACAGGTCCCGTGATCGGGTTGGCCCGGCAAACAGGGGACACGGCCACGCACCCCTCAATGAGAGGACCGCACCCAAAGAGGGTATTCATAATTTTCTCACAATCACCGCAAGCCCTTCCTGCCAGCGTTAGAGATATCGCTCATGAGGCCACCTGAAAGCTTCCAGCTCAGTGGTTCCGATGCCCGGATCCCTTATGTAAAGGCCCTCAGCCACTAAAAATGCGCGCTTGCAAAAAGTTTAGTGGCGTTCCGGCGATGCGTGTTTACTGAGGATGATGGCCCCTGGTTCCCTACCGATTTTCGCCTCCTCCTCCGAGGGGAGTTTCCTTCCACTTCTGGCGCTGACGCTCCTGCTCACGGTGGGCGCGGCTCTCTTATTAAGAAGGTTCCAATTTCCAGCGCTCCCGGGGTTTTTCGTTTGCGGGTTTCTGCTGGCCCGCACGGGATTGATCGCGGAATCCTCGTCGGAGGTTCTTGTCCACATGGGGGATGTGGGGGTGATTCTGCTAATGTTCACCATCGGCACCGAGTGTTCCGGGCATGAACTGAAGATGCTGCGCAAAAACGGGCTGCGGGCCGGGCTGCTGCAAATGATCTTCACGGTGGCCGCGTTTACCTGCGTGGCGCTGGCCGCAGGTCAGAGCACGGGGGCATCGGTCATGTGGGGCCTGATAGGGGCGGTGTCCTCCACGGCGGTGGGGGTCAAGCTCTTTGAAGACTGCGGCATCCCGGGTCACGCGGCGTCACGGCTTTCCCTGGGGATCGCGCTGGTGCAGGATATCACGGTGATTCTGGCGCTGCTGATGCTGCCGGGGCTCACAAGTTCCGGAGGACTGATGGGCGTGGCCCAGGCTTCCGGGAAGCTGGTGCTGGAAGGGGTGGCCTTTGTGGCGGCGGCGGGAATTCTGAGCCGCTGGGGCATCCCGCAACTGCTCAAGGCGGTGAGCCGCACGCGGGCGAGGGATCTGTTCACCCTGACGGTGCTGGCGCTCTGCGCGGGGATCGCGAGCCTGGGGAACATGCTGGACCTGGGCTATAACGTGGGGGCGTTCGCGGCGGGGGTGGCGGTGAGCGGGTCGGTTTACAGTCACCGCATCCTGGCGGATGCCGCGCCTTTCCGGGACCTTTTCCTGACGATCTTCTTCCTCTCCGTGGGAGCCATGGTGCGGCCCGAGGTTCTCATGGAACACTGGCTGCTGATCACGGGGCTGAGCGTCTTCGTGCTGGCGGCAAAGACGGCGCTTACCACCTCCGCCACCAGGCTTTCCGGAGTGCCGCTGGCCACGGGGCTGCTCTCCGGGGTGGCACTGGCGGGGGTGGGGGAATTCGCGATCGTGCTCGGGCGGGAGGCGAAAGTCCGGAATCTCATCGACGGCGACGGGCTGGACGTGGTGCTGGCGGTGACGGCCGTGACTCTCAGCCTCTCCCCGCTGGTTATGCGGGTGGTGCTGCCGGCCATTTTGAAGATCGGGAACAAGTCCAAAGCAGAAGCCGCGCCCGAGAAGAAACGGGCGGCGGGATTCAGCAAGCGGGTGAAGGAAATGGAGGATCACGCGATCCTCTGCGGCTACGGCACGGTGGGGCAGATCCTGCACAAAGGGCTGACGCGGCTGGGCATCCCGGTGGTGATCATCGAACTGAACGCGGAAACCGTGGCCTCCCTGCTGAAGAAGGGGCATCCCGTACTCTTCGCGGATATCTCTCAGGCGGACACCATGGAACTGGCGGGCGTGACCCGGGCGCGGATGATTATCATTTCCTTCCCGCACGCGGAAATCGCGCGAGCCGCCATCACCGTGGCACGGGAGCGGAATCCATCCATCCTCACCATGTGCCGCGCGCGGTTTCCCCATGAGGCGGCGATGCTCCGGAAGCTGGATCCGGACAACGTGGTACACGATGAAATGGAGGCGGGAATCAAGATGCTGCGGCTATGCGCCCGGGGATACGAGCGGGATGAGGCAGAGCTGTTCCCTAATGTGGGGGTGTGAGCACGCCGAAACATTCCCCAGCCTCACTCCCACATGCCCGGTTCTGGAGAGAGCTTGCATTCCATTAGGAGCCTCCGACTTTGATTCATGGATACACTCACTTTCACCGTAACGTCCTGTCCCGACAGCGGCGGCTTCGTCGCCCGCTGGGATGATCCTTCTGGAGGTGGCATCACAACCCAGGGAGATACCTTTGCCGAACTTGACTACATGGTTAGAGACGCGGTTCTCGGTTACTTTTTTGAGGTGCCCCCACCTCGCAGCGTTCGCCTGCATTTTGTGGAGGATCCGGAGCTGGCAGTCGCGTGAAATTGCCCCGGGATGTAGCAGGCACGGAAGCTGTGAAGGCTCTGCGTCGCCTCGGTTTTACCGAAGTCAGGCAAGCAGGCTCCCACCGCATCATGCGACGGGCCTCCCGAACCGTGGTAGTGCCCATGCACAAGCCGATCAAGGCGGGAACATTGAACCTAAATTCTTGAATGGAGGGATGACCGACCGCTCCACAGTGAAGCCGGTGGACGAGTGGCAGGAAAAATCAGGAAATTACCGCATGGATCATCCGGAGAGAAGCCGGTGGGCGGCTGACGGCAGCTCTCCGAGCCACTGGCCGCCCAGTTTGCGGCGCAGAATACGGGTCAGTAACAGTGCCCAGCACTGCCCGGGAGTCCATCGCGCCGTGATGGTGCCCGCCTGGTGTAGATAGCTGCTGATCAACGTGATGGCCCGCGCCAGGGTTTCCCCTTTGGCGTGCAACAAGCTCACTTTCATCCGGCGCTGGCCGCCATGCCGGGTCTCCCGCGCCACGCCGCCCAGGAGGGCCGGGCGGGTGGTGATGGCCTCCCGGTGGTGCTCCTCGTCAAAAAGCCGCGTGTAGAGGTGCCACCAGTTGCTGAGCAGCGCGATAAGGTTGGCCATGATCCGGCAGGGGGCCAGCTTTTTAGTGGTATAGCCGTTCCATCCCCACTGGTTTTTGAGTTCATCGTAATTATTTTCACAATCACCGCGCTCGCGATAGATCCGGGGCATGCAAGCCGCAGGGTAGGCCCCGGCATCGAGCGAAGTCACCAGCACCGCCAGTTTGCCACTCCAGGGAGCCGCGCTTTGCCACTCCGCGTCTGGCACCCCGGGTAAAAGACCGCGGTCTTTGCCGCGCCGCTTTCCCGGCTTCACCAGGTGGTCTGGATTCTCCGGCACTGGAGCCCGGGCCGCCGACTCCCGTACGATGAGCACGCGCCGCTTCCGGCTCCAGCCGGTGAGCCGCAACGTGCTCTCCACCACCTCCCAGCCATCGCCCGCGGACTGCCAGTCGCCGGAGCACCGCAAAAGCGACACCAGCGCACGCACCTTCGCCGTGAAGCGCAGTTTGAACACATACGGCAGTCCGCGCTCCTCGCACTCCCTCATCAGGCCCTCCTGGCCGTAGCCGCAGTCGCCCCGGAGAAAAGCGGGCCAGCAGGTCCGCGGCAGGGCTTCGAGGGTGCGCCACAATCCCGGCTGTCCCCGGCCGGCGGCATGCTCGTTGCCCGGTCGCACCTCCACTCCCACACACAGCCGCAGGTTCGCCGCGAAGTAACTGTGATACACATGACTGGGACGTCCGGGTTTATGCGGGTTGTAGCCAATCTCCGCTCCCTGCTGCCGTCCATAGAGCGGTTTAACCGTCGTATCGATATCCATGATCCAGGGCACGCGCAGCAGGGGCGCAAGACAGCGTCGCTGGTGTTCCCCCAGCCACGCCAGCGCGGCACCCTCATCCATGAGATGATTGAGCGCGCGGCGCACCACATCATCACTGACCAGCCGGTCAATGCCCAGCACCCTGGCATTGAGCACATCGCCGCGCACCGCGTTCATATGGAGATAGCGCCAGTGGCCGCACAGCACCGAAAGCGCCGCCGTGCCAAACACATTGCGGGCTCCGCTCCCCCGGTTGCCCCCGTAGCGCAGGGGGCACTCTTTGATGAAATCCTCCCACCGCTTCCCGGTCCTTAAAAACTGCGCGAAAAACACCAGCTGGCCGTGCGCGCTGACGGGAGTTCCCGGATCCCATTCCGCGTAATACCGCCCTCCCGGCGTGTCCACGGGCCATCCGGTCGTGACCTCACCCTCCGGGTGAGCTTCGCTCGTCGCTGAGGTTGTCCCCATTCCCCGATTCAAGCCGCCTTCCGTGGCCCCGTCACGCCTTTTCCATTCCAGAGTTTAGGTTGAAAGGTCTTGTGGAGCAGGCGGGGGTCACCACAGAAGAATTTATCGCCGCCTTGTGACCAGTGAGCCTCACGCCCCCGCCAGTTCCTTCAGCAGGGACTGGTTCAGGCGGATGCCGGCGTGGTAGTTCTCGATGGTGAAGTTCTCGTTCGGCGCGTGGACCTGGCAGTCAGGGAGGGCGAGGCCGAGGAGGAGGGTTTCCACATTGAGGATATCCCGGAAGCTCTGGACGATGGGGATGCTGCCGCCTTCGCGGATGAGGGCGGATTCCCGGCCAAAGGTGGCGTGGAGGGCGCGCTGGGCGGCTTTCCCGAAGGGGGAATGCGGATCCATGGCGTAGGGCGGGCCGCTGTGGCCCAGCTTCACCTCCAGGCGGACGGTGTCCGGGCAGAGGGAGCGGAAGTAAGTGTCCACTTTCGCGAGGATGTCCGCGGGGTCCTGATCCGGCACGAGGCGGAAGGAGAACTTCGCGAAAGCGCTGCGCGGGATGACGGTCTTCGAGCCTTCTCCCTGATAACCGCCACCGATACCGTTTACCTCGGCGGTGGGACGGGCGCAGCGGCATTCGATATCGGTGTAGCCCAGTTCGCCCCAGAGCTTCGGCACGCCGGTGAGGTGGAGGGTTTCGTCCGGGCCGAGGAGAGAGGCCCAGGCTTCGCGCTCCCAGGGCTGGACGGGGCGCACGGCATCGTAGAAGCCGGGAATCTGAACGCGAGCCTCGTCATCGTGCAGGCGGGCGACGAGCCTTGCGAGAATGGTGTTCGGGTTCGCGATGGAGCCGCCGAAGATGCCGCTGTGGAGATCGATAGTGGGGCCGTGGACAATGATCTCCGCGCAGGCGATGCCGCGGAGGCCGTAGGTGAAGGTGGGGATGCCGGGGCCGACCATGCCGGTGTCCGAGACAGCGATGATATCGCACTTCAACTCATCCCGGTGGGCCGCGAGGAACGGGGCGAGATTCGGGCTGCCGATTTCCTCCTCGCCCTCCAAGAGGAAGACGAGGTTCAAGGGCAGACTGCCGTCCTCCATGAGGGTCTTTTCCACGCCGCAGAGGTGGGCCATGAACTGCCCTTTATTGTCCGTGGCGCCGCGGGCGAAGATGCGACCGTCCTTGATCACCGGCTCAAAGGGCGGGGATTCCCACTGATCGAGAGGGTCCACAGGCTGGACATCGTAGTGACCGTAGATGAGGACTGTGGGTTTTCCGGGAACGGGTTTGCTTTTGGCCACCACGACGGGGTGGCGGGCGGTGGGATGCACCGTGGTATCCAGCCCCATGCGCTTGAGCTTCGCCGCGATCCAGTCCGCGCAGTTCCGGAGGTCACCGGTGTGTTCGGTGCTGGTGGAAATGCTGGGAAAACGGAGAACGGTGAGCAGGTCTTCGAGGGCGGTATCCATGGCCGCAGCATTCTTCCCGCCGGGAGGGATGCAAGGTGAAAGCGGGGGCGCGTTCAGTCCGCGGACCGGGTGGCAAGGATCTTCAGGTGAAGGTGGATGAGGTCATTCACCAGGTGCCCGGCCAGGCGGTCGAAGAATTTTCCAGACCCGTAAATCGCGCCCCAGCGGGTGCGATCCAGGTCGAACTCCGCCTGACCCGCGAGGACGCCATCGGATTCCCCGATGACCGCCTGGAAAGCGATGGGGTGAGTCTGGCCGCGCAGGGTGAAGTCGCCGGTGATGTCGAAGTTCGGCAGGCCAGGGGTGGCATCCGGGATGGGCATGGCGCTCCGCATGACGAAGGAGGCGTCCGGCCATTGCTTCACGTGGAAGAAATCCGCGTCCACGAGGTGCCGGATGAGCATGGCATTCCAGGAGGGGTCCGTGAGGTCCTGGTTTTTGATAGTGCCCATGTCCACGGTGAATTCCGCGTGGTCGAGAGCGCCGTCCTTCACGGCGATGTGGCCGGAGCGGAAGTTCACGGTGCCTTCGTGGTGGTTGAGGAGGTTCCTGCCGGTCCAGCGCACGAGGCTCTTTTCTGTATCGAGCGTGAAGGTCCCGGAGAGCGGGGGTTTTTCCGGCTTCCCCGTCCCGCCAGTGACCGCATATCCCAGGGAACGCCAGGTGGCGAGTCCGCCCTGGAGTTCGTGGACGCGGGTGTAGCCGGCCTCGCGGAGTTTTCCGGCAGCAACGGAAGCGGACAGCGAGGGCGCGCCGGTGCCATAGACAACTATGATGGCTTCCGGGTCTGGATGAAGGCCGCGCACTTGTTCCAGGAAGGCGGTTTCGTAAACGCAGGCGCGCACGGCACCTTCGATATGGCCGTCAGCAAAGCAATCTTCGCCCATGACATCCAGAAGCGTGAAGGGCGTGCCGTTTTCCAGCCTGTGATGGACTTCGGCGGGGGTGAGGGTGGCGGCGGGGGTGTTCATGGTTAGGATGGACTGGCGTTTATAGGTTAAGAGCCGAACAGCTCCCTGAGCAATGCGGCCAGTCCGGCTTTGTCGAGGGTGTGGCCTGCCATGGCGAGCATGGCCTGCTCCAGGACGTCCGTGCTTTCGCGGGTGGGGACGCCGTTCAGTTCAAGAAAGGCGAGGGCCGCGGAAATGGCGGCGCGCTTATTTCCATCCACGAAGGACTGGGCCTGCGCGAGATGGAAGGCATAGGCGGCGGCGATGCCAAAAAGATCCGCCCTGCCATAACAATAATCATTCTCCGGCTGCCGCACGGCGGACTCAAAGCCTCCGGGGTCGCGAAGACCCGTGGCTCCGCCCCAGGCCGCCAGAGACATCTCGTGCAGGAGGAGGACTTCGTCGATGGTCAGAAAAACAGGTGCTTCCACAGGCCAGGGTTATTGGGAGAGCCGGTGCAGCAGTTCCCCGTGAGTGGAAAAAACCTTTTCCGCGATCCTTTCAAATCCCGGACGGATGCCTTCGCCGGTGGCGGCTTTCCGGGCATTCTCCACCCGGCGGGCGCGCAGGGCCGCTTCGATCAACCGGATCTCCTCTTCCGGAAGCGTGGGGATGCGCTGGAGTATCTCCGTGGTGTTCATGACTCCACTTTAGGAGACGGGACCCCGTTTTCAAGCACGCGGGGGCCCCGCCGGGCATTCACGGAGAATCTGCTCCTTGAACATCCCCCCTGAGCGGCTACAGGCGGTGCGCTAGATGCCTTCACCTCATTTTCTGCCGTGAAACCTGGATCCCCTGATGCCGAGCCGCCGCGGAAGAGATGCCCCTCGGAATTTCAGCGGCGCATGCTGTGGAAGGCCATCACCGCGCTGTCCATGCTGGCGGTGGGAGCGGTGGCGGTCTATACCATCCGGGTGGTGGCGGACGTGTTTCAGTTCCTCCAGCCGGTGCTGGTACCGGTGGCGTTCGCGGGCATCCTCGCTTATCTGCTGGAGCCGATCATCAAGCGGCTCACGAACCGCGGGATGCCACGCTTCCGAGCCATGATGTGGGTGTGGCTGGGTTTCCACGCCATCCTGCTGATGCTCTTCCTTTCGGTGGCCCTGCCCACTATCCGCAGCGCGGTGGAGTATATGAAACCGGGCAACCGGGACGCGCTGATGACGGGTGTCAGCCGGTTTCTCACGGAGGCCATCGATGGCGTGGACCACTTCGTGGGCCGTATGAGCGGAAATTACAAAAAGGAGAAGGACGAGGATGACAAAACAGCCGTGCCTCCCCCCGCGCCCACCACGCACACCGTGCGCGAGGGGGAGAACATCGCGGCCATCGCTTTTGAATACGGGCTGGAGATCGGCGACCTGGAGAACATGAACCCGGGCCGGAAGGTGGAGCCGGGCGTCATCCTGCAACTGCCCGCTGGCGCGGGGAATCCCGGAGGAAGCCAGGAAGGCAAGCAGTCCTGGGTGCGCATGAAATTCGTGACCTGGCTGGCCTCGCACCGGGAGGAAATCGCTTCGAAGATCACCGGTGGTTTTTCCAGTAGCGTGCAGGGACTGCTGGGGCTCGCGGGCTATCTGGTGGGTTTCATCCTCGTGCCGCTGTATCTCTATTATTTTCTGAAGGAGAGCGCGGCTATCAAGAAGAACTGGGGACACTACATTCCCCTGCGGGCCTCGAAGTTCAAAGCGGAGCTGGTGGACTGCCTGGAGGAGATCAATGGGTACCTTATCGCCTTTTTCCGCGGACAGATGATGGTGAGCATGATCGACGGGC
Organism: Verrucomicrobiales bacterium; assembly: GCA_965229245.1. GTDB lineage: Bacteria > Verrucomicrobiota > Verrucomicrobiia > Verrucomicrobiales > V1-33 > V1-33. The sequence goes on from CBDDIW010000002.1 coordinate 1,069,674, forward strand.
TGTTCGTGGGGATCTGTCTGGCTTTGATAGGGCTGCCCTATTCCATGCTCATCGGTGTCTTCGTGGCGTTGCTGGGACTGATCCCGTATGTGGGGAATCTGATTTGCTGGTTCGCGGCGGTGCTCATTTCCATCGCGCACTTCGGGCAGACGGGCGTGGACGGGGAACTGGTGAATACCCTGTGGGGCATCCAGGAGGTATGGGCCTACCCGCTGCTGGTGACCGGCATCTTCGTGGTGGTGCAGCAGATCAATTCCCTCGTCACCGCGCCCCGCATCGTGGGGGATGCGGTGGGGCTGCATCCGCTCACCGTGATCTTCAGCGTGCTCTTCTGGTCCCTGCTCATCGGCGGGCTGCTGGGAGCCCTGCTGGCGGTGCCGCTCACGGCTTCGCTGAAGGTGGTCTTCCGCCGCTACATCTGGGAACGCCGCGTCCAGCCGCAACTGGTGACGGACTCCAGCTACGACATCACTTAAGGCCCTCTTCACCGGGGTCCGTGAACGCGGAGAATCCCGGCCATGAAGAGGCTTCCGCGATATTGGCAGGAACCCTGCTTTATACGGATACTTCCGCGGATGCCCTGGGGAAGCGCCGGTCACCGGCCCTGTCCCGCGGGGTGCATATCAACCGCCCGCGGATCTCTGGATACAATGAAGACTGGATACCTGATCGATATGGACGGTGTGATCTACCGTGAGAATCATCTCATCCCCGGAGCGGAAGCCTTCGTGGACGCGCTGCTCTCCACGAATACACCGTTTCTCTTCCTTACTAACAACTCCGCGCCCACGCCGGACGACCTCGCGCTCCGTTTATCACATTTGGGAATCAAAGGATTGTCAGGACGTCATTTTTACACATCAGCATTGAATACAGCGGACTTCCTCAGCGAGATGGATCCCGGGTGCACGGCCTTTGTTATAGGTGAAGGCGGTATCCATTCCGCGTTGCAGGAACGCAAAATTCCCAATGATGCGATAAATCCCCGCTATGTGGTGGTGGGCGAGGGCACCGCCTCCATGGAACGGCTTTGCAAAGCCCATGAATTCATCGAAAGCGGGGCGCGGCTGCTCGCCACGAATCCAGACAACTGGTGCCCGGTCTCGGCAGACAAGACGCGGCCCGGCGCGGGAGCCACGGCGGCGTTTCTCGAAGCCAGCACCGGGAGGCGCGCCTACTTCCTTGGGAAGCCAAACGGATACATGTTCCACCGGGCGCGGCGGAAGCTGGCACAGATCGCCTTTTGCGCGATCGACCGGGTGGTCATGATCGGGGACACCATGGAGACGGATATCCGGGGGGCGCTGGAGGCGGACATGCAGGCTTATCTGGTGCTCACCGGCTCCACGCCGCTGGAGAGCGTGGGCGAGTATGTTTATCAGCCCACTCGGGTGCTCGCCAGCGTGGCGGATCTCACGGATGAAATCCGCACCGGCACGCCCTCCGACCGCCTGGACAGTCCGGTGATCCAGGATGCCGTGAAGGCGCGGAACACCCCGCGGACGAAACACACCATCCGCGCCGTGCCAAAGCCGAGGATGCGTCCGGCGATGACCAAGTGACCGGTCCTCCAGCCGCGGGAAACGGGTTCACCGTTCCCCGCGGCTGCCGTTGAGTTGTCCCGGGTTTCACTCCAGGCTGCCGCATGGAATTGAAATCCCCGATGCTCCGGCTGCTTCCTCTGGCCCTGGCAATCCTGCCCGCCTGCGCGCGTGCGGGATTCGAATGCCGCTGGACGGAGGAGCGGATCGTGATCGACGGAAAAGGCGACGAGCCCGCATGGAAAACCGCCGCGGTCATCGAGGGCTTTGCCCGGCCGTGGCTGAAGGATTCCACACAAAAGCCCGCCGCCACCCGCGTACGGCTGCTGTGGGACCGGGAGTGGCTCTATTTTCTCGCGGAGATGGAGGACCGGGATGTGTGGGCGGATCTCATGGAACATGACGCGGATCTCTGGACGAACGACGACTTCCTGCTCCTGCTGAAGCCCTCGCCGACACACGCCGGATACTACGACTTCCAGGTCAACGCGGCGGGCGCGGTCTTCGATGCATTCCTGCCGGACGCCCAGGCTTTTCTCCCGGGGAATACCGCCAGGTCACGGAAAGCGAATGCCTTCCATCTGGAAACGAAGGTCACCGTGGAGGGCACCCTGGATCAGCGGGCCGACACGGATCGCGGCTGGAAAGTGGAGGGGCGGCTCCCGTGGACGGATCTGCTGCCCACCGGCGGGCGGCCCGCGCCGGGCGAAACCTGGACCGTGAACCTGGGGCGGTTCGATCACACCCAAGGCTCTCCCTCCGTGGAAAGCTGCGTGGCCCCGCTGACCACACCCGGGTTTCACCGCACCGGGGAATTCGTGCCGCTCACCTTTTCCGGCCCGCCGGTATCCCCCGCCCCGCGATGGAAAAACACCCGCCTGCACGGTTCTCCCGATGGTCCACCGAAATACGTCAGCGTCCGCGCCTGGCCAAAGCTTCCGTGCCGCTCCGCCGTGACCGTGGCGGCGGTGCCCGGCGGCGAGTGGATGTGGCTGATCGATCAAACCGGCGGCTGGGAAGCTCCGGTGAATCTCTGGCGCTACCGGCCCGGGGGCGACGGCAGCGACGCGGAGACGGTGCTCACTCCGGGCGAAGTCGTTTACTCCGTCGTCTTCCACCCCCGCTTTGCGGAGAATGGTTATGTGTATTTTGGAGCGAACGGCCCGAAGACCGGAGGCGGTAATGCCTCGCGGGTGGCACGTTATACCGTCAAGGAGGGACGTCCGGATCCTGCGTCCAGGAAGGTGATCATCGAATGGCCCAGCAACGGTCACAATGGCGCGGGGGTGGCGTTTGGCGGGGATGGCATGCTCTACCTGACCAGCGGGGATGGCTCCGGCGACATGGACGCGGACAATGTGGGGCAGAACACGCTTTCCATGCGGGCGAAGGTCCTGCGCATTGACGTGGATCATCCGGACGCGGACCGCGCTTATTCGGTGCCGGCCGACAATCCCTTCCGGAACGATGCCCGCTTCGTGGCGGAGACGTGGGCTTATGGCCTGCGGAATCCCTGGCGGCTCAGCTACGACCGCGAGAGCGACCAACTCTGGCTGGGGGAAAACGGAAACGACCTCTGGGAAATGGCACGCCTGGTAAAACGCGGGGCCAACTACGGCTGGAGCCGCTATGAGGGCGGTCACGACTTCCTGCAAAACCGCGTGCTGGGGCCGAACCCGGTGACCTTCCCCACTATCGAACATCCGCACAGCGAATTCCGGTCACTCACGGGCGGGTTCGTTTATCGCGGGAAGGAGCTTCCGGAATTGTCGGGAGCTTATCTGTATGCGGACTTCGTTTCCGGCCGGGTACGCGCGGCGAAGCATGACGGCACGCGGGTGGTGTGGGACCGGGAGCTGCTGGACACGCCGTTTTGCGTCAGCTTCATCGGGCCAGGCGCGGATGGAGAGATCGTGCTGGGAGACTATGGCGCGGCGACTTATGGGGCCTCGGTCACGGGAGGGCTCTATTTTGTAAAGGTGGCTCCGCCTCAGGCTCCCGTGCCGCCCTTCCCGGTGCTGCTGAGCGAGACCGGACTGTTCCAGGAGACCGCCACTCTGGCACCCGCGCCCGGAGTGGTGCCATATGAGGTGGCCTCTCCCGGCTGGCACGATGGCGCGGAGGGCCGGCACCATCTCGCGCTGCCGGAGGAAAGCGGTCCGCTGGAATGGGCGATGGCCAAAAGCTGGACCCCGGCGAACAGCACCGCCCTGGCACAGACGCTGACACTGGAGGGCAAACGCATTGAAACCCGGATTCTCGTGCGCGAGCAGAACGACTGGGCCGGATACACTTACATTTGGAACGAGACACAGACCGATGCCGCGCTGGCACCCAAAGAGGGCGTCACCACCACCGCCGGGGAAAAAGCCTGGCATGTGCCGAGCCGCGCGGAGTGCCTTTTCTGCCACACCCGGCAGGCGAATTTCGATCTCACCCTGCATGAGTTCCAACTGAATACCGGCGATGGGTTGCGGAAACTGGAAACCTTGGGGCTGATCCTGAGTGATGCCGCGGCCTACGAGCGGGACCGTGCCTCCCGTGAACAAAAGTCCCTGCCGGAACAGGCCGCGAACCAGCGGAAGCCCGCCGCCTCCCATCTCCTGCCCCGCGCGCCGGAACGGCTCCGGAGCTTTGCCCGCGCGGATGACACCACCCAGACCCTCGCGTGGCGGGCCCGCAGCTACCTGGGCGTGAACTGCGCGCACTGCCACACCCTCTATGGCGGGGGGAACTCGGCCATGGACTTCGACTGGCTGCTTCCGGACAACGGCATCCATGCCCTGAACCAGATCCCGCAACACGGCGACCTCAGCCTGCCGGACGCCCGGGTCATTAGTCCCGGCGCGCCCGCGCTCAGCGTGCTCATCCCCCGGGTGACCATCCGCGGGCCCCTCCAGATGCCTCCGGTGGGCACGTTGCATCCGGATCCCGCCGGCCTGGCGACCCTGGTGGAATGGATCGCCTCACTGAAACCGGAACCGCGGAAGTGATGCCTCCGGGCGGGATTGGCGAGTCCGGAGAGGGGCAGGCTTGAGAGTGATAGACACCCCGGGAGGGCCTGGGCCACCCTCAACTGGAGGACCCCGCGATATTCCCTTCTAGAAAGACGGGAGCGCCGGTTGGGGTCCGGGAGTAACCGGCACGGAGACGGGTGCGGGCACCGCTGAGGGATTCTGCCGGGCGAGGAATTCCTCCGCGAGGGCTTTATAAGCCTGGGAGGCTTTGCCGGCGGCATCGTACTCGATGAGCGGTTTTTCAAAGCTCTGGCTTTCCGCCACGACGATGCTGCGGGGAATGGTGGTGGCGTAAACGATGTCCTCGAAGGCGCGGCGCACCTCGTCCACCACCGCGCGGGAGTGGCTGGTGCGTCCGTCATACATGGTCATGAGGATGCCCTCCAAGGTGAGGCTGGAGTTGATGCCGTTGGACTTGATATGATCGTGGATGTCCACGATGCGGGCCAGCCCCTCCAGGCCGAAGTACTCGCATTGCAGGGGAATGAGCAGGCCATCCGCCGCGGAGAGCGCGGAGGTCATGAGAATGCCCAGGGAGGGCGGGCAGTCGATGATGAGATAGTCGAACCGGCCCTCCTTCTTCAAAGGAAGCAGTACCTCCCGGAGGCGGACGAGGTGATTGTCCGCCTTTACCAGATCCACTTCCGCGCCCGCCAGTTCCGTCTGTGCGGGGATCATCCAGAGGCTGGGAAAACGCGTGGTCTGGATCTTCCCGGCGAGCGTATCCTGACCGATCAGCACGCGGTAAAGGCTCTGCCCCTCACCCGCCCGGACGCCCAGGGCGCTGGAGGCATTCCCCTGGGGATCGAGATCCAGCAGCAGCACCCGCACCCCGCGGGCAGCGAGGCAGGCGGCAAGATTGACGGAGGTGGTGGTTTTCCCGACTCCACCCTTCTGATTGGCTACTGCAATGATTTTCATACCGCGAACAAGCGGGCCACTTCACACGCCCCCACCGGGAATGCCAGCGGCTTTTTGATAACCGGTCGCGCCGGGCATGAAAAGGCCCGGGATCCACGCGGGATTCCGGGCCTTTCAAAATCAAAAACGGGCGCGCGCTCCTTAGATTTCCACCTTCTTGCGGGTGTAGCTGGATGACTGGCGGGACCATGTCTTGCCGCGGACGCGATCCGTGCCGGAGCACTTCACGCGGTCTCCATCGGGGATCATGCTGAACTTCGTCTGGGAGTCGGTTTCCTCGTTCTCCACTTTCCAGATCACATGCTTGCCGTCGCCGCTGAGTTCGCCGGTGTAGAGCGTCTGGGAGGTCTCGCCAAAGTACCAGGCTTTGTATTCCTCCTCCTTCACATCCCAGGTGCAGACCCAGCGGTAGGTGGTGGAGCGTTCGCCTTTCGTCTGGCCGGTCATTTCAAAGTAGCGGCCGTCCACGGTGTAATAGCCCTTCCATTCGTCCTTCCACTCCTCGTCCATGGCTTTGAGGGCCGGGTCCACGTGCTCCACTTTTTCGGTGCCGGTCCACTCCCCCTGGAGAGGTTTGAAGACGCGGAGCATGCGGCGGATGGTGGCATTGGTCTCCTTTTCCTCCTCGGCCATTCTCTTCTTCAGCTCATCCGGCTTGAGCGGCTCGGCCTCCTCTTCGTCATCGCTGTCCTCCTCATCGCCGCTCTCCTCCTCTTTGGGTTTGCCCTTATCCTTGTCCTTGTCTTTATCGGGAGCGTCTTTGGGTTTGTCCTTCTTCTCGTCTTTGGGGGCCTCCTCTTTCCTGGGAGCTTCCTCTTTCCTGGGAGCTTCCTCTTTCCTGGGGGCCTCATCCTTTTTAGGAGCGTCTTCTTTTTTGGGAGCCTCTTCCTTCTTCGGAGCCTCCTCTTTTTTCGGGGCGTCGTCTTTCTTGTCCTGGGCATGCACAGCCGGGAAACTGAAGGTAAACGCTGCGGCGAGAGCCACGACCGACAAGGGGCGGAGGAGAGAGGTTTTCATGGTAACGGGAGCATAATGACGCCCGCGGGTTCCGCAACGCGAGGATACACCCTCCCGCATCCCCGGGAACCGGACATATCCTGACGCAAAACCGGTGAATCTGCTTGCCGGGCCAGGCCGTTTCCCGTAACGGAGAGGCGGTTTCCCCACCCCCACCGGTACCCCGACTCCGAAGCATGACCCCGCGATATGAAGTGAAAGGCAAGATAGGCCATGGCGGCCTGGGTGAGGTCTATTTGGCCTATGACACCCGGCTGGACCGCGAAGTGGCTCTCAAACGGGTGAAACCCCAGGAGGAGGGAGAGGCGGGAGCCGTCTCCCTGGCGGCGGATCTGCTCCGGGAGGCGAAGACGCTCTCCGCGCTCCAGCATCCGAATATCGTCACCATCTATGATGTGGGGAAGGACGACAGCGGCACCTTCGTGATCATGGAGTTGCTGAAAGGCGAGACCCTGGATCAGGTGATCGACCGCGGGAAGCTGAGCACGGAGGATTTCCATGAGGTGGTGCAGCAGACCATGGAGGGCATGGTGGCCGCCCAGGCACTGGGCCTGGTGCACCGGGATCTGAAACCGGGGAACCTGATGGTGATCCATCTGGCGAGCGGGAAGTTCCAGATCAAGATCCTCGACTTCGGGCTGGCGAAGTTTTCCCAACTGGCCGTCCCGCAGACCCAGGATCAGGAAAAGGGGATCTTCGGGAGCATTTTCTTCATGGCCCCGGAGCAGTTCGAGCGGCTGCCGCTGGACGCCCGGACGGACATGTATTCCCTGGGCTGCATTTTCTATCAGGTGCTGGCGCAGAAACATCCTTTCGACGGTCGCACGCCAGTGGACGTCATGGTGAGCCACCTGCAGCACCTGGTGACGCCTCTGCATGAGCTGCGGGCCGATATTCCCCACTGGATGGCGGACTGGGTCATGTGGCTCATCAGCCGCGAGATGGATGACCGCCCGGCCAACGCGCGGGAGGCCCTGGAGTATTTCAACGCGAAGAAATCCGGTCTGCCCACCACGGGAGTGCTGCCCCCCACACCGCCCACCCCGGTGGTGAAAGTGGTGGGTCGCGGGGCCGCGCCACGCCCCACCCAGCCCATCGCCGCAGGGACGCAGGCGAAACAGGCAAAGGGCAGCCAGACGCAGCCGGTGCGGACTGGCGGAGCCGCCACTCAGCAGATGCGCGGAGCCACGCACTCCAGTGCCGTCAGCAGCCGCCCCGCCGCGAAGCGGGTGACGAAGAAAAAGCCCGGCCCGAACTGGGTGAGCGTGCTCACGGGCATCTTTGTCCTGGGGGGAGGCGCGGGGATTGGCCTCTATCTTTATAAGACGGGGACGAAGCCGAAAGAGGATCCCCGGGCCGTGCTCACGGCCCTCAAAGGGGAATCCCCCGAGGGCACTCCGGAGGATGTGCAGCGCCTCGTGAAGCTCGCCGCCAACGGAGGCGATGACGCGAAGGAAGTGCTGGCCATTCTCAAAAAGCTCCGCGGCCAGGGCGTGGCGGACACCGTGGCGATAGAACTCGAAAAAGCGGACGGCCCGGTGCGGGATCTTCTGGTGGAGGCCTCCGGCAACCAGCCCTCCAAAGCGGGGGCGGTGCTGCTGACGAACATCGCGGTGACGGAACGGGGAGAGGCCCGGGCCAAAGCCCTGACGTCCCTGGGAGCCTCCGGCGAAGCGGCCTCCGTGCCGGACCTGATGAAGCTGGCTCCCAAATTCACGGACGACGCGGACCGGAAGGTTTTTTACCGGACTATCGAGAACATCCTGACACGGGAAAAGGACCGCGAGGCCCGGGTGAAACTGCTGGCTCCGTCCCTGAAGGAAACGGATGCCGCCGGACGCCATGCGATTCTACGGCTTCTCAACACCACGGGTAGTCCCATGGCGAACGACCTGCTCGCGGCGGAAATCGCCGCGGGTGGAGAACGCTCGCGGGTGGCGATCGAAGCCCTGCGGGCCTGGAGCGGCGTGGATGTGACCATTTCGGAAGCCGTGTTCACCGCCGCACGCTCGGGAGACCGTGAGGTCTTCACGGGAGCCTACTGCCGGGCCATCACGCGCGTGGCCTCGCTCAACAGTTCCGAAGTGGTCTCGGGCCTTAAAAAAGCCGTCCCCCTGGCGGATAATCCGAAGGCCCGGAAAGAATTCGCGGAAGCCCTGGGCACCCTCGGCTCCCCGGAAGCCCTCGCCTTTGCGAACGAACTGGCCACCGGCTCCAACGCGGCCCTGGCGGAAGCCGTGAAGCCCGCGGTGGAATCCATCACCGCCCAACAGGCCCGCGCGAAGAAACTGACCCCAGGGGAAAACACCCTGGATGCCACGGAAGCCGTGGTGATCGCGGCACCCAGCGACGCATTTTATAACAAGGACATGCACTACCTCGCGGGCTGGCGCAGTCCCCGGAGCCGTTTTGCGTGGGACATCACCGTGCCCTCCGGCATGACTCTGGAGGTGGAGGTGCAGCAGAGCAGCGCGCTGAAGGACCGTAGCTATTTTCTGCACATCGGGCCGGACTTTGCCGAATGTGAGGTGGTCCAGACGAAAACCACGGATGAATTCATCCGGGTGAAGGCCGGGAAGTTCACCATCACCCGGCCAGGCCACTGGCGGGTGTGGCTGGAAGCCGGGCGGATGCCAGAAAACGAGGCTCTGGTAAACGTGCGGAGCCTGAATGTGAAAGTGGTGAAGTAAGGTTACGCTAACGACCCCGGATCAGTGGCCCGAAAATCAAAGGACAGGCTGGTGGCCATGTGGTGTCATTATTCACAAGCACCGCAAAGCCGGATATACCCTCCGAATGACGCGGATCGCGGAATATCCTCAGCGGCGTTTCCCTTTGAATGGGATTACTGATTCGTAAGCGGCACCGGTTACACTTGGAGCCCAAAAGAAAACATGCACTCACTTGGTCGCGCATTGAGTGCCGCCGGATTTTTTATGCCCTTTTCCTTCAGGGATTCGTTCTGTTTCAGCGGTCTTTTCGCGGTGCCGCCGGCATTTGCGTGCCGCCACGTCTTCAGGTGAGGCTTGCTTTAAACAAGCCGGGTTAAATCAGGGAGGACTTTGCCTTTGCCGGGGGGTGGTTCCGGGGTCTGTTTGGTGGACTTATGACAGTGCCTCCCGGAGTTTCGTTGCCCAGTATTCCCATCGGTTCGTTGAGCATGGATGGCCGGTTGCCGGTGTTCATCTTGGGACCTTGCGTAATGGAGTCGGAGGCGTTTGTGTGGGAGATCGCGCGGGCGTTGAAGGAACTGGCGGCGGAGGCAGGGGTGCCGTTCGTTTTCAAGGCGTCCTACGATAAGGCGAACCGGACTTCCATTTCCTCCTACCGGGGGATGGGGTGCGAGGAGGGGTGCGCGCTGCTGGCGGCGGTGGGGAGAGAACTGGGGGTGCCGGTGACCACGGATGTGCATTCGCCGGAGGAGGCACGCATCGCGGGGAGGTATGTGGACATCCTGCAGATTCCCGCGTTCCTCTGCCGGCAGACGGATCTGGTGGTGGCGGCGGCGGAGACGGGCCGGGTGGTGAATGTGAAAAAAGGCCAGTTCCTCGCGCCGTGGGATGTGAAGAACATCGCGGACAAGGTGCTGGCGGCAGGGAATGACAAGTTTTTCTTCACCGAGCGGGGATCCAGCTTCGGGTATAACACCCTGGTGGCGGACATGCGGTCTCTCTACTGGATGCGGGCGCAGGGTTACCGGGTGGTGTTCGATGCCACGCACTCCGTGCAGCGGCCCGGCGGGCTGGGTGGCACCAGCGGCGGGGATGGCATCCTGGCTCCGGTGCTGGCGCGCGCGGCGGTGGCGGCGGGGTGCGACGGCGTCTTCCTGGAGACGCATTTCGATCCCTCGAAGTCGCTTTCCGACGGGCCGAACATGGTGCCGTTTTCGGAGCTTCCTTCGGTGGTGCGGAAGCTGAAAGCACTCCATATTCTGGCCAATTCCTGATCCCCCTCATGAAACCCGCGCGTCTTTTTCCCATCCTGTGCCTCTGCCTGACGGCGGGTGTGGCGTGGGGGCAGACGGCTCCGGACCCGGGAACCCTGCCGGATGAGGAGGACGTGCCGGAGGTGGAGGAGGAGTGGGATTTTTCCAAAGGCCGGGGCGTCGATCCCCTGGTGCTGGAGCGGCTGAACATCATGGTCCCCGTAAACGGACGGCCACACGATGGGCTGAGCTACCGTCTGTATGGTGAACGCTCTGCGGAGAAGGGGACCCCGTTGATCGGGCTCTTTGAAAGCAAGCGGGTGACCCGGATGGATGAAACGCATCTCCTGTTTGAAGGGGCGGTGTATTCCTTCTTCGATGACCCGAAGGATCCGGACGCGGTGACCCGCACCGTGACCTTTGAGGACGCCGTGTACAACCTCCAGGACCGCCTCATTTTCAGCAATCGTCCGCTGGTCATCCAGGATGAAAAGACGCGGCTGCAAAGCGGAGGCGTGCTTTACGATCTGACCACGGGTCTGGCGGTCTATACCGGCGGGGTGGAGCTTTATTTGGACACCGGCACTCCGGAAGCCCCGGTGGCGGCTCAAAAGGAGCCCGCGGCCGCACCTGCCGCCCCCGGCAATGCCGCGGCACCGGTCGCTCCCGCCCCGAAGTCACCGTCCCGGCCCGCCGCTCCCACCGGAGGCAAACCTTCACCCGCTCCGCCCAAACCCGCTCCCGGACGGCCCTGACCGCCGTTCATTCCCTGCCATGAAGATCCCCGCCATTCTCCTTCTTCTGTCCGCGCTGGTCCCTGCCGCGTATGGCCAGGATAAGAAACCCGCTGATCCCAAAACCAAACCGGCGACGCATTCCCCGGAACTCAGCGCCCTGAACAACGCGAAGCAGGACACGCGCAACAAGGAGACGCTCAAGAAGGCCAAAGCCGCGCTGGATCGCGCGATGCAAAAAGATGACGCCGCGAGGAAGGAACTGGAGCGTCTGGACAAAACGAAAACGGTGCCCACCACCGACGAAGCCAGGGCCAAACTGGACCGGCTGGAGAAGCTGAGAAAAAGCCTCGACCCTAAGGACCGCGAGGAACTGGAGCGGCTCATGAAGGAGTCCAAAGAGGCCGTGCAGGACGAGATCAAGAAAGCGGCGGAAGCCATGCGCGAACGAAACCGCCGGGAGAACCCTCCCGCCCCCGCGCCGGTGCCTGCCCCGGAGAAGGACAATACCCCGGGCAGTTTTGACAACGCCGCCCCCACCGAGCCTCTGGCCGTGCGAAAGGAGCCCGTTTTTGTTCCCGCGCCCCTGTATGCGCGGCAGGCGGTCCCGGGGATCACGAAGGATCCGAAGGACCCTTCCAAAGAACTCCCTTCGTCCGATCCCCGTACCCGCACCTATGTCTTCACCGGCGAGGCCCGGCTGCGCCTGGCGGACAAGGCGGTGGACGCGGATGAAGTGTATATCGTTTTCAAAGAGGGCCGCGCCCCCGGCGGAGCTACCGTGAAGGGGAAGGAAAAGGAAAAGAAGGCCCCGGCTCCCGCCGCCGACCCGGTGAAGGGCAAGGCCAAAGAATCCGACATCGAGCGCATCATCGCGCGGGGACGCGTGCGGTTTATGTTTGTGGACAAGGACGGCCACGTCCAGGCCGGGCGGTGCGGACTCCTGACCTATGAGGACGCCAAAGGATTGTTCATTCTCAAAGACTGGCCATCCATCGAGGTGGGAGGCCGTCTGATCAAAGGGCCGGAGAAAGATTCGGTCATCCGGCTGGGCCAGAAGAATCAGGAGGACTCTAACTGGGAGCGGTGCGAAATCTTCGAGCTGGACCGTGAATTGAGCCTCACTGATCTACCCAAAGACCGCAGATCCGATATCCCTCCCACCCGGCCGGCCCGCTCCGGTCCGGCATCCAATTCTTCGTCCGAGATCCGTTGATTCATGTCCGCTCCCAGGGATAACACGCCCCCGCCTTCCGACCTTCCTCCTGATCCCGCCGACTTTCTGCTCTCCACGCGGGGGCTGAAAAAGGTCTATGATGAGCGCCCCGTGGTAAACGGCGTGGACATCACCGTCCGCCCGGGGGAAATCGTGGGCCTTCTCGGCCCTAACGGCGCGGGAAAGACCACCACCTTCTACATGATCGTGGGCCTCGTGCCGCCCACGGGCGGGAAGGTGTTCTTCGACGGCCAGGATGCCACCAGTCTGGCGATGTATCAGCGCGCCCGCCTGGGCATGGGCTACCTGCCGCAGGAGGAGTCCATCTTCCGGAAGCTCACGGTGGAGGAGAATATCATGGGTGTCATGGAAACGATGAAGCTCTCCAAGGCGGAGAAAAAGGAGCGGCTGAACGGGCTCCTGGAGCGCTTCGGCATTTCCCATCTGCGGAGGAATCATGCAATCACCCTGTCAGGGGGCGAAAAACGCCGCCTAACCATTGCACGAAGCCTTGTCACGGAGCCGAGTTTGTTAATGCTGGATGAGCCATTCAGCGGCGTGGACCCCATCGCCGTGAGTGAGATTCAGGAAATCGTCACCAGCTTGAGTGACGCCGGGCTGGCCATCCTGATCACGGACCACAACGTTCGCGAGACACTTTCCATCGTGGACCGCGCTTACATGATCTACGAGGGCCGTGTGCGCCGTGAAGGCACGCGCGATTTTCTCGTGAACGATCCGCTGAGCCGTCAGCTTTATCTTGGCGAAAGCTTCAGCATGTGACATAATAGTCCCAGAAAAATGATTGCCGAAATACGAGGAGTTCGGCACCGCCGCCCGGGATACGGGGTGCGGCGGCGGATCCGCAGTTTCCGGACACAGGGTTTTGGCCCCGTCGTGGTCCGGCTGATGCACCGGCATTCTTCATTCAACCCGAACCAAGAAGACAACATGCAAACAGCAAACGTGGACCTGCACATCACTGTCACGGGACGGCATCTGGAAATTACCGATGCGATCCGTGACTATGCGCGACGCAAGATTGACAGTCTTCATCTGGACTACCCGCGCATCATTGAGGCGAAAGTCATCCTCGACGTGCAGGCACCCCACCGTCAGTTCGCTGAAATCGTCCTTTTCTGCGCGAACCACATCACGATCGAATGCAGCAGCACTTGCGAGGATCTCTACGCCGCTATCGACGAGACCATGAGCAAGATCGCGCGCCGCATGCGGAAGTACAAAACCCGCCTGCTCAAGACCCACCGCCCCCGCACTACTAACAGCAGCATCCGTCATCTGGATGAGCATGTGTATGCGTCCGAGGGCTTTGAGGAGCATGAGCATGAGGAGGTGGAACCCGTGATCATTCACCCGGAGAACTACCGCATCCGCCCGCTCTTCCCTGATGAAGCCATCACGGAGCTGGAACTCAGCGAGAATCACTTCGTGGTCTTCCACAACCAGAAGAGCCATGATCTGAATCTCCTCTTCCGCCGGAAGGATGGAGACTACGGCATGATCGCCCTGACAAAAAGCTTCGGTGGCCTGAACGGAAACGGTGCCGCCGTTGCCGGAGTCAACGGTCACTGAACTTCCCTGTCAGCAAAAAGGCCGCGCGGGTGAATGCCCGCGCGGCCCTTTGCTGCCAGGGCGCGGCACTTATACTAACTGTTATAACATGGTCGCCAAACTAATTCCGGAATGGAGGGAATGCCCGTACAGGAACCTTCCGGCCAGAGACTCCCCGATAAATCTCTGTAACTACATGGACTGTCCATGTCGTTTCCCTGACCTTTGCTGAAAGCGATCACTGAAAAACCAACGCCGGAGGACTCCGGATTTTCCGGGCTGAATCCGGTAAGTTTGCACATTCCGCCGCAGTAAGGAACGCCTGACATCCCGCATGAACTCCAAACGTCTCCTTCTCTCCTGGCTTCGACCTCTCACGCTGACCCTGCTTCCGGTCGTTTTTCTGACCACGAAGCTTTCATGGGCGATGGGAGGTCCGGCGGACACCGGTCCCCAGGCACAGGCGCCCTGGAAAATCGGAGACCCCATCGTCACTTACTGGGCGGGCCCGGGATTTCCTGGTGGTGGCCCTCTTGATGATGCCGCGGCGGCGAGGTTGGCCGCGGGTGGCTGGAATATGGCGTGGTGCCATGAAAACGAACTGGATGCGGCACGGCGGCACGGGTTGCGCGGCCTGCTGACCTCCGGTCTGCTTCGTCCGGAAACGCTCGACGATCCCAAACAGAAGGCCGCCCTGGACGGGCTCATTGAGCGTGTCCGGCAGCATCCCGCGATGTATGCCTATCATCTCGTGGACGAGCCCTCAGCGACCGCCTTTCCCGCTATCGGTCGCCTTGTGGCTTATCTCCGTGAACGCGATCCGGCGCACCTCGCCTACATCAACCTGCTGCCCATTTACGCCAGCAACGCGCAACTGGGGATTCCGGGTGGTGCCACGGAGGCTTATACCGGGCACCTGAAGCAGTTCGTTGAAACCGTCAAACCCGGGCTGCTCAGCTATGATCATTATCAGTTCAGGCATGGCGGCACGGACCCTAACTATTTCCTCAATCTGGCGCTCGTACGGACCAAAGCCCTGGAGTCGAACCTGCCGTTTATGAACATCGTGCAGGCCAGCGCGTGGGGGGCCACCCCGCTGGCCTCCCCGGTTGGTCCCCGCGTTCCCACGCCTGACGAAATGCGGTATCTGGTGAATACCACGCTCGCCTATGGAGCCCAGGGGATTTCCTACTACGTTTACGCCTATCCGGACCACCAGGGCGGGATGCTGAAAGCCGACGGCTCCCCCACCCCGCTTCATGAGGTGCTGAAAACGGAGAATCCCCAGTTCGTCCGCATTGCCCGCGCACTGCAACCGCTGCACTCCCTGGCGGTCCTGCACGGGGGCATGCAGCCGCCCGGCACCACGCGGCTCACACCCGGAAATAGCGGCGTCGTCACGTTTGATCCGCCAATTCCCGATCTTCCCTACAACGCGGCCAAAGGGGAAAACGTCCAGGGGGTCATTCTCAGTCTCTTTGGCTCCGGCAAGGAAACCGGCCCCGGAAACGCCACGCACTTTTTTGTGATGAATGCCGACAGCCAGACACCACGCGCCGCAGGGCTGCGCATCGCATCACCGGCGGAGATTTTCGATGCCGCCACGGGCCAGTGGTCGCCGGTGCCCGATAGCGGAAAACTGGAGCTGGCCCTTCAGCCGGGCGGCGGGAAACTCCTGCGGCTGGTGCCGAAAAAACCCTGAGCTTTAGCTCCCGGCGGGGTGCGCTTTCCATATACGAACCTCCCGGGAGCGGCCCTTGGAGGGGCACCGCCCCCTGGGCAGAGGAAGTTCCACCGCGGGAAACGCCCGGCGAATTAATTGTCCGGCACCGGCGGCAAAATCTCTAACTGATTTTCTCCGCTCCGAAATAAGGCCGCAGGGCCTCCGGGATGGCGATGCTCCCATCCTCTCGCTGGTAAGTCTCCAGGAGCGCCACGTAGAGGCGGGCCAGGGCGGTGCCGGAACCGTTGAGGGTGTGGCAGATGACCGGCTTCTTCATGGTCGCGTCCTTGTAGCGGAGCTTCATGCGGCGGGCCTGATAGTCGCCGAAATTCGAACAACTGGAGACCTCCAGATAGGTGCCCTGGCCGGGAGCCCAGACTTCGATGTCATAGGTCTTCAGGCTGCCGAAGCCGATGTCCCCGGTGCAGAGTTCGATGATCCGGTAGTGCAACCCCAGGAGCTGGAGCACGCGCTCGGCGTCCGCCGTGAGGGACTCCAGTTCCATCATGCTGTTCTCCGGCAGGCAGATCTTCACGAGTTCCACTTTGTCAAACTGGTGCATGCGGATGAGCCCGCGGGTGCCCACGCCGGCAGCCCCCGCCTCACGGCGGAAGCAGGGAGTGTAGGCGGTATAACGGATGGGCAGTTCCCCGGCGTCCACAATCTCCTCGCGGTGCAGGTTCGTCACCGGCACCTCGGCGGTGGGCGCGAGATACAGGCCGTCCTCCTGACAGTGGTAAAGCTGGTCACCGAATTTCGGCAACTGCGTGGTTCCCACCAGGGACTCCGCGTTCACCAGATAGGGCGGGGCGATCTCGGTGTATCCATGTTGGGTGGTGTGGAGGTCCAGCAGGAAATTGATGAGCGCCCGCTCCAGCTTCGCGCCTTTCCCCCGGTAAACCACAAACGCGCTGCCCGTGACCTTCACGCCCGCCTCGAAGTCCACCAGGCCGTGCTGTTTTGCCAGGGTGACGTGATCCTTTGGCGCGAAGCCAAACTCCGGTTGCGTGCCCCAGCGGCGGATCTCCGGATTCGCCTCCGCGTCCGCGCCCACCGGGCAGTCCGCGTGCGGGAGATTCGGAATGCTGAGCAGCAGGGCCTCCTGCGCGGCGTCCAGCTCATTCGTCTCCACGTTCAAACTGTCGATCCTGGTGCCGATACCCCGCATCTCCACCTCGATGGCGGAGGTGTCCTCGCCCTTCTTCTTCGCGATGCCTATGTCTTTGCTGGTCCGGTTCCGTTCGGATTGCAGGTGCTGCTTCTCCGTTTCCACCGTGCGGCGGCGCTCATCGATGCGCAGCACTTCATCCACCTGCTGCCACACATCGCCCCCGCGAAGCTTCAGCCGGTCCTTGATCCCTTCCGGATTTTCCCGGATGCTTTTAATATCCAACATAGCCCGCCGACTCTGCCCGGCCCCCACAGGGGAGCAAGTCCATTTTGCCGGAGCGGCTGCACGGCTTTTACGCGCCGGAAGGGGAACCCGGGGATATGTCAAGCCCCTGCTTTACTTGTCTTCATCTCCCCCCTCGCTCCCACGCTTGTTGCCCTTGTCGTCGTCGTCGTTGTGACTGGAGCTCATTCCACGCGACCAGCCGGCTCCTTCATCCGGCTTCTTGGAGAAATCGCTGCCCGGATCCCCGTTACGGTAAATGTTACCTAATAGATAACAGGCCGGCCCCGCCACCGCGCAGCAGATCACCAGCACCAGGGTCATCTCCCCCGCCCTGGGGCGGAACCGGGGATTCGGATTCTTCCGCTGGTAGTAGTAAAGCACCGGGAGCAGCGCGACCAGGAAGATACCGAAGAAAACAATGTGGGGGAGGTAGTGTTTTACGTTCACAGCCTCTCCAGATGGGCCGGGTGCCCGGGAGAGTCAAGGGTGCCGGGCGATTAAGAGGGCGCGGACTCCTCGCGGTTCCGCATGAAATCCGCCACCTGGCGGAAGAAAGGCCGGAGAAAGGATGCGGAGAGATCCGGCACGCTGGTCTCCTCCATGGCCGCGTCCATGAGTGCTAGCCAGCGGTCCCGTTCCGCCGCGCCGATGGAAAAGGGCATGTGCCGCATGCGCAGCCGGGGGTGGCCGCGCTCCACGATGTATTTTTGCTCGCCCAGCAAGCGGAAGCAGAAATAGTCCGCCAGCCGCTGCTCCGCGGCCTCCCAGTCGTCCGGGGGATACAGAGGTCCCAGCAGGTCATCCGGCCGCACGCGCCGGTAAAAGGCAGCCGTGAGGCGGCGGAAATCATCGCTGTTCATTTGTGCGCGCACCACGCTTTCGTCCATGGGTAACGCAGTGCGCCGGAATGCCGGAAGGTAAAGAGACAACTTGCGCGGCGCGGGCCCGCGGGAGAACACTCGCGCCCATGACCTCACCCAGCGCCGTTTATCTGTCCGCCTGCCAACGCATTCTCGAAACCGCCGCGGGCCAGTCCGCCGCCATCTTGCGGGCCGCGGGGATGTTCGCCGCGAGCATCCTGGCGGGCCGGATGGTGCATGTCTTTGGCAGCGGCCACAGCCGCATCATGGTGGAGGAGATGTGGCCGCGGTATGGCTCGTTCCCAGGCTTCAACCCCATCGTGGAACTCTCTCTGAGCTTTCACAATCTGGTGGTGGGCGCGAACGGCCAGCGGCAGGCGATGTTCCTGGAAAATGTGAGCGGCCTGGCCCCGCGCATCCTGCGGAACTTCCAGCTTTCGACACAGGACACCGCCCTCATCATTTCCTCCAGCGGGTGCAATGTGGTACCGGTGGAGATGGCGGAGGAATTCCAGCGCCAGGGGGTGCCGGTGGTGGCGATCATCAGCCAGGTCCACAGCGAGGCCAGCACGGCGCGCCACCGTGAGGGGAAAAAGCTCCAGGATTTCGCGGACATCGTGCTGGATACCGGCGCGCCCATTGGGGACGCCATGGTGCGGCTGGAGGGGCTGGAAACTCCCGTGGCTCCTGGCTCCACCATTGGCGGCTGCGTGCTGGTGAATCTGCTCAAGGCGGAAACCGCGGCGCTGCTCATCGCCGCCGGGCAACCACCGAAGGTGCTCACCGCCGCGAATGTCATCGGCTCGGAACGCGCGGGGGAAATCTTTGAGGCGGCCTACGATGAACACGCGCGCCGTCTGGCAAAGCTCTACGAATCCGCCGGCCTCTGACCGCTGGTCACCAAAGCGGGGACGGATAATGCCCCGCGTCCACCAGGGACTGGACCGCCGCCACCACGCGGGGACGGTCCTCCTGATAGGTGACGCCAAACCACTGGCTGTCCGAAGGCAGCACCCGGCAGGTAGCCGCGCCTTTTGCCAGGGCGAGATCCACGCCCAGAGGGATGTAAAACTCCGCCTTCGGGCTGGAGCCGGAGGTTTGCAGGAAGCCGGTGAATGACTCCCCGAATTCCTCGAACAGCGCCGGGGTGAAGCCCCACATATTCAGGGAGACGGTTTCCAGCCCGCTCAGCGGCACCGGCGGTTTTCCCTCCGGGCGGTTTTCGGCTCCTTCCGGGGTGTTGTGAATATCCGTCATTTCCTCCACACCGGTCAGCAGGCCGTCCTGGACGGAGCAAATGCCCCGGGCCACTTTCCCGTGTTCGCTCAGGGTCTTCCGCAGTTGGAAGCCCACCATGCTCCAAGCGGCGGGAGGGCCGTCCAGGTCCGGCCGACGGAGGTATTCCCCCATGACGTGGAAGGAATCGCACCCGTAATAGTCGTCCGCGTTGATGACACAGAAGGGCTCGCGGATTTCGTGGCGGGCCGCCCACACGGCGTGGCCGGTGCCCCAGGGTTTGAGGCGGTCCGGCGGAGGAGTGAACCCGGCGGGCAGGTCCATCATGTCCTGATACACCAGATTCACCGGTAGATGGGGCTCCAGCCGGGAGACCACCTTCTCCCGGAAGGCGGCCTCGCCCTCCCGGCGGATCACGAAAACAATACGGCCAAACCCGGCGCTCTTCGCATCATAGACGGAATAGTCCAGCAGCGTTTCCCCGGCGGGCCCCATGCCATCCGTCTGTTTGGAGGTGCCGCCGTAGCGGCTGCTCATGCCGGCGGCGAGGATAAGAAGGGCGGGAGCCTGGGGTTCACTCATGGGCGCGGAGAATGCCGCGGAATGCGGGCGCGCCAAGGCAAACTTTCACGGCTGGACCGGCTGCAGACGCAGGGTCTCCGCGCGCGGTTTCAGGAGGGCGTCCAGCTTCTCTCCGAGCTTTCCCGCCTCCACGAGCGCCTGGTCCAGGGGCAGGGCATGGCGGTCCGTGTCCGGGCGCGTGTGGCCGATATGCTCCCGCCACGCGGCGGAGAGAATGCGGAAGCGCTCCATGGCGATGGGCAGGGCCGCGGCGGCATCCCCGTTCATAGAAAGCGCCGGGAAGGAGGTGAGGTCCAGGCCCCGCGCGAGATCCTGACGGGTCACCGTGCCCAGGAGGGTTTCGCCGGATTTCAGGCTCAAGCTGGCGGTGGGCGCGGCAGGGAGGGTCAGTTCAAAACGGTTCATCTGCCGCTGAAAGCCCCCGGCTTTCAGGAATCCCGCCGGGGCTCCAGAAGGCGCGGCCACGGGAGGCGCGGCGGTAAAATTCACGGTCCATCCTCCCTCTGCATCCGGTTCTCCAGCTTTCAAATCCGACACCGCCCCGGGAATTCCCAGCCCCTCCGCGATGAGCCCCGCCATGAGCCAGTGACCCTCCGCGCCAGGATGCACGCCATCGCCGCTCGACCATTTGGGGTCAGCCTTGTGCCAGGCGGCGAAGACGGCGGTCAGCGGGGTGTGGAGATCGACCACGCGGTCCGCAAGGCCCGGCGTGTCCCGCTCCCAAGCGGCGAAACGGGCCAGCGTTTCATTGTAGTTTTTCCACGGGGATTTATATCCATAGTCATCAAAGCCATCCGGTGCCAGCGGGCCTTTATAGGATAGCGGATCAAAAGGAGGCGGAGTGACGACGATCACCTGCCTGACTCCCGCGGCCCGGCACTGGGCCACGAGGCCTTTCACAGCCTCCTGAAACTTCAGGAAGCGGGCTTCATCCAGCGGGGCATAGATGCCGTCGTTCATCCCATAACAGAAGAGGACCACGGAGGGCTTCACCTTTTCCAGAGCGCGACCGGACCGCTCATGCACATCCGGCCGGGGCCACGGGTGATGCTTCTCACTGGTGCCGCTCACGGTTTCACTCGCGAGACCCAGGGGAATGATCTCCACGGAGACACCGGGCAGGCGGCTTCTGACCAGCAGATCCAGCGCGACCACATAACGTCCGTCCTGGGTGATGCTGTCTCCCAGCACAAGCACGCGGTCTCCGTTTCTCAACAACGGCTCCGCCCCAAACGAAACCAGACGGAAAACCAGAAGCAGCAGAAAAACACGGATCATGGCCAGGACCATGAGCACGCTTCGCTTTCCGTCAAACTACCACCGCGCCGCAACGAAGCAGACTTTCCGGGGCTCCGGGTGTGACCCGGAACCCAACTCAGCCCACCGGCTGCGTGAGGCGGGGGCGGGGAGTGAGAATCTCCGGGCCATCCTCGGTCACGACCACGGTGTGCTCAAAGTGAGCGCTCGGTTTGCGGTCCCGGGTGACGGCGGTCCAGCGATCTGATAACACCACCACTTCGGAGGTGCCCATGTTTACCATGGGCTCAATGGCGAGCACCATGCCGGGCTCAAGGCGCAGCTTGATGCGGCCATTGTCAAAGTTCGGCACCTCGGGTTTTTCGTGAAGCTGGCGGCCCACACCATGTCCCACGAATTGTTCCACGACGGTGTAGCCATAGCGTTTCACAAAGGCCTCCACGCTGCCGCAGAGCACACGCAACTGCCCGCCGGGCTTTGCGTGACTGATCGCCACATGCAAGGATTCCTCCGTGGCACGTAGCAGTTGATGCACTTCCGGAGGTACCATGCCCACGGGAACCGTGGTGGCATTGTCCCCGATCCATCCGTTCTTCACGATGCCGACATCGATCTTCACGATGTCTCCGTGCTGGATGATCCGGTCTGCTTTGCCGATGCCGTGAACGACTTCGTGATTTAGCGAAATGCAGATGTGGCCAGGAAAATTCCGGTAGCCGAGGAAGGCACTCTTGCTGCCGGCGTCAGCCATGAACTGAGCCGCCGCCCGATCCACTTCCAGCGTGCTGATGCCGGGCCGCACAAGGGCGGTGGTTTTGGTCAGCACCGCGGCGGCCGTGTGACCGGCCTCGCGCATGCCATCCAGTTCCGCGCCTTTCCGGATCGGAACCTTCATGCCGGGAAGAACTTCCTGTAAACCGCCACGCTGATACCGAGGAGGATCATGAGCGCGAGGACCACATACAGGATCACCACCCGGCCACTCGCCGCGGTAAGTCCCGCCTTGGGAGTGCCATCACCTTCATAGCGGCCACGGATGCGACCCTTGCGCAGGAAGCCATCGTAGTTCCGCTGGAGGAGGTGAGTCTCCACCTGGCGCATGAGGTCAAGCAACACACCCACAAGAATGAGGATGCTGGTGCCGCCGAAGAACTGGGACGCCTGGGGAGGAATGATGTCCTGCCAGTAATATGTCATCACCTGCGGCACGATGGCCACAATAGAGAGGAAGATAGCCCCTGAGAACGTCAGGCGGCTCATGGTATAATCCAGGAAGTCCGCCGTGGGCTTCCCGGGGCGAATACCCGGCACGTAACCACCGTTCGACTTAAGATCCTCGGAAATCTGCGTGGGCTGGAACATGGTGGCCACCCAGAAATAGGCGAAGAAGAAAATGAGCACCAGATAAATGCCCCAGTGAAGCGGGCCATGATCCTGCATCATGTGGGAAAACTTCTGCACCCACTCCGCGTTCGGCCAGAACCATGAGAGGATCATCGGCGGGAACGCGATGATGGCGGAGGCGAAGATGATGGGCATGACGCCCGAGTAGTTCAAACGGATGGGCAGGTGGGTAGACTGACCGCCCATCACTTTACGACCCACCATGCGCTTGGCATAATTGATCGCGATCTTCCGGGTTGCCTGGGTGATCACGATGATGGAGGCCACGCTGATCACGAAAAGACAGATGAGCCCCACAAGAATGATCGCCTTCGTGGGATCTCCCTCAACGATGAGCCGGTTCACCGTGGTGACGAGAGCAAAGGGAAGATCCGAAAGGATGTTCACCGAAATCACTAGCGAGGTTCCGTTACCGATTCCCCGCTCCGTGATTTGCTCACCGAGCCACATCAAAAACATCGTTCCCGCAGTGAGCGTAATGACTGCGGTGAAATAAAATCCAATCTTGCCGTCCCCGATTGGCGCGAGGATCAATCCGTTTTTATTCAGGAAGTCCGACATCCCGCGAAGCAAAGGATTGTGCTCCGGATGCAAAAGCCCGGCGGTCATCATATAGCCCTGAATGAGACAGAGCACGATGGTGACATACCGGGTGTACTGGGTGATCTTCTGACGGCCTCCAGGCTCACGGGCGAGCTTGCTGAGCCGGGGCACCACCGCCGTGAGGAGCTGCACCATAATGGACGCGCTGATATAAGGCATGATGCCGAGCGCGAGGATGGAACAGGAGGCCACGATACCACCGCTGAAAGCCGTGATGAGCGTGCTGAGCGCACTGCCGTCCCGGGACTCAGCGGAGTTCAAAAACTGCTGCACGACCGCAGGATCGACGCCTGGCAGTGTGATCGCGGCACCGATACGGACCACGGCCAGCATGGCCAAAGTGAAAATAACCCGGTGACGCAGCTCCGGGATTTTAAAGATATTGGCGAAGGCGGAAATCATGAGGCAGTCAGCAGGGTCAGTCGGCGGTCAAAATTGGCCCGGGAAAATAAAGAGATGGGCGCAACGTGAGTTGCGCCCATCCGCCCGTGGATTGTCTAGTTATTTAGCGGCGGGGGAAGCGTCAATGACATTTCCTCCGGCTTTTTCGATCTTTTCTTTGGCGGAGGCACTCACTTTGTGAGCGCTGACCGAGAATTTCTTGGTCAGTTCACCGTCGCCAAGAATCTTGATGCCGTGGTGACGTCCTTTGACGAGGCCTTCCGCGCGGAGAAGCTCTTCAGTGATTTCCGTGCCCGCTTCAAAACGCTCTTCAAGAGTGCTCACGTTGATAGTGGCATACCGAATGGCGAAATCGACATTGCTGAAGCCTTTCTTGGGAAGACGACGGTAGATGGGCATCTGGCCGCCTTCAAAGCCGTGACGAACGGAGCCGCCGGCGCGGGCCTTCTGACCCTTGTGACCTTTACCGGACGTTTTACCGTGACCGGAGCTTTCGCCACAGCCAAGCCGCTTGATGCGATGCTTGGAGCCGGGACGGGGAGAGAGTGTGGAAAGATTCATCCGATTGAAATTCTGTTTAAAAGTTATTCCGGCATCACCACCCCGGTCAGTTATGCCAGGAATTGAACGCCGAAGCAGGATTTGATTTTAAAGGCCGGAGCCGCCGGATTTACCCGTCCGGACTCCGGCCATGGAGAGGATTCCTTCTGTCCGGCTCAGAGCCGCTCAGACTTCAGTTTTCCGCGGGCTCCCAGGAACTGCTCACGGGTGCGCAGTTGCATGAGGGCGTCCAGCGTGGCCTTCGCCACGTTGGCGGGGTTTTTGGATCCAAGGCTCTTGGCGAGCACGTCCTTGACACCGGCGGCTTCCACCACCGCGCGGACCGCGCCGCCGGCGATGATGCCCGTTCCAGGGCTTGCGGGCTTCAACAGCACGCGGCCACCGCCGAATTCACCAGTGGCCTGGTGCGGAATGGTATTGCCGCGCAGACTGATGGTAACGAACGACTTTTTCGCGGCTTCGCTGGCCTTTTTGATCGCGTCGGAAACTTCATTCGCCTTTCCGAAACCGTAGCCCACACGACCCTGACGGTCGCCGGAAACCACGAGCGCGGAGAAGCTGAAGCGGCGACCACCCTTCACCACTTTGGCACACCGGTTGATGTGCACGACCTTTTCGGTCATTTCAGGACGCCCCTCATCAGAGGATGCATGGGGAGGGGCAACGGCTGTGTCAGTGGACATGATATAAAGGGGATTAGAATTGGAGCCCGGCTTCGCGGGCGGCATCGGCGAGGGCCTTGACCTTGCCGTGGTAGATGTGACCGCCGCGGTCGAAGACCACGCCCGTGATGTTGGCGGCTTTGGCGCGCTCGGCGACGAGCTTGCCAACGCTGACAGCAGTGCTGACGGTGGCTCCCTTGCCCACGCTGTCATCATGCGTGCTGGCGTAGGCGATAGTAACACCCTTCACGTCATCGATCACCTGGGCATACACATTCTTGTTGGAGAAGTGAACAGCCAGACGGGGACGTTCCGGGGTGCCGGAGACTTTCTTACGAATGCGGGCGTGAACCCGGCGGCGGATTTCTTTACGATTGATGGACATTTTGGCGGAATGAGGTTGGGTTTCCCGGGAGGATCACCACGGGTTACTTCACTTTCTTGCCTTCCTTGCGGCGGATCTTCTCGCCGGCATAGCGAACACCCTTCGCCTTGTAAGGCTCCGGACGGTAGTAGTTACGAACGTCCGCCGCGAACTGGCCGACGCGTTGTTTGTCGATGCCTTCCACCTTGATCTTGGTGTTGTCCGCCACGGTGACCTTGAGGTCGGCCGGGATCGGATGCAGCAGCGGGTGGCTGTAGCCCAGGGAGAGATCCAGAGCGGAACCTTTCACGGAAGCACGGAAACCGGTGCCGTGAATTTCCAGGTCTTTCACAAAACCGTCGCTGACACCCTTGATCATGTTGCTGATCAAACGCTGGCTGGTGCCGTGAAGCGCGCGCTGACGGCGCTCATCGCTGGAACGCTTCACGGTAAGCGTGGTGCCTTCGGCATCCATGGAAATACCAGTGGGCAGCACGTAGCTGAGTTTTCCTTTTGGACCTTCCACCGTGACGTTGCCGCCGTCGTTCTTGACGGTGACTTTCGCCGGGAGGACGATCGCTTTATTACCTACTCGAGACATATGAAGGAAATGAATTCGGGTTCTTCGGATTACCAGACGAGGGCGAGAAGTTCTCCGCCCACACGCTGTTTTCTGGCTTGTCCGCCAGACATGACACCGCGGGAGGTGGAGAGAATGGCGATGCCGAGGCCGCCAAGCACGCGGGGGATGTCATCCACCTGCACGTATTGACGCATCCCGGGCTTGCTCACCCGCTTCACTTCCGTCACCACCGCGCGATTCGCGAGGCCGGTGCCGGTGTATTTGTTTTTCACTTTGATCACCGGATGTTTTCCAGTGGTGTCCACTTCATAGGACCAGATGTACCCTTCCTCCTGGAGGATGCGGGCGATTTCCGCCTTAACGCGGGAGAAAGGTGCGGTGAACTCCTCTTTGCGGGCCCGGCTGGCATTTTTCCAGCGGGTGAGGAAGTCAGAAATGGGATCGGTCAATACGGCCATTGTCGCTAAAAACTAAAGTGTTACACTGAGGGTTTACGCGGCAGCCTGTTCGCCTTCTTTGGCCGCTGCCGTCTTATGATCCCGGAAGGGCATTCCAAGGGCGCGAAGGAGATCGCGGCCATGGTCGTCGGTGGTGGCGGAGGTGACGATGCAGACGTCAAAGCCCAACTGGCGTTTCACTTTGTCGATTTCGATCTCCGGAAAGATGGACTGGTCGGCGATGCCGAGGGTGTAGTTCCCGTTGCCGTCGAAAGCCTTGGCGCTCACGCCGCGGAAGTCACGGACGACCGGAAGGGCCATCTTGATGAGGCGCTCCAGGAATTCCCACATGATCTTCCCGCGAAGGGTGACCTTGACGCCGAGAGGTTCACCCTCACGGAGCTTGAAGTTGGAAATCGCCTTGCGGGACTTCGTGATCACGGGCTTCTGGCCGGTGATGGCACGGAGATCGTTCAGAGCGTCCTCGACAGCCTGCTTGCGGTCAGCAGCTTTGCCGAAGGAGCAGTTGACGACGACTTTCTCGACCTTCGGAATCTCGTGGACGTTTTGCACGCCCAGCTTGGATTGAAGAGCCGGAATTACCTTTGAAAAATAATGAGTTTTGAGAGCTGGTTCCATAACCAATGAACAAGGGTCAGGTGTTATTTCTTCTTGGCTTTCGCCTTCGCCTTCGGAGCCGGGGCTTTCTCCTTCACGGAGTCGCCGGACAGCCTGACTTTGGAGATGGAAAGTGTGCCTTCACGCTCCACGATGCCGCCCTGGGTGTTGGCTTGCGTGGGCTTCTGGTGCTTCTTAACCAGACGAAGTCCTTCGACGATAACCCTGCCCTTTTTCGGGAAGACTTGAAGAACTTTGCCGGATTTTCCTTTGATCGACTCGTGCCCGGAAATGACGGTCACGGTGTCACCCTTTTTGACGTGTGCTGAAGCGGCCATGACTTAGAGAA
Organism: Verrucomicrobiales bacterium; assembly: GCA_965229245.1. GTDB lineage: Bacteria > Verrucomicrobiota > Verrucomicrobiia > Verrucomicrobiales > V1-33 > V1-33. The sequence continues at coordinate 1,096,654 of CBDDIW010000002.1, forward strand.
CCTCGGGAGCGAGGGAAATAATTTTCATGAAGTTCTTGTCGCGGAGTTCCCGGGCCACCGGGCCAAAGATACGGGTTCCGCGGGGGTTCTGATCCTTGTCGATCACCACGATGGCATTGCTGTCAAAGCGGAGAACGCTGCCGTCGTCACGGCGGATCGGGAACGAGGTGCGAACGATGACAGCCTTGACGACTTCACCTTTCTTAACGGCACCGGTGGGGGTGGCTTCACGGATGTGCGCGGTGATGATGTCGCCGACACGGGCGGTGCGAGACCGCTTGCCGAGAACACCGATCATCTTGGCGACGCGGGCTCCCGTGTTATCGGCCACCTGCAGCTTGGTTTCCATCTGGATCATAGGATCTTAGTAGGCTGGGGTTTGGCTTGTGGGTTGATTAGTGCTTGAGAACTTCAATGAGGCGCCAGCGCTTCAGCTTGCTGAGCGGGCGGCATTCCTGAACGCGGACGCGATCCCCGGCTTTCGCTTCGCCTTTGTCATCAGCGGCGTAAAGCTTGGTGGTCTTCTTGACGATCTTGCCGAACTTGGGGTGCGGAACGCGGCGGACAACGCCAACGACGATGGTCTTCTCCATCTTATCGGAGAGGACGACGCCGACGCGGGTTTTGCGGCGGGCGCGATCGGCGTCTCCGGCGGGCTGGGATTCAGGATTGGAAGCGGAATCGGACATGGGAAAAAGTCAGTTAAAGAGTCTCCCGGAGATTACTTCGCCGCGGCGGCCTTCTTCGCGGCCAGCTCGGTGAACGTGGTTTCAATGCGGGCGATGGACCGGCGCAGGGTGCGCAGGCGGGCGGGATTTTCCAACTGGCCGCTCTTTTGTTGAATGCGGAGATTGAAGATCTCCTGCTTCATGCCGCGACGGGCTTCGGCGAGATCTTCCACCGACTTTTCGCGAATTTCTTTAATCTTCATGGCAGTATCGGGGAGGAGGGATTAGGCGTGGAGGGAGCGGCGGACGAAACGGCAGCGGATGCCGAGTTTCGCAGCAGCGAGACGGAAGGATTCTTTCGCAAGGGACTCAGGAACGCCGGCAACTTCAAAAAGCATGTTGCCGGGGCGAACCACGGCGACCCAGAATTCCGGAGCGCCTTTACCCTTACCCATCCGGGTTTCCGGCGGGCGGGCCGTTACAGGCTTATGCGGGAAAATGCGAATGAAAACTTTACCTTTCCGCTTCAAATTGCGGGTGATCGCGACCCGGCAGGCTTCGATCTGGTTGTTTTTAATCCATCCGCGGTCCAGGGTCTGGAGACCGAACTCTCCAAAGGCCACTGTCGTCCCCACCTGCGCATTGCCGGAACGGCTGCCGCGCTGGGACTTGCGGTACTTTACTCGACTGGGAAGCATCGCCATAAGCTGATATCAAAGCTGGGTGTTGAAAATTAACGAATTAGAAGGGGTTACGCGGAAGGCGCGCTCGCGGGAGCGGGAGGGCCCGCCGGGCGGGGTCCGCCGAAGCCACCAGGACCGCCGGGACCACGTCCGCGACCACCACCAGGACCGCCAGGACCACGTCCGCGGTTGCCGCCAGGACCACCGGGGCCGCCAGGACCACGACGGTCACCGTCTTTCCGGGGACCACGCGGGCGGCGTTCGCCGGTTTGGGAAGCCTGAACTTCGCCATCAGCGTTGATCACACGATTCACCCAGACTTTGATGCCAATACGGCCGTAAACGGTGTGGGCTTCGGTGAAACCATAGTCGAGGGGCGTGCGGAGGGTCTGGAGAGGCACTTTGCCTTCACGATACCACTCAGCGCGGGCGATGTCCGCGCCGCCGAGACGGCCGGCCACCCGGATCCGGATGCCGAGGGCACCGAACTCCATGGCGGTCTGCACCGCGCGCTTCATGGCGCGGCGGAAGGAAATCCGGCGTTCCAGCTGCACGGCGACGTTTTCGGCGACGAGCTGGGCGTCCAGTTCCGGGGACTTGATTTCGAGAATGTCGATCTTGACCTGCTTGCCACCGGACATTTCGCTGATGGCGGCATTCATGACTTCGATTTCCGATCCCTTGCGTCCGATCACCAGACCAGGACGGGCGGTGAACAGGGTCACACGAACGCTGTTCCAGGCGCGTTCGATGACGATCTTCGCCACGGCGGCAAACTGAAGCTTGGCCTTCAGATAGGCGCGGATCTTGATGTCGCTGTGGAGGAAGCCAGGAAACTCCTGCTTCGAAGCGAACCATTTGGACCGCCAGTCTTTGTTGACGGCGAGGCGAAAACCAATCGGATTAACTTTTTGTCCCATAAGAGAAAATGCTCAGGTGGATGGTGCGGTAATTACTCAGCGCCCTTTTCGTCGGAGACGACCACGAGAATGTGGCTGGTGGGCTTGCGGATGGGGGCGGCGGATCCGCGGGCCATGGGTTTGATGCGCTTCTGGACGGGTCCCGTGTTGGCCACGGCGACTTTGACCATGAGATTTTCGACGCTGAGGTCGAAGTTGTGCTCGGCGTTGGCCACGGCGGATTTCAGCGTCTTGCTGAAGAGATGCGCGGCCTTCTTCGGCGTGAAATTCAGGATGTTCAGAGCCGCCGACACCGGCAGTCCCTGGATTTCCATCGCGACCTGGCGCGCCTTGAGCGGCGAGATGCGGGCGTATTTGGTGAGTGCTTTGACTTCCATGGCTTACGTAAATTTATTTTTTGGGGGCGGGCTGGGACTGTTCGATTTCGGGCTTTACGGAATCCCCCACGCGGACGGCGGCGGGTGTGGCACCGGTGAGAAGGACTCCGGAGATGCGGTCCCGGACATCGACCACCAGGCCGTGTCCGACGGTCCGGTCAGCCCGGGAGACAATCATGGGGGCTCCCATGCGGACTCCAGAATCGCTTCCGGCATTGATCACGGCGAGACCGAGTTCGGTTTTATAAGAGACGACAAGGGCGGACTCCACGGGAACGGGAGGGATCTGCCGGGCGGGTTTGGAGGAGGTGACGGCTTTCACCGTCTCCTCCAGACTGGTCTTCACCACTGGCTCCCCGGGCTTCGCCATGTAGGCGGCGGCGGCTTCGGCGAGGCGGTTGGCTTTTTCAGTGATTTCCGCGCGGGCGGTTTCGGAGGCCTGGAGGTCCGCGGCGGCTTTCAGGAGACGGCGCTGGGTGGAGCGTTCGTCCCCTTTGACTGCCGCGAAGCCGAGGGCCTCCATGCGGAGGGTCAGTTGCGCGTGCTGCTCCCGCAGGGTGGCCAGCTCCGCGTTGGCCGTGGCGAGGGCTTCACCCACCGCCACCAGCCTTCTTTGCAGAGTGACCGGATCATTTTCCCTACCCTGCCCCGCAACGTCCGCCGGGGCGGGACGGGCTGGAGCCGGAGCCTCCGTGTCCTGGGCCACCACGGCTCCCAGGGACACCGCCACGAAGGCGATGGCGGGAAGCCGGAGAGTGGAGACGCGGAAGGCCATGACGGGGGAGAGGACGATGACCGCGGCTTACTTGGAAACCTTGGCGGTATGCGCGCCGTGGCCCTTGAAGAGACGGGTGGGGGAAAACTCACCGAGTTTATGTCCCACCATGTTTTCCGTCACATAGACGCTGATGAAGTCCTTGCCATTGTGGACCATGAAGGTATGCCCCACGAAATCCGGCGTCACCATCGAGGCGCGGGCCCACGTCTTGATCGGACGCTTGGTGCCAGCCTCGTTGAGCTTATCGATTTTGATGAGGAGCTTCTGATTGACAAAAGGTCCTTTTTTAAGGGATCGGCCCATAAGATAAAATGATTGAAACGGTGCGGGTTGGATTAGCTGGCCTTCTTGGCATTGCGGCGCTGCACAATGAAGCGGTCAGTCTGGTGGTACTTCTTCCGGGTCTTCTGGCCCTTCGCATGGCCCCAGGGGCTGAGAAGGTGCTGGCGACCACCACCGGACTTGGAGCGGCCTTCACCACCACCGTTCGGGTGGTCCACCGGGTTCATCGTCATCCCCCGGACGGTCGGGCGAACACCCTTCCAGCGGGTGCGTCCAGCCTTGCCGGACACCACGTTCATGTGCTCGGAGTTACCGACGGTGCCGATGGTGGCGTAGCAGGTGACGTGGATCTTGCGGATTTCCCCGGAAGGCATCTTCAGGAGAGCGTAGTCGCCTTCGCGGTTGTTCAGCATCACGGACTGGCCGGCGCTGCGGGCGACGCGTCCACCCTGACCGGGCTTCAGCTCCACATTGTGGATGGCCGTTCCCAGCGGGATGGCGGAAAGCGGGAGAGCGTTGCCGAGTTCCGGAGCGGCTTTTTCGCCGGCGGTCACCACGGCACCGGCCGCCAGACCGGCGGGGGCGATGATGTAAGCCTTCGTGCCGTCCTGATACTCGATCAGGGCGATCCGGGCGGAACGGTTGGGATCATATTCGATCGCCGTCACCTTGGCGGGTTGATCACGCTTCACACGCTTGAAGTCGATGATCCGGTACATCTGCTTGTGTCCACCGCCGATGTGCCGGACGGTAATGACACCCGTGTTGTTCCGTCCACCGGACTTCCGGATGGGGGTGAGGAGGGATTTCTCCGGCTTCTTCTTGGAGAGACCGGAGAGGTCGGGCCACTGCTTATAGCGGTTCGACGGAGTGATAGGGGAGAAAGTCTTGAGAGCCATAACGTGAGGTCAGTTCGGCGAGGAAATGAGGTCCGTGGAAACTACTAGGTGAGGTCGATCTTTTCTCCGGGAGCGAGCCGCACGACGGCTTTTTTCCAGGAGGCGGTGTAACCGGCGGAGGCAGTGCGCTTGCGGCGGGCTTTCCCGTCATAGTTGCAGGTGCGGACCGCGGCGACCTTCTTGCCAAAGATCACCTTGATAGCCTGGGCGATCTCCAGCTTGTTGGCCTTGGTATCGACTTCGAACACGTATTCGTTGTTCTGTTCGGTGGCCAGAGCGGCCTTCTCACTGAGACGAATGCTCTTGATGGTTTGATAGACGTCTTTCATTAAGCGGTCCTCCGGGCGAGGGTTTCCATGGCATCCGCGGTGATGATGATCTTGCGGAAGTTCAGGAGCTGCAGGGTGTTCGCCTCATCGGCGGTGATCAGCAGCGAGCGGGAATGATTGCGGGCGGAGCGGTAGGTCATCTCGTCGAAGGCGGCGGCGATGACGAGAACCTTCGTGCCTTCGACGTTGGAGCCGAGCTGCTTCACGAAGGAAGCGGTCTTGCCGTCCGCGACGGAGAAGGAGGAGACGGTGACCACGTCCCCGGCCTTGATGCGCTCGGAGAGGGCCTTGGAGAAGGCGAGTTTCTTCGTCTTCTTGGAAACCTTCTTGCTGTAGTCCCGGATCTTCGGACCGTGGGCCGTGCCGCCGCCCGAACGGGTGGGGCTGCGCTTTTCGCCGGCCCGGGCGTTACCGGTGCCTTTTTGGCGATAGAGCTTTTTGTTGGAGCCCGCGACTTCGCCGCGGGTCTTGGTCTTGGCGGTGCCGCTGCGGCCATTGGCACGAATCGCCGTCACGGCGTCATGCACGGCCTGGGTGCCGCGTCCGTTTTCCACAACGGAAATGTTCGCGGCCTTCGCGGCCTCGAGGGTGAAAACTTGTGCTGCCATTGATTTAAAGCTGGTTAGTCAGTTCCGTGTTTCGCTCCGGTCTCAGGACGCGGCGGGAGCGGGTTTTTTCTTGGCGGGGCGGATGATCACCAGACCACCTTTGGCGCCGGGGATGCTGCCGCTGACGAAGATGATGTTATCTTCCGGGCGGGCGGCCACGATCTTGAGGTTCTGCACGGTGCGGTTGTCCACACCCATGTGCCCCGGCATGCGCTGGTTTTTCCAGACGCGGCCCGGAGTCAAACGGCAGCCAATGGCTCCCGTCCGGCGGTGCATCATGGAACCGTGCGTCTGACGCTGACCGGCGAAGCGGTAGCGCTTCACGACACCGGCGAAGCCGCGGCCCTTGGTCACGCCGATCACGTCCACCCACTGGTCCTTGGCGAACTGCGTGGCGTCCAGCTTCGTCCCGGAGGCGGGCACGGAGGCTTCGCCGTCCATGCGGAACTCGCGGATGTTGTATTTAGGCGTGGTGCCATGCTTCGCGAAGTGGCCGGTGAGGGCCTTGTTCACGCGGCTGGGGCGTTTTTCCTGAATGCCCACCTGCACGGCGCTGTAGCCGTCGGTTTCAGGAGTCTTCACCTGAATGATTTCGTTTTCGCTGACGTCAATGACCGTCACCGCCGTGGCTTTGCCGGTGGCTTCATCATAGACGTGGGTCATGCCCAGCTTTTTTCCCAGGAGTCCGAGGCTCATAATCGGGTAGCGTTAGAAAGGTTGGTTGATTTGGACGGATGCTCCAGGATCAGATCTTGATCTGGATATCGACACCGGCGGGGAGGTTAAGCTTCTTCAGCTCATCCACGGTGCGGGCGGTGGGGTCCACGATGTCGAGGAGGCGCTTGTGAGTGCGCATTTCGAACTGGTCGGCGGACTTTTTGTCGGCGTGAACGGAACGGTTCACCGAGAATTTCTCAATACGGGTCGGGAGCGGAATCGGACCCGCGACACGGGCACCGGTGCGTTTCGCCGTTTCCACGATTTCAAACACGCTCTTGTCGAGGGTGCGGAAATCGAAGGCGCGGAGGCGGATGCGGATACGCTGGTTTTGCATAGAAAAGTGAAGTGGTTTTAAAACTGGGGGTAACCTTACTGCTGACCGCCACGGCGGGATCCACCGCGCTGCTCGACGATGGTTTCGACGATGTTGCCGGGAACCGGCTCGAAGTGGCTGGGGGTCATGCTGTAGCTGGCACGACCAGAGGAGAGGGTCCGGATGGCGGTGGAATAACCGAACATTTCGGCGAGAGGCACGTCGGCGTTGACGATGGAGGCGTTTTGCTTGCTCTCCATGCTGCCGATGCGGCCGCGGCGGCGGTTGATGTCACCCATGATGTCCCCCTGATATTCATCAGGAGTGGTGCACTCCACCTTCATGATCGGCTCCAGAAGCTGGCACTTGGCCTTCTTGAAGGCGTCCTTCATGGCGAAAATGGCCGCCATCTTGAACGCGTTTTCGTTGGAGTCCACTTCGTGGTAGGAACCGTCGAGGAGGTCCACATGCACGTCCACCACCGGGTAGCCGGCGATGATGCCGTTCAGGAGGGCTTCCTTGATGCCGTCCATACAGGGCTTGATGTATTCCTTCGGAATGTTACCGCCCACGACCTTGTTTTCCGTGGAGTGGCCCTTGCCGCGCTCATTCGGCGTGACTTTGAGAACCACGTGGCCGTATTGACCACGACCACCAGACTGCTTCACCAGCTTGCCTTCGCCACCAGCGGCGAGGGTGATGGCTTCACGGTAGGCGATTTGCGGCTTGCCGGCGTCCGTCTCGACCTTGAACTCGCGGAGAATCCGGTCGCGGATAATTTCGAGGTGGAGTTCGCCCATCCCGGCGAGAATGACCTGGCCGGTTTCTTCGTCCGTGCGGACGATGAGGGTGGGGTCTTCGTCGGAGAGACGTTGCAGCGCGATCGCCATTTTCTCCTGGTCGGCCTTGCTGCGCGGCTCGATGGCCATGCTGATCACCGGATCCGGGAAGGTCGGCGGCTCGAGGAGGATCTCGTGGTTTTCGTTACAGAGAGTGTCGCCAGTGCGGACGTCCTTGATGCCCACGATGGCGGCGATATCACCGCTGTAGCAGGTATCGATGTCCGTGTGCTGGTTCGCCTGGATCTGGATCAGGCGGCCCACGCGCTCACGTTTGCGGGTGCGAGGGTTGTAAATCTGGTCGCCCTTGGAGATCTTCCCGGAATACACGCGGAAGAACACCAGCTTGCCCACGAATTTGTCAGACCAGAGCTTGAAGGCGAGGCTGACGAAATTGCCCGCGTCGTTCGGGGTGGCTTCAAGATGGATGTTCTCGTCGTCCGGGCTGATTCCCCTTTGCGGCTCGATGTCCAGCGGGTTCGGGAGATAGTCCACCACCGCATCCAGGAGAGCCTGGACTCCTTTGTTCTTGAAAGCAGAACCACCGGCGACCGGCACTATTTTGTTGGCGATCACGGCGCGGCGAAGGGCGTGTTTCACGTCCTGCACGGAGATCGGTTTTTCTTCCAGGAACATCATGCCGAGTTCGTCATCCACGTCGCAGAGCGCCGCGGTGAGGTCTTCGTAGGCCAGGTCCGCCAGGGCCTTCTGATCTTCGGTGAGGGGAGCCACTTCATAGGTGGAGCCCAGCTTGTCGTTGTCGGAATAAATGTGAGCCACTTTCCCGATCACGTCGATCACGCCCTTGAGCTGATCTTCGGCGCCGATGGGGATGAGGATCGGGTGGGCGTTCGCGCCGAGCTTGTCACGGAGATCGCGCACCACGTGGTCGAAGTTCGCGCCGGTGCGGTCCATCTTATTGACGAAGGCGATCCGGGGAACGCTGTACTTCGTCGCCTGACGCCACACCGTTTCAGACTGGGGCTGCACGCCGGCCACGCCGCAGTAAACGAGGATCACACCGTCCAGCACCCGGAGGGAGCGCTCCACCTCGGCAGTGAAGTCCACGTGGCCGGGGGTGTCGATGATGTTCACCCGCATGTCCTGGCCTTCGAATGTCTTGAAGAGGCCGGGAGTGGGGATCTGCTTCCACTTAGCCGTCACGGCGGCGGAAGTGATGGTGATCCCACGTTCCTTTTCCTGCTCCATCCAGTCGGTGGTGGCCGCGCCGTCATGCACTTCACCGATGCGGTGAATCATGCCGGTGTAGAACAGGATCCGTTCTGTCAGCGTGGTCTTCCCGGCATCGATGTGCGCGGAAATCCCGATGTTGCGCGTACGCTCCAGCGGATACTGGCGGTTAGGGCTGTTCAGTTGGTTGGACATTGACGGGGGAAGCAGGATAAATGGTGTGGGGAGAAAAGAGAGGACCGGCCGGTGGACTACCAGCGGAAGTGAGCGAAGGCGCGGTTCGCCTGGGCCATCTTGTGCACGTCATCCCGTTTGCGGATGGCGTTGCCCTGATTGGAGGCGGCTTCCTTCAGCTCGTTCGCCAGGGCGACGTGCATCGGGGTGCCCTTGCGGTTGCGGGCGAAGCCGAGGATCCAGCGCATGGCGAGGGATTCGGAACGGTCCGGAGCCACTTCGAGGGGCACTTGATAAGTGGCGCCACCCACGCGGCGGCTCTTCACTTCCAGACGGGGCTTGGCGTTTTCGATGGCCCGGGTGATGATTTCGAGAGGATCGACGGAATCGGACTTCTCATTCACCTTGTCGATGGCGGCGTAGACGATGCGCTCCGCGATGGAACGCTTCCCCTCGACCATGAGGCGGGTGATGAGCTTGGAAACCAAGGAGCTGTCGTAACGGGAGTCACGGTGCTCGATTTTTTTGTAAACGCGCTTTCTGCGAGCCATAAGCCTGTGTGCTTCTAAATTTTAAATGTTTCGTTACTTCTTCTTACCAGCCGGTTTCGCACCGCCCTTGGTGGCGGCGGCAGCCTGACCCGGCTTCGGACGCTTGGCACCATACTTGGACCGGCCACGACGGCGCTTGTCCACTCCAAGGCAGTCCAGCGAACCACGGACGATGTGGTAACGAACCCCCGGCAAGTCCTTTACCCGGCCACCACGCACCAGCACGATGGAGTGCTCCTGAAGGTTGTGGCCTTCACCGCCGATGTAGGCGATCACTTCATACCCGTTAGTCAGACGAACCTTCGCGACTTTCCGCAGAGCCGAGTTCGGCTTCTTCGGCGTCCGGGTCATGACTTGCAGACACACTCCGCGGCGCTGCGGGCAGTTGGCAAGGGCCGGGGACTTCGATTTCGACGCTTTGTCGGAACGACCCTTGTTGACGAGCTGATTGATGGTTGGCATGGCTGGGGTAAATTTCGGTTTCCACTGCAAGGAAATACCGGGGTCGCCACAGCCAAGGCCCGCAAAACGGGACAAAACCTGTATCAATTAGCAGCCACTTTTCCGGTGCTGCTCCCGATAAATCCTGTGCACCCGGACGAAATGGCCCGGGCAGGAAGGAGTGGCGAGTATGGGAAGTGATTCAGGCTTCGCAACTGATTTCTCGATCTTTTTAGAAAATATTCCGCGCGGGCCCAGGATTTCAAATCCGCCTCCCGGCTTGCGAAGGTTGACCGGCCCCGGTTTTCCGGGTCCCTTCCCTCCATGAACGGCGAGGAACAAGAGGCCTATAAGACAGCGCTGCGGCGGATCGAACAATGCCGGCGGCATGGCGCGGAAAGCCTTTCGCTGGACCGTCTGGAGCTCGCGGAGGTGCCTCCGGAAATCGCCGGTCTGCCCTTCCTGAAAAGGCTGGATCTTTCCGGCAACCGGCTGACGGCGCTGCCCGGGACTGTCACCCGGCTGGAGTTCCTGACGGCGCTGGATCTGGGGGACAATGCCCTGACCGGTCTGCCCGCGGACCTCCCCCGTCTGACGCGGCTGGAGACGCTGGTTCTCGGTTATAACAACTTCCCGGAGCTGCCCCTGGAAGTCCTGGAACTGGCCTCGCTGAGGGAACTATCCCTGCCCGGCAATGGACTCCCCGGCCTGCCTCCGGAAATCGTAAAACTCCAGGGACTGACCCGGTTGGAATTGTCAGGGAATGCCCTGACCGGCATCCCCGCGGAGGTGTTCCGGCTCCCGCTCCTGACCACGCTGGACGTCTCCAGCAATGCCCTGACCGGGCTCGCCCCGGGGATCGCGGATCTTAAAAATCTGCGCACCCTTTTCCTCTCGAATAACAAGATCCCGGCGCTGCCTCCTGGGCTGGGGGCATGCCCCGCGCTGGAGGTGCTTTCCGTTTCGTTCAATGACCTCCCCGCCCTCCCGCCGGAGACTGGAAAGCTGCATGCCCTGCGCCATCTGGATCTGTCAGGCAACCGCCTGGCCACCCTCCCGGCGGAAACCGGCCGCCTCACGGCGCTCACCAGCCTGGACCTTTCCTGCAATGAACTGACGGACCTCCCCCGCGAAATGGCAGCGCTGCACGGGCTGGTGCACCTCAATCTCAGCGGGAATCAGTTTTCCCAACTGCCGGAGTGGCTGTGTGGCCTCCGGAGGCTCATCCGGCTGGATGCCTGCTTCAATCGCCTCACCTCCCTGCCCGGGGACATCGATCACCTCTCCGCGCTGCAAACCCTCTGGCTTTCGGATAACCAGCTCACCAGCCTCCCTCCCGGCATCGCCTGTCTCAATGCGCTGGTGTATCTGGAGCTGAAAGGAAATCCCCGCTTGGGGCTTTCAGAGGATGACCTGCGGAATCCCGCGGATGAAGTGCTCCGGCTCTATTTTGAAGCCGCCGGGGAATAGTCTCCCGCCAGCCGGACGGGGAAGGCTTTCCAACCCCTGTCTTCGTCTTCCAGGGGCCATGCATTCCCAGGCGTTGTCCAGGATCCCGCTATATCATGAATAGTTAGAACGAGCCTTATCCCAGCCGGAGAAGGTGCTTACTTGAGCGCGTCTCCAGCTCCGCCCCACAGCGAGGGTTCCCACAGCGGTCGCAGTTCGCCTTCGATGACTTTTTCCACGGCCCCGAGGTGTTCTCTTAACAAAGGAAGCTGGCGGGCACCCTAACTAGAATGAAGCCATAATGGCTGAGTCGCTCTTGCAATCACCTGCCCCGCCAGTAGGCTAATCACGGAATAGGATGACGCCTGCCCATCGACCGCCAACCCGCAATATTGAACCTCGTCCCGCTCCGCGAAGACGAACCGAGGTCCCTTCGTGGCGCAAATTGCTTTACTATGGCGGCATGGCTGTGATGGCCATCGGCAGCATTCTGTTTATTTCACCGATGTGTTCCTCCATGCATACTGTGGAGTCCGTGAATTCACAGAAAAACCCTGCTATTTTCGGGATGGTCATGCTGGCAATAGGAGCGATAATGCGAGGTGTTGGAGAAGCGGGCCTTGCCGGTTCAGGAATCATCCTGGACCCCGAAAAGGCCCGCGAGGATATGGAGCCCTGGAGCCGAATGAAAGGCGGGATGGTGAATGATGGTCTCTCGGAAGCGGAAATCGTCCAGTCGCTGAAGAACGAAATCGCCCAGCCTAAGATGGAAGTGAAGGTCCGGTGCGTTCACTGCCGGGCCTTGAACGAGGAAATCGCGAAATTTTGCAGCCAGTGTGGCAAGCCGGTATAGCGGCTATTCCGGCACCTGGAAGCGCGGGTTCTGCTTCAGGAATGCCAGCGGGTTCTGATAGAGCAGCTTGTCGATAAATGCCCCGTCATAGCCCCGGCGGCGCATTTCCAGCGCGGTCTTCGGGACGGCCAGGGGATCGCTGTGGCCCCAGTCGCACGCGCTGTTCAGCCAGATGCGCTCATGGCCGTAGAGTTCCATCATATCGATGGCGCGGTGGGGCGTGGCTTTGCTTTCGGGATAAAGGGTGATGCCCGCCCAGTAGCCCTGGTCCAGCACAAGGGGCGCGGTGTGTTCCTCCACGTGGTCGATGATGACACGCCCGGGCTGGATGCGGCTGTGGTTCTTCAGGGCATCCAGGATGAGGCGCGTGCCTTTCAGCTTGTCCTCCAGGTGCGGGGTGTGGACGAGGACCAGCTGATCATGATCCGCCGCCAGCTGGATGTGCTTTTCCAGCACCAGCAGTTCGTTCCGGCTGTTCTTGTTGAGGCCGATCTCGCCGATGCCCAGCACCGTCGGTTTCTTGAGCAGTTCGGGGATGAGGGAGATCACGTCATCCGCCAGGGCCATGTCCTCGGACTCCTTGGGATTGATGCACAGCCAGCAGTAGTGCGGCAGGTGATACTTCCTGGCCCGGCGGGGCTCGTATTCGGTAAGCTGGAGGAAGTAATCGTAAAACCCGTGTTTGTTCTTCCGGTCATAGCCCGCCCAGAAAGCAGGCTCGCAGACCGCCGCGCATCCGGCGGTGACCATCGCCTGATAGTCATCCGTGGTCCGGCTGACCATGTGGCCGTGGGGTTCGATGTAACGCATGGAGTTAGGATGATGATCTGTCAGGAGGTGGTGGCCGGTCCTTTGTCGGCATGGTGGGCAAACCATTGACGTTTGTGTTCCTCCAAGTGACTCCAGACCTCCTCCGGGGTCAGGAGATTTCCTGCGCGGGCCTGTTCCCAGCCAGTTTCGATCACCTGACGCAGCCTTGTCAGGTCGTTCTTCCGTTGCACCAGCGAAGAGTCGGTGTTTGCTTCGGAAGGGATAAATTCCGACTGTTCACTGGAGGACATGAGACTCATGACGAAGTCAGGGGATTTCTCCGGTCAAACCTCCGGGCGCGGAGCCCCAAAGGCTCCCTGGATGGTGGCGGCGGGGATGGGTTCCCGGGTGGGGTCGCTCAGGGATTCCAGAACGCGGCGGGCGCGACCGGGTTCCTCCTTGAGCACTTCCAGCAGGGCACGTTTCAGGGCGGTCACGCGATAATCCCCGTCCTGCCCGTGGCGCTCCATGCGGTCCAGAAAGGCCGCCACATCGATGAGCCGGGCCCGGGCATCGATGAACTGAAGATCTACCAGAGGAGTGGCGCTCATGACGGAAGAAGAGGGCCGTGAGGCAAGGGGGGATTGGCCACGGATACGCGGCGGCATGCCATCGTGACCGGGGGGAATACAGAGGAGCGGGAAAACACGGAAAACTGGAAGAGGAAGAGGGGTGTCCCAACCTGCCGCACCGCCGGGAGAGGGTCAATGGCGATGCGGGGACGGGCGGAAAGCATCCAGGACGGAGGAAACCCCATGGACACAAAGCGTCAAAACAGCCCGGTCTTTCCTGCTTTCCCGCCCTTTCTCAGAAACTGCCGGGACTGAACGTGGGGCCTGCCGCCACGGCCTGGGCGGGCATGACTTTTGGCCCGGTAGTCATGGCAATGAGCTGACTCATGGTCACAAACTTGAAGCCTTTGGTCAGGAGATCATCCAGCGTGGCGGGCATGGCGTCCACGCTTGTGGAGTGGAGGTCATGCACCAGGATGACGGATCCCGGCCGGGTTTCCCGGACCACGTTCGCCCGCACGCGTGCGGGTGTGGAGCGGGGGCGGGAGTCCGCGCAGTCCACGCTCCAGATGATGGTGGGATAACCGAACTCCTCAAGAATCCACTTCTCATGCCGAGTGGAGATCGCGCCGTAGGGCGGACGGTACATCACCGGAGCGGTGCCCGTGAGGTTGGTTAGAAGATCGTGACTGCGGCGCAGCTCCAGGCGCACGGCTTCGTCGGACAGCCGGGTGATCCAGGGGTGGGTCCACGTGTGGTTCGCCACCTCATGCCCCTCCGCCGCCATGCGCCGGATGATGTTCGGATACATCTGGACGTTCTGCCCCACAGTGAAGAACGTGGCTTTGATGCCCCGGGCCGCCAGCATGTCCAGCAGGCGCGGGGTGTTCTTCGCCACGGGTCCGTCATCGAAGGTCATGGCGATGAACGGCCCGGGCACGGGAATGCTGGTGTAGCTGAGCTTTTCCTTCGGACCCTGGGCCTGGGCGGGAATGGCCAGGGGATTGGGCTGGGTCTTGCCTTTCGCTCCCCGGGGCTGTCTCGCGTTTTTGATGCAAGAGGTGCCCGCCGCCAGAAAAGCGGTGAGGCAGAGCAGGGGGAGGAACTTCATGGAGAAGGCGGGGAGTTACTTCGCGGGCTTTTCGCTTTTACCCAGGGCGGCTTCCGGAGTGGGCTTCCGGTCCGTGGACAGGATGGCGGTGCCGGTGGCATCGCAGACGCGCAACTGGAATTCCCACTCCACCGTCCAGGTTTCCGTCTGCTCGTTCTGCCCGCATTTCACGAGGATGCGGTTCGCTCCTTTGTTCAGCTTCACCGGCAGGCGGTACTGGTCGATCTGCGCGCCGCGGTGGTATTCATCCCGTGCGAAGAGCAGCCGTCCATTGCACCAGACTTTCCACGCGTTCTTGCTGCCCAGGCGGATTTCCGCGTCCCGTTCCTCCGGGCTGTGGAATTCGGTGAAGGCGTAGGCGGTCGCCTCCTTGAGCATGCCCAGGGGCTTGTTGAGATCCACCATGCCAAACTGGCTGGAGGTGGTGTAGGGAGCCCACTTCACCATGCTCTTCTCGCCAGGCTTCAACTCGCGACCTTCGTAGGAGGCCGTGAGGTCCACGCCGTTCTCGGGCGGGAAGATGGCTTCATGGCCCGCGCGCTTCCGGTTATCGAAGGGGCCGGTGACATACCAGTCCATGAGAAAGCCGAAGTGCCGGGGCAGGTCCACGGTTTCCCCTTTCTCCCGCAGGGCCTCCGCCGCCTCCTTGATCTGGTCCTCGTCCCGCGCGGCCTCCAGGGCTTTGCGCAGCGGGGCGGGAGATCCGGAGGCTTTTCCCTCGGCCAGCAGACGGGCCACCGGTTCGCGGCGCAGTTCGGAACTGGGATCGTTCGCCATGCCGGGGACTAGGGCATCCCACTGCGCGCGGTCCGCGCGGCGGAGGAGGTCCATGGCCAGCACGCGGCCCGCCGGGCGGTTTTTTGTATCGGTGGCGAAAGCCTTGAGGGAATCCACCGGCAGCTTATCCCCGGCACGCTGCGCGATGACCGAGGCCGCGCCCCGCAGCCAGTTCGCGGGGATCTCACCCGCGCTGTTCATGGCGGTGAGGATCTGCGGCAGCGTCGAGGCGTCCGCGGTGGAGGTGAGTTTTTCCCACGCCGCCTTCGCCTCCGCGTTGCCTTTTCCCTCCGGGCCGATTTCCAGAATGGGAGCCAGGTGCGGCGAGAGATCCGCGGCGGAGACCGGCAGGCAGGCGAGGAGAAACAGCAGCGGCGTCTTCATGGATGAAGATTCGTGAGCCCGGGGAGAGGGCAAGTAAAAAGGAGCCGCCTCCGCGTGGCCCGCCGCGTCACTGGAGAGCCACGCGGTAGAACCGTTTTCCTGCGGCGGGGGTGTCCTGGACGGTCTTTACCGAACCGTCGCCGGCGATTGCATTCCCCAGCGGCAGCCAGGTGTTCAGGGTTTCGCTGTATTCCACCCGGTAGGCGAAACCCGGCTGCGTGGCAAAGCTGAGGGAGACTACTCCGCCGGTCACGCTCACCGCCGTGATGACCGGGGCGGTAAAGGTGATGCCCGGAGACGGCACCGAGGCCAGCCAGTTCGTGGCATCCCCGGCAGGTTCCGCGGGGTTCCGGCGCTGGAGGGAGGCCCCTCCCCCCGCGGCAGGGATGGCCCAGGGCGCGGAGGCGGCATAGATGACGGAATCCACCACGGGGTGCGGGACAGAGCCATTCACCGGGGTGCCGGGCTTTTGCAGTTCCACCCGGGCACCCGTATCGCTCAGGCTCTCCACGTAGGGGCCCAGGATGCGGACGTTCGCGGGAGGGGAATAGGCCGCGCGGAAGGCCGCCAGGGAAGCCGTGTCCGCCACGGGATCGAAGTTTACCAGCAGCAGCGTGGCTCCCGGCGCAAGCGTCACGCCCGGAGGGAAATCGAAGTCCGAGCCACCCCGCAGCCGCCAGGTGTTCGCCGGATTGGCGGGATCATAGAGCGGCACGGTCTGTCCGCTGATGTTCAGCAGCTCGATGAACTCCAGCGGGTCTGTCACCGGCAGCAGTGCCTGATAGCCCGGAGGCGCGGAGGGAATGCTGACGGCTGGCCGGGCGGGCTGGTAATGAATCTCGCTGATGACCACCGGTCCCGCGAGCGTCCCCGCATTGGGAGACCCGAAGGTCGTGCCTGCCTGGGGCAACAGGAACTCCAGCCCGGAAGCCGTCACCACGCGTCCGAAACTCACGCCGCTCTCCGCCGCGCCGAATGGAAAACCATGCCGGTAGCCGGTGAGATTCCCGGCGGCGTCCGCTGAAAGTAAATACACTTCATCGCCATCCGACCCCAGGGCGAACGCATTGGCTCCGGCGTTGAAGTCCGCGCCCGTAAAGACTGCATAGCCTCTGGCCGGAATAACCGTGCCCGCGGGAATGCGGAACTTCTTCGGCGTCCCGGGATCGTCCGTCAGGTACCAACCGCCGATGTCCGCGGCACTGTTGCCCGGGTTCCAGAGCTCGATGACATCCTGCATCGGCGGCAAGGCCGGGTTGCTGAGGACTTCATTGATGACCACCGGGGGAATAACCGGCAGGCCGGGATCGACGGCCCCGGGCGTGCCTTTGAGAATCCCGGAAGGCCGCCATTGAGCAGCGGTGCCCCAGGCTTCCGGGGCCGCCGCTTCATTCACGGCCACGAGGGAAAAGCCCAGCCCGTCCGTCACCGGCCACCATGAGGGTTCGTAGCGGAAATTCTGAGCCTCTTCACCACTGGCATCCAGCAGTCGGAGGCGCTCCCCCGCGTTATCGAGGCTGCCAGTGTAAACCCCGGCCACGCCAGCCACATTGCCATAGGCCGCGGTGAAAGCGCCGGCATTCCTGACCACCAGCACCCGTGCGCCCGCCGGGAGGGAGATCACGGAGCTGCCCGTGAAATCGAAATCCACGCCACCCGCGAGGCGCGTGCCCGTGAGATCCAGCGTGGTGGTGCCGGTATTACGCAGTTCCAGATACTCCGCGTCCCCGCCTCCCTCCGGGTGATACATGATCTCCGTGATCCGCAGAAACTGCTGCACCGGGCTGACCGTGCCGGAGTAAGTGACGGAGGTCACAAGGGCTCCGGCGCTGTTCCGCAGTTCCAGCGCCACACCGCGCAGGGACAGGGAGCCTTGATAATTTCCCTGCACCAGGTGGCCTTCGCCCGCGCGGGGGCTGAGGGACCGCGCGCGGAAAGCGCGGACGTTTTTCGCCACATACAACGTGCCGGACGCGGGAATGATCGTGCCCGGCTTGAAGGCCAGACTGACAGACCCCCCGATACGCCAGCCGGAGAGATCCACGGCGGAACCGGTGGGATTCAGAATCTGGAAGTACTCTTCCTCCTGATTGCGCGAGGCCGGGCTGATGTCCGCCACGCCAAACTGGAGCGCCGGACTGGCCGTCTGCGCGGCGGGGATGCCCGCGTTGTTAGGGTAAGCCGGGGTGGTCACGCTGTGATTGATGAAAAGATGCGTGCGTCTGCCTGGCAGATAGGTGGAGCCGATGCGGTCCAGCGCCTGCGCCAGATTCTGGGTGGTGCCCCATGAAGCCCACTTCGCTTTATCCAGCACCACATCCGCGTTCATCAGGGACTTGTAGTAATCGATGCGGGGCTCGAAGTAGAGTTGCGCCGCGGGGGTGCCGGCGGGCTTCAGATACTGGTCCATGAGCGTCCGCAGGCGGCGCACATACATTTCCCGCAGCACCGGCGTGGAGGTGATGACATCGATCAGCTTGTTCCAGAGCGCGGGATTCCGGTAGTCCGGCATCGCCTGGGTGGCATAGAAGGGATGGCTGGGGCCCGCCGGGTAGTCGCTGCCAAAGATGGCTTCATCCGTGCTGTTGTTCACCTGGCCCAGGGTCAGGTCCATGTCCCATGGCAGCATGCGCCACTCCCCGGTCCCCTGGGTGTCGCGATAGGCGTAGAAGTTCGTGACCAGCCGGTCGGCATCCTGGAGGATGACGGACGCCGCCATGTAATTGAGCTGCCCGGGCAGGTCCACGTTGTCGAAGACGAACTGCGTGCGCGCATCCCCGGAAAGCGCGAGCCCCTGGGCGAAGGCCGTGATGTCCGAGAGATTGCCATCATCCGGTGTCTCCTTTTCAAAGCCGGACTCCACCGGGAGATAGCCACCCTGGGCGGTGGGGGTGAATCCGTTGAGGTTCGCTTTGTAGAGCGCGCCCGCGTCGTCCAGGCCGTTGCGACGGAGGTAGTCTTTGTCCAGAGCCTCGGTGAAGAGCGCCACGGAAAAGAAGGCATTGTTCCGCCGCACGTGCAGCGGATAGCAGATGGAATAAGGCACGCCCGCGTCGCGGAAAAGATCGAAGCTGAGCACCGCGCGGACATAGGCTTTGTCGCGATAAGTGGTGTTCAGATCGAATTCATCCACCCGCTGATCGTCGCGCGGGCCGTAGCGGAATTTGTAGCCGGAATTGAAAATCACCTTGTAGGGGTTTTTATCCAGCCCCGCGGCGGTGGCTCCGCGCAGGCGCACGAAGACATTGTCATAAAATTCCCCGTCGTAGTAAAAGGACGCCCGTGTGCCCGCGCGGGTCTTCGCCGCCGCTTCGGTGCCGGGTTCCAGGAACCACTCCAGGATGGGCAGGCCGCTGGTGACGCCATTGGTGGCCACCGTTCCAAAATACTGCGGGGAATCCGCCGGGACCAGGAACGCGGGAATGCGGGTGCTCTCTCCCCCGGCATCCGAGGCGGTGACCGCCCAGCGGATCATCTGTCCCGCCGTGAACGAATTTCCCGGAATGACCCCGGTGTAAATGCCATCGCCCGCCGCGACATCCGCCCCGGTGCCGTCATCCGTCATGGGGGTGTTCACCGCGGTGCCATACATGACCCGCGAGGACAATTGCACGCCGGTCACGGGGGAAAGGGCGGGGGCTACGCGCGCCGTGATCACCAGATTCTGACCGGCGGTGGGACGCGGGGGATTTTCCGTGACGGCGGAAACCACGGGGCCCAGTTTGGGGGTGACCGTTCCATTCGGCTGGCCCGGGGTGGGCGTCATGAAGTAGCCGGTTTTCACCTGGGCCACTGCTGCCGTGAGTTCCGCGCTGAGGAGGAAATCGGGATCACTCACGGCGCTGTTCAGGCCCTGGATGGCCAGCACGTTCGGGCCGGACGTGAGGAGTGTCGCGTAAGGGCTGAGATCGATGGTAGTGAACTTCGCGGCCTCCGCGGCCGGGCGGTCGGAGAGCGCGGTGGAATCTCCGGAGGGAGTCGCGGGCGCATTCTGGCTGGCCACTTTTACCCCATTGAGCCAGGCGACGAAGCCAGCGTCATAACGGATCCGGAGCGTGAGCTGATTGATCCCGGTGGCGTCCGCGATGGTGAACTCATGACGTGTGTAGAGCGAGGCGGATTGCTCGCTCATGGAGGCCTCCACGTTCGTGCCAAAGGAGGAGCCGAAATTCCCCGCGGTGACCGCCTGATAGTGACCGGAGGCGAGGGCGGCCATTTTGGCGGAGGCCTGGGCTTCGGTGAGGCCGCGCAGGTCGTGGATGGCCAGTTCATCCATCTGGCCGTTGAGCACATTCAGGCCGCTGCCGTAGAGCGTGCCCCCCACGCCCAATCCACCGCCGCCAAACGCGAGATCGGATGGAAAGTCCCCCGTCCGCGAACTGGCGAGCACGCCATCGATGTAAATATTGTGCCGGTTCGCCGCTCCCTCGTTCGCGCCACTGCCGAAATAACCGAAGACCAGGTGGTGCCAGCCCTCCGCGGTGAACAGAGGACCGTTCGCGCCCGTGCGGCCGTTCGCGCCGAAGATTTCCAGGCGCGCGCCATTGAAGCCCTGAATGAGACCGGGAGTATTGAGAACGCCCGCGGTATTGCCACCCTCCAGAAAGTAAGTGGGCTTTGTGGGACTGAGCTGCCGCACCCAGAACTCCGCGGCCCACGCTCCGTGGAGGCTGCTGCCGGGGGAGAGATCAGGGGAGTAGAAACGCTGGTTGTCCGCTCCGGTGAAGCTCGCGGCACGGCCCAGCGGCAGGGTGGTGTGCGTCAGGCGGGAGGCGGCTCCCTGGGGGGTGAGCGCGTCCTGCGTGGAGGCCGGATTCACCCGGTTCAGCGCGGGGCCGCTGTTTTCGTCAAAGTTCCAGTAGTAGAGTGGATTCTCATCCATCATGAGATCCGCGTAGGAACGCAGCGCGCCAAAGCCGACCGGAGTAGGTCCCGCTGACCATCCGGAACTGTCGAAGGCCGGGGCCGTCCAGGCAGTCCCGGTGCTGCCCGCCGGCGGGACGAGGTAGCGCAGGGTGCTGCCTTCGTGCAGCAGTTCGAGCGTGGTGACATTGGTATAGCCCGCGCCGTAGGAGATGTCCGGTCCCTGCGGCGGATACGCGGGAGCGAAGGCCGTGGCCACCGTGAGATCCGGGCGTGTCAGGGCCAGGTATTCCCCGTCATTGGAGAGGCGGAAATTTGTGTGCAGTTCATGTCCCGGCACCCGGCGGTCTTTGTTGGAGGCGAAGACCACGAGGAACCCGCCGGGCTCCAGAGGCGTGTCCGGAAAGGTCCACTTCGCGGGTTTGGAGACGTCGTCCGTGAGATTCCATCCGGCGAGATTCACGGCGGTGGCGGAGTCATTCCGGATTTCGATCCAGTCCGAAGCCTCGCCATCCCCGTCTCTCGACGAGCCGGTGTTTTGCGCGACGAATTCGGAGATTGCCGGGCCCTCCGCCCGGGCGCGCGGTAATCCGCAAAGTGCCAGGGGAAGCAGAAGACCGGAAAGGAGAGGAGTGAGGGTGCGGGGAATCATGGGGAAATTTCAGAAAGGAGCGGGCATACCGTGGCGGAGGTTTGCAACCTCCGTCCGCAATCGCGTCCCGCGTGGGAACGCTTCCAAAAAGGAACGACGCCCAGCCCCGGGCATCCTGGCGGAGGAGGGTTTCCGGATCGGGGTCTTGGTCAAAAAGGAGAACCTGGCGGGTGGAGATTGAAACCTCCACCCGCCACACGGCAGGAAACGGGATGACACCCTCCTCCGTCCTCTCGCGTTTACCGGGGGCGGATCGGGATCTTAAGGAGTGCTGCCCTGGCGGACGGAGGTTGCAAACCTCCGCCGCGGTGGATTCAGCGGCGGCGTCTTGTCAGGCACAGCGCGGCCAGCCCCGCCAGCATGGCGGTGGAGGGCTCGGGCACGGGGGTGAAGAACCTCACCTCCGAGACCATCGTCCAGGAGAACACCTTTGCACCGATGAGCTCGGGATCGTTATTGACTCCGGGATCCCGGGTGAGGGTCACGGTCACGGAATTCGTGTTCAGATTGAAGCCGGAAAAGGTCACTGGCACGGTGGAGCCCGAGCCCGCCGGGTTGGTCACCGGAAATGCCTGGGAAAATCCGCCGGGCGTGGTGATCGTCACCGCCACCGGCATGCCCACGCCCGCGGAGCCGTCGCTGTCCGCGAACCAGGCGGTGATGGAACCGATGTTCACCGCGCTGGAGAAATTGAACGTCATGCTGGGGTTGTCCACGTTTTCCCAGCCCACCAGGGGATCCCCGCTGGTGAAGGCGGGATTCGCCGGAGTGGCCCATACCGGCACCACATCCACGCCGTTGGTGAGTTCCGTGCCGCCCGTGTCCACATACCCGGGAGCGGGGCTCAATGTATAGCTGCTCACCGAAATCTGCGCCGCATGGGCATGCAGGGCGGTGAGAAGGAGACCAAGACATCCGGCAAAAGCCGTGTTTCGATGGATCGGGGACATCATTATAAGTGGATAGGTTTGGATTTGAACGGACAGTGCAGTGCGCGGCGTGGTTTCAGGGCGGACCCGGGCGCGGGCAAATTTTCCCGCCCGCGGGTCCGCGTATTTTTATGCGATTAGTATCAGTTATGGAAGTGTTTGAATATAAGGCAGTTGCTCTGCTCATTGAGCACGCGCGGTGCCATGCCCTCCCTCTCAAATAATGGGGCCGTATCCCCCCGGCCTCCTGACCCTGACAACGGCCTGACAAAAAATCCGTTTCCCCATTCCGGCGCGGGAGGGGCCGGAGTGGACTCACCGCCGGACGGTTTTTCCCGCGTGCCTTTCACCTTGACGCCCCGGGCCGGGGGCCGCAAGTCACCGGTTCACATTTACCGCACTCCCCCAGCTTATGAGCAAACCACTCGCAGGAAAAACCGGTCTCGTTTTCGGCGTGGCCAACAAACGCAGCATTGCCTGGGCCATCGCCCAGGCGTGGGCCGAAGCCGGCGCCCGGCTCATCTTCAACTACCAGGGCGAGCGCCTGAAGGACAACGTGGAGGATCTCACCTCCACCTTCGGCCCGGACACCGCGCTGTGGCCCTGCGATGTCACGAGCGACGCGGAGATCGATACCTTCTTTGAAAAGGTGGCCGGAGTCACGAACAAGGTGGACCTCCTGCTGCACAGCGTGGCCTTCGCGCCCAAGGAAGCCCTGGAGGGTGACTTCGTGAACACCACGCGCGACGCCTACCTCACCGCGCACAACATCAGCGCCTACTCCCTGGTGGCTCTTTCCCGGAAAGCGGCCCCCCTCATGACGGACGGCGGCAGCATCATCGCCATGAGCTACTACGGCGCGGAGAAGGTGGTGCCGCACTACAATGTGATGGGCGTGGCCAAGGCCAGCCTGGAGGCCAGCACCCGCTACCTGGCTTACGATCTCGGGAAGAAAAAGATCCGCGTGAACTGTATCAGCGCCGGTCCCGTGAATACCCTCGCGGCCCGCGGCATCAGCGGCTTCGGCGCCATGCTGAAGCACTATGACGCGCACGCCCCGCTGGGCCGCAGCTGCGAGCCCTCCGAGCTGGGAGCCACCGGGGTTTTCCTCGCCAGCGATGGCGCGGCGGCCATCACGGGGCAGGTGCTCTACGTGGACGGCGGCTATCAGATCATGGGGATGTAAAATCCCCGCGGCTTCGGCCCTGGCGGAAACTGTTTCCGGCGTCCCGAAGGGGAAGGCCGACGAAGGTTTTGCTGGTGTTCGATGCCGGAAGTTTGAAGGTTCTCCATGCTTTCCTGGCTCTCCTATTTTGCCTTCCGCGCGGTGGAAACCGCCGCGCGGATCCTGCCGCTCGGGGTGGCCTGGCGGGTGGGAGGAGGCCTTGGCTGGCTGGCACTCTGGTTCATGCCGGGCTACCGGAAGCTCCTGATCCGGAATCTCACGATCGCCTTTGGCCGGGAGATGTCTCCGGAGGAAATCCGGAAGCTCTCCCGGAAGCATATGGTCTATGTGGGCGGGAATCTGCTGTCCGGCATGAAGATGCCTTTTCTCACCCCGGAGGCGGTGCTGAACAGGCTGGAGATCGAGGGTCTGGACCAGGTGAAAACCGCGCTCCAGAAAGGACGGGGAGCGGTCTATGTGGTTCTGCACATGGGGAACTGGGAGATTCTCAGCCAGACCAAAATCGTGGCCGGAGGCAGCCCCTCCGCCGCGCTTTTCCAGCCTCTGCATAACGCGCCGCTCAATGCCCACGTCATGCGGGAGCGGGAACGGATCGGCTGCAGGATGTTCAACCGCCAGGACGGTTATCAGGAGCCGGTTTCGTGGGTGCGGAACAACGGCGTGCTGGGCATCCTCGCGGACCAGCGGGCCGGGGATACCGGAGTGTGGTGCCCGTTTTTCGGGAAGCTCGCCTCCACCACCATCCTGCCCGCGTTGATCGCGAAACGCGCGGGCTCGCCCATGTTTCCCGTCGCGGTACTCACTACCGGCCCGGGGCGCTGGAAGATGGTGATCGGCCACGAGATTCCGGGGGTCTCCCGGGATGAAAGTCCCGAAATGGTGACCGTCCGGATGAATGAGCGTCTGGAGGAACTGGTCCGGCTCTCGCCCGTGGACTGGTTCTGGCTGCACAACCGCTGGAAGCCGCTGAAGACGGAATTCCTCCTCACCAATTCGAAGCGCGGCATCGCCCTGTCCCCGTCCCGCGGGGTGAAGGATCTCCAGCCGTTTGAAATGGTGGTCCGCGCCCCGGATTCCCTCAGCGATTCCTGCCATGCCCTGCCTGCCGTGCGATCGCTGCGACGCGGGCGGCCGGATGCGCGCGTCACCGTGCTGACCCGGGAAAGCCTGGCGGATTTCTGGCGCATGGACCCGGAGGTGGATGAGGTGGTGGCCGTGCCGGACAACGCGGGCGTGCCCGCCGCGGCGGAGGCGCTGAAGCGCACGGGACGTCTTTATGACGCGGGCATTCTTTTCTCCGATACCAAAGACGCGGCCCGGGAGCTGGTGAAGGCCGGCATTCCGCGCGTGACGGGCTACGAAGGCGAGGGCCGGAAACGACTTCTGGATCAGGTCATCCAGGGACGGAGGAAGCCCGCCCCGGTGGCGCATCGCACCCGGGACTTTCTGCGCATCGCTCTCCGGGTGGGGGCGGATGTGGAGGATGCCACTTTGCTCGATCCTTTGCCCTCCAGCGAAACGCCTGCCCCGGCGGAGGGGCTTGTCATCGCTCTCTGCCCCGGCGGGGACGGGGGCGAGGCCGCCCGCTGGCCCGCGGAGCGCTGGGCGGAGGCGGCGAATCTGGTGACGGATGCGGGCGTCCCGGTAACGTGGGTGATTCTCGGTTCCCCGGCGGAGGCCGCCCTGGGGGCGCAAATCGCGGGTCTCCTCAAGGGCGGGGTGAAGGATTTGACCGGAAAAACCACCCTGACCGAACTGGCGCATGAACTCCGCCAGTGCACCGCGGTGGTGGCGCATGACAGCGGCCCGCTGCATCTGGCCGCGCTGCTGGGCGTGGCCACGGTCGGCATTTTCGGCCCCACGGAGCCCGTGCAGACCGCTCCGCAAAACCCGCGGCACATTACGGTGCGGCGGCATGTGGAATGCGGCCCGTGCTTCCTCCGGACGTGTCCCATGGACCACCGGTGTATGCTGGAGATTCCCGCCGCCCGCGTGGCGGAGGCCATTCTGAAATCCCTCCCGGCTTCCGTCGGAGCCTGAACCTTTTCCTTTCGTTGCCCTCATGATTCCCAACGTCCTCGCCGAACGCTACGCTTCGCCCGCCCTCTGTGCCATCTGGTCCCCTGAGGGAAAAATCCGTCTCGAACGCGAGCTCTGGATCGCCGTCATGAAGGCGCAGCGCGGCCTGGGGCTCGATATCCCGGAGGAGGCCATCGCCTCGTATGAGAGCGTAAAGGACCAGGTGAACGTGGCCCGCATCATGGAGCGGGAGCGCGTGACGCGGCACGATGTGAAGGCGCGCATCGATGAATTCTGCGAACTCGCGGGACACGAGCACATCCACAAAGGGATGACCAGCCGCGACCTGACGGAGAACGTGGAGCAGTTGCAGATTTTCCGTTCTCTCCAACTGGTGCTGACGAAATCCGTGGCCGCGCTGGTGGCCCTGACCAAACGCGCGGTAGAGACGCGGGACCTCATTCTGACCGCCCGCACGCACAACGTGGCCGCGCAGACCACCACCTTTGGCAAACGGCTGGCCATGTTCGCGGAGGAACTCCTTGGCGGCCTCACTGCGCTGGAGCATCTGGTGGCCACCTATCCGGTGCGGGGCATCAAGGGAGCCACGGGCACGCAACTGGACCAGATCAATCTCTTTGGCGGGGACGTGGAGAAAGTGGCGGAACTGGAGAAAGGCATTGCCCGGCACCTCGGGCTGCCGCTGGCCTTCACCGCCGTGGGGCAGGTATATCCGCGCAGCCTGGACTTCCGCGTGGTGAGCACGCTCTGCGACCTGGCCAGCGGCCCGGGGAGTTTCGCGAAAACCCTGCGCCTCATGGCGGGGCATGAACTGGCCAGCGAGGGCTTCGCGCCCGGGCAGACGGGCTCCAGCGCCATGCCGCACAAAATGAACAGCCGCTCCTGTGAGCGCGTGAACGGGCTGCACGTCATTCTGAAAGGACACGTCACCATGGCCTCCGGCCTCGCCGGGGATCAGTGGAATGAAGGGGATGTCTCCTGCTCCGTGGTGCGCCGCGTGGTGCTGCCGGACGCGTTCTTCGCCCTCGATGGCCTCCTGGAAACCACGCTCGTCATCCTCCAGCAGATGGAGGCTTATCCGGCGGTGGTGGAGCGCGAGACCCGGCGCTACCTGCCCTTCCTGCTCACCACCACCTTCCTCATGGAGGCCGTGAAACAGGGCGTGGGCCGCGAAACCGCGCACGAAGCCATCAAGGAGCACGCCATCGCCGCTGCCCGCGGCCTCAAGGACGGCAGCCTCACGGAAAACAATCTCCTCGACCGCCTGGCCGCCGACCCGCGCCTGAATCTCACCCGCGCCCGTCTGGACGAACTCTTCAAGGCCGGCGAAGCGAAAACCGGAGCCGCCACCAGCCAGGTGGACGCCATCGCCCAGGCCGCGGATGCCTGGCTGGCAAAATATCCCGCCGCCGCCGACGTGCGGCCCGGGGAGATTTTGTGATCGAAAATGAAACCGGACGGAGGAGATATGGACGCCATTGTCTCAAGCCGTCTTTAGCCACGGAGTGGCGGCACCTCACGCCGACTAACCGCGAAGGAGGTTAGCCTCTTGCTCGCAACTTGAGGGAATGTGCCGGACGGCCCAAAGTTCTCAAGACGAATTTCCCCAGGCGTGACGCTTAGGAGGGACGCGGCGGGAAACCATGCCCGCAAGCTTCATCCTCCGCATGAAAACCCTTTATCCATTCCCAGCCGGGGCTGCCCGGTCGCGGTTGAAAGACGGGCGTGTGGCTGGAAGTTAACGGAGAACCCCACACTCCATGAGCACCGAATCTCCCTCCGCCACGCCGCCCGCGGCTGTTCCCCCCGCGGAACAGACCGAGGCCGGGAACTACTTTGTGGCAAACTACCCGCCCTTCTCGTTCTGGACGCAGGAGGCCACGAAGGATGCCCTGGAGCAACTGGAGCAGCCCGCCCCGCCGGACAGACCGCTGGGCATCTACTTTCACATCCCCTTTTGCCGGAAGCGCTGCCACTTCTGTTACTTCCGCGTTTACACGGACAAGAACGCCGAGGACATCAAAAAGTACATTGATGCCGGGATCACCGAGATGGAACGCGTGGCAAAGAAGCCCTACGTGGCCGGACGGAAACCCCAGTTCGTTTACTTCGGCGGGGGCACGCCGTCCTATCTGTCGGTTTCCCAGCTCCAGAATCTCACGGACCGCATGAAGGCACTCTTCCCGTGGGATGAGGCGAAGGAGGTGGCCTTTGAGGCGGAGCCGGGCACGCTCACGGAGAAGAAGCTGGACGCCATTCGCGGTCTTGGGGTCACGCGTCTGAGCCTGGGGGTGGAGAATTTTGACGACCACATCCTGGAGATCAATGGCCGCGCGCACCGGTCCGGCGAGATTGATCGGGCTTACAAACACGCCCGGGCCATCGGCTTCCCGCAGATCAATATCGACCTCATCGCGGGCATGGTGGAGGAGACGGAGGATAACTGGAAGCGCTGCGTGGAGAAGGCGCTGGAGATGCAGCCGGACTGCCTCACCATCTATCAGATGGAGATCCCGTATAACACGACGATCTACAAGGAGATGAAAACCGCCGGGAAACTGGTGGCCCCCGTGGCGGACTGGCCCAC
Source organism: Verrucomicrobiales bacterium (assembly GCA_965229245.1). Lineage (GTDB taxonomy): Bacteria > Verrucomicrobiota > Verrucomicrobiia > Verrucomicrobiales > V1-33 > V1-33. The sequence continues at coordinate 1,124,580 of CBDDIW010000002.1, forward strand.
GAAACGCCGCTGGGTCACCGAGGCCTTCGCCGCTTTTGAGGCCGCGGGCTACACCGTGAGCAGCGCCACCACCGTGGTGAAGGATCCGGAGAAGACGAAATTCGTTTACCGGGACAGCCTCTGGAGCGGCGCGGATCTCCTGCCGCTGGGCGTGGCCTCGTTTGGTATCCTGGGGGATGTGCATGTGCAGAACCACGCGGACATCCTCCCCTATCAGATGCTGGTGGACAGTGGGAAGATGCCTTACTACCGCGCCTACCGCACGAACGCGGAGGAGCGCTTCATCCGGGAATTCATCCTCCGGCTGAAGCTCGGGAGAGTGAAGGCCGGGTATTACATTGAGCGCTACGGCATCGACCCCCGGGAGCGGTTCGCGGCGCAACTCGGCTGGCTGTGCAGCGAGGGCTTCGCGACGGTGAGCGGAGAGGACATCATCCTCAGCCGGGATGGTCTCATGCAGGTGGACCGGCTGCTTCACGAGTTTTTCCTCCCCACCCATCGTCATGCCCGTTACACCTGACATCGCGGACAGTTCGCGCGTGCTCGACCTGTTGATGCCGCTGCTGTATTTTTATAACCAGGACGACCTGCCGCTCCCGCCCGTCGAGTTTATTGATGGCGATGTAATGCCCCAGCCTTACCGCCGGATTCTGGTCCATTCCTCGGACATGACCCCCACGCTCCGGGAGTTTCACGGCTGCGCCATCACTCTGGAAGTGGTGCAGGCGGAAATGACGGACGGGTTTGTCATGCGCCAGGTGGTGCTGCACCGGGCCGGGGATGACGCGCCGGTGGAATACGGTGCCATCGGCATTCAACTGGAGGGCTTCCCTCCCCATGTAAAGGAACTCATCCGCGAGGGCAAACAGCCCCTGGGCGGCATCCTGGAAAGCGAGGGAATGGTCCACCGAAGCAACCCGCGCGGGTATTTCGCCATCGAGGCGGACGGCCACACCGGGGAACTACTCCGAGTCCCCCCGGGCACCACGCTCTACGGCCGGTGCAACGCGCTGACCCATTCCGGCGGCATCGTCTTCGCGGACATCGTGGAGATCCTGCCGGTGTGAGAACGCCGAGAGGATCTATCAGCTCCAACTGGTGAAGTTATCCTCCCAGGTATCGAAATCACCGTCCTTTCCCGCGGACCACACCAGCACCCGTTTCCGGATTCTTGAGCCGGAGGCGGGATCTTTGAGAAACCCATCCCCGCCCGCGTCCAGGAGCACCCTGAAAGGATGGCCCCAGGAATCAACGAGGGCAGTAGTCCGACCGGATTTTATCAGCCCGTCGAGCCCCTGGTGCGCATCGTTGACATCTCCAAGGAAATTTTGACGGCGTGGATTCAGCAGTTCCTCCATGCCAAGAAGAAGAGCGATGAGTCCACTCTCCGCGCTGGTGTCCGTGAGCAGATCATGACCCTCTGGTGAAACCGGGAGAAAATCATACTCCGCCTCAAACTGCTGAATCGCGTTGGCGATGCTCAACGCCCTGGCCCGCGCCCGCGGGTGACGTGTATGATCGATCAATCCACTTCCAAAACAGATCCAAACCACCGCCCCGGCGATCACCACCAGGTAAACCGTGATCAACCGCACTCCTGGGCGGGACCAAAAGGGAGGGGCGATATTCACCCTCTGGTTCTCAGGCTGCGCATTCATGAGTTCTGATAAGCTCCGTCCCTGCCTGTCTGGATCAACGGAGAGGCCAGCTTTTCAGGTTGTCCTGCCAGGTGTTGAAGTCCCCGTCCTTTCCGGCGGACCAGACCAGGACCTTTAATTTCACCTGGATGCCCGTTTCCGGGTCTTTGAGCAGGCCATCCTCATTCGTGTCCATCAGAACACGGTAAGGATGTCCCCACGGATCCCAAAGCGCGGCGGAGTTCTCCGTTCGTTCCATTCCATCCTTGGAGTCTGTCGTCTCATTGATGTCTCCGACGAAATTCTGTGAGTTGGGATTGGCTGCTTTATCCTTTCCAATAAGCATGAAAATCAGCTTCGCCGCCGCGCTGCTATCGGTTTCCATGTCGTGGTCTTTTGTGCCATCTGCCGCCGGAGGGACGTGTCCATACTCCATCTCATACTGAACCACGGCATTGGCAATTACACGGGTGCCGAGGTAGGCCCTCGTTTTGCTGGCATACGGAATCAGTCCAGATCCTGAATAAAAGAAGGCACCATCCAGCAAATACCCGGCTATAGAAATCAGGGCAAGTCCGAGGAGCACCCAGTTGCTGATCGAACCCCGTGGCCGGACCTTTACAGCTGCCTGACATTTCATAGCCTGAGTATGCCCGGATGGCTCCGGGAAAACCAGCGAATTCAATGCCAGACTCCCTGCCGCGCCGGGGCGTTATCTAAGCGAAACCTTAACCCGAAGGAAGCGCCACGCGGGATCAATGGTAGGCCGTATGGTGCGCTGGATGAGGCGGTCCGCGGCCAGGATTTCCCCGGCAGGCACGGAGAACGACAGCGGCTCCCATGTGGCGAGATCGCTGGAGATTTCCACCGTGACCTTCGCTGCATCCGCGCCGGGGCGCAGGGTGGTGGTGAACAGCCAGTGATCCTGACTGTCCGCGGAAATGAAAGTGAGAGGAGAATCTCCCAAGGCGTACTGCACCAGGTTCGGGACTCCGTCATGGTCGTCGTCCCCGAGAGGATTGGCGGGAGGCGGCAGGGCATCGCTTTGGCCCGGCGAACCGCCAGGGAGGCGGCTGATGCGCCAGTGCGCGGGATCGGCATGATAGGCGGACCCGCCCGCCGGATTCATGAGCACCAGGCAATGACCCGTGTCATCCGCCAGCGGGGGCCACGGATCAGAGTCAGTGAAGGTGAAGTCCACGATGGTGCTGCCCGTGGCGTCATCCAGCATGAGGCGTTCACCGGAATTGGAAAGCCCGGTACCGTTCGCGAAGACCCCGGCAATCCGGGAGGTCTTGATGTCAGGGTAAGCCGCCAGGAACGCCGCCAGGTCCTTCACCACCAGCAACCGCCCCCCCGGGGCCAGCGTGGTGCCGGCGGTGAAAGCGAAGTCGATCCCCCGGGAGAAACGGACGCCTGTCAGGTCCAGCGTCACGCTGGCGGAGGTGTTCAGGACTTCCAGGAACTCAGTGTCCTCCGCCGCGCCCGCGGGATTGTATTGAATGGCGGAAATGGCCAGATAGCGCTGGGGATCACTGGGCATGGACGGCGTGGTGGTGGACGCGACCACCGCGCCCGTGTCGTCCCGCAGCGTGAGTGTTTCCCCCAGGTTGTTCAGGTGTCCGGAATACGGCCCCTGCACGAAGCGGTTTTCGCCACCCTTCGGGCTCACGGTGCGCGCGCGAAACGCCAGCGGCGAAGGGGTGAGGTAAACCGAGCCTCCCGCCGGGATGACGGTGCCGCCCTGGAAGGTGAACGAGACGCCGCCCTCCAGCGTCCACTTCGAGCAGTCCACGGCGGTGGTGCCGGGGTTCCGGATTTCGATGAACTCAGCGTCCTGATTCCCGCCCGCCGGGTTCGCGTCGATCGCGCCGAATTCGATCACCGGCCGGGCCACCTGGGACACCGGCAGGAGCGCTATGGACCCGCCGAAGGCATAGGTGTTGAAAAGTTGCGCGCGGCGCGCCGGCTGCCACGTGTTCAGGATTTCCGCCGTGCCGCTGGCGATGGTGCTGATGGTCACGCCGCGGGTGGCCCAGTAGGCGCGATCGGCATTCGCGTCCGGAGTCAGCAGCGTCTGCCAGGCGTTCACTTTGTCCGCCACCCACGTGGAGGAGGGGCCTATGTAACGGTCCGCCAGGGTCTTCATCCGGCGGAGATACATCTCACGGGTGACGGGGTTCGCGTAGATGGCCGCGTGCAGATGGTTCTGCCAGTCCGGGTTCGCCGCGCCGCCGTTCAGCTCCTGGGTGTGGCTGGCGTCCCCGTAGAAGGGATGCGTCCAGTTGGTGCCCGTGATGTATTGCCCGATGGGAAAGGACTGGTCCAAGTCCCAGGGGATGCGGTGCCATTCACCTGTAGCCGGTTCCAGGTAAAGATAGTAGTTCTTGGTGAGCTGGTCGTGATTGAACGGCGTGTTCATCGCGGCCAGGACGTTCACCACTTCCGCCACGTCCACATGGTCCCAGATCCAGGTGAAGCGGGTGGGATTGGACACATTGATCTTCGCGCAGAACTCCGTGAAATCCGCCCATGATTCTGACGTCCGGAGCGGCTTCGTGTAGGAAGGCGCGGCGGGATTCGGCGCGGAGGTGGCCGGGTTGCCGCCCTTCCAGCTTGCCTTGTAGAGCGGCCCTCTGGGATCGAAGCCATGCTTCTTGAGGAAATCCTCGTCCACCTGCTCCACGAAGGAGAACAGCCCGTAGAACGCCCCGTTCCTCCGCACCTGCCAGTGGCGCGTGGCCGCGACGGGCACGCCCGCCTCTGTCAGAAATTCAGACATCAGATTCTCCCGCATGTAGGAGGTGTTCGCGGACACGGTGAACATCTCGCGGTAGTGGGACTGGAGATTGAACTCCTCCACGGCGGGCTGGTTGGGGTCCCAGTGGAAATGTTCGTGCGGGTTGAAGTCGAACTTGAACTTGTGCTTCGGCCAGCTTCCCGCGGCGGCTCCACGCGTGCGCACGAAGATGTTATCATAAAACCGCCCCTGAAAAAACACGGACGCCCGCGTGCCGCCCAGGGTTTCCGAAGCCGCCGCGTTCTCCGTGAAGAACTGCAGCACCGGCAGCGGCGTGGTGATGGCGGGGTTGCTCACCACCGTGCCCCGCCAGGCGGGCGTGCGCTCCGCGGAGACATACGAGGGCTCGCGACGGGTGCCGCCGGAAACACTCCGCGCCACCACGTGCCAGCGCACCATGTCCCCCGGCACGGAGGCACTGGCGGGAATGACCGCGCCCCACACGCCATCCCCCGCCGCTTCGTCGCCATGCAGGCCGTCATCGCTCATGGGCACGCTCACGGTTGTGGCGAAGTTCACACGGTAGTTGAGCGTCACGTCCTGCACGGGCGATCCCGTGGACGTCACACGGCAGGTGATGGGAATATCATCCGCGTCTCCCGGCTGGGGCGGGTCCTCCGTGAGATCGCTCACCGCCGGTCCCACTGCCGGCAGCGGCGGCAGATTCGGCTGCCCCGGCGTGGGCGTCATGTAGCCGTCCACCGTGCCAAAGTGGCCATAGGACACATCCCCCAGTTGTGGTGGATACCCCGGGGCGAAGGCCTGCACCACCGCGCCCGCCGGGTCCAGGAGCGCCAGGTATTCGCCACCGGCGCTGAGTTTGAAATTCGTGTGCAGTTCGGACGCCGGTCCGTAGGGGCGATGACTGTCGTCCTTCTCGGAGGCAAAGACCACCAGATACCCCTGCGCCGGGAGCACCCGCGCGGGAAAGACCCACTTCCGGGGGCGCGCGGGATCGTCCGTGAGGGACCAGCCCGCGAGATCCAGCGGCGCGGGGTTCGGATTGAAAATCTCTATCCAGTCCTCCTCGCTGCCGTCGCTGGTGGACAGCGTCACCGTGTTCTCCGCCATGAATTCACTGATCACCGGCGTCACCGGTTTCCCGTCCACCGTGAGGATGGCCGTGCGCGCCGCGGTGGTGGCGCCGGACTGCGCGGTGAGGGTGAAAACCGTGCTCACCGTGAGGCCGCTCACGGGGATGCTGGTGGTGCCGGTGACCTCCTGGCCATTGAAGGAGCCGCCATACAGCTTCAGCACGGGCGTGCCCTGAACGGACCACGTGAGCGTGCCCGTTTCCCCGGCGGCGATGGAAGCCGGGCTGGCGGCGAAGGTGGTGATGCCGGACTGTGCGTCCGTCCACAGCGCCAGGACCTCCTCCGCGGAGAGTTCGTGATCGTAGATGCGCAGATCGTCCAGCGTTCCCTTGAACCATTGAATGAGAGATCCCGAGGTGCCCAGGCCGCCGATGCAAAACCCGTTAGCTGTATTAAGCATGCCCGTGGTGGCCGTGGTCACCGTGGCAAAGGGCGCGCCATCCACATAGAACAGCACCTGCCCCGCCGCGGGCCGGTAAACATACGCCAGGTGGTGCCACTCCCCTCGCGTGGGGGCGGTGTTGTTCGCCGTGGTGTAGTCGTATCTGCCGTAGGTGGTGGCCAGCAGGCGGTTGCTGGTGTGGTAGCCCACGCCCCAGCCATTGGCGGTGAAGGCCCCGGGCATCCAGGTGGAGAAAATGCGCATGGCTCCCGTGGAGGCGTCCGCGTCCATCTTCGCCCACACCGCCACGGAAAATCCGTTCCCATCGTCATCCAGCAATGAGAGGTCCTCGCTGCCGCCCACATCCACATAGGAGCCGTTGCCGTCCAGTTGGAGCGCGCCGCCACCCACCTTCGCGGCGGTGGTCCAGGCGGCATTGCCCTTGAGCGCGCCGTCATTGTCCAGCGGCCCGGAATCGTTGCCCGTGGCCACCGGGTCGTCGAAGGTGTAGTGGGAGACGAGACCCGCGTGGGCCACGACAGGCAGGAGACCGGCGAAAAGGAGAGTCAGGAGCTTCATGGACAAGGGGTGCGAACTTCCGGATTCAACTCCCGGACGCCGGGAAAGGAAAGATACGGAGGCCCGTGCCAAAGCATTCCCAGGGCCAGGGGGAAATCCGGGCTTGCGCCTCCCGCCGCTTTTCAGTCCCCTGCCGGGTGACTGACCCTGACGAACTCATCCGGCTCGATAAAACCCACCTCTGGCATCCTTTCACCCAGATGCGGGACTGGTGCGCGCCGGACCACGAGCCGCTCATCATTGTCAGCGGCGAAGGCTGCGTGCTCCGGGATCAGCACGGGCGTGAATACCTGGATGGCAACTCCACCATCTGGACGAACATCCACGGCCACGGGCACCCGCGCATCACGGCGGCGATCACGGAGCAACTGGGACGCATTGCTCACGTGTCCGCCCTCGGTTTCACGAATGAACCCGCCATCCGCCTCGCTGCGGAACTCGTGGCCCTGTGGCCGGGCGGAGAATTGAGCCGCGTCTTTTTTACCGATGACGGCTCCACGGCGGTGGAGTGTGCCATGAAGATGGCCGTGCAATACCGTCAGCTCACCGGCCAACCGGAGCGCCGGAGGTTCATCGCGTTCGATCAGGCTTACCATGGGGATACCATGGGCGCGGCCTCGCTGGGCGGGGTGCCGGTGTTTCATGACCGCTTCCGCTCGCTGGGCCTGCCGGTGCATTTCGTTCGCGGCATGGAGGATCTCCTGGCAATGACGGAAGAGCAGTCCGCGGATTGCGCGGCGGTGGTGATCGAGCCGCTCATCCAGGGTGCGGCGGGCATGAAGACGTGGCCGCCGGGCATGCTGCGGGAACTCCGCGCCTGGTGCGATGCCCGGGACGTGCATCTCATCGCGGATGAAGTGATGACCGGCTTCGGGCGCACGGGCCGCATGTTCGCGTGCCTTCATGAAGAGGTCACGCCGGACTTCGTCTGCGTGGCCAAGGGTCTCACCGGAGGCACCCTGCCGCTCGCGGCCACGCTCACCGCGGAGCGGATTTTCGAGGCCTTCCTGGGCACGGTGGCGGAGATGAAGACCTTTTTCTACGGCCACAGCTATACGGGAAATCCGCTGGGCTGCGCGGCGGCGCTCGCCACCCTGGCGGTCTTCCGGGAGGAGCGTGTGCTGGAGAAGCTCCAGCCAAAGATCGCCCTCCTGACGGAACTCCTGGCCGGTCTCCAGGCCGCGCACCCGCGCCATGTGGGCGGGGTCCGGCAGTGTGGCTTCATCGCGGGCATAGATCTCCTCCAGGACACCGCTACCGGCACCCCGTGGCCGTGGACGGAGCAAACCGGGCACCGTGTCTGCCTGGCCGCGCGCGTGCATGGGCTGCTCACACGTCCCGTGCGGGACACCCTGGTGCTCATGCCACCCCTGAGCCTTACGCCGGAGCAACTCCGCGCGGCGGTCTCCGCGCTGGATCTGGCCATCACGGCGGTGTGCGGCGGGGTGTCCTGACGGGCCTTGATCCACTGCCATTCACGCCGTCCGCCGTGAACCCGCCCGCTTGCCCGGATGAATTGCCCCCTTGCCCGCGGGGAAGCGGGCCGGATACAATGCGCCCCGCTATGTCCAAACCCCCACCGGCTTTGCCCGCCATTGGAATCCTCGAGTCTCTGGACGAGGAATCCCGCGCCGCCCTCGCGGAGGCCGGGGAAATTTCCACTCTGCCGGAAGGCGCCTATCTTCTCCGGCAGGGGGATCAGCACGAGCGCCTCTACTTCCTGCTGGATGGCAAGCTCTCCGCCTCCTGCCGTTCGGATAACAGCATCGTGGAACTGGGAATGATCATGCCCGGGGAGAGTGTGGGGGAAATGAATGTCATCGATCCCCGGCGGGCGAGCGCGGATGTGAAAGCCGCGCGCTCCAGCCGGGTGTGGAGCATCTCCCGGGGAGCGCTGGACTCCTTCATGGGCGCGAATCCCATGGCGGGCATGCAGCTCATGCGCGCGCTTGCCACCATGCTCTGCCGCCGCATCCGCAAGGGAAGCGACCGTATGCTGCGCCAGGCCGAGATGGCCTTCGCGGTCTATGAATGGCTGGACTAGCCGATCCCGCGTGACTGTCTTTTCCCGACTCACTGTCCTCGCCGCCACGGGCTTCGTGCTGGCCTTCGCGGGTTGCCGTTCCACCCGGGACCACCCGCCCCCCAAAGTGCAGGAGATTCGCACCGTGGAGGTGAACCGGCTGGTGGCCTATCAGTCCGGCGGGGACCTCGCGCTGCGCTTCCGGCTGAAGGGCCGGGATGATTACGCGGTGGTGACCGGCCCCGGGCGGAAGGCGGACAACCAGAAGGCCATGGACTTCAGCACGGAGGCGAAGACCGCGTTCGCCTCCGCGCGGAAGCAGGGACGGCAGGTCCCGGTGCTGGGGGCGGGCGTGTGGACGCTGCTGTCCCGCACCGTCGCCATGGAACTGGCCCCGGCTTCCCAAAAGGAGGCCGTGCTCATCACCACGGGAGCCCAGGAACTGCTCATCAGCCGGAACGCCGCGGGCGTGCCCGGATTCCTGCCGCTGAAGGACCGCGCCCCGGGGGTGAAGATCACGCGCCGTCTGCCCGCGTCCGAGCTGGTGCCCCGGCTGGCCGCCGCTCTAACGAAAATCCACCGCGCGCCGGGACCGGTGCTCATCCTCACCGGTGGCATCCCCGCGCTGGTGCTGCTGGACCCGGAGGCCGGCAAGCTCACGTTTATCTTCGCGCCGGAGGAGAAGCTGCCGCAACTGCCCATCCTGGGGGCCTCGCCGGGTGTGAAAGTGCGGGGCCTGCTCTCCCTGGGACTGCGCTCCGGCGTCATCGGCACGCTGAAGAATCCCGTCACCACGCTCACCCATGGCGGCGCGAATCTCCTGAGCGCCGCGCAGTCCATGCTGCACGGGCTCTTCGTTCCCCTGCCGCCCGGGCCTCCCCCCCCGCTGGCCCACAATCCCCCGATGGACAACGAAGCCTGGGAGAAGCGGCTGGACAAGGTGACCGGGGAACCCCGCGTGCCGGCCACCGTGCGCCTGCGCATCGATGGCGAGCAGTTCTTCCCGGACCTCATCCAGGCCATCCAGGAGGCGAAGGAGTCCATCGATATCATGCTCTACATCTTCGATACCGATGACTACGCCATCAGCATCGCGGATCTGTTGAAGGAGCGGTCGAAGGACGTGCGCATCCGGATCATGATCGATGAAGCGGCCTCCATCCAGTCCAGCCTCGTGGCCCCTCGCAGCCCGCAGAGCCCGGACCACCGCCCTCCGTCGAGCATCGTGAACTATCTCCGCCAGGGCACGAATATCCAGGTGCGCCCCATGGCCATGCCCGCGCTGATGGCCACGCACACGAAGATGATCATCATCGATGGCCGCCGCGGCTGGCTGGGCGGGATGAACATCGGGCGGGAGTACCGCTGCGACTGGCATGACATGATGATAGAGGTCACGGGACCGCTCATCGGGTGGATGCGGCAGAGCTACGCCCGGTCCTGGGCGCACAATGGCTGGGCCGGGGACCTCGGGGAATTCCTGGCGCATTTCCCCACCGGGCGCCGGACCTCCGCGCGCATCCCCGCGCCGCCCGGAGCCATCCCGGTGCGTCCGCTACAGGGCTCGGCGATCCATTCGGATATCAAGGACGCGCAGTTCGAGGCACTGAGGAATGCGAAGCAGTCCATCTGGGTGCAGAACGCCTACATCTCGGACAGCCGCTACATCGCGGAGCTGGTGGCCGCGCGTTACCGGGGCGTGGACGTGCGCGTCATCCTCCCGCGGGACAATGACAGCCCGCTCATGAAAGCGAACACCCGTGTGCTGGCCCCCCAACTGGTGCGCCACGGTGTGCGCGTCTGGCTCATTCCCGGGATGTCCCACGTGAAGGCCGCCATCTATGACGGCTGGGCCTGCGTGGGCTCCGCGAACTACGACCGCCTCAGCCTCCGAGCGAACCGTGAGTTCAACATCGGCTACTCGGATCCCGCCGCCGTGTCCACGCTCCGCCGGGACCTCTTCCTGAAAGACATGGCCCGCGGATTCGAAGTCAAATCCGCCCCGGATGAAACTTTTGGCTCCCGCGTGACGGACGGCCTGCTGCAACTCTTCACCGGCCAGCTCTGATCCCACCGGAGTTCCTGTCTCTTCCGCCCCCCGTGGTGGAACCAGCGCAAGGGCCCGCTCAGTCCAGCAGATGGGCGTTCTGGTCCTCCATGACTTCCGCCACGGTCTGGAAGAGGACGGGGAGGGAATACGGTTTCGGCAGGAAGGAAATCCGCCGGTGGCGGGCCATTTCCAGCAGGGAGGTTTTGTCCGTGTAGCCACTGGAGAGCAGCGCGCGGAGGGCGGGATTGAAGGTCAGGAAGGTGTCCAGCAACTGGAGCCCGTTCCCGTCCGGCAGCACCGCGTCCGAGAAGATCATTTCAAACTGGCCGCCCGAGGCCTCGAAGAGCGCGCGCGCCTCCGTGACATTGGCGGCGGAGGTCACGACATACCCGTTTTGTGTCAGGGCCGTGCGCACGAGGTGATTCACCGCCTCCTCGTCCTCCACCAGCAACACCCGCTGCCCCCGCCCGCGGAACTTCCGCGCGTTTTCCTCCGGGGCCGCCGCCACCTCCGCGGGGAGGACCGGCGCGGCCTGTTTCGAGGCCGGGAGGAAGATGTGAAACGTGGTGCCCCGCGCGGGCACGGAGAGCAACTGCACGCCGCCCTGGTGGTCCTGGATGATGCCGTAAATCACGGACAACCCCAGCCCGGTCCCCTCCATGCCCTTGGTGGTATAAAACGGCTCGAAAATGCGGTCCTGCACCTCCTTCGGAATCCCGCAGCCGGTGTCCGCCACGGTGAGCACCGCGTACATGCCTTCCGGCGCCACGCCGCCGATGACGGGCACCTGGTGCCGCCCTGCGTCCACCAGCATGGTGCGCACGGCGATGGAGCCGCCGCCGGGCATGGCATCCCGCGCGTTGATGATGAGGTTCATCACCACCTGCTCGATCTGCCCCTGGTCCGCCTTCACCGGCACGGGTTCCGGCGAGAGTTCCATGCGGAGCTGGATGTCCTCCCCGATGATGCGGCTCAGCATCCGGTGCATGTTCGAGAGGTTGTCGTTGAGATCGAACACCGTCTTCCGCGCCACCTGTTTGCGGCTGAAGGCGAGCAGTTGCCGCGTGAGCGCCGAGGCGCGCTCGGCGGCGCGTTTCACCTCCCGGAGATCCAGCACGGAGGGGTCGTTCTCCGCCAGGCGCAGGAGCACCATATCGCTGTAGCCGATGATGGGCAGCAGCATGTTATTGAAGTCATGGGCGATGCCCCCGGAGAGCTTGCCCACCGCCTCCATTTTCATGGACTGCTGCAACTGGCTCTGGAGCCGCGCCCGGTCCCGCTCCGCGGCCAGCCGCCGCAGGGCGGTGCCCACCACGCTGCCCGCCATGGCCAGACCGCGCAGGGCCTCCATATTCCACTCCCGTCGCGCCGGGACGCTGTCCACTCCCAGGTAACCGTGGGAGGAGTCCCCTTCCCCCAGGCGGATCCACAGCACGGAGCCCGCGCCACGATGGGCCGCCAGCTCCGGATTCAGCGCGCCCTCTCCATTCTCCGCGGGGATAAAGGAAACGATGCCCGAAGCATGGTGCCGCGTGTCCTCAAACTCCGGCGGCAGGGTCGCGGCCTGGATGCCCTCCAGCGCGCCCGCCCTGCCAGGCACGCCCGCCACGCACCACTCCAGGCGGCAGTCCAGCGCGCGCCTTCCCGGGCCGAACTCCATGAGATAGCAGCGGTCCACTTTCAAAAATGTCCCGATGCGCTCCAGGGCCTCCAGCATACCCGTCTCCGCGTCATCCGGCCGGGTGGCCAGGAAGTGGGCGGAGAGCGAGGAAAGCATGCGCTCCAACTCCATCCGGGCGGCCAGGGCCCGCTCCGCGCGGCGGCGTTCCTCCACCTCCGCCACGAGCCGGGTATTGATCTCCAGCAGTTCGCTGGTGCGCTCCTTCACCAGTTCCTCCAGGCGGGCCTGCTGCTGCATGAGCCCGCGCTCATAACGCCGCCGCCCGGTGTCATCCCGGAAGATGAGCACCGCCCCGGCCAGCAGGCCCTCGCGGTCAAAGATGGGCGCGGCGGAATCCGTCACCGGCAGCTTCGTCCCGTTCCGGCAGATGAGGTCCACTCCCTGCTCCCGGATGCGGGTGCTCCCGGAGGCCAGCGCCTCCCGGAGGAGATTGACCGGCGCGCGTCCCGGCTCTCCGGCCAGCGGGTAGATTTCCTCCACATTCCGCGTCTCCGCCTCCTGGGAGGTCCAGCCCGTGAGCGCCTCCGCCCGGGGGTTGAGAAACTTGACGCGGCCCTCCGCGCTGGTGGCGATGACGCCGTCCGCGATGGCCATGAGCGTTGTCTGGAACCACTCCCGGCTCTCCCGCAGCGCGCGTTCCAGATCCACCTTGTAGAGCGCGATCTCCACGGTGGAGCGCAGCCCGGCCTCTTCAAAGGGCTTCACCATATAGCCCGCCGGGGCCGCCGCCTTGGCCCGCGCCAGCACCGCGCCGTCCGAATACGCCGTGAGAAACACGCACGGAATATCATGCCGCTGCCGGATCACCGTCGCGGCCTCCACCCCGTCCATCGGGCCCTGGAGCACGATGTCCATCATGATCAAATCCGGCCGCAGCTTCGCGGCCTTCGAAATGGCATCCGGTCCGGACAATGCCGTGCCCACCACCTCGCATCCCATGTGCGCCAGGCACTCCGAGATGTCGTGGGCCACGATGGCCTCATCATCGACGACTAGAATTCTTCGTTTCATGGACAGGTAAATGCGAAAGGGAAATCAGAGACGCGTTTTGTAATGGCTCTCCCGGAAAGTGATGGTCACGCGGGTGCCCTGGCCGTTCTCCACCTCCAGCCGGCCGCTGAGTTGATCCGTCAGCATCTTCACCAGGCGCAGGCCCAGGGAGGTGGAGCCGGAAAGATCGAAGGCCGGGCAGATGCCCACCCCGTCATCCTCCACCACCAGCCGGTGGTGCCCGTCGCCGATGGATTCCAGGCTCACTTGGATGACGCCCTCCGGGCGGCCGTGAAAGGCATACTTCAACGCGTTCGTGACCAGCTCCGTGATGATCAGGCCGCAGGGCAACGCGGTATCGAGCCCCAGATCCACTCCCTGCACATCCACGCGGATTTCCCTCCGCATGCCGGGAGGGGTGTGCATCCGGGCCAGCTCCCCGGTGAGGGAGCGCAGATATCCGTGCATGTTGATCAGCGAAACAGTCTCGCTTTGATAGAGCTTTTCATGAAGCAGCCCCATTGAGCGGATGCGCGCCTCGCTTTCCTGGAGGACTTCACGGAGTTCCTGACTGTCAACCTGACGCGCCTGTAAACGCAGCAGACTTGTCAGGATCTGCATATTATTCTTAACCCTGTGATGGATCTCGCGTAGCAGAATTTCCTTTTCCCGCAAAGATGCGGTACTTTTCATGGAATCGAACAATTTGACGTTGGACTGCTCCAGCGACTCCACCATGCGGTTCATGGACTCCGCGAGATCCCCGATTTCCCCCGCCGCATCGATGGACACGCGCGCGCTCAACACGCCGCCCGTCACCTTCGCGGCAAAGGACTGGAGTTCCCGCAGCGGGCGGATGAGATTCCGCGCCACGCTGTAGGCCGCCACCACGCCGATCACCAGCACCAGGGCACCCGCGCTGCCCGTATTCCGGCAGATGGCGCGGACGGCTTCGTCATACTCGTGCATGGAAAACCCCAGCGCGAGTTCCCCCACCTGGCTGGTGCCCAGCACCACCGGCTGCCAGTGGTGCCAGATCTTTTCCTTCACGCCATCCGAGGCCACCTTCAGATCCTCGTTCGCCCCGGGCAGGGCGGAAAGCACGGTCACCGCCTCCGCGGCATCGTCCGTCCAGCGCAGTTGTCCCCCGGGCTCCCGGTAGTGCAGCACCGTGCGGCCATGGGGCTTGCGGACCAGGACATACTCCAGGCCCGGCTCCAGGCGCAGGACTTCCATGCTCCGGCTCACCACCGGGACGAAGTTCTCCTCCGCCAGATTCCGGGCCAGCAGGGGCTCCATCTGCCGGGCCAGCGCGCGGGAGCGGGCCTCCAGCTCCCGCTCCTTGATGCCGCGCATTTGCAGGATGGTGAACACGGCGAAGACACCGACGCTCAACACCGCCACCAGCCAGGAAACCAGCGTGAGACGGCGGAGAATACTAGGACGGCGGCTCCTCGCGGGCTCGCTCAAGGGGTCCTCCTTTCAAGCGACCGGGAAGCGCCACAGGGAGAGCCTCCAGGCCGTCCTGGGAAAGGGCGTTTCCCGTTCCCGTTCTCATTGCCGTTTCCGTTCCCATTGCCAGGCACCTGCCCCGGCCCCGGCGGCGTGGGCTTCCTCACTCCGGGACGGGCCTCCCACTCCCGCTCAAGAGTCTCCAGTGCCTCCAGTGCCTCCAGATCCCGGGAGGAGGGCGGCAGCAGCACCCAGTCTCCCGTGACATCGCGCGGGAGGCGGAGCCCCGCGGCGGTGGACTGGAGCGCCCGGCGCCGCGTCTCCGGCATTTGGGACGGACAGGCAATGACATGCCGCAGCAGCGGCGGGGAGGTGGCCACCAGCTCCAGACGGCCGGCCAGCCCTTTCGGATTCGCCCGCAGGGCCTCCTCCCAGGCTTCCCGGGTCACCACGCAGCCCGCCGCCTCTCCGAAATAGACCGAGAGAATCGCGTCCCCGCCATTCGCCGCCGGGCGGAATCCCGCCAGGCTCTCCCGCCGGCCGTTCCCGGTATCCTGGGCGATGCGGCAGTCCAGCCAGCGGTAAACGAGTTCCCCGCAGCCGCCTCCCTCCACCAGCACCGTCCGGCCGAGAAAGTCCGCCATATTAAACTTCCCCTCCCGGCGGGGCCGGAGGATCACAAACTCGCACGTCACCGGCTGGCGGTCCGGGCCGGTCTCCGGCAGTCCCGGCCGGCGCACCCAGGTGGGCGTGAGCAGGGCCTCCATGCGCGCCTGCCGGCGGAACTGGACGAAATCATAGCCATGCACCGCGAACAGGCAGTCCTCCCCCTCCTGGGAGTATTTCCCGGCGGCCTCCCAGGAGTGCGGCGGCACGAGACCCTTCACCGGCGCGCCGGTTTCCCCCGCCGTCCCGGCAATCTGGCGGCTGAGCTTCCGGGAGAGAATCTCCAGGATATTGCCGGTTTCTGAGCCGGCCGATCCCGGGGCCTCCACCGGATAACCCACCACCGTTTTCAGAGGCCCCGCTACGCCCACCGCCTCCTTGGGAGGGGTAGCCTGGGCCTCCTGACCCGCTTTCCCCCTCGCCCCCCACAGGAAACACCCCAGCACGAGCCATCCCACCCGTGACGGAGGAAAAAACTGCGTGTCAAATATGGAGAAAAGCATGGGAAATGATAATTAGCCGAGTTAAAGCCAATTTCCACAATTTTCAAATTTATTAAGTTTGGAATACCTTACTTTTGGCGGAAGTGAACTATTTTTTACTTTTTTCCGGAAACCCGGCGGCGCGTGACACAGTTCCCTGGGAATCCGTCGGAAATCCCTGTGAGAGGCATTGACCAGACCGCCACAGCCGCCATTAATCCGTTCCAACGATGAACAAACGCTACGCCCTGGGACTGGACTACGGAACGAACTCCTGCCGCTCCCTGCTTGTGGATCTCGAAACCGGCGAGGAGCTGGGCTCCACTGTTTTTTCCTACCCTTCCGGCGAGGCCGGAATTCTAACAGATCCGCGCGATCCTAACGTGGCGCGCCAGAACCCCCGGGACTACCTGGACGGCATGGCCGCCATCATCACCGGCGCGCTGGAGCAGGCCCGGAAGGCGGCTCCGGACTTTGAGCCGGACCGCGTGGTGGGCATCGGCGTGGACACCACCGGCAGCACGCCCATTCCCTTGGGCCGCGATGGCACGCCGCTGGGGCTCACGGAGGATTTCAAGGATGACCTGAACGCCATGGTCTGGCTGTGGAAGGACCACACCGCCCACGAGGAGGCGGCGGAAATCACTGCCTTGGCCGCGAAGGAACACCCGGAATACCTGGCCAAATGCGGCGGCGTCTATTCCAGCGAATGGTTCTGGAGCAAGATCCTGCGCCTGAAGCGGGTGGCTCCCCGGGTCTTTGCCGCCGCCCACAGTTTCGCGGAGCACTGTGACTGGATCCCCGCCGTGCTCTCCGGCAATACCGACCCCGCGCGCATGGCCCGGAGCGTCTGCGCGGCGGGGCATAAGGCGATGTTCAGCTCCGCCTGGGGAGGACTGCCCGCGAAGGATTTCCTGACGAAACTGGACCCGGACCTCGCCACGCTGCGGGACCGGCTCTATAACCGCGCCCTCAGTTCGGACCAGCTGGCGGGCCGCCTCAGTCCTAACTGGGCGAAAAAACTGGGGCTCAAGACGGGCATCGCCATCGCCGCCGGGGCTTTTGACGCGCACATGGGGGCCGTGGGCGCGGGCATCAAGGAGGGCACGCTGGTGAAAATCCTCGGCACCAGCACCTGTGATCTCATGATCCACCCGAACCAGCAGCCCCTGGCCGACGTGCCGGGCCTGTGCGGCGTGGTGGACGGCTCTGTCCTTCCGGGCTATCACGGCCTGGAGGCGGGGCAAAGCGCGGTGGGGGACATCTTCCTGTGGTTTGTGAACAACCTCGTGCCGGACAGCTACGGGGCCACCCCGGCGGATAAATTCGAGAACATGGAGCGCCAGCTGGCCGCGCTGAAGCCGGGGGAGACCGGCCTTCTCGCCCTGGACTGGAACAACGGGAACCGCACCATCCTCACGGACGTGCGCCTCAGCGGCATGATTCTGGGCCAGACGCTGCACACCCGCGCCCACGAAATCTACCGCGCGCTCATCGAGGCCACCGCCTTTGGCGCGCTGACCATCATCAACCGCTTCGAGGAATACGGGGTGAAGGTGGAGGAGGTCATCAATACCGGCGGCCTCGCGGTAAAGAATGCCGCGCTCATGCAGATCTACGCGGATGTCATCGGACGGCCCATGAAGGTGAGCCGCAGCACGCAGACCTGCGCCCTGGGGGCCGCCATCTTCGGAGCCATGGCCGCGGGGGCGGTGGAAAGCGGATTCGATTCCGTGCCGGACGCCCAGCGGGCCCTCTGCCGCGTGCGGGAAACCGTGTATATGCCGGACCGCCGCCGCCACGCGGTGTATGCCCGTCTCTATGGTCTCTACCGCCAGCTCCACGATGCCTTTGGCACCGCCGGATGGAGCGGGCGCGTGAATCATGTCATGAAGGAACTCATTGCCATTCGCGAGGAACAGCGGATGAATTAAGGGGTTCCCGCGAGCGACTATGATCCAGTTTACCATTCTCGGCAGCGGGAGCGGCGGCAATGCCGCGCTGGTGCGGTGCGGCTCGGGACTTCTCCTGGTGGACGCGGGTCTCAGTGCGTCCCAGTTGACCGCCCGGCTCCAGGTGGCGGGCGTGGATCCCTCGGAGTTGCAGGGCATTCTCCTCACGCATGAGCACGGGGACCACACGCGGGGCCTGGGGGTTTTCACCCGGAAATACCAGGTGCCCATCCTCGCCAATGCCCGCACCCGGGAGGTGCTGAAGGAATCCATTACCGCCGCCGGGCTGTGGAAGATCGTTCCCTGCGGAGGAGCCTTCGACTTCGCGGGCTTCTCCATCGAAACCTTTCGTGTCCCGCATGACGCGGTGGATCCCATGGGCTTCGTCCTCCGCGCGGGCGGGGTCTCCCTGGGCGTCCTGAGTGATCTGGGCCACGCCACCACGCTGGTCCAGGGCGTCACGCGGGAGCTGGATGCGCTCTTCGTCGAGGCCAACTACGACACGGACATGCTGGCCCGGGACACGAAGCGCCCGTGGAGCACCCGCCAGCGCATCGCCAGCCGCCACGGCCACCTTTCGAACGATCAAACCGCGGAGCTGCTCCAGCAGATCGCCACCGGCTCTCTGCAACGCGTGGTGCTGGGGCATCTCAGCCGGGACTGCAATTCCCCCGGGATGGCCCGGGACCGGATCAGCGCGGCCCTGGCCGCCGCGGGCTGCGGGCATACCGCAGTGGAATGCGCCAGCCAGGATGTGCCCACCGCCTGGTTTTCCGTGGTGGGGAAAAAGCCCCCCGCTCCCGCCGCTGTTCCGCAGAACAGCCGGTGGGAGCAGGTGGAGTTGTTTTAGAACCGTCAGGGCTGTTCAGCCGTCACCGGCACCGCCGCCACCCGGGCCCGGCGTCCGTTCATGGCCCGGCCCACGAAAAAGCCGGCAATGGCCAGCACCAGCAGCATCGCCACGGTGACGCCTATGGCCGTGCCCTTCGCCGCATCGTCCCCGATGACCGCGCGGATGCGCTGGATATATTCGCTCCCGGAATACAGCGCCTTAACAGCGTCCGCTTGAAAGTAATAGCTGACCGGATAGCCCACCAGCACCCCCGCCACCGCTCCGAAAGCCGCGAGCGTGTAAGGCCCGCCCGCCCCATCAGCGGAGAATCGCCCCCCGCCGGTCAGGAGAAGCGTGATGTAAATAAAGAGATACATCCCCGCCAGCTCTCCGCCGCCTTCGAAGGTCATGTCCCCTTTATGCACAACCAACAGGGCCACCGCCATGGTGATGGCCAGCACCGCCGCCGCGAAGCGCGTGAGGACCCCGGCGATCAACATGACACTGCAAATCACCTCCGCGAACACCGCCAGCCCCAGGCTCATCCACGGCGGCCCCACCACTGCCTGGAAGTCCTTCACTGCGGTGGGGAAGGTGATCAACTTCTTCCAGCCGTGCAAAAGGATCATGGAGAGACCGGCGGAGAGACGGAGGAAGAGCAGCGCCAGATCGACACTGCGGGGAATGAACCCCAGATTAACCAGCCAAAGCGAAGACTTCATATGGCCCGCGCTTTGCATGAAACGGACCACCTTCATGGCAGGTCCGGGAGGCAGGGATCAGAAAGTGTTCACGTCCGGGTAAAGGAAATTTTACAAAAGGAAAAGGACGCCACCGTGACCACCGTAATTGCGTGCGACTAATTGCCGGGCGGCAGGGACAGACGGGGGCGACCCCAGCCTTCACTGAAACGTAACAAGCGGCGTTTCCCGCCTTTATTCGAAAATCCACACAACCCGCTGATAATCCATCCTTTCCATGCTGCTAACTTCCCGCATATTGGAAAAAAAATCCACCCTTTCCTGATTTGTCAGAACCCGAACAATGAAACCTGCTTATGAAAGACTCGCCGCCAGCGCCGAAGATGGTATCCACTGCAATGTGGTTCGCGGCAACACCTTCGGATGCGTCTGGCACTGCCACGCGGAGTATGAGATTACCATGGTATTAAAAGCGCGCGGGCACCGCCTGGTGGGGGACAACCTCACCAGCCTGAAGCCCGGCGATATGGTCCTCGTGGGCTCCAACCTCCCGCACGACTGGCAAAACGACACCCACGCGCCCGGCGGCATCCAGCCGGTGCACAGCATCTGTATTCATTTTCATCCGGACTGGCTGGGCCGCGGATGGCTGGATCTCCCGGCCATGCAGCAGGTGAAGCGGCTCCTGGACCGCGCCGCCCTGGGCCTCCACATCACCGGCCCCACGCGGGACGCGGTGGAGGAGCTCATCCTCAAATGCCCGGATCAAACCGGCCTGCCCCGCGTCATCACCGTGCTGGAAATCCTCCAGCGCCTGGCCGCGAGCAAGGACACCGCCCAGATCGCCAGCCGCGGCTTCGCGCCGGAGCTGGATCCCCGGGACGAGGACCGTGTGAACCGTGTGGTGCAGCACATCCAGAAGCATCTGGACGAAACCATCTACCTCGAGAATCTCGCCGCCCTGGTGCATCTGAGCCCGGGGGCTTTCAGCCGCTTCTTCAAGACCCGCACGGGCAAAACCGTGCCCGGTTTCATCAATGAACTGCGCATCGGCCGGGCCTGCCGCCTCCTCGCGGAAACGGACCTGCCCGTAACCACCATCGCCCTCGGCTGCGGATTCACGAACCTCGCGAACTTCAACCGGCAGTTCCTCCGCCTGAAGAAGATGCCCCCCCGCGAATGGCGCCGGCGCTTCGCGGGCTAAGACCCGGCAGGCTTTCCAAAGGCATCCTCCCGGTCCAGTCTCATGGCCTGCCGGGATGATGCCGTTTTCAGATTTGTAACGCCTGGCAGAGTCGCATATCAGTCCCCGTCTCCGGGCTGAATATTGGACGTCGATTCACGCCAACAAATCTTTTTTCAACTCCCTGTGGTATTATTCCATTCCCATAAGCAACAGGCAATGTCGAGGCCAACCGGAATAAGCGTAAAGACCGCCCGTCCGCATGGCACTTTTTCGACCATATTTTGATATAATACCTTTACAGCCGGAGTCCGGTAAAATGGAATAGTGGTTTCGCGGAGCTGAATCCAAGGCCCCTCAGCTGGAGGGTGGCCCAGACGGTCCTCCGCCAGGGGAGTTTGACGCCCATGCGCATCCTCCCTACTCTCTGAGTGCGCACAAGGAGCGGAGACATTCCTGTCGCCGTCGAAACCTCTGATAGGGAACGGGAAAACGGAAGGCCAGGGAGGAATCAGAGGATGCGTATGAAGGTCGCTCCCCCTGGCGCAGGACCGCTTGGGCCACCCCCGTTTGGAGGAACCTTCGATACCACCGGGGAACCCCCGTTCACATCAGCCCCCGTGCCGGGAAGAAAGGCCGCTCTCCACCGCCTGGATCCACGCGGCTTTCTCATCGGAGTAGGCATGTGAATTCCCAGGATGCAGATCCCGGGCGCGACGTTTCTCCGCTTCATAGGCCTCCCGGACTTCCGGGTGCGCGCGCAGGTGATCGCGGAAGGCCAGATGGCGTTCGATGTGTGGAGACCCTCCCTCAAAGAAATGGCTCTGCGCCACGCGCCGCCCCTCCGCACCGGTGAGGGTGCAATACCGCCGGCCGGGAATGCCGTATTCCCCATGCCATTCCCAGCCCAGGCTTTCGAGCAGGGAACGGCGCTCATCCAGTTCCCCCAGGCTGCGGACCACCGGCAGCAGATCGATCACCGGTTTCGCCGCGAGACCTGGCACGGCGGTGGAGCCGATATGGTGAACCGTGAGCAAAACCGTTCCCAGCAACTCCAGCTGCCGCCCCAGCGCCTCCGCCTGCCGTGGCCATTCCGGATCATAGGGAGCAAGGACAACGGATATGGGAGGCGGCATGGGGCAAAAAGAAAGGGCAGCGGATCGCTCCGCTGCCCTTTGATAAAAGATTCTAAAACCCGGCCGCTCAACCAAAGATCTGCGTCACCGGAGCGCCCTTGTCGGCCACGGTGAACGGACGCTTGCTGGGGCTGTAGATCACTTCGTCCAGCGGGAGACCGAGGCCGTAAGCGATGGTGGCGTTGACGTCCGGAGGAGTCATCTTACCTTCCACCACGTTCGTGGCGTCCTCGTTGGTCTTGCCGTAAGCCTGGCCGCCCTTCACGCCACCGCCGGCGATGAAGCCGCTGAAGGCTTTCGGGAAGTGGTCACGGCCATCGTTTTCATTCACATACGGAGTGCGGCCGAATTCCGTGGTCAGCACGATCATCGTTTCCTCCAGCATCCCGCGGCGCTCCAGATCCTGGATGAGGGCGGAGACGCCCATGTCCAGATTCGCGGCCATGCCGGAGACGGCGTTGAAGTTGTTCGCGTGCGTGTCCCAGCCACCGAGGGTGACTTCCACATAGCGCACATCGTTTTCGATCAGACGGCGGGCGAGGAGACAGCCCTGGCCGAATCCGTTCTGGCCGTATTCATCGCGGACCTTCGAGTCCTCCATGCCGAGGTTGAAAGCCTTCAGGTCCTCGGAGCGCATGAGGCGCACGGCATCGTCATACATGTCCGTGTAGGCGCGCACCTGCTTCACATCATACTTGCTGTGGAAGGACTGGTCGAACTTGTTGGCGAGCATGAGGCGGTCATCGAACTCGCGGGAACCCACGCGGGATTTGCTGTTCGGCACCCCATCGTTCGGGCTGCCCACGTAGAGAGGGGCATACTTGCTTTCCATGAAGCCCGCGCCGCCGCCCACGGCTCCGCCGCCGATGCACACGCTGCCCGGCAGGGTGCGGTTCGTCTTGCCTTCCATGCGGAGCAGCCACGCGCCCAGGCCCGGGTGCTGGATGGTCCCGCGCATGGTATAGCTGCTGTGCATGAAGTAGTTCCCCTGCTCGTGCGCGCCCTGCGTGGTGGAGAGGCCGCGGAGGAGACACACTTTGTCCATCTGCTTCGCCAGCATGGGGAAGTATTCAGAGATCTGGACCCCGTCCGCCTTCGTGTCGATGGCCTTCACCGGACCGGCCACCTTGGCACCGGCCTTCGGTTTCGGGTCAAAGGTGTCCACGTGCGTCATGCCGCCGGACATGTAGAGATAGATGATGTTCCTCGCGGTGGGCTTGCGGCCCGGGGCGGCGGGGGCGGCCGGAGCCGCCGCTTTCTTGTCCGCAGCGCGCGCACCGTTCGGCAGCATGGAGGGGATGACACTCACGCCCAGCAGCGTCTTGCTGGCGTAGTTCATGAAACGGCGGCGGCTGAGTTCGTCCGTGTTGCGAAGGAAGGAGTCGTTCATTGGGCAGGATTGGTTTTGTTTGTTTTTTGAGAATGTTGGGAAAAGCGGCTTACTGGACGAAGACGAACTCGCGGGTGTTGAGAAGCGCCCAGATCACGTCCTTCCAGCCGTCCTTGCCTTTTTCACCTACGGTCTCCAGGCAGATGGCCTTTTCCAGATCGGTGGGTTTGCGGGCGAAGAGGGTGTAGAAGATGGCATTCATACGCCCCTCGTCATGGGAGGCATCAGTGAAGCGCTTCATGAGCTGCGTGTTCTCCTTCGTGATCTTCTCGAAGAGCGGGCCGTTCATGAGGCTCAGCGCCTGACTCACCGTGGCCTCGCGGACGGAGTTCTCGATGATCTGGCGGTTCGACTGACCGAACTCGCGGAGGAAGTGCCCGTTCGGCGCTGGAGACGGCAGCTCGGAGGCGCGGAAGAATTCATCACCGTAGCCTTCCCACTGGCGGTAGGTCTGCGCGTCCATGGCGGGCTCCTCCTTCGTTTCCTTTTTCATCATCATCCCCGGAGGTGTGATGGAACTGACGAACTGGGTCTTTGTATCGCTTCCTTTCTTGAGGAGTTCGCCGCGGGCGGTCGCGCCCAGGGCATCGCGGGAGGCGCGGATATCATTCAGTTCCTTCTGGGCGGCCTGCGTGGCCTTGGTGTCCTTGGCATCGCGGGCCTTGTTCAGTTTCTCGCGGGAAAGATTGCCTTTCATTTCCAGATCGAAGTCCTGCTCGGCATATTTCTTAGCCACGGCCACGATGTCGGAGGGCTGCACTTTCTCCAGCGCGGCGGCCTCTTTCTTCAAAGCCTCCAGATTCGCCTTATAGCCAGCCCCGCGCAGACGCATGTCCGGATCCGGAATCACGAGGGTGCAAATGCTGTCCCAGATTTGCTCCGCGCTCATGCGGTGCATCACCGGGCCGGGGAAATAATAGGGCTTGTCCTCCGGCACATCCCCCACCGTCGTCTGGCGCTGATAGGTGCGGGTGTTATAAATCGCCCGCAGCATCTTCTTCACATCATACTTATTGTAGGTGAACTGCTGCCCCAGGTACTTCATCAACTGGGGATTGGTCGCGTCGGTATCGTCCTTGAAGTCATCCGCCGGTTCGATAAGACCGATCCCCATGACCCGCTTCCAGAGGCGGTTTGCCATGACCGTGGTGAACCGGGGATTCTCCGGGTTGGTCATCCATTTGGCATATTCCAGACGCGCCTGCTTTTTGCTCGTCACCGGCTTGCCGAAAATGACGTGCGGCTCCACCGGGGCACTCGGTTTGGCATCGTCATACTTATAGTCCGCCGGCAGCTTGAGCTGCTTGACCATTTTGCCGTCCTCGTTGTCATCCTTCACCCCGTTCTTCAGGGGGTCGAGCATGTTGTCCACGATGCGGCGCATGGATTGTTTCATGCGCTCGCCGGAGTCATCCTTCTTCGCCCGTTTACGGGTGCCATTGATGGTGTTCAGGGCATCGTCCATGTCCTTCTTCAACCCTTTGCTGGCGATGGCCGAGGTGTCCGTGCCATAAGTGAAGGCGGCCATTTCGTAGTAGTCCTTTTGGGTCCACTTATCGAAAGGATGGTTGTGACACTGTGCGCAGGCGAGGCGGGTGCCCAGGAAGATCTGCGTGGTATTCGACATGTTGTCGAGAGGCATCCCGGCGTCCCGGAGGTAATACCCCACCGCGCCGTTGTCCCACACGTAGCCCTCGGCGGTGATGAGTTCGCGGACGAACTGGTCGTAAGGCTTGTTGTTCCGCAGGGAATCCTTCACCCACGCCGCGTAGGCCATGCCAGCCTCGTTCCGCAGCCCGGTTTCCATACGGAGGATATCCGCCCACCAGTTGTACCAGTTGCTGACGTAGCCCTCGGAATCCAGGAGCTTGTCGATCAATTTGGAGCGCTTGCCCTTTTCAGTGGAATCCAGGAATTCCCGGGCCTCCTGCATCGTGGGAATGCGGCCCGCGATATCGAGATAAATGCGGCGGACGAACACCTCATCCGTGGAGGGCGCGTTCGGGGTGATCTTGTGTGCCTTGTAGCCCTCCTCGACGAGAGCGTCGATTTTCTCGCTGATCTGATCCGCCCGGACGGCGGGAGCAGCGGCGGCCACAAGGGCCACGGTGGCGGCTGGAATGAACAGTCTCAAACTCATAAGAAGAACAGTGGATGTGCGGCTGGCGTTATCTTAGGCTCTCGAAGTTAACCGGCAGTGAGCCATGCGGGCAATCCTTTTGCGGTCGGGCGTTCCCCTATCGAGGCCCTGGGAATACCGGTGAATCATGCATGAAACGCCTGAGGGGACCGGTCCGGACGAGTGTTTTAGAAATGAGTCAAAAAAGCACATCCAGGGACGCCGACTTTGGCTCAACAATGAGCCCAAATGACTCACCAAAGCATCTCTCCCCGGATCCCCCGATCCCGGGAATGGCGCACAACCAGTTGATAGTGAACACTTATTATTCCCAATAAGCCATCTGGCACAGGAATCGCATCTAATAGTCCCGTGGCCAACGAGCCCCGATGATCAACCAACAACCCACACCCACACATCTTATGAACGCACAACAAGTTTACAGCCCCCGCCGTCAGTATGGAGTCCTCCCCGGCCGCCTTTTCAGCCTGGCGGACGCTCTCTTCGGTGACACCGAAACCGCCCCCAAAACCTGGGTTCCGGCGGTGAATGTCTCCGAGGACGACCAGGCCTACCATATCTCCGCAGACCTCCCGGATGTCGCCAGCGGCGACGCGAAGGTGGTGGTCCATGAAGGCGTCCTCACTCTCAAAGGGGAACGCAAAGCGGAGAAGAAAGTGGAAGGCGTGAAATACCACCTCGTGGAACGTTCCAGCGGCAGCTTTGAACGGCGCTTCACCCTCCCGAAGGACGCCAATGGCGAAAAGGTGAGCGCCGAATTCCAGAACGGCGTGCTCCTCGTCACCATCCCGAAGCGGGAGGAAGTGAAGCCGCGTGAGATCGAGGTCAAAGTGAAGTAAGGACGGACTTCACGACCCGCGACGGCGGAGCCTGGTGGTGGGCTCCGCCGTTGGCGTGTACGCATGAGGGTGGGCGGGACACCTTCGTTTACCCTGAACAAAACTGAACAAATCCCCATATTTCCCCGGCCCCGCGACCGGAAACCCCAGGGAAAAAGCCTGGTGGGGTGATAGGCGGTTGCCGGAAGAACGTTGAGGGCAGAGCTTCCCTGTAAAGGTCCGCGCCGCGCCCGCGTATGGAACTTTAATCCTTCGGGATCCCTGCCTCTCTCTTTTTCCGCCCGTTCTTCGCCATGATCCGTCCCACCCTGTTTCTCGTGCTCACCGTCCCCTGCGTGATGGCGGACGACGCCTTCTTTACAGAGAAGGTCCAGCCTCTTCTGGAGACCCACTGTGTCGCCTGCCACAACCCGGAGAAAACCAAGGGGAAGCTCCTCCTGCATAATGTGGAGGGCCTCATGAAAGGCGGGGAGGGAGGCGCGGCAGTGGTCCCGGGGAAACCGGAGGAGTCGTCGCTCATCAAGCGGGTGATGCTGCCGAAGGATGACGATGAAATCATGCCGCCCGAAGGCGGTCCCCTGCCCGCGGCGGACATCGATGTTCTCAAACAGTGGATCGCCCAGGGTGCTGGATGGCCCGCCGGGGTGGTGCTGAAGCCGAAGGGCAAGGCCGTGGCCGCCGCGCCGAAGGTGCCGAAGGAAACCGTCACCAAAGTCCGGAGCATGGCGGTGTATCCGGAATCTATCACCCTGGAGACCACCCGGGATTTCAATTCCTTCGTCGCCATCGCCACCTTCGATGACGATGTCACCCAGGACGTGACCCCGGCGGCGAAGATCACGCTTTCCGATCCCTCAGTGGCGAAACTGGACGGCTTCAAGCTGCTGCCCCTGAAGGACGGCACCACGAAGCTCCTCGTGGAGTGGCATGATAAAAAAGTGGAGGTCCCCGTGACTGTCAAGGACGCGGTGAAAGACCGGCCCGTGAGCTTCAATCTGGACGTGATGCCCATCTTCATGCGGGCCAACTGTAATACCGGCTCCTGCCACGGCTCGGCCCGCGGCCAGGATGGCTTCCGGCTCAGCCTTTTCGGCTTCGATCCCCGCGGGGACCATTTCCGGCTGACCCAGGAACTCAGCGGACGGCGCATCAACCTCGCCCTCCCGGAGGAGAGCCTCACCGTGACCAAGGCCATCGGGTCCGTGCCGCACACCGGCGGGAAAAAGGTGGAGCCCGGCAGCCCCATGCACAAGACGCTGGTGGAGTGGATCACCAATGGCGTGCCGGATGACCCGGCGGATGTGGCCAAAGCGGTGAGCCTGGACATTTACCCGAAGAACGCAGTGCTGGAGGGCGAAGGCGCGAAGCTCCAGTTCACCGTGCGCGCGAAGTATTCCGACGGCCATGACCGCGACGTGACGCCGCTTGTGGTCTTCATGTCCAACAACGACCCCACCGCCAGGGTTTCCCCGGACGGCCTCGTCACCGCGCAAAAGCGGGGCGAAGCGTTCGTGATGGCGCGGTTCGATACCTTCACCGTGGGCAGCCAGGTCATCGTCATCCCGGAGAACCTGAAATACACCCGTCCGGAATTCACGGCGAACAATTACATCGACAAGCTGGTGGCGGACAAACTGCACCGACTGCGCATCTACCCGAGCGAAGTGTGCGATGACGAGACCTTCCTGCGCCGGGTCTATATCGACATCACCGGCACCCTGCCGCCCGAGGAGGAATACCGGAAATTCGTGGCCAGCCAGGACGCGGACAAGCGGGACAAGCTGGTGGACGAACTGCTGACCCGCAAGGAATTCACGGAAATCTGGGTGATGAAGTGGGCGGAACTGCTCCAGATCCGCACGAACAACACGAATCAGGTCAGCTACAAGGCGACGCTGCTCTACTTCAACTGGCTGAAGGACCGGATTTCGAACAACGTGCCCTTCAATAAGATCGTGCAGGAACTCCTGGCGGCGGACGGCGGCACCTTCACGAATCCGGCGACGAACTATTACCAGATTGAGCGGGACACGCTGAAGGTTTCCGAAAACGTGGCCCAGGTCTTTATGGGCATGCGGCTCCAGTGCGCGCAGTGCCACAACCACCCCTTCGACCGGTGGACCATGAATGACTACTACGGCTTTGCCTCCTTCTTCAGCCAGGTGGGCCGGAAGCAGGCGGAGGACCCGCGGGAGACGGTGGTCTTCAACTCCGGTGGCGGCGAGGTGAACCACATCGTCACGAAGGCTCCGCAAAAGCCGAAGCTTCTCGGAGCCGCCGAGCCGGATACCGCCGGGAAGGACCGCCGGAAGATTCTGGTGGAATGGCTGGCCAGCCCACAGAATCCCTACTTTGCCACGAACCTCTCCAATATCATCTGGAGCCACTTCTTCGGCATCGGCATCGTGCAGCCAGTGGACGACGTGCGGATTTCCAATCCCGCGAGCAACCGGGAGCTTCTGGATGAACTGGGCAAAAAGCTGACGGAGTATAACTATGACTTCAAACGCCTGGTGCGCGATATCTGCACCAGCCGCACCTATCAGCTCAGCAGCATCGTGAACGCGAGCAATGAAGGAGACAGCAAGAACTTCAGCCACTCCATCCTCCGCCGTCAACGCGCGGAAGTGATGCTGGACAGCATCAGCGGCGTCACGGACACGAAGAACAAGTTCCAGGGGCTGCCCCTCGGAGCCCGCGCGGTGCAGATCGCGGATGGCAATGTGAGCACCTACTTCCTGCGCACCTTCGGCCGCGCGGAGCGTGCCACGGTGTGCTCCTGCGAGGTGAAGATGGACCCGAACCTGGGCCAGGCGCTCCACCTGCTGAATGGCGACATCACGCAGAATAAAATCGGCGAAGGCCAGTGCGTAAAGAAGATGCTGGAAGGCAAACAGACGCCGGAGCAGGTGCTGGAATCGCTTTATATCCGCTGCTTCAGCCGCAAACCCACCGCGCCGGAGGTCAAGGCCGTGATGGACTCCGTGACCGCCACGCCGAACGAGACCCAACAGATCCTGGAGGACACCTTCTGGGCCCTGCTGAACTCCAAGGAGTTCATGTTCAATCATTAACAGGCCCCGTCCGGCCCTCCGCGCGGAAATCCGGCTCTATTCCCGGATTTCCGCGCCCGCGTACATAATTTCATTGCCCCGCGCCGTGAATCCGCCAACGTCCCGCACGCATGGAATACGCCAATGAAAACGAGGTCACCGAAGCCGGAAATCTTTTGCGTCCCCTGCGCGCGGCCCTGCGGGAAGTCCTGTTTGGAAAAGAGGAACTCATCGATCTCCTGATCTGCGGGGTTCTGGCGCGCGGACACATCCTGCTGGAGGGCCTCCCCGGCCTGGGGAAAACGGAACTGGTGAAGGGCCTGGCCAAGGCCTTGGAGCTGGACACCCGGCGCATCCAGTTCACGCCGGATCTTCTCCCCGGGGACATCACGGGAAATCCCGTGCTCCAGGAAACCCCGGCGGGGCGGCAGTTCGTTTTCCAGCCCGGCCCTCTGTTCACGAATCTGGTGCTCGCGGACGAGATCAACCGCGCGAGCCCGAAGACGCAGTCCGCGCTGCTGGAGGCCATGCAGGAGCGGCGCGTCACCGTGCTGGGCAGCACGCACACACTGCCGGAGCCTTTCTTCGTGCTGGCCACGCAAAATCCCGTGGAGCTGGAAGGCACCTATCCGCTGCCGGAGGCACAGGTGGACCGGTTTCTGTTCAAGCTGGACGTGGTGCGCGGGGATGCCGCGGTGCTGGAGCGCATCGTCCTCCACCGGGAGCTGGGCG
Organism: Verrucomicrobiales bacterium; assembly: GCA_965229245.1. GTDB lineage: Bacteria > Verrucomicrobiota > Verrucomicrobiia > Verrucomicrobiales > V1-33 > V1-33. The sequence continues at coordinate 1,154,374 of CBDDIW010000002.1, forward strand.
TGGAACCCCAGGTGCCCCAGGTGATGAATCGGGCCACCCTCATGGATCTCATGGCTCTGACGCGCCGCATTTTCCTGCCGGAGGTGGTGGCGAATTTCATCGCCCGTCTCGTGGATGCCACGCACCCCGGTCAGTCGGAGGCCGCCTCTGCTGTGAAATACGGGGCCAGTCCGCGGGCCGCGCTGAGCATCGCCTCAGCCATCAAGGCGCGGGCGCTCATGGCGGGACGGCTGAATGCCAGCTTTGAGGACGTGCAGGCCATCGCACCCTCCGTGCTCGGCCACCGCATCATCCTGGATTATGGCGCGCGCATTGATGGCCGGACCACCCGGGATGTCGTCCAGGCGCTGCTGAAGGAGGTGCCCGCGCAGGATCTGAAACTTCCGCGCACGGTCAAAGACCTCGCCTCCGCCACCTGAACTTCCGGCTCCCCTTCCGCTATGAACCGCTCCCTTTCCCGCCTGGCCGCCCTTTTGCTGATCCTGCCGGGCCTCTCCCCCCACCTTTCCGCCGCGCCCACCCAGGTGCATCGCCTGCCCCTGGGCAACGACGGGTCCGCGGTGGAGGTGACTTCTGTTTTCAGTCACGCGCCGCCCTCCGGTTACCTGCCGCTCCGGGTCAAGGTGGTGAACAACTCCGCCGGGAACGCCTCCGTCAAAATCCAGACCTCCAGCCGCTCGGCGGAAAGGTTCCGGGAGGGGCAGGAGGTGGAGGCGGGTTTCTCCGTCGAGGCCCCTGCCGGCAAGACCACGGAGCGGGAGTTTCTGGCACCCCTGGCGGTGGCGGGCTTTACCGGTGGATACGGCGGCACCGGCAACGTCAGGCTGACCATTCAGCACGGGAACGCCACCAGCACGGACATGGTCCAGACGGGTGGCTTCGAGGAAAAGCCCTTTCTGGTGCTCAGCGAAGCGCTGGCGGGGAAGAGCATTGATGACATCAACCGGTCTGCCACCGCCATCACTTCCAGCTCTTCAGGAGGCTACCGGTCGGGCAATGAAGCCTTCGCGGCGCTTTTCAGTGCCCCGCTGCTCCCCGCAGACTGGCGCGGTTACTCGGGCGTGGATCAACTGGGCGTCTCGGGGGATGAATGGAGTGGCCTCCAGCCGGGGGTGAAGGCGGCCATTCTGCAGTGGGTGAAAATGGGCGGACACCTGAAAGTGTTTCTCAAACCTAACAGCCCCTCGCTCGCGGAGCGGGGCATCACGGGCACCGAAGCCAACGGGGCTCTCGGACGCGGACACGTCCAGGGGGTTCTGTGGGACGGAGACTATCTCGCCAAATGGGATCTTCCCGCCGGCCCCATCGTCGCGAAGCGGATCGAAAGCCGGGACACCCTGCGGGAGACCGGAAAAAAAGCAGCGGGCCACGGGATCGATGACCGGACACCGCTCATCAAAGCCCTGGGGGAAAAGAGCTTCGCCGCGTGGCAGGTGGGCATTATCCTTTTTGTCTTCGGCATCGTGGTGGGCCCGGTGAATCTCTTTTACTTCGCCCGCTCCGGCCGGCGGCACCGGCTGTTCTTCACCACTCCCGTCATCTCCCTCTCCGCCACGGCCATCCTGCTGCTGATGATCTTCTTCCAGGACGGAGTGGGAGGCGCCGGGCACCGCGCGTCCGTGGTCTATCTGGACGCGGCGGAAAAGAACGCCTTCATCCATCAGTTCCAGGTCAGCCGCACGGGAGTGCTCTTTGGCGGGTCATTCAACCAGGAGGAGCCGGCGGTGGTCACCATGGCCCTCATGCCCCCGTCCCGGTGGACACGGCTGAAGGTTTCGGAGGACTATTCCTACAGCAGCTACGGCAGGGGGGATTCCCAAAAATACACGGTGTCCGACCGCCAGTATTCCGGCGACTGGTTCCAGAGCCGCACGGAGCAGGCGCAGATCATCGATGCCGTGCAGTCCACCCGGGGCCGTCTGGAGTTGAAACCGGGCACCGGCGCTCCGGTGCTGGTATCCAGCCTGCCGGGCACGCTCGCCAGAGTGTGGTACGTGGCGGGGGAAAACGAATTCTGGGCCAGCTCCGGGGAGGTCGCCACCGGAGCCTCCATCACCATGACAAAAGCCGGGAAGGACGAGTTCCTGAAGTGGCGGAAAGAAGCCGTCTCCCTGCTTCCGGGGGATTCCCGCTATGAATTGACCCGGGAGCCCCAGCCGGGCTTCTTCTACGCGGACTCCCTGGATCCCGCGGTGGGCGCGGTGGACACCCTGGGCAGCATCGACTGGAAGAGCAGCCGTGTCTTTTTATACGGCCCGCTGGCCCACTGAAACCCGCCCGAATTTCCCCAGGCCTCCTTTTTTATCCATGTCCGCCATCGTCGTAGAAAACCTCCAGCGCACCTTCGGAAACCTCAAAGCCGTGGCTGGTGTCTCCTTTGAGATCGAGCCCGGCAAAGTGGTGGGCTTCGTCGGGGCCAATGGCGCCGGGAAGACGACCACCATGCGCGTGCTCGCCACGCTGGACTACCCGGACTCCGGGCGCGCCAGTGTCATGGGGCACAATGTGGTGCTCTACCCCGCCGAAGTGCGCCGCCTGCTCGGCTGGGTGCCGGACAGCTTTGGCACCTACGAAAACATGACGGTGCTGGAGTATCTGGACTTCTACGCCCGCGCCCTGAACTTCCGCGGACAGGAACGCCTGGGCCGCGTCCAGGACGTGATGGAATTCACGGACCTCACGCCCCTGGCGGACCGGCTCATCAACAAACTCTCCAAGGGCCAGGGCCAGCGCCTCTGCCTGGGACGCGCCCTCATTCACGATCCCCAGGTGCTCATCATGGACGAGCCCGCCGCCGGTCTGGACCCCCGGGCCCGCGTGGAGCTGAAGCGGCTCATCCGTATCCTCGCGGATGAAGGCAAGACCATCCTTATTTCCTCCCACATCCTCTCGGAACTGGGGGAAATGTGCGATACCCTCCTGTTCATCGACAAGGGCCGCATCGTCCACCACGGCACCGCCGACAGCCTGCGGCGGGGGAACGAGGACTTCACTTACTTCGATGTTAAAGTCAGCGGCGAGCCGCGCCGTCTCCATGAGTGGGCCCTCACCGCTCCGCACGTGAAGCTGGAGGATGAGCGCAAGGAGGGAGCCCGCCTGCGCATCGAAAGCTCGGACTCCAACGTCATCGCCGGTGTCCTGCGCCGCATGGTCAACGAGGGCGTGCCGGTCATCGAATTCCACCGCGAGCAGCGGAATCTGGAGGACGCCTTCATCGATATTCTCGGCCGCCTGGAACGGGGCGAGGAAGCGGTGAAAAGCGCGCCTTGATACCACAAAGAACTGAAACCCGGTCTTTTCCCACAGACCGATGCTGTGGACAAACCTGTTCCGGGTTTCCGGAATATGGAGAAACGGCGGACGGCTCTCCCTTCCATCCCAGAAGCCTCCGGCTTCCCCGCCGGAATCCCTATACCGTCAGATCATGGCCAGCATCGCCAGACCGGCGGCGATCATCACGCCGTCGGCCAGGGAGCGGCGCAGGCCCAGGGGAATCCGGGAACCGGCGCGGTGCAGACCCAGGAGCAGCAGGCTGGAAAGGAGACACGCCATGAAGACCGGGCGGGTCCAGTCATTGCCCTGGGACCATTCCATGCCGGAGCCGATGGCCACCGTGAGCAGCAGCCAGGGATAAAACTGCCAGAGCAGCGCCTGCTCGAAATCCCGCGCGGTGTCCTCCCACAGGCGGATGCCCAGGGAATTCAGCGCGCACACCGCCCCGAACAACAGCACCGGCGCGCTGAAGAGCAGCTCCGCCCACATCTCCAGGTGGGCGTGCGGGGCCAGGGAGGTGCCGATGGCAAAAAGCCAGCCGCCCATGAGCTTGCGCGGCAGCGTCCACGGCGCGGGGGCTCCGGGCTTCCGGAGAGACAGCATGAGCACCGTGACGATGAACCCGGCCAGCGCGGCCCGCCACACCTGCGGCCAGAGACCCTCCTGCGAAAGCCCCTGCATGAGCCCCAGGGCGATCATGCCCCCGAACGAACACGCGCCCACCAGCCCGGCCCATGGACGGCGGGAAAACCACGTGATGACAAAATACAATCCAATACCCCCCAGGAGCCGCAGGCCCCACAGGCTCACGATCTCCTGGACATGAAACGCCAGCAGCCACCCGCTGCCACCCGCGGCCGTCAGCATCCCCAGCCCCAGCGGCAGCCACCGCCGCGCGGCAAAGCGGTGCCGTTCCCGGCGCGGGCCGCCCTCCATGATGCCGTCCGTCATGCGGTCCAGCCCATACACACACCACACCCCGCACCCCAGCACCACGTATTCCGCCAGGGTGAGGCGGGCATTCGTCACCCGCGCGAAGAGCGGCATCCACACCAGGGCGGTGATCACCGCGTCCAGTCCCAGCACGTTCAGCCACACCCACCACGGGCGGGACTCTTTCTCCGGCGAAGGGGCGTCCGGCATATAGGGAGGGAAGGAGGGGCGGTTCTTATGCTCCAGGGATGGATAACAAAAAGCGGGGCGGCGTCCCTGGACGTCCGCCCCGCTTCTGAAAAATCACCGGGAAGGAACGGTGGCTCAGGCCGCCGCCTCTTCGCCGCCTTCCACCACCAGCACGCGCAGCGGCACGGAGGCGTAGTTTTCGCCGTCGAAGAGCACCTCGAAGGAATACTGGCCACCCACTTCAAAGCGCAGCGGCTGGAAATTCAGGATCATATTCCGCGTGATGAAGTCGGAACCCTCGGGCATGCGGATGTCCACGTTCGCCTCCAGCGCCTGCATCATGTCGGCACCATCCGCGTTGATCATGCGGATGGTCATCTTGTGAGCGCCTTCGTCCGCCGCGCGGAAGCACACACGGATGGCGAGAGCGCATTGGGGGTGCACAATGGGCACCGCGCGGGAACCGATCGTATCAAAAGTACCGAGGATACACAGCTTGCTGTTGTAGTCCATCGCCGAGTCACAAAGTGTTGCTACCTGAATTTCCATATGGCGCGCGACGATAAAGAGTGCCCGGTGAATGCAAGAGAAGTTTCCGGCAATTCACCCGCGTCCCGGGGGTGGCCGGAACGGGAATTGCTTATTCGAGGCAGGTTTGGGGTCGCGGCGCGGCCTCCCCGGGGCCGGGTATTCCGGTTTTTTGCCACCGTTTATACTATTTAGAGTTGGAATCCGGTAAAAGGCAGTGGTGGCAGGGATTCCGTTTACCGGAGTCCGGACTGAAATGGTGATAATCCGCAAAGGCGGCCCGGGTTTCCGCAGATGGGGATTTCCCATGTCAGGGTCTGGTTATTTAATGCCCTGTTCAGCACCCGTATTGCCATGAAGCGTTTTCCCCTTTTGCCGGTCGTCCTGCTATCAATGGTTCCCTGGCTCGCGACCGCGGTGCCGCGGACGGTGGAGGTGAAGAATCCCTCCTTTGAAAACAATGCCGCCGCGCTGGCGCCGCTGCCGGGGAATTTCTCCACGAATAACATTCCCCTCTGGACCGCCGCGGGGGGCGCGGGGCTTTACAATCCGAACACGCCCGTGGCCTTCGCGCCGGAGGGCATCGAGGTGGTGTATCTGAATACCGGGGCCTCCATTTCCCAGGCACTGACGCTGGAGGGCGGCGGCGCGGTCACCGCCTCCCCCGGGGCCGTGGTGAAGGTGAGCCTCCAAGCCCGCCCGCGCACGCTGGACCGCACGAGCACCCTCACCGTGGATCTGCGGGTGGGCACCACGTCCATCTCCGCGGCCCCGGCCACGATCCCCCTCGCGTCTAACAACACCGGCTATCACACGGTGAACGCCACCGTCACCATGGGAGATGCCGCGAAGCTGGGCGCCGCGCAGGGCCAGCCGGTGACGCTCTTCATTTCCAACGCGGGGGATCAGACGAACGTGGACACCGTCTCCGCCACGGTCACCTCTCCGCCGGTCATCACCAGCTTCACCGCGCTCCCTTCCCCGGCCACACCGGGCGGGGCGGTCACGCTCTCCTGGACGGTCACGGGCGCGACCTCGCTTTTGCTGGATGGCGTGGATGTCACCGGCGACAGCTTCGCGGGCATCGCCGCGCCCGCCGCCCCGGCCACGCACACCCTGAGCGCCACGAGTGAAGACGGCACCGCCACCGCGTCCGTGCTAGTGGATGTCCTCCCCGCCGCGCTGCCCGTCCCCGCGGTGCGCATCAATGAAGCGGTGACGGAAAACACCGCCGGCCCGCTGGATGAAGACGGCACCCGGCAGGACTGGCTGGAGCTTTATAACACCACCGCCGCTCCCGCGGATCTCACGGGCTGGCATCTCACGGATGACCCGGCGGCGCCCGCCAAATGGACCTTCCCCGCCACCATCATTCCGGCGAACGGCTATCTCCTTATCTTCGCCTCCGGCAAGAACCGCCTGACATCCCCGCTGCACACGAATTTCAAGCTGGATAACGACGGCGAATACCTCGCGCTCACCCGTCCGGACGGGTCTCCCGTGAGCTTCCTCACCATTCCAAAGCTGGCTCCGGATCAAAGCTACGGCCCGGGCCTCTCGTCCTCACGGGAACCCCTCACCGTCTCCCCCGCGAATGCCGCTCTCCGCTGGACCGTCCCCCTGGCTCCCGTGCCGGAGGCCTGGCGGGGCGGGGCGGCCTTTGACGACTCCACGTGGACGCCGGGCCAGTGGATGCTGGGGTTCGATAACACCGTCACCACGGCCTGCGGCTCCTCCCCGGGCATGGCGGGCACGCAGGCTTACAGCGGGGTGCTGGGCATGGACTTCGATGTGGCCCGCGCCATCGAGGTCACGGAACTCGGCTGCTTCGATGCCCTGGGGGACGGGCTGAAGTCCACCATCTCCGTCCAGATCTGGCGGCGGAATCAGAACAACACCCCGGCCATTCCCAACGATGACACGGGCATCGCGGCCATGGATCTGGATCCAGTCGCTCCGGGCATCCAGGCCACGCTCACCTTCTCCGGCACGGACGGCCTGACCCTCGTGGGCAGCCACCGCTTCCGCCCTCTCAGCGGCCCGGTGACACTCCCGCCGGGGGCCTATACCATCGCGGCTTTCAACTACGGCACGGCGGAGATGAATGGCAACGTGCCCGCCGTCTTCAGCACCTTCGCGGACACTGGCGGGGGAGCCATCGCCTTCGTGGGGAATTCCCGGTTTGGCACGGTGCAGGGGGCCTTCCCGGGCTCCGCAGATGGCGGGCCCGCCGTGCGTTACGGGGCGGGGAGTTTCCGCTTCCGGCCCGCCTTCGATACCAGCGCGGGAGCGGCCATGTCCGGCATCAATGCCACGGTGCTGACCCGCGCCCGCTTCACCCTGCCCGCCGGGCAGCGGCTGTTCCACCCCGTGCTGAAGGTGACGGCGGACGATGGCTTCGTGGCCTGGATCAATGGAACGGAAGTGGCCCGCCGCAATGCCCCGGCCACCCTGGCCCACGACTCGGCGGCCACCGCCGCGCAGTGGCTCACGGAGGAGATTTCCCTGGAGGCCTTTGCCTCCGCCATCCATTCCGGGGAAAACATCCTCGCCATCCAGGGGCTGAACGTGGCGGCGGACGATCCGGACTTCCGCCTCCAGGCCTCGCTCAGTGGCGAGGGCGGCGCGATCGTGCCCGTCTTCCTCACCGCGGCCACGCCAGGGGCGGAAAACTCCGGCGGGCTGTCCGCCACGGGCGTGGTCATCAATGAAATCCACAGCGATGTCCCGGACTCGAAGTCCCGCTTCGTGGAATTCGTGGAGCTTTACAATCCCCTCGCCACGCCCGTGGATCTCGGCGGCTGGCGGCTGGGTGGGGGGATTGGTTATGCCTTCCCGCCGGGCGCGGTCATCCCCGCGGGCGGGTATGTGGTGATCGCGGAGAATCCGGCCGCCCTGGCTTCGGCCCTGGGTTATCCGGACGCGCTGGGGCCATGGACGGGAGGACTGAAGAACGAGGGGGATGAAATCGTGCTGCGGAATGCGGCGGACCAGGTGGTGGACCGGGTGACCTACGGCTCCGGCTTCCCTTGGCCCACCACGGGGGACGCGCCGGGGAATTCCCTGCAACGGCTGCACGAGGGCCTGGATGGCGACCTCGGCGGCTCATGGCGCGGGGCGCTGCCGACTCCTGGAGCGCGGAATGCCGTGACCACCGGCAGCGCGCCGCCCGCCATCCGGCAGGTGACGCACACCCCGGAGGCTCCCCGGTCCGGCGAGGCGGTCACGGTCAGCGCCAGGATCACGGACCCGGACGGCATCGCCGCCGCGTGGCTGGAATATCAGATCGTGGAGCCGGGGAATTACCTCCGCCTCACGGATGCCGCGGCCTCCGCGGGATGGGTGACTCTGCCGATGCACGATGACGGGCTGGACGGCGACACGGCGGCGCGGGACGGCACCTTTACCGCCACCGTGCCGGGCTCCGTGCAGACCCACCGGCGGCTCATCCGTTACCGCATCCGCTCCTGGGACGGCGTCCTGAATGAAGTCCGCGTGCCCTACGCGGACGATCCCAGCCCTAACTTTGCGTGGTTTTGCTACGATGACGTGCCCGCGTGGACCGGAGCCGTGCGGCCCGGCGTGACCCCGGCGGACACCTTCCCCGCCGCCACCATGGCAAAGGTGCGCCCGTGGCACCTGCTCTCCAATGCCGCGGATGTGCAGAACTGCCAGTACAGTGCCGCCTTCAACGACGGCACCTACCGCTTCGAGGGAGCCCTCGTCATCGATGGCAAGGTCTATGACCACATTCACTATCGCGTCAAAGGGCAGAACAGCACCTTCAATACCGGCAAGAACAAATGGAAGCTCCGCTTCAACCGCGGGCACTATCTGAAAATGCCGGACGACTACGGCCTGACGCGCACCACCGTGCGGACGCTGAACCTCTCCTCCGTGCCCGCGCCCTGGGCTCCGTGGAACCGGGGCATGGCCGGGCTGGATGAAGCCGTGGCCTTCCGCCTGAGCAATCTCGCCGGAGCCCCCGCGCCCCACACCAGCTACGTGCAGTGGCGCGTCATCGATGGCGCGGTGGAAACCAATGCCGCCAATCAATACGACGGCGATCTCTGGGGTCTCTACCTCGCCTTTGAAAACATGGACAACCAGTTCAAGGACGCGCACGGCCTGCCGGATGGCAATATCTTCCGCCTCCAGGTCACGGGGGCCGGGAACAGCCTGCTGGGCCAGGGCAAGGGGCAGCCCGGCGACCTGAGCGATCTCAATGCCTTCACCAGCGCCGTCACCGGCTATCAGCGCGGCGGCGGCTCCGCCAGCGTGGCTCCGCAGGTGAACGCCATCCAGCCGGAGGCGTGGTTCCGCGCGAATGTGAATCTCCCGGAATACTTCAACTGGCGCGCCGTGACCGAGGCCGTAAATCAGACCGACCGCCGGGAGCAGGAGAACGTGGTCTATTTCCGCGACCCCTCGGACCACCGCTGGCAGATTCTCCCGTGGGACGTGGACCTGCTCTACGAGCAGTTCGACCGCTGGGGCCCGCGGGCCACGCAGAACGCGGGGAATCTCGTCCAGTATGAGCAGATCTCCCGCTCCCTGCTCCACCCCGCCATCCTCACAGAATTCCAGAACCGCGCGCGGGAATTGCAGGACCTCCTGCTGAATGACGACCAGGCGTGGAAGGTGGTGGATGAATTCGTCAGTATCATCACGGATGAAACCCCGCGCGTCATCCCCTTCGGCAGCCCCATCGCGGACGGCTTCGTGGAAGTGGAGCGGCGGCGGTGGGACTACAATCCCGTGAACCCCACGCCCCCGCGCGGCGCGGGACCGGTGGGGAATTACTACAAAACACCGTATCCCATCGGAAACCAGGGGAACGGCCCGCCCCAGCCCTACAACCGGGTGCTGGCCAGCGGGGACTTCGAGGGCATGGTCCAGTGGGTGAAGGAATTCATTGCCACCAGTCCGAATGGCGGCGCGCGTCTGGCCAAAATGGCGGGCGGGGAAGTGGATCCCTTCACGCTCGCGGCCACCGCGCCGGTGGCCATCCCCGCCACGCCGCAGCTTACTTACACGGGCACGCCGGGCTATCCGTTGAACCAACTCACGTTTGCCAGCACGGCCTTCAGTTCCCCGGACGGCCAGAGCTTCACGGCCATCCAGTGGCGGATGGGGGAGATTTATGATCCCGCGGTGCCCGGCTTCGTCCCCGGTCAGCCGTGGCGGTATGAGATCCAGGACGTGTGGACCTCCGGGGAACTCCCCGCGGCGTCCGGCACCACGCGGGCCTTTCCCGCCGCGCCCCTCAGCCAGGGACGGACGTATCGCGCCCGGGTGCGGCACAAGGACAGCGCCGGACGCTGGAGCCACTGGAGCAGCCCGGTGGAATTCACCGCCGGCACCGCCCAGCCGGGGGACCTGGCGGCGAAGCTGGTGGTCAGCGAACTCATGTATAACCCGCCGGAGGGCGGCGCGCTGGAATACCTCGCGCTGATGAACATTGGCACCACGCCCCTGGACATCAGCGGCGTGGCCTTCACCGCGGGCATCGGCTTTACCTTCACGGAAAGCCCGGTGCTCCTGGCCCCGGGGGAACGCGCCGTCCTCGTGGCGGATGCCGCCGCCTTCACGCAGAAATACGGGGCCGGGGTCCGGGTGCTGGGCACCTTCTCCGGCAGCCTGAGCAATGGCGGGGAACGCGTGGTGCTGAGCCTCGGCCAGTCCACGGTGCTGCGGGATTTCACCTACAGCGATTCCTTCCCCTGGCCCGCGGAGGCGGACGGCACCGGCGCCGCCCTCGCGCTCATCGCTCCAGGGTCCAACCCGGACCACGCGGATCCCCTGAACTGGCGCGCCGCCCCGCCCTCCCCGGGAGCCGCCGGGCCGGGAGACTATGCCGGATGGAAAACCGCCCACCAGCAGCCGGACGATAACGCGGACACCGACAGCGATGGCCTGCCCGCGTTCCTCGAATACGCCCTCGGCACCAGCCCCTCCACCCCGGACCGCGCCGCCCTGCCCACTCTCACCGCCGGACCGGACGGCACGCTCACCTTCACCGTCACCCGTTCCCGCGCCGCGGAGGTCTCCCTAGCCATCCAGTCCTCCCCCGATGCCACCACCTGGCACCCCACCTCCGCCACCCTCATCACCCGCGTCTCCACCCCCACCGCGGAAACCCTCACCTTCGCCTTCCCCCCCACCCCGGAACTCCGCCAGTTCGTGAGAGCCCGCTTTTTCGCACCGTGAGGGATGGGGGGCATCCCCATAAAGTCCGAGCGGGCAGAGCCGACGTCTGTAGCTCCCGCCGGGTGCCGGCGAAACATTCACTCCGCGGACGCTGAGTTCGGACCCCGGCTGCCTTTGCAAATCAAAAGAGCCCCCACCATCACCAGAGCCCATCCCCACAGGTTCTTCTTTCTCCGGAAGTCCGCTCTTTGCTGAAGATCCTCAGGGTAAACCCTTTCGCTCGCGCCGCCCGGGGAAGGCTCCCCGCCCCGCCTCGTAAAGTCGTCGGGCAAAGCAAACATCGCGATGCCCAGGCCGATGGTCGCGATGCCTCTGTAGAGAAAATACCTGCGTCCAAGCGAGCCCCGGTTGCGATTCATCGTCAGCAGACAAGTGCGAAACGATGGTTCATTTCACCACCTTCTCCGCCTTAATCCGTTGGAGCATGGCTGGCAGGTCCCCGTATTTCAATGCCCCCGGCAGCAAACGCGGGGAGTGAATGTCCTTCACGGAGGAAAAACGGAAGTCCGTGGAGGGTAGCACCGCTTCCGTGACCACGCCCTTTTCCACCTGGGTGAGCGCGAGGGCGGTTTCCGGGACGTCGGCGGCGGTCACATGGATATCGATAGCGGAGGGCTTCCGGTCATGGTGTTTGATGAAGGTGAGAATGGTCAGCACATCATGCGCGCGGCGCTGGAGGACCGAGTGATTGTAGCCCAGCGTATAACCAGTGAAGTCCCGGTCTCCATCCACATATCGGGCCGTGGTGGTGGTGCCGGGCGCGGGCTCCGTGAAGAGCACGGGCAGACAGACGGCGGTGCCCGCGGCCACGGCTTTCTCCACCGCGGCCTCCCCTGCCCCGATGGCCACCAGCACGCGGCCACTCCAGTTCTTCGGATAATGGAAGACGGCGGTCACGCGTTCATTATGGGTGCGGTTGGCGATCCAGCCAGTGATGACAAAGCGGTCCGCCTTTTCCTCGCGCTGATCCAGCACCCACTCACACTTCCCGGCGGTTTCCCACGCGCGTCCGGCGATCACGGGCAGGGCTTCATCGATGATCGCCGGCTTCGCGGCAATCTGCTTGTCCGCATCGCGGGCCCAGATGCGCAGGAGTTCCTTTTCAAAGTCCTCGTCATTCGCCTTTGGGGCCGGATGATCCGCGTTCCAGACACTGGCCTCCGCCGGGGTGAGCACGCGGAAAGCGGTTTCCTCCGCGGGCGCGGAGCGTGGGGTTTTCAGGTGCTTCGCGAACCATTGATACATCGCCATACGACTGGGGAGATTGTAGTTATGGCCGAATTCGGTGCGGTTGTGCAGGAAGACATTCTCCGGCGCGCCCATCAGGGCATAGTGGCGCTGGAGTTCCGGGAAACCCTTGGTGGCCACCTCTTTGGTCCAGTCATCCGCGGCGGTCATGCCCAGGGGTTTCGGGGCGAAGAGCGCGGCGAATTCCACATTCCCCGTGTCCACGCGGAGCAGGCTGGCGTTTTCACACGTGCAGCCGCCTTGCATGGCCGTGGAGACCATGACGCACGGGAAGATGGCCGCGGGCCGGGGATCGATGGCCCCGAGGATGAACGTCTGCGTGCCGCCGCCGCTGGCTCCCGTGACCCCGATGCGTTTCGCATCCACGTCCGGCAAGGACTCCAGAAAATCCAGAGCCCGGATGCTGTTCCACGCCTGGAGTCCCATGATGCTCTCCAGATGCCCCTCCGCCTGGGGGCTGAAGAATCCCCATCCGTTATCCCCGTTCATGGCGGGCCGCTGCTTCCGGAAGCCGTGCGCCAGTTTCTCCGTGAACTGCACGCTGTCCGCGTTGCCGATCATGTCGTAGAAAAAGACCACGCACCCCATGCGGGCCAGCCCGGCACAGCGGCTCTGGAGCGGACTGCCCGCGTTGCCCGGCAGCGCCTCCGCGCCGGTGCGGAGTTCTTTGGCCACCGCGCCTTCATTTGCCTGGTAAAAGCGTCCATTCGCCCAGTGACCGTGGGGGCAGAGCACGCCGGGAGCCTTGCCCTCCACCTTCGTAGGCCGGTAGAGGCTGCCGGTGAGATAAAAGCCAGGCATGGTTTCCAGGATTACCTTTTCCACCGTGTAGTCCCCGCAGTCGATTTTCCCGTGCACCACCGGATTCAGTGTCGTCTTCGTGGGCAGCGGATGAAGCCCCAGGGCCACGAGCGTCTGGGTGCGCAGCTCCGCGGCACGCTTCTCCCACACCTCCCGGCTGGGAGAGGGAGTGAAGGGGAAATAGCCGTCCAGCGTCTTCAACGGGCCGGTGCGGACATCCGGCGGGGCCTCCGCCGCGCGGGCCGTGAGACTGGTAAGAAATCCGGCGAGGAGGAGAGGGAGAAGACGCATGGTGGCAGGCAATGGCAGTCGTAGGATGGTCCCCGAATACGCGGGGCGCGCGGATTCTTTCGGTCCGCGTTTAATTACGGCATCACACTTTCCTCAGTTCGTAAAACATGGCAGCCCCGATGGCAAAAAGGCCCAATACCGGCTCAAACGCGCCCACCAATGCGAGGCGGAATCCCATGTGCCAGGCAAACACGCACAGGACCGCGGAAAGCAGCAGCGCGCCTCCAGTGAGATAAATGAACTGCGCGGAGGGCACACCCTGTTTCACCTGGGTGTAACGGGCGAGATCCTTGAAAAAATACAGGGCCAGCACCACGAGGCAGATGTAGAGGATGTAGTGGTAGTCGCCCGCCAGCCGGGGATCAGTAGGACTGAAATCCCACAGGCCGTGGAAAAGAACGGCTCCGGTGAAAACTCCCGCGAAGCGCGTGAGCCACGCGGAATTCCGGACCGCCTGCCAGAGCGCCAGTCCCGAAAGGCCGGTCAGGGCGAAGTGAATGAAATTCGCCGTGATGAACCTTCCCCAAACGTTGGCACCCGGTCCCCATTCGAAGTAGCCCACGTTCTCCAGCGCCGCGAATCCCAGGCCCACGCTGGCGGCCACCGCCAGCACCTCCGGAGAGGAGGCCCGCCTTAAAAGAGGGAGAAGGGGAACGAAGAGCAGAAGCTTCGCCAGTTCCTCCCGCAGTCCGATGCTGGAGATGCAGTAAAGAATGTCATTGAGCACGTCCCCGTTCCGCTCCGCGTCGAACCAGACCTCCTGCAGTGTGTTGAAAAAATGGGTGAGCGGAATGGAGAGCAGCCCGCAACCAAAGCCCAGCAACCCGAGCCACCAGCGCTTCACCGGCACGCCCGCGGCCACATGGATCACGAGGAACCAGAGCAGGCCGGTCAGCGAGGCCATGATGATCCACTCCGGAGACTTCAGCCGCATCCAGACGCTGTCCCAGATGAGGCTGACAATTCCCGTCCAGTCACCCGCGATCCTGGCGACCGCGTAGTTTCTGCTCCAGTCCCCAGCATTTTTCTCCAGCACGGCCTCCCGCCAACCTGGCTGGTGATAGAGCGACTTCAGTTTGCCATGCCACTCCCGCCCCGCGCAGAGGGATAGCGCGCGGCGGCGGCAGTCCACGCCGGTTTCCGGATCCCCGGCTCCGCGAAGATAGACCTCCAGCGCGGTGTCAAATTCCCGCGCACTCTTCAGCAGGTCCCCGTACATGGAGCAAACGAAGCCGGAGACCGGCTCTTTTGCCGCCGCCTGGGCAAACGGTTTGCGTTCCTCCTTATCCAGCGTCGCGCGGGTCAGCACGGTGTGGACCCGGTAGTCGATGAACAGGGTGACCTCCTCTTCGGAAAGAAACCTCTCCGCGCCCAGGAGACCGGTGAAGTTGAGTTTCGCGGCGTCCGCCTCATCCGCCAGCCGGAGCGCGCCCGCCTCGTTTGCCCGGGTCATATCGAGCAGGCGCACGCAATCCGCCCGGCTGGAGATGGTGATCCCGCTGTCCCTGAAGCTGTCCGGCGGGTTCTTCTTTTCCTTTTCGATGGCCTCCGACCGCCATTGACTGATGGCGAACGCCAGGATCACCCCGGGAATGAGCACCCACAGGACCGACCTGACAAGAAACGAGGGATCCCGGCTGAGGGCGGCGATACGAAGCGGCTTGAATTTCATGGAAGAGGGACGGCCGGGGAATTCCCGGGAATGAGGCTGCCGGCGGATACCTGCCAGACGGCGTCCGGTGAAAAGGACTCCTCCAGCCAGTGCAGGTGCGTGGTGGTGATTAGCTTTTGCGCCGCCGGGGGCAGGGCATGGAGCAGCGCATTGCGCCGCCCGGGATCGAGCTCACCAAAGATGTCGTCGATGAGGAGGATGGGCTCCGATCCCCCGCGCGCCGTCAGCAAGGCCGCCTGGGCCAGCTTCAACGCGAGCGCGAGGGTGCGCTGCTGACCCTCGCTGGCAAACCGGGCGGCGGGCAGGCCATTGAGCACCAGGCCCACCTCGTCCCGGTGGGGGCCGAGAAACGTTACCCGCCGCCGCTCCTCCTCCGGTCGCGCGGCGGCCAGGCTGGCGGCAAAATCCCCGGCCACCCCCGGTTCGTAGGCCAGCTCCAGGGATTCACTGGTGCCACTGATTTCCCGGTGGGCGGCGGCGGCGTGTGGCCCCAGCGTTTCCACCAGTTCCGCCCGCAGACGGAGCAGGATCTCCCCGTGAGGCACCAGGGTTTCCGTCCATGCGTCCACCTGCCGCCAGGGAATGGAGGAGTCGCGGCGCAGGAGCAGATTTCGCGCGCGCAGCGCCTTGTCATAGGAACGGAGCGCGGCCCGGTATTCCGGATACACCTGGGAGCCGAGGAAATCCAGATACCGGCGGCGGGCCTCGGAGGAGCCGGAGACGAGTTCCATGTCGCTGTTGCCCATCCAGACCACCAGACCGCTCGCGGCCAGGTAATCGCCCGGACGGCGGGAGGGGATGGAATCGATGGAAAGCTCCCGTGTGGGGCCGCCGGTGTGGCGGAGTTCCCGCCCATCCAACGTGCCCGCCACGCCGAATCCCTCCGCGCCAAAGCGGGTGAGTTCCTTCACCCCCTGGCTGCGGGGCGACTGCAGCCGCAACAGCACGCACACCGCCTCCAGCAGAGAGGTTTTCCCCTGCGCGTTGTCTCCCACAAACAGGGTCACGCCACCGGTGAGGGGAAAACGAAGCGAAGGATAGCAGCGGAAATCCCGCAGCCTGAGCGAAGTGAGCGGCATGAAAAAGAGGCCGGAAAGTAGGACGGGCCGCCGTCTTGTCAAAACCCCCGCGCCGCCGCCCGCGCGGACGAAGAAGGGAATGCCGCATTGACGCGGGAACCGGGAACGGCTCCGGTCCGGGCCATGGCAGACCCTATCATGGAAGTCCGGAATCTCACGCGCGTGCACCCCACCGCCGCCGGACCGCTCACCGTCCTTTCGGATGTTTCCTTTTCCATCGATGCCGGGGACACCTGCGCCATCACCGGACGTTCCGGCAGCGGAAAGACCACCCTCCTGGGACTGTGCGCGGGACTGGACCTCCCCACCTCCGGCACCGTCACCCTGGCAGGACACGAACTCACCCGGCTGAGCGAGGATGCGCGGGCGAAACTCCGGAACGACCTCATCGGCTTCGTTTTTCAAAACTTCCAGCTCCTGCCCACGCTCACCGCTCTGGAGAATGTGCTGATCCCGCTGGAGCTCAAAGGAGGGCGCATCGACCGCAGTCTGGCGCGCAAGCTCCTGGAAAAGGTGGGGCTGGGGCACCGGCTGGACCATTTCCCCGTGCAACTCAGCGGCGGCGAACAGCAGCGGGTGGCACTGGCCCGGGCTTTTATCCATCACCCCCGGGTGCTCTTCGCGGATGAACCAACGGGAAATCTGGACGCGGACTCCCGCACCGTGGTGGAGGACATGCTCTTCGATCTGAACCGGGAGGCGGGCACCACGCTCATCATCGTCACCCACGATCCAGGGCTCGCCGCCCGGGCCGGCCGCAGCATCGCCCTGAGCGGCGGGAAGCTGGTGAACCCTTCATAAAAAAGGAAAGGCGGCGGACCATCCGGCCCGCCGCCTCCTTCTAGGGAGAAGGTACCAATCAACAAACACCCTCTCCTTCGAAAATTTACCGTTCAGGTTTCCGCTCCGGAATGAGTGTATCCGATCCCCCTGCAATAGCCTCCCCCGGGGGCTGGGAGTGACCGGTCTTTGAATACTTCATGAATCGAATGCAGAAGGTTCGTTTCAGTGCCGGGGGAATTTGAGTTTGCCCTGAATTGAATGCATTTAACGTCGGCATGGGTTATCCCTGCGTTAAAATGCCTGATCCCGCATGAATGCCGGGAAATTTTCCGTTGCGGTGGGGGTTTGATCTCGGCTCCACTCAGGTTTTCAGACCTGTTCTCCAACTTCTTCCCGCACCATGGCATCCATCGGCACTCCTTTCTCTCCCTCCGCCACACGCGTCGTCCTCCTCGGGTCCGGAGAGCTGGGGAAGGAAGTGGCCATCGAACTTCAGCGGCTGGGATGCGAAGTGATCGCCATGGACCGCTACCCGAATGCCCCGGCCATGCAGGTGGCCCACCGGTCGCGCGTGGTGGATATGCTGGATGGCGCGGCCCTGCGCATGGCGCTGGAGGAGGAGAGGCCGCACTTCATCGTGCCGGAGGTGGAGGCCATCGCCACGGACACTCTGGTGGCCATGGAGGAAGAGGGCTACACCGTGATCCCCACCGCCCGGGCGACGCAACTGACCATGAACCGCGAAGGCATCCGGCGGCTGGCGGCGGAGGACCTGGGCCTGCGGTGCTCTCCTTATGTGTTCGCCGCGACAGAGGAGGAATTCCGCGCGGGTATCGAAAAGATCGGCACTCCCTGTGTGGTGAAGCCCATCATGAGCAGCTCCGGGAAAGGGCAGAGCGTGGTGCGCGGCCCCGGGGACATCGCGAAAAGCTGGCAGTATGCCCAGGAGGGTGGACGCGCGGGCAAGGGGAAGGTCATCATCGAGGGCTTCGTGGACTTTGACTACGAGATCACCCTCCTTACCGTGCGGCACGCGGGAGG
The DNA here is from genome assembly GCA_965229245.1 of Verrucomicrobiales bacterium. Lineage (GTDB taxonomy): Bacteria > Verrucomicrobiota > Verrucomicrobiia > Verrucomicrobiales > V1-33 > V1-33. The sequence goes on from CBDDIW010000002.1 coordinate 1,172,422, forward strand.
GACGTCCTTTTGCGAACCCATCGGCCACCTGCAGATCGACGGGGATTACCGGGAAAGCTGGCAGCCCCAGCCCATGACCCCGGCGGCACTCGAGGAGGCCCGCCGCATCGCGGAAGCCGTGACCGGTGCGCTGGGAGGAGGGGGGCTTTTCGGAGTGGAGCTCTTTGTGAAGGGGGATACCGTGTGGTTCAGCGAGGTCTCGCCGCGGCCTCACGATACCGGGCTGGTCACTATCGCTTCGCAGGAACTGTCGGAATTCGCCCTGCACGCCCGCGCCATTCTCGGCCTGCCCATCCCGGTCATCCGGCAGCACGGCCCCTCCGCCTCCGCCGTGATCCTGCCGGAGGGGGAATCCACCAGCATCACTTTCTCCAATCTGGAGGCGGCGCTCGCCACCCCGGACACTCACCTGCGCCTCTTCGGAAAACCCGAAGTCAAAGGCCGCCGCCGTATGGGCGTGGTGGCCTGCCGCGCCGGGAGTATCGAAGAAGCACGGGAAATTGCCCGGACCGCCGCGGGTGCGGTGAAGGTGGAGATGCGGTAAACGGAAACGAAAAAGAGCTTCCTTTCACCAGGGAAAGGAAGCTCTGAAATTTGTCGGGTTCCGGGAAGGGATCTTACCGCTTCACGAGGCGGGTCTCAGGCTTGCCGGGGCCCTTCACCGGCGTGTTGACGGGATTCGTGGGGCGCACCGGAGGGGTGTAAACATACTCCTTCATGCGCTCCGCGTCCGTGGGCAGGGCGGTTTTGGTCACCTTCACCGTGGCTCCCACGGGCACGCGGCTGTAGAGATCGATGATGTCCATGCTCCGCATGCGGATGCAGCCGTAGCTGGCAGGGGTGCCGATATTCCGCTCCTCGGGGGTGCCATGGATGTAGATGTAACGGCGGAAGGCGTTGCTCGTCTTGCTGTCTGACCCGGCGAGCCACATGATACGGGTGACGATGGGATCACGGCCCGGAGCGTCGGGCTTGATGACTTCCCCCGTGGGGTGGCGGCTTTTGAAAACCATGCCGGGAGGCTGACCGTCGCCAATTTTTTTAACAATCTTCATGCTGCCCACCGGCGTGCAGTTGGTGCTCGGCGCGTCGCCGATTCCAAACTTCGAGGTGGAAACTCCGTAAACCCGCACCAGTTGACCCTGATCGTAGTAGGCCATCTTCTGGTCCTTCACACTCACCCGGAGTTCCTTGGAAGCCGTTACCGCCGGCGTGGAGCAGTTGCAGAGCCCCATGGCCACCGCCACAAGGGCCACGCCACGAAGGAGTTTAGGAAAAGCAGCGCGAAGACGAAGGCGGGTCAGATGGGTCATATCCGAATAGCTGGAAAGAGTCAGGCCGGGGCGTCGGTGGGTTCTTCGGGGGTTTGGGAGGGGAAGAGCTGTGGCAAAGATCCTGCCACAACGTACCAAAATCCTGCGGTGAATAGTAAATAAAACGGAACGGAAAGCCACTGATTTTGCAAAATTCCAAAAATAGTGACTGTTGTGAAATATACGGCGAGGAGGATCTCCAATCCGAGTCCGATCGACTTCAGGGATTTGTATTTCGCCCGCTTCCAGTCCTGTCCTTTACGCTCGATCCCGTATTTCGGGGTGCGCACAAAGGGAGATTCCTGTTTCAGCAGGGCCTCGATGACCGCCCGGCCGTTGTTGATGGCCATGCCGATCCCCAGCCCGAGAGCCCCGGGGAGGAAGATGGCGCGCTTCCACCAGGTGGTGCGGTAGGCCCCCATCTGGCTGGTAAGGTAAAAGCACCCCACCGAGAGGGAGGTGAGAGCGAACACCGGAATGTCCACCACCCACATGCGATAGCCGCCGAACTGGAAGTCGCTGCCCGCGCCCGGCCAGACGAGGAAACAGAGGAACAGAAGGAGCAGGTAGGCGAAATTCGAGGTGAGGTGGACCGTGGCCTCCAGTTTGATGAGCAGGGGTTGATCGCTCTTCCAGATGGGGCCCAGCAGCTTGCGGCAGGTCTGGATGGAACCCTTCGTCCAGCGGTGCTGCTGGCTCTTGAAGCCATTCATGTCCACCGGCAGTTCGGCGGGGGTCACCACGTCATTGAGGAAAATGAACTTCCAGCCCTTCATCTGGGCGCGGTAGCTCAGGTCCAAGTCCTCCGTGAGGGTGTCATGCTGCCAGCCACCGGCATCGATGATGGTTTGCTTCCGCCAGATGCCGCCAGTGCCATTGAAGTTGAAGAACCGTCCGCTGCGGCTGCGGGCCACCTGCTCCACCACGAGGTGGCCGTCCAGGAACATAGCCTGGATCTTCGTCAGCAGAGAGTAGTCCCGGTTGATGTGACCCCAGCGGGTCTGGACGAGACCGATCTTCTCGTCCGTGAAGTAGTGGACCATGTCATGAAGCACCCCGGGCGGGGGGACGAAGTCGGCGTCGAGGATAAAGATGTAGTCCCCTTTGGCCGAGAGCATGCCGTTTTCCAAGGCACCTGCCTTGAAGCCCGTGCGGTCCACGCGGTGGATGAGTTCCACGTCGAATCCCTGGGCGCGCAGCTTTTCCGCCTCCTCTTCACAGATGGCACGGGTTTCATCGATGGAGTCGTCCAGGATCTGCACCTGAAGAAGTTCCTTCGGGTAGTCCAGCTTGGCCACGGACTCCACAAGCCGCCGGACGACGTGCAGCTCATTGAAGATGGGAAGCTGCACGGTGACCATGGGCAGCTTTTCAAGACGGCCCTTCGGATGCGGGGGCTTTTTGAAATACTTCCAAAAGATATAGACCATGCACCAGCGGTGCAGGCCAAAAAGGGACAGGCCGATCGCGACCGGGATGTAACAGCAAAGCCAGAGAATCGACGTCCAATGCATAGAAGCAAAAAAGGAAAGCCCGCGCTAAAACGACGGGCCGGGGGGCGTATCTATCTTGCGCAACCGGAAGGCGTCAAGGCGCTTTTGGACCGCCACACACCTTGCTGGAAAGGCGGCGGCTCCGGCTGGAAAGAAAGCTTCCCGGATCTCCTGGCGGATTGAGCAGGCAGTTTCCCGTGGAAACCGGTCGCCAGGATGACCGGGAGAAACGGCTGGCAACACCCGCCGGATGCGGGATTCCGGATAAACGTGATGGCACCGCCTGGCTGTCCGGTGCAAAATTCCGGGATGAAGATTTTTCCTTTCCTGGCGGCCGCCCTTTTCCTGAGTGTCCTGCCGTGCCGGGCGGAAGAGGAAAAAGAGAAGCGGCACCCCCTCGATGTTAAAGTGGAGAAGGCGGCGGAGGACGCGGGCTCCACGGCGGCGACGGCGGAGGCTTACCGGAAGGGGCTGGAGCTTTGGGACAAGGAAATGAACCGGGTGTATCAGGAACTGAAAAAGACCCTGCCGGAAAAGTCCTTTGCCACCCTGAAGGCCGCCCAGGTGCAATGGCTCGCCTATCGGGACGCGCAGGTGGCCTTCATCAACAGTTGTTATGATCAATACGACGGGACGATGTACATTCCCATGCGGGCTTCCGCGGTGATGGAGGTGACCCGGGCGCGGGCGCTGGAACTGCTGCACCGGCTGGAAATGCACAAGGAGCACGCGGCGAAGTAGAGAACGCCGTACAACAAAATCCCCGTTCACCCTGACGGATGAACGGGGACAAAATATTGTCAGCGCGGGGCCAAAGGCCGCTCAGCGGGCCAGGGCGGCGCGGAAGAAGGTAACGGCGGGAGGAGCCGGCACGGGGGCGGGAGCAGGAGCCGGGGCGGCACCATCCTGCGGCTTCGGTTCAGCCTTCGGCTGCTCCTTCTCGGTGGAGAGAGCCTTCACACGCTCATTGAGTTCGTTGATCTGCTTCTGCATGGCCTCGCGGGCTTTCATGAGATCCGTCTTTTCCTTGGAGAGAGCCGTGTTGGTCTCCTGCTGGTTGGTGTAGGCCTTGTTCAGATCTCCGAGGCCCTTCTTGAGCTCGTTGACCTCCGCCACGCGGGCGGTGACGGTGCCGGTGAGATCGGATTTCTCCTTTTCCAGCGTGGCGAGACTCGCCTTCATCGCGGTTTCGCGGGCGGCGGCTTCGGCGATAGTCTTTTTGTTGGACTCCACGGCGGCGGTGAGGTCGGTCTTCACCTTCTCAAGGCTCTTCACATTGGAGTTGAGGGACTCCTCACGCTTGGCTCCGGCGGTGAGGTCTCCCTTCAAGGTAGCTTCCTGACGCGCGGCGAGGGCGAGTTTCTCGTTGAGGGACTTTTCGCGAACGATACCCGCGTTCAATTCATCGGTTTTGGTCTTCAACTGCTTGTCAGTCTCAGCCAGCTTGCCCGTGATGTCCGCCAGTTTCACCGTGAGGGTCTCCGCCTCGGCAGTCTTGGATTTGAGATTCGTTCCGAGTTCCTGCTTATCTTTCTCCAAGCCGGACTTCTCGGTTTCAAGGGTCGACTTCTCCGTTTCGAGAGTAGCCTTCTTTCCTTCCAGCTCGGTCTTCTCCTTCTGAAGCTGGGCGTTTTTCCCTTTATAGCTGATGTTGCTGCCTTCGGAAACGCCGAGGCAAATGATGAGTAACCCGGTAGCCGCGAGAAGGAGGCGACCGTTGCGGGCCGAGTTTCTTTCGTTGGTGGAGGAAATGCTCATGTGCTTAGAACTGGTTCAAAGTGGGTACCGTGGTGTGAAAAAGCGCTGCCGGACAGCGTGGAACGCTGACTCAAGGGGCGGACGGGGCACAGTTAAGCATCCACCCCAGGGCGGCAACCAGTCTTTTTGCAAAGAGGAGAAAAATCCCCGGGACGAGACGGGGTTGACTCCGGGAATGGCGGGTGGAGGATAGGGGCGCACTCCCGCCGCCAAAAAGCGGGTGCATCTCCCCCAAATGACAGAGGCAGTCAGCAGCGCGGCACGGCCCGCCGTCAAGTTCAAGGCCGGCAACGAACGGCTCATCAAAGTGCTTCCCGGCGCGTCCGCGAGGCTCACCTCTCTCCTGCGAAAGCAGGGACGCGAAGCGGAGGGAGCGCTCCGCGTGGCCGTGGTGGGCGGCGGGTGCTCCGGCCTCCAGTATAAGATGGATCTCGTGGACGGCCCGAAGGACCGGGACATCATGGTGGAGTCCGCGGGCGTGCGGGTGGTGATCGATCCCAAAAGCGCGCTGTTCGTGACGGGATCCGAACTGGATTTCAGCGATGACCTGCAAAGCGGAGGCTTCAAGGTGACGAACCCGAACGCCATCGTCACCTGTTCCTGCGGGGAGAGCTTCGCGGCGTGATGAAGGTGGACGCGTTTTCGCTCCTGGGGCTTCCCCACGCAGCCTTCCTTACGGGGGATGAAATCCGGGAGGCCTTCCAACGCGCGGGAGCCGCCACGCATCCGGACGCGGCGGAGGACGAAGACGACCGCGCGCGGCGTACCCGGGATTTCGCGGCATTGAATGATGCCCGGGCCATTCTGGCCAGCGTGCCCCGCCGGCTGCGGCATCTTCTGGAACTGGAATATCCCGAAACCGCCGCCACCAAAACCGGCGCGGTGATGGACGGGGAAATGATGGATCTGTTTTCCACCACGGGCGAAGCCGTCCGTGCCGCCACGGCCATTCAGGCGAAAAAACAAAAAGCCTCCACCGCCCTCGCCCGCGCCATGCTGGCAGGCGAAGAAATGCGTACCCAGGAGAATCTGGAGGCTGCCACGGAAAAAGTGGAGTCCGCCTGGGCTTCGCTGGAGGCGGAACTCAAAACCATGGATGCCATGAGAGAGGGCGGTACCAGCCTGGCACCAGCGCTACAGTCGTGCGCCGCCCGCGCCGGATTTTTGGAGAAATGGCAGGCCCAACTACGCGCGGCCTTCGCGGGATTCTTCGGAAATTAATCAATCATCCAGGGAGGCTTGCCCTAACGCGGAAAAACTTTGGCTTTAAAAGCCGGGGCTTGAGCACGTGAACTGTTATTGTTTCGACATCGCCCTTAACCACGGACTCCTCCTCGTAGTCCACTCCCTTTACTCCATTCCACCATGTAAAAGCACCTAATCCAGAATACGACATCTCAACCTCGTATACCAAACCCGAATTGAATCTCCTGCTATAAACCAGCGAATTCTCGCTCTTTATCTCAAGCAGAGCTGGAGCACCGCCCGACAACAGGTTGAGATTGAAGGCAAATTCAGCAAAATTGGATATCCCATTCTTATTGTAGTCTCCATCCGGATCCGCCGCTCCGCCTTGGCCGGGTAAAAAAGAATCATACCAAGCCTGAAACGGGGTAAGTGAAGCCAAGGCAGTTTCAATATGGATGTCATCAATCCAGTGATTGTCAGACAGCGCGCCAGTTTGAGCCGTAAAGATAAACTTCGCGTCAGCCTGCGGCTGAAATCCGGTAACCAGATTTGTGTAGATCGGATTACCGTTGTAAGACAAATCCAACGTTCCGTCGGCGTCCATTTTAACTGAAACATCATAAAATTGATGCCCGCCAGGTCCTTGGCTCACTCCCGTCAAAACCCTACCAACTCTTACTCCTTTCCAGAATACATCAATCGCCGGAGCCTCACCCCCTCCGTTGTCATACGAGTCAAATTCCAAAAACAAGCCGTCATTCACATCACGGGAGCGGGCAAATGAAATGTAAAATCCATCAGCAGGGGGCGAAGAGCCACCTCCAATGAACACCTTTAATTGAAGGCTGAAAGCCGTCACTACCCTGGAAGACTCCAGCACAGGCAATGCAAAATAACCCTGCTGATCATTAACTGCCCGCGTGAGCTTCACCACCCCGCTATTGTTTATCCCGCCCGCCGGAGCCCACTGACTGGCCTCCCCCAGTTCACTACCGGCGGGAATTCCCTGATTTAAATCAAAAGTAAAATCGCCACCCAACGCCAAACACCGCGATAGAAGCCAAATCGCAACAAGAGGGCCGAACCTTGATTTGAGTAAACAAAAAAACCTCATTAAGAAATCCATTCTACGCAACAAGAAGCATCGCGCCTCAAAGGCACGATGCTACACTTGGCTTTATTTCAAGCCGAATAATATCATTCGTTGAGGAGAGGACCCTCCCCCCACCTCAAATTTACGCCCCGAGGCGCATGAAGTCCTGCTGGTGCACGTCCGCGTTGAGGCGGAGCTTGGCGCGCACTTTGGCGAGCACGGAGGGAGCGGCTTCGATGTGATAGTTCACATAGTAGCCTTCCGTCAGCTTCTTGCTGCCGTAGGGGAACTTCTTTTTGCCGAGGTGGTCGATCTGCTCCAGCGTGGCTCCTTCGAGCTCGATCTCACGACCGATTTTGCTGACGATGGTGTCCACGGTGTCCTCTTTGCCGCGGGTGTCGAGAACGATCAGGCCTTCGTATTTACGCTTCATTTGTCTTGGGGCGATGCTGAGCCTGGAGCGGCGGCGGGAGGCCGGGGCGCGACCGGGCGGGGTTTAGGTTTGTCTTCTTTGTTGAAATGATTCATCGCGACCGTCAGGCCGCGAAGGGCGCACATGCTGACAGCCTCCACGGCATTCTCAAGCGATTTATCAAGGGCCTCCCGGGAATCCGCGTCGAAGGCTCCGAGGACATATCCCGCCAGATCCCGCCCGTCCGGGCCACCCACGCCAAAGCGCAGCCGGGGGAATTGATCCGTGCCCAGGCAGGAGATGAGGGACCGCATGCCATTGTGCCCTCCGGCGGAGCCCCCCATGCGCAGGCGGAGCCGTCCCTCCGGCAGGGCCACGTCATCATAGACCACCAGCACCTCGGCGGGGAGAACCTTGTAAAACCGGCAGACTGCCGCCACGCTCTGGCCGCTGAGATTCATGTAGGTCTGCGGCTTCACGAGAAACAGGGATCCGCTCCGCGCGAAGCGGGCGTCGAACTTCCGTTCGTTCACAAAGGCCACCTTCAGGCGCGCGGCCAGGCGGTCCACGATCATGAAGCCGGCGTTGTGCCGGGTGTTTTCGTATTCCTTTCCCGGATTTCCGAGACCGGCGATGAGGCGAATGGCGGGGGGTTCTTCCGGCATAAGTCAGTCAGCCGCCCGGGCAGGGGCGGGAGTTTGGAGAGAGGGAGTGCTGGCGGGGATTGCCCCCGCCACGTCAGGAGAGGCAGCGGGGGAGGCAACGAGAATCTGTTCGCGCAGAACAGTAGCCTGGCGATCAAAGGCATCCAGCAATCCCTGAAATTTATCCCGCTGGGTGATGAGGGCGATGATCAAATACTGCGCCAAGGCCATGGCATAACACCACCAGCCCACGGTGCGCTCCGGCTCCTTGACCGGATCGCCGATGACCACGGCCATGATGGCAAAAACGGGAGACGAGCGCCGCAGGTGGATGACGCCCACGCCGCGCACGACCTCCCACTTCCGCTGCCAGGCCTCCCGCAGGCCCTCCCGGCTGGTGAGCTTCAATTTGGGTGGGCCGCGATGGAGAATGGAAAAGATATCCTCGTCCGGCATACTCTCGATAACCCCCACCGCCAGCAACAGCCGGAGGAGCAGTGTCTGCCAGCCGCTGTCCTTGGTCTGCCACCAGGGAATCCAGTCGAACAACAGGCCCTCCATATTCGCCGTGGCCGCGAGCAGCAGCAGCCCGCCGCGGAACCACCGCTCCAGATCCCGCTCCATTTCGGAGTCATGCACCTGCACCCGGAGAATCCGCCGCATGACGAAACGGAACAGCGGGATGGCCACCAGTCCGCATCCCAGCCGGATGACCGGACGGAGCACCGGCTTATAAATAAGATTGCTGAGAACTCCGGCAAAGGTGAGGGACACGCCCGGCAGGTAGCCGGAGGGAGGTCAGGGGCCAAGGGCAAAAACTCCCGCACAGCCGCGGGATTCCAGCCTCGACATCCTGGCAGGAAACAGGAAAACAATGACCATGCACTTCGCCGCCCGTTTCCTCGCCGCCCGTTTCCTCGCCGGTCTTACCATCCTCTGCCGCTTCGCCACCGCCGCGGATCCCGCCCCGGCGGCACCTCTCCGCGTGCTGGTGTGGGATGAACGGCAGCCGAAACAGAAGGAAGCCTATGATGGCGGATTCCTCGGGGACGCCATCGCGGCGTATCTGGAGAAACAGCCGGGACTCACGGTGAAATCCGTGTCCCTTGATTCCCCGGAGCAGGGGCTGGACAATGCGACGCTGGACGGCACGGACGTGATCGTGTGGTGGGGGCACATCCGCCACCAGGAGGTGACGGTGAGCCATTCCGAGGAAGTGGTGAAGCGGGTGATGGACGGCAGGCTGGGGTTCATTCCCCTGCACTCCGCGCACTGGTGCCGCCCCTTCGTCCGGCTCATGCAGGAGCGGGCCAAAACGGACGCCCTGGCCCTGTTGCCCGAAGCGGATCGCGCGACGGCGAAGTGGGAATTCCTCAACACCTCGCCCATCGGCGTGGGGGTGAAGGCGGATACGCCAATGACTCCCTCCGTGACCCGCGAGGGCAATACCTGGAAGCTCACCCTGCCGCAGTGTGTCTTCCCCTCCTGGCGGGCGGATGGCGAACCCGGACACATGACCACCCTTCTGCCAAAGCATCCCATCGCCGCCGGCCTGCCCGCGAAGTGGGACGTGGCGCACACGGAGATGTACAACGAGCCGTTCCACGTGCCCGCGCCGGATGCCGTGGTCTTCGAGGAACGCTGGGACAAGGGCGAGCACTTCCGCAGCGGCAGCGCCTGGCAGGTGGATAAAGGCCGCGTCTTTTACTTCCGCCCCGGCCACGAAAGCTTTTCCGTTTACCGCCAGGCGGGGTGCCTGAAGGTGATCGATAACGCCGTGCGCTGGGTGAGCCCGGCGGCGGTGAAGGCAGGGGAGAAGAAGTAGCCCTCAGCTTCTGACATTCAGCGTGCTCCAGCCTCCGGGAGCCCGGCTCACCTCCACCTGGGTGGTCAGCCGGGCCTTCAGGGCTTCCACGTGGGAGATGACACCAATGGTGCTTCTGCCCGTGCGGAGGGTTTCCAGGGCGGAGAGCGCGATATCGAGCGCCGTGCTGTCGAGAGTGCCGAATCCTTCATCGATGAACAGCGTGCCGATGCGCGCGCGGCGGCCCGCGAGTTCACTGAGCCCCAGGGCGAGGGCGAGGCTGATGAGAAAACTCTCCCCGCCGCTGAGGCTCTCCATGGGCCGCAGGCAATCGCCCTGCCAGGCGTCCTGGATTTGCAGTTGGAGATCGGCGGACAGCCCGCGCCTCAGCAGGCGGTAGCGGTCGCACAACTGACCAAGCCGCGCGTTGGCCAGGGCGGTAAGGTGATCGAGCGTGACGGACTGCGCGAAGCGGGAGAATTTGTCCCCCTCCGAGGAACCGATGAGTTCGCTGAGCCGGGCCCATGGAGCGGCGGCGAGCTTCTTTTGCTCCAGCGCGGCGGCGGATTCCGCGTGGCGGGCGCGGGTTTCGTCATCGGCCTTCAATCGTTGCTCCAGCCCGCCCTGCTCCTGATGGAGACTCGCGGCCAGCCTGCCCGTCTCCTCCAGCCCGGCCTCCCACGCGGGGAGTTCGGAAAGAGGCCCCGCATCCGCCAGGGACGCGTGCAGGACGGCCAGTTCTTTTTGGATCGCCTCGCGGGTGGCTTCAATCTCCTGCCGTTCCTTCCGCAGAGCCTCACGACGGGCGGTCAGAGAGTGCAGTGACGCGGCATCCAGCCGTGCCTGGCGGAGGGTTTCAATGTCCGTGAAAAGGCTGCCTGCCAGAGATGCGGAGAGACCATCCTGGAGCCGGGTCAATTCACCCGCGGCCCTGGCGGTGGCGGCTTCAGCGGCGCGCGCGAGGCTTTCCTCCGTGTGAAGATTCCGGAGGGCGGCGGTGAAACCGGCGGAAGCCGCTCTCCACTCCGCGGGGGTGCTTCCCGGCACGGGCGTGATCATCGCTTCCGAAATAGAAGCCATGGTCTCCGCGTGATGACTATCCCGTTCCGCCGAAGCGAGCGCGATTTTCTCCCGCGCGTGGCTGAGAACTCCGGCCTCTTTTTCCAGACCGGCAAGGGTCTGAACTTTCTCCCGCCACTCCCGTTCCCGTGTTTGCAGGCGGACGAGCGCGGACTGGAAATCCCCGGCTTCCGGCTCTCCCGCGCCGGCGAAGGCTCCCCGGGCTTCCATGAGGAGGGTGTCGTGCGTGGCCCGGATTTCAGCCATGCGGGCCTCCGCTTCCCGGCTGGCCTCCATCGCGGTCCGGGCGGTGGCGGTGGCGGCCTCCAGGCGGGCACGGGCGAGAGCCGCGGCGTTTTTCGTCTCCGTGGCGGCCAGAGTGGTGAGGCGTTGCGTTTCAGAAGCGGCGCGGACTTTTTCCAGGATCCGGCGCACGCTTTCTCCGGCCGCAGTTTCCCGGGCACGCAGGGCCTCCAGATTTTCCGCATCACACGGCAGCCCACCGGCGAGAGAATTCCACTCCGTTTCCAGCGTGGCCTGAGCGGTGGCAATCCCCTCTTCTTTTGCATCCGCGGCCGCCAGATGTGCCGTGAGGGTTTTCTCCTCCGTGGCCGCTTCCTGGCTGGCGGTTTGGGAGGCCCGCTCCAGCCCCTGCACGGCCACCACCTGGAGCCGGAGTTCCTCCTCCGTGGAATCCACGGCGGGCAGCGCGGCGGGATCAGACCAGGGATGCTCCGCGGCTCCACAGAGAGGGCAGGGCTGGCCATTCACAAGGCTCGCGCGATGCTCCTCCAGACTGCGAATGCGCTGGAGATTCGCCACCTTTTCACGCAATAGATCCAGAATCTGTCGCCCTGTGTCCAATCGCTCGCGGGCCAATATGGCGGTCTGGTTGAGCGCGACGGAGCGTTCCTTCAGGGCTTCCCCTTCTTTAAAGAGCGCGGCCACATTTTCCCGCCGGGCATGGAGGCTGGCATGGGTCGCGGCCAGACGCCCCAGGGTGGTCAGGAGAGTCTCCAGCCGGTGCGCCTCCCGTTCCAGCGCGGCCAGCGAAGACCATGGGCCGGAGAGCAGTGCCGCCAGGGAGACTTCCGCCGCGGAGGCGGAATGCCGGGCCGTTGTTTCCTGCTCCTCGGCGAGACTGGTCTCCGTTTGCGCGGCGTTCCTTTTTTCTTCGGCGGCTCTGGAAGCAGCCACCGCGCGGGTCAGTTGCGCCTCCGCGGTGGAACAGGTGGCATGAGACTGCGCCACACGCGCGGAGAGCGCGGAGAGTTCCGGCAGCATGCCCGCCAGCGCTTCATCCGCGACCCGGGCACCCAGCCACTCCCGGGCATCGGCCATGAAGCGCCCGTTCTCCTCCGTCCGGGCGGCAATCCTTTGGCTCTCCCCGGCGTCCGCGGCCTCCCACGCGGCGAGGCCCGCCAGGGCCGCGCCCGCTGCTTTCGCGGCTTGAGTCCTGGCTTCCACCGCCTGGCCCAAGGCGGCCTCCCGCGCGGACAAAGAATTCGTTAGAGCGCCACCCGCCGCCGCGCATTCCGCCAGGGCATCCGCGAAGGGCACGGTCGCCGCGTGCCGGTCGAGGCGGGCGGCCTCCGGGGCGAAGGCCTCCTCCCTTGCCGCGTTATCTCCCGTCCGAAGATCCAGTTCCCCGGCTTTCCGCTCCAGTTCCATTGCCCGGCGGGCCATGGTGACCAGATCCTGGAGTTCCCGCTGCCGGAGTGCCGCGGCGGTCAGCTCTCCGCTCAATGCGGCCAGACGCACGGTGATCCCTTCGCGCTCCTCCGCCCCCAAAAACTCCAGCCCCTCCATGCGGCTCCGCGCGATTTCTATCTCCTTCGCATTCCCGGCATTCCGGAAGTGCGCGAGGCTGCCGAGTTCGGAGTAAATCTGTGAACCCGTGATACGCTCCAGCAGGTCCGCCCGCTCGCCACGATCCGCCTTGAGGAAAGCAGCGAATTGTCCCTGCGCCAGGAGCACGGAGCGGAGGAAGCGATCGTAGTCCAGTCCCGTGAGCAGGGCCACCCGCTTCTTCACCCGCTGGGTTTTCTCTTCAATGATGACGCCGCCCTGGCTGATATCGTGACTCACCGGCTGCACCTTCCCGTCCGTCTTTCCCCGGGACCGGCGCAATGCCCACTTCGCGGTGTAGTGCCCTGTATCACACTCAAAGTCCACCGCCGCGAAGCATTCCCCGGTGCCCCGGCTCATCATGTCCTCCGCCGTTTCATCTCCATACCTCGCGGCCCGCCCGTAGAGCGCGAGGGTCACGGCATCCAGAATGGTGGACTTCCCCGCCCCGGTGGGTCCGGTAATGGCGAACAGCCCCGCGCTGGCGAGCGGGCCGTTTTCCAGATTAAGCTCGTGCAGGCCCCGCAGGGAATTGAGGTTCTGAAAACGGATGGAGAGAATCCTCATGCCTCCTCCCTTCCCTGTTCCTGGTGGAGTTCGAGCAGTTGGGAAAAGATCAGCCGCAGGGATTCCCTCTCCGGTTCCGGAATGGCCGCCTCCTGGAGGACGGCTTCAAAAACCTCCGGCGGCTCCACTTCATGCAGCGTGGCTGCCGCCACCTCCGCCGCGACCGTATCCGCGCTGCTTCGGCGCAGCGCGATGGCTTCCGTATTCCGGTCCTCGAGGGCGATCCGGACACGCTCGCCCAACTGGGCGGCAGTCTCCGCCGAGGGAGCCACCGTGATCTCCAGCCACGCGCTGGATTCCGCGGCGGGAATGGCCAGCGACGCGAGATCCGCCTCCAGGGTGGCGGCGGTGGTGGTCACGCGCAAAAGAGGACGCGTGCAGGGAATCGCCAGCCCCCGGCTGCCGGTGAGCGCGCCGTTTTCAAAGGTAAGGACCCGCACCTCCTTCACATCCCGCCACTCCGAAAAACTGAGCGCGATGGGAGACCCGCTGTAGCACCCGCGCTCCCCCGCCGGTTGAGGCCGGTGCAGGTGACCGAGCGCGATGTAGTCAAACGTCGCGCCGAAGATGTCCGCGCCCACCGCCCCGAGATTCCCAACGTGAATGTCCCGCTCGCTGTCGGAAACACTGCCGCCCGTCACCGTGAGGTGGCCGGTCACCAGCACCGCGCAGCCCTCGCTTTTCCCCGCCCGCGCGATCTCCTCCACGGAGGCATACCGCGCCCGGATGCCCTCCCGCAGCTGGGTCTGGATATCGTTGGCCGTGGAGTCGTCCCCGCCGCGCCGCAAATCCCGGTCCCGGAGAAAGGGCACGGAGGCCACGGCCAGCGCGGGTTTTCCGGATTTGTCAGGAAACACCCGCAGGCACCGGTCCTCCGCCATCTCTCCCATGATATGAATGCCCATGCCCGAGAGCAGGCCGGAGGCGGATTCCAGCACATGGGGGGAATCGTGATTCCCCGCCACGGCCACCACGGCGCATCCCGGGCAGCGGCGCCGCAGGGAGTCGAGAAAGTCATACCACATGCGGCGCGCGCTCTCCGGGGGATTCGCGCTGTCGAACACATCCCCGGCGATAACAAGGAGGTCCGCCTCTTCGCGCTCCAGGGAATCGATGAGCCAGCCGAGAAAGGCGGCATGCTCCTCCATGCGGTCCAGTTCACGCAGCCGCGCGCCGAGGTGCCAGTCCGCGGTGTGGATGACGGTGAACGGGGGCATGGCCGGCGGACCGCGCGGGGAACGGCGGCGGCACTGGCCTTCCGTTCCCCGGCTCGCGAAAACCTCAGGGCAGGGAAACCTCCGCGCTGAACACCAAGCCAAGATCCCCCCGCTCCGTGAGCGTGCGGCGGATCACGGCGGCGGTGCGGGACACCTTCGCGGCGGGCAGGGCCTTACCGTTGAAGGTCACCGTCACCGGCTGCTCCAGGTCCAGCATGGCGTCATTCAGCAGGACGGTCACGTGGGGATTGGACTTCGCCTCGACGGAGATGTTCTGTCCCTCGCGCGTGGCCACGAGGTCCTGGCCGCCCTTCGCCTCGGCCTTGGGCACGGAGAGCCAGTAGAAGCGGTCATGCGTGCGGCCGGACTGGTGCCACACCACTTTCTCCGGCACCGGATTCCGGGTGAATTTCTCCATCCACGGGATCGCCTCTTTGTCCTCCATGTTCATCCAGTGAGGACGGCCTTCGTGCAGTTTGGTGAAGTGCACATAGCCTTTCGGATCCGCCTTTTGCAGATCGTCCAGTTTCTTCCCCCAATCCGCGGCCACCTTGTTGCGATTATAGGCACCGTCCTCCGCGCCGACGTGGATGGTGAAGCCGATATTCCGCAGTCCCAGCGGGGAGGCATCGTTCGGGTGGCCCGCCATCATGGAGGCGGCGGCGAGGCGGTCCGCCATGCGCGGGGCCAACTGGTAAACGCCGTCCCCGCCCGCGGAGTAGCCCATGAAGTAAACTTTGTTAGGATCCACGTTTTCGAACACGATCATGTCCTGGATCAGGCGGTCAAAGAGCGCGTCGATGTGGCCTTCGTGCCAGAGATTCCAGCTGTCGGAGGGAGCCCGCGGGGCGATGTAAAGTCCTTCGGCGGGCTTGTAGCCCTGGCCCAGCTTGATCTGGTTGACCCACTGGGATTCGTTCACCGCGGGAGGAGCCCCGCCGCCGCCGTGCATGGAGATGAAGAGCGGGCGGCCAGTGGTCTTTTCCCCGAACTTCAACACCTCGTATTTCATCTTCTTGCCCGCGGCTTCGATCACCTTGGCCTCCACCTCCTTGGCCCGGTCCGCCTTGATGCCGGCGGCGTAATCCTCCCACAGGACTTTCGTGACCTCTTCGGCATCCACTTTGGTGAGCGGGGCCTGGGCCGCGGCTTCGGGGAAGGCGGGGCGTTTGTCGCGCGGCTCCTTCGCCCACTCCTTGATCTTCGTGATGGCGGTCGCGGAATCGAGAGGCGCGTCGGCGGCGCGGACGAGGGCGGGAACGAGACTGAGAAGGACGCCGGAAAGGCGGAGCAGAGAATTCATGCGGCAGCTATCCGAAGGCCGTGGAACCGGGCAAGCGGGAGTGCTCCGCGAACAGGGAGAAAATGAATGCTAATTTTGCAGCAGAAAAAGCTGAAATTATCCGGAGGCATGCTTATAATGAAACGTGCAAATCAAAAGCCCCCCTTTTGCCGAACCTCCCCCCAGCCGCTGGCGTTCCATGGTTTTCGCCGGGAAAGCCTGGCTGCTGCGCTCGCGGCGCTGGCTGCGTGATCTTCAGGGCGAAGCCCGCCTCCTGCCCCTCGTTCCTCCGGACGAAACCGCGCCGGTGCTCGCGGAATCCCGCGGCGCATTATATACCACGGATACCGCCACCGAATTCGCGCTCCAGGCCGGGAAGGTGCAAAACCTGCGGCTGGCGGCCTCCCGGCTGGATGGACGGCTGCTCCGGGCCGGGGAGCTTTTCAGTTTCTGGGCGCACGTGCCGCGTCCCTCCGCCCGGCGGGGATATGCTCCCGGACGGGAACTCCGGGAGGGATGCGTGGTCCCCAGCGTGGGCGGCGGGCTCTGCCAGCTCAGCAATGCCCTCTACGATGCCGCGCTGACGGCGGGGTTTGAAATCGTGGAACGCCACGCGCACTCCCGCCGTCTGGCTGGCTCCATGGCGGCCCTGGGCCGGGATGCCACGGTCTTCTGGAACTATGTGGACCTCCGCTTCCGGGCGACGGTGGACTGCCGGATCGAAGCCACGCTGGACCGCCATGAACTGCGGGTGCGCTTCCGAGCGGCGGCTCCGCTGCCGGAGGCATCGCGGAAGACGGCAAAGCCCTGCCCGACCGGATATCACGCGGAGCCCGCGCATTCCGTGGAAAGCTGTGAAACCTGCGGGGTCACGGGCTGCTTCCGGAACCGCTCCGCCACTTCCCTGCCCCAGGGAGCCACCACCGCCTGGCTGGTGGATACCTGGTGGCCGGAACACGATGCCTGGATGCGCGAACGCCACCAGCCGGGCGATACCCTGCTGCTCCCGCTGGACCGACGCCGCTGGCACGCGGGGCCTTATCTCTGGAACACGCGGGGCTTTGCCTCCGTGAAATCCGCCCCGCTCTTTGTGCTGCGGCGCTCGCTGCTCTCCCGCCGTCTCGCCAGCCAGGGAGCCGCGCGCCAGCGGGCTCTGCTGAAGATGGATGAGGAACTGGCGCGGATTTACAACCGCCGTATTCCCTACACCGCCGTGCATCTGGTGGTGAGCCAGAATCTGCTGCCCTTCCTGTGGAAGACCGGCGCGCTCGCCGGTCGCACCTTCGATGTCCTCATGACGCGCCTGCCTCTGGCGGAACTCCAGCGGCAACTGGACCGCGCCGCCACCCGCTGGCCGGGGACGCCCACGCTTGCGGACTTCCGGGCCGATCCCGCGCTTCTCAAAGCGGAATCCGCCGCGCTGGCCGCGGCCCGGCACTGGGTGACACCCCACCGGGCCATCGCCACGCTGGCGGGCTCGCGGGCAGTCCTCCTGGACTGGAAACTTCCCGCCGTCTCCCACCGGCGCACCGGAAGAGGATCCCCGGTGGTCTTTCCCGCGAGCACGCTTTCCCGCAAGGGTACGCGCGAAGTGCGGGAGGCCCTGAAAGGCACCGGCATTCCCCTGCGACTGGCGGGACCCATCATCGAAGGCGCGGACTTCTGGGAGGATGTCGCCACCCAGCCCGCGGGAGGGGAGTGGCTGCAGGATGCCGCCGCGGTGGTGCTGCCCTCCTGGGTGGAAAACCAGCCGCGCCGTCTCCTCGCCGCCGTGGCCGCCGGAGTGCCGGTCATCTGCACGCCGGCCTGTGGAATCGATGGATTGCCAGGAGTGACGGTCGTGCCGGAAGGGGATGTCGCGGCGCTCCACAAGGCGCTCATGGGAATTCTCTCGCCCGTCCGCCCCCGGGTTGAAGAACCCGTCCTGGTATCCTGACAACGGCAGACCTCCCGTGATCAGTTCCCGCCTGGTCTCGCCGCCGCGAAGCGGGTGGCCACGCCCTGGCCGTTCACCAGATCCGGGATTTGCATGGCGTTCCGTCCGTTCGCGATCAGCGTCTCGATGCCCGCGTTCACCGCCTTTTCCACCGCCTTGAGCTTGCTGGCCATGCCGCCCACGGAGAATTCCCCTTTTTCATTCCGCGCGAAGCCCAGCACTTCATTGATGTCCGCCACGTATTTCACGATTTCGCGGCTTTCCCCGGGCGGCATGAGACCGTCCACGCTGGTGAGAAGAATCAGCAGGTCCGCCTCCGCCAGAGCCGCCACGCTGGCGGAGAGGGCGTCATTGTCCCCGAACTTCAGTTCCTCCGTAGCTACCGAGTCGTTTTCATTGATGACGGGCACGATGTGCTTCCGCTCCAGCAGGCTGCGGAGGGTATTGCCGAAATTCGCCCGGCGTTCGGCGTCGCGGAAGTCTTCATGAGTCACCAGAAGCTGCCCCACGTGCAGCCCGCAGGCGGCCAGGAGGGTTTCATATTTATGCATCAGCCGGGTCTGCCCCACCGCCGCGCAGGCTTGGAGGAGAGAGGTTTCCGTCGGACGTTTCGTGAAACCCAGCACATTCAGCCCCGCCGCCACGGCCCCGCTGGTGACCACGATGACATCATGCCCCTCCTGTTTCAGAATGGCGATGGCCTGGGTAAGGCGGGCAAACTGGCTTTCGTCCAGGGCAGCGGTGTCCGGTCGGGTGAGAATACCGGAACCGAATTTGATGACGACGCGCCGGGAAATGGGGGGAGTGAGGCTCATACGGAAAAAAAATGCGCCGGAAAGGCGCGAAAGCTGCAAAATGGGTTGCGAAACCCCGCTGTAAAGCCAAAGTGCCGCCCTTCCCAGCCTCCGGCACCCGCCGGAAAAGCAATGGCTCCTGTAGTCTAACGGATAAGACACTGGTCTCCGAAGCCGGTGATTCAGGTTCGATTCCTGACGGGAGCACCATCAATGTATTCATGAGGCAAGTCGCGCGCCTCCGGGGTTCCAAAGGGAAAATGATATCCGCTGTTTGTCAGGGAAAGCAAAGTGTCCACCGGACAAGAGCCTCTTTCCCCCAAGCCTGCCCTGAGAGGTCCGGTCGCGCGCGGCAGTTTCCGTCCATGGGGTTATTCTTGGATGCAATCCGGTGAAATTCCGTTAATGTAGCGCTCATGTCACTCCGGAACATTCTCCCCCTGTTCGTCCTGCTGTGCGCCGCGACCGCTGTCCACGCACAGGCCACCAAAGAGAAAGCGGAGGATGCCAAGTTGAAGACAAAGCCAGGGGCGGAGGCGGTAGTGGGAGTATGGCGGGGGAAGACAGCGACGGGGGAGGAGTATGCCACGTTCACGGCGGATGGACGGGTTATTTTGAAGAACGGGCCTTTGGAGCCAATGTCGCTGAAATATAAGCTGGATGTCTCCTCCACGCCGTGGAAGCTGGATCTCTCGGGCACCATTCAGGCGACGCCGGTTGTGCTATACACGGTCGTGGATCTTCCCGCGACGGGGCAGTTTCGTATGGCTCGACCGGCGATAGAGGCGGGGAAACGTCCGGATGCGGAGGCGTTGAAAGCGGCGCCCGTGCTTCAGCGGGTGACGCTGGAGGCGAACGCGGGGATTCATCAGGTGACGCAGGCGGCGCTGAAGAAGGTGGCGGGCAACTGGGAAGGAAAGGACGGGGGGCAGACGATGACGCTGACATTTACCGCGGAGGGTGCCTGGAGCATGAAGGTGGCGGAGGTGGTGGTGGATAAGGGTCGGTTCCGCATCGATGTGAGCAAGGTGCCGCTGGCGGTGGATTTGCTCAGCACGGAGGGCACGGGGGTGAAGTATTCCATTTTTGAGATCACGCCGGAGGGGAGTCTGCGGACGGGAAGGGCGGCAGGGAATCCGGAGGAGCGGCCGGTGAAGTTTGAGGACGCCAGTTCCCGGGTCTTCAAGAGGAAGGCGGACGGCGGGACGGGGAAGTGAGGGCTTCCGGCTTTTGTTACCAAGGCAGGGGCCTGTGCGAGGAAGACACCCTGCCGGGAAAGCGAGGGGGCAGAGGTTTGTAACAATGGTGTTCGACTAACTGATTTCAGGATAGAGATGGAGCCCCAAGGAGCGGCGACATTCCTGTCGCCGTCTGGAAATCATCCGTTGGGCCCCTCGATTTCGACAGGCCGGACTCTTGTTCTCCATCGGAGAGCTCACGGCGACAGGAATGTCGCCGCTCCTTGGGGCCTGGCTGTTCCGGAAAAAAACGTCGCACCGGCACACCGTATCTGAAGGCACCGCAGAAAACAGTTAGCAGAACATCATTGGTTGCAGACCTCCGCCCCGTCGCCAGGAAGGATCCCTCACGGTTTGGCGGCGGTTTCTTTCCATTTGGCGATCTTTGCGCGGAGGGCGGCTTGCTCAGCTTCGGGGCGGGCGGCGAGCCAAGGCTCGAAGTCCGCTTCCTGGCCGGCGCGGAGGCCGCGGGAGAGGATCACATCGATAGCCTCATTCCGAAGGGAGGCATCGGTGACGGGGACGGTGGAGAGGGCCTCCAGGGAGGCGAGGGGCTCTTTGCTGCCCCGGGAGGCGTGGTAGCTCACGTTGAGCCATTCACGGTCCGCGGGGTCGGGGAACTGTTGCAGGGCTTTCTGGAACTCTGGAGCCTCCAGGCTGCCGAGGGCTGAGAGACTATACAGGCCAGGGGTATTTTTCCTCAGGACCGCGATTTCTTCGGGAGACCGGCCAGCCATCCAGGCGAGCGTGCCCGCGGGGTCCGCGCGGCTGTCCTCCCGGAGGAGCGAGGTCAGTTCGCGTAATTCCCCCCCGTTTTCCAGAGCCATGGGAAGGGCCAGTTCCAGAAGTTGCCGGGACTTCACGGAACCGTGCATGTTTATCAGTGTTTTCAGTGTCTCGTCGCGGGCCTCGCCCTCCGGCAGTTCGCCCAGACGGGCGAGGGCGGCGTCCGCGTCCGTGATGCTTTGGGCGATGATGCTCTGCGAAAGGCTCTTCCTTTGCAGCGCCGGGTCTTCGATGCTGCCGGTGAGTTCACTCAAAAGACCCGGGTCCGAGGAGGCGAGCACCAGCCCGGCAACGGTCATAAAATTCGCCTTTTCCTTTGAGTCCGGCTGTGTGCGAAACCACTCCACCGCCGCGCCGCGGTCCCGGATGAGCCAGTCATGGAGCACGATGTAAAAGGCCGGCTCCGTTTTGGGGTTTTTGATGGCGAGCGCCAGGGCGGCCCTTGGATCCAGCTCCCCCAGCCGTCCCCAGCCCGCCAGGGCGAGGCCACCGGACTCCCCCATGTCATCCGGCTCCTCCGCGAGGAGCAGCGCCTCCAGGGCTTCCGGGCTCAGCGTGCGCACATGCCTCGCGGCGAGCAGCATGCCCCGCAGGGCGCCGCGGGAAGTGATGAGCGGGCTGCCATCCGGGGCGCGAAGGACCACTTTGCGTTCCGGCTTTTTCTTTGAGGGTTTTGTATTTTTGGAATGCCCGGTGACCGTGGCAAGCCGGGGAGCGGACTTCGCGGCCAGATCCGCCTGAAGCGCGGCGAGCACTCCCCGCTGATGCCACCAGAGGGCGGCGGCGGCGAGAGCCGCCAGGGTGAGGGTAAGGAAAAAAGGGCGCATGGCGACAGTGGTCAGGGTTTGGTCGTGATCGCCGCACGGTCGGCATCCGTGAGGACTTCGCTGGACTGCATCCACGCCTGGGCGGCCTCCGGGGCCTTTTGCAGCCACTCCTGGCCGAGCCGGCGCAGCAGGTCCACCCGCGCCGCGCCTTCCGCGGTGCTGGCTGCCCATACCATGGCGGACTCCGCGTCCGACTTCACCAGCACCGGCGCGAAGCCGCGGACCGCCGCGTCTTTGTCAGGCCCCTCCGGCAGGGTCAGCAGCCATTCGGAGGTTTCCATGAGAGAGGACTCCGCGCGTCTCTGTCCATAGGTCTCCATGGCCTGATATCGGGGCTCCTCCGGCAACGCGGCCAGCAGGCGCAGGGCCTTTTCCGTGTCCTCATGAATGTGGAGGGCGGCCTGGCTCAAAGCCGCCGCGCGTCCCGCTTCGTCCGGAGCGGTATTGAGAAAGGTGAGGATTTCCTCCTCCTTTTTCTCCCCCAGCCGCGCCCACACCGCCTGGACCGCCTCCGGATTTTTCCCGCCCTGGGTCCACGCCCACGCGGCGGCACCCGCCAGATCCTCCGTGGCCCACGCGCCGCCCGCCGCCGCCAGGGCGCGGGCGACCTTCGTTTCGTCAGGACCGGCGTGGGCAAGCACGAAATCCAGGCCGCTCCGCGGATCGCCGCTTCCCGCCAGCGAACGGGCGGTGTGTTCCAGGAGCGATTCCCGGTCATACCCCGCGGGCATGTCCTCCAGCAGGCTTTCCGCCATGGCGGCCACGTCGCCATCCTCCGCGGAGGATTCCCACTCCAGCAGCAACTGCCCGGGGAACCCTCCATCCACGCGCACACCACGAAGCTGCTGGACGGTTTCCCTATCCAGGCTGGTGATGGACAACCCCAGCATGCCGGCCATCGGTCCCGCCAAGGGCGAGGTAGGGTGATCCCGCAGCCAGGCCGCGAGGCCTTCCGGGTCACGCTCCATCCACCCGACGGCGAGGGCGAATTTTATCATGTCCGGGCTGACCGGATCCCTAAAGGGCATGGCCCCCGCCGCCGCCATGGCCGCTTCCGGGTCCAGCTCCCCCCAGCGGGAAAAGACTGCCAGCCGCAGGGGCACGCCGGGCATCATGCCGGGGAATTCATCGATCACCTTTTGAGCCTCCCCCAGATGGGAAAGCGGCAGGGCCATCAGTTGTTCCCCGATTTCCAAAAGCTGGATACTGGTGAGCATGCGGCCTTTGAGAGACCGCAGTGCGCCGAGGGTGCGATCCGCCTCCTCCGCGCTGACACCGGGGAAAATGCGGCTGCCGGGCTTCTCGCGGGGAGGCTTCGGGGCTGCCTGTACAGGCATCGTGGAAAGAGGATCACGGGAGGAGAGCGCGGCGAGTTTTTCCCGCAGGGTCCCGGCCTCGCTGTACTGCATGCCCAGGGGCACGGAGAGAAGCAGGACCGCGACGCCCGCGGCGGCGACGATTTGATGGCCGGTGGTCATGGTGTGGAGAATGTTTTGCAGGAGGGCGGACAGGGTGATTTTGGGAGCTGCCGCCAGTGCCGCCGCGCCCATCTTTCCAGCGGCAGTGGCAGAAGCGGGAATGGAGAGCGCCGCCGTGAGCCCGGCAGCGAGGGTGGTCACGGGCAGTGCCGCGTGGCGGGAGAGCAGGCCGCGCAGGCGGTCCAGGGCGCGGCCCGTTTGCTTCTGGCAGGCATCGGCGGATTTTCCCAGGCGGGTAGCCATCTGGTCATAGCTCAGCCGTTCGCCAAAGCGCAGCAGCACGGCGTGGCGGTCGCGGGCGGGCAGTGAATTCAGGGCCTCGTCCAGATATGGGAGCACCGTTTCCGGCAGGCCGGCCTCCGGGGAAGTGTCAGGATGGATGAGCATGGCGGCAGCGGTTTTCCGGTGTTTCAGCTCCCGGCGCAGAACATTGGCGCAGACAAAAACCGTGGTGCGGTGCAGCCAGGCTCCAGCGCTGGGATGCTCCGCCAGCGAGGCCGCCCGCCTCGCCGCGAGCGCGAAGACCTCCTGCGCCACCTCCTCCGCGAGTTCCGGGCGCGCGGTCTTCCGCAGGGCCGCGCCCTGGACCATGCCAAGGTGACGCCGCACGAAGAGTGTGAAGGCCGCCTCGTCCCGTCCGCTGCTCCACGCGCGGAGCAGCGCGCGGTCATCGTGGACGGGATTGGGAGAGACCATGTTCAGGGAAAACGGGTGTTTCCCTTTACATGTCGGCACCCCGGGGAATCCGACAAAAGATTTTGGAGAATCAGCGCCGGACCTTCGCGTTCAGATAAAGAATGCGCTTCACCTCCTCGATGGCCTCCGCGTTCTGGTGCGCCCGGTGCCAGGACGGGACGATGAGTTCACTTTGCGCGCCCTCCATGTGGCTGCTCCAGTAGGGCACCGCGCCATCGCTGCTGTTGGGCGTGTTCCCCTTCCCCCGGTCGCCGATGATGGAATGAAAGGGAATCTCCTTCCGCACGGGAATCTTTGCCAGAGCCTCCACGAACTGGTCACTCGGAGAGAGAGAATCCAGACTGGTGGGAATGTGGCTGATCCTCACAGCCCCACCATTCAGCGTGGCGATCCGCGCGGCATCCGCGGCAACCCCCAGAAGCATGGCCGGGGCCTTGATCAAACGGGCTCCGAGACGCCCGATCCACCCCTGGGCGAGACGGCTGCCTTTGTGAGGAGTGGCGATAAAGATGGCCCGGCCCACCTGCGGCTGATGTTCGAAAATAAGAGAGTCCGTGAAGAACTTCCGGCTGCTGCCCCGCAGTGGCGTGCGCGCGGGGGACTTGTGGAAATAGGCCATCCACAGGCGGTCCCCCGCGTCCGTGATGAGCAACCGGCTGATGAGACCGCCCATGCTATGGCCGATGACGACCATGGGTTTCTTCTGGGGGAATTTCCTCAGGGCCGCGTCCAACTGCTTCCGGAGGATGGCGGCGGCGTAGGGATAAGGGATGCCGGTGGGGTAGCCGAAGAACCAGAACTGGTAACGCTTCCGGATCTCCGGATCGCCCCGCAGCGCGTTCAGCATGGGGGACCAGGTGGCGGGGGAATCCATGAGCCCGTGAATGACGAGCACGGTAATCTTTTCCGGATCAAACTCCTGGAGACGAACGATTCCCGTACCCTCGTCCTTCAAGTCCGGCCGCAGCAGCCGCATGAACTCCAGCTTCCGGTAGTTTGTTTCCGTAAGCCGTACGGCGATGGGCGCGGTGAAATCCGCCGCGAGCGGGAAGGTGTGGCCGCCCAGCGTTACGGTCTCCGTGGAGAGGGGATCCTCCACCAGAATCTCACAACGCCGTCCCTTGAAATGGGCGACCGCCGTGGCTCCGTATTCAGCCCGGGGCAGCATGAACTCCGAAGCGGCGGTCTTCAAAGGTTCCCACCGGCGGGTCACAAGGCAGGCTCCGAGGCCAAGGCGTACCGTCCGTGATTTCAGATACATTCCTGAGATGTCCATCTGATCCGCAGGGATGAATTCATAGTCCGACGCCACCCAGGTGGGCGGCTTTTCCGCCCGGGCGGCAAGGACATACTCGCCACGGGGCGAAGGCACCCGGAACGATCCGTTCCAGGGTCTCAGATTTTCCTCCCGGATGATGGCGAAGAGACGGCTGAGCGCGAAATTATAATCCCTCACGGCCACGATATCCCGGGGTGCCCTCTGAAGGCGCGTGGCGGCCACATCCGCAGCGGCCAGGCAGTAGCCCATGCATTCCAGAGCGGGAATTTTGCCATGCCCGGTCAGCGCGGCCTGGATGTATTCCTCCGCCCTCACCAGCGATCCCGTCCCTGGCGGCACCGGATTGAACCGGACCGGTGCCTCGGTCACTTTTGCGTATTGAGCACAGCCGCCGAGCAGCAGGATGGAGAGAAGGAGAGAAAGGCAGGCACGAGGGGTCATTAGGGGAAGAGAGCAACGGCGGTTTCAGGAACGGGCGCGAGCGTAGCACATGGATGCCATCTGTGAAGACGAACCAAAAAGACGACTAACCCTATAGACAATAGGGAGAATCTTCTTGCACGGCGTTCCGGTTGTGCCAAAGATGGCGGCCCCCCAGTCTATGTCCACCTTTCACAGCTACAACATCAGCCATCTGCGACAGCTCGAATCCGAAGCCATCTACGTGCTCCGGGAAACAGCGGCTCAATTCCGGAACCCGGCGCTGCTTTTCTCCGGGGGGAAAGACTCCATAGTCATGGCGTGGCTGGCGAGGAAAGCTTTTCATCCAGGACGGATGCCCTTCGCGCTCCTACATGTGGACACCGGGCACAATTTCCCCGAGACCCTGGAATACCGGGACCGGTTCGTGGCACTCATTGACGCGCGTCTGGTGGTGGCCAGCGTGCAGGACAGCATCGACCAGGGCCGGGCGGTGGAGGAAAAAGGACCTCGTGCCAGCCGGAACAAGCTGCAGACCGTAACGCTGCTGGACGCTATCGCCGACGGGAAATTCGACGCCTGTCTGGGCGGGGGCCGCCGGGATGAGGAGAAGGCGCGGGCCAAGGAACGCTTCTTCAGCCACCGCGATGACTTCGGCCAGTGGGATCCCAAGAACCAGCGTCCGGAGCTGTGGAATCTCTTCAACGGCCGGATGAACGAGGGCGAGCACTTCCGCGTCTTCCCGCTCAGCAACTGGACGGAGATGGATGTATGGCAGTATATCAAGGAACAGGAGATTCCCCTGCCGGGTATTTACTTCACCCACCAGCGCCGCGTCTTCCAGCGGGACGGCTCCTGGCTGGACGCGGAGACGGGATTTGCCAATCCCCAACCGGAGGAGAACGTCGTCGAAAAGACCGTGCGCTTCCGCACCATCGGAGACGTCACCTGCACGGGAGCCGTGGAATCCAGCGCATCCAATCTGGACGAAGTGATCGCGGAAGTAGCCGCCGCCCGGCAAACGGAACGGGGCACCCGAGCGGACGACCAGCGCAGCGAGAGCGCGATGGAGGACCGGAAGAAGGAAGGGTATTTCTGACCCCCCTCAGGAGGACGCCACGGCGGCATCCGCCGGGGGACTTAGAAGCGAAGGCGCGGGGTGCGGCCCGTTGTGGACTTTCACCGGGGTGCCAACGCGGCTCTTCTCCCAAAAGACCCGCTGGCCGGGCTCCGGGCAGCGGATGCAGCCGTGACTGCTGGGCTGCCCACGATTGAACCCTCCCACGTGGACTCCGATGCCGTAGTCCGTGAGCCGCAACCAGAGGGGCATCTCGATTCCCTGATACACGGTGTCCTCCGGGCGGGCACCTTTGTGCTCCCAGGCCCGGGCCACCACCACCTCCCGGGTGTCCTTGTGCACATACTGCCCGTAGAGATTGGAACGCTTGGTGGTGAGCTTTTCCCGCACGTAGTATTTGCCCGGAGGCGTCTCGTGGCCCGGCAGGCCGGGAGAGACATCCATCTCCGCGAGCACCGCGCCGGAGTCATCCAGAAGCTGGGCGGTGGAAGAAGCGAGGGAGATATCGATGCGCACTTTTCCGTTCTCCGCGGCGGCAATCTCCGCGTCCTTCAACTTCCAGCGGGGAGACCAGGTATCCACCACAGTGGCAGGCCTGGGGGGAGTGGAACAGGAACAGAGAAACAGCAGGGCGGTAAAGGCCGGCAGGGCGGTCAGAAATCTCATGGGTGCGGGAAGGTGCCCGGGAAATCCCGCATTTCAAGGCCGGGAGGCAGGCAGGCGGCTTTCACAAAAAGGCCCCGCGCTGGTGCCATGGGAGCACCAATCGCGGGGCCGGAAGTTTTCTTATCCCTGGGTGGAAGGACTTTTCAGCCCCCAACACCGAAGATTACTTCGAGTTCCAGGAGGACACGTTGTCCTTCCAGTCCACGTCCGACTCATCTTTCAGGTCCTTTCCGACGGAATAAACGAGCGACTTCTTGTGAATTTCAGGAGTGCCTTTGTTGGCTTCGTCCTGGTTCGGATTGTCGATCTTGTCGTTCAGGTCGAGGTCGATAATCACCTTGTAATAAGAGCCCCAGGGATCCACGAGTTCCGCGCTGTCCTCGGTGCGGACCAGTCCGTCCAGCTTTTTGTTATCGCTGCCACTCTTGGCTTCATTGATGTCGCCCAGGAAGTTCTGACGGCGGCTGTTCTGGGTTTCATCTTTCCCGATCAGGATCCAGATGAGACCTTCAGGAGCGCTGGTGTCGGACTTGCAGTCCGTGCTCTTGGTCGCGGACGTTGGCTCCGGGAGATAATCGTATTCCTTCCAGTACTGATCGATGGCGTTATACACGGCCATGCAGTTGTTACGCGCTCCGGTCCTCTTCGCGTTGTCCATGACGAAGCCAAAGGCGGCGAAGGCTCCAACGACCAGCACGGCCACGATGGTAATGACGACGAGAAGCTCAATGAGAGTGAAGCCGCGGCCCCGGCGGCGGAGTTGGGAGTGTTTCATGGAAGAGTGACGGTTTGAGGTTGGATATGAGAGATTTTCCGCGATGTTACCAGGAAATTATCCGATCGGTCGGCAAAAAACAATGAATTTATTATGTAAATACAGGGTCAGGTTTTCCCTTATGGGCAACCCCTTGGCAAGGAGGCTGGCATGACTGCCAAAACATTAACAGCGGAAATCCTGGAATGGATGGCCGCCACAAAAGGGCGGGCGGCCAGCAAGACGGAGGTGGCGAAGGCTCTGGAGATATCCCCCGAAGGAAAAGCCGGACTGAGGGCGGCCCTGCGCGAACTTTTGCAGGAAGGCCGCCTGGTGGAGACCGGGAAAGGACGTTACCACCTGGCGGAGGAAAATGTGAAAAAATCCGCGGTTCCGGGCGAGAACCAACTCCTCGGGAAACTGATCGCGCGGGCCGGAGGTCTCTTCTTCCTGCCGGACACCAGCGTGGCGGACAACCAGCCCGTCATCCAGGCCCTGGGCCTTACGCCGGAGACGAAGCTGCCCGTGGAGCCCGCCCTGACGGCCACGGCTCTAAGTGGAGACCGGGTGGTGGTGAAGATTTCCGTTCCCCGGGCGGGAGCGAAATCCCGCAACGGCTGGGAGTATGGCGTCCGCGTGATGAAGGTGGTGGAACGGTGGAATGAAACCATTCCCGGCACTCTCCGCGTGAAGGGCAAACACGCCTGGGTGGAGCCGGATGATCTCTTCCTGCCGACGGTGGAAGTGCGCGCCGGTGAGAGAACGCTCGCCGGCCCCGGTGACAAAGTGGTGGTGGCGGTGGACGACTGGCACCCGAAGGGGAAGCGCCTCCAGGGCCATCTGGTGAAACGCCTGGGCGCGGCGGGAGAACCGGGAGTGGATGTGCTGGGCATCATCGCGAAATACCATCTCTCCCAGGAGTTTCCCCGCGATGTCCTCCAGGAGGCGGAGGCCTATCCGGAGGAGATTCCGGCGGACGAGATCGCCCGGAGGGAGGACTGGCGGGATAAGCATGTCATTACCATCGACCCGTTCGACGCGAAGGATTTCGATGACGCCATCGCCGTCCAGGAGCTGCCCGGCGGCGGGTGGGAACTGGCGGTCCACATCGCGGACGTGTCCCACTACGTGCGTCCCGGCACCGCCCTGGATAAGGAGGCCCTCCGCCGCGGGAACAGTACCTATCTGGTGGACCGCGTGCTGCCCATGCTGCCGGAGCGTCTTTCCAACGGCCTGTGCAGCCTGCGTCCGCATGAGGACAAGCTGACCCGCGCCGCCGTGATGACCTTTGACGCCAAAGGCCGCCGCACCGGCCAGCGCTTCATCTCCGCCGTCATCCGCAGCCGCCACCGCTTCACCTATGAGGAAGCCATGGCCTGTCTCCAGGCACCGGCAGGGCGGGATCCGGATGCAAAGCTGGTGCATCGGGCATGGAAACTGGCCTCCATGCTCCGGCAGCGGCGGTTCGCGAACGGCTCGCTGGATATGCAGTTCACGGAGGTGAAGGTGGTGCTGGACGCGGAGGGGCATCCCGTGAGGTTCGCCCGCATCGCGTATGACGAGAGTCACCAGCTCATCGAGGAATTCATGCTGGCGGCGAACGAAGCCGTGGCCGAGGCCATTACCCGGAGCGGCAGGCCTGGCATCTACCGCGTGCACGACGATCCGGATCCCGTGAAGCTGGATGAACTGCGCGAGACTTACATCGCCCACGGCTTTCCCTGCGGGGATCTGAAGGCGAAGGGCGAAATTCAAAAAGTGCTCAAGGCCATCGAAGGCCAGCCGGAGGAACACGTGCTGAAAGTGGCGCTGCTGAAGAGCCTGAAGCGGGCCGTCTATACTCCGGACTGCACCGGCCACTACGGGCTGTCCATTCTGCACTACACACACTTCACCAGCCCCATCCGGCGCTACGCGGACCTCATCGTCCACCGGGTGCTGGGGAACCTCACGATGGCTCCTGGAAGCAAGGGAACCACAAAGACACCGGACTACGCGGCCATGGGCGAAATGGCGGCCCACATTTCCTCCACGGAGCGGAACAGCGCGGATGCCGAGATGGCCAGCCGCCGCATGAAGGAGCTGGAATACTTTGACCGTGTCATCAAGGGAGGCACGGATGAGGTGTTCAAAGCAGTGATCACCCGGGTGCTCCCCATCGGCCTTTTTGTGGAAGTGGTAGAGATCCAAACGCGCGGGATCGTGCGCGCGGGGGACCCGGCGTGCGGGGACTTCCGCTTTGACCACCTGAAAAACTGTCTGGTCTCGCGGAACGGGCGCATGGTGATCCGGGCCTCGGATATCATCGAGGTGACGCCCGTGGACATTGAACGGGATCGCGGCAGCGTGGTGTTCCGGATCACCGGAAAGCCAGGAAAGGAACGGTCACCCGTCGCGACGCGGAGCAAACCACCAAAGGTGGAAAGCGCCCCGGTGGCGGCGGAGGAACCCCGGAGAGCCCGCCTGCAAAGACGCCCGCCCGGCACTCCCCGGCCCGTGGACATTCCGGAACCCGCCGGTGTTCCGGAACCCGTGGAAGCACCGGCACCGCGCCGGAAAAAGAAAGCCCCGGGAGAGCCCGCCGCTCCCGCCAAAAAAAAGCACGCGCGACAAGGCACGGGGACAGAGGAGCCAAAGAAGGCGAAGAAAGCAAAACGCCGTTCGCCTGATCTTTAAAATATCCCGGCCATCAGTCGCCCGCGGAACGGACGACTGATGGCGAAGGATGAGGGGATCAATCGTCCGCCTTGTCGGCGTCCTTGATCACGAACCGCGCTTTCAGCGTGGCCACGGGTTTTGCCAGGCCGGCGGCCTCCACGCTGCGGAGGACTTCCTTGAAGTCCTTGTAGGCGGCGGGGGATTCGTCGATGGGGTACTGGCGGCAGTTCGTCAGGATGTCGTGGGCGTCGAATTCATCGTCCACGGTCTTCTGGTCCAGACGGCGGCCCGCTTCCTTGCGTCCCATGCAGCGGCCCGCTCCGTGATTCACGGAATAGCAGGACTTCTCCGCCCCGGCCTGGGCCACCATGACCACGGAGCCGTCCCGCGGATTCCCCGGCAGGAGGATCGGATGACCGGTTTCCGCGAAGGGCGTCCCCGCGAGGGAGAAGTGACCTCCGGGAATGGCGCGCGTGGCCCCCTTCCGATGGACCCAGGAGAGGCGGCCATCCACCATCTCCTCACGGGCGATGTTGTGGCTGATGAAATACACCAGAGTCCCCGTGACTCCCGGCAGGACCTCCTGGAAGGCCTCCAGCACCAGGGCATTGATGAGCAGGTGATTCACTGTGGCGAAGTTCGCGCCCAGGGACATGTCATCCAGATAAGCCTCCGCCTCCGGCGTTCCCAGCGGCGCATAGACGAGCTGGCGATCCCCGGCAGGGAACGGTGTCCCCCACGTGCGGAACTTGTGCTCCAGATCGCGGAACTGACCCTGCGCGAGCAGGTTTCCAAACCCCCGGGATCCGCAGTGGCTCAGGAAGGCCACGTGTTTATCCCGCAGTCCGAAGACCTCCGCCGTGTGCTGGACACTGGGGCGGTCCGAGAGATGCACCACCTCGCACTCACCGAAGTGATTTCCCCCGCCGTAGGAGCCCAGTTGGTGCATCTTTTCCGTGAAATTACGAATGCGTCCCTGGTCCAGAATCCACTCCAGACGCGCGCCGAGGTCTCCGGCGACGCCATGGCTGGAGTCTTCACAGCGGTCCGCCCATTCCGGCGGGATGCCGAGTTGTTCGCACACGGAGCGGCTCGCGCCTTCCGTGACGGCCTGGAAGCCGAGTTCTTTGGAAACGCGGCGGGACTTCTTCGCGGATCGCTGCCCCTGCCCCGCCCCGGTGGGCGTGCGTTGCAGGATGGCATTGATGAGGGCACGGCGCACCGGCTTATCCATGATGGCATCCTCCGGCAGGTCAAGCTGAAGGAGGCTCATGGAGCATTTGATATCGACGCCCACCGGCCCCGGATAAATATGGGTGGGAGAGACCATGACACATCCCACCGGCGCGCCATATCCGGCATGCGCGTCAGGATTCAGCACCAAGTCCGTCACCCCAGGGGCTCCCCGGGAATTCTGGGCCTGCTGGAGACAGGTCTGGTCAAAGTTGTCACGGATCGCGTCCGTTCCGATCACCGTGATCGGCTTGCCTTTGTTTTCCGGAGCCGGGATGAAGCCTTCGGCATCGGAGGTTTTATGGAGGGTGATGTTCATGGGGAAAGTAACAAAGAGTCTAAAAGAGCAGCCGGCGCATTGCGGGCCGCAAAATCCGGAACCGTGCCGTGGCGGTGCCGCTGGCGTTCGGGCGAAAGAAGTAGAAGATAATCCCGGGGGTTCAGTTTATGGATTCCGGCGAGCCAGAGGGCGGTGATACGGTGATGGCCGTCGTCCACCTGGATGGAGCCGTCATCATCCTCGCTGAGTCTGACGGGAGGAAGAGGCTCTCCGTTCCGGATCGCTTCAATAAGAGCCGGAAGCTGGCCAGGTCTGCGGAGACGCCGCTGGGATACATAAAGAGTGGCGATGTGCATTGGCAGCGGCGGATGCCGGGCCTGCGCGTGTCGATTGCCACCACTGGGCGAAAGGAACTGGAGTCAGTAAAAACACAAACGTGAGACGATGAATGGGGGGATGATGTGAAAAGGCGCGGCGACAAGGAATGGTGAAACGTCCTGCTCTTACCGCTGAGCTACGTGCCGCTCCAGTCAGGGGACCAGGGACGGAACGGCGGGATTCGAACCCGCGACCCGGATGTGGATAACATGTAGTTCCACCGGCATTCGCCGCATAAAGGAATGAAGAAAAAGGCGGGCCGACAAGATTTTGCGGAGACGGACAATCCAAATGTAGTCCCCGCGGCATTCGGCCCATGAAAGCCAATCAGCCCGCGCAGTGAACGCGCCATGCTTCTTCAAGAAGGTCGGCGGGAGCGTTCAGAATATGCAGGTCGATGGGCATAAATCGTTGAGTGAGTGAATCGATGATGATGTTCGCTGGACGGGCATCCGCGACGCGAAGCCCGTTAGAGTGCTGAAAACTGTGGTATCCGCGGGAAGCAAAACGGCGGCTAGTAAAGAAACTGCTGATTTCCTCCTCCGTGGCTTCGCGCCCCCTGATGAAAGGCTGGCTGATTATCAGCTCCGGGCCGAAAGGCGTTCTTCTAACGCCCTCCACCCTGAAATCGTCGCCCCAAACCAGATTGCTAAGAACAAGATTATTCAGGTAATTCAGCAGACTTCCCTGGGCACCGAAATTCGGCGGGTTTGTGAGCTTGAAGACCCTGTTCAGCTTTCTGATGAAGAAGACCCGGTGTTCATTGCCTCCCGGAATCGCTTCGCCTTCAACTTCAAGGTCGGCATCCTCCTCGGCCCCGTGTTTCTGGGCCCAGTCCACAAGGGATTGGGCTTCCATTCGCATCCGCTCGCCGAGACCTGAGCCGCTATTTCCTCCAAGGTCATGGAGGAGGCGCTCGCGGAGCTCGCCAAGCGGGCTTCGCGGAGAGTGCGGACTTCTTCCGGGCTGAGGATCATACTGCATAGAGTCATGGTTTTAAGAAGAGGCGTCAAGGAGGGTTTGAAAAGGCGCGGCGACAAGAAGTGGTGAAACATTTACCTGCTCTACCCCCTGAGCTACAGGCCCGTGAATGGAGGGCCTAGCGGGACTCGAACCCGCGACCTGGTCGTTATCAGCGATGTAGTTCCACCGGCATTCGCCGCATAAAGGGATGAAGAAAAAGGCGGGCTGACAAGAAATTGCGGAGACGGACAATCCAAATGTAGTCCCCGCGGCATTCAGCCCATGTGTGAGAAAGAGGGTCCGGACGGGGCACTTCCCCGTCCGGGGTTTAAAGGTTGTCAGATGCCGTTCAGGAGAACGGTCCGCTGTAGTTTTCGATGGTCCCGGTCCAGTGTCCCGGATCCAGCTTTCCAGAGGCGAACTGAGCGATGACCTCGAACACGTGGTCCGAGAAGCCTCCGATGTTCAGCACTCCGGGCTGCTCCGCCGCCTGGGTGGTGCGGTTCGGCTGGATGTCCATGCAGACCAGTTTCGCACCCGGATTCCGCCGGCGGAAGGTATCCCATTCCGCCACGGTTTGAGTGGAGCGGCCAGCCGGTCCGGCATCCATCCAGGACTCGTTGTCCGAGACGTAGATGACGAGATCTCCCTTTTCCTTCCTCTTGTTCATCCAGGCCAGCGGCGCGGAGCAGTTCGTCCCGCCTGAAGGCAGACCGGCCAGCCGTTTCGCGTTGGTCATGATGGAATCCCGGGGATTCAGCTTCGCGGTCACCACGTCATCGCTGAAGGGCAGCACCGTGGCTTCCCGGTTTTTCCGGAGGAAGGCGGCGGCCACCAGCGCGGCCACGTCGAGGCAGCTCACCTTGGAGGTCGCCCCTTTGCGAAGGCCCGTGGCCGGGGACCGCATGGAACCGGAAATGTCCGGCAGGATCCACACTTTCCCTTCGATGGCAGGCACGTTCTCCACGGCGGTTTCCATGGCCTCCTGCAGGGCGTCCGTGATCTCCCCCGGCATGTCCGCATGAGCGTTCATAAAAGCGACCATGAGTTGATAGGGGAAAGCGCGGGCCTTGCGGATGGCCGCCGGGTCGGCGAGGCGCTTCGCGATCATCCGGATCATCGGGCGGTCCACCAGCACATGGTGCCGCAGGAAGGTGTTCAGATTCATGCGGGTCATCTGCCAGGAGGCGGTCCGCGCGATCTCCATCCACTGGTTGGCCGTCAGCGGCTGGGCGGTGAGCATCTGGAAAGGGGCATCCGGCAGTTCCCCGCTGGTTTGTTCCTTCCATTTCTCAAAGGCCGCCACCGTGTCCGGCAGGGCCGCGCGCTCTACTTTCCGCCCGCACAGCCAGGCATACAGAGCCGCGCGTTGCGGCGTGGAGGGGCGGGGATGCACCATCTTCACCACGTCCCCCAAGGATGGCCTCTGTCCCACGCTGGCGCGGAAGACCGCGTTATCATCGTGCCGGGCAAACCAGTTCTGAACGAGACGCTTCGGCGCGGTGCCGAGGGATTTCCGCCCGGTCACTCCGCTGCGCATGATCTGCACGAAATTCCGCAGCATCTTTCCGTCATCGATCACGCGGTCAAAGACCCGCTTCAGGACCGCCATATCCAGCGAGGCCAGGGCCGCGCAAAGAAGTGCCGGCATGTCCTTCATGTGACCGCGCTCCCGGCAGTAAACCGCCGTCCGCGCCGTGAACTCCACCGGCACCGAGCAGCAAAGCCCCAGTACGGTGTGCAGTTGCTGTTCAGCATCCGCGTAGAAGGTGCCGTTCAGGCACCCCGTGACCGCATACTGCGCCAGGGCGTGCTTCGCATTGAAAGTGTAGGCGTTCCCTCCCGCAAGGTTGCGGGTATCCGCCACTGGCAGAGCCGCGTTCCGGGTATTGAAGAGAGTCGTGTTCGCCATGACAGTGAGTGGTTTGTTGTTGGCAGAGGGCATTGCGAAGCGCATGCCAGACGGTGGAAATAAAATCACGAAATCGGTAACTCGTTTATTATGAACAAATAATTTCCGGATGTTTCTAAGCCCCGGATTGCATCGCCCAAAAAATCCCACAGAAAATATCCTTCAGGATACAATTGTATCCCTTAAAACACCATCCACATTCACCCCGTGAGCCGACGGTGTCCTCCCGTCTAAAAGCGTCATGATCTGGACCTGCGAAACCACCCCCATCCACAACCCATCCCTGCTCCGGCTCTCTTTTACCGAGTCAGGGAGGACGCTGAGCTATCGCCGTGTTCTGGAGTTGTGGTCGGAGAACCCGGAGTTTTGCGCGTTCTTCACCGGCTCCTTGGCCGCGCTGCCGTTCCGGGCCTTGCGGTGGGAAACACCGCCCGCCACGCTTTCCAGTGTGGACCGCCCCTTTGAGTGCGTGGCTCTCGACAGCCCGGGCCTCGCGCCGTATCCGGATGAATCGGCTTTCCGCCAGTGGTTCACAGAGGCACCCGTGGTCGCGTTTCCCAACCTAGGGAGGGATGCCATTCTGGTGGTCCCTGTCCGGCGGGGAAAGAGACGGGCTTTAATCATCTGGCCGCGTTTCTTCGCGGCGCGGATCAATCCCAATCCAACGCTCTCTGGCAACTGACCGGCCGGACCATGCTCGCCCGGCTCAACAGCAAGCCTGTCTGGCTGAGCACGGCGGGAGCCGGGGTTTCATGGCTGCACGTGCGGCTGGATGACAAACCGAAATACTACGGCCATGCCCCTTACCGGATACCTCCGGCAAATTGAGCCCTCTATGCACTCTCCTTTTCCATGAGTAACGATTTTCCCATGAAGAACCTTCTCTGGCCTGGCAGTCTTCCGGCAGCAGTCATCGGTGACGTCAGAGGAATTCCGCAGGCAGGTTAACAAAACCACCCCATGACTCCGCCCAAAACCGTCGTTCTCGGGCTGCTTGGCACGCGACTAGATGCTCCCGCCGGGGAGGATCGCTGGGCCATGTGGCGGCCCTCGGTTTCCGTGGTGCAGCAGCCGGAGTGGCCCGTGGACCGCTTCGAACTCCTCTACGAATCCCGCTGGGCGGACATGGCGGAGCGCGTCATGGCGGATATGCGCGAGATCTCACCACGTACCGAAACCCGGGGGCATGTCATCGAGACCGGGGAGAATCCGTGGGACTTTGAGAACGTGTACGATGGCCTCTTCGCCTTTGCGCGGGGATATGTCTTCGATCCGGACCGGGAGGATTATTTCATCCACATCACCACGGGCACGCACGTGGCGCAGATCTGTCTCTTCCTGCTCACGGAAAGCCGCCACCTGCCCGCCAAGCTCCTCCAGACCGCGCCGAAACAAAGGCTGCACAGCCGGAAGCGCGCGGAGGGACGCGTGGATATCATCGATCTCGACCTCGCACGCTACGACCGGCTTCAGACCCGCTTTGCCCAGGAACATCAGGAAACGCAACAGCACCTGAAAAGCGGGATCGCCACGAAGAACAAGGCGTTCAATGCCTTGATCGACCGCATCGAACGGGTGGCCGTGGCCTCCCGCGAGCCGCTGCTGCTCACAGGGCCCACCGGCGCGGGGAAGAGCCAGCTCGCGCGGCGCATCTACGAACTGCGGCAGCGTGCGGGCCTGCGCGGGAAATTCGTGGAGGTGAACTGCGCCACACTGCGAGGGGACGCGGCCATGAGCACGCTCTTTGGCCACGTGAAGGGGGCCTTCACGGGTGCCGCGACTGACCGCGCGGGGCTACTGCGGGAAGCGGATGGCGGTCTGCTTTTCCTGGACGAGATCGGGGAACTCGGCGCGGACGAGCAGGCGATGCTCCTGCGGGCGCTGGAGGACAAGGTGTTCACCCCCTTTGGCGCGGACCGCACGGCGCGCAGCGATTTCCAGCTCATCGCGGGAACGAACCGGGATCTGGAGGAACGAGTGTGCGATGGAGGCTTTCGCGAGGATCTGCTGGCGCGGCTGAATGTGTGGACCTTTTCCCTGCCCGGCCTGGCCGAACGGCGGGAGGACATCGCGCCGAATCTGGACTACGAACTGGAGCGCTTCGCGGAACGCCAGGGACGGAAAGTGTCCTTCAACAAGGAGGCGCGCGAGGCGTTTCTGAAATTCGCCCGCACCCCGGAAGCCACCTGGCGCGCGAATTTCCGCGACCTCAACGCCGCCGTCACCCGCATGGCCACGCTCGCGCCCCGGGGCCGCATCAATGAGGCGCTCGTCCAGGAGGAGACAGAGAGACTCCGGGAGCGCTGGCATAAACTGGAGCCCCCGCAATGCGAGCCCGCCACGACCCGGGACGATGACACGCTCCTGACCACCCTGCTCCCGAAGGAAAAGCTGGATGCCATTGACCTCTTCGACCGCGTGCAACTCGCCGCCGTCCTCCGCGTCTGCCGTCTCAGCCGCAGCATGGCCGAGGCCGGGCGGAAACTCTTCGCCGCCTCCCGCGCCCAGCGTGCCACCACCAACGACAGCGACCGCGTGAAGAAATACCTCGCCCGCTTTGGTCTGGACTGGGAGACGGTGACGGGGGCGGAATAGCGATGGTCAAAACGGGACTTCCACATAATCCCCGGCCACTGCCGCGTCCACCACGGCGGCAATGTCAGAGACGCGCAACTGGATGCGCGGCCACGAAGTTGTCCGCAAAACCACGATAGCGATCTTGCGACCGGTCACGGATTGTTGATACCGGAGGTTTTGATCCGTGGTTATAAATACATTGTATCCCATCGCCTCCACTTCACGCAAAAGCTCGCCATTCTGGAGGCGGGACCAGCCCTTTTCAGCGCAGGTATCCACGGAATGTCCGGCAAGAAACCGGCGCAACGGAACGGGCACTCCCTGATCGAAGAAAATCCTCACGCCTCCGAAGTTTCAAGAAGGGCAGCCGCCTCATGCTCCAGAACACCCACCGCCTGTTCCCGGGTGACCCCAGGAAAACATGCCAGGAAATCATCGATGCTGGCACCGTCCCGGAGGTTTTCGAACAGTGCCCGCAACGGGACGCGTGTGCCGCGAAAGACCCACACTCCACCGACCACGCCTGGACGGCGCTCCACAGCCGGACATTTGGACCATTCAATCATGGCATACAGATATGCCGGGACAGGAGGGGCGCAAGGAGCAGCCGGAAGCCCCGTTTCTTCATCGCTACCCCACTGGAGCCGGATTCCTCCAGATGTGCATCACCGCGTAGCTCCGCCAGGGACGCCAGCGCAGGGACATCGTCTCCGCCTTTTTCGCGGTGACGCGACCGAGATTGTTCCGGACGGCGATGTCCTCCTTTGGGAACGCGTCCGGCCAGCGGAGCGCGCGCATGGCGAGGTAATGAGCAGTCCATGGCCCGATACCGGGCAGGTCCACCAGACGGGAGATGGCGGTCTCCGGGTCGGTCCCGGGTTCGAGGCTCAGGTCCCCGGCATGGAAGGCGCGGGCCAGGGCGAGGATGGTATTGGCGCGGGTGTTGATGATTCCGAGCCGGGCGATATCATCCACACTCGCCCGGGCAAGTCCACCGGCCGGCGGCGAAAGCCGGGTAAGCGCGGGGAACGGGGTGACGATTTCCTCCCCGAACGCGGCGGCGAGACGGCAGGAAATCGTAGTCGCGGCCTTCACCGTGATCTGCTGGCCGAGGATGGCGCGCACGGCCAGTTCAAAGCCATCGAAGGCTCCCGGCACCCGCAGGCCAGGACTTTCCGCCACGCTCCTGGCCAGCAGGGGATCCTGCCCCAGATGCGCGGCGATGAGATCCGGTCTCGCGGTGAGATCGAAGAGATTCCGCAGTCTCCCTAACAACGAAGGAAGCACCGGCGCGAGCGACCTGGTGAACTCCACGGCCAGCGCCCGCTTTTGAAGTGCGTGCGTCACCCGGATCCAGCCGGTGTGCTTTCCCAGGCGAACGGTGCGGGCATAACTGTCCGGAGTGACCCACTCCACCCCGGTGACGGTCCGCGCGGCGAGAAAGGCCAGCATGGAGTCCCAGTCATATGGCGGACGGTAACCCAGCAGCAGCGTGGAGGTGTCCATGTCCTCCATCGCCCGGAGGTGACCGGCAGCCTCTTTTCTCAGGCGGGTGGGCGGCATACGATAGCTTGCGCTGAAGGCATCATTGAACCGCCGCAGGCTGGCGAACCCGCTGGCAAAGGCGACCTCGATGACCGGCAGCTTCGTCTCCGTGAGCAGTTGTTTTGCAAGGAGCAGCCGGTGCGTCTGAATCAACTCAATGGGGGACACGCCGAGTTCCTTTTGCACGATGCGCCGCAACTGACGCGAACTGATGCCGAACCGCGAGGCCACGTCCTCCAGCCCCGCGCTCCCATCCATGCGGTCCTCTCCGGTGCGATGGAGGATGAGGTGCGCGATGCGCCGCGCATTGTCCACCGGAGCCTCCCCGGGAGCCACCTCCGGGCGGCAGCGCAGACAGGGGCGAAAGCGCGCTTTTTCCGCCGCGCCCGCGTTTCCAAAAAAGCGGCAGTTCTCCCGCTTTGGACTTTTCGCCGGACAGACCGGACGGCAATAGACGCCCGTAGAGGTCACGCCCACGAAAAATACGCCGTCGAAACGGGGATCACAGGAAGTCAGGGCGCGATAGGCGGCATCGGGATCGATCATGGCAAAGGGGTATGCCGGAAAATAGCCGGGATCAGTCCCGGGCGCTGGCCATTTCCGGACATGGAATGTTTTTTGTCTTTGATGTCCGGAAATGGCCGGAAATTCCCGACGGACGGCCCATGGTATGGGTGAAACCACTCCCGCCATGAAAACGAAATCTCCTTCACGTCCTGCTTATTTCTATAAGCTCCTGCCCTCACCCCTTGGCGTCCTGAAACTGGTGGCAGGCGACAAGGGACTGGTGGCGGTGCTGTGGGAAAACGATGACCCGAACCGCGTGAAGCTGGGCCCCCTTACCGAGGCTCCGGACCATCCCGTGCTGCTGGAAACGGAACGGCAGTTGAAGGCCTACTTTGCCGGGAACCTCGACCGGTTTACCCTGGAGCTGGATTTCACGGGCACCGGGTTCCAGAAAAAGGTATGGGAAGCGCTGCTCACGATTCCATCGGGGGAAACCCGGACCTACGCGCAGATCGCCGCGCAGATCGGCCGCCCCTCCGCCGTGCGCGCGGTGGGCGCGGCGAATGGCAAAAACCCCGTGTCCATCATCGCCCCGTGTCACCGCGTTATTGGCTCGAATGGAAAACTGACCGGATTCGCGGGCGGGCTGGAGGCGAAGGCCTTCCTGCTGAGACTGGAGGCCCGGGAGGATTTGCTGAAAGCCGCGGGCTGATTCGCGCTTCCGGGCGGTGCGATGCCGCTTGCAGGACGGGGCCGGACCCTCCATTTCTTTCCTTTGCACTAATCTGAAACGGACCTAAATCCGCCGCCCCTCCCATTTTTATGGCTTCCACTCCTGTCATCAATCTCCGCCGCGGACACGCCGTCCGTCACAATAACGACGTCTGTATCATCAGCGATATGGAGCACAAGACGCCGCCCCGCATGGCGTCGTATGTGCAAATGTCCATCCGCAGCATTACCTCCGGCCGGGTCACGAATCTCCGCCTCACCTCGAACGAGTCCCTCGACGCGGTGAACCTCACGAAGATCGACCACGAATACAGCTACAAGGACAGCAGCGGCTATCACTTCATTCACCCCGAAACCTATGAGGACGTGCTGGTGGGCGACCAACTGGTGGCTCCCGTGAAGAACTACCTCTTCGAGGGTGGCAAATATATCCTCGTCTTCACGGATGACGCGGTGGCCTCCATCGAACTCCCCGCATCCATGATCCTGACGGTGGCCGAAGCCTCCGAAGGCGTGCGTGGCGACTCCGCCAACAACATGTACAAGCCGGCGGTGATGGAAACCGGGCTCACCGTGCAGGTGCCCCTCTTCATCAACCGCGGTGAGAAGATCAGCGTGAAGACCGAAGACGGCACCTATCTGGGCCGCGCCTGAGACGGGAGGTTGTCTCCCGTTTGAAGAATCAACTCCGGGATGGTCCCTCCCGGAAACAGGAAGAGCGGCGGAGACGTGGTCTCCGCCGCTCTTTTGTTTGTTTGGGGGTTTGGGGGGAATTCCTACTTCAGGTCCTTGATGCCGATGAACAGTTCCACATGCGTGTCGCCATTCTCATTGCCGGTGCGGGCATCGATCTGCTCCAGCGCTCCGAGAAGTTCGAGGACATCCCGCATGTTCTGCTTTTGCTCCGGCAGGTTGGGCATGAAGCCCACCGTGGAGCCAAGCCAGGTCCAGACGGTCTTGAAGTTGACCTTCACATGAGCGCCCGAGGGAGGCCCGGCGGGAGCGGCTGTTTTGGCGGCGGCCTCCGCGGTGAAGGAGGGTGAGGTGCTGAGATACCAGCGCGTGCCGGCCACGGCGGCGTGCGGCCAGAGATCGCCGGTATCCATGGGCAGGGGCAGTCCCCACATGGTCACCGCGCCCTTTTTCTTTTCCACGGGCTCCGGCACTTCGGCAGTGCCGCTCAGGGAGACCAGTCCGTTGATCACGGTGGAGAATCCGCTCCACGCCTCGCTCAGTTTGGCAGGAT
This sequence comes from Verrucomicrobiales bacterium, assembly GCA_965229245.1. Taxonomy (GTDB): domain Bacteria; phylum Verrucomicrobiota; class Verrucomicrobiia; order Verrucomicrobiales; family V1-33; genus V1-33. The sequence continues at coordinate 1,214,083 of CBDDIW010000002.1, forward strand.
CCTTGAGATCGCTCACCGCGAGAATGCGGGGGATTTTGAGGGATTTGAGTTCAGCGGGCACATTCGGCAGGGACGGCATGGCTCCATCCAGATTTACCAGGAAGGCGCTTTCATTCCCCAGGGCTCCGCGAAGGGACTGGACCGCTTTCCACACCTCCAGGATCGCGGGGCGGAAGGCCTCCGCCGCATCCAGACTCTGCCGCACATCCTCCGACAGCGCGGGTTTCACCGTGGCCTGGAAAGTGGACCAAAGCGTGGCCGTGGCTTCCTCGATGAAATTAAACGCCTTGTCGCGGGAGGCTTCGTTCACCCGGCTTTCGGAAAGGAACACCGTGGCGGGACCCGCGAGCCCGCTGTATTTCAGTGGTTTGGAGGAGTCATAGGCTTCTACCACCAGCCCACCGAAGGACTCCACCCGCAAGCCGCCATCCCACCAGGAGGCGGTGACGGAAGCGGTGACTTTGTCCGGCCACAGCTCCGCGGCACGGGCGCTGAGTTTTTGGATGTCCTTCAGCAGAGCCTCCACCGGGACAGGGGAAGGCCCGGCGGAGGACTGCGCCGCGGTGAACAGGGCACCACGAAGGGACTTGAGCGCGTCCACGATGGCCTGGTTTGTCTTCTGGCTCCCGTAGCTGAGGCTCAGCGGTTTCTTCGCCTTCCAGCCCGCGACGCGACCAGCCAACTCCGGCAAAGCCAGCACGCCTCCCTCGGGGCCCGCCAGCTTCACATGGGAGTGGTCCTTGCCCAGCGCGACCACCAGGGTGTCATCCACCCAGCCCCAGGAAAGCTGGATGGTTTTGGCACGGATTTTTTCCACGGCGGCGGCCCCGTCGGCATCGCTGCCCAGGATTTCAGAGGCTTTGGCCTTCGCGTCGTCCAGTTGCTCCGGGGGGAGGAGCTTTTCCACCTTGAAGGTGAGGGTCTGGAAGTCATTCCCGCCCTCGAGTTGGAACGTCCCGCTTTCCAGGAGTTCCTTCGCATCCGGAGGCAGGGAATCCAGTGCGTCGCGCAGCAGACCGTCCAGTTTCCCGCGAATGTCCCCGGCTTTGAAGGCCACCAGGAAAGGAGGCAGGTCGGCATCCGCGAGCCCTTTGATGAGCAGGGCCTGATTTTCCTTTTTCTGGTATTCCTCCGTCACTCCGCCCCACGCGGACATCTGTACATTCTTATCCTGCTGATTAAACCGCGCCGCGGCGGCCATGCCCGCGGGCACGGGGGCGAGCAGCTTTAGAAGCTTCACCGTGTTTTCCGTGAAGCCTTCGGACATCACGAACACCGCCTCTTTCTCCACGAGCCCCCGCAGGATGGCGACGACCTCCTGCGCCTCCTCGTTGTTCTTCCAGATGATCTCCAGGTCGTCGAGCTTCAGTTCTTTGACGAGCACGGGATTGCCCAGCAGCTTTTTGAGGAAGCCACTGTTTTTGAAGCCATCGATCATTTCGCCGATGCGGTAAAACGAAGCAAAGCCTTCCGTGCTCTTCGGCAGCTTCGCGGTGAAGCCCCATCCCGCCGCCGTCACGGGCGCGGAGGGAGCCGCCGCGGCACCCGCCTTGCCCTTCGCGGGAGCGGCCAGCGTGGTGATGGGAACCAGCGGCACGGTGGCCAGCAGGAGCGCGGAGGAATAAAAACGAAGACGGTTTTTCATTTGGAATCGGGAGGCTTGATGGTGTCAGCGGGGGAAGCGCTGTTGTCATTTGTATCCGTTCCCGCCGCGCTGTCCTTGCAGGAAAATGATTTTAACGGCGGGCGTATTCCTGCTCCACGCGAGGCCACGGGCGGGATTTCGCACACGGGCGACGAAAGAGGACACCATGGCGACAGCATCCGGAAGGGTGCACGCGCTAGAGTGGGAGGCCGGCCCTTATTTCAGCGCCATTACCTCATGAAAAACCATCCGTTCGTCCTATCCGTTCTTACACTTCTCGTGCCGGCTCCCGCCGTCATGGCCGCGACCTTCGCGATCAGTTCCCTCACCACCCTGGTGACGCCATCCACCCGGGGCAATGCCGGCACCACTTATTACGGCTGGGACACCTTCAGCGGAAACCCCGGCGACGCCGGGTTCCCCAATCTGACCGCTCCCATCAACGACAGCACTCCCGAACTGGGAACGAATCCCGGCCTGGCCCTCCTGGTGACCAACAACGGCGAGGACCACATCTCCAGCAGCCAGAATTATTATTCCGCCAGTGGCTCCGTGAACGAAACCGTGACGTTCGACACCTCCGGCACGGCAGGCACGGGGGTGACCACCCTGATCCTTCAAGGGATCACGGCTTTCGGGGATTTTGGAGCCCCCATCACCTTCAGCTCCATCAACGGCGTGGCTCCGGTGGTGGTGTTTGGCGTGAATGCCGCGGCCAAAGGCCAATTCTGGGTGCGATGGGATGTTCCCGGTAACCAGGACACTTACACGGCCACCCTGACCTCGGGGGCCAATTCCAACAACAGTTTCGATATCCTCAGCGTGGATACCTACTGGAATTCCGGAACCACTTATCAGCCCGACCTCGTGGTCGTGCCTGAGCCCTCCTCCGCGCTGCTGCTCGGAGTCGTGGGTCTGATGATCCGCCGCCGCCGGCGCTGAGCGGCGGAGAAGAACGGTCCGTCGCGGTGTGCCTCGCGCGCCGCGGCGGATTTTTTTTGCCCTGATAAAAGAGCCAAAGAAAAATCCCGGTTCCGGGCAACGCCGGGACCGGGATTTTGTCAGTAAAAACAAACCCTTCGCTTCTCAGTTTCCGGGAGCCGGGGCAGTGGGAGCGAGGTAGTTGAAAATCGTCTCACGGATGGGCCACGCGCCGGGCTGGGCCGGGGCGGTGTCCTTCAGCTTGCTGACCGCTTTGTGCATTTCCCCGAGCTTGGAAGGGTCGGCGATGCGGATGACCGGCGTGCCGTTTTGCACTTCCGCCCAGGTGTCGTTCACGCGGTTCCAGAAAGTGCTGTCCTTCGCCCACATGGCACGGGCGGGTTCGAAGTCGAACTTCTCCTCCGGTTTCACGCGCTCATAGCTGTTCAGACCCAGCTCACGGACAATGGCCTTCACCGGCTTCCCGTCCTGCACGGCGGTCTTCGTGTTGTCCTGTTCATGGACCCATCCGGCGGGGGTGAGGGTGTGGCGGTTCACTCCGGCGATCACCTGATACTCTTTGGAGCGGGCCAGTTCACGGCGCGGCAGGGGACGCCACGTATTGCCGCTGGTCCAGGTGGACACACCGGCGGTGTGGTCCCAGCGGCCCCAGCTTTCATAGCGCGGGCTGTCATCCACCTGCGTCACGAGCTGGCTCCAGGTGCCTTTGGCTTCGGCGGGCGTGAGATCACGCATGCGCCAGGAGTTGTCGCCCTGGTATTCACAGATGCGGGTGTCCTCGAAGGTCCAGACCTGGCGCCAGTGCTTGATGACCATACCATCCGCCACCAGAAGGTGCTGCAGTTCGATGTGCCGCGGCTCGTCCTTCGCGAGGATCACCAGTTCATGAGCCTCCTCTTTGTAGGGCTTTTTCAGCGTGTAGTCAGGCGAGAGCGCCACGGTTTCCTCAAAACGGAAGGTGACTTTGAATTCCCCGGCCATGCCGAGAATGGCGGCGCGGTCCTTGTCAGGGGGATTGTCGGCAAAGGCGCTGCCGGTGAGTGCCGCGGAGGCGAGCAGAAGAACGGAGGTTTTTGTCATGGGATGAGAGTAGTGCGTGTCAAAGAAATGGAAAGCGGCCAGGAGGCTTACCGGACCTCCCGCCACTGGCTGATTCTCCAGCGGTAGAAGGAATCCAGCGGGCGCTGTCCGCTGGAGGCGGCGGCGTAGTCGGGGAAGTTGGGGCTGTCCGTCTGTAACTGGCGGCGCAGGAGGCAGGTGCCGCGCACCCGCGCGGTGACCGAGTCCTCGCGGATATCGAACTTATTGGGCTCCACGATGGACGCCTTCTGGATGGACTCCGCGATGAAGTGCACGCGGAAGACATTCCCACGGGTGGTGAGACGGGGATAGAGCCGGCTGTAGGGATTCTCTCGGGTGTTGTCCCCGGTGAGCCGGTGATTTTTCCAATAGCTCTCCATGTCCGCGGCGGAGGCCGCCTGACTGCCTTCGGGGATCAGCGGGTGCTCGCAGATTTCGCCAGGAGTAAGGAACACCCGGCCTTTGTTGAAGACGGTGTTTTTCCATTCCTTCAACGTGGCCTTCCCGTCGATGAAATGGCGGAATTGATCACCCTGTTTTTCGCCGGACTTGTAGGTGCGGGCGGCTTCGTCAGGAATGGCCATCAGGGCCTCCGCCTTTATGGCCGCGAGCAGGGCGGTCTCCCGCTGGATATAACCAAAGGGCACCAGCGGGTGATTCACGTTTATTTTGCCCTCCGTTTCCAGATGATTGCTGAGCGGCTGGGGGGCAAGCACCGGTGTCCAGAAGAGATCGAGCAGCAGATGGTCCGGCGGGGACTTCGCTCCAAAGTGTCCGGGCTGCGGGCGGAAGAGCAGCGTCTGCCATGGCACCTGAGAAGCCACCCCCGTGGGCAGGCTGCCAAAGGTGACAGCGGAGGAGAAAAGCCGCTGCGGGGAAAACACATCCGCGCTCACCGGCGGCACGGTCATCACTCCGGCGCGCGCGCTGGAGAAATAAGGCACTTCTCCTTTGGCCAGGGGGCCGAGATCTCCATCATCCGGACGATTGGTGTAGGGACCGTCCGGCGCGTTGGCGAGGCCGTTGTCAAAATCCCCGGTGATGTCCGGCCGGGCCGGGCCGCGGCTCATGCCATCCAGCCGTGTCCAGTCTGTCACTCCGGCCACGGCCACCTGCTCCAGCCCCTGGGTGGTACCGGCCCACACGCTTTGTCCCGGCTCGAAGACACGGACGGGCGAGTCCGGGGCGAAAGCGGGAGCGAGCGTCAGGTCTTTGAAGTAACCCAGCGCGTTCGGGTTGTCAGGATCCGTATCGGTCGGCTTCAGGCCCAGCACCTGTTCCCGGGCGGCGGGCAGCGGCTCCTTCAGGGAATGGGCAAACCGGGATTTCCCCCACAGCGGATGCGACACAAAAACCGCGTGCCCCGCGTTCCCCTTTGAGGAATCCGCCGGAGCCTCCGCACGATACTTTGGCGCGAGCACCCGGTAGTCCCCGTGGGCCGGCACGAGGGACTGCACCACGTCCCCGGCGGAGAGCAGGGGCTTTTCCAGCCGGGCGGCCCGCATGCGTTTTTCAATGGTCACCGCCGTGCCATCGCGCGGAAGCGAAGGGATGGGCAGTTCCGAGGGAACGAGCCCACCGATCGGCGGGATCTCCAGCGGGATGACCTGCTGGAGATCTCCCTGTCCCGCGCGTCCGGAGGCGGCGCTGCCGGGGTCATCATAGACGGAGAGCTTGAGTTGCAGCCCCTCCTGATTCGTGGAACCCGAGAAGGTGAGCCGCGCCCCCGCTTTATTGGCTCCGGGAACGACCACCGGGCGGAAGGCGATGACCCGCTCCGTGAGCGCGCGCACCCCGGCGGGACCGCCGGAGGCACTCCAGCCACGCGGAGTCTCCGGTGAAGACTGAGAGGTGGGCTTGCTCTGCACCGGGATGAAATCGACATCGTTCAGCTTCATCTTCGGCCACGGTGAAACGGGATCCGGCTCCGCGTGGGGCGCGCCCCCGGTGAGGGAGAAACTCACATACGGCCGGTAGTCCGCCCAGCCCTGGGAAGGCACGAATCCCTCCACCAGGAGCGCGGCCTCGATCTCCCGGTCACCGGGATTTTTCAGACTGGCACGATTGGGGCCGGAGGGCTCGCCCTCGATTTTCCCCTCGGCATTGACTTCCGCGCGGCAGACGAAGAGCAGCGCCACCTCGCTCACCGTGAGCATGCGGCCAAAGCCCCGCACCTTATCCTCCGTGGAGAGAGGGGCCACCTGGCCAAAGCCCTCCTCGGGATTGCCCGGGCAGGCGATGGGAAACTGATTCTCCTTCTTCAGCAGGCCATCGGAGAAATTGGCGGCCCGGATGTAATCCAGCATCTCCACCAGGATGCCCTCGCGATCCGGACCGTATTTTTCCGCGAAGGTGCCGTATCCCAACAGCGGGCGCTGCCAGCCGGGTACAGGTCGGTCCGTGAGGCGGGTCAGGTAATCCAGGAGTTCCCGGTTCTCGCCGTAGTTGGTCTTTTCCAGTTCCCAGAGACCATCCGTGGCCCGGAGACGCTGCACAAAATATTTCCGTCCCCCCAGCGTGGCGGCCAGGGAAACCTGATAGTCATAACCCGTGGCCCGCTCCACCGGCGGCGCGTGGGCGGGTGCCTGAAGGTCCGTGCTGCCATGCACAGGCCAGAGGGCGATGCGCGGCGTGCCAAAAAGCGTGGTCTCAGGCGCGGCGCTTTCCGTGGTCAGGAAAAATTCGCTTCGCGTCAGACGGGCGGCGGCCTCCGGATGACGCTGGAAAAACGGCTGGGCCTCCCGCTCCGATTGTCCGCGGGCGGCGGCGCTGTTCCACAGCATTTCCTCCACGCTGGTATAGCGGGGCCGCTCCACGATGGGAGGAAGCTGGGTGCGATCAAAATCAATGGAAGGAGAGACAGTACCTCCGATGGAGGTGCCGTCCGGATGGAGGCCGCAGTCCAGCCGCCCCAGCGACCAGAGGTCCTGCACGTCCGTCAGGCTCATGGCCTGCATGGCCGGATTCTCCGATTCCACCCCGCCGGACTGAAACCGGCGGCCGGGCAGCAGCACCGTGCTGAGGCTCACCCCGGCGGGATGCCCGGGCTGGCGGTGATATTCCCCGCTGGTGGGTTGATTGATGGCAAACTGACGCTCCTGCGCGGTGTCCGCCCGCGGGGTGTCCCAGTAGGCTCCCTCGGAGGCGGTGTTGATATTGATCTTGCAGGATTCGTCGTCCGTCCAGAAAGCGACGCGGCTCACCATGGGATTTTCCCGGGTGGCGGTTTCCCCGTGGAAGCCACGGAACATTCCCATGGCGTCCACCGTGCCCATGGTTCCGTCTTCAAGCTGATAGATCCAGCGGACCGGCATCGGCACCCGCTGGGTGTCCTCATCGCCGCCCGGGCCCACTGTCCCGCCAGGCGCGGAGTTGCCGGTGTATTCAAAACCCTCCACGGATTTTGTCGCGCTGCTGGATTTTGCCCGCGGGTCCACGATGGGGAAATACAGCGTCCGTTTTTCTCCGGGAGTGGCATCGTGGATCACCGGCGCGTTCAAATCCACGAACTGCTCCGGATGGTCCAGCCAGTCCCGGGGCACGTCCCCGGCGATACCGGAACTGTCCGTGACCCGCATCTCCTCCGCGGAGTAAAGCTTGTAGAGCCACTGGAGTTCCCCGTCCATGCGGTGGACCCGGACAGCACCCGGCTGACTGGTCCATGGCGCGGGGGTGCCCGTGCCATCCGTCCGGGAGGTGGCCTCCCGCAATTGACCCAGCGCCAGATTCACCACCGTGTCCGCCGCAAACCGGGCGCGACGCTCCTCATGCTCCAGATGCGAGGAGACCTTCTCCTTCATGGACATCGTCAGCAGGCTGAAGGTCAAAAACGACAGGAGGGTCAGAACGGCGAGCGCGATGAGGATAGCCACGCCACGACGGCGTGTTTTCCCGGAGACTGAGGCTGGTGTCTGGGTGGAGATCATTGCGCCTTCACGGAAAAGAAGAGACGCGGGGCGTTGGAGAGGGGCGTGGTGGAACGGACGGTAACGGCGGTGGCACCGTCAGACTGGAGGACGCGGCTCACCTCAGTAGTGACCGGCATGGCGGCGGTATCGTTGTCCTCCCATGTGGCCGCGTCCTGGGAGACACGCACCGTGTAAAGGATGGACGGAAAGGGACCGCCGGCCCCTTCATGATAAGTAATGGCGGCGTAATCCTGGCCTTCGACACTCACGACCTGGGCCGAAGGGTCCACGCGTTTTTTGTCCGCCACGTAAGGATCGCCCCCGAAGGCAAACTCGGAGAAATTGTCCAGACCGTCCCCATCAGGGTCCGCATCCGGGCCACTGAAGGCGTCGTCCGTGTTCTCCGGTGGCTGGCCGAGGAGGACATTGGAATGGTTGAACGTCAGGTCCCGCCAGGAATCGTAATCCTCCGGCGCGAAGACGGCGGTGACCGTCAGGTCCGAGTTGCCGAAAGTGACAGGCAGTTCCGGTCCGGCGGTGACCACTCCATTCCGGAGCCACCCCACGTGAGCCCAGCCCGGAGAGGGATCGCCGGAGAGAGTAAGTGTTTTGCCTGGAAGGAAGAAGCGCTCCTCTTCACCAACGGCGAGGTTCTTACTCACGGAGCCTGCCCGATTGTAGCGGGTGACGGGTGCCGAGCGGGTCAGGAGCAGATATCCCAACTGCTGCTGAAAATCACTCCCGCTCACCACATCCAGCTGCGCCTGCCACAGCGGCATGGAGCTGCCGGGAGCGGAATAGACGAGGCGGAAGTCATGCACATCCTGGCCGGTGAGGTCCCACTGGAAAGCGGAGACCAGCCGCTCGGCGAACGCGCCGCTCTGTGGATCGTCCAGGGCTTTGTATTCCGGTGCCAGGCTGATGGTCTCGCCATCGCGGGCGAAAACGAGCCGGATGTTGTTCAGGTCGAACCGCACGCCGCCGGTCTGCGTCTGGAAGATGACGTTGGTCACCGGCCCCGTGGCGTCACCCGGCTGGGCGTAGCGGGTTTCAAAGGCCGTGGTGCCCATGTAGTCATAGAGCGCGCCGGAGGAGGTCACGAAGCAGGTGCCGCTGCCCGTCTGCCAGAGCGTGGCCCGGGGAGCCAGCGCCGTGGTGGGGTTGCCGTTGTCATCCTCACCCTTGCCATCCAGCAGGGCGGGAGGATTGGCGTAGTTATAGTTATAGGTCTGTCCCGGCGGCTTGGTGAAAAAATCCCAATAGGCGAAGTCCGTGCCACCCGAGGCGCGAATGCCGGGAATAACGAACTGCCCGGCACTCTGGGCTTGCACCACTGCACCGCCGGATGCCACGAGGCATCCGGCGGCGAGGGCGCACTTTGTTCTTATCCGCAAACAAATCTTCATAAAATCCGCGTCCCGGGGGATTAACGGCGGCGGCGGGCGGCAAGGCCGGCGAGGGCCAGGAGCCCCAGGCCGGCGGCGGTGGGCTCGGGCACGGCACCAAAAGTCGCGTGATCCGGCTGCGCCGTGGTGGCGCTCCAGTAGGTGTCCACCGTGAAACGGTCGATGCTGTAGTGGGCTCCGATCGCGGAGAACGGAATGGCGTAGCTCCCGGCATTTCCCGTGAAAGTGTATTTCACCCAGAACTGGCCGTATCCATTCGCGTTGACCCCCTGCACAAATTCAGGAATCACTCCGCCCACCGAAGGGAAGCTCCAGGTGCCAGGATAGGGATCGAACGCGGTGATCCCCTGCAGAATGATGGACGTGGAGCCGGAGGCGGAAACGGCACCCGTGGCCACGGTCACTTCCTCCGCGGGATTCCCGGCGAAGAGGTAAAAATTCCCGCTGCCCAGCACATGGACTTCGCCATTTGTGGTGCGGAAGCGCGCGCCGGAAACCACCGTGCCGATATCCGGCGTGCTGTCGTCGATAGGCACCGTGCGGTTGGCCGCGTCATTGAAAATCTCCCAGCCATAGAAACCGGTATTCGACTGGCCGCGGGTGGATGGAGCGATCACGCCCGTCTGAATGCCAAGGTCGAAAGTGGCCCCGGAAACAGCGGAGGCCGAAAGAGCGAGAGGGAGGAAAAGGAGGCGGAGGTTCATTGCGGTGTGGGGGAGACGAAGAGGATTTCGCCTGCCCCACTCTACCCTGGGCAACCCCGCCTCCGCTGCCGTTCAAGTGCCGCGCACTGCCGTCCGGATGCGGAATGACAAACGAACAGCAAGTTCGCGCAAACGACCGCCAGAATGCGGAGGAATTTTACGCATGTCGCCTTGCCGACACCCAAAACGGCCTCAAATACTGAGACTCAATCTCAATTAATCCAACCCCACCCATGCCATCCGATCCCGTTCCCACGCGCCGCTGGGTGCAGCATGGGGCGGGCCGGGTCCAGTCCTGGCACCAATGCATGGAACCGGCGGCCCTTTCCGTATTTCTGAACTTCCGGGGAGAGGCGGATCTTACCTGGAAAGCCGGAGGGCAACTGTTGCTGCGGGCTTCCACGCTCTCCTGGGTGCGTGGCCCGGCGGAGGGTCTCAGTGCCCGCCGATTGCCAGGGAAGGAGGATCATGAATGCCTGGCGCTTTATTTCCCCGATGCCTGGATCGCCTCCACGCTGCGCAACACAGAGACCGGTATCCTCTCCGAACTGCGCCTGTTGATCACCCCTCCCCTGCCTGGCCTGGCCTGCGTGAGCCACCCGATCACCCAGGAGAACCGGATCTGGGCCCAGTCCTTCATGGCGCCGCACCTGTGCGAGCAGGCGCGTTACCTGCTGGATACCGCGCGGCTCACGGAGTTTTTCCTGCGCAGCATTTTCGCGCCGCCCTCGGCTCCGGCGGAATCTGTGTCCCGCACCGAACGGCTGGCCCGCGAGCGGGTGAGCCGGGCGAAGGCGGCCGTGCTCCCGCGGCTGGATGATCCCCCGCCGCTGGAGGAACTGGCGGTCATCGCCGGGTGCAGCCCTCATTATCTCAGCCGCACCTTCACGCAGGTGGAGGGGCTCACCTTTTCCCTGTGGCTGCGCCGGGTCCGGATCGAAAAAGCGGCGGAGTTGATCGCGGCGGGCGAATGCAATGTGTCGGAGGCCGCCATCGAGGTGGGCTACCGCAGCTTCTCCCACTTCAGCCACGCCTTCTTTGAAGAGAAGGGAGTGCAGCCCTCCCGCTGGGTGGGAAAGGCGGGCCGGGGATTAAACGGCGACCATTGACGGCGGCACTCCCGCCGCGGGCTGGCGGCGCAGGGCATATACGATACACAGGGCCGCGAGAGGCACGGTATAACAGCCGCCACGCTCAATGACCTCCCACCACGCGCCGTCCGCGCGGGCCACCACGTAGAGGAGTTCCGAGAGAATCTTCCAGAAAAACACGAGCAGGAAATACCCCGGGCGAATGGTGAAAAATGCCGCCACGCCGAGCCCCATCTCGAAAAACCCGATGCCCGCCCGCCACGTCTCCAGCGGCATTCCGAAGTTGCTGAAACCGGCGGCTTCGTAAAAGCCCAGGAGGTTCTTCTTGGCCAGAAACGCGCCGTAACCTCCATGGCCAATCAGCATGAGCGCCACCACGACGCGGAAGACCCAGAGGAATTTGTCCACCATGACACCGGAAAGCCGGGGCACGGCCCGCAGGGGAGCCAGCCAGCCACGCCATCCTCTGCCCCAGCCGTGCAGAGCCAGCAGGGCGGCGGGCGCGCCGTAGTTGTAACTGCGCTCGAAGAATTCCCACCACCCCTGATTCGCCGCCGGACGGAGCAGCGCGGTGAAAGTGCCCCACACCGCCATGTAAAGCAGGATGCCGCGCCGCGGCGTGAGCAGCGCGAGAATGCCCAGGAGAATATCCAGCCCTCCCACCACCGGCATCATTTTCCAGGCGAGATCATCCGGAATGGCAAAGACCCGGAAATAAGGCAGCCATCCCTCCTTGGTCCTGACTCCGAAGGCCCCGTGGCCCACGAACTCCATGAAAACGCCGATCCGCAGCAGCCAGTGCAGCTTCCACTCCACCGGTTGCGCGCATACCCGGCTCCACCAGGAGCCCGTGCCCGGCAACCCGTGAACCGGGATCGCGGATTCCAATGATGATTCCCTGCAAGATGACATAGATTGCCGGTTAAAGAAAACGTCCCGCGGCAACGGTCAAATCCTTCGCGCAAAAATGGAAACCCTGGCCACGGTGGGGAGTCTGTTTTGAACCTCCGGCTTCTCTACGGAGTCCACTTAAGGAAAGCCCTTTGAATTCCGCTCCCGCTCACCCGCCCCTCTGATCCGCCCTCATGTCTCCCGGTCCGGACAGCTTTCTTCCCGTGGTTTTTTTGGCTCTGCCATGCGCCGCACTCAGCCTTGGGGCATTATATTTTTTCAAATCCAGTGCCCGGCTCCGCTCTCCCTTTGATTTTGCCCGCGGTCTTTTCCTCATTCTGCCGGTCGCTCTCGTCCTTCTCTGGACCACGCGACCCTCCCTTTCCACCCGCTCCGAAGCGGATGCCTTTCGCGAAATTTTCGGGGAACCTCCCCGGTCTGTCAGCGGCCTCAGAATCGACTCCTCACAACAATCCGACGGACGAACGACGGTTCTTTGCTTTCACGCTTCACTTTCTGAATACCGTCGTTTGCGGGAAATCCTCCTCTCAAAACCTGGACTGGCCCGGGGAGAACTCTCCGACACCCGCTTTGCCCCTCCCGCCGGCTGGCCCACGCCGTCCCCCACCGCGGAGGTCCTTCATCTGCTAAGCCGGGACGATGACACTTTCACGCCCGTCTCCATGGAGGATATTTCCCTCTGGTATGACAGCGGAGCCGAAATCGTCTTCATTCTTCACGGCACGATCACAGGCCTCAATTTTTGATCTTCCTGCGAAGCGGCGGCCACCCCGGAAAGGTCACTTCTTTTTCTCCGCCAGTTGAGGCAGCAGACCGGCTTCCAAAGCGCGTTTGGCGCAGCCATCGGGGTCCTTTTTCCATTCCTTCACAGAATCCTCGTCCCAGAGATAGATTTTGACGCCTTTGTATTCCACGGTGGGACTGTCCGGAGTGACCAGATACTTTTTCTCGACAGGACAATAACGCTGGGGAAGCAGCGTCACATTGTCGAGGTCCAGCTTCGCCTTCAACGCCTCGAACTGGGGGAGAAGATCGAGACTGGCTTTGATGACATATTTTGGATTCGCGTTAAAAAGCTTCCGGCAATGCTGGCAGCAAAAGAGGACCTTCACGCCTTCATATTCCACCACCTGTTCGCTATCCACATCCTCGCCGGTCATCAGCGGGCACTTGGCGTTTTTCTCCCCCGCCATGAGGGCGGCCGGGGACAAAAGGAGCAGGATGGCGAGGAGCAGGCGGATCATGCGGCGAGTGTAATTCCCCGTCCGCCGGCCCCAAGCGGGGAATTGAACTTGAAGAGGACGTTGAGGCCGGTTATCGCGGCATCTCTTCCAAGCCACTCCTTTTTCCATGTCCATCCTCATCTCCGGCACCATCGCGCTCGACTCTATCCACACGCCCGCGGCGGTGCACAATGAACTGCTGGGCGGGAGCGCCGCCTATGCCGCCCTGGCCGCGGCCCTGGACACACCGGTACAACTGTGCGCCATCGTGGGCCAGGACTTTCCGGAGGAACACAAGGCTCTCCTGGAGGAACACGGCGTGGATCTGGCGAACGTGGAATTCGCCGAGGGCCGCACCTTCCGCTGGACGGGGCGCTACCATGAAAACATGAACCACCGGGAGACGCTGGATGTGTCCATCGATGTGCTGGAGAAATTCGCGCCCAAACTGAATGCCGAAGCCGCCGCCGCGAAGGTGGTGCTCCTGGCGAACATGAGCCCGGATAACCAGCTCAGCGTGCTGGACCAGCTCACGGGCTCGCCCTTCATCATCGCGGACAGCATGGACCTGTGGATCAATATCGCGCGGGAGGGCCTGCTGGCCATGATGAAACGCGTGGACCTTTTTGTGATCAATGAGGACGAGGCAAGGCTTTTCACCGAGTGCGGCAATCTGGTGAACGCCGGATGGAAGCTCATGGAAATGGGGCCGAAATACGTGGTGGTGAAAAAGGGCGAACACGGCGCGTTGCTTTTCGGCCCGGGGAAATTTTTCACCACTCCCGCTTATCCCCTGACCTCCGTGGCGGACCCCACGGGAGCGGGTGACAGCTTCGCGGGGGGACTCGCGGGCAGTCTCGCGGCCCAGGGCAGGGCTCCGGAGTTTTCCGATCTGGCCGCCGGCGTGGTGCGCGGCAGCGTGCTCGCCTCCTTCACCTGTGAAGCCTTTGGCGTGAAGCGCACCGCCACCGTGACCCGCGAAGAGGCGGCGGCGCGTCTGGCGGAATTCCGCGGCTACACTTCATGGTGAGCCCATGGCCGCGCGCCGCCAGTTAACTCCCGATCCCCTGGACGAAATCCCGTTCTGGAAGACGCGGGGATTTGCCTTCGGGATCGCCATGCTGGCGCTGCTCGGCACCGCCGCGCTCACCGTGTGGCTCATCGGGCTGAATCACCGCCAGCAGCGGGAGTGGCGGCTGGAACTGGACCCCGGGCTGGCGGCCATCAAAGCGGACCTCATCCAGAAGATCGCGGCGGCCCGGCCCGGCACGCCTCAGGCCCCGTTGGCCCTCTGGCTGGGACGGATCAGGGACGCGACCATGACCCAAAGCACGGACGGCAGTCCTCCGGTGACCGTCCTGAAGCTGGAGAATGCCAGCCTGCTCACGGGAAACCGGGGAAAAAAAGACACGGGCGAGACTCTCATCATCACCGGGAAACAGTATTCCTTCACCGGCCCCGCCCCCAGGTCCGGGGAGGTATGGATGGTCTCGATCTGGCGGGATAAAGAGGAGAACAACGTGATCCACCGCGCGGTCAGGACCGGCTTAAAATAGCCCGGACACCTGCATCTCCCGCAGCGTGGTCACCAGCGCGTCCACGTCCCCGGGTTCATGGGCGGCGGTGAATGTGACCCGCAGCCGGGCGCTTGCGCGGGCCACGGTGGGATAACGGATGGCGGGGATCAGAAAGCCCTTCTCCAGCAATTTCGCGCCGGCAGCCATGGCGGCGGCCTCTTCCCCGATGATAAGGGGCACGATGGCGCTGGCGGGCGCGGTCACCCGGCCCTCCATGCCCTCCGTGAAACGCGCGAGGAGCGCCCACAGCCTTTCCCGGCGGCGCTCCCCTTCCCCGCCAGGCAGGAGGCGGGTAACGACCTCATGCGCTGCGGCGGCGACCGCGGGCGGTGGGGCGGTGGAATAAATAAAGGACCGGGCACGGTTGATGAGAAGATCGATGAGCGCCCCGGAGCCGCAGATATACCCCCCGTGCAGCCCGGCGGATTTGCTCAAGGTGCCCATGTGGATGTCCACGGAGGCCGCGACGCCCGCTTCCTCAGCCAGTCCCCGGCCGCCGCGTCCCATAATGCCAAAGGCGTGGGCTTCATCCACCATGAGCAGGACCCCGTGCCGGTTTTTCAATGCCGCGATCTCCGCCAGGGGGGCACGATCGCCGTCCATGCTGAAGACACTCTCAGTGACCACAAGAATACGACCATCCGCCGGGGCCTGGCCGCGCGCCCAGTGCAACAGATGGTCCAGACGGTCGAGGTTGTTATGAGGAAAGACGCGGATCGTCGCGCCGCTCAGCCGGGCCCCATCGATGAGGCTGGCATGGCAGAGCTTATCCAGAATGACGATATCATCCTTTCTCAGTAACGCCGTGAGGGTGCCCAGCGCGGCGGCATAGCCGGAGGAAAAGGTGAGCGCCGCGCCCGTACCCTTGAAGTCTGCGAGCGCCTCCTCCAGCGCGCGGTGGGGACTCAGCGTACCACACACCAAACGGGAGGCCCCCGCGCCCGCACCCCAGCGCCCGATGCCCTGGAGCAATGCCTCTTTTACCTCCGGGGCCGATGCCAGCCCCAGGTAGTCATTCGACGAAAAATTCCGCGCGACGCGTCCTCCCGTCTCCACGCACGGCTGCTGGGGGCTTTCCAGCACCCGGGGTGACCGGTGAAGTGACGAGGCATGAAGCACCCGCAGTTCCTCTTCGATTGAGCGCATGGATAAAAAAAGCAGGCGGCGTGGAGCCCACGCCGCCTGCCAGGAATCAATACCGGCAGACCGGCCAGGTTATTTCGGCGGCGCGGGGGGCGCGGGGGGAGGCACGGGAACCGGGGCCGAAGCAGGCGGGGCCGGGGGGGCCGCCGGAGGCGCGGGATTTCCAGGCACCGGAGGCTTGGGCGGCACGGGAGCACCCGGTTTCGGCGGAGGCGGATTCGTGCCTGGCTTCGGCGGGATCTCCACGCTGATAGGAGGGGTCACCGCGGTCACCGGAGGACGGGGCGGAGCACCCACGGGAGGCGTCGTCACCTGGGGCTGCTTGGGCATCGGTTCCGTTCCGAGCACCTCGACTTCATAAACCAGCACGGAGTGTCCTTTGATCAGGCCGCCGCGTCCGGTCTCACCCCATCCCAGAGCAGGAGGAACCCAGAATTTTCCTTTGCCACCCACCTTGATCATCGCCAGGCCCTCCTGAAGTCCTTTGGGGAGAACTCGGAACGCACGGCGGGCAGGGCCGGTCTCCGGATTTTTTTCCACCACTGTTCCATCCGCGAGCGTGCCTTTCAGATTCATGAGCACAAACTCCGTGGGCTCCGGCACTTTCCCTTCACCCTGCTTCAGGACGGTGTATTGCAGCCCGCTGGGAGCCACTTTCACACCTTCCGCTTTGGAGTTTGCCTCCATGAACTTCGCGGCTTCCTTCTCCGCTTTTTCGTTCTCTACCTTGGCTTTGGCTTCGGCTTTTTTCTGGAGCTCCTCACGAAGCCGCTTCATGGCCTCCTGGGCTTGCATGGAATTCAGCCGGGGGGCGGCTCCCGTCAGGGCTTCCTGCACGGCTTTGGAAAGGACCTCAGGATCCACATCCACATCAAACTGGCGGATCTGGGCTCCCAGATTCGCTCCGGTTGCATAATCGGTGGACTTCGTGCTGTTGAGCACATCGAGCATCCCTTTGATCACTTCCGCCGGGTTGGGCTTTGCGGCCGAGGGATCCTGCTGTTTCAAGCCATTGGCGAAGGAAAGGCCAAGAGCGTAGCTTTGCCGCTCTTTTTCCGTCTTGAATTCGTCCGGCGCGAGAGCCGCGGCGGGAACAGGAACCGGCGGCTGGCCTGGGACCGGCGCGGGAGCAGCTTTGGCCGGGACCGGCGCGGCGGGAGGTGGCTGGGGGGCCGGAGATGCCGGGGGAGGAGGAGTCTGTGCCATCGCCGGCAGGGTTGCCAGGGCGGCCGCAAGGGTCAGTTTCGGGAAGGAGAGCTTCATGCGGGTATAGGTATGAATTGAAACCAGGCGGTCATGCTATAGGAGGGCCCGCCCCGGAAACGGCACGAAGCCTAGAGGCGGGCCGCCGCGGCGTCAACATGGCCCCGGCATTTTTGCTGGCATCCCCCCTGCATCCGCGATAGCCTCTTTTCCCGTGCCTCCCCATCAAGCCAGCCCGCCCGCGGACCGGATTCTCGACGAAGTCATCCATCCCCGTTTTTCGCTTTTCGACGATAGCACCACCCGTGAACGCCAGTCCGCGTTGACGGGGCGGATCGCCGAGTATGCCATCATTGTACTCGTGGTGTTTGTCATCACGGGCCTGGAAATCTCCCGCTGGCTTTTTCGCACTCCGCCCCAGCCGCTGCTTTTCAGTTTTATGGCGTTATGCCTCACCGGCTATGCCACCGTTCGCGTGGCCCTCATCTGGCGGCAGGTGAGAGTGCTCCGCCGGGAGCAGCGGGCCCGGCAGAATCTCCGGGCCGCCATCGGCGATATCTGCGCCCGCGGCTGGCTTCTTTTTGACGGGCTTCTCGATGGAAAAGGTCACCTCCTGGGCTCCGTGCTCGCGGGACCGGGCGGGGTCTTTACCCTCATTCCCCGGTTCATCGTGCGGGGGGATGATCTCACGGAAAGCGTGGCCCGGCGGGACGCGGACACCCTGGCCATCGGCAACCAGGAAATCCTGGCGGATCCCGTGGGGCAGGCCCGCCGCGCCTCGCAGGCTCTTTACGAACTGCTCGCGGAAGGCGGCCAGGAAACCATTCCTGTGCAGCCCGTGCTCATTTTTCCCGGATGGAATATCACCCCGGATTCCGCGGGAGCGGACGCGGATGTCTGGCTGCTGTCCGATACCGACATCGTGCCCCGGCTCACCCGGCTCCCGGTAGTGATGGAGGCCCGGGACCTCATCGCCGTAAGCCTGCTGCTGGAGCGTCTGGTGGTCAGAAGATGAGGCAGGGAGCCCGCCCGGCGACGGCGTATCGTTTGGATTGCAATTCCTCCAATTCTCCCGTTCACTGTGCGGCATGAAGAAATTCCTCAGCATCCTTCTCGCCGCCGTGGCCCTGACATCGATGGTCGAAGGCTCAGGCAAATCCAGTGCCCTTTACATCGGCCTGCACGCTGAGGGTGAGGAGCATGATGGACCGCGCATGGTGCGGCCCAACGCCATCGACGGCAAAACCCATTACTTCCGCGTCACCCCCGAGCTGGTGACCCGCCACTTCAGCGCCTTCCGGGCTTTTGTGGCCGAGGATGGAGCCAGCTACGGAGCGGTGCTGCAGATGAATGACGAGGGCCAGCGGGCCATGGCTCTGCTGTGCTCCACCAGCCAGGGAAAGCTGGCCCGCACCATCGTGAACGGCAAGGCTCTGGACATCATCCGTATCGACAGCGCCGGGGATGACGGGAACTTCGTCATCTGGGGCGGCCTGGACGCTAATGACCTGAAACTTTTCAGCCAGAAGCTGAAACGTCTGGACAGCGGACTGCCTGGCGAAGGGTCAAAGAAGGGCAAAAAATCCCGCTGACGCCAACGCCCGGTCCCCTTCCCCCCATGAATCACCTGGGTACAGCAGGGCGGACCTCCCTTCGCCTGTCGTTGCTTTGCGCCGTCATCGCGACCAGCGGGTGCGAAAAGGAACCTGCGGGCACGGCCGCCAAACAGCCCGCGCCCGCCACGTCTCCCTCCTCCAGGGAAACAACGCCGACGGTTCCTGATTCACCGCCTCCAGCCCCGGGACCACCCGCGCCGGAAACCGCGAAAGTCACTCCTGCTCCGCCTCCCGCGCCCACTCCTGACAACAGCAACGGAGCGACTCCTCTCCCGGAACCGCCAGGCGCGCCTTCCTACAATGGTCCCGTCTTCGGGCTGCCGACCAAAAACGACGCGCTGTTCAAAAACGAGCCCGATCATTTTTATATGTTCGTGGACCGTTATGGCGCGGACGGAAAAGTCACCCAGGTATGGCAGGGGGGCGGCTATGGCTATGTCCGGAATCCCCGGAATACCGCCTCCGGTGAGGTTTACACGAAATTTCACGAGGGCGTGGATATCGCGCCCATGGAGCGGGACGCGGCGGGAGAGCCCCAGGACATTGTGCATGCCATCTGCGATGGCACGGTGGTTTTTTGCTCCCCTAACGCGGCCAGCAACTACGGGAACTACGTGGTGATCGAACACCCCTGCGGCGCGGAGAGCGGGAACTTCTACAGCCTCTACGCGCATTTGCGCCGGATCGACACCACCGTCGGCACGGTCGTGAAAAAGGACGATCCCATCGCCCTCATGGGGCACACCGGAGAGGGTATCGACCGCCGCCGTTCCCATGTGCATCTGGAACTGTGCATGATGCTGAGCGACCGCTTCGCCGACTTCTATACGAAGTTCTACAAGCTGGCGAACACCAACGCCAACTGGCACGGGCACAATCTGGTGGGCCTGGACGTGGCGGGATTTTTGAAAGCCGCGCGGGCAACGCCGGGCATCACACCGCCCGAGTTTCTGAAGACCGCCGAAAAATACTACACCGTCCGGGTTCCTAATAAGACCCGGGAGGAACTGGAGATCGTCCGGCGTTATCCCTGGCTGCGCAAGCCGGGGGACATGGGCGTCTCGTGGGAGATCAGTTACAATACCGCCGGGGTGCCGCTTTCCATCGCCCCCTCCGCCGTGTCCTGCGCCTTTCCCACCGTCTCGTGGGTGAAACCCTCCGTGACCAGTCATTCCTGGAACAGCCGCGGCCACCTGGGCGGCTCCGGCTCCACCGCCACCCTGACCCCGGACGGCACCAAATATCAGCAACTGGTGACCGGGGATTTTTGAATCCCGCTGCCGGTTTGAAGATCAGTAGTGTTAGGCTCACTGATCTCGCCGTGCCCCCGCGGGGGCTGGAAGGCGTCCTCCGCCGCGCCACGCGCCGGAGCCTGAAACTCTGGAGGGCCGACGGCCCTGCCCCATACCAGCCCGGGGCAACGCCCCGGGATATTCCCCGGGCAAAAGGGAAAAGGGCTGAAGGCCCGCCCCCATCCGGGCTTGTCGAAGAGGAATGACGCGGGCTTTCAGCCCTGAAAACATCTTTGCCGGTCGTTCCCGGGGCGGTGCCCGGGCTGGTATAGGTCCAGGCCTTCGGCCCTCCGGAGCTCAGCCCCGGACATCAACATAAAACCAGTTGAAGATCCCAACGAAAAAACCCGCCGGAGACGCTCCGGCGGGTTTTCAGTTTAAAGGGAAACGGGGCAGGCCCAGCCTCTCATTCCTTGGCCTTGAGCGTCACGCCGTCCGGCCACTTGGCACCGGCGGTGATCCACTTCTTCAGCGTCTCGATCTGCGCCGCGGTGGGGTGGGGAGCCTTGTCCTTGGGCGGCATGGCGTTGTCGTCGTCCGCGGGAAGGAGAAGCACCTTGATGAGGGCGCTCGTGTCCGGCTTGCCTGGATCGACGAGTTTGCCGTCTTCGCCACCCTTGGCGAAGCCTTCTTTCGTGGCCAGGTTGAGCTTACCCTTGGCCTTCTTTTCGTTATGGCATTTCACGCAGGAGGCCTCCAGAATGGGGGCGATATCCTTCTTGAAATCCGGCTCCTCGGCGGAGGCACGCCCCGCGGCCAGAGCGGTGAGAGAGAGGATGAGACAGAGATGCTTCATGATGCGGATGGTTGGTGTTTGAATAACAAGTGCGCCTGTTTTATAGCCAGGAGCGTTCCATGCCGCCAGGGAATTTCCGTACGCTATCGCATGCGTCCGGGAGGCGCGGGAGCCGGTTGCACCGGGACTTCCGGCGCTTTGGGACGGCGGCTGAAGAGCCAGCGCAGCCCCCCGCGCTTCGGCTGTTCCGGGGGCGGAGGCGGGGTCACCACCTTTACCTCCTCCACGGGCTCCGCCCGGCGGGCCTCACGACGGGCCACCTTCTGATTGTCATCATCGTCATCCCCATCCTTCGACCCGTCCTTGAGTTCCCCGCGTTTCTTCTTGGCCTTGTAGATCTCGTTGAAGACGTCCCCCACGAGGGGCGCCACCTTCCGACCGCCGGAGATTTCCGTTTCCCCGGGATTCCCTTCGTAGATGCAGGCGTAGGCGTATTCGGGATCCTTGTAAGGAGCGAAACCCGCGAACCAGGCCACGTTCTGGCGAATCTCGGGGTGCCACTGACCGGTGCCGGTTTTCCCGGCCATGACCACATAATTGTTCGCGGCGGCGGAGCCGGTGCCTCCGTCCACCACGGCGCGCATGCCGCGCCGGACGGCGTTGAGATTCTCCTTCGAGACATTCAGCGGAGGGCGCAGCACGGTGGGAAAGTGCTGGATGACACGGCCATCCACGTCCTGGATCAGCTTCACCAGTCGAGGACGCGGGACCGCGTCCCCGCGGGCGATACCCGCCATCATCTGTGCCACCTGCAGCGGCGTGGCCTCCACCTCACCCTGACCGATAGACGTATTTGCCAGGATACCGCCCGTGAGGGAACCGCCTTTTCTGGCGTAATACTCCGGCGAGGGCATTCTCCCGGAGATCTCCATGTCCTCCAGGCAAATTCCCGTCTTCTCCCCGAAGCCGAAGCGGGTCCCCATGGAACTCAGGGCCTCGCCCCCGCAGATCTTCGAGACCTGGAAGAACCAGGTATTGCAGGAGCGCATGATGGCGCGCTCCACGTCCATCATGCCTTCGTCCCGCCCGCTGTGATTCCGCATGGCGCGGTTGTTGAAATACATCACCTTAGGGCAGTTGAACTCGCTGTTGGGGCCGATCTCATCCGTCTCCAGCGCGGCCATGGCGGTCACGATCTTGAAGGTGGAGGCCGGGGGATAGTGCCCCTGGAGCGCCCGGCAGGTCATGATGAGTTCCGGTGCCTTCAACTGCTTCTTATAAAACTCATCCGTCACGCCATAGACCCAGTCGTTCGGGTTCGGGCATGGGGTGGAGGCCATGGCGAGAATGTCGCCGGTCTTTATATCCAGTATCACGAACGCGCCGCGGAAGCCCCGTTCCTTCAGATTCCGCTCCGCGATCTTCTGCAAATCCATGTCCAGCGTGGTGACCACGGTATTGCCCGCGCGGGGACGGGAATCCCACTTTTCCGAAAGCATCTCTCCCTTGGAATCGAAGAGCGCCTCATAGTGCCCCGGCTCGCCGGTGAGCTCCCGGTCAAAGCGTTTTTCCAACCCGCCGCGTCCCACGGTGGGCGGCCACATAAGTTCATCCGCCTCCAGCGGAAGATTCGAGGGAATGAACGGCGCGCTCTTCCCCATCTGTCCCATGAGGTGCCCGGCAAAGGCGCCCTCCGGATAAGTGCGCAGGAAGAACGGGCGGAGCACCACTCCGGGCGGCGCGGCATCCTTCAGCTTCACCGCCTGCTCCTCCGGCAGCAGCGCCGAACACATAAGCGGCACCCAGCGGCGCTTGTGGTAGTGCTGAATGATATCCGTGTCACTCACGGTCCAACCACCCGGCATCTGCGCCCGGCAGAATGCCATCGGGCCGCGGGCAAAATCGAGGATCTGCACATCCGTCAGCCCTTCCTTCATGGGAAGCTGCACACCGATGTAATGCGCGATGCGGTTTTGCGCCAGGGGCTGGCCATTGCGGTCCACGATGAGACCACGCGGCGCGGGGACGCGCAGGGAAAGGGGTTTTGCGTTGGGGTCTGTTTTGATCACCAGCGCGGTCTTCGGCTTCTCGGGCTTGGTATCCTGCGTGGGGGCCACGGGCGGGTGCGCATCCGGCCGGGCGGGCTTCACCTCCGGGACATCGTCGTCCGGGCTCTCCACTTTCTCCACTTCCGCGGCCCCGTTCTTCTTTTTGCTCTTCGGATTTTCCGCGGCGGCCCGGCGTTCGGCGGCGGCTTTCTGCGCGTTCAGCTTCTCCTGTTCATAAGCCGCGCGCGCCTCCGTGTCCCCGGCCCAGGGCGCGTCGGCCGGTTCAGTTTCCGGGGGCTCTCCGTCCTCCGGGATGGCCTCGGCGCGGGGTGGCATGGAGGGATCCGTCTCCGGAGCCGCGGCCGGCGTGGTATTGTCCTCTTCCTCCACGGCCTCCGCTTTCGGAGGGTTCGGGGAATCCTGTCCCATGAGCGGGGCCATGCCGGCGATACTCAGGGCGACGATCAAGCGGATGCGGGGGGGGATCATAAAAAACGGAACAGCACGGGCCACCTGATGCTAAAACACCAGCGGAAGACGCGCCAGCGTGTAATTTGCCCCGGAAATCCTCACCGCGGACTCCCGGCGGCGTGCATTTTCCCATCCCCGCCGGCTCGCGGCTCCACCCGGAGGAACTCCCCCTCGCCGGTTTTGAGATACAGCGGGGGCGTCCCGTTCTCCGGGAGGGTTTCACTGGTGGTATAAAGCCGGGGAGAGGCCGCGGCGAGCGGCACGCGGAACATGCGGTCATCCCGCCGTTGCAGCTTTCCCTCGCCATGCTCCAGAAGATAGACAACCGCGCCCCGGACCTCCACCGATGGCGGTTCCTCTCCCTGGCGGTAAAAGTCCCCATCCCCCACGGCGGTCGGATAGGTCACGCGGAAGAGATCCTCCCGCCGGGCATCCTGAAGCGCGGACACCATGACCGCGCCGGTGAGCAGGGAGAAGAGAATGAGCACTCTGGCCGGGGTGCCGCGCGGGGTATTCTGAGCCATACGAACGCTACTCCTGGACGGTCCCGGCACGGATTTCCCCAGGGATCAGGAAACGGATCCGGTGACGGAAGTTCCGGAGGGCGGCGGATTCCGGGCATTGGACACGGGGCGACATGGGAAAACCCATAGCCCGTGCCCCGCCATCCTGGCAATGGTTTTCCGGCATCCGCCTTCCCGCCCGTTGCGGTGCGCGCAAAGCCTGTTCTACTCGCCCGCGTGTCCACTCCCCCGCCAGCCACCCGTGTTCCGCTCCTTGCCGCCATCGCCATCGTCGTGGGCAACATGGTGGGCACCGGGGTGTTCAGCAGCCTGGGGTTTCAGGTCTCCGCTCTCCCGTCCGGGTTTCCGGTGCTGCTGTTATGGCTCGTGGGCGGGGTGCTTGCCTTTTGCGGGGCGGTGAATTACGCGGAGCTTACCGCCATGTTCCCCCGCTCCGGCGGGGAGTATCAGTTGCTCTCCCGCATCTACCATCCCGGAGTGGGTTTTGTCAGCGGATGGGTTTCGCTCCTCGCCGGCTTCCCTGCCCCTATCGCGGCGGCGGCGCTGATCATTGGGAATTACATCTGCCTGATCGCGGGAGCGGATCCGGGCATTCTCGCAAAGCTCTTCGCGGCGGGGGTGGTCATCTGCCTCACGGGAGCGCACCTCATCAGCGTGGCGTTTTCCGGGAGATTCCAATGGATGGCCACCGCGCTGAAAGCCCTCCTCGTGGCGGCCCTGGCGGTCTGCGGCTTCATTCTCCCGGAGGGGCAGCCGGTCCACTTTCTACCACAGGCAGGGGATGGCGCGCTGATCTGGCAGAACGGGAACGCGTTCATTGGCAGTCTGGTGTTTGTGCTCTTTGCCTACAGCGGGTGGAACGCGGCCTGTTACATCGCGGGGGAGGTGGAGCGCCCGGAGCGGAATGTGCCGCGCGCGCTTTTTACCGGCACGGCCATTGTGACGGTGCTCTACCTCGCGGTGAACGCGGCCATGCTTTACGCCACGCCCATGAAGGAACTCGCCGCCTCCGGAGTGGATGTGGCTCCCGTGGCGGCCTCTTATATCTTCGGAAAATCCGGCGGTTTCATCACCGCCGGGCTGATCTCCCTGGGCCTGATTTCCTCCATCAGCGCGATGACGTGGGCGGGCTCGCGCGTTTCCCAGCAAATGGGCCGGGACTACCCCATGCTGGGCATGCTGGCCCGCACAGACCCGCACGGGATTCCCTGGTTCGCGGTGCTTTTTCAGAGCGGGCTGGCGCTGCTGCTTATCTTCTCCCAGGATGTGCAAAGCATCATCACCCACACCACTTTCCTGCTGGAACTGATGCTTCTGCTCACGGTATGGGGGGTCATTCACCTCCGGATCCGGCAAAAGGATCTGCCCCGGCCCTACCGGGCATGGGGCTATCCATGGACCACGCTGCTGTTCCTCATCATGGTGGGTTTCACCCTCGCGACGCTGCTGCGTGACCGGGAAAGCACCCGCTGGGGGCTGGCCATCCTGGCCACGGGAGTCCTCTGTTATCTGTTCGTAAGAACGCCAAAAACCGGCCCGAACCCTTGAGCCTCCAGCCCGTGACCCTACGGGCAACGGGAAAAAAACCGCCTTCCCATGCGCCTCCCGCCCGGCATGGTGCGTAGTCCTCTGCCTAGCCCCCCATCACCATGAGCGCCGCCCTCAAAGCCCTGTCCGTCCCGCCCTCAGAACGCACCTATCCGGCCTTCAGCCTTGAACGGCTGCTGCGCACGGTCTTCGAGCCCACGCAAAACCGCCGCGTCTGCATTCTTATTGACCTGCCGGACCTGGCCCTGATGAAAGACGCGGCTTTTCTCCAGGAGCCCGCGCTGGCGATTCAGAAACGCGCCTGGGAAAGCTTTTACCAGGCGTTGCAGGAGGGCGTGATGAAAGTCCTGGGCATGACCGGCGGCGAGATCTTCGCTTATAAAATGACCTACGGATCCAACCTGGACCTGGAGGACGAATGCCGCGATCTCCAGGGGAACGTCCTGAGCCTGGAAACGGACATCTATCCGGACTACGACATCATCCTCTGCATCTCCACCTACAGCGCCACGGCTCCGCTCACGGCCATGGCGAAGCGCTATAATTTCCGGGGGGCCACGCTCCACGGGGTGAATGAGGTCATCCTGAGCACCGGCCTGGCCGTGGATTACAATGATGTCAGCCGGGACGCGGAGAAACTCCGCCAGGCCCTCACGGGCGCGGACGAAATCGAGATCGATTTTGCCCTCGAATCCGGGGAAGTCCTCACCGCCCGCCTGCTGCTGGACGGCCAGGAGGCCCAGAAAAGCCACGGCCTTTGTCGCGGGCTCCAGCCGGATATCGCGAATCTCCCCGCCGGGGAGGTTTATTTCGTCCCCACGGGCGCGGAGGGTCACTTTCCCATGAAATACGAGGACGGCACCCTCGGAAAGCTCACCGTGACCGGCGGACGCATCATCCGGTCCGACTTCATCGCGGGGAATCAGGCTACCATCGATGCCCACAATGCCAAACTCACGGCGGACCCGATGACCGGCGTGCTGGGGGAACTGGGATTCGGCACCCAGGTGCTGCCGGTGAGCGGCGCGGACATTCAGGATGAAAAAGTGCTGGGCACCTGCCACCTGGCCACCGGCCGGGATGACCATCTTGGAGGCCACCTCACCCCGGATCTCTTCAAGGAACGCCGGAATGCCACGCACGACGATATCCTTTTCGCGCCCCACAAGACGCCGAACTTCGACATCCGTCAGGTGCGCCTGAAACGAGGGGATCAGAGGGAAGTGCTCATCGAACACTTCAAACCCGCCCAATACCTCCTGGACGCCTTGGCTCAGTAACCGGCCCGGCATGGAGAATCCCTACGAATCCCCCACGCTCCTTAACGAGTATCTGCTCTTCCACTATGGAAGCGCGGATGAGGTGCTGCCCTGGGCCTTCGGTCCCCGGGAGGCTCTGCACTTTCCCGTGCGCACCGTGACGGACCTGACGGACAACTCCCCGCGGGCCCGCGCCCTGGACCTTGGGTGCGCGGTGGGGCGGTCATCCTTCGAGCTCTCCCGCTTTTGCGCGGAGGTCACGGGTATCGATTTCTCCCGTGCCTTCATCCAGGCGGCGGAGACGGTCCGGACTGCTGGCGGGATGGATTATCAGACCCATGAGGAAGCCGGAGCCCGGAAAAATCTGAGGGCCTTCCTTCCAGAAGGCTCCCGGCCGGAGCGGGTGGGATTCGAGCCAGGGGATGCCATGGACCTGCGCGGGGACCTGGGGGATTTCGATCTCGTCCACGCCGCCAATCTGCTCTGCCGCCTGCCGGATCCGGAAAACCTCCTGAAGCGCTTGCCCGGGCTGGTGCGTCCCGGCGGGCTTCTGCTCCTGACCACCCCCTGCACCTGGCTGGAGGAATACACCCCTCCGGACCGCTGGCCCACCGGCGGCACCTTCCAGTGGCTCCAGGACCGGCTCTCCCCGGATTTCGAACTTTCTAAAAAAGTGGACCTTCCGTTCCTGATCCGGGAACATTTACGAAAATTTCAGTGGAGCGTGGCCCTTGGCACGGTCTGGACCCGGAAAGATACCGTCTCCGGATCAAAAATTTCGGAGGCTGACAAAATTCTGCTGGACGGTGGGAGCCGAAGCGGATAAACGTCTGCTGTTAATTTACGCCCTCCGGAGGCCATCCGGTAATTTTCCACCCAACCAAAAAGGACCCAACCAATGAATAACAACCGCTTTACCCTGAGCATGGCCGGTGTCGCCGCGCTCGCGACGATGGCTTTCGGCCAGGTTTCCCGCGCCGCTGACAAGGATCAGTGCGCCAAAGAGGGCAAGACTGTTTCCGCCGCCGTCAGCGAGAAGCCGGAAAATGTTCTTCAGATCGTGGCCAAAGAGGTGAAGGAATCCCCCGCCTGCGCGTGCGAAATCGTGAAGGCCGCCATCACCGCCTCCAAAGCCGACACCGACATGGTGGTCCAGATCGTGGCGACCGCTTCCGAAGCCGCTCCTGATGACGCTCCCACCATCATCGTCTGCGCGGTGAAAGTGGCCCCGAACGCCGCCAAGGCGATCGCCGCTCACTTTGCCTCCGGCAAGGGCGTGGCCTCCTCCGGCAAAGAAACCACGGGCAAAGGCACGACAAAGACCGACGGTGAGTCCGAGGGCGGATTCGAAGTCACGGATGACTTCGGCCTCTTCCACGCTGGCGTGGGTGGCATCTACCTCACCACTCCCAGCTCCGGTCTCTCCAGCGGCGGCTTCCTGCCCCCTGTGAACGCGAACTGAGATTTACCCGGTTTAATAACCAGGCTTTTTTCGACCGGCCTTTCCTCACGGAAAGGCCGGTTTTTTTATGTGGAATGAAGGGAATTTCGTAGAGAGACACTGGATTTCCCGCCGCCATTCTTCATAATGTCCATGTCCCCGCTCTTATCGTATTAGAAAGAGCCCGCGGGTGCTGATCCGGTGTATTCAACCAAATTCGCGCGCGTCCTTATGAACCTTGCCGCCCGTCTTGCCACGAGCTTTCTTTTATCTCCGCTCACCCTGATGGCGGACACGGCGAAAAGCACTCCGGCAGCCGCGGCAGCGGCGACGGAATCCGCCCCGGTGATCAAAAGCCGTCAGAGCATGATCTTCGGCCTGCTGGTGATGGACATCGGAGAAGGGAAACTGGCGGGCGCGGCCTCCCAAATGAATGCTACCGCCGTGCAGGGTGGACCGGACCAGGGTGCTTTGAAGTTCAACCAGAAGGTGGGCAAGGATATGGAGAGCGCCTTGAACGAGGTCAAAAAGTTCATCAGCGTGATTCACAATGGCTGGCCCTCAGGCTGGACCATCGAGCTTTCCTTTGAGGACCACTACAATCCCAAGGACGGTCCCTCCGCCGCCGTGGCCTGCGCGCTCATGGTGGACAGCCTCCTGACCGGCGTGCCGCTGCAGCAGAAGACCGCAATAACTGGAGACCTGAATGCCAACGGGACCGTGCAACCCGTGGGCGGCGTTCCGGACAAGCTGCGGGGCGCGGCTAAAAAGGAATGCACGGTGGCGTGCATCCCCATCAAAAACGCCCGCAGCATGGCGGACCATGTCCTCCTCCAGGGCATCCGGCCGCTGCTCGCCATCCAGATTTTTACCGCCACGAAATTCGAGGACGCGAAGAAAGTGGCCAGCTCTCCGCGTGATCCCTCCGTCGAAAAAGCGGTGACGGAGTTTGCTGAAATTGCCAAAGTCCTCAACGCGCAGCGCGATCCCTCCGCCATGCTGCGTCACCCGAGAGTTGTGGAGAAGCTGAAGTCCGTGCTGAAAAATGCGCCGAATCACCTTTCCGCCAAACTCCTGCTGGAAATCGCGGAAGGCACCAACAGCAAGGTCCTCTCCGCCTCCGGCTCCCTGGAGGCGATCAATTCCGAGTCCGAGGCTCTGCTCGCCGGCATTCGCAGCGGGAAAACCGAAAAGCTGGAGCGCGACAAGATCGCGGACAGCCTCAGTCATCTCGGCGCGCTGCGCCCCCGGCTGGACAAGCGGACCATCCCCTACGTGGACGCCATCATTGAGTACGGAAAGGCTTTCCGCATTTACAAAGCTGACGCCCCGGACACCCGCGTGGAGGCCGTGAAAGCCATGCAGGATCTCACCACCCGCGGGAATAAGGTGAGCGCGGAATGGAGGCGCCTGCGCTCGGACCAGAAGCTTATGGAGACGGTGATGGATCAGTGATCCCTCCGTCGGCACGGATGACGGGGAACTTGCGAAGCGGCCCGGCGGCACTATGCCACCGCGCATGCACACGGGTTCCCTGTTTTTTAAATCCCTGAGGCTGATCCTGGCGGTCTTTTTCACCGCGTCACTGCTCACACCCTCCCGCCTTCGTGCCCAGGAGGGCGGACTGGCAGGGATGACGGCGGAGTCTTTTTCCAAATGGCTCACGGGCACGGAATGGAAAAGCACCACCGAAGGCAAAAAGGGGCAACTCTGGTTCGCCACGCCGGGAATCGTGATCCTCCGCTGGGAGTTCATCCCCGGTGTCTGGGACTGCCGGGCGGTCGCGCTGCTCCCGGACGGAAAAGGCCGGATGAAATGGCGGTGGAACGCGGACGCTGTCACTGCCTGCACGGTCACGGTATCGGAGGACTTGAAATCCCTGGAGCTGATCGACGGTCTCCTGGGGAAATGGACCCTGCAACCCTCCGCCCGCCGCGCCGCCGCGGTCAGCGGAGGCCGCATCACCACCATGGGAGCCGCCGGTTTCTCCGCATGGCTTGAAAAACAGAGCATCCGCTGGCAACGGGCGAAGCTGGATTTTGCCAAAGGCGGCAAAGTCAGTCTCGGGAAAGAGAGCCCGGGAAAATATCAGATCGTCACGCCCGGGGTGGTGGAGGTAATCCTGGACAAGGACCGCACGGACTGCCTTCTCCTCTTTTTTGCCCCCGGTCTGGATGGAGCCATGATTTATGCTTCATGGGGCGTCTCCGGAGCCCGCGTCAAAGGCGCGCCGGAAATGGCGGTCATCCCGTCACCGGCATTCAATGACCCCGCTCCCGCGTCGAAAACGCTCACTTCCATGAAGAAAGAGGAGTTTGAGAAATGGCTGACCGGCACCGAGTGGGAACGGGAGGACGGCAGCCGGTGGTATTGGTTTCCCTCACCCGAAATGGCTTCGTGGCGCAGCCCCACTGAATTTTTCGCCTTTGGGGGGACGGTGAACTCGCCAGGGCATCTCACGTGGTATCACCGGGCCGACGGGAACGATAAATATACCATGCAGGTCGATGCAGGTATGACCTCCGGCGAGGTCACCAACAGCCAGGGCAAACGTACAAAGGTCCGCCTCCTCGCGCGTCGCATGCCCTTTATGATGCATGCCCCTTCCACGGAGCGCATGGCGGAGTTTATGATGAACTCCAAAGTGGATGTGGGGAATGGCAACACTCTCACCTTCCCTTCCCCCTCGGTCGCCAAATGGCGGGGCGGAGACGGAAAAATCTCCGATCTGGGCTTCAAAATTCTGGGCCCGGGCATGGCTCAATACGCGTGGAACAACGGCACCGCGGATGTGGCGCTGATCTCATGGGTTTCCACATCCGCCGTCCGCTTCTACTGGATCTGGGGAGAAGGCAAAGCGGCGGTGGATCCGGTGTCGCTGTCCGCGCCTGCTTCTTCCGGAGCCCCGGGAGCCGCGATCTTTGAAGAGGGCGTCGCGGACACCAAAGCCGTGCCCCTCAAAAAGCCGGTCACCGCGGTAAATGCCCTGCTCGTTATGGAGATGGAAGGCGGGCGGACCGCGGGCGCGGTCACGAAATTGTCCCTGACCTCCCTGGAGGTCACCACTGACGCGGCGGCCACGGTGAAGTTCAATCAAACGGTGGGCAGCGACATGAAGAAGGCGCTCCGGGAGGTCATGCGCTTTCAAGCCATCCGGCAGGGAGGCTGGCCGCACGGGCAGAAAATCGAGATGTCCTTCGCGGACAAGTATTCCCCCAAGGACGGCCCCAGCGCGGCGGTGGCCTGCGCGCTGCTTCTGGAAAGCGCCATCCGGGGCACCTCCATCCAGCCGGACTTCGCGGTCACCGGCGACATGAACGCGGACGGAAGCGTGCAGCCCATCGGCGGGGTGGCGGCGAAACTGCGCGGCGCGACCAAAGGCGGGTGCACCTGCGTGGCCATCCCGGAGAAGAACCTGACACAGGCCCTCGATCTCGCCCTCACGGACGGGGCCGCGCCGTTCCTGGGGATTCAGGTTTTCAGCATCGCCACTTTCGAGCAGGCGGCGACCCTCGCGGTGAGGGAGGATGCCCTGCTCCGCGCCGTGATGGATAGCTTCACTTTCATCGCCAAAAAAGTGAAGGCCGATCCCTCCCTGCTGCGGAACCCCGATACCGTGAATGCCCTCCGGGAGCTCACCCGTCAGGCACCCACGCATGTCTCCGCGCGTCTCCTGCTGGCTCTGGCGGAGGGGAAATTGCCCGCCGCGCTCAGCCCGGCGGGTTCTGTGACTGCCATCAATCTGGCCATTACCGACACCATGGAAAGCACCGGCCAGGAACTTCTGGCCAAAAGCAGCCTGGACCGCGGCAAAGTGGCCGGAGCCCGCGGACGTCTCCAGCAGCTTCGCGGGAAACTCGACAAACGCACCCTGCCGCTCACGGACGCCTGGATCGCATGGAGCAACGCCATCGACCGCGTCAGTGCCGCCGCCGCCAGTGGCGGAAGGATCGACCCGAAACTGCTCGCTGAACTGAAGGCCGCCACCTCCCGCGTCCAGGCTGAGGAAAACCGCCTGGGAGCGGACGCGGATTTCCGGGAGGATCTGATGCGGTAGCCTTGTCTGGAAACCAAAAAGCCCCGCCCCGCCCCGCCTGAGGCGGAACGGGGCCCGTAATCAGTAAAGCCAGGTCAGCCCGCCGCGGGCTGCGGCTTCCGGGTGAAGAGGCGCTTCAGAAGGCCGGGCTTTTCACTGCCGGGAGGAGGGGTCTTAGCTTCGGGGTCCGGGGTCTGCGCGGGCACCACCACGGGGAGGGACTGGTGCCATCCTCCGCCAAGGGCCTTGATGAGGGCCACGGTGGCAATGAGGCGCTGGCCCGCGACCTGATGCGCACCCCGCCGAGCGGCGAGGGAGGTGCGCCCGGCGTCGATGACGTTCAGGTAAGCGCCCGCTCCCGCGTCGAACTGAATCTTCGCGACTTCCGCCGCGCGGTTCGCGCTGTTGAGCACACGCGTCTGGGCGGCGGACTGCTCGGACAGGTGACTCAGCGCGGTGAGCTGGTTCTCCACGTCGCCCAGGGCGGTCAGGATGCTCTGGCGATAAAGCGCCAGGGCTTCGTCATACTGCGCGCGGGCCCGCTCCAGGTTCGCCTTATTCTTGCCGCCGGAGAAGAGAGGGAAGCTCACGCTGGGCCCCAGGTTCCACTTGCTGCTCTCCGTGCTGAAGAGGTTGTGCACCTCATTGCTGAGGAAGCCGCCGCTGGCGATGAGCTTCACGGAGGGGAACCAGGCACGGCGGGCAATGCCCAGCTGCGCATTGGCCGCCACCAGCAGGTGCTCCGCCTGGGCCACGTCCGGACGGCGCTCCAGCAGATCCATGGGAGTTCCCGCGGGAATGGAGGGAGGCGCGGAGAGACCGGCGGGCCGGGGCGCGATGGTGAATAGTGAAGGGTCCGCGCCACAAAGAATGGCGATGGAGTTCACCAGTTGATCCCGCTGGCTGGCCAGCGCGGCCACGTCCGTCTGGGCGGCGGCGTATTCCGTCTCCGCCTGGGCGAGGGTGAGTTCACTGCCGGCCCCGGCTTTCACCTGGCCGCGGATCACGTCCACGGATTCCTTCCGCAACCCCACGGCTTCCCGCAGCGTGGCGAGTTCCCCGTCCAGGGCGCGGAGGCGGAAGTAATTCTGCGCCAGCTCGGCCTGGAGGCCCAGCAGCACGTTCTGCATGGTGGCGGCCTCGGCGGCGGCCTGCTGCACGGAGGACTCATACTGGCGGCGCACGCGCCCCCAGAGGTCCACCTCGTAGGTCAGGTCCAGCGGGGCGTCGAAGCTCCAGCCTTCGAACTTGAGCCCGTTGAGAGGCACGGGCGAGGGCTGGTTCTGCGAGGTGCGCTGGTAGTAGGCCTGCGGGTTGATATTGGCCTGCGGGAAGAAGTTCGAGCGGGCCACCCGCGCGGTGGCGCGGGCCTGGTCAAACCGGGCCACCGCCGCGCGGAGCTGCTGATTCTCCGCCGTGGCCCGGGCTTCCAGCTTATTCAGCGTGGGATCCTTGAAGATGGTCCACCAGGCACCCCGGGAAAGGGTTTCCAGCGGGCGCATCTCGCGCCAGACGGAGGAGGCTTTGTATTCCTGGGAGACCGTGGTTGCCGGCTTCTTGTAGTCGCTTTTCGGTTTTGCGGGAAGAGCCGCCGGCACCGCGAGCAGGAGAACGAGGGATAAAGAAGGTAACTTCATGGCTTACGAGTGGGTGGCGGGCAGCGGGAGATGGGAGTCGCCGGAAGGCGGATCGGAGGGGCCGGGATGCTCCAGCGGGGCGGCGGGCTTTTTCTTACCCGCCAGCATCACAAAGAACACCGGAGTGAAGAACAGTCCAAGGAAGGTGACCCCGATCATGCCGGAGAACACCGCCGTGCCCATGGCGCGCCGCATTTCAGCACCGGCTCCGTGGGAGGTCACCAGCGGATACACCCCGGCGATGAACGCGATGGAGGTCATCAGGATGGGGCGCAGACGGAGCTTACAAGCCTCCAGCGCGGACTCCACCGGGGACATCCCGTGGTCCTGACGTTCCTTCGCGAATTCCACGATCAGAATGGCGTTCTTACACGCCAGACCGATCAACACAATAAACCCGATCTGCGTGAACACGTTGTTGTCCCCACCCACGATGATCACCCCCACGAGGGCGAAGAGCAGGCACAGCGGCACGATGAGAATGATGGCCAGCGGCAGCCGCAGGCTCTCATACTGGGCGGCCAGCACCAGGAAGACGAGGAGAATACACAACGGGTAAATGAACAGAGACGTATTCCCCGCGATGACTTTCTGATACACAATCTCCGTCCAGTCCGGCTCGAATCCCGGCGGCAGGTTTTTGGCGAGTTCCTGGATTCGTGCTTCCGCCTCCCCGGAACTGACTCCCATTCCCGGCGAGGCGCCGAAGTCGGCGGCGAGGTAGCCGTTGTAGTGTGTCACCCGTGACGGGCCGAAGCTCTCCTTCACATCCAGGAAGGAGGCGATGGGCACCATCTGACCGGATTCGTTGCGGGTCTTCATTCGGAGAATGTCCCCCACGTCATCCCGGAACGGCGCGTCCGCCTGGGCCACCACCTGGTAGGTGCGGCCAAAGAGGTTGAAGTCGTTCACGTAGAGAGAGCCCAGATTCACCTGCAGGGCCTCGTTGATATTACTCACCGGCACGTGCTGCATCTTGGCCTTTTCCCGGTCGATCTTCACATCCAACTGCGGGACGTTCACCGTGTAGCCGGTCAGGGGCTGGATGAAGGTGGGCGCACCGGAGGGCATCTTGTCCTGCCCGGCGGCTCCCTGGAGCTGCATCACCGCACCGAAAAGCGCGTTGTAGCCCGCGTTGTTCCGGTCCGTGAGCATCAGCTTGAACCCGCCCACGGCTCCCAGGCCGTTGACGGCGGGCGGCAGGAAGACCGCCACGATGCCCTCTTTGATGCCGGCGAATTTCGCGTTCAGCGTTTGTGCGATGGCTTCACCGGTGAGGTCCTTGGAGTTGCGTTTCTCGAAGTCCTCCAGGCCGACGAAAATAATGCCTTCATTCGGCGCGATCGTGAACCCCTGAATAGACAGGCCGGGGAAACCGATAGTGTCCTTCACTCCCGGGGTATCCAGGGCCAGCTTGGACATCTCCTGCATCAAGGCTTCCGTGCGATCCAGAGAGGCGGCGGCGGGAAGCTGGGTGAAGGCCACGAGATACTGCTTGTCCTGCTGCGGGATGAAGCCCGGAGGCACGGCTTCGAAACCCTTCCAGGTGGCGAAGACGAGGCCGCCGTAGGCCACGAGCGCGATGACTCCAAAACGCAGGATACGGCGGACCGAATTCACATACTTCAGGGAGGACCACTCGAAGAACCGGTTGAAGGGACGGAAGAGCCAGCCCAGCGCGCGGTCGATGAACCGCGTGATGATGTCCTTCTTCGCCCCGTGCCCCTGGAGGAGCAGCGCGGAGAGCGCCGGGCTGAGCGTCAGGGAATTGAACGCGGAGATCACCGTGGAGATGGCGATGGTGATGGCGAACTGCTTGTAGAACTGACCCGTCAGACCGCTGATGAAAGCGGTGGGCACGAAGACCGCGCAGAGCACCAGGGCGGTGGCGATAATGGGGCCGGTCACCTCCGTCATGGCCCGTTCCGTGGCCTGCTTCGGATTCAACCCGAGCGCGATATTCCGTTCCACGTTTTCCACCACCACGATGGCGTCGTCCACCACGATCCCGATGGCGAGCACCAGGCCGAAGAGGGAAAGGTTATTGATGGAGAATCCCAGCGCGTGCATGACCGCGAAGGTGCCCACCAGGGACACCGGCACCGCAGCCAGCGGGATGATGGAGGCCCGCCACGTCTGGAGGAAGAGCACCACCACGATGACGACGAGCACCACCGCCTCCAGCAGCGTCCAGATAACCGCCGAGATGGACTTTCTCACAAAGACCGTGGGGTCATAAGCGATGGCGTAATCCAGGTCCTCCGGGAACTTCGCCTTCAGCTCTTTCATCCGTCCGCGCACCGCGTCCGAGAGATCGATGGCATTCGCGCCAGGAAGCTGGAAGACGGGAATGCCCACGGCGGACTTTCCATTGAGCTGACTCCGCAGGGCATAGTCCCCGGAACCCAGCTCCAGACGCGCCACCTCATTGAGCTTCACAGTCTCCCCGTTGGGGCCGGTCTTGATGATGATATTGCCGAACTCCTCTTCGTTTACGAGACGGCCCTTCGCGTTGATGACCAGCTCGAAGTCCACCTTCCCGGCCACCGGCTGCTGTCCCAGGCCGCCCGCGGCCACCTGGACGTTCTGCTCCTGGATGGCCCGCACCACATCCCCGGCGGTCATGCCCCGGGCAGCCACTTTGTCAGGGTCCAGCCAGACACGCATGGCGTAGTCACCACTGCCGAAAAGCTGCACCTGGCCGATCCCCGGCAGGCGGGCCAGCTCATCCTTCACCTGAAGGTTCGCGTAGTTCCGCAGATAAAGCGAATCGTAGCGGCTGTTGGGCGAGAACAGGTGGACCACCATCGTCAGGTTCGGGGACGATTTGATGGTGGTGACGCCAAAGCGGCGCACTTCCTCCGGCAGCTTCGGCAACGCCTGGTTCACCTTGTTCTGCACCTGCATCTGGGCCTTGTCCACGTCCGTGCCCAGCTTGAAGGTGACCGTGAGGGTCATCACGCCGTTGGCCGTGCTCTGGGAGGACATGTAGAGCATGTTCTCCGTGCCGTTGATGCTCAACTCCAGCGGGGCGGCCACGGTCTCGGCCAGGGTGCTGGGGCTCGCGCCCGGATAGGTGGCGGTGACCACGATGGATGGCGGCACCACCTCCGGATATTCACTCACCGGGAGCAGCCACAGGGAAATGGCGCCCACGATGAAGATGACGATGGAGATCACTCCGGCAAAAACAGGCCGGGTGATAAAAAAGCGGGAAATGTTCATGAAGGGCTTTTCAGACTTCTCAATGCGCCGCGGCAGTCGTTTTAGCCGGCGCGGGCGGCGGGGTCTTGTCCTCCACCACCGCCATTCCAGGGAAGAAGACGCGGCCCTGGCCGTTCACGATGAAGCGGTCCCCAGCTTTGAGGCCCTCCCGGATCACTCGTTTTCCTTCGGCCAGAGGGCCAGGCACCACGTGGGTGTACTGGGCGATATCCTGGTTTTCCTTGTTCTTGCCGATGGTCATGACGTACTTCCTCGCCTGGTCCGTGTTGATAGCGGAGTCCTCCACGAGCAACGTTGACTGTTTGGCGGAGAGAGGCAGCCGCACACGAACGAAGA
Organism: Verrucomicrobiales bacterium; assembly: GCA_965229245.1. Lineage (GTDB taxonomy): Bacteria > Verrucomicrobiota > Verrucomicrobiia > Verrucomicrobiales > V1-33 > V1-33. The sequence continues at coordinate 1,251,086 of CBDDIW010000002.1, forward strand.
GGCCGGGAGTGAGCCTGCCATCCTTGTTGGGCAGTTCCACGCGCACCACCATGCTGCCGGTGCCTTCGTTCAGACGGTTGTCGAAGGATTCAATCCATCCTCCCGCCGTCCAGGCGGTTTCGCCGGAAAGCTGGATCTCCGCGGGAATGCGGCCTTTCTCATCCAGAAGGAGCTTCTTCTCCCGGCCCAGGGCCTGCACCCGGAGGAGAGTGTTCTCGTCCATATCCACATAGGCGTGGACCGGACCGTCGCTGACAATGGTGGTCAGCAGGGTGGCTCCACCCGGCTGCCCACTCACATAGTTCCCGGAGGTGACCAGCGCGCGGCTGACACGTCCGGAGATGGGGGCTTTCACCTGGGAGAATTCCACGTCCAGCGCGGCGGCACGCACCCCGGCGGCGGCGGTCAGGAGATTCGCCTGAGCCTGGAGGTCTGCCGCCTCGCGGGTATCCGCCTGCTCAGGGGAGATGGCTTTCGCGGCGAGAAGCGGCGCGGAACGCTCGAACTCCTTTTTCGCGGACTTTGCCAGGGCCTCGGCCCGTTTCATTTCCCCCGCGGCCTTGTCCGCCGCTGCCTGGAACACGCGGTCGTCGATCACGAACAGGACATCGTTCGCCTTGATGAGTTCCCCGGATTTGAATTTCACCTCCGTGAGGAGACCGGAGACACGCGGACGCAGTTCGACGCTCTCAATGGGCTCGATGCGTCCCGCGAATTCCCCCCACTCCACCAGTTGTTTTTCCTCCACTGTGGACAGCGTGACGGGCTGGGCCATGTGGCCGCCACCGCCCGTTTCCGGCGGCTTGGAGCAGGCGGGCAGGAGTGCCAGCAGAGTGAGGATCGTGAGCTTTTTCTTCTTCATGTTGGATTGGATATCCGCAGCAGTTGCGGAGTAGTTGACTGGTTGGTTCAAAAACGGGAAAAAATCAGGCTCCCATGCGGGCAATCATGAGCACGCCGGCTGCCAATTCATCCAGCACACTGAGGTCATTGAGAATGCGCGCGTGCATCATCAGCCCCTCGCAGTAGGCGGAAATGATCCGCGCCCGGGTCGGCGGATCCGGCAGGGCGGGAATAAGGCCCGCGGCGACAGCATCCCGGATGGCGGACTCAAAGTAGCGGTTATGCTGCATGATCGCCTCGCTGATCTTCATCTGCAGCGCCTCCTCCCACGTGCTGACCTCCGCCCCGAGAGAATGCACGGGACAGCCCAGCACCCGGCCATGCTTTTCATAACACTCCTTCTGGTCAGACACGATGTTCTCGCACATCTTCCACAGGCGCTCCAGAGGCCCATGGAGAGGAGAGAAGATGTGATCCAACTCGCCCAGGTGCTCCTTCCAGCATTTCCCAAGGCCCGCCACGGCCAGCTCGGACTTTGACTGGAAGAAGTGGTAAAAACTCCCTTTGCGGACTCCGGCGCGTTCACAGATGTCATCCACGGACGTGCCGCCATAAGATCCCGCCCAGATCAATTCCACGGCGGCATCCATCAGCTTGTCTTTGGCATCACTGGTGCGTCCCATAATTTTATAGGGAGACCAAAGCATAGTTGACCGACTGGTCAACTAATTTTCAAACGCCCGCATTTCCGTCGCAACCTCCCTCTTGGCACCCTGACAATCCCGTGATTCCCTCAGCCATGAAATACGGCGTCAAACTGAACAACGGCAAGATCATGTGGGTGGTGGCGGATTCCTTCCTGTGCACCGAAGGCGCGGTGATCTTCTACCGGGGAGAAGGCGAGAGCCGCGTGGCCGTGGCCGGTTTCAGCCTCGCCCAGGTGAACCACTGGGGAATTCCGGACGCCTTCGCGGCGGAATAACCAGGGGCCGACGCGATGCCGGGGAGCGGCGGCACTTGCGCCCGCGCGGGCTTGTGCGAGTTCCTGGCAGATGAGACCCACTCTGTTTTCCCTGCTCTCTTTTCTCGCGCTGAGCCTTCCGGCGATGGCGGCTCCGGCGGTACCGGACAATCTCACGGTGGAGGGCGTGCCCGCCTTTACCCCGGAGCTCATGGCGGATGCCGGACGGTATCTGGAATTCCGCGCCGCCGCGTTCCAGGGCTGGCATCCCCAGCGCCGGGAGATGCTCATCACCACCCGGTTTTCAGAGACTCCCCAGCTTCACCTCCTGAAGGCACCGGGCGGAGACCGGCGGCAGCTCACTTTCCTTTCCGAACCGGTAAGCGGGGGCGGCTACCGGCCAAAAACCGGGGAGTGCATCATCTTCGGCCAGGACACGGGGGGTGGCGAGGCCTTTCAGTTGTATCGTTACGATGTGGCGAACGGCCGTATCACCCTGCTCACGGACGGGAAGTCCCGGAACATGGGGGCCTCGTGGTCACACGATGGCCGCCTGCTCGCCTTCACCTCCACGGCGCGGAATGGCACGGACAATGACATCTGGGTAATGGACCCCCACAAGCCCGCCGGTCGCCGGATCGTCTGCGAAGTCCAGGGCGGCGGGTGGGGGCTCAGCGACTGGTCTCCGGACGGCACCCGGCTTCTCCTTACTGAATTCCTCTCGGCCAACGAGAGCCGCCTCTGGCTGGCGGACGTGAAGACCGGGAAACGGGAGCGCCTGACCCCGGAGAAGGAGGAGCCCGCCTCCCGCTCCGAAGCGATCTTCAGCCGTGACGGGAAGGAAATCTTCCTCGCGAGCGACGAAGGCAGCGAGTTCAAACAACTGGGCCGTATGTCGCTCGCGGACAAAAAGTTCGTGCCCCTGTCGAAAGACATCCCCTGGAACGTGGAGGCCGCGGACCTCTCCCCGGATGGCTCCCTGCTGGCCTTTGTGACCAATGAGGACGGTAGCAGCGTCCTGCACGTCATTCCCACGGGAGCAGTGGCGGGTAAGGCCGCGTCCGTACCCCAACTGCCCAAGGGGGTGATTTCCGGACTGCGGTGGCATGACAACGGGAAGGACCTCGGATTCAGCATGACCAGCGCCCACTCCCCGGCGGACGCGTGGTCCATCGATATCACCACCGGAAAGCTGGACCGCTGGACGGAAAGCGAAACCGGCGGGTTGGACGCCGCCTCCTTCGTGGAGCCGGAACTGGTAAAGCTGAAGAGCTTCGATGGTGTCACGGTCTCCGGCTTTCTCTATCTGCCGGACGCGAAGAAATTCCCCGGCAAACGCCCCGTGCTGCTGAATATCCACGGCGGTCCGGAAGGCCAGTCCCGCCCCGTTTTCCAGGCGCGGAATAACTACTACCTGGAGGAACTGGGCGTGGCCGTGTTTTACCCGAATGTCCGCGGTTCCGAGGGCTACGGCAAAACCTTCCTGGCCATGGATAACGGCTTCAAACGCGAGGACTCCGTGAAGGACATCGCCACTTTCCTGGACTACATCGCCAAGCACGACCGGCTGGACGCGGACCGCGCGGCGGTCATCGGTGGCAGCTACGGCGGCTACATGGTGCTGGCGTGCATGACGCACTACAATGAGCGCCTGCGCTGCGGGTGCGACATCGTGGGGATCTCGAACTTCCTGACCTTCCTGGAGAAGACCTCCGGCTACCGCCGGGATCTGCGCCGGGTGGAATACGGCGATGAACGCGATCCGAAGATGAAGGAGTTTTTGGGTCAGATCAGCCCCACCACGAACGCGGCGAAGATCAAGAAGCCCCTCTTCATCGTGCAGGGGAAAAACGACCCTCGCGTGCCCCTCAATGAAGCGGAGCAAATGGTGAAAGCCGTGCGGACCAATGGAACCCCGGTGTGGTATCTCATGGCCGCGGACGAAGGCCACGGGTTCGCTAAAAAGAAAAACTCAGACTTTCTCTTCCTGAGCACCATCCTCTTCTTCAAGGAACACCTCCTGGGAGACAAAAAGTAATGCGCGGGAGGATCCCATGGCCTCTCCATGGGATTCCTCGATTAGTCAGCCGGTCAAGCAGCGGCGGCGTGCCTTTTCCGGGTCGCCGCCGCTTTTTTGGCGGAGGCTGACCGGGCAGCGGCGGGACGCGTGGCGGAGGCGGCACCGCCCTTTTTCCCGCCTTTGCGGGCCGGGGAGTGGTTCTCCGGCTTGCCACGACCGGAGCCGCTTTTCCTCCCGCCGCCAAAGGTCTTGTTCACGGTGGCCCAGGCGCGGCGTTCGGCCTCGTCTTTGGAAAGGCCGCGATCCTCGTATCCCTCCTCTATGTGTTCCGCCTGACGCTTCTGCTTGTCAGTGTAGGATGATTTATCTCCACGGGGCATGGCTTGAATTCAGTTAGGGTTTGAGTTGAAATGAAGTCCTGCCGGGTTGCAGATAGCGGGCCCGCCAGCCTGCGCCGGCGGGGCGGAGGCATGGCACAGTCCGTGCAAATGTTTCACGGCCTTGAGAGGCAATTGCCTGCCCAAGGAACCCGCGTTCAGCGGGTTCGCTTTTACCTTCCCGCGCCGCCGGGTGCTTTGCCCTTTATGTCATCCGTTCCTTTTGTTTCCAGCATCCGGCTCGTGCCGGAACTCTTCGCCATTCCCACCCGCATCCGGCTTCCCCGGAATCATCAGACCCGGATGACGGACCAGGCGCTGGAATTCACCGCCGAGGTGCCACCGGATCTTGAAGCGGCGGAAAGGGACCGGGCCGATTTTCTCTACGCCATCATTGAGCCGGGCCTGGAACCACCCCGGATCGACGGATTCGCTTCGGAGGTTTCCACCTACGGAGAGAACGCCTGGCTGAAAACGCTGGACCCGCTGCACTCACGCGGCGTCAAGGAACTGGCATTTGTGAAATACACTCCACGGGCCAACGAAGCACTGGAGGCCGGCGCGGGCTCCGTTGCGAGCAACGCTCCCCAGGATTCCGGAGCGCCGAAATAAACCGGAGAGGTTAAGCTGGAAAGGTTCCTGCATGAGGGCCTCAAACCATGAGACCCATCTGGAAAGGCGCGATCAACTTCGGACTGGTAAACATTCCCGTCACTCTTTTCCCGGCGATACGGCGGGAGGAAATGAGCTTCCGGATGCTGCGCGGCAGCGATCTCAGTCCCATCAATTTCAAACGCGTGGCCGAGGCGGATGGCAAGGAGGTGCCGTGGGATAAGATCGTGAAAGGCTACGAGTATCAGAAGGGCAAATTCGTGGTGCTCAAAGATGATGACTTCAAACGCGTGGATATCGAGGCCACGCAATCCGTGACCATCGAGAGCTTCGTGGACGCTGCGGAGGTGAGTCCCATACACTTCCACAAGCCTTACTACATGGAGCCGCAAAAAGGAGCGGACCATGCCTATGTGCTGCTGCGGGAGGCGCTGCTGGCGACAAAAAAGATCGGCATCTCCCGGGTGGTCATCAAGACGCGCCAGCATCTCGCCGCCGTGAAACCCCAGGAGGAGGGGCTGGTGCTGGAGCTCATGCACTTCGCGGAGGATCTGGTGGACGTGGATGAATTCCGCAAACCCTCCAAAGCGAAAACAGCGAAGCGCGAACTCGACATGGCGAAAAGCCTCATCGCCAGTATGACGGACAAGTGGGAGCCCGAGGCTTTCAAAGACGAATACACGGGCGAGCTGGAGAAGATCATCCACGAGAAGATCAAAGCGGGCGGCAAGGATCTTCCCAAAGTGAAAGCTCCGAAAAAACCGGGCAATGTCATCGACATCATGGCCGCGCTGAAACGAAGCCTGGCATCGTCCTCCACCGGCGCGAAGAAAAAAACACCCGCTTCAAAGAAGGCGGCGAAAGCCCCGGCGGCCAAAACAAAACCCCGCCGGAAGGCCAGTTGATCCGCCCCTATGTCTCTCGCCACCTACAGGAAGAAGCGGGACTTCAAGCGCACCGCCGAGCCCGCGCCTCAAAGGACGCGCCGTCCGGCAAAAGCGGGGCGGCAGTTTGTAATCCAGAAGCATGATGCGTCCCGCCTGCACTACGATCTCCGCCTGGAACTGGGAGGGGCCTTCAAGTCATGGGCCGTGCCGAAGGGCCTGCCATCCTCCAAAGGAGAAAAGCATCTGGCGGTGATGGTGGAGGATCACCCGCTGGAATACGGGAAATTTGAGGGTACCATTCCGGAAGGCGAGTATGGAGGCGGCACGGTGATGCTGTGGGACCGGGGAACCTATACGCCTCTCAGTGACGCCCCCGCGAAGGAACTGGCGGGGGGAAAACTGCACTTCATCCTGGAGGGGGAAAAGCTGAAGGGAGAGTGGTATCTGGTGCGGCTGCGCGAAGGTGAGAACTGGCTGGTGATCAAAGGAGGCGAGGACATGAAACCATTACCCGCCACCCGGAGGGATGCCTCGGTGCTTTCCGGAAGAAGCATGAAGCAGATCGCGGCCGGAAAGGCTCCGGCGAAGAAAGCGAAGGCTGTAAAGAAGGCCGCAGGGGATTCCGTTGTCTCCGCGCCCGCAGGAACGAAGAAAGCCGGTCGCATGCCCCGTTTCCTGGAGCCGATGAAGGCGAGACTGGTGGCAGAACCCCCGCCGGGGAAATGGCTCTACGAAATCAAATTCGATGGCTGGCGCGCCCTAGCATTCAGAGGAGACAGGGAAACGAGGCTGATCTCCCGAAACGACAAAGACTTCACGGAGAAATTCCCGGAGATCGCCGCAGCCGTCGGGGCCTTGGACGTCGGGGATGCCATCCTGGACGGGGAAATCGTGGCCATGGACACAAAGGGGCGTTCCTCCTTCCAGCTCCTCCAGGGGTATGACCTCGGCACGGAACGACCTCCGGTTTTCTTTTACGTTTTTGATTTGCTCCGGCTCAATGGCAAAGACCTCAAGCCTCTGCTGCTCACCGAAAGGAAGTCACTGCTGGAGACGCTTCTTCAAGGGCAGGAGGGCGTGATCCGTTATTCCGAAGGCCTGGGATACGAGCCGGAGCTCCTGCTGAAAAAAGCCAAGAAGCTGGGCCTGGAGGGATTGATAGGGAAACGCCCGGATTCCACCTATGATCCGGGCTCGCGGGGAGGGGACTGGATCAAGCTGAAGCTCCATCAGGAGCAGGAGTTTGTGATCGGTGGCTACACCGATCCGGAAGGCAGCCGGCATTCGTTTGGCTCCCTGATCATTGGATATCACGCAAAGGGAAAGTTTCTTTGCGCGGGCAAGGTGGGCACGGGATTCAATCACAAGCTCCTCCGGAGCCTGCTGACCCGCTTTCACAAAATCCCGGCAAAAGAATGTCCCTTCGACAACCTGCCGATGAAGAGCAGCGGACGGTGGGGACAGGGCATCACGGCGTCTGACATGACGCGCTGTCACTGGCTGAAGCCGAAGCTGGTCTGTCAGGTGAAGTTCTCGGAATGGACGCGGGACGGGCGGCTGCGACAGCCAGTGTTCCTGGGCCTGCGTGAAGACAAAGAACCCGCGGAGGTGATCCGCGAAACTGCCTCCTGACCCATGGCTGAAAGCACGACTCTGGAAGTGGAGGGAAGAGAGGTAAGCGTCACCAATGCCGCCAAAGTCTTTTACCCGAAGGATGGCTTCACCAAAGGCGAGGTAATCGACTACTATGCCCGCATCGCACCCGTGATGCTGCCTCATCTCCACCGGCGGCCCGTGAGCCTGAAACGGTATCCGGATGGCGTGGAGGGATTCTTCTTTTACGAAAAGCAATGCCCCGCCCACCGGCCAAAGTGGATGAAGACCACGAGGGTTTCCAAAAAGGAGGGTGGCGAGATCGACTACTGTGTCATCGACGACCTGCCGTCGCTCCTGTGGGCGGCGAACATGGCGAATCTGGAGTGGCACACCTTTCTGCACAAAGCCCCGGCGCTCAAGCGGCCCACGGCGCTGGCGTTCGATCTCGATCCCGGTCCTCCCGCAGATGTCGTGACCTGCTGCGGCATCGCGCTCAAACTCAAGGAACTCTTCGACGGGCTGGGGCTGGAGAGTTTCCCGAAAACCTCTGGCTCGAAGGGGCTGCAAATTTACGTCCCCCTGAACACGGCGGTGACTTACGAAAAGACCAAAGCCTTCGCCCATGCCGTGGCGGAGAGCATGGAGCGCGAGTATCCTGACAAGGTGGTCTCCGACATGAAACGCAGTCTGCGGAAGGGCAAGGTGTTCATCGACTGGAGTCAGAACGACGACAAGAAGACCACCGTGACGGCCTATTCGCTGCGGGCCAAGGAGCACCCCACGGTTTCCACTCCGGTGACCTGGAAGGAAGTGGCGGTAGCCTTTTCACGGAAGAAGCCACTGAAATTCGAGAGCTCAGAGGTTCTCAAGAGGGTGGCCAAACTGGGAGACCTCTTTGAGCCCGTGCTCACCTTGAAACAAAAGCTCCCTCCCCTGAAGGCCGTGGAAGCGTAGGGCCATCACCCGAAGTGGCACGCCTCATGCCAGAGGAATTCCCACCCAACCCCGCACGTTATGCACGAGATCATCGAACCCCGCGAGCGGACATCACGTCCCCAGTCTCTCTACGAATACGATGAACAGATCTGGCGGGACCGGTTTCCCACGGAGCCTGACATCCGTGAGGGCGAGACCTATGAAGACTACGAGCCCGCCTACCGCTATGGCGTGCGACTCCGCTCGGAGTATGACGAATTCGAGCCCAACGAGGATCTCATGCGGGCGGGCTGGCACCAGGAACGAGGCGCTTCCCCTCTCGACTGGGAGCGGGCCCGGGGGCCGGTGAGGGTAGCCTGGTTTCAGGACAGGGAATTCGCGAACGCCAGACCAGAGGAAATGCTCACCCCGGGAAAGAACGCCTGAGCCTGCTGAAATACCATGAGCCTGACTCCCGTGCTGACCCCCCCGTTTCCCGAACAACATCTGGAGGGAACCGGGCTGGAAAGTATGCTGACCCCGCGACCGCTCTATGAGGCCAAGGGTTACCGGCCCGCGGGAAAACTGCAGCGGAAGTCCGCGCTCATCACCGGTGGAGACTCCGGGATCGGGCGCGCGGTGGCCCTCATCTATGCACGGGAGGGGGCGGATGTGGCGATCAATTATCTGCCGGAGGAACAAAGCGACGCGGAGGAGACGCAAAAAGCGGTGGAGGCGGAAGGACGCATCTGCCTGCTGCTGCCGGGAGACCTGACAGAACCGGGAATGTGTGAAAGTCTGATCGCGCGGACCATCGAGGCCTTTGAGGGTCTAGATATTCTGGTGTCCAATGCCGCGCATCAGAACCGGAAGAAGTCGCTAAAGGAAGTGACCGATGAAGAGTTCGACCTCACTTTCCAGACCAATGTCTATGCGCTCTTTCGCCTGTGCCGGGCGGCGCTCAAGTATATGAAACCGGGCGGAGCCATTATCGCCACCAGTTCAGAGACGGGCATTTTGGGCTCCCCGAAACTGCCGGACTATTCGGCCACAAAGGGAGCCATCAATGCCTTCGTGAAGGCGCTGGCGCAGGACCTCATCAAACAAAAGATACGAGTCAACGCCATCGCTCCCGGGCCGGTCTGGACGCCGCTCAATCCCGCCGATGACGGCCTGACTCCGGAGAAAGTGGCGGAGTTTGGTCAGGATTCACCGATGGGCCGCCCCGCGCAGCCGGAGGAGATAGCCCCCGCTTATGTCTTTCTCGCCTCCGAGGCGGATTCCGCGTATATCACCGGCATCGTGCTGGAGATCATGGGCGGGGAGACCACCTAGAGCGGGGGTTACTTTGGCATTTCCCCCAGGGAAAACGGAGCGGCCTCCACATTATTGAGCAGGGCCATTTGAACGCGGAACGCGCGGAGTTCCAAAGACAGATCCTCTCCCAGCGCGGCGGCGGTGGCGGAAAGGCCGGTCCTCAACGCAAAGGAATAGAGCAGCTCCGAACGGCGGTAATATTCATCCGAGTCCACCACCCGCTCCCGCGCCAGCAGGGCCAGATCGATCAGACGGGCGGGGGAAATTTTTCCAATGGGAGCCTTTGCCTCCGCGTCCTGAGCGTGGCGGAAGATAAGAAGATTGGCACTGGCCGAGACCGTGGCATTGAGCGTGGTCCCCTGGTGGTCCATGGTGCCCTGCACGGGCTGGCGGGCGAGATCCCGGGCGAGGACCTCCAGAAATTCCCCCGCCTTTTGCCATGCGATGACATGAGCCTCCTGGGCGGCGAGGGCTTCCGGGGTTTTCAACGGGAGCGCTTTTAATTTCTGGGCTCCCTCCGCAAAACGGAATCCCTCTCCCAGCCCGGCAAGGGAACCGTTCAAGTCACGGATCTGCTTCATCTCGGCGCTTACGCGCCCGGTATGGTCGCCACTGGAGGTTGAAGCCAACCGCGCCTTTCGCATGGCAACACTCGCCACCAGTGTCTCCACAAGCGCGGCAGCCTTATCACGGGGAGGGCCGGTCTGGGTGAGCTTCGCCAGGGTTTCCCGGGTCTTTGCCAGCAATGCATCCGCATCCGCCTCACTGAGCCCCCCGGCATCCGGAACCGGCAAAGTGGCGATGACCCCGGCATCAGTGATGTAAGGCTGGGCGAGCGGTTTCAGTTTTTCAATCCACGGGAAAGCCGCGGGCACCTCCGCCGACTGGAACGCATTGAGAAAAACAGCGGACGTGGCGGCATCCCCGTTACTCCAGCTTTTCAGGCCCTCCGCGAGCAGGCCAAGGATAGCCACGGTGCCAGGGGGGAAATCCCCGATGCGTTTTGCGGGGGTGGCGTCATCCAGGGAGAGCAAGCGCGCGCCCCCGGAGAAAAACCTCGTGATCTCCGGCTCCGTGCCGGAGAGATCATCCGAGGCGAGGCTGGCGTAAAGCGACCGGGCACCCGCCAGATCGTTCATGAAAAGGGCGCACAGCCCGGCATTGAAGCGTGCCCACCCCCGGGTGGGTTGGGGCGTGGAGGGGGCTTCTCCCAGTTCCGTGAAAAATTGCCGGGCCTTGCCAAAGTCTCCTCCGAGCATGGCATTCCGCGCGGAGAGGAACCGGCCGGAGATGGAGTTTTCCGAACCGGCGGGAACGTCAATGTTCTCGAGTGGAGTGCCCCCTCCCGTGGCGGTGACCTGGGGAGGCTTGCGGTTCAGAAACAGGATCAGCATCACTCCGGCGGCCACGGTCGCGGCGGCGGCAGTCCACTGCCACAGAGCCACGCCCCGGCGGCGGCGGCCCGGCCAGGGCTTTCCCTTGCCGCCACGGCGCAGACGCCGCTGGGCATGGCGGAGGTGGTCGAGAAATTCATCGTAACTGGCATAGCGGTCGGCGGGTTTGACCGCGAGCGCCCGCTCCAGAATGGCGCAGGTTTCCTCGGAGAGTTTATGGACCGCCGGTTTGACGTGCAGCGGTTTGGACTTCAGCTCCTTGAGTTCCTCCAGGGAGGACGTGTCCTTGCAGGGAGGCTTGCCGGTGAGGACGTGGTAAAGCGTGGCCCCAAGGCTGTAGATGTCTCCGCGGAAATCCTCCGGTTCGTGCTTCAGGGTCTCCAGGGGCACGTAAAAAGGCGTGGCCCAGATTTCCCCGCTGCCATCCGCCTCCCGGGCGAAGATGGCGAGGCCGAAGTCCACGATCTTCGGAGTGCCGTCCTCCGCGAACAGGATATTCCCCGGCTTGATGTCCCGGTGAATGAGGCCGGCGTCATTCGCGGCCTTGAGTCCCTGGACGGCCTGGATGGCGACTTCAAGCGCGGCGCTCTCTTTCATCCTCCCCTTGTCCCTCAGCACGCCCTCCAGGCTGCCGCCGGAGACCAGCTCCATGGCGATGTAAAAATGGCCCTGATCCCGGCCGGCGGTGAACACCCGCACCACGTTCGGATGGGAGATACGAGCGGTGATCTCCGCCTCTTTTTCAAACTGACGCGCGCGCGCCTGATCCTGGCTGCATGCCTTGTTCAGAATCTTCAGAGCCACGGACCGCTCCAGGGAGCTGTCCCGGGCGGAGAACACCCGGCTCATGCCTCCGGTGCCAATCTGTTCGGTGATGAGAAAATGATCGAATCGCGTCCGGGCCCGGAAAGGGGTCTCGCAGGAGGGGCAGGTTACTTTGGTAAACGGCTCGTGCGCCGTGACGTCCGCCAGCGTCCCGCAATCCGGGCACTCGTTCACGACTTGCTTCTGCGGGCGGCGGGAATCCATGTATGGGATTTATGTAACGGATGATCCCGCCAGACGCAACTCCGGGAAGCCACGGCGGGAAGGGTAACCGCGGCAAAAAGAAAACCCGCGACTGCCTGGGCGGTCGCGGGTTTGTGGGATTCAATGATGTGAGACTAACTCAGGCGAGCACATCGCGGTGGAAAGCCTTCCAGTCGTCCAAGTTGTTCAGGTGGACAGCTTCCTTGATGGTGCCGGTGTCTTCGATATTGCTGTCCGTCAGGATGGATTTGCGGGTGGAATCGTCATGGATGTAGCCGGCGATGGCCGCGTTCAGCTTGCGCACGGCTTCCGCGTCCAGGGAACCACCTTTTTTGGAAAGCACCCAGGCCTCGAGCTCCGGATACGTCGGCTTCTTATCCTTGATGAAAGCGAGGAACTCTTCGCGGTCGAGACCCAGGCCATCCAGAACCATCTGGTCATAGCCCTTTCCGCAGGCGGGATAGTCATCGCTGAGCTTGCCAACCGCTCCGAGGGAGGATTTTTGCCAGAGGCGGGGGAGGTGGAGGACACCGATGGGACCGGCGACGCCGGAACTGATCATGGGAATGAGTTTCATAGAATGAAGCAGATGAGGAGGGACGTTTTCCCTGGGAGTGATTCGCCGGGGACCGGCGCGCGACACTACAGAGGGGTATCCCGGAAAAGCAAGTTCCGTGAGGGTAGTATCCGGGAATGCGGTCAGTAAGCCTTCGCGAAGATCACGCGGCGCGTGCTGGGCCTGCCGGTGAGAAAGCAGGTGCCGTTTTCCTGATAGCCGTCGCCCCAGGGGATGCAGCGCATGGTGACGCCATATTGCTTTTGAATGCGTTCTTCATCCCCCGCGGTTCCGGCCCAGTGACAGAGGGCAAAGCCGCCATGGATCTCGCGCTCGCTCTTCGGAGTGAAGAAAGCCTCGAAAGCCTCACGGGTGTCGATGGGCACCATGTTAGCGTCCCGGAAAGCAATGGCCCGCGTGAGCAGGCCCTGCTGGATGCTTTCCAGAATCCCGGGGGCTCCGGCAACCACGTCCGCGATGGCGGGAAACTCCTTTTCCTTCGGTCCCTTATCCCGACGGGCAAGCGCGACCGTCCCTTTCTCCAGGTCCCGGGGACCGATCTCGATGCGGACGGGCACCCCTTTCTTGATCCATTCCCAGGTTTTCGTGCCCCCGGGGAGATCGCGATGGTCCACATGCACCGTAAGCGCTTCACCGTGCCAGCTTTGCTCACGGAGTTGTTTGGCCAGGGACTGACAGGCGTCCAGCACTGCCTGGCGGGAGTCCTCCTTGGGAGTGACGGGGATGATGACGATTTGCCGGGTGGCCACGCGCGGGGGTAGGACGAGGCCGTCGTCGTCCGCGTGGGCCATGATCAGAGTTCCGATGAGACGGGTGCTGACCCCCCAGGAGGTCGTCCAAGCATATTCCTTGCCTCCGGACCGGCCGGTGAAGCTGATGTTGGCGGCCTTGGAGAAGTTCTGACCGAGGAAGTGGCTGGTGCCGGCCTGGATGGCCTTGCGGTCCTGCACCATGGCCTCGATGCAGAGCGTCTGCTCGGCACCGGGAAAACGCTCCCGCTCACTCTTTTCCCCTTTGATGACAGGAATAGCGAGGTGGTCCCGGACGAAGGTCTCATACACGTCCAGCATCTGAGCCGTTTCCGTCAGCGCCTCCTCTTTCGTTTCGTGCGCGGTATGGCCCTCCTGCCAGAGGAACTCCGCGGTGCGCAGGAAGATCCGGGGCCGCATTTCCCAGCGCATGACGTTCGCCCACTGGTTGATGAGCAGGGGGAGATCCCGGTAACTCTGGACCCAGCGGGCAAAGGCTGCTCCGATGATCGTCTCCGAGGTGGGCCGGATGACAAAAGGCTCAGTCAGCTCCCCCGTGGGCACCATCTTCATGGAGCCGTCGGGCTGCTTTTGGGCTTCCAGGCGGTGGTGCGTCACCACGGCGCATTCCTTTGCAAATCCTTCGACGTGGGCCGCCTCCTTTTCAAGATAGCTCAAGGGAATCAGGAGGGGGAAATAGGCATTGGAATGCCCCGTATCCTTAAACATCCGGTCGAGTTGCCGCTGCATATGCTCCCATATCCCGTAACCCCACGGTTTGATGACCATGCAGCCACGAACCTCTGAATTCTCCGCCATATCCGCCGCTTTGATCACCTCCTGATACCATTCAGGGAAGTTCTCCTCTCGGACAGGTGAAATAGCGGTGGCGTTTTTTGCGGGAGCTTGAGACATGAAGATAGGATAGAGATGGAGTTCGAAGAATGCCTGGCAAATTCAGGACTGCAAGAATGGGAGCGTGATGACGGGGCAATGACTTTGGCTGCCGCTTCGCATGGCCCTGTTTTTTTAAATAAAAAAGGTGCCGGACTTTCGTCCGGCACCCTCAAAGTGGATCGCTAAATTCTTAAGGAAGGTTAGCGGCGGCGGCGGCTCAGAGCGAGGAGGCCAACGAGACCAGCGAAGGTCGCAGTGGTCGGCTCAGGCACAGCAGCGAGGATGAGGCGGCTGGTGGCCGTGTTGACGCCGGTGCCAACGCTCGCGCCATTGAGCCCAGGAGGGCTGATGGCGACGTTGATCGCGGCAACATCCAGAGCGGAGGAGTCAGCATCCAGAGAGCCGGTATTGTTATCTTTGAACACCCAGCCATCACCGGTTCCGTTCACCGTGGCGCGGAAAATCCCGGACTGCGTGGCAGCAGCTTCGGTGGCGGCGTTGTAGATCCAGATGTAGATGTCTTTCCCGTTGAACTGGGTGTCATCCTCTTCCGTGCCACTGGCAACCGATCCAACCACTTTCCCCGGGTTTCCACCCAGCGAAGGATAGGTCTTGACCGTGGAGGTTCCAAATTGAACGAAGGTGGAAAGATCTCCCGGAGTGGAGAATGTTCCGATACGAACCAAAGAACCGTTGGGCACGAGGGTGACACCATCGTTCAGGTAGGCCGCCGGCCCTGTGTTTCCGAGTGAGGAAAGGCTAACCGAGGTAGCTTCCGCGCTCAGCACGGAGGCCATGAGCAAGGCAATTGAAAGGGCTTTTTTCATATTTACGATTGGAGGTGTAAGTGGGGGAGGGTTTATTGAGCGATGACCTGAGCAGGAGCAGACCACGGGAAGGCTCCAGCGGCGGTTTTACGGCTGAGGAGGAAGCCAGTTCCTTCCTTGATAACGTAGTCGTTCTGGATCTCACCATTTTCATCAAGCCACCCGGTGACGTTCGCGTCATTCGGATCTTGATAGAAGAACGTCTGGAGCACTGCACCCGCAGGGGTGACGAAGCGCAGGACGTCCGCAGTCGTCAAGGATCCACCAGCGGACACGCCGTTGGCATTGCCCGTGCCGCGGAGACCCGAGGTGGAGAGCGTGGTTCCCGTAGCGAGCGGCACGGCAACCAGATTCAGGCCAGGCTCAATGCCGAGCTTGGTAGGACCGGTTTTGACATGACCAACGCGCACGATGCTAAGGTCAGCCGAAGCGATCCGGGTGATTTGGACCGCCTGGGCGGGCTCGATCGCGAAGTCAGCAGCCAGTTCACCGTCTTCGGTGATCCAGCCAGCCACCGCAGGGTTGGTCGGATCGACGTAATAGAAAATACGGGTGGCAACCTTCGTCTGAGGATCAAGAACCGTCAGGATGTCCGCCGTCGTGGAGGAACCACCGGAAAGGAGACCAGCAGTGTTGGTCGCTCCAAACAGGTCCGAAATGGTCACATGCTTGCGAATCTTAATCGTGTCACCAGGGTTGGCGACCGCATCCATGTCGTCAGCCGTAGTGACCGAGCTGCTCGTCCCACCGGTGATGTTTGTCCAGTAACCCGCGTTGGTTCCGGAAGTAATCTCAACGTAGTAGGCGTTGGCGGCGAAAGTGGCCAGAGGCGTACCGGCGACCGTGATCTGGGTCGGGGTAATGGCGGTGATAGCACCGGAGAACTCCACTTTGTTAACCAGCGTCGGGGAGACGAAGCTCAGCTTCTTGCCGGAGCCGCCGTTGCCTTTGGCGGTAAGTGTAATGTAACCCACGGGGTCAGTAACCGCAGTCTGAGCCTTAACGCCTGCCGTCGTGGCGAGCGCAAGAGCACCGATGATGAGGGAGAGTTTGTTTTTCATTGGGTAGAAGGGTGGAATATTTGCGTGGGCTACCGGCAAACTAGGAGAATCCTGGCCGGATGTAAAGGCTTTCGTGCGGATTTTTTTGGTTTTTTTTGAACAGAACTTCAAGCGGGAGAGCTATTTTGAAATGTCGTTACTTATCAATGAGTTACACATCACAGAAGTCACAGCCGGAGGGTTTTTCGGCACCTGAAAACGGCGCTTTTTCCTCCCCCCGGATACCCCTTTATCACATACTTTTGTTTAGGATAAGATGAAGATGAAACCGGGGGTTTTGTGGTGGCAAGTCAGCGTTTTTGGGTCTTCACGGCCTTCTTGCCGGTCGAGGCAGGAACCGCGGGCACCACGGGAGGAGGAGGCAGTTCCATGGGAGCGATATTGGTCCCGGAATTGTTGAACGGAAGGTCCCGCTCGTACGTCGGGAGCTTGACGTTGTCCGTGTTGCGGCCTGGGTCCGTGAAGAGTTCGGCGGCGGGGCCCACCACGGTGCGCTGGAGCTCGGAGGCACTTACATCCACGATGTCATCCGCGCTCTCGATAATCCGGGCCTGGAGAAGGATGACCAACTCACGGCGGGATTTGGTTTTCGAGTTTGTGCCGATGAGGTATTTAATCACCGGAATCTTGCTCAAAATGGGCACCCCGGTGTTGGATTTTTGTTCGGAGTCCGAAATCAATCCGCCGAGCACCAGGATGGCTCCGTTCGGGACGGTGATCTTCGTTTGGAGCAACTGGTGATCGATGTTTGGAATCTCACTGCCGCTGATGTTCACGGTAGCGCCGAGGCTGTCGTTCACCTGATCGATCTCCAGAGTGATCTCATTTTTGGAGTTGATCAGGGGGCGGACACTCAGTTCCAGCACAACTTCTTCATAGGTAACACTGGAGTTCAGAGAGGTAGTGCCTCCCGCGACGACAGTGGACTGCTGGTTGCTCGGAATCGGCACCCGGGTGCCGCTGGAGATCACCCCGGTCTCGTTGTTGGCGACAGTGATGTGCGGCTTGGCCAGCAGTTTGGTCTTGCTGGTGGTGCCCAGGGTATTGACGTAGGCGTTGAAGAGATCCCCGGCAGCGGCGTAGAGATTGAGCCCGGAACCGGCGGTGGGGAACGCGGCGTTGTTGATGAGCGTGGTGGGGTCGATGAACGTGCCCGAGGAACCGGACCGGAAGAAGCCGGCGGCGTTCACGGTCTGACCTCCAATGGTGAGGGACTCCACTTTCCGCAGCATGTCCACGGTAGTGCTCATGGAATTGCCAATGGCCATCTGAGCGATGACGGCATTGATGTGGACCTGGTAGGGACGGCGGTCCATCTCCTTCACGAGGTCACTCACGCGCTGGATGGAATCCGGCGGCCCCGAAACGATGAGACTGTTGGTTCGGGGATCCGAAATGAGGAGCGTCTTCCCCACAGACTGAGCCATGGGAGCCTCCAAGGTACTGGAGCCACCACTGCCAGAGGAGCCTCCCGAAAGGCCGGAGGATGTCCGGCTACGGGAACTGCTGGAACTGGTGGAGCCTGAATTGCTGCCGAACGCATTGGTTCCGGCCCGGTTTCCGCCGGCACCGCCCTGGGCGCCAAAATCGCCGCCGCCCCGGTTTCCGTTGTTCCGGCCCGCACCTCCGGCAGCACCCGCAGCGGCTCCGCCGCCCCCCCCGGACGCGGAACCCGCTCCGGACGTTTCCAGCGCGGTGAGCGCAGTATTGAAAAACTGATTCACCGGAATGTAGCGGAGTTGCTGCGTCAGCAGGCTCTTCACCCGACTGGGCTCGTCAAACTCGTGGATGAGCTTCTGGAGATGCTCCACGTAAGCCTTGGGCCCGTTGATGAAAACCCGGTTCGTGCGGGGGTCCGCTTTGACGATCACCGAGCTGGGGTCCGGCACCAGAGCTCCGCCACCGCCGCCTGGCTGGGTGGCCACGCCTCCCGGCTGCGGGAGATTATTGACAGCCTGCCCGGGAGCAATACTACGGAATCCAGAGCCACCCGTGCTGCCCGCTCCCTTGGCCTGAGCCTGGAGAATTTGATCGAGAATGGCCTGCACGTCCTCCGCGGAGGCGCGCTCCAGTTCCACCCACACGTGCACCGGTTTTTCCGCCGGGAGGTCGATGGTGTCCACCACCTTCAGCAGCGTGCGGATGTTCGAGACATACTCCTGAATGAAGATGGAGTTGGCTGAAGGCACCACCACATACTTTGCCCACTGGGCCACGGGCACGGCCTGGGCGATCACCTGAGAGGCCTCGATGACGGGAAGGTTATCCAGCGTCAGGACAAAATTGATGATCCGGTCGTCCTCGGGCAGCTTTTGCTTCCGGGTGTAGAGCGGAAAGCCTTCAACGGCCCCGTAGATCCCCGGAGGTGCCCCCCCGTTTCCCACAACCACCATTTTATCAATGGTGTCATTGTAGCGCTGAATCACAAATCCCTGCACACCAAGCGCGATCCTGATGAAGTCCGCGGCCTCCTTGTCCGTGAAGGGACGTTCCGGATTCGGATTGGCGACAATGGTCACCGTACCGGTGAGATTGGGGCCCCGGATGACGTGGTGGCGGGAGATCTCCTCGTACTTGCTGATGACGATATTGATGTCCTCGTTTACCCAGGCGATGTCGCCGTATTTGTTGTCAGGATCGAGCGGAAGGCCCTGAGCCGAAGCGGGAGCAGCGGAATCCGCGGCACGGGTCCCGGGGGGCTGGGTGGAGCGACCGGTAGGCGGAATGACCCGGCCGTTCCCGGCTCCGGGCACAGCACCACCGGTGGCACCTGGAAGCGGAATGCCGGTGCGCGGCCTCGCGGCCCCGCCGTCCGCGGCGCCAGCCTGTCCGCCTTGCAGATTTCCCCGCCCGCCACGACCGCTAAAGCCACGGCCACCGCCAGCCTGACGACCACCGTTCCCGTTATTCGCGGGTGGCTGAGCGGAAGAGGGAGGAACAACGGAGGGTCTCGCGGGGGGCTGGGCGGCGGGCGCCGGAACCGCGGGAGCCGGTTGAGGCACGGCGGCAGGCTGCGCCTCGGGAGCAGCCTCCACGATATCAGCGGTTTCCGCGGCCGCGGGCACTTGCGGCGCGGCCTGGGCCAATAGATCCCCTCGCAGAGCCGGGGAAGACTTTTGCCCTAACCCCTGACCCCAGGCGACAGGGGGAAGCGTCAGGAGCAGCGGAAGAAGGAGAGTGGATGGGCGAAACATGAAGGAAGAAAATTGAAATAAAAGATTACCCGCCGGAGGACGGTTCAGGGAGTGGTGGGCAGAACTACCTTGCGACGCCCCCCGCCGGGACGCTCGCCTCCATTGCCACCGTTGCCCCCATTACCGCCCTGGTTGTTATTTTGCCGCAGCAACGCGTTGTTCGTCACTGGCGCGGGGGTGCCGTTCATGACGTGATTCAACAACTGGTCATTATTCATGGCGGAGGTGGGAATGGCGGGATTTGCCGTGACGGCACCATTCTGCATTCCGGGTTGCAACTGCGGCTGCATTTGAGGCTGCACATTCTGACCAGGGATAAAGGGCGCGGGAGCCTGGTAATTATTCTGACCCCCGGGAGCCGGGACTCCGGTGGGGCGGGGCACACCGCCGCCCTGGCGCGGAACCAGCTGACCGTTTGGCCCCGGAATCATCCCGCCCTGACCCTGGGCGGGCCCCTTGGAACGCAGGGTGTCCTCTTCAAACTTCACCGTCCCCTGCTGGCCGTCTTTTTCCAGAATGACTTCCGTATCCCGCAGAGCCTGGTGCCGGTTGATCCCGATTACCCGGAAGCCGCTTTCATCACGGGGTTTATAAGGAGAACCATCCCCGTAAACCACAATGCGCTTCTTCTCCTTCCCCGCGAGGAGGGTCACCATGAGAGTGTCCCCTTTTCCGCAGTAGCCGGCGAGAGAATAGCCTTCGAACGGATTGATCACCTCCTCTGTTTTCACCTTGGGCGGATCGAACTCAAAAGGGCTTTTCGCCCGGAGTTTGTCATAGTCAGACAGCGCCTTTTCCTTCGGCACGAAAGTACCGTCGGCATTTGTATGGGTGCCGGCCTTGCTTTCCGCGAGGGCACGGGGTGCCGAAGCAGAGAGGAGGACAAACGCGGGAAGCAGGAGAGCGATAGCCTTCGTTTTCATAGTGTGGCTTCGATGGAGTTTATAAATCAGGGGAAAGACAGATTACTGAAATTCAATCAGGGAGGCGGGGCAGCCGGTGTCGAGGGAAGCGGTACCGGAGCGGGGACGGGCACGGGAGTGGCGGGAGCCGGGGCGGCAGGCACGGCTGGTTTTTCGGTTTCCGGGGTGGAGGGATTGACCGTTTCCGCGGCGGGTTGTTCAACCTCCACGGGCTCCTCCTCCATGGCGATGCCATCCGGCTTGGCCCACCACTGCTCCAGTTCCAGGGACGCCTCCACCAGTTGCTGGGAGTCATCCAGTTCATTCTTCTTCGGCAGAAGGGTGATGCGGGGCACGAAGCGCATATCCTTCGGGGACTGCAGACGGTAGATGAATTCCATCACGTCGTTCCACGGACCTTTCACAGTGGTACGGTAACGGCTTTTGATGAAAAAATCCCCTGTCAGCGTGGTCATGGGAAGATTTTTGCTCTGCTCCAGATCCAGACCAGAGATGAGCCGGGGGATCACCTCATCATTGAGGTAGGTCTCGCGTTGCAGCTCGCTCTCATAGGTCCGGATGTTCCCGTCGATCCAGGTTCTTGCCTTTTCGGCCTCGGTCGCTTTCGTTTTCGCTTCTTCAAGCTTACCAAGATCGGCCTTTTGCTTTTTCTCCTGGATGGCAAT
Source organism: Verrucomicrobiales bacterium (assembly GCA_965229245.1). Taxonomy (GTDB): domain Bacteria; phylum Verrucomicrobiota; class Verrucomicrobiia; order Verrucomicrobiales; family V1-33; genus V1-33. The sequence goes on from CBDDIW010000002.1 coordinate 1,271,930, forward strand.
GGAGGCCGTGGCCTCGGAAATCATCATCCAGCCAAAAAAATTGGCCGCGAGGAACAGGGCCACGCCCATGACGATGACCAGCCGTCTTTCGTTAGTGTTTAGGCTCGGCATTTTCGTTTTCGGCGGTGGTGTAACTTCCGGTGATCTGGAATGGGACTCGTCCTTCCTTTACCTCCTGGTATTTGGGAGGATCCCACTTATAATCCTTGAGATTGTTCTTCACCTTAATGTGATACCGGGTGACGGCGGTATTGTTCGGTGTGCTGGTTTCTCCTTTGATGGTCACCTCGGACTTTTCGGCCTCTTTGTCCCGGACCGTGCGGTTGATTTCGAGACTGGTGATTCTCACCTCGCTGCCCGGTTCGTAGAGAGGGCGGATGGCCTGGGAGACAACCTCGATGGGGTATTTGTCAAAATTGATGGCCGCATCCATGACCTTGAACTGTTTGATCGTATTCTCCACAGCGCCATACTGAGCTTTCATTCCCCGCACTTTGGCTTTCAATTCATCGAGATCCTTCTGCGCGAGGAAATACTGGGCGGCGAAAAACGCGGGAATGATGAGGTAACCCAGGAAACAGGCCACCACGATATTCCGTACCTTTCGCATGCGCGCGGCGCGGATTTTCCCCATGGCCACGGAGACCGGCTCCACCCCCCACGTCTCTTTCGGAAGGGTAGGCTTCGGACGCGGCTCCAGGCGCACGCGGGCACCGAAAACGCGGCTCAGTTCCTCGGCGGCCCCCGGCTCCACGGCCTCCGTCCAGATGACGATGCCCTCCAGGTGAGTAATGATCCCCTGGGTGTAGAGCGGCATGAGCATGTGCTCCAGTTCGCTCGCCGTATCCCGGGTGAGCACCGGGGAGTTCAAGGCATGATAATAAGCAGGCTGATCGCCGCGGGTGATGCAGAAAACCAGGCGGCCCAGTTCCTTCCAGATCACCAGGTGATCGTCCGGCAGGTAGTAGAGGTAAGGCGTGACCTCAAACTGCTGCGGGGCCTCGCGGGGAAGCACATCCGCCACGGCGGGGCTGAGCACCGTGGCCAGGAGCAGGGTGCGGTTTTCCTCCCGCTCCACCGTCCGGTAGTCCATGAGCTTTCCCACCGGGGTCTCCGGCTTCAGGCCCTGCTTTTCGAGCTGGAAATCCACGATATCCGGCAGCAGTTCCTCATCGCTGGTGGCCGCGCGGACTGGGACCGCGAAGGCCGCGCTGACGGGATAGCCGAAGACGCTGGCGGACTTGAACGAAGCGGGCCCGCCTTCCTCCAGGGGAATGCTCTGAGCCAACTGCCATCCGCCGGATGACTGCTTCCACAACTCCCACGATAATTCACCGGGCAGGCAAATGCCGGACTCTGTATTGGCGCTGGTTGACTTCATTTAATCTTCGTTAAGGGGGACTTCCCTGCGGGAAAGAATCTGCGGGGTTCCAGTACGATTGCGCACCACAAGCTCCACGCGTTTCCGGTAGTCACCCACCGTGGCCACGCTCCGAATGAGGACGGTCTGGTCATTGACCCCGAAAAAGGACGCCATAGGGGAGTCTTCCGGCACCCTCAACTGAACCAAAGCTTCGCTCGCGCTGCCGAGCTTCTGCGAGTCCTGGCCATCCACCTCCCCGCTTTGGCCGAGGCGGGCGTCCACTATTTGCTGGGCTGTTTCCAGGAGTTCGTCGTAGGTGACTTGAGGATTGGAGGGGGTGTCACCGCAGCCGAGAGCCGCCGCGGCGAGGACCTTGGCCTCCGCCTCGTTCACGTCCAGCTTTTGCCCGCTGTAAACGGTGAAGTAATCCTTCCAGGTCTTGCAATTGGCAGAGACCTTGTCAAAACCGGGGACCAGCGCCATTTCTTCAACAGAATAAAAAGGATGGTTAAAAGGATACTGGGAAGTCTCGGTATTATAGAGATTCATGTAGTCCTTCTTCTCCATCCCGTGGGTAAGCGCCTCATCATTCACGTCCGTCCAGTCGATCATCCGATCAAACAACGCATCCGCCTCGGTATTATCCAGGCCCCAGAGAAGGAAAAGATTTGTCATGAACTTCCGGCGGTCCGGATCATTCACCATCAGGGCATTGATGTTCATCTTCCCGCCCTCACCCTGGATGCGCACATAAAGGGATTCCCCTTCCTCCAAAACCACTCCGCCCACGCTATCCCCTCCACCCGTCTGCTGGAGGATCGCGCGGTCATACTTTTTCACTACCGGATTCATGGCCCAGTGAAGTCCCATCTCCGCGAGTTCCCGGGCACGGAAGCCCTGCTTCTGGGCGATGGTCAGAGTGAGGTCGTTCGCCACCACGCGGTGCATGCTGTAGATCACCATGGTGAGCATGGCGATGAGCCAGATCACCATGATCAGCGCCGACCCCCGCCGGGAGGCGGGGAAGCGGCAAGTGCTGAGCGGGTAAGTCGTCATGGGGAAGACCTGCCAAAAGGCAGGGAACTGAATGGAAAAATCGAAAAATGAAAAGGGAATGAACCAACCGGATGGGAGAGGAGCGGAAGCTACCTTCCACGCCCCCCGCCTGGCGGACGCCCTCCTCCACCAAATCCACCACCGCCACCTCCCCCGGGTCCGAATCCACCGCCGCCTCCCGGTCCACCACCGCCACCGCGATTGGGACGACCCTCACCATTTCCGCCGCGGCCAGGGCGGTCACCACCGGGACCACCACCCCCTCCAGGACCGCCACCTCCCGGTCCTCCCGCGCCACCTCCGCCCCCGGCCCCTCCCTGACCCAGATTCCCCAGGCCCGAGGTATATTGCTGCGGGTTCGCCATGGTGGGAATCCAGTATACGAGCCGCACAGGATCATCCCCGTCCATAAACTGGAGAGTCATTTCCACGAAGCTGGGCCGCTTCGTATTGGACACCGGCCACTCCGGGTCCCACTCTTGGGTGGTGTCATTGTAAAAACGCCAGTTCAGGGAGGCGATCCCGTCCATGATCGTCAACCGGTCCATGATTTTGCTTTCGTCAAACTCCCCCTTCGCCCAGGCCGCTGCCTGCTCGTCATCCAGATAAATCATCGCCGCCCGGAGGCTCAGGCCCGCGGCACGCTCAGTACGGAAAAGCACGGTTTTCGCGCCCGCCATCCCCCAGGACCTTTTGAACGCGAGAGGGTAATCCGTGAAGGCCACCTCCGCAAGGTCTGAACCGCCCCCACCCCAGTACTGCAGGTTCACCTTCGCGTTGCCGGGAGTCTGCTCAAAAGTCCGCCGCAGCAAATCACAGAAGCTGTGAACGCGCATGGTCTGGGTCTCCCGCTTCACCACCTCCGCGCTCACGGAAAAGGCTCCGCGCTGCACGGAAAAGATCCCCCCTGCGAGCAGGCCCATGAGAGCCATGCCAACCACAACCTCGATGATGGTAAACGCGCGGGGAGCGCGGGAAAGAGGAACAGGTTTCATACAGAGGGTCTATTGAGAGCCGGCGGGAGCGAGCTGGGTATTGCCGCCCGTGGTGCCGTAGAGTTTGGCGTAACGGACAGTGTCCGCCTGAAGCTGCCCGGATTTCCCGAAGTCATCGTAGTAGGCGGTCACGATGATGTGATACATGTCATTGAGCGGCTGGCCTTCGGAATTCAGGACGCCGTCCAGCTTGATAATCTCCGTGCGGGTCCAGACGCCGAGGTCATCCGGGTCCGTGGTCTTTCCCTGGCCGTTCTGCTCATTGTAGAGGTCTTCGATCTTGGGATACTTGCTGGTTTCGTTGAGCGTGGACTGAAGGCGGAGGATCATCCGCAGTTCCTGCTGGGAAATGACGGCGGAATGCGCGGAGACCGTGAGCGCCTTCATGAGCCCCGTCACGGCCATGCCGAAGATCATGAGCGCGCACAACACCTCCATGAGGACCATGCCGGAATAACGGGATGAAGAGGGACGGAGATTTTTCATGGATCAGTCCAGTTCGGTAAGTTCCTCCTGCACCCCGGCCGTGAGGGGGTCGAACCACGCGCCCACCGTGCCCCGCTTCTCACTGATGAAGCGAACACGGATGGGCTCGCACAGCCCGCTTTCATCAAAGACCCAGGTGATCTCCGAATTCTTTTCCGGAGGGCGCACCCATTCCTTCTGACCCCACTTCCGGACTTCCATAATGATCCCTTCGGGCACGTCCACGGGTTGAACGCCCGTGCCACGCCCCTTCTCCTTGTCCGCGTGGGCTAACATGACCCGGTCCTCCTCCCGCGCTATGGCCTTTGGCTCCAGGGTAAAGCGCTGTGGATAAAAGTGGATCTGCCACGCCCGCTGTTCCGTGATGGACCGGTGCCAGGCGGTTTTCGCCAGGGAGCGGAGGTCCTCATAGGGCTTTTGCAACACGGACTGTTCATTCAGCGCCGTGATGCCCTTGTAAGAGCCCGCGAAAAGGAGCGCGATGATCGCCAGCACGATCATCATCTCCATGAGGGTAAAGGCGCGGCGTGACATGACCGGAGAGACGGTGGGAGGATGGTTGGTGGACGGGCCCCTTACTGGGGACCTTTATCCTCCCAGTTGCCAATATCATCCGCCGTGCCGTCGATCCCATCTTTTCCAAGGGAATACACGTCAAAGCTATCGCCGGAACGGAGAGTACCGCCGGTCTTGTACTGGATCGGATGATCCCAGGGGTCCGTGAAGAGCCCTTCGTCATCCGTGATGCCGCTGGTGATCAGCGCGCGGAGTCCCACGGAGCCGGACGGGGGCTTCTTGTATTTCGCGGTGTACTGCATGATCAGCGCCTGGATGGTGCCGATGCTGGTGCGGGCCTTGGTCTCCCGGCCGTTGTTCATGATGGATTTGTATCCCACGGCCACGCCGCCCATCAGCAGGCCGATGATGGCCAGCACGAGCAGGAGTTCCATGAGAGTAAAGCCCCGGCGGCGCCGCGGCGTGTGACGAAGGGTCATTTTCATAGGGAAGGATGGATGGGGATCAGAGCGAGAGCGGAGTGTGCAGGGATTAGAGGACCCGGCCAGGCAAATCGTTCAACAATGTTACGACCACTGCAAAAAAGAAAGGACATCCGCGGGTGCGGAATTTCCGGAAAGGTCAGAATTTTTTTAAAAGACCTGTCCCGATCCCCGGTCCGCCCGGTGCCCCAGGGGAGAAAGCGCCGCCCGCGGGGAAAAATATTGCCCCTCCGGCAAAGCTCGCCTGCTTCCCGCCGGCAGCGGAAATCCACTCCCCACGCCGGCCCGCCCCGCTTATGAAAGCCCCGCTTCCGCCATCCGGTCCTCCATCTCGCTCTTTTGCAGCGCGGACACCATTTCCTCGATATCCCCGCTCACAAAGGACGGCAGGTTGTAAACCGTGAGGTTGATGCGGTGATCCGTCACCCGGTTCTGCGGGTAGTTATAAGTCCGGATCTTTTCCTCCCGCCCGCCGCTGCCGATGAGGCTGCGCCGGTGAGCGGAGTATTTCTCCGCCTCCTCATTCTGCTTCCGCTCCAGCAGGCGGGACCGCAGCACGGTCATGGCCTTCTCCTTGTTCTTGATCTGGCTCCGGCCGTCCTGACAGCGCACGATGAGCCCCGTGGGAATGTGAAGGATCTGCACGGCGGAGTCCGTGGTATTCACGCCCTGGCCTCCGTGCCCGCCCGCGCGGCAAACCTCTATCCGGAGCTCACTCGGGTGAATGTCCAGGTCCACCTCCTCCGCTTCCGGCAGCACGGCCACGGTGGCGGTGGAGGTGTGAATGCGTCCCTGGGTCTCCGTGGCGGGCACCCGCTGCACCCGGTGAACGCCGCTTTCATATTTCATCGCCCGGAAGACCTCCTCCCCGCTGACGCGGAAGATCACTTCGCGGAAACCACCCGCTTCGGAAAAACTCGCCTCCATGGGCTCGACCCTCCAACCCTGGGCCTCGGCGTAGCGCTGATACATGCGCATGAGATCGGCGGCGAACAGCCCGGCCTCGTCCCCGCCGGTGCCCGCGCGGATTTCCACGATGGCGTCCTTGTCCTCGTTTCCGTCGCGGGGGAGAAGGGCATACTGGATTTCCTCCGCGAGCTTTGCCAACCGCTGCTCCAGCCCGGGCAGTTCCTCCCGGGCCATGTCGGCCAGTTCCACGTCGTCAGACTTCGAGAGTTCCGTGCTGTCCGCGATCTCCCGGCCCGTGGTTTCCCATGCCTCCCACGCGGCCAGCAGCTTCCGGAGCTGCGCGTGCTCCCGGGTGAACTCCCCCGCCCGCTTCGGGTCGTTGAAAAACGCCGGATCCGCGATGGCGTCCTCCAGTTCAGCCAGGCGGGTGCGTTTTTTCTCGATGAGCGGAGCGTAGTTCATGGGGGAGAGCGGTTGGGAAACGGAGGCGGACAGGAGACGGCAGGGCAGGACTCTCCCGGCACAAAGAAAAACGGTGCGCGCCCCGGGAGAGAGCGCGCACCGTTTGACTGGAAAAGGAATGGAAGACTACGCTCCGGCGGGAGTGAGCTTCGGCTTGACCGTGCGGCGGATCTGGGTGGTGCCAAAACGCTTGGCGAACTTATCAACGCGTCCGGCGGTGTCCACGAAGCGCTGCTCGCCCGTGAAGAACGGGTGGCAGGCGGCGCAAATGCCGATCTTGAGATCCTTTACGGTGGAACGGGTGTTGTAAACCGCGCCGCAGGTGCAGGTGACCACGGTATCAACGTAAACGGGATGGATGTCGGCCTTCATGACAGATAAACAGGTGGATGGTTAGTAGGAAAGGGAAAGGAAGCCCGGGCCGCGCCGCAGAAAGGAAGCGGGTCCGGCAGAGGTGGGGGGAGTGGAAACTAGAGCACCCCCTCAGCGTCCGCAAGTGCCATTTCGGCACTCCGGACCGTTATTGCAAAAATTTCGCGGCACCGGCCAGGACCCGGCAAAAAGTTCCCTTCCAGGGCTTCATGGATTCTGTTAAAAAAACAGCATTAATGAAGAATTTTCCCTTGCAGCGATAAATCCCCATGGCACGAATCGTGCCTCTTGAGCCTCCGCTCCGGCCCACGCCGCGCGGAACATCAAAAACACCAACCAACACAACTCCACAAATGAAGCTCATCAAAGCGATCTCCCTCGGCCTCGTTGCTCTCTGCCTCGGTGCCTGCGCGCACAAGCAGCCCGCTCCGAGCACGGCGACCTCCACGCCGGTGCACGTGCCCGCCAAGTAAGGCTTTCCGGAAGAGCCCAGGCTTTTCCCTTCGCGGCTGGCTCCTGAAAAGGAGCCAGCCGTTTTTTTTGAATATTGGCAGGGAATGCGCTACCGGAGCCCGCCATGCGATTTCTGACACCACTTCTCCTGCTTCTCCCTCTCGCCGCCAGTGCTGAACTCGACTACTTGGGCCGGTGCGGCAAGGAAAGCCTCATGCCCCAGGGGATCAATCCGGTGCCGGGCCGCAAGTATGCCCGGGACCGCGCGGTGGACATCAAACACCTGGCGCTGGACGTCACGCCGGACTTCACGCGACGGAGTGTCAGCGGGGAGGTGACGCTCACTTTCTCCCCGGTGGCCCGCCCGCTCACCACCCTGGAGCTGGACGCGGTGGACATCACCATCGACAACATCTCCGGCGCGGGCCTCAAGGTCTCCGGCCACCAGTCCACCCAGGAAAAGCTCATCATTTCCCTGGCCGAGCCGCTGGCTCCCGGCACGGAGGCGGCGATCACCGTGCGCTACCACTGCCAGCCGGAGAACGGCCTCTACTTCCGCACTCCGGAAATGGGCTACCCGGCGGGGGACACCCAGGTGTGGAGCCAGGGGGAGGCGGAGTTCCACCGCTACTGGTTCCCGTGCTACGATTACCCGAATGACCGCTTCACCAGCGAAGTGGTCTGCCACGCGCCGGACGGCATGGAAGTGGTTTCCAACGGGACGCTCCTCTCCCGCGAGCGGGACGCCCAGGGCGGGCTGATCCGCTGGCACTGGAAGCAGGACAAGCCGCATGTGAACTACCTCATTGCCCTCGCGGCGGGGAACTTCCACCGTCTCGATGCCCAGGCCGGAAAGACCCCGCTGGCGCTCATGGTTCCTCCCTCGGAGAAAGACCAGGCGGCGCTCGCCTTCCGGGACACCCAGGCCATCATGCGGTTCTTTGAAAAGGAAACGGGCACGCCTTATCCCTGGGACAAGTATTATCAGGTCTATTGCCAGGACTTCCTGGCGGGCGGCATGGAAAACACCACCTGCTCCTTCATGGCCTGCACCGCCCTCTTTCCCAAAGAGGTGGGGGAACTGGACACCACCCACCGGCTGGATGCCCACGAACTGGCGCACCAGTGGTTTGGCGATCTCCTCACCTGCCGGGACTGGTCCCACCTTTGGCTGAATGAAGGCTTTGCCAGCTACTACACTGTCCTCTACGAGGGCGAAAAATACGGCGCGGACGGCATGGCCCTCAGCCTCTGGAAAGAAGCCCAGCGCGTCATCGGTTCCAACGACACCCGCCCCATTGTCTGGCGGGACTACACGGAGCCCATGGAGCAATTTGACAACCGTGCCTACCCGAAGGGCGCGTGGGTGCTGCACATGCTCCGCAGCCAGCTGGGGCCGGACCTCTACCGCGCGGGCATCAAGGAATATCTCGCCCGCTACCGGAACACGAACGTCACCACGGACAATCTCCAGTCCACCCTGGAGGCCGTGAGCGGCCGCTCCTTTGACCAGTTCTTCGACCAGTGGGTCCACCACGGCGGCGTGCCGGTGCTGGATGTCAGCTACTCCTGGGACGGGGACGCGAAGACCGCGAAGGTCTCCGTGAAGCAATCCCAGAAGGTGGACGAAAAAGTCCTCCTCTTCAATCTCCCCCTGCCCCTGCGCTTCGTCGTGAAGGACGCGGACGGGAAGGAAACCGTGAAAAACGTCACTGCCACCGTGAGCAAGGCCCAGGAGGAATTCACCTTCGCCCTGCCCTCCCAGCCCTCCCTCCTGCGGGTGGACCCGGAGCTGACCGTGCTGGCCAAGGTGAACTTCACGCCCGCCGGGGAAATGCTCCAGGCGCAACTGAAGTCCGACATCATCGGGCGCATGCTCGCCGTGGAGCAGCTTGGCAAAAAGAAGGACGAGGCCACGGTGAAGCAACTGACCGGCATCGCCACCACGGACGCCCACCACGCCATCCGCGTGGAGGCCGTGGAAGCACTCCAGCAGATCGGGACCGAAGCCGCCCGCGACGCGCTGATCTCTCTGACCGGGCAGCCGGATGAGCGGGTGCGCAAGGCGGTGGCGGATGCCCTGGGTGGCATCTTCCACCCGGAGGCCCACGCCGCGCTCGTGAAGATGGCCGCCGCGGAGCAGAATCCCATCATCGTTTCCTCCATCCTCGCCAGCTTTGCCGCGTGGCCCCAGGAGGACGTGCTCCCCTTCCTGAAGCGTCCGTCCTATCAAAACATGGTGGCCTCCGCCGCCATCCGCACGCTGAACCGCCAGAGCCGGAAAGAGGCCGTGCCCGCCATCATGGAAACCGTGAAAGCCGGGGGCTTCCCCGCCCGGGAACTGGGCGGCGCGCTCACCGCCATCGGCGTTCTCTCCCGCGGGAGCCAGGACGCGTCCATCCAGCCGTTCCTGGCCGGTTACCTGAACTCCCCGCACCGGGCCGTCCGCACCGCCGCCGCGAACGCCCTGGGCGAACTGGGTGACCTCCGCGCCGTGCCGGTCCTGAACGTCATCGCTGGTCAAAAGACAAACCCCGCCGCCGAAGCCGCCGCGAACGCCGCCGCCCGCATTCAGGCCCTCCAGACCACCCCCGCCGCCCAGTCCATCGAAGCCTGGAAGAAAGTGGACGCCCTCCAGCGCAAAACGGAGGAGCTGGAGAAGAAGCTGGAGGCCCTGGAGAAGAAAAAGTAAGTCATCGCCCGTCAGGCGTCAGGAGACTGCCCTGCCGTCCTGAGGCGGCCCCCACCACCTCCCGCGAAAGCAGGGAGGTGGGGGGAATATCCTGGTAATCCATGACGCCACGGGCAGGCAGGCTCAACGCCGGGGTCGCGCAGGCAAGGAAGGCCACGGCCACTATGAACTTTCCGTTCCGGCAGGCCCGCGGGACTCGAATCCCGGCCGGAGAAGGCCAGGCTCCGGGCTGGGAGGAGGATCCGGCACCGGCACCTCCTTTTCTCTTTTCATAAATTTCCGGATCAGCAAATCCCGGAAGAAAATCTCGATCCACCGGTAGCTCACGGCGCTGATGAGCACACACGCCAGGAACAGGCACGCCAGCCAGACGAAATCCATCCCCAGTGTCCGGCCCGGAGAAATCCATCCCGCGCCGCACAGTAGAACGAAGGACAGAAAAACAGGTTTCTGCCACAAATAAAAAGAATAGGAAACCGTCCCGAACCAGTGGATCGGCCCACGATTCAACACCGTGTCAACCCGGCCCGTCACCCCGGGGCCCGCCACGAGCACCCCGGCCAGAAGGAGGTAATTGAGGATTTCCGAAAACGGAGTGCGGGGGATGACAAAAATCGAACCTAAGAAAGCCGTCAGAAATAACAGGAACACGCCGTTGGCCCACCTCCGCGCCACCTGGACTCCGGACGCCGCCAGGGCGGCACCGATACTGAAGCCGAGGATCCCCCGCACGGGAGTGATGCGGTCCAGATTTATCCAGTAGGTCAACATCAGGAACACCAGGAGGGCCAGACTCCCCGTGAGAACGACGAGCCATCCCCGCCGGGGAAACCGCCCCAGCGCGAAAAACAGAAAGGGCGCGGCCAGATAGGCGAACCACTCCGCGGACAAAGACCAGCTGTAGGCATGCAGGGCGGGGAAATATCTGTTTATCGAATTCAGCAGCGATATATCATAAAGCCACCGGATCCGCTCTTCGGGCCGGTAATTCCACTCCAGAGCCAGATTCACCGTGGAGGCGATGAACAGAAGCGGGTAGATCCGAAACCACCGCTTCCACAGAAACCCCGTCACCACCCCGCGTTTCAGAACCCTGAATTTCGTGACATAAAGCAGGTACAACAGGTAGCCGCTCAACATGAAAAACAAATCGACCGCGATGTAAAACCGCTCCACCCCGCCCTCCAGACCGGTCGCGTGCATCCATCCGGCAAAAGAGGGGAGGAATGTCCCGACGTGCAACACAAACACGCCAAATGCCGCGATCCCCCGGAGAGGGGTGAGCGAGGGAATCTCCGTCTTTCCTGCTGGTTTTTCCATAACAACAATCCGGTCAAAAATTACAGCCTGTCAGCCGTCCTTCAGCTTAACCCGCTGCCTGGGCTGTCAAGACCCCTCGCGCCACCAATCACGCCCCCTTTTCATCCCCGTCACGGACGGGAGACCGTCATTACCGCCCCTCCGGAAAATACCACCTCCGCCGGGCGGTGATGACCGCCCTCTCTATGGCGGCCCTGTCCGGTTCCTCCGGTAAATCGCTGGCGGCATACAGGACCCGGATGCGCTCGATCCGCTCCTCCGCCTGGGAGAGGAGGTCCTCGTAAGTGAAACCGCCGGCCTTCACCTTCAGCAGCCACTCCCGCCGGGGGGTGCGCACGGTGAGTCGATGGTGGAGAGCGATTTCCTCCGCGAGGTCCAGAAGGCGGAAGGTGTGCATCATGTTCTTCGCATCATAGCCCTGGCCGTGCGCCAGGGTGCCCGCGTAGCGCGTTTCATTGCGGCTGGAGACCCACTCCTGATATTCCCGCCAGTCCTTGCAGTGCTTCTTGAAGCCGTCCTTGTTGAAGGTCATCCAAGTGAGCGGCACGGCTTCGCGGGGCACGCTGCTGAGGCGCACCTCCGTGGCCTCCGGGCCGCTCCAGATGCCCGAGTAAACTCCGGGCGGGCCGTGATAAAGCGCATAGCCGTCCCGGGTGTGGGGCACGGCGGTGAGCCCGCAATCGTGCTGGCGGAGGCCGCGTTTTGCCAGCCATTGCATGAGCGGGGTGCTTCCCTGCCCTTCCGGCACATGGCAGAAGTCCAGGATGCTCTTCCGCGCCTCCGGCTGGGGATTCACGATCTTCTTGTTCAGTCCCCGCGCCTTCCGGATCTGGGTGGCGGCGTATCCGGCGAAGGATTCCTGGCAAAGCCGGGACAGCACCATCTCCGCCGGGAACAGATCCATAAGCGGATGGCGGAAAATCACACAGTCCGCGGGCGTGAAAAGCATCTCCAGCAGATTGGGATTGTTCTTTGCCAGAAGTTCCGCGAACCGGCCCAGCTCATAGAAGCTGATGTCGTTGCTGTCGTTATTGATCTGCTCCTCGCGATGGAAGCCCATCAGCCCGTCCAGCGGCTGGATGAAAACGCCCTTCAGGTCGGTGTCCGATTCCGGCGTGTGGGTGCCATAAGCACGGCTGCCGGAGATGACCTCCAGCAGGCGGCAGCCAGGCGAGCGGGCCTCCTCCAGGGTCATGGCCATGCGGCGAGGGTCTCCTGGAGAAAGGTGTCCAGAGGCGCGGCCTCCGGGGGTTGAGGCTCCAGCTTTTCCACTTCCGCCACGCACCACGCGTCCAGTTCCGCGAGATACGCACGCAGCGCGGCACTGACGGGAAAGGCATCGCTTTCCCGCCCCTCCTCCTTCAACGTCACGAAGTGGTGGATCTCCTCCACCAGCGAGGGGTCCTCCACCAGCGGCAGCAGTTCCGCGAAGGCCACGGGCGGCGACGTGCCGCGCGTGAGCGCCCACCGCGCGCAGAGCGTGGCCCGCATGACGTAGAGGCATTTTTTCCCGTTCAGGGCCTCCCCCTCCCCGGCGGCGGCCCAAAGGCGGCGCGCCAGCCCCAGGTAATGTTGCACCACCGGGCCCACGCGAAAAACACCCTTCACCAGAGGCCGCAGGCGGTCCGCGAAGCCCTCCCGGTCCAGATACACCACCGGGGACCCCAGCCACTCCAACACGGAGGCGTTCGACTTCAGCGCCTGGCCCAGCGCCTTCCGCAGATCCCAGCCGGAGATGTCCAGATCCCCCGGCAGATCGCGGTGCAGGTGATCCTCCGGCAGCCGCACGCGGAGATACTCACTCCGGGGGCGGACGAAAAAGAAACGCACATCCCAGTCACTGTCCCGCGAGGCAAATCCCCACGCCCGGCTGCCGGACTCGCAGGCAAAGAGCACGCGGATCCCGGTTTCCGCTTCGAGCGCGGCGAGGCTTTGGAGAATGGCGGTATGCATAAAACGGGGGACGGCTTTGCCCGGAGCATGGGTCCGGCAGGGTCCCGCCGCAACCGGACGGGTTGGTTAGTCCTTCCGTGGCCGCATGGACGCCGCCGGGGGTGGCACGGTCACTCTTTTGACCTCCGCGGGAGCCATCCAGTCCCGGGCGGGCTCCTGCGAGGCCACCTCCGGGGCGGGCTCCACGTGAACGGGGGCCGCCGGCATCACGTCCACCGCCACCTCCGCTTCGTCCACCTCCCGCTCCAGGCAGTCCCGGTAAAACATTCCTCCCAGCCGGGCATGCACCATCATCAGATAAAAACTGACGCCTCCCGCGAAAATCCAGCCAATGAGCGGCATGGACGCCCCCATCCAGTCGGCCAGGGAGGAGAGAACCACCATACCCGCGATCATCCCCACCAGCGGCAGATAGGCCCGGAGATGGCGGAGAATGTCCGGCAGGACGCGGTGCGGCAGGGCCGCGTAAAGGTCCGTCTCCACCACGGTCTTGATACTGGCCATGGGAAAATAAAACGCGCCCCATGCCAGAAAGACCCACGCCAGCGGCATGCCCAGGAGTGCGTCCTCATTGGCATCAATATCCAGGACGCAAAAGCGAAGCACGATCAACGGTAGAAACGCGATGAGCAGCACCTCCGTGGAGCGGAGCGCAGGTCTCAGGATGTCCTCGGAATAATCAGAAATCTCCGGAAAGTCCGGCGGCTCGTCCCTGCCACTGACGGTGGATTCAATGATCGCGGAGTAATACGCCAGGAAATAGCCTGATACGAGGGCGACGGAAATGCCGGTCAGCGCCCAGCTGTACCCCAGGGTCGATCCCGCGGAGATGATGGAGCCGATCACCAGCATCACCCACCCATGTCCGCGAAAAGGATAGGCAGAGGCATCCTCCAGCAGGGTGAGCGCGCGGGATTCGTCAGGCATGTCCGTTATGATATCACTTCGCGCCGGGGCGATATTACATTTTCAGGCGGCCTTTGGAAAACCACGTTCATCCCCCGGTGACGTCATAGCCCTTCAATCCCGCCGTTCAAAAGCGGAAGGCGGCGGGGGCGGCACGGGAATCCTCCGCGCCTCCACCGGGGCGGGCTCGACGACCGGCACGGGAACAGCGGCAGCCACTTCCCCGCCGGTTTCCCCCGCGGTGATTTCCCCGAAAGCTCTGTCCTCATCCTCTTCTTCCGCCTCCTCCGCTTCGAGACGCTGGCGGTAAAAACTCCCCGCCAGCCGCGCCTGGGCCATCATAAAATACAACGAAATCCCCGCCGCAAAGAGGCCTCCCAAAAACGGCACCGCATAACCCGCGACCACCGCCAGCTTTGAAATCACAAACACCGCGGCCAGCAATCCCGCCACCACCAGATACCCCGGCATGGCCCGCACGGCATCCGGGATCACCCGGTGCGGCAGCGCCCCCATGATGTCATTCCCCACCGCCACATTCAGAATGGCCATGGGAAAGTAAAACGCCCCGAACACCATCCCCGCCCACACGAGCGGGCTCATCAGCAGCCCGTCATCGCTGTCGCGGTTCGCGTAGATCGCCAGGAAGAGCGGGAAAAAGGCGATCATCACCGTGCCCATCGTCCGGAGCGCGGGCTGGAAAATATCCCCCCACAGGTCCGTGATGTCCGGCCAGTCCGGCGGCTCGTCCCGGCCATTGATCGTGGTCAGGATAATATCGAAATAAAAAGCCGTGAAATACCCGAAGCCCGCGAACCACGCGGCCTTCCCGATGAGCGGCGCCGCGGAGCCCAGCGTCAGCAACGCGGAGAGCCCGGCCCCGAGCACGATCATGATCCACCCTGATCCGCGGAACGGATAGGCGAGGGCTTCGCTCAAAAGGGACGGCTCGGGCTTTTCATCCTGCATACGGCTCTTTAAAGCGAAAGCCCGCGCCCGGTCATTATTTTTTTACGGGGAAATTGTAACTTCCGGGAGGTCAGGAAAGCAATTCTGTGTAAATCCCCAGGTCCACTTCCGAAAAGCAACAAAAGACCACCCGTTCCAGGGAGGAGGGCACCCGGGAAAACTCCCGTGCCGCGGACACCGCGATCCCTGCCGCCAGGCGCGCGGGATAACCGTAGATGCCGGTGCTGATGCAGGGAAACGCGAGGGACGCCAACCCCTTATCTGCCGCGATCTCCAGGGACCGGCGGTAGCAGGAGGCCAGGAGTTCCGGCTCCTGGAGCGTCCCGCCATTCCAGACCGGCCCCACCGTGTGAATGATGTATTTCGCCGGCAGCCTGAAGCCTGGCGTGAGTTTGGCCTCCCCCGTCCTACACCCGCCCAGGAGACGGCAGGCATGCACCAGTTCCCCTCCCGCCGCCCGGTGAATGGCCCCATCCACTCCGCCCCCGCCCAAGAGGGAGGAATTAGCGGCATTGACGATGGCGTCCACTTCCAGCTTTGTGATATCGGCGCGCAGGGCTTCGAGGGTTATCATGGGAGGGATGTTATCCATAAACTTCCCGGAAGCGATCTGTGAATCCGGCCCGCCACCCTGCCGGGAGGGACGGTCACGGGGAGAAAGTTCATTCCTTCACGTTTCCTATGGTATCGTGAAGGAATGAACTTTCTCCCCTGTCCGGACGGGCGGGATGGCTGGGAAAATGAGGAAAAGTACCTTCCTGCTCTCCCGCAAAACAAAGGGGAAGAATGTTCCCTCCCTCCCGTTTCCCTGTGGTTTCGGGAGGGAGGGAACATTGTTCTTTCCCGTTGGAAAGGCCGACAGGCAGGGAAAGCTTCCGGAGAGCAGGGAGAAAGTTCCTTCCCGGCCAAAACCATAGGGTTTTGGGCGGGAGGGAACTTTCTTCCCCTTATCCGCCCTCTTTACCCTCCCCTCCGGCTTTCCCTCTCCGGGAGCTTCCGGAGACCGTCGTTCAAGCACGGCGGCGGCGTGCCACGAGGGCCAGGCCGAGGCCCGCCAGCAGGGCGGCGGAGGGTTCCGGGACGGTGGTGTAGAGATCCCAGGTCATGGGGCCGATGTAACCGGCCTGACCACCGGGACTGGCTCCGGCGGTGATGGTGAAGGTGTCTCCCGGATTGACCCCGGTAACATCGAAGAAATACATCTCCGGCTGCCCGTTCCCCGCGCCGCCGCCCCGCAGGCTGATCAGCCCGCTGTCTCCACTGGAGCCGGTGAGGCGAAAGGTTTTGCCATTGTCCGCGGCCCACTCGGCGGCGGCAAGCACATCCGCCATGATGCCGATCCGCAGGGTTTTCCCGGAATACGTGGCGGCGGTGCCGGTCATCTGAAACGTGAACGTGCCTGGCGCGCCGGTCGCGGCGATGCCCGCCTCCACGTTCGTGGCGGGATCCGCGAGATTATCGATCACCGCATACCCAGCCACCCGGAACTGCCCCGCGCCGGTTTCCCCCGCATAATGCCACCCCGGCGAGGTGGAGCCGGAGGGGAACTCATTGACGCCCATCACCGTCCAGTGCACCGCGCCCAGGGTGCCATAGATGTTGTCCCCGTCCAGGTCCATGGGCTTGGCCACGGAGGCGGTGCGCCATTCGTTCACCGTGTTGTTTTCCACGGAACCGGCGTAAGCGATCACCGCCGCCCGGACGGAAACCGGGGCGCATACCAGAGCGAAAAAAGAAAGGCGCGGGAGAAGCTTTTTCATAACAGGAAGTGAGATCCGGGGGACGGGTTGAGGAATTCTTTTCGATGTTATGAGTTTCATTATTGAAACCCATAGCAAAACTCCACCGGCACCCGGCTGAAATCCACCACTCAAGGGGTGTTTCCTGGCCAAAACTTTCCCCGCGAATTGTTACCGTTTGGTGACAACTGGAGGGCGCGGCCCGTGGTCTCATCCGCTACCATGAATATTCCCATGCGTCTCCTCCTCGTTTTCCTGCTCCTCCTCACCGGCGTGCCGTCTCTCCCCGCCGCCGGAGAGCCGCCCCCGCGGACCGCGGATCCTCCTCCCGCCGCCGCGGCTTCCCCGCTGGAGCAGAGATTCCGGGAGGGTCTCTATGCGGAGGAGGCAAAGCAGGACTTCGACACCGCCACCCGGGCCTATCAGGAAATCGTGGCCTCGTTTGACCGGGACCGTGAGACCGCCGCCTCCGCGCTCTTCCGCCTCGGCGAAGTCCACCGGAAGCAGTCCCGCCCGGATGCCGCGCGGGACTGCTTCCGCCGCGTCGCCCGCGAATTCCCGGACCGCGAGCCCCTCGCGCGGCTGGCCCGGGAAAATCTCAGGGCGCTCGGCGAGACGCCGCCGGAGGTCCCCGGCGCGGCGACTTCCGCGCTCCCCGGGACGGACCCGGAGCAGGAAAAGGTGATCGCCCGCCTGGTGGAGCTGGAGAAAAACAGCCCGGGCATCATCCTGCACCCCGATACGGGTCTGAAGACCAATGGCTGCATCTCCTTCGATGAAGCCGTGGCCGCCGGTTACACCCGGGTGGTGGAGTGGCTCCTGGACCACGGGGCCTCTCCGGATAAGACTCCCTCCGGTGCCAGCCCGATGGTCCTGGCCGCCACGCTGGGCCATCCCGGGGTCATCGAACTCCTGCTGAAAAAGGGGGCGAAACTGGAAAACCCCGAAAGCAACGCCCGCCCCCTGACAGTGGCCGCCATGAAGGGACATCTCATGGTGGTACGGCTGCTGGTGGAAAAGGGAGCGAAGGTGGACGGTGGGAAGGAAACCACCGGACGGGAGAATCCGTGGCTGGGGTTTGCCCTGCCCGCCGCAGTGAAGGGCGGACACCAGTCCGTGGTGGAATATCTGCTCTCCAAAGGGGCGGATCCCAATATCGGCCATGGCTCGCCCATCCTTACCGCCGCCAGTGAGAACAAGGCCCATCTCGTCAAGATCCTGCTCGAAGCCAAGGCGGATCCGAAAGTGTCCAATGGCTATGCTCTGATGCATGCGATCCGGAATGCCAACACCCTGATGGTGAAGATATTTCTGGAGGCCGGCATTGACCCGGATCAGCCCAGGGTTTCGTTCACGAAACGGCAGGGAACCGGCTCCGTAGTCAGCCTGACGCCCGGGAGCGCGCGGGAGAACGGGAACAGGAATTCCCGCAACTTCATCGAAGGATGGGGCACGGTCATTGCGAATCTGCCGGAAGCCTATCGCGGCTATGGTCAGTGGAAGCCTTCCGGGCCCTCCAATGAAGAATGCGGCGCGCTGCATCTCGCCTGCCTGCAGGGGGCCGGGGAGATCGTCTCCATCCTTCTGGCCCGCGGTATGGAGGTGGATGCCAAAACACAACTGGGCAGCACCGCCCTGGAGCTGGCATGTCTCACGGGAGAACGCGAAGTGGCGGCCTTGCTTTTAAAGGCCGGGGCCAGCGTGGACCACCCCACTCCCGGCGGCCTGCGCCTCGTGGATCTCATCCTGACCCGGAGGGATTTGGCGTTTTACGAACTGCTCCGGAGCCATGGCGCGAAGGTTTCCGGCAAGTCCCCGTGTGGTGCCTCCGCGCTCTCCTTCATCGGGATGGACGGGAACACGGTGGTAGGAGACAAGGATCTGCTCCCGTGGTACCAGCGGCTTCTGGATGACGGGGCGGATCCGGATGGCGACGAAACCTACAAGCCGGTCAACCACGCCGCTTATCTGAACAATCTGGAGATGATCCGCCTGCTGAAAGCGAAAGGCGCGGACTTCACCCCGGAGAAAGCGGACGCGCCCCTCTCGCTCGCGGTCAGCTATGAGTTCACAGAAAAGCAGATTCCCGTCATCAAGGCGCTGGTGGAGGCGGGAGCGGATCTCAACGCGGAGTCCACCTGTCCCTACTCCTCCCTGCCTGTTTCCTCCTACGGCAGGAGTCCCGCCACGTCACCGCTCCTGGAGACGGTGGCGGGCATCCGGCCGCCACT
This sequence comes from Verrucomicrobiales bacterium, assembly GCA_965229245.1. Classification (GTDB taxonomy): domain Bacteria; phylum Verrucomicrobiota; class Verrucomicrobiia; order Verrucomicrobiales; family V1-33; genus V1-33. The sequence goes on from CBDDIW010000002.1 coordinate 1,290,834, forward strand.
TCCTTTGCTGGAGGAAATTCTAGCCTTGCATCCGGATCCCGGCCTGAGCTTTCAGGCGGCGCTCGGGAAAAACCGGTCCCCTGGGCAGAGCCAGACCAGCGGGCCTTTGCCAGCCCCCGCCGGTCCGGAGGAAACCCCGGAGAAAGCCCGGGAAAATACCCTGCTGATAATGAGGCGGCTGTGGGACTACGGCACCCGGGAGCGGAACCCCCAGTTGGGAAAATACGTCTGGCTGGAACTCTACGATCCGGAGGAACAGGACACTGACGCGGAGAACTTCGCGTTCAAAAAGGCCGCCGCGGGAACAGGTCCGGTGGATGTCATCACGGCCCTTTCCGAAGCCCTCCGCAACGTCCGCCCAAAGCCGGGAATGCCCCGGAATTCCAATCCCAAAAACCTGCCGGACCTCACCCGGCTGACCATTCTTCGCATCGATCCGGCCAGCGGAAGAATCAAAGAAAAGGAGCCTCTGGATCTCAAAGCCCTGATGGAGAAGGGCGGCGATCCCGTGCTGCCGGTATTGCAGCCCGGGGATATCCTCAGCGCGGGCGCGTTGACCGGGCAGGTGTGGCCGGAATACCTCCTGAAGGGAGCGCCTCGCCGGCACGTGACCGTGAAGGCGGGGGACTGGACCCGGAGATTCAGGGTCTATCCCTGGCGTGCCGGTTTCCGCTGGGATCCCTCTCTGAACGTCCTGGCCGTTGACCAGACGGTGGCCTCGGTGATGCGTTATCTGCCGCGCCCCGCCTTCTGCTACCGGCTGAATGCCACGCGCTACCAGGCAAAGGGAAAACCACCCGTGGTGCTCGATCTGACAAAACCCGGAGAGGGCGATCTCCTACTCACGGATGACGATGAAATCTCCGTGGAGCAAATCCCGGACGACGACCCCGCGCTGGTGACCCGGATGAGCCAGGGGCTGTTTGTCAGCCGGGAAGCCGACGGTTTCCTCCGGGAGGTATACCATAACCCGGCGCGCCCGGATCCCGGCATGGAGTGGCAGAACGGACTCGACAGGGAGGTGATCATCCGTTTTTGCGCCTCCAGTGAATGTGTGCTGCCGTGCATGGATCTAAAGGCGCGCCGGGTGGTGGCGGCTCCGGGAGGTGGTCTGTGGGGAAGCCGTCTGGAGATTCCTCTCTTAAAAGATCAGGATGAAAACAGCTGGCTCTATCCCCGTGACTGGGACCATCCGGAGCGATCCCTCATGGAGGGACCGGGAGTGAATATCACGTTTCAGAAAAGGGACACTCCGGAGAAAGCGGCGTATGTGTTTTCCAGGCCGCAAATGCGCTTCGAGTTCCCCGGGGAGTACTGGACCGTGGAATGGATGAATAGCGGCAACGTCGGCAGAGACCGGTCACTCAGTGAACTGATCCGTTTGGTGACCTTGCCGTCATACCTGATGAGCCAGAGGCTGCTGGTGCGGTCGAATGGCATGGGAGGCCCGCCACCTCCCCTCCAGGTGGACATCGCTTTGTGGGAACCTGGCGGCGGCTGGGAATCCTGGACCCTGGAGAGAGAAGGGCAACCCCCTCTCACTTTCACCCCGGGCAAAGATCCTCTCCCGTTTGTCTTCATGAAAGAGGGGGATGCGCTGACCGTCAGCGCGGCGGACCTTGCCAGGGTGAACGTCTCTCTCCAGAACTCCTCCCCGCAACCAGGCCGGGCCCGGCGCCGCGTGAATCTCTCCCCGTCGCAGTAGCCTTCACCCATCACGAGCGGCATGTCCGGTTCCAGGTTGTCCCTCCCCCGCCGCCTTTCGCGCGCCCTGCCCTGGTGGCTGGGCGGGGCGGCGTTCCTCTCCCTCGCCGCCGTGGCGGCGGTGGCGTGGCAGGCGGCGGACCGGCAGCGGCGGGATGGAGAGGGGGCGCTGCGCCAGGCGGCGGGGGATGCGGCCACGCGCATCCTGCCGGGGCTGGCCCAGGGCCTTCTGGAAAGCGCGGGCCGGACTCCCGCCGCGCGGCTCTCCTGGTTCACCACCCCGGGCGCGCCGGAGGACTGGGTCTTCGGACCCTGGCCCCAGCCGGAGAACGCGCAAAGCACCGCCTTCACCGCGGCGGTGGCGCTCCAGCGGGAAGGAAAAACCGAAGAGGCCCGCGCGGCACTGGCTGGCGCGGGCCTCGATTCCCCGGATGCCCTCCTGGCTCCCCGTGCCTCCGGTGAGACCCGCCCCCTGGCCACCACCACCTCCGGCCTGCCCCTCGCACCCCTCGTGCTGCGGCATCTTCTGCAAACCGCCCCGGACCGGACCGCGCGGTCCCGGTATGCCGCGGCTCTCCTCCAGGCCGCGATCTCCCAGCCCTCCGTGCTCACCCGCGCGCTCATCGATGAAGCCGCTCCCTTCGTCGAAGACCCTGACACCCTGGAGACCGCCCGTGCCGACGCCCTCCACCTGGACCAGCTCCGTGAGCTCCTCCGCCGTCACCGGGAAAGCGTCCTGACCAAAAAACCCTGGATCGATGGCTCATGGCACCTGGCTTACACTGCCGGGGAGGTCACGGCCCGCTCCCGCGGGGAACTGACCAGCATGGCGCGCATCGGCGGGCTCCCCGTGCCCGGCCTGCCGGAAGGCTGGAGCTTTTCCCTCCGGCTGGACGGGGTCAGTCTTCAGAAACCGGAGCCGCTCCCGGCCAGGCTGATGGCCGCGCGGGAGTCCGGCGCGTGGCGCGTGGAGGTGGTTACCCGGTGGCCCGGGGCGGCCTTCGCCACTCTGGACCAGCAGCTCGCCCGCCAGCGCTGGCTCATCGCGGGAGCCACCGGGTTCATGTCCGCGGCCCTGGGAGGGTTCGTCTGGGTGCTCGCGCGCCAGCGCCGGTTGAACGCGATGATGTCGAACTTCGTGGCCTCGGTTTCCCATGAACTGCGCGCGCCCGTGGCCTCACTGGGCCTGCTGGCGGAGCGCCTGGGGGATGGCCGCATCGCCGGGGCGGAGGAGCAGGCCCGTTATCACAAGCTCATCCGCGGCGAGTCCCGGCGCCTCTCCGCCACCATAGAGAATGTGCTCACGTTCTCCCGCCGGGAACGCGGGCGGCTGGCGCGCGAGCAGGATCTCTGCGATCTCACCGCGCTCCTGCGCGATGCCCTGGACATCGTGCGGCCCCTCGCGGAGGAGCGCCGGGTGACGCTGGACGGCGCGCTGCCGGAGGAGTCCGTGGAGCGGGAGCTGGACCCCGCCGCCATCCGCCAGGCGGTGCTCAATCTTCTGGACAACGCGCTCAAATTCTCGCCCCCCGGCGGCACCATCCACCTCTCCCTCCGCGGGGAAAACGGGACCGCCACGATCACCGTGCGGGATGAAGGCCCGGGCGTGCCCCCGGGCGAACGCCTCCGCATTTTCGAGCCCTTCTACCGCATCGGCTCCGAGCTCCGGCGGGAGACTCCGGGCATCGGGATCGGGCTCGCGATTGTCCGCGAGGCCGCGCTGGCCCATCACGGCACGGTCCTCGTCCGTGATGCGCCCGGCGGCGGGGCGGAATTCATTTTCACCCTGCGCGATCCGGCCGCTCTCTGATCCCCTGTCCGGAACCTGCCCCTGATTCCATGTCCCGTGTCCTCATCATCGAAGACGAACCCGCCATGCGCACGGCCCTTTCCGACACGCTCACGGACGACGGCCATCGCGTGCTGAGCGCGCCGGACGGCTTCTCAGGCCTGGAGCGGGCCATCGGGGAAAAGCCGGACCTCATCCTGCTGGATCTCATGATGCCGCGGCTGGACGGCTTCGCGGTGTGCCGGGAACTCCGCCGCCTGGGGCACCGGATGCCGGTGCTGATGCTCACCGCGAAGGGCCGGATAGAGGACAAGGTCCAAGGGCTGGACTCCGGCGCGGACGATTACCTCGTGAAACCCTTCAACCGGCTGGAACTGCTGGCCCGGGTCCGCGCGCTTCTCCGCCGGTCCTCCGGTCTCCCGCCGCCCCCGGACAGGATCGCCTTTGGCACGGTGAAGATCGACTTTCTCCGGGGCGAGTGCCGGAAGGCCGGGCACGTGGTGAAACTGACCCCCAAGGAATTCGCCGTCCTCCGGCTTCTCTCGGAACGCCCGGGCGAGGTGGTGGCGCGGGAGGAATTTCTCGACCGCGTCTGGGGCTACGGCAGCTATCCCGTGACCCGCACGGTGGACAACCACATCGCCCGCCTGCGCGGCAAGCTGGAGGAGGATCCCGCTCTGCCCCGGCATCTGCTGACAGCGAACAAATCCGGATACCGGCTCATCTCCGGGGAATAGAAACCCGCTTGCCGGGTCCATCCAACGCGGGCAGGGTGGTCGCCTCATCAGGAAGCGGGGACGACCCCGCCTCTCCCATTCCATCCCGGGGACGGCCCCGGAAAAAACGACTATCAGGTTATGGCATGGGCAATTCTTTTTCTCGCGGGACTCTTTGAAATCGCGTGGGCCACGGGACTCAAATACACGGAGGGATTCACACGGCTCTGGCCATCGGTGGGAACGATCGCGGCGCTCATCGTCAGCGTGGCCCTGCTGGGCCTGTCCACGAAGACCCTGCCCATCGGCACCGCGTATGCCGTGTGGACGGGCGTGGGCGCGGCGGGCACGGTGATCTGCGGCATGATCCTCTTCGGCGAGCCCGTCACGGTCATGCGGCTGACATGTCTCACGCTCATCCTCGCCGGAGTGGTGGGGCTGAAGTTTTCCTGAGAACCCTTTCCAGGGGGAAGCCGGTGAAATGAGCGTGCGGTTTCGGAGTGCCCGTCGAAGGCTCCTCCGGACAAGGGTGGCCCAGGCGGTCCGCCGCCTGGGGGGAGCGTGATACCATGAGCATTTGAAAACAGGTCTTTCATCGCAACTGAAATCGTCAGGGTTTGCCCGGGATCAGGTGGCGCCATCAAAGACCTGTTTTCAAATGCGCACGGTATGACTCCCATACGTCCCTTCATTATCCTCCGACTGAGCCCAAGGAGCGGCGACATTCCTGTCGCCGTCTGGAATTCATCCGTTGGTCCCTTCGATTTCGACACGTCGGGTTCCTTTCTCCATCGGAGAGCTCACGGCGACAGGAATGTCGCCGCTCCTTGGGGCCAGGCTGTTCCGGCACACAACCTCAAACCGGCACGCCATATCCGGACAAAAACAGTCAGCCAGGCACCACCAGTTCTTTGCCTGAAATGATATAAGAACCGCGCGGGAAGTCGCTTGGCCAATGCGCGGCGGTCTCTACGCTGGCGGCCATGCGTCTCGCCGCCGTTTTCTTCGCCCTGGCCGTCATTGTCCTTATCCCGTTCCTCATCTGGGGGGACTGGTTTGAGCAGACCTTCACCGGCGATGCCCTCCAGCAATGGCTGGCCTCCTATGGGAAGGCCTGGGGCTGGCTGGTGGCGCTGCTCCTGCTGGTGGCGGATCTTTTCCTGCCCGTGCCCGGCACGCCGGTCATGAGCGGGCTGGGGTATCTCTACGGCGCGTGGGTGGGGGGACTGGTGGCCGCGGCGGGCTCCTTCCTCTCCGGAGCCCTGGCGTATGGCCTTTGCCGGAAGTTCGGCGAAAAGATCGCCGTGCGGCTCATGGGCGCGGACGGGCTGGTCAAAGGACGCCGGCTTTTCTCGGGAAGGGCCGGGGGCTTTGTGGTGGCCGGGTCCCGCTGCCTGCCGCTGCTGCCGGAAGTCATCGCCTGCATGGCCGGGCTCACCCGCATGCCGGCCGGACGGTTTTTCACCGCCCTGGCCTGCGGGTGCCTGCCCATGGGCTTTGTCTTCGCGTGGATCGGCGCGGCGGGGCGCGAGACTCCCGGCCTGGCTCTGTTGTTGAGCCTGCTGCTGCCCGCCGTGCTTTACGGCATCGCCCTGCTGGTCATGAAGCGGAGGAAGTCCACCCCGCCCCCGGCGGCGCTCAACTGAGCCGCAGCTCCCGGGCGCTGAGGATGGCCGGGTTCTTCAGCATATCGGCGATGACTTCATCCCCGGCGCTGCCGTCCACGTTCAGCACCGTCAGAGCCACGCCGCCCGTGCTGTCCCGGCTGAGGGACATATTCGCGATGTTCACCCCGTGGCGGCCCAGGAGGGTGCCCACCTGGCCCACCATGCCCGGCTCGTCCCGGTTTTCGTAAATGAGGAGCGTGCCCTCCGGATAGGCCTCGATGCGGCGGCCATTGATGCCCACGATGCGCGGGGACCTGCCAAAGAACGTGCCCGCCACGCTGGAGCGCTGCTCGCCGGAACCGGCGGTGACTTCGATGAGTTCCGTGAAGTCCGCCGGGGTGGCGAGACGGCTTTCCGTGAGGCGCAGGCCCATGGATTCCGCGATGCCCGGGGCGTTCACCCAGTTCACCGCGCCCTCCGCGCAGGCCACGTCCAGGTAACCCTTGAGCACCGCGCGGGAAATGAGCGTGGTGTCTCCCTCGCCCACCTTGCCGCTGTAGTTGATGCGGAGGACATCCGGCTGCTTCGGCGCGAGCTGTCCGGCCAGACGGCCCAGGATTTCGGCGAAGGTGAGATACGGCCCGATGGCGTCCAGCGTCTTGCGGTCCACGCTGGGCATGTTCACCGCGTTGGCCACCACGCCGTCCACCAGCGCGTCCTTGATGAGCTGCGCCACCTCGATCCCCACGTTCTCCTGGGCCTCCGCCGTGCTGGCGCCGAGGTGGGGCGTGAGCACCACGTTCGGGAGCGTCAGGAGGGGATCGTCCTTCGCGGGAGGCTCCACTTCATAAACATCCAGCGCCGCTCCGGCCACGTGCCCGTTCTGGAGGGACTCCAGCAGCGCCGCCTCCTCCACCAGGCCGCCGCGGGCGCAGTTGATGATGCGCACCCCGGCCTTGCACTTCGCCAGGCGCTCGCGGTTCAGGAGATATTTCGTCTCCTTCGTAAGCGGCATGTGCATGGTGATGAAGTCCGCGTCCGCCACGGCCTCCTCCACCGTCTGCATGAGTTCCACGCGCAGCACGTGCGCGCGGCTGGCGGAGAGATAGGGATCATAGGCCACCACCTTCATCCCGAAGGCCATGGCGCGGCGGGCGAACTCCGTGCCGATGCGCCCCATGCCCAGGATGGCCAGGGTCTTGCCGTTCAGCTCCACCCCTTCGAAGCTCTTCCGGTCCCACTTCCCCGCCGCCATGCTGGCGTGCGCCTGGGGGATGTGACGGGCCAGGGACATCATGAGGGAAAACGCGTGCTCCGCCGTGGACACTGTGTTCCCGCCCGGCGTGTTCATCACGATCACGCCGTGTTTGTTCGCGGCGTTGACATCGATGTTATCCACCCCCACCCCGGCGCGTCCCACGGCCTTGAGCTTCGTGGCTTTCTCCATCACCTCCGCCGTGATCTTCGTCTGGCTGCGGACCACGATGCCATCATACTCATGAGCCGTGGCCAGAAGTTCATCCGGCTTGATCCCGATCTTCACCACCACGTCCAGAGAGGAGCAGGCCTTGAGGTCCGCGATGCCTTTTTCTGAGATGGGGTCGGCGACGAGTACTTTCTTTTTGTCCATGGAGGGCTTTGATTTAAAGGGGGGCGGGCAAACTATGGTCCGCCCCCTGGGTGTAAAGAGGAGAATACCCGCCGTTCATTTGCGTGCCTTTGCCGTTTTCCAGGCGAGGGAGACGGAAGCCAGGAGAACGGCCACCCCGGCCCAGAGAAAGGCGATCGTCCAGCTTGCCCACAGAGAGCGCGCGTGTTCCTCGAAGGCCGGGAGAAAGGCCGAGGGCATCCCCGCGTCGGTCAGCAGCCACTGGAGAAAATACACCGCAAGGGCCACCACCAGCAGCACCGGCGTGGTCACCCGGATCCCGCGGGAGGGAATCAGGTGCACGGCCACGGGCAGAAAGCAGAAGGCCGCCAGCGCCGGAAAAGACCACAACTCCGCCGCTCCCGCGAGACCCGCCACCGCCCACACCAGCAGGCTGAAACAGACCCCTCCCTCCCAGCCGGGATGGAATACCACACCGCCCCGGATGCCCCGGGATTCCCGGCGCAAGGGATCGCCCCCGGGCGTGGCATACAGCGGTCCGGCGCCCCCCATTTCCACAAAGCCGGCGACGGCGAGCACCGGCAGCAGCAGGTAGCTGTCCGCGGCGGCGCCCGCCAGCCATGAAAGGAGGGCCCAGACCACCACCGCCCCCAGGGTCACGAGGCGGCGCGGCAGGACGATATTCGCCGCGGCGGGCGCGATTCTCCCGGCGGCATGCCAGAGGAAGAAACCGGTGAACCAGCACATCAGGACCAGGCCTTCCACCGCCGTGAGGAAACCGATGCCCGTGCTCCCTTCGAGCACGTGACTCTGGACCGGCAGCCACACCTGGAAATGCACCCCCAGCACCACGGCCCACGCGAACACATTCCGCGTCAGCGGGGACTTCACGAGCGAAAGCACCATGAACACCGCGGCCACCGTGCCGGAAAGCAGCAGCAGACCACACAGCAGCACCAGATCCTGGATCATATTGCTGCCGCTGTAGAGATACCGTATGAGGAGATAAGGGATGACCGAGACCGCCACGAGGAGCGAATAGGCCGCCGAGGCCGCCCATTTTCCCGAAACAATGCGCCACGGCGTCAGCCGCGTGAGCACCAGGGTATCCAGCGTATTCGCATCCCGCTCCTCCCCCAGCGCGCTCAGGCTGCGGGAGGGCAGCAGGAAAAGGAGGACGATGGCGATGGCCGTCCAGAACGCATACGCCGGCTGCCGCCCGCCTTCACTGACCGCCGGGATCAACACGCCCTGAAGCACCAGAAAGGGAATGACAAACGCGCGCCCCTTCAAGCCCTGCCGGAGTTCCTTCACCAGCATGGGCGGGATGAGGTCCGGAAAGTCCCGTAAGCCGCGAAAGGCGGGGGGTGCCGCGGGCGCGGGTTCTGGAGCTTCCTGCATGGGGCGCACAGGATGGACTTCCCGGGGAAAGGTCAACGGTGAAACCGCAGCGCCCCGAGGCGGTCGTAATAGATGGGCCGCAGCGCGTAGGGAGCGCCCTCCAGCACGGGCCGGGGCACACCGGGGGCCGCGGGGGACTCATAGCGGATGGTGGGCTCCACCGGGCGGGGCTCTCCCTCCAGCCACACCCGGCCCTCAAACAAACTGCCCGTGCCGCCATCCGGCAGTGCCCGGGGCAGGATGCGGAACTCCAGCCACACCCACCGGTCCGGCTGCCAGCCCTTCCACGGCACGGAGGCCAGCACACGCTCCGGGATGACCGGCACCGCGATTTCCACCACGTCCTTCAGCGGGGCCGCGCGCAACTGGATCTCGGACTCCCCCAGCAGGCTCACGCAAAACCTCGGCGCCGCCCGCCGCGTGCGGTCTCCCCGCATGCGTGCCCGCACCGCGCCGCCCCCCGTGAGGACCCGGCTCCACCGCACCTTTCCCTCCACCATGGGCTCATACTGCATCTCCAGCATGATCCGCCCGTCCTTCTCCATGATCTGGAAAGCGCCCTGCATCACCTCCCACTCCGGGATGGTCCCTCCAGGCCTCAGCGCGGTGAAGTCCACCTCCTCCCATACCTCCTCCGTTGCCTCAACCTTCGACGGCGGCGGGGCCTTGTCTTTCCCTCCCCGGGGCGGCCACCACACCAGCCCGGCGACCGCCAGAATGAGGACGGGTCCGAGGAGTGGGAGTGTAGATTTCCAGCCCGGCATGACGCCACGCGCTACCCGCGGCGGCCCGCTCCGTCAAAGCCATTTGTTCCCGCCGGTCTCCCCGGACGGCTCTCCCTGTACGTGACTGTGCCCGGACCGGCAGCAACAACCGGGTCCGGGCACAGCGCTATGCAGCAACCCCCAATCTTTTAGATGCCCTCGTAGCCTTCCTCACCGTGATCGGTGAGGTCGAGGCCCACGGTTTCGTCCTCCACCGACGGACGCAGTCCGACGACGGCCTTGACGATGAGCGTAATCACCACAGTGGCGACCACGCTGAGCACGATGGTAACGCCGATGGCTTTGAACTGAGTCAAAAGGAGACCTTCCTTCACGGGAGCCACCACGGCGCTGGCCACGCCCTTTTCATCCGCGAGGATGCCCGTCATGATGGCACCCAGCGTTCCGCCCACACCGTGGACGCCAAACGTGTCCAGCGCGTCATCGTAGCCGAGTTTGGCCTTGAGGAACACCACCGCGAGGTAGGGGATGATACCGGCGAGCAGGCCGATGATCATCGCGCCGTTGAAGCTGATGAAACCGCAAGCCGGGGTGACGACCACGAGACCGGCCACGATGCCGGAGCAGAAGCCCAGCACGGAGGGCTTGCCGCGGTGGAGCCATTCCACCATGCCCCACACGAATCCGGCGGTGCCGGCGGCGAGCGTCGTGGTCATGAACGCGGTGACGGCGATGGCGTCGGAAGCGAGAGCGGAACCGGCGTTAAAGCCATACCAGCCCACCCAGAGCATACCCGTGCCCACCATACAGAGCACCATGCTGTGCGGGGACATCTTTTCCTTGCCGAAGTTGTGGCGTTTGCCCAGCATGATACAGAGCACCAGGGCGCTGAAGCCGGAGCTCATGTGCACCACCGTGCCGCCCGCGAAGTCGAGAGCGGGGATCGCGGCATTCGCGGCATTCAGACCACCGCACATCCAGCCCGTGGTACCCCACACCATGTGAGCCAGCGGGAAATACACGGCGAAGAGCCAGAGCAGCACGAAGAGCATGATGGCGGAGAACTTCATCCGTTCCGCGATGGCACCGACGATGAGCGCCGGGGTGATGATGGCGAAGGTGAGCTGGAACATGACCCAGATGCCATCCGAGATCACCGCGCTGCCCGCGCCGGTCTTGGTGGCGTCAATGCCCTGGAAGAAGGCCATGCTGAAGTCCCCGATGAAGGGGCCGGTGCCGCCGAAGCAGAGGCTGTAGCCGCAGACCCACCAAAGGATGGTGACCATGCCCGCGATGCCCATACACTGGGCGAGCACGGAAAGGACGTTCTTCTTACGAACGAGACCGCCGTAGAAAAGAGCCAGACCGGGGAGGGTCATGAAAAGCACCAGGGCGGTACAGGTCATCTGCCACGCGTTGTGGCCGGGATCGAGAGCGGCCGGAGCAGCGGGGGCGGGAGCCGGAGCGGCTTCCGCGGCCGTGGTGGTGGCCGGAGTCGTCTCGGCGGCCACCGGGGTTTCCGGGGCGGGAGCGGGTTTCTCCGCCTCCGGGGTCTCCGGAGCGGCGGTGGTTTCCGCCGCGGGCGTTTCCGGAGGCGTGGTTTGTGCCGTGGCAGTGAGTCCGCTGAACAGCGTACAACAGGCCACGAGGGTAAGAGCCAGGAATTTCTTCATTGAGTTAGGAGTTCTGGTTGCGGGCGGGGATTGTTAGACAGCGGACTCGTCCCGCTCCTGGGTGCGGATGCGGACGGCGGACTCCACGGGGGAAATGAAGACCTTGCCATCCCCGATTTTACCGGTGCGCGCGGCTTTCACGATGGCCTCCACGGCGGGAGTCACGCGATCATCCGAAGTCACCACTTCGATTTTGATTTTAGGCAGGAAATCCACGGTGTATTCGCTGCCGCGATAAATTTCAGTGTGGCCCTTCTGCCGGCCGAATCCCTTGACCTCCGTGACCGTCATGCCTTCGATGCCGATTTCGTGAAGCGCTTCCTTCACGTCCTCCAGCTTGAATGGTTTGATGATTGCTTCGATTTTCTTCATGTTTTCTTGATTGGGTTCAGGTGGTGCGTGGCAACCCCGGGAGCGCTCTTTCCGTAGCTGTCGAAGGGGTCCGAAGCAGCAGCCGTGCCAGGCGTAAAAAAGCACCTGAAAATTTTTTATGGACTTTCCCCATTGCAGGGCTGACATGCACCTGACTCTCAAGTATAGTCATCCTTTTATGCCAGACACCGACACCAGCCTCCGTCTGCTCGCCGCGCTCAAAAACCTCGGGGAAAAAACCGCCCAGTGGCTCCTTGACGCGGGAGTAAAAACCAAATCCGAACTCGCCAAGCTGGGTGCCATCGAAGTCTGCCGCCGGATGCTGCAGGCCGGGCATCCCGTCTCCGTGGTGGCCGCCTACGCCATCGAGGGAGCGCTCACCGACACGCACTGGAACGAGATCCCGGCGTCCAAAAAGCTGGAGCTCCAGCGCCTGTTCGCCATCATGAAACGGGAGCTGGGCCCCGTGGCCATCAAACGCGCCCCCCGGAAAAAATCCGTGCCCAAGACGCCCCCCGCCCCTCCGAAAAAGTAACCGGCTCCCGCCGCGCTCCCCCCAAAATAAAAGCCCCGCCGGTTCGCACCGGCGGGGCTTTTTGGTTCAAAGTCAGGTCGCGGACGGTCACCTCACGGCTTCGTGCTGAAGGCGTAGAGCTGCCCCATGGTCATGATGTAGAGGGTGTCGTTCGCATACACCGGGGTGGCGAAGACGGAGCCGGGGAAGTCCACCACGGCGATCTTCTCCAGTTGTTTCCCGGCCTTGATGATGTGGAGTTCGCCCTCTTCGTTGCCGATGTAGAGCTTTCCGTCGATGTAGAGGGTGCTGCCCCAGATGTGGCCTTTCGTGTCATACACGGAGAGCTTTTTGCCGGTGTTGGCATCCACGGCATGGACGAGACCGGAGTAGTCCGCCACGTAAACGATGTCATCCACGATGGCGGGGGTGGAGATGGAGCGGTTGATGTCCTTGTAGGTCCACAGGGCCTTGCCGGAGAGATCGCCCGTCTGGGAGGGGTCCACGCAGCTCAGGCAGCCTTTGCCTTCCCCGTGCTCCGGGTCCTGGCCGATGTTCGTGTAGATCCGGTTCTTGTAGATGACCGGGGTGGCGATGACCTCGGAGGGGCCTTCGTAGGTGTTGTAGGGCCGCTTCTTGTCGCCATCGAACCGGTATTCCTTCGGGTTGGCATCGAAGCGCCAGATTTCGTTGATCACGTCCAGCCCTTCGTCGTCCTTCTTGAAAGCGTTCTCAAAGCCGTAGAGGAAGCCGTCCCCGGCGGCGAAAATGACCTGCTGCTTTCCTTTGATGTCCGCGAGCCCCGGGCTGGACCAGGAGCAGTGGAGCATGCGCTTTCCGATGCCGCTGCCCTCCTCCGCAAGGAGTTTGCCGGTCTTTTTATCCAGGCAGATGAGGCTGGGAGCGCCGGGATTCGGCACGTTGGTGTGCGTCCAGTCCACCCCGTTCGAAGTGGTCACGTAGAGACGGTCCCCCACGATGAGGATGTTGCTGCTGGTGGTGTTGTGGGGGAAAACCCCGCACTCCTCCCGCATGTCAAAGGTCCAGATGATGTCGGCATCCGTGTCGCCCAGCCCGGCGATCTTGTTGTCCGGCGTGCTCAGATACTTCACCTCGTCCTGGAAGCCCTGGTTCCCATCCTTCAGCCCCTCCATGTCCAGGCACACCACCTCCGCGCGGTTCGTGGGGATGTAGAGATACTTCCCGTCGATGCAGGCTCCGGAGCAGATCCCAAGGTATTCCCAGTCGGAAACCTTCCCGGTGCCCAGCTTCGGGGAGGCGAACTGCCAGATCATCTTCCCTGTCTTCTCATCCAGACAGAGCACCACGGCGCGGTCCTCGGCGGAAGTCTTGCCGGTCTCCTTGTTGGTCACCTGGTATTTGGAATCGAACGGATTGTCATTGTTCGTGCCCAGGATCACCTTCCCGTTGCTGATGGTGGCGGTGCCGTAAGCCTGGGAGCCCAGGCGGGCGGCCCATTTCAGATTCAGCGCGCTCTTCGGGTCCACATCCCCCTTGGCGTTCTTCTTTCCGGGATCGAATTCCACCGGAGGATTCTTCTCCGGGGAGATCATGTTTCGCGAATTGCTGCCGCCCCAGATGGGCCAGTCAGCCGAAGCCGCGAGTGGAAACGCGAGGGAAAGGAGCAGGATGAGGCGGTTCATGGGATGGGGGTTGAATCTTCCTTAGACTCCCTCTTACGCAACCATATTCCCCGACCTTGCGCCCGCCTTGCCAGGCTCAGCGGAGCCGGAAAGGAAAGGGACGGCTGCCGAAGGTCTCCTGACGGCGGAGGAGAGCCATCTCATAAGGAGGAAGATCCCGGGGGGAGGAACCGGTGGCCAAATTCACCGCGGCTCCGGCGGCCTGGCAGACCTCCAGGACCGGCAAAAGGGAGCGCAGGGAGTCATTGTCCCCGGTCATGATGATGGCGGAGACGCCCGCGGCTTCCGGGAAACGGCGCAGACGGGCGGCCAGTTCCTCCTCATCCAGAAACTCCCCTCCGTCCTCTTCCATGAGCGCGACGCTTCCCTGGGAAAACTCCAGCCAGACCGTAAAGTTCGTGTCCGTGCCGCCACAACAGACCGGCAGTTCGAGCACAAATGCCTCGCCTTCCCGGCCCCGGACATTGAAGGGAAACCGGTGCCCGTCCTTCAGGGCCTCCCCATACATGGCCGCCTCCACCATTTCGCTAACACGCCTCATGGAGGCATCCCCCGCGAAAATGAACTGGAACTCACGGGCTTTCCCTGGAAACCCGGTTTTGAAATAACGGGCCAAGCCCTCGGGGTCCGGGGGCAGGACGGTGGAGCCGTGATGCACGCGGTCAGGTTCCACCTCCACCCGCACGATTGCAGGCCGCGGAGGGCCCGGGGGTGCGTCCCGGTGCGGCAGCAGGAGAAGGAAAACCGGAAGCAAGGGGAACATCCATTTCATGACCCAGCGTGAACGCCCGGACACGCCGGTCTCCTGGGGCCTTTTCCATACCGCCTGCCTCCATCCACCGGTCCCCGCCGTTCCATAATTCTCCAATCCCTGCTGGCCCGGATTCTGATTCTCGGATAGATTCCCGGTTACCGACCGTTCCTCCCCCTGTTTTTCTCCTCCTCTATGGCGCGCCCCACCAATCTCACTATGTGCTCTTTCTGCGGAAAGAGTCACGCGGATGTCAGAAAACTGATCGCGGGGCCGGGAGTGTATATCTGCGACACCTGCATCGGAGTATGTAAGGATATTCTGGACAAGGAACTGGGCACGGGTGAAGACGAGCCCCTGCCGCCGCTGGCAAAGCTGAGCGTGCCCCGGCCGCAGGATATCTTCCGCCATCTGGAGGACTATGTCATCGGACAGGAGCACGCGAAGAAAGTGCTCTCCGTGGCGGTGCATAACCACTACCGCCGGGTGCAGCAAAAGATGGAGGAGGAGGACCACGGCACCCCCTTCCAGCGCGCGGCGCAGAAGTTTCCGGATGTGGAGATCGAAAAGAGCAATGTCCTTTTGCTCGGCCCCACGGGTTCCGGGAAGACGCTGCTGGCGCGATCCCTCGCCCGGCTGCTGGGCGTGCCCTTCAGCATCGCGGACGCCACCACGCTCACGGAGGCCGGCTATGTGGGGGAGGACGTGGAGAATATCATCCTGCGCCTGCTCCAGGCGGCGGACTTTGACGTGCGCCGCGCGGAGATGGGCATCATCTACATCGATGAAATCGATAAGATCGGAAAGAAGTCGGACAATGTGAGCATCACCCGGGATGTCTCCGGAGAGGGTGTGCAGCAAGCGCTGCTCAAGATCCTGGAGGGAACCGTATGCAACGTTCCTCCTCAGGGCGGGCGGAAGCACCCGCAGCAGGAATACATTCAGGTCAATACGCAGAACATCCTCTTCATCTGCGGCGGGGCCTTCACCGGGCTGGAGCAGATCATTTCCCGCCGCACCGGCAAAAATGTCATGGGCTTCGGCAGCATGGAGGACAACATCCGCCGCAGCGTGGAGGTGAAGGACAAGGCGCTCCTGCGCAAGGTCCAGCCGGAGGACCTGCTGAGCTTCGGGCTGATCCCGGAATTCATTGGCCGTCTGCCCATTCTCAGCGCCCTGGAACCCCTGGCGGAGGAGGATCTCCTGCGCATCCTCGTGGAGCCGAAGAATTCGCTCATCCGTCAATACAGCAAGCTCCTCTCGCTGGATGGCGTGGAACTCCAGGTCACCCGCGACGGCCTCCAGGCCATCGCCGCCGCCGCCATCAAGCGTGGCACCGGGGCCCGCGCGCTACGCTCCATCTTTGAGGAGATCATGCTGGAGATCATGTTCGACATCCCAGGCCGGGATGACGTGAAGACCGTGGTCATCAACCGCAACGTCGTGGAGGAGGGCAAAGCCCCCGCCCTGAAGAAGGTGCGGCGCAAAACCCAGGACGCGGCCTGAGCATTAAGCCATGGCGGCAGGAAGCCGCCCCGCTCAGGAAGCTCCGCCGTTTTTCCGCTGGGCCCATTTCCAGCCGCCGGTGAGCGCGGCGATGGTCTCGGCCAGGCGGCGCTCGCGGGTTTCCTGGAGCTTCGCGGTGCCCACCCAGATGAGATACTCCCGCTGGTAGGTGGGCTTCAGGCTTTCATAGAACTCCCGCGCGGCACGGTTTTTCCGGAGTGCCCTGCCAAACTCCACCGGCATCTCCGGCAGGGGGCGCGGGACTTTCGAGAGAACCGGCGGCGGCACGGTTTCATCCAGATGCACCGCCGCGCGCAGCAGCCGTTTCAACGCCCCCCGGTCCAGGCTCTCCAGGGAGGAAAAGCGGACGGTCAGCACCGCGCCCTGCCCGGCGGCCGGTTCACACAGCGCCGGGGCTTCCGGCAGTTCCCCGCCCCGGAAAAAGGTGAGGCCCGCCCACTTTTTGAAGCCGCCCAGCGCGCAGACGTTCTTTTCCCCGGCATAACACAGCATGTTCCACTTGATGGATTCAGACAGGTCCGGCTCCCAGGTGAGGATCCAGTCCCGCACCGTTTCACAGAGCGGGCGGGAAAGGTCCGGGCAGGTTTCCAGCCAGAGGTCCGGGCTGAGGGTTCGGGAGGGGCGGCAGTCCATCGTGTGGGGCGAAACAAAACCTCCGGCCTGCCGGACGCAACCCCGCGAACGCCCGGCTCATCGTCCCTTTTCCACTTTTTAACCCTCTCCGAAAACTCTTTCCAGGAAAGTGGCGCTGATGAACGTTACCCTTGCGCCCCTGCCCTGCGTCATGAATCCCAGATCCTATTCCCCCACTCCGGCCGACCTCGTGCGGCGGGCGGTGCGTGAATTTGAAAGTCCCCTGGTGGGATACGCGGCCAGTATCACCCATGATGTGGACGCGGCCCGTGACGTGGTGCAGGACACTTTTCTCAAGCTCTACACCCAGGACGACCCCGCCCGGTTCGAAGGGCCGGGGCTCAAGGCGTGGCTCTTCACCGTGTGCCGGAACCGCGCGCTGGACTGGCTGCGCCGCCGCCGGAAGCTGGTGAGCCTGGATGCCTCCCCCGTGGAGCACCTGCCCTCCCCCGACCCCAGCCCGCATGACGCGGCGGCGGACGGTGAGGAGACGGCGGAGATCCTGCGCTTCTTTTCCCGGCTGCCCGGCAACCAGGCGGAGTGCCTGCGGCTGAAATTCCAGAACGACCTCAGCTACCGTGAGATCGCGGACATGACCGGCCTGAGCATCAGCAATGTCGGCTTTCTCATTCACACCGGCCTGAAGCGGCTGCGCCAGCTTCTGAGCCATGAAACCGGCGCCGCCCGCGAGCCCGCCACCGTGCCCGGCCCGTTCTTCGCGCCCCCGCTTACGTCCTCCTCATGAACACGTCCCCGGATCATCCCGACTTCACCGCGCTCTCGCTCGGTGAGCACATCCACGGCACGCCCGCCCAGGCGCTGCTGGAAACCCTCCGCACGAGCGTGGCCGCCCGGGTGGAGGCGGAGCAGATCCAGTCCGTGGCCCGGGACCTCTCGCTGGCGCTCAGGACCACTCCCTCCCTGATGCTGGACGCCACGCGGCGGGATGCCATCTTCACCGCGGACCGGGAGGCGCTGCGCGCGCGTTTTGCCCAGGAGGAACTGGATGCCAGGGTGGAGGAACCCGTGGTGATGACGCCCGCCCGGCGTCCGCGTCCCACGTGGATTTTCCCCACCGCCGCCGCGGCGGCCGCGGCAGTGGCCGCCTTTTTGGCTCTCCGCTTCCTCCCCGGAGTGCCGGCCTCTTCGACGGCTGCCACTCCCGCGGTGCAAAGGGATCACAAGCTGACAGTAGTGCGGGACACCCCCCACCTCCTGCCGCGAATGCCCAATCCCGCCACCATCCCGCCACAGACGGTGGCCAACCAGGGCACTACTCCCGCGCTTCCTCCCCAGGTGGATCCCGCGCCCTCCTCCCAGGGTCCCCGGACGCCTCCCCCGGCTGTGGTCAATACGCCGCCGCGACTGCCCGACATGCCTTCCCCTCCGGCCAACCGCAAACGGGACCCCGCTTTGGACCTTCCCCCCATCCTGCGGCCTCCGAAAGCGCCCCTGCCCCCGGGCATGGTCGCTTCCCCGGAGTCGTTCCCCCTGCCCGTGCCCTCCGTCCGGAAGAACGAAAAGTGAGGGATTTTCCCTGAAATGGAGGCGTCAGCGGAAATTTTATCCGCTAAAGCGGAAATAAATTCCCGTGCGACAAACGCTTTCGCCAAGCCAAGGGTTCTCCTTTGACCAACCTCCTATAGTTCACCACATGAAAATCCGTCTTCTTCCCGCCGTCGCTGCTTTGAGCACGGCCCTTTCCTTCACGGCCTCCGCCGAACTCAAGATCGGCGATCCCGCCCCGAAACTCCAGGCCGGTGAGTGGGTCCAGGGCGAACCCGTCAAGGAATTCGACAAAGACCACGTGTATGTGGTCGAGTTCTGGGCCACCTGGTGTGGCCCCTGCAAAGCCACCATCCCTCACCTCGACGAACTCCACGAGAAGCTGAAGGACAAAGGCATCGTTTTCATCGGTCAGGACGTCTGGGAACGCGACGAGAAGAAGGTGAAGCCCTTCGTCGTCGAAATGGGCGAGAAAATGTCCTACCGCGTGGCGATGGATGACAAGACCACGGAGAAAGACGGCGCCATGGCCGTGACGTGGATGAAGGCCGCCAACCAGAATGGCATTCCCTGCGCGTTCGTGGTGGGCAAGGACGGCAAGATCGCCTGGATCGGCCACCCGGCCGGCCTTGACGCCGAAATCCTCACCTCCGTGGCGGACGGCAAGTTCGACGTGGCCGCCGCCGCCGAGAAGGCGAAGAAAGAAGGCGAGAAGCAAAAGGCCGCCAACGAGCGCATGCAGGTGGTGGCCAAGGCCGCCAAGGAAAAGGACTGGGATGCCGCCCTCGCCGGCCTGGACGAATGGGAAAAGGCTGACCCGGAAATGGGCACCCGCCTCATCTTCACCCGCCTGAACTTCACGATCCAGAAGGGTGACTCCGCCCTCGTGCCCCCGCTGGCCAAGAAGCTGGCGGAAGGCGAACTCGGCAAGAACCCGGAAGCGCTGAACGCCGCCGCCTGGGCCATCCTGACCGATCTGAAGGAACCCTCCAAGGACGCCGTGGAAGCCGCCATCGGTCTCTCCGAAAAAGGCATCGCCGCCGCCAAGGGTGACAAGTCCGCCCTGATGGACACGCTGGCCCGCGGCCAGTTCATGAAAGGTGACAAGGACGCCGCCATCGCCACCCAGGAGAAGGCCATTGAGTCCGTCAAGGACGAGGACATGAAGAAGGGTATGGAGGAATCCCTGGCCTCCTACAAGGATGGCAAACTCCCCGCCGCCAAGGCTCCGGCCCGCCCGAAAGCCGCCGCTCCTAAAAAGCCGGCGAAGCAAGTGGACTGATCCTCAAGGAAGTCCGAATTCCATTTGATAGGACCGGGCAGGAGATTTCTCCTGCCCGGTTTCTTTTTGCCTTTCCGCGCGGATACCGGCCTTGATTCATCTTTGCGCCCGCGCTTTCAATTTCCCACGCCAGAACCCGATGACCGCCCCCGCCGCAACCTACGACGACGTTCCCTACGAGAGCTACGCCTATCCCCGTTCGCATCCGGGCACCCTGGCGACCATCGCGACACTTTTTGGAATGAATCCCCGGCTGCCGGAGAATGCCCGGGTGCTGGAACTCGGCTGCGCGGGCGGGGGGAATCTGCTCCCGGCGGCGGCGGCGTATCCGGAGGCCACGTTTGTGGGGATCGATGTCTCCCCGCTCCAGATCGCGGAGGGCCAGGCGGCGGCGGCGGAAACCGGGCTTCGCAATATCTCCTTCCACACCATCGGGCTGGAGGAGATGGGGGATACATTCGGCAGCTTTGACTATATCATCGCGCATGGCCTCTATTCCTGGGTGGCCGCGCCCGTGCGGGAGCAACTGATGGCCCTGTGCGCCCGGCTGCTCACTCCGCAGGGAGTGGCCTACATCAGCTTCAACGCGCTTCCGGGAGCCCGCTCGCGGTTCATTCTCAGGGAAATGGCGCACTTTCACACCCGCCGGGTGGCGGCCCTCCCGGACCGTGTCGCGCAGTCCCGGGCGCTTTTCTCCGTGCTCGAAACCGCCTTCCGGAACCGCCAGGATGCCCACGCGCTAGCGCTCAATGAGGAGCTTTCGCTCATCGCCGGAACCGGCGACTTCTACCTCGCGCACGAACATCTGGAGGATTCCAACGAGGCCTTTTACCTGCACGAATTCCTCGACCACGCCCGCGGCCACGGGCTGCAGTTCCTGGGGGATGCCGAGATCCAGACCATGTCCACCGGCGACTTCCCCCCCGCCGTGCGGACGGAACTGCGCGCCATGGCCTCCACCATCGAGGAGGCCGAGCAGTATAACGACTTCATCCGGAACCGCGCCTTCCGCCAGACGCTGCTGTGCCGCGCGGACGTGCCCCTGAGACGGGCTGTCACCCCGGACACCGTCCGGCGGTTTCACTTCGCCACCTCCCTCAGCCCGGCGGGGGACGCGGAGCATCCCTCCCGGTTCCTGGAACCCGGAGGCGTCTCCCTGGAGGTGGCCGATCCCCTGGCACGGGCGGCGCTCACGGAACTGCGGGCCATCTTCCCGGCCTGCATGGACTTTGAGACCCTGCTGGAAAAAGGCCGTCAACACGCCGGGCTGCCCGCCGAGCGGCGGCAGCGCGGCATCCTCGCCAACGCGCTCCTCGGTTGTTACTCCATCTCCCGGGCCATGGAGTTCCACCGGTTCCGCCCCGCTTTTATCAACGGGGTGTCCGGGTTTCCCGCGGCTTCACCATTCGCCCGCTGGCAGGCCACGAAAGGCACCCGCGTGGTGAATCAACGCCACGAGAACATCTTCCTCAAGCCGGAGGAGCAGGCCCTGCTGCCTCTGCTGGACGGCACCCGGGACCTCGCCACGCTGCTACCTGAGAACCCGGAGGCCCAGGCGCTCCTGGAGCACTTTGCCGCGCTGGCCCTGCTGGTCTCCTGAGGCCCCGGCGGGCCCTGCTCAGACGTTGAAGCGGAAGTCCATGACGTCCCCGTCCTGGACCACGTAGTCCTTGCCTTCGATGCGGAGCTTGCCCACTTCGCGGGCTTTGGCATGGGAACCGGTGGCCACCAGGTCCTCGTAAGCCACCACCTCCGCCTTGATGAACCCGCGCTCGAAGTCCGAGTGGATGACGCCCGCGGCGGCGGGGGCCTTGTCCCCGGCCCGGATGGTCCACGCGCGCGTTTCCTTCTCCCCGGTGGTGAGGTAGGTGCGCAGCCCCAGGAGGTGATAGACGGAACGGATGAGTTCCGAGACCCCGGAGTGCTCCACTCCAAGGTCCGCGAGATAAGCCGTCGCTTCGTCTTCGGGAAGATCCGTCAGCTCGGCCTCGATGGCGGCGCTGATGACCATGGCCTCGGCGTCGTGGCTGTTCTTCACAAAGTCCACCACCTTGCCCACGTAGGGATGCCCGGCGGGATCTTTGGAGGCGGTGCCGAGATCCCCCTCGGCCACGTTGCAGGCGAAAATGGTCGGCTTGCCGGTGAGGAGGAAGAAGGACTTCAGCAGCTTCCGCTCGTCCGCGTTCAGTTCGGCGGTGACGGCGGGTTTTCCTTCATTGAGGTGAGGCAGGAGGATTTCGCAAAGCGCGGCCTCCGCCTTGGAATCCTTGTCCCCGCTTTTCGCGAGTTTACTCACCCGCTGGAGACGTTTCTCCACGCTGTTGAGGTCCGCGAGCACCAGCTCCGTGTTGATGATATCAATGTCCCGCAGCGGGTCCACGCTCTTGGCCACGTGCTGGATGTCATCGTCATCGAAGCAGCGGACCACCTGCACGATGGCGTCCACCTCGCGGATGTGGCTGAGGAATTTGTTCCCCAGGCCTTCCCCCTGACTCGCTCCCTGCACCAGCCCGGCGATGTCCACGAACTCGATGGCCGCAGGCACGATTTTCTTCGTGTTCGAGAGCTTTCCGAGGATATCCAGCCGTTCATCCGGCACCGTGACGATGCCGGTATTCGGCTCGATGGTGCAGAAGGGATAATTCGCGGCCTCCGCCTTCCGTGTGCGCGTCACCGCGTTGAAGAGGGTGGATTTACCAACATTGGGGAGTCCGACGATACCGGCTTTGAGCATAAAACTGTGGGGAAAAAGAGAG
Organism: Verrucomicrobiales bacterium; assembly: GCA_965229245.1. Classification (GTDB taxonomy): domain Bacteria; phylum Verrucomicrobiota; class Verrucomicrobiia; order Verrucomicrobiales; family V1-33; genus V1-33. The sequence goes on from CBDDIW010000002.1 coordinate 1,313,063, forward strand.
CGGGCTTACTGGATGCGGAACGCCGGGAATGCAAGGCCGGGTGAAAAGGCGGTTTGCCGTGCCTCCACTGCTTCCGCCTGGGCAGGGCAGGAAGGTCCGCGCTTTTGCAATACTAATCCTGGCCAACGAGTAAAAACAGGACGGTGAATCGGAATTTTAGTTTTATGCAAAGCAGATGGTTTCAGAATCCCTACCGCCAGGTCTTTCCTCTGGCGTACCTATTACGCGACGCGTTTCCAGAAACCTGGATGCGCATTCACTCCCTGCCCGAATCCCAACGTTACGCCACAAACAACCGCGAACGGAAGATCATCTTGGACCGTTACTCCCGGTTTGGCACCGCACTGCTGGGAGAGCGTGCCTCTTGTCTGATGCTTAGACCAATTCGTAGAGATTTTGAGTTCTCTCCTCTGGAATGGTTGCCGCACGCGAAATGGACCCCCGTGCATTCCGTGGAATCCAGAGACGACGAGCGCGAGGTTTGGAACGCATTCGCAACCCCTGTTTCGTGGAACCCTGCCGCGCTCCGGGAACTCCTTCTTGCCATCGCGAATTGGGAGACAGGGTTCATCATATTCCTTTCGAAAGAGACGGACTGTATTTTCGCCCCTTATGACGGGGGCGCGGATGGATTCTCCTTCGATGCCGCATTTCTTCGCCGGATGCGGGATGAGTTCAGCCCATGGCGTTCAAATCATCCCAGCGGATTATAGAAGCAAGTAGAGTTCCGACCTGGCGGATGCAAGATACACGCACGGTTTCCGTTACCTCCGGAGTCCCGCTCTTCCCATGAATTTCCCGCGAGTTGTTCTCCTGTGCTTTTTCTTTCCTGGTCTTTCCCCGGCGGGGGTGGACTTCAACCGGGAGGTGCGACCGATTCTGTCGGACCGGTGTTTTGCCTGTCACGGGCCGGACAGCGCGAAGCGGGAGGGCGGGCTGCGGCTGGATACCTTTGAGGGAGCCACGGCCACGCTGAAGAGCGGAGACCGCGCGATCGTGCCGGGCAAACCGGCGGAAAGCGCGCTGGTGGCGCGGATTCACACCACGGACCCCGTGGACATCATGCCGCCCACGAAGCTGAACCGCCCGCTGACGGACGCGGACCGGGCCGTGCTCTCACGCTGGATCGAGGAGGGGGCCACCTACACGAAACACTGGGCCTTCCTGCCACCGCGCGCGCAGGCGGTGCCCCAGGTGAAGGACGCCGCGTGGGCGAAGGATGACTTGGACCGCTTCATCCTCGCGAAGCTGGAGACCCAGGGACTGGCCCCGAATGCGGAGGCGGATCGCGGCACGCTGCTGCGGCGCGCGTCCTTCGTTCTTACCGGCCTGCCGCCTTCACCCCAGGAGCTTTCGGACTTCGCGGCGGACACCTCCCCCGGGGCGTTTGAAAAACGGGTGGACCAGCTCCTGGCTTCCCCGCGCTTTGGCGAACGCATGGCCCAGGACTGGCTGGATGTGGCGCGGTTCGCGGACACCTTCGGCTACCAGTCCGACAATCCCTGCTTCGTCTGGCCCTGGCGGGACTGGGTGATCGAGGTCTTCAACCGGAACCTGCCCTACGACCAGTTCCTCACCTGGCAGATCGCGGGGGATCTGCTGCCGGATGCCACCCAGGAGCAGCGCCTGGCCACGCTTTTCAACCGCCTCCACCGCCAGACCCAGGAGGGCGGCTCCATCGAGCAGGAGTTCCGTCAGGAATACATCTCGGACCGCGTGCACACCGCCGGCACCGCGTTCCTGGGCCTCACCATGGAATGCTGCAAATGCCATGACCATAAGTACGATCCGCTGCCGCAGACGGACTACTACAGTCTGTGCGCCATGTTTGGCGGCATCGATGAATGCGGGCTCTTTCCATACTCCCTCAACACCACCGCGCCGGAGCCCTCCATGCGCCTTCAAAGACCCAAGGACGGGCCGGAGATCGCGAAGCTTCAGGCCGTGCTCACTTCCGCGGAGGCCGCGGCCAAAGCCCTGCCCGCCACGCGCGAGGCGGCGTTTGCCGAATGGCTCGCCGCCACCCAGGCGATCCCGGCCCCGGTGCCGGGGGATCATTTCACGCTGGATGCCATCGCGGCTGGCAAGCTGCCGAACACCACGCCGGGCGCGGCGGCGGCGGGCATGTCCGGTGGCATGCTGCTCCCGGTGCCGGGCGCGGTGAATGGCGCGATGCAGTTCGATGGCGATACCGTGCTGCAACTGGACAGCGTGCGCGGCATCACGCGGCATCAGCCCCTCAGCGTGTCCATCCGCATCCTCTCCCCGGACCGGAAGCAGCGCGCGCTGCTCATGCACACGGGCCCGGGCATGTATTCCCAGTCGGCGGACGCGGCGGGGTTCGAGCTCCTGCTGGAGGACGGAAAACTGCGCTGGAGCTGCATTCACCTCTGGCCCGGCTGCGCGGCCTCGGTGGAGACGGCGGCGGATTTCCCGGTAGGAAAATGGGTGGACGTCACCGTGACCTATGACGGCTCCTCCTCTGCGGCGGGGCTGCGGATTTATTACGATGGAAAGCCCGCGGACGCGCCCGTGCTTCGGGATCATCTGAACAAGAGCATCACCGCGGACGTCATGCGCCTGGGCGCGCGGCCACGCGATGACCGGGGCTTTGCCAACGGGAGAATGGATGAGATCAAAGTCTTCCGCGCCGCGCTCTCCGCCGCAGAGGTGGCGGACCTGCACGCGCCCTCCCTCCCGGCCACGCTCCAAGCGGCCAGGGCCGGGGATGCCGCGGCGAAGGCGCTGCTGCGGGAGCACTTTCTCTCCCGCGTGGACCCGGAGATCGCCAAAGCCCGGCAGGCGGTGGCGGATGCCCGGAAACAACTGGAGGACGACTACCTGGCAAAGCTCCCGCTCATCATGGTCATGGAGGACGCCGCGCGTCCGCGCCCGGTTTACGTTCTCACCCGCGGGGACTACGCCTCCCCGGACCTGAAGCGTCCGGTGGAGCCGTCCGCGCCCTCCGCCGTGATGCCCTTCGATGCCGCCGCCCCCAAGAACCGGCTGGGACTCGCCCGGTGGATGACGAATCCGGGAAACCCGCTGGTGTCCCGCGTGGCGGTGAACCGGCTGTGGATGCAGTGCTTTGGAAACGGCATCGTGGCCACCCAGGAAAACTTCGGCATGCAGGGCGACGCCCCCTCCCACCAGGAGCTCCTGGACACCCTGGCGTATGACTTTTCCCACACCGGCTGGGACGTGAAGAAAATGCTGCGGCGCATGGTCCTGAGCGCCGCCTTCCGGCAGTCCTCGGCGGCGACTCCGGAGAAGCGGGAGAAGGATCCGAAGAACATCCTCCTCTCCCGCGGGCCGTCCGCCCGGCTCTCCGGCGAGGCCATCCGGGACCAGGCGCTGCTGGCCGCGGGCCTGCTGGTGGAGAAGCTGGGCGGCCCCAGTGTGAAACCCTGGCAGCCGCCGGGCGTGTGGTCGGAAGCCGGGGCCTCCGGTGGGGACTATGTGCCGGACTCCGGCGAGGGCCTGCACCGCCGCAGCCTTTACACCTATCGCAAACGCACCGCGCCTCCTCCCGGCATGACCACGCTGGATGCCGGCAGCCGGGAAATCTGCCAGCCCCGGCGGCTGACCACGAACACCCCGCTCCAGCCGCTGGTGTTTCTGAATGACCAGAGCTACTTCGAATGCGCGCGGGCGCTGGCAAAACGGGCGCTGAAGGAGCAACCCGGCGCGGACGGCCCGCTCCAGCGGGTCTTCCTCCTGCTCACCTCCCGGTCTCCGGAAGGGCCGGAGCTGGAGGCGCTCCGGACGCTCCACGAAAAACAACTCCGCCGCTACACCGCCGACCGCCCCGCGGCCAATGCCGTCTGCGGCGCGGACGATCCCCCGCTGGCCGCTCTCACCATCGTCTGCTCCGCCCTGCTGACTTCCGACGCCGCGATCACCAACCGCTGAGTTTCCCCATGAATCCTTTCCTCTCTCACGACCCCATGCGGCTCACCCGCCGCCACTTCCTGGGAAAATCCGCCCTCGGCCTCGGAGCCCTCGCGATGTCCCGCATCCTCGGCGGCATGCCGGAAGCCCGGGCCGCCGCCGGACTGCCGGGACTGCCGCATCTCGCGCCGAAAGCGAAGCGCGTGATCTACCTCTTCCAGGCCGGTGGTCCCTCGCACCTGGAGACTTTCGATTTCAAACCCGTCCTCCGCGCGGGCCACGGCAAAGCCCTGCCGAAGGAGGTCATCGGAAACCAGCGGCTCTCCACCATGAGCGGGAATCAAAGCCTGCTGCCCATGGCAGGCTCCTTCACCGGCTTCAAAAAAAGCGGACGCTGCGGCATGGAGATCTCGGACATCCTGCCCTTCACGCAGAAGGTGGCGGACGAGATCTGCCTCATCCGCACGATGCACACGGAGGCCATCAATCACGATCCGGCCATCACCTTCTTCTGCTCCGGGAATCAGATTCCCGGCCGTCCCTCCATGGGCTCCTGGGCGTCCTACGGGCTGGGGAGTCTGAACGACAACCTGCCCGCGTTCATCGTGCTGGTGTCAAAAAACGCCTCGCGGGACCAGCCGCTTTACTCCCGTCTGTGGGGCGCGGGGTTCCTGCCCAGTGAACACCAGGGCGTGCAGTTCCGCTCCGGAAAGGAGCCCGTGCTTTACCTCACCAATCCGGAGGGCGTGTCCCACGAGACCCGGCGCGACATGCTGGATGCCCTCGGCCAGTTGAACAGCTACCAGGCCGGGCGGCAGCTCGATCCGGAGATCGATGCCCGCGTGGCCCAGGCAGAGATGGCCTTCCGCATGCAGACCAGCGTGCCCGAGGCCACCAGCACGGAGGGGGAAACGGAGGAGACCTTCAACCTCTACGGACCGGACAGCAAAACCCCGGGCACCTTTGCCGCGAACTGCCTGCTCGCGCGGCGGCTTATCGAACGGGACGTACGCTTCGTGCAGCTTTTCCATCAGGGCTGGGACCAGCACGGGGATGTGGCGGGCGGCATTTCCCATCAGTGCAAACAGACGGACCAGGCCTCGGCGGCCCTCATCATCGACCTCAAACGCCGGGGCCTCCTGGAGGACACCCTGGTGGTGTGGGGCGGGGAGTTTGGCCGCACCCCCTACTGCCAGGGGAAGATCTCCGGCAACAACTACGGACGTGATCACCACCCCCGCTGCTTCAGCGTCTGGATCGCGGGCGGCGGCGTGAAGTCCGGATACACCCATGGCCTCACGGATGACTATGGATACAATATCCTGGACGGCGCCGTGCACGTGCACGACCTCCACGCCACCATGCTCCACCTCCTGGGCGTGGACCATGAGAAGCTGATCTACAAATTCCAGGGCCGCTACTTCCGCCTCACCGACGTCCACGGGGAACTGGTGAAGCCCATCCTCGCCTGAGGTGACGTGGCGGCGGTTTGTAACCCGTGGTGTCCGGCTGCGTTCAATCACGGTGTGCCGATGCGATGTCGTTTCCCGGGACAGCCAGGCCCCCAGGGAGCGGCGACATTCCTGTCGCCGTGAGCTCTCCGATGGAGACAGGGAGTCTGGCCTGTCGAAGTCGGAGGGCCCAACGGATGAGTTCCAGACGGCGACAGGAATGTCGCCGCTCCTTGGGGCTCCATCTCCACCTTGAAATCAGTTAGCCGAACACCACAGGTTTGTAACAACCGCCGCCGCGGGGTGCGTGCCGCTTACCGCTTCACGGCGGCGGTGCGGGCATTGAGCTGGCGGACGCGCTCGGTGAATGCGGGGAAATAGCGGTCGCCGCTCCAGCGGTTCGTACCTTCCCGTTCGGCGGTGGCGAAATCCGTCACCAGGCGGGTCTCAAACTGCGGGGTCATTACTTCACTGCGGCCCACGAGCACGCGCACAGTTTCCTTTGGCGCGGGCGCGACATTCAGCGGGAGCACGCTGTCCGTGAAGGTCCGGGGCACCACCCAGAAGACCCGCAGCCCGGCGCGGTCGAAGTAACTCGGCCACCAGGTTTGCATCATGGCGTCCGCCTCCTTCCGGTAAAGCCCCGCCTTCGTCAGCATGGCAATGCCGTCCGCATAGACGCCAGCCCGCCAGTTCTGCACCACCGGTTTCGCGGCGAGGTCGATGGTATTCTCCGCCCCGGCCCCCAGCGGATCCACCACCGCCCAGCGCACTTCCCCGAGATCCCCGCGCTCATAGACGAGCATGGTGCCGGTGGGTTTCTCCCCGGTGTTCTTCATCGTCACCGTGCCCGCCGCTTTGCTGGAAAAGGTGACCGGCAGGGCGAAGCGCCCGAGGCCGCGGTAGAACAGGTATTTCTCCGTGGTCCCATCCTTCGCGGTCACAAGGGCCGAGTCCGGATGACGCGGATAGATCCAGCTGGGAGTCTCGCCCGGCTTGAAGACCCGCCCCGCGGCGTCCGGTCCGGCGGGCTCCACGCGGACATCCCACTGGATGCCGCCCTGGTAGCCTTTGCCGAAGTCCAGGATATTATCCTTTTCGAAATACCGGCCCTGGGCGTCCAGCTTCAACGGCGGCACGATCTCCCCGCCGCTTCGCGTGGGAAACCACTGGCTGATGGAGCCGCCTTTGAAACCCACGTCCACATGCACGTCGAAGGTGTCCTTCGTGTAGAAATACAGGACGGGGGTTTCCATCCGCACGGTGACTCCCGCGAGCGGGCGCAGCCACCCTTTGTTCATCCGGAACCAGTCAGGGTGCTGCATGCCATCGTGAGCCTGGATAAATTCCGGCAGCGGCTCCTCCTCCCGCTGCACGCCGGGCAGGAGAGACCCGTCGGAAGCGGAGAGCGTGGTGAAGGTGCCCCATTCGTGGAGCGTGTAGTCCGGGGCCGCGGCGGCGGTGAGCACGGACGCGAGCAGCAGTGTAAGAACGCGTGTTTTCATGGGATGTGGTGGTTTGGTTTTGGGTTCGGGTGAAGGATGCGGGCACGAGGGGGCCGCGGCACCGGCGGGCCGTTTTTGGGAGAGTCATTCCGCCCGGCGGAGGGCGGATCAGGGGGCTTTCGCTTCGTGGAGCGCGGCGGCCGCGGGATCACGGGCGCGCCAGGTGGTCAGGATGTGTTCCGTGGCGGCGCGGCGCATGGCCTCGTCCGTGACGGTGGAGGCCCACTGGAGGGCGGATTCAGGATCGAGGTCTGCCACCTGGCGGGCAAAGGTCATGCGCGCGGTGTCGCTTTGCGGTCCCGGGGGCTGGGTGGCCAGCCAGCGCCCGGCTTCGTTCGGATCGCGCTGGGACCAGACATTGATGACCTTCACCAGCGTGTCCGGGCCGGGCTCGCGGGCTATCCACCACGCCGCGGCCGCCGCCGGATTGCTCTGAAGCCAGGTGAAGCCCAGGCTGTCCATGAGACGCGGGCGTTCCCAGGCGGGCTCCACTTTCCCGATCCACTCCGCGGCCTGCTCCGGCTCCCGCCGGGCCCAGGACTCCACCACCGCGCGGCGGCTTTGAATCCGCAGCTCCGGCTCCTGCAGGGCCACGCGGGCCAGCAGCCGCTCCCGGTCCTCCGGCGTGCGGAGGGTGTCCAGAATGCCGCGCAGCGCCTGGGCCCGGGCGGGGCCGTTATCCATCGCTTTGAGGTATTCGAAGGTGCGGGCGAGATCCCGGGAGGCGAGGCCCTTGAAGACGGCGGCCAGGAGGGAATCGCTCATCGGCGGCACCGTGGTGGTCCCGCCGGATTTGGAATTCCACCCCAGCACGCCCTCCGGATCCCGCGCCGCCCAGGCCGTCAGGACGCCCTCCGTGGTGGGCACGCGGAGTTCCTCCGGGATGGCCGTGGCGGCATACACCGCCGCCTTCCACGGCTCCACCTCCGCCCAGTGCCCGAGCACGAACTTATAAAGCAACGCCCGCGCCGCGCCGTCCGGCACCTTCGCCACCAAGCCCAGGGCCTCCTCCGCCTGTTCCGGGGAAATCCGGGAGAGCAGGGACATGGAGCGCGTGGTGGCGGTGAAATTCTGCGCGCCACCACTTAGTTCCTTCGCGGCGGCGGCGATGATTTCCGCCACTCCGGGGGCCGAAGGAGGCGGCACCGCGGCCTGTGCCGGGGTTTCCGGGCGGGGGGGAATGAGGGGCCGGGCGACTCCGGCAGGTCTCCCGGATTCCCCGTGTGCTCCCTCCCCGGCGATCCACGTCCGGCGGAGGAGAAACGGAGACGCCCCGGCCAGCGCCACCAGCGCGGCGACTCCCGCCAGCCGCCACCGGGCCCCGGCTCCGAGCCCCGCGATTGCCGCCATGAGCGTGCCTCCACCCGCCGCCGCTCCGGCCAGCGCGCGCGCCGGGAGCGAGGATGCCAGGGCCGCCGGGGCCGTGGTCACCGTATGCGCCAGCATGAGGGCGGAGAGCCCCGCCGCCGTGCCGGTGACACCCCGGCGGGTGAGCAGCGCCCGCAGTTTCTCCAGCGCGCGGGACACCCGTTTTTGCGCCGTGTCATCGCTCACGCCCAGGGCCTGGCCCACGGCGCGGAAGTCCCGCTTCTCAAAAAACCGGAGCACGATGGCGTCCCGGTCCGGCGCGGGCAGGGCATCCAGGGCGGCATCCAGCAGGGGCGCGGTGTCCCGCCAGGCCGCGTCCGCGGGGGAATCAGTGAGGGCATTCATGGCGACAGCCTGTTGCTCCCGCGCGCGGCGGCGGCGTTCGCGGTCGATGTGATGGGAGGCCACGAAACCCGTGTGCCGGTGCAGCCATCCGCCCGGCACCGTGCCCGGCGGGAGGTGCGCGGCCTTTCGCGCGAAGTCCGTGAACACACACTGCGTGATGTCCTCCGCCAGCGCCCGGTCCCCGTTCGCCCGCCGCACCGCCGCGGAGTAAACGGCGTCCACATGCCGCCGCACCAGCTCGGCAAACGCGCTCCCGGAGCGGCGCTCGACGTAGTCGCGCAGCAACTGCGGGTCATCCGGCTGGAGTTCGGCATCGGTCATGGCGTCGGGGTTCAGGAATAAGAACATGCCGCCCCGCCGTTTCCGACATCTTTTTTCATTGGGGGAGTTTCCCCCGCCGTGGCGGAAGTTGGCAACCAGTAGTGTTCGGCGGACTGTTTGCCATGCGTCCGGGCACGGCGTGCTGGTGTGGTGTCATATTCCAGGACAGCAAAGCCCCCAAGGAGCGGCGACATTCCTGTCGCCGTCTGGATTTCATCCGTTGGGTCCTTCGATCTTCGACAGGCCAGGCTCCCTTTCTCCATCGGAGAGTTCACGGCGACAGGAATGTCGCCGCTCCTTGGGGCTTTGCTGTCCAGGAATACGAAATTACACCGGCACACCATAACGGAACGCACCATGGAGAACAGTTGACTGGTCGCCAGCCACCGCCACGACAGGGTTCTAATGCCGCTTGCGTCACGGGGCCGTCCCGTGAACATCAGACTTCTCAACCTCCCCAGATTCCCATCCCTTGGACGCCATCAACCCATTCAGCGAAGACCTTGCCTCCCGCAATCGTCCCGAACCCTGCACGGTGGTCATTTTCGGTGCCAGTGGCGACCTCACGGGACGCAAGCTGATTCCCGCGCTTTATAACATCGCGACGGATGGAGACCTGCCGCCGGCCTTGAAGGTCGTGGGCTTCGCGCGCCGGGAAAAGACCCATGAGAGCTTCCGCACGGAACTGGAGGATCTGAACCGCAAGTTCTCCCGGCAGGGTCACAATGACCGGCTGTGGAGCACCTTCAGCCAGAGCATTTTCTACCACCGCAGCGAGTTCGAGGACGCGGAGGGCTATCAGCGCCTCGCGGACCTGCTGGATGAACTGGATGCCCAGGGGGGCAGTGGGAACCGGCTTTTTTATCTCTCCACCGCGCCGGAGTATTTTCCCGTGGTGCTGAAGCAACTGGCCGCCGTGGGGCTCAACAACCCCAAGCCCGGTAAATGGGCGCGCGTGGTCATCGAGAAACCCTTTGGCACGGACCTCGCCACCGCCCAGGCGCTGAACACGGCGGCGAATGAGACCTTCCAGGAGGCGGACACCTACCGGATCGACCACTACCTCGGCAAGGAGACCGCGCAGAACATCATGGTGCTGCGCTTTGCCAACGCCATCTTCGAACCGGTGTGGAACAGCCGCTACATCGACCACGTGCAGATCTCCTGCGCGGAGAATCTGGGCATGGAAGGCGGCCGGGGCGGGTATTATGACAAGGCGGGCTGCCTGCGTGACATGGTGCAGAATCACCTGCTCCAGCTCGTGATGCTCGTGGCCATGGAGCCACCCGCGGATCTCACGGCGGACGGCATCCGGGATGAAAAAGTGAAGGTCCTGAAAAACCTGCGCCCCTTCAAGGACGCCTCGGACGTGGCGAAGAACGTGGTGCGCGCGCAATACACCGCCGGCACCGTGGGCGGGAAACCGGCTCCCGGTTACCGCCAGGAGGACCGCATTGCCCCGGATTCCATGACCGAGGCCTACGTGGCCCTGCGGATCAACATCGACAACTGGCGCTGGGAGGGCGTGCCCTTCTATCTGCGCATGGGCAAGCAGCTTCCGAAGAAGGCCACGGAGATCAGCGTGCACTTCAAGCATCCCCCGCACGTCCTCTTCAACCGCGGCACCGGGGACGATCCCGCGAACGTGCTCGTCATCCGCATCCAGCCGGACGAGGGCATCTCCCTGCGCGTGCAGTCCAAGATTCCCGGCCCCGCCGTGCGCACGGAACGGGTGAAGATGGATTTCCACTATTCCAACAGCTTCGGCAAGGCGAGCCCGGAGGCCTACGAGCGCCTCCTCCTGGACGCGATGGCGGGCGATGCCACGCTCTTCGCGCGGCGGGATGAAGTGGAGCAGGCCTGGCGTTACATCGACCAGATCGAACACGCCTGGCACCAGAGTTCCAATCCGCCCCCCATGTGTGAATACCCCGCCGGTTCCTGGGGCCCCGCGGAATCCGACAAAATGCTCGAAGACGATGGCCGCAACTGGCGGCGGCTCTAACCGGATTTCTGTATGACGACAGACCTGCAAGTCCCGGAACTGGGGGAAGAGGTGCCGCTGCGGGAGATCGACGGCCGGCTGAAGCAGCTGTGGGAAAGCAGCGAGGCGATGACCCGCGCTTCGCTCATGAACTTCGCGGTCTATGCGGAGTGCCCGGATTCCCTGGAAAAGAACACGGAGGTCATCCGCGCCGTCACCCGGGAACACGCCTGCCGCGCCCTGCTCATCGCGGTGGAGCCCGCCGCGGAGACGCCCAGTGTCCGCGCCTGGATCACGGCCCACTGCCAGCTGGGGGACGGCGGGAAAAAGAGCATCTGCTCGGAGCAGATTTCCTTCCTCATCCGGGGCTGTGGCGTCACGGTGGTGGCGAATACCATCTTCGCCCACGTGGACAGTGACCTCCCGCTCACCCTCTGGTGGCAGGGAGACTTTTCCCGGAACTGGGAGCCGCATCTCTACACGGAGATCGACCGGCTGGTGATCGACAGCAGTGAGTGGGAGGACCCGCTCGCGCAGTTCGCCATTCTCGAGGAGGCCCACACCCACGCCGCCAGCGAGTTCACGGTGAATGACCTCACGTGGACCCGCGTGCTGCACCTGCGCATCGCGCTGGCCACCTGCTTTGACGAGCCCGCCGCGCTGGCCGCGCTGCCCTCCGTGGAATCCGTGGAGATCACCTGCGCGCCCGGGCACCGCATGGCGGGCCGCTTCTTCGCCGCCTGGACCGCGCACCGCGCGGGCTGGAGCCTGGCGTCCGTGGAGGAGCCGGGCCGCGTGTTCCGGTTCACCACCGCCAAAGGGCAAGCGGTGCGCCTGAGTTTCCTGGAAAAACCGGCGGAAACCGCAGTGCCCTCCGCCGTGCTGCGCGGACCGGGGCTCACGGTGTCCCTCACCCAGGACGATGAAAGCCGCTTCATCCACGGCACCGTGGAGACCGCCGCCGGGACCGTGGAACGCCTCACGCCCTGCCCCTGCCGCACCCCGGCGGAGCTGGTGGTGGAGCGCCTGCGCCGCGGGTGTAATACAAAGCTCTATTTCACCCTGCTCCAGACCGTGCGCGCCATGATGGCGGAGTCCTGAGCGGAACCGGCAGGCAGGCACGCCCAGGGAACTGGAAAACGGGGTCCATTTTTCTCTGGCCATGAGCGCGGGCACCCATAGCCTGCGCCCCCTTCCGTTGCCGCTCCCATGTCTCTCTCCGCGTCGCTCTTCGATGAAATCCGCCCGGTCTTTTTCCGGGTGCTTTCGGGTGCGTCCGCGCCGGTGATGATCGATATCCTCCACGCGCTGGAGCGCGCGCTGGGGGACCGGCCCGAGGGGCTGGACCGGGAGGATGCGGTGGGCATCGCGGAGGATGTCATCGAGGCCCATCCGGCGGTGGCCATCCAGGAGGAGGAGAGCGGGGAAATCCCGGCCTCCCCCCGGGACCGGGCGCGGCAGGCGGTGGACCGGCTGCTGGCCTGCGGCTGGCTGGAGGAGCAGGAGTCCGCCGTGTGGCGGCGGGTCCTGAATCTGGAGGGAAACGCCGCCCTCATGCTGAAGACCCTCCGGCAGATCGCGTGGCCCGGGGCGGCGGTTTTTTCGGACAAGCTCAGCGGCGTCTGCGGCATGCTCACGAATCCCGCGATGATGGAGGAACAGCCGTGGGCGGCCATCGAGAGCTCCATTTCCCAGGCGGAGGAGGGGCTGGCGGAACTGCGCGGCATGGGCCGCTCCATCCAGCGCCATACGAAGCGGCAACTGGGCGCGGACACGCTGAAGGAAAACCTCTCCGAAGTCTTCGACCGCTTTGCCGAGCGCATCGGGCGGGCCTGTTACGCGGAGCTGGTGCGCGCCCGCCTGCACACCCGGCTGGGCACGGCGCGGCAGCAACTGGACGCCCTGCCCTCCGAGCGGGGGATCATGGAGAAAATGAACGAGGAGGTGCGGCGGCGCGAGCCCGGCCTCACCCCGGAGGAGGGCATGGGGCGCGTGATGGATCATCTGGACCAGCTGGGCACGCTGCTGGGCGCGGTGTCCCCCCTCGTGGAGCGGGTGGACCAGCGGGCGGCGGAATTCGCGCGGCGGTCCCTGGCGAGGTTCCGGTATCTCCAGGAAAGCGGCAGCGAACGGCGGGCGAAGGTGCAGGGGTTTTTCGAAATGCTGAACCAGCGCTTTGCCGGCATGCGCGTGGCGGACGCGGGGGACATCCCGGGCCTGCCGCTGCCCGCCCTGCGGCTGCACGATGTCCGGTTCTTCGGCGGCTTCGATTCCCTCTCCCGTCCGCGCCGGGCCATGCCGCCCTCGGCCATCGAGTCCCTGCCGGACGAGACGGATGACGCCACCCGCGGCGCGGGGCTGGCGGACTTCGCGCAGCACTGGCGGCAGTCCCTCACCGTGGTGCGGGCCAACCGCTTCGTGGCCTCCCTGCCCGGACCTCCAGGCACGCGCATTCCCGCCGCCGAACTCCCCCTCGAGGAGGAGGAGGGCATGGCGGACCTCATCGCCTGCATCCTGCACCGCCGCTCGCGTTCCGCGAACTACCGGCTGGAGGTGGACCGCCTGGATGGCGACGAGGATGAACCGCGGTGGCAAACGCTGGGACCGCATGAGATCGAAAGCCTGACCCTTGTGAAAAAATGAACGGCCCCGCCCCGGACTCCACCCTGCCGCCCCCGTCCTCCTGGCTGCGCCTGCCGGACGCGGACCGCGAACGTCTCAGCGAGACCGTGCGCCGCATCCTGGCTCACGGCAGCCTCTTTGGCATGGAGGACGTGGACCGCCCGCTCTACCAGTGGGCGTGGGAAAACCAGGAGGAGGTGACGGATTTCCTCCGCCTCCTGGGGCTGGAGACCGTGTGGGAGCATGAGTGGCGGCTGCTCCAGGCCGTGCCCATGGACGCGGCCATGCTCCTGCGTCTGAAGCTGGACGCCACCCTGGTGCTGCTGACGCTGTGGTATGAGCTGGACACGGCGATCCACGAGCGCGGCGAGGCCCCGCCGGTGACCATCACCGTGGAGACGCTGAACGATTCCCTGCGCACGAAGTTCGAGCCCCTGCGCAAGACCATCCCCGCGCCCACCCGGCTGCGGGAAATCCTGGCGCTCGCCCAGAGGAAGAACCTCATCCGCTGGGAGGCCGCCGAGCCCCTGGAGCAGTCCTCCATCACCATCTGGCCCACCATCCGGCGCATCATTCCGTTTCAGGATCTGGAGGACTGGACGCGCCACGCCCAGTCCTTCCTGGCGGACCAGACCGGCGTGGCCGAAACCCCGGAGGAAACCGGCACCCCCGCGACATGAGCCGCCAGATACGACTGACAAAACTCCACGCCCTGAACTGGTACGGCTACTGTGACAGCCTGCCGGTGGCCGGGAATCTCCTCCTCGCGGGCGTGTCCGGCTCGGGGAAGTCCGTGCTCATGGACCTGGTCCTCGTGGTGCTGCTGGGCAGCGAGCGGGCGCGCTACGGCTTCAACCGCGCCGCCACGGGCCAGGCTTCCGGGCGCACGCTGAAGGGCTACTGCCTGGGGGACACGAAGGAGGAGGAATCCGGCACGCCGCAATACATGAGGCCGAACGGGGCCATCACGTACGCCGCGCTGGAATTCACCTGGCCGGACGGGGAACGCATCGAGACGTGGGGCCTGCGCATCGAGTTCGCGGGAGCGGCGGAGAATTCCCCGCGGCATCTCACCTCGTTCTTCTGCGAGGGGGCCCTCAACCGCGCGGACTTTCTGGACGAGGAGCGCCGGCCGCTGGCGCTGGGGGTGTTCCAGGAACTGGTGGAGACGCGCAAAGGACGCTGCTTCCGCCAGCAGGATGACTACCGGCGGGACATGGCGTTTCCCTCGCATTTGAATTTCGACCGCACGGTGATGGACCGGCTGCTGCCCATGGCCATGTCCTTCACCTTCCGCAGCAAGTTCAACGACTTCTGCCGGGACCACATCCTGCCCTCGGAGGCCATCGATATCTCCCAGGTGACCTCCAGCTACCGGGCCTTCCGGCAGTATGAGACGGAGCTCGCCAAACTGAACGATCAACTCACGCGGCTGGAGTCCATCCGGAAGCTGCACACCCAGTACAGCGACGCCATGCGGGAGGCCGCGGTGATGCAGTATCTGGAGCAGCACTTCCGCCTGCGGCACGCGGCGGAGCAGCGCGATGAACGGGCCACCTCGCTGGACCGCCTGCGGCTGGAGCACGCGGAGGAGCGGGAGAGGCTGGAGGACCTGACGCGGCGGATCTCGGACATGGAGGAGAGCCGCCGGCGGCTGGGGTATCTCATCGGCGAATCCCCGGACGGAAAACTCTACCTCCACCTCCGCCAGGAGAACCAGACGCTGGCCCGCCAGATCAGCGAGCTGAAAGCCCGCGGCACCACCGCCCGGGAGGCGCTGGCCGCGCGGGTGCGGAACAGCCAGGCCTGGCTGGAGGACCTGCGGAAGCTGCACCTGCCGCATTCCCCGCTGCCCCTCGCGGCGCTGGAGCGCGCCATTCACGCGCTGGAAAAAGGCGGGCTGGAGCGCGCAGAGGAGTTCTTTGACGACCTCAAGGACAAGGCCGCCGAAGCCGACAGCGAACTGAGCAACGCCGCCGCCCCGCTCCTGAAGCGCCTGGCGGAAACGCGCCACCGCCGCGGGCTGCTGCGCGCGGAGATCAACCGGCTGAAATCCGGCCGCCTGCCTTTCCCCGAGACCCTGCGGGACACCCTGAACGAGCGGCTGACCTGGCGCGGCCCGGAACCGCCCGCGCGGCACCTGCGGGAGCTGTGCGAGGTGACGGACGAGCACTGGCGGCCCGCGCTGGAGGTGGCTTTCACGCGGAAGTTCGCCGTGGTGGTGGAGCCCGCGGACTACGAGGCGGCGGAGCGGCATTACCAGGGCATGAGCCTGGCGGACTTCGGGGCCGAGGCGGGGCGCGAGTCCCTGCTGAATCCGGCGAAGGCGCTCGCGCTTCCTGGCAAGGTGCTGCCCGGTTCCCTGGCGTCGAAGTTGCGGACGGACCATCCCGTGGTGGCGGCGGTGGTGGCGAATCTTTTCGGCAACCTCATGTGCGTGGAGAATCTGAAGGACCTGCGGGCGCACGCGCAGGCCATCATGCCGGACGGCTTCATGAGCCGCGGGGCCTTCGTGGAGCGCCGCCGCTTTTATGACGGGAATCCGTTCATCGGGGCCAATGGCCTCCAGCAGCAACTGGCGTGGAAGGAGCAGGCGGAGGCGGCCCTGGCGGCGGAGGAAAACCGGGACCTGCCGCTGGAGCGGGCGCTGAAGGACGTGCAGGAGCGCTATGGCAAAACCTTCCGCCCGGGGGACTCGCTGCAACGCGATCTCGCGGAGGTGCGGCAACTGCCGGAGAAGGAGAAGCGGCTGAAGGACAACATCGTCCAGTTGAACACCCTGGACCGCCAGGAGTTCGAGGAACTGGAGCGCCAGCTGGCCGCCTCGGAGGAGGAGCTGAAGCTGGCCCGGGAGGAGGAGCGTCAGCTTCTGGCCGGGGGCCGCGGCAAGGAGCTGGAGCGCGAGGAGCGGGAACTGAAAAAGCTGGAGGAGGAATTTCTGGACGCGGAGGACCGGTTCCACCGGCTGAAGCTGGACGTGGATGTCTCCCCGCACCTGACCCGGCTGGAACAGGCCCGGACGGACCTGGAGGAGCGCTGGCCGAAACGGGAGGCCGCCGCCGCGGAGTGCTCCCGGCTTTACGCCGCCGCCGGAAAGGATGAGGCCGCGCTCTGGCCGCAGATCGTCAATGAACGGGAGAAGCTGGCCTTTCTCCACAACCGCTATGGCGATCTGGATCCCCGCGAACGGAGCAACAGCGGCTATGAGAAGCACCGCCTGCGCATCGCGGGGGCGGACATCGCGGAGTATTCGGAAAAAGCACAGCGCGAGCAGCGGCTGTGGGGCAGCCTCTTCCGCGAGCATGTGCTGGAGAAAATGCGGGCCGCGCTCAAGGAGGTGGAGAACCTGCTCATTCTCCTCAACAACTTCCTGAAGCGCCCCATCGGCTCCAGCCGCTACCGCATCATCTCATGGCCTAACAAGGACTTCGCCCTCCAGCACCGGATGCTGGACGCCAGCAGTCTGGCAAAGGAGGACGAGCTGTTCTTCGCCGGCGCGGACGCGGATCTCAAGGAGGCCATGCAGGCTTTCCTGAATCTCCTGACCGAGCAGCCGGACAGCAAGGAGGCCCTGCGGCTCCTGGATTACCGGAACTACTGCGAATACGACATGGAGGTTTACAACGCCGCCGATCCCGGCAGCCCGCCGGTGCGCGTGGACAAAAAGTCCGACCTCTTCAGCGGCGGGGAGAATCAGTCGCCGTATTTCATCGCCATCCTCGCCAGCTACCTCCGTGCCTACCGCCGCCATGAGACGCGCCGCAAGGAGCCGACGCTTTCGGTGGTGCCCATCGATGAAGCGTTCTCCAAGCTCTCCGGCGAACGCATCCGCGACTGCGTGGACGCGCTGAAGTCCCTGGACCTCCAGGGCATCTTCTCCATGTCCACGGGGAACATCCCCTACGCCTACGACCTGTGCGACCAGCTCATCGTGGTGAGCAAGCACGAGTATCGCGAAGGCCGCCGCCTGAAGATCCGGAACGAGCCCGTGATCCTCCGCCGCGGCACGCCGGAGGAGAAGGTGTGGCTGGATATCCTCGGAGACTCCGCCGCCGTGGAATGAAGCCCGGGCAGGGGGGCTATGAGCCCCGTGCGCTCCCTCCCAATCCTCCGCACGCGCCCAAGGAGCGGCGACATTCCTGTCGCCGTCGAACCCTTTGATGGAGAACGGGAAAGCAGGAGGCTGCGGAGAGGCCAGGGAGGATCCTCCACAGCCTTTCCCATCCTCCACCGGAGAATTCGACGGCGACAGGAATGTCCCCGCTCCTTGTGCTCATACGGAGGATTGGGAGGCAAACGTCAGCCCTGAACACGGCCCATAACCCGCACCCGCCACTTGCAATCAGGCGGCAGTCCAGTATGAAACCGGCCCGCCGCGCCCCCCTTCGTTTTCGCGGTGCCACCTTTCATCTCTCTTATATCATGGCTCAGGAAACCACTCTCATTCTTTTCAAACCCGACTGCGTTAAGAAGAACCTCTCCGGCGAAGTGCTCAAGCGCTTCGAAGCCGAAGGCTTCACCGTGAAGGGTCTGAAGATGATGCACCTCAGCGACGAAATCCTGAAGGAGCACTACGCGCACGTGGCGGACAAGCCGTTCTTCCCGGACATCGTGACCTTCATGCAGAGCAGCCCCGTGGTGGCGCTGGCGCTGGGTGGGGAAAACGTGATCGCCCGCGTGCGGGACCTGCTGGGCCCCACGGACTCCGCCGCCGCTCCCAAGGGGACGATCCGCGGGGACTTCGGCGAGAACAAGATGGTGAACATGTGCCACGCCTCCGACGCCCCGGAAACCGCCGAGGCCGAGCTGAAGCGTTTCTTCGGCGAAGGCGAGATTTTCTAAGCGGCACGCCCGCGTTTGACCCGCGCGTTCGCGGAGACGGGCCGGTTGCCAAAACCGGGCGACCGGCATAGACAGGCCGCATGGAACTATCTGGACTGTCATTCATCGGGGCGCGGCGCGGTCAAACGGGAGGCGCGGTTTTTCAGGGACTGAATCCGGCGGCGGAGGAAGCCCTGGAGCCGGTGTATTACAGCGCGTCCCTGGCGGAGGCGGCGGAGGCCGCGGAGCTGGCGGGGGCCGCTTTTCCCGCCTATAGCCGCACCACACCCGCCGCGCGCGTGACGTTCCTGCGGACCATCGCGGAGGAAATCGAGGCGCTGGGAACGGTGCTCTTTGACCGCATCATGGCGGAGAGCGCCCTGCCGGAGGCCCGGGTGAAGGGCGAGACGGCGCGCACCTGCGGGCAGTTGCGCCTCTTCGCGGATCTCCTGGAGGAGGGCTCCTGGGTGGACGCCCGCATCGACCACGCGATCCCCGGCCGCCAGCCGATCCCCAAGCCGGACATGCGCTCCATGCTGCGGCCCATCGGCCCGGTGGTGGTGTTTGGCGCGAGCAATTTTCCCATGGCCTACTCCACGGCGGGCGGGGACATGTCCTCCGCCCTCGCGGCGGGCTGCCCGGTGATCATCAAGGCCCACCCGGCGCACCCCGGCACCACGGAGTTGGTGGCGGGCGCGGTGCGGCGCGCGGTGGAAAAATGCGGCATGCCGGACGGCGTCTTTTCCGTGCTCTACGACGCGGGCCGTGAAATTGCCATGACCCTTGTGAAGCACCCGGCCATCCGGGGCGTGGGCTTCACCGGCAGCCGGAGCGGTGGACGCGCGCTCATGGACGCGGCGGCGGCCCGGCTGGAACCCATCCCGGTCTATGCGGAGATGAGCAGTGTGAATCCGGTGTATCTCCTGCCCGGCATCCTCGCGGAACAGGGAGCGGCCCTCGCCGCCGGGCTGCACGGGTCCGCCACGCTGGGAGTGGGGCAGTTTTGCACAAATCCCGGGCTGGTGCTCTTTGACCGGAACGCGGACGCCACCGCCTTTCGCGCGGAATACGCGCGCCTCATGGGCGCGGCGGCGGCGGCCACCATGCTCACCCCGGGCATCTGCCAGGCCTATCAGAAAGGCCGGGAGCGGCTGGCCGCGCATCCGGCGGTGAAGAACCTGGCGACCGCGAATCCCGGTGGCGGCAACACGGCCACCCCGGCGGTCTTCGAGACCGCGGCGGAGGCGGTGCTCGCGGACCACTCGCTCATGGACGAAGTCTTTGGCCCCTGCACCCTGCTCATCGGCTGCGACGGGCTGGCGGGCATGCAGGCCCTCACGCGGGCGCTGGAGGGGCAACTCACTGCCACCTTCCACGGCACGGACGCGGATTTCGCGGAGGCCGGGGAACTCATGGAAGCGGTGGAACTCATCGCCGGGCGGCTCCTTTGCAATCAGTGGCCCACCGGCCTGGAGGTCTGCCCCAGCACCGTCCACGGCGGCCCCTACCCCGCCACCAGTGATGGCCGCAGCACCTCCGTGGGCACCGCCGCCATCCTCCGCTGGGTGCGCCCGGTCTGCTGGCAAAACTATCCCGACAGCGCGTTGCCGGATGCCTTGAAAGAGGCGAATCCCCTGGCACTGAACCGGCTGATTGACGGGAAACGCTCCTCGTAGAAATTCCATCCAGCCATGAAACGCCGCGCTTTCCTTCCGCTCATTCCCGCCGCTTTCCTGCCGTCCTGCGGCAAGGAACCGCCCTCGCTCAAGGTCGGCATGGAGGTGGATTATCCCCCCTTCGAATTCCTGGACGCCAGCGGGGAGCCGGATGGCGTGGAGGTCCACATGGCCAAAGCCCTGGCAAAATACCTGGGCCTGCCGCTCAAACTGGAAAACTATTCCTTTGAAGGACTCATCCCCGCGCTGGAGTCCGGGAAGATCGACGTCATCATCTCCGCCATGACCGCCACGGACGAGCGGCGGAAGTCGATCGATTTCTCCGATCCCTATGTCCGCACCGCCATCGCCATGCTGGTGCACAAGGACTCAAAGATCACCTCCGTGGAGGACCTGAAAAAACCCGGCATCCACGTCGCGGTCAAGATCGGCACCACCGGGGAAAGCTACACCCTGCAGCATCTGCCGGAGGCCAAATGCCAGAGATTCGATAAAGAGGTGGGCTGTATCCTGGATGTGGAAAACGGGAAATCCGATGCCTTCATCTATGACCAGTTGTCTCTCTACAAAGCGGCCAAAAACTCGGATAAGGTGAAGGCCATTTTGAAGCCCATCCGCGAGGAGGAATGGGGCATCGGCATCAAACAAAAGAACGATGCCCTGCGCACGAAGGTCAACGCTTTCATCAAGCAGTTCCGGGAAAGCGGGGAGCTGAACAAGCTGGCGGACGAGTATCTGGTGGAGGAAAGAAAGATGCTCCAGGAGATGGGCTATCCCTTCATTTTCCACTGAGACGGGTCCCGGAGGACGGCAGACCAGGGCACGCCGGAGGACACAAAGGAGGCGGCTCCCTTTTTCCCATAGCGCATGAGCGTCGAGACCCCGGCGGCCCGGCTGCCGCTTTCCAGCATTTCCAGCGGCAATCCGTTCGATTACAGCCCCGGCGCGCCGTTCGCGGCGGACAGCCTGCTGCGGCACGCGGACGTGGGGCTCAGGGCGTGGGAATGCCGCCTGCCCGCGGGCATGCTCGCGGAGCCGCAGGCCCTGCGGGTGGGCACCTATCTCGACATGCCGTCAGGGGCGGAGCTGGCGAGGATAACGGCGGGATTCACGGAGAGCGCGGGCCGTCCGGCGGGCGGGGTTTCACCCGCTTCGTATGCGCTGGATCTCGTGCTCCATGCCAATGGCGAAGTGGCGAACCGCCGCGCGGCCCTGGCGGGGGAACTGGACGATCCCGCCCTCCTGTGCCTGCTGCGCCTGCTTCTCACGGAGGAAAATCCGCTGGCCGTCATTTCCCGGGAGGAGTTTTATGCCCGCGCGCGGGACCGGGCGCGCCCCGGGGACCGCGCCTATCCGGCGTGGCGGGAATACACGGGGCGGCTGGAAAGGAGGAGGCTGGAGGCGGAGACGGCACGGGCCGCGTATGTGGAAACGGTGGCCAAATCCGTCAGGGGACAATTCCCGAAACAGAAACCAACCATCCGGGCGCTGCTGGGCGGCATGGCGGGAAGGCCCGGCGGGTGCCCCCTGCTGGAGGAGATCCTGACTCATTTTCACGCCCTGGATTATGTGGCCATGTGGCTCTCCGAAGAGGGCCGCCAGGCCGGGGCCCGGGAGCGCTGGCCGGCGGAGCAGTATGTGCGCGGTTTCAAGCGGGGAGTCCTGCCGCCGGAGCCCCTGCGCGCGGCCATTCACCAGAACCTGACGTCCCTGTGGAAGCCCCGCAAGCCCCTGCCGGACAGGATCACCGTGGCCCGGTATATCGTGGCCTTCAGTTATTTCTGGAGGCGGTATGGAAACGCCTTCACCCTCCGCGTGCAGCCGCCCCGGAGAGCGCCGCGGGAAACCGAGCCGTCCCCGCCTCCGCCTCCACCGACACCGGCGGCGAAACCCGCGCCGGTCCGCGGGAAGAATCCGGACCGGGTGAAGGGCGGCAGGGAGCGCGCCCGGGCCAGGGAAACCGCGAGATACCGGAGCTTCGCGGAAGCCTTCCGGCAGTTTGCCGCGCCCTCCCCCGGCACGCATCCCGGGTGGGCGGACAAGGGGCCGGATGTGGACCTGATCCGCCTGTTCCCGAAACAGAAAGGCGTGGCCCTGGAGAAAGGCCGCGATCTGCTGGGGACCCTGTGGACCGGTTATTGTCACGCCGGTTCCCGGAGTTGTCTGGAGCAGACCTTGAGGGCCCGGGGTATTCCTCTTTCCCAGGAAGCCGCCGGGGAATTGATGGAAATCATCTTCACGGGGAAGAAAACTTCATTGACATAGCCTGACAGAATTTCAGCTGCACGGGCCGGGGGTTTCAGCTGGAGCCAGCCGCGCGGGGAGGATTTGAGCTGGAGCACGGACGGCGGCGGGATGGAAAAGGGGCCCGGGAGGCGTGTTTCAGCTGGAGAAGGGAGCGCCCGCCAGCTGGAGAGAGCCCTGGGTATCTTCCCCACGTGCCCGCCACTGTCTGTCCACTTCCGGACGGACAAACCCGGCACTTTCCGATGCCCGCCTTTGCCAGGAACACCTCCGCCGCCGCCGCGAACCTCCATGGGACGCTGGTGCCCCGTTACCTCAAAGTCTCCGCCGCCGCCACCTACTGCGGCCTGGGCCGGAGCACGCTCTACGAGCTGCTCGCGGATGGCCGGGTGAGAAGCCACAAAGTAGGCTCCGCCCGGCTCATCGACCGGGAATCCCTGGACCAGTTCATCCGCTCCCAACCCGCCAGCTGAATGAGCCTTATGACGATCGCGCAATGCTCCCGGGGGCCATGTCCGGACGGCCCCCCATTGTTGTCCCGGCCCGGGCCGGGCTTTGGTGAAATGAAAAGGAAAGTCTCCCAGGAAGCCGGACACTCCAGACCAATCCTCATAGCACCGTTCCGGCCTGAGAGCCTGGCGGGGATCTCCCGTCACGATTCAGACCCGAAGGGAACAGCCCACCAGCTTCGCCGCCACGGAGTGGCTGAAGAAGACTCATGTTGTAATAATAACGCTCCTCCTCCCGTTGCTTTACAAAACAAGCTTCGCCGCCACGGAGTGGCGGGAGAGATTAGCCGGGGGTGGAGTGAGGCACGAACGGAACCCCCGGATTGTTGCCACCACGAAGATGGCGCGCCGGAGGTGCGCGAGAAACGCCGGAGGGCTGCCCGCGCGATAATGTCCAATGGCTGGCGGGAGGACTTCTCGCGCACCTCCGGCGCGCAGGAATCTTTCCATAGGATGGTCCGGGGGTTTCGCTCGTTCCTCGCTCCACCCCCGGCTAATCTCTTTCGCCACTCCGTGGCTGAAGAAGACTCATGTTGCGATAACAACGCTCCTCCCGTTGCTTTACAAAATCCGCATAAAGCCCGGGGCTCGCGCCGCCTGCCGTTCTTCTGCGTCTTTCCGGGCCTGCCCCGCACTGTCAGGGATCATCACTGGCTTCTCAGTTTCCCTGGAGGCGATGGCTATCGCGGCACTTCCTGGCATCAAAAGGGATCAGCCACGAAAGGAGGCTCCCATTGAGTGCCGGGACCCTTGATTCCCAGCCGCTGCCGGGGTGGATCGTGGAGAAGCTGGAGCATCCGCCCCTGGCGGGGACCGGGGTGAATCTCTGGCACTATGCGTGTGCCTGCGCGCTGCTGCCGTGGCGTTCCCGTCCGGAGATCCTGCGCATCCTCACGGAGGCGGCGCGCCGGTGCACCCGGCTGGTGACGCCGGACGAGCTGCAACGGTCGGTGAACCGGGCCAAAAACGACTGGCTGCCTGGGGGTGGCGGCACGCCCCGGATCAAGGCGGGGCTCAGATACATGCGGGCCTCGGAGAGCCCGGCTCCCGCGGCCAAACCACGTGACGCGGGCCGCCGGCCCCGGGCGGACTTCGGGCACATCGCGGAGGTGGCCTCCAGCGGCCTGGGCCTGGCGGACCTGTGGGAGGCCTCGCCGGTGCGCGTGGATGGCGGGTTCACGGGGCTGGAGGTCATCGATGCCCTCTTCCCCGGAGACCCATTCCTGTGCTGCGCGAAGGAAACCCCGGCGGACGCCCTGACCCTGCCGCGCCGGGACTGGACGGGCATGGAGGGCTGGCCCGGGGACTTCGCGTTCCTGGTGCCCTCCCCCATGCGGGGCGTCACGGGGAAGCGGCAGGACGGGAAATCCTCCCCGCGCTGTCTGGACAATACCGGCGAGCGCCGCTGGCTGGTGGTGGAGTTTGACTTCGTCCGCGCGAAAGAGGGCCAGCCCTCCACGCCGGGGGATGCCCTGCTGCAGCGGCTGGAGGAGGAGAGCCCTCCGCGCCGGGCTCCGGATCTCTGCGCCTCGCTCCTGCTCCATCTGGTGGAGGCGGGCGCGCCCCTGGCCCTGGCCGTCCACAGCGGGGGGAAATCCCTCCACGGGTGGTTCCCCGTCTCCGGCATGCCCGCGGAGGCCCTGGAGGACTTTTTCCGCCAGTGCCGCCGCCTGGGCGCGGACGGTGCCACGTGGACCCGCTGCCAGCTGGTGCGGCTCCCGGAGGGTCGCCGCCCGGACGGACGCCGCCAGCCTGTCTATTACTTCAACCCCGCCATCTGCGCCGCCGCCGCGCGCGCCTGAACCTCTTTCCGCATTCTCTCAAAATGTCCGAACGCCTTTGCCCTTCGCCCGCATCCCCTGCCCCCAGCCCCATGGCGGAACTCTGGAAAAACTGGAATCCCCGCGCCGCCACGGAGCCGGAGCCCGGAGACCCCGGCCCTTCCGCCACCGGCGGAGCCCCACCGGAGGACACGCCCGCCAGCCTGAGCCCGTCCACCGCCGCTTTTCTGGAAGCTGTTCCGGAGTTCAAAGAGGACGTGCCCCACGTCTGGGAATTCCCCCTCAATGACGATGGACGGGCGGCCTTCGTGGCCGCGCACCTGGGGGACATCCTCCGCTGGGTGCCGGAACTGAAGGAATGGCGCGTCTGGCACGGTCACCGCTGGCACGCGGACCACACCGGGCGCGCGGGGCACTACCTTCAGCTCCTGAGCCGCCACGAGCAATGCGCCGCCGCCGCGCTGCTGCGGGACCTCACGGGCGGTCTGCGGACGGAAATCCTGGAGGCTCCCCGGGACGGGGAAAAAACGCCCCGCCCGAACCTCTCCGACAAGGAAATCCGGAGACGCTACGATGCCGCCACCCGCGCCGCGCTGGCCCTGGGGGACGAGCGGATCATCGCCCCCACCCTCGCCGCCCTGGCCCGGCAGCGGAACATGGTGATCCCCGTGGTACGGTGGGACGCCAGCCCGCGCCTGGTGGGCACGCTCAACGGCATGCTCGATCTCATGACCGGCACACCCCATCCCGGAAGACCCTCCGCTTATATCACCAAAGAACTGGACGTGGCGTCCGCCAGCGGGGCGGACTGCCCGGAGTGGCGGAAATTCATCGCCCGCATCCTCCCGGACGCCCTGGCGCGGTATGTCCAGCAGCTCGCGGGCTATTCCCTCACCGGCAGGCGGGACGACCAGGCATTCTACTTTTGCTACGGCGCGGGGAAGAACGGGAAGAGCATCTTCATCAACACCCTGGCCGGGATCTTCGGGGACTACGCCGGGAAGGCCGCGCCGGAACTGCTGGAGGAGCCCCGCAATGGCGTGCCCCCGAAGGCGAACATCGCCCAGCTTCCCGGCATCCGCTTCCTCCACGGGGATGAAACCTCGGAAGGCGCGCGCCTGCGGGAAAGCCTCATCAAGGGCCTCACCGGGGGCGACGAACTCACGGGCGAGCAGAAATACTGCGCGCCCTTCCGCTTCAGCCCCGTGGCCAAGCTCTGGCTCATGGGGAACCACAAGCCCCGCGTGCATGGCACGGACAACGGCATCTGGCGGCGGGTGCGGCTCATCCCCTTCACCGCCACCATCACCCCGGAGGAGGAGATCCCGGAGTCCGTCCTCAGGGCCCGCTTCCACGCGGAGCGCCCGGGCATCCTGAACTGGATGCTGGAGGGCCTGCGCATGGGCCCGGAGGCCGGTGGCATCCCCATGCCCGCCGCCGTGAAAGCCGCCACCCAGGACTACCGGGAAAGCGAGGACGACCTCGCGGACTTCATCGCGGACTGCACCCAGGACGCGGAGGACCACTACCGCGAGCCAAAGCACGAGGTCTTCCAGGCCTATCAGAAATGGGCCCGGGAAAACGGCATCACCTTCCCCCTCTCCGGAAAACAGTTCACCCGCCGCCTGGGCGAACGCCCCGGCTGGATCCTTGACGCGGGGAAACGTCACTGGCAGGCGAAGTCCGTGGTGGGTGCCTACCAGTCCTGAAGTGCGCGATTGCGCGATTTCCCCTCATTTTTCCCGGAAAGTTCCTATAGGGTCAAAAATAGAATCTATAGGGAAAGTTTAGGGAAATCCCGCCTCAAATCGCGCAATCGCGCAAATCCCCCTGCGCCCGCGCTGGACGCCTCCCCCACCCGATGCCGTCAGCGTGGCCCGCCCGGGCCTGGGGGGAATCCCTTCCGGACAGGCGTGGACTGGCTTCCGCCGGAGCCTTCGCTCAGGACCCTTGCCCTTCCGGCTGCATTTCCAGCAGGGGCTGGAGGGCTCCGGAATCCGCCAGTGCCTGGTAGGCGGAGGCGGCGAAGGTGCTGAGTTCCTCCAGCAGCCGCCGGTCTTCGGCGCTGAATTTGTAGGCCGGATCGTGGCTCACCGCCCAGATGGTGCCCACCGGCTTCCCGTTGGCCCGGAAAGGAATGAGCAGGACCTCCTCCAGGGGAGGCGTGATGGGCGTCAGATAGGCGAAGTGCCGTTCCGGATGGGAAAACAGGACCGGGGCATTCCGCTCCAGAACAGTGCCGCAGGGCCCGAAGTCGCTGGGCGTGCCCGCTCCCAGATAGGACTTCAGTTCCCCCGCCACCGCGGGCCAGACAAAACGGCCTTTCACTTCATTCAACAGGCTGATGCCCGCGGAGCCCGCGCCGGACAGTTCCAGGACGGATGTTGCCAGGCGGGCAAAAAAGCCCGCCGGGGAGGAGGCCAGGCTTTGCGTGAGCGTCAGCAGTGCCTGGATCTCAGCCGCGAAATCCGGCGGCCGGGAAGGGCGGTGGTCCAGATTTTTCGTGATAATGACGGACTCAAGATCCGCGACTGCCGCCGGTTCACTCATAAGGAGGAAGCGGGAGCAGGCACTTTAAAGCCACCAACCGGTGAAAAGTGTTCCAGGGTCTGGCCATGGACTTTGGTTACCCCTGCCCCCGGGAGCGCGCAAGCCGCATCCTTTAAAGGAGGACACTGATACAAATCCCCCTCTTTTTCAAGGTACAGGCTCTGCATAAGCACCCGGCCCGCATGAAACAGGTAAGACCACCTTTCTTTCACGTAATACCGTTAAAGCTTGATTCCTCCCGGACCCGCCGGACAGGGAGGGTACGATGTCTGTTTTTTCCTCTGCCCGTTTTATGAGCAGAAAACGGGCAGGCGCTTCCCATGTATATTCGCTCCCGCCGGTTTCCCGGGAATCGATGAACCGTTTCACCCTCCGTGCGTCAACGGACGGGTGGATCCTGGAGGATGACCGTTTTCCGGAAATCATCTTTCGCCTCGCGGGCAGGGCCGGCGCCTTTGCCGCGGCCCGGAAATATCTGTTCAAACATCAGGGGCTGCTAACCGTCTTAGACTCCGCCGGCACCGTGGAGGAGCAGTGGTATCATTGGCGGGAGCCACGATAAACCACCTGCCTGGCCTCCCCGGAAAATCTCCGGTGATTGCTTCCCGGCAGGGGTCAATGACTTACGGGCGCGGGGGGAGAAATTCCCTCAGGAGATAGTCGTTACCCTTGGGCGGCTGGCCGGAAGCCCAGCGGTTGAAGGCCGCCGCGGCCTCCAGGGCGGTGAGACCCTCCGGCAGTTTCCCGGCCACCTCATCCGCGTAGGCATGGAGTTCGGGTGTCCACCGGATGTGAATGAAGGTGGCATCGAGATAGGACAGGAACCTGTCGTTTTTGGGCATACGGAGGATGGGGAAAAACGGAGGGCGGTGAGCGCCGCGCGGGATACTGGAGGGCCTGCCTTTCCTTTTCGCACCCGGCGGCCTCTGCCGGCCTCAAGACGCGTTATCCGAGGCGGGACACGCCATGCACCCGGCGTGCCAGGAAAGAGCCCAGGCGGCGGGCGCGCCTACCGGCTCTCCCACGGGGCCGGAGGAATGGACCATGGCCTGCCATGGCTTTCCTGCCCGCGGGCCTCCCGCGCGGCCAGATCCAGGTCCGTGCGGAACAGCCCCAGGCGCTCCCTGACAGGAAGCACCACGGCATCAAAAATCTCCAGGGCCACCCGGGCGTCCCGGGTCTCCCGCAGACTGTTGAAGATTGCCAGTTCCTCCGGGTTCAGCGGGATGGTGCCCCAGTCCGGGTTCAATTCGTCGAACGCGAGGAAGAGCCGGGTGACGGCCTCCGAATCCGCGCCTCTGATATCGAGAGCCAGCCGCACGAGGTCCGTGCTGGTGATGGTCGTCAGAGACATGGCAGCCTCCTTTTACAGCCCCTGCGGCAGGCAGGGCCACTTTTTGCTATAAAATCCGCGGGAGCAGGGCATGAGCCCGGTGGACAGGGGAGTTGAAGGCAGGGCTGCATGGGAAGCGGGAGGGCAGGCATCGACGCAACGGGAACCATTGTTACCGGCCGTTTTGCCGGGTCTCCGCGGGCTTTTCCCGGGACTGGCGGCGTGCCTCCCGGAAGCCCACCAGTTTACGGCGGGGCTCATCCCAGAGTTTGAAGGCCAGGGATTTGAAGCTGGCCCGCAGCGTGAGCGGCTTGACCGACCGGAAAAGAGGATGGGACTCGTGGCACCGCTCCAGATTGTAGTTCGCGATGCGGGGACTCAGGTGGTGAATATGATGAAATCCGATATTGCCCGAGAACCATTTCAGGATCCCCGGCAGCTTATAAAAGGAACTGCCCTGCAAGGCCGCCAGCGCATAGTCCCACTCCGGCTTACGCTCCCAGTAAGCATCTTCAAACTGATGCTGCACATAAAACAGCCAGACCCCCAGGCTGCCCCACACCACGGTGATGAGGAGCTGGAGGAGAAGATAGGTCTTCCACCCGAACACCCAGGAGAGACCCGCCGCCATGCCCAGGATGGCGAGATTCATCCACAGCACGGAGTTCCGCTCCCGCGGCTTGGCTCCCTTGGAGGGGAACCGCTGTCGGATGAGGAAGAGGAAGACGGGCGCGATGACAAAGAGCACCACCGGATTCCTCGAAAGCCGGTAAGCGAACCGCTTCCACCGGGTGGACTCCAGATACTCCTGGACCGTCATGGTCCAGATGTCTCCCGTGCCCCGCCGGTCGAGATTTCCCGAGGCCCCATGATGCAACGCATGCTCCCACCGCCAATGATAATAAGGCGTGAACGTGATCACTCCCGCGATGAATCCGGTGATGTCATTCGCGAGGGGAGACTTGAAAAACGAGCCGTGCCCGCAGTCGTGGAAAATGATAAAGGCGCGGATCACGAGCAGTCCGGCCAGGATGGCGAAGGGGATGGTGAGCCACCAGGAAACAGACAGGCTCCAATACATGAAGCACCACAGCGCGATGTAGGAACCGAAGGTATTCACCAGTTGCCATGTCGCCCGGGGTACCGAGGGCACCTGAAAGGGCTTCACCAGTGCTTTCCAGTCAGGGACAGCGGTCGCGGGGGTGGCTTGCAGAGAGGGGAGCGTGTCCATGGTCAGGACCACGGGAAGACTGCACGAACGGGACCCCCGTTTGTTACGGAGAATATCCGCACCCGGAATGTCCTCCGTTTTCCCGTAGGGAAAAGGTTTTGGGCCATTCCCCTCCGCCGGATGCAATGGGGGTATCATCTCCCCCGCGAACTCATGAGAACGCACTGTCTCCCATTGGCAAAGAATACCGTCCCTGATCTTTCCTGGCGGGAGGTATAAGCAGCCCCCAGTCAGCCCCGGCACTGGTCACCTGGTTCCTTCGCCATGAACCGTTTCACCCTCCGTCCCGTGAGCAACGGGTGGGAATTGTATGACCGCCGCGATCCCGCGCCAGTCTTCCATCTCCCCACGCGCGAAGCCGCCATCAAGGCCGCCCGGGAATATCTTTTAGGGCACGAGGGCCTGCTTACGGTGCTCCGCGCGGACGGCACCGTGGAGGAGCAGTGGTATCGCGCCCGGGAGAACAGCCAGGGCTATCTTTGACCCCGGCGGCGGCGCCATGGCCCGCCAAATGCAACGCCTTCCGCCGCCGGGAACTGACACCCCGGCGCATACCCCCACCAAAGCAAAACCCCGGAGCCGCCAGGAGCGGACCGGGGTTCTGTTTTTCCCGCGAAGGACGGGGGACCGGGCACCGGTGCCGTCGCGGACCGCTCCCGGGGGAATGCGGAGCCCGGCCCCCGTAAAGACAGCGCGTGGGGACGACCTGTTCCCGGCAGTTCCGGTCGGCAGGTTCTGGCGGGTCAGTATCAGCCCTGGCCACCTTTCCCAGGGGACGGGCTCCGGACACCTGTCCGGAAAATGATAAAAGGCCCGCGGGAGGGAGTTCCCACTCTTCCCCCGCGGGCCAGTGTCCGAAAGCTCAATAACAGACATGCTGCCCCATGCATTCCGGGGGCCTTGATTTGTCAGGGTGCTTATGTTTATTTTTCCCGGAGGTCGTGCAAATTCCCGGCCCGCCGGGCAAATACAGTATTCCCCGCCCCCCTGTCCGGCCGGGAAGCAACCGGGCCTGCGCCGTATAAAATAAAAGCCCCGCGGCTGAACCAGTCAGCGCGGGGCTTTTTGCGTTTTATGGAATAAGCACGAAAGCCTACCTGGCCGTGGCGCGCGTGATCTCCTTCACCACTTCCTCCGACGTGGCCTCCGCGATGGGCTGGGCGGGACCGGAAACGTATTTCACCGCGTCGTCCTCATTCCACGGGCCGCGGAAATCGCGGTCCTCATGCCCCGCGTCCCCGGAGGAGTCATTGAAGAAGAGGTCCACCACGCCGGGGGTGGGCGGGATGAGGCCGATGGCCAGGGGGTCTTTGCCCATGCTCTCCAGCGCGGCCATGAAGGCCTTCATGTGCGTGATCTCCCGGGTCATGAGGAACGTCAGCGCGTCCTTCGTCCCGGGGTCGTCGGTGAAGTTGATGAGCCGTTCATACACAATCTTCGCGCGGGCTTCGGCGGCGATGTTGCTCCGCAGATCCACGTCCAGCTCGCCCGTGACTTTCAGGTAGTCGGCGGTCCACGGGTTTCCCATGGAGTTGCAAAGCGTCACGCCGCCGCCTCCGGCGATAGCCACCAGCGGGTCCGCCTCCGCGGCCTCGCGATCCGTCTTCATGGGCAGCAGGTGCATGCGCGCCAGGGTGCCTACCACCTCCAGGTGGCTCAGTTCCTCGGTGCCGATGTCCATGAGCAGGTCCTTCCGGGCCGGGTCATCGCAGTTCAGCCCCTGAATGGAATACTGCATGGCGGCGGCGAGCTCGCCATTGGCTCCCCCGAACTGCTCCAGCAGCATATTCCCGAACCGGGGATCGGGAGCACCTATGCGGACGGTATACATTAACTTTTTGATGTGATGATACATATAGTGTGTTTTGGGGGATGGCGGTTTGACCGGGCCGGCGGGCTCGTGCATATCCAGGGCCCCGGCGGACGGGGAGGAGACGGGAAAGGGCCGGAAACGGCGGCCCCTTGTTTCCACCGTCCGTCATGACGGTTATACCTGGACATAAAAAAGCCACGGAGCGGGGATCGTCAGGTTCGCTCTCCATTCTCCGTGACCTGCCCTGAAAATTTTCGGGCAAAAAAACTCCATGCAGTAAGCGGGCCGCGAATGGCCAGTCTGATACCGCGTGGGGAACCACTGGACCGCCCGCGGAAATCCCTTCCGCTCCATGGACCACTTCCCTCCTCCGGAACGCATCCGCCAGGATCTCACCGCTCATTGCCAGGGCTCCGGCGCTTTTCCCTTCAGGCCCAGCTGGAGGACCACGGGATCCTCATGGCCAGCCTCCCAGCATGCCCACCGGCTGAAGGCCGCCGCCGCCTCCAGGGCACTCACCTCCGCGGGAAGCGACTCCGCCAGCAGGGCGGCTGTCCGGCGCAACTCCCCGTCCCATGGGATGCGGACAAACGTGTGCTCGACCAGAAATAAAAACCTCTGCTTTTTTGTGAGCGGAGGCGGGGTCATGAATAAAAAAACGGGCCTCGGGAAGACGGATATAAAGGAACCCGCGGAGGGAGTGCTCCCTCCACTCCGCGGGCATTGCCTGAAAGCCCAAAAACAGGCATATTCCCCGCTGCATTCGCGGGGCCCCTCCTTTCATGCGGTGGAAAGGGGCGGATGTGCATTGTACCCGGGCTTTTCCCCCGCCTGACGGGCAATATCCGTAGTCCCCCCGGAAATGCCATGCTCTCCGTGCCCTGACGGGATGACGGCCCCCGGTCTGCAGAGAGCCTAACGTCCGCCGGTCAGGCGTTCAATCATTACATATACCCCCCAACAATATTATGAGTCAGCTTTTTGATTACGAAGTCCAGGACGCTATTGGCGAAAAAGTCGGTAAAGTGGAAAACGTTTGGACGGAGCAGGGCCAGCCCGCTTACCTGGGCATCAGCACTGGCTGGCTGGGCCTCGGCCAGAGCCACGTCATTCCCACCCGGGGGATGAAGGTGAACCAGCAGGAGCAAACGATCACCGTGCCTTACGCTGAGGAGATCATCAAGTCTTCGCCTAACTTCGCGCTGGATGAGGAACTCCTCGCCAGCCAGGAGGAGGAGGTGGACCGCCACTACGGGCTCTCCCGGGGCACCGCCGGAGCCGTCGCGCCCCGCGCCGGGGCCACCGGTATCACGGGAGTGGCGGATAAAGAAAACTGCGGCTGCAGCACGGACCCCTCCCGCGTGGCGGACACCACCGGTACGGTGGAAGTGCCCCTAGCCGAGGAAAAGCTCCACGTGGGCAAACGCGAGATCGATAAAGGCGAGGTCCGTCTCCGCAAAGTGGTGCGCACCGAAGTGGTGAACCGCCCGGTGGAACTCCGCCACGAGGAAGTGGTGGTGGAGCGCGTTTCCGGCGGCTCCACTCCCGGCAGCGAGGCCTTCGTGGAGGATGTGATCCGCATCCCCGTGAAGGACGAGGAGGCCGTCATCAGCAAGACCGTGGAATCCGCCGGCGCGGTGAAAGCCACGAAGGTGGCCCACTCCACGGAGGAGCAGGTTTCCGGCACGGTGCGCAAGGAGGACGTGGAAGTGGAGCGCGACCTGGCGGGCACCCGTTAATCATAATTCCCGCCGGTCAATTCCGAAACCCCGTGTGATGCCCCAGGCATCCGCGGGGTTTTTGTTTGCCTGCCGGGAAGAAATACCGCTGCTTTGTTACCAAAGAAAAAGCCGCATGGAGGGCGTCCATGCGGCTTCGGGAAATGACAGCTTATTTTTTCAAACGCGGCTCACGCCTTCCGGGCGAGGCGCTTGCGGAGGGCCGCGAGGCCCAGCATGCTGCCGCCCAGCATGGCCAGCGTGGCTCCGCTGTCCGGGACGTTGACCGTGATGGTGCCGATGCCGGCGATCAGATCAAAGTTCCCGCTGGTGGCCGTCACCACGTAATTCAGAACGCCGCTGGAGACGATGGTCGTGAGAACGGCCACTTCCAGACCCTGACTGAAGACGGAGTAGTTGGCAAAGGAGGTCACGCCACCCGTGCTGGTGAAGTTCGCCGTCACCGTGCCGCTTTCCGTGCCACCAAGCGGATCTTTGAAGAAGAAGGTGATGGTGCCATCAATGATGGGCATCCCGAGCTGGTAGCCGAAAACGGAATTGTAGGTGCCATCCGCGGGGCCGAAGCCAACGGCGGTGAAGGTGTTGGAATCCATGTCCGGGGGCTGGAAATTGAAGGAACCGGAGAAGCTGCTGGAACCGCCGCCGGCAGTCAGGCTCTGATTGATGACGTCCACATCAGCGTAGTCAAAGGTCAGGGCGGAAGCCGTGCCGGACGTCGCCGCGAGGAGACCACAGGAAAGGAAAAGGGAAGCGGTGAGTTTCTTAATGGAGGGGATCATGTGAGTGAGGTTTGTTTGCAGATTGCGGCGGGACCTTGCGCACTGACCGTGCCGCCGGGGCCGGGGAGGCCGTTAACTCCATGGATCTCAGTGATTTACCTATGTTTTTCCACGTCGATTCTCAGTTCTGAAAAAGAAGGGCGAATGTAAGAATTACCGACACCCGCATAGTGAGAGCCATCCACCGGACACCGCAAACGCGGCGCGTAACCGTGGCCCCGTTTAATTCGTGTCATGAATTTGAGGCATGCCTTTCCCGGCATATGTAAGAACCGCCGACAAAAAAGTTGAAGCCGCTAGGCACCACCTGAAGCCGGGGATTTCTGGTTTTGCGCCTCCGCCTCCGCGATGACGGACGGGAAAATTCAGGCGAATTTCACGAAACCAAGCATTCCCTCCCGCAGGATGCACGGCACCGGACCGCCTTTTCTTCAACGATTTACGCGCCTCTTCCCGAAGCGGTCAGGGGAGGTCTCATACCATTTTCAGACCGGGCCTTGTTGTTGCAACGGACTCCCCCCGGCAACCTGATAATAATAAATACCATGAACAAAATTGATTCTAATCCTGATCCTATCACCGGCGAACCTGGCTCCCATCCCGTGGGCACTGGTGTGGGTGCCGCGGGCGGAGCGGCCACGGGTGCCGCCGTGGGAGCCGTGGGCGGTCCCGTGGGTGCCGTCGTCGGCGCGGTGGTGGGAGGCATCGCCGGGGCGTTTACCGGCAAGGCCGTGGCGGAGTCCATCGATCCCACGGTGGAGGACGCCTACTGGTCCGCGAATCACCGCACGCAGCCCTACTATGACGCCACCTATGGCTATGACGACTACGCCCCCGCCTATCGCCACGGCTACACTTCACGCGCCGCGGCCGGGGAACGCTCCTGGACGGACACGGAAAGTGATCTGGAGTCCAACTGGGAGAAAGTGAAAGGCAAATCCCGCCTGGGCTGGGATAAGGCCAAACACGCCGCCCACGCCGCCTGGAACCGCGTGGAGGACGCCATTCCCGGCGATTCCGACCGCGACGGCCATTGATTCCTTCCTCCAAAGCCCCCCTCCCCGGAGCCCCGTGCCCGCGAAAGCGGCACGGGGCTTTCCCGTTCCGCCCGTGCTGCGGAAGATCATCCGGCAGCCGGTGTGTGTGATCTCACGGGGCCTGTGAAAACCCCTGTTTTCCACCGGCCATGGTATTATACCCTTTGGATATGGAATCCGGTAAATTCACACCGCGGGTTCCGGACCACCGGCTTCCCCCACCGCTGCGCGTTGCCAATCCACCGCGCGCCACGGGGCGGAAAATCAGGCCAGGTATTTACCGGATTTCAACTCTAAATGGTGTTAGCCCGTGCGTCCCCAGGCTTTGTTCCCTTTGAAGCCGCCCTCCCAGCCATCCGTGTCCCCGGGCTGTTTTAAGGGGAGATCCGGAATCGTTTCCGGACTCCCCGCGCGCCAGGAGGCCGGCAGGCCGGTCCCGGGTTCCTCCAGGGCCAGACGGGGGATTCCGGATGCCAGGGCGCGCCCGGCCCCGGCTTCAGGAAAATGCATGGAATTCAACAGGTTATCGTTCATGAGGGACGGGCCGTCTGCTCTTGCCGTGCCATGCATCGAAATGACGAACCACCGTGCCACCATGGTCCTGGCAGCACGGCGATCCGGCGGTCGGAACTCTCCCTGTAGAGCCCTCCCGCGATAAAGAGATAGCCCTTCTCCTAACATCATTCCAGGATGATATGACACGCTTTTACGTTATTTTCTCCCTGTCCGGAATCAAAAGTCCACGGTGACGCCCAGGGACATGAGCCGCGGAGCCCCGGTGCTGACGAGCCCACCGGAGGTCCGGCCGGTTTCCGTTTCCCTGTTCAGGAGGTTCTCCACCTTCAGCGTGCAGGCGAGGTTCCCGCGGAACCGGTAGCCCAGGGAAACGTCCACGGTGACGAAGTCCGCCAGCGGCAGCGTGTTCAGATCATCCTCATACTGGCGGCCTGTGTAGCGGGCCTGCGCGCCCGCCTGCCAGCGGCCATGCGTCCAGTCCACCGCCGCCACGGCCACCTGGCCGGAGGCCTGGGCCAGGCGTTTCCCCTCCAGCGCGGGGGAATCCGGGGCGCTGCCCACCACGGGATGCGTGCGGAGATACTGGAGACGCAGCCGCCAGTCCGGCGCGAACTGCCAGACCACTTTTGCCTCCACGCCCAGCACGTCCACCCGGTCCAGATTCCGGCGCTGCCGGAGCACGCCACCCGCGGGGACGAAGCCGCCGGGGTCGAACGTGTCGGGGCCTTCGCCTATGGTCACATTTCCCACCGCATCGTGGAGTTCATTGTAGAAGCCGGTGAGGGAAACACTGACGGACTCCGCCGGTTTCCAGTCGAGCCCCAGTTCCCCTCCATAGAGCCGCTCCGGCCGCAGCGCGGCGTTCGCCTCCGTGATGTCATTTCCCACGCGGAAGGGACGGTAGAGTTCATTCAGCGTGGGCGCGCGAAAGCCGGTATAGGCGGCGGCCCGGGCCTTCAGGGAATCCGCCGCCCGCACGGTGAGACCCAGGCGGCCATTCGGCGCGAAGCCGTCCTGGACCGCGAACTCATCCGCGCGGAGAACCGCGCCGGTGGCGATTCCCCGCTCCCTGCGGTGGCCATCGTACT
The DNA here is from genome assembly GCA_965229245.1 of Verrucomicrobiales bacterium. Taxonomy (GTDB): domain Bacteria; phylum Verrucomicrobiota; class Verrucomicrobiia; order Verrucomicrobiales; family V1-33; genus V1-33. Next base: position 1,349,667 of record CBDDIW010000002.1, read on the forward strand.
GCCGCCAGTAGTCCACCCGCCCTCCGGCGGTGACCTCCACCGCATCGTTCACCCGCCACCGGTCCTCCATGAAAACCCCGGCGAAAAGCTGCCGTCCGCCCGCCTCGCGGTCCCTCGTGAGGACGCCCCCGGCGGGGAAAAAGCGCTCATTGGTTTCGCCCTCGATCCACCGTGTGTCCACGCCGCCGGTGAAGCGGTGCGCGGCGGTGATCTCCTGGCTCCAGACCGCGCTGCCGCCCGCGGCGGAGGCGGGCACGTCATACTGGTCCAGCGCCAGCGTCTCCAGGGTGCGGTCCGCGTTCACCGAGCTGAAGGTGCTGCGGTAGGCGCGCCCCTGGGCGTAGGCCTGAAGCCGCAGGCTGGCCCGGATGTCCGGCAGGGAGTGGTCCAGGGTGACGCTCACGTCCCGCCCGGTGCTGGAGTTATGAGTGAGGCGCGTGCCGTTCCCGCGCTCCTCTTCAAACACGCCGCCCGTCACCTGGAGCTTTGTGTCGTCATCAATGCGCCATTCCCCCCGGCTTTGCCACACACGGGAATCCGCGTCCGCCCGGGTGTCCACCGGCCCGCGCTGGTCCGCCCGCAGCACGGGATAGCCCGCGGTCTCAAACCGGTCCAAATACGTGGACAGGCTGAAATTTCCGCTCTCCACGCGCGCGTCCAGGGAGGCCTCGTAAGTCCCGCGGCTGCCCCCGGTGAGGGAAAGCCGCGCCGCGTCGCCCTCCGTCTCCGGCCCGGTGAGGAAGATGGTGCCCGCCAGCGCGGCATTCCCGAACAGACCCGCGCCGCCCCCGGACTGCACCACCACGCCACCAATGGCCGAAGGCGGCACCCGGGACCACGGCACCCACCCGGCGAAGGGGTCATTCAGCGGGATGCCGTCCAGCAGCACCAGGGTGCGGCCCGCGCCGCTGGGGCCGATGTCCCGCAGGCTGACGCCCTGCGCGGTGGGATTGGCCGCCCGGCTGCCGGAGCGGCGGAAGAGGGAGAACCCGGGCACGGAATTGCGCAGGATATCATCCAGCCGGAGCTGGGGCGCGGCCCGCAGCTCCTCCCCGCCCAGCGGCGTGAGGGAAAACGGCCCCTCCCCGGCAACCGCCGGCCGCCGGTCCGCCGTGACCACCATGGGCGGCAGGGCTTCCGGCTCTGTTTCCGTCTCCGCCCGCGCCCCCGGGGGCAGGGTGGCGAGCAGGCAGACTATATGAAGAAAACGACGCACGGCCTGCTCACTTCCCTTCCCCCTCATAGCTCACGCGCCAGATGCGGTTCCCCGTGTCATCGCTCACCAGCAGGGCTCCGTCCCGGGCCACGGTGACGCCCACCGGGCGGCCCCAGACATCGCCCTCCGGGGTGACGAATCCTGTCAGGAAGTCCTCGTATTCCCCCGTGGCCTTTCCTTTCTCCACGGGCACGCGGATGACCTTGTAGCCCGTGCGGCGCGCGCGGTTCCACGAGCCGTGCTCGGCGGCAAAGGCATGGCCGCGATAGGTGGCGGGGAATTGTTTGCCGTCATAAAAGGTCATGTCCAGCGAGGCGGAATGCGCCTGGAGGATGACGTCCGGCGTGATGACTTTCTCCTTCAGCTCCGGATGCTTCCCCTCATGCCGGGGGTCCTGATTGCCGCCCATGTAAAACCACGGCCAGCCGTAGAAGCCACCCTCCTGGACGCGCGTGATGTAGTCCGGCACCAGGTTGTCGCCGATCTCATCCCGCTCGTTCACGGAGGTCCACAGCTCGCCGGTTTCCGGATGAATGGCGAGGCCCACGGGATTCCGGATGCCGGTGGCAAAGACGCGCTTATTCTTTCCGTCCGGGTCCGTCACGAAAATGCGGGCCCGCTCCTTTTCCTCCTCCGTGTCGTCCACGTTGGATTTCGAGCCGATGGAAACATAGAGCCTGGTGCCGTCCGGAGAGAACACGATGTCCCGCGTCCAGTGCCCGCCGCCCGCCAGCTGGCCGCCGCTGGAAAGCTCCACGATCCGCTCTGGCTTCCCCTCCGCCTTTGTCTGGCCCTCCGTGTAAGGCAGGCGCACCACGCCGTCCGTGTTCGCGATGTAGATCTGCTTTGGCGAGGGCCCGGGCGGGTAAAAGGCGATGCCGAAGGGCTGATTCAGCCCCTCCGCGAAGGTCTCCTTCAACTCCGGCTGGCCGTCCCCGTCCGCGTCGCGCAGCACCACCACGCGGTTGGCCTTGCTTTCAGCCACGAAAATATCGCCGTTGGGCGCGGTGACGAGCACGCGGGGTTTTTTCAGATCGCCCGCGAATTCCGAGACCTTGAATCCCGCCGGGGCTTTCGGCCACGCGCCCTCCGGGCGTTTCACCTCCTTCGGGTGATTGCGGGAGGACGCCCCGGCATCGGGCTTTGGCAGATCCGCCACCGTGAGCTTCCGCCGCACGCCCGGCGCGTCCGTGGTCCAGTCCCCCATGGCCGCCTCCCCGGTGAGGGGTCCCTCCGCACGGGAGAAGGAACACAGCACCGGAAACATGAGGACCGGGAGGCACGGACGGAGGAGGAAAGGCATTTTCATAAGATGGAGCGGACGCCCCTTGCAGCGTCCATACCGCGACGGGAAAGCGCGGTGGTCTTTTTCCCCGCGTTGCCGGAGGAGGAAACACCACGTCTTCTCTCAGGTCATACCGGCGGGACCGGCATCGTCTTTATCCGGCAACAAGCCCCGCGAAAGCGCCTGGATTTGCAGGCCGGTATGCCCCTGTGAAATACCCACAGGTCCGGAGGCTAGGCACGCGGCGGAGAGAAACCCCGCCCGGGCTATGGGCAGGACGGAATCCCAACGGTGGCATGCATCAAGCGAGGCGGGACACCTTAACCGTTAGCCAATCTATAATTTCCAGATTCCAAAGCATTTAAAAAATCCTATGAGAAAAATCCAGAGCATCAACGAGGTGGTGGCGTGGCGGCTTTGCATTGGGTGCGGCGCTTGTGCATACATTTGCCCGGAGAAAATCACGCTTTTTGACTTCCCGGCGGAAGGGATACGGCCTGTGGAAAAACGGGACGCGGACTGTACGGCCTGTAATGAATGTCTGACGGTGTGTCCCGGAATTGAAAGTAACTTTGTTCCAGTCCCTGCCGTGCGGGAGGAAAACAAAAAGAAGACTGTCTTGAGCGACTTTGAGAAGGAGTGGGGTCCCGTGCTGGATCTTTGGGAAGGCCATGCCACGGATGATGAACTGAGATTCAGAGGGTCCTCCGGCGGCATCATCACCGCGCTGAGCGCCTACTGCCTGGAGGTTTTGGGAATGAAAGGCGTCCTCCACATCGGCCAGGATCCCGAAGCACCCATCAAAAACCGGACCCGGCTCAGCCAGAACCGGGAAGAACTCCTGGCTGCCATTGGCTCCCGGTATTCCCCCGCTTCCGTTTGTGACGGTCTGGCCCTGGTGGAGGAAGCCGGTGGCCCCTGCGTGGTCATTGGAAAGCCTGGCGAAGTCACGGCGGTGGACAAAGCCCGAAGAATGCGCCCCCGCCTCGACGGGAATGTTGGCCTGGTGCTTTCCTTTTTCTGCGCGGAAACACCCTCCACTGCCGGAACTGAAGCCCTCCTGTCTGAATTGGGCGTCAAGCCGGACACCGTGATGGACCTGAAATACCGCGGGAACGGCTGGCCCGGTCACTTCACTCCCATGGTGGGCGACAATCCCCAGCCAGCGCCCTCCCGGCCCTATCGCGAGAGCTGGCGTTTCCTTGAAAAATTCCGCCCCTGGGCGGCCCAGATGTGGCCGGATGGTGGCGGAGAACTCGCGGACATCAGCCTCGGAGATCCCTGGCATACGCTGCCGGATGGGAAAAACCCAGGGCTTTCACTGGTGGCCGTGAGGACAGAGCGGGGCCGGCGCATCCTCCAGGGCGCGATCGAAGCAGGCTATATCTCTCTTAAACCGCTGGATCTCGACAAGCTGCCCAAATCCCAGGGCTACCTCCTGAAGAAAAAGGGCTCCATCTATGGCCGCCGGGCGGCGATGCGGCTTTTCCGGCTTCCCGTCCCCTCTTTGAAAGGCGCGAATCTGAGACATTGCTGGAACCAGCTCTCCACAAAAGACAAGCTCCGGGAGGCCTTTGGAACCGCACGCCGGGTTTTGAAACGGAACCTGAGAAAACCACTGCGGCTGAATCCCGCCTCCGCGCGCCGGGTGGGCCTCCCCGTGACGGCCTCCCGGTTGCAAGCAAACCCCGCGGATGCCGCTGCCACGTCCCTCGCCCCCGCCCTTTCCTGCCACGACTGAAGGAGGATCCATGAGCTCCCTCCCGTGGTCCAGTCAGGTGGCCCTGGAGGGAGTTATGGGCCCCCTCATTCTCCCTGAAAGATATCCGCGAGAGCTTCTCCATTCCTCAACAGCCCCCCGCTCATTTACTGCCCTTGGATTCTCAAAGAGCTAAAAAGCACTGGCGCGGGACACTTTAGCCGGATACGTTCACCGGCGGTCAAACGTGGAGGAGTTGCAGCCCAACCGGTTCCCTAACATATAAAGGAACACAATCCGTTGATCAGCATACGGCCCCGTAGTTCAATGGATAGAACAAGGGTTTCCTAAACCTTAGATGCAGGTTCGATTCCTGCCGGGGCCACTACCTTGATAATCAGCAAGTTACGCCAATTTTGAGGCTTCCTAAGAATGGAGCCAGGAATAAATCCAGCGAAGGCATCCGCTGTAAACGGAAGTAAAAGCTAAGTCCCCCGCCCTGTCGCGGTATCCGGGCCTCTTGACAGTCCGGGAGGGAAAGCCCTCACGCGGCGGGCTGTGAGCGGATGCCCTCCGCGTGCTGGAGCTCGTCGGCAAACTTTGTTTGAGTCAGACGGCTCAGCGCTTTTTTCACGAAATATTCAGAAAACAGACGCCACGCGGTTTCGGGATCGGTGGAGCCCAGCGCCCTCCGCGCGTCTCCTATGCAGGCGGTCAGATTGAAAATCAGGTTCCGGGGGATGCGACCATGGATGTCATCAAGGATCGCGCAAACCCGGCTCTTCGGAATTAGATCCTCATCCGGCCCGAGAAGCCGGGCACGTTTGGTCATCTCAAGGAAAGCGACTTCCGCCTTTCGCAACTCTTCCGAGAGTTCGTTCCATTCCCGCCGTAATCGGGCGGCCTTGTCCATCTCCCCGGCTTCCACGGCCTTTTGATATGCACCCCCTAAAGTGGCTTCCGCTTTCCGCAGGCGCTCAACTGTCTGGCCATAACCGATTTCTGCCGGGTCTGGATTTGCGAAAGGAGTGCTTGGAGCGCTCTCCCGGACGGGCAGTTCCGGCTGATTAGTCACTCCCGGCTCCAGAGAAGTTTCCGGGAGAGAAGCAGCAGCGGCAGCGGTAAGGACGCCAGACGGGCAGCGGCGTTCCATGCACTTCGCCCACCAGTCGGGCATCTCCGCAGGCCGTGCGAGCGGGCAGGGCAGGCCCTTTTCCTCGCCAATTTCCTTCCATCGGTGGAGCGTCCGGGGCGTGGTGTCGTAGAGCGTGGCGGCGGCGGCGATGGTCATGACAGTAAGGGAGCGGACAATAGCTCAAAATGGAAATAATGACAGTGTATTTTCGCCGCTAGAGCCCGGTGGGACAGTATCGGGTAATGTCGCTGTGACATCAGCTTTTCAGAGCGGCGTGTGTGAAAGCCCCGTGCGCTGCGGGAACTGTGCAGCCGATACCCAGGCGCAAAAAGATTCCTTAGGCGGGGGGGGGGGGGCAGGAAGATTAAAATCTTAATCTTTCCGGTAACATTAAGGTTTTAATGTTGGCTTAGGACCGGAGGCCGAGAACACAGATGATTCAGCAAACGGCCAGAAGATTAACTTTGCCCGTCACTCCTGTCACTTTCTTCATATCTCATTGATAATAAGATAACTAAGAGTGACTGAGCCGTGACGGGGGAGTGCCGGGCAATTGGAAGAGTGACGGGCAGTGACGCGGTTGCAGGCTAATGGACTCTTGTCCTAGCCAGGGAGGGGGGGAGGGCAGCCAAAAATTACCAGGCCTCCCCCGCGCCTACGGGTCTTCCTTCTGGTCCTTCTTCCACTCGACTCAATTCGAGAGCACGGAGGCAGAGGCATCCGCCTCTTTGCGTAAACATACCATCCCCACTATAAACGCTCCCGCCAAAACAGCCCCTGGCATCACCATCCTCTCCCAATCAATCTCTGCCTCCCACCTGTGCCGGGGTATGCCTCGATAGGTAAGAGACTGTGCGTACGCTGATGCATACATTTCAGACCACCCTTCATACTCAGGATCAAACGGCACAGGAGGCTCTCCCATAAGGACAAGCCTATAAGGCCCCGCCTGTTTCGGCCCTGCTACAGCATCGCCCGTTCTAAAGTACCATGGTGGAACTAAAAGGATGAGCCCGGCAATCGCTACCACCCAAGTCAGTAATTCGCGCTGCTTTCGATTCATACTCTCCCCATTCTTTATCCTGCATTCGTTTCAACAGGAGATGCCGTAGCGGTAACTTCCGGCGCGGCGGGGTGACATTGTCCTTGCTCCACTTGAATCGTAGCAGGCTTCAAGACCAAGGTGACCATTGACTCTCCTGAGAAGGTGTAAAGCCCCGCCCGGCATGGCCGGGCGGGGCTTCGAATCACGCCACCTTACCGCATTTCAGCTCTCCGTTTCCGGTTCACCGGCGGAGTGCCTGTTACTGTCCTTGCGAATTCCCCGGCCTCCACCCGGAGATTGAATCGCATGATTTCTTTCACGGGGATGTACTGGCGTCCGTGAATGTTCACTGTCGTCAGCAGCCCTGCTTCCGTCCAGCGGGAGACCGTCTCCGGCGTTTTCCCGGTCCACTGGCAGAAGGCCCCCACCGACATCGGCGGAAACGTCAGGGCGTGCAGCAT
>CBDDIW010000003.1:0-1477160 GCA_965229245.1 Verrucomicrobiales bacterium
CGTGGTCTTCACAGAGGGCGGCGCGGACATGCTCGCCGCGTATCACTTCCTCGCGGACCTTGGTTTGCTCCGGGAAGTGGCCGTTGTTTGCCTCCTCGGCTCCGGGAATAACATCGCTCCGGACGCACTGCCTCACTTCGCTGGAAAGCGCGTCCGTATCTTCGCTGATTACGACGAACCCCGAGTGAAGAACCTTGTCACCGGCCCCATCACTTACCGCCCAGGCTGGGACGCTGCCGCCCGGTGGCAGATGCAACTGGAAGCCGCTGGAGTAACCATGGTGGACACTGTAGATCTTTCTTCCGTCAGCTTTTCCCGGAAAATGGATTTGAACGACTTCGCAAAATCAGACATTGCTGCTCTCGATTTGATCTCCCTCTTTAAATTTTAATTTAGATTTCATTTGACGGAATTGGAAGAAGAATCTTCAAAATTTCGTGATTCTCAGGTTTTGCTGGTGTTCGATTTGGGGCCTGCTAAATGCACTTGTCGGCACTCTACTAAGTGCGCTTGCCCTGAGTAATGCTGAAATTATCAAATTTATGAAATATTCCATCCCGTGCCGTAGTTCAAAAGGGCTTTTCAAAGATGAAGTGACCGTTGAAATTGAAACGGAGGAAGGCCCTCGTCGGCTCCTCACGGACTCGCATAATTTGCGGGACGACCGTCTTATTGCGACGAGAATTAAAGAATTTGATGACTCTTGCCGTTTAGCACTTCCTAGTCCAACTTTTGAGACTGGACAACCATGGGTCCAGATTAAGAAAAATTTATTGAGACCAATATGATTCTTGGAAACGCCGCCATTTTGGAAGCCCTTCAAAACGGCTGGATTACCATCGATCCTTTTCCTTTTGACGATCCTGCAAAAGAACCCTTCAATACCTCTGCCGTTGATCTCACGTTGGGAAATGAGATTGTGGTGCCAGCCACTGAGGTTCCCTCGGTTCTTGACCTTCGCTCAGGTAGTATAGCCGCTTTTTGGGCGGCACATTCGAAAGTTCTTACTATCACCGAAGATCAACCTTATATTTTAAAAAAAGGAGTCTTCATTTTGGCTAAAACTAAGGAACGGGTGGGATTTCCTATAAACGCATGCCCTGAGGGAAGTTTTAGCGCCCGGGTGGAGGGGAAAAGTTCTTTAGCAAGATGTGGAATTCTTGTCCACTTTACGGCTCCAACCATCCATGCTGGGTTTGAAGGGACCATCACCTTGGAAATCATTCTTCACGGACCGCTGAGTTTCAACCTTGTGCCTGGCATTCCCATCTGCCAGCTTATTATCGAACAGGTCAAGGGTTCGGTGGTTGACGCCCCAAATCAATTTAAAGGACAGACGTCTGCTACGGGAACCAAATAGTTAGGGAATTATTCAGAGGCAATGAGCATCTGGTCAGCCTTTCGAAGATGGCCAGCCCGTCCCCTCCATCCGCGCCACGTCCAAGCCGCTGGGAGCTGCGCAAATCGGTGTCCGCGATGCAGTAGCTCTGCTGGAGGGTGGCGGTGACGTGTTCGCCACGTATCAATTCTTGACTGCCTTGGGACGGCTCAATGCTGTTGCCGTGGCTCAGCATCCCCTACACAGAAACCGCCTCGCTGCGGAGGCTCTGCCGTGCTTCGCATGGAAACGTGTCTGTATCTTTGCAGATAACGACGAATCCCACGAAAGTGCCTCGCCTCCGGGCCAATCATTCACCCGCCCTCCTGGAATGGAGCTGCTGGAAGGCTTAACAGGAAAGAGCGTGCGCGGAGGATTAAGATGGTAGCGGTTGCATTCTACTTGAAAAACCCATGGACATCGCGGGGAAAAGGTCTTTTAAACGGAATGAATTCAAATACAGATGATATTCCCAATAAAGATGATGTCCCAGGCGGCGGAGGGCTGCGAACGTTCTTAATAGGCATAGGGATTGCTGCCGTCGTGGTATTTTGGTTGATCGTTCCCTACGCTGTAATCTGGCTAACGTGGAACCCAAATGAGCGCGATTTCTCCGCCGCGTCCCAGATCGGGAGTGTTTTTGGTTCTGTAAACGCTTTGTTTGCTGGCCTCGGCTTGTTTGCAGTGAGTGCGACCCTTCTACTCCAGCGCAGGCAATTGAGCTTGCAGGCGGTCCAATTAAATACCCAAGCTAAGGATACTAAGAAAACGCATCAATTTTTGAAGGAACAAGGAAATTTAATGCGTGTGTCAGCGCTCTTGTCAGCTTTACCTGTCCTGATAGAACAGGCTGGCCGCACTCTAAGAAGGTGTCTTTCGGAATTGAATCATCATCGTCAAAATAATTTCCTTGACCCGGAAGACCTTGAAAGATGTGTTTCTGAGTTAGCTGGAATGAATTCTGCAACTGAGGAGGAGTTCAAATCAAGGCGGAGAAATGGTAATGTTCCCTACGATCTTTATGCCGAGGGAAATTACGTGCTCTTCAACCGGCGGGCACGCCTTGCGTTTTTGGCCGCCGAAAACGCTGATCTCCTTTCGAAGAAACTCAATGCGCTCAATGTGCATTTGGAATCTTGAATTGGATTAAGCGATGACGGCTGAGGCTAAGGCGCCGCTCTTGCGCATTCGGGTTATTGGCTTAAGTATCTAGATGCAATCAAATAAAGTGCGCCATTATATTACCGACGACTATGCCGCTCTGCTTGGAAGGGCGGTCTTTGTGTTTGGTTATTATGAATGGATAATTATTTTTTTGGTGCGAATGTTGGGAGTCAGTGACTTTGTTGAGACCTACTGTCGTGGAGAGAAGCCAATGACTTCGGGCGGGGTGCGGAAAATGCTGGAGGGATTAATCAAAAATCCTTCGACGGACTTTTCGGCATCTCCGAAGGTAAGAGTTGAGAGTGTGCTCATTGAATTCGGTCGGTTGGTTGAGCAACGGAATCGGCTAATTCATGCACATCCTTGTTATACGGAAGAAGGTGCTCACATTTTGCTTTTTCAGGGGCCTGCGGGGAGGCAGCCCTCAGATGTTCAGTGGCCACCGGCAGAAATAGAGCGTTTCATTACGGAGATCGAGTCGGCGGTCCCGGAGGCTCATGCTGTTTATACCGCCTTTGCCTCAGCTCCTTTGGGGAAGCTTAGCCCTCGTCCGTAGTTTGACATCGTCGGGAGCGATGCGTCCAGTCAGCAGAATGTAAGATGCCTCGCATGCAAAAGGCAAAAGGTGCTGAGTGATAGTAGAAATGTCTTGCGGCTATCCTGAATTCCCGTATAGTCCCTGTATTGAAGCCCGCCCCACGGGTGGAAATGAGCAGCCCGGCGGAGTGTTTAGACCACTCCGCCAGGCCTAGAACCGAACTCAAGTAACCTGAACTCGATCCATGAAAAAACCGTATGTCGGAGGAAATCGCACGCAAGCTCAAAGCTGCCCGCGCAAAGCTGGGCCTCTCGCAGTCAAATGCAGCCAGAGCTTGGGAAATCCCATTAAAGACGCTCCACGATTGGGAGCAAAACCGATCCACCCCGCGCTCATTTGCGTTGGCGGCCTTGAATGCGAAACTGGACGCTATCTTGGCGGAAGAGGGACCGCCCAAAAAGCCGAAAGGCTGAAGCTACCACTTCCGTCCGTGCCGGTTGACTCGCTTCCTTCGCTCGGCTCGACTCTCCGTAATTCCCCGCAGTCTGTCGAAAGCGGCGCGGTCTCGGTTGAAGGGATGGCCCTTCCCGACACTTTGGCATGGCTCCGCGTAGGATGGGACTGGCTGAACAAGACGGGCCAGCGGAAGCGGGTAAAACTGGCGAAGGAATACGGGGAGGCATTACCATTGTCCCTGCGCCGCTTGCTGCTGGCGTCTGATCCGTCCGCGCTGGTGGAAATGGCATCGACTCAATCCGAAGCGTGGCCGAAACTCCGGGAGGGGGAAAAGGAGGAAATCGCGCATCGCTTGGAGGAAATGCGGCTTCCTCAGCCGGACTTCTTCGGGCTGCTGATTCGTTCCGGTATGGACCGTCTGGCGCGGGGTGAGAATCTTCCGGTCTGCCGCCGGGATGCTCAAGGGCGGCGCATTCCTCATGCAGAGAACTCTGAAAACCGAGACGAAACCCGCACGATAAGTATGGGCACCCTCTCTCCCGCCACTGCCGGCAGCATTGCAGAAAAGGCGCGTGCCACTGGACGCACTCCGGAGGAAGTCGCGAAAGAAACGTTCCTGAACGCCGCGCGGGCTATCGTGGCCGCGAAAGAGCCTGAGGCCCTCCCAACACGCGAGGATGTCGCCAGTAAAGCCGTGTGGGCCTCTCTGGCGATGGTGGAACGGAACCCGATGGAAGCCGCCCGCATCGTGGCGGGCGGAGAGCACGCCCTAGTGTTGATGCTGAAAAACGCCGTGGCCACCGCCGCCACGAAGATGCGCAAGGGAAGCGAGATCCGCCAGGCCTTCGAGGAAGCCGCGGGGAGTCTGGATGCCTGGCTTCCCAAAGCTGGCAAGGCCCCGCTTTCCCCGGCACGGAAAGGTGCTTTACGGGACATTATGACCGAGGTGAAGCGTTGCCGGGGAAACGCGAAAAACCCAAAGGACGCCGCGGCATTCGGGGAGATTGAGACATCCTTGGTTGCCTTGGAGGCCCGCTGGAAACGCGGCCTCGCTGCCTAGAGAGGGCGATATTCGGAGAGACATCATTGACTGCCTGCAAGCCATGAGTAGCTCGAAAATCGAACTCGATGAAAAGCAAATGCTGCACGCCCTGACGTTTCCGCCGATGTCGGTGGGGGCCTTCTGCCAGTGGACCGGGAAAACGCCGGAGACGGTCTCCCGCTGGACGGAAGCAGGGCTGCTGACGACAGTGAACATTCACGGACGCCAGTACATCCCCGTGAAAGAAATCATGCGATTCAATCTCCGGGTGGAGGCCGGGGAATTCGCAAGGACAGTAACAGGCACTCCGCCGGTGAACCGGAAACGGAGAGCTGAAATGCGGTAAGGTGGCGTGATTCGAAGCCCCGCCCGGCCATGCCGGGCGGGGCTTTACACCTTCTCAGGAGAGTCAATGGTCACCTTGGTCTTGAAGCCTGCTACGATTCAAGTGGAGCAAGGACAATGTCACCCCGCCGCGCCGGAAGTTACCGCTACGGCATCTCCTGTTGAAACGAATGCAGGATAAAGAATGGGGAGAGTATGAATCGAAAGCAGCGCGAATTACTGACTTGGGTGGTAGCGATTGCCGGGCTCATCCTTTTAGTTCCACCATGGTACTTTAGAACGGGCGATGCTGTAGCAGGGCCGAAACAGGCGGGGCCTTATAGGCTTGTCCTTATGGGAGAGCCTCCTGTGCCGTTTGATCCTGAGTATGAAGGGTGGTCTGAAATGTATGCATCAGCGTACGCACAGTCTCTTACCTATCGAGGCATACCCCGGCACAGGTGGGAGGCAGAGATTGATTGGGAGAGGATGGTGATGCCAGGGGCTGTTTTGGCGGGAGCGTTTATAGTGGGGATGGTATGTTTACGCAAAGAGGCGGATGCCTCTGCCTCCGTGCTCTCGAATTGAGTCGAGTGGAAGAAGGACCAGAAGGAAGACCCGTAGGCGCGGGGGAGGCCTGGTAATTTTTGGCTGCCCTCCCCCCCTCCCTGGCTAGGACAAGAGTCCATTAGCCTGCAACCGCGTCACTGCCCGTCACTCTTCCAATTGCCCGGCACTCCCCCGTCACGGCTCAGTCACTCTTAGTTATCTTATTATCAATGAGATATGAAGAAAGTGACAGGAGTGACGGGCAAAGTTAATCTTCTGGCCGTTTGCTGAATCATCTGTGTTCTCGGCCTCCGGTCCTAAGCCAACATTAAAACCTTAATGTTACCGGAAAGATTAAGATTTTAATCTTCCTGCCCCCCCCCCCCCGCCTAAGGAATCTTTTTGCGCCTGGGTATCGGCTGCACAGTTCCCGCAGCGCACGGGGCTTTCACACACGCCGCTCTGAAAAGCTGATGTCACAGCGACATTACCCGATACTGTCCCACCGGGCTCTAGCGGCGAAAATACACTGTCATTATTTCCATTTTGAGCTATTGTCCGCTCCCTTACTGTCATGACCATCGCCGCCGCCGCCACGCTCTACGACACCACGCCCCGGACGCTCCACCGATGGAAGGAAATTGGCGAGGAAAAGGGCCTGCCCTGCCCGCTCGCACGGCCTGCGGAGATGCCCGACTGGTGGGCGAAGTGCATGGAACGCCGCTGCCCGTCTGGCGTCCTTACCGCTGCCGCTGCTGCTTCTCTCCCGGAAACTTCTCTGGAGCCGGGAGTGACTAATCAGCCGGAACTGCCCGTCCGGGAGAGCGCTCCAAGCACTCCTTTCGCAAATCCAGACCCGGCAGAAATCGGTTATGGCCAGACAGTTGAGCGCCTGCGGAAAGCGGAAGCCACTTTAGGGGGTGCATATCAAAAGGCCGTGGAAGCCGGGGAGATGGACAAGGCCGCCCGATTACGGCGGGAATGGAACGAACTCTCGGAAGAGTTGCGAAAGGCGGAAGTCGCTTTCCTTGAGATGACCAAACGTGCCCGGCTTCTCGGGCCGGATGAGGATCTAATTCCGAAGAGCCGGGTTTGCGCGATCCTTGATGACATCCATGGTCGCATCCCCCGGAACCTGATTTTCAATCTGACCGCCTGCATAGGAGACGCGCGGAGGGCGCTGGGCTCCACCGATCCCGAAACCGCGTGGCGTCTGTTTTCTGAATATTTCGTGAAAAAAGCGCTGAGCCGTCTGACTCAAACAAAGTTTGCCGACGAGCTCCAGCACGCGGAGGGCATCCGCTCACAGCCCGCCGCGTGAGGGCTTTCCCTCCCGGACTGTCAAGAGGCCCGGATACCGCGACAGGGCGGGGGACTTAGCTTTTACTTCCGTTTACAGCGGATGCCTTCGCTGGATTTATTCCTGGCTCCATTCTTAGGAAGCCTCAAAATTGGCGTAACTTGCTGATTATCAAGGTAGTGGCCCCGGCAGGAATCGAACCTGCATTTAACGGAGCGGTATGTGGAAGTGACCCGGATTTCCCCGGCGGATGCCGTGGCCGGAGGTCTTAAAGCAGTGCTGGAGGAACCGAATACCCGGGAAGCCTCGGCCAAAATCCGGTATTTCAGCGACACGGTGGTGATCTCCCCGGGAGCCTCGGGCGGGGTGCTTTCTTCCCTGAATCCTTTCCTGGTCTCCCTGCATTCCTCCTCAGTCCCGGTCTATTCCTGGTCGGCCTTCTGGAATCAACGGATCCGCATGCATGACAGCAGCGTGGATTCCGCTGAGTGGTTGTTTGAGAAGGACTTCCAGATGGCGAGGTCCTCCATTTACTGGCACGTCAAACGCCTGATGGACGTGGTGATCGCGGCCACGGCGCTTCTGCTGTGCCTGCCGGTCCTGCTGGTCACGGCGCTGGTGGTTTTCTTCGAAAGCCGGGGCGGAGTGATCTTCACCCAGCAGCGTGTGGGATTCCGCGGCGCGTCCTTCACGATTTATAAGTTCCGCACGATGACCGCGGGTTCGGATGCCCACGGCACCACGACCGCCAAAAACGACCCTCGCGTTACCCGGGTGGGCGCGGCGCTGCGGAAGCTCCGCATTGATGAAATTCCCCAGCTGCTCAACGTCCTCAAGGGGGACATGAGCATCGTGGGTCCCCGTCCGGAGTGGTCCGTGTGTGTCTCCGAATATGAGTCCGCGCTTCCTGGTTACCACCTGAGGCACCTTGTGAAACCGGGCATCACCGGCTGGGCTCAGGTGAACTATCCCTATGGTCAGAACGTGGATGATGCCCGGAAAAAGCTCGCCTTCGACCTCTTCTACGTCTCGCACTCCTCCCTGGTGCTGGATTGCAGCATCATCCTGAAAACGCTTTACGTCCTGGTGGGAAGAGTGGGCGGCTATTGAGCGGGCCTGCTGGAGAAAAGCCGTAAACACCTGCTCCGCTGTGGTTGGTTTGCCTTCGGAACCATGACCAGGGGCGGCAGCTTGTCAAAATTCCCGGGCGCTTCCTTTTACATGAGTTTCCTTCGCCGGCGGTTCCGGATCGCTCTCCTGATTTTCCTGGTGGTGATCATAACCGGTTTTCTTTTCAGACATCCCCTGATGCGGGCGGCGGCGTCCGGCTGGGTGGTGGATGAGCCTCCCACAAAGGCAGCGGCCATCGTGGTACTCGGTGGAAGCCCGGAGTCAAGACCCTTTGCCGCCGCGAAACTTTTTCATGACGGCTATGCGCCCAAAGTTCTTTTGCCCCGGGTGAAACCGGGCCCGGCGGTGGCTCTGGGCCTCAAAGCCAACGACACCGAAATCGCCCGCGCGGTCCTGATCCATGAGGGGGTGCCCGAGTCCGCCATCGAACTGATCGGGACGGATGTTTCCAGCACCTTTGAGGAGACACAGGCGGTAAAGACCTGGCTGAAAGACAGCGCGGAGGGCTCCCCTGCCACCATTTTGATTCCCACGGAGACGTTCTTCACCCGCCGCACGCGGTGGATTTTCCAGAAGACGCTCGACACTTCCGCGACGGCCCGCGTGGTGGCCATTCCAGCCGCGGGATACACCACCAGTGACTGGTGGGAGCATGAAGAGGGGTTGATAGATTTCCAAAACGAAGTGATTAAGCACCTCTACTATCACTTAAAATACTGAACGGTTTAAAATCCGTTTCTAACATAAAATCAATACCATGCTTCTTCTCGTTACCGGGGGTGCCGGATACATCGGCTCACACACTTGCAAAGCTCTCGCCGCCGCGGGTTACCAGCCGCTCGTTTACGACAATCTGACCACCGGCTTCCGCCACAATGTGAAATGGGGCGAGCTCGTGGTGGGGGATCTCAATGACTCCGTCACCCTGCGCCGGGTCTTCCGCGACTACCCCGTGAAGGGGGTGCTGCACTTCGCTGCCAGTGCCTACGTGGGGGAATCCGTGGGGAACCCGCTGCACTACTACCGGAACAACGTCTCCTCCACGATTTCCCTCCTGGAGGCCATTCGCGACTCCGGCGCGCCGCCGCTGGTGTTCTCCAGCTCCTGCGCCACCTACGGCACGCCGACGGTGGTCCCCATTCCCGCCTCCCATCCGCAAAGCCCCATCAATCCTTACGGCTGGTCCAAGTACATGGGGGAGCGCGTTATTCTGGACTCCTGCCACGCGCACGGTCTTCGCTCCGGGATTCTTCGTTATTTCAACGCCGCCGGGGCGGACCCGGACGGTGAACTCAAGGAGGAGCATGTTCCGGAGACGCACCTCATTCCCCTGGCCGTGGACGCGGCGCTGGGCAAAGCCCCCGCGCTGAAAGTCTTCGGCTCGGACTATCCCACGCCGGACGGCACCTGCATCCGGGACTACATTCACGTCGCCGATCTCGCCGCCGCCCACGTGGCCGCCATGAACGAACTCTTGGGCGGCTCCCCGTCGTTCATCCGGAACCTGGGCACCGGCAAGGGTCACAGCATCCGCGAGGTCATCGAAACCATCAACAGCGTGACAGGCCTGCCCGTGCCTCATGGTTTCCATGAACGGCGCGAGGGGGATCCCGCGGCCTTGGAGGCTGCCGTGGATCCGGCCAGCGCTGCAGCCCTGCGATTCCCGGGTCTGACGGAGATCATCCGCACCGCCTGGCAAAGCCGCCGCTGAGCGCGCCCGCCTCCCTCTCCTTTACCTATGCAATTGAATTCCCGTATCTTTGTTGCCGGTCACCGGGGAATGGTGGGCAGCGCCATCCTCCGCGAACTCCAAAGATGCGGGCATACCGCCCTGATTCACCGCCCGCGCGCGGAGCTGGATCTGCTGGACAGCGGGGCGGTGGACCGGTTCTATGCGGAGGAACGGCCGGAATATGTTTTCGTGGCCGCCGCGAAGGTGGGGGGGATCGTCGCCAATGACAGCTATCCCGCGGATTTCCTTCTGGAGAATCTCCGGATTCAAAACAATCTCATCGGCGGGGCGTGGCGTGCGGGGGTAAAGAAGCTGCTGTTTCTCGGCAGCTCCTGCATTTACCCGAAGCACGCCCCCCAGCCGATCCCGGAATCCGCGCTGCTGACGGGACCGCTGGAGCCCACGAATGAATGGTATGCGATCGCGAAGATCGCCGGCATCAAACTCTGTCAGGCGCTCCGCCGGCAGTATGGCTGTGATTTCATTTCGGCCATGCCGACGAATCTTTACGGCCCTAACGATAACTACCATCCGTTGAATTCTCACGTGCTGCCGGCGCTGATCCGCCGGTTTCACGAGGCAAAAGTGCAGGGATCGCCAAATGTCACGTGCTGGGGCACGGGCTCACCGCTCCGTGAGTTCATGCACGCGGACGATCTCGCGGCTGCCTGTGTTTTTCTTATGGAAAAATACAGTGATAATGATATTGTTAACGTAGGCTCCGGCACGGATCTTGCTATTAAAGATCTCGCGGTGCTGGTGAGGGAGGCGACCGGATATGAGGGGGAAATCCTATGGGATCACTCCAAACCGGACGGTACTCCGCGGAAGCTCATGGACAGCGGGAAAATTCTGGCTCTCGGCTGGAAACCCCGCGTGGAACTCGCCGCCGGCATCCGGGCAGCCTACCAGGACTTCCTCCAGCGCGGGGAGTCTGCTAACTGAGTCTTTATCCAGCCAAACCATTACTTATGCCTACAGCACTCATTACCGGGGTCACCGGACAGGACGGTTCCTATCTCGCCGAGCAACTCCTCGCCAAAGGATATACCGTGCATGGAATGATCCGTCGCTCGAGTTCCTTCAATACCCAGCGGGTGGATCACCTTTATACAGACCCCTCCCTCCGGGACCGTTTCAGCCTGCACTACGGCGATCTAACGGATTCCTCGAATTTGAACCGCATCCTGGAGAAAACTTCGCCGGATGAAATCTATAATCTCGGGGCCCAGAGCCACGTGAAGGTCAGTTTCGAGCTGCCGGAATACACCGCGGACGTGGACGGCACGGGCACGCTGCGCTTTCTGGACGCCATCAAGGAAGTGGGGCTGAAGGACAAGACCCGTTTTTACCAGGCGTCCACCAGCGAGCTTTACGGCAAGGTGCAGCAGGTGCCACAGACGGAGGTCACGCCGTTCTATCCCCGCTCTCCCTACGCGGTGGCGAAGCTTTATGCCTACTGGATCGTGGTGAATTATCGCGAGTCCTATGGCCTGCATGCCTCCAACGGGATTCTTTTCAATCACGAGTCTCCGCGGCGCGGGGAAACCTTCGTCACCCGCAAGATCACCCGCGCGGCGGGCCGCATTCGGGAAGGTTTGCAGGAGTGCCTTTACCTCGGAAACATGGACGCCAAACGGGACTGGGGCTATGCTCCTGAATACACGGAGATGATGTGGCGGATCCTCCAGCAGCCTGAGCCGGACGATTACGTCTGTGCCACGGGCGAAACCCGCACAGTGCGCGAATTCTGTGAAGTGGCCTTCAGGACCGTGGGCATCGATCTCGCGTTTGAAGGGGAAGGGGATCGCGAGATCGCCCGGGACATTTCCACCGGCAAAGTGGTGATCGCCGTTTCTCCCGCCTACTACCGCCCCGCGGAGGTGGAACTGCTCATCGGCAATCCGGCCAAGGCACGGGCGAAGCTCGGCTGGCAGCCTCATGTGACCTTTGAAGCGTTGGCGACCCTGATGGCCGAAGCTGACTGGAAGCTCGCCCGCGAGGAAAAACACGGGAAAACCCAGGTGGAGGAGTTCCCAGTGGGAAGAAGAAATCTCACGCCCTCCGGTTATTCGCGGGCGGAACTGGTCGCCGGTTAATCTCATTGACTGGTTTTTAAAACCGGAGTATCCTAACGAACAAATTCCGCCGTGTGGCGGGCGTATCTAAAATTAGAATAAGCCACTGCGGGTGAAAACGAGCCGCTTTGTGGAATGCCGGGAAAGACGCGTTTCCTGGAACAAAAACTGAACCGAAACCGCGGGCGCATTCTGTCCGGCACCGGCTTCCTGGGAGGATTTCAGGGACCGTCGTGGACAGATGACTCGAAATAGAAACCGCACCGACGCACTATGCCTGATATCACCCAGTCTCTCCCGGAACGGGTAATTACCCCGAAATACGGGATCGACGCTCTGCTGGAAGCCCTGAGTTCGTTGTGGTTTGGATTCGCGGGTGCCCGGGCGCTGGCCTGGAGGTTTTTCCTCCGGGACACCCGGGCGGCCCACCGGCAGAGCCTGCTGGGATATACCTGGCTGGTGGTGCCACCACTGGCGAACACGCTGGTGTGGGTTTTCCTGAACGGACAGAATATCGTGCGGATCGATACGGGGAATGTGCCCTATCCCATCTTTGTCCTTGCGGGCACGGTGGTATGGGGCGCGTTCAACGCCACGCTGGTGGCGATGCTCGCTGTGGTGAACGAAACCAAGGGGATTCTCTCCAAGGTGAACTTTCCGCATGAATCGCTGATCTACTGCGCTCTCATGAAGTCCGCCCTGGAGGCTACGCTGCCCTTGCTGCTGATGGTGCCGGCGGTGTTCATCTTCAAGCTGCCGTGGAATCCCTCCATGCTCCTGTTCCCGCTGGCGATTCCGGCGGCGATGTTGCTCGGGGCGGCTGTTGGCATCCTGGCGATTCCGGTTTCCGCGCTGTATCCGGACGTGACCCGCATCATTCACCTGGGTCTGCGGTTTGGATTCTTCGTCACGCCGGTGGTCTTCGCGCTCCCGAGGGAAGGCATCGCCCGCGCGATCATGGCCGTGAATCCCCTCACTCCCATCATTGTTTCGGGCCGGGCCTGGCTGGCCGGGGCAGGGGAGTCCATGCCGCTGGCCTTTTGTGCTATTTTCCTTGCATGTCTGGCGCTCGCGGCGCTGGGCCTCGTTTTCTTCAAGGTGACCATTCCTCACATTATCGAACGTCTGAGCGGCTAGGGGTATAAGACGACTCCACTCCAACTGAAATCCTCCGCTCACGGTCTCCGGTTTATTTTTATTCTCTATGTCAGAAGTGCTCATCAAGGCGGAAAACGTCTCTAAAAAATTCTGCCTGTCCCTTAAACGTTCCCTTTGGTATGGAGTGAACGACATTGCTTCCGCATTGAATCCTTTCAACAGGGGTAAAAAACCCAGTGGACAGGAAACAGGCGAATCCATGCCGCCTCTCCGTCAGGGGGAATTCTGGGCGGTGCAGAATCTTTCCTTTGAGTTGAAGCGGGGGGAATGCCTGGGACTGCTGGGGCACAATGGAGCGGGCAAAAGCACGACGCTCAAGATCCTGAACAATCTGGTGCCACCGGATACCGGTCGCATCACCATGCGTGGGCGGGTGGCGGCCATCATCGAATTGAACGCGGGATTCAATCCCATCCTGAGCGGGAGGGAAAATATCTACAACCAAGCGGCCCTGCTGGGGTTTAGTAAGGAAGAGACGGCGGCGAAATTCGACAGGATCGTGGAGTTCTCGGAGATCGGGGACTTTATCGATATGCCGGTCCAGAACTACAGTTCCGGGATGCGCGTCCGTCTCGGATTTTCCATCGCCGCCCAGATGGAGCCGGATGTACTCCTGATCGATGAAGTGCTGGCCGTGGGAGACGTGGCCTTTCGCTTCAAATGTCTGAACCGCATTGGTGAGCTCATCAAAAACTGCGCGGTGATTTTTGTCTCGCACTCCATTCCCCAGATTCACCGGATCTGCACGCACGTTATTACGCTCAGCAAGGGAAAGACCATCTTCGCCGGGACGGACATCGCCGCCGGAGTGGACCACTATTACGCCCAGATGCCTGCCCCGCCCAAGAAGAGCAGTCTTGGGGTGCTGGGGCTACGGTCCTTCTCCGTTTCCTCGGGCAGTGAGCGGGTGGCGGAGGAGGGCATTTTCGCGGTGTCCCATGGCGAGGAGATCGGGATCGAGTTTGAATTCGATTCCCCTGATCTAACGGATGGTCTCGCGGTGCAGTTCCTCTTCTGGAATCAGGAAATGCTGCCGGTCTTGGAGTTGCTGACGCCTGACCGGAAAATGTTCCTGGTGCATACCACACCTGGCGGCAAAAGCTGCGTGAACGTGACAGTGCCCGCAGTGCATCTCAATGGGGGGCGCTATACCATGGAGATCGTGCTGCATTCCCATGACCTCTCCCGGCGACTGGCACGCTTCAATGCTCCGGTGGAACTGCTGGTGAGAAGCTTTTGCGTCAGCGGCGCGAGCGTGATCGAAGCCGGGGAATGGCGGCACGCGAATGAATCACCGGCGGAGGTCGCGGTATGAGCCCGTCCCGGACATTCCTCTTCGATAACCTCCGGACAGGCCGTCTGAAGTATCCGAAAGGGTCGCTGGCCAAGCCGTCCAAACTCTGGAGTGTTCGCCTGCCGGGCACCACTCCGTATTCCCCGGAATCCACGGCGGTATTTGACGACAAAGGAAATCTCTACTTCGGATGTCATGACGGCGTTTTCTATTCCGTGACCCGGAATGGGATGTTGCGCTGGAAGTGGAAGACCGGAAACAAGATTTACTCCAGCCCCCTGTTGTACGAAGATGAGTCCGCGGTCTGCGCGGTGAGTGGGGACGGATTCTTTTACTGCTGGAGTCTGGAAGGCGCGCTCCTCTGGAAAACAGAGGTGGGTATCCGGCCACGGGACTGGCGGACCCTGCGGTCGTGGCACCGGCATAAGAAGGCCTCTCATCCGCTTCATGAGGTAAACCGTATCGCCTCCGCTCTCGCGTGGTCTTCACCATGCCGGGGAGCACTGCCGCGGATTTACGTGACCGGTTATGAACACGGCCTTACTTGCGTCGATGAGCGGACAGGCGGCGTGCTCTGGAGACATGCCCTGTCGTCCCCCCGCTGCTGTCTTGCGGGCGTGGCCCTGGCTCCGGATAACTCGGTGCTCGTGTGCTCCCAGCAGAATCGCCTTTTCCGCCTGAATCCGGATGGCGGGGTCATCTGGGAGCGGGAGTTGGAAAAAGGATACAATGTGTGGGGCAGCCCCGGCGTGGATCCAGAAACCGGAAACGTCTATGTGGTGTCCAGTTTCATGGAGAACGCGGCGGTGGTCCACTCCTACGGGCTGGACGGCACTTTCAGATGGAAGTCAGCGATGCCCTCCGCGGTGCGGGGCTCCGTGACGATCCCGCGTGCCGATTATGTCGCGGTTTGTTGCTTCGACGGAATGCTGCGCCGCTTCCGGAAATCCGATGGTGGCAGCCTGCCGGATATCAGAGTCTCCAGTGGCTGTCTCTGGACCACCTGCGGGGTGGACCCGAACGGCTACCTGCTCATCAACACCATCGACAGCGATGAGGCGAACACCGGCCACGTCCGCTGCCTGGACCCCGGGGGCAAGCCGGTATGGGAAGTGGCTTCCGGCAAGGGGCACAGCGTGCCGGTGATCGACCGGGAGGGCCGCCTCTACGCCGGTTCCTGGAACGGGGATCTTATATGCTACCAAACCTAGGTTTGTCAGGACAACCCATGATCGCGTTTTTCGAAAACCTCCGGTGGGACGAACCCGCCGTCCTTCTGGCCGGTCTGTTGCTCGCCGGGACGGCACCAGCGCTCTGGTTTCTGCAAAAAAGGCACCGCCACCTGTATCATTTGATTCGCGAGGTGAAGTGTCTTCATCAAGCCCTGGAGGAGCGTCTGGACAAGGAAGGACCGGAACGGCTGGATGCCTTGGAGGACAAGCTCCGGAAGGCGTTTCTGGCCACGCTCGCGCGAGTGGAGGAGGGAGCGGCCCGCCCGCGTTTCTCCGCTCTCAAAGGGGAGGATCTCATCTTTGCCGAATACTTCGCCGGAAAAGAACCGGGGGTGTTTGTCGAAGTGGGGGCTGGCAACGGCCTGACGGACAGCATGACGCTCTTTCTGGAGGACACCGGCTGGAACGGCATTCTGGTGGAGCCGCATCCGGAAATGGCCGAGGCCTGTGGAAAGAACCGGCCCCGCAGTGTGGTCAGGCAGGTGGCTCTTTCCGGGGAAGGGGAGAGCGAGGCGGAATTCACCTGCACGGACAACGGGGGGCGGGGCGCGTTGCTTTCGTATCTGAAAGCGGACGCGGACCATCTCGCCCGGTGCCATAAGTCCGAATGTGCTTTCCGGAGGATGAAAGTAAATGTCTCTTCGTTAAACGAAGTTCTTGCTATTATGGGTGGTATCGTGGATGTTATTTCTATAAGCGTTTCCGGCATGGAGCCGGGGGTGCTCAAGGGACTGGATCTGACACGCTATGCACCTAAAATGATAGCCGTGGAGGGTACTGGTTCATCACATACCGCCGTGGAGATCAGAAACCATCTGGCCTCGCGGGGGTATGGCAAAGCCGCTGAAAAAGGTTCCAAATCGTTCTTTGTTCCCCTGGCTGAACTCGACACTGCCAGGCGGATTCTGCACCGCTGGAAAGAGAATGCCGCGAAATAACGGGCGGCGGTGGAAATGCGTTTGATAAAACATGAAAATCGGCCTTCTGACCTATCACCACGTAATCAATATTGGATCCATTCTCCAGACGTATTGCGGCTACAAGCTGCTCCAAGGAATGTTTCCAAAAGCGGTGGTGGAGATCATCGACTACGTTCCAAAGGTTTCGTCCGCGTTCAATGACGGGCAGCGCCGTGAAGTGAAAGGCTGGAAAGATCAGGAGGCCGCCTATGAGAAATTTTTAAAGGGGCATTGTCGCTTTAGCGGATTCTCCATCCGCCAGGATGATGTGACCGCCGGAATGAAAGCGCTCTCCGGAGCGGGCTATGATTATGTGTTCGTGGGAAGCGACACGGTTTTTCAGGTGGACGGTTATCTGGGGCGCTATATCGCGGGTCCCGCCGCGCCGGGGCTTTATTATCTCCCAGGCCCGGCTTCTTTTAAGAAGATGGGCCTCGCGGTTTCCTTCGATCCTCCCCAGGAGGTGCCGCCAGGAAAAAAACAGGAAATCATGGACTGCGTGAAGGGATTCGAGCGGATCTTCTATCGTGACAGCCACGCTGAGGAAGCGCTTCTTGCACTCGGTGCCAGCCCGGAGAAACTTTTCCACTGCCCGGACCCGACCATCATGGTCGATATTCACCCTCTGTGCAGCCCGGTCACGCCGGAAAAAACCGGTGGCGGCGGAATCGGTGTCAGTGTGGACAGTTCGGTAGTGCAGAAAAATGTCCTCGCATGGTTGGAAAAACGGGGGCTGAAGGGACGGAATCTCATGCACTTCAGAACGGAGCCTTCAGGTTTCTTCGGCCCTAAAGACTCAGTGAGCAAACGCATGGAGGTGTACCGGGGCCTCGACGGGCTAATTACAGACCGCTTTCATGGCAGCATCCTGGGCATGCAGCTGGGGGATTACCCCGTGATGGGCGTGGAGCTGGAAAAACACTATAAGCCCCGGCACGGAAAACTGTGGGATCTCTTTGAACGGCTGGATGGGCCGGGGGCCGTCATCCGGGCCACTGAAGACGGAGTGGAAATGCCCGTGCTGGACGCGGCCTGGGACGCGGCGAAGGCGCATCGCAAAGTCCATTGGGAGAAGATGCAAAGCCTGCGCCTGAAGGGCATCAGGAACCTGACCGAAGGTCTGAATCTCTGAACCCATGAAGAACGGGAACCAGTCCAAATCACCTCATGTGCTCGTGGTCATTGGCACCCTCGCCCATATGGGAGGGGCGGAGCGCCAGGCGCTGTATCTGGTGGATCATCTGCGGAAGCTCCCGGGCTGCCGAGTGAGCGTGCTTGCCTTCGAGGACGGCAAGGCTCTCCGTCCGGGGCTCGAGAAGGCGGGGGTACCCATTCATATCCATCCGTATTATTTCCGGTGGTCCGCCTCCCGCCGGCTCAGATCCCTGACGGCCCTGGCCGCGCGCCTGCGATTCCGCATCCGCCCGGACGCGCTGCTTCCCTTCGTGGGGATTCACAGCAAGGCGATGGCCCAGGTGTGGCCTTACTCCGGCGCGAAGTTCTGCTGGTGGAATCAACAGGACGAAGGACGCGATCTCCATGGGACCAAAGTGGAAAAAGAGATTCTGGGGAAGGTGTCCTGCGTAACCTCCAACTCCGAAGCGGGCCGGGCGTTCCTGACAAAAATCTACGGGCTTCCGGCGGACCAAGTGCTCGTCTATAACAACGGCACGCCGCTTCCGGACCTGGGGATTCCCTGGACGGACGTTCACGAAGACAACCGCCCCATGGTCTCCATGGTGGCGAACATCATCCGGTTCAAGGATCACGAAACCCTCATCGACGCGTGGGCCCTGGTGCGGAAACGCTATCCGCAGGAAGCTTCCCCCGTGCTCATGCTCGCGGGACACATGCGGGAAAAAGGCACCTCCGAATCCCTCATGGTGCGGGCCTTCAAGGCTGGACTGAGTGCCGGGGATGTGCGCTTTCTGGGACCGGTGGCGGATGTCATGCCGCTCATCCGTTCTTCCGAACTCGTGGTGCACAGTTCCCTCACGGAGGGTTGCCCTAACGCGGTGTGTGAGGCCATGTCCTATGTGAAGCCGGTGGTGGCCACGGATATTCCCGGCTGCCGCCAGGCGCTGGGGGATGCCAACGGACGCTGGCTGGTACCTCCGAAAGACGCGGCCACGCTCGCGGAGCGGATTTATGAGCTGCTCGAAAATCCCGGTCTGCGGGAGCAGATCGGAGCCGCGAACCGCCGGCGCATCGAACAGGAATTCTCCATCAGCGGGATGAACCGCTTTTTCCAGGACCTCATCGAAAAGGGGCTCGGCTGTAAACTGGACGGGGCTCCCACTTCCTCGAACGACCATCCCCTCACGGAGGCCTGCCCGACTGCGGGTTTTCCATCATGAATCTCGCCGTCGTCACCAGAAAGATCCGCTCTGCGGGCTACCGGTTTCGTGAAGGCCTGCGCCTTCACCGGAAACGGGTGGTGCAAAAGCGGAAGCAACGCGCGGTATCCTCATGGATCGCGGGACTGAAGTCCTCGCCGCCCCAGGTATTGATCGGCAGTAATTTCGCGGCGTATGGAGGCGTGCGGCATCACATTCAGGCGATCGCGCGCTACTCCAGCCTCCGGGTGGCGCTGGCTCCACCGGAGGATTTGTTATCGCTCATTTCCCCCGGTGAGCTCGCCCGGGATTTCCGTGAGCCGTTTCTCCAGTTTCAGCCCCGGGGAATCAAGGCGGTGCATTCCCATGTCTTCCCGTGGTTCATCGAATGGTGCCGGCAACACAAGGGGGAGGGAGCCCGCTGGGTGCACACCTATCATCTTCCTTACTTCCCCGAACACGCCCGCCAGGAGCTGGAACCATGGCAGGCGGAGATCAACCGGGTCCTCACTGAAGATGCCCGTCACGCCGATGTCCGGCTTTGCGTGTCCCGCTGGCAGCAAACCTGGCTGCGGGAGGAGCATGGGATTGAAACGCTCTACCTGCCAAATGGCGTGGATACCGGGCTCTGTGATCGCGCGGATGGGCGGAGGTTTTTGCAGGACACGGGCGGAGAGCCTTTTGTGCTTTACGCTGGAAGAAACGATCCTGTCAAAAACCCGGCTGATTTCGTCCGCCTTGCCCAAAAGTTGCCTTCCGTTCGCTTTGTCATGGTGGGCCGGAACCTCTCCGCCGAAGTCCTGCGCGCGGACTGGCAAGTGGAGCCTCCGGCGAATCTCTCCATTCATGGTGAACTGCCGCATGCCGCCTTGCAGGATGCCATTGCGGC
Source organism: Verrucomicrobiales bacterium (assembly GCA_965229245.1). Lineage (GTDB taxonomy): Bacteria > Verrucomicrobiota > Verrucomicrobiia > Verrucomicrobiales > V1-33 > V1-33. The sequence goes on from CBDDIW010000003.1 coordinate 19,561, forward strand.
GGCGTCACTGCTGGTGGTCACCAGCAAACGCGAGGGTCTTCCCACCGTGGTGCTGGAGGGAATGACGCACAGCAAGCCCGTGGTGGTGCCGGATGAACCCGGGTGCATGGAGTCCGTGGGCCAGGGTGAATTCGGATTCATCTACCGTCAGGGAGACATTGATGATCTCGCGGCCCAAGTGGAGAAGGGTCTGCGGGATAAGGAAATCGGAGCCGCCGCGCGTGGCTATGTGCTGCGTGAATATGACTGGCGGGTCATCGCGCTGCGGCTGGATGCCATTTATCTGGGAAAGGAGCTGGAAGGCATATGATCAAAGTCACCTTCTGCGCTTATGACAAACCCGGCAGTGTGGGGGGACCTCTCTCCTGGCTGCTGCGGCTGGTGCCTTCCCTGAAGGCCCACGGCATTGATGCCCGTTGTCTCTTCCTGCTGCATTGCGGGGACACCGGCCCCACGGTGGAAGCTTTGCGGGAGAAGGGGATCGATTGCATAACCCTTCCGCAGCCGGACCGCATGGAGGACCGCGTGCTGTGGTTTCTGAAATGCCTTGCGGCGGACCCGCCGGATGTTTTCGTTCCTAACCTTCCCGTGCCCGCTTACTTTGCCGGCAGTCTGGCGCGGGCGGCGGGGATTCCCACCGTGGGGATCCTGCATTCCGACGATCCCTTCTACCGGGGGTTGCAAACGGAGTTCGTCTTTGGCGCTCCCCGGTTCCAGCTTTCCGGGCTGGCCTGTGTGTCACGGGAACTGGAGGAGCAGGTGAAGGGCAGGGAGCCCGCCGCCACGGGGGTCTGGCGGATTCCTTATGGCGTGCCCGTGCCGCCGCGTAGTGTGGAGCTTCAACCCGGTAAACTGCGGCTCTGTTTCGTAGGTCGCCTGGAAGATGAGCAGAAGCGCATTTGCGACCTCACCCGCGCGCTCTGTCGCGTCGCCCGGGAAGTGCCGGGAGTCGAGGCAAAGCTGTATGGGGAAGGTTCCCGGCGCGGGGCCGTGGAGGAAATCCTGGCCAGTGAAGGAGCGGGTCTTCCCGTGGTGCTGGCGGGACGCGTGGCCAGTGACCGCATTCAGGAAAGCCTGCTCCAGTGTGATGTGCTGGTGCTGCTCTCGGATTACGAAGGACTGCCTATCGCGGTCATGGAGGCCATGGCCTGTGGATGTGTGCCGGTTTGCCTGCGCATCCGCAGCGGGATTCCGGAACTGGTGGATGACGGGGTAAACGGTTTGCTGGTGGATGATCGCGGGGACGGCTTCATCGCGGCCATCCGGCGTCTGCGGGAGGAGCCTGGCTTGTGGGATCGCCTCTCCGCTGGAGCCCGCGAAAGGATCGAGCGCGAGTATTCCGATGAGGTCTGCACGGCGCAGTGGGCAACCATGTTGAAGGAACTGCATGCCTCCGCCGCACCGCGCAAGAGTCTGAAGGTGCCCCGCCACTTTGCCCTGCCTCCGCGACATCCGGACCTCGAAGGCGCTCATACCCGGCACCCGGTGCCTTCCCGGACCACACAACTTCTAAGCCGGGCCAGAATCCTTGCCGGTCGCGTCAAGCGCCGCCTCCTCGGCCGCCCTGTGCCTTCAACCATTCGCTGATCCTCCATGGGTAAACTCTGTATATTCGGTGTCGATGATAACAAAGTCCTCAAGGACTTCGTGCGTGCCCACGTGGAGGGCCTGGAGGGGGAGATCCTGTGCGTGAGCCACTGGTATCCGGACTATGTTTATGGCGGGAAGACCATCCTCGCTCATTACACCACTAAGCCTCTGCGGAGGAAGCTGGCCTCCCTGCTGCCGCAGTTTCTCTACCGCCGGTGGGTGGGCCGCCGGGAGCGGAGTGAGGCGGCGGTGCATGACAGTCTGACTGCCTTTTTCCGGAAACATGACGTGGATGTGGTGCTCGCCGAGTTCGGTCCCACGGGGGCGGAAATCTGCCGTCACACGTCAAAGCTCGGCATTCCTCTGATCGTCCATTTCCACGGGCACGATGCGCACCGCTCCATGACGGTGAATCCTCTCCGGGAGCGCTATGCCGCCATGTTCCGGGATGCCTTCCGGATCATCAGTGTCTCCCGCTTTATGACGGATACCCTGGTGGCCATGGGGGCGGATCCGGCGAAGGTGATCACCAATCCCTATGGTCCGCGGGATTCCTATTTTGAAATACAACCGGATTACCGGCCCACCATTCTTTCGCTGGGAAGGTTCACTGATATCAAAGCAAACTATCTCACTCTCCAGGCCTTTCGTGACGCTCTGAAGGAGTGCCCGGAGGCGCGCCTGGTGATGGCCGGTGACGGCGAGTTGCTGGAGACCTGCCGCACACTGGCGGGGGTGTGGGGAATCTTAGACCGTGTCAGCTTTCCTGGAGCGATGCCCCATGCCATGAACCGTGAACTCTTCACCGGCGCGTGCTGTTTTGCCCAGCATTCCGTGATTCCTTCCTATGGCGATGCCGAGGGCACTCCGGTGGTGATCCTGGAGGCCCAGGCCGCCGGATTGCCAGTGATCTCCACCCGCCACGCGGGCATCCGCGATGCCGTTATCGATGGAGAGACCGGCTGTCTGGTGGAGGAACGGGATGTCGCCGGGATGACGGCGGCCATGGTGCGCCTTTTGAAGAACCGGGAACTCTGCCGTACCATGGGAGAAAATGCCCGGGCACATATCAGGAGTCGTTACAGCATGCGGCGCCACATTGGCTGCATCCAGGACCTGGTCGATCAGGCCAGAGGCGTGAAATCCCGGGAAAAGTCCTCCCTGCCGGTGGATGCAGGGAAACGGGAGCCGCGCGGCCCGGTCCCGCTCGCTGAAGGTGTCGTCCAGGCCAGCCACTAACACGGACGGTATCCTGGTTTTTCTCCATAGATTCTATTATGCGTATTCTCGTCGCCCAGATTCCCATGCCTCAAAACAGGTTCCTCGTGGACCTGAACAACGAACTGGAAAAATCCCACGAAGTGCATCACAGCAGTGACGACTTCTGGGCGATGCGCGGTTCGTGCGATGTGGTGCATCTTCATTTTCCTGAGTATCTCACGTATCAGGTGGAGAGGGCCTATAAGGATGGGCTCACGGACGCTTTGATCGAGGAGGTAGCCGCGCGCCTGCGCTGGTGGTCGGAACGGGCCCGGCTGGTAGTCACGCGGCATGTGCTCCTGCCGCACGATGCCCTCAGGGACCCCATGTGGGAAAAGATGTACGAGGTCTTCTACCGTTACGCGGATGGTGTCGTCCACTTTGCCCAGGCGAGTATCGATGAATTCCGGGAGCGCTATCGAGCCACCCGCTGGCACCGGGGCAGCGAACCGCTGCATGCCGTGGTGCCGCATCACAACTACGCCACGCTTCCAAACACCATGAGCCGCGAGGAGGCGCGCCGCCGCTTGGGGCTGGGCCTGAAAGACAAAGTGATGCTCGTATTCGGGGCCATCCGCAATGACGCGGAGCGGGACTTGATCCTGGGTACTTTCCAGCGGATGAAAGTGCCGGGGAAGGTGCTCCTCGTTTCCCGTTGGAGGGAAAAGCTGGCGAAGGTGTCCTGGATCCGCCTGAAATACTGGCTGCGGGATCTGACCCGGCTTTATTACCGGCTGCATCCTTCCTACCGGTTTAACTATGCTTTCGTCCAGGAGCCGGACACGCAGATTTATCTGAACGCGGCGGACGTGCTTTTCATTCCGCGGCTCCGGGTGCTGAATTCGGGCAATATCACGCTCGGGATGACATTTGGGCGCGTGGTTGCCGGGCCGGACTCGTGGGATGTGGGCGAACTGCTCAAGGAAACGGGGAACTGCGTTTTCGATCCCGCGCATCCGGAAACCGCCGCGGCGGCCATGGAGGAGGCTTTCAAACTTGCCGCGGGGGGACGCACGGGCGCGGCCAATCAGCGGCTCGCTCTCTCGGAGTGGAGCGCCGCGCAGTGCGCGGAGCGCTACAGTGCTTTCTTCGAAGAGGTGCTCCAAACCTCCGCGCCTGTCGCGGCATAAGGTTACTCGCCCTCAGTCAGTTTTCCTGCCAAGAAAAAACCAATCAATATGCGAAAAGTACTCATTACCGGCGGAGCCGGGTTCGTCGGACGCCGGTTTGTAAGACGCTTTCTGGATTTCGGGGATGAAGTCCATTGCGTGGATCCCGTGGCGGCGGATACCGGGGGCATCGACCCTTCCGGCGGATGGCCGATGTTCGATCCGCGGGACTATGACCGCTTCAAGTTCCACAAGGCGGACTGCCGTCAGTGGTTCAAAAGCAATCCGGACGCGGAGTTTGACTATGTTCTTCATCTGGCCGCGATGGTGGGCGGACGGGCGATGATTGAAAACAAGCCGCTCGCCGTGGCGGACGACCTCGCCATCGACGCGGAATACTGGCAATGGGCGGAGCGGGCCAAACCGGCAAAGACGCTGGCCTTCAGTTCCAGCGCCGCTTATCCTATCAATTTCCAGCGGGACGGGGACTATCGTCTGCTCACGGAGGACATGATCCGTTTCGACGGGGATCTCGGGATGCCGGACATGACCTACGGGTGGGCGAAACTGACCTGCGAATACCTGGCCCGTCTGGCCTATGAGAAGCACGGCCTGAAGTCCGTGTGCTACCGGCCCTTCTCCGGCTACGGCGAAGATCAGGACGATACCTATCCCTTCCCCAGCATTCTCAAACGGGCCATCGCGAACGCGGGGAAACCCGTGCTGACGGTGTGGGGCACGGGGGATCAGATGCGGGACTTCATCCACATTGAGGACTGCGTGGACGCGGTGCTCACCACCATGGACAGGATCGATGACGGGGATGCCCTGAATCTCTCCACGGGTCTCTACACGAGCTTCAAACAATATGCCCGCATGGCCGCGGAGGAGGTTGGCTATTCTCCGGAGGTGGTGGGGCTATCCGATAAGCCCGCCGGTGTATTTGCGCGCGGAGGAGACACCACCAAGCAGGCGGAGTTCGGCTTCAAAGCCCGCATCACATTCCAGGAGGGAATCCGCATGGCCCTGAAACACCTGGGCTTCAAAAAATCCTGAATCACATGCCGGGACCCTCCACCCACGCTCCGGTGGCGCTGTTCGTTTACGCGCGACCGGAGCACACCAGGAAAACGCTGGTGGCTCTCTCCAAAAATGAGGGGGCCGACCGGACCCTGCTGTATATCTTCGCCGACGGGCCTCCCGCCGGCGCGGATGAACAGAAGGTGGAGCGCATTGGCGCCGTGCGAAAACTCCTGCGTGAGCAAACGTGGTGTGGAGAGGTCCGCATTGTGGAATCTGAAACGAACCGGGGTCTCGCGGCTTCCATCATCTCCGGAGTGGGCCAGGTGGCCCGGGAGCATGGGCGGGTGATCGTGCTGGAGGATGATCTGGAGACCTCTCCAGGCTTTCTTTCCTACATGAACAGCGGGCTGGAAACCTATGCGGAGGACGCGCGGGTGGCACAGGTCTCCGGCTGGATGCCCAAGGGGTTTCTGCCGCGACCCGGCACGGGCTTCCTGCGCGTGACCACCTCCTGGGGATGGGCTACCTGGGACCGCGCGTGGCGTGAGTTCCAGCCGGATGCCGCAAAGCTGCTGGCCGTCATCGAAAACTCCGGGAGGCGGAGGGAGTTTGATCTGGATGGCTTCTCCTTCCACTTCGAGGAACTCAAACGGAACGCGGAGGGAAGTCTGAAAACCTGGCACGTGCTGTGGTATGCCAGTGTTTTCGTTCACCGCCGGCTTTGTCTGTATCCCTCGCGTTCCCTGGTGAGGAATATCGGCTTCGATGGCACGGGCACCAACTGCCACAACGATACCAAGGGGGCTCATTCGAAGGGCAATCTGTCGCCGGGGAGAAAGGTTGCCGCCAGTGAGGTGCGTGAAAGCCCGGGATTCCTGCGCGTCATGCAGGCCCATTACCGGAAGATGTTGCGCATCTGGACGCGAACCCGTTTCAGGGACCGGGTGGCGCGGAAACTGCGTCGCCTGACAACGGCTCCGTTTGGAAAAAAGTGAGCAGGGAGACAACCCCTGAAGGAACCCTTACCTGAGTTTATATGTTTCGTCTTTTTACCACTCTGTATCCAGAGAAGAAGCCTGATCGCATGGCGGAATACCGCGAATGTCTCTTGAGGAATCTTGAGGGCGGGGTGTTCGATGAAGTCTGCGTGCTGAGCGAAGGAGCCGCCGCGCACCTGCCGGAGCATCCGCGTCTCAAAAGCCGGGAAGTCAGCCGGCGGCCTTTCTATGATGATTTCTTCGCCTGGATGAATGAACTCTCGGACGGGAAGGATATTTCCGTCGTGGCGAATACGGACATCTGGTTCGATGGAAGTCTGCGCGCCGCCCGTGCCTTCCTGGGGCCGCTGAAGTGCTGGGCTTTGTCCCGCTGGGATGGAAAGGTTCTCTACGATCACAACGACAGCCAGGACTGCTGGGTGTTTCAGGGAAAGGTGAGCGGGATCACGGGCGATTTCCCCACGGGCGTGGCACGTTGTGACAACCGGTTCATATACGAATTACAGGCCGCCGGTTATGAGGTCGCGAACCCTGCGTTTTCCGTGAAGGCGCATCACATTCATTCCGGGGACCGGGTGCCTTATCCCCATGATAATCTTCCCCACTTCGTGGCACCGCCTTATCGTTACCGGTGGCCTCACAACCTCTGCTCCTTCCCGCAAATGGCGTGGTGGAATACCACCCATCCGCGGGAGCGGATCGGATGGACCTTTGATAAACGCCGCGCGTCCGGTTGGCTACCGGTGCGGATCTACCGGCGGGGGCTGCGGCTTCTCCAGCCGCAAGCCGGGAAGAGTGGGCGGCTCTCGAGTTCCAGTGCCGGTCGTGACTGATTGAGACATGAGTGAGGACGCCGAGATCACGGGTAAGGTCGAGCCGGTGAGGGATTCTCTCCCCAGGCCGGTGTGGTCCGTGGTGATCCCGTGCTTCAACTGCGCGGAGTATCTGGTGGAAACTCTCCGGAGTGTGCTGGCTCAGGATCCGGGGCCGGAAAAGATGGAGATCATTGTCGTGGATGACTGTTCCACGAAGGATGACCCCGGCGCGGTGGTGGAGGCACTGGGCGCAGGCAGAGTGAGATTTATCCGGCAGAGCAGGAACGTAGGTAAGGTCAGGAATTACGAGACGGGCCTTTCGGCTTCGCGGGGCATTCTGATCCATCAACTGCATGGTGATGACGTGGTAATGCCAGGCTTTTACACCGCCATGGAGGACGCGTTCGGTCGATTTCCAGGAGCAGGCGCTTTCTTCTGTGAGTCTCAGTATATGGACTCTTCAGGACACGTGACCGGTACCACGGGCCGGGAGCGGGAATCCACGGGCATTCTGGAAAACTGGCTGGGGCGCATTGTTTCCGCGCAACGTATTCAGACACCCTCTATGGTCGTGAAGCGGGAGGTTTATGAACACCTCGGAGGATTCGACCGCCGGCTGGATTGCAGCGAGGACTGGGAAATGTGGGTGCGGATCAGCCATCGTTACCCGGTGGGGTTCTGCCGGGAGGCTTTGGCCCGCTACCGGACGTCACCAGGAAACAACACCGCTAGAAGCATTGTCACGGGAACCCGGGGCCGTATTCAGAAGCTTATGTTCGATATCGTGGACGGCTATCTGCCGCCTTCCACCGTGCGGGAAGTGCGTGCGGAGAGAGGGAGGAATCAGGCTCTCTTTTTTGCCTCCCACCTTCCCCGGGTAATCGCCGATCGCGGTTTTGCCGGATGGCGGGCTTTGTGCCGCGAGGTTCTCCGTTTCAGTCGCCATCCCTCAATTCTGAAAAGAATCGCATCCCTGACTTTCAGGGCGTTGAAAACAACAAGAAGTTGATAGGATCGGAAAAGTGGGGTAAGGTCGAATCGCCAGAAAATCCGGAAATACTTCGTAAAACCAGATCAAATATTTTGCGGTCCCGAAGTTTGGGTTTAGATTACCAAAAAACCCCGGCAGGGAGCCAAGGGCGGGAGTTTTTCTAAAAAACTATGATTCAGGAAGCAAGGAATACTAGAATCGACGGCCTGAGGTGCCTGGCCATTTTATTCGTGCTGATTGAGCATTTCGGGGATTATCTCGCACGGTTTTTTTCCTCGGGGTATTATGGGGTGGATCTGTTTTTTGTGATCAGTGGATATCTGATCACGGGGATTCTTTTAAAAAACACGGGAGAGAGCTTTGGTTCCTCCTTGAAGACCTTTATCGGAAGAAGAACGCTGCGGATCTTTCCTCCTTATTATGCCCTGATCGGGGTGCTTTTGCTTGTTGGGCTGTCGCCCGCGCGGGAGCTGTGGGGCTCCCTGGTGACTTATACCTACAATTACGCGGTTATCGGTTACCGTGAGCAGGGGAATGAAAACCACCTGTATTATCTCTGGTCCCTTTCCGTGGAAGAGCAGTTCTACCTGGTGTGGCCGCTTCTCGTGCTGGGACTGCGACGGAGAAAACGCATCCTGATGTTCATCGTGGTCGCCGTGGTGATCGCCGGTTACGCGCAATTGCTTTGGAATATCGTTCCTCAACAGTCCCGGTTTAACTATACTGGACTGTTCAACCGGATGGGATCCCTGGGACTTGGAGCCCTGGGCGCGGTGGCGGTTGCCGCCGGGCGGCTTCCCCGGAAAGCTCTTTTTGAGAGCATCTGGGTGGAACTCGCCGTGTTTGCCGCCCTCGCGATCTCGCTTACCACCTCCTTTAACGCGCGGTTCCCCATCATGGGATTGTGTTCGCTGTTCATCGTAATCAAGGCAGCCCGCTTTGACTTCCGGTTGAAGGCGGTGGACTGGTTCCTGACCGCCGCTGTCCCAGGTTTCATCGGGCGCATCTCCTACGGCATCTACCTCTTTCACCTGCCGGTGGCTGTGTTCCTGACAAAGTATCTGTTTGATCCGGCATGGTCGGCGATTCCCTTCGAGAAGCTTGGTCCGCTCTCCGTGGTCCGGTGGCATTCCTGGGTGGTAAAGCTCCCCCTTTTCAGCCTCGTGAGTATCGGTGTGGCCGCGTTGTCCTACCGCTGGTTTGAAACGCCGATCCTCAATCTCAAGGAAAAATGGTTTCCCGCAGCTTCCAGAAAACGCGGGGACGCCACCGCCGGAGGTGGAGTGAATGTTTGCCAAATCTCCTGAAATGGTTTCTGTCTTAGTCACTGTATTCAACCGGGCGCGCTACCTCGCAGCCTGCCTCGATAGCATCCTGGCCTCCAGCCACGGGGATTTTGAGATCGTGGTGGTGGATGACACTTCCTCCGATGGTTCCGTGGAGATCGCGGAGGATTATGCCCGCAGGGACTCCCGCATCCGTTTTTTCCGGAATGAAAAGAATCTGGGGGATTACCCTAACCGTATGCGCGCCGCGGAGCTCGCCACCGGTAAATATCTGAAATACGTGGATTCGGATGACCTCATTTATCCCCACAGTCTCGGGGTGATGGTGCAGGCGATGGAAAAATACCCGGACGCCTGTCTGGGATTGAGCCACAGCCAGCCGGAGGATGAGGAGCCTTATCCCTGGAAGCTGGGCAGCGAAGCCGCCTGGGATAAGCATTTTCTGGGACGCGGGTGTCTTTCATGCGGCCCATCCGGAGCCATCATCCACCGGGAACGTTTTTTCGAGGCCGGTGGCTTCCGGAACTGGGGCGTGCTGAATGATTCCGATATGTGGTACCGCATGAGCGCGAAGTGGCCGGTGGTGCTTCTGCCTCCGGGGCTTGTCTGGTGGAGGCGTCATGAGGGGCAGGAATTTACCCGGAACGGTGCCGCCGCCGTGTATCTTGAGCGCGGATTCAAGCTGGGAATGGAGACCCTCAAGAGCCCCGATTGCCCTCTGAATCCCGCGAGGAGGGAACAGGCACTGCTCAAACTCCGGCAGCATCACGCCCGTCGTTTGTGGGCGCTGGGCGGACGCGGGCATGGCGCGGGAGCGTGGTGGCTCTACCGGCGGTCCGGGTTGAGCGTAGGGGAGTTTCTGTCCGGTCTGCGTCCTTACCGTTCTTGAACCATGGAGCATGTTATCCCGAACGGCAGTCTCCCTCATCAGGCGGCGGAATCCTCTTCCCCCACGGCCCGGACGTGCGTCTCGGTGATCATGGCCGCCTGGAATGCCGGGGGGTGGATTCTTGAGGCTGTTCATTCGGCTCTCGGCCAGACATTGCATGACCTGGAGGTCATCGTGGTGAATGACGGATCCACGGATGACACGGCGGAGAAACTGGGGTCGATCAATGACCCGCGTCTGAGAGTTTTCCATCAGCCTAACGGCGGTCAGTCCGCGGCGCTGAACCGCGGAATCAGCGAAGCCCGGGGGAGGTTCATCAAATTCCTGGACGCTGATGACTGGATGAACCCGGAACACCTTGCCGCGCAGGTCTCCGTGCTGGAGGGCACCACGGATGAACTCGCCTCCTGCGCCTGGGGATATTTTCTCGAAAGCCCCCGGGAGGTGACCACAAGAGATGAGGTCACCAACCGGGACTACATTGACCCCATGGAGTGGCTGGTGGATTCTCTGACGAAAGACGAGGGAATGATGGGCGGATGGAAGTGGCTGATCCCCCGCGAAGTAATGAACCGCGCCGGTGGCTGGGATACCCGGCTAAGCCTGAACAACGATTTTGAATTCAGCATCCGCGTGCTGCTCGCATCCGGCGGGGTGCGGTTTGCCCCGGGCGCGGTCTATTCCTACCGGAAAGGAATCTCCGGCGCGCTTTCCGGCAGCCGGGGCTGCCGCGCGATGACCTCTGCTTATCTGACCACGGAGTCGGGTTGCGCTCTCCTATTGAAAAGAGAGAATAGCGAGCGTGTCCGGCGTATCTGCGCGGACCGGTGGCAGTCCTGGCTTTATCTGTTTTATCCTGAGTTCAAAGACCTCGCCGCTGGGGCCGCCGACAGGATCAGAAATCTGGGCGGGAGCCGGATTCCTCTGGGTGGAGGGAAGGTGATGCGGCTGCTGCTGCCAATGCTGGGCTGGAAAAACGTCCGCCGTTTGCAGGAGATGTCCCGCCGCATGGGATGGAACGCGATCATGAGATTAAAAGCCAAACGGCGTCTGGCGGGGATCGGGCCCGCCGGTGGAATCGGGAAGGGAAACCTCAAAGTGGAGTCCGCCGGGCTATGAAGAAGGCGCTCATCTTCGGGGTTTCCGGCCAGGATGGCGCGTACCTCGCGCGCCTCCTTCTTGAGAAAGGCTATGAGGTCCACGGTACTTCCCGGGATCACGAGATTTCCGCTTTTTCCAATTTTGATGCCTTGGGCATCCGGAAGGACGTGCGCCTGCGGTCCATGACCTGCTCCGAGTTCCGCAGTGTCCTGACAACCCTGCAGAGCGTGGATGCGGATGAGATTTACAATCTCTCCGGACAGACCTCCGTGGCGCTTTCCTTTCAGTATCCGGTGGAGACTTTTGAAAGCATCTCCGTGGGCACCATCAACATTCTGGAATGCCTCCGGCTGTTGAATCACCGCGGGCGTTATTACAGCGCGGGGTCCAGCGAGGTCTTTGGAAACACCAGCGCGCCGGGCAATGAAGAAACTCTTTTCCGCCCCCGCAGTCCCTACGCCACGGCGAAAGCAGCCGCCCACTACAGCGTGGCCAATTACCGGGAGGCTTACGGGTTGTTTGCGTGCAGCGGAATTCTTTTCAATCATGAGTCGCCTCTGAGGCCCGCGCGTTTTGTGACGCGGAAGATCGTGGCCGCGGCGGTCCGCATTGCCGGGGGCTCTGGAGAGCGCCTGCGCCTGGGGAATCTTTCCGTGCAGCGGGACTGGGGCTGGGCACCGGATTACGTCGAGGCCATGTGGCGCATCATTCAGCAGCCTGCTCCGGGGGATTATGTGGTGGCCACGGGAGAGACTCATTCGCTGGAGGAATTTGTGGAAGCGGCGTTTTCCTGCGTGGGCCTCTCATGGCGGGATCACGTGGACCAGGATGTCTCGCTGCTTCGTCCCTCGGATATCGACCGGAGTTCCGGGGACCCGGCGAAGGCCGCGCGGGAGCTGTGCTGGCGGGCCACCAAACGAATGCACGCCGTGGTCGAGGCTCTGGTGGAAGCCGAGCAGCAGAGGCCGCGGTGAGGCGTAATCCTGAGCAAAGACCGCTGTTTTTTGATTCACTGAAATTATGAAGAGAACCGTTTTCGTTTCATTTATCGATTCCTTCGGGGGCGTGGAAAGGCTCATCCTTTCTTTGTCCCGTTTTCTGCATGGAAAAGGCATCGAACATGAAGTCCTCTGTTTCAGTGATACGCTGGGGCTGGGAGGGTTCGCGGACTGGCCGCTGACGGTGAGACAGATCCCCGCGCCGCGTAAAGGTTTGCGGGAGGCCCAGGCGCTCCGCCGTTACTGGAACAGCCATCCGGAAGTGGCCGGTGGCAATCCCCTGCTTTTCGATCTGAAGGGGGCCTACTACGCGGGGCTGGCCGGGCTGGATGGCTTCGCGCTGCACCTCACGGATCCGCCCAGCCTTCTCGGCTCCGAGAGCAGCCGGTCCTCCGCCGTTTACCGCAGATGGGCGGGGGAGACCAAACCGGTCTCCCTGCTGCGCCGTCTCCGCGGCGGTCTCGTTCACTGGATCAACCGGCGGGGAGCGAAACGCGCGGCCCAGCTCCTGGCCATGACAAACCGCATCGGAGGAGAGCTCAAGGCGCTCTATGACCGGGAACCGCGGATCATTCGGCCCGGCGTGGCCAGAGCCCGGGAGACCTCCCAGACCGCCGCCGCGGGACGGGAAAAGCGTATCCATCTCCTCTCCGTCTCCCGTCTGGAAAGAAGCAAACGGCTGGACCTTGCCATTCGTTCCCTGGCTGAATTGAGGGTGGCGGAAGCCAGTGACACGGATTGGGTGTTGGACATTGCCGGTGCAGGTCCCGCCCGGGAGGAACTGGAGGCGCTGGCTCTCTCGCTCGGCGTGGAGAGGCAGGTAATCTTTCACGGAAGAGTGTCCGATGAAGAACTGGATAAACTCTTCCAACAAACGGGGGTGTTCGTGATGCCCGCCGTGCAGGGCTATGGCCTGCCCGCTCTGGAGGCTCTGCAGCGCCGCATGCCGGTGGTCCTGCACCGGGAGTCCGGGGTTTCGGAAATTCTGAAAGACTCCCCGTGGGTGGAGATCATTGGCGATGGCGCGGAACTCGCTCCTGCCCTCCGGATGTTGAAGGACCGGCTCCGCGAAGGTGCCCTGGGGGAAGGAAATCTCCCCGCCGTTCCCGGCGATGATCAATGGGCCGAGGAGATCGCGGGAGCCTGTGGCTGGCTGAAACCCTCCAAATGAAAAAACGGCTCGCCATCGTTCACTTCCTGCCGCTGGAGATGTACCCTCCCGCGATCAATGCCGCGCGTTACTTCGAGTCCCACGCGTGGGATGTCTCGCTTTTTACCACCGCGAATCTCCACGGGCGTCCCCCGGGGGATCTCGGAGAAGTGGAGGTCCATCGCACCCGCGCCCCGGGATCTGTGCGCGGGTGGCGCCGGGCGGTGGCCTATTTTTCTTTTCACTTTGGAACTTTTTTCCGCCTGCTTTTCCGCCGGCCGGATGTCGTTCTGTATGTCGAGCCTCAGTCGGCTTTTCCGGTATTTCTTCTGAGCTTTTTCCGGAGGAAGCTGCCACTCTTCATCCACCATCATGAGTATCATGAACCCCGGCAGTTTCACAGGCCGGGCATGACCCTTGGCCGCTGGTTTCACGGTCTGGAAAAGTGGCGCCTTTTCTCCCGGGCCCGCTGGATTTCCCACACCAACGCGGAGCGGATGAAGTTCTTCCTCGCGGACATTCCCGCCGTGGACCCCGCCAAGTCCAGGCTGCTCCCGAACTATCCTCCCGCCTCCTGGTTCTCCGGTGGAAACAACGCGTGGGAAAGCGAAGAGGGAAGGCCGCTGAAGATGGTCTATGTGGGTTCGCTTTCCCTCAGGGATACCTACATCGCGGAGTTTGTGTCCTGGGTGAGCGCGCAGCCGCCGGGCACGGTGGAGTTTCATATATGGGCTTATAATCTCGACGAAGAGACCCGGGATTTCCTCTCCTCCCACGCTGGAGAGGCCGTGAAGTTTCATCCTTCAGGAATTGAGTATGACGAACTGCCGGCGGTGCTGAGAACGTTTCACACCGGCGTCATTCTTTACCGTGCCAGAACGGTGAATTATCGTTTCAACGCCTCCAATAAGCTGTTCGAATACCTCGCCTGTGGCCTGGATGTGATCTTCCCATCCACCATGGAAGGTGTGAAACCTTACGCCCGCTTGGACGCCCTGCCGCGGGTGATCGAGGTGGACTTTGAGACGGGCTCCAATCTGGATCTTCGTCTTCTGGCCACGCGCCCGGCGGCGAACGTCGCTCCCCAGGAACCTCCAGCCGAGGACGCCCTGGAGCGGATGGAGCGTGAAATGAATCCCCTGGTGACCTCCTGAGATGAACACTGTGCTTTCTCCTGCTCCAGTGGATGCGAGTGCCTCCGTCGCGAAAAAGAAATCCGTGCCGCTCGTGGCCGGTTTTCTAGGCGCGGACTGGTGGGGTAGTGACGCCCGGGCCATGGCCATGGAGTTCCGGCGGCGCGGTCACCTGCTGGTGGAGCGGCACTACGAGGACTGGTTCCCTAACCGATGGAGCGATAAAAAGCTGAAGATCGCCCGCAAACTTCTACGGCCTTTGATCGTCCGGGAATACAATGCCGCGGTCGCCCAGTTGCTCGCGGTAAAGGCGCTGGATTTCCTTCTCGTCTTCAAGGGCATGCTGTTGACACCGGAAACCCTGCTGCGCTTCAAGCAGGCGGGCCTGCCCTGCTACTGCTTTTATCCGGACGTCAGTTTTGAGGATCACGGCCGGAATATCCGGGACTCGCTGCCGCACTATGACTGCGTGTTTACCACGAAATCCTATCATCTGGATGACCCCGGCCTGCGGCGGGCTGTAAAGCGCATGGAGTTCGCCTCCCACGGCTTTGATCCGGAGATCCATCGCCCGGTGTTCGTCTCGGAGAGAACGGCGGAATGCTACGGCTGCGACGTGTCCTTCATCGGGCACTGGTCTCCGAAAAAGGACGCGCTGCTGGCCGGACTTCTCCAGGCATGTCCGGAAGTGGACCTGCGTGTTTGGGGCCCCGCATGGGATCGTGCCTGTCCCGCCGTGCGGGCCCGCTGGCAGGGCAGGGGAGCCTACGGAGACGAACTGGCCGCCATCTATGCCTGCTCAAAGATCAACCTGGGGCTCCTCAGCGAAGCCGGAGGCGGAGTCCGCAGCGGGGATGCCACCACGGCCCGCACCTGGCAGATTCCGGCCTCCCGGGGATTTATGCTGCATGAGGATAACGAGGAGGTGCGGCGTTATTTTGAGGCCGGCACGGAGGTCGTGCTTTTCAAAAACACCTCGGAGCTCGCTTTCATGATCCGGAAGTATCTCCGCTCCGGGGCCGAGCGCCTGACGGTGCGGGACGCGGGTTGGAGGCGCGCCTGCTCCACTCCCTACAGCTACGCATCCGCCGTGGATCATATCCTGAAAGTCCACGCGGAAAGGGCACTCTGACGCCATGATTCTTATGTATCATCACGTATGCCCCGCGGCCTCGGTTCCCGTTGAAGGGGATCGAGTTCCTCTGGAGGGCTGGGGTTATAACATCGAGCCCGCGGACTTCGAGTTCCAGCTCACTTCTTTGGCGTCCCGGGGCTGGAAATTTACCACCATGGATAACTACCTGGAGGGGATGGGGCGCGGAGCCCGGCACCCCCGGAAACAATTGGTGGTGACGTTTGATGACGGCTGGAGAGACAACCACACCTGGGCTTTTCCGGTCTTAAAAAAGCTGGGGATTCCCGCTGTCTTTTTCATCGTTTCCGGTCCCATGGCGGGCATCGATCCGGTGCGGCGGATGACTCCGGGGATGCTTAGGGAACTTCAGGATGGTGGCATGGTCATCGGTGCCCATACCCGCACTCATCCGAATCTCGAAAAACTCTCAAAGGAGGATCTGGCTGAGGAGTTGGGGGGCTGCCGCCGGGAGCTGGAGGAAATCACGGGCCGTCCCGTGGATCTGCTTGCCTACCCAGGTGGACGGTTCAGCCGCCAGGTGGTGGAAGTGACAAAGGAACAGGGTTTCCGGGCCGCCTGCTCCACATTGCCTGGCGGACGGAATGAGCCGTGCGGCCGTTACTGGCTTTACCGTGAGGTTTTCAGCCCGCGTTTGAATACTTTCAGGGACCGCCTGCTTTTGCATCCGCTGGGACGCTGGATGCAAGGTGTCCGCTCCCGACCTGTCGCGCGCCGGAAAATGGCCGGACGCATGCTCAACCCCACGGAAAAAACTATATGAGAAGTGCATCCTCCCAACCCGCTTTGAGCCCGGCGAAACGGGGCAGCCTGATGCGCGAGTTGTTCGAGCACCGGGGAGCCACGCTCTTCGCTCTCGTCCTCGTGGCGGCCTGTGGTTACCTTGGTTACCTTCACATGATGTCGAATGTTCTCCTGGTCACGGTTCTGACGGGAGTGGTCGTCTATGAGTTTGCTCTCCGGGTGGACCAAGGTCTGCCCCTAATGCAGATCGGCGCGGTCCTGGCCTGCCTGCAGTGGCTGGTGGGACCCATTATCTCCTTCCTTTCGTCCAGTCACCACGACCGGTATTTTATGTATGTCTCGGAGGACGACTATTTTGGTTTCGCTCTTCCAGGCACCGCGGCTTACGTGGTTGGATTGCTCGGCTGGGGGATTTCCATTCGGCAACGGCCCGCTCTCCTCCGTGTGGACCGCTCCTCGTTTGTGCGCACGGGAGTCATTCTCAATGTGGTGGCCCTGGGCGCGGACATCGCGGGAAGCCGAGCTCCCGGCGGGCTGGCGTTTTTCCTCCATCTCATCTCCCAGCTTCATTATGTGGGGGCTCTGTATTTTCTCCTCTCCACCCACAAGTGGAAGTGGGTCCTCATCGGCCTGTCCTGCTTCCATTTGTTTCTGGAGTCCACGGAGTCCGGGATGTTCCATGACATGATTCTCTGGAGCATCGTTCTGTTCGCTTTCTGGTTCGCGACCCAGCGCCGGAAGACGTTTCACAAGGTAATGGTGATTCTGATCGCGCTTTCCAGCGTCACTCTTATCCAGTTGACGAAGCAAAGCATGCGGGAGAAGCAGCACATGGGTTACCCCGCGACTTTTGGCGGAGAACTCGTGAGCCTGCTGACCGGCCATTCGGACGCCGCCTCCGAGGATGCGTTCACGCTGGCCGGCGCGCGTCTGAACCAGGGCTGGATCGTGTCCGCCGTCATCGCCAATGTGCCCCGTTATGAACCGTTTTGTGAGGGGGAAACCGTGGTGGATGCTTTCCTGTCCTCCGCGGTGCCCCGGTTTTTGTGGTCTGAGAAGAAGCGGGCGGGCGGTCAGGAGAATTTCCGCCGCTTCACGGGCATGCCTCTGGAGGACACCACTTCCATGGGGATTAGTTTGTTAGGGGAGTCCTACGCCAATTTCGGGATGGGCGGCGGAATTGTCTTCATGGGAGTCATGGGTTTCCTGTTCTCCCTGAGCTTTTACTTTCTCTCTAAACGGGTGCTGAAGCATCCCACGTTCCTTTTCTGGATCCCGCTGATCTACTACCAGGCTATTAAAGCGGAAACTGAACTCGTGGTGGTGGTGAATCAGGTGGTTAAGGGCTCCATAGTGGCCATTGCCGGATACTGGGTGTGCGTGCACTATGTGCTTCACGGAGCCGGAAGACCTCCGGCGCGGAGATCAGACGGTGATGATCCGGAGGAGGAGGAGACCCCCGCGCGCGGGCTTCATTACCTTCCGGCCAGGCGTGCCACCGCTCCCGTGCAGGTCAACTGAAACCGCCACCTGCTTATGGAGAACGAATCCTCTTCCTCCCTACCCCGCCTGTGGCTGGGATCGATAGGTCTTTCCCTTGGAAAGGGCGGCGGAGTCGCGCACGTGGCGCGCACCTCGCTTGCCGCTCTCTCCCGCACGGATGCTCCCTTCCGGCTGGAGCGGGTGCTGTCGCTCTTGGATGTGCCCGGGGATAAACTGCCGGTCTCCCTTCCCCGCGGTGCCGCGTGGAAGCCATGCGGGGGAAGCCGGGCACGCTTCATCCTTCAGGTGCTCCGCCAGTCACTGGCACGCCCGGATTTTATCCTCTACGACCACGTGGACGCGGCCCAGTGTCAGATGCTGCTGCCGGCATTTTCCCGCGTGCCGTATGGGGTGTGGGTGCACGGGGTGGAGGTTTGGAAAAAGCTGCCTCCCCGCCGTCTGGAAGCCCTCCGGCGCGCGAACGTGCTCCTGGTAAATTCAGCGTTCACTCTGGGAAAGCTCCAGGAGTTTCACGGGGCGTTTCCCCAG
This sequence comes from Verrucomicrobiales bacterium, assembly GCA_965229245.1. GTDB lineage: Bacteria > Verrucomicrobiota > Verrucomicrobiia > Verrucomicrobiales > V1-33 > V1-33. Next base: position 37,832 of record CBDDIW010000003.1, read on the forward strand.
GCGGTGGTGGTTCCTTTGACGGATGGCGTGGATGTCATGAATCCCGGTGACGGGCGAAGCCGCGAGCCCGGTATCCTCACAGTGGGCCGCATGGAGAAGGGAAGGCCGAAAGGCCACCGGGAGATTCTTGCCGCGCTGCCCTCCATCGTGGCGCGGGTGCCCGGGTTTCGCTGGGACGTGGCGGGCACTGGTGGTGACTTCGCGGACTTTGAGGCCGAAGTCCTCCGCTCTCCCTGCCGCAGGCAGGTCACGCTTCACGGATTCGTCGAGCCGGAGACTTTAACCCGGCTTTTTGAACGGAACCGGCTCTTCTGCATGCCCAGCGAGGGAGAGGGATTTGGCGTCGTCTATCTGGAGGCCATGAGACGGGGCTGTGTACCTGTGGGCTCTCTGCTGGACGCGGCGGGGGAGGTGATCGGAGACGGCGGAGTCTGTGTGAATCACCGGGATCCTGTAACTCTGGCGGACACTATTGTCCGTCTGCTGACGCTGCCACCGGACGAGACGAAGGCTCTGGAAAGCCGGGCGCGTGGGCGTGCACGGGTTTTCAATGCCACGGCTTTCAACCGGAATCTGTTCGACGCCATCCATCCTTCACGGCGGCTTTACCAGCCCTCCTTTGCTTGAGAATCCTGCACTCCATCGCCAGTCTCCATCCTGAATACGGAGGTCCCGCGCGTTCGGTGCCCGCCCTCGCGGATGCCATGAAACCTCTGGGGTGCGAGTCCGTTATCTGGGCCGCGGATGGCAGCGGTGCCGCGATGCCATCCTCCTGGGAGGTGCTGCATGGCCATGGGATCTGGCTTCCCTATATGGTGGGGCTTTCAAAGTCGGCCAGGGCCGCGCGGAAGCCGGTGATCATCAGCCCCAGGGGGATGCTGGAGCCATGGTCCCTGCGCCATAAGAGGTGGAAGAAGCGCCTGGCATGGGGGCTCTACCAGCGCCGGGTGCTCGCGTCCGCAGCCTGTCTTCACGCCACGGCGGAGGCCGAAGCGGAAAACATCGCCCGGCTGAAGCTGGGCGTGCCGGTCTGTGTCATTCCCAATGGGGTGGAGGTGCCACCCGCCGTTCCCTGGCAGAACGACCCTCCCGCAAATGGTAACCCACGCCGGGCACTGTTTCTCTCCCGCATTCATCCGAAAAAAGGACTGCCTCTCCTCATCGAGGCCTGGCGGCGCGTACGACCGGAGGGGTGGGTCATGGAGATCGCCGGGCCGGATGAGGCGGGCCACCGGGCGGAAGTGGAGGCATTGATTCAGAAGGCCGGGCTCCAAAACGCCTTCCGGTTTTTGGGCCCCGTGAGTGACGGGGACAAAGACGCGGTCTTTGCCGGGGTGGACCTTTTCATCCTGCCAACCTATTCCGAAAATTTCGGCATGGTGATCGCGGAGGCGCTGGCCCGTTCCGTGCCTGTCCTCACCACCACCGGCACGCCATGGCCCATGCTCGAGCCCCGGGATTGCGGCTGGTGGGTTTCCCCCACCCAGGAGGGGATCACGGACGGCCTGGCGCGCGCCACCGCGGTGGGTTCCACCGCTCTCCGGCGCATGGGGGAAAACGGACGCGCGCTGGTATCCCGCGAGTTTGGCTGGGAGTCGGCGGGGGAGTCCATGCTGGACGTTTACCGCTGGCTGCTGGGGAACGGGACGCGGCCAGCCTGTGTCATTTCCTAACGAATTTAACTCTTATGATCCGCCTTTCCGCATACGACAATTCCTCTTTCTCCCGCGGAGCTTCCCAGATGAAGGAACTCCTCTGGTGGGTGGCACGGTCTCTTTTTTTCGCCGGCTGGTTTCCCCTGCCATCCTCCCTGCGGGTGGCTGTGCTGAGAGTGTTCGGCGCGAAAATCGGAAACGGGGTGGTCATCCGTTCGCGGGTGAACATCACCTTTCCATGGAGGCTGGAGGTGGGAAATGATGTCTGGATCGGAGAGGAAGTGCTTATCCTCTCCTTGGAGAAAGTGACCATCGGCTCCAATGTGTGCCTCTCCCAGCGGGCGTTTCTCTGCACCGGCTCCCACGATTTCTCGAAGGAAACATTCAATCTTCTCACAAGACCCATCACCATCGGGGATGGCTGCTGGGTTTGCGCCCAGGCTTTCGTGGGGCCGGGTACCGTGGTGCCCCGGGGTACCATGATCAAAGCGGGGGAAATCCGCACCGCCGGTAAGACAGGGAAATCCGTGCCTGCCGCTGGCGTTCCCGCCTGAGTCAACCACGCTGGTTCATTGCCTCGCACCCACTTTTCCCGCCATGAATACCCAGGAGCACCAGATGCCGCGCCGCGCGGGGGAACTCGCGGTTCTCTTTGCCATCGGAATGTTGTGGCTTCAGTTGTTCGCGGCTCTCATTCCGGTCTGGCTCTACGGTCAGTATTACGACTACGGCTGGCTGGTGCCGCCTATCGCCGCGGCCTTTGTCACCCGGCGCTGGTCCATGGGATGCTTTCATGCCCCGGCGGGCCATCGCACGCGCGGGGATCTTCCGAAAGGGGTGCTTGTGGTCCTGGGACTTGGCACCTTTGCGTTTCTCGCGGCCCTTCGGATCGTGGAAGTGGCCAATGCCGACTGGAGGCCCCCGCTGATCGTCCATGCGGTGCTGGTGACCGCCGCCAGTCATCTGCTGCTGCTGGTGGTGAGCGGCTGGCGGGCTTCGCTGGCGTTGTTTCCAGTCACCATTTTTGCCTTGAGCGCGGTCCCGTATCCCGGGAGGGCGGAGACGGCGCTCATCAGTGGGCTGACGGATCATGTGGTGTCCGCCACCACGGAGATTTTCCACCTCTCGGGCCTGCCGGTGGAGCAGGTGGGAAACAAGCTGGCTCTGAACAACGAAGTGGTGGAAGTGGCGGAGGGGTGCAGCGGTATCCGGTCCCTGCAGAGTCTCATCATGGCCGGACTCTTTTTTGGCGAGTTCATGCTCCTGTCCTGGCGGGCGAGGATTGCGATGCTGGGAGTGGCCGCATCCTGTGCCTTCGTGCTCAATATCGTCCGTGCCTACTGGCTGGCCCGCGTGCATTTCTTTGAAGGGGCCGAACGTGAAAAAGCCGTGCATGAGCTCGCGGGCCATCTCGCCTTTGGGGCCAGTGCCGCCATCCTCCTCATCGTGGGCACCCTCATCAGAAAACCCTGGGGACGGCGCACGGTCACCACCGTGGTGGGTGAAGAGATCGCCTGAGCATTCACCTTCTTTTCTTCATGAATCGTTTTTCCGTAATGCGCCGCCCGCCGGTGTTCATCTGCCTTCTCCTCATGGCCACCGTTCTCCTTTCGGAGGCGACGGCCTGGATTTTCCTGGCTCTGCCGCCCGCCGAGGGAAAAGGGCCGGTCTATACCTGGGTGGCGGGGAAGGGGGCCGTCCCCGTGGAGGACAGGAATACCGTGATGGCCCGGGAGCAATATCACGCGGACCGGGGAGGGCAGTGGTCCCTTACCGCCCTAGGAGGCATTCCCGTCACGCTTTACTACTTCGAATGGGATAAACTGGAAACCGCCCCCACCATGGTGCTGGACGGCCACCATGCGGAACTGTGCAACGAAGCCGCGGGCTTCCGTCTCCTGGAGCGCCTGCCGCCCCGGCAGATTACCGGACCCGGCGGGGAAAGGGTGGAGTTCGATGTCACCCGGTTCTCCGACCCCTCGGGGCGGATCGTTTACTCCTTCAAGAACGTGTGGCTCAGTAACACCGGAAACTGGGATCTCCGCTCCAAGAGCCGCTGGCTGAGGCTCCGCCTCCCCTTCATCCGGCGGCAGGATGCCGCCCGTGTCCTCCAGGCGGGAGTCTTCACTTCGGGCAACCCGGACGATGCATGGGGGATTTTCCAGGGGGAGGTTCTATCTTATCTTATCTGGGGTAAGGAAAATACCGTAAAACAATAGATTTAACAAAAACCATAATCCTGATTGATTTTGGTCATCTATATCTTTTATTACTGTAAATCTTTTTACCTGCGTTAGATGGCCGCCACCCTCCCTAAAACCGCCGCACCTCCCCCTGCCGCGAACACGATTTCCCCCGGCCGCGCGTATCATATTGCCCGCCGCCGCCGCCGCCGGCTCATCCGGCGGATCGTGATCGGGTGCAGTCTAGTGCTACTCGTTGCCGGGGTAGTGCTGACAGGGCCTGCCTACCGGCGTTTCAAGGAGTGGCGGATCGACAAACTTCTCGTGGAGGCGAATGCCGCCGTGCTGGAGAGGGACTGGAATACCGGTTCCCGGAAGGCCACCACTGTCCTGATGGACCGCCCCAATGATATGGAGGCCGGCTGGCTGCTTTTTACCTGCGCCAGGCAGCTGAAAAGCCCCACCGCCGTGGAAATCGGGGCCTGGTTGCTATCCCGGAAGACCTTGACGCTGGACCAGAAATACGGCGTTCTCGGGGTCATTGCGGACGACGCCCCGGAGGTCCTCTTTTTCGGTGCCCGGAATCTGCTGACGGCGGATGAGCGGGAGCAGGGGCGTTTCCGAGCTCTTTTTGCGCGGGTCCTGATCCGGCGGGGGCAACTGCCGGTGGCGGAACCTTATCTCCGCTGGTCCCCCGAGCTTTTACAGGAACCCGCCCTTATGGTGGAACTCGTGCGGCTGCTCTGCGTCCGCGCTGAGGAACGGGACATTCAGGAGGCTTGGCAGCTTTTTGAGAGTCTGAAGTCCGGGGAGCATACGGACGAGGCGCTGGAGGCGCTGAGACTCATCGTTCCGGAGGACATGCCGGGCCGGCTGGCTGGTGCCGGGCCGGACATTTCCGTCTGGATCCGGCGGCAACCGGAGGCCACCGCCAATGATCTCCTGCTCGCGGTGGATGCCGATATCGTTCAGGGAAGGAAAAAAGAGGAGGAGGCGCTGGATGGTGTGGTGGCCGATTTCCGGGATGCCCAGGGGGACCTCAAGTCCTCCCGTGATCCCGCCGCTCTCGGCGACTGGCTTTCCCGAAGAGGCCACCCGGATGAGGCGATCGCTCTGCTGAACACTTTGGCGGCAAAAGAACCCCGCGCTTTTACCGCGCTCGCGCATGCTTACATCAAGGCCGCCTCGCAGGATCCCAAAGCCAGGGCCTCCCGCATCGCGGCCGGCACCCGGCTGGTGAAGGAGCCGCCCGCGAATATTAATCCCGTGGAACTGGAGATGGTGCGGATCGACATGGCCCGGGCACGCGGGGAAAAGGCCGCGGAGGATGCCTCCTGGCTGGCTGCCGCGAATGCCGTGGCCCGCGTTCCCTCCAAAAACTGGGGGTTTGAACTGGCTTCGAAGGCCGCCCGCCGAGGTCGCACGGATCAGTGGGTCAATGCCAGTGCCGCCGCCTTGCGCCACCGGCGCGGACCACTGCCGCTTTACCGGTTGACCATTCCGGTCATCGCCGCTCTCTCGGCTCAGAATCGCTATCAGGAAATTCTGGATATCTGCCGGAACCTCTCATTCTACGAGCAGGGGAACCCGGATCTCAGGAACAACCTGTTGTATCTGCAGCTTCTTTACGGCGAACTCAGTCCACACGTGCTTGTCCCGGAGCTGGAAAAACTCTGCCGTGCCAATCCGGAATCCATCGAATACCCGCTTTCCCTCGCTTTCGCCTATCTCATGGACAGAAAGCCGGAGGAGGCGATCAAGGTAATCGGCAAGCTTCCGGAGGACACTTCGGTGCCCACGCTCCAGCGGACCGCGATTCTCGGAGCCGCGCACCGTCTCGCGGGGCGCAAGGAGGAGGGAATACAGGTACTGGCGGGCATTCAGTGGAAGGATCCCGGATTCCTCCGGCAGGAGGTCGTCAGGCTGCAGGAACTCCTCGCGCCGCTGGACGAGGCAATCGCCCGCGAAAAGGCGGAGCGGGAGAAAGCTGAAAACGAAAAGCTGGAAAAGGAAAAAGCCGAAAAGCAAAAGGCGGAGGAGGAGCAGGCGAAATCCGCGGCGGGAGCCGACTCTTCCGGGAGTGTCTCCGCGCCGGAGAAAACGGAACCTGCCGTTCCTTAAGGCTGACGTATATTTCACGGCAAACCTCCCAGGCGGACTACGGAGAAGACCTGATTATCCCATTGGACATTCACTGTCTCGTATTGTAAAAACCATAATTACTATACTTTTTGTTTGACCTGAACCCGTCCTCCAGTATCGTTTCGCACCTTCAGTTGACGGTCTATCTATATATGAAAACAAAATCGCTCCTAATGATAGCAGGTCTCGCGCTGGCGATGCCCCTGACTGCCTCCGCCTCCTTCGTGGTTGGATGGCACTCCTTTACGGCCAATAACATGGCTCAGAACCCCATCGTGAATACGGCCGATGTGAGCGCCCAGGTCACCAAGGCGGGCTTTGGCTCAACAGCGGTAGGGGGAAGCACCAGCGGCGTTTACGGCACCGGCACCGGCATCGGCGTCTCTCCCGGCACCACACCGGACGGCTACCTCCAGATCCGGGGCACCGCGGCCAACGCGAACATCTTCACGCTGACGTCCACCTCTCCCGGGCTTCAGTATCTGAAACAAGTGTTCTTCGATGCCGCCAGCATCGCCACCAACGTCGTCGGGCTGAGCATCTCCTACGTCCTCAATGGAAACACGGTGCTGACGGACAACGTTGGTTCCATCCCCAAGCTTTCCACCTCGGGCTGGACGGCTTACGGCAAGGATTTGTCCATCACGTTGAATCCGGGGGATGTGCTCCAGATCAAGTTTACCAACCTGGCGAGCAACACCACCGCCAACCGTCTCGGTCTGGACAACATCGCCTTCGTGGTGGTGCCTGAACCGGCGAACGTGCTTGGCCTCGGCGCGCTGCTTGGCTCCACGCTCGTGATGCGCCACCGCCGCCGCAAGGTGACGGCCTGAGCCAAAGCCCGCGGGATTTGAGATCCTTCCGGAAAGGGCTGCATGTACATGCAGCCCTTTCTTTTTATGTCAATACTAACATAAATTACTTCACCGATGCATATTGTCCTGTTGAATCAGTATTACCCGCCGGATATCGCCCCCACGGGTGTCATGCTGGAATCCGTGGCTGATTCGCTCATAAGACAGGGACACAAAGTGACCGTGATCTGTGCGTCGGCGGGAAAAGAGAAAGGGAGGACGCGGTCAGGGGCGGGCGGGCCCCGCGTGATCCGGCTGGCGGGGTGGCGACCTGGCCGCCACACTCTTCCCGGCAAACTGCTGGGATACGTTTTGTATTACTCCGGGGTGGCGTGGCGGCTTCTGTGGACGCGGGCGGATGTCATCGTGGCCCTGACCACCCCGCCTTATCTGTCCCTGCTGGCCCGCTTTTTTTCCCGGCTGCGCGGCACCAGGCACGCGCACTGGGTGATGGACCTGTATCCGGACGTTATGGTGGCCCATGGAATGTTGAAGGCCGGAAGCTTCCGGCACCGCTTTCTGGCCGCGTTGACCCGCTGGGGCTTCGGGGGAAAACGGTGCGCCGCGGTGGTCACCCTGGGGCCGGACATGGCCGAGAGGGTGAATGCCCTGCTGCCAGCGGGCCGGACCGCCGCGTGGGTGCCTTTGTGGGGCACGGCGGAGGAGTCCGCCGGCCGGGAGGAAGTGGCGGGGCTAAGGCAATCCCGCGGCTGGCAACCGGGGGATGTCGTATTCCTCTATTCGGGAAATATGGGTCTTGGGCATCGTTTTGTGGATATTATCTCCGCCGCGAAACTGGCGGGGGAGGGGACTGTACGTCTCGCTTTTTTCGGTAAAGGAAAACGCCGCCCGGAGATCGAAACCCTGTTGAAAGACTGGCCCGGGGGACCGCATTCGGTGGAAGGTTATGTGAAGCGGGAGGATCTGGCCGCGCACCTCGCCACCGGGGATGTGCATCTGGCCTCCCTCGAATCCTCCTGGGACGGGACCATGGTTCCCAGCAAGCTGCAGGGTATTTTTGAAGCCGGCCGTCCCGTTCTTTTCACCGGAAGCCGGAACTCCAGCATAGGCCGCTGGATTCTCCAGAGCGGTGCCGGCTGGGTCTGTGAACCCGGGGATGTGGCCGGCCATGTGGCCGCCATGCGGGAGGCCCTGGCCCCGGACGTGAGGGCGGAGAAGGGAGAGGCCGCGCGGGCCTTCGCGCTGGAATACTTTGATCAGGCAAAGAACAGCCACGGCATCGCGGCTTTGTTTGCCGGGGATACCAGGAGCGCGACGGCACCGGTCCCTGCTCCCGCCCGGCTGACCCAGAGCTGAGGCAAGGGTTGCCCGCGAGAAAGTCCCGATCTTTAGCGTGAAGCAAAACCACGTCCCGCAGCCACTGGTATGACCGACCCTTCCTTCGTCCCTTCGCTGGTGAAGAAACGCCGCCGGCGGCATCATTCCCCTTCGGGAGTGGAAAATGAAGCCTCTCCTTTCCCGGTTATTATCGGGGTGTGGGGAGTGTTGCTGCTGGCGGTCTTTTCAGCCGGAGCTCCGCTGCAACTCTCCAGCGGTATCCTGTATCTGTCCGCGGGACTGCTTATGTGCGCGTCCCCTCCCCGGGTGAGACTTCCCTGGTTCCTGTATGCCTGCGCGGGTGCTTATCTGCTCTTCGCGGCCTCCTGTTTTCTTCCCGCCTCGTGGCTTCCCGTATCTTCTTGGCGGGAATCTCTGGAAAAAGCGGGTTTGAATTTTGGCCCTTTTCTCACGGCCCATCCCCGTCAGAGCCTCGCTTTTCTCATGGCGGACGCGGTCTCTTTAGTGGTCATCTTTTATATCCTCAGTCTGAAAATTCAGGGTAAACGGGTGTATCTGATGACGCTTCTCTTTGCTCTGGGAGTGGCCGTTTATGCCGCGATTTCCATCCTCTTTGCCAGGATGAAATGGAATATGGCCTGGCAGCCGGTGGAGACGTTCGGGTTCTTTCCGAACCGGAATCACACCGCCACCCTGCTCGCCATGGGGATCGTCACCGGCGCGGCGGCGCTTTTCCATGGAGTGAAGAACCGGCGGGGTGGTTATGCCGGGCTCGCGGCGCTTTCGCTGGTGATCTGCCTCCTGGGAATCGGAGGATTTTCCGTGAGCCGGGCCGGCCTCCTCCTCACGGGGGGCGGCCTGGGTGCCTGGGTGATGTTCCTCGGCAGAAAGTGGATTTCCCCCCGCTTTTTGATTCCCCTCGGCGTCTTTGCGTTGATCGCCATCGGTGTCTTCTGGATGACGGACAACGGGTTGAAGAACCGCCTGACGACCGCGCTCGCGCCCCCGGCCGCGGTGCGCACCGGCGCGGATGACGTGGCGCGCACCAGCACCCGTGAGGGAGAGGTGTTCGACTTCCGGGTCCTCATTTACCGGGATGCGCTGACCATGGCCGCCGGAGAGCCGCTGACCGGCTGCGGCATCGGGATGTTCGGGGATGTCTTTCCTCAATACCGCCACTCCTCCTCCACTGCTAACAATTCCATGCCGGTGCATCCGGAGAGCGATTGGTTGCTGGTGCTTACGGAGTCGGGAGTTCCCGCCCTGCTGGCCGCGGTGGCGGGAGTGGTTTTCCTGCTCGTCACCTCACCACGCGGGTTGCGGGGCCGGGATTCCTGGCCGCTGCGCCTGGGGTGTTTCATTGCCGCGGTGCTCGTGCCTGTGCATGGGCTGTTCGACATGCCGGGGCACCGGGCGGGCCTGGCCTGGTCCGCGGTGTTTCTCCTCGCTCTGGTGCGGCGGGATGCGGGTGACCGCCCGATGTCACCAGTGGCGGGTACCTGGATTTGGCGGTTCGCGGGGCTGGCGGTTTGTGCCGCGGGCGCCCTGAGTCTGTGGGCGGAAGCCGCGGGCGAAAACCTCTTCGGTTCACCGGTGCCCCGGGACATCGCCCCCAAGGTGAAGCGCTCCTACCAACAGGACATGAAGGACCTGGCGGACGGAGGAAGCAGGGTGGCGGACGGGGACGAGGCGCGCGTCAAAATCGTGATCGGTCACCTGGACCGTGCCATTGAGGCCACTCCTCTGGATGCTGAACTGCACTTCCTTCGCGGCACCCTGAGCACCCTGGTAAAGGGACGGAAGAAGGACGCGGACCGCGATTTCCTCATCCAGCGGATGCTCGATCCCACCTGGGTCCGGCTTCCCCTGCGGCAGGCCGCCAGTTGGACTAATATCGATGCAAACCGTGCCGCCACCCTGTGGCAGGAAGCCATGGACCGAGCCGCCCGCCTGGAGGAGCTCGCTCCGGCTACTTACATGAGCCGGGGGCAGGTCTTCCACGAGATCATGGACCAGGCCGCGGACAGCGAGGGGCTCAGCCTCCGGGCGTTGAAGCTGACCGGCGGGGACACGGACTGGATGATGCTGTGGGCGAACCGCTGCCATCCCTCCGCGCTCAACGTCACCCTCCCGGATATTCTCGAAGCCCCGGAAACCGCGGAGAATCCGCGGGGGCCGTTGTTCGATCTCTGGCACCGGCGGGACAGGTCGGCGGCGGACCGCTGGGTGGCCGCCTGGCACGGGCCTTCCGGTGACCGCCCCGGTCTGGCTACTCCCGTTCCACCCGGTAAAACGGCTTCCCGCTCACCGGACCGGGATCCTGAAGACCGGTGATGAGTCCTTCCGCATCCCCCGCCACGGCATCCCCCGCGGGTTCCCATGTCTGAAGATCCACCGAGCGGTAGAGCCGGTAACGGGCATTCGGGGAGGAGGGCACGGTCACGGTAAACGCAGCCGGATTGCCGGAGAGGGTGGCGCTAAGAATTTCAAATTTCCCCGAAGCCGCCACCCCCGGATGCTGATACAGCTCCCACACCTGCTCGGGCGTCAGTTCCGCTCCGTAGACCTGGATGTCATCGAAATCTCCCGCGTAACCGAATCCGGCCACGGTCCGGGATCCAATATGCAGCGCGGACACCGCGGGAGTGAGCGGATAGTCATCGAACCCTGTCGTGGAAAACCCGGGAGTCTCCGCGACAAGGCGTCCGTTGAGATAGAGCCTGGCCCGGGTGGCGGTGTCATTGCCAAAACCGTCCTCGTCCAGATGTGTCAGGACCACGTGGCAGGCGGTGCCATCCGTCACCACCGGCGCGGAGTCAAAAAGCGTGGTATTCCGCACCCGGTAGCGGAGAATGCCTTCCGGGGTCAGCAGGAGCCCGCAGATTTTCTCATACTGGGAGGCAAAGTCATAGTCCCGCTCAAAAAGCGTCCTCACGGCTCCCGTGGCGGCGGGCTTCATATGGAAGGAGATGCTGTAGGTGGGCGTGTGGACCACCGGCGTGGTGATATAACTTCCGGTGGTGCCCGTCTGCGCGGGGAGGAGCCCCATGGAAAAGCCCGTGTCCCCGGCCCCCAGCAGGGAAGGGTTTCCAAAGGACGCGGGCTCCCGGACCTCCAGCTTGCCGGTTTGCACGTTGCCCGAGGCATCCCGCAGTGCCGTGCCGGAAAGTTCGTCCAGCTTGTAATGCACCTCAAAGAACGATCCCACCGAGCGGCGGGCCCGGAGATTGTTCACCAGGTAGGAGGGTACCTCCGGGTCATCGCTGACGATCATGAAGGATGTGGACTTTACCCCGTTAGGGGCCGCGGGATGGAAGGCTATTTCCAGAAGACCGCTGCCACCCGGTGCCACCACCAGCGGCAGCGGCGTCATCACGGAGAAGTCCGCCGCATTGGTACCGGAAAAGTTCACCGCGCTCACCGTCAGGTTTCCAGCCGCGCGGGTGTTTTGCAGCGTGTAATTCGTTGAGACCGGACTTCCGGGATAAGTGGCCAGCGGAGGTCCGGCGCTTACCACCAGAGTGGGTGGAGGCAGATCCTCCACCACCATGTTGTCTAGCAGCATCCACTGCTGGTCCGGGGCGAAACTGGCGGAAGAGGCGGAGTCTTCATAACCTACCATGGCTCCGCCGCCAACGGTTCCGGGGATGTTTTCGTAAAACTTCGTGGCCACCCGTCCCGCCGCCATATACTGCACGGTCACCTGTCCGCCCCGGACAGTGATGGTAGCCTCCACCCATTGATTTGCCGGGGCATTTGGAACCGGCGAGGCGTCCGCTCCAAAAGCAGGCGAAAAGTAAGTGGCGGTATCCAGTCCCAAGAGATCCATGTTTCGTCCCATCACCACTGCGGTATCCGTGCAGATGGAGGCATCCGAGCCATTCGCCGCGCTGTAGCCGCCCTCCGTGGAGAGCCACCCCCACACGCCAGACCCCCGGGTGCCGATCGTTCCCCGGCCCATGGGAGTGATGGCGTTATAGCCCACGCCCCAGAGCATCTGCTCCGTGGTACCGGTATTCGTGGGGACGCCTCCCGCCAGGGTCACCGCGGGGGAGAGCCGGAGATAGAAGTCAAACTTGAGCCGGTAATTGTCGGTCAATACCAGGCGCTGCAGTCCGGAACTGTCCGCCGCCGCCAGATTCACGATGCGCTGGACCACCGCCGGGCTGGCCGGGTAGTTCACCCGCAGGAGCACGCCGCGGGTGGGAAGAGTGCCTTCGATATGGCGTGGAGCCTCCGGAATGTGGTGAGCCGTCTCTCCCACGGTCATGAGGGAATAGTCCACGTATTGAATAATCATCCCCGTTCCGCTGTTCGAGAGAACCTTTGCCGAGGCCTCGTCGTTAAAGCCTTCCGAGAACAGGTCCGCGGCGGGTAGCGGGGTCGCGGATAACAGCAGCGCCGTGAGGGCGGGAACGGTTCGGAGGGGCAGGGGGAACTTCATGCTCCCGCGTTTACAGCGGACGCTGCGCCGGGCGAGCCCGAATTTTTCCCTCATCGCCGGACGGACCGGGAGAGGCGGAGAACGCTCCGGCCCCTCCCGGCCCTGACGCTTACTTTCAGGGCTCTCCGCATCCGGAGTCCCCGCAGCAGGCGGTCGCCGCGGCGGCCTTGATCTCCTCGGGAGTCAGGTCCTTCACATGGGAAGCCAGGGACCACATGTGACCATAGGGATCAGCCACGATGCCGTAGCGGTCGCCCCAGAACATGTCGGAAACCGGCATCTTCACCGTGGCTCCGGCTTCCACAGCCTGGGCGAAGGCGGCGTCCACATCCTCCACGTAAACGTGCAGGGTCACCGGCGTGCCCTTGAGCGCAAGAGGCCCGAAAGCCCCCCATTGCGGATTTTCGTCCGCCAGCATGATCGGGGAGTTGCCAATCTTGATGCATGCATGCATCAGTTTCCCGCCCTCGGCATCCAGGCGGCCGAGTTCCACGGCGCCAAACGCCTTCTTGTAGAACTCAATGGCATCGGCGGCACCGGCGCAGACGATGTGGGGGGTGACGGAGTGCATGCCGTCGGGAATGGGTTTAACAGGTGTGCTCATATTGGTGGCAGTGGAGTTTGCAGTTCGATGAAGGGACAGACAGGCCGTCCGTTCATTCCACGAATGAACCCGCCCCCGGCGGACACACCAACTTCACTTTTCACAAAAACGCGGTTCAGGGACGGTATCCGTTTTTCCGGAGGTAATCATTCAACTTCACCAGGGCCGCCACCGTGGTGGGGCTCACGTGGTGTTCCATACCCTCCACATCCCGGTAAACAATGTCCTCGGGCAGCCCCAGCAGACGGAGGAAATCCGTGAGCACCGCGTGACGGTGAGTGATGTTTTCCCCCAACCGGCGGCCCTCTGCGGTGAGGGTAAGGCCGCGGTATTTCTCATACTTCAGCAGGCCGTCCGCGTCCATGCGCTGCACCATGTTCGTCACGCTCGCCTGGGAGATGCCCAGACCCGCCGCGATATCGATGACCCGGGCATACCCTTTCGTGTCGATCAGGTGCAGGATCGTCTCCAGATAATCCTCCACGGCGGCGGACTGCGACGGGCGGGGGGACTTGGGAGGGTTTTTAGGTGGCCGGGCCGGGGTGGCTTTTACTTTCTTTCCGGCCCCGGGTTGGGTGGTCATCGACCGAGCTTCACACAATCCGAAGACTTTTCAAGAAGGCTTCAGAAATTAGCCTTGACTAAATTTTGTTTCGATACCTATTAACGCCATGGTGAAGATCGTCCCGCTCCCTGTTCGCGCATGCCTTGGCCTGCTGGCCGCGGTGCTTTTTTTCACCGGTTGTTCCAAAGAGAGTGGAAGCGGAAGCGGTAAGAAAAAGGTGCTCACTACCTTTACCATTCTCGCGGACATGGCCCGGGAAGTGGCCGGTGACACGGTGGAGGTGGAGTCCATCACAAAGCCCGGCGCGGAGATTCACGGTTATGAACCCACTCCCCGGGACATCGTCAAAACGCAGCGCGCGGACCTCGTGCTCTGGAACGGGTTGAACCTGGAGCGGTGGTTTGAGAAGTTCTTCAGCGAGGTGCGGGGTGTGCGCCGGGTGGTGGTCACGGAGGGCATCGAACCCATGGGCATCACGGAAGGCCCCTACACCGGAAAGCCGAATCCCCACGCCTGGATGAGCCCCGCCAACGCGCTCATCTACGTGGAGAATATCCGGAAGGCCCTCGTGGAACTGGAGCCAGGCAAGGCGGACATCATCAACCGCAACGCCCGCGCCTACTCGGAGCGCATCAAGGCGCAGGAGGCTCCAGTGCGGGAAAAGCTGGCCGCCATTCCCGAAGAACGGCGCTGGCTGGTGAGCAGTGAGGGGGCCTTCAGTTATCTCTGCCGGGATTACGGCCTGCGTCAGCTTTATCTCTGGCCGATCAACGCGGACGCCCAGGGCACTCCCCGGCAGGTCCAGCATGTCATCGATGTGGTGCGGGAAAACAAAATCCCCGTGGTCTTCTGCGAAAGCACCGTCAGTGACAAACCCGCGCGTCAGGTGGCCTCCGAGACCGGAGCGCGTTTTGGCGGAGTGCTGTATGTGGATTCCCTGACAGACGGGGACGGTCCGGCTCCCACCTATCTGAAGCTGCTGGAGTGCAATGCCGCCACCATTGTGAACGGTTTCACCAAATGAGTGCCCCCACGCCGGTAAAAGACGCGGTTCCCGCCCCGTCCCTGGACCTCCTGGTGGACGGGGTGACGGTGACTTATCCGAATGGGAACACGGCTCTCCACGACGCCACCTTTTCCCTCCGGGGTGGGGTCATCTGCGCGCTGGTGGGGGTGAACGGCTCGGGGAAGAGCACGCTCTTCAAAAGCATCATGGGCTTCGTAAAACCTGCGCGGGGCAGGGTGCTCATCGGTGGCGGACCCGTGCGGGCCGCGCAAAAGAAAAACCTGGTGGCCTATGTCCCCCAGGCGGAGGATGTGGACTGGAATTTCCCGGTGAACGTGTGGGATGTGGTGATGATGGGCCGCTACGGCTACATGAATTTCCTGCGCATTCCCCGGGCGGTGGACCGCGGGGCTTGTGAGCAGGCGCTCCAGCGGGTGCAGATGACGGAATTTCGAGACCGTCAGATCGGCGAGCTTTCCGGCGGGCAGAAGAAGCGGGTCTTCCTCGCCCGGGCGCTCGCCCAGGGCGGGCGGGTCATCCTGCTGGACGAGCCTTTCACCGGCGTGGATGTGACCACGGAGGAGGCCATCATCGCTCTGCTGAAGGAACTGCGGGACGATGGCTGCATCATCCTGGTGAGCACGCACAATCTCGGTTCTGTCCCGGAGTTTTGTGACGAAGTGGTCCTGGTGAACCGGACGGTGCTGGCCAGCGGACCGGTGGAAACGGTCTTCACGCCGGAACGGCTCGCCGCCGCTTTTGGCGGGAAACTGCGGCACTTCGATTTCTCCCAGTCCACGGTGCACCATCATGATGGCCAGACGCTGACAGTAGTCACGGACGATGAACGCCCTCTGGTGCTGGGGCGCGGAGGCCATGTGGAGTATAAGGACCGCACGGGCCGCGAGGATCTCATCAAACAACGCGAGGACGAGCATCAGGGCTGATTCGTATGTGGCAGGACCTCCTTCATCCCTTCCAATATGACTACATGCTGCGGGCCATGCTGGTCTGTGGTCTGGTGGGAGCCACGGGCGGTTTCCTCTCCAGCTTCATCACGCTGAAAGGGTGGTCCCTCATGGGCGACGCGCTCTCTCACGCGGTGGTACCGGGAGTCGCGCTGGCTTACCTGGCCGGGCTGCCGTTTTCAGTGGGGGCGTTCAGCACCGGGCTGCTCGCGGCATGGGCCATGGCGCTGGTGAAAAAGAAAACCGCGCTGCGGGAGGACGCGGTCATCGGCATTGTTTTCACGTCCTTCTTCGCCCTGGGGCTGCTGCTCATTTCCCTGTATCCCAGTCGCGTGGATCTGCGCACCATCATCCAGGGGAACATCCTCGGGATCGGGCAGGAGGATGTCATTCAGATGATCATCGTGGCCGTCATCACTTTCAGCGTGCTGGGGCTGAAGTGGAAGGACTTGCTGCTGGTGAACTTCGATCCCGCCCAGGCACGGGCGCTGGGGATGCCGGTCTTTGTGCTGCAAACGCTTCTCCTGGTGCTGCTCGCCGCCGCCGCCGTGGCCGCCCTCCAGGCGGTGGGGGCCGTGCTGGTGGTGGCTGTACTGGTCACGCCCGGAGCCGCCGCGTATCTGCTGACGGACCGGTTCGGGAGGATGATCATCATTTCGTCCCTCATTGGCGGGATCACCGGCATCGCGGGAGCCTATGCGAGTTATTTTCTGAACGGGGCCACCGGTGGGTGCATTGTCACGCTGCAAACCCTGGTCTTTGTCTTTGTCTGGATCTTCGCTCCGCGTCACGGACTCCTCGCCGGTCGCCGCCGCCGTTCCCAGCCTCCTGTCGCACCATGATCGATCTGCTGGAACCCTTCGATTTCGGTTTTATGCGGGAGGCTTTCCTCGCGGGGGCCATGGTGTCCCTCGTCTGCGCGGTGCTTTCGTGTTACCTCGTGCTTAAAGGCTGGTCGCTCATGGGCGACGCGGTTTCCCACGCGGTGCTGCCGGGGATTGTCCTCGCTTATTGGGTGGGGGCTCCGCTGGCACTCGGGGCTTTTGGCGCGGGGCTCTTTTGCGCGGTGGCCACGGGTTATATCAAGACGAACAGCCGGGTGAAGGAGGACACGGTCATGGGCGTGGTCTTCACAGGACTCTTCGGCCTGGGGTTGGTCATGTTCTCCCGCACCACCAGTGATCTGCACCTCGATCACATTCTGCTGGGGAACATTATGGGCATCGATGCCGCGCAGCTCCAGGAGATCGCGCTCATCAGTGGCCTGGCCCTGTTGCTTCTGGCCGTGCGGGGCCGGGACCTGAAACTGGTGTGCTGCGATCCCTCGCATGCCCAGGCCATCGGGCTTTCGGCAAAAAGCCTTACCCTCTTGTTGCTCTGCGTGCTGGCCCTGGTCATCGTGGCGGCCCTCCGCGCGGTGGGCATCATCCTGGTGGTGGCCATGCTTATCACACCTGGTGCCACGGGATTCCTCCTTGCGAAACGTTTTGCCCGCATGGTGGCCATCGCCGTTCTCACGGCGCTGGTTTGCACCTTCGCCGGCATCTACATCAGCTTCTTCATCGACGGCTCCCCCTCCGCCTGCATCGTGCTGGCGCAGAGCCTGGTGTTTTTTGCCGCCTACACTCGCCGCCTGTGGCTAGATAGAAGGGTGTGAGAAATTGGTTTCTCCATCCGGGGAAGGAATGCCACCGTTGTGCGTGTTAAACCGGTCGATAGCAGGACCTGTTAACAGAGATACCGGCAGGGGGACTCGAACCCTCACTCCCTCTCGGGAAGCGGATTTTGAATCCGCTGTTCAAAGGGAAGATTAGGCTGATTTCGCTTATTCGTCGCTTATTGCTTGACGGTGCGCGGGAGTGCGGGAGTGTGCAGGCATGAGCGAATCAACTGCCCCGGCACCTCTCCGGAAAGGAAAGAAGGTGTCCCGCCGGACGCCTGTTCAGCGTAAGAAACTGGCCGGTGTCAGCATTTCGATTCAGCGTTGCCGGAACGGGAAGCACTCTGCCCGGGTGGTCATTCATTCGAACGGCACCCGCACCACGCGAGGTTTCGAGACCTTGGAGCAAGCCAAATCCTATGCGCAGCGGCAGGAGATAGAGGCGGGGAACGCGGGGGCGCGGGCTGCCACTGAGATTAAGGACGGGGAGCGCCGCCTGCTACTCGATGCGCGGGACGCCTTGGCTCCTTATGGGAAGACAGTGGCCGATGCCGTGGCCTTCTATCTCGCGCACCTGAAATCCTCCATCCGGTCTGCCACCGTCGCGGAGATGGTCGCTGATATGGTCGAACACAAGAGGAAGGAAAGGGTGTCGCACCGCTACACCCTTGATTTGAAATCCCGGTTGGGGCGGTTCGTCCGTGATTTTGGCTCTTCACCCATCGGTGCGATTACGGCGGAAACGGTGGGGCACTGGATAGCCGGGTTGAATTTGGAACCCGTTGGCGCAAACAATTTCCGCCGCGTGCTGGCCGTACTCTTCAATTATGCTGCCGCCCGTGGCTTCTGCGCGGATGGCCTTATGCGCCGAACACCGCGAGTCAAAGTGGTGGAGAGCGAACCCGACATTCTGACCGTGGCTGAATGCGGTGCGATGCTGGGTGCTGCCGCGCCCTCTATTCGGGCTTGGCTGGCTCTGTCACTCTTCACCGGTATCCGGGAGGCGGAGATGCGCCGCCTCGACTGGCGCGACGTGGATCTCGAAAATGGTGTCGTGGTGGTGGGCGCGAGGATTAGCAAGGTGTCCCAACGTCGAACGGTTCCCATCCGGGACAATCTGAGGGAATGGCTGGCACCCCTCCGTCAGTTGGGCGGGAAAATTCTGGAAGGTAAACGGGAACCCCGGGCACTCATTGATGCCGCCAAGCGCGCCGCCGGATACGGTAACGATACGGCCTGTGCTGCGGACCCTTCATTGCGCCCATGGCCGACTAATGCCCTCCGCCATTCTTACGCCTCCTACAGGCTCGCGAAATGGCCTGACGCTGCCGCGCTGGCTCTTGAGATGGGGAACAGCCCTGCCGTCATCCTGAGGCACTACAGGAGCCTTGTGAAGCCCGCCGCTGCGGAGGCTTTCTGGAAGCTGACGCCGGAGGGAGTGAAGGTGCCCAACGTCCTGCCCGTGGGAACCGCTCAAGTTGGTAGAAAAACAGCCTGAGAGTATGGAGGAGGAACCGCTCGACGATATAAAGTGGGCTCGCTGGACGCCCCGGCATATCGGCACGCCGTTGGCAGCGTTCCAGGACGATTTGGCGTTATCGGAGGGTTACGAGCGGCAAATCCGGTTACATGCCATGGCTTCCTATTTCCTACAGGAAGTAACCAAGAAAGAGACGCTCCCCCGGCTCCTGCATTTCCTGGATAGATATTTCCGGCCCGCTCCACTGCTGCTGCGGAAAGACATCTGGTTACCGAAGCGTGTGGTACAACTTCTAGGCGTGGTGCATGAACCTCTTGCCATGGTGTTAGGTAAACCGGGGGAACACATTCAGGACTATTGGGACCACTACGAGCACCCGGATTGCAATAACCAGGCTCCACGGCAGGAAGACTTTGACCGGAGGGCCGCGCAATGGCTCCGGGAGGTAGTGCTCAAGAAGGATGTTTCCGCTCTGAGAATGTTGATGGACGCCCTTGGGAAGATTCCGTGCGCCCTGTATCCGGGTATTTCCCCGGGTGAAATAATGGATTCGCTTCCGCCGGAGGAGCCCGCAATGCCCGTGCTGCGCAAGATCCACGTTGAACTGGACCGGTGGGTGAACCTTCACGGTAAGTTGCCATCTAAGAAGGAACTGCGGCAGACCATTTTCGAGCTTGATAAAGCGACCATCGGTCAGAACGCCCAGGAAATCGAGAAGAGGAACTGGACCCGTTATCTGGAAGTCATGGGCCTGACTGGGTTGCCGGAGGACAAGAGGAGAGAGCGGAGAATCTGATAGGTGGGTAGCGGGCGGAGGGAGCCGCCTACCTACTACTTTTGCGAACGGCGATGCTTGAGTGCGCCGTTCCCCGCTCCAAAACGCACCGGCAACAGGGCAATCCGTCCACGGCCAGAAGTGCGACAACGCGAGGGGCATTAGCTCCCAATGACCCAAGAACCTCAATCCCTCCTAAATAAAAAAGAGACTGCGCAAAAGCTGAAAATCAGTCTTCGCCATCTGGACAACCTCACGAGGTCTCGGGCGATTGATTACCTAAAGATTGGGCGGGCCGTCCGGTTCACCTCCGAAGCCATCAAGCGGTTCCAGGAATCCCGGACAGTTCGGGCGCTCGCCTGAGATTGGGCCATGCAGGGCACTTCCACAAATAGAGGGGGCGATGACTCATCCGGACAAGGGAACGAAAAAGTCACTCCGGCGGTTGCGCGGCTGGACTGACAGGCAGCGGGTCGCACATCTGAGGGAAATGAAGAAGATGGAGCCAGCAGCTCTCTTCTCCCTGAGGGCACCTCCACTTCCCCGCCAAAAGGTTGCAATTCCAGAGGGCCACCGAGGGACATTGCGAAAGGTGGATTCCAGAATCGAATCCGCACAGATTACAAAGGCGACGGTGCGGAGGGAAATGGCGTGGCTGAAACGGACTCTTTGGAGTCACCACACCCATTACGTTGAGTCGTGCTGGATGATCCTGACGCTTGAGCGCCAGCCGGGACCTGGATGGCATTTTCACGTCACCCTCAGTGCGGAGCCCTCAACAGGGTTCGTGGAAGCCGTTCGGAGGTCCTGGCTGAAACGAGTCTCCGCCCTACCGGAAGAGGGGCGGCGTTGCTGCCACTTTCGGAAGACGTGGAAGTCAGCGGAGCACCTTCGGAATTATGTCTGCAAGGCTTTCGACAGGCGGGGTAACGATCCAAAGCCGGACATGCGTTTCATGGGGGAAATGGGGCAGTTTAAGCCGTGGGCGACGATCGGGCGAAAGACCGCAGAGAGTTGTCAGCGCCATAACAGGGAAGCCGAAAATCATAACGATGGAGCGCCCCGTCGTTATGAAATTGAGCCGGACTGCAACGGGTCGAAAAGTGTCTCCGTGCCCCTTCCATCCTTGAATTCAGAGCTTGCTTACTCCGGAAATGTTGAGGCAGAGCCTGCTTGTAATAAATCCCCATCTCCGGTCAGGATAGGAGTGAGAATATTTCCTCTTTTCGGCAAGGGGGACGGTCCGCTCCCACCCTCTCCCGCGTGGATGAGTGAGCATCTCAGCGCTCTCCGCGACCGGTGGGAGATTGAGCCAGCTACTCTCCGGCATCCGGGACCGTCTTACCATGCGCACGCCTTGGAAGCGGTATTCCGAATTCCCGTCGGACAGGTTCGAAATTTCGAACATGAGGCCGCCGGGGAATTTGCCCGGGTTTTTCGACCATGATCGACCCTATCCGGTATATTAGCCCGTGGGTTTCCCTTCACGCGCTCCGAAAGCCTCCAAGCATTGCTGCTCAGAGATTTCTCCGTTCTCCACGAGGGTAGACTTTGCCCAGAGGAAAAAAGTCCAATTCCCCTGGAGAGCCTCAAGAGCACTCTTCATCGCATGCGGTAGATCCTCGTCAGGAAGCCGGGAAATGGACGCGCGGTCCTCCGGCGAGATTTCTCCAGTTGCAAGCTGCTGCTGAAATGCAGAGCCAAATTTTGCCGGATCATCCGTAAAAGCCAATGGAGGGTCGCCGGGGGCCGGATCATTGACCCATTGCGCAACTTTCCCGGCGACGCCGCAGATCGCATCCTCCATTGGCGTTACTTGCCCTCGTGAAAGGTAGACCGTAGCAAAAATTGGGAACGGTGGATTTTTCCCTGGGGCGAACTCCATCGCGACGCTTGCTTGCCCGCGCCATCCCCGGTCGTATCCTAACGCCATTCCAACGGCGAGATGGCCTGCCTCGTGTGCGCAGTTCGAGCTATATGCCCTGCGAAGGTCATTCTCTAACTTTGCTGCATCCCTCTCGATGTCCGCCAGTTCCTTTTCCGCCTGCCCCAGATGTTCCCGCATTTTGCCAATCACAGTTTCAAATTTGTAATTCATAGTCTGACCAGAAGGGTCTCTGGTCCGGCGTCAATGCCGCGTGTGAAGCGGGTTAACGTATCACAGTTAGTCGGTGGTTTTTCCGGCAGTATTCCAAGGCACGAGGAAGGTTGACGCCGACGGATTCAAGCGCGTCCCGAAACTGTTCTATTGTCCGGGCGTTCGCGGCTGCGCTCACAACCTCTGGCGTCCAAGTGGAACTGAATTCACAATCCAAGAAGAAAAGTAAGGCCTGCCACGCTGCCCCCGCGCTGCGTATGTCGTCTGGATATTGGAGACGATAACCTTCCGACTGAAAGCCAGGCGTGTGCGTAAGCCGGATAAGGTACCGCCAAGCGGCATCGATCCAAGGACGCCGGGCCAGCCTTCCGCCCGCGCTTCTGGCGGTGTTACGGCTCATGTGACGGTCCCGTCCGAAAACGCGCTGGTAGGCGTCACCTGCCGAATGGGAGCCCCGCTGGAAGCGGTTGAATCTATATCCGCCCTTGAGCCAGTATTGAGCCAGAAAAAGCTCTTCACGGACTGAGAGAGACAATGGCCGGGAGCTTCGCGTAGGGAATTCCGCAGGGGGGTAAATGTTGCCAACGTCCAGCGTTAGCCTTGCAATCCGGGAGGGCCTTCCGATTCGCGGTCTCCGCGTCTCAATTGCCACGATTCCTGCCCTTTCGGCGGCGTCCACTGCCCGAGACCATATGCGGTGCCGTCGGTGAAGGTCGCGCAAAGTGCTAGCGCCACCTTGCCGGGAAAGAACGCGGGTGATTCGGTCGGCATCTTCGCGAGTGAAGGTGTAGCGGGAGAGGCGCATTTCTATAGTTGGGTGACGCTATGGCGGAGAGAAATTTGCTGGAAATCCTACGGGCCTTACGGCAGGCTTACTTATGACTACTGCTTCCCGCCTATTGGGTATCGTCGCACAATTGGCCAGTCTGACGATTCTTGTTTCGTGCTCTACAGCGGAAACGGAAAAGGAGCGTATCAAGAGAGAGCAAGAACACCGGGATTTTTTCGCGCGAAAGGCAGAGGAATCACGCGAGCAGACCCGAAAAATCAAAGAGCGGTTCACTCCGAAAGAGTCTACTCCTGAGGAAAAAGCGATTATCAGTGAGCGGAGCCGTGCATACTACGAGGGCGTTGTCGCCTCGATCCTATCTCTCGACGATGGCGTGAGTCCAGCTTCCACTATCGCGCGCGCGGCTGTAAGCGAGAACTTGGAACTGTTGCGTGCTTGGAAGCGAGCCCAATTGGCACCATTTGTCGGCACGCCGGGCGGAGAGTCGGTGGTTAGACGGGCTATCGCTGCCCTTCCGGGCTCTTCCTTCATAGATTCAGCTACCACCGCTGTTTTGCGAATCCGCCGGGCTAAGCCCTGATCTGCACGGAGATTTGGGTGACTGAGACTTGCTCCCGATTGGGGAAGAATGAAACTCAATCAGAAACCGTCGCTTACTCGTCGCTAAAACCCGTTCATTTTAACGCTTCTCGGTGCGCTTCTGTGCCTTATCATTAACAAGAAAATTCTCGTAAGTCGTTTATTACCAAGTACCGGCAGGGGGACTCGAACCCTCACTCCCTCTCGGGAAGCGGATTTTGAATCCGCCGCGTCTACCATTCCGCCATGCCGGCACGTCAGGTGATCTGAAGCGCCCTATTTCTGGCATGCAAAGGCAGCCGGTGCAACCAGAAGAACGGGGCCGTCAGGGGACCGGTCATCTTTTTTTGATGAGCCGGGGACGGCCCCGTTTTCCGGGAGCTTCGTGAAAGGGGCCAGCGCGGCTCAGTCGGCGTTGAACAGGTTGAGGTCTTTTTTGTTTTGAGACGTCTTGCCGCTTCCTCCTTCCGCCCGGATGCTGTCGGCCCAGTGCTGGAGGAAGAATTTCTTGTCCTCCTGCGCCGGGAAAAAGGTAGTGGAGGTGCCGATGATGGGACGCAGCGCGCAGCTTACCTGGAGGGTCACCAGAAGAAACATGAAGCACCAGAGCCAGAGGTGCACGGCGTCCGTCATGCCCAGGGCGCGGGCGCATTTCATCAGCAGCTTCATCCCAAACAGGAGGGAGAAGAGCCAGATGATCACCAGCAGGCCACCCATGAAACAGAGGGACCCGGTGCTCTGACCAAAGACCCACACCAGCGGGGTGAACCCGGCGAGCAGCAGCGCGGTGAGGCCCGTGGTGCTGAGCAGGATGCCGGTAATGTGTCCGATGCGAAGGGCCATGCCGCTCAGGGCGGAAAAAATGTAGAGGCTGGGCAGGCAAATCAGAGCCGCGAAGATGAGCCCTCCGGTGATTTTCGCCGGCGCGGCCCACCACTGGTCTCCGCCGGAAATACTGCCCGTGACCGTGCCAAAGACGATCAGTCCCAGCACTGTGATGGCCCAAAGGCTCAGCCGGAGACTGGAGGTTCGTTCCCCGTTGGTGAGTTCGTATAAAATGCCTCCAGGGCTCTTCAAAAGAGAGGCGATGGAGGCCCCCAGGCCCGTGCCCCCTTCCATGGGGCCGAGATCGTGGGGCTGGCGTTTCACAGGGATGACCGGCGGGCGGGGCAGGGGATCTGGCGCGGGGTTTTCGGATGGCGTATTCATGGGTTATTGTCAGGAATTCAGGGTGAGAGAAAGATGGCTGCTACCCTTGTGGCGGGCGGCGCAGGGCGCGCCGCGTCAGGAGCAGGAGCCCGGCGAGAGCCGCCGCGAATAAAAGTGTGAAGCCCGGGGAGCCGGTCAGAGAGGCCAGATTCCGGTAAATCGACTCATAAAAACTGCCGTGGTTCCAGTCCCGCCGGAAGAACTGGATGGCACGTCCGGGCTGGCCAAAAAACGGGCGCATATACCAGGAGATCTGCGCGCCCACGAAAAGATTCCCCGCCAGCCAGGCGAAGAAGACCCGGCGGGCCGCCACGGGAGTCTCCGAGACCGCCACGAGCACGGGAAAGAACCGCCGGTGGGCTGTGACGCCCGCGAAGGCAATGATGGCGGTGTGTGTCAGCAGGATGAGGGGGTAAGCCATGCCGCCTCCCGGGGTGCCGGGTTCCGGGGCATCGAGCACCATCATGAGAGTCACCGGGCTCAAAGCCCCGGTGATCATGGAAAACGACGCGAAGCTCATCAGCATGGCCAGCAGGGTCTGGCGGAAGCCGAGCCCGCTGCCGAGGAGGATCGCCAGCATGCCGTTCAGCAGCCCGTTTGTCAGCAGCGTCAGAAATATGAGCAGAGGCAGCTTCACCGCCACATAGCCGCCCATGGAGGGAGCCCGCCACAGGCCGAGGGTGAAACCGTAGAGTGAGCAGCCCGCCACGATGGCCCCCGCGCAGGCAAGCAGCCGAGCCGAAGTGGGATTTTCCAGCCAGGCCTTCAGCGTAACCGGATTCCCCTGACAAAGCCGGGGCAGTTCCCTGATGGCCCGCAAACAACCTCCGGAGGGGACAGCACGGGCGGGGTTGACGGGAATCATGGGGATGTGATCTGAATTCTCTCTTTGTGAAACAAAGCTACTTTGTGATGCAAAGTTAATGAGCGCAACTTGTTTTTCAAATCTTCACCCAGCGGCTGCTTCCGGCCCGGCGCCGAAGCCAAATGGACTGACGTCCAGGGAAATCCGGAAACGGCTTTGTCACCTGGCGGCGCTTTCGCTTCCGGCTGGTGGCGGAAGTTTTTTTCATTCCCCAGATGCCATCCGGAAGAGTCCGCGCCAAGGGTGGCCTGCCGCTCTCTTTCCACCCCCACTTTCATATGCTCGGCCATATCACAGAACCCGCGATCAAAGCGCTCATCGAGGCGCGCGATTTTCCTGCCCTGCGGAATGTTTTTGAGGATCTGTTACCCGCGGACGTGGCCGAATGTCTGGCGGAACTCCCCGAGGATGAGCAGGCAATCGTCTTCCGCATGCTGCCGCAGGTGAAGGCCACCCAGGTGCTGGAATACATGGATGCCGACGTGCAGGCCAGCGTGCTGAAGGCCCTGGGCAATGAGGACGCCGCGCGCGTGCTCAATGACATGTCCCCGGACGACCGCACGGCCTTTCTGGAGGAACTGCCGCCCCACGCCGTCATCCAGGCGCTGAAGCTCCTTTCCCCGGAGGAACGGAAGATCGCGCAGACGCTGCTGAACTATCCGGAAAACAGTGTGGGGCGTCTCATGACGCCGGATTTCATCTCCGTGAAGGATGAGTGGACGGTGCTCCAGGTCATTGAACACGTGCGCCGCCACGGGCACAATTCCGAGACGCTCAACGTGATCTATGTCATCGCCGACGATGGCCGTCTCATCGATGACGTACGGATCCGGGAGTTCCTCCTGAAGCCGTTTGAGACCCGGGTGAAGGAGCTGCGGGATGACAACTTCGTGGCCCTCCATGCCACGGATGACAGCGCGGATGCCGCGAAGGTCTTCAAAAAATACGACCGGAACACGCTGCCCGTGGTGGATTCCGAAAACCGGATCATCGGCATCGTGACCATTGATGACGTGCTGGACGTGATCGAGGAGGAGACCACCCGGGAGGTGCAGCGCATCGGCGGTCTGGAGGCCCTGGATGAACCTTACAGCACTATCCCGCTTCCCAGGATGGTGAAGAAACGGGCCACGTGGCTTATTATTCTCTTCCTCTCTGAAATGCTCACGGCCACCGCCATGGGTTACTACGAGCATGAGATCGACAGTGCCGTGGTGCTTGCCGTCTTCCTGCCGCTCATCATTTCCAGCGGGGGGAATTCCGGCTCCCAGGCTACTACTCTGATCATCCGGGCCATGGCGGTGGGAGAGATCACGCTCGCGGAATGGAAACAGGTGCTGCGGCGGGAACTGGGCTCCGGGCTTTGGCTGGGCATCATCCTTGGCCTTCTGGGCTTTGGCCGCATCCTGCTGTGGCAGGTCATGCACATCAAAGACTATGGGGACTACTACCTCCTCATCGCGCTGACCGTGGGCCTTTCCCTGCTGGGGGTGGTGCTTTGGGGCACGATCGCGGGGTCCATGCTGCCCTTCATTCTGCGCCGGTGCGGGCTGGATCCGGCCACCTCCTCCGCGCCTTTCGTGGCCACGGTGGTGGACGTCACGGGGCTGGTCATTTATTTTAATGTGGCCATCTGGCTCCTGAGCGGGAATGTGCTGAAGTGAAATGCCCCAGGGTGTGCCGCGCGGGTCATTTGCGGGCTTCCTCGAACTTCCGCCGCCAGTAGTCGAGGCGTTCCTTGATGCGGGCCTCCTGGCCGTTTTCGGTGGGGGTATAGTAGCGCCGGCCTTCGGGGAGATAAGCTTGGGGGACATAATTTCCCTCGAAGTCGTGGGAGTACTGATAGTCGCGTCCGTGACCCAGCTTTTTAGCCCCGCTGTAGCCGGTGCTCCGCAGGTGCAGCGGGACGGCCAGAGTGCGTCCTTCCTCGATCTCTTTGGTGGCGGCTCCCAGGCCGGCGTAGGCGCTGTTGCTCTTGGGTGCCGTGGCCAGATAGACGGTGGCGTGCGCCAGGGGAATACGGGCCTCCGGCATGCCGACGAACTCCGCCGCCTGCCAGGCATCGATGGCCACGCGCAGCGCGCCGGAATCCGCGAGGCCGATGTCCTCGCTGGCCGCGATGACAATCCGGCGGGCGATGAAGCGGAAGTCCTCACCGGCATAGATCATTTTCGCCAGCCAGTAGAGTGCGGCATCGGGATCGCTGCCGCGGATGCTTTTGATGAAGGCACTGATGGTATCGTAATGCGCGTCCCCGTCCCCGTCATAAACGATGGTCTTTTTCTGAATGCTCTCCTCCGCGACGGACAGCGTGAGATGAATGATTCCGTCTTCATCCGGCGGCGTGGTCAGCACGGCGAGTTCCAATGCGGAGAGGGCCTTGCGGGCGTCCCCGTCCGCCATGGCGGCAAGGTGCCGCAGGGCATCCTCCCCGGCCTCTATCTTTTCATCCCCCAGGCCCCGCTCGTCATCGGCGAGCGCGGCGTGGAGCAGGGTGGTAATATCATCGGCACCCAGTGGCTCCAGTTGGAATACCTGGCTGCGCGAGACGAGCGGACTGTTGACGTAAAAGTAGGGATTGTGTGTGGTGGCCCCGATGAAACGGACCGTGCCGCGTTCGATCCACGGGAGCAGCACATCCTGTTGCGCTTTGTTGAAGCGGTGGATCTCATCCACAAAAAGCGTGGTGGTGCGCCCGTGCAGCCGCCGCGCGGTCTCCGCGTTTTCCACAGCCTTGCGAATGTCCGCCACATTAGACTCCACGCCGCTGAGATTCACAAAGCGCGACTGCGTCCGCTGCGCGATCAATTGCGCGAGGCTCGTCTTTCCCACACCTGGAGGCCCATAGAAGATCAAGGAGGTGAACCGGTCCGCCTCCACGGCCCGCCGCAGCAATCGGCCCGGAGCCAGGATGTGCCGCTGCCCGGCGTATTCCTCCAGGGTGCGTGGTCTCATGCGCGCGGCCAGGGGCATAGAGTGCCGGGGAGGACTTTTCTGCCGCTCCCGGGCGTCCTCCTCTTCCACGCTGAAAAAGTCGTCCATGACCCACAGAACCGGGAAAACGGGAAAACGGCAAACGCCAAACTCGGAAGGAACCGGAGCCCGTTCCCAGGCACTCGCGGGATATCAGTGCCGGATTTCCTCCCCGCTACCCGCGGCGGCTTCACGCATGAGGGAAAGGAAAATCTGCTCCAGCTCCGCTTTGTCGCCGCCCGCCCCGTTGCGGAGTTCCGCCATGGTCCCCAGGGCCACGAGTTTGCCTCCATGAATGATGCCGATGCGATCCGCCAGTTCCTCCGCGATGTTCAGGAGGTGCGTGGACATGAAAATGGTGACGCCGGCACGGCTGCGGGCCTTCAGTTCCTCCTTCACCACGCGCATATGCACGGGATCAAGCCCGATCATTGGTTCATCGATGATGATCACCTTCGGATCGTGAAGCAGGGCCGCGGCGATGGCAAGGCGCTGACGCGTGCCGTGGCTGAGGTGCTCGATCTGTTCCGAAGCATAAGGCCGCAGCGAGAACTGCTCAAACAGCTCCCCGGTGAGACGGCGGGCTTTGGTGGGGTCCACCTCAAAGATGTCCGCGATAAACTCCATGAACTCCACGGCGGTCAGCTTGTCGTAAAACACCGCTACATCCGGCACGAATCCGAGAGCCAGCTTCGCCGCGCGCGGTTCCTTGTGCACATGGTGTCCACAGAGCCAGGCATCCCCGGAGGTGGGTTTGAGCAGGCCGGTGAGCAGCTTGATGGTGGTGGTTTTTCCCGCGGCGTTGGGGCCGAGGAAGGCAAAAAATTCCCCCTGTTCGATATCGAGGCTCAGGCCGTTGAGGGCACAGAGCTGCCCGTAGTGCATGGTTAGGTCGCGGGTGCGGATCATGGAGGGGAAGAAGAGGAGGACGCCGGTTTGTAGATTTCCAGATTGGGCAGGGGGGTGTCTTTGGGGCGGAGGTTCTCGGAAAGAAGGCGCAGCCCCAGTTCATTTTTGCCGCTGAAGGGGGTGTGAATCCTCAGGATTTCGCCCGTGTTGGAAAGATAAAGGCTGAAACGCGTGTCTTCACCACCCGTGGAAAGGAGATAGCCGTTGAAGGTTTCGCCACCGGCTTCAATGTGTCCGGTGCGGACAGTGGTCGTGGATGCCGCCTCGGCGGCTTTGGATTCCAGGACGTCTGGCGGGATGCCGGCGGCTTGCAGCATGGTGCCCAGCATCTGACTGCCTATGTCTCCTCCACCCAGGCCGCCGGTGGATTTGAAAAGAGTGACTGATCCCCGTTCCACAGCCACGGTAGGCCACTTCTCTCCGGCGGGTTGATCGATCTTTATCCGGGTCTGAGGATTGGAACCATGAAAGGTGATCGTCAGGGAGGGGGCGTCCAGGCTGCCATCGGAGTGAAGCCAGAAGTCTCCATTCAACTGGATGATGTCGGAATCCATGATGGTCCGGCCCAGCCGCAGCTTCAGATCGATCCAGAGATTCATCTTTTCCTTCCGCACCTTCGGGCCGCTGGCTTTGGGGCCGGAGGGACGGATGTTGCACTGACCGATGATTTTGTTCGCCTCCCAGATGTCCAGGTTGGACCCCTCCGTGCGGGCCACGAACAGATCGAAGGGGACATTCGGTGCCACTTCCGAAAGTTGCGAGTTTTCCGGGTAGAGCACGCTGCGCACCAGCAGGGTGGTCATGGTGCCGCAAAACAGGAAGATGGCAACGGTGAGCAGGCGGGAGGGCATAAGCGGTGACCCGGATATGGACAGGGGGACTTGTCAGGATGTTCAGTGGGGAAAGTCCCCATTCGTACAGCAAACAGGGCAGCGGATGCTGCCCTGTTTGAATAGAGAACTAAAACCGTTCCGGGGATTAGAGCGCCTGATAGGCGTTCGATCCGAGGTAAGGAGAAGTGCTGATTCGGCCACCATAAACGGTGATCGCCACGGAAGTCTTATTCTTGAAAGCGTCGGAAGGAACCGTGGTGAAATCGCGCTGGGTGCCGTTTGCCTCAGGCAGGTTGTTCGCACGTGGATTCAGGAAGTCACCCGTCGAAACCAGGGTTCTGTCAGAGGAGATGGTCTCATCGCTTTCACCTTCACCAAAGAAAGTAGCCGTGCCCGTGCCGGAGAACCGGGGGGTCGGGAACTTCTTCGTGATGTGACCGTCCCACTGGGCGTTACAAACCATGTAGGTGGACTCAGGGCCGCCGGGGGAGTAGGGGCCAAACAGCGGGTTGCCGGTGCCGTAACGGACGCCGTTGAAAACCCCGAAGGAGGTTCCGTTGGCGCTGCGGAGCACGGCGGCGGGGTTGTTCAGGTCCGTGCCGGAGGCAGTGGCGTTGATGATACCGGAAGCGAGGCCTTCGCCGCCCGCGTCGGAGCCGGCGTAGTCGATGAAGCCGTAGGATTCACCGTAGTAGGTCACGCCATTGTAATAAATCACCGAGTCACCGAACTCGGAATTGTAGGCGGAGCTGGTGTTCTGGGAGAAGCGGGCGAGACCGGAGACATTGTCACCGCGGACGGTGTATTGGAAAATGCCACCATCGAGACCGTCGTAGGTGTTGTTGCTGTAGGGACCACCCGTCCACGCGAACGTGGGAGCGGTAAGCATCGAGAAAACTGTGAGGAGCGCGCAGAATTGTTTCATAGCTGTCGCCATAATGCGGACGCCCCCCCCATCCGGCAAGAAAAATTTGCGCATCGGGGAATTTTTTATGGGGGTCCGGGGAGTCCTCGGGGGCTGGTTCATTGCTGGCCGGGTAATCCAGAGTTGCCATATCTCTTCATCCCGGGAGGCGCGCTTGCGGACCGGGGTGCATCCGGGTAAATCCGGTCTTCCCATGACCTCCCGTCTGCTTCTTCTTCCTCTCCTGCTTACCGGCTGTGGCCGGGCATTCGCGCAGGGTGCTGCTGAACCGGTCACCCGGGCGGTCTGGGTGCAACAACTGTCGGGTGAGCCGGATCCCTACGTGGGCGGCACAGAGTTCCGCCTCATGGCGCGGGAACTTCCGGCACCTCCCAGGGTCCTGGTCCCTGGCCCGTCGAATTTTTCCCGCCCGCTCCTCTCGGCGGATGGAAACACGGTTTATTTTACCAACCGGAACGCCACTCCCGCGGAAAACGGCACCGCCTACAGCCCGGAGATGTTCGCCGTGCCTTTCGGCGGCGGGGAACCCCGGAAGCTGGGGCCGGGCATGGCGGTGGCGGTGTGGAAATCCCCGGAGGGAAAGGAGTTCATCTACGCCCTCACGAGTCTCCAGGCCGGGAAGAGGCCGGGACTCACCGGAGAGATCCTGGTGCGCTTTCGCGCGGAGAAGCCGGATGAACGGGAGATCATGTGGACGGAATCCCCGCTGGGCGTGGACAATTTCCAGCTTTCCCGGGACGGCACCCGTGCGGGCGGCCTCTTTCCCTGGCCCCAGGCAGGTCTGGCGGACATGAATGCCCGGGCTTTCGTCCCGCTCGCCCAGGGAAGTTTCCCGGCGGTGGCTCCGGACGACAGCTACGCCCTCGCCGTGCTGGATGGGGACCGCCGCCGGCTGCGGATCTTTGTTCCCGGGGTCGATCCCGGCTGGGATCTGCTGCCGGCCCAGGAACTGCCTTCCCAGGCCGGGCAGATCAATCATATCCGGTGGTCAAACGATCCCCTCTGCATCACCTTCAGCGGCCCTCCGGCCAAAGGGGAGGCTCCGGACGTCTATCTGGCGCGGATGCGGCCGGATCTTCGTGGCATCACCGGTGCCGTCCCGCTCAGCGACGATCCCGCGCCGGATTACTTTCCGGACGTGTGGGTCTCTGGAGGGGAAACCCACAGCACCTCCCTCATCCAACATCCCGTGACCGCCCCTCCGCCAGCGGTTACCAAATGGCCGGCCACCCGGGACGGGCTGGTCTTTTCCTGGGAAAACACCGCCGCGGACAAACCGGGAGAGGGATTCCGCTTTCACGATCAGGCCTTCCCGGGACGCTATGGTTCGCTGAATGTCAGCGCGGGATGGGCCGATGTCACCGGGGAACCGGTGAAGCGCGTGGCGGATGCCTGTGCCGCCAGCGGTGCCGTGACCCTCATGGCCATGATCACCGAGCGTCGCACGCTCGCGCCGGTGAGCGTGCGGATTCTGAGCCTGCGCACGGCGGACGGGCGGGATGCCTTCGCGCTTTACCGGGTGAGCAATACGCTGGTCATCCGGCTCCTCACCGGCGGCGTGGAGGGAAGACCGGTGGTGCAGGAGCGGCACACCCTCACTCACTTCGGTATCATGGATGACGGGCCCTTCTCCATCGTCCTCACCGTGCATGCCGGTCGTCTCCAGCTTTACACGGATGGCTCCCCTGGAAAGCAGATCATTCTGGATCAGCCGGGCTTTGGAGCCTGGAAGGATCTCAGTCTGGTGGCGGGGGATCCGGATCCCTACGGCACCCCCTGGACAGGCCAGGTGGAGCGCGTCGCCTTGTATTCCCGGGCACTGGCCGCGGCTGAGGTCACGGATGCCTGGACAGCGACGGAACCCGTGTTGGCTGGTCGTCAGCGACCGACGAAAAACAAGATCAAAGCACGCCTGCTGGAAAGCTCTCCCCTGCCGGAGCCCGCCGCGTTGGCGGCTTCGCCACGCTGGCTCACCACGTCCTCTTGGGAAATCGAGCAGACCTTCAACGGCTACATCCAGTCGAAACGGATCACCGTGCTCCGGTGGGCATGGCTGGATGGAAAGCCGGCATCTTTTCCGGAAGTCAAAGTGGGGCAGAGCATGGAGTTTCCCGTGGAGTCTCTGGATGACCATCCGGAACTGCGGGATGTCAAAACCCACGATGCCCTGAAGACCGGCGAACAGCCTGTATTCTTCGATACCACGCCGCCCGGCCGGCACGTGAAGCCCTTTCCGTAAGCTTCGCCCGCCACTCGTGGTGGCACGCCGTCTGTTTCCCCGGGGAGAAGGTTCTTTCTCCCCGGGGAATAGGTTTTAGGCGGGCTTATTTGCTCGCTTTGTATTTCAGGCTGATGGACTCCCCGCTTTTGGTCTTCACCTTCAACTCCCCGCCATCACGATCCAGGGTGAGCCCCTTGTAGGTCTCTCCGGCGACGGAATCGAGTTCGAAGATCAGTTCCTTCTTCACCAGTGTCTCGTAGGAGACCTCCGTCTCCTTCTTGTTTTCCAGGAAGTAGGTTTGCGCGGAAAACGCGATCTGCTGGAGGTTGTTCCGGATTTCCTTGATGGCGGCCTCGCCACCCTCTTTGTTGGGCTCGGGGAGGCGGCGGGGCAGCGGACGGGCCCGCTCCTCGGAGGCCTCGCGAATCTTCAGGGAGGTCTGCTGATAGGCTGTAAGGGAGGCGGCGATAAACGCGGCGGGCACGATGGCCACTTGAGCCAGAGTCTGCTTGTGGGTCTCCGAGCTGTTCGACATGAAGAGCATCCCTTCCGGCACGTTCGCATAGGTGCCGGCCACGGGGACTTTCGGGTGGGGGAAAAGCTTTAGGGCGGCCTCAATGCCGTCATCGAACCCCGGCGGTGCTGTGCCTCCGGCACCGGCTGCCTGCTTGATCGCATCCTTGTAAAAGTCGAGGAAGGTCTTGATGAAAGCCGGGGTGACGTA
The DNA here is from genome assembly GCA_965229245.1 of Verrucomicrobiales bacterium. Classification (GTDB taxonomy): domain Bacteria; phylum Verrucomicrobiota; class Verrucomicrobiia; order Verrucomicrobiales; family V1-33; genus V1-33. Next base: position 71,593 of record CBDDIW010000003.1, read on the forward strand.
GGTAAGGCCGTTGCCCTCCGCCGGCAGTCCCTCCATGGCCTTTTTAAAGGCGGCACTGGAGCCCAGGGTTTCACCCGTGCCCGCTTTCCGGGCGATTTCCACATGGCTGGTCAAAATGAGCCGCTTGTTCTTCTGGTCGTGATAGAGCGCGGGCTTGAAGTATTCCAGGTCGCCTGGGAGCGTCTGATTCGGCCGGAGAATGGTGAAGCCCTCCCCTTTTTCCACGGTGAAGTCGTCATTGTCCGCCAGCGCCGCCAGCAGCGGCTGCATGAGGAAGTCGATGTCATCGAAGGCGATCATCACCTGTGTGCGGGGCACCTCCACATGAGTTGTGGGAAGGCTCAGGCGGGCTCCGTCTTCAAAACGCATGGAGACCATGACCCGGGTATTCAGTTTCCCGATCATTTCCCCCACGCTCATGCTCAGGCCCGGCACGGGAAAAGTGAGGGCCAGCTTGTATTGATTGAGCGCCTGTTCATCGCCGGTCGCCTTGATGACGTTCTCGGCGGTTTCCAGCACCGTGGCCAGAGACAGGTCCATCTGGAGAGCCATGCCACTGTCGGACGGAGCGAAGGAGGTCACCTTGTAGGGAGCCGCCTTGCCGCCGAACAATTTGAACAGTCCTTTGGGACCATCGGGCATATAAAGGAGGCCCCGGTTGCGATACAATCCGTCTCCCTCCGCGCGGGAACTGAGGCCCACTGCTTTCACACTGTTCAGCCCCAGGGCGTCCACGATTTTTGCCACGCTGAGGCCCGGATTGATACCCTTGGATTGTTTCCGGGCCATCTCGACGAAGGTGTCCCCCATCGCTCCCAAGTTGGCGAGATCCCCGTCCACATCCACATAAGTGAAAAAGAGACCGCCCAGTTCCAGATGCTTCGAGACGGCGGCAAAGTGTTTGGAGGCGTCCTCCGGCTTCACCGGGATGACATCGGCTGTCGCGGAGGCACAGAGGGCCGCGCTCAGCCCGGCGGCGGCAAAGGTGGATTTGAGACGATGGATAAGAGTCATAAAAAGGTCAGCGTAGAAACTTTTTCCACCGGTGCCAATGGAATGAGGATCGGGGAATCCCCGGACTTGCGGAGCCGGCGCGGAATGGATCGTGGCGGAATTCAGCCCGCTTCCGGGGGAGTGCCCGGGGCAGGGGATGCCAGTGGGGCAAGTGTCACCATGGTGGCACCCCATCCGCCCGCCGACGGGTCCGCCAGTTGAAAGCCAACGACTCCGGACAGTTTTCCAAGAAGCGCGTGAACGGATGTCCGGAGGGTGCCAGTGCCCTTGCCATGGATAACACGGACCGTCAGTAGTCCCTTCCGGCGGCATTCGAGGAGGTATTCCGGCAGGAGGATGCCGAGGTCCCGGGGGCGAAAGGTGTGGAGGTCCAGTTCGCCGGTCACGGGAATCTCGACGGGATCAGGGAACGAATCGGAATCAGGCATGTCTGGAATGAACGTATTTCCACTAAACTGGAAAAACACTTCTAAATACCCCGTAAGCGGGGGTATTAAGAAAATCCGATGTTGCGCCTTACCCTTCTCCTTCTCCCGCTTCTGGGCGTTCTGGCCCATGCCGCGGAACCGAAAACGGACGCCTCCATCCCGCCCGACGCACCGCCCGGGCACTCGATCCACGGGGAGAGTTTCAATGAAGGCCCGCGCCGGAAACTGCCCCTCACGCCCGGCTGCGGAAATGTGAGCTTCCCAGTGACCACCGCCTCAAAGGAGGCGCAGGACTATTTCAATCAGGGCGTGGCGCAACTGCACGGCTTCTGGTACTGGGAGGCCGAGCGGTCATTCCGGACCGTGCTGCAACTGGATCCCTCCTGTGCCATGGGTCACTGGGGCATGGCGATGGCGAATCTGGAAAACGAGGACCGCGCGCGCAAGTTAATCGAAAAAGTGGACGGTCCGGCCATGGAAAAGCTGTCCCCCCGGGAAAAGGCCTGGATGGAGGCGGGGAAGAAATTCTTCGCGGAGCGGAAGGATGAGGGAGCCCGGAAATCCGCCGCCCAGGAGATAGTGAAAAGTATGGAGCGCATCGCCATGGATTATCCGGAGGACATGGAGGCCCGTGCGTTCGCCGTTTTCTTCGTCTGGCGGAATCAATACCGGCTGAACATTCCGAACCCCAGCGCCCTCGCCATCGACGCCCTCGCCCAGCAGGTGCTGGCGAAAAATCCGCTGCATCCAGTGCATCATTACCTGATCCACCTGTGGGATCAGGAGCGCCCCGCGGCGGCTCTCCGCGCGGCGGCCATGTGTGGTCCCGCCGCGCCTGGCGTGGCGCACATGTGGCACATGCCGGGGCACATCTACTCGGATCTGGAGCGGTGGAGCGATGCCGCGTGGCAGCAGGAGGCGGCGGCGCGGGTGGATCATGCGCAGATGATCCGGAGCCATGTCTATCCGGACCAGATTCACAACTTCGCCCACAACAGTGAATGGCTGGTGCGGGATCTGAATCATGTGGGCCGGGTGCGGGATGCCCTGGCCATTTCCACGAATCTCATTTCCATGCCGCGCATTCCCCGGTCCCGCTCGGTGAAGGACCAGCCGGACCAGCGGTTCGAGGAGGAGGGCAGCTGCTGGCAGTATGGCCGGAACCGTCTTATGGAAACCCTGACCCGCTGGGAACTGTGGGACACCACCCTCTCCCTGGCACCAACGCCGTATCTTGCCCCGGGCACGGAGTTCCAGGACCAGTGGAAGCGGGAGCATCTCATCGGCCTGGCAGGCTATGGTAAAGGTGACGCCGCCGGAGGGCATGCCGCCCTGATAAAAATCGAAGGCATGGAGACTGGGCTCGTCAAAGACCGCGCGGAGGCTTCTGTCAAAGCGGAGGCGGAGGCGCGCGGCAAAAACAAGAATCCCGAGGAACTCAACAAAGCCATGGCCGAGGCCATGCTGCCATTCACAAAGAAGATCGAAAGCCTCCAGCCTCCCCTGACGGAACTGCGCCTGTGGGATCACCTGGCCGCGGGGCGCATGGAGGAGGCGAAGAAGCTGGTGTCCGCGCTGAAGGACGTCAACGAACACCGCATGGCGCTCATTCACGAAGCGCTCGGCGATCACGAAAAGGCCATCGACGCGGCGAAGGCTTACGCCCGCCATTCGAAGAAGCAGCTTCAGCCCCAGGCACTGCTGACCTGGCTGCTCTGGAAAAACGGGAAAAAGGACGACGCCCTCGACGCCTTCAAAAAAGTGCGGGAACTCGGGGCCGGCGCTGATCTGGAAACCCCGGTGCTCAAACGGCTCGCTCCCGTGGCGGAGGCCGCGGGGTGCGCGGGCGACTGGCGGCTTCCCGCCGCTCCCGCCACGGATCTGGGCGAGCGCCCGGATCTCGCGAAACTCGGCCCTCAGGAGTTTCACGCCTGGCCCGCGCCGCAATGGGCCGCCATCACGAAGGACAATCAGCCGGTGACCAGCGAGAGCCTGCGCGGGAAACCCCACATTCTCATCCTGTTCCTGGGCAGCGCCTGCTCTCACTGCAACCTCCAGCTCAAGACCTTTGGCGAACAGGCGGCTGCTTTTGAAAAGGCCGGGTTGCCCATCGTCGCCATCAGCACGGACTCCCCCGCGGACATCGCCGCCGCGGGCGGGGTGCCGCCGTTTCCAGTCTATTCAGGAATGGACATGGCCCCCTTTCGCGCGCTCGACGCGTGGGATGACTTCGAGAACAAGCCGCTGCACGCCACTTGTTTCATTGATGCCGCCGGTCGCATGCGCTGGCAGCACACGGGATACGAGCCCTTCATGCTGCCCGCGTTTCTCCTGGAGGAGGCCCGGCGGCTGGAGGAAATGCCAGCCATGGCCGGGCAGGAGGTCGCCGGAAAACCTCAAGCCGCCGCTGGCGGTTCCTGAGCTGGGCTTCTCCGAAGGCTTAAGTCACTGTTCCTGTTGGCTGAAGGCGGCGGCCCCCAGCTCCCGCCGGTAGAGGACGGTTCCCAGTTCCATCTTCAGCAGAGCGTCCTCGCCGAGTGTGGCGATCAGCTTGCACAGCACGCGCTCGGCATCATTCCAGCGGCTCCGTGAAGAGTAGTAGTGCACCAGTTTCAGGGGGAGATCCATCTCGTCCGGGTAAACCGTCTGCCATGCGGCGTAGGCGGCATCCTGCTCCCGCCAGGTCAGTTGCTCCGCGGCCTCGATGCGGAGCAGCATGACGGTGCGCGCTTTCTGGACGGATGCCGGCAGCGTGCGCTCGACCTCCAGAACCTCCTCCGGCTTCCCGTCCTGGATGTCCCGGCTCATTCGCGCGATGGCCCCGATATTCGCGATGTATTCCGGATCGACTTCCCCGGATGGTCCGCCTTCCTGCCCCAGCAGGCCCGCCGCCACGTTGATCCAGGAGCGGCGGATGGTATCGCTCAGGTATTCATTGATACCCACCACGAAAACGTCCGTGATCAGAAACCCGCCCTCCTTCGTCTGCCGCAGGGTGAACAACGCATAGTTGATCGCCCCGCCCGGCTTTGAAGAGCGGAAAAGCAAACCTCCCCGGTCACCCAGGGTGCGGGCCCGCAGGAAACAGAACCGGGAGTTCCGGTATTCCTGGGTAATGCCCCGCTGTTCCCAGCTCCGGAAGGTGCTGTCGTGGAAAATGGCGCGGGCCTCCTTGTCGTCTTTAAAAACCGAGGAGCCCGTGGCTTTTTCGAAAAGGGCCTCGTGGTCCACCATGGCCTCCGCCTCTTCACTCCGACCGGAGAGAATGGCGCTTTCGAATTCTCTTATAAACGTCCGCAAAGGGCCGTTTTGGTCCTCCAACTGGATTTCAATCTCCCTTTGGGAGAGATCGACAATCCGGGGGGCGGCCTGGACGCCCCGGAAGATTCCTGCCAGGAAGACCAGTCCCACTGCAAAGCGCGTCAGCCGGGGTAAAAATCCAAAGGCGTTGGCGATGTGATCCGAGGCTGAAGGCATAAGGTCCCGCTGTTGAATTTATTAAGATTGCGAGACATATCTGAAAATCTTCTCCACGACAAGAATTATTTAGTCTGCCTCTCCTGCGAGCCAGGTCCGGGAGGGGGAAATTATGAAGGTGAGTGTGACGAAATTGACACAAAGATCATAGGGAAAATCCCTATTTTTACTGAGGAATTAATTTAAGATGGCGAAGGCGTCGGGGAAATTTGTATCACGGGTCAGCAATAAAAGTACGCGACGGAGCGCGCTTTGTTCATTTGATCCATGAGAAAAATACCCCCCTTCCTTCTCGCGGCGGCCACTCTGGCAGGCGGCCTGAGTTCCGCCCGGGCCACGCTTCTTGGTTACTGGACCTTCGATGGAGACTACGGCGACTCCTCGGGTCAGGCGCATCCCGCCCAGGCCGGGCCGGGCACGCAGGCCCCGGTGTTCTCCACGGATGTGGCCCGCCAGTTTTCCGGGAATCCGAGCGCCCGCTCCCTGGACATGCGGAACCGCACGACGCCCTCGGCGGGGACGAACTGTTACGCCTTCGTGCCCGGTTCAGGGAGTCTCTACAATCCGTATAACGCGACCACCAATCCCACCAGCAGCTTTACCATTTCCTGCTGGGTGAAAGGCTGGCCTACCACGGAGTGGGTGCCTTTCGTGGCCAAGAACGGCGAAAGCGGTGGCTGGCAGGTGCGGCGGAACGGTGCCGGCAATGAACTGGACTGGACCACCCGCGGCACCACCACGGGCTTCACCTCCGGCAACGGCGACTTCAACAGCAGCGTGGTGGTCACGGGGGCGGGGACGACCTCGCCTGGCGTGCGGAACACCCAGTGGTATCACTACTGCTGCACCTTCGACGGCACGGATAAGAAGATCTATATCAACAGCCAGTTGGTCTCCTCCCAGACCAATGCGAACGCAAAGATCCAAGACTCCGCCAGCCTGCTGGTCTTCGGTGCCCGGGACAATGGGGGCATCGGCGGTTATTCCCTGACACTGCTGGATGACGTGGCCATTTGGGACACTGCGCTGACGAAGGTGCAGATCATGGACCTAGCCTCCGGCACGGACGCCCGGTATCTTCACAACCAGGTGACCCCCTGGAACGTGGGTGAGCCCTGGGGCTCTTCTGGAAAATGGGGTATCAAGGAGGCGAAGACACTGAACAGCGCCTGGCAGGTGAGCAATCTCAATACCGCCCTGGGCGTGGTAATGAGCCAGCCTGGTCTCACAAGCACCACTTTCAGCACGAACTTCTTTTCGGACCCGCAGTCCCCGGGTGGCGGAGCCGGTTCTCCGAACACCTATCTCACGAACACGGCGGCGGATGACGAGGATTTCGTCCAGGTGGCCACGTGTTGTATCCGGGTGACGAATCCGGGGCCTTACACGTTTTCCTTCAACGGGGACGACGGCTTCAACGCCTCCATCCTCGGGGCGAACTGGGACAAGATCACCGTCAACAACGGCAACGCCACCATCAGCGGGGAGACACTGGACAACATGACCCCCACGGGGGACACCAATACCTACGCGGTGGTGACCCTCGCGGCGGGAGACTACAATTTCCGCTACCTCTGGTACGAACGCGGAGGCGGGGCTTTCAACCGCGTGCGCATCTCCGCCGGAGACCAGGGCGGTGACGGGGCAACCTTCAAGCTGCTGGGAGATCCCGCGGGGCCGGTGACGCTGGTGGATCAGGCACCCATGCTGTTTTCCTTCACGGCCAGCAATTACCTCATCATCGCCTCCCCCACGCCCAGCCCGGCGACCGTGACTCTGAACTGGGATACGAAGTATGCGGCTTCAGTTTCCATCACCCCGTCGCTTCCGGGGAATCCTACGCTCACGCCGGGCATCGGTTCGGTGACCTTTCCGTCTCCTTCCACCACTACCACTTACACCCTGACGGGCACCACGGGAGCCCAGACCCGCACGAAGATACTCACGCTCTTCGTGGATCAGCCGCCGGTGATCAACAACTTCACCGTGAATGATTCCACCGTGGTGGCGGGCTCCCCAGTGACATTGAACTGGGCGGTCGCGGGGGCGAATACGCTGGGCATCAATCAAGGAGTCGGCAGCGTGACCCCCATCACCACCGGGAGCATCACCTTCCCGGCACCGGCGAATACAACCACCTACACGCTCACCGCCACGAACGGCTTCGGTCCAGTGACTTCGCAGGTGACGGTGAACGTGGGCCAGCCGCCCGCGATCTCCTCCTTCACGGCGGCGGATGCAAACATCCTCCCCGGCGGCCTGGCGCAACTGGACTGGACCGCCGCCCTGGCGGACACGGTGACGCTTACTCCCCGTCCCGGCACGGTGACCGCGAATGGCACATTCTCGGAAAATCCGGCGCTCACCACCATCTACACGCTCACGGCCACGAACGCCTACGCCACGGTCTCGCAGAGCCGCACGGTGAATGTGGCGGGCCCGCTGACCATCAGCAGCGCGGGCTGGAGCCAGACGCGCGTCAGTTCCACGGTCACGGTGGCGGATCTCGCCACCTGCGATCAACTCCTGGCGGGAACCATCGCGGGCACTACCTTTACCCAGGCGGGGATCGCGGGTATCAATCAAGGCGACAGCGCGGTGGGCGTTTTTGTCGGCGGGGAATCACTGCCGCCTGGAGGAAACGGGGATAACTTCGTGGTCCGCTCCACGGCCACGCTCACGGTTTTTTTCGACGGATACTACACCTTCGGGATCAACAATGACGACGGCGGCCGGCTGCGGATCGATGGCGCGAATGTCATCGTGGACGATACCAATCACGGCCCCACCTCTTATACTTCGAGTCCGAAGTTCCTCACTGCGGGGAACCATACCATTGAGTATCTTTACTGGGAACAGGGCGGGGGCTTCGCGGGTGAATGTTTCTGGGTGCGGAGTGACGGCACCTCCATCCTTCTGACGACGAACATGCCCACTCCGGCGCCCGTTTCGGGCACGGATCTGAAGATCACCGAATTCTCCGCCGACAACACGGATTTGGAGGACCAGCAGGGTGATGCTCCGGACTGGATTGAGATCGCGAATCCCACGGCCGCCGCCATCAATCTCTCGGGCTACTACCTGACGAACAGCAGCGCCCCGGCGGACAATCACAAGTGGGCTTTTCCCTCCTACTCACTCCCCGCGGGCAGTTACCTGGTAGTCTTCGCCTCCAGCAAAAATACCACGCTCCCGGTGAATCAGTTTCACACGAACTTCTCGCTGCCGAAGGGCGGAGGCTATCTCGCGCTCACGAAGAACGGCGCGACAGCCGGCACCTACACCGTGGTGGATTCCTATAACTATCCCGCTCAGTTGGAGAACAAATCCTACGGGCGCTACGACAGCGAAAACTACACCGGTTTCTTCGACACCCCGTCCCCGGGCTCGCCGAACTCCGCGGGCATCGATGGTTTCGTGGGGGACACGCACTTCAGTGTGAAGCGGGGAATCAAAACCGCGCCCTTCGATCTCGTCCTCACCTGTGACGATCCCGGGGCGGAGATCCGCTATACGTTGAACGGGTCCACCCCCACTTCGACGAACGGCCTCGTCTTCCCGAACACCGCGAATCCCGCGCCCATTCACATCGCCAAAACCACCGTGCTGCGGGCCGCCGCCTTCCATCGAAACTGGAAACCAACGAATGTGGATACACAAACGTATCTGTTCCTGGATGACGTGATGACGCAGTCTGTCTCGAACACCCTGGCGGACGGCTGGCCGAACAGCCCCGTGGCCGGACAGGTGCTGGACTATGGACTCGACAGCCGCGTGGTCTCCGCGAACCAGGCGGCGCTGAAAACCGCCCTCCAGGCCATTCCCTCCATCTCCATGGTCACCGACCTCGGGAATCTTCTGGATCCCGTGAACGGCATCTACGTGGACTCCGGCCAGCACGGGGAGAACTGGGAACGCCCGGCCTCCCTGGAGTATATCAATGATACCTACAACGGCCAGAACGATGGGTCGGGAGCTTTCCAGATCGATTGCGGTGTCCGCATCCGGGGTGGCTATTCCCGCAGCGATACCAACCCGAAACACGCCTTCCGTCTCTTCTTCGCGAATCAGTATGACGGCGATCTGAAGTATGCCCTGTTTGGCCGGGAGGGAACGAACAGCTTTGAAAAGCTGGACCTTCAGTGCTCGCAAAACTACTCCTGGTCCTACGATCCGGGCACCAGCCCCGGCGCGGCTTATCAGGCCTACACCTTCATGCGTGAAGTCGTGTCCCGGGACAATCAGCGCGACATGGGGGACCCCTATACCCGCAGCCGTTACGTCCATCTTTACCTCAACGGGAAGTACTGGGGGCTCTACATGACCCAGGAGCGTGCCGGGGCGAACTACGGCGAGAACTACCTGGGCGGGAACGAGGACAACTATGACGTGGTGAAGTCCGCGGGCAGCTCCGGGGGCTACAATACGGAAGCCACGGACGGCACCCTCGTCCAGGGCACCAGCGCCGCCCCCGGCTCCACCTGGGCCCGCTTCTGGTGGCGCGCTCTGGAACTGCGCAACGACACCTCCTCCGAAGCCAACCGCACCGCGCGTTACTTCGCGCTCCAGGGCCTCCAGGCCAATGGCGTCACGCCGGACCCGGCGAACCAGAAGGTGCTGAATCCGGACAACCTCGCGGACTACATGATCAACAGCTTCCAGACCGGCAGCTTTGACGCGCCCATGTCCACCTTCCTGGCCAATGCCTCGAACAACTGGTTCGGCATGATGGACCGCACTTCCAACAACGGCTTCGTCTTCTTTGCCCACGACCATGAACACGGGATGGCGACGGATCAGGACGGACGCTCCGACAACCGGGTGGGCCCCTGGGGCGGGGCGGGCACCAATGCCTTCGGCCAGGGCATGTATAATACAAACAATTCGGCAAACTATGTGAAGGCGAATCCGGCCTACATGCACGAAAACCTGGCGTTCAGTCAGGAATACCGGGTGAAGTTCGGCGACCGCGCGCACCGCCTGTTCTACAACAATGGCCCGCTGGCGGACGCCAGTGTGATCGCCCGCATCGAAAGCCGCGCGGCTATCATGGACCAGGTGGTGGTCGCGGAGTCCGCCCGCTGGGGGGATTCCAAAACCGGGGGTGCCACCTTCTTCAGCAAGACGGACTGGCTGAGCGCGAAAACCCGCCTCACGAACTGGGTGAACCGGGGGACCATCGCCACGCTGAATGCCGGCACCGGCCCGGGCCGCGCGAAGACCATCATTTCCCAACTGCGTGGTTATAAGGATAAAGTGAGCGGCACCAGCAGCGGGGCGGGGGATGCCACGCTTATGGCCATGCCGCTCTACCCCATCACGGACGCACCGGTCTTCTCCCAGTTCGGCGGGATCGTGGTACAAAACTACAGCCTCACCTTCTCGGACCCCAATGGAGCGAACGCCGCCACTTCAGGTGATGCCCGCACTCTTTACTATCGTCTGGACGGGCAGGATCCCCGGATGGTGGGCGGCACCCCGCGCGCGGGCAATCTGACGGCTGGACCGGCCACGCTGACGGCCTCCGGCACGGTGAAGGCGCGGATTTTCAACACGACCAAAAACGAATGGTCGGCGCTCACGGAGGCTCTCTTCGTGGTGGGTGTCCCCGCCTCCAACACGAACCTGGTGATCAGCGAACTGAACTACAATCCGAAAGGCCCGGCGGTCTCCCCCGCCACTTCCGCGCAGGATTATGAATTCGTGGAACTCTGGAATCCCTCGGCGGACCAGGTGCAGCTCGCGGGCGTGAAGTTCACCGTGGGCATCGAGTTCGATTTCACCAGCTCCACCATTCAGTCCATCCCGCCCGGTGGCCGCATCGTGCTGGTGAAGAACCTCGCCGCCTTCCAGCAGCGGTATCCGGAGGCCTCTTATCCGGGGCTCACGGCAAAGATCGCGGGCACCTTCATCAACAGCCTCGACAACTCCGGCGAGTCCCTCCTGCTGCGAAACACGATCTCCGGAGTGGACATCGCCAACTTCAGTTACAGCGATGACGGGGTGACTTGGCCGAAGGCCCCGGATGGCAACGGCGCCACCCTCTGCTTCACGGCCACCAACCCGGTGACCGCTGACAAGAATAACGGAGCCAACTGGTTCGCCCATGCCCTCCCGAATGGCAATCCCGGCGGCCCGGACACGACCAGCTTTGCCGCGTGGGCCGCGCTTCAGGGCGTGCCGGCCTCGGGCACCGCGGACTCGGACAATGACGGAGTGAGCAATCTGCTGGAGTATGCCTTTGGCACGCTGCCGGGGAACGCCCTCAGTGCCGCCCTGCCTGCGGCGGGGCTCACCTCACTTACGGTGGGATCCAGCCCCGCGGCGAACTACCAGACTCTCACGTTCACCCGGCCTTCGAATATCGCCGATGTCCGCGTGCGGGTGCAGACCAGTTCCTCGCTTTCCACCTGGGCGGATGATGCCGTCCTCGTGAGCCGTCAGTGGAACCCGGATGGCACGGAAACCTGGCAATATCGCGCTCCCCAGCCGTATAACACTCAGCAGCGCACCTACATGCGCGTTCTGGTGGAGACGATTCAGTAACTTGGCAACGGCCTCCATTCCGGAGCAACCACGCCACCGCCCTTCCGGCCACGCCGGGAGGGCGGTTTTTGTTTCGGAGCGAATCGATGGGACGGTGCACCCCACGAAAAACCCGCCTCAGTCACTGAGGCGGGCTTCCCGGAAATAGAGATGTGATCAAAAGCCGGGATTAACGGCGGCGGCGACGGGCGAGGCCGAGCAGCGCCACGCCAGCCAGGGCCATCGTGCCGGGCTCAGGAACGGCGACGCCGGCGAAGGCGATGTTTGCGAGTTGCATGGAGTTCGCCGTGCCGGAGTTGCGGACGGTCGGGAACACGACCACATAAGAAGCGTATGCGGTGCTGTTGGAGAAAGTCTGGGTGGCACCCGTGACCTGACGACCAGGATCGGTATCGAATCCTGTGGTGGCCCCAGTAGCGATAGCTGTCATGTTGGACAGATTGAAAGGACCGGCACCGGTTAGCGCGGTGGTGGAGCCATAGACGGTGAAGGTAAGAGGATCACGTTCCGGGGCATCGTTTGCCGTGGTGAACGTCAGGGAATTGAGTGCCAGGCTGGCCGATCCGGTGTCCGGAGTCACTACCACACCTGTATTCAATTTGAAGAAATTCAGGTACTTGGTGCCGGAATTGCCGTCGAGCAACATTGCGGGTGACTCGAGGTTAGGATAGTTATTGACACCGGCAGTGGTTCCGATCGCAGCCACGGTAAAAGTGGTTCCAGTGTTATTGGCTCCACCGATGGGATTGGTCATCGTCATCGTGACCGCTTGGGCCCCGGAGAGGAGCACAGCTCCAGTGAATAAAGAGAGTAAGAGTGATTTCATGGGTTTCGCGTCGAGGGCTCGACTAATGTAGAATTAATCTGAGTCCCCGGTTCGGGACAAGTCAAAAATCGCAAGTTTCGATACATTTCGATTTAAGGTTTTGCGCTGCCGGTACCGGAAAAGACGCACCAACTCCTTGCAAGTTCCATGCCAGAGTAAAGGATTGATTAAAAATAATCCGCCTGACTCCGCTTTCAGGCAAATCGATTTTACTTCCCGGGTAGCCATGAAAGGGTTCATAAAAGCAAGGCGTTCGCTCCTCGCATTATGAACACCCCCTCCGCCGCTCTCCTCGCGCTTTCCCTTTCCGTGTCGGTTCTTCCGGCGGCGGATGACTATAAACCGGGGCCGGATTCCTCTCCGCAACCCGGTGTGCCCCAGGGGCGGGAGGAAAAGCTTGCCCTGCCCACGAGCAAAATCTTCCCCGGCGCGGAGCACGAGTGCTGGGTTTACGTCCCTTCGCAATATCATGGCTCGGAGGCCGCGAGCGTCATGGTCTTCCAGGACGGGGGCGGATACGTGAGCCGTAATGGCGGCTGGCGCGTGCCGGTGGTCTTCGATAACCTGATCGCCCGGGGTGAAATGCCGGTGACCATCGGCATTTTTATCAACCCCGGGGTGCTGCCCGCCGCGGGCAAGGACGCGCTCCCCCGCTTCAACCGCAGCTATGAATACGACGGGCTGGGCGACAACTACGTGCGCTTCCTCACGGAGGAAGTGCTGCCCGAGGTGAAGAAAAAGTGGAATATCACGGACGATCCGAACCAGCGCGCCATCGCCGGTGCCAGCAGCGGGGCCATCGCGGCCTTCACGGCGGCGTGGGAGCGCCCGGACGCTTTCCGCCGGGTCTTCAGCACCATCGGCACCTTCACTGCCCTGCGCGGGGGGGATCAGTATCACGTCTTCATCCGGAAATGCGAGCCCCGGCCCCTGCGTGTGTTCCTCCAGGACGGCAGCAACGATCTGAACATCTACGGTGGCGACTGGTGGATCGCGAATCAGCAGATGCTCAGCGCCCTCACGTTCTCCGGCTACCCGGTGGATCACGTCTGGGGCGATGGCGGCCACAATGGCAAGCAGGGCGGAGCCATCATGCCGGACGCCCTCCGGTGGCTGTGGAAGGAGAAGGAGGTGAAGGTGCCCGTGAATGACCGCCAGCCTGTGATGAAGGTCATCGCGCCCGGCGCGGAATGGGAACTTGCGGGCCAGGGCTACGGCTTCAGCGAAGGCCCTACCACCGCGCCGAATGGAGAGGTCTATTTTTCGGACAGCGTGAATCAGCGTATCCACCGCATCGGACTGGATGGCAAGGTCTCGGTCTTCGCCGAAAACACCGGAGGCGCGGACGGTATGTGCTTCGGCCCGGACGGAAGACTCTACGCCTGCTGCAACCGCAGCCGCACCATCACCGCCTGGGATGTCACCTCGGGGAAATCCACCGCGATCACCAGCGACGTGGACGTGAATGACTGCGTGGTGAACAACAAAGGCCATATCTGGTTCACCGATCACCGGAACCGCCAGATCTATCACGTGAGCCCCTCCGGCGAAAAAGAGGTGGTGGCCAAAGGCGACCAGGAACTGCCCAACGGCATCGAGCTCAGCCCGGACCAGACCCTTCTCTACGTGGCGGATACCCGGGGGCGCTTCGTTTGGTCCTACCAAGTCCAACCGGATGGAAAGCTGGCCCACGGTCAGCGGTATTATCACATCCACGAAACGGACGAAAGCACCGGCAGCGGCGCGGACGGCCTGGCGCTGGACACGGAGGGCCGCCTCTATGTGTGCTCCCCGGCGGGCATTCAGTTCTGCGATCAGGCGGGCCGCGTGAATGGAATACTCAATCTTCCTCCGAACAAAAAGGCCGCGAACCTCTGCTTTGGCGGGCCGAAGCTGGACACCCTCTACGTGTGCGCCGGGGACAAGGTTTACCGCCGTCTCACCCAGGCCACCGGCGTGCGCAGCGCGGACGCGCCACAGAAACCTCAAGCCCCGAAGCTCTGAGTGGACGACCGGCCCTTCGTTATGTTCGGCCTCTCGCACGGGGTCGCGATCGCCGCCACCGTGCTCGGTGCGTTGGGAATGGTGCGCCTGCAAAAATCCGCCGTGCCGGTGAGGTGGAAACACGGGGTGAACCTCACCCTCGCCGCCCTCCTTGTAATCTCCGTGGGGCTGGATCCGCTGCTCACCTGGCTGCGCTATCAGGACGATCCCACAAAGGCTTCCGAGCTGCTGCGGCAGAATTCGCTGCCTTTCCACCTCTGTGACATCGTTTCCCTCGTGCTCGCGGTGGCCCTTTTTACAGGCCGCCAGCGCTGGGCGGAGCTGGGTTATCTGTGGGGTCTTTCCGCCACGCTGCAGGGCCTCCTGACCCCGGCGGTGAAGTTCGACTGGTTCTCGCCCGAGTATTACGCCTTCTTCCTCCAGCACGGCGGTGTGCAGGTGGCCGCGCTGGGTCTCGTCTGTGGCATGGGGCTGCGACCGGAAGCCGGTGCCTTCCGCCGGACCATGCTCTGGAGCTGGCTCTACATGGCCGTCACTTTCGGAATCAATACTCTCCTTCGCACCAACTACGGCTACCTCAATGGAAAGCCGGAGGTGGCGAGCCTCCTTGACCATCTCGGTCCGTGGCCATGGTATCTCCTCAGTCTGCAGGCCGTGGCTTTCGTCTTTTTCGGCCTCCTCCTGTTGCCCTTCCGCCGGAGCATGAAGGGTTGAGTTCCCTTTATTATTCGTTTCCTTCGTTCGCTCCTGTTCAAATCCTCCCCGTCTCCGCCTGTTTCCCTCCGCATGGATTCCCCTCTCACCCTCCATCCTGTCGGTTATATCCGGTCAGAGAAGGCGGTGAAATTCGATGCCCGGCATCAGCCCGCGGAGCAGATGGAGGAGAGCAGCGTGCTGGAACTGGAGCCTGGGCATTCCTATGAGCAGGCGCTTCAGGATTTGTCAGGGTTCGACCGCGTGTGGCTTGTCTGGTGGTTTCACCGGAACACTACCTGGCGGCCCCTGGTGCAGCCCCCGCGCGGGCCAGTGGGAAAGCGCGGCGTCTTTTCCACCCGCTCCCCGCACCGTCCGAATCCCCTGGGGCTCACGGCGGTGCGGCTGCTTGCGGTGGAGGGCCGGAGGCTTCTGCTGGGACCGTGTGACCTCGTGGACGGCACCCCGGTTTTCGACATTAAGCCCTACATCCCGGAATACGATGCCTTTCCCTCCGCCTCCAGCGGCTGGGTGGGGGAAGTCAGCCGGTCTCACACCGCTCCGCCCGCCTTCGATGTGAGGCTCTCCCCGCTCGCGCTCGGCCAGTGTGAATGGCTCCAGTCGGCCTGGGAAATCGACTTCCGTCCGCGCATGACGGAGCTTCTCTCCCGCGATCCCTCACCGCACCGCACCCGGAGAATCAAACGCCACGCCCGCAGCGGTCATTGGATGATCGGCTGCGGCGCGTGGCGCGCGGTGTTCACTTTGGAGGACGGGGTGGTCCACATCCTTGTCATCGAGCCGGGCTATCCCCGGCGGTTCCTGGAGGATCCCGCCCGGGGCGACATGCCGGACAAGGAGGCCCAACTGGCCTTCCTTGCCCGGTGGCCGGAAGCCGGGCCCGGTTAACTCCAGCCTTACGGCGAAGTCACTTCCTTCACCCGCAGGAAAAGGCTGGTGCTGCTCGGGGGATTCAGAATGGGGCTGCCCGCCGGGAGCGTGTAGGGAGACTGCGCGTTCGTGTTCAGTTGCTGCCATCCGCTCAGGGTGGTGGAGCCTTCCACGATGTAGGTCTTCCCCGCGATGGTGGGGAAAGTGATGGTCACCGCGCCGTCCGCCGCGCGGGTGATGGAGGAGATGGCGAAGTTCGTGTTCTCCACCGGCGGCAGCACGTTCCGGTTTTCATACACGTTCTGGATGCCGGCTTCGCTCAGAGCCCCGTTGAACAGACGAATATCCGAAAGCGAGCCGTTCCAGGCTTCGATGGCCTGATTCTGACCACCGAAGTAAATCCCGTGATTGAACGTGGGATAACCGCTGATGGTCCGCCCCTGGACGAACTGCCCGTTGCGATAGTAGAGCAGCGCGTTGCCGTCCTTCACCATCACATTGTGCGTCCAGGTATTCAGCGGCATGTCCGCGTAGTCCAGGTTCTCGCCTCCCGCCGTGGTGTGCCATTCGAAGGCGGAGCCTGTGAACTTGATGAACTCCTGCGGCGCGTATTCGGCTCCGTTGGAATCATAACGGTCTCCCAGGATGATGTCGTTGTTGGGAGCCGCCACAGGCTTGCACCAGAAGGACCAGGTGAATTTGGAAGCCGCGTCCAGCACCGGCAGGGTGCCGGAGAGCGGGGGGGCTCCCACGGTGGCGCAGGCACCCGTGCCGTCCACTCCATTGAAGCTGAGCACGTTTCCAAACTGCGCGTCACTCACCCAGGCGGAGGCATCGGCATCGAGTCCGCCGGTGGCTTCATTGAAGACCGTGGCGTGGTTGCCTTGGCCGCTGACATCGGAGGCGGTGCTGCCGGAGGTCTCATTGAGCGGCCACCAGCCGAAAAGCGCGGGATCCGCGGTGGGAGTCTCCACGCGGAAGGCCACCGTGGCCGTGCCGCTGCCCGTGGCGTCCGCCACTTTCACCACCACTTGCGCCAGGGTGGTAGTTTCACCCGCGGGAGGAGTGCCGCTGACCGTCCCGTCCGCCGAGACGGAGACCCAGTCCGGCCCGCTGACCTTGGAGAAGGTCAGCGGATTGTTTTCCGGATCGGAGGCGCTGGCGGCCACGGACCGGGAGAACGCCGTGCCGATGGTCACGGCGGGCAGCGGGAGTGTTCCGGCGGTAAAGGATGGCGGGAAATTCGCCACGCTGGGCTGCTTCACCGACACGTCGTCGAACACGGCGGAAACCGTATCCCCGCTCGCGCGGGCCTGGCCGGTGAGGATGACCTTGAAACTGGCCGGGAAATTCGTGAGGGCGTATACGGCATACACGGTCCCATCCAGCAGCACCTCCACATTCACGGAGCCGGAGGTGGCCAGCGGCTGGAGCCGCAGCGTCATCACGTGGCTGCCAGTGTCCGCGTCCAGGCCATCCAGGCCAACGAGGTTGTTGCCCTCGCCGGTCGGCGTCAGGGTGCCGGTACCGCCATCATCCCGCACGTTGGTGGTCCAGCCCTGTTCCCCGATGTTCTGGGAGAAATGCACGTAGTGCCCGTCATCGCCCAGGAGCCAGAGGCTGGAGCGGTAGGCCGAGCCGGAACCCGCAAGTGAGACGCGGCGCACGCTGATTTCGGAATACACCCGCCCGTCAAATGTGGCGGAGGATTCCAGGCTGTTGCCGAACCAGTACTGCTGGGAGGTCATGCCGCCCAGCACCACCTCGCCATTATTGATCGCCGGAGCGTCATAGCCCACCGGCGCGTTGTTTTCCAGACCGCGGCTGGTCTGTGCCCAGGCGTTCAGGGAGCCGGAGAAATCGTCGGTGAGCTGGTTCACCAGCCCTGGAGGCCCCGCGAGAGGAGCGGTGAGCGGGGTGTAGGTTCCTTCCGCGAGGCCCGCCACGGAATTCGCGGGCAGGGCATTGTTCCACAGCGCCACGTCGTCCAACCGCCCGGCCCAGTTTTCATTGAGCATGTCCCCGCCCATGTAGAACGGAGCCCCGGGGAATCCGGCGGTCACGTTGTTCCGGCCCACGGCCAGCCCGTTGCGGTAATAGGTCAGGAGCGGCCCGTTTTTCGTCACCACATGGTGCACCCAGGTATCCACGGGAAAGTCCGGGTAGTCGATGCCGGCGTTGAAAGACGGGGCAATGTCCCGGTACTCAAAAGCGTTCGTGGTGAACTTGATCCATCCGGCGTCCGGATAGCGGTTACCCAGGATGACGTTGTTGTTCGGAGTCTGGCTGGACTTCGTCCACACGGCCCAGGTGAAATTGTCAGTGGTGGCAAGCGCCGGGATGGTGCCCGCCGAGATGTAGCCGTCATTGCCATCAAACTCCGCCACCTGACCCCGTTGGGGATCCGTCTGCCAGGACACGCCATTGAAGAGATCCCCCTGGGTGCCTCCCGGAGCGGAATTCGCCGCCACCACGCCGGTGGTTTCATTGAGTGGCCAGTATTGGATCAGGTCCGCCTTCACGGGCGTCCAGACGCCGCTGGCAAGCACCAGGATGGAACACAGGGAGAGGACCGGCGCCGGGGCCGACATTAAGGAGAGGGGAGGGAAACGCATAACCGGATGAGTTTCCGCTCATGAAACAGACAAGCGTGCCTAATGTCAATAAATCCCTTGACGAAGTGGGGTGTCGGAAAAGTCACCCATGAATTATACTTTCCTAACGTAAGTCATCGGAATCCGGTCATTTTTTGACCATTTGGACTTCCTCTGGCGGATTCACGCCCGCCTACGGAAGCTAGTCTTTCCCGGCCTTTACCCTGAGGGAAACGGAATACAACCCGGCCGCATGGGCGGCGTCGAGCACGGACATGATGCTGTCATACTTCGCCTCTTTCTCCGCGTGAATGATGATCGGGACTTTGGTATCCAGTTTGGCGGCGGATTTCAGACTGGCTTCAAGCTCGCCGCCAGCCAGAGTTTTGCCATCCATGCCGGGGCGACCGTCCGCCTGGACCGTGATGACTAGCTCTTTCTGCCTCGGGCGGTTCTTCTCCGGCAAGGACGCCGCGATCTCCTTTTCGAGCCGCGACACCTCCTCCTTCGTGCCCACCGCCCCCGTTTTCTTTCCCGTGAGATCCTTCACCCGGATGTTCCGGTAGCGCACGAACTGCTTCGTGAAATCCCCGCCGCCATGCACTTGGAGAGCGATGCCGCCCTTTTCCTGGTGCCTCACCTCTTTTTCCTGCCATTCCATAATCTTCACCCCGTTGATCCAGGTGGTGATGTGCGGGGGATTTCCCTCGATGCGGGCACGCAGTTCATTCCAGACTCCGGCCCGCCAGAAGTAGGACCAGCTCTCCGGGCGCACCGGCAGCGCCACGGGAGGCTCACCGGTGTTTTTCGCTTCGATCTCTGTCACCTTGTCCGCGAAGTTGTAGTTCCGGACGTGAGGCACGCCGCCGAGTCCCTCGCCGTAGATGCCCATGAGGTTTCCGCCGGAATGGTAATCGATCATCGCCTGCCAGGCCTTTCCGTCCTCCGTGCTGCGCAAAAAGAGTCCGCTGTCCGGCCCGAAGTCATTGTTCATCTCCAGGGCCACCTCGAAGTCCCCATAGGTCTGATCGGTGACGATCAGTCCGCCATTCCCCGGCACATCCTGACTCCCTGTGATGGCGCCGTTCTCGACCACCCAGCGTCCGCCGCTGGTGTTTTTAGTCGTGCCGGAATGCCCGCTTTTGGCGCTGATGTGCCAGCCTTTGAGCGATTGCCCGTCAAAAATGGAAACGAATCCCGGCTCTGAAACCGGTGCCGAAGCGGCCTTTTCGGAAGGAATGGCGGCTTCCTGGGCTGTCCCATGTAAGGGAAGAAGAGACAGGAACGCGGGCAGGAAAAGGATAGGCAGTTTCATGATTTCCCATTACGAGGATTCATGGATCATGCTTCCGCGAAACCGCATTTTCCGGAGGATGGCTGCCTGGCGCTTTCCGCGTCTGGAGTTTCGCCTGCAGCCAGCGCCGGATGGCCTTTCTCCGGAGCCGGAGGCGACGCCCGCGAAAGAGCGGAAACGACTGGGAACGCCACCACTCTTTGAGCCGGTTCTTCCACCGCACCGCCGCCACCCAGGGCGCGGAGGCATACAGGCGTTCCTTCAGCCGGACCAGCCACTCATACACCCGGCGAAACCAGTTCACCGTCAGCAGCGTGGGCCGCGTGACCATGAACAGCCAGGCCAGAATGGCCGTGCCGAGGATTTTTACGGCGATGAGGATCGTGGCTCCCGTGATTACTTTCCCATGCGCCGTCAGCCAGAGCGCGAAGAGATTCAACGGCCCCGTCACCAGGTGCGGGAGCAGAAAAGCGATCACCGCTCCCCATGGCGGCAGCTCGGCCAGGCGCTTCTCCAGAGCCTTTACCAGCGGAGCCCGTGCGATCCACCTCATGAGGGCTGTCAGCCGGTCCCATAGCCATTCCTCCACGAACATGATGAGCGCCGCGAGGGCGATCATCGGGTAAGTCAGGAGTTTTTTGAAAAAGTGGCGCACAGAGGGGTAGGGAAGGGCAAGCTGGCGACCGTGCAAGTCCCGGTCCTGAAACGGCGGCTGGGCCGTGCATCTTGAGTGACCTGCCACCATGCCGGGAAGGCCGGTGAGCCGCATTCCAGTTCCAGCTCCATGTTTTAACTGCTGGCCCCATGTATGCAAAAGGGGGGTGCAACCACTTCAACCCACTAAACCATGAGCATTTCATTTCTCTCCGATACGACCGACAAGCTGAAAGAAAACGCCGGTGCCGTCGCCGATAAAATCAAAGACAAAGCCGGGGATCTAAAAGACCAGGCCGTCAGCACCTTCGATTCCCTCAAGGAAAAAGCCGGGGACCTTTATGACAAGGTGACGGATGAAACGAAGGACCGCGTCATTGATCCCACCATTGAAGCCGGGAAACGGGCCGTGAGCGCGGTCCGGGAAGGCGCGGGTCATGTCTCGGATTACACCCGCCAATCCCTCGAGCGCTCGGAAAAATGGGCGACGGCCAATCCCTTTACCGCCGGTGCCATCCTGTTCGCGGCGGGTATTTTTGTGGGAGCCGCGCTCGGCATGAGCCGGACCCGCCAGTCGCTCTGGTAAGCCCGGAAACACGCGGCTTTTCCGTGGCTATCCCACTTCCCGTCCCGCATAAACCGCGACTGCCTGCGAGCGGGAGTGTACGTGCAGCTTCTCGTAGATGCGGCGGACGTAGGTATTGATGGTCGTGACACCAACTCCCATGGCATCGGCGATCTCTTTATAAAGAAAGCCGCGTGTCAGAAAGTCGAGCACTTCGTGTTCCCGTCGCGAAAGAAAATGTGGATCAGCGGATTCCGGTTCCCGATCCGGTTTGCGGGCTCCCCGGGCGAAAGATTGCACTACTTTTCGTGCGATCTGACTCGTCATTGGGGAGCCTCCTTCGCATACGTCCCTTAGCGAGGTAAGCAGTTCCCGCGCGGCGGACCGCTTCAAAAGATAACCGGTCGCTCCAGCGGAGAGCGCCTTGAAGATGTTATCCGCGTCTTCATAAACGGTGAGCATTACAAATTGCACACCGGGCATCCGGGGCTTGAGCCGACGCACGACTTCATCGCCGGACAGCCCGGGCATGTTGATGTCCATGATGACCACATCCGGGCGCTCGCCCTGCTCCATTCCGGAGAGCGCCGCCCCCGGGTCGCCGAATTCCTTTACCAGCCGGAATCCCGGGGCGTTAGTGATCGTGCGCCCGATGGCATGTCGCACGGCGGCATCATCGTCCACGATGGCGACGGCAATTTCCCGGCGGGGCGGGGGGATGGCAGAGGTTTCAGTTTTCATGCAATGGATAGGGCGGTTTTCCGGTGGAGTGATAGTGAAAGGTCACAATTGTGCCCCCTTCGGTCTCGTTTTCGATGCGGCATGTGCCGCCCAGCCGTTCCAGCCGGTGCTTCATATTGGCCAGCCCTTCGCCCGCCGGGGGAGCGGTACCAATGCCGCGACCGTTGTCGGCCACGCTCAGGGTGAATCCGGAGCCTTCCAGATCCAGGCTGACCCGCGCCGCGCTCGCGCCTGAATGTTTGATCACATTATGCAGCGCCTCTTTGACGGCCAGGTAGAGATGGTGGCGTTCATCCGCCGTGAGTGGCCAGGGAGGCAAGGTGGGCGGAAAATCCAGGCGGCAACGGATACCCGCCGCGGAGAGCAGCATCTGCGCGGTTCCCGCGATGTAAGTGGCCAGGCTTTCCAGCGAGTCATGGCGCGGGCTGACCGCCCAGACGATCTCATCGAGCGTCTGTGTCATCCCGGAGGCGATGTTGCGAATGCGGTGCAGATCCGACTCCCGCCCGGTTTCCTCTCCGGCTTCCATGCCATTGTCGCCACACAGCAGCGAGATGCAGGTGAGCCCGGACCCGATGTCATCATGTAGATCCCGGGCGATGCGCGCCCGCTCCGCGTCCAGTTCCTGACGATGCTTCAAAGCGAGCACCCGCCTGCGCATGCCGCGGGTGGCCAGGTGGCGGGAGATCCCCGCCACCATGCCCAGTGCGACCGTAATGGTCACTGCTCCGAACCACGTCGTTTTCCAGAACGGCTCTGAAACCTGAAAGCGCAGGTGGCCCGTGGTTTCCGCCCACACGCCGGTCGCGTTGCAGGCGGCCAGTCGGAAGCGGTAGTCTCCCGCCGGGAGATTGGGATAAGCGGCCATCCGCTGACGGCCAGCCTCCACCCAGCGATCCTCGTATCCCTCCAGTCGGTAGCGGAACCGTGTTTTTTGCGGAGCCGAAGGAGCCGCCATGTCATAGGCGATCTCGATTCTGCCATCGTCCGGAGTGATTTGATAGGAGCTGCCCGGGGATTTAACCTCCCGGCCTCCCACCGTGATTCTTTCGATCAACGGCACCGGCGGATTGGCCGAGAGGATCGCGCTGGAGGGATTGAAAACACCCACGCCTCCGTAGGTGGCGATATAGAGACGGCCTTCCGTCCCGCGCCAGCCCGCCGGCGCGTTCCCCAGGGAACAATGCCGGGCCGGCAGGCCGTCCGTTTCATCATAGACCGCCCATTCGATGGCTTCCGGATCCTTCTCCAGATGCAGGTCAAACTGCCGCCGGTCCACTTTCAAAAGCCCCCGCTGTGTGCCGATCCACAGGCTGCCCTGGCCGTCGGCCATGATGTGGGAAATGCCGTCGTCCGGCAGTCCCTGCCGTGTCGTCAATTTAAGAAACCTTCCGTTATACCAGCAGTGAAGGCCGGTCGTGGTTCCCGCCCAGACGCGGTCTCCGTCTACATAAATGGTAGTGATTTGGGATACACTGTCCTCCGGGGTGCCCACCCGACCGGTCACGCCCTCCGCGGAACGGTGGAAGAGCCCCTTCTCCCATGTTCCTATCCACAGGTCACCCTGCCGGCCCGCCGCCAGAACACGGATATCCGGCTGCGCGGGCAGCGTGCCGCTCCACGCCTCCGTGATCCGCCCGTTCGCCAGCAGATAGAGTCCTTTCGTATTTCCTATCCAAAGCCGCCCCTCTTTATCCTGACAAAGCGCGCTGGCCTGGGCGCCGGGTGGACTCTCCAGCGGGAGGGCCCGCTGGAATCCAGCGACGCCGCCGGAAAACAGCCCTCCACTGTCCGTCCCCGCCCAGATCTTTCCCTCGCTGTCCCGGAGCACGGAGCGCACGCTGGCGGGCATGCCGGAGGTGCTCAGGTCGAAACGTCTCCACTCCCCGTTGCGCCAGCATTCCAGTCCGGATTGATAGGTTCCTATCCACTGGACGCCGTCGCTTTCGCATCCCGTGGTGCACCAGCCATTGAAGCCCGGGGAGCGGGGCTGGAGGGTGGTGATGACCTTTCTCCTTACCCGGACCAGGCCCACGCCGGACGCGGCCCCCCAGAGGTTTCCTTCGCGGTCTTCGTAGAGGAGCGAGAGATTCGCGGCGGGCAAACCGTCCCCGGAGGTCAGCGTGGCGCAGACGCCATCCGCCCGCCAGTGGACAAGGCACTCCCGTGAAAAGGCATACCAGAAGCTGCCGGATTCCGCGAAGATGCCGGCGGAAAGGTAAAACCCAAACGTGGGAGGACGATGCGGAAATGCAGTCCACACACCCTCCCGGAAACGCCAGAATCCATCCCCGGCCTGCACTACGATCCCGCCATCCGGCAGCGCGCCGGTGAAGCCGATGTTTTCCCCAAAAGGACGCGGCTCTCCCTGCTCCACCATCATTCCCTGCTCCACACTGGCCAGGCCCCGTTCCGATGAAATCCACAAACGCCCGTTTTTTTCCCGGGCCATCCCCGTGCAGGTGTGTCCTCCTCCCGGCAGGGAGGACCGGTCATAGACCTGCAATCCCCTGGCACCCGCGGCCACCAGGTGGTCCACCGTTTTGATCCAGAGCGTGCCATCGCTATCACGTGCCACGCGGAAGACGGAGTCCGTGGTGAGGCTGACATCCCTGCCAATTTGCCGCAGCCCGGTGCCGTCCCATTCCATGATGCCGCCGTCGAATGTGAGAAAAACCATGCCATGCCCGCCCGCCACCTCCGCCATGCGCGGGACCTGGCCTGTGTGCGTCCCCTCCGGGATGTGGACCGTGAACTTTCCATCTTTCGAGGAGCCCAGACCGCCTTTCTGTGTGACCAGCCACAACCGGCCCTGCCGGTCGGACGAGAGCCCGGTGATGACTCCTCCCAGCTGGGGTGGCAGATCGCCGGGATGCAGGGCTTCAAAACCGGTGCCGTTAAACCGGACAAGGCCGGCATCCGTGGCAATCCAAAGATAACCATCCGTCGTTTGCGTCAGTGAATGAATGCGTTCCCCCGGCAGCCCGTTCTCCGTTCTCCACACGGTGACGCTGTAGTCCTGCCCCGCTGCCGCCGTTTCGGCACCCGGCGCCGGGAAAACTGTCAGGTTCAACAGCGCGACCGCCAGGGACGCTATACGGAGCAACCATTTCACCATTCCATCCTGATGGCGGACCGTCCGGATGTCCAATGGGGAAGGCTGTCCTCTATTTTGATGACAGCCCGTTTTTTGACAAACAAGTGCCCCGCTGGCATTACGGCGGCGGTTTACCGGCAGTCTCAAAACACGCTCCCGGCGGGCGCGGTGGAGACAATGACCGGTCCTTATTCCCATAATTCCACTCCACGCAAAATGATGAATACCCGGCTGCCTTTTCTCCTTCTCACTTTATCTGCTCTGCCCGCGCGCGCGGTCATCACCATCCGGCACCAGTGGTCTCTCGGGGAGGCCGGCGCGGTCACTGACAGTGTGGGCGGTGCCAATCTCACCGCGGTGGGCACCACCACCAGCGTCACCGGCATCTACTCCAGCACGGCTCAGGATTTCGCCAATACCACCAACGAGAGTCCCGCCGCCCAGTATTACAAATACACGGGCTCGCTTTCGGCCTCTATCACGGGCTCGTCGAACTGGGGCATGGACTTCTACGTCAAGCCTGACTTCCTGCCAAACGGCACCACCGTCTCGGAGGTCGGTCTTATTCACTTTGGAGGGAACTCAGGCAACAGCATCGCCATCGAACTCGGAAGAAACCCTTCGTGGGGTGACGGGAATGTGAACTGGATGATCCAGCTGCCTGGAGTGGGGCTGAACAGTCTGAACGCGGCGGGCGGCGGTGTCCCCGCGCCCACCGTCGGGCTTTGGAGCCATATCGTTTATGTCAACAATGGCGGCGTGGGCGAATTTTATGTGAATGGGATCAAGTCCTCCATTCCGGTGTTCGCCGTGCCGGGACCGAGCGCCAGCGCGGCGGTGCCGGGCTTTTCAATCGGAGCCATGTGGACCGATTACCGGCGGGGTCTGGACGGCCAGATGGACGAGGTCCGCCTCTTCACCTTCGCCCCCGGGCAGTTCAACATCGCCGACACCGTGCCGGAACCCTCGACCGCCGGATTCGCGGCTCTCGCCGCCGTTGGATTGATGCGCCGCCGCCGGCACGCTGGGACCCCCTGATTCTCCTCCACCCAAACCTGTTTTCCGCCATGTGTATTTCGCCGGGCAAATTGTCCTTCCTGCTGTTCCTCACGCTCGCCACCTCCCAGGCGGACATCACTGTCCTGCATCACTGGAAATTCGGAGAGGATGATGGCGCGGATTCCGCGGTCACCAAAGACTCCGCGGGCACCCTGGATCTCACGCTCACCGGCACCACGGCCCGTGTCGCCAGCACCGTGCCGGGCTCGACGCTCGCGATGGGAATCGCGAACACCTGGGGACCCTATCCCACCGCGGCGCAGTCCTTTGCCACGAATCCGGATACTCCCCTCGTCCTCGACGATCCCTCGAACTGGGGATTCGAGTGCTGGGCGTGGCAGGATTCCCTGCCGGGGGCGGGAGTGGATTCCGAAAGCACCTTCATCCACATAGGGGACCACACGTCGGGCGGGGAAGTCATGGAGCTCATCTCCGGGAATTATTTTATCCACCTGCCGGGCGTGACCGTGGCGGATTCCGCTATTCCAGCCTCCGATGATATCGGAAAATGGGTCCACCTGGCGATGGTGAACCAGCAGGAATTCACCGTGGATAACAGTCAGGATCCGCCGGTGATCACGGCCACGGGAGCCCGCAAAGTGTATCTCTACCGGAACGGCGTCCAGATCGCCTCCACTGATGGAGCCCCCAATGGCGGCACGAAGATCGTGACCGTGGGAGCCCAGAAAATGAGCGGCAACGGGGGCCTGCAACAGTCCCGGGGCATCAACGGGAAGATCGATGACGTCCGCATCTTCACCTTCACGCTGGGCTCGTTCAATCCGGCCACGGATTTGCTCTATCCTAATGGCCCTGTCTCGGCCGCTCCGTTTGTGGTCACGGAGGTGCGGCCGGAGACGAATGGCGGCCTTACTTTGAAATGGAATTCCCAGGCGGGGAAGACCTACTCCGTATGGGAATCCACGGATCTTCAGACCTGGCTGGAGAACACGGACGCCGTCGCCTCCGGCGGGGCGGAAACCAGCATCACCGTGTCCCCGCTCAACGCGGGCTCTCCGAAGGTTTACTTCCGGGTGCAGACCCCGTGAGACCGGGCTGGTCCGTGAAAGCGCCCCCTCGCTATGCCCTGCCGTCTTTTCGCCTTTCTTCTGCTCGCGGCCTCCGCCCGGGCCGACTCCGTCGTCGTCTTCAATGAAATCCACTATCATCCCGCGGATGCCGGGGAGGCCCTGGAGTATATCGAACTGCGGAACCAGATGTCCATCGACATCGATTTGTCAGGATGGACCCTGGATGGGGTGGGGGATTACGTCTTTCCCGCCGGGACAAAGATAAAGGCGGGGGGCTACACGGTCATTGCGCGCGATCCAGCGGCTCTCGCGGCGGCGACCGGGTTCAATGGGGCGCTGGGCCCGTTCACGGCCAGACTGGACAACGGAGGCGAACTTCTGACCCTCCGGAACAATTCGGGCCGCGTCATGGACGAGGTGAACTATTCCGATAACGCGCCATGGCCCGAGGGCGCGGACGGCTCCGGAGCCTCACTCGCCCGCATCGCGCCCAATACCGCCAGCGGGTCTGCGGCCAGTTGGGTGGCGAGCCGGACTCCTAACGGAACACCTGGCGCGGCGAATGTCACCGGGCCACCCGTGGAGTTCGCGGGTCTGGAGATCAGCGAGTTGTCCGGTACCGCGGCCCCCGGGTTTTTTGTGGAACTGCGGAACAGCGGCGTTTCGCCCGTCACTCTGGATGGGCTGGTGATTTCGAATGGCCATCTTTCCCACACTCTGTCGCCAGGGAGTCTTCCGGCGGGAGGTTACCTGGTGGTGGATAGCGCGGCTTTGGGATTCACTCCGGCTGCCGGGGACCCGCTCTTCCTCACGGGACCGGCGGGGGCTTCGTTGATCGACGCGGCAAGAGTCGGCGCGATTCCCGCGGCCCGCGCCAACGGGGTAACCCGCGGGGTCTTTTATCGTCCCGTATCCCTGACCCAGGGAGCGGCGAACGATATCCATCTGGAGGACGCGGTGGTGATCAATGAACTGCTCTATCATCACGCCCCGGATCAGCCCTCCCGGGTGATGGTTTTCGACGCGGTCTCTCCTTGGAAATACCAGCAGTCGGGCGCGGAGCCCGCGGGGAATTGGCGGGCTCCCGCCTACGATGACAGCGCCTGGCCTCAGGGCGCGGGCATCCAGGGATTTGAAACCGATGCCACGCTGAAGGCTCTCATCGGCACCACGCTCCAGCGGTTCATTGGCGGCGTGCCGCCGAATCAGCCGATGACTTATTACTTCCGGAAGTCCTTCACGTGGGCGGGACCACCGGCTTCGCTGCGGTTGGATCTATTGCTGGATGACAGCGCGGTGATCTATCTCAATGGAACGGAAATCCACCGCCAGGGCTTGCCCGCGGGCACGGTGTCTTACTCCACGGCGGCCATCGCGGATATCGGGGACGCGACGTGGACCACGGTGAGCCTGCCCGCGTCCCGGCTGGTGAGTGGCGTGAATGTCCTCGCGGTGGAGGTCCACCAGTCCGCTCCCGGCAGCAGCGATCTGATGTTCGGCATGGCTGCCGCGGCGGACACCGCGTGGGTGGAGAATGGCCAGCAGTGGCTGGAGCTTTATAACCGCTCCGGTGACCGGACGATCGATCTCTCCGGCTGGACGCTGAATGGTCCGGCGGAGTTCACTTTTCCATCTGGTGCCTCCCTCCCGCCGGGGGGCTTTGCGGTGCTCGCGCGGAAGCCCTCAGACTTCATGGCGGAATATCCGGGCGTGCCGCTCATGGGTGGCTTCGCGGGGAAGCTGGGAGGAGCGTCCGGTCACCTCGTCCTGCGCGATGCGGCGGGCAATCCGGCGGACGAGGTTCGTTATTCTGACGGGAAGCCCTGGCCCGCCGCCGCGGATGGCGGGGGCAGTTCCCTGGAGCTGAAGGACGCCCGCGCGGATAATTCCAAAGCAGAGGCCTGGGCCGCCAGTGATGAAACCGCGCGGTCCCAGTGGGCCGCCTATACCATCCGGGGCACCGCGACGAACCGCCTGCCAGGGGCTCCCGCGAATTTCCAGGAGCTCCAGTTAGGCCTGCTGGACAGCGGAGGCGAGTGCCTGCTGGATGACTTCTCCGTCGTCGAGGATCCCGCGGGCACGGCGCTCCAGCGGCTGGCGAACGGCGACTTTTCCGCCGGGGCTGCCGGATGGCGTTTTCGTGGCAATCACCAGCGCAGCACCGTCGAGCCGGAGCCGGGCAATTCGGGGAATAACGTCCTCCATTTGCGGGCCTCGGGGGAAACGGAATACATGGGAAACCAGATAGAGACCACCTTTGCCTCGGGCTCCATCGTGGAGGGGAGGACCTACGAAATCTCGTTTCGCGCGAAATGGCTGACGGGCTCGAATCAACTCAACAGCCGTCTCTACTTTGACCGGCTCGGAGGCGTGACGATCCTGAAGCGTCCCTCCGCTCCAGGGACTCCCGGAGCCCCGAATTCCACACGCGTTCCCAATCTGGGGCCCACGTATTCCGGTCTCGCGCACACGCCCATCGTGCCCGCCGCGGGCCAGCCCGTCACGGTCTCCGTTGCCGCCACCGACCCGGATGGCGTCGCCTCCCTGCAATTGCGCTACAGCGTGAACGGCGGCGCGTTTGCCTCCGTGCCCATGACTGCCGGAGCCGGCGGACGCCATACCGCGAACATTCCCGGGCAGGCGGCGTCCGCCGTGGTGCAGTTTTATATTCATGGCCAGGACGGAGCTGGTGCGGGCTCGGATTATCCGGCGGCCGGGCCAGCCTCCCGCGCTCTCTATAAAGTCAATGACGGCACGGCCTCCACCGCGCGGCAGAATGTCAGGATCGTGATGACACCGGGCGATGTGGACCAGCTCTACGGGGCCACGAATGTGCTCTCCAACGAACGGCTTCCCGCCACCGTCATCGCGAATGAAAGTGAAGTGTATTACGACGTGGATGGCGTGCGCCTGAAAGGCAGCTACGTGGGGCGCAATAACAACCGCACCGGCTACAACGTCACCATGAACGCGGACCAGCCGTTTCGCGGGGTCCATCCGAAGTTTGCCCTCGACCGCGCCACCATCAGCAACGCGCCCGGGGGCGAGGTGGGGGACATCGGCGAGGCCTTTCTCTTTCTGATCTACACCCAGGCAGGCGGGAATCTGCCGAGCCGTTATGACGATATCGTCCAGTGTCTCGCGCCGCGCGCGGGCTTCACGAACGCGGCCCTGCTGCGGCTCGCCGGTTTTGACAACGACTACCTGGACTCCGTCTACCCGAACGGTTCGGACGGCGAGGTGTTCGAATATGAGACACCCCGCTGGACCGCCACCACCAGCGACGGCACCGCGACGGGCCTCAAGCTGCCGGGCAACGGGTTCCTGCAAATGGTGATCGGAAGTGACTTCGGCGACGAAAAGGAAACCTTCCGCGCGGGCTACTTCCTCATGAACAACAACTCCCGCGATGACTACTCGCGGATGATCGCCATGAACCGGACCTTCGGTTTGAGCGGCGCTCCTTTTTCCAATGCCATCGGTGATGTCATCGACATGGACCAGTGGGCCCGCGTGCTCGCCGTGCAGGCGCTCATGGGGCACCTCGATATCTTCAACCGGGGCCTGACTCACAACACGCGCTTCTATGTGCGTCCCTCTGACAAACGGGTACTGCTGCTTCCCTGGGACTGGGACTTCATCTTCCAGGAAACCGGGCAAAGCCTCATGGGAGACGCCCCCGGCGTGGCGAAGCTGTTCACCATCGGTTCCTTCCGTCGCGCCTTCTACGGGCACCTCCGGGATATCATGGCCCGGAGCTTCAATCGGGCGTGGCTGGATCCCTGGGTGGATCACTACGGCACTGTCAGTGGCAGGAACTACGCGAACGTCAAAACCTTCGTGACCAGCCGCATCGCCTCGGTGACAGGCCAGCTCGCCACCGCCGCGCCTCCCGTCGCCTTCGCCATCACCACCAGTGGCGGAGCGGACTTCTCCGTGGCGGCCGCCACCGCCACTCTGGAAGGCAGTGGTGGAGTCGATATCCGCTCCATTCTCGTCAATGGACGGGCGCTCACCACTCCCGTCCGCTGGACAGGTTTCAGCACCTGGCAGCTCGATGTTCCGCTCGCTCCTGGGAGAAACGACCTCACTCTGACGGCGGTGAATTTTGACGGCTCCACGCTCACGGACGTTATCGCGGTCACGAACACCCTGACAGTCTCCCCGGCCTCCGCCGCGAATCTGGCGGTCTCGGAGATCATGTATCATCCGGCCACCAATGATGACGCGGAGTTTGTGGAACTTGTAAACTTCTCGTCCGCCCCCCTCAGTCTCGCGGGAGTCGCTTTCACCTCGGGGATTTCCTTCGTATTCCCGCCTGGCGCCACGCTGGAAGCCGGGGTCCGTGTGATTCTCGTGCGCGATCCCGCCGCCTTTGCGGCTGAGTATGGCAATGCCCTGGTGCCCGCCGGTACCTATACCGGAGCCCTCTCAAACTCCGGCGAGCGCCTGCTGTTGGTCGCCGCGGATTCCTCCACCATCGCGGATTTCACCTGGAGCGATCACTTCCAGTGGCCTGCCGGTTCCGACGGTGACGGCGCTTCCATGGTTCTCAAAATCCCCGGTACGGATCCGGCCAATCCCTCCAACTGGCGCGAAAGTACGCTCCCGGGAGGAAACCCCGGCACCTCCGATTCCGTTCCCTTCACGGGCCAGCCGAACTTGGATGCAGATGGGGATGGTCTGCCCGCGCTCCTGGAATACGCCTTCGGCACCTCCGACACCATCCCCAACGCCGCTCCGTTGACGATAGCCACTGATGCCGCCGGTATCCTGCTCTCCGCGCGCCTCGGCCTGGGTGCCGACCGGGTCACGGTCTCTCCCCAGCGGTCCGCGGATTCCACGCACTGGACGTCCGAATCCCCGGGCTTTGTCCTGCTTTCCACGATCAACAATGGCGACGGCACGGTCACGCTCCAGTGGCTCGCGCCTTCCGATGGCGCCGCGCGGCAGTATTTCCGGCTCAAAGCGGAGCTTGTGCCATGAGGGTCACTCCTTCGCCGCGTGGCCGGGTTCTTCGGAGAGCAGATAGGTCATCAGGTCCCGCAGTTCAGGAGTTGTCAGGTTCTTCTCCAGCCCGGGAGGCATCAGGGAGACGGGCAGGGGTTCGGATTTGGTGATGTCGGCTTTTTTGATCTTTGTCACAATCCCGCCGGGCTGGGCGATGTGCAGTTCCTCCGCGGTATCGCGGACCCGGGTTCCGGCCACGGAGGTTCCATCCCGCAGAGTCACGTGATAGGCCACGGCGTCCGGATTGATCGCGGCACTGGGATTTACGATGTCCGCCAGGACACTCGCATAGTCGCGGTGAATGAGGTTATCCAGATCCGGGCCCACCTGGTGGCCTTCGCCGCGCAGGCGGTGGCAGGTAAAGCAGGCGGCCTTTCCGTTGAAGAGCACGCGCCCGGCGTTCCAGTCGCCGCCCGCGATTTCCGGCGCGGGGGCGGGCTTTTCCAAGGGAGCCGGGGGCGTGGCAAAGGGCAGCAGAAACCGGCGCACCGGCAGCGCCCGGGGGCGGGGATCACGCGTGGTATGGAAGGAGACATCCAGCGTCTTCGCGGGCGTGGAGAGCGTGACCACGAAGGGCAGCCATTTGCCTTCCCCACCCGGGGTGATAGTGAGGCGTGCCTCTCCCGGCACCGTCTGTTCGATCTTCGCGCCGGGAGCATAAAGATTCAGCGTGGAGTCTGTTTTAAAAGTGACTGTCACCACTTCAAGCTCGGGCTCATATCCTAACTTCGAGCCCGGCTGGGTGAGCGGGGTGAGCATCTTCCACAAATCCAACTGCCCCCGGAGCGTTAGGGAGCCCGGCGTGGAGATCCCGCTCCAGAAGCTGTCATGCAACGCGCTTCCGCGGGTAAACTCCCGGGAGGCTGTGAAGTCCGGATGCGGCAGCCAGACTTGCCGGGAGTCAGTATTACCATCCCCACCTCTCCACTCGCCGCTCACCCCGCTGAGATCGTGAGCGAGGTCGAATTTGATCGTAGGCCGCCTGCTGGAGAGAGCATAGTTCACCGCCGTCAAACGGGGCGGGGTTTCGACAGTGACGCTCTTTCTGTCTGGGGCCAGTTGCACGCGGTTTACCACGATCCTCTCCCGCTTCTGACTCTGCTGCAGCTTCACCACGGCATACCCGGGCCTCATCTTTTCAAAGCGGTCGCCGGCTTCCACAAAGCGGCCTGCCGCCACCTCTATCTCCGTCAGCCAGCTCCGTTCGTCGGCGCCGAGGGGTTGGTCGAAAGCGATCACCGTTTCCGTCCCGCTCTTCGCCCAGGTGAGGACGGGCTGAGGGGCGGTTTTATCGACATACCGGATTTTGAACAACCGGCCCTGTCCATTGGGGCCGCTGCCCCAGTCCGGATCCCCGGAGTGGCAGCAGATCACGAGGTCCCCTTTGGGGGAGATCGCGCAGTCGGTCACCAGCATTCCCAGGCAGGCAAACAACTGCGTGGTCGCCACGTATCCCGCGGGTGTTTTCGCGAGTTTCGTGCGCCAGAGTTTGCCCCGCGATTCCCCCGTCACGAGAGCATCGTGAGCCCAGAATGCCGGACCGAAAACGGGCCGGTCTTTCGCGGGGCCGTTGAACCGGAATCCGCAGGTGCTCTGATGCTGCGGAGCATAGTCCCAGACGCTCGGCTCATCGATGACATCCGGAAGCAGCGCGGGATGGCGCGGGGGAAAGCCATAGTGCCGCCCTTTTTGCAGGTGCAGCAGTTCATCGAATGGGTTGCCGTTTGGCAGCCAAGTGGCTCCCTCCTGGTCCGTGCCAAAGAGCTCCCCGTGCTGGTCCCACTGCATGGACATGATGTAGCGCAGGCCGCTGTTGAGCTGCTCCACTTTTCCATTCCGGTCGATGTGGAGCAGACAGCCCCGGCGCTTGTCCGTGGAGTAGGCGGGCTTCCCGGTCTTCACCGCGTCCGTGGAGAAGGGGTCTCCCTTGGCATGCTGCCAGTAACCGTTGCCCGGATTGGCGCTGCCCATGGTGACATACCAGTCGTCATCCGGGCCTGCGGCGAGCGCCATGGCGCTGTCCACCCGGCGGTGCATCAGCAGCGGGCTGTTGCGCAGCTCCGGATCATCCCAGCCTTTGACGACCGTCTCCCGTTTTTCTGGAACTCCATCCCCGTTTGTGTCCCGGAAGCGCACGATTTCATCCGAGAGAATCGCGTGGGGCATCCCGTCCTTGACCACCATCCCCAGCGGATAGTCATCCGTGGTCTGGGAGGAAAAGGTGATCACCTCATCCTCCAGCCCGTCGTTGTCCCGGTCCCGCAACAGATGGAAACGGCCATCATAGCCCCCGGCAAAAAGCCGTCCGTCCGGGGCATATTCGATGTTGTTCAGATTCGTGACACTGACAGGCAGTTCACTGACCTCAAAGCCAGGCACCAGCATTTGCACCACCGGTTTTCCGCCCGCGGGCGATGAGGGATCAGAGGATGCCGGGTGCTTTAAAAAGTCCGCGTGCTTCTTCCCGAGATATTCCTCCATTTGCGCCAGTTCCGGAGCCTTGAGCTTGCGGGAGAAAACGAGCATCTCGGCGATGCGGCCTTTTAAGAAGTGCCGCATCTCCGGCGCGACAAACCGGGCACCCGCCGCAAACCTGTCCGCCGTGATCGCGACATCGCCGCGAGTGCGGCGGCCCTCGGTTTTGCCGTCCACCCTAACCTCCGTCCCGCCCGGCGCGAGGGAGATGGCAAAGACGTGCGCGAGGTTCGAGGGAAGGGGAGAGGACAGCGTGTTCGCTTCTCCCGGCTGACCGGCTCCCTCCACATTGAGATAAGTGATGCTGTTCTTTGGCGAGGACTTCCCCCCAAAGTCCACGCAAAGCCCACTGGTGTAGTCATTGTCCCCGCGGCGCGCGGTACTGAGCAGCGCTGGAAAGTTCCCCTCTGGAGACGGGGCAAACGCCACTACAAAAACAGTCGCCTCTTTGAGCGAAAGCCCGGGGGTGAGCAAAGCGGCGAGGTAATCGTCGCCATCAAAATCGAGAGCGCCTGAGACCCAGCGGGGCCGGGCGGCGTCCGTCCATTGCACCAGGTGCCGGCCATGACCGGAGGAATCATGCCACATGTCTGACTTATCCCCGTCCGCCAGGCGGTTCATATAGTGCGCCTCCCGGGCTTCGTTTTCGCGGGTCGCGTCCAGCCAGATTTCCAGACCGGGTTTGACCGGAAGATTGGGATCGGCCCATCGCGCGATGATCTGGGAGTGGCCATTGACCACGAGGCCGAAAAATATGCTGAGGGGTGCAAGGTGCTTCATGGAAATCCGTGTGTTGGCTTGGCTGTGGGGGGAGCTGTCTTCCGGATCATCGCCAGGACGCCTGAGTGCCGTCCTGGACTGGTCTTTCATACGACAAATCATCACCGGGGCACTCCCGTGTATGTGGCGTTGCCGCCTCGTGATTTAGGACTTGCGGATCACACCGGTTTCCCCGCGACTGCAAAAGCCTCCCTCCAATGAGGGCTCCGTCTCTCCCCGAGTTTGATTGCCTGTCGGCTATTAAATAACTGGAATAAAAGAGAGTGCGCCGTGCAGGATTTGAACCTGCGGCCAAGGCATTATGAGTGCCCTGCTCTAACCGCTGAGCTAACGGCGCAATGGCCGGGAAAGTGACACGTGGCGGGTATTACGCAAGCGATCCTGCACAGGGCCGTCATAGCGTATGCGTGGGTGCAAGCGGAGCGTTCACGGCGTCGCGGGCGGAATCCCCCGCGAAGAGCACGCCGAGAAAGCTCTCGGCTGTGGCGGGATCATTGACACAGACCGCTCCGGAGAGAAGCCGCGGGCCATCGCGGACCATCGGATGGGCGGCGCGTAGCCTTGCGGCATATTCCACCGCGGACGCGCACCCGGCTTCCTGAAAATGGCGGTGATAGAAGATACGCCAGGTGACGGGCGACTCCGCCGCCACGAACCGCCGGGCCTCCAGCGTGACCCGGCCCATGGTGCAGCGGGGATTGATCTCCACCACGGGCCTCAGTTGAATGCCTTCCGGGGTCCGGTGAAAGAAGGCATCCACGCCCAGCCAGCCCCGGAATCCGCTTTCTCCCATGATTTCCTGAAGCCTGGCAGGAAGAACCTGCTCATAGAAATGCTGGGCCCGGGATTCGTGCAAAACTCGCGAGACCTCCGGTGGCAGCAACCGGCTGAACATGCGGGCGGCGGTGCAGGCCAGGAAGCGTCCGCCGCCGTCATTGTGCAGACGGACCATGCCCCGGAGCTTCGGTTCGCCACCAGCGGGGATATCGTAGTGGACGGAAAAATCCGCCACCCGGTCCAGCCAGGGCTCCACCACCAGGGAGCCCTGTTCCGCGAGGGTGCGGGTGATCCACGCGGTTTGCAAGGCATTGAGTTCCATGCCCTCGATGCGAAGATGACCGCGCCCCGCGAGTCCCCAGGGGGCTTTAAGAATCACCGGGCGATGCCCGTTTTCCCGCAGCCGGGAGATAGCGGCCAGGGTCTCCTCCAAAGACTCCGCTACCGTTCCTGCCAGGGCCGCCGCTTCCGGCATCTCCGGATGGAGACCTGCCAGGAGCCGCGCGGCGGTGGCCTTGGAGTAGAGGCCCCGCACGGCTTCGTTCCAGGGAATCCCGCCCCGGCTTTGTCCCGCGAGCGGCTCCAGCGTGGCGGCGGAGTCCGCACTCCAGCCCCAGGGGCGAAGATCTCCGAGCTTCCGCTCCCGGAGGAGACTATCCGGTGCCAGCAGGCCGGAAGGTTCTAGGACTTCAAAATCCGCGGGATGCAGACCGGCTTCCTTGAGGGAGCGGAGGTGATCGTCTGAAGGACGGCGGCGGGTGAGCACCACATCTTCCTCATAGCAGAGGAGCACCGGCAGGATGTCCAGATCCCTGCCCAGGATCGCCGTGGTGCGGTCCGCCCGCGTGGCGTCCAGGTCCCGGGTCAGGGCGCAGCGTTCCGCGCAGGGGTTGAAGAGATAGACCCCCGGTGTGCGGCCCCGGCTTTGCGCGAAGACCTCCAGAGACGCGATGAAGTCCGCGTCCAGTCCCGCGCGGCGGCGGCCCTCGGCATTGAACGGCACATTCCCCCGCGCCCGGGCCGGTCCCATGGGAAAGGTGAGCACCTTCCGCCACGCCTCCCAGTCGGACTCGCCCGGCGGCTTCCATTTCCGGAACCAGTGCAGCCCCAGGCCCACGTGGCTGATCTCATCCTCATAGATCCGCTGGAGCAGCGCGGCGGTATCCGTGTCTCCCAGCCGGGTGAAAACGCCTGCGAAGTGACGGGAGTAATCCAAGTTCGCCTGCTCAAAGGTGAGGCTGAGGCGGCTCACGTAGTCCACTGGCGACTCCATGCCGGAGACATGACGCCAGAAGAAGCCATTTACCGGCAGCTCGCCGAAGGTGAGGCCGCACCGCGCCATGCGCTCCATGTAGAGGCGGGTGTGAATCTGCTCCTCCTTCAGCGTCTGGAGCAGCGCTCGCCGGAAGGCCCGGGGAGCCTCCGGGAAACGGAGGATCGCCAGAGCCATGAGCTCCGTGGCGAGGAGTTCGTGGTTCGCGAAAAGGTGGAGCAGGACGGCGCGCGGTTCGTCCCGGTGGAGTTCCCGTTCCGGGGGCAGCTCCACGCGGTCTCCCCGGCCCGCGAGGCGCAGGTTTCCGGGACGCCCGGGGGCTCCGGGCACGGCGAGGGCCGGACCGGGTAGATCATCCGTCAGCGCGCCCGGCGGAGGGGCCAGCTTTTCCTCCAGCGACTCCGAGAGCAGAACGCGTTCGGCAAAAGCGCGAAGTTCCATGCCTTCCGCATAGGCCGTCCGGTGTCCCGGGGCAAGCTGTCGGGTTGGGGAAAACGCGATAGCGTCCGGCCCGCGGTGGAAATCACAGTTGCGCCTAGGGTGGCGTTCACTAGAATCCGCCGCCTCATTTTTCCCCTTTCTTAATCCGAAACTTTTCCCTAATCACGCATGTCTTCTGTCTTAGCGGCTTCTGAATTTTTTCTAAACCAGGGTATTAATATAGCACTGGTGCTGGGTGTCCTGGGGCTGGTGGTGGCGGCCCGGCTGATCAAGCAGATCAAGGCGGCTTCCCCCGGAAACGAACGCATGCGGGAAGTGGCGGCGGCGGTGCAGGAGGGGGCCCGGGCTTATCTCAACCGGCAGGTGACCGCCGTGGGCATCATCGCGGCGCTCATTTTCGGACTGCTCTACTGGTGGAAGCAGGACATGGCCATCCCCGGAGGCTTCCTCGTGGGCGCGGTCTGCTCCCTGGCGGCGGGTTACATTGGCATGCGCATCGCGGTGCTGGCCAATGTCCGCACGACCCAGGCGGCTTCGGAAAGCGAGCCTGCGGCGCTGCGGATCGCCTTCAATGGCGGCGCGGTCACCGGCCTGCTGGTGGTGGGCCTGGCGCTGCTGAGCGTGGGAGGATTTTACCTGGTGCTGCGGGGCGATGGCTCCCCGGCAGCCACGCGGCACGCGGTGGACAGTCTGGTGGGTCTGGCGCTAGGAGCCAGCCTCATTTCCGTCTTTGCCCGGCTGGGCGGCGGGATTTACACGAAGGCGGCGGACGTGGGCGCGGACCTCGTCGGCAAGGTGGAGTCGAATCTGAATGAAGACGATCCCCGGAATCCCGCGACCATCGCGGACAACGTGGGGGATAACGTGGGCGACTGCGCGGGCATGGCGGCGGACGTGTTTGAAACCTACGCCGTGGCGCTCATCGGGTCGCTGCTCATCGGAGCGCTTCAACTGAGCGGCGTGGCGGGGGCTCTGGTGTATCCTTTTGCCATCGGCGGGATCTCGGTCATCGGCGCGGTGCTGGGGGTGTATTTTGTGAACTGGCGGAGCGACAAGGCCAAGGCGGACCGTGTGCTCATCGAGGGCGTGGTTGTTTCCGGGCTGGTCTCCGCGTTGCTTTACTGGCCCGCCACGGTGGGTCTGCTTCCGGACGAGATGGTCATCGGAGGGAAGACGTTCACCCCGGGGAGTATCTACGGCACGGCCATCATCGGCCTGCTCATGACCTTCGCGGCGGTCTTCATCACGAACTACTACACGTCCACGAAATGCGGCCCGGTGCGCAGCATCGCCAAGGCTTCTGAAACCGGTCACGGCACGAACGTCATCGCTGGCATCGCGGTGGGAAACAAGGCGACGGCGCTGCCGGTGCTGGTCATCGTGCTGGCCATCTACTTCAGCTACCAGTGGGGCGACCTCTTCGGCGTGGCCACGGCGGTCATGAGCATGCTCAGCATGGCGGGCATCATCATCTCCCTGGATGCCTTCGGCCCCATCACGGACAACGCGGGTGGCATTGCCGTCATGAGCGGACTGCCGGACGAAGTGCGGGCGCGCACGGATGCCCTGGATGCCGTGGGGAATACCATGAAGGCCGTGACCAAGGGCTACGCTATCGCCTCCGCCGGTCTGGCTGCGCTGGTGCTCTTCGGTTCCTATTATCTCGATCTGGACAGCAAGCTCCACGCCGCTGGGAAGCTGGCCCTGGATGCCGTGACGGAGTTCTCCCTCAAGGATCCGCGGGTAATTATCGGTATGTTCCTCGGCGGTCTCCTGCCGTTCCTTTTCAGCGCCATGGGCATCAGTGCCGTGGGCCGCGCCGCCGGTGCGGTGGTGGTGGAAGTGCGCCGCCAGATTGCCAAATTCCCCGGAATTCTCACCGGCACGGAGAAACCGGAATACGCCGCCTGCGTGAGCATCGTGACCAAGGCCGCGCTGCGGGAAATGATTCTGCCCGCCCTGCTCCCAGTGGTGGCCGTGCTCATCGTGGCAGGCATCCCGGCCCTGGGCAAGGAAGCGCTGGGCGGCATGCTCGTGGGCACTATCGTCACTGGTCTTTTCGTCGGCATCAGCATGACCTCCTCCGGTGGAGCCTGGGACAATGCCAAGAAGTACATTGAAGAAGGCAACCACGGCGGTAAGCACAGCGACGCCCACAAGGCCGCCGTGACCGGGGACACCGTGGGCGATCCTTACAAGGACACCGCCGGTCCGGCCATCAACCCGATGATCAAGGTGGTGAACATCGTCGCCATTCTCGTCATCGAACTCTTCTTCCTGAAGTAAGAGGCGGTCACGCCCGGTCGATCAAATATCCTGAAAGGGGGGCCTCACGGTCCCCCTTTTTTTGTTGGCGGCCGCCTTCACTCCACCCACTGGAGCGCCGCCTTGACCGCGAAGGGGATGGTAAAGAGGCTCACCAGGGTGCTCATGACAATGACCCGCATGGCGGTGGCCTCATCACCTCCATAGTGCCGGGCGATAATCATGGGAAAGACGGCAGCCGGCATGGCGGCCTGCACCGCGATGATGTGACGGAATTCCATACCCGCGGGCAGCACTGCCAGCGCGCCCAGCATGGTCAGTGGCAGGATCGCCAGCCGCATCACCACCCCGCCTGCCGCCGCCGCCGCGTCGCTGTGCCATCCCGGTTTGCTCATGAGATCGTAAAGCGTGGCCCCCACCACGATAAGGCCCAAGGGCACCGCGCACTCACCCAGCATATGCACCACCTTCACCAGGCTGCCGGGCAGCCAGTGCAGGGTGCCTTCCCCCGTGCTCCATGGGATGGCGTTGAGCACCAGGCCCAGCACGATGGAAAGCACCACGGGGTTCATGACGTTCCGGATCGCGCCTTTGCTGCGGGGATTCATGGCCCACACTCCGGCGGTCCACATCACCAGTTCCACGCCCAGGGTGTAGATAAACAGCACACCCATCCAGTTCCCCGTCGGGAAAATAGCCCGCATGATGGGGATAGGCAAGTAGCCGTAATTCTGAATGGAGCAGGCCAGGGCGAAAGTCCGGCGCACCGCGCCCTCCCGCAGCCGGAAAAGCGGGGCCGCCAGCCAGGAGAGCACGCCCCCACCGATCATGAAGCCCGCGCCGCACAGCATGGGCAGCCAGACGTTCGCCGGATCGTGCAGCGAGGCATTGCCCACGATGTTCCCCAGGATGAGGCAGGGATAAGTAACATTCACCGCCAGGCCGATAAACGCCTGATCGTGCTCCGGGGAGAGAATACGCAGCCGCCGCAGCAGCGCTCCCACTCCCATGAGGAGGAAGACGGGAAGCACGGCCCCCAGCAGCAGCGGAAGAGTGATGTCCGGCATTGCGATTCCCGGGCGGCTCTCAGCCCGCAAACTTGTCCCACATCTTGTGGATCTTCCGTTTCAGCGTCAGCCTCACCGCCGGGCTCGCCCGGTCAATGAATAGGACACCCATGAGGTGATCCGTCTCATGCTGGATGGCCCGGGAAAGCAGGCCATCCGTCTCCAGTTCGATGGTCCGTCCATCCAGGAGCTTGAGCTTCGCTTTCACAATGTTCGGGCGGCGGATATCCGCGCGGATCTCAGGAAAGCTAAGGCACCCTTCGTTCATCACGGCTTTTTCCTTGTCCGGGAAGGAAAGCTCCGGGTTCATGAACACGAGTGGCATGGTCTCCGCCAGCGTGGCGTCCTTGCCATCCACCTTGAGAAAAGTCATGGGCTCTTTCGCGTCCGTGACATCGATCACGGCAAACTGCAGGTTCAGCCCGACCTGCGGCGCGGCCAGCCCGATACCATCCGCTGCCTCCATCGTCTCCAGCATGTCCCTCGCTAGAGTGTGGAGGTCCGGGGTGATTTCCGTGACCAGCTTGCATTTTTCACGCAGGACCGGGTCACCATAAAGTACAATTTCGCGAACCATAAGCCTTTCACCATGGGCATAAGTGCGGGAAACTTCAAACATCAAAGTTCCCTTTGGGAGACCGTTGCGCTACAGGGCTCGCAAATCCTTATCGTGAGTCGATGACCTTCGTTATTTTCGAGGTGGAGCGGCGGACATTTGTTCAGATTTGTTCAGGATGTCACGACAGGAAGGGGTAGGAATTGTGGAAAAATAGTTAATTTTGGTCGGAATAATATCTATTTGAACCCTGTAAACCTCTGCGCAAAACCTTATCAGGTTCACAGCTTTTCCCGGGAAGTATGCTCGTTCTGCTCTCTCTGCCTTTGCCCCGCCCCACTAAAACCGCCAGTACCCGAATCATCGCGTACTATCCGGGGGCCTTTCAGGGTTGGCTCGAAGACGGAGGGCTCCGCCTCAGCCTGCTTCTCTCTGTTTTCCCCGCCTTCATTCTCCACGGCATCCGCTATATCCACGCCCGCATTGCCTCCCGCGATCGCCCCGGCCGCTGCTCCTACCACCAAACCGATCGGCCCTCCCGCCACGCCGATCATACTTCCCAGTGCCGCTCCTCCCGCCAGACCCACGCTGGAGGCTAGAGGGTGAGCGCCCGCCTTTCCTTCATTGGCCTTCGCCCGTTCCCTTTCAAAAGTTTCAAGAGTCTGAGTTTTCATTCCGCCCCGTCATGCAGTGACCATGCCGGTCTTCTTTCGGGAAAAGGTACCAGCAGTGGGACTCGAACCCACACGCCCCTTTCGGGGCAGCGGATTTTAAGTCCGCTGTGTCTACCATTTCACCATGCTGGCATTATTGATTCACAACAATTTACAATACTTTCACAACTTTATGCCAGCGATTTGCCGGAATTTGTGTAAGTATCGCCCGATTCATTCACCCGGATACTGATCGCTGCAACCGCCGCGTTAAGGGAGTCTCCTGGCAGTATGGACACGCACACAGGCAAGATGGATGGCGACAGAGTGGGGATCTCGGGAGCAACATGCGGACTTCAATCGCCGGGCGTGGTCCGCGGCGGTCGATGAGTCCCACCATTCAAAAGAGTAATCGCTGATATAACGAATGAGCCCGCGGGTGAGAACTCCCGGGATGGGGCCTGTTTTGAAGGAGGCTGTTCCAGTGAGAACCACAAGGTTGTGACAGCTTCCCGGCGGCAGGTTCAGAAGTTCCTCAATGGCCCTGATATGGCCTTTGTTTTGGAGGATCGGGTTCAAAAATCTCTCTTTTCTTCGTTTGCCGTAGCAGGCTGTCCAGTTGCGGTCCCGTTCGCGACCGAAAATCGCCCCGGAGTAGTTTTTGGTTTCGATTACAAAAATTCCCATCGTGGAGATGACCAGATGGTCTATCTGAGCAAAGCCACCGGTTTTGACGGGAAGCAGCACATTGTGAAGGCAGTGGTGGGTTCGTTGATCCAGTTTCCTCAACGTCAGTTTTACCCGCCATTCACCCAGAGCGCCCTTTATTTGCGGCCGGCTCGTAATGAAGCGCAGACTCTCCAGAATAATGAGGGCAAGGAATAACGGCCATGCGGAAACCAGGACGGGCATTTTTGGCAATTATATTTTTAAATGAATATGTTGAAAGTAAAATATAATAAGTTTTATTTTTGGCGGCCTGAATATGTACATTTCCTAAAAACCTCCCCGTAAGTGAAGGCGGTGGCGCGGTGAGGAACGGGCGGAACTGCCGCATTGGTTTCGCGAAACAGGGTGCCGCGCGCCTCACGCCGGGTGTGGCTGAATCAAGTCACGCGCGTTCGATAAGCGCGGCGTAGGCGCCATCGGTGTGGTCGCGGTGGGGGAGGAGGAGGTTTTCCTCCAGGAGACGCCAGCCCGGGGCTTCTTTGAGAACGGCACGGACGAGCTGGCCGTTTTCGCGGGGCTCGATGCTGCAGGTGGAATAGACGAGGCGACCGCCGGGTTTCAGGAGGCCGAGCATGCGCATGAGGAGGGCATACTGGACGGCACCGATGCGGGAGAAGAAGTCCGGGGTGAGCCGCCAGCGGGCATCCACCCGGCGGCGGAGGACGCCCGTGTTAGAGCATGGGACATCAAGAAGGATACGATCGAAGCCGTCCGGGAATCGCTGGCTGAAGGAGGGGGGCTCGGGCTGATGCTCCCAATCGTGGAGCAGGGGCTCCACCACGGTGGCTCCCAGGCGCTCCATGTTTTCGCGGAGGCGCGTCAGGCGCTTAGGGGAGGAGTCCGTGGCAATGAGCGTTCCGGAATTCTCCATCTGCTCCGCGAGGATGGCGCTTTTGCCACCCGGGGCCGCGCAGGCGTCCAGCACGGAGTGACCGGGTTTTGCCCGGAGCATTTGTGGAGCGATGCCGGTGGAGGGGTCCTGGGCGTAGCAGAGACCGGTAGTGAGAGCATCGCGTGGCGGCTCGGGGACCAGATACCAGCCGCTGACGGGACCCTGGAAGAGTTCCGCGCCCGGCAGGGCGGCGATGGCAGGGTTGGCGCGTTTCGCGAGACCGTTCACGCGGACATAGACCGGGGCAGGGGAGTTCCCCCATTCGCCTAGGGCTTCCATGCCCTCCGTGCCGTGTTGCTGGGTCCAGTCCTGAGTGAGGAAAAGCGGCAGCGAGTGGCGGACATGGGGAGGGGCATCCCGGCGGAAGCGGAATAGGGTGTCCTTTTCCCGCAGAGAGCGGCGCAGGACGGCATTCACCAGACCCCGGGCGCGACCGGCGAGCTCCACGGTTTCATGCACG
Source organism: Verrucomicrobiales bacterium (assembly GCA_965229245.1). Classification (GTDB taxonomy): domain Bacteria; phylum Verrucomicrobiota; class Verrucomicrobiia; order Verrucomicrobiales; family V1-33; genus V1-33. The sequence continues at coordinate 115,885 of CBDDIW010000003.1, forward strand.
GCGGCGTGCTCCGGCAGACCCATGAGGTGCAACTGCACGAGGCCGATGCGGAGCCACTCCCGGGCATCGTCCTCCAGGCTGCCGCCATTCCGCAGAAGATCGATCCACGCATCCAGCAGCGTGCGGTGACGCAGGACGGCGAGGACGATGGCGTTGAGCAGCGCCCGGTTCGGGCCGGAGAGGTGGTGTTGCGTGGCGGCGCGGTCCACCATGTCCTCAGCATAGGTCCCCTGGGGGGACCACCGGCGCAGAACCTGCCAGGCGCAAAGACGTGAATTCGGAAGGCCGGTCCCCATCAGCGCGGGTCAGGCGCGGTGGCCGGGGCAAGGGTATTCGCGGGCGTGAACAGCGCGTCCGCCGGAGTGGCGACGGAGGCGGACGAGGCGGGCGTTTCGGGGAGAATCTTATCCGCGATGCGGTCGATGCCCTTCTGGGCAAAAATGCTGCCGGGATACATCTTGGAGGCGCGCAGGTAGCCGGAGAGGCTGATACCGAGGCGGCCTTTGTCCTCGTTGTCCTTCGCCGTATTCAGGATGTGGATGTATTCCGCGCAGGCCTGGCTGAGCGTGCTGATCCGGCGGTTGACCTCATTGTCATCCGGGAAATCGACGGAGATCTCCTTGAGGGCTTCCCAGGCACCGAAGTTATCGCCTCGCCTCTGGAGGGCATCCGCAGTTTGGACCACGGTTTCCACGGAGGTCACTTTATCAATCACCTCCTTGAATTTTTTCTCATACTCCGGCTTGCCGAGCACCGCCCCGCCGAACTTCTCCTTCTCGCTGAAGATCTGGCGGAAATTCTTCTGGGCCAGCAGGTCGTCGAAGTTGTTGAGAATGCGGCTGTGCATGTCGCCGTAGGTGGCGACCTGGGTGGTGAAGGCCTTCAGTTCCGGATTCGTCGGCCAGACGAGAGCGGCTTGTTTGACCTCCTCGCTCACGGTCTTGTCGTCCTTGCGAATAGCGGCGCTGCGGGCGGCCTGAATGTGCAGGGCGGCTCTGGCGCGGGCGGTCTCAATGGCGGCAGTGGGCTTCGAGTCATCGAAGTCTTTGGCGGCCACGCGCATCCGGCCCACAAGGGTCTCGGCGAGAGTGTAGTTCTTCGTTTCGATAGCGGAGAGCAACTGATAGCTGTCGCGCACGAAGGTGAGCACCTTTTCCTTTTGAACACGCGGGAGCGTGCGCATGCGGGGCAGGTATTCGCCCATCATAAAGGACTCGGAGAGACGCTTGGCGGCGCTGTCGATTTCGTCCTTTTCCACGTGATAACCGAAGGAGATGACGCCCTCATCCACGTCGCGGATGATCTCGCTGCTCATGGCATCCAGCGCGGAGACGGTGGGGGTGGTGCCGGTGGTGCGGGTGAACATTTTTTCCACATCCGACCCCTCCTTGATTCTCAATTCGCTATCGCCGTCCTCGTAGAGATTCCGGTAAAGGCGGCAGCCGATGATGACGTGCTCGAACCGGCGCTGGAGGAAGAGTTGAATGATGAGCGCCTGGAACTCGACTTTAGACTTCAGTTCGCTGGCGGTCATCTTCGCGGAGTTCGCGACGCGGGTGGCGTCGATTTCCACGATGGTCTTCAGGTCCTGCGCGGCGCGGGAGAAACTGGCGGTGTCTTTGGCAATGGGGGCGGCCTGCGCGTTGCCACCACCGCCGTTTCCGTTGCCCCGCCTGCCACTGCCGCCGCCACCGCCGTTATTAGGGTTCTCCATTTTCTGCCGGGACTGCTCGGCGGAAGCCGCCACCTCCATATTCCAGCCCATATTCCGCAGGTCCTTCAGGAGGGCGGCATTCCGGGCCACGAGGGCGCGCTCATGGCGCTGGTGGAGCACCACGCCGTAAACCGCCTGAGCGATGGAATCACAGATGCGGGCATCGATGGGATGGTCCGCCGCCTTCACGAGGAGACGCATCGTCTCGGACACATTCGGGCCGCCGGGGCGGCTGGGGGACATGGCCTTCATGGCATCCAGCAGGAGCTGGCGGTATTCCGCGTCCTTCTCACTGTTCGCCTCCGGGGCGGCGAGATATTTTTCAAAGCGGGCCCGGAAGAGCCGGTTGTTGGTGACATTCCAGACCTTGCCGTCCCACTGGGCGGTCTCCGTGCCGGGGTCGAGGAAAGGGGCGTCCTGTCCCAGGAAGGACTTTGGCTTTTCCTGACCGCCGCCGTCGTTGATGATGGTGGTATTCCCCGGTGCCGAGCCGGGAGCGGCCGAGGGAGAGTCCGCCACCTGGGCGCGCGCCAGGACGACCGTGAGCGGCAGGAGGAGAAGGCGAAGGGATTTCATGGAAGGGAAAGCTGGAAAAAGAATGCGGGGAAGGGGACCTCAGGATTTACGGATTTCCCGGGCTTGCAGGACGCCCACGCGGTCCACCATGACACTCATCTCGAACTCCTGGCCGACCTGGATGTTCATGCTGATATTGGATGGCACCATCACGGGCACGGGCAGGGGCGTGCTGGCACCGTCTTGTTTGACCTCCATATTGAAGAGCCGTGAACCGTCCGGGGCATTGCGGAGCTGGCGCTCAATGGTGCCGGTGACCACGTAGGTGCCGCCCCGCATGCTGACATAGTTGTTCGCATACTCGGAAGCGGAGAAACGGTCGCCCTTCAGATGGTCCGTCTTGTCCCGCGAAAGAAACCAGTAAGCTCCTCCCGCGAGCAGGAGGAAGGCGGCGGCACCGGCGAGGTGCAAGGGCTGGAGACCGGAACGGCGGCGTGCCATGGGGAAATAAAAGAAAATGTAACCTGGAAAGGAATAAGCCGCCGTGAGGGGAAATTCCAAGAACGAATTGAGATTAAAACATGAGGGCATGGTTAAGCCAAGCCTCCGGGCACCCCCTATGCCTGCTTGCGGCGGTCTCCTACCAAAAGCCCCACTGGCGGGTTGTGAGGACGTAGATTCCCAGGATGAGATTCGAGATGCCGTGGGCGATGACGCAGGCCCCGATGGAGCGGGTGCGAACGTAAAGGAGACTGATGATGGAGACGTAAATGATGGCTCCCAGGTAATCCGCCCGGCCATGCATCACCACAAAGAGGCCAAGCACCGCGCCGAAGGCCTTCCAACTGGCCTGGCCAAACGGCACCTTGCTGAAATCCCGGTAGGGGTCAGAGATCGTGCGCCAAAGGAACCCACGCCAGAAAAGCTCCTCCGCGAAGGCGACGGCGACCGTCATCCGGAGCAGGCGCATAAGCACGGCGCTCCAGTAAGCTCCCGGCTGACCCGCCCAGATGTCAGGATTGAACGACTCCTTGTCCCCGGCGCGGGAGGTAAACCCCAGCCACTCAAACTCCGGAACATAACCACGATCAAAAAGCCAGGAGGGCAGGATCCAAAGCGCGATCCCGATGGTGCCCGCGAGGATTCCGGCAAGGACGATCCGGGTGGAAAGGGGTCGCAGCGTATAACAAGGCCACCAGAAAGCCACGGCGGCCAGGGTGAACACCGTTTGCAGGGGAAAGACCCACTGCTTTGGCTGCGCGCGGTACCAGGGGGCATCCGGCGCATCGCTGCCCACCGCGGCGGGCAGGGCCATGAAGATGGAAAAGATGAGAAGCGGGCCTACCCAGGCGGCTCCGGGAGCGTTGCGGATTTCACGCAGAGTCATGAAGATTTGTTGCCGGGAGGCGGAGCGCGGAGTGTTGCAAAATGGATGGCAGGATGAGGGTCAGAGGTAATGCCGCCCGGCGGAAACCCTAAGAACGCAGGAGGAGCCGCGCAAGAATAAAGCGGCTTCCCCGAAGGAGACAGCAGTCCTGACAAATGTTGATGGCTGACAAAAATGCGGCACGCCGGTTGCAAAGGCAGGTCCGGAACCCGTCCAGCGGATTTGTGGTTCGCTCTCAACTCCAATCAACTAACAATATGCATCTCATTGGTACTATCCTTATCGGTCTCATCGTCGGCGTTATCGCGAAACTTCTCATGCCTGGCCGCGATCCCGGTGGCTGGGTCATCTCCATCCTTCTGGGCCTCGCGGGTGCGTTTGTGGCAGGATTTTTGGGGCGTTCCCTCGGATGGTATGAAGAAGGAGAACCTGCTGGTTTTCTCCTCTCTGTGGTGGGAGCAATGATTCTCCTGGGGCTCTATCGTGCGTTCAACAAGCGTGGCGCTAAAGCTTAAGTGAAGCGAGTCCCGCAGTCTTTATAAAATAACGCAAAAAGCCCCGGAAGAAAACTTCCGGGGCTTTTTCGTTTGGCGCGAATCGTTCAATATACCATCATCGGAATCACAAATTGTTCCCGATAACAGGTCACGCATTCGCGCCGGGAGCACATGACTCCGCGCCTTCGGGCTGCCAGGCCAAGGGAAGCCCAGGCCTCCCGGGTGACACCGCCGCCATGGGAGCGGCGGTGGAGTTCGTCCGCGCTCAGCCCGAGATCGCTCAGGAGGTCGCCCTCCTTCGGATCCGTGGCGGCGAGGTAATTCCGGAAGGAGACTTCGTAAACCTCCATGCATTCGTAACAGGGTCCTCCGTTCATGTTGAGGGATGGAAGAGAGGTGGATGAGGGAAATGGAAAAGCCCGGCTCCGTGGCCGGAACCGGGCAACTTTTTTGTCCGCGCGAACCGGGGCTTAATAACGGGAGCGGTAGTAGCGGTTGCGGTCCGCATTGTCGCCCACGGCATTGCCGATCGCTCCGCCCGCCACGGCTCCGGCCACGGTGCCCGCGGCGGCGTTTCCGTTATTGCGACCGATGAGGTTCCCCGCCACGCCACCCACCACCGCTCCAGTGACGGTGCCCGTCTGGGCGGAGGGGCCGCTGGCACAACTGCACAGGGTGCCGGCAAGGAGAAGAGGGAGTGCTTTGAGAGGAAGTGCTTTCATTGGAATGAACTTGTTGATTTTGATGAGGTTCCGGCTTCGACCTGGTTGATGTCACGGCACGGAGATGCCTTCCTCCCATGCACGGCGGGGGCCATGGATCCCCGTGAGGGGTTGGCCTGGGGTTATCTCCCCTCTTCCCGGTCAGTCCGCGGTGCTTTTTTCCAGAATCCGCCGGTATTCCTTCCGGGCATGCTCATAGGCCTGGAGGGCATCGCTTTTCTCTCCCGGAGCAATGGTTCGCTCCTTCATGGACCAGCATTGGTCCACGGCTTTGAGGCACCACTCCGCGCTGGAGCGGCTGGGGTGAATGGGCTTTCCCGCGACGGTGACGAAGAAAGGATTGGTGTGGCAACTGGGGAGAATGCGGAGAGCCACCCAGGAACTGCGGGGAACATCGACATCGAAAGTCAGGGAGCGCAATTTTCCATCGGCCAGGAGGTTTTGGGTAGCCGCGGAACGGCCATTGACGAGGAGCTCCACCTTCACTTCGCGCGTGGCGGCGATCCGGGCGCGCTCCACATGCCAGTAGGGCTTTTGATCCGGAGGGAGATTTTGCAGGGCGGGGTCCGCTTTCTCCGGCAGGAGGGCGGCGGCATTTACCGTGGCCTGGATCCTGCCCGGGGCATCAAGGGAAATTTCGCACTGACCATCTCCCAGCGAGCGCCCGCCCAGGGTGAAATCCATGAGGTGGCTCCGCCCGTCTCCAGTGTAGCAGCGGCCCTCGCTGATCCCCTGACACCACGCATCGTAGGTAAGCGGCCCGGCGGTTTTGACATAACTGCGACCAAGGCCCACGCGCTCGCCGTAGATGCAGGGGAAATCCGTCTCGCCACTGATGCGGGTGCGATAACCGCAGTTCAGGGTATGGTACCAGATATTCAGCTCCCACGGCCACGGAGTGTCCACGGTGGAGAGGAAATTTACGGCGGGCACCGGCTTTCCGTCCGGGCCTAGCACTTCGTGCGTGACGTCCACGATGTATTCACAGGCACCGATGCCATCGAATGCCGGAACCTCCCGGGTGGGAATGCGGGTGTCTTTGACCTCCAGTCCCCAGCCGCTGTGGGCGGGACCGCAGATAGCCCCCTGCTTTCTGGCCCAGCGGAGAGTATTGAGGCAAAGGGTGGGCCAGTGTTTGTCCGAGGTCCCGCCGGGATACATCTGGTCCTGGAGTCGGAGGAGGCAAAGATGGCCGCTCTGATGGGAGCCAAAGCCGCTGACTTCGATATCGTAGCGCAGCAGATAGGGCGGACGGGAGACGCGATCCTCCTGGCCGGTGAAGAACTGCTTCTGATAGTCAAAGCACGGGCCCCATGTGAGATTGGCCCCCACCTTCAGGTCCTCGCCCAGGCAATGGAGCATCATGTCCGGCGCGTGGACGCCCTGGGTGGGGTTGGAGTAATGAGCGCATCCGGCGGCGTGGATGTGATGGTCTCCGCTCCACCAGCCGGAGGCGGCGGGGTCGATCCAACGTTCGAGTTTGAAGGTGATGGCGTGCTCCGCGGGCGTGACGCGTTTTTCCTGCACGGTGTATTCCGGTCCGCGGGAGCAGCGGACGGTGAAGGCCCGGCGCGGGAGCTTCAGGCGGTCGCCATCCGTGCGGTAAACCTGGGGATGGAAAAAGAAGTCTGGCGCGAGCCGCCGGGTCATGGAGGGATAGACCCGCCCGGCATCGTCCCGGATTTCCAGACCCGCGGTGACGGGCTTTCCATTTTCATCCGTGAGGTGGATGGGCCAGTCCTCCGCGACGGCGCAGTCGAACGTGACCATGAGGTCTCCGCGAAAGCCCATGTCTTGTGTGCCCTGCCCGGCCTGAAAGGAAAGGACGGCGGCGCGTTTCCCCGCGTCCCGGCTGTAGAGCGCGAGGATGCGATACTCCAGGGCGAGGCCGCCCAAGGTTTTCTCCAGAGGCCGGGCATCGAACATGGACGCGTCCAGCCAGCGGTCCGCCACCTGGTCCGGCGGGGAATTGGGAACCGGAAGCGCCTGGGGGCTGCCGACGGCCAGCGGGGAAGTGGAGCCCGCCTCATTGTGGACCTTGATGAGGAAGTGCCGCCATCCGTTCTCCGTCAGATCGCGCGCCGCGGGACCGGCCTCCACCTTCACCCGGGACTCGGGATTGATGTGGACCATGGCGAGGCAGTGGCGGTCCAGGATTTCCTGCACTTTGGCGGTGACGGCGACACCACCGCCGGCCTTCAGGGCGGAGAGGGCGGCCTGGTCGTCCGGGGAAAGAGGCTCCCCGAGAAAGGTCAGCGCCTCCTGAAGACGGCCCACCTGCACGAGAAGAGGCTGGGCTTCGACACCCGTGACGGGCATCGTGATCTCTGCCCGGAGGAGGCCCGGCAGCAGCGCGAACAGGAGGATAAACGCCTTCATGGTGAGGTGGATGAAGAAGTATGGAGGGCGCGTCCGGAGAATGACGAGGAAAAAGGGACCCCCGTGCGCGGATGGAAATGTCTTGACCCCGATAGAGGAAAAAGGGAAAATACGGCGCGTCCCTGCCCCCCCTAACGTCCCAAAGCCATGCCTGCACACGTCCGTATTCCTGGTCTCGAAGTTTTAGGCATGCAATACGGGGGTGCCTTTGGCGCTCCGGGAGAGCCGCTGACGCCGCAGGAGATCGGCATCGCCCGCCCTATTTTTCTGGAGTCCATCAATTACTCGCTGGTGCGGGTGGTGGTGAGTTCCGTGGTGGCCGCGCCCACCACGCTGGGGAATAACATCCGCTCCCGCACGCGCACCATGCAAAACTGGGTGCTGATCCATGAACTGACGCACATCTGGCAATATCAGACCCAGGGCTCGCGTTACATTTCCAGCTCCGCGTGCGCCCAGGTGATGGCGACCATCGCCTCGGGTGACCGGAATGGCGCTTATGACTACACGCCGGGGAAGCCTTCCATTTACGAATACAACGCGGAGCAGCAGGCCCACATCGTGGAGGATGTTTTCAAGAATCCCGGGCTGGCGACCAACGAACACTACCAGCGCTATATGCGGCAGGTTCGGTCCGCGCGTCCGATCATGAATGACCAGGAGCGGTACAACGAGGCGATGTTCGGCACACCGGGGTCCGGCAGGTCCAGTCTTCCGCCGCCCGTGCCCGGCACGGAGCCGTCAGGGACGGCCCCGATTTTCAGGGTGGAGTTTTGAGGGCGCGCGGGCTTTTACGGCCCAGTCGAAGGAAGAATACAATCCGTCAGGGTTAAACCCCGCTTTGTGGGCGGAATGCGAACGGGTTTTGCCGATTTCCAAATAATACCATTTAGAGTTGGAATCCGGTAAATACTTGGCCTGACTTTCCGCCCCGGGTGCGTGATGGATTGGCACCGCGGAGCGGTGACCCTTGCATAACCTGGGGTGATGCGAGGGACGAGCGAACCCCGGGTACGGAACCTCCACGAAGGGAACCGCGGAGCGGTTCCCCGGCAGACAGTCGCCCCCGGAACGCCCTGATGCCCGTTTCATGCCTGTTTTCCCGGGCATCGCTTTGCGGTCAGGATCACCCCTCCGGGGTGGAATCCTGTGGCGGGGGGATCCCGGGGTTCCGCTCGTGCCTCGCGTCACCCCGGGCTATTCAAGGGCCACCGCTCTGCGGTGGGGTGAGGCTGGCGGCTCGCCTGTGGTCCGGAGCTCCCGGTCTGAATTTACCGGATTCCATGTCCAAATGGTATTAGATATACATTAAGACGCCGGGCGACCGGAAAAGCTAACAGTGCAGGCATCAGACGAACAACTGCGTGAGCGCGGCGGCTTTGACGAGTTCCCGGGGTTGTTTCAGGTGATTGTAAACAATCGTGTCCGGGGCGATGCCGAAGGCGTGGTAAATGGTGGCAAGAAGCTCGTTGGGATGGACGGGATTTTCGAGGGGCGAGCTGCCGGTTTTGTCGGACTTGCCGTGGACGTAGCCTTTTTTGATACCGGCACCGGCGACGACGCTGGTGTAGCAGTAGGGCCAGTGATCCCGGCCGTCCGGGGAATTATCATTACCGCTGGTGCTGACGCCTTTTTGCGGGCTGCGGCCGAACTCGCCGACGGCGACTACGAGGGTGCTGTCCAGCAGGCCGCGCTGTTCGAGATCCGAGATGAGCGTGGAAAGACCACTGTCCAGCATGGGGGCGGCCTGGTCCTTCATGCGTTTGAAAAGGCCGGTGTGGCAGTCCCAGGAGTGGTTGTCACTGTTGGCCACCTTGGGCCAGATGACCTCCACCACGCGGGTGCCGGCCTCCACGAGGCGGCGGGCCAGAAGGAGACTCTGGCCGAAGGTATTGCGTCCGTAGCTGTCTTTCAGTTTCTCCGGTTCGCGGCTGAGTTCAAAAGCCTCGCGGGCGCGACCGCTGACAATGAGATTCAGCGCGCGGTTGTAGGATTCGTCGAGGTTATAAGAGGCGACGGCTTTTTCGATCTCCGGCATCTGTTTTTCGATGGCCTCGCGCAGGCGGGCACGACGCTGGAGGCGCACGGTGAAGACATCCGGGCGGAGCTGGAGGTCATCGATGCGGATGCGGCTCATCTTCTCCATGTCCATGTCATCCCCCTCCGGATAGAGCGTGTAGGGATCGTAGGCCTTTCCGAGGAAGCCGGCGGTGCCCGCTTTTCCCACCACATTGCTCTCCTGGAGCGGGCGGGGCAGCATGACAAAGGGCAGCATGGGCACGTCCAGCGGCTGGAGCTTGACGATATTGGAGCCGAAATTCGGGAAATCCTTGGGGCTCGGGGGTTCGAGCTGGCCACTGGGACTCACCTTGTCCGTGGTGTAGCCGGTCATCATTTGATAGATGGCGGCGGTGTGGTTGAAGAGTCCGTTGGGCGTGTAGCTCATGGACCGGATCATGGTGAACTTGTCATTCACCGCGGCCAGTTTCGGGAGCAGTTCGGTGAAATTGATGCCGGGGATCTTCGTGCTGATGGGTTTGAATTCCGAGGCCACGTTGGAAGGCACGTTTTCCTTGGGGTCCCAGAGATCCAGATGGCTGGGGCCACCCTGGAGATAGACCAGGATGATGCTTTTCGCCTTTCCCCAGCCGGGGCCGCCGGTGGCTCCGGCCTCCGCCGCCACGGCCTGACCGCGGAGCATGTTATTCAAAGTGAGACCCAGCATGCCGCTGCCGCCGACCCGGAGGACATCCCGCCGGGTGACGCCGAGGCCGCGATCGCAAAGGTCTTTACCGGGAATGCCTGGGATACGGAACATAAAAGCGGAGGGTCAGGGGTTGCGGGAGGGCGTGAACTTAGCGCGGGCGGGGATCAGGGGAAATACGGGTGCGCGGCGGGGAACCTTCCAGGCGGACGTAAGGGAGGCGTGTGAGGAAGAGGAGTTGCGCATTCCTCCACCACGCGTAGCATTCCTGGTCTATACGCTGTTCCGGATCGAACCGGGCACGGAAATTGAAAGTTTTCGTCCATTTAATATCATTGTTTATGAAGTCCACCTCGCTGATTGCCCTGTTCGCGGCTTTGCCGTTTGGTTTTTCCGGTTTGTCCGCCCAGGCTGCCACGACGGCTCTGAACACCGGCTCCCTGGGGACCGTGGCCAATGGCACGAATGCCGACGGCGTGGTGGTGGCGGCACCGGGCGCGGTGGTGGCGGCGGGAACCACGGACCGGTCCGCGAATTATTCGGGCGGATCCACGGCTACCCCGGTCAATACGGTCATTCCTTTTACCACCGGCCTCAATCCCGGCAGCGCGACGGCATTTTCCATCGAGTTCTGGGCGCGTCCCACCAGTTCCGACAATGATGACGCGGTGATCTCGAACCGGGTGGGAACCGGCAACCGTTCCGGCTGGATCTTCTTCCAGCGGGACGCGGCCAGCGGATGGAACTTCCGGATGTACAATGGCGATAACTCGAGCCTGGGATGGGACCTCACTGGAGGCACCGCCACGCTGAATGCCTGGAGCCACGTGGTGGTTACCTGGAGCGGCAGCGGCCCGGGAGCCATGGCATTACTTTATGTGAATGGAGTGCTGGCGGACAACACCAACGCGGGCGGGCTGAATGGGGTTTACAATCCCAATACTTCCGTCATTTCTCCTTCGCTCTCCATCGGGGCGAATGCGGATGGCGGCAGTCCCTACAACGGGGCGGTGGATGAAGTGGCATTCTACGGCTCAGCACTCACCGCGCTGCAAATCTCGGAGCACTACCAGATTGGCCTGACAAACATTCCCGCGTTCTACCAGAATACTGTGCTGGCGGATGGCGCTTTGCTTCAAATCACGAACAATCCGGTGCCGGAGCCGGGCTCCATGCTGATGCTCGGTCTCGGTGGCCTCGGGCTGCTGGCCCGCCGCCGCCGGGCGTGAGAGAGGTTCCCCGCTGGAACCATGCCGGTGTCCTGTTCCATCGCTCCCCTGCTGTCCGTGAAGAACGGCGCGGGGGCCGTGGAGTTTTATAAAGCGGCCTTCAGCGCGGTGGTGGTCTTCCACGTCGCGAGCCCGGATGCCGCGGTGGTGGCCCGATTGTCCATCGCGGGAGCGGAGTTCTGGGTGACCGATGAGTCCCAGGCGCATGGGAGCTACAGCCCGGAATCCCTGGGCGGCAGCACCGCGCGGATGATCATGACCGTGGAGGATCCGGATGCGGTCTTTAATCAGGCCGTGGCCGCCGGCGCGGTGGAGGTGTGGCCGGTGCACGAGGAATATGGCTGGCGCCTGGGCCGTGTGGCAGATCCTTTTGGCCACCACTGGGAGATCGGCAGACCGCTGCCCGGTCAGTGTGAGACCTGACCTGAGGTCGTCAGGTCACGGCTTGAGAAGCGCGGGCGTGCCGGTTTCGAGGACCTCGCAGGTGAGCATGAGGTCACCGTCGAACTCAAAGTTCCCCACAAAGGGTGTGCGGCTGGCGAGCAGGTGGAACCAGTGGCGGTCATCCTCCCACATGCGGTCGTAGGGGATGGCGTTCACCGGGGTCCAGAGCGGGACGGCTTCGTCCGTCTCCGTGGGGGTGCCGGTCCAGGCATCCGCGCGGAAGACGTGGCAGAGGAGGCCCAGGCCATCGGTGAACTGGAAGCGGAGCAGGCCGTATTCCTCCGGGTTTTCCGTCGTGATGCGGAGTTCCTCGAAGGTCTCCCTCACGGCGCATTGCGACGGGGTTTCCCCGGGCTCGATCTTGCCGCCGGGACCGTTGACCTTCCCCGCGCCTAGGCCGCGCTTTTTCAGAATGAGCAGCACGCGGTCCCCATCGAAAACGAAGAGCAGAGTGGCCCGCATGGCGGGCTCCCAGGTGGTCCAGTCGATGGCCGGCCGGGGCAGGGAGGAGGGAGTGATGGACACGGGCGGACCGGTTTACCGCCTGGTTAGCTCAGAAAGGAGCAGACGTATTCGCAGATACCCTTTTGCACGGAAATGGTGAAGCCGCTTTTCGCGGGAACCTCGAATTCCGCGCCCGCGCCGTAAGTGTTCTTGGCAGTCTGCCCGTCCAGCACCACGGAGCACTCCCCGGCCACGATTTCCATGCGCTCGGCGGCATCCGTGCCGAAGTGATAGACACCGTCAAAGATCAGACCCAGGGTCTTCTTTTCCCCGCCGGGAAAAAGGACGGTATGAGAGACGACGCGACCGTCGAAATAGACGTTCGCTTTGGTGTGGACGGTGACATCGGAAAACGAGGCGGGTGCCATGAGGGGAGGGAGTAGGAGGGGTTTATTTGAAGGATTTGGAGAAGTCGTCCTGACTGATCTTACCCGGGTCCGCGGGTTTCTTCACGTGGGTGGAGGTATCGATGCGGTGCTGGAGCGCGGCGGCATACTCCGCGCTGTCCAGCGGGAGCGAAACCGCGCTTTTTTTCCAGGAGGAAAGGAGCGTTGCGTTGGCCAGTTCGATGGAACGGATGCCCTCCGCGGCGGGGGCGATAAGCTTTTCCCCGCGCAGGATGGCGTTGGTGAAGTTTTGCAGCACTTCCACGTGGGTGGCGCTCCCTTCGGGCACGGGCAGGTCCACCGTCCAGCATTCCGGTTTGGAAAAGCCGGTGGGGCTTTCCTGGCTGTAATGGCTCATGGGCACGCGGTTCCGCAGGAAGCGGAGGGTGCGGCCCTCCAGGGTGAGCAGGCCGCGCTCGCCGCTGATTTGCAGGAGATTCCGGCCCGGGGCCTCGCCGGTGCTGGTGATGAAAGTGGCGTGCAGGCCGCTTTCATAGCGGAAGTGGGCCGTCACATCATCCTCCACCTCAATGTCATGATAGCGTCCGAACTGGCAGAATCCGGAAACCTCCTGGGGCATGCCGAAGAGCCACTGGAAAAGATCCAGATTATGAGGGCACTGGTTCAGCAGAACGCCGCCGCCTTCGCCTTTCCACGTGGCCCGCCAGCCGCCGGAGGCATAGTAGGTCTCCGTGCGAAACCAGTCCGTGCAGTCCCACAGGACGCGGCGGATGTCCCCCAGCTCACCGCTGGTGATGAGGCTCTTGATCTGCTTATAAACAGGGTCCGTGCGGAGCTGGAACATCGCGCCGAAGATCTGGCCCTCCCTGCGGTGGGCGGCGATGAGCCGTTCGCAGTCCGCTTTGTGCACGGACAGGGGTTTTTCCACCATGACATGCAGCCCGGCCTCCAGCGCCTCGACGCCGAGCGTGGTGTGGGAAAAATGCGGTGTCGCGATGAGCACCGCGTCGATGAGCCCGGAGCGAAGCATCCCGGAAAAATCCGTAAAGCGGGTCTCTCCCTCCACGTCGTCCGCGGTCGAGCCCGGCTTATCACACACGGCGGTGAGTTCCATGCCCTTCACCTTGCCCGCCCGCAGATTGGCCCGGTGGGCTTTGCCCATGTTTCCCAGTCCAACGAGTCCGATGCGTACTTTCTCCATAGTGTGGTGTCAGGGCAGCATGGCGGGGCGGTCAGGGTTGTCAAATCCGTGCAATGGCGGGGCAACCGCTTTTGTGGGGGGTAATCATCCTTGACTGTCAGGAGTTTACCGATGACGGCGCGGAGAACACCCACCACTCATGATCCGCCTGTCCACCTTTCTCCGTCCCGCCTGCCTGGGGAGCCTGCTTTTGACCGCTGCCACCGCGCCCGCCGCGACCATCATCCAGGAACTGTTTGACGGGGGTAATCTGAATGTGCCGATCTCCGGACAGGGCGCGAATCTTACCTCTTCGGTGGGCTTTGCGGCCGGCAGCACCTGGATTCAAAACGCGGGAGCTTCCTCCATCAATACCGCGAACAACTTCAACGTGGTGAACGGCGCGCCGGATACGCTCCCCGGGCCTTCGCCCCAGGCGGCCACGCCCGGTGGCATCTGGGTGAACGGAGGAACCTATGGCCGGGATATTTTTGCCACCCGGCAGCTTTCCTCTTCCATTGATCTCAACGCCGCGCAGACGCTCTATTTCAGCTTCCGCCTTAACAATGCCGGCGATACCGCCGTGGGCATCGGTCTGGCCTCGGGATCTTCGGCGAGTTCGAACTTCCTGGGCGTGGGAGCCCACTGGGACAATCACCTCGATCCCGCGAATGTGAATGCTGCAAACTCGCTTTATCTGTCCAGCGGCACACTGAATCAGGATCTTACGGGCAACAATGACGGCCCCTACGCGGCCCTGGTGCACACCGCAGCCGGTACCCTGAATGGCAATGCCTTGATCGTCGGACGGCTGACCCTGGGTGTCGCCTTCGATCAGATTGACCTCAGAATCTATTCTCCAGGCTCCACCATTGAGGCTGATCCCTCCTCTGTCGCCTGGTCTCTCTCCACCCCGTTTAATGAATCGTTTACCGCAACCAACCTGCTGGTGTGGTCTAATGGCGTGGGAACCGGTCAACTGGATGCCATTCGTTTTGGCACCTCATGGGTGGATGTGACCGCAGTGCCGGAACCGACGGGACTCGCGCTGGCGGGTCTGGCTGGCATGGCTCTCCTGGGCCGCCGCCGCCGCGTGGCATGAGTCCACGCGCCAGTCATTGATTTACCGGAAACCGCCGGTGGCCTGCAGGCTGCCGGCGGTTTTTTGCACTCCTATTCCGCCTTCATCCCCGCCAGCAGCAGCTTCATGACCGCCTGCGCGTCGGCTTCGGAGGGGGGCGGGCCTTGCAGGAGCAGGGTGGGGTGGTGGAAGGGGGCGGTGGCTTGCAGAAGAGCCCGGGCGGTCACGGGTGGATCCAGATGGCGGGAAAACTCCCCGGTTTTGATTCCGTCCCGGAGGATTGTCTCCACGTGCCGCGCGAGCGTGGCCACGTGTTCGGCGACCACCTCCGGAATCCGGCTCACGATCTCGTGATGCACGCGGAAAAGCTCGGGGTCGTCCAGCACTTTGCGCTGCTTGATCTCCCGCAGCGTGTTGAACCAGGCGGTCAGCCGCTTTGAGGCGGCTTTGGAATGATGGCTGGCAATGGCCTCCAAGGGCTCCACCACGGCATGCAGCCAGCGCACGGCCACCGCGTTGATCAGCGCCTGTTTGCTGGAGAAGTGCCGGTAGATATTCCCATGGCTCATGCCCAGAGCCCTCGCCACGTCCACCACGTTCGTCTTGTCCACGCCATACCGTCGAAGCATCGCGGCGGCGGCATCGAGGATGCGTTCGGTGATGGGCGGTTCGGTGGCGGGAGGTTTTTGGGGCATGGAGAGGACGTGTCCAGTTTAGCGCCGCCGGGGCTGCGCCGCATGCGGAAAAGTGACGGGTGATGAATGACAAAAAACAAATTTTGTCACTTGAGGTTTCCGAAGCCGGTCCTATTTTTCCGCATCATGACTACCGAACAAAACTCCCTGGGTGGCCTCTTTACCCTTCCTGGCACCTCCTATACCCTCCGCCGGATGGGGTATGGAGCCATGCAACTCGCCGGTCCCGGTGTCTTCGGCCCGCCGCGCGACCGGGCCGCCTGTCTCGCCGTATTGCGCGAGGCTATTGCCCGCGGGGTGAATCACATCGATACCTCGGACTTCTACGGACCCTATGTGACGAATGAAATCATCCGCGAGGCCCTGCACCCTTATCCGGACCATCTGGTGCTGGTGACCAAGGTCGGGGCCTTCCGCGGCGACAACGCCTCCTGGAATCCCGCCCTGAAGCCGGAGGATCTCCGCAAGGCCGTGCATGACAACCTAGGCCGTCTGGGCCTGAAGGCTCTCCCCGTGGTGAACCTGCGCGTGGGTGGTCTCGCCGCGCCGGATGACAACTCCATCGCCGGGCCTTTCAGCGTGCTGGCCGATCTGCAAAAGGAAGGACTCATCCGCCACCTGGGCCTGAGCAATGTCAGCCCCGCACAACTTGCCGAAGCCCAGCGCATCGCGCCCGTGGTGTGCATTCAGAATTTCTACAACGTCGCCCACCGGACCGATGACGCTTTCATCGACGACCTCGCGCGGCAGGGCATTGCCTATGTCCCTTTCTTCCCGCTCGGCGGGTTCTCGCCGCTCCAGTCGCAAACGTTGAACAGCGTCGCCGCCTCCCTTGGGGTGACGCCCATGCAGCTCGCGCTCGCGTGGCTCCTCCAACGCTCCCCGAATATCCTTCTCATACCGGGCACCTCCTCCGTGGATCACCTGGTGGAGAACCTCGCGGCGGCGGAAGTGAGCCTGCCCGCGGAGGTGGTGACGCAACTCGATCAGGTGGCCCTGGACGCCGCGAAGCCGGACTTCGGGCACTGAGAGAAGCGGTCTGACGCGTTAGCCTCAGAAAGGGTGGTATCCCCCGGTGGTTCGGGTGAGGGCAGGGCAGGTGTCTTATGGAAATTACTGATTATCAAATGGTTGGAATCGTGGCGTGCCTTGTCGTTCACCATGCGGATGAGCCATTTTCAATTGTCAGGACGGGCGGGGAAGGGAGTTTAATGCCGGTATCATCGTGGAGCGTTTTTGTCAGGACTCCGCGGGGATGTCCGGCATTTCCACCTTCACGCCATCTCCTTCCGCCTTGTTATGAAAAGCCACCCTGTTCGTCCTTCCCGTTCCACCGGTTCCCTCTTTCCGGCTCTCCTGCTGGGCTCTTTGCTGACGGCGGGCTCCGCCGGGGCGGCGACGGTGATTTTCGCGGATAACTTCAATGTGGCGAACAACACCCTGGACGGCGTGGCGCAGGGACCGGACCGTTATTCGGGCCTGCTGGCGGGTACCACGGAATCCCACGCCGCGCTCTCCCAGTCCAACGTAGTCAGTCAGGCCATCGCCACCACGGGCGGCGGCGCGGCGATCCGGTTTGTGGAAAGCACGAACCTCGCCTCGCGCCGGAACTTTGCGGCGGGAGCCGCCGGGGCCGCGATCATCGCGGCCGGGGGATTTGAGATGTCTCTGGACCGGACGCAGTCCAGCCTCACCGGCGATAGCTGGGTGGGGATCGGAGTCGGGAGCGTTATCAACGGCGACTCCTGGGTAAATGGCGGCGAACTCGACTTTGGAATGCTGATCCGGAATAACGGCAACGGCCAGCGCTTCGATAATGGAGCTGTCGCGGATATTCTTCCCGTGACGGTGCCCACCCTGCTCACACAGCACTACGCCTTCACCTTTCTTCTGGACCCGCAGGCGGCCAATCCTTTCGCGGATGGCGCCAGCGTCACCATCTCGGCCAAAATCAACGGCGTGACCGTGCCGGTGGGACCAGCGGGCGCTACCTCCTACAACTTCACATGGGCCAATAACGGGGGGAATATCCAGCTTCAGTATTTCTGGGATGCACCGGGTGGCACCATTGACAATGTGGCCATCACCACCATCCCGGAGCCCGCGATTCCCGCTCTGGGAATGCTGTGCGGGATGTTGATGCTCCGCCGCCGCGCGCGTTGAGGAACACGCCGCCTGATGGCACGGGCTTTACAGGCCAAGGGGGCACGTGGCCTGCAAAGTCACGGGAATGCTGGAAACATCCACTCATTCCACCCTGCCTGATTTGTCAGGGATTCACGCGCTCGTCAGTGGCGGCACCACGGGCATAGGCCGGGCGATCATGCTCCTGCTGGCCAGGCAGGGCGCGAAGGTCTTCATCTATGGACGTCATGAGAAAGAGCTCGCGGATGCTCTGGAAGCGGCCAAAGGCTTGCCCGGAACCGTGACCGGTATGGTGGCGGATCAGTCCTCGGCACCGGAGGTGGAAAAAGTCTTTCAGGCGGTGGACGCAGCTTTCCCTCATCTGGACGTGCTGGTGAACAACGCGGCGGTGGGAGGCGGCAATCTCCTGGATGAATCGGACGAGACGATCACTTACACCGTGCTGACAAATGTGTGTGGTTATCTCTATTGCACCCGTCGCGCGATCGAACGGATGAAGCGGCGCAAGGCCGGGCACATCATCAACATTGGCTCCATCTCCGCCGAGAACCGCAAAGCGGGAGGAGAAATCTACACCGCCACCAAAGCCGCGAACCAGGCGTTTTCCGAGTCGATCCGGAAGAGTATTCAGGGGGACGGGATCAAGGTCACCCTGGTGGAGCCCGGGAAGACCGGCTCGGACATTCAGGAAATGTCGCGGGAGGAACTTGAGCAGCGACAAGCGAAACTGGAGATGATGAAAGCGGAGGACATCGCTGAGGCCGTTTGCTTCTGCCTCACACTTTCCCGGCGGGCGGTCATTACCTCCCTGCAAATCGAGCCGTCACGGCTTCAGTAAACGGGCGCAAAAAAAACCGGCCCGTGCGTGAACACGGACCGGTCTGGAAAAAGATCTGCCGGGAACGGGATCTCAATGGCAGCCGCAGCCGGAGCCACAGCTTCCACCACCGCGCGGGGCAACGTCCGCGTCGGAGGGGACGCGACCGAGTTCAAAGGTGCGGCTCACATAGGACATGACCACGCCTTCGATTTCCTGGAGCGTGCCGCGGGCTTCCGCGAAGTCCTGTACGGCTGGATTTTCCATGACCTCTTCACGGAGGGCCTCAAAGGTTTCCGCCTCTTCCTCGGTGACTTCCTCGCCTTGGGACTGCTTCTGGTGCAGGGAGTCGCTAAGGTTGGCCAGCTTGGCGTAAGCGCGGGTAGCCTCGGTGTTTTGGAGGAAACGCTCAATGCGCTCCCGTGCTCCCTGGACGCCGTCGTCCTGGAGGAGCGCTTCGCAGAGTTCACGGATCTTCTCGCCCAGATCCAGTCTCGGCCTTACGTCGTCGTCAGCACCAATGATTAACATAGACTGGAGACTAAGGGCGCGGGAACGGGTTGCCAACGGGCAATTTTCCATCCGTGGAAAATTCTTCGCGGGGGCTTGTCACCCTGGGGGTGGTTTCTATAATCGCGGCGATTTATTACCTTTTCCACCCCATGTTTTCCCGCGCCTCCGTCCTTGCCGCCGCTTTCTGTAGTCTCGCCGCCGCGCCCGCCGCCTGGGCTCAGTTGCCGCCGCGCTCGCCTTCCACGCCTGCCCAGCCCGCGCCGGCTCCGAAACTTCTGAAGGACGAGGACGTGGCGAAGCGCCTCGCGGAACTGGAAAACATCGGCAAGGTGCTGGATGAGCAGAAGTTCGGCTACAATGCCCGCATCATCAAGGAACTGCGCGAGGCCGGGGTCACCGGGGAAAAGTCCTTCGCCCTGTGGCTGAAGTGCATGGAGGATGTGGAGTTCGACCAGCGCGGCCGGAGCAACTCGGAGTTTTCCGAGTGGAAAAAGCGCCAGGTCAAGGAGGCCAGCCATGAAAAAGAGGCGGAGTATCAACTGCTGGTGCAGTGGCTCAGCATCGTGCTCATGGACTGCAACGCACGCACGGATTCCGGGCGGAATGAAGCGGTGAATGCCGCCGTCTCTTTCGTGGATACGGTGGTGGAACGGCTCAAAAAGAATGACGGTCGCCTGGGTGGCGCCGCGGATGATAATGTAATGAGCAGCGTGCTGGCTCGTCACTACAAACTGGACACCACCGCCACCCGCCGGGAGAACGGAGCCTACGTGGCGGCGGATGTGGGCGGCATCTATGAGAAGATGATCCTGCCGTTTTACCGCTCCACGAATCAGGCCGCGAACCTGATGAACGCCTGGACCCGGCGCATTGACCAGGAGACCGCCATCGCGGACAGCCTCAAAGGCGACGGACCGAAGCAAAAGTTCAAAACGGAGCGGCTGCCGGAACTCCAATGGGGGAAAGCCCGGGACCTCTTCAAGCTGGGACAGGAGGAAACCGCCGTGCCCGCCATGATGAACATCATCAAGACCCACACAGAGCACCGCCGTGCTTCCGGCTGGATCACGGAACTGACCGCGCTACTGAAGAAGGATGATGCGAAGAAGGAAAGCTCTCCTGCGGCCGCGCCGCCGGAAGCCGCTCCCGCGGAGAAGCCCGTGGCGTCCACGCCCGCTCCGGCTCCTGCCCCTGTTCCCGAGCCTGCGGAGACAGCGACCACTGACAAAGGTCCGCGTGGCGGCACGGGTCCCGCTGTTCGCCCCGGACCTCCGGGAGCTGGACGCCGTTGAGCATTCCCGCGTTTCTCAGCGGCTGGCGGTCTGGAGCAGGGCTTTGCCCGCTGCCAGATGCCGGACCACCTGTTCCCGGGTGGTGTGCAGGTGTTGCTTCACTCCTTTATTGCCGCCCGGCAGGGCCAGTTGGCTGTCGATCCAGGCCAGCGCCTCCGCCTCTCCTTGGAGAGCGGAGGTGATATAGGCATTGTCAAAATCCTCCCCGGTGCCCAGCAGTTCGGCGAGCTCCCCGGCGCGGCGGTCGCGGAGTTGTTCCACGGCATCGGATTCCATGACCGGCAAATTGATGCGGCGGACGAGCTTGAGGGTCTTTTCCAGATTGTTCCCGTGGTCCGTGCTGAGGGCTTCGGCGAAGACCTTGACCTCCGGGCGGAGATTTTTGGTGAATGCCACGCCCGCGCTCAGGTAGGCGGATTCATCCATGGCGGCCACGAAGGACAGGGCCTCCGCGTCCGTGGCGTGCCGGGAAAGATCGGTGCTCACGGCTGGCGTGGCAGTCTCCACCGGAGAGGCCGCCAGGGCCGGGGCTTTCTCCAGCCACATGGCACCGGCGGGGAGGATGAAAACGGCGGCAGCGGCGAGGATGGAGTGTGCGGTCATAAAGTTTCTCACTCGGTGAAGTTGGGCGGACCCGGTGCAACAAACATGCCCGGCCCTTTTCCGCCGTGACTCCCGGTTCGATGGCCTGGGGAGAGGATGAGCGGTGTGCAATCGGCAATCGGAATGAGTGCCACGTGCAAAGAGCCCTTTTGTTAGAAGCCAGGCACATTCGCTGCATGGGTCAGCGGCATTCCGGCTGACATTTTCCCGGGAAGACCGGGTGAAAACTGTGAGCCCCGGCGGCGGAGAGTGGGCACTTCCCGTCCCGGGGAGCGCAACCCCCGGGCATGATGGCTTCCGCAAGGACCATCATGTTCCGGGTGGGTTACGGGGAAGGGCATTCCTCCTGCATAAGGCCGCCGCCGTATGCAAACCTACCATCTCATTCCCGAAGGAGAGCAGTGGACCCTCACTGGAGAGGAAAGTGACCGGGCGCTTTCCCAGTTCCGCAGTCGTGAGGAGGCCGTGGAGGAATGCACGCGCCTGGTGCACGATGCGGGAGGATCGCTCAAGATCCATTTGCCGGACGGAACCATCGAAGAGGAGCGCACCTACCGCGCCGTTCCGGATCAAGTGGCGGCATAAGGACCGTTGCATAAAGGAACACGGGAAATATCAAAAAAGCTAAAAGAACCAGAGGGTCTTGGAGGCGTATGTCGTAAGGCATAAAAACGCGTGCCACGGCGTGGCACTGAGTGTGCAGAGAGGTCCCGCGCCATGCAAATCCGACCTGCTTCAGTACGTCCCGGTTTAGCCTGCCGCGCGCGGGCAAAACGCACCTATCCTCTTCCTCCCGGTCTCCATGATGGAACGCCGCTGGAGGTCGTCCATTTCGAAGAACCCGCCCTCACCGTAAAGGACAGAGGTGGTAACGAGTGGAATCTTTTCCTGTGGCAGGTGGACCCAGGCCGGGAATTTCGTGAGCCGTCCTCTGGGAACTGGCTGCCGGAGTCCCACCCGGAAGTGCTGGCCGCCATCCGGTCCGAGCTGAGGAGAAATCTGGCCACATCCTGGCCACCCGCTCTGGCGGAGGACATGGAAGCAGTGCGCCGCGATGCTTTCCTTCTCCTCGCGCGAAACGGCGAGGATCTCCGGGAGTTCCCTGAGCTGCTGGTGGCCATGGCGGCGTGAGTTTTGAGAGGTAGCCGGATTTTTTGCAGGCAGCAATTTTTTAAAAAGCGAAGGGTCGATCCGTGATGAGCGGATCGACCCTTCGTCATTGAAACGGCAGGGGCTCCTGTCCTTTCACGGAGCGTCCGTCGCGGCTGTCGCTTTTGTTTCCAGCGCCACTCCCTGGAAAGCGGTGCGAAGCTGCGAAGCCGCAAATTCCATCGCCGTGTGGGCGGTATCCACGGCGGCACCCATGCCGAAGAATTCGTGGGTCACTCCGGGATAGACCTTGCGCGTTACCTTCACCTTTTGGGCTTCCAGGGCTTTCTGCAGTTTCTCGCCATCGGAACAGAGCGGATCGATCTCCGCGTTGATAATGGTGGCGGGCGGCATGCCTTCCAGCGCGCTGCCAGCGAGGGCGACGGAGAGTTTCGGGTTTTTCGCATCCCCCGGTTCGGCGAGAGCTTGTTTTGCGAACCACTGCATCATGGGCTTGTTCAGGGGAACGGCGTCCGCGTGGGTTTTGTAGGACTGCGTGTCCATGCTGGTGGCGTCCGTGACAGGATAGACCAGCAACTGGTGGACGGGCATCGGCAGGCCCTTTTCCTTTGCCATGAGGCAAACGGAGGCGGCCATGTTGCCGCCCGCGCTTTCACCCGCCACGGCCACGTTCCGGGGAAGGCCATTCAAAGTTTCGGGATGCTTTTGCACCCATTCGTAGGCGGCCAGCGCGTCATTGTGCGCGGCGGGGAATTTCCTCTCGGGTGCCTGGCTGTAATGCACGGAGACCACCACCGCCTTGGTGGCATTGGCGAGCGCCCGGGGAGTGGCGTCATAGGTATCCAGATCCGCGATGACCCAGCCGCCGCCGTGATAGTAAACGATCACCGGGAAAGGCCCGGTGCCCTCAGGGGTGTAAATCCGCATGGGCAGTTCTCCGCCGGTGGCTCCGGGGTAGGTCTTGTTCGCCACCTCCGCCACTTTCTCCGGCACGGCTTCTTTTCCTTTGCTCTTCAAAAGCGCGGAGACCGCGTCCGCTGGAGTGGGTTGCTTGCGGGCCTCCACGGCATCCAGGGTTTCGATGGGTTTACCGCCCAGTTCCTTCAGCTTGTACAGGACTTCCTGCATTTGGGGATCGGGGCCATCCCCGGCCGTCACGGGAAGGCAGGAAGTGGCGAGCATGGCAATGAGGGAAATGGGGAGGAAAGGGCGGAAATTCATGGGCTGGCAGGGTTGAGGTGTCGGAATCTTCGGATTTGGTTGTTTGATTCGGCGCAACTGTGCACGACCCATGCCTCCATCCGCGGAAGGAGAGCGTAATGGCACGCTTCCAGCAGCGGAATTCCCTATGAAAATGTTCTCCCTTTCGGTGTGCGCGGCGGCTTACGGGACGGCGGTGTGGCACTGCCTGCCGGTGGATGTTCCGTCGGAAAAGGAGGCCCAGGTTCCCGCCCAGGAGGAGCGGGCCGTCTCCGTTCTCAGTGGAAATACGCTTTCTGTCCGGATGAACGGGGAGGAAGTGACGGTCAGAATCGATGGTGTCGAAGCGCCGGCAGCCAATGATTCCTTAGCCGGGGAGGCCCGGACAGCCCTGCAGGCGATCATGAAAAATCAGCCGGTGCGCGTGACCATCACGGGCCGGGATAAGGATGGTCTGGCACTCTCCCGGGTGTGGTGTGGAGAGGCAAATGTGGGCGAGCGTCTGCTTCGCGAAGGCTGGGCTTTTTATCGCACAGGTCATGACGCGGATCTCGATGACGCCATTCTCGTGGATGCCGAGGCGGAGGCACGCCTTCACCGCCGGGGGATGTGGGCTCACCAGCACCCTCTGATTCCGGCCCGGACAACGCCGAACCGGATGATTGACTGAGCGGAATCAGAAGTGCCGGGTAAAACCACGGCACGATCAAAGCAGGGGCGGGACGGCATGGACCATTATTATCTCATCAATGAAGATGGCCGCTGGATCCTGAAAGACGATGCCAGTGGCTCACCCGTGGCGGAATTCACCACCAAAGCCGAAGGCCTCCTGCATACAGGCCAGATGCTGAGGGAGAAGTAGACCCGGCTCACCATCCATGCGGAGGATGGCTCCGTGGAGGAGGATCGGCAATATCCGGAGGATGTGGCGTCCTTGTCTCAAGGCACGCGACCCGCGATGGACGACGATATCCTGAATGAGGAGGAGACCATCCCGGCCCGGCAGACCGCCGGGGTGTAGTTAGCGCCTCAGGGACTGAGATCATAGCAGGCGAGAGTGCCGCTGTTGTTCCGGACGTAGAGCCGCTGGTCACTGAAGGCGGGAACCGTGAAGACCCGTTTCGGAAGCGCGTGAAACCGGCCACGTTCCCGGTAATCCGCCGGTGAGGCGTCCGCCAGGAGAAGTTCGCCATCCTGGGTGACCACGATCAGTTTATCCCCGGCCACGATCAGGTGCCCGCGTTCATGCCCGATCTTTTCCGCCCAGCATTCCTTGCCGGTCAGCCACTCCACGCATTGCAGGGTGGCTGGCTGTTCGGCTTCGCCGCCCACGAAATACAGGTGTTCACCAAAAAGCACCGGGCTCTGGAAATGGATAGTGGTGGTTTTGCGCCGCCAGATGGGCTGCTCTGCGGGCGGGGCGATAAGGGCGATGCCATTCCCGTAAGCTGACCCGATGAAAAAGCGGTCGTCCCGGTGCACGGGGATCACGGCGTTTACATCAAAGTTGGTTTTCCACGGATGGCGGAAACGCTCCGTGCCGTCTTTTACATTGATTCCCACAAGGCCGGCGGCGTTGAAGAGCACGGCGCGGGTTTCCGGGCCGGGCAGGAGGATGGGACTGGAAAAAGCGGTCGCATCGCTGCCCGAACGCCAGAGGACGCGGCCCGTGGTTTTGTCCAGCGCGGCGCGGCTGGCATCCGGCCCTCCGGGTTCCACGATGAGAGACTGTCCGGCGATCAGCGGATTTCCAACCCAGCCCCATTTGGGCATCACGCCGCGGAGGTCTTTTTCCATGTGGGCCTCCCACTGCTTTTTGCCATCCCTGGCGTCCCAGCAGAAAAGCTGCCCGCGAAAGCTGAGCGTATAGACGCGGTCGCCATCCAGTACCGGCGTGCCGGCGGCCCCACCCTCCCAGGCGCTTTTGTCCGGCGGGCAGTCGTAGGACTGGCGCCAGATTTCCTTCCCGGTGGCGGCGTTGAGACAGATCACGGATTCCCGTCCGCCGGAGGAGCCCATGGTGTAAACCTGGCCCCCGGCGATGGCACAGGAGGAGGCTCCGGCACCTGCGGGCGCTTTCCAGAGGAGAGGAGGCTCTTTTGCATTCCAGTCGGTATTCCAGCCTGTCTCACGGGAAACCCCGGCACGCCCGGGCCCCATGATTTCCGGCCAGTCATCCGCGGGCGCGGACAGAGGGAAAAGCAGGAACAGGGCGGCAATGCGGAGTGGAAGGCGGTGAAAGGAGTGAAACACCGTTAAAAGGAGTGAATTGCCTGCACATCAGGGGGTTACGCTGATTCTCCACTGATCCCGTGGCGAAACCTTGGTGCATCAGGTGAAAAGGGTCACACCCGGCCTGCGGTGAGGTGCCCGCAGAACATGCCGTCTGCCGCCGCCGTGGCCAGCACGTCCTCCATGATCCGGGCGCTCCGGTGCGGGTCCAGACCAGCCGTCACTTTCTGGACGCGCGCCAGCAGATCCTGCGGCCCGGTCGCCTCGCGCACAGCCTGCGCGATCCCCGCGCAGTCCGCGCCGAACGCCGTCGCCCAATCGCCCGCCGCACCGGCGGCCATGTCCTCCAGCGCCGCGTGCATCTGGTCATGCGTGCTGCCCTCCGCGCTCATGCCCTCCAGCCCGGTGGCCGTGGCTGGTGATGTCACACGCCGCCGGATCGGGAATCCCACGATCTCCCCCAAGAGGGGCAGCGCTTCGTCCGCCGGCTCCAGCCCCGCCTGGAAGAGACCGGTGATGGACTCCACCTTTACCTTCGCCGCTTCGTCATCCTCGCCCCATGTCGGCAGCGGCACTCCACCCGTCCGCGCGTTGAAGTCGAGAATGGGCCGGAAAAGCCCCTCCCGCAGCGTCTCCGCCAGCAGGGCCGCGTCCAGATCCTGCACCCCGGAGAGCGCGTCCGCCTGCACATTGGCCTGCGTCCCGCCGATCCCCTGCGGCTGTCCCTCCAGCGTCATCGTTTGCACCAATACCACCTTCGCGATCTGCTTCTGGCACAGCGCCATGAAGCTGATGAACGCCTCCACGCTGTCCTTTTGCAGCGTGGCCATGGCTTCCACCTTCGCCCCTTCCGGGATAATCAGCGCGCTGGTCATCACCGCACGCGCGAACGCCCGTTGCAGTTCCTTCCTCGCCGCCTGGAAATTCGCCTGTGGAGCCGTGGCCACCCACTTCGGCAGGTTCGTGTTCTCCAAATGCCTGGCGCAAGCCCCGCGCGCCCAATTCCCGAAATACCACCAGAACACCACCGCCCGCAGCGGCCCGCCCCAGCAGTCCGGCAGCGATCGTGTCAGGTGCCCGCGGTGCACAATATACCGCGCCGGTGCCGGCAGTTCCGTCTCTCCGGAAAGCGTGCCGTCTTTGTTCAGCCGCTTCACCTTCAGTGTGCCCGCCGGTCCGTTACAGTCCGCTCTGAATGTCAGCCGCCAGAACGGAACCTCCCGCAGTTCCACGATGTCATAATACCGCCCGCTCCCGCGCGGTGCCGGCTGGATGATCTTCTCGACCACCGCCACGGGCCAATACGCCGCATCCAGCAGATGCGCCAAACCGAAGGTCACCCCTTTGATCTCCGCCAGCCGCTGCCGCACAAAGTCCCGGTTCGCCACGGCCAGAGCGTCGCTCTTCGGTGGTACCGTCGCGTTGAGCTTCCGCGCCACCAGCGGGGCTTTCCGCTGCAATCCACCCGCGATCATATCCACGTCGCGGCCCATGATGTCCGCGTAAAGCGATAGCAGATCATCAGCGTCCCCGGACTTCGCGCTCTCCAGAATGGCAATCAGCCGGTCCACGGTGATCCCGTCCGCCGGGCTGTCAGGGATCGCCCCCGCGTTGAACGGTGGCGGAGCCTCACTGAAGAGCCATTCCTCCACTTTTTCTTTCAGCCCGGTCAGAGCCTGCCATCCTGCTTTGAAATTGATCATACGTGCGTGCTTTGGTTACGAAATAAAGTCTCCGGGCTCATCCTCCCGCCCGATCAAAAACCCCTCCGGATCTCCCGTCTCCTCCCGCCGCCGCGTGGTCACCTCTCCCGCGCTGGCTCCATACACCTCCGGCATTCCCGCGCCGGCTTCCAGCTCCTCCGCCGCCAGCTTCCCGGAGTCGAAGGTATCCCCGTGGTTCCCCCGGCTCGATTGATTCGTGATTCCTGTTGGTCCCTTCACGGCCAGGCTGTGATCCGTCAGCACCCATTCCGCGTCCCGGCCATTGCCGCTGGCCGGGAGTGTTATCAGGCCGTCCATGAAAAGTTGCGCGTACTGGCCACCCAGATGGTCCTTCCAGTTCCCTGGCTTCGTGGGGTGCTTCTCCCCGCTCTTGTAGAGACGCACGGGGAGGATGCGGGAAAACATCGTCTGCATGCGCTGCGCGTTGAAGGTCTCGTTACTCGCATCGATCCCCATGCCCTTCATCCGCGCGCCGCTGCCTTTCAGGTCATGCAGCAACAGGGCGATCAGGGCGTCATTCACCCGGGGAAACCGGCTCAGCCAGCGCACGATCAGGCGCGTGTGCCGGAAGATTCCCTCCTCCTGAATGAATGTCAGGCTGGAAGGATTGGAGGTGCCCACCTTGTCCGTCGTGCTCTGGTCGTGTCCCACTCCTGTCTCCCTCAGCGGAGCCAGCGCGCACGCCCAGGTCATGGGCACCAGCTCCCGCAACGCCACCCGCAGGCCCTCTTCACTCTGGATCTCATTCAGCCCGGAAATCACGCCCAGGTCCAGCGCCTCGCCCGCACCGGTGGTGTCCCGCTTCGCCCGGCTTAGGCAGCTATAAGGGATAACCGCACTGCCACTGCTTTTGAACAGCAGCAGGCGCTCCCGTTCCTCGCCCTCTTTATCGGTGCTCTTCTCAATGATCTCGCGGATGGTGGCTTCTTTGCCCGTTACATCATCATAGCTCTTCACCCCTGCCAGTTCCGCGTCGTAGGCGTCCACCCGCAGCACCGGCACGGGCTGTTCCCCCAGCTCCACCCGCGCATTCGTCTGCCGCCAGTTGCCCCGGGCGTTTGGCGTGTAGGTTGCCTCATCATAGAGCATTTCCCATGAGTCATGGGAGGAGGTAATGGGAGGCGTTCCCTTGATCTTGAAGCGGGCATTGGGCCTCCGGGAAATCATGTGCCGCACGGCACGCACCACTTCCTTGAAGCCTTCCACCGTCCCGAACTCATCGAGCGAGAGAAAGTCGGCGGTTGCACCCCGGGCCGTGTCCGGATTCGCGGCAAAGATCTGATGCCGGCTGTAATTGCTGGCGCTGTTGGACCAGTAGATTTTTGTCTCCAGCTTCCCGGTCTCCATCAGGCCCGCGATCGCATCCACGTCCAGCAGCCGGCCTTTGTCGTCATCGGCGGGGGAGATCACGCGCTGTTGCTCCCGTTCCGGCAGTCCGGATTCCTGACCGCTCCTTCGCCGCATCATGTCCACTACCTGACGCCATACCTCCGCGTCCTTCTGGATGTTCATCGCGCCCTGCCGGAGCGAGGCGGAGAGCGTCACGCAGTGCGCGTGCTTCACCCGGCTGCACACCAGCAGGGCCTCCGTGGTGATGCCGAAGGTCTTCCCGCTCTGGCGGCACTGGAGCGCCACCATCATGCGCCACGGCGCGGTGATGTCCTCGTCCTGATACGGAAACAGCCGGATCAGTCCCTGCTCCCTTTCGTTTACCAGGACAGCCGCCGGGGCGCGGTTTCCTGTCGTCTTTTTCTTTGCGGCCATGGTCAGGAGTCCAGCGCCTCCCGCCGCCGTTTTTCCATCCGTTCCAGCAGATCGTCCCCGAAGGTCACCCGCACGATGTCCTTCATCACTTCATCGTCCATGCGCCGGTCGCTCACGTCCAGTTTCTGGAGCTGCTCTTCCCGGAGAGCTTTGAGGAGACGCGCCGCGAAGTTCCATGCCGCGTTCTCCTCTTTGAGATCCAGTTCCCTGTCCTTTTGAGCCAGCAGCTTATCGCGCTGCCGGGACTTGCTCTTTTCCTGATCGGCCTTCCGAAGCGCCACCACGGCCATGGCCGCTTTCGGATTTGGCGTCTCCCCTTCTAATGCCCCTCCCAGAGCGTCCAGGTATTGCCCGGCCATGAGCTGGGCGGCGGCCTCACTGAGAGCCTCCCCGCCGCTTGCCCGTGCCAGTTCCAACGCGAAGGCCGCGCGGGTCTTCTGCGCTTCCACGCTTTGCTGTAGCGATAGCCATTTCCCATACGCGCCTTTCCGGTAATCACTGAGGTTTTTGGCCGTCACGCTCTCGCCGTCGAAGTGCTCCGCGCAGATGTGCTGGATCTCCTCCAGCCCATTCAGCCACGGCAGCAGCTCCGGCCCCAGCTCTCCGTTGAAGAGCCGGGTGTTGAGTTCCATGCGCGTCTGGTGGGACGCGCGCTGGATCTTTCCTTGTCCCGCGTGATCAGCCATAGGGTGGTTATGCGGTGAGCACGTAGGGAATCACCTTCTGGGCGTGCCGGCTCAGTTCCTGTTTTACCAGGGCGATGAACGCCGGCCACTGCGCGGGCGGGATCGTCTGGCAACCCAGCGAGCTGACCACGGTGATCCCTCCGCGGTGAATGTTGATTCCGAATTTGCCAGTATCCGGCCCCGTTCCGTCACGGATCACCGTCACGTCTCCGGCCTGCACCAGCGCCTGATATTGCTGGTCTTTGGGTTTGCTGAGGCCATGCGTCCCCAACTGGTATTTCCAGATGCCAGGCTTCAGCGTGGCGATCCCTTTCCGGTAGGCGCCGGGGTCCGTGTTGGCGTTCACGGGCAAAAACAAATCCGGCGAGCAAAGGAAGAGAGCGTCATCATAGATGCCGCGTTGATTGTCCTCGTGGTGGTCCTGGTAATAGCCCCGGATGCCCACCAGATACACCCCGCGCAGCGCGGTGTCATCGAGTCCGGCGGTTTTTGCCAGGGCCGCCACATCGGCGGCGGACTTTCGCGGTTTGGAAGGAGGAAGAAAAGGAAGGCGCATAAAGATTATTGGTTAGGTGAAAGTGTGGAGAGCGGGGGCGCGGGGCAGGATTACCGGGGCCAGTAAAGAAGGAGGATGCCCCCGAGAATCACTAGAGTCCCTATGATGAGCCCGATGATCAGGAGGCACCCAGGCGGATCCTCGTTGGTATTGTAGGAATCGTTCATGGCAGCGTGCCTCCCGTTGCCTGCGCCTTTTCCGCGCGCCGCACCTTGTGGCTCCGCCAGCTCATGAAGATCTCCCAGCCCCACGCCAGCAGAGCCAGCACCCACGCCGTGATCTGGCCGTCATGGTCGGTGATGTTCGCGCCGGTCAGTGCCAGCAGGCCCGCCACGCCTTTGGCGATCTGCCGTCTCCGCCAGCTCACGATCAGGGCTTGCAGCTCCGCGGGAGGCTGCGGCGGGGGGATCAGGGTGAAGTCAGTGGCAGGATCACTCATGGGTGTTGGATTGAGGCTGGTTGAAGAAAATGGGTGCCCGTCGTTTGGTCCCTCGCTCTGGCCACGGCGCGGACGGGCGCGCTCCGTGCGAATCACGGGCGGAAATCTATTTCGGAGGGGGCGCGGTGTCCGGAAGGGGCGGCTCTATCGTGAGCTTGCCGTTCGCATATACTGCCGTGCCGCCGCTCGGCAGCTTGGCCCGCAGCGTCTTTGTGGCCTTGTCATAGACCATGGTCCACGCCATCCCGTCGCGCACGTTGGCGCGCACCTTATAGGTGCGGGTGAAGGGATCATAGCACACGGCGTATCCGCCATCCGCGGAGGTCACGCATACACCGTCCGCTTCGAGCGTTATCCCTCCACCGCCGCTCGTGGTGCAGGCTGGCACACCCGCCAGTGCCAGTGCGGCAAGGCTCGTTATCAGGATTTGTTTTGCTGTCATTCAGATTATGGTTGAAGTGATGTGCTTTGAAACCGTGCCCGTGGCGTCAGGGGAGCCAGTAACCGTAAAGGGACACTGAATCCAAATGCTGGCTGGTGTTGTTGCTGACGGTGTCGTTGCCCAGCAGCAAATGGTGGAAGGCGCTGCCCTTGAAGGGGCCGATGGCTGTGTTTGTCGTCCCGTTCACCGCATCAATGGTGACGGATAAAGTGGGCGTCCCCATCTTGTTCCATTTACACTCGAACCAGTGCCAGCTCCCGGGGGTGATCGTGGTGCTTACCGTGGCCTGGGCGAAGCCCGTGCTCCCGTTGTAGTCACACCGGAAGACCGCCCCGGTGTTATTGAAGGTCAACTTGTAACCTTCATTGTAATCGTTCCAGAATCCGCGGTCCTTCGTTCCTAACTGGAGCACCATCCCGGACTGCGAGCCCCCGGAATAAAGGAACCACCCGTTCACCGTTCCCTCCTCCATATCCGCCAGTTTCACAAACGGCGACGGGTTATCAAAGGTGCAGGCCCGGAAGGTGCCGCCGCCGATGGAGAGACTGGACGCGCCATCGTGGAATTGCGCGGAGGAGATCGTGGCTCCCTGGTCCAGGTGGCCGGTCACGTCCGCGCCGGGCAGTGTGTATTCCGGATAGCCCAGGTTCTCAAAGCCATACTGGAAGAGCAGGCCCCGCTTCTTTGGCGGGTTCCATGCACCCGCGTTGAAGTGGGTCAGGACACGATCCTGCGGCAGCACTTTGTTGTAAAAGGCCACATGGGAAACCGCGCCGTTCCAGTAGCTGGTGGCGCTGGTGCGTTGCCCGATGAAGACGCCCGTGGTGTTGGCCACCGTCGCACCGGAGACCCCGGTTTCCCGGCGACCGTTTACATAGAGTTCCCCGCGGGACGTGAACACCGCGTGGTTCCAGCAGGTGATTTGCGGCTGGACCATGCTGCCCCGCACGGTCACACCGCCTACCGTGCCCTCGGCCAAGAGACGGTTGTTATAGACCTGAAGGGCTACCCGGTTCGAGTTGTTGTAGGTGCCGGAGACCACGGTTCCGGCATCCAGCGTCTCCACGTCGGTATAGAACCAGCACTCCACGCTCCACGCGGGCTGGTTGAGGAATGCGGCGGCCAGGCTGGTGCCCAGGGAAATAGTCCCCGTGGTGCCATCCAGTTCGGCGAGGTTTGAATGAGCCGCCCCATCGGCCCGGGCCGGTCCCATGCGATGGTGCCCGACGGGGTGCCGTGATACGTCCCCATCACGTCGATGACGCTGTTGGAGCCGGAGGGCACGGACTCGGTCAGGAGATAGTAGGCCACCGGCCCGTCCCAGAGCACTTCCCTGGAATAAGGAGACAGGGCGATTCTGCTCACTGCGGACGCCTTGACGGGCGTCGTGGTGCCGGTGAGCACCCGGGTGCCGGGCAGGCCCTGGGCGAGGAGAGTAGCCGCGGAGAGCAGCCAGAGTGTGAGGACGCGGATCATGTTATTGATGGATGCGGCGGAGTCTGACAAAGGTGCCATTGGCAACGGCAACCACGGTTCCCGCGCCAGTGGCGGTGGGGATGCGCCCGCGAATGGAGATGATGTCTCCGGCGGTCAGTGCCACCTCCACGGGCTTTAGCGGATAGATGCCAGCAGTGAAGGTGCCCGTGGATGCCGGAGGCAGAAGGATGGTATGCACGCTGCCTTGCGCGGCGGCAGTGCCGTTCGTTTTCCAGATCTGGAGTTCTGCGGTCTGGTTAGTGATGGTCGCGCCGCTGTAGTCCAGTTGCACCTGGGCGGTGATTTCGTAGGTGCCACTTACGGTTGCAGGCGCGGAGGCATTGGTTGTTCCTCCAACAATGTCAGCGGTGGTCGCCGGGGCCACGGCGGTGAGGGCCGTGGTCGTGAGCGGAAATCCCGTGCCGGTCAAGGTTCCGTCATAGCCCACGTTGAGTTTCACGCCGTCCGTGCCGAAGAGCGCGCCGATGGCCCGGACGCTTCCGTCCGCGTTGCTATACAAGGCTTCGCGGACCACGCCGGAGGCATCGCCCACAAAGAGGCTCCAGTTCCCGGTGCTGGTGGTCACGTTGTTCCCGCCGTTCAACAGGATCAGGGAACTGCCGTGCGTCAGTGTCATGGAGCCAGCCCAGCGCACCAGCCGCACATGGCCGTCTCCCAGCGTGATCGTGGTCACACCAGTGCTGCCAGTGACGTTCACATAAGCTCCGGTGGCCGTCTCCAGATTCAGCGTGGCCGCGCTGGGAATGTCGGTGCCATGCACGCCCACCTTACCCAGCTCTGCTGCAAAGGCCTGGACGTTTGTCCCGATGGTCAACCCGAGGGTGGCGCGCTGCGCGGCGGCATCCGCGTCATCGAGGAGCGCCCGGCCCGCCGCGGTGAAATCGGCATTCGCGGCGGTGCCGGTGCCGTTCCAGTAAGGGAGCTTATCCGCGGCGGAGGTTAGCCCGGCGAGAGCAGTGAGTTCCGTATCGAGGGTTTGTTTCCCGGCCAGAGCGGACGCCAGATCAGTTTGGCTGGAGAGCGTGCCCGTGATGGTGCCCCATGTGCCTCCACCCCCGCCTGCGGCCACTGCGACCCAGCCAGTGTTCCCGGTGCCGCTTTCCTTCCGGTAGAGGGTGGTGCCCGTGCCGCCGTCCGTGCGGCTGTAGAGGCTGCCCACATTCGCGGTGACCACTCCTTCCGGAGAGCCTGCGCCCGCCCGCCAGCCCAGGGCGGTGGCGAGATCATAGCGCGGCGAGAGAATGTTACTCGACGCGGTGAATGTCGGGGCGCTGCGCAGGCCGGAGGTGAGCCGGTTAATGGTCGCGCTGAGGATGCTGGCCATCAAATCCTTGCCCGCGGTGGCCGGGTGGATCCGCGCGGGCTGGATGATATAGGTGCCATTGCTGGAGGCACCCAGCGCCCCCAGATTGGGATTGCCCGCGAAGTCCGAGCACTCGTCGGCGAATTCGGGCCAGCCTGCCCTGACCGCGTTCTCCAACGGGGTGTAGAAGGTGGATTTTACCTCCGGATAACCAGCGTCTCCACGATCGATCAAGGTGCAGACAATGACCTTCCAGCCCGCGCTCCGGAGATTGCGGCAGGAGGAGCGGGTCGCGGCATACACCTGCTGCCAGGTGGAGGTCAGGGCGTCATTGGTGCCGGCGTAAACGACGGCGATGTTGATTCCCGCGGCGGGAGCGTAATAGACGGTCGCCAGCCCTTTGGAGGTTTCCACCAGGTTCACCATCTTCGCGCCGGTCCAGCCTTTCACGATGGGACCAGGGGACTGAAATACCTCCGTGGTGCTGAGGGAGTAGGCGTAGGAGGGCACTCCCTCCGCACCCAGCGTGATGCTGTCGCCGATGCACATCACCTGGCTGGTGGTATCCGTGGGAGTGACTGTGCGGTCCAGGACCGTGCCGCGGCGGCGGAGGATCTCCCGGATGATGGATGTCTTCGCCGCGACCACAGCCGCGGAATCCAGCGTGGAATAGGAGGCCGCGTAGCGCACCGCGCTGTCCGGCCAGCTCACCGGCGACGTGGCCGACTGGCCAAACCACGGGATGCCGGAACGGTAGTTGGCAAAAGCCGCCGTCTCCGAATAGGAGACTTCCTGCCCGTTAAGATACACCTTCGAGGCCCCCCCCGCGCCATCGATGGTGATGGCCGTGACATACACGGAGGACGGGGCCACGCTCCACACCCGGGAGTAGAGCGAGCCGCCAGACGCCACGAGGTGCGCGCCCTGCCAGCGGTAGCCATTGGACGGGTCCGTGCGCTGCACGTTGAGATTTGTCAGGCCGGTGCTGGACCCCATGATGATGGGGGTGGCCGTGAGGGTGTAGTCGGATGGCGGCACATCCGAGGCCAGATAGATGGTTTGCGCGCTGGCCAGGAAGGCCGTTGTGCCCGCTGCATACTTGCCGCTGGCCGGCAGAATCCCCCCCTCTGGCAAAAAGGTGGGGGAGCCCACGTAGGTTCCGTGGTGCCCGTTGCCGCTGTAGTCGGTGAGGACCGTTCCCGCTCCCTCATCGAACCGGTAGTCCGCCAGCAATCCCGTGCGGGGCAGCGCCGGAGCGCCGATGAAAGACGGCGAAATGAAGACCGGTGCGGTCACCGGCCCTGTCACCGTGCCCCCGGTGACCGGGAGCCGGAGATTGAACGCGGCGGCCAGCGCCGTGTTGTCCGTGGGTGCTCCGGTGATCGTGGAAAACTCCGGCGTGCCGGAGGCGGTCTGGGCCATGAGTCCCAGGGTGCCGTCCTGCCGCACCCCAAAGACCTTGCCGGGATTGGATGCCGGGTCCAGCACCAGCGGCACAAACTTGCCCTGGGAGGCGGACCAGACATCCACCGTGGCGGACTTGTCAGGCGGATCAGCCGCGTGCAGGCAGCCGGTGATGAGGAACAGGATCAGGAGAGCGTATCGTTTCATAAGGATCTGTCAGGAAAGGAGAGCGCGGAGCTTGAAGGCGAAGGAGCCGCTGGCGTAGGTGAGGTAACCGTCCTCCGGCGTGCCGCTCACCAGGGTCACCTGCCCGGCGGGACCGCTGCCCGTGCCGGGCACATAGCGGACGCGGAAGGCGAAGCTCCCGCGCAACAGGGTGAGGTAACCGTCCACGGGTGTCTGGCTCAGCAGGGTGAGCGTGCCCTCCGGGCCGCTGCCCGTGCCGGAGAGATAGCGCACCCGGTTGGACACCCCGCCGCCGGTCAGTGTCAGGTAGCCGTCCACGCGGGACTCGCTCAGCAGGGTCACCGGGGGCAGCGTCGCCTCTCCGGTCGCCGGGAGATAACGCACCTTGAACGCAAAGTTGCCGCTGGCATAGGTGAGGTAGCCATCCACCGGCGTGCCGCTCACCAGCGTTACCTGCCCCGTAGGGCCGCTGCCCGTGCCGGGCACATAGCGGATCTTGAAAGCGAAGCTCCCGCGCACCAGCGTGAGGTAGCCGTCCACGGGCGTCTGGCTCAGCAGGGTGAGCGTTCCCTCCGGGCCGTTGCCTGTGCCGGAGAGATAGCGCACCCGCGTGGAGGCCGCGCCGCCCACCAGGGTGAGGTAGCCGTCCACCCGCGTCTCACTCAGCAGAGTCACCGCGCCGGCATTCCCGCCGCCATTGCCCGCCTCCAGCTCCTCCACGCGGAGGGTCAGCGCGGCCAGTTGAGCCAGCAGTGAGGTATAGGCCGCCGCGGAGGGCGCGGCCACCGTGCGGATGGCGCGCGGCGGACCGGTGATGACGATGCGGACGATGGCGCTCATGGGCGGGTCACGGTCCGGTGAATGGTGAAGATGCCCGTCACGTAGGGCCCCGTGCGTTTACCCGCGGTGTCCGTGAGCAGCAGGTCCCAAACGTAGTTACCGGGAGGCAGATCCAGCGTCTCCGTCTCGCGGATCTCCGGCAGGGTTACTTCTCCCTCCGGGCCATTGGAGATGACGGGGGCCAGATCCAGCACCACGGTGGCGGAGCCATTGGTCTTGCGAACCTCGGCCTGCGCGGTCCACCCCGTCAGGTCCACGGGCTCACTGGCCGCGTCCTGGCACGCCAGCACCAGACCGGCGAAGGTCGCGCCGCGGTGCAGGTCCAGATCGTAGGGGCCGGGAGTCATCGGTCAGGGGTCAGGAAAAAGTGAGTTCCTCCGCCGTGCGGATGCCCTTCGCCGTGAGCTGCCAGCCCTTGTCTGCCGCGCTCAGTTCGCCGCCCGCACCGTCCGCGGCCACGCTCTGCACATGGCCCATGGAGGTCAGGAGGGAGAGCTGCGCTTTTACATCGGCCTCCGTCGCGTCCGGCAGGCCGTCACGACGCACGGTGCGGGTGATCGTCGCGGGCATGGTCGCCACCGCCGTTAGCGGATACAGCGCGCGGAGAATGGCTTCACGGAGTCGGGTCAGGTCCTGGGCGGTCATGGTCGTAAAGTGTCAGGGCTGGACTGGACTCACCCCGGCAGGGGCCGCCGGCGGGTGGGCTTCGTCAGCTCTATGGGGTTTAGCTGGCCCTCCAGCCGCTCGTGATCCTTCGCCAGTTGCTCCAGCGCCCTGCGCGTCCCCCGCGTGTCCTCCTTTATTTCGGCCACGATCTCCTTCACGCTCTCCCGCGCGGCCTGGTCTCCCGCCGCCATCTTTTCATACACCGTCTTCAGCTCCGCCAGCAGCGTGCCGTGCGTCACATAGCCGCCCATCTCCCGCGCGGCCCGGCTTTCCCGCCGCTTTGTGATGAAGTCCAGCACGCCCACCGTGGCGCTTGCCGTGCTCATCATGGCCATCAGCGCCACGCACCCATACCACAACATGAGCATGGGAAAGGAATTCGGTGGCGCGTCAGCTTGCGCGAGGATCGGGAGCAGTTCTTGCATTCCCTCTCCCTCTCACGGGCGCGCCCCACCCGCATGACGCGCCTGATTTGTGTGGCTTTAAAAGAGATTGAGTGCCTGAACTGGAACTTCTAGTTCCAAATTTAAGGTAGACACCTATGTTTGCGGGCTTAGCCTTGATTTCTATGGATAATTCCCAAATCAAAAGAGCTTTAGAAGCTGCCAAAGCAAAACTTGCATCCGAAATTCCCGCCATTGAGAAAAGAGGTGCGGAAATTCGGGGGCAGAAAGATCAGCAAAAAATCAAAAAAGACGTGATGAGAGAGGCCGCCGGCGACATGGTGGTTGAACTTCTCAACAAAGTTGCGGAGACAATGAACCCGAGGCCGTCGTACATAACGTCGGACAGTTCCCAATGGAAAGCGGGCCTTGAGGTTCCGTGGACCCCCAAGGTGAGCTTGGTCTTCAAGAAGGGGCAAGACGCAACGATACTCGAATATGAGATCAAAAGGATTGAAGCCCCAATCGCAGACGTGATTTCGGTCGAAGACGAAGATCCTGATCCAATGAAAACCATAGCCGATGCCATTGCGCACGCGGCCATTGATTTCGTTAATTTTGCGCACGGCACCGGAGCGGGGCGCTCTGGTTGGGACATTTAGTGTTCACGCCCGATTCGAGTTATCCCCGACGTTAAGCGGACCATCGCGTTATTCCTGCTCCTAAGTGCCGCCGGTTTTTCCGACGGCACTTTTGCATTGTAGGCCCTAATTCGGATAAACAATCCTTAGCATCCGCACTCGTGGCGTGGAGGCACGGGCCATGATGTGGAAGCTGGCACCTCCGATCGTGATCCGGGCGTTGTCAGTGTTGATATTGTCCTTCACCCACTCCTTTGCCTGGGCTGGATCCGCGCCAGTATAGGGCACGGAGGCGAGATATCCCAGCATGGCCGCTGCCTTCGTGCTGGTAGCATCAGCCAGATTCACGCACGTCCCGGTGATCAACGTCACGGACCCGGTATCCGGACCGATGGCTGTCGCGCTCATCTCTGCCCCCTGTCCGCTCCTGGTGGAAGTCCATTCACACTGTTCAGTGGCCAGCAGCTTCTTTGTCTGGAAGCCCTCCTTTTCCATATTGAGGTACACATCCACGGGTTTCAGGCCGGGAAAGGCTTTGCCGGGTTTGTCCGGCGTTGCCGCAGCCGCAGCGTTTGCGGCCACCCGCCGCAGCCCCGCAGCTTTGGCATCCCCCTCATCTTCGCGCTTTTTGGCCTCCGCCTCCGCCAGCGCGTTGACCATGGTTTCATACTTTGCGCGGATCTTTGGATCGAGCTTCTCCAGCTTGATGATGCCGCCGCCATCGCGGTGGGTCACCTTCAGGCCCTGCGATGTCACATCTTTTACCACCACGTCACGGAGGAGATCGCGGTTCGCGAGACGCAGTTCCTTGTAAGTGTCCTCCGCGTGGAGGCTGGCGGAGAGCAGCAGAGAGCAAAAGAGGAGAGGCTTCATTTGGTGAGCTTCGGTGGTTGAGGTGTTTGGCGTTCCATCGCGCGGAAGATCCATTGAAGCAGGGTATCCTTGTCTGGAGCCTGCGAGACAGCCCGCGCCAGGGCTATGAGCGACGTCATTGGGAAGGTATCCAGATCCTTCATGGCCATGTCCTGTTTGGCTAGATACTCCTCCCCATCTTTGACCGCCTGCTCATAATCAAAGCCCGGAGGCCAGGGTTCACCCTGGATCTGTGAAGTGGGCTCCATGGGTTCAGTCCCCGCGATCAGCCATTCCTTTCGTACGCCCAGGACTTTGCACAGGCTCTCCATGACGCTGGGAGAGGGGATGTGCTTGCCCTTCCACCGGCTCACGGTGGGGGCGGAAACGTTGATCTGCCGTGCGACATCGGCCTTGGAGAGGGACCGCGTGCGGAGTGCTAACTCAAAGCGATCCGAAAAATCACGCAAGATTGAAGATTTAACTTGCTGCGTCATGCTGTTTGTATATTTTGCGTCATGCTGCGGGCAATTTGCCGCACGAAAAGCCGCCATGGATACAACCCCCCCTGGAAAAATCAACATCCCCCGCTTCCCAAATTTGCGGCGTGGTCGCCCCGGCAACATTTCCCGTGCGGCGCGGGATCTCGGCGTCAGTCCTTCCCACCTCTCGCGCGTCGTCCGAGGTCTTCGGGAGAGCCCGGAGCAGCTCGCCCGCTACAAGGCATGGTGCAAAAAGGCCAAGGTCCCATTTGGCCAGCCGTGAAATTTCAAAGCAATCCACACAGCAACATTTCATGTCTGTAAAAACGAAAAGCGCCCCCCATTCTGAACGCGTCGCGGAGGTCACCGGCCTGCTGGATGTCAGCCTCATTACCTTCCATGAGCTGCTGGAACCCGTGCCCGTCACGTCGGATCTCGCCCTCAAGCTGGCGAAGGATCGTGACTGGAAAGCGGAGGGTGCCGCGAAGGCGGAGGAGTGGACGCAGTTTGTGGGGGATGTCCGGACGCACGGAGTGAAAGAGGCCGTCTGGATCATCGAAGGCACCACGACGCTGGTGGAGGGCCGCCGCCGCGTGCTGGCCGTCCGCGAGATTGGCGGAGGGGAAGTGCCTTTCCGTTTCTGCAAGGAGAGCGAGGCCCGGGAGGTGATCCTCCGCAGCGTGGCCATGAAGCGCGTGGCCACCAAGGAGAGCAAGGCTTACCTCGCTGTTTATCTGCACCCCTATGTTGCGGTGCGTCCGAAGGGCCGCCCTTCGGCGATCACTTTGGAAAAGTCCGCAATGACTGCGGAATTAACCCGCGAGCAGCTCGCGGCCTCCGCCGGATGCAGCCTCCGCACGCTGGAGGAAGCCTGCGCCACCTTCTCCTTTATGCGGGAGCATCCCACGCAAAGAAAGCGGCTGGAACCGCTTCTTTTTGAAGGGCTTATCGGACTTGGAGCCGCCCGCGCCGGGGCCGCTGGTGGGAACGCCACGAAGGGGAAGGACCGCCCCCAGGCCTACTTCGCCGGGTATTCCCGCGGGCTTTCCGGCTTCACCGCCACCTTTCAGGAATGGGACAAGTGGCCGGAGGAGGACCGCGCGGAGGCGGTGAAGGCCATGGCAGCCTCCATTTCAACGTGGCCGGAGGAGATCCGGGCCGCCCTCACTAACGCCCTGCCCGCCTGAGCCGCGCCATGCCTCCCGAACGCACCCGTATGGAAAAAGAATTGTCAGTCCGGACCGTGAAGGCGCTGCGCGCGGAGCATGGCCACACGCTGCGCGCCGCCTGCGCTATCGCCGGGGAGAGCCCGGCCAATATCCTGCGCTGGGAAAAGGAAGTGGAGGGGGAGGCGCGCGAGCGGAAGGCCGGGGGCCGTCCCGCCACCTGGACCATCACTCCGGAGGACCGGCACCGGCTCCGCTGGCTGGTGGCCTCCAGTGACGGCTCCCTGCCGCTGGCGCTGACCCGCTTCACCGTTTGGGCCGGGGCGCGCTTCTGCCCCATCCCGGTGCCGGACTGGTGCGTGCGCCGCTGCCCGGCCCTCGGCACCCCGCCGCCGGATACCCTCGCGAAGCCACTGGCCGCCCTCATGGCCAAAGGCGGGAGGTGGGACGCGAAGCTGCCAAAGTCCCTGCGCAATGCCTGCGCCCTGACAAAGCTGGAGATCGCGGAGATCCTCGGCGACCGGGCCCGGAATGACGCGGGCTTCAAACGCCAGCGAGTGATGGAGGTGCGGGAGCGCGATCCGCTCACCGGCGAGGCCCGCTCCATCCCGCTGCTGGCCGGCATGATGGTGTCCTCGGATGACATGAGCCTCAATGAACCGTGGCGCGGCGAGCCCGGCGCGGATGGCTCCCTCCCGGTGAACCGGCAGACGCTCGCCACCATCGATGTCTATTCCCGAAAGTGGCTGGGCGTTCACGGTATCGGACGCCGCGGGGATGCCTATACCGCCGTGGACATCGCGGACCATTTCGGCTCCATCGTTCAGGCTGTCGGCCTTCCGTTCTACTGGCAACTGGAGCGCGGCCCGTGGGAGAATGACTTTCTGAACGGCTGCGCGGTACCGCCAGCGTGGTGTGAGCAGCCGGATGCCCGCTGGGGTGGTCTCGAAAACTGCTTTGTCTCCGGCCCGCTGCTCCGGATCTGCCGGAAGTTCAATCCGCAGGGGAAGGTCATTGAGGGCGCGTTCGATTACCTCCAGTCCCTCATGACCGGCCACGCCACCAGCGTGGGCCGCCGCCGCGGAGCCCATGAGCACGTCAGTAAAATGGTGCAGCGCGCCAAGGAGGGGAACACGGAGGCCGCCCGCTATCTGTGGGGGCAGGGCGAGGCCATCGAATCCGTCTGGAAACGGATGATGGAGGACAACGCCCGCGCCAAGCGCCGCGCCTTCCTCGGCGACCAGCCCGCCGTGCCGGATGAACTCTGGCGCGAGACCTTCCAGCGCCGGCACCTGCCCGCCTCGGATGCCTGGCGCATGCTCCCCGTGAAGGTCTGCCGGGTCACCCGCGCGCAGTCCCTGTTCGTGAAACTCCAGGGCTACGGCCCGCTGCCCTATCAATTCCGCGTCGTGGGCACGGATCTGCCGTGGCGGGCACTGGATAACGGCCACCGCGTGGCCGTGGCCATGCACCCGGACCGCCCGGAGCTGGGCGCGGTCATCGCCAGCATGGAGACGCGCGGAGCTTATAACCGTGAGGGCTTCAAGCTGGGGGAAATGCTGGGCACCGCCCCGTATGTCCCGCCCGTCCCCATGGAGGACTTCACCGGCGAGGCGGATTTCAGCCACCAGCGGAACGCCCGCGCCGCCGTGCGTCAGGAGATCCGCGCCGGGGGCTTCGACTCCGCCGGGCTGGTCCGGATCAGCCGCGCCGCGGATTCCCTCGGTCACGCGCTCAAGGTCTCGAATCAGCCGGAGCCGGAATCCGCCCCCGCCCCGCGCGGCACCCGCGCGGCCAAAGAAACCCGCAGCCTCGCGGAGATCGCCACGCGCCACGCCGCGGAGCCGGTGGAGGAGCGGGAGGCCGCCCCGCTCAGCGCCTGGGCGGACATTTCCTGACACTTCATTTCACCCATCAACCAAAGCACGCCATGAAAACCCGCCCCGCTCTCCTGCTTCTCGTTGCCTCCAGTCACGCGCTGGCCCTGCACGTCGCGCCCTTGCCCGTCCTCCCCGCGGATCTGCCGGACGCGCCCTTCGAGTTGACCGCCCCGGACCGTGTCCTGCGCGCTCTCGCGCAGTTGCTCTCCCTCTCTCCGGGTCATGTCAGGGCGGGCTGCCGCATCGTGCGCAGCGCCGGACGCCACGGAATTCTGGAGCGGATCCGCCTCACCCATTGCGCGCTGGGCTGGCTTTCCCTCGCCGCGGAGCGGGAGCGGCTGGCGCTGCTCCAGTCGGTGCTCTCCCCGGAGCCGGAGGACGGCGTCTCCGCCGCATTCATCAACATCACCAAAGCCGCGTGGCTGCTGGAGGCCGCGCGCGGCTCCAGCCGTCCCGCCGCCGTCCGCCGCGCCGGTCTCTGGTCCCTCTCCTGATTTTCAGCCTCCCCTTGTTTCCCATGACTCTTATCCCTGATGCAAACTCCCTGCGCGCCGGTCGCGCGGTCTTCTCTCTCTCTGATGATGGCCGGCAGGATCTGGTGGTCTCCACATCCATCGCCGATGAACTCCACCGCCTTGCCAAAGCGGCGGACGAATGGCGGAAGCTCCGCGGCTGGTCGCGCACCCGCTTCTGTGAGCAGTTCAGCAATCTCACCGGCGACCGGAAGACCTTCGGGGAACTGGCGGACAAGAGCCCTGACAAGTGGGAGCGCCAGCCGGCCAACTGGATTGAGTCCTACCGCCGCCTCCCGCAGGCCCTGCGGGAATTTGAGAGCCGGAGCGAGGACGCGCCCCTGCTGGAGCTGCCCCATGTTCATATCTTCGGGGCGGCCCTCGCGGAACTCCGCCGGCAGACTTCCGAAAAGCGCGCTTTGTTCGTGGAGGGTGTCAGCGGCGCGGGCAAATCCGCGCTCCTCACACAGATGCAGTCCATCCTGGGCGAGGACCGCGTGATCATGATCCGGGGCCGCCAGAGCTGGAGCAGCTTCTCCGTCATGCTGGAGTGCTGGCTGGCCGCGCTGGGCAAGCCCGCGCCGGACACCCGCCGACATGTCTCCGCCTCCCGCCTCCAGGAACGCGTGGGCGATGCCCTGCGGTCCGCCGGGGACGTGGTCATTGCCGTGGATGAAGCCCACTGCATTCCCGGCCCGGGGCTGAATGCCCTGCGGGACTGGATCAATGACGCCCACCAGTGCGGCACCCGGGTTCATTTCGTCCTCGCCGCCATCCCCACGCTCTGGAACAGCCTCACGGGCCGCTATAAAGACGAAAGCATGCAGTTCGTGCGCCGCTTTTCGGACCGCGTGGAGATCACCCCGCCGGATGCCGCGGAATGCCTCCGCCTGCTGGGCCAGTGGATCGACATTTCCACGCTGGAGGGCCAGACGGAGGCCGCTGGACGCCTGCTGGCCGGCCACGCCGTGCGCAGCGGCAGCCGGTCCTACATCCGGGACGTGCGGGCCGCCGCCCGGCAGGCCGGCAGAGCCTTCGATTTTGGCCGCCTCAAGGAAATCGCCGCCGCCGTCGCCCACAAGAACCGCTAGACCCCGCCGCCCATGGTCCGCGCACCGCCCGGCGGTCGCGCGTGCCGCGCCGGAAGCCCCCGGGTGCGGCCATCACCCTGCCGGACCCCGCCCCCGCCTTAAAACGCATTTTAGAGCCTCTCACCCAAACCACCAAAGCACGCCCTTATGAACCCATGCCCGAACCCTCCCATTTCCCCTGGGATTTCAGCCCCGAAGAACTCGACACGCCGGACCAAAAATGCCCCTGGTGCCTCGGACGCGGCTACGCCCGCGACGGATGCCGCTGCCCCGACTGCCACGGAGAGGGTTACCTCCCCACCACCGGCGAAGGAACGGACGAAACCGGCCCGGGAATACAAGCTGGTGCCCATCACCGCGCCGCCGGTGACGAAAGCGGCGGAGAAGCAGCTCCGCCTCCACCTCCGTCTCAAGGAACAGGCGGGGGATCTCTTCGCGAAGGCTGAGGAAGCCCTGCTCAAAGCCCTCGCAATC
Source organism: Verrucomicrobiales bacterium (assembly GCA_965229245.1). Lineage (GTDB taxonomy): Bacteria > Verrucomicrobiota > Verrucomicrobiia > Verrucomicrobiales > V1-33 > V1-33. The sequence goes on from CBDDIW010000003.1 coordinate 160,184, forward strand.
ACACGCGGCAGCGGTCCGAAGGCTCAACGGGTGATCAAGCCCGGCGTGGTCTATCAGTTCAGCGCTCCAGTGAGCACTTCCAAGGGAGTGAAGCACACCTTCCAAGTGAAGGACAACTTCGAGCAGCCGGAGGTCAGCAAGATGTGCCGGTTCAACCGGTATGCCGTCGGCATGTGGAAAGGGGACGGCCCCGTCGCGGACCGCGCCGCCCGCGATGCCGGCAAAGCTGTCAGCTTTGGAGAGGAGGACACGCTGCCATGAAACATCCAAAGCAGCGGACAATGAAGCAGCTCCAGGCAATGGAGCAGGCTTGGAACGAAAAGGCACCGGTAGGCACCGCCGTTTCATATTGCCCCGATCTTAACCCGGACGCCCCGGTCATTAATACAAAGACGCGCTCAGTGGCATGGATTCTTGGAGGGCATGCCGTGGTTGTTATGATCGAAGGCGTGGCGGGCTGCTATGCTATCGAGAAACTAACCATCGTTGATACCGCCCAATGAAAGGCACCTGCCACTGCGGCCAGCCGAAGGAGCGGAATCAGATCACCTGCCGCGAATGCTGGAAAAAGCTCCCCGCCCACCTCACGCGCGACTGGCGCAACGCGCCGGACAACGCCGCCAAACGCGCCGCCATGCGCGCCATCCTTGACCACCAGAACGGCACCCCCTCTTTCCTATGAGCACTCGCGTTTATGTTTTGCGCACTCCCGCCGCTGGCGAAACCCGGCCCGCCACGCCGCGCTATCCGGATACCCGGGACCAGCTCCTCACCGCCGCGGAGATCCGGGAGCTGGGCATGGCCAGCGCGGAGGCCTGGGCCAAATATGTGGACGAATGCGCCGCCGAAGGCACGCCCGTTCAGGCCATGGCCCGCGCCGCGAAGATCACGCTCAAGACCGCGCAGGACCAGTTCCGGCACTCCCACGTGAAGCAGGCCACGAATGGCCGTGCCAGTGGCCTGCGCCAGCTCACCCGCGCGGACTTCCGCACTGTGCGCGCCCACTTCCTCCACCTCGCGGGCATGGACGAAGCCGCCTTCGCCCTGCTCCTCCGCACGGGTGACACGCCCAAAGGTGAGCCGGTGGAGAACGTCCAGCAAAGCGCCCGCGCCGTGCTGGGAATCATGCAGAAGGTGGAGGCTCACTTTGCGGCTCAAGGTGCGGAAGCCCCGGTCCGCGCCGCCGCGTGGTTCCAGCAGATCGTGGGGTGGAAGGAGCGCAAAGCCCAGCTCGGCTGGAAGTCCTGGGATTCCCGGGCCCAATGGAACCTCTATTTCACTATCAAAAACCGTCTTGCCGCCATGGAGGGCGCGGGAAAGACGGAGAACCGCAACAAAGGCCAGCGCGCCGCCTCCCGTTCGCGCAAAGCCTCCGCCGCCACTGCCGATCCCGCCCCCCGCGCGCCTTCCGCGCCGTCTCCTCCCGCCACTGCGCGTGGCTTCACTGTTGAAATGGATCTTGGCCTCCGCTGAGCCTCTGCCCCCTCCGCTAACTCCTGTTTGATTCCTCTCCCCATGAGTCCCCGCATCATCCATGACGATCCTCCCGCGGAACCCCCGCCGGAGATCGTGCGCGTGGAGGTGAAGCCCGGCACGGTGCGCCGGGTGCCGCTCCCCGCGGGCATGACCGCCGGGCGCGTGGTGCAGTATGAGGCCGTGCTGGAGCCCGTGCCCGGACAGCCCGGCCTCTGGCGGGAGGTGCGCCTCAAGCACAGCCCGCTGGTGAAGCTCACGGATGATCTGGAACAGGAGCAGGGCTGGGGCCTTACCCGCCGGGATCTGCTGGCGCTCGCCTATGGTGGCTTTGTGCCCGCTTACCGTCCGGGCCTCCAGACTACCCTCATCGATGCCGCCGCCGTCTGGCAGCACATCCGCCGAACGTCCCTCCAGGGCCGCGAACGCGCCGCCGCCTTTTGGACCCGCGAGAATGTGCGCCGCTTTTCTGAGGGCAGCCAGGAGGCCGTCTCCCGCGGACTCATCAGCCGGGATCTGCACCGCGAGGCCACTGAGAAAGACGCCGGCCAATCCTTCCTTGATCTATAGCCATGAAAAAATGCACCCCGCTGGAAACCGCCCTCTCCCTATGGCTGGCCGCCGCGATGAAACGCCACGGTGCCAAGCAGCTCTGGCTCTCCGCCGCCACGGGCATCTGCCCCAGCATCGTCAATTATCTGATCAGGGGCCGCCGTGCCTTCACGGTCAGTTATCTGGAGCGCATCGCCGCCGCCTTTGAAATCCAGCCTTCCGCCCTCCTCGCCCAGGCGGAGGCTCTTATTCCCGCCTCCACCGCCCCATGACCGAAGAACTGCCCGAACGTCTGCGCAAACTCAAGGCCCTCGCGGATCATCCAAACACGCCCCCGCATGAGGCCGCAGCCGCGCGCAGCAAACTCCTGAAGGCACTAAAAAAACTGAACCTCACCGAGGAGGATGTGACCGGTGAGCGGGTGCACCGCTGGGGATTGCCCGAAATCCAGACCCATGAGAAGACGCTCTTTGAACACGTCGTGAGCATGATTCTCGATAAAGTTTGGGTGCCGGTGGAGTGGACCAAATACAGCGGCGGCTGGGCGGCTAACGTCCTGACGACTATCCTAGACAAGATCGATATTGAGGCCGCCTTCGGATGGTATCGAAAGTGCCTCCACAAGGATCGCTATAATATGAAGCAGGCGATCAAGGAGCAGCGCGCGGAAATCAAAACCGCCGAAGCCAGAGTGAAGATCCTCAAGAAGGGCATGGGTTCGCTGCCGGACCTGCTGATCGGTAAACACATGATCTACCCTCCGTCTATTGTCGCCCAAGCAGAGGCGGAGGTGGCGCGGACTGTGTTGAGCGATGAGCCGGTCAAGGAGCCCACACAAAAAGAACTGGAGGAACAGGAGCGGCGGAATGCGCACCGTCGCGCCGCCCGGCAACACATGAGCCCCAGCGAGACCTGGCAAAAGGCGGACGGCCTCGGCTCCGTCCAGCAGGAACTGTCTTTCTAACCCCGCTCGCCCCATGAAATTCATCTTCGCCGATAAGCCGAAACCCCGTGAGGAGGCCCGTGATTTCATCCGGGCCATGCCCGCCGTGGACCGGGCCACCTTTGACGAAATGCTGCCGGAGTTTCAGCACGGCGCGTTCCTCATCACCGGCATTGCCGCGCATGATGTCCTCCAGGACGTTCAGGACATCGTGGCGCGCACCCAGGAGGGCGGGGACTTTGAAAAGATCCGCAAGCAGGTGGAAGCCGCCATCGAACCTCACCTCGGCGGGCAGGCGAAGCGCCGCTCCCTCATTATCGTGCGCTCCGCCGCCTTCCGTGCTTCCAATGCCGGCGTGACGCGCCAGCTCGACAATCACCGGGCCGCCTTCCCCTTCCGGAAGCGGCTCAGCTCCGGCGACGGACGGGTGCGCGCCTCCCACAATGCCATGCACGGCATGACACTCCCGGCGGACTCCCCCTTTTGGGACAGCCATACGCCCCCGGACGCGCACAACTGCCGGTGCTCCGTGGTGGGCGTCACCCGCGCGCAGGCCGCGCGGCTCCATGCCCAGGAGGAGGCGGACGTGGAGGCCGGGACCATGCTGCCGGAGGAGCGCCGGCTGGCCAGCGGCGCGGTCCTGAAACAGATTGAGGGAGGTATCATCAACCGGGGCCTCAACGAACAGTATAACTTGAACCGCGAGCCGGGCACGGTGGACTGGTCACCGCGCAGTATGCTGATGCCCATGGCCCGCATCAAAGAGCGTTACACGCCGGATGTGTGGGCGCTCTTCAAAGCGTGGGCCCAGGGCGTGAAGCCGGACGGTAAACAAACACTTTGGGATGCCCTCAAGGCACAGCGTCAGGGTAACAGTTCGCCCCGCGCCCAGGCCATCCAGCCGGATCTGCCGCTCCCCGCCAAACTGCCGCCCGCCCGCACCCGGGAGCAGGTGCGCGAGGCGCTCAAGCTCCGCGCGCCTGCCGCTCCGGAGCCTGCCAAACCAGCCCCCGGCCCCGCCGCGAAGGCACCACCCGCCGCGCCGGGCCCGGTGGTTAGAGCCAGGGCGGTGCTGCCCTCGCTCCCCTCCCTGCCAGGCATGCCTAAGGCCGCGCGGCCTCAACCCGCCCCCGCAGTGCCGCCCGTGCCGGTGCCACCGCCCGCAGCCGCGCCCGGATCTGCGCCGGCCAAAGGAAGCCGCGAGGCGCTGGCCGCCGCGAAGTATGTCAGCAAGGACACAATCAACGCGGGGATCAACGGAAGTTACCTCCTGAGGAACGGCGAGAAAGTCGTTTTCAAGCCGGCGGATGAGGAATATGGCCATTCCATCCGCAAAGGCGTTCCCCCGAAAACACAGTTCAAACGGGAAATGGCGGCCAGCTTGGTGGCAGATGCCCTGGGCATCAATCTGGTGCCGCCGGTGGCGCTCATCACGCATGAGGGCCAGACGGGGAGCGCCATGCTGTTCAAGTCCGGCTTCACCACCGCCGCCGGACATCCCGGCGGGGCCGCCGCTGCGAAGTCGAAGATCCGCCGCGCGGATCTGGAGGCATGGCAGCTCTTTGATGACTTGACTAACCATCTGGACCGGCACCAGGGAAACTGGATGGTGAAGCCCCGCGAGGACGGGAGCATGGAGGTGGCCCTGATCGATAACGGTCTCTCCATTCCCGCGGAGTATGCCAAATATCCTTGGGGGAAGGGGAAGCGGGTGGCCGTGGGGCTGGAAGGCCGCCCGCTCAGCGCGGCCAGCAAAGCGAGCTTGAAACAGTTCCTTGCCGGTGAATCCGCCCTACGGGCCTCACTTGCCGAATTGCTGGAGCCGGAGGCGTTGGATAAACTCATCGACCGCGCGCGCCTCCTTGCCTCCCGTGGTACTTACGGGAACGCTGTCCCCCGGACCTCATCCTCAACGACAACATGACACTCTCCCTTTACCGATTTGACACCGTTGCGGAAAAGCCGGTCCTCGTGGCCACCGTCACGCCGGACGAAACCGACAGCCCGCTCTTCGCGGATTTCCCGCCAGTGTGGTCTGAGGGAGAAGATCCGCGCCCGCTGCACCCTGCGGATGGAGAGGAATATCTCAAAGCCGTGCATGAGGAGTTGAAGCGAGGCAGCATGGCGTGGAGCATCCTTGAATTCTAAAAATCTCCCCGTAAATGCCAGAAGACGAATTGTTGCCGGAAGATAGTTATGTTTCTGCTTTGGAATCCTACGCCAACGTCATGCTGCTTCTGTTGAAGCATGGGATGACTGGCCGAGAAGCATGGAGCATCCGAGAGAAGATCGTCTTTAATTTCACTGCGCGATCAGTAAATCTGGCCAGAGCAATCGTGCTTCTTTGGAAGGGTGGTCTCTTTGAGGAGTGCAGCACTTGCCTTCGAGGCCTTCACGAGCGTTATCTTTTGCTGAACGAATTTGAAGACAACAATCTTTGGCAGAATTTCGACGATTTTTGTTTCCGGAACCGTGTGGGCGACTTTGAGAAGCAAGTGGATTTCTTGGTGGAATCCGGACGGAGCAAGAGAACGGATTTTGAACCACTGTCGAAGGAGCAGCGGGTGAGGATCGAAGCCATCAGAAAGAGCGGATTTAAATGGAAGCCACGGCGCTTAGAGGACATCGCTAAAGATCAAAACGCTGGGATGTTGCACTCCTTTGGGTTCCACTATCATACCGGCCATGTTCATCCTACAAATCAGGATGGTCGGAGCGTCACTTGCCCGCTTTACGGGTTGCCTGTGCCCCGGCTGGTATCGACGCTTCAACACAGTGTGATGATTTGCTCAGTAGTGGGCAGTCGTTTCCCGGCAACGGTTGGGGGACGGTGGCTGGAGGGGGTTGAGGACTACTTCGCGATGCTTCGCGAGCACGTCAAAACTGGAAAGTTTGAATATCTGGCCGCCCAGGATCACATCCTTGCAGCCTCCTTAATTTTTCCTCTCTGGAAGCAGGGATAACATTTCATTATGCGCGCCCAATTCACCCAAACCGACGCCATCAGCCCGGCCCTCCGGAAGCTGATCAAAAAGCTGGATGGCTCCGGACGGGAGGAGACGCTGGAGGTGATGGGTATGGTGGTGCGTGATTGGGCGGTGGAGTCCTTCACGGACGCTGGGAAAAGGGTGAAGCCCTGGGCACCGAAGGCGGACGGCACGCCGGCCACGCTGCAAAAGACCCATGCGCTCATCCACTCCTACGCGGTGGAGGCCACGCCGCGCGTGGTGGAGATCACGAGTGACCGGCCCTACGCCGTCTATCACCAGCTCGGCACCATCTGGATGGATGACCGGCCCATGCTGCCCGTGGACGATGGCGGGGAGCTGATGCCGCAGGTGAAAGAGGACATCAACGCGGCCCTCGCGGATTACCTGGGGATGTGACAAACTTTGCGGTCCTACCTGGTCTTACCGGGTAAGACCAGGTAAGACCGGCGGACGCTGGACGGCGCGAAAGAGGTGTTTATACCTCGCGCCCCCATGGTCCCCTGCCATATTAAGAACTCCCTTTTCGCGATGCGCCACGCGCATCAGGCGCGTCATGCGTCCGCCCGCCGCCCGGCGATGGATGGCCGCGTGAGCAGCAAAGCACGGACAGCACCCAAAGACAAATCCCACCTCCCGGCAACGGTGCTGGCGGGTTTTGTCTCCGGTTCCGCGAAGCTCACGCCCGGCACGCTGCCGGAGGAGATCGTGGTGGTCCCGTGGGGCACTACCCAAACCCGGCGCGGGCCGGTGATCTGCGACGAACGCACCCTCGCCGCGTTCGATGCCTTCCAGGCGCGTGAACGCCGGGACCACGTCATGGGGGATTTCAATCACAACACCATGCCGGGCCGTGCCGCCCAGCCCACGCTCAAGGCGTGCAAGGCCAGCGCGCAGTGCGTGCGCGGCGTGGGCATCGTGGTGAAGCCGTCCTACTGGACCCCGGAGGGCCAGACGCATGTGGCCGGCGGCCACTATCCGGATGTGAGCCCCTGCTTCGACCGCGCGGACAACGGCGTGATCTATGGGCTCCACTCCTTCGCCTTCTGCGAACACGGCGAGATGCAGGCCGGTGAGCTTGAGCTTTTCAGCGCCGACGGCGCGCCCCCCACCCCTTCCAAACCTAACCAATCCATGGACCCTAAGAAACTCCTCCTCACCCTCCTTGGCCTCCCTCCCGAAGCCACGGACGAAGAAATCGCCGCCGCTGTTGCCGCCAAAGAGCCGGAGGGCATGAGCACCGGCACGCTCCGGCAGGGCACAGCGCTCCGCCCCCAGCAACCTGATCCTGCCATTGCTGAACTTCGGACGCTGGTCACGGGGATGAGGGCCGAACTGGCGGAGTCAAAGGTGGATGGCCTTATTGCCGCCGCCACCAGCGCCGGAAAAGAAATCAAGCTGGACCGCGCCACCCTCGTGGGCATGGGCGCGGAAGTCGCCGGGAAATATCTCGACACCCTCACTGCCGGCACCGTGACCGTCTCCGGCGCGGAGCAGGGCAACGCCAATAACGCCGGAGCCACTGGCGGAACCGAAAACAAGACCAACCTCCACGGATTCAGCGCGGAGGAAGCCAAGGTCATCACGGATTCCGGCATCACCCTCGAAGCCGCCGCCAAGGCCCGGGACGCGAAATAACCGACGCCACCTCTCTCCCCTCCTTCCTCACCTTTCCTGACACATGGGCTCTACCTCCTCTCTTTACCCCGTCGAAGAATACTCCACTGATCACGCCGTCCCGCCGATCAACGTCAAAGCCGCCACCCGCATCGATGAGGGGCACATGGTCATGGTGGCCACTGCCACCGGTTACGCGGAGCCGGGCGTGGGGGCCACCGCCAGCATGCGCTGCGTGGGCTGGGCCACGGATCTGGCCGACAACAGCGGCGGCGCGGCGGGAGACATTCAGGTGAAATGCACCCGCAGGCCCTGCGCCTTCGACATGAAGAGCGGCGACGCCTTCACCAACGCGGACATCGGGGCCACCGCCTATCTCAGCACGTCCGGCGAGATCATGAAGACCGCGGGCTCCAACCCTATCACCGTGGGCATCTTCCGCGGGGTCACCCCTTCCGGGCGGGGGCTGGTCTCCTTCGCTTAACCCAACCCCGGAACCATTCCTTTCCCTTCGTCCCACTCTATGAATATTTCCAACCGCATCGCCCTCAACGCGCTCTCCGTGTCGCTCCTCACCGGCTTCATGGAAGGCATGGCCGGCGGAGCCCCCGAAACCCCTTCCGCCCCCAACCTCTTTTATGAAGACACCGCTATCGGTGAAATGGAGGCGGACATCCCCTGGCTCACCACCTCGCCGCGCCTGAAGAAATGGAACGGCCCGCAGGAGAAACAGCGCCTCTCCGTCAACAGGCTGGTGGTCACTCCGGAACGCTACAGCCTCCTCCTGGCCATGGGCATGACGGAGCTGGAGAATGACAAACAGGCGAAGTTCATCAAGGTCGCCCAGTCCAACGGCAGCAACATGGGCGACTTCAACGAAAGGCTTGCCTTCGATCTGCTCAACGCCGGCACTGACGTGGTGGGTGGCCCGGTGGATGGCACCAAGAAGTTTTTCGATACGGGCCGCAAAGTCGCCCCGGAAATGGGTGCCAAAAGCCCCACGTATGACAATCTCGTCACCGGTGTGCTGGATGCCACCACTTTCGGCTCCGGGGTGACGAAGCTGCTGACGATGACGGATGGCGCGGGGACGAATCTCGGCTACGGCCTGCGCGGCTATAACCTGATGGTGGGGGCCGCGAACCGGTCCGCCGGTCTCACGCTCATCAACGCCATGAACATGGCGAGCGGGGCCTCCAACGTGAACTACAAGGCGGCGGATCTGGTGGTCAGTCCCTACATCACGGGCACCAAATGGTTCCTCCAGGCGAAAACCCCGCCCCGGGCCAAACGCCCTCTCACCCTGGTGACCTTCGCCAGGCTCCGGACGCGGATCACCACGGACAACGATTACCCCGCCCTCAACGATGATGAAATCTGGTGGCAGCTCTACACGCGCCTGAGGGCCAGCTACGGCGACCCGCAAACCATCATTGGAGGCACCGGCGCGTAACCCATTCGCGAAGGGAGACGGTGCGAAGGTTTTTATGTGCTTTTTGGCCCCGCGCCGTCTCCTGACGCTCCCCTCACTCCATGCCCCGCTCTGTCCACTACTGCGAAACGGATGACTTCCTCGCGCTCCTGACGGACCGGGACAAGCTGGACCTCACCGACGATGACGGCGACAACGAGCCGGATGACCTGGTGCTGGAGGCCGTGCGGGACGCGGCGGACAATGAGATTGATTCCTTCTACGCCATTCGCGGCGTGCCCACTCCGCTGGATGTCGCGGTGGAAAAGGGCCTGGTGGTTTACTCCAAATTTCTCTGCGTCGCCCACCTTTACGCCCGCCGGCATCTGTCCGCCGACCGCTCCGGACACGGTGAGATGATCAAGACCGTGCGGCAGCTCCTGACGAAGATCGCGGAGGGCAAAATGGATGTCCCCAGCCTCAAGCCATCCACGGGCGGCGGTGGCGGATCTGGCGGAGTCCCCGGCGCGGGCTCCGTGGTGGACGTGGTCAGTGAGGAGGCCCTCACGGTTCCCCGGCGCAACCGGGTCTTCAGTTAGCATCCCATGCTCCACGATCTCACCAGACGCCTGCGCCGGTTTCTCTCGGCCCGCTGCAAAGAGACGGGCGGAGTCTGCGCGCGGTGCGCGGACAAGGAGAGCGCGCTGCTCTGGATGCAGCAGCAGGGCGTGGGCAATAAGTTTCTGGTGGCCGTCACTGTCCCCGCCCAGCAGAGCGACGGGACGACGGACGCGGACAAGCGCGCGGGCATGGCCGTGGCCACCGTGCGGATCTACATCGGCCTCGCGCCCGGGGCTCCGGCGGACGCGGACAAGCGGGCGGAGGATCTCATGCTCACCTGGGCGCTGGTGTGGTCCTGGATCAGCCGCCTGCGCTTTGGTACCGTGACGGACACGGACAAACCGGGAGTGAAGCAATTCGTCCCGCTGGATGGCTACCTGGACGGCAACAAATCCGGCGTGCCGGGCAAGGCGGAGTTCTCCCGCAGCACCTTCAAAGTCGCCGACTCCAAAGACATCTTCGAGCTGCTCCTCGCCCAGCAGGACTGGACCTTTGGCATCGCCATGACGCAGGTCACGGCGGGCCCGTCCGACACGGGCGGCAATTTCTATTTCGATTCTTAACCCTATCTATTTTTTACCATGGGCTCCGACGCAGAAAACACTCTCCCCTCCGGCATGCTGGCCGGCATGAAAAGCGCCAAGGCGATCCTCGCGGCGCCGTCAGAATTTATCATGGCCGTGGACGGGGAAACCCCAGTGGCCACGAAGCTCCGCGCGGGCACCGCGTGGGCGGGGGTGGACACGTGGGGCACGCTTCTGAAATTCTCCCTCAAGACCACGGGGAAGGAGGCCACGATCTCCAACGGTAACGGTGGCCGCCGCGCCATGCAGTGGACGGATCTCGGCTTTGAGGCCAGCCTCTCTCTCCAGCATGACCGGGGCATGCCGCTCCTCCGTTACGGGGACACTGTCAGCCTGTGGGTGGACACCGGATCTGACGAGGACGGCGTGACCCTCGCGGAAAAGCGGACCTTCTACGTGGCGGATGTGACGGCGGATAAAGGCGATGACGAGACCGCCATGTATGCCGTGACCGTGCGGCATCATGAGGGCTTCACCACCGGGCCGCAGGCGCTGTTCCGGGCCGTGGTGGATGACTACGGACGGGTGAAGAGCTGGGCCAACGGGTTGGCCGTGGACGCGGCCGGCGTGTCCCCGGGCAGCGTGCTCCCCACCGCCCCGGCCTGATCCCCGGACTCCTGAAGAATCACCAATCGTTTTATGCTGGGTCTCAATACACGCAAGGCGGCGGCGCTCTTCATGGCTGGTCAGGATGGCTCCGCCTACTGGATACCGCCCACGGGCAACTACTCCATCGCGCTCTATGATGAGGATGGGAACGAACTCTCCGCGGGAGGCTACGCGCGGCAGACGGAGGCCGTGACCGGCGCGTGGGAAATCGTGGAAAGCTCCGATCTCTGGACCATCAAAAACTCCCGGACCATCAACTTTGCCACGGCCACGCTGGACTGGCCTTATGTGAAAACGGAGGCGTGGTTCCGGACCGGCCAGACGCTGCCGGACTTCGTCTTCAATCTCAGCGCCCTGGTGGCGGTCTCCACGGGGCTGGCCTATACCATCTCCGCCCGTTCCCGCGTGCTGCGGGATGTGTCCGCGGCATAACGATCAGCCACCGGCCCGCACGCGATGGATGAGATCATCGAATACGCCTGGGCGCTGGAGGCCGTGGCGTCCACGCAGGCCGGGGCGGTCATCGAATACGCCTGGGAACTGGAGGCGAAGCCGGACCGGATGCCGGGCTATACCATCGTGCTGGCGCGGCGGTCGGAGTTCAGCCCGGCGGACGGAGCGCCCACCCACTGGAAGCCGGCGGCGGGCTACGGCTGGGGCACGGCGGCGGTAAGCCGGGACATCGGCTTTGGCGACGTGCTCACGCATGACTTTGTGGACCAGTCCGCGCCGGATCTCACGCAGAGCGCCACGGGCCGGAACCTCTTTGGTGCCATTCCGGAGGGCACGGCCATGGTGGAGACGCTCTGCATCGTGGATCTCCTGGACCCGGAGGAACGGCCCGCGAAGGGCGATCTCTATACCGTGGAGGGCCGTCAATACGTGGTCTGGAAAATCACCCTCCATAATGAGGAGGGCACCTCCCGCCACATGACCCTCAGCGGCATCGCGTGGGACGGGCTCACCGCCTCCCGCACCCATGCCGGGACCATGGATCTCACTCTTTCCACCTGACCAAAGCACATGAAAACGCCTCCCGCCCTCCCGCCTTCCACCGGCACGATGATTGGCCTTCCGGCCCTTGCGCCTGACAATCCACTCGGCATGCACAGCCCCATTCTGGAGGACGTGGACAACACGGCTGACGCTTCCATTCCGGCTGCGGCGCCGCCTTTCTGCGGCCCGCCAGAACCGGGGCTCTCGGCAGTGCCGGACGCGGACCGCCAGCGCCGGGAGCATCTGGCCGTGGGAGCCATGGAGGCGAACCGTGAAGCCAGACAGGCCGCCGCTGCCAGAGGCGGCCCCCGGGAGAATATCGAAGATCTGCTGGACGGCACCGCTACCGCGCCGCCTCTGCTCGCCGGGCACGCGCTCAGTCCCATGACCGCCGGGCTCCGGCAGGTGATCCTGCGCTGGTCAAAGCTGCCGCGTCTCCGGGAGGACCTGCTGGACCTGATCTTTGTCTTCCGGCAGCCGCGGGAATCGTGGGTCCTGCTCAAGCCCTTTGATCCTGTCACCTGTTTGTGGAGCGACCCCCGGGCGGCCTTTTTATGGGAGGAGGCGGTGCAGGATCTCTGGGCGCAGATAGAGGACTCCGACCGCGAGGCCGCCGCCGCGTGGGTGAACGCGGAGATCTCCCGTTTTTTCGGCTCGCCTGCGGAGGCGATAAACCCGCCGGGAGCGCCAATGTCACCACCAGCGGAGCGGAGGGCAGCCGCGCCGGCTGGTGGATTCTCGCCGTCCATGACATCGCCACCAAATACACCGGCGGTGACATCGAGCGCGCCCTCTGGAGCTTTTCCCTCAACCACTACTACACCCTCCAGCCCGGAGCCATGGAGGCCGCCGGGCTCCTCCCCGAAGACGATCACTTCGCTGTAAAAGAGGGCCTCGCCGCGGGCTCCGCATGGAAAAAGCGGGAACGCGCAAGGCTCGAAGCCACCAAAAACAAAGCACCATGAACGACGACGTTTATCCTCCCGGCTTTGGTCCGGACTCCCCGGCGGCCACCCTGCCTGATGCCGTTCCGCCCCCACCGCCTGCACCTCCGGAGCTGTGGGCTATTGTCAGCCAGATGGGCCATGTGACCTTCGCCGGTCGCGTCACGGAAGAGCAGCGCTTCGGCGGTGTCCTCGGTCGCTGTGATGTGCCCCAGCCCGACGGCACCTTTGTGAGCCGGTATTTCACCGCGCAGAGCCTCTACAGTTTTGTGCCCTGCACAGAGGAAGCGGCCCGCATTCGTGCGGGGGCCACGGTGCCTGCGCCCCTTCTGCTCAATGCTCCGGATCTCCCGGGCCGCTGTGTGGAGTGCAACGCCCCCCTGCGCGTGCCGGGGGAGGGCCACTGCGGAGACTGCCTCGGTTTCTAGTCACCCGCCTACAACGCTGGCCGCCGCATGAATAACTGGACCAATAAACTCAAGCTCACCCTGGAGGACACCGGCGTCCTCCCCGGCCTGCGCGCGATCACCGGCGGACTCACGAAGATCGGCACGGAGGGCGTAGCAGCCGTGGGGAAGCTGAAGAGCGCGCTGGGCGGCGTGGGAGACATCCTCTTCAAGCTGCCGGACCAGATCCGGGCGGTGCAGGGCATTCTCAGCTCGCTCAGCCTGCCCAGCAAACTGGCCGGCAGCGCGGAAACCACATCCGTGGCCTTCCGCGTTCTGATCGGCAACGCGGAGAAAAGTGAGGAGGTGTTGGGACGCCTCCGCGCCTTGGCGGCAGACACCCCCTTTGAGTTTCCGGAGTTGGCAGACGCCGCCCGGAAACTGGCCGCCTTCGGCGAAGCTGCTGACGATATTCCGGAGACGCTCCGGCGCGTAGGGGACATCGCTTCCGCCACGGGCTCCGGGATCAGTGAATTGTCCGAACTCTACGGGAAGGCCCGTGTGCAGGGCACCCTTTTCGCTGAGGACATCAACCAGCTTACGGGACGGGGGATTCCCATCATCCAAGAGTTTGCCCGCATTCTGGGCGTGAGCACTTCTGAGGTGAAAGATCTGGCGAGCCAGGGCCAGATTGCCTTTCCGCTGCTGGAGCAGGCTTTCCGCAACATGACCGACAGCGGTGGCCAATTCTCCGGCATGATGGGGGAACTGAGTAAGACTTTTGACACGAAAGTCGGGGCGCTGGGAGAGTCCTTCAACGCGCTCCTTTCAGCCATGGGCGAGGGCATTAATAAAGGGCTCAAGCCGGTGCTGGACGAACTGACGGAGACGCTCAGCGGCCAGCAGTCCGCAGCCAGCGAGATCGGGGACAAGATAGGCTACGGCATCGAGGTGGGACTCAAGGCCATCAAAAACAACCAGTTGTCCGAAATCCTCAGCGCGGCGTTCGACGTGGCGGTGAACCGGTTTAAGGACGGGCTTTCCAACGTGATGAAGTGGCTGGGTGATAACATCGTGGATCTGGCGAAAGATATCGCTAACCCGGTAGCACTTGCAGAGCGGATCAATAAACGGGTCTTTGAGCACATGATCACCCCTGTGGGGCTGACTCCGAAATATGACGCGGTGTCCGAAGACACCCGGAATGCTGAAGACCGCCTGAAAAAAGCTCTGGAAAAGCCCATGGGGGAAGTGGATGCGGACAGGGCAAAGCGGGGACAGGAAGAGACTGAGAATGCAGATGCCCGCGAAGAGGCCGCGAGGGCAAAACAGGAGCAGGAGGACTACCAGAAAAGTCCCGCTTACCGCGCGCAGCACAAGCTGGGCGAGTTTGCTCCAGAGACAGATGCCGAACGGGAGGCCCGGGAAAAGGCACAAGCCCAGGAGGCCATTGACGAGTCCTACCAGATCCGGGGTGAGATCCCGCCGTCGCAGTACAAAGCGTATGAAGAGCAATACGGCACGTTGCCGCCCGAAGCTCTGAAAGCTGCTCCCGCCGCCCCTGCCTCTCCTCCACCCGCCAGCACGGCAGTTCCCAGCGAACCATCCATCTCCTATGGGGGCGGTCCGGCTCCGGCCCCCAGCGCGCCGGAGCGAGCCCGCCGCCGCATTCAGGGCGCGGTCTCTCCGCGCAACGGTCAGGGCGTGTCCGTTCAAGGCGCGTCCGGCCTCGGTCGCACCGCTGCACAGGCATCCGCCACTCCGGCCCGCGCTGAACGCATGGCCGGCATGGGCAACGCCGCCCAGCGACAGGAACGCATGGAACAGCGGTCCGGGGAGATCGTGCTCAAGGCCACGGAGCTGTTCCTCAAACGCTTCCCGGATCTGGTGGACGCCGCCCGGGAAACTGCCCGCAAAGTAAAATGATGAGAACGATGCACCGGCCCGGCCTGGGCTCCAATCCTGAATGGAAGGACTACCGTCTGAAAACCGGAGCTGCCAACCAGTGGGACGAAGTCAGCGGCACTCTGGAAGGCTGGTGGGACTCCCCCTACGCAGCCAATCAGGCCCTCAAGTCTAAACGCATCGTTCTCCCCGGACAAACCGGGGGTTACGGCTTCTACCTGTCGGGCAATGACATCGAAACCTACTGGCTGCCCGGTGGCCGCGTGGGAGCCCAATTCACGGCCCGGGGGCTCGTGGGTCAGAAATTTAAGCGGGTGGACAGCAGCCAGGTGAACCAGTATTCCCTCTCTGACATCACGATCCCCGGCCTTGGCTCCGGACTGCCGGGCGGCACTTACGAAAAACTGGACTTCCGATATGTCAGCCCGCAGGTGGATGTCACCGTGGCTTATTTGCCTTCCGGGACCAACTTGATCGATTACTCAAACATCGGGAAGCCCATCACCTCTCACTGGGCCGCGACTCTCGCCGGGCTCACCCTTTCGGACCCCGGCTCCAATCCATTCACCTCCGGTGACTTCACCTACCACTACCCCTACGGCTGGAGTTACGAGATCATCCCCGGCGACCGCATGGGCCCCAATACCGGCGGCCTCGCCATCAGCACCTTCCGGTTCTCTCACAATTGGAACCACACCCTCTGACCGCGCGCAGCCCGCGCACCCGCCGCGCGTTACACCCTTTCCACGCGCCCTTGACCCTTTTCATGAGTTTCGCCACGCTGTTTCATGAGTTTCGCCGCGTTACAGGAGAGGGCCCATGACGGAGGTCGGATAGCTCACGCCGGCATGCTTTCCTTCTGCCGCACTTCCCCGGAGACCCGCTTCTGTTTTTCCGCGGGCAGACGTTCATACATTTTCTCGTTCTTTTTGGCCTGCGCGGATTCCGGCAGGAGGTGCCGGGAGAAGACAAGGAGCTTATTCACGGTCCCGGCCACGATGACCCGCTCCCCTCGCAGGGTGGCTTCGTAGCCGATGCGGGCCACCTCCTGCGGTCCCATGACCTTCGTCTGCTGGAAGGCGCGGGTATCCACCATGTCCGCCTTTGGGAAAAAATCCGTGTCCGTGGGCCCCGGGCAAAGCGCCGTGACGGTCACTCCCGTATCCTCCAGTTCCGTGGCCAGGGCTTCGCTGAGGGAAAGCACGAAGGCTTTGCTGGCATGATACACCGCCAGCGTGGGACCGGGCTCAAAGCTGGCCACGGAGGCGGTATTGAGAATGCGACCGGAGCCCCGGCGAATCATGTCCGGGACGAAGAGCTTGGTCATGCGCAGCATGGCCCCGATGTTCACCCGGAGCATGGAGAGGTCGTCATCCAGCGGGATCTCCCAGAACTTCCCCCGGAATCCGAGGCCGGCATTGTTTACGAGGATATGCACCTGCAAGCCCTGCGACGCCAGCTCCTCCGCGATGTCCTCCGTGGCCCCGGCCTCTTCCAGATCCCGTCCAATGGTATGGACGCTCACCCCGTAAGTGCGCCTCAACTGGTCCGCGATGCCAATGAGTTCGGAGGGCACTCTCGCTGTCAGGATAAGCGGGTGGCCGTGGCTGGCGAACTCATGGGCAAGCTCCAGCCCGATGCCGCTGGAGGCTCCGGTGATCAGGGTGGTTTCGTGATTCATGATAAATAGGGTTTCCGGCAGGCCCGTTGCAGTCCCTGTGCCGTGGGGGGAGCGGGTCACGGTTTTCCTGCGCGGGGTACGAAGAATGCAAAGCGCACAGCCCGAAAATGCCCGCCTCTATGAAGAACACTCTTTCGCTGACGTTCCGGTATCTCCCCATGCTGTTCCTCACCGCTGCCTCTTCTCCGGCGAGTGAATGGGGGGATATCAAAGATCAGTATAAGACCGCCATTACCGTCGCGGGCCTGGGGCAGGCCAACGGGGACAACAACCCTGACGAATGGAATGATGCCGAGGGGCTTCCGGCTCTCCAGGCGGAACTTTCCGAGCCCCACTCCGCCATGGCGGATGTGCGGGGCCGGATCTTCGTGGCGGACAAGAACGCGCACGCCATCCGGCGCATCGATCCGGACGGTAATATCCACACCGTGGCGGGCATGAATCTCAGCGAGATCACCGGGGAAGGGGACAACGCCGGATACGATGGCGACGGTCCCGCGAGGGAGCACCTGCTGGACGGACCGCAGCATGCCTATGTACTGCCGGACGGCACTTTTTACATTCTGGACAGCGGCAACCGACGCGTGCGCAAGGTGGGCTTGGACGGCATGATGAAAACGCTGGTGAAGGACACGGTCTCACTCAATCGCGGTCTGTGGGTGAGCCGGGATGAGGCGCTGGTTTATTACTGCACGAACACGGAGCTGAAACGCTGGAGCCCGGGCATGGGCGAGAATCCCGGCGTGGTGCTGGCCAGCGGGTTTCAGGAAACAGGGAATATCGATGTGGATCGCTTCGGGAATATCTATGTGACGGATCGCGCGGGCTCGGCGGTTTATCGTGTGCCCTTCAGCCATGACGGAACGGCGGTTACTCCGGCGATGATCGTGGCCGGGACAGCGGACAACACGGACAGCGGCGATAGCTCGAACGGCAAGAAAGCCACGAAGACCGGTCTGCTGGAGGTGCGGGGCATCGCCTTCCACCCGCTGGGCGGTTATTTTCTCGCCACGCACAAGGGCGGGGACATCTGGTATGTGGACACAGAGGGCGAGGTCCACATGCTCATCCAGGGAAATGACGCCAATGCGCACAATCCGGGTCCCTTCTCCGTGCCCGCCACGGGCGGGAATGAGATCAGTGAGGTGCGGTCCATCAGCGTGGCTCTGAACGGCGATCTTGTTATCGCGTCCAATGACGCCGGCTTCATCCGGGTGGTGCGCAGCGTCCTGCCAAAGCCCGCGCCCCCCGCGTGGGACACGGTGAACCTGACCCCGGACGGTTTCCGGCTGCGCTGGCAGACCGAGCCGGGAAAATCCTATCTCCTGGAAAAGACCACGGATCTGAAGGCGGATGCCTGGGTCCCCCTCCTGACCACCCCGGCGGCGGGGACCACGTTGGAATTCACGGCTCCTGTCCCTTCCGCGGAGGACGCCCCCGGAACTTTCTTCCGCCTCCACGAGTTCCGCCGCTGGCCGAATTGAAGGCTTCCTGCGGAGATATCTTGCCCACCGAGGGGCGGATTGTGTAGGGTTGGCGGATGGCGTGCAAAAGTGAGACGGCTGGCCCGTAATGAAGATTGCACGGTATCCCGTGCGATCCGCCATGAAAACAGGCAGGATTTCCCCGGTTTTCCGGGAAAACCCCTTTCGTGGCTGTTGGCACATCGTCTGCATTATCTGTAATCGAATCCGAAGTCAGAGAGAAATCAGAAGATAGAGGATTCGAAGCACCGGCCCACTCCGAAAGAGGTGAGCCGGACTTTTTTAAATCCCCCTTGATGATGGAGCTCCCGGCCACGCCGGACCACCATCCTCCGCTCCCCCCGGGCCACGCCCGGAAGCGGTCGGAACCCCGCCCGGCAATCCCCCTGCCAGGCGGGGTTCTTTGTTTTCCCGGATAGGCCCTGGCGGGCGATCCGGGAGGAGCTTGTGAAAACTTTCACAAAACGGCCTTGCCCCTGCCGGAGCGTGCAGGGATAAGTTCCAATTCCCGAAAGCCGGACTCCATTTGCCGCCCATGATTATCCCGCCTGATCTGCTTGCCAGCATTGACGAAGCCATCACGCACTACCCCGTGTCGAAGCGAAGCGCCGTGCTGCCCGTTCTGCACCTTTTGCAGCATCACTTCGGGTACATCATGGAGGAAGCCATCCCCTGGGTGGCGGAAAAGCTGGGCCTGCAGCCCATTCAGGTCATGGAGGTGGTCACGTTCTATCCCGGCTTCCGGCAGTCCGCCCCCGGGAAATATCATATCCGCGTGTGCCGCACGCTGAGCTGCGCCATGGCGGGCAGCTATGACCTTATGGAAAACCTCTGCACCCAGGCGGGGATCGACCGCTCCCATGCGGACCATCACCACCCCATTTCCGTGGGTAAGGATGGCGTGTTTTCCATCGAGTTCGCGGAATGCCTGGCATCCTGCGGCTTCGGCCCGGTGTGCATGGTGAATGACGACTTTTACGAGTCCGTGACCCCGGAGAAGGTGGCGGGACTGCTGGAAAAATACCGCGCCCTTCCCTGAGGGAAAGCTGGCGGGTTTCGGCCGGCCCTGTTATCCTAAGCGGTTACCGCCATGTCCACCGCCCTCTACCCCGGCAGTTTCGACCCGGTCACTCTCGGTCATCTGGATGTGATCGAGCGCGCCGCAAAGCTGTTTGACCGGCTGATCATCGCGGTGGCGCATAATCCGGACAAACGCCCTCTATTCACCCCGGAGAAGCGCGTGGAGCTCATCCGCGCCTCCACGGGCGGGCTGGCAAATATCGAGGTGGTGAGCTTCCAGGGCCTCCTGGTGGATTTCGCGAAAAAGGCCGGAGCCGTGACCGTGGTGCGCGGGCTGCGCGCGGTGACTGATTTTGAGTTTGAGTTTCAGATGGCGCTGATGAACAAGACGCTCAGCCCGGATCTGGAGACCATCTTTCTCACTTCCCGTGAAGCCTTTACTTATCTTAGTTCCCGCGTTATCAAGGAGGTAGCCCGGCTGGGTGGGGATATCACCAGATTCGTGCCCGCTCCCGTGGTGACCGCGCTGGCCGCTGCTTTTGCCCCTCCCTGAGTCCCGATGGCAACCATTCCTCCGCCAATGGCCGGTTCCTCCGCAAAGAAGAAGTTCGACTGCATCCATGCGCTCAAGGCCCTGGGTGAGGAAAACCGCATGCGCATCCTCCGCCTGCTGCTCACAAAGGAGCGCACCGTGACGGAGATCGTGACCGCCGTCCGGGCCACTCAGTATAATGTTTCCAAGCACCTGAAGGTGCTGCGTGAGGCTTCGCTGGTGGAAGTGGAGAAACAAGGGCAGCAGCGGGTCTATTCCCTCGCCGAGGACTTCCGCAGCCACCTTTCGGAAAACGCCAACGTGCTGGACCTGGGGTGCTGCCAGTTCCATTTCGATAAACTGCCGAAGTAAGCCGCGCTCCATGGAACGGGCCGCCTTCCTCCGCTCCGCCTGCGCGGTCTCCGCCTCCCTGCTGCTGGGAAGCTGCGCCAGCCGCCCCGCCGTGCCCGCGGGACTGGTGATCTGGCCTCCGGCTCCTTACAAAACGGTGCGCGCTTACGCCTATGATTGCGAGGCGGAGCACGGCACGGGCTTTTTCCAAAGCCATGGCCGTATGCATAAAGGGGTGCTCAATGCTCCGGGAGCAGTGCTTTCCCCCGGCCAGGTCCAGCGTCTGCTGAATGCCATCACGAGAGGGCGGGCCATGGATCGCCGGAAGCCTTGTTATGTTCCGCATCACGCTTTTGTTTTTCATGATGCGGACGACCGGGTGGTAGCGGTGTTGGAGGTTTGTTTCAGTTGCCGCCGGTTTGTCGCCACGCCTGAGGGACTGCCAAGGCAAATTGATTACACCGTTCCCTGGGCGATCCTGGCGGAACTGAGCGTCCCCGTCAGCCGCGAATCCGGCTTTTACCGGGAACTCTACCGCCAAAAGCACTCGAGGCCACGCAGCTGATCATGCGGTTTCCGGTTAGGGTCCTGTAAAATGGCGTGGAGATTTCGCGGGAGGAATCGAAGGTTCCTTCGGAAAGGATCAAGTGGCAGTTTCCAACCAGGGTGTTCGGCTAACTGTGACGGGCCGGGACCGGAACTCTGGAGGGCCGAAGGCCTGGACCCATACTAACCCGGGGCAACGCCCCGGGAATGACTGATGTTTTTCAAGGGCTGAAAGCCCGTGCCATGCCCGTCCGGTTGGACTGGATGGAGCGGGCTTTCAGCCCTTTTCCTTTGTCGGGAAGAATTCCTGGGGCGCTGCCCCAGACTGGTGTGGTTTGCTCCTTTGGCGCGGCGGAGACACATGCCTGCCCCGGGCGGGCACGGCGAAATCCGTTAGCCGGACACCACTGGGTTCCAACCTGAAATGACATGAAACAGGCAGCGGGTGAAGCCTGCGTAAGTGTCCCCAATCATGATGCCCGGACTTCCGTTAGATCTTTGTGGAATCATCTTTGGGGCACAAGCTCCCGGCGATGAGACTGATGACTCCTCCACCCCACAGTTTCGCGGAGACTCCTCCATCGGTGATAAAATAAACGGTCACCCCTCCAACGAGGAAAAGGATGGAAAGGAAGAACAGTTTTCCCCGAAGATCGAGCGTGGCCCACCAATGAAGCATGAGGACCGCTATATACCGCCATTCTACCCTGTCATGCAAAAAAAGCGGGGAGACGTTTCCGTCTCCCCGCTGGCTATGACAATTTATCGAACCGCCAATCAGGCGATGATTTCGCTGACACGTCCGGCACCCACGGTACGGCCACCTTCGCGGATAGCGAAGCGCATGGTCTTTTCGAGGGCGATGGGGGTGATGAGCTCAACTTCCATTTGGATGTTGTCGCCGGGCATCACCATTTCCACGCCTTCCGGGAGCTTGATGCTGCCGGTCACGTCCGTGGTGCGGACGTAGAACTGCGGGCGGTAGTTGTTGAAGAACGGCGTGTGACGGCCACCTTCTTCCTTGGAGAGGACGTAAACCTCGGCCTTGAAGTGACGGTGGGGCTTCACGGAACCGGGCTTGGCCAGAACCTGGCCGCGCTCGATGTCGTCTTTCTTCACACCGCGGAGGAGGAGACCGCAGTTGTCGCCGGCCCGGCCTTCGTCGAGGAGCTTACGGAACATTTCGATGTCGGTCACGGTCGTTTTGACAGTGTCCTTGAAGCCGATGATTTCGACTTCCTCCATCTTCTTGATGATCCCGCGCTCGACACGGCCCGTGACGACGGTTCCACGACCTTCGATCGCGAACACGTCTTCCACCGGCATGAGGAACGGCTGGTCGATCGGACGCTCAGGGAGGGGGATGTAGCTGTCCACGGATTCCATCAGCTTGTAGATGGCGGCTTTGTGGGTGGCGTCGCCTTCGAGAGCCTTCAGAGCGGAGCCCTTGGTGATCGGGATGTCATCGCCCGGGAAATCATACTGGGAGAGGAGGTCGCGAACTTCCATTTCGACGAGGTCGAGGAGTTCCGCGTCGTCCACCATGTCCACTTTGTTCATGAACACCACGAGGGCGGGCACGCCGACCTGACGGGCGAGCAGGATGTGCTCACGGGTCTGCGGCATCGGGCCGTCAGCGGCGGAAACGACGAGAATGCCACCGTCCATCTGGGCGGCACCGGTGATCATGTTCTTCACATAGTCAGCGTGTCCCGGACAGTCCACGTGGGCGTAGTGGCGGTTGTCGGTTTCGTATTCGACGTGGGCGGTGTTGATCGTGATCCCGCGCGCCTTCTCTTCTGGAGCGGCGTCGATTTCGTCATACTTCTTGGCCTGGGCATATCCCTTTTCCGCGAGGGTGCTGGTGATGGCGGCTGTGAGAGTAGTCTTACCGTGGTCAACGTGGCCGATCGTGCCGACGTTCACGTGGGGTTTGTTACGCTGGAATGTGTCCTTGGCCATGGTGTCTGTTTTTTAGTTGGAGTGGATAAGTCTGATTTAAAAACGAGTGCCGGCTGGAGCTCGTGGCGGGGATTGAACCCGCGACCTCTTCCTTACCAAGGAAGTGCTCTACCACTGAGCTACACGAGCGCTGCCTATTGAGGTGTAGAGACAAAAAACACCGTTTCACGGGAAAAGTCCACAGAACAGACATCCATGAAACGGCATTGGCCGTCGCTTCACAACTCTAGAAAATGATTAGGCACCATCCTTTAGTTTTTCTTTTTTCTTTCCGCAAGAGAGAGAAATGGAAAATCCATCCGGGGGTGCCGGCAAAGCCGTTTTCCGCAGAGCACCGCTGACCGTAAAGACAGCAGGGGCAGTGTCAACGGGATTTTCCGTTATTCGGTATTCTTGAAGCCACAATTTTGCGGCTTCAGGCGAAACGGGGCGAGTCTCTGGCATATTTCAGCAAATGGAGTGCCATGGGTTCGCGGAGACCACGTGATTTCAACGCCGGGATTTACCCCGGGTGGGTGCGTGCGTGCGTGGGAGAGGAAACCCGGCCACGTGCCTCCCACCTGTTGCCGCGCGACGGAAGGACATTACAGACCAAACGCCACGCCGGGCCTGGAGGGCATCCGCCACAAAACAAAAGCCGCAGGCTTTCGGCCCGCGGCTCATTGATGAACTGAACTTTACTCCTTCACGATCCTCCCGCCGAGCGAGAGGATGCGGGCATTTCCTTTGGCGGCTTCGGCCTCCGCGATATTCCCCATCTTCACATGAATCTGGGACAGGCTGGTCCAGGCCAGCAGATCATTGGGCCGGAGATCGGTGGCCATGAGCGCGGCTCCCAGGGCGGTCTTCAACTCCCCGGAACGCATGAGCACCATACCCAGGCCATGCCAGGCATCGAAGCAACCAGCATCCAGTTCCGAGGCCCGGCGGAAAAACGCGGCGGCTTCATCCAACTCCCCCACCGCCACGGCACCGCTGGCGTCGTCCAACAGATCAGCGACGGCGGGAGACGGGTCGTTCATTATTTTGAAACGTCCTCCGCGTTGCCGCGGCACTGAGTGAACCAGGCCTGGAAGAGAGGATTGATGACCACTGGAGGGGCCATCTGAGAGGTGAAAATCACCGCGCCCTGCTTATTGAAATGGAAGTACTTTTCCCGTGCCTCCTCTTCGTGGCCTGGGGTAAGCCGGAGAGCCTCAATGGCTCCGCTTACGGTGTGGGCGACGGCGAGATCCTTCTTCTGTTTATCCATGTCCGGATGTTTCGGAAGCTCCTTTTTCTCCACAGTGACGAGGAGCAGGCCTTCCGGCACGTTTGCCGGCTGGGAAATTTCACCCGGGTTCAGCGATCCCGTCTGCTGACTGACGATGGGGCCGTGCGGCACACCCACGAGGGGCTTCTCCTCGGAGAACGCGGGCAGTTCGGTCGCCGTGAGCATGGAGGCGGTGGCGGCGTCCTTGAAGCTCTTTCCGGCCTTCAGCGCTTCCAGCATATTGGAGCGTGCGCTGTCCGCGGCGGCCTTCATGGCGGCGGCGATCTTCTCCTGCTTGAGCTTGTCGGAAATCTTCTGCTTCACCTGATCCAGAGGGAGCACGGAGGCCGGTTCCACGGAGGCGATGGAAATGAAGGCATTGGTTCCCTGGGCGTTGTCCGCGAGGGCATCACCCTCGGGAGCTCCCACCGGTGTGGTGAAAATGCGCTGCCCGGCGCTTGGGATCTTTTTCAGATCGTCGGGAATAGTGGTTTTGGTAAAGGTGGCCGTTTTGACTTCGAACTTCAGTCCTTTGGCCACGTCCTCGAAGGATTTAGAGCCGCGGTCTTCGGCATTCAGGGCGGCGCTCAGGGCGCGGGCCGCCATGAGCCATTCCTTCCGGGCAGTAACATGATCCGCCTGCTTCGTGGGGTAATCGGTCACCTGCTTTTGATAATCGGCATTGGCCTTGGTATAGGCTTCCTGCAGCTTCTGAAACTCCTCCTCTTTTTTCTTATGCTCCGCCTCTTTGGCGGCCTTTATCTCCGGAGCCAGCGGCCCCAGGTCTCCCAGGGGAGGGACGGCAGTGGGTGCCTGCGGGGGATTCCCCGGCTGCACGGGAGCAATGGGAGATGTCGTGAGAATGTATTTCACCGTGCGCTTTTCCTCGGAGAGGAGCAGGGGATCTGCTCCGGAGGGGGCGGGAGCAGGCTTTTTCTCCGCGGCGGCCGCGGCGGCATCGGCTTTCGCTTTTTCGTCTTTGGTCTTCTCCCCGTCGTAGAACTTCTGGATCTCCTCATCGCTCACCGTTTGGTTTTCGTAGGCCTTCTTTTCGACCAATACCGTGGCGGCGGTTACCTGCTGGTGTTTCGTCGCATAGTCGGCCTCCACTTCGGCTTTGGATGGGGCATACGTGCCACCGATGAGTTGGGAAAGCCGCCCGAAGATCATCACGTCACGCAGGGTGGTGTAGAGCTTGGTCTCCGTGGACTGTACATCCCCGTAACGGCCGGTGGAGAGGAAATCCCGGAGCTTTGTGGCATCGAACCCGCCGTTCGTCTGGAAAACGGAGAGCTCGCGGACGAAGTTTTTGATGTCCTCTTTTTCCACATCGATTCCCAGTTTTTCGGCCTCGTGACGCATCACGAGGACGTTTTTGGGGTAGTCCACGTCCATGTCGTCCCGGCTGAGGGGCGTGGCCGTGTTGACCACGGAGTTCATGCTCTGGTGGAAGGTGGAAACCGGATTGTCCTCGCGGCCACCAAGGCTGCCCAGTTCGGCGGCGATGCGCATCTGCGAGCCAATGGCCTGCAGGTCGTTGATGGACACGTCCTTGTTATAAAGCGTGAACACCCGCTGAGTGCCTCCCGCGGGCCCTCCATGGTCAGGGTTTTTGGAGAGGAACGTGAAGGAAATCACCACCACGATGGCGATAATCAACATCAGAACATAGTGGTGCTTACGAAAGGTCTCGAGCATGGCTGAGGAAATCCTGAAATATAACCGGAACGATAGTGGGAGGGGTGAGCCCGCCGGGAAAGCCATGAGGAAGCTTACGGGGACGGGGCGGCGAAACTAGGGGAGCCGCTCCGGGGCGGCAACTGAATTTTGGGGAAGGCCCGGGTTTAAGGAAGCGGCGTCCAGCGTGAAATCCGGGGAGAAATTTATTCAAAATGCATCACCGCGATGTCCGAGCGGCGCTGCAGGCCATCAAAGTGGAGCAGGGCCGCGGCGGCATTCACCTTCTCCCGGGCGGCGGCGCGGGTGGGTGCCTGGGCCACGACCGCGAGGACACGCCCGCCGTTGGTTTCAAATTCGCCCTCGCCATTCCGGCGGGTGCCGCAGTGATAGACCCGCGCCCCTTCCACGGCTTCCAGTCCGCGGATGACATCCCCGGAGCGGCTGGTGGCGGGATACCCCGCGCTGGCCAGGATGACACAGACACTCCAGCCATCCTTGAATTCCAACAGCTCCGGGCGCAGATCGCCCCGGGCGGCGGAATAGACATACTCCGCGAAATCCCCGCCAAACAGGGGCATCACAGCCTCGCACTCCGGGTCTCCGAAGCGGCAGTTGTATTCGATCACCTTCGGCCCGTCCGGAGTCAGCATGAGTCCGAAATAAAGGAACCCGCGATACTTCAGCCCGTCCTGTTGCAGGCCATCCACGGTGGGCTGGATGATCCGCCGCTCGATCTCCGCAAGCGTTTCCGGGGAAACGATGTCCCGGCTGGCCACGGCTCCCATGCCTCCGGTGTTCGGGCCCTGGTCGTTATCGCGGATGCGTTTGTAATCCCGCGCGGGAGTCAGCACGTGGTATTGCCCGTCCACGATGCTGCAAAAGATGCTGAGTTCGGGGCCGGTGAGGCATTCCTCCACCACCATGCGTCCCGGGCCAAAGGCTTTCTCCACAAAAACAGTCTCCAGAAACTCGTCCACCATTTCCCGGGTGGTGCAGACCGCCACCCCCTTGCCCGCGGCCAGGCCGTCGAATTTGAGGACCACGGGCACCTGGCCGGTAGCGGCATGGGCGTCTCCCAGAGTCTCCGCCACGGCAAAGCCGGCGGTGGGGATGCCGTGCCGGGTCAGGAAGTGCTTCGCGAATTCCTTGCTGGCCTCCAGTTGGGCGCTCTCTTTGGGCGGTCCCCAGCAGGGAATACCCGCCTTTTCACAGAGATTGGCCAAGCCCTCACCCGTGACGAGCAGGCTTTCATCCCCCGCCACGCAGAGATCGATCCCGGCAGTCACCATCCAGGGCACCAGTTCCGCGAAAGTGGTGACCGGCGTCTGCCGGGCAGTGCGGAAAATGGCGGCACTCCCCGGCCAGGAGTAGATCTCGTGATTCCCCGGTGACTCCTGAAGCGCCGTGATGAGGGCGTGCTCACGCCCCCCCTTGCCTGTGACCAGTATCTTCATGTCCCTTTCCGGAAACCCCTCCACCCCCAGGATGCAAGGGGGAGTTCTCCCCCAGGCATCCCCGTCTCCTCATCTTACTCTTACTCATCTCCCCAGCGACTCCGCCTTGTCCAGCAGTTGGAGAAACTCCCCGCGATACCCATTCGGGTCCGCGCCTTTACTCCCCCTGGCCAGAGCCCGCACGTCCTCCCAGGAGAGTCCGGGATACTGGCTGTTATTCAGCAGCGCGGCAAATCCCGCCACCGCCACCGCCCAGCGGGTTTCGCCGGAGGCTTCCGCGATCTTCCCGCCACCGTCCTTCACCGGCACCTCCATGAGCTGGCTCACGTCCGCGTCCGGCGCTTTCCAGCGGAGTTTCACGGTCATCGTTTCCCCGTTCCCGGCATTGTCCGCCGGGGGAGCCACGGCGGGCTGGGGTGGCTCCTGGGCGGTTCGCGTCTGATACTTCAGCGTGTCCGTGGACACGCGTTCCTCCGCCACCCCGGCGGGGATCAGCTCATAGAGGGCAGTCACGGTGTGCCCGGCCCCGATCTCCCCGGCGTCCTTCTTGTCGTTGTTGAAGTCCTCCTTCGCCAACATCCGGTTTTCATACCCTAGGAGACGATAGCTCCGGATGACCGCCGGGTTGAACTCGATCTGGATCTTCACGTCCTTCGCGATGGTCACCAGCGTGCCGTTCAACTGATCCGCCAAGGACTTCCGGGCCTCGCTGAGACTTTCGATGTAGGCGTAGTTCCCGTTCCCCTTGTCGGCCAGGATTTCCATTTTGCTGTCCTTCGTGTTGCCCATGCCGTAGCCCAGCACACTGAGGAAGACGCCGCTCTTCGCTTTTTCCGTGATGAGCTTCATCATCGCGGCATCGCTGGATGCGCCCACGTTGAAGTCGCCGTCCGTGGCGAGGATCACGCGGTTGATTCCCTCCTTCTGGAAGTGCTTCGCCGCCTGGGCATACGCGGTGTTGATGCCCCCCGCGCCATTGGTGCTGCCTCCCGCGCCCAGGCCGTCGATGGCGGCCATGATGCGCGCCTTCTCACCGCCATTGGTGGCCGGGAGCGCCACGCCGCTTTCCCCGGCATAGGTTACCAGGGAAACGGTGTCCTTGTCCGTCAGCCGCTCCACCACAAACTTCAGGCTCTGTTTCACCAGCGGCAGCTTCAGCGGGGAATCCATGGAACCGCTCACGTCCACCAAGAAGACGAGGTTGGCCGCCGGGCGTTCCCCCTGGGCGATCTCCTTTCCTTTCAGTGCGATCCTGGCCACGCGGTGGGAGGCGTTCCACGGCGCGCTGGTCATTTCCACATGCACCGCGAAGGGTTTGCCATCCGTCGGCTGGGCATACTCATAGGGGAAATAGTTCACCAGCTCCTCCAGCCGCACCGCCGCCGGGGGCGGGGCCTGGCCCATATTCAGAAACCGGCGGACATTGGAATAGCTGGCCGTGTCCACGTCGATACTGAAGGTGGAAAGCGGATCCCCCAGCACGGTGAGGAAGGAATTCTCCACGGTCTGGGCGTAGGATTCACCGGAGAGTATCGCATCACTTTGGACCTCAAAATTATCTGAAGAGAGTCTGCCCGACGGTTCGCTGGCCGCGACGACAGCCGGTTTGGGACGGGCCTCTTTGGCTTTGGCCGGTCCGGTTCCTGGAACCATCTTGTAGGACGCGGTATTCCGTGTGCTCATCTCCTGCCCGGGCACCGGGGACGAGGATGCGGGCGGCGAAACCCCCGGCCCATATCCACTCCCGAAGCCGGGTCCTCTCCCTATGCCCCTGCCTGGTACGGAGGTGGAGGCGAGGCCGGCTCCGGTGCCAGGAGTTCCGTTCATGGTTCCGCTCGCCATCTTAGCCGCGTCAGCAGGAGAAGCAGGAGCGCTGGCCGCGGTAGGAGCGGGGGTTGTCTGCGCTGCGTCCTCTTCAACGGCCATGCGGAGAGGGGCAGGATTGCGTGCGGATTTCAAATATCCCTGTGGGCGGGGAATCCGCTGATCCAACACTTCAAGGTGCTTTTGAGCGTCGGAGTTGGTGGGGTCCAGGGCGAGGATACGGTTATACTCATCCTCCGCCTCTAAAAGGTGTCCCTGTTGCTGGAGGGCAAGTCCATTGTTGAAATGACGTTTCACCTCTTCCGTGGTGGTGCCGGAAGTGTATTTCAAGGTATTATTCGATTTTTGCCCTGGATCGGTGGAAGCTGATGCCGGCGACGCTATCGCGACGGTGCCTGCAGGCTGGGAAGCGGGAGCGGTGGAGCTATAGATTCCCGCGTTTGGTGACCTCAAGGGTTCTGGCTTTCTGTCCTCCAGTCCGGAGCCTCCGTTACCTCCCACAAGAAAATCCTCATGGCGTGGAGCCTCTGCGTATGCCGCGCGCCGTTCGGCTCTATAACCATTCGTCACCAGCCACCAGTAAGTCCCGCCGCTGCCTGCGGCGATGCACGCGGCCATGGTAGTCATGCGGCGGAACCATTTGCCGCGGGTGGCTTTGGCGTCGCGTCTCGGGCGGCCGGCTTCGAAGAGCACGCGCCGCCGGGCGGCATCACGGAGTTCCTCCGAGGGCTGGCGGAGCGTGCCCGTGAGCAGGCCGCAGAAGTCCCGGGTCTCCTCCGCCAGGGCGGCGAGTTCCGCGTCCTCCGCGGATTGTTGTTCAAAGGCGGCGCGTTCCTCCGGGGTGAGCTCGTCCAGCGCCCAGGCAGTGGCCGTGTCGCGGGGATCAGACGGAACAGGGGCAGGGGAAAGGTTCGTGTTCATAAAATCGGATCGGGAAAATCTGAGGTTGAGGATTCAGGCCGGGGTTTGGGCGTGGAACTGCTCGCGCAGGCTCTGCACGGCATGGTGAAGGAGAGTGCCTACGTTGCTCACGGAGAGCCCGGTGGCGGCGGCGATGTCCCGGTAGCTGAGACCGGCCTCGAATTTCAGCCGCACCAGTTCCCGCTGCCGGTCCGGCAGGGTCTTGATGAGCCCTTTGAGGCGTCGTGCGTCCTCTTTTTCCTCCAGGGCGGTCGCGGGGCTGGAGGCGGCGGGGTCTATGGAGTCATCGAAGGTCAGGGCGGTATTCATGGGCACGATGCGTTGCTGTTTGCGTTGATGATCAATGATGACGCGACGGCAGACGGTGAAGAGCCACGGGGCGATGCTCTCCAGGTCGCCTCCCGGCCGGTCGCGGAAGTAGCGGAGAAAAGTGTCCTGCACCGCGTCCCGGGCGGTTTCCAGATCCCCCGCATGATGCCTCGCGTAGGCAATGAGGGGACGTTCGTAACGGTCCAGGATGGATTGAGCAGGGAGGTTCAAGAGAAAAGGGGACCAGGGATGTCGCTTGGACCGCCCGCCGGGCGATGCAGTTCAACAGGCATCACGGGACAGCCGGCGGTTTCCTGGACGATTTCCGGAAAATCGTGGTAGAGAGGTTTGAGAAGTAAGGGTAATATGACGGAATATTCCGGTGTGATTGCGCCTTGGATTGGCCGTGCCCCCCTGAACAAAACTGAACAAACGCGGGTTTCTGCCTGGCACCGGGCCTGGGTTTTCACATCTCCGGGGGATGTTCCGGTTCGTCCCGGCGGCCACGTTGTCACGGCGCATTGTCCGGTTTCCATCCTGTCAAAAGGATACAGAATCCCCCTTCCTTCGTACCTCCTGGTTTTCCGCATGCGCCTTTCCATGACCCTCCTCGCTGCCGCGTCCGTCGCCGTTGCCGCCGTGCCGGCGGGCTTCAATGAAGACGAGGCGAAGGTGCCTCCATACAAGCTGCCGGACCCGCTGGTTTGCCAGGATGGCACCCGCGTGACCACGGCGGCTCTCTGGCAGGAAAAGGGACGGCCGGAAACCCTGGCGCTCATTGAGCGCGAGATGTTCGGCAAGGCTCCGGCGCGCCCGGCCCTCTCCTTCAAGGTGGAGGAGGAAGCCATCTCCACCATGGAGGGTAAGGTCCTCCGGAAACAGGTCTCCATTTCACTCAGCGGGAAGCCGGAGGGGCCGTTCATGGACATGCTTCTGTATCTTCCCGTCGCGGCGAAGGGACCAGTGCCCGTGGTTTTCGGACTGAACTTCGATGGCAACCAGGGCGTGAACAAAGACCCTGGCATCCGGCTCTGCCGCTCCTGGCTGCGCGATGACAAAAAGTCCGGCATCACCGGTAACCGGGCCACCGAAGCCTCCCGGGGCTGCGAGGAGGGCCGCTGGCCGGTGGAGTATGCCACCAGCCGGGGCTACGCGGTGGCCACCATTTGTTACTGCGATATCGATCCGGACTTCGACGACGGCTGGAAAAACGGCGTGCACGCGCTGCATCCGGAGATCGAGGCCAGTCGCGCCGGAGCCACCTGGGGCAGCATCGCGGCCTGGGCCTGGGGCATGAGCCTGGGGCTGGACTATCTGGAGAAGGAGTCCGCCGTGGATGCGAAGCGTGTCATTTGCCAGGGGCACTCCCGGCTGGGGAAGACCGCCCTGTGGGCCGGGGCCACGGACGCGCGGTTCGCGCTTATCATCTCGAATGACAGCGGGGCAGGGGGCGCGGCGCTGAACAAGCGGATCTTTGGCGAGACCGTGGCGAGGCTGAACTCCTCCTTTCCCCATTGGTTTTGCGGGAATTTCAAAAAATACTCGGACCGCGAGGCAGACCTGCCCTTTGACTCCCATCAGATCATCGCCCTTCTCGCGCCCCGCCCGGTGCTCATCCACAGTGCCACGGAGGACCAGTGGGCGGATCCGAAGGGGGAATTCCTCGGCGGTTTGGGGGCGGATCCGGTCTATAAACTGCTGGGCACTCCCGGCATGGAAATCACGGAACAGCCATCCGCCGGAAAACCCTCGCACGGGACCATCGGTTATTTCCTCCGGAAGGGCGCTCACGATGTGACCCGGGAGGACTGGGCGTCGTATCTCGACTTCGCGGACAAGCATCTGAAGAAATGAGTCCCACCCGCAGACGGTTTCTTTTTGGCGCGACTGCCTGCCTGATACCCCAGGCGATCCGGGCTGCCGAGCCCGCGCCTCCCGTATGGCGGCTCGCTCCGGAAGGGTGGGGGAAAGCCGCCGCCGCGGATGTGAAGGCGGTGCTGGGCTCCGCCATCGGGGAGATGTGGCGTTATTTCCCGGGGAGAAAGCTGGAGCCGTTTTTGATCCTGCGCGGGCACCAGGGGCCCATCGTCCAGTATCAGCGGAATACCATGAAGGAGATCGTGGTCTGGCTGGACACCCAGGACCTTTACTGGTGCCAGTATACCTATCAAATCGCCCACGAATTCTGCCATATCCTTTCCGGCTTCGACGATGACTGGAAGGGGAATCTCTGGTTTGAGGAAAGCCTCTGCGAAACCGCCTCGCTCTTTGTGCTGCGGCGGCTCGCCCAGACGTGGACGAAGAATCCGCCCTTCGAGTCGTGGCGGGCCTATGCCCCGCGCTTCAGTGAATACGCGGAGGACATCATGAGCCGGCGGGCCACGATCACAGATGCCCGGCTGGCCGCTTTTTATCAACGGAATCAGGCGGAGCTTGTCAAAAACCCCGTGAACCGCGACCTCAACGGTGCATTCTCCCTGAGTCTCCTGCGGCTGCTGGAGGCCTCTCCCCAGTCCTGGGAGGCGGTGACCTGGCTGAACAGTGCTCCCTCTGCTCCGGGGGAAACATTTCCCGCCTATCTCACGAAATGGCGGCAGGCCGCTCCCGCGAAACACCGTCCGTTTATTGAGGAAATCGCCAAACGTTTCGGGGTGACTTTATAATGCTCCCGGGTTAAACCACCGCCGGAAAAACCGTCCCGCGGAAGTTTTCTTGAAAGTTTGCCAATGGGGGCAAAAATCATAGTTTGCCATCCCCAGGGGAAATCCCTATTATCCGCTCCCGCCATGACCCGCACGCTTCTCACCACCGCTTTCATGCTTGGGCTTCCCGTCCTGACGTGGACCCCGTTCGCGATGGCCGCTCCGCCGGCGGCGGCTGCTCCGCTCCCCCGGGTGCAGCCCTCCACCAGCGACACCTACCTCCAGGGTTACCTGACCATGGTGGAGGCGGATAAACTGCGGAAGTCCGGGGACTTCACGGGAGCGTATTTTAAATACCGGGACGCCCGGGACACGTTTGACGCCGTGCATGCGGCGGAGCCGGGCTGGAATACGGAGATCATCGACTACCGCCGCCGGAAGATCCGGGAATCCATGGAGGAGGTGCGGAAGCTGGAGATGGAGCGCCGCGCGGCGGGAGGAGAGCCCTCTCCGTCCGGCATCATCGGGAAGGCGCTGGGCAACCAGGATCCCAGGTCTCCCGACGCGGAACGCCCGGCGGACATCCCCCCCACCGATGAATCCCGCCCTCCGAAGACGCCGTCCACGCTGATGGAGGAACGCATGCGGTCGCTCTATTCCCAGATCACGCGGCTGGAGAAGAGGAACGAGGACATTCTAAAAACTCTCGGAGCCCGGGAGGAGGAACTCCGCCGTGCCAGCAAGGAACGCCTGGACTCCAAAAAGAGCGAGGACGCCCTGCGTGACCGCCTGCAGGTGGCGGAAGGCAAGCTTGAGACCGCCAATGCCGGGGAGAAGCGGAGGCATCAGGAACTGACAAAAAAAGTGGCTGAACTCACCGCCGCCCGGGACCTGGCAAACGAAAAGCTGGCCGCGGCGAATGCCGCCCGGGACCAAATGGCAGGGGATCTGGCCAATGCCCTTGGGCAGATCAAAAGTCTCTCCGGTGAAGTGGCCAGTCTCCGGAAGGAACGGGACCAGATGATCAATCTCCTGGCGGGAGCCGATGGCAAGGGGCTGGATAAGCTGAAGATCGTGGAGGAAAACCAGCGGCTCAAAAAGGAGTTGTCTGAGGCCCAGGAAAAGATCGCCAAATTCTCCAGGGAAAAGGACGCGGATCGCGGGGAGATCGCCGCGCTGAAGGAACAGGTGAAGTCCGTGCAGGCCGCCCTGGAGGGCGCGCGCCAGGAAAACGAAGACTACCGGCAGCAGATCGCGGCCCTCACGTCCCGACTCAATGCCACCAGCAAACAACTCGCCGAAAGCGGCGCGGCAGGCACCCTGCCCGAAACGGAGGCCATCGCGGAGAACAATGTGCTGCGGGAGATCGTCCTCCAGCAGCTCAAGCAACAGGCCCGCCGCGAACGTGCCCGCCAGAACGTGATGGATGAACTCGCGCGGGACGGTGTGTTTGAGAAAATGAAGGAACTGGGCGTGGAGTCCGAGACGCTCCTCCGGTCCGTCAATGAAATGGCGTCCCCCATTCCGCTCACCGCGGAGCAGCGGGATATTATCGCGAGTTCGCAGTCGGAAAAGATTCTTCAGGGAGGTGCCGGCAGGAACGGCTATATCGTGGACGATTCCCACAAGGAGGGCCCTGCCGGGGAAGCTCCTCCGGAAGCCACGGGAGCTCCCGACAAAGAGGGCCTGCCGACGGAGTTGAAGGCCTACGCGAACGCCGCCGAGGTGCATTTTACCTCCGGCGATTACGTCGCGGCGGAGACGGAATTCAAAAAGATCCTCCTGGTGGAACCGCAGAATGTGTACGCGCTCTGCAATCTGGGCGTGACCCAGGTGCGCCTGAACAATAACGAAGAGGCCGCCGAGACGCTGCTCAAAGCGCTGGCTTATAACTACGACGACGACTTCGCCCACTACGTGCGCGGCGTGGCGCTGCTTCGTACGGCCCGGCTGGACGACGCCGTGGAGGAGATCAAAGAGGGGCTCAAGCTGAATGACAAGAACGCCTCCGCGTGGCAAACGCTGGGCATCATCTCCCTCAAACGGGGCCAGAAGGATCAGGCTAAAGAGCAGTTCCTGAAGGCCGTGGCCATCGACGGCACTTGCGCCGATGCCCATTACAACCTCGCGGTGATGTATGCCGCCACCGGGGAGCCCTCGCAGTTCGATACCGCGAGGAAGCACTACAAGCTCGCCCTGAATTCCGGAGCGGCCCGTAATGCCAATCTCGATACCCTGCTGGGAATGCGGTAATCCCGCCGGGGCTATTTCGCCGCCTTATAGATCACCACATTCTTCGTGGCGCGGCCCGCCGCGATGATCTCCGGGCGTCCGTCACCATCCAGATCCGCCAGCTTCAGGTCTTCACAGGCCATGGTATTCGGCTCGCTCACCCACGAGCGCAGCCATTTCCCGGACTCCTCCCGGTAAATCCGGACGCCAAATTCCTTGTCCGCGTTGGGCTCCCGCCAGCCGAAGACGATCTGGGGTTTCTCCACGTTGAGGGGATTCCCCGTCGCCAGGGCGTGCCCCTGATTCATGGTATTGTCCAGCACCTGGCGTTTCCAAGAGCGGGTGGCGGTTTCAAACTCCATCAGTGAGAGGGTAGGGCCGTGGAACGGCTCGATGCAGCAGACCGCCTCGCGTCCGGTACCGGAAGCAGGGCCGAAACGCACTTCCCCCACGCCTTCGAATTTCAGGGTTCCACTTCCTTCGAGAACCGGCAGCCGGGTCTTTTCCCAGCCGGAGGGACCGGACTTCACGGACAGCAGTCCTTCCTTGCCCCCGATGATCAGCTCGTCCGCCCCGGCGGTCCGGCGCACGTCGAAGTTGTGCGTGATGTGCATTTCATCGTCGATCACGGAGGTTTTCCAGGCACTGGCATCCGCCGGGTTTTCCGGGAAAGCATAGGCCATGATTTTCACCCCGGGACCCGTGCCATTGCTGTTCGCCCGCCCGTGCAGCGGCAGCACCACCAGGGAATACTGTTTCGGTCCCGTGGCCACCCAGTGCATGCGGTGTGTGGTGGGTTCATGCGGCAGCCGTACCGGCTTCCACTCGCCATCCGGCTTTTCCGGTCGTTGCAGGTAAAAAACCGCGCCGCTTTCCGCTTCGTTTTTAGTTTCCCCGGGATTCCACTGCGCGCCCACCGCGATCTCCACCTTCCCGTCACCATCCAGATCCCGGGCGGCAATGCACACATTGTCCCGCGGCGTGAGGTTCCGGGCGATCACGGTCTTTTTCCAGTCCGGATTGTGATACCACACGATCTCCTTCGCATCCGCCAGGAGGATATCCGGGCGCTTGTCCCCGTCCACGTCCCCGATGGCGAGCCCGTAGCCGATGGAGATTTTGTCATCCACCGTCGTCGCCACAAACGAAGGATCGGCGGCGCGGGCGGAGAGGGTAAGCGTGAGCGCAAGGAGGGGGGCGGGAAATTTCATGCCCGTAAAAATGGGTTGATTCCCCCCGTGATAGTTGACCAGGATAAGCCGCGTTTCCGTATCCTCTTTTTCCTCCCTCCCCGTGCGCCGCTCTGTCGTTTTTCTTCTCACCGCCTGCGTCCTGCTTTTTACCGGCGGGTGCGTGAAGGAGGAGAGTGATAACGATCGCATCCAGGCGCTGACGGATTACTTCAGCAGCGACGTAAAGGAACTCGACGCGCAGATCGCCGAACTGCGCCGCCAGTCCGCCCTGCTCCCTGAGACATACACTCCCCAGCGGACCAACCGGACCGGCTATCAGAGCCGGGCTTCGGACGCCAATGCCCCCCGGGACCGTTCAAAGCCGGACACCCGCACAATTCTCCTGGATCTTGGATCCCGTCAGCCCATCGACAACGTGGTGCTGGTGCCGGCGGACTATGCCGTGGCCCCGGCGGGATACGGGTTCCCCTTGAGATTCCGGGTGGAGGTCAGTGATGACCTGGCTTTCGAGGAAGAGTATGGCGTCCTCGTGGATCACACCGGGGAGGACTTCCCGAACCCCCGCCGTTCCCCCGTGGTGATCCCCGCCGAGCGGGTAAAAATGAAGGATGGTGCCGAAGTCCATGAGCGGGTGGAGACCCGCTACGTGCGCCTCACCGCCACGCGCCTGTGGACCAGCGAAGGGCGCTCCCTGCTGGCCATGGGAGAAATCATGGTCCTCCAGGGAGGCCGGAATATCGCTGCCGGATTGCCCGCCGAGAATATCAAAACCACGAACTACGGCGTGGAGGACTCTATCGAATCCCCGCCTGCCTGGAGCCGCGAAAACCTCGTGGACGGACAAAGCGTCATCGGAGCTCCCCAGGGAAACCGGGTCTCTCCCACCCGGGGCTATCAAAGTCTGGCGGATGACAGCCCGGAGACCCCCGGCTGGATCATGGTGGACCTGGATCATGATGCCCCCATTCACGAGATCCGGTTATTTCCGGCCCTGTCTCCCCAGGATTTTGCCGCCCAGGGAGGCTTTGGCTTTCCGGAGCGCTTCCGGGTGGAGGTGGCACCGGCTTCCGATCCCTCCTTTTCCCAGCCCATCGTGGTCTATGAGGATGATGGCAATGATTTCCCGAATCCCCAGGAAAACCCTGTCAGCATCCGTGTGCAGGGCACGGTGGCCCGGTATGTCAAAATCACCGCCACCCAGCTTCGGGAGCGGTTTTATGACTACCTCCTGGCCATGGCCGAGATCCAGGTCTTCAGCGGCGGTGAAAACATTGCGCTGGGAGCGGGGGTCAGCGTGAAGAATGCCGCCGAGAGTCAGACGTGGGCTCCCCGTTTTGTAACGGACGGCTACACCAGCCGGCGGAATATTCTCTCCTGGCCGGAATATGTCACTGGTCTGCAAAAACGCCGGGTCCTCGCCGCGGCCGTCCGGGAGCTTCAGAACAAACGCCGCCGGGTGGGGGACCGCGTCCTCCGCACCACGCTGGAGTGGAGCCTCGCGGGCATCGGCGGGGCCGTGCTGGTGAGCGTGTTATTGGTTTGGCGGCACCGGCGCAGCCGGCGGCGGGATCTTTCCGCCCTGCGGCGGCGGCTCGCCCAAGACATCCATGACGAAATCGGCAGCGGTCTGGGCACCATTTCCCTCCTGAGCCAGATGGGCGGGGGAAATGACAGTCACGATGAAGGGGCGCGGGAGGACTTTATGGAGATCCACCGCATTTCCCGCACGGTCACGGAAAGCCTGCGGGATATCGTGTGGTTCATCCATCCGCAGACCCGCACCGTGGGGGATCTGGCCCAGCGCCTGAAGGAGACCGCGCACTCCATGCTGGCGGGTATTTCCCATGAGTTCAACGCGGACTGCCCCACGCTCCGCAACGAACTTCCCCTGGAGCACAAGCGCCAGATCCTGATGTTCTTCAAAGAGGCGCTGCACAATGTCATCCGCCACAGCGGCACCGCCCGGGCGGAAATCACCATGGCCGGGGACGGGAAAAACCTCCGGATCTGCATCCGGGACTTCGGCCGCGGCTTCGACCCCGAAGCCCCCCGGGCCGGGGCGGGAATGATCGGTATGAAGCAGCGCGCCAAAACCCTGGGAGGCCGCCTGACCATCAAAACCGCCCTGGGAGACGGGGCCGCGCTCACCCTGGAAGTACCGTGGCGTCCGGTCCGTAAAAACGCGCCACGTTAAAAAGACATCTCTTGCTTCCCGCCGTCCCCCGCCACAATTGCTAACCCATGAAAAAACCCGCCGCTGAGACTACCCCCCCGATTACTGTCTGGCTTGTGGAGGACTATGCTCCTTTTCGCAATACGGTTTCAAAGCTGATCAATTCCACCGCCGGTCTCACCTGCACCCACCTCTTCGCCACGGGCGAGGACGGGCTTCGCAGCCTGGGCACGCAGACAAAGCCGAATGTCATTCTGCTGGACGTGGGCCTGCCGGGGATGAACGGCATCGAGTTTCTCATGAAGGTGCGGGACGCCGCCCCGGATACCCGGGTGGTGATCCTCACGGCTTTTGAGGACGAGGAAAAACTCTTCCGCGCAATCTGTTCCGGAGCCTCGGGCTACCTGCTCAAGACCGCGAAGTCAGACGAAATCATCGCCGCCATCCGTGAAGCCTGGGCGGGCGGGGCCCTGATGACCCCCTCCATCGCAAAGCGGGTTTTTGAAATGTTCGGGCGCATGGCCCCCGCCAAGACCGACTACGGTCTCAGTGACCGTGAGAAAATGGTCCTGGAACGCATGGTGAACGGCCTGACGAAAAAGGAGATCGCCGCCGTGCTGGATATGAATTTCCACACCGTGGACGCCGCCCTGCGCAGCATCTATTCCAAACTGGAAGTGAACACCCGCACCGGTGCCGTGGCCAAGGCGCTCAAGGAAAAGCTGGTGTGAGCCTGCGGATAAACCCTCTTTTTATCTTCCTGAAGGAGAGCCGCATGCTGCCCTGAACACCGGGGCATTCTATCACTGGTGTGCAAGCCTGGGTGATATCGTCGGCATGACCGGCTATGGTGTCATCCTTCCATCAATCCACAGCCAGATTGAGGGAGGAGGGTATTTGCTTCAATCGTTGGAATCCTTCCGAAGTAAACGCTGGGGCAACCAGTCTTAAATCCTTGAGATGAGACGCGGACAGTAGTGTATCCACGGCATTGTCATCCAGACGGCTCGCGGTACCTGATAGATCCGATTCCGAATTCGCAATCTCCAACTTTTGCAAACCACGGGTTCCAGCCAACAGCAGCCTCAAATCACCCGTGGTTAAAGCACAGTCGTGCAAATGGAGTTCCTCCATCTCCCTCAGCCCTCCAAGCATCCGGTAGCCTTCGGAGGACAAGTTTGCCTCACACAGCGTCACTGCCCGCACGTTTGAGAATTTCGATAAAATCTTTATTTCTTTATCCGTGGCTCCTTTCTGACTGATGTATTCACTGATCCTCCACTCGCCATCTGACACACAAATCCCCGCGGGGCGGCGGAGTTTTTCAAGGGCTTCGTTATAAGTCAAAGGTGATCCGGGGTCGAGTGGGAGTGTGGGGTGTGAGCTGGCGGATTCCGGGGTGGAGGTGGCGTCCGGGGCTTTCTCCTGACGAGTTTGATCAAGGGCTCGTGTCTCACGCCTGCGGTCGCAGCC
Organism: Verrucomicrobiales bacterium; assembly: GCA_965229245.1. Taxonomy (GTDB): domain Bacteria; phylum Verrucomicrobiota; class Verrucomicrobiia; order Verrucomicrobiales; family V1-33; genus V1-33. The sequence goes on from CBDDIW010000003.1 coordinate 199,941, forward strand.
GGGAAAAGCAAAGACTGAAGCCACGAAAGTGGAGATGACGGCTGATTTGCGCATGGAAAAATGTCGCGATTAATAGTTTTCCGGAACTCAAGGCATTTGGTTTTAGCTACGGTGATTGGGCCCCACTATTACCTGTCGATTGCTTCCCTGTGATCTCTGAACGAGCGTTACGCCACCAGTGATACCGTTTGCGTTCATGTGGTATTAACCATTTAAGGCATGGCCGGTTTTCCCCGGAACGGCTTGAACTGCGCGGGGTGGCCGTTATGGTCGCCCTTTCCGGCGGACTTCCCGTCGTCTCTCATGGCTGAAAGCAATACCCGCCCTCAACTGATCGCCGGCATTTTCGTGCTCTGTGGCATGGTCCTCATCGCGGGCCTCATTCTGGAATTCGGGCCGCTGCAGCACTGGATGAGACGTCCCTACACCATCCACGCGGTTTTTGCCGATACCCAGAATCTGATCAAGGGGGCTCCGGTGCGGTTCGCGGGCACTCCCATTGGTCTGGTCTCCACGGCACCGGAACTGGCGGGGAACATGAAGGGGGTGAAGGTTTCGCTGGATATCTACCCGGAATACAAGATCCCCCGGAACAGTTCGCTCAAAATCGCGACGGTGGGCCTTATGGGAGACTGTGCCGTGGACGTCCAGCCGCCGCCGGACGAGCAAATCACGGGCGAGTATATCTCCGCGGGGGAGACGATGGATGGCAAGGGGGCTCCCGACCTGACCGCCGTGGCCACCAAAATCACGGATGAAGCCACGGAGGTAATGAAGGACATCCGGAGCAATCTCGCGGAATTGAACAAAACCATCGGCAGGCTGAACACCGGTGTCCTCACCGACGAAAATTTCAAAAACCTGGCGTCTTCCATTTCGAGCCTGAACCGGAGCATTGAGAAAGTGGAGTCCACGCTGCTGACGGATGAAAACGTGAGCTATGTCCACGATTCTCTGGCGGACCTCCGGGTCTCGATGGCCAGCGTGAAGGATGCCTCCGGCAAGGCGAACAGCGCGCTCGCCAAGATCGACAAGGCGATGGACCAGATCGGCCCCGGGATGAAGGGATTCGCGGGGGCCACCAGCGCGCTGCGGGATGCGTCCGTGGCGCTGGAAAATCTTTTGAAGGAGGCCCGGTCCGGCAAGGGGGTACTCTACGCCCTGCTGAACGATACGAACCTCAGGGACAATCTCCAGAATCTCATCCTCAACATGCGTCAGCGCGGATTGCTTTTCTACAAGGACAAGCCGAAGGAGGGCCAGGCCGCGCCACCGGCTCCCGCTCCCTCCAGACGTGTCCCGGAAACCCCGCGCTCCCGCCGTTGAGCCTTTCCTGAAATCCCCGCGCCGCCGCGATGCCACCCCGTTCCGTCATTCATACCGTTCGCGCGGTTTTTCTCCTCTGCTGCGTGCTGCTGGGGATGTCCATCTCCACCACCAGCTCGGCGATTTCCAGCACGGGCACGCCGGAGATCTCCCTGCTCACTGGTATTTTCTTTGCCCTGATTTTTGGCTGTGTGATCATCGGAGTGGATATGCTGCTGCGGAATCTCACGATCCGCAGTTTTTCCTCCGGCACCTTCGGGCTGATGATCGGGATCTTCTGTGCCTATCTCATCACCACCATTCCATGGGCGCAGAATACCGGAGGGAAGGGGAACTGGCTGGAACTGAGTATTTACCTGGCCCTCGGCTATCTGGGCACGGTGCTGGCGCTGCGGAGCAACAGGCAGGAGTTTTCGCTCATCATTCCCTACGTGCGCTTCCGGAATGAGGGCGTCATCCAGCAGCCGCTGCTGGTGGATACGAATATCATCATAGACGGGCGGCTGCCTGGCATCTGTGCCACCGGATTCCTGGGAGGCACGCTCATCGTGCCCCGGTTTGTGCTGGATGAACTGCACGTCCTGGCGGATTCGCTGGAGACTGTCAAAAGGGAGCGCGGCCGCCGCGGTCTGGAATGCCTGGAGGAACTGAAGCGGGCCAGCGGCCTGGAGGTGACGGTGCATGACGATTACCAGCCTAACGAAAAGCTGGTGGACACGAAGCTCATCCAACTGGCCAAAACCCTGGATGCCCGACTGCTGACGAACGACGCCAATCTCGGGCGCGTGGCGCAGCTCCAGGGACTCTCCGTACTGAACCTCAATCACCTGGCCCAAGCCATGCGCGTCATCGTAAACGCCGGGGATGAACTGGAACTGGTGCTGGTGAAGGAAGGCAAGGACGATCACCAGGCCGTGGGCTATCTGCCGGACGGGACGATGATCGTGGTGAATCACGCAAAGTCCCGCCTGGGCCAGACCGCGATCGTGACCGTGAGTTCCGCTCTCCAGACCAGCGCCGGACGCCTGATTTTCGCGGAACTGAAAGGCAGCCCGCCGTCCCGTTCAAACACTAACGATCCCGCGAAGAGCCGCCCGCGCGGGCAGTGATCCGGAGCATTCAGGCAAAGAAAAAGCGTTTGGCCCGGAGGACCAAACGCTTTGTAGAGGAGTCGCTCCGGGCGTTAAATGACGCCGAGTTCCGCCATCACCGCGCGGAGTTCCTGGGTCTTCGCTTCCGGCATGGAGACCATGGGCAGGCGGAGATCGCCGCGCATCATACCCTTGAGGGCCATGGAGGTTTTGATAGGGACAGGATTCGTATCCAGCTTGAGGAACGCGGCAAAGAGGCGGTAGTATTTTTTATGCAGCGTCCGCGCCGCGGCATAATCATCCGCGAGGGCCGCCTTCACGAGATCGCTCATCTGGAGGGGGATGAGATTCGAGGCCACGCTGATGACGCCGGAGGCACCCACGGCCATGAAGGAAAGGGTCAGGGAGTCATCGCCACTGAGGATGGTGAACTCCGGGGGGCAGGCGGCCACGAGTTGATTCACCCGCTCCACGCTGCCTCCGGCTTCCTTGATGGAGACAATGTTCGGGCAGGCGGCGGCGAGGCGGGCGGTGGTGTCCACGCCGATCTCGATGCCGCTGCGGCCGGGGATGCTGTAGAGGATGATTTTGCACTTCGTGCTGTCCGCGATGGCCTTGAAGTGCTGGAAGAGTCCCTCCTGGGAGGGCTTGTTGTAATACGGGCACACCTGGAGCACGGCCTCGCAGCCTGCTTCCTCGGCGGCCTGAGTGAGTTCGATAGCTTCATCCGTGCTGTTGCTGCCGGTGCCGCCGATGACCGGACCGCGGCCCTTCGCGTATTCCACGGCGAGGGAGATCACCCGCTTGTGCTCTTCATGGCTGAGCGTGGGGGACTCTCCCGTGGTGCCCACGGGGACGATGCCGGTGACGCCGTTGTCGAACTGGAAGTCGATCAGCTTCCGGAACGCCTCTTCGTCCACGCGGTTGTCCGGAGTGAAGGGGGTGACGAGGGCGGTAAAGGTGCCGCGATACATAAAGAGATGAAGGTAACAGGTGAGGGGGTGAAAAAAGACGGCGACGAAGCCGCTCGTGGCGGGCCGGGAGAATCCGCCCTTTGTCATTGGGGGCGCTTCCCGCGCGAGGAAAGGGAAAATTAGAGGCCGGTGGCGCGGAGGAGGCTCAACGGGGCAGGGGGACTTCACCTTCGAAGACGATGTCCGCAGGTCCGGTGAGGGTGACGTTTTTATACCCGGTCCCGGTCTTCTCAAAGCCGATCTCCAGGGTATCGCCACCCTTCACCTTCACCTTCACCGGCGAGGGCGCGCCGGTGAGTTCGTGGAAGGTGAGCGCGCTGGCGACCATGCCGGTGCCGCAGGCCAGGGTTTCATCCTCCACGCCGCGCTCGTAGGTGCGGATGGTGATGCCTTCCGGGGTTTGCTTCAGGAAATTGGCGTTCGTGCCCTTCGGCTGGAATTCCGTGTGATAGCGCAGGGCGGCACCCCAGGTGGTGACGGGCACGGCTTCCAGATCCTCCACCACGACGACGGCATGCGGCACGCCCGTATTGACGAAATGCACCGTCTGGCTCACGCCGGACACGTCCAGGGACAGGCCCGGGCGGGCGGAGTGAGGATCGCTCATGAGGATGCGGACATTGTCCCCGTGGAAGGTGGCGCCGATGACGCCCGCCATGGTCTCAAAGGAAACTTCATTCAGCGTCCAGCCGCTGAGCATATTGGCGAACCGGGCAAAACAGCGCGCGCCATTGCCGCACATTTCCGCCTCGCCGCCGTCCGCGTTGTAATACCGCATGCGGAAATCCGCGCCGTTCTCCGCCGGCTCCACGGCGATGAGTCCATCCGCGCCCACGCCGCGATGGCGGTCACACAGGCGGGCGATCTGGTCCTTGGTGAGATCGTGGGCGAGGGTCCGGTTGTCCAGCATCACGAAGTCGTTCCCGGCTCCGTTCATTTTCCAAAAGTGAATCATCTTGCGGGACATAGGCATTCATCCCGCGGGGCGACAAGGGGATTCAACCGGCGGCGGGAAAGCGCCCGCGTTTGCATCCTCCGGGGCCATGGGGTTTCCTGGGGCACTCCCATGAATCCGCTGCCCTCCACTACCCGCTTCTCCAGCCGCGTGGCTGACTACGTCAAATGGCGTCCGCACTATCCGGCGGGGATCGTGCCGGTGCTCCGGCGCGAGGGGCTGCTGCCCGAGGGGGGCGCCGTGGCGGATGTGGGCTCCGGCACGGGGATCTCCACGAAGCTCTTTCTGGAGCAGGGGCATCCGGTGGTTGCCGTGGAGCCGAACACGGAGATGCGCGCCGCCTCGGATGAATGGCTGGGCGGGGAGCCGGGATACCGGAGTGTGAACGGCACGGCGGAAGCCACTACTTTGACGGAGGCCTCGGTGGATCTGGTGTTCTGCGCCCAGGCGTTTCACTGGTTCGACCGCGAGGCGTCGAAGCGGGAGTTCGCCCGCATTCTGAAGCCCGGCGGGCAGGTGGTGCTCTGCTGGAACAACCGGGATGAGACCCAGCCCTTCCAACTGGACTACGAGAAGGCGCTGCGGGAGTATCTGCCGGAATACACCTACGTGAGCCACAAGTATCTCACGGAGGAGGAAATCGCGGCTTGGTTCGCGCCGCACGGGCTGCGGCAGGTGGATCTGGAGTATCACCAGAGCTTCGATCTGGAGGGGCTCAAGGGACGGCTGCGCTCCTCCTCCTACTGTCCGAAGAGCGGCCCGGAGCATGACGCGGTGATGCGGCGGATGGAGGAACTCTTTAAGCAATACGCCAGCGGTGGCGTGCTGCGGTTTTCCTACATCACCAACCTGTTCTGGGCGGACCTGGCGTGAGGCGGCAGGGGGCCGGGAGGGTTTTTCGCGGTCATTTCACCGGTTGTTCACCGGGTTGTTCGGATGCTGCTAGCCGTTTTTGCGGCCCGGGCGGTTGCCTTGCCCCATTGGCTCCGCATGCTGCCTGGAATGTCTGACAATCCCCCTTCCTCTTCCACACCCGTCGCCACTTCCGGCGAAGGAAAAGGCCGCGCGCCGCGGCTGCAAGGTCCTGGCAAGAAGAAGCCCTCGGATGCCAGCGCGCTCTACGATCCCGCCCGGGCGCTGCCCAGCGCGGTGGATATGGAGCGGTGCGTGATTTCCTGTATGATGCAGGCTCCGGATTATGCCGTGGGGCTGGCGATGGAAAGGCTGACGCCGGAGCACTTCAGCGTGGAGGCGCACACCATCATCTTTGATATGGTGGTGCGCCAGTTCGATGCCGGGAAGCCGGTGGATCCCGTCTCGCTCATCCAGCTTCTGCATGACCGGGATCTGATCGACAAGATCGGGGGGCCGGCATTTTTATCGGAGGTTTACACCGCGTCGCCGAACCCCGCGCACGTTGCTCACTACGCGGAGCAGGTGCAGCAAAAGGCCATTCTGCGGAACATCATTAAGGCGTGCTCGGACTGCATCGGGCGGGCTTTTGACGACCAGGAAAACGTGGGGCCGCTGCTGGATGAAGTGGAGTCCCGCATTCTCGGCATCCGGGAAAAGGAGGAGGCGAAGAAGGGCACGCTCACGATGAAGGAGCGGGTCTTCAAGGCCATCGATGACCTGGAGAAACTGGCGGCGAATCCTAACGCCATCAACGGCATCCCCACCGGCCTGCAAAAGCTGGACGAGATGACCGGCGGCATGCACTCCGGGGAAATGATCATCATCGCGGCCCGTCCGTCCATGGGGAAGACCTCCCTGGCGATGAACATCGTGGAGCACGTGGCGGTGGAGCAGAAGAAGGCCTGCGCGGTCTTCTCGCTGGAAATGACGGCGGACTCGCTGGTGCAGCGTCTGATTTGCGCGCGGGCGCGCATCAACATGCGGTCCCTCATGTCCGGACAGTTCCTGAACAAAGGCGACTTCCAGCAGATGACACGGGCCGCGAGCCAACTGGCGGGGAGCAATATCATCATCGATGACACCCCCGCGCTTTCCATTCTGGACCTGCGCTCCAAAGCGCGGCGGTTCAAGAAGCTCTACAACATTGAACTCATCGCCGTGGACTACCTCCAGCTTTGCCGTTCCACGAGCAAGCGCGCGGCGGATAACCGGCAGCAGGAAATCGCGGAAATCTCCAGCGGCCTCAAGGCTCTGGCAAAGGAGCTCTCGTTGCCGATCATCGTGCTGGCCCAGCTCAACCGGGGACCGGAAACCCGGGGTAGCGGGAAGCCAAAGCTGAGTGACCTCCGGGAGTCCGGCTCCATCGAGCAGGACGCCGACGTGGTGGGCCTGCTCTACCGCCCGGAATATTACGCCCAGGACGAAGAGGAGAAGCAGGAGGTGGGTGGCCTCGCGGAGTTCCTGATCGCCAAACAACGGAACGGCCCCACGGGCGGGGTGCCGCTGACCTTCCTGAAGGAGTTCATGCGCTTCGAGACGCGTGAGGGTGAGGTGGGGGAGATTGAGTAAAGGTTGGCATTTCAGGCTCTCTTCGCGGGAGAGAGGCAAAAGAAACCTCTTTCGGCGACGCTGCCCGCACGATAAAGTGTGCCCATGAATCGTCCCGTCACCAGCACAGAAGCCGTTCTTCGTGCCAACCCAAAACTCAGGACTTTGTGGGAGAAAGACCGTCAAATCCGCTTGAATCAGCCATCGCGTACGTCCGCCGAAGCTATGAAACAAGCCCTGGAAATGAAGAGAGTGGCTGGTTTGCGCGACTCGAATTTGAAGAGCAATGCCTCCTCCAATGGGCGGAACTCCACTTCTGCCTTGGCGGACACGACGACTTGATCCCTCCTGGACCGGTGGATGGTACTGAGCACCGGGTAGTATTCGATGACTCGACTGGCCGGTGGTTCAAAGCCACCCATCCGGAAACTTACGGTGCGGCTCCCGCCCTTAGTTACGACTTTGACGAGCGAACCGGGCGACCACTGATTCAACTCGTTCTCGGCAAGGCCACACCGCTTCAGTATCTTGAGCGGTGGGATCTTTTTAACCGGGTTTTCGGTGATGACGTGTGTTTGGAGTGGATCGTTCCTGCCAGCTATGGGCTTTCGATTGTTGTCTCTCAAATGGATATTGCCGGTGAACCTCCGGAAGTGGAGGAAATCGCGGAATACTTTGCGGAGCGTGAGTTTGTTCCCATACCGGAAATCAGGGATGCTTTTTACCGGCCTCTGGATGACGTGCTGGCGCTGGATGCACACCAGGCAAACCTTGTGCGCACTTCCGCCGGCCTCGTGCCCATTGATATTCCCACCTTCCACCCTGACGTGGACGTTTCGCGTTGGCTTCGGGGAAAAGGGCTTTGATCCGGGTGAAGTTCGTTTCGACCACTCATCTCCTGTCTTGCCTTCCCAAGGCCCGGCCTGTTTCGTGCCGGCATGACCATTACCTTTCACGGCGCGGCGGAGACTACCACGGGGTCCCGGCATCTTCTTGAGATCAATGGCAGCAGGATTCTGCTGGATTGCGGGCTTTAACAGGGTCACCGGGAGGAAGCGCATGACCGGAACAAACATTTCCCGTTCGAGCCGTCCCAGGTGGATGTGGTGATCCTGAGCCACGCGCACATCGACCACAGCGGGAACCTGCCCAATCTTTGCCGCCAAGGGTTCCGGGGGAATATCTTCTCCACGCCCGCCACGCGGGATCTTTGCCAGATAATGCTCGCGGACTCCGCTCGCATCCAGATGTCGGACGTAGAATATGTGAACCGGAAACGCGGCAGGAAGGGCCTGAAGCTCTTCACCCCGCTCTACGATGAACGGGATGCCGAACGCTGCCTGAGGCAATTTGTGACCGTAGACTATCACCGGCCCATCATGGTGGCGGATGGCGTGACGCTCACGTTCATCGACGCCGGGCACATCCTCGGTTCCGCGCAGGTGGTGCTCGATCTCACCGACCGAAGTACGGGGCAGAAAAAACGGCTCCTCTTCTCCGGGGACGTGGGTCGCGTGTCCAATGATCTGCTCCGCGAGCCGGAGGGGGCGGAGAATGTGGACGCCGTCATCATGGAGAGCACGTATGGTGGCCGGGAGCATGAGCAGGACACGGGAGCGCGGGGGAAACTCCAGGATATCCTCACCCGCGCGCTGGAGAACAAGGGGCGGGTCATCATTCCCGCCTTTGCCGTGGAACGCACGCAGCAAATGCTGGTGGTGCTGCACGAGCTTTTCCGTGACGATCTCATCCCGGACGTGCCGGTATATGTGGACAGCCCGCTGGCGGTGAGCGCCACGGAGATTTTCCGTCTTCACCCGGAATGTTTCAACGAAGGAGTCTATGATCAGCTTTTTCAGAAGAACAATCCGTTCGGCTTCGATGGTCTGCACATGGTGCGGCAGGCCAAAGACAGCATAAAGCTGAATGATCTGGAAGGCCCGTTCATCATCATCGCCTCCTCCGGCATGTGCGAGGCGGGCCGGGTGGTGCATCACCTGCATAACAATATCGGGAATCCCGCCACCACCGTGCTCTTCGTGGGCTACTGCGCGGAGCATACGCTGGGCTGGAAGCTCCGGAAGGGTGACCCGGAGGTGAATATCTTCGGTGAGCCCCACCGGGTGCGCGCCCGCATTGAGATTTTGGATGGCTTCTCCGGTCACGCGGATCACAGTGAATTGATGGACTGGTTCCAAAAGATCACCGGCCCTAAAAAGCAGGTATGGCTGGTCCATGGAGAGCCCCAGGGTGCCGCTGCTCTGCGGGACGCGCTGATCGCGCGGGACACCAGACGCTCCGTCGAGGTAGCCCGTCTGGGCCAGACGGTGACGCTCGACCCGTGAGCCCGGAGGCTTCCCGTGTGAAATCCGGTTTGCGCCGGACGGGGGGAAGCGCCAGGAAGCCACCGCCGCGCGCGGCTCTACTTTTACCTCACTTTTTCCTATGATTACGACTCCTCTTGTCCGCCTAGGGCTGCTGGCCCTCCTGGCTGCCGTGACTCCCGCCATGGCCGCGAATGAAATCAAAGTCGCCTTTGGCCACAGCGCGGAGGGCGCGGGATTCAAGCTGGATCCGGTGCCGCTTCCCGCGCTCAATGACGCCGCGACAAACGCGAAGTTCTCCATCGTCGAAGGAGCCCGGGACCCGAATGGCGGCAGCCTCGATGTGCTGCACGATGGCAAGGTGCCCGCCACGGCGGATGCTCCTGGCGCGAATTTTTTCTTCGCCGGTGGTGGTAAAAGCAGCCGTCTGGCGGTGGACCTCGGCAGCGTGATTTCCGTGCAATCCGTGGCCAGCTACTCCTGGCACCCGGAAGGCCGCGGACCGCAGGTTTACAAGCTCTACGGCGCCGACGGAAAGGCCGCCGGTTTCTCCGCCGCTCCGAAAGACGGCACGGATCCCGCCGCCAGTGGCTGGAAGCTGCTCGCCACCGTGGATACGCGTCCCAAGCAGGGCGAGCCGGGCGGACAATATGCCGTGCTGATCGGCGGCGGCACTGCTCCCATGGGGGACTTCCAGCATCTGCTCTTCGACGTGCAGCGCACCAGTGCCACGGATCCCTTTGGCCAGACGTTCTTTAGTGAGATCGATGTGGTGGATGCGAAGGGCCCGGAACTCCAGCGCATCAAGGCTCCGGAGAAGGTGGAGCGCATCCTGAAGCCGTACCCCTCGCCGGACGGGCGATACAAGTTCATGATCGACTCCTCCCTCGCTCCGGACCTCACGGAGTGGGCGGAGAAGAAGCTCGTGCCGGTGGTGCACGAGTGGTATCCGAAGATCGTGGACCTGCTGCCCAGTGATGGCTACACGGCTCCGAAGGAAGTGCTGCTGCAGTTCAAGACGGACATGAAGGGCATCCCCGCCTACGCCCAGGCGAATCAGGTGAGCCTCAACGCGCAATGGTTCCGCAACGAACTGGACCGTGAGGCCCGGGGCAGCGTGGTGCATGAACTGGTGCATGTGGTGCAGAACTACTGGCGCGCTGGAAGGGTGAACCGCAACGCCGCACGCACCCCCGGCTGGATCGTGGAGGGCATTCCGGATTACATTCGCTGGTTCCTCTACGAGCCGCAGACCAAAGGCGCGGAAATCAATGCCCGCAGTTGGGAGCGCGCGAAGTATGACGACAGCTATCGCGTCTCCGGCAACTTCTTCGACTGGCTCACGCGGACCAAGTCCAAGGAGCTTGTGAAAAAGCTCAACGCCGCTGCCCGCGAAGGGAAATACTCCACGGATCTCTGGAAGGAGTGGACCGGCAAGACCCTGGAGGAACTGGGTGCCGAGTGGAAAGAGGAGAACGGCATCCGTCTCGGCAAGGTGAAGAAAGAGGAACCGAAAAAGGAAGAGCCGAAGAAAGAGGAGGAGAAGAAGTAATTCATCACCGCGCGGGATCCGGGAGCCTTTCCCGGATTCCCGCGGCGGAAATTTTCTGGCAACCTTTCCACTTCCTGCTAAGAAGCGCTCACTAACACCCCCCAAGCCCATGCCTAAAGTCACCACCAACGGAATCGAGATGTATTATGAAGAGCGCGGCACCGGAGAACCCGTGATCTGTATCATGGGGATCACGGCACCGGGCGGAGTGTGGGAGGCGCATGCCTCGGTGTGGGAAAAGAACTTCCGCTGCATCCTCGGCGATAACCGCGGGGTGGGCCAGACGGATAAACCCCAGGGCCCCTACACCAGCGAGATGATGGCGGATGACTACGCCGGTCTCATGGACGCGTTGGGTATCAAAAAGGCGCAGATCGTGGGATGCAGCATGGGCAGCATCATCGCGCAGCAACTGGCTCTCCGGCATCCGGAGAAGGTGAAGAGCCTCATCCTCATGTGCTCCTGGGCGCGGCTGGACCGTTATGGAAAGGCGGTTTTCGAGCACCTGAAGACCATCAAGGCGCACCTGCGTCCGGAGGACATGATGAAGTATGTGCAGCTTCTGATCTTCACGAAGCCCTTCTGGGACAATGACGACTGCTTCGCCGGTGTGCAGCAGGGCCAGGCGGATGCCGCCGTGAACCCCGCGCCCCAGCCGGTGCACGCGGTGGAAGCCCAGGCGGCGGCCTGTATCAGCCACAACGTGCTGGACAAGCTCTCCTCCATCAAGGTGCCCTCCCTCATCATCGGCGGGAAGAACGACATCTTCACCCCGCGCTGGATGGCGGAGGAACTGGCCGCGCACATTCCGGACAACGAGCTGCACCTCTTCGACAACGCCGGGCACGCTTTCCATTGGGAATGCCTGGAGGAATTCAACAAGCGGACGACGGAGTTCCTGCTGAAGCACAACTGAGTGCCGCGAGAGCGGGGAAGGGGAATGCCAGCCGTGAACGCGGCAGGCCCGGGAATTGCTGCCCGTATTTCCTCCCCGCATTCTGAAAACGTGAAACGCACCCTTCTTCTCTTCGTTCAAGCCTTCTGCGTGGCGGCAGCCACCGCCCAGGAGCAAAAGCCGGATCCCGCGAAGGATCTGGCGGCTCCCCTGCGGAAGTTTGATGCCAACAAGGATGGCAGGCTCTCGGCTGATGAACTGAAGCAGGCCCGTCAGGCTCACAACCGCGGCGGGCGCGAGCCCCAGCCGGACGCCGGCACCTGGCGCGAGACGCTCCAGCGCCAGGAGCGCCAGTTCATCGAACGGTGGAAGAAGGACTTCGATTCCAACGGGGACGGTAAGCTGGATGACGCGGAGCGCGGGGAACTGCGGGATGTATGGAAGGTGCTGGCGGAGAAATACACCAGCATCCGGGACCTCGTGACGGCCAAATACGATCGCAACGACGACGGCGAGCTCAACGATGCCGAACGCAACGCCTCCCGCGGAGAGTCTGAGCGATTGAGGCAGGAGGCGGAGAATCAGTGTATCAGCGAGTGGCGGGAGCGGAAGAAGAAGGAAAAAGAGAAAGCGGCCGCTCCGGAAAAGACTCCTCCTTGAGGGAGTTGGGGATCCGGGGAGTGAACGGGGCGAGGTGATCTAACGGGATGCTACCTCCCTGGTCTGGCGGGATCCCGGAAAATTTGTGTCGGAGGTTTCTGAGATGGAGTGCCCTGGGCCGCCCTTTATCCCGGGAGGCTTTCATTCGCTCCGAGAAAACCAAGGTATGATCCGTGCAAAGCGAAGTCTTCTACTATGAGATTTAAACGAATTCTTTGCAGTTTGCCCGGCATCGCGGCACTTCTTCTTGTCACTCCCGGCTGTGAGGTCCCAGGCGGACCGCCCGGACCTGTGTATGTGGATCACCGGGGCCCTGCCGTGGTAAGTACCGATTTTGAACTTATCCTGGGCGATGGCTATGCCGGTCGCGGATATTACTACGGTCCCCGCGGCACGCATTACTTCCGTCGCGGCCCGGGTATTGCCTTCTATCGTACCCGTGAAGCTGCTCCCCGCCGCTACTGGGATCGCAACTGGCATGAAGGCCTCCGCGATGGGCACCATGACGGTCGTCCGGATGTTCGTCCGGGTCCGCCGCGCAACGACGGACGTCCCGGTCCCCGCGATGGACGCGATTATCCCGACCGTCGCGACAATCCGGATCGCCGGGATGGCCCGGACCGTCCCTGGAACCGGTAAGACTCCTGCTTCATCAAAAACGAAAACGAAATGGCGCGTCAGGTTTCCCTGACGCGCCATTTGCTTTGCCGCTGGAAGGCGGCGGTTATTTTGTGGAGAGCTTTACCCGTCCAAACATGCGTTGAGTCCCGCTCGCCGGGGCCGGGGCCCGCCACACCTCCGTGCGCGTGCCGTCCCCATTGTCCGCGGAGGAAACCTGGACGCCGGGCAGGGACCAGGCACTCAGATCCGCGGAGAATTCCACCGCTGCGATCACATCGTCCGCGGCATTTGCGCGGCGGAAGGTGAGCGTGGGATAATTGGCGGTGACTTCATTTACCGTAAGGCTCTGGAATTGCCCGGTGGGGGTAAGCGCGGAGGAGTTCGCGGCGGGATTGCCACCCATGGCGTATTCCGCCAGGTTCGAGAATCCGTCGGCGTCCGTGTCACCCGTCGCTCCGTTTTGGGAGTTCGCCGTGAGCCAGGCGGCAAAGCTCTGGCGGTCGTCCGTGCCGGGAGTGCCGCCGGGGGTCAGGCTGCTGCGCCAGTTGATGCCCAGATTGGGATCCCGGGTCAGGTCCTCGGGGGAGATCTTCACCAGGCTGGCTCCTCCACCGTCTGGGGCCACCGGCCAGTTTTGCGCGGGCTTGTCCCCGTAGGTAAAGGAAAACACGGGCGTGGCCACCTGACCGTAGCGGAGCGTCAGGGCCTCGCCGCCGTTGCTCAGTTTGTCGTTGGGATCCCAGGCTCCCAGCACCGCGCTGTTCGCGCCGTAGCGGGTGTTGAAGGCCACGATGTTCTGCACCAGCACGAGATTGGCTCCGGGATTGATTGTCGTCCCGGCGGGGAAGATATAGTCGAAGCCCTGGGTGAACTGGAAGCCGGTGAGGTCCAGCGCGGTGGTACCCACGTTCCGGAGTTCGAGGTAATCGAAGTCATCATCCGTCCACACCCGGGCCGGGGTCTGGGCCGCGGCGACTGCCTGCTCCGCCGCCGTGGGGTTCGTGGCGTGATACATGATCTCGCTGACCACCAGGGACGACGCATAGGCTACGGGATCGAAAGTGCCCGCCGTGAATTCCACGGGCGTGCTCCAGTTGCTCCAGCGGCCGGTGCTGTCCTTCATCCGCACCCGTGCCCGGTAGCGATGGCCGGGAATACAGGCCGTGGCGGGATACTTGTATTCAGAGGCGAACGCCGTGCGCGTGCCGCTGTCGTGCGAGGCATCGATCTCCAGGAGCCGGGGCACGGCGGGATCGTAAGTGGCGGAGGTGTTCACCTCGGCCATGCGCCACTGGATGCCCGCGAAGGTGTCCGCGGGCTGGGGATCGCTGAAGGCGGTGGTGGTGAAGCGCAGGTCATTCAGGGGATACCCCGCCGGGCCGGTGTAGGTGAGGACGGGGGTGGCCGGATACTTCGTGCTGTTCTCGCTCAGCGAATTGCCGAGCTGGTCCAGATACGCCGCGCGTCCGCCCACGCCCACATTGCCGCCCGGCCAGGTGCTGCCGTTGTTATCCCCGTCGAAGGCGAAGTCCTTCATGCCGGCCACATAGGCGTTCAGGGCAGTCTGGCCGGTGGTTCCGTAGGTGTTCAGGCCAGTGTAGTTCCCCGCGTCCGCCGGGGCATTCAGCCAGCGCTTGAAGTCCGCGTCCACGATGGGGCGGATGACATCCGCGAACTGGTCGATGAGCGGATTGATCTGGTCCGGCTGCCAGAGCAGCGAGCGGATCTCGCGCGCCTGGTTGAAGTAGTTCGGCCAGAGCGTGGGATTCGTGCTCGCGTCACCCCCGGTGCTGGCCGTGTCGTTGAAGAGGGCATTGTGCACCAGGTCCTGGCCATTGTTCCAGGTGGGACCCCAAGTGGCGTCCACGTCGTTCGGCAGATACCAGAGCACGCCCTTGTTGCCGTTCGTGGCGTCGTATTTTGGATAGAAATACCACGCCGCGTTGTTGTCGCCGCTGGGCCAGTAATCGTAGTGGCGGATGGCCTCGGCGAAGGCGTGGTAGCGGCACCAGAGGTCCAGATTCACCCGTCCCGTGATGTAGGCCGGAGTGCTTGTGCCTTTGAGATTGTTCAGCAGTTCATCGTGGTCCGAGCCGTCCTTCGGTGCCAGGGCCGCCTGATAGCGGGTCTGGGAGAGACCGCTCACACCGTCGCGGGTCAGCTTGTAGAGATTGCCTTTCGGCAGATCGTGAGCTTTCACGAAACGGCGGTCGTAGTCCTCATGCACATACATTAGACCCCAGAAATCCCCTCGCCATTGGTCCGGCTGCTCCGCCGTCTGCATGATGGTGCGGAAGTGCGCCCAGTTGCCCCGGGGACTGGGGACGCCCAGGTGATTCCAGAGGTGGAAGGAGACCATCTCATTGAGCGAGAAGGTGTAGGTGGCCCGGTTCTCCCAGCAGTTTTCGGTGATCATGGTGGACCACTTCTGCTTGTAGGCCTTGCCCTTCTCGTCTTTGGCGTCGAACTCGTAGCCTTTGTTGAAGAGGAACTTGAAGGCGCGTTTGGCGTTGTTCCCCGCGGCGTTGTTCCCTGAGGCCCAGTAGCGGCCATTGGCTCCCTTCAGGCGGTAGGGGATGTGGTCATAGACCACGCCGTCCGAGACGAAGCAGGCCTCCCAGTTTTCGAAATTCCAGCTCGGGCCGGCCACCAGACGGTTCGCGGTGTCATAGGCCACGCACTGGTCGTAGTCGGCCTTCCGGGTGAGGAAGTGATAGACCGGCAGCTTCTGAAGATCAGCGGCGGAGGTGCCCTGATAGGCGGGCACGCCATTGTAAACGAAGCAGCCGAAGTTCAGCGACTTGTCCCCGGCGTAGGGCACTCGGCCGGAGGCTCCCAGGTTGTCCGCGGTGGTGATGCGGTAGCGCACCAGCGTGCGGTTCGCTTGAGGGGGAATGGTGGCCGTCCAGATGCCATCACCGCCCATGGCGTCGTCGCCCAGGCCGTCATCGTTCATGGGAATGGTGGTCCAGTTCGCGGCCAGCTCGAAGGCCGGGTTCGCCGCCAGGGGAGTGGCCACATTCACAAAGTTGCCCCCGGACACCGCCTTCGGCAGCGTGGAGGGAATGAAACTACCCGCCGTGCAGAGTTGGTAGGAAAGGGCGGCGGAGGCCACGCCGTTCGGGTCCGTGATCTTCGCGGTGATGACGATGGCGTCACTGCTGGTGGGCGTCTGCGGGGTGTGCGTCACATTCCGGATGGCCGGGGCCGCGTTCGCCGCGAAGGAAAGGTTCTGTGCTCCAGGAGAGGCCACGTCACCGGTGGAACTCCCCCCCTTCTTTGCCGCCGCCCAGTTGCTGCCGTGGCCTTCATCCAGCGTGGGATTGATGAGCTCGATGGAAGTGCCCTCGCCATTGCCCTCCGCGGGCCAGGGGGAACGGTTGCCGTAATCCACTTCGGAAACGATCTGGTCCGCCGCGTTCCGCAGGCGCACGGTGGCCCCGTCATTCGAGAGACCGCTCGTTTCCTTCGAGCCGTCCGCATAGACGACGATGGCATTGTCCCAGGGACCGAGCGCCGTCTTTCCGAAATAGCTCTGCATGGTGGCCGGGCTCTCGGCTACCAGAAGATAACCGCCCGCCGGGATGGTGGTGCCCGCGGGGAAAAGATAGTCCACGCCGCCGCTGATGCGCCAGCCGGTGAGCGTCGCCGTGGTGGTCCCGGCATTGTAGAGCTCGATGAAGGAATTCAGCACCGTGTTGTCCGGGCTATTGTAGTGGATTTCATTGATCACCACGCTCCGGACCTTCGGAGCCACCGTGAGAACGAAACTGCTTTCCACAAACAGGCCCCCGCTGTCCGTGGAGCGGAGACGGATGCGCTGCGGCACTCCCGTCAGCGCGGCAAAGGAAACCGCCGCGCGCAACTGATGGCCATTGATGGAGAAGTTCGCGTTCTCATCGCTGCCCGCGCCGCTCACCAGAATGTAGGTGTGGGCCTCTCCGGCGTTCGCGTCCACCGTGGAGAGATTCGAGAGGAAGTCCCCGGCCACCTTCGTCGGGCGGATGGTGGTGTCATCCACCGTGATGGCTGTCGGAGCCAGCGGGGGAGTGAGGATATTCAGCCGCACCAGCGCGAGGGCGGATTCGTATTTCCCGTCGCTGACCTTGAAGGTGAAGGAGTCCGCTCCGTAGATACCGGAGGAGGGGGTGTAGGTGCGGGAGGGGCCGGTGCCCGGGGTTACTGTTCCCTTGGTGGGAGGCGTGACGATGGTATAGGTGAGCGTCCCGTTGTTCGGATCCGTTCCCGCCAGGGTGAGATCGAGAGGAGCGCCGCTCTGCGTGAAGAGCCCGGCCTGACCCGTGGCCGTGGGGATGCCGGGGTCCGCGGAGAGACTCACGGTGGCGGTGTTCGTCACATTGCGACCACCGGTTTCGATGGCCCGCAGTGTGTAGGTGACCGTTTGCGCGGTGCCCGCGAGATCAGGAATGGTGGCGGTGAAACTGCCCGTGGCCGCCGTGCCCGTATTGAGCACTGTCGCGCCGTGTTTGATCTCGTAACTGAAGGTGCCGGTGACCGTCGCGGTATTCACCGTCCAGTTCAATTGCACGGCGTCTCCTTCGTAACCGGTCGTTTTATTCGCGGTGAAGGAAGTGATGGCCGGACCCGCGGCCGGGCTGCCGCCGCTGGCCAGAGACTGGACCTCGGAGGCGGTGAGCGCGTTGTTATAAATGGCCACGTCATCCAGCGTGCCGCTGAAATACTCCGTGTTGTTCGTGCAGCCGATGCGGAAATTCGCCGCCGAGGCTCCGTTCACGCCCGGGGTATCCTGCACCAGTTGCGTGCCATCCAGATAAATACGGCGGGTGGTGCCGTCGTAAGTGGTGGCCACGTGGTGCCAGTTGCCATCCATGAGGTTCGTGGCCGTGGCGTCCAGGTCCGCCGCCCACCAGTAGTGGCGGAAGCCGCCGTTGCCGTCAAAGAGCCGGAAGGCGTTTACCTGCCGCGCGTTTCCATAGTTTCCCCAGCCCACGATGCCCCGCGCGCCCAGCGCGGTGGGCTTGATCCACGCCACCTGGGAGTAAGTACTGTTCCCGATGGGAAGGCCCGTCACCGTGCCGGAGAGAAACCCGCCCGCGCCATTCAGCACCAGACCGCCGCCGGATTTCCCCGTGGCCGTGTAGGTGGCTCCCGCGGACGCGGTGAGGACGGTGCCTCCTCCCCCGGTATCGTTACCAAGGGAGGCGGCGTCATTGAACGGCCAGTAAGCCACCAGCCCCGCCCGCAGGGGGGAGGCCAGCAGCGCGAGGCCGGAGCAGATAAAAGTTAAGGTGCGGGTCATGGAGGGGATGAATGGGATTGGTAATGGTTTAAGATATAATTAATTAACCTCCCATTACCGCTCCCGTTTTACCAAAGTTCCGGCGGGGGATTAAAGTGTTTTCGTGGCCAAATCGATACGAATCCGCTCTCCTGGAAGTAAGGTATTTCTCCTGCAAACCGCCGGGGCGCTCCGTTTTTCCGCCCTCCGGGAAGGCGCGGGCATCCGGGTTCCAACTCTCAACCACTACTTGCTTATGCTTAAGGAATTCAAAAAGTTCATCCTCCGGGGAAACATGGTCGATCTCGCCGTGGGGGTCATCATTGGCAGCGCCTTTGGCAAGGTGGTGGAGAAATTCGCCGAGTGCCTCATGACGGCCATCGGCGTGCTCTTCTCTCCCGTGGGCGGCACGGACAAGCTGAAGGAGCTGGACGTGATCAGTCCCTACGGGATCAAGATCGGCCCAGTCATTACCCAGACGCTGAACCTCATCCTCGTGGGATTCGCGCTGTTCATCTTCATCAAGCTCTACAATCGCCTGCTGGCGAAACCGAAGGTGGACGAACCCGCGCCCCCGAATGCCACGGAGAAGCTTCTCATGGAAATCCGTGACGAGCTGCGGAAACGCGATGGCGGCACCCGCGTGGAATAGGTGCGATCCGGGGTTCTCCTTCATTTGACAACGCCAAGAGGCGCAAATAGGATGCGCCCCCATTTAATCCGCCGGTGGCTCCACTGGCAACCACCTGCACCATCCAGCACATGCCTGAAATCCAAGTAAAAAAAGGAGAACCGATTGACCGCGCCCTCAAGCGTTTGAAGAGCAAGATCGAAACCGAAGGAACCCTGGAGGAATTCCGCCGCCGCCGTCAGCACGAGACTCCTACCGAGCGCTCCAAGCGCAAGGCCCGCAGCGCCGCGAAGAAGAAGAACCAGAAGTACCGCTTCGTTCCGTAGTCCGGCATCTGCCCTGAATTTTCCTGAAAGGCCCCGGATTCGCACTCCGGGGCTTTTTTATTGCTCCGCGTTTTTTTCCAGCGCGGTGGCATCGAATGTGTAAGACTCGCTCCGTCCCTGCCCAAATTACGTCGCGTTTCCATCCCTAACCTCCACGAGGAATATGCCAGACCACACCACCAGTTCCACCCCGCAGAATCCGATAGCTGTCCGCCCGCCCAAACAGGAGGAGGACCGCCATCCGCACAGCCTCATGGTCCGGGTGTGGCCGAATGTGCCGATTCTCTATCCGATGGCGATCGCCGCGCTGCTTTGCGGTATCTTCAGTCTGATGTTCGGTCTGGATAAGGAGTTGAACCGGCTTTCCACCACGCCCGTGGTCACGCAGACGGAATCCTCTCAGCCCGGGGTTTCCTTCAAGAACTCGGACGGATCCTGGACGGTTCTCGATGGGAAAACCGCTCTGGTTACCGCGGAGCCCGCCGTGATCAGTGGCAAGATCAAGGCTGACCAGGTCATCGCTCTCGCGTTCCTCGCCGCCTTTACTTATACCCTGGTGGTTGTCTGCACGGACATCGTCCTCACATGGGCGCTCCTGGGAATATTCTCCGCGGTGATATTGGGAATGGGGTTGTTTATCATCAATATCTATCACCCGTTCCTCACCGGGGTCTTTGACTTTATCGGGAAATTCACTCCCGTGGCCAACGCGCAGTTTTACTTCGCGGTGTTCATCATCTGGGGCCTTCTCATGATCGGCGGCATTCTCTACTCCCGCTTCCACTATGTGAAGATCGAGTCGAATGAAGTCGTGATCGTGGGCGGCGTGCTGGAAAAACGGAAGCGCTATTCCTCCATGCGCATGCAATACACTAAGGAAGTGTCCGACGTGTTCGAATACTACCTTCCTTTCGTGCGTTCCGGTCGTCTCATTCTGCGTTTCCCTCAGGAAGCCGAGCCGGTCATCATCGACCACGTGATGCAGATCGACAAAGTGATCGCCCGTCTGGACCACGTCACCGCGACCCTCCAGGTTTCCCCCGAGGACCGCTCCGAGGCCACCGAGCCCGTTTGATTTTACCTCTGCCTTCCCCCCTTAAATATCGCCTGTGTCCGGAATTATCGTTAAACCCCGTGCCCGCATCTTCCACGGTCACGAGTGGGTCTATGCCGCGGATGTGCAAAAAGTCTTCGGCGAGCCGGAACCCGGCAGTGTCGTTTCTCTCAAGGATTTCAAGGACCGTCCCCTCGGTTCCGCGATCTATAACCCCCAGTCCCAGATCGTCGCCCGGCGGTTTTCCCGTCATAAGGAAACGCTGGACCGGGACCTGTTCGTGCGCCGTCTGAAGCGCGCGTGGGCCCGGCGGGAGCGGATGACCGGCATGGACCGGTCTCTGTGCCGCGTGATCTGGAGTGAGAGTGACGGCTTGCCAGGAGTGGTCATCGACCGCTACGGGCCGCACTTCGTGTTGCAGACGCTTACCCTGGCGATGGATCTGCGAAAATCACTGATCGCCGAAGCCATCGTGGAGGTCTTCCAGGCGGAGACGGTGGTGGAGCGGAATGACAATGCCATCCGCCTCGCGGAGGGCATGGAGCAGGTCACCGGCGTGCTCCACGGCACCGCACCCGCGCCCTTCCGGGTGACCGCGGAGACGGGCACGTTCCTTATTGACCTGATCGACGGCCAGAAGACCGGGATCTATCTCGACCAGCTCGACAACTATCGCGAGGCCGCCAGCCGGGCCGCCGGGAAGCGTGTGCTGGATTGCTTTTGCAACCAGGGCGGCTTCGCCCTCGCCTGTGCCAAAGCCGGGGCCACGCACGTCACTGCCGTGGACGCCAGCGAGTCCGCCATCGCGAATGCCCGGGCCAATGCCGAGGCCATGGGCGTCGCGGACCGCATCGAGTTCGTGGTCGCCAATGTCTTCGATTACCTGAAAGCCCAGGAGGTTGCCGGGACCACGTGGGATTACATCATCCTCGATCCCCCGTCCTTCACACGGAACAAGAAGTCCGTGGGCGACGCGCTCCGGGGTTACAAGGAGATCCATCTCCGCTCCATGAAGCTGCTGCCCCATGGCGGCATCCTCGCCACCTACTGCTGCTCCCACCACGTGAGCACCGGGGACTTCCGGGGAGTGATCATGGAAGCCGCCGTGGATGCGAAAAAGACGCTCTGCCAGTTGGCTTTCCATCAGCAGCGCCTGGATCACCCCATCCTCTCCACCGTGCCGGAAACGGAGTATCTGCGGGGTTACAGCTTTGAGCTGCTGGCGGCGTTCTGAAGCGCCGGAATGAAGGGCCGGCAGGCCCCGCTCTTGAGGGAATTTCGCGCTCGCTTCAACCCGTCCGCCGGAGCACTTTTCAGGGCGATGAAACTCCGTGCCTTGATGACCTCTCTTCTTTTCACCACCGCGAGTCCAGGGGCCGAGGCCACCGGGACAGGCGTGGCGGTTTCCACGAATGCCCTGGGGCTTGATCTCTACCGGCTCACTGCCGCGGAGCCCGGGAATCTTCTGCTCTCGCCGTATTCCATTCAGAGCGCGCTGTGCATGACCCTCGGCGGGGCAGGGGGGAAGACGCGGGAGGAGATGGCGAAGGTGCTGCATGTGGGGGCAGACTCCGGCAAGGTGGCCGGTGAATTCGCGGCCCTGCGCGTGGCTTTGGAAAAAGCGGTAACGGATTCTGAAAAACAGGCGAAGGAAATGAAGCAGTATGGCGGGTCCATGGAGCCGCTGAAGTTGCGCGTGGCCAACCGCCTCTTTGGCCGGGACGGGTATCCGTTTCGCGGGGAATTCCTGAAACAAACGCAGGATGTCTGGCAGGCCCCGCTGGAGACGGTGGCCTTTGCCAAAAAGCCGGAGGCCGCGCGGAAGCACATCAACGGCTGGGTGGAGGACCAGACCGCGAAACGCATCGTGGACCTCATCCCGCCCGGCGGCGTGAATGAGACCACCCGCCTGGTGCTGGTGAATGCCCTTTATTTCAAAGCCGCGTGGGAAAACGACTTTTCGGAACGGGTGACCAAACCGCTGCCATTCTTCGTTCCAGGCGGCAGTCCCGCGAACGTGCCCACCATGTTTCAGCAGCGGAGAATGGGGTATAAAAAGGAGTCCGGTTATTCCGCCGTGACGATCACTTATACCGGTCATGCTTTGCATTTTCTTATCATCCTGCCGGATGCCAAAGAGGGGCTTCCCGCCGTGGAGAAAGCCCTCACGGCGGACAAACTGACCGCGTTGTCCAAACTGCCTTCGGATCAAGAGGTCATGCTTTATCTACCGAAGTTCAAGCTCCAGCCGCCCACGCTTCCGCTCGCAAAGCCCCTGCGTGCCTTGGGGATGAAGACGGCGTTCGATGACCCTCCGGGCAGCGCGGATTTCAGCGGCATGGCTCCCCGCACGCCGGACGAGTACCTCATGATCTCGGATGTCTATCACAAGACCTTCATGGCCCTGGATGAAAAGGGCACGGAAGCCGCTGCGGCGACCGCGGTGGCCATGAAAGCAGGCTCCGCCATGATGAAGGAAAAGCCGAAGCCCGTGGAATTCCGAGCGGACCATCCGTTTCTTTTTGCCATCCAGCACCGGGAATCCGGGGTCTGTCTCTTCCTCGGGCGGATGAGTGATCCCCGGTAGGAAGGCAGTTGGAGGGGGCTTCGATGTAATCCGCCCAAGTGGTCAATCCCGGTCCTACATCGGCCCCGGGGCTGGTGTGGTGTTCCCATCCCCGTTTTTAATCACGGGATGGCTCTCCGCGGGAGCGGGAGAAGCTGCGGGGATTTCCTCAGCGGGAGCCGGGGCTGTGACCGGGGCAGGGAACTCTGCCGGTGGTGCCTCCACCACGGGGACCGGTTCCGTATGCACTTCCTCCGAAGCGGGAGTAGCGGCGGAATCAATCACCACTTCCGGCAGGGAAGTCACGGGGGACGCTTCTGAGGGCGCGGGACTAATCTCCACCACGGGCTCCACCAGTGCCACACTCTCGACGGGCGGAACTTCCGTCACACTTACGATCTCAGCTTCCGAAGCAGGCAGGTCTTTCTCCGCCAGCTCCGGCACAATAATGGATTTGTTCAGCTCCTCCGCGGGCTGTCCGGCCTCCACCGCCGGGGCTTCCGCCACGGTGGCCGTCTCAGCGGCTGGCAGTTCCTGCTCCACCGGCTCCGGCGTGATGAGGGATGTATTCAACTCCTCAGCGGGCGGTGAAACTGCGGGCTCCTCCACTGGCTGGGCGGATTCACCTTCCACCACGGGCGCCTGAGATTCCGGACGCTCCTCCACGGGCACGGATTCCGGGTGGGTCTCCGGCGTGGAGTAATGGGACTGGGACGGGTTCTTCAGATAGTGGGAGTAGTCATCCACGGAATCATGCGGCGACTCCTCCGGGTGATGCGGGTGGGCACCGGGCTGGTGCCCGGAATCATCGGAATCCGTCAGAAATCCATGGGGCGACCCGCCTCCGTCGCTGCCGCCGCCATCCGGTCCATCCGGCGCGGTATGGCTGCCCCCGTCCCCGGAGTCATCCGGCTCCGAACCGGGACGCGGGGCCTGCACGGAGGCCACCCCGATGAGAGCCGCGCGGCGGGCCTGGTCCTGCCGCTGCTCCTCCGCCTCCAGACGGCGCACTTTGCGCTCATGCCACACCGCCAGCCAGATGCAAATTTCATACATAATGATCATCGGCCCGGCCATGAGGGACATACTGAGCATGTCCCCGGTGGGGGTGATAACCGCCGCCGCCACCAGCATGATGACGATGGCGTAGCCCCGGGTATTCCGCATCACCCGGGAGGTCAGAAGTCCCAGCTTCACCATGATCATGATGACCACGGGCGTCTCAAAGACGAGTCCGAAGAGCAGCACGAACGACGTCACAAACGAGATATACAGACCAATACGCCAGTTATCCGCCACGTTGTGGTCGATGGAATATTCGTGGAAGTATTGCAGCGCCTGCGGCACCACCACAAAATAGGCGAAACACACCCCCGCGAGGAACAGGCCGAAACCAATCGCCAGAGCGGGAAAGATCAGCTTTCGCTCCCGGCCGGTGAGCCCGGGCAGCACGAACTCCAGCAGGAAGAAGAACAACAGCGGGAAGGACACGATGATCCCCGCGTAGAGCGAGAGCTTCATGGAGAGCATGAAGGTCTCCGCCGGGGCAAAGGCCTCCATCTCCACAAAATTCCGGGGCTTTTCCAGCGAGTAGGGCGTCTCCGCCTCTGTCAACTGGGCGGCGTATTTCACCACATTTGCCCGGTCCGCCTCCGGCAGCAGGGCCGCTGCTTTCGCGATGTAGCCCTCCCGTTCCTTTTTAGGAAGCGCGTCCGCCACGTGGTAAAAGAGCACGGCCTGGGCCATCTGCCGGGTCAGGTCATCCTTGGCGGCCGCCTGCAGGAAGGCATCCCGCTGGGCTCCCTCCAGGTCCGCCATGCCCCGGGCGGTGCCGTGGATGTGCCACCAAATCTCCTGCTTTCTTTCCTCCGTCACCTCCTCCATGTCCTTGATGGCCGAGGGGATCTTCCGTTCGGAGGGCTGGTCCAGGCCAGCGAATTTGATGGGGGCCTGGATCAGTTCGAAGAACTTTTCATTGAACACAAAGCAGACGATGACCGCGATGGTCAGCGTCGTCACGATGCGCATGATGGTCTTCCGCAGATCATCCAAGTGCTCCAGAAAGGGCTTCTCCTGATCGACGGTCATCGACTTGCCCTTGTTCAAGACCTTGGAGCGCAGTTTGAGCAGAGGAGCGATGAGCATGGGGGGCGAGGGAAAGGGGGAAGGGTGACGGGATTAACGGGAACCGGCGCGGCGTTTCCGGGGAGGAGTCAGGCGCTGCTGCCAGGAGGTCAATTCGCGGGCCACATTGGCGGGCGAGGGAGCCCCCGTGGCCTGGCGCGCGGCGGTGGCGTGCTCCAGTGTCAGGACCTTGAAGAGGGAAGCGTCAAAGACCGGGCTGAATGTCTGATAATCCGCCAGGGAAATGCCGGGGAAGGGCGTGCCGGTGGTCAGACTGTGGGCGGTGAGCTTCCCGATGATCTCGTGCGCCTGGCGGAAGGGCACGCCCTTCAGCACCAGCCAGTCCGCCAGATCCGTCGCGAGGAGGAAGGGATCGTCCGCCGCCGCGCGCACGCGGTCTGCGTTCACCTTCATGCCCTCCACCATTTCCGCGAAGACCTCCAGGGCCATGGAGATGGTGTCCACGGAGTCAAAGAGAGGCTCCTTGTCCTCCTGCATGTCCCGGTTATAGGTGAGGGGCAGGCCCTTCAGGGTGGTGAGCAGGGACATGAGATTCCCGTAGAGGCGTCCGGTCTTGCCGCGGGTCAACTCGGCCACGTCCGGGTTCTTCTTTTGCGGCATGAGGCTGGAGCCGGTGGTGTGCGCGTCGCTGAGGCTCACAAAGCCAAACTCCGCCGTCACCCAGAGGATGATGTCCTCGCTCAGCCGGGAGAGGTGCATGCCGCAGAGGGCGATGGCAAAGACCAGCTCCGTCACAAAGTCCCGGTCCGCCACGGCGTCCATGCTGTTGTGCGTCACCCCGTCAAAGCCCAGGCGCTCCGCCACGAATTCCCGGTCCAGGCAGATGGTGGAGCCCGCCAGCGCGCCGGAGCCCAGCGGCATGACGTTGATGCGCTTCAGCCCGTCCTCCAACCGCGCGGCGTCCCGCTCCAGCATCTCCACATAGGCCAGGAGGTGGTGCGCGTAGAGCACCGGCTGGCCGCGCTGGAGGTGGGTGTAGCCGGGCATGATGACCCCCGGATTCTTCAGCCCCTGGCCCACCAGCGCCCGCTGGAGACTCCGGATGAGGCCGGTGATCTTTTGCGCCTCCGCCCGGCAGTAGAGCCGGATATCCAGCGCCACCTGGTCATTCCGGCTGCGGGCGGTGTGCAGCTTCGCTCCGGGCGCGCCGATGCGCTTTGTGAGGGCGCTCTCGATGTTCATGTGCACGTCCTCCAGCTCCATGCGCCACTCGAAGGTCCCGGCCTCGATCTCCGCCTTGATCTCCTTCAACCCCTTGTGAATGGCCGTCATCTCCGCGCGGGTAATGATCTTCGCCCGGACCAGCGCCTCGGCGTGCGCCATGCTGCCCGCGATGTCATGCGGATACAGCCGCCAGTCATAGGAAATACTCTCGCCGTAACGCTGAACGAGTCCGGAGGTTTCCTGCTGAAATCGGCCTTTCCACATGATGCTGTCTTGGGGGGTATGAATTGAAATTGATTCCCTCCCATACGGCGGGAGGGAAGGGGGATTACAGACTATTCGCGACGGGGCTCCTCCTCCTCTGTCACGATGGTGAGCGGGGTTTCCTCCTCTTCGTCCGGAGCGGACCAGGTGACCTCTTCCTCCTCCACCTCCGCGGAGGCAGGTGCCGGAACCTCAGCGGGTTCCGGTGCCGGGGCGGGTTCATCCGGGGCGGGTGCGGGGCTTGCGGGTTCCGGCACGGCGGTGGCGTCCGGGGAAGCCGGGGCCTCCGCCTCCTTCTTCTTCGCGCGCGGCTTTTTCTTCGGCTTTTCCCCGTCCGGGGTCTCCCCGGCATCGCCTTCCTCCGGGGTGTCCTCTGGGGGAGGTTCCGGCTCCGGCAGCTTCACGGCGCGGAGTTCCGCGGAGTTCGGCAGTTCCTCCACGTTACGGATGCCAAAGTGCTCCAGGAAAAGGTCCGTGGTCTCATACAGCAGCGGCCGGCCGGGCAGGTCCGCGCGGCCCGCGATGCGCACCACATTCCGGTCCAGCAGCGTCTGCAGCGGCCCATCGATCCCCACCCCGCGCACCGCCTCGATGCTGCTCCGTGTGATGGGCTGGCGGTAAGCGATGATGGCCAGCGTCTCCAGCGCGCTGGGCGTGAGCCGCGAGGGCTTCTTCTCCGGGAAAAGCTCCCGCACCCACAGGGCGTATTCCATGCGGCTCACGATGCGCCAGCCCGCCGGGCGCTCCACCAGCATGAAGGCCCGCCCGGTTTCCAGATACCGCAGGTTCAGCTTTGAAATCGCCGCCACCACGTCCCCGTCGGTGGTGTCTCCGTGGCGGGTCACCTCCCCGGCCGCGTTCTCCCCGTCCGCGTCCCGCACCCCGGCCACGGCGGAACGGATACAGCGGGCGATCTCCTTCGTGGACGCCCCTTCCGGGGACGCGAAGATGAGCGCTTCCACTATATTATCCAGTTCGGGGGTCATGCGTATAGATTACAGCCGCGGGGCGGCGGGCATTTCGTTCAGGTGTTCTCGTTCCGGTAAAGCGTGATCTCGCCCAGCAGGTGGTCCTGCGTCACGCGGAACTGCCGCAGCTTGATGAGTTCCAGCATGGCCACGAAAGTCACGATGACCTCGTCCCGCGTGGTGGCCTCCTCGAAAAGGCTGAGAAACGGGATGCTCTCCCCCGGCAGCAGGTGATTGAGCAGGTACTCGATCTTGTCCGCCACCGTGAAGTGGTCGTCCATGATCTCCCTGATCTCCTCCTTCTGGAACCGGTTCAGCACCTTCTGGAAGGCGCGGATGAGATCGAAGATCCCCAGTTCCGGGAAACCGGTGGCCTCCTCCTTCTTCACCTCCGGCACTTCCGGGGTGGCCGGGTACACATTCTCCATCTGCATCTGGCGGCGGGAGAGGAAACCCGCCGCGTCCTTGAACTTCTTATACTCAATGAGTTGCCGTATGAGCTCCCAGCGCGGGTCCTCCTCCTCCGTCTCCTCCTCCGGCGGCTGCACCTGCTTCGGGATCAGCATCCGGCTCTTCAGATACATGAGGTTCGCCGCCATCACGATGAACTCGCCCGCGAGGTCGATGTTCAGCATCTTGAACGTGTCCAGATACCCGATGTACTGCCGCGTGATGCGCTCGATGTTCACATCGAGAATGTCCACTTCATCCTTCCTGATGAGGTAGAGCAGAAGGTCCAGGGGACCCTCGAAAATATCCAGTTTTACCTTATAATTGTCTTCCACGGCGGGCTGAAGCGGGGGCCTATAAAACAGGAGTCTCCCGGGAGCGCCAGCGGTAAAATGCCTCCCGCCCCGCGTTTTCCCGGGCACGCCCGTTGCATATAGAGGTCTCCCCGCGTCCCGCATGGACGTGGAATTGCCGGATTGACCATTTTCCCCGGCTACACGAAAATACACCACCCCCAATTCTAACAAACAACCCGTACCTGCATGAAACGACTCCTCCTTACCGGTGCCCTCGCGCTCTTCTCCTTTGCCCTCCCCGGCATGGCGCAGGCTCCCGCCAAAACCACCCCCGCGAAACCCGCCGAGAAAGCGCCCGCGAAACCCGCTGACCCGGCCCCCGCCGCAGAAAAGCCCGCTGCTGAGAAACCGGCTGCTGAGAAGAAAGCCGACGCCCCCAAGAAGAAAGCCCAGGGCTTCTCCGGCAAGGTGAAGGCCGTGGATGCCGAAAAGAAGACGGTGACCATCGGAGACAAAGTGTATCTCACCACGGACGAAACCGAGATCAAGAACGGCGAAGCCGCCGCCCAGTTCACGGACATCGTGGTGGATAAGAAGATCGGCGGCTCCTACACCGCGGATAAAGACGGCACCCGCACGCTGGTGAAGATCAACGTCGGCGTGAAGCAGGACCCCGAGAAGAAGACGAAGGAAGCCGCCAAACCGAAGGCTGATCCCGCGCCGAAGCCCGCCGAACCGGCCAAGCCCAACGCCGCGGACAAGAAAAAGTCCGCCTGAGTTTTCCCCACGACTGAAGGTACCAACGGAAGCCTGCCCGGAAACGGGCAGGCTTCTTTGTCATCCGGCCTGCGCTGGGCTTTGACAGGCAAGGAGGAGGAGGGAAATGATTTCCAGTGCGGTGGCGAAAGCGCCCACCCAAAAAGAAAGGCTTCCCGTCACCGGGAAGCCTCTCTGAAATCAATGTGCCGGGGCTGGTGCTTACTGCACGGAAGTGCGGTTGTGCTGCACGCCGGAGATGAAGCCCACTTCCGGGGGGAATTCGAGGAAGCCGGTGCTCGGGTGAGTGGCTTCACGGATCGCCGGGTGATAAGGCGGGCGGTAGCCAGCCTTGTAAGTCGGGAGCGGGAAGGTGATCAGCTCATAGATGCCGTAGCCGAGGCGGGCCAGCGTCTTACCGCTGCCGTAAACGAGGCCATAGCTGGCGGACTCGCTGGTGCCACCCTCTTCCACGGAACGCACCATCTGCACGGGGACTTCAGTCGATCCGTAAACGATGTTCGCCAGCGCGCGGCTGAGCTTGCGCAGCGGGCCATACTTCGCTCCGGGAGGGGCTTGAATGTCAGCCATGCTAAGGCCGGCGATCCCGGCGGTGACAAAGAGGATGATGAGCTTTTTCATGAGTGAGTGAAATCGTATTTCGACCTTACGGGTTTTCGCCAAAGAAAGGCAACCTCTAATTTCGGAAATTTCCCTACGGGGCGGGGTGTTTTCCTTGGCCTCCGCCCCTGTGCAGAAAGAGGGCCTCAGCGCCGGTTGAACCGGGAAATCTCCCGGGCTACCTCGCGGTCAGCCTCCTTTTTCTTCAGGTCCTCCCGCTTGTCGTTGGAAACCTTCCCCCGGCCCACGCCAAGTTCGATTTTTACCTTCGGACCCTTCCAGTAGGCCCGCAGAGCCACGAGGGCGTTGCCCTTTACCTGGCATATGCCATAGAGCCGCATGATTTCCTTCTTATGCAGCAGGAGGCGGCGCACCCGCTTGGGGTCATGCTGCTCCCAGCTCGCCTGGGCATAGGGCTGGATATCACACCCGTAGAGCAGGCACTGCTCACCCTCCACGCGGGCGAAGGCGTCGCGGAGATTGATCCGTCCGTCACGGATGGATTTCACCTCCGTGCCCTTCAATTCGATCCCGGCCTCAATGGTCTCCAGGATGTGGTAATCGTGAAGGGCTTTGCGGTTGTTGGCGATCTCGGGGTTCACGGGGTCAGGAGAGGAGAATAAGGCCGCCTGCTGGAAGGCAGGCGCTGGCGAAGGAGGCTGTCCGCCGGAGGAACAGCCAGGTTACCGGAAAACGGGGCGGACCCGTGTGTTCAGTCCACCACCACGGCTTCGTCGGAGAACTCAGCGGTAATCTTCCCTTCGATGATCTCGATGAGAGCGATGTCCCCCTGGCCCAGGCGCATTCCGTAGCCGGCCGGATTGATCAGCGGCGCGCGGCCCTGATTGAGCTGGCGCACGCGGCGGGACACCAGATTGATGAGCACCGGCGGGTGGGGAATGACTTTGGAGGCTTTGTCGATGAGATCGCTTTTCATGAGGCGGAAAGAGGAGGAGGAAGGCGCGGCACCCGTTACTTCATTCCGGCCGGTTACGGAGGGAAAAGGAATGATATTCGGGGCGTTCATGCGTGATGCATCGGAGCCTTCGCTGGCCACCAGTGCATGGGCACCGGGAAAACAGGGTTGGCGGGAACCCGTAGCCTTGGCAGTGTTTCCGTCACTGGCAAGAGGCGATTTTCAGGGAAAAAACGCGAAGCTCTCCGCATCGGGCCGCCAGAACGCCGGATAGGGGCGGGCATTTGCGGGAAGTAAACTTTTCTCTTGCCCTCCCATCCGCTCTCCTTTAACTCCCGCGCTCCATTCCTCCCACCATTTTCTTATGTCTCAGCATTCCAGTCTCAAGTCCGGCGGCGGCGCTATCGGTGCCAAGCGCAGTGTTCTCAAGCGTTTCGAACGCGTGAAGCTCATGAAGAAGCGCGGTCAGTGGAAAGAGGGCCAAAGCGCCCTTGGCCTTCCGAAGACCCTCCCTGAGGAATAAGCAGCGGGCCTCCAGTTTATTCTTTTTTCCGGGCTGGATGTGCCATACATCCAGCCCTGCTTTTTTTACCGCCGCGGAGGTTCCGCCCTTATTCGTCTCCCCCCTCTCCCGCCATGCGCCTGAACCGTTATCTCGCCCTCTGCGGCCTCGCCTCCCGGCGGGCCTGTGAGGATCTCATCCTCTCCGGTCGCGTCACCGTGAATGGCCACCGCGTGGAAACCCTCGCCACCGCCGTGGAGGAAAACGACCGCGTGACCGTGGACGGCAAGGAGGTCTCTGCCGCGAAGTCCGTCACCCTGGCGCTCTACAAGCCACCCAACGTCCTCAGCACGAAGAAGGACCCCGGCGGACGGATGACGATCTACGATCTCCTCCCCCCGCAGTATAAAAACCTGCACTACGTGGGCCGCCTGGATAACGAAAGCGAGGGACTTATCATCATGACGAATGATGGCTCCCTCACGCAAAGGCTCACCCACCCCAGCGGCAAGGTGGACAAGGAATATCTGGTCCAGACAAACCAGCCCTTCCGCCGGGAAATGGTGGCCAAGCTCCTCCAGGGAATTCCGCTGGAGGAGGGGCTCGCCCGCGCCGTGGCCGTGCACAGCATTTCCCCCCGCCGTCTCGTGGTGGTGCTCCAGCAGGGCATGAACCGGCAGATCCGCCGCATGTTTGACGCCCTCGGCTTCAAGGTGGAACGCCTCGTTCGCGTCCGCATCGGCAACCTCACCACGGAGCACGTCAAGGTGGGCAAGTGGCGGCTCCTCCGCCCGGATGAAATCCGGAAGCTCCAGGAGTCCTATCAGGAAAAAGAGCGCCCCCGCGTGACCATCAAGTCCGGCGACAGCGAACCGTCCTCTGAACCGGAAACGGAGGACTGAACCCGCCCTCCGTTCCCGAAGGGCGGGCCGGTCTTAAACTCAAAACGGATTCAGCTTCTTCAGGAACGCGGAGAAGCGGTGGCGGCGCTGCTCATATTTCACCACGCCCGTGTCCGTCACCCAGTTCAACTGGAGCACGCGGCGCGGGCCTTCATAGGAGGCGTGGCCGTGCCAGGCGTTCTCCGTGTTCAGGAACGCGATGAGCGTGCCCGCGTTCGGCGGGACTTCCATGATGGAGTCCTCCATATTCTGCGAGCGCAGCAGGCGCAGGCGGCCGCCATCGTTCTCCCACGCCTGGTTCAGGTAAATGAGCACGGTGATGAGCTTCGTGCGGCTGTCGATATGCACCTGCCCGTCCCGGGCCCGGCACATCCCCCGCGCCGTGATCATGGTGGGGCGGTTTGTCAGATCCATGCTGAACTTCTCCTCAAACGCCTTCCGCATCTCCGGCCCTTCCAGTTCCTTGATCAGCTCCGCAAAGGGGCCGCCGTATTTCAGACTCGGCAGCGGGAAGCTGCCGGGCTTCTTCACCTTCGGGTAGGACTCAATGACCGCTGTCAGCGCCTCCGGCAGCACAAATCCCGACTGCACATGCCACGGATACGGCTCAATTTGCAGGGGCTGGTTCCGGAACTGTTCGAGATTCAGGTATTTGGACATGGGGGATGGCAACGTGGTTTGAGAAACTGTGCCCGGCCTGCCGGGCTACAGGGCAGTATGATTGATATTCAAAAGATCGCGGGAGCGAGCGGAAATCACTCCCCGGTCTCCGGACCGACCGGCCATCCCTCCGCGGGAGCATGACGGCCCTCCGGTGCCCTGGGCACCGCTTCGAAAACGTGGTCTCCCACCGGGTATCCGCGACTCTGCCGTCATAAATCCGGAATCCACTATGCGCGTCCGGCCAGGGGAGCAAGCGATCTTGGCAAGGGACTTCATCCGCCAACGCCTGGAAAGTTACCGGCAATACGTAAAGCTGGTTTCGCTTTCTCCCGCCAGCTTGGGGTGGAGCTTTTGATCCCTATATTTACATGCTTTATACACATGCGAAAACCGGCATGTTTATCATGAGCATCATGCATGGACAGAGAAATAAGAAAATGACCAAAAAGTAACTGGCTTCCTGACGGAAGTTGACAATTTGAATGAACCGCGGCACCGGCTTGTGGTCACAGTTTCCGACTATGCATGCCACCGCCTCCGCCCCAGCCGTCGATTCGTTTCTCCAGGCTATTAAATCGAGGATTGCCCGGGTGGTGGTCGGCCAGGACGTGGTGGTGGAACGGCTGCTGATTGCCCTGCTCACCAGCGGGCACATTCTTCTCCAGGGGATGCCGGGATTGGCAAAGACTCTGCTGGTGGACACCCTGGCAAAGACTATCGATCTGAAGTTCGCGCGGGTGCAGTTCACCATCGACCTTCTGCCCTCGGACATCCTGGGCTCGGAGATCCTGGACCAGAAGACCGGTGACTTCCGCACGCGCAAAGGGCCTGTCTTTACAAATCTTCTCCTCGCGGACGAGATCAACCGCGCCGCGCCGAAGGTGCAGAGCGCCCTCCTGGAGGCCATGCAGGAGCGCCGGGTTACCATTGGCAATGACACGTTTTCCCTGCCCCAGCCGTTCGTGGTGATCGCCACCCAAAACCCGGTGGAGCAGTCCGGAACCTTCGAACTTCCGGAGGCCCAGCTGGACCGTTTCATGATGTGCCACCGCCTCGTCTATCCCACCCAGGAGGAGGAGGAGGAAGTGCTCCGGCGGAATCTCGGACTGGGTGTGAAACAGGACGCCTCCGGCGGCACCGTGGCCCGCACGGAGTTCGACGTTCTGGATCACGATCCCGCGGGTACCCTGACAGATCTTCAGAATGCCATGCTCGCGGTGCATGCCGTGCATGTGAGCGATGTCTTCCAAAAGCACGTCATTGAAATGGTGCACCGGACGCGCCGTCACCCGGCGCTGGAATTCGGTTGCAGCCCGCGCGGCGGCATCGCCCTGACCAAGGCGGCCCGCGCCCGGGCCTGTCTGCACGGCCGGGACTATGTGATCCCGGAGGATCTGTTCGCGCTGGCGGAGGACATCGTGCTCCACCGCGTGCGGCTGAAGTATGAAGCCCTCGCCGAGGGCGTCACCGGACCGAAGGTGCTGGCGGAGATTCTTGGTGCCATGGGTTAGGCTTTTTACCGCTTTCCGCCATGCCGCCTGATGTCCCGCATACCATCCCAGGGGAGGAGCATGTCCTGCCGGCGGCGGACGCGCTGGACGCGCGGCAGTATCGCATGGCGGTGAAGCGGCTGGCGGACAGTCTGAATTTTGGCACGGAACGCTCCCCTTTCCTGGGCTCCGGCCAGGAGTACGTGCAGTCCCGCCCCTATCAGCCGGGAGATCCGGTGAAAGCCATAGACTGGCGTGTCATGGCCCGCACGGGAAAGGCGTTCATCAAGGAATATGAGGCCACGAAGCGGATGCCCGCGTGGATCCTCCTGGATACATCCGCCTCCATGACCGTGTCCTCGGTGAAGATGAGTAAATACGCCTGGGCGGTGCAGATCGCCGGAGGCCTTGCCTTCGCCTGTCTGGACCGCGCCAGTCCCGTGGGAGTCCTGGCGGCGGGTGAACGGGAACTGAGGCTGGAGCCCAGTCTTTCCCGCGACCGCATTCTCCAGTGGCTGCACCTGCTGCGGCGCTACCGCTGCACGGAGCGGACGACACTGGGGGAAAAGCTGGGCCAGCTAGTGCCGTCCCTGCCGCACCGGGCGCTGCTCATAATCCTTAGTGATCTTCACGATCCCGGCGCGCTTCCGGCCTTGAAGCTCGCGGCCCAGCGGCATGAGACCGTGGTCATTCAGCTTCAGGATCCCGCGGAAATGCCCGCGCGGGGCACCGGATTTTTCCGCGCGCGGGAGGCGGAGTCCGGCCGGGTTTATCTTTCCCAGGGAATGCGCGGGATGTTTGATTTCGAGGAGACCGCCGCGTCCCTCCGCCGCTCCGGAGTGGATCATCTGCTGCTCCCCACCGGCGGCCCCGTGCTTACGCCGCTGCGGCAATTCATCCAGCGGCGGAGTGCCCTTAGCCGGCTTGCCCGGTAATTTTATGATCCTCCGGTTCCTACTTTTGTTCCTGTTGCTCGGCGGTTCCGGCGCGATGGCCGCCCCCGCCCCGCTGGGACGCTTTCAGGTGGTCAAAGACCAGTTCCTGCCTGGCCCGGAATTGAAGCCCCGCGCCGCCGATGGCCGCCAGCCGGTGGTATTGAGAATCACCGCCGTCTATCCCCACGGCACGGCGGGTTTCCGGTATGATCTTACCTGGTCCGCGCTGGAGCCGGGCACGTATGACCTCACGAAATATCTGGAGCCCCAGGCCGGCGCTGCTCCCGTGGCCCTGCCTCCCGTGACAGTGGAGGCCGCCGCCGTTCTGCCACCGGGTCCTCCCCTCCTGGATCTGCCGCCGGGGGAGGCGGGAGAACTGCCCTCCACCGGCGGGTATCGTTACTGGCTGCCCGCGGGGATTGCGTTGTGGGTTCTGGCCGGAGCCGCGTTTTTTTATCTCATCCGCAAGCGGCGCGTGCCTGACTCCGCCGCTGCCGGTCCCTCCGCCCTCACCCTGGCGCAACGCATGGAACCCCTGCTGCGGCGTTCCCTCGCCGGTCCGCTGGCCACCAGTGAGAAGGCGGAACTGGAGCGCCTGGTGATCTCTTACGGCCAGGAGCGCCTGGGCACCGCCGGGCTGGCCACAGGCGCGGTCTGGAAAGCCCTGCGGGAGGATCCCGCCACCGGCCCGTGGTTGACCACTCTGGAAAACTGGCTGCACCGCCCGTCCCCGGTGCCCCCCGCGCCGGAGGAGGTTCGCGAATTCCTCGCCCGCGTCACCACCACCACACCCACCCCGGTCCCTGCCTGATCCCCTCATGAGCTTTTCCCATCCATGGCTTCTGCTGCTGCTCCTGCTTCCGCTGGCGCTGCTGGTGCGCGGCTGGCGGCGGGCCGGACGGGAGGTGGTGATGCCCTACGATCACGCGGACGCCCGTCCGCGCCGGTTTCTTACCTTTGCTCTGCGCGGCGCGGCGGCCCTCCCCGCCTTACTGCTGGCTGTCACCGTGGTCATCCTCGCCGGGCCCCAGCGTTTCGGCGAACCGCGCACCCGCCGCGTTTTAACGAACATCGAGTTCCTGGTGGATGTCTCTGGCTCCATGACTTCCAAATATGGCGATGGGAACCGCTACGATGCGGCCATGGCCAGCATCATGAAGTTCATCGACTACCGGAAGGGCGATGCCTACGGCCTGAGCTTCTTTGGCACGGATGTGCTCCACTGGGTGCCGCTCACCACGGACCCGGGCGCGATAAAGTGTGCCTCCGAATTCATCTCCCCCACGCGTCTGCCGAGATGGTTCGGCGGCGGCACCATGATAGGAATGGGCCTCCAGTCCTGCTTGGATTCCCTCGTCGCCCGCGCCACCGGGGACCGCATGATCATTCTGCTCACGGATGGCTACAGCTTTGACCTCGCGAATGGAAATGACGAGGCCATTGGCAGGAAACTGCGGGACGCGGATGTGAAAGTGTATTGCATCCACATCGATGAAAGCGCGCCCCCGCCCGAGGTGGAGACCATTTCCTCCATGACGGGGGGCCGCACCTTTGCCGCCGGGGATCCCGCCGCGCTGCCCCTCGTCTTTGAGAGCATCGACCAGATGCAGAAAGCCCGCATGGAAAAAACGAGCGGGGAAACCGTGGATGATTTTAAACCCTGGGTCATCGCCGGAGGCTGCGTGCTGCTGCTCTCCGCGGTCGCCTCCGCTTTTGGTATCCGCTACACCCCATGGTAGGACTTCCTGAAATCCTCGCGGCAGTCGTGGCGGTGCTCATCGCCGCGGGGGAAATCGTGCACCGGCGCCGTGTCGCCCGGCTTGCCTCGCTGGCGTTCGGCCCGGGCCGTAAGCCCCTGGCATGGACCCAGGCGGCTCCCTTTGTCCGGGTGGTGGCGGGCGCGGCGGTGGCGTGGGGGCTCACGGTGCTCTTTTCCATCGAGCCCAAGGTTTTCAAGGCCCGCGAGGCGGAGGCCAATCAGCAGCGGCACGTGGTTATCGTGCTCGATGTCTCCCCTTCCATGAAACTGGATGATGCGGGCGTGGACGGCAGACAGCGCCGGGCAAAACGGGCTTCCGACCTCATGGACTCGTTTTTCAAACGCGTGCCCATGGAACTGGTGAAGCTCAGCGTTATTGCCACCTTCACCAGCGCCAAACCCGTGGTGATCGAGACAAAGGACGTGGAGGTGGTGCGGAATATCCTGGATTCGGAAATGCCGCTGAATCATGCCTTTGACAGTGGAAAGACGGACCTCTTCTCCGGTATCCGCGAAGCCGCCCGCCTGGCCCACCCGTGGGAACGGGACAGCACCACCATCGTTATCCTCAGTGACGGGGACACCGTGCCGCCCTCCGGCATGCCGCAAATGCCGCCCTCTGTTTCCGAGGTGGTCATCGTGGGCGTGGGGGATCCCCGCTCGGGGAAATTCATCGCGGGGTATCAGTCCCGGCAGCAAGCCGCGGAAATGCAGCAGATGGCGGTGCGGCTGCACGGCACTTATCATGACGGAAATCAATACCAGCTTCCCTCGGACCTTTTGCGCCGCATGACGGCGGTGCCGGAACCCGGGTTTTTCGAAAAACTAAGCTTACGCGAATATGCCCTGTTTGCCGTGGCTACGGGTTCATTCGCGCTCGCTATTCTGCCCTGGCTGCTCCATATAGCGGGCGCGTCGTGGAAGCCTGGCTTCCGCCCGGCGTTCCCGTCCTCCCCCCGCCGGGCTCCTGTTTCCTCTGTCAGAACCTGAATCCTAACAATCAAATAGACGCTCGATCATGAAACTGACTTTTATCTTCTTCTGGCTCTGCGCCCCGGTGGTGTGGGCCGCGTGGCATTACGGTCCCGGGCAGGAGGCCATCAAGCGCGACCGTTCGGACCTCGCGCTCGCCGTCGTGAAACAGGGCCAGGATGCCAAAGACCCCGCCGCCCTCATCGCGGCCTACAATGAAGCTCTGGCCGCGCTGCCAAAGGAGGAGGTGGCCCAGGCCCGCCGCATCCGCCTTGCCCGCGCGAAGGTCCAACTGGCCAGCCAGTTGCTGCCGGATGCCCACCGCGAGCTTCAGTCCCTTTTTCAGGAGTTGAGCGATGATCCGAAGGCCGAACCCGCCGTGATGAATGGCGCGCGTGAAGCCCTGGCCGGCGCCATGTATTACAACACCTGGCTCATGCGGCTCGAAGGCCGGACCCGCGAGGAATGGGAGCCGGAAATCGAAAGCTCCCGCCAGCACTTCCGGCACCTCGCCGAGCAGGGTTCCGGTGTCGTGATCTCCGGGGACAGTCAGCGCTACCAGGAGAAACTGGAGAGCGCCATCAAGCTGGAGCGCATGGATCTCACGGAACTCCAGGGGCTGCCGCTGCCCTCCCAGTGCAAGAACTGCTGCTCCACCTGCAAGAAGCCCGGCAAAAAACCGGGGCAGAAGAAGCCGCAGGATTCCCGCTCCGCCGGCAGTGGCCCGCCCGCCGATGGCGAAGGGAGCTGAGCCTTCCCCGCGGTCCTTCATTCTCTTTACCGTTAATCCGGCGCGGTGGCACAGCCGCCGCGCCGGTTTCTTTTGAACACGTCCCACCTTTTCCGTCCCATGTTGCCTCACGTTTTCCGTCACGCGGCTGTCGCTTTGCTTTTGAGTCTCCCTTCCCTGGCCCAGACCGCCGCCGGTCCGGCTCCTGCTTTGAACGAAGCCGCGGCCCCCGCCACCCCGGCCGTTCCCCCGGTGCCCGCGCCGCCGGTCACGCCCGCTCCCGCGGAGGCCGCGAAGCCGAAGGCGAAGGATCCCCTGGAGGCATTCCGTCAAACTCAGTTTTCCCGCACCGCCTCCGCCACTCTGGACCTCATGGGCGCGGCGGAGGCCGCCCCGCCTCCGGCGAAACCGGACGCCCCGGCCCCGGAGCCCGTGGACCTGGCATTGAAAACCCTGCGCCGCGATATCGCCCTGGGGAAATGGGATTCCCTGGGCGCGTTTTTCAAAACCTGGTTCGCGGACAAGCCGGACAATGCGAAGCAGGCCTACCTGCATCTTTTGAACACTCTGGCGCAGGGCGGAGGAGGCCGCCCCGTGCCTGGCGGTGACGCGGACGCGCAGGCCCAGATGCAAATGCAGATGCAAAACCAGGGGAATATCCCGCCTGGTTTTATGGACACGAACGTGCTCTCTCCCGCGGATGTCCTGGGCCTCGCCGCGCAGTCCCCCGCGGACCCGGAGCCGGAGGTGCTCACGAAGCTGGGAGCCCTGCTGCGCTCCGCCGTGAACCGGGGAAATCTGGTGGACTCCTTCCTGGCAAGCCTGGAAAAAGGCACCGGCAAAATTGGTGGTCCGGACCCCGCCGCCCGCCTGCGGGCCGCGCGCCTGCTGGTGGCCGCCGGGCTGCCCGTGGAGGCGGCTCCCTTTCTCGCGAAGCCGGAGGATGCCCTGGCCGCCAAAGACGCCGCCGCGCTGAATCTCCTGGCGCTCGCCGCCGCGGGCCGCCATGGCTCTTCCGGGAAACCGGAGGACCTGGAGACCTCATGGAAACTCACCCAGGACGCCCTCAGCGTGGCGGAGGCAGGCGGGGAGGAGCGGAAGACCGCTCTCCGGCGCGCGGTGGAGACCGCCCCGAAGGTGCGTAAGGAACTGGGTGCCGCGTGGCTCGCCGGGAGCTTCACCAGCAAGCCGGAGCTGGGCATGGAGATCCTTTCCGGTATAGGGCGCGCCACGGCTGACAGCCGCCGCGGGTTCGACAGTGCCCCCCGCGAGGCCAATCTGGAGCTCCAGTCCCGCGCCGTGCAGGCCCTGCTGAAGGCCGCTCCCGCGCGCGCGGCGGAGTGGTCCCAGCCGCTTACTCTCCTGGCCCTGAACTGGATGGCGGAGGCGAAGTTCTCCCAGGAGCGCGACACCTCCTCCACCCGCGGCCCGCAGATGCAGTATGACCCCTTCGGGAATGTCTATTTCGGCAGCGACATGATGATGGAGCAGCAGATGAACATGCGGGGGAATCAGCCCCGGCCGGTGACCGCCGGCCGCATGCTGGACCTCGCGCCCGGCACGGACTGGATCGCCGCCGTGGAGCCCAGCCTCCAGCCCGCCATCCTCAAGCAACTGGCTGAACTGCATCTCAAGGTGAAGGCGGAGCAGGACGCCTTTCCCTTCATCGAGACCCTCGCGAAGACGAACCCCGCCGAGGCCAGGGAACTCGCCGAACGCTTCATCGAGGTCTGGGGGGAAAACCATGACCCCAACGCCGACAAACGCCGGACAAACCGGTATATGTATATTTACGGCTACAATCCCCAGGCGGAGGGCATCCCGCTCACGCGCTCCCGGCAGGCACGCAACCTGGAGGATCTGGCCCAATGGGTGCAAAAGCTGCGCGCCCTCCCCGGCGTGGCGGTGGATGAAGCGAAGATCGCCCAGGCCTTTCTCCGCACTCACAGCCCCGCAGAGGTTTACCGGATGAAGGATGTGGAGATGGTCTTCGGCAAGCTGGGGGACCTGAAGGCCGCCACGCTCGCCGGTGTGCTCGGCAGCATGCGGCAGAATCTGGCCGGCCTCTGGCGCTCCCCGAAGGTGCAGCAGGAAAAAAAGACCAAACGCACGGACAAGGAGATCGTGGCGGAGGTGCTCCGCGGTTATGAGGTGGCGGACTATGTGACAACCCCCGCCCGGAAAAAATACCCGGCGGACTGGCGGCTCCGCATGATCGAAGCCTCTCTGCACGCGGACGAAAACAACTACCGCAACGAACAGGCGAAGTCCGGGGATTTT
This sequence comes from Verrucomicrobiales bacterium, assembly GCA_965229245.1. Lineage (GTDB taxonomy): Bacteria > Verrucomicrobiota > Verrucomicrobiia > Verrucomicrobiales > V1-33 > V1-33. The sequence goes on from CBDDIW010000003.1 coordinate 240,452, forward strand.
GCCGCGAAACGGATGGCCTCCTTCGCGGAGTTCGCGGACGCGGCGAAGCTCTACGCCGCCGCCCTTCCCTCCATGGAACTCAAGGATCAGAGCGCGGATGTTTACGCCGCCTGGTTCTACGCCGCGCTGGGAGCGCCTGACCTGGAGGGGGTGAAGCCGGAACACGTCCTCGCCCAGGGACAGATCCCCCTCATCCGCGAGGCCATCGCCGCGCTGCCGGGAGAGGCCGCCACCCGGCACGCCACGCTTTTCGCGAATGTCCTTTCCACCCGCATGACGGCGGCGGCACCTGCGGTGAAGCATGCCTATCTCTCAGCGGGCATCGATATCGCGGGGACGAATGAGCGCGCCCGCCCCGCCCGGGATCTCCTCAATTATTACAAGGACCTCATCACTGAAATCCAGTTAGAGGTGCTCATCGATGGGGCGGATACCGTGGGCACGGGCCTCTTTGGCGTGTTTGTGAATATCCGTCATACCAGGCAGATCGAACGCGAGGCCGGAGGGTTCCAGAAGTATCTGCAGAATCAGAACAACCAGCCCGGATTTTACAACTTCGGACGTCCGCTGGAGAACTACCGCGACAAATTCGAAGAGACCACCCGCGAAGCCCTGAAGGAGAGTTTTGAAGTGGTCTCCGTCACCTTCCATCCGGATAAAACCGAGTCCCGGGGGGACGGGGAGGAGGACTGGCGGGTCACGCCCTATTGCTATCTTTTGCTCAAGGCCAAAGGCCCGCAGACGGACGCCTTCCCCCCGCTGAAGCTGAGCCTGGATTTCATCGACACCTCCGGTTATGCCGTGCTGCCCGTGGTCTCGCCAAAGATCCCGCTGGATGCCGGGCACACCGGGCCCCGGCCCGCGGAGCGGCTGGAGGTGCGGCAGATCCTCGACGAACGGAAAGCCCAGGAGGGCGTCCTGACTCTGGAAGTCAAGGCCACCGCCCGCGGGCTCGTGCCGCCGCTCGACCAGTTGCTGGATCTCAAACCGGATGGCTTTGTGATCGATAAAATCGACGATCAGGACGCCCGTGTCACCCAGGTGGAGGCGGCGAACGAAACCCTGGATACCGAAACCGCCGTCTCCGAGCGGCTCTGGAATGTGACCATGCATCGCGACCCGGCGGGGGAGGGGGCCGTGAAGCCCTCCTTCACCTTTGCCGCGCCAAAGTCCCCGGAGATAAAGACCACCTACTATCGCTACGCTGACGCCGACCTGAAGGAGGTCCCGCAAACCGTCTCCCTCGATGCCAAGTACGAAAAGCCCGGGAACCCATGGTTCACCGGCATCGGGATCGCCGCCCTGCTGGGAGTTACCGGCGGCTTCATCTGGTATGTGCGCCGCGGAAAGCCCCTCGCCGTGACGCATGCCGGCGGTTTCCAGATGCCGGAGGAAATCACCCCGCTCTCCGTCATCGGCCTTCTGCGACGCATCCGCCAGAGCGGCCGGGTGCAGGGTGACTCCCGCCGGGAGCTGGACACCGCCCTTCAAAAAGTGGAGAGCCATTATTACGCGCCCGCCTCCTCGCCGGAGTCCCCGGACCTCGCCTCCACCGCGCGGGAATGGCTGGGTCGCGCGACCACGCCCTGAGCCCGGGCGGCAACTCCCAAAGCCGGTGGGGGAAGCGGTCAATCCAGCCGCTTTCCCCGCCCGCGGATTACCCCGCGTAATTCGCCACCGTCTCCTGCATCTGGCTGTACTGGCGGTCGATGTCATTCACCAGGGCCGCCTGCACGCGGAAGCGGTCCAGATTGTGCCCCGGGCGTTTGGTTTTGAAATACACGTCCCCGTTCAGGTGATCCGTGAGAAACCGGATGCCCGTCTCCAACGTGATAAGCTTGCCGCTGAAGGCCAGTTGCCCCAGCTCCTCCTTTGTCAGGAAATCCCGCGCCGTGCTCAGATACCCGCGCACCAGGGCGTCAAACATGGGCAGGCGCATGGCCACGCGGCTGGCGTCCCTTTCATCCTCGGCGGTGGAAATGGTGGTGGTCCGCACCAGGTCGCCGAAGTCATAGAGCGCCAGCCCGGGCATCACCGTGTCCAGATCCATGACGCACAGGCCCTCGCCGGTCTGGTGATCGATCATCACGTTATTGATCTTCGTGTCATTGTGCGTGATGCGCTCCGGCAGTGTGCCCGCGCGCAGCATGTCCAGGAGCACATCCACCACGGGCTCCCGCTCCCGCACCCAGGCCACCTCCGCGGCCACGGCATCCCGGCGTCCGGCACGGTTTTCCTCCAGGGCGCGCGCGAAGGCATCGAACCGGCTCCGGGTATTGTGGAAGTCCGGGATGGTGTCCGCCAGGCGCTCGCCGCCCATGTCCGAGACATGCTTCTGAAAGCTCCCGAAGGCCCGGGCCGCCTCCTCCGCCAGGGCCGTGCTGTTCACGTGATTGTGCGCCTCCGCGCCCTCAATGTAGAAATACGACCGCCAGTGATTCCCCTCCGGGTCCTCATGCCACAGCCGCCCGTCCCGGCACGGCACCAGCGTCAGCACCTTCCGGCAGCTCTCCGGTTCGCCCAGGGCCTCCAGCTTCTCCGCGATGTGCGTGGTCACGCGCCGGATGTTGTCCATCACCTCCGCGGGCTTCGTGAAGATCTCGTGGTTGATCCGCTGGAGGATGTAGCGCACGTGCGTCCCCGCCTGATTGTAGCGGATCTCATACGTGTCGTTGATGTGGCCGTGCCCGCAGGGCGCGTGGCTCACATAGTTCCCCGGCATCGCGAAGTGGCGGGCGAGATTCCGGATATCGTGGGTTTTCCTAGCGGGCATGGACGGAACGGGTCGGCGGGGGAAATGGCAGAAATCAGCCTGGGCATTACCCACCCCCCTCTCCCTGCGCAACACGGAAAAGCCTCCTTCTCCATGCTCTCCGCAGGGATCGCCACCCACAATCCATGCCTCATCCCATGCTAATCTTGGTTTTTATGCAAAACGCATCCTTTTAACCCGCCATTTGCATGGCGCGCAGTTCTTTTCTCTCCCTGCATTTTCCGCTCCGAACCGGGAAAATCACATTTTTTGTCCCCGGCACTCTTTCTTCTAAGGAAGAGACCCGTGTCCACACAAACCCTTACCCAATCCGCCACCCTCAACCAGCATCTCTCCTATGAGATGACGCAGAAGCTCGCGGTGCTCCAAACCCCCACCGCCGAGCTCCTCCCCATGGTGCAACGCCAGATGGAGCAAAATCCCACCCTCGAACTTGAAAGCTCCCTCACGGGAGAGGTCAGTTTGGAGGACGCGGGACTGGATGAGGAAAACGACGCCCGTCGCGACGAGGAACTCCGCCAGCTCACCCAGATCGACGATGACTGGCGCTCGGCTCCCCGCTCCGCGAATACCTATGACTCGGACAGCGCCTCCCGCCGCGAGTTCATGATGAATTCCCTCACCCGGCCCATGTCTCTTACCGAGTCCATCACCGGACAGATGAGCGCCATGCCGCTCGACGAATCTGAAAAGGAGGACGTCCTGCGCCTCCTGGGCTACCTGGATGACAATGGCTGGCTCCAGATGCCCATGGAGACCATCGCCTCCGAGGAAAACCGCCCGCTGGAAAAGCTGGAATTCGCCCGCCAGATCCTCCTTTCCATGGAACCCTCCGGCCTCGGCTCTCTGGGTCTCCAGGAGTGCCTCATGACGCAGCTCGAACGGTCCCAGAAGACGAAGACGCTGGAATACGTGATCCTGCGCGACTGCTTCACCCACCTTTCCCGCCGGAAGTTCAACGAGATCGCCAAACAGCTCGACGTTGAAACCGAGGACGCCATCGAAGCCGCCGGACGCATCACGGAGCTGAATCCCCGCCCCGCCCAGGCGTTCGATCCCTCCCCGGAGACCACCAGCATCACGCCGGAGATCACCATCGAAAAGCAGGGCAAAAAGTGGGCGGTCGTGATGCACCGGGAGTTTACCCCCGTGCTCCGCATCAGCCACTGCTATAAGAACATCATGAATGAAGCCGGTTCCGGCTCCGAGGTGCGGGACTACCTGCGCGAACATATCCGCAAAGGCCGCTACTTCATCCGCTGCCTGGAGGAACGCCAGGAGACCATCCGCAAGGTGGCCACGGAGATCATCGCCCGCCAGGAAGCCTTCTTGGAGCACGGCCCCTCCCATCTGAAGCCCATGACCATGGCCCAGATCGCGGAAGTGGTGGGCGTGCATGAGACCACCATCAGCCGCACGGTGGGCGGGAAATTCGCCATGACCCCCCACGGTGTTTTTGAGCTCCGCTCCCTTTTCACCTCCGGCATGGCCACGCAGTCCGGCGAAAACGTAAGCTGCCGCACCGTGGAGGCCGCCCTGAAGGAACTCATCTCCGGGGAATCCAGCGAACGCCCCTTCACGGATGCCCAGCTTTCCGAAAAGCTCGGCGAAACCGGCATCCGCATCTCCCGCCGCACCGTGGTGAAATACCGCGACCGCCTCGGCATCCTCCCCGCCGCCCTGCGCCGGTAAGCGTTTACTCATTCCCCCCAAAAACGCCGCTCCCCCCCCCAGCGGCAACTGAAACCCGGCCCCTCAAAAGGGCCGGGTTTTTTACTTCCCCGCGCCCTCCATTCCCTCCGTCCGCCCCTTAATTTAAAACATAGAAAATTCGACTTTTCAGGGGCTCTTTGCGGGGATAATTGGCCGCCATCTGACATGAAACGTTATTTCCGGTCCCCTCTCGGCTCCCTTTTGCTCTTTTGTGCCGCTCCTTTGTGCGCCGGGGAAACCGGTCAGGATCCCCCCGCTGCTCCCGCTGCTCCGCCGGCGGCGACCGTTCCGGAGGCCCAGTTCAAAACCCGTCAGGCCTCCCTCCTTGTCCTGCAGGACAGCGAAACTCCCCCGTATGCCGCGGCTCTCAAACTGACGGCCACCGTGCAGGATAATCTCCCGAAAACCGCGGACCCCGTGCTTTCCTTTGCCGGTGCCCGCGTGGTGCTTCCCGCGGGCCTGCCGGACAACAAAGAGCTGGCTGCAAAATGGGTCTCGGACTGGGCGGCGAAAACCGAGGCCCGCATTACCTCCACCCTGCAAACCGTCCGGGCCGCCCTCACGCTCCGCGCGGGTCCGCTGCCCAAAGGCTGGACGGTGGAATGGGCACTGGAGAACCGCGAGGTCATTCCCCGCCCCCGTCAGGCCGGTCTGGGATGCGCGGTGCTCCTGAACAGCCTGATCACCGGAACCCCTGCCAACCCCGGAGTGGCCCTGGCCGGTCCAGTGAGGGAGGACCGCACTGTGGCTCCCGTTCACGGGCTGATTCGTCTGCTCAAGGGGGTTACTCCCGGGAAATGTGAGTGGGTCTGTCTCTCGCGGGAGAATCTTCCCATTCTCTATGCCGATGCCCTCGCGCACGGACCCGCCGCCCTGGCGGAAACCGCCCCCATCTTTACGGTCTCCACGCTCGAAGAGGCGGTCGCCCTCACGGGAGCGGAACTCCCGGCACCCCAACGCCGCGCCATTGCCATCTTTGAGGACATCCGCAAAGCCCTTCCGAAGACCAACGCGGACAAATGGCTTAAACACCCCAAAGTCATTGCCAAACTCGGGGAGGTTCTCGCCGCCTCGCCGGACCACTGTGCCGCTCAGGTATATCTCCTTCTGGCCACCGGGAAACTGCCGGAAAAACCCAGCCTGCCCGTCAGTGTCGCCATGATCGATATGCTGAAGAATGAGGCCCGCGCGGCCCGCGCCAAAACCGACACCGCCATTGCTTCCGCCACCTCCCTCCTTCTCTCCATCAAGCCCTGCCTTCACCCGCGCACCACCGGCTATTTCGAAACCTCCGTCACTTACTGCAAAGGCCTCCCGGAGTCCGCCGCTGAATACCGGCACAACGGATTAACCCGCGCCACCAGCGCCCCGGAGTCCAAAGACTCGCCCCACGCTCTGCGCCGCGCGGCCATGGAGAAGGAACTCACCAGCCTCCTGGAGGAACCTGAGGTCTTCGCTCTTGTTCGTTACTGACTCCCGCGTTTTCCGCTCATGTCTTTCCGCCGCACGCTCTCTGCCCTCGTCACGGTAATCCTCCCCCTGCTTTCCCGGCCCGCCGCCGGAGATACGCAGCCGCCCATTACCCCGCCCCTGAAGAAGCTGCCCTCCGCCAGGACGGAAACTCCCCCGTCAAAGCCGGAGCCTTCCTCCACAAAGCCGGACACCCTCACAAAACCGGAGGCCCCCGCCGCCGCCACGCCGGCCCGCCCGCCCGTGCCTCCCGGCGGACGACCGCTCAAAAAACGCCAGGCCTCCCTGCACGGGCTGCTGGTCATGGAGCTGGATGGGAAATTCGCCGGGCAGGCCTCCCTCATGAACATCACCGCCCTCGAAAACGGTCGCGGGGATGAAGGGCTGGTCATCAAATTCAATCAGGAGGTCGGCGGCTCCATGCTGTCCGCCGCCCACGAGGCCGAAAAGCACCTCAGTGTCCGCCACAATGGCCTCCCCACGGGGTGGAATATGGAACTCGCCTTTGAGGACCGGTATGTCCCTAAAGACGGTCCCTCCGCCGCCCTCGCCTGCGCCCTTCTGCTCGACAGCCTGCTCTCCGGCACGGACCTCGACAAGGAGGCCGCCGTCACCGGGGATATGAATGCCGACGGCTCCGTCCGCCCCGTGGGGGGCGTGCCGGACAAAGTGCGCGCCGCCGGCCGGAAACGCTGCTCCGTGGTCTGCATCCCCCGGAAAAACGCCGAAGCCCTGGAGGAATACGCCGTCGCCTACGGCCCGGAAATTCTCGCCGCGGCCCACCTCTTTGATGTCGCCACCTTCCTGGATGCCCGCGCCCTCGTCAGCGTGCCCCGGTCGGAAGCCATGGAGCGCGCCCTCCTCTCGTTTCAGGACATCCAGCGCGCTCTGCCCCTCCAGACCAATCCCACCGCCTGGCTCCGGAATCCGAAGGTCATCGAGCGCCTGAAGTCCATTCTCGCCGATGCCCCGGAAAGCTTCTCCGCCCGCGCGCTTCTCACCATCGCGGAAGGCCGGGCTCCCCGCCAGTTGTCGCTCCGCGGCTCCTTCGAAATCGTCTATACCCAGGTCCAGCCCGAGGGCAATCCCGGCAAATCGACTGAAACCCCGGAAGCCCGCGCCAAACGCGTCAAGGAAAGCATCAAACGTCTCGAATCCATTCGCGACCGCCTCGACCCCCGCATCCGTGCCTATGCCAGCGGTGCCATCGACTTCCTCTCCACGCCGCCCGGACGCACCCCCTCCACCCGCCTCCGCACCGAACTGGCCGCTCTCCGGAGCAACAAGGAGATCATGGAGCTCATGCTGGACGATTGACCCCACGCAGGCCTCCTCTTCCGCCTTGTCTGGGAACCCGGCTCCGAAAGGACCGGGTTTTTTCCTGTCCCCCTTAAAAGTTCAGGAAGCGGCGGCATTCCTGCCGCCGCCTCCCAAAAGGTTCCTCCGCCCCTTCCTGCTATCTCCGCGTCCTCCTTCTTCCCGCCATCCCCAGCATCCCCGCCACCGCCAGCATCCCGGTGGCCGGTTCCGGCACTACCCTCAATTCCATGTGGTCTATCACCAGGGAGGTCTTTGACCCTTCAGGCGTGGGGAAGACGCTCCCCGATCCCCTGGCATATGCCGTGAGCAGGTTGGCGCTGAGTTCCGCGGGGGTGTTGAAGGTCACTTTTACCTCCTGCCAGGGAATAATGCTCGCCGCAGTGTCAGACCATGAGGGATTCACGGGAATGTCCACGGTGGAGCCACCCCACAGGCTGAGTGTCACCGGCACGGGCAGTCCCGCAAACTCAGATCCCGCGTTCGCCACCCACAGGGAAAGTTCATAGGTCACTCCAGGCCCGAACGTCGTGGCGGGAGGACTGCCGGGCACCAGCGCATTGGAACCCGCCACTCCCCGGTAATAACTCAGGGTTATCCAAACCGCGGGACCCCAGGCGGGCATCGAAGTGCCGCCTCCCCGCAGCCACGCAAAACGGTCGCCGGACTGCGCCATCGCCGGATTCTCAATCCACAGTTCCTGCAAGAAGCCGGAATTTCCCACGATCCATTCGTCGGCGATCGCCTGCGGACCCCAGCTCAGTGCTGTCGCTGTTGATCCCGCCCCCGTCAGCGTGGGATTCCACTGTCCGGTTTCAAAATCACCATTGGCCAGAAGATTCGCCCCCCTCGCGTGGGGAAGCGTTAAGGCCGCGGCGGCCACCGCCGCCAACAGAGAGAGTTTTAGAGAAATAGATGGGGACATAAGAGATGGGTATGTTTTTCGGGCCGCTATCCATGCACGAGGGCCTGGAACCGTCGAGGAGAAAACGGAAACAAAAACTCCCGGCAGCGTGAGTTTCCTGGGGGTTTTTGTATGCCCCTCTTTCCTGACCTGGAAATTACAGCGCGCGGCAAAAAACGCTCTTGTAATTTTAGAGCTTAGATCACCACACCCATTAATAACCGGTGTCACCCTGACATTTCCGGTCAGTCACGATCCATGGAAACTACATTGTATGAATCCTGAGTACCACCGCCCGTTTTTACCGTCCACCCCGTCCCGTCATGAGCGCCACCCTCCACGGGACGGAGGCCGCCGGGCGGGGCCGCTCGCTCCCGGCAAAGCCGGAGCCAAAACCCGCCAGGTGTGGAAAGGAGCGCGGATTTTCAATCCTGCAAGATCCGTCTGCACAGTGTTGCGCTGCATTGCAATCCGTTGCAGTGGAGGATTTTACGAGACGTTGTGATCTGCGCTCTGTAGCAGAGAGTGGCAAGGATTTGGTCAATTCTTCGGCTTAAGTGTATAAATTTTGGTATAAGGAGAAGGCTGGTATGGCCGGGTCGGCAATGGCCTCGCGCTTGCCCATTCAGCACAATGGCAGCGGATTTGCTGAGCCGCGCAGGCGCGGCATCCCAGGCTCAAAGGGGCGGTGTTCACCGCCAACGTGGCCTAAACTTTGACGGCTCCATCGCACTGATGGTGGTCAGAGCCGAAAGTATCCGCCCAGCGTCAAGTCCAGTTGGCAGTGCGCTGAACATGGTATGCAAGGAATCCGGTGGCATTGCTCCGAGCGGCGACAGGCGGCTCCCGAATAAAGGACTGAAGGAATCTGGCGCCGCGCTGGCCCGGCTGCTTCGTGTCAGATCACCCGGCATATCCATGACACCCGAACACCTCTTCCCAAAAAGGAGAGGGGCAATATCAGGGTGGTTCGGGCATTGCACCGCCTCTATCAGTCCACATTACTTCGCCTCACTCCGTTTTGCTCCCCCCCAACCGGATAGAGGCGGTTCAGCTGGCGGGATTGGAAAATGCCGTTGACCCCTCCCTGGAGGAAGTCTGCCGCCGCATCCACTGGAAGCACGCCCCCGCACTTCTCGCGGTCACCTTGGGCGCGGAGGGTGTCGCCCTGAGTGAACAGGGAGCGGTCGCCGCCACGGTCCCGCCCTGGTGCGGAATGTTTTTGATATCTCCGGAGCGGGAGACACGGTGATAGCCGTTCTCACCGCAGCCCTCGCGGCGGGAGCGCCTCTCGAAGCGGCGGCGAAACTTGCCAACCGGGCCGCCGGTCTCGTTGTTGCCCAGTTTGGCACGAACTCAGTGAATATTTGCGAGCTTGTCACGGATCTGAACAGAAACCCGCCGGAAGACCGCTAACTCCAGACCTTCACCGCCTCCTTCCCCTCAGGGGCGGTGCACCCGTGACCTGAATCTAGATCTGTGCTTTTCAGATGTTCTGAATCCTGCCGGGTTCAATGGAGGGCAGTTTTTTTGCAGAAAAAGAGTCACGGGTGGTCATCTCGCCATTTTCGACGTTCTACGTCACCCCTCTATAATGACTGAAGTCCCACCTTCTCCGCGCCGGCGGGCTCCAGAGATGCTTCCGGGATTCAAAAACAGCGGTATCCGCCGCGAATTCACGAGTTCCCTTTTCATATACCGGATCGAAAGGCGCTTTATCCCAAGTCCAATGGCAGCGTTCGACGATCGACTTAAGGCACGGCACAAACTTACCCCTTGCCCGGGCCGTGAGGATAAACTCCGTGTTAGTGTAGTTGTGATGATACTGAAACAGGACAGGGTAGGACCTGTCCACCGTTCCCCCCATTTCATTGATGTACGATCTCCGGACTAAATAATGAGTGGCCGTTTCGCCCGCGAGAACCCCCTTGTGATGCAGATCGTTAGTGCCCGCCACGGACACTCCATCCGTCATACAGTCCATGGCGTACCGCTCCCAGTCAGGGCCGAAATTAATATCATCGGCTCCCAAAAAAAACGGCTGGGTCAATCCCGGAAAAGTAATATTAATGGCCTCGGCGTAGCTCGCGCCATCGCGCACGACATGGACCACGTGAGGAAGGCGGGAATGAAGAGCAGGGTTGACCAGGGTTTCCGTCAGCTTTTTCAAGGGCCTGATGGTGGGGATAATCACATCTATCATTCGTGAGCATGGTCTACAATTTTTGATTATGCAATTTTGGAAGACACTATGTCTACCCAACTGGCAGGAAACGGCAGCACAGCGGGAACCCACGAAAACAGCAATGTATATGCGCAATAAGGCAGGCAAAGTCCATTCGATACAAAAATCAGGCAAAGCCTCCGTCTTCTGGAGGTTATTCTTTTTTAATCCGCTCCAGGAGGCATGTTGATAATAAAAACGCAAAAATCATTGGGCAAAAAGCCTTAAGGGGGCAATGAAAAGTCCTCCTGAAACCAGTATATCTCCTTGGAGATCAAGGCTCGCTGCAGTAAGTCGGTAAAGGTTCGCGCAATAATGGCAGGGGATTCCTCGGGATATGATTCGTGGAAAATATCAATGTAAATCGGAGGAGTTAGAGGGGAGGTGTAAGAAATGCCCGCGTAATCCGCGTCACATACCAGCACAATACCGAAACAGAAAGGGGGGCCGTGCTCACTCTCGTTGGAGCCGTATATCTGCATGCGGGCGGTGTCGATTTCCTCAAGGGACAAAAAACTGTAAGTGTATGTTCCATCCCCCCTTTCGAAAAGACCCACCCCATCGCAGAAGGTATAAAATTCGCGCAGATCGTCAGGAAATCGAACTCCCAGCTTTTGCTCCCCTCTTTCGAGTTTTTCGGCGCTGCCAAGATTGAAAATTTTATGTTCGGAGGCAGTTTTTATTTCATCGATTAGATGGCGGATAGATTCCATAATTCACGCAGTTATTAATAGCCCGAAGGATAATCTGGACCTGGATCCGTATACCCATTAGGCGTAGGTTTTTTGTAGCATTCAACATATGCTGAGCCCACCTTGATATGCGTGGGCGTGGGGAGTGGTTGTAAATTACTTGGATTGGTTGGAGAGCCACCTCGTTGAATTTCTTGAAGGTGATGCAGTCGCTTGATCCTGCCAAGGCGTCTTCCCAACCTCCAACCCCGCATTTACGGGAAGTGTGGGCAATTTCAACCATTGAAACCTCAAGATTGAGCCCCACAATCCGCTCGAACTAGAAGGAGAGCTTCGCGTCGTCTTCGAATGGCGGGTTCGGTGTGGATTACCTTCCAATATCTCCGATGCGCTCCGGTTCGGACCCTCCGTGGTTTAAAATGCGCTTTGCGTTGGGAGTCGCCACATCCTCCGCTGACTGCTGCAATTCCCGTGTCCCGAAGGTATCACAGGAACTGCCAGAGTAGGCACCACGCGGGGACGCACGCAAACTGACCGGCCAAGGCACTCCGTGGCAGATCGCCGCCGGAAAGGCGCTTTAGCGAGTGATCCGGTGGCCACTGGAGGGGCTATGGGATGTTTTGAGCCCCGGCCTCCCCATGCCTGAAAGATATAAGAACAGAAAGTCCCGTGCCGGCCTCACGTCCACGAGGTACGGTAGAAGTTGCTTTTGCTGCGGGCACCAGTCCTTCAACGGGCTCCTAAATTATCGGGTGGACCGACAGGCGATCCATCCCACTGAGAACTTGGCAGAGTGATACTGGGGCAAAAGCGATAAAATTACAGCTGCGGCTCTCCAGAAAGAAGATGGCGGGTAGAATTTAGCAGGTCTCCGAGCAGCTTACGGTGTGGAATACAGGCGGGCGGGGCGCGGAGGGCATATCCCGAGTCAATGAAACCGCCGGGACAGTCAGTTCGTTTCCTGTTGGTGTTGGTGTATGGCATTCAAGCTCACACGATTGCGCATACATTGAGGGGCTTGATTATCCGTGGTGATTCAGGACCGACTCCAGCCGGGCGTAACTGATAGTCGACTAAATTCAGGAGAATAATACTTGTGCGGCAGCATTTCATTGGTTACCCCTGAAGGGATTGCCACGCCACCTTCCGCCATCACGTTAGTAATTCATGCACTCTCCGGACTCGCCGCTCGCCCCTCTAGGTCTTTCTAACGCGAATCCCATTCTTATTGGCGACGTCCCACCCGGGTTTCGGCCCCTGCCCTGCTAGCAGACCGGTTTTTGTCTTTAGCCTTTCACTCACCCATCCTCTTTTTAACCCATGATTTCTTCATCGAGTTCTGTTCCTGATGGCACCACACCCATCTGTTGTTGCACCTGCGAGTGTTACGAAGGGCAAGGAGGTTACAGGGCGCTTCTCAATGGCTGTAATCGCGCTTTCGATGGCACAATCAGCCCGTCCACCGAGTGCGTTTTCGGGGGTGGGCTGGGCATGCCTTTCAGCTCCAAAGCTTCCTATGGCAATAACCCAGGCGGCACAGGGGGCGGGGTGGCTACCGGGCCAAGTATGGGACCGGGGTGGCAAAGCCATGATCTTGCCGGTTTAACATTTCCCGCGGGAGGCGATGAGATTTACTTTAAGGAAGGGCCCAATCAGATGGAGGTCTATGTTCCCTCCGGTATTCCCAATACATGGATCGGTACTTATTACGTCCGCAGTACCATTGTGAAGTCCGGCGCGGTTTATACAATGACGCTGAAAGATGGATCCCGGAAGACGTTTGCGTCGGATGGGCGCATTACTGGTTTAATCGGAGCCAGTGGCCAGTCGCTGGCGGTTAGCTATTCCGGCGGTCAAGTCAGCACGGTGGCGGGCAGCATTGGTGCCGCCTCGGTAGAGTATTCCTACTCGTACGAAAGCGGGCGGGTAAAGTTCATTACGCAAAGCATCAACGGGGTGGAGGTACGCCGCACGGCTTATTTTTATTGGTCCTCGGGACTGCTGCAGAAGGAAGTGACACAGGAGAAGCGCGGCACGGCATGGCTTGAGACGGAGACCTCCTTTTTCACCTATCATGGGGGAAATACGGGACTGCTCCATTTCATCCTGCGGGACGACGCGCTGCACCGCATGTCCAGCATTGGACTGGATCCGGCCACGGCTACGGAGGCGCAGATCACGCCGTATGCTGACTCGCGTTACACTTATGACATCAAGAGCCGGTTACACACTCTTGCCAGTAAAGGCGGGGCTTATGTGTGGTCACTCGAGTATGAAAACAGCGGTTTTGGCGGCGGGGCACCCAATGAATGGACAAGCAAAACGACGATTACCCGCCCGGATGGATCGGTGGAGACGATTTATTTCAATCGCGCTGGCAGTGTGCTGTTGAGTCAGGTGCAGGCGTTAAACAGCACGGCCACTGCCTTGGAAACCTGGTATCCCGTATGTCAACAGTTCGACGCTAAAGCACGCATCGTGCGGGATATTTCCGCCGCCGCTATTGCAACGGTGGATGAGGGAACTGCGGCGCTTTTCACGGTCCGCGAGCACGCCGGGTTGATTCGCGGCTTTAGCTACGCCGATAGCCAGGGCGGCGGTTATGCCGATGAGTGGGTGCAAGAGGGCAGCCTTGGCTCTCCGGTGCTGCAAAGACAGCACACCTATATAGAGCGGGCTGCCGTCGGCGGGCCTTCTATCTGGCTGCCTTCCACTGACACCACGTTCCTCAATGAAGCAGGCACCGCCACGGCGGTCACTTCCTATGCCTACACCTGGCTCAATGAATATCAGATGGCCAGCCGCACCACCACGCAGCCAGTGGTGTCTGCTTCGGAACATGGTACGGGCATGGCTGGCGTAATCGTTGAAACTTTTGATGAGATCGGCTTTCGTACTGGCCTGACCGATCAATCCGGCATGGTGACCTCCTATATGCCGGATCTTGCAACCGGCGCGGTCAAGCAAAAGACGGTGGATGCGGGAGGCTTGAATCTCATCACTGACTATGTGCTGGATGATCAGGGCCGCACTGTGCTGGAAAAAGGGCCGCTGCACCCCGTGGATCTCGCGGGAACGCTCACCAACATCCGCACCGCCCAGTGGACCTACTACCGTGATCCGGAGGACCAGCGCATCACTTTTCCAGGCTTTATCATTCCCGGTGCCATACCGGCGGAGGATGTGGGACATTGCGTGGGACCAGTTACGGTGGAGCGAGGATTTGTTCTGCCGGTAAGTCCGGACGGCACTTCTTTCAGCGCCACCACTGTTTCGCCGTGGGAACTGACGCGCCTTCCGCAGCCGGATGATGTTTATCCCCAATCCAGCTGGGTGCGCTGGAAGTCCCGGCGGTTCAGCAAAGGGGGCGAGTTGCTGGGGGACAGGCTTTATTACCTCATCCCCTCGACCACCGAAGGGGCGAAGAATACAAACTACGCGGAGGCCACCTACGCCTACGATGCCGCCGGCATGGTGAACGAAGTGACAACACCCGGAGGCACCATTCAGAAAACCGTGTTCAATGCAATGGGCTGGATGCTTTCCCGGCTCACCGGTACCGGAGCCGGAAACCTGTTGACCACCGTGGAAAATCAGTATGATGGCAATGCGGATAAAGGCGACGGCCTGCTTACCAAATCTACTACCCTTGTGGACGGAACACCGGGAAATAACAGCGTCACCGATTTCACCTATGACTGGCGGCAGCGGCAGCAGACGGCTTCCGCCTCTGTGGTGTTGACAGGGTCGGTCACGCCGGTCGTGCTCCTCATTGAAAAAACCTACGACAACCGCAACCTCATTACTGATGTGAGGAAATACCGCACCAGTACCGCGGCGGGGAATCTGCGGGAGTGGGCGCGGACGAAATTCGACGCCATGGGCAGGACTTTCCAGACCCTCCGCTATGAGGTGAACGCCTCCACCGGGGTCGTGGGAAATGCTCTCACGGACAACACTTGGTATGACGCCGCAGGCCGCGTGCTGGTGCAGTGGCCGGGGGGCAGTCAGGCCTTCCAGAGCATGATGTATAATGCGGCGGGCTGGGTCAAAACTGCTTACACAGCCTATCAGCCCGGGTGGCTCTCCTCGTCCGGCATGCCGGACATTTCGCAGTCCATCGTCATGGAAGAGCACGGCATGGATTACGATAAGGCCCAAAATGTGCTCAGCACAACCTTCAGGCAGCGCTATGACGACGCCACGGGGAGCGGCCCGCTCCACGATCACGGCAGCACGCAGCCGCGGGCCCGCATTAGCTATGCCGCTAGCTACCCCGATACTCTGGGGCGCACGGTGGCAGTGGCGAATTACGGCACCAACGGCCTGTCTACCACGCCCTGGTCCCGTCCGGATCTCATTCCTGTCTGCACGGATGATGTGCTGGTGAACCTCACCGCTTACAACCCCACCGGCGAACCGTATCTCACCACCGATCCCATTCTGGCGCAGTACACCCGCACCTGGGATGCCGCGGGTCGCCTCACGCAAGAGCTCCAGGGCCGTGTGCCGGGCCGCACCACGCCGGCCATCGACCGGAAGACAGATTACCAATACAACCCCGACGGGAATGTCACCAAACTCACCGCGTGGAACAATCCCGCCAGCGGCATTGATGTTCAGGAGACTGTCTGGACTTATGGCGTAACCACCGCCGGGGGCTCCGCTCTAAACAGCAACCTGCTTGTGGCCACCAAGACTTACCCGGACAGCACCGGCGGCTCGGACGTGGTCACTTACACTTACAACCGCTCCACCCAGGTTACGACCATGAAGGACCAGTCCGGGTTGGTTCATACCTACACCTACGACTCCCTTGGCCGGCAAACACGGGATGAGGTTACCGCATGGGGTTCCTCCACGGTGGATCAGACGATCAAGAAACTCACCACCGGCTACGATGACCGCGGAATGGTCGTCCTGGCGGAGAGCTACGGCACCGGCTCTGCGGCTAAGAACAGTGTCGCCCTCCATTATAATGGCTGGCGGCAGTTGGCGCAGGAAACCCAGGGTCACGATGGCGGCACAGCCCGCTCCATTGTCTATGGCTACGAGACTGGTGCCTCAATCTCCAATACCATCCGCCGCACCAGCGTCACGTATCCCAGCGGGCAGACCAGTGCACCGGTGCTGAATTATCATTACGGCAGCACCGGCACGGACCACGGCAATGCCCTCAGCCGCGTCAGCAGCATCAAAGACGGCGGCACGGCCATCATCAACTATCAGTATCTGGGCTTCAGTCAGTTCGTTGATGTAAACTACCCCGTTCCTGCCACCCACCTGTCTTTAGGCACTTCCGCCGACAATTACGCCGGGCTGGACCGCTTTGGCCGCCCCATCACCATCGCGTGGCTTTTAAGCGGCACAGCGCTCGTCAAAGGCCAGTACCGCTACGACCGCGGCAGCAACCGTCAGTGGCGCTATGATGCCGCTGCCCAAGCCGCCGGCGTCACAACGGAAGACCAGTGGTACGAATACGACGGCCTCTACCAGGTCAGCGGCTTCCAGCGCGGCACCCTCGTGGGCACATTCCCCGGTTTCTCGGGCCTCACCCCGGTCGCCCAAAACGAAGCTTGGACCTACGACGCCTTGGGCAACTGGCTCGGCTACATCAACGACGCGTTGAATCAGACCCGCCAGTTCAACAAGGTTAACGAAATCACGACTATCGCGGGCCCCACTGGAGTCATTTCTCCGCTTTACGACCCCACCGGAAACATGACCACCATGCCCGCCGTGGACCACTGGACTACCGCCCAAACCCTCACCTGGGACGCTTGGAACCGGTTGGTAAAAGTCACGGAAGACAGTACCACCATCGCCGAATACACATACGACGCCCTCTTCCGTCGCGTGACCAAGACCGTTTCCGGCAACACCCGGCGCTTCTACTACGGCGATCAATGGCAAATCCTTGAAGAATACACGGGCAGCGCCGCCAACCCGGAAGTCCGCTACTGGTATGGCCTCTACGGCATCAACGACATCTCCCGCCGCCAGCGTTACTCCTCCGGTACCACCCTCCAGGATGACCTCTACGCGCTGAGGGACACCATGAACGTGGTCGCGCTCGTCAGCGCCAGCGGCGGAACAGTGACCCAGCGCATGGCCTATGATGCATTTGGCAATACGCGCTTCCTTACTGCCGCCTGGGCTGCGGGGACAAACCTGGCGGATTGGAACTACCTGTTCCACGCGCACTTCAACGACGCGGAGACGGGGCTTTACCAGATGCGTCTCAGGTATTACCAGGCGAACCTCGGCATTTGGCTGAGCCGTGATCCGATCGCGGAGAAGGGGGGAGTAAACATGTATGCATTCGTGGGGAATTCACCGCTTCTTCATGGTGATTTATACGGCTTGGACCAATTAGATATCTTGGCCGATAACTTTTTCCCACCGGCCTGGACCCTAACTTCTGCTGTGAAAAAAATGAGAGACTGGCAGGGGCACACAAGGATGGATGGCAATGAGTATGCAGCCAACCTGATGGACGCCTATCTCGCAAAAGCCCCCACATACGTCGCGACCCCAAGGGAGCAGGCGCAGGTTCGCAGGGATTTGCATAATTTTGCGAATGATCTTATAGCAGATTATCTTGATAATACATCTCTCGACGCACCTAGTAACTGCCCTAAAACCTTTGCTATATCAAGCTTAACCAGCACCCTCTTCAAACCCGGCGGAGGCTCATATCCGAGGGCCAATATAACAGCACTGGACAGTCTAAATGCGTATATATATTTCGGGGGGGCTGATTATAAGATCGTCGGAACAGGCACTCTACTTGGAACATCAGGCTGGATTGATTGCGAATGCGACTATAGGATTGACGTGGAGATTACGTGGCAGGACTCCTTTAACTTTGGAAATGTAGGCCCGGGGGGCATCCGCCTGATTAACCATTATTACGATGCGGGAAACTGGCTGCTCACGGTGGGGGGGTTCCCTGCTTTTCCATTTGAAATAACCTACAAAGATACATTTTTCTGGACTGCCGAATGAAAGCATTAAAGATACCTGGGATAATATTAGGGCTGATATTAATCGCCTCAGCACTGGTTTTTTCCTCCAAATTACATCAATCAAAGAAGGGTGCGATCAATGATATAGAGGCAACGGCTCGGTTTTTTGATCCCCGGAGATATCATGAAGCATCCATTGTCGGGTTTAAATTAAAGACTCCCTCTGGTGCCACGGTTTTTGATTCCACGGAGCGCCAAGAGTTGCTCCGACTCGAGGAAAATATACGCCGGATGACACCAACATTTAAAGAAATTTGCGTGCGTGGGAAAATGATAAAATTGAAATACGAGATCATTTTTAGTGACGGCCCTGTGTTATTGAATGACGCGGAGTTAAATCTATTTTCGGACAGGGCCTATTTGCATATGTACTTTAATGAGGACGAATCATGGATTGATCCTAAAATAACTTATCGCCATGACGTGATGGATACTTACATTCGTATTGAAGAAAAAATGAGTAAGATTCTCATTGAGGGGCTGGTAGCGCAATCAATGGATGTTCATTCAACCAGACCTTGGCGGGATGCAGAATTGGAATTCGAGAGTCAATTAAATTCAAAGGCTGGCAAACCCTAAGGAATGCGCGAAAAAGCGGTGGTGAGCAGAAATTGACAAAACCGGCTTAGACCGCCAGCAACTTCATGATCGCCTCAGCATTCGCCGAAATAGAATGCCGCCTGACGCGCCAACGGCAGCCACCCGCGACAGAGAGTAAGGGACTCAAGGCACCGGTAGTGGAGGACCAATGGCGCGGTTTCCTGCTTTTACACGCGGGGGCTCCCGCCCGGGGCGACGGTCTGTCGGCGGAGCGTGTCCGGATGGCGGAACGGAAAATAGACCGGCACAACCAGTTGCGGAATGACGCCGTAGAAACGTTGAATGCCGCACCGGGAGCGCCGGTGGCAGCACCCTCATCCCCCCATTTGTAAATTCACGACATGATGCAGGACCGGCTGTCTAGCCTAACGCCGAGGGAATATCATCCGGAGCAGTGGGAGGGGGGTATGGTGTTCACAGATTTCAGCGGATTTCCCAGTGCGGCTGGCTATGGAAGCGCGGGCAGTGATCCGGCACTCCATCAGTGGTCCGCGTGAATCTGTGAAATCTGCGGACTATCCCTCCATGCCTTCCCGGAAGCTCATCCTCGAAAACCATCAAGCGCCGGGCGATACATTGATGCTCACCGCAGCGGTGCGCGACCTGCATCAGCGCCATCCGGGGAAGTTCGTCACCGATGTCCGCACCCCCTCTCCGGACCTATGGCGGCACAATCCTTATCTTACTCCCCTTACCGTGGACGCTCCAGCGGTGGAGCGGCTGAGGTGCCATTACCCTCTGGTCCACCGGAGCAATCAGGAGCCGGTGCATTTCCTGCATGGTTTCACAGCGTATCTCAGTGAGCAACTGGGCGTGCCCATCGCCCCCACGGCGTTCAAGGGTGACATTCATCTGAGCGCGGAGGAGAAGGCGGAGGAGCCACTGGTCCACCGGCTGACAGGCGACACGAGTCCTTATTGGATCGTAGTGGCTGGCGGGAAATTTGACTTCACCGCGAAATGGTGGGCCACGGAACGGTATCAGGCGGTAGTGGATCATTTTCAGGGGAGGCTGCGCTTTGTCCAGGACGGACTTCTGGAGCATCATCATCCGCCTCTGTCGGGAGTGGTGGATATGCGTGGCAAGACCTCGCTGCGGGAACTTGTGAGAATGATGCATCACGCTGCCGGGGTCATCTGCCCGGTGACGATGCACATGCACCTGTGTGCGGCGGTAGAAACCCGCGCGGGCCTCCCCCCGCTGCGCCCCTGCGTGGTGGTGGCCGGGGGGCGCGAGCCGCCGCATTGGGAAGCCTATCCGGGCCAGAGATTTCTACACACCATTGGCCAACTGCGATGCTGCCAGTCTGGAGGCTGCTGGCGTTCTCGCGTAACACCGCTGGGGGATGGCGACCGAAAAGACCAGCCTGGCAGTCTGTGTGTCGATGTGGCCGGAGGACTGCCCCGTTGCATGGATATGATAACGGCTGATGATGTGATCCGGGAGGTAGAGCGTTTCACAGGTTATTGGGAATGGGAGAAACATAAGAGACCCGTTGCCACGATATGAAGCGGCTGTGAGCCCCCTTATGACCGGGGCCTTCCCCTGAGTCAGGGCCGGTGAAGATTTTCAGGATTGCAAAAAGCCTTCGCGCCAGCGCCCTCCCAAAAAGCCAGGTCTGTGAATACATCGCGGCCATCAAGAAAATTCTGGTGCTGGTCCGTGCTTTTATTCCGGCCTCAAGTGCAGTCCATGCCAGATCAGTCAGCAACAAGGCACGGCAATGCTATGTTACATTTCATTCTTCTTCCGGGAAACAACTAAGAAGTCTATCGTCAAATTCGGCCTGGTACCACGAAAACCAGTCAGGGTGCCGATTATAGACAATTGTCCAAACACTTACTTCCCATGTCAACTCCCGGCGAAACAACATAGCCCGCAAATTATGCAGAACTTCCCCGGCAAATTTTAAAAGTAAAATTTGGGGGCCCGAGAAGATGCCGCCACAAAGGTGCCTGTGGAACGCCGCCATCAAATCAAAGTCGCCATTTGGCTGGGGGGGCAATACGCCAGGGATTCTGATTTTGTCACCCTGCCAGCGGATGACATATTCCATCTGTTCTGCGGTGCGTAAGCCAAGGCCCGGCAAATGGCTGATGCCGCAATCAATCCACCCGGACATCATATGCACCGGAATGTCCCCCTCAAATATGCTGCGAGCGACCAATTCTGATTTGAGCAACCCCACCGTGAGGTAATCCACGCTATCTTTTACCACGTCCCGTTGTTTTGGGAGTTTAAGCGGCCCGGCTCCAGCCACTGCGCGCCACGTCTCAGTTTCATGGGACTTGAACTCTTTTACTGTTATATTGCAATATGGAGAGGCTGCCTCGCGGAATTGTTCCACAAGTTCCGCGCTGCAATCAAGCCAGACCACCAGTGGAATATTGGCAGAAAATAAATTCCTTGCATGTTCCAGATATGCAGCTGCATTCTTGCCTGAGGGTCTGGTTTCGCTCCGGTTTAGATCAACAAAGCCCGTTACAAATTTCACGGTCGGAGGACGGGAGGGAGGCCTTTTCCTCGGTGGCACCATGCTAAAAACTCGGTGATGGATCTGTCGGCCTGGTAACGTCACCGGGGCGGGTGGTAAGGTGCGGATGTTTAGTGTCGCAAGTAACCCGGAGTGATCGAACCATGCAAGGCAACAATGAGAGTCCTGCCAGCCGAAAGCGACCAGCCATCTACCGTTCTCGAAGATGGCGCCCCCAGGAAAAACCACTGCGTGTCCACCATGCCACGCATCCTTCACAGCGATCATGCATGGCTGCGACGGCCATCGTGTTACACGAAACGGTGGCTTCGCTTCAAAAGCATAAAACCCGGCTACGTAGTGCTTCTGGATAGAGCTGTGGAAAAATGAGAAATATTCCTCCCCGATTTTTATGGGTGGAGTTCCTCCTCGGGCTTCACCCCATTCCCAATCCAGCCGCGCGCCATCCGCTGCCGGTATCTTGAATTGCTGCCCGTCTCTCCACCCAACCGTATTAGGGTTGGGGTAATATATTACGCGTAGCTTTTTGTCGCACTCAAAAAGCTGCCAGTTTTTTTCCCACTCTCTTACGGTGGATTTCATAATTTGACATTCTTCCACCCTTAAATCCCCCCCCAGAGTCGCCATGGCCATGCAGATATCCTGGCCTCTCACATAAGTGAAGACAACCAGCACTTTATTTCCAGCAACGACTAACCGGGGGTCTTCGAGCCAATCGTCCTCAGTTAATCTCCACAAATGGGAGAAATCCACTTCCCGCCCCCATAACAGACGATGGTCTTCACTCAGCTCACCTAGCCAAATTCGAGCGGAAAACCACCCTTTGCGCCAGGCCATTAGCAATTTTCCCCGCCATCGAGTGATCGAGGGGTTAAAACCTTCGTGTGGCAGGTCGATTATGAATGGAACCTGGACGACGGCGGCAGATATTTTAATGACGGCGTTAGGTATTGTTATGCTCATCGTGGAAGTCAGCGAAATTTTCAGTCGGGACAACACGGCTCTTTAGTCAGGGAACGGTATACCGCAAGTCGAATGCGAAATTACGGTCGTGTCGAGCGCCACACGGCTCTTGTGAATGTTAGTGGTGTTGAGCCTCCTGAGTTGGATTTTCAGCCACTCGTGGACCCGCGCCAGTGTGAATGAATGGAAGTCAATGTAAATGATTAGCGGTTCGATAGCTCGCGAGCCGACAAAATGTGATCGAGTTTTCTTCATCACATCTACGATGCCTCCCGATGACGACCCTGAACAGATGGAGCGTCCGGAACTCATCCGACTGCTCAAGCAGGAACATCGGAATTTGTTGGCCTTGGAAGCGGCCTTTAGGAAAACCTAAGGTTCTGCGGCCCCGTTTTCAAAAGGGAAAGCACTATCCTATCTTCCTGGCCGCAAAGGCGGACAGGGCCGTTCAAACGTCGTGACGAGCCCACACCCGGTTCTGGCGATGAAGATGAAAACATTTCCGTAAATCAGCTGTTTGAACTCTGTCTGCAAGGCGGCACTCCAAGAGAATTCATACGGAAAGGGTCACCATCGAAGACACCGCGCAAAGTCCCCGACGTAATGCGATGACCACTGGTATCCGTCTCACCCAACGCGCGGTGACCAAGTGTGCCGCCGGTCTTTGCGCGGAGCAGGGTCCGGTCCGTCAGACATACGAAGCCCTGCGCTCCGAAATCGTGACTACGCTGGTGGTCAATGCCGACGGATACCTGCTGGCGCACGGGAGGGGCGGCTTCTTATCTAACGGGTTTTTTTCCAGAATCCGTACGGTCTATCAAATCCGGTCGAGGCCCAGATAGCAGGAACTCAGGGAAATGCCTTGGTCCGTGCTTTGCCGACCTACTGGACCTAGCCGGGTAATGAGCTATAACTCGCACGAACCGGGCGGCATCGCCCAGCAGAATGTCTCAGCCATCTGATGCGCCACCTCAGTGACGTGGAGGAGAAAAATATTGGTGCGGCCAAAGCCTTTACCTTCAAACCAAAAGCCTTGTTACGCGAGGGGCCGGCTCTCTGGAGGTGATGAAGCGAAGGTCTTTGCATCTCCCGGCAAACGGAAAGGGAGGGGGCGGATCTACGCCAGCAGCATGACCACCACCTGCCTGATCTGGTGCTGAACGAGACATCAGCAATCATACTGGACGGCATCGGTGGACGCACCGATCGCAGCCAATTCCTGCTGTTTTTAAAGTAATTGGAAATTGAACCGACAAATAATCGCGCGAAAAATTTCGCAGTGCTCGTAGAACTAAAAAGGAGCCGGTATTTTTGAGGCAATGAATTACGTTGTCTCCACTTTCGGGTTCAGTGGAGTGGATGTCGTCACCTCCGTGGCCTCGTTGATCCATCAGCAGGCGGTTGCAGCACGCTAATCAGTTACAAGTTAAACAATGCAGGAGCTATGGGACAGAATATTCATGTCGCTCAAATCCAGGCACTTACATCAGTGACTTGGGACATGGGAACTCTCTGAGATGACGAGGTCTTCTGGAATCGGCTAAAGATAGCCATGCTTTTTTAACCACCCTTCAAGTGCGTCGGAAACGATTTCCCTTTGGGTAAAAGGTTTCTGATGATGGAGCTTCCGGACCATAGCGGCCCTGACAAGCGCCCCGAGAACGGCCGGATCAATCCGGACATTCAGGCCGGAAAGACCCGCGTCGGAGAATTTGAGTGGTGGAAGAACAGTGTGCAGGGCTTCCTGAAGCGCGATATGAGCCGAAGTGACGTTCGTTCCGGCGGATTGCTGATGCGTTTCATTCCTTATAGGGGAGGCCTCCTCTTCAACGGCCTTCCCGGTTTTGACGAATGCCTCTTGCCTGGCCATCATGGCCTCCTCAAGCGTTTTACGTTTTTTGACCATGGGTCATCTCCTTTAAAAGTTCATTCATTTCAACCGCCGCCAGTTTCGCGGAAAACCCCATTCTGGAGACGACTTTCCCCTGGCCGGCGGCGTCCGCGAAACTCTGGCGCTGGGAAAGTCCACCCAGCACCCGGATGCCCAATCGTCCGGAGGTGGCGAGCATTTCGCCCGTCAACCGGCCCCGCTTCTGCATTTTGTTCGGGATCAGCGCCGCGTCCGGTGCGCCTTTCCGGAGTTTCCGCGCTTCGTTGATGACGTCGACTGCCAGGGAGGCCGCCCAGAGGTCGAGCGCTGAAGGGCCACACGGAAGAAAGATCCCGTCCGCGCAGAGCATGATGGCCCGTGTCACCTCCGTGAGGCCCGCGGGCCCATCGATCACAATATCGTCCGCCTCCCGTTTCATTCTGGCGACCACCTTGATGATGCCGTCAGGATCATCAAGCAGCTCAAGCCTCACTGGTAAATCCGCATCCCTTATCCAGCGTGAGGAACTTGCCTGGGTATCCGCATCAATAAAGAGCACCCGCCGTTTTTTCGCGGCGAGGTAGGCCGCCAGATGGACCGCGATGGTGGTTTTGCCCACGCCTCCCTTTGAATTTGTCAGACCGTAAATCATTTGTTTCTCCCGTAAAGGCAGGATATCTCCGAACCGGCTTCACGGGAATGGCCGGGCCATTTTGAAGCCTCCGGGCTCGTCATATTTTTTCCATTCGTGACTTCGGGGCCACACCTTCCCGCTCGTGGCCAGGACAGCCTCCGCTCCTTCCAGCAGGCGCGCCCGCCTGCCGGAATGCTAGCTTGCTAGCTTTTGGATTTCTTCACCTTACTTAACTCCTCTTTGCGGAGGGCGGACCGCTTTTCAAAAGCGGGCGGGCCGTCCTCCGCGTTTTAAGGTTTATCCTTTCTTTGTTTAATTCAGTTTAGGCGGAAACGATGGCCTGTGGGACAGGCGGGGCGCGCCTTTTAGAGAATAGGCGGTCGCTGGAAGGACGTCTCCAGGTCGTTTACCCGCCGCCGGGCCGGTCGCCAGGCCGCCGGTATCCCGTCACTGGGCCGCCGACAGGGTCGTTGACCCGGCGATGGAAGGCTTCGCGAACCTGCGGAAGGCGGGTCTTGTTCAATAATTTCAGTAGGTTATCATTCATCACGGGTCGCGGTGCCACGTGTGCTCCCGCCACAGTCACAAAGCTCCGGAAGTGTTCAATCCCGCAGCTTTCCCGCGTCCCGGTCGCCGGCCCGCCGTTACCCTGCCGGGCTGGGTTTTCCATTCATACGGTCGCCGGGGAGACGATCCGGGAGCTTTTCCCGGACTTCCGCATCTTAAACATATTCAGGAGGTTAGGAGGGAAACGGCGCGGCTCCTCGTGGCTCGGTATCATTTTGCCTTGTGCGATGAGATTCAGTGAAACCCATAAAACCCAGGGGGGTGGAGATTTCCGGTCGCCGGGGCGACGACAAACGGAAACAATGGGCCGGGCCCTCCTTTGGTCGCTGGCCCGCCGATATTGCATTCCATTCCGGAATATGTTAGAAGGATCGTCATGGGTGAAAAGGTGGAAGGCGGGATCCGGGACAATCAGAACCTCGTGCGGTTTGAAGCCGCATCGCTGCATGCCCCGGTAAAAGACCAGCTCGATTTGATGTCCCGGAACTGGTTCAGTCTGGTGCCGGGCCGCACCGATCCCATCGAGCACCGCTACAATGACGCCCGCTCCAACCGGGAGGAAAAGATCACCATCAGTTGCACCCAGCCGCACGGGATCGCGACGATCCACGATCAGGATCTGCTGATTTTTGTGATTTCCCAGTGGAACGAAGCCAACCGGCTGGGCATGCCCTCCTCGCGCCGGGTCTGCTTTACGCCCTATCAGTTTTTTCAGTGGATCGGACGCACGCCGACCGGCAGCGCCTACCAGCGGCTGAAGGATGCCCTCAAGCGCCTGTCCGGAACCAAGATCGAAACCACCAAACATTTCGACAAGGGCACCACCCGCCGGAATGTCACCAAACAGTTTTCCTGGATCTCCGAATGGCAGGTCGTGGAGGATAACGGGGAACTGAAGGGTATCGAAATCGTGCTCGCGGAATGGCTCTTCGAGAGCATCCAGAACTTTCATGTGCTGACCATCGACCGTAATTATTTCGACATCGCCGGGTCCATGGAGCGCTGGCTATACCTTTACGCCCGCAAAGCTTCTGGGAATCCGCAGGGATTCTGGAAGGAGGGGTTTCGCGGACTTTACCGTAAATCCGCCTCCCAGCAGGAGTATAAGCATTTCAAGGCAGCCCTGATCAAACTGATCCGACGGGACAGCCTGCCAGGGATCAAACTCAAACATGGCAAATCGACCTCCGGCGAGGACATGCTTCTCATGGAGCGCATCAGGGAACAGAACGCCATAACGGAATCCCCGCCTCCTCCGGAGCAATTGACGCTCATCGACAAAACGCCTCACGAGCAGCACTGGGAAAACCTCCTTGAGTTGATGAAGCGGCGGATCGGCGAGGCGGAGACCCGCTCCTGGATCGCGAAACTCGAGTTCCGTTCCTTCGAGGGACGGGTGCTCACACTCATGGCTCCCTTTAAATTCATCGCCGATCAGGTGACAGCCAACTACAAGCATCACCTCCGTTCGATTTGGGAATCGTTCGGCCATGAGGTGGAATCCATCGTCATCAGTGCTCCGGGGAAAAAAGTCCGCGCGGCCTGAACCTCAACTGTCTCCGAAATACCCCCGGAAGTATTCGAGCGCCTTGGTGAGTTCCAAAGCCCGCCGGGAGGTTTGCGGGTTTCCTCCCGTCTCGTCCGGCGGGCATGAACGCATGAGCAGGCGGTAATTCGCCTCCGCCTGCTCCAGGGAATAGGGCGGCAGGAGGCGCAGGATTTCGGCATGACGGTCCGCCTCCCCCGCATCGGCGGTTCCGGCCTCCCCACTGCCCGCCCTCGCCCGTTTCTGCCGGGGTTTGCGTCCCGCCCCCGCCGGCACCGGTGTGGTGTGGCCGGATTCCGCGTCCAGTCCCTCCCCCGCGTCCAGGAAGACATCAGATTGTTTCTTCCCGTGGCGCAGACGGTACCAGTGGTTGAGAGCCTCCTTGGTCCAGAGGCACACCGAGAGAAAGGCCAGCCAGAAGGGCAGCTTCGCCACTCCGCCCGCCTCCAGCACCAGCGAGGCCACCAGCACCGCAGCCGGTTCCAGCCACAGTTGGATGAACGCCTCCGGCCGCTCCCGGACACCGGGCCGGAACAACCCCGCCAGACGCATGAAGTGCGGGGTGCCGGAGTCATAGTCATGTTTGCCGGACCGCCGCAGTTCCCGCGCGAAGGCGACCAGGAGATGCGCGAGGTACAGGAGAGAAACCGCGGTCCCGTAGAACACCACCCCGCGCCAGCGCGGCCAGACTCCAGGCTCGTGCCACGCATAAAAGGCAAAAAGCGCATGTGCCCAGATGCAGGCAATGAGGACACTTTTGGGCCGGAGAAAGGCGTAACCGAATGAACTCCTCAGAAAAACCAGCCCGGTCATGGAAATGGCGTGCAGCAATGGACTGATAAGGGGAATGCCGGGCACCGGCCCGCCTTTCTGGACCTGCTTATCCTTCATAGTTCTGCGGGAAAGTGTGGCGGATGAAGTTCCGGCTGAGAACCTTGTCGCGGGTGTTCAGGCTCCAGCACCGGCCTCCCTGAAACAGAATGGCCTCCACCCGGAAGTCCGCCTGTGCTCCCCCCGTCCGGAGCATCGTAAACTCCTGGGGCTGCACGAGGTATTCAAAAATGAGGCTTCCCCCGGCGTTCTGAGTCTGGTCCGGCGGCCCCGCCGCCCGGGGCGCTCCATCCGAAAGCCCTCCATACATTTGAACCTGCCGGGCTTTGCCGATGGAATCCGCCGCCCATTTGTTGGTGACCGGATCCCCGTTGGCGTGGAAGATCTTGGTTTGGAGATTTCCCAGAAACGATTCCGCGTCGGATTTGGAGTTTCCTCCCCCGAACGCCGATTGGTAGCTGGGAAGGTTCTGGGTCAGATACACAGTGCAGGCCCGGGAGGACCGGGCCGTGCTTTGGAAGAGGGCGTCGTAGGAGTTCACGAAAAACTGGCTCTCATCCGCCCAGAGGAAGACCGGACGGATGGCGGCCTCCGCCGCCTGCCGGGTCAGGCCGGGAGGGATGCGGCGTTCCACCGCCCGCTGCCAGATAAACTTGAAGAGCACCTGGGCGAACTGTCCCAGTTCATTGAACTCCTTCACCGGGAGGTTCAGGAGGATGATTTTCCCGGCAAAACTGTCCTCCGGGCTGAAGGTCACGTCGGTGCAAAAGAGCGTCCTGAGCAATCCACGGAGAAAACAGTCCGCCATGCTCGTGAAGGTGGAAACGATGATGCTGCGGGTTTCCGGGGCGAGCCCCGGAAACTCTTTCAGCCAGAAGTCACGGGTCAGTTCGAGGTCGGGTTTCCGGTCTTCGTGCACCCGGCCTCCGGCGACTTCGAGCAGAACAAAACAGACCGACTCCTTCCGCCAGGTTTCGGACACGACCTCCTCCGGCGAACGCGGCGCGGAGGTGATGATGCGGTAGAGGGAGGGCAGGTCCACCTCCCCGGTGGCCAGCACCGCGAGGTCGATGCTGTTGCGCAGAAGCTGTTTGAGGGTGCGCTGCCAGTAGGCGTCATTCCCTCCGTGCCCCTGTTTGCGCTCGGCGGCCTCCAGCACCGAACAGAACAACTGGACCAGACTTTCCGTGTGCCCGGCCCCCGAGCCGGGACGCTTTAACTCATATTTGAGAAAGTTAAAACGGTGCGGTCCGCCGGGTTCCACGATGAGCAAATCCCCCTCCCGTCCGCAGGCTTTGGCGTATTTCCGCCAGGCGAGAACCTCGTCGGTTTTGGCGGTCAGAACGAGCCCGCCGAGGTTGGCATCGAGAAAGGCGCGGGCCAGCGCCTGACGCAAATGGTGCGGGACGCGGGCACGAACTCCTCCGGCACCGGATACCTGAATCTGACCACGGATTACACCCCGGACGATCTGGGGCGCATCCTCGTGGAAAAGGGCCCGGCGCATGAAATCGACCTCAACGGCAGCGCCACGACGCTTCGCACGACGCAATGGACCTACTACCGCGACCGCGAGGACGAGGTGGTGCGGTTCTCCGGCTACATCACGGTGCCCCCCGGCAGCAGCAGCAGCAGCGCGGCTCCGGTGGAACGGATCGTGGGACCGGTTTCGATCACCCGCACGGACGAGGCCCCGCCTCCGGGCGCGGGCTACACGGGCTGGAACCAGAGATCTCAAATCAGCGCCGTCTACAGCGGCGGGGGCATTCCCCCGGAAAGCACCAACTACGACCGGGACACCTGGGTAAGGTGGTCCCTCTCCCTCTCGAACAAGGGAGGCCAGCGCAAAGAGTCCCGGCTCTACTGGCTCATTCCCGGCTCCAGTGCTCCCGACCCCTACGGCGTAGCGTCCACCAATTATGGCGCGACGCTCTATGGATACGACACCGCCGGAAGGCAGGATAAAGTCACAACCCCTGGGGGAACGATCAGTAAGAACCTCTTCAACGCCATGGGCTGGCAGACGGAGGCGAAGACCGGCACGGTCGCGCTGGAAAGCCAGATGGTCACGACCTCAAGGAATGAATTCGACGGCAACGGCAACCTGACCAAGGCCACTCTCATCGTGGACCCCGCGAACGCCGCGCTGAACCGGGTGACGGATTCCACTTATGACTGGCGCAACCGGCGCGTAGAGTTGGTGGCGTTGGTAGAGGTGCGGCAGGGATCGGCGGACCAGTGGAGCCTGAAAACCGTCCTGACCTATGACAACCTGAACCGGGTGACCTTGGAACGGAATTACCATCGCCTTATTTCCGGCTCCTCATCCTCTTCGTCCTCCTCCGGGGGAAGCGCCTATACCCTGAACGGGAAAAAGGTCCACTATTACGACCCACGCAGCCGCCGTTACCGGACGGAGACTTACGGTGTGAACCCGGACACCGGGACGGAGGGCTCGCATCTCACGGATAATACCTATTACGATGCGGGCGGAAACGTGATCCGTAGCGCCCCTGCCGGCAGCCAGGCCTTTACGGTCAACGCCTATGACGAGGTGTCGCGTGTGATACACACTTATACCGGCTACACGCCTCCCGGAGGCTCCAGTTCCTCATCCAGTTCCGGCTCGTTCGACCCCGGCAGTGTTTCCGGGATGATTGTAGTCGAACAGCAGGACCTCGGCTATGACGAGGCTGGCAACACGATCAGAACCACGTCCCGGCAGCGTTTTGACGATGCGACCGGCACGGGACCTCTGGGTTACTGGAACAGCACGACCCAGCCCAAAGCCCGGGTGAGTTACATGGCCTTTTACCCGGACGGTATTGGACGCCCGCTGGCCACCGGCAATTATGGCACCAACGCGAACCTCACGTGGACCCGTCCGGCGGTCACCCCACCCCGCGGCGATGATATCCTGGTATCCTCCACCTATTACAACCCCGCGGGTAATGCCGCGGAGGAAACGGATCCCATGGGGACAAAGACCTGCCGGGAGTTCGACCACGCGGATCGCGTCACCACGCTCATCGAAAACTGCCAGCACGGCGGGGGGAGTTCCTCCAGCTCCTCCAGTTCGTCGTCCTCCCCGGCGGCGGATGTGAACCGCACCAGCCATTATGAATACACGGACGACAGCCTGCTGACCCGGCTCAAATGTGACAACGTGTGGACCGGCCAGCAGGTGACCACCTGGGAATATGGGGTCACCCAGGCCGGAGGCTCGAAACTCGACAGCAGCCTGCTCGTAATCCGGAAGGTGTACCCGGAGACCGGCAGCGGGAGCAGTTCCAGTTCCGGGACGGGGAGCGACCGGGTGGTAAGCTACAAATATAATGCCCAAAGGCAGGTCATCCAACTCACTGACCAGGCGCTGACCGTGCACGAGTACCTGTATGATAAACTGGGCCGCCTTCTGACGGATAAAGCCACCATCCCCGGCGGCAGCGCGGTGGACGCCACTATTGGGATGCTGGAAACTGAATGGGAGGTGCGTGGGCTGCGCCAGCGGGCCGCAAGCTACAACACGGCCGGGACGACGGTGCTCAACGAGGTGAAGTGGGAATACAACGGGTTCGCCCAGGTGACCCGCGAATACCAGGAGCATGCGGGGGCGGTGAATGCCGCCATGACCCTGCACGTGGACTACGCCTACGCGGACCCCGGGAATAACGCCACGCTCAATACCGTCCGCCGGACTTCGATCACCTATCCCTCCAGTTCGGGTGTTTCCAGCAGTTCGGGATCCGCCGGGCTTACCACCATCGTCACTGCCTACGAGGGCGAAGCCGCCAATGCCCTCAGCCGGCCGGATGCGCTGAAGGAATCCAGCACATCCCTTGCCACCTACCGCTATCTCGGTCTTGCTACGGCAGTGGGAGTCACGTATCCGGCCGCCTCCGGCGTGGCCTGGTCTCTCGATACCACCGTGTCCGGAGTTAAGGATTACACCGGACTTGACCGGTTCGACCGCCTGGTGGAGACTCGCTGGATGAAGGGCTCCGGCTTCCTCGTGCACAGCCACTACGGACGCAACCGCTTCGGCGGGGTGACGTGGCGCTACGATGATCTCGCTCATTCCCTCGGCACTACCGTTGGCACCCAGCAGGACAACTACTACTGGTATGATGGCCTGTATCAGGTGAGCCAGCACCAGCGGGGAACGCTCAATGCCTACCATACGGGCATTAATTCCCCGCAACAGAACGAGGTGTTCACCTACGACGCCATGGGCAACTGGCTGGGCTACGAGGCCACCGGCCTCTCCCCCGCCCAGACACGGACCGCGAACAAAGCCAACGAGATTACTTCGATCACCAATCCCGGAGGGCCGCTCACTGCGCCTGAGTATGACGCGTGCGGGAACATGACCCAAATGCCGCTTCCGGCGGACTGGGCGTCCACCGGACTTCTTACATGGGATGCCTGGGACCGTCTTGTGAAGATTGAACAAAGTGCCAGCGGGGGGGCGCTTCCCCTCGGGACCTACACTTATGACGCCCTTACCCGGCGCATCGCTTCGGACTCCAACGCAGATGCCCGCCATTTTTACTATGACAATGAATGGAGGCCGGTCGAAGAAAGAACGGATAGCTCCTTACAAATTGTGGAGCGCGAATACATTTGGGGGGCGCTCAGTCGGTGGAACTTGCTGCGCCGCCGTCGTAACAATGGGTCGGGACTCGCGGAGCCTCTCTTCGTTCTCAAGGATTACCTCGATCCAATGGCGATCGTCAATTCAAGCGGGACCGTAATGGAGCGTTATAGCTATGACGCCTTTGGCTTGGCCCGCTTTCTGGACGCCGATTTCAGTTCTTTACCGGGTAAAACAAACACCTGGGACTGGACCTTCCTCTTCCATGCAGAGTTCCGGGATACTGAAACAGGACTTTACAACTACGGCCATCGCTACTATCATCCACAACTGGGAAGATGGCTTAGCAGAGATCCCGCGGGAGAATTTGGGGGGGTAAATCTTTTTAATGCGGTTGGCAATAACTTCATCAACCGGATAGACCTCCTTGGTTTATGGTCCACTGAAGTTCACGACCAAATGATTCTCGATTGGCTGAAAAGCATGGGAATTGGTGAGAGCATAGACTGCGGTTGCGCGTGCACTCTAGACGTTGCCGCACTTCTTCGATCCGGCAGCGACTATATTGATGGGGTGCGTGAATATTCATATAGAATGATAGAAGCACAAAATCCCCTAAATGCTTTTCAGCATGGCATGAGAGCTCAAGGAGCCTTTGGCCGGGATCTTGAAACGGTCGGGGAAGCTCAAAAAAAGTGGGAAAAATTTATCGCGGATTCGGTCGCGTCCTCGAAACTTGATGCAAGCCTGGGCAGCGCGGCTGATCCATTCAATTGCTTGTGGCTCCAAAAGGCAATTACGGAGTTGGGGGAGGCGTTCCATGCACTATCTGACAGCACGTCGCCACTCCATCGGGGATTTCAACCTTGGAACCCCTTTGATGTGGGGAAGGCAAAACGGCACGGGAATGCCGGCGAAGGACTTGCCGAGTATCAAAAAGAATCAGAGAACTACAGGAAGGCCACAATAGATGCTCTTAATAAATATTTGAAAAAACCCCTTGAGGAAATATTGGA
Organism: Verrucomicrobiales bacterium; assembly: GCA_965229245.1. Taxonomy (GTDB): domain Bacteria; phylum Verrucomicrobiota; class Verrucomicrobiia; order Verrucomicrobiales; family V1-33; genus V1-33. The sequence continues at coordinate 273,688 of CBDDIW010000003.1, forward strand.
AAGATGTCGCGAAACCCAAAGTTTTTTTGTTTGATTTTATATGAGAATCTTAATAGGCAATCTTCGTGTATATTCAAATATATTTTATATTATGTATTTGATAATATCAACAACCGGATGCGACAGGGTGGAAAAGAAAAAATCAATACCCGACAATGCACCGCAAAAAGCGTCGGTTCTTGAAGCTATTGGCGGGTCCGTTCATGAACTGAGTGAGGCCGCCCCTCACGGTCATACCGTAAGGGTTCTGTCTGTTTTTGGGAGAACGTTCAATGGGGTGATGGGTTTTTATCCATATTATTTATCGATTCCCGACAGTCCATTTATTGTCATTTTCCTTCAGGAAAACGGAGCCGCGTCCGAAGGTCGCTCGCTGATAATTGACGCGGGAAAAAAAACTTTAATTGAAGTTAAAATAAATGCCATTTTCGGGTCTTACATCAATAGCCCCAAGGGTGATATTTACGATTCCGTGGAGGGCTTTTCAGGTGGAGTGATTAAACTCTATTCCAGGTATGAAAATAATTGGTGGAGGTATGAGATGGTCCCGGCTGACCGGTCGTTCAGGCTTGTGGAAAAAGGCCAAATTCCTTGACGTATATTTCAACAATTCGCGTCTCAAAGATAAAGTGTCTTTCTGCTTTTCGGTTTCCGAGCGCAGGGTGGGCGGCCAATAGTTGCCGGGAGTCATTAGTCGATCCTGAAAAAGTTCCAAGAGGCCGCAGCAGCAAGGGCTGGAAGCTGCGGACGCCCTGTCTGTTTTGCGGGGATTTGCTTCCCTCCGGCTCAAAATCCTGCAAAATCAGGGAATGCGCAGCCGGCCCAATCCCGATCAGGAGCCTCAAATCGAACTCTTCCGTATCGAACTGGCGCGCATCGTGGACGCGGACCATTCCATGGTGAAACTGGCGGCGGTCATCGACTGGGGGGCTTTTGAAAAATGCTTCGCGGCGATGTGGTCCGATGGCCAGGGCCGGCCCACTATCGACACCCGGCTGATGGTTTCCCTGCACTATCTCAAATACACCTTCGATTTGAGCGATGAAGCGGTGGTGGAGGCCTGGCTGCAAAACCCTTACTGGCAGTTTTTAAGCGGCATGCGCTATTTTGAGCACCGCCCGCCGCTGGACCCCTTGAGCATGAGCCGCTGGCGCGGCCGGGCCGGACAGCACGGCCTTGAAGAACTGCTGCAACAAAGCATTCAGGCCGGACTCAAACTCAAGGCCATCACACCCGTGCAGCTGAAACGGGTCAATATCGACACCACGGTGGAGGAAAAACACCTCCGGTTTCCCACGGACAGCCGCCTGTATGACTGGGCGCGGCAGCGCCTGGTCAAGGCCGCGAAGAAGGTGGGCCTGTTATTGAGTCAAAGTTACACACGGGTGGGATAACATCTGCTGCTGATGCAAAGCCGCTATGCGCACGCAAAGCAACTCCGCCGGGCCCGGCGCTGTCAGAAAAAGCTGCGCACCCTGCTGGGCCGTGTTCTTCGCGACATCGAAGCCCGCAAAGGCGGGCGCGGTTTTCCGGAACTGGACAAACTCATGGCCGTGGCCCGCCGGCTCCACGGGCAGGAGCGCCATGACCAAAACAAAGTTTACAGCGTGCACGCACTGGAGGTGGAGTGCACCGGCAAGGGCAAGGCGCACAAACGCTACGAATTCGGAGTGAAGGTGAGCGTGGCCACCACCAGCCGCGGCGGCTGGCACGTGGGAGCGATGAGCTGCCCGGGCAATCCGTATGACGGGCACACGTTGCGGACCGCTCTGGAGCAGGTGAGCAGGGTCAGCGGGAGAATGCCCGGTGACGTCTTCGTGGACATGGGTTACCGGGGCCATCAGTGCGGGCGGGATCCGGGAGCCCCCAAGATCTATGTGGCCCGCAAACGCCGGGGCTCGATTTCGAAAGCACTTTGGAAATGGATGAGAAGGCGGGCGGCGGTGGAACCAGGTATCGGCCATCTCAAAGCGGAGCATCGCCTGGATCGCAACCGGCTGTGGGGTGCGGCGGGAGACATGGCCAACGCGGTGCTGAGCGCGGCGGGAATGAACTTTCACAAGCTGCTGAAGCACCTCCGCGCCCGCTGGCATGCCTTTGCCGCCTGGCTGTTGAGTCTGGTTCTGCCCGCTCCGTCCGCGACACCTGCCTGAAGACCGTGCCACTTGTTGGACGATCTCCACGACTATCCGAAACCCGGGTTTTTCAGGATCGACTTGCTACTCTCTGCCACAAGACGCAGATCGGGATGGCTCGTAAAGTTCTCTGATGCAACGGATTGCAACGCCGCGCAACACTGTGCAAACAAGTGCCTCAGGATTGAAAATCCGCGCTCCTCTTAGGGCTTGTTTACATTGCAGGCCACAACCCGTCCTTTTCGTAAATCGCTGACAGGGAGAGGGTTATGAAAAAGGCGAACATCCGGTCGGTTTTTTCGTAGCACGTGGCCACCCGGCGGTAAACCTTGATTCGCTGGAAAGCGTTTTCGATGCAGTGCCGGGAGCGGTAAAGCTCTTTGTCATAAGGCTCCGGGTCTTTGACATTGGAACGCGCCGGGATGCAAGGCTCGCACCCCTGCGCCCGCAACCGGTTCCGGAACGCTTTGCTGTCATATCCTTTGTCCGCCACGGCGGCGCTGTCTCTCAACGCGCCGGTGAGCGCCGGGGCCGCGGTGTGATCGCTGATGTTCCCCGCCGTCAGGAGAAAAGGCGCTGTCAGGCGTCCCCGCGCGTCGACCACCATATGGATCTTTGTGTTGAGCCCTCCCCGGGAGCTTCCAACGGCCCGTTTCCGGGGGCTCCCGCCGCCATGGGCATGCTGGTGAACCTTGCAATGGGTGCTGTCAAAGTAATGCACCTCCGCGCCTTGCGCGCAGACCAGCAGCTTTTCCAGAAACCCGGGCAACCCCGCGCGGGAGAGCCGGTTAAAAAACTGAAACACCGTGAACCACTTGCCGAACTGCGAGGGCAAAGCCCGCCAGGCGATACCATTGCGCAGGACATACCACAGGGCGTCGAGATGGGCATCCAGCGGAGCCCTGCGCCCGCCACCTCTGTTCCCGGAAATGTTAGTGGCCTTAAAGCTCTTGAGTTAATTTTTTTAGCCGCTCGCGGAGCGGCACCGGCATGAAGCGATGGAAGTCAATCATGATGAGGGGGCGCGGCTGGCGCGCAAATTATTTAACGTCAGCGAGTTGCCGTAACTTTCAGCAATGTAAACAAGCCCTAGGATCCCAGGCCTTTTTTCACCCTTTCACCCTAACAACCACTTAAACCCCAACCCAACCTCATACCTCTCCCATGAAACTCGAACTCTACGATCCGCTCGCCCCGGACACCGTCCCCGGCCCATCCCATTCCTCCACCACCCTCCCGCCTCCCCCGGATCCCCACGAGGACCCCATGGCCCTCCCGCCCGGCACCCTCGCCCCGCTCACCATCCGGAGCATCGATGAAATCCTTGCCACCCAGGACCGCCCCGCGGACCTCATCCTGGCCAACGGCTACCTGGAACGCGGCGAACGCACCGCCATCTGCGGCATGGGCGGCATCGGGAAAAGCCGTCTCGTCATGCAGTTCGCCATGAGCCACCGCGCCGGGCTCCCCTTCCTGACCTGGGAAACCCGTTCCCCGCACCTCCGCTGGCTCTTCCTCCAGACGGAAAACGGCACCGCCCGCCTGAAGCGCGACCTCGCCGCCACGCTCGCCGCCTTCACCCCGGAACAGGGCGATGCCATCCGCTCCGGCATCTACCTCCACACCCTGGAGGGCGAGGACGATGGCAACCTCCTCCTCAACGAGGAACCCAACCGCCAGCGCGCCATCCACGCCGTGCAGGCCAGCGGCGCGGACATCGTGGTCTGGGACCCGCTGCGCGACTGCACCAGCGACGACCTCAACAAGGACATGGCCATGAACGAAGCCCTCCGCCACCTCCGCGCCGTGACCCGCGCGGGCGATCCCCTCCGCACCTGCCTTGTCATCCACCACGCGGGCGAGGGCAAAGCCGGAGTCGCCAAAGCCCTGGGATATGATCGCGGCGCCTTTGGCCGGAACTCCAAGTCCCTCAAAACCTGGGTCCGCGCCCAGTTCAACATCGCCCCGGCCACCCCGGACGATAACAGCCAGATCATCATCGCCTCCGGGAAATGCAACAACCACGAGGAATTCAGCCCCCTCTGCGCCCGCCTGAACCCCGACACCCTCCTCTACGAAGTGGTGGCGGACTTCGACTTCGCCGCCTGGCAGGACTCCCTGTCCGGCGACAAAGACCGCCCCGACACCGAAACCGTTCTCCAGATCCTCCGCGACGCCGGAGGCGGCCTGGAGAAGAATGAAGTGGTGGCTAGGATGCAGGCGGCGGGCATTGGCCGGGATACGGGGAAGAGCCTCATCCGGCAGGCGCTGGCCAACGGGGAAATAGAGGAAAGTGCCCATATCCGCCCCGGCAGGAAATCCGGGGTGTTTCTGACCATCGTTTCATAAACCGGGGAGTGCGGGCGGGGCAATGTAACTGACTGACTGAACCTGTAGGGTTTCAGTCAGTCAGATTCATTCCCGGTCAACGCGGGCTGAGGAACGGGAGAAAGTCACGCGACGGGATTTCCATCGCCCCTGCCGGGGCTCCGGGTTGTTGGGGCACTGGTTCCGGTGGCTTGCGCCACCGGCTACCTTCCAGCGGCCCTCCGGGCCTGCTTTACGGAAGGACAAACACGTTACCCGGGGGAGAATTCACGGCATTACACCCCCTGCTGCTTATAAAAGGAGGAATGTAACTGACTGACTGAACCTGTAGGGTTTTCAGTCAGTCAGTTACATCACGGAGGGTTAAAAACAGGTCGGCCAGGATGGACCTCCAACCCGTGATCCAAGTCCGGGAAAAGACCCGCTTGCAGTTACTTTCAGTATTACATTCCCCTCACGGATTATCCATATCCCCCATGTTTTACCGCTCCTGACGGCGTTCAACCATCACGGGAATACAACTGACTGACGGACTTCACAGGGATTCGGTCAGTCAGATTCATTCCTGGTTATCCATGACAAAAGGAGCATTACCACGTCTAATGTCATGGCTTACCACCTGTCAGCACCCCGGCGGGAGTTGGCTGAAGACACGAACTCACGGCATCATCCACCGGTTTGGTCCTCCCCACATGCCAGGCCCGGAGGGCCGCTGGAGGGTAGCCGGTGGCGCGAGCCACCGGAACCAGTCCCCTAACAACCGGGAGCCCCGGCAGGGGCGATGGAAATCCTGTCGTACGATGTCCAGTCCCGTTCAGGTGGATTGTATCCTGACAACTCACGCCGGGCACCTTCCCGGTTTCGCGTGACTTGCGCCCTCCTTTTCGCCACGAACACTCCGGCAATGCCGTCCACGCATCTTTCCCTGCACTATCATCTCGTATTCAGCACCAAAGACCGTGCCTCCATGATCGTCCCCGCCTGGCGGGACCGCCTTCATGCGTTCCTGGGCGGCACGGTGAACCATCTGGAGGGCGTGCCGGAGGCCATTGGCGGCGTGGGGGATCATGTGCACCTTCTTGTGGGCCTGAATGCCATGCATCAATTGAGCGCGGTCATGCGGGAGATCAAATCCGTCTCCTCCCGGTGGGTGCGCGAGGAAATAGGGATAAAACTGTTCTCCTGGCAGGAAGGCTATGGCGGGTTCACCGTGGGCGCGCCCCAGTGCCCGGCAGTAAAGAAATACATCATGGAGCAGGAACGGCATCACCGGAAAAGGACCTTTCAGGAGGAATATATGGAGTTTCTAAAGAAAGGCGGAGTGACGTTCGATGACCGGTATTTATGGTGACACCGGTGATATCCATCGCCCCTGCCGGGGCTCCCGGTTGTTGGGGGCCGGTTCCGGTGGCTCGCGCCACCGGCTACCTTCCAGCGGCCCTCCGGGCCTGCTTTTTGAGAGGATGGAACAGGGGTCCGTGGCGAAGTCGCCGGAGTTCTATCCATCCTTTCCCCGTGGGACAATGCAACTGACTGACTGAAACCCTATAGGTTCAGTCAGTCAGTTGCATTCCCGGTGAATCCGGGTTCGGATCGCGAATGCGGAGGCGGTGGAGATTTGCCAGGCTCTCCGATGGTCATTGCCCGGATTGCCTGGCAACCCTGCCCCTTCTCACTTCATCCCCAGCACCACGCTTTGCGCCGTGGGCTGGAGGGGGTGGAGGGTGGCGTCGTGGAAGCCGGCGGCGGTGAGCATATGGGTATATTCCGCAAAGGTATAGGCGTCGCCTTCCGGGGTGGTGCCCAGCATGACGAGGCTGAATCCGGCGGCGGGGGGCGGGGTGACGCGGTCTTCGTTTGGGACGAATTCCACGATGACGACCTGGCCCCCGGGGCGGAGGGCGGCGTGGACGCGGCGGAGGAAGCCGGTGCAGTCCGCGGCGTTGAAGTGGTGGAGGAAATTCGGGACGAGCACCACATCGTAGCCCGTGCCGAGATCCGCGGTGAAGGCGTTGCCGGTGATGGTGTCAAAGCGGTCTCCCAGACCGGCGGCGCGGGCGTTTTCCCCGGTGACGGCCAGCACGGCTTCCCAATCCAGGGCGGTGAGGCGGGCGAGGGGGCTGGTCTTCGCGAGGGTGATGCCGAAGACGCCATGGCTGGCGGAGATGTCCAGGATCTTCGTCTCGCGGGCGGGGTCCAGCGTGACCAGTCCCGCCACGCCCTGGGCGGCGGGCCACATCATGGGGCCCATGGCGCGGGCGAATTCGATCCACACGGGGTGGTCCGGCGCGGTGGTGCCGTGGCCGGCACCGGCGAGGCGTCCCTCCCGGATGGTCTCCGTGAGGTGGGCGAAGGCGTCCGTGAGCCCGGAGTCCAGCAGGAACTTCAGCGTGCCGCCCAGGCAGGCGGGGGAATTCCCGTCCAGGAAGAGCGCGGAGTCCGGCGTGAGCGAGTAGCGGTCCCCGTCCTTCAGGAGAAAGCCGTGGATGGTGAGGGTATCGCAGAGAATGCGGAGGCCGCGTTCCGGGCAGGAGCACCGGCTAGCGACTTCCCCCGCCGTGCCGGGCGCGCCGCCCAGGGCGGTGAAGACGCCCAGTTCCACCCCGGCCTTGAGCGCGGCGGTCTTTTGATAGGCGTTGGCGGTTTCAAAAAAGAGCAGGGGAGACGGGGGGGAGGCGGGAGCGGACATGGTGACCATGTCATAGCGCAGGGTGCCGGGGATGGCCAGCGCAAGAGGAGGGGGGCGTGGCGGGGGGCAGGTTAACGGGATGCCACGGGGCAGGGAGCGCGGATTTTCAATCAATGGTGTCCGGCTAACGGATTTCGCCGTGCCCGCCCGGGGCTGGAAGGCGTCCACCGCCGCGCCACGCACCGGGACCTGAAACTCTGGAGGGCCAAAGGCCCGGCCCCATACCAGCCCGGGGCAACGCCCCGGGAATGACCGGCAACGATATTCTTCAGGGCTGAAAGCCCGCGACATTCCTCTTCGGCAGGACCGGATGGGACGGGCCTTCAGCCCTTTACCCTTTGTCCGGGATGAATTCCTGGGGCGCTGCCCCAAGCTGGTATGGTTTGCGCCTTTGGCGCGGCGGAGACTCATGCCTGCCCGGGGCGGGCACGGCGAAAACAATTAGCCGGACACCACTGGTTGCAAATCTCCGCCGCGGTTGCGCCGTCCGGGGATTCCCTTTAAGACGCGGGGAATGACGATACCTGAAAATATGAATGCGGGGGTGCAGCCCATCGATGCCCTCATGGAGGCCCGCGGGTTGAAGAATCACGATCTGGTGGCGGCGGGCCCGGAGAACGGACTGACGCACAAGGAGGTGGCCAAGGCCCGCAAGGGACGGCAATTGACCTCCCACACCCAGCGGCGGGTGCTGGCGGCGCTCAATGCCTGCCTGAAGTCCCGGGAACTGCCTGCGGCGGAAATGGCGGAGCTGTTCAATTACCGGGGAAGGTAATTTCCCCCGGGTGGGCTCGCGGGAATGAACGGAGGAGCCGCCGGGCAGGCGGTAACGCAAACAGGATCACGAGTCTGTTCCGGAGGGCTCAGGTTTACCGGTTTTCCCTTTGAAACAGAGTTACCCCTCCAGCAGGGCCTGTCTCGCCGTGCCTAGGGAGGCCTGCTGGTCCGCGGGGAGGACGGGCCACTTCAGTTTCATCTTTTCCATCTCGTGCAGGATGGCCGCGCTCACGATGAGGCGCATGTTTCCTTTGTCATCAGCCGGGACGATGTACCACGGGTTCTCCTTGGAAGCCGTGGCTTCCAGGGCCTCGCCATAGGCGTGCATGTACTCTTTCCAGAGCGCGCGCTCCACGAGGTCGCCGGTGTTGAATTTCCAGTTTTTGGAAGGCGTGTCGATGCGCTCCAGCAGCCGTTTCTGCTGCTCCTCCTTACTCACGTGCAGGAAGAACTTCACCACCCGCGTGCCGTTGTTGTGCAGCATGTTTTCAAAGTGCCGCATTTCCTTGAAGCGCCGTTCCCAGAGTTCGTCCAGGTCCTTCGTGGTCTCCTCTGGCAGGCGGGCGAATTTGGTCACCAGGTCCGGATGCACGCGGCACACCAGCACTTCCTCATAGTAGCTGCGGTTGAAGATGCCCACCTTGCCGCGTGGCGGCAGCACCTTCGCGGTGCGCCAGAGGTAGTCGTGATCCATTTCCTCCTCGCTGGGCCGCTTGAAGGCGTGGACCTCCACACCGTGGGGATTGATGCCGCTCATCACGTGCTTGATGGTGCCGTCCTTTCCCGCCGCGTCCATGGCCTGGAAGATCAGCAGCAGGCTGTAGCGGTTGTGCGCGAACATCTTCTGCTGGAGTTCGTCGATCTCTTCGCGAAAGCTCTCCAGGGACTTTTTCAGCGTGGTCTCGTTGCGATAAAGCTTCTTTTTCAGCGAGGTCGGGATTTTGTCAGGATGGCAGGAGCCCTTGCCAGTGTAACGGAAGTCCCGGGGATCGATGGAGGTTTTCATCCGGTGCACCATAGAGAGAAAATGGCGGCGCGATACCGCTTTCCCGGCATCCGCGAACCGGGGAGTGAAACAGATTGCCCGCCGCGTGCGTTCCCGCGAGGACACCCGTATGATCCGCCGCCTGCTCACCCTTTCCGTCTGCGCCGCCCGCTCGTTCGCCGCCGATGCCCCTGGCCCGAAGCCCGGGGAACCGGTGAGCTACTACCGCCACGTGCGCCCCGTGCTCCAAGGGGCCTGCCACGGCTGCCACCAGCCCGCGAAGGCCAAGGGGGACTACATCATGACGGACTTTGCCGCCCTGGTGAAAGGCGGGAAGGAGGATGGCCCCGGCGTGGTGGCCGGGAATCCGGACGGGTCCTCGCTTTTGAAGAATATCATTCCCGGCCCGGACGGCACCGCCGCCATGCCGAAAAAAGGCGATCCCCTGAAGCCCGCGGAGGTGGCCCTCATCCGCCAGTGGATCAGCGAAGGCGCGAAGGACGACACTCCCGCCAATGCCGTGCAACGCTACAGCCCGGAGCACCCGCCCGTCTATTCCCGTCCGCCCGGCATCAACAGCCTCGCGTGGTCGCCGGATGGAAAAACCCTGGCCATCACCGGCTTTCACGAAATCATCCTCTATAAAGGCGATGGCTCCGGCCCCGCGGGCCGCCTCATCGGCCTTTCCGAGCGCCTCACCACCGTGCGCTACAGCCCGGACGGGAAATACCTGGCGGCCACCGGCGGGCTCCCCGCGCGCATGGGCGAGGTCCAGATCTGGCAGACGGCGGACGCCACGCTGAAGGTCTCCGTGCCCGTGACGTATGATACAGTGTATGGCGCTTCATGGTCGCCGGACAGCCGCCTCGTGGCCTTCGGCTGCGCCACGGACAAGAGCCTCCGCGCCGTGGAGGCCGCGAATGGCGGGCAGGTGCTTTTTATGGCCGGGCACGATGACTGGGTGCTGGACACTGTCTTTTCCACCAAAGGAGACCACGTCATCTCCGCCGGTCGCGACATGGCCGCGAAGCTCACGGAGTTGTCCACCCAGCGGTTTGTGGACAATCTCACGAGTATCACCCCCGGCGCGCTGAAGGGCGGTCTCGCATGCATCGACCGCCATCCCGCGCGGGATGAAGTGCTGGTGGGTGGCGCGGATGGCGTGCCGCAGATCTACCGCGTGGTGCGCCTCGTCCAGCGCCGCATCGGGGACAACTCGAACCTCATCCGGAAATATCCCGCCATGGAGGGCCGCGTGTGGGCCGTGAATTACAGCGCGGATGGAAAGCGCGCGCTGGCCGCCTCCAGTCTGGACGGAAAAGGCGCGGTGAATATCTACAACGCGGACTTTGATACTTCACTTCCGGAGAATATCAAAGCCATCTATGGAAAGGTCAGCACCTCCCGCTCCGCGGAGGAAAATGCCGCCGTGGAAAAATATCAAACCGAGGGGGCCACATTGCTCCACCACCTGAAGTTTCCGTGTGGCATCTACACCGCGCAATTCAGCCCGGACGGCACCACCATTGCCGCCGCGGGACAGGATGGCATCGTGCGTTTTATCGATACCGCCGGAGGGCGCGTGACGAAGGAATTCGTGCCTGTTTCGCTGACGCCCGCGGTCACCGCGCCGGGGAAATGAGGCGGCTCCCGGCGTGCCGGGTCAACCCTTCCAATTGTTTCGAATCCGTTACAGTGCCGGATTTGCCTCATAGCAAATGCATGTCATTGTAGCGAAACCCCTAAGGAACTGAAACATGCACCTCTCCAGCAACAAAGCGCTCGCGGGTCAATTGGAAGGCGGACGGGTAGTCCTCTCCTGCCGCAAAGGAGCCGCGGATGACCTCACATTTTATTCCCGCCGCGAAGGTGAGGCGGATTACGTGCCTCTCGAGGAGGATGGTGAACGCATCGTGGATGACCGCCCCAAGCTCGATCCCTCCCGCCCGGAGGTCCGCCGTTATTTCGCCATGCTCCTCTACGGAGGCGACGAGACGCGGATGAAGAGCAACGAGATCACGGTCACGGTTCCTTGATGTGGCTACCCGGATAATCCGGGCATTCACCATCTGGGAGGTTGCAATGTAGCGGTCGCTCAATGAGTGGCGCTTCCGGTTATGAAGAAACACCGGGAACACCATGAATGTCCATCTGAGTTATTGTATCCTGGTGACAGTTTATTTGACCGTGCCCTGGAGGTGATCCGGGATCATCCCCTGGCAGTCGAGGCGCGTGCTTTCAACTGGTGCCGCGCGGATGTGTGGCGGGAGCCCAGGAGCTTTTTAGCAAGGATGCGGTCAAAGGCTCTGCAGCGGGCGGCGAATTTGCCTGGCGAATGCGGGAGTTTCTTATCGGTGATCTACTGGACCTCCTCAAGCCAACCGGAGCCGTTGTCCGGTCACGGCAAGTCGTTTCATTTTGTTCTTCATCCGGAAACGTTGGTGGTGCTTGCCGCTGATACGGGCACCTGGCGTTCGTAGGAGAAGGGCGACCGGGGTGAGCAAATGTTCCGGCTTGAGAGCCCGTTCCGGCCCGGCTTGACGGCGGTTGCTTTTTAATGTCGCCACGGCAACTTCGGGGTCTTCCCTTCAAGCTTGCCGCGCTATGTTCCTCAAAGCCGTCCGTGACATTGCCAAGCCCCGGCATTTTGCCATCATTGACAGTCTGAAGCGTTCGACGGGAATGTCCGTCACGGAGTTGTCCACCGCGCTGGAGATGAGTTATATGGGGGTGAAGCAGCACTGCCAGGAGCTGGAGAAAAAAGGCTGGCTGGAGACATGGCGGCGACCGGTGCCGAACGGGCGTCCGGAAATGCTCTACCGCCTCACTGCCCGGGCCTCCTCCTTTTTCCCGGAGGCCGGGAATGAACTGACCCTGGAGATCCTGCACAGCATCCAGGAGGTTTACGGTCCCACCGCTCCGGATAAACTGCTCTACAGTTATTTTACGAAAAAGGGGGATGCCTACCTGAAAAAGGTCAAAGGCCAGTCCATCGCGGAGCGCGCCACCTCCTTCGCCAGCCTGCGGAATCAGGAGGGGCATTGCTCCGGGGTCCATTGCGACCGGCAGATGGGATTCAATATCACGGAGTATCACAATCCATTGAAGGATATCGCGACCGCTTACCCCAGCGTGCGCCGCATGGAGGAGCAGATGTTCAACCGGGTGCTCATGACCACCGTCCGGCGGATGGAGGAGGGAGCCGGAGGCCCGGCCCGGCAGGTGTTTCTCATCCCCACCATCGCCTGGCAGCAGGCGGCTGTTTCCTGAGAGGCTTCCTCTCACCGCCCCGGCTTGACACGGAGGCAAACTTGCGCCCCTTACTGCTCCCGCGGACGTGGCGGCGCGAAGGCGCTGCTTTACCCACAACCCGGACGCGGGGTCGATCCCATTGAAGCGAGTCCTGTTTGTTTGCACCGGTAATGTCTGCCGCAGCCCGATGGCGGAGGGTCTCTTCACGCACATGGTCCAGGGCCGCGGGGACTACATGGTCGAAAGCGCCGGCATCAGCGCGGCGGACGGCCAGCGCGCCAGCGGCCACACGCTGGAGGTGCTGAAGCGGGAGAGAATAGATCTCAGCCGCTTCCGCAGCCAGGGCATCACCCGGGATCTGGTGAATGAGGCTACCCACATCTTTTGCATGACGGACGGGCACCGGGAGGCCATCGAGATGCTTTTCCCCAAAGCCGCGGACAAGACGTATCTGGTCTCCGAATTCAGCCCGGATGACGACCTGCGGGGCAGCGATGTCCCGGACCCCATCGGTATGGGTCGCGGGGCTTATGAGGAGACCCTGGACACGCTGAAAAGCGTGCTCCCCAGCGTCCTCGCCTACATCGACTCCACCACCAAAAAAACCTCTCCCCCCCCACCTGACCTCCAGCCATGACCATGCCCGCTCCCGTAGAAGCCCCCGCCGCCAATCCCGTTTCCCCCTCCCGCGGAAAGCGCATCCTGGCCGGAGCCGATCATGGAGGCCTCAAGCTCAAGGACACCCTCGTGGCATACCTGCGGGAACTGGGGTATGACGTGAAGGACGCCGGCACGCACAGCGACGCCCGCGTGGACTACCCGGATTTCGCGGATCTCGTTTCCCAGGGCATTCTGGATGGCGAGGCGGACGCGGGCCTCCTGGTCTGCACCACCGGCATCGGCATGAGCATCGCCGCGAACCGGCACCCCGGCATCCAGGCCGCGCTGCTGCACGATGTCCACTCCGCGGAGATGACCCGCCGCCACAATGACGCGAACGTCATGGCCTTCGCGGGCAACATTGAGGAATCCCTCGCGAAGCAGATGGCGGAGCGCTTTCTCGCCACGGAGTTCGAGGGCGGACGCCACGCCCACCGCGTGGAGATGATGAATGGCAGCCTCGGCCTGGTGGACCCCGCCATTGCCGAGTGCATCCGCGAGGAGGAGATCCGCCAGCGGAACAACATCGAACTCATCGCCAGTGAAAACTTCGCCAGCCGCGCCGTTCGTGAAGCCCAGGGCAGCGTCCTGACGAACAAGTATGCCGAGGGGTACCCCGGCAAGCGCTGGTATGGCGGCTGTGAAAACGTGGACAAGGTGGAGCAACTGGCCATCGACCGCGCGAAGCAGCTCTTTGGCGCGGATCACGTGAACGTGCAGCCGCACTCCGGCAGCCAGGCGAACGCCGCCGTTTACTTCGCCTTCCTGAATCACGGGGATCCCATCCTCGCCATGAATCTCTCCCATGGTGGTCACCTTACCCACGGGAATCCCGCGAACTTCTCCGGGAAGTTCTACACCGTCCACGCTTACGGCGTGAGCGAGACGGATGGCCGCATCAATTACGATGAACTCGCCGCGAAAGCCGCCGAGGTGAAGCCGAAGATGATCACCGCCGGGGCCAGCGCCTATCCCCGCACCATCGACTTCGCCCGCATGGCGGAAATTGCGAAGAGTGTGGGCGCGCTCCTGTTCGTGGACATGGCGCACATCGCCGGTCTCGTGGCGGGCGGCCAGCACCCCAGCCCGGTGCCTTACGCGGACTTTGTGACCACCACCACGCACAAGAGCCTGCGCGGCCCCCGCGGCGGCCTCATCATGTGCAAGGCGGAGCACGCGAAGAAGATCGACAGCATGGTCTTCCCGGGTGTGCAGGGCGGCCCGCTCATGCACGTCATCGCTGCGAAGGCCGTGTGCCTCGCCGAGGCCCTGCGCCCGGACTTCCGCGAGTACCAGGCCCGCATCGTGAAGAACGCGCAGGCGCTCGCCGCCTCCCTCATGGAACTGGGCTACCGGATCGCCAGCGGCGGCACGGACAATCACGTCATGCTCATGGACCTTCGCCCCCAGGGGCTGGATGGGAAGATCGCCCAGGAGACCCTGGACGAGGCCGGCATCACGGTGAACAAGAACAGCATCCCCTTCGACACCGCCAGCCCCTTCAAGCCCAGCGGCATCCGCCTGGGCACCCCCGCCGTGACCACCCGGGGCATGAACGAGCCGGAGATGAAGGTGATCGCCAGTCTCATCCACGAAGCCCTCACGAACCGCGATGACAAAGCGAAGCTGGAAGCCATCCGCCAGCGCGTCATGGCAATCAACAAGGGCTTCCCGCTGCCCTGAGGCGTCTGCGGTTCATCGCCAGGCCGCGTTGCGACGGCAGGATATTAGCCGGGGCCTTCAGGCCCCGGAACGGCCGGATTTGGATCCCAATTTCGCGGAGGCGAAAGAATCCTGGAAGAGGTGCCCGGCAGAATGATGTCTCCCGGCATCCGCCTTTCTCTGAAGAATTCACCCATGATCCATGACGTTATAATTGCCGGAGCCGGTCCGGTTGGCTTGTTTCTGGCCTGTGAGTTGCGTCTTGCGGGCCTCCCGGTGCTGGTGCTGGAGCAGGCCAAAGACCCGCGCTCCCCCTTGAAACGGCTTCCGTTCGGCATGCGCGGCCTTTGGTCACCCGCCATCGAAGCCCTTCACCGTCGCGGGTTGCTGAGCGACATCGTGCCGCCGCAATCCGCGAAAGACGGCATGGGCATCACTGGCGCTCTGGCTGCCGGACAAGAGCCACAAAAACCGCGCCGCCCTGGTGGCCATTTCGCGGGCATCCTTTTTGACCACGACAAGATCGACGCCACGAGGTGGCCATACCGCCTCCCGGGTCCCGCCGTCACCAACGTCGCGATCGATATGGAGAGCCTCGAATCCGCCCTCGCCTCCCGCGCGGTCGCGATGGGAGTTGATATCAGGCGTGGCATCGGCGTCGAAAACTTCGAACAGTCGGACGAGAGTGTAACCATTTGCGCGGGTGATGAAACCTTTCGCGCACGCTGGCTTGTGGGTTGTGATGGCGGCCGCAGCACGGTGCGCAAGGCCGGAGGCTTTGAGTTCACCGGCACCGCTCCCGAGTTTACCGGCTATTCCGTCCAGGTCCAAATAGTTGATCCGGAGATGCTCCGTCCAGGGCGTCACTACACCCCGACTGGCATGTATACTTACACCGCGCCCGGAACTATCGCGATGGTCGATTTCGACGGAGGCGCTTTCCACCGGACCCAACCGGTCACTCTGGAGCACGTCCAGTCGGTGTTGCGCCGTATCTCCGGCACCGATGTCACCCTCACGACCCTCGAACTGGCCACCACCTGGACGGATCGCGCTTACCAGGCGACGACTTACCGCAAAGGCCGCGTGCTGCTCGCGGGGGACGCCGCGCACATTCATTCCCCTCTGGGGGGCCAGGGACTCAATCTGGGGTTTGGGGATGCCATGAACCTTGGGTGGAAACTTGCGGCCACCATCCGCGGCGACGCGCCGGACGGTCTGCTTGAGAGCTATTCGAGCGAACGTCATCCGGTGGGGGCTCAGGTTCTGGACTGGTCGCGGGCGCAGGTGGTGCTCATGAGACCGGACCGGCCTTCCCGGGCGCTGGAGGCCATTATCCGTGATCTCATCGGCACCCGCGATGGCGCGACCTACTTTGCGGATCGCGTGTGGGCGTTTCTCTCCGCTACGATCTCGGAGGCAGCCACCCGCTGGCGGGCCGCGGCGCTCCCGACTTCGAACTGGTGGGCGGGGCGACACTTGGCGAACTTCTCCGTGAGGGGAGAGGTCTGCTTCTGGACTTTGACTCCAGCGCGCCGCTTCAATCGCTCGCACGCCGTTGGAGGGGGCGGATCACGTATGTGGCCAGCGACGCCAGGGACCGGCTTGGCTTGAGCGCCGTGCTCGTGCGTCCCGATGGCATTGTCGCCTGGGCCGCCGGGGCGGACCCCAATTGTGAAGAGGCGGCTCAATCCGCTTCGCAATGGTTTGGCCCGCCCCGGGAAGGTTAGAACGCGAAGCAATCGCAGCCCAGTCCGAAAAATGGCGTAGCGGGGTGACCGTCCGCTTGCCGGGTTTGCGGTATGGGCACGCCCGCGCGTGCGGCCTTGCGCACATCCAGGGGCGCGCCGTAGCCGCCGTAAACCTGGACGGGTGACCATTCCGGCAGCACGGGCACCGGGGCGGGAGCGAGGCGGGAGAATTCCTCCACGGCGTGAACCACCCGGCCAGCCACCACGGTGAGCACGGATTCGATTGCCTTGATGTCTTCATCGGGAACGGAGAAGTAGTCATCGCTCAGGACCGCGAGGTCCGCGAATTGTCCCGCCGCCAGCGTGCCTTTCCGGCCGTTCTCGGTGGAGAACCAACTGCTTCCCTGGGTGTAGAGCCGCAGAGCCTCCTCGCGGGACAGCAGGTTTTTGTCAGGATACATGGAAACGCCGCCCACAGTTTTCCCCGTGGTGAGCCAGTAAAGGGAGACCCAGGGATTATAGCTCGCCACCCGCGTGGCGTCCGTGCCCGCGCCCACGGGAAGGCCGAGCTCCAGCATGCGCCGCACCGGAGGCGTGTGGGCCGCCGCTTCGCGCCCGTAGCGTTCCATGAAGTATTCCCCCTGATACGCCATGCGGTGCTGGATGGCGATGCCGCCGCCGAGTGCCCGCACGCGCTCCAGATTCCGCTCCGAGATGGTCTCGCAGTGGTCGAAGAACCAGTGCAGCCCCTGGAGGGGAATCTCCCGGTTCACGTCTTCGAAGACATTCAGAAACCGCGAGATGCTTTCGTCATACGTGGCGTGCAGGCGGAAGGGCCAGCGGTTCGCGGCGAGGAGCGCCACCACTTCCCGGAGTTCGCTCTCCAGCGTGGGCGCGAGATCCGGGCGCGCCTCCAGGAAGTCCTCGAAGTCCGCCGCCGTGAAGACGAGCATTTCCCCCGCGCCATTGCAGCGGAGGATATCGTCACCCCGGCCCGGCCCGGTCATCCCTATCCAGCGCGCGAAGTCCTCCTTCTCCTCTTTTGGCTTTTGCGTGAAGAGATTGTAGGCGATGCGGAGCGTCATTTCCCCGCGGGCGTGCAGTTCCTCGATGACCGCATAGTCGTCCGGATAATTCTGAAAACCGCCGCCCGCGTCGATGATGCTCGTGAGCCCCAGCCGGTTGAGTTCGCGCATGAAGTGGCGCGTGGAATTCATCTGGTGCTCCGGCGGCAGCTTTGGTCCTTTGGCCAGTGTGGCGTAGAGGATGGAGGCATTGGGCCGCGCGAGGAGCAGGCCCGTGGGATGGCCTCCAGGACCACGCTGGATTTCGCCGCCTAGAGGATTCGGCGAATCCTTCGTATAGCCGCACGCGCGCAGCGCCGCCGCGTTCAGGAGAGCGCGGCAATACAGGTGCAGAATAAAAACGGGCGTGTCCGGCGCAGCGGCATTGATCTCCTCCAGCGTGGGCATGCGGCGCTCCGCGAACTGGAATTCACTCCAGCCGCCCACTACACGCACCCACTGGCCCGCGGGTGTGCGCGCGGCCTGCTCCCGGAGCATGCGCAGCGCGTCCGCCAGGGAGGGCACGCCGTCCCAGCGCAGCTCCATGTTATAGTTCAACCCGCCGCGAATGACGTGCAGGTGGGAATCGTTCAGCCCCGGGATCACCCGCCGTCCCTGGAGATCGATGACCACCGTGTCCGGGCCGCGTTCGTATTCCTCGGCATCATTCACGCCGGTGATGATCCCGTCTTTGATGGCGATATTGGTGGCCTCCGGATAAGCAGGGTCCAGCGTGGTGATGCGCCCGTTATAGAGGATGAGATCGGCGTAGGAGTCGGGAGTCATGGAGGTGGGGTCTTTTGTTTGGAAGGATGCAGCCAGCGGTGGAGGAGGCGGGTGACGAGCGGCATCACGGCCCAGGTGAGGAGCGCCACCACGCAGAGGTTGAAGAGCGCGCTTTTGAGTAAGAAGGGCCAGGATTGAATGAGCGGCATGAGGGTGAGATTCAGCGCCATGCCGACTGGAAAGACGC
The DNA here is from genome assembly GCA_965229245.1 of Verrucomicrobiales bacterium. GTDB lineage: Bacteria > Verrucomicrobiota > Verrucomicrobiia > Verrucomicrobiales > V1-33 > V1-33. The sequence continues at coordinate 291,904 of CBDDIW010000003.1, forward strand.
CCAGGAAAGTGGCGGTGGCCATCTTCCAGCGCGGCGGCGGAGAGCTGGAGCGGAACCAGGCCTCCAGGCCAGTCAGTTCCCGGTGCACCGGCGGGCCGTCCACGAGGTGCTCCACGCGTTTTTCCCAGGCCGCGTATTCCTCTGATTGATAGAAGGCCTCGCGTTCCGCCGGACCGGTGAAGGTCCGGAGGATGCCGTATTCCCGGGAGTCCCCGCCTGGCAGTGGCGTCAGCAGGCTGACTCCCAGCACGCCCTCGCGGGAGAAAGAGGACTGGAAGAACTCGCGGAGCGATTGTTCAAACTCGGCTTCGCGCCCGGGGCGCGTGCGGCGGGTGATGGCAAGATGGATGGGCATGGTCAGAATCTTAAAGTGGCCACGGCGGAAGTGTAGCTCCCATCTTTCTGCCCGGGCCGCGAGTCCTGGACAAAATCCCCGAACAGATAAGCGACATAATTCACCGTCAGGCCCAGGTGGCGGTTCACCTGCCACGACAGCGAGGCGCTGGGAAAGGTGCCGGCGTAGCGCGCCGGGCTGCCGCCGGGGGGCACCTGGGAATTCAGGGCCACGCCATACACCCCGTCCTCCAGGCTCTCGCGCCAGACGAAATCACAACTGGCGGTGAGCCGGAGTGAATCCGTCAGCGAAAGCTCCACGCCCGGCTGGAGGTCCATGAGGTTTTGCGGGCCGATGAACGAGGCTTCATTGAAATAAGCCCCGCGGGGAAACAGGGGATTGAACGTGCCCAGCCGGGAGCCGCCATGGTCCCCGCTGGCGATGTCCGCGCGCAGGAAAGCCCGGGGCTTCAGAGGCGTGGAAGCGAACGTCCATCCGGTTTCGGAAGCCGCTGTCCACGCCAGGATGCGGTCGTGCCCGAAGGTGCCCCACTGCCCGGCGAATTCAAAGTTCCAGTCCAGGGATTCGTGTTTTCCAAACAGCCGGGTGCCCAGGGTGTGCCGGTGCTCATCCGCCGTTCCCCGGGCAAACGCGGCATCCTGGCGCGAGAGGCCGAGGTAGTAAAAATCCGCGTTCAGCCCGGGCACCCAAGGCAGGGGACCAGTGGCATACGCGCCCCAGAATGTGGTCCCGCGAAGGCTGTCATCGTCGAAGGTGCCGGGATCCGTCTCCACCGGCCGGGCCAGCCAGGCATCCGCGCTCCAGCCGCCGGATTTTGTCAGAACCCTGACGGCGTCGAAAGCGAGGCGGTTGTTAGGCGATTCCCTCACGCTGATGAGCCGCTGAGAACCATAGGCCATCTCCTGCCGTCCCGCCCGCAGCATCACGGAGTCCCCGCCGCCGGACCACAGGGTGGCATCGAGGAATGCCTGGTGGAGATCCAGATCATCCCGGTCCGGAGGACGCGGGCCTCCGGCGCGGAAGTCCTCCAGCGAGGACTGGGCCTGCACGAAGAAGCGGAACGCCGGTCCCCCATGAAGATCCGCGTGCAGAAGGTAACGCTGGAGCAGAAAGCCATCGCCGTCCGCGGGTCGCTGATTCAACGCCGGTTCGCTGTAATGTTCATACTTCAGCCGCGCCTCGCCGCCCGTGGAGAGATACCATTCACCGTTTCTCAGGGGAAGGTATTTCACGGCGTCGAAGAGATCCCCGGGCTCCGCCGCTTCACGGAGGAAAGACCAGTTCTCATTATAACGGAGCGTGGAGAAGGCGGGGCGTTCCCCGGCCAGACAGGACAGCGGCAGCAGGGTGGCCAGCACGGCCAGGCCGGGTCCCATGCACCGGGCCACGACGGAGCCGTCGCGAATGCTGGAAAAGCAGGCCGGGTGCATGGGGCAGGGGAATGGATTCAGGACGGGTCCTTTGAAACGATTTGCGGCTTTTGCGCGGACTGCGGAGCGTGGTGGACCATGGTGTAGGCATACTCCACGCCGATGCCGTAGGCTCCGCCCTGCTGCTTCAGCAGGCCCATGAGCGCGTTGTAGTGTTCCTTGTTCTTCCAGTCCCGCTGCCACTCCAGGAGGGCGGCGATGGTGGTGAGCCGCACGACCCCGGCCTGCACCATGCGGGAGAGCGCGGCATCCTGCGCGGCGGGGGAGGTGGCTCCGCAGCAGTCCTCCACCACGTAGATGTTATAACCGGCACCCAGCATCTCCAGCGCGGGCCACGTCACGCAGACCTCCGTCCAGAGGCCGGTGAGGATGATGTTCTTCCGGCCCGTGGCCTCGATGGCGGCGCGGAATTCCGCGGAGTCCCAGGAGTTCATGGAAGTGCGCTCGATGACGTGCTGCCCGGGGAAGACGTCCAGCAGTTGCGGCCAGACATAGCCGCTGAAGGATTCCGTCTCCACGGCGGTGAGGATGGCGGGGACACCGTATTCCTTCGCCACTTTCGCCAGCAGGGTTACGTTGTTGATGAGTGTGGCGCGGTCCGCGTTGGCCACGCCAAAGAGCATCTGCGGCTGGTGATCGATGAAGACGACGACCGAGTCCTCCGGGGTGTAGAGTTTGTGATAAGGATTCATTGGTGTGGAATGGGCTTGAGTGTTCGGGATGCCGGATGGCGTCGCGGAGGATGGGACTGGTTTTTCCATGTGGCCAATACCTTGGGCTTTGCGCCGCCATGCTTTTGGGTTATGGCCCTTCCATGGAACTGCGGCATCTGCGTTACTTCATCACGGCGGCGGAAGAGCTGAATGTCAGCCGGGCCTCCACCCGTCTCCGCGTCTCCCAACCCGCCGTGAGCCGCCAGATTCACGATCTGGAGGAGGAACTGGGCGTGCCGCTTTTTCTCCGGGCCAGCACGGGGCTGACGCTCACGCCCGCCGGGGAGGACTACCTCACCCGGGCGCGGGAAATCCTGCGGCTGAGCGCGGAGGCGGCGGCGCACATGAAGACCTACAGTTCCCGCTCGCCCAACCACCTCACGGTGGGCTGCATCGCGCCAGCCCTGGCCACCATCCTCATGCCGGTGCTCAAGACTTTTTCCCGCGCGCATCCGGAGATCGAGGTCATCCTTCATGAGATGACGCCGCATGATCAGGTGGAGGCTCTGCGCTCCGGGGGGATCGATTTTGCGTTGTTAGGCAATCCCTGTCCGGATCTGGCGGCGGAGTTCGAGGTGGTCATCCTGCGTCATATCCCGTTTCACGCCGTGGTGCCGGATGACCATCCCCTGGCGGGCCGGAAGCACATTTCGTTGAAACAGTTGAAGGGCGAGACGTTCATCGGTTTCGATGAGAACAGCTACCCGGGGCGGAATCAGTCCATCGTGGAGGCCTGCCGGCACGCGGGATTCACACCACGCCTCGGGCCGCGGGTGCGGGGGCTCTCCACGCTGCTTGCCCAGGTGGCGGGCGGGCGCGGAGTGACGCTCGCGCCGGAGGAGGTGAGCCGCCTGTCGCATCCCGGGGCCGTCTTCCTACCCCTGAAGCCCGCCTCCTCCCTCATCGCCTCCGCGGGGGTTTACCGGAAGCGGGAGAAAAGCCCCGTGCTGCTGGATCTCGTGTCCCTCTGCCAGGCGGGGGACGGGCCTCCATGAGTATCCATTTCGGATACAACAGACCTCCGCCCCGGTTGCGTCCCGGGAGGCTCCGCGGAAATTGACGGCGGTTTTCCTTTCTCCGGACTTATGGCCATTCCCGAACTCAGCCCCACCCAGGCCAGACGGCTCAGCCTGGGTATGATGCTTGTTTTCGGCGTCCTCACTCTCTACTTCGTGGCTATCGCCGTATGGGGATTGCTCACCGGGGAGATAACCTCGCGTAACCGGAGCAGCGAGGTCCTTGTCAGCCGGAGAGCAGACCCCGCCGCCTTCCACATTGCCGTGATGCGGTCTCTCGAACCGTGTGCTTTCCTGGGCCCGATGGCGTGGATCAGCCTGGCTTTTTATCGACGGCTCCGGGACTGAGGGTTCCCGTCAGTTGAGCCTTTTATTTCCGCTGATCACCAGGGTTGCCTGAAGGTCATTCATGTCCAGGCCGCGGCGGGTTCGCCAGGGTTGGCATTGCATGAAGAGGCGTTCGGGTGAATAATTTGAGCGGTGGTTCCGTCGCACTGCGACCTCCCCCTAAAACCAACCTCATTGAAACGACTATGAAAAAGATCATTCGTCCAGTCGCGGCTCTTTGTCTCGCGGCTTCGCTTGCGTCCTGTGCCTCTCCCTACCAGGCCCAGATGAGCACGCTGCACAGTCAGTATATGAACGGCCAGGTTTCCGAGGGGGAATACCGCCGGGAAATGGCCCGCCTCCAGCGGAATGACGCCGGCTGGCAGCAGCAGAATGCCAACAACGCCACCGCCGCCGCCGTGGGCGTGGCCGCCGTGGCCGGAGTCGCGGCCATCGCGGCCAACAACGACCACCACCATCACCACCGCTACTATTACCGTCACGGCCGCCGCTACTACTATTGAGCCGGGCCAGCCGGGATTCTTTAGAGATCCTGGTTTTCCGCCACGCCCTCCGCGGTGTGCCCGGACATGACCACACATCCGGTGAGTCGTGCTCCTGGGCACACGCGGGCGGCGGGCCAAAGCACGGACTGGCGGATAACCGCCCCGGCTTCCACCACACAATCCGGGCCGATGGTGCTGAGATCATCGATGTCCGCCCCGGCGGCGATGTGAGCCGAGGAATGAAGGCGCGGCCCGAACGCCGGAGCCACCAGCCGGTGGGCCTCCAGGTAGCTCGCCCGGTCTCCCAGGTCCAGCCACAGGCCGTCATCGATCACCACGCCTCCAAGGCGTTCCCCGGATTCAATGGCGCGAAGCCAGGCCGCGACGACACTTTCGATTTTGCCAGGCTCCGGGAGATAACGGAGGAACTCCGGCTCCACCACGCAGAGGCCGGTGAACTGAAACTGGTCCGGATGACCGGTTCCCTTGGCATTCCGGATATCCACGATGCGTCCGTCCGGAAGATTCAACGCCACGTTTTTGACGTGTCCGGTGCTTCTTAGAATCAGCGTCACCAGATTCCCGTCCGCGCGGTGCCGTTCCAGCGCGGGGGCGAGCGGCAGGTCCGTGAAGACATCGCCGTTATAGACAAAAAACGTCCCGCCGTCCTGGAGGAGATCCCGCACATTCGCGAGGCCACCGCCGGTTTCCAGCAGCACCGGCTCATGGCGGAAAGTGACCGGACATCCCCGCCATTCATTACCAGGAAAAGCCGTGCCGTAGGCCTCCGGAAGATGGTGGGTATTGACGATGAACTCCCGGATCCCCGCGCCATGGAGATGCGCGAAGGCATACTCCATCAGAGGCCGGTGGTGGACGGGAATGAGAGGTTTGGGGAGCTGGAGGGTCAGCGGGCGCAGGCGGGTGCCCAGGCCGGCTCCCAATACAAAAGCGCGGGTCACGGCGCGGACGTAGCGGCAGACCAGACCACGGCCAGGGGAAATTTCGGAAGCCCTCGCTTCGCCTACACTGTCTGCAGCGTGCCCCGGGTGACACCTAGCTGGGACTGTGCGTTGAGCTCACGGACGATGTCGCCGCCGGAGGTCGCGCCTGAAAGGAGCCGGCGATAAGCGGCAATGGTCCTCCTCACTTCACCGGCATCCTCCACCAGGAGTTCCACCCGATAGCGGCTGAGACCCGTGTCCCGGAGTTCCTGGAAGTAGCCCGCGCCTGTCTGAGCCCGGGCATTGAACAGCGTATTCCGGCAGCCGACGTCCGCCTTCAGCGGATGCTCCATGCCCACGCGGTCCCGGAGTTTCACGCTGTGCCGCTCGCAGGGCCGACCGCAGTCCAGAAAGCTGGAGCCGCTGGACATGAACGCGGCGAAGACACAGTGCTCCATGTGAAACATGGGCATGTGCTGATGCAGGGTCACCTCGAACCATTGGGGAGGCGCGGCGCGCAGGAGGTCCAGCACCTGCTCGATATTCAGGTCATACGAAACCGTCAGCCGCTGGAGGCCCTGGTCCCGCAGCCAGCGGGCGGTGAGCGGATTCGCCACGTTCAGGGAGAAGTCTCCCACCGTCTCAAAATCCCGTTCACTGAAATACCCGATGCCGCCCGGATTGCGCACCAGCACGCCATGCGGGGCCGCGCGTTCGATGAGCTTAAAAAATCCCTGCTCGCCGGACTTCTGAATGCGCGGCGTGCCGAGGAAGACCTTCATGTCAGACTCCGCCTTCACCCACGCCACGGCATCGGCATAGCCGCGGATGTCCTCCAGGTCCAGATAAGCCAGCCCGACGCCCTCCGTGGCGCACGCCTTCAGTTGCTCCACGCTGCGGCAAAGGACCGTCAGTTCCGGCGGGGCCGTTTCGCGGGTCACGGAGAACACTTCCTCCAGCATCGTCCGGAGCGTGGAGGTGGCTGGAGCGGCGGCGGGCTTTTGCCGTAGAGCCGCGTCCGCCAGTTCCACCAGGGCGCGGCGCATGCGGTTCAGTTCACTCACCGGCAGGATCACCGCGCCCTCCAGCGCGGCGGTGAGGGATTCCACATAGTAGCGGGTGCCGCCCAGGCGTCCGAGTTGATCCCTCAGACTTTCCTCCGAGAGGGGGCGCTTTTCCGCCGCCTGGAGCGGCATGGCGGACAGGACCTCCGCTCCGGTGATCTCCTCGCGGAGCCGCAGCGGTTCTCCGGCGCGCCCGGCGGCCTGGAGGCGCAGGGGCACATTCCGGCGCGGGGTGATGCTGCCGGAAAAGGTGGCGCGCAGCCGGCTGTCCAGTGCCTGGTCGCTCGTTTTCCACACGCGGTCCCCGGGCTTGATACCGCTGAAGTTCAGCTTCCCGCGCTGGAAGCTCAGCCGCGTGCCGGACATTTCAAAAACCCGGCCGCCCTGCTCGTTATCAGTGTCGCCTCCGGTATCGAAGACCACGCCGTCTCCCGGCTTCAGCCAGGCTCCGGCGCGATCCAGCTCCACCCAGTCACTCCCCGTGGCGCGCACCCGGCCGACAAACGCGCCGCGCTTTTTGCCAAAGCGGGCTCCCACGAGACGCTGGTGGTCCACCCCGTGCATCCAGCCGGTGAAAAGGCCGCGGCTGAAGGTCATCTCCAGCTCATAGCGGTCTTCCGGAGTCACCGCCGCCGCAGGCGTGGCGGGCAGCGCGGCATCGATGGCCTTGCGGTAAACCCGCGTGACGGCGGCCACGTATTCCGGGGACTTGAGGCGGCCCTCGATTTTAAAACTGGCGACTCCCAATTCCACGAGCCTTGGAATTTCCTCCACGGCGGCAAGATCCTGGGGGCTGAGCAGGAAGCGGCGGTCGCCCAGCTCCTGGAGTTCGCCATCCACCACCAGTTGATAGGGCATGCGACAGGCCTGGGCACATTCGCCCCGGTTGGCACTGCGTTGGCCCAGGCTCTCGCTGGTGAGGCACTGACCGGAATAGGCCACGCAAAGCGCTCCGTGGACAAAGACCTCCAGCGGCACCGGCTGTCCGCGAAACCGTTCCAGCTCCCGCAGGCTGAGCTCCCGCGCCAGCACCGCGCGATCCAGACCCAGGCGGGCCAGGAGTTCCAGCCCTTCCGGCGAGGTGATCGTCATCTGCGTGCTGGCGTGCAGTTCCAGATTCGGGGCCACCGCGCGGGACAGCATCGCGAGCCCGATGTCCTGCACGATGATCGCGTCCACGCCCGCCGCCTCCAGCATTTTCAACTGTTGCTCCGCGGCTTCCAGCTCGCTGGTAAAGACGAGCGTGTTCATGGCCACGAAACCCCGGACGCCGTTTGCGTGGAGAAAGTCCATGAAAGCGGGCAACTCCTCCTCCGTGAAATTGTCCGCCCGCAGCCGGGCATTGAACCGGGGCATCCCGAAGTAAATGGCATCCGCCCCGTTGGCCACGGCCGCGCGGGCGCACTCCACATTGCCGGCGGGCGAGAGGAGTTCGGGACGGGAAACGGATACGGGTGTGGACATCCTCTATAAATGCGCCCACCGCCGCGCGGGGGCAAGGAGGGGTTTACGCGTCCGCGGCGGGCCAGACACGCTCCAGGATGGACTCCTGGATTTCCTTCATGGTCGCGAATTCTTCAGGGGCGTGGTCTTCGTGGCCATTCAGGTGGAGCAGGCCGTGAATGAGATAGAGCGCGCATTCCCGTTCCGGGCGGTGCCCGCCCTCGGTAGCCTGGCGGATGGCTGTCTCCGTGCTGATGAGGATTTCCCCGTGGTCGAAGGTGATGACGTCCGTGGGCGTGGCATCGTCCATGAATTCGCCATGCACGGCGGCGATGGCCGCGTCATCGATGAACGAGACCTCCACTTCCTCCAACTCCCCCAGCACGGCGGGATGGGGTCCGGCATTTTGCAGCACCAGCGGCAGGGCATCGGTGGCCGCCTGGAACAGGCGGGCGAGATCCAGCGGCAGGGCATCCTGGTGGTCGTAGAGGTCGAGGGAAAGCACGGCGGGAAAGGGAGGTGGACGAGGCTTGCGTCCCCGGCGGCTCTCTGCAAGCGTGACCGCCCGTTGTTTCCCACTCTGATGATGATCCAGGATCCTTCTGAAATCCCCGCCACCCAGGCCGCCCTCACCGCGCTCTGGCACGAGACGCGTCCCGCCGTGGAGGGGGAGGGGTTTCTTCGTCTGGTACGGGAGAATCATCTGCGGAATTTCGAACTCTGGCACGAGGAGGACATCGCCCGGCGGGATGATCTCGGGAGCGGGCAGGTGCATCGCGCGAAGCGCGCCATCGACCGCCACAACCAGGAGCGGAATAACTTCATCGAGGAGATGGACAAGGCGCTGGTGGCCGCCCTCCAGCCGCCGCAGTCCGGCCTGCCCCGGAATTCCGAGACCCCGGGCATGATCATCGACCGCCTCTCCATCCTCGCGCTGAAGGAATACCACATGCGGGAGGAAACGGAGCGCCCGGACGCGGGCGAAACGCATCGCGCCGTGTGCGCGGAGAAGCTGGGCCGCATCCGGCGGCAGCGGGATGACCTTGCTCAATGCCTGGCGGAACTGCTGGACGACGTGGCCGCGCGGCGCCGGACCTTCGCGGTGTACTATCAATTCAAGATGTACAACGACCCCACGCTGAATCCCCAGCTCTATGGTGGAGGGAATCCCGATGGGACTCCTGGGGCGATAACCGTAATTTGAATAACAACCCGTCGCCCGGCACTAACTTTGCAGGAAGTCTGACCGTGCTCATCCCTGTGGGGCATGCCCCGGACGGGTCACCGGTCCTTTACATAAATTACCGGCAGTCCCGTCCGGCGGTCCCGGGTTGGCCTTCTATAAAAGCCGTAAGTCACCGCCTGCCCGCGCCTGGTTAATCAGGGGGATAATGCCGACGGGTTCCATTCAAACGGGATGAGACTGCCTCTCACGGCGTGATCTTTAACACTCCATGCATGAGACGCCAGTGGCCGGGGAAGGTGCAGGCGAGGACGTAATCCCCCGGGGCGGCGGGCGCACGAAAGACGAGGATTTCCTTTCCACCGGCGTTCAGCAGTCGTGTTTTTTGCAGTACCTGCGGGATGGAGGGAACGAACCCGGCGGCCACGGCGTTAGGATCCGTCTGGAAGGCATCGGCGGCGGCTCCCACTGTTTCCAGGCTGCCCGGAGCGCAGAGCACAGCATTGTGCGGCATTTCGGAAGGGTTCTCGAAGGTGAGCGCGATCACCGAACCGGCACGGGCGGTCAGTTCCGTCTGTTCGAACAAAAGCTGCACGGGGTCCGACCTCAGAGTGAGAGGAGCCGGGGCCTCCGCGGCGACGAGCGCCTCCAGCGCGGCCTTTGAGGACGGCACCTGGGTAGCGAGGTTTTTGACGAGTTGCATCGCGTCGGCATAGGACGCGTCCAGACGGTCGCTGAGCGGCACCTTCGGCAGTTGTGCCAGCAGAGTGGTGGCGGCTCCGGCAAGGGCTTCCGGGGAGGCTTTTGTCAGATCCACATCCTTCAAAGCGGAGGCGGCGATCGCACGGGTGTTGGCGGACTGAAGAAGCGGCAGAAGCTTCGCGATCTTCTCCGCCTCGCGTCCCGGCACGGTGGCAAAAGCCCCCACGATCGCCGAACGCAGCGCCGCCGCGCCATCGATCTTCACCGGCACGCTGACGGCGGCACCGGCATCCCCGTGATTATAGACAAACACGGGCCGGCGCGCCCCGTCCAGGATGGAAAGACGGAAGCCGTTGAGGCGCTTTCCGAGATCACTCACGGGGTCATTCCGGTTCACGAGCACGATGTTCTGGATAGGCTCCACGCGCCCGAGGTCCAGCTCCCACCAGGGATTCATTTCATCGATCTCAGTGTGTGTGGTGGTGCCGCGACCCCACTCGCCATGGCTGTTGCCGTCGATGGCGCGGCTGGCTACGCCGCCATTGGCCGTGCTGCTTTGCGTGGCCGTGCCGGAGAGCGCGATGTTCCGTCCACCGGACTGCACCTCCACTTCCGTGAGGCTCAGCGTGCCTTTACGCGGCAGCTCCACGCGGACAAAGCGGCCTGCCGCCGGACTGTCCTTGGCCTTCGCGACGAGGGTTTCGGGCAATTTTTCCAACAGGCTGGAGAGCCCGTCTCCCATCGCGGCCCGGGCTTCCGGAGTGGAAACCAGGCGCATGGCATTGCAGAGCGCGATGATGCCCGCGGGGTCGTCCTTCACCAGTTCCCACGCGCGCTTTCCCCCTTCCACGGGGATGAGGGAGGCCAGCGCGGATTCCCTCACGTCCTGCGTGCGGGCTTCCGTGACCACCTTTACAATGTGACCGGCGGAGGCGGTGAGCTCCCGGGTATCCCACCCGGCCAGGACGGACGCCAGCGCGCTGCCCTTTGCCTCGGGCAGCACGAGGAGCATGACGTCCACCGGCCCGCGGCTTTTGGTCGCGAGGGCCCTGGCGGCGGCGATCAGGTTTTCGGCGGGCATGTTCTCCCGCCGCAGGATTTCCACCCAGACTTCGGGCGACTTCGGGATGGCCAGGACCTCCCGGTTAGTGAAGCGTCCCAGGAGCCACGCGAAGCCCTCCGGATTCCCCGCCGGGACGGGGGACGTGGGGGCGATCGCTTCTTTCAGCCAGGGCTCCAGGGCCCGCATGGTTTCATTGAGCGCGTAGTCGATGTAATAATCCCGGGGCCGCCTCACCGCTTCCAGCGCCACCTCCACGCCCGCCAGGCTGTGGAGGAAACTCGCGGCCACCACGGCCTCCATGCGCACCACGGGGTATTCGTCATTCGCGGCGGCCTTCAGCAGCGCGGTGCTGTCAGGGATGCGGTCCTGCCAGAAGCGCAGCACATACACCGCCGCCGCGCGGGCGCGGTGTTCGGGGGAAGCCAGCACACGTTTCAGGAGAGCCGCATCCACGACGTCGTGGTGCTGCTGCACCCACAGGCATTCGAGCTGAAGGTGCTCGCGTGCCGGGTCGTCTTTTGGCAGGGTCTTGAGGAATCGGTCGATGCCGGCCAGCACTTCGCGGGGATCGCGTTCGGCCAGCTCCCGGCGCACGCGGTAGCGCGTGCGGTCCTCATGCACGCGCAGGAGTTCCAGGAGTTCCGGGACTCCCGCGCCGTCGATCTTCGCCGGCGTGACAACCGGGCGGCCCTTCGCGGTCACGCGCCAGATGCGGCCATGCGCCTTGTCCCGTTTTGGATCGCGAAAGCTGTAGGTTGTATGACCGATGATGGGATTGTACCAATCCACGATATACAGCGCCCCGTCCGGCCCGAACTCGATATCCACCGGGCGGAAGCTGGGATCGCTGCTGCGGATGAGGTCCTTCCACTCCGTGGACTTGAAGCCGCTGCCGTCATCCACCACGCGGAACATGCGCGTGCCCTGGAACCCGATGGTGTTATTGAGCAGCCACCACTGCTGGTATTCGTCCGGAAACTGGCGGCTGCTCACCACCTCGCAGCCGGCCGTGGGACGCACGTGCGCCTTCATATCCGTGAAGCGGTCCATGTGCTCGTGCTTTTGCGGATAGGGCAGCCAGCCGCTGTAGGCATTGCCGTAATGATTGTCCCCGCCGCTGGCGTCCGCGATGTAATTCCGGCCCCAGAGGTCGAAGGTCTCGCCCCAGGGGTTCGCGTATTTGTAAGAGATGTAGGCCGCCAGCTTTTCGGTCTTCGGCTCATAACGCCACACACCCGCGTTCTCCAGCCGCACGGGGCCGTGCGGCGTCTCCACCTGGCTGTGCAGAAAGGTGCCCTCCATCATGTGCAGACCCCCGCCAGGACCCCACACGAAGGCATTGATGGCATGGTGGCTGTCCTCCGTGCCAAAGCCGCGCAGCAGCGTGGTGGTAACGTCCGCCTTGTCATCGCCGTTCGTGTCCTTGAGGAAAATCAGGTTGGGCTCCGCCGAGACGTAGGCCCCGCCGTGGCCGAGCTCCAGGCCGGTGGGGAGGTAGAGGTTCTCCGCGAAGGTCTTGCATTCGTCCGCTTTTCCATCGCCGTCTTTGTCTGTCAGGATCAACAGTTTATCCTGCGGCTGTTGCCCGGGAAAGAGATGGGGGAACGTGGGAATGGTGGTCACCCACATGCGACCTTTGGCGTCAAAGGTGAGCTGCACGGGCTTTTGCAGGTCCTTGAATTCGGCCTCGCTGGCGAAGAGATTCACCTCGAATCCGTCCAGCATGGTGAAGGTCCGGAGTTCCTCCTCCGGTGTGTTGATCTTTGGCCCGTTCACCATGGTGGTGGGCGTCTCCGGCAGGGGTTTGAGATTGGAGTCGTCCACGGTCAGGTCCGTGGTTTTTCCCTGGGCGAGGTCCCATATTTTCCGGTCACGATTCGCCACCATGCCGTCCAGGCGCTCCATCTCCGGGGGAAAGCTGATGATGCCGAAGGGTGCCGCGCGCCCGCCGTAAATGTAGAAGGGATTCACCGGACGGTAACGGTACCAGAACCACTGATTTTTTTCATTTACTGCCTGGCGCAGCCGCTCCATGCCTTCCCGGGTTGGCCGGGGCTTTTTATCGTCATAGGGACCGAACAGAAGGCTGTCCAGTTCCGGGGCCACGAAGCGTTCCCCCTCGTCATTGAGGTGTATCCCGTTTTGGGTGAGTTTCTTTTCCGGGGCCTCCGCGTAGCGCTTCAGCAGGGGATGGAAAATGTCCGCGAACTCCACCTTTTTTGCCCGGCATACTTCGTCCATGATCTGGACGTATTGGGCGATTACTTTGTTCCGTTCACTCGCGACAGGCAGAGCCGGGTTGTTGAGTTGTTCGCAGGCCACCGGAGAGATCATCACCAGGCGGGGCGGGGAGGAACCGTCATACTTTTGCGCCAGGGTATGGTCGATCCATGTTTCCAGATCCTTTCTGAATTGAGGCAGCGGGGTCTCGTAGCTCTCGTTGAGGCCGAAGCAGGCGAGAATGACGCTGGCGCGGTGTTTAGCCAGGAACTGGTCCTGCGTGGGGCAGTCCTGGGGACGGGGCTGAAGTGTCAGGGTGTCAGCCGCCCACGAGAGATTCCGCACCACGATCTCCTGCCCGGGATGGCGGGAGTGCAGCAGACTTTCCAGATAGCCGCTGAATTGAAGCTGCTCGCCAAAGGTGTTCCCCACGATGCAGACATGATCCCCCTTTTTGAGTTCCAGTGCCTGGGTGGCGGAAAACGGGAGCGCGAGGAAAGGAAGGGCGCGGAGGAACAGGGAGGGCTTCATGGGAAGTAGGGCGTCGGAAAGGGGAGGGAGGGCGCGGGATTGACCGTTAGTAAGCTCCGGAGCACCCCTGTCTTTTCGTTTTCTTTAAGGGAAATGGATTTTTCAGGCCGCGCGCCTGAAGTCACGGCAGGGTGGAAAGCCGTTTTCTCCCGCCGGGAGGCAAGCTGGTCCCGCGGGAGGCCAATGCCCGGATGCCTCTTGTCCTTACCTGCCAGACACAGGTCATGTGGTGATTCCCGTCCGTTCCGGTGAAGAGTTGACCTGGAATAAAAGTCCGCTATCTATTCCGCATGAAAAGCCTCCTTATTTTCTGTTGCCTGTCACTGTGCGCCTGCGGGGAAAACGTTCAGAAGGTGGAAACCACCGAAAAGAAGCCGGATCCCACCGTGAAGCCTTCCACCAAAGAGGATTTTCAACTGGTGGATGTTATTGGAGAGGTGAGTGCGAAAATTAACGGTAGTGAGACAAAGAAAGAAGAACTCGAGAGGCAAAAAAAGGCCCTTCCTCCTGGCGCGGACACAACGGCTATAAGTAGTGAGATTAAAGCTCTTGAAGTTGAGCTTCAGGGGCTGCGTCTGAAACTCAAAAATGCCATGCAGGATAAGGCCAAAATAGCCGGGCCCCCTCGATGAGGCTTCTGCTGTAGCGCGCGCGGCGCGGGTGCCGGATTTTTGTCGCGAAGGAGCGGGGAGCCGCGGCTTTCCGGAGTTTCACCCGGCGTTACGCTTCGCCTTGATCCCTTCCGCGGGGCGTGCGAAGGGGTCGGCTTGTTATGAGCAGCAAAAAAAGCACTCCCCCCTCACCCCTTCACCGCAATCACTCCGCCATTCTCGTGGACGGTCCGGATCGCGCGGCCAGCCGCGCGATGCTGCACGCGGTAGGATTCCAGCGCGATGACTTCAAGAAGAACCAGATCGGTGTCGCCAGCACCTGGAGCCAGGTCACGCCATGTAATATCCACATCGATCAACTGGCCCGTGAGGCCGCGCGCGGCGTGGACGCGGCCGGAGGAAAGAGCCTCATCTTCAATACCATCACCATTTCCGACGGCATCAGCATGGGCACGGAGGGGATGAAATACAGCCTCGTGTCCCGCGAGGTGATCGCGGACAGCATTGAAACCGTGGTGGGCTGCGAAATGCTGGACGGCTTCGTGGCCATCGGCGGCTGTGACAAAAACATGCCGGCCTGCGTGATGGCCATGGCGCGGCTGAACCGCCCCAGCGTGTTCGTTTACGGCGGCACCATCAAGCCCGGCTGTTTCGACGGCAAGGACGTGGACATCGTGAGTGTCTTCGAAGCCGTGGGCCAGCACGCGAGTGGCAAGATCTCGGACGCGACGCTCGCGGAGATCGAGCAGTGCAGCATTCCCGGCCCGGGGAGCTGCGGCGGCATGTACACCGCGAACACCCTGGCGACCGCTATCGAGGCCCTGGGACTCTCGCTTCCCAACTCCTCCGCCCAGGCGGCGGTGAGCGATGAGAAGATGATGGATTGCTTCGATGCCGGGGCCGCCGTGCTGCATCTCATTAAGCGCGGCATTCGTCCCTCGGACATCCTTACACGTGAGTCCTTCCTGAACTCTATCGCCGTGGTGACCGCCCTGGGTGGCAGCACGAACGCGGTGCTCCACCTTCTGGCCATGGCGCACTCCGCGAACGTGAAGCTGAGCATCGATGACTTCACTAAAGTGGGCGCGAAGACGCCGGTGCTGGCGGACCTCAAGCCAAGCGGCAAGTATGTGATGATGGAACTGGTGCGCATCGGCGGTCTGCTGCCGCTCATGAAGATGCTGCTGGACGCCGGGCTGCTGGAAGGCGGCCTGATGACCGTGACGGGCAAGACACTGAAGGAGAATCTGGCGAAGGTGAAGCCCTACCCCGCGGGCCAGCAGGTGATCCGCCCCCTCAAGGATCCTATCAAGAAAAACGGGCACCTCGCCATCCTTTACGGAAACCTCGCCCCTGGCGGCGCGGTGGGCAAGATCAGTGGCAAGGAGGGCGACCGCTTTAGCGGGAAGGCCCGCGTTTACGACAGCGAGGAGGCCGCCATGCACGCCATCACCGGCGGGAAGGTCAAGGCGGGGGACGTGATCGTGATCCGCATGGAAGGGCCGAAGGGCGGCCCGGGCATGAGGGAGATGCTGGGGCCCACCAGCGCGGTCATGGGCATGGGTCTCGGGAAGAGCGTGGCGCTCATCACGGACGGGCGTTTCAGCGGCGGCAGCCACGGCTTCGTGGTGGGCCACATTACGCCGGAGGCTTTCGCGGGCGGTCCGCTGGCCATCGTGAAGAACGGGGATCCCATCACCATCGACAGCGTGAAGCGCAGCATCACCCTCGGCATTCCGGATGAGGAAATCACCGGGCGTCTCTCAAAGTGGAAGCAGCCAAAACCCCGCTATACCCGCGGCGTGCTGGCGAAGTACGCAAAGCTGGTGACCACCGCCAGCCAGGGCGCGGTGACGGACTGATCCGTCGCGAAGCGATCTTATCTGTCGCCATCCGGGGCCTGGCGTTTCCGTCCGGCCCCGGGTGTGCAGAGAGAAAGGGGAATCACCCCTCTCTCCATGAAATACATTCTCATCGCTATCTGCGTGGCCGCCACCGCGGGCCTCTATTTGAAATTCCGGTGGCACCGGCCAACACGGGAGGGCATTGAGGGAAAATGGAGCGTGGCCACGTGGCCGGAGGGCTGGAAACCGGTGCCGGGCTCGCACGTTCTCGTCACGGCGGATGAGATCAAGATCCTTCTAGGGGTCATTCCCACGCGAACTTTCAAGTATGAGATCGACCGTGAGGAGGGGACTATTGAGGCCTGGCGGAATGAACACGGGCAAACCGTTACCCAGCATGGCCTCTATGAGCGCGAGGGAGAGACGTTGACCCTGTGCATCGGCGCTGAGGGAAAGCCTCGCCCGGAGACGATTACCTCTTCTGAAGGAGGTGCCATGATCTGGGTGCTGAAGCAGATGAAGTGACAGCATTCCCAAGGGTGTCTGACAAATATCCCAGGCTCCGGTAACGGAAGGTGGCCCCGCCGCCCTCCATTACTGGAGCCTTTGCTGTTTTTGGGAGAGTTTTCCGAACCCGATTGGGCGTGCTGCTGCCCTTGTCAGGAGAAAGGGTCTCGTTTGCGCCTCCGGGACGCCTTGTCCCGGGGTGCCCACCCAAACGCGCCATTTCGTCCCGGCGCTGCGATGCAAACCTGTTGAATATTTGCATTTCCGGATGCGTCGTATGGTCGGGTAATGTGCAATTTGCACGTGGCCTATAAAGAAGCTCCCGCCATTTTCCCCGGAAAATCTTTTATTACACACCTGGCACGAATTTGGCAAAAGCATCATCAAACCCAAATCACATGAACCTTCACCAACTAGTCGTCGACACGGAGCGTAAAAGCCGCTTCCTTGAACGTACTCAGTATCTGGTAATCTCAGAGCGTGCGCAGCGCATCCGCACGGCGGAAGTTCAGAGTGCTCTGTTCGTGAAGCGTCTCCTTTCCCGTTGTAAGCGGGATGCGAAGCTGGCGGCGTCCCAGAAACAGATGGCCTGAACGGCCCGCGGAGCCCGCCTCCGCGCGGGGAGGTGGCTATCGATAAGTGGCCGGTTTACCGGCGCTTTCCAGAGGGAAATGCTTGTTCAGTGGAATCCGTCAGGGTAGGGTAAGACCCCATGGATTTCCTCCTTGCTCTATGCTTCGTTATCCTGACCTATAACGAATCAAGAAAAGTTAGGACAGCGGAGCGATCCTCTTTGGATAGTTTTTTGAACGCGTCCCGTGATGCTTGAGCTTCGCCACCATGCCAGAGGATGGCTTCCTGAGTCGTGCGGGCTCTTCCATCGTGCAGAAAGAAGGTGTTGCCGTTCACGGTCGCGTTGAGACCCAGGCCCCATAGGGGGGGCGTGCGCCATTCCGTACCGGTGGCCTCTCCATCCGGGCGGCCATCCGCCAGGTCCGGTCCCATGTGGTGAAGCAGAAGATCCGTGAAGGGGCGGATGGTTTGGTCGCGCAGCTCAGGCAGGGGATAGTCCGCCGCTGTTTGAAGCACAGGTGTATGACATGCCGTGCAATTTAGAGACTGGAACAGCACCCCGCCGCGCGTGACCGCCGGGTCTCCCATATTCCGCCGCGCGGGCACCGCCAGCCCGCGCAGATAGGATTCCATGCGGTCCATGATAAGTGTCTCCGCCTCCGGTTTCCCGCCATCCGGGAAATCCCGCAGCTTGGCCGCCTGGTCGTCCGTGTAGTTCTCCGCCGGATGCTCGGCGGAGGTGATGCCCATGTCCCCGGCGAAAGCCTCCGCCGCCTGACCGCGAAGGGTGGCTTCATTCGCCTTCCAGCCAAAACGCCCGACGGCTTTCCGGCCCGTGCGGCGGTCCGTGACGTGATTCACCCGGCCGGAAATCCCGTCGCCGTTTTTATCATCGGGGTCCGCCAGTCTTTCGAGCACGGCCTCCGGCACCGCCTCCAGCAGGCCACCGCCGAAGACCGGGGGAGCCAGTCGCGGGCTGATCATGAGACCGGGCGCGGGATTACCGTAGTTCCAGCGCGTGACGGTGATCTCCGGCCTCCGCAGGCTCACGGTCTCGCCATCCAGCGTCACGGAGGACTCCACCCAGCGTACACGCACCTCCGCTTCCGGGTCCGCTCCAGGCAGCGCGCGCACGGCCAGCTGATTTCCATACACCGGGTCCGGCACCGGCCCGGATGGACCGGGCACGCTGAGCCGCAGGAGCAAGCCCGTCATGACTTCATCCCCGGAGGGCGGCGCGCCCCGGCCGTCCTGTACATGGCAGGAACTGCACGAGCGCGCGTGAAAGAGGGGCCCCAGGCCATCACGGTTTTGCGGAGTGGCGGGAGCCGAGACCCAGTTGTCCTTGAAGAAGGAGTTTCCCACCACGAACTCCCGCCGGTGGATGCGGCTGAGCGTGGTGAGCGGTGTGGAGTAGGCTTCCTTTCCCGCGTTGAACGTGGTGCCCGTGCCTCCGGATAGCGCCTCAGGAGGAGGACTGGCTTGGGACGGGAGGGCGGTAATGCAAAACACGGGCACCGCCGCCGCGCGAAGCATTGCATTCATCCCTGGGTGCCGTCCGGCGGCGTATCCGGAATTTCGATTTGCAACGCCCGGGCAAGCACCCGCAGCGTGGCCCCGGTGTCCTCAATGGAGGTGATCTCCGCAATGATGGTCTTCCGGCCCGGCGCGTCGTCATCGCCCAGGATAGCCTGGTCGAACGGCTGGGGAATAGCCTCCGCTTTGGTCACGTTTCCATCGATCAGTGCTCCCAGCTTTGCCGCCAGGTCCGGCTGCACCATCAGACAGAGGTCGCGCAGGCCCGGACCTTCCAGTTTTTTTCCATCGATCCTGGTGTAGCCGCCGCGCCAGACATTGCGGACGCCGATGGCGTCATACACACAGTCCTGATGGGTGGTGTCGCTGAAGCAGGAGTGCTCGTTCTCCTGGTCCTTCGTGTCCCACGCCACCTGGAGGCGTTCGCCGGAGAGTTCGTTTTCACAGAGGAATGTGATGGCCGTGATGATGCGCTCCACGGAGTAATCGATGCCCTCTTCAAAGATGGCGCGGTAATTCCCGAGATCGTCCGGGGCCCATTCCGTTTCGAGTTCCGCCAGTTGCTCTACCATGAGATCCACGCACGCCTGGAGATACTCTCCCCGCCGTTTCGCGAAGGGGGCGATAGTGTAGTCCGTAAAGGGGCGGTCCCCAGGGCCGGTGGCGCTGGTGTCCCGGCCCCAGAGCAGGAATTCCACGGCGTGCCAGCCGCAGGAGACGTTTTTCTCGCCGTCCTGCTGATTGAGGGACTTGATGAGGTCCGCCGTCAGTTGGGGATAGGTCCTGACGTTTCCGATAATTCCCGGATCCTTGCTGCCGCGCGGGGCTTCGATGAAGTTTTCATCCAGAGGCCAGGAGTTGAGCAGAGACTCCGGTCCGTCCGAGTCATCGATAGGACCGGCGTAGTTCCGGTAGGATTCACTTTGGAGATAAGGCTGCCGGGCCAGGATCCAGGCCTGCTTCGCGGCGGTGAGCCGGGCGGCATCCGGAGCCGCGAGGAAGTCGCGGACAGCGCTCTGAAGTTTGCGCGCCGAGACCGCGCAGTCCGCGTAGTTGGCGTGGATGATCTTTGCGTGCTGAAGCACCACGGCGCGTTTCAGCGCCTCCAGCTTTGGCGAAGCCGCCGCCGCGGGGCTGGTGGTGGCGTTCTCCTCCGCCACCGCGCGTGGAGGGAGAGTAAGCAGCAGCGCCGTCGCCGGAATCGAAAGGGAAAGCAGCCGGGAAAACATGGCGGGGGTAAATTATCCCAGGCGAAACGCGGGGGCAATGCCGTTTCCCGGCTCCCTCCCGCCAGGAAAAAAGGTGAGGGAGAGATAGTAACAGGGGGTAACGAAGGAAACGAAGCGGAAACGGGAGAGGGCGGAGGAATCCGGACTATCCCCCCACAAGAGCATGATCCCCCAGGCTCCAAAGGTAGTCTTTCCCGCTCCGCATCCTCCCGTTCCGGCTTCGTTTCCTTCGTTTTCTCCTGTTACTATCCCTTCCCCTTGTGGGATCACTGCGGGATCGCCGTTTTTTTGCGCAGGCGGTAGAAGCGGCGTTCGCCTTCCGCGGGCAGAGTGATGCTGTTCCCGGCAACTCCGTCCACGGTCGTCCATGGGGACTGGAGGTCCACCGTGGTCTCCAGGAGATAGCCGCTGGTTTCCCCGGGCCACGAGAGATGGATTTGATTATCCGGCCGGAGGCTGACGGAAAGTTCAGGCAGGGGAAGCTCCGGCGGTATTACGGACAGTTCGGCGCTTCCGGTGATCTGCACCTCCGCCAGGGAGAGGATATTCCCGTCCTCCGTGCCATTCCCCGCGCGGGCCACGCGCACATAGCGCACTCCTTCGCCCGTGCCCTCCGGATAACTCAGGAGATCCAGTGTGATGGTGGCCGGGTTGTTCAGGATGTTCTGGGGATTGATGTCCGAAAGGACCGCCCTCACCTCGTGATTGTTGTTATAAAAAGTGACCGTGAGGTCCTTCAGCCGCCCCTGGCAGCAGTTGTTGCGGTTGCGGAGGAGCACCTGTTCCACCGTGGTCTCCGCGCCAAAGTCCACCTCCCACCATGCCTGGGAATCCGGCGCGTTCGTGGATGCTATGTTGTTAGTGTCGCCGTCCAGCGCCAGGCTGGCGGGCAGGCCCGGCCAGGTGCTGCTCTGCGTGGCGGTGAGGCCCGCGAGGCCCGCGCGCTGGCGGGTGAGCACGGTGCCGGGAGGCAGGGCCATCTCCTCCGTGGTGTAGAGTTCCACCTCGCTCAGGGAGAGTTCGCCCGGGCCATCGGGCGAGGCCGGGTCGCGGCGGATCTTGATCTTCCGGGCCTGGAGGTTGGCGGGAAATTCGAGTTTGATGATGGTGGGGCTGCCCAGGACATTCCCCGGATTCAACACTTCGGAGGTGAACACGGGTATGGTTTCCTCCGCGTCCGCATAGGCGGTGACGGTGAGGTCCCGCATGCGGGAGCGGTAGCCGTCCCAACGGTTGGTGATGACCACGCCCTCAATAGCGCGCGGCTCCGGCAGGGTGAAGGAAAGCCAGGGGTCCGCGCTGTTGGAAGGGGTCTGGGTGCGGGAGTTGACATTGCCGTCCAGTGCCTGGGCGGCAGGATAGGCCGCGGAGGATCCCGGCGTTTGCTCCGCCACGGCACCTGTCATATCCAGCGGTACCCGGACTCTGATGGCGTGGGCGTTGGCCGTGTACAGCAGCAGGATCAAAAGGGAGAAGAGGGATATTTTCATGGAGTCGTCGCGGGCGTGCGGAGATTCGCATTCGGCCTTACCCGATTGGCGGGCGCGTGTTACCTCCGGCGGGAGTTTTTTTAAGTTCCGGAGGGCTTGAGCCGCAGCGGCGGTTTGCCCCGAAAAACCCCGGCAACCCAGGTGTTATTTCTTATCCGAAATGCGCAGGATTGTCTGGCTTCCTTTGGGGAATCCGTTCAAACTCCGCGCAAATTCTCAAGCAACCACATCCCATGCCAGCCAAAACCCAGCAGCAGAAATACTCAAAGGTCAATGTCGCCATCGTCGGCCTTGGCTTTGGAGCCGAGTTCATCCCCATCTATCAGCGCCATCCGAAGGCAAACATGTATGCCATTTGCCAGCGGTCCAAAGACAAGCTGGACGCCATCGGGGACGCCTTCGGCATTGAGAAACGCTACACGGAATTCGCGGACCTTCTGAAGGACCCGAACGTGGACATGGTACACATCAATTCCCCCATCCCGGATCACGGCTGGCAGAGCATCGCTGCGCTGAAGGCCGGGAAGCATGTGTGCTGCACGGTGCCCATGGCCACCAGCATCGAGGAGTGTAAGGAGATCGTGGCCCTCGTGAAAAAGACCGGCCTGAAATACATGATGGCGGAGACCGTCGTTTACGCGCGGGAGTATCTCTACATGAAGGAGTGTCTGGACAAAGGCATCCTGGGGAAACTCCAGTTCGTGCAGGCCAGCCACCAGCAGGATATGGAAGGATGGCCGAACTACTGGCCCGGCCTGCCGCCCATGTGGTATGCCACCCACTGCGTGGGCCCCGTGTGCGGCATCGCGGGCGCGGAGGCGGAGTATGTGAGCTGCTTCGGCTCCGGCACCATTTCCAAGGACCTCATCAAGAAATACGGCAGCCCGTTTGCCGTTGAGTCCGCGCACATCAAGTTCAAGAACAGCGATGTCTCCGCGCGCATCGTGCGCAGCCTCTTTGACACCGCGCGGCAGTACCGGGAGAGCATCGACGTTTACGGCGACAAGGCCTCCATCGAGTGGCCGCTGGTGGAGCACGATCCCCTCATCATGCACCGCGCGAAGCTGCCGGAGGACAAGATCCCGAAGCAGGTGAAGGCCCCGGACTACGCGAAGCGCCTGCCGAAGGCTATCCAGCCCTTCACCACCAAGGGTGTGTATGACCTGGGTAAAAAGACGCACCTCAGCTTCACCCAGGGCTCCGGACACGGCGGCAGCCACCCGCACCTCGCGCATGAGATCCTCACCGCCCTGGTGGACGACCGCGATCCCTTCCCGAATGCCCGCCAATCCGCGAACTGGACGTGCGTGGGCCTGTGCGCGCACGAGTCCGCCATGAAGAACGGCGCCATCGTGAAACTGCCGGCCTTCACCCTGGCCTGAGCCCTTGCTTTCAAGGACCGCCGGGAGGATTTCCCCCTCCCGGCGGTCCGCGCCTTTTCCATGCCTCCCCTCCCGAAAGTAGCCCTCCTCATCGAAACCTCCAATGCCTACGGGCGCGGGTTGCTGGGAGGCATCCAGACCTTCATGCGGGAGAACAAGCCGTGGTCCGTCTATCTGGCGGAGCAGGGCAGGGGAGACCAGCCCCCGGCCTGGCTGGAGAAGTGGAAGGGGGACGGCGTCATTGCCCGCGTGGAGAACCGGGCCATCGCCAGCGCCGTGGCCTCGCTGGGGCTGCCGGTGGTGGATATGAGCGCGGGCCGGCTGCTGCCGGACCTGCCGTGCTGCGAGATCGATGAAGCGGGCACCGCGCGCCTGGCGGTGGAGCATTTCAAGGAGCGGGGTTTCAAGCACTTCGCGTGGTGCGGGGATCCGCGTTTCGTGTGGTCCGGCCTGCGGGGCGAGGCCTTCGTGGCGGCCGCCGCTGCGGCGGGGCATCCCGTGCATGAATACCAGCCGGACCCCCATGCCGGGGGGGAGGACGAGGACGCGGAGATGGAGGCCATCGGCCAATGGCTGAAGGGTCTGCCGCGACCGGTGGCTGTTTTCACCTGCTATGACATCCGGGGCCGCCTGGTGCTGGATGCCTGCCGGCGTCTTTCCATCTTCGTGCCGGATGACGTGGCGGTGCTGGCCGTGGATAACGATGAACTCCTGTGCAGCCTGGCGTATCCGCCGCTCTCCAGCATCATCCCGAATGCCGTGCGCACGGGTTATGAAGCCGCCTCCCTGCTTTCCCGAATGATGGCCGGGGAAAAGGTGGGACCGGTCTCCACCCTTGTGGCTCCCACCGGGCTGGTCACGCGCCAGAGCACGGACGTGCTGGCCGTGGAGGACAAGAACGTGGCCCGGGCCGTCCGTTACATCCGCGAGCACGCCTGCGACGGCATTTGCGTGGATGACGTGGTGCGGGATGCCGGGCTCTCCCGCCGCCTGCTGGAGGGCCGCTTCAAGACCCACCTGGGCCGCAGCCCGCATGAGGAGATCACCCGCGTGCAGATCCTGCGCGTAAAGGAACTCCTGGCGCTCACGGACCTGCCGCTGGCGGAGGTGGCGGACCGCACCGGATTCCGCTACGTGGAGTATCTGAGCGCGGTGTTTAAGAACAAAGTGGGAGTGCCTCCCGGGCATTTCCGCAACGAGCACCGGCCCAAAAAGCGGAGCCGGGCGTAGGCCCCCTGGAGAGCGCCCGGGCTGGATTTCTCTCCCCGGAAACCCTATCCGGCAATCCCCCACGCCGCGCCAGCAGTTATAAAAATCGCTGTGAATCGGAATGGCATTCCCGTGACCCCCATGGTAGAACAGGCGCGCCCTGCAATATGAAAGAATTCGCCTACATTCACGAGGAAGGCACCCTGCCGGAACCGCTCGACCGCATCCCGTTTTTCGAGTCGTTCCAGGGGCGTCACCTCAATGACATTCTCTACTCCAGCTACTTCATTCAGGCGGATCCTGGGGATGAAATCATCAAGGAGGGGCAGGACGACTCCCGCATCTTCATCCTCCTCACGGGGCGGCTGGATGTGAGGAAGAACGGGGAGGAGATCGCCGTCATTGAAAAGGCGGGCGAGATTTTCGGGGAAGTGGCGGCGGTGAGCGATGAGAAGCGCTCCGCCTCCGTGGTGGCCCGTGTGAATACCCTTTGCCTGGTAATCGACCAGGAGTTCCTCCGGGAGATCAAGCCGGAGGAGGACAATGCCAGCTACTACGCGGCGCTCTACGGATTCATCTCCCGGGTGCTGGCCGCCCGGTTGAAAAAGGCTTCGGAACTGATTGTGCGGCTGGAGAAAGAGGTTGAGGAGTTGAAGGGAAAGAAATAAACCCCTTCCCACACCACCACCGCCATGAAAAAAGTCGAAGCCATCATCAAGCCGTTCAAGCTGGAGGACATCAAGTCCGCTCTCTCCGAGGTAGGCATCCAGGGCATGACTGTCTCCGAGGTGCGTGGTTTCGGCCGCCAGAAGGGGCACACCGAGATCTATCGCGGCAGTGAGTACACCGTGGATTTCGTGCCGAAGGTGAAGCTGGAGATCGTGATCGATGACGAGCGCGTGAGCCAGGTGGTGGACGTGATCGCGAAAACTGCGAATACCGGGAAGATAGGCGACGGAAAGATTTTTGTTAGCCCGGTGGAGCAGGCGGTACGCATCCGGACCGGTGAGACCGGGAACGAAGCGGTGCGCACCAGCGGGATTTAAGGCCGCGCGGGAAGCGTCCCGGAGCCCGTGCCTTTTTGCAATTTAAAAGGGGTTTTCATCCGGTCCCAATGGTCGGGACATTCATAATGCTTGCCGTTGTCCCGGCATTCCGTTATTTGCGCCGGAGGACTTAATTTATTCTCCAACCCCTTACCCCCACGACACGACATGGCACAGGCAATGATGGATCCGGACGAGGTGCGCCGGTTTGCAAAGGAGTTGAAGCGCTTCAACGATGACACCCAGGCGAAGGCCGCGGCGCTCAATGCCCGCTTCGTGGCCCTCGGCAGCACCTGGCAGGACCAGGAGCACGAGAAGTTCGGGGAGGAATTCGTGTCCACCATGAAGATGCTGAAGAAGTTCGTGGAGATCGCGGAGCAGCACACGCCCTTCCTCCTGCGGAAGGCCCAGCGCATTGAGGAATACCTGAACCAGCGCTGACCATGGCGGAGGAAGCAAGAGTGCGGTCGGTGGAGTCGCTGGAGTATTTCCGGACGGCTTTGATCGTATTTCTCACCAAAGCCCGGATCGCCCTGGGACACGCGGAGGACGCGGTGAAACGCGGGCGCTACTGGGTGGAGCAGGAGCAGCAGAACCACTGGATCCAGGAACTGAAAAAGCGGAACCGGAAGCTGGCCCAGACCCAGCAGGAGGTGCTCTCCGCCAAACTCTCCGAATTCAAGGACAACGCCATGCTCCAGGAGCGGATGTTGCGGCGCGCGAAGGAATCCGTGGCCGAGGCGGAGGAAAAGCTGAAGCACGTCAAAAAGTGGTCCCGTGAATTTGACCGTCTGTTCGACTCGGCGATGAAGGGGCTGCGGCCCCTGGGGGACTGCCTGGAGCATGACATGCCCGCCGCCGTGGCCTGGCTGGAGCAGGCTCTCCGCGCGCTTTCCGCCTATCTGGAACGCGACCGGTCCCCAGGAAGCGGTGTCCGCTCCGCGCTTTCGGGGATGGATGGTGTGGCGGACTCCATGACTCCTCCTAACACTCCATGAATACCCAGGGCAGCGCTTCACAAATGGAATCCGCGTGGCGGGATCTCGCCGCGGCCTGGCAGCATACGAAGGACGACTGGCGGGATGCGAAGGCCCAGGAGTTCGAACGGAGATTTCTGGAAAAGCTGCCCGGCCTTCTCGGCGGGGCGAAACAGGCGATCGAGGAGATCGATATTTTGTTAAGGAAAATGCGTCATGACTGTGAATAACGAGCCGGAACCCCGCATCAGCCGCGGCCTTGTGCTGCTGGAAAACCTCCGCCGCACGGTGGCGACCTTCACGGCACGGGAGGACGAACTGACAAAGGATCTCTCCCGGCGGCGCTACATGGCGGAGCGCAAATATCAGAACGCGCTGAAGGACAACGCCGCCCGTCTGGCCAAAGAGGAATCCGACACGGACGCCGCCTGGAAAAAGGCGCATGAACAGATGCGCGCCTTCCACGATGGCCGGAATCTCCGGGTGGAGAAGGCCGAGCGCAATGCCCGCCGGGAACTGCCGAAGAAAGTGCAGACCGCGCGCGGTGAATGGCTGGGCTCACTCCAGCGGCAGAAGCAGCGTCTGGAAAAGGAAGTGGGCGGCGAAGTGGCCGCCGCCGACCAGTCGCTGGCGCAAACCCGGGCCCGGCTGAAAGAACAGAACACCGAACTCACTACCCTGACCGCCCGCGCGAAGAGTCTTTTCCGCGGCTCGCTTTCCACCCTCGGCGCGTTGAAGCGTCCCGGCGAGGCCGTGCCGGGCGCGGACACGGAGGTGATCGATGGAAAGCTCCGCATGGCCCGCGAGCGTCTGGAGACGCTGCGTGGTCCGCTGCCCGCGCTTTCCAGCATCCTGCCGGTGTGGCTTCTCGCCCCGGTCATCCTCGCGGTGGCGGCCCTGCTCATCTGGGGGCTGCACATGGACATGGCGGTGGCGGGAGGCGTGTGTGGAGGATTGCTTGTGCTGGTGCTGGTGATTCATTTCGCTGCTTCCGGGAGCCTGCGGCCCGCGGGGGCGGAGATCGCGGCGGCGCTCACCGGGGCCCGTGCCACCCATCAGGCGGTGGGCGCGGCGGCGGAGGCGCGGAATGTGGCGGTCCGCCAGCAGGCCCAGGAGCGCCAGACGGCGGGCGCGGCGGAGATCAAAGGAAAGTGGGATCAGGTGGGCGATGTGGAGGCGGATTTCGTGAATGCCGCGAAGGAAAAGCTGGTCGCCAAAGTGGCCCGCATCAGCAAACGGAATGCCCGCCTGCAGGACGCGAAGCGCGCGCGCCTGGAAGCCCTTTATGCGGAAAAAGCCCGCGTGCGCGTGGAGCAGTCTGAAACCCGCGACCGCCATTACGCCGGCATACTGGAGCAGGAGGTGGCCGCGTTTGACGCGGAGGAGGCGGAGCGCTGGAGCGCCCTGGAATCCGAATGGCGGGCCGCCGCGGAGATCTGGAGTGATCTCTCCGCGCTCATGACCGCCGCCTCCCGGCAGTCCCTGCCCTGGAACGCGGACTTCGTGGAGAACTGGAAACCTGCGGCGGACTTCTCGCCCCTGGCGGCGTTTGCCTCCCTGGAGGTGGACCTGGCGAAGTATGCGGGTGCCTTCCCGAAGGACCCGCGCCTGCCCATGCCGTGCCCGGAGCGGTTTTCCCTGCCGCTGGCCCTGACGTTCCCGTCGGAGGGTTCGCTGTTGTTCGAAACCCAGGAGGCGGGCTCGCTCGCCGCCGCGGGGAGCTTCACGCACATCATCCTCCGGCTCCTGGCCACCACGCCCCCGGGACGGCTCACGTTTTCCATCTTCGACCCCGCCGGGCTCGGCGCGGGCTTCGCGGGGCTCATGCACCTCTCGGACTACGAGGACGCCATTATCAACCGCCGCATTTGGACGCAGCGGGACCACATCGAGGAGCGCCTGGTGGAGCTGGGGGCTCACATTGAGAAGGTCATCCAGATGTATCTCCGGAATGACTACCAGACCATCACGGAATACAATGCCCAGGCCGGCAGCGTGGCGGAGAAGTATCACTTCGTGGTGGCCGCGGATTTCCCTTCGGGCTTCAGCGAGATCGCGGTGAAGAAGCTCCTCAGCATCGCCACCAGCGGCCCGCGCTGTGGGGTATTCACGCTCATCCACTGGGATCAACGGCTGCCGCAGCCGGACGGCTTCGTGGCGGATGAAGTGCGCCGGAACAGCGTGCGCCTCACCCGTCAGAACGGGAATCTGGTGCTGGCAGACGGACCTTCCGGGGAGGGACTCCAGCTCAAGCTGGACGAGCCGCCGGATTCCGCGCTGGCCTTGGAGTTGGTGCACCGCATCGGCAAGGCGAGCATCGACTCCAGTCGCGTGCAGGTGCCGTTCTCCCAGATCGCCCCGCCGAAGGACGAGCTCTGGACCAGCGAAACCACGAACGAATTGCGCGTCGCCATCGGACGCACCGGGGCCACGAAGCACCAGATGCTGGCCATCGGTAAAGGCACGCGGCAGCACGCGCTCTTCGCGGGGAAGACGGGTTCCGGTAAATCCACGCTTTTCCACGTCATCATCACGAACCTCGCGCTGGCGTGCAGTCCGGAGCAGGTGGAGTTCTACCTCATCGACTTCAAGAAAGGGGTCGAATTCAAATGCTACGCCACGCAGCGCCTGCCGCACGCAAAGGTGGTGGCCATCGAGAGCGACCGTGAATTCGCCCTCAGCGTGCTCCAGCGGGTGGATGAGGAACTGAAGCGCCGCGGGGATGTCTTCCGGAAGCTGGGCGTGCAGGACGTGGCGGGTTACAAACGCGCGGGCGGTCCCGGCGCGCTGCCGCGCACGCTGCTGATCATCGATGAATTCCAGGAGTTCTTCGTGGACGATGACGCCATCGCCCAGGCCGCGTCCCTGCTCTTCGACCGCATCGTGCGTCAGGGCCGGGCCTTCGGCATCCACGTGCTCCTCGGTTCACAGACGCTCGGCGGGGCCTACTCCCTGGCCCGCGCCACCCTCGGCCAGATGGCTATCCGCGTGGCCCTGCAATGTAACGAGGCGGACGCCTATCTCATCATGGATGACGGGAATGCCGCGCCGCGCCTGCTCTCCCGTCCCGGTGAGGGCATTTACAATGACGCCTCCGGCGCGCTGGAGGGGAACAGCCCCTTCCAGGTGGTCTGGCTCCCGGACGACGAGCGGGACGAGTGGCTGCACAAGGTCACCGACCTCGCCAAAGAGCGGGGCGGGGAATACAGCACGCCCATCGTCTTCGAAGGCAACGCCCCGGCGGACGTGACGGAAAATGACTTCCTCACCCGCGTCCTTCGCAATCCCGCCACCACTCCGGTCTCTGCAGGCCGTGCCTGGCTGGGGGCTCCGAATTCCATCAAGGGCCCCACGGAGGCCGTCTTCCACCGGCAGAGCGGGAATCACCTCCTCATCGTGGGCCAGCGGGACGAGGCCGCGCTGAACATGCTTGGTCTCTCCGTGAAAGCCCTCGCCGCGCAGTATCCCGCTGGATCGGCGAAGTTCTACTTCATCCACAGCGCCCCTCCCGGCTCCCAGGACGCGGAGTTCATCGAGATGCTCGCCGCCTCCATTCCGCATGGATTCGTGGAGGTGAAGACCCCGGAGGTGCCGGGAGTCATCGACGAACTGGCCACCGAAATGAAAGCCCGGAGCAGCGGTGAAACGCAGGCGGACCAGGCTCCCGCGCTCTTCGTCTTCATCCACGGCGTCCACCGGCTGAAGAAGCTCCGGCAGGAGGACGACTTCCGCTTTGGCTCCAGTGATGACCAGGCGGACACTGGCAGCCAGTTCAACGAGATCATCAATGAAGGCAGCGCCCTCGGCATCCACCTCATCCTGACGATCGACACGTATAACAACGTGAACCGCAGCCTGAACCGGAAGGCCCTGAGCGAATTCGAAATGCGCATCGTCTTCCAGATGAGCGCCAACGATTCCTCCAGCCTCATCGACACCCCCGCCGCCAGCAATCTCGGCCTCCACCGCGCCATCTTCTACAACGAACAGGCCGGCACCACCGAGACCTTCCGTCCCTACGCCCAGCCCGCGGATTCCTGGTGGAAGCAGGGGTGACCACCCGCGGCCGGACTGGAAAGTCCGGTCTCGGCGGCTCCCGTGTGAATCCCGCTTAATCCCAGGTGATGGCCTCATAGAGGGCTCGCAGCTTCACGGCGGAGGCGGGGTGGGTCGCCGCCGCATGGGAGATACGCCCCAGAAGATGCGCCCGGAAGGCCGGGTGGGCGTTCCGGTTTTGCGAAGCCGGACCGTGACGAACACAATTCGTGAGGATGGCCTTGAGGTTGTCCCGTTCGCGGCGCGGGAGGCCGGGCCGGACGTTGATAACGAGGCCCGCCGCGCGCTGGGACACGCCGCGGGGCATGATCTTCGTCTTGCGCTGCGCGGCCGCCAGGCCGGTTTCCAGGAGAATAGCCGAGGCGTGGACTTCGCAACGGGCGGCGTCGCGGCCGAAGTCGTCGCCGCCGCTGAAGAGCAGGTCGTCCGCGTAACGTGTGTAGCAGGCCCCGAAGCGGCGGGCCAGTCCGGAGAGGCGGGCGTCGAGGGAAAAAGCGCAGAGATTGGCCAGGGCAGGGGAGGTGGGAGCGCCCTGCGGCAGGTGGCGGCTTTGGAGCTTCCGGCGCAGTGGCCAGGCTTTGTCCGCGGGGGTCTCCGGCATTGCCAGACGGACGGTGGCCGGAGTGACGGTGGTGCAAAGGTCGGCCAACAGTGCCGCGACCGGTTCCGGGTAGCCGGCATTGAGAAAGACGCGCAGCACGCGCGGGCGCCGCAGGGAGGGGAAGAAGTCCCGCACATCCATGCGCACCACACACGCCTGCCCGGCATGAGGCGTGGTGAAACTGACGATGCCTCGCCCGGCGCGGAATCCGTGGGCGGCGGGATGCGGCGGGATGTGATTGAGAATGCCGGTGAGGATGCGGCGCTGCACCGTTTTGAGGCGGAGCTTGGGGGCCTCGATGAGTCGCGGCAGGCTCCGGCGGCGGGCGATCCAATGATAGTGATAGTGCTGCTGCCGCGGCTCGCCGCTGTCCCTCCAGCATGCCGCGAGCGAGGGCAATTCCCCTGGCGAAATGTTCAGCAAGTCTGCCAGCTCCGCGGGCGTCGTAATGGGCGGTAACTGCCACTGGCTTGGCGGTCCAGAGCACGGCTGCATCGTGGGCTCCGCCCGTGACGCCGCCACAAACTCCACGTTGCGAAAGGCGCGGCGGAAAGCGGCGCTGTCACTGAGAAAGGCCGCGACCTCCCGCTGCCGCGGACGACCGCCATTGCCAAACCGCGCAATAAGCCGCGCGGCGAGCGAGCCCAGATATTTTAAACGCCGTCTCCTCGCGCGCTCCAGCGTGGTGGTGACGGTCTCCAGATTGAAAGCGCCCCGCAACAGGTTGCTGGCAACAGTTCCGGCAATATGGGAAAATTGGCGCATGGATGACAGGAAAGCGGGCCGCGTTCCGGCGTCGCGGGTCCGGCGCGGACGCGCATGCGGCGGAGACGCATTATGGTCCGCGCGGCGGAAGGTCTGTGCGGGAATGCCCCGGGGTAACCCCGGAGAGATGAAGGCGAACGCAAAGCGTCCGCTCCACCAGCCCGGAACGCGGCCCGCGACGATGGTAGGCAAGCGCGGCGCGGCGTCGAGGACTGATTTCAACCGGTCACGGTGACGATGAGCGGTAATTCGACCGGAAACTCTCAATAGGTCCGGCATCTTTCTCCGCTCCCAAAGGAGGCACCCCCGGATAAGGACGGTCTTTATTTCCCGAATGGATCGGAGCCTTCCCCGGTGTTCGTGTCCGGGGCCTGGCTTGAAAAGGGATCGGAACCTGGTGGATATTCATCCTCCGTCGTTGTGGGCTCCGGAGGCGGCACGGGTTTCGGTGTCAGGAGGATCTTCCGGAGTTCGGCATCCGGGAGGGTATTGATCCACTCCACTGGCAATTTAGGTGGAGCGGCTCCGGCATCTTTAAACTCCGGTTCGAGGAAACGCCGGGCGGCACCGGTGCGGGTGGCCAGATCCGGCATGGACATGACAAAATCCCGGATGGATTCCTGATCGCCGTCCATAGTGATCCGGGAAGCCTCCATGAGGAGAAATCCCTGTAACTCGCCGTTCGTTTGATTCCCGATAAATTCCAGCGCGGTCTCCCGGTCGAATTTCAGCCAGGAGGAGACAGTCACGGACAGCAGATGATCCCGCATCGCTGGCGGCATTTCGGGTGTCTGTAGAAATTGCGAGGCCGCGGCGGGGTCTTTCCGAGACCAGTTCCTCACAAAAGCATCCGCCGCCTCTGTCTTCACCACCTCCGGGAATTGCTGACAAAGTAAAACAGCATCAGCGGGGTTCCGGTTCGCCAGAATGTTCAGGATCTCAGGGAGCGCGAACCTGCGTGCGTTTGGAGGTAAAGAGTTCACCCACTCAAGGGCTTCGCTGGTCGGCTTCTCCACCATTTCGGCTGCCTGGTTTGGTATCCGTAATTC
The DNA here is from genome assembly GCA_965229245.1 of Verrucomicrobiales bacterium. Taxonomy (GTDB): domain Bacteria; phylum Verrucomicrobiota; class Verrucomicrobiia; order Verrucomicrobiales; family V1-33; genus V1-33. The sequence continues at coordinate 324,276 of CBDDIW010000003.1, forward strand.
CGGGGGATAGCTAAGCTCATCACCGGGAAACTCATCAGGAGCCCGGGAATACTCCGACTTTCCAAAAAGGGCATCCGCTCTTTCCGGGGTTTCATTCAGCCAGGCGAGGGCGGCGGATCTGTCATTCTTTACCCAGACATGGAAGCCTGTGACCTGGAGTTCCGGATAGGGGTCCGAGAATCGCATGGCGCTCCCTGCATCCCGGGAAACCCAGGATTTCATGGCGTCCGCCATCCAGCCTGGAGAAGGTTTCCGGTTCAGAATGCCGTTCCGCCCGGCTATCACCAGCGCTTGATCCGGCTGGCGGTCGCAAATGCCATGGAAGGCGGAGTTCAACAGATTTTCGACATTCCACGCATGGCCTTCCTGTTCTTTTACGGACGGCTTGCTTTCATACTTGAGGATGGCTGCCAGGACCTCCTCCGGAATGCGTACAAAACAAAGTTCCACCACGGCGGACAAATCCTCATAGCGACCCTGTTCCATGGCGAATTCCAGGACTCCTTTGGGATCCACCGCGGCGGCGTATTGTAACAGGGAAGACCAGAGAATAGTATTGTAGCCTGGTGGAGCCTGGCGGCGCAGCAATTCCCTGAGCGCGGGAGCGGCCTGTTCCGGTCTCATGCCGGAGAGGATTTTGTCCAGTGCGATCCAGTCCACCATGCGCGGGTCGCCGGCCAAAGGGGAAAGGTCATCGATCAGCCGGGTGATTTCGCCGGAATCGACCGCCATGCTTTCCCGCCTTGCAGACGGTGCGTTCTCCAGACGGATCGAAGAATGGCGGGTTTCACGCGGGGATCCCATGAGGTGATGAACAAAGGCTCCAGCGGCCCCGCAAAGAACCAGGAGCGGTATTGCTATAGAGAATTTCAAAGGTGATGAAAAGTCAGGGTTTATCTCCCCGGTGGATGCCTTTCAGCAGGTTATTCCGAAGCTCCCCCGTCGGAAGGATGGATCGTGGCAGGGCCTCCACAAAGGCACGGGCTGCTTCCGCGTCAGCCTTGCCCCATGCCGTGCCCATTCGGTCCAGAATGCACTGCTTCGTGTGAGTGGGAGGCAGGGAAAGAGCCCAGTTCATGGCGGCGGAAGGATCTTTCTCAATCCATTGTTTGGGAAAGTCCCCCAGATAGCCGGCAGCGTAAACTTCCGCCCGTGCTTTTATGTCAAAGTCCACGATGGTCCTGAGAGCTTCGTCCGGTGGCGTGCCTTTTAAGCTTTCGAAGCACTGGATGCGGGCGTCGAAGAAGATTTCCGAATTGACCCTCCCCAGCAAATTAGCCGTCGCCAGCGCGTCTGTTTTGTAGAATTTCCCCACTCCATCCAGAAAAGGATAGGCGGTTTCGTGATTGAGAGCGCCGGGGAAATCCACGGTAAACGCCAGTGCCGGTCCCGGATCCACGGGCATCCAGTGCAGAATGAGCGCGTTTACGAATTGATAGGGATAACCTGATAGATTTGCTTTTGTTCCGGTGAGCGCCATCAGCTCGCCTGCCAGCGCGGCGAATTCCGCCGTGTTCATGTTATTGAGCGCGCGCTCCACCTTTGCCCGGCTGGCGGTATAACCAGTCGGCGAGAGCAGCTTTTGAAAATCCTCCAGGGTGCGGGCCGTGCCCGGGTCGGAAGGAGCGGAGAAGTCGGCAGTCAGTGCTCCCGGCAAGGATGCCAAGGGCACCGCGGGGATTCGAGCGATTTGTTTCCGTTCACTGGCGGGGGAGGGCTTCCCTAGTTCCCCGAGTCCATCAATCCACCAGCCGGTGGCGAAACACACGGCGGCCAGCACGCAAAACACGGGGGAGTTCATGGCGGAAGAGTCGGAATGGAACGTGGGGATTCATCCCGTGATACGGGAGGATTGTCAATAAATCCCCGGCCATGACACGTGATATTACCATTCCTCCCGCCGTCTGTATTCGAGAGGCACATGCTTTCCAAAATCCGCTTGAAATTGTAAAAGCCCAAGGCTTGCCCGGCGGCGTTCCCCGCGTTAGAGGTCGGGTATTATGAATGCCTGGTGGGAAGAACTCACGCCGCTCCTGCGGACTTTCTGGTGCATCGCTCTCTTTGCATCGGTTTTGCAGATCCTGATGTTCCTGGGCAGCCTCTTCGGGGCTGGACATGACATGGATCACGATGTCCACACGGACGGAGCCAGTGGCGGTACCGGAGCCCAGATTCTCTCCGTACGCACGCTGGTGGCGGGTATGGTGGGATTCGGCTGGGCCGGGGTGCTGGTGGCGCCGAATGCCTCGCCGGTGGTGGCTATCTTTGCCGCCTCGTTTTGCGGGATTCTGTTTATGCTCATGGTTTTCGGGGTCATGCGGTTTCTCTTTTCCATGCGGTCGGACGGCACGCTGGATTACCGGAATGCCGTGGGTGTCACGGGCCGGGTCTATGTCACCATTCCGGCGCGCCGCGTGGGCACCGGGCAGGTGGAGATCATGCTCCAGGGGCGGCTCATCATGGCCTCCGCGGAGACGGATGCCCCGGTCCCACTCAGCCCGCAGTCGCCCATCCGCGTGAGCGCGGCGCAGAGCGATAACACCCTTCTTGTCGAACCTGTCTGATTTTCATTCCCTCCCTCCCCTAACTATGACTATGCTCCCCCCTCTCGCCATTCTGGAAGGCACCAACCCTACCGCTGCCATTGTCATCATCGGCATCGCCGCGCTGATCCTTTTCGGGACCTTCATCTTCTTCGCTTCGCGATATAAACGGTGTCCCTCGGACCGCATTCTCGTGGTGTATGGGAACGTCGGCGGACAGAAATCCGCGCGCTGTTATCACGGGGGCGCGGCCTTCGTGTGGCCGGTCATTCAGGACTTCGCGTTCCTGAACCTCACGCCCATTCCCATCGATATCGCGCTGCGCGGCGCGCTCTCCCAGCAGAACATCCGGGTGAACACGCCGTCCACCTTCACCGTGGGTATCAGCACGGAGCCCGGGGTGATGGAAAACGCCGCCGAACGTCTGCTGGGCCTCAGCTTTGCCCAGGTGCAGGAACTGGCGAAGGACATCATCTTCGGCCAGATGCGCGTGGTCATCGCCACCATGCCCATCGAGGAGATCAACGCGGACCGGGACAAGATGGTGGCCAACATTTCCAACGGCGTGGAGGTGGAGTTGAAGAAGGTGGGCCTGCGGCTCATCAACGTGAACATCCAGGACATCACGGACGAGTCCGGCTATATCGATGCCCTGGGCCGCGAAGCCGCCGCCCGTGCCATCAATGACGCGAAGATCAAAGTCTCCCAGCGCGAGCAGGAGGGGGACATCGGGGCCGCCGAGGCGGACAAGGAAAAGCGGATCAAAGTAGCGCAGGCCCAGGCCGCCGCCGTGGAGGGGGAAAACCTCTCCGCCGTGCAGATCGCAAATTCCATCGCCGCCCGTCGTGAGCGTGAGGCCGAAGCCCTCCGCATGGCCACGGCGGCCGAAAAGGTGGCCACCGCCAAGGCTCTCGCCGAGGGGTATGAAGCGGAGGAAACCGCCGAGCGTCAGCGCGCGAAACGGGACGAGGCCGCGCAGATGGCCACGGTGATCGTGGAGGCGGAGACCCAGCGCCGGAAAATCGAGGTCATGGCGGAGGCGGAGAAGTCCCGCATTCGTCTCCAGGCCGAGGCGGAAAAGCTGCGCATGGAGCTCCAGGCGGAAGCCGACAAGCGCCGTATCGAACTCACCGCCATGGCGGAGGGGGAAAAGCTGAAGCTGCTGAAGCAGGGTGAGGCGGACGGTCTGCGGGCCTTCATGACCGCCCAGGCGGAGGGGATTCTCGCGCAGTTGAGCGCCCGCGCCGATGGCTTCCGCCAGATCATCGCCGCCGCCGGCAGCGCCGAGCAGGCTGCCAGCCTCATGGTGACGGAACAACTGCCGAAGCTGGTGGAGGAACAGGTGAAGGCCGTCACCGGTCTGAAGATCGACAAGATCACCGTGTGGGACAGCGGCAGCGGGGAAAACGGAAAGACCAAAACCGCGGACTTTCTCTCTGGCCTTGTGGGCAGCGTCCCGCCGCTCCACGAGATCGCGAAGAACGCCGGGGTCCGGCTTCCGGAATACCTCGGCACCGCCGAGTCCGGGAAGCGGTCAACGAAAGGAATCGACGGGGAGTGAGTTTACACGCCGGGGGGAATCCGTCGCGCCACGCGCTCAGGCTGAAGGCTGCGGCGCCGCGGCGGATTCCCGGGATTTCCCGGCCGGGGTCTTGAAGCACACGGCCACGGTGAAGGTCACCAGGGCGCCCAGGGTAACCCGCCAGGGAAAGGCCAGTGCTTGGCGGCCTTCCAGTTTGGGATTCAGATCCGTCACGCTCAGGAGGATCACGGCGGTGATGCCGCACACCATGGCGATGATGTTCCCGGTATCGCTGCCCCGGGTTTTGGTGAGCACCGCCACGAGGAAGAGCGCCAGCAGGGAGCCAAAAGTGAATCCCAGGATGCCCAGCACCAGCGGGATGATGGCCGCTTCCGGATGGTGGGCCATATACCACGCGGTGACCACACCCACGACGATAATCAGCGCGGCAAACAGCACCGTGCTGACCCGCAGCACCCGCACCTTCCGGGCTTCCGTCACGTCCCCTTTCATGCGGGGATGGATGAAGTCCCGGGCGAAGCTGGTGGCCAGGGCATTCAGGGCCGTGCTCAGCGAACCCATGGCCGTGGCGAGGATGCCCGCGATGACCACGCCGCGCATCCCGGCGGGCATTTCATGCATGATGAAATACGGGAAGATCTCCCGCTTCTCCGTCGGCAGGTCTGCCGCCGGATACGCCTGATAGAACGCATAAAGCAGCACGCCCACGAGGATGAATGAGAACACGATAGGCAGGTCCACAAAGCCCGAGAGAATGGTCGCGAAGGCACTCTGCTTCCGGTTCTTCGCCGTGAGCATGCGCTGCACCGTGTCCTGATCGATCCCGTGCGTGGCCATGGTCACAAACGTGGACCCGATGAACGCGGCCCAGATGGTGTATTCCGAGGTGAAGACATTGATGAGCCAGGCCGTGATCCCCTCCTCCTCGGGTTTCGCGAAGTTCCAGAAAACGGGGGCCTGCACATGCTCCATGGCGCCATCCCAGCCGCCTGGCACCTTGGAGAGCAGGTAGAAGATGGTAAAGCCCAGCGCCGCCACCAGCACGCCCACCTGGATGAAATCCGTCCAGATAACCGCCCGGATGCCGCCCACCGTGGTGTAGAGCGCCGTCAGGAGACTGATGACCACCAGCGCCGCCGTGAAGATCCAGAACTTCTCATTCGCGTCCACCACCCGTCCCTGAAAAGCGGCATAGGCGATGACGAGCACGATGGCCGCCACATACAGCCGCGTGCCCATGGCCAGCACCCGCGTGACCAAAAACGTCCCGGAAGCCGCCACCCGGGTTATGGGGCCGAAGCGGGTGCCGAGGAATTCATACAGGGAGATCACCCCGTGCCGGTAAAAGACCGGGATGAACAGGAAACTCACGGCGATGCGCGCCAGGATGGTGCCGATGGCGAACTGGGCATACGTCCAGTTGAGCTTTTGATAACCGGACTCCGGCGCTCCCAGGAACGTGGCCGCGCTGATCTCCGCCGCGAGGATGGAGGCCAGCACCGCCCACCACGCGATCTGCCGGTCCCCCAGGGTGAAGCCCTCCTCACTTCCACTTTTGTCCCGCTGGGAAAGCCCGATGCCGATAATCACGGCAAAATACAGGCCGACGACGAGGAGATCGATAATCGCTTGCCAGTTCATTTTCGGGTGGGCGCGGGGCAGGGGTTCATGAGAGGACGGTGGGTCCGCTCCATACCACCTTCCCGGATGTGGTAAAGGAAAAGCGCCTGGGCCCCTTGGGTCGGCGCGCCCGCTTATCCCTCTCCGCGCAGAATCGCCAGCGGCGGATGGCTGGAGACGCCCCGGCTGAGGAGCATGCCCAGAATGGCGGTGAGGAAGCACACGAGGCCCACGGCGGCGACCAGTGGCAGATACCACGCATCGAACGGCAACTGGAAAACCTGGCTCGCGAGGAACCACGCGAAGCCCATGGCGAGGAGCCCGCCGGTGAGCGAAGCCAGCAGGCCCATGAGCAGATACTCCCAGAGGAAAATGCGGCGGATCTGGGAACGGGAGGCTCCCAGGGTGCGCAGGAGCACGCTTTCCTCTATGCGGTCCCGGCGGCCCGCGAGCAGGACGGCGATCACGATGATGAGTCCCGTCAGCACCGTGAGGAGAGACATGGAGCGCACCAGCCAGCGGGCTTTTTCCAGGATGTCCGCGAGGACGGCGGTGATGGCCGTGATATCCAGCACGGTGACGCCGGAGAGCGCGCGGGAGACCTCCCGCTGCATGGTGGCGCCATGCGCGGAGTCCCGCACCCGGGCTCCGGTGGCCCACGTGGCGGGGATGGCGGCGGGCGAGTGCTGGAGGAGGACGATGGGGAAATTATCCAGCATCTTTTCCCACGAGATTTCATGCAGGGCGGTGACCTCACACTCCAGGCTCACGCCCTCGCTGGAAAAGGTGAGCCGGTCCTTCACGTCCACCTTCAGACTCCGGGCGAGATTCTTCTCCACGGAGATAGTCAGCACGGCCCCTGGAGGATTCTCCGGGAGCTTTGGATCCCACGTGACGCGGTAGGCCTGGGTGAAGAGCCAGCCGGGCGGCCGGGTGTTGCCCGCGTCCGGCTTTTCCTGCTTTTCGCGTTTCGGGGAATAGTCGGAGGCGGACTTGCCGTTCACCTTGCTGAGCGTGAGCTTCGCCACGGGGGCTTCGCTCACCACCTCGGCCCCGCCATTCCGGAGCGTGGCGGCGAGCACGTCCCGCTGCTCCGGCTTCAGATCGATGACGAAGAAATTCTCCTTCGAGCCGATCTTGCCGCTGCGGAGATAGTCCGAAAGAATGGACTGAGTGAGCACCGTGGCCAGCACCAGGGAGACGCTGAGGCCCACGCTGAGAAGGAAGAGCAGCGTCTGGTTTCGCGGACGGTAGAGTCCCGCCAGCCCCTGCCTGAGCGGGAAGGGCCACCAGGGGCGGGTGACGAAGCGCGCCACCTTCATGCTGAGACGGCTCACGCCCGCGAGCACCAGCACCCCCACGGCGAGGGCTCCGCAAAAGGCGGGGCCCAGGGTCTGGTCATCCTCCGGGCTGAGGGACATGGCCAGCCAGACGAGTGCCGCGCCCACCACCGGCAGCACCAGCCACGTCAGCGGATCCCGCCACAGGCCGGGTCCGCCGGAAACCGTGGCCGCCCGCACCGCCGCCAGCGCGGGCACGCGCCGCACCCGCAGCAGAGGCAGCAGGGCAAAGCAGAAACACAGCACGAACCCAAAGATGAGCGCCTCCGAGGCCACGCCCAGCGACAGCCGGGTCTCCACGTCGATGGGCAGCACCTCCTTCAAAACCGAGGGCGCCGCCTTGATGGCCGCGAAGCCCAGGAGCACGCCGCCCGCCGCTCCCGCGATGCCCAGCCAGATGCCCTGGATGACATACACCGCCATCGCCCGGCCCGGCGGACAGCCCAGGCACCGCAGCGTGGCCACCACCGGCAGCCGCTCCACCGCGTGGACATGGATGGCACTGGCCACCCCCAGCCCGCCCAGCACCAGGGAGATGAACGCCATGAGGCTGAGGAAGCTGTAAACTTTTTCCAGCACCTGGGTGACGTTCCGCTTTCTGGCGGAGACGGTTTCCGCGGAGACCCCCTCGGCGCGAAACTGACGCCTCACGTAGTCGCTCACCACCTTGTCCACATTCGTGCCGTCCGGAAACACCAGCCAGGCGCGGTGTGTGGTGAAGGTGGAGGACAGGTCCAGCTTCGTTGCCGGAACGAGTTTCGCGGCAAAGAACATCTCCGGCGCGAAGGCTCCCATGAGGGTCACCGCGGGCGGCGGCTTCCGCAGAATCCCCAGCAGGGGCAGTTCCAGCTCCCCGATGCGCATGATCTCCCCCGGCTGGATGCCCAGCCTGTCCGCGAGGACCGGGTCCGTCACAAAGCCCTCGCCCGCCAGACAGCGCGCCCAGGCGTCCCGTGGCTCCGAGATGGGAGTGCCGAAGAACGGAAAGCCCTCCTCCACGGCCCGGGCCTGCACGAGGCTCACATTCAGATTTCCCGCCGTGCGCGCCATGGTGGTAAAGGCGGTCTCCCGCTGCTTCATGGCGGGCAGCTTGTTAAGAATCGCCTCCGCCTTCTCCGTCATGGGCTTCTTTGACTGGATGTAAACATCCGCGCCCAGCATGGCCCGCGCTTCATTGTCCAGCGCCTGGAGGAGACTGTCCCGCAGCGAGCCGATGGTCACCAGCGCCGCGATCCCCAGCATGATGGACGCGGAGAACATCAGCAGCCGGGTCCGGGAGCGCCGGCTGTCCCGCCATGCCATGCGCCAGCACCATGGAGAGAGGAGATGAAGAAGGAAACTCATGCGCCCAGCATGACGCGGAACGGGCGGGGGAAAACGTCAAAGTTCATCCTCCGGTGCATGGCCACGAAAAGCGCGGCGGGTTAATTTCCGCTTTGGAGTGATCCGTTTTAGTGTCATCCTGACGTCTATGACTCCCCCCCTCCTCAACCCGGATACCCTGCCTGATGCCCACGGTCACTTTGGCCAGTATGGAGGCATGTTCGTGCCGGAGACCCTCATGTATGCCCTGCGGGAACTGGCGGCGGAGTATGAGAAGGCGAAGGCGGACCCGGCGTTTCAGGCGGAGCTGGACTATCTGCTGCGGGAATTCGTGGGGCGGCCCACGCCGCTCTACTTCGCGGAGCGGTGGACGGAGAAGCTGGGCGGCGCGCGCATTTACCTGAAGCGGGAGGACCTGCTCCACACCGGCGCGCATAAGATCAACAACGCCATGGGCCAGATCCTCCTGGCACGGCGGCTGGGGAAGAAGCGCATCATCGCGGAGACCGGCGCGGGCCAGCACGGCGTGGCCACGGCCACGGTGGCGGCGCGGTTTGGCTGTGAGTGCGTCATCTACATGGGCGCGGAGGACATGCGCCGCCAGGCGCTGAATGTGGCCCGCATGCGCTTCCTGGGCGCGGAGGTCCGCGCGGTGACCGCCGGGCAGGCCACCCTGAAGGAGGCGGTGAATGAAGCCATGCGGGACTGGGTGACGAATGTGCGCACCACGCACTACATCCTCGGCAGCGCGCTGGGTTCCCACCCCTTCCCCATGATCGTGCGGGATTTTCATAAGGTCATCGGCATCGAGGCCCGGCGGCAGATCCTCGAACGCGAAGAGCGCCTGCCGAATCTCCTCATCGCCTGCGTGGGAGGGGGCAGCAATGCCATCGGGCTTTTCCATGCCTTCCTGGGGGATGCCTCCGTGCGCATGACCGGCGTGGAGGCCGGGGGCGAAGGCATCACCGATGGCAAACACGCCGCCCGTTTCCAGGGGGGCAAGCTGGGCGTGCTCCAGGGCACGAAAACCATGCTCCTGGCGGATGCCGACGGGCAGATCCAACTGACGCACAGCGTCTCCGCCGGTCTGGACTACGCCGCCGTGGGACCGGAGCACGCTTACTACCGCGAACAGGGCCGGGTGAACTATACCTACGCCACGGATGAGGAGGCGCTCACCGCCTTCCAGGAACTCGCCCGCGTGGAGGGCATCATCCCCGCCCTGGAAACCTCCCACGCCCTGGCCGAGGCCATGAAGGCGGCTCCGAAGATGGCGAAGGACGAAATCGTCATCGTGAACCTCTCCGGACGTGGAGATAAGGACGTGGCGGAGGCCGCGCGGCATATCTTCAAGGAGGACCTAAAGTTCTGACCCCGGGGCCCTGCCCCATTCGTCACCAGGGAAAACTTGCGGCCGGGAAACGGAGTCCGACGTTGTCTTCACCATGACAACCACGACGATAGGAGACCGTGCCGCGGGAGCCGTGATGGGCGCGTTGATCGGCGATGCCCTGGGGCTCGGGCCTCACTGGTATTATGATCTGGATGAACTGAGGCGGGACCACGGGGAATGGATCACGGACTACACCGATCCGAAGCCGGGCCGCTACCATGAGGGATTGAAAGCCGGGCAGCTCTCCCAGGCGGGTATCATCACTACCATGCTCCTGCGCTCCACCGTGGAGCGCGGTGGCTATGATGAAGCGGACTTCTGCCGCCGTCTGGACGGGGAACTTTTTCCCGCCCTGGATGGAACGCCCCGTCAGGGCCCCGGCGGCTACACCAGCCAGTCCATCCGGGAGGCGTGGCGGCGGCGCGTGGTGGAGGGAAAATCCTGGGCGGAAACCGGTGGTCACGCGGATACCACGGAGGCGGCGGAGCGCATCCTGGTGCTGGCGGCCCGCCAGGCCTTGCAACCTGCCAGGGTGGCGGCGTCAGTGAGTGCAAATTGCCTGCTGACCCAGACGGATGAGACGGTGGTGGCCATGACCACGGCCTACGGCTGCGTGCTGGCGCTGCTCGTCCAGGGAGAGCCGCTGGACCCGGCCATCTCCGGCAAGCTGATGGATCTGGTGAAGAGCGGGGAGCTGCCCTTTCACGCCGTGACCTCCGGCAAACTCCAGCCTCCGATGGCCGGACAGACCGCCGCGCCGCGGGCCGGAAGTTTCTCCTCTCCGGATGCCCTGCTGACTCCCTCCTATGTGGCGGAGGCCGCGCGGGATCCTGGGATTAAGATAGAACCCGCGTGGAAGGTGTCCCTGGTGTATGGAATGCCGTGCGCTATTTACCATCAATTGCCCGCCGCCTACTATCTGGCCGCCCGGTTCCCGGGGGATTTTGAATCCGCCGTCCTGCACGCGCTCAATGGCGGCGGGCAGAATCAGGCCCGGTGCATCCTAACCGGCGCTCTGGCTGGGGCGCAGGCAGGGCTTTCGGGGATTCCCCGGCGGTTTCTGGAAGGTCTGGAAAATGGAGCGGCCCTGACCGCCCTGGCCCGGGAGCTGGGTTCCCAGGCGGGAAAAACCTCCTGAAAATCAACACCCTGAAAACCGGCGTCCGGCCGGACAGGCGGGGCTCCCTGGCAAGTCAAGGGCCATAAATTCCCATGGCTCTATATCAAATACGGATAAAGGCTTTTCTTGCTAACGCTTCCAGCCGGGAGATGATAGGACCGTGGGAGTGTTCTACACAGGGTGCGCTGCCCACCGGGCCATCCCCTTGCGGTTATCACCGCCGGGGGTGGTTCGTGAATATCCTTTCCTGGCACCCCGGGAAAGTAACTGAGGGGGGAGAGGGAAGCCCGCGAGGCTTATCAAAGTCGGCCGTTATTTAACGGTGGCACGGTTCCAGCATATGGGAACTTCCGCTTCCCGGGATCATCCCGGAGGAAAGCTCCAAAAACCCCATCCTACTCCATGAAATCGCATTCATTCCTGTCCGCGGCCCTTGCACTTTTCACGATCGCCGGTGCCCAGGCCGGTACCCGTACCACCTACACCGCCACGGACAAAGGCGTCGCTCCCACCCAGCCCCCGGCTCCGATGGTCGAAGGCCCCAGCTACAGCAACGTCGAGCTGCTCTACGCCTACACCGACTTTGACACCAACAACGGTGACGGCCACGCGAACGGCGGCCAGTTGAACATCGAGTACAGCCCGATGAAGCACTTCTACGTCACCGCGGGCGCCGAATACTATAGTCAGGACAACATCGACCTCTGGACCGTGCACGGCGGGATCGGTGCCTACTGGGAGATCACCCCGAATATCCACATCGCCGCGGATGGCGGTATCCTCTGGACGGACGTGGAGTATGACAATGTCGCCTCCGGCGACGACAGCGACAGCGACACCGGCTGGTATGTGCGTCCTCACCTGCGCGGAAAATGGGGCCGTTTTGAAGCCAAACTGGGCGCGCTCTACCGCGATCTCGGTGACTTCAACGCCGCCGGCGAAGACGGACGCTGGGCGGGCTTTGCCCAGGTTTACTACGGCCTCACCCCCACCTTGGACCTCACTGCCGGCGTGCTGGTGGATGAAGACTTCACCCAGGTGAGCGGCGGTATCCGCTGGCGTTTCTAACACTGTGTGTTGGAACAGCCGGCGGGCGGGGTTTTCGCTCCGCCCGCCGGTAAAACAATGGTGCTGAGAGAAGAGCCCCGCGGGTTTTGCGAGTTCCCGCGGGGCTCACTGTTGTACGCGTGACAGGGCCAGGGCGGGGAGGCGGCCCTCCACCGCGCCAAAGGCGCAAACCATACCAGCCTGGGGCAACGCCCCAGGAATTCTTTTTTTCCGGCGTGCGTGTCGGCGCGATACCGTTTTCCGTTACAGCTTGGCCCCCAAGGAGCGGCGACATTCCTGTCGCCGTGAGCTCTCCGATGGAGAAAGGAGCCTGGTCATTCAGAGCTGGAGGGCCCAACGAGTGAATTCCAGACGGCGACAGGAATGTCGCCGCTCCTTGTGCGGGTTCGGAGGATTGGAAGGCAGGCGTACGGGCGCTTTATCTCAAGAGACGGACGCAGGATCGGGAGTGGCATCCTCCTTCCGGAACCTCTTTAACAGTCAATACAGTGGAAATAAAAACAGCCGGACGGCCTGAAGACCGTCCGGCTGCACCACTCACCTAAAAGGAATTCCCGCGGATGTCAGGGAATGACCAGCGTCTTCCCGGCCTGGATCTTGTTGGGATCGGTGATGCCGTTCGCGCGCATCAGATCCTCGCGCTTCACACCGTAGCGTTTCGCGATGCCGCCCAGGTTGTCCCCGGGGACGATCTTGTAAGTCCGTCCGCTCCCGCCGGGCACGGGACGGGCCTCACTGGCGCCACCCGCGTTGCCCGCGCCTGTCGAGGGCTGGCTGTAGGTGGGCGTGGTGTATTCCGGCTGGCTGTAAGTGGGGGCGGAGTATCCGGGACCGGACGCGCCCGCGTCATAGGCACCCGCGGCTCCATAGGTGCCACCGGAGGGCGGCGGCGTGGCCCCCGGAGCGTAAGCGGCGGCGGCGGCGTAAGGCTGCGCCGTATTGGACGGCGGGGCGGGATCCTTCTGGAAAACCGAGCAGGAACTGAGCATCCCGGCGCAGAGACCGGCGGACAGGAGGGATGGCAGACGTTTGGAACTCATCAGTGACATAAGGGAAGAGAAAGCGGAGGCGGCACATCCGCCCCATGTGCTAAAATTTTAAATCCTTTTCCGGGTTTGGCAACGCCTTTCCGCATTCCGGCTTTTGCGCCCGTAGGGGAACCGCCGATCCCCCGGTGGAATTAATACGATAGCCGGAAGGCCCGGGCCTGGTTGACGGATACCGCCCCAGGCCACAGGATGGCATCTTTTCTCCCCTTTCGACTGACACATGGGCGCATGGTTCCAATGCACTAACTGTGAGGCGCGATACCAGTTCGACGCCACGCAGGCCGGGCGTGCCCTGGCGTGCCGGTCGTGCGGATTTGTCTTCCGCGTCCCGCCGGTGCCGGTGAGCCACACACCGCACCCGGACACATGGCCCGCGGAGGGAGGCCGGTGGTTCCTCTGTTTCCCCAGCGGGCGTCAGTTCGGGCCGGTGGTCATTCCGGTCATCGAAGAATGGATCCGGGAGGGCCGCGCGGACGGGGAGAGCCTGGTCTGTCCGGAGGGCGGCGGGGACTGGTACCGGCTGGCGGATGCCTTTCCGGACCTCGTCTCCCCGGGTGGCACGCCGGTGACAGTGGATGCCTATGCCCCTCTGGGTTCCCTGGTGGATCAGGTGCCTGCGGCGGGACTGCTGGAATATCTGAGCGATGACCGGGATGCCCTCACGGATGAAGGGCGCGCGGCCCAGGACGAGACCCTGGAGTCGCTGGACCGGGAATTGCGCCGCGCCATGGGAGCGGTGCGGCTCCAGGGATTCCGGTCCGTCATCATGGGAGAGGCCCGCTACCTTGGCGGGCAGAGCTCCCGGGAGGCGGCGCAGATGAAGGCGGATCACGCGCTGGCGCTGGAATTCTCCTCCCACGGCAATGTCTTCTACGCGGTGGTGCCATGGGGCCGCATGGGACGGCTGCCGCACGAGTTTTTCAGCATCCTGCCAGGACGGCTGCCGCATTCCCTGGCGCTCCGCCGGGGCAGCGAACTGGAGTTCGGCGAGGGGCTTTGGATCGGCATCGGTGGCGGGGAGGATGACACGCTGGCCTCCGCCGCCCGCCGCAGTCAGGAGGCCATGATTTCCGGCATCGAATGGGACTGGTTCAGCGCGAAGCGGGACTACACCATGGTGCAGGTGTGGGGCGTGCAGGCCATCCCCCTGGGGGAGGAAAAATTCCTCCATGCCCTCCAGACCAGCCCCCGCATGGGCGGCCACGAGCTGGGCCTGCTGTGGTATCTGGAAAAGCAGAGTGCCTTCTACCGCTTCGCCCGCCGTCAGAATATCCCGGACACCCATGAGGCCCACGTGCTTTTCGGATGCTGCGCCGGGCAGTTTCTGGCGGATGTGATCGACCGCCTGGCTCCCCCGCCGGAGGATACGGAAGCGTGAACGGTTTGCTCCTTGCCCTGGTGGCGGGCCATCCCTAACCTTGGGAATCTATGATCACGAATAAGCTCATCGCTGAATTCATGGGGACACTGTTTTTTGTCATGACGGCACTCCTTGTGGACGGAGCCGCCGCCGCGGCCGCGGTCCTCACCGTTGTCATCTACAGTCTGGGGCATATTTCCGGCGGGCACTTCAATCCGGCGGTAAGCCTGGCGGTGTTCCTCCGGGGACGGATGTCCAAAAAGGAACTGGTGGAGTATGCCATCGCGCAGACCGTCGCGGCGGTGGTGGCCGTGCTGATCTATAAGTTCCTTCACGACTATAGAGCCGCCGTTCCCAAGGTTTTTGAGGAAATGGAAAGACTCGTAAGCCAGGCAGCGAAGACGGAGGCCGCGCGGGTGCCATTCGTACGGGCGCTGATAGGGGAATTTCTCTTCACCTTCCTGCTCGTCTTCACTGTGCTCCAGGTATCCACCACGAGGGCTCTCGCGGGCAACACCTTTTATGGAGCCGCGGTGGGTCTCTGCTTTTACGGCGGGATCACTGTTATCTCCCGCCTTTCCGGCGGCGCGCTCAATCCCGCGCTGGGGCTCGCCCTGGTGGCCTCCGGGCACTATGAGGTGGGCACGTTCTTCGTATATGCCTTGGGGTGTTTTGGCGGCGCAGTGGTGGCGGCCATCGTTTTCCGCATTATGCTGCCGCATGAACACGCCCCGGCGGTGACGGCGGGCCAGCCCCGCCAGACGCCGCCTCCCCTGGGCTGAAGCCCGCGCTTCCCTCCCTCCGGCGGGAACTTTTTCCATACCATGAGCACTACCCCCAATCATTACCACTGGGACGCGGAATTCCTCGCGCTCTTTGACCGTTGCGTCGCGAAATACCGCGGCGGCGACACGGACTTCACCGGCTATTACAAGGCGGCGGACAGCACGTTCCTGGACGCCATCGGCTGCCAGCCCCGGGAGTTTTTCGACTTCGTGGAGGACTTCTGCAGCTACGACGGCCAGCCCTCCGCGGGCACCGCGCTTCTGGTGGCCGCCGCGCGCCGGGACTACCTGCTCACCGTGCAGCACGGCACGAAGAGCACGGCGGTGCTGGACCCCGCCACCCTCCCGCCCAAGGACAGCACCAGCCTGGGCGGCATTCGCTGGCTGGCCCGCATCCTGGTGAAGGCCCGCGCCAAGCTGCGGGGCGAGCTTCATCCGGAGATCATGTACGGCTGTGGCGGCGACCGCCAGTTCCTCTCCGCGCACAATGTCCACCCCGCCGATTTCCTGCGCGCCGTGTGGGCCACCGGGGAGGACGACGCCAAACTCCTCGCCTGGTTTACTGGCAAGCCGTGAGGTGAACCGGACATCCCCAGGGGCTCCCGCGGGAGGCAGGCCCTGGCTTACCCGCTGCCCGCCGGAAGGAACCGCGGGGTTTTTGTTCCGCGCGATGCGATCCCCGTTCGCCGGCGGGGCTTCCCGTGCTCCATGGTGAGCATCCAGGGCATGGAGGCGGCCGGGAGGAATGTAACTGACTGACTGAATCCCTGTGGTTTCAGTCAGTCAGTTACATTCCTCTCCCTCTGGCATCCCGGAGTCATGAAGAAATGCCGGGATTGTGCCCGGGGAAATGGACGACAGGCTTCGTGGCGCGCTGCCTCGACGGTTAGTAATGACTGACTGTAACCCTATGAATGCAATCAGTCGGTGCTAACCCGTTTGCCTGCACACATGCACAAAGGAGGAGCATCGCGGGAGATACAGGCAGAAGACAGCTGACTGATTGCCCTCAATCCAGGGAGGAATGTAACTGACTGACTGAAACCCTATGCGGTTCAGTCAGTGAGTTACATTCCCCCGTGTATCGCGGAGAGGCCCCCCGTGCGCCTGTTCACTCTCATTTCAGTGTCTTTCCCTCCCTCCTGATGTGTCTGAGAAGAGACAGAATGTAACTGACTGGCTGAAACCCTATGCGGTTCAGTCAGTCAGTTACATTCCCCCGTGTGTCGCGGAGAGGCCCACCGTGCTCCGGTTCACTCGCATTCCAGTGTCTTCCCATCCCTCCTGGTGTGTCTGAGGAGAGACGGAATGTAACTGACTGACTGAAACCACAGGTAGTCAGTCAGTCAGTTACATTACTGGCCCGGGAAAAGCCGCCGTTTTTCCCTCGTGCTGCTTCCGGGGCACCGGGCGGGGGTGGTTGCCGGAGACCGGGGGCAGGGGAGGCGCATCCTGTCCGGAGGAGGCTTATCCCCGCCCTGGACTGTTCGCGGGGGTTACATCCGTTCGGTGACGCGGATGCCCATGAGGTCCAGACCCGTCTTCAGCACGCGGGAGGTGGCCTCGCACAGGGCCAGGCGGGTGGCTTTCACGGAGCCCTCCGCCCGCAGGACGGGGCAGGCTTCGAAGAAGGAGTGGAAGGCGCGGGCGGTGTCATAGAGATACCCCGCGAGCACATTGGGCCGGAAGTCCTCCAGCACGGCGGGCACGGCTTCGGCGAAGCGACTGAGGGTCAGCGCCAGTTCCTTTTCCTCTTTTTCCGTGAGGGCATAGGGACCGGTGAGGTCCGCAGTGCCTTCCAGCTTCCGGAAGATCCCCTGGGTGCGCACGTAGGCATTTTGCAGATAGGGGGCGGTATTCCCCTGGAAGCTGAGCATCTTTTCCCAGACAAACTTATAGTCCGTCAGGCGGTGCTGGCTGAGCTCCTGATACTTCACCGCGCCGATGCCGACCGCGATGGCGATTTCCTTTTTCTCGGCCACGGGCAGGTCCGGATTCTTTTCCTCCACCACGGCTAGGGCGCGTTCCTCCGCCTCCTCCAGCACTTCCAGGAGCCCCACGCTTTCGCCGCTGCGGGTTTTCATCATCTTTCCGTCCGCGCCGAGGATGCTGCCAAACGCGATGTGATGGAGCCCCGGGTGCATCCCCCAGCGCCGTGTGGCGTGGAAAAGCTGTTCAAAATGCAGCGCCTGCGGTGAGCCCACCACATACCAGATTTCGTCCGCGTGCCACTGCTTCACCCGGTGCTCCACGGTGGCCAGGTCCGTGGTGGCATAGCCGTAGCCGCCGTCCGATTTCTGGATGATAAAAGGAGCTTTGTCCGCGATGGCGGGCACGTCCTCAAAGAAAATACAGTGCGCTCCGTTGCTCAGCCGGGCGATGCCCGCGTCCTTCAATTCCTGGACCAGGGAGGGCAGGCGGTCGTTATAATAACTTTCCCCCAGGAAGTGGTCGAAGGTGACGTCGAGTTTCCCATACACCAGGGAAAGCCCCTTTAGGGACATCTCCACGCACTGCCGCCAGATGGCCAGGTTTTCCGGATCCCCGGCCTGGAGCTTCACCAGTTCCGCCTTGCAGGCGTCCCGCGTGGGGGTGTCCGCGCGGGCACCCTGTTCCTTCGCCGTCTCCTCCTCTTTGCTTTGAGCATTCACGGCTTTGTAGAGCCGCAGCAGTTCCCGGATGGGGTCGGCCTCCAGCGCCTCTTTATTGAGTTCACGTTTCCACCCATAGAGCACCATGCCGAACTGCGTGCCCCAGTCGCCGATGTGGTTGTCCGTGATCACCCGGTGGCCGAGGAAGCGGCAAACCCGCGCGAGGCAGTCCCCGATGATGGTGCTCCGGATGTGCCCCACGTGCATTTGTTTCGCCACGTTGGGCGCGGAGAAATCGATGACGATGGTCTTCGGCTTCTCCACGGTGTCCACGCCCAGCCGGGCATCCGCCAGCAGGTCCGCCAGCCGGGCGGCCAGGGTTTCCGGTTTGATGGTGAAATTGATGAACCCCGGACCCGCCACGGAGGGCTCGCCGGAGAGGTCACCGGCTTCGATCTTCGCGGCCAGTTCCGTCGCCAGGGCGCGGGGATTCGTCTTCCATTCCTTCGCCAGCAGCATGGCCGCGTTCGTTTGATAGTCGCCAAAGCGCGAATCCGCCGCCGGCACCACCTCCGCCACAAAACCCTCCGGCACCGGCCGGCCCATGCCCGCCAGCGCCGCGTTCACCCGCTGCTGCAATAGAAAAGGAAATGTCATAAGCCGTCCACAGTGGGGGAAAGGAAAAGGCTTTCAAAGCGGAAATGGGGAATCGTGAGTGTTTGGGCAGACGGGCTCCCGCGGTGCGGCGGACTTGACGGGCCCGCGGAAAATCCGGAGACTTCCCATCCTATGAACCCGCTGCCCCGCCGTCATTTCATCGCCGCCGCCGCCGGGACGCTCGCGGGGCTGGGAAACCTGGACTTCCTCTCCCGGCTGCCCCGCGTCTCCGCCGCCGAGGCGGGCATGGACCCGGGCATGGTGCGCTTTCTTCCGGAGATGGAGCCACTGGTGCGGCTGCTGGCGGAGACGCCGCGCGAGCGGCTGCTGGAGGAGGTGGCGGCCCGCATCAAAGGCGGCCTGACCTACCGGCAACTGCTGGCGGCGGTCTTTCTGGCGGGTGTGCGGGACGTGCAGCCGCGTCCGGTGGGCTTCAAATTCCACGCCGTGCTGGTGATCAACTCCGCCCACCTGGCGGCGCAGGCCGCGCCGGACCAGGACCGCTGGCTGCCGCTTTTCTGGGCGCTGGATCAATACAAGTCCTCGCAGGCCGCGAATGTGAGGGAAGGGAACTGGCACCTGCCGCCGGTGGAGGAATCGAAGGTGCCCCCGCCCCACAAGGCGCGTGCCGCGTTCATCGAGGCGATGGAAGCCTGGGATGCGGAGGCGGCGGACGCGGCCATCGCCGGGCTCTCGCGCTCCGCGGGAGCGAACGATCTCTTTGAACTCTTCGCGAAATTCGGCGCGCGGGACTTCCGTCACATCGGGCACAAGGCGATCTACGTGGCCAACAGCTGGCGCGCGCTGCAGACCATCGGCTGGCAGCACGCGGAGCCCGTGCTCCGGTCCCTCACTTACGCGCTCATGGCCTATGATGGTGACAACCCCGCGAAGCGCGATGCCCCGGAGGACCGTCCCGGACGGCGGAACCGGGAGCTGGTTTCCAAAATCCGGGGCGAGTGGCTCTCCGGCAAAGAGGACGACGCGGCGGTCACGGATCTGCTGGCCACGCTGCGCCAGGCGGACCCGGCGGGTGCCGCGGACAAGGTGGTGGAACTGCTCAATCGCGGCACCGCTCCGCAGTCCGTGTGGGACGCGCTTTTCGCGGGGGCGAACGAACTGCTCATGCGCGCCCCGGGCATCCGTTCCCTCCATGCCGTCACCAGCACGAACGCCCTGCACCACGCGTGGCGGACGAGCGGGGACGATGAAACGCGCCGCTGGCTGCTGCTCCAGAATGCCTCCTTCCTGCCCCTCTTCCGCGGCTCGCCGGGCACGGGGGTGGAGATCGACCGTTTCAATCCCACGCCGCCCCAGGCCGCGGGAGCCGGGGGCATCGGGGAAATCTTCGCGGACATCGGCCGGGACAATGCCGCCGCCGCCGCGAAGGCGCTCTCCGTTCTCCAGACCACGGGCGATGCCGGGGCCTTCTCGGACATGGCGCGCCGCCTCATTTACCTGAAGGGCACGGATTCCCATGACTACAAGTTCAGCGTCGCCTGCCTGGAGGACCACGCGCACGTCTCGCCAAAGTGGCGGGACCGTTTCCTCGCCGCCGGGGTCTTTTATTTCAAAGGCAGCAACGGCCCGGACAATGCCCTGGTGAAACGCACCCGCGCCGCCCTGGGGCTGCCGGTGTGAGGCGGGTCACTTCGCCACCGGTTTGAAGAGCAGCACGTGGCCGAAGGTGAGGCCCGGGGTTTCCAGATGAAGCCGGGGCGTGCCGGTCGCCTGGAGGGGCTGGTTTTCGAGCTCCGTCTTTCCTTTCACGGTCACGGTGAGCTTGCCGTCCCGCGCGGAGAGGAGCACCCGGCCCGTCACGTTTTTCTCCGGCAGGCCCAGGCCGGTCACCAGGGTGGAGAGGGGCACCTCGCCCTTCACATCCGCCAGCACCATGAAGTTCCCCGCGGGCAGGTCTGTCGCTTTCCGTTCCGTGACGTAGTCGGAAGTCATGGGCTCCGGCAGCAGCGGGGGAATGTGTTTGGCCGCGAGGTCCGGGTCCGGGGTGAGTTCCTGGAGCCGCATGGCGCGGTATTCCACGGCCCCGCCCTCGCTTTCAAAGCTCATGTATCCCTTGCGCGGCGAGGCACGGAAGAGGGAGGTCACCAGCGCGCCGTTCACCTCCTGCTGGATGACGCCATCCACGCAGGTGATGCGCACATGATTCCACTCGCCCGTTTTGCTCCCGCGGAATTCCACCGGCATGGACCGGTGTCCGCAGGCGTGGGAGACCGCGAAGCGCGGATCCGGGATCGCCTCCGAGGCGGTGCCGGGCAGGGTGAAGATATCGCCATGGCTGGTGTACCAGGTGCCGTTCCCCAGATTGCACACCTGCACTTCATGTCCCTCCGCCGGGTAGGGACCCCCCGGGGCAGGGAAGGCGCTGTGGCAGATGAGCAGCCCGGAGTTTCCGCTGGTGCCGTTGCCGCCCCCGGCGTTCGGGGCCTCCGTGAGATGCCGCCATTCCATTTCCAGAATGAAGTTCTCGTAATACCCCAGGGACCGGATGAGACCGGTGGGGCCGCGGTCAATGTGCAGAATGTATTCCCCCGGTTTGTCAGGATCCGGCCGGGTGGAGATGAGCTTTGAGTCCAGCGCCATGCTCATGCCCGTCCAGCGGTCCGCCAGCTTGCCGGAGAGGAGATTGAGCCACTTGCCCTCCGGGGCCTTCGGCGGCGGCATCTTCCCATCCACGGGAGCCTCGCCGGGAGCGGCGTGGGAGAGGAGGGTCAGGGCGGCGAAAGCGAGGGTGGCGGGAAGGGATGATTTCATGGACGTGGTGGGCGAACATAACGACGCGCGTCCGCTCCGCCTTGCGGCCAATTCCACCTTCCTCACACCGGCAGCTTCAGCACGAAGGCCGCGCCCTGACGCCATGTGTGGTCGATCCCCAGGGTGCCGCGCAGTTCCCCCGCCAGCCGCCGGCACAGCGCGAGCCCCAGGCCCACGCCCGGCTGCGAGTGCGCGGCCTCCCGGGCACTCTTATGAAACGGGAGGAAGAGCTTCTTTTCCTCCCGGCGGTCGATGCCTGGCCCCCGGTCCCGCACGGTGAAACACACGCGGCGGCGCTCGCGGGTGACCATCAGTTCCACAAAGCCCGGCGTGCCCTCGCGGTGGCCATATTTGCAGGCGTTGTCCACCAGGTTGCACAGAATCTGTTCCACCGCCCCCGCATCCGTGCGGAGCGCCAGGGTGGAAACGTCCGGGGCAGCAGTGACGGCAAAGTCCATGCCCGCGATGAGCGCCCGCTGGTTCAGCCGGGGCTCCACGCGGCGGATGAGTTCACTGACGGGAACGGCGGAGAGGGCGGCGGGGCCTTTCCCCCGCTCGATGCGGGAATACGACAGCACATTCTCCACCAGGTGGCCCAGGCGGTCTGCCTCGCTGGTGAGGGTCTCCAGATACTGCTGCCGCTTTGCCTCCTCCCGCACCATGCCGTCCGCCAGCATCTCGGAGTAGAGCTTGAAGGTGGCGAGGGGCGTGCGCAGTTCATGGGTGACGCTGGAGACGAAAGACGCCCGGCGTTCGCTCAGCGCCATCATGCCCCGGAGTACCAGGGCCACGGCGGCCACCGCCAGCAGCACGCAGAGCCACGCGATGCCGAGCGACACCTTCAATGGGCTCCAGAACGGCGGCGGCGCGAACTCCACCGCGCCGGGGATCAACTGCACGGGCAGCGAGGCCAGAAGATGCGCGCCCTGTTCCGGAACCTCCCGGGCGGGCTCGATGCGCGCCTCCGGGAAGCGGTCCTGCACGGCGCTCAGCAGTTCGCCGCGCAGCTTGCCCCAGTCCAGCCACGCGCCCTGGATCCACTCTCGGCTCCCCTGGGAGACCCGGCGGGTGAGCACCAGTGCCTCCCCGATCCAGAACGGGCGGAAATCGCTGAGCGCTGGAGGCGATGAGGGTGTCCGCGCGGGCTCCTCTACCGCGGAGACCGCCTGCTGCTGCACGGAGGGAGGCTCTTTGGTGGCGGGTTTCGACTCCTCCTTCTTTTTGGACGCGGCATTGGCGGTCTCCTTCCCCTTCAGCTCCTCCAGGGTATTGGCGCGTTTGCCGGATTTTTCGATGCCGGACTTCACCATGCCCGCGCGGGACTGGGCCTCGAATTCATTGAGGTCCGTCTGCTGCATCTTTACCTGCTCCGGCTTCCAGACCGAGGACTGCTGGGCGTAATTGTTGAACGGGGACTTCTCCGCTTTTTGCACCTTCACCGCGTCCGCCTGGTTGTCCGCCAGCAGAGGCGGGTTTCCGTTGGGCGGCACGGGCTCTCCGTTTCCGCTCCAGAGCAGCGCGCGGTTGCCTATCAACCGGGGAGGCACCGCCAGGGAGGCCCGCAGGGCCGTGATGGGTGCCGCGTTGCCGCCCTTGTCCAGAATGCCGGACAGAACCTGGAGCTGCCTGGAGGCGGTCTCCAGGCTGTCCTCCGGAGGGTAACCGATGGACTGGCACGTCAGGAGATCCCGGCCCCGGGGCACCTGGGGGGAACGCAGGGCTCCGGTGGCATCCATTTCAAAGTGGAGCAGCACATACTCCGGCGGCTCCCGCAGCACCGGGGAAAGCGTGAGCAGATCCCCCGCGTTCACCGCGGTGTGGGTTTTGTTATCCAGCACCACGTCCGGCTCCGCGAAGGGACGGTACTGCTCCGGCGGACGCGCGCTCTCGCCGATGACCACGTCCCGCGCCACGGACTCCATGCGCCAGAGCGCCAGCCGCGCCATCTCCTGGATGGCGGCGTCCCCCGCCATGCGGGTCTGCTCCCGCTCCATGTGCAGCATGGAGCGCGTGATCCACGCCATGGCGCCACAGAGAAGGGCCAGGCAGGACGCGGTGACGATCCACGTATGGCGCGGTTTCACGGCGGCGGAGAGGAGGGGTTTTTGAACATGTAGCCTTTGCCCCGCACGGTGAGCACCACCCGGGGATCCGTGGGATCATCCCGGAGCTTGGCCCGGAGATTCGCCACGTGCATGTCGATGGTGCGGGTGGCTCCGGCACTCACCGTGAGGCGCCAGACGCGGGTGAGGATCTCCTCCCGCGAGATGGCCCGCCCGGCATTGGCGGCCAGGTATTGCAGCACGGCCATCTCCCGCTGGGAGAGTTCCTCCCGGCTGCCATCCCCATGGCGCACCTCACAACGCGCCAGGTCCGCCTCTCCTCCGGGAAAGGCGATGAGCGTCACCTCCGCCGGGCGCTCGGGGGAACGGCGCAGCACGGCATTCACCCGGGCCAGCAGCTCACGCGCGCCAAAGGGTTTCACCATGTAGTCGTCCGCGCCCAGATTCAGCCCCTTCACCCGGTCCGCCTCCTGGCCCATGGCGCTGAGGATGATGACCGGGGTGACGGGCCGCTGCTCCCGCAGGGCCTTAAGAATGGCAAAGCCGTCCACATGCGGGAGCACCAGGTCCAGGAGCAGGAGATCGAAATTCGCCCGCAGAGCCACCTCCATGCCATCCCGCCCGTTGGCCGCGAAAAGGGTGTCATAGCCGGAGGACTGGAGCGCGTCCAGCACGCCGGTGCGAATGGAGGCGTCGTCTTCGATGACTAGGATGGTGGGCATGGAGAAGAGGAGTGGAGCAGAGCGGTAACCGCGAATCCCCGGTCCGGCAATTGCCCGGCTCAGGTTCGCCGCACACGCGGACATTGTCTGTAAACGCGGTGTAAAGGAGGGCGCTCCCCGCCAGGATGGCGGCACCATGTTGAAGAACGCGCTCCTTTATCCGGCTGTCCTGCTTTCCCTCCCGTGGGTCTCTTTCTGGGCCTGGCGGCAGGAGCGGCGGATTCTGAAAACCGGGAGAGCTCTCACGCCGGTGGAGATGGCCCGCGCCTCCCGGACCGGGGTGCGGCATCCGGACAGAATCCGCGTGCTGGTGGTGGGTCGCGTGCCCCTGCCGGGAGCCGCCTGGATGCACTGGCTGGCCGCGCGCCTGGGGTTTGATGGAAACGGGACCGCCGGTATGGCGTTGCGTTACGGCATTTTTATCCGCCGTGATGGGGACGGGGATCCCGCGCTGCTGGTCCACGAATGCTGCCACACGGCGCAATACGAACGCGCCGGTTCCCTCGGCGGATTTCTGAAGGTTTATCTCCTCCAGTGCCTCCGGGACGGCTACTTCGACTCCGCCCTGGAACAGGAGGCCCGGGCCGCGGCGGACCGGGAGTTTGCCGGGGGCGGACTGGAGTGATTTCTCCCTTTTCGGGTTCCTTAAAAAGCGGTGTCCAGCGGTCGTTTTCGACTTTTCTGTAAGAAAGCGGTGGATTGACATGTAGAAAATACCCGGCCAGCGCCATTCATGGAATTCATCAAAAGAATCACTGATGTCCTGGTTGCTTAGTATGGATACGGTCTTTCTTTGAACCCGGACCCATTACCGGTGATCCCCCACCTACCCGGCACGGGCGGTGCTTACCACCGGTGCTTCCTCTCCCCCTTATGAAGAAAACTACCCTCTCCGGGGCAGTCGTCGCCCTATTGGCGACTGCCGGTTCCCTCCGGGCCAACATCCCCGTTGGCCAGAATCTCCTCACCAACGGCTCCGCCACGGATGTCATTACCAACGGCTGGACAGTCATCACCGCCGGTGGCAATGGCTGGACCGTCGGCGGCGGCAGCTACGATGGTGAAGGCAGATCGTTCATCACCTCCTACGCCCTGTGCCAGCGCTCCCAGACCATCGACCTCATCGCCAAAGGCATGACGGCGGCGGACCTGGACATGGGAGCCCCCATCCGTGTAAGCGAGGCGATCAGCATGGATAACAACCGCTCCATCGCGGACAGTTATTACATCAAAGTGGAACTGCGGGACGCCAATGGTCTCGCCCTCGCAAAATGGGAGGTCGGCTCCGCCACCGCGCTGAAGACTGCCGTGCCGGTGTGGACGCTGGAGTCCTTCGTGTTCCGGAACTACGGCCCGGGCGTGCGCAGCATTTACTTTGAGGATGGCGGCGTGGACGGCGGTTTCTGGGCGGGCTTCTACGGCACTTACCATGACGCCGCGAAGGTCGAGTTCATCGACGCCCCTCCCACGGACATCACACTGACGCCTTCCACCGTGGGCGAAGGCACGCCCGCGGGCGGCATCGTGGGAAATCTTTCAGCCGTGGACCAGGATGACCTGATTCACACCTTTGCCCTCGTGCCCGAGAGCACTGCCGCCAACGTGCCGCTCATCACGGCGGGTGCCACCGGCTGGCGCTACCTGGACGGGACCGTGGCTCCGCCATCGGACTGGGCGAGCCCCACCTTCAATGACAGCGCCTGGTCCACCGGGGCCGCGCCGCTGGGGTATGACTCCTCCAACGCGGACGCCTGGCTCGTGACCCATGTGGGTTATGGAGCGGATACTAACAACAAGCCCGCGACCTCCTATTACCGGAAGACCTTTGACGTGGCGGATCCCGCAGCTGTCACCGCGCTCCTCTGCACCCTCCAGGTGGACGACGGCTGCGTGGCTTATCTCAATGGCCATGAGATCTTCCGCGACGGCATGCCCGCGGGGGTTATCACCGGCACCACCCTTTCCAACCGCACTGTCAGCGGCACGGATGAAAGCGACTTCACCCCCGTGGCCATCACGGCGGACAAGCTTCAGTATCTCCAGGCCGGAACCAACGTGCTGGCCGTGGAGGTCCACCAGCAGAACGTGACCTCCAGCGACATCACGCTGGATCTCAATCTCTCCGCGACCACGAAGGCGGTGACGAATTCCTATTCGAATGATCTCTTCGAAATCTCCGGGGCGGATCTGCTTCTGAAGAATGACGGCAGCACGATCTTCCCGGGGGACTACGTCATCCGTGTCCAGGCCACGGACCATGAGAACGTGTCCTTCACCAAGCTCATCACCGTCCAGCGCACCAATGCCGGTTATGGTGCCACGCCTGCGGATCTTTCGCTGTCTTCGTTGTCCGTGGCGGAGAATGTGCCCGCCGGATCGCTTCTCGGAACGCTCACCGTGGCGGACCTCGATATCGGCCAGGGCCACCGGTTCCAACTTGTGGCCGGGGAAGGGGATGCCGATAACAGCCAGGTGCTGGTGTGGGGGGACAAACTCCTGGTCAAGGAATCCCCGGACTATGAAAAGCGCCATGAACTGCGCATCCGGCTCCAGGTCACGGACAGCACTGGTTTTTCCTTTACCAAACCGCTGGTCATCCAGATCATCAATGACACCGCCGAGGACCAGGACGGTGACGGACTCACGGAGGCCGAAGAGGACCTGAACGGAAACGGCATTCTCGATCCGGGTGAGACCGATCCCCTCCTCGCGGATACTGATGGCGATGGCTACACAGACCGCGTGGAACTCCAGGCGGGCAGCGATCCCCGCAACCCGGCCTCCATCCCCGCGGTGCTGGAACTGAGGCAGATCAAGTCTCACATCACGGGTGACAGCTGGCTCACCGCCGCCAGTTGGGAAAATGGCCAGACTCCCGACAGCCGCACTCTGGCGATCACGGACAACGCCACCGCCACGGAAGCGCTGACCTTCCGTCCGCCGCCTGTCGCGGACCCGGTTTTCCCGGGTGTGGGCCTGGACCTGCGGAATGGAGCTCTCCTCCGTCTCAAGCACACCGGCCTCCTCAGCATCGGTCGCATCATTCTGCGCAACGCCACCATCCAGCAGGGCATGACTTCCTCCGTGGCCCTCGGCGGTGGCGGAGCGAAACTGGAGATTCCGGATATTGAGGGCGTCACGCCTGATGGGATCATCGATTCCCCCAGCGTTCCCCTGGACCTCCGGGCTTCGCTTTCCGGCTCCGGCACATTGAAGTTCACCGGCGCGGCCGGGACGGTGCGGCTGCTTTCTCCCGCCGCTTCGTTCAGCGGGGAACTGGTCCTGGAAAACCCGGAAGTGATCGTGGTGGATCCTGCCGCGATAACCGGCACGCGTCTCATCGGCGTGACGGCAGGCAGCCTGCGGTTTGAAGCAGACACCACGCTGGGGTTCACGGAATTGAACGTGAGCGGCACCGGGAAGCTGAACCTGACCCGAAAGCTCACCGTGGCGAAAGCCGCGATCGGGGGCATCGCGATTCCGAACGGGACCTATACGGTGGCGAATCTCACCAGCACGGTGGGCGTTCCCGCTGCCTCGCTGGTGGACGGAGGTGGCACCCTCGTGGTGGGGGCCTCCGTGAATCCGAACCTGGACTCCGATGGTGACGGCATTCCTGATGTCCTCGAAGTCCTCGCCCACACGGATCCCTACAATGCGGCGGATTTCCTCCGCCTGTCCGGAGCCACCATCATCACGGGTAACAATCTGCGGCTTGAATGGGCCGCCGTGCCGGGCGTGACCTACACTCTGCAACGGTCCAGCGATCCGACCTCCGGCTGGCAGGACGTGACCACTGTGTCTCCCACGACGGTGGCGGGCGTTTACGATCTGTCGCTCACCTCGCCGCTGCCCGCGAAGCTGTTCTTCCGCCTCGCGGTGAAGAACTGACACGCCAGGCAGGCTTAACTCTCTATCCGGTCGCGCGCCAGGAATTCCCTCATATCCGGGGGAATTCCGGCGCGCCACTCTATCGGCCTGCCGTCTTCATCCACGATTCCAAGGAAACAGGAGTGCAGGGCCTGGCGGCGCATGAGAAGCGTCCGCGCCGCGGCTTCCGTCCAGCCTTCCTCGATCTGCCGGAGATACCAGTCCGGCGAGGGGCCGTAAAGTTTGTCCCCCACGATGGAATGCCCGGCGTGCGCCAGATGCACCCGGATCTGGTGCATGCGTCCGGTGAACGGACGCGCGGCCACAAGGGAAAAACGGGTGCCACTGGTGGTCGCCTTTTCAAACCGCTCCAGCACTTGGAACTCCGTCCGCGCGGGGGCTCCCTCCGGATGGATCTGTTGCAGGTTGAAGATCGGGCTCTCCTCCACATCGCTGCGGCGGAGAATGGGCTGCTCCACGGTAAAAGCATCGCTTTCCGGCCAGCCCCAGACGATGGCGCGGTATTCCTTGGCCACCTCCCGCCGCATCATGGCCTTGTGCAGGATCCGCGCGGCGGCTTTGTGTTTCGCCACCAGCACGATGCCGCTGGTGTCCCGGTCCAGCCGGTTGATGATGGAAAGTGAGCCGCCGTTCTCGAGTTCGTAGCGCAGCAGTTCGCGCAGCCCGTGCCAGAGCGTGGGGCCGCCGTCCGGCCTTGAGGGATGGACCTGCAGGGGCGCGGGCTTGTCCACCACGATCCAGTCCGCCGTCTCATCGAGGACGGAGAAATCGCAGGTATCGCTGAACGGTCGCGGCGTCAAAAAGCGATTACGCTTCCGGGCCGGTGGACGGCGGTTTGGGCCCGGCCTGGAGCTGCTTGCGCAGCTTCTCCACCTCGGCTTTCAGGAGATCGCGGTCCGCCTGAGAGGCGGCGGCTTCCTTCACGGCATTCGCCTTTTCCTCCTCCAGTTTGGCCACGGCCTCCTTCGCCTTGCTCAGCTCCTCCCCGGCGGCACGCTTGGCCTTTGAGGTTTCCTCGGTCAGGGTGGTGAGGTTGTTTTGCAGGGAGGATTCCTTCGTCGCGAATTCCTTGCGGGCATCCGCCAGAGCCTTGTTCGCCTTTTCGAGCGCGACGGAGGTTTCCGCCACCCTGGCCTCCTCTTTCTTGCGCGCCTCCTCGGTGGCGGTGAGTGTGGTCTTCAGCTTTGCCACCACGCCGGTGTTGTCCGCCTCTTTGGCCACGAGCTCGCTGGCGGCCTTTTGCGCGGAGGTGGAGGCTTCCGTCAGGTTGGCCTTCACCGTGGCCAGTTCGGCGGCGCTCTTCGTCTTGAACTTGTCGGCGTCCGCCTGGACCTTCTGACGATAGGCCTTTTCAGAGAAATAGGACAGCGCCACAAGAGCCGCGACGGCAATCCCCGCGGCGGCAGGCAACCAGTAGTGCAGCCCACCGCGATGGCGGACAGTTCCCTCGCCGCCCTGGGCGGCCGCCGCGGACAGAGTGTTCGACATTTTGATGGGCACCACTTTGCCGGGGTGGGTCCAGAGGGTGAAAGGCTGGCCCGGCAGGCGGAACTTCGGACCTTTCACTCCAGCCGCGGCGGCGGTCACGACCGCGGGTGCCGCCGCGGCCTTCACTGGTACCGTCAGGGCGGCGGGAGTGGTCCACAGGGTGAAGCTGCTGGCGGGAAGTTTGAGCGGCGGATTCATGGCGGGTGCGGAAACGGTGGGAATGGCAGGCACCGGCAGGGCGGGAAGATCCGGGAGGATGGCTTCCGGCACTGGAGGTTGTTCCTCCGGGGCAGGGGCCTCGACCGGTGGCCCGGACTCCGGATGGACAACAGGCTCCGGCTCTTCGTTCGAAATGACCGCTGTCACCTCCGCGACCGGTCCGGGAGCGTCCGGAGCGGGAGAGACTTCAACGACCGCGGGCACGGTTTCAGGCTCAACCGTCGCCGGTTCAGAAACCACCTCAGCTACTGGCTCCGGCTTCACGGTAAGGGCTGCCTCCGGTTCCACAACGGGAGCCGCTTCCGCCACGGGTTCCACTTCCACAGCCGGTTCGGCTTCCGGTTCCGGCTTCGCGATCACCGCCGCGAGGGACGCGGGCTGGGGAATGCCCTTCGGCCAGGATTTCTCGTCCAGCCACAGCGTGTGGCACCGGTCCGGCAGATGGAGCCGGGACTTTGGCCAGGTGCTGGAGCAAAGCCAGAGCGTGAAAGCCGAGCCCGGCAGCTTCAGGAGTGATTTGGGCCAGGTTTCCGGATCCAGCCAGAGGGTGAAGGCCGCGCCCGGCAGGCGCAGCACGGGTTTTGGCCAGGCATCGGGGGAAAGCCAGAGAGTGAAAGGCTGGGCGGGAGAAGGCAGGGCGGACACAGGCAGCGCTGTAGCTCTCCGCGGTGTCAAAGCAAGGCCAGGAAGTGACGAGGATGCGGAGAAAAGTGAATCCATGGAAAATATAAGACGATGTCAGCCCTCTACCGGAACCTCATAATACGTGAGAGCCCATTCCTTCATATACCGCACCCGTTCCGGGCGGATGCGGTAGATGATCAGATCAGGATTGTCCGGCGTGCCCAGATAACGGCGGAGCAGGGGATTTGCCGCCCAGATCTCCGCGAGCACGGCACCGTCTGTCAGGATTTCCGCGACGCCCGTGATGCGCGTCTGGTCGTGATTTTCATCCAGATAACACAACTCCACGCGGGGATTCGCGGCGATCTCGGCGGTCTTGCCGTAGGCCCGCAGATTCGCCACATAGATTGTAAAACCGTCCACCTTCACCGGCGAGACCGGGCGCACGCGCGGCTGGCCGTCGTCCACCGTGGCCAGCATGGGAAACTTCGCCCCGGCGATGACCTTGCGGGCCAGCGCGGGCAGTTCCTCCGGTGACGGGGGCGGCGGGAGGTTCATGGACGGATGCCGATGACTTCGCGGCAATATTTGAAGCTGCGCTCCAGTTCGGCCTTTTGATAGTCCTGCTCCGACTTCTTTTTATCCCCCGTGGCGCGGAAGGGAGGGATCGCCTTGCCCTTCTTCGCGATGGCGAGGAAACGCGCGAACTCCGCCGGGCGGATCTGCTCATAGCCCGGCCAGAATTCCGGTTTCAGATAGGGGAAGCCCTTGGAAAAACCGCTGATGATTTCCAGAATGAAGGGAGCGTCCGGGCACAGCTCGGCGAAACGCCGGGCGTAGGCCTTCATGTCAATGAGGCCCTCTCCCATGGCGGTCCACGCCACCTGGGCTCCCTCCCCATCCTCCCAGATCATGGAATCCCGGATACCGCTGGCCACCGTGTAGGGGCCCAGGATTTCCAGATTCTGCATCGGGTCCTCCAGCGTCCAGGTGGCATTGCCGCTGTCGATGGTCACCCCCACGTAGTCCCGGCCGGCCTCCTCCACCAGTGCCTGAAGCTCCCACGCCTGCATGTCACCCGCGTGGTTTTCGATGGCAATCTTCACGCCCAGGTCCTTCGCCTGGCTCTTCACCGCGCGGCATACCGCCACGGTGTCCTTCATGCGGGCATAGATGCCGCCGGGCGTGTGGCGGTCCTCGCCGTGGCCCTGATAACACCGCGCCACGGGAGAGCCCACGGCCTTCGCGACCTTGAGCACCAGCCGGAGATGCTCCTCCGCCGTGCCCCATTTTTTGTTGAAGCTCTTTGAAGTGGGGCAGATGCCGCCGGTGCCCGCGTAGAGCGTCACGCCCTTGTCCCGCGCCCGTTTCCCGATGTCCGCGAGGTAGGCGTCATCCAGCTTTTCATAAACATCCAGGTCCGAGAGCAGCAGCGCGTCACTCTTCAACTCCGCCGCGTAGTCGATCAGCCGGGGGGCTTTCCATTCGAGGGCGCGGATGGAAAAATTGTCAAACCCGAGCCGGAGCTTCACCTGGGAGGCGGCGGGCGGGGCGGGATCGGCGGAGACAGGGAGAGCCGTGGCGGCGACCGCGGCGGCTGAGGTCTTCATAAAGGAGCGGCGGGATTGCATGAGAGATGGTCCAGCGTGTAAACCCTCCCGGGAAAAAAATGAACCCGAATCTGTGACCAAAATCGCGGAGTTTTTCCTCCCGCGTTTCCCGCCCTCAGGGCTGCTTTTTGTCCTCTTCCTCCGCCGCCTTCTCCCCGCCCTCGTGTGGCATGGTCCATCCGGCCAGCCATTGCTCCCCGGCGGGTTCCGCTTTCAGTTCCTTCACGATCATCGTCTCCAGGCCCGGCATGTGTGCCGCGCCGTAGAAGACGGAGATGTGCTTCTTCGTTTTATCGGCCAGCACTTCCTTGATCTTCTTGATCACCACGCCATTGCGGCCCGTGAGGATGGCGGACCCGTCCGGACCTTCCATGATGGCGGTCATGGACTCCGCCTGGTCGAACATCTTCGCGAGCACGATCTTGAATTCCGCGGCGGAGTCCTTGCTCATGAGGATGCGGATCAGGCCCATGGTGTCCAGTTCATTCACCGGCAGGTCGTTGAGGTCCCCGCTCATCTGCGCCTTCATGGCTTTGACAAAGAGGCCCATCATGGACTCGCCCCGCTCCTTCTGCATTTTGGCGAATTCCGCGGCGGAGGCATCCGCGTGGACCATGTTCGGCTTCGTGTAGTCGATCTCGCCAAGCTGAAATGAGAGTTTCAGAAAACGGCCCGCCGTGGTCTGAATGAAGCGGATGGGATTGCCGCCGGACTTGGGATCCTTCTCTTCCTTTGCCTGCTTCTTGTCCGTCACCGCCCGGGGATCGCCCACCAGTTCGAAGAGCACCGCGTCATAGGAGTCAAAGCGCTTGTTCAGCTCCGCGTAGTAGGACGCATCCGCGATGTGCACGGCTCCCGTCAGATCGATGATCTGGCCGGAGGGCAGCTTGAAGGATTTGTTGGCGATCTCCAGCCGGGCGCTTTTCGCGTCATCCACAAAGCGGATGTAATCCGGCAGATCTTTTTTGGGCTCCTCCTCTTTATTCTCTTTGTCCTTTTCCCCGGTTTTTTCCCCCGCGGGAGCCTTCTCTTTTTTGGAGGCGGCGTCCGCCAGCAGGGGCGCGACGCAACTCAGGGAACCGAGAACCAGTGCGAGGGGAAGCAGGCGGATTTTCATGCCTGCAGCATCATGGAAAAGCCCGCGGTGTCAATACCGGCGGAATTACTTCACATAGCCGAAGAGCACGGCCAGCGGCATGAGGGAATTTCCCGCGAAGAGCGCCAGGGCCACCGCCTTGCTGGTGAGTTCGATCGCCGGGCGGGTCTTCGGCGTAGTGAAACCCAGGGTCTGGAAGACACTGGCAAAGCCGTGGCTCAGGTGCATGAAGAGCAGCGCCATGGCGAAGATGTAGAAGAGGGAGGCCGGAGCCCAGCCAAAGCCGTCCACCACCATGTTATACACGTTGTGGTCCCCGCTGGGCAGGAAGTAGCGCGGGTTTTCGTGATCGTAGTAGTTGTTCATGATCCCCCAGGTATAGTGCATGAGGTGGTAGATCACGAAAACGAGGATGATGGTGCCGCTCCAGATCATGGTCCGGCTGGCACGGGTGGCCTTACGGGTAGCCTGGACGCCGTAGGGTTGCTGGCGGGCGAGCCTGTTCGCCACGGTGAGCTGGACAGTGCAGACAATGTGCAGGACCACCGCCGCGAGGAGACCCAGCCGGGCGAGCCAGAGCAGAAGCCCCAGGTCCGCCAGCTTCTTCGCGTAGGCATTCAGCATCTCCGGGCCGCCGAAGACGAGAAGATTGCCCAGCATGTGACCGATGATGAAAAGTATGAGCGCGGCACCGGTGGCGGCGACGATGATCTTCTTTCCGATCGAGGACTGGTAGAACCTGAGGATGGACTTGACGAGGGGCGGCATGGCTAAGGCTATGTAGAAATGCCGCCGCGGGATTGCAAGGAAAGGCTGATGCTCATTGCCCCGTTGCGCGCGGGCGGGACCGGGTTTTTCTCCGCGCCCCATGAACCGCACCGCGCTCGCCATCGCCGCCCATCCGGATGACATCGAATTCTGGATGGCCGGCACCCTCCTGCAGCTCCGGGACGCCGGCTGGGAGATCCACGTTCTGAATGTGTCCACCGGTTCCCTGGGGAGCGCGGTGATGACGGCGGCCCGCACCCGCGTGGTGCGCCGGGCCGAGGCCAAAGACGCCGCCCGCCTCATGGAAGCGACGTGGCACCCCCCCATGGCGGATGACATGGAGATCCTCTACGGTCTGCCACTCCTGCGGAAAGTGGCCGCCGTGGTGCGGAAGGTGAATCCCTCCGTGGTGCTCACCCACGCGCCTATGGACTATATGGAGGACCATATGGAAACCTGCCGCCTGGCGGTCACGGCGGCCTTCTGCAAAAATTTTCCGAACTACAAGACCACCCCGCCAGTGAAGGAGGGCAGCGGGGACGTGACGGTCTATCACTGCATGCCCCACATGATGTGCGATCCCCTGGGCGCGCGGGTCCACCCGGAGGCGTACGTGGATGTCACCGCTGTGCTGGACCGGAAAACAGCGGCCCTGGCCGCGCACGCCAGCCAGAAGCAGTGGCTGGATGACACGCAGGGCATGGATTCCTACCTCAAAACCATGCAGGGCTTCTCCGCCACCCTGGGGACGGAGTCCGGAAAATTCGAGCACGCCGAGGGCTGGCGGCGGCATCTCTACGCGGGCTTCTGCGCCGAGAATGCCGATCCCCTTGCGGAGGCTCTGGGAAATAAGTATTTACTTCGTAAGCAGTAAATAAACCTTTAATCAGCATTCGCTTATCTGGACCCCCCGGCCATGATCCGTCCTCTTTTACTCTCCGTCCTCCTCTTCGCCGCCTTCGCCACTGCCGCGGAGGAAAACCACGTGTGGCAAACCGTGCGCGGCAAGAACATCGAAGGCAGCTTCCTCAAGGTGGAGGGGGAGAATGTCATCATTAAGAAAAAGAACAGCACCGACAAGGTGTCGATTCCGAAGGAGGAACTGATGCCTCCGGACGTGATCTATCTGGAAAACCTGGAGAAGAAGAGCAAGGCCCCGGCCACGCCTTCGCCGGACAAGCCCTCCCCGGCCTCCGGTGGTGGCAGCAGTACCACCAGCGGCTCCCCGCAGGGCAGCGATGGCGACGACGAAGTAGCTGGCGAGCCCACGAAGGGCCGCCTCTACCCGCGCACGAAGGATGAAATCCGCTCCGGCCTGCGGGCCATCTACCAGCGGGAAAAACCGAAGTCCCTGGCGAACAAAGAGGTCCATGAAGCCATCTGCCGCCTGAATGCCTACCGGTTTCTCAGCGGTCTCTACGACGAAGTAGGCACCGAGCCCCGCATGGTGGAAGGTGCCGACGATGCCTCTAAAGCCTGTGCGAAGGCGGGCACCATCAGCCACTCCCTGGGTCACTCCACTGATAAGTGCAACCTGGCGATGGGCCACCACGACATGGCGAGCACCGTGGACGGCTACATGGACGATGGTGGGGACAACAATCGCGAGCGCCGCGGCCACCGCCGCTGGTGCCTTAACCCTCCGATGGGCAACGCGGGATTCGGCCGGGACGGCATCTTTTCCGCCATGTGGTGCATGGACGGCTCCGGCAAGAAAACCCGCGAAGGCTGGGGCTATCCGGGTCGCGGCCTCTATCCACTGGAGTATGTGAAGGGCAACGCGTGGTCCTACTATTCCACCTCCAGCCTGCCCCAGGATACGAAGGTGCAGATCTGGAAGCTCCTGAGCCGCCCCACGCAGACCATCCCCTTTGGTGAGGAGCCGAAGGGCCGGGAAATCGCGGTCGATTACAGCTTCGTTTACGACAATACGATCAACTTCGAGCCGGATCCGAAGATCAAAGGCAAGCGCGGCATCTACTGGGTGCGCATCCACGGCAAGGGCGTGCGCGAGCAGTATCTCACGGAGCTTTTCTAAGCGGATTACCGGACCAGAAAAGCCAGCAGGTCCGCTAGTTGTTGATCGTTCCATGCGGCCTCCAGTCCTTCCGGCATGAGGGAGCGGCTGGACCGCTCCAGGGATTTGAGCTGGTCCCGGGGGATGACCTTTTCGTTTCCACCGGGCATGAGCAGACGAAGGGAGGCGGGGGACTCCGCGGCGGAGATGCCGGCGAAGGTTTCCCCGCCGGTGGTGGAGGCGATGACCGTGAAATAGCGGGGTGGCACCTCGCGGTTGGGATCCAGCAGGTGCAGCATGAGCGTGGGCTTGCCGAGATTCCGGAAGCTCGCGCGGTCCGGGCCCACCGCCGCGCCGTCGTTTCCATCCCGGTGACAGGCGGCGCAGGTTTGCAGGAAAAGCACGCGGCCTTTCTTGGCGTCGCCTTCGAGCTTCAGGGCTCCCTGCCGGGCCTCCAGCACGGCCTGACGGTTGGTTTGAGGAGGCGGGAGAAGTCGGGCGGCCAGGGATCTGGTTATGGCATCACCCGTGCGCCGGAGTTGATCCGCCAGGTGGGCCGGGACTTCCGCGGCGGGGATGCGGCTGGTCTGGATGGCCTCCAGCAGCAGGGGGACGCCCGCGGGCGAGGCGGCCAGTTGTTCCAGAGCAGCGGCGCGGAGAGCGGAGGGGTGGAGATCCCAGCCGGGAAGGAGCCTGGCTGCTGCTCCAGGCGCGTGACGCAGGGCGGCCACGCGGGTGGTGGGAGGGAGGGTGGCATCCAGGGCCGCGGCTTCCAGTTCCGGTTTGTGGCCGCGGGAGAGAGCGTCCACTGCCGCCAGCCGGAAGGGCTCCGGAGTCTCCGCCTTTACCAGCGCCTCGCGGGCGGTGTCCAGCAGGGCGGAGGGCAGGGACACTTCCAGAAAAGCCGCCAGCCGCAGAGCCGCGAGAGGGGTGGCACCGGAGGCTGCATTTTCAAATAACGTCGCGGCCTCTTCCCGGCTGGAGATCGCGTGCCGGGCCAGTTCCGCCGCATAGCCTGGCTGCCAGTCCGTGCCGGAGGGCGTGAAGAAAGCAGCCAGCATTGAGCGGGCCGCCGCATTTCCCCGACCGGCTTCCAAAGCCTCATGGATGCGTTCGCGGGCCGCGGCCTCCATGGCGGGTGGAGCTGGAGGGGATGAAACAGGAAGCTGGCTCCGGCGCGCATGGAGCAGGCGGGAGGCGGTGGTGGTGTGCCAGCCGGTCTCCGGCGGCAGGGCGGAAAGTTCGGCGTCCGTTCGCGGACCCAGACGGGGCCAGGGCTTCCGGGTGAATCCCTCCGGGACCACGCGCCAGAGACGGCCTTTGTCATTCCCGCTGTTCAGATCCAGATGCCTCTTGATGGCGGGAGGCAGGGAATCCGGGTGCTCGATGTATTCCCGGTACATGTCCACGATGTAGAGCCCGCCATCCGGCCCCGTTGTGAAGGCCACGGGCCGGAACCAATTGTCCGTGCTGGCGAGAAATTCGCTCTGCTGTTCATCCGGGGCGCGGCGGGCCACGGGGCCGTCCGGTGTCCACCCGATGTTTTTACGATGCACCAGATTCGACCCCACATCGCCGGTGAAGGCGGATCCCCGGCACACCAGTCCACTGGAAATATGCACGCCGCTGGCGGAGGTGAAGTATCCGCTGGAGCGCCCGCCGCCCTCCACCAGTCCCGGCACCAGACCGCTGGCCCGCCAGCGGGTACGCACCACCCGCCACGGCTCCTCCGGGCTGAGGCGGAAGACCTCCGCCGCGGGGCCGTCCGCGGGGATGCTCACCAGGGGAGGAGGCAGAGGAAAAGGGCTGGGGATCGCGGCATCCCGCCGGGTGTAGGGGCACCACAGGAGGTGGCTGCTGTTGGAGCAGACGTATTTCTCTCCCTGTTCATCAAAGGTGAGGCCGAACTGCGCGGTGCCCGTCTCCGCGCGGAAGTCGAGGGTTAGAGGATCAAAGGAAAAGTCCGCGCCATCCACATTCACCGCCTCTCCGCGGGGCTGGCCGTCCACCACGCGGCGGATGTGCCCGCCATTGCCGGCGGTGGCTCCATGGATCCGCCGATCCGGTCCCCATGTGAGGCTGTTGCAGAGCGCCTGCACGTTCAGCTTTGCCCGGCCTTCGCCAAAGCCGGTGAAGACCACGCGGCGCCCGTCCGCCACGCCGTCTCCATTGGTGTCCCGGGCGTAAATAATATCGGGCGATGCGGTCACGAAGACCCCGCCATCCCAGCAGGTCACGGAGGTGGCCCACGGGAGGTTATCGAGGAAGACCGTGGCGTGCTCGAAGCGGCCATCGCCATCCCGGTCCTCCAGACGGCGGACCCGGGAGAGCTGTTCTCCGCGGCGCTCGGAGTAGTCGATCATCTCCACCACATAGAGCACGGAGTTTTCATCGAAGGCCATGGCGACGGGGCTAATCACCTCCGGTTCGCTGGCGACCAGCTCGATACGGAAGCCCGGCCGGATGTGAAAAGCCGCCTGGGCCTTCTCCGGTGTCAGTGGAGGCACGCGTGGCAATTCCCCGGCCTCCACCACCGGCTCCGCGCCATGCGACGGGATAGTTAGGGCGAAAGCGGCGAGAGGCAGGAAAAAAGGGGCGCGGAGGCACATGGAGAGAATGGATAAGCGGGACCCGGGCGGGCGCACACTTCCACATGTGCGGAGGACCGCGCGGGTTGTGGGCCGTGCGCGCGGGCGTAGAAGGTGACCCATGCGCCCGCGTTCCCTCACCCGCCGAAATCTTCTGGCCCTGCTGCTGCCCGCGGGTCTCACCTTCTCCCTGGCTCGCGCGGAGGCTCCGGCGGTGCCGCTGAAGCTGGGCACTTTCGACGTGGATGCCACGCCCTCGCGGGGAGGCGCCCTGGCTTACGATTCCATGCGGGAAGCGGGGGAACTCACACTGCGGTGCCGGGGCATCGTGCTCACGGGCATGGAAAAGCCGGTGGTGCTCTGCGCGGTGGACTGGATCGGCATCGCCAATGGCGCGCACGCGGCTTTTTGTGAATCCCTGGCCGAAGCGGCGGGTACCACGCCGGACCGCGTGGCCGTGCATGTGTTGCACCAGCACGATGCGCCGCTGGCTGATTTCTCCGCCGGGGAGATCCTGCGGGGGCAGGGAAAGGAGGGGAAGGTGAGCGAAGTGCTTTTTGTCAGGGACGTCATCGGCCGGGCCGCGACGGCGTTGAAGGAAGGCGTGGCGCGGGCGCAAACGGTGACCCACGCGGGCTGTGGCGAGGCGGAGGTGAAGGAGGTGGCCTCCAGCCGCCGCATCTTCGGCCCTGACGGAAAGGTGCGGGCTTTTCGCGCCACTGCCACGAAGGATCCGGCGCTGCGGGCGGAACCGGAGGGCGTCATCGACCCCGCGGCGACGGTCATCGGTTTCTGGCAGGGTGACCGTCCGCTGGCGGTGCTGAGTTACTACGCCACGCACCCGCAGAGCTACTACCGCACGGGCGTGGCGAATCCTGACTTCCCGGGCATCGCGCGGTTCATGCGGCAGCAGGAGGAGGCGGTGCCCGTGCATGTGCATTTCACCGGCGCGGGCGGTAATGTGGGCGCGGGAAAATACAACGATGGCGAACCCGCGAACCGCGGTGTGCTGGCCGCGCGGCTCAGCGACGGGCTGGCGCGGGCATGGCAGGCGGTGGAGCGGTTTCCTGTGTCCGCGGCGGACGTGACCTGGCGGGTGGCGTCCGCGGCGCTGCCTCCGGCGGCGCATCTGAGTGAGGAAAAGCTCCTCGCGGAGATCGCGGGGAAAGACCCGAAGACCGGGGACATCCTGGGCGCGGCCATGCAACTGGCCTGGCTGCGGCGCTGCGCGGCGGGGGATAAGATACCGCTCACCTGCCTGGGCCTGGGACCGAAGGTGCGGGTGTTGCACATGCCAGGCGAACTCTTCGTGGAATACCAGATCGCCGCGAAAAAGATGCGCCCGGATTTTAAGATCGCCATGGCTGCCTACGGGGACTACGGCCCGGGATACATCGGCACGGAAGTCAGCTACGCGGAGGGTGGATATGAAACCCGGCCCACCTCCTCCTTCGTGGCTCCCCAGGTGGAGAGCGTGCTGATGGAGGCCATGCGAAAACTGCTGAAGGAGTAAGGGGAAATAAAAAATGAACATACCCTCCGGGCCCGGGTCGAAAGCCGGGTCATGAAAAGTCTGTTCCCCGTTTTTGCCGTTCTGCTTTCTATCTTCCTGTGTCTTCAGTCCCATGCGCAGGCGATTCTGAAACCGGGTGATCCAGTGAAGATCGATCTCAAGGTGCCCGCGGAGGACGCGGCAAATGTCTCCGCTCTTTATACGGTATCGGAGAAGGGGCTGCTGCGGATGCCTTATCTGGAAAAGGAAATCAAAGCGGCCTCGCTTTCCGTGACCGAGCTTTCCCGTCAAATAGAAACGGCGTATAAAACAGAGGGTATTTATACAAATCCCACGGTCATCGCCACCCTGGCGGGCGTGGAGGTCGCGCAGCCCCATGTGGTCACCGTGGGTGGCGAGGTCCGGAAGCCCGGAGAGGTGCCCCTGCGCGAGGGAATGCGTCTGTTCATGGCGATCTCCACCGCCGGTGGGTTCACGGAATTCGCGGACGTAAAGCATGTGAAAATCATCCGGGGAGGAAAGG
Organism: Verrucomicrobiales bacterium; assembly: GCA_965229245.1. Classification (GTDB taxonomy): domain Bacteria; phylum Verrucomicrobiota; class Verrucomicrobiia; order Verrucomicrobiales; family V1-33; genus V1-33. The sequence goes on from CBDDIW010000003.1 coordinate 364,562, forward strand.
AAAAGGTCTATGATCTCCGCCGCGTGGGAGGTGGAGAGGAGGGAAATCCCGTGCTGGCGGACGGGGACCAGATTGTGGTGCCCATGGATTGATGGCGGGGAAATAGCGATATCCGTGAATGCCTGGCTTGCCTGCCGGGGCTGGGGGCTGTTATGGATGAAATATGCCTCCCCGTTTCCTGCCCGCTCTTCTTTCCCTGCTGATCCTGCCCGGTGTGTCGCGGGCCATCCCGGTGAATCTCGCGCCGGGGGGCGTGGCGACGGCGTCCTCCGCGGATTACGGCTCGGTGGCGGCGGACGTGAATGACGATAACCGCGACGGGCAGTTTTATACCGGCGACTCCGTGTGGCATACTACCATTCCCGATGCCGCCCCGTGGGTGCAGGTGGATCTGGGGGCTGACTACTATCTGGACCGCGTACAGATCTGGCCGCGGAGGGACGCGTTGCAGGGCACGGTGAAGAACCTCCGCATTGTCATCACCAACGCCGCGGGCACGGAGGTATTCAATGGAACCTATCTGGCGGGCATGGCGGCGGACAATCCCTGGGGCACCACGGACATGCGCGGGGTGAGAGGGCGCACGGTGCGGGTCTCCCGGACGGATTCACCTCCGAACCCGAATTACCTTACCTTAGCGGAACTGGCGGTCTTCGGGCAGGAGGGGCCCATTCCGCCAAACATGGCCTTGGGAAAACCGGCCACCTCTCTCAATCCCGGAGCCCACGCCACGGCGGCCAACGCGGGGAACGACGGGATCATCGATGGCGACTACGCGCATGCCGGGCACCCCATTTACCACAGCGGCTCCACGGTCGTGGGGGACTTCTACCAGGTGGATCTCAGCGCGGGCGTGGCGGAGGACCAGACGGTGGACATGGTGCGGCTTTTCAACCGCACGGACTTCTCGAACGTCACGGCGGTGAAGCTCAGCCTGAAGAACAACGCGGGCTTGGAGGTGTGGAGCCAGATGGTGAATCCGGCGCGGGAAATCCTGGTGAAGGGGGGGAACCAGTATGATCTCACGGTGGACGTGCCGGGGACGGTGCGGGCGCGTTATGCCCGGCTGGAGACCGTGAATGCCCAGCCGCTGAGCTTCGCGGAGTTGGAGGTTTTCGGACCGGAGACGGATATCACGCCGCCCGCCGTCACTGCCCAGGATCCTCCGGCGGGGGAACTGGTGGGGGAGTTGTATCAGATGCTGGTACAATTCGATGCCCCCGTGGCGGGCGTGGATGCCAGGGACCTTCTGGTGAACGGTGCTCCCGCCACCGGTGCCCTGGCCCAGGGGGACGCCGGTTGGGTATTCACCTTTCCCCAGCCGCCACCCGGTCCGGTCACCTTCTCATGGGCAGCGGGTCACGGCATCGCGGACCCCAGCGGGAATGCCTTCACCGGAGCCTCCTGGCAGGTGATTCTGGATCCCTCGCTGCCCGTGCCGCGTCCTTACATTTCCGAATTCCTGGCGGACAATAAGGGAGGGCTGGAGGACGGGGATGGTGAAACACCGGACTGGGTGGAGATCACCAATCCCGGCCCCGTGACGGTGAACCTGGGAGGCTGGTATCTCTCGGACAGTCCCGCGGCTCTAACAAAATGGCGGTTTCCTTCGCCCGTGATGCTGGCCGCCGGGAAAAGCCTCATCGTCTTTGCGTCCTCCAAGGACCGCCGCGTGGCGGGGGCGGAACTGCACACGAATTTCAAGCTGGACCAGGACGGGGAATCCCTGCTGCTCGTAAAGCCGGACGGTGTCACCATCGCCAGTCAGTATCTGAACTTTCCCCGGCAGTCGTCGAACATCTCCTATGGCACGGGACGGCGATTGAATGCCGCGCCTCTCGTGGCCCCGGGCGCGGCGGCGCGGGTGCTCATTCCCGCGGCGGCGGTGACCGGCTGGACGGCACGCGAGGGCTTCGATGACTCCGCCTGGCAGGCGGCGAATACGGGTGTGGGCTTCGATACCAGCGGCGGGCTCAATGGCACCGGACCGCTGGCGTGCTGGAGGTTCGATGACACCTCCGTGCCGGGTTCCGCCGTGGACGCGACGGGGCGGGGTCTTAAGGGGACGGTGGTGAATGCCACCTATACCGCGGACGGCGGGGGCCGCACGGGACAGCCGGGGGACCGCGCGATGGTCTTCAATGGCAACGGCCTGGTAACCATTCCCGGCGCGGCATCGGGAGCCTTCGATGCCATCACTCAACAGAATGCGCTGGCCATCAGTGTGTGGGTGCTGGGCGCGGCCACGCAGCCCGCGGAGGGGTTCCTTTTCTTCGCGGGGGGCGAGGCGAATGGTGGCGGTACGCGCGTGCTGGGCGCGCACCTGCCATGGAGTGATTCCGTCATTTACTGGGACACGGCGGGCTGCTGCGATGCCACGCGCAACCGGGTCTTCACCGGCGAGCCGAACCCCACGAAGTGGAAGGGTCAGTGGAATCACTATGTCTTCCAGAAGGACAGGGATAAAAAGGAGATCTGGCAAAACGGCTCGCTGCTGCTCTCCGGCACCAGCACGGACGTGATGATGAACTTCCGCAGCTTCTTCATCGGAGCCTACACCGCGGCGGGAGGCACTGGATACCGGGGCACGATCGATGACTTCACTCTCTGGGACGGCGTGCTCACACCCGCGCAGATCGCCGCCCTGGCGGCGGGAGGCTCGCCCCTGGATGCCCGGTTGCTTACGCCCGCCATCGCCGCGGATCTAGCCGCCTCCATGCGGAATGTGAACGCCTCCGCGCTGGTACGCGTTCCCTTCACTGTGACCGACCCCGCCGCGCAGGATGTGCTGGTGCTGCGGATGCGGTATGACGATGGCTTTGTGGCGTGGCTGAACGGGACGGAGATCGCACGCCGGAACGCCCCTGCCGGCGCGGTCCCGGCCTTCAATGCCGCGGCCACCGCCGCGGGGCCTGCCGGAGCGGCTCTCGTGACGGAGGAGATCGATGTCTCGCGCTATGCGCCGCTGCTGGTGCCGGGGGTGAATGTCCTCGCCATTCAGGGGCTGAACGCGGGTGCCGCGGACCCGGATTTTCTGGTGCTGCCGGAACTGGTCTCAGGGGCGTCCCGTCCGGACCGCTACTTTGCGGAGCCCACGCCAGGGGCACCCAACGGTGATGGCTTTTCCGGATTTGTGGCGGACACGGTCTTCTCTCCCACGCGGGGATTCTACGACGTACCGCAAACGGTCACCATCTCCTGCGCCACGCTGGGCGTGACCGTCGTCTATACCACGGATGGCAGTGTGCCCACCCTGGCCAACGGGACACAATCCACCTCGCCTGCCGTCGTCCCGGTGACCACCACCACCACGCTGCGGGCGGCGGCCTTTCTGGCGGCGGGGGACATGGGGCCCACGAATGTGGATACACATACCTATCTTTTTGTGGACGCGGTCGCGGGCCAGCAGCGGCCCGCCGCAGCTCCAGTGACATGGACGGGGAATTTCCCCGGGGACTACACCATGGACCCGCGCATCGTGGATCATCCGGTGGCTGGTTACGATCTGCGCACGGCCCTGCTGAGCCTGCCCACCCTGAGCATCACCGCCGCGCCCGAAGACCTTTGGGGCACGGGCGGGATCTATGCGAACAGCGGGGCCCGCGGCGATGCCTGGGAACGCCCGGCCAGCGCGGAGTGGATGGAGCCGGGAGGCGGGGATGATTTTCATGTCCAGTTCGGTCTCGCCATTCATGGAAACGTTAGCCGGGACAAAGTCTTCACGCCGAAGCACAGTTTCAAGATGTTCTTCCGCTCCCACTACGGGGACTCGAAGCTGGAGCACGCGCTGTTTCCGGACAGCACGGTGGAAAAGTTCGATCAACTCATCCTCCGCGCGGGCAGCACGGATACCTTCCTCTGTCAGGAATGGGGCCCGGTGGGCCTGGGGCCCAATGGCGCGAACTACCAGCGCTGGACGCGGGCCTGGGCGAGTTACATCCGGGATCAGTGGGTGCGGGACGCGCAGATCGCCATGGGGCAGCCCTCCGCGCACGGACGCTACTGCCACCTCTATCTCAATGGCACCTACTGGGGGCTCTATAACGTCTGCGAGCACCCGGACGAGGACTTCCAGGCGGATCATCTGGGAGGCAAGGCGGCGGACTATGATGTGCTGGTGGACTTCGCGGAACTGAAGAACGGAGACTACGCCGCGTGGTCCCAACTCATGGCCCTGGGCAACGGCAACGCCTCCGACGCGGCCTTCCAGCAGATGCAGGGCAACAATCCCGACGGCACGCGCAACCCGGCCTGGCCGGTGCTGCTGAACGCCAACAGCCTCATCGACTACATGGTGCTGCACATTTTCCACGGAGCGGATGACTGGCCCAACCATAACTGGTGGGCGGGCCGGGCGACGCGAAACACCACGGCGGTGAATGACGGCTTTCATTTCTTCGCCTGGGATCAGGAGATCAGTAATGAAAACCTGCTCTACGAACGGACCTCCTGGCAAACGGCTCCCGCGAAGTACGCGGACGTGAATGCCGCCAATACCCCGGCGCAGGTCTATGCCGCGCTGAAACAGGGCAGCCCGGAGTTCCGGCTGAAATTCGCGGACCGGGTGCAGCGCCATCTTTTCAATGGCGGCGCTCTCAGTACACCAGCCATCCTGGCCCGGTGGGACGCGCGCGTGACGGAGATCGATCACGCCATCGTGGCGGAGTCCGCGCGCTGGGGTGACTATCAAACGAACCTGATCAATTCCGGCCAGCCTTACCGCCGGGAGGTGGAGTGGAGACAGCACCTCGCATGGATGGACGCGAACTACTGGCCGCAAATCAACGCCGTGGCTCTCCAGCGCTACCGGGACGCCGGGTTATATCCGGTCGTTAACGCGCCGGGAATCAGCCGTTTTGGAGGATATTATCTGCCCGGAGACGCCGTGACCCTGACGAATCCGGGTGCTGGTATAGTGTATTACACTGTTGACGGCAGCGATCCCCGGTTGGCCGGAGGAGCCGCTTCAGGCACGGCGCTGTCGTACAGTGGAGCCATTCCCCTGAATGGTATCATGGCGCTAAAAGCCCGCGTACTCCAGGCTGGAACCTGGAGCGCGTTGCTGGAAACCGCTTTCACTCCGCATCCGGACCGGGACCTCGACGGAATTCCCAATGACTGGGAAATCGAACATGGTCTCGATCCGGATTCCTTGGCGGATGGCATGCTGGACGCGGATAAAGATGGCAGTTCCAATGCGGCGGAATATGCCGCCGGGACCGATCCCCAGGATGCCGCAAGTGTTTTCTCCGCCTGGGCGGAGGCGGACGCTTCAGGCCTGCACATTAAGTTCCAAGCAAAGGCTAACAGGCGCTACTGGCTGGAGGAAGCTGACACGTTGGGGGCGTGGACGGTGATCAAGGCCCGAAAAGCTTCCAGCGTAGATGAACAAGTGGATTGGATCATCCCGCTGTCAGAAAAACGGCGCTTTTATCACGTGGTGGTTGAGCCTTGATCCACGTGTCGCCGTCTCTGCTTAGTGACGGTGAGAGCGGCGGCGCTGACGGTCGGTTTCATCGCCCATGGCATTACCCACGGCACCACCAGCCACCAGGCCCACCGGTCCGGCGACCACGGCACCCGCGACCGCGCCCACGGCTGTGCCGCGCGTGGCGGAGCGCCCGGAGGCACAACTGGAGAGAGGAAGAACGGCGGCGAGGGCGAGGAGGGAGAACAGATGAGCTTTCATGGCAGTGTATTCAAGTTGGTTATGCAGCACGGGGTGCAGGGGAGGGGCCATGGAGGCTTCAGGGCAAGGTTTCCCGGTCTTGAACCGGAAAAGCCTGGGTAAATAATGCAATTTGAATGCAGGCGGGCGCACCGGGCGGGTATGCTGCCCGCTGTTTGAATGCAAAACGCAATTCAGGCGTCCCCAGGCCGCGAAAAATCCCTCGCGGGTGGAAACCGGATTCGTAACCTTTCGGTCTCCGCGCGGCACTATCGCGGAAACCTCCGGGCTTATGACTGCTTCCTTTTTCCGCACTGCCTTTCTGTATTCCGGTCTGCTTCTGAGTCTGGCCCCGCCCGGGCGGGCGCTGGAGCCGCTCACCGAACACGCCCGGCCCCTGGCGCGCGGGGAATCGACCGCCGGGCAACTGGTGCCTGAGGTCAAGGTAGTCAAGGATCTGGAGGGGCGGGTGGATTCCCTGAGATCCCTGGCGTCGGGCCGGAAGGCCATGGTGGTGGCCTTCATCAGTCCCACCTGCCCTCTTAGTGGGAAACTCATGCCCGTGCTGGCCGCGGCGGAGAAGGAATTCGCGTCCAGCGGCGTGGGCTTCCTTTACGCGGATCCCACCGCCACGGACACGGAGGACTCCCTCCGCGAAGTGGCGAAAACTCATGGGCTCAAAGGTGGCATGGTGCATGATAAAACCATGGCCCTGGCCTCCGCGCTCGGGGCCTCCAGCACCACGGAGGTGTTTGTGATCGATGCCGCGGGCACGCTCGTTTACCGGGGCGCGGTGGATGACCAGTATGGACTTGGCTACGCCCGGGACGCCGCGAAAAACGAATGGCTGCGGGACGCGCTCCGCGCCGTCATCGCCGGGCAGCGGCCCCGTGTCACCGCCACCACGGCCCCGGGGTGCGCGCTGGATCTGCCAAAGGCCGCTCCCGCCGCGACGGCCCCGGTGACGTGGCACGGGCGGGTCTCCCGTATTCTCCAGGCCAACTGCCAGGAGTGCCACCGCCAGGGGGGCATCGGGCCATTCCCCCTGGAGACCATGGAGGACGCCATCTCCCACGCCGGGATGATCAAAAAGACGGTGACGAAGGGCCTCATGCCGCCCTGGTTTGCCGCGCCCCGCGAGGATGGAGGCCACGGCGTTTTCTCGAATGACCGCTCACTCACGGCATCGGATCGCGAGGCTCTGCTGGCCTGGCTGGAGGGCGGACGCCCCGCCGGGAATACCTCCGAGGCTCCGCTGCCGCGCCAGTGGCCGGATGCCCAGTGGGCCATGGGCAAGCCGGATGCCATCTATGAACTGCCGCGAAGCGTGGACATCAAGGCCACGGGAAAGATGGGCTATGTGAATCTCCAGGTGGACACCGGCCTCACGGAGGACCGGTGGGTGCAGTCCATCGAGGTGCTGCCCACCGCGCGGGCGCAGGTGCATCACGTGCTCGTATTCACCACCGTGCCTGACAAGACGGGGCGGGGCCGCGTGCGGGATGGCAATAACTTCTTCGCCGCCTACGTGCCTGGCAGCAGCGCGCTCCAGTATCCCGCGGGCTATGCCAAAAAGCTGCCGAAGGGCACGGTCCTCCATTTCCAGCTCCACTATACTCCCACGGGGGTCGCCACCCAGGACCGGACGCGGCTGGGAGTGACCTTTGCCAAAGAGCCGCCGCGTTATGAAGTGCATGTGGCCGCCGCCGCGAACCCGCGTATCAACATCCCCGCGGGCGAGGCGAACCATCAGGAAAAGGGCGTGCTGCCCGTGCTCTTCAATGTCCAGGTCCTCGCCTTCATGCCGCACATGCACATGCGCGGGAAGTCCTTCCGTTATGATCTGGTGACACCGGACAACGAACGCCGCACCCTGCTGGACGTGCCGCGCTACGACTTCAACTGGCAGCTCCAGTACCGTCTCGCCGAGCCCCTGGCCGTTCCTTTGGGCAGCCGCCTGGAAGCCACCGCCGTCTATGACAACAGCACCGGGAATCCCGCGAACCCCGATCCCGGCAAAAACGTGCGCTGGGGCGAACAAACGGATGACGAGATGCTCCTGGGCTACGTGGAGTATGTGAATCCCGCCGAAAACCCCGCCGCGGCGGCAGCCCAGGCAAAGGCCGCCACCGCGACCACGCCCGCCCCGGCCCCGTCAGAACCGGAGCCCCTGCGCCTCACCGGCAAGTCCCTGGGCATTCTCGGAAAACGCCTCGACAAGGATGGCGACGGCAAGGTTTCCAAAGAGGAGGCCGGGGAGACCTTCGCCACCCTGCACGCCCGGCTCGACACGGACGGCGACGGCTTCGTCACCGGCGAGGAAGTGCGCGCGGCGCTCAAGCGCCAGGCAGGGAAGAAGTCCGGGGACTGAAAAGCGCCCCGCGATTTCTCACTCCACCCACGGACGGGCCTGCTTGATGTAGAGCGCGCCGGTGCTGGTGATCTTCCATTCGATCTCCATGGCAAACGTGCTGTAGTTTCCGTTGTAGAGCGGCAGGAAGTGATAGTGGATGGCGTTCATGCGGTCCGCCAGTTGCTCCGCCTGGGCGGCGGTGATGACGGTCTGGCCCTCGGGCACGAGGTTGGAGAAAGTGACGTGCTGGATGGTGTAGCGCGTGCTGCCTTCCAACTGGGCGATCAGAAACTCCTCCGGGATGTCGTTGGCTCCGGGATTGGTCACGAGGTTTTCGCCCAGCTGGGCATTGATGTAATAGCCGGTCCAGTTGGGGTCGATGATGTTCTTCGTCACGCCCACGCCGTTGGCCAGTTCGCCCTCGGAATTGGGGTGCACCAGGACGCCCATGGCGGCGGCATAGTGGTCCACGCGGTAGAATTCCCGTTCGTCGAAGGCGCGGCTGTTCCAGAGACTGGCCCACACCTGCTTCACCGTCTTGCTCAGGTGGCCCTCGTCCGGGTGGTGGGTGTAGCTGTCATACAGCCCCGCGCCGGAGAAGCCCTCCAGGTCCTCGTTGTTCGTGCTGGAGCGACAGCGGATGGGCGTTCCCGCCGGGTAGCTGCTCTGGAGCGTGGTGAGCGCCTCCATCATCCAGGAGGGCAGGGGAGCGGCCTTGATGCGCTTCCGCAGCGCCTCCAGGAGACGTTCCCGGTAGGCCGCGTTGGTCAGGAAATCCGGGTCCGCGAGCAGGATGGCCACCTCGCCATAGAAGCCGTTGGCCTTCATGAATTCATCGTAGAAATAGAACGGGATGCCGTGACCGTTCGGGACCATGGAGGCGGGGAGAAACTTTCGCAGTTCCGCCACATTGGCGGCCTTGGCTCCTACGGAGGAGGCGCTTGCGAAGGCGAGGGCGGAGAGCGGCTGGATGGTCTTCTTTGTCAGGTCCCGCACGGGGATCTGCGGGTGGTCCGGGCGCAGGCTCTCCAGATGCTCCTCCACCTCCTGCTGCGTGGCCTCCCGGATGGTGAAGCCATCGGCCCCGGGTTCATAGCGCACGTTTTTCCCCAGCAGCGGCGCGATGCGGGCGTCCGTGCTGGCGCTCTTGATATAGGCGTTCGGCGTCTTGTCCTGTTTGGCCTTGAGATTGATGTGGGAAAGCGGCGTCTGCCCCGTCTCCGTGATGATGCCGGCGGTGCGGGTGATCTCGTTGGGGAGAGTCCGGAAGATCACCACATCCCGCACGGTGAGCGGCGCGCTGCCGTCATACAGCAGCAGACGCCCGAAGCCCACGCCAGGATTCAGCAGGGTGTAGTTCGTCTGGCCGAAAAGCTCCTCCGTGGTTATGACATGGATGCGGTCCCGCAGGGCGGCCTCGAAGGACGCCCGCTCCGTGCGGTAAAGAGTGCGCTGGGTTTCGCTGGCGGCATGATAGGCAAGGCGGGTCTCCAAAAACGGCAGCGCCCGGCTGACGAGGTCGTAGGCTTTTTGCACAAAGGGATAACTCACCGGGTCCGAAGGCCAGAACTCCATGGTGACGATGCCCGGGGGCCCTCCCGCCGGGGACTGCCAGGACTCATGCACCACCAGACTGCCGGCGATCTGCTTCCGACCGGTGTTCGTGAAGTAGGTGCTGTTGTTGAAAGCGGTGAGGCTTCCCGTGTATCCCAGGACATCGCGCGCGAAGTAATAGTGATATACAAAATTGTTCGCGTTCAGGAAGTAGAGCTTCGGTTTGTCCGTGTCCGCCTCCATGATGAGAAACTTCACCTCCCGCACATTCGGCGCGCCGGGGAAGTTGTCGCGGTGGGACACTGCGTCGAAGACCGCCCGCGTGGGAGCGATCACCGCGCCCTGTTTCTCCAGGACGGCCCGGGCGGGGTTCAGGGGATTTGCGATGGGATTGCGGAGTTCCGTCACGTCATCCACGCCATCGCCATCCGTGTCCAGAGGGGTGGAGACGGGGACACGCTTCACGGCAAAGAAAGCCCCGGCCCGCGCGGGGAGGTTGTCATAGAGCACCGTGGCCCCGTCGCCGCCCAGGCGGATATCCGCGGGAAAGGTGCAGTTGTCCGGACGCGTGCCGCGCAGGAGCAGATAATAATACCCCGTATCTCCCGGCACCGTTATTTTCACCCGCCCCCGGCTGTCCCACGCGGACTCCGTGACCCGGAATTCCGGCGGCGTCGCCGCGGAGGCCCCCAGGGTGAGGCACAAAAACACCAGATGCCGCCAGACACGAAATAACGGGGACATGCCGACATTGAACCACAACTGCCCAGTTTTGAGAAGAGGAACCTTTCAGACCGGGGACCCGGCCGACGGGTCGAGCACCAGGCGGTAGCCCGCCTTGGGAAGCGTGAGGATGTGGCGCGGCTCCGCGGGATCGGCCTCCAGTTTGGTCCGCAGCCGCCCGATATGGTTGTCCACGGTGCGGGTGGAGGGAAAGGAACCGTGGCCCCACACAAGATCCAGAAACTGCTCCCGGCTCACCGCCTGTCCGGCATGCCGGATGAGCAGCACCAGCACGCCGTATTCCTTCGCGGTGAGCGTGACCTCCCGGCCCCGGCGGAATACCACGCGGCGCGTGAGGTCCACCCGCACGTCTCCAAACGCCGCGCTTTCCGGCTGGTCCACCTCCTGCCGGGCGCGCCGCCAGAGCGCGCGGACGCGGGCGTGGAGCTCCGCCAGGCTGAAGGGCTTCACCAGATAGTCATCCGCTCCCGCATCCAGCCCGCGCACCCGGTCCTCCACCATGCCGCGCGCGGTCAGCATGAGCACCGGCACGCGGTGCCCCAGGCGGCGGAGTTCCCGGCAAAGGGAATACCCGTCCATGCCGGGCAGCATGACATCCAGCACGATGAGGTCCGGCTTTTCTGTCAGGGCTTTCTCGAATCCCTCCCGGCCATCCACCGCCGTGAGGACGCGGCAGCCCTCGTCCGTGAGGGAATCCCGCACCGCGACACGGAGAGGTGTTTCGTCTTCGATGAGGAGCAGGCGCATGGTTCAGGAGGACACGGGCGGTGCTTTGGGAAACTGGATGGTAAAGGTGGAGCCCTTCCCGGGCTCCGAATCCACGCGCACTGTCCCGCCATGGGAAAGGACGATGTGCTCCACCAGACTGAGCCCGATGCCCGCTCCCGGGGTTTCCCGTGTGAGGCCGTTGTCCACACGGTGGAAGCGTTCAAAAATCCGCCGGTGTTCGCTGCGGGGAATACCCGTCCCGGTGTCCCGCACGCGGAGATGGACGGCCCCGCGTTCCTCCCCGAAGGTCACGGTGACCCTGCCGCCGGAGGGGGTGAATTTGATGGCGTTCTCCAGCAGGTTCACCAGCGCCTGACGGATGGCCACGGCATCCACCAGCGGCCACAGGTCCTCGGGGACGTCGTGGATCTCCTCCGTGAGGACCAGTCCTTTTTCCTCCGCCGCCGGACGCATGAGCGCGGTGGTTTCCCGTGTCAATCCGGGCAGGTCCGCGGGCTCCAGGTCATATTGTTTCCGGCCCCGTTCGATGCGGGAAAAGTCCAGCACGTTGGTCACCAGAGCCGCCAGCCTCCGGCACTCGCGGACGATGAAATGATGATACTGCGCGGTCTGCGTGGCATCCGCCTTCCCCTGTTCCAACCGTTCGGCCAGCACCCCGATGCCCGCCACGGGCGTGCGCAGTTCATGCGAAACACTGGCCACGAATTCGGACTGAAGCCGCGTGAATTGCGCCTGCTTTCGGAAGGCGCGCCACGTCACCCAAAGCGAGAAGGCCGTCACTCCCAGCGCCCCGGCCAAGAGCCCCATGAGCCACCGCGTGCGGCGCAGGGTTTCTCCGCGCAGGGCTCCGGGAGATGAAAAGACGGCGGTTACCTGCCACGGCCCGGCCTGGGAGACCGCCACCTCCTCCCCGGAATCCGCGGGAGTCACCGGGCGCTGATGCCAGGTCACCGCCAGAGTCAGAGCGGGTGGAAGGGGTGGCCTCCAGTCGCCGGAAAGATCCGGAGTGGTCAGGAGGTGAAGAATGTCCGCCGGGTGCTGGAGCCGCGCGAGACCGCCGGTGATTTCCTTTACATACCAGTCTCCCAGCCAGGTGTCCGCCGTGCCGGTGGGCCCCGGTCCGCGCAGCAGACTCACCAGTTTCATGGCCCGGCCGGCACGCTCTTTGAGAAACGGAAGGCGATCCCCTGGCAGATCGCGGGTCGCGTCTTGTATCAGTCTTTCCGTCAGTTCATTCGGCTGCCGGAGCGCGGCCTGACAGACCGTTTCCACGTCCTTCCCCAGGGCCCCGGCTGCCAGTGGCATGAGAGGCAGCCCGGAGGGGGAAACGGCGGTCAGCAATTCCCCGGACTGCCAGGCCTGTTCCAGACGGCTTCGCGCCGGTGCCCGTTCCCCTTCCGGGGCCTGCGGGGAGAGGATAGCGAAATAATCCGCCGCCAGGGAACCGGCGGCGGGTAGCTCCTTTTTCTCCAACTGCCACGAGGGAATCAGCACCTCCAGGGATTGCAGACGCGGGAGCATCTCGGGCGTATTCAGATCCCGCGCCGCGCCCCGGGCGAGTTCGCGGGCTTCCCGGCGCAGTTCCGCCTCCGCCCGCGTCTGCTCATTGAGCAGCGCCCAGCCGCCCGCGCCTGCCAGGAAAAGAACCGGCAGGCACAGCAGACACGCGGTAAGGCGTGGCGGGGGCGGGGCTTTGCTCATGGGGAGGGTGTAATGCGCGCCATCCCGGGCTCACCGCGGGGCTTTCCCGGATTTGACAGGGGGAGGAGGGGTTTCGATGCTGATGCCGGATCCCACGATCCAGGCTCCTCCTGTTTCCTCCGAAAATTTCTCCCGGTATCGTCCGCCGCCCGTGGGATAGGAAACGGCATTGCCTCCCCCGCCAATGGACACGTGGGCGGCTGCCGGCTGGGTGGCAATGAGATCCCGGAGCACGGGAAACGCCGGGCCGGTGGATTTGTTAGTTTCAAGGTCCCGCCATGTCCATCCGGCGTCCGTTTTATCGCCGCGGAAATAACGTGGTTCGTAGCGGCACTGAATCCCTCGCGTTCCCACGCTGAGTGTCCAGTCCGTGGAGAGGGCATCGTTCAGCGCCTTTCGCAGTTCGGGAGATGGCTCGAAATGATCCCGCTCCGCAGGAGGCAGGACAATGACCGTCCCAGGTTCCATATTCAGGGAGGGCCATGCCTCCAGCAGCTTTCGTTCTTTCCATTCCGCGCCATCGTTTATGTCAAAAGTGCGCACCAGAGCTTTCTCCCAGTCAAAACACGCGGAGGGCAGGGGATGAGGTCCCAGAAGGGCTAATACCAGCGCGGCCATGGGAAGTGGCTTGTGGTTCACGGTTTCACCGCGATTCACAGGCCAGAAAGGCCCATCCATGGAGTGACAGAGCCATATGCCGGTCCGCGCCTTTTCATTGCTCAATTTGTCCAGCGACGTGCCTGGCAACATTTCCAGAATATCGCCGTTCCGTAGCCGTTCGACGCGGGGAGATCTGGAAAACATATCGTCCTGTAGCATGGTCCGTTTGGCGGGCATGCCGTCCGGTGCCGTGGTGTGGATCCGGGTGTTATCGAAGAGTAACCCGGACACGCCCGCCAGGCGGAGGGCGGTGGAAAGATCAAAGCTCTCTTCGTCCATGTGGAAGTTGTGGTCAGGTGAGCCAGTGTTGACCAGGAAACGGCCTTTTGCCGGCTGGATGCGGGTTTCCACACGACCGCCCGCCATCAGGAGATTTACTCTGTTCTGGTTTTCCATGTGGTCTCCTCCGCTGGTAGTGGGCAGTTCCACCACATCCCCCCACTCGAGAGGCAGGTCTTTGTTGCCTTCTTCTGTTAGAAGGGCCGCCACATCCACGGGTGAAATTTGCTCCTTTCCATCCCTGATCCTGATAATGGAGACGCCGGATAATTCCGAAATAAATCCATCCGGCAAAAGATTCAAATATAGAGCGTCGCGTAGAAAGGTCCGCAGAGTGGGAGGGCCTGTCAGGGCGCTCTCCCTGCAATACACGGCACTAAAGCGGGGTGTAAGCCGGTTTTCCAGCATGGATTCCCCCTGGCTTACCCACACGGCCTGGGAGAGCCGGGGATTGTCCCGCCAGTGGGCTGCTTTCCACACGGCTTTGAAGGTCTCGCGGATGGAAGGGGTGACTCCTGGCTGCTTACTGCCCAGGCTGCCAGGGTTGAACAGGCTGCTTTCCCCCGGACGGGCTCCGCGGGTCACCAGCAACTGGATCGCTTCCGGCCATATAAAATCGGAGTGCCAGCCGTCGGATAGCAGGTTCAGCACACGGCCTCCTTTTTCCAGCGGACGATTGGGATCCGCCCCGGCATCGAGCAGCATGGTGAGAATGCGCAGGACGGGTTCGCTTTTTGTCCGGCTGGTGAGAGCAAAGGAAAGGGGAGAGAAGGCATGTTCCGGTTTGCGTTCCGGATCCACCTTCGCCCCGGCAGCCAGAAGAATCCGCACACACTCCACGGAGCCCGTCAGCGCCGCCTGGTCCAGGGGCGTGAGCCCAGCCTTGCTAGGGGCATTTACGTCCAGGCCCGCCTTGATGCCCTTTTCCAGCCAGAGAGGACGGTCACCTTCCGCGCAAACATGCAGAAATGTCTGGCCATCGGTGTTCGTGCCTTTCCAGTCCGCACCCGCGTCCAGGAGGATGCGCAGGATCTCTTCTTTCTCCGGGGAATCCGCGCGCCAGAGATTCCGGGCCGCAAGTAACAGCGGCGGCTCGCCGTCCCGGGCGGGCTGGTCTGGGTTGGCTTTGGCAGCCAGAAGAGTCCGGACGAGTCCGGCATCCCAGCGTCGGATAGCCACCCCCAGCGCGGTGATGGAGACGACACTGGAGGATTGTCTGGTATTCGGATTCCGCAGTTTCGCCGTGGCGTTTACATCCGCGCCCGCTCCAATCAGAAGATCGATTACCACTGGCGGAGTGTCAGTTTTGAAAACAGAGGCGACCAGTGGGGTAGCCTCCTCAAGTTCCCGGGGATCTCCGGAAAAAGGATCGTTATTGACGCGCATCTGCCAGCGGGCGTCCGGATTTACTTTTCGGGACAACAGCAGCTTTACGACTTCAATCCTGTTTTCTAGGAATGCCGACCAGAGAGGAGAGTCTCCTCCCGTTCCGTCAGGTCTCGCGCCGGCGTCCAGCAATGCCTCCGCGATTTTCAGGTGGCCTTTCTGGCAGGCTACCTGAAGGGCGGACGTTGCCTCCGCGGGCGGAAGTCCCGGAAGCTGCTTCAGCAGCCAGGCGACGACTCCTGTTTTCCCGCTTTCTGCCGCGCTCCACAGTTCTCCCGCGTTCAGCAGGTCCGGGCTGTTTTTCTGAAGCACGGTGAGCCGCGCGATCTCCCGGGCCTCTTCATCCGCGGGGCCGGGAATCTCAGTGCCCGGAACGGGAGCGGCTGGGGAGGGAAGCCCTAGGGCCGTGAGGTTTTCCCGGCAGAGGTTCGCCACCCGCTCGCGGTCCCCGTATTGGGAGAGGACTTTGTTATAAGCGGCGGCGGCCTCCTCCTTCCGGCCCAGTTTCCGCAGGCACTCGCCCTGGCGGAAGATAGCGGTGGCCGCCATGTCCCGCTGCATCTCAAATTTCGCGCTGACCTCCTGGTAGGCTTTCAGCGCGGTTTCGCTGTCGCCTTTCACCTCCTCTGCATAGAGAGCATCGCGAAAAGCTTTTTCGATTTCATCCTCCGCATGGAGCAGACCGGAGGGCCCGGCGCAGAGAAAGAGAATCATCAGCCAGGGGGCGCGGCGGGGCGGAGGAGAGGTTTTCATGGTGGAATACCGTTAGCACACCGGCCCCAGGTAAATTTGTCACCAGAATGCAAAATCCGCGGGCTCCGGTCTGATTCTGTCCAAAGCGGATTTTCCGCCCGGAGTCCAGCATGGTCTCAGATCAGGCGTAGCCCACCCAGCCGCGAAACGTAAAAGCGGCATAGAACAGGCTGACTCCATGGAAGCCCGCCTCACGCAGGAAGGCTTCGTCTTGCTCCGGAGTGAGGAGGGTGAGCTTCGCATCGATGGCGGCGCGGGCGTTCTCCGCCTTTACGGGATCGACACCGGAGGAGACCACAAAGGCGGCGTAGCGGGACAGCCAGAGCGCGCGCTCCTGTTCCCCTCCGGCCTGGGGGATGCTGAGGTGGGCGGCCACGAAAGGCGCGCCGGGCCGGAGACGGCGGTGGATTTCCGTCAGGGCGTCCCGCCGTTCCCTGGGGGTCATAAAGTGAAACGTCAGCAGGCAGGTGGCAGCGTCGAACGGTTCAAGAGGCGCGCTGTCGATGTAGCCTTCGTGCAGCGTCACACGCGGGGCCAGGGGGCCCAGGACCTGCGCGGCCAGCTTCAGCATTTCCGGGGCGGGATCCACCCCGTCGAAGCTCCAGCCGGGATGTTTTTCCGCGAACGCTTTCAGTTCCAGCCCGCCGCCCGCGCCGAGCACCAGCACGCGGGCCTCCGCGGAGGCGCGTTCGGCGAGCAGGAGCGTGGCCATGCGGAGCATGCCCTCGTATCCGGGCACGATTTTCGGAGGCCCTTCGGTATAGCGGGCCACGGCTTCCGGATCGGAAAACGGCTGCGCGGACTCGCTCACGGAGAGGGCGGCATCAGGGGTGCCCGGGGCACCGCCGGTGTGGCTCAGAACGGGATCTCGTCCTCTTCATCCAGCCCCGGAGGGAAGGCGTCCGTGTCCGGGCGCGAGGGCTGGTTCCCGGAGGGCCGCTGCTGGGGCCGGGACCGCGGGGCATCGTCATAGCCGCCCCCGCCGCCACCCCCGTAGTTACCGCCGCTTCCACCACCTCCTCCGTAGTTGCCGCCACCGCCGTAGCCGCCACCTTCGTCCTGACGGCGTCCGCCGCCACCACCACCGCCGCCGCCACCGCCTTCATCCTTGCCGCCCAGGAACTGGAATTCCTCGCCCACCACGCGGAGCCGGGAGCGTTTCTGCCCGGTTTGCTTGTCGTCCCAGGTATCGAGCTGGAGACGGCCTTCCACATAGAGCGGGCGGCCTTTTTTCATATACTGGCTCACGATTTCCGCCGCTTTTCCCCAGAAGGTGACATCCACGAAGGTGACCTCCTCGCGCATTTCGGTGTCCACTTTGTATTTCCGGTTCACGGCCAGGCCCACCTCGCACACGGCCATGCCCTTGGGCGTGTATTTGATTTCCGGGTCCCGGGTGAGGTTCCCGATGAGGATGACTTTATTGACAGAGGCCATGGTAAAAACGGTTGGAGTGAGGAATCCGGGGAAGGTAAGCGGCGCGGCCCTGGAGGGGCAATGGGTAATTTCGGCCATCCCGCTTCCTGCCTTCCGCACAGGAGGGCACACCGGACGTATCCCACGATCTGTTCGTTCCTTTCCCTGGAGAGGTCCGGATCAGTCCGCGCCGAGGATGGAAATCTTGAAGCGGGTGAACAGCTTTCCTTCCGTCCCGGCGGGGATGCTGAACAGGTGACCGGGAGAGGTTCCGGTATCGTCCGCGAAGTTCCAGCTTCCCTCCTCCATGGTGGGGCTCCACTCCACGTCATAGCGGATGCCGCTGACACCCGCGGGCGTGGGGAAGGCGATCTCCAGATTCCCGCCGTTCAGCACGGGCAGGGGAAGCTGGCTGGAGGAGGCCTGGGTGGGATTCAGCCCGAAGGCATACTCCACCAGATTCACGATGCCGTCCCCGTCCGCGTCAAAAAGGTTCGCGGCATTCCCCGTGTCACCGGTGGTGCCAAACCAAAGCTGCCGCCACTTTTCCAGATCCGAGAGCACGCCAGGGGTGAAGCTGAGAATGGCTCCCCGCTGAGGCGTGTCGTTGGCGGCATTCACGCCCACGATGCGGAAATAATACGGGGTGCCCGGCGTGAGACCGGTGAGCACCGTATTGAAGTCTTCCGCCGCCGTCCCCGCCGTGGAGGTCCCGGCATTCACGGTGGTGGAGGTGGCCAGGGCGGGATCCGTGCCATACTGGAAGGTGACAGTGGTGATGTTCCCGTTAGGCCTGATGCTGCCGTTGAGCGTGGCGTTCGAGCCCGCGGCGGCGGTGGCGGCTTTTGTCACCGGAGTGGCTCCGAAACGGATGCGGAAGATCTGACCACCTCCAGCGGGAGTGCCCGCGGAGGTGACGCCCCCGGCGGAGGTGGTGCCGTAGAGATTTCCGTCCGTGAAGGAGGCGAGGGACAGCCCGTTCGCGGGACTGCCGCCAGGCACGGCACCGCTGGAGCCGGTGAATTCAAACAGGGTGGTAACCGTCCCGCCTGGTGTGAGGCGGAAGATGGTGCCGCCCCCGCTGGTGCCCCCACTGAGGGTGGTGCCGTAGAAATTCCCGTCATCGGCCTCGATGAGCGTGCCATTGGGAGAGATCCCTTTCACGGTGCCGGTGCCCTTGAACTCATAGAGAGAGGTGAACACCCCGGCCTGGGTAATCTTAAAAAGCGTGCCCGAGCCCGCCGATCCCCCCGCGGTGGTGGTACCGTAGAGACTGCCATCGCTCGCGCTCAGGAGGCCTCCCGAAGGGATGGTTCCCAGGCGGGCTCCGGTTTTCCCGGTCAACTGCGCCAGGGAAGTGAAGGTGCCGCCAGTGGTGAGGCGGAAGACCGTCCCCGCGCCGTTAGGGGCGAGGGGTTCGAAGGTGATTTGATCGATCAGCGTATCCCCGCCGATGGCCGTCAATCCGTAGAGATTGCCATCCGTTCCCACCGTGAGGGTGCCGGTGGGGCTCGCGCCCAGGGCTCCGCCGCTGGTGCCGGTGAAGTCCACCATGGTGGTGAAGGTGCCGCCCGCCGTGAGCCGGAAGACGGTGCCCCGGTTGTTCACGCCACCGCGTTCCGTGGTGCCGTAGAAGTTCCCGTCTCCCGCGCGCACCAGGGCTCCCGAGGGGTAGGCACCTTTCCGCGAACCGGTGGTGCCGGTGAATTCCACCACGGTGGTCATGACGCCCGCAGGAGTGAGCTGGAAGATGGTGCCAAAATCCCCGGTCCCGCCCGTCCGGGTGGTGCCGTAGAAATTCCCGTCTGGTTTCCGGTAGAGACCGGCCACCGGGCTCGTGCCCTTGTTCGCGCCGGTCTTGCCGGTGAATTCGATGACGGTGGTGATGGTGCCGTCCGGCGAAACCCGGAAGACCGTGCCCGCGCCGGACGTTCCGCCGCCGGAAGTGGTGCCGAGGAAGCCGCTCTGCCCATCCGCCACTAGGCCGGCGTTCAGACTACTGCCTTTGGCTCCCGGGCCATCGCCGGTGAAGACATTCAGCGTGGTCAGATCCCCCGCCGGAGTGATTTTGAAAGCGGTGCCAAAGCCCTGGGCCCCGCCGGGACCGCCCGCGCGGGTGGTGCCGTAGAAGTTTCCATCCGTCCCCTGCGTGAGCCCCGCGGCAGGACTCATGCCGTCCGGGCCGGAGAAATGGAAGCGGGTGACAAACCCTCCCGTCAGGTTCGCGCGGAAGACCGTGCCCGCGCCATTGAGGCCACCGGCCTGGGTGGTGCCGTAGAGGTATCCGTCCGTCCCCATGGTGACGTCCAGCGGACCCGCTCCATTGCTGCCGTTGCCGTCAAAGCCGTTCATGTGCACGAGCGTGCTCAAGGTCCCGTTGGTGGCGACTCGGAAGATCGTGCCCCGGTCACTGGTGCCCCCCTCCAGGGTGGTGCCGTAGAGATAGCTGTCTTTCTTGATGAGCCGGGACTGCGGGTTCGCGCCTTTATTGGAATCCCCGTTCCCCGTGAAGTTCACCAGGGTGGTCAGGGACCCGGTGGTGGAGACCCGGAAGACCGTGCCGCTGTCCCCGGTGCCTCCGGCGGTGGTTGTGCCGTAGAAATTCGTCCCGTCCTGGGTGAGCGGGGCGGCGGGGCCTTTTCCTTTGTTGGTGGACCCGTTGCCGGTGAACTGGACGAGCGTGGTGAAGGTGCCCGCCGGGGTGAGGGAAAAGACCGTGCCCGCGTCATCCGTGCCTCCCGCGTAGGTGGTACCGTAGAGGTTTCCATCCGCCCCTTCCACCAGCGCGCCCACGGGGGAGGAGCCTTTGTAGTTCCCGCTCTTGCCTGTGAACTGCACCAGCGAGGTTACCGTGCCGTCCGTGTTGAAGGCGAAGACCGTGCCCAGGTTCCCCGTGCCTCCGGATCCCGTGGTGCCGTAGTAGATGCCATTGCTGTGGCGGATGAGAGGGGCATACGGTTTGGCCCCTTTGTTCGTGGTGCCGTTGGAGGTGAACTCCACGGTCCGGGTGATGGTCCCGGTGGCGGTCATCTGGAAGATGGTGCCAAAGCCATAGGAGCCGCCTCCGCTGGTGGTACCGAAAAAAGTGCCGTCCGTGTGAGGCGTCAGCAGAGACTCCGGATACAGCGGGCCGCTGCCAAACGCGGCTACTGCTTCATAGACCGGCGCGGCCCCGGCTTTCCCGGCCGGCAGGAGATAGAGAAACGGCAGGCAGGCGGGAAGGAGACGGAGGGAGTGCCAGGGGGAGGCTGGATTCGTTTTCACCATGACTCTTAGACACATCGTGCGCCGGGAAGCACGGTGTTTTTCTCAAAAAGAGACGGATTCCAAACTCCTTGCGTTACTCCCCGGACATGGATTGCACCGTCAGCGCCACCAGTTCATCGATCACCGTCTTGGCCCCGGCACTCTGGCGGTACCATTTTGCCGCGTCATAGTTTTCGCTGGGTACGGAATAGACCCCTACTTCCCAGTCGCTTCCCAGTACCTCCTGAAAGATGCGGCGGCTGCGGCGGCCATGGGTGCCGAGGGTGAAAATATTGATTTTCCGCTCCGCCGCCGGGATGTTCTCGCCTTCCAACACTCCCTTCAATGCGATGGCCATGGCCCGGGTGCGCTCCACGCGCACGGCGGTGGAGGGGGCCTCGCAGATCAGCCCGGGTGCCAGCCCCATCTTCGCCAGGGTTTCCGCGCACAGGTGGGAGTAGTTGGTGTAGGTGGTCAGATAGGTCCCGGTCTCCAGGGGCACTCCCGTGGTGAAGACGCGCTTCACGGGCACCTCTTTGGTGTAGTCGATGGCTTTCTCCAGCACGTATTCCGGAGCCCAGCCCTCCACGATCACATAGGGGGCCTTGTCCACGGGCTCGGTGATCGCCAGCCAGTCATGCGTCCGGGGAATCACCAGCCAGGCCGTCAACCCCGCGAGGGAAAGGATGACAAACCATGTCCGCCACGTGGGCATGGGAATGGAACGGCGGCGGAACCAGTAAGGACGGCGCGGAGTCTCCGCGGGGGTGGCTGGGGCTGACATGGGACCGCTCCTTGCGCCGGGCGGGGCAGGGGCGCAAGCGGTTCAGGCCGCCTTTGCCGGAAGGGCGGTGACGATGGCCGCGCGCAGGGATTCCAGGCTGATGGGCTTGCTGGCGATGACATCGGCATCCGGGACCTCCTCCTCTTCAAGGAACTGCCCGAATCCCGTGAGCAGGATGACCGGCGTGGCGGGGGAGATTTTCTTCACTTCCGTCGCCAGTTGATCCCCGTTCATGCCGGGCATGGATTTGTCCGTGATGACGAGATCGAACGCGCCGTTTCCGAAAAGCCGGAGCGCGTCCGGCCCATCCCCGGCAGAGGTGACCTCGTGTCCGTCGCCTTTGAGCATGGCGGTCAGCAACACCCGGATGGGCGGCTCATCATCCACCACCAGCAGACGCAGGCCGCGAGGGGTGACGGGTTCCGGCGCGGGAACACGGGTGACGGTTTCCCGGTCGTCCGCCAGGAAAGAGATACTGAAAGTGGTGCCGCGGTCCGGCCCGCTCTCCATTTCCAGCACGCCCTGATGGCGCTGGATGATGCCAAAGCACATGGACAGCCCCAGGCCGGTGCCCTGGTCTCCCTTGGTGGAGAAAAAGGGCTCCAAGCACCGCTGTTTCACCTCCGGGGTCATGCCCATGCCGGTATCCTGGATCGAGAGCACGCAGCGGTCCCCCTCCATCCCGGTGCGCAGCGTGAG
This sequence comes from Verrucomicrobiales bacterium, assembly GCA_965229245.1. Lineage (GTDB taxonomy): Bacteria > Verrucomicrobiota > Verrucomicrobiia > Verrucomicrobiales > V1-33 > V1-33. Next base: position 386,534 of record CBDDIW010000003.1, read on the forward strand.
CGTGCCGCCGGAGGGCATGGCGTCCACGGCGTTGAAGATCAGATTGGTGAGCATTTCCCGGAGCGCCGGGGCGTCTCCCTCCACGGGCTTCAGACCGGCGTGGAGTTCCGGCACGATGCTGATGGTTACCCCCCGGGAGCGCGCCTGGTCTTTCCACCGGGGCTGGGTGAGGGTGATGGTCTGGAGCACCAGCACGTTCAGATCCAGGGAGTGGAAGACATCCTGTTCCGCCGCGGGACGGTAAAACTCCCGGAGCCGGTTGACCACGCTGGCGGCATCAGTGGCGGCGGTATTGATCGTTTTTAAATACTCCACGGCCTCACCGGGCGGCAGGGTGCCGCCGCGATTAATCAGGAGTTCGCTGTAACCGAGTATGGGTGTGAGCGCGTTGTTGAAGTCATGCGCCACGCCGCTGGCCATTTCTCCGAGAGCCCGCAGCCGCTCCTGCTGGATGATCTGCTGCTGCGTGGTTCTCAGTTCCTCCATCGCCCGCCGGAGACCCTGATTGAGGGTGGAAAGTTCCCCGGCAGCCCGTTTGTTTTCCGTGACGTCCTCCATGGACCCCTCGAAATGCGGGGACTCTCCCGGCTCCCCCGCCACGCAGCGCAGGTTATGGGAGACCCAGATGCGACGCCCGTCCGCGCGGATCATCTCCAGTTCGAAGACTGAGATCGCGCCGGGGGAACGGGTCTTCCCGAGGAAATCCAGGAATCGCTCCGGGGAGACATAGAGTGAGGCCGCCGGACCGGTGACGGTTCTCATCATGAGCCGCGGGGAGCGGAATCCGCAGAGGCTGGCCAGGGCCGGATTCACACTCTCAAAATGCCCGTCCGCCGTCAGGAGGAAGATCCCCTCGATGGCGTTCTCGAAAATGCTCCGGTAGCGGCGCTCCGTCATCTCCGCCCGCCGCCGCCGGGCCGCGTCCGCCGCCAGGTCCTCCACCGGACCCGCCATCCGCCGGGACGCCCAGGAGGAGAGCATGAGACTGCCCATGATGCCGGCGAACATCGCCACGGAGCCGGTGCCCGCGATTTTCCACTGCTGAAACAGCACATGATCGCCGGGGGGCGGGAGCGGATAAAGGCTGACCTGATGGGCCGCGGGAAGGGTGGTCCCGGAATTCAGGGGATTCGAAAAAGCCAGCCACTGGCGGTCACCGGTCGAGACCGTTTGCCCTGTCCCTGTGCTTTCCAGGGCCTCCGGCAGCACGCGGGCCAGGTTCTTTGCCTCCGCGGGGGTGGAGGCATGCACCTGGCCGCGAATCACGATGCCGGTGGAAACGTCGTGGCTTTCCGGCAGATCCCGCCGGAGAGGCTGGAAGAACACGGCCACTGCTCCGGCAGGTTCCCCGCCGTCCGGATGGTACAGGGGAGTGAGGATGACCTCATCCACCGCGCCGTTCTTTCCTTCACCGGGCCGCCGGACATACCCTGTCTCCTGGGAGCGGGGCAGCCGGCGGAGGCGCAGGTCCTCCAGCCATGATTCATCGTTCGCGGTTCCGGCAGCCGGTGGAGGGATGAGTCCTCCGTTTGCGTCCAGGAACCGGATTTTACCGGCACTCAGAAGACCTGACCTTGCGCCGGCCTCCGGCCCCGGGCTTGTGTCCTGTTCGATCAAGCCATGGAAGGCGTTTTCAACCAGTTGGTAAAGTTCCGCCGGACCGTTTCCTTCACAGTTATTGAGGATTGCCAGCGCCCGGCTGGTGAGAGCCCGGCAGCGTTCCGTGACGGCTTCACGGCGTGCCGCCAGTCCTCCCTCCAGCCAGCCCGCCTGCCACTGGGATTCCTGTCTCATGCGGGCGTGATCCGCATCCGCGGCGGCCTGTCTGGCCAAATAAAGAGCCCCTCCAGTGGCCCCTCCTACCATCAGCACGGTCACTCCCAGCAGTCTGGTCCGGAATCCGGCCGTGCGCGCTCTAAAAGACCGGGTGGCAGGGGTCACAGGCAAAGGAATACACAGCGTGCGGCCTGCCTGGCCGCAAGGTCCGCGCGATCCGGTGCTCCGCGAAACTCCCCGCGCTTTGGAAGACTACAGGCGGGATACCCACGGCGATTGGAATGGAGACGAACCATGGAAAGGTTAAGAGTTGCTGGAGTTAATAACTACTGAAATTACAGTAAATATATCTCATTGTCAACATTTTAAGGTCTCGCCTGTTAGCCCGGGCACACCTTGAGAAAGAGCGTAAGGCGAAAGTTGCCCGGGGAAACAAAAAAGAGCCTCCCTTTTGAGGAGGCTCTTTTCCTTGAAACTGAAGTCCGAAGTTCTCCAGGATTATCTCCAGTAGCTGTAACGGGGAGAGGAGTAAGGCGCGCAGGAGGCTCCGTAGCCGTAGTAGCGACCACCGCCATAGGACGGAGTGTAGCAACTGTCGTAGCCGGTGTAGCAGGACGAGGAGTAGCGGTAGCCGCCGCGCCAGCAGCGGTTATAGCCGTATTTCAGGAAGTTCTGGCCGTCCGCCGCGCCCGCGCCTTCGGGTCTGGTTTTGCTGTAGCCGCCCCCGTATCCCCAGTAGCGGTTCGGGGGAACGTAAGGGGCGGATTCGGGCACCGGACCGGGAACGAACGGGGTGGCCGTCCCGCGGGATTTTGTGGAACCGGAGGTTCCTTCATAGCCTGCCACTCCTGTGGAACCGGCATGACCGGTGGAGGAGGCAGACTGGGATTTGAGCAGGCCTCCGGCAAGGCGTGAGGGATTACCGGACTGGCAGGATGTCAGCAACGGGGCGACAACGGCGAAAGCGAAGAGGACAAGAACTTTCATGGCTGGACTGGGGACGGCGGTTCAGGGCAATTTATTCAACCGGATTCAAAAAATCCTGAAAAAAATCCGAAGTCCGGAAACGCATCCGCGGAAAAAGAGTTTGGAAGGACACGGCTCCGGAATACAGTTTCAACGCAATGCAGGAATCGGACCTCCACCAAAAGGAGTCGCCTTTCTCCCGCCGGACGTAAAAACTCCTGGAACTGTATCACCTCCCGCCGCCACTTATCCTCATGAGCACCGAATCCCCCGTGAAAAACAGCCTCCCTTCCGGCCTGGGAGCCGGCATCGTCGTGGGCCTGATCCTGTGTGCCGTGGCCGGGGTCATGGCCTTCCGCACCTGGAAGTCGGATCCCAAACCGGAGCCGGACAAAACCACCACCGCGGTCGCCACTCCCCCGGCTTCCCAGTCTCCGGAGACCGCGCCTGCTCCCGCTCTCAAACCCGCTACCCCACCTCCCACTCCCCAGCAAATGTTCCAGGACCAGATCAACAAACTCACGCCCGAGCAACGCCGCGTCACTCAGCACTCCGGCACTGAAAGGCCTTTCACCGGTGAATTCTGGGACCACAAAGAGGACGGCGTGTATGTGGATGTGGTCTCCGGAAAACCTCTGTTTTCCTCGCTGGATAAATTCGACTCCGGCTGTGGCTGGCCCAGCTTTTCAAAACCCCTCGTGGGCGGGGAGATCAAGGAACTTCAGGATGACACGCTCGGCATGAAGCGGGTGGAGGTTCGCTCCTCCACGGCGGATTCCCACCTTGGCCACGTATTTGAGGACGGTCCCACGGAACTCGGCGGCCTCCGTTATTGCATCAACTCGGCTTCGCTCCGTTTTGTGCCGGTGAAGGATCTGGAAAAAGAAGGCCTGGGGGATTACCTCAAGCTTTTCCAGAAAAAGCCCTGATCCCGGTTTATGGCTCTGGCCGGTTCTAAAACGACGACTCTGGTCGCCATGGCGGGGGCGGGGGTGGTGCTCTGTGGAGCCCTCGCGGTGTTGACGGAGTATGCGAATACGAAAATCAAGGTAAAGCAACCCCCCGCCGCGAAGACCGGCCCTGCCGGTCCCTTTGCAAAGGAGATTGCCGCCCTGCCTCACTACAGTGGGGTGGTCACCCAGGTGGGAAGGGACGAGGCGGAATACCTGGGAAGGTATGTCCGCACCACCGCCCCGGGCCTTTATCTGGATGTGGTCTCTGGTGAGGTGCTGTTCACCTCTCTGGATAAGCTGGAGACCGGGCATGGGTATGCTGAGTTTTCGAAGCCTTTCGATCCCGCCCGTCTGGAGGAAAAGGAGGAGCCTGCCCATGACACCCGGGTAATGAGGTTGCAGGTTCGTTCGAAGCTGGCCAATTCCTATCTCGGCTGGATCAGCCCGGAGGATCCTCCGGGGACCCGCCGGTATGTCATCAATTCCGCCGCGTTGCGGTTTGTACGATTGGAGGATCTGGAGAAGAACGGCCTCGGCATGCACCGGTCGCTTTTTCCGGCAACTCCCGCGGCTCCTCCTCCCGCGCCCCAGCCTGCTCCTGATCCCTCACCAGCCGCGCCGGTTCCGGGGAATTGAGAAGCCGCGCGCTTGCCAGGACCCGCGTGGCTTCTCACAGTCGGCGCGATGAAATACGCGATCTGTAATGAAACCTGGGGCGGATACGGAACAGACTTTGCCCTCGTGTGCGACCGGATCGCGGCGGCGGGTTACACGGGGGTGGAAATCGCGCCCTTCACCCTGGCGGAGAACCCCGCGGAGTGGACTGAGGAGGCGGCGGCCCGTGCCGGAGAGACCGCCAGGGCGGCGGGGCTGGAGGTGGTGGGCCTGCACTGGCTCCTGGTGAAGCCGCCGGGATTTCACCTCACCACGCCGGATGTCACGACCCGCCAGGCCACCAGTGCCTTTGCCTGTCACCTCGCGCGGCTCTGCGCGGCCATGGGTGGAAAGATCATGGTGTGGGGCAGCCCTAAACAGCGTAATCTGGAACCCGGCTGGACCTGGGAGGACTCGGCCTCCCGCGCGGCGGAATGCCTGCGCCCCATCGCGGAAACCGCCGGCGCGCTGGGCGTGACCCTGGCTCTGGAGCCACTGGGCCGGAAGGAGACGAACTTTCTCAACACGGCGGCGGAGACCATCCGGCTGATCGAACTCGTGGATCATCCCTCCTGCCGCCTGCATCTCGACGTGAAGGCCATGAGTGATGAACCGGGCGATATCCCCGGAATCATCCGTGCCAGCCGCGATCAAACCGTGCATTTTCACGCGAACGATCCCAACCTGCGGGGCCCGGGCATGGGCGAGGTGAAATTCGAGCCCATCGCCGCCGCCCTCCGGGAGACGGGATATGACGGCTGGGTCTCCGTGGAGGTGTTCGACTACACACCGGACGCTGATACCATCGCGCGGGAAAGCCGGGAATATCTGCGGCGGGTTTTCGGGGAATGAACGGAGGGGAGCGTTGCTAGCCGCTCACCCACTGCCACAGCTTCGCGAGCAGCCACACGGCGAGGACGCACAGCCCCAGCAGCACGAGGAACAGGACCGCCAGCATGAAAAGCACCCACTTCCCGTGACCCCGGGCATCCGGGCGCGCTCCGCTGTCCTGCCAGGATTTCAACAAAGTATAGTTCTTTGTATTCGAGTGGTAGTAGGCGGAAAACACATCCCCTACTACCGGGATGGCTCCCGCCACCCCATTGATGAGCATATTGCCCGCCATGCGCGTCAGCAGCAGGCGGGGAGCCCCCTGACGCATGGCATCCAGCAGGATTAAGGCTCCCATGCCGGTGGCCACGGTGTCTCCTATGCCAGGGATGAGACCAAGGATGGGGTCGAGACCGATTTTCAATTTCGTGCCTGGAATGGTGATCACGGTATCCAGCAGGCGGGCGAGATGGCGGGAGTATCCTTTGTCGCCCGGGAGGGGCGGGGGAACCTGGGGATCGAGGCGAAGAGGGCGTTGCATAGGCAGCGGGGGCGTTTGCAGGGAACGCGCCCCTTTAAAAAGAAAAAACCCGCCCGGCTTTTCACCGGACGGGATCTGAAATGCGAAAGCCAAGGCGGCATTACCGCAGAGGCTCCGTGAGCACACTGGAATCCACTTCGTCTTCCGCGGCTTCTTCGGTGGCGGGAAAGTCCTCGTCCGGGATGCCGCCGCGATCCGCGCGTGGAGCGGTATTGCGGTCACCCGCGTCGTTGGGGCCTTCGCCGCCGCTCAGCACTTCGTCGCGGTCTTCGCGTTGATCGAGACGCTCATTGAGAATCTCCTCCACACTGCGCAGGGGATGGACCTCCGGTTCCTGGTTCAGAACCTGGGTGTCACCGTCGTCTTCGGAGAATTCCTGGGGACGGTAACCGGAGGACTGGGAAGTTGCGTTGTTGCTCATGTGATTGGGGTTTGGTTGAGCAACCCCTTCTGCTGGAAGCGGACCACCCTTTTATCAAGGCGCGGTGACCCGCAGGCGCAGGTAGAGCCTGCCACCATTGTCCGCCGGGGCGAGCCAGCGGTAGGATGGCACTGTGGCCAGATTGGCCAGTTCCGTCCAGTCTCCGGGGTCAAGTGTGCTGCTGTATTCTGCGTGCAGCGTGACCCCCTCCGCGGACGGGGACCGGGTGAAGGAGAGTTCCAGATCATCATCCGCCCGCCGCCACGTGGGCAGGGAAGCGGCATCCGGCAGCAGGGGATTCATGCCAAACGCATACTCCACCAGATTCTCCAGGCCATCGTGGTCAGGATCGGCATTGTCCGCCGCCGAGCCGGTGCTTTCTGTGACGCCGAAATACTGATACCGCCAGGACTGAAGCGGAGAAAAGGCCAGCGGTGCCCGTGTCTCCAGCAGACTGGAGGAGCCATTGCTGTATCCAGTGGCGACGCGCGCGCGGGCGCGAATGAGGCCGGAGGGAGGGAGATTGAGCCCGGTCAATTCCCAGCCGCCCGGGATGCGTGTGGCCCGCGCGGGCACGCTCCATTGAAGCCCGCCGTCCGCGGAGATCTCGAATGTCACAAAGGAGGCTTCCGGCGAGGAGCCTCCGCGCAGCCACTGGAGCCGTGAGGAGGAGGTGGCCGTGAGCGACTGCGTGGCCGGATCATTTTCCAGGCGCGCGAGGAAAGGGCGCGCGGTGGCACCGATGGCGCTGAATTTTCCGGCCAGCAGCACTCTGCCGTTAGCTTGAAGCGTGACTCCAAATACATCCGCGTCCGCGGGCTGCACGAATGCCTGGTCCAGCGATCCATTGGGATTCAGCCTCGCGTAGCGGGAGCGGGGCGTCTCGTCCACCACGTCAAATTCCCCTCCGAGGATGACCTTTCCGTCTGCCTGCACCGCGAGGCTGCGGACGATATTATCCACCCCCGGGCCAAAACCAGTATCCAGGGTGCCATCGGGATTCAGCCGCGCCAGGTTTTGCCGGAAGACTCCATCCACGCCTGTAAAGGTGCCTCCGACGAGGATCATTCCGTCAGGCATGAGGGACATGCTGTACACAGGCCCGTTGATGTTCGTGGTGAAGGTGGGGTCCACGGTGCCGTCGGCATTCAACCGGGCAAGACGGTTATGAATCGCCCCACCGGCCACCGTGAAGTTGCCGGAAATGAGGATCTTTCCGTCCGGCAGCAGGATAATGGTGCGGACGATGTCGTTGAGGTTGAGGTTGAACGTGGTGTCCAGCGTCCCGTCCACATTCAGTCTCGCGAGGCGTGTCCGTGAAGTGGAGGCTATGGTGGTGAAATTTCCACCAATGAGGAGTTTTCCGTCCGGCTGCGGAGTCATGCAGGTCACATAGCCGCTGGCATTCGGATTGTAGGTGGTATCCATCGAGCCATCACCATTCAGGCGGGCGATGCGGTTGCGGGTGACACCGTTGAGCGTGGTGAATTCCCCTCCTATCACAATGCGTCCGTCCGTTTGCATGGCTATACAGCGGCAGGAATCCCCGGAGGAAAGCGTAATGGAAAGCGCATCCGGCTGGCCCGTGGTGCCCAGGCGCGCCACATCACGCCGGGTAAGCCCTCCGGCACTGGTAAAGACTCCGCCGACGAGAACCCGCCCGTCCGCGTGCAGGGCCGCCGTATTCAGCAGGGTGCCGCCGATCTGGGCGTTGAATCCGGTGTCCACGCCACCAGGCGCGGCGGAGAGAGGGGTGGATAAAAAGGTGAATAAAAGGAACGCAAAGGGACGAAACGAGAGGGGACTCATGCCCCGAGCGTTATCGGCATACAATATGAACGCAACCTTTACGATGCGTATCCACCCCCTGCTTCCGGCCTCGAATGATCTCAAAGAGCCCGGTCGTTTAAACGAGGGTTTCCCGGAGCCCCGGATTGATTAATGTCCGGTGTTTCCGTGGAGCGTGATAATGCGATCCGCCGCCTGCCGGGTGAACTGGCCGGCTTCCATGTTATAGGGAAGCTCCATCCAGTGGAAGCCGCCCTCCTGGCGCGTGAAGAACTCCTGACGGATGGCGGGTGTCATCTTTGCGATAGTCTCTGGAGGCAGGCCAATCCGAAGGGTACCGGTGGTGGAAATGGAGAGCCCGTCATCCCCGCCTTTTCTCGCCGCCGCCTCCCGCGCGTTGGCGGCCATTTCCTGTTTCCGTTCATGGCGCACGGTGAGACCTACCTTGAGGGTCGCGCCGCAGTCGAGTATCACTTCATCCGCGTCCACCACGAGACCGCCATCCTCCTGGGTGCTTTTAAACGTAAAGTGGACGCGTCCTCCGGAGATTTCCGGCTGGGCGAGGTAGCTCTCGCCCGTGGCGATCTCCAGGGCGCGGAAGACCGGGATACCGCTGATGGTTCCGCTCTGAAGGTCCAGCCGGGTGTCCATGAGGATGCCGGAGGCGCGGTGAGGGGACCCGGTGACGGTCACCGTGCCACGACCGATGGCTTTCACGTAGTTCCGGAAAGACGCCGGCAGAAAGGTCTGTAACAGCATGCCCTCCAGGGTGACGGAGGCATTCAGCTCCGGGCTCTCACCGAGAGTGATGGTGCCGGACAGCGTGCCACTGCCGCCTCCAGGAATGGTGAAATCTCCCTTTTCAATAACCGCCCGCTGGGCGTCTACGGTTACCTTTGCGCTGTTCACGCGCAGATTATCCAGCCACCCCTGGCGGAAGGTGCCGCCAGTCACGGCAAAGTCCCATCCTCCGGTCTGGCGGGTCAGAACGGCATTGGCATCCGCGAGGCCGCCCGTGGTGGAGGGGGTGCTGCCCCAGCTGAGGGTGAGATGGTCCGTTTTGTAACGGTCAATCTCCAGCACTCCGAAATCCGGTTTGATGCCCCATCCCGCCGTGAGCAAACGGGGTTCCCCGTTGGTTCCGGCGGCGGCGGTCTTGATAGCAGTGCCCCCGGAGCGGAGTGTCAGGGTGGCATGCGAGGCCTCCACGGTCTTTAAATGCCATCCCGCGCGGAATACCTGGGGCATGGGAATCCATGAGCTGATATTTTCGATCTTCGCCTCATGGAAAAAATTGGCAGGGGAGCCTTTGATTTTAACGCTGGATACCCGCAGATCCCCATTGAGGTCCCATTGAGTGCCGCCCACCACGACATCTCCCGAGTTCAGATAATTCCGTGTGCCTTCCCGCAACTGCGCGGTGAACGCCTCGCTCCGCCCGTACATCCGGAGAATGCCGAGATATGCCAGCAATGGCACCAGCGTGATCAGCGCGATGCGCCAGATCCATCCCAGAATCCGCGACACTCCGGTGACCCCGTGGCCGGGACGCATCAGCCCGGAACCGCTGCGCTGAAGAAAGGACCGCTGCGCGGCCCACTCGTTCATCACTTCATTATAGCTTTTGCCTTTGAGATTTTTGCTCATGACTCTGGATATGCCTCCGGGCCTGCCCGGAAGACCGGGTGGAAGTGGACCGCTAATAATCCCGGCTGCTCCGAATGCCAGCGAAAATCCCGCAGCGGGACACGTCATGAAGGGTGCCCGTTCCAGTGCGGGGCACAGTTTTTTCGCTGAATGAACCGTGCTTTTCCGGGGGCCCGGGGAGGACAAAGCCTGCTCAGGGGCCCACCCGCACGCTCACGCTGGTCTGCGTTTTCAGCCATTCCTCGCGCTTCCGGACCAGTTCGGCATATTGTTTCCGGAGGACCTCGTTGTCACGCTGGTCTTTGGTCAGGAAGGTATTGTTCTTTCCGTAGCGCTTCCAGGGACCGTCCGTGACCTCCTCCTCGGAGCAGAAGCGCCAGTCGCACAGCGCTCCACTGCTGATCCCCAGGAAATCCCGCACGGCGGGGGAAATGTCCAGACCGGCTCCACCATTGCCTTTGGTAACGGGAGGTTTACCCCCGAAGACATAGTTGTGATCGTCCGTGGTGAAGGGCCCGCAATCCTCCCACTGGGCAAAGCAGGTCTTGTTGCCGGAGCGGATGGCGATCCACATGCTCTGGCACACGCTTTTGGCACCCGCCGCTTTCTTTTCCTTGTACCAGGGAATGAGCTTCGCGATGTCCGGGTTCGTCAGGTCGTTGAAGGGGAGGGCGATGTAAAAAGGATTCAGCCCGGGAGTGAAAGCCTTGGGGCGGAAGTCCCAGGTGCGGTTGTCCTTGTTCGGATCGTCATATCCGCCGTAGTTGAACTGCCAGTTGGTATCCCAGGAACTGGCGTGGTTCGGCGTGGGATTGTTTTGGGCGGGGGCTTCCCCGATCCAGAAAATGGTGGTTGGGATGCTCTTCCGCCAGGGATACTTCGGAGCCACCTCACGGGGGCGGGTGGGGGCATATACGCGGGGCAGGGGGGCCGTGGGGCCCATGGCACCGGCGGCTCCGGCCGGAGCGGGGATGGAGGAACTGGTGGGAAGAGCCGGTTCGGTCTTCGCGGGAGTGGTGGCCTTTGCGGGAGCGGTCTTCGCGGATTTTGCCGTTTTCTCTTTGGCGGGCGTTTGGGCCTGGGAGGAGGAGACACCGGCGGCGAGCGCGGCGATCAGGACGTATGCTTTGGTAGTCACTCGCATGGATAAAAGTAGGTCGTAAGGTCGTGGCCGGCTTTTGCCTTAGCGGGGCGGGGGGAGTTTTAGAGAACAGGCATGATGGGTGCAACTGAATTCTCCCTGAAGGAACATTTACCCCGCTTAGCAGGCAGTTTGCATCATACCGGCGTGCTTTTTGACAGGGCACACCCGTGAACGTTGCCGTAATTTGACTGAAGGAACGATGAAATTCTGTTCCTGGTTGCCATTCTTTGCGCTCAAAAGCTCTTTTTTCTGCTTCCCGGCTTCTCTGACGCGGACGGGGATCGTTTTCCGTCCCGTTTTTATGAACACCGGGGATCGTCCCTCAATCAAACCTCTCCGCCATGAAAACACTACTTCTGACCACTGCTGTTTCCCTTCTGGTTGCCACGGCCCGGGCCGATGGGCCCACTGCCGGAAATTCTCCCGCCGCTGGGGAACAACCAGCCCAAGCCTCCGGAAAAGCCTTTTTGGGCGTGGGTCTCGCTTCGGAGGATGGCCTGGTGCGGGTGAACGATGTGGTCCCGGCCAGCCCGGCGGATAGGGCGGGCATCACCAAAGGAGCGGCGATTTACGGGGTGGACGGCGAGCTGATGAAGGGCCCGTTTGAGCGCGTGCAGGAACTGGTGGGGGCTAAAAAGCCGGGGGATACCATCGAACTGCTGTGGTCGGCGGGCGGAGGATTGCAGACTTCCGATCTCACCCTGGGAACACTTCCGGTCGTGGGGGACGTGACGTTGGAGGCCGTGCCCTGGACGGTCGTTCCGAAATTTGGGATCCCATCGAAGGACCTGGTGGACTCCGTTTCTGATCCCTTGGAAGGCCCGGGTCCGGCCCTTCCTCATATCAATGGTCCCGCCTTGCAGCCCGATGGAGGCACGCTCAATCCGGCGGCGCGCCAGATGAGGCGGGTGCCGCCGGAGGTCCGCCGCGCGGTGGAGCCTTTGGCGGGAGCCGGGGCGGAACTCCGCTTCAGTCCGTTGCCGAACCGGTCCTTCGAGCCCTCCGCGCGGCCCCGTGCCACTGTGGTGCAGGGCCGGGAAGGCCGGGAAGTCGAAGCGGTCTGGGACAGCGTGCGGTCCGGCATCGCCTCCTCGCTTGAAAGGTCCGACGTGGAGCCTGCCGTGAAGGAAAAAGTGATGGCCGCCGTGGAGCAGGCGCGTCAGGAGGCGAATGCCGCCCGGATTCGCCTTGAGCGCGTGGAGGCGGAAACGCGCCGCCTGGACGAGCAGATCCGGCAACTGGAGGCACAAAAGCGTGCCCTGCGTCAGGAACTGGAAGCCCCGCGCCAAGCTCCTCCGGAAAGACGGAGATAATATTTGGGTCAGTCCTCCACCGCCAGCACCAGCCCGTCATACGGCCGCCGCAGGATCACCGCCGCTTTCCCGTTCGGGAATCGGACGTGGGGTCCGGGCCGCCAGCCGGAATTGGAAAGGCGTGCGGAGGTCCACAGGGGAGTGACATTGGCCACGGGAGTGAGCAGTTCCACGCCCCCGCCGGTTTTCATCAGAAGGGAGACCCGGCCGTCGTTTTGAAAGGTGCCGGACACGGATTCCACTTCATCGTCCCGGGGGGCCTCCACCCAGGTGTCGCTCCAGGTTTCTCCTTTGTCCTCCGACCGGAAAACCGTGGCTCCCACGTCGTGTCTTTCCAGAGCTAGCAGACTTCCGGAGGTGGAACGGGAGGGAACGAGTTGGCCGTTGAAATGTGCTTCCCGGATCTGCCGGGTGGCCACGTTTACCCGGAGATTGGCCCCGCTCTTCAGCAGGGCTTCGTCCGCCCCGGTGAAAAGGATGCCCGTGTCCCCCGTGTCCTGCGGGGAAAATCCGGACAGGGTCAGGGTGCTCCAATGCGTGGGATCGCCCGATGAAGCCCAGGCGAAATAGGAGCCGGTGCCATCCCCGTAAACCACCCCCACAGTGTTGGAGGGGGAAATGGACAGCTTCGGAAAATTCCCCGGAGCGGCCAGGGGTGCGGTAATGGCGTGGTGAAACCAGGGGCCGGCCCCGGGACGTTTCCAGAGGCAGATCACCTCCGCCATGTAGTCATCCCGGCACACCACGAACAACGTGCCATCCCCGGCCAATTGCAGGGAGACATTGGAATAGCCCGCGCTGTCCCAGGAATCCGGATCCTCCAACGCCCCGGTGGAGGAGATCAGCCTCGGCTCCGTGAGGGTTCCGTTCGTCAGCCGCTCGCAGTAAAAGAGGGAATTCAGCTCCCGGTTTTGATAGACGATCAGAAGCCGCCCGTCCGGAGCCAGCACCATGGTGGCATCCTCCAGCCAGTCCATGGATTGCTCTATGTAGGTAAACTGCCAGGGCAGCACAGAGACCCGGAAAAATTCGGAGGAAGCGGTGGCTTCGCCCGTTACCATGGTGGATTCGTCCCCGGGAGAGGGCTCCAGCGGGGAAAGGAAGTGAGGCTCCCACACTTGGAGGTCCCGGCTGCGCTCCACGGTGTAGCGCCGCCCGGGAATGGTGGGAAAGCTGAGCTGGAAATTTCCAGCCTCGTCAAACCCGGGCAGCACCGTGCTTGGAGGAGCCGGAGGCTGCGCCAGGGCGTGGAACTGCAGGGTTAGAAAGGCCGCCGCAAAGCCAGGGAACTTGCATAAAGGCATATGCCAAGATTCGCTGATATCGGGAGCCGCGCAACAAGAAGGCGGTGAAATTCAGTCAGTTATAATTTATTATATCATGGATTCCGTATAAAAATGGAATTTTGAAATTATTCCATAAATACCATAATAAATAAGGTGTAAACCGTCTGCGAGAGTTAGTCGGCTCCTGTCGGACGTCGACGGGTCTGGGTGGGAACCTCTGTTCTCTTTTCGGAAGGCAAATGATTGATCGACCTCAAATTTCAACCAAAAACCATACCTTCTGAGAACTTCACCTTGCGCAAACAGCATGAATATTATAGATTCCATAATCAATTTTGAGAATCTCTCATGGATTATATCGACGAGCGTTCACCGCTGGGGCAACGTGTGCAGCAAATCGCCCAACTGGGAGGGGTGAGCGATCTCTACATCACTCCCTGGGAGCCGATATGCTATAAGCGAAACGGCGGCCTTATTTACGACACCTTTGTGTATCACCCGGAGCAGGTGATGAAGGTGGAGCCCGGGTGCGTGGACTACGCCATGTCCTTTGGAGGGTTGCGGTTCCGGGTGAACCGGATGGTGACCAAGGGACGCTACCGCTGGGTGCTGCGGCTTTTGCCGTCGAAGATTCCTAAGCCTCATGACATCGCCGTGCCGGCCGCGGCGCTGAAAGCGTTTCTGGAGGCAAAAAACGGGCTCTTTCTTATTTGCGGGGCCACCGGCTCCGGGAAGAGCACCACCATTGCCTCCATGATCCTGCACCGGGCGGAGCGCCGCCAGGAGCATGTGGTCACGTTCGAGGATCCCATCGAATACATCTACCCGGAGGGCCTGCCCTCCCTGATGTCCCAGCGGGAGATCGGCGAGGACGATCTGGACTTCGCCATGTCCCTGCGGGCGTCTCTGCGGCAGGCACCGGATGTCATCGTGGTGGGGGAAATCCGGGACGGGGAGACGGCGGAGATCGCGCTCCAGGCGGCGGAGACCGGGCACGTGGTGGTGGCCACCCTGCACACGTCCGGGGCCGCGCAGACAGTGCAGCGGTTTTTGAAACTGATCCCCAGCGACCGTCTGGAGACGGCCCAGGCCAGTCTCGCGGATTCTCTCCGTGCCATTCTCTGCCAGCGCCTGCTGTTTGACGATATCCGCCAGCGCCGGTTTGCCATTCACGAGCTGCTGCTGCAATACGACTCCACCACCAACCTCATCCGCCGCGGGGAGTATAAGAAGCTCGATCAGGAGCTGGAGACGGGCTACAAGAAGGGCATGATCTCCTGGGAGCGGAGCATCGACATGCGCTCCGCCGAGGGCTGGAACGTGCCCGTGCAGGAAAAGAGCGGCTTCACCCAGGACGAAGTGGAGGCCTACATGGCCGAACACGGACGCTGACCCCCCCAAAGGCTTTTCGATTCCATGAAACTCAAGGACATCAAAGACGTGCTCACCTTCCGGGCCTTCCGTCCGGAGCCGGATGACAGCACCGCGCCCTGGCCGCGGCGCTTCCCCCGGGAGAATACCCTGGCGCTGAATATCGGGCGCCGCCGGGTGTCGTGGATGGCGCTGGACCGCAAAGGAGCGTTCCGGGACAGCGGAAGCATGGAGGGGGAATTCAAGGATGTGCTCGCCCAGATGGGATCGGAGTGGCGGGCGATGACGGACAATGGGTGGTGTTCGGTCTCGCTGAATCACCGCTTTGTCATCACCCTGGAGGTGAACCTGAGCCGCCGCGCCGGGCTGGAGCAGCAGCTTCGCACAAATCCGAAAGCCGTGCTGGGAGCCAAGGCGGAGCGGGGGAAACGTTACTCCCTCCTCCACAATCCCGAGAGCAATACCAGCGTGCTGCTCTCCTGTGATGAGGAGGTCATCAACAAAACCCTGGCCATGATGAAGGAAGCAAATCTCTGCGCGGGACGCCTGAGCGTGGGGGTCTATGGCATGATGCTTGACCTCATCGAACAGGTGTCCGAGGCCCGCCGCCTCCGGGTGACCTCCAACCCCGGGGAGCCTTTTGGCAGCGTGGTCATGGTGGCCTGCACGGAGGGTTCCGTGTGCGTGCTCACCCAGCGCGAGGACCAGTGGACGGAGCTTCGCTCCCGCACGGACCTCTACACGGACGACATGACCCCGGCGGTGGAGATCGCCCTCCCGCTCATTCAGAACGCGGGGCCCCGCACCACGGTGGTCTTCATGAACAACGAGGCGGGCTCCCCCTTCCCGGATCTGCTGCGGGCGCGGATTCCCGAGGTGCCGGTGAACGATGTCTCCGCTCCCTCCCAGCTTTGGAAACTCCTGACCGATTCCTGACTCCATGACCCGCCCCCCCCTCATGCACGATCTCAAGCCGGAGCGGTCGGATCTCTCGCCGCCGCTCCCGCGCGTTCTGATGCTGCTGCCCGTGCTTTTTTACCTCGGAGCCGCCGCGTCCATAGCTCTCGGCGCGCTCTTCACAGTAAAGACGAAGCAGGCGCAGTCCGATGAGCAAAGGGCCATGGACGAGGAACAGGCCGTGCGTCTGCAAATCACCGCCCTCCAGCAGGATCAAAAGGTGGTTGAGGAGGCCCAGGCCAGGGCGAAGGAGGTGGAGGCCTGGATGCACAGCACACAGCCGCTCATGGAGGTGGTGACCGCCGTCATCAACAGTGTGCGGCCCGGCAATACCCTCTCCTCCCTGCGGCTTTCCCGCTCCCCGGAAAAGCCGGAGTATGTGGAAATGCGCGTGGAGATCAACTCCGGCGGCACGGTGCAGAAGGAGGAGACCGTGCAGGCTCTCGTGAAAGAGGGCTACCAGACCTTCAAGGATGATCTCGTTTCTCCTAACAAAAACGACCGCCTCGGAGAGGTGACCTACACCGCAACGCTCGTGAAGGCGAGCAACGGCGAACAGTGAATTTCAGCCCGCTTTTTTCCCATGAATACGAAGCATCTGGCCTGTGTCGTTCTCTTCCTTGTGGTGGGAGGGCTGTTGCAGCTCACCGTCACGCTGCACCGGCGCTGGGTCACGGCCATGGATGCCGCGAGGGACTCGGAGGACCGCCTGGCCGAGGCGAACCGGGATCGGGACAACAACGCGCGCGCTCTGAAAACCATCCGCCGTGAGACCGCCGCGCGGCGGAAGTATCTGGATATGTGGCGCCAGACCTTTGACGAGAACGGCACCGAACGGAACGCCAAGAGCGCCTTCGAGGCCGTGCTGAAACGCTTCAATCTTCCCCAGTTTGAAACCAACACGACCGCGGCTACGGAGAACAAAGAGATGACCTATGTGAACCGCCGCATGGCGAGCACGGTGAAGCTGGAGGGGGACGCGGAGAAGGCCGTGCATCTGCTCTCGGCCATCGAGCGCGATCTGCCCACCAGCCGCATCTCCATGCTGGAACTGCGCAAAGGCCAGCGTGCCAATGATGTGGAGGTGAATCTCACCGTGGAGTTCCCCCTCGTGGTGCAACCCGTCATCGGAAAGAAATAATCCCGCCATGAAAACATGCCGCCAGTTTCCCGTGCTGCTCCTTTGCCTGGCCTCCCTCGCCGTCACCGGCGCGCGGGCCCAGGATGATGAGGAGGTGACCGTGGCCGCGCTCCGCCGCATCGGTTATCTGCCCCAGGACAAGGCGGATCTGCGTCCGGAGGATAAAGTGGACATGAAGCGGCGGAATCCCTTCGCCGAACGGAAAAAAGTGACCGCTCCCACCCGGCCCACGGAGACCGTGGAAACGGAGGAAAGCCGGCTGCGGGCGTTCTTTGACCGGCACGAGATCGCGGGCGTCTCTAAATTCGGCGACAAATACACGGCCATCATGGGCCGTCTCACTTTCGAGGCCGGGCTCACCCTGCCGCCCATCATCCCGGGCCAGACGCAGATCCTGCGGGTCATGAGCGTGACGGATAAGATGGTGGAAATCGGCTGGGTGGAGGATGGCGGGGCCGCGGGATACGATACCGCGACTCCCCGGAAGATTCAGAAGCGGATCAAGCTGTCTCCGCAGGTGGATATGAAACTGGCCTCCGATGAAGCGGCGGGCGGAGGCAGCGGCTGGTACACGGTGGATGACAAAGGCCGGACAGTGGTCCCGAAACGCAATCTGGTACCCGATGCCTCCACCATTCTGGAGAATATGCCGCCGCGCAGCGACACCGTTCCCGATCCCACCATCACGGAACAACGGAATGGAAACGAGGCACCGAACGAAGTTCCCGCGCCCTTCCCGCCATCCGCGCCACGTCTGCCGGATGCCACGGAGCCCCCACCCAGTCCGGAGGATGCCGTCCTGCCGGACCCGGATCTCGTGCCACGCCCGCCCTCGGAGGCGGCCCCTCGTCCAACGCCGCGAAAGTAGCGGCCTTCACTTCTGCTGCCCTCCCCCCATGCACACAAAGATTTCCGGAATGAAAGTCCGCCCCGTCGGACTCCGCGGGTTTTCCCTGCTGGAGTTGCTGGTGGTGGCGGCGGTGGGCGCGGTGGTCTTCACCTCCGCCGCGCTGGCGTTCCGCGTGGTGGCAAAGAACCAGCGGGCGGTGGGCCTCTTCCAGGAGGTGGCGTTGCCGACAGGGGTGGGGAGCAATTTTTACCCGGGCTCCACTCTCACGGTGGTGGACAGCTACACGGCTCCGAATTTCGGACGCTGTTCCCAGGCGGATGTCATGCGCACACTTTTCCTGGAGGACGTGGCCAAGAGCGTGGCCGTTTTCGTCCTGCCGCGCGTGGGGAATATCAATACTATCCGCAGCCGCACGCTGGATCTCCGCGGGAAAATGCCGTGGTCGCTGGACACTCCGGAGGTTTTTCTCTCCTATCTTTTGAACAACCCGGACACCGCCACCGCGGCCCAGGTCTTCACCACTTATCGCGGGGCTCCGCCCGCCACGGCCACCACCACGACCTCCACGGTGAATCCCAGCACCGGCGTCACCACCACCACGACGACGACGGGCTATGTGACGAATGCCACGGTCTTCCTGCTCCAGCCTTCCGGGCTGAACACCCAGCTCTGGATCCGCTCCGTATGGGAGATCGACTATGTGAACATGCCCGCCGACGGCTCGGTGGCCACCTCGCCGGACGTGCCCTGTGTCTTTGGTACGGTGCGCCGCTACGTGGACAATACCCTGACGAATTACTATGACGTGGTTTTCCGGGATGCCGCCATGGCGGACGCGGGCATTCCCGCGGCGCACTTTGAGAGGGACGCCCGCGGGGTCTATACGGAGACGGCGGTGGATAAATACAAGAAGGCGGGCGCGCAGCCCTTCTATCTTCTCTGGTGGCCGGACCCTGGCCTCAGCCGGCTGAAGGGCACCTCCGCGGGAACCTATGGCGCCACGGCTCCGCAGGCGGCCTACGCCGCTCATGAGGGGCAAACCTCCTACTTCTTCGTGGTGCCGCAGTTTCCCGCCCTCTGATATCCGCCATGAAACTTTTCCCCCATCTTCGGAAAAAACCGGCGGGCGGCGTCATCGTCCTCGCGCTCATCATCATTGGCTGCGTGACGGTGGGCTTCACCGCCTGGGTCTCCCTGCTGGGGCAGCGCGGACGCGCGGCGGAGATCGAGGAACACGCGGCACGACGGCGCATGGCGGCTTATAACAGCCGGGCGGCCATTCAGGAATACGCCCTGCAGCGCATGGTGACTTCCAGCGCGGACTCTGACGGGCTTTCCTTCGATCCGCTGGGAACCTCGCAGGAAACCGGCTCGGCTCCGGACTACCGGCCTCTCAAGGGCATGACGGTGACCTCCACCGCCGCGTGGTCCGGCTACCCCATGGACAGCACCACGCGACTGGCGGGGCTGAACGCGTTCTCTCCCACCTGGGACTATCCCTATTCCCAGTCCTTGGATGTCACCGCGGCGACCAAAGCCCTGGGCTTCACCAAAAACGGGGCGGGCCGTCTCGAACAAAGTCTCTCGACCACGTCCAGTTATCTGAAGACCATGTTGCGCAGCCGCAGCCTGCCTCTGGGCGGCGATCTCCTGGTGGTCCACCGCTCGAAACTGGCCACTCCGGCGGACCCGGCGGTGATGGGTAATGTGACCGTGAACGGCCAGGTGCGGCACTACCGTCCGGACCTGGCCTCCACCAGCTACACGGCGAAATCCGCGGGCTTCATCTGTGCCCCGGGCACGATGAACGTGCGCCCGGTAAATCTCTCCGGAGGCAGTCTCCTGCCGGGGAATCTGCCCTGGGTTCCCCTCACATGGGGCACCGTGAGCGGGGCCACGGACTTCACGGGAAAGCTGAACGTCATTGAGGACGCCACGAATCCGAGCAATTCCCTGGTGACCGAACTGGTGGCCGGGGGCGCGCTGCAAAACAACGGCTCCACGGCCTTGACCGATCCGCGGGGTTATGCGAATCCGGGAGCGGGCGTCGTCACCGTGACACCGTGTATCGGTTCCTCGAATCCCGCGGATCTTCCCAGCGTGGTGATCCGGAACGAGGTGCAGGAGCTCATCATCGAAGGCCAGGACGCATCGAATTTCTCAACCTACGCGCGCTACCGTCCGGCGATGGCCGTGGTGTATGTGCAGGACACCACTTCGGTGAAAAAGCTCGCCACCATCCGCCTGCGGAAACAGGGCGGGCGGCGTATGATCCTGGCGGTGAAGCAGAACGGTACCGTCGCGGGCAGCACGGTGAACATCATCCTGGAGGACACGAACGCCACCTCTGAGTGGAACGTTATCATCCTCGCGGAAAACACCCCGCTCACTTTCACCACCGCCAGCGGAGCCACCACCCTCAGCATCGTGGGCGGCATTGAGACGGATGCCGCGCTCACCGGTCCGGGCGCGGGGAAGCTGCTTTCGCTGTCTCTCCAGACGGACACCCGGGGTCTTATCAAGATGGCCCCCCGCGCCGCGTGGGTGGAGTCCATCATGCCGGACAAGATTCCGAACACTACCAACGACAACACCTGGTAAGCGTATGCAAACCGCGACCCGCCGCCCGGCCCGTGCCGGATACACGCTCATCGAGGTCCTCATGGCCTCCGGCCTCATCGCGGCGGCGCTGGGCGCGGCTTCGCGCTTGAGTCTTGTCACGACGCAGCAGGAGGAAATGGCCCGTGTGCAGGCCGCCGCCATTCGCTACGCGGAGGCCGTGGCGCGGCTCTGGCAGATGGGTGTGGACCCGTCCACCGTGCTGCTGCCGCAGGTCCAGGACGCGGTGACGGGCACCAGCGGTACGCCGCTTTCCATGTCCTACACCATCAGCGC
The DNA here is from genome assembly GCA_965229245.1 of Verrucomicrobiales bacterium. GTDB lineage: Bacteria > Verrucomicrobiota > Verrucomicrobiia > Verrucomicrobiales > V1-33 > V1-33. The sequence goes on from CBDDIW010000003.1 coordinate 407,068, forward strand.
CGTCATGAATGTCAGCATGGGCACGGATAGTGGCGGCTCCCAGGGCACGGTGGAGGGAGCGGCCATTTCCGTGACCTACACGCCCTACAACAGCTCCTCCACCACCACGCTCACGCTGGACGTGGTGCGTCCGGTCGCCGCCCACCGTTGATTCCCTTCCTTTTCCTCCCATGCTCAAGAAGGTCACCCTAACGAATGTCAATTCCGGGCGCAGCGAGGAGATCGTGGTGGACACGGACGATGACGCGAAGGCCCTGGTGGGCTCCGGGAAAGCACCGAATGAAGTGGCGAAGATCGTTTCCATCTCCGGAGCGGATGAAACGATCCACCGCATGTCCGGCAAGAAGCCCAGCCTGGACGACCGGGTGAATCTTTTCTCCGGCGTGGCCCGCTGCCTGGAGCGGAATATCTCCACCATCAAGAGTTTCGAGCTTCAGGCGAACCGCGTGAAGTCTCCGCGTTATAAGGGGGTCATCGCGGACATCGCGTCCCAGATCAGCCAGGGGGAAAAGGTGAGTGATGCCATGGCGCGGAATCCGGATCTCTTCGGCGAGGCCATGCTGGCCCTGGTGCGGGCGGGGGAGGAGGCGGGGCGCCTGCCGGAGGTCTGCCAGCGGATTGCCAAAGGGCAGAAGAAGACACTGAAGATCGTGAAGAAGCTGAAGTCCGGGATGATCTACCCGGCCATCGTGCTGGTCATCGGCGTGGCGGTTATCATCACCATGAGCATGACCCTGGTGCCCTCGCTGAAGGGGCTGTATGCCCAGTTCAACAGTGAGCTGCCGGGAGCCACCAAGTTCATGATGATGATGTCGGACATGCTCATTCATCAGCCCTATCTCCTTCTGGTGCCCATCCTCGCCCTGGTGATGCTGTTCAAGAACTGGGGGAAGATCAACGCCGTGCCGGGAGTGCAGCGGTTTTGGCTGAAGCTCCCCACCGTGGGTAATATCGTGCGAAAGTCCTCCGCCGCCGTGAGCTTCCGCACGCTGGCCATGCTTATCGAGTCGAACGTGCGCATCTCCTCCGCCCTGCGCATCACCGGGGAAAGCGCGCCGAATGTCACGCACCGGGAGTTCTTCTCCCATGTGCAAAAGCATATTGAGGAGGGACTTTCGCTGCACGAGGCCTTTCTGCTGGAGTCCCATATCCTGGGGTCGGACGGGCGCTCCATCTCGGGTCTCATGCAGCTTTCCAGCGAAACCGGGTCCTCCACGGACATGCTGGAGGAGATCGCGGACGATTACGAAGAGGAGCTGGATAACATTGGAAACCAGATCGATAAAATCCTGGAGCCGATCACCATCATCTGCCTGGGCCTCATGGTGGGATTTCTGATCTACGCCATCTACTCCCCCATCTTCAGCCTCGGCAAGGTCATCCTGCCGCAGACGAAGGGCGCGAAGAAATAATCGTTCCGCTTGAGTCGCTGGTGTGTGATTCCGGGCCGGGTGCCGGCTCCGGGCGTGGCGTGCTTTTAAAAACGCATCCTTTGTAACGGGGCAGGGGAGGGCCGGGTAGGTCACGGTGGCGACCGGTTCTGGCCAGGGGTCGCTTCCCCCCCTCCGGTGGCCTTTAGAGGGTGGCCGGAGTTTCGCGCAGGCGGGGCCGGGAGGAAAGGAGCCACGAATCTCACCCATTCACACACGCTGAAGGTCCGGCCAGGCCTCCGCGTGTGTCCCCCTCCCCTCATGATCCTGGTTTTCCGTCCGTTGGCTGTTCTAGCCGCCGTTTTCCTGTTGTCCCGTGCGGGAGCTTCCGCCGGACAGCTTTATCTCCAGAACGCGGGCTTTGAGGAAACGACCCTCAATGAGGGCGGCTATATTTTCCAGGTTCCCGGCTGGTCGGGCGACGACAACGGCCCCACTGGATGTTTTGTGGAGCGCCTGGGTTTCAATGATGGCGGCACGAACAATCTCGGAATGGAAGCCGGGACCAGTCTCCTGCAGGATGTATCAGGAGAAGCATACCGGCCTGATACCCTCTACGCCCTGCGCGCGGGTGTTGGAAACAGAATCGGTTGGACTCAACCGGGAAACCTCAGTTCTGTCACGCTGAGCGGTCCGAACGAAAATACCTACCGGGCCACCACCAGCGTGGATGCCTCCACCTTTCCCGTGAGCACCTTCGGCCAGGTGCTGGTCCGTTTCGCCCACCCTGAAGGTGGGTATTTCACCGGCCGGTCCATTCGCGTTAAGCTCAACGCCGGAGGCAAGGGCCGCAGCCATTTCGACAATATCAGACTCTTCTCGGTGGGAACCTTCACGGGCGGGGACTCGTATGAGGGACTGGATCTGAACGGGGACTTCGTTTATGCCGTGAAGGTGGGTGGCAGTGGCGCTCCTGGTCTCGTCAGGGACGCGAATTTTACGGCGGACAATGTCAGCGGGGTGACCATCACGGGAGCCAACGGCGTGATCGACGCCTGGTCCAATCCCAGCTATGGCTTCACCCTGAACGATGACCGGATGGAGCAGGTGATGCGTTCCATGCGCTATAGCTCCCAGGGAAAAGTGATGACTGTCACCCTGGCGAATCTCCAGCCGGGGGTGCCTCACAAGCTGCAGCTTCTTTTTGTGGAGCAGAGCACCGACCGTGCCTTCGATGTGAAGGTGGACGGGGTCATGGTGTTCGATGATTTCCGTCCCCGGGACTTTGATGCCACGGGCGTGAGTGGCGGTACTCCGGCGGGGAAGCCGCTGGTGATTACCCACACCTTTGTCCCCTCCACCACCACGGCCACCATCACGCTTGACGGGACCACCGTGGCAGCGGGAGCGGGCACGGGGCGGGAACCCATGCTCTCCGGTTTCACGCTGGAGCGGCTGGGACCTCTCACCATGGACTTTAGCGAGGGCCTCGGTGACGGCATCGCGAAGGCTTATGGGACTGGAGGGGATACCGGAGAGGTGGGTGGCGGAGTCCTGACACTCACAGCGGCAGAGGAGGATTCCGGGGCGCAGACGGGATCCGTGACCATGCACCCGTTTACCGGTAATCTGCCGGTGGACGCTTTCGATGTGACCTTCGATGCTTTCGCGGGCACGGGCTCGCCCACTCCGGGAGCGGGTTACACTTTTTGCTGGGGAGCACGAGTTCCGTATAAGGAATTCGGAGGAAATGTCCCGCCGGATTACGGTGGCCTCGTGGTGAATTTCGGGATTCCCTCCGCGGGTGGAGGCGCGGCGGAGGTCGCGGTTTACTGGGATGGCGTGAAGGTGGGAGCCGTCCCCTGCAATGTCTTTACCAATGCCTTCGTCCCCATGCATATCCGTATGAGGCCGGGTGGTCTGTTGGATGTGCGGCAGGGGGACACCCGGCTCATCAGCGGTCTGCGCCTCGCTGGATTCGCCCCGCAGATCGCTCCGCGCTGGGGTTTCGGCGGGCACGTGAGCGGGGGTGATAATGTGCGGCTCGCTCTGGACAATGTCAGCATCAATCCCTTTCCCGTCACCGTCACCACGCTGGCGGACAGCGGTCCGGGTTCCCTGCGGGATGCCCTGGCTTTCACCGCGTCGTTCTCCCGCCCGGGGCCGGACCAGATCCGTTTTTCCCCGGCGCTGAATGGCGGGATCATCCGGTTGGCGGGCACGGCGCTTTCGTCCGGAGATCAGGCGGTGACGGTGGACGCCTCCATGCTGCCGGCGGGGATTACCATAGATGGGAATAAGGCCAGCGGCGTCTGGAAGAACGACGGGTTCACCCCGAACGTTCTGATGAACCGGCTCACCGTCACCGGAGGGATGGCGGGGGCCAGCCTGGAGGCAGGGGGCGTTTCTGTCCAGGGTCAATTGACCATGGAGGACTGTTCCGTGGTGGGAAATGAGGCAGTTTCGGGCGTGGGTGGCCTTATTTCCATGCCGGGAGCCGTTCTCAATATGACCCGCTGTACGGTCAGTGGCAATACCTCCCCTCAGGGAAGTGCCATTGGCTCTTTCGGACAGACTACGCTGACGCGTTGTACCATCTACGGAAACCGCGCCTCCCAGGGGGCCGGTGGTTTTGTATGTGCGGGAGGTTCCACGGTAATCGCGGAATGTACGGTCTATGGGAACACTGGATGGTTTTCGGGCGGAATTTATCTGTCTTCTGGTGGCTTGGAAATCAGGGACAGCATTGTGGCCGGCAATACCGTGCCTTTATTGCCTTTTGGCTGGCCCGTAGCTCAATCTCCGGACTTCTATGAAACCGGAGGGGATTTGAAGGTGAAAGGGGTGAACCTCATCGGCATCCTGAATAATTCCAAGGTCACGGAACTCACTCCCGGCCTGCCGAATGTATACGGGAATTTTGTGGGCACTCCCGCAGCACCACTGGATCCCGGGCTGCTGCCTCCGGGGAATTACGGCGGCTATACGCTTACTCTCCACCCGCGCCCGGGCTCGCCCGCCATTGATCCTCCGGGTGGACTCACGACGGCTTCGTCTGGACAGGACGCCCGGGGATTCGCCCGTCTGGCGGATGGGGACGGGAACGGCACCGTGCGTCAGGACATCGGCGCGGTGGAGGCGGGGAGACCGGTGACGGTGACGAATGCCAATGATAGCGGCTCCGGCTCACTGCGCGCCGCGGTGGCGGCCATTACGGAGCCCGGGCAGCGGATCCTTTTCGCTCCCGCACTGAACGGGGCGACCATCAGCCCGGAGACGGAGATCGTGCTGGACCGATCTCTTTTCATGGATGCCTCGACGTTGCCTAGTGGCCTCCGGATTCATGGCCGGAACACCCACCGCGTTTTCTCCGTTCCGGAGAGGCAAATGGCGGGTGCCCAGCCTATCGGGATCACTCTTCCTTCCGGCAGCACCGCCCTGCAATCCACGGAATACGGGAGCAGCCTTTTCCCGGGGGTGCTGGCCCTGGACGGGAACCCCGCGAACTTCACGGCCACCGCGGAGGACGATGTCTCTCCCGCCTGGACGGTGACCCTGGGGCGGGAGGTGAGGCTGAGTGGCATCACCCTGCATAACCGCGACGACTGCTGCCAGGACCGGCTGAGCAATGTCGTCATCCGCCTGCTGGATGCGAACGACGGTCTTGTCCTGCAATCCCCGGTGCTGAATGCCGCGAACGCTCAGAATGGCCCGGCCACCCTGAGATGGAATACGGGCACCGCGGTGACGGCCCGGAAAATCCAGGTGCGGCGCACCAGCCCCGGGGTGCTTTCGCTGGGAGAGGTGGAGGTCTCTCTGGGCTCCGTGCCGGAGGTGACCATGGCGGGCTTCACCCTCTCCGGGGGATATGCGGGGGCGGAGACCGGAGGGGCCCTGGCAGGCAAGGGACGGGTCTCTCTTCTCCGCATGACGCTGGAGGGGAACTCGGCTTCCTCCGCCGGTTCGGGAGGCGCGCTCGCTCTCCAGGGCGCGGAGTCCGTGCTATCGCTGGATCATTGCACGCTCACGGGAAATACCGCGGGCAGCGCCGGAGCTCTGCTTCTCAGTCAGGGAGCCGCGCGCCTTGTTCACTGCACGGTGGCCCGCAATGCCGCCACGGGGAGCCTGAATCCCGGGGGCATCCGGTTTGCGGACGGTTCCGCCCTTGCGCTGACCAACACCATTGTCGCGGAAAATACCGCTACCCCGGGGATGACATCGCCGGACCTTCTCGGAAGTGCCGCCGCTCTCTACCTCCAGGGCGTGAACCTGGCGGGAGTCGCGCCGTCCGGACTTTCCAGTGTGATGGCCGCCGGCACCCCGAATGCCCGGGGGGATTTTGCCGGCACCTCCGCCAGCCCTCTCGCCCCCATGCTTTTGCCCGCGGGCGACTACGGCGGTCCCACGCGTACCCTGCCGCCCCGGACCGGCGGAGTGGTGCAGGACCGCGTTCCCGCGAACGGGGTGCCCGCCGCTGGCGGCACGGACCAGCGTGGCCTGGCGCGGGTGCTCTGGGGGAGGGCGGATATCGGCGCGGTGGAGGCCGGAGTGTCCGCGGCCAATGCGTGGGAAGTGAGGGAGGTGACCGGCAGCATGCCGCTGAATACCCTCGCGCAGGCGGAGGCCCTCGCCGCCAATCCTCTGGCGGCTTCCTTCACCGGTACCCGTGCGACCGTGAACTTCGCGGACCCCGGCACCAACCCGGACGGTGGTGGGTATTTCGGAGGGAAGATTCCCTTTCTCTCCGATAACCGTACACCCCAGGGCCTTCTCAACGGGGATGACAATGACTTCGTGACCGTGGCGCGGACCTTCGTCAGGATCACTGGGGAGGATTACTACACCTTCGGATTCTCCTCCGCCGGCGGGGCCCGGTTGCGCGTGTTTGGCGCGACTTTTTTCAGCAGCACAAAATTGAATCCCGCCAATCCCGCGGCCTCTGCTCACGACGGGGACACGCTGAGCTTTCCTGGGGTTACCCAGGACTCCGCCACCCTGGGAGTCTGCTACCTGAAGCTAGGGGTTTACGCGGTGGAGTTTCTGACCTGGGAACGGGACGGTCCTGCCCACGCGGAGGTCTTTGCCGCCCGCGGGATGAAAGCCGTCTTCGACACGGATTCCCGCCTGCTGGGAGACCCGGGCGCTCCGGACGGCTCCCTGATGCTGCCGCGACCGGAGACGTTCACCCAGGGGGATGGCGGCTACCTTCCTTCGGGCACGCTGGCGGGCGACAAACCGTGGACCTACCAGGCTTCCACCGGCACCTGGAGCGTGGAGCCCAGTGCTTCCAACGGCACGGCCCGTCTCACCAGCACCCCGTTTACCATCACCCGGACGGGACCGGTGACACTCTCCTTCAATCACCGGTACAGCTTCTTCACTGGTGTGGATGCGTCCATGAATGGCGGCCAGGTGCTGGTGAGCGTAAACAACGCGAATTTCACCCTGCTCCCCGGTTCCCGGTTTTCCTCCAATGGCTACACCGGAACTGTTTCCGCGCAGTCTCTCAACTCTCCGTTGAGAGGGCAGGAGGCCTTTATTTATACTTCGCCCGGATATGGTTCCGGGCAGTTCATCCCGTCCACCGCCAGCCTCGGGTTTCTCCAGGCCGGGGATACCGTGCGGGTGCGGTTCCTGTATGGGGAGTATCCGTCAGCCGCCTCCAGTCCGGCGTGGGAAATTACCAGCGTGGCCCTCCAGGAGAACAATCTCTATACAGACCTGGGCTGGGAGGTCGCGGTCGGCAGGAATAACGAAAAAAATCTCGCGGACGCGATCAGACAAGTCACCGCCGCGTGGTCCGGGGACCGTCCTCCCAATACCCAGTGGACCTCCACGCCCAACCTCAATTTCACCGCCTCCTCCAATGGAACCGGCCAGCCGGCTTTTCCGGGCAACGCGGGCAGCGATGGCAACGGCTTCGCGCTGGGAGCCCGGGCCACTTTTGTCGTGTCAGCGGACGGGGATTACACCTTCTATGTGCGTGGAAATGATGCCGTCCGTTTCCGGATCATCGGCAGCCGCGGCTGGATTCCGGCTGGAAGTGCCGGACCAACGATGCTGCCGGACGGCATTCTGACCGGCCCGCCGGTGAAGGAGACCCTGGTCCAGGTGAGGCTCCCCGCGGGCAACTATGAGATGGAATTCATCTATCGAGGGAACGGGGGGACCGCCTACTGCGGCCTCTGGTATGCGCGCGGAAAATACAGCACTTTCGATCCCCTGGTTTTCAATCCGGTGGGACCCACTCTCGCGGGCGCTCCCCTGGTCCTTACCCGTCAGAGTGGACTGTCGGAGCGTCCTCTGAATGACGACTTTGCCTCGGCCTTTAATCTCACCGGTTCCCGGGCCTGGGCCGCTGGAAACAACACGGGAGCCACCATGGAGACAGGGGAACTCTCTCCCGGGGACCAGAGTGGCAAGTCCCTTTGGTGGGTATGGACCGCTCCCTCCAGCGGAGAGTTTACGGTGGATGTCACGGCTGGTGATTTCGCGGCGCTGCCGGTGGTTTACACGGGCTCCACGCTCGCTACTGCCGTCCCGGTGACGGGTGTCAACACACCTTACCGCCCTGCCACGTTTCAGGCCGCGGCCAATACCACCTATCACATTCAGTTGAATGGATGGCGGGGTGCCGCGGGGAATATCCGGCTGTATCTGGGCCCTTCCGTTCCGCCTCCGGTTGGTCCCCCGGCGCAGGTGCCGTCCAATGACGCGTTTGCCCAGGCTGCCCCGCTCACCGGGGCCACCGTCACCGTGAGCGGGAACACCACTCTGGCGACCAGTGAAGCGGGAGAGCCTGGACAGCCCTATGCCAGCGTGTGGTACGCATGGAAAGCTCCGGCCACGGCGGATTTTGTGATCGATACCATGGGAAGCGGCTTCGATACCGTCCTCAAAGTCTATACCGGCAACAGCCTGGCGGATCTTGAACTGATCGCCTCCAACGACGACTGGGGCAGTACCGCCAGCCGCGTGGTAGTGGGAGCCACCGCGGGAATGACTTACTGGATCGCCGTGGATGGCTCCGCCTATACGAAGGGGAGCTACCTGCTGAATATCACCCGCCTTTCCACCGGCATCCTTTCCGGTGTGCTCACGCCCGGCCCGGTGACAGACACCTACACCCTGCGGTGGGAATCCGGGCCCGGGGCTCTCTATCGCATTGAGCAGTCAGCGAATCTCATCGACTGGACACCCGTGACGGATTGTTACGCGGACCCTGGCGATTCCACCGTCATGGATCTCACCGGCATTCCCGCCACCCGGCAGCGTGTGTATTTCCGCGTGCTGCTGAGATAGCCCGCGGTTTCCGGCGCGACATTTTCCGCGTGTTTTCGTTCTCCCGTGTGTGCGGAAAGCCGGAAGTTTGTCCGGTCCCCGTTGTGGTGGCAGCAGATCAAGTGCAGGCTCCGGAGACCACGATTCCGGACACTCTGATCTGATTTTTATGAACCCGCCCCGCCTCATTTTCGCCTTCATATGCATGACCCTGCCGGTCATGGCGGAAGAGACCGCCGCGCCTGCGGAGGTGCTGAAAGGTGCCGTGGAGAAACTCGCCGCCGCTCCCAACTACTCCTGGCGGACCACCATGGCGACCGGAGGGGATTCCCGCTTCACCCCCGGCCCCACCGAGGGCCGCACGGAGAAGGGCGGGGCCACCCGCTGGGTGATGACCTTCGGTGAGCACAAGGTGGAGGCCCTGGTCAAGGACGGGCAGGTGGCCGTGAAGACCGAGGATGGCTGGTCAAAGCAGGAGGACCGCAAACCCCCGCCCGGTTTCGGCCCGCCACCTCCCGGCCCGGGCCCAAGACCGGAATCCGGCCCTCGACCGGAGGGAGGACCCCGACCCGATGGAGGGCCGCGCCCTGATTCCGGCCCGCCGCCCGGGCGTGACCGTGATGTCGATTTCCGGAAGGACGGAGACGGGCGCAAAGATGAAGGACGGCGGGACAAGGACGGGGACCGCCGGGATGGCGGCCGCCGCCGGGGCAACCGGGGAGGGTTCCTCGCCCGCAGACTGCTTTCCATGAAGGTTCCCGCGGAGACAGCCTCGGAACTCACTGGCCGCATCACCGCGCTCAAGGCAGAGGGGGAGGTCATCAGCGCGGAGCTGACTCCCGCCGCCGCCGCAGGCATGGTGGCCTTTGGCGGCAAGGGGAATAACAACGACGCCGGCGGAGGACGCCGCCGGGAGGGTGGCGGACCGGGAGAGCCGCCGGAGCCGCGCAATCCGCGGGGCAGCGTGAAATTCTGGCTGAAGGACGGTGCTCTGCAAAAAATAGAGGTCCATCTCACCGCGACTCTCTCCTTCAATGGCAGCGAGGTGCCCATGGATCACACCACCACCACGGAGATCCGTGACCTGGGAAGCACCAAAGTAGAGATCCCCGCCGGAGTGGCGAAGATGCTGGAGCCGGAGCCCGCGTCCACGCCGGAACCCGGGAAAAAACCGGACTGAGCCCCTTTCCTTGAATTTACCCCCCGCCTTCTAAAAACACGACAACACACACCCGTTCGCGCTTATGAAAAAACCTCTTGTTCTCAACCTCGTGTGGGCCGGCGTGGCCGGTGCCGCGTTTTACACTGGTATGAAGTTCAACGGCCCCGGGGAGGCCAAAACCGGAGCCAAAAATATCACCCCAGTGGCCGCGGCCCCGTCCACCGGCAAGGGGTTGAATCCGCAGCTCGTCTCCAAGGACAGCACGGTCCTGGAGTTCTTCAAGGAATACGGTCTCGACTCCGGCGTGCCGCTTACCCCGGAGAAGATGAAGTCCGCCATGCTCGCGGCCATCCGTGAGAGCGATCCGGTGAAGAGCCAGATGATGTTCGCCCGCCTCATGGAGGAACTCACTGCTGAGAACGCTCCCGCCGCGCTCGCGATGATCCGCGAGAACGTCAGCGGTTTCGAGTCCATGCGCTACATGGGCATGCTGGCCTATAAGTGGGGTGAAAAAGATCCGGAGACCGCCATGAAGGAACTCCTGAAGGGGGATGAACGCGGCGGTCGCATGAGCCAGACAGCGGTTCTCAGCGGCTGGGCGGCCACCGACCCGCAGGCTGCCATCGCTTGGCTGTCGGCTTTTGAAGGGGATGACTGGCAAAAGGGCATGATGAGCGGTTCGCTCATCAATGGCCTCGCCCGTTCAAGCCCCGAGGAGGCGCTGAAGTATGCCCTGACGCTGAAGGATGACCGCCAGCGCTCCCAGGCGGCGGAGACCATCGCCCGGGAAATGATCCGCGCCGGTGGCACGGAGAAAGCCACAGCCTGGCTCGCCAGCCTTACTGATCCGGAAATGAAGAAGGGTGCCTTCCAGACGGTGGCGGACCAGCTCCTGAAGAGCGATCCCGCGAAGGCCGCTGAGTACATCAAGCAGAACGCGGATCAGGACTATGCCCGCAACTCCGTGGGGAGCCTCGCGAGCACGCTGGCGAAGAAAGATGTGCAGGAGGGCTTTGCTTTCGCCGACGAGCTGACCGGCAAGGCCCAGGCGAAAGCCTATGGCTCGGTCATCAATGAATGGCTGGACAAAGACCGCGGAGCCGCGGCCGCGGACGTGGCGAAGTATGTGGAGGCGCTCCCCGCCGGGGACAACAAGGACGCCGGGGTGAATCAACTCGCGCGGCAGGCCATGCGGGACCGGGATGCGAGCACGGCCATTGCCTGGGCTGCCTCTATTCAAGACCCTGAAATGCGCTCAGAAACCCTTGTGGAGGCGGGTCGCCAGTACATGCGCCAGGACCGTGAGGAAGCCACGGCGTGGCTGGCCTCCAGTGGTCTCTCCGCGGAGGATCAGGCAAAGGTGACGAACCCACCGCAGCAAGGCCCCGGCGGATTCGGTGGCTTTGGCGGCGGCGGTGGTGGACGTCAGGCTTTTGGAGGGGGCGGTGCTGGTGGAGCGGGCGCGGGCGGTGCCGCCGCTGGTGGCCGGGGCGGGCGCGGGGGACGCGGACGCTGAGGAACGGTTTTTCGCAAAGGCCGCCGGGCAACCGGCGGCCTTTTTCTTTGCCTTCGCGGCAGGTGGATTTATGGAAACCGGGGAAAATCTGATCCGCCTTCCCGAAGTTACCGGCAATTTATTTAATGATCTTTGACTATCGACTTATACTGCAATAAACATCGCAAATTCGCTTCGCAGGCCTGAAAAACGCCGCCTTTTAACTTCCCCTCTATGATCGACCCCGGAACAAAGATCCCCAGGGCTCCTTTGAGAGCGCTCGTGGTGGAGCCGGACGCCGGGGTGCGGTTGAAGGTGACGGGGATGCTCCAGGAATACGGATGCGAGGTGGATGCCTGCGCCGGATTCGCGGGCGGGGATGCTTATTATGACCGGCAGGATATCATCGTGGCTCCCGTGGATGGGGATGACACGGAGTTGATTCCTTTTCTGGAGCGGGTGCGCGCCCTCAGCAGGGATGAACCGCCATACATTCTCGGCCTGTCCGCGGAGCGTGCTCTGGAGGCGGGGAACGTGGACCGGCATCCGGGCTTGAATGACATCGTCCCATGGACTGGGGATTCCGGGAGTCTGGCGTCGCGGCTGGGATCGATCATCCAGCTCCGCGCGGGACAGCCCCGGCCTCCGGAAACTGCCACGGCTCCGCATGATGGCTGGTCCTCGCCCGCCAGCCAGGTGCTGCTGGAGCAACTGCCCGCCGCCGTGGCGGTGCTGGATCAGGACATGACGTATGTGGCGGCGAACGGAAGATGGCTACGGGAGTTTCAGATCACGGGCCTGCACCTCGTCGGGGAGTCGCATTACGATGTTTTTCCGGACCTCCATCCCGCCTGGCGGGACCTCTACGCCCGCTGCCTGGCCGGGCACCGTGAGCGGAGTGATGACGACCTCCTGGTGCGGCCGGATGGCTCCCAGGATTGGGTGCGGTGGGACATCCAGCCCTGGCGGAATGCCCAGGGCGTGACTGGCGGCCTCATTCTCGCCTGCACGGTGGTCAAAGCGGGCGGGCTGGATCCCGTCCGTTCCGCATTTGACCGGGATCTGGTGCATTCCCTGCTCAATTCCCCCGCCGCGCCTGCGGTGATCGTGGATACCCAGGGCCGGATTTCCCGGCTGAATGGAGCGGCCCGGGAGATTCGCGGGGAGCTTTCCGTCATTGAGGGGCAGACCTTTTTCTGGAACGCGCTCATTCCCCCCGCCGGACGGGAGGCGGCCCGGGAGCGGGTGCGGGAGTTGATAGCGCTGGCCGGGCCCGGGCACCAGGAGTCCTGGCCGGTGGCGGGAGGGAATGCCGTGGCCTCTCCCGCGGCAGCGGGTGGGGAACGGATCACCGGCTGGTCCGTGTTTCCCCACCGGCGGGCGGATGGCACGCTGGAGGGATTGATTTTCCTTGGCCTGCCCCCCGCGATCATCCATTCTGAGCCCGCCATGACCCATGGAGCCTCCGCCTCCTTCCATGTGCCGCCGCCGGAGAAAAGCGGGGACCAACACCTGGACGAGTTCCGTCAGATCGCGGAGGCCGCGCCCTTTGGCATGGTGGTCCTGAGTGAGGAGGCGGAGTTGATTTACGCGAATCCCCAGCACCGCGTGGTGCTTGGATTCAGCGTGGAGGAATGCGGGGGCATGCCGCGGTGGCTGGAGCGGGCCTGCGCGGCGGATGAGGACTTCAAGCGCCGTGCCCTGGAGGAATGGTGGGAGCGAGTCTGGAGGCGGCGCGCGGCGTGGACGTGCCCCATGCGTACGGCGGCGGGCATGCTGAAGGAGGTGGAATTCCGTCCCTCCCAGCTTCCCGGGCACAAACTGCTCCTTACGATCTTCGACGTCACGGATGCCCGGATGGAGGAGCAGGCCATCCGTGCCAGCGAGGCGCGTTATCGCGGGCTTTTCCAGCATTGCCCGGATGGTGTGATCGTCCTGAATTCCTCCGGGAACATCACGGAGGCGAATCCCTCCTTCGAGCAACTGACCGGCTGCTCGCGCATGGAGATCCGCCGTAGCGGTCCCGCTGCCTTTCTGCCGGAAAAGGACGTGGCTCTGGTGCGGCAGGCCGCCTTGTCCGGAAACGTCCCCGGGCGGGAAATCGCGACCCGCGTCACCGCGAAGGACGGCACTTCCCGGCCCGCGGGACTCAGCATTTCCGTGCTGAAGAACGACGAGGGGCTCGTGGTGTACACCGCCTGCTATCTCCATCCCCTCCATGGTTCGGGGACGGAAAGGATCGAGGCCCCGGCGGCATGGGAGGGCTCGGACTGGAGCCGGGTGGTGCCGGACTGTGTGCTCATGCTGGATGGCCGGGGGAGGATTCTGGAGCATTCGGACGCCCGGGATTTTGCGGGAGTGCTGCCGCCCGCCGCGAAGGGACTGACGGGGCGCAGCCTGGAGGAAGCTCTGCCGGGCATCGCGGAACTACTCCCGTTGGATGTGATGATGGAGCGCCTGAGGGAAAACCCCGGCGCGGAGACCCGGTGTGAATTCAGTGCCATCCTCACCCAGGGAGGCCGCACCCGGTTCATCGAGGCCCGTCTCGTTTCCCTGGCGTTGCCGGAGCGGGAGGAAACCGGGGACCGCTACGGGCTGGTCCTGCGGGATCTCACTACCGTGGCGGGCCGTCATCAGGCAACCTCAGGGGCAGGCAGCGGCGTCATGCCCTGGCTGCGGAATCTGGACACCCCGGTGATCCTTTCCAATGAGCGCGGTCGTGTCACGGGGCTCAATCCCGCGGCGGAGGCCCTCCTGGGCTGGACATCCGCGGAGCTGGAGGGGAACGGGCTCTTCCGCATCTTCCGCCCGGGGGACCCGAAGTCCTTCAGCGAGGAGATTTCCCGGGAGGTCAGCGGGCGGCGCCGCTGGAAAACCCGCGCGCCCTTCTTCCGCAGGGATGGCACGTCCGGGGAGGCTCTGGTGGAGCTGGTGTCCGCGCATGAGGAGAATGGCGGCAGCCGCGGCTTCCTCGTCCTGTTTCATTCCGTGGAGAGCCTGGCAGGCCCCGCTCCCTCCCGTCCGTCCGTGACTCTGCACCGCGCGCGGAATGATTTGCAGATCCTTTCCAGTCTGCTGGTGCTGGAGACGGAGCGCGCCACCGTTGAAGGCACGCGCCAGGCCCTGCACGCCATGAGAGATCGCCTGGGGGCCGTGGCGCTCATTTACCGCCTTATCAGCGGGGAAGGGGAGACCGTGGATTTCCAGCGCTACGTCAAGGACCTGGGCCGCCAGCTTCTGGAAGGCCGAGGGGTCGCGGGCAGGATCAAAATAGAGCCCCCCCTGGAGGCCACTCGCCTGCCGCAGAAAACCGCCATCACGCTGGGTCTCATTCTCGGGGAGCTTCTGAGCGCCATCCTCGCGGATTCCTTTGCCGGGGAAACCGGCGGGCTCATTCGTGTCTCCCTCACCACTGGTGGCGGGGAGGCCCTCCTCCTTGTGCGGGACAGTGGCGCGGTGCTCTCCGCCGCCGCGCTGGAGGCCCGCCTGGAGGGGCTGCCCTGGCAGGTGATCAAGCTCCTGGCCGCGCAGACCGGGGGAACGCCCACGCTTACGAATGACCTGGAAAATCAGGCCAGCCTGCGTTTCCGTCTGGTTTCCCCCTGAAATGTCGAACCGTATCCCCCCTGGTGCCGAAGGCATCGAATTCATCCCCCGCGATTACTTTCGCCCCGCCACCCGGCGGGAGATATTCCCGGATCCCTCCCGCCCTCTGGAGCTCGACGTGGGCTGCGGCGATGGCAAATTCCTCATGGAAATGGCCACCCGTTTTCCGGAGCGGGATTTCCTGGGCATCGAGCGTCTGGGCGGCCGCGTCAGCGCCATCTGCCGGAAGGCGGCCCGCCTGGGCCTGAAAAACGCGAAGCTCCTCTGCCTGGAGAGCAGCTATGCCCTGGGGTGGCTGCTTCCGGATGCCTGCGCCTCCCGTCTGCATCTGCTATTCCCCGATCCCTGGCCAAAGAAGAAACACGCCCGCCGTCGCTTCATCCAGCCGGACAATCTCATGGCCCTTCATCGTGTGCTGGTGCCTGGCGGCTGCCTGCTTTTTAAAACAGACCACGCGGACTACTTCGTGGAGGCCTGTGAAGCCCTGGATGCCTGTCCTCTTTTCACCCGTGTCCCCTGGCAGGCGGAGGAGTTTTACCCCGTGACGGATTTCGAGGGCCTCTGGCTCAGCCAGGGCTGCGAAATCAATGCCGCGCGGTGGGTGAAGGTCTGACAATCCCGGTGTTCAGCCCGCCTGCAGCGCGTGCTTCAGCGCCTGGCGGCACACGTCCATGGTCAGATCCAGATCCGCCGGACCGTGCGCCAGGGAAAGGAAACCGGCCTCGTAGGGGCTGGGGGCGAAGTAGACGCCCAGCTCCAGGGCTTTGTGGAAGAAACGTTTGAAGGCTCCGGTATCCGCGCGCTTTGCGTCCTCCAGATTCCACACCGGCTCCTCCGTGAAGTAGAGGCAGAACATGCTGCCGATGCGGTTGAACGTGAGAGGGCGGCCCAGCTCCTGGCAGATTTCCCGGATGCCGCTTTCGAACATCGCGCCCAGATCCTCCAGGCGTTTCCAGCCGGAGAGTTTCTCCAGCTCGCGCAATTGCGTGAGACCCACGGCCATGGCCAGCGGATTCCCGCTCAGCGTGCCCGCCTGGTAAACCGGGCCGTCCGGCGCGAGATGGCTCATGATGTCCGCCCGCCCGCCAAAAGCTCCCACGGGCAGCCCGCCGCCGATGACTTTTCCCAGAGCCGTGAGGTCCGGCCGGATCCCGCAGAGTTCCTGATATCCACCCCGCGCCACGCGGAAGCCGGTCATCACTTCATCGAAGATCAGCAGCGCGCCGTGCTTCGCGGTCAAATCCCGCAGTAACTGGACATAGCCGGGGCGGGGAAGGAAGAGCCCCGCGTTTGCCGGGACGGCCTCCACGATCACTGCCGCGATTTCCTCGCCCTGGGCGGCGAAGAGTTCCTCCAGCGCCGCCGCGTCATTGTAAGGCAGCACGGTGGTGAGCGCCGCCAGATCCGCGGGCACGCCCGCGCTGTCCGGACGTCCGTGGGTGAGCGCCCCGCTGCCCGCCGAGACCAGGAGGCTGTCCACGTGTCCGTGATAACACCCGTGGAATTTCACGATCCGGTCCCGTCCCGTATATCCCCGCGCCAGGCGGATGCAGCTCATGGTGGCCTCCGTGCCGCTGTTGCACATGCGTACTTTTTCCACGGAGGGCACCCACTCACAGATGGTCCGCGCCATGTCCACCTCCCACGGATTCGGAATGCCGAAGCTCAGGCCGTTTTTGGCCGTTTCATGCACCGTGCGCACCAGTACATCCGGCGCGTGTCCCAGGATGGCCGGCCCCCAGGTTCCCACGTAGTCGATCAGTTCCCGCCCGTCGACATCCTCAATGCGGCAGCCCTTCGCCCGGCGTACGAAAAACGGTTCCCCGTCCACGTTCCGGAACGCGCGGACTGGGCTGTTCACACCGCCGGGGATATACTGCTTCGCCAGGGAAAAGAGCTTCGATGAAAGTGACATGCCCGATCCGTAACGGCCTGCTCCAGTCAGGCAACGGAGGAGTAGCCCAGGCTCACGCTCCTGGTTCCATCGGCCAGGGCTTCCGCCGCCGGAAAATTCCGGCGGTCCCGTCCGGGCGCATTCCATCAAAGCTCACCCGCCATGCCTGGACGTGGTGGACCAAGCCCGGCTGCGGGACACGCTCGTTCTCACCAGTTATAGCGGGAAACGACGCCTGGAGGTTGAGTCACACTGAAATCGAGCCTATTTTGGCGCATGATCAGAGGAGCCGCTGTCAACCCCGCCAATCCCTTGGAGCGGCTCCGTTTCGAGGAGGATCCCGGATGGGTCGAGGAACAGGGACGCCTGGATCCCGAATGGGAGCCGCCCTCCCCGAAGACCTCCTTCTTCACGGATGATACCCGGACCCTCATCACGCGGAATACCAGCCCCGACCTCAGTTTCGATTTCAGTTTGAACCCTTATCGGGGTTGCGAACATGGGTGCAGCTATTGCTATGCCCGCCGGTATCATGAGTTCCTGGGCTTCAGTTCCGGGCTCGACTTTGAAACGAAGATCGTGGTGAAGCCCCGTGCGCCGCAATTGCTCCGGCAGGAACTGGCGCGGCGAAGCTGGACGCCTCAAAAGCTGGCCATGAGCGGGGTGACGGACTGCTACCAGCCCGTGGAGCGGAAGCTTAGGATCACCCGGGGATGCCTGGAGGTGCTGGCGGAGTTCCGGAACCCGGTGGTGGTCATCACCAAAAATCACCTCGTGGCGCGGGATGCGGATGTCCTTGGCGAGCTGGCCCGCTGGCGGGCGGGAGCCGTGCTGCTTTCGATCACCACCCTGGACCGCCAACTCGCGGCAAAACTGGAGCCCCGGGCCTCCGGACCGGCCATGCGCCTGCGGGCCATCCGCACCCTGGCGGAGGCCGGGGTACCGGTGGGGGTCTCCGTGGCCCCGGTGATCCCGGGGCTCAATGACAGCGAGATCCCCTCGATCCTTCAGGCGGCGCGGGACGCGGGCGCTCAGTTTGCCACCTGGTCCACGGTGAGGCTTCAGGGCTCCGTGTCGGAGGTCTTCACGGACTGGCTGGAGCGGCATGTTTCCCCGGAGAAAAAGGAAACCGTGCTTTCCCAAATCCGGGGGATGCACGGCGGACGCCTGGATGATTCCCGCCCCGGCGTGCGGATGACAGGCGAAGGCGAACGCGCCCGGCAGATCGGGCAACTCTTCCGCGTCATGGCGCGGAAGACAGGATTCTCCGGCATGCGTCCCGACGTGACGACGGAAAACTTCCGGCGTCTCGAGCCGGGGCAGATGGAACTGGGATTGTAGATCCGGGTTAAGGTGGATAGTTGAACAGGCCGTCTATCTGCCCAGTCCGGGTAATTAGGAAAGGAATCCACATTCAACAGCCCTCGAAATGCCTTCTCTAAAGACGGGGGCGTGGTGTCCAGGGTCAGTGGAAACCGCGGGAATCCTTTGCTTTGGGCGGAGGGGTACGTGCCGGGCGGGTGGCCTCCCTCCAGGGGGCAGTCCATAACTGAACTGTTATATTACCATCACGATGAGGTAAGTTCACGATGGTAGAAGGGGGCATGAACTTCCTCACTTTACCCGCGGTCGCCCCTGGAGCGGCAGGCCTGGTTTGCGCGGGTGCCCCTCACGTTCACCCCGTGAGACTTTCCCGCTCCCCTCGGACAGGGAGTGCTCCGCCATCTGATCGCTGGCGGCGGACGGCTCCCCCGGTCATCAAACTATAGAGTCATTTATTTTATATATGTCCATTCTCCTTGTCGCCGGTGACGGTGCCGGATGCGAAGGGCTCGCCAAAAGACTCGGGCAGGAGGGCTATGCCGTCCAGATGGCGCGGGATGATGAGGCGGACCTGAGTACCGCTCTGGATCCGGATCAGGAACTGATCATCCTGGACGTGGGTGGTTCCGAACGCGGAAAAAGAACACTTTCAGCGGTGCGCAGGAGATGCAGGGCCAGGCCGGTGCTGGTCCTGGCGGATGAAGCCAGTGGCTGGGGCGGCTTTCAGGCCCTTGTCCCGGGAAAGAACGAATGGCTCCCCAAACCATTTGTCTGGACGGAATTCGTGGCGCGCATCCAGGCTCTGGCACAGCCCCGTAATTTCGCCCCGAACAATAGGATCCTCGTGGGCGATCTCGAAATAGATCTTGTTCGAATGCAGGCCAGTCGCGCGGGCCGTTCGATTCATCTTACCTCGACGGACTTCCGGATCCTCTGCCTGTTCGCCCGTCAGCCAGGCGACACCCTTTCACGTTCCGCCCTGGCGAAATGCGTCTGGGACATGAAGCTGTCGCCGGACTCCAACGTCGTCGATATTGCTGTCAGCAGACTGCGGCGCAAGGTGGATGCTCCTTCCGATTACAAGCTGATTCATACGGTCCGGGGGTTTGGTTACCGCATGGCTCCTCCGGATTCCGCGGACGCCCAGGAGGGAGTTGGCATGAAGCGCGGAAAGAGCCTCTCCGCGGCCGGTTGACGTGCCCTTGAGTCAATGAGTCTGGTCCGCGCTCAAAAGATAACCGATCCCCCGGCGGGTGTGCAGCAGGGGCAGGGTGCCAGGCGGCTGGATTCTCCTCCGCAGCATATGAACTGCCCGGTCCACCACGTTGCTCATGATCTCCGTCGCGCCGTTGTAAACGTGGGCTTCGATTTCAGTTCGTGTCACAATCTGCCCGGCCCGCAGGGCAAGATATTCCAGCAACGCATAGGCTCGCGGTGAAAGCGGCACCGGCCTGCCTCCTCTCATCACGTTGCGATCCCCGCGGTTGATAACGAGATCCCCGATGACACAAGGCCCTATCATACTGCGGTGATCCCGGCGGCAAAGGGCCTGCATACGGGCATTCAGTTCCTCAAAGGCGAAGGGCCTGGCAAGACAATCATCCGCGCCCGCGCGCAGTCCCTCCACGCGGCATTCCGCGCAGTCACGGAGAGTCAGCAGCATAATCCGGTGCGGGAAGCCCGCGGCGCGCAGCCTCCTGAGAACGTCCATGCCTGCCGTTTCGGGCCGCGTAAGATCGAGAATCACCGCGTCAAATCCCCGCTCAAGGGCGCTGGCCAGGCCTTCCCTTCCACCCTGGGCCGTTGTGACCGTGTAGCCTGCTCTCCGCAGGCCGGCCCCGAGGGAGCAGCGGGCGCGCCCGGAGTCTTCGATGAGGAGCAGATGCATGGGAGCACGTGGAAGCGCCGGACCTCAGGAAGCCTGGAGTGTGGCCTCACGTTTAAGTGAACTCCGCGCGAAGCGCGCATAGAGCGACGGCAGCAGGAAGACATTCAGCAATGTGGAGGTGACGAGCCCTCCGAGAATGACGACGGCCATGGGATACTCGATTTCGTGTCCCGGAATATTCCCTCGCCATACCAGCGGAAGGAGTGCCAGAGAGGCCGTGGCGGCGGTCATGAGGATGGGGGTGAGCCGTTCCTCCGCTCCTCTCAGGACCAGAGCCGTGCTGAAGGCCTCTCCCTCCTCTTTTTCCAGATGCCGGAAGTGACTCACCAGCATGATCCCGTTTCGCGCCGCGATCCCGAGGACCGTGACGAACCCCACGAGCGAGCCGAGGGAAAGCACTCCGCCATGCAGCCACGCGGCGAGGACGCCGCCGATGAGCGCGAAGGGCAGCGTGAGCGCCACCAGCAGGGTCAGGCGGATGCTTTGGAAATCGACAAAGAGGAGGATCACGATGCCCCCCACCGCGGCCAGCGTGAGCCACATCAGGCGCTGGCTGGAATCGTGACGCTCCTTGTATTCCCCCAGCATTTCCGGGTGATGGGCCGCCGGAAAGCTCACCGTCGCCAGCCGGGCCTCCAGGTCGCGGGCCACCGCTCCCAAATCACGTCCGGCGACATTGCAGGTCACGTCTATCCGGCGTGAGCCTCCCTCGCGTTTGATCTCGTTAGGGGTGGGCTCAATGACGAGATCCGCCACTTCCCCCAGCCGGACCGTGCCCCGCGAGCCTGGTACGGCGGGGTTCGCGGGAAGGTCGATGAGCAGTTCCCGCAGGGAATTCAGGTCCGTCCGGGCTTCGGGCACGCTCCACACCGCCACCTGGTGAATCTTCTGTTCCTCAAAGACTTCCCCCACGCGCTGGCCTTTCACCAGCGTGCTGACGGCTTTCAGGATCTGGGCTCCCGTGAGTCCATATAAGGCGGCTTTATCCTTGAGTGGTGTGACCACGATCTGTGGCACCAGGGCCTGCTGTTCCACTTTCAGCGTGGTGACTCCCGGCACATCCTTGAAGGCGGCAGCCACCTCCGCCGCCTTGCTCCGCAGCATCGGGAGGTCCGGGCCAAAGATCCGCACCACGATGCTGGCGCTCTGGCCCGTGAGCACTTCCTTGATGCGTTCCCGCAGGTAGGTGAGCAGATCCCGTTGGAGACCAGGGTAGCCATCCACCACCTCCTGCACTTTCTTGACAGTGGGGTCATAGTCCGCCTTGGGATCGAGGGAAATCCAGAGCTCCGTGAAGTTAGGACCCACCACTTCGTCCGCCACCTCTGTCCGGCCAATGTGCGCGCCGAGATTCCGCACTCCCGGGATGGCACGCAGTTCCTTGCTGGCCGCGACGCTGATGCGGGACATGGCCTCCAGGGAGGTGGCCGGTTTTTCCACCCAGTGCATGAGAAAGTCCCGCTCCTTGAAGTTCGGCAGCATTTCCTCTCCCAGATTCCGGTAAACCAGCCAGCTCCCGGCAAAGGCGAGCAGCAGTCCCGCGCCCACGAGCCGCGGCGCGCGCAGCAGCGGTGGCAGCACTACCCGGTAGCCTGCCTTCAGCAGCCTGACGAGCGGGGCATCCCTCCTCCGCTCCAGCGCACGGCCCCGCAGCAGCATGAGAGAGAGCGCGGGAGTGAGGGTAAGCGCCACGCCGAGGGAGGCAAGGATGCTGAGGATATAACTCAGCGCCAGGGGCCGGAAAAACGTGCCCATCAATCCATCGAGGAAGAACACGGGAAGGAACACCAGCACCACGATGGCGCTCGCATAAACCACCGCGCTGCGCACCTCCAGGGAGGCCTCCAGCACCACGGAGAAAGCCGGGCGCGGGTTTTCCAGCGCCCGGTTCTGACGCAAACGGCGCAGGATGTTTTCCACGTCGATGATGGCATCATCCACCACTTCCCCCAGGGCGATCACCAGACCGGCCAGCACCATGGTATTCAGCGTCTCCCCGCGCCAGCGGAGCACGAGCACCGCCGCCACGAGGGACAACGGGATGGCCGTGATGCTGATGAACGCCGTGCGCCAGTCATGCAGGAACAGGGCGAGCACGATGACCACCAGCGCGCAGCCCAGCCACATGGCCTGCGTGAGATTGTCGATGCTCAACTCAATGAAAGTCGCGGGCCGGAAGATGGTGGAATCCAGCTCCACATCCGGCAGTCCGGGTCGCAGTTCCTCCAGCATGCGCTCCACTCCCAGGGTGACATCCAGCGTGTTTCCCCAGGGCTGCTTTTCCACGATGAGCAGGAGGCCCGGACCGTCGTTGATCACCGCGTCCCCGATGGGCGCGGGATTCCCCTCCACCACCGTGGCTACGTCCCCCAGGCGGATGGGCGTGCCATTGCGAAACTCCACCACACCGCGGGCCAGGTCGTCCGCGCTCGTAATCGCGCCCGCCTGCCGCACCGCGATCCGCTGATTCGGTGTATCCACGAATCCACCGGCCCCGATCACCGCCGTGTCCCCCGCCGCGCGCACCACCGCCTCCAGGCTTACTCCCGCGGCGCGCAGGCGCTCCGGATCCACGAGAACCTGATACTCCTTGTCCCGCTGACCCCAGATGGCCACATTCGCCACTCCGGGCACGGACATGAGCCGGGGGCGCATGGTCCACAGCGCCAGTTCGCTTAGTTCGGACTGAGTGTATTTTTTTGAAGTGACGCCGATTTTCATGGCGCGGCTCAACGAGGAGTAGGGAGCCATGAGCACGGGAGACTTCACCACCGCTGGGAGGCGGGCCTGGGCAAGGGCCAGCCGTTCCTGCACCAGCTGCCGGGCACGCAGGATTTCCGTGTCCTGCTGGAAAATCATGACCACCGAGGAAAGGCCGAGGACGGACTTTGAGCGGATGGTCTTCAGCCACGGCAGACCATTGAGGGAATTCTCCAGCGGCACCGTGACCAGCGCGTCCACCTGCTCCGTGGAGAGCCCCGGAGCCTCCGTCTGGATCTCCACCATGGGAGGGGCGAACTCGGGAAAGACATCCAGTGGCGCGTGCCGGACGGACTGCACGCCCGCCACGATGAGCGCCGCGGAGAGAGCCACTACCAGCACGCGCATATTCAGCGCCCAGGTGACGAGGGATTTGAGCATGTTATTTCCCCGGGCCGAATTCGATGCCGAACAACTCCGCCGCCCCGCTGGTGACGATCTTCGCGCCAGGGGCGGGGCCGGTGGCCAGCACGGCATCCGCGCCCGCCACCCGTGCCACCTGGACCCGGCGGCGCGCGAAGGTCTCCGGAGCCGTCATCTCATACACCCACTGCCCTCCATGAATGTCGTGCAGCACTCCCGCCCAGGGAGCGGTGAGGCGTTCGTCCCCCGCTCCGGTGGAGGGAATCCGCACCCCCACGCACTCTCCGGGCCGGCGCAGATGCCGGGGATCCTCCAGCTCAAAATACCAGTCCACCGTGGCGTTGATCCCGCTGGCCGTGGGCGGCGCGCCGTTCACCGGCTTCGCGGGCAGACTGGTTTTCAAACCCGCGGGCAATACTGACGCGGCGGCCATGGCGTCCAGCAGGGGGGCATCCGCCGCGGGCAGGGCCACGCGGATCCACCAGCGGGTGCTCTCGGGGGAGGGGGCTATCCCGGGTCCCAGCAAGGCCCGCCTGGCCACTGCCTGCTGCCAGGCGGCACTGGCCAGGGAGTGCGCGGCCTGTGCCTCCTCCGCGGTGCGCTCACTGCCGGTCTGGCTGGCGAGCAGCTTTCCCGCGCGGTCGAGCGTCAGGCGCGCGGCCTCCATCTTGACTTTTGCCTGGGCCAGTTCTCCGTCCGCCGTGATCTGGAGTTCCGCCAGCTTGAGAAGCTCCACGGCATTCTGAGGTGGTGCCAGGGCCGCCAGGGCTTCATTCGCTCCACCGGAGGCGAGAGGCAGGGTGATCTCCCCGGAATAGAGCCTTTCCTGGCGGATGACCTTTCGCTCCACCGGAGTGGTGGCAATGCCCAGCCTCTTCGCGGCCTCCGGGGTCAGGGTCACCGTGGTGAGGGCGGTTTCCTTCACCGGATTGGTCACGGTGGCTTGCGGAGGACCGGACGGAGCGGCGGCGGGTCCATCCGCGGCACGGGCCGCCGCGGTGAGAAGTAAAAGAAGCGGCAGATATTTCATTTCCATAGTGAAACCGGGGTTTGCAGCGCGTCCTCCAGGGCGCCGGCGGCCTCCAGCGCCTGCACCTGCGCCTGCTGACGGGCGAGATCGGCGGCTCCCTGCTCCACACGTCGCAGGGAGACCTCCACGAGGGAAATCTCGCCGGCGGTCTTCATCGACTCCGCCGTTTTGGTCTGGGCCCGGACATCGTCCGCCAGGGAACCGGCTGCCTCCGCTTTCGCCCGTGCCGAGCGGTAAACGTCCAGGGCGATATCGATCTCCGCGAGCACCCTCGCCTGCAGGGCCAGAAACCGCGCCGCTGATTCCCCACGTTTCGCCTCGGCTTCCGCGATCGCTCCCTGGTGCTGGTTGAAGACGGGAAGTTCAAACCCGAGGCCGAGGCTCCACTTGTTAGGCCCCTGATCAAGTTTATAGCCCGGTCCCAGCTTGATGTCCGGATACTGTTTCCTTACCTCCAGTTGGAGCCGGGCCTCGCTGGCGGCGTAATCCGCGAGTGCCGCGAGGATATCCGGCCGCCGGGTAAGGGCGCGACGCCGCGCCTCCGGTCCGGGCGGCGCGGCGGGCAGCCGGGTGATTTCCCGGAAGTCGAATTCCAGCCCGGCCAGGGCCGCTGCCGGGACCCCGGTGGCGGCGGCAAGCTGCCCGCGTGCCTTCGCCGCCTGCATCACCGTGTCATGCATGGAGAGCCGCGTCTGGTTCAGAGGAATGCGGGCCAGCGCGATTTCCTGGGGAGTGGCCGCGCCATCCCGCGCGCGGGCCTCCAGGAGCCCCACGGCCTCCACCTGGGCTGCCTCCTGGGCGCGAAACCGGGCACCGGTGATCCTGGCGGCGTGCATGGCCAGCAACGCCCGCCGGATGTCCCCGCGCACCTTCCATCCGCCTGTCTCCATTTCCAGCCACGCGACGCGGGCCCGAGCGATGGACTCCGCCATCCGCGAAGCCCGTTTCCCATTGGTCTCGATGGTAAAGTCGAGCCCGGGTTCGAGAATCCATGGCGAGACTCCGGCGGTCCGCGTGCTGTTATAGCCAGGCTTGAAGGAAAATGAAGGATTGGGCCGCTCCCCGGCCGTCCGGATGGCGGCCTCCGCTGTTCTGGCCTTTGCTCTAAGAAGCGCGAGGTCCTGGTTCAAATAATGGGCGGCGGCGGTGAGATGACTCAGCGACCAACCGGACCTGGGTGCCACCATCCCTTCCCGGGCCAGAGCTTCCCGCAAACCCGGGTCCGTCAGGCGGCGGCTGTCGAAACCCGCGGCGCTGGCTTCCGCGGAAACAGGCCGGGGGACGTAGCCCGCGCATCCGGGAAGCATGATCGCACAAAGAAGCAGCAAGGGGCCTGAAAAACGTCGCATTGCAGTGTATGAAAAGAAAGGATCGTTCACCGGGCCGGGGCGGTGTCGGTTTTTGGAAGAGTGATCGCGAACTCTGTCCAGCCGTCCCCGCTGCGGACCAGTACCACGTCGCCTCCGTGGGCGCGGGCCAGCTCCCGGGCGAGGCTGAGGCCCAGTCCCTGGCCGCTTTCCTCCGCGGTGTGCTCCGCGCGGAAGAACCGTTCAAACAGCCGGGCCTGATGCTCCGGAGCGATCCCGGGCCCGGTATTGGCAATGGACAACCGCCAGGTGTCACCGGCGTCCTTCAGAGAAACCCGGACTTCGCCGCCCTCTTGATTGTATTTCACGGCATTGTCCAGAAGGTTGCTGAGGATCTGGGAAAACCGGATGGGATCGATTCTTCCGGGTGCCTCCCTGGGCAGCGTGCTTTCCACGCGGATGCGGCGGGGATCCGCCACGATGCTCGCGTCCTCCACGCAGGCCCCGGTGAGCGCGGCCAGGTCGTGGGCGCCAAAATCCAGCACCAGCCGCCCGGCATCCGCCCGGGCGAGCAACAGCAGACCGGAAATGATGCTGGTAAGCCGGTGCGTCTGATCCAGCAGGGCTGAGATCGCGGCGCGGTCATTGTCCCCCAGCGCCGGGGAATCCAGGGTGGCCTCGATGCTCGCGCGCAGGACAGTGAGGGGGGTCTTCAGTTCATGGGAGGCGTCGGCACTGAAGCGCAACGCCTGTTTATAGCTTCTCTCCAGCCGGTCAAAGGTCGCATTCAGGACCTCCGCGTGCCGGCGGATCTCGTCCAAAACGGGAGGGACGGGAACGCGCTGGTCGAGATGCTCGGCGGTCACCCGCTCCGCGGCCGCGGTCATTTTTTCCACGGGAGCCACGGCCAGAGCCGCCAGTTTCCTGCCTCCCAGCCACGCGAATCCCAGCGCGAGCGGAAGTCCCGCCAGCGTGGCCATCATCAGCCCGCGGGTCTTTTCCCGGAGATAGCGAAGATCCTCGCCGATGGCAAAAGTGATGCCGTTCCTTTCCTCCGCGTAAAAACGAATGCGGCTGTCCCCTCGCGTGATCTCACCCCACCCCGCGTCGGCCTCCGGAAGGACCGCCTCTCCGGGATCTCCGGACCGCCAGCGGACCAGGCTGCCATCCCGTATCTCCATGAAGCGTGACGGCTGACGCAGGGGAAGCCATTCCCTCATCTCGTTGTTGATCTTCGTCCAGTTGAAGGCGGGTCCTCCATGTGCTTTCAACTCCGCGAAGAAATGAACTGTCTCTGACTCCAGGCTGGCGTCCAGCTCCTCCATCTCCCGCGCGTGAACATACCAGGCCGCGACCGCGCCGCACAGCAGCAGGGAGACAGCGGCCACCAGCGTGGACCAGATGGTAAGACGGCGGCGGAAGGTCATGCCTATTCCCCTTTTTTCAGCACATAGCCCACTCCGCGGACATTGTGGATGAGCTTGACATCGCGGCCTTCGTCCAGCTTTTTGCGAAGGCGCTGGATGTATACCTCCACCACATTGGTGCCCGTGTCATAGTGCCACTCCCACACGTTCTCGATGAGTTGCGTCTTGGTGAGCACCCGGCCGGGGGAACGCATCAGGAACTCGAGAAGGGAAAACTCGCGCATGGGCAGCGTGATTTTCTGGCCGTCCCGCATCACCTCGCGGGTGACAAGGTTCATCGTAAGGTCCTCCACCCGCAGCATGGTGAGCCCCTGGGCCGTGCCCCGGCGGGTGAGCGCCACCACGCGGGCCACAAGTTCGGTCATGGCGAAGGGCTTGGAAAGATAATCGTCCGCGCCGAGCATAAGGCCCTCCACACGCTCCGAGACTTCCCCGCGGGCCGTGACGAGAAGCACGGGGGAGGTGACCCGCCGTTCCCGCAGCACGCGCAGGATGCTGAGACCGTCCCGTCCGGGCATCATGATGTCCAGGACCAGGGCATCGTAGGGAAAGGCCAGCGCGGCCGCCAGCGCCTCGTCCCCGCGCTCAAACGCGTCTACGCTGAAGCCCTCCTCCCGCAGCGCGGAGCGGATGTGCTGGGCTACTTTTTTTTCATCTTCAGCCAGGAGAACTCGCATAAATCACGGGATGACAGACATCCGGAGCGGATCATTGAACCGTTTCGCCCGGATGCAAATAACGGAAAACGCGGGATTAAATAACATTGCTGTTATTTAATCTGAAGGGGACGGAACAGGGAAAAACGTTTCAATAACATAAATGTTAATCCGTCGTCATTCCCAGGTCACACGGGCGGAGTATGGGGGCGGCATCCATCCGTCCCTCCCCTCGTTTCAACGATGACCCCTCCACCCGCCCAGCCCTGCCGGTTTTCCACCCGCCTCCGTTTTCCATTTTTCATCGCGGCGGCCTGCTTTGTCTCCTGGACGCTGTTGCGGGTGGTGCTGTGGTTTCATTTCAAACCTGCGGATGCCTCCCTGGGGGATGGGTTCAAGGCCTTCGCCGCGGGCCTCCACGTGGACGCGGCGATGTCCCTGTTCGCGCCCGTGGTTTTGATAGGATTCTCCGCCTTCATCACCACGCTGGTATTCGTGGTCCTCTGGCCGCTCAAGCTGGCGGTGCCCGCCTTCCGGAACATCCCGCTCTGGTATATCCTGTTCCGGATCGCGGTCACCACGGGTTTTATGATCGGGGTCTTTCTGCTGATCAGTGAGTGGTATTTTTTCGATGAGTTTCAGTCTCGGTTCAATACCGTCGCCATCGACTATCTGCTTTACACCCATGAGGTGTTTACGAACATCTGGGAAAGTTATCCGGTGCCCGCCATCGTCGCAGCCTGTGGCCTTGGAGGCGGTGCCCTCAGTTGGGTGGCGTTCCGGCGGTTTTCGCCCGTATGGCGGGACACCTCCCTGGCTGGCAAGGCAGCCGTGGTCTTCGGCTGGGCGGCGGCCGCGACTCTGGCCTTTATCTCGGTACGGCCCGCGGAGACTTCTTTTTCCATCCAGCGGGAGGTGAATGAAATTGCCAACAATGGATGGGCCTCCGCCATCCGCGCGGCGTGGTCCCGGGATCTGGAATTTGAGCCTTTTTATGTCTCCATGCTGCGGGATGAAGCCTTCCGGAGGGCGCGCGTGCTGCTCGCGGAGCCGGGGGGGGAATTTACGGGGCCGGAGGTGCCGGACGCGCCAAAGCCGGATGCGGAGGGCAGGGTGGATGAAGCCGCGAATGCCGCGTGGCTGGATGCCGCCCGGCGCTCTCTCACCCGGAGAATTCCCGGTGACCCTGAAAAGCCGCGGCGCAATGTCTGTATCCTCCTGGAGGAAAGCCTGGGATCCGAATTCTGGGGGTCTCTGGGACGGGTGGACAAGCAGGGGAACCCGCACACGCTCACCCCGGAGATGGACAAACTGGCTGGCGAAGAGGGCATGCTCTTTACCAAAATCCTGGCTGATGGGAACCGCACCATCCGGGGTTTTGAAGGGGTCTTTTCCAGCTTTCCTCCGCTGCCGGGAGACAGCATCCTCGCCCGGGATAAGACCGGACGAGTGGAAACCATCGCCCGCGTGCTCAAGCGCGACGGTTATCAGTCGCTCTTTTTATACGGAGGACGCGGATCGTTTGACCATATTGCCAGCTATACCCTGCCGAACGGATGGGACCGGCTGGTCCAGCAAAAGATGCTGCCCTCATGGGTGCCCGCGTGGCTGGGGGGCGGTAAGCCGGCCGCCGATGAAGAGGTTTTCGAGGACCCGGTGCACACCACGGCGTGGGGGGTGAGCGACGAGGATCTCTTCCACCGCGGGATCAAGGAAATGCGGAAACTCCACGATACCGGGAAGCCGTTTTTCGTTTCCTTCATGACGGTTTCCAACCACAAGCCCTACTCCTATCCCAAAGGCCGCATCCCGGAGGATCCGGATGCCCGGAAACGGGAGCACGCGGTAAAATACGCGGACTGGGCACTGGGGGATTTCTTCCGGCTGGCAAAGGAGGAGCCTTTCTGGCGGGACACCATTTTTATCGTCGTCGGGGACCATGGTGCCCGCGTGTACGGCAGCCAGACCATCCCGCTCCAAAGCTACCGGGTGCCTTTTTTGGTGGTGGGGCCCTGCGTGGTCGGCAAAGCCAGCCGGGTGGATGTGCCTGGATGCCAGCTGGATGTGGCCCCCACCATCTTGGGGCTGCTGGGCCGTCCTTATACTTCTCTCTTCTTCGGACATGATCTGCTGAAGCCGGGGGCGGAAGCACGTAATAAGAGCCTCATGCATCACAATCGCTCGATTGCCATTTATCGTGAAAACCGGCAGGTGGTCTATGGCCTGAACAAAACCCTGGAATACTGGCAGGGCGATCCCGAGGGCGGAAAGATGATGAAGGTGGGACGGGATGACATCTTCGATGTCCTCCAGAAAGACGGGACCGCTCTCTTCGTGTGCGCGGACCAGCTCTACGTAAACTACCGTTATATCCTCGACCAAAAGGACGGCGAAGAGGGCCAGTGAAAAATGCTTCGCATCTTTGACCGCTACATTGTCCGGCAGATCCTCGTCTCGACGACGATGGCGGTCATGCTGCTGAGTGTGGTCCTGGTGCTCGGGCAGGTTTTTCAAAAACTCCTGGATGGCCTCATGGCCGGTATCCTGCCCCCTTCCGCGGTATTCAAGTTCATGGGGTTCGCGTTTCCCATGTCGCTCAGTTTTACGATTCCCTGGGGAGTGTTGACCGCCGTCCTGCTTACCTTCGGACGGCTGTCCGCGGACAACGAGCTGATCTCCATGCGAATGGCGGGGATCAGCCTCCCGCGTATCTGCCTGCCCGTTTTCCTGGTGGCCGGGGCCTTGTCCGGCTTTTGCCTCTGGCTCAATACCACCGTGGTCCCTTATGCGTACACGGAAACCTCCAGGATGACGCGGCAGGCACTGATCCGTGACCCGCGCCTGATTTTCCAGCCGGACCGGGTGGTGGACCAATTACCCGGACACCTCATGTACGTAGGGGACCGCCAGGGGGACGACCTGAAGAATGTGCAGATCATCCAGATGCAGGATGATGGAGACAAGGGACGCCGCGGAAAACCGGCGGGGATCATTTTCGCGAAAGGCGGCAGGCTGGGGACGGATAAGATCCACGAACGGCACGCCCTTGAGTTTGACGCCACGGATACTCTGTTTTTCACCCGGGATGAGGCTGCTCCTCTCCGGGCGGAGGAACGGCTGAAAATGACGCCGGAGCAGATCGCCAGACACGAGGGGCAGGTGGAGGAGCAGTCCAAGGGGCCACCCCGCATTTTCGATTTCGGTACCCAACTCTCCAGCATCCCCTTGAATGTGAACGCGCTCTTTAACAAGACCTCCGCGGTGCGGGTGGATGCTCTCAGCATGGCTGAGATCCAGCGGGGCCTGACGTCCCCAGGTTCCCTGGAGGCCGCATACCCTGGCGTAAAAGTTCCCGGACCGGCGGAGATCCGGACCGAATGGCACCGGCGTATCAGTTTTTCCTTTGCCTGTTTCGTGCTCGCCCTGGTGGGCATCCCCTGTGGAACGGTCGCCCAGCGCCGGGAGACCTCCTCCGGTTTTGTGATCAGCCTGGTGGTGGGGATCTCGTATTATTCCCTCATCATGCTCGGCAGCCTTCTCAGCACGAAGCCCCATTTCTATCCACACCTTTGGATCTGGCTTCCAAATGTGGTGTTCGGCATGCTGGGGGTAACTGCCTTTTGGAGGCTTAAAAGAAAGTGACGCCCCGGCTTCCGTCTGGAGGATGTCAACCGCGGCGGCGGTTGATAAGCCTTTCCTTTATGTCACCGGCCATTTGGCTCCCGGCGATCCACGCTTTGGCTGCCTCCGGCTCGCGCTTCATCCATTCTTTCGCCAGCCGGAACGTGGTCTCCGCCCGCCGGTTATCATCAGTGATGGCCCCGGCCCAGGCGAGGGCCGCCTCCGGGTCGCTCTCCTGCACCCGGTAGGCAAAGCGTTCACGGGGTTCATCCATCGCGGCGGATTGAGGCATCGCGTTCAGCCAGATACCGGCGCTGTCGAGATCCTGGCGGGACCACTGGTCGATGATCTTCGCCATGACCCGGGGCTTGGTGTCATTTTCGGGAAGGGTGGATGCCCATGTCGCGGCGGAGGTGGCGTCCGCGCTGGCGAGAAGCCCGGCGAAGCGGCTGAGGATCTCGTTTTTGTATGCTCCGTCAGGCAAACCGGTCACCATGGTCCTCGCGGCATCCGCTCCCTGTTGTTTGAAATACTGCTCCATCACCCCGTCCATGGCATCACCCCTGGCGCGGCCCGCTTCCATATTCCGGGTGAGTTGGAGAGCGAGATCCAGATTGGTTTTTGCAAGGGTGCCCACCACGCTCGAGAGGTAATAGTTCCCTTCGCTCATGTCTTTTGGCTGATGGGCTTGTGCCCAGGCGACAGCCCCTTCCGGATCGGTCCGCGCCCAGGATGCCAGAGCCATCTGGCTTCCCCGTTTTCCCCGCCAGTCATCGTATTTCCCGGCCCACGCCAGGGCGCTTTCCGGATCCTCCTTCGCCCACCGGTTCATGAGCATGGAAAATTGCTCGCGGTCTTTGGAATTGATGGCGGTCACGGCCTCTATTACGGCGGAGATCTGATCGCTGCCCTTGATACCTTTTATGAACTCCAGGTAGGCCGCCATTCGCTGTTCGGGATCCTCGATAGCGGAAATCTCCTTCATTCGTGCCTGGGCTTCTTCAGGTGTCAGGTCACTCACCGCGGTGGAAACGGCCACCGCGCGGGTCTCCCCGGAGGTATTCACCACGGTCGCGGCAGGTCCGGCTGTCCGGGAGTTTACCCCGGGTCCGGAAATCTCCCGGAGGGTGGGCTGACGCCGGGCTTTCTCCGTCAGGGTGGAGGTACCGTTCCAAAGGGTACCGGCATAAAACGCGGCGGCGGTGCATCCGGCCCATTCCGAGGCGATGAAAGCGAGCTTCCTGTTCAACATGCTTAATTTTATCTCAAAAAGAGAGGAGGGGCACATAACATTTTCGTTCGCAAATCCGGCGCTGATTCGTTCCCCGCGAATGAATAGAATGTCCTTCTTTCCGGGGAAAAACATTAACAGCATTGTTTATTTTTTAATCCGGACCCGGAGGTTGACGCTTTCCGTTTGTGCCCGCAGGCCCGGATTCCGTAATCATCAACGCGGAGCGCCTAATGAAGAGGAGCCCGGTCGCTCTGCCGGCAGGGGAAATCCAGCGTCCCGTTCGTATCCTCCGATCCCTCCGTCAAAGCAGCAGAGGCGGGAAGGAGGCACAGGGTCGTCAAATTCCCCTGCCGGCGGAGCGGCCGGACCACCCTCCACGGCAGGACCTGAACAGAGCACTTCCGGCAGATAGCCGTGCCTCATCCGGGGCTGGCACAATCGTGCGGGGCGGAGGACTGGCGGATAATCCGGGATCGCCAATCCAAAAAGGTCCAGGCCCCATGACGGGGCCTGGACCGGGGTTATGTCCGGCGGAACAAATTCAGGCGGCTGCTGTCCCCTTAGAATTTGTAATTGACCCCGAGGCGGAACGCCACGGGTGAGCCCGGAGTAATGTTGTTATTGTTGTGCGCGGTGGCGTAGTATTCCTCGCCGAAGATGTTCTCCACGTTGAGCTGCGCGCTCAGTTGGTCGTTGTGGCGATAGAACAGGGCGGCGTCAAAGCGCACAAAGCTGGGAAGGGTAACCGCATTGTCCGCCGCGGCGAAAATCTCATCGCGGTAGATGGCCCCGATGCCCGCGCCCCAGTGCTCGTTGAAATCATAACGGTTCCACACGGAGAGGGAGTGCTTCGGCAGTTGCTGGATGGGTGTGCCCGCGAGGATGCTCCCGCTGGTGGTTTGGGTCTCACCCTCCTGATAAGCATATCCGGCGGCGATGCTCCATTCATTGGTGATCTGGCCGGAGACACCCAGTTCGATGCCTTTGACCCGCTGGCCGTCCACGAGCATGAGCGAGCCCGCGGGAGGACCACCAGGAGTCCCGGCAGTGGGGTCAGTGATCGCCTGGTTGGAGCGGTCAAGCTGGAAGGCGGCGGCGGTGAAGGACAGACGTTCGGTGGCATCCCACTTGGCCCCGATCTCGAAGTTCTCGAATTCCTCAGGCTTCAGCGCGGCGTTGGTAACGGTGAGGGAAGCGAGTTGCTCCCCGGAACGCGGGACGTAGGAACGGGCGTGGCTGGCGTAGAGCGCGAGATTTTCGACAGGCTTGTACACCAGGCCCAGGCGGGGAGAGTAGAGATCATCCGAGGACTCGAGGTCCAGGCCCGTGCGGTTGTTGTGGAAGTCCACATGCAGCAGGTCCACGCGCAAACCGGCGATCAACTGAAGCTGGTCCAGAAGCTGGATCTGGTCCTGAACGTAGATCCCCATGCCTTCCGCCACGCTGTTATTGTCGGCATCGCTGGCGCTCTGGCGGAAGAAGAGCGGCCCGTTGTAGCGGGGATTCGCCGCCGGGACACTGCCGAGAGGAGTGTTGGCGGTCGAACTGCTATAACCGGTTTCGCGGAAGTTGTCCGTTTCCTGGCGGCTGAGTTCCACGCCCGTCAGCAAGGTGTGACCGACGGAGCCGGTGTTGAATTTGAACACCACATCCGTCTGGTTGAGGAAGTTATCCCGCTGGGTGGCGTTGTTGTAGGCATCGATAGCCACCATGCCGGCGGAGGTCACGGCGCCGCCCGCATAAACGTTTTGGTAGAACTTGTCGTAGGTGGCGTAGCGGGTGGAGTTTTTGAGAGTGATGTTGTCGGCGAACTTATGCTCGAACGTCGCCGTGTAGGCGAACATCTCGGTGTCCGTGGGACTGCGGCTGGGATCCCCGAAGAAGGTGGATTCGTCCGTGTTTTTGTAAGGTTTTCCATTGAAGGAGGGGATGCCGCGGTCAGCCGTGCGTTCATCCGTGAAATACTCGAAGCCGATGCGCAGGGTGGTTTTATCGGAGAGCGCCCAACCGAAGGTGGGGTTCACGCCCACCCGCTCGTTGTAAACACCGTCGCGGTAGGAGTCGGAGTTTTCGTAGAGGCCCGTCAGACGAATGGCACGCGTATTGTCCAGCGACTGATTGATGTCGATCGTGGAGCGATACTGATCCCAGGAGCCGATAAGGCCCGAGACTCCGTAGAAGGACTCCCCTCCCAGCACGGCTTGTTTGGTAACGCGGTTGAGGACGCCACCTGGACCTCCCCGGCCGAAGATCATGCCGCTGGGGCCCTTTAGGACTTCGACCTGGTCAATGTTGTAGAAGTCACGGTAATACTGCACATCGTCCCGGAGGCCATCCACGAAGTAGTCACCTGTGGAGCTGTTGCCCCGGAAAACAACGGTGTCACGATTGCCTTCCCCCTGGGCGGTACCCACACCGGGAACGTAGCGGACGGCATCCCCGATGCTGTTGACGGCGGTGTCCTTAAGGAATTTTTCGCTGAGGACGGTAATGGACTGCGGGGTGTCCAGGAGCGGGGTGTCCGTTTTGGTGGCAGTGGTGGTCCGCTTTACAGAATAACGGGTGTTGCCCTTTGCTTCCGCGGCATCCTCCTTTTTTGCTTCCACCACCACGGGAGGGAGTTGCTCGGCGGAGCTTCCCTGACTTTGGCTGCTTTGGGCGTGAACCAGCGCGGGCATTGCGGAAAGCGCAATAAAGCCGGTCGCCAGAACTGGTGAGGTTCGATTGATATGCATAGAGGCCTCAGCGGTGCATGGATTATCCTTGCCTGTCAACGTTGTTGAGAATCAGTCTCAAAACAAAAATGTTAAGATTGCGCCGTTGCGGTTTCTTTTGGCTGGAATGATTCGATTCGCTTTTGTTTTATTTATATATCTTTTTGAGGTTTTTTACTAAGGGGATGGCGAATATAAAAGCGGCAAACAACATCAGGGCCGGATGCCTGCCCGTGAAGCATTGTTTGAGGAGGACTTTCCACAGGTGTCGAAGAGGAGGCCGGCCAGGTCCGGGTAGTGATTCGTGTGATGAGTCTCAGGCTCTCTGTGAGAGAAGTGGTCTTTGGCGAAACGGCTCTTTCTCCGGGGCCACGCGGTGCAATCATCCCCGCGGTGCCCGCCGGGAAGTCAGCCGGGACCCGTGGACCATGCGTGCCGCAAACTTTTGAAAAAGCCGTCCGGGGAGGCGTATCAATGGAAGCGCCTCAGTTTTTTCCTTTATGCCTGATTTCCAGTCCCTTATCCAGAGCGGCAGCGCCGCGGTGTGGCTTTATATTCCGGTGGCGATCCTGCTGGGGGCGCTTCACGGGCTGGAGCCCGGGCATTCGAAAACGATGATGGCGGCGTTTATCATCGCCATCCGGGGCACGGTCTGGCAGGCGGTGCTGCTGGGGCTGTCGGCGGCCATTTCGCATTCCCTGCTCATCTGGGCACTCGCGGCCATGGCGCTGACGTGGGGCGGGCAGTGGAACGCGGAGGATACCGAACCATATTTCCAACTCGTGTCAGCGGCGCTCATCCTGGGGCTGGCGCTCTGGATGTTTCTGCGCACCCGCAGGGACGTAAAAGAGGCGGGCGCGCACGGACACAGCCATCCACACGGGCCCCTTCATGACCATGGGTATTCGCATGGCCATGAACACTTTTACCCGCATGACCATCCGCCTGTCGTGGCGGACACTACTGAGATCGCGCACGATCCCTGGCAGGACACTGCCCATACTCATCACGCATCCACCCCCGCCGCAGTGGCGGGGGCAGGGGAGCGGATAAGCGTCGGAGGGCTCATTCTTCCGGCGGACATGGAGGACCACGCGCCTTGCGAAAACCGTCTGGTGACCCCGGATGCGCCTGTGCCCGCGCCCCGCGCCGGAGTGGGACCTCACGGCGGCATGCTTCTGGATACCGGTCACGGATGGCTGGAGATCAGCATTTTCGAAACCGGAGTGCCGCCGAGGTTCCGTGTCTATCCCTGCAAGGCCTCGGGCCAGTCGGTGCCTCTGCCGAAAGGAACAAAGCTGGGCATTGAGACCGCGCGCATTGATGGGAGCACGCAGAAATTCAGTTTTGAAGAAACGGCCGGCTGCTGGGAGGCGACCAGTGAATTGCCGGAGCCCCACGAATTCCTGGCCGTGGTTTCCCTGGGCCACTCAGACCACGCGCATACCTATCGCCTGCGCTTCACGGAGGAAACGCACGGCCACACGCACCCGCATGGTCCCGCTATCGTGGAGGAAACGGACGGCCTGCCGTATCAGGACGCTCATGAGCGCGCGCATGCGGAGGATATCGCGCGGCGGTTCGGGAACCGGAGTGTCACCACGCCGCAGATCATCCTTTTTGGTCTCACCGGCGGCCTCATGCCCTGTCCTGCGGCGTTCACGCTCCTTCTGGTATGTCTTCAGGTGAAGCGTGTCACCTTGGGTTTCACCCTTGTGGGAGCCTTCAGTTTCGGGCTGGCTCTCACCATGGTGACCGTGGGAGCCCTGGCTGCGTGGAGCGTCCAGCACGCCCGGAAGCGCTTCAGTGGCTTCGGCGAATGGATGCGCCGCGCGCCGTATCTCTCCTGTGTCATGCTTGTCCTCCTGGCCGCCTACATGGCCTGGGGTGGCTGGCAGGGACTGCATGGGCACGGGCATTGATGGCCTGCCAGGAGGCTGATGGGGGAGGTCTGGAAATTTTCTCCGGATGTGCTTTATTGATCCTGTCCCCAAACATCTCTCCCATGCCCCGCCGCCGCATTCCCGCGCCTCCCTCGATGCCGCCTTCGCCCCGCATTCTTGTCGCGATCATGTTTCTTCCCTTTGCCTTGATCAGCCTGGTCCTCGCCTGGCGGGTGAACGCCTCCGTCCATTTGGAAATCGCCTCTCAAAATTCAAACCGTACCGCCACCGGCTTGTTGGACATGCTGGCGAACCAAATTCCCGTGGTGTGCCTTGCCGTTCTATGGGCCTGGGTATTCGCCGTTCTGCTATCGACAGGTTCCCGTTCCCTGACTCATCGCGCCAGGAAGCGCGCGGATAACGCGATATAGAACCGTAAGCCGGCATGGTACCGGAAATGCGAATCGCTCCCTCTGCAAAGAGGCGCGCCCGCGACCTGCCCGTTCGTTACAGGCGGAAGGTAATCCGGGCCTTTGTCGTGTCGTAAGGGGACATTTCCATCCGCACGCGGTCACCGATGACGAGCTTGATGAAGCGCTTGCGCATCTTGCCCGAGATGTGGGCGAGGACGACGTGCTTGTTGGAAAGCTCCACCTTGAACATGGTGCCGGCGAGAACCTGGACGATCATGCCTTCCACCTCCACGGCCTCTTCCGGGTCATCGCTGACCTGAATAGGGCGGACCGGACGCGGGCCGGAACCGGCGGGCCGGGGTCTGTTGCCTCCCTGGGAGGGGCGGCGCTGGGGGGATCTGTTGTTTCCTTTGGATGGCATGGAGTGGAAACCCGCAGGGTCCATCCGATTCACGGGATGACAAGCGGTTAATTGCGATTCAACACAGGGACTTTTACCGTTCCCGGGAGGTGGTGCCGGGGGAAGTGGTAAAAAAGCAAAAGACGCGTTTCGGTCGGGCTCATTTAAAGCGCCACCTGCGCGGCAAAGGCCTCCGGCGTGGCCATGTGCTCCTGGGTTTCCAGACGAGCCTGGGTTTCCGGGTCGCTGGTGAGCACGGCCAGCAGGTCTTTCAGGGACACGCTGGAGATCACGGAGACCTTATCACTCATGGCATAGGGAATGATCACCTGGCCGCGATGCAGGAGACCGCCACAACTGTAAACCACATTCGGCACATAGCCCTCCCGCTCATTGCCCTTGGCGGAGAGCAGGGGCTCGCGGAGACGGCCGATGACTTTGGTGGGATCTTTCAGATCCAGCAGGGCCGCGCCGATACAGTATTTGCGCATGGGGCCCACACCGTGGGTGAGAACCAGCCAGCCGGCCTCCGTCTCGATGGGGGAACCACAGTTCCCCATCTTCATGGATTCCCACATATACAGAGGTCGCAATACTGGTTGGGGGGAATTCCAGTAGTGAGGATTATCCGAGAACATGATGGAGATGTTTTCATCATCCTGACGTGAAAGCATCACATAGCGTCCCTGAACCGTGCGGGGGAAAAGCGCCATGCCTTTGTTCTGCACCGCGTTGCCATTCAATGTCAGCACATGGAAGTGCAGGAAATCCGGCGTCTCAATCAATTGTGGCAGGATGACACGGCCATTGTAGGCGGTATAAGTGGCGCGATAGATCACCGTGCCATCGTCCTCCGTGAACCGCACGAACCGCGCGTCCTCAATGCCGTTACTTTCGTTAGGGGAAACGGGAAAAATGATACGCTCGCTGACGGCCAGCCTCGGGGAAAAGTTCAGCTCGTAGTTCGACTCCGCCAGCCAGCGGATCACCTCCATGGCGCGCCGGAGCTGGGTGCTGATGGGCTTCGATTCCCGCCGCACGCGGCGCATGCTTTCGTCCAGTTCGTGGAGGGTGAAGATTTCATTCAGCGGATCCAGCACCGCGGAGGCGTGGCTGTTCTCCAGGCCCATCTCCTGAAGCTTGAGCATGAAGCGTTTTTTCCGGTAGTTAGGGTTCGGCACCACGTCCGGCACGGTCACAAAGCGGGACACCGGTTCCACCTGAATGCAGCCGTCTCCCAGGATGGTGCCGGTGCGGAACTCGATGGAGGAAATGTGGCCCTCTCCCGTGGCCCGCAGGCTCATGATGAACCGGAGCCCGCCCTCCGGCACGCCGCTTTGGTCCGGGTGGGGGACGATAGAGGGATTGAACAGGGCCGCAGACTCCAGGGCGTACTCCCCGGCAAACATGGCTCCTATCAAAAGCTGCCGCACCCGGGTAAGCGGGTGGCGGGAGGAAATGTGCGGGCGGACTTTCTCGTAAATGTGGAGCAGCAGGCCCTCGATATCGAAATGCCGCGACGCGAAGTCGCTGATGACCGCCTCCAATTGCGAGGACGCCTCCTCATCGGAGATCGCCAGGACGCGGTTCAGCACATTGACGACGCTTTTCAGATTTCCCGGAATGAAGGGCCGGATAATAACCCGGGAGCTGTCTGGATGAAACGTGACATCGTGGCGCAAAAGACGGATGGAATTCATGATCAAAGTGGGGGCGGCGACGGCACGCCCCGCACCCACCCTGCCCACCCGGGGTTGCAAAGTGAATGAAAGCAGGCGCGTCTCGCCATGCACTTTGCAGAAGTTGTACCATTCCCCGCCGGACGGGAGGCAGAGGCCTAACGGGAATTCAGGGGAGGCTTGAAGGCGTGCCCGCGCCGACCCAGCCTGATTTTATGGGGCCGGTAACCCTACGCCCACCGGTGCGGCGCGGTAGCGAGGCACCAAGGGAATTGAGACGACAGAAGACACGGTCGTCATTCAACGGTCCCGGGACAGCACCGGCAACCCGCGGCGTTCGATTTAAACGAACACGGAGATGCCTGATCTGTCTTCCTCCAACAGGGCAACTACCCGGAAGGCGTCTCCCTTACCGGTCGCACTCGCCCATCACGAAGTCCAGAGACCCGAGGATGGCGGGGATATCGCTCACCATGTGGCCGGGGAGAAGCTCCTGGCAGATGCTGAGATTCACGAAGGAGGGGGAGCGGATCTTCAGCCGGTAGGGCACGCCGCCGCCTTTGCTGTAGATATAGAACCCAAGTTCGCCCTTCGGATTTTCGTGACCGAAATAGACCTCGCCCGCGGGGGCTTCGATGCCCTGGGTGGCGATGATGAAGTGGTGGATCAGCTCCTCCATGCTCATGAGCACCTTTTCCTTCTTCGGGAGCAGGTTCTTGGCGTCGCCCACGTTGATAGGGCCGTCCGGCATGTTGTTGATCACCTGCATGAGGATGCGGTGGGACTGGCGCATCTCCTCCAGGCGGACGAGGTAGCGGTCGTAGCAGTCACCCACACTGCCCAGGGGCACGTCGAAATCGTATTTCTCGTAGCCGAGATAAGGATGGGCTTTCCGCAGATCGTAGTCCACGCCGGAGGCCCGGAGGTTCGGGCCGGTGAGGGCGTAGGCAATGGCGCGGTCTTTCCGGATCACGCCGATGTCCTTCGTGCGGTCCAGGAAGATCTTGTTCCGGGAGAGCAGGGTATCGATCTCATCCAGGTGAGCGGGCAGTTCGTCCAGGAACTTGCGCAGACCGGCCATGAATTCCGGGCTGGCATCGCGGGTCTGGCCACCGATGCGGGTGTAGCTGGTGGTGAAGCGCGCGCCGGTGAGTTGCTCGCAGAGATTATAGATCTTCTCCCGCTCAGTGAAAGTGTAGAGGAAGACCGTCATCGCTCCCGTATCCATGGCGAAGACGCCCATGCCCAGGAGGTGGGAGGAAATGCGGGCGAGTTCGCAGCAGAGGACACGGAGGGCCTGGCCACGTTCCGGCAGGCTCCAGCCCATGAGTTTTTCCACCGCCATGGCGTAGGCCACGTTATTCGCCAGGGGAGCCAGGTAGTCCAGCCGGTCCGTGTAGGGCACGAACTGGTTGTAGTGCATGTTCTCGGCGATCTTCTCGTCCCCGCGGTGGAGGTAGCCAATGTCCGGAATCGCCTTGGAAACGATCTCCCCGTCGAGCTCCAGCACGAGGCGCAGCACACCGTGCGTGGCCGGGTGGGAAGGCCCCATGTTCAGGACCAGCTTCTCGCCGATCATGTCCGTGGTGGCCTGTTGATACTCCTCCAGACCAGCCGCGGCGCGGGCGGCGGTGTCGGGTGCTTCGATTTCTCGCACGGTGGTGCTCATAAATGGGTCCGTGGAGTGTAGGGCCTCGCCTGGGGGCGGCAAGGTCGATTTGTGAAATTTTTCACAAGCGGGGGTCATGGGTCACTTTCCGGGGTGTCACCACGGGGCGGGGCTCGGGCTTTTCCTCCAGCGCCTTGTTCCGGTGGACCCACACACTCTGCATGAGCCCCATGAGGCCCAGGTTCATGATGAGGAAGGTACCGCCGTAGCTGATGAAGGGCAGGGGAATCCCCGTGATGGGCAGCAGCCCGATATTCATCCCCACGTGCTCGAAGACGTGCGTGAACAGCAGCGCCACGACACCGCAGACGATAAGACGGCCCAGCGGATCCCGGGCAAAGAACGCCACGGTGAGGCACATGACGAAAAGGAACAGAAACCCTCCGATGAGGGCCGCGCCTCCGCGGAAACCGAAGGTCTCGCCCGCCACCACAAAGATGAAGTCATTGTGCGAGGTCTCGGAGGGCACCAGTCTCTTTTGCGTGAGATTGATGCTGCCCGCGGGCAGGTCTTTGGCATCCATTCCTTTCCCCGTCCAGCCCGCGGAGCCCACGGCGATGAGGTTGTTCCACAGCGCCCAGGCATCCCCCTGGATGTTCACCTGTTTCTCTTGGAGGATGTCGTAGGTCACGTCGATGCGCGCCCGCTGATACGGCTTCAGGGCGAAGAAATACACCGGGGGAATGACCGTCAGTCCCACGAGAGCGGACGCGATGATGCAGCGGAAGGGTATATTCCCCATGACCAGCATGACCACCGCCACGGGCACGATGACCATGGCGGAGCCCAGGTCCCCCTGCTTCAGCATGAGGAGAAAAGGGATGGCGAAGATGAGTCCGCTGGCGAGGAACCGGATCATGTAATGCCGCATCCAGGGGAAAATACGGTGGGCCTCCCCCAGGACCACGGCCATGAGCAAAATGGTGGAGGCAATGGCCAACTGGGCGGGCTGGAAAAGGCCGATGCCTGGCAGCCGCAGGCTGAGCATCTGTTTATTGTGCGCGTCCGCCGCGCCGAATTTAAAGACCGCCACCACGAGACCGATGCTGACGATGTACATCAGCACCGCCCCCCATTTCACCCACTTATAATCGATGAGCGAGGCCACAAAATAGGCCACCCCGCCGATCATGGCCCAGTGGATCTGCTCGGACCACTTTCGCGCCAGTTCCGGGTGATCGTCCTCCCGGAAATGCACGGCGGCGTAGATGCAATAGATGCCCGCCGCCAGCAGTGTCACCGTGATCAGGAACAGGATCCAGTGCATGCCGAGGAATTTGCGGAACAGCGGAGTCATCGAGCGGCCGGAAAAGTGGGGTCCAGGGGGTTGAAAAAACGGTGCCGGGAAAGTTCTCCGGTCACGGAATATATGGAAAACATTAGATTATCCCAACGCGGGCACCGCCGCGAGGAGATTTTTGGTGTATTCATCCCGGGGGGAATGGATGACCTCGCTGGCCGGGCCATACTCCACGAGGCGTCCATGGTGCAGCACGGCGATGTCATTGCTCACATGCTCCACCACGGCCAGGTCGTGGCCGATGAAAAGATACGTCAGGCCCAGCTGCTCCTGGAGGTCCTGGAGGAGATTGATGATCTGCGCCTGGATGCTCACGTCCAGGGCACTCACGCATTCGTCGCAGACGATGAGCCGGGGCTCCACGGCGAGCGCGCGGGCGATACCGATGCGCTGCCGCTGACCTCCGCTGAACTCCCGGGGGCGGCGCTGGAGGGCATCCGGATGCAGGCCCACCAGTTTCAGGAGTTCCACCACCCGGTCCCGCCGCCCGGCGGCATTCAGGGCGGGGAAGTGGATTTCCAGCGGCTCCGCGAGGGTTTGCTGCACTGTGAGCCGGGGATTCAGGGAGCTGTAGGGATCCTGGAAAATCATCTGGATGTCCTTCCGCAGCGGCAGGTATTCCCGCGCGCCCAGGCCCGCCAGTTCCCGGCCCTGGAAAAGAATGCTGCCGGAAGTCACCGGCACCAGCCCCATGATGGCCCGGGCGATGGTGGTCTTTCCCGATCCGCTCTCCCCCACGAGTCCCAGGGTTTTCCCCTCCGCGATGGAAAAAGAGACTTTGTCCACCACGCGCACGGGCTCTCCGCCGCGACGCGGATAGGCGATGGTGAGTTCGGAAGCCGTGAGCATGGGGAACGTGGCGGAGGTTTGTAACCTCCGTCCCTCACCGCTCCGTGTCCGCTGGAACCTGCGTGTTGTCAAACCGGCATACAAAAGCCCGCTCCCGGCACGGGGCCGGGAGCGGGCTGGGAGGGACAGGAAGTAGCGGCCGGGCCGGCCCGGTTACTTCTTCGCCGGTTTCAAATACTTGTCGTTCAGCTTGTCGCAGGACCAAAGGAGGCCGCGGGTCACCATGTCCAGGTAGCGGGCGTCGGCCACGGTTTTATTGTTGTGGCCGATGGTGGTGCTCCAGACACGGGTCTTTTTCGGGCCGTATTCG
The DNA here is from genome assembly GCA_965229245.1 of Verrucomicrobiales bacterium. Classification (GTDB taxonomy): domain Bacteria; phylum Verrucomicrobiota; class Verrucomicrobiia; order Verrucomicrobiales; family V1-33; genus V1-33. The sequence continues at coordinate 450,702 of CBDDIW010000003.1, forward strand.
TTGGTCCACGCGACCACGGTTTCGGTTTCGGAGGTCTTGCCGTCCTTGCCGGTGGTCACTTGTTTGCCTTTGGCCAGCGGATGGGCGGTGAGGAGGGAGACATTGTTATACAGTTCCTCTTCCACGGTAGTCCAGTTCGTGGTGGCGGCCATGGAGGGGTGTTCCTTGTCCACCACGGTGATCTCGATGGGGATTTGAGCGCCGTGGCCGGTGGACTGGAGGCCCAGGTAGTCGAACCACAGGGCATCCGGCGTGCCGGGGGTCACGGGTTTCTGGAACTGGCCGACGCGGTAGCTGTGCATGGCGCAGTGGAGATTCACGCCGGGCAGGCCGTCGCGGTGGGCGTCCAGGATGTTATTGACATACTGCACGTCCTTGATGTCGGCGGCGCACTCGTCGTGGATAATGACGTCATAGCCGGTGGACCAGTTGTCCTTCAGATAGGCTTCGAATTTCGGGGCCGTGCCGCTCTCCGGGGAGTAGGCGATATCGATGACGATATTGGCGCGGGCTTCGATGCCCTCCTTCAGGATGTCCTTCTGCTTTTTGTAATCGTGGCAGCAACCGCCGATGACCAGCAGAGCGCGCAGCGGCTTCACCACCGCCGTTTCCGGCGCGGCGGGGGCGGGATCGGCGGCCTCCGCGGCGGGCCGGAGGACGAGCGTGAGGGTGACGGCGGCGAGGCCCGCCGCGAGAGCGAGCGGGGAGAACCGGCGTAAAAGGTTGGTGGCGGTGGAGGTTGACATGGGGCGACACGTGGCGCGCCTTCCCGGCCCGACAACGGGAAAGCGATGCGCTTCCGCGGAGGGCGGGGGCTTGAAAGCCCGCCGGCTCCGTGCAAGACTTACCCATGACTCCGAGCAATCCTTTTCCCGGAATGAATCCTTACATGGAGACCCGCTGGCCGGATATCCATCAGCGGATTATCACCGACATCGCGGACGCTCTCGGCACCAGTCTGCCCCCGGATCTTTACGCGCAAACCGAGGAGGAGGTTCGCGTGGGATATGGTGACAAGGAGAGGCGCTACCGGGTGGATGTGGGGATTTCGGATAACTGGAAGCGGGGATTGCCGCCTGTTTGGATTGGAGGAGAGGAAGCTTCCGGGAGCGTTCTCGTTGAAGATCCTTATATTGTGGAGATGGAGCCGCCGGCCGAAAGCCGGGTGGAAATCCGTGAGGCGGGAGGAAGCCTGGTGACGGTGATCGAAGTTCTCAGCGTTTCCAATAAGATCGAATCCGGGCGTCAGGAATACCTGAAGAAGACCGCTGACTATCGAGCCGCCGGGATCAGCGTGGTGGAGATTGATCTTTTGCGTACCGGACGCCCTGTCATTCCTTCCGAATACCTGGAGGGTCTCAAGCCTGAATCCGGAACGCGTTATCTGATCACCGTCAGCCGGGGCAGTGAATCTCCCTACCGGCGGGAAATCTACGTATGTCCACTAAGGGAACGCCTTCGTCCTTTTCGCATACCGCTTCGACAAACGGACAATGACATCGTGCTGGACCTGCAGCCCGTGATTGACCGCCGGTATCAATTGGGCAGGCACTGGCTCACCGTCCCCGACCGTGTCCCTGGCCCGCCACTTCCGGAGGACGAGGAAGCCTGGGTGCGTGAACGCATGGCCGCCGCGGTGTGATCTTGCATTTCTGACCTCCCGGCGGCACTGCCGGGGATGGATTCCTCTGCCAGCCCGGCCCTGTTAACGCTCTCTCCGGAGGGTGTCCTGGCGTGGCATGCGGGGGCGGCGGAGCCCGGGGCAGGGGATCTGCCGGGCGCGTTGGCGCGGGAGCTGGAAAGGAGCTTCGCGGTTTCAGCGGCGTGCGGGTTGCTCGGCCTGGCGTCCGCGCGGGCGGGGGAGACGCTGCCGGATTCCCCCCGCTTCTGGCTGGGTTTTGCGCGGGACTATCTCACCCGCCTCTGCCGTCTGCCCCGGTTGCGGGAGGATGGCTGGCAGGGCGGCCCGGAGGTGCCGGAGGATGCGGTGCTGGACGCCGTCATCGCTGCCGCCCCGCCCTTGCCAGGCATGGAGTATCTCACCCGCCCGGTGCTGGCGGGGCTGTGGATGGCGCTGAATGCCGCGATGTCCGCCCGCGTGGAGGCGTCCGGCGGAGACACGGGCGCGGTGCTGGCGGACATCGATCCGGCGTGGCGGCTGGTGGGACGGGTCACGCTGCATCTCGCGGAGAACCGGAGCAGCCCGGAGTTTCCCTTCGCCTTTCTCGCCACCTACAGCCACCGGCTGGACGCGCGGGGCAAGGTGCGGCATCTCCCGCTGGGTCAGGCCTTGCGCGAAACCGCCGTGGAGGGAAACGGCGATCTCCTCCGCACCCTGCTGACCCCGCTGCACGAGGCCTCCGGTGCCAGCCCGCTGATGCGGGATCTCATCGAAAGCCGCCGCGTTTTCCAGCCCCTGGCCTGGACGCCGGAGGAGGCGTGGCAGTTTCTCCGGGAGATACCGAAGCTGGAGGACTCCGGGCTGACGGTCCGCGTGCCGGACTGGTGGAGCCGGGGCCGGTCCGCGGCGAGGCCCGCCGTGACCGTCACGGTGGAAAGCGGCGAACAGCGGAAGGGCATGGGTGTGGATTCCCTCCTGAGCTTCAATGTGGAGGTGGCCATGGGCGGGGAAAAGCTGACGCCGGAGGAACTGGCGCGCATCCAGGCCAGCGAGGCCCCGCTGATTTCCCTGAAAGGGCAGTGGGTGGAGATCGACCGCGACCGGCTCCAGGCCGCGCTGGATAAGTGGAAGCAGGCCGCAGCCGCCAGCCTCAACGGCATCCCTTTTCACATCGGGCTCCGGCTGCTGGCGGGCGTGGGAGCGGCGGGCAGCGATCCCGCGGCACTGACCGCCAGCGGGGAGTGGACCGCCTTTGCCTCCGGGGACAAACTCCAGGAACTCCTGACAAAGCTGCGGGATCCCTCGCGGCATCTCACGGATGAAACCCCCGTGCCCGGGCTGAAGGGCACGCTGCGTCACTATCAGCGCACGGGAGTGAACTGGATGCACTTCCTGGGCGGCCTGGGGCTGGGGGCGTGTCTGGCGGATGACATGGGCCTGGGAAAGACGCTCCAAGTCATCGCCCTCCTGCTGCTGCGTCGGGCCGCGCGGCGGGAGCCCCGGCCGAGCCTGCTGGTGGTCCCGGCCTCCCTGCTTGGGAACTGGCGGCGGGAGCTGGAGAAGTTCGCGCCGGACCTGGAATACCTCATCGCCCACCGTTCCGCCCAGGATGCGCGGGTCATGGGCAGACTCCAGAACGGCACTCATCCCGTGCTGCGGCGGAACGCGGTGATCCTGACCACTTACACCATGTTGGGCAGGCTGGAGAGGCTCGCCGGGATCGACTGGGACGTAGCCGCGCTGGATGAAGCCCAGGCCATCAAAAACGCGGGCACCGCGCAGGCCCGGGCGGTGAAGCTGCTCCGCGCCGCCTTCCGCCTGGTGCTCACCGGCACGCCGGTGGAGAACCGGCTGTCGGACCTATGGGGGCTGTTCGATTTCATCAATCCCGGTCTCCTGGGCGGTCCGGAAGACTTCGCCCGGGCCACGGCCCTTCTGGCGAAAGGCCCCGAGGGCTTCTCCCCGCTGCGGCGGCTGGTGAGTCCCTATATTCTGCGCCGTATGAAGACGGATCCCGGCGTGGCTCCGGATCTTCCGGAAAAAACGGAGGTCACCGCCTTCTGCCACCTGGGGAAACGCCAGGCCACGCTTTACCAGCGCGCCGTCACGGCCATGGCAAAGGAACTGGCGGGTGTGGAGGATCCGGGCCAGCGCCAGGGCGTGGTGCTGGGCTCGCTCATGCGGCTGAAGCAGATCTGCAATCACCCCAGCCAGTTCAGCGGGGATGCCAACTACGAACCCGCCGAGAGCGGTAAATTCGAGCGCCTGCGGGAGCTGGCGCTTCAGATCGCGGATCGTCAGGAAAAGGTGCTCGTCTTCACGCAGTTCCGGGAGCTCACGGCTCCGCTGGCGGATTATCTGGCCACCGTGTTCGGGCGCGGCGGGCTGGTGCTGCATGGCGGCACGCCGGTGGGAAAGCGGGGGGAACTGGTGGCGCGCTTCCAGGAGCCGGGCGGGCCTCCGTTTTTTGTGATCTCAGTAAAAGCCGGGGGCACCGGCCTGACGTTGACCGCCGCCAGCCATGTTATCCACTTCGACCGCTGGTGGAATCCCGCGGTGGAGGACCAGGCGACGGACCGCGCCTTCCGTATCGGTCAGACGAAGAACGTGCTGGTGCATAAATTTGTATGCGAAGGCACGCTGGAGGAACGCATAGACGAACTCATCCGCGGCAAAAAGGCGCTTGCCCAGGACATCCTCGGCACGGACGATGGCACCCCGCGCATGCTTCTGGAAATGACGGACGCGGAGCTGCTGAACTTTGTGAGGCTTGATTTTCAACAGGCAATATAACCGGTGGAATTACTGGTAGTGCCTTGCCGATTGCAGAAGGCGGATGGCACTCTGCATCAGGTGTTTGGCGATGACGGCCTTTTTAATGGGAAAACCTGCTGGCCCGTTCTCTGCATGAGACTGCGGCACGCCGCCCCATGAAACTGAAATCCCTCTACGATCTTTATATTCACGAGTTGCAGGACCTTCACAGCGCTGAATCACAGATCCGGCTGGCAGTCCCGGAACTGATTCACGCGGCCCGCGGCTCCGATTTGAAACATGCTTTGAAAAGCCATCTGGAGGAGACCCGCGACCACCTTGACAGGCTCAATCAGATTTTGAAGAAACACGGCGAGCGCCGGGAGCGGGACAAGTGCCGGGGCATCGAGGGTCTGCTCACGGAGTGTGAAAACATGGTGGACCGTGAAGTGGGGGATATTCTTTTTGATCTGGGCATCGTCTCCGCGTGCCAGCGCATCGAGCATTATGAGATCGCGGGCTACGGCACCGCGCGCGCTTATGCCGAAAGCTTGGGCGAGGACGAGGATGCCGCGCTGCTGGCCACCACCCTGGAGGAGGAGCGTTCCGCCAATGATGAACTGACGAGCATCGCCACCATGCTGCAGAGCCAGTGCAAAGACGAGGCGCGAGTCGAGGAGTCCCGTTATTCCATGTTCAGCCTCGCCCGGACGCTAGCGGGCGCGGGCAGAAGATAAGGGCCATCGACCTCACGGCGTGGGGTGCGATACTAGGTGTACCGGAGAGACGGACGCGGATGCTTTTCCCGTCCGGTACGGCCAGGGGTGTCGTGAATCCGAGGGAAGTCCGTTATCGCCAGCCACCGCCAAGGGCTTTGATGAGAGCCACGGCGGCATTGAGGCGGCGGGATTGGAGAGTGATGGCATTGCTCTCGGCGGAGAGGGCGGCGGCCTGGGCGGTGGCCACATTGATGTAGCTCAACGTGCCGGCGGTGTATTGATTCAGGGCTATGCGTTCGCTCTCCCGCGCGGCGCGCACGGTTTCCGCCTGGGCGGCGGATTCCAGGGCGAGGATGCGCAGGGTGGCCAGGGCGTCCTCGGTTTCCTGGAGGGCGGTGAGCACGGTCTGGCGGTAATCCGCCACCGTTTGTTTCCAAGTGGCGTCGGCTTGGGCTTTGGCGGCGATGCGCGCCCCGCGGTCCAGGATGGGCGCGGCCACGTCCGTGCCGAATGACCAGAGGTTGTTCGACTTGCTGAAAAGATCCGTCAGGCCCCGCCAGCCATACTGGCCATTGAGCGTGAGCGTGGGGAAGAACGCCGCGCGGGCCGCGCCGATGCGTTCATTCGCCGCCGCCACGCGCCGCTCCGCCGCCGCGATGTCCGGACGGCGCTCCAGCAGGAGAGACGGCGCGGCACCCGGCAGCGCGGGGATCTTCGCCGCCAGCGTGCCCCGGCCCAGGCCAAAGGCAGCGGGGGCGCGTCCCGTCAGATTGGCCAGGGCGTGCTCCAGGGTGGAACGTTGCACGTCCAGCTCGATGAGCGACGCGCTCGTGCTTGCGAGCTGGGTTTCCGCCGTGGCCACGTCCGCGGCGGAGGCCACGCCCGCGTTCTTGCGGTTCTTCGTAATCTCCAGGGTCTTGCTGAAGCTGGCCACCTCGCCCTCCAGCAGGCGCTTTTGCGCGTCTGCCGCGCGGAGGGAGAAATACGTCTGCGCGGCCTGGGCCTGGAGGCTGAGGCGGGTGGATTCCACATTCGCCAGAGCCGCCTGGGTATCCGCCGTGGCCGCGCGGGCCCCGTGGCGCAAACGGCCCCAGAGATCGATCTCCCAACTGGAGCTGGCCGTCACCGTGCGTATGGTGCGGGCGGTGGTGCCGGTGTTCGTATTCCCGGGAGCGGTGGGGTCCGAGGGATCGGTGTTGCCGTCGTTGGAATTGGTCAGGCTGCCCGTCTTGCTGCGTGTGCGGGAGCCGTCGATCTCTGCCGTGGGGAGAAAAGCGAGACGGGAGGACTTCAGCAGCGCGGCGGTCTGCTCCGCCACGGCGGCGGCGCTTTGCAGAGACTGATTGGAGACGCTCACGGTGCGGAGGATGTTATCCAGCTCGCGGTCGCCGAAGATGCTCCACCAGTCTCCCCGCGGCAGGGCCGCCGAGGGGCTGGCCACCTTCCAGCCACCGCCCTCCTTGAAGTAAGGCGGGATCTCCATCGCGGGGTCCTGGCGGGGCGGCACGAAGCGGCAGCCCGATCCGGCGGCAAGGAAAGCGACGATAAAAAGACGGGGCAGGTTCTTCATGCGGGGAGCGAAACGGGATCAGGGGCGGGCGGCGCGGCCTCGCCATGCGGATGGTGGGGGCGGGACTTCCGGAAGCGCAGCCGGAGGCTGTCCAGGAGGAGGTAGATGACCGGCGTGGTGTAAAGCGTGAGCGCCTGGCTCACGATGAGCCCGCCCACCACGGCCACGCCCAGCGGGCGGCGCAGCTCGGAGCCGGTGCCCGTGCCGAGCGCCAGCGGCAGCGCGCCCAGGAGGGCCGCGAGGGTGGTCATGAGAATGGGACGCAGCCGGAGCTTGCACGCCTCAAAGATGGCGTCCCGCGGGCTCGCGCCTTTCTCCCGCTCCATCTGCAGCGCGAAGTCGATCATCATGATGGCGTTTTTCTTCACGATGCCGATGAGCAGGAAAATCCCAATCAGCGCCATGACGCTGAATTCCATATCGATGGCCGAGAGCGCCAGCAGCGCGCCCGCGCCCGCCGAGGGCAGCGTGGAGAGAATGGTGAGTGGCAGCAGGAAGCTCTCGTAGAGGATCCCCAGGATGAGATAGATGACCACCAGCGCCGCGAGGATGAGCCACGGCTGGCTGTCCAGGGAGGCCTGGAACGCGCCCGCGCTGCCCGCGAATTTGTGTTGCACGGAGTCCGGCATGCCCAGCGGGGCGATGGCTTTCTCAATGGCCCCGGTGGCATCGCTGAAGGCCACGCCCTCCGCGAGATTGAAGGAAATGGTGAGCGCCGCGAACTGCCCCTGGTGATTCACCTGGAGCGGAGCGGGCGCGGATTCCCAGGTGACCAGCGCGGTCAGCGGCACCAGCACGCCGCTTTCGGAGCGCACCTGCACGTGATCGAAGGCGTCCGTGTCCTCTATCTGCGTGGCTCCCAGCACCACGCGGTATTGATTCAGCGGGGCGTAGATGGTGGAAACGAGACGCTGGCCAAAGGCGTCGTTCAGCGTGGAGTCGATGGCGTCCACGCTCACACCCAGACGCGAGGCGGCATCGCGGTCGATAGTAAGTTTCGTCAGCGAGCCCTTGTCCTGGAAGTCGCTGTTCACATCCGTTATCTCCTTCAGCCCCATGAGCGCGGCGCGCACCTTTGGCTCCCAGGAGCGCAGCAGGCTGAGATCCCCGGCCTGGAGGGTGAATTGATAGAGCGCCGCGCTGGCGCGTCCGCCGATGCGCAGATCCTGGTTGGGCTGGAGAAAGAGCGTGGCCCCGGGGATCTTGCTGAGCTTCATCCGCAGGCGGGCCAGGACCTTGTCCACGGGATCGCGCTCCGCCATGGGCTTCAGGGCCACGAAGACATTCCCGTTGTTCCGCGAGCCGCCGCCAAAGCCGCCGCCGCCGGTGCTGGCGTTCATGTTCGCCACGGCGGGATCCTCACGCACAATGGCCGCGATCTGCGCCACCTTCTCCCGCATGGCGTGGAAGGAGATGGTCTGGTCCCCGTTGATGTTCCCCATCATGACGCCCGTGTCCTGCTGCGGGAAGAAGCCCTTGGGAATCTTCACATACAGCCAGCCCGTAAGCACGCTCACGCCCACGAAGACGATGAGCGTCACCCAGCGGTGCTTCAGCGTCACCGCCAGGGTGTCCGCGTAAAAGTGCTGCACCCAAGTGAAGCCCGCGTCCGACCACCGGGCAAACCGACCCGGCGGTTTGGCCTTTTTTCTTTCCTTTTTCCCCACCAGGAAATGCGCGCACATCATGGGCGTGGTGGTGAGGGAGATAATGAGCGAGACTCCGATGGCCGCCGTGAGCACTACCGCGAACTCCCGGAAGAGCCGCCCCACGAGACCTCCCATGAAAAGAATGGGAATGAACACCGCCACCAGCGAGATACTCATGGAGATGACCGTGAACGTCACTTCCCGCGCCCCGCGCCGCGCCGCCTCCTCCACGGGCATGCCCTCCTCCACGTGGCGCGTAATGTTCTCCAGCACCACCACCGCGTCATCCACCACGAAGCCCGTGGCGATGGTCAGGGCCATCAGCGAAAGATTGTCCAGGCTGTAGCCGCAGAGATACATGATCCCGAAGGTGCCAATGAGCGAGACCGTGACCGCCACGCCTGGAATGATGGTGGCGCGCACCCGTTTAAGGAAAACGAAGACCACCAGTACCACTAGCGCCACCGCCAGTATCAGGGACTCCTGCACATCCTTCACAGAGGCCCGGATGGTCACGGTGCGCTCCATGACGGTGACGAAGTCCATGGACGCCGGGATCAGCGAACGCAGGTGCGGCGTCATGGCCTTGATGCGGTCCACCGTTTCGATGATGTTTGCGCCCGGCTGGCGGAAGACCGTGAGATTCACGGAAGGCCGCCCGTTTGTGGTGCCGTAGTTGAAGGTGTCCTGCACGCCATCCGTCACGTCGCCCACGTCCCGGAGGCGCACGGCGGAGCCATTCACATAACGGATGATGACGGGCTCGTACTCCGCCGCTTTGGAAAGCTGGTCGCTGGCCAACACCTGCCAGCGGCGGTCACCGTCCTCCACCACGCCCTTGGGCCGGTTTGCGTTCGCACCGGAAATGGCGGTGCGCACATCCTCCAGGGTGAGCCCCGCGCGGGTCAGGGCGGGCATGTCCATGGTGGTGCGCACGGCGGGCAGCGAGCCGCCCCCCACGTTCACATTTCCCACCCCGTCCACCTGCGAGAGCTTTTGCGCGATGACCGTGGAGGCCACGTCATACATCTCCGCGGAGGTGGCCACGTCCGAGGAGATGGCCATGATGAGGATGGGCGCGTCCGCCGGATTCTGCTTCCGGTAGGAGGGCCGCGAGGGCAATCCGGATGGCAGGAGCCCGGCGGCGGCATTGATGGCCGCCTGCACGTCCCGCGCGGCGCTGTCCCCGTCCCGGCTGAGGTCGAACTGGATGGTGATGTTCGTCTTCCCCGTGGAGGAGGACGAGGTCATCTCCGTGATGCCCGCGATGCGGCCCAGGGTGCGCTCCAGCGGCGTGGCCACCGTGGCCGCCATGGTCTCCGGGCTGGCCCCCGGCAGGGACGCGGAGACGGAGATGGTGGGGAAATCCACCTGCGGCAGCGCGGACACCGGCAGGAAGAAATACGCCAGCATGCCGGAGATGGCGATGGCCAGCGTGGCCAGAATGGTGGCCACGGGACGCTGGATAAAAGTGGTGGAGAGACTCATGCCGGGACCGCCGCCTCCCCGCCGGGCTCAGGGGTGGGCTCCTCCGTTTTCCGCTTTGGCACCAGGCGGTCAAAGAGCAGGTAGATCACCGGTGTGGTGAAAAGCGTGAGGAGCTGGCTCACGAGCAGGCCGCCCACCATGGTGAGGCCCAGCGGACGCCGCAGCTCCGAGCCTTCGCCCGTGCCGAGCATCAGCGGCAGTGCCCCCAGCAACGCCGCGAGGGTGGTCATGAGGATCGGCCGGAAGCGCAGCAGGCACGCCTGGAAGATGGCGTCATACGGCGTGGCCCCGTGATGCCGCTCCGCCTCCAGCGCGAAGTCGATGATCATGATGGCGTTCTTCTTCACGATGCCGATGAGCAGCACGATGCCGATGATGGCCATGACGCCCAGCTCCGTGTGCGTGAGTTTCAGCGCCAGGAGGGCTCCCACCGCCGCGCTGGGCAGCGTGGAGAGGATGGTCACCGGGTGTATGAAGCTCTCATACAAAATGCCCAGCACCAGATACATCACCACCACGGCGGCGAGGATGAGGAGCAACTGATTGCTCAGGGCGCTCTGGAAGGCCCTGGCGGTGCCCGCGAAATCCGTCTCGATGGACTCCGGCATGGCGAGGTCCTTTTCCACTTTGTGGATCTCGTCCACCGCGTCGCCCAGGGCCACGCCCGGCGCGAGATTGAAGGAGACGGTCACGGCGGGAAACTGGTCCTCGTGCGCGATGGTGAGGGTGCCGGGTTCCTCCACGATGCGGGCCACCGTATTCAACCGCACCTGGGTGCCATCCGTGCCCGGGACATACACATGGTCGAAGGCGGAGAGCCCGTTCCGGAACTCCGGGGCGTGCTCCAGCACCACACGATACTGCCCGCTCTGGGTGAAGATGGTGGAGATGAGCCGCTGGCCAAAGGCATTGTAGAGAGCGGCATCGATGGCGGCCACGGTCACGCCCAGGCGGCCCGCGGTCTCGCGATCAATCTCCACCCGTGCCTGGAGCCCGCGGTCCAGCAGGTCATGCGCCACGTCCGCCAGCAGCGTGGACTGGTTCAGCCGGTCCACCAGTTTGGGCACCCACGTTTGCAGCACCTTGATGTCCGGGGACTGAAGCGTGAGCTGATATTGAGTGCGGCTCACGCGGTCATCGATGGTGAGGTCCTGCACCGGCTGGAGGTAAAGCGTGGACCCGGGGTGTCCCTTCGCCTTGTCCTGGAGACGGCGCGAGACTTCCGCCGCCGTGACGCCCTTCCGGTCGTGCCGTGACTTCAGATTGATGAGCAGGCGTCCGCTGTTCGGCGTGGTGTTCACGCCATCCACGCCGATGAACGAGGACACGCTCTCCACCGCCGGATCCTCCAGCACCAGCGCCGCCAGTTCCCGCTGCGCCTGGCCCATGCCCGCGAAGGACGTATCCTGCGGAGCCTCCACGATGCCCTGGATGACGCCTGTGTCCTGCGAGGGGAAGAAGCCCTTCGCCACGCTCTCATACAGCCACACCGTGGCCGCCAGCGTGGCCACGAAGACGGCCATGGTGATGAGGCGGTGATTCAGCACCACCTTCAGCACATGGCTGTACCATTCGATGATGGCATCGAATCCCCGGGCCACCGCCGTGGCGATCGGTCCTTCCTTCTGGTGCTTCAGGAGACGCGCGCACATCATGGGCGTGAGCGTCAGCGAGACCACGGCGGAGATAATGATGGCGATGGCCAGAGTGATGGCGAACTCCCGGAAGAGCCGTCCCACCACGTCTTGCATGAAGAGCAGCGGAATGAGCACCGCGATGAGCGAGACCGTGAGTGAGATGATGGTAAAGCCGATCTGCTTCGCCCCCTTCAACGCGGCGGCCAGGGGTTCCTCCCCCTCCTCGATGTAGCGCGCGATGTTCTCGATCATCACGATGGCGTCATCCACCACGAAACCCGTGGCGATGGTCAGCGCCATCAGCGTGAGATTGTTCAGGCTGAAACCGCAGAGCCACATGACCCCGAAGGTGCCCACCAGGGAGAGCGGCACGGCGACAGCGGGGATAATGGTGGCCCGCCAGTTCCGCAGGAAGACGAAGATGACCGCGATGACGAGAAAGATGGCCAGGACCAGCTCCCACTGCACATCCTCCACGGAGCCCCGGATGGTATTCGTGCGGTCCGTGAGCAGCCGGATATCCACGCCCGGAGGCATGGTCTCGCTCAACTGGGGCAGCAGTTGCTTCAGGCTGTCCGCCACGTCGATGACGTTGGCACCCGGCTGGCGCTGCACATTCACGATCACGGCGGGCTGCGAGTCCGCCCAGGCGGCCAGACGCAGGTTCTCCGCGTCATCCACCACATCCGCCACATCCTTCACTGTCACGGCGGAACCGTTCCGCCAGGCGATCACGAGATTCCGGTAATCGTCCGGTGTGAGAAGCTGGTCGTTCGCGTCCAGGGTGGTACTGCGGGTTTTGCTGTCCAGACTGCCCTTCGGCTGATTCACATTCCCGGAGGAAATGGCGGCGCGGAGGTCATCCGTGCTCAGGCCCCGGGAGGCCAGCGCGGCGGGGTTGGCCCGGATGCGCACGGCGGGCCGCATGCCGCCACTGAGGGAGACGAGCCCCACGCCGGAGATTTGGGAAATTTTGGGGGCCAGCCGGGTTTCCGCCGCGTCCTGCACCTTGATAAGCGGCAGCGTTTTGGAAGTCAGCGCCAGGGTGGCGATGGGCGCGTCCGCGGGGTTCACCTTGTTATACACCGGCGGATTCGGCAGGTCCGCGGGCAGGAGATTGGATGCCGCGTTCATGGCCGCCTGCACCGTCTGCTCCGCGGAGTCCAGGCTGATACCGAGCGTAAAGCGCAGGGTGATGACGGACGAGCCGCCACTGCTCACGGAATACATCTGCGCCAGGCCAGGCATCTGGCCAAACTGGCGCTCCAGCGGCGCGGTGACGCCGGAGGTCATCACCTCCGGTCCGGCCCCGGGATAGAGCGTGGTGACCTGGATGGTAGGGTAATCCACCTGCGGCAGCGCCGCCACCGGCAGCAGCCGGTAGGCCACGCAGCCCGCCAGCAGCAGTGCCACCATGAGCAGGGTGGTGGCGACCGGGCGCTCGATGAAAAGCCGTGACGGGTTCATGGAGTGGGCTTCCCTTTCCCGCGCTTCCGCCCGCCTTCACCGCCCGCCTCCTTTCCTCCGGCAGCGCCCGCGGGTTCCTTGCCATCGGCTTTTTCCGGAGGCTGCTCACCCTGGGCTTTCCCGGGGGGAATGACCTCCACCTTCGCGCCATCCCGCAGGCGGTCCATGCCCTGGATCACCACTTTCTCCCCGGGTGCCAGGCCGTCGCGGATGAGGATGCGGTCGCCGTGGGTGGCCCCGGTGGTCACGTTCTTCAGCGTGACGGTGGAGTCGTCGTTCAGGACGTAGGCGTAGGCTCCCTTTGCCCCGCGCTGGACGGCGGCCACGGGAGCCACGGTGGCATCCGGCTGGCTGTCCACGAGGAGCTTCGTGATGACGAACTGATTCGGAAAAAGCGCGCCGTCCTTATTGGGGAGTTCCGCCTTCACCTTCAGCGTGCCGGCGGTGAGGTCGATCTGGTTGTCCGTGGTGACAAGCTTCCCTTTGCCCAGGGAGATGTTCATCTGCTTGTCCATGACCTCCACGGGCACCTCCTCCTTGCCGCCCAGCCGCTTGCGCACGGCGGCCACGCGCTCCTGGGGGATGGAAAAGACGAGGCCCATGGGATCCATCTGCGTGATGACCACCAGGCCATTCGTGTCGGAGGCGTGGACCATGTTCCCGGCGTCCACCTGCCGGAGACCCGCGCGGCCCGCGAGAGGGCTGGTGATCCTGCTGTAGCTGAGCTGGAGCTCCGCGTTGGCGATGGCGGCGCGGTCCAGGAGGAGCGCGGCGTCATACTGCTTCACCAGGGAGGCCTGGGTGTCCACCTGCTGCTTCGCGATGGAGTCCTTCTTCAGAAGGGTATCGTAGCGGGCGAAGTCGGCACGGGCATTGTCCAGTTGCGCCTGGTCACGGGCGAGCTGGGCATTCGCGGAATCCAGCGCCACCTGAAGCGGCCGGGGATCGATGACGGCGAGCAGGTCCCCCTCCTTTACCATCTGGCCTTCGGTGAAGTGGACCTCCTTCAGTTCGCCATCCACCCGGCTGCGCACGGTGACCACGCTCAGGGGTGTGACCGTGCCGGAAATACTGAGCCATTCCTCAAAGGTGTCCTTCTTCACCTCCCCTGCCGTCACCGGACTGATGCCACCCATGGCACCCCGGCGTCCGCCGCCACCACCACCCTGGGCTCCCGCCGGGGGATTTTGCGCGGACTCCGTGTGGTGTTTCCACCACCACCAGCCCCCACCCCCGGCGGCAAGGGCGATGACGAGAAGACATCCGAGACGGCCTTTTTTGTGGGATTTGGGAGGCGAAGGGGGCGGGAGTGGAGAGGGGGGCGCGGCTTCGTTCATGTAGGATGCGGCTGGGGGAGGAGGTGCGAAAGCACAGTCACGGAGCGGCGCGATCGTCGCCGTTCGTTTACGAACGCCGCGCGATCACGGGTCGCGGAATTTTTCGGGGGGAGGGCTTTCGGTTCCGGAGGAGAGAGGGTTTGTGCTTCAAGGAAGGTGCCGCAACAGATGATCGCCGCAGCATTCACGGAGCACTGCTGCCTTGCATCCCCGCGCCGGACTGTTTCTTTCTTCCATGCGGGCGGACCGGGAAATGAACCGTTGCTGAAAATGGCCGGGGACACGGAACAAGGGTGAACGTGCACGGGCCCTGGGGGTCACACGCAGGTTTGCCGCGGAGGGCCTTTTCCTGTATGGCTTCCCTCATAGCCGGGTCATGCAGACTCCGCAGCCCGTCCGGCTTGTCCCTCCCATTTCCACACCAGCCTCCCGCTTCCGTGTCCCTCCCACCCCGCCATTTCCTTTTCCTTTTTGCCACGGGCGCGGTCGTCAGCCTGGCGGTGTGGGTGCTGGTCCAGGGATACGGCACTTCCGGTCCTTTCCCCGGCGCGCCGGTCACGCGGGCGCTGGAGCGTTCCGTGGAAGGGAGGTCCCCGTATGATCCGGGATCCCCGTCCTCTTCCCAGGCTCCGCTCACCCCACAGGAATTCGCCGCGCTGAGGGAAAAGCTCGTGGCGCTGGAGGCCGGGTGGGATGGTTCACCGCCCGTGCCGCGGGAACTGCTCGCCCTGGTGAACGAAGTCGTGTCCCGCGCCCCGTTCTCCCCGGGAATGCTGGAAATCCTGGACCTCGATGACTCGGATGAACTGGTCTTCACCGCTTCCGTGCTTCGCGATGTGGTGGAGGACCGCCTGACCCGGTCCGGTTCCACCGCGCTGCGCCAGCGGCTGGTGGAGGTCATCCAGAACGATGACAGTGACTACTTTCCCGCGAAGGAATGGCACCTCAGCGCGGGAAAAGGCTGCACGACGGAAGAATACGCCAGGCTGTCGGAGACCGTGGCGGACCCGAAGCTGCGGCGGGAACTGGCGGAGGGCCACGCCCTGGGGCTGGTGTCCGTGGATGCCTCGCGGGCGGTTGAGGTCGCGCTGGATCATGACCGGAAGGAGCAGGCAAATACCGGCCGCCTGTATCCCGACCTGACGACGCGGGTGTTCGAACATCTCCCTCCGGCCACAGACTTTGCCCTCCTGGAATCCCTGCTGCCGCGCGGGATAGAGCCTAACTCCGGTGATCGCATGCGGGTCCTACTGGCCACAAGATGGAGCCACGTGGATCCCGCGGGGGCCTCGGCCTGGATCCTTTCCCATCAGGACGATGTTCCTCCGGGGGCGCTTGGGGGGATCGCTGGCGGATTCGACCAGAACGAACCAGGTCCGGCTCTTGAATGGACCGCTACTTTCCCCCCTGGGAAATACTATGACACCGCCGCTTTCTACGTGGTGATGAAATATTCCAGAGGCATCCTCAATGAGACAGGGGCACTGCGGGAGATGGTTTCCAAAATCCAGGACCCGGGACAACGCGAGCAGGCCCAGGCCTTGCTGTCCGGAGGATTTCCTCTCCCGGCGGATAATTGAACGGTGTACCCTGGACAAAAGTCAGAGACTCTTTTTTCACGGAGTTTCCGGGCGGTTTTTCCTGTTCGATGCCGGTCCGGCTCTGGCTTTTCATCGCGCCTTGTATTCGGCTGATTATATATCTTTGGAAAAATGCCCGCTCCGAGCAAAGCCCTTGCCTTCTCAGCCGCTGCCGTCACGGCGGGGCTGGCCGTGTGGGGGCTCCTCCGCGGTTCCATCTCTCCCTCCAGCCCGCGCGCCGCTCCGGTGACCCGCGCCCTGCACCGGGCCGCCGCGGAACCCGCGATCCTGGGACGAGCCATCGCCGGAAGGCCGGACACCGGACACGTCACTCCCGCGGAGTTTCAGGAGATGCTCTATTTTCTGGGGTCACTGGATTCTCCGGCGATCTATAACGAAGACACGCAGGCCGCCCGGCGGGAATTCGCGGAGGACATGGTTTCCCGTCTGGGGCTCTCCCCGGAAATGCTGGAGTTGAAAACCCTGGCGGCGGCACGGCATTTTTACTGGTTCGAGGTATTGCTGGACGAGGCCATGCAAAAGCGCCTCAAGGACCCTGACTCCGGGGAACTCCGCGCGCGCCTGCTTTCCTGCGGATGGGCGAATACCGCCGGTTGGTGGCATGCCGCGGGGCAGGGCTGCACCCCCGCGGAATTCGCCGCCCTGGCTCCCGGCTTGAAGGAGGGCCGGATGCGGGAAGCCGTCACGCTGGGGCAATACGTGACCGTCGCCAAAACGGATCCCCTCCTGGCCACCACCGCCGTCGCGTGGCTCGCGGCCAGTTCGCAGGATTCCTCCCTGGCCTTCCGGGTGCTGCGCCAGGGAGTGGACCAGTTGCCACCCGGCACGGACTTCGCGGCACTGGAGCGCGGTCTGCCTCCTCAGCCCACGCCCACGCTGGAGAGTCTGGCCCGGGGCATGGTGCTGGCCCGGTGGGGGCTCACGGACCCCGCCGCCGCGGCGCGCTACGTCATGGCCTCCCAGGACCGCATTTCCCCGGAAGAGGTGGCCGTGGCCGCGGGCATGCTGGATGAAAGCCACCTTTCGCAAACCGTCGCTTTCTTTCAGGCTTTCCCTCCCGGACCTTATTACGACGGTCCCGTTTCCCGTCTCCTGCCCCTCATCCGCGGCACGCACCCGGAGCTTGCCCGGGAACTCGCCGCCAGGCTCCCGGACCCGAATGCCGGTGGGGAGGGCATCAATCCAACGGAAGCCGCCGTCCCCGGAACTCCCGGCGGGGATAATGGGGAGTAAAGCGCGGGGAGGAAATGTCCGGGAAGGCCTGCCACCGCCAGCCTCCGCCGCGGGAGGTTTCCCTGCTGGACGTCCCGGGCGCTTCCAGCTACCACACGGGGAGCCCCGGTGCCTTTCTTTCCGCCATGTCCGCCGCCCGCAAGCCTTTCTCGCTGGCTGCCGCCACCGCCGCCGCGGGGCTGGCGGTGTGGGTGCTGGTTCAGGGATACGGCAGTTTCCTCGTTACCCCCGCCGCGCCGGTCACGCGTGCGCTGGGGCGTTACGCGGCGGGGCAATCCCCGGGCTTCAGTCCGCCTTCCCCCGCGCCTCTCACCGACGGAGAATTCGCCGCGTTGAAAGAGACGCTCGTGGCTCTCGACGGGCCACCCGCGTCCTCCGAACTGATCGCTTTATTGAACGAACTCGTGGACCGTGAGCCGTTCTCTCCCCGCATGCTGGAACTTCTGGAGATGCGTTTCGGAAGTGAGGTGTCATTCCCGAGCGGTCTTCTGCTGTGGGTGCTGGAAAAACGCCTCGCCATGCCCGGGGCCACGGCGTTGCGCCTCAGGATGGCGGACGCCATCAGGGAATATCCGGCCGGGGTCTTTTCCTTTCAAATATCATGGTGCCGGAGCGCCGGGGAAGGGTGCTCGCGGGAGGAATACACCGCGCTGAGGGAAATGATAAACGGATCGAAATCCCGATGGGCGCTGGACGAGGGCCGGTCGGTGGCCCTGGCGCGCCGGGATCCCGCGGAGGCCGTCACCTTTGCCATGGCTCTGAGCAGGGAGTCCGGAGGACACGTTATTCCTTCCTGGCATCTCTTGAATACGGTTCTCGATAACATTCCTCCGGACACAGAACTTGCCGCCATCGATACCGTTCTTGACGGTGAGGGTACACTCCATGATCCGTTCAATGTCGATTCGCCCCGCGGGATACTTGCCGCAAAATGGGCTCTCAAGGATCCCGCTGAATCCGTCGCCTATATCCTCGCTCACGCGGAGACCCTGCCCTCCACTTCCATGGAGGCCATCGTTCGAGGGTTCGGAGCAGACAATGCTCCGGGGGCTGTCGCCTGGGTCCGGGCCTTCCCTCCCGGGGAATACTATGATGCCGCCGTCGAAGCTTTGAGTGTCGGGCATGCTTCCAGTGTACCCTGGGAGACCCTCCAGGAACTTGCTTTCAAAATGCGGGATGGAGAAAAGCGCGCCACGGTCCTCGCCGCCGGAAATCCTGGAAGTCCATGAACCTCCTCCCGTCTCCGGCAACGGGCTCGGTCCTCCCATGCCTGAAAACAAGAACCCGCGGCCCCCTGGCAAATCCAGGGAACCGCGGGGCGTGGTGGTGATGGTTTTCAGGCCGCTTCGTAGCCGTCGAACTCCATGGTGTAATGCGCGCGACCGCTCGTGAGCGAGCGCAGGTCACCGATGTAGCCGAACATCGCGCCCAGGGGTGCCCGGGCGTGGATCACGGCGGCACCGCCGGCGGCGTCATGCCCGGTGATGAGCCCGCGGCGGCGGGTGAGGTCGCCGATGACATCGCCGGTATGGTCCTCCGGGGCGGTGACGGTGAGGCGCATCACGGGCTGGAGCACCACGCAAGCGGCGGCTTGCAGGGCGGCCTCCATGGCATCCCGGGCGGCGATCTGGAAGGCCAGGGCGGAGCTGTCATTCGGGTGGGTTTTTCCATCCAGAAGCACGGCCCGGAAATCCGTGACCGGCGCTCCCGTGAGCAGCCCGGCGGCGGCCCGGGCGCGCACGCCCTGCTCCACGGCGGGGATATACTCCGCCGGGATGGCCCCACCGCTGATGCGGCTCTCGAACACGATGCCCTCGCCGCGTCCCAGCGGCTCGATCCGCAGCGTGAGGTCCGCGAACTGGCCCGGGCCTCCACCCTGCTTCCGGTGACGCCAGGCCACCTCCGCGGGAAGCGTGATGGTCTCGCGCAGGGCCACCTGGGGCCTGCCCATGCGGACGGTGCCGCCGAGCTGCCGCTCCAGCTTCTCCCGCAGCACGGAGAGATGCAGCTCCCCCATGCCGCTCACCACCATCTGCCCGGTCTCCGCGTTCACCGCCAGGCGTAGCGTGGGGTCCGCGCGCACCATGCGGGTGAGCGCGGCACCCAGGCGCTCCCGGTGCTCACGGCTGTCGGCTTCGATGGACTGGGTGGCCACGGGCTCGGGGATGACGATGCTCTCCAGCACTGTGTCCGCGTTCCGCGGGCGCAGGGTGTCGCCCGTGCGGGACAGCTTCAGCCCGGTGAGGGCCACGATGTCCCCGGCCTCCGCGGCGGGGATCTCCTCCGCGCGTCCGGCGTGCAGGCGGAAGAGGCGGCTGACGCGCTCCGATTCGCCGGTGCGCGCGTTTTCCAGCACGTCTCCCGGGCGCAGCGCGCCACTGTAGAGCCGCACCACGGTCTGCGCGCCAAAGGGGCTGTCCTCCACGATCTTGAAGACCAGCGCGGCCAGGGAATCCGGCGCGATGTCTCCGGGCACGGGACGGTCCTCCGGCGCGGGCAGGTAATCCACCATGGCATCCAGCAGCGGCTGCACGCCCCGCTTCTTCAGCGCGGAGCCGCACAGCACCGGCACGAAGGCACGGGCCAGGGTGCCGCGACGGATGAGCGCGCGCAGTTCCTCCAGGCCCGCGGGCACGCCGGAGAGATAGCGGTCCATGGCCGGTTCATCCAGCTCCACGGCCAGCTCCACCACGCGCTGCCGCGCCTGGGCCACCGCGGCCTGATATTCCGCGGGCACGGGCTCCTCCACCATGATCAGGCCGTCCGCGTCCGTCCACCGCAGCACCACGCCGCGGAGGACATCGATGACGCCCGCGAAGTTTTCCTCCGTTCCCAGCGGAAGCTGGAGCGGCAGTACTTTCGCGTGGAGGCGGCTTTCGATTTCGCGGCACACGCGGTCAAAGTCCGCGCCCCGGCGGTCCAGTTTATTGATGAAGGCCACGCGCGGCACGGCATACCCGTCCGCGAGACGCCAGTTCGTTTCCGTCTGCGGCTCCACGCCGGCCACGCCGTCAAAGACGACGACCGCGCCGTCCAGCACGCGCAGGGCGCGGCGAACTTCGATGCTGAAGTCCACGTGGCCGGGGGTGTCAATGATGGTGAGCGCGTGATCCCGCCACGCCACCGTGGTGGCGGCGGAATTGATGGTAATGCCGTGCCGCTGCTCCTCCGGATCATAGTCCATGGTGGTGTTCCCCGTGTGCACTTCACCCGTGCGGTGGATGCGTCCGGTGTAGAACAGCACCCGCTCCGTCACGGTGGTTTTTCCGGCATCCACGTGGGCGATAATGCCAAGATTCCGGCGCGGGGATTTGATGTCAGTATTCATAACGAAGGTGTTTCTTCAAAGAAGGGGGCACGGGCCGCGGCGGATCTGCGCGACGCGGCGGAACGACGGGTGCAAGCCATCGCCTCCCGTGTCTCCCGGGTGTGATAAGGGCATAGCCGCGCGCCTTCGCGGCGGGGGAAAATCAGAGCCGGTGGCGGGTATGGTTCGCTAAACCTCTCAACCCCGTGCCGCGGTCGTTCATGCGGCTGATCCGGCTTTGCAGCAGGCGTTCATTTGTCGACACACGGCCTGAAACGCGCCGGCCGCTGTCCGCGGCGCGCGTGCTCAGGCACTCAGTGAATACATCTAATAGTCATGGCGACACCGGAGTATGGCACGGATTTCCAATAACGCAAGTAAAGCGCAAAAACAAAGAATGACCCGTTCCGGACAAAGGCACCGAACCCCGCCTGGAGAGACCCGCCCTGGATTACTCTTTCTGTCAGGGAACCTTCAAGCGGATCAGCACGGGCTTCTCCCCGGCGGTGAAGCTGAGGCGGCCGCCCTCCGCTTTTACCTCCACGGTGGTGGCGGGCTCTTTGGTCAGGAGCATGAGTTCGGCGCGGGTCACGGTGCCCGCGGTCTCCACGGTCATGGGGGCGTTTTCCTTCGTGGGGTGCCAGGCGGCGAGGATGACGGGCTCCCCGGATTTCTCCGGCGTGAATTCATACACATAGCCGTCCGCGGCGCTTTCCTTCAGCACGCGGCTGAAGCGGTAATCCGCCAGGGATTTCAGCATCCAGGCCACGGCATGATAGGCGGGCTTTGGCTGGAAATTCCGCGTGAGGCCGGAGGCGGCGTGGAGTTTCGCTTCATCACTGTCATTGAAAAAATATACAAAGGCTTTCCCGACGCCCATTTTCGCAAAGAGGAAAAAGGAGCGCACGGTCCACCGGGCCTGTTCCTCGTCCGTGGAACCGATCCACTTCGCCCAGTCGCCTTTGGGATCCGGCTTTTGGGTGCTGCTGTCCCAGCCGAATTCCGTGACCCACACGGGCTTGCCTTTGGCGTGGGCATCCCGCCAGGTGAGGAGATCCTGGATGGCGCTGAGATACGGCACCTTCGGGTCCTCCGGGTAGGACCGCCGCCACACGGGCCAGCCCTCCGCGATGGCATAGCGGTGGATCTGGAGCGCGTCGTAGAGGCCATCGAATCCCTTCAGGCAGTCCACGCCCTTCCAGTAGCGGTCGCTCTTCATCTCCGTATTGCAGGGCAGGATTTTCAGGCGCGGGTTCCCCTCGCGGATGCCCTTCGCCATGGCCTCGAAGAGCACGCGGTAGGTGGCGTCATCGTAGAGCCCAGGCTCGTTGCCGATCTCCACCCATTCCACATACGGATACTTTCCTCCCGGCCCGAACTGCTCCGCGAAGGCCTTGCCGTAGGCGTGCGCGTCCTTCGGCATGTCCTTCCAGGTTTTCCCCATTTCATCGATCATGAGACAAACACACGTGCGGAGCCCCGCCTTGTGCCATGAGCCATAGACCTGGTCCCACGGCACCTGGTTTTTTGCGAAGGGCCAGTTTGGCAGCACGCTGGTGTCCTTGTCCAGATCCCACTGCACGGGGTGGTAATCCCGCACCACGCGGCAGACCGGGGCGTAGAGCTCCGGTTTGAACTGCACCGTGTGTCCGCACAGCCCCACGAAGTCCCGGAAAAGCGGGCGGGCCTCCGCGCGGAGCAGGACCGGAAGGGCAAGGAAGAGAAAAAGACGGCGCAACATGCCCCGAACCTTCCCCGTGACCGCCGCGGGGCAAGCCGATCCCGTCACGCGTGACCGGGTGCCGGGCACCGCTGGGCGGGGTTCGTCACTCCACCTCCAGCACCGCGGCGGCGCTGTGGCTGTTATACTCCGGGGCATACATGCACTGGAGTTCCGCGATGCCCGCCTGACACTTCCCGCGAAGCTGCACGCGGGTGCTGTATTCGAAGACATAGGTCCCCTTTCGCAGGGACTCGAAGAAGAAGTGGCTGGCGGTGTCTTTGGTGGATTCGTAATAACCCAGGCCGCCCTGCCGTTTGTAGCCGGAGAGCACATTCACCGGCTCCACGCTGGCGGGGCGCTGGTCTTTGAGGTGCACGAATTCCATGTCCCGGTCGGTCCGCAGCTCCAGGCGGATCACCAGTTCGTCGCCCACCTTCACCTTGCCGGTCACGGGTCGGAGCTCCGGGCCGGAGGGCGTGTTCACTTTGGTGAAGAGAGCCTTGGTGACTTTCAGCGGCGTGCCCTCGTGCGGGGTGATTTTGCTCATGTCCTCCATGTATTGCCAGTGCACGCTGCCCCAGGCGACGCCCTTGTCCGTCTTCACCAGCTTCACGTTGCCCATGTCCGGCTTGACCTCCGCGGAGGAAAAGCGGTGTTCATAGAAGCCGGTGCCCGCCTCCACCTTCTCCGGCTTCACTTCTTTCCCACCCAGGGAAACAGCGACGGTGGCTCCGGAGGAGAGTTTGGTGGTGCCTCCCAGCACGATGGCATAGACGGCATCCGCGGTGGCCTTGGTGGTGGGCCAGGCGTGGGTTTGTTTTTGTTTCAGCAGCCATGTCTGGCAATCGTCCACGGCCTTGTCGTCTTTGCCAATTTCCCGGAAAGCTTCGACCATCATGGCCTGGGTCTCGACCGGAGCCGCGTTCCACGCCCATGATTCGCGTCCATCCTCCCAGTGCATTCCCATCTCCCCGTCATTGAGGGAGCGTTCCTGCAAAGACGCGAGGATTTCCCCCGGGGTCTTTTTATCTCCAAAGCGCAGGAGCCCCAGGGCGGTGTGGGCCTGGCTCATACGGGGCAGGGTGGTCCAGTGTTCGCGGGCCTGGGCCAGGAAATAATCCAGCGCCTTTTTGTAGGCCGCGGGTACCGGGCGCTGTTGCAGGAAGAAACTGCGGCCATAGAGATAGAGGGCCATGGTGGAGCTGAAGTTATCCTTCCCGGCAGTCTTCCGGTAAGTGATCCGGTGATAGGTGGCGGACATCCACAGGTCCAGGTCGTCCAGGGCCTTTAGCGCCATCCTGGTGTCCACCTCCACTCCCAGGTGCCGCAGCCGCCCGAAGCCGCTTACGATGTAAAGAGTGATAAATTCATTCCCTTTTCCGCCCGGAAACCAGGGCCAGGCACCTTCCTGGTCCTGCAATTCCCCGAGGCGTGTCATGAGCCGCGCGCTTTCCGCCTCCAGGCGGTTTTCATCGAAGAGGATTCCCATATTGCGCCGGCTCTCGTTTTTGGCCTCGCCGAGCCAGGGTGTCTCCTCGATGGCGATCGCCTTCAGATCCGCGTTTTTCTCCAGCGGGCTGTTCATCGCCTCCGGCTGGGCATCCTTCCACAGATCAAACACCTGGCGGATTTTGGGATCACTCTTCGCGATATGGCGGGCGAGTGTGTTTGCATAGAAACGATTGAAGGTCTGCTCGCTGCACTCATGAGGATACTCCATCAGATACGGCAGCGCCATGATGGCATACCACACGGGCTGGGAGACCATCTGCACCGTGAGGCTCTGGTGCTGGAGGCTGCCGGACCCGGCGCTTTCGCTCAGCTTCTTCAGGGTAAAATCCTTCTCCCCGGCATCCCGGATGGGCAGCGGCAGGGACTCCGTGACCAGGACGCGGCGCGGGAGCACGGGCAGCCAGCCCTCCTCACCATCGGAAAGTTTGTCATTCCCGGCGACGGCCTTCCAGCGCAGGAAGCCCATGCCGTCCGGAATCCTGAGGCGCCACGCCAGGGTGCGGGACTCTTTGGCGGGCACGCTGTAGGCCTGGTCCGGTGTTTCATTCCCCACCGCCGCATCCACCGGCGCCAGGGAAGCCGCGTCGGAAAGAGAAAGCCGGGCCGTCCCCGCGGCGGGCGTGGCGCTTTGATTCGTGATCTTCACCGTGAACTCCACGAGGTCTCCCTCGCGCAGAAAACGCGGGGGATTCGGCTGCACCATGAAGTCCTTCGCGGTCACGGTTTCCCCCGTGATAAAACCGGAGCGCATCGCCTGGTCGTGAGCGAAGCCCATGAACCTCCAGGCGGTGACGGATTCCGGCATGGTGAAGGTCATCTTCACCGTGCCGTCATCCCCGGTCATGAGATGAGGAAAGAAGAAGGCCGTTTCCTCCATATTCCGGCGGGCGTTCACCTTCGCGAGGTCCATGCCAGGGAGGGGGGGCGCGGGAGGAGCGGCGAGACTCTCCACCTCACCGGCGCCGCTGGCGGCCAGGCGGGTCGGCCCCGGTCCTCCGAAATTCTGCGGAACGTAGAGCGGATCAAATTCATCAGAAAAGTCCAACTGTCCCCGCAAATACCCAAACGCTCCTTTGGATTTCCACGGCCAGCTCCGGCGGTATTCCTCCAGCCCCTCGCGATTATCCGTCCAGTTCTGGAACAGATCTGAAAACCTCCCGGACTCGCCATTGAGGGCTCTGGCCTGGCGTGAGGAAACGCTTTCCTCGTAGAAACATTGGAACGTCTCCTTCCAGGAATGAGGTTTCAGGGCCTCCAGGGAGGCGTCATAGAGCACCGCCACGAGTTCCGCGGCGGCTTTTTCCTTACCCGGGCCAGCCACGGAGAGCGTCCAGGTGTCCTTGCCGCCGGGCTCCAGTTTGGAGGAAAGATGCTCCCACTTCAGGGTCAGGTCTTTGTTCGTCCAGGGAACGCTCACCAGCCGGGAGGTCTGGTAGAGGTGGTTCTCCCGCATCTGGGTGACATGCAGGGTGAACCCGCCACGCATTTCCTCCGTCACCTTCTGCGTGATGCTCTGCTGCGTCCGGCCCGGGTCCGTCCAGAATTTCCGGATGATCCGCTGTTCCCGCTCAATCTCGATCAAGGCCCGGCCTTTGTCATATCCGGTGCCCCAGACGGCGGTAAAATCATCGCCCGGCTGAAGGTCCCAGGAAGGGGCCTCCACCCAAAAAGGAATACGGATGGGGAAGGTGTCCGCGGCGGGATCGATGACGGTCACCCGCGTCCGGGCCGTGACTCTCGTGCCAAACTTATCCTTCGTCTCCAGGACCGCAAGGTAAGCTCCAGGCCCCAGTTTCACGGGCACGGTGGCGGAGCCTTTGGCATCCGTCCTGAAGGGGTCCCGCTGGACGACCTCTCCCGCATCCCAGAACAACGGATGGGACAGGTCTTTCCCGTCCCTTTCGCCGGACGGCTGGGTAAATTCGTTTTTCTCCCGGGTCACCCAAAACCGGCTGTCTTCGGCACCCGCGCCCGGTTCCTCCCGGTGTACTTTCTCCGGGGAAACGAGGCGATGGACCGTGAGCGTGCCCTCCGCCGGGACCGGCTCCCCGTCCAGGGTGGTGGTGCCCGCGGTGAACGCCACCGGCACCGCGGCGGATTGCCAGTCGCCGGCTTGCAGGTCCGCCTTCATCGCTGCGTATCCCAGATTGATATCGCGCTCTCCCGTCCGGGTCTCCCCCGCGGGATCCGTCACCTCCGCGCTGACCTGATAGGTGAACCAGTTTTCGGACACCGGATCCGGGGGGCCTCCGGGCATGGCGGTAAAAGTTATCTCCACGGCTCCATCCGCGCCGGTGACCGCCGTTCCACGACTCATTTCCTGCCGTCCTCCGGCGCGGGCGTTCCCGGCAACCCATGCCCACACGGGCCACGCGGGGGCCCGGAAGACATACCACTTCACGGTGGCTCCGTCCACGGGAGCCCCGGTATAGGCCATGGCCTTCACTTTTACCTTTACCTCCCCTCCCAACCTGGCCCCCGCGGCGGGGGGATCCACGGCCACTTCAAAGCGCGGACGCTTGTACTCCTCCACGGAGAAGGTGTGAGCGTTCCGGATGTCCGGCTCATAGAGGGTGTATTCTCCGGTGAGCCCCTGGGGCGCGGTGAATGCCCCGCTGAATGAGCCATAGGCATTCGTCACCGCCTCTGCGGTTCCGGCGGTCTGTCCGTTGGGCCCCTTGAGGACGATCCGTACCTGCACGTCCGGCAGCGTCCGGTAGTCGTCGCGGCCCTTTCCGTGGATCACCCGGATGCCTTTGAACCGGATGGTTTGACCCGGGCGATAGATCGCGCGGTCCGTGAAGAGGAAGTTCGCCTCCCCGGACAATCCCGTGAAATTATCCTCCTGAAACCCCCGCTCCTGTTTGGAAAACGCCGTCTGTCCGCCGAGGCGGGCGCTGACATAACAGGGAGCGTCTCTTTCCGGCTGGAACGCGGCGAATCCGTCAATGTCCGACAGGACGGAAGGCAGTTTTACCAGACGTTCTTTGCCCTCCTTTGGAGACCAGTCCGCGCGCCAGGGGGTGACCTCCGCGCCCTGGAGCGGCTCTCCGGAGACGGCATCGAGCACCCACGTGTGCAACCCGCTGGCCAGGGCGGGGTCCTTTCTCACCACGAGGCCCAGCGGGCTGACGAGCACACGTATGCACGTGACCGTGTTGTCCTTTTCCGTGAATTTTTCGTTCTCACTCGCGAAGAGCACGTAGCCGCCCGGCTTCAGATCCGCGGGTGCCGGAACGCGCGCGGTATGTTCCAGAAAATCCTCCCGGGGCGGCAGATCCACCGGCCACGCTCTCAGGGGCGGCGTGGCCAGCATTTTTCCCTCCACCTTCGGATCCACAGAGGTACGTTCCACCCAGTCCGCCAGCCGGGGGCCCTTTGGCTCGGGATACAGCCGGAAAAAGACCTTCCTCAAATTCCGGGAGGTCACCACGATCTCCGGTCCGGCTCCGTTCCAGATCCTTTCGGTATCGATACTGAGGCTATGGTCCTCAATCCATTTGATGAGGTTGCGGCAACGTGGCGCGAAAGGCGAGTTCCCGAAAGCCACGAGTCCCTCCTGGAGCACCTGGCGGGCGGCGGCGGCCTTCTGTTCCTGAATCATCAGGTGAGCCACGAGCGCCCGGGCCCGGAGTGAGATCTCATGGTTCGCGTATTGCTGATAAATCGCCGTGTATTGCCGCAGCGCCCGCGCGTTGGCGGTTATCCCGGTTTTTTCCCGGGCCCACTCCAGTCTCTGGAGGTCCAGCATGACCAGCGCGCCAGGATCCGGATCATCCTTATGAAAGTTCATGACCTCCTGGAAAAGCCGGAAAGCCTTTGCTTCTGAGGTCCCTCCGGGTTCCGGTTTCCATGCGAGGAACTCCGCGAGCGTGCCCAGCGCGGGTGAGTTCTCCGTGAAATCGAAATTTTCCCCCGTCCAGACCACCGCCTGTTCCCCCATGGTGCGGAAGGCCAGGGCCTCTCCCGCAATGAAATCATACAGCGTCGGCAGATAAGTATCCGGCAACCCATGAGGCTTCAGGAGGCCTCCCCAGGAGCCGATGGGAATCGCGCGCAGTTCCGGAGCCCCGGCGAGCGCCTTTTGAAAACGGGCCTCCACCTCCGTGAGAAAGCGGCGTCTGTCCCAGGTGGCGGGATCCTCTCCCGAAGCGCCCTGGGTTCGCTGGAGGAGAGGCCACCGGTGGTCGTAAAAATAAGTATAAAGCCACTCCGCCGAAACGACCTGTAGAACGGGAAGCATTTCCGGAGGAGCGGTGGCGAGCACTTTCTCCAGGGCATTGATCGCGGTAAAAGGATCGTTACGGCGGAGACCGGCTTCCACCTGAATGCGGGTGACGATGGCCCGGCAGGCCTCCGGCCAGGCTTTTTCCGCCATGGCCGCCGCCTCCAGAGAGGCGAGAGCCGCGAGCGCGGACTTCGGGAGCTTCTTTTCTATCAGCTTATCGACCGCCTCCCAGTCCTTCTTCCCCGGCACGGCGGCGGTGGCGTGGTTCCATAAAAAAACGAGGGAGAACAGGCTCAACAAAAAACGTTTCATGGCGGGGCTTCAACGAACGAAGCCCCGCTATAAAGCGGAACACCTTTACGGCGAATGAAAGCTTTTCCGGAATTCCGGTTTGTTATTCCACCTCCAGCACGGCGGCGGCGCTGTGGCTGTTATATACCGGGGCATACATGCACTGGAGTTCCGCGATGCCTGCCTGGCATTTTCCGCGGAGTTGTACGCGCGTGCTGTATTCGAAGACATAGGTCCCCTTTGGCAGGGACTCGAAGAAGAAGTGGCTGGCCGTGTCTTTGGTGGATTCGTAATAACCCAGGCCGCCCTGCCACTTGTAGCCGGAGAGCACATTCACCGGCTCCACGCTGGCGGGGCGCTGGTCCTTGAGGTGCACGAATTCCATGTCCCGGTCGGTCCGCAGTTCCAGGCGGATCACGAGTTCATCGCCCACCTTTACCTTGCCGGTCACGGGGCGGAGTTCCGGGCCGGAGGGGGTGTTCACTTTGGTGAAGAGAGCCTTGGTGACTTTCAGCGGCGTGCCCTCGTGCGGGGTGATCTTCGCCATGTCCTCCATGTATTGCCAGTGCACGCTGCCCCAGGAGACGCCTTTGTCCGTCTTCACCACTTTCACCGTGCCCATGTCCGGCTTGATCTCCGCGGAGGAAAAGCGGTGTTCATAGAAGCCAGTGCCCGCCTCCACCTTCTCCGGCTTCACCTCTTTCCCACCCAGGGAAACAGAGACGGTGGCCCCGGAGGAGAGTCTGGTGGTGCCTCCCAGCACGATGGCATAGACCGCGTCGGCGGTGGCTTTGGTGGTGGGCCAGGCGTGGGTTTGTTTTTGTTTCAGCAGCCAGGTCTGGCAATCGTCCACGACTTTGTCGTCTTTGCCAATTTCCCGGAAAGCTTCGACCATCATGGCCTGGGTTTCCACGTCGGCCTGGTTCCAGTTCCAGCCCCGGCCGGTGTCCGCCCAGTGCATACCCTGCTCCTCATCGTTCAGCGCCCGCTCCTTCAGGGACTTCAGGATTTTCCCGGGAGTCTCCTGGTCGGCGAACCGCGTGAGCCCCAGGGCGGCATGTGCCTGGCTCATACGGGGTAGACCCGTCCAGTGTTCGCGGGCCTGGGCCAGGAAGTAATCCAGTGCCTCCTTTTGTTCGCCGGGCACGGGCCGCTGCTCCAGGTAGAAGCTCCGGGCGTATAGATAGAGCGCCATCCAGGAGGAGAAGTGATCCTCCTTCATGGTCTTCTCTTTCACAATCGCGGCATATTCCCGGGCCATGGAGGCATCCAGGTAATCCAGTGCTTTGACCGCGAGGGTGGTGTCCACCTCCACACCCAGATAGCGCAACCGGCCGAAGCCACTCACCAGATAAAGGGTGATAAAGTCATTTCCCGGTCCACCGGGAAACCACGGCCAGGCACCGTCCGGCAACTGCGATTCCTGGAGCTTCTGCATAATCCGCGCGGTCTCCGCGTCGAGGCGTGTTTCATCGAAGAGAATGCCCAGGTTCCGGCGGCTTTCCTCCTGGGCCTCTCTCAGCCACGGGGTCTCCTCCAGCGCGATGGCCTTCAGCTCCGGGCTTCTTTCAAGAGGGCTCTTCATCGCCTCCGGCTGGGCCTCTCTCCAAAGGTCGAACACCTCGCGGATTCTTTGATCGCTGCCCGCGATGCGGCGGGCGAGGGCATTGGCGTAGAACCGGTTGAAGGTCTGCTCCGAGCACTCATGAGGATACTCCATGAGATAAGGCAGCGCCATCACCGCGTACCATGCCGGCTGTGAAACCATGCGCACGGTGAGGCTCTGGTGGCGCAGGCTGTCCGAGGCGGCGCTCTCCGTCAGCTTCTTCAGGGTGAAGCTTTTCTCCCCCGCGTCCCTGAGCGGCAGCGGCAGGGATTCCGTGACCAGCACGCGGCGCGGGAGCACGGGCAGCCAGCCCTCCTCGCCGTCCGTCAGTTTGTCATTCCCCGCCACGGCCTTCCATGTCAGGAAGCCCTGGCCGTCCGGCACGGTGATCCGCCACGTGAGCGTGCGGGATTCCTTCGCCGGGATTTCATAGGGCTGCTCCGGCGTCCCGTTGCCGGAGGCGGCATCCAGCGCAGCCAGCGAAACCGCATCCGTCAGATTCAGCCGCGCCATTCCCTTGATGGGAGCCGCGCCCTGGTTCGTGATCTTCACAGGGAATTCCACCGTGTCCCCCTCGCGGAGAAAGCGCGGGGGATTCGGCTGCACCATGAGATCCCGCGCGGTGACCGTTTCCCCCTCCAAATAGCCGGAGCGCAGTTCCCTGTCGTGGGCAAAACCCATGAACCGCCAGGTGGTGACCGCATCCGGCATGGTAAAGGTCATTTTCACCTTACCGTCCTTATCGGTTAGAAGGTGGGGGAGGAAAAACGCGGTCTCCGCCATGTTCCGCCGGGCGCTTACTTTGGAAAGGTCCGCCGGACGCGGGGCATTCCCGGAGTCCCCCGGTGACTCCTTGGCTCCCGCCTGCGCCCCGGTGGTAAGAGGTGTGGTGGGAGTCACGGGAAAAGAGCTGTGGTTGGCGAAAGCAGAATAGCCGCCCCCGCCGAAATTCTGAGGAATCGCGGGAGGGTTGTATGAAGTCGCCAGTTCACGCAGGCTCACCAACCCGCTGGTCCAGCGTGTACGGGAATTGTGAAGCGCTCCGGCCCAGCGCGGCCAGTAACGCCCCCACGCATTTGCCCTCTCCACATACGTGGAGAATTCGAGCGGGTAACGCGTGACCGCGGCGACCTCCCCGTTGGTAGTGGTCATCCCTTCCCCATAGGAAATCCTGCCTTTATAAAAGCAGTCGAAGCTTTGGAACCAGCCGTGGGCGTCCAGGGCGTCGAGCGAGGCATCGTACAAGACAGCAACCATCTCCGCGACCGCCTTTTCTTTTCCCGGCCCTTCCACGTTCAATGTCCAAGTCTCTTTCTGTCCCGGCTCCAGTTTTGAGGTGAGGTGCTCCCAGGTCAGTTTGAGATCCTTGTTGGACCATGGGACGTCAATAAACCTGGATTCAGTGCTGAGCCGGTTCTCCCGCATCTGGATGACATGGATGGTAAATCCGCCGCGGTATTCCTCCGGCACTTTGAACGACAGCCCCTGCTGTGTGCGCCCCGGTTCCGCCCAGAAACGGTGGACCACTTTGTCGCGGTAATCGACCTCGATAATGGCCCGTCCGGTCCCGTATCCGGTGCCCCACAGCATCTGAAACTCCCCACCAGGCTCCACACTGTCAGCGGAGAGCATGAGGTTGAAAGGAGTCCGGACCGGAAAGGTTCCCGCATCCGGGTCCACGACGATGAACCGGTCTTCAGCCGTGACTTTTTTCCCAAAGGCATCCGCAGTCTCCAGGACTGCCTGGTAAGCTCCCGTGCCGAGTTTCACGGCAACCTTACCGCTTCCATCCCCGCCGGTTTTTATGGCATCCCGCTGGACGACTTCCCCGGAGGGCCACGATTCCAGCGTTGAGAGATCGGGATCCCGGGATTTTTCCGGGGACTTGAACAGGTCATCACTGTAATAGGACTCCAGTTGCCAGTTTGTTTTCCGGTGAACTTTGTCCGGCTGGATGAGACGGTAAACCGTGAGGGTGCCTGTGGCCGGGCGGGGAGCGTCCTCCAGGGAGGTAGTGTGGACCGTGAACTCCACGGGAGCACTGGTTGTTTGCCAGTTGTCGCGGGAAAGCGCCGCTTTCATGTCCGCATAGCCGAGGGAAACCGTAAGGTCCTGTTCCTGAGTCTCGCCGGAGAGGTCAGTGACTTTGGCGTGCAATCCAAAGAGAAACCATGAATCGGATGGTTCCTCCTCCGGAACGTCCGGTACCGCGGTAAATGTGATTTCCACCGTTCCGTCCACGCCTGTTTTCGAAACTCCCCGGGCAATCTCCTCCTGGTCACCGGAGACGGCACTCCTTCCCAGGATGCCTCTGACCAGGGAGAGGTATTGGGATTCCCGGGTGACGCTCCACTTTACTGTCGCGCCGTCCGCGGGCGCGCCGGAATAGCCAGTCGCCCGCACCTTCATGACAACGGCCCCGCCCAGCCTTGGCGGAACGGCGGGGGGATCGATTTCCACCTTGAAGCGCGGACGCTTGTATTCCTCCACCCTGATCGTGGCGGAACCCTCCCCGTCGGAAATCTGTAACATCCCGGTCATACCGCCCAGGGGCAGGGTGAAACTCCCGCTGAAGGAACCGAAGGCGTTGGTGGTCACTTCCACCGTCCTGTTCCCGAGGCCATTCATATCCTTGAGAGTCACGGTGCGTTTTTCACCGGGTAGTAACCTGTAATTGTTGCTCCTCCGGTCCTGGTAAACGCAAATCCCTTTGAAGTGAATGGTCTGACCAGGCCTGTAAATGGACCGGTCGGTAAAAAAGTAGGTGCTCTCCTGGGAGCCGCTGGAGTCCCTGGAAGTATAAAACCCCGGCGAGGAAACCAGGGAGGCCCCATGCCTGGCCACGAGTAAAACATCACTCCATTCCTTTATCACGAAAGTCGCCAGACCGTTTTTGTCCGTGGTGACCGTCCTCATTTTTTCCCCGGGCTTCGCCTTGTCAGTATGCCGTTGCCATAAAGTGACTTCCGCGCCCCGCACGGGTCCGCCGCTCACGGCGTCCAGCACCCATGCGTCCACGCTGGAGAAATCCGGTCCGGACGACACCCGCTTCACCAGAGCCAGGGGAGTCACCCTTACCAGGGTGGTCCGGAACGTGCCGTCCCCGGTTTCGAATCCCCCGCTCCCGCTAGCGCAGAGCAGATAGAGTCCGGGAGGGAGCCCCCCGGGTGCCGGAGTAGAAAGGCGGTGGCTCAGAAAATCATCCGTCGGCGGCAGATCCACCTCCCAGGCTTGCCCGGGCTTTGCCTGGAGGAGGTTGATCATCGCTTCCTTCCCTGGAGAGGAGCCGGTGGAACCTTCCTGGGAGCCCTCCGGTTCCGGTAATGAATAGAGGCGGAACCACGCTTTCTTCAAATTCCGGGAGGTGATGGATATCACCGGCTTTGCCTCGTTCCATATCAGTTCCGTCCCGATCTCCAGTTCACGGTCTTCGATTTTCAGGATCATCGCACGGCATGGCGGGGCAAAGAGCGAATCGCCAAAAGAAGCCAGTCCTTCCTGAAGTATCCTCCGGGCCTCCACCGGTTTTTTACCGCTCACCAGCCAGGTGGCCGCCAGGTCCCGGAGGCGCAGGGAGGCTTCGTGGGAGGCGTGTTTTTGATAGAGCGCGGTAACCTGAGCCAGGGCACGTTCTCCCGCCTTCTCCCCGGTGGCAAACGCGGCAGCCCATTCCAGCCTTTGCAGTTCCAGCAACAAACGCGCTCCGGGATCCGCGTCCTCCCGGTGAAAGGCCAGCAGTTCCTGAAGCAGGAGGATGGCGCGAAGCTTTGGGGAATTTCCCTCCCCCGGCTTCCATGCCAGAAACTCCTCCATGGTTCCCAGCGCCGGAGAATCGTCCGTGAAGGTGAAGCCGTGCGCGCCCTCCGCTCCCTCCTGCTCGGCCATCATATAGAACGCCAGCGCTTCACTGGCGAGGAAATCATAGAGTGTCGGCTGATAGAGGTCTGGAAGATCGTTCCGTTGGAGAAAGCCATCCCACTTCGCGATGGGGATGGCGCGGAGGGTGGCAGAATCACTCAGGGCTTTTTGAAACCGGGCATCTATTTCCGCCAGCGTGCGCTTCAGATCCCAGGTCTGGATATCCCCGCCGGCGGCTCCCGGGGTCCGCTGGAGGATGCGCCAGCCCTCTTCGTGGAAATAGTCATCGTACCAGGTCGCCAGCAGTGTCCGCAGCACCGGCAGCATTTCCGCGGGCGCGGTGGTGAGGGCGGTCTCCATGAGAGTGAGCTTCAGCTCCGGCTGGTCGGAGTGGAGTTCACTCTCCAGCGTGATGCGCCACGCCAGCGCCCGGGCGGCCTCCGGCCAGGCTTTTTCCGCGAGGGCGGCCTTTTCCAGGGAGGAGAGGGACTCCATGGCGGATTTCGGCAGCTCTTTATCGATGAGTTCTTCAACAGCCTTCCACTCCTTCTCTCCCGGAACGGCGGCGGCGGCGTGATTCCATAACCATACGAAGGACAGCAGACTCAGGAGAAAACGCTTCATAACGGGGGCTTCGATTATCGATGCGCCTGCTATAGAGCGCGCCACCTTCACGGCGAATGAAAGCTGTCTCCGGAATTCCGGTTCGTTATTCCGCTTTCACCAGAGTGCGGTGCCGTGGCTGTCATATTCCCGGCATACAGGCACCGGCATTTCCGTGGAACCGGATGCCGCCTTCCGTGAGGGCGATCCTCCCTTGCCGGGGATTCAAAGCATTCCCATTCTTTTTCATGATGATGAACAGACGCCGTTTTGCGGCCCTTTGCGCCTCCCTCCCCATGCTGTCTATTCCGGCGGCTGGAGAGGAAACGCCCGCCGCCGCACTCAATGCCCGGCTGGAGGAAATCCGCAAAAAACACAACGTCCCGGCCCTCGCGGCGGGACTGGTCACCGTGGACGGGCTCAGGGAGAGCGGCTTCACCGGCATGCGCAAGGCGGGCGGCAGCACTCCCGTGACCGGCGGCGATCTCTGGCACTACGGCTCCATGACCAAGGCCATGACCGCCACGCTGCTGGGCACCTTCGTGCTCCAGGGTCGTCTGAAATGGGACGCGACGCTCAAGGAGCTGCTGCCCGACCTGACGCGCCGGGCCACGCCGCAGGCCCAGGGGATCACGCTCCGTCAGTTGCTCACGCACCGCTCCGGGCTCCCCGCCAACCGGGACTGGTCCGCCCTGCCCGAGCCCCGGGACCGGGCGGAGATCGTGCGACACGATCTCGCGCTGCCCCTGCTTTCAGAACCGGGAAGCACCTACCTTTATTCCAATCTCGGCTACGTCACCGCCGGGGTGGTGGCGGAGAAACTAGGGGGCCAGACCTGGGAGCGCCTGCTGACGGACCGGGTTTTCAAACCGCTGAAGATCAAGGCGGGCTTCGGCGGCACCGGCACTCCCGGGAAGGAGGACCAGCCCTGGCCGCATGGCTCCGATGGAAAACACACCGCCTCCAACGGGCCGAAGGTGGACAATCCCGCCTCCCTCGGCCCGGCGGGCACCTGCCATGCGTCCCTGGCGGATTACGCCCTCTTCGTGGCCGACCACCTCCGCGGCGGGGCGGGCGGGAAGGCGCTGCTTTCCGCCGCGATCTACACGGATCTGCACACCACGCCCACCGGCAAAGGCTATGCCTTCGGCTGGGATCAGGCGGAGCGGGACTGGGGCGGCGGCACGGTGCTGACGCACAACGGGAGTAATACAATGAACTATTCCCAGGTGTGGATGGCTCCAAAGAAAGGCTTCGCCGTGGTGGCGGCCTGCAATCAGGGAGGCGACGCCGCCGCGAAGGCCTGCGATGACGCCTGTTCCCTTTTCATCAGCCGCCACACGGGATAGGCGCTATTCCACCTCGAGCACGGCGGAGGCGCTGTGGCTGTTATACTCCGGGGCATACATGCACTGGAGTTCCGCGATGCCCGCCTGGCATTTTCCGCGAAGTTGCACGCGCGTGCTGTATTCAAAGACATAGGTACCCTTCGGCAGGGACTCGAAGAAGAAGTGGCTGGCGGTGTCTTTGGTGGATTCGTAATAACCCAGGCCTCCCTGCCACTTGTAGCCGGAGAGTACATTCACCGGCTCCACGCTGGCGGGGCGCTGGTCTTTGAGATGCACGAATTCCATGTCCCGGTCGGTCCGCAGCTCCAGGCGGATCACCAGTTCATCGCCCACCTTCACCTTGCCGGTCACGGGGCGGAGTTCCGGGCCGGAGGGGGTGTTCACTTTGGTGAAGAGAGCCTTGGTGACTTTCAGCGGCGTGCCCTCGTGCGGAGTGATCTTCGCCATGTCCTCCATGTATTGCCAGTGCACGCTGCCCCAGGAGACGCCTTTGTCCGTCTTCACCACTTTCACCGTGCCCATGTCCGGTTTGATTTCGGAAGGGGCGAATTTGTGTTCATAGAAACCCGTGCCCGCCTCCACCTTCTCCGGCTTCACCTCCGTGCCGCCCAGGGAGACGGTGACCAGGGCGTCCGAGGCCAGCCTGCCGGTGCCTCCCACCAGCAGGGCGTGGGCGGCGTCCGCGGTGGCCTTGGTGGTGGGCCAGGCCTGGGTTTGTTTTTGTTTCAGCAGCCACACCAGGCAGTCATCCACGGCCTTCCCGTTGCCTTCAATCTCCTGGAGGGCTTCGATCATCATGGCCTGGGTCTCGATGGGTGCCTGGCTCCATGTCCAGCCTCCCTCCGCGTCCGCCCAGTGCATGCCCAGCTCTTCGTCATTGAGAGAGCGTTCCTTCAGGGATTTCACGATCTCCCCGGGCGTCTTTTCGTCGCCGAACCGCAGGAGCCCCAGGGCCACGTGCGCCTGGCTCATGCGGGGCAGGGTGGTCCAGTATTTCCGCGCCTGGGCCAGGAAGTAATCCAGCGCCTCCTTTTGCTCCGCGGGCACCGGGCGCTCCTCCAGGAAAAAGCTCCGCCCGTAAAGATAGAACGCCAGGAGGGGATGCAGGTGATTCCCGATGGTGTTCTTCGCTTTCAGCAGTTGCTGGTATTCGCGGTTCAGCCAGGCATCCATGCGGTCCATGGCCTGGAGCGCGCGCTCCGGTTCCACCTCCACGCCCAGATGGCGCAGCCGCCCGAAGCCGGTGGCGATGTAGAGGGTGATGAAGTCATTCCCCCGGCCGCCGGGGAACCACGGCCACGATCCATCCTCCAGCTGCATTTCCCCCAGGCGCTCCAAGAGGCGCGCGGTTTCGTTTTCGAGGCGGTTGGCATCGAAGAGAATCCCCAGGCGGCGGTTGCTTTCGTCCTTCGCCTCCCGCAGCCACGGGGTCTCTTCGGCCATGAGGGAAGTGATGTCCGCGTTCCTCTCCAGCGGGCTCTTCAGGGCATCCGGCTGGGCAGTCTTCCAGATGTCAAAGACCTGGCGGATCTTCGGATCGCTCCCCGCAAGGTGACGGGCGAGCGCGTTGGCATAGAGCCGGTTGAAGGTCTGCTCCGCGCACTCGTGCGGGTATTCCATGAGATAGGGAAGCGCCATCACGGCATACCACGCGGGCCGGGAGACCATCTGCACGCTGAGGCTCTGGTGGCGGAGGGAGCCGCCGGCGGCGCTTTCCGTGAGCTTCTTGAAGTTAAAGCTTTTCTCCCCCGCCTCCCGGACATTCAGCGGCAGGGATTCCGTGACCAGGACGCGGCGCGGGAGCACGGGCAGCCAGCCCTCCTCGCCGTCCGTCAGCTTGTCATTCCCCGCCACGGCCTTCCAGGTCAGGAAGCCCTGGCCATCCGGCACGGTGACGCGCCACGAGACCACGCGGGATTCCTTCCCCGGCACGGTGAAGGACTGTTCCGGGGTTTGATTCCCCAGCGCGGCATCCGCGGGAGCCTGGGAGGTGGCGTCCTTGAAGTTCAGCCGCGCCATGCCCTGCTGCGGGGCTTCGCCTTTGTTCGTGATCCTCACGGTGAATTCCACCGTGTCCCCCTCGCGCAGGAAGCGCGGGGGATTCGGCTGCACCATGAGATCCCGCGCGGTGATGGTCTTCCCCTCCAGGAGGCCGGAGCGCAGGGCTTTATCGTGCGCGAAGCCGAGGAACCGCCACTCTGTCACTGCCTCCGGCATGGTGAAGGTGAGCTTCACCGTGCCGTCCGGCTCCGTGTGAAGATCCGGGTAGAAGAAGGCGGTCTCCTGGAGATTCCTGCGGGCGCTTATTTTGGAAAAGTCCACCGCGCCGGACGGGATCGGGCCGGAGGATGCGCCGGCCCACGAGGCCTCCTGATTCACTCCGGCGGGCATACTGAAGCCGGGGGCTTTGCGTTGCATGGACGTTCCCCCGGAGGCATAGGGCTCCGCCTCGTCCCTGCCAATGCCCGCGGAGCCCACTCCCCTCCCGCGCGAGGCGGATCTGCCGCCGATCATCCCGCCCGCCACGGCACCGATGACGGTCCCCCGGGCCTTGCTGTCATCCTCCGCCAGCGCGGCGTCCGGCAGCAGCGGCAGCCAGTGGCGCAGCGTCTGTCTGCCGTCCTCCGGGTCCGGCAGAGAGCGGTGGGTCATTTCCGCCAGGTCCATGGTTTCCGCCAGGTATTCCGGCTCCTCCGCCGCGGTGTCCTGGTAAAAGCACCGGAAGCCCTCCAGCCAGCCATTCGGGGCAAAGGCGTCCAGCGAGGCATCGTAGAGCGCCGCCACCATTTCCGCCTCCACCTTTTTCTTATCCGCTCCCGCGATGGAGAGCGTCCATGTTTCCTTCGCGCCGGGGGCCAGGGTGGAGGTCAGGTGTTCCCATTTCAGGGTCAGTTCCTTCTCCGTCCACGGGACATCCACGGTGCGGGATTCCGTGTAGAGGCGGTTCTCCCGCATCTGGGTGAAGTGAATGGTGAAGCCGCCCTGGTGCTCCGGGGTCACCTTGAAGGTGACCGGCTGCTGCGTGCGCCCCGGGTCCGTCCAGAAACGCTGCACGATCCTCCCCCGGTGCTCCACTTCAATGAAAGCCCGCGCCCGGTCATACCCCGAGCCCCAGAGCGCGGTGTATTCCGTGCCCGTCTGCGCCACATCCTCCGCGGCCCCGGTCCAGAAGGGCACGCGGGCGGGGAATTTCGCCGCCGCCGGATCCACCACCGTGATGACGGCGGTGGCCGTCACCTCTTTCCCGGCGGCATCCTTCGCGCTCAGCGCGGCGCGGTAAATTCCCGTCGCGAGTTTCACCGGCACCGTGGCCGTGCCGTCCGCGCCGGTCTTCACCGCGTCCTTCTGGACCAGTTCGCCCGTGGCCCAGGTTTCCGGCTGCCACGGGCCGTCTATGACGGGCGGATCCATCGTGTGGCGGATCACTTTTTCCGGCTGGGTGATGCGGGAAACGGTGAGCGTGCCCTCGCCCGGCAGCGCCGTGCCATCCAGCGTGGTGGTGTGGACGGTGATCTCCACGGGGGCCGCCACGGTCTGCCAGTCACCGGCACTGAGATCCGCCCTCATGGAGGTATAGCCCGCGATGACGGTGCGCGTGGTCTCCCGGGTTTCCCCCGCGGCATCCGTCACGGCGGCGGACACGGTGTAGAGGAAGGTGGCTCCGGATTTTTCATCCGCCCCCTTGTCAGGCAGGGCGGTGAATTTCACCTCCGCCGTGCCGTCCGGACCGGCCTTCACCCTGCCATGGGCGAGGGGCCGGCTGCGAGGGCCGAAGCCGGGGGTAAAGCCCGGTCTTGCCGGCCGGTCCGTCTGGCGGCTCACGTTCCACGTCACCTCCGCGCCATCCATGGGCGCGCCGGTGTAGGCGGAGGCCCTCACCTTCACCGTCACCTCCGCGCCCAGAGCGGGAGACGCGGCGGGCGGGGCTATCTCCACGTGGAAGGTGGGGCGCTTGTATTCCTCCACCCGGATGTTGGTCCGGCCGTCGTCGTCCTCGATGACAAAGCCGCCCCCGGGGACCCCGGCGGGCAGGGTGAAGCTCCCGTTGAAGGAGCCGTATTCATTCGTCACGAGGTCCAGCGCGGCCAGTTCCCGCTGGTTGGAATCCTTCAGCACCACATGGCGCTTCGCGGACGGGAGCACGCGGTAGTCGTTTTTCACCGTGTCGTGCAGGGCATGGATGCCTTTGAAGCGCACCGTCTGGCCGGGCCGGTAGAGCGCGCGGTCTGTGAAGAGGAACGTGGACTTGTCCGCCGGTGGGGCTTCGCCGAGCCTTCCCCCGCGGGAGGAAAAGGGATCGATGACGCCTCCCCCGTCACCGGTCGCGGCGGCAAAGTCCGGCCCGCGGGTGGCAAAGAGGAAGCACTCGCCCGCCTCCTTCATGGGGAAGCTCACGAAGCCGTCCGCCCCTGTTTTCAGAGTGGCCTTTTTCTTCAGCTTTTCGGACTTCTCGTCCTCCATCCACAGCGCCACCTCCGCGCCCGTCACCGGATCGCCGGAGACGGCATCCAGCACCCAGGCGTCCATGGCATTGCCCCGGGCGCGGGAGAGCAGGGCCAGCGGCGTGACCCACAAGCGGGTGCCGGAGAGGACGTTGCCCTTCTCCTGGAATTTTTCATCCTCGCTGGAGGCCAGGAAATACACGCCCGGCTTCAGGTCGGCGGGCGCGGTCACCCGCGTCTCATGCTCCAGGCAGTCATCCCCGCCCGGGAGATCCACGGACCAGGAGCGCGCGGGCTTTCCTTTTAGAAAGCGCAGCCGCTTCTCCAGATCCTCCTCCTCCATTTCCTCCATCACTTTGTCCGGGCGCGGTTTTGCCTCCAGCAGGTAGAGACGGAAGTGCAGCCGCTTCACATTGCGGTGGATGATGTGGATCTCCGCTCCCGCCGCGTTCCAGAACAGCTCCGTGCCGGTGCTGCATTCCGGGGTCTCGATCTCCCGGATCTGATTCCGGCAGCGGGGCGCGAAGGCGGATTTTTCAAACGCGGCCACGCCCTCCTTCAGGAGCGTTAGCGCCTCCGCCGGTTTCTTTTCCTGGATCAGGGCCAACGCTATCAGCGACCGGATGCGCAGGGAGACCTCGTGCGTGGCGTATTTTTTCAGCAATGCCTCCCTGTAGGCCCGCGCGCGGGGCTGGGGCACTCCGCGGGAAATCCGGCCGGACATCCATTGCAGGCGCTCCAGATCCAGCAGCACCCGGGCCCCGGGGTCGGCATCGTCCTTGTGGAAAGTCATGAGTTCCTGATACAACCGGATGGCGGAGAGATCCGGAGGGCTGCCCGCCCCGGGTTTCCAGGCCAGGAACTCCTCCGCCGTCCCCAGCGCGGGAGAGTCCGGGTCCAGCGGGGGGAAGTCTTCATCGTCACCCCCCATGCCCGTCTCCGGGGCCTGGGTGTAAAACGCCAGGGCTTCCCGCCCCACGAAGTCATACAGGGTGGGCTGATAGGTGTCCGGCAGGGTGCCGGGCGCGAGGATGCCGGTCCATTGGGCGATGGGAATCTTTTTCAATGCCTCCGCGCCGCCGAGGGCTTTTTGAAACCGGGCATCGATCTCCTTCAGGAAACGCGGCAGATCCCACGTGGTCACCTCCGCGCCGGAACCTCCCGGCGTGCGGCGCATGATCTCCCAGCGCTGGTCCTCGTAATACCCGTAATACCACTCCGCCACCAGCGTCTGGAGCACCGGTTGCAGCGCCGGGTCCGCCTTTGCCAGGGCTTCGTCCGCGAGCCGGAGTTTGAGCTCCGGTTTATCCTCCTCCAGGGAGGCCTCCAGCGCGATCCTTGCCCCGATGACGCGCGCGGCCTCCGGCCAGGCTTTCTCCGCCACCGCCGCCGCCTCCATGGGGGCCAGGGCCTCCAGAGCGGATTTCGGGAGCTGCTTCTCCATCAGGGCCTGCACCTTTTTCCAGTCCGCCTCCGAAGGGGCCGCCGGGACGACGGACGGCCAGAGAAGGACGGACGACAGCAGATAGAGGAGGAAACGTTTCATAAGGGAGAAAGGGGGAGGCCCGGATGCTGATGTGCTAATCGCTTAGCAGATTGGATTCAGGCCGCAAGATTTAAAAACATACGCGGGCGGGGCCGGGGAATGGCGGAGAGGGAGTGGTTGTGGGAGCAGGAGGTTATACCGTCAGATAAAGCAGGCGGGAGAGGTGGCCGGTTTTCTCGTGGATCACGCCGGGGAGGCGCACGGGGTGGGTGGGGGAGAACACGCCGGCATCGATGCCGAGTGCTGGGGCGATGGCGCGGAGTTCCTCCAGGTAGGGGTCCGGCGGGCGGTCGAACCAGCCGTGGCAGGATTTCCCGCCGGTGTGGACGATGGCGCGGAGATTCCATCCGGCTTCGTCCCGCAGCCAGCGCAGGATGGCGAGATTCCGCGCCACGTTCAGCGCTCTCTCTGCGGGGGTGGCGGGTTTGTAACCGATGGCTTCGTCCGCCTCGACCACCACATACGGGGAGGCGGCGAGGCTGGCGGCATCCCTCCGGCAGGAGCCGGGATGGAAGGTGGAGGGGCAGGTCATGGGGCCGGGCGGGCCGTCCGGGTGGCTTTCCAGCAGCGCGGGCCAGGGCTGGAAATGGCGCTCATGGCCGGGGCCGGAATGGTGCACGCTCCCGGTCCAGAGCACGGCGTCCGACGGGTGGAGCGTGCTGAGCAGGAGGTGCCAGTCCGGCTCCATGCCGTCCAGGATGACTCCGGACTCATGCCAGATATCGACGGGGTCCCAGGAGAACTGGAGGATCCGGTCCACCTGGGCGCACGCGGCGGCGGGCAGGGCCGCGCGGCGTGCCTCCCTGGCCTGCTCCCGGTGGAAACGGACGCGCGCGGCGGGGGAGCGCCGGGAGGTGTGGAGACGGCGTTCCCGGGGACCGGGATCCGGTTTCCCCGCGAGCTGCCAGATGCGCTGGCGGTGGGCTTTGTCCCCGGGATTCGCCGCGCAGGCAAAACGCTCCGTGTCCGGCCAGTAAACGAGGTGCGTGCCCGTGCGGTCGCCCCCGGCCTCATGGCAGGCGGGACAGCGCGCGGTGAGTTTCCCGCCAGGCACGTGGCGGACCTTTTCGAGTTGTTCGAGGGAAAGCATGGAGGAGGCAGGGTGGGGGTAGGAGGGGTTCCGGGGTTATGACGGCATGACGCACAAAAACCGACTTCTCCGTCGCGGCGGCCAGCTCCTATGACGGCATGACGCACAAAAACCGACTTCTCCGTCGCGGCGGCCAGCTCCTATGACGGCATGACGCAGAGAAACGGACTTCTCCGCCGGGGAGTGTATTCTGGGGTGTATGGTTATTATTAAAATGCATTGTTAATAGATTATATGTATTGTATTGTATTGTATGGTATATATGATATGTTATATATATTAATAAATATCTGAATCTAATGGAGAGAGTAGGAGTAAGGGTAGGAGGGCGGGGGAGGGAGGCTCCCGCTCCAGCGGAGAAGTCGGTTTTTGTGCGTCATGCCGTCATAGAGGCTGGCTGCCGCGGCGGAGAAGTTGGTTTTTGTGCGTCATGCCGTCATAGAGGCTGGCTGCCGCGGCGGAGAAGTTGGTTTTTGTGCGTCATGCCGTCATGGGCCGGGGGGGAGCACATGACGGCGTGAGGGGCGTTTCAGGATTCGGAGAGGCTCAGGTGCCACTCACGCTGGTGGGTCTGACGGCAGGCCTCCACGCGGAGGGGCGGGCGCGGGCATTTGGCCAGCCGCGACAGGTAGGTGCCGCACGCATTCGGCCAGCGCAGGAGATCGCGGGCATCGCGGCGGGTGTCATCGTCGTCCAGGAGGGCGGAGCGGAGAGCCTCTGCG
The DNA here is from genome assembly GCA_965229245.1 of Verrucomicrobiales bacterium. GTDB lineage: Bacteria > Verrucomicrobiota > Verrucomicrobiia > Verrucomicrobiales > V1-33 > V1-33. Next base: position 494,055 of record CBDDIW010000003.1, read on the forward strand.
GTGCCGCGCCAGGAGGTGGCGTGCATCCACCGCAGGATCAGCTGCGCCAGGTGGGCTTCCGGAGAGAGTTCCTCCAGCGCCCTGGTGATGTCCGGGTGGTGCCAGTGGATGACGCCGTAGCGGTTGCTGTGGAGGTCCGGGGGCACGGCGTGGCGGAGCAGGAGGTGGAGGAACGCGGGAAGCTCCGCGGCGATGGCGGTCAGCAGGCGCTCCCAGTCGCCGGGGCCGTCCGCGGGCAGGGGCCAGGCCACGGGCGCGCAGCGCAGGAGGATGAGCTTGTCCGCCACGTCCGGGGCCAGCGGGGGGATGATGAGCAGGCGCTCCGGCTCGTCATTCAGGGAAATGGTGAGCCGCCACCAGGGCGCGAGATTCACGATGGGCCGGTTCTTCCCGTGGCAGGGCTGGATTTCATTCACGCAGATCTGCTTGATGTTCGAAGCCAGGGCCAGGCGGCTTTTGATGCACGTGTCCTGGCTTTCATCCTCCAGCATGAGGTGCTCGGTCCCGAAGAGCTCGCCATTGAACTCCGTGCGCCCCTGGAGGTAGGGCGCGCACTTCGCGGAGCGCCCGCCCAGCAGCGGGGTGATGATGTTGTTCTGCACCACGCTCTTGCCGGACCCGGCGGGTCCCGCCAGCACCAGGGCCTGGCCCGGACGGCGGATCTTCAGGTAAAGCCCCTGGACGGCGCACGCCAGCCAGCCCATGAGCACGGCATACTGCGTGCCGCCATGGGGTTCCCCCGGGGCGTCCACCAGGCCGCGCAGGATGGCGGGGATGAGCGTGCAGGGTCCGGGCGTGGGGGTGAGCAGCGCGGGGCTTTCGGTCACCAGAAGGCGGACGCCATTGGCCTCGTGGAAGCCCGATTCATGGCCCGCCAGGGGGCCGCAGTATTTCACGTCCCGGGTATCCTAGAGCTTCAGGAGCACCTCCTCCGCCTGGCTCACGGTTTTCCCGGACATCTGTTCCTCCTCGGTGAGGCGGTCGAGAAAGCCCCGGGAGCGGAGCAGGCGTTTGAAGTTACTCTCGCCGTGGGCCAGCCAGCGGCCGCCGGAGTTTTGGAGGAGGTATTCCTTGCGCGCGCTGTCATACCACGCCTCCGGAAAGGACGGCGGGGCGGAGTCCAGGGGGTCCTCCAGCGGGGGCAGGCCCAGGACTTCGGAGAGCAGGCGGGGACCACCGGCGGGGCGGGTGGTGGAAGGAGGAAAAACCGTATTCATAGTATGCCTTTAGTTTCCGGTGATCCCGCGTCCCGCCGCGCAAGCGGAATCGCGCGCGCCGCGGTTTACCAGGTATTACCGCGTCTTACCGGGTAATACACCCCGGGAAATGCCGGTCACCTCCCGCGACCCGGGCGGGCGGCGCGCCCCGCGAAGCGCCCGGAGAGCCGGGAGACCGGGCAGCGGAGATAGTATGCGGCGGCACGCGTACTATCTCCCATCCCCCGCGCGCCGGGATGCCCGGGACCGCGCCCACGTGCCGGACAGGCCCTTGAGCCGGAAGGGTTCCCGCCGGAGAATGGCCGGCGTCCTCTTTCCTCCGCGATCATGAAAACACTGCCCTGGCGTCTCTTTCTCCCCGTTCTGCTCTGGTGCCCGGCCCCCCTGGCGGTGGCGGATGACACGACACGGCTGGCGGAGCTGGACCGCTTCTGGAGCGCGGTATCAAAGAGCGTGAAGGAGGGGGACTTCGAAGCCTACAAGGCCACGTGCCATCCGGGCGGTGTGCTGGTGAGTGAAAAGCTGAAGACCTCCCAGCCCCTGGCCAAGGCCCTGGAGCGGTGGAAGCCGGGGTTCGACGATACCCGGGCGGGCCGGGCCGCGGCGGGGGTGGAGTTCCGCTTTTCCCAGCGCCTTGGGGATGACACCACGGCCCACGAGACGGGCATTTTCCTCTACACCTGGACCGCCGGGGATGGCGGGGCAAAGAAGGACTACGTGCGCTTTGAGGCCCTGCTGGTGAAGGGCGGGGAGTGGAAAATCATGATGGAGCACCAGAAGTCCCCCGCCACCGCCGCCGAGTGGGAGGCCCTGAAACCGGCGGAGGGAAAGCCGGTCCCGCCGCCGTCCGGCACTCAGGCGAAGCCGGGGAATCCGTGATCCGTGAAGGGGCGGAAATCCGTCTCCGGGAAATACGTCATGAGGTGGCGGATGCGGTCCTTTTGCGCGGCGGTCAGGCCTTCGCGTCCCCGGCCGGTCACGCCCTTGTTGAACCGGTTTTTCCCCGGGCGTTCCTCCACGGCGGCGAGCGCGGCGGCGATGCGGTCCGGGCTGGCTTCCAGCCCGTGCCAGGCCAGGACTTTGGCCACCGCCGCCGGTTTGTCCGCCACCATCTCTTCATACCGCATCCAAAGCACGGGAACGCGCCGCTGGCGTTCCGTCCGCTGCCAGGAGGCGAGGAACTCCAGATGCCAGGGCACCACGAGATCGATGATCTGATCCGCCTGGCGCTCCGGCGGGCTTTGCATCCAGGTGTCCGTGTCAAAGAGCGTGCCCCGTACGGCCCCGGAGGTGAAGTAGTCCCGCAGGCTCAGGACCACGTCATCCAGGTTTCTGACGAGGACCACCGGCCGGAGACCGAAGGCCTGCATGAGTTGCAGATTCGGCTCCGTGGCGCGGATGTGCTGGTGGGTGACGGTGGGCGTCTGGGCGAACTCCAGCAGGGCGGGGTAGAAGAGGTCCTGCGAGGCCAGTTCCGTGTGGTGGCAGAAATAGACATCCCGGAAGCCGGTGATCTCCTGGAGCACATTCCGCAGAAAGGTGGAGCCGCTCTTCGGCTGGCAGGCCAGCAGAATGCGGGGCGCGATTTCCCCCGGCTCCAGGGTATCGCAGTAGTCCGCCAGCACGGAGGGCCGGTCCAGTTTGGCCAGGATGTTGACCAGGTTATTGGAATACGTGGGACAGGGATACAGGGCGATGGCCCGGCGCAGGCAGAACAGCGCCTGCTCCTGGTGCCCGGCATTCATGAAGTCCGTGCTGATGTTGTAGAGGATATCCGCGCGCCCGCGCACCCGCTCCGGGGGCAGTCCTGGGGGCAGCGGCATCTCCAGCGCCGCGGAGGCCGCCTGGACCGCCGCTTCCGTCTCTCCCGCCAGGAGCCGGGCCTGCACACTCTGGCGCAGCACCGTGGCCAGATTGTGCCCCAGCGCCTGGGGCAGTTCCCCCGGCCAGGGGCCCGCAGCCTGGAGTCCCTCCAGGAGCGCCCGCGCCTCCCCCAGCCGTTCCCCGGAGGCGAGGCGGGCGGCTTCCTCCAGGGTCAGGCGGAATCTCTCCAGGCGGGCATCCGGCGGGGACGGTTTCATGGTGCTGAAGGTTGGCCTGGGGAGTGATCCCGGCAAAAGAAAAGCCGGAGGATTTCCCTCCGGCCTTCCCTGGAAAAGAACTCCCTCTGTCTGCCGCGCGAAATCAGGCGACTCCCCGGCGGCGGCGGCGCCAGCCCGCGGCGGCGGCGGCACCCACCACGAGAAGACCCGCGGCTCCAGGTTCCGGCACCGGTGCCAGAATCGCGGTGCCCGTCACATTGAGCGTGTAGTTCCCCGCGGAATCGCCGAAATACCCATCCCCCAGGATATGATAGGTTTGCCCCGCCAGGACGGTGAAGGAAACCGTCTCCGGATTGTTGCCCGTCGCGGACCATTCATTGTCGGAGCCGATGATCCAGTTCGGGGAGGCAATGGTGCCAGTGAAAACTCCCAGGACGGCGTCCTCCGTGCTGCTGCCGCTGGCTCCGAGACTGTAGGAGATGTTTACGGTGCCGGTGGTGGCCACGGTGAAGCTCCAGAAGACATCCGGAGCGGCGGCGCTGGAGTAGCCATTAAAAATGGGGGCTCCCGGGTGCTCATTGATGTCGTTGTTCAGCCCGATGGTGGAACCGGTGTCCACGTAAGGCAGGGACGAGATGATCGTGCCCGGGAGGACATCCATCCCGGCGGCGGAGGCCTCCCGGGTGGAAATGCCGGCGGCGGCAATGCTGATGGCGCTGAAAGTGAGATGGAGCGGAGCTTTTTTCATTTAGTTCGATGGGCGGTGGAGAAGCTGGGTGCCGCTCCAAAGTTCCACGTTTTCAATATGTTATGCAATCTTCGCGAGAGGATTAATCCTCATCCGGGGGATGAATCCCGGGACCTGGATCGCGGGTCATAACATTTACACAGCTGGAATCCGGTAGAAAGGGATCGTGGTTCCGTGGAGTGGAATCGAAGGCTCCTCCGGGGGAGTGTAACGCCCCCGCGTATCCTTCCAATCCTCTGAGTGCGCCCAAGGAGCGGCGACATTCCTGTCGCCGTCGAATTCTCCGGTGGAGGGTTGCCCAGCGGGTCCTTCGTCAGGGGGAGTTTGACCTCCATACGCATCCTTTTGATTTCTCCCTGGTCTCCCTTCGTGGCCTTTTACATCCTCCATCGAAGAGTTCGACGGCGACAGGAATGTCGCCGCTCCTTGGGCTCGTTCGGAAAGACCTTCGATACCACCTGGGGAGACTCCAGGGGGAACAAATTCACCGGATTCCTGCCCGGAATGGCATCAGACCGGAACGCGGCACCGGGTGGGAAACTTCCTGGGTGGTGCGCTTCCATGAATGGGATTCCCCGTTATCATTTCGCATGACCATCGAGGAAACCGGAAAACCCCTGCTGCGCCGGGAATTGCACCAGTGGCTGAAGACCACCACGCCGGAGGACCGGGCCGCGTGGTCCGCAAAGGCCCGGGAAGCTCTCATCGCCACTCCGGCATGGGCCCGGGCCCGCACGGTGATGCTCTTCGCGGCGCTGGGTTACGAGATGGATCTTATGCCGCTGCTGGCGGAGCCCGGGAAACGCTTTGTCTTCCCCGCGCTGGAAAATGACCGCATCATGCCCTGGCGGGTGGAGGATGCGGGGGGGCTGCGGGTGAGCCCGGGGGGAATCCGGGAGCCCGTGCCCCTCCTGTGCGAGCCCGCGGACCCCGCGGGGATAGACCTCATCCTCGTTCCCGGGCTGGGCTTCGGGAAGGACGGCACCCGGCTGGGGCGGGGAAAGGGACACTATGACCGCTTCCTGCCCGCAGCCACGGGGGCGGTCTTCTGCGGGGCCTGCTTTGCCGGTCAGGTCCGGGACCGCCTCCCCCCGGAGAGCCATGACATGCCCATGCATGCCCTGCTCACCGAGGGGGGCTGGAGGGATTTCAGGTAGTGGGTTCGCCCAGCTGCTCCTTCATTTCGGCGGGCAGGAACTTCTTGAAACGCGCCTTGTCGATGGACTTCATGTAGGCCTCGAACGGCGAGACATTGCCCTCCTGGAGCTGCTTCCAGATGGCCTGGTCCATGAACTGCATCCCCAGGGCCGCGCCGCCGGTGATGACGTCCGTGAGCTTCTGGGTGGCCCCTTCCCGGATGATGGCGGAGACGGCGGGGGTGGCCACGAGGATCTCGTTCACCGCCACCCGGCCCTTGCCGTCCGCCTTCTTCATGAGGAGCTGCGCCAGCACCCCGCGGAGCGAGGCGGAGAGCATGGTCCGCACCTGCGCCTGCTGGTCGGACGGGAACACGTCCACGAGACGGTCGATGGTCTTCCGGGCGTTGTTCGTGTGGAGCGTTCCGAAGACGAGGAGGCCCGTTTCCGCCGCCGTGAGGGCGAGGGAGATGGTTTCCAGGTCCCGCATTTCCCCCACGAGCACGATGTCCGCGTCCTCCCGCAGGGCGGCGCGCAGACCGTCCGAGAACGTGGGCGTCTGCATGGGCACCTCCCGCTGGGTGATGATGGACTTCTTGTTCCGGTGCACGAACTCGATGGGTTCCTCCACCGTGATGATGTGCCGCGCGTAGTTCGTATTGATGTAGTCGATCAGCGCCGCGAGCGTGGTGGATTTCCCGGAACCCGTGGGGCCCGTCACCAGCACGAGACCGCTGCGCATTTCCCCGAAGCGCTTCACCACCGGCGGGATGCCCAGCTGCTCCAGGGTGGCGATCTTCGTGGGGATGATCCGGAAGACGCCGCCGAAGCCCAGGTTCTGCTTGAAGAAGTTGCAGCGGAAACGGCTGTTCTCATCCATCTCGTAGGCGAAGTCGAGGTCGCCCTTGCTGAGGAATTTCTCCCAGGAGCGCGGCTCGCAGATCTCCTGCATCATCTCCGACATGTGCTCATGCGTGAGGATGGTGTCGTTGATGGCGTGGATGCCGCCATGCACCCGGATTTTGGGCGGCTGGCCCTCCGAGATGTGGAGGTCGGAACCTCCGGCCTTGATGAGGTGTTGGAAATAACTGTCGATAATAGGCATATCCGACGTTTAGAAAAAGGTTGGGATGAAGGACGGTGACCGGGGATTACATCTTGAGATCCCGGCGCATCTGATCCTGGTCGATGGCGCGGAAAAGGCAGTCCTCCTTGCTGATGAGGCCCGCGTTGAGCAGGTCTTTCAGGGAGTCGTCCATGGTGATCATTCCCAGGGCTTTCCCGGTCTGCATGATGCCCGGAAGCATGAAGGTCTTGCCGTCCCGGATACACGCGCCCACGGCGGGGGTGTTCACCAGGAATTCCATGGCCATGACCCGGCCGTTGCCGTCCTTGCGGGGCACCAGCTGCTGGGAGATGATGCCGCGGAGGGATTCGCTGACCATGATGCGGATCTGGTCCCGCTGGTCCGTGGGGAACACGTCCAGCACCCGGTCCAGCGTCCGCGCGGCGGAGCCGGTGTGGAGGGTGCCGAGCACCAGGTGACCCGTTTCAGAGGCCGTGATGGCGAGGGAGATGGTCTCCAGGTCCCGCATTTCCCCCACCATGATGACGTCCGGGTCCTCCCGCAGCGCGCCCCGGAGAGCGGCGGCAAAGGATTCCGTGTGGGTGTGCACCTCGCGCTGATTCACGTGGCACGTGGCGGAGCCGAAGATGTATTCGATGGGGTCCTCCAGCGTGATGATGTGGTCATTCCGCTCGTTGTTGATCTCGTTCACCAGGGCGGCCAGCGTGGTGGACTTCCCGGAACCCACGGAGCCGGTCACGAGGACGAGGCCGTTGTGGTACTGGGTGAGCGGCTTCAGGGACTTCGGGAGCTTCAGTTCGTCCATGCTCCGGACGTGGGTATTGATGATCCGGAAGACCATGTCGTAGCCCAGGCGCTGCTTGACCACGGAGGCCCGGTAGCGGCCCCGGTCGCTGGCGTAGGCAAAGTCCACGTCCCCGCGCTCCTTCAGGCGCTTGAGTTCGCGCGGCCCCAGGAAGCCGGTGACCAGACGCTCCGCGTCCGCCGCGGTGATCAGGTCCGCGTTGGGCCAGATCTCCTGCAAGGCCCCGAACCGGCGCCACGTGGGCCGGGAGCCGGTGGCCAGGTGGATGTCCGAGCAGTTGTATTCCTGGCCGAACTTCAGGTATTCGTCCACGTGCGGCAGCGTGGCGACGCGCACGGTGTGATCCTCCTGTTGCTCCGCTTGCTCTTCTACGTAGTCAGTTTGTTCCTCGCTCATCAGTGAGTATTTGGGATGGAAAAGGGGAAATGGTGTGCCGCCGGCGAAGGAATTCCCCCGGTGTTGCGGACGGGAGGTTATCAGGGTTTTCCCGGGGGGGGCGCAAGCAGTTTCTTTACCGATTGTGAAGGGACCAGGAGGGCAGGAGGGGTGTTTTCCCGGTTCGGGAACCGGAGATTGCCATTGCGTGAATGGAGGGACCGTCCACGGTGCGTGTCCCTCCCCTTTTATGACCCAGCCATCCGTCCCTGTCCGGCGGTCTGTATCCATCGCGCGATGGGTTTTTCTTTCCGCTCTTTTCCTCCAGCTCATCACGTTTGCCGGAGGTCTGGTGTACCTCATGGTGAGCGGGGCGGGTGCCATGGATAACAAATTCCGGCACGAGGCGCTGGATAAATACTGGTGGTATCTCATCTGGAACAACCTGGAGGTCTTCGCGAAGGCCTACCTGACCTCCGGCCTCATGATGGCGCTCGTTTCCCTCCCGGCGGTGCACTGGATGCTGCGGCGGGAGCCGTCCGTCACCCGCTGGGCGGTGATGTGGCGCACGGCGCTGTATTGCGGGATCATCACGCTCTTTTTCGCCCTGTGCCTCGTTTATAACCGCCCGCATTTCTTTGACGGCATGTCGCCGGACCACTGGCTGATGGTGCTGCGGAATCTGGTGCCGGGAGTCATCCGGGACACGGTCTTCCCGGCCATCATGGACACCGCCCCCTGGGTGGTGCTGGCGGGCGTGGGCGCTTATTATGTGAATGCCCTGCTGCGCCGCATGGCCCCGGCCTGGTCCGGCCGGACGCGCGGGGCCTCCGCCCTGGCGGGCGTGGGCCTGGTGGCCGCCGCCTGCTGGGCCGTCCCGGCCTGGAATAACCGGGCCAGCCTGGGGCCGCGCACGGACAAGCGTCCGAACGTGCTGATCATCGCCAGCGATTCCCTCCGCGCGGACCACCTTTCCATCAATGGCTACCACCGCATGACCTCCCCGGCCATCGATGCCCTGGCGAAGGAGTCCGTGAACTTCAAGGAATGCTTCTCCCCCATCGCCAGCACTGTGGAGTCCCTCACCACTTCCATGACCAGCCAGTATCCGCACACCCACGGGCTGCGGCATATGTTCCCGAACAAAGAGCAGGTGGAAACCGTGGCGGCCAAGTCCCCGGCTCTCCCCCGCCTCATGCGGGATGCCGGATATGACACGGCGATCATGGGTGACTGGTGCGCGGGTTACTTCGATATGCTGCCCATGGGCTTTGAAAAGGTGGACGCCACCACCTTCGACAACTTCAAGGTCTATATGAGCCAGGCCATCTACATGGCCCACCCGGTGCTGCCGCTCTATTTTGACAATCCCGTGGGCTACTGGCTGTTTCCGAAGCTGGAGAGCAGCGCGTTCTTTGTGACGCCGGACGTGGTGACGGAGCGGGTGGTGGACCGCCTGGCGAAGCAGTCCCGCAGCCGGAAGCCGTTCTTCTGGAAGATTTTTTACTCCTGCACGCACATTCCCTACGCGAACCCGCCGGAGTTTTCCGCGAAGTGGACGGACCCCGCCTACCAGGGGCCTCACAAGCACCAGTTCCAGTTCGACGTGAACCACTGGATCTCCTCCACGGACATGGGCGAGGTGTGGAAACGGACGGTGACCCCGGACGATGTGACGCAGATCAAGGCGCTCTATGACGGCGGGGTGGCGAAATTCGATGACTGCGTGCGCCAGGTGGTCGAACAGTTGAAGGCCACGGGCCAGTATGAGAACACCATCATCCTGGTGACCTCGGATCACGGGGACGACTTCTTTGAACCGAACTGCACCTTCGGCCACGGCATCTCTTTCAATGGCGGGGACCAGAATAACAACATCCCGGCGGTGCTGAAGGTGCCGGGCGTGGAGGGCAGGGGGCAGACGGTCTCGAAGATCGTGCGGAGCATCGACTTCGCGCCCACCATCCTCGACCTCTGCGGCATCGCGAAGGACCCGCGCATGGAGGGCGTGAGCCTGCGGCCCTATCTGGAGCGGCCCGCCACGGCGGACCTGGGGCTGGCGTTCTTCGGCGAGACGGGTTATCAGTTTTTCCGCCGGTCGGTCCCCGGGGAGCAGCCGCTCTGCATTCCTACTCCCATGGACCGGACGACGAAGATCGATGAGGACTTCAACTGCCACTTCGTGCTGAAGGAGGAGTATCAGGGCGCCGTGCTCTCCACCAAGGAACGGGTGCTGCGCACGGAGAAATGGAAGCTCGTCTTCACCCCCGGGGCGGAGGGGTATAACATCGTCCGCCTTTACGATCTGAAGAGCGATCCGCATTGTGAGAAAAACGTGGCGCTCCAGTATCCGGAGGTCTTCGAGGCGATGCGCACCCGTCTGTTTGCCTGGATGGGGGAAAAGAAGGAAAGCCGCATTCCGGACATTTTCCCGAAAGGCGAGCCCGCCGGGGCACGTCCCACGACCTGACAATCCGCGGGGAGTTTCCTCCACCGGAAGCATGCCGCGCGTCCCGGCGCGTGACCGCCTCTTTCTCATGATGACTTTCAAAGACTGCACTGCCGTGATCACCGGAGCCAGTTCAGGCCTGGGCGCGGAGTTCGCCCGGCAACTGGCGGGGGACGCGCGTGCCCTGGTGCTGGTGGCCCGGCGGGAGGCGGAGTTGCAGGCCCTTGCGGGGGAACTGCAAAAGGCGCATCCCGGCCTGCGGATCGTCACCGTGCCGTGTGATCTGTCAGACCCGGCGAAGCGCGCCGGGCTGGCGGGACATCTGGGGGAGCTGGGTCTCCGCCCGAATCTGCTCATCAACAATGCCGGGCTGGGGGACTACGGGACCTTCGCCGAGGGCGTGTGGGAAAAGGCGGATCTCATGATGCAGGTGAACATGGTGGCGCTCACGCACCTGACGCATCTCCTCCTGCCGGATCTCAAAGCCGCCGCGCCCTCCGGCATCCTGAACGTGAGTTCCCTCGCCGGGGAACTGCCCATCCCGGATTTCGCCGTCTATGCGGCCACGAAGGCCTACGTCTCCCGTTTCACCGAGGCTCTGCGGCTGGAACTCCGGGAGGACCGCGTGGCCGTGAGTGCCCTCTGTCCCGGGCCGGTTAAAACGGGGTTTGGCACCGCCGCAGAACGGGCGGGCAGCAGCACGCCGAAGATGGAGGCTGCCTACCAAACGAAGGAGCACGTGGTGGCCACCGCGCTGCGGGCCCTGCGAAAGGGCCGGGCGAAATCGTTCCCCGGATTCATCGTGCGCGCCACCTCGCTGCTTGTGAATACCCTCCCCACGCCCATCCTCCGGCTGGTGCTGGCCCGCCGTCCGCGCCGGGTCCGGCCCGCTAACTGAACCCCTACGCTTTCCATGAAATACAGCGACTACTTCGTTATCTTCGGTGCCATCACTCTTATCCTCGGGATCGTGGGCTATGTGCGTTCCAAAAGCGTGGCCTCCGCCTTCGCGGGCGGGGTCTCCGGCATGCTCCTGCTCGTGGCGGGCTTCATGGCTCTGAAGCGTGAGGGAATGTCGGGCTTGAACTGGGGCTACCTCACGGGGCTGATCGTCAGCGTGCTGCTCCTGGGCCGGTTCCTGCCGGTGTTCATCAAAAAGAAAAAGCTTTATCCCGCCGGAATCATGGCGGTGTTGAGTATCGGTGGTATCGTGGCCGGTATTCTCGGGCTCACCCAATAACCTCACGGCCATGAACCTCGCCTCCCATCCGGAACCGCCCCCGTGGTCCTCACCGCCCCGCGGAAGACGCGGGCGCTGGATCGTGCTGGGGGTGCTCCTGGCGGGGGCCGGGCTGCTGTTTCTGCCCCCCGTGAGGAAAGGTCTCCTGGGGATGGTGGACCGGCTCCGGACGGAGAAGGTCGTCACCAGAACGGAGACGGTGGAAAAGATCGTGGAGCGCCGGGTGGAGGTGCCCGTGCCGCCGCCGCTGCCGGAAAAGCTCACGCCCGGGAAACGCCGGGACGTGGCCTCCATGTTCAGCGGCATCCAGCTGGAGTCGAACATCATCAGCACGGAGGGGAAGCGCGCCATGGAGGAGGTGGCGGACCCTTCCAGCTACGCGCTGGAGCTTAACTTCAAGCTCCGGATTCCCCGCGCGGCGAAGACCCTGGAGGAGTTCAACAGCATCAATCCCTCGCTGCCCACGCTGATCCCCAACTTCAAGGATCTGCTGGAAACGGGGAAAGTCTCCGGCTTCTACAACTACCTCTACCAGCAAAAGCAGGAGATGGTGCGGGCGAACATCCTGCGGCTGGACCGCGTGCTGTCCCGGCACAACTTCTATGATCTGGAAACCGTGCTGGAACTCCAGAACGCCGCCACGAAGCAAAAGGCGCTCCTGATTCAGTCCGAGATGGATGTGGTGTCCGATGGCAGTGACGGCGACCGCATGGACTCCTTCGAGACCGAGATCTACAAGAGCGCCCACTTCCAGGCCACCACCAGCTATGCCTGGGAAAAGGTGACCACGAAGCCAAACCCCATCCTCCCCTGGAAGGAGGAGGAACTGAAGGCAGTGAAGGACCAGCTCAAAGCGGGTGGCCTGAGCAACACTGAGAAAGCCGCTCTCCAGGAGAAGGCCAGGAATCTGCCCCGGCTCATCGCGGACCTGAAACGCCGCTCTTTCCTGATCGCGAAGGAGGACCCGTTTATCGTCATTCCCATGTCCTTCCGCACCTATCGCGGGGCGCATGCCTATACCCCGGACATCGGGGACTATGCCGTGGTCATCTGCGGGGATAAAATGCTGCCGGCCATCGTGGGCGATTACGGCCCTCCGGAAAAGTGCGGCGAGGCCAGCCTGCGCATCGCGGCGGAGGTGGATCCCTCCTCCAGCGCCTACAACCGGGCCATGGACGAGCTGCGCGTGAGCTACCTGATCTTCCCCGGCAGCGCGCCAAAGCAGACCGGTCCGCCGGACTACGCGGCTTGGCATGTGAAGTGTTCCGAACTGCTCACCCGGCTGGGCGGGAATGCCGGTCTTTTGTCGCAATGGAAGGACCGGCTGAAGAAAGAGCCGCCCCCGCCCGCGGAGGTTCCGGTGGTGACTCCGGGGTCCTCCGCCGTGATACCTCCATGAGCCGCCCTCCGGACAACCCGGGGCCCCAGGTTTCCCCCGCAAAACGTCTGCGCTTCCGGCTGGAGTATGCCGTGATCCGGTCCGCGGTGTGGATCATCCCGAAGCTCCCCGGACCGCTCATCCGCCTCATGGCGAATCTCACCGGCACCCTCGCCTGGGCCTGTGACAAACGGGGGCGGAAGAACGGGATGGAAAACCTGCGCTGTGCTTTTGGCGAGCGCTATGACTTGGCGGGACGCCGCCGCATTCTCCAGTCCTCCTACCGCATCTTCGCCCGCACGTTCTTTGAGCTGTTCTGGTCGCCCCGGCTTTGGAAAAGGGAGATCGGGGACATGTTTTTCCTCGATACCCGGGACCCCGTGGTGCTGGAGGCGGTGCGGAAAAACCACTGCCTTTTCATCTCGCCGCATACCGGGGGATTTGAACTGCTGGGCGTGGCCAAGGCCCTGGGAAACTGGGGCAGCATGACCATTGCCCAGGATTTCAAAAACCCGCCGCTCACCGCGCTCTTCCAGCACCTCCGCTCCGCGGGCGGACGGCAGCCCATCATCCCGCAGGAAGGCGCGATGCTGCGGATCCTGAAGCATTTGAAAAAAGGCGGCAGCGCGGCCGCCCTGGTGGACCTGACCATGAAGCCGGACCAGGGCGCGGTGATTCTGAAAACCTTTGGCATGCTCACGAGCGTCAGCCATTTCCACTGCGCGCTGGCCCAGCGCACCGGGGTGCCCATCCTGCTGTTTTACTCCGTGCCCGTGAAGGGCGGACGGCGGGCCATCCGGTTCTTCGATCCCGTCTTTGTGAAGAAGGGCGATGACCTCCAGGCCGTGGCGCAGCGGTGCTGGGATGCTTACGAGCCCATGATCCGGGAGCATCCGCAACAGTGGCTCTGGATGTATAAACACTGGCGCTATCTGCCGCCAGGGGCGAAGGTGGAGGACTACCCGGAATACGCGCGCCGCCATGCGGACTTCGACGCGCTCCTGGCCGCCCAACAAGCCGTCCCCGCCGACATTTCCTCCTGACAACCACCGGCCCGCCATGGCACGCCTGCGCACCACCACCGGACACACGCTCGATCTCCCGGCCCGCCGGGTGGGCGTGGGCACCTCCCCGGCCAATGACATCACCGTGCAGCCCGGCCACGGCCTGGCCCCGCTGCACTTTTATCTCCAGCCCGGGGAGTCCGGCTATGTCCTGGAGGACGGGGGCTCGGGCCTGGGCACGCTGGTGAATGGAAAGCTGGTTTCCTGGGTGCCGCTGAAGCCCGGGGATGTCATCACCGCCGGAAACCTGACGATGCAATATGAGTCCCCCGGCGGACCCGGCGGAACCCCGCCAGTGGAGGAGCCCGCGGCCCCGCCCTCCTGGCTGCCGCCGGAGGCCCTGCTGCCCACCGTGCCGCCGTGGGCCCGGCAGGAGACCGGAGGGGGGCCGCCTGCTTCTACTCCCGCTCCCGCGCGACCGGGGAAGGGAAGCGCGCGCCTTCGGGCGGGACTGGCTGTGCTGGCCGCGCTCGCGGGGTTGTTTTATTACTATACCCGTTAAGACCAGGCGGAACCGCGCGGCGGGGAGGTTGGTTATTTTACGGAGAGTCGCGGGGATTCGGCTTTGCCTCCGGAAAGGAACAGTGTTCCATTCGCGCCCGTCGCGCCGCTGACAGGGCGCCTTTCCTATCCGATACGTCCTCTCATGAAACCGTTTCTCTCCTCCGTCCCCGCTCTTTCGGTTCTCCTGGCTCTCGGTGCTCTCGCGCCGCTCGCATCCGGCCAGGAAAAAACGGAGGAAACGGCCACCACCTCGCTGGGGGCGCAATACGAGGCCATCGTCAACGTGGAGTGCAACAGCCTCGACTTTGACTATCAAACGCCGTGGAATCCCGCCACGCCGGGCGGCGGCAGCGGCACCGGCTTCCTCATCGCGCCGAATCTTTTCCTGACCAATGCCCACGTGGTGAGCGACGCCTCCCGCCTTTCCATCAAGAAGGTGGGCGACCCCACGCCCTATCGCGCGAAGGTGAAATTCATCGCGCATGATTGCGACCTCGCGCTGCTGGAGTTGCTGAAGCCCTCGAAGGCTTTTGAAAAGGTGAAGCCGCTGACCATCGGGAACGAAGTGCCGAAGCTGGACACCACGGTGAAGGTCATCGGATTTCCCATCGGTGGCGAGCGCATCTCCGTGACGCGGGGCGTGGTCAGCCGGGTGGACTATCAGGAATATACCCATAGCGGCGTGGACCAGCACCTGGCCATCCAGATCGACGCGGCCATCAATCCCGGGAACAGCGGCGGCCCCGTGCTCCAGGGGAATTCCGTGGTGGGGGTGGCCTTCCAGGGCTACAGCGGCAGCGTGGCGCAGAACACGGGCTACATGATCCCCGTGCCCGTCATCAAACGTTTCCTGAAGGACGTGGAGGACGGCCGCTATGACCGCTACGTGGACCTGAGCATCAGCCACTTCGAACTGCTGAATCCCGCCCAGCGCAAGGCTCTGCACCTGCCGGACGACGATGACGCGGGGGTGCTGGTGTCCCACGTGGACGAGGACGGCTCCAGCGCGGGGGTGCTCAGGAACGGGGACGTGCTGCTGGCCATCGACGGGCACACCATCGAGAGCAACGGCACCATCGACTTCGAAGGCGAGCAGGTGGAGATGGCGGAAGTGGTGGAGCGGAAATTCGCGGGGGATAAACTGAAGCTCACGGTGTGGCGTGACGGGAAAACGGAGATCCTGGATCTCACCCTGAAGAACACGGACCACTACCAGATGTCCGCGAACAAATACGAGCAGCGCCCGCAGTACCTCACCTACGCGGGGCTGGTCTTCCAGCCGATGGATTCCCCGCTCATGGCGGCGCATTCCCCGGGGAATCTCCGCACGCGGTATTACTACCAGTACTTCTCCACGGACGCGCTCTACAAGGAGCGCCCGCAGCCCGTCCTCTTCACCAGTGTATTGCCGGACAGTATCAATACCTACACCCGGGAATTCACCGGCCAGATCGTGGACCAGATCAATGGCGTGAAGATCCTGCGGCTGAAGGATGTGAAGGAGGCGCTGGAAAAGGAGACGCCGGACGGATTCATCACCGTGAAGCTGCTGGGCGAGGGCCGGCCCATCGTGTTTGACCGGAAGGCCGCGGCGGTCGCGCAGACGCGCATCCTGGAAAAATACAACGTGGAGGAAGCCTCCTACATCGAATAATCCACGCCGCTTTTTCCCCAACCCTGGAACCCTTTTCTAGCATGTCTTTCCGTCATCTTTATACCGCCACCTTCACCGGTGCTTTTCTCATCGCCTCCGCCCCCGCGCAGGATGCCGCGCCCTCCCCGGAGAAATCCATGGTGCGCGTGAACATCACCAGCCAGGCCTACAATTTCGCCCTGCCCTGGCAGAAGGGGAATCCCGGCACCCGCCGCGGCCTCGGCGCCCTGCTGCCGGGGAATCGCGTGCTGGTCACCGCGGAGCTGGCCCAGGATGCCAGCTACGTGGAACTGGAGATCGCCTCCTCCGGCCGCAAGCTCGTCTCCAAAGTGGAGGCCGTGGACTATGAGCTAAATCTCGCCACCATCGTTCCCGCCACGGATGCGGGGGATTTCTTCGCGGGCATGAAGCCGCTGGAGATCGATTCCAAACTGAAGCCGAAGGCGACCATCGGCGTCTGGCAGTTCGAGAACAACGGGGCACCCGTGACCTCCTCCATGGAGTTGAACCGCGTGGACATCGGCGGGTATTTCCTGGAGGACCAGTTCTTCCTGATCTATCAGGCGAATGGCGCGGTGCAGTATCGCGCGGGCACGTTCACGCTGCCGGTGGTGCACGAGGGCAAGCTGGCGGGCATGCTCATCCGGTATAACTCCCGGGACCAGGTGGCGGACATCATTCCGCCGCAGATCATCGACCGTTTCCTCGCCGACGCGGGCAAGGCTCCCTATGACGGAGTGCCGAACTTCGGCGCGAAGACCTCCCAGACGCTGGACCCCCAGCTTCGTAAATACCTGAAGCTGGACGGCATCGATGGCGGCCTGCTGGTCACGGGCGTCACCCCCGGCTTCTCCGCGGCGCTGGCGGGCGTGAAAGAGGGGGACGTGCTCCTAGAGATCAATGGCAACAAGCTCGACAGCCGGGGCTACTACAATGACCCGGAACTGGGCCTGCTGGCCAGCAGCCATCTTTTCCGCGGAGCCGCGCGGGTGAATGACGTGATCAAACTGAAGGTCTTCCGCGAGGGCAAAGCCATCGACATCGATTGCAAAATGGTCCGCCGGAATCCCACGGACTACCTGGTGGACCCCTACATGTTCGACCGCGGACCGCGTTATCTCATCCTCGGTGGCCTTCTGTTCCAGGAGCTCACCATGAATTACCTCCAGCTCGCCGGGCGCGACTGGCGGGACCGCGCGCCCTTCCGTCTCCTCTACGCGCAGACGAACCAGGAGGAACTCATGAAGGAGGGCCGCAGGAAGCTCGTGTTCCTCAGCGGCGTGCTCCCCTCCCAGGGCACCATGGGCTACGAACGCCTCCGGCAGCTCATCGTCACGAAGGTGAATGACAAGCCCATCAATGACATCAAGGATCTGGCCGAAGCCCTGAAGACCCCCATCGAGGGCATTCACAAGATCGAGTTCAAGGACTTCCCCCGCCTCATCCACATGGACGCCGCCCAGGCCGAGCAGGATAACAAGGAATTCCTGCCGGGCCGCTACCGCATCAACAAGATGCAGCGGCTGGAGTGAATCCAGTCTGGACAGGAGTTTGAATGACGGACTTCACGATACGCCCCGCCCGCCCGGGAGACGAAGCGGCGATCCATGCCGCTCACATGCGGTCCATTTGCGAGATCTGCGTCAAGGATCACGGTCCTGACGAAGTGCGCGGCTGGGGCAACCGGCCGCTCGGCAACCGCTGGGTGGACAACATCAAAAACTGGCACGTGTGGGTGGTGGAATCCGGCGACGGGATTTTCGGCCACGCTTGTCTCCGTCTCTACACGGACGAGGAAACGGGCGAGCCGCGGGCCCATATTCACGGGCTCTATCTCACTCCCGAGTGCCTGGGGCAGGGTTTCGGATTGAAGCTGGCCAGCCTCATGATCGGGACGGCCCGGAACGCGGGCATGCACCGCATTACCCTGGAGGCGAGTTTAACCGGGCACGGGTTTTACAAACGCCTGGGCTTTGCGGAAACCGGGCCCTTATCCTGGCAGGAGATCGGGGGCTATCCGGTGCGTTATTATCCCATGGCGCTTGATCTGCCGGAGAAGTGATGAGGGCTTTTGCCGCCGGGAAGCCGGCAAAAGTGCGCCCGCCTCCTGCTTTGCCATTTCCCAAAGTCCGGCTAAACTCCGCGCCCATGATGACACGGCGCACTCTCCTCACCATGGCCGCCGCGGGGCTCATCCTGCCCCGGACGGGATTCGCGGGAATCGATCACCTGCCGCTCAGCACCGCCTTCAAAGGCACGGAGCGGTTCAACGCCATCGTGAAGAAAGCGCTGGAGGGAAACTGGCGGACCCTGCCCATCGGCACCCGCATGGGCCGCATCGCGCGGGAGTTTCAGGGCGTGCCTTACGTGGGATACACCCTGGAGATCGATGACCGCATCGAGTGCCCGTCCGTGAATTGCGACGGACTGGACTGCTGGACGTTTTTTGAGACCGTGCTCGGCATGGCCCGCATGCTGGAGCGTCCCCGCGCCGCCTACACACCCCGGGACCTGCTGGCGGAGATCCAGTGGACGCGTTACCGCGCCGGGCGCTGCACGGGGAACTATCTGGAGCGCCTCCATTACCTGAATGAGTGGTTCGTGGACAACGGCGCGCGCGGCAATGTGCGGGACATCACCCGGGCCCTCGGCGGCGCGCAGCGGCTGACCGGGCGGGAAAGCCGTGAGATGACCGCGCTGTGGAAGAGCTACCGCTACCTGCGCAACAATCCCTCCCTTCTGCCGGGCATGGCGAAGATCGAAAAGGCGGTCTCGGCGCTGCCGGTGTATTACATTCCCACGGCAAAGGTGGCGGCCATCGAGAGCAAACTGGCGGAGGGGGACATCGCGGGCATCGTGACGAAGTATCAGGGAGGGGTGTGCAGCCACGTGGGCCTGATCGCAAAGGACAGGGACGGGCGGGCCATCTTCCTCCACGCCTCGAAGAACTTTAAGAAGGTCACGCCGCAGGGCACCATTTCCTCCTATCTGAAAACCTACAGCAGCGACGCGGGGCTCATCGTGGCCCGGGCGCTGCCGGTGGTGAATGAGGTGCGGGACGCGACGGTTTATCAGCGGAATCTGAAGGCCCTGGGGGCTTGAAGAGGATGGGCCGCGTTTGAGGAATGTTTTACCGGGGTTCTCACTTTCCCGGCGAGCCGGAGTAAGAGTATGAGTGGGAGACCACGTTAAGCGACCATGCCCATTCCCCTCACTCATCTTCGCGCCGGTGTCATTGGCACCGGCTTTATCGCTCCGGTTCACATCGAGGCCATCAAGCGTCTGGGCGTCCCCGTCACGGCTATCTGCGGCTCCACGGCGGGCGCGAAGGAAACGGCGGAGCGGTGGGGCATCCCGGAGGTTTACGGCGACTACGATTACAAGGCACTCCTGGCTTCCCCGAACGTGGACGTGGTGCACATCACCTCTCCCAACAAGCTGCACGTGGAGCAGTCGCTCGCCGCGCTGGCGGCGGGGAAGCACGTGATCTGCGAAAAGCCCCTGGGCATGGACACGAAGGAGACTAACCGTCTCCTGAAGGCCGCCGCCAAGAGCGACCGCGTCTTCGCGGTCAACTACGTCTGCCGGTTTTTCCCCGCCGTGCTCCAGATGCGGGCCATGGTGGAGCGCGGAGACCTGGGGCGCATCATTCACGTGCAGGGCCATTTCTTCCAGGACTGGCTGCTTAAGGACACGGACTACAACTGGCGGGTGCTGGCCAGTGAAGGCGGGAAACTGCGGGCGGTGGGGGACATCGGGACCCACTGGGTGGATGCCGTGTCCTTCATCCTGGGCGCGAAGCCGGAGGCCGTGTTCGCCACGCTGGAGACGTTCCACAAAACCCGCCGGCGTCCGAAGGGAGAGGTGAAGACTTTTGTCCAGACGGACCCGGAGAGCATGGTGCCGTATGAGGTGGACACGGAGGACTTTGCCAGCGTGCTGCTTCAGTTCGGCGAGGCCTCCCATGGCTATGCTAACAAGGTCCATGCGAATGCCTCCATCTCCCAGGTGGCGGCGGGGTGGAAATGCAGTCTGGGGCTGGGCATTTACGGCACGGAGGGCAGCGTGCGCTGGGATCTCCAGCAGCCGAATGAAATCCACGTGGGCCGCCGTGACAGTCCCAACCAGATTCTTCAGCGGGCCACCCCCGGATTCATGGAGGATGTGGCGGGTTTCACGGACTATCCCGGAGGGCACCCGGAAGGATTCTCGGACTGCCACAAGATGCATTACCGCGCGGTGTATGAGCACATCGCCACCGGAGGAAAGACGCCCATTCTTTATGCCACCGCCGGGGACGGTCATGATGAAATAAAGTTCTGCGAAGCCGTGCTGAAGAGCCACGCCGGGCGGAAATGGGTGTCCATCTGAACCGCCGGAGGCGGTTGGAAACTGCGTTTGGCAACCTGCCCGGGCGGCGCACTGTACCGGGATGATACCGGATGAAGTTAGACAACTGATCAGGATGGCGCTCGCGGAGGACACCGGGGCGGGGGACATCACGGCCCTGAGTTTTGTGCCGGAGGCGAAGCAGGCGCGGGGCACCATCCTGGCGAAGGAAACCGGCGTGGTGGCGGGCATCGGGGTGGCGCGGGAGGTTTTCCAGACGCTGGATCCCTCCATCAAATCCGAAGCCCTGAAACAGGATGGCGATCCCGTGCGGCGCGGGGATGCCGTGCTCGCACTCGAAGGCCCCGCCCGGAGCCTGCTCACGGGGGAACGCACGGCGCTCAATTTCCTCCAGCGCCTGAGCGGCATCGCCACGGAGACGCGCCGGTATGTGGACGCCGTGGCGGGGACGAAGACGAAAATCCTGGATACCCGGAAGACCATCCCCGGCTGGCGCTGGCTGGAAAAAGGAGCGGTGCGCGCGGGCGGCGGCACGAATCACCGCGCCGGGCTCTACGATATGGTGATGGTGAAGGACAACCACCTCCAGGCGGCGGGAGACCTCGCGGAATTGCAGGCCGGGATTGATCGCGCCCATGCTCTCCAGCCCGGGGTGAGGATCGAGATCGAAGCCGACCGGCCGGACCAGGCGCGGGACTTCCTCACCCTGCGCGGGGTGGATGTCATCCTGCTCGATAACATGTCCCTGGAGGAGATGCGGGAATGCGTGGCCCTGGCCGCCGGGAGTGGCGTGCTCCTGGAGGCGAGTGGCAATGTCACCCTGGCCCGCCTGCCGGAGATCGCGGCCACGGGGGTCGATTTCATCAGCAGCGGCGCGCTGACGCATTCGGTGAAGGCGCTGGACCTGTCCCTGGATTTCGAGGGGACTCCTCTGTGAACGCCCTGGTCTTTGACCACGCCCGCGTGGCGGCCGGAGCGGGCGTGGAGGTCATCTGGCACGCGGAGACGGGATCGACAAATGACGATGCCCGGATGCTGGCGCTGGCGGGCGCGGCGCATGGCACGGTGGTGATCGCGGACTCCCAGCGCCTGGGGCGTGGGCGGCGCGGCGCGGCCTGGGTTTCCCCGCCGGGGCGGAATCTGTTATGCTCCGTGGTGCTGCGGCCCTCTCTCCCGGTGGAGAAATGGTCCCGTCTCACCCACGCGTGTGCTCTCGCGGTGTGCGAGGCCCTGGAAGCCACGCCGGACCTGCCGCCTCCGGCCATCAAGTGGCCTAACGACATTTACCTCCGCGACCATAAAGTCAGCGGCATCCTCGTGGAGAGCACCGTGGACGCGCGGGGCGGATTCGTGGTGGCGGGCGTGGGGGTGAATCTCAACCTGACGGATGCGGATTTCCCCCCGGACCTGCGCGGCATCGCCACCTCCGTCTGGCTGGAGCGGGGAGGGCAGCCGGTGTCCCGGGAGGACTTCACCATCCGCTTTCTCCGGAGCCTGCTCGCGCAAACCCGTCGTGCCGTGGCGGGCTTTCCTTCACTGCTGGCGGACTGTGGCACCCGCGGCTACCTGAATGGCAAACACGTGACCATGGTCTCCGGCGGCGGGACGCTCACCGGAGTGGTGGAGGGCTACGGGCCGGAGGGGGAACTGCGGCTCCGCCACGCGGATGGACGGCTGGAGCTGGTGAGCAGCGCGGACTTTGTCAGGGTCGCCGGATGACGCGGCTTATTTCCAGTCACTCACCAGACCCACTCTGTAAAAGGTGCCCGGTGCCGGAGTGCTGGTGAAGGACACCGTGGTGGTGGGGGCCGTGGCGTGCGCGGGGATCGCCGTGCCCACGCTGGCCCAGATGTGGAGATCCGTGGAGCTTTGGAGAATGTAGGAACGTCCCGGCACGGAATCGAAGGTCAGGGACCACTGTGTGCCGCCGCCGGAAATGAGCGAGCGGACTTGCAGGCTGCTGGTGTTATCGTGGGGATCCGTGCCCGCCAGGAACTCCGCGCGGTTGCTCTGGCCGTCGCCATCGGGATCCAGGTCGGCGTCGTTCACGGTGGGGTCCAGACCGTGGGCGCGCTCCCAGGTATCGGAAATGAGATCGCCGTCCAGATCATCCCCCTGCACCTCCACGGTGGCGGTGCCGCTGATGGCATACATGACGCTGAGGCCGAGGTCGAAGGACATATCACTGCTGTCCGGGGAGAATTGATGGACCTCCGCAGAAATGGTGTTTTCCCCCTCCAGCACCATGGTGGGCGCGTTGATGACTTTTTCGATGAACACCGTTTCATCCGCGCCGCCCAGGGAGGTCTTGGCCCGTTTGGTGGCGGTGTAGGGCTCGTCCAGATTGTCCAGGAGAATGCGGGTGCCGTTCAGGTAAACCGCCACGCCGTCATCCCTCCGCACACGCACCCGCAGGCCGGTGACGGCGGCCGCGTTGGGGATGGTGACCTTCTTGCGGAACCAGGTGGTGATGAAGCGGTCCGTGGGCACCGGGTTGTTCGAGTAGCCGGGCGTCGGGTTATCCTCCACCACGGTGGCTTCATCAGAATCCCCGTAGCCCAGCTCCGCCGGGCCGGAATGCCAGAGGGCGTCGTCAAAATCACCCTTCGTCCAGTTCGCCCCGGGATCGACCCCCGTGTCCAGATATTTCCAGATGGGGCGGCTCTCGGCGGGGGATTCCGCGCCGGGCGTGACGATCACGGTTTCCTTCACCGCAGGCTGCCCGTTTTGCAGGATTTTGTAGGTAAAGGTATCCGTTCCTGTGAATCCCGCTGCGGGAGTGTAGGTGAAAGCGCCATTGGCCAGGAGAGTGAGTGTGCCGTGCGTCGGGGCCCCCAGGGTCTGCACGGTGAGCACATCCCCGTCCGCGTCCGTGTCGTTGGCGAGTACCCCGGTGAGCGTCGGAATGATGAGCGGCACGTTCTGAAGGGTGGAATAGTGGTCCCCACCGGGCACCGGGGGATCGTCCACTGGCGTCACGTTCAGGTTTACCGTGCCCGTGGCGCTCTGCGGCACGGCATTCACGGGAGAGGTGAGATACAGCGTGCCTTTCACCACCACGGTGCCGGAGTAGTCCGTCTCGTCCACCGTTTGCGTCACTTTTACGGGAATTTTCAGTTCCAGATTGCTCCCCACCTGGGTGATCTGCGGGCTGCCCATGGCCGGCTCGTCCGGGATGGGTGAGATGTCATAAGGGGTGTTCGGGGAATTGATATCGAGCTGCGGGGGAACGCCCTGGGAGGCGAGGAGGCCCGAGGCGGTGAGCCGGGCTTTTCCGGTGATGGTCAGGAGGTTCCCGGGCTGGGAGAATTTGCCGTCCGCGGCCACCGTGGTGGCGGGCCCGGGCTTGTCCATGTTGATGAAGAGGAAGTCCGGGTCCGTGGCGCGGAAGGGATCCAGTTCCGCCTTCAGCGCGCCCGCGATGAACCAGGAGAGGTTCAGCGTCATGGCGCTGTCCAGTTTGACATCCAGGTCCTGAATCTGGATCTGCTGCAGCGGCGGGGCGGAGGGATTGAGCGCCACGCTGGCGTTGCCCACCATGTTTCCGTTCTTGTTATCCGACGCGCTCGAAAGGAGGGAGGGGGTCACGGTGACCTTCACATTCACCGTGGACCGCGCGCGATCTACCGTGAAGGTCCGCGTGCCCTGGATGCGATAGGTGAAGCTGTCCGGCCCATTGTAGTTCGCCACCGGGGTGTAAACGAAGGAGCCATCCGCGTTCATCACCACCGTGCCGTGAGCGGGCTGGGTGGCCACCGAGGCCGCGAGGGTGGAACCCGCGGGATCCGCGAGGTCGTTCGTCAGCACGCCCGGGGCGGCGATGGTGAGCACGGCATCCTCCTTCAGACTATAGCTGTCATTCGCGGCCGTGGGGGCGGCGGTGAGCCTGAGCACTCCAGGAAGGAGGCAAACGGAAACCCGGAATACGGGCTTGAGAGAGAAAAACCGGGGCATGGGGGAGGAATTTTCACGAAAGCGTGGCGAACGGGCCGGTTATTGACAACTTTTAAATGACGGAACAACGCGGAGCCGTTTCCGCCGCCATGCCCGCCATTCCCTCTGGAAACCGCCTTGCCGAGTCCGGGAACGCGGCGCAAGATGGCGGGCCGGTCCTCCCTGCAACCGCCGGCCCCCCTTCACCATGCACACTCTCCGACTTCTTCTTTTGTGCCTGCTCGCGTTGTCCGGAACGGCGATGGCCCAGCATAATTATGCTTCCGAGGAATTCATTGTCCTGAGCGGCGGCCCGGCCATGCGGGCGTGGGAGGACTACCGGGTGGCCACGGAGCAGCATGACCGCTACGCGGGAAACTTCATCAAGGCCGCGCACATCCGCCTGGAGCAGATCCGGAAAGAGCAGGGCCCCTCGGCTCAACTGACCTGGCTGATTTACCGTCCGGCCTACACCGCCCGCGAACGCGAGGATCAACAACGCAAACCCCCGTACACCTGCGACATCGCGGAGATCAATGAACGCGCCGCCAAGTGCGGGGCGCGCATCGTCTGGTTCAACACCAAGGAGACGGTCATCAACTATCTGAACAACCGCGGCGGGAAGAAAATCGCGGACCTGGAGTTCTTCACCCACTCCAACAAATACGCCTTCCTTTTTGACTACAGTAATGAAATCCTGGGCGTGAGCACCTGCTACCTGCACTCCCTGGACCTGAAGAAAATCCATCGCGGTCTCTTCACCAAAGATGCCAAAGTGCAAAGCTGGGGCTGCCATACCGGCGAGTTCATGAGCGCCGTCTGGAAAAAAGCCACCGGCGTGCCGATGATCGGAGCCATTGGCAAGACGGACTACCGCGCCATCGGGGATAACGTCTCGCTGCCCTCCATCGGGGGTAGCTGGACCCGTTGATTTCCCGCGTCAGAAGAGAATTTACCCCGTCATTCAACAGAAAGCTCCGTCCGTGATCTAAGCGATCCTGTGCCTGCAGCAGGCACAAACGCGGGCGGTCCCATTTGCAGCATGAATTATCCTGATCTCCATCGTCTCTATCATCAGCCGTTTTTCCAGCTCATCCAACAGGCCCGCGCGGTGCATGAGGAAAACTGGCCGGAGGATGGCGTCCAGCTTTGCACGCTGCTCTCGATCAAAACGGGCGGATGCAGCGAGGACTGTTCCTACTGTGCCCAAAGCGCCCGCTACAACTCCGATGTGAAGGCCGGACGGCTGATGGAGAAGGACGAGATCGTGAAGCGCGCGGAGGCGGCACGGGCCAGCGGTTCCACCCGCTTTTGTATGGGAGCCGCGTGGCGCGGGGTGCGTGCCGGGACGGATCGCTTTGAGAAGGTCCTGGACATCGTGCGGGACGTGAGCCGCCTGGGCATGGAGGTGTGCGTCACCCTGGGGGAACTGGGACCCAGCGAGGCGGAGCAGTTGAAGGAGGCCGGCGTCACCGCCTACAACCATAACATCGATACCTCCCCGGAGCATTACTCGAAGATCGTCACCACTCACACCTTCCAGGACCGTCTGCGCACCATCCGGAACGTGCAGGACGCCGGCATGAGCGTGTGCAGCGGTGGCATCCTGGGGCTGGGTGAATCCGTGGAGGACCGTCTGCGGATGCTGGAGATCCTGAGCGAATTCAATCCCCAGCCGGAGAGCGTGCCGATCAACAGTCTCATGCCCATGCCCGGGACTCCGCTGGCGGAAAACGCCACGGTGGATGTGTTCGATCTCGTGCGCATGATCGCCTGCACCCGCATCGCGATCCCTCGCGCCCGGGTGCGGCTCTCGGCGGGACGCACGCGACTTTCCCGCGAGGCCCAGACGCTCGCGTTTTTCGCGGGAGCGAACTCGATCTTTTACGGGGACAAGCTCCTTACCGCCGCGAACCCCGCCATCGCCGCGGACCGCGCGTTGCTTTCGGACCTTGGCCTCCTGCCGCAGGAGCCGAATCCCGCGATGGCCGCGCCGGAGGCGGACGGCTCGCGTCCCCTGAGCCCCGCCTGTGAGCCTGCCGGCTGCGGCTGCTGATTTCCCTGTCATGATGCGCCGCCGTCACTTCCTGGGCCTGCTGCCCGCCTGCCTCGGTGCCGGGTGTTCGGAGGAAAAGCCCGCGCCAAAGCTGCGGTTCCCTAAGGTGCCGCGCCGCGTCATGGCCACCACGCCCTTCGCGCAAAGTCTCGCGGAGGTCATTGGAGGCCGGGCCGTGCAGGCGCACTCTCTCGTGCCTCGTGGAGTGATTCCGGAGCACTTCAAGCCCGCCGCGCCGGACCTCACCCGTCTGCATACCAGTGACATCGTGATCGATCACGGGCTGGGGCTGGAGCAGGGCTGGGGTGTGGACTTCGCTGCCATGAAGGACGCTGGTCAGGCGCTCATTACCGCCACCTCCACCATTCCCGCAGAGCGCATTCTCTATCCTTCCGGCCCGGGTGGCCCTCCTGATCCGCGTGTCTGGACCAGCCCGGACCTGCTGTCACAGATGGGGGAGGCCATCACCGCCGGTCTGAAGCAGGCCATGCCCGCGCTGGCGGAGTATTTCGACCGCCGGATGTACCAGCTCCGGAACCGGTTGAAGGATCTCATGGACGCCACAAAGCAGGACGCGGAACGTCTGAAAAAGGAAAGCCGCTTCCTGCTGACCTCCCATGATTCCATGCAGTATTTTGCCGCGGCCTTCGGACTGGAGGCCCGGGCGCTGGCTCCCGCCGCGGAGCAGGTGCCGGAAAAACTGCCCGGGGGCTTTCACGACTGGATTCTCAAAAACAAAGTGAAGGTTCTTTTCCGGGAACCTTCCGCCCGGCAGGAATCGCTGCGTCTGCTGCTTTTCGATCTGAAGACGGATACCTCCACGATCATTCACACGCTCACCCTTCCCCCGGACAAAACCGTGGCCGCCACCTCTAACAAGAGTGTCATCGTTGACTCCGCGGAAGGTGCCTTGCAGCACCTCTGCAGCATTGTGACGTTCATGCTGCTCACCCGGTGACGGGTTTTCAGCAGGCCTCCAGGTTCTGCTGAAAAGCGGCCAGAACGCGTTCGATATCCGCGTCGTCCACGTCGAGATGCGTCACGAGGCGCAGCGGATTGGCCGGGAGAATGAGGATGCCGTGTTCCGCGAGACGGGCCGTGAGGGCCCGGGCATCGACTCCATTGAGGCTGACAAACACCATGTTCGTCTGCACGGGAGCCACGAGCAGCTTGCCCGGAGAGAGCGCGGCCATGCCCTCGCCCAGCTGGAGCGCGCGAGCGTGGTCCTGGGAGAGCCGGTCGATGTGATGTGTCAGGGCGAAGATGCCCGCCGCGGCGACGATGCCCGCCTGGCGCATGCCGCCTCCCAGCACCTTTCGCCAGCGGCGCGCCTCGCGGATGAAGTCGAGGCCTCCCGCGAGTATCGAGCCCATGGGAGTGCCCAGCCCTTTGGAAAGGCAGAGGGATACACTGTCAAACGGGCCGGCCAGGTCCGCCACGGGCCGGTTTTGCTTCACCGCCGCATTGCAGAGCCGGGCACCGTCCAAATGCATCCGCAGGCCCCGGCGGTCCACCAGGGCGCGGGCCGCCTCGCAATAACCGGCGGGCAGCACCTTGCCCCCGATG
Organism: Verrucomicrobiales bacterium; assembly: GCA_965229245.1. Taxonomy (GTDB): domain Bacteria; phylum Verrucomicrobiota; class Verrucomicrobiia; order Verrucomicrobiales; family V1-33; genus V1-33. The sequence continues at coordinate 521,659 of CBDDIW010000003.1, forward strand.
GTATTCTCCAGGCACAGCAGCCGGGTGCGGGCAAAGTGGATATCGTCCGGCTTGATCGCCGCCTCCACTTTCGCGAGGTCCAGCGTGCCGTCCGGCAGGCCGTCAAGAGGCTGGGGCTGGATGCCTCCGAGGACCGCGCCGCCTCCGCCTTCATAAAGATAAGTGTGGGCCTGCTGGCCCACGATGTATTCATCGCCCCGCCCGCAGTGGGTCAGGAGGGCGATGAGATTCGTCTGCGTGCCGCTGGTGGCGAACAGGGCCGCTTCCTTCCCCAGCAGCTCCGCCGCCATGCTCTCCAGCCGCCGCACCGTGGGATCGTCTCCGAAGACATCGTCTCCCACCTCCGCGGCGGCCATGGCCGCGCGCATGGCCCCGCCCGGCCGGGTTACCGTGTCACTGCGCAGGTCGATCATTTTCATGCGCCCCGGGATAGTGCCGCGGGCGGCGGAGTCAATGCGCGAAAGCAGCGGGAGACCGCCCGCTTTTAAAAAAGCTCCGGCTGGCGCTCCACCCGCACCGGCAGAGGCGTGCCGGTTTTTTCGTAAGCGGCGGCCAGCGCCACCCGCCCGCGCGGTGTGCGCTTCAGGAACCCTTTCATGATCAGATAGGGCTCGTTCACTTCCTCCAGCGTCGTGGTGTCCTCACCCACGGCCACGGCCACGGTATTCAGGCCCACGGGACCGCCATCGAACTTGTGAATGATGGCCTCCAGGATGCGTTTGTCCATTTCGTCCAGGCCGTCGGCGTCGATGTCGATCAATGTCAGGGCGGCATCCGCCACCGTGCGGTTGATGATATTGTCCGCCTTCACCTGGGCGTAGTCCCGCACATACCGCAGCAGCATATTGGCCACCCGGGGAGTGCCCCGCGCGCGGGAGGCGATCTCCTCCGCGCCGCCCCGGTCGATCTGGAGGTCGAGAAGTCCGGCGGAACGCTCAATGATTCCCGTGAGCTCCGGCAGCCCGTAGTAATCCAGCCGGTTCACCATACCAAACCGGCTGCGCAGCGGGGCCGTGAGCATGCCGCTGCGGGTCGTGGCCCCCACCAGGGTGAAGCGGGGCAGGGGAAGCTGGATGCTCCGGGCGCTGGGACCCTGGTCGATGATGATGTCCAGCTTGTAGTCCTCCATCGCGGGATAGAGATATTCCTCCAGCTTCGGATGGAGGCGGTGGATTTCGTCGATGAAGAGCACATCCCCCCGCTCCAGTTTCGTCAGGATGGCGGCGAGATCCCCCGCTTTTTCAATCTGCGGGCCGTGCAGGTGTGAATATGGGAACCCACGGTGGCCGCGATGATGTGGGCCAGGCTGGTTTTTCCGAGACCGGGCGGTCCGCAAAGCAGAACGTGATCCAGCACATCCCCCCGCTGCTTTGCCGCCTCCACGCGCATGGTGATGAGATCCACCACCTTTTGCTGCCCCACGAATTCGCTGAAGGCGGGTGGACGCAGCGACACGTCGAACACCGTCTTTGGCGCACTGGTCGCGTCTTCGTAAAAATGATTTCCCCCGTCAGGCACTGTTCCCATGGGTAGAGGCGGCGGCGCGAATTTCCAGTCCGAAAGTGAGGGGAAGATAGGGCCGGTCGGAAGCCGGGTGTTTTTCGGCAAGCGTGCGGAGGAATTGCTCACCGGGAAGTTTCTAACTGCCCGTTCATCATCGTGATGAATTTTTGTCCTGCCGTCGCGGCTGTTTGATTTTGTCTCTTTTTTTCCCGGCGGGTGGATAAAATTTGCCTCCGGCAGTTTCAAAACCTGTGGAAATCCGCTCAAAAACACCCCCTCCAAATCGCGTCCATCCCTTATCTGTGGCTGATTCCAGACGCTTGTGAAATATTTCACAAATTCAGGTTGCGAACCCGGGATGATTCACCTAAATCGAAGGCCTCGCCACCCAAACTGGCCCCGGTCGTTTCCGGGATTTTAATTTTTCGTCGCCCATTACTGCCATGCCGCGCAGCCTTGTCACCTTGCTCACCCTTCTCCCTGCTTTTGCCGCCTCCGCCGCCGCCGAGGGAGGCCATCACGGGGTGGATCCTGCCGCGAAGCCCATTATTTTCGAGAAAGAGAGCTTTTTCTCCTTCGTCACGAACTCGATCTTCGTCGCGCTGCTCGTCAGTGTCCTGATCATCTGGTTTTTCCGGAGCGCGATGAAGAAGCCCCAGATGGTTCCCGGGAAGCGGCAAAACATGGTTGAGGCGATCGTGGAGTTCCTCTACGTCCAGACCGAGAACATCCTCGGGCCGAAGGTGACAAAGCGGGCGTTCCCGCTGCTGGCGACGATCTTCATTTTTGTGACCATCGCCAACTGGTTCGGACTCGTGCCTGGCGTGGGAACGATTGGATTCACCTCCCACCCTATTGAGGAGGGGTTCTCCACCGGTCACATTGACACCCCTCTTCTCCGTCCGGCCACGGCGGACATGAACCTCACCCTGGGGGTCGCGCTTTTCTCTTTCATCATCTGGTTCTATATCACGATCCGGGAAGTGGGCTTCAAGCATTTCATCGTTCACATGTTCGGCCCCAAGGGCGGCATGAAGGGCTTCATGGGCGTGATGCTGGTGTTTGTCTTCCTGTTTGTGGGACTTATCGAAGTGGTGTCCATCGGGGTCCGTCCGGTGACGCTTTCTCTCCGGCTTTATGGGAACGTCTATGCGGGGGAGAGCCTGCTGCACGCCATGGAAGGCCTGGGCGGCTCCTTCGGTCTGACCGGGTTGCTCAAGTTCATCTCCTCCGTCCTGCTCCAGCTGCCCTTTTATTTCCTCGAAATCCTCGTGGGAGTTCTCCAGGGGATGGTGTTCGCCCTCCTGAACGCGGTGTTCATCAAGCTCTCCACCTCCCATGATGAAGAGCATGGCGACGGACACGCGGCTCACTGATACCGACCGAATTTCGCTGTCGTGACCATTGCACTGATCAGTGGGCGGCAGCACGAAACAAAAACATACACCTGAATATAACTAGCCATGATGCATCTCGCTAACATGATCGCGGACACCGCCAGCAACGTGAACGGTTCCTTCACCCTCGGCGTCGCCGGTGCCGGTGCCGCTATCGCCATCGGTCTTATCGGTTACGCCGCCGCCCAGGCCGTCGGCCGCAACCCCGGCGCTTTCGGTAACATCCTCGTTATCTCCATCATCGGCATGGCGCTCGCCGAAGCTATCGCCATTTACGCTCTGGTGCTCGCCCTCCAGGGCCGCTAAGCCCCTTTTTCGGAAAACCGGCGGTCGTTCCGCGACCGCCGGTTTTTCCGGTTCTCTCTCGCTTCCAGCGAATCCTTTTCGTCTTCACCGCTTCATCCTCATGGAAAACCTCGGCATTGATACCTCCAAACTCGCGGCGCAGTTCCTTATTTTCTTCATCGTTTATTTGGTGCTGAAGAAATTCGCGTTCGGACCGGTGGTGCAGATTCTCGAAGAACGCCGCCGTCGCATCGCCGAAGGTGAGGAGAACCTCAAGAAGACCAAAGAAAACCTTTCCTCCGCCCAGTCCCAGGCGCAAAAGCTCATTGAAAAAGCCAATGCCGACGCGGACCGCATCGTGAAAGAGGCGAAGGAAGCCGCCGCGCTGCTGACCGAATCCGAGCGTCAGAACGCCGTGAGCGAAGCCTCCAGCATCATCAGCAAAGCCCGCGAGGCCTCCGAACTGGAGCGCGCCCGCATCATGGGTGAACTGAAGCGCGACTTCGGTCGCCTCGTGGTGGACGCCACGACCCGTGTTTCCGGCAAGTCTCTCACCGCGGACGACCAGGCCCGCCTGAACAAGGAAGCTCTGGCGGAGATTTCCAATAACTGATCCGTTTTTCCCTCCGGTCGCCGTATGAAAATCAGCAAAGAAGCCAAGCGCACCGCCCGCCAGCTCATGCGCCTCACCCTGCGGGAAGGCCGGGTGAACGAGGAGACGGCCCGGACAATCATTGCCCGGATCATCGCGGAGAAACCGCGGCATTACATCGGCATTCTCAGCGGATTTCAACGCATGCTCCGTCTGGAGGTGGCCCGCCGCCACGCCGTTGTCGAGAACGCCACCACCCTTTCCAATGAAGAGTGCGACGCCATCCGCGCCCGTCTTCAGGCCGAACACGGCGCGGACGTGACCGCCGAATTCCGCCTCAACCCGGAACTCATCGGCGGTATGCGGGTCAAACTCGGCTCCACCGTCTGGGACGGCAGCGTCAAATCCCGTCTCGATAATCTTCGCGCCTCGCTTCTGGGCTGATCCTTCGCCCTTCATCCTCTTTCGCATCCCACCTTTTTTCCTTTCACTACTGCAATGAGCAACATTCTCCAGGAACTCGAATCCCAAATCGCCGGTCTCAAGACCGCCGCCACGCGCTCGAACGTCGGTGTCGTCCGTGAAATCGGGGACGGTGCCGCCAAAGTCGAGGGTCTCTCCGACGTCATGCTCAATGAGATGATCGAGTTTCCCGGCGGCGTTTATGGCCTCGCTCTGAACCTTGAAGAAACCGAAGTGGGTTGCGTGTTGCTCGGCAGCGGCGAAAACATCAAGGCGGGTGACGAAGTGAAAACCACCGGTCGCCTCCTGAGCGTGCCCGTGGGCAAGAACCTCCTGGGCCGCGTGGTCAACTTCCTGGGCGAACCGGTGGATGGCAAAGGCCCCATCGCCGCCGACGCGCAGTATCCCGTGGAAAAGCTCGCTCCGGGGATCATCACCCGGAAATCCGTCTCCGTGCCGGTGCAGACGGGCATCATGTCCATCGACGCCATGATCCCGATCGGTCGCGGCCAGCGGGAACTTATCATCGGTGACCGTTCCACGGGCAAAACGACCATCGCGGTCGATACCATCATTTCCCAGGCGAAGCAGAACAAAGCCGCCGAGCAGGGCAAGCTCCAGGGCCACAAGCCCCTCTACTGCATCTACGTCGCCATCGGCCAGAAGCAGTCGAACGTGGCCCGGGTGGTGAAGACGCTCGAAGAAGCCGGTGCTCTGGAATACACCGTCGTGGTGGCCGCTCCGGCCGCTGACTCCGCGGTGAGCCAGTACCTCGCTCCCTACACCGGCTGTTCCATCGGTGAATGGTTCATGGATCAGGGTCAGGACGCCCTGATCGTGTTCGATGACCTTTCCAAGCAGGCGGTTGCCTATCGTCAGGTGTCCCTCATTCTGAAGCGCCCCTCCGGTCGTGAGGCGTATCCAGGTGACGTGTTCTACCTCCACAGCCGGTTGCTGGAGCGTTCCGCCCGCGTGAATGAAAACTACGGTGGCGGTTCCCTCACAGCTCTCCCGATCATCGAGACGCAGGCCGGTGACGTGTCCGCTTACATTCCCACGAACGTGATTTCCATCACGGACGGCCAGATCTTCCTGGAAACGGACTTGTTCTATCAGGGTATCCGCCCCGCCATTTCCGTGGGTCTCTCCGTGTCCCGGGTTGGTTCCGCCGCCCAGACGAAGGCTATCAAGAAAGTGGCCGGCACCACGAAGCTGGACCTCGCGCAGTTCCGCGAACTCGCCGCTTTCGCCCAGTTCGGTTCCGATCTCGACGCCGGCACGAAGGCCAAGCTCGACCGCGGTGCCCGCATCGTGGAACTCTTCAAGCAGCAGCAATACCTGCCGAAGAGTCTCCCCATCATGGTCGTGAGCCTCTACGCCATGCAGAAAGGCTACTTCGACGACGTGCCCGTGGATCGCATCCGCGAGTGCCAGGCGAAGCTGGAGGACTTCTTCACCACCCGCAAGGAGCCCCTGCTGGAGCGCATCGGTAACGAGAAGTCCATCGAGAAATCCGAAGCCGACATCAAGACCGGCCTCGATGACTTCAAGAGCAACTGGAAATGATTGAGACGGGCCTGTTGCCCATCTCCCGAATCATCAACCTTATCGTTTAACTTTCGATGCCATCCACCCGCGATATCCGCCGCCGCATCAAGTCGGTCAAAAGCACGGCCCAGATCACCAAGGCCATGCAGCTGGTCGCGGCCGCGAAAATGAAGAAGGCGCAGGACCAGGCCACCAATGGCCGTCCCTACGCCGACCTTATGAATAAGGTGCTCGTCAGCCTCAAGGACAAGGCCGAGGAGAACACGCATCCTTATTTCGCCCCCGGCACCGGAGGAAAGACCCTCATCATCGTCATCACCAGTGACAAGGGCCTCTGCGGCGCGCTGAACACCAACCTGCTCCGTAAGCTCTCGCCGGATACCTATCCCTCCGAAACGACGGAATACGTCACCATCGGACGGAAAGGGGCCGCGGCCCTGGGACGCCTGAAACGGAATCTCCTCGCCGACTTCCCGGTGAAGGATCCCGCGAAGTTCCTGGACGTGCGCGTCGTCGGGAAGTTCCTTCAGGACAAATACCTCACCGGTGAATACAGCCGGGTGCTGGTGGCCTTCAATAACTTCGTGAACACGGCCACGGTGATTCCCTCCGTGGAGCAGTTGCTGCCTATCAATCCCGTGACCCTGGGGGGCAAGCGCTCCTATGAAGGCATGGGCCAGGTGGAAGTGGCGGACGCCTCGAAGACCGCCCCGGTGGAATACGCCTTGGAGCCTTCCTCGGCCGAAGTCTTCAACACCATCCTTCCGCAGTATGTGAACAACACGCTGTATCAGATGCTCATGGAGGCCCGCGCCTCCGAGCACTCCAGCCGGATGGTGGCCATGAAGAACGCCACGGACAACGCGAAGCAGATGCTCAAGGACCTCAGCCTTGAGTATAACAAGCTCCGCCAGGCCGCGATCACTAACGAACTCCTCGAAATCACCACGGCCAAGATGGCCCTCGAATAACCATCCCGGGTCCGCTGAAACACCGTAACTGAATCACAGAAAACTTTCCCATGAGCAACATCGGCAAAATCGTCCAGGTCATCGGTCCGGTTGTGGACGTTGACTTCTCCGCCACCGGCACTCTTCCCGCCATTTATAACGCCCTCGAAATCAAGTATGAAGTGGGGGGCAAAGCCACCCGCCTCGTTTGCGAAGTGCAAAGCCACCTTGGCGACGGCTGGGTGCGTTCCATCGCCATGACCTCCACGGAAGGTCTGAAGCGCGGCATCGACGTCACGGATACCGGCGCCCCTATCAGCGTGCCTGTCGGTGAGGGCATCCTGGGCCGTATTTTCAACGTCACGGGTGATCCCGTGGATGACCAGCCGGCTCCCACCACGGAGAAGCGCTACGCCATTCACCGCAAAGCCCCGGCTCTCGTGGACCAGAACCCGTCCGCGCAGATCCTGGAAACGGGCATCAAGGTCATCGACCTCATCTGCCCCTTCACCAAGGGTGGTAAAGTGGGAGCCTTCGGTGGTGCGGGCGTCGGCAAGACGGTCGTTATCATGGAACTCATCAATAACATCGCCAAAGGCCACGGAGGTTACTCCGTGTTCGCCGGGGTGGGTGAGCGGACCCGGGAAGGGAACGACCTTTACCATGAAATGATCGAGTCCGGCGTTATCAAGGTGAAGATGGACGGCCACAACATCGTGCGTAACGACCAGGGCGGCTACATTACCGAGGAAGGTTCCAAAGTGGCGCTCGTTTACGGCCAGATGAATGAGCCCCCAGGAGCGCGTCTCCGCGTGGCGCTCTCCGCGCTCTCCATGGCGGAGTATTTCCGGGACGAGAAGAACCAGGACGTGCTCTTCTTCGTGGACAACGTCTTCCGTTTCTCCCAGGCCGGTTCCGAAGTGTCCGCGCTCCTCGGCCGGACGCCCTCCGCCGTGGGTTACCAGCCGACGCTGGCCGCTGAAATGGGCCAGATGCAGGAGCGGATTACCTCCACCAAGACGGGTTCCATCACCTCCTTCCAGGCCGTTTACGTCCCGGCGGACGACTTGACCGACCCGGCTCCCGCGAACACCTTCGCGCACCTTGACTCCACGGTGGTGCTTGAGCGTTCCCTCTCCGAACTCGGGATTTACCCGGCGGTGGATCCTCTCGCTTCCGTGTCCAAGGCGCTTGCCCCGGAAATCGTGGGTGAAGAGCACTACCGCGTGGCCCGCGGTGTCCAGCGCGTGCTCCAGCGCTACAAGGACCTCCAGGACATCATCGCCATTCTCGGGATGGACGAACTCAGTGACGAAGACAAACTCACCGTGTTCCGTGCCCGTAAGCTCCAGAAGTTCCTCTCCCAGCCGTTCGACGTGGCCGAAGTCTTCACCGGCGTGAAGGGTGCCTACGTTTCCATTCAGGACACGGTGAAGAGCTTCGCCGAAGTGCTCGACGGCAAACACGACAACGTGCCGGAAGCGAACTTCTACATGCGCGGCGGCATCGACACCGTCCAGAAGTCCTGAGTATAAACGGAATTCATTCCCATGGCCTCCACCTTTCGCCTCCAGATCGTCACGCCCGAAGGCAACGCCTTCTCTGATAACGTCTCCGATGTGGTCCTCCCCGGCGGCTCAGGCGAAATGGACGTCCTCCCGGCGCACAGCAATCTCGTGACCACCCTGGTCCCGGGAGAACTGCGCTACCGCAAGGATGGTCACACTCATGAGCTCGCCATCGGGTCCGGTTTCGCTGAAATCCAGGGCGACCACGTCAATGTCCTCACCGACATGGCCGTGGGCGATGCCCAGATCGACGAGAAAGCCGTCGAAACCGCTCTCCAGCGTGCTCAGGACCGCCTCAAGGAAACCGAGAAACTCGGGGCCGAGGAAGTCGCCGCCGTCGAGGCGGCCATTGCCAACAGCCTTGCCCAGCTCAAGCTGAAACGGAAACGCCGCACGCTGTAAGCCGGGGCTTCCATAACAAGACCTTCGCGACGGGGTCCCTTCCTTTACGGACGGGGCCCTGTTTTGCGTCTGGAGGTCGAAGATTGGTTGGGGCAATCAAAACAGGTCCCGCCTGACCAATCTCCCGTTTCCTCAGGGAAGGGGAGGCAGTGGCGTCTCGCGACCCGGCCTTACGATGATGAACCCGCCGCTGGTCGCCTCCACGGTGTCACCGGAGGCCCCGGGTTTTCCCGCTTCGGGTTCGTCATCATCGAAGGTGACAGACCACCTTCCAGTGGGCAGGGACAGGGACGACTGTTTCGTGAGTTCAAACAGGAACGGCTCACTGCTCCCAGGACCGGCGAATCCGGGTTCTCCAGCCCAGGTGAGGATTGCCCGGGTGTGGGAAACGTTATCCTGTGCGGGGGCGGCGGGAATTACGGTGCCCTTCTCCCGGGCTATCGAGACCGGAAGGATGATGTCGGAACCTAAAGGGATTTCCATCGTGGCCGGGGTGACGGCAAGGCCGCGGACGGGACTTTCCAGCGTGAGGCTCACGGGCGTGTTGAGCGTTTCCGTGCGGACGCGGATATCATTCCCGTCCCTGCTCAGAATGGCCGGGGATGGACCTTTGAGTTTGAGGTCTCCCGCGGATACCATCCGGGCGGTGAGTGCGTCTCCCGAGAGCCGCACGGTGACGGTATGGACTGGCGGGGGAAGGGGAGCCGGAGGTTCCGTGGAGGGTCCGGCTGCCGGGGCGGTTCCATGATCGCGGGTGATGAGCCACGCGCCGGCTCCTCCTCCTGCGAGCAACAGGACCATCAGCATGCCCACGGCCATCCCTTTGCGGGACCGGGGGGAACGGACCGCCGCCTGTTCCACGGCGCGTGGTGGCACAGACTGTTCCGGCTCCGGTTCGGGAAGGATGTAATTGCTCTCTGAATGCGACGGAACCTCCGGTGTGGAGAAAGGAATTGATTCCGGTCCATGGTCCGCTTCCGTTTCGACGCGTCGTAGCTTCTCGGCTTCCGCGAGACGCCGGGCTTCCTCCGCGGCGAGGCGCGCGGCCTCCTGTTCCTCGCGCTGCCGCCGTTCCGCTTCCAAGGCTTCCTGCTTGAAGCGTTCGATCTCCATCAGTCGTTGATGTTCCGCCTCCGCTTCAACGCGTCGTAGCTCTTCGGCCTCCGCGAGGCGTTGGGCTTCCTCCGCGGCGAGGCGCGCGGCCTCCTGTTCCTCGCGCTGCCGCCGTTCCGCTTCCAAGGCTTCCTGCCTGAAGCGTTCGATCTCCATCAGTCGTTGATGTTCCGCCTCCGCTTCAACGCGTCGTAGCTCTTCGGCCTCCGCGAGGCGTTGGGCTTCCTCCGCGGCGAGGCGCGCGGCTTCCTGTTCCTCGCGCTGCCGCCGTTCCGCTTCCAAGGCTTCCTGCCTGAAGCGTTCGATCTCCATCAGTCGTTGATGTTCCGCCTCCGCTTCAACGCGTCGTAGCTCCTCGGCCTCCGCGAGACGTTGGGCTTCCTCCGCGGCGAGGCGCGCGGCCTCCTGTTCTTCGCGCTGCCGTCGTTCCGCTTCCATTGCTTCCTGCCGCAAGCGTTCGATCTCCTCCAGTCGTTGCCGCTCCGCCTCCGCTTCGGCACGCCGTAGCTCTTCAGCCTCCGCGAGACGCTGGGCTTCCTCCACGGCGAGACGCACGGCTTCCTGTTCTTCGCGCTGCCGTCGTTCCGCTTCCATTGCTTCCTGCCGCAAGCGTTCGATCTCCTCCAGTCGTTGCCGCTCCGCCTCCGCTTCGGCACGCCGTAGCTCTTCAGCCTCCGCGAGACGTTGGGCTTCCTCCGCGGCCAGGCGCGCGGTCTCCTGTTCTTCGGCACGCTGTCGCTCCTCTTCGGCCCGGCGTTGTTGTTCCTCTTTTTCGCGTGCGTGAGCTTCCGCCAGAGGACGGGCCCGGTGTTGTGTGGTGTGGAGAGCCGCCATGAGGCTTTCCATTTCCTCCAGGGCAGCCGTGGCTTTTTGCCGGACATGGTTCAGGCGCGTGGCATCGGTGGCCTCCACGGTTTGGAGGGCACGGAGATCCGCCACAATCCCGGCGACACGCGCCGCGTCCGTCGCCGTGCGGTCCGCCATTTCTTCCAGAGAGGGTGACTCTCCGGCCAAAGTCCGGAGTTCGTCAGATATCCCGGACGCCGTGGAAACGGCTGGCTCCGCCCGCGCGATGACATCATTGAGCTCCGCCGCCAACTGTTCCCGCAGGCGGGCATGCTCCTCCTGACGGCGGGCCTCCACCTTCGCTTTCTCCAGAAGACCCTGGCAGGTGCGCGCCATTTCCCCGGCGTCCATGGCCACCTGACGGGCCTCGGGCATACGGGCCTCCAGCCGGGCCCATTCGGCTTCCGGAGCGGCCAGGGCCTCCTGATAAATTCCCTCCAGTTGCGCCGCGAGGGCTCCGGTCCGGGCCGCCAGACTTTCCATCTGCCGCGCCGCGGTGGACGACGGGGCATCCCTGCGACATTGCCGGGCTGTTTCCGCCGCTTCCTCCGCGGCGGTCATGGTGCGGTTCCACGAATCCGCGAGGGAATGCACGAGTTCGTGGCGGCGGTGTTCACGGCGTTCCCGGGCCTGCCGGATTCCGGTGGCAGCCGCCTGGGCCCCCTTCAGCGCCGTCTCCGCCCGCGTGAGGGCCGCGGAAGCCAGGGCCGCGCTTTCCTCCAGGGCCGCGAGCGTCGCCTTTCCGGCCGTCAGCGAACGTCCGCCGCTTTGATTCAACACAGTCTCCTGAGTCCGCGCGGAAGCCAGGGCGGCACGCACGGAGGACACCGCCTCCAGACAGGGAGCCACCGCCTCCGGCACCTCCGCCGACAGAGTCTGACAGGCATCGGAAATCCTCTCCGCGGCGGCTCCGTTCTCCTCCAGGTCATCCATGAAAGCACCCGTCTGTTGCAGCACTCCTCCCCAGCGGACCTGACGGATCTTTTCCCCCACGCTCTCCCACGAGATGCCGTCCGCCATGAAAAGCGGGCGCAGCAGTTCGTCGCATTTCAGCGGCGAAGCCTGACCGCACAAATGCCGTGCCAGGATTTGATTCGACGCGGCTCCCAGTCCGGGAATGGGAATGTATTCCTTCAGCGAATAGAGCGAGGATGGCGGCGGGTTCTTGCCTCCGATAACAAAATAGACCCACCGTGCCACGAGCTGCACCCCCGCCACGCTCGTGGAAGTGGTGCGGGTGAAGTCCCCCTCCATGGCCTCCTCCCCGTGCCCCCCATCCTGGCCGGATACCGGGAAAAGTGGCACTCTGAGCGTGGCCCCTGTCCAGTCGATGCCCCCGCGCGCGCTCTCCGGCGGCAACTCCACCACGGCCTCCTCCAGGAGCACGCCGGTGAATCCCGCCGCGAATGCCGTATCCACGGCAGCCGCGATTTGCCAGATCAGCGGCGCGTAACGCCCCAGGGGGCCCGCGCCTTCACCACGAAGAATCTCCGTGAGGGAGGCCGCCTGGGGCGATTCCTCCACCACGGCCCATCCTTCGGTGAATTCGGTCACCTCCAGCACTCTTAGCAGCCCGCCGTCATCCAGTACGGTCGCGGCCTCCATGGCCTTGCGATATCCCGCGATGACCGGTGCGGTATGGGGAGGGCGCAGCACCGTGATCTTCACCCGCCGGCGCTTTTCGCGATCCATGGCCTGATGCACCGTGCCGTGCCGCGAGGGGACGCCCTTCTCCAGCATGAAGCGGTCCGCCAGCGAGCCCTCCCGGCGGCGTCTTTCCGGCCAGTGGCGGGTGATGCGGGGCATCTCCCGGAGGCAGGCCCGCAGGTCCGTCAGCAGTTCCGCCGCGCTGGCATACCGCTCCACCACGTTTTTCCTCAACAAACGGGCGAGCACCGCGCGGGGGCGTCCCGTCAGATCCGCCGGCAGCCGTGCTTCATATTCCCCGGCGGAAAGACGCTCCTGGATAACCTGGTCTGCCGGGCCCTCCACGGGATTTCGCCCTGTCAGGAGAAACCACGCCGTGAGCCCGAGGGAAAAGAGATCGCTGCGCCCATCCGCAGGCTGGGAACGGATCTGTTCCGGACTCGCGAAAGCCGCGGAGAATAGTGCCCGTCCCGCCGCCTCGGGGGAGGGAGGATCCGCCGAAACGCTCCGGACCAGACCGAAGTCGATCAGCTTCACCTCCGGCACGCCATCCTCGTCAAAGACGAGCATGAGGTTCGAGGGCTTGATGTCCAGATGCACCACGCCGCGGCGGTGCGAATAGTCCAGCGCGGCGGCGGCCTGCGCCAGCAGATGGAAGGTGTCCGGAACGGAGAGCGGGCCGGTCCGGAGCACGAACTCCCGGGTGTTCCCGCCCGGACAAAGCTCCACGGCATAGTAGAGCTGCCCGTCCACCTCCCCGCAGTCCGTGATGCGGGCGATCCCCGGATGTGCCAGGCGTGCCTGTTCCCGGGCCTCCTTCAAAAAACGCTCCCGCGCCGCGCCGTCCAGCGCGTGCCGTTCATCGATGAGCTTCAGCGCCACCTCTGTATCCAGCGCGGCATGCCGGGCCAGCAGCGTGCGTCCAAAACCGCCCCGGCCCAGTTCGTAAACCGAACCGTCGGGACGGACCATCACTTCAAAGCTGCCAAAGCGTAATCCGGTGGTGTCATCCTGAAACATTTGAGAGGGGGGAGGAATCGGGAAAGGTGTAGCACATTCCCCCGGGCTCCGCCCCCGCTCTTTGCGCCGGAAGCGAGGATTTTAAGGTCTGGCCGCATCCGGCGGGCACCCCAGCACCTCGCGCCGCCGCTGTTTGGGCATGGGCTTCATGGCTTCCACCCGGCGGAAAAAACGCTCCAGATCGCCCTGCTCCCGCCGCAGGAGATCCTCGAAGCAGGGTAGTAAGGTGTAATACGCCGCCACGCTGTTCATGCTGGCGTTGTTTGCCAGTTGGGAGGCGGGCCGCTTCGCGTCATCGCGGGTTTTTACCAGCTTTCGCAGGCTCCGGCCCTCCTCCCGCATGCGTTCAAACTCAGTAGTCTTCAACGCCCGCAGTTTTTCCACCGGCTCCCCGGCGTGCGTGGCATAGAGCGCCCGCAGCCGCTCCCGCGTGCGCAGCACGATGTCCACCACGGCCCGCTGGAACCGGCGCTGGGCATTGTAGGCTTTCAATTCCGCGAGCCGTCCCCGCGAGCGCAGCCAGCGCGCGGCTCCCTCCTCGCCCACCGCCGTGGCCAGGGCTTCATTGAAATCCGTGTCCCCGCTCAGGTAGAGCCGCTGGTGGGTTAGCTCGTGGAAGATGAGTTCCGCCAGTTCCGCGTCGCTCCGGTGCAGGAAGGTATTCAGCACCGGATCCCGCAGCCACCCTAGGGTGGAGTAGCCTTCCGTGCCCGCCGCGAAGACATCGTAGCCCTGGCGGCGCAGGTGTTCCGCCTCATTGCGGGCCGCCTCTTCAGTGAAGAAGCCGCGGTATTTCAGGGAGCCCACGATAGGATACCACCAGGTTTTGCCCTCCACGCTGAACTCCGGCGCGGCATAGACCACCCACACCACATACTTCCGGTGCAGGTCGCAGTAGTGATCGTATTGCTTGTCCGCCGGCAGGTGCAGTTCCTCTTTCGCGAATTTCCTCAGTTCCTGCACCAGTTCCAGTTTGGCCCGCACCCGTTCCGGCGTGAGGGGATCCGCCAACACTTCGGGAATCGGACGCGCCTCCCGCAGAATCTGGCGCTGCCCTTTGATGGCCTGGGTGTAGAAAGAGACCGTGCGGCAGGACACTGCCGCCATAACGAAAGCTCCCGCCGCGAACAGAAACGGCAGCCGCCGTAAGATTCCGGCCCCTCGAAAAAACGCCCGCGACATTGAGAATGGGACTTCCAGCAGCGGGCTCAGGCGTCGGAGGAGCCTGACAGCAGTTTCTTGAAGGCCGCGGGCTTCACGCCCAGGGCGCGGGCGGCGGCGGCGGCATCGTTGTCGAGTTTACTCAGGGCCTCCAGAGCCAGCAGGCGTTCGATCCACGCCAGGGGAGGCTCGCCGGAATCCTGCGCGGCGTGGAGCAACTGCCGGACAGCGGCGTCCGTGGTGAGCACCTCCTCCCCGTCCTCAGGCTTGCCGGAGGAACTCTGGCCCAGCGGCAGGTCCGCCGCCGTGATGACCTCGGAGCGCGCGAGCACCACCGCGCGCTGGATGGTATTCTCCAGCTCCCGCACGTTCCCCGGCCAGTTGTAGTTCTCCATGAGCGCCAGGGTCTCGTCGGCGAAACGCAGGCGGGGATTGTTCTTCTTCCGCGCGAGGCGCTGGAGGAAAAACATGGCCAGCGGCCGGATGTCCTCCGGACGTTCCCGCAGGGGAGGCAGGTGCACGCGCACCACGTTCAGACGGTAGAAAAGGTCCTCCCGGAATTTCCCGCGATCCACTTCCCGCTCCAGGTTCCGGTTCGTGGCCGCGATGATGCGGACATCCGTGCGCAGCGTTTCATTTCCCCCCACGCGGCTGAATTCCCCCTCCTGCAGCACGCGCAGGATTTTCGTCTGCACGTGCATGGGCATCTCCCCGATCTCGTCCAGGAACAGCGTGCCGCCATCGCATTGCTCGAAGCGGCCCACCCGTTGTGAAGTGGCTCCGGTGAAGCTGCCTTTCTCGTGGCCGAAGAGTTCGCTCTCCAGTAGACTTTCCGGAATGGCCGCGCAGTTGATGGCCACGAATTCCCGTCCATGCCGCAGGCTGAATCGCTGGATGGCCCGGGCCACCACTTCCTTTCCGCAGCCGCTCTCCCCGGTGATCATGACCGCCGCGTCCGATCGCGAGACGCGTCCAATCATTTTGAACACGCCCTGCATGGCGGGGCTCTGGCCGATCATGACGTCCCCCAGGTCCACCGCCGGCTCGGCGGGCTTTTCCACGCGGGAGACCTCCCGGGTTTGCAGCGCGCTTTCCACCACGGGGCGCAGATCGTAGGGCAGGGACTCCTTCCGCAGGAAGTCGAAGGCTCCGAGCTTCATGGCCTCGATCACCGCGTTGGTGGGCGGGAAGGAGGTGCAGAGCACCACCATAATAAGAGGATCCTGCTGGCGGAACTTCTTAAGGAGCTCGATGCCGTTCACCGGCTTGAGGTGGAACTCGGAGATTACCAGGTCCGGCTTTGACGCGAGAAACTTCTTCATCCCTTCATCAGCGCTCGCGGCGGTCTCCACCTGCACGTGTTCAGTGGTGAGATGGCGCTGGGCCCATTCGAGGAAATCGGACTCTGGATCGATGATCAGCAGTTTCTGCATCAGTAGGCGGGGGGAAGGACAGGCGGGGGCCAGTGGGGCGGGTGAGATTGGCCCCGGTCTTCCGGAGAATCAACCCCGCTGGAAATTTTTCGCGTAACGATGAAAAGATGATTGGCAAATTCCAGAGCCCTCGCTAAAACTACCAACGCTGCTGTGAGGGCAAAGGGGACCGCTCACACAGTGGCAGGCGCGCCAGGGTTTCCCTGACGCGCCTTTTTTATGTACGCGGCATGCCTGCCTCATGAAAATTCAGGGCGGTGGAGAAACGGCGGGAGACTACGGGCGGATGCGATGACGAGGTGATTACTTTGGGCGTTCGCCGTCTGGTCTTCACGTGAGAGGAAAAGGACGGGCTGATTGGATTGGATGAGAATCCATGCCAAATTTTAATCCGCATTCGCTACGCGGGGTCTTGGATTAATGCACAGTGTAAAGATTTTCGACAACGGTGTCGGAAAACTTTGCAATTTCCATTGGTTTGATCCATCGGGAAGAGTCGATGGGTGATCTGATAACTTATTGATGTTGAGTCGAGTATGGAAATTTATCATTTCTGGCACGCCTGATGCGGCAAAATTCTCATGGGCGCTCCCCATAAAACCCTGTACTCGAAACGATGATCCCCTGTGTTAAAAAAAATCTGTCGGCCTACGCACTCGCGGTAGGCCTCTTCTGCTTCCTGCCACAAACAGCCAGCGCCGCCTCCATTACGTATTCGGATGTGGACGTCATAAACTTCAGCCTGGCCGCTGGAACGGCGACGGCAGTATATGAAGGCCAGTTCAATTTTGAACCCCCTGACACCGACGCAAACATCTTCACGGCCACTGGTTTCGGTCCGGCCAGTGGAACGTATGTCTCCTCTTTCGGCTACCAGCTCGGAAAGCCCATCACCGGGGGGACCATTTCCTTCTTCTTCCGGGACCCGGACAGCGGCATCGAGGCGGGCTCGATCACGGCTAATTTTGCAAGCGTGGGCGCGGTTCCCTCGTTTGCCACTTACTCTGTCTTCAGCCAGGGCTTGGATGTGACTATCCTCACCAGCATCGCCCTGGACGGGGTGCTGCATTATATGGTGACGGCGAACAATGGCGACTTCGAACTCGTGGCTGGTGTGGGCACGATCACTGTACGGGTGCCGGATACCGGGTCTACACTTACGCTTTTCGGGGGCAGCCTTCTGGGACTGGCTGCCTTGAAGCGGCATCTCAACCGGCGTGCCCGGCGGTCCTGAGTTCCGGTTGCGGTCCTCTCTCTTTATTAGCCGCGCGGGAATGTTTCCGCGCGGCTTTTTGTTTGTACGGAGGATGTGCCGGTTGTTCACAGTCCCTGATCCTGGCCGGAGAGAGAAGGATCCCGCTCCATTAGCATTTATTTAATGAAAACTACATAGTACCCGTTGCGAATCAATTTTCAGCGTGGCTGACTGGATTTTATCTAACGGAATATGAAAACTCATTATTTACTAATCAAAATCAGGACCGTTCTGACGTTTTATCTACATTTTCCCTTGATCTCATGGCATAAATGCTGCGCCTGCGGACGGTTCCCTGGATATCCAGGGAGCTCTGTATTTATGAAGACCTCCCCCGTTTCCTATCTACCCGTCGCCCTGCTTTTGCTGGCGGGTGCCACCACGGCGTCCGCTCTGGACATTACCGCGCGTTACTGGCGCTTCAGTCAGACGAAGCTGCGTGATGGCGTGAGCGCCAACAGCATCCAGCTCTCTGAGTTTGACCTTCTTTACCAGGGAGCGCGCATTCCCGGCGCGGCTGCTTCCAATCCTGGTGGCAATTCGCCTTCGGGTGAGTTGCCGGCCTTCGCCGTGGACGGGAGCACGTCCACCAAATGGCTGGATTTCAACAAAGTGCCTCTGGTGCTAGCCTTCCCCGCGCCGGTGACGGTGGATGGCTACCGCTTCGCGACCGGGGGGGATGCCACGGAGCGGGACCCCGTGAGTTGGAATCTGGAGTGGAGCGCCGATGGCGCCACCTGGACTCTCGCGGAATCCCGGACGGATTATCCCACCCCCGCCGCCCGGGGCACCTATACGCCCGCTATTCTTTTCGCGGCCCCCACGCCGCTCACCATCAACCGCTTTGTCACCACCCGTCCGAAGATTGGAACGGGGGAATCCGCGACTCTGGAGTGGGCCGTGGTGGGCTCCTCCTCCGTGAGCATCTCCCCGTCGGTCGGCACGGTCACGGAAACCGGCACGTTCACCGTCAGCCCCACTGAGGAGACTACCTACACGCTTACCGCCACCAAGGGAGCGGAGACGCTCACGGCCACCGCCAAAGTGAGCCCCATCGTGCGCGGGCCCCAGACGTTCCAGTATTTCCGGTTCACCCCGCTGGCCCTGCGCCAGTCCACGGCCACCAGCATCCAGATTTCGGAGTTCGCGATGATCTCCGGCACCACCCGCCTTACCGGGGCCACCGCCACGAATCCCGGCGGACTCAACAATGTGGGTGAAGGTCCCGCCCAAGCCGTGGATGGCAACACCGCCACGAAATGGCTGGACTTCAACAAAGCGCCCCTGGTTTTGAACTTCGGCACGCCCGTCAGCCCGGACGGCTACCGGTTCGCCACGGCAAATGATTTCGACGAGCGCGATCCCATCAGCTGGAAACTGGAAGGCAGCGCCAATGGCACCACTTGGGCTCTGCTGGACAGCGTGGAGAGCTTCCCGGCCCCCGCGGGCCGGCTCACGTTCTCCGGCGATATCCCGCTGCCCTCTGTCATCGCTCCCACGGCCACTTTCAGCCTGAGCCCCGCCCATCTCCAGAGCGGCGAGTCCACCACGCTCACCTGGGCCACGCAGGGGGCCACTTCCGTCTCCATTTCCCCCGGTGTGACGGGAGGCACGGGAACCAGCGGCACCGCCACGGCCACTCCGCCAGCGGGTCTCACCACCTACACGCTCACGGCTAACAATACCGCGGGCACGGCTACGCTGAATGCTCCGGTCTTTGTCGAAGGCCCGGCCTCCTCCGTGACCTATAAGTTCTTCCGCTTCACCACCACCGCGCAGCGCAATGCCTCCGCGGCGAACAGCCTCCAGATCGCGGAGGTGGAACTCAGCCTTGGCGGGCAGATCCTGACCGGGGCCACGCTGACGAGTCCCGGAGGTGACAGCCCCGCCGCCGAGGCGCCGGCCTTCGCCGCCGATGGGGATCCCTCCACCAAGTGGCTGGACTTCAATCGCGGCTCGCTGGTGTTCGAATATCCCGCTCCCGTGAGCATCGACGGCTATCGCATCGCCACCGCCGGGGACGCTCCGGAGCGGGATCCAGTGGCATGGACCCTCGAAGGCAGCACGGACGGCACCGCCTGGACGGCGATCGACACCCGGAGCATCGGCTTTGTCGTTCCGGAGGCCCGGGGCGCTTACACCAGTTACTTCCGGTTCCCCGGGGAAATTGGCGCGCCGGTGACGGCCACGGCCTATGATGCCGCCGCGGACACGATGACTCTCACCTTCACTTCCCAGCCCGGCCTCACTTACTTTATCAAGAGTTCGCCGGACCTCGTAACGTGGTCCACGGCTCTCGACGATGTGGAATCCGAGGGGACTTCCACCACAAAAACAGTCCCGGCTATCGAAGACCGGCTTTTCTTTAAGGTTGTGCAAAAACCCTGACAGGACTGAGGCGGCCTCCGCATTGAATTCTTAATTAAGCCCCCGGCAGCAGCTCTGCCGGGGGTTCTTTTTTTGCAGGAGGGCGGTCCAAGTCTTCCGGCGCTAAAAACGGAAATCCGCGGGAGGTTCACACCTCTCCGCGGACCCGTACCTGAAAGCCCATAAACAGGCAATTGTGTTCTTTGCATGAGCCGGGCCACGTTCCTGCTTCGTTGGCGGGCACGGCTTTTGCAGATTTCCCGGACCTCATATGAATACCCATTCCAGCTCCAAACATTCCGTGCCTGACAAAAAAACCGGCCACGCCGAAGAAGGGAAGCATGGCTCGAAGCGGCCTCCCGTAAAGCCCGGGGAACCTTCCGTGGAGGATTACCCCGGCCCCACGGATGCTGGAGCGAAGCAACCACCTCGTCCTGGAAAACAATGATCTGACGATCATGGGGGGGAAGGAGCGCGGGCGGGAATATACACAAATCTCCATACTCCCGGTGTCAGGGACGACTCCTCTGCGCGCGTGGAGGCTGGTGAAGAAGCATACGCACCGACAACAGGGGGGGGGATTGATAGCATAAAGGGAAGGGCGGTCGGAGGGAAATTAAAAGGCTGCGTGTGCCGGGCCGCCTGGATATCCGTTTACACCTTTTTTGAGCCGACGCGGTCCTTTTCATGCAGAAATAGGAATCTCACTCAAAAATAAACATCATGAAAAATAAAACCTCCACTATGAAGACCGACGAGATCAACCGGAACCGGGATGATCAGGGAAACGACAAGCAGGCTGATCAGGATCGCGATGGGAGCCACCGCAGCCAGCAGGGTTCCACCCAGCAGCCCGCCGGGCAAAATCGCGGGACCAATCCCGCAAACCGCCAGACGGTTCCTCCGGGCAGGTAATGTCCGTGGAGATGAGGCGCGGACACGTTCGATGAAGAAACCTTGTGAATAACACTTCCGCCGAGGTTTCGTCCTACTCGGACGGTTCCCCCGAAGCCGCTGGCTCGATGCATTTCAGGCACTGTTAAGGAAAACAGGGTCAGAGAGGACATGAAGGTGGTATGAAAATAAAGATTAGCAGCCGGTGAAATTTCCTCATCAAAATCACAAACGTTCCCCGGTAGGGGATTTGCGGGCAGGTGCTTAGATATGAGTGCTCCCTTGCACCCCCATCCCCAAACCCCATCCCGCAACATCATGAGAAATCCTGAAAAATCCCCACGTGGAGTTCGCTCCGCTCTCCGGCCCGGCCACGCCAGGTTCTTGACCACGCGTCTGGCCCCATTGCTTCTGGCTTCGCCAGTCGTCGCCTCTCCCTTTCTGTATCCCGGCCCCGCGGGGGTGGATGGAAAATGGGGGGTGCGTGTTTATCTGAATCAGGGAATCAATTCCGCGGAGGATCTCGGTTCCGTGCTGGCCTTCCTCACAGACCCGAATACCGCCGCCACGCGCACGCCCGCGCTTTCCCCCGGCACCGTTGTCGACAGCCAGGAACAGGTAATCAATTTCACGGATCCCGAGGCTCCCGGCCCCGCCGGAGTGGTGGGTGGTGCGAAGGCCTTCCCCGGCAACACGGGCGCGGACGATGAGCACTTTATCATCGTGGCCCACTCCCTCATTCAGATCACCGAGGAGTCGGACTACACCTTCAACAATCACAGCGACGACGGCTTTCTGCTCCGCGTGCTGGCGATCAACGGGCCGGACCCGGTCTTTTCCTCCGTGAGTGGCAATGGATCCATGAACGGGAACAGCATCCAGTTCGATGCCGGAACCAGCGACGCGGATACGCGGGGCGTGATTCATTTGAAGGCGGGGATCTACCGGCTGGAATATGTAATGTGGGAAGGTGGTGGCGGGTTTGCCTGCCAGCTCACCGCTGCCAAAGGGGCGTTCCCCAATAACGCGGACACTGCCACATGGCGCGCCGTGGGCTATGTTCCGCCCCAGCCCGCGCCCGTGGCGCAGCCCGCGGTGACCTCTCCCTGGACCGTGCAAACGTCCGCGCCTGGTTCCCTGAAGAGCAATAACCTGGCCGGCGTGGACGCGGCGGTGAACGCGGCCCTGGCCGCGGATCCAGTCGCCGCTACCTCCACCGCGGCCTCCATCAATTTCGCGGATCCGGACACCTCGGGTGCCACCGGGCGCGTGCCGGGAGAAATTCCGTTTCCGCGCAACAACGCGGGCGTGGACGACGACTATTTTGGCCTGCGCGCCTCCACCACCCTGCACATCGCCGAGGAGGGGGACTATCTCTTCGGCTTCGCGGGGGACGATGGCGGACGCCTTACCATTGGGAACGCCCACCAGTGGCGCGCCTACAATGACAGTGCCTGGAAGAGCGGGCAAACCAACGCGGCAAATACCACGCTCTACGGGCTGGGCCGGAACTTCACCGGCACCGGTCCCTCGGGACTTTTGAAAAACAGTGCCACCGGGGCGGACACTCCGATCACCGCCACTTACACCGAATTCATGACCACCGGCAGCGTGAATTCCGCCGGGGATCCCGCCACCTACACGGCAGGCACGGACGCGGCGGCCACCTTTGGCGGCTTCGCGGACATCGCGGGGAACATGAGCTACGGTGACGCCCCCGGCTGGTATGTGGACCTCACTTTTACCGGACTGGATCCCGCGAAGCACTACACCTTTGCCGCCACGGCCAACCGCTCCGGCGGAGCCTCCTACGCGAGCCGGGTGACGAACTGGTCCCTGCGGGACACGCTCTCCGCCACGCCCGCCAGCACCACGGGAGCCGTGCGGGTCTCCGCCACCAGTGTGGAATTCAGCACGGGTGAAAACGGCGCTGGTCTGGTGGCCCGCTGGACGGATATCACGCCCACCGCGAACGGCTCCTTCACCATCCGCACCACGCACGGAGTGGGCGCGGCGGCGGGCGGCATCGCGGATGCCGACGCTTTTCGCGGCTATGCCGGGGGCGTCTTCCTGCTCGCGGAGCAAAGTGACTTCACGGCTCTCACGGAGAATGCCACCGGTGCCGGCAGCATCGGACGGCCTCTCACCTACGCGGCGAATTCCGGCAGCCTGGGAGCCGCGGCGGACTTTGGGACTGCTTCCTCCGCTCAATACCAGAGGCCGGGAGCGCTGGCCGGCAGTACGGACACGGCCATCACCACGACTGCCGCGGATGCCCTGAAGACTCAGGTGCCGTTCACCGCCGCCTTCAACACCACCTCATTTACCGTGGAGGCCTGGGTAAAGCCGGACGTCGTCAATGGGGCCGGGGTGCTCACCTGCGTGCTGGCCAACGGGCATTTCGCGGACCCGCGCTCCGGATGGCTCATCTACCAGGGGGATACCGGCTGGGTGTTCCGTACCTACAATCAGAACGGGCTGAATACCGTGGTGAACATCACGGCGGGCCCTGCCCCGGTGGCGGGCACCTGGTATTACCTTACCGCCAGTTGGGATGGCGTCACGGGAACCGCGAGGCTCTCGGTGGATGGCGGCGTGCCCGTGCTGAGCGCGCCGGGTCAGCCCTTTGTGGCAAACGTGGACGGTCCCTTCACTATCGGAGCCCGCTCGGACGCCGCTTTTGGCTGGGCCGGTTCCATCGATGAAGTGGCCTATTACGGCACGGTAGTGGACGATGTGACGCTGGCCTCCCACCGGGCGAACGGCCTGAACGCCGCGCGTGCCATTCCTTATCCTACCCTCATCAAGGCATCCAATCCTCTGGGCTACTGGCGTCTGAATGAGGTGCCACTGGGCAAAGGTGACTTCGCGGGCCTCTACGCGGATGTGCCCACCGGCGACAGCACCACCGTGGGGCGCATTCACCTGCCGGCGGGAGATTATCCTCTCAATGTCGCGTATTTTGAAGTCAACGGCGGGTCGTGGTTCGAGGTGTTCGGGCGGCGGGAATCCGGTTCCCTCCCGATTCCCTTCGTGCCTCTCACCACCGGCACCGCGCCGTATGTGGACCTGGCTGGTCTCACGCTGGCGCAGCCCATCGCGCCTGTGTTTACCGGCTCCAGTATCAGCGGGGATAACGTCACGCTCACCCTGAGCGCCACGCCGGGGCTGAATTACATCATCGAGACCAGCACGGATCTCGTTACCTGGACGCAGCGGGACATTCTCTTCACCGGTCCAGGCGCTACCACGGCGTGGACGAAGAGCCTCACCACCTTGGGGCTGACCGGTGCCCAGCGTGTCTTCTGGAGGGCTCGGATGGAGTAAAAGCGGAGGGCAGGGAGGGCCAAAGGCTCCTGACCTGCTCACAAAGACGGCAAGACAAACTCCCCGCCAGTCATGGCGGGGAGTTTTTTTATGTTCAGGGTCCTTCTTCAGCTCCCGGGAGAAGGACCGGAGGGGCGTGTGTCCTGACAGGAAGGCCTTCTCCGTCCTTACCGTTAGTTCCCTCTGAGAATGTCCGCCGGGTCATGGTGCCCATGGCATCCTGACCTTTTTGGTTTCCGGATATCCTGACCTCTTGCTTTTAGTGGCTGGAGGAGGTGCCGGGATCTTTTTATAAATCGATCATATCACGGTCGTTTTTGATTCAAAAACGGCGTGGAAAGCCCTTCTGCGGCCCGATTGAGGTAGGGAGGTCATTAAAATTAATGTTAACTTTACACGCATTCTTGCTATTTCCGTAAAATTACGGGCGGTGATATTACGGAAATGCGGATGGTTCGACGAGCCACGGGTTGGAAATAGTTATTTGCTTGCAATCAGCATGCGGCGCATTTTACGGAAGCCTTTAATAGTTAGTTATTGTGATTTTATTGGTATGTGAATTTTGTTTGTAATGCATTCACGGTAAAGGTTTTGAATTGTGTTTTTCGGGTTAGGTAATACGGGTGATGAGTGAAAAGCTCAAAATTGGACCTTGCGGGATATAGGGTATGAAATTACAATATTTCCGTGATTACGATAAAATCCATAATTGACCAGCCGGTGATTTCGCGTAGCACGCCCTCCGTCTCCGGCGGACCAACAGGGCCTGTTTTTTCGATTTTCAATGTATATAAAAAAGGTGCCGGGCGCCGCGGAGGGAGGCTGGGTGTCTTTTTAATGTGCCTCATGGGGACGGGCGGGCTTGCCGCCCAGGAGGTCGGGACGGACACGGAGCTGATTAACTACAAGTCGGGTATCGATGTCACCTGGGGCGGTGTGAAGGGAGTGGACTACATGGAGGAGTACCTTTACTCTGACAAACTGGTGGATGACCACAAAGTGGTCTACATCCGGTCCACCACCCCCATTTCGATGAAGCACAATGAACGCAACATCGCGTTCGGAATCATCGGGAACACCGGGGGGTACGAGGTCATCGGGGTGAACGGGAAAGACGGCGTGGCCAACACCGGGGATGAGGGGATCATCCGCTACAACCTCGACCGCGACCGGCAGTATAATTACCTGTGGTCCGACGATTACGCGCGGGCCAAAACCGCCCGCTTGTTCCCGGCTTACATCGCTCCCTTTACCCTTGCCTCCCAGACCTACCAGGATGCCTACGCCGTGAGTGCCAATGCCGCCTCGGATCTGGTCACGATCTCCAATCTCGCGGATCACCACACGAGTGTCCAGCATGGCATTCCGGATGGCACGGCGGTGACCTTTCCCGTGCTCACGGGTGGCCAGGGCCTGGCGGCCGGTTCCACTGTTTACTACACGCGGGACGCCACCGGCATGAGCTTCAAAGTCTCCACGGTGAAAGGAGGCGCGGCGGTGAACATCACGTCGAATTATAAAACCGGCATGGTGCAACTGGTGGAGAAGCCTGCCGTGGTGGGCACTACCGGTCCCAACGGCACTCACTATGCCAGCCGGACGACCTGCTACTTCCGGGGTCTGACGGACAGCGCCGGGGACGAGTGGCATACGCTGAGCTATGCGGACGACACCAATGTCTCCCTGCGCGACCGGGAGGACGGCGTATTCATCGACCAGGCCTATTACGTGGACGATGGTAAAACCGTGGCCCTGGTGGTGAATCCCAAAACCCCGGGCATGACCGTGCGCGCCACGGGCAACGCCCAATTCTATACCACACCGCCAAAGGCCTACTGGACGCCGAAGATCTGTGATCAAACGACCTACCTCGATGCCGGCACAGGCACGGTGACGTTTGAAATCCGGGATCTCTACGGAGCCAATGTCCAGTATCGCATCAATGGTGGTGAGTTCATCGACGCCGGGAACTCCGCGGTGACGCTGGATGCCTCGCGGTTCAATACCGGGATGAACACCCTGCAGTACCGCTGCAAAGGGAACACGACGAACGTCAAGACCCGGATGGTTTGCAAAAACCCGACCCACCCCAGCAAGGCGGAGAAGCACGGGAACTACCTGTGGATGGATGACGCGGGCTACAAAACCGTGCTGGAGCGCTCCAAACGGGCTCCCTACGCCACCTATTACAAAAACTACACCACGCGGTCCGACTCTTCGGGCCAGGCCAACTGGGACGCCTTCGCGGGGCGGGGGCTCCGCTATATCGGGACCCCTTACAACATCCACCAGGACTCCCCCGCGTTGATCAACGTCTTTGTGGCCAAGGTGGCCGGTTTCAACTTCACCCGCACCGGTGCCGCGAAAAGCTATGGCCAGTACGCCCGCCAGATGCTCGTGGACCACCCCCGAACGATCGACCGGATGGGTTTTGAAATGTATCACACTGCGGATGGCATTCCCCGTGAGGTGAACAATCGCGGCTACTATGAAAGCGTGGCGGTCATGAACGGCATCTTCGCCTATGACATCATGGCGGGGAACTTCCGTAGTGATCAGGTGGCGGGGGGCATGACCGCCATCGAGGACTACTTCATCCGGGACACGTTTGCCGGGTATGTGTATGACGGCATGATGTGGGGGGCGGACATGTGCGCCCTGGGAAATCCAGGCCTGGGCGGCGGCGTCCGGATGAATACCGCGGCCTACGTGGCGATGATCCTTCCAGAGTATTCGAGCCCGTGTTATGGCACGAGCGGCTTCGGGACCGTGCAGACTACCTATCCGCTCTGTCCCTATCAGGACGACCGGTACACCTGGAAGCAGGGGCTGTTCGATATCGACAAGCCTAAAAAGGAGTTCCCGAATCTGAAGTATTACGGCAGGTGGTCCTACAACGGTCCCAGCGGAGCCGGCTCCATCGTGGACATCTTCATCCACAAGGACGAAATGCCGGGGTATAAAGAGGGGGACTTCCGGATGAAGGAGGGCTACTATGCCTTCGGGACCGGGGGCATCCACCTGCAGGTATGGGCGAATATGGCGAAACGCTGGGGAGGGGGAGTGACCGATCCCCTGCTGGAAAAGTCCTTCACCTTCGCCACTGACAGCTCGCTGCTCTGCGCCCAGGACACGGCTCCCTACAACGTGCCCCGCTGGTATAACCTCTTTCTGACCTTGAACGACTACTGGCCGCAAACGGCTGAAAAGACCACTGCCAAAGTCCAGAAGCTGCCGTCCAACGATAACAGCAATCCGGTGAAAATGCTACAGGACGCGGGTCCCATCGGGTTCGCCTGGTATGACGACACCTACTACGGCGACAGCATGGCCGCCCCGGGCGGAGTGAAGGTGACCGCCGCCGACGGTCAGTGAGCTCCCCGGACAAGCCGGTTATGTCTCTAACGGATTCCGCCCCCTCTTCTGGAAACAGGAGAGGGGGCGGACCTTTTTTTTGCCCGGCGGAACCGGGCTTGGAGGTGCTTTCCAGGGTGGACTTCCGACCGGGCGAAAACTCAGGGTCTATAGGCAATCCGGTAGAACGCGCGGCCTTCGGGAGGGGTGGGGTCCTGAATGGAAACTTCACCGGTATCGGAGGCTTGGACGGTATCTCCCACCTGGAGCCAGCTGCCGTCCTCCATGGTGGTGGAGCGCTGGAGGGAATAGGAGGCCCCGGGGGTTACATCGAAGCTCGCGGTAACCAGCTTGCCAGGCTCCACGATGAGAATGATAGGGCCGGGAGGAATTGACGGGCCGGTGGTGAGATCCAGCGTGGAAATGCTCAGGTTATCCACGGATCCACCAGGAATGGAGAAAAGAAGCTGGACCTGGATAACCCCGCCGTTTCCATCCCACTGAAAGGTGTAGTTGGTTTCCCCGGCGGTGCCCAGGATGACCGGCACCCCATCCACGGTGGCGGTGGCGGTCACAAAGGAGCCGTCCTCGAAGGGATTCGGGGATACCGGGTCTAACTGGAAGTCGAACGTATAGTGCCGGGTGTCCGTGGAGGGAGTGTAGGAGCTGTTGATGTCCGCGGACACCCCATTGTCGAAGCGCTGGGCATTGCCGTTGTTCCGGAGCAGGAAACCGAAGTCCAGGCGTGAATCCGCGATCCAGGCATCCCCGGAAAAGACGCTGCCCACGCCCACGCCCACCCAGTTCATGTTGTCCGTGGCGTTCTGGGTGCGGTCGAATTCGATACGGAAGCCCCCGGCGGCCCGGATGGCCTCGCCCGCCGCGCCTTCGGCGAAGTTCCGGCGCAGTGTCAGGTCCGTGCTGTCCACGAATCTCAACGCGCCATCCCAGCCGGGAATGAGTTGCTGTCCGGCGATATTGGATTGGGAGAGCGCGGCGCGGCTAACAGTATTGCCTCCGAAGAGGCCGGCATAGCGGTCCGGTCCCTGCTGGGAGCCGTCCGTCGTGTTGTCAGGCACATTGAAGTTGTCCGAAAAGATCACCGTCCCCGCGTGGACGGGGAAGATCGCGAGAAGGGTCGCGGTGGTGAGCAGGCGGCGGGAGCGGCGGAGGCTGGATGTTTTCACAGGATGGCGTGGTGTTTTTTTTTGAAGAACACGGGAATGCGGACCACCTGGAGGAGGCGCCCGACCGGTTCCGGAGAGAATGGCCGGGTGATATCCAGGTGTATCCGGTGTGGTGGTTCACGCGCGGCGGCGGCGGGCCAGCATTCCCACGCCGACCAGGGCACCCAGGACCGAAAGCGAGGGCTCCGGCACGGTGGCGATGGAAAGGTTATCTATGGAGCCGCCGCTCGCGGACCAGAAATACTGGATCTGGATGTTCCCGTTGTTTCCGGCCCACTGGAAAGTGTAGCTGGTGGCACCTCCCGCCGCCATGGGCACGGCCACGCCATCCACGGTGGCGGAGACAGTAACATTCGAACCGTCCGCGAAAGGATTGGCCGCCTGCGGATCGAGCAGGAAGGTGAAAACGTAATGCTGCGTGGTCAGCGTGGGAATGACGGCGGAGGCGATTTCCAAAGACAGACCGTTATCGAAACGCTGGGCATTGCCGTTGTTCCGCAGCAGGAAGCCGAAATCCAGCGCGCCATCGCCGATCCAGGCATCACTGCCCGCAATGACGGCTCCCACGCCGATCCCCACCCAGTTCGTGTTGGCGGTGGTGCTCTGGATACGGTCCAGAGACACCTGGAAGCCTCCCGCGGCGAGGATGGCGGCTCCGGTCGCGCCCTCCGAGAAGTTCCGGCGGAGCGTCAGATCCGTGCTGGAGACGAAGCGCACGGCTGTGTCATTCGCCGCCACGCTGAGTTGCTGGTTCACGATGTTCGACTGGGCGAGCGCGGCGTGGGATTCCGTGGTGCCGGCGAGCAGCCCTGAATAACGGTTAGGTCCCTGCGCGGACGCGTCCAGGGTGGCATTCGCCACGTTGAAATTATCGGAGAACAGAAGCGTGGAAGCTTCCGTGGTTCCCGTGGCTGCGATGAAAAGCCCCGCCAGCAGCCAGGCGGATTGTTTTTTAAAACAGTGGCGCGTGATCAAAAACTGATTCATATTATATCAATACGGAAAAAGATTGCTGGGATGAATACGGGCTCCGGCAGGACCACCGGAACCGACACAGAGGCATTAACGTTCCCGGAAAATACGCCTCAATTGAAAAGCGTTCATCCGTGCCAGCACTTCCGGGTGTGAAGAATCAATTACATTTACCGGCGGCTCGAAATCAAAATGTTATATAAATCTGAGCGTGGTGTAAAAGTATTGTTTTCTCTCTTATTGATATAAAAATGGGTGCCCGCCACATTAGGCGTGACCTGGGTGGTATCGAAGATTTCATCGACGAGGGTGGCCCCGGCCCCGCGCCGGGAGGGTGACCCTCATGTGCAACCTCACAATCCTTTGAATATGCACAAGGAGCGGCGACATTCCTGTCGCCGTCGAACTCTCCCGTGAAGGGCGGAAAGGAGAAGACGGAAGAGGAATTAAAAGATCGCGTTGGAACCTTCCGGAACCTTGCCGCCTCCTTTCGATCATCTGTGTTGAACGCGCTCCCCGTGATGTCACCGGCTGCCTCCCTGGCCTGCTGTGCGTCACACTTTCCGGATACGGCAGCGCCAAGGCATGGAGAAGGGCAGGGGATTCCCTGTCCTGGCAAAAGCTGTCCCTGAAAACCTCAGCCTTCAGATCCCGGCTCCGCCGGTTCGTCCGGCAGGATCAGGGGGCGCTTGAGCATGTCCTCGTAGATCTTGAAGTAGCTCCGCGCGCAGGCGTCATGGTTGAACCGGGAGAGGGATTCGCGCATGATGCGGCTGATGATCCACTCCTTCTGCTCCGCCGGGCGGCGATAGAATTCCATGGCCTTGTTCACCGCCCAGTGCAGGGCATCGGGATTGAAGTGCTCGAAAGCAAAACCGTTCCCCCGGTCACCTTCGTCGGAGAGATGGATGACCGTGTCCTTCAGCCCGCCGGTATTATGTGCCAGCGTGAGGCTTCCGTAGATGGGAGCCACCATCTGAGGCAGACCGCAGGGCTCGAAGGAGGAGGGCATGAAACAGAAGTCCGAGGCCGCGTAGCCAAGGCGGGAGAGCCCTTCGTTGAATTCGCACACCGTCACCCGTTTGTGGAAATCGTGCTGCCGCACGATGTCCTTGAAGACCCGTTGGTATTCCCCGTTGGCCACGATGGCCACCTGGAGTTCGCTGTCCCAGTATTCGGAGACTATGAGGTAGAGGATGGAACTGAGAAGCTGCGGTCCCTTTTGCACGGGATCCAGGCGGCTGGGCCAGAAGAAGATGGGAGCGTCCGGATTCACATGCAGCCCTGTCTGCTCCTGGAAGCGGGCTTTGGCCGCGCGTTTCCCCTCCAGAAAGTTTTCAGGTCCGAAGCGGACCGGCAGGCTGATATCCGTCTCCGGGTTATAGCTGGGGTCCGGGGCGTTGAGGATGCCGGTGGCGCAACCCGCGTCATACTTGTTCCGGATTTCCCGCTGCACCGCCGCCGGGACGAAGGGGTGCATGCCATGAGCCACCTCCTCCAGAAAGGAGGGGCTCACCGTATTGATATAGTGCGCCGCGAAAATGCCCGTGGCCAGCTGGTCCACGGGGGAGTAGTTCCGCGCCTGCTCATAGTTCCCCGGCACGCCATCATAATAAAGGTGCTGCCAGAACTGCGCGGCATCAATGCCGCGTTCCTCGATCTGCGCCAGCGTCAGTTTCTCAGTGTGGATATTGTGGACCGTGAAGAGCGTGGGAATGCGGAAACGCCGGGCGGCGGCGGGGATGAGCCCCGTCATCCAGTCATTGCAGTGGATGAGGTCCGGCTGCACGCGGGGGATGATGTGGTTCAGCACCTCCCGCTGGAAGGCGAGGGCGATGCGCGGGTTCTCCCCTCCGTAGTTCGAGTAAACCGTGTCCCGGTAGTAAAAGATGCGGTCCTCCGCGAGGTGGATGCGCTCCTCCGGCAGCCGTTCCCGCATGGTTTGCAGTTCCCGGCTGAAGATCTCATACACATCCGTATGGAACATCCGCCGGTAATTCGGCAGCGCCACGTGAACGTCCGCGCCGAGGTCAAAAAGTGCCGCCACCAGGGAGGCCGAGACATCCGCCAGGCCACCCGCCTTCGCTGACAGGCGCTGGGCCATATTGCCCATGCCTTCTGGAAGATAAGTGATTTCCGGGGTGACGATTAGGATGCGCGGATTGTCGGGCATAAGGGGGGGCAAGCTATATCAGGTTAACCCGCCCATGTCACGTAGCCAGGTGAAGAAGCTTTCCATTCGTCGCCCACTGGCACGGCGCGTACCGTGAAGGCAAAACGCCCGCTTTCCTCGCAGGGGACGGAAAGGGCGTACTCGTGGGTGCCGTCAGACCGGGAGTTTTTCAGGTTCATGGGGGTACATATCGGGCTTTTTGCCTGATTTCCTGCCACCGCATGCCCCATGCAAATCTCCACCACTACTTCCTCCGGTTTCAAATCCCCGAGGGAAACGTTGGTCGTCACTTCGAAGGTATCCCCGGTATGGAGACCGCTCAGCTCCCGCTCCGCGCGCGGCGTGCTAACGCGCACCTGATGCCAGTTGGCATCCAGCCGCACCTTTTTGGCACGCAGGGCTTTGGCCGCCTCGCCTTCCCGGGCCATGAGGCGCTGATAGTCCTCCGAGGCGGGCCGGTAAAACTTCTCACGATATTCCAGAACCATGCGGCGGCTGGTGAAGAAGCCCAGTGCCATCTTGATGGAGGACTTCATCATGGCCGTCCAGAGCGGCGGGGCCGCGCCGCCGGGACGGCTGTAAAAAGTGGGGACAATGTCCTCCTCCAGCAGGCGGTAGAGCGCGGCGGACTCAATGGCGTTCCCGTATTCCATGTCCTCGTATTCCTCGCCATGGCCGATCGCCCAGCCGCATTCAGGGCTGTAGCCCTCGCACCACCAGCCATCCAGGATGGAGGCGTTCGGCACGCCGTTCATGGCCGCCTTCATGCCGGAGGTGCCGCTGGCCTCCATGCGGCGCACGGGCGTATTAAGCCAGATATCCGCGCCCTGCACCAGCGCGCGGGCCAGGCGCATGTCATAGTTCTCCAGGAAGAGGAAACGGTTCTTCGTGTTCGTGCGGCGGGAGAATTCCACCACTTGGCGGATGAAGTCCTTCCCGTGATTGTCCGCCGGGTGAGCCTTGCCCGCAAAGACGAACTGCACCGGCCATTCTTTATGGTTCAGCAGCGCCTCCAGTCGCGCGGGGTCGTTCAGCAGCAGGGTCGCTCGCTTATAGCTGGCCGCCCGCCGGGCAAAACCGATGGTGAGAATGGAGGGATCCAGCAGGGACCTCGTGGCCGTCACTTCGGAGCGTGTGGCATTCCGCGCCGTGGACTGCCGGGCCACGGCATTCCGCGCCGTGACCACCAGGCGGTTTCTCAGGTTCTCGTGGATGCTCCACAGTTCCTCGTCCGGAATATTATCGATGCGGGCCAGCGCCTCTTTGCTGGCAACGGCGGTCTCCCAGTCGCTGCCAAGGTATTGCTGCACCAGCGCCAGGATTTCCGGGGCCAGCCAGGTGGGCGCGTGCACGCCATTGGTGACGTGGCGGATGGGCAGCTCATCCCTCAGCCTGTCCGGCCAGACGTGCTGCCACATACCGCGGGCCACGTCGCCGTGGAGTTCGCTCACGCCATTGGCGCGGTGGGCCATGCGCAGGCCCAGGATGGTCATGGAAAGTTCGGCGGAGTTGTCCCCCGGGGCGCGACCCCACTCGATGACCCGCCAGGGCGGCACACCGGTCTGGTGCTCCATGGCTTTCAGATGCTCCTCCACCAGCGCCACCGGGAAGGTCTCGTTCCCCGCAGGCACCGGCGTATGCGTGGTGAAGACCGTGGAGCGCGCCGCCACCTCCGCGGCGGTATCCAGATCCAGGCCCTTTTGTTTCGTAAGGTACTCGATGCGGGCGATGGACAGGAATGCCGCGTGCCCTTCATTCATGTGGCACACCGCCGGTTCCAGCCCCGCCGCAATGAGCGCGCGGAATCCACCCACGGCCAGCAACAGCTCCTGGCGGAGACGCATGAAGTGGTCGCCACCATAAAGACGGGAGGTCAACTCGCGATAGTGCGGCGGGTTCTCCGCCATGTTCGCGTCCAGCAGGTAGAGCCCGATGCCCCCCACCGAGAGCACCCACACCCGGGCGTGGCACTCACCATCCGGAAACGGCACGGAAATCCGCACCGGCTCGCCATCCGCCCCGCGCACCCGTTTGATCGGCAGGTTCTCCAGATCGTTTTCCGGATAATGCTCCTGCTGCCAGCCATCGTGATTCAGTTTCTGCTCGAAATACCCCTGGTGGTAGTAAAGCCCCACGCCCGCGAGATTCGTCGCCGTGTCCGAAGCCGCCTTCAGATGGTCTCCGGCCAGAATACCCAGGCCACCGCTGTAGAGGCGGATGCTCTCGTGCAGGCCAAACTCCAGGGAAAAATACGCCACCAGTCCATGCTCCGGGGTCTTTGGCGGGGTGGTGGATTCCAGGAAACGCGCCTCCAGCACCGAGAGTTGCGCGATGAAGCCGCTATCCGCCGCCAGGGCGTCGAACGTGGAGCGTGGAACGCGGCGCACGAACTCCAGGGGATTCGAGCCACAGTCGCGCCAGAGCGCGGGATCAATGCGCCGCAGCAGTTCCTGCGCGTCCTGATTCCAGCACCACCAGGCATTGCGGGCAAGGGTCTCCAGAAAGCGGATGGGCTTCGGGAAACTCGGGGCGATGTTGATAACCTGGAAGTGCTTCATGATATAAAAGTACTGCGGCTTATGAGAACGGCAAGAATAACCAGAGCACTTAACATGCCTCTCCGGTCCGGGACATCCGGGAACAGGTTTATAAATGCCCCGCAAACCGTTTGCTCCCGTGCATAGTTCACGCAAGCAAATTCCCGCGGCTTTTCCGTAGCGCTCCGGTTTTCCCGAAGTCCCGCTGGCGCGGGGCTTTCTTTTATCCTAACCGTTCGCTGTCCATGAATGCCTCCCGTCCCCGACTTGGCACCCTCATCCGCGCCGCCTCCGGAGCACCCCAGGCCATCCGTGATCTCCTTCCCCTGGGATTCGAGTCCTGGGAACTGGCCTTCGCGCTAAAGCGGGACACGGTGCCGCCGCTGGCTCCTTTGGCGGCGGAAGTCATGGAGGTTCTTTCCGGCACCGGCACCGGCGTGAGCGTGCTGGGGGTTTACGGAAATCCGCTGCGGGACGATGCCGTGGGGGAGGAGAGCCGCCGGGCCGTGCGCGAGGCCATGGCCGGTGCCCATCTTTTCGGCACGGATGTCGTGGCCTGTTTTGCGGGGCGGGTTCCCGGCTGGAGCGTGGAGGCGAGCCTGCCGCGCTTCCAGGAAGTGTGGTCCGAACTTGCCCGTGAGGCTGCGGACAGGGGCGTGCGCGTCGCTTTTGAAAACTGTCTCCAGGGTGGCACCTGGGAGACGGGGGACTGGAACATTGCCCACAATCCGGATGCCTGGCGGCGGATGTTCGATGCCGTGCCGGACGCCTGTCTGGGCCTGGAGTGGGAGCCCGCGCACCAAATGATTCAGTTGATCGATCCCCTGCCGCAGTTGCGCGAGTGGGCTCCCCGCATCTTTCACGTGCATGGCAAGGACGCGAACATTCACCGGGAGATCATTGCCCGTCACGGGATCTTCGGGGCGGAACGCTTTGCGTGGTTCCGCCTGCCTGGGCATGGGGACATGGACTGGACGGAAATCATGCGTGCTCTCCAGGAGGCGGGATATACGGGAACCATCGATATCGAGGGGAATCACGATCCGGTATTCAAAGGGGACCGGGAAATCGAGGGGCAGGTGAGCTCTCTCCATTACCTGAAGGAATGCCGGAGCCATGGATAAGTCGTTTACCTAAAGGCCTCTACGGGAGCACGTAGTGAAGTATGCGAAAAAAGGGGCGTTTTTTGCTTAATGCGACCCCCTTTTCCTTCCAGCCGCCCGTTTCGCCATGCGCTTCTGAATATCCTGCTTCTGGCCACGCCGGTGCTGACGTTTGCCCAGACCTCCCCCGTGAAGGTCACACGCGGGCCTTATCTTCAGTTTGCCACCCAGGACTCCATGCACGTGGTCTGGCGGGTGCGGCGGGATACAACGCCCGTCATTCGCTACGGGGCGAGCCTGGACAAGCTGGACCAGCAAACCGGCGACGGCGCGGTCAAAGTTCGGCGCCTGGCCTCGGAGGTGGCTCCGGTCCTGGGCGGTCCGCGTGCTCTGCACACCGCGCCCTCCGAAACCCGCCAAAATGAGGCACTGATCTCCGGGCTGAAGCCGGACACCCTTTATTATTACGCTGTCTATGACGGAGACACCCGCCTGACGCCGGAGGATAAGTCCTACTCCTTTCGCACCCTGCCCGTGCCCGGCACGGACCGGCCTCTGCTCATGTGGGTAGTAGGAGACAGCGGCACGGGGAATAAGATGCAGTCCAAAATCCACACCGCCATGCAGGAGTGGACGAAGAAGGCGAACCGCCCGCTGGACCTCTACCTCCACGTGGGGGACATGGCCTACGGCTACGGGCTGGACTCCGAATTCCAAGGGCACTTCTTCAAGATTTACGACGAGACCATGCGGAATACCGTGTGCTGGCCGTCGATTGGGAATCACGAGTCCTATACCTCAAAGAGCTGGCCGGCGGCGGGCCCGTATTACGACGCCTACATGGTGCCGGAGAACGGCGAAGCCGGGGGCGTGCCCAGTGGCACGGAGGCGTTCTATTCCTTCGACGTGGGACGCGCGCATTTCATCTGTCTGGACTCCGCGGATGTCTCCCGAAAGCCGGAGGGACCCATGGCCCAATGGCTCAAGGCGGACCTGGACAAAACAAGCGCGGACTGGCTCATCGCCTTCTTCCACCATCCTCCCTACACCAAGGGTTCCCACGACAGCGATGACGTGAAGAATGAAAAGGAGATCGTGGAGATGCGGCAGAATTTCATGCCCATCCTCGAAGCCGGCGGTGTGGACCTCGTCCTCGCCGGGCACTCCCACGTGTATGAACGCTCCATGCTCATCGATGGAGCCTATGCCACGCCCACGGTCGCGAAGGGCGCGGTGCTGGACGACCGGGATGGAAATCCGGCGGGGGATGGCTCTTATCGGAAGAGTCAGGGCATCCTGCCGCACCAGGGCACCGTGGCTCTGGTGGTGGGCAATGGGGGAACATCCATTACCCGGAAGAAGGAGCCCAGCCCGGTGATGAGCATCGGCATTCTGGAGTTTGGCTCCGTGCTGCTGGATCTGAAAAAAGACACGCTGACGGGACACATGCTCAATTCCGAAGGCGTCTTCCGCGATACCTTCCAGATCGTCAAAAACGGCCAGGTGCAACTGACCCGGCTGGACAATCCTCGCGCGCCGCGACCCTTCGAGGGGCCGCGCACCGTGGCGGTGACCAATCCCTTCAGCGCGAACTTTGACGACGGGGTGCCCATGCCGGAGAGATTCACGGCGGTCGTGCCCCGCGGGGCTGACTGGGAATACCTGGCAGGCACTCCACCTCCCAAAGGCTGGGCCGGAGCCATCACGGGTGAGGGCGGCTGGAAGAAGGGTCGGGCCGGTTTCGGTTATGGCGACGGAGACGACGTCACCGAACTGAAGGACATGCAGGGCCGTTATCCCTATGTTTGCATCCGCCGGAATTTCGAGCTCACCGGCAAGGAGAACCTGGCGAAGCTGGGACTGGCCATCGCCTTCGATGACGGCTTCATCTGTTACATCAACGGAAAGGAAGTGCTGCGGGAGAACGTGAACGGCGGCTCCCTCGGCAGCGCGCGGGGTATCAAATCCCACGAGGCGAACCGGAACTTCCGGTTCTTTTCCCTCGCCGATGCCAAAGACATCCTGAAGCCCGGCACCAACGTCATCGCCCTGGAAGGGCATAATGAAAAGGTGACCAGTTCGGACTTCACCCTGGACCCCTATCTGATCCTGGAAAGCGACTGAGGAGGTTGGGCGTCCCCGGCTGATTTGGAGACGGCACCGTTCACGGTGCCGTCTTTATTTTTATTGTTATGAAACCGGAGTCTGTAACGGTAGCGGTTATTTCTTCGGACGAATGGAAAGCGTGAGGCTCTTGCCGGCCTCGATTTGAGGCGAAGGGATGAGCAGCGCGTCCGGTGTCACCACCGCTTTGGTATCGGCACCGGCGGTGAGCTCAGACTTCGCCAGACGCTTCGGCAGCATGAAGGCGAGGGCTTCGCCGCCTTTGCATTCCTTCACGGCGGTCACGGTTACATCGTAGCCGCCGTCCTTTTCCGTCCATGCGGCGGTAGCGCGGGCTTTCGTGGTGGCGGAGTCCACGCGGGCCTCCCACTTCGGATCTCCGTAGAAGGCCACGCCATCGCGGTCATAGATGAGGCCCATGGCGTCCTTTTGTTTGTCCTTCGGCAAGCCGTTCACGATGTTGGCCACCTTGAGGAGGCACTCCGGGGGTGCCATTTTTCCGCCTTCGCCGGTCATCACCTTCGTGGCGTCATTGCTCAGGGATTCCTTCAGGAGTTCCGGTGCCAGCGCGGAGAGTGCCAGGGTGATGCGCTGATTGTTCAGATAAAAGGCCTCGGAAAGCGTGAGCGTGCCGCCGCCTTCATGCCACAGGCCGGAGGTGCCCCAGCCGCCTTTGCCATACCAGGTGGGGATGGTGTAGCCCACGAATTGCGCCACGCCCTGGTGGCTGAGCCAGGACACCACCATGGAGTCCGGGGCCTTCATGGCATCGCCGATGAGGCAGTTGCCGGAGGCCACGAAGACCTTGGTGTTCTTCTTTGAGGCAAGCTGGAGCGGCTTGGCCTCGTCCACCCACTTCTGGCGGAGCTTTTCGTTCCCCGGGCTGCAAAACCACAGGCCGCCGTCCTTCGCGCCCTGGCTGAGCGTACGGACAAATTTCATCATCCCCGGCTGGTCCAGCACATAGAGGGAATCCCCGGCGCTGATAAGCGAGCCATCACTGAAGGGCATCTCCAGATTCACCTGGGTGGCGTGGGAGGAGGTGTAGAGCACATCCACGTCATGGGAATTCCAGTAGTCGGCAAAGCGCTGCCACATGGGCACCTTGTCGTCCTTGCGATTCCCCTTGGTGACATTGTCTCCCTCTTTCATGGTCCACGAACCCTTCGACCCGTCGCTGATGGAGAAATACTCGCTGTAGCTGCCCGTGCCCACGCCGCCCGTGGTGAGGAGCGCGCGCTTCACGGTGAGGGGTTCCTTCACCTCCGCCAGCCTCGTGGCGTCATCCGCGGTGGCTCCCGTGATGATGCCCCACTGGAAGTCGCCATAGGGATCGTCATTCATGGTCCGGGAAACCAGGTGAATCGAGCGCACGTATTCCGGATCGATCTCCTCCGGCTTCGCCACGAAGGCGACCCAGCGGGGCTGGGCCTTCTTAAGGGCCTCCGCCGCTTTTTCCGGGCTGTCCGCCATGATGATCTCCGCCTGGTGCTTGGCCTTGAGCGCTGCCGTCACTTTGGCCCATCCGGCATCCCCGCCGGTGGCACTGGAGACGACAACGGCGTAGTCCGCGGCAGCGGCGGCGGCGGCGGCGGACACGGACAAAAGGGAAAGGAGAAGGGCGGTTTTTTTCATACGGCAACAGCGGCGCGGTGGCGCGACATTATCCGGGAATTTTTGTCCGCAATGGTGGAATACTCCTGTAGAGGATTGATTTTAAAAATCCGGCGGTCCCCTTTTACTACCGGTAGTCTCTGGTGTTTGTAATATCCCAGGATGATTTCCATCCACGGAAATGTCCTAACTCTCTCAAAAAAGGAGCCTCCCCGGGAAACCGGCCCGGGGAGGCTCACTGTTTGGCATCCGTCCAGCGACCAGACCGGACGGATTGTTCCTCGTTACCAACAAAACTCAGAAGCCGTGGCTTAACACGATTCTGGAGAATGGGTATAATGCCCCATAAGGAAAAGCTCAAGCAAATTTATAAAATATTTGTCGCAAGCCACGGAATTTTTTCATTTTTCTCAATCGACTTTTAAGTTCGTGATGAGAAGCCGGGAAAGGGATTCGGTTGCATCCCGCGGGACGGGAATAACGCTGCGGCCATGGGCTCTCATTCATTCAACGGCCAACCCGTCATCCTGGCATCCGCTTCCCCCCGCCGGAAGGACCTGCTCACGGAGGCGGGTTACCGGTTTGAAATCGACGCGGCGAATGTGGAGGAGGTCCACGAGGAGACGGCCAGCCTGCATGAACTGACCATGGAGA
Organism: Verrucomicrobiales bacterium; assembly: GCA_965229245.1. Taxonomy (GTDB): domain Bacteria; phylum Verrucomicrobiota; class Verrucomicrobiia; order Verrucomicrobiales; family V1-33; genus V1-33. The sequence continues at coordinate 561,147 of CBDDIW010000003.1, forward strand.
ATGCCGCCGCCAAGGCACGCCACATCGCCGCGCGGCATCCCGGACGGCTGGTGATCGGGGCGGACACGTTGGTGGCCATCGACGGCTCCGCGCTTACAAAGCCGGTGGATCTGGATAACGCCCGGGCCATGCTGCGGCGGCTTTCCGGGCGCACTCACGAGGTTTGCACGGCGGTGGCCCTGGTGTGCCGGGAGGCGGGACTTTTCCGTCCGTTCGAGGTAGTGACGCGGGTGACGTTCAAGCCGCTGACGGAACCGGAGCTGGAGGAGTATCTCACGCTTATCAATCCCCTGGACAAAGCAGGCGGTTACGCGGCGCAGGAACACGGGGACCGGATCCTCGCCGCCGTGGATGGCTCCTGGACGAACGTGGTGGGCCTGCCCATGGAGGCCCTGGCGGCGGAGCTGGACGCACTGGGCATCCACCCGGAAAAGAAAGAGACCGGGGCCTGAGGGGCCGCCGGTCTCCGGGAAACGTGATGTCAGTGACGGGTTATTTCACCTTGGCCATGTACTTCTTCGGGTCCTTTTCGAACTCGGCTTTGCAGTTGTCACAGCAGAAGGCCACGGTGGTGGTGGCGGTGGCGGTCTTCGCTTTATCCGAAGCCTTGCTGGTGTTGTAGAGGCACTTCGGGTTCGCCGGGGTGTCTTTGCTGCCGGCGTATTTCTTCACGGCGTCGGCCTTGGCCTTGGCGTCGCCTTCGAATTTGCCCAGGCATTTGTCGCAGCAGAAGCCGACGGTGACGCTCACGTCCGCGGTCTTGGCGGCGTCCACGTCTTTGCCGCTCACGGGGCATTTCTTGTTAACGGCATCTCCGGCCTGGGCGGCTCCGGCGAACAGAAGCCCGGCGATGAGGGCGGCGAGGAATTTTTTCATAGGATGGCAGTGGATTGGATAAGAATGAGAGGAATCGGGACCGAAGCGATTACGCTTGGGTCGCGCGTTGATGGTCAGAAAATATTCCCGTAAGTCAAGACATTCGCTTTCCGTGCTTGCGAAGCGAAGCGCGCCGCGTCCAGGAGGGGCATGAGCGCATCCGATTCCCCTGCCGTCCCCGAACGACTCGTCATCGCCTGTGGAGGCACGGGCGGGCATCTGTTCCCGGGGATCGCCGTGGCGCGAGCAGCCCGCGCGCGCGGGTGGGAGACGCTGATCCTCATCTCGGAAAAGCAGATCGATGCCCTCGCCACCGAGGGGCAGACGGATCTGCGTTTTGAAAAAGTCCCGGCCATCGCCATGCCAAAGCCGCTTTCCCTGGCGATGCTGAAGTTCCTCTGGCGGTTTGTGAAGACGAAGCGGCACTGTGCGAAACTGCTGCGCGACTTCCGCGCCACCGCCGTGCTGGGCATGGGCGGCTTCACCTCCCTGCCGCCGGCCATGGCGGGGAAAAAACTGGGGCTCAAGACTTTCGTGCACGACTCCAACTCCGTCCCGGGCAAGGCCAACCGCATGACCGCGAAGTCCTGCCGTCTGGTGCTCCTGGGGCTGAAGGAGGCGGCGAAGTATTTTCCCGCCGGACGCACCCGTGTCACCGGCACCCCGCTTCGCCCGTCCATCATACCCCCGGCGGACCTCGCGGAGGCCCGGGTGTTTTTCGATCTGCCGGACGATGACCGCCAGACCATTCTGGTCATGGGCGGCAGTCAGGGCGCGCGGGGGGTGAACCGGGCGGTGGTGAGCGCGCTGCCCGCGCTGGCCGCGGCGGGGGATCGTGTGCGGCTTCTCCACATCACCGGCCCAGGGGAATATGAAAGCGTGAGCGCGGCCTGCGCGGCGGTGCCGGGGCTGGTCTCCCGGGTGGTGCCCTTCTGCCAGCGTATGGAACTGGCCTACGCCCTCGCCTCCGTGGCGGTGTGCCGCTCCGGGGCCAGCAGTCTCACGGAGCTGAGTGCCTGGGGATTGCCCACGGTGCTCGTCCCTTATCCCACCGCGGCGGACGACCATCAGCGGAAGAATGCCGAAATCTTCACCCGCGCGGGCGCGGCGGTCACGGTGGAGGAGTCCACGCTGACCAATGGGGAGCTGGCACCTTTGCTTCTGGATCTTTTGGCGGACCCTGGAAAACTCGCCGCCATGGGCGCGGCCATGAAGGCCATGGCCCCGGAGGGCGCGGCGGACCGGATTTGTGAAGTCATCGCGGAATCCTGACACATCAGGGTGACCGGCTCCGGGAAAGCCGGGGAGTCAGGATGAATTTTCCACATCTGTTTGATAAATTTTGCTTCCCACTGAAAAGATAAATTTCATATGAAAGGGGCGGGCTCGTTTAATCCCCGGGCTCGCACCCCTTATGAAGATATCCCCTTCGCGCGTTTTACGCGCCCTTGCGTGCCTGGCCCTCGCGGGAACCGCCCAGGCGGGCTCATATGTGAAAGACTTCACCGGACTGGCGGACGGCAGCACCAACCTGGGAGACGGCTCCTTTGTCGGCAGCAATGACGGTCGCGCCTCTGTACAAACGGGGCGGTTGCGCCTCACCCAGAATGGAACGGGCGGCACCGCAGCGCTTTACCGGCTGCCGGACCTCGATCCCGGGCTGGAGATCTCCGGCTTTCATGTGGAGTTCGACCTCGCCTTGAACACCAGCGGCGGTGCCTCGGCGGACGGGGTTTCCCTGAACTTCGGCGGGCTGCTCCTCACGGACACCACGGGGCCTGGCGAGGAGGGTTACCAGCTTCCGGGCGGCATGGTGGTGAGTTTTGACACTTATATCAACAGTCCCCCGGAAACGGTGAAGTCCATCGATGTCCGCATCGATGGTACGCAGATCGCCTCCGTGCCGGAGTCCACCTTCGGGAACTTCAATCTCGCCGGAGTGAACACCCGGGTGGTGATCGACTGGAATAACGGGAAGCTCAATATGACCTATGGGGCGACCACCATTTGCAGCAATGTGTCCGTGCCCGGCCTGAAGCCACTGGCGGGAGACCGCTTTGCCTTCAGTGCCCGGACGGGTGGGGTCACCGAGGACGTGTTTCTGGACAATCTGAACATCACCACCACGCCGCAGTCCCCCATTACGCGGCCAAACGTGGCGCTGTCCGAGATGGTGGTCGATAACACGGTCTATGAGGACGAGCACAATCAAAAGCCCGGCTACGTGGAACTCTACAACGGGACGAATGCTCCCGTGAGCCTGAACGGCTGGTCCCTCACCAATGACGCCACCGTGCCCGCCAAATGGGCCTTCCCGGCAGGACAAACGATTCCGGCCTTCGGCTATCTCGTGGTCTTTTTCGACCATGGTACCCCGGTGCCCACCGCGGCAGATACCCGGCTGCACACCAACTTCAAGCCGGTGAAGACCGGGGGATTTCTGGGACTTTATAATGGAGCCACAAAAATCGATTCTTTCGAGCCCTATCCTGCCCAGGTAGAGAACGTCTCCTACGGCCACTTGAACCAGGCATGGACTCTCGGGTTCCTGGAAACCCCCACGCCGGGCGGGAAGAACACCGGCCTGCAGGCTGCCGGGCCTCCCGTGAAAGAGGAAGTGACCTGGCCCCGGGATGGCGGGCTTATCACCGGTCCTATCACCCTTACCCTTGGTGCTCCCACCACCGCGGGAGGCCAAATCCGCTACACGCTGGACAACAACGCGCCGGATGGCAATTCCACCCTCTACGACCACACCACACCGGGCACCATCACGGTAAATGGCACCGCGAACGTCCGCGCCCGGATCTTCGCGCCAAACCGCCTGCCGGGCAAGGTGACGAGCCGTACCTTCCTGAAGGTCGACAGCAGTCTCACAAACTACCGGGGAACCGGGCAGCCGTTCAATTCCAACCTGCCGCTCATTCTCATCGACAGCTTTGGCCGAAGCATCGATTCCGAAAACTCCACCGTTCCGGGGGCGCGGTCCTATCGTTACACCTACGCGGTGGTGCTTGATCGCGACCCTGCCAATGGCAACCGTGCCCGCGTCACGCCCACCGCTCCCATCAATTTCCAGGGCAGGGGAGGCATGCGGGTCCGCGGGGAATCCTCCGCCGGGATGCCCCAGCGGCAGTATGCCTGGGAGACCTGGGACAATGAAGGGAATGACAAGGACGTGTCCATTCTCGGCATGCCTGCGGATTCGGACTGGGTGCTCTACGGTCCCGCGACGGACAAGACGCTGCTGCGGAATTTCATCGCCTATAATACCATGCGGGACACCGACGGCCAGGGGAGTGCCATGCGCACCCGGCTGGTGGAGGTGTTCTTCAATCAGCCCGTGGCCGGGGGCACCGCCGCCACGGACGCCTCGGCGGAAATGACCTACGGTGATTATCGCGGGGTCTATGTGCTCGTGGAGAAGATCAAACGCGGAAATGACCGCGTGGACATCGTGAAACTGGAGGCATCGGATACCGACCCCTCCCTCATCAGTGGCGGTTACATCTTCAAGAAGGATAAGCCCTCCACGGATCCGGACTTCACGACCAACGGCGGACAACTCCTCCAAGTGGTGGAGCCGGAGGTCAGTGACAACGACCCGCAATGGACCTGGCTGCGGAATTACGTGAATACTTTTGAGGCCGCGCTCAACGGCGCGAACTTCGCTGATCCCACCACCGGCTACCGGGCGTACATTGAGGAGTCCACCTTCATGGACAACCAGTGGTGGGTGGAGGTTTACAAGCAGATCGACGGGTACCGGCTTTCCACCTACTTCACCAAGGACCGGGGCGGGAAGATCAAGTCGGCTCCGCTTTGGGACTACAACCTCTCCATGGGCAACGCGGACTACCTGGAGGGGTATAAGTACTACGGGTGGTATCACACCCAGGTCGGGGCAGGGGACTACCAGTTCTACAACCGCCTGCGCCAGGATCCCTACTACACCCTGCGGCACTGGGACCGATTCTGGAAACTGCGGAAGGGCACCTTTGCCACGGCCTCCATGGTCAGCCGCATCGATGGCTACATCAATGAAGTGACCGACGGCCAGCCGCTGGTGAACATCACGAACGGCACCGGCGTGTGGCCGAACAGCGTGCCCAGCGCCGAGGTGCCGGCCGCCCGTCACCACGCCCGCTGGCAGCGCCTGGGCGCGTGGGACTGGCCGAATGCCCCCGGCTGGTCCAACCGGTCTAAATACACCAGCACCACGGACGCGACGGACTACGCGAACCTCGCGGCTAACGGCTATGCCTATCCCGCCACTTCCGATGACACCCAGGTGCAAACCCCGGCCCAGGCGACCTTTGGCCCCGTGATGTCCGAGACCACTCACTTAAAGTCCCACATCACCAACCGCCTCCGTTGGATCGACAACGGATACCTGAACGGCACCACCATCCTGCGCCCGCCGGTGCTCAGCCAGGAGGGGGGCAATGTGCCATCCGGATTCAATCTGACGATCGCCCCCTACTCCGGCACCGTGCCCGCCGCGGCGGACTACGGGCTCACCGGAACGTTGGCCTATGCCTCAGGGCCCATCTATTATACGACGAACGGGGATGAAATCTATGCCACCGGCTCCACCACGGGCTATGCCGCCATCCCGGAGAACGCTGCGCTGCAAGTAGTGGTGCCCTCCTCCGCCGCGTGGGATACCCAGACGAGCCTGGGGCTGCCTGCTCCGAATGACACCCTCACCGCTCCGGCCTGGGCGCTGCGTGGATTCGCGGATACCGGCACCTGGCAGACCGGGGCCATGGGCGTGGGTTACGATAACAGCCGAGCTCCCGCCGTGGATTACGCGCCGGAGATTACCACCTTCTTCTCCACGCCCACCTTTCCGGTGGGCAGCGCGCAGACGATGTTCAACGTGAACCAAACCTGCTATGTGCGGATCCCCTTCAACCTCACCGCGGGCCAGATCGCGGGAGTGACCCGGCTGCTGCTGCGCGCGAAGTATGACGACGGCTTCATCGCCTATCTGAATGGCGTGAAGATCGTGGAAAACCGCGCGCCCGCGGGCGTCCCCGCCTACAACTCCGGAGCGACGTCGATTCATGACGATCCCCTGGCGCTCGTCTGGGAGGACCAGACGATCATCAACCAGTCCGCCGCCATTGCCGCCCTCACCCCGGGGCAGAACGTGCTGGCCCTGCACGGGCTGAACTCCGGCGTGGGAAGTTCCGACTTCCTCCTCAAGGCGACGCTGAATCTGCTGAGCGAATCCGTGGCCACCACGGCCTCCGCGAAGCTCTACACCGGCCCCGTTCCGCTCACCGCGCCCACGCTCGTCCGCGCGCGCCAATATAATACCGCCACCTCCAGCTGGACGCCCGTCACCGAGGCCACCTTCGTGGTAAGCACGGTGCCGGCCTCCGCCTCGAACCTGGTGGTGTCCGAGATCATGTATAACCCGTCGGAGCCCACTGCCGGGGAGATCGCCGCGGGATTCAACGACGGGAACATGTTCGAATACATCGAATTGATGAACATCGGATCCTCGGCCATCGACCTCTCCGGGGTGAGCTTCACCACCGGCATCACCTTCACCTGGCCAACCTCCGACCCAACCCTCCGGACGCTGGCCGCCGGCGCTCGGGTGATCCTGGCGGGGAATGTGGCCGCCTTCAATTTCCGCTACCATCCGGGAGTCGATGTGAAGGTGGCGGGGGCCTATACCGGAAACCTGAGCAACGGCGGGGAACAGCTCGTCCTCACTGGCACGAGCGGCGCGGTCATCAAGGACTTTACCTATGACGACGTTGATCCCTGGCCTCTGGAACCGGACGGCGGCGGCTACAGCCTGGTGTTGAACAACCCGGCTTCCAACCCCGACGCGAACCTGCCCTGGAACTGGCGCTCCAGCGCCGGGGTGAATGGCACGCCTGGTCTGCCCCCGGGAGCCGCGGGTCCCACGGGTTCCTCTGCCGCCGCTCTGGCGGACAGTGACGGGGACGGGATTTCCGATCTTCTGGAATACGCCATGGGCACGCAGCCGAGTAACGGGGCTTCCCGTCCGGCGCTCGTCAGCGGCACCCAGTCCTTTACCGTGCCCCCCTCCACCACCGCGGTGCCTTACCTCACCTTTGAATACCGCCGCAGCCGGAGCGCGGATGGATTCTCCCTGGAACCGGAGGTCAGTTCGACTCTGGGCACCTGGCAGCCCCTGTCCACCCAGTTCACCCTGGTGAGCCAGACGAATAATGCCGATGGCACCTCCACTGTGAAGTGGCGGAGCAATCAGCCGGTCTCCGCCATTCCCTCGCGCCTTTTCTTCCATCTGCGCGCCGGGATTCTTCCCTGAGCAGGGATCATCCGCGGGAGAGCACTTCCATCGGGGGATTGCCGGGTCATGACCCGGCAATCCCTCACTTTTCCCGATTTAGGCTTCCTTTGGAGAACTCAGTAGTTGACCATATTGAATCGCCGAAATAAAAGTCGGCGCAAATTCCCACCAGCATTTTCAGTCCTTTCCTCATTTGTCCCGGATTTCTATGAACAAACGTGATTGTACCCTCGGAGCCGCCGTTTGCGCTGCTCAACTTCTCGCAGCCTCCAGCGCCCTGGCCAACAACATTCAGGTCTCCGGGGTGACGCTGCAAAACATCAACACCACCGAGGATACCGCGATGGTTCAGTTCAGCCTCAGCTGGGAAAACTCCTGGCGGGTGGCGACGGGTCCGGCCAACTATGACGCCGCCTGGGTGTTTGTGAAGTATCACACGGGAGATCAGGTCTGGAAGACAGCCACGCTCGATATTTCCGACGCGCTGCACTCCGTGCCCGCGGCTGCTACGCTGGACGTGGGCGTGAATGGCACCAAAGGCCTGGGCGCTTTCATCTACCGCGCCGGCACCGGCACGGGGAACGTGAACTACTCCAATATCCGCCTGAAGTGGAACTATGGCGTGGACGGCGTTTCGGATGCCGCGCTCATCACGCTGGACGTACATGCCATCGAGATGGTTTACATCCCCGGTGGGGCGTTCCAACTGGGTGACGGTGGAGCCCGCACCGGCACCACGGATATTGCCACCCTTTCCAACGGCACTACCGCCGCGCCCTTCACCGTTACCGCCAACACGACTCCCGTGGGCACCACTGCCGGAAACCTGGGGGTGACCGGTCTCGCGGCAGGTACCTACAAGCCCGTTCCCGCCTCCTTCCCGAACGGCTTTGACGCTTACTATCTGATGAAGTACGAAGGCAGCCAGGGCCAGTGGGCTGCTTTCTATAACAGCACGGTCAAGCTTCCAGCACTTTCCTTCGTCTATTACGAAGCCCTCCAGCCGGTGACTCCCGCTCCAGTTCCGCCCCGGGACTTTCTCATTGGTCGCCAGGTCTTCACCAGCCCGGATCTTCCCGCTCCGACCATCATCCCTGGACCGATTCCGCCGAACCCCATTCCCACGGTTCCGACCCGCCCGCTCGTCCAGGCCCTCACGCCGAACCGTGCTTTCTACAGCACCACGGAGATCAACACGCTGGCCTACCTCGACTGGTCCGGCCTGCGTCCCATGACTGAGTTTGAATATGAGAAGGCCTGCCGCGGACCGGTGGCCCCGGTCCTGGGTGAATTCGCCTGGGGCACGGCTGATATTGCCATTCAGACTTATGGCACCACTGGCGCGGGAACGGGTAGTTATGCGAACGACGGTTTGCCCGGGGAGACGACGGCGTCCAACTACAACCTGCTGGGCGGCAATGCGCTGACCCGTCCCACTGTCGCGACTCTGGTCGCCGGTGGCCCGGTTCTTGGTCCGGTTCGCGTCGGGATGTTCGCGAAGCCTTCCTATGAGCCTCCCACTCCTCCCCGTATCCAAAGCGGCTCGGGTTACTATGGAAACATGGACCTCACCGGAAATGTGGGCGAGCTCGTTGCGAAGTGGAGCTTCCCGCTTACCACCAGCGCGGCTGCTATTTTCAGCGCCGAGAATGGCGATGGTGCTTTGAGCACAACCAATGGCCAGCACAATGTGGCAGGCTGGACGGGCACCCCCACGCTCTTCGGCGTGCGTGGAGGCAGCTTTGCGGACGCTCCGGCTCCGGTTTCCGTGCGCAGCCCTCTCACTGGCACCACTACCACCACGAATCCTGGCTTCCGCGGAGCCCGCAGCGCTCCTACTCCCTGATCCGGGTTTAATTCATCGCCTTCTTCCGTCCTCCGACCTCTCCTTTCATGCGACTGTCCAAAGCCGTTCGCTTCCCCCGGCGCGTCACCACGTTGTCGGCGATCCTGCTGGCTGGAACCTCGGTTTCCCGCGCGCAGTTTTCCGGGGGAACCGGGGACGGCTATGCCCAGGATGGTGTGAGGTTTGTAGCCCTGGACGGCAGGTCGCTGGATTCGCCCGCCTACACGGCTTCGACTTCCGGCGGGGACGGTTATGATGTCAGGGGACAGGCCTACGTGAGACTGGATGGCACCACGTTGCCGGTCCAGCCCTACACGGCCTCCTCCACGGGTGGCGATGGCTACGATGTTCAGGAAAGTCCGTTCAACCGGATCGACGGAACTGCACAGCTGCTCGCACCCTTCACTGCCAGTGTCAGCGGGGGAGACGGGTACGATTATGCCCGTCTCTCCTACGCGACGCTCAATGGCGCGGTCACTCTGACCGCTGTTTTCAAGGGCGGGACCGGGGATGGTTATGATACCCTGGGGCTTGCCAATACCGCGCTGAGTCCCTCGGCCGCCTTCCAGTTGATTTACGCTGGCGGGACGGGGGATGGTTATGATGAATCCGGGGCTCAGTTTGTTCCCCTCGGTGGAATTACTCCGGAAATCGCGGCCATTTATTCTGCCTCTTCTTCGGGTGGTGATGGCTATGATCGTAACGGGGTTCTGTTTTCGGCATTGAACGGAGTCGCGATTCCCGAGGCTCCCTTTACCGCCTCCACTTCAGGCGGAGACGGGTATGATGTTTCCCGCGCGCCGTTTATCGCGGTGAGTGGCGAGTCTTTCTCCGCGGTCACCTTCCTCGGTGGGGAAGGCGATGGTTATGACAGGAACGGACTTCAGTTTGCAAATCTCAATGGGCTCCCGGTGCTGGCGGATCTCTATCTTGGGGGATCCGGGGACGGATATGATGAGGAGGCCCTCCCCTTTGTGCAGTATCTCGGTGGAGGCACCGGGGCGGCGGCGATCACCTACTCCGGGTGGATCAGCTCCCGTTACACAGCGGCTGAAATCGAAGCCGGCCTCGCCGCGCCGGATGCGGACACGGACGCGGATGGTCTGGTGAATCTTCTGGAATTTGCGCTGGGCAGTGACCCGCGTGTGGCGGACGCGGCGGTCTTCGCGCCTCAATTCAGGCTTTCCAATCTTTCTGAACTCGGGCTGCCCGCTCTGCCTGATCGTCACCTGACAGCCATCGTTCGCCGGAATCCCCTCGCGCTGGACGCCACTCTGAAAGTGGAGGTGACGGAGGATCCGGCGGGATTCTGGAGCACTGGTGACACCATCCAGGTGGATGCCTCCCCGTCTGTCATTATTGTGCGTGATGAGTTTGGCATTTCCTCCGCTCCGCGTCGTATCATGCGGCTGCGGGCTACGTTGAATCAGAATCCCTGAGCGCATTCCACGCTCACGGGGTTGGAACGGATTGATTTCCCGGTGCAGGGAAGCCGGGGATGTGGCGGTGCCAATCTGAGAAGTTAGGTTATAGGTCGCCCCGTTGGTTCTCAAGCTGGAGAGTCGTGGAGTGGGAAATGCTCAGATTTGCACGAACTTATCCGGATGACTGAGGCTTTGGTCTGCGGGCAGCGGGATCTCTATCTGAATGGCCATTTTCCCGTCGCGTGAATGGGAATAGCTAGTCTGTTATCATCAGGTTCGATAACAGATGTCATGGCCCTGGCCCCAGGTATCACCTTTGGCCAGAGGGTTACGGTTTTGTTAAACAGTAGAAGGTTTCTTTGTCCGGTGCCGGACGTATCAGGAAGTTTAAATGGCGGGGTTTTAGGGGGATTGCCTAAGCCTCCGCGTCATGTGCGATTTCTCGCGACTTTCCCCGGCGATTTTGATTTGTTTCTTTTTAGTCACCCAGCTTCCTGTTCAAGGCTTCCATGAAGTTCCTCCCAACCCTCCCACTGTTCCTCTGTACCCTTCTGGCGGCGCGCGCGGTTCCCGTCGCGGTCAATGACAGTTTCACCACTGATGAGGATACCGTGCTGCGCGGCGGCACGGTCATCACCACTCTCCTCTCGGCAAATTTCGAACCCTCTGACGCGGACAATCTGGCTTCGGGATCCTGGTTTTACCTGGATAAAGTGAAGAACGCCCAGAATGGGCAGACCGCTGATACCTACCCGGTGGACGGCGCGGGGGCTTCATGGAAAGACCTCGCCTTCAACCCCGCGACCTCCTCCGTGGCCGGATGGAAAACAGCTCCTCTACCCATCCAGGGCGGAGGGGAAAACGCGCTGCCCGGCGCGCCTGAATTGCTCACGGGTATGTCCGTGAACGGAGTTCCCTACAGCGTCACGACATATCTCTTTCGTCACACTTTCACCGCCACGGCGGCCCAGGCTGCCATCACTTCATGGAAGCTCCATGCGATGGCGGATGACGGCGCGATTTTTTATCTCAACGGGCAGGAAATCGCCCGGATGGATATGAACGCGAATCAGTTGAGCCCCGCGGGAGCGGTCACCACGCTCACGGCGACCACGGCGACCGGCAACGAAGACTCCTATACCGATACCACGGTAACCCTTTCCGGAAAGCTTGTGGCCGGGGAAAACGTGCTGGCGGTGGAGCTTCACCAGACTTTGGGCTCTCCGGACTTTACCAGCACGGACGCGGGGATCGACATGACGCTGACTCCGTCCTCCTCCGACCCCCTCAGTGGGCTGGTCTATGCGGATAACGTGGACGGCACTAACCGCGCGAATGCCGCGGACGGTGACTATGACTCCAGCACGGGAAATCCCGGCAGTTCCATCAATGTCGTCATCACCCGCGGGGGCTTTGGCGGAGGCAATGGTGCGAACGTCTCAGGCGGCTGGCGGAAAACCATCGTTCTTCCTGCCGCTGGTGTGGTGCGTGTGCAGTGCGATGCCCGGGCGCGCGGCCTGAATGGTTTGGAGGACAACGAATACGCGGAGGCGATTTTCCTCGTGGACGGCACTCGCTACGCTCCCGCGGGCCGGAATTATCTCGTACGTCAGGTCGGGGCGAATCCCGCGGCTTCTCCCGGCGGCAATGGAAACTCGGACAGTGGATGGGCCACTTACACTTTTGACACAGCTTTGCTCACCGCCGGGTCGCACGTGTTCACCTTCGGCGGCTTCGGGCCCCGGCCCAGTTCGGAAAACGGGGATTTTGATGAAGCCGGCCAAGTCAATTTCGACAATGTCTCCCTCACCATGGCGACCTCCGGCGGGTCCCTCCTGGCGAATGATACCGGCGGTGCCACGACTGCCGTACTGGATGCCAGCCCCGCCCATGGGACCGTGGTGGTGAACGCGGATGGCTCTTTCGTCTATACCCCGGCGGTGAACTACAATGGCCCGGACTCCTTTACCTATCACGCCACGGACGGCATCAGCAGTTCCAACATCGCTACCGTGTCCCTCACGGTGAATCCCGTGAACGACGCTCCCGTGGCCCAGGCGGATGGCCCGTACGCGGGCACCGAGGAAACCGTGCTTACAGTCTCCGCCGCGAATGGATTGCTTAAAAACGATACGGACGTGGAAAACCAGACGCTCACCGCCGTTCTGGCCACTCAATCCACGAACGGCACCGCCGTGGTAAACGCGGATGGCAGCTTTACCTTCACCCCTGCCGCCAATTTCGCGGGCACCACCACCTTCACCTATCGCGCCAGCGATGGCACCGCTCAGTCCGCTCCCGCCACGGTAACCCTCACGTTTGCCGATACCCCGGACGCGCCGGTGGCGGTGAATGATTCCTACACTGTGGTGAAAAACAGCCCGCTCGTGGTCTCTTCGCTCGCGGGAGGCACGAATACCGAGGAACCCATCCCGTATCTTTCCGGCTGGCACTATCTGGACACCATCGATATCACAAAGCGGGACCAGGGAACGGCCTGGCGCACGAATGCCTTTGTGGAGGATACCACGATCTGGAAAGTGGGTGCCGGGCAGCTCGGATATGGCAACGGGGACGAAGCCACCATCATCGCGGACAATCCCACCGCCGGGTTCGACTCCGGGGCTACGGATAAATTTGCGGCTTACTATTTTCGCCGGTTTCTCGACCTGCCGGTCGTGACGGACATCGAGTCCGTTTCCATCGAACTGAACTACGATGACGCCGGGGTTATCTTCATCAATGGCGTGGAAGCCGGCCGCACCAGCAATCTCCAAAGCTCCACCACCCGTCCGGAACTGGCCTGGGATTATTACCCTGGCGCGGGCAGCGGCAATGACTTGAAGCAAACCTTTGCCATTCCGGTCTCCATGCTCCAGCCGGGGGCCAACCTGATCGCGGTATCCATTCATCAGGGGACCGCGAACAGCTCGGACGTCAGCTTCGACCTCCGCATGCGCATCACGCGCCGGGTCAACGCCGGTCTGCTTTCGAATGACAGTGATCCGGACACTGGTGGCACCTTCACGGTGGATTCCGTGGTCGCCCAGCCGCAGCACGGCACCGTGGCGGTGAACGCGAATGGCACCTTCACTTACACCCCGGCCATTGGCTACATGGGCACGGACTCCTTCACCTACCGTCTTATCGACAATACCTCCCGGACCTCCAATGTGGCCACGGTGGCCCTGACGGTGGTCAATGGCCCTAACGTTCCGCCCGTGGCTGTGCCGGATGCCTATACCGCCGTGGAGGACACCCAACTGGTGGTGCCCGTGCTCACCGGCGTGCTGGCCAATGACACGGACGCCGAAGGGGACAGTATGACCGCCGTGCTGGACACGCCGCCTACCCACGGAACGGTGGTGCTGAACACCAATGGCGCGTTCACCTACACTCCGGTCGCGGATTACAGTGGAGCGGACGCGTTTACCTATCACGCCACGGACGGGAAGAATTCCACTCCGGTCACCGTGTCCATCACGGTCACGCCCGTGAACGACATTCCAGTGGCCGCGAATGATACCTACGCGGGAGATCCAGGTCAGCCGCTTGTTATTGCCGCCGCTCAGGGAGTCTTGGCGAATGATACGGACGCGGACCCCGGCACCATTCTCACCGCCGAGGTGGTCACCCCGCCTTCCTCCGGCACCCTCGTGCTGAACGCGGATGGATCGTTCACCTTCACCGCGGCCACTGGCGGCACCTACGTCTTCACCTACCGGGCCAAAGACGCGGTGAGCCAGTCCGCGCCGGCCTCCGTGACCATTTCGCTCAATGCCGTGCCCACCACCGGCACGGACAGCTACACCACGGCGGAGGACACCCCCTTCAGCGTCATCGCCTCCCAGGGGGTGCTCGCGAATGACAAGGATCCGGAAAATCAGATGCTCACCGCCGTGCTGGGGACTACCACCACCCATGGGACGCTGGTGCTGAACGCGAACGGCTCCTTCACCTACACCCCGGTGGCGAATTATTTCGGCACGGACAGCTTCACTTACCGGGCCTTCGATGGCATCCGGTATTCCGTGATGACGCAGGCGAATATCACCATCACCGCAGTCAATGACGCGCCGGTCGCGGTGGCGGACAACTATGGGGTGGGCCTCGATACCCAGTTGGTCATTTCCACCGCCCAGGGGGTGCTGGCGAACGACATGGATCCGGATGGACCCACGCTCACAGTGCAACTCGTCGCCACCACCACTCATGGAACGCTCGCGCTGGCCGCGGATGGTTCCTTCACCTATATGCCGCAGACGGGATACCTCGGCGCGGATGCCTTTAATTATAAAGTCACGGATGGCCTGCTGACCTCCGCCACGGTAACGGTCTCCCTCTTCGTGAGTGGTAGCAATGACGTGATCCGCATCTCGGAGATCATGTACAATCCGCCGGGCGGCCAGACCGGTCTGGAGTTCATCGAGATCAAGAACACTGCCGCCTACCCGGTGAATCTCGGCGGGTGGCGTTTCACGGCGGGGGTGAACTACACGTTTCCCGCCGGTCGTATCATTCCCGGAAACGGCTACCTCGCCATTCCCGCGGACGCGGCGGCCTTTGAGGCGAAGTACCCGAGTGTATCCAACTTTGTCGTCCCGGGTTGGGGTTCCGCCTCCGGTCTGAGCAACAGCGGGGAAAAGATCACGCTCAAGGACAACACGGGTGTCACCATCGACAGCGTGGAATATTCCGACTCCGGCGAGTGGGCCGTGCACCGTGTCGTGAACGTTTGGGACCATTCGAACACCGGTGGCCAGACCCCGGCAAACGGGCTCGACACGGACCCCAGCATCGAGTGGTATTCCAGCGCGGATCCCGATCCGGAAACCGGTCGTGTCGGAGGAGACTCCCTGCAGTTGAAGAACTTCGCGCTTTCCAACAATGACGGCCAGAACTGGACCGCGGCACCTCCCACGCCGGGGGCCGCCAACACTGCCGTCACGGAGGCGAACTCCGCTCCCATCATCACGGGAGTGAAGCACTCCCCCGCGGTGCCCAACCGTAATGAGCAGGTCAATGTGACCGCGAAGCTCACGGATGAACTCGCCGCCGGTGTCAAAGGTTCCGTGTTTTACCGCACCTGGCTCGTCTCCGGCCAGACGCCCGCCACGGCCTTTGTGGAAGTGCCTATGTTCGACGACGGTCTCCATGGGGACGGTCCCGCCGGAGACGGGGAGTTCGGCGCGGCGCTGCCCGCCCAGGCGCTCAATACCGTGGTGGAGTTTTACGTCAGCGCGAAGGATGCGCAGAACAACACCCGTACCTGGCCCGCTCCCACGCTGGATGTGAATGGGGCCAATCCCACCCAGAACCTCAACTGTCTCTATCAGGTGAATGAGGAGACCTGGGCGGACAATCATCCTCTCTACCGACTGATCACCACGGGGCAGGAGAACTACCGTTACGATGTCAGCCGGTGGAGTTCCTCCAGCAATGAGTCCATCAACTGCACGTTCATCGTCACTCAGGGGCAGAAATCGGAAATCCGCTATCAATCCAGCCTCCGGGTCCGCGGGAACAGCAGCCGTTCCTGGAATCCCCGGAACTGGCGTCTCGACCTCCCGGGAGACAATCCCTGGAATGGCCGCACCGCATTCGCCCTCAATACAAAGTATGTTTACAGCCAGTATCTCTCCAGCCGTTTGCAGGAACTGATCGGCATTCCCGGCGAACACACCTCCCTGGTGGGCGTGCGGCTGAACGGGTTGAATCACGCGCTGGATTCCAACCAGAACGGCACTTTTGGTTACTACGCGGACTTCGTTCCCATGGGTGGCGAACTGATCGATATGGAGTTCCCCTTCGACAAGGGAGGTAATGGCTACGCCAAGATCCGCGGCAGCAGCCCGTGGTCCGTGCAGTCGCTGCCCACCGTCGGGGCCAATGGCTACGCGGAAGGCGGCTACATCAATCAGGGCTGGAGCAAAAAATCCAACTCCACCGCGAATGACTGGACGGACCTGGATGCCTGGCTCAAGTCCGTCAACAACGCCACCATCGCCAACTTCGACACCGCCACGGCCTCCACTCTGGACCTTGATGAATGGGTGAAATGGTGGGCCTTTACCGCGATCATCAATCACGCGGAGACGAATCCCTCCAACGGGGATGACGATGACTACTCCATCTACTTCGGTGAGACGGACCGCCGCGCGAAGATCATCGCCCACGACTTCGACACGTGTTTCAACCTGAGCACCATCGGCCTCGCGGACGAAACCGCTCCGGCCACCGGTACCATCTTTCAGGCCACCGCGAATCCCTGGCCCCAGGGGGACAGCGCCACGGTGCCGCAGATGGACAAGTTTTACCGGAACCCAGTGACGGGCCGGAAATACAAGGCGGCCCTCAAGCGCCAGTTGGAAACCATCTTCGAGAAGACCTACTTTGACGCGCTGGTGGATACCCAGCTGCCGCCCTCCCTCATGGGGGCCACGCTGCCGAACGGGAACACGGTTTCCCCGAATGGAGATGCCATTCGCGCCGCCATCAAGACCTTCATGGACACCCGGCGGACCACCATCGCCACGTTCCTTCCCACCGCCTTCACGGCCACCACCACGCTGGCGGTGCAGAACGGTTACCCCACCGCCACCACGGCTTCCAACCTGGGTTCGCTGGGCGGGGCCATCGATCCGGTGCGCACGGCGAAGGTCACGGTGAACGGCATCACCGTCACCCACAGTCCGTATGACAACACCTGGTCCGCGGGCACGGCCCTCACGCTGACCCCTGGCCTCAATCCGCTGGTCTGCACGGCCTGGGATGAAGCAGGCAACGCTTTCGCCACCCAGATGGTGACGATCTATCTGGAAGCGACGGGCACCAGCAAGAGTGGCACCCTGGCCGCGAACGAAGCGTGGACGGCGGCGGGCGGGCCGTGGAATGTCACGGGCAATCTCACGGTGCCCAGTGGCGTGACCCTTACCATCAGCCCCGGGGCCTCCGTGCAGATCGCGTCCGGCGCGGGCATCACCGTGGCCGCCGGGGGCCGCATCCTCGCGGAGGGCACCATCGCTGCCCCCATTCAGTTTGACCGTCCGCCTTCGGCCACCACGAACTGGACGGGCATCACGGTCAATGGCGGCGGTACCGCGCCGGAGAACCGCTTTGTGAATGTGGTCATTGGCCACAACAACAGCACCGCTATTCACACGCAGAACGGCGCGAATGTCATCATCGACCGCGTCACCTTCCTGAACACGGCGGTGCAGTATCTCTCGCTGGATGCCAGTTCCTTCATCGTGAGCAACTGCGTCTTCCCCCCGGCCACGGCCTCCTTCGAGCCGGTCCACGGCACGGGCGGGATCGCGACCGGCGGTCGCGGCATCGTGCGGGATTGTATCTTCGGGAAACCCCAAGGCTACAATGACAGCATGGACTTCACCGGCGGAAACCGCCCTGGCCCCATCCTCCAAGTCTTTAATTGCGTCTTCAACGGTTCGGACGACGACGCCCTGGACCTCGACAGTACGGATGCCTGGGTGGAGGGTTGCGTCTTCCTGCACATTCACCGGAACGGCAGTTCCCCGGACAGCTCCAGCGGCATTTCCGGCGGGGATGACAACGGGGCCAAGAGCGAGATCACTGCCATCCGGAATCTCTTCTACGACTGCGACCAGGCGGTGACGCTGAAGATGGGGAATTCCTTTTACTTCATCCAGAACACCGTCGTTCACACCACGAAAACCGGCGGCATCGACGGTGCCAGCGGCGCGGTGAACTTCGCGGACGAAGGTACCACCATCGGGGCAGGGGCTCTCATCGAAGGGAATATCTTCTACGACATCGAGGCCCTGGTGCGGAATTACAATCCCGCCTCCTCCACGGTCACTTTCAATAACAACATCCTGCCCTCCGCCTGGACCGGTCCGGGCACGGGGAATGTGGTGGCGGATCCGCTGCTGCCGCTCTCGCTCATTTCCAGTGTCACCACCGCCACGGCGGAGGAAGTCCGCGCCGCCTTCAAGCTGCCGGAGAATTCCCCCGCCCGGGGCACCGGCATGCAGGGACGTGACAAAGGCGGTCTGGTGCCGGAGGGCATCGCCGTGGCCCTGCTGCGGTTCATCCCGGCCACCTCGGCTCCCCTGGTGCTCAATCCCGGCCCCGCCGCCGCGCTCACGCTCACGGGTCAGCCTTCATGGAATTCAGGATATGTCAGCTACCGCTGGTCGCTGGACGGCGGAGCGGTGAGTTCGGAGACGCCTTTCACCACTCCGCTCACCTTCACCAGTCTGGCGAATGGCACGCATACTCTGACCATCGAGGGCAAGCGGGACTCCGGGGACTGGCAGGCCACGCCCAGTGTCTTCACCTGGACCACCGGATCCACCGCTCCCACGGTCTGGATCAATGAAGTGCTGGCAGCTAATACCACCGCCTTTACCCTGGGCTCCACGCGGCCGGATATCATCGAGCTCCAGAACTACGGCACCGAAGCGGTGAGCCTGGCGGGCTGGACGATCAGTGACGATACCGACAACCCCGCGAAATACACCCTCCCGGCGGGCACCTCCATCCCGGCCGGTGGCTATCTCGCGCTCATGGCGGATGACCTGCCCTCCCAGGCCGGGGAACTGCACACGGGCTTTGGCCTGAGCGCCGGCGGGGAAACGGTGCGCCTCTACCGCCCCTCCGCGGTGCTGGTGGACAGCGTCAGCTTTGGCCCGCAGATCGTGAACTTCTCCGTGGCCCGGGCTCCGGCCACGGGCACCTGGGTGCTTTCCGTGCCCACGCCGGGCGCGGCCAATACCCCCTACAACGGCGGTCTCTCGTCCGGGGACAATGTCCGCATCAATGAATGGCTGGCCAGCAACGACATCATCGTGGACAGCGATTTCGTGGAGCTCTACAACCCCGGAGCAAAGCCCGCTGATCTGAGTGGCTATGCCCTCACGGATAACTACACGAACTTCCCGCTCGCCCTCTCCTCCGGGGACAGCAGCGTGTATGTGCTGCCGCCCCTGAGCTTCATCGGCGCGGGCGGGTTCACCGTCCTGAGCGCGAATGGCAGCAATGGTCCGGACACCCTCACGTTCAATCTCTCCCGCATCCACGACAGCCTCGCGTTTGTCTCCCCGTCGGGAGTGGATCTGGACCACGTGGTGGTCAGCCCCGGGCTGGAAGACCGCTCGGAGGGCCGTGCCACGGATGGGGCCTCCACCTTCGCCTACTTCACCATTCCCACTCCGGGTCTTTCCAATTCCACGAACGTCTCTTCGGAAACGGACCTGCTGAATGGCCTGCGGATCACGGAAATGATGTTCGACCCGCCGGGATCCAATCAGGCGGAGTACATCGAACTGAAGAACATCGGCACCACCACGCTTACGCTCACCGGCATCTCCTTCACCAGCGGCATCACCTACACCTTCCCCACGCTGACGGTGGCGGGCGGAGGCTATGTGGTTATCACCAGTGACCTAACGAGATTCACCGCGCAGTTCCCCGGCGTGACCGCCACGCAGTGGAGCAGCGGGAAGCTCGACAACAGTGGCGAGTCCGTGCGCATCGAGACCCCCACCTATTCCCTGGGTATCCTGGACTTCCGTTATGAAGGCACCTGGTATCCCGAGACCCGCGGGGGAGCCGCGCTGGAGATTGTGAATCCGCTCGCGGCCCGTTCCTCCTGGAACATCCGGGAAAGCTGGCAGCCCGCCGCGCCGAGCCCTGGCGGCCCGTCCGCCTTCGGCGTTATCGCTCCGCAGGACCTCTCGGTGGAAATGTCCGTCCCGGCGGTGCTGCACGGCTATGTCTTCCCCGGACCGCAGGCTTCCGTTACCGTCGCCTGGACGAAGGTGAGCGGCCCGGGCACGGTCGTCTTCAACGCCCCGGCCAGCAAGGACACGGACGTCACCTTCTCCTCCCCCGGCGTGTATGAGCTGAGGCTCACCGCCAGCGGCCCGGGGGGCAGCCCCTCCGTGAGTGACACCGTGATCGTCACCGTCACCGGGGATACCGGCGAGACTCTGGCCGCGTGGACCACGCGCCTGCTCTCCGGCTACAGTGCCGCGAACCGGGCTCCCGGCGCGGACGCGGACGGGGATGGCGTACCGAATCTCGTGGAATACGCCATGGGCACGGACCCCACCACGCGCACCGCGGGTCCGGAGGTCATCGTCTCCTCCGGTCGCCTCGCGCTCCGCTATACCCGGTCAAAGAGCATCAGCTCCGCCGTGCAACTCATCCCGCAGATTTCGGATGACATGGTCACCTGGCGGGAGGGTTCCACTTACGTGACCCAGACGGTCACCAGTGACACCGCCACCAGTCAGACCATCGTGGCCTCCGATACCGCCGCCGCGGGTGCCTCCAGCAAGAAGTACCTCCGCCTCAAGGTGGTCAGCCCGTAATCTTCACGTGCATTGATTCCGGCAGGCGGCCACTCTGCCTGCCGGACGCGGGGCAGGGCAGGAGCCGCGCGGCGGGTTACCCGGTGACTGTGGAGAGTCCCGGCTTTACCCCTGAATGGAAAACCCCTTCACTCCCTCCGGGGGCGTGATTTTGCGTGTCTCCGTTTCCTTGATGTGGTTTGCCAGGCTGCTGTTCTCCTGAAGTTCGATCAGGAATGCCTCCAGTTCCGCGGGGTCGTGGGAAATGACCAGCAGTTCCACGCGGCCATCCGGGAGATTCCGCACCCATCCCGTGACCTCGAATTCCGCCGCCAGTTGTTTTGTGGTGTAACGGAATCCCACTCCCTGCACCCGCCCGCTGTAAAAGACCTGTTTGGCTACCATGAGCCAAGGCTGCCACGGGGAAAAGCCCGTGCAAGCGCGAGCCCCCGGCTATCAAATTTCCCCGAGCGCCGCCACCATGCTCAGGGACTTTTCGTTCGGCAGCACGCCCTGCTCCATCTGGTTCATCACATAGGCAAAGGACAGGCCGGTTTCCGGATCGGCGAAGGCGTGGCTGCCTCCGGCCCCGGGATGCCCGAAGGCCCGGAGGGAGGTTCCGAAATGCCGGCGGAGTTTCGTGCCGTCCGCCGCGAGAGGGTCCATCATGCAGCCTGCGGAGAAGGCGCTGGGCAGGAGGAACACTTGGTCCATGCCATTCACCAGCCGGGTGGAAAGCCGGGCCACCACTTCCGGCGGCACCAATTCCCGGCCCTCCCA
Source organism: Verrucomicrobiales bacterium (assembly GCA_965229245.1). Taxonomy (GTDB): domain Bacteria; phylum Verrucomicrobiota; class Verrucomicrobiia; order Verrucomicrobiales; family V1-33; genus V1-33. The sequence goes on from CBDDIW010000003.1 coordinate 582,708, forward strand.
CATGCCCCCGGCGGCGAGCAGGGCGTAGATTTTCCCCAGGCCCCTGGCCGAGCCCACGCCGCCAAAGGCGGGCAACGCGGCGGTCCACGCGGCGGGCTGGTTCATATCTGAAATCGCGTGCAGGCCCGCCGGGGAAGCAAACGCCCGCCGGGTGAGCGTGTCCGGCGCGGCGAAGGCCTGGAAAAACGCTGCCTCCCCGCCAGTGTGCCCCGTCTTCAGTTTCCCCGGGTACACCCGCGCCACGCGATGATGCTCCGCAGCCGGGAGGCCGATCCAGAAGTCCGCGTCCAGCGGCCCCGTGACCCGCTCCCGCAGGACGGCCCCGATGCCCTGGCCTCCAGTGATGCGACGGGCGCACTCTTCCAGCAGGAAGCCAAACGTGCGCGGATGATATCCATGCGCCGTGCCCGGCTCCCACGCGGGCTCCTGCCCGGCCAGCGCCGCGGCCACCGCCGCGTGGTCAAAGACGGACGGCCTCTCCTCCAGCGCGGGCAGCCCCGCCTGGTGGGAAAGCATGCCTCCAAAGCTCACGCGCGCCCGCAGTTCCGGCCACACGGACTGCACCGGCTCATCCAGCGGAATCCCCGCCCCGTGCAGCACCAGCAGGAAGGCCAGCGCCGCCGGTCCCTTGCTGGCGGACCACACCGGCACCAGGGTGTCCTCGTTCCAGGTATCGATCTCTTCCTTCGTCCGCGATCCCCGGTGCAGGGAGACGATCTCCCGGCCTTCCCTCCAAACCGATACTGACGCGCCAACCTCTCCGCGTTCCTCAAAGTTGCGGGCAAATTCCCTTTCGATCCCGTGCATGGCTTGAAAATAGTGTGAGTGTGAATTCGGCGGGCCGTCCCCGTTCCGGAAAGGCTCCGGCAATGTAGAGCCCGCGCCCTTCAACAACCGGAAATACTCCCCGCCCCGGGGAATTTCCAAAAAGCGGGTTTTCTTTTGACAACCGCCCCATTCCGGTTATCGGCATCCTCCCGCCCGCGCGGTGTTAAAATGGCAGGGTAGCTCAGCGGTAGAGCAGGGGACTCATAAGCCCTTGGTCGGGAGTTCGATTCTCCCCCTTGCCACCACCATTCAATTTATTCCCCAAAGGGGATTCCCGGTTCAGGACAGAGCTAAACCGCTGGATTTAAGGCACTTCGGACCCTCCGCCCCGGGGAAATCCGTGCCCGCATGGGGCAGAAAGGGCGGGGGGCTATACGTTTTGGTTGCACGTCGTGGCGTTGTGAACTACCACAGAAACAGGGGCAAAAACAGCCACAAAACACTTATGTTAGGAAGCAAAACCAGCAAGGGAATCGTCCTTCCACGGGGGCTTTGGGTGGGGAAACAGCGGAAACCGGGGGCTCAAAAGCGGAATTTATCCGAAGTTCCGGCGGGAAAACGGCCTTGGGAGGTGTGGCCGGAGGACTATTTCGACGATTTTTATTTCGAGATAGGCAAGGAGGGGTTCAAGAAGATGAAGGGGACTACGCACACCCAGGATTACCGGGAGGCGGTGAAGCGGGCGCGGACGAAGTTTGACCTGGTAATCGCGGCGAAGTGGGACAAGACGATGGAGGCGCACCTGCACCTCACGGGGAAGCGGCAGACGTGTCTGCTGGGGAAGATCTTCGAGGCTTACAAGAAGGGGCCGAAGATGACGGACGACCCGGGACGCATCGTGCAGAGCTGCCGGTTAGTGGTGGCAATGGCCAAGGGGTGGCGGGAGGTGGCGGAGGAGGGCCGCAAAAGCCAGATCACGGAGCACTCGGAACTGGCGAAGCGCATTGATGCGTTGCCCGCGTCGGTGCTCTGCCGGGAGACGGTGAAGGAGTATCTGCGGGTAAGCCAGGGCGGGGAATACCAGCCGATGGACCGGAGCCGGGAGAACATCACGATCAACAAGCGGCTGCGGATGGCGCGGCAGCTTTTCACGGGCCGTGCGCTGGAACTGTGTTATGAGGGGGTGGCGCTGCCGGACGTTGAGGGGTTCATGAAGTTCCCGGGCCTGCCGGAGCCGTCCATAGACCTGGAGGAAGAGATGATCCCGCCGGAAGCCTACAGCGAAATGCTGGACGCGGCGGACAAGCTGGCGCAGGGGAACGACGAAGAGAGAGAGTTGGCGCTGGTGAACCGGCTGCTGAGGGAGCTGGGGTTGCGGAACAGCGAGCTGCTGGCGGCGCGGGGGACGTGGCTGTGGCAGGACCCGCGGAGCAAGCGGTGGTATCTGGACGTGCGGGACCGGAAGGAGGAGGATTTCCGAATCAAGGGGGCGGAACCGGGCCGCCTGCCGCTGAGTGCGGAGCTGCTGGAACTGTTGGGGCCGCGGCTGATTTTTGACGTGGCCACGAAGCAGGCTGCCTTCCTGATCAAGCCGGAGGCGCTGCCCACGCACCGGTTTGACTTCATTAACCGGGACCATAATGCGTGGCTGAAGCCGCTGGTGGGGGAGATCCGGAGCGGGAAGGGGAATCACCGGCTGCGGAAGTATGTGGCCACGATGATCGCGGAGGAGTGCGGGATAACGCTGGCGAGCCAGTATCTGCGGCACGCCAGCGAGGCGGTGAGCCTCAAGAACTACATCGCGAAGCGGAAAGAGAAGCTGCCGGTGGTCACGGACGCGGGGCTGCGGGCGTGGAGCGGGGCGGCGTGAGGGTGTTCGCGTAATGCCAAGACCTCAAAGAAGCCTTCCGGGATCGCTTGGAATCGGTCGCGGGCTTGACGGTCAACGTAAGCCAATCCTTAGGTCCTCCACGACCAGAGTAGGCGGATTACGGGGGGAAATCAAACCTCTCTAATTAATATAATGGGTTTAGGCAGGAAGCGCCTTTGATCAAAATCCTTAGAAGGGGGTGTTGATATCAAAGGGAGGTTTTCTAAGATTACATCGCGTACATAATCACAGAACCAAGGAGCAGGATCAACTGGTTCCAAGGCAGGAACCAGCTCCTCTGCCAAAAATGAAAATCCATAGGCAGGTACGCTCAAACGCCCTTTACTATCGGGTTCTGAGAAGGCTTGATATTTTTTTCCAAAGTAAGTAAAGGTCTTGACTAGGTCCAAAAACACAAAGTTGGGAGCAAGAACTTTAGCAAACTCCAGCCGGGTTATGATTCCGCTGGTTAGACCCAATTCCCCGGCACTAATCCTTGAATCATAAATTGGTCTCATCGGTTCGTTTGTGATTTGCACTTGAATCCGAAGCAGGGCGGCAAAAGCCTCCACTTCTATCAACTCAAGTTCATTGAACAGATCAATTGCCCGCATTGAAAATGTTCCGGGACAATTTGCTTCCATGCTTAGGAGGCGTGACCAGTAATGCTGCTTCTTTGAATTCGCGGTGGTCTTGCACTTGTTATAGAAATTTGTCACCCAATCCGGGTCCATCTCCTCCGGTTTTGCATCCGGATTCAAATTATTCACCGCCTTTGCAGTGATGTCCTCTTTGTTTTTCTGTTCCTGAATATGTTGGAGCGTGATGCTGCTGGCTGTGCGTTGTCGCAACGCCTCAAACTCCAGTTTGTCCAGCTCCAGCGCATGAGCGTTTTTCTGCTGCATACGCGCCACTTTGTTATCCACCGCTGTCGTTAAGAGTCGCGCGGGACTAAAGACCGTGCCCACCGCCTGGCCTACCATCCCAAGGAACCGTTTCGTTACAGCCGCGCCCGCGCTGACACTGACGGGGGTGAGGGTGAGGCCCTTTTCAGAAGGCTTCGGATCTTTCGGTTTCTTTGCTTTCGCGGGCATTCTTTCATAGAAGCCTAAGATTTCCGAATTTCAATTTGTCTCTTCCGGGCGCGGGGTGGCGGTGAGGAAGTAGGACGGCGGGAGGGTCTGGAGTTCTTCGACAGTCCAGCCCTCTCCGATGGCGTCAAAGAAGCTCTCCAGATCCGTGCCGTAGATGAGGGAGATTTCCTCGCTGAGGCCGAGGATGAGGTGGGTGGCGGACATGCGACCGTGCTGGTAGTCCAACTGGTGGAAGCGGAGGGGTTGGCCGGGGATGTCGAGTTCCACGCGCCAGCCCTTTGCCGTGGCCAAGAGGGTCCAGCGACCGCCGGGTTCGTGATCGAGCAGCCACTGGATGACGGCGGCTCCAACCTTCATTTCGTCCGAGGGGAGGTAATGGACGTTGTCCGGGCTGGCGGGGGTGACGGGGAGGCAGCTGTAGCAGGCGCGGGGGATCCGGGCCAATTCCCGGAAAGTGCAGGCGGGGCACTGGCCGATGGCGGTGGCTCCGGAGGGCTGGAGGTGGCGCGCCAGTGACCCGGTTCCCGGAGAAGGGTGAGGGATTCGCCGGCGGCGAGATCGCGGTAAAGGGGAGCGGGGATGCTGGTGGCGGCTTCCTGCTCTAGGGAGAAGAAAGGACGGGTTCTCATGTTAGGAAAGGTCTTCGCTGGAAGGCGCGAGTGTGGCGGCGTCGCGGGATCGTAGATAAGTGGCCGTCTGACCTGTGAGTTATGGCGTGCTGTGGATGCCATAAAATAGTTCCGGGTTTAGTGTTTACCAATTCTAAAGCAACGGAGGGGGGCATTTGAACTTAAGGAGGGAAGGGAGGGCATGATGTAGGCGACGAGCCTGCTCGGTGTAACTTGTTACACACAGCCCGATCGTGAGGCCAAGCCCGGTTGCGAATTTGAAAGCAATTTCAATTTCAAGTCGCAGAGGGTCCCTCCAACGGGGAAAATTGGGTGTTTGCAAATTCTGCAAATGGTCTGAACCCATATCGCGGACCACTAATCCAATTAAATGAGCTCCGGGATTTCGAATGATTACGCGGTTAATCCAAGTAGGGGAATCCACTACGTATCTGCGGAACAAACAAAAGGTCCACGAAATACTTGCGCATTCCCGAATTCTTGCCAGGATACCGCATGGCCGCACCCACAGTTACTGACCTCCGACAAGTGGAGGAGACCCGGCACCGCCAACGACTGGATTTTCTGGACTCCGTTGAAATGCTTCAGAGCCAAGCACCAGCATGGGGCTACCAACTTCTGCTATTGCCGGACAATTCAGTTGTCCCAATCAAGATAGACGCCTCTAATTCCGGAGGGCAAGGAATTCCTAAGAAAGGTGATCATCGCCCTGAGGATGACAAAGTGGAGTTCAAAAGCGTCGCTGAGGCAATTGACTACGGTCTCGATCTAGTTGGCCCCGAATTTACAACAGCTGACGTGCTCAATCACATCAGGCAAGTTGCTCCGGCGTTTTACAACAATCGGGACCTGAGTTCGTTCTCTCACCAACTTAAGAAGCAGACTTTGAATGGGCGTATCCAGATGACTGTGCGCGGTGCCGGAAACAAATCCAGCCGATACATCAAGGTTTCTCCGGTGAGTAATATCTTTGGCGAGGAGATCAAAGAATGATTCGTAAACCTTTTTCCCTTTCACTCATGAGAAGAGCCGCCGGGGGCCAGTGACACCGAAACTGGTCGCCAATCAAAGAAAACCCCTAGGGTGCCATCGTTTCCAAGCAGCAGCACTCCTAGGGGCAGGTCACCAGTTTCGCAGGAACCGTCCTTGCGATGGACTTGCTCCGCGTGATGCTCTTAGTCAAGGGTAACACAGGTGTGGATCAAGTCAAGAACGGCGGGATTCATCAGGATTATATCCATGACACCAAAGAAAAAACCCAAACCGGGCGGCATGATCTTCTTTATGTCCTACAGGCACCACCTGTCGGGGAAGATTGTGCGCCGAAAGAATGGGCGGCCTTTCTGCATTCGCCGTAAATGAATGTGGCGCCAACCACGGTCTCCGTGGTTGGCGTTTTAATTTTCCTGTTTAGGAAGCTACCCGTGAGGGTGGCCAAGTAACTCCTGAGAGTTCTGGAGGAAGTTGTTTCGGATCCACCGGATAAATGAGGGACAGATCCGGAGGGGCGGCGGCACCGGGTAGAAATTCCGTTTCCTCCGGCCCGCCCACGATGAGCCAGAGCACTTCGGCGTCCGTGTCATTGAACACCTGACGGAGATGCTCCGGCTTCACCAGCACACCGCCGTGCCGGGGCACGGTGAGCGTTTCGTCCCCCACTCTCATCCGGCCCGTTCCCTCCAGCACAAAGTAAAACTCCTCCGCCCGGATGTGACGGTGCAGGGTATTCGCGCTTCCCGGGGACAGCCGCCACAGGCGGGCGCTTAGTTTCTCACTCCCGGTCCGTTCCAGGAAGTCCGCATTAGGAATGCCCATGAGATTGGAGGGCCTCCAGAAAAGATCGCCGGGGGTGATCAGATAATGACCGGGGGTGGAATTCATGTTGCGGGAGGCGAAGCTTTACGCGGAGGCCGAGCAGATCCCACTAAACGTCTGCGGGGCCGGGCGGCGGCTTCCTGGCGGGCGGGCGGAAGCATCTTCACCAGGTGGTCCCGGTGGGCCTGGGCGGCTTTGAGGGCGACGGCGCGACCGCCGTGGGCCTTGTCCGCAAAGAATTTGAGTTCCGTTTTGCTCTGGTAGCTGATGCGGACATACCAGCCATGGTTTTTCTTTTCCGGCTGGTCAATTCGGCAAACGCCATACATCGGTCTGGGGGGTGGTACAGACATAGGGAGCTGGGTTTTGAGTGTGTGCGAAACCCGGCTGCAACTCTGGTGACGGCGTCGCAGGCACGGGCACTGAAAATATTAAAGTTATGACAATTTACTGGCAAGTAACGAAATATGGGGAGTTCACCCTAGGTGTCGAGAAGCGCTTATTCCTTGAACCCGCGCAGCTCTGACATGCGGGCCATGATATTACCCAGGGGGAGCCGGGGCTCAACGGTGGTGGAGAGAACGGCCCGGCAGAAGGGACAGAGGTAGGCCAGGCTTTGCCACTGTTGGAAGGAAAGGTTATCCTGAACAGGATGGCGCTGGGCGATGGCGTAGGGGACGGGCTTCTGGCAGTCAGGACAAATTCCGCTGGGCATAAGGAGTCCAAACCGTTAAGTATCAATCATTCTAACGGATCGGTCGCCGTGTTCGCGGAGCCCGGAACGGACTAGGCGCACAGGTGGCAGAGAGGGTGTGGGGTCATGGAATTTTAAGGGTTGCTGGAATTGAGTGTGTGCTTTAAAAGCCGCCCGAAATGGCGCATTATGATTCTTCAAATTGGCTGATTAGAGGTCTGGTGGGAGGCCTTACTATGGCAGCGCTTTATCTGTTAAAGGGTATCATTGATTTCGGGAACTCAAAGACACGTGGTTTATTCGGAAGGCTGCTTTCCGCTGGCTTGATATTTCTCGCGCTGTGGGCTCTGGTGGCCTTGGGGCTGTTAGCTTCTGATGGGGAGGAGCATCGCGAAGAAGCTGCGGTGATTGCTGCTCTAGCCACGGTGGGAATCATGTATATCCCTTTAAGGAATTGGTACAGGCTATGGAAGTGGAGAGTGAAGTCTCCTGAAGAGCCGCCGGGGCTTTTCGAGCGATGGAAGGCAAAAACGCCGCGTCAAAAATTCATGATTGGGGGCGCGGCCGGAGCAGTCGTGTTCTTGGGAGGGTGCATCCTGTTCACTCATTGGTGGTATAACCCTTCTGTGGTGCCCAATGGAGAGTTTGAGATTATTGAGTCCAAGGGGTTCGGGGATACCCTTAAGAAGGCGGAGGTGGGGACGGATGGGGAGTTCTTTGGTGTTCGCGGACCGAAATTCCCGATAAGGAAGCATAATGTGCAAACCACGCGACGTGCTTTTGGTGCAGATTGCCTTCAGGATCTTGGAGAGAATGGAAAGGTGTTTTGGTCCTATGATCCGGGAGTGGACATGTGGAAGTTGCAATGGGATGGCCTCGGGATCGAGCGTACCATGCTGCTGAAAAGGACTGGTGACGTTACTCGCCTTCCAAGGGGGTAGGTTCTGAAATTGAGGCACCAGAAGGCTCTATACCAGCGCTGGAAGTGTAAAGTCCGGACTTACGTTCCCGAGCTTCAGCAACGCGCGCGGAGGACGCGGCGTCGGGTGATGGAAGAACCGCAGGGGGGATTTTGGGCTGAGGAGGTTGATGATCAGCGATGTAGGACCTGAGCGAAGATGCGAGCATCTGGGAAAAGCTCTGGTTACTCGTGCGTCCAATTTCTAACAAGGTTTCCAATTCGTCTAAGGGAAGTGTAATTTCCACGGAACTTAGGAGCTTCGCGGCAATCCAATTGGGCACGTCGAAGTCGGGTTTCGCTTCCCAGAGACTGAGCGTCGAATAGCTCACATCTCCAAGAAAATCAGCCATTTGTCGAAGGGTCCATCCCCGCGAAGCGCGGATGTGTTTGAGTTGAGAGCCTGTCATTGAGGGAATCTCAGCGACCTTGTTCAAAATTCAACAAATTAGATTTGACTGTTCAAAATTGAACAGGTAGGCTTCTCCTGTTGAATCTTAAACACCATGACTGCTCTAATCAAAATTGAGTTGGAGGAAGTTCTGACACGGGAAGAACTCGGAACGCTTCTGGGAATCGCAGCAGACGAACAGGCGTCTCTCGAAACGGTTATCGCAGAGTCTCTCCGCGCCCGAGTGAAGCGCTTTCGGGATGAGCGATCCGCCTCCGCGGCCCGAGCGCCTGCGCATGCCCCGGCGGCAGCCTGAACCCTGTCCCTGCCGTCCGACCCACAACGCGGCCCGGGATGAACGGGCCGGAGGACGGCGGGGAATCCTTTCCTTGCTTCCACCAATGAAGAACGAATCGAATAATGAACCGTCCGCCACGGGAGCCCTCCGCCGCGTGAAGCGGATCAGCGAAGTAATCCAGACGGAACTTGTGGAGGAACTCAACGAGTTACTCAAGGACTCACGGAACGGCCTTTTGATGCGCTGGCTGCATGAGGGCATGCCTCGTTTTCTGGTGGGGGTTTACGGGCCTGAAACCCAGATTACGGCTTCACCGGATAAATGGGAGGTGGAACGCGTGGGGAAGCGGATTCTCGCGGCGTGGCAGCACGCGGGGGAATACAGCCTGCCGGAGACCCTGGCGATGCAGAAACTGGCGCTGCTGATGCCTCCCGCAGTCCCAGAGGAGGGGGCGGCGGGTCCGGACGGGGAGGTGGTGGCGCAGATCCGCGAATACCACGGCCGGTTTTCCCGGCTTTTCCCGGCGGGGTCATTCGAGCCTGCGGACCTGAGCGACCACACATGGCTGTGCCTGGTGGCGGTGCCATGGCTGCTGAAGCGGGCAGGGCTGGCGAATCCTCAATGCCCGCCCCCGGCGGCGGACCTCTGAACCTTTCACCCTAACCAAACACCTGAAAACCATGGAAACACCCACCGTTGAAAGTCCCCATCAAACCCCTGATTTCATCCCGGCGTTGCCGCCGCGTCCTGTAATTCCCTGCCCTGTCACGCCCGAGCTGGCGCGGACGCTGTGGAGCGCGGAGGAAACGATTAGGGGACAGAACCGGGAGCTGCATGACCTGCGCGGGCAACTGCGGGTTTTTAACGTGATGGCTGGGTTTCTGGACCTGGCCCACCGGCACGGGCCGATGTGCTGCGGGACTGATGACGGGTATGATATCCTGAAGCAGCTGGAGGAGCAGCGGACGCGGGTGGAGGGCGTGCTGGGGGTGCCGGACGCCGTGGACGCCATGGCCAGGGAATTCCTGCGGGGACTTGCCCCGAAGCCGGGCGTGGACACCGCGGTGCCGGGCTCGCCGGAAGAGGATAAGGCGGAGCTGCTGCAAGCGCTGAAAGATGCCCTGCCGGTGGTGGAGGACGCGTGGAAGGACGCGGGAGAGAAGGCGGAACAAAACCCGGCGTGGACACCCGTGGCCGCTGCCTTCCAGCGGCAGGCGGACACGATGCGGCGGCTCACGAATCTCCCGCGGTGGACGGAGACTAAAGCGAAGCCGGAGGCCCCGGCACCCCGCACGCCGGAGGACGATGCGCCTTTCTTCGAGGCCCCGAAGACGGAAGTGCCCGCCTGATTTCCCGAACCTCAGCCCTCCCGCCCTCACGCCATGAAGCTGGAAGACTTGCAAGCGTATAAGAACTTCCCGCGGCTGTGGTGGAGCGGCGGGGCGGAGCCAGGGATGATCCTGATGAAAACGGTCTCACAGTTTGGCGTGGACTGGTGGGTGGTGGGCTCTGAAATGGGGCCGTGCTGGGAGCCGGACATGACCCCGCCCCAATACGTGCAAGGGCCGGTGGGAGGCCTGGCCTACTACAAGCCGGAGGATCTGCATGTCACGGAGGCGGAGGCGCTGGCGGACTGGCTGGACAAGGTGTGGACCCGCCAGAATGCAGTGATGAAACGGCTGGTGGCCCTGGTGGGTATTGGTGAGGTGCCGGGGGAACGGTCAGGCGGGCCGGAGCTGGTGCGGGAGCATGTGACGGCGCTGGTGGAGACCGCGGCGAGGTGGGGAGTGTCCCGGGGGGATGTGCGGGCGTGCCTGGACGCCGTGGCGCGGGAAGAGGGAGAGCCGGAAAGGCCGAAGCACCGGGAAGAGGTGATAGCGGGAATCCGGCGGCAACTGGAGGCGATCCAAGAGCATTTTGAGACGGCGCGATATTGGAACAAGCATGTGCGCAAGGAGGGCGAGCGGGCGCTGACGATGGCGGATGTGGACCCCGATGGGGTGCTGAGAAAGCAGGGGGAGGAATTCGCCGCGATCCTGCGGGCGGAGGACCGGAGGCTGGTAGGGCCGGACCCGGCGGCGCTGAAGCCGGAGGCTTAACGCGGAGAAAGTTTCAACCCTAACGATTTTACTTTCATGGAACCGAGCACGAAAGAGCCGCACATTTTTGACCCGCTCCCGGAGGAATCACGCAGGCCGGTATTGCCGACCGAGAGGCGGAAGACGGTGGTGTTTGATGCGAAGTGGCAGCCGGGGGAATCCCCGAAGGATTACGTGGTGCGGCTCTGGAATGCTTTCCCGTGCCTGCGCCGGAAGCAGGTGATGACGCTGGGGAACTGGAGCGCGGAGTGGGTGAAGGATCAGCGACCGGTTTGGAGCTCCGGAGAGCAGGCGGCCGCGTGGTTTGTGCTGCACGTGTGGAACCCGGAGAACAGTTACGATCTGGCATGGATCGGCGATCTGGACCGCGCGGAGAGGGCGGTGATCGCGGCCTGGGTGGCGGACCCGACGTGGGCTTGAACGACGCGAGACTATGGCGGGCATTGTTCCATCCTCCATCAGCGCGCAGCCGCTCCCGGCAGTGGCCCGGCGGCGTGCGTTGACGCAGGAGGAGGAGGAATGGCTGGAGGAGGTGCCCCGGGATCCGGAGGTATGGCACCGGGGAAGCGCGAGCCCATGGGCAGGGCGCTTTTGGCAGAGCTATGTGAAGAGCCGGGTGGAGAGTGGCCAGGGGCGGCTGTGGCGTGAAGGGGACGAGCTGGTGGCGCTGCTGCCGGCCGGAGAGTATCGCGTGAATTTGGCGAAGGGTGGCGCGGGGCTTAAAGGGAGCCGCGCGTTGCCCGGGGACGCCAGGGCCGCCGTGTCTGAGCCGCACGGTGGCCCGCATTCGTTAGGGTCGCGTCGCGGGGGCGGCGCTTCTTTTTTTACCCGGAAAGGAGGGACGTATGTCAGCCACACGGCGGAGCGGGAATAGGCCCGCGCTGGCTCCCCTGAACCGGGGGAAGGTCTATACGGCCCAGGAGGTGGCGGACGTGCTGGGCGTAAGCCTGAAGCGCGTGGTGTGGCACTGTGAGGCAGCGGTGCGCGCGGGGGACGCCTCTTTTTTTGATGGAGCGTGGATGGATGAGAAGGACGGATGGCTGATCCCGGAGCGGGCGCTGCGGCGTGCCCTGGGGAGCGTGGTGCATCAGCATTATAAGATTTCTGAGGTGGCGCTGCTGACGGGGTTCAGTGAGCGGATGATTCGGAGCCGGGTGAAGATCGTGGCGGCGGGCCTGAGCCTGGAGGAGGGCAGGCCGGAGCACATGCTGGGGGGCCGTCTTTTTTTTGGGACGGATTTGAGGGTGAGTGGACTGGAACTGGACCGGCTGGCGGAGGGGCTGGTGACGGGTTTGCCGGAGGAATACGCAGGGGAAGGAGGGGCGAAATGATGCGCCGGGGACTTAGCGGGATGGCCCTGCCGGGAGTGGAAAGGCTAAAAGAAAGGATGCAGGGCGAGGCTTGCCCGGGGAATGCATTTCCAGAGGGGAAGGGGATAGGCAAAGGGGGCGCGGACGGGGGCCACGAGGGGCGGTTTGCTAGGGTGCAGAACCGTGGCGCGAGGGCCAAACAGGGGACTGGATACCGCCTGTTTGAATATCGTAATCCGTTGAATGTGAACGATGAGTCTGGAATTGTGGCCGTTTTTGCCCCGGTTTTTGGGGTTGAGACCGGGGATTTTGACCGGGAGGGGGGGAGGGGGTCGAGCCGGGGGGCGGGGGCGTCCGGACGAACGATTCATCCGCGCAGACAGAATTTTGACCAATGGGAATCATGACTGACAAAATCACAGAGAAGGCCCTGGCTGAGGAGCTGGGGGTGGACAGGGACGTGCTCCGCAAGCTGCGGACCGGCGGCACACTCACCCCTGAAGAGGACTGGTGGGAGCAGCGAGGGATTGGCATCCTGATCAGCGCTGGAGGCCAGAAAAAAATAAGGGCCGCCCTGGTGGTCGCGGAGCTGCCTCTGGACGAGCCGGGAGCGGTCCGGGACATCAGGGTGCGGCGCGTGTTTGAGGGCAATCCGCGCGTGCTGGAGGGCTTCCCGGAGGCCGGGGAAAGCCGGGTCATGATCCGGCTCAATCGCGGGCCGTCGCCGCACTATCGCGTGGGCATGGTGATCCCGGGGTGCCGGAAGCTGCTCCAGGCGGAGCTGTGGGAATACGACGGACCGAAACCCCGGAGGCTGGGAGCATTCTGAACCCATGGAAGATCAACTGACCAACCCGGCGGACAAGCCGGAACGGGCTTACTACACAATGCTACCGAATATCATTCTTGAAATGGGGCTCTCCGCGCATGCCCTGGCTCTTTACTTCGCGATCAAGCGCACGGCGGGCGAGGATGGCTTTTGCTGGAAGGGAACACGTGCCCTGGCCCGGGAATCGGGCATGAGCATGGGGAGCGTCTCAAAAGCCAAGGACGAGCTCCAAAAAAAGAGGGCGGAGCTGGGCGAAAAACCGCTGATCGTGGTGCAGCATTTGACGGGCGCGGGGGCCGGGAATCACTCCATCGCGGTCACCGATATCTGGACGGAAAACATGGACGGGCGTTCAGTGGGCGAACGCCAGCGTTCAACAGACGAACGCCAGCGTTCACGGGCTGAACGCCAGCGTTCAACCGGCGAACGTCAAACCGAAGAGCGTTCAGCAGATGAACGCCAGCGTTCAACGGGCGAACGCCAGCGTTCACGGGCTGAACGCCAGCGTTCGCGGGCTGAACATAAGAATAACCCAGAAGAAAAACATAAGAACCCAGAGGAACCTCAGGCGCGTGTGCGTGCGCACACACGCGAGGCGGCGTTTGAACCTCCTATTCCCCCGACCATTTCGGAGGATCTGAAAAAAAGGCTGGCCGAATGGCTGGCCTACAAGGCGGAGCGCGGGCACCGCTACAAGCCCCGCGGCTGGGCCGCTTTCCTGGGGTCGATTGACCGCTTTGGCGAGGGGGCCGTGCTTGCGGCCATCCTCCAGGCGATGCAGAACGGCTGGCAGGGGATCTTTCCGGAGCGCCATGTGACCTCCGGTGTTCCTGAACGGTCGAATTTCAGCCCGCAAAAAAAAGAGGCGCGCCCGGCGGAGTCCGAGGAGTCCGCCCTGATCGCCATCCTGCGGGAGTGGTATCCGGAGCTGGACCTGCTGGACGGCTGGGCCGGGGTGGATGCCCGGCTTCAGAAGCGGGCCGTGGAGGAGCTGAAAAAAAGAAAGGCCGCCGCGGGCGGTGAGGAGGTGGCCGCGTGAAAAACCCGTCAGGAGACAATGAGCGCGAGGTGCTGGTGCCGGGAGCGCAACTGCCCCAGGCGCAGGAAATGGAGCGGTGCGTGCTGGGCTGCATGATGCAGGCTCCGGACTATGCGGCGGCCATCGGGATGCGGCTGCTGAAGGCCGGTGACTTCGCCGTGGAGGCGCATGGGATGCTGTTTGAGCTGGTGATGACACAGTTCAACGCGGGCCGTCCCGTGGACCCGGCGACGCTGTTGCAGATGAGCCATGACCGGGGGCTGATGGAGAAGGTCACGCCGGTGATTATTTCGGAGTGCTACACGGCCTCCCCGAATCCCAGCCACGTGGAGCACTACGCCCGCGAGGTCCTGGTGAAGGCGAAGGCCCGGCGCGTGGTGCTGCACTGCTGGGAGACGGCAAACGCGCTCATGCGGGAGCCCACGGAGGAAGTTCTGCAAGTGCAGTGCGGGCAGCTGGTGGACAACATCCTGCTCAACACGCGGAACGCGGACGGCGCGAAGATCGTCCACATTTCCGAAGCCATCGCGGAGGGGATGGAGGAACTGGACCATACCATCGCGAACCGCGGGCATGTGACCGGCCCCATGGCGTCCGGGTTCACTGATCTGGACCGGATGTTCATCACCGGCTTCCGGCCCACGGAAAACATCACCATCGCCGGGGATACCAGCATGGGGAAAACGTCGCTGGCCGTCCAGATCCTGGAGAACATCAGCACGGGCACCGGGCATTACCGGCAGTTCTATGACTTCGATGTGAAGCACGCGCCGGACTGGAGGGCCGAGATAGAGGCGGGGCGGGCGCGGAGCCGGTATGGCAAGCAGATGGTCCTGCTGGTGTGTCTGGAAAGCAGCCAGGTGGAAATGGCGCTGAAGCTCCTGATGGGCCGGGCCGAAGTGAACGTGCAGGAAATCCAGCGCGGGATGATCGGGCGCGAGGCCATGACACGGCTGGGTCGGAGCGGGAAGGATTTGCAGCAGAGTCAGTTCTACATTTGGGACGCGGCCGGCGTAACGGTGGAGGAGCTGGCGGCGGAGCTGAAGGCGTTCAAGGTTCAGAACCCCTCCCTGGCAGCCGTGTGCGTGGACCACTGCGGGTTGCTGGGCGCGCGGGGCATCCGGGATCAGGGGAACGAGACCGCTATCTGCGGGTATATCTCGAACGTCCTCCGGAACCTATGGAAAAAGCTGGAAGTGGTGGGCTTCACGCTGTGGCAGCTCAACCGTGACGCCGCGGGGAAAGGGGAAAAAGGCAAGCCGCCCTCACTGCGGGATCTGCGGAGCAGCGGGAAGATCGAGCAAGACGCCACAAAGGTCATCATGCCTTTCCGGCCCGGGCACTACAGCGATGAGGCGGACGAAAGCGAGGCCTTCCTGGTGATCGCGAAAAACCGCGGCGGGCCGCGCAGTGCGGCGGGCATCCAGATGCGGTGGGACGGGAATTATACCCGCTTCTACAGCGAGCAAAAAGACGAAGACGGCCAGTGGAGGCCCCGGCCACTCCTCTACTCGCTCAAAGAAAGTGACCAGCAAGTCCGATAAAAACCTAACAAAATGAATAGACAATCGAATGATCAAGCCGCGCATTCCGCTCCTCAGACCACTGAGTCAGCGTTGACAGATATCTGTTTCCTTTGCGGGATGAGTGAAGAGGAGGCGAAACGAAAGACTCCCGCGGAAGTAGTGCAGGCCGTGGCGGATGCGTTCCGCGGAGCGGTGACGCGCCGGTTTGCGTTGATGCCTGGAGCGCTGGCGATCACGAAGGAGCGGGAGCGGCAAATACTGGAAGAAGGATATACGCGGGAGCGGGATATGGGGTATCCGCCGGGCTCGCTGCTCAGCGCTGGGCTGGCATACCTGATGATCGCGGATGCCCAAATGCGCGGGAAGAAGCTGCCGCAGTGTTTCGTGCCGCGGTTCTGGCCCTGGTGTCGGCAGTGGTGGAAGCCTGCGGCCACGCCCCGGCGGAATCTTGAAAAAGCGGCGGCGCTTTTCATGGCGGAATGGGACGCTCAGGAAACGCGGGAAGCTGGAAAGGGGGGCAACTAAGATGGCCTCTTTTGCGCGGGTGATTCTGATGGGAAATGTGACGCGGCCGCTGGAGCTGCGATACACACCGACGGGGAAACCGGTGGTGGATGTGGGCATGGCCATGAACAAGCGGGTGCCGGACAGCAATGGAGGCTGGAAGGAAAAGGTGGTGTATATGGACGTGACCTTTTGGGCCGGGGCGGCGGAGACGCTGGCGCAGTATCTGGCAAAAGGGGACCTGTTCTTTTGTGAAGGCGAGCTGGACCAGGAGGAACGCATCATTCACAAGGGGAAGCCGGAGGAGCGGCGGGAAAAGAAAACCCGGGTGACCGGGACTTCCTTCCAGTTCATGCCGCGCCGCACGGCGGACGGAGAGCGCGGCGGAAAGAGTGATCCCGCGCCGGTGAGAGGCAGGCCGCTTCCGGAACCGGAACGGGGATCGATGCCGGTTCGAGAGTCCCAGCCGGGGCTGGAGGAAGAAGACGAGATTCCATTTTAACCCTAACCAGAAATTGCACGCTATGGAAGCATTGAGAAAACAGAAGAACTACCCTTCCGCCGCTGAGCGCGAGCGGATGAGAAAATGGGAACTGCCCGCCGGAGTGCGGCGCGTGGTGTCCGGAAGCCCGGAGGCCTCGGGGCTGGTGAAGCTCACGGCGCAGTTCAATCCGAAGCAGGGGGCGGTTTTCAGTGAGGTCCTGACGGGGATGGTGACCGGCGGGCAGTGGAAGCCTGCGCAGCTGGTCATCATCAATCATCCGGACTGGCGGTCGGTGACGATCGCACGGCTTCCGGACCCGAAACCGAAACAAAAGGCCAAACGGGCCTGGGTGCTGAACTAACGAAGTTATGACCACGAACGAATTGTGCGATCATATCCAGCGGACCCGGGCCACGGTGCCGGGGCAACCGGCGGCCAAGGTGTATGACCGGCTGCTGCCGCGCGTCCAGGACGCATGGCGGCGCACGGGGCTGGCGGACGCCTGGCTGATTGCTCCGGCAAAGGCGAGGCTGCTTCGAGTCATCGCCCGGGGGCGTGAGCTGGATGCCGCGGAGCGCGGGATGGTGGAGACTCCAGCCGTTTCAGAAAGGAAGGTGGCGGCTTGAGCGAAGGGCTGATACTGACGCCGGAGCAGCTGGAGGCGCTGGGGATTCCGCACGCGCTCGACCCACACCCAGAGTGGGAACTGCCGCAGCTGGCGGAGCTGGCGGAGCTTTGCCCGACGGCACAAAAGATGGTGGCATTCCTGCGGCCACGGCACGAAGCGATCGCGCGGCAACTGCGGGATCCGCTCCGGTATGGATGGGAGTCGCCAGGGTTTAAGCGCGCACGGAAGGAACTCGCCGCGATGCGTAAGCGGGTGCCGCATGGCGTGCTGCTGCTGCTGATCCAGGGCGGGAACCGTCCGGGGAAGTCGGAGTTTTGCGGCAAGTTCACCATGGAGACCATTACCGGCGGAAAGAACCGCGGGGCATGGTGCTTCCAGCAAAGCGAGAAGATCAGCCGGGAGACTCAGCAGAAATACATGCGCCGGTATTTGCCGCCGGAGTGGCGACCGGAGGGGGAAAGCAAAGGGCTGAAGCGCGGCGGTACCACGAACGTCCGTTATTCCGTGGCCACGGGGTTTTCGAATAACACCTTCGTGTTGCCAAACGGGAGCCAGTGCGACTTCAAATTCTATGAGTCGGATATCAGCGCCCTCCAGGGGAGCGCGCAGGACATTATCTGGTTCGATGAGCTGGTGCCCGCGGCGTGGGTGGAGGATGCGCGGTTCCGTCTGGTGGACCGGAACGGCATCATGCTGGTGAGCTTCACGGCCATTGAGGGTTACACGGACACCGTGGGGCTGTTCCTGGACGGGGCCGTGGTGGTGGAGGAGATGGAGGCGGAGCTGCTGCCAGTGAGGGACGAAGCGGGCGAAATCATGGGATATGAGAAAGTACCGCTGCTGCTGAGTTGCCGGGACCCGGAAAAGAGCGTGGTCTATTTCCCCACGCAGGAAAACTTTTACAGCCGCTGGCCGGTCATGAAGCAAACGCTGGCCAGTGCCTCGCGCGAGACCATCCGGACGCGGGCCTATGGCGTGGCGGAAAAGAAGATCGGCGTGAAGTTCACGAACTTTGACAGCGCCGTGCATGTGCTCCAGGAGGAAGGGCTGAAGCGCCTGCTGGCGGCCGGAAAACAACTGACCTGGTATTTCATCTATGACCCGGCGGGCGGGCGGAATCCGTTCATGCAGTGGTGGGGGGTGACAAAGCTGGGGCAGTGGATTCTGCTCCGCGAGTGGCCCCAGTCCGGGGATTACATTCCGGGGATCGGGAGCGAGCGCGGCGTGTGGGCGGAGAGCGGCGGCGGCGGCAGGGATGGACGCCGGGGACCGGCGCAGGAGAGTTTCAAGTTCGGGCTGGCGGACTACTCGCGCGAAATCGCCCGGGTGGAGAAGGAGCTGGGCAAGCTGGCGGGCACGGACCGGATACCCATCGAGGCCCGCTACATGGACAGCCGCGCGGCCAGTGCCCCGAGCGCCACCAGCAGCGGCACGGTCACACTGGTGGAGCTTTACGCGGAGCTGGAGCCGGACCCGGAAACCGGCGAGGAGCTGGCCCTGGACTTCGAGAAGGCCAGCGGACGGCAGAGCAGCTCTGACGGCACGAACTGGATCGACGTCATTCAGGCGCGGCTGGTGCCGGACAAGGCGACGAAGGTCGCGCCGATGATGATCGCCCACTGGTGCCGGAATACCATTTTCAGCATGCAGACGTGGACCGGCGAGGACGGGCAGAAGGGGGCCTGCAAAGATCCCGTGGACTGCGTGAAGTACTTCAGCCTGTGCGACGCGGAATATTTCGAGCCGGTGGCGGAGCGGCGCGGCAGGCAGACAGGCGGGGAGACGTGGACGGGATACGGCGGGCGGCGCTGAGCGAAAGAATCACGATGAACACTAGCAAAAACGACCAGGAAACGATGCGGCGGAAGTATCCGCGCCAACTGCTGAGGCGGAACGAGGCCATGGCCTTGTGCCAGGAGCTGGGCGTGGGAAAGCGGACCTTTGAACGATGGTGCGACGAAAGCCCCGTGGAGGGGGAGGATTTCCGGCGGAAGCTGCCGGGGTACGCGGAATACCGCTATTACCGGGAGACGGTGCTGCGGGCGGTGTTCGGAAAATGAATTTGGATGGCAACTACAACAGAAAGGAAAAACGAAATGAACAGAGTGATGGACGATGAGGAGAACACCAGCCTGCTGGAGCCGCGCGAGAAGCCAAAGACGCGGCAGTTGATCGAGATGCTGGAGACGGCGGTGAGCACAAATGGAGACCACATTACCCGCATGCACCGGGCAAAGGAGATCCGGGATTGCGAGTGGGCGGGGAAAAGCGCGGACGGACGGAAGGGGCTGGATGAGAAGGACAAGCCGCTGGGCCCGTGGGAGGGCAGCAGCGACGTGAGTGTGCGGCTGGCGGACATGATCGTGACGGAGCACTGCCTGGGGCTCATGCTGGGCGTGCTGGGGTCACAGCTTACGGCCACGCCGCAGGAAATGGAGGACGAAGGCGCGGCCTCCCTGGCGGTGTCCCTGCTGCGCTACTACTTCACGGGCCAGATGGACCTGGAGGTGTGGACCGTGCTGGCGCAGGTGGTGGACGCCATGGGCACGTACGGCCATGCGCTGGTGAAGGTGGGGTGGAAAGAAACCTTCGGACTGGTGGAACGGGAAGTGACCTATGACATGCTCCTGGATTGGGCGCAGAAGACGGGGCAGTCCGAAGCGGCGGAGGTGCTGGGCTCGATGGTGGGCGAGGCGCAACTGGAGGAGGCGGAAATGGTGGAGCTGGAACAGCAGATCCTGGCGGCGGGAGAGGAGGCCCGGGAGCGGATGATGCTGGCCTTTACCGACAGGAAGCGCGTGAAGGCCCTGGCCGGTGTGCTGGAGGCGTTCGACGCGGATATGTGCCGGGGAGAGCCCATGCGGCTGGCGCGGGGCCTCCAGGGGGCGAGGGAAGCCGCGTTCCGCTACTTTGCCAAAGAACGGACGGAAAGCCGCCCGCAGTGGCGCATGCTGCTGCCGTGGGTGGATGTGTTCTATTCGGGTCTCGCGGAGGACTTCCAGGACGAACCTTTCGTGGCGGAGGTCGAGTGGGTCACGGAGGTGCAACTGCGCGAACGGGCAGCGGTGGAGGAATGGGACGAAGGCTGGGTGGCCAAAGTGCTTGAGCACCCGGGCTGGGCGTTCGGAATCGGGATCAACCGGGGCCGGGAGTGGATCTTGAATGGCAGTGAGGTGAACTGCCGGATTCCCTCCGCGCTGCTGAACAGCAAATACTTCATGCTGGTCCGTATCACTTACAAAGCGATCACCCAGGACGGCGTGACGGGCGTGTGGGAGACCCTGGTGCATTCCGCTGATCCCGAGGGGCATGCCTATCACCGGCAGGCGGATGTGACGGATGGCCAGTATCCGTATGTGCCTTTCCCCGCTGGGGTAAAGCGCCGGCTCATGGACAACCGGGGCGTTCCGGAACAGGTGGAAAGCGAACAGGAGCAGCTGAAGGGCATGACGGATGCCCGGCATGACCTGACGGCCCTGTCCGTCGCGCCGCCGCTCAAAGTTCACTGGAAGGACTTCAAGCGGGACCCGCGCGAGGGCATCAAGCCGAATGGCTTTTATCCGGAGCGCGAGGGCGTGAACACGGACTTTCTGCGCGTGGGGCAACCGGGAGCCCAGGGCCAGGGTGTGAATGATGAAACGCTGCTGCGCGGACAGGTGGCGCGGCGGTTCGGGCTCATTGATGACGCGGTGCCCCCGACGTTGACGCAGATGCACATGCAGCTGCGGAACGGACACTTCTTCAAGCATCTGAAGGTGCTGATCCGGAAGACGTTTTCCCTGGTACAGACGCACATGGACCCGTTGACCGGCATTCGCGTGGCGGGCGGGCCGGAGGCCTTCGCGGCGGCAAAGGGAACAACGGTCATCAACGTCACGCGGGAGGAGATCCGCGGGCGCTATGACTTTGACCTGACGTACGATCCCCGGGACCTCAACATGGAGTGGGTGTTTGAGCGGATGAAGGCGGTAAGGGAAATGATCCTGAGCTTTGACAACACGGCGGCGGTGGACCGCGTGCCCATCCTGCGGATGGCGCTGAGCGCGATTGATTCCCGGCTGGCGGCGAGCGTGAAGAGCGCGGACACGGCGGCGCGGGATGAGCAGGACGCGGAGCTGAACGCGTGGACGGTCATCGCGTGCGGGGAAGAGCCGCCCATGCCGGAGAACGGCGTGGACTTCGCGGGCCGCTATGCCGTGTGGCAACGGATGCTGTCCCGGAGCGAGCGCGCGGTGGGCATCATCAAGAGCGATGCCCTGGTGCTGAAGCTGGCGCAGAACCGGCTGAAGTGGCTGAAGCAGGGGATGGTGCAGGAACAGAACAAAGTCACCGGACGGCGGGGCGTGGGGCCCACGTTCGACCCGCTTCAGAACGAGAGCCTGCTGGGGGAGTGAGAAGATAGAACGCTAACACAAATTCGATATGAAGAAATTTCTGAAACAATTGAAGGCCCGTTTCGCGGGCAAGCCCGCGAGGCCTCTACCCTGGAGACCGTTCCATGCCGTGCGGCTGGAGGGCGGTCCGGAGCCGCATCTGCGCGGGCGGGAGGATGATCCCGGAGTGCGGGCAGTGATGGAGCTGCTGGAGGAGGAGATCCTGCGGGAGGCGGATGACCTGGGGCGCGTGGGCACGGAGCATCTGCCGCGCTCCGCGGGGATGATCGAGGCCCTGCGGAATCTGCATGCGAAGATCGAGCTGGCCGTCCGGGGATGAAAATGCCGGAAGTGATCGGGCCGCCGTGCCACTCCTGCGGTTTGCCCATGAATGAGCTGCGTTGCGTGGAGCGGGACGGCTTCCGGTTCTGCACCCGGATGTGCGCGGATTGGGGGCACCGCTTCTGCGCCCCGGGGTGCCGGGGGAAGGAGGCGGCGAAGCCGCAGCGTGGTGATGAGCGGTCGCGGACCAGTGGAAATTTCCGTTAGGAACCGGCAAAGACAGACACGCCGGAGGGGAAACCCTCCGGCAAAGTCTGACGAATTACGCCCCATCCCGCCCCAACTCGCCCCATCCCGCCCCGGTGGCGCGGAAAGTGGATGACAGGAACAAAAGGTGCATACTATGAGCGGCGCTGCATCGTGGCGCTGACAACTGATTGGCGTGCGCGGGGCAATATCGGAACCCGGACACAGGGCCAATCAAATGAGCAAAGACACCGCGCCACAGACAGGAGACGAAGCCAGCCCCGAAGACGCTTTTGAGTCGTTCGTGGGCGGATTGTTTGACGAAGAGGAAGAGGGCGCGGAGGCGCAGGGGGAAGACAACGCGGACGAAGAACCCGAACAGCAGACTGAGGGGGAAGCGGACGCGGAGGAGGGCGAAGAGACGGAGGAAGAGCACGATGACAGCGAGGATGACAAAGCAGCGGCCCGCGAACCTGACAAGGTGCAGGCCATGCTGGACAAGCGGAAGAAGCAGCGGGATGAAGCGCGGAAAGAGCGGGATGAACTGCGGCAGGAAAACGAGCAACTTAAGGCGGCGGGCACGCAAGGCCCGGCCCCGGTGGTGCTCCCCGCCAGTCCGGAGAGTCCGCTGGCGAACGTCCACACGGCGGAGGAACTGAAGGCCACCACGGATGCCTGGAAAGAGGAACTGAAGTGGTGCCGGGAGAATCCGCAGGGCGGGAGCCGCAAGGGTGCCAATGGCAAGGACGTGGAGTGGGACGCCGACAGGGTATCCCGCCGCGCGGATCAGGCCATGACCATCCTGAGCGAAGCGGTGCCCGAACGGCAGGCGTATCTGGAGGCTTTCCGGAATGACGTGGCCACCGTGGGGAAAACCATGCCCTTCCTGCGTCCCGGCCATGAACTGCACGCGGAAGCGGCGACGTTCGGCGACCAGGTCTTGAAGGAAGCGCCGGGGATCGCGCAGAGCCCGCGACATGTGGGCCTGCTGGGCGCGGCGTTCCTGGGGCAAATGATCCTCGCTGGAAAACTGAATGTGGTGCATGGCCCGGGGGGCGTGCAGCTGGTGAAGCGGGTGGCGGGTAACAGCGACGGCAGCGGGAAGCCCCGCACCGTGGTTTCCGTGCCCGGCAAGAAACCAGTGAGTCAGAAACCGACGCCGCCCCCGGTGCGGCCAGCCGGGAGGAAACCGGACCTGGCCGAGCGGCTGGCGAGTAATGACCCGAAGGAGCGTTTCAGCGCGGATATGGACGCCTTCCTGGACGACGACTGAGGAGCCGCGGCAAGACAACCGGCGGCGCAAGCCGCCCTACCAAAACAAGAATCATGGCAAAGTTGAATGACGGCAATACGTGGGCCGGTGGGAAAGTGCGGGATGTGAGTGAACACATGATGGCGCTGTATGCGACTGACTGCCCGTACTCCGCGATGGCCCCCAAAGGAAGCAAGGTGTTCAGCAGCACGCCGGAATGGCCGTTCCGGACCCGCCCGGCAGCACAAACCACGCCCGTGATCGATGCCACGGACGTGACGGAATCCGAGATGGTGGACTATGAGGGGCTGTTCGGGATGCTTCAGGGCCGCGTGGTTCAAACCCGGCAACCTCTGGGCGTGGGCAAACGCGCCCAGCTCATGACGAAGCACTACGGGCGACCAAAGGACAAGTTCAAGGAATACACCGAGCTGGCCATTGAGGCAGTGGCGCTGGGGATGGAGGTCATCAATCTGGGCTTCCAGGACAGCTACCGGGAAACGGTGAACAGCAAGCCGCGGGACATGACGCGCGGTTTCCTGCGGTGGATTCAGACCGGCACCTATGTGCCCGTGGATCTTCCGATTCCGGCGGCGGCACAGTCCCCGGCGGCAAACAAGGTGACGAACCGGACCACGGCGGCGACGGTGACCGAGGACGATGTCCGGCAGGTCATGCGGAACATCGCGACGACCACGAAACGGAAGAAGGCCAGTTACGTTTTCTTTGTGTCTCCGGACATGCAGGAAACCGTCAATAACTTTGGATACACTCAGGTCCAGAGTTCCACCTCGCTTCCGCTCCGGCGCTTCACCACGGACGCCTCCAAGAAGGAGATCGTTCTGGAGGTGACGAGCTACGCGGGCAGCTGGGGAAGCATCAAGCTGATGCCGCACCTGGAAATGCTCAGCGGCTCCAGCAGCTATGCCACGGTGTACGCCGCGACCAGTGACAACACCTATGGCCGCCCGCTGGCCCAGCAGAAGATGGACGCGGCGCTGGCGGCGGCCACGCAGGTGCACGGGCTGCTGGTGAACTTCGATTACATCAAGCTGTTCGAGATCCAGAATCCGCAGATCACCACGCTGCCGAACAACGGGGGCGGCCCCAACGGGATGGTGGATGCCCTGTGGATCAACGCCATCGAAAACCCCCAGGCGCACGGGGCCTTCTACTACGTGACGCCCTGACCCATTTCCCAATCAGGGGGGAATAGCCTCCCCATCCCGAAAGCGAACGATGAATCCGATCATTCTCAAGTCCCACAACAAGTTCGAGCGCGCGGTGTCTGATGGTGCCACCATGGAGCTTGGCGTGGAGTTTTGGGTGGAAGTGTTGGAGGATATCTATCGCCGGAGGGATGGGGGGGTGCGGGCGCGCATGGCGCAGATGAGGCAGGCGCGGATCAAGCAGGCTTCGGACCGGATGCCGCAGCGGGTGACGGAGACGATGGGCGAGGCGAGGTATAAGGTGGACCCGGAGGCTTATCATGCGTGGGCATGGCGGTTCCGGGATGCCAATGACCGGCCGGATTATTCGTGCTGGGATGATGAGCAGTTCGTTCACGAATGGCTGCGGGACAATGAGGAGAGCCGGGTGCGGATCGAGAAGCGCGGGAATCACGTCGGCTGGCGGGCCAGTCTGGACGGCAAGGTGAAGCTGGCGGCGCGCGGGCATGGGCGGAGGAAAATCAAGCTGGAGGGTGAAGCGTGAGCGAGGCCCTGGCGATGCCGGAGGACGGCGATTTCACGGACGAGCAGCTGGAACTGCTGGCGGTGCCGGAAGGTGACAAGTGGACGGATGAGACGCTGGGGCCGAAGCACACGGCGCGACGGCTGAAGAGCCGCGAGCCGGTGAAGTATGCCATTCTGAAGCGGGCGCTGGAGGATGGGGCGGCGATTACCACGCTGGCACGCTCCCACAAGGTGGGGGTGAACACGCTGTATGCGATCATTGAGGCGGACCTGGGCGGGCTGGATGCCTATCACCAGTCGCTCCAGGGGAAGTTCAAAAAACTGATCAACCTTGGACTGGACCGTGCGGCGGAGCTGCTGCCGGCTGAAAAGAATCTGGTGCCGGTGATGATGGCGGTGGGAGTGAGCGCGGACAAGCTGATGGCGCTACAAGGCCTGCCGACTTCCATCGTGGAGGTGCGGCACACGGTGAACACGGCGGAGATGGACCGGTTCAACGAGCAGCTGCGGGAGCTGCGGGCGCGGAAGGTGGAGGGACGGGTAATTGAGGAGCCCCCGGCAATCGAAGGAGGGCAGGCCGCTTGAAGAACAACCCGGCGCTCAGTTTCCGGACGGTGGTGGAAAACGCGGCGATCGCGCACGGACTGGACCCCGAAGCCGGGCAGGTGGAGGTGGCCTTTGCCCAAAAGGTGGCCCGGGCCGTGGACTACGTGCTGGAGCGGGCGTGGACGGCCTACGCGTGGCCGCAGGTGTGCCGGGTGGTGACGGATCTGTCCCTGCTGCTGGACGGATATCTGGTGCTGGGAGCCTACGCGGAGGATCCGGTGGCGGCGTGGGCGAAGAATGAGAGCCCCCGGGCGGTGGACTGGCGCGTGAGTACGGACGGGGCACTGGCCCTGAAGAGCGGAGTGACGGCGGTGTGGTATTACGTCCAGCTGGCGCGCCCCCGGATGGGATCGCGGGAGTATGATGAGCTGAGGATGTATCAGCCCCGGGAAGTGTGTTACGAGCTGGAAACGGGGCAGTGCTGGATGTGGACGGACGTGGCGGCGGCCGGGCTGGGACTGCCTCCGGCGGTGCTGCTGGATTGGGCGGTGGGGGCCAGTTACACGTTTCTCGCGTTTGTGCGGGGAGCGGACGGGCTGGTTTACCGGTGCTTCGAGATCCTGCCGCACACGGCCACGGCGGCCAGTGAGCCGGGCGTGGGAGTGTCCTGGACGAATACCTGGCAGCGCTACACGTGGCAGGTGCAGCGGGTGCCGGAATTCCTGGAGTCCGCGGTGCTGGCGGGCGTGGCGGCGTGGCTGGCCGGGAACAGTGACAACCAGTGGACGAACGCCGCCGCACTGGAGCAGGCCGTGGACCGGGCGCTGGAGGACCAGGCATTCCGTCTGGTGCAGCAGGGGTATTTCAAGAGCGGGCGGCCCCTGGCCCTGAGATAACGCGATAACTCTAACCGATTTTCGAAATGGCAATCTTCGATCCCTTTGTGAACCGTAATTCAGCGGCCATGACCCTCGCTCCCAATGAGCGGAAGGATATCGATACCCGGGGAATAAAAGCGCTGGAGATCCAGGTGGAGTCCTCCCCGGCGACCTTCCTCTACTATGTGTCCGGGCATCACTCGGATGACGCGCTCCCGCCAAACACCAATGAGTGCCAGTTTCTCAAAGAGGGGGAATACCGGGCGTTCGTCGCGGAATCCTGCCGGGCGTTCAGCCAGGGATTCACCCTGATAGCGGGCGGCACCGGGGTGACGGTGCGGCTGAACGCGTGGAAGTGAACCAACCCTGACGCACCAAGACGATGGGACATATTCACGGAAACAAACCCTCCAGCGCAAGCTCCGGAGGCAACGTGGCCACGGACTCCATCTGGGTAGCCAAGGGAGATCTGGCGGTGGGCACCGGCGCGGGCGCGGCATCGCGCCTGGCGGTGGGGGCCAATGGGACGGTGCTCATTGCTGACAGCACGCAGGCCACGGGCGTCCGGTGGGGAACGGTGGCGGGCAGCGGGGATGTGACGGCGGCGGCCTCATTCGGCACTGACAATCGTCTGGTGCGAAGTGACGGCACGGGGAAGGGCGTGCAGAGCAGCGGGATCACGGTGAGTGATACCAACGCGATGACCGGGGTGGCCAGCGTGAACGGGCTGATCATTTCCACGACCACGGGCACGCTGACACTGGCGAACGGAAAGACCCTCACGGCATCCAATACCCTGACACTGGCGGGCACGGACGGCAGTACGTTGAATATCGGCGGCGGCGGGACGCTGGGGACGGCGGCCTTCATGGCGGCCACGTCCTTCGCGGGCAGCGGGAATAACAGCAATATCACGAACCTTACCGGTCTCACGGGATCTGTCTCCTGGCCTGGCGGCGTCCGGCAAACGTTCTCGCCCGGGGGATTCGACGCGGGATTGAACGTGGGCTCAACGTCCGGCACTCCGCTCAGTCTCCTTGAGGGAGATATTTATTATGAGCTTACGGCGGGGATCTATCGCGGCAAAACCAGCGCCGGTGTGGCGCAGTTCGCGACGATCGACACGCTGGGCGTCCTCGCCGCCCCGACGTTCAGCGGGCTGACACAATTCCTGGGAACGCAGTCGCTAACGAATGGAGCGCTGTATTTCTACAACAGCACGAACAGCAATTTCACGCGGATCCTGCCTGGCGCGGGAGGAAACAACACGCTGACGCTGCCCACCGCTCCGGGAACGCTGGCACTCACTTCGGACCTCTCGGCCTATCTGCCGCTGGCTGGCGGGGCTTTGACGGGAGCGGTCACGCAGACGCTCACCGCGCTGGGGGCCACCAGCGTGGCGGGGGTGACCCAGGCGAACTCCACGGCGGCGGCGAACAATGCCCAGCAGTATTCCCCCGTGATCCTATGGGAGGGGCAGGCGTGGAACCCGACAGCGGGTGCGTCCCAGCCGGTGCAGTTCAACATGGGCGTGCAGCCCATGCAGGGGAATCCGGTGCTGGCGAACCTCATCGTTCAGAGCCGGATGAATAGTGGCTCCTGGGTGACTGCCCTTACCCTCGGGAACACGGGCAATCTGACCGTGACGGGATCGCTGACGGCCGGCGCAGGCGGCGGGATTGGATGGCAAGGACGGACCATGGCGACATCTTCCGCCAACGGGGTGCTGACGTTGACGAATTCCTCGTTCAACAATTTTGACCGCCTTAATTTCGGGAACAACACGGCCTCGTTTCCCGCGCTCAAAAGGGTGGGGGCCACGCTGGCGGTGCGCGTGGGGGACGATAGCGCGGACGCGGCGATCACGGCGGCGGCGGGAGTGTTCTCCGGGCCGGTGACCCTGCCGTCCTACACCGTGGCCACCGTGCCCAGCCCCGGGACGTTCCCCCGGGCGCAAATCTATGTCTCGGATGAGTCCGGCGGCGCGACCCCGGCTTTCTCAGACGGCACCAACTGGCGGCGGTATGCGGACCGCGCCATTGTTTCCTAACATTTTCGAGCCATGAATACACCTTACGAAATTCTCCTGCGGTTTGACGACGCGGGCCACTATCGCGGCGGGCACACCCTCCGGCGCAATCCCTCCACCGGCGCGCTCGATCCGGCCCAGGCGATCGGCGCGGACACGGAATTCCCGTGGCCGGAGGTGGCGGCGGAGGTGAACACGGCGGCACTCGCCAGCGTGACCAGCCTTTCCGGACAAGTGCAGGCGCTGGAGGCCACGGTGGAGGCGAAGGAAACGGAGCGGGTGGAGCTTCAGCAGCAGATCAGCGCGACCCTGGCGGTGAAGGCTACGGAGAAGGCGGAGGCGCTGGCGGCGCTGCAACAGCAGGCCCAGGCGGCGCTGGCCGCGAAGGACGCGGAAACCGCGACCGCCCTCCAGGCAAAGGAGGCGGCACTGGTGGCCGCTATGTCCGCCGGAGAGGCGAAAGCCGCGGAGGCAGCGGAGGCGCAGCAGAAGCTGGCGGTCCTCCTGGCCGCCGTGGAGCAGGGCAACCCCACCGGCCAGCTCGCGGCAGTGGTCGCCACCGTGAAGCAGACGGAGGCGGACCGGAAGCGCGCCGCGCTGGAGGCGCAAATCGCGGCTCTGGAGGCGGCGAAGGCAGCATTGTAATCAACCCTAACAAAAAACAGAAGAGGCGACACCATGGCTACATCACTCGAATTGCGGAAACGGTTCATCGACATCCTGGCCGGAGAGGTGGGGAAGACGGAGAAGGGAGAGAACACCGGGCCGGATATCATCAAGTATCAGCGGGCCACCACGCTGGCGGGGACGGGCTGGGCGTGGTGCGCGGCCTTCGTGTGCTGGGGCATCCGGGAATGGACGAAGGACAAGGAGGTGCAGGAGGCGCTGAAGCTGACGGACAAGAAACTGGCGGAATGGCTGCCGAAGACGGCGGCGGCTTTCGGCTTCCACGGCTGGGCGGAGCGGAACGGGCTGCTGGTGATGGACGACAATCCCCGGCATGTGCTGCACACGGGGGACCTGATGACGTTCGACATGAGCCACATTGGCGTCGTGACCACGGACGATAGCGCCGCGGGGCTGGTTTACACCATCGAGGGCAACACCAACGCGGTGGGAGGCCGGGACGGTCAGGGCGTGTGGAAGAAGGTCCGGCGGCGCAGCGAGGCGTTCAAGTTCATCCGGATCATTCCCTGACACCCCGAAACCCGCGACCAACCAGGAGCAGCTGATGCAACAAATTCTTTCCAACGCGGTCCAGGTGCCGGAAGCCAGCTATTACAGCGGCTGGGACAAGGTGGGAGCCGTGGCGGTAAGCATGCTGATTCTGGGAGGAATGGGAGCGCTCCTGCTCTTTCTGATCAAGGTGGGCGTGGGGTGGCTGACAAAGATCAGCCAGGCGCACATGGAGTTTGTGCAAAAGCAGACGGCGGTGATGACGCAGCTGCAAGCATCCAATGAGCAGATGACGGAGGCCAGCGCCACCATGCACGAACGGCTGGACACCCTGCTGGGTTGCACCCGGTCAGACTGCGCGGTCTTCAAGTTCCGGAAACAGCAGGCGAAGGAAAAGGTGCGTTTCATGACGCCGGGAACACAGGAGGAAGGGGGCGGGCAGTGAGCCGGTTCCCGCAACAACGCGTGCCGCTGGACTCGCCGGTGGTGCGGGATCTGGACGTGCGGTGGCGCGGCCTGAATGAGCGCGATGAACCCGGAACCCTGCCGGGCCGGGAGAACGCGGCGTACGTGACGGCGGCGCTGAACGTGACGTTCAAGAACGGACGCCCGGAAACTAGGTGCGGGTTTGTGGGGCCCGTGGCCTGGAATCCGGCGCGTCTTCCGTCCGTGGGCAGCTTCTACGCGGGCAAGCACCTGGGGGCGGGGCTGTATGTGGACCCGCAGGGGCGGGAGTGGATGCTGCTGGCGCGGGCACACTTGGATGTGAACCCGTATTACCGCATCTGGCAGGTGAAAGACGGGGTAAACCCGCTGTGGACGCGTCCGCAGTGGGACTACACCGGCGACTTCGCGGACAAGCTGAAGGCCGCGGAGCTGGTGACGTTCACGCAGAGCGGCCCGGAAATGATCCTTTGGCGGCGGGGGCTGGAGCCGCTGCACTGGTCCGGGGATGTGGACGGGGAATGGCAGCCCAGCAGCACGGCGGAGGTTCCGGCGGACACCGCTTCCTTCATGCAGCCGCTGCCAGCGGCGGACTTTGGGGTGGCCATCGCGGGGCGCGTGGTGTTCCCGGTGGGAGCCGGGGAGATTGGCTGGACGGACATTCAGGCCCCGCGGCGCTGGGACGCGGCGCTGAATCGCTACAGCATAAGCGGCGAGACCGGGGGCGGGGTGACGGCGCTGAGCGCGTGGCGGCGGCAGACACTGGTGATTTTCAAGGCGGGCGCGGTTTACGCGCTGAACAACTTCAGCGGCGACCTGAGCGGCACCACGCTGGAGCGGGTGACGGATCAGGCCGGGTGCATCGCGCCCCGCACCATCACGGCGGTGGGCGGGGATCTTATCTGGCTGGGGAACGGGGCGGTTTACCGCATGACGGAAGTGCTGGAGAACTCCACGCAGCTTTCCCCGGTGCCGGTGAGCTGGCCGATCCCGCGGAGCATGGGCCGGGTGAACTGGCAGGCGGCCGCCGGGATGGCGTGCGCGGCCCTGGCGGACGGGCTGTGGTATCTGGCCGTGCCGGTGGATGGGTCCAGCGTGAACAACGCGCTCTTCGTGTTCGATACCCGGACCGGCGAGTGGCAGGGGGAATACTCGCTGGAGGCGTGGCAGCGTCCGGCCCTGCACGCGATGACCCGGACAACGCTGTATGGCCGGGAGACCGTGGCCCTGGTGACACCAGACCGCGTGCTGGGAGCGGGTCAGGGCTGGCACGATGGCGAGGGTGAGGGGGATATCCGGACCCGTGTGGCCTTCCGGGGATACGCGCTGGAGGACGTGGGGCTGAAGCGGCTGCGGGGGCTCATTGTGGACACGGAGGAGCATGGCACCCTGGGGGCCTCACTGGTGGTGGACCAGGATGGGGTGCGGGTGGCGCGGTTTGTGAACGACACGGTGACCCGGGACCGGACGAAGTATCTGCCGTGGGGGTGGAAACGGAGGGACCTGACGAACTCGGACGACACGGCGAACACGCCGGAGCGGGAGGACTACGCGTGGGTGCTGGAGGATAACACGCAGATCTGCTCCGGCGTGCAGCTGGGGATCATGCAGGTGCACCAGCTCAAGGGCATGTGCGCGGGGGAAGCGCGGTGGGTGAAGCCGATCGTGGAGGCGGGGGGCGGGAGGATCCGGATCAACGCGGTAAGGGCGGAGGGGTATCCGCTGCCGGAGTGAATTTCAAAGACGGACTAACATAAAACTATGAAAACACCCTATCGATATCGAATGCTACTGATGGCCTCCGTGGCCGTGCTCTGTATGACGAATGCCCGGGCCGGGGAGGACCTGCCGCCTATCCAGCCGATTCCAAAACCGGTGCCAGTGGCGACGAATGATCCCGCCCCCGCCCCGGCTCCCGCGCCGCAACCGACACCGGAGACTCCCGCGGAACCTCCGGCGAAGAGGCCGCGCGCCGTCCGCAAGAAAGCGGAACCGGAAACCGGGGGTCCTCCGCCTGACCTGGAGGGCATGGTGGCGCTGGTGTATGAGACCTATTGCGAGGGTGTGGGAGGCATCGCTTACAACGGGGACAAGCTGCCGGATTGGGAAACCTTCGCCAAAGATCCCGCGAAGGAGAAACAGGCGAATGCCTGGCGGGCGGCAGTGGCCGCCGCGTGGAAGCCAGCGGCGACGGAGCCGCCTCAACCGGCGGAGAGTTGGCAGGATCTGCGGGACCGGATCAGCCGTGCGGTGGACGACTTGGAAGCGGACCCGGGTCCGGACATGACGCGCCCGAATGCCGCATGGCAACTGCGTCAGGCCCTGCCCGCGCTGGCCCCGCTGAAGTGAACTGACCGCCATGGCTACCGTTCTCACAGTCACTCCCGGGACCACGTTCAACCCCAGCTCCGTGGTGGACGCGGACATGTTGAACGCGGCGGCTTCCCCAACGGTAACGATCGGGGATGGCTCTCTGCCGGCCGACGCGATCAACGCGCTTTCTTTCATCAATACCTTTGGGGACAGCTTCCGGGCGATCAATTATCTGCCCTGGGGGAGCTTTCCGTATGACGCCTTCCGGACGGTGGTGACGGCGTGCGCGGCGGGGATCAAAACGGAGGTGGTGCGGGGCTGGTATGTGGAGCCCGCGGGGGCGGCGGTGAATGCGGAGCGGGACGGGGCCACGCCGGACAACCGCAGCGGCTCCAGCCTGAAGGTGTATGGCGCCACCGGCGCGACGGCGGTCCGCGTGGGGACGTATCTGCCGCCCGCGGTGACGGGGTTGGCTCAGGGAACGGTGGTCTTTTCCCTGTATCTCTACAACGGGACGGGCCTGCCGTTCACGCCGTCGCTGGTCATCGCCACCAGCACGGTGGCCGGGGATGAGGGTATTCTGGACGGGGCGGTGACAGTGGCGGGCATGGCTTGCGCGGCGGGCGTCTGGACGCGCGTGAGCTTCAACATTACGATTGGGGTAGTGCCTGCCGCGAACTGGAAGAGGGGCGCGCAGGTGGCCCTGTCCATCACGGCGGGCGCGGGCGTCATGGACAACGCCGCGGACTATGTGCTGCTGGCCCAGGCGGGGCTGGACAGGACGGCGCTGGGGGCCAGTTGGGTGCCTTCACTGCCGACATTGAACCCGTATCCCGCCGGGATGCTGATGCCGTGGCCGGGGGACGTGGCGACCATTCCCGCAGGGTGGCTCTACTGCAACGGAGGGGCAATGAGCCGGAGCAGCTACCGGCGGCTGTTCGATGTCATCGGGACGAAGTATGGAGCGGGGGACGGAAGCACCACGTTCAACCTGCCGGACCTGCGCGGGTCCATGGTGGTGGGCGGGGAGGCGGTGACCAATTCGCAGGGACGGCTGGAGGTGGAGCTGAGCGGGTGCGCGCTGAACTCCACCACGGCGGTAACGGTCCCCAGCACGGCGCTGCTGCGGGTGGGCATGGGTGCGTTCCATGCGTCCATCCCGGCGGGCGCGGTGATCGAGAACATCACGGGAGCCACCACGGTCATCATCAGCGCGGCGGCGACGGCGACGGCCAGCCCGGTGACGGTGCGGTTTTCCAAGCTGGGAACCGGGGATGCCCAGGTGACGGGCGCGGCGGGCGGTGGTTTGGGTACCGGCGGCGTGCGGGTGGTGAGCCTCCAGAAGTATGGATGCAACGCGGCGGCCAGCGTGCAACTGACGGTGGGGGATACCAGTGACCTGGTGCCCGGAATGGTGGCGGCGGGAGCGGGCATCGTGGGAAACCCGTCCATCGTGGCCATCCGGAGCGCCACCATCGTGGAACTGAGCGCGGTGCAGACGGTGGGGAATGCCATCCTGACATTCACCCTGGCCGCGCCGGAGGGGGATGCGGACCGCGTGCTGGCGCTGGCCCAGGCGAACCCCGTCGTTTCCAACTGCGGCTGGAGCAGTGACAGCAACATGACGGAAGGCACGGGCACGGCGGATATCTCCATTCCCAGCGGTCTCACGGCCCGGCTGCGCGTGGGCATGAAGGTGACGGGCACGGGCATCCCGGCGGATACCTACGTGACGGAAATCAGCAGCGGCAGCAGTATCAAAGTCACCAGCAAAACCGTGGCGGCGGCGATTACCACCAGCAGCGGGGTAACGCTGAGCTTCACCGGCGGGGTGGAGAGCCGGGGACCGGCGGGGAGTTCCATCCTGCCCCGGATGGTGGCCATGAACTGGATGATCAAAGTATGAAGTTCGATATCAAACGCGCGCTAGCCACCATGGAGCGGTCCCTGATGCAGTGGCCCATGGAGACCGTGGTGTGGCACCGCGCCAGCGGTCAACGTGGACTGATCGACGGGCACGTGCTGTGCCCGGACGGCTCGGTGCTTCTGAGTGTGACGCATGGCAACGCCAGCGCGAGATGTTACGACTTCGAGCTGAGCCGCACGCGGGTGCCTGAGGATGACGGCGGCGAGGACTGGAAGGGCGGCGGGGCGGAGGGAGGAACGGAAACTGATAACAAATCCTGAATTTATGAGCTATCTCGGAACTGTCATGAGCGCCCCGGCGACGGGGAAGAAGGTGAAGCCTGAGGAGGTGTCTCTGTGGGGAAGCAGACTTCAGATCGATCCCGCGAGCAACGCGGAGCGAATCCAGCAAACCGCGCCGTGGTGGGGTGCTGCCAGCGCGGGGGCGGAGACGGCGGCAGGCCAGGTGGGGACGCCCTACTTCAGCCGACTGTTCGGTCAGTTGGAGAACCAAGCGTCAGATGAGTTGGCGCTGGGCGGCCAGTTGAGCCCGGACGAGATCCGCGAGGCCACCCAGGGGTCCCGAGCTGCGTGGCAGGCGCGGGGGCTGGAAGGGAGCGCGCCCTCTGCCTTTGGCGAGGTGCTGAACCGCATCAACTTTTCCAATCAAAGGAAGGATGCGCGGCGGGCCTTTGCCACGGGGGTGGCGGGAATGGGGCTGCAAGCGGCGGAAAGCGCCCGGAATGACTTTGCCACGCTGGCGGGCGCGGCCACGGCTCCGGCAGCGCTGGCGGAGGGTAGTCGGCAGTTTGACTTGGAGCGGGATGACAACCTGCGCTTCAACGACAAAAGGGCTGCCGTGGATATCAAAATCGGGAAGGAGAACGCAGAGGCGGCGAAGAGTGCGGCGAAAACCTCCGCTTTTGGTAATATCATCAGCAGTATTTTCAGCGGCGGGAAATAACTATATTAAACAATTAACAAATATATTTTATGGCTTATTCAGGGCCGGTTTGGCAGTCTACGGCAGGTGCGGACAAGCGGGGGGAGTTCTATTTGCAGGCCGGTAAAGATCTAGGGGAGGGCATTGGGAAAGCGGTGGGGGGCTTCAGTAAGATGCTGAAGGACCTTGCCAGCGACAAAGACCAGGCGAAGGCTCTGGAGACGGGGCTGGAAGGCATGAAAGCCACACGCCCGGACCTGGTGCCTTTGCTGGAGGCTCCTGAGTTCCAGGATGCTTTTGCGGGAGCTAATTTGAAGGGGAAACAAATTCTGTTCTCTCAAGCCCTCGCTCTTGGGCAGCGTGCGGACCAGCAGGCGCAGCAACAGCAGCAGTATGGGCTGGATAACCGGCGGGTGCTGGTGGCGGAAAGCCAGGCGGCGCACGCGATGGATCCGGTATTGCCGGTGCAGCACACCAGCCCCGGGGGGAAGAGCATGATGATCAATCCCAAAACGGGAATGCCGGTGGACGAGCCGGAGGGTGACGGGGATTGGGTCGCGAAAGAGGGATACCCTGGTCACTTGTTCCATAAAAAGGGAGATTCCTTCACCGGGGCGTCCGTCAACATCGCGAAGACGGTGGAGCAGGACGGGGTGAAGATGAGTCCCGTTGTGGGTTCTGATTTGTGGATGAAAACCACCGGGGGGAAACCGGTGGGAACGGAAACTTACCGGCGGAAGGCGGCTCCCTGGTGGGACGTGAAAGCGCACCTGAGCGGGGGCGGGGCTTTTGAAGTGGTACCGGATAAGCCGGAGAAATCTACCAAGCCGGTGATTTACAATGGCCGGGCGGGTTTCCTTAGGTCTAACCCGGACGGGACAACAGACTTCATGGAGGGCAAGCAGGAGGACAGCAAAGAGAAGTATGTGCCGAAGTGGCAGCGAATTCCCGGCACGGAGGCCGCGTCGGCCACGCCCGCAACGGCCCCTAAGAAACCCGTAACGAAGCCCTGGTAACGAACAGTAATGGATACACCGGAAACCCTACAGGCGGAACTGCAAGGATGGGAAGGGATCGACCCGCCCATGAAGCTGGCGGAGGTGCAGGCCTCCACCGGTTACCAGGCGATGCGCCCGGCGGCGCGGGTCCAGGCCATCAACCAGAACCAGCGCAACTGGGCAAACTGGCTGCGGGAGAAAGCGCCCGACTACGGAGGGGCCTATGGCGACATGGTGCGCGGGCTGGAGGATGACTACGGTAAGGCCCGCAGGACCGAGGTGGAGGACGGGCTGGCGGAGGACGTGGCCACGGGCGCGCTGAGTGAAGACGCGGCAAAGAAATACCTCAAAGGTGGAACGGAGGCGCTGGTGGATGAAGGAGAGGCCTCCGGATATGTGGCGCAAAGATACGGCGGGGACGTGGATCTGGCCGGGCCGTGGTTGACCACGAAGGCTACAATTACTGGAGGCGATGGGAAGCCCGCGGGGTTCGCTTACATCCGGCACAAACCCGGGCTGTCCGGCGATGCGCTGACGGCGGGACTGCCACCCGCGGAGGACTACCCCAGCGGGAAGGACGTGCAATGGAGCGGGGAACCGGGGAGTGACCGGGTGGAGGTGAGCTGGACGCTCAACGGCAAGGACGGACAGATGGAAGGGACGGAAGACGTGGAGACCGGTCCGGTGATAGCGAGGGCGAGGAAGGCGGATAACCTGCGGTTCCTGTATCCCTCTACGATCCCGGCGGACCTTGAGGAGCTGGCGGACCTGCCCGGGAAGGTAGGCAGCCAGGCTTTCCCTGGTGTGGCGGCGGTGCGGGAGGTGGGGCAGCGGCTAAGGGAGCGCCCGGAAGTGGCAAACCGCATGGGACAGGGGTTCTGGCAGGGGCTGGGAGGACAGATAGCGAAGGGATTTCTAAACCTGGGAGGCGCGGCGGTGCATGGGCCGGGCGCGCTCATGGGGGACAAGGACGCGCTGAAGCGGTGGCAGGAAGGCCGGGAAGACATCGAAGGTGACATCGAGGGTCAAAGCCGCCTGGGATTCCGCGGGGGTTTTTGGGACAAGGTGGGGACCGGTATTTCGGAGGAGCTATTGCCCATGGCTTTGAGCATGGGGAGCAGTGCTCTGGCCGGAGTGGCGCGGAAAGCGGTGACCAGCGCCGCGGGGCGGACCTTTCTGAGCCGGATGGCGGCCATGGAGCTGGAGACTGCGGCGAAGCAGGGCGCGGCAGGGATGAGCCGCGAGGCGATGGCCCAGGCGCTGGCGGCGGAGCTGACAGGAGAGGGCGCGGGCACCACGCTGCGGCAGGGGCTGGCAACGTCCGTTTCGCGCGGGCTGCTGGGCAAGTGGCTGGGCACGGCGGAGATTGAAGGGCCGCTGGCAAAGCAGCTTGCGGACCGGGTGACAAATGCGGTGGCCTTCCTGCCGTCCTCCATGCGGAGCGGTCTGGATAACATGGCGACCACGCTTTCCGAAGCGGAGGCGGCGCGCGCGGCGGGGGATGAGGCGAAGGCGCAAAAGCTGGAGGACAACGTTATCCTGAACGGCTGGGCCGGGACGATGATCGAGACCCTGAGCGAGAATATGTGGCTCAATGAAATGATGGTGACCCGTGCCGGGCGACCATTGAGCAAGGTGGCAAACGAAGTGCTGGAACGTCGGCTGGGGGCGGGGCGCATGGCCGTGATGGCAGACCGGATGAAACGCGGCATGCTTGAGGCGCTGAAGCAGGGAAATGAAGAAGGGGTGGAGGAAATCGTGGCGGGCACTGGAGGCCGGGCATGGATGAACAAGTTCGCGGAACAAAATCAGGATCTCCTTCAGGATGTTCCCGCGGAATACACCACCGGGGCCGTGCTGGGAGCGGCGATGAGCGCCGCAAAAGCGCTGGCCCATGACGGGAAACCGCAAATGCTTCAGGAGCTCCTGACCAGGGGGCTGAACGGGGATAGCCAGGCGGCGGAAGCCTGGACCCGCGTTCAGGAGAAAGCGGCAGCGCGGCGCGAGGCGGGGACTGAGCCCCCGCCGGTCGCGGCAACCCCTGCGCCGCCCGGAGAAGCCCCCCCTTCCACTCCCCGGGAGGGAGCGCGCGAGCCCTCCCGGCTGGAGCGGCTGGCCGGAACCGTGCCCGGCGACAACGCCCCGCTGCTGCCCGCGAGCGAGGAACCGGTGGATAACGAACTGGTGCCCGCGCCGCCCCCGGAGGGCACGGAGACAGAAGACGCGACCCTGGAGGAGGAGGGCACCACCGGGCCGGAGGATGCTCTGTTTCCCATGCCCGGGAGCGATACCGGGGTGCCCGGCACCGTGGCGCAGGCCCCCGTGCCGGACAGCGCGGAGACCGTGGCCGAACAGGCCCGGCTGGCGCTGGACCCCGGGAGCACGCGGGCTGCGGTGCTGCTGACCCCGGGAACGCCGGACCCTGGAACCGTGGAGGGGCTTCAAACTGTGAAAACCCCGCATGGTCGCGTGCTCTACAATCCGCGGAAAGTGTCCGTGACTCGCGTGATGCAGGCAGGCGAGGGCGAAGTCTTCGACGGCACGCTGCTTGGTATGAGCGGCGAAGCTCCGGGCCCCGGCAACAGCGTGGTAACGGTGAGCACGCCGGACGCGCGGAACGTGCAGGCTGAGGTGGTAAGCAGCACGGCGGAGGTGCCCGCGGTGATCGAGGCGGCGGAGGCCGCCGTGCCGGGCGGAACCGTGGAGATCAAAACGCCTTCGCAGGTGGCGGAGGAGCGTAAAGAAAACATCA
The DNA here is from genome assembly GCA_965229245.1 of Verrucomicrobiales bacterium. Lineage (GTDB taxonomy): Bacteria > Verrucomicrobiota > Verrucomicrobiia > Verrucomicrobiales > V1-33 > V1-33. The sequence continues at coordinate 621,475 of CBDDIW010000003.1, forward strand.
TAGACGCCGAGGAAAGAGTTGCGCCGGGGGAGGAAAATGGGCATATTGAAACCAGCGTCTCTCCTGAGGAGGTGCCCGGGACGCCGGGCAACGCCGTGGACACCGCCGGGCAACCGGACCCCGCCAAGCGGCCTGCCTCAGGGCGACGCACTTTTATTTGGAAGGATGCGGACGCCCGTCGGTTTGGCGAGCATCCGCTGGTGCAGTTGATCCGGAACGCGGGCGGGATGCTGAGTATGCAGGGGGCGATGCGCCGGGCCGCCAGGAGGGCGGGAAGCGACAAGACGGCCCGGAAGAGCGCGGAGAAAAGCGCGAGGGCGCAGTATGAGGACTTCGACGAGACCGTAAGGCGGCAAAAGCACTACCGGTCCCAGATCTTCACCACGTTGGAGAACGCCATGACCGCCGATGAGATGGCGGCGGAGGCGCACCGGCAGGGATTGATTCCCGACAGCCAGCCGTCCACCCTGGCGGCGGCGGTGAACGCGGCGCTGGAGGGAGACAAGCGGCGGACGGGCCAGCCCGCGACCATGGAGGAATACCAAGTGCAGCAGGCGATGGACCAGGAGGCGAAAGACCGGGGATTGACCCCGGCGGAGATGGTCCGGCAGCCCGCTAAGGATGCGAAATTCGAACGGGACACGCAGAAACCGAAGGGCGACGCGAAGGCGCTGCCGGTGGAGGAGCTGACCGTGGGAACCACGCTGCGGGTAAAGGGAGAAATGTTCCGCGTGGACAAGGTGGAGGCCGATGAGGACGGCAACGTGGAGCGCGTGCGGCTGAAAGACGGGCCGGAGTATGGCGTGCTGTGGGTGGCCCCGGGGGAGGTGCATTTCGTCCAGGCGCTGCGGATCAAGCGGGCGGGGAAAGCGCGCATCGATGACGATACGCCCTTCAGCCGCGGCGGGCAGGGGCTGCTGCCCGGGGTGCCAGTGAAGGCAGGGGAGGATGCGCTGCGCATGCTGGCGCAAAACGCGCCGGAGCTGGCGGCAGGGGTGCGGCTGGTGCGCACGGTGGCGGACCTGCGGGGCGGGGACTACACACCGGGGGAACTGGCGTATCTGGGCAACGGGCGCACGGAGGCGTTCTACGACACCGCGACAGGGGAAACCGTGGTCATTCTGGACCAGGTGCACCGGCGCGAGGGAGAGACGCCCATCGGCGCGGTGGCGCGGGTGATCGCGCACGAACGCATCGGCCACGCCGGGCTGGCCGTGCTGCGGCAGGGAGACCCGATGTTTGCGCGGCAATGGGCGGCACTCACGGAGGAGATCCCGGCGGAGGAGCTGGCGGCGCTGCTGCCGGACTATCCACACCTGGCGGAACAACCGGACAAGCTGGCGGAGGAATGGTTCGCGCGGCAGGCGGAGCGGGTGCCGGTGGCGAAACCGGGGAGCCTCATCGGGAGGATGTGGACGGCGATCAAGGCGGCGGTGGCGCGGCTTTGGCGCGGATTTGTGACCCCCAAAGGAATGACCCTGGAGCAGCGGGTGGGGGAGCTGGTGGCCCGCAGCCGGGCGGCGCTGGAGGGTGGCCGCGCGGGACGGGAGGCCCGGATGCAGAGCCTGGGCGACCGGCTGGCGGCGGGGATGCCGCTGGTGGCGGAGAACGCGACCATCCTGCCGCCCAGGATGCGGCCGCTGGAGCAGTCGATCACGGCATATCACGGGACGCCGCATGAGGTGGACGCCTTCACCACGGAGAAGATAGGGACCGGCGAGGGACAGCAGGTGTATGGCTGGGGGCTATACTTCGCGGAGAAACGGGCGACGGCGCAGTGGTATTACAATGGGCTCAACGAGAAGCGGAATCCAAACGAGCCCCGGAGCCCGGCTTACCAGGCGCGGGTGGATGAGATGAGGGCGCGGGTGAAGAGTTATCTGGAAGGCAGCGCGGTGCCGCAAGGGTGGCGGGACAGCACGGCGCGCTGGATCAGCGCGAACAGTGGCAAGGCGAACGCACTGGAGAAGATGCGGGGGAATCTGGCAGCCGATCCCCAGGGCTTCAGCTATCTGGTGAAGGAGATCGAGTATGTGGAATCCGTGCCGGATGAGGTGGGGGAACTGCCCCCGGTGGAGCACGTGCCCACCGGGGCAATCTACACCGTGGAACTGCGTCCGGATGAGGACGAGCTGCTGGACTGGGACCGGGCGCTGGAAGACCAGCCCGCACCCGTGATGGCGAAGTTGGAGACCCTGCGGGCAGCACTGCCGGAGGGATGGGTGTCCTTCCTGGAGGAGATGGACGTGGACATGGACCTGCTGGACGGGAAGCGGTTTTACAAGCTGCTGGCGCGGTGGTCCACGGAATCCCCGCTGCCCGGGGATGTGTCCGAAGGCGGGGATGAGAAGCGCGAGGCGTCCGAATTTCTGGCCCGGAACGGGATTCCGGGCATCCGTTATCTGGATGGCGGGAGCCGCAACAAAGGGGACGGCACGCGGAATTATGTGATCTTTGACGGGGCGGATATCCGGATCACGGAGCGGGATGGCCAGCCGGTGACGGTGGCCCGCCTCATGGAGAGCCGTGCCCCAGGGAACCCCTACGAGGCGCGGGACCTGCCGGACTGGCTGCAACGGCGGATGGGGATTGCGGGGAGGGTGAAGGCCTACACGGTGAAGAATCAGGCCGCGCGGGCCATTCTGACCGGCTCCCCGCTGCCGAAGGCGCTGGCAGAGATTGTCAGTGAGACGGAGGACCAGACGGGGGCGCTGAAGCAGCGGGCGGCGCAGGTAACGAATGACCTCCAGGCGGCGATGAAAGCCCACGCGAAGAGCACGGGAGTGCCGCTGTTACAGGTGAGCGACAGGGTGAACACGGCGCTGGAGGACCCGGCGGCGCTGGCGGTGATGACAGATCCCGTGCTGCAACAACGGACGCGGGAGGCCCGGAACTTTCTGGACGCGCTCAGCGATGAGGTGGCGGCAATCACCGGAGGCACGCTGGGACAGACAATCCTGAACAACAAAGGGCACTGGATGCGGCGGAGCTACGCGGCCTTCGACAAGGCGGCCGGCTGGAACTACGATGCCCTGGAGAAAGCGGCAGCGAAGGGGAAGACGCTGGCAGGCCAGCCTGCGGCGCGCATTCTGGCGAACGCCCGGGGCTACCTCCAGGCAGCGAATCCGAACCTGACACCCGGGGGCATTGAGGCGATGATGCGCGAGCTGACCGACAGGGAGAGCTGGACGAATTATCTGGCCGGTGGCGGGAAGGTTTCCAAGGAAACTGGAAGCCTGATGGCGCGGCGCACGATCCCGATCGAGATCCGGCTGCTGATGGGGGAGATCACGAATCCACTGGCGCGGCTGGCGCAGAGCGCCGGGTTCCAGGCGCAGTTCATCGCGCGGCACCAGCAACAGGAACGGATGAGGGACCTGGGCCTGTCCATGGGACTCTTCAGCACCACGAAGACGGGCCGCTACACCGAGGAGGTGGGAGGCAAGGACAACCAGCGGTGGAACGGATTCAACGTGACGAACCCGCAGGGGAAGGTGGTGCCGGTTTACACGACGCCGGAACTGCTGGGAGCGCTCCAGGCCGCGCCGGGCGTGGGGGAACCCAAGGACTTGAGCAACGCGGTGCTGGCGGCATACAAGGCGCTGGGCGGGTGGGCGAAGATGAACAAGGTGGCGCTCAATCCGGACAGCGTGGCCGTAAACCTCCTGGGGAACCTGACGGGCCTGATGATGACCGGAGACATGCTGACCATTCGCGGGCTGCGGGCGATGGGGAAGGCCCGGGGGCTGCTGAAAAGCGGGGAGGCAAAGAACGGAGAGGCGGTGAACGCCGCGGCGGAAATCCTCCAGGATCAGAAACGGGCCATGCTGGCCCGGCTGGCAGGCGCAGGCGTGACGGAGAGCTATGACCTGAAGGAGATCCAAGCGGGCCTGGACAGTCGGCTGATTCAGTTCATTGAGGCGGATGGCGGATGGAACCGGACGGTGGGCGCTGTACGGGGAGCCGTGCTGGGGCAGTCGTTCGGACGCGTGGCTGGACCGGTGGGGCGCGTGGTGGGCGCGGTGGCCGGAGCCGCGGGCGGCACGGTAGCGGGGTCCGAACGGATCACGAAGGGGCTGAACTGGATAGCGGAATGGACCCTGGGGAAGGCGGACCGGTGGGGAAAGGTGACTTCTTTCCTCGCGAACTATGAGACGCACCTGGCGGCGGGGATGGGCGCGCAGGCGGCGTTCGACCTGGCCACGGAGAAGACGCTGAACACGATGCCCAACTATAGCGCTCTACCATCGTGGGCCCGGGAGATGAGCAAGCTGGGACTCATGGGGAGTTTCATCGCGTTCCAGCATGAGGTTTACCGGAACTATTACCACAACGCCCGGTATGCCTTCCAGGAGCTGCGAAGCGGCAACGGGGTGATGATGCGCCGCGGGGCGGCCCGGTTGCTCGGTGCGGCGGGGCTGACAGCCATGGCGGGCTGGGGACTGTCCGGCCTAGTGCAGTGCCTGTTTGGCGGCGGTACTGACGATGAGAAGATGGAGGCCTATCCAAGGGCGCTGGCGGCACCATGGGAGAAATACAGCCGACTGGCATTCACGAAGCTGGATGAGGACGGGGCGAGTTTCTACAACACCAGCTACCTCATTCCGCAGGCCACGCTATTCACGCTGTGGAAGGCGGGGGCGCGGGGGAGCGAAGAGGGATTCACCGGGGCACTGAAGGCGGTAGCGGAGCAGCTGTGGGATCAGTTTGGCGAAGGCAGCGTGCACGCGGATCCCGTGCTGGCGGCGATGACCAATTCCCGCCCGACCGGCGGGCCCATCAGCACACGGGACGGAGCGCAGGGTTTCCTGGAGCGTCTGGACTACGTGCTGCGGAATACGCTGGAGCCCGGAGCGGCGGACAAGGTGGACCGCATCGTGCGCGCCGTGCAGGAACGTCCGCGCGGGGAGCGTAGCTTTACCCTGGGTGAGGAGGGCTTGAGGCTGCTGGGTGTGCGACAGGCCACCTACGCGCACGACAGCCGGATCAAGGGGCGGCTGTGGGAGTTCGAAGGCAAGTACGACGGAGCTATGACCGAAGCGAAACGGGCCTACCGGGAGAATGCCGGAGGCGGCGGCAGAGAGCGGGCGCTGGCGGCGGCAAACGAACGGATTGCCCAGATCCGGCGGGAGTTCTCCGCCTGGGAGGCGCAAATTGAAACGCTGGGATTGACCCGGCTGGCGCGCCACGTGAAGAAGGACATGCAGTTCAGGAAGAAATTCAATGACCTGAAGCTGACGGATGAGGGCGTGAAGACGGTGAAATGAGGGAGCAGGAAACCGGGGCAATAACGGGGGCAAGAGGAATAAAATTTTGTCTTTGTGTTTGGAGGCAAATGAGTTACAGGATTTTCACTGGAACCTCATAAGCCCTTGGTCGGGAGTTCGATTCTCCCCCTTGCCACCACCATTCAAAATATTCCCTGAAGGGGATTCCCGGTTCAGGACAGAGCTAAACCGCTGGAAATAAAGGGTTTCCAAAGCTATGGACAGGATAAGTCCGTGGGCATCTGACGGGAACGGCGGAGGAGGGTTATATACTTCGGCTGCATATCGTGACGCGGTGAAGTGTGATAATTGTTATGACAATTAACGCGGTGTGGCTGAACTCCGCTGGTGGGGGAAAATCTGGAGCGGGAAAGGGAATCACCGGTTGCGGAAGTATGTGGCGACGATGATCGCGGAGAAATGCGGGATCCCGCTGGCGAGCCAGTATCTGCGGCACGCGAGCGAGGCGGTGAGCCTTGAGAACTACATCGCGAAACGGAAGGAGAAGCTGCCGGTGGTCACGGACGCGGGGCTGCGGGCGTGGAGCGGGGCGGTGTGAGGAAATCATTCTGCTCACCTCATCTTTTAAGTCCCAATTTTTTGAGGATAAGGCGGCGAGGGGGTATCACATACAAGAGGAGCAAAGAAAAACCGCTAAACCTAAAAGGCTCCGTTAAGAAAACCGAAAATTTAATTGGAATCTCGCTTTGAGCGGTATATGGGAGCGTTTAACTACCCGAAAATGCCCGAAACTCCGTCAGCAGCTTTCTCGTTCGAAATCATTATCGCATGGGTTCTGCCTGGTTTCATTGCTGCACTCTGCATTTTTCTTCTAGCTGACCGGCCACAAAAAAGATGGGTGCGCCTCATGTTTATCCAGAACGGACCCAGTTTGGTAACGGCAATATTGATTTTATCGTGCGCGCTCGGTGTGTTTCTTGGCTTTACGCGAATAGTAGCTCTGCGTCCGTTGACGCGTTTCGCCGAGAGCATCAGCCTAACGAAAGATCAGAGCGACAAGGCGGCAGAGCAACGGGGGAACGACTACCGGGCGAGATCGTTGCTTAAAAATCCCGTGGCGAACTCAGCATACAAAACCTACCAATCAGAATTCTTGACCCCCTATAAGGCGTTCGGGAGCCTAATAATGCTTGGAGTATTCGTAATAATATATCGTCTGTGGAAGAAATTCCGGATTATATCTTCTGAAATCCGAATTCCCGATCGAAAAGAAGCTCGGTCCTTTAGCGGCAAAGCAAATCCATGGTGGCACGCGAGGGCAATGAAATGGAATTGGGGAATAATTATCACTGGGGTGGGTCGGTTTATGCGGAACTTTGGTATAGACATTCTAATTATTGTGGGTATATATTTCATATGGACAAGAATTTGTTTTAAAGCCATACAGAATTTCAATAAATCTGCCGAGGCGGCTGTTGCATACGAAAAGATGATGGAAGGCAAAGACGATGAAAAAGAGCAAGAAAGAATTCTGAAATTAAAAAGTTTGATCAGGGAGAGCGTTGAGCTTCTAAAAACGCTAGATAACGATCCGAAATCTCGCGGTGGGCGGCAGTGAGATGTGCGGCCGGACGGAGGGATGGAAGAAGCAGGACTCTAAGATCGCTTCCTGCTCTAGGGAGAAGAAGGGACGGGTTCTCATGCCGGGAGGGTCCCGGCGGGTGGTGGGGGTGACAAGATGGCGGGGTGCTCGGTTGACGCGCGGGGTTATGGTGTGCTGTGTATGTCAAAACAAAAATGCGTGACAAATTTGCAAAAACTCTAGGTTCTCTGCAAATTGAGGAATTAATATGATTTCGGCCGCCATAAATTCATTGTCAGTGGAGCTCTGGGAAGGGCTTGAGTTTGTTGGATGGGTAATGGTGATTGCGGGATGTGTGGGGGAGGGCTTTGCGGAGTTCACAAAGATCCCTAAGGATGACACCAAGCGGCACAGGATGGGGAAGATCTCATGGATAATCCTAGTTGCGGGGCTCGTGTTCGAGTTTCTCGGCGGGCATTTCACGTCCATTGTGAAGGATGGCGTCATTGAGCAAACCTCACGTGATCTCGAGGTTCAAAAGGCTCGGTTCCTCCCCCGGGAAATAACTCAAGAGCAAAGTAGAAGGTTCCTAGAGGCAGTCCTCACTCCTGAACAGAAGGCTAATCTTCAGGCTCCTCCTAATTTACGAAAATTCCCCATCCAAAAGGCGCTACTGTCGTTTTGTTATCCGTCAACAGCTGATGAAATAGTTAAGTTCAAGGGACAACTGGCGACCATGATGATGTGGGCGGGTTATTTCTCAGACGGCGAAGGCATCCAGCTATTTTGGTCAGGCCTAGGGCCAAGTCCTTGGAATATCACATTGGTGGCGATTCCTGAGGACAAGGAACTACTAGCGTTGCCTTTGCAAAAGGCGTTGACGGCTTCCGGAATCGAATCCGCCCTGAAGGTTGATCGTGGAAAGTCCCGGCCTGGCATTATCACGATCTATATCGGCCCCCGAAATTGATTTTGTGGAAGTTTGGAGAAGGAATGCTAAAGGAAAAGCCGCAGGGATTTCCCCGCGGGCTTTTTATGTGCTGCTGGTGCTTTACAGGGCGGCGGGAGGGTGGAGGGCGGGGAGCTCCCGGGACGCGGAAACGCGGATCCGGGTGTGGTCCGTGTCGTGGGTGGCGTGGCTCCGTTGAAGGCCCGCCACGGCATGGCTGGTCGATGGTGGAATGGATCCCGGTTACAAAATTTCTGTGACGCAAAATTCACAAAAGTCCGCTGGCTAATCTTTTCGTAACAGTTCGCGGGCTAGGTTCGGGGCATGATGGGAAAAACCAACGTGACCCGAAACCCGTTCCTCCCCATGGCCTCCACTTTTGTGATGGCGGGGGCTCTTTTCATCAATCCGGCGGGGGCGCAGACGCCTTCCTATAGTTCCGGGACCCCGTGGGGGACGGTCGGGGTGAAGGCGCTGGTGGAGGCTTCCGGGCTGGCCGCGAGCTGGCGGAATCCGAAGGTGCTGTGGACGCACAATGACGGGTCAAAGAAGAAGTTCTACGCGGTGAGCCCCGGGGGGCTGCATCTGGCCACCTACAGCATCAAGGAGAAGGTGGATGATGTGGAGTCCATCGCGGTGGGGCCGGGGCCGGTGGAGGGAGTGTCTTATCTTTACATCGGGGATACCGGGGGAGCCGGTGCCAAGGACAATATTCGGAGCACGGTGCAGATTCTGCGGGTGCCGGAGCCGGTGGTGTCCCTGGACGTGCCGGGCAGTGTGCCGGCAGTGGATTTCAGCGCGGCGGAGGTCTTCACCCTGGCTTACCCGGCGGGGGAAAGCTACGATGCCGAGTCCATGTTCATCGACCCGCTGGGCGGCGACATTTACGTGTTCACCAAGACCACCGTCCAGTCCCGCGTTTACCGGGCCGCGCTGGCGTCCGGAGTGAGCGGGACCTCCCTGAACCTGACCTTCGTGGGCACCGTGCCGGTGCCGGAGCCCTCGGATGCCGCGATTTCCCGCGATGGCCGGCAGATCATCCTGCGCCATGAGAACGCGGCCTTCACGTGGACGCGCGCGGAGGAGGCCACCATCGCGGCCACCCTGGCCCAAGCCGCGCGGAGCATCCCGGTGATTGGGGAACCGCTGGAGCCGAATGGAGAGGCGGTCACCTTTCTGACGGACGGTTCCGGTTACGTGACACTAAGCGAGGAGGACCCGGTGGTCTATCAATTCCAGACCCGGACGGAAATGGCTCCCGTGACGCAGAGCCGCATCGCGCCCCGGGCGGTATTCACCGGCTCCACGGTGCGGATTCCCGCGCCCATTTCTGGCTATCCGCAGCCCTCCTGGGTGTGGCGGCGGAACGGGGAGATCGTGCCTGGCCAGACCGCCGCCTCCCTCACCTTTACCGGGGTCACCCCGGAGCAAGCGGGCACCTATGAAGTGACCGCCACAAATTTCCTGGGGACCGCCACGGCTTCGGTCACCCTCGCGGTGATGCCGCGTCCGGACGTGCGCGTCACCGAAGTCATGGCCCTTCCGGGAGCCACCACCGGGGCGGACTGGTGGGAGCTGACGAGCTTTGAGTCCATACCCGTGGACTTGTCAGGGTGGCGGTTCAATGACGATGGCGGGGATCTGGACAATGCCTTCGTTTTCCCCGCGGGCCTGACCATCGCGCCGGGCGAGTCCATTGTCTTCGTGGAGGACCTCACCCCGGCGGCATTCCGCGCGTGGTGGGGCTCCGGCGTGCAAACGGGCACCCAAATCGTCACCTACACCGGCGGAGGCCTGGCGCTGAATACCCCGGGGGATGCCATCCGCCTCTGGAATGACACCACCACGGATGTGGACGCCACCATCACCTCCCGTGTTTTCGGTGCTTCCACGGCGGGGATTTCGCTGAACTACGATCCCGTGACCGGCGTTTTCGGCGGCGCGAGCGTGGTGGGCGTGAATGGCGTCTTCACTTCCACCGGTTTCACGGATACCGGCTCTCCCGGTACTTGGCTGCCGCCCGCCACGCATCCCACGCTTTCCGCCATCAGCGCGGGGGACAATCTGCGGCTGGAGTTTCCCGCCAGCATGCACCGCTGGTACACGCTGGAATCCACGGATGACCTGGGAGCGGAAATCTGGGCCACGGAATCCTCCTTCCAGGCCACGTCGAACAGCGCGCGCTTTTTTGAGGTGCCCATCACAGAGGACCGGCAGTTCTTCCGCGTGAGGATGCAGTGACCACGCCGGACGTCAGGTGTCGAAGTCGGCGGGCAGCCCGGGATTCCGGTGATGCTCGAAGAGCCTGCGGATCTGTTGCGGGGTGACGCGGGAAATGGAGAGTTCCGGGATGCCGTCCTCGCTGAAGAAGTCCACCGCATCCGTCTCCCCGCTGGTGGTGGCGGAGCCGCCGGTGAGCGCGCAGAGCACGAAGACCTTGTAAATGTGAAAGGCGTAGGGCGGCTGGTGCGGGTGCTTCTCCCGGTCCAGCACGCCCAGGATCTTCACCGCCCGCGCGGTAAAGCCGGATTCCTCCAGGATCTCCCGCTCCACGTTTTCCGCCGGGGAGGCACAGGGGTCCGCCCAGCCTCCGGGCAGCGTCCATCCGCCGTCCGAACGCTCCCGCACCAGCAGCAGCCGGTCGTCCCGGAATACCACCCCGCGCACGTCCACCTTGGGCGTCGCGTAGCCGGAGTCCCGCTCCAGCACGCCCCGCACGGTTTCCAGATCCAGGCCGGACCCGCGGGTGAGCATTTCCGCCGCGATTTCACGGATGGCCCCGTAGCGTTCGATATCGAAAGGATCGCGCGCGAAGGTGAGGCCGGTTTGCGCGATCGCCTGCAGGCGTCTGCTCCAGTCCAGCCAGGGCGGGGGTTCGGGATTGCTCATAGAGATCATGACAGGACACCGCCGCGACCGCGCGGGCAAGAGGGCGGGTTGCCATTGCGTTATGGACCGGGCCGGGCAAGGAAAACCGCGCTTTCCCATGAAATTCCCCAAGCCCGCTTTTTCCGTGCTGCTGCTGGCCGCCGGACTCCTCGCCCCCTTCCGTCACCTGCCCGCCGGGGACCCTCCGGCCCCCTCCGCGGATGCCTGTGCCCAGCCGTCCCCGAAGGAGATGGCGAAGGCCGCGGGCGTGAAACTGCCGCCCTCGCCGTGGCACGTGGTGAATCTCTGGTGGGACTTTGAGAAGCCCATCGCCCACTTCGAGTCCCTGTCCGTGGACGTCACCATCGACCGAGACGTGCCCTCCACTTATAACCTCTACATCTCCCCCTGCGGCATCGCGGAAATCAACGGCCTGCAATTCTACGGCGGCATTCAGTCGAACATCAATGGCTGGGCCAGCGACGAGGACCGGAAGCGGCTGCATCCGGGGAAGGGGATCATCTTCTCCCGCTGGTCCAGCGATAAGAAAAAGCCCATCGGTCTCAGCCATGTGCGCACCGCCGCTCCGGACTGCCTGGTGGAGAGCGCCGGGTATGAGGGGGAGTTTGCCAGCGTGCGGCGTCCCTTCGCGTGGACGAAGGGGACCTACACCTGGGAGATCGTGAAGGACAAAACGGAGCAGGTGGAAGGCAAGCCGGTCACCTGGTTCACCTGCCAGGTGAAGGACAGCGCGGGCACCGTGGTTCCCGCGGGCAGCCTGAAGTTCGAGGGGGACGACTTCACCTACTGGCCGCGGCACTCCGCCTTCGTGGAGGTTTACAGCACGGAAAAGATTCCCAATTCCAACATCCCGAAGGTGAACGTCACCTTTGGCTGGCCCCGGGTAAATGGCACGCCTGCTCCTCTCAAGAAGGTGAGCGCCTACTATCCCCACGACAAAGGCCCGGCGGCTCCGGACTGCGCCACCGCCAAAGCGGAGGGGGAGAGTATCAAAGTGGAGGTGGGCCCCATCTTCGTGCGCGATGAAAAACTCCGCCAGCATCCCCTGGAGATGAAAAAGAAGGACTGAGCCTCCGCCGGGCAACCACCTCGCTAACAGGTTCTCAATGAAGTGTGGTCCGCGTAAACGGCGTCGTCTTCGATAGGCCTATCGTTTTTATCGATGCGGTGTTTGGCGCGCTCCTGCCGAGCATGCCCGCATGATCGATAATAGCCCAGCGCCCGCCCGGTTCCGTATAGTCTCTTTTCTCAAGAGCCTCGCCTTCGGCATGCCATGCCTGTTCCTGACGGGATGTATCGTGCCCTATCCTCATCTGGTGGATCGTTCTCCTGCGGTGAGCGGACGGATCATCGACAGCACCACCCATCAGCCCATCGCCAGGGTCAAAATCCGGGCTTTATCGGAGAAGTTCACGACCGGGCCTGACGGGAAACCTGGTTATCTCTATCGTCCCTCCTCTCCCTCAACCCGGTCAGGAGCGGACGGATCCTTCAAACTCAGGGAGACTCACAACATGGGGTGGTATATTGTCTTCGGCCCCTGCGGCGGAGGTCCGAGCGACGGGGTGGGAAAGATTTGCTCCGGATTCCTGGTCTCCAAAGACGGCTACCAGCCGGTGATGTTCTTTCCCGGTATGTCCGGTCTGAAAGACCCCTCCGCGGACCTCAGGGCCATTCCGCTCACCCCGGGGCACGCCAGCGTCGTTACCGAATACCGTCCGGCCTCCTGGCGGAAGAGTGCGCCTTTGAGGTCCATACCCGTTCCGCCGTCGGTGGCCGTGGTTCCCGCCGGTAATGTCTCTTATTATTCTCAATATTAGATCCGGTTGAGGGTTAATTTCTTGCCCGGCTCAGCACCTCCACCGCCTGCATGGCGGCGGCGTTGCGGTTTTCCACGCCCATTTTTTCGAAGACACTGCCCAGGTGTTGTTTGGCGGTTTTTTCGCTCATGCCCAGGATGGCCGCCACGTCGCCATTGCTCTTTCCCTGGGTGACCCACAGGAGCACCTCTGCCTCGCGCGGCGTGATGCCGAAGGCTTTTTGCAGCGGTTCGTGACTGGAGAAATCCGGGTGGAACCCGGTGGCGGCGCTCGCGGCGTCCAGCCGGTCCTGCACGGCTCCGGCGCGGGTGAGGCGGACCTGCACGGCGGCGAGCAGGTCATCCCGCACCACGGGTTTGGTCAGGTAGTCATCCGCCCCGAAATTCATGCCGATGCGCACATCCCCGCGATCGCTCTTCGCGGTGAGGAAGATGAACGGGGTGGTGGCGAAGCGATTGTCCTCGCGCAGGGACTGCACCACGCCGTAGCCGTCCATCTCGGGCATCATCACATCGCAGAGAATGAGGTCCGGCCTTTCTTTCCGGGCGGCCTCCAGGCCCACACGTCCGTTCTCCGCGGTGAAGACCTCGTAACCCTCCATCTGGAGCATGAGGGCCACATTGCGGCGCATGGGGGCCTGGTCTTCGATGATGAGGATCTTCTTCTTCATGCCGCATGGTGGCAGCGGCAGAGGATTTTCGCTATCCGACGAAAGTCGGAAGGCGGGTTTTTCCCGTATGTGGTTGTATAAAGGAAATCATGAACCCCTCCCAGCCTTATCTTATCCGGAAGTCCTTTGCCATCGTGGAGGAACACCGGGGGATCGCGGCGCTTGTTTTTTACCGGCGGCTCTTCGCGCTGGAGCCCGCGCTGCGCCCTTTGTTTAAAACGGACATCGAGGAGCAGGCGCGGAAGCTCATGGAAATGCTGGCCGCGCTCATCGCCATGCTGGAACGCCCGGCGCTGCTGACGGCGGAGCTTCGCGAAATGGGTGCCCGCCATGCCACCTACGGTGTGAAGGACCGGCATTACCAGATCGTGGGCACGGCGCTCATGGAGATGCTGGCCGAAATCTGCGGCCCGGCCTTTACCCCGGCGGTCCGGGAAGCCTGGGCCGCGCTTTATGACAGCGTGCAGTCCGCCATGCGCGCGGGGGCTTCGGAGGCCGGCATCCCCGCGCTGGGGTGAATCCCGTGACTGCCAGCTCCGGCCCGTCCGCGGCGGCTCACCGGCTGGTGCGCATGTCCTGCACCAGGAGCTGCACGGTGGTCTCGCCGCGCCAGGTATTCCGGTCCACGTAAAAGGCCACGTCCCAGGGCGGGGGCGGGAGGTGATCGTGGGCTCCATTGAACCACACGCCACTTTTCATGGTGCCGTCCTGGTAAAACTCAAACTTCCAGTGCCGCTCGCGGAGGAGGCGCGGTTCATTTACGGGCTGGACGCCGCGCACCATGAAAAGCGGTCGTGGATTTCCCTGACCGAAGGGCTGGAGAAGTTCATAGGAGCTGAGGAAATCCAGCGTGAGCTCTGAGAGCCGGGTCTCCGCGTCCACATACAGCTTTGGCTCCAGCGTGCCCCCGGCCAGCTGCCGGACCACGCTCTCCGCGAAGCGCTCGCGGAACGCGGGGATATTCTCCTCCCGCACGGTGAGGCCCGCAGCCGCTTCATGCCCGCCGCCGGCCAGCAGGAGGTCCCGGCAGTCCTCGATGGCCTCGATGAGCGACACGCCCTCCACGCTGCGACCGCTGCCCTTGCCATTCCCGTCCGGGTCTATGGCGATGACGAACACCGGGCGGTGAAACTTCCGCATGAGCCGCGCGGCCACGATGCCAACCACGCCCGGGTGCCACTCCCGGGAGGCCAACACCAGCCCGCGGGGATCCGTGTCCGCCGTCAGTCGCAGGGCCATCTCCTGGGCCTCCTGCTGCATGCTGTGCTCCACATTCTGCCGTTCCCGGTTGTGACCGTCCAGGGACTGCGCCAGAGCTCGGGCCTCCTCCCGGGTGGCGGCCAGCAGGAGATCCAGCGCGGTCTGCGCCGTGTCCAGGCGCCCGGCGGCATTCAGCCGGGGCCCCAGGCGGAATCCCAGGTCCATGCTATCCAAGGGAGGCTTCACGCCCGCCACCTCGATGAGTGCCCGCAGGCCCTCGCGGCGGGAGCATTCCATGATCTGGAGCCCCTTCCGCACGAACATGCGGTTCTCATCCACCAGGGGCACGATGTCCGCCACGGTGGCCAGGGCCACGAGGTCCAGGTGGTCCCGGAGTTCGAAGCCCTCCACGCGGCGGCGCTTGCCCATCGCATGCCCCAGCTTGAAGACCACCCCGGCACTGCAGAGGTAGTGAAAAGTATCGGCCAGCTTCGGATTCACCACGGGGCAGGGGGGCAGGCGCTCCGGGTCCGGCTCATGGTGGTCCAGCACCACCATTTCGATCCCCTGGGAGAGCAGCCACTCGGATTCCGCGCGGGAGGAGGTGCCGCAGTCCACGGCCACCAGCAGGTCCACCGTGCCGGCACTCAGACAGCGCTCCAGCCCTTCCCGGGAGACCCCATAGCCCTCCTCCATGCGCAGAGGCAGGAAGCAGCGGGTCTCCAGCCCGTAGGCGGAGAGGATGGTGCGCAGCAGGGTGAGAGAGGAGACGCCATCCACGTCATAGTCCCCATAAAGCATCACGCGCTCCTTCCGGTCCACCGCCTGGAAGATACGGTCTACGGCGGCCTCCATGTTCGGCAGGTGGAAGGGATCGCTCAGTTCCCGGAGCTTCGGATTCAGATACCGCTCCACGGCCTCCGCGCTCCCGGGATCCCGTTGGGCGATGAGCCGCATCACCAGCGGGGAAAGGACCGGGCCGCGATACGCCTCCACCCGCCGCATCGCCTCGTCGGCGACCGGCCGCAGGATCCAACGCGTGGCGGGGAGGGTCAGCATGTGAACCTTTTCACATACACGCATTTCACCCCGCGCAAATCCTTTTCGGCATCCGGGTTCCTATCGATTCCCTGCGGTGGAAAAATGAAAAACCCGGCCTTTCCGGTAAGGAAGAGGCCGGGTTCCGGGAAAAATGCCTCAGGGGATATCAATGACGGTGGTCGTCGTCCGCCCGCTTGGGATTGCTGTATTTGGCGGGCTTCTCGTATTTGTTGACTTGCTTGATCTCCACTTTGCGCACCACTTCGCGTTGCGGAGGTCCGGAGCGGCCACGCACGGGGGCCACGTAGTGGACGTGATCATGGTCATGGCGGTCGCGGTCACGATACACGGGCCGGGTGACATAGACGGGACGCTCCACCACGCGGACGTCACGGCGATAGTAATCCCGGGAGGGGCCGCGATACGCGGGGCCGGGTCCAGGACCATAGGCCACTCCCTCCGTATAGCAGGAGGTGAGCAGCAGGGGCAGCGCCAGGGCGCAGGCAACGGGGAGGGCTTTCATAGAGGCCCAACCATCAGCGCGCCGCCCGCATTCGCAAGGTCCAACTCCTGCATGGGAGGGTTATGCCGGATGCGAATCCGGCAGCACGCACGAAGCCCCGGCTCTCCGCGAAACACTTCACAAAATGAGACTGCTTTGCTGAATAACGCCGCTTTTTTGTTCGTCCCACCAAGTGACCGCCCCTCAGGCGATCCCATCACAAAAAACCCCAAAGAAACCCCCGAATCATGAAACATCTCATCGCTCTCCTTGTGGCCGCCATCGGAACCTCCGTGGTGATGCCCACCACCGCAGAAGCCAGCGCCGTGAGCCATACCGCCCCGGCCGGGACGCATCACGCCAGCACCGATGCCGGTGTGGGCCACAACAGCGGCTGGATCGAATACCGCAAGGTGCGGCGTCTGGTGGGGCATACCCGCCACGGTCGCCCGATCTACAAATGGCGCGTGGTCAAGATCAAGCACTACGGCAAGTCCTACAAGCACCACCGCCGCCATTAAGCGCGGGTGACGGCAAGTCCGTTCTTTTTGAAGCCGCCGGTTTCCTTGAGGGACCGGCGGTTTTTTTTGAAAGTGGGAACTGACTGCGTGCCAGCGGATTAATCAGATTTCGTTAAGAAAAGCATTGCCAGCGGTGTGACTGCCAGGTCATAACCGGCGGAAAATCCCGTCGCGCCCATCTTCATGAAAACCCGTCTGTTTCTTGTCCTTCTTTTTGCGCCATTGACCAGTCAGGGTGCCCTGGTGGCCTGGTACCCGCTGAATGAGGGTTCCGGAAGCGTGGTGAACGATGCCTCCGGCAATGGAAACACCATGACCACGGGCGCTCCGTGGCTGGGCACGGGGGCTTTTGGCGGCAGTGTGCAACTGGGCTCCGCATCCCTCCTCTCACGCGCGGGGGTGGGCGGCACTTCCCTGGCCGGGCTGAATGCCACCACGGGCAACAAGATCAGCGTGTCCTTCTGGATGAAAGCCAACGCCGAAAGCCAGGGGTCCAGCGTCTTTTACATGGGCACCAGCGCCAGTGGAAAGGGCAACCGGTTCCTGAATGCCCACGTGGAGTGGACGGATGGGAACACTTACTTCGATGTGGGCTGGGATGCGGCAAACAGCGGTCCGCGCCTGGTGGCCAACCTGGGAACCGTTTCCGATGCCCTGCATCACTACGTGATGACCTACGATGGCGACACCGGAGCCATGGCCATTTACAAGGACGGTACGCTCGCGGGCAGCGGGACCTCCAACACCCTGGCGACCCTTCCCTGGGCCAGCATTCAGAATTTCGAGATCGGCGCGCTTTCGTTCGAGTCTTTCTGGCCGGGTGGCCAGGTGGATGACTTCGCCATCTTCAACACCGTGCTCACCGAGCAGCAGCGGAACATCGCCCGCACCCAGGGCATCGCCGCCCTGGTGACCGTGCCGGAACCGGGCACCGCGCTGTTCTCCATGATGGCCCTCATGGTGGGCATGATGCTGCGCCGGAGAAGGAAGTAAGCGGCTGGCCGGTTCCGGGCAGCCTGGATCAGGAAACCGTGGAGCAACTGGTGGGCGGAGGAGCCCCTTTTCAGCCTTCTCCCAGGAGTTCTGCCACCCAACGGGGGACGGTTTCCCCCGCTTTGCCCGCGCGGGTTTCATCGAAGGCAAAACTGGCGGCGGTGTCCTCCAGATTAAACTCCATGGTGGGCACGCCCAACTGAAGAGCCCGGTCCACGAACCCGGCGGCGGGATACACAACTCCGCTGGTGCCGATAGCCACGAACAGATCCGCCCGCTCCAGGGCTCCCACGATCTCCTCCAGGAACAACGGAATCTCCCCGAACCAAACCACGTGCGGACGGAGCGTGCCCGCGCCGCCGCAGGCTTCGCAAGTATCCGTTACCGTCAGATCCCCCCGGCATTCCCGGAGATCCCCGCAGGCGGCGCAGCGGCTCTTAAGGAGTTCGCCGTGCATGTGAATTACTTCAGGGGAGCCGCCACGCTCGTGGAGGTCATCGATATTCTGCGTCACCAGCGTGATCATTCCCGGCCAGGCGCGCTGGAGCCGGGCCACGGCGAGGTGCGCGGGATTCGGCTCCTTTGTCTGCACGGCCTCGCGGCGCAGGTTGTAAAACCGCTGTACCAGCTCCGGCTTCATCTCAAAAGCCCGGGGGGTGGCCACTTCATCCACGCGATACCCCTCCCACAGCCCACCCGCATCCCGGAAGGTGGGCACGCCAGATTCCGCGGAAATGCCCGCGCCGGTCAGAATGACGATCCTTTTCATATCCCTTCCTCTGGCCCGGGCTCAGTCCTCAGGCAAGGGTTGCCCCTTCGTTTCCGGCAGGAACGGCAGGGCGATGAGCGCGATAAGATACACCCCGCTCACCCAGCAGGCCGCGTCGCGGAAAGCGTTCAGCTTTGCCTCGGTAACGGCTGCCACGTCAGTGATGCCCTTTGAGGCATTTTGCGCCAGTTGCTTTTGCAGAAGGCCCAGGGTGAAGGGACCCGTGGCCGCCACGAACCGCCCCACGTTATAACAAAAACTTACGCCCGTGCTGCGCAGCCGCAGGGGGAAGAGCTCCGGGAGATAAATCGCGAACCCGGCAAAGATCGCCAGTTGGAAGAAGCCCATGACGGCGGTCATCCAGATGTCCTCTTTCGCGTTGAAGTACTTGAAGAAAAAGATGGTGGCGGCCATGGCGCACACGGCGGCGATGGTGAAGGTCTGCTTCCGTCCGTATTTTTGAGCCAGCCAGGTAAAGGCCATCATGCCCAGGAACGCGCCCGCGTTTTGCACGATGCCGCTAATACCGATCCAGGTGGACTTTTGCGAGGCAATCCGCTCCGCGCTCACTCCCTCCGCCACCAGGGAGCGCTCGATGACCGGTCCCACCAGTTCCGGGGAGAAAAAGCCCAGCCCCCAAAGTCCCACTACCCCCGCCACGCACAGCACCATGCCCGCCAGCGCGTGCCGCCTCCAGCGGGGATTCGTGAACAGCGAGGCATAGCTGCCGAACTTTACGCCCGTGAGCTTCCCCGCCGCGCGGGCCTCCACCCATTTTTCCGGCTCCTTCATGCGGACCGCCAGCAGCACGCAGAGCAACGCGGGGAGGGAGCCGATCCAGAACAGGTATTTCCAGGAATCCGAAGCCTGAATGACGCCGGTTTCCCCCAGGTGTCCCATCCAGATGGAACAGAGATTGGCCGTGATATTCCCCACGGCGGTGAGGGACTGCATGGTGCCCAGCGCCTTGGACCGTGCCTGCTCCGGCAGAGTGTCCGCCACCAGAGCCACGGCAAGGCCGAAGACCCCGCCCACGCCCAGGCCGGTGATGAACCGGAAGATGGCAAACTCGGTGAAATTGGTGGAGAACGCGCTCAGACCCGTGCAGAGGGAATAGATGAGCACGGTCAGGGTGAGCATCCGCGCCCGTCCGTAACGGTCTCCCAGCGATCCAAAGACCAGCCCCCCGGTGGCCCAACCCAGCACGAAGATGGCCGTGGCGTAGCCCCCGAAGAGCTTGCCGTCCATATTATGGGGCTTGCAGAGCGCGTCCATGGCCGAAGCCCGGGCGACCACAAACAACTGCTGGTCCAGGCAGTCCAGCACCCACGCCAGCGTGGCCATGATGAGGACAAACCACTGCCGGCCATTCAGCATGCGGTACCATGGAAGCGAGGGGTCCACACCGGGACCTGTCTGGGGAGTGACGTAGGGAGAGGGGCTGGACATGGGCAGGTGCGTGAGGATGAGCCAGTGGCGGCTTTCCATAGCAGCCCACGCCTTCCCGTTTGGCCAGGAGTTTTTCGTTTGCGGATGCGGATGGCGGGCCTTCCTCTGGAGGATGCCGGAATCCCCCCCCGCCACCCTCTCAGATCCCCCTGTCCACTGGCTGGGACGGGTCAGCTACGCGGATGGACTGAAACTCCAGGAGGAACGGCTGGCCCGCATCGCGGCGGGCGGGGAGGCGGACGCGGTGTTGCTCCTGGAGCACGATCCTGTCTTTACCATCGGTCGCACGCAGGACCGCAGCAGCCTGGGCGAGGAGGGCTTGCTGCCCGCGCCACTGGTGGAGATCAGCCGCGGGGGCAAGGCTACCTGGCACGGTCCGGGGCAACTGGTGGGCTACCCGGTGCTGAAGCTGGAACGCTACGGCCAGGATCTGCACCGCTACCTGCGGGCACTGGAGCAGGGACTCATCGATGGCACCCGCGCCCTGGGCATTTCCGCGGACCGCCGGGAAGGGCTTACGGGAGTGTGGGTGGGAATGCGGAAGCTGGCGAGCATCGGCGTGGGAGCGCGGCAGTGGATCACGCAGCATGGATTTGCCATCAATATTGCCGGGGCTCTGGAGGGCTTCGCGGCCATCACTCCCTGCGGTCTGGAGGGCGTGACCATGACCTCCCTGGAGCGGGAGGGCGGCGGCACGCTGACCACGGAGGAGGCCGCCGGGCACTTCGCGCCGTATCTTCTGGCCGCGTTGCGCGACTTGCGGGCGGGAAAAACGGGATCCTGAATTTCACAAGCCCCCTCTTGCCTCTCCGGAGGGAATGCATGTCAGTCTGGCACACCCCGTGCGCCAGCCGCGCCCCCGAATGGATACCGAACCGGACAATCTCCGCATAGAGCCCGCCACCCTGGATGACCTCCCGGAACTGACGGATCTCGTCATGTCCCTGCTCGAAATGGAGGAGGACTTCTGTCCGGATCAGGAGAAACAGCGGCACGGCCTGCGCCTCATCCTGGAACAACCCAACCGGGGCCGCATCTTTGTCCTGCGAAACGATCACAAGGTCATCGGCATGGTGAATCTGCTTTTCACCATCAGCACGGCGGAGGGGGGATTTGTCATTCTCATGGAGGATGTCATCGTGCGCCCGGAGCACCGCGGGCACGGCTATGGCACGCGCCTTGTGGAGTATGTGAAGCAGTTCGCGCTGAAAAAGGACTTCCGCCGCATTACCCTGCTCACGGATCGCGTGAGCGCCGAGTCCCAGCGGTTTTTTGAGCGGAACGGGTTTGTCCATTCCAGCATGATCCCCATGCGTCTCCTGCTGGGGAATGACGGGCTTTCCTGACTGAGCCGGTCCTCTTTTCATGGATGCCCTTCCTCTCCTGGTCCCCGGCGTGAGCAACGTCCTGTCGGGGTCGGCCTGGGAAACCTGGGGCACGGGCACCCGGGAGCCATCCCACGGGGACGGGATCGGGCAACGCGGGGGCTTCAATACCGGAGATGCCGTGGCTTGGGGCCTGGTGGGCTTTTTCCTCATCACCCTGGGCGTGGTAGCGGGCTGCATGGGCATTTCCCTCACCCGTCCGCGGGGGCGCTCGCCGGAGCATCAGCTCATCGAGGAGGTGCTGGAGAACGAAGAGAAGCTTGCTAACAGGTCCCCATCAGGTGAGACTGCTGGAGCCCCCTGGGAGAAACCGGCGGACTGGTGGAAGGACGGGGCGCGACCAGACGGGCGGGAGTAGCACGGTCCTGGGTGTTACTCCGGTTCCCCGGTCAGACCCAGCGGATCGACGCCGAAGAAGTCCCGCATGACCTTGAGATAGACATCCCGTTTAAACTCCGGCAGCCAGCGGAGATCAAACTCTGCGGGTTCGATCCACTTGAAGCGGCGGAATTCCGGATGCTCCGTTTCCAGATTCAGCAGATCATCCGTGCCCGTGAAACGACAGCGGAAATAAATCTGCTGCTGGCCCACATAGCGGCCGCGGCGGCGGTGCTTCGCGGGGAAGCGATAGCGATAACCGCCGCGTTCCTCCACGATGTCATAACTGCCGGGTGGCAGGGAAATTTCCTCCACCAGTTCCCGGGCCAGCGCCTCGCGGGGGGTCTCGCCATAGTCCCGTCCGCCCTGGGGAAACTGCCAGCTTTCCGCGAAGTCCAGCCGCTCACAGATGAGCAGCCGGCCCTGTGCGTTCACCATCAGGCAGGCCACGCAGGGACGGAATTTTTCGACAGGGGGTTTGGTCGGTTCGGGAGGCACGGGAAGGGTGAAGCAGCAAACGCACGGCACCGGCAGCGTCAACCGCATTCCCCCCCGGGCGGAAGCAAAGAGGAGGGAATATAAAGCAGGGGGGGCGGGTAACGCAGGCTGGCGGAATCCGGCCGCGATTTTGCGGCCCGGTGTTCCGCCGGGTTGTATATTATATGATACATATGATTATAATGTATTCTCCTGATGAACGCCTGCTTCCCGTGACCGGCGGAAGGGGGCCACCCGGGACCCGTCGCGCGGCGCTTTGGAAAAGATTGAGAATCCCGGGGGCCACGCTATGGATTTCCCACGCCGGGAACCATGATCCAGACCTCGCTTACCGATCTCATCGTTTACAACCTCTGCGGGCTGCTGCTGCTGCTGGGCCTCCTGTGGGTGTGCCGGGTGGCGCGGGCGCGCATCCGGGAGTACCGGCGGAACCGGCACCGGGTGGTCTGCGGCATTTGCGGGCACCTTTTTCTGAACCGCGACCGTGAGCAGGCGGTCAAATGTCCTGCCTGTGAGCGACTGGTGCCGCGGCAGGAACTTCTCAATCTATGAATATACCTCCCCGGACGAGGGAACGGAAACCGGTGGGCCTCTGGAAACGGGCCGTCCGGGTGTTGCTCCTTCTAATGATTTCTCTCACAGGGCTGCTGGTGGGATGTCAGGGCAAACTGCTGTATTTTCCCAGCCGGTATCGAGCCGCGGAGATGAGTGCCTTTCTGTTCAAAGGGGGGCGCGCGCTGAACTTCACCACGGGGCAGGGGAAACAAACCGCCTGGCTCATTCCACCCTCGGGAAAGCAGCCGGTGGACCGGCTTTGGATCGTATGCGGCGGGAATGCGGCCACGGCTCTGGGCATGGCACCTTTTTGTGAAACGCTCCACTTGTCCGGCGATGCTTTTCTTCTGGTGGACTACCCGGGCTACGGTGTGTGCGAGGGATCGCCCCACCCGTCCCGCATCCGGGAGAGCCTGCGCACCGTGATTCCCCTCGCGGCAAAGGAACTCGGAATGCCGGAGGCGGATCTGCCCCGGCGCGCCTGTGTATTCGGTCATTCTCTGGGGTGCGCGGCGGCGCTCATCGCCGTGGAGGAGTTTCATATCCGTAGCGCGGTGCTCTGTTCTCCTTTCACCAGCACCATGGACATGACCCGGGTGGTGCTGAAACTGCCGCTGGGGCCACTGGTGTGGCACCGGTTTGACAACCGGGCCGGTCTCGCGGCACTGGAAAAGGACGGCGGTCATGCATGGATTCTGCACGGCACGGAGGATACCATTATCCCCGTGGAAATGAGCCGTGAGCTGGCACGGGAATTCCCCGCCACCGTCACCCTCAGGGAGGTGCCTGGCACTGGGCATAATGACATCCTGACGAATGCCGCTCCTGGCATCGCCACCGCCATGGCGGAGGCCAGGAGAAAAGAATGAGGGGTATCGCTTACGCGGATTCCTCCGCCATGCGGCGGTAGGCCCCCGGGGCCAGGCCGGTGAGCGTCTTGAACTGCCGGCAGAAAGTGGGCTGATCGCAGAAGCCGCAGTCCAGCGCGATGTCCCCCAGCGCCCGCCCGCCGTTCCGCAGGAGCGCCGCCGCAGCCTCCACCCGCTGACGGGTGAGCAACTGCCGCGGGGACACGCCCAGCACCGCGCGCATGAGCCGTTCCATGCGGCTGATGGACAGGCCCGCGTCCGCCGCCAGTTCCGCGATCCGCAGCGGCCCGGCGAAGCCCGCGCGGATTCTCTCCACCACCGCCGCCAGCCTGCCCAGCCGGGGGTCTCCCGTGGCGGGTTCATGCAGATCCCGGGAAATACCAGCCAGCGCGATGATGCCACCCGCGGCGTCCCGCACGGGCACCTTATCCGCCCGGTACCAGCCCATGGTGCCGTCCCGGTGCGTGATGGTCTCCAGGCGGTCGCGGATTTCCCCTCCGGTTTTGAAGACCACCTCGTCCTGCTGCTCATAGCCCGCCGCCAGCAGGGCGGGGAAGACCTCCCGCGCGGTGCGACCCAGGAGTTGGGAGCGCGAGCTCAGGCGGGTACGCCGCAGGAAGGTTTCATTCACGGAGAGGTACTGGCCGCTCCGGTTTTTGATACAAAACACAAGATCCTCCGCGTGCTCCAGGAGCCGCTCCATCACCTCCAGGCCGGGCACCCTGGCGAAGAGTTCGCGGCGCATTTGCTCCAGCGGGGACAGTCCGGCGGCGCGCGGGTTTTTGTGTTTTTTCGGCATCCGGAACACAGGGAACGCCAAAGACGGAAACGTGCAATCCGGTAAACTGTGCGCATGTCCGCCACCGCCGCCGCTCCTGTTCCTTCCCCGGTCAATTCGCCCGCGCCGCCTGCTTCCGGAAGCGGGGGAAAAGAGGACGGCGTCCTCGCGCAAAAGGCCGTGGCGCTCGCGGAGGACCTGTTGCGAAAGGCCCTGGCGGCTTCTCTTCCGGAGGAGCGGGAGAAGGCGCGCCAGATGACCGGGCTCATCGGGGACCCCGCCGCGAAGGCGCTCACCATGGCCATGACGGACCGTCTTATTCGCAGTGAAGAACCTGCCCGCGCGGCCAAAGGATGGCGCGCGGTTTTGGCCCGCTTCGGCCTGCCGCATGGCTTCCCGCTGCTGGATCGCGCCATGCTGTGGACCGGTGGCCAGGCATCTCAACTGTTCCCCGGCACCGTCATGAAAGCCGTGCGCGGACGGCTGCGGAAGGACAGTGCCGGAGTGATCCTGGACGCGGCGGACGCGCCGCTCAGCCGTTACCTCGCGGACCGCCACTCCAAAGGCATGCGGACAAATGTGAATCAACTCGGCGAGGCCGTGCTGGGCGAAGCCGAGGCCGCCAACCGTCTTTCTGCGGTGCTGGAGCTTCTGGCGCGGAAGGACGTGGACTACGTCTCCGTGAAGCTCTCCGCCATCTTCAGCCAGATCCACATCGCGGCATGGGAGGAAACGCTGGCCGCCGCGAAGGAGCGCCTGCGGGTGCTCTACCGCGCCGCGCTTCCCGGCGGGAAAATGGTGAACTTGGACATGGAGGAATACCGGGACCTGGCGCTCACGGCGGCTGCTTTTCGTGGCGTTCTGGAGGAGCCGGAATTCCGCGCCATGCGGGCGGGCATCGTGCTCCAGGCGTATCTGCCGGATTCTTACGCCGCGCTCCAGGAGCTTACCACGTGGGCGCTGGCACGTGTGGCGGCGGGTGGCTTGCCCATTAAGGTCCGTCTCGTGAAGGGCGCGAATCTCGCCATGGAGGCGGTGGAGGCGGAACTCCACGGCTGGAACCCGGCTCCCTATGCCACGAAGGAGGAGACGGACGCGAACTACCGCCGCATGATGGACTACGCCTGCCGGCCGGAACACACCGGGGCCGTGCGCGTGGGCGTGGCCAGTCATAATCTGTTCGATGTGGCGCTGGCCCTGGTGCTGCGCGCGGAGCGCGGCATCCCGGAGACCGTGGAGATCGAGATGCTGGAGGGCATGGCAAACCACCAGGCGCGCGCCGTGCGGGACACCGCCGGGGGCCTGCTGCTTTACGCGCCCGTGGTGCATGAAAAGGACTTCGGCGCGGCCCTGGCCTATCTTATCCGGCGCCTGGACGAAAACACGGCCCCGGAGAATTTCCTCAGTGGCGTCTTTTCCTTCACACCGGACAGCCCGGCCTGGCTGGAGCAGCGGCAGCGGTTCCTTGATGGCTGGAATACCCGCCATGAAGTCTCCGCGGAGTCCCGCCGCGCCCTGCCCGTGCCCGCGCCCGCCGGATTCTCCAATGAGCCGGACACGGACTTCACCCAGGAGGAAAACCGAGCGGCTTTGGAGGCCACCGTGCCGCCAGGAAACCCCATGCCACCGCTTGCCGGAGTGGAGGAAATCGGAGCCACGCTGGCCCGGGCCGTGGCCGCGCGGAAGGATTGGGCGGCGGCAGGGGACGCGGGGCGCGCCGCGATCCTCCGGGCCTGCGGGGAGGTCATTTCGCGTCACCGGTTTGAAATCATCGCCCTGCTGCGCGCGGAGGGGAAAAAGGCCGTGGTGGACGCGGATGCCGAAGTCTCGGAAGCGGTGGACTTTGCCCATTACTACGCGGAGACCGGCGGTGCTCCGGAGGGAGTGGCGGCCACGCCGCTGGGCACGGTGGTGGTGACACCGCCGTGGAATTTCCCCTTCGCCATCCCCTGTGGCGGCGTGCTCGCGGCGCTCATGGCGGGGAATACAGTGATCCTCAAACCCGCGCCGGAAACCGTGGAGCTGGGCTGGCTCCTGGCAAATCTACTGTGGCAGGGCGGCGTGCCCCGGGACGTGCTCCAGTATGTGCGCTGCGAGGACGGGGACACGGGCCGCGCGCTCATTACCGATGCCCGCGCGAGCGCGGTGGTGCTCACGGGCGCGTATGAAACCGCCCGGCTTTTCCAGGGCTGGCGGCCTTCGCTGCCGCTCTTCGCGGAGACCAGCGGGAAGAATTCCATCGTCCTGAGCGCGCTCGCGGACCGGGACCTCGCGGTGAAGGATCTCGTGCGCTCGGCCTTCGGCCACGCGGGGCAGAAATGCTCCGCCGCCAGCCTCGGCATTCTGGAGGCGGAGGTCTATGATGACCCCGCCTTTCGCCGCCAGTTGCGGGATGCCGCCGCGAGTCTGCATGTGGGCCCGGCGGGTGATCCCGCGAGCATCGTCACGCCCGTCATCCGCGAACCAGGGGACAATCTCCGGCGCGCGCTCACCACGCTGGACGAGGGCGAGGAATGGCTGCTGGAGCCCCGCCAGTCTCCGGAGGATCCCTGCCTCTGGTCCCCCGGCATCAAGCTGGGGGTCAAACCCGGCTCCTGGTTCCACCAGAATGAATGCTTCGGCCCGGTGCTGGGACTCATGCGCGCCCGGGACTTGGACGAGGCGGGGGATTTTCAGAACGCCACGCCCTTTGGCCTCACCGCCGGGATTCATTCTCTGGATGAGGCGGAGATCGATGCCTGGCGCGAGCGGGTGCGGGCGGGGAATCTGTATATCAACCGCGCCATTACGGGGGCCATCGTGCGCCGTCAGCCCTTCGGCGGCTGGAAGCGGAGCAGCATCGGCCCGGGTTCCAAGGCGGGCGGGCCTAACTATGTGAACCTCTTCCGGCATTGCGTGGACACAGCCACCCTGGACGCTGCCGCGGCGGAGAGAAGCTATCACCAGGCGTGGGCCTCGCACTTCTCCATGGAGCATGATCCCTCGGCGCTCCGCTGTGAGCGGAATGTCTTCCGCTATCGCCCGTGCCGCGGCGTGATCCTGCGTCTGGAGAAACCGGATGCCGCCGTGGAAGCCGCCGCCCGTGCCGCCGCCGGCATTTGCAACGTGCCCCTGACCATCAGCCACGCCACCGCGGAGGATGATGCCCGTTTCGCCGCCCGGCTCCAGGAACTGGCGGCGGGCGCGGAATTCCTGCGCACTCCCGTCGTGCCGTCCGATGCCATCCTCCGCGCCGCCCATGCCGCGGGGCTGAACTGGATCCATGCCCCTCTCAGCGGCAAGGGCCGCCTGGAGCTCACCCGCTGGATGCGGGAGCAGGCCGTGAGCGAAACCCGCCACCGCTACGGGAATCCACTGCCGGAGTGAGGTGGGGACAAAAGAGTGGGAATGATCCCCTTTTCCTGACAGATCCTTCCCATGCGTGCGGATATTCCCCCAGGGCCCCGGGCTTGCCCCGGGTCTGTTTTCCACTATCATTCCGCCATGCGTAATCCCCCCGTGCTCCTCGCGCTTTTCCTGGCTGCCACCGCCTTCTTCTCCCCCTGCCGTGCCGAAGAGGATCCGGAGGCCTGGCAGGTGCCGGTGCTCCTGGGGAAGGACGGGTGGATGACTTATGAGAATCCCCGCTTCGGCTTCCTGCTGCCGGTGCCTCCGGGGATGAAAACGGAGCGCCCGCCGGACAATGGTGGCGGGCAGAGTTTCGTCTCCGCCGATGGCAAGGTCACCCTGGTGGGCTGGGGACACTTCAACGTGGACGACGCCATCGCGGGCGTGGACGCCGCCTACAAGGATGAGCTTGCCAAAGAGGGTCGCACCATTACCTACAAGCGGAAGACGGAAACGTGGTATGTCGTTTCCGGCGTGAACAAAGATGGCTCCGGCTTCTACGTGAAGTATTCCGCTGACGCCAAATACTACGCCGGGTTCTCCATCCGTTACCCGCAGGCCGATGAAAAGAAATACCAGCCGTGGATCGAACGGATCGCCAAAGAATGGCAGGCACGCCTAGGCAAAGGCGCGGATACCCTGGATGACGACGGAGAGACGAAGGGGAAGAACAAGTAGCCAGGGGGACTAACAGACATCAATGGAATAGTAGAGGCGCTTCCCGTCCCAGGCGAGGAGTCTGCGTTCTCCTCCTTCCCGATAGAAGTAGTAAGCTCCTTCCAGGTTGGCGGGGGGGCACCAGGACCTGTTACCACCACCCCAACCGAATTTGACGGTCACGGCGGTGTCTTTATTGAGGCGGGTAGTCATGCCCTGCAGGGCGGCGTACTCGTGAAAAGTTTCCTCCGAACACTTCGCACTGATACGGCGGGAGAAATCCCCGGTCCACCCCCCGTCGGCATCGTCGTAGTGGTCACGGACCTCGGAGGCGTGGAACTGCAGGTAGCGGATGGGGCCAGTCCACCAGCTCACAACATACAAGACCCCGAAAAAGACCACCAGAAAAACGGTGCCTTTTATCAGGCAGCCCCGGCATCCCTGAAGTTTGCGCTTCTCCGGGATGGAGCAGGGTTCCGGAGCGATATACGGGTTCGTCATGGCTGAAGGAAGGTGGACCTGAGGCCTTCTACGGTTCAGATTTGGCAAAGTAAAAGGAATGGAAAGAACGGTCGGTTGGGCATGACCTCCGATCCGGAAGATGCGTGGGACGGGCTCCCGCATTCAGACAACGCAGCCCCCGTTTCCTCTTCAGGATTTTGAACAAAGCGGGGATTTCATTTATAGGATTGACAGTAACACTGTCTTACTGTATATCTCCTCCATGCAGCCTTTTCTGAGTATTTCCGGGCTGGTGGATGCCGTGAACACCTGGTGCGAGACGCATGGGGTTGTTCCTGCGAACAGGCAGGCGGCGGACCGGCTCTCCGAGCGGAATGTCCGTTTTTATCGCACCACTGGTCTACTGGATGCCCCGGTTTCCGTTGATGGCCGGGGCTACGGGGAAATCCACCGGCTGCAACTGGTGGCCATCCGTCTGCTCCAGGCCCAGGGATTGCCGCTGCGCCGCATCAGGGAACTCCTGCATGGACGAACCCTGGAGGCGCTGCGGGATATCGAAAGCCACGGGGTGGCGGAGCTGGCCGCCGCCCGGCAGGCCGCCCCGGGCATGCTTCCCACCCCCGCCGCGGGGGCGGAATCCTGGACCGTGGCCAGCCTGGACGATGACTTCCTCCTCGTGTCCCGCCGCGGACGGCCCATCCCGCCGGAACTTCTGGAACGCCTTCGCGCCGAGTTGCGCTGATTTCCTCCTCCCTCTTCGAAAACCAAGCCCCCCTGTTATCACCATGAAGACAATCCCTGACACTGTCATCCCTCCTGCCCCGCTTCACGGCCTGCTCGCCTGGCTGGAGGACACCCGCGTGGCCCTGCCGCTGAAGGGCGTGGAGGCCACCTTTTCCGTCCGCGGGGATCTTGCGGGCGTGCAACTGGACCAGATCTATCATCAAGACCGGAACCAGGTGCTGGACGTCACCTATACTTTCCCGTTGCCCCAGGGCGCGGCGGTCCACCGCTGTGAGCTCCACGTGAATGGACGTGTTATCGCCGCCCGCGTGGAGGAGGTGGAGGAGGCGCGGCGCATCGCCGGGGAAAAGAAGGCCGCCGGGCACCGCACCGCCTTGGTGGAAACCGTGCGGGAAAACCTTTTCGAACTGGCCCTGGGGAATCTGGCGCCGGGGGACACCGTGGTGGTCCGCCTGTGCTGGGTCATGGCTCTGGACCGCCTGGGTGGGGAGTGGAGCCTCCGCATTCCCTTCTGCCCCGGCATCCGCTACATTCCGGGAAAACCCCTCCTGCGCCGGAACCTGGGCGCGGGCACATCGGACGACACAGACCGGGTGCCGGACGCCTCGCGGCTCAGCCCGCCGCGCATGGACGCGCTGCATCCGGACGCGGCGTATGTTTCCCTGGAGGGAACCGTGGATCTGGCCACATCCGAAGCAGGCGGCCTCCGTTCGCCCACGCATACGCTTCTGCTGCGCGAAGCGGAGGGGTTGGCAAGCGTGACCCTGGGGGACCGCGCGGCGGTACCGGACCGGGACTTCGTGCTCACCGGGCGGGATGCCGCGATGGGCACCCTCCAGCCTGCGGCCTGGTTGTGCGAAGGTGAACGTGGCACCCACGCACTCATCCGGGCCGTGGCTCCGGCGGACATGGCCTCCTCCGATGACGCGGCGCAGGATGTGTATTTCCTCGTGGACCGCTCCGGCAGCATGGAGGGGGTAAAGTGGACGGCCACTTGCAAGGCCTTGCGCACCTTCCTCTCAAATCTCGCCCCGCAGGACCGGGCATGGATCACATGGTTCGAGAGCTCCTGGCAGGACATGGCGGAGCGTCCGTTGCCTCCCGCCGCCCTGCTGGCGGAGCCCGCCATGAAAGCCCTGGAGCAATGGGGCACCGCCGGCGGCACGGAACTCCTGCCCGCGCTGGAGCACGTGCTGGAGGTCATCGGCACCCGCTCCCGGAGCCGCCGGGTGGTCATGGTGCTCATCACGGACGGGCAGGTGGGCAATGAAGCGGAGGTCCTGGCGTTGATGAAAAAGCACCCGGAACGGCGGGTCTTTACCTTCGGGATCGATACCGTGGTGAACGATGCCTTCCTCCGGAAACTGGCCACGCAGCAGCGCGGCTCCTGTCATCTCGCCGTGCCGGAGGACGATCTGGCGGCTCCTATCGTGGCCCTGGCCACGCGCTTACGCCGCCCGGTGCTCACAGACTTGGCACCCGGCCCGGGCTGGGAATTTCCCGCCGAAGCCCCGCCGGACCTGTTGGCGGGGGAAGCGCTTTCCCTCCTCCTCCGCCGTACCGTCCCAGGGGCTTCCCTGGCCTTCTCCGGTTTGCGGGCGGATGGCACCCGGGTGACAGTGGAATTGGACGCCAGGCGCGAGGAACCGGCGACGGGCATCGGTCTGCTGTGGGCGCGGCGGCGCATTGATTTCCTCCTGGAGGCCGGACAAAAAGCAGAAGCCCTCGCTCTGGCGAAAGAGGCGAACCTCCTCTGCGATGGGGCGGCCTTCCTGGCCTGGGATGAAGCGGAGCGCCTGGCCGTGAAGGGTGGGGCCGTGCCGGTGTATCAACCGGCCATGGAGCCCGCATTGTGGGAAGGTGCTGCCGCCGGGTGCATCCCCGCCGCGCCGTGGATGGCTCCGATGCCTGCTACTACCTTGATCACGGGAACAATAATGCCCCGACAAAGTGCCACGCCTTCAGAAAAAGCGGGCGATTCCATCTTCAGCCTTCCGGCCCGCATGGTCCGTAAGATAACGAAAATGAGACGAAAAGCCATGGAGCCGTCTGAGGATCTCGGGCGCGAGCCTTCCGACGAGGAACTCAAGGAGGAAACCGGAGTGAGCCGGGAAATGCTGGCGCAACTCCAGGCTGCGCACGCAAGAAGTCTCGCCTCCGGTCCGCCAAAGATCATCGCCGACGAAGAATTCGGGGAGGTGATCGGAGTGAATCCGGGGCGGCCCGCGCCAGTCAAGGAGGCGGCCGCTTTCCTCACCGGACTTTACGCCCTTCAACCATCCTCCGGTCAGCAATGGGCTCCGGAACTGGGCGAATGGCTGGAGCAATGTATGCTCTCGGACCCCGCGCTCCGTGAAGCGCGGACCCAACGGATTCAGGAACTCATCGATTTCCTCGCGGCCCTGCCAGAGGAGCAGCGCACCGCCTTCCTGAAGACGTGGCTGGTGGAGACGTTCAAGGAACAGCCGGCTTTCCTACGGGGGTGCCTGGCCGCGCTCGCATAGCACGGCGGGCATCCGCCCCGGAGAGTTCCTGAGGTGGCGGCGGCAGAGGCATGGCGGTGGCTTTCGCCGCCACTCCCTCCGTCCTGTCCGGGATGAGCCCCGCCTGTTTCCGGCGCGCCCACTCGGCGTCAAAAAGCGTCAGTTGCGCCGGGGCCGCCTGTCGCCAGCGTCCGTTTTCATCCTTGATGATGATCAGGTTCGGCTTCGCCTCCACCAGCTTGCCCATCATGCTGGAACCCGCGCGGCTGGTCCAGACGCGATAGCCCTGGGAGGTGAGGTTATTGATGCGGTCCTGGTGCAGGCGTTTCCGTTCATCGTAGCGCTGCATGGTTTCCTGGAGCTTCTCCAGGACCACGTGGGCGGTGCTGTAGGATTTTTTTGAAGTGTCCTTGATCCGGCGGTAGCCTTTGACACGTGCCAGTTCGCGTCCGTTTTCATCAATGAGGATGAGGCACGGGAACCCCTTTACTTTGTAGTATTCCTGGAAGCGTTTCAGCGCCGCCATCTTCGCTTCGCCGTATTCCCGCTCCCGGGTGATTCCCACGGGATACTGGAGCTTGGTGAGCACCATGTTCGCCGCCGCGAAGTCCTGGAACTCCTGGGTGGCAAAAAGATCCGTGGACAGCTCCAGGGAGGGGCAGTCCCCGTCCCACCGCTGGGCAAAGAAAATAAGCAGGGGGCGGTGGTTTTCGATGGAAACCTTCCGGGCTTCGAACGGGCTCTTGTGCCAGTGGGACTGGGTTCCCAGCCGGAGTTCCGGCATACCCGGCGCAATGTAGGGGGTTGGGCCCTGCGAGGGATTGCTGCCTGGAACCCCAGGCTTTGGTTGCGGCGGCAGTGTCAGACCGGGGATGACTGGAAGCTCCGGCATCGGCTCGCCGTCGGACGGCAGACCCAGCGGTCCCAGATCCGGGAACTGTTGCTCCGGCGAGTTCCGGGGTGGCGGGATCCCAGGGTTCTCCACCTCCCCGTCACCTGGAGTGATGCCCTCCGGAGGCGGTGAATCCGGCCCCGGGAAAAGTGAAAAAGCATCCCCCACAGGCTCCTTGTCCGACTGCCCCGGCAAGTCCACCTCCGGCAGCGGTTCCCTCTGCGGGGCCTGGGTTTTTCCGGCACGGGAACCCTCCACAGGCAGTAGCAAGGCCGTCGCGAAGGTGAACAGGAGCAGGGAGGACCGGGACATTTCGCGCGGAGTGTAACAGGACATTTTTCGAATTCGACCAAAAAACAATTCCCGGGGATGAAAGAAAAACACAACTGTTGCGATCCTGCCTCAAAAGCAGCGGGTAATATCAGCCTGTCCTGGGAAACCGAAATGAGCTTCGGAGAAGTCTGAATACCGGGCGGTCCACAAAAAAAGCCGCCGGTTTCCCGGCGGCTTTCGGATGAACTGGTGTTCGCTCAGTCGAAGGAGCCAAAGTCGTCTCCGAGGTCCTCCTCGAAGTCGCCACCGCCCACGGCGGCCAGAATGGCTTCCATCTTGCTGCCACCCTTTTTGCCTTTGGCCCCCTTGAGGGGACGGGGACCTGGATCCTCTTTCTTCTGGAGAGCCCGGCGCAGCTTCTTGAGGGCGATGTTCTGGAGCTGGCGGATCCGCTCGCGGGTCACGCCGAATTCCTGACCCACTTCCTCCAGGGTTTTCGGCTTCTGGCCGTTGAGGCCGAAGCGCGCGTCGATGATCTTCCGTTCGCGTTCGTCCAGCACGTCGAGCAGACCGTCGAGCTGGTCATGCATGTTCCGGTGGGAAAGAATCTCGTGCGGCGTCTGGGCGCGGTCGTCGCCGATGATTTCGCCGAATTCCGTGGAGTCGTCGTCCGAGATAGGAGCGTCCAGGGAGGCGGGGCGGAGGCTGGCGGCTTTGAGCTGGGCCAGCTTCGCTCGATCAATCCCGATTTCCTCGGAGAGTTCGTCATCCGTGGGTTCCCGTCCGAGATCCTCGGACATGGACATGGCCACGCGGCGCATCTTGGAAATCTTGTCCACCATGTGGACGGGGAGGCGGATCGTCTTGGACTGGTTGGCCAGAGCGCGCTTGATGCTTTGCTTGATCCACCACGCGGCGTAGGTGGAGAGCTTGCCCCCCTTGTTCGGGTCGAACCGCTCCACGGCCTTCATGAGCCCGATGTTCCCCTCGGAAATCAGGTCCAGCAGCGGGAGGCCATAGTTGGCGTAGTCCTGGGCGATTTTAACCACCAGCCGCAGATTCGCCTTGATCATGTGGTCCCGGGCGAGTTTGCTGCCCTTCTTAATGCGGGCTGCAAGCTCAATCTCCTGCTCGGGAGTCAGGAGAGCGGTCTTACCGATTTCGCGAAGGTAAATTTTAATGCCACCATCGAGTTCGAGGTTTGCCATGGGAATTGGAGGGTCAGGGACAGGGAATTAGGGTTTGCTACGAGGATATATACGTAAATGAGACACTTTTGTTTGCCGGAAAATTACAGACAAACGGGTCTGCGGCTGGGGAATAGCGTTCCCGTCTGGTCATTTGCTGGAGAGGTTCCTGGGAATCCTTAGACCGGGCCGTGGGGGTTGTTGTTGAACACTGTTTGGAGGAGGCCGTCAATCCCAATTCTTGAATTCCAAGGGGCTTTACCAAATTTTCCGGAGTTAGGACAAGGAAAAACCATCAAATTTTAATCAAGATGCCGATTCGTGGAGGAAGTCCGGAGGGGAGCGGATGGCGTGCCAGAGGACCTCTTTTTTATGGAATTTATAGACATGAAAACAGGGCACTCCGCGAAACGGAGTGCCCTGCCAGGGGACTTCGGGTGAACGGTGAAGGACCCGTTCACCACAAAATTCAGCGCCGGTGATGACCACCGTGGCTGTGGCCGCCGTGTCCCCGACCACCACCATGCCCGCGGCTACCGGAAAAGTGGAGGTGGCCTCCGTAGTAGCCGCCACCGTAGCCATAGTCACGGCGGGGATAGGAACGGCTCACGACCACCCAGCGGTAGATGGGGCAGCCATCGTAGGCGCGGCCCACGCAGCGGTATTCCCAGTGGAGGCAGGCACCGCAGTCATCATAGGTCACCCGGGTGCGCCATTCGCCGGCTTCGGCGGTGGTGGGGGTGAGGACGGTGAAGCCAAGAACGGCGCAGAGAGAGGCGAGAATCTTTTTCATGGCGTAAGGAATTTTGAGTGTGGGTTTGGTTCCTTTTTGGGGACCGGCGTTGCCGCCAGCCATTGGGTTCCGCTCAATCTGACGGGAGTGGTCCGCGGGGTATTCAGGCCGCGTGAATTATTTTTCCGGCTTTTGCAACGGAGAGCCCCGGCTCCGCGTTTCCGTGGTGGCGCGGAGTCCCATGCGCCGGAACCGTTATCCGATTATGATCCGCCCTCTTTCCCTCCTGCTTTGCCTCGGCTCCCTGTGTTTTGCCGGGGACGATAAAAAACCGGACGCGCCCGCCGCCCCCGCGCCGGAGAAGAAAGCTCCGGAGGTTCGCATCATCAGCGACTGGAAAGACTGGAAAAAACAATCGACCGACGCGGCCGACAGGATTGAGATCAAGGCGGACGTGCCGGAAACGAATCCCCCGAAGGATGTGAAGCGCGCGGAGCTCCCGGCGGAGGCTAAAAAAGCCGGGGTGCTGATCCTCCATGCGGGAAGGGTTCTCAACCTCGTGAAGTATGAAGGAAAGGAGGAGCTGCTGCCGCGGGAGGGGTATGAAATCGCATGGGACGGCATGCGGCTGGAAGGGGCGGATTTCTTTTCCACCCTCACTTTTCCGGTGGGGAAGCCTGACAAGGACGGCAAGGACACCTGCGTCAGCCTAGTGACCGGCGGTTGGGGCGGCTGGGTGCTGGGCATCAGCAGTATCGGCCACCAGTTTGCCAATGAAAACGAGACCACGAAGTCCGTCGAATTTGAGACCGGCCGCTGGTACCGCTTCACGCTTCAGGTGACGCCGGAGGTCATCCGCCTTCTGCTGGACGGCAAAGAGCAGTTCAAAGTGGACGTGCGGGACCGGGCGCTTACCATGCACCCCAGCGACGTCCGCCGCTGCATGCCTCTCGGTTTTTCCACCTATCAAACGACCGGTGCCATCCGGAATCTCCAGATCCGCAAGCTGGGTAAGGATGAACTGAAGCCTGATCCCGAGCAGTGAGCCGCCTCTTTTGACTAACTTTTTCCCTTCCACGCCATGAAATTCCTGAAGTTCCTTCCCCTCGCCGCGATGTTGCACGCCCCGTTGCTGGCGGGCGACTGGCCAAACTGGCGCGGTCCGCATTTCAACGGAGCCACGGACGAAACCGGTCTGCCGGAGACGATTGAAAACTCCGGCGCGGGACTGCTCTGGAAGGCACCCATGCCCGGGCCCGCCGCCTCCACTCCCATCGTGAGCGGGGACCGGGTTTTTGTCACCACCACGGACGAGTCCGCGCAAAAGCTGCTGGCCCTCTGTCTGGATCGCAAAACCGGGGTCGAGGTGTGGAAGAAGGAGCTGGGGAAAGGCTTCCGGGCGGATGAAAAAAGCAACTTCGCGAACCCCTCGCCCGTGACGGACGGGAAAGTGGTGATCTTCCATTTCTCCACCGGGGACACGGCGGCATATGACTTCGAGGGCAAGGAAATCTGGAAGCGCAACATGCAGGAGGACTATGGCTCCTACGCCATCCAGTGGACGCCGGCCACCAGCCCGGTGATCCACAAGGACCTCGCGATTTTCCAGGTGCTCCAGCGGGATGTGCAGTTCGAGTTCAACAATAACAAGAAGGGCAATCCCGGGAAAAATGAGAGCTACCTCCTGGCGCTGGAAGTGGCGACAGGGAAGGAAAAGTGGCGGCACATCCGCCCCAGCGATGCCATCGCGGAATCCCGGGAGTCGTTCAATACGCCCATGCCCTTCACCGGGGATGGACGGGAGGAACTGCTGGTGGCGGGCGGCGACTGCATCAGCGGTCACAGTCTGAAGGATGGATCGGAACTCTGGCGCTTCGGCACCTGGAATCCCTCGAAGATTCCCCACTGGCGGCTCGTGGCCGGACCGGTGGCGGGAGACGGCGTGGTCCTGGCCTGCGCGCCCAAAGGTTCCCCGGTGTATGCCGTGAAGACGGGAGCGAAGGGTCAGGTGAAGGAATCTGATCTTGCCTGGAGCAGCAGTGCGGAGAAAAACAGCCGCTTCATCTCCAGTGACGTGAGCACGCCACTTTATTACAAGGACCGGTTTTACGTGCTCAACAGTGACCGTAAGGCGATTTACTGCGTGGAGCCGAAAACCGGCAAAATGCTTTGGGAGCACCGGCTGGAGGGAAGCGTGAAGATCGAGGCGTCCCCCACCGCCGGGGATGGCAAGATTTACTTCCAGGATATGCGCGCGAAGGTCTTCATCCTGGCCGCGGGAGATGAGCCGAAGGTAATCTTCTCCGGTTCCATGGCGGATGGGGAGGAGAAGGACGTGCGTTCCTGCATCGCGCTCGCCAATGGCTGCGCCTTCGTCCGCACCACGCGGTTTCTCTACTGCGTGGGCCGGAAGTAAATCCCGCAGCGTCCGTTTTTCCCTGACATGCGACTCTTTCTCTTCGCTCTCGCCACGCTCACGGTTCCGGTTTCCGCCGTGGACTTGTGGAATCAATTCCGCGGTCCCCACGCGGACGGTCATTCCACGGCCACGGGTCTGCCCTCCGAATGGAGTGACATCAAAAACGTGAAGTGGAAAACCCCTGTCCCTAACAAGGGATGGTCCACGCCGCTGGTGTCCGCCACCCAGGTGTGGCTCACCTCCGCGACGCCGGACGGACACGACTTTTTTGTCCACTGTCTGGACCGGGCCACGGGGGCGATGAAGTATGAGGCGAAGCTCTTACATTCCGAGGCTCCGGAGCCGCTGGGCAATGACTTGAACTGCTATGCCTCCCCCACGGGAGTGTTGGAGGAGGGCAGGGTGTATGTCCACTTTGGCAGCTACGGAACGGCCTGCCTGGACACGACCACCTTCAAGGAGCTGTGGCGGCGCACGGACCTGCCGTGCCGACACCTGCGGGGGCCTGGTTCGTCGCTCTTCGATTGGAAGGACACCATCATTCTGACCATGGATGGCGTGGACGTGCAGTATCTCTGCGCGCTGAACAAGAAGACCGGCGAGACAGTCTGGAAGACGGATCGCAGCACGGTTTTCGGCGATGAAGGACCTGACGGAAAGCCGGCGGCGGACGGGGATTATCGCAAGGCGTACACCACTCCCGCCCTCATCATGGTAGGCGGGAAGCCGCAGATCGTGAGCAGTGGCTCGAAGGCTGCCTTTGCCTACGATCCGGACACCGGAAAGGAACTGTGGCACACCACCTACAAGGGATTCTCCAACGCCGCGAGTGCAGCGTGGCACAATGGCATGGTGGCGATCAATACCGGCCACGGGAAAGCGAATCTCCAGGCCTTCCCCATTGAGGCCGCCACCACCGGTGACATCACGGCGAAACGGACGTGGGAGTCCACCAAGGCCATTCCCACCCGTTCCTCTCCCGTGACAGTGGACGGGATCATCTATCTGAACGGGGACAGCGGGATTCTCTCCGCCATTGATTTCAAGGACGGGACTCTCCTCTTCAATGAGCGCACGCCCGGGAATGCCAGTGCATCGCCGCTCTACGCGGACGGGAAGCTCTTTTTCTGCAACGAGCACGGGGCCACCACGGTTTTGAAGCCCGGGCGAACTTTTGAGAAGCTGGCCACGAACACCCTTCCGGATGGCATCATGGCTTCTCCCGTGGCGGTGGGCAAGGAACTCTTCATCCGGACAAAGACCTCCCTGTACTGCATCGGGCAGTAACAGGTGGGCTGGAAGGAGAGGAGGAAAGTTCAGTCCGCGAGGCCGCGGGCTTCGGCGATGATGTCGCCGGTGCCGTCGTCCTCAAAGGAAATGAACAGGGGCCGGCAGCAGACTTCGCAGTCGTAATCCCACTCGGCGGGCAACTCCTCCAGCGCGGGCGGGGCCACGCTGAATTCTTCAAAGCAGGACGGGCAAACGACAGTGACCAAGCGGGGTAAAAGAAGAAGTTGTCTCTCAGCGGGGCAGTTGTTCTTTGCCCAGCATTTCCCGGATATCGTCAATGGTGACATCGCTGCTCCGGGAGCGCGATCTTTTAGCGTTGCCTACATCAATGGATTTGTCCGAGTTGGGGCTTCTGACAATCAGAGGGGCATCACGGCCTTCGTCCATCACCTTTTTTGCCGGATAATAGTCGCCGGTATGAGCGGTGCGCTTCTCCTCCCGGGAACTGCGTTCGGTAATCGTGCGGCCCTCCTCACGGCTGCGTTTGGTGGCCAGCAGGCGAGCGCTGTCACGATAATCCTGCCCCGTTTCCCGCGCGATCTGGCTCACGCTGGCTTTGCGGCCGCCCAGCCAGGATTTGGAGTTCTGGACGGAGGATTCCTTCTGCCCGATCTCCTTTGTGTTTGAGTAACGTTTGGCGAGGAAGTCCCGGGTCTGATTGAAGGACTTCATATCTTTGGTCTTCGAGGTGCCGCCAAAGACTTTCTCCCCCAGGGCGTTCAGACCCATCACGGTGTTGCCGTTTTTGTCCACGCGGTTGTAGCCAAAGGGGTCGGCAGAGCCAAAGCGCTGGCTCATGCCTTTCCCCTCGCCGAACTGGGAGCCCACCATACCCATGGCCGCCGCCTGTTGCCCCGCGACGGAGCTGGCCGACTCCTTTTGCGGGTCGTAGTCATTGATGTCCAACTGCGGATTCTGAGGTCCGGCGAGAACCGTGCGCGTGGACTTGCAGGCCGGGAGCGTGGTGGCCAGCAGGAGGAGGAACAGAGGGAGAGGACGCATGAGGGAACAGAGAGGCGGGAAAATCGAGCATACCGCAGGCCGCGCATTTCGGCGATCATTTTCTGAACCCCGGGATTTCTTGGCGAGCGCCTTTACGCTGGTGCGCTTGGAGTTTTTCGTGCCGGAGGCATGGGATGGGCTTACCGGGCGGCATGAAGTTTCCCGTTTTCCTGTTTCTCGCGGCCTTGTTTCATCTCCGCGTTGCGGCGGAGCCCCTGGTGCCCGCCCGCACCCGTGTCCCGGCAGAGCTGGGAATGGAGGCGCGCATCACGCCGCGCCCCTGGGAGGCAAAAAAGACGGCGCTTATCATCTGCGATTTCTGGGACTCCCATCACTGTGCCAACGCGGTGAAGCGGGTGAATGAGATGGCCCCGCGAATGGCGGAGGTGGTGAAGACCGCCCGGGAGATGGGGGTGCTGATCATTCACGCGCCCTCGGACTGCATGAAAGCCTACGAGGGGCATCCCGCCCGGAAGCGCGCCCAGGAGTCCCCCCAGGCCGCGAATCTGCCGCCGAAGATTTCGGACTGGCTTTACTGGAAAGACGAGGCGGAGCAAAAAGCGGGCTATCCCATCGATGCATCGGATGGCGGATCCGACGATACTCCGGAGGAGGCGGCGGCATGGAAAGAGGAGTTGAAGCGGCAGGGGCGGAATCCGGGGGCTCCCTGGCGCGCACAGCATCCAGCGGTGATCATTGACGGCACCCGCGACGTGATCTCGGACAAGGGAGCGGAGGTCTGGAACGTGCTGGAGGCCCGGGGCATCTCGGACGTGTTTCTCGTCGGGGTGCATGCAAACATGTGCGTTTGCGGGCGGGGTTTCGGTCTCCGGCAACTGGCGAACAACGGTAAGCGCGTGGTGTTGCTGCGTGACCTCACGGACGCGATGTACAACCCGGCAAAGCCTCCGTTCGTGAGTCACTATCGCGGCACGGAACTGATGATCGCACACATCGAACAGCGCATCTGCCCCACGGCGCTGAGCAGCGAAGTCTTTGGCGGAGCGCCACATGCCTTTCGCGGGGATCTCCGGAAGGAACTGGCGGTGATGATCGGCGAGGACGAGTATAAAACTTGGGAGACCCTGCCCGCCTTTCTGGAGCAGCAGGTGGGGAAGGACTTCCGGTTGAGCTACCTCCTCGCGGCGAAGGAGGCGCCATCCACGTTTTATAACATGGAGGCCTTGAAGACGGCGCGGGTTCTGATGGTCAGCGTCCGCCGCCGGGTGCCGCCCGCGGACCAGACGGCGGCGCTCCAAGCCTTCGTGACCCGGGGCGGGGGAGTGGTGGGCATCCGCACGGCCAGCCACGCCTTTTCCCCGCTGGGAGGCCAAAAACCGGCAGCCGGGTTCACTCCCTGGACGGAATGGGACAAAGAGGTGATTGGTGGGAACTACGGCAATCACCTGGGGAACGAGCTGAAGGCTTTCGCCAAGGTAGTGCCCGGGGTGGCACATCCCATCCTCTCCGGTATTCCCAAAGAGGAGTTTCCGGCGGGCGGCTCGCTCTACCGGAATACCCCCCTGCGCGGCGGAGCCCCGGTTTTGCTTACCGGCAGGGTTCAGGGAGCGGATAACGTGGAGCCCCTGGCTTGGACGTATCAGTCCCAGGGAGGCGGGCGGGTGTTTTATACCTCGCTGGGAGCTCCGGGGGATTTCGCCCGGCCGGAGTTTCAGCAACTGCTGCGGAATGCCCTGCACTGGGCGTTCGAGCGGGATATCCCGGCGGCGGGGGTGACGACGGGGAATTGATAGCAGTGGAAAATAAAAAGCCCCGTCGCCCGGGAGAGGCACGGCGGGGCTGGTAAAGTCCGGCTCAGCGCAGGCCGGAGCGGCCGTTGGAGGGAGCCGTGTAGCGACCGGTCTGGGTGGCGAGGGAATCGATGGTATAAGTGCCACTGCGACCGTAGTAGGGGGAGCGGCGGTGGCCGTCCGCGTAGTAGGGGTCCGTTTCCCCGACAAATGAGCAGGAATTCAGGACGAGAGGAAGCACGGCGGCGAAGAGCAGGAGGATGGGTTTCATAAGAGATGAAGTCATGTCCGGACTCCGGAGGAGGCCCGGCACGGGAGGCATTTTGCACATGATGTACCGTTGGTCCATGTTATTCGGATGGGCATGGAGGTCCGTCTTTGCGGGAGCCCAGGGCATGCGAGAGGGCTTGCCGGAGGAGCCTTTCCCCGATAGCGGATTTTATGAAATGCCCGCTTCTGCTCCTTTCCCTTCTGAGCCTACCGGCCATCGCGCAGAACGCGCCACCCGCCCCGGCGAAGGAATCGTTTGCCGATGAGAGGAAAAACCCGGCGGTGATCACGGCGGCGGATGACGCTAAGAAAGGCGTGGTGACGGTGAAGGCAGGGGATCAGATTTTCACGGAACTGCACTATCGGGAATACGCGAAGCCGGTGCTCGCGCCCATCTATGCCCCCGGTGGAGTGCTGATGACCCGCCAGTGGCCCATGGGGGAGGCGCTTCCTGACGAAGCGAAGGATCACCCTCACCATAAAGGGCTCTGGTTCACGCACGGCAGTGTGAACGGCACGGACTTCTGGGCGGAATCTCCGAAAACAGGTAAGATCGTGGTGACCGGCAGCCCGGTGGTGGAGACTGCCAATGGGGTCGTGACCATCACCACGGGCGAGGAGTGGAAAACACCGGAAGGGAAACCCGTGTGCACCTCCGGCACGGTGATCTCATGCGGGGTGGACAGCGGGAACCGCTATATCGACTACACCATCACGATCAAAGCCGGGGAAAACGCGGTCACGTTTGGGGACACCAAAGAAGGCACCATGGGCATCCGCACCAGTCCGGTGCTGAATTTAAAAGGAACCGGCGCGGCGGGACACGCCGTGAACAGCGAGGGGGTGAAAGACGATGCCCTGTGGGGTAAGGCGGCCCGGTGGGTGGATTACACCGCGCCCCTGGCGGGTAAAGTGACCGGCATCGCCTGTTTCGACCATCCCTCGAATCTGCGTCACCCCACCACCTGGCATGCGCGGGATTATGGTCTCATCGCCGCAAATCCCTTTGGGCTGCACGATTTCGAAAAGAAGCCGAAGGGAGCCGGGGACTATACTATCAAAAAGGGAGAATCCCTCACGCTGCGCTACTGCTGGCTGTTCCACACCGGCGACACCGCCGCGGCAAAAGTGGAGGAGAAGTGGAAGCAGTGGGCGGGGAAGTGAGCCCGCTTACCGGGAGTTCATCCCGAGGAGGATTCCCGAGTCTCTGTTCGGAGGCAACTGGGCTTCAATGTCTTTGGTGACATTCAGCATGTTGTGGTTGGCGTAAACGGCCGCCGCGTTGACGGAGACCACCAGGAGGATGAGCACCGTGAGGGCCCGCTTCGCCGTGGCCCACATGCGGACCCCGTTTTCGGTCTGGTCCACGTTGGAGGAATGTTTCGCGAACTTAAGCGCCAGCCGGATTGCCACCAGGAGGCCGATGTTCAGCAGGAGAACCATGCCCGTGAGGAGCTTGGTGTAGAAATGCATGGAGTCCAGAGAAGGGTTCATGAGGCGGAAAAGGGCGGGGTGCCCGGGTAATTACCGATATTATGGTAATTATTCAATCCTAATTTCCGGAATGAAATCCAGTGGTTCTGTTGTGGTTTTTATCGAATAGTGTCAAAATTGAGAAAATAATCTAAAATCAGTTGCTCATCATGGAATTTAGAGTAGGTTCTCTCAGTAACGAGATTTCCAACCCTGATTTGCCTCTCTAACTTTTCATCTTTCCATGCGCCGCCACCCTGAAATCAACGAAGCCCGCCTTGAACGCCTCATCCTGGGGGCCGCCGCATCCTGCATCGTGGCCATGCTTTACCTGTTGATTTCCAGCGTGTTAGTCTGAGCGGGCAAAATCAGAATTTTTTCCGAAGAGCGGCGACCCGGACGGGTCGCCGTTTTTTTTGCGTGACGCTCAAAAGACACTCAAAATTGATTTCTCAAAACCGACATTGACGAATGGAATAAGAATGGCACAATTATCCGACAAAAACCAAATTGGATTGTGGCCCGGCAAAAGAACAGCGTCGATACCGTCCAGATCACCCTTTCGGTGACCCCGGCGATTCGTGACTTTCTGGAGCAGCTCAGCCAGAGTGGTTTTTATGGAAAGAACAGCGCTGATACGGCGGCTGAACTTCTGAAGCTGAAGCTCCGGGAAATCAGCACTCAGCCGGGAACTCCTGGCGTGGCCTATGGGCCGCCGGGTTATCCCGCCTATCCGGTGATGCCGCAGGGTTACCCCGGGATGATGCCGTCCCCTTATCCTGTCATGCCGCCACCCACTTCCCCGACGCCACCCACCGAGCTCTGAGCCAGCCTCTCCATCATCACTCCCACCACGCCCACACGTCGTATGAACGCCATCGCCACTTGCTTCGAAATCCCGCCCCGCCAGCCGCGTCTTTCCGTCCTGCCTCCGTCCCCGCGCGGCATGAAGCCGGAGCCTCCGGAGGACGAACTGCGCCGCCTCGCGTTTGAAATCGTGCAGCACGATCCGGTTCTGGCGCATCTGCTGGTGCGCGCGGGTGAGCGGGCCCGGCACAACTGACAGGCATTCGCGTCTTCATTTTCCTGCTCTGAAAAGCGCGGTTCCCGTTCAGCCGGGACCGCGCTTTCTCCTGTACTGGTGTCAGGCGGTTGCGCCCGGGAAGAGCCGGGCCGCGTTTTCCTCGTGCGGGCAGGAAGGGCCGCGGGAGTGCCGTTTTCGTCAATTTATGTAAAACAGGGCTTGTCCTTTCTGAGTGGATAATGAGAGAACTGGCAAATCCGGAGCCCTTCCTCCACGAAGTCTCCCC
The DNA here is from genome assembly GCA_965229245.1 of Verrucomicrobiales bacterium. Lineage (GTDB taxonomy): Bacteria > Verrucomicrobiota > Verrucomicrobiia > Verrucomicrobiales > V1-33 > V1-33. Next base: position 665,884 of record CBDDIW010000003.1, read on the forward strand.
GGAATAGCCGTTTGTCTGAATGGTTCTTTAATTCCGGGGGTGCTTCCTTGTCCCTTCCCCCCTTGATTCTTATGACCTTCGTCCCCCCCAAGTCCCGGCGTTTGCCATGTGTGTCCGCACTTCTCGGATTCGTCGCTCTCCAGGCCGCCCGCGCGGTTCCCGTGGCGGTGAACGACAGCTATACCACCCAGGAGGATACGCCGCTTACCATTTCGGGTTTGCAACTCACGGGGTCCTCCTTCGAGCCGGAGTCTGTCCCGTTCGCCGCTCAGTGGGATTATCTCAATAACCTGCCTAACACAGCGGGCGCCGGCTATCCCGTGGACGGCACGAATCAGGACTGGAAGCTAGGGTCGTTCGATGTGACCACCTCGACGGTGGGACCGTGGAGGAAATCCCCGCTGCCCATGGCGGGTCCCACGATCGATTACTTCGTGAACAATCCGGCGGCTCCCGTGTATAATGTGCTTACGGGCGGCACGGCGGTGACGACGTATCTTTTCCGGAATCAATGGACGCTCACGGACGAGCAGGCCGCCACCGGCCAGTGGAGCCTGCGTTACCTCATTGATGATGGGGCCATTATCTACGTCAACGGGACGGAGGCGGCCCGGGTGAATATGGATGCCGGCCAGTACACGCCATCCGGAACCGTTACTCCCGCTACCGCCACGGTCGCGGCGGGGAATGAGACCACTTACTCCACCGCCAATATCAACCTCGCGGGGAAACTTCAGCCGGGCGTGAATATGGTGTCCGCGGAACTCCACCAGGTAACCGGCAACACCAATGGGGACGCGGTGTTCGATATCGGGCTAACCCCTCTTGAGCCCGCCGGGTTCACCTATGTGGCCAACGTCCTGGGCACGGCCGCGCCGGGGAACAACAGCGGCAGTTTTGACACCAACACCGGCTTCAACAGCACCGGCGCGCTGCATGTGCGGGTGGGAAACCGCACGCCCACCACGGCCACCGTGCTGCCCATTTCCGGCGGCTGGGTGAAACAGCTCCCGGTTCCCTCCGCGGGGACCTATACGATCACTTTCAAATACCGGCTGGTGGTGTCCCCACATTATGATACAGGGGAATTCATCGAGAGTGTATTCAAAGTGGATGACACCCGCCTGGGCGGCGTGCAGGCCAGCGGATCGTTGTCAGGGTCCGGCGTCTCGCTCTACCGTTTCACGGGGAACGGGAACAATCAGGCGGCGGGGGAGGTGGTGGACACGGAATGGCAGACCTACACCCAGAACGTGCCCCTCACGGCGGGCCAGCACCAGTTGACCTTTGCCCTGTATAACAGCACCTCCAGCGGCTCCGCCGCCGCGCCAGAGGTTTCGGATTTTTACATCGATGACTTCGCGGTGACCCTCCAGGGCGGCGCGGGCGTGGCCGGGGTGCTGCTGAATGATACCGGCGGTGCCAACCGGATGGCGGTGAAGGATACGAATCCCGCTCACGGCACCGTGGTGCTGAACAGCAACGGCTCCTTCACCTACACTCCGGCGCGCGATTATTTCGGGACGGACAGTTTCACCTATCACGTGGTCGATGAAACCGGCAGTTCCGCGCCGGCCACCGTGACGCTGACCGTAACTCCGGTGCAGGATCCCCCCGTGGCCGTGGACGACAGCTACACCACGGCGGAGGACACCCCGCTGGTGGTCAGCGCGGCGAACGGTCTGCTGGCCAACGATTCCGATCCGGACGGGGACACGCTCACGGCCACCCGCCGGACCAATCCGCTTCATGGCACGGTCACGGTTTCCGCCAACGGGGCCTTCACCTACACGCCGGAGGCCAACTACAATGGCATGGACTCCTTCACCTATCGCGTTTCCGACGGCATCGCCAACAGCGCGGACCGCACGGTGACCATCACGGTCACCCCGGTGAATGACGCGCCGGCCGGCGTGGCCGATTCCTATGCCACCCTGGTGAATACTCCGCTGAATGTCACGCTGAAGACCTCCGCGGGCGCTCCCACCACCACGCAGATCCTGGTGCGTCCCGGCTCCGAAATTCCGCTGGGGGATCCCACGGAGACGGACCTTCCTCTGTGGCGGTATCTGGACAACGGCTCAAACCAGGGAACCGCGTGGCGGGCTCCCGCCTTTGACGATTCCACCTGGGCCACCGGACGCGCGGAACTGGGATATGGCGATGCCGTGGATGGCCGCCCGGAGCGCACCGTGGTGGGCTACGGTCCGGATGCCAACGCGAAGTATGCCACCACCTATTTCCGTCTCGGATTCTCCCTGGCGGGGAAGGGGGCGCTGACCAGCGTGGGCATCCGGCTGATGCGGGATGACGCGGCGGCGGTGTACCTCAATGGCACGGAAATCTACCGTGACCGGTCGGCCAACGGATTTCCCAACCTGGCCGCGAATCCGGCGTATGACGCCTACGCCAGCGCCTCATTGAGCAGCGCGGACGAGGCCACGCTCGTCGATCTCTCCAGCTACGTCGATTCCGCCGCGGCGCTTGGAGCACTGGTGGACGGAAACAACCTTCTCGCCGTGGAGGTCCACCAGGCCGCCGGAAACAGCACGGACATGAGCATGGACATCGAGCTTCGCGCCCAGCGGGCTCCGTATGGCGGCGTGCTCGCGAATGACACGGACGCGGACGGGGATGTCCTCACGGCCCAGCTCGTCTCCACCACCACCCGGGGCACGCTGGTTTTCAATCCTGACGGTACCTTCACCTATACACCGCCCTCGAATTACACCGGCACGGATTCCTTCGTTTACCGGGTCACGGATGGCACCCTGACGTCCGCGAATACCACGGTGACCATTACCGTGGCCTCCGCTGGAAACCTGCCTCCCGTGGCCGGCAATGACAGCTATACCGTAGCGGAGGATACGGTTCTCACGGTGAATGCGCCAGGCGTGCTGGCGAACGATACTGACCCGGAGAACGCGGCCCTGACGGCCCAGCGGCTCACGAATCCGGAGCACGGCACACTGGTCTTCAATACGAACGGTTCGTTTACCTACACCCCGTTTGCCAACTACAACGGGCCGGACTCCTTCACCTATCGCGCCCGGGATCCGGGCGGTGCCTCCTCTGCGGCGGCCACGGTGTCCCTTACGGTCACGCCTGTAAACGATCCTCCCGTGGCAGTGGCGGAAACCTATGGCACCGATCCCGGGCAAAAGCTCGTGGTGGCGGCGGCGCAGGGGCTGCTGGCGAATGACACGGACGTGGATGGCCAGGTGCTCACCGCGCAACTGGTCACCTCGCCTGCCTCTGGCACTTTGAATCTGTATGCCAACGGGTCGTTCGATTATACCCCCGCGACTGGTTTCACCGGCACGGTGACGTTTACCTACCGGGCGTCCGACGGAACGGCCACGTCCAATACAGTCACCACCACCATTCATGTGAACAGGGCTCCCGTGGTAGCGGCGGACGCCTTTACCACGGCGGAGGACACCGTGCTGACAGTGAACGCGGCCAATGGCGTGCTCAAAAACGACAGCGATCCGGAAGGCAGCCCCCTTACCGCGAGGCTGGTGGCCGCGCCCCTGCACGGTGCCCTGGTGCTCAATCCGGATGGCTCGTTTTCGTATTCCCCGGCGAATGACTATGCCGGGACGGACAGCTTTACTTACACCGCCTTCGATGGCACGCGCTCCTCGGCTGTGGCCACCGTGTCCCTGACGATCACCCCGGTCAACGACGCCCCCGTCGCGGGCAATGACACTTACCGCTCCCCGCCGGATGAACCCCTGGTGGTGGACGCGGCGGCGGGCCTTCTCAAAAACGACCGCGACGCGGAAGGCTCGGCGCTGACCATCAGCCTGATCTCCAATCCCACGCACGGGACCCTCACCCTGGCCCCGGACGGATCATTCGTCTATGTACCGGCGACCGGCTTCACGGGCACGGATTCCTTCACCTATCGCGTCAGTGACGGCGCGCTCTTTTCCGCGCCCGCCACGGTGGAGATTACCGTGGCGCAGACTTCCAGGGACATCGTGATCAATGAGATCATGTTCCGGTCGGGCGGCGGATATCCTGAGGTGACGAACCGGGAGTTCATAGAGCTCTATAATCGCGGGAACAACGTGATCGACCTCACCGGCTGGCGGATTGACTCCGGCGTGAGCTTTGCTTTCCCTGCGGGCCGGACCATGGCTCCCGGCACCTATCTGGTGGTGGCGGCCAATACCGCGGCCTTCCAGGCGGCTTATCCCGGAGTGACCAACGTCATCGGCGGATGGACCGGTACTTTGTCCAATTCCGGTGAGAACATCACCATCGTGGATGCCTTCAGTGACGAGGTGGACAAGGTGCATTATGCCACCGAGGGCGACTGGGGCCAGCGCGTCCGGGAAGCCACCTACAATGGCTGGGCCTGGGCCTCGCTGGCGGATGGCGGCGGACGTTCGCTGGAACTGCGGAATCCCCTGCTGACAAACGACAACGGCCAGAACTGGAGTGTATCCAACGCCATTGGAGGAACCCCGGGAGCCGTGAACGGGACTCACAGCACAAATATTCCCCCCGTGATCAGTGGGGTGAAGCATTCTCCCGCCGTTCCCAAGGCCACGGACAGGGTGGTGATTTCCTGCGTGCTGGAGGATGAGACGCCGGTGGCGGGGCTTTCGGCCACGCTTTACTGGCGGGACGCCACCGCCACCACGCCGGGAGCCTTTCAGACCGTGGCGATGTCCTCGGACGGGAAAGGCACATGGTTCGCCCCGCTCAATCCGATGCAGGACCTGACGATCGTGGAGTTTTACATATCGGCCACGGACGGCACGAATACCCGCACCTGGCCCGCACCCACGGCGGAGGGACAGAATGCGAACTGTCAGTATCAGGTGGACAACGCGCCGGTCTCCAGCGTGGCGGAGATGTACCGCCTCGTCCTGACAGGGGCGGAAAACCAGGCGTATGCCAGTGTCTCCTCCACCAGTGACCGCCAGTTCAATACCACGCTGGTGGTGACCCGCGGGCAGGAAACCAGCATCCGCTATCTCACCTCCATGCGCATCCGCGGCGCCTCCAGCCGCAGCTATCAGTTCCGGCCGATGCGGATTTCCATTCCCGCTGACAACGATCTGGACGGGGGCTCGCGGTTCAACCTGAACCCCCGGTCTCCCTTCCTGCAGCACTTGGGAATGAAGCTTTTCCAGGCGGCCGGGATTCGCGCCCCGGACTCCATGCAGGTGGAACTGCGACGCAATGGTGTGAAATACACCACCACCTCCGGGAGCACTCCCGACTTCGGTTATTGGGTGCGCATGGAGGATATCGGGGGTGATTTTGTTAACAATCACTGGCCGCTTACGGGCACGGGAAATGTTTATAAAAAAGTGCGGGATGAGTTTTTCTGGAGGCTGATCACCCCGCCCTCTGATCCAAACACGCTGGTGGATGGCTGGAGCAAACAGAACAATAGCGCCGCCAATGACTGGACGGATCTCACCGCGTTCATGACCACGTGGCAGACGGCCTGCTTTCCGCATTTCCCTGGAACGTCTCCCACGAACGTGGCAAACGGGGATGGCTCCAGCAAGGCGAGCGTGGGTTCCTGGAATGGCACGCCGTTCACCCCGGATGAAATGGACACCCTGGGGACCGTGGCGGATCTGGACCAATGGGCGCGCTGGTTCGCGGTAATGACAATCCTGCAGGACTACGAAACCAATATTTCCAACGGCGCGGACGATGACTATGCCGTCTATCTGGAGCCGAAGGTGATCGGCGGAGTGCTCCGTCGCCGGCTCCAGCTCGTTCCGCATGACCTGGATACCATTTTCGGCCTCGGGGATGCCCCGGCTTCTTTCAATTCCCGCGGTCTGTATGACGCCACGGATGAGAGCGCGGTATTCCGCACGCTGCTGCCTCTTCTGGGCAATGGCACGGTGCCCGGAAATTCCGCGTTCCGTGCGAAATACTTCGATGCCATCAAGGAACTACTGGGCACGCTTTTCGACGCCGATAACACCAGCAATCCCACTCCTCCATTTTACGCCTTCGTGGACCAGCACATTGGCAACTGGGCTCCCGCGAGTACGAGGACAGCGATCAAGGACTTCATGCGCCAGCGCCGGACCTATCTGCTCGGTCTTTTGGGATCCGCGGCCACCACGCCTCCGGCGGGCACGGCGAACGCCACTGTCACCGCCTCCCACGGCTTCCTCTTCATCAGCGAGGTGCTCGCCAACAACGTCTCCGCTCACGCGAACGGTACCGCCCGGCCGGACGTGGTGGAACTGCGCAACAGCGGCCCGTCCGCCATCAACCTCAGTGGCATGAGCCTGACGGACGATCCTCTGAATAAGACGAAGTTCGTCTTCCCCTCCGGCACCACGCTGGCCTCCGGTGCCTACCTGGTGCTCTACGCGGATTCGGAGACCGGCACGCCGGGCACGCATCTCGGATTCGGTCTGAACGCGGGAGGCGACCGCGTGCTGTTGTACGACTCCGTGGCGAATGGACAGAACGTGATCGATTCCATCGTCTTCGGGCTTCAGGCTCCGGACCTGAGCATTGGCCGCACCGGGGCCGCAGACACTTTCTGGGCGTTGTGCACACCGACGATCGGAGCCGCGAACACCGCGGTGCCCACCCTGGCCGCGCCTTCCGGAGTGAAGATCAACGAATGGCTGGGTAACGCGGACTACCGCGCTCCGGATGATTTTGTGGAACTCTACAATCCTGCCACCAGCCCGGTGGCGCTGGGGGGAATGAGTTTGACGGATGACTTCATCAACCGTCCCACCCGGGGTATGCTGCCGCAACTCAGCTTCATGGGCCCCGGGGCCTTCGTGGTGTTCGAGGCAAAGGGTTCCAGCGCGGAGCCAGGCAACGCGCGGGAGCTGCCGTTCGGCATTGATGCCACGTTCGGGAGCATCGCGCTTATCGGGGCCAATGGAGCGATGGTGGACCGCGCGGATGTGGTGGCTCAATTCCGGGATGTCTCCACCGGTCACTCACCCGATGGCACGGGAGGGATCACACAACTCAACCCGCCCACTCCCGGGTTCTCCAACACGGCGCTGCCGGATGCGGCGGCGGATGTGCTGAATTACCTCCGCATCACGGAAATGATGTATAATCCGCGGACGTCCAGTCAGTCGGAATACATCGAATTCCGGAACATCAGCGATACCTCGGCCACGCCGGTGACGCTGGATCTCGGAGGGGTAACGTTTACCAATGGGATCAACTACACCTTCCCGGCGGGCACCTCGCTGGCTCCGGGAGCGTATTATGTCATCGCGGGTGAACTGGCGAAATTCCAGGCGCAGTTTCCGGGAGTGACGGTAGGTGGAGTCTTCAGCGGCAAGCTGGACAACGCGGGGGAAGGTGTGCGGTTTGATCTCCCGGGCTTCAACCTTCCGATCCTCGACTTCAAGTATTCCGACGATTGGTATCCCTCGACCGATGGCGGAGGCGACGCGCTTCATATCGTGGACGCCACGGCTCAACCGGTGCAGTGGGACAAGAAAGCCGGCTGGCAGGCTGCTCCTCCCAGCCCGGGAAGCAGCCCCGCCTTTAGCGTGTATGCCGGTCCGGACCTTGCCGCCGTGACGGGACGGCCGGTCTATTTGGACGGCTCGTTCTTCCCTGGAAGCTTCGCGTTTTCAGACATAGCCCTGGTCTGGACTACTGAGTCCGGCCCGGCTCCGGTGACCTTCACGACTCCCAATTACCAGGATGCGAATGCCATCTTCACCACGCCCGGGGTGTACGTGCTCCGCCTGACGGGAACAGGCCCGGGTGGCGTGACCACGACGGACAGCGTGTCTGTGACGGTGAACGAATCCTACGCAGAATGGGCGGCCCGGGTCATGGCCGGCCAGCCCGCCGCGAGCCGCCTCCCGGGAGCCGATCCGGATGGCGATGGCGTGCCAAATCTGGTGGAATACGCCCTCAACGGAAACCCTCTGAATGCTTCCATCACTGGAATGCCCCAGGTCTCTTCGGTAGGCGGACGGCTTTCCGTGACCTGGCAGCGTGGGAAAGCGGTGGACCCCTCCGCGCGGGTGATCGCCCAGGTCTCGGATGACCTGAAGAACTGGGAGGAAGGCGAGGGCGTCATCGAAACGGTTCAGACCGGCTCCACCTCCACCACGGAAATCTGGACCGCCACCAGCCTCTCCCCCTTCACCTCCCGCCCCCGCGCGGCCATGCGGTTGAAGGTGGTGCTGCCGTAATCCCGGTCAGCCGGGCCGGATTTTCTGCTACGTTTCAGGGCCTGGACAATCGTCCAGGCCCTGTTTGCGAAACAGGAGGGTAATTGTTAGGGATATTGTGTGGTTTTGATCAGGGGCGGGAAATCGCCCGTGGATGGGGACAGCCGGGCTTCTCTGGAAAACTCAAGCCAGGGCGGAGATCCAGGTTATGCTTCTTTGAATCAGGAAGCGATTTCCCGGGTGATTCTTGACCTCAGCCTCCACGTTATTACACTCGTGGCTTATGCGGTCCTCCCTTTTATCCTCTTTTTGTCGTACGATCACAATTCCTCCAGGATGGCTTCCCGTCCTGGTGCTTCTATCGTTTCCAGGAGGGGCGATGGGAGCGGCGGGGGATGTGGATCCGACCTTTACCACCAGCGCGGCGGACTCGGTCTATACCACGCCTGTACAGCCGGATGGCCGGATTATCCTCACGGGTGAATTTCTTTCGGTGAATGGCACCGGGCGGAACCGCATGGCCCGGTTGAACAGCGATGGAACCCTGGATTCCTCCTTCAGTCCGAATGCCAATAATATCGTGCGTGGCGCGGTGCTTCAGCCGGATGGCAAAATCCTTCTGGGCGGTGAAGTGACGAGCGTGGGCAGCACTGTCCGGAACCACTTTGCGCGGGTTAACGCAAACGGTTCCGTTGATTCCGGATTCAATCCCAACGCGGGGTCCAATGTTTATTCCATGGTGCTGCTGCCCGATGGGAAGATTCTCGCGGGAGGTCTTTATAATACCATGGGCGGCGTCACGAGAAACAATCTGGCGCGGGTGGATGCCGGGGGCACGCTGGATACCTCTTTCACCCTGGGCACGTCCAGCCCATCAAGCGGGGTGGTGCGCTGCATCGCCCTCCAGCCGGACGGTAAAGCTCTGATCGGCGGCCTTTTCAACGCGGCGGGCGGCTATGTCCGCTACAACATGGCCCGCATCAACAAAGACGGCACGCTGGATATTCCGTTCCAGCCGGTGCTGAGCAGCACGGTCTTTTCCATCGCGATCCGGCCGGATGGCCGGATTCTGATCGGCGGGGTCTTTAATGCGCTGAACGACCAGACCAGGCCCTGTCTCGCGCAGTTGCTGCCCGACGGCAGCCCTGACCCCTCCTTTAACACAGTGACGGACGGGAATGTTTACAGTATCGCGCTGCAAACCGATGGAAAAGCGGTGATCTCCGGCATTTTCAACACCGCTGGTGGCGTTCCACGCAGCCGGATCGCGCGATTGAATGCGGACGGGTCTCTGGACACGGCTTTCAATCCCGGAGCCTCCGGGGATGTTCGTGGCGTGACCCTCCAGGCGGATGGACGGATTCTGGCCGGGGGGGAGTTCACCTCCATCGGCGGGCAGGCGAGAACAAGGATCGCTCGATTGCTGAATGACAGCGCCACCCAGAGTCTCACGGTGCCGGACCCTTCACGCATCCAGTGGCTGCGGGGAGGCAGTTCGCCGGAGACCACGCAGGTCACGTTTGAACTCTCCACGGATGGCGGTGCCGTCTGGACACCTATGGGCAATGGCACGCGCATTTCCGGAGGCTGGGAGCTCACGGGCCTGAATCTTCCGCCCCTGTCCCAAGTCCGGGGAAGAGCCCGCGTTTCCGGCGGCTACAGCAATTTCGGCTCCGGTCTGGTGGAAAGCACCGCGGCCGTGGGTTCCCTCACCCGGCTCCAGGCGTGGCGGTTTCTCTACTTCGGCAATGCCGGAAATACAGGGAACGCCGCGGATAATGCCGATCCGGACGGCGATGGTGTGAGCAACCTGGTGGAATATGCTTTCGACCTGGACCCTACTTTTCCGGATGCGCCTTTGCTGCCCTCCTGGCAGGCGGATGGCGCGGGCTATGTGTTGGATTTCCTGAAGCCGGAAGGCGTGGAGGGCATCACTTATGTGGCGGAATACAACACCGGGCTCGAACCGGACGGCTGGCTTCCCGTGCCGGATACCGCGGAAGCGGCGGGGGCGCACACTTTCCGTTTTGAGACAGAGGATCTGTCCCGGGCTTTTTTGCGATGCCGGATAGTGACGCCGTGAGGAATCCAGCAGTTCCTCCCGTGATGGATCGCACCCCCCATCACGGGACGATATAGTCTTCAGCCTCCCGCGAAGGAGACGGTCCAGGTGTCTTTTACTCCAGTGCCTTCCGTAGGGGCTCCGGCAGGGCGGTCCAGAGGTCGCCGAGTTTAGGGCCGATCTCCGCGGGGTTGAGGGAGCGCATCACTTCGGCGGGGTCCGGCAGGTTGGAGCGGAGTTGCAGATTGAAGGAAAGGTCGGTGCTGGTGGCCTTCACCTGGTGGACCTCCACGGCCAGCACGTTCTTTCCACTCACCAGATGTTCCGGGGTCAGGATCGCGGGGAAGAACTCATACTCCGCGCCCTGGTCCACCGCGCTGGAGGCGGCGGTGGTGTGGTCCACGGGGCCATCGGGCATGTTCTGGCGCGCCACCTCATGGCCGTTCAGATAGACCACACAACCGTCATCCCGCTGAATGCCGAGGTGCAGGGAGCTGATGGTCTTTGCGTCCGCGATGTCGAAGGTGGTGCGGAAGTAAGTGGCCATCGGCTTCTTTTTCTCATCCGCGCCATAGCTCATTTGGGTCTTCACCGGATCCCCGTATCCCAGGCGCGCCGGGCCGGACTGCCAGTCCTTGTCATCAAAGTCCGGCGCGGCCCATTTGGAGGGTGGTGGCTCCTCCGCGTCCTGGTATTTCCAGGTGGATCCCTTGGCCACGAGGGTGGAGATTTTGATCCCCGTCTTTGCCTGGTAATAACGGAAGATGGACTCCTGCAGGGACGAATCGCCCACGTTGCCGCCGGATTCCTTTGCTGCCAGCTTTTGCACGGACGGGTTGATGCCCAGAAATGCCAGGGCATCCGCGTGCCGGTCCACGGCAAAGAGCGCCTCACCCCGGGTATCGATCCAGGTGGCCAGGCGGGAGAGCGCCTCAGTGTCCACCTTGCCGTCTTTGAAGGGTTCCAGAATCAGCGGCTGAAGGTCCTCCGTCTGCTTCAGGGCGTCCGCCGGTTTGTCCGCTTCCAGGAGCACGCGGGCGCGTCTCAGCAGCAGCCCCGTGCGCAGTTTCAGGCCCTCCTTGTCCAGATGTTCCGAGGCGGAAGCGAGCAACGCGGCGCACCGTTCCCAGGCCCGCTCCCGCTCCGCCACCAGCGCCAACTGGCGCATGGTGTCCGTGGAGCGGGGCTCCCGCTGGATCAATTCGTCCGCCATGGCCAGGATTTCCGCGCGCGTCACCCATTCCATCTCCGCGGGCCTTTCCATGCTGTTCTCCCCGCCGTTCACGCCCACGGGATTCGCGAGGTATTCCTTCACAAAGAGCACGCGGGCGGCGCGGTCATCGCCGTAGCGTTCCTTGAGGTCGTCCTTGTTCGGCCAGAGCTCCACGTTCTGGTTCCAGAAGCGTTCCCGGATCTTCTTTTGCTGATCCTCCGGCACGGTTTTCCACCAGGCCTGGAGTTCCGCCATCTGGCCCGTGGCGGCGTGGTAAAGCAGGGTGGCCTGGATCACGTCCTCCACCTCCGCGCCGTCCGTGTAGGTCTTCTGGCCGAGGGCCGTGCGGTAGATCTCTCCCAGCTTCGCCCGTTCCTCCGGCGTCCAGGTATGGCTTTCCTTGAAGGCCGCCATGGCTGTCTGGCGGATCGTTTCCCGGATGGTGACTGTCCAGGCATCCCCATCCCCGCGTGACGAGTAATAGTTGCTCTGAATCCGCCGCACGGAGAGATCCCCCAGGAACTGCTCCAGCGGGCCAAACCGCTTCTCCGTGAATTCCCGCACTGTCCAGAGCTGGAGCATTTTCAGCTTCGAGGCGGGCATCTGCCCCTGCACGCGGGCCAGGGCCCCCAGGGAATCCTTTTCCGTCGAGGGGCCGAAGAACCGGGCCGCCTCCACGATGGCTTTCTCGTCCCGGGACAGCAATTCGATCACGCGATCCCGCCATGCCGAGTCCGGCAGCGGGATGGTCCCGAACTTTTTCGCCAGCGGGATGAGGCGCTCACGGGTGTGTTCCGTGTTTGCCTTATAGTCATCGGAGACGGGTAGCAGGGAGATGAGGATCTCCGCCAGGTAACCCTTGTGCGGAGCGTCCAGGGACTGCGCGAAGGCTTCGGCGTTTTTCGCCATGCCGGCTGTCCAGGGGGCAAAGTCCTGACTGCTCTTGGTATCGATGGTAAGGGCACTCTGGTCAAACCACCGGCGGGCCTCTTCGGTGACGCCCTCCTGGAGCATGGCGGCGAGGAAGCCGTTGTGAGGCCGGCCGTTTCGCGTGGCGGCCACGCGATCCAGCAGGGCGCGGTCCCCGCATTGCACCGCCACGGCCACCATTTCCTCATCCAGACGGCTGTCCAGATGGACGAAGTAAACACGCGAGGCCGCCGCCGCGATGGGCTTCAGCAGTTGCCCGCGGAGGGCCGCGTCCGGCAGTTCCAGGACCGCGCGGACAATGTTCGCGGCGTCCCAGATATTCCATGCCCGGCGCGCCTGCCACGCATCCGCCAGCATGGTGGCAGCTTCCCGGCAGACCTCCGGCGGTAGGGTCTTCCGTCCCTGGTTCAGCCACACGGCGGTCATGCTGAGCCGCGTCTTGACCGGGATCTTTGTATCCCGCGCCAGTGCCAGCACATAGTCCTCGTAGGCTTTCACTTCCGCGGGCTCCGGCGGGATGTCCCGCGCCGCGTCCATGCTCATGAGGAGCGCGCAGGTCCGGGCCACCGGTCCCGCCTTGGCAGCGGGTGTGGCCACCCATTCCTTCATTTCCTGACGGCTCATGCCGCCGTTTTTCGGGGTCAGCCGCAGGATGGAGACGAAGGACTGGGCATAAAGCCGGAACTGCTCCTCCGTGAAGATGTTTTCCAGACGTGCGGCGAAGTCATCCATGACCGCTTTCCTCGAATCCTTCTTTTCATCACAATCCCGCCACAGGTTATGAAAGGAGGCGGTCACCTCCGCCTCGATCGCGTTCGCGTCCCAGTCCAGATCGTTCGCGGGGTCGAGCGTGGCGTCCGCCGCGTAGAGGAGCGAATTCCAGGCGCCCTCCGTCTTCAATTCCCTCCGCGCGCTGGAGGCCCCGCGGATGTATTGAGCGATGGCGGCGGCGAGCGGGGAATTGTCCTGCTTCGGGCCGGAGGCCAGCGGGCCGGGCAGGCCCTGGAGGCGGGTGGCACGGGCACGGGCCACCACGGTCAGGAATTTCTCCCGGCTTTCCTTCGCGCCCTGGGCCAGCGCGTTCTGCAGCTTTGGCTGCCATTCCTCCAGGCGCACGGGCTTGTCCCACTTCGCCGCCGGCTTCAGGAAGCTGGCTAGATCGTCGGATTCCGGGCGCTTCGGTTTCAGCCACTCCAGCAGGGCGGTGGTCTCCGGCGCGAGTTTCAGTTTCGCCGTGTCGCTCCCGGCCATGTCCGCGGCAAAGGAGGCGATTTCCGCCAGGCGTTCGGCGGGCAGGGGTTCCAACGCGGCCTTACGGGTGCCTAGGAGGTCCAGCACGGCGCGGCGCATTTCATCGTCCTTTTCCGCAGAGGCGGCGGCGATCAGCAGGTCCCGTCCGAAGCTGGCCGGGTAGGCCTTGAGGAGTTCCAGATGCTCCTTTTTCTTTGGCTCGCTTAGGCGGTTTTGCAGATAACTCCGGAGGATGCCGGGCAGCACGGTGGAGGTTTTTATCTCCGCGTTGATGCCCGGCCGCCAGTCAGGGAGGTCTGAGAGAAGCCGGGAGCCGGAAAGGATGGCCTTGATGCGCTCCGGTTTGGTGGAGGTCCAGTTCTGGGCCACCCGGTCCAGCCTCATGTTGTTGCCGTAGTAATCATCCCGGCGGGTTTCCTCCGCGTGGCGGAACATCTCCTCGTTGATGACCTCGTTCGCCAGGAACGCCAGTTCGTCCTTGCTGGAGAACATGGTGAACATCTGACGCAGATTCCGGATCATGAAGCCCGGAGTGCCCTGGGGGGAATATCCCCGCGGATTCCAGTTCCGGCGCAGGAAGTCCCCGCGCTGCTCCACCGGCCCCAGCACGGCGGCGCAGATGTCCCGCATGAGGGCGGCGGCATCCTCCTTGCGGCCCGCGGTCACCAGTGCCGCGGGATAATCCGGCGGTATCTGGAAGATCCCGGTCTTCTGCGCCTCCGGGCTTTTCAGCCGCTCCACCAGGATGCCGGTGAGAACCGGCGGCAGCTTTCGCTTTTGCCAGATCTGGACGATGACGTTGTCCGGCACCAGCCGGTCCTCAGGTTTGTTAGTGAGAATCTGCGCGCGGGCCAGGGCCTCAAATTCGCTCTCCGGGCAGAAGTAAAGCTCCGCCCGGGCGCGCAGGGATTTGGCCACCGGGGCGCGGTCCTGTTTTTCCAGTTCCGCGGCCACTTCCTCCAGGAGCGCGCGGTTGTTCGTTTTCAGCGCCGTGTCCGCCAGATAATCCTCGGCGGATTTCATGGTCAGCCGGGTGCCGCTGCCATCGTCGTAGCCATAGTAACCGGAATTATAACTGTAGCGTGAGGAGTAGCGGTCCTGGGAGGCATCCGACTTGGCGGTCATGACCTTCTTCGCCATCTGGACGAGATCGTCCCCGTCCTTGTTATCCCGCAGGCGCAGGCTGGCATAGCGGGTGAAGCCCTGTTCCCGCAGGACCGGGATTTCCATCATGACCTGGCAGACGGCGTCATGCAGCGTCCGGCGTTTGCCTTCCAGCTCCTTGATCTTCGAGGCCCGCGTGAGGGAGGTGGATTCCTCCGTGGTGGTCATGTAGAGAGAGGGCAGGGAAACGTTATCCTGGTTCCCGCCGCGCACGCAGTATTCCAGCGTGTTCATGAGCCAGCTCCACTCCATGTCCGGCGTGTCCTTGAGCTTCTCCAGCAGGCGGCGCACGATCTCCAGATTGTTCATCTGTGAATCCAGGCGCTGGGAGTAGGGAAAGATGCGCGAGGACTGGTTCTCCATGAGCATGAAGGAATCCACGGGCGCGGCTTCCAGCAGTTTCCACGCGGCCTCCAGGTCCGGTTTTTCCGCGTTGAGATAAGCGGCCACCGCGCCCGCTCGCAGAGCCAGATCCCGGGGCTTGACCGCCACGGCCTTCTCCGTCCACATCCGGCCCTCCTCTTTGTTGTCAAAGGCGGTGCAAAGCCAGCCGTATTCCGCCAGGCCCGCCACGGCACCCTCGGCGGGCTTCATCTGGCGCAGCACTTCCTCTTTCAGATTCTGCCGGATGGCCACGCGCACCAGGCCGGAGGCGTCTCCGCTGGAACCGCCCGACGCGATGGCCCGGGCCGTGGACCGGAACTCCCGCATCAGGAGGGCCATGGCTTTTTCCTTTTGCCCCTGCTTCAGAAACTGCTCCACCCGCGCGTCCGCCGTCAGTTGGCCCACCGTGCCGGGATTGTTTCGCGATCCGCCCGGGGAGGATGACGAAGGGTTGGCGGTGTTCGCGGCGGTCAGTTTCTCCGCGTCCTCCACCAGTCCCAGGGCATTCAGCGCCATCGCCATGGCCTCCCGCTTCTGGTTGTCCAGACGCGTCTGCCGCAGCCGCACCACCGCGTCCCGCGCGGCGGTGAAGTCCGGTGAGTCCGGGGCGGGATTCAGCCCGCTGAGGGTAATGATGCCTAGGAGATAGCGGTCTATCACGGCGCGGTCGTCCCGCGTGAGCGGCAGGAACTGGGTGCGGCGCAGCCATTCCAGTGCTTTGTCCGGCTCGTTCTTTCCTGAGTACCAGCCCGCGAGGATGGTGCAGACGGCGGCGTCCGGCTCCGGCAGCGCGGCCGCCGCCTTCAGCATTTCTTCGACCGTGGCCTCATCGCCATACTTTTGCGCGAGCAGGATGCGCACGGTGGGCTCTTTCGCGGCGCGCACCGCCTTTTTGAAATTCTCCGTCTCCTCCGGCGGCACGTTGAGATAGAGATTATTCCCGTAGTCATCCAGCCCCCAGCGTCGCGCCACCGCAGGCGGGATCTGCGGCAGCCTCCGCGGAGGGAAGGGGGGCTCGGCAATGAAGCTGTCGTTGTAATAATAATTCCCCTGCGCCATGGCCTGCGTCGAGGAGGCCCGGGCATCCGCCAGTTCCTGCTCCAGCATCCCGATCACGCGGGGCCAGTCCTTGCGGTTCACGCACGCGTTGAAGATGGAATTCTGCAATTGCGCCCGCGCCGGGGAGGTGGACGGCAGCGAGGCATACATGGAC
Organism: Verrucomicrobiales bacterium; assembly: GCA_965229245.1. Classification (GTDB taxonomy): domain Bacteria; phylum Verrucomicrobiota; class Verrucomicrobiia; order Verrucomicrobiales; family V1-33; genus V1-33. Next base: position 682,260 of record CBDDIW010000003.1, read on the forward strand.
TCCAGTTTATCCAGGATGGTCTTTGCGATCTCCCGCCGCCCGGGCTTCAGAGTGGTGTTCTCGCCCGTCGCCATCCACGAGACATTCGAGAGGCTGTAGCTGAGGGTGTCGATGGGCTGCTCGATGCTCGTAATGAACGCGGCTCCCTCCTTCAGCAGCGGCATGTCCGCCTCATCGTCATGACGCAGCAGGGAAAGAAAAGCCATGGCCGCCAGTTGCGGATACTTGTCTTTAAACAGGGCATAGGCCTCCCTCATCTCCGGTGCCTGGCGGCCCGCGGGGGAGTAGGACATATTCAGCGTCAGCAGGGCCAGGGCATACTCCTGGTGCGGAGCCGCTTTGACGATATTCAGAATCTGCGGTGAGACATTGCCATTGTAGCTCACGCGTTTGTTCAGGTCCGTCAGAAACTCGGCCCATGGATAGCCCCGGGAGATCAGCTCTTTCTTCAGCGCGGCCACGGAGGGTTCATCCATGCTCTGCGCCAGGTTGGTGAGGTGCACCAGCGAGAGAGTGCGCATTTCCGAAATCTCGGACGGAAGATACGGTGCCTGCGGCGTGCCGTTGTTCCCCACATAGGTGGTGGTGCCGTTGACCGTGGTGTAGTAGCCGCCGCTGCCCCGCCGCTGCCGGTGGGTATAGCCGGAGTTGGAACCGTTCATAAGTTCCATCAGCTGCACCGTGGTGTCCGGCACATGACGGCGCAGGGTGATGAAATATTCCCGCTGCTTCCCGGGCCGCGCGCCCTGCATCTCCTTCTGCATCTTCAACAGACGCAGGAAGGCATCCCGGGCCTCGTCGTTCCGCGCTGTTTCCTCCAGGGTGATGGCGTGGAGATACAGCAGCCGGTAGTTGTCAGGATACTTCGCGAGCAGCGGCAGGAGGAAAGACTCCGCCCGCTCCCACTCTCCGCTGGTGATGACCGACATAGCCAGAGACTCGATGGCGGCGGGGTCCAGCCGCTTCGCGGTATCGATCTCCCCCATCATCGTCACCGCCTCGTCATCCTTGCCGAGGGTGAAAAGCACCTCCGCGATCTTCTGGATGGCCCGGTTGCTCTTGTCCAGCGGGCGCGCCTTTTTCAGTGTTTCCAACGCCGCCGTCAGTTCGCCCTGGCTTTGCTCGATGCGGGCGATCTCCATGAGCAGGTCCACGTCCTCCGGCTTCAGCCGCGCGGCCTCCAGTAGCGCGGCGCGGCGTTCCTCGTAACTGCCGGAGGTGCGGTAGATTTCGGAGAGCGCCAGCAGGGGCAACGTGGAGCCGCGGTTCGTGCGCCGCCGTTCCTCGAAGCTTTCCACCAGTTCCTTTGTGCGGCCCTGGAGCTCCGCTGTCTGGGCCATCTCACTCACCCAGCGCAGCTTGGCGCCAGGGTCTTTGCCGTCCTCGTAAAGCTGCTCCAGGATGCGCTGGGCATCGGCGATGCGGCCATCGTCCCGGTAGCGGCGCGCCAGCCCGGCCTTCAGGTCCTCATTATCCGGAAACATCTGCGAAGCCTGGCGCAGGGCTTTCAGTGCCTCGCCGGTACGCCCTGCCAGAGTCAGCAGTTGCGCCTCCGTGTCCCACGGCTGTACCGCGCCGGGGGAAAGCCGCTTCCACTCCGCCGCCCAGAACAGCGCGTCATCCAGACGCCCCGCCCGTTGATAAAGCTCCACCAGCCGCTGCACGGAAGCGGTTTTCCGCCCGTCCGGCAGCTCCACCACCTTTTTCATGGCCTCCGCCGCCTTCAGCGGTTCCCCCCGTGTCACAAAAAGCCGTACCTGAAGCGAGCCACCCAACTCCGGTTTCACCGCCGTGATTTTCCCCAGCAGTTCCTCCGCCTTCTTCGGATTTCCCAGGCTCTCCTGGAGCGCCGCCGCGAGGCTGAGTTCCTGCGGTGTGGCTTCCGCGCCGATGGAACCGATGACCTCCTGTTCCTTTTCCAGCGCCGCGATGATGCGGACGGCGTCGTCCAGCGCGGGTTCCAGATCCACGGCATTGGCGGTGAGGGCAATGCGCCGCCGGGCCCAGGGCAGGGCGTCCGTTTCCTTCTTCACCTTCACGGCGGAGGAAACCAGTTCCGCGAGAAAAAGCGGATCGTTCTCAAAGTCCTTCAGGCGGGCATGGAGGATATCGAATGCCGCCTGCATCTCGCTCCGGGCTGAGGCCAGCCGGGCCACCTGGAGCGTGCGCTCCCGGTTTTTCCCCGCCGCCAGTTTTTTCCACACCGCCACGGCCTCCTCCTTTTTGTCCATGCCGTGGAGGGTCACCGCCTGAGCCTCCGCGATGCCCTCGCTGTCCGGCAGCGCGGCGGCCGCCTTTGTCAGCAGCGCCAGGGCATCGGGACTCAGGCTGTAGCGTTCCATCATCGCGGCCCCGCGTAGCCACGGGCCCTCCAGTTTCTGGTCGGACTTGTCCACGAACTGCAAGATCGTGGCGCGGCAGTCGTCCCTCTGTTTGTTCTGGAAATAGAGATCCGCCAGCCGCGGCAGCAGCTCCAGATCCGTGGCGTGCCGGGCCACGAGTTCCTTCATCTGCGTGATGGCTTCCGGCAGTTTTTTCAGCGCCGCCATCTGCTCGATGTAGGTCTCCCGCAGCGCGCGGTTGCCGGGGGTGAGGTCCAGGATTTCCTGCCAGGCTTTCAACGCCGCGTCCGTCTGCTCCTCGGAAGTCATCATGCGCGCCTGCGCCAGCCGCAGCGCCAGCCGCCTCGGCTCCGCGGCGATCATCGTCTTCAGCCGCTCCCGCAAGCCGCCCAGATCATCCTCCCGCCGGAATACCTGCTCAATCTGGCTGATGATCTCCTTCTCCAGCCACGAGTCCGAACCCGTCTCCGCCAGGGTGGCGGCGTAGATGTCCACGGCTTCCTCCCGTTTCCCGGAGCGCTGTAAAATGTCCCCCAGGCGAAGCCGCCGGAGCACCTTTTTCTGCGGGTCTTTGGTGAGTTCGATGAGTTCCCGCGCCGAGGCCGCGGCATCGTCCATGAGACCCTCCGTGACCAGCAGTTCGATAATATCCTCCCGCAGCTCTTCACTGGCGGGATGTGCCGCCACCAGGGCTTTGAAAACCGCCGTCGCTTTGTCCGGCTTCCCGCTGCGGATGAGCAGACGCGCCTGAAGCTGCCGGACCGTGAGTTCCAGATCCTCCCGGGGTTTGGACGCCGCCGCTTTCTCCAGATCGGACAGCGCGGTATCGAAATTCAGCGTCCGGGCCTCCACCACCGCTTTTTGATACCACGCGTCCGCGCTTCCTGGATCCTTTTCCAGCGCCACCCGGAACTGCCCGATGGCCTTCACGCTGTCCCCCTGCCGGGCGTGGAAATAAGCGAGCAGCAGGTGATTGGCCGTGGTGCCCTCTGCCGCCGCGCGCGCGGTCAGGAACTTCTCCAGATCGTCCAGCGTGGCGGAGTCCAGCCAGCCATTGAAAAACCGGTCGAAAAGATAGCCCGGCGCGGGACGTTTGAGGAGCATCTCATAATGCTTTTTTACCTTCTCCGGCGGCGATTCCTGGGCTGTTAGCGGAGCCGTGGAGGCTAAAAGGGCTACGAAGGTAAGACCGGACAGGAGAGGGACTCGGTATTTCATGACGAGCGCCTACTCTGAGAGCGCCTTGCCGGTTCGCCACTGGTTTTCTGCGGACAAAATTCCCCGCGGTTTCCCTTTTGGCCGGGGTCAAAGGGAAAGGGCCGACCCGGTCGTGTCGCGGGCAAAATTTAACCGGCGGGCCGCGATCAATGGATTCGCGAACCCGCCGGCATAACCGGTAACGGAGGCAACAATCCCGCTGATTTCTGAAGACTCAGTCTTGCAGAACGCCGGCGGCGGAAAGGCTGTCGCGATCACTGCCGATTTCACGGAGAGACTCCGCGTATTTCTCCAACTGGCGGCGCGCGGCTGCGAAGGCATCGCTTATGGCGACATAAACATCCATGTGCTCCTGTCCCGCCTCGTCCTTTTTCTTTACCTCACGGGCCCCCGACTGCTTCAAGGAGCCGTAGCCGTCAGGTGAATGGTCCACCACAATCTCAGAGCCCGGGACGGCCAGAAAGATCCGGACGTGGAACAACTGTCCATGACGTTCCCCCGCGGCGGGAGCCTCGACGACGACGCGGCAACTGGTGATGCGGTCATAGATGGATTCCAGGTCCGCCAGTTCATCATGGATCCGGTCCTCGACAGCGGCCGAGCGTTCGGTGTGCAGAAAGGTAATGTGGGGGGTGACTTTCATATGGAAAAACGCCTGGGGCCGGGGTTGCGTCCGGCCTGGCTGGCGTGGCACGGCCTTTTGCAGTTTCCGCGCCAGGGTATTTTCGCGTGTCCCGCGGCATCCTGTTCCCATGCCCGCGTGGTCCCCCGCGATCCTCATAACCGGGGCTCGACTTCCGGGGTAAACAGCGGAAGATGCGGCACTTTCCCCAGAGTCCTCTCCATGAAGCGTTTTCCTCTTCGTCCCCGGGCCATCCATGTGATGCTCCTGCTCGCGCTGGCGCGCGGCCTCTCCTCCGGCCAGGAGGTGAATGAAAAGGCCGGGCGTTATTACGACAGCCTGCTGAAGCGACCCGCGCCGGGGGCGGTGTTCGACCGGTTTTATTCCGCCTGGCTGGACACAAAAACGGTGGATGAACTGGAGGGTTTCCTGAAGTCCCGGGCGGAGTCCGGCCCGCCCGCCGCACGGTTGCTGCTGGCGTTTTTCTACGCCCGGCAGAATGACAATGTGAAGGCCATCGCGCAGTTCCGTCTGGCGGTGGGAAAAGACGGGGCGAATGCCGACGCGTGGTATCAAAAGGCTCTCGCCGAAGCCCGCACGCTGGACTTTGACAGCGCCCTGGCATCGCTGAACAAAGCGGCGGAGGCGCGTCCGCCCGCCGCCATGCTCAATCAGATCCGCCAGATGCAGGGCCGCTGGCTGGCGCGCAACGGGAAGACGGAGGACGCGGTGAAGGTCTGGCAGGCGCTCATCGCGGCCAATCCGGAGGACGAGGAACTGCGCGAGGATCTCATCGAGCTTCAGATCACCGAAGGACTGAACGATCAGGCTCTGGCCACCGCCCAGGAGTTGCTGGAAAAGACGAAGGATCCGTATCGCAAGGTGCAGCGCCGCATGCGCCTGGGGGACATCCATCAACGCGCGGGACGGCGCGACAAGGCCATCGAAACCTATCTGCAATGCCTGGACGAAACCGGCTCGGACTCGTGGCTGGAAAAGGAAATCCTCTCCCAGGTGGAGCAGACCTTCCGTAAGGATGACGCGCTGGAGGGGCTGAAGCAGGAGTTTCAAAAACTCACGGCAAAGTATCCCCAGCGAGTGTCCCTGCGGCGGCAATATGCAAAGCTGCTGGCGGAGACACGGGAGACGGACGCCGCCGTGAAGGAGTTCACCAAAATCCTGGAACTCACGCCGGGGAACCGCGAGCTGCGCGAAGCCTTCGTGGACCTGCTGGTGCAGGCGAAGATGCCCCGCGAGGCCGCCACCCAGATGCAGGAGCTCGTGCGGCTGAACCCTGCGGACATCGAACTCCTGGTGAAGCTGGCGGACCTGTATTTCGAGATGCAGCAGCCCGACGACTGCCGCCGCACGGTGGACACATTCCTGGCAAAGAGCGATCAGAGCGAAGCCTCCTGGCTCCGTGCCGCCGGCATGCTGGACCGGTATAAGCTCACGGACGACGCCCTCGCGCTGTTCCGGAAAACAGCGGAGAAATTCGCCGGCAGCGAGACCGCCCAGGACGCCCTGGCCGTGGCGCTGCACAAGTCCGGCAAAAAGGATGAAGCCGTGGCCGTATGGAAAAAACTGGCGGAGGGGGGCAATCGCACCCGCCTCATGAACGTGGCCCGCTCCGCCTCCACGAGGGAGGAGCACAAGCTTGCCTATGAACTTCTCACCGCCCGCCTCGCGGAGTTCGGAAAGGACGCGCTTTATCTCACCCAGTTGTGCGACATCGCGCAGCGGCTGGAAAAGCACACGGAGGCCGTGCCGTGGGCGCGCACGCTGGTGGGGCTCTCGCAGGATGCCGTGGAACTGGAGGGAAATCTCACGCTTCTCATGCGCGTGGCGGGCAAGGCGGATGCTTTGCCGCAACTACTGACCGAACTGAAATCCTCCGCGCAAACGCCCCAGGAGAAATGCCTTCTCGCCGAACTGCTGGACAATGGGGGCGACCCCAAGGGCGCGGAGTCCGTGCTGCGGGAAGTGGAGAAGGCGCAGCCGGAACTGGCCGCCGCCGTGCTGGTGCGTCTGCAGATCCAGCGCGGGGATTCCTCCGGAGCGGCGGACACGCTCAAGCGGCTGGTGGAAAGCCCCAACGGACGGAAGGGCGTGCACGTGCAGCGTCTGGTGGATCTCTACGAACGCGCGGGCCGGGTAAAGGACGCGCTGGCCTGGATCCCGGAATGGAAAAAGCTCTCCCCGGGCAGCAACATGCCCTGGCAAAAAGAGGCCGCCCTGCACTTCCAGGCCGGGGACAGCAAGGAGGCGCTGCGCTCCCTGCGCCAGGCCTCGCAGGAGTTTGAGGACAATGTGGAGATCAAGGCCATGCTGGCCGATGCCTTCCGGCAGGAGGGCAAGCTGGCGGACGCGGAGCGGCTCTATACCGTGCTCTACGAGGACGCGAAGGAGATGAGTGACAAGATCCGCTGGGCGGGGGAACTGGCGGATGTGGCCCAGGCTTCGGGCAAGCTCGCGGAGCTCATCGAGACCTTTGAGGAACGCCGGAAAGCGAACCGGTCCTCGCTTCAGCCGCTCCTGGCACTGGCCGAGATCTACCGGGTTTCGGAAAACTACGAGGGCCGCCGCCGCACCCTGCTGGAGGCCGCGCGGCTGAAGGAGAACGATCTGGATCTGCTGCTGGAAATCGCCCGCATCGAAGAGGTGGAGGAGGACTATCCTCACGCCCTGGAGACGCTGAAAAAAGCCGAGGCCCTGGACAAGACAGGGAAGGTGAAGCAGCGCACGGCGCGCCTTTATTTCAAGAGCGGGGACGCGCAAAAGGGCATGGCCGCGCTGCGGCAACTGGCGGACGGGAAATTCGATCCCCGGCTTGCCGAGGCTCTCGCGGAGTCGCTGTGTGATCAGGAGATGTGGAAGGAGGCCGGGGAGTTTCTGGAGCCTTTGTTGAAGAAGCACCCGGATGACTACCGGCTGTTTTATCTCGACGCGCTGGCCGCCGAGGAGGGCGGGCGCACGGAGGAGGCGGCGCGGAGGTATCAGCACCTGCTCACCATGCGCAAGGAACTGCCCGCCCCGCCGGGAGCGTCCGGGCTGGCCGGGTTGCTCCAGAGTCACGATGACACGGAGGAAATGCGGCGCTTTGCCCCGCAGGAGGTGCTGGATATCCTGCGTGTGAGGAATCTGGCGTGGCAGGCCTATTCCCACCGGCAGAACGGACGGTACGGCGGCGGTTATGGAGGCCAGTCCATCCACCTGCCTTCCTCGGTGGAGGACAGCCAGGGCATGTCCATGGTCCACCTCGCGTTTCTGGCGCGGGAACTGCCGGAGGAGCAGCGGGCTGGCCTGATCACGGACATCCGCGCCCAGGGCATCCGCGCGGCGGAACTGCTCATGGAAATGGTGCAGGGGGACCGCATGGATCAGGCACCGGATTTTGAGGCGATGCTGGAAAAATCCCCGGATGACGATGTAATATTGTCCCTCGCGGCTATCCTGGGCGGACAGCGAGGCGACGGGGAAACGGACAGTACCGTGAATCTCCGCGTGTATGAAGCCCTGAAAACGAAGCGGCCTGAGCTGGCCTGGCTGGCGGGACTACGGTTGGGGGCCGCGGAGGAGCCCGGCGCGGCGGCGGCCTACACACAGACCGTGGCCGCCATTGAGAAACTGGAGTCCCCGCCCGCGATGGTGCTCAGCGCGGCCATCGAGTCCCTGAATAATTCCGAAAACGGGGAGAGCGACACCCTGCCGGAGGAAAACCGCCGCGCGGCCAACCGGCTCCTGGCCCGCCTGCCGGGCTGGTACCGCCGCGCGGACCCGAAATCCGGCCAGGGGGAATACGCGTTCCTGAGCATCGCGGCGCAGCTTTCCCGGGAGGATGACCTGACACCATTTCTCCGGCTGTTCGAGGAGGAGATCGCCGCCGCCGCGGCGGATCCCGCGAAGACCACCTCCACGGTATATGGCGGAAATCCCTTCTCAGGCCGGCGGGGGAATTCCCTGCTGGAGCCCTTGGCATTCCCTCCGCGCCGTCTTCAGGACTACTCCGCCTCCGTGCTGAGTCTGCTGACGAACGACGGTGACAACTATTATGGACGCTCCCTGGAGCTGGACCCGGAGAAGCTGAAGCCCGCGCTGGCCGGCATCAAGGATCCCGTGCTCCGGCTCCTGCTCACGGCGCGCACCGGGGATGAGGAGGAGGTGACGAAGCTCGCCGCCGCCATGACGGCCAGTGCCGAGCCTTCACTCAATGCCTTCCTGCTGCACGCCGCGTGGCTGGCGGGACTGGAAAAATATGACGAGGCCTGTGCCCTGCTGCGGCGCGCGCAGTATCTCCCCATGACCAAGGAATTCCGCCGCATGGTGGACTCCTCACAGATCCTGTGGGCCCTCACAGCCCAGGAGGCCGGGGAGTTGAAACCGGAGGATCCTTTACTCACCGGCGCGCGGGAGGCCGTGCTGCGCATGCGCCGGGAAGCCTTGACTCCCGCGAATCGCGGGGAGCTGGCGGGCTGCATGGAACAACTGGGCCTGAAAAAAGAGGCGGAGCGCCTGGCCGGGGACGTGCCCGTGACCGCGCCCACCCGGGTGAGCCGCCGGGTGGTATCCTCCTACTCACCGCGGGGTCAGATCTTCGGCGGCAGCGGCGGCGGACGCATCGAGCAGTTCATCCAGAAAGGAAAAAGGGAGGAAGCGCTGAAGGAGCTGACCAAACAACTGAAGTCTTTCACAAAGACATGGGTCACCAGCACGGACCTGCGCTACCAGGCCCGGGAGTGGACGGAAACCGTTTCCCGTCACGGCTTCAATAAGCAGTTGCTGGAGGCCTTCACTCCCCCGGCCGATGCCAACGCGGACACTCTCGCGCAGTGGGCCGCCGCGCAGGAGATCCTGGGCGAAAACCGGAAGGCCCTGGACACTTACCGGAAGGCCGTGGCCATGAAGCCCCAGGACGCCGCCCTGCGTCAAACTTTCCTCAACGCGCTGATCATGGACAATCCGGCGAAGGCCCTGGAGGAACTCCAGAGTTACGACCCGCCGCTCCTGCTCAGTGTCACCGGCGCGGTGACCACCCTGGTAAGCCAGGCCAGCAGCAACGCCACCCGCATCACGCTGCTGGAGACGCTGCTGGGCGCGCTGGAAAAGCTCCCGCAGGAGGAGCGGGACAAGGCAAATCCCGCCGCCGTGCTCCAGGCCGCGGAGTATGGTTTCCAGACGGCCAATTTCGGCGCGGAGGGGGAACTTGGCAGCCTCTATCATGTCGTGAAGTCCCCCGTCGCGGAGGAAGAGCCGGATGCCGCGACGGTGGATCTGCGGAAGCGCCGGCTGGAGGCGCACCAGCGTCTCACCGGGCTGCTCATGCGCTCCCCGGCCACGGCCCGGCGCTCCTTCGAGCTTCACGCGGGTGTCGCGCTTTCGGTCGATCCCGCCGCGGCAAAAAAGGATCTGGACCGCCTGGCGCTGGAGGTGCTGGAGACCGAGGCAAAGCTGAAGTCGAAGAACGCCGCGGTCTATTCCCAGCCCGCCAGCATGGGGATGCGGAATGGCATCGTGCTTATGCCCATCCGCATGCCGGACCCGGAAACCTATCTTCTGGAGCGGGCGTGGGAGAATAAGAACCCGGCGTCGGTGACGAATGAACTGCTCCCCCGGCTCAAAGGCACTGGCCGCGCGGCGCAGGCGAAGAAGATCGAGGACGCCATGCCGCTCTATTTCTGCACGGAGCAGGAATTCGCGGGCGTGGTCCCGGCCTATGTGAAAAAGCAGAGCCGCGCCCTGCAGCAGGGCGGGCTCTCCTGGCCGTGGCTCACGGTGCTCCGGGTCATGGATCTGCGGAGCTTGAAATCGGATCTCACGGATACCATCCTTGAGAGCCTGAAGGCCGCCGGAAGCGGTTATTTCAACGGAAACGAATTCACCCCGCTGTATACTTACGCCGCCCGGCTTCGGAAAGAGGGGGATGTGGAGGGACTGCGGCGGCTCTTCTCCCGTATGGCGGAGCAGGCACTGGGGCCGAAGGAGAAACGCGCGGAGATGATCGCGAAGAACTACAACCCGAGTAGCTACTCGGCGAATACCCCGAACGGCATGATCATGGTGTGGCTGCAGTTTCTGCGGACCACTTGGCAGAGCGGAGATCTCGTGCTCTTCGCGGCGGAGAGTTACACGCTGGAGTTCCTGGCTTACAGCGCCGACAACAGCAGCGCGCAGCAGGACCAGCTTTTCCAGTACGGGCATCAGCTGACCGATTCCAGTTTCTATCACCGGGAGCCGAAGGAGGTGGTGGAAATGTTCCGGGGCACGCGCATCACCGCGGCGCTACCGGACTTCCTCTCCTTTTCCTCACTGCCCTCCCAGCGCAGTCTGTTGATGGACATCGCTCTCAACATCGCCGGGCCGGAAAAGAAGAAACTGCGTGAGGCCTTCGCGAAGGAACCGGCGACGTTCGGCACTGAACTGCTGCTGAAGGCCATGGACACTCAGTCCTTCACGGAGGCGGCTCTGACCGTGACGGGGGCGCACCTCGAGGAGATCCGAAAACTCAATCCCTTCCGGCAACAGGACCTCGCGTCCATGCTCCAGGTGGCGGAGCGGCGGGAAAGCATGGAGGGGAGAAAGCTCACCCCCGCCCAGCAGGCCGCCCTGCAATGGTCCGTGGAGGTCACCACTGGTGGAACGGGGGACCGTGTGGCAAAGATCATGGCCCTGAAGTCCTTCAAGGGCGCGCGGGTGGGCGGAGACTATGAGTTTTCCCAGACTCTCACGCCTCTGCTCTATTCCCTGGTCAAGACGCGCCCCGACGAGGCCGTGCAGCTTTTCCTCAAAGTGCGCGGCCTTTACGCCGACGCCCGGAAAGCAGGGATGGGGAGCAACGTGGAATTTGGAGACAACTCCAGCGTGCTGGGATCAGTGCTGACCACCTTCGCTTCCAACGATTCCACCTCCTCCACGGACAACCCGGAGACGGCGGCCGCGTCCCTGGGCTTCCTCCTGCGGGCCGCGTCCCCCGTGGAGGGCTTTGCCGTGGAATGGAAGCCGGACCTTTTCCCCTCCATGACCCAGATGCTGCTGCGGATAGGCTCCACGCCAGGTGAAAATAGAGCGAACGCGAAGTTCTCCATTCGCCTGCTGCTTCCCGCCCTGGCGGGGGTGCGGGGCATGAATCCCGTCGCCATGCTTCCCGCCGCGCGCGGGCTCTTTAACGACCGGACCCTCATGAACGAGGTGGATGTGAAATGGCTGGAGGAGCAGGCAACCTCCGGCACGGCAAAGGATCTGGCCGGCGTCCTGCTTCGCGGGTATCACCTCTCCGCGAAGGATGGGAAGCACAAAGCGGGGGAAACGGTCCCGCCGGTGCCGGAGGACCGGCTCCTGCTCGCATTCTTGGGGGATGCGTCCATCAGCCCGTCCCTGCGGGCCAGTGTGGCGGGTGAGCTTCTTGGTTCCTCCGCCTCCAGGTTTGCGGAGCCAGTCCGTCTGGCGGCTGCCACCCTAGCCGCGGAATGCTGGAAGCTCTCTCTGCCACTGACGGAAATGCACGGGAACAGCATCGCGTCCTCCCTTTCTCAACTGCACACGGATGTCTCGGCTCCCCCGCCGGAGAACTTCCGCGCGGCGGCGCTGGATCTCTTGAAGGCCTGGCAGCGGCTGAGTGGATCCCGCCAGCAGGGGAATTTCGGCTACCAGACTTCCGGATCGGACGCGCTGGAATCAAGCACCGCGTTCGCCCTCGCCATGGACACTGATGACGACACGGTCATCCGCCAGATGCTGGCCAGCCTCCCGGGCAATGCCACGCGGGACTGGCTGGTGAAACTCATCGGGGCCAAACGGTTTGAAACCGCGAGGCTCATGCTGCGCAGTGGCGGCGAGGCGGTGTTCGGCGATCCCTCGGAGGAGTCGAGCCTGACCTGGACGCAGGAACTAGCGGACCGGGGCCGGGAGTTTGTGGCCACGCTGAACAGCGATGAGGAACGGTTTCTCGGGGAACTGCTCATCGCCTCCCTGCCGGATGATGAAGAGGCGGACGAAGGCGATGCGAAAGGAAAGGAGCCGCCGCTGGTGACGCGCATGAAAGACTTCGCCTCGCGTCTTCCAGCGAAGTTCACGAATCCCCTGGTGCAGGAGCGGGTGCTGGACCTTTTCTTTACCCAGAGCCCCGTGCCTGCCGGGCTGGGAGACTCGCTGACGGCCTGGGCCGCGAACCAGACCTTCGGGACCATCGCCACGGCGGATGATGTGACGGTGCGGCAGCGCCGGAGTCGGCTCTTTACGGAGTATCTTCGCGGGCTCATCACAAAGGGAGACCTGGTGCCGGTGAAGGAAGCCATGTTCCAGCTGGTGGCCGCCGTGAGCGGTCAGCGCAGCTACTACGCGGGGGATGCCGCGCGCCCGGTGCTGGCATTGTGGATCAAGCAATCCGGCATGCTCATGGCCAGCCCGGATCCGGCTGTCCGGAAAATTGTCCGCGAGGTTTGGAGGGAACTGGCGTTCTCCCCGGACCAGCGGAATGTGCTCGAAGGGCAGTGCCGGGACCGGGTGGCGCGCGCGCTGCTTTATGATGCCATGGATGACAAGGTGGCGGAGTTTTCCGAAGCCGCCGCCGGGCTGCCGGAGCAGGTCAGAAGACGGGCGGCGGGCAGCCTCGCGGGCACCGGTGTCGCCTCGCTGGGCCGCATCGAAGCCAAATGGCCGTCCGATGCCGCGGAGGCGCTGAAGGCAAAATCCCAGGTGACGGTGCGCCTGCTGCAAAACACCCTGACTTGGCCCATGGAGGCCGCGGGGCATCTGCGCACGCTGGCCTCGCTCATCGATCAGGGCTGGCTCACGACCGGGGACGCCCTGGCCGCCGCGCCGGTGCTGGTGGAGCGTCATCCCCGGGAGGGCCGCACGGAGCAGGAACTGGCCCTCCTCTTCGCGGATGCCGGAAAAGGCACCGAAGCCCTGGTGCTGCTGGACAAGGCGGCTACCCGTCTGGACGAAGAGGACCGCGCCGGTCGCGTCTGGCTGACGCTCACCCGCGCGACCGTGCTGGAGAAATCCGCGCGTGAGGAGGAGGCGCTGGCTCTTCTTGGATCCCTCAAGCCGGAAGACCTGGCCATCAAACCGAAAGGCCAGCAGGAAACCATGGAGCCCCTGGTGAGAGCCGCCACTTCCCGCATTGAACTCGGAGCCGCCTGGCGAAAGGGCGGGGCTCCAGCGGTGATCGATACGGCGCTCAAACACATGGGGGACGATCCGGCTTCGAAACAGGCCCGTCTGGCGGTTTCCGCGGCGTTTACGCTTCTTGCATCAAAGCACGAGGCCGCGGGGGACAAGGCGGCGGCGCTGCCTTTCCGGTCCGCTGCTTTCCTTGTGCTGGGAGGGGATGTCCCGGCGTCCTTCACGGAGTATTTTGAAGCGACGAAAGCCCTCAAGGACGCGCGGAAAGCTGCGGGAGATCCCCTGGCTCCTTACGAGGCGGTGGGGCGCAATGGCGTCTGGCGCTACACCGAAAGCGCGGAGGATTTCGATGCCTGGATGCAGCCGGACTACGATGACTCTGGCTGGAAATCCGGCGAAGGTCCCATCGGCACGGGCATCCCGGCGGGCCCCATTCGCACAGAGACTTCATCCATTCCGGAGGTCATGGCTTTCCGGACAAAGTTCACCCTGCCGGATCCTGACAAGGTAAAGTCTCTCAGCCTGGAGCTGATGCGCGGAGACGGTGCCGCCATTTACCTCAATGGAAAGGAACTGGCTCGCAACAATCTGCACTCCGAAGGTGAGCTGACGGAGGAAGACCACGCGGAGAACATGGTCACGGACACGGAGGCGCTCCAGTGGCGTCCCTTCCGCTTCAGCCGCGAAGTGCTGGGGACCCTGGGCAAAGAGAATGTGCTCTCCGTGATTCTCTACCAGTATAACTCCCAATCCACGGGTCTCGCCTTCGGCCTCTCCGCCAGAATCAATGATCTGGAGCCCGCCGAACTGGCGAAAAGTATCGACCGCCCCACGATGGAAAAAGCCTTGGGCGATCTGTGGACCCGGCTGCCGGAAAAATTCCGTGAGGCTGTCTGGAAATAGCGGCATGACCCGAACTCTGGTGCCTGAACTGCTGGACTCTCTGCCTCCGGATCACCCCGGGGCGGTGGCAGGCCGGCGGGATCTGCGCCGCATCAATGCCGTGATGGGAAATCATCGCTGGCTGCGCGCGCGCCTGGCGGCACTGCCCGCCGGGGAAGGGCCGGTGGTGGAGATCGGGGCAGGGGACGGCACCCTCGCCCGGAAGGTGTGTGCCGCCATGCCTGGGCTGGCGGCGCGGTATTACGCGCTGGATCTCGCGCCTTGTCCGCCGGACTGGCCCGCGGGGGCTACGTGGCATCAAGCGGATCTCTGGAGTGAGGCCGCGCGGGCTCTCCTGGCGGGAGCCCGGGTGGTGGTGGCGAATCTCGTGCTCCATCACTTTCAGGACGAAGAGTTGCGCCGCCTGGGCGGGTTGCTTTCTTCGTGCCGGTATTTTCTGGCCCGGGAACCGCTGCGCCGGGAATTGCACGTCTGGCAGGGGCGGCTGATTTTTCCCTTCATCCATCCCGTGACCCGGCATGACATGGTGGTGAGCATCCACGCGGGTTTTCGCGATGGGGAACTTGCGGAGGCGCTGGGGCTCGATTCCGGGGAGTGGCGTTTCGAGGCGTCCGGCACCTGGCTGGGCGCCTACAGTTTCACCGCCATTCGGAAGGACGCATGAGGATCGTGGAGATTGCCGGAGGAGGCGTGGCCGGGCTGGCCTTGGGACTGGCCTTGAGGCGGGAGGGGGTGCCCGTGACCGTGCATGAGGCGGGCGTTTACCCCCGCCACCGGTTGTGCGGGGAATTTATCTCGGGAGCCGGACCGGAGGAGTTTGGGAGGCTGGGGATCACGGACCTCATGGAGGGCAGCGAAGTGCTCACGGATGCCGTGTGGTATGCCGGGGACCGGCGGTTGTTATGCCGTCCGTTGCCGGTGCCCGCGCGGGGCATTTCCCGTTGGCGGCTGGATGAGGCCATGGCCTCGCGTCTTCAGGAAACCGGTGGAGAGGTCCGGTGCGAACAGCGGGTGACTCCGCCCGTGGGGGTGGAGGGGTGGGTGCTGGCCCAGGGCCGTCCGCGCGATGACGCCGGGCAGTGGATCGGAATGAAGGCTCACTACGTCGGCATGCCGATGGAGGCAGGGCTGGAGATGCACCTCGGCCGCGGCGGCTATGCGGGCATCGCGCGGGTGGAGAATGGCATCGCGAATGTCTGCGCCCTGTTCCCCGCCGGGCAAGGCAGCCATGGAGGGGGATCCCTGCCGGAGCGGTTGAAAGCCCTGGGCTTGTCAACGCTGGCCGCGCGTCTGGAAGCGGCGCGACCGGTGGAAGCCTCGGTGTGCGGGGTCTCACGGTTCGTTACCGGCTGGCAGCCGCGACCGGTGGGCACGGTAACGCTGGGGGACCGGTTTGCCATCGTGCCGCCCTTTACGGGCCATGGCATGTCCATGGCCATGCAGGCCGCGCTGGAAACCGCCCCTTTGCTGGCCGGATGGTCCCGCGGAAGTCTTTCATGGGAAGCGGTGGCGCGGGGCACGGACCGTGCATTGCGCTGCCGCTTCCAGCACCGCCTCCGCTGGGCCGCCTGGCTTCACCCCCTGCTGTCGCGACCCGGTGGTCAGGCGGCGCTGGGATTTCTGGCCCGTGCCGGATGGCTGCCGTGGCGGTGGCTGTTTGAGCGGGTGCGCTGATTTCCCGCCTCTCTTCTCTTCCAACGTTTCATGTATCTGCATTCTCTTTCGTCGGCCTGGCCGGACCATAGTGTCACCCAGGCGGAAGCTCTCGCCCTGCTCCAGGCGCCCGGCGTGTGGGATTCCCTCCGCCCGCGCTCCCGGGCCATTCTGGAGAAGGTGCTCACGGGGGATTC
This sequence comes from Verrucomicrobiales bacterium, assembly GCA_965229245.1. Lineage (GTDB taxonomy): Bacteria > Verrucomicrobiota > Verrucomicrobiia > Verrucomicrobiales > V1-33 > V1-33. The sequence goes on from CBDDIW010000003.1 coordinate 698,318, forward strand.
GGGGATCGACCGGCGCTATGCATGGTCAAAGGACACCGCCCGGCTCATGGCCGCCGCGCCGGATGAACTCGCCACCCTCTTTGAACAGGCTGCTCCCGCGCTGGCCGCAAAGGCCCTGCGCGCGGCCCTGGAAAAAGGTGGGGTGAATCCGGCGGAACTGGACGCGCTTTTTATCTGCACCTGCACCGGCTATCTCTGCCCCGGCGTCACCAGTCATGTGGCGGAAACCTTGGGGCTCCGGCCGGATGCCGTGCTGCACGATGTGGTGGGCCTGGGCTGTGGCGCGGCCCTGCCCACCCTGCGGGCCGCCGGGGATTTCCTCGCAGCCCGGCCCGGAGCCACGGTCGCCGCCGTGGCCGTGGAGGTCTGCTCCGCCGCTTTCTACGCGGACGATGATCCGGGCGTGCTCATCAGCCTGTGTCTCTTCGGCGATGGCGCCTGCGCCTCCGTGTGGCGCGGGGAAAAGGATCGCGCCGCGACCGGCTGGCGGGCCTTCGGATTCCGCTCCCTGCATCAGCCGGAATACCGCGAGCGCATCCGTTTCGTGAACGCGGGCGGGCGGTTGCGGAATCAACTGCACCGTTCCGTCCCCGGTCTGGCCGCCGTGGCGGTAAAGCAACTGCACGAAGCCGATCTTGCCGCCGGCATGTCCCCCGAAGCCAGGGTCATTGCTCACTCCGGCGGGCGGGATGTGCTGGAGGCCATCCGCGCCCTGCTTCCCGGTCATCCGCTGGAGGAAACAGAGGCCATCCTGAGGGAGTGCGGGAACATGAGCAGCCCCAGCGTGCTCATCGCCCTCCACCGCGCCCTGGAAAGCGGCGCGGCGGAGAGCGCATTGTGGCTTACCGCGTTTGGCGCGGGATTCTCCGCCCACTCCTGCCGGATGGAACGGTGAACTGCCGGCGGTGGGCGGAGGCCGCTTACTTCTTCTTCGGCTTGTGAACGTCGTGGCAAGCCTTGCAGTTCACGGCGGCCTCGTAGGCTTTCGCGGCTCCGTCGGTCCCGGCCTGGATATCGGCCACGGCTTTGGAAAGCGCGGCGGTCTTTTCCTTCCAAGAGGCTTCGTCTCCCACGGTGGGTTTGTCTTTCGCGAGAGCGGCGCAATATTCCGCGAGCTTCGCGATCTCCTCCTTGGTCAGTTTGCCCTGGGTGGCTTTTTTGGAAAGAGAGTCATCTCCCTTGAACCCGTCCTTCATGATCTGTTTGATGGAGGGCGCCGCGGTCTTGGCATCGTCGGCGGTGCCGGTGGAGACCAGTAGTGGAAGCGTGGCGAGAGCGGATAGAAGGATGGTGAATGGCGCTTTTTTCATTGATGGGATAATGGATAAGAACGTGCTGGGAACCATTGTCGCACTACCAGGACCGCCCAGGACGGACAAGGAGATTGTGCCTCCGTTCACACGGGAGGCGGGAGTGGAGCGCTCCCGGGAGGAGCGCCCAGCCTTCTGCTTGACGCTTCCGCGCCCCTGTCCGACATCGGTGGATGAGCGCACCTTCCGCCGACCGCCCCTGTTACCGCACCATCCCCCTGCTCCACCTCGATGGAGAAGGCCTCTTTGCCATCTCGAAGGAGATGAAACTGAGCCTTTCCCAGGAGGATATGCTGGCGGTGAAGGCTTATTATCAGGAGGCCGGACGGGAGCCCACGGATGTGGAGCTGGAGGTCATCGCGCAGACGTGGAGTGAGCACTGCAAGCACCGGATCTTTTCCGCCCGCATCACCCACACGCTGGATGGGCGGGAGGAAACCGTGGACGGCATTTTCAAGACCTACATCCGCCGCGTGAGTCTGGACATTATGGAGAAGAAGCCGGGCTTCGTGCTCAGCGCCTTCACGGACAATGCCGGGTTCATTGAGATCGATCCCGGCCTTGCCGCATGCCTGAAGGTGGAGACGCACAACCACCCCAGCGCCATCGAACCCTACGCGGGCGCGAATACCGGCCTGGGCGGTGTGATCCGGGACATCCTGGGAGCGGGGAAAGGCGCGAAGCCGGTGGCCTCGCTGGATGTCTTCTGCTTTGGCCGTCCGGATACGAAGCAGGAGGACATCCGCGCGAAGGATGTGATTCACCCGCTGGGCATCATGCGCGGCGTGGTGCGCGGCGTGCGGGACTACGGAAACCGTATGGGCATCCCCACCACGGGCGGGGCCATCCAGTTTGATGACACCTTCATTTACAACCCGCTCGTCTTCTGCGGCACGGCGGGCATCATTCCGAGTGAGGATATCCCGAAGGAAGTGAAAGCCGGTCAGATCATCCTGGCGGCGGGTGCGCGCACGGGTCTGGACGGGCTGAAGGGAGCCACCTTCTCCTCCGCCGCCCTGGGCGTGAGCAGCCACGAGGAGGACCAGACGGCGGTGCAGATTGGCAATCCCATCGAGGAAAAAAAGGTCGCGGATTTCGTCCTCGACGCACGGAAGCAGGGGCTCATCGAGAGTATCACGGACTGCGGCGCGGGTGGATTCTCCAGCGCGGCGGGGGAAATGCTGAGCGAGACGGGCGGGGAAATCCTCCTCGATAACGCTCCGCTGAAGCAGCCAGGCCTCCTGAGCTGGCACATCTTCCTTAGCGAAAGCCAAGAGCGCATGGTACTTTCCGTGAAGGAGGAAAACGTGCCCGCCCTGCAAAAGCTGGCGGATGTTTACGAAACGGAACTCACTGTCCTCGGCAAGGCCGATGGCACCGGCATCCTGAAGGTGCGGCATAACGGCTTCACCGTTTGCGAACTGGACTGCCGCCGCCTGCACGATGCCCCTCGGCTGGAACTACAGTCCACCTGGACCACGCCGCAATGGGCGGCACCGTCCGAACTGCCGGACACGAACCTGGGCGGCACGCTGCGCAAGGTTTTCAGCGACTTCGCCGTCGTGAGCCGCGAGCCCATCATCCGGGAATACGATCACGAAGTACAGGGGAATACCGTCCTCAAACCTCTGGCCGGAGCCGCCGGAGACGCGCCGCAGGACGGCAGTGTCATCCGCGTGGATGGCAGCCAGCGGCTCATTTCCCTCGCCCTCAGTCTCCTGCCGGAGTGGGGCAAGACGGATCCGCACGCCATGGGCCGCGCCTGTGTGGACGAATGCGTCCGTCAGCTCATCCTCACGGGGGCAAATCCCGACAAGCTGGCCATCCTGGACAACTACTGCATGGGCAACCCGCGTGATCCGAAGGAGCTGGGCGCGCTGGTGGAGTCCGCCCGCGGTCTGGCGGAGGCGGCCACGGTCTATGGCACGCCGTTCATCAGCGGGAAGGATTCGTTTTATAACTACTTCCAGACAGAGGACGGCCCGGTGAGCATTCCCGTGACGGCCCTCATCAGCGGGCTCGGTATCGTGGAGGATGCCGCCCACGTCACCGGAAGCAGTCTGCGCCGGGCGGACAGCATGCTGCTGCTCATCGGCACGCCGGGGGACCACCTCGGCGGCAGCGTCTATGCCCGCGTGGAGGAACTGGCGCACCAGCCGGTGCCGCAATTCGATGCCGCGCTCTCCCTGGCGGTTTACCGGGCGTATTACGACTGCGTGACCTCCGGCCACATCCTGAGCGCGCACGATGTCAGCGAGGGCGGTCTGGCCGTGACGCTCGCGGAAATGGCCTTCAGCGGAAAGGCCGGTTTGGAGATCAATCTGGAACCCGGGCTGCCCACCGCCGCCCTGCTCTTCAACGAGACCCCCGGCCAGATCGTGATCGAAGTCTCTCCGGAAAACCTGGTGGCCGTGAGCGGGCGCTTCGCCGGTCTTCCCATCCGCCTCCTGGGCCAGAGCACGGACGCCCACCGGAAGCTCTCCGTCCGCCGTGAAGGCGTGGTGGTCCTGGATGAGGAACTCGCGGAACTGAAAGCCCTGTGGAAGGGCGGCCTGGCGAAATGGTATTGAGTTAAACCCCGGGAATCCCCGGGACGTTTGTCCCGGGGATTCCCGCTGGGGATTTCACTCCGCCAGCAATTCATCGCCTTCCAGCAGACGCCCGCTTTCGGCGTCCCGCACCCCGGCTCCCAGGGAGACGAGTTTCTGGAAGAAGTCCGGGAAAGTCTTTTTCACGCAGGCGGGATTCCGCAGGCGGATGCCCGGCACGCGCAGGCCCAGGATGGCGAAGCACATCGCCACCCGGTGGTCTTCGTAGGTCTCGATCTCCGCGCCGTGCAGGGGCCCGGGCTGGACGGTGAGGGTGTCTCCCTTCTCCGTGACCCGCGCGCCGCACTTCGTCAGTTCCTCGCGCAGGGCGGCCACGCGTTCGCATTCCTGCACCCGCAAACGGCCCAGACTGGTGAAGGAGGTGGCGGCGGGCGCGAAGGGCGCGAGCACGATGGCCGTCATGATGCTGTCCGCGAGGTCCGTGGCGCGGGAATACGACGCCCGCCAGGGCTGGCGCAGGATGAGTTCCTCGAACTGCTGGTCCGCCTGCATGCCGGAGCGTGGCGGGGGATTCACCGTCACGTGGCCTCCGTTGGCACGCACCAGCCAGTCCGCGCCCCACAGGTAACTGGCGGCGGAGGCGTCCGGCTCGACGGCATACGTGCCGCCCTGCCACGGAAAAGAACGGGCGAGTTCGCGCGTCATTTCCACATAGGGCAGCTCGTCCTCGTTCGCGCCGGTCACCGTTACCTCCCAGCCTCCCGCGCGCTGGCAGAGGATAAGAGCGGAGGCAAACTGGGAGCTGTCCCCGACCCCCACGCGGCAGGACGCGCCGGGTCGCGGACCGCCGCCAGTGATGATGGCGGGCAGGAAATCATTGGGCGTTTCCACCGTGTAGCCCAGCTCCCGCAGGGCCCGGAAGAGTTCCGCCTGGGGGCGCTGGTGCATGCGCGGCACGCCGCTGAGACGATAGGTGCCGTGTCCCAGGCAGACGAAAGCCGCGAGAAACCGCGCCGCCGTGCCCGCGTTTTCCACAAAAAGCTCGAGCGGGGCCTCCGTGGTACCGCCATACGGGATGCTGCCGCCCAGGCCCTCGACGGTGATGGCGCGGTTCGCCGGTTCATCCGCGTCCTCCGAGACCGTTACAGTGAAGCCCAGCGCGCGCAGACAGTGCGTCATGGCCTGAGTGTCCTCGCTCCACAGCGCGCCCGTGAGCGTCACCGTGCCCTCCGCCAGCGCGGCGAGAACGAGCGCCCGGTTCGTGAGGCTTTTGGAACCCGGCAGCACCACGGTGGCGGACACCGGAGCCGCGGGGGGGATGATTTCGATAAGGGGGGGCAGCATGATAAAAAGATGATCTTCTAGGGAACCCCGCCAGGGGGAGGATGCAAGCCTTCGCTGCCGTCATGCCGGAGAAGGCGCTTACGTCATTTCCAGTCCGGCGGCGGTTGCCTGGTGGCCCGGGCTGTTCACGGTAGTCGTGTTTTTCCACTTCCCGTTTCATACCACCGTGAAAATTCCTGCCTTCCTCCGCCGTCGTTCTGTTTTCTCCGCCTGCGTGGGTGCCGCGCTCCTCGCCGGCCTGTTCCCGCTCCTGGCCGCTGATGGAAAAAAAGCCGAAGCCCCCAAAACGGATGAGGCCGCCGCCATGGAGGCCATCTCCCCCGGACCCTCCCACAAGCTCCTGGAGAAATACACGGGCGAATGGACCATCCATACCAAACTCTGGATGGACCCCTCCGGAGATCCCGTGGAATCTGACGGCACCGGCACCGCCAAATGGATCATGGGCGGTCGTTATGTGGAGATGAATATCCGTGCCACCATGATGGGACAGCTGTTCGAGGGCCGTTCCATCAATGGGTATGACAACATTAAAAAATGTTACAATGGCTTTTGGATCGATAACATGGGCACGGGCATGACCCTCACCACCGGCACCGCCGCCGCGGATGGAAAATCCCTGACCTCCACGGGAAAAATCGACGATCCCTTTGCCGGCAAAACAGGGCAGGATGTGAAGTTCGTGGACCGTTTCGTCTCGGCGGATGAGATCGTGTCCGAAATGTATATCAAGGCGGACGGTAAAGAGGTGAAAGTCATGGAGATGACCTACAAGCGGAAGAAGTAGGGGGGAGGCAAAAACGCACGGACTTTGACTGACATTTGTATCGTGAAATCAACCAGTTATGAACCATTCGGGTTCTGAGGTTCAGGTGGCAAGGGATTCAGGATTCTCCTGGAAATGGCACAAAAATGGCACATGGATTTAAGTCAGGGGGTGGTGCTGGGAAATTACCCATCACGGATGGCAGAGGGTTCGCTGGAGCGGAAAAGCTGCGGCATGGCTGGTGCGATTGGGGCAGCGGATGCAGGCGCTGTCCTAGAGGTGAGAATTATGGCGCGGGGACTGATGGCGGAGGCGACGGCTCCCCAGCCGGGGATGGGAGAGGTCCCATTCCGGCGGGGCGGCATCGATGACGCGAAGGAACTCGGCGGCGGGGCGGTAAATCTCCATCTCATCCTCAAAGATGAGGGCGGGGGCGGCGGGATCGGCGGTAAGGGCGTGCCGGTAGATGGAGAGATGCGATTCCGCGCAGGCCATCCATGAGAAGGCCCGGCCTCAATAGGAACAGTAGGGCGCTCAAGGCCGGAGCGCGTAAATTCGAGGGCCCACGAGCCGTTCGTGTCAAAAAGCGGTGGCCTGCGATCAGCCTATAGTGGCCCGGTAGTTGCCGCAGCAAGCCACGACAGAGACGAGACACGCGGCCATGAGGGCGATAACGGGGCTGTTGCCGAAATAGACGATGACAACGATGAGCCAGAGCCTGCGGTAAGGTGTGCCCGCATGGATCGGCTGGCTAAACTGCGGGCTCGAACTTCAAGGGGGAACGGTCAGGCAAAGCACGTGGTCAAGACTTTTCCCAAGGACACCAGCGGCACCGCAGCCCTGTCCGTGGTGGAGCCGTGGAGTTCCCGCTTGAGAGCCCCCCGGCTAGAGTCGGCGCGGCGGAGAGGCTGTGAGAGGGCTGGGCAAGAGGACTGCCAGTGCACCAGACGGGGCACGACGGGCGAGCGGCCCCCACTCGGACGACGCTCCTGAGTCCGAGAGTGCCCTGTGCATAGACCCTAGATATAGGCGCGAGGGTGCGGAGTCGAATACTCGGGACCCCTATTGAGAGAAGTATTTCGAGAAAAATTGAAATTTCATAATTCACTGCTTTGCGAGCGCGAGTATGGCGAAACCGCCAAGGGGAGGCGCTCGCGTCACTTCCGAACCGGGAAACCGTGATGATTTTATACTTTGAGTGTCTGCAAGACCTCATTCATTGAATTCTGGACGAACCTCTCGCAATTCCGGTTTGCAACCCATCAACTGCAATGCTTTGTGAATGGTCAGTGGAGCTTGCTCCGCAGCCGAAAGGCAATGGTGACATCGAAAGGCAGGTGCTCGATGAGCCTCACCATGTCTGTGGAGCTTGCTCCGCAGCCGAAAGGCAATGGTGACACGCTCCCACCAAGGCCGGGAGACCTTTTCTAACGCGGTGGAGCTTGCTCCGCAGCCGAAAGGCAATGGTGACCCGCATTCCACGCTCTCGTTGAAGACGGTCTGTGCGGTGGAGCTTGCTCCGCAGCCGAAAGGCAATGGTGACCGTCGATGCCGGTCCCGGCAAGCTGCGTCATGGCGTCGTGGAGCTTGCTCCGCAGCCGAAAGGCAATGGTGACTTGTCTGCTGGGCGGCGGTATTTGCTTGAGTCGCGGCGTGGAGCTTGCTCCGCAGCCGAAAGGCAATGGTGACTGCGTCTGCGGCGTCCACGCCTTTAAACCTCCACGCACGTGGAGCTTGCTCCGCAGCCGAAAGGCAATGGTGACCCCGGTCGAGTAGTTGAGAGCGTCCGGGAGCGCCCTGGTGGAGCTTGCTCCGCAGCCGAAAGGCAATGGTGACCGCTCACCATCGGCTATTACAACGGCCTTGTGAAGCAGTGGAGCTTGCTCCGCAGCCGAAAGGCAATGGTGACCTGGCACAGTGTCATTAAGGCCCCCGGAACCTTCTCCGGTGGAGCTTGCTCCGCAGCCGAAAGGCAATGGTGACCGAGCACGCACAGCACGACGGGGAGCCTGTTTTACAAGGTGGAGCTTGCTCCGCAGCCGAAAGGCAATGGTGACCGTTATAAGTGCAGGCGCCTTTATCTTCTTTAACAAGGAGTGGAGCTTGCTCCGCAGCCGAAAGGCAATGGTGACCTGCTGGTTCCTTTTCCTGGGGTCACAGTGCCGCCAAGGAGTGGAGCTTGCTCCGCAGCCGAAAGGCAATGGTGACTTTTGCCGGTGTGGCAATAGTCCCAAGGGCCGGGCGTGGTGGAGCTTGCTCCGCAGCCGAAAGGCAATGGTGACTTCTTTTCCCAGTCAGCAGTCAGGGCCTTCAGCATCTGTGGAGCTTGCTCCGCAGCCGAAAGGCAATGGTGACCTGAAATCGAACGCCTTCGCGTTGGAACCACTATCGAGTGGAGCTTGCTCCGCAGCCGAAAGGCAATGGTGACCACCAGACCGCGAGGGAGTCTTTTGATGTCTCTAGAGTGGAGCTTGCTCCGCAGCCGAAAGGCAATGGTGACGAGACGCTGAGGGATCAACTGGCGGTGGCTCCAGACCGTGGAGCTTGCTCCGCAGCCGAAAGGCAATGGTGACCCGGCGGTGGCCAGATCCCCCATGGTGACGACCACCTTGTGGAGCTTGCTCCGCAGCCGAAAGGCAATGGTGACACCTTGTCCCGCACCGCGAGCAGCCACGCTTCAGCTTGTGGAGCTTGCTCCGCAGCCGAAAGGCAATGGTGACAAGCCCGCCCCCACCCAGGGGCCGGGCAATGCCTGCAGTGTGGAGCTTGCTCCGCAGCCGAAAGGCAATGGTGACTTGAAGACACCACCACCCTCACGGCTTCCGGTGGAATCGTGGAGCTTGCTCCGCAGCCGAAAGGCAATGGTGACGGGTTCTACGGTGACGAAAGCCGGGAACCTTGCGTTGGTGGAGCTTGCTCCGCAGCCGAAAGGCAATGGTGACCACGGACACCGTGTTTCATCGCTGCTGGCTGGAGGGGGTGGAGCTTGCTCCGCAGCCGAAAGGCAATGGTGACCCTTCAGTAATGCCGCACTTCGAGGGATCACCAGATCGTGGAGCTTGCTCCGCAGCCGAAAGGCAATGGTGACAGATCGCAGGCTGGAATCAGCGAGCGCCTGCACGCCGGTGGAGCTTGCTCCGCAGCCGAAAGGCAATGGTGACAGCACGACACGGCGCAGAGCATGGACTTCCGGCTTGTGTGGAGCTTGCTCCGCAGCCGAAAGGCAATGGTGACGTCTTTTCGTAGATCAGGAAGGCATAAATCTTATCCCGTGGAGCTTGCTCCGCAGCCGAAAGGCAATGGTGACTCCTCTACCGGAGGCGGAAGCGATTGAGAACAGATCGGTGGAGCTTGCTCCGCAGCCGAAAGGCAATGGTGACTGCCCGCCGGTGAGAACCCCACAACACGGGGGAGACAGTGGAGCTTGCTCCGCAGCCGAAAGGCAATGGTGACCTGTGTGACAAGAGTGAGCCGGTCCGCCATGGCTTCGTGGAGCTTGCTCCGCAGCCGAAAGGCAATGGTGACGCCTCCGTCCAGATAGCGGCGGACATATTCCAGAGCACGGTGGAGCTTGCTCCGCAGCCGAAAGGCAATGGTGACGCTTATCAGACGGGAGGATGAAGCGGAAGTATATGGGGTGGAGCTTGCTCCGCAGCCGAAAGGCAATGGTGACGAGGCGAAGGTGACGGTGAATTACCGGGTGGTGGGCGTGGAGCTTGCTCCGCAGCCGAAAGGCAATGGTGACTCATCGTAGCGGGTTCCGGCACGGTGGAAGGTCACGGTGTGGAGCTTGCTCCGCAGCCGAAAGGCAATGGTGACTAGGTGGGGTGCTTGTCGCTTCCGGACGCCGGAGCAGTGGAGCTTGCTCCGCAGCCGAAAGGCAATGGTGACCTCCACGAACTGAGTCGCCGCAGACGACAGGTGACTGGGTGGAGCTTGCTCCGCAGCCGAAAGGCAATGGTGACCCCACGCTGGTGATGCGCCAGCTCCGGCGCATCTGCGGTGGAGCTTGCTCCGCAGCCGAAAGGCAATGGTGACAAAACAACGGGGTTCTCCCGTTGGCTCCATTCCGGGGTGGAGCTTGCTCCGCAGCCGAAAGGCAATGGTGACACGGCGTGGACTTGAGCGGAGTGGTGGGCCTTGCGGCGTGGAGCTTGCTCCGCAGCCGAAAGGCAATGGTGACTCCAAATGTGGACGGAGCTTCGCGACGATGCCGTTGTGGAGCTTGCTCCGCAGCCGAAAGGCAATGGTGACCCATCGGTGGAGCAACCTTTCGTTCCTGCACCTTCGAGTGGAGCTTGCTCCGCAGCCGAAAGGCAATGGTGACAGGTCGTCGAAGGATTCATAGTTGGCGGAGATGCCGAGTGGAGCTTGCTCCGCAGCCGAAAGGCAATGGTGACGACCTCACCGCCCACTGCGCCGCTTCCGGTCATATTGTGGAGCTTGCTCCGCAGCCGAAAGGCAATGGTGACCCATCGGTGGAGCAACCTTTCGTTCCTGCACCTTCGAGTGGAGCTTGCTCCGCAGCCGAAAGGCAATGGTGACAGGTCGTCGAAGGATTCATAGTTGGCGGAGATGCCGAGTGGAGCTTGCTCCGCAGCCGAAAGGCAATGGTGACGACCTCACCGCCCACTGCGCCGCTTCCGGTCATATTGTGGAGCTTGCTCCGCAGCCGAAAGGCAATGGTGACAACCCTGTCTCGACTTACTCCTGCAAGAGCAACCTCAGTGGAGCTTGCTCCGCAGCCGAAAGGCAATGGTGACTTCCGCCCGCTCTCGTCATCACGGAGCAGCTTCGCGGGTGGAGCTTGCTCCGCAGCCGAAAGGCAATGGTGACCGGTAATCTGTCCATGCCATGCGCCGGGCCTCCATGCGTGGAGCTTGCTCCGCAGCCGAAAGGCAATGGTGACCGCGACGGTAAGCGGGTCATTCCCACCAAATGAGCGCGTGGAGCTTGCTCCGCAGCCGAAAGGCAATGGTGACGCTCAGGCGGATTTCGTGCCTTTCCAGGTCGGCACGTGGAGCTTGCTCCGCAGCCGAAAGGCAATGGTGACTCCGCGATCACCGGCGCGCCCACCGATAACACGGCGCGTGGAGCTTGCTCCGCAGCCGAAAGGCAATGGTGACGGCGGCCGCGGTCTTCTTGTCGGCCTCCAGCTTCTGTGGAGCTTGCTCCGCAGCCGAAAGGCAATGGTGACTATTTCGGCGGCAACCCCGACAACCCCAAGTTCACCCGTGGAGCTTGCTCCGCAGCCGAAAGGCAATGGTGACCGGACCGCCCGGATTGGATTACGCTCTAAGACCACTTCGTGGAGCTTGCTCCGCAGCCGAAAGGCAATGGTGACAGACCACCGATCTCCGCGTCCAGCAGCATCAGTGTCGTGGAGCTTGCTCCGCAGCCGAAAGGCAATGGTGACTTGATCTACCCGCGTTCTTTTATTAATGTGAGAGCCGAGTGGAGCTTGCTCCGCAGCCGAAAGGCAATGGTGACCGCCGTGGGAGTTTCCGGAGGGCCTTCTTTCACTTCCGCGTGGAGCTTGCTCCGCAGCCGAAAGGCAATGGTGACCGCGACCACGCCCACGGCCTCTTATTGTTACGGCGTGTGGAGCTTGCTCCGCAGCCGAAAGGCAATGGTGACTACAGGGGTGCCGTAACCAGGCAGGTATTCAAAGGGAGTGGAGCTTGCTCCGCAGCCGAAAGGCAATGGTGACAAGGAAAAGCGGCGTAATATCCTGCGCTTCGTCCAAAAGTGGAGCTTGCTCCGCAGCCGAAAGGCAATGGTGACCGGACCAGCCGTTCCCGGTAGCTCTTCGCGGACTCGTGGAGCTTGCTCCGCAGCCGAAAGGCAATGGTGACGGTGGCAGGCATACGGCGGCGGGAAGGAGCGGCGGGGTGGAGCTTGCTCCGCAGCCGAAAGGCAATGGTGACGGTGGCAGGCATACGGCGGCGGGAAGGAGCGGCGGGGTGGAGCTTGCTCCGCAGCCGAAAGGCAATGGTGACGCGGCCTTGCGCATTAGTGGAGATATAATCCTCATGAGTGGAGCTTGCTCCGCAGCCGAAAGGCAATGGTGACTGGTATAGGTGTCGTGGGAGGCAAGGAATGGTTTTTTGTGGAGCTTGCTCCGCAGCCGAAAGGCAATGGTGACTCATGAAAAGCATTACCTTCCGCCACGACACCCCACGTGGAGCTTGCTCCGCAGCCGAAAGGCAATGGTGACGCCGAGGCGGACCAGCTCAGCTCCGGCGTCGATGAGGTGGAGCTTGCTCCGCAGCCGAAAGGCAATGGTGACTTCAAATTTTTCTCCTATAGACCAAAGATAATCTACGTGGAGCTTGCTCCGCAGCCGAAAGGCAATGGTGACTGGAAATCATGAAGATGCTCTCGTCCAAGCTAAATAAAGTGGAGCTTGCTCCGCAGCCGAAAGGCAATGGTGACATGTCGAAGTCGATAGCAATTTCGAAGTCACGAAGGAGTGGAGCTTGCTCCGCAGCCGAAAGGCAATGGTGACTTCTTATTAAGAGCAATATGTTCCGAGGGAATCATTTGTGGAGCTTGCTCCGCAGCCGAAAGGCAATGGTGACCATGTGCAGTTCACGAATTTCCGGTCCTTGGGAATCTGTGGAGCTTGCTCCGCAGCCGAAAGGCAATGGTGACTCGTAGTCGGCGATGGATTTCTCCAGGGAGTCCAGTTGTGGAGCTTGCTCCGCAGCCGAAAGGCAATGGTGACACTGATGACCACGCCCAAGAGTGCCCAGGATTTGTTGTGGAGCTTGCTCCGCAGCCGAAAGGCAATGGTGACCATCCTGTGATGTTCCCGGCACCGTCCCGGACCAGTTCGTGGAGCTTGCTCCGCAGCCGAAAGGCAATGGTGACCTGTGTAGCTGCGCTTGGACGCCATTCAAACATAGGATGTGGAGCTTGCTCCGCAGCCGAAAGGCAATGGTGACCCAGAGGGTGACGGTAAGTCGGTTTTTTGGAGATGGGGTGGAGCTTGCTCCGCAGCCGAAAGGCAATGGTGACCATCCTGTGATGTTCCCGGCACCGTCCCGGACCAGTTCGTGGAGCTTGCTCCGCAGCCGAAAGGCAATGGTGACCTGTGTAGCTGCGCTTGGACGCCATTCAAACATAGGATGTGGAGCTTGCTCCGCAGCCGAAAGGCAATGGTGACCCAGAGGGTGACGGTAAGTCGGTTTTTTGGAGATGGGGTGGAGCTTGCTCCGCAGCCGAAAGGCAATGGTGACGGTCAACTACGCGACCGCTAACGGCACGGCCACGGCGGTGGAGCTTGCTCCGCAGCCGAAAGGCAATGGTGACGCCGGTTTGCGGCCCGGCTTTCCTTTCGGAGGTGCGGGTGGAGCTTGCTCCGCAGCCGAAAGGCAATGGTGACATTGTGAGCGAGGGGGAAGGAGGAGAGGGGAAGGGTAGTGGAGCTTGCTCCGCAGCCGAAAGGCAATGGTGACTTAGGTGGCAACTGAGTAGCTATACGTGTAAACAACAATGTGGAGCTTGCTCCGCAGCCGAAAGGCAATGGTGACCTCGTGTCTGACGTAGGAGTGAAAGAAGGACAGGTAGTGGAGCTTGCTCCGCAGCCGAAAGGCAATGGTGACGGTGAGTTGGCCGGAAAGGAACAGCCCGAGATTGTCGTGGAGCTTGCTCCGCAGCCGAAAGGCAATGGTGACAGTTCATCCGTCGGGTCCTGCCAGAACCAAAGGTCGAAGTGGAGCTTGCTCCGCAGCCGAAAGGCAATGGTGACCATCCTGTGATGTTCCCGGCACCGTCCCGGACCAGTTCGTGGAGCTTGCTCCGCAGCCGAAAGGCAATGGTGACCTCGTCTCCAATGAGACCCACGAGGGCAGAGGGACGGTGGAGCTTGCTCCGCAGCCGAAAGGCAATGGTGACAATGTAAGCGGTGTTCATGTGGTGGTGTTAGGTTCTGTGGAGCTTGCTCCGCAGCCGAAAGGCAATGGTGACGCGGTCCTCCAGTTCCTTGATCCGCTTCAGAGCTTCGGGTGGAGCTTGCTCCGCAGCCGAAAGGCAATGGTGACCCTCCGGCTTCACGCGCGGCCTCCTTTCTTGGCGAGTGGAGCTTGCTCCGCAGCCGAAAGGCAATGGTGACCCTCCGGCTTCACGCGCGGCCTCCTTTCTTGGCGAGTGGAGCTTGCTCCGCAGCCGAAAGGCAATGGTGACACTGTCCGTAGCCGGGGGAGCATCGGAGGCGGGAGGGTGGAGCTTGCTCCGCAGCCGAAAGGCAATGGTGACTTCTTTAGACCTAAATAGTTCGGACGCGTCTAGAGACGTGGAGCTTGCTCCGCAGCCGAAAGGCAATGGTGACGAAGTTGATGCCGTAGGTGGGCACGGGCCCTCCGATGAGTGGAGCTTGCTCCGCAGCTGAAAGGCAATGGTGACGTTTTGTCGTTTCGCTCATGGTGGTGGCTCAGGGGGTGGACCTCCCCCCACCCACAGCCGAAAGGCAATGGAATCGTTGATGTAACAGTAAAGGTGGTCACATCCATTCACATAGTGGGACCTGCCAAGCCAGAGGAACTCGATCGGGACATCCCGGGACATCCCAAAAAAAGAAATAGACTCTTTATGCTTTACAGTCGCAAATAATACCTCTCCTAATTCCAGCAGAGCCATCATTTATGAGTATCGCCCACGATAAAACCTCCAGTTTCCTGATCAAATTCCAGATTGGGCCCGTTCAGGAGTTTATCGCCCAAGCCCGCAGCACCCGGGATTTATGGAGCGGGAGTTACTTGTTAAGCTGGCTGGTCGCCGCAGGTATCCGAAAACTGTTGGAATGTCCCGGCGCCTCCCTCGTTTATCCGGCCACCAACGAACAGCCGCTTCTCCATCGCCCCTTCGACTTAACCGGCGGTCATAAGCTCCTGCTTACGCCGAATCTTCCCAACGTCTTTATTGGTTCCGTGCCCGCCGCCCACGCACGCCTGACCGCCGCAGCCATTGAGAAGGCCATGCGGGAGGAATGGGCGGAAATCGCCAAAGCCGTCTGGAAAAACCGTGCTTTGTTCTGTTTTTCCGAAGAAACCCAAGACCTCGAAAAACAGTGTAAGCGCTTTTTTTCCCAAGTGGAGAGCCATCTCTCCGTCTCCTGGGTAGTGACGCCGGAAACCGGCGACTACCCGGCGGATTACAGCCGTGCCGGCTGGCAGTTGGATGCCGTGCGGCAGACACGGGAGTTCAAGGCATGGGCCGCGGGGGGGTGGCAAACTGGCGGCATGGAAAAAGACAGTTTGAGCGGACGGGAGGAGGCTCTCGTCGGAGGAAAGGACTGGCTGGAAAAGGTGGGCAAGACCCCGCGGGGGTATCTTTTCAAACACCCCGATCCCCTGGGCGCGGTGAATCTCGTTAAAAGGGTATGGCATCTTTGTTATTTGAAAGACTGCCATGGCCTTAAAACTGCCTCCCACGAGTTTGTTATCCGCAGCACCCGCGGGATCGCGGCGCGGGAACTATTTCTCGACGACGAAGACGGAACCGATACCGCGTCCGGCGAGAAATATCTGGCAGCCATCGCCTTTGATGGCGATTCCATCGGCTCATGGGTCAGTGGCTCGCGACTTCCCTCCGGCACGGATCTGCGCGCGTATCACACCCGGTTCAGTCAAAGCCTCGGCGACTTCGCTTTGGGGTCGGCCCGCAGGATCGTGGAGGATCATCGAGGCTTCCTGGTTTATGCAGGCGGGGATGACGTCCTCGCCCTCGTTCCGGCAGACGCGGCCCTCACTTGCGCGAAAGAGCTCCGGAATGCGTTTTGCCAGGCCATGAAAGAGGTGAAGGGCCAGGACCCGGCCCGCGCCTCGATGGAAGAGCTAAGCCCTGATGCCTCCGCAGGCATCGCCATCGCTCACTTCAAAGCCCCTTTACAGGACCTCATACGGGAGGCCCGGAAAGCAGAAAAAAAGGCAAAAAACCAAATCCAGCGGGCCGCTTTCTTCATCACCCTCATAAAGCGCAGCGGGGAAATCGACGAATGGGGCGCAAAATGGGAAAGCGGTGGCGTGGCGCTTTATGATGCGCTTGCCGAACTCCTCAGGAAGAACCGGCTGAGCCAGCGTTTTCCCCATCGTGTCTGCGCTCTGCTTTCTCCGTATCTTACCGGCGGAAACTCCCCCAGACCGGAAAATGACGTCCCCGGATTCGATGCCGGAGAGGTGATTCGGCTGGAGTTTTCCCATGCGGCGCAGCGCCAGGGCGGACCGGATGTTTTGAGCGCCCTTGAGGAGCTGTTGCGGCAATATCTCTCGCGCGTCGTCGGAGGCCCCCAGGCGAGCCTTCGCGCAGTCATAGGTCTCTGTAAAGCCCTGGCGTTTGCTGAACGCAACCGGCCCGCAGACTTCTCCCCGTCCCTCACCACAGCCGAAAGGCCCTCCCTATGAACACTGTCCTCCTCGAACCCGGCGACGTGCTTTTTTTCCGCGATGGCCGCCCCATGTCCGGCAGTCTCAGCGGTCATGGAGCCGCATGGCCGCTTCCCACCGTGGTGAGTCACGCCCTTCATGCAGCTTTACACCGGGCAGACCTGCCGACCGCATTCGGCTCCCCGGTTCATGGGCACGACCACTTTAATTCGGAAGGTCTCCGCCTTGGCCAAGACGGGAGAAAATTCGGCTCCCTTACCAGCGCGGGCCCTTTTCCCGTATCCCTTCATGCTCAGGAAACCGTCTGGTTTTTTCCCCGCCCCCTGGATGCAGGGGCTGAGGGCACCGTGGAGGTTACCCATTTTCCTCTCATGGAAGGCTTGGAGCCCGGAAATTCCAGCCTGCCTACGCCCCTCCTCTATCCTGTGGCCAGAACGGTCGCCGACAAAGGCGCTCCCCGAAAGATGGAGTTGGAAACATGGTGGAGCGCCGCAGCCTGGAGGGCTTTTCTGGACCACCAGAGCTTTGTGCGGATCGTGCCCCGGGGCTCAGAATCCGGTGCCGATCCCCATTTCATGGATGATGGGGACTTTGCCGGGCAGGAACATACCATCGGCATCGGAATGGATCCGGAAACCGGGGTGCAGGATGGGGAACGG
The DNA here is from genome assembly GCA_965229245.1 of Verrucomicrobiales bacterium. Taxonomy (GTDB): domain Bacteria; phylum Verrucomicrobiota; class Verrucomicrobiia; order Verrucomicrobiales; family V1-33; genus V1-33. Next base: position 715,331 of record CBDDIW010000003.1, read on the forward strand.
TTCTACTCCGCGAGCTATCTTCGGTTGCGGCAGGGCTTTCGGCTGGGCGTCCTCGCCGCGGCGGCGGACAAGGAATTTCGCCATACCGAGTATGGGAACGATCTCGTCCGGGCTCTCCTCAATGGCACCGGCGCACGCATTGTGGCGGGCGGCCAGCAGCGGGTTTGTTCCGCGCTGATTACCGGCACTGCCGGCGCTCCCCTTCCCCTGCCTGCGGGGAAGCGGGAAGGTTTCCTCAGCGCCGAAGTAAAAGGCAAAACCCGCTGGCTGGTGAAATGGACTCTGCTCACCCCGGCGGTGTGGCCAAAAATCGAGGAGAAGAAAGTGTCCAGACGCGGGACCCCCACCCGCGGGCACGATGGCGGCTGGCTTCCGAGCTGGATCGATCCTGTGACCGGAGAAGTGCTCCTCCGTACCGTCAGCCGGGAGGAGCGCCGTCGCCGCCGGAGCTTGAACTACGCCGGAAAAGGGTATGAGACCCACGAGCACGCCTCCGCCATCGGCGCGCGCCTGGTCGCCGCCATGACGGGCAAACCGGTCACCGTCACTGGCTACGCCCTCCCACACGAGGCCGCCGGGCGCGGTTCCGGCGGTGCGAAGTCCACGCATCTCGCCGTGCCCGCCGGTGCCGTCTATTATTTCGCGGCGGATTCCCAGGAAGCTGCCAAGGCCCTGGCCGACGCCCTGAACTGGCACGGTGCCGACACCTCCGGCACCCGCCTCACGAACCGTCGCTCTACTCTCATGGGCGAAAAAGGCTTCGGCCTCGGCGTGTGCGGCAGTTGGCAGTTCCACCCTTGGACCCCGGCCGGACATCCCCGGGCGTCACTTTGAGGACATCCGCCGCCACCTTTGTATTTTCTATACCACGTCCATCACTATGCAGACCCGCATCCTTTACCTTTTCACCCGCACCCCTCTCCACGTAGGCTCCGGAGCCAGCGTGGGTGCCATAGACCAGCCCATCCAGCGCGAGCGGCACACGGGTTTTCCCATCATCCCCGCATCCTCCCTCAAAGGCAGTTTTGCGGATCACTGGAATGGCACGCTCGAAAACGAAAATGCGGATGGAAAAGTAAAAAAGATCCGGGGGAAGTCCACTGCCGCGTGGCTTTTTGGTTCGGACGACGCGAATGCGTCCTTCGCCGGCTCACTCCTCTTTTCCGAAGCCCGTCTCCTGGCCTTTCCCATCCGGAGCGCGAAAGGTTCCTTCGCATGGATTTCGTGCCCTTTGATCCTTCAGAAAGCCGCTCGCGATGGCGTGTTTTCAGCCCCGGAAGTAATGGCTGAGATTAAATCGCTCGAGGAAACTCCGGATGAAAAAGCTATATTTAAGTACACCGGACCGCTCTCCCTGGGGGCGGAGCCGGGGCAGATCGTCCTGGAGGATTATTGCCTTACTCATTCCGGACAGCATTATCCGGCCGAGCTGGGTGCCGCATTGTCAAGGCTGGTGACGGACGATGTGTTTACGTCCTCCATTCGTGACCGTCTGGTTATCCTCTCCAACGGGATGATGAGCCATTTCGCGATGACCGCATGTGAGATAGCCCAGCATGTGCGTATTTCCGACGAGACCGGCACCGCCGAAGGGACCGGGCTCTTCAATCAGGAAAACGTCCCCGGCGAGACCCTTTTCTATTCTGTCCTGCACGCCACGGAGGGGCGGGGGAGCCACTTTGGAGATCGCGCGGCGTCCTCCGCCTGCGACGAATTCAGAACGAAAGTGGAGCAGGTCAAGGTCTTCCAGTTCGGTGGCGATGCCTCCACCGGTCTGGGCTTTTGCTCCGTGGAAATGAAAGACCCCATCCTCACTCCGTAACCGTCTATGAAAAACCTGGACCAAATCCGCGGTGCCGCAGCCCTCGCTGCCGTTCGTCGCCCGCATTCCATTATCACGGGACAGACCGTGAATAAGTTACCTCCTCTCATCCTCACGAATGGCTTGCTGGCGGCGGCGGCTTTTGCGGACGAATGCAACCGCGAAGGTGAGGCCAAACGGCCTGAGATGCAGGATGCCATGAATGAGGTGGCGATTCATTTGAGCAACGCCGTGCACGGCATAACGCCCCTGGCAGGCTGCCGGACCGCGAAGGCGCTTATCTCCAGCCTCTGCGCCCCCGGAGCCTCCAGTAGCGACCTTTGGCGCGCAACCACCGAAGCTCTCGAGGTGCTTTCTTTTCTAAAACGCTTCACGGTCACCCTACCGGAATAACGAGGACCCCCTGCCATGCCCGTCTTTGCGTCACCAGACACCGCGCGAGCCCTCGGGGCCGGTCTCAAACACTGCGATAGCCGCAGTCTTTGGAAGGATAAGTTTCCTTTTTTCGATCCCGCGCTGGACGAATCGAAAAGGATTTCGCTGGATCTTTTTATGCCCCGCGGCCGGGAGGATATTGGAACTCTGCGCAAGCAGTGGCAGGAAAATATCGCAAAACAGGAACGAAACCGCGTGGAGGGCAAAACAGTCAATGAGGTGGAACTTCAAAAAGCCACCACCGCCCTTGCCGCGACCGCGCTATTTTCCGGGAGTGCTCCTGGCACCACGCCCTGCCCCCGTCGCTGGCTCTCGTCCCTGCCCGCGGAAAGGGTGCTCACTTTCAGCCTGCTGACCGCCTCCCGCCTTGCCATCGGCCTCGCCAACGGGGTTCTGGAAAATGCGGGCTGCACTCTGCACCGGTTGTTCGGTTTCCCTGTCATTTCCGGATCAGCGCTTAAAGGAATCGCCAGGGACGCGGCGGCGGCTCTCGGCAAGACGGAGATGGAACTCACACGGCTCTTCGGAGGAGCGCCCGGGGATGAGGAAAACCAGTGGCAGGGGGGGGTGGCCTTCCTTGATGCCCACGCGGTGCTTCGGCCAGGACAGGCGGATCTCGAACTCGATATCGTGACCCCTCATTTTCAGAAATATTACGGAGGCACGGGAAACCCAAACGCGCTCGATGACGAGTCACCCGTCCCCAGCGTTTTCCCCGTGGTGTGCCAGGGGGTTGTTTTTGAATTTGCCCTCGTTTCCCCCACTGGAAGCCTCAATTCTGAAGAGTCATCCCGCCTGCTGGGTATGGCAAAGGAATGCCTGGTCCACGCGCTGAAATTTCACGGACTCGGCGCTAAAACCGCGGCGGGATACGGTCGCTTCCGGGAAGCGGCGGCCCGCCCTCTCTTTAAACAGGATCTCTTCCCGCCGCCTGCTCCACCTTTGCTGAGCCCCGAGGAGGAGGTCCTCGCCAAATGGCGGGGGAAGCCCGTGAATGGATTCAACGTGGGACGACTCATCCAGGATCTGCTTCCTCTTATGGATCCCGTGTCGCTTGCCTCTGTCTTTGATACGGTTTTACCGGAAGAACACCGGGCGAAATTTCGCGCCGCCAACCCCTTTTGGACGACCTTTCTCCTGAAAGGCGGCAAGGTCATTCTCGAACGAATCAACCGTCAGCTGCCACGCCAATGACCCAGGAACTTTCCGGACAGTCTTTCGCCCTGCTCACTCCTTGCTTCTGCGCGGGTGTCCACAAGACCCGGCCAGAAATGCGCCTCCCGTCCATACGCGGCCAGCTCCGGTGGTGGACCCGGGTGATCCATGGCCCGGGAGAGCCTGAGTACCGCTTGTTCGGCGGTATCCACGGCATCCACCACCGCTACGAAAGGGAGGGCGTCGCCAGCAGTTTCAAGCTGGCTCTGGAGGAACTCCAAGGCAATCCCGCGCCACGCGATTATTGTCTCGTCCCCCATAAGCAGGATAGAGCCGGCTTTTGGGCGCAGGCACTTCCCCCTGGAAGCGAATACACTCTCACCTGGGCCGCCCAGCCTCACCCGGACTTTCACGGAAAGCCGGAGGTGCCCGGCTCCCCCGCCGCCCGTCAGCGTTTTGAAAACGTCCTGAAGGCATGGCTCCTCCTAGGCACGCTTGGCCGCCGGGCCACCCGGGCTTCCGGGTCGGTTTGGCCCGTGGACTTCGCTCCCACGACACAGGATTTTAAAACAGCGGTCGCGAGCCTCGGCCTGCCTCCTGACATAAGAGTGGAGGTCCTGAATTCCACTGAAAAACCGCAGGAGGACGCCGAAACCCTCCGGGCCTTCGCGGATCTCACCGTTCATGGGTTGAGACGCCACGGGATCACCGGAGACCCCCTCGGCTACGTCGCGGGACCGGAGCGTAAAGCCTCGCCTCTGCGATTTAAAGTCGGCCGGTTTGATGGCGGTTTCCGGCTCATCGCGGTCTGGGATAACAGAAATGGCCGTGGAGGAAGCCTCGCCGCCGCCAAAGTGGCCATGCAAGCGAACGGCGGTCGTCAACTCGCGGCCTGGCTGGACGCCGCGGGATTCTGATCTTCCCGGTCTCCGCCGCCCTCCCGTTCCCCCGTCTGACTTTTGTTAGTATGACCCTCGATATTTCCGCCCTCTACACCTCCACTGAACAGGCAAGGCTCGCCGATCTCCCGTTATACGAAGAACGTGTGCGGGAAATGGTACCTCCTGGCGCGGATGTGACCCTCACCGGCCACGGCCCCATATGGCTCTATTTGCGGATCGCCCACCTTCTGCACGGGCGCGCGCGCATCCTCACCTATGACTCCCCCGTCACCGGCCCGGTGGTGGTCTTTAATCACAACCCGCGCTGAAATCCCTCCTTTCCCATGAAGAGTTCCACCCTTCCCCATTTTCCTAAAAAAGACTGCCTCTACGCGCTCCTGGTACTTATCTGCGGGGACTTCGCCACGGCGGAGATTCACCACTGGGCGGGAGATGCGGGCGAAACCCTCACGGCCCGCATTGCCCTGCGCATTTCTTACGTGGCGGTTTGCGGCGCCTTTTTCGGGTGGAGCGTGTGGAGACTGCACTGCCTGCGGTTTGAGATCCGGGACTCGAAGGCGCTGGCCACGGCCTTCACCGCCGGGGTGGTAAGCGCGGGCCTGCTCGCCCGGAATCTGCATGATCTCTTCCACTTTGTTCACTTTCCGGGACTCCTCCTGGCGGGCGTGGCGGTGCTGCTGTTGCGGCACTGGTTTCACCATCTTCACCACCTGAGCCGCGAATTGGTACAGTGGCGCACGGTAGAGCGCACTCCCGCAGCTGAGTTTCTGGCAAATGGCGGAAAAATAGAAGCACTCATCCTCTTTGTCAGCCCGCCAAACTGGAAAATCGAGTGGGAAGACGGCAGGGTGGGGACCTTTCCGCTCAAGCTCACTGAGCGGGCAAAGCATGAAGCCGGGCACTCCAAAGTGCTCACGGGTGAGACTTTCGAGGGGGACCGGGATGGCTGTGGCTGGAACTGGCAGCAGCTTTTCCGGGCCGTGGAGCCTCACCGGGAGGGACTGCGGCGTATCATCCTCGTGGGCAGCCAAGGACCGGGCGGCTCGGCGGAGCATCTGCCCTCGCTCTCCGCCCTCCTCCGGCGGCACCTCCCCGAGGCAGGCATTCCAGAGGAGATCACCACCCTGGCACCTGCTTCCCAGAAGGCCGCGGCCCCGGCGGTGGCTGACATTGACTTTGAGGATACAGACACCCTCATTCCCCTCCTCTACCGGCTCTGCCATGATCTGAAAAAAAGCCACGGCATTCGCAACGAGCACATCGCCGTGGAGGTCACCGGCGGGCAAAAATCCGCCAGCATCGCGGGAGCCATCTGCACCCTCAATGAGAATACCCTGTTCCAGTATGTCCAGACGGACCCGGCGCTCGTCCACGCCGCAGACCGCGCGCCCGGTGTGCGGTTGAAGGCCATGCTCTATGACGTGCGCTATACCGCGCCTCCTCATTTCCCTGGCTGATCCCTCCCATGTCCCCCACGTTGCTGGCTGTCACCGGGCTTTCCCCCGCCATCGTCACGGAAACGGTGTGGGCTCTCGCGCGGGAGACACTGCGTATCATTCCAGGAAGGGTGGTCTTCATCACCACCCGGACGGGGGAGGGAAAAATAAGGGATCAGCTCTTTACCCCCGTGCCTGCGTTTGGAGGGCTTACGGTGTGGCAGGCTCTGCGAGAGGCGCTGGAGGCGAAGGAGGACGAACTCATCGCAGAGCCGCCGCGGGTGATTGGGAGCACGGACCGGAGGACCGGCACGCTGGAGCCGCTGGAGGACATCGTGACGCCCGCCCAAAATAGGATCGCGGCGGAATACATCCTCGAGCAGGTCCGCGGCATTGTAGAAAATCCGGACACTCCCCTGGTGGCCAGCATTGCCGGCGGGCGGAAAACCATGGGTGCCCTGCTGCACGCCGCCGTGACTCTGCTAGGGCGGGAGACGGACCGGCTTACCCATGTGCTGGTCAGTCCGCCCTTTGAGACGCTCCCCGGTTTTTTCTTCCCGGGCCAGCCAGGCGGCTTGCTCACGGACCGGGAGGGAAAACCGCATAACCCCGCAGACGCGGACATCTACCTCGCGGATCTGCCCTTTGTGCCGCTGAGAAACCGCTTCCAGGATCTCGGGACCATGCCAGGTGGCTTCGCCGGACTGGTCCGGGCGCTCACCCGAGGGCTGGAGGCGAATGCCCGCCGCCCCCACCTCGTGGAGCTGAGCTATAGGGAAAAATGTGTTTGGATAGACGGCGGACCGCCGCGACGTGTCAGTGTCAAGGCGCTCGCGGTCCTGCATTTTTTACTGGCCAGTCAGGAAAAAGGATGCCCCCCGGCGGACCAGCCGGAGGCTGCGGACGACATGACTCTCTGGCTGCGCACCGCAGACTTCATCCCCCTGATGCATCGCCCGAAATCCATGGATGCCGGGAGCATCCGCCACAGCCTGAACGCCCTGCGAACCGCTCTCAAAGGCTCGGGATGGGAGATTCCCCGCCGCACCCTCATGACTCCCCCGTTCATCCTGAGGGTGCGCGGTCTTTCCGCGCCGGAAAGAGACTGACGCGGGCCTCCCCGCGACAGGGCGCGGAGCGCTCCGTCGGGTCTCCGCGCCAGATAAATCAAGGAGAGACCCGACAGATTATACAACCAGTTGAATTTCAATAATTTACCCCCAGCGCCCCTCCTCCGCACGGCTTGTCGGCCACCCATTTTCCTATCACATGCATGCCGCCCGCCAAAACCACTTCTTGACTCTCTCGACTTCAACAAGTTAAGATGCCCGGAGTCCCCACTCGCTCAGCAGCCGAAAGGCATTGAAGACATTGGTGCATGTGGTTTCCAAGATCATCCGACAGATGAGTCCCCACTCGCTCAGCAGCCGAAAGGCATTGAAGACAGAAAGTAGGTAGGAGAAACTTACATCCAATGATGGCGTCCCCACTCGCTCAGCAGCCGAAAGGCATTGAAGACTTGGAGCTGTGGCCACAACTGGCACTGGTGCCGGGGTAGTCCCCACTCGCTCAGCAGCCGAAAGGCATTGAAGACGAAGTTTACGGCCAGCTTTAAAGGTTTTTGTATAGCGTCCCCACTCGCTCAGCAGCCGAAAGGCATTGAAGACTTTGATTCTCCGTGAAGTCGGGGAGAATAAAACTAAGTCCCCACTCGCTCAGCAGCCGAAAGGCATTGAAGACTTTCTGGGGAGTAAGAGGCTAAAAAGCCCCATGGCAAGTCCCCACTCGCTCAGCAGCCGAAAGGCATTGAAGACACACTTTCACCTGTCCACCTCCTATTCCCAGATAAGGTCCCCACTCGCTCAGCAGCCGAAAGGCATTGAAGACGGCCTCGGAGTGAGTTCCAGTGTTTCGCTAACATAGTCCCCACTCGCTCAGCAGCCGAAAGGCATTGAAGACATTCTTCCCCTCTTCCTGACTAAAGTCAATCTCAGCGTCCCCACTCGCTCAGCAGCCGAAAGGCATTGAAGACTCAGAAGGAAAACCCCCTATAACACCTGCTAGCCGAGGTCCCCACTCGCTCAGCAGCCGAAAGGCATTGAAGACTTTGAAGTGGATGCTGGCTGAAATCGCCAGTGGGCGTCCCCACTCGCTCAGCAGCCGAAAGGCATTGAAGACGAGAATATTGTTAAGCCTACGCTTTTATCTTCTAGAGTCCCCACTCGCTCAGCAGCCGAAAGGCATTGAAGACCCATCGAGCTTGATTACTTTGCGGCCGAAGCCGTCGGCGTCCCCACTCGCTCAGCAGCCGAAAGGCATTGAAGACACTTAAAGTCCTGTAAGCCGGCTACATCCATCGTAAAGTCCCCACTCGCTCAGCAGCCGAAAGGCATTGAAGACCCGGCCTCGGAGTTAACGTTAGACTTTCCGTAACGTAGTCCCCACTCGCTCAGCAGCCGAAAGGCATTGAAGACTACTTCCCAGTTGGCCGTTCTGTTGGCTGAAATCAATGTCCCCACTCGCTCAGCAGCCGAAAGGCATTGAAGACATAGTTGAAGAGCTTCCATTACTTCCCACCTGCGTGGGGTCCCCACTCGCTCAGCAGCCGAAAGGCATTGAAGACTAACCCTTTAGGTACGTATATGCCCATTTTACTAGGGTCCCCACTCGCTCAGCAGCCGAAAGGCATTGAAGACTAACCCTTTAGGTACGTATATGCCCATTTTACTAGGGTCCCCACTCGCTCAGCAGCCGAAAGGCATTGAAGACTTCCTGTTGGCTCCGGCACATTTACGGCCGGTGTGCCGTCCCCACTCGCTCAGCAGCCGAAAGGCATTGAAGACACTTCCGCCCCATCCGGGTTCCATGGTGGCGAGTTGTCCCCACTCGCTCAGCAGCCGAAAGGCATTGAAGACACTTCCGCCCCATCCGGGTTCCATGGTGGCGAGTTGTCCCCACTCGCTCAGCAGCCGAAAGGCATTGAAGACAAAATGCATTTCAGCATCCAACCCGCATTCTCGTGCGTCCCCACTCGCTCAGCAGCCGAAAGGCATTGAAGACAATAGGTGCAGCGCAGAAAGAAAGAACCGCAAAGAGAGGTCCCCACTCGCTCAGCAGCCGAAAGGCATTGAAGACATCCAGGATCAGCTGATAGTGCGGATCGATCCGGAGGTCCCCACTCGCTCAGCAGCCGAAAGGCATTGAAGACATCCAGGATCAGCTGATAGTGCGGATCGATCCGGAGGTCCCCACTCGCTCAGCAGCCGAAAGGCATTGAAGACAGTAAGTTGCGGAATTGCAACCTCGCCGAGGCGCGGGGTCCCCACTCGCTCAGCAGCCGAAAGGCATTGAAGACCCTGGTTCGCTCCGGCGCGAACGGCGGCGTCTCTCGAGTCCCCACTCGCTCAGCAGCCGAAAGGCATTGAAGACGGCCCTTGCCCGACAGCTCTAGCACGGTTTCCGTGTTGTCCCCACTCGCTCAGCAGCCGAAAGGCATTGAAGACCATATTTTCAGTTCCCTCCTTGAAGAAGCTGAAAGTGGCGTCCCCACTCGCTCAGCAGCCGAAAGGCATTGAAGACTTGGTAGGACTGGCCGTTCATCTCATCGGAGAACTGGGGTCCCCACTCGCTCAGCAGCCGAAAGGCATTGAAGACGGAGCAGTCGGAGCAGTTCCAGCAGCCGGAGCAGTCGGGTCCCCACTCGCTCAGCAGCCGAAAGGCATTGAAGACCCTGAGAATAGGACTGAATGTCCCTTGCAGTCGCTTCGAGTCCCCACTCGCTCAGCAGCCGAAAGGCATTGAAGACTTTGGATCCATCTTCGAGAGTGAGAACATCTCCCTTTGTCCCCACTCGCTCAGCAGCCGGGCAACTTACCTCCCGCCATGAGAGAAACCCAGCACATCCCTTCCGGGGATCCGTGCGGACATCCCCGGATGTCCGGAAAAGAGCGGAGGGCTGGGAGGCGGCTTAAAGGGTGGTCCCATGACTACCCGCATTCGTCCCGACAATAAAACCCGTGCCTCACGCGGCTCGCGGTGGGCCCGCATGGCTCTCCTGGCGCTGGGAGTGGCCTGCACGCTCCTGGAGATCCGTGCCATCCTAAGCGCGGTCCGCGAAGCCTGGCGCAAAAGCGGGGGAGTGGACTCCCCGGAGTGACGATCCTCAACCACCCCGCCGCGAACCATCAGCACCGCATCCCACTATGCATTCTCCTCGTTTGACCATCGCAAGCCCACCCGTCTCTCCCGGCCCCTCCCCACTGGCACGGCTCGCAAAATTCCTGGGCCTCTCGCTGGCAGTGGCCGGCGTGGTGGTGGTGACGGCTGCCCTGGGCGTTTCCTGGTGGCTGTGGCATCTCGTCTCCAGTGCTGTGGCGGAACTCGCGGACGGCACCCAACTCAACCCCCATTTGCGTGAGGCCCTGCTCCGGATGGGGCAGGCTTTTATCATCGTGGGAACGGGCTACTTCCTCACCCTCAACTTCCGGCGGTGGCAGCGCGGGCTCTTTCGTATCCTCCTGGGATTCGCCGCCATTCCCCTCGTGATTTTTCTCACCTCGCTGGTGACGAATCGCGGGGCGGATGGACTGGCGCTCCAAGTCCGGCAGGTGGACCCCGCGGTGGTGGAGTGGTTCGATGGCAAAACCGGAGCGCCCATGCTGTGGTGGGGGCCGGGAGACGCGGGAGAGCCGGAGTTTTTCAACCGGCCTGGCCATCACCCCCGTACGGGTGGCGCGCTGCTGCCGGTGGATGCCAGCCAGCGGGCCGGGTGGCTCCGCCAGCGGAAAGAGGAGAAGAAACGCCAGGCGGACGCCATGAAGGAGGCCGCTGCCGCGAAAGCCCGCCAGGAGGATGCCCTCGCGGCGGCATCTCTCCGGGCGAAGGCTGCCGCGGAGGCGAAGGAACTACGGGAAAATACCGTGCGGGAGACCGCCGCTCTGCGCGCTCAAGCGGAGGAACTCCACCGCACCTCCACCCGGGAAATGGAAGCCCTGCGGAAAGAGCGGATGGAGGCCGCCAAAATAGAGCGTGCGGAAGCGGTACGGGCGGATACGCAGGGGGCTTTGGATTTGGCGGCGCTCCTGCTGAGTTCCGCGAAGTGTCGCGCCGGAAACTCCCTGCCTGCAGAGGAACCAACCTCGTCCGCGCCGCCCCCTGCCGCCCGGGCCGGGGGACCTCCGCCCGGGCAGGAGCCTCCTTCACAGTATTTTCGCCTGCCGGCAGGCAGGACTTTGGATATCTCTGTGCGGGGGGACAAGGTGGCCGTGTGGAGTGATGGGCCCATCGAAGCCTCCGCAGACGGGGGCTCGTTCCAAAGACTTCCCCAGCCTTTTAACCGCCTGCGGTTTCAGGGGGGAAATGCGGTCATCCACGTGCGTCCGCTCTCACGTCAGGCCACCATGCTTTATCTCCGCAAACTCTAACTAAATTCCACCGCCGCCAACATGCTTCAGGATTTTTATTACGGACCATGGGAGCCGGACGATGCGGAACCGGTCGCCTCCCGGAGCGCGCCCGCTGCTGCTTTCCTGCCCGACGGCTCCGCGGCGAAAAGGCCGCCGCGCCCGGAAGCCCCGCCCGAGCCGGACCTCCAGTCCCTGCTGGCCGGGGAAAATGTGATGGCGGCATGGGAGAGGGTAAGACGGAACCGTGGATGCGCGGGCGTGGATGGCGAGAGTATCGCGGATCTCGCTCCACGGTTTCCGGAGGCATGGGCCGCGCTCATTCCCGCTTTAAACGAGGGGAGCTGGCGGCCCCGGCCCCTCCTGAGGGTGAGCATCCCGAAGTCCGATGGAGGGACCCGGATCCTCGGTATTCCGGCGGTGATGGACCGGGTGGTGGCGCAGGCCCTCGCTCAGACTCTGGCACCCTCCTGGGAACCGCGCTTCTCCCCCGCCAGCTTCGCCTACCGTCGTGGCCGGAGCACGCTGGACGCCCTGACCCACGCGCGGGCTCATCTCGCGACGGGGCGCGGGACCTGCCTGCATCTGGACATCGAAAACTTTTTTGACACCATCCCACACCCGCCCTTGCTCCAGCGCCTCCGGGATACGCCGTGCGATCCGGCCCGTGTGGAGCTGGCCCGGCATTTCCTCACCGCGCCGGTGCTGGAGCGCGGCACCCTCCTCCCCACCCGCGCCGGTGTGGCCCAGGGCAGTCCTTTGTCCCCGCTTCTCGCCAATATCGCGCTCGATCCCGCGGACCACTGGCTGGGGGCCCGGGGCGTCCCTTTTACCCGCTACGCGGATGATATTCTCATCCTGGCGGAATCTCCCGCCGAGGCCCGCAGCTTTCAGGCCGCCGCGGCTGATCATCTGGCCACCTGCGGTCTCCGGCTGAATCCCGCGAAGACCCGGATCACCGGCCCGGAGGAATGTGTCTTCCTGGGTTTCACCTTTTTTCGGGGAGCGGACGAAACGTGGAAACCCGCAGTAAGCGATGCCGCGCTCCTTTCCTGCCGGAAGCATCTGAAGGAACTGCGGTCTCTGGACGCGATGGAACAGTTTCTCGTAAGCTGGCATGCCTACTTCCGCCACAGTGAGCGCCCGTCCGACTGGCGGGGCATTTTGGACTTCGCTGAGAGTGAGTGCGGCTTTCCGCGAAACCGGGCACCCCATGTGGAGACGGCGCGCGCCTCCCGCCGGGGAGGAGTGAACTATACCGGTCATCCCTCGGCGGTCCTCCCTCCGCCGCCCGGGGATGGTGGTGGCGTCTCCGGGCCTTCCTGCGATACGCGCCCGCCCGCGTCTCCGTGGAGACCGGCCGGGGAAAATCATTCTGGCGTCCCCGTTTCCGGGGCATTCGCGTTTCCCTCTTTGGTCATTCGTTCCGTTTCCGCCGCTGAATTCCTCACACTCTTCCGCACGATGCCCGCTCTCTGGATCGAAACACCCCGCGCCCGCCTTCGCCTGGAATCACAGCGGTTGTTGCTGGTGCTTCCGGGAGCCGCGGAGGATCAGCCGGGAGTGGAACACCATCTGCCCATGGCCGAAATCGACAGGGTCATCCTCTCCGAAAGCGCCAGCATCACCACACCCGCGCTGGGCGAGCTGATGCGGCGGGACATCCCGGTGACCCTGCATGCCACGAATGGTGGCTTTCTTGGCTCCTTCTTTCCCGCCGGCCCCGCCCACTCCGCCACGCGCCTCCAGCAATATCGCATGACCTGCCACCCGGCATTCTGTCTGGAGGCCGCGCGGTCTCTTATCCTCGCGAAGGTGGCCGGCCAGCGCAGGCTCCTCCAGCGGCTGGAAGCCACGCGGTCCAACGCGGATGTCCACGGCATCCTCCAGCGCATGGATGCGCTAGCTCCGGGACTTGGACTGGCCGGTTCGCTGGATGAGCTTCGTGGCCTGGAGGGCATGGCCAGCCAGCTTTACTTTCAGGCCTGGGAGCAGTTCCTGCCTCCGGACTTTCCTTTCGCGGGGCGCTCCACCCGCCCGCCAAAAAACCCCGTGAACGCCGTCTTGTCCTACGCCTCGGCGGTGCTTTACGGTGAAGTCCTCAATGCTTGCCACCGTCGCGGGCTGGATCCTGGCCTGGGCTGTCTGCACACCACCCAGGACCGCCGGTGGTCCCTGCCGCTGGATCTCATGGAGCCCTTCCGCCCCGCGGTGTCGGAAGCCCTTACCCTTCGCCTCTTTGCGCACCGCATGCTCCCGGCGGAGCGCTTTGAAATACGGGACGGAGGCGTCTTTCTCGATGCGGAAGGCCGCCGCACTCTCTTGCGCGACTATGAAAAACGTCTGCACCGCCCCTTTGTTTCGCCCCGCTCCGGTTTGCGGTCCACCCTGCGCCAGGAAATGGATGCCACTGTCCTCTCATTTAAAGCGGCGCTGGATGGCACCACGGCCTTCCAGCCCTATAAGCTTCACTAGGTGGCGGTCTAACCGCCACTCTCCCGGCTTTCACCATGTGGGACGATCTTCTTCCCGCCTCTCCTCTTCCTTACTCAAAGCCCCCGGGAGACCCTGAGATGCTTCGCCTCATTGCTTATGATATCGCCTGCCCGCGCCGTCTTCGCCGAGTGGCCATCGCCTGTGAGGATTTCGGCCTGCGTGTTCAAAAGAGCCTCTTCGAATGCTGGCTGGAGGAGGACCGCTTTGCCCAACTCTGGACACGGCTCACGGGGTTGATCGAGCCCGGAGAGGATTCGCTCGCCGCCTACGTGCTGGACGCCGGCTGCACCCCCCGCCGCCGTGCCGCCGGACTTCAGATTCTCACCGAAAAACGCACCGTCCTCGTTTTTTGAGAAAACCGCCTACTGCATACCATTTCCCCCTGTTCTGTCGGGTCTCCACATTCCTGAAAACCCCGGGAGACCCGACAAAATCCGCAATTTCCTCGCAGTGAAGCCGTTACGAATTTTCGCCTTGCGCCCGCCACATGATCAACGGGGAACCCCGTCTCCACCTTATACCCCTCCCGACAAAACGGCTTCTTTATTCTTTGACAATCAACCGTTTAAGACCCATGGAGTCAGCACTGGTTCCCACGCCGAAAGGCACTGAAGACAGGTTGTGAGCTGAAAATGCATCAGCCCAACAAGTTGTGTCAGCACTGGTTCCCACGCCGAAAGGCACTGAAGACAGATCGAGCCCCTAAGGACCGACATACCCGGCGCCGGGTCAGCACTGGTTCCCACGCCGAAAGGCACTGAAGACAGGTCATGACGGAGACACCCAATTTCTTGAGTTCCTCGTCAGCACTGGTTCCCACGCCGAAAGGCACTGAAGACTAAATTGCTGGGTGGTGGGATCGAAAGACTGGTCGACGTCAGCACTGGTTCCCACGCCGAAAGGCACTGAAGACTCGCTCAAAGAGAGGTTGAGCATGAAAGGCTCCGACGTCAGCACTGGTTCCCACGCCGAAAGGCACTGAAGACTCCTCACCCTGCAACTTCGCGCCTCGGAGCTGGCGGGTCAGCACTGGTTCCCACGCCGAAAGGCACTGAAGACCTCGCCGCTGTCCGGGGTTTTTACCGGAGGTTCTGGGGTCAGCACTGGTTCCCACGCCGAAAGGCACTGAAGACAGGAGATTGGCGTTGAAGGGCAACTCTTTGGCAAGTTCCGTCAGCACTGGTTCCCACGCCGAAAGGCACTGAAGACAGTCCTGCAATGCAGCCACCTCCGAAGTGAAAAACCAAGTCAGCACTGGTTCCCACGCCGAAAGGCACTGAAGACTCGTAAGAGACCCCTGCCAACTAAAGCTAAGGATCTCGTCAGCACTGGTTCCCACGCCGAAAGGCACTGAAGACTTATTATATTCTTGTGTTCAGATTCCTGCCTCCGAAGGTCAGCACTGGTTCCCACGCCGAAAGGCACTGAAGACCGGGAGTTCGCAAGTACAAGCGGCCTCGATGGCCGCGTCAGCACTGGTTCCCACGCCGAAAGGCACTGAAGACCGGGAGTTCGCAAGTACAAGCGGCCTCGATGGCCGCGTCAGCACTGGTTCCCACGCCGAAAGGCACTGAAGACCGAGTTCAAGCACTAACCCAATACTCCAGACTATGGTCAGCACTGGTTCCCACGCCGAAAGGCACTGAAGACCTTTGGGCGGAGGAGGCTCTTGAGCCTTCTTATTTTCGTCAGCACTGGTTCCCACGCCGAAAGGCACTGAAGACTGAGGAGCTCTTCGAGCATGTCAAAGAACACTCCACCGTGTCAGCACTGGTTCCCACGCCGAAAGGCACTGAAGACCCCGGACGGATTCTGATCGACCACATACCCATCCGCGTCAGCACTGGTTCCCACGCCGAAAGGCACTGAAGACGAATTTACTGCATCTAACTGGACAGGGGGCTCCTGTAGTCAGCACTGGTTCCCACGCCGAAAGGCACTGAAGACAGGGGGCTCCTGTAACATCTACTCGCGTAGTTGTTGTCAGCACTGGTTCCCACGCCGAAAGGCACTGAAGACCGGTCTGGCTGGCGCTGGTCCACTGCTGGAAGCGGATGGTCAGCACTGGTTCCCACGCCGAAAGGCACTGAAGACTTCATATCGAAGTCAATTCTAACATTGTTAAGATTCCGTCAGCACTGGTTCCCACGCCGAAAGGCACTGAAGACTCAAGAATTGCTAGTTCCCTCTGCCTGCCGATTCTTGCGTCAGCACTGGTTCCCACGCCGAAAGGCACTGAAGACGAGCAGTCGGAGCAGCGGGAGCAGTCGGAGCAGCGGGGTCAGCACTGGTTCCCACGCCGAAAGGCACTGAAGACTCCTTTGCGTATTCCAGGAGCTTCTGGAGGGTTGGAGCGTCAGCACTGGTTCCCACGCCGAAAGGCACTGAAGACTGGAGTAAACGGTTACAGAAAGGCCAAGGCTGGCCTGGTCAGCACTGGTTCCCACGCCGAAAGGCACTGAAGACAGAGAAGGCTGGTCCCACACTGCCGGTCATAGTGAAGTCAGCACTGGTTCCCACGCCGAAAGGCACTGAAGACTCATGGGGTGTGCTGGTATCGGTTTTTTTGTATGCCTGTCAGCACTGGTTCCCACGCCGAAAGGCACTGAAGACAAGATAACCATCAATCTTATAGCCATCTGGAGCGCCACGTCAGCACTGGTTCCCACGCCGAAAGGCACTGAAGACCAGAGGTCTCCTTGTCAGGAGAAATTAGACTTCTTGCGTCAGCACTGGTTCCCACGCCGAAAGGCACTGAAGACCCCGTTTCCGGACGGCCATTCACGTAGAGCTTTCCAGGTCAGCACTGGTTCCCACGCCGAAAGGCACTGAAGACAATCGCCCACACCGACTACCCAGTCGATAATGAACGGTCAGCACTGGTTCCCACGCCGAAAGGCACTGAAGACGGCGTGTGTTTTTGTTCGCTCATGGTGGTGGGTGGTGTCAGCACTAGTTCCCACGCCGAAAGGCACGGAGATGATGCGAACAAGGGAACGTTCTCGATGTCCACTGGCTCCCCGCCGTGGTCCGCCGACTGGTTAGCGAAGAGTTTGCGGAACATCCAGTCCTCCGTGCGCTCCGGCTCGCGGGGCGTGTAGAGACGTTCCAATTGTTCCACAAGGAACGCCTCCGTGTCATCGGCGGGCAGAACTGGCGGGGGATGCGGGCATTGATGGTGTCCAGGAGGTCACACACGCGCTGGCGCGACAGGTCATCAGTGGCGCCGGCTTTGCGGGCGTGGCCTTCGATGTACTTGAGTTTTTCGACGGCCTCAAAGTATTAGCGGGGGCGCGGTCGAAGCGGGCTTTCTTGAGCGCCACGATGGACCGGGCGGCGTGGACCATGGCCTCGGCGAAGAGCGGGGCCTCCGGCATGGCGAGGGGCGGCAGGGAGAGCAACGCGGGCGTGGGAGAGGCGGCGGCGGAGGTGGAGAAAGCGGGAGTGCCGGAGGGGAAAGGCGCGGCGGCGGACGGCGGTGCTTGCTTGTGGGAGTGGGCGTGGAGGATGTCCCATTCCCGCTTGGTGAGGGTGCCGCCGGTGTTGAGCTTCTCCAGGACGTTCTGGAGTTCCTTCGCCTTGAGGCTGGCGAGGGTATCGGCATCGAGCACAAAGGAGGCGCTCATGCGTCGGCGGGCGCGGGGTTGAACTCGCGGAGGCGGGCGGCTTCACCGGTGAAGGAGACGACATGCTCGTATCCCCCGGCCTCGGCGAGGCGGTGGAATTCGGAGATCCATTCCAGGTGGAACGCGTGGAGCTCCGCGCATTCAAACACGGTGACCTGCTCCAGATTGCGGCAGGCGCGGAGGTTGGCGCTGGTCTCAATGACGAGATGGCGCTCCGGCTTGTCCGGCCCGCGGGATGGGACGTGCCAGAGAATGATTTTGGTGTGGAGGCGGCCCAGGGCGAGCCGGAAGTTGGGCAGGGCGCAGAGCTTGTGCTCCAGGGCGGCGAAAATGGTCTTGTTGGTGCTTTTGAAGAAGTAGGAGAGGGCGAGGGTCCAGTGACACGCGGGATGGGCGCGGAGGAGACGCTCCAGTTCCGTGCAGTTGTCTTTGGAGACGGAGAGGCTGGTGAGGTGGACGGCGTCCGGGGGGCCGATTTCCTCCGCCATCGTGGTGAGGATGTTACAAAATTCAAAATCCCCCGGGATGAGGGCGTGCGTGGAGTCTCCGGGAGCGGTGGGAAAGGCGCGGACGAGGTCGCGGGCGTTGTCGGCGCGGATCACCCGGCGGACGCGGCGGCGGTGGCGTTTTTGCTCACGCTCCCGGGCGCGGTGGATGCGGGAGCCGATGGGAATTCGCGGGCGTGGGTTTCCGCGTCGGTGTCGGCGGAGGGGGAGAGCGAAGATTTGATGGCCGCGAGGGTGGCGGCGATGTCCGGCGGTTTGACCATACCGGAGGCGGCGGGTCAAGTTTCTGTCCCGCCCCGAACAGAAAACAGAATAAAAAAGGGCCGTGTGTGAGAGAAGGCTGCGCTGCGGGAACTGTGCAGCCCCGGCGGCCCCCCAAAAAGATTCCTTACCCCCCCCTGAACATTAAAATTTTAATCCGAAATTTAATGTTTCGAACATTAAAAATTTAATCTTCCCCCAAACTCCAAAGATTAAATTTCCTTCATGAACTTGGGGAAGGGCAGACCGGGGAGCCGTCAGACAAGCGGCTCCCCCGGTCTGGTGAGGCGTCCCTGTTACGCCCCACGCTTGGCTCATTATCCATCTCCTTCCCCGAATCAATCCGAAACAACCGTCAACGCGACCGGGCGGGATGGAATGCCAGCGGTGACGCTCACTTTAAAATCAGGCTCCGTTGGTATCTTATTGATAATCATCCGGTAATCGCGCCAGTGACGCGGTGACACTTAATTCCTTATATTCTGTTGGAGGAATGAAGCAGAATAATCAGGACTACAGGACAGAAAGAGCAGAGAACAACAGAAGTTCCGCCAGCAGGAACTTGTTCCGGATTTTCGCGTCACCGCGTCACCACGCAAACAACCCCTTGGAATCCAAGGGGTTGCTCGCGGAAGGGTTTTTTAGCGTGGCGTCACTCGCATCACAGGGACGCGACAACGGCGTCCTCTTCGTCCGGCTCCGCCTTCGGCGCAAGGATGACCCACAAACGCTCACTATTGCTGCGGTGCATGGCTATCCGCTGCGGCTGGTCCTGGGAGAGGCGGCCAAGCATCCGGGGCACGGAGTTGTGCTGAATCAGCTTCCCGGCCACGCGCTGACGGCTGGCGGAGGGATGCTCCAGGGTGTCCTGTAGCTGGGCGAAGCGGCCAATCCACAGACGGCGGTTTTCCGTTTTAGCCATCTCGACCAGACGGCGGGCCGGGGTGGACGCCAGCTTGAATTCGTATTCCTGCAACGCGGCGTCGGCGGTGTAGCCGCACGAGGTATGGAAGATCGAGCGCCGGTTGGAGTGTCCGGATTCCCGCTCAATGGTCAGTTCCGTTTCGTCGATGATTTCGAGGAACTCGGCGGCGGGCGAGTCATCCCAGAGCATGGAACGGACTTCGAGGTCCGCAAATTCCTTCACCCCGAAACGCTCGTTGGTCAGGGACGGGTCCAGCTTCAATTCATAGAGGAGATAATGGATGTAGGCCGGTAGCTGCTCCTGAATCTTTTCGCGGAACGCTCTCCTCTCCGCCGGGGTGCCGGTGGGCATGGGCAGCGGACGGTTATGGACCTTGAGAAGAATCACCTTATCCCGGAAGTCCGGGGTCAAGGGAGGGAAGAAGCGGACGGCGTCCGGATCGATGTTGAAGGACTGCGTAACCCTGAATTTAGGGGTTACGGTCATGGCTCCCCGGTAGAGACCACGCCAGCGGTGGTTGTCGTTCACCACAAGGCCCTTGAGCTTTTGAGCGTACTGCACCCGGTCGTGCAGCTTGGCGGAGGGGCGCGGATCCTCGGTGCAAAGGTGTTCGGCTTCCATCCATTCATCGTTGAAATCCGTGTCCCCGAAAAGGTAGGGCTGCGGATCGGCGGACCGGCCACCCAGGGCCGGGGTGATAACGAAGTGTTGCAGACGGCTTTTCCCGGAACCCTGTTCACCGGCGAGCGCGAGCACCTGGCCGTTCAGGACCACGTCCCCGGCATGGTAGAGGTTTTCCAGCGCCCGTTGGAGCCAGCCTTCAAAATACCACACCTGTTGCAGGGGATCACGGTATTCCGCCGGATCATAGGAGAGGCGGCTGGAAAGCATGGCGTCGATTACCGACCAGTCACCGGCTTTCGGGACAATGAGTTGAGCTCCACGTTGCATAAGGGTCTTTCGGTTGTTGATGATGTGAACGCCCTTGGAATACCCCGCGAGTCCTTCAATGGCCCGGTCCAGCTTGCGGCGGCGTTCGATGTGCAGGACGGTCTGGGCCTGCGGGGAAATGAGCTCCGGGCCACCCATCGGCACGTCAGGGACGCCGATTTCAGAGAGACGGAGCAAAAGATTCTCTTTCTGGATGCGGAGCCATTCCCCGTCTTCATCCACGTAAAAATTCCCGCCGTCTCCATTCACCCACCACGCTTTGAGACGCTCCGCGGTGGCCTCGGCGGAAAAGGCGGTTCCCTCCCGGCGGGGTTCACGGCGCTCCCGCTCCTTTTTGGCCTCGGCGGCTTGCAGGCGCTTCCGCTCTGCTGGCTTGAGCGGTGGTCCGGAAATCAGGCGGTTCCGGAGCTCTTCAATCTCGCGTTCCTCGGCGGCGGCCAGCAGCGCCACGATGGTATCGGAGGAGGGCGGAGCTTCCGTCTGTTGTGCCGGCCGCGGAGTGGAGGGCGCGGGCGCGTCCGGAGCCGCGGGCTTTGTGGTTTCCCACTCCGGCTCTTTACCGCGATGGAAAGGCTTCAAGCGTCCGGTATAGACGCGGGGACGGTTCATGGCGTCCGCCTCCGGCTCGCCAAACTGGAAGAGGGCTTCCACATCCAGCTTTCCGTGGTCGGCTTTGGCAAAGTCGTTCAGGTCTTTGATGTCCGGGAGCGGCACGGAGGACCAGTCCACGACATCCACGGCGGCTCCGGCGGCCTCCAGTTGAGCCTGCCACTTCGCGGCGGCCTCCCATCCGGTGCGCACGATGACCGGCCCGGAGGTTAGCTGCTTTTCCTTCGGTGGATCGTTGTCCGCGAAGATCCGCACCCGCTTCCCCTCGAAGTGCGGCAGGGCCTCCGGCGCGATGCTCATGGCGCCACCAAGGATGCACACCACGGCGTGCGTGGCGTGGAGGTCCAGTTGCGCAACGAATTGATAAGCGGCGAGCATGTCGGCTCCGCCCTCGGTGAGGATCACGTCCGGACGGTCGCCTATCTCCGCGGCTCCAATGGGCCAGGTGGTGTTGCGGGTGGACAGGGATTTCACCCCGTCCGGCGCTCCGAAATAAAGCTCCCCGTCCAGCCGCCGCCATTGGGCGACCCATCGTTCGGCATCCGTCACGCACCACGAATCCCACGAGTTCGCGGTCTCGCGTCCCGTGGCCTTGTCCACGGGGTAAAAGCAGAACCAGAGTCTCCCGTCTTCGCTGGCGGCCTCAATACCGGCGAGGCTCAAGCCGCGGAGCGCGGCGAGCTCGCGTTTCTCGCGGGCGTTGAGCGGGCGCATTTCGGGCAGGCGGGGCTTGCCGGATTCCGCGAGGGTGGCGGGCTTGTGCTTCACCGGCTGCCTTTGGAACTGCACTCCGGATTGCGCGGGACCGATCCCGCACAGGCCCGCGAGCTCGGCGACGGCCTGCCCGAAGGCGGCGACGCCGCGGCGCTCCTGCCAGAAGGCGAACACGTCCCCGTTCCAGCCGCACGAATAGCAGTGCGCGTGCTGCGGCGTGTTCCCGTGGATCGTGAAACCTTTCCGCGTGGTGCAGGTCCAGCAGGGGCCAATCCAGTTGCCTCCCTGCTTTTTGAACTCCATGCCCTCGCGCTCACACACGGTGAGCATGGGCAGGGCGGCGCGGATCGCCTCCAGGTCGTAGCGGTCGCTAGGGGGCTGGGTTGGCATCGGTATGGTCTTTCCTTGTCGTTCCTTTGTTGGATTGCGGTTTGTGGCGGAGGCCGGGGGCTCTCATGCCGGAGCGGGCTCCGGTTAGTTTTCGGATGCGGGCATCCAGTTCCTTCCGGCGGAGGGAGGTGGCCTGTTTGGTTTCTCCGAAAAGCCCCGCCCATTCGGCTCCGTTGCGGCCTTTCTCGGCGGGGCGGACGAAGTCGGCGAGGGTGGCCACCTTTTTGGAGACTGACTCCCTGGCGAAAACCTTCACGGGGCGAAGGTAGCGATATCCTATAAGGCGGCCCCCCTTGGGAGCCGGTCGTTCCCGCTGGAAACGGGCGTAGGGAATGGCGCGGATCACAACGCCGTCGCGGATCACACAAAGCGTGGTCGCGCCGAGCAGGGGAAATCCGGAAATGACCACGGAGCACGGTTCGTGACGGAGAATGTCTCCTGCCCGCAAGGTGATGGTCGATTGCGTGGCTTCCCATGCGTGGCGGACTTCACTGCCCGCCGGAATTACAAAGTCGATGACACCCCGGACCACGTCCGCCTGGGTGGCCTCTGTGGAGCCGCGGAGGGTGATGGCGATGGCGTTACGCTGCTGGAGAGAGATTGAATCCCCTCGCTCCAGGGCGCGGGCGAGTTCGTTCCTTTCCTCCCGCGAGAGGACCGGGGCGGCAGACTCCGTGAGGAGCGCGGCAAGCAGGTCCGGCGCGGGGGCCGGAAGTGCTCCTTCCGGCACGTTGGGGGCCGGGAGGGAGGCCGCTGCTTTCTCAATCAGGGCCGCGTCATCGGCGACTCCTTTGCTTTCGGGCCGCTGGTTTGGCGAGGCATCGGCGGAAAGGCCGGAATAATCAGCGGTGGGCTGAAACCGGCGGTCCTGGCACCATGTGGCCAGGTCCTCAATCATCGGCCCTTTAATCCCCAGGGCGGAAGCCAGGGGATCAAGTGAACCACGCCAGCGGCTGGCGGGGATCACGGGTGGAGGTTTGCCAATCTGTTGGAGGATGAATTCAACGGCGGCGGAGCGGAGGTCCGGACAGGTCCAGTCAGTATGCACGAGGGTTGAGGTAAGGTGGTCGCGAGGGAAAAAGGTTATTCGAGGCCGCCCGGCAATTGCCGGGGGCGGAAAGGCTCTTCGCTCTCAGAGGAGGAAGCGGGTCAATGAGCGGCAGACTCCGGCGGCGGAATGGGCAGGCGGTCCTGGCGCTCCAGTTCCGCCAGGATCAGGGCGAGGCACTTTATCAGGTTCCGGCGTGGCGGGTCTCCGGGGTCCGGCCGGGACCATCCCTCCGGCAGGCCCAGGACACGTTCTCCCAGGGCGGCGCGGGCATAGAGAATGGCTTGCCGGACAAGCGAGCCGTCGCGGTGGCAGTCATCGTGAGCCGCCGTGAAGCCCAGGAGGTCAATTTGCCGACGACGTTCGGCGAGGACCTCTTCGAATATGGGGCCAGTCTCACAAAGCGTGGCCAAAAGGGTGAAAGATTGGTTCATTCGGCGGCGGTCCTCACGCGCTGATAACAGCCCGGGGAGAGATAGGAGAATCCACGGGCCTGCTGGGATTTCCAGATGTCCTCCCGCGCGGGCAGGCAGGGCTTTTTCCTTTGGTCGATTTTGGCGGAGGGCTTCCGCCGTTGTTTGCTCATTTGGGAATGTTAGCGTTCTATAAGCTGACAAAATTACCCGGGGTTCCTATACCGTTCCCGGAAACAGGTTTCGCAAAGCCTCACGGGTTCTGCCTTTTCTCCTTCAAAGGGGTCTTCCTGAACATAGGGATCTTCCTCCGGAGTGATGAGGCGCATCTTTTTGATAGGCATCGGCCCCTCCGCGCAGAGGATGCAGTAATCCTTTCCCTTCTTTCGCTTATCCGCCGCCACCTTTAAAAGGATGGCTTCCTCCGGGCTTACGAGGTCGCCCGGCCCGGGTGTCCATCCATGGCGCAGTTTCCACTCAAGGAGAGGATCGTTAGGCTTATCCATGGAGCGGATAATGGAGACCGTGGGGTCCGGGGCATGACGGGGAAAAAGCTCTCCGGTTGAATCGCCCGGGGAAATCATGCGGGGAGGCCAGTTAGCTTTACAACGGTGTGAGACAGCACGCAGATATTCCGCGCCTTGCCGGTCTGGACGTTGCGGATATTGATTTCCCCGGGCAGCCAGCCGCACCGCTCCACGACGGCGGTAATTTGAGTGCGGCTGTTGACGGCTATCCGGAGCATCGTGCCCGGCGGGTATTCCTGCTCACAGGCACTTTTCAGGGCGGAGGCGGCGTCCCGGTAGCTGGTAATAGCAGCAGCGACAGGGCAGGCGGATGAGGCACTCATAGGTTAGCCGGTTATCTTTGAGGGCGTTGGGCACTGGAAATTCCAGTGACCGGAGGAGTTCTCTTCACTGTCTTTGCGAATTCTCCTGCTTCCACCCTGAGGTTGAACCGCATGATCTCGCGAGCGCTGATATACTGCCTTCCGTGAATGTTAACGGTTTTTATAAGGCCCTCCTCCTGCCACCGATATAAGGTTTTCGGGCACTTCCCGCTCCATTGGCAGAAAGACTCCAAGGACATTGGGGGCAAGGTTAATGCGTGCAGAGTTTGCTTTTCGTCGAGTTCAATTTCGGCGGCGCTCATGACGTATGGAGGGCAAAGGGCGGAGTGATGATCCACAGGCGAGCCATTTTCGTGCGGCGGTAGGCCACCCGGTCCGGGAAGGACTCCGCGAGCCGCGCCATGAGGCGCCCGGGGATTCGGTGAAGGAGCAGTTCCCGGAAGGACTGCGCGCGGTCACACGTGGCGTGGATTATCAGGGCCCTGAGTTCTGCGGCTGTCCCCTCCCACGGCTTGCCACCGGAGATATCCCACAGCGTCACCCGGGCATCATGGCGGTCCCACGTAGCACCGTCCAGGATGTCCAGGAACGCCGGGCTCAAGTCGCGCGCAGCAGCACCGCCGCCCGTCGCGAGGCCGGGCAGTTGCCAGCCGGGGCGCAGGTGTGGCAGCCACTTCAGCGCAAGGTTCCCGGCTTTTGTCACCGTGGAGCCTAGACGAATCAGTTGTTCCGTGAGGTTCAGGAAGGTGGCTGTCCGTCCCACTTCATCCAGCCCCGCAGCCGGAGCCGGGATAACATAAGCTCCCGTCTGCCGCAGTGCGGGCAATACCTCCCGGAACACCCACTGGCGGAATTCCTCGGCTTTGGGCTTCCTGGAACGAAAGATCAAGCGATACAGCCCGGGCTCGGTGACGCAGACCATTTGTTGCACACCTCCAAGGGTATCAGTTAAACTGATACCCTTTTCCTCCTCCGGATGATTCGCCGTCGCCATGGCCGGATTTCCCAAGGCAAGCGCGACACACAAGTCGGCAACACAGAAAAGGGGCTCGCGGCGTGTCCCGGCCACCCGGATAGGGTAAGAACCGAAGGAGAAAACGATAAGGGTATTACTTTCGTTAATACCCACTGAAGTCGCAGTGCTCATGGATCCAAAAGAAGGGTTCAGGCTGCTTTATCCGGGAGAAGGCCCCGGTCCTTCCACTGAGTCCTTACATTCAAAAATTCCTGCTCAATCTCCGAAAGCGCAACTCGGCCAGAGGGGTTGGCGGCGCGGCGGACAGCGAGTTGCAGTATAGTTTCGAAATGTTTGAGCGCCTCCGCTCGGGCATTCTTCATTTCGTCGGGAGGGATTATAGAGTCACTCATTGATACGATTGGTTGAATGATACAAACAGTATCAGATGACTGAATGCATCGCAAGTAAAATTTGCAAAAATTAGTTTCGTGTGCGTTTTTGTATCATGATCACACCGCAGACCATCCGCATTCTCTCTGCAATAATGCAGGAAGCGAAGTTGACCCAACAAGATGTCGCTGATTCGGCAGGGACCGGTATTAGCCGGGCATCAGTAGGGCATCACCTTGCGGGAGCGCGTCCGGTGAGGGATGAACACATTGGAGGTTATCTTGCGGCGGTTCCTAGCAAGGAGCGTGCGCGGCTGTTTGCTGCATGGGTGCATGACATCCTTGCGGACCATCCTGAAATCTTAGCTGACCTCTTCGAGGCGGACCATAAGAGAATCCACGAAGGGACTCGCGAATGGTCCCCCGAGTTATCAGAAGAACACCGTAACGCTTTGGATTGGTGGGATATGACTCTTCGAAATGACCAACTAGCAGCAGCGGCGTTTGAGGCAATCACGCAACTTTCGCAGGGGCGGTAGCCCACAGAACATCCGCAACCCTGTCCGTGTCCCACGGCAGGAGAATCCATCGCCCCGCGCGAAGGCGGACGCAGGAGCCGCCGTCCCGGAGAGGGGTAAGGCTGGCGACCTGGTCAGGCGAAAAGTAAAAAACGCCTCCGTCCCGGTCCGTTGCCCGCAACATGCGGCGCGGCCCGGTGGCGGCAGGCGAAAGTTCAGTCAGGCAAGATTGGCGCTTTAGTTCGGATTTCATGTGATGGCTCAGATTAGTGTGATGGTAATATCCCGCTTTGGGCGGGCGAATTATCCTGACACATTTCCCGAAATTGTCCACCGTCTTCCGGTATGACGCGGTAAGACCGGTAGCCGCTTGCAAAATTCAAACTGGCAAAACTCTATCTCGCCTGTTCCGCGAGCGCGGGTTTCCGCCATGTGGTTCGCCTTAGCGAGATAGGGGGTTTGCCTTGTTGATTCTCCGGCGGAAGCGGAAGCGAGTTTTTAACTCATTATAATTTTAAAGATCCCGCTGGCGGGCTTGGTGCTGCCAGCGGGTTTTTGTTTTCTTTCTCTGAGCTGCGAGCTGACAGGCTGATTTTGAATAACTTATGATAACTGCTGGGCAGGCTGTGAGTCCATTCCGGAGATGCGCTTGACAAAAAAATGGAAAGTATTGATTTTATGGGCGAGAGGGACCACTTCACCCTCCCAAACAACAAATCCCGCCTTCGTCGGCGGGGGGGGAATCAATGATAATCAAGCCCATGAACGCAATTCTCTCCAAAACGTTCGTCGCATGCGCGGCGCTCGCCCTCGGTGCCACCGGGGCTCAGGCCGTGACCGTTATCGCCGGAAGCTCCGCTTTGATAGGAGCCTACGACTACACAGATACCTTCGACGGAGCGCCTGATGGCGGCTCGAATCCGGCGCGGGTCTATATCGCTGCCGTACAGGGCGCGCCTGCTTACGTGGTCCAGAATACCTACGGGCACCCGTCTGTGAATTTCGAAAGCCGCACCCGGCCGGGCACCGGGATCGGGGAATTCAGTTTCACGAATGGCAATGCCATCACCGGCGGATTCGTCGCGGGTACCACTCCCTACCCGGGGAACGAGGCTGGAAACTCCACCGGCTTCACCCAAACGGGTGCCGGCGGGGATTGGGGCGTGCCTTATGGTTTCCGGACGCAATACGTGGTGCAGTTTGACGCGGTTTCTTCGGAAGACCGGATCGATATCACCTCCGGTTCCGGGATTGGCTACAGCGCGACGAGCGCCATTTCCGTGTTCTTCCGGGCCACGGGAGGCATCGATATTTTCAGCGGCGGTCTTCAGACGGCCACGGGCCTGAACAGTGGTACCACCGCTGCCGGGCAGTGGCACAACTACGCGGTTTCCTTCGACACTGTGGCGAAAACCCTCAATATCTATGTGGACCAAGTCTCCAAAGGAACCGTGGACCTGAACACCTTTGCCGCCGGAGCTTATTCGGCGGGTTTTTCGAACGCCTTTGTCAGCGTGGGTGGAAACGGAAACCGCATCTGGACCGATAACTTCCAGGTGGGAGCGGTGGTGCCGGAGCCCGGTTCCGCGCTTCTGGGCGTCTCCGCGCTCGGCTTTCTGACCCTGCGCCGGAAGCGGAGGTAAGTAAGGTTTACCGGGAGTACGGTGGAGCCCGCGTGCAAGTGTGAAAACCTGCACGCGGGCTTGTTTCTGTTGGGGGGGGATGGAGCTTTCGATCCCACTGAGGATGGAGAGCCCGCCAGGCGATGCCATTGCTCAGGTCATACCACAAGGCGTCAAACGAATTTGCGGATTGCCAATTGATTTGGGGGTGCATTGGAACCGCCACACCTCTCGACGATAATCCTTCTCCTCATCCGAATGTGACTTTGGCGGACATTCGGCGCTTGTGCTCGTCGTTCAGGTGCCCATACACCTTCGATACAAGCATGCCGCCATCGCGATGGCCCAACCAAGCGGCAGTTGTCATGACGTCCACGCCGGACATGATACAGTGCGAAGCAAAGTAGTGGCGCAAATGGTGAAATCCTACCCAAGGCAATCCCGCCGCAGTTCGCGCGTGATAAAAGGAGGCTTTTAGGGTTTTGACCGGATAATCCCGTCCCTCCTTTCTCCGGGAATTGGGAAACAACCAAGCACTGACTCCTTGCGAGGCGGCCTTCATTTCCTCCAGTAAAGCCCGCAACGCGGGGTTCATGTCAACGGAGCGTGCCTGTCCGTTTTTGGTTTGGCCATCCTGTCCGATTCTTACCCGCCCGCCGCTGAAATCAACGCCTTCCCATCGGACCCGGAGAGCCTCCTTTTCCCGGCATCCGCTGGCGCGCAGGAAGCGAAGGTAAAACCCAACCAGAATACGATTCCGGCAGACGGCGCACCCTTCGAGCAGCCGCGCAAATTCGGCGTCGGTAATCAGTCGCTTGTCTTCAGTTTTCTCCTCCTCTAGCGATTTGAATTCTGGAATGGCTTGTAACCTCCCGGATTCAACCGCGGCCCGTAAAGAGCACCGCAAGGCGTTCAAATCAAAGTTCACCGTCTGAGTTTTCACGGGGCCTAGCTTTTTCTCGCCGGGCAAGGTTCCGGCGAGGCGAGCTTCGCAGTACTCTCTGACGCGCGTTGCGGAGATCTTGTTCAGTGGGGTGTCCCCGAAAAACCGGCCTAGTCTTCCCAACGCGATTTGTTGGGTGTAGTTCGACCACTCCTTGCGCTTGTTGCGAAGGGGGCTCTTGAGGAAATTTTCAATCCACTCGGCGTAGCCAGGTGGGCGGACATTGGCCTGAGGAAGAGAATCCCGGCGGCGGGCATCCTTCAGTAATTCCAGTGCCTCCCTCGCCTCTGAAGGAGACCGGACTGGCTGCCCGGCAGGGTCGATCAAGGGAAACCTCCGAGATACCATTCGCCCTTTTTCCTCTACCATTAGCCTGCCATAATATCGCGCCCCGCGTTGAAAGATGCCCGCGATTTTACGGCCCCTGGTATCTACGACTTGGCGGAAGGGCTTGGCTTTGACTTTGTCGGACATGCGCCGACAATGGCACAAATCCGGGCACAAAGTCAACCGATGGCACTTTTGCGGCGCCTCTCAAAAATTCAAATGTAATTGATTATGAACGACAAACCTCGTTTCGGGAAATTTCTGAATGTTCAGACGTATTACAAGCGGAAGAAATAAAACCGCGCGGGCCGGCTTTCTTTTTCCCGGTCATGACTGTTCCCGAATCCTTTCGCCGCGAGGTCGAGACCCTGCCGGTCCCGCTGCGGACTTTGCTGGAGGAGGAGCTGGCGGTGGGAAATGAAATCGTGGACATCAGCCACGGTTTTCCCGCCGCGCCCTGCGGCGCGTGTGTTTCGCTCGCGCGTGATATCACGTGTGCTCCGGGACCTGATCTCCATGCCCGCTCCTGGCCAAACTGGAATCGCTGCCGGGGCTTCACGGACGAAAAAGGCCATTTTGTCCTCATAGGCCCGCCGGAGCCCGAGCCCCCGCAATTGTCCATGGATGAAATTCGTGCCCGGATGAACGGGGCCACGGTTTTATCCTCCACCCGGCCTCCCGCGGAACTACCCGTGAAAGCCCGGACGGAGGCTCCTCTTCGGGTGCCTTCCTCTGTTTCGCACGGGATGAGCGCTGCCCTCCGGAGATTTGAGGAGAGCATGAAGATGGATTACGACAAATGGCGGGAAGGGGAGGGCTATGATCTCGCGGCTCTGCGGGAAATTCCGGAAGGGGAGAGGGGCGCTTTGGAGTCTCTGCTCCTGCGCGGCGGGGACGGAGGCGTGTTCGACTGGCGGGACATCGAGGCGCTGTCCGTGCTGGATACCCCGCGGGCTCGCGGGGTGTTGCTCAGAGCCTTGAAAGAGGGCAGTGCCGCGGAGCGCGCGGCGGTCATGCGTTACGCGCCCGGGATATTTTCCGAAGGAGAACGCACGGCTTCGCTGGTGGCGGCGCTCGGCACCGCGGTCAGTTATGGCGGTCTCACCGGCACGCTCGCGGAGGTGGAAAGATGGCACCCTCCGGAGGTGATCCATGCGCTCCTGCATGGCCTGCTCCAGAGGGAAGGGGGAGTCGCCGTTCACTATGCCGCCATGCTGTTTTATTTGCATGGAAAAGCGGAGTCCGCTTTCGACTGGACACACCGACCGTTTTTCCTGCAATTTAACACCGAGGATCCCTTGGAGCGCCGGGCGGTCTTCGATGAATTATGCACACGTCTCGGTATTGATTCCGCTCATATTCTCTTTTATTGATCGCTAACCGTTTCCGTTTCTTTTCCACCTCCATGAGCAAACCTCTGATCGAAACCCCGGCTTCCGATACCACCACCAAACGCACCACACTGGGCTATGTAGAGGCCTACGACGCCGTGCTGAATGGAGACTATGCTTTCGTGGCCTTCAAAGAGGCTGACTATAACGGCGAGTGGCGGCTCCGGATCAATGGCCTCCAGACGCCGGGGGCCGTCTTCGAGCCTGCCATGATCCGGAATCAGGCCCGTTCCGCCTCCGCGCAGGGGAAGCCGTATTTTGTCTGGGGCTGGAACATGGAGCCCTCCACCGGGGATGCGCGGAAGGTGGAATTCCGCGTCCATCTTGAAGGCGGAAAACCCTCCAGTGTGGAAATGGTGCTCCAGATGCGGAAGTTTGACCAAAGCCCGGACGAGGAAAAATCCGTGAGCTTTCCGTGGCCGGAGGAGTGAGTCCCGGCGGGGTTAACGATTCTCCTGGGAGCGACCGATCTCCGCCGTCAGGCGGTCGAGATTCTCCTCATTGGCCGGAACCACGATGTGCTCCACGGCCCGGGCCACGTCCTCGCTGGCGAATGTCTGGGACCACGAAAGCAGGGTGCCCGCGCCGGATGGGGCGAGGTGAATGGTCAGATGGAACTTTGGCTCGGAAACGTGCTCGATGATAACCAGTTCCGGCGGCTGGACCTCCGAGAAGATATTTTCGTTCTGGTAGTTCCGGCCATCCGGCCCGTGCATGATAAAGGACCATTGTCCCCCGGTCTTGAACTCACACACGTCGAACGTGTTCGTGAACCCCGCGGGGCCCCACCATCGCGCCAGACGTTCCGGATCGCTGATCGCGGCGAATACCTGTTCCGGGGTGGCCGGGATTTCACGGGAGGTATTGAAAGTCGTCATGAGATACTTTTCGGTGCGGGAGGCCGTCTTCGCAACCCTCGCGGCGCGGGAAAGGTAGGGTCACACTCACACTCCCAGGTATCTGCCGGGCCGGTGATTCAGTGTCAGAATGCACCCGATAGCCACGGCACCCGCGATGGATTGCAGGACGCAGATGGGTGACACCACGAAGAACGCGCCCAGGATGATCGCGATATCCACCGACATCTGGATCTTCCCCGCGCTCATGCCCCGGCTTTGTTGAAGGTATTGCGCCAGTATATTCACACCCCCCACGCTGGCCCGGTGGCGCAGCATGGCCAGAAAGCCAAACCCGATCAGAAACCCGCCCAGTACCGCTGCCACCCAGGGATTGAGGAATTCAAAGCGGATGAACCTGGGGGCGAGCGCCGTGCAGATGGATACCAGTCCCACGGCACCGAAACTTTTGAGCGTGAACTCCCGCCCCATGCGGTGCCATGCGAGGAAGAAGAACGGAAGATTGAAGGTGAAGAAGAACAACGCCAGGTTCCCCTTGCTCAGATAGGAGGCGAGAAAGGCGATGCCCGCCACCCCTCCGGTGAGCAGTTTGGCGTGGGAAAACATGGTCAGCCCTAACGCTACAAACAACGACCCCGCTATCAGCGCGTGGGCGTCATCCACCCAGGTGTGGGCAAGGGGTTCAGTGGCATCGGGCCTCATTCCCCGGATTGAGCACGCGGCGTGCCGGTGCCGGGTGGGGAATAAAGGAGCGCAAGTTACCCTACAATGATCCCCTTCGCTTTCCGTTCCTTCTCGCGCTCGATGAGCGGGATGGTTTCGCCGGTCTGGATGAAGGGAATGCCAAGATCACCGATGCTTCCCAGGGAGAGCCCGGAAAACTCGGAGATCTCCGAAGCCATGGCGCGGAAAACATCGTCGATGGAATAAAGTCCGTTCTGCCCGCTCACGGCCAGGATGAGATCCCGCAGGACTTCCCAGTCGTCCCGGGCTTCCCCCGGAGGCCGGGTGGCGGCATTCAGGCGCTGGAGGCGGCCCGTGGCGTTGATCATGCTGCCGCGTTTTTCCGCGTAGGCGGCACCGGGCAGCACCACGTGGGCAAGTTCCGCGCAGCCATTCAACATCACGTGGGTCTGGACGAGCGCGCCCAGCTTGCCGAGGTCCGCGGCGGTGAATCCGGCGTTGAGCAGGTTTTCACGCAGGGCCACCACGGCGCGGATCTGGCCGCTCTGTACCCGCTCGCGAATGCCCGCCAGTTGCGCGCCCGGGGTGGGCGTGAGCAGGATCTTCGCACCATTCGTGTTCGGGTTCTTGTCGGCGTGGGAAAGGTAATTGTCGCCCTCCCCTTCGCGTGGGAGAATGTCCACATTCTCCGCGCCGATGCCGAGCGCGGCGGCGAGTTTTTTCGCGAGGAAGAGTTCCTCATTGGTCATCCGTCCGCTGGCCACCAGAGCGATTTGGCCGGGGGAGTATTCCCGCAGCGCGGTGGCGGCGGCTTGCACGGCCTCTTTCCAGTCCGCCGGGCGGTGCCTGCCGTCCTTCTTCACCAGCGGGCCGGTGAGGCGGCGTTCGCTGTTCACCCAGTGGAAATCCAAGCGGCCGCGATCGCACATCCAGGCGGAGTTCACGTCATTGTTCTCCCGCGGCGTCTGACGGTGGATGATGTCATTCCGGCTGGCGATGTCAGTATTGCATCCCCGCGCGCAGCCTGTGCAGAAGCTCTTCGTTTCCTTGAGGAACCAGACGCGCATGGAAAAGCGGAAGTCCGTGCTGGTGAGCGCCCCCACCGGACAGATGTCCACGGTGTTCAGAGAGTAGTTGTTCGCCAGTTCCTTGTCCGGATGCACCGTCAGCACGGTGTGGCTGCCACGCTCCGTGAAGCCCAGCACGGGATCGTCCGCGATCTCCGCCGTGAAGCGGATGCAGCGGCTGCACATGATGCAGCGTTCGTCGTCCAGAGTAATGCGGGGACCGATCTGGTTGTTCTTCGGCTTCTTCACCTTCTCCTCCGTGAAACGGCTCTGGCCGCGTCCGTGGTCCACGCTGAACTCCTGGAGACGGCACTCGCCCGCCTGGTCACAGATGGGGCAGTCCAGCGGGTGATTGATGAGGAGAAACTCCATCACCCCCTTGCGGCATTCCTCCACCAGCTTGCTCTCCGTGCGGATGCCGATGCCTTCGGAAACGGTGTTGGCGCAAGCGATGGCCGCGCGCGGGCTCCACATGATTTTCGCGAATCCCTCTTCATCCTTTTCCACTTCCGTCTGGCCCGGGGCGGGGCGGGAGGGCATGCCGGTTTCCACCAGGCACATGCGGCAATTGCCGGGGCTGCTGAGCTTCGGATGGTAGCAGTAGTGGGGCACCTCCGTGTTCGCCTGGCGCAGGGCCTCGATCATCCGTGTGCCCTTTGGAAACTTCATCCACTTTCCGTTCACCTGGACGTTCACGAGGTCCACGGGAGGGGCGGTCTGGGCGGGTGCTGGTGAGGCGGTGCTCATGGAAATAATTACGCGGCAGGTCTAAAAAGTCCCGCAAAGATGGGTCGCACACCGGACACCGACAAGAGCTTTGTGAAAGATTTCACAAGGCCGGTTTCGCTTGATCCGGTTCGAACTTTGTCGAACAATCTGCCGCCGTGTCCTTGCATTCGCGGGATGCTCCTTTAGTTTCCTCCCGAACCCCCATGACCGATATGAGCAAATCGAAACCCGAAATCACCGCCTACGTGAAAACCTTTTGCGGCTGGAGCGAAGGCGTGCGCTCCATTCTCCGGAAGTATGAGCTTCCCTACGAGGAGAAGGACATCATCAAAAACCCGGCCTTCCGCTGGGAGATGGAACAAAAGACCGGCCAGCCCCTCAGCCCCTGCGTGGTGGTGAATGGCGTCATGCTGGCGGACGTGAGCGGTGAGGAACTGGAAGGCTATATGCTCTCGAAGGAACTGGTGGATCCCGTGGACCGTGAGGCGGATGCCCCCATCGACTCCTCCTGCAGCCCCGAGCAGCACGCCCTGGCGGCGGCAGCCGAAGTGGCGGCGGCTCCCATCCGTTTCATCAAATAACCCCGGCTTCCCAGCGCGATGCTCCGCCGCGTTTTACTGGTGATGCTTCTGTCCGCGACGGTGGCGTGTGCGGCGGAGTTTTCCATTTCGCCGGAGAACGCGGCGAAGATCGGCCGGCGCATCTGGCAGAATGAATGCGGCGGCACCGTGCCCGGTCTCACGAGCTGGAATGGCGCGGAGAACTTCGCCTCCCTGGGCATCGGGCATTTCATCTGGTATCCCGCCGGGGAGAAAGGTCCGTATGAGGAGAGCTTCCCAGGCCTGGTGAAACTGCTCGTCGAGCGTGGCGTCAAAGTTCCCGGCTGGCTGCGGACGGCGAAAGCCTGTCCCTGGCCAAACCGGGCCGCTTTCGTGGCCGCGCAGAAGTCGGAGCAAATGACGGAACTCCGGACTCTGCTCGCGGGTACCATCGCTCTCCAGGGGGAATACGCCGCCCGCCGGAGCGTGAAGTCCGAGGCCAAGATCCTGGCCGCGGCAACCAAAGGGGAACGGGACAGCCTGCGGGCAAAGTTCGCGGCCCTCGCCGCCAGTGGGGCGGGGCTCTATTGCCTCATGGATTATGTAAACTTCAAAGGCGAGGGGACCAATCCGGCGGAACGGTATAAAGGGACCGGCTGGGGTCTTCTCCAGGTGCTCCGGGAAATGCCCATGGTGACCGCCGCCCAGGCCCCCGCCGCCTTCTCCGCTGCCTCGAAGCGTGTGCTCCAGCGCCGCATCGACAAAGCACCGAAGGATGAAACCCGCTGGCGGGCCGGCTGGTTCAGCCGGTGCGATACCTACGCCCGGGGTCTTTGACGGGCACCAGCCGCCTGGCCGGACCTGGCCCGGCGGATATTGTTGATCCGGACTTGGAAAGGCGGGGAATCTGCCCCACGCTGACGTCCACATGACGATCAAAGAATGGGCAGTGACGGGGACGGCGGCGTTCACCGTGTTACAGTGGGCCCTCATCCCCCACCTTCTGGCACAACGCTGTAAGTCGCCGAACTCCACGCTCGCTTGGCTGTGGTCGCTCCTCCTGTTTCCGGGAGTGGGACTGCTTTACCTGATGATCGGGAACGAGCGGGTGCAGCGGAAGCGCCTGGCTCTGGTGAGGGCGCTGGATACCCAGCTGGAACTCAGCGCGGGGGGCACGGGAAGGAAGCGCCGCGCGATGATGGCGACGGCCATGCCGGAGCTGGAGCGGGTGAATGGCATGCCGGTCACGGCAGGGAATACCACGCAACTCCTCCCGGACGGAGCCTCATTTTTCCCGGTGCTGCTGGACCAGATTGCCTCGGCCCGGCACCACCTTCACATTGAGTTTTATATCTGGAACAATGACAGCACGGGCATCCAGGTGCGGGATGCCCTGGTGGAGGCGGCCCGGCGGGGCGTGCAGGTGCGCGTGCTGGTGGATGAAATCGGCAGTTTCTCCCTGAAGCGCCGTTTTTTTGCCCCTCTCATCGCGGCAGGCGGGGCGTTTTCCTGGTTCAGCACCTTCGCCCCCCGTCGAGGCAGGTTTCACCTGAACCTGCGGAATCACCGGAAACTGGTGGTGGTGGACGGCTTCCATGCGCTGACTGGTGGCATCAATGTGGGGGATGAATACTGGCGTGGCACGGGCACGCTGCCCTACCGGGATCTCGGGCTCAAGCTCTCGGGTCCCATCGTGTCCCAACTGGCCGAGGTCTTTGCCCAGGACTGGTACTTCTCCACGGGCATTCCGCTCACGGGAGAGGAGTATTACCCCGTGGTGGAAGCGTCGGGCGAGGTCATGGCCCAGGTGGTGGTGGGAGGGCCGGACAACGATCTGGATGAGGTGCAGCTCAGCACCCTGGCCCTGCTGCATCGCGCGCAGAAGCGCATCCGCCTCATCACGCCCTATTTTGTGCCGGAGCCGCCGTTGCTGGCCGCTTTGCAACTCGCGGCCATGCGGGGGGTGGACGTGGCCATTCTGGTGCCGGAGAAGTGCGACCACTTCTATCTCACCCACGTCATGCGGTCCTATTACGATGATCTACTGCCCCACGGCATCCGCATCATGGAATACCAGGCGCGGATGCTTCATGCGAAATCCCTCACCGTCGACGGCATCTATACCATGGCTGGAAGTGCAAATCTCGATATTCGTTCATTGAGAATTAATTTTGAACTCAATGTGCTCCTGACCTGCCAGGAAACCGCCCAACTTGCGGATCGCTTTTTTGACAACAATGCGGCTGAGGCCCGCCCTGTCACTCTGGAGGTGTATCAGCGGCGACCTTTCCGGCATAAAATTGCCGAGGCGGTCTTTAGACCGGCGGCACCGCTTCTTTAAGACGACGGGCAAAAATTGAGCGGATTCCCAGGGTGAATCCCTATGGATTGTCATTAAAAGTGTAATATCCGCGTTTTTTAAGGGGTTTTCATTGCAGTTTTAGTGGTTTGAGAGCAGAATCCCTCTTCGCTGTTCCTCCGCCTGCCGTGGATTCCGCCTTAAGCAGTCCTGCAAATTTTTCCTATCCCGCTCCTGTCGCGGTTAGGGTGCCTGATTGCCCTCTAGCCTGGACAGGAGATTGCTCCGGGTCCGGCGGAGAAAGCGGGTCCCGTCCTCCGGAAGAGGGCTTTCCTTTCCCTGTGTATGCCCTGTACTGAACACCGTATCCTCGTCATCGATGATGATCCCGCCACCCATGCGGAACTCACCGGTATCCTGTGCGCTCCTGTGGCCTCCGCGCCGGAGGCCGCGCCCTTTGTCGCGGCTTCTCCGGTATTCCGGGGGCTGGGATGTACCGTGAGTCACGCCCGCCATGGGGAGGATGGTCTCCGGATGGTACGGGAAGCCGTGACAGAGGGGAAACCGTTTACCGCCGTCTTCGTGGGCGCGGCTCCCGGCTGGGACCGCCTGGAGACTGTGCGCCGGTTGTGGGAGGTGGATTCCCGCATTCAGGCCGTGCTTTGCACCCTGCCGGGAGACTGCTCCTGGGAGGAGATCCGGGACCGCCTCGGAATCCTGGAAAATCTGGTCCTGCTCCGGAAACCCTTCGACAGCGCGGAGGTGCGGCAGTTGACCGTGGCCCTCACCCAGCGCTGGCGGTGGACCCGCCAGACACGCGGGCACATGGAGGAGATGGAACGCATGGTGACGCAACGCACGGCTGAACTGCGCCACAGCGAGGAGCGGTTCGCCGCCGCCTTCCGCGCCGCCCCGCTGGCCCAGGCGATTCTGAACTACCAGAGTGGCCGCATTCTGGATGTGAATGAAGCCTTTACCATGATGACTGGGTTTGACCGGGAAAGTGTCCTGACGCATTCCGCGGCCGTGATGAACCACACCGGTCTCACGGTGCCGCTGCGGGCTCCCCAGCCGCTGCGGGCGCGGGAGTGTGAACTGCGCACCCGCTCCGGGGACTTGCGCCGCGTCCTCATTTCCACCCAGCCTGCCACGGTGGCTGGGGAGCCGCACTTGATCCTCATGGCGGAGGACACCACCGCCCGTCTCCGGCTGGAGCAGCAGCTCCGCCAGGCGCAAAAGATGGAGGCCGTGGGGCAACTCGCGGCGGGCGTGGCGCATGATTTCAATAACATCCTCACCATCATCCAGGGCCACCTCAGTCTGATGCTGGCCACGCAGACGTTTCATGACGAAACCCGCGGGGCGCTTTCGGAAACTCTGGAGGCCTCGGAGCGCGCCGCCGCGCTTACCCGGCAGTTGCTCGCCTTCAGCCGGAAACAGCTTTTCCAGCCCGCGCCCTTTGACCTGAACGCCCTCATCCGGAGCCAGAGCTCCCTGCTCCAGCGTCTCATCGGGGAACACATTCTGGTGAACTGGGAATGCCAGGCGGATCTGCCGCACGTGATGGGCGACGCGCCGAGCCTGGAGCAGGTGGTGACAAATCTGATCATCAATGCCCGGGATGCCATGCCGCGCGGGGGCACCCTCCGCATCGCCACGGGGCTCATGGAAATCTCCGCCCGGCGAGCCGCGCAAAATCCGGAATCCCGTGAAGGGAAGTTCGTGCGCTTCAGCGTCACGGACACGGGCCATGGCATGGACGAGGCCACCCGTTCCCGCATTTTTGAGCCCTTCTTTACCACCCGGGAGGTGGGGCAGGGCACGGGAATGGGGCTGGCCACGGTTTACGGCATCGTCCAGCAGCACGGGGGCTGGATCGAAGTCCTCAGCGATCCGGGGCAGGGGAGTTCGTTTTTCGTTTACCTGCCGGTCTCCGGGCGGGAAGGGGAGCGACCCGCCGCGCAGAACCTGCCTGCCGCGCCGGACGGGATGGACTTCAACGTGCTTCTCGTGGAGGACGAGCCCGCCGTGCGTTCCGTCATGCGCCAACTTCTGAAACACTGCGGCTGCCGGGTTATCGAAGCCGGGGATGCCCGGGAGGGCTATGCCCGCTGGTGTGAGCACAAGGACGACATCGATCTCCTCCTCACGGACATCGTGATGCCCGGCGGAGTGACTGGTCACGATCTCGCCCGCCAGCTCCTGGACGAGCGTCCGGATCTCCGGGTCATCTACTCCAGCGGCTACAGCGCGGATCTTTTCCACCAGGGTAGCGATCTCGTCCCCGGCCGGAATTTCCTTCCCAAGCCTTACGACGCCGCGAGCGTGCTCAAACTGCTCAGGCAGATGACCCGGCAAAAGGAGGAGGCTCTGGCAGGTTAGCGGCCAGGGAAACCTGACGGCTTACTTCCCCTTCACATCCAGGCACACCACGCTCCCGGAGGCATTCCGGCAGAAGATGCGGCCGTTGGCCAGCACCGGGGTTGTCCAGCAGCGGCCTCCCAGCACCTGGGCGGAGGAAGTGGGTTCGAACTGGTCCGGACTCACCGGGGCCACCATCAGTTCCCCCCGGGCGCTGAGCGCGATGAGCTTTCCATCCGCCACGGTGACACCTCCCACGCCGAAGCCCTTGCGCTCCCACTTCACTTTCCCCGTTTTGAAATCCAGGCATTTGAGCGCTCCGTTGTCGCCGTCATTGCCGTCCGGTCCGTAGAGGTGGCCGTCCACCAGCACGCAGGAGTTGAAC
Source organism: Verrucomicrobiales bacterium (assembly GCA_965229245.1). Classification (GTDB taxonomy): domain Bacteria; phylum Verrucomicrobiota; class Verrucomicrobiia; order Verrucomicrobiales; family V1-33; genus V1-33. The sequence continues at coordinate 754,341 of CBDDIW010000003.1, forward strand.
ATGGAGCGCATGGCTTTGCTCTCCCAGACCTTGGTGGCCTTGCCTTCCTCCACCTTTATCAGCGTGCAGCCCTTGTTATAGCCGGACGAGATGAAGACGAAACCGCCGTCCGCCACGGGTTCCGCCGCGTTGACGCCATACTGGGTTTTCCAAGGGTATTCCCACAGCTTGTTGCCCGTGGCGGCATCCACGGCGGTGTAGAATTTCGTGGAGGAAAAGATGACCTCTTCCGGCTTTCCAGGGACCGGCAGGGGTGTGGAGTAGCCGGAGGAGGAGGGATCGGACTTCCACTTCACTTCACCGGTGGCTTTGGCCACCGCGAGGCCGTGCAGACCGATGTTAAAAAGGACATCATCTTTCCGCACCAGCGGAGAGCCGGCGAATCCCCAGTCCGGAATGGCGGCTCCGGTTTCCGTGGCGAGGTTCTTGGACCAGACCACCTTGCCGGTTCCTGCGTCGAGGCACATGGCATCCCCCCAGCGGCTGACGTGAAACACCTGACCGCCGGAAACAGCGGGTGTCGCCGAGGTGCCGCCCTCGTAATATTTATCCCCCAGTTCGGCGGGATAGCTGTGCTTCCACACCACCGTGCCGTCCGCCGCGTTGAAGCAGTAGAGCGTGTCCTCCTCCTTCGCGAACCCGGTGGTATAGACCCGGTCTCCCACCACGGAGAATGAGGAAAATCCGATACCGGCCTCCGCTTTCCACAGCACCTTCGGCCCTTCCTCGGGCCAGGTGGCATTCCATCCCGTCTCTTTTGAAATGCCATCCCGTTCCGGGCCGCGCCACTGGGGCCAGTCCGCGGCGTGGACAGCGGGAATCAGGAGAGCGATGAAAAGTAGAGGGTAGCGGCAGGTCATCACGGGGTGATACATCGCCGGAGGGAAAAAGCTATCGTGTGGCCTCACGGGCGATCCGCTTTTTTTGACTGGGCGGCGGCGGACTTCCGGGACAGGATACGGGATGAACATCCGCCTGCCCGTGCCGAAGCTCCTCCCGCTGCTGTGCCTCCTCAACCTCCGGGCAGGCCTGGCTCCCGGCGGCGAGGCCACGGAGGTGGTTTCGGAGAATTTCACCGCCGCGCCTTCCAGCCCATGGAAATGGCTTCGGGAAAATCCCAAAGCCTGGCGCGTGAGTCCCAAAGGCCTGAAGGTGCTCATCGAACTAGGCAATATGTGGGGGCCTCCGAACGACGCCAAAAACCTGCTCCTGCGCCCGGCCCCGGACGCGGGGAAGGATGAAGAACTGGAGATCACCGTCACCGTGACGAACCAGCCCACCGCGCAGTATGAACAGATGGACCTCACGTGGTATTACGACGGCAGCCATATGGTGAAGATAGGGCAGGAACTGGTGGATGGAAAACTGAGCGTGGTGATGGGGCGCGAGGAGAAGGACAAGACCCGCACGGTTTCCATCACTCCTCTGAAAACGAACACGGTGAAACTGCGTCTCCTCGTAAAGAGCGGAACCGTTCGCGGACAGTTCCAGCCCGATGGCGGGAAAGAATGGCAGGACGCGGGCTCCTGCACCATCCCTATGCCGGAAGGCGGGAAACCCTCTATTTGCCTCCAGTGTTATCAGGGAGACACGGCTGCTCCCCACTGGGGGCTGCTAACGGGATTCACGGTGAGGAAAATCCCGGCGGATGCCAGATAACAGGAGGCATCATGCGCTCGCCATTTTCCTGAAGCGGAACCGCTGATTTCCACTATCATCTCCCGCATGAGTGACCCTAACGCCCTTCGAACGCCCGCGTGGCTGTTGATCGGAATCACCGGCAGCCGGCCCGGTGTGCTGGAATATGTGGACGGCCATCTCGCTTATACGGACGAGGATGGACGCGTGTTCGATGTGCCTCTCGCGGAGGTCAGCGATATAAAGTTCCCATGGTATTACTTTACCGGCGGGGTGAAATTCACCGTGGCCGGGCACCAGTACCGTCTGTCCTTCGTGCGCCCGAATGACGCGGGTGATATCCCGGGACGTCTCCTGGCGGACACCCCTGTGGGCGCGCCCTTTGCCCTCCTCACCGGGGGGCGGAAGGTGCGGGACATTGGTGAGGGCCGGCGCGCGGGCAAGGCGTGGAAAGCCGTGCTCACAGGTCGCGCCTGAACACCTGTGACTTCGTCAGGGCGTGGAGGTGGGAACAGCCGCCGGGGGTGGAATCACGATTGGCTCAAAGACCGTTCCGGCGGGTACTTCCTTCCTCAGTTTGCTAAGCGCGGCGATACGATCGGCGATCGCGGGATGCGAACTTATTACGTCCGTCGCGCCATTCGCTTCGAGGCCCATTTCTTTTTCTTCGTCCAGGAGGGTTTGGAAAAGGTCAATCATTCCCTGCGGATCAATTTTCGCTGCTATTAGATACTTCCAGCCCGTGGCGTCTGCTTCGTTCTCAATATCCTGACTGTATTTTTGATTCAGCAGGGTCGAGGCACCTTCCGCCAGAACGGCGTAATCCCCAAAAAGCGCTCGGATGATTACCGTGGTGCCAAGACCGCTAACCATGCTCCGCATGGAGTGCCTGTGGGTGATGTGGCAGATCTCATGCGCCAGCACTCCCGCGATCTCTTCCGGGCTCTTCGCTTTCTTTAGCAGCGCGGAATGTACCACGATGTGGCCTCCGGGGAGAGCGAAGGCATTGATGGTATCGTTCTCCACGATGTGAAATTTGAAGGTATAGCGGGTGTCATCCACGGCGGGCACCAGGCGATCCGTCACCGCCTTCAGTTGGGCGACCATAGCGGGATCCGTCACCTCTTTGGTGGAGGCTCTTATCTGGGCGTAAACCATAGCCCCCAGTTTTTCCTCGGAGCTTACAGGAATGTTCGAGGCAATGGAGTCAGCGATCTCCGACCGGTAAATCCAGAGAGTCGTCACACCAGCGATGAATAACGCGGTTGTGACCAACATGACCTTTACCGGCCACGGCCATTTTTTTGTGGCACGGTGTGTCTGTTTCGCGCCTTTTCCGTGAACGGGATGGAGGCGGATGACATCGTCCCGTAGAAAAGCCGGATCCGCGCAGAGGAACGTCCACTCCGGCAACCGGGGATGGCTGAGAAATGCCTGCTGGCTGTTGAACCCGCCGTAGCGCAGTTCCAGGGAATCCAGGGGCAGGCGCAGCGGTGGCACGCTCCCCGCGCTGAAGACCAGGTCATCCCGGTCCACGGCGATCCTTCCGTGGGCCACGCCGTTGGGGAGCGCGTTTTGATAAGCCGTCGCGGGCCAGGAGCGGGGGGACTGGGGATCGATCATGCGGCCATCCATGGCACGGGGAGGCCGCGGGTGCAAATGGCGGCGGCATTGCCTGGAACGGGCTTTTCCAGGCGGCTAAAACAGGGAAAAATCCCCTATCGTTAAAAAATTAGCGAAATCGTTTGCGTTCCCAGCCTGGTTTCGTTAAAAAATTAGCGAATTCCCGAATCACCTTCTTTTTCTATGCCTGACTCCACAAAATTCAGCCGCCGGGAGCGCCAGATCATGGATGTGCTCTACGCCCGCGGTGAGGCCACGGTAAATCAGATCGTGGAAGCCCTGCCGGATCCGCCAACCTCCATGGCCGTGCGTCGCCTGCTGCACATCCTGGGGGACAAGGGCCATCTGGAACGACGCACCCGGGGCAGGGAAGTGATCTACTCTCCCCGCGAGTCCCGTGAAAAAGCAGGGCGCTCCGCTTTTGCCCGGGTGCTGGAAACCTTTTTCGGCGGCTCCCTGGAAAACGCTCTCTCCGCTCATCTGCTCTCCCGCGAGGGACCGGTGAGCACGGAGGAGCGGGACCGTCTGGTGGACCTCATTGAGCAGGCCAGAAAGGAGGGCCGCTGAGATGAGCCGCCTCCCGTTTTTCATCGCTCTCCTCCCAGCCGCGCTGGTGCCGCTTCTCTTCGATTCGGCACTGAAAGGGCTGGTGCTGCTTCTCGTGGCGACGCTGGCCGCGCTTTCCCTCTGGCGGGCCTCGGCCTCCACGCGGCATCTCGTCTGGCTGGTCGCCATTCTCGCTCTCCTGGTAGTGCCCGTGCTTTCCGTGGCGCTGCCCGGGTGGCGCATCCTTCCGGAATGGGCCGCCGCGGGCGCGCCGGTGCCCATTCCCGCGCCTGTGATTCAACCCCCCGCCCCGGTTCCGTCTCCGGTCGCCAGGGGGGCAGCGGTCGCTCCTTCCATCCACCCCGTTGTAACCGCCCCGGCACCGAAGAATGTCACCGCTGCCCCGGTTTTTCCCATCCTGCGGGAGACCACTCCCGCGCCGTCCTCCGTCCAGATGCCTGCGGAGCCCACCACCGGACCGTGGCTGTCCTTGGTCTGGCTGGCGGGGTGTGTCCTTCTCCTAACGAGACTGGTGATCGCCCGGATTTATCTCCAGCGGGCCCTTCGCCGGTGTGTGCCTGTGAACGGCGGTCCACTCTCCCTGGCGCTCCGGGAGGCCGCGTGCCTGCTGGGGGTGCGCCAGTCCGTACGTCTTTTTCTGGATGACCATTGCGCCATGCCCGTGGTGTGGGGTGTCCTGCGGCCCCGTCTGGTGCTCCCCTCCAGCGCGGGGGAGTGGGATGCGGCGCAGCTCCGTTCCGTGCTCCTCCACGAACTGGCGCACATCCGCCGCCGGGACACGGCCATCCAGTGTCTCACTCAATGCGCGTGCGCCCTCCACTGGTTCAATCCCCTCGTGTGGGTCGCCGCTTGGCGGATTCACGGGGAACGCGAGCGCGCCTGTGACGATCTGGTGATCTCCTGCGGCGTCCGGCCTTCTGAATACGCCGGGCATCTGTTGCAGGTGGCCACCCGTTTCACTCCCGCGCCCTGGACTGCTGCCTGCGGTCTCGCCATGGCGCGCAAATCCCGCCTGGAGGGCCGTCTGCTGGCGGTCCTCAGCGACCGGCTCAGCCGCCGTCGTACCAGCGCCGCCTTTGTCGCGGCGGCGCTCCTGGTGGGAGCAGGCATTGCCATTCCCCTGGCCATGCTCCGGGCCGGGGAACCTGACAAGGCATCCGCGCCCGCCGCTGGAGTTCCGCGCGAGGAATCTCCGCCTCCGCCGTCCGCGCCGTCCCCTGACAAAGCAGCGGCTCCGGATCCTGACGCCGGCGTGCCTTCGGACTACCTGCTCTTCGATGACACCCAGGCCGCGTATGCTGTCCGGACGAAAGGCGGGGTGAATTTTGTGCTCTATCATCAGGGCTTCCTTTCCACCGGCGTCTCTTTTTCCCTCAGCGGCAGCGATGGCGGGCCGAAGACCTGGAAATTCGAGGGGATCCTGCAAATCAAAGACGTGGAGGCCTTCCGGACTTCCCGCGTGGACAAAGTGAAGCGGGAGTTTCAGGTGCTCTACAGTTCCGCCGATCCCGACACCCTCTATCTGGACGGGGAAGCCTTTCCGCTTCGTCCCTCCATGGAGGAGACTCCGCGGAATCCTGACAAATCAGGCAGGGTCTTCATTCTGAACGAAAGCGGCAAGCCTCTCCAGACCGGTCGCACGCTGCCGCTGCGGAATTTGAAAGACCTGGGGACCATTGGTGACTTCGTGCTTCAGGATCGTCATCTTGAAGAGATCTACCGGGAGAACAGGAAAGTCCGGGAAACCGGCGGCTGGCTTCTCGCGTGGGATGAACAGCATCCGGCCCAGCACGGCGATGGCCAGCGCGTGGCGCGTCTGCGGATATTCCCGGATGGCCGTGTTGTCTGGAGTCCGGATGGCCGGAGTGTTCATGAACTGCGCATGACCGCGGGGGATGTGGATGAACTGATGATCCGCCTCGTCTCCGGTCATTCCCTCCCGGAGTGGAAGACCCGGACTGTCAAATCGCCCGCGGGTGACCTGGAGATCGAAGATCCTTTAAACCTATGGGATGCCTCCACTAACATTCTGAAAGTCCGCCGGGAGGGAAAGATGCTGGGCCTGTCTATTTCCAGCGGGCCCAAAAATCCGGAAGGTCCGGCGTTCGTGGAAATCGAAAAGCTGCTCACACGGACGGCATGGATCGCGGCGGTGGGTGGGCAGGAGGGACTGAAGAAGTATCTGCTTTATGCCACGAAAAATGTGACCCATGCCCCGGAGGAAAAGGATCTGAGTGATGTCTCTTTTGGAGACGATGGCTCCCTGAACGTCACCTTTAGCCTGAAAGGGGAGGATTTGTCCGGTGGAAAGATCGTCTTGCGGTTTTGGCCCGCCAGTCCCTCCAGGCGTCAGGTCATACGGACATGGAATGCCGGAGCGGGGACGGAAACCACGACCAACACCTATGAGGATGACAGCCTGGTCAGTACCACCCACGAAATATCATCCCGCGCTTCGGCTGGATCCGGAAGAACAGTTTCCAATTGGCTGATGATGGAAAGCCGTCTCAGGGAAACGGGGGATTTCAAGACAGCCATGAAGTCCTATAAGCAGGCTGTGGAAACGGATGCCGTTTCCGCCATCGGAGAAGGCACCGGCCCGGTGACGCCTCTCATGCTGGCCTCCGCGGCGGGAGACCTGGTAAAAGTAAAACAACTGCTCGCCGCCGGGGAGGATCCCAATTCCAGGACACCTGAGAAGAACTTCTTTGGCAAACGGAATGGTGGCATGACACCGCTGCTGCTAGCCTGCCGGGGTGGTTATTATGAAGTGGCAAAGGCTTTGCTGGAGCGTGGGGCGAAGGTTGAAAACGCACGCGCTGCCAGCCAGCGTTTTCCTCTCCTGGAAAGCCTCACTACCGCCGCGGATGAAACCGCCGCCGAACGTTTCATGACACTCCTGCTCGACCATGGCGCGGATCCCAATGACGCGGAGGACGCCATTGGCGACGCGCTGGACCTGGCTTCCAGTCTGAACTGGCGGAAAGTGATGCGACTTCTCGTTTCCCATGGTGCGAACCCAGACCCGGAAAGAAAACTCAAAAGCGGATCCATTACACTGACGACTCCGGGGACGCCTTATCTGGAGGAACTCCGGAAAGAATTCGCCGGCGACTCAAAACCCCTGGTGCGCAAACGCGATGACTGGAGCCCGGCTTTTTTAAAGCTGAGCCGGACCATCGCCGAAGCCCGGGAAGTCCCGGCGGCGAAGCCGGAGGACCTTGTCGCATGGGGGCCGGAAAAGGAAGGTCTGCGCGCCGGGCTGCTTCTTGGCCCGTCGGTGAACGACGGCGATCAACTACCCTCCATGCTGGTGCTGCGGAGTCTCTCCACTCAGTCCCGCGAACTGAAGGTCGTCTGGTCCTGGAATGCCACCAAACTCAAAACCAGGGACGCGGACGGCAAGGATCTGAAGGTCACCAATCTGGAACTCTTCGGGTTGGATCTGGTGGTGCCCGTGACGCTCCAGCCGAATGAGCAGATCGAGATTCCCGGCCCTCCTGTGAAATTCGGCGGGCCTTCGCCTGAGGGTTTGTATCTTCACACGGAAACCCCGGGAGGGCTGGTGCGCGCGCGGATGGAGTTGAGCTTTCTGCCCGGGATCGTCACCGGAGAAATCCCGGTAACGATCACCAGGGAGCCCGCGGGCCCGTCAGGGAAATAAGGCCATCCCTCACCCGAACCGCAGGGCCTTTTCCACTTCCCGCAGGCCGCGGGTCATGGGGATGCTTTTCCCGCTGTGAAGGATCACGGCATGGTCTCCTTTGAACAGCGGCTGCAGTTCCTTCACGTGGTTCAAGTTTACCAAAGCACTGCGGCTGACGCGGAGGAAATTCGCGGGATCCAGCTGGGATTCCAGTTCTGTCAGGGTTTCCCGCAGCACGTGCTGTTCGCCGTGCACATGCAGCACCACATAGTTCCCCGCAGACTCGATGCACTCGATGTCCCGCACCCTGACAAAAATGACGCGGTCTCCCGTCTTCACCGTGATGCGGGTCAGTCGCGGTGTCTCCCGGCGCGTGAGGAGGTCTATGAGGCTCTGCGTGTGCGCGCCCGCTTGTTTGCCCGCCAGGTGCTGCCGCGCGCGCGCCACGGACTCCTTGAAGCGGGAGGGCTTGAACGGCTTCAGCAGGTAGTCCAGGGCATGGGCGTCAAAGGCCCGCACGGCATGCTGATCGTAGGCGGTGGTGAAGATGATGACCGGCAGCTTTTCCTGGGGCAGCGCGGCCAGCACGCCGAAGCCATCCAGCCCGGGCATCTGGACATCCAGAAAAAGCAGGTCCGGCGCGTGCTCCGTGACGCCCGCCACGGCGGCGGGGCCGTCCGCGCATTCAGCCACGATTTCGATATCCGGGTGGTCGCGCAGCAGGTGGCGCACCCGCTCGCGGGCGGGCGGCTCGTCGTCGGCGATAAGGGCGCGGATCTTCATGCGGTGTGCCAGGGAATGTCCAAGGTAATGGTGGTGCCGCCGGACGCACCGGAGGCAATGGCGAGCTTTTGATCATCCCCGTAGAGCGCGCGGAGACGCGCCCGCGTATTCGCCAGGCCGATACCGCCGGATTTCGCCCGCTCCGGTGGATCGTCGCCCGGATAGTAGCCCACGCCGTCATCACTCACTGAGAGCAGCAGGCGATTCTCCTCCCGCCGCGCGCGGATGGTTACCGTGCCCGCTTGCACACGGGGCTCCAGCCCGTGGCGGATGGCATTCTCCACCAGCGGCTGGAGAATGAGCGAGGGCACCACGCCGGTGAGCGTTTCCACCGGCAGGTCCTCCTCGAACCGGATGCGGTCGCCGAACCGTGTGCGCTCGATGTCCGTGAAGAGCCGGAGCATTTCCATCTCATCAGCCAGGGACACCTCGTGTCCACCCCCGCCGTGCAGGGAGGCACGCAGAAGCTCGCTCAGGCTGCCGATCATTTCATCCGCCGCCTCCGGTCTGGTGTGAATGAGAGAGGCGATGGCGTTGAGTGTATTGAAAAGGAAGTGCGGATTGATCTGGAGGCGCAGGGCATCCAGCCGGGCTTTGGAAAGGCTGGCCTCCAGTTCCAGCGCGCGCCTCTCCCGCTGCCGGGAGCGCCGGAGAATGGCCACGGCGTGTGTGAGGCTTACCACGCCGCCATACATAATGATATCGATGACATTGCGCGGGATGAACGGTCGCCATGGACCGCCTCCGCGCATGGGGCGCATGCCATCCGGCGCGGCGAGTCCGGCCCGCTCCTTCCGCACCCAAGGCGGTGGGCCTCCCTCCCGGTCCCGGTAGCGGCCTCCCTCCCGCGGGGGCGGGATCACGCCCTCCACTGGTTCCTCCCGGCCTGGTTTTCCCTCCCGTCCCGCGCCGGGTGGACGGTCCGGGGTGAATTCCTGACAAATCATCACCACCGCCGCGCAGGCGAGGAGATGGACCACGATGCTCGGAGCGGGCCGCCGCCGCTCCAGCGGAAAAGCCCGGGAAAGCCACGCCGTGAGAGGCAGCAGCGGGAGCCACGGCAGCCAGAACCGCGCCGCGATGGCAAAAGCGATGTCCCACTCCCGCGACGTGGTCACGATGTCCTGCCCCGCGAACAGCGCCACCAGCACGCCCCACAGCCCCGTGAGCAGCAGCAGCGGGGTGAGCCATTTGAATTTGGGAACGCGCATGGACGGGGGCGTGAAAATGCCGGGCGGTCAAACCACGCCGCGCCCGCGCAGAGGAGACTGGCGGGCGCGGCGGCGGTATTGTGGGGAGTATTTTGCGAGCCGTTACTTATTCTTTGGCGGGAGGAGGACCGGGGCGTCCGCCACGGCCACCGCGACCACCAGGTCCTCCGGGTCCGCCCGGACGGGGCAGCTTCAGCGTGCCGTCATCGATGGCCTTGGCCACGGCGGCTTGCTCGGTTTCGTCCAGCTTCGCGTTTTTGTCCGCGTCATAAGGCACCAGGGACTCGTAGAGCTTCGCCACGTGTTCGCCGGCCTTGTCTCCCGGAGGGCGCTTGCCTTCGGGTTTGTCGGAGGGCTTGCCTTCACCTTTCTTGTCGTCCTTCGGAGGGCGGGGAGGGCCCACTTCCAGGGAGCCGTCTTCGATGGCCTTGTTCACGGCTTCGATTTCCGCCGCTTCGAGTTTGCCGTTCTTGTCGGTGTCAAAGGCCGCGATGGCTTCGTAGCGGGTGCTGAGGTTCTTCGCGATCTCGGCGCTGGAGGGGCGCTCGCCGCCTTCGGGGCCGCCAGGGCCTTTGCCGCCGCGGGGAGGTCCGCCGGGACCCGGACGGCCCTGGGCGAAGGCGGAGATGAGGGAGGCTCCCAGGAGGAGCGCGGAGGTGCCGAGGATACTGAGTTTCATAAGTTAAGTCAGGTTTTTGGGGTTACAGCCTGCCGCGGTCAGCGGCTGCCGGTGGGGAAACTTATACCGCATTTCCGCGTGGATTCGCTTTGGTTGAGACGAAGGGCGTTTTGCCTGGGGTGAATCCGGCAAAACCGGGGATGGGATCACGGCAATCCTGGACGCGGAGGATTTTTTCCTTGTCGATTTGTGACGGAATCGTTAAAGCGGGTGATAATGAAACCCGCGTTCCCCATTCTTTTTTCTTGTTTGACACTGGTCGGAGGTTCCCGCGCCGCCGTGGTGACCAACGGCTTTGTCACAAATACCGGGACGCTGACCAACTGGGCGATCGGCGGTGCCACTTCCGGCACGGCCCAGGACTTCGGTGCCACCCTGGGGAACGCCAATGACGGAAACACGAACGGGAACTTCGGCGGAGGTAGCGTGACGCACTCGGATGGCTCCACGAATTCCTTCTGGTCCGTGGACCTTGGCGCGAACCGGCCCGTGGAGGGCATCGCGCTCTGGAACCGCACGGATTGCTGCGGGGACCGGCTTTCCAACTACAATGTGCAGGTGCGGGACGCGTCCAATGCCGTCGTCTTCTCACAGAACTACTTCACTTCCTCCGGATCGGCGGGGGTGCGCGAGGCGATCGGGTTCAATCCCACGCTCTCCGGGCGCTATGTCACGGTCTCCCTGCTCGGGAACAACCTCGCGGGAAATGGCGTGCTCTCTCTCGCGGAGGTGCAGGTGATGGGGCATGCCTCCGCTTCCAGCTTCGCGAATGTGGCCGTCCTGGGCACGGCGAATCAGTCCAGCACCGGCTTCGGCGGGGTCGCCGGCCGGGCCAACGATGGCAACACGGACGGGGTTTTCAACAATGGCTCGGTGACGCACACGGCGGACAACGTGGCCATTGGAAGCCCGGTCTTCTGGGAAGTGCAGTTGCCGCAGGATTACGCCATCGGCGAGATCGCCCTGTTCAACCGGACCGACTGCTGTGGTGAGCGGCTCTCGAATTTCCGCGTGTCCATCTTCGATGGAAACACGGAGGTGTATGGCTCCAATCAGTTTGCCGGGAGCGGAGCGGCGGGGAATATTTTCAGCCTGTATGAGAACGCTGGCGGAGTCATCGGAACGGGAGACCGTGTGCGCATCGAGTATATCGGCGGCTTGAACAATTCCGGGGCCGGTGCCAACGGTCTCAGCCTGAGTCTAGCGGAGGTGCAGGTCTTCGGGCGCGCCGTTCCGGAACCGGCTACCGCTGGTTCCCTTGCAGTGGCCTCGCTGGTGGCTCTGCGGCGCCGCCGGAGGAAGTAACGCCGGGAAAACCCGCCGGACGGCGTGGGGCGGGCTGTTGTTCTCCGCATTTTCGCATGCGGGGGACAGCGTATGTTTGAAAGGAAAGCGGCTGGATTGATAACCCCGGTTTTCATGAGGGGGGTGGGTTATTAATAATATGGAAAATCTTGAGAGTATCATATTTGATGGTATGATGGAAAAACGGGCTGCCCCCAAATCCCGGTTTTTCCATGATGCATCAATCCTCCAGACGGGCGTTTACCCTCATCGAGATGTTGCTGGTGATTGCCATCATCAGCATCCTCGCCGGGCTGGTGATCTCGAATATCTCCAACGCGGCGCAGGACTCGCGGGAGATCGTGTCCCGCCAGCAGCTCGCCGTGGTGCAGGAGGCGGTGAACCACTGGGTGAACCGGGAAATTGGTCGTGTGACCGTGGCCGGTGGCGCGGGGGCCTCCGTGACGCAGGTCATGAATACCTACAACGCGGCCTCCACCGTGGGTGCCCGTTACTCCCTCTTCCAGAACTACCTGGATGACGCCACCCGGGAGAACTTCACCGCGGACAACACCACCGGCAAGCTCTCCTCCCAGGCTATGCGGGACACGAGCCACTACCTCACCCTGCCCACCTGGGCGACCGGCTCCTACCCCAAGGTGCAGTTCCAGTAAAACTCCAGCCGGGGTCTCCCCCTCATTTTCCATGAAACGAAACGTTCCCCGCCACCGTCGCGGCTTTTCCCTGGTGGAAGTGCTCGCGGCTGTCGCCATCATCGGCATCCTCGTCTTTATCGCCATCCCGAATGTGGTGCAGTCCCGCCGGGACGCGGAGGAGAACTTTGCCATCGGTCGTGCCGAGGCGCTCAACAGTTCCATCAGCCAGTACATCCAGGCCAATGGCCGGGCGAATGCGGGCATCGCGTGGTCCGGGAAAACCAGCGCGGAGCGGTATGTGCTGGTGAAGAACTATCTGGCCTACGCGCTGAACGCTCTCTCGGACTACCAGCCCAGCGGTTACACCTACACGCTGCCCTCCACTCCGGATGGACGGGTCACCATCACCCGGGACAATGGCACCGCCACCCCGGACTCCATCAATTATTAAACCCGCCGCCATGCGCATTTTTCCGGGTTTCCAAAACCCCCGGGGACCGACCGCCGGGCGGGTGGGCTTTTCCCTGCTGGAGGCCTTGGTGACGGTGGCCATCATCGGGATTCTCGCGGGCATCGCCATTCCCATCTACAGCAACATCCGGGAAGGTTCCGAGCAGGAGGTGGCGGGCGATCGGGTGGAGGCTCTGAACCACGCGGTGGCGAAATACACCCAGGAATGCTGGAAGATCCCCACGGCGGCGGATGCCGCTGTCACCACGGATGAATACGCCGTGCTCCGCAGTCTCCAGTACCGCTTTCCCTCCACGAATTTGAAACCGGGCAGCCCGTTTTTTGACCCGAAATACAATCCCAAAGCCTCCTCCAGCACGGCGGACCTCAGGATCCGCTGGAATGGCAAAAGCTTTGAGCTGCTCACCCGGGGCATCTCCGGCACCGGCCTGAAATATGAGGGCGGCAAAGACATGGCCTCCACGTCTTACACTTTTCCGGCCGGTTACAAACCGGAGGGAGGCAGCTAGCCCCTCCATTTTTTCCGGCTCTCTCTCCCATGCGATCCACGGCCACATCCCCTGTTCCCGCCGCCGGGCGGGCCTCTCATAATCTGGAGGATCCTTTCTGGAGCCAGGTGGCCGCCGGTCCGGCCAATGGTCATGGAGCGCCTCCGGATGAGAAACATGCCGCGGCGGTGAAGAACGGAGGGGGCTCCGTGGACATAGAGGCCACGGCCATCTCGGCGAATCTCCTGCCGGTGAAACTGCCGCGGAGCACCTGCTCCATCCCGGCGGAATCCCTGCTGCGCCTCCTGGGACGTAATGCCCGCTCGCAGGATCCCTGGGTGCCGGTGGGCACCATGGGGCCGCTCCTCATCATGGCGCATCACAAGCCCGGCTCCCGGGATTACTGGGGCGTGCCCCGGGTGCTGGTCATTCGTGTCATCATCGATCCCGCGCAGTACGAAGCTATCCTGAAGGACCTGCACGCGCGTATCGGCTACAAGCCGCTGGAGGATACGAATCCTCTGGAGACTCTCGCGCCACCTCCAGGCAATGAGGTGAAGACCGTCTTCAAGTGGTTCGTGGAGAATTACCCCATGATCGGGGACGAGCGGGAAAAGATGACCCGGCTCTACGAGGAGAACGAAAAGAAGCCGCTCGCGAATCTGGATGACCTGAAGTTCCTCCCCCGTCACTACGGCGTGGCCATCATGAGGATCGCCACGGGGCACCATGCCTACAATCCGGAGGAGGCTCCCGGGCAGACGATGTTCCCGGACGCGCTGCTGGATAAGCACACGGTCTTCCCGCTCTTTTGCGGACGCCAGCATGTGTATCTCATTTCCGCGGCGTTCTCAAACTATGCCTTCGAGGACGAGTGGCTTTCGGGCGGGAATGACCCCGTCAAGATCATCCCCGTGCTCGCGGATCCTTCGGCCATCCGCGCGGCCATCGCGCGCAACCGGAGTAAAAGCGCCCGGGACAACGCTGGCGGCCCCGCTGTTGGGGAGCTTTCCTATTCGGACACGCAGCAGGTCATCGAGATCGATCCCGTGGACGTGGGCCGGATCAATCCGGCGAACCCTAACAATACCGCCGAGCAACTCGTGCAGTGGGCCATCTTCCGCGCCCTCACCATGCGGGCGTCGGATCTGCACATCGAAAAATTCTATAACACCGCCCGCTTTCGCGCCCGGGTGGACGGGGAACTGGTGGTCATCCACAGTTGCTCGGAGGAAAGCCTGCCGCGCTACATCGCCATGATCAAGAACTGGTCCAATATGGGCCAGGAGCGCCAGAGCTGTCAGGACGGCCGCTTTGCCATGCGCATCGGCCAGCGGCGGGTGGACGTGCGGGTGGCCGCCGTGCCGCACCGCAAGGAGTTCCAGAAGATCATCATGCGGTTCCTGGACAAGCAGGACGGCATCCGGAAACTGAGTGATCTGAACCTGGGACCGCGCCAGTTGGGCATCATCAAGAACGTGATGGGCAGGGACCAGGGGCTGGTGCTGGTGACGGGGCCCACGGGTTCCGGGAAAACCACCACGCTCTACGCCTTTCTGAATTCGATCAACGACGACAACATCAACATCCAGACCATCGAGGATCCCATCGAATATGAAATCGAGGGGATCAATCAGACGCAGACGGATCCGTTTCATGACCTGACCTTCGCCAATGGCCTGCGCGCCCTGCTGCGGGCGGACCCGGACGTGATCCTCATCGGGGAATCCCGGGATGGCGAGACTGCCTCCGCCGCCATCAACGCGGCGCTCACCGGACACCTGGTGCTCACCACGCTCCACGCGAACGATTCCCTGCGGGCCATCTCCCGTCTCCTGAGCATGGGGGTGGAGCCCTATCTCCTGGCGGACGCGCTGGCCATGAGCCAGGCCCAGCGCCTCGTGCGCCGCCTCTGCCCGTATTGCAAGCACCCCGTGACCGTGACCCAGGAGGTGCAGGATTTCCTTTATTATCAGGGGGCCATCACGGAGCCGCTGAAAGATGCCATCTATCAAAAAGTGGGCTGCGAGGAGTGCAATGGCACGGGCTACAGCGGGCGCATCGCGCTCATGGAGATCGCCCTCATCAGCAATGAACTCTCCACGCTGATCGCCACCGGGGCACCGGCGAATGAACTCCGGAAGCTGGCGGTGAATGACGGTTTTAAATCGCTCTATCAGGAGGGCTTGGCTCAGGTCATCGGAGGCAATACGACCTTCGATGAAATCAATTGCCTGAGCTATACCGCCATGGGCTGATTTTTGAAAACCGATCTATAAAAGGGAAGGGGGCGCGGGTTTCCATGGTCGATGACAGGGCTATGCCCGCCCATCCTCACCAGATACGCTCAAAGAACTTCCCAATGGCCGACTTCTCGTGATCCGGCTTCGTCTTCCGGCGGGTATTCTTCTCCTCCCGGAGTTCGGGACTGTCCGAAGGCACGAGGCGGAGAGATCTGATCTCAAACCGGCGCGTGGGGCAGTCATTCGTATCCACTGTGCTGGCGGCGATGGTCTCCAGCACGTCCAGGCCCTGGGTGACGCGACCGAAGACGGTGTAGCGCCCGTCCAGCTTCGTATCGCTGCGCAGCATCACATAGAACTGGCTGCCGCTGGAGGATTTGTTCTCCGCGTCCAGGGCTCCCTGGCGGGCCATGGCGATCGCGCCCTTCACGTGTTTGCCGCGCAGTTCCGGGGGAAGTTTGTAGCCCACGTCACCGAGGCCCCACGTATTGCGGGTGGAGTCATCCTTCGTGGCGGGGTCACCGGTTTGCACCAGATAGCCCTGAATGGCCCGGTGAAACGCGAGGTGGTTGTAAAATCCGGCTCCCGCGAGTTTTTTGAAGTTCGCCACCGCCTTTGGAGCCACCACGGGGTCCAGCTCCACCACCACCTTCCGCTTCACGCCACTCACGTCCACATACATCACGGCGGTATTGTGAAAACGCGCCCCCGGAGGCACCGGCTCCGCCACTTCCGCGGCGGGATCCTTTGGCTTTTCCTTCCCTTTGAAAAATCCCAGAGTCTTGTCCGTCACCTTGTTGAAGGTGCTGCAGGAGCAGCACGCCAGAGTGGCGAGGGACAGGGCGAGGAGTCGGGACGGCTTCATCATAGGTGAACGGAATGGATGGTTGAGCCCGGGAATCGTCAAGGGTCTTTCTCGTTTCCGGAACCGCGATGGCGGGCTGGCACGGGAAAAACGGGCCTGCCTGGCAGGGCGTGTCAGTGCCGGATGGTCGATTTTCCCCATCAGCCTGCTACCCGGATTTCAATGGGAGTCGCGGGCTCCGTGCCTTCCGGTCCGGCGAACAGTGCCTGTCCGGCGGCGGCGCGCTTCACATAGCCCAGTGCCAGGCCGCTCTGTCCGGCCACGGATGTTATCCGGCCCGCCTCCACCCACGCGCCCTCCGCGTTTTGAAAAGCCAGCACCCATCCGGGATCGGCCATCACGCCGGGAGGCAACCGCAGGCGCTCCAGCTTTTTGTTCACCTGGCCCACGCTTTTCAGCCGGCTGATGACCTCCTGTCCGGTGTAGCAGCCTTTGTGAAAATCGATGGCATAGTCCTCCAGCCGCGCCTCCTGCGGCAGGATGCCGCTGGAAAGCTCCGCCGTCCACGAGGGGATGCCACGCTCCACGCGGAGCAGCTCCAGAGCTTCGGGCGGGGTGAAGGAGACATCCAGCGCCGTGCCCGCGGGATACCACAGATCCGTTCCCCCCACGCCCAGACGCGTGGTGGTGAAGGAAAAGGCGGGAGCGGGCAGCGACCCAGGCGCGGCGTTGCCCGGGAAAACATGCAGGAGCGAATAGTCCGCCGTGATGTCCTCCAGCACGGCATCATCGGCGATGAGGTATTTCTCCATGCGGGTGGGAAGGAAATCCGCCAGGGTTTCATCCGCCGTGAGGAAAAAGGTCTCCGGGCCGGAGCGGGAGATGGTGACCAGCGCCTCCAGTTTGCCTTTGTGCGTGCAGACGCACGCCACCAGGGAGCCGCTGGGGGGCAGGCGGCGCACATCGTTCGAAACCTGACCGTTCAGGTAGCGCTGGGCGTCCGGCCCGGTGAGTCGCAGCTTCACCTGGCGGGAGAGGTCCATCAGGCCGGCTTCCGCGGCCGGGACGGGGGAGACAGGAAGGGTGCTCATCATTCCTTCGGGGACGCGCCCACGTAGTGTTCCGCCAGCACGGAGTAGTCCTCATCCCCGCGGCCCGCGGCTTCCAGCCCCGCCATGCAGGCGGCGGCGGAGGTCAGCACGGGGACCTCCATGTTCCCCTGTCCCGCGAGTGCCAGGGCGTAGCGCGCGTCCTTCAGCATGTTTTTAAGCGAAAAGTGCGGGGTGAAATCCCGCCGGATCATGGAGGGCAGCTTCATACGCACCAGTCCGGAGCAGTTCGCGTTGTGCTCCATGGCCGCCTGGAACATCTCCAGGGGCACACCGGAGGCCTGCACCACGCCCAGCGCCTCCGAGAGCGCCTGCACGGTAACGGCACTCACCATATTCGTGGCGATCTTCAGCACCGTGGCCGTGCCCACGTCCCCGGTGGGCAGGATGGTTTTTGAGGAAGCCTCCAGCACCGGGCGGACGCGTTCCACCAGCTTTGCGGGGCCTCCCGCGTAATAAGTGAGCTGCCCGCCGGCCGCCGCGTCCCGGCTGCCGGTGAAGGGGATATCCAGAAAGTCCGCGCCGGTTTTTTTTACCAGCTTTGCCATCTCCTTCGTGGCCTGAAGGGACACAGTGGCGGAATTGATAACCGTCTTCCCTTTGGCCAGCCCGGGCAGCAGCGCGGTGATCACCTGGCGCAGCGCCGGGGTGTCCCGTACAAAGATCTGCACCACCTCACACTCCCTCGCCATCGTCTCCAGGGAGTCCGTGTAGCCTTCCACGCCGGGCTTGGGCGTGCGGTTCCACGCCCGGACCGCGAATCCCCGCTCCCGCAAAAGTCCCGCCACCCGGGACCCGATGATCCCGAGCCCCGCCACACCCACTGTTCTGATTGCCGTGCTGTTCATAGCCGGGGTCATAGACCCGGATTCCCGGATTGAAAAGAGGGACCGGAAACCCGTGCCGGGAAAATTTTACCCGCGCCCTGGCGGTATTTGCTCAAGACAGGCGGTCGCGGAAATCAGCGTAGCCAAAGCGGCGGACCACCTTCAGTTCATCCGTGTCCGGATCCCAGGTGCAGAGCGCGGGGTGTTTCACGCCATTGAACATGGTAGTTTTCACCATGGTGTAGTGGGCCATATCCTCAAAGATCAACCGGTCCCCCGGCTGGAGCGGAGCGTCGAAGGAGTAGTCCCCGATGACATCCCCCGCCAGGCAGGTGCCGCCGCCCAGGCGGTAATCCCGCGCCTTCTCCCCGGGCATGCCGCTACCGCGCACCGCCGGGCGGTAGGGCATCTCCAGACAGTCCGGCATGTGGCAGGTGACACTCACATCCAGGATGCCCAGGTCCATGCCGTTGCGCACCGTGTCCACCACGGAACTCACCAGCATGCCCGTGCCCAGGGCCACGGCTTCCCCTGGCTCCAGATACACTTCTATGCCGTATTTTTCCCGGATGCCTCGAACTAGCCGCACCAGCAGGTCCACATCGTAGTCCGCGCGGGTGATGTGGTGACCGCCGCCCATGTTCAGCCACTTCACTTGGCGTAGCAGGTGGCCGAATTTCTCCTCCACTCCGGCCAGGGTGGCTTCCAGCGCGTCGGAGTTCTGCTCGCACAGCGTGTGAAAATGGAGCCCGTCCAGACCGGTGAGGTCCTCGCCCTCCAGTTCCTCCGCGGGAATGCCCAGGCGGGAGCCGGGTGCGCAGGGGTCATACATCTCCACGCCCCCGGTGCTCACGCGGGGATTCACCCGCAGCGCGCACTCGATGTGCCGTCCACACGCCCGGATGGCCGGCTGATGGGTCCGCCACTGACGCAGGGAATTGAAAGACAAGTGATCCACGAAGGGCAGGATCTCCCGCATGTCCTCCTCCGTGAAGGCCGGGCTGTAAACGTGATACTCCCCGCCGGGGAATTTCTCCCGCGCCAGCAGGGCCTCCCACGGCCCGCTGCTGCACGTGCCATCCAGATACGAGGCGATGAGCGGATACACCGCCCACATGCTGAATCCCTTCTGCGCCAGAAGAATGCGGCATCCCGCCCGCTCCTTCACCATGCGCAGATACTCCAGGTTTTTCCGCAGCCGCGACAGGTCCACCACAAAGGCGGGAAACGGCACGCGCGCCAGGTCCAGCCCGGCGCAGACTTGATCGGTGGGTCCGGCGATAGTCATAGGAGGAAAGAGTGGTCGATATCAGTTCCGTCCCGCGGCGTCACGTCAGGTCACGAAAAAACCGCCGGCGCGGGACAGCACCGGCGGTTTCTGGAAATTCACTTCCGGGAGCGCGGTCTCAGGCGATCTCGGTCACGTTCAGGACCTGACGGTCACGATACGTGCCGCAGGACGGGCAGGCGATGTGGGAGGGCACGGCGGCGCTGCACTTCGGGCAGGTCTTCAGGCCGGGAGCCTTCCAGCGCTTGGACATCGCGCGGATCTTTTGTTTGCTGCGGGAGGAGCGTCTTTTCGGTACGGCCATGGGATGATAACGGTGAGGTGTTTAGGAATTGGGACGCCGGGGCGCTCCGGGGGAAGGTTGGATCTGATCGAGGGCATCCCAGACATCCGTATGCGTTGGCTCTTCAGTCTCGGCCTCTTCGAGTGGGATATAATCACTCTCCGCGGCGAACTTCCCCTCGGCGGGGCAGGTCCGGCTTTCGACATTTGAATCTTCACACCGGGGATAGCCGGGAAGGGCCAGGAGTATGTCTTCCCGTATTTGGGATGTCAAGTCCAGTGTGGCCGCTCCTTCACGAGGCTCCTGGGAGTAATACGGGTCCAGATCCAGCTCCCAGGGGAACCACTGCCCGCACCGCGCGCACTGGAGCTCAAACCGGGCCTCGATGGTGCCCTCCACCACCACATCCGGCCCGTCCAGACGCACCGTGAGGGAAAACGTCACCGGCGGGATGAACCGCGGCGCGTCCGGCCCTTCGATGTGGAACAGATCATTCCGGATTTCCCCCTCAAAGACTTTCCCGTCCAGGGGCAACTCGTTCAGATGGATGTTGTGAAACATGGGGCCGTGGAGACTGGCCACTTTCCGCGCCCGCGCAAGGTGGAAGTGGAAAAGCGAAACCTTCGCGGTCCGGTAGTGCGATCAGATTCCCCGTTTTCCGAGCCGCCCGAGCACGGCAGGGCTCCGCAATTGGCGGAACGCGTCCTTACCCACCCACCGCGCCGGGGCGCTGGAGGAACCCGCGAGCATGGCTGCCGTGGCCAGCGCGGCGGCATGCAGGGCGGGAGAACGCTCTCCGATGGCCCGCAGCGCCCAGTTCACCGCTTTCTTCACGAAGTTCCGGTCATCCTCCGCCGCGTCTTCGATGAGCGGCAGGCAGCGGGAGAAGGCCTCATCCGGAGCACCTTTATCATGCAGAGCCAGACTGGCCAGCAACGCGAAAGCCCCGCGCCGTGTGAATTCCACCCGGCTCCGCGCCCACGCTTCCACCTTGGCAAGGGCATAAGGACTGCGGTCGAAGAGTTTGAAGCAGACTGTGTCACAGATCGCCCAGTTGTCGAAATCCGCGCACCACCGGTCCATTTGATCCTCCGTGACCTGGGCCGGGTCTTCCACGAGCGCGGCGAGAGTTCGCGCTTCATACCATCCCGTTTCCCACAAACCCGCCGCCAGAGCATGATCCACCCCGAAACGCCGCGCCATCTTCTGGATATCGGCCATGGCCACTCCGAAGGCCTTTGCCGTCCGGATGCCATAACGCGTCTCCATCTCTCTGAGACGCTCCGCATTTCCCAGGCTCTCCAGTTCAGTAAGGAGGGCGGGAATCCCGTCTGCGGAAGGAAGTTGAGGACGGGGAGTTCCTGTTTTCTTTACAAATTTTTTCATTGAGTGAAAATTAAACGATCCGGCAATTCCGAAAGAAAGCATTAAAAATTGACGGAATTCTCCGTGATCCTGGAATCAATGCCAAACGGCGCCACCACCCTTTTGGATTCGAGCATGACTGATCGAAATTCATTTGGATGATGGAATCACTAAAATACTCTCCATTGCCTTCCGATGGATTATACTCGGCTCCCAGACCTTCCCTCTCGGTGATGGCGGTCTGGATGCCCGGCCTCCGCGCCCGCGTGGGATCAACTTGCTGAGACTTTTTTCCATTGCATGAGTGTGTGGAATGCGGGAAAAAGGTTGCCGTAATGAAGGGTTTTCCATGGTTTGTTTTGCTTCCCGCGCTGTTGTTCCCTCCAGGACTCAAGGCCGCGGTGACTGTTTTTGGACCGGCTCCCTATCAGAAGGCTTCCGACAGTCCCTTTTATAAAGGCGCCCAGGTCGGAACACTTTACCTGGAGGATTTTGAAGATGCTCTTCTTAATACACCCGGGGTCAGTATCAAAAACGGCGAGCCCGCGAGATTCCCCGGAGTAGACGGGGACGATGGGGTGCTGGACAACCGGAGTAATGGCATGGTGTGGGCAACGCACTCAGGACCGCTTGCGGATTATG
Organism: Verrucomicrobiales bacterium; assembly: GCA_965229245.1. Lineage (GTDB taxonomy): Bacteria > Verrucomicrobiota > Verrucomicrobiia > Verrucomicrobiales > V1-33 > V1-33. The sequence goes on from CBDDIW010000003.1 coordinate 775,949, forward strand.
GAAACAATTTTTCCCTGGAGATAAAGTTTGATGAAATGGAAGGCCAGGGATATCCGGTATGCGCGGGCTTGGTTCTCCTGGGGTTTTCCACTCTTCCAGAGGGATTTGAGGCATATTATTTGTTTCGTGCTTATGACGGCCAGGGAAATGATGTCACGGGAGATGTCTTTGTTGAAGCGGTGCACCTTCCTCCGGCCACTCCAAATAACTCCACGCTGGGGAATCAATTCGTGGGCATCCGTTCGGATACTGGAATCAGTAAAATACTGCTTGGTGCCGCCCGGCTGGATCACCTGCAGTACGGTTATGCGATCCCCGAACCTTCCGCCATCACGTTAGCGGTATTATCGGGACTGTGGCTGCCGGGCACCCGGAGAGGCCGGGCCTGGAAAAACCCGGCGCGACAGCCAGGACTGACCCTAAATGGGCCTCGCATTTGAAAAACTCCTCATTCTTATGACCTTTCCGGCATGGCTTTCCTTGGGCATTACTCTTTGTGCCCCCTTGCGGCTCAAGGCGGTGGTGACTGTTTTCGGGCCGGTGCCTTACGCGCAACGATCGGATAGCCCCTTTTACTCTGGAATCCAGAATGGCACGCTATATTTGGAGGACTTTGAGGACCGGTTATTGAATATCCCGGGGGTGAGCATCAGGAATGGGGGAACGGCACAGCTCCAAGGAGTGGACGAGGATGATGGAATCCTTAATAATCGTGGAACTGGAACCGTATGGGCGACCCATTCAGGTTATCTTGGCGATTACGGAGAGCCTTGGATGGTGGAAATTAAATTCGATGAGGATCCGGAACAGGGTTATCCTGAATACGCGGGGATGGCTCTTCTCGGATTCACCACTTTCCCGGGTGCTTCCGCTTATTATCTTTTCCGGGCTTACTGATTGGTTCGTGATATAGGCTACAAGTAGCTAGACAAATCCATGTTTCCATTCCATGGTGGAGAATGGCACGCCACGACGGACGCAAACTGGATCATAAGACACTGGAATCCTACCGGATACTGGCGGTCCGGCGTGTCGTGGAAGACGGCGCGGCTCCCAGCGGGGTCATGCAATCGCTGGGGCTGTGCCGCACCACGATTTACCGGTGGCTGCGCGCGCACCGTAAAGGTGGGCAGCCGGCGTTGTGCTCACGCAAATCAGCCGGCCCAAAACCCAGGCTAACGGCGGAGCAAAGGATTCAGGTGCGCGAGTGGATCGTGGGCCGGGATCCGAGGCAGTATGGCTTCGACTTCGGCTTGTGGACCCGGGGCGGACTGGAACTTCATTTTCTGCCGCCCTATGCGCCGGACCTCAATCCCGACGAATTTGTGTGGCAGCACGCGAAGACCAACGGCACGGCGAAAAGACCGCTGAAACAGAACGAATCCCTGAAGGAAAGGGTCATAAAAGACCTGGCGGCAATTAAAGCGAAGCCAAAGTTAGTCCGGGCATTCTTCCGGGCTCCAAGTGTAGCCTATGCCACTTACTGATCAGTATGATGGCTTGGGAAACGATATTACCGGGGATCTCCGCATAGATTTGCTCAATCTTCCCCTGGAGCCATACAATTCGACCGCGGGCGATCAGTTTATCGGCATCTATTTCGGACGCGGGTATCAGTAAAATCCTGCTTAGTGCCAGTCGTTTGGACTATTTGCAGTATGGTTATGCGATTCCCGAGCCGTCTGTCCCGGTCCTGGCGACGGTGGCAGGGATGGGGATGCTGGGTTGGCGGAGAAACCGGATGCGGCAGCAACGGGGTTCGTTCTGCTGAACTGCTTTTTTCGTTGCATGAGTGCCGGACGGGACGAATCGTTTGTCAGGATGAAGAGATCTCCATGGTATGCCTTGCTCCCGGTTCTTTTCGCCCCCCTTCGGCTTGATGCAGTGGTGACCGTTTTTGGGCCGGTTCCCTATCAAAAGACCTCCGACAGTCCCTTTTATGAGGGGATTCAGGGCGGGACACTCTATCTTGAGGACTTCGAGGATGCTCTGCTGAACACGCCCGGCGTCAGTATTGCCGGAGGGTTCCCGGCCAGATTTCCCGGGGTGGACGGGGATGATGGAGTGCTCGACAATCGAAGTAACGGACTTATCTGGCGTACGCATGGGGGATCCCTGCCGGAATATGGGGACGTATGGTCCACGGAAATCAAGTTTGAGAGTTCGGAGGAGCAGGGTTACCCCAAATACGCGGGATTGGTTCTGCCGGGGTTTTCGACCCTTTCCGAGGGCTTTGACTCATACGATCTTTTCCGGGCCTATGACGGATTGGGAAATGATGTGACGGGGGATATCCGGGTGAAGATGGTTCGACTTCCTCCATCCACGCCCAGCACCTCCACTTTGGGGAACCAGTTTATCGGGATTTATTCAGATAACGGGATCAGCAAGGTGCTCCTTGCCGGGACTGCGCTGGACCACCTGCAGTATGGCTACGCAATTCCCGAGCCTGGCAGCGCACTGATGCTGGCGACCGCCGGCTCCCTTGTTTTGTTGAGGAGACAGAGGGACCGCCAGTAAAATGCCCCTCCCTCACCCCGCCAGGCTGACGGAATGGTGGGGGAATCTGCGGTCTCCCCGGCTGGCGAAGAGAGGGAATGCCTGGAGCCTCCACGCGGCGAGACGTCCGCCGCGGGCAACGCCGGCATCCACGCACACGACATTGGAGGCCAGGCGGAGGGTGCCCGCGTCTTTCCGGCCATAGTGGCCGATGAAAAGCGGCGGGGCTTCCGGGGAATACGGGGTGAGGGTGGCGCGGACCTCCTCCGGCAGGGGACGGAGCCCCGTTTCCAGAGGCATGGGATTGATGCAGGCGTCCCGGAGGGTGCATCCGGGTGCCAGCGGCTCCCACCAGCGCAGGCGCGCGCGGCGCACGGACTCGCCATGGTGATCCTCGCCGGGCAGGGTCACGGAGGGACCATTGAGCAGGAGATCGATGAGTCGCCGTTCCGGCCCGTCGTTCGCGCAGGCTTCCAGCACGGTGTTGTTCAGCTCCGGCTCGATGAGAAAGCCGAGGGCGGCCCGGCTCCAGCACGCGTGGATGACCCGCCAGGTGCCGCCATCGATCCACAGGGGCAGCTTCCGGAACCACGCCAGCCAGCCCCGCCACTCGTCCGGAAAGGGCCGTGCGAGGTTACGCAGCGTGGGCTCGTGCGCGGCCAGTTGCCGCTCCGTGAGCCGGCGCAGCGGACCTTCCCGTTCGGGCGCGGGGGTATGGTGCAGGAGAGCGTTGAATTCATGGTTCCCCATGACGCAGCGGGCCACGCGGGCGTCCACCATCTCCCGCACCGTCTTCAGCACGCCGCGGGGATTGGGGCCGCCATCGATGAGGTCTCCGGTGAAAACGGCCAGCCGCTGCCGCGGGTGCCGCCAGGCTCCCTGAATGCGCCGGTAGCCCAGGCAACTCAGGAGATCGTGGAGTGCTTCCTCGTGCCCATGCACGTCGCCGATGATATCGACGGCGTTTTCCTCGGGGGTTTGGTTATGGCTCATGGCGGGGAGAGATGGGGTTGGGAAAAGGTTTGAGGAGAGAAGCGAGCGGAGGGAAAATGCCCGGGCGATTCCTCCGGGTGCGGAGGCCGGTAAGTGCGTACCTCCTCCACATCCCCGTCGTGCCCGTGGATTTCGAGCGATCCTCCCACCTCGCGCGCCAACTGGCTGGAGTGGAGCACGGCCTCCGGCCGGGTGATAAATCTTGCCAGCGGGCCCGGCGTGCCGTTGCCCGTAAGAATCCAGTGACCGTCCGTGTGATTGAGATGATAGATGCTCATTTTATTGGTGGGGTCTGGGGTTGTCGGAAAAGGGTGCCCGCGAAACGCCCCCCGGCGTTCCGCGGGCTCCGCCCGGGGGGCGGAAAAGGGATGGGAAATAACAAGTCCCGGGCTCAGGCCGCGGAGTCGATGGGCGGAGCCTCCGGCAGCGTGAGCAGCCGGGAATCCCCCGTGGTCATTTCCGTTCCGTAAAAGGTGGCCAGTTTGATAAAAGTCTCCTCCCCGTGGGAGAGCGGGCGCTTCCGCCGCCATGCCACGCCCCAGCGGCGGATGAGCCGGCCCGGGCGCACGGTCAGCAGATGGAGCGTGCCCGCCGCCACTTCGCGGGTGGCCACCCAGGAGGGGATGAAAGCCACGCCCATGCCCAGCTTCACCATTTCCTTCACCGCCTCCAGGCTGCCCAGGGAGATGGATGGCTCCGGCAGGCGCACGCTCTCTTTTGCGAGATGGTCTTTAATCAGATGCGGCAGGAAACTGGCACCGGTGTAGCTGATGATGCGCTCTCCCGCCAGTTCCTCCGGAGGGAGGAACTTTCTTCCTTCCCACGCGTGCGCCGGGGGAATGGCGAGGCGGATTTCCTCGGAGAAAAGTTCGCGAAAGGCGGTGTCGTCTCCCGTGCCGGGATTCTTCATGCACAGAGCGAGGTCCAGTTGCCCCTCCCGCACGCCCTCCAGGGTGGAGCGGGTATCGCCGGAGATGATTTCGATCTTCCACCGGGGAAACTGCGCGCCGAACTCCCGGATGATATTCGGCAGCAGATACTGGCAGGCCGTGGGACTCGCTCCCACTCGGAGACGGCTCCCGCCCCAGCGGAGCAACTGCTCCAGTTCGCCGCGGGCGCTGGCCATTTCCCGCAGGATGCGCTCCGCCCGCCGGTTCAGCGTCTGGCCCGCCTGGGTGAGCAGGGCGCGGCGACCGCTGCGCTCTATTAGGGGCACGCCTGTCTCCTCCTCCAGTGCCTTCAGCGAGTGGCTGATGGCGGACTGCGTGAGGTTCAACCGGCGCGCGGTCTCCGTGAAGCTGCCGGTGGCCGCCAGCACGGTCAGTGCGCGGAGCTGGCGGGAATCGAGCGGGTCCGGGTATTCGGGACGGGAGGGAAGCGACATGATAACAGGATAGAGGGGGAAAAAAGGAAGAGGAGGGGTGCCGCCCGTCCGGCGCGTGGCACCGGACGGGCGGCCAGGCGAACAATGGCCCGGCGGGAACACGCTGCCGGGGTATCGTTCGCGCGGAAGGGGCCGACCTGGCCGCCCGGCATCCTCCCGCCACCAACTGAAGTTGTTATGAGCAAAAAAAGGCGGGGAATCCGTCCCCGCCCTGGGCAGGAAACTCAGCGGGCCGCGGAGTGGTGTTCCTGCCTTCTCGCGGAGGTCGCGGGGCGACTGGTGCCGCGTGTGGTTGCCGCCGGAATGGCATGCCGGGCACGACGGGCCGTCTCGATCTCCGTGACGCGTCCATCATGGACGGTGATCTGCACGGAGCCAAAGCGCAGCGTTTCCAGCTTGTGACGGACGAATTCAGTCCAGTCAAAGGACGGGGAAGCCTGGGCGGGGGAGTTCATGGGGAGGAGGGATCGGTGACAGGTTTGGGAGAAACCGAAGGATGAAACACCGCCGCCGGGGCAGGCTCGTTTCAAAGTTCGAGAGGTGGTTGTGAAGCAAGGGGTTCGCTCTCAGCACGCACTGTCGATCGAAGCAGGATCACCGGACGTTCCGGCAACACGGCATTACTAAACCATACCGGTCTAATGTCAACTAATTTAGTAGGAATTGTCGGGTTTCGATTTACCCCGGGGATCACCCTTCCTGGTCTGCCTTCAGTTTGGAACCCGTCTCAGTTCCCGGAGGGTTCTTCAGCAGCGCCACCTCGCCGTGAGGAAAAGGATAGGTCCATGCGGTGTCGTCAGACCAGCAGGGTTCCAGGTCCAGCAGGCTTTCCCGAAGGCCGTCCGCGAAAGAACGGAGAGGCTCCGTACCCTTGAAAAGCGGGGCTTCCACCTCAGGCAGGTAAACGGAAATCCGCACCGTCTTTTCCTCTCGTTGCAACCGGCAGGTGGCGTAGTCAGGTTCCAGACAGAATTCCACTACCTCCTCCGTGGATCCATTCAGGAGACGGGCCACCGCCTCCGCCAACTCCGCGAGGCCGTCGTTTACGGCGTCCGAAATGTAGAGGACCAGTCTTTCCGGGGATTGCTCGAAGATGACCTCCATCCAACCGTGCGAGGGCGCGGAAAGGCGGAGGATTTTCCCGCGGGGGATGCCGTCCCTGGAAATGTCTGACATGCCAGTGCGCTTCCTAACTTAACTCCAGCACGCTAATTTCCGGGCGGCAGTTGAAGCGCATGTGGTGCAGGGCTCCCACCCCGGAGGTGATGTGGAGCCAGCGTTCGTTCCAACGGTGGAGGCCGCGCACGTAGCGTTTGTCCCGCACGGGGGCGAAGGGAGTGCCCACCAGTGGCAGGGACAACTGGCCGCCGTGCGTGTGGCCGGAGAGCATGAGATGCCAGGGCCAGGAAGTGAGTTTGTCTTTGGTATCCGGATTGTGGGAGAGCAGGATGACCGGCTCCTCCGGCCGGGGTTGGTGCCCGGCAAAAGCCTCCGCCGGGCGCATTTCATCCGCCCACCAGTCGCCCAGCCCGGCCAGGGTGAAGCGGCGGCCTTTGATGGTAAGGGATTCACGCCGGTTGTGCAGCAGCGGGATGCCCGCGCGTTCCAGCATGCCGCGGACCAGGGAGGTGTCAGGGTAGCCGTTATGCCGTGCCCATCCGCCACCATCGTGATTCCCCAGCACGGCATAGACCGGTGCCGCGGCGGGGAGCTTCGCGAGGATGGTGGCATATTCGTCCCACTGATCATACTTCCAGGTGATGAAGTCCCCCGTGAGGCAGATGAGGTCCGGCTTTTCCGCGATGCCCAACTCCACCGCGCTCCGGATCTCCGCCAGGGACATGGGGTCCGCGTGCAGGTCCGAGAGGTGCAACAGCCGGACCGGATCGGACTTTTCCGGCCACAGCGGCACGTTGTGGCGCGCCACCTTCAGCCACCCCGGCTCCACATAGCGCATCCACGCGCCGCCTCCCGCCCCGCCAGCGAAAAGGCCCGCCAGTACCCGTCGGCGGGTGAAATGTCTCAGAAACGATGGCATACAGGAGCCTGCGTTCGGTGTTTAAGCCGGTCAAGTTTTCTCTCTTTTATCCGCGGGTCATTTTTTGCCTTCTGGATAGTCCGCATTCCAGATCGCGTGCATTTCCTCCGGAGAAGGGATTTTGAGAGGCCGGACAAGGCGAAATCCGAAGATTGAGGCGTATCTGAGGTGCCATCTGCTTCCATTGCTGTTCTCTTCCCAGTCTTTGCTACTGGAAGCCCGGGAGGCAGGTCGACATTCCGGGGCGTCGCTGTCAGCGCTTCCTCCCCGGAGGACGATAGGATGACGGGAGGTGGTTTTATTGAATGGATTTAAAACCGGCTGTCCGGACGCGAGCCTGGAATACCTGGCCGCGTCATACTGATCGAGGGTCCATTCGCCGGCATTACCAAGAAGGTCATAAAATCCCCAGGCATTGGGTCTCTTTTGTCCCACTGGATGGATCAAGGCTTCGCAGTTCTCGAAATACCAGGCATACTCCCCCAGTTTTGTGGCGTCCTCTCCCCACGGCCAGGTGGTTGTCGTCCCTGCGCGGGCCGCGTATTCCCATTCTGCTTCGGTGGGCAGGCGGTAATATTGGCCGGTGCGGGCACTCAGCCACTGGCAGAACTTTAGAGCGCCGTGGCGGGTAATGTCGGTGACCGGATGGTTTTCTCCGAACTCCACGGGGACGAAAATGAGTTCCGTGGGTCCACTCACCGCGTCCACCATAGGTGATTGCTTGTCCCTGGCAGCGTATCTATTTTCAGAGACCAAAACGTATGGCCAATAATGACCCCAGGTTACTTCGCATGAGCCCATCCAAAAAGGATCCACCTTCACTTTTACTTGTGGGCCCTCGTCCGGTTTTCGGCCCTTTTCATTCTCCGGGCTGCCCATAAGAAACTCCCCCGCGGGCACGGGAATCATATTGAGCGCTTTGCCGCCATTGGTATTCACTGTATAAAGTTTCATCGCCGCGGCCTCCTTTTCCGTGCTTTTCTCCACGATGAGTGCGTGGATGCGTTTCACCAGTTCCAGATTGTCCGGATTCTCCCTTACAGTTTTTTTCACGGGCTCCGGCTTCGCGGGCGGGGTTTCCCCGCCATCCGCCGCGGAGAGATGCGCAGAGAAGAGTCCGGTGGCGAAAATACTCCAGAGAACGGCGGCGCGGGAGGATGTCATGGCCCGTCATGCTGGCCCGCCCTGGAGTGTTTCGCAAACAAACAAAGCCGGGCATGAAAGCCATGTGGCCTTCATGCCCGGCGGGCACCTGACAGTTAGTGGTCCGGCGGTCTTACTGTCCCATGGACAGGATTTCCGTGGAGCCGAAGGGGAGGCGGAAGCAGGAGCCCTGGAGATTCAGGGATTTGCAGACCAGTGATCCCTTGAAGTCGTTATTGGAAGTCACCGCGGCATACGGGGCCAGCACCGCGCCATCCATGCGCTGGGCCGCCATGTTCATCGTGGTGGCGGCGGGCACGTTCCACAGGATCTTTTTCCGCCAGGTGTCATCGGTGAATTTGCCGGTGAAGTTGAATTGATTCCCCGTGACCACGCTGGAGCCGCTCACGTTGATGAGTACGCCTTTCACCGAAGCCTCCGTGACTCCCGTGGCGAAGTCAAGGCTCACCTCGGCGAGGTTTGACGCTCCGAAGAGGCTGGAAGCCGCGATATTGAAGACCGCCACGCCTTTCGCGTTCGGAGTGCAGGTGAGAACCCGCTTGTTCGTCTGATTCGTGGGCGTCACCACCGTGCTGGTGGCGGTGGCCGTGTTCAGCGAGGCGGAGAGCGCCTGGAGCTGCTGCTGCATGGTGGCCGTCTTCGAGGGGATGGCGGAGTCATACACCAGACGGCTGGCTTCATTGCCACCGCCGTTCCAGTTGATGCTCCGGCTGCCGCGGTTGGAGGTGGAGGTCATGGCCAGGCGGGCGTAGCTGTTCCCCTCCATGGTGAAGGCATTGCCGGAACCCAGGGAACCGCCTACCACGATCACGTTCTCCGCCGCGGTGGGGGAGTAGTTCCGCCCCAGGCTGAAGGCGTTGCCATTCGTGAGATTCCCACCCACCCAGGTTTTCCCCTCGATGGCCGTGGTGGTGTAGAGGTCCGTGAAGACGATTACGTTATAGTCTCCCATGTAGTTCGTGTTCTGGGAGGGAATCGCCAGCGTGGCCAGGGTGCTGGTGGTGAACCAGGCCTTGGAATCCGTGGGAGGATACACCCGGGCATAGAGGGTGCCGCCGCTGGAGGGCGCGGTCACGGCGCTTTGATAGAGCGTGCCGGAAACCGGCTCCCCCTGGTTGTCCCCGGGATCCCCGGTGAAGGAATAGTAGAGCCGGTAGCCTGAGGGCACGGCGGTGCTGAAGTCCGCCGCCATGGTGAGGGTTTGCGAGGAATTCGCGAGCTTCGGCGCATTCAGGGCCAGCGGAGAGATGCCCACGGATTTTGTCACCTGGGTGGAGGAGGTGAAGATGGGATCCAGCGAGACCGCTCGGTAGCTCAGAGCCACGGCGTTGCTTGTGCCAAACGAACTCTTTGTGATGTTAAAAGACTGGCCGGGATATCCGTTGGAAAACGCCGCGCTGTTCGCCGCCGTGCCCGCGAAGGACCACGTGACCTGGAAGTAGTTGCTGGAGATATAGCGGGAGGGAATGGAGGCAGCGTTTGCCAGACTGATGGTGGAGGCCGCCAGGGCCGTCACCGCCGGGCTGCCGGTGGCCGCCGCGCCGCCCACCTGGAAGTAGCTCACCGCGGAGGGCGCGGTGTCCGTGAGGGACAGCGTCACCGGTGTGGGCACATAGGACTGCTGCGTGGCCGGGCTGTCGGACATGTGGTCCGGATCCAGGCTCACCGCCACGGCCCGGATGGTGGTGCCGGGTTCCGTGCTCAGGGAAGTGGTGTAGGGGGTGTAGGCCGCCCCGTTCAGCGAGTAATAAAGCTGGGAGCTGCCCGCCGGATTGGGATTGGTGATATTGACCGTGAGCGGATAGCTGGTCAGGGCGGTCTGCGGGGGTAGGGGATTCAGAATGGGTGGCAGCGCCTGCGCGGTCTCCGTGTCCGCCGAAGCCCCGGGGGTGGTGGGCGTGGCGCTTCCCGTGGTGGCGGTCTTCATCGTGTCCCGGGTCTTGGAGGATTCCCCGTAGCCCCACACCCATCCGCTGCCCTTCGATCCCGCGAGCACCGTGCGGCGGGTCTCCCCGGTCTCGCTGGCCGCCGCCGTCCCCAGCACAAAGCCCTGCACCGTGCTGTCATCCGCCGTCTGCGTGAGTTCGAATTTCTGCGAAGCCGTGTTATACCGCGCCACGGTCTTCTGGGTGGTTTTCCCACCCGGGGTGCGCACCACCTTCACGCGGGGATCCACCATGGAGTTCTTCAGCGCCAGAGCCTGTTTGTCAGTGCCATCGTCCTTCACCACCGTCTTCAACTTATCCACCACCGCCTGCGCGTCTGTGATGCCCGTGAGGTCCCCGCCATTCACCTTGTAGGTGACGATGGCATTGTTGATCTGGCGCACATCCGCCTCCAGCCGGGTCTCCGTCGCGGGACTCACCGTCTGCCTCACCACCGTGAGCCCCACCGCCGCCACGGAACTCAGCGCTCCCAGGGTGAAAAGAACCTCAATGAGCGAGTAGCCTCGGCGGGCGCGGGAAAAACGTAACGGGCGGGGTTTCATGGCGGAAAAAGTGGAGGACGTGAAGAACCGGATTATTCCGGAGAATGTGGGAATTATATTCTCAAAATTATGAATGCAACCGGTTTAGAGTCTCAAAATCAAAAATTTTTGCATTTTTAAAAGCGCGAGGTGATGGGAGTTGTGGAAATTACATCGGTTTCCGCTCTGAGGCAAATAATGGAAAGCCCGCCTCCTCCGGTGGCAGGTTGCCGACGGCCTCCCGGTATCCGGGGCGAGGTAAATCAGATTTGAGAGCCCGGAGATACGGAGGGGTCAGGGATGTCTGTGGCGGTTGATCCCATCCCTGCCGAAGGACCTCCAGAGACCTCTCCTTTTAAGAAAAGCGGCCATGGACTCTCTGCGAAACGGAAGCTCTGAAGGCGATGGTTTTTTCCACGGACCACTCCGCGTCGCCTTCTTCGGCGCGCCGGAAGGGTGGTAAACTTCCCTCACCGGCGTGTGAGGAAGCGGTTTGATGGCTCTCCCGGAAATCCGTAGGCTCTTCGCCGGCTCGTTGTCCGCTCAGTTTGAGGAGGTTATCCAGGTATGAAGAGGGGGGGACGGCTCTTGAGGTCTCTCAAGAAAAGAATAAAGAATTTAAAATGAAAATCATTTAATGCTCCTTCCCTGTCCTGAAGGAGGGCTTGTCTGAATTTATATTTTTCTTTCCCGGGATTTGCTAACAAGGCTCCCCGCGTTAACATCATTTTCCGGGCGGTTTTTTTCGCCCTTACACATTTCCTTCGAGGTTCCCAGGCGCATAAACTTCTTATCACGCCTGTTTCGGGTCTCACTGGTGCCGCTGCACTGCTTTTAACGGCTGGAAGTGATGCCCAGACGATCATTTCCTCTCGCACCGATCATCAGCCGGGAAGCATCGGCGTTGTTTTTACTCCCGCGCCGGGCAAAATCTGCCGCATCGAACACTCCTCCGACCTGCAAAACTGGACGTTCTATCCCGAAACCATTTATGGCTTCGGGCAGGAGGTCCGCTATCATGTTTATGATGCTCCCATTCCGGAGGCCCAGGCCGCGCCGCTGCCCTCCAATACCCCGCGGCCTTCCCAGTATCTTTTTTTATGGTCACGGCGTTCCTGGATGGTTCGGCGGTGGCTTCGTGGACGGGCCAGGACGGTTCCCTTCAGCAGGCTTACCTTGCCTCCTTCAACCTCGTTTACTAGGGATCGGTGATGGAGGAAATGGTGGGCGGCACGGTGGTTCCCGCCTCCCCCGCGCTCCCTTATTACCTGGATGTCTGGTCTTGGTCCAGCCCCAAAGACCCGGTCGTGATGAACCTCCAGGCCTCGCCGGCGGAGACGGCCACGCTGGCCAGGCTCACGGCTCAGCATTCGTTCGTCAGGACGGAAATGACCACCAGCGTGGACTGGAAACTGACCCACCCAGGTCCTCCCCCGGAACCACCGAAGCTTTTTAACGACCGGGGGCAGCCGCAACAGCAGTATTTCCGGGTCCGGGAGTACGAAACGGATTCCAATTTCGACCACATTCCGGACCACCTCCAACTGGGCGCGGGGGGCAACGCCTTTAACATGGATCTCGATAACGATGGAATCCCCAATGGCTACGACCGCGATCTCTGGCCGCAGGCACAGTATCCAACACAGTATGACCTGCTCAGCAATGTCCTGATCAATGAGGTCCAGGCCAGCAACAAATTCACCAACACCGATGAGAACGGATAATCCAATGACTGGGTGGAGCTTTATAACCCCACCAACGCCGCCATCAATGTGGGAGGGTGGTACCTGAGTGACAGCAGCACGAACCTGACGAAGTGGCAGATCCCTGCCGGGGTCAGCATCGGCAGCGGACAATTCCTGGTGATCTGGGCTTCGGATAAAAACCGGGTGAATCCGGCCAATCCCCTGCATACCAACTACAACATCTCCGCCTCCCCGGAGCCGGTCTGTCTTTCGCGCAACGAGGGAGGGACCGTGGTGACGGTGGATTTCTTCGTGACCGGGACCACGCCCAACTATGCCGCCCAGCGGGCGGATGTCAGCTTCGGGCGCTATCCGACGGCGGGCGGCCTCAAGACCGGTTACATGATCCTGCCCACGCCCGGGACCAAAGTCGCGGAGGGGAAGTTCAGCGGCGCGCACAATGTGGCCGGGGCCCTCGGTTTCACGGATCCCCCTGTTTTCTCCGGTGCCGCTCCGGGCATCTATGAGGGCACCACGGTGAGCGCGGTGCTCACCCCTCCGGCCACCGGTGGCACGGTCCACTTCACCGTGAACAGCGCGAATCCCACCCGCTACTCGGCGCTTTACAGCGGCCCCATCACGGCCAGCCGGTCCACCGTCGTCCGCGCCATCGCCGCCCGGGAGGGATACCTTCCCTCGGCCAGTGTCACCCGCTGCTTTCTCTTCAAGGAAAGCGTTCTCGGCACGGCTCCGCAGGGGACCACGCCCGTCGATCACCAGGGTGCCCGGGATGCGCAGAGCCAGTTCACGGGAGCCTTGTTCGGATACCCGGAAAAAACGGAAAATCTGAGCTACCCCATGCTCTACGGAATGAATGCCGGTGCCATTGTGTCCAAGAAGGACACCCTGCGCGCGGAACTCAGCGCCGTGCCGGTGATTTCCCTCGTCTCCACCGTGCCGGATTTTTTCGAGGTGGACTCCGGCGGCCTTTATCCCAACTCTGGAAAAACAGAAGGCGGATCACCGGATCCCAAAGGTCGGGAATGGGAGCGTTTCTGTTCCTTCGAGATCATCGAGCCAGGAAACGCCACCTTTAAACAGGCCAACGCCGCCCTTCTTATCACCGGGGGCTCCAGCATCCTGCAAACCACCACCCGGAAGCATAATCTCCGGGTCAAATTCGACGCAGCGTACGGACCTGAGTTCTTAAAATACCAGATTTTTCCCGAATTTGCCAGCGACGAATTTTACAACTTCAATCTGAAAAATACCACCCACGATTCCTGGTCCACGAACTTTAATGGACTTTCCATTACCGACTCGGCCACCTATAGTGCGGAGGCATTCATCATGGCCAGCCACAAAGCCATGGGGCACCAGGTTCCGAACCAACGGTGGTGCCACGTTTTCATCAATGGGATTTACTGGGGGCCTTACCAGATTACAAAACGGGTTGATAATGCTTTTATGAAGGCTCACTTCGAGGGAACTAAAGATTACACGGTTATCAAGCAGAACGGCGAGCCCGTTGACGGGGTATACTCCGATTGGACAGCTCTCGGAACGTTGTTGTCCAGTTTCTCCAGCGCTCAGGACGCTCAAAAGCCAGGCATTTACTCGCAGATCACCGGGGTTGTAGATATGGACAACTATATCGACTACCTCATTGCCAACTCTTACGGTCAACCTGGCGACTGGCCCGGAAATAACTTCAGGGCGGCGAAGATGAGGAGCACCCCTGGTGCTAAATGGAAATTCTTCGTTTGGGACGCGGAGTGGAATCTGAAGCAAGGACAGCAAGCTGGCTCGCCAGTGAGTGTGATCAGTAACAATTACAATGAGCCGGCGCACATCCACTATACTCTCAAGGGATATCAACCCTACAAAGACGCTTTTTCCGCAAGAATGAATCGGGCTTTTAAAACCGTGGTCGGCGATTCCGGTTCCGGGAGCTTGCTCCCCGCCGCAGTCCTGGCAAGATATCAGGCTGCCAGAGGGGGATTTGAGCAGGTTGTTTTCAGCGAGTCCTCCCGTTGGGGATACATGGCAAAAAGTGTTCCTTATACGAAATCCGACCCTTCCTATCTCCCAGGCGAGACACGGGAGGATTGGTCCCGCAATACCGGTTACGTAATCGATACTTGGCTGCCTGCTCGTGACAGTGTTTTCCGCACTGCGTTTCAGAATGCTGGCTTTTACACTCCTGTTCCATGAAAACGATGATTCTAGCCGCCCTGTCAGGCATCACGGTGTGCGGGGTTCTCGATGTTTGTAAGGCGGCGGTTGTCCAGACGCCGGGCCTGATTTCTGTCGAGGGAGTAATAAACGGCAGTTCCGGTACGCCTTTTGAGCCATCCGACACTCTCGACTATCTGAAGTTTGAGGTCCTGACCACTACCAGCATTACGGTGACTTCGGGATTCGGGGGCAATGCCGTGCTGCTCCTGGCACAGTTCACGGGAGACAATGACGAGTTCGGTTTTCTTGGCGACCCTTATCGTCTGGTGCAGACTTCCTCTGAAACGTGGGATTCCTTCACGCGTACTCTGTTTCCAGGAGTTTACGTGACAGCGATGGGGGTTTTGACCAACACGAGTTACGACATCTTCGACGGCTTCGTGGCGGTGAATCCCGAGGGTGGCGGCTTCACGGTCGGAAATTACGCCTATTCCATCGCCGGGGACGTGCGGGCGCTGGAGTTCTGGGACGGGGAGTTGGACGGCACGTTCAAAATCACTTACTATGACGTGCCGGAGCCTTCCGGCGCGGCCTTGGGGCTGCTGACCGCCGGATTGGCTTTGCAAAGACGGAGACGGACCTGACACTGCGTCTTGTGAAGATTGCACTGTTTTCAGTTTTAGTCTGCCTCGCATGGTGTGGAATCCCGTCCGATTGCGAAGCAGCGGTTGTCCAGACGCCTGGCCTGATTTCTGTCGAGGGAGTAATAAACGGCAGTTCCGGTACGCCTTTTGAGCCATCCGACACTCTCGACTATCTGAAGTTTGAAGTCCTGACCCCCACCAGCATCACGGTGACTTCGGGATTCGGGGGCAATGCCGTGCTGCTGCTGGCACAGTTCACGGGAGACAATGATGAGTTCGGTTTTGTTGGCGACCCGTATCGCTTGGTGCAGACATCCTCCGAAACGTGGGACTCCTTCACGCGCACCCTGTTCCCGGGAGTTTACGTGACGGCGATGGGGGTTTTGACAAACACGAGTTACGACATCTTCGACGGCTTCGTGGCGGTGAACCCCGAGGGTGGCGGCGGCACGGAGGGGCATTACGCCTATTCCATCGCCGGGGACGTGCGGGCACTGGAGTTCTGGGACGGGGAGCTGGATGGCACGTTTAAAATCACCTACTACAATGTGCCGGAGCCGTCAGGCGCCGCCCTGGGGCTGCTGACCGCCGGATTGGCTTTGCAAAGACGGCGGCGAACCTGACTTTCTCCGCTATTCCCTCACTGCCAGGCGCACGAACAGTTCCACGCCCGTGGCGATGGCTTCGTCTGTAAAATCGAAGGTGGGCGTGTGGAGGCCGGTGAGCGGGCGGCCATCCCCGGGGAGGAGACCCAGGACGAAGAAACAACTGGGCACCTGGCTGGTGTAGTAAGCGAAGTCCTCGCCGCCCATCACGGGGGCTTCCATGGCATGCACGCGGGTGGCACCCAGGGTGGCGGCGGCGGTTTGGCGGAAAATCTCCACCTGTCCGGCATCATTGTGCAGGGCGGGGTAGGAGGGCACCTCCCACTCCACCTCCCCGGTGCAGCGATGCGCGGCGGTGATGCCCTGGAGGCATTCCACAAGGCGGGCGCGCAGGAGTTCGCTGTCCGCGGCGGTCAGCGTGCGGATGGTCCCCATGAGTTCGATTTCCCCCGGAATGACATTGGTGGTGGTGCCGCCGGAGATGCGGGTCAGGGAAAGCAGGGCCTGGTTTTGCGGATTCACATTCCGCGCCACGATGGACTGCGCCGCCACCACGAAGCTCGCGGCGGCCAGCAGCGGATCGGTGGTCAGGTGAGGGAAGGCGGCATGGCCTCCCCGGCCTTTCACGCGGATGATGAAGGAATCGCACGCCGCCGTCACCGGGCCGGGCCGGGTGGCCACGTGACCCAGGGGCATCTCCGGCCAGCCGTGGAGGCCAAAGAGTTCCCCCACCGGCGGCCCCAGGAGGGATCCATCCAGACAGCCGTCCTGGATCATATAGTCCGCCCCCGCGCCACCCTCCTCCGCGGGTTGGAAAAGCAGCGTCACCGGACGGGGCAGGGGAGCCACGCGCGCCAGCCGGGCCAGCACCCGCGCGGCCCCGGTGAGAATGGTGGTGTGCCCGTCATGTCCGCACGCGTGCATGCAGCCGGGCACCGTGGAGGCATGGGCAAAGGTATTCGCCTCCGGGATCGGCAGGGCATCCATGTCCGCGCGCAGGCCCGTGGCGCGATCCCCCGCGCCCGGGATGAAACCCAGCACGCCCGTGCCCCGGGCAATCCCGCTTTTGAAGGCGATCCCCGCCTCCGCCAAATGCTCCTGGACCACGCGGGAGGTGCGGTGCTCCTGGAATTTGATTTCCGGGTGCCGGTGGAGATCGTGCCTCAGACGGATGAGGCCGGGCAGTTCCTGGGCGATGAGGTCCGTGATTTCATCCTGGCGGGGAGTCATGGGAGGCGTGGGTGGTGCGGCGACTGTGCCGGGAATTCCCGGGGGCGCAATCCTTCCGGCACGGGAAAACGCGGTCCGCGGGACGGCAACCGGTTACGGATAGGGCGGAGTTTGACACAGCGGCTCCCCGCGCCCTATCATCCGCAAAACCTCCCCTTATGAGCGGACTCCTCTCCTCCGTCGTCGGCACCTGTGCCGGAAGTTATCGAAATCTCATGGGCCGCGCGGTGAAGGTGGGCGCGCCCGCCGGGGGGCTGGTGGGCATGATGGCGGATCTCGGCGCTCCCGTGGCGGACCTCTCGCTCTACTTTGTCTGCGGCAGCGGCTTCATCACCCTGCTGGCGGGCTTTATCTGGTTTGGAAAGCGGCAGCGGGCGCTGCGCCTGGCGCTGAAAGATGGGAAGATCACCCAGGAGGAAATGGCGAAGGCCACGGAGAGCAACGGCTGGTCCGTCACCTTTGCCTTTGGCCTGGTGGCCACGATCATCCTGGGGCTCGTGTTCGTCGTCCAGGCTCTCATGCCGAAGAAGGAGGATGACGGCCCGGACCGCGGCATCCTGGCCACGCTCATGCCTCCCCTGCAAAAGATGCAGGACTCCCTGTTTCATATCCAGAAACAGGTGGATAAAATAGAAACTGTTACGGTGGAGACGAAGGAGCAAACGGGCCGCATCGAGAGTAAAATGGACGATATGAGCCGCCTCTTTGAGGAAGCCTTGAAGCACGGCGGTATGATCCCGGATCCGAAATCCGCGGCGGCTTATTATCACAATGCCCGCCAGGCGGAATTGAAAGCGGATGCCGCCGCCGCGCGGAAAAACTACAATGCCTTCATCGCCACCGGCGAGGATTTCATCGATCCCTGCCTGGCGTATCTCGATATGTTGAAGATCGCGGAAGGCATGGAAGGCGCGCGGGAAATGGTAACCGCGCAGGTGAAGACGAATGCCACGCTTTCCCTGAAAGCCGCCGCCGCGCTGCTGCAACCCCGCGAGGCCCGGATCGCGGCGCTGACCGGGCTGCTGGAAACCGCCCCGGAGTACGCGCCCGCCGCGTGGCTCCTAAGCCGCGAGTATTCCCGGGAAAAACTGGGTGAGCAGACCACCGGCGACAAACGGAAGGAAAAGCAGGCGCTGGATCAATTTAAAGCCCTGGACGCCAAAGGCGGGTTCCAGAAGTTCGTCATGGACAAGCGGGAGGTCATCAAGTGGCGGCAGGACGCGGATTCCCGGCTCGCCGCCCTCGCCTCCATTTCGGATGCCATGCTGGAAACGCCCGTCACGCTGGCCCTCAACTGGACCAACGACGGCTGGCAGGTGGGTCTCATCTTCGCGGACAATGAAGTGAAGAGTATCGACTACCGCCTGGACGGCACCGGCGACTTCCGGAATACCGGCCTCATTGGCCGGAATACCCGCACCGGCCACCCCCAGCCAAACACTACCGTCATGGCCGGGATGCTGACTCCCGGTGCGCATTTCATCGAGGTGCGTTTCACGGACCTGGCGGACAAGGTGAACGGCCCCTACAAACTGCCTTTCAATACCATCTCCTCCGCTCTCCAGACCACCAAACTGATAGTAAATCAACTGGCGGCCTCCTGGGTTTCCCTGACGGACCACGACGGGAAGGTGCTGGTGTATTTTTCCAATCTGCTGCCTTATCGCGGCTCGCTGAATGCCATCCGCTATTCCGTGGACTCGGACGCCCTGGATAAGACCTTCCCCTTCACGCCGCCCGCGCCGGGGAAGAATCCTAATGAGATCGGGGATCTCACGATTTATATAGAGGCACCGGCGAAGACAAAATCCGTGTGCGTGCAGGTGGAATTCAGCGACGGCACGAAGTCTGAGAAACGCTCATTTTTGAAGCCTTAATCCCCGCGCGCAGACCCGTCACAAATGCCGGTCTTTCGGATGACAGTACGGGATAGGGGATATTTCAGGGCAGGGTAGGGGAGTGAAGTCTGGAGCAGGATACAGGCACCGGGGATGGTTCCTGGCCGGGGGACTGATAACGAAAACAGGCAGCCCGCTGGTTCTTTACCGGCCCTCGTCCCCGGGAAATTCCAGGGTTGCCTGGGAACAGCAAGCGGGGTTGTATGCCTAAAGATGCACGTAATCCTGTCCCAGGTGGACGGATTCCTTTTTCTCTTCATAAGCAAACGGTCAGGGACGCCCGGTCGTTTTTCCTGCTATCCTTTTCTTTTCTTTTGAGACCATGAAACCCCGCTTTCCTCTCCCATCCGCCCGCCGTGCCCTGACACTGCTGCTTCTGGCCGCCTCCAGACTGTGGGGGCAGGAGCAGGCACCGGAAAAGCCGTCCGCCCCGAAGAGTCCGGAACCCGCCCCGGCCGTCAAACCCGCGGAGGACGCGCTCGCACTTTCGGGCACGGATGCGAAGGATCATCAGCCGCTGGTGGTGGAGGCGGGAAAGAAGGGCGTGGTGCTTTTCTTCGTGTCCGCCTACTGCCCTACCTCCAATACCTTCGTGCCGGAGATGAACAGCATCGCCGCGGATTTCGGGAAGTCTTATACAATTTACTTTGTCCACGCGGACGCTGACCAGAAGCCCGCGGATGTGCTCCAGCATACGGAGCTCATGAAGATCACAGCCACCGTGCTCATGGATAAAGACCAGCGCCTGATGGCACGCACGGGCGCGAAAACCACCCCGGAAGCCGTGGTGCTCGGGCCGGACGGGAAAACCCTCTATCAGGGGCGGGTGAACGATCTCTATCTCTCCCCCACCCGCCGCCAGCGCCAGGCCACCACCCGCGATCTCCGGGACGCCCTGGAAGCCGTGCAGAACGGCAAACCGGTGGCCGCCAATCCCGCGCCCGCCGCAGGTTGTAAAATTACGGCGAAAAGGTAACCTTCAGCGCGTTCCCCATACAGTTCCACGCAATATTATGCTGGAATAATGTAAGGTTGCTCCGGAAAATCCGGCACCAGTGGAGATGTTTCCATATCGGGACGACCGGCAATGATCAGTTCTCCAGAACTTCAACGGCTACAAAAATCCCTCCGGTATAGAGGTTGCCCTGTATAGCCCTTGCGTCGGGGTTCCCGTGCTCCGGCCTGCCGCCATTATGCACGACCTTTCCAGTCCTCCCCTGGCAGCGGTCCCCCGGATTATACCTGATTTGATCACAAAATCCAATATCCCCCCAGGGGGCATGTTGCCGGAATCAAAAAGGATCTCTCCCTGCATTCGCGATCAGTTCGTTCAACAATTTTTCGTCATCGTCACCTTCCCATCCTGTCTCCACTGTCAGTCTACTCATACCGGTTTCCACCACCGGGAGGTAGCCGGCCCACATTCTCAACTCCTGCTTCGTCCAGGGGGTTCCGCGCATTATTGACGTGAATACCGAAACCGACAACGCCAGACACAATACAAACCCAACCCGGCTTCGGGGGTTCACGGAGGTCAGATATCTCACGAATCTTCTCCACATCCATGGTCTCCCGTCCTCTGGCCTCATCCTCGCGTAAGTTTCCACGACACTATCAATGGCACCCGTCGCCCTCCAGACGGCGGCGGAGGTCGATGTGTAAGGCAGAATGTCAAAATGAGGAACCTCTTGCAGCCTGTCCCTTGAAAGCCATGGCACCAGCAGTTGCCAGAGGTGTCCCTCCAGTATGGATAGCACAAAGACTGTTCGCGCGATCAGGTTTGAAGCGGGGTCATTCCGCCCGTCCGAAGGATTCCACTGTCGCAGAAATGCTTCTTCATAGTTTTGCGGAAAATCCATCCAGTCCTTTTGATCCGGCTTCCTGCGGATTCAACCGCAAGCCGGTCTTGAAACGCGCCGTTGGCGTTCCTGGCAGGATGGGCGGAGGCTGCCTGGGCCTTCCGGTCCGGGCCTATGCTGAGTCTGTGCTGTCCACTCTATTCCTTACCTTTCCCGGCGGCGCGAGCGGCGCAGAAGGACCGCCATTCCAGCGACGGCCAACATGCCGGTGGTGCCCGGTTCTGGAACGGCGCGCAGGATCAGGCCGGACAGTCCGGGATCATTGACGCCGCTTACAAAGACAGACTGCGTCGTGCCGTCCGCCGTG
The DNA here is from genome assembly GCA_965229245.1 of Verrucomicrobiales bacterium. Lineage (GTDB taxonomy): Bacteria > Verrucomicrobiota > Verrucomicrobiia > Verrucomicrobiales > V1-33 > V1-33. Next base: position 796,900 of record CBDDIW010000003.1, read on the forward strand.
AAGGTTCCGGTCACGGAATTCGCGAGGCCGCGCTGGAGGCTGCCGCTCACATTTCCCAGGCCGTCATCCACCGTCTGCGTCCGGCCGGAGCAGCATGCCCGGTCATCCGAGACTCCGATCAACTGAATGACATACACCTGGCCCGCTGTCAGTCCGGTGAGGTCCATGCGTCCGCGGCCGTTGGGGTTGTTGGCGGTGATGTAGCTGTGGCTGTCCAGCACCGCGTCCAGATTCGTGCTGTTCGTCACGGGGGAGTAAAAACCTCCGTTTCCAGTATTGGAGACCGAGCCTCCACCCACCGCGGCGGTAAGCCCGCCATCCACGAAGGTAATATCCGTCCCCGTGATGGAGAGGTTGCCACCATTGCCGCCCATATTGATCGCCGTCACCAGAGTGCCTGTCTGGATCAGGCTCCCCGTCCCCGTGATCTGGGAAACGCCACCCCACGTGATCGCCGCCGCGCCCGCGTTTCCGGCGGTGGTCAGCAGAAAGGCTCCCAAAAACAGTGGTCTCAGCGAAAGTATCAGTTTCATCAATTTTTACTTTAACGGAATTCCGCCGCCAGGGTCAAGAAAGTTTGTGGAATATCCACCTGTTTTTCAGGCCCGTGCCGGCGGGACTCGATTGTTCCGGAAAAAAAACCGCCACCGCCGGAATGATTACCGGCGGTGGCGGAGCGAAGGCGGGCACGGACCCGCGGCAGGTGGTATTACCCTGTATCAAACCCGCCTCACTGGGCGCGGATGCGGAAGAACACGCGGGAGTTTCCGGCGAAGGGGGAGGACAGGGAAACGGTGGCGGAGGTGGAGGCACCGTTGGATTCGATGTCATCGGACAGCGTGGTCCAGGTGGCGGCGGGATCCGTGGTGGCTTCAATGGCGTAGGATTTCCCGGCCTCGGATTTCCAGGTCAGTTGCACGTTGCCCACCGGATTTCCTGTGGCGGAAACAGCGGTGATGGTAAAGCCGTCGTTCGTAACCGGAGCCGTGCCGACAAAGCGCAGCGTGGCGATGGTGTCCAGCGGTTGACCCGCGGTGCCTTTGGCCAGGAGAGGCAGCGGGGCAAACGGATCATACACCGGCTGGGCCTGGGCACCCACGATCTCATAGGACGAACCACCACCCATTTCAAAGAACAGGCTGCGAATCGTGTAGTTGCCCGCCTCCAGGTGGATGCGGCCCACCGTGCGGCTGTCTCCCGTGCCGATGTCCAGGGCGATGCGGTCATTCACCGGGCCGCCTTCCGTGTTCGTGAGGAAGGCCGCGCCGGTGGCGTTCACCGGCAGTTCCAGCCACTCCTGCCCTTCGATTTGCAGCGAGGAGCCATCGTCCCCGCGGAAGCCGAAGAAGTAGTCACCAGTCACGGGGATCACCAGCGTGCCCGTCATCTGCATGGCGTAGTTGTTGTCATCCCCCGGCGTATTCCGCGGCCACGGGGAGTCTCCCCCGATACTGCTGGCGCTTCCGGCTTCCGGGTCGAAGAAGTTGATAACGTCCCAGGTGGAGGAGGTGCTGTCCAGGTTGATGGCGTCCTGGGCCGTTTGGAGACTGGTGATCGAGGCATTGCCCGGCGCGGTGCTCAGCACTGTCCAGCCGGGATTCGCGATCCCCGCCTTCACGAAGTTCCCCGGTTGCGGCGCGTAGTTCAGCAGACGCCAGGAAGTGGTGTCCCCGTCATTCGGGAAGGCACCCTTCGCATAGGTCACTTCCGTCCACCAGCCGCCCACGCCTTCCCACTCCACGAATTCGACATCGTAGTCCGCGGCCTCCAGGGCGATGATCCCCCGGGTGGAGGTGTCGCCGGTCCCGGCTTCCTGATACATTTCGTTAGGATTGGACATCCGGAAGGTGCCCAGCCCGGAGACCTTCTTGAAGGACGGGCGGGTGCCATCCGTCTTCGTGAGACGAAGGAGGAAGCCGTCGTCCCCATGCACGTTGAAGGTGTAGTCCCCGGCCTCGCTCACACGGATGCGCCCGTGGGCGGTGACCACCACGCGGTCCTGATTGGTGCGGGGCATGTCCACCGGGGTATTGGGGGGGAACTCCAGTTCCCCGCCGATGAGGCCGGTCTGCCCGCCGCTGCTGCCCGGGTCGCGGTGATTGATGGTCGCCTCCTGGCGGTCAAAGGTATTGTCCGGGTCGCTCAGGGGGGTGCGGTCCGTGCCGCTCAGGAAGTTGAAGACGTCCGTGAGGTTATCCGGGGTCGTGGCCGCCGGGTTTTCGCCCACCGGGCGGTAGTAAACGCGCATGCCCAGCGTGCCTTCCGCGCCTTTCGGTCCCGGCACCGGCGTGAGCCAGCGGGGGGTGAAGGGAATGGCTGTCACCGCCGGGTCGTTCGGGCTGCCCACCAGGGTCCAGGCGGTTTCCTTTTCCTCGGCGAAGGAGCCGCGCGCCCAGGCCACTTCCCAGAAAGCGCCGCCGCCTTTTTCAAAGCCGATGAATTCCACCTCAAAGGTGCCGCCTTCCGGGAAGGAGCAGACGCCGCGGGTATTCGAGTCGCCCGTGTCAGCCGGATGGATGAGACATTCCGGATCCGCGGGGTCGATGCCGCCGGGGCCGTTGGTGGAGATGAATTTCCCGCCCTTCACGCGCATGCCGAATCCGTCATCGCTATGCACGTCAAAGGTCCAGTTCCCCGCTTCCGGGATGGTGACGATGGTCTTGGCCACCACCACCACGTTATTGTCATCGCCCGGCTGATTCCCGATGAAGGGGAGGTCGTTGTTGAAGTTACCTTTGTCACCGGCGGAGTCCGGATCGCAGTGGTTCACCACCGGGGTCACGGCATCCACATAGGTGCCCGCGTCCGCCGCCGTGGCCACGGCCACCGCGCTCACCAGACCATCACCCGCGAGGGCGGCGGCGGGGCGGAGTTCCCGCATGCCCCAGGTGCCCGCCGTGCCGGCCGGGCCATTGAGGGAGGGCGGCAGGTAAGGGGAGGTCACGGCTCCGGAGAGGGAGATCGTGGTGTTGTTCTGGTCCTGAACCGTGAGGCTCCAGGTGTGCGGGGAGGCCTGGGCCGTCGTCACCGCATAGAAGACGGAGGTGATGGCCCCGTTCTTCACCGGCGGGGCGGGTGTCACCGTCACACCATCAAACTGCAGGGCGAGGGTCGCCGGGTTCACCTGGCTGGTGGCGGAGTCCTTGATGGTGATGGTGAGGCCGTTGTTCCCAAGACGCTGGGATTCACGGGTGGCCAGATTGTATACCGGCAGGCCGGCGGTCTGCTCGGACTGGATTTCCGGCTGCGTCAGCGCGGAGTTGAAAATCTTCACCTCGTCCACTGAGCCCACGAAGGAGCCCGCATTCCCGGAGGTGCCGATCAACACGGGGAAGCTGGGATCCATGCTGCCCGCGCCGGTGGCTCCGGTGCCGATGGAGACACCATCCACGTAGATGGTCTGGGTTTGACCCTGGTTCACATACGCCACGTGGTGCCACTGACCGATGACTGTGGTCCCCACGGTGAGGTCATCCCCGTAGTGTCCGGAGTGGTAATTCACCCCTCGGGAGCCCAGGTGCAGGAAGGTGCCCGCAGAGGAACCGAAGACCATGTTATCCCCCGTCTGGCTGCCAAAGTTCACCCACGCCATGGCTGTGTAGTCCGTGGTGGCGGTGACGCCCAGATTCGACATCAGCAGGCCGGAGTCCACATGCGGGGCGTCCGTGCTGTTGAGCGCGTCATTGATGGTGCCCGCGCCCTGGGAGATGCCGGGAGTGAACTTGAGGACCTTGCCGAGGAGGTAGGCCACGCCATTCACCGTCACGGTCTCGCCGCTGAGCACCTGGGTCTGGTCCGCGTGGTTCAGAGTGCCATTCACCGCGGCACCGGGGGCCGTGTTGGGAATGGTGGTGTCCGCGGCTCCTTCAAAGTCATACTTTAGAAGGAGATCAGCGGAGGCCGGCTGCATGGTCGCGGCCACGATCGTTAGTACAGGAAGCCACAATGCGGCTTCTCGTTTATCAAAGGATAATTTCATGGGAGGGAGAAAGCCCGGGTGCGGAGGCTGACGGGAATTTAGTGAGTGCCGCGGAGGATGTAAATAACTTTCATTCTTTAGATGAATTCTTCGGGAAAACGGAGCCTGGCAATGCTCCGGATACCCCTCCAGGGGTCCGACAGGTGGATTTCCTCCCGGGTAGGCGGGTGCAGCCCGGCAAATCCGCGCTCCGGGGTCTCCTGACATCAGTCAGCCGGGCGCCCCTGTTTCCGCGCGCGACCGGGTGCAGAGATGGCTCTTGCGGCTCTTCTCCCGCGGGGCTGATTGCGTCCATGCCGGAAAGAGAGTTCCCCTATTCCCCCGCGAACACCCCCGCCCCCCCGGGACGGGATGATCAGAAGTCCGACACGGGCTGCCTGATCATGCTTTTTGTGTTCTTCATCGGCGTGTTTCTGTTTCCCGCCTTCTTCTTCCTGGGAGGCGCGCCGTTCATCGTTCCGCTGATCATCCTTTTTCTGGTGGCCATCGTGTCCGTGCCGCTCAACCCGCTGGAGCATCAAGCGAAGAAGGCCAAATGGATGGGACGGATCGTGACCTTTCTCATTCTCGCCACCCTCCTGGGGCTTGCGGCCTGGCACTGGTGGTTCAAAGGCCTGGATGACGGCCAGCCCCACGACATCCGGCAAAAGGATGGCGGGCAGGTCCTCCCCGTCCAGGAACGTACCGGGACTTACTGTTAGAGAACCCGCGCGGCCCACCCCGGCTGAAGGCGAACGCCGGACTTTTGGATTTCTGTGAACCCTCCCGTGCAGCCCGGCTCCGCTGCGGAGTCCGTGAAAAAAATCGCGGCCTCCCTGGGGTTCGATGACTGCCGCGTGGCGGCGGTGACCGGCCCGGCGGCGCACGGGGAGGCATTCAAAAAATGGCTGGCCGCGGGGGAGCACGGCGACATGGCATGGCTGGAGAAGACTCCCTCCCGCCGGGTGGATCCCCGCGAGGTCCTCCCTGACACGCGCTCCGTGGTCACCGTGGCGCTCAATTATTATCGCCCTGCTCCCGCCCCGCCGCCCGGCATGCCCGGAGCCCGGGGACGTATCGCGCGGTATGCGTGGGGGGACGACTATCACGCGGTCATGGACTCCAAACTGCGGGACCTGGCTGCCGCCCTGGAGGAAATGGGCGGTGAACAGCGGCTTTATGTGGATACCGGCCCGGTGCTGGAACGGGACTGGGCCAGTGCGGCCGGGCTGGGATGGAACGGGAAGAGCACCGTGCAGATCCACCCCGGCCTGGGTACGTGGACTTTCCTGGGCGAGATCCTCACCACACTGGAGATCACCCCGGATACTTCCTCCCGGGACCGCTGCGGCTCCTGCACCCGCTGCATCGTGGCCTGCCCCACCGCCGCCATCACCGCGCCCCGGCATGTGGATGCGCGGCGCTGTGTCTCTTATCTTACCATCGAACAGAAAGGCCCCATCCCGGAGGAATTCCGCCGCGCCATGGGCGACCGTATCTATGGCTGTGATGCCTGCCTGGACGCCTGCCCGTGGAACCGGTTTGCCCGGGAATCCCGCGAGGCCGCCTTTGCCGCGCGGCCTTATGTGGCGGGATGGACGTTGCGCGGCTTCCTGGGGCTCACGGACACAACCTTTCGGGAACTCTTCCGGTTTTCCCCCATCAAGCGCATCAAACGCCCCGCGTTTTTAAGAAATGTCTGCGTGGCCCTGGGCAATACCGGGGACGCAACCGATCTGCCCGCCCTGGAAACCGCCGCCGCGGATCCGGATCCTCTGATCTCCGAACACGCTTCCTGGGCTATCGCGGAGATCCGGCGGCGTGAAGGGGAATCCGCGACGTAGAGACAATTTTCTGCCGGAATTTGCTTCCAATGGACACGGAAACCTGACAAAATCCGGGAATGCCCGGTCGTCGCAATCCTGACTGGAAGCCGTAAACCGGTCCTCTCCTGATCAAGGTGGTCGCTTTGCGGCTCTGGATGATTCCTGCGTGAAGCCTGTCTCCAGCGCAAATACTCCCTTCATTCCCCTTAAATCTCTATTTCAACCTGGTTACCCTGGAATATCCCATGATAGCTCGCTACGATCCTGATTTCTCTGTGGAGGCGGCGAATGACGGACTGTCGGTCCTTCTTATATGGACAAAGGAGGGGCCCGCCCCGAGGTCTGAAATCAGTGTTCAGGGAAGAAAACACCGCGTGACCACACCGCTCCTCCATCCCGGCGTCTATAGCGTCCCGGATCTGAAATTGCTTTACGAGGTTTCCCGTGATTGCAAGCCGAACATGTGCGTTATGGGATATGCTGACTTTTTCGCCGAATGGCAGGATGCCACTTGGCCCCCGGGATTGAAATTATATCACAAAGGGAAACTCACCGGCACTATTCCCGGGGAGGACATCATCAGGAACCACCAGGACCAGCGCTGCTTCATCGGGTCGACCGTCGAACAGCCGTGGAGTTACGAATTCACTCCCGAAGGGAAACTGACGATTACGACCATGCCCCGGGGCCCCCTCGTCATGGGCTTTCCCTTGCCCGGGACCTACTCGGAAACCGTGGAGATTGACATCGTCGAGGGCCGCATCACCCGTTTTGAAAGCCACGACCCGGTGATGACCGGGCTTTTCCTCCTCCTGACCACTGTGGTGGTTTTTCTGGGGTGGACTGCGTGGCGGCGGTCACGGAGAAGGCGGGAAGCCGCGCGGAACCACTCCGCTCCCCGGAATGCTGACTTCCCGGTGTGATCCCGGCCGGTGAGCCCGCCAGCAACGCCTATGAAACCGGACCAACTCTCAACTGACGATGAAATCACGCCTTCACAAGACGCCTGGATCAGATGGCGACGCTCTGAAAACTGAAGGCACGCTCCCGGGAGCTCAGTCCTCCCCTTCCTCAAGGCTGGACTCCAGTCCGCCGAATTCCGTCCACGTGTAGGCCCGGCCGTCCGCGAGGCAGCGGTGGATCCAGTGGAACAGCTCCTGGAACTCCGCGTTGCCCGCGCGCACCTGCTGGATGAGCCGCCAGTCCAGCGGACGGGGCCGCGGGGAGGTGAGGCGCTGCCGGTGTATGCGCTGCTGCAGGGCCTCAAATTCCCGGTGCGTCATCTCCGGGATCTCGTAGGCGGGGCGCAACTCATCCAGGGCATCCAGCGCGATGCCATAGGTCACAATGCCCAGGCCGTAGTCCGTGCCCAGTTGACGCAATTCCTCCACCAGTTGCTCGTCCTGCACGGGCGCGGCGATCACCAGTTCCCCGGTGTGGCCCCAGCGGGCGTTGCTCAGAGCCTGGAAAAAATCCTCCCGGTAGGAATCGTGCGTGACCTCTATCTTCAGCTTCACGCTGGCGAGGCTGAAAGGCGGCACGCCCAGCGCCCGCTTCACCTCCAGTTGCCGGGCATTCAGGCGGATGCCCCGGTCCGTGACATCCCCGGTTTCCCAGTCGATCACGGCGGCGTCCGGACATTTCCACACATTCTCGTACGGCGCGCCCGGCGCGAAGGAGGACTCGAAGAGAAAAGGAAACTTCCCGCCGGACTCCATGTCCCGGGCAAAGATGGCCCGGAACTTCTGCAGACGGGAGACCGCGAGGTCCAGCACGCCACTGTCCGTTTCAAACAGCATGCCCAGCCGCGCCTGGGTCATGGTGACCGGCGCGCCCGCGCCCATGACCGTGCGGCGCAGGTAGTATCCCTGGCCCTGCTCCACCTTGGCGATGGGGCTCCCGGGATCGCAGCACATGATGGAAAAGTGATACCGCAGCGTGGCATCGCTGTATTCCTGCCGGAGCCGGTATTTCACCAGACGGATGAGTTCGGTCCCCTTGATGGCCTCCACGGGGGTACCCGGCAGGATTTCGGGTAGAATTTCCTTCAACTGATCCCTGAGATTCATCTGGCGCGCGCGAAAGTTTGAGACGTGGTGAAAGCTGTCGCGCGGTCATCCGCACGGATGGCAGTTCTTGCAGGGCGTAACCGGAGAGTCAAGCCCCGGAGGGAAATTACTGAAACCCTCGCGGGTCCGTATTATCAGGCGGTCACATGGTTCATTGGCGCGATGAATGGCGGTCAGCGGTCACGGGTCTTGCTATCGCCCCGGGGGTTAATTTAGTATGGAAACGGGTTTTCCCCGCGGCCCGCCATTTGCTTTCGCTTTCTGACTTGAGAGCCCGCCCGTCAACGACTTAAGAATATCCCCGCACCCACCCATGAAACTCATCACAGGAGCATTCCTGCTATCCCTTCTTGTTCCCTTATCCTCCCCCGGGGCTCTGGTGGGACGTTATAAAATGGACGCCGCCTCCGGGAATCAGCCGGAGACCGCCGGCGTGGACCCCGCCGCCCCGGCCATCCCGCAGGGCACGGCGCTCCTTTACCAGCAGGCGGACGCGCCCTCCGGCACTTATGGGAATATTCAGCTCCCCCCCGGCACGCTGACACGCTCCGGAGGTTTCCCCGCCTCCGTTTCCACGTCGTCTGCGGACTGCTGGGTAGCCACCACCTCTTCCCCCACCATCACCGCGCCCACCCGGTATAACAATCTGCTGAATAATTTCACGGTCATGGGCTGGATTAAGCCCGCCACCGTGACCGGCACGCACCGCCTCTTTTCCTCCCAGGTCAGCGGGGTCACGAATCACTCCTGGGGCGTGGGGGTCACCGGGTCCAAGGTGCGTTTTACGGATTATGGTCAGTATGATATTGATTCCGGGGCCTCTCCGGTGACGGCGGGCGTCTGGCAGCACATCGCGGCGGTGAAGTCCAGCACGGGCGGGATCCTGCTTTATCATAATGGCGTCCTCGTCCACACGGACGCCACCCGCACGGCGGCCATAACCGCCACGCCCAATGCGACGACCAACTGGCGTCTCCTGAATGGGCCGCTGAATGAAATCTTCGCCGGCCTCGCGGCGGATATCCGGGTGTATGACACCGCGCTGACGCAGCCGGAGATCCTGCTGGCCGCCGGTCACCAGGCCGCGCCCACGGGAGTGCTGCAAAATGATTTTGTCCCGCCGAACAATCCCTATCTGAATTTCAGCCACGGCACGAAAGCCTCCGTGACGGCGGAACCGCTCACGCTTTTCACCACCTCCGCCGGTTCCTCCGTGAACAAACCCGCCAGCCGGTTGAATGACGCCACGGACGACCTCTGGGTGGGGAAAGCCTCCTCCACCCTGGGGGGCGTGATCTTCCCCGCTGCGGGGGGCAAGGCCACGGACTGGGTGGCGAACAATGTCTATCACGCCTGGAGCGGTGGACGCACGGGGTATCTCACTACCCGCCTCACGGTGCAGACCACCGGTTACTACGATCTCTCCGCCACCTGGCGCTCGCACACGCAGACGGGCACGAAGGCCCAGGTGGCCGCCGTGCGGAATGGCACGCCTCTGTTCAATGCCGCGGTGGAAGGCTTCGCGGGCTCCGCGGCCTCCACGGTGGCCGTTTCCGGCACCGCTCCCGTGGCGGCGTATGTCCAGCCCGGTTACAGCCTCACCGCCGGAGATACCCTGGATTTTGTGACCATACCGGACGCCGCCGCCCCGGCGGGGAATCTCTCCCTGGCGGTCTCCGCGCTGCCCGCCTCCGGCCCTCCCCTGGCCACCGGCACGCTGGTTATCAGCGAATTCATGGCATCGAACTCCAACTCCATCGGTGACGAGGACGGCCGGAAGGGCGACTGGATCGAGTTCTACAATGGAACGGGTGCCACCATCGACCTCACGAACTGGTCCCTCACGGACACGGCGGCGCAGCCCCGGAAGTGGACCTTCCCCGCGGGGCGCACGATCGCCCATGGTCAGTTTCTGGTGATCTTCGCCGATGACCGCGATGGCGAGAAACGCCCGTCCTACAACGCCGCGAGCACGCTGCACGCGAATTTCCAGCTTTCCGGGGCCGGGGAATATTTGGGGCTCATCGATCCCTCCGGCACGGTGGTGGACGCCTATGCGCCTAAATTCCCCGCCCAGACCACGGATATCGCCTACGGGCGCTCCGGCACCGCGGGTCCGGCGGTGGGCTTCCTCCTGCCCACGCCCGGCAAGGTAAACGGCACCGCCACCTCCTCTCCGCCCGGCGTGGTGAGCTTTGACGCGCCGGGCGGCGTCTTCACCTCGCCCACCACCCTTTCCGTGGCCCTGAAAGTGGTGCCCGCGGGACAGATCATCCGCTATACCACGAACAACACGGAGCCCACGCTGGCCAACGGCACCACCTACACCGTGCCCCTGACCATCTCCACCACCACCATTGTAAGGGCTCGGGCCTTTATCGATGGCGTGGGCGGTTTGCCCGGGGAGTCGCTTTATCTTTTCGTGGCCGCCACCGCCCAGCCCAGCGCGGCGAACACCTACAAACTGCCCGTGGTGGTGATCGATACCATGGCCGGCGGCACCCTGACCAACGCGGAGAAGTCCGCCATGCTGGCAGTGTATGAACCCGGCCCCGACGGCCAGACGGTGCTCACCGGCAAACCCAAGGTCCTCAGCCGCGGCTCCTCCCACGTGCGCGGCCAGTCCTCCGCGGGCTATGCCAAGCAAGGGTTCGACCTCGAATTCTGGGACGAACGGGGCGAGGACCGGAAGGTGCCGCTCCTGGGCATGCCGGAGGACGGGGACTGGGCACTCTATGCTCCCTATGAGTTTGACCGGGCCTACATGAACAACCGGCTCGCCTATGAGCTGGCGGGCCGCATGGGCCGCTACGCGCCCCGCACCCGCTTCGTGGAACTGTATCTCAACACGGACGGCGGCGCGCTTTCCTCCACGGACTACTACGGCGTCTATGTGCTGGTGGAAAACGTGCAGCGGGCCAAAAACCGCGTGGATGTCGACGAAATGACGGCGGCAGACTCCACCGCGCCGAATCTCACCGGTGGCTACATCGTGGCCATCAACAAGAGTGACGAAGCCGAGACCGTGCTCGCCTCCGGACTGCCTTACATGCGGAACATGCGGCAAAACAAGAGCACCATCATCCTCACGGGGGGCATGACCACGTTCCTCGATTACCCGAAGATGGGCTCTGTGACGCCCACCCAGGTTTCGTATATCGACAACTATCTGAAACTCACCGAGGACGCCATCTACGGGGCAAACTATAAAAACCCCACCACCGGCCTGCATTACACGGACTACATCGGGCGGGACACGTTCATCGACTTCCACATCGCCCAGACCGTGCCGCAGAATATCGACGCCCTGCGCCTCAGCACGTATTTTTATAAAGAGCGCAATGGGAAGCTGAAGGCGGGCCCCGTGTGGGACTTTGACCGCTCCTTCAATTCCCGGGACAGCCGGAACAACACGCCCGCCGTGTGGGACACGCAGGGGAATCTGGATAAAACAGAATACTTCTACTACGGCTGGTGGTGGAAGCTCTTCAAGGATCCGGACTTCATGCAGGCGTGGATCGACCGCTACACCGCGCTGCGCCGGAGCGGCCAGCCGCTGGATTACACTGGAGTGATCGTCCCCATCATGGACGCTTTCGCGGCGGAGGTGGCCCCCGCCGGGACCACGGTGAACGCGGCCTCCCGGGACTACGCCCGCTGGCCTCAATCCACCGGCCTGGGCAGTGCCCGTCTGCCTTACGCCACGGAGGTGGCGAACCAGAAAACCTGGCTGAACACGCGGTTCAATTTCATGGACGGTCAGATGCTGAAAGTACCCGTGCCCTCCGTCCCGGCGGGCGTGGTGGCGCTGAACAGCACCGTTTCCTTCAGCCTCACCGGAGCCTCCGCTTCAGCACAGATTTATGTCACCAAAGACGGCACGGACCCCCGCCTGCCCGGCGGTGGCATCAATCCCGCGGCCACTGTTTTGACGAATAACGGCTCTATCACGCTGAATGCCTCGGCGCTGGTCCGCTACCGCCAGCGGGACACCACGGTGCCCGCATTCAACGCGGACCTGACCACCACGAAGATGTCCCCCTGGTCCGGGCTGGGAGAGTCCTATTACATCGCGGGGGCCACGCGCGCCGCGGCGGGCCAGTTGACGGTGGCCACGTTGCATTACCACCCCGGGGATCCCTCCGCGGCGGAGATCGCGGCGGGCTTCACGGACGCGGATCAGTTCGAATATATCGAGTTGATGAACATTTCCTCGGGCCGCATCAATCTGCAGGGATGCCGCTTCAGTGAGGGCTTCGACTTCACCTTCCCCGCCTCCCTCTCCTCCGAAATCGCCCCCGGGGAGACAGTGCTGGTGGTGAAGAATCTCGCCGCCTTCACCCTCCGCCATGGCACCACCGCCGCCGCCCGTGTGGCCGGGGAATTCAACGGGAATGACAACCTGAACAATGCCGGAGAAGCGGTGACGCTGCTGGCCAGCGATGGCGTGACACCTCTCGTCTCCTTCCTCTATGACGATGAAACCCCGTGGCCGGCGGAGGCGGATGGCACGGGCCCCGCGCTGGTGCTCATCGCGCCCAGGACCAATCCGGACCTCTCCGATCCCTACAGCTGGCGGCTGAGTGCCGCTCCCGGCGGGGCTCCCGTGACCGGCGACCGTCAGACCTACGCGGCATGGAAAGCCTCCGCGGGCGTGAATGGGGAGACGGAGGACACAGATGGGGACGGTCTGGTGCCTCTTCTCGAATACGCGCTGGGCGGTGAGACCACCAAATCCTCCGCGAACCTGCTGCCCTCGGTCTCCGTGGATGCCACCGGAGCCATGCGGGTGCAGTTCACGCGTTCCCTCACCGCCGGCGACGTCGCATATGCCGTGCAGGTGAGCGACACGCTCGCGGGCTGGACAGCGATCCCGGCTACGGTGCTGACCCGGAGTTTTGGACCCGGTACGGAAACACTAACGCTCTCCGTGCCACCTCCCGCGCCGGGAACCGGGCATCGGTTCGTGCGCGTGCTCTTCAGTCTGCGATAGGGTTTGTCCCTCCCTTCCTATAACATGCCAATTCTGGCATATACCGGTTTCCGCCAACGGGCGGGAACCGGTAGGGGCGGCAGGGAAGGGTGGGGTCTTCACCCCATGGATGGCTTTTTTTTAAAAATTTGATAAAATGCCGGTTGGCGAAAAATGAGCCATCGTTCATGGAAGGTGGAGAAATGCCGCCAGGGATGTAAAGGCGGGCTGGTGTGATTTCAGTCAGGAACCGCCTTGGAGACTAAACCGGATTTTTTCCGTCTTTGTTGCCACGCGATTCCCTGACAAACCCTTATCCGCGGTTCCAGCGGGAGGAGGAATGCGGTGTTTTCCCCCGCGGATGCCGGGTAAACCTGGCGGCGTGCTCCCTTTTTGTATGAAAGAGAATGAAGGGCAGGAAGGTCAGCCGCCTTCCATGTGACCTGACTCTCCGATGGGAAACAGCACGCGAGCATCAGGTCCCGCGGATCGCTGGAAGCCTTTATTTTTCAAGGATTGCGCGCGGGGAGAGTGGTTCCCGGCCGCTAACAGAGGGGGGCTTGCACTGCTGCCGCTGGATGGCTTTCCCGTAAGCTTTTTTAAAAACAGCGACAACCACTCCTCCTGGCGTTTCATACTCCACGAAAGATCGCTGTTCCTCCACTGTCCCGCGCTTTGGGACACCCGGTCATACTGTGTTTTCCCCATCTCATCGAATCTCTCAGGCTATTGAGGCGTCCCTTGCCGTTGCCATTCAAGGGGAACTAGGGGGGAATTCATGTTGCGACAATGGCCGCGGAAAAAGCATCCAACCGCGCCCGCAGGCCGTTCACTGTGTGATTTGCATGAGTGCCGCCGTGCATTTCCTTCCACTCAATCCCCCATTGAAACCGTGCCTCTTGTATGAAATCCCCTTTTGACATGGTGAGAAAACGGCTTGTCGTTTTAAAAAATCAGAAGGGATGATCAACGGACGTATCGCAGAAATGCGAAAGCAGATATACCTTTTTATTTGACCATCCATGTTAAATGCGCTTTGAAGTTATCGCCCGCCCTAAACAGGCAGGCACGGAGTTCCCCACAACCCCACAACAAAAAACAGAATGAACGAAACCATTGATAGGCGGATTGCCGATCTCGAAAAAGAGCTCGCGGGTCTGCGGCGCCAAAAGCTCGCCGAACTGCAGAACCAGGTAGCGGCCCTCCAGGCCTCCATCAGTTCCGGAGGATCGGCTCCCGCCGGTCGCGCCGCCGCCGCGCCCGTGTCAGCGCCTCGCAAGCCGGGCCGTCCGCCAAAGGCCAGCAAAGGCTGGGCCGCCACCATTCAGGCGGAAACCACGTCGACGGATGCCACCGGCCGTAAACGTCGTGGTCGTAAACGCGGCAAGCATATCGCCGACAATGACGCGCTTTCCCTGATCACCAAAGTGGTGGCCGGTGCCGGTGCGGATGGCATTTCCGCCCGTAAAGCGTCGCAGCTTTCCGGAATTTTCTATCCCCGGGCGATCAAGCTCATGGATGAAAACTTCCAGAAGACGGGCTCCGGCAAGTGGACCCGCTATACCGCCTAACAGGCCACATCAACGTTTCATGAAAAGGGGAGGCGCTTGCGGCTCCCCTTTTTTCATGCCCGCGTCAGGGAAATTTAACGACCACGTTAAATTCTCCTGACGCAATATGGGCATGAAAGCGCTCGGTCCGGCCTTCGGCTGGAAGCGGTGAGAAAAGAAGGCCGATATTGTAACTGCGGGCACGGCCCCGGCAGGGAAGAGTGGATTTGTCGCGGCATCAACCCTCGCGACCCCCTTCAGCAATGCCGACACTGATTCTCTTCCTTATTACCATGGCGGTTTCCCTCTGGGCCTCCTCCCGGGTGAAATCCCGCTTCGCGCAATGGAGCCAGGTGCCCGTTTGGTCCCGTCTGAGCGGAGCGGAGGCCGCGCGCCGCATCCTGCGGGATGCCGGGATTCACGATGTGGAGGTGGTCCCGGTGGAAGGATCCCTGAGTGACCACTATGATCCCGCCAATAAGCGCCTGGCGTTGAGCGAACCTGTCTTCGCTGGTCGTTCCGTGGCCGCCCTGGGAGTGGCCGCGCATGAAGCCGGGCACGCCATCCAGCATGCCCGGGGCTATGCCCCCCTCCAGTGGCGCATGGCGGCGGTGCGTTCCACCATGACGGCCTCCTGGGTGCTCATGGTAGCCCCGCTGGCGCTTGGCCTTATGGGCCAGTTGCTTCTGGGTCTCACGATCGCGGTGGTGTGTTTGGGCATTCTCATGCTCTTCAATCTGGTGACCCTGCCCGTGGAATTTGACGCCAGCCGCCGCGCGAAGGCCATCCTCGCGGAAAGCGGCATGGTGGCTCCCGGTGAAGAAACCCGCGGCGTGAACATCGTCCTCAATGCCGCCGGCTTCACCTATGTGGCCGCCTTCCTCACTTCCCTCGCGTGGTTCATGCTCCGGCTGCTGGAACTCACCGGCCTGAACCGCGAGGAGGAATAAACCAAAGGCACGCCTCCCCAATACACTGCCGTTCCAGGTCCCCTGGACGGCAGTGTAACCTTTTCCACTCCCCGCGCCGTCTGCGCTTTGACCGTTACCGGTATTTTCCGTCAAACACCACCCAACATGAAACCACCCCGTCTCCGTTTCCTCCCCGTCTCCCTAGCGCTTGCCACGCTGCCTTTCACCGGGCTGATCCCGGTCACCCAGGCCCATGCCGCCGGCCCCGTGACCGTGGCCGCCACCACGGCCTCCGAAAGTGTCTATGGCTTTGCCTCCCGCCTGCCAAAGGACACCGAGGGATTCGTCGGCCTCTATCATCTCAAGGATCTCTGGACCGGCTTTAAAAAAAGCAATTTCCTGAAGAAGATCCTCTCCAATCCGGAAATCGTCCGGGAGCTCAAGATCACGGAACTGGTCTCCGAATGGGAGAATAATCCCGCTCTGCAAAAATATGGTACCATGGCCGCCTCCCTCTTGGGCGGGGAAGTCATCGTTTCCGCTCCCGCCGGTTTCACGGAAAGCGTGGCGGACCTGCTGAAAATCGTTCCCTCCATTCAATCCGCTGTGCTTCTGTCCCGCGCGTCGGGTCCGGGATCATCACGCGATGCCGTGCCGCCGGAAATGCTTCCCGTGCTGGAGAAAGCGGCAGCGCTGAATGTTCCCCCCGTGCTTTTCGCGGTGAAGGCCGGTGAATACCGCGCGGATCTTAAAACTCTCATCGCTCAGGCGCTGGGCGGGATCCCGGAGGAAGCCATGTCCAAACTGGACAGCGTGAAATTCGAGGTGCAGGGAAATCAATTTGAAGGCCTCGTGGTCACCCTGGGCAAAGTCATGCCGGAGAAGGACCAGGCGAAGATGAAGGCGGAGTTGCTCAAGGCGACCGGCAGCGAGGAGAAAGCCTCGGCGCTCGCCAAAAAGCTGCTTTCGAAGAGCTTCGATCTCTCCTGGGGCTGGGTGGACGAGTATCTGGTGATTTCCGTCGGCTCGAATCACAACCATGTGAAATTCGTGGCCGCCTCCGAGTCCGTCCTGACGGTTCCGGACGTGGCCGTGCGCGCGGCGGGCTTTGCCCCTAAAAAACCGCTCACCTTCAGCTACACCAGCCAGAAGACGCTGAAGACGCTGAATGAACTCGGCGGCTTTTTCAAATCCCTCGTTTCCCTCGCCGAAGTGCTGAAGACCGCCAAGCTGCCGTTCAAAGCGGACGGACTGGTGAAGGAACTGAAAACCCTGGAAGCCAAGGCCGATGTCCTCTGGCCTAACAACCCGGATGCCCAGGTGGTGGCGTCCTGGTGGGACGGCGGTTACCACGCGGAATACTACGGTGGCAACAAGCCCCTCGCGTATGACAACTCCAAGCCGCTGACGCTCGGCAGCTTTGCCTCGGACAAAACCCTCCTGCTCGCGGAAAGCCGCGTGAACGGAGCCTTCCGCGACCAGGTTTTCGCGTTCGCCGAGGACATCGCGCAGTCCGTGTGGCGGGTCTATCAAAAGGACGTGAAGCCAAAGATGCCGGACGACGCCCGCCAGGGTGCCGCCATGGCGGAAATGGTGGGGCTGCCGATGGTGAAAGAGCTCTGGAAGTCCCTCCAGGCTTTCCGCGGAGCCCTGGGCAATGAATCCGCCTTCTTCATCAATCTGGACGGCTCCATCCCGGAGATCCCGAACGCGAAGATCCCGCCGGAAGTCGCCTCCAAGGGCAAAATCCCCCGGATCGCCTTCATCAGCGAACTGAAGGACCGCGCGAAGCTTACGGAGTCCTGGAACGGCGTGAAGACCATCATTTCCTCCCTCGCCGCCATCGCCGCCAGCCAGAGCAAGGTGAACCTGCCGACGGAACCGGTGTCCAAAACCTCCGGAGACGTGGAAATGTTCGGCTATAAGTTCCCTATCGATACCGGGGATGTCTGGCCCCACACGGCGGTGAGCGGTTCCTACTGGTTCTTCAGCACCTCCCCCACCTTCACGAAGGAACTCGCGGGCCGCACCGCCACGGGCTCCGGGCCTGCTCTTGGCAGCCACTTCAAGCTCAACCTGAAGGCGCTCTGGAATTTCGTCGCGGACTGGGCAAAGCTGGCGCCGCTGGATCAGGAGAAAGAGGATCAGGTGGCCTTCGCCCTCTCTCTCGCGCGTTGCTTCGGTGGCGTGGAAGTCAAAACGGGTGAGGAAAGCGGACAGTCCCACGACTCCTTCCACATCGAGATCAAAGACGCGGAGTAACCCCGCGGCGGAGGAACTGGTAACCCACCGGTCTCCCTGAGTGTAAAAATGCAAAACCCGGAACAGGCATGGCCTGTTCCGGGTTTTTAATAGCCGGAGGGTTATACTTGTTTCAACTTCCACTTCCCGCGGCGGAACAGAACGCCACTCCACAGCGCCAGGAAGGAGAAGGAAACCGGCACGGCGATGAACACGCCCAGCGGCCCGAGCCCGCAGGGACGCGCGAGGAACCAGGCGAGGGGAATCTGTCCCAGCCAGAAGCAGAAGAAGTTCAACCGGGTGGGCGTCCAGGTATCCCCCGCGCCGTTGAAGGCTCCCTCCAGACACATGCCCGCCGCATAGAGCGGGAAAGCGAGGCTCACGATCCACAAAGCCTGGCGGCCATAGGCATGGACCTCCGGATCCTGCGTGAACAGGCTCACGATGGGGCCCGCGAAAATGATGAACAACAGACCCGCCACTCCCAGGAAAATGGCATTGAAGCGGGTGGCCAGCCACACGGCGGACTCCGCGCGGTCCGGCTTCCCGGCTCCCAGATTCTGCCCCACCAGCGTGGCTCCCGCGTTCGCCAGACCCCATGCCGGCATAAGGGCGAAAATAACCACCCGGATGGCGATGGTATAACCCGCCACCACCGTGCTGCCGAAGGAGGAAAGGATTTTAAAAAGCCCCACCCAGCTGGTGGTATTGATCAGCAACTGAGCCACCCCGTTCCCGGAGGTCCGGATCACGCCCGCGATGACCTCCCTGTCAGGAGTCAGATGCCGCCAGCCCACTTTCAACCGGCCCGGACGCCCGGTGAGGTGCCACAACTGATACAGCACCCCGATGCCGCGACCGATGTTCGTCGCCACCGCCGCTCCCGTGACTCCCATCGCCGGGAACGGTCCCCAGCCAAAGATGAAACACGGCCCCAGCACGATGTTGATGGCATTCGCCAGCCAAAGCGTGCGCATGGCGATGACCGCGTCTCCGGCTCCGCGAAACACGGCATTGATCAGGAAGATCAGAAAAACCGTGGCGTTGCCTCCCAGCATGATCCGCGTGAATCCCGCGCCCTGCTCCACGATGGACTCCGTGGCTCCCATGGCCCGGAGAATCTCCGGCGCGAAAGACCCCATGATCATTCCCAGGACTGCGGACACGCCCACCCCCAGCATGAGGATCTGTCCGGCCGCGTGGGCCGCGCGCTCCGGATCCTTTTCCCCGATGCGGCGGGACACGATGGCCGTGGCCGCCATGGAAATGCCGATGGCCACGGCGTAAATGAGGGACATCACGGACTCCGTGAGGCCCACCACCGCCACGGCATCCTTCCCGAGGTGTGAAACCCAGAAGATATCCGAAAGCGCGAAAAGCGACTCCATCACCATCTCCAGCACCATGGGCACCGCGAGGAGCAGCACCGCGCGGGAAAGGCTGAGGGAGGTGTAGTCATGGTGCTCCCCACGCAGGGCCTGGCGCACGCCCTGCCAGAAGGAAGGAGCGGGTGGCGTGGGAGGCTCCGGGGCCTCGGGAGGAGGAATGGTTTCCGGGGACGTGTAGGGATCTTGCATCGGGGGGATGGGAAAAACGGGGCGCGTCCATGCTCCCTGAATTCCCCGCGCGCAATGCCGCGAATGAAGGAATCACCACCGCACCCGCGTCACCCGCCGGTACTTCCTGTCCCTGCTCTGCTACCGGGGGGAAATCGTAAACGTGCCGGTGGCCTCGCGGCGGAGCGTGCCGGATTTCCGGGCGCGGAACACATAAGTGCCACAGGACGGGCCGGTAAAGTTCAAGGTATAGGTCTCCGAATCCATCAGCGAGGCATTCAGCTTCAGTTCACCGGTCAGCTGATCCTTCAGGAGATACGCGCAGGTGGACTGGACGCTCCCCAGCGGGTGGGTGGAGACGGCGGTCCCGTCCTCCTTCACCTCGATCCCCACCGGACGACCCGTGCCGGACAGGGAAATGAACGAATGGCCCAGCGAACCGGGAGCCTGGGTGGTCAGCGAGGCGTCCGTGATCTGACGGAACGTGCCGAACGAGGCTCCGGAGGGGACATCCTCTTTGGTGCGTTCGGAGGAAAAAACGCCGGTGCCATCCGCCAGAAAACGGAAGTTCAGCGTTTCGCTTTCCCCGCCAGGCAGTGCCACCACACAGACGCCGGTATCCGCGCCGGTGCGGAGCCAGGTCCACGTGAAGTTATCCGTGGCCGAGGCCGACTTAAAAACTCCGCCTCCCTCCTGGAGAAAAGCCATGGTCCTCACCCCGCCGGTGGTATTGAGGAGAAACATCCGGTCCGGCAGGCTCCAGGGCGCGATGCCGGTTTCCGGACGGCTTTCCACCTTCAGGCGGAAAAACGAGGATTTGGAAAACTCCAGGGAAACAGGCACCGAGGCCACCTTGTCCGTGCCATCGCCAAACCGGGTTTCCCCCACCGCCATCCAACTGTCCGGAGCGAAGTCGAACGACTGCTCCACGGTGTAGGTCTTCTCCACCTCCGTCCCGTGAGTCAGACGGATGGTGGAATCGATCAACAATGAAGGTTCACCCGGAAGCGACTGCGCCCCCGCCGTGCCCGCCAGCGCGGAGCCCAGGGAAACGGCGGTCAGCATCCCCCGCCAAACGCCGGCGCGCCGGGAGTGGACACGGACAACGGAGTGGTGGTGACGGAGAATTTTCATCGCATCGGCCCGGGGTGAAGTGTTACAAATTCAGCGGCTCTAAGCCGGAGTTAACCGGAAAAAGCCACGCGTGCAAAGACGAAAATCCCGGTTTTTGCACGAATTCTCCCGTCCCGCGGGCCTGGATCACTTGGGATCCAGATTGGCCTTCATTTCGGCATCCGTCGGGGTGGGTGTCTGGATGCCGCCCGGAGGCACCTCGGATTTGGAAATCCAGGCGATGGCATTGAGCACCACCTTGCGGAAGTTGTTGTCCTTCCAGTTCCGGTGGAAGTGGGCTCCGGTGAAGCCGAATCCGCGGCTGTTGTTGTCGTTTTCGCTGACCCACATCATGTGCTGGGGTTCACCGTTGTCGACGGCTTGACGCACCGCCGGGTTGCCCTCATGCGGACCGTCCGGGCGGGTGAGCGTATCCTTCCCCGGCGTGGCCGTGAGGATGGGGGTCACGCCTTTCATTTCCGGGCGGAAGCGCATGTGGTAATACCACTCGTCATTCGCCTTGAAGGGCTCCACGCCGCGGGTCACCGCGTGCTGGGGCAGGGCCTTGAAATCCGCGTCCCAGTGGGGATTGACGCTCCAGTTCGGCTCGAAATAACCGCCCATCCATTTCAGGAAGGCTTCGCCACTCTTGCCCTTATCCACCTCCACCGCGTAGTGGATGGCTCCCACGCCGATGCCCCGGGCCTGGGCGGCCTCCACTTCGGGCAGGTGGGCGTTCACCATGTGGCCGCCACCGCCGTCGCTGTACATCACGATGGCATCCGCGTTTTGAAACTTCGTGGGATCGGAGGGCCACCCGTTGGAATATACCGTGGCATAAAAGCGGTCCCCGGCGGCGGTGTTGAGGGACTTCGCCAGGAGCATGCTGCCCGCGCGGTGCTCGTGATCCCCCGGCCCGTGGCTGGGACGACCGGCGATGAAGACGATCTTCTTCACATCCGTCATCGGCAGGCGCTTCAGCTTCAGATTGCGGAACTGCACCTTCATGGGGCCGCCCGCGTGGAGTTGCAGGGCGAGCAGGCCACCGCGGCGGCGCGCGCTTTTATCCTCGTCCGTGAGACTGGCGAAGACGGTGCCATTGATGGAATTTTCAATCGTCCAGCCCTTCCCGGTGATGCGCAGGGTGTTCCAGTCCTCTTTTTTCACCAGCTTCTGGAGCGCGTTGGAGTCGCCGATCTGCTCCTTCACCACGGGTTTGTGGTCATCGCCGATCACGCTCCGCTGGCCGCGGTCCGAAAGCACGCCCCGACCGGTCCAGGACTCGGCATAAACAATGCCGGAATACCGGTCCCCGGATTCAAAATCCGCCTGATAGCCCCCCACGCCCCACTTCCGCTCCAGCGGGTAGCTCCTCACCTGGACCCCGCTGTTCCCGCCGATGAGCTTGTACTCACAGGTGAATTCAAAGTCGTCCACCTCTCCACCCTTCCAGATGAGAAACGTATTCCCCTCCGTGGGCACCTCCTTGGTGGTTTGGCCGGTGAGGCAGCCGTCCTCCACTTTCCAGAAGCGGGGATCGCCGTCCCAGCCCTGAAGCGATTTTCCGTCAAAGATGTCCAGGGCTTCGGTTTCCTGGGCAAAGGAGAAGGCCGGAGCCGAGAGAACGAGCACACCCGTCAGCAGCGGGAGAAGGGAACGGAGCTTCATGCGTAAAATTAATAGGAGATTCGATGGGCCGGAAAAATACGTTTGGCCGGGCGCGCTTTATCAGCGGGGTTTAATGGCTCCGAAAGAGAAAATGCGGCAAGTTAGACACCGATTCGCGGATGGTAACAAAACCGCGCGGACCGGGTTTCCCACCGTTCCGCGGGTTTACACCGGTCGCGGCCCGGATATGGAGGACGGTGCCATGCCGCGCCGCGTTTTTCTCCCTGCCTCCCGTCCCGTCCTGCCCTCCGTGGTGGACCACCTCTGCCAGGGGTGGGAGGGGGGCGTGCTGGACCTGTCCGCTCTGGTGGCGGTGGTCCCCACGGGAGAAGCGGGCCGCCGGCTGAAGGAGGCGCTGGCCACGCGGGCGGCGGAGCGGAATGCCGGGGTGCTTTCCCCCCGGGTCATCACGCCGGAGCTCATCACCGCGCGGGCCATGGAGGAGATGGCCCCCGCCGCCTCGGAGGCGGATACCCTGCTGACCTGGATGAAAGAACTCCAGGAGCTGCCGCTGGAAAAATACGCCGCGCTTTTCCCCGTGGCTCCCGTGAGCCGGGACGCGGGCTGGGCCCGGAGCACGGCGCTGGAGCTGCTGCGTCTGCGCCGCCGCCTGGAGGAGGGAGGGCGCACCATCGCGGAGGCCGCGCTGCACCTGGGCCCGGAGCATCCGGAGGCCGCGCGCTGGCGGGCGCTGGCGGCCCTAGAAACCCGCGCCCTGACCGCCATGAAACGCCACGGGCTGGCGGATGCGGTGCTGCTCCGCCTGGCCGCTGCCGCCCGTCCCGTTTTCGTGGAGGGGGAATCCCGCGTGCTCCTGCTCGCCGTGCCGGACCCCGTGCATCTGGTGGTCACGGCCCTGGGGAACGCGGAGCGGCAGGGCATGCCCGTGGAAGTCCTCATCCACGCGGATGAGGAACAGGCGGCTCTTTTCGATGACTGGGGCCGTCCCCTGCCGGAGGCGTGGAGCGAACACGTGATCGGGATTCCCGATCCCGTCCGGCGCATCCGTCTGCTGCCGCGCCCGGAGGAGGAGGCTGCCGTGCTGGTGGAGGCCCTGGAACGCCACGCGGACACTCCCGGCACCCTGGCCATCGGCTCCGCGGACCCCGCCGCGGCGGCTCCGCTGGAGGATCTGGCCACGCGCAGGGGTTTGCCGGTATTCGATCCCAACGGCGTCCCGCTTTCCGGCCACGAACTCACATGGATGCTCACCTGCCTGGCGGGACTGTTGCGCACCGGCTCCTCCGCGGAGGCCGCCCGCCTGCTGCGCCTGCCGGATGTGCTGAGAGCCGCCGCCCACCCGGGCAAACCCCACACCCGGGAACTGCTGCGGGACTGGGATGAATTCCAGCAGGCGCACCTGCCCCGCACCCTGGGGGACGCGGTGACGCTTTCGGAAAAGTGGTCCCCCCGCCTCAAAAACCGTCCGGACGGCGGGGAGCCCGCGCTGCGCCCGGTGCTGCTCTGGCTGGACCGGCACGCCCGGACGCTGGGGGAAAGCCGCGACGTGACGACGGTGCGGGAATTCGTGGACCTGATCTACGAGGACAAGCCGTTCGAGTCCGAGGAGGCCCAGTCTCTTTTCTCCGCCGCGCTGGAACAGTGGGAGGAAACCCTGGACGGCATCGCCACCGCGGCGGCGCGGACGGGCTACCGCATGGACGCGGCCACCGCTCTGGAAACCGCGCTCCACCTCCTGCGGGACGCGCGGCTCTACCCGGAAAACGCGGACAGCGCGCCGGTGCTCAACGGATGGCTGGAACTGCCCTGGCAGACTGCCCCGCACCTGGTGGTGGCCGGGCTGAATGAAGGCATGGCCCCGGACAGCATCACCGGGGACCCGTGGCTGCCGGACAGCGCGCGGGGCACGCTGAATCTGAAAACGAACGCCATCCGTCTGGCACGGGACAGTTATCTCCTGACTTCTCTCATCGCGTGCCGCCGCCTCGGGGGCAGCGTGGAGCTCCTGGCGGCAAAGGAAAGCTCCGCCGGGGATCCGCTGAAGCCCAGCCGCCTGCTCCTGCGCTGCCCGGAGGAGGAACTGGCCGGGCGGGCGCTCCAGCTTTTCCCGGAGGAGGAAGGGGATAACGCCCCGCGCCCTTCACCGCCCTCCTGGCACCGCGCCTGGGCTCTCCGGGTGCCCGCTCCGGACCCCGGGGCGGACATCTTCAAAAAGATGAGCGTCACGCAGTTCAGCGACTACCTGGCCTGCCCCTTCCGCTTCTATTTGAAGCACGTGCTGCGCATGGAGACCTTTGACGCCTCCCGGGATGAAATGGAGGCGCGGGACTTCGGCTCGCTCATCCACGATTCCATCCAGCGGCTGCACCAGAACGAGGCGTTGCGGAATTCCACGGATGAGGCGCTGCTGGCGGCATTTCTGGACGAGGTCATCCATGAGGAAACCGCCCGCCGGTATGGAAAGGAGACCACGCTCCCCATCCTGGTGCAGCTGGAAAGCGCGCGAAACCGGCTCCGTGCCCTGGCCCGCATCCACGCGGCGGAGCGCGCGGCGGGCTGGCGCTTTGAGCATGTGGAGGTGAGCTTTCCGGAGGAGTTGGAGGGCGTGGCCATCAGCGGGCGCATCGACCTCATCGAGATCCACGGGGAAACGGGCGAACGGCGGGTTATCGACTATAAAACCGGCGCGAAGGGCACCGATCCCATAAGGGCACATGTGAAGGCCCTGCGCGGCGGCGCGCGCGCGGAGGTGCCGGACTGGCAACTGGCGGACTACGGCGGCGGCCCGCACGCGTGGATCAATCTTCAGCTTCCCTTCTACTCCTGGATCGTGAGCCGGCGGGGCTACGGCCACGTGCGGGCGGGCTATATCAATCTCCCCGTGGCCACTTCCGAGGCCTCCCTGAAGATGTGGGATGATCTGGACGACGACGCGGTGAGCTCGGCCATCGAATGCGCGCGCGGCGTCATCCGCTCCATCCGGAAAGGCCGCTTCTGGCCGCCCTCCCCGTCCGTGGAGCATGACGACTTCGAGCCGCTGCACTTCCGGGAGATGGAGGAGAGCTTCGACCCGGAGCTGCTGGAGAAATTCCGGGAACTGCGGGAGGGTTAGAGAGCACCTGGTCCGGCTTACCGCATGCCGCCGCAGGGCAAAGGCATCCTCCGGATCACTTCACACCGGTGTAGAAATAAATATAGACCTTATCCGAGATGGGCACGTCCCCCCCTTTCGCGGGTTTGGAAAAAGGACCAAATACCGAGGTGATTTTCGCGACTTCCGTGTAGGGCCAGGAGGCCGGCATGGCAGGGGTTTTCGTCGGCGTTTTGCCATCATCCGAAGGCCAGATGACGAAATGCTTCACCGCCGTGGTCTTGCAGGTCTCTCCCGCGGAAAGGGCGGCGGAGGACGCCGCCTCCCATGCGGCATGAGCCGGAGGATACTTCTGCTCCCCATCGCTGGGGATTTTGGAGGGAGCCAGCCCCTTGCCGGACCGTCGGATGGAGACACAGGCCATCATATCCCGTGCGAGCTGGAGTTGCTTTTGTGATTCTTCACCGATGGCCCGCAGGCCGGAGGTTTCATTGTAGACGACACCAGCGTGAAATTTCTGGTCATCGGAGAGAGATGCGGGAGGCGTCGGCATGGGGCTTGGAAGGGGTTCGGAGACTCAGTCGGATACCCAGGGCATTTTATTCAATCTGCGGCAGGGAGCCTCCGGGTATTCTCCCCTGGAGGAGGCTCCGGTATTGTCCACCGGCGGGACAGCCCGTGGTTGACAGCGCTGTGGCCGGTTTGCACCTTGTCAGGAAGGTGCCTGTGTCCGCGGGAAACCTTGAATAATTCTATCCGGAATGAGTGTTTCCATCGCCTCCCTCATTGCGCGCACCAAACGCGGGTTGCCGCGGCTTCTGGTGCCGGAAAACGGCCGTCATGCCGCTCTGGATGCAGACGGGGAAGCACTCGGCATCTACCGGAATCAAAATGACCGGCCGGTTGTTTTTACAACCAAAGGGCTCAGGGCTGGAAAGGACCGCTTGATCTGTTATGAAGACATCGTCGGTGTGGGGGTTGCCGGTGAGAAACATGTGGCCTGCCGGCTTGATCTCTCCCTGCGGAACGGAAGCTCTCAGGGGGTGACTTTTGACGGGGGCAACGGGCGGTGCAGGGACGTTTGGGAGATACTGCGTCTTGTGAACCGGATTCGGTCCGCTGCCCGGTTTTATGAAGCTGAGGAAAATCCCGCTCCTGTTGAATGAACATTGACGAATATAAACAAGGCTATCTGAACGCCGGGTTTTTCTGGAATGATATCCTGGAGTCGATGGTGCGGAGTTATCAGGGGAGGGCCACGCTTTCTTACAATCATTTTAAAACGAAGGTCACGGAAACGATGGTTCTTTTCGACGTTCCATGGATTCTCGGTCCCAATGGACGGCGCTACGGGACGTTTGATCGTCTGGCGGAGTATTTTGGTGAGGATGTGGCACGTGTCGGCGTGACCCAGGATCTGCATATGCAGTTTCACCTGACGGAGTCGGGGCGGTTTTTCGGATTTGCGTTTGATATGATGTTTCAATGGGGCTCTGACACCTCCTGGACTCCCCAAATGGATAACCTTCTCTCGGGAAGTGAACCCGCGGAGATTGGGTATCTCGAATAGGAACTGAAGTTCATCCCGGGTGGGAGGCGGGGGGGCTCGGGCTCCCGGCACGGAATGAATGCCCTGCTGCCCGCCGACGGACGAAAATGCCCCAGGAAAACACGATTTCGTGACAGAATCCCGCGGGGCCTCCCGCGTATGAGGAAAGACTGGACTTGTCTCCAGGCTCCCGGTTTCCTACCGGTTTCCATTATTCCACACTCACACCCCCGCATGAAAAGACGCTGCCTCCTGACATTCACCGCCGCCCTCGCTCTTTCCCCCGCGCTTGTCCGGGCGGCGGATCCGCTCACGCTGGAACTTCCTGGTGGCGAGGGGCCGGGGAAGGGGAAGCATGTGGTGCTCATCGCCGGGGATGAGGAATACCGGAGTGAGGAGGCCCTGCCCATGCTGGCCGGCATCCTGAGCCAGCGCCATGGCTTCAAATGCACGGTGCTTTTCTCCGTGGGGAAGGACGGCACTATCAATCCCGACAACCAGACCAGCCTCACCGGTTCCGCCGCGCTGGACTCCGCGGATGCCATCGTGATGCTCATCCGCTTCCGCCACTGGCCGGATGAGGACATGAAGCACTTCGTGGACGCCGTGAACCGCGGCGTGCCCATCGTGGGCCTGCGCACCGCCACCCATGCCTTTGCCTACGACGGGAAATCCACCTCCCCCTACAAGAGCTACAACTGGAGCTCCAATGGCGGCTTTGGCCGGAAGTTCCTGGGCGAAACCTGGGTGAGCCACTGGGGCGGCCACATGTCCGAGGCCACGCGCGGTATCATCGAGCCCGCCAACAAGGAACACCCCGTGCTGCGCGGCGTGACGGATGTCTTTGGCGACACGGATGTCTATGAGGCTCATCCCCCCGAGGACGCCACCATTCTCCTCCACGGCAGCGTGCTCAAGAACATGAAGACGGACGCGCCGCCCGCCGATTACAAGAAGAAAGCCTCCGGCGCGAAGACCGAACAGGGCGTGAACGATCCCATGCAGCCCATCGCCTGGGTGCGTGAGGTGAAGAACGACTCCGGCACCGTGAACCGCTGCATCACCACCACCATGGGCGCGGCCACGGACCTCACTTCCGAGGGCTTGCGCCGTCTTCTCGTGAACGGTGTTTACTGGGGTCTGAAACTGGACGTGCCCGCCTCCGCGGACGTGACCCTGACCGGCGAATACAAGCCCAGCCCCTATAAGGGCGGCGGCTACAAAAAAGGCGTGAAACCCGCCGATACCGCGCTCAAGCCCGCGGCGAAGTAAGCCCTGCGGACGTCCCGCCACTTTCTCCCGGTTGTCTCCATGCGCCTGCCCCTGCTCCTCCTTCTCGCGCCCTTTGCCGCCGCTCTGGCGCAGCAAGGGGAGCCACCCGTGCCGGAAAAGCCGGAGTACAACCGGGACGTGCGCCCCATCCTGGCGGATGCCTGCTTCCGCTGCCACGGGTTCGACAAGAACACGCGGAAGGCGGACCGCCGTCTGGACACGCTGGCGGGGGCCACCGAGGAGCACGATGGCAAAAAGGCCATCGTGCCCGGGCATCCGGAGGAGAGTGATCTCCTCGCGCGGATTCTAACGAAGGACGAGGACGATGTCATGCCGCCGCCGAAGGAGGCGCGGCAGATTACCGGGCGCGAGAAGGAGATCCTGCGGCGCTGGATTACCCAGGGGGCGGCCTATCAGGATCACTGGGCCTATATTCCGCCCGTGAAGCCCCGGCCACCGGAGCTGGCGAAGCCCCCGCTGCCGGTGGTGAATGCCATCGACGCTTTCATTGGAGCCCGGCTCCAGGAGGCGGGGCTTAGTCCGTCCCCGGAGGCGGGCCGGGCTACCCTGGCGCGACGGCTTTCCTTTGACCTCACCGGTCTGCCGCCCTCCCCGGGGGAGGTGGCGGCTTTTGTGGCGGATGCCTCGCCGGACGCCTACGGAAAGTATGTGGATCGCCTCATGGCCTCCGCTCCGTATGGCGAGCGCATGGCCGTGTGGTGGCTGGACCAGGTGCGCTACGCGGACACCATCGGTTATCACAGTGATACCCCCGTGGCGGTTTCCCCGTGGCGGGACTATGTCATCCGTTCGTTCAACGATAACAAACGCTTCGACCGCTTCACGGAGGAGCAGATCGCCGGGGATCTTCTGCCGGGTGCCACTCTGGAAAACAAGGTGGCCAGCGCCTACAACCGCCTCATCCTCTCCACGGAGGAGGGCGGCGCGCAGCCAAAGCAGTATGAGGCGAAGTATGTGACGGACCGGGTGAAGAGCATTGGCACCTCGTGGCTGGGCCAGACCTTCATGTGCGCGGAGTGCCATGATCATAAGTATGATCCCATGACCGCGCGGGACTTCTATTCCCTGGGCGCGTTCTTCGCGGACATTGATGAAGTGGCCGTGGGCAAGCGCGGGGACGGCATCCCCGTGCTGAACACGGAGGAGCAAAAGGACGATGCCCTCATCGCGACGAAGATCGCGGAACTGGAAGCGGACATCGCCTCACCGCGTCCGGAGCTGGCCGCGGGTCAGGCTGCCTGGGAAAAGCAGACCGCCGCCGCCCTGGCCGCCACCACGGCGTGGGAGTCCCTGAAATTCACCACCCTGGAGGCTCCGGCGGGCACCACCCTGGAGCAAGGCGCGGACGGGACCGTTCTCGCGAAATCCGCGAAAGCAGGGCAGGGGATCTATGTCCTCACCACCACCGCGCGTGGTTCCGTGGCCGGGCTGCGGCTGGAGGTTCTGACGCACGATTCCCTGCCTAACAAAGGCCCGGGGCGGGCCAGCAATGGCAACTTCGTCCTCACCGAACTCGTCGCGAAAGTGAAGCGCGCGGGCGGCGCGGTGGAAACGCTGAAGTTCAATGCCGCCCGGGCGGACCATTTCCAGACCAGCGGAGATGAAAAGGGATTCACGGCGGAGTCCGTGATCGATGGCGATCTCAAACGCCGCGGCTGGGCCATCCTGCCGGAATCCGGAAAACCGCATCAGCTTATGCTGGCCCTGGAGACACCGGTGACGCTCGGGGAAGGGGACGCGCTCGTCGTGGAGATGCACCAGAATCATGAGAGCGGCACGCACGGGATCGGATCCTTCCGGCTCTCGGCCACTCCCTCCGCGGAGACAGCCCGGCGGGCGGCGGAGGCACTCCCCCCGGCGGACATCGCGCGCCTGCTCACGCTTCCGCCGGACCAGCGGAATGCCGGGGAACGGGACCGGCTGGCGGTCTATTATCGGAGCCTCGCCCCGGAACTTGTGCCCCTGCGCGAGAGCCTGGAGACGGCCCGGCAGACCCGCTCCGCCCGCACCGCCAAAGCAGACCGTTGTCTGGTGACCACCACCACGAAGAATCTCCGCACCGTGCGCATCCTGCCGCGTGGCGACTGGCAGAATGAAAGCGGCGAGGTGGTGCTGCCTGCCACCCCGCGTTATCTGGGGAACGGAGTGGCCTCGACGAAGGAGAAGCGCCTGGACCGCCGGGATCTCGCCCGCTGGCTGGTGGCGCGGGAAAATCCGCTCACCGCGCGGGTGTTGGTGAACCGGCTGTGGAAGCTCTTTTACGGAGGTGGCCTGGTGAAGTCCCTGGATGACCTGGGCACGCAAAGCGAGATGCCCGTGCATGGCGCGCTGCTGGACTGGCTGGCCTGCGAATTCATGGACAGCGGCTGGGATGTGAAGCACGTGGTGAGGCTCATGGTCACCAGCGCGGCCTACCGTCAGTCTTCCGCCGCCACGCCGGAGATGCTGACGCGCGATCCTCTGAACCGGGAGCTGGCCCGCGGCGGACGCTGGCGGCTGGACGCGGAGTTCGTGCGGGACAACGCGCTCGCCATTTCCGGCCTCCTGGTGAAGCGGATTGGCGGCCCCAGCGTGAAACCCTATCAACCCGCGGGCTATTGGGAAAATCTGAACTTCCCCGTGCGCGAGTGGGATAATAGCAAGGATGCCAACCAGTGGCGCCGCGGTCTCTATACGTGGTGGCAGCGCAGCTACCTCCAGCCCTCCCTGCTGGCCTTTGACGCGCCCACCCGGGAGGAGTGCGCCGCGGACCGCGTGCGGTCCAATATTCCCCAGCAAGCCCTAGTGCTCCTGAATGACCTGACCTACGTGGAGGCCGCCCGTGTCTTCGCCACCCGCATCCTCAGGGAAGGGGGCCCCGATGACGCCGCCCGTCTCCGCTGGGCCTGGCGCGAGGCCACGCAGCGGGATCCTGACAAGGACGAAGCCGCCACCCTCACCGCTCTCCTGGAAAAGCACCGCGCCGGATTCATCGCGAATCCCCAGGCCGCCCAGGATGCCGTGAAAGCAGGTTACGCCAAACCCGCCGGTGACTTCCCAGCCACGGATCTGGCCCCCTGGATGACCGTCGCCCGCGTGGTGCTGAACCTCAGCGAGACCATCACCCGGCCCTGAACCGTGGCGGAAGTTTGCAACGATTGTTGTCTGGATAACTGAATTCAGGATGGAGATGGAGCTCCAGGGAGCGGCGACATTCCTGTCGCCGTGAACTCTCCGATGGCGAAAGAACCCTCATCTGTGGAAATTGAAAGGCCCGGAGAATGACGGTCAGTAAGCACCGATTTCCTCCAGCCAATCGTCATCAATGCCGAAGTGATGGGCCACTTCATGATGAACGGTGCGGGTGACCTCTTTCTGAAGATCCTCCAAAGTATCGCAGACCTCCTCGTGGGGAATCTGGAAGATGCGGATGGAATTGGGCAGCATGGTGGCGGCATCCGCCATGGATTCGGTGAGGGCCACGCCTTCGAAGAGGCCGAAGAGATCCTCATCGTCCGGCACTTCGTTGAGCCGGTAATCCTCCTCCGTGGGAGCGTCCTCGATGACAATACGCAGATTTTCCACCCGGCTGCGCAATTCCTCAGGCACCTCCAGCCAGGCTTTTTCCGCCATGTTGCGAAAGGTTTCTCGGCTCACTTCAATCATGGACGATTCTGTGATGGAGCCGGTGCCGGGGTGCAAGCGGACGGGGCACCACAGTCCCGGCGGCTTTCCCGCGTAAACCTCAACTCAGACGGTGATACAGCCACCGGAAGAGCCCAAAAGCCAGGCCTGCCAGGATGGCGGGCACCACCAGCATCACAGTGGGAGTTTGATGGAACAGCCACATGAACAGCATGACCCAGGTGATTCCCCCCACAAGGGAAGCCCCCACGGCGATGGCCAGGGTCGCCACGGGGTGCTGGGCCACCACGCTGTCCGGTGCCTCCGCGTCAAATTCGTCAATCACGTCCACATTACGAAGCGTGAGCGGGGCCTGATACCAGTCCGAGCCAAGGGGTCTTGCCGGACTTGCGAAGTGAGGAAGATGCGGGGCGTTCATGGCGCACACCATCCGCATCGCCTGTGCCATTCCTGATTTTTGTGTTTAAATGGCTGACAGTGAATCGATTGTGTTTATCATAAAAGTCCATTAGGGGGCGACTTCCGGGGCTTTTGCAAACAGCGCGGGAATCATTTTCGCGAAAATGACAATCCACCTTGGGATAAAATGGCTACCTGGAGCGCTTTCCCACCAGGATCACGGAGGCCAGAAGAATCATGATCGCCATTCCGATGGCCGTCACTCCGATGCCAAACCGGCTGGCCATGTAAAACGCGGCAAACGGAGCCACGATGCCCCGGATACCTGTAAGAAAGGTGTGCACCGTCATATACTCCGCCGTGAGCGCGGGCGGGGCCACCTTCGTCACCCACAGGCTCCAGGCCACATCGCCTCCGGCATTGCTGATCCCGAAAAGAACCGCGCCCACATAGAGACCCGCGACCCCGTTTCCCGTGAAAAAGGAGAGGATGCCCAGAATGAACCCCGTGTTTAGAATGAGGCGCAGGGTGAAGAAATTCATCCGGTCAAAGAGCCGCCCCCACACCCGCGTGAAAGCCAGCCGCGCGATATTCGGCACAATAGCGGTGAACAGGGCCACGGAGTCGGCGGGAAGATTCATGCCGTGGTCTTTCGAGGCCAGATAATCCACCCGCAGCCCGTTCATGGCCAGATTTGCAAAGCCCATGAGCATCCAGCTCACCAGCGTCCAGCGGAAGACCCGGTCGTCCCGCAGGTGGCGGAAGGCCCGCAGCGGGTGGGTCCCCTCGCTCATCCGTACTGGCGCGGACGGCGAGCGTCGCAGACAGGCGGAACCCGTGAAAAGCGCCGCGGCATAGGCCACGAGGATCCACCGCCAGCAGGAAACGTCGTATGCCAGCAACTGTCCCGCGCAAAAGGCGAAGGCCACGTTCGCGAGGATGCGGACCACGATGTTCCGGGAAAACAGATCCCCGCGCCGGTCCGCCCGGTAGTTCGCCTCATAGATGGTGGCGAAGAGAGGATTCGACCCCGCCACGAAGATAAAGCCGAGGAGACAGCCCGCGACGTAAAGCGTGATATTCCGCTCCGCCGCCAGCGTGGCTCCCAGCACCGCCACGGCGGCCACAAGATAAAGCCGGGACGCGGATTTCCCGGCTCCCCGGGGGTGCCGGGAGGCCCACCAGAGCACCAGCGGGGTCAGCATCAGGCCGATGCTGCCACTGGCCAGCAGCAGAGCCTTGGCCGCAGGGCCGGCCGCGAACCACCGCTCCGCGATGAGCACCAGAAAGGTGGCTCCCGCCGTCTCCAGCACGCCCGTGCCGAGGGCACGCCACCGCTCCAGTTGAAACGTCCGCCGTTCCCGCTCTTCGACGGAAACCATCAGGCGGGCGGCAGGGCCGCCACGTATTTCTTCAGCGCGTAAGCCATGGAGGGGAAGGCCATCTCCGCGGGGTCCACCTCCCGGGGATCCAGCCAAGAGAATCCGGCCACGCCGTCCAGGGCCCGGGGCTCCTCTTCACCGGTGGCCTGGGCCACGAAGATGAAGTCCAGCACGGCATAGGTGACCTCTTTGTAAAAGTAGCTGTTCACATGGGAGCAGAGGTAACGCACGTCCTGGGGATCGATCCCCACCTCCTCACGAAACTCCCGGCGCAGCCCCTCCTCGGCGGTTTCCCCTTCATCGATGAACCCGCCAGGAATGGCCAGCATATCCTTGGAAGGCTCCTTTTCACGCCGGATGAAGAGCGCCTTGCCATCCGGTCTCACCAGAAAGGCTGCGGTGGCGCAGGTGGTGTTCAGGTAGAGCGTGAACCCGCAGGCCGCGCAGGCGACCGGTGGCGCGGTCACTGGCGCGGCGAGTGCAGTGCCGCAGGAGGGGCAGAAGCGAAAGAAGGAACTGGGATGCATGAAGGAAAACGGCGGGACCCGGTGACAGGAGATGACGGTGCTCTCTCTACCGGGGGAATTGCACGCCCTCCACCGGAAAAGCAGCCGGTACGGAAACAGTCCGGTGGACAGAGAGGCTCTTCTATTCCTCCCGAGTCTTCCGTTCCGGCAGATCCACGGAGCGGATGCGGTAACGGAAGTTCGTATTATTCGAGGTTCCGGCCCAGATGACGGCGTAATCCGCGGAGTGGGCGGTGGCCAGTTTCTCAAAGCGGGCGGCGGCCACGATATTGTAGTCCACGCGCCCGCGCAGTATCCGGGAGCGGAGGTCCGGCTTTCCACCCGCGCCCTTCCACCAGGCTTCATCCGCCACGGTGGCCGCCTCCCACTTTTCACTGGTGGCGAAGAGACGCTGCACGCCCGCGCGGGCCATGAGGCAGAAATTCCGCTGCCCCCCTTCGCTGGTGCACTGGAAGCCGAGCACGTCCCCGGGCTTCAGGGTGACGCGGGCCTTTTGCACCGAGCCCCCGAGGCGTTCCGAGCCGTTGAGATACTTTGTTGGTTCCGGCGTGCCGTTCACCAGGAGTTTCACATGATCATCCCCCATAAAATAGAGGTCGATGGTGCGTGCGTCCGGGGAGGTCTCCGCGGCGGCGGTGACGGAGCCGGGAGATTGTTTTCCGGCCTCTTTCCGATAGATGGACTGGAGGCGCTGAAGTTCCGCGGGCAGGGATTCCTCCGGTGCGGCGGAACCCATAGCCGGGGTGGTGGGAACGGGCAGGGGAGTGCCTGACTTCACCCGCTGGATCTCGGCTGCCCAGGCCCCGGCATCCGCTTCCGGGGCGGCGGCGGCGGCACGCTCCAGGGCGGCCAGGTAGCGCATTTCCAGCTCGCCCAAGGGCTTCGGGCCGGAGGTTTCCTCCTTCACGGACTCCGGGATCTTGTAATCCGGGGAAAGAAAATCCGGCACCGCTTCTCCTTCCGTTCCCGCCGTGGAGGCCATGCCGGGATCACCGGCGGGCGTCGCGGGATCTTTAGGGAGGGGATCCCCGTCTCCGGAATTGATCGATTCCTCCTGCTTCAGCATGGCCAGAAAGGCCGCCTCGTTCTCCACGTCCGTGGCGGACGGGTCCGGGACGGGGATAACCGGAGTCGTCCCGGGCGTGGGCACCGCCGGATCCACCGGATCCGTGACTGGCTCGACGGGAGCGGTGGAAAGATAAATATCCCGGGCCGCGTCCGGCGGGCCTTCGGGAATGAGCGAAGGAGGGGCGGGATTCGCGTTTCCAGATCCTCCAGTCTCCGTCACTACCTCCGAGTTTGCCGTGGAGCGGCCGGGGGATTCTCCCGGTCGCAGGCGCACCCAGGCGGCGAAGCCGGCAAGAACAACCGCCACGGCCACCACGGCCCGTGTCGCGTGGCCTTTCCAGTCCAAACCTGGTGCAGGCGCCTCGTCTTGTTCCGGTTGCAGCATTACGGGCCGGTTGACCGGCACGGGAAAGGATCGACGCACCGGAGGCAGGTCGGCGGGAGGCTCCACGGCGGTTTCGCCGGGATCGGGGTCATCTGGGATCATGGAGTGAGAAGACGCGCAACATCCCCACTCCGCCGCATGCGGCAAGCCAATCGCGATGGGATAATGAAGGAATAAAAACGGATTAAACTCCTGCTTTTCGCGATTGGAGCGCCATCCTTTTCAACCTCCCACGCCCGCTTCCTCGGGTTTTTCCGCGCGCTCAGGACCGGAATCCGGGGCATGAAACTCATCCGCCTCCGGGGGCCGGGGACGTTCCTTCCGGGGGGTCGTGGATTGTTTATCGATAATCTCCTGGGCGATGGGCTCCACCGATTCGAGGCGGACCTGACGTTCCACGGTATCGGCGACGGGGTAGTCTTTTTCTGAAGGTTTCATAGGTCTATTGGGTTTGGAATCCCGTTATTTGCATCCCGCGTACCATGCGGAAGATTCCGGGGTTCCCGGCGGCACCGGGAGAAGTTAGGATCAGTCCCAGGCATTCCCAGGCGGCTGTGCGGGCAGAATGCAAATATAACTCAAGTCTCTGCATCGCCGGGTGGCGGCGATCTGCAATCAGGAGTGCCTGGCTAACTGATTTTGCAGTGATACCCCGGCCAGGAGCGGGGACTTGAACTCCAGAGAGCCCAACGTTCCGGAAATAGCCTTGGCACGGAGAAAGACATTTCTGCTCCGGAAAAACATGCTTGATCACTTTAGATGGACTGCGCGGCAAACGTGACCGCTGCCGTCTTGCTCTCCAGGAACAGAGTGTGCGTCCTTGTGATATAAATTTCAGGGAACGCTTCTGCCGCCACGGCATTCTGATGAAGATAGTGTCTGGCGGGTGGATGTTGATCGTCAGCCACGAGGCAAAAAAACGGCGGCATTTCCGCCGCCGTTTTTGTCAGGACACTGGAGGGAAAAGCGTCACTTCGAGCGTTTGAAGACCCACTTCATGGCACCTCCCTCGGTCGAGTCTGGAGTGGCCGGGCGGGGTTTGCC
The DNA here is from genome assembly GCA_965229245.1 of Verrucomicrobiales bacterium. GTDB lineage: Bacteria > Verrucomicrobiota > Verrucomicrobiia > Verrucomicrobiales > V1-33 > V1-33. Next base: position 833,087 of record CBDDIW010000003.1, read on the forward strand.
TTCGGCGGCCACGCTTAGGGTCAGAGTATCCCCCTGACGCCGGTAAACACCCAGCTGCACCACGGGTTTTCCTTTGACCACGCGGCGGGATTCCACGGTGCCGTTGGAAGGGTCGAGTTTGTAGGACATTTTTGAGGTGGTCACTCTGGCCACGCAGATTTTCACCTCCCCCGACTCGATAACCACGCTGGTGCCAGGCACTTTTTTCCACCCCGCGGGGACGGCTACGATACTCCACCGTCCCTGGAGGTCGCTGTCATCCGCGGCGCGGGTGGTCAGGGAAAGGGTCGGCAGGGTGGCGAGGAGCAGCAGAGTGGCTGGGATTCTTTTCATGGAGGTGGGATTTTCTCCACCTATGCAAAGGGGATGCCACTATCCACCCGGGGGCTTTATTAACAGGTCTCCGCCTAACGAACGACGGTATCGCAAAACCATGTCTCCGCGCCGGTTTCCTTTTGCGCCTCCATGATCACGGCGGCGGAGTTTGCCTCGGGAGCCAGCACGGCGAAGACGGTGGAGCCGGAGCCGGACATGAGCGCGGCGAGCACGCCTTCACAGCGGAGCAGCCGGGCTTTCAGTTGGCCCAGCACGGGATATTTTTCAAACACCGGGCGTTCCAGATCGTTGACCAGGGTGACCCCGGAGAGCGTCTGTGCCGTATAAGGCAGGCCTGGCATTTCCCGGGAGTCCCGCCAGCGCCGGTAGGCGTCCGGAGTGGCCACGCCAAAGGGCGGCTTGATGAGCAGCACGCGGGGCTTCCATGTGAAATCCTCCACCGGTGTCACGGCCTCGCCGCGCCCCGCGCAGTCGCAGACGCCACCGTGGAGGAAAAAGGGAATATCGGAGCCGATGGCCGCCGCGGCGCCGTGCAGGGGCTCCGGGCCGAGCCCCAGGGAAAACAGGTCATTCAGCCCCAGGAGCACCGCCGCCGCATCACTGCTGCCGCCACCCAGCCCGGCCCCGTGGGGCACGCGCTTTTCCAGATGAATCCTCACGGCGGGCAGGGGGCCGGTGTGCTTTTCCAGAGCCCGGACGGCCTTCACCGCGAGATTCGTTTCATCCGCCGGGACATTGGGGTCATCGCAGGTGAAGGCCACGCACCCCGGCGCGGCGTCCGGGGCTTCCTCCAGCGTCACGCGATCCGCTAGGGCCACGGGAGCCATGCGGGTTTCGATTTCATGGAACCCGTCCTCCCGCCGGCGCAGCACGCGGAGGGAGAGATTTATCTTGGCGGGGGCATCGCGGTGAATCAGGCGCATGGCGGATGCTAAATACGCCGCCCGCACCGGGCCAAGCGCGATCTCATTCCCGGCTCTGAGGTGGCCGGGGCTTCAATTTTATATCCCCCACCGTCCAGGGATCTCCGGCCTGACGGGGGCGGGACGCCAGGGAGGGGGCGTCGTGATCCTGCTCCACATAGCCAGGGTGGGAAATACGAAAGTAGTTGCTTGGCTCCCGCCACTCTGGTCCCTCGCCGCCGCAGATGCCCACCACCATCCACAGATGCAACTGATCGTGCGCGGGCAGGTCAAAAAGGCCGCCCTTGTCCGTGTATACCGCCGTGGAAAGCCTGGGTTTTCTTTTCAAGGGGCCGGGGCCGTAAACGACAGAGGGACCGGGAGAGGTAATGACCACGCGTGCTTTCTCCACGGGCGTCCCCGTGGCGGCATCGAGCACCCGTCCCCGGAGGTGCGGCGAGGTTTCTGATGACGAAAGATACGGAACACACCCGCCCAGCGTGGCCAGCAAACACAGGGCGGGAAGAGACTGCCATCTCATGGATTGTGTATTCGTTTGTATTTTATCCGCCGTTTTGGACGATTCTGTTTTCTTGTGACAATAATGCCGCTCGTGCTGAAAGCAGGCGGATTTAAATGATCCTTCAATTTATGCGGCCCGTCCGCGTGGAGCCGTCTTCATCCATTCATCATCCCCGTCATCCACGAGTGCGGACGCGCATTCCCCCTTTCGTCCGCCGGGCTTCCCCTTTCATACTCCGCGAGTCATGACCCTCCGCCTTCTTCCGCTTCTCACGCTTGTCGCCCTGACCGCGCCCGCTCCCGCGCAGCAGCCGCAGCCGGGCATCCAGACCAACCGGACCTCCACGCAGACTCTGCCACTGCCGAAGAGCGACGACGCTTTCCACTTCGCTGTCTTCGGCGATCGCACGGGCGGTCCCCCGGAAGGGCTGAAAGTGCTGGCCCAGGCGGTGAAGGACACGAATCTTCTGGACCCGGATCTGGTGATGACCGTGGGCGACCTCGTGAATGGCTACTGCGCCCCGCCGAAGTGGGAGGAGATGGCCACCGAATACCGGGACATCATGAAAAACCTGAAGATGCCCTGGTTCCCCGTGGCGGGGAATCATGACATCTACTGGCGCGGGCCGGACCGTCCCCAGGGCGAGAACGAGGCCATGTTCGAAAAACACTTCGCCCCGCTCTGGTACTGGTTCGAGCACAAACAGTGCGCCTTCATCGTGCTCTTCTCGGATGAAGGGGACGGCACGAAAAAGGCCCGGGATTTCACCGACCCCGCGCAGCAGCGCATGAGCGACACGCAAAAGGCCTGGCTGACCGAGACGCTGAAAAAGACGAAAACGCTGAAGAACACCTTCGTCTTCATCCACCACCCGCGGTGGGTGCAGAAGACCTATCCCGGCGCGCAGTGGGATGAAGTGCACAATCTCCTCAAGGAATCCGGAAACGTGCGCGCCGTCTTCGCCGGACACGTCCACCGCGCGCGCTACGATGGAAACCGCGACGGCATCGACTACGTCACCCTCGCCACCACCGGCGGCTCCATGCCGGGGAATTACCCGGAGGCGGGCTACATGCACCACATGAATATCGTGAGCGTGCGCCCGGACGGCATCAAAATCTCCGCGCTTCCCATCGGCAGTCTCATCGATCCGAAAACCTTCACGCCGGAACTCATCGCCGAGGTGGAAGGGCTGCGCTCCGTGCCCCTGGGCCTCACCCAGGCCCCCATTACTCTGGACGATAAAGGCAAGGGCACCGGACTGGTGGAGTTCAAGATCACGAACCCTTCCCCCTCCGAACTGGAGATCCGGGTGACCCCCGCGGAACTGCCGGGTGAGTGGGTCAGCACGGCCACGCGCGTGGGGTTTGTCATCAAGCCAGGAGAGACGAAACAGGGCTCGTTTTCACTCACGCGGGTGCGCGAGGGCATGGGCGAGCTGACCGTGCCGTCCGCGGAGTTTGAGATGGAGATCATCAAGGAGGACGGCCGCATCCCGCTGCCGCCGCGGAAGGTGAATCTGCCCGTGAAGCCCCAGGCGCTCCCGGACGACTTCTTCAAGGCCGGGGAACCCAAAGCCCTGCGCCTGGACGGCAAGTCCGCCGTGCGCGTGGAGATGGGGAACAAGAAGCTGCCGGACGGCCCCTTCACCGTGGAGGCCTGGGTGAAGCCCGTGGAGGCCACGAGCGGGGATCTCATTTCCAAGGCGGAGCAGTCCGAGTTCGCCCTGAATCTGTCGAACAACGTGCCGGGCTTCCACGCCTTCATCGCGGAGAAATACACCAGCGCCATCGCCACCGAAGCCCTGCCCGCGGGTCAGTGGGCGCACGTGGCGGGAGTCTTCGATGGCAAGGCCCTGACACTTTATGTGAATGGCAAGGCCGCGGCCAGCGTCCCCGCGGCGGGCAAGCGCACCATGAACCCGCTGCCGCTTTACCTGGGCGCGAACCCGGACGCGAAGTCTGATCCCACCCAGTTCCTCACGGGCGTGCTGGATGAGGTGCGCCTCTCCACGGGCATCCGCTACACGGAAGCCTTCACCCCGGCCCGGGCTTTCAGCCGGGATCCGCAGACGGTCTATCTTTTCCACTGTGACAAAGCGGTGGGCCCGTTCTTCCCCAGCGACTCCGCCGGAAACGCCTATGGCACCTTCACGGGCACCCCGGAACTGGTGGCTCCCTGATCTCACATGACCGTGCTCCCTGGCATCGATCTCGTGGAAACCGAGCGTGTCGCCCGCGCCATCGAACGGCAGGGCGAGGCGTTTTTGAACCGTGTCTTCACACCCGCCGAGCGCGCTTATTGCGGCTCTCTGGCGGCCTCCGCCTGTTCCTACGCGGCCCGCTGGGCGGCAAAGGAGGCGGTGGCGAAGGCGCTGGGCACGGGCATCGGCGAGGGCGCGCGGTGGGTGGAGATCGAGGTCACGCGGGATGCCGCCGGGCAGCCGGGCATCCTCCTGCATGGAGCCGCCGCCGCCTCCGCCGCCGCGCGGGGGGTGAAGGAGGTGCGCATCAGCCTCACCCACACGGAGCACTATGCCGCGGCGTTCGCCGTTCTCACATGTTAGTAGGAGGAAAACATTATCACACCGTCTGGCAGGAGCCGGGCGATCCCGCGGCGGTATGGATCATCGACCAGCGGAAGCTGCCGTTCCGGTTTGAAACGGAGCGGCTGACCACCGTCGGTGAGGTTGCCACGGCCATCCGGGACATGCACGTGCGCGGGGCCGGGTGCATCGGCGCCACCGCCGCGTGGGGCATGTATCTGGCCGCGCGGGAGGCTCCGGACCGGCTGGGGGAATGCGCGGACCGGCTCATGGCCACGCGCCCCACGGCGGTGAATCTGGCTTGGGCGGTGCGAAGACAACTTCGGATCATTGCCGCCGCCGGACGGGGCGGGGAAATGGAGGCCGCCCGCCGGGGAGCGGTGGAGATCTGCGAAGAGGACGCCGCGGCTTGCCGGGCGATTGGAAATTACGGTCTGCCCCTCCTTGCCGCCATCGCCGCCTCGCGTCCCGGACCGGTGAATATCCTCACGCATTGCAATGCCGGGTGGCTGGCCTTCGTGGACACGGGCTCCGCCACGGCCCCCATCTATGCGGCGCACGATGCGGGTATCCCCGTGCATGTGTGGGTGGATGAGACCCGTCCCCGCAACCAGGGCGCGCGCCTCACCGCCTGGGAACTCGCGGCCCATGGCGTGCCGCACACGCTCATCGCGGACAACGCGGGCGGCCACCTCATGCAGCGCGGTCAGGTGGACTTCGTCATCACGGGGGCGGATCGCGTGACCCGCGCCGGGGATGTGGCAAACAAGATCGGCACCTATTTGAAGGCCCTCGCGGCCCGGGACTGCGGCATTCCCTTTTTCGTGGCCCTGCCGTCCTCCACTTTCGACCACGCCATCGCCGATGGCCTCGCGGACATCCCCATCGAGGAACGGAGCGGCGATGAAGTCCTGCTCATGGAGGGCGTGGACCCTGCGGGCACGGAGCATACCGTGCGACTCTGCGGCCCCGGCACCCCGGCGGCGAATCCCGCCTTCGACATCACCCCGGCCCGGCTCCTCACCGGCCTGATTACCGAGCACGGCCTCTGCGCCGCCTCGGAGGAGGCCATCGCCTCCCTGCTTTCCACTGCCCCTGGCCGGGCTCAGTGAGCCATCGCCGGCTGGCGGTCCTTGCGCATCAGTTCCAGCACATCGCGGAACTTCGGGGCATTCCGTTCATCCACAGCCACCAGGGCCTCGTGGCATTCCAGGCAGATTTCCGCCTTCTCCTCTTTCCCGCAGTTCTCCTTCGGCAGCGGCTTGCACTCCGGCATGGAGGCGGTGGCGGCCAGGTGTTCCTCGTGGTCATCCACGGTGAAGATTTCGTCCAGACCCAGTCCGCGCAGGGACTCGGCGTTCCGTCCGGCGGCATGGATGACATGCAGCATTCCGCCCACATCCTCCAGCCGGGAGGCCACGCAGGTGAGCATGCCCATGAACGTGCTGTCCATGCCCGTACACAAAGAGAGGTCAACGATTACCCGCTGACCCCCTGTCATTGCCACCTTTTCCTGAACGAACGCCTTGAGTTCACGGCTGTTCTGGTGGCTGCCCTTGCCTTCGACACGGAGCCATACCTGGCCGTCAATACAGCCTGCAAGGATGCCTGATGAAAGTGCCATGGTTTTTAGTAACGACGCCGGGGTTTCCGCCGTCTTCTAAATGCTATCTTACCTGCATTCTGGAAAAAGGCAAATCCCCCGCCGTCCGGCTCTTCCGGTTGGAGACAACCGGACAGCGCGGGGGACCTGCCGGTGATTCCTTACAGCGTGCGTTCGTGGTCGAGGATGCGTCCGATGGCGTCGTGGAACTCCTGGAGGACTTCCAGGGGGACCATGATGGTGTCGCGGCGTCCGCGCACGTCTTCGGTGATCTTCACCACCCGGCCGCGGGCGTTCTCCTTGAGATCCAGGAAGAACTGTTTGCGCTCGGTGACGATCTTCTCCGTCATCAGGGGTGGCGCGCTCTGCCGCTGATAACCGTCTCCACCTCCATCGCGGTAGCCACCGCCGCCTCCCCGTCCTCCGCGATAGCCACCACCGCCGCCGCCTTCATTGCCCGGGTTCTGCTGATACGAATCGCCAGGCTGATATGAGTCCTGATAATAGTCCATGATATTCGGTCGTCTTCCTTTCCCTGATGGTTGATTCTTGAATGATGAAACGCGCCGATGGCCAAACTGCTTCCGCCCCCAACGCCGAATTCAGAATACAGGACTCCCCCGGCTTGTCCATCTTCGTTTTTTCAAAGAGCAAGCCCCCATTTTTGTGCCAGGCTGCTGGCTTCCAACCCCTTTTCCCCTCATGCGCGCCCTCCTTCAGCGAGTTTCCTCCGCCTCCGTCACCATCGCCGGAGCCGTCCATTCCAGCATCGGTGCCGGTCTTCTCATCCTCCTGGGAGTGGAGGAGGCGGACGGCCAGGAGGACGTGACCTGGCTGGCGGGGAAGATCGCCCGGATGCGGATTTTCGGGGACGCGGAGGGGCAGATGAATCTCCCGCTGCTGGAAACGGGCGGGGATGCCCTGGTGGTGAGCCAGTTCACCCTGCACGCCACGGTGAAGAAGGGGAACCGCCCGTCCTTCATCCGCGCCGCCCGTCCGGAGCAGGCGGTCCCCTTGTATGAAGCCTTTTGCGCCGCCCTCTCCACCGAGCTGGCCCGCCCGGTGATGACCGGCGTCTTTGGCGCGGACATGGCCGTGGCCTTGGTGAATGACGGCCCGGTGACCATCTGGATGGACTCGAAGAGCCGGGAGTGATCCCGGTCATAACGTTATTTTAAAACGTTAGGCTCCCGCGGGCGGCGCGGCATGGTGGATGCAGAATCCGTGCCCGCGCATCCCCCTGGCCTCAGGCTTGACAGACGGGGAAACCTGCCGCACCCGCAGCCTGTCCAGGCATGAATCTCCCTTTCGTCCAGCCTGCCACGCAAGGCCCTCATCTATACTTCTCCGGGACCGTCCGTGAGCGGCGGAGCGGTCATTCCCCCGCGTCCGGCGAGAGCCCGGGAGGATTGCCTCCCAGTGGCGGGGCGTGGGATTTTCTGGGGTTCCTCTTCAATGAGGCGGGCGTGGATATTTCCAGCTACCGGCCCACCGTGCTGCTCCGGCGCGTCCCGGCCTGCCTGCGAGCGCTGCGTGCCGGAACCCTGGAGGAGGCGCGGTTTATTCTGAAGGGAGATCCCGCGTGTCTGGAGACCGCCATGGATGCCGTGCTGCTGGGCGTCACCGAGTTTTTCCGGGACCGCGATGTCTTCGCGTTTATCGAAACACAGATCCTGCCCCGTCTGCTGGCGGATGCGAGAGAGCCGCGCATCTGGAGCGCCGCCTGTTCCACCGGCCAGGAACTCTATTCCACGGCCCTGCTGGTGGAGCGGAAGCGGGCGCTGGGGCGCGTGGAGCTTCTTGGCACGGACTGCCGGGAGGACGCCCTGCGGCTGGCCGCGGGCGGGATCTTCGGACCTCCGCGGAAAAGAATGGCGACGGGCGTGCAGCGCCTCTCCCTGCTGGGCCATGCGCTGAAGGTGTCGGAGAATGTGCGCGCGAAACTCCAGTGGCGGCGCGGGGATCTCCTGCGCGCCGCGGAGCCCGGGCCCTGGGATCTCATCCTCTGGCGGAACATGGCCATCTATCTCACTCCCGCCGCCGCCCATGGCGTCTGGCACCGCCTCGCCGCGGAACTCCGGCCCGGTGGTTATCTCGTCTCCGGCAAGGCCGAGCACCCGCCGCCCGGCACCGGCCTGGTGCGCGTGGCCCCGGCGGTTTACCACAAACCCGTTCGTGGAGGTGAGGCATGAAATCCCGGCTCCCGGCCATTGGTATGTGGTGCTGCCTCCTGGGCGTGGCTGGTCTCGTGGCCTGGTGGTCTTTTCAGGACCGGCCGGACGGCATCATCTATCTCCTCATTACGATTCCGTGGTTCTTCCCGTCAGGTTTCGATGCCTGGCCACAGGGCCGGTGGATGTTATGGGTGGTGTTCGCTTTGCTTACTATACCCGCCGCGGCGCGTTATTTCTGGGCGGTCAATGCGCGGGGCCTGAATGCGGGAGAGGCGGGCCTCTTTCTGGAAAGTATGCTCATGAGTTCCCTGCTGGGACTTTGTTTCGCCCTCCGGATAAACTGGATCTCAAATCTCCGGGAAAGAAGCCCGGAGGAGCAGGCGCGGGAGATTTTCCATGTACCGGTGCCGCCGGTCATTTCCACTATCGTGGTGGCGGTGGTTTCCGTCGTGGCTTTCTGGTGGTGGTGCCATGACAGCCCGCTTCCCTGGTCCTGTGTCGTTGTTCCGTTGTTGCTGTGTCTGTGGTCCCGCCAGCCCTGGCACTTTCCGGCGGTCCTTGCCGCTATCTCGTTGATTGCCTTCACGCCGGGCATTCTGAATAAGGATGGCAATTCCATGCCGGGCATGACTCAGTCTGTTCTTCCCGTTCGCGGGAAGGTGAATCTCGTCGTGATCCTCCAGTTCTTCAGCCTGATCCTGCAGGCCTTTATCCAGGAGCTCACCCTGCGGCGGCATTTCCAGTTGCTGGCCGGATCCTCTCCAGGGGAGGGCGTTTCCAGAGCGTAAAATTTGAAACCGTTGAGCAATTCCCATGTCTCCTGACAAACGCCCGCCGCTTCTCATCTCCACCCTGGCTGTCATCGCGGTCATGGTTTTCTGGGCGATGCTGAGACTCGGCTATCTGAGTGAAAAGCTGTTTCCGCTCACCTTTGTGCTGCCGCTCATGCTTTGTGTGTGGACACGGAGGATGTGGCATCTGTGGTTCATGGTGGTGGCGGCCATCTGCATTGCCTCCTATAAGCGCTACTGGCAGTATCCCCTGGATCCCCTCCTGCGGGAGCAGTGGGAGTCGAACTATCTCTCTTCCAATACCGGCACCATCATCGGCGCGGCGGTGGTGCTGCTCATCCTGCGGCTGCGGGACCGGCTTGACGCGCACGCGGCGGAGATCGAGCGGAAGAACGCGGAACTGGAGGCCCGCACGGAGGAGCTTTTTCATCAGAATGAAGAGATGACCGCCCAGGCGGAGGAACTGACCCGCCAGGCGGAGGAGATCGAAAACCAGACCGAGGAACTCACGCAGCAGAACGAGGATCTCCAGCACACGAATGCCCTGCTGGCGGGGCGGGAGGAAATCCTCCAGGCCATGCTGGAATGCACGCGGGAGGCGGGGGACCGGGTGAGCGCGCTGGAGGAGGTGTGCCGGCGCGCGCTGTCCTCCCTGGGGGCTGCCGCCGGGGGCATCGCGGTGCTGGAGCAACACGAGGGTGTGCTGCGTGTCATCGCCCAGATGTCTCTGCCGGGTGGCCCAGTGATGCCGGAGGAATGGCCCGCGGGTCAGTCCCTGGGAGCCGTGGTGTTGCGGGAACGGCGCACGGCGTATGTGGATGATTTCGCGCAACGCCCGGACCTGGCTTTTCCGTTTCCGGAGACCAGCGGGTGCCGTTCCGCGCTGGTGACGCCGCTTTTCACCGGCGGGGAGGTCGCGGGCCTGCTGGCGGTGTGCGCCTCCGCGCCGGGGCACTGGAGCCAGGAGCAGTTCCGCCTGCTGGAGTGGTCCGCCGCGCAGTGCGCCCTGCTCTTCGAATCCCGCCGCTGGCAGGAGGCCCTGCGGGAGCGCACCATCGCGCTCGAAGCCGCGAGCCGGGCGAAGGACACCTTCCTGGCCTCTCTTTCCCATGAACTGCGCACGCCGCTCACGCCCGTGCTGGTGACCGCCGGGATGCTGGAGGAGGACCCGCGCCTGCCGGAGGACGTCGTCGCGGACGTGCGGGTCATCCAGCGGAACATCGCCGTGCAGAGCCGTCTCATTGATGACCTGCTGGACCTCACCCGTATCGCGCGCGGAAAGATGGATCTGCACCTAGAGCCGGTGAAGGTGAAGACCCTGCTGGGGGAATGCGCGGGCATCGTGGCCTCCGATCTCACCGCCGCCGGGGTGAAACTGGAGGCGCGGGTGGAACTGCCGGACGTGGCGGTGGTGCATGGCGATGGCGCGCGGCTCCAGCAGATCTTCTGGAATATCCTGACAAACAGCATCAAATTCAGCCCGCGGGACGGGGTGATCACCATGGTGGCCGCGGCGGTGCCCGGAGAGAGTAAGGTGGCGGTCACCATCATGGACCAGGGCCCCGGCATTCCACCGGAGGATCTGGAGCGCATCTTCCAGCCCTTCGAGCAGTCCGCCTCCAGTGGCGGCAGGCAGTCCCAGCGCGGTCTGGGCCTGGGACTCAGCATCGCGCGGGCGATCACGGAACTGCACGATGGCATTATCAAGGCGTGGCCCCCGGAGAAGGGAAGCGGGGCGAAATTCACCGTCACCCTCCCGCTGGCGGAGAGTGGCGCGGAGACAGGAGCCACCGTGGTGCCGCCTCCTGCTCCGGCGGCGGAAACCCCGGCCAAACCCCTGCGCATCCTGCTGGTGGAGGACCACGAGGACACGGGCCGCAGCCTCACCCGCCTGCTGACGCGGAGCGGCTATCAGGTGCGCCACGCACGCTCCCGCCAGGAGGCCCGCGACGCGTGGCGGGAGGACCCGCTGGACATGCTGGTATCGGATCTCGGTCTGGCGGACGGCTCCGGCATTGACGTGATCCAGGACATCCGGGCGCTCAGTCCGGACGTGCCCGCCATCTGCATGAGCGGCTATGGCATGGCGGCGGACATCGCCCGCACCCGCGAGGCCGGATTCCAGACCCACCTTATCAAGCCCGTGCGCTTCCAGGCTCTGGAGGAGGCCATCCGGAATCTCCGGAATCCGGGGGGCGATAAGGCCAGTTAACTCTGGTCCGGCAGGCCCGGTGGGTGCCCGCCTGATGAATAATTATTACAACGCGGGAAACCGGCTGCTTATGGCGGGAGGTTGCCCTGTTTTTGACTTTAAATAACTTACAAAGATACATTTTTCCAGACCGCCGAATGAAATCATTAAAGATACCCGGAATAGTATTGGGGGTGATATTAATCGCGGTGGCCCTGGTTTTTTCCGCAAAAATATACCCGGCAAAGAAGGTTGCGCTCAATGATATAGAGGCGACGGCGCGGTTTTTTGATCCCCGGAGATATCACGAGGCGTCCATTACCGGGTTTAAATTGAAGACTCTCTCCGGCACCACGGTTTTTGATGCCACGGAGCGCCAGGAGTTGCGCCGGCTCGAGGAAAATATACGCCGGATGACGCCAACGCTTAATGAAATTAACGTGCGTGGAAAAATGATAAGGTTGAAATACGAGATCATTTTTAGCGACGGTCCTGTGTTATTGAATGACGCGGAGCTGAATCTTTTTTCAGACAGGGCCTATTTGCGCCTTTACTTTAACGAAGACGAGTCATGGATTGACCCTGCGATCACTTATCGCCATGATGTGTTGGATAGTTACATTCGCATTGAAGAGTCAATGTATAAGAGTATCGTTGGGGGCCTGGTAACGCAATCAATGGATGTTCATCCAACCAGGCTCTGGCGGGATGCGGAGGCGGAATTCCAAAGTCAATTAAATTCCATGACTGGCAAACCATAAGAAATGCGGGAAACGGGGGCGGTGAGCGGAAATTGACAAAACTACCTTCCGGAAAAACGCGGCTCAAGCCTCCGGCAACCCCATGACCGCTCCGCGTTCGCCGGAATGGACTGCCGCCTGACCCGGGCACTGGCGGAATCTCCCTCACGTGGCCCTTGAGCGCGGCGGTTTTCCATCGCATGTGCCGGTCTCACTATGCAAAGCCTCTGGACCGACTCCGAAGCCGCCCTCTTTTCCCCTGGCGATCTCTCCCTCCGTGTATTCACCTCCCGCCTGCTGGGCCGGGAGCCTCAACTGGTGCTCCACGGGGGCGGGAATACCTCCGTGAAGAGCACGGTGCCGGACTTCTTCGGCGAGCCCCAGGAGGTGCTTTACATCAAGGGCAGCGGCGGGGATCTGGCGACCATCGATGCCTCCGGATTCCCGGCGGTGAAGATGAGCGTGCTGCTCAAAATGGCAGACCTCGCCGCGCTGAGCGATGCCGATATGGTCCGCGAGCAACGCGCCGCGATGCTGGACCCGGATTCCCCCACGCCTTCCATCGAGGCTGTGGTGCACGCGGTGATCCCCCACAAGTTCGTGGATCACACGCATTCCAATGCCGTGGTGGCGGTGACGAACCAGCCGGACGGCGAGGCTTTCGTGAAGTCCATCTGGGGAGACCGCGTCATCATCATCCCCTACGTCATGCCCGGCTTCCTGCTGGGGAAAGCGGTGCGGGAACTCACGAAGGGTGCCGACTGGTCGAAGGTGGAGGGCCTCATCCTTCTGCAGCACGGCATCTTCACCTTTGGCGAAACCGCCCGGGAGAGCTACGAGCGCATGATCAAGCTGGTGAGCGAAGCCGAGGCCGCGCTGGAGCAGCGGGGCGGCGGCCCGGGGGCCATCGCCTCCGCCAGCTTCACGCCGGACAATGCCGCGCTGCGCGTGCTGGCGAAGCACCGCCAGGCTGTTTCCAAAGCCCGGGGCCGCGCGTCCTTTGCCCTCGCGGATTTCAGCGAGGCGGCGGCCGGATTTGCCAGCCGGGCGGACGTGGCCACGCTGGCCACCCGGGGCACGCTGACGCCGGACCACAGCATCCGCACGAAGCGCGTGCCCGCCATCCTGGCGGACGGGAACGCGGTGCCAGCCTACGCGGCGGAGTATCAGGCGTGCTTTGAGCGGAACCAGTCCGGCCAGACGATGCTGGACCCCTCCCCCCGCTGGGCCGTGCTGCCGGGGCAGGGAGTGGTGGCGTTTGGCGCGTCCCTGCCGGAGGCGCGCATCGTCCAGGACATTGCGGGGCATACCCTGCGGACCATCCAGCAGGCGGAGGCCGCGGGCGGCTGGGTGGCGCTGCCGGAGAAGGACCTTTTTGAGATCGAATACTGGGATCTGGAGCAGGCCAAGCTGCGCAAGGCTCCCGCGCCAAAGCCCCTCCAGGGGAAGGTAGCCATCGTCACCGGAGCCGCCGCCGGCATCGGGCGGGCCATCGCCCTCGCCCTGCAGGCGCAGGGAGCCGCCGTGGTGGGCATGGACCTGAATCCGGAAACCCCGCAGCGCCTCTCCGGCCATGACGGGCTGACGGGGAAGGTGATCAATCTCACGGACTACCCCGCCGTGCAGGCCGCCGTGGAGGAAGTGGTGCGCACGTATGGCGGACTGGACATCCTGGTGAGCAACGCGGGCATCTTCACCGCGGGCGCGAACTTCGAGGACATGGACCCCGTGAACTGGGCGAAGAGCCTGGAGGTGAATCTCACCAGCCACATGCGCCTGCTCCAGAGCTGCGTGCCCTTCCTGAAGCTGGGCGTGGAGGCCACCGCCATCTTCGTGGGCAGCCGGAATGTGAAGGCCCCGGGCGCGGGCGCGGGCAGCTATTCCTGCGCCAAGGCCGCCGTGACGCAGCTGGTGCGCGTGGCCGCCCTGGAGCTGGCCCCCGCCGGGGTGCGGGTGAACATTATCCACCCGGACGCGGTCTTCGACACCGAACTCTGGACCCCGGAGGCCCTGGCCCGCAGTGCCCAGCGCTACGGCGTGACCGTGGAGGAATACAAGACGCGAAACCTTATGAAAACGGAGATCCGCAGCGCGGACGTGGCGGGCATGGTCTGCGCCATGGCCAGCCCGCTCTTTGGCAAAACCACCGGCGCGCAGATCCCCGTGGACGGCGGCAATGACCGCGTGATCTGACCCCCCGGGGCCCGTGCCCCTGCCTATGAATGGCCGCCCCACAGCCCCCGCCAGCCTCTTCCTGCTCCGGGATTTCCCGGACCGCCTGCCTGCCATGGTGGTGAAGGAGCTGCGGCAGGGGCTGCGGTCTCCCATGTTCGTGGCCCCCTTCGCGGGGGTGCATGTGGCGGCTATCCTGGCGGTGGGAAAGGAATACCTGGACGGCGACACCCGGGATTTCAGCTCTCCCTTCTGGATCGTGGCGGCCGCGGTGGTGGGCTTCCTCATGCCGTTGCGGGGCTTCACCGCGCTGCGGGAGGAGTGCGTGGGCGGGAATTCCGCGCTGCTTCTCCTGGGTGGCCTCTCCCGCTGGCAGATCGTGCGGGGGAAGTGGCTGGTGCAGATCATGATGTGCGGGCTGCTGCTTATCTCGCTGCTGCCCTACATGCTGGTGCGTTATTTCCTGGGGGGCATGGAGATCATCCCGAATGTCCTCATGGCCGGGAATGTCTTTGGCATGTCCGCGGGCATCAGTGGCTGTGTCATCGGGGCCTCCGGTTATGCTTCGCCCACCCTGCGGTTTATCGTCGCGGGGCTGGGAGGTTTCTGGATCATCCTGGCGGCCCTTTTCACCACCAGGGGGATCGAGGGCATGGAGCGCATGGCGGGAGGCGCGGTGGAGAGCCTCATATTCGGGGTGAGCTATGTCTGCGCGCTGGGGATCCACCTTCTTTTCGCCGTGATCGGGCTGCAACTGGGCCGGGCGCACCTGAAGGTCTATCTGCGTCCGGAGCAGGTGCCGCCCACCCGGGGCATGGTGGCGGTCCTAATTTTCCTCCCCGGCATCCTTTTTGTGCTGGCGGTCGTGTCCCTGGGCTGGGGCTTTCCCGTCGTGCTCGCGGCGGCGATCCTCATCATGTGCCGCCGCGACCGGTGCTGGCACCTCTTTCACGGAGCCGGGCAGCGCTATGTGGGCGGGCTGCACTCCGTGTCCTATCCGCTCTGGGACAAAAAGGGAACGAAGCCCACCCCGGGTGAGTGAATCCCCCGCGTGACCTGTCCGTGACCATGAGTGGAAAGCCGCCAGCCCCCAACCCCTTCCAGCTCCGGGACTTCCCGGACCGGCTGCCCGCCATGGTGGTGAAGGAGCTGCGCCAGGGCCTGCGCGCTCCCATGTTCATCGCTCCCTTCGCCGGGGTGCATGCGGCGGCCATTCTCGCGGTGGCGGCGGAATACCTGAGTGAGGGCGCACGGGACCTCATGTCTCCCTTCTGGCTGGTGGCCATCGCGGTGGTGGCGGTCATCATGCCGCTGCGCGGATTCTCCGCCCTGCGGGAGGAATGCACGGGGGATAATTCCGCGCTGCTCATCCTGGGGGGGCTCAGCCGCTGGCAGATCGTGCGGGGGAAGTGGCTGGTGCAGATGATGCTGGCGGGTCTTCTGCTGGTCTCGCTCATTCCTTACATGCTGGTCCGTTATTTCCTGGGCGGGCTGGAGATCATCCCGAATGCGCTCATGGCGGTGAATGTCTTCGTCATGTCCGCGGGTGTCAGTGGCTGTGTTATCGGGGCCTCCGGTTACCCCTCGCCCGCCATGCGGTTTATCATCGCGGGCCTGGGAGGTTTCTGGATCACCCTGGCGGCTCTTTTCACCACCAAGGGAATCGAGGTCATGGACCGTGTCTGGGCTTCCGCGCTGGAAAGCCTCATGTTCTGGCTGGGCTATGTCTGCGCGCTGGGGATCCAGTTCCTCTTCGCGGTCCTGGGGCTGCAACTGGGCCGGGCGCATCTGAAGCTCTACCTGCGTCCCTGGGAGGTGCCGCCCACGCGGGGCGTGGTCTCGCTCATGGTCTTTATGCCGTTCATCCTGCTCGCGGGAGCCATCGGCACCATGTTCTGGGGCTTCCCCCTGGTGCTGGTGGGGGTCATCTTCGGGGTCTCCCGCTATGACCGCTACTGGAGTCCCGCCACCGGCCTCGCCCGCCAGCCCCCGGCAAAGGATTGAGCCGCTTTTTTTCCGGAATGCCCGCCGGCAAAGCGGGAATCTGCGGGCCTGTTCCATGATTTTCCCGGGCTTGACCCGCCTGGCGAAAGGATAATAAATGGGAGCCTCCATTGCCTTATTTTGAAACACCCGATGAATCACGTCCGTCGCCTTCGGCTTTGCGTAATCATCGTGTTGGTGGGAGCCGCGACCGCCGGTGCTTTTTTGAAACCGCCGGTGAAGGATGTTCCCTGGGACCTCTTTGCCAGCGGGAAGGCCCTGCAAATGCTGCCAGTGAATGCCCCTCTCGAATTTTCACTCCACTCCCGGAGGCTGGAACCGGCGGACGAAGGCGGTGGATTGGTGGAAATTCATACCTACCTTCGCATCGGAGACGAATCCATCCCCATAGGCTGGGAACGGCGGGTCGTTCCGAAAGGCAGGGAGTGGGATGATACCGACCCGTTCCGGTCCACCTTCATGATTCGCCGGGATGGAGACCAGTACCAATTACTGCTCTTTGACTATGAGATGATGGGAGGCACCACGGACCTTGACAGGGTCAGGAGATACTGTGTGGAACTCTGGAAGGACAATGTCAGAAATCGTCGGGGGATAGAAAGATTCAAACCGGTGATGCCGCTTCAGGCGCAGAACCGGTCCTTCGGGAAATGATTCTTGACCACCAGGAGAGTCAGACACCAATTGATTTCAATCCTCCGCGAGCCGGTTTCAAAGGGCTGCCACGTGGGGGTGGGGTCCCCGGCTCCACGCGGCGGGGCGCACGACATCCGGTGAAAGGGTTCCTCTCCTTGATGTTTAACCAGTGGTGACTGACGGTCAGCGCCTCCCATGCAACTCCCCCACGCTCTTCATCTCGCCTACTGTACGAACATCCACCGCGGCGAAACCTGGCCGGAAACGCTGGCCGTGCTGGAAAAGCACACCCTGGAGGTGCGGGACCGCGTGTGCCCCGGGAAGCCCTACGCCATCGGCCTCCGGCTGGGGGTGAAGGCGGCCCAGGCGCTGTATGACCGCCAGGAGCGGGATGATTTCCGCCGCTGGCTGGACAAGCACGGCTGCTATGTTTTCACCATCAATGGCTTTCCCTACGGCCAGTTCCACGGCACCCGGGTGAAGGAGCAGGTCTTCCAGCCGGACTGGTCCACGGCGGCGCGGGTGGAGTACACCCGGGCGCTGTTTGAGATCCTCGCGGACATCGTGCCACCGGGGATCGCCGGAAGCGTGAGCACGGTGCCGGGCTCGCACAAGGAACTCATCCAGGACGACAAGCAGGAGGCGGATATCCTGAACAATGTCCGTGAAACCGGGGAGTGGATTGCCCGTCTCAGCGATGCCCGGGGCGTGGACCTCCATCTGGGCCTAGAGCCGGAGCCGCTGGGCTATCTGGAGAACACGCCGGAGACGCTGGCCTTTTTTGAAAAGCTGGGAAAGAGCGAGCCCGTGCGCCGCTGCCTGGGGGTAAACTACGACGCCTGCCACCTCGCCATCGAATACGAGGACCCCGCCGATTCCTTCGCCCGCTACGCGGAGGTCGGGGTGCGGATCAGCAAGCTGCATCTCAGCTCCGCGCTCCGCCTCACGCCGCATCCGGAGGTGCTCCACCGCCTGCGGTCCTTCCAGGAGGACGTGTATTTCCACCAGGTCATCGCCCGGAGGGATGACGGATCGCTCCACCGCTACCGCGATCTCCCGGACGCCCTTGCCGCCGCCGCGCTCCAGCGGCCCTCCAGCAGCGAGGAATGGCGGGTGCATTTCCATATCCCGCTCCACGCCGGGCCGGATGACATGTTCCAGACCACCGCCTCCCATATCACGGGAGCCCTGGACGTGCTGGGGAAAAATCCCGGGCTCTGTCAGCACCTAGAGATGGAAACCTACACCTGGGAGGTCCTGCCCCAGGAACTGCGTTCCACCCGGGTGGAGGATCAGTTGACGAAGGAATATGAGTGGACCCTCGCGGAGTTGAGGAAGCGGGGACTGGCCTGAGCGGAGGAGCCCATCCCTTTAAGGTTCATCCCTGTTTCATTTAATCGGGGCATGGAGGGTATGAGAGAAACGGCGGGAAATACCGCCAGGCGGGGCGCGCATTTTGCGTCTTAGGGAAATCCCTTACCCCCACATTCCCATTCATGACTTCATCCTCCTCTCTCCGCCGCCTGCGCGCGGCTTCCGCCCTGGCGGGCATAACGGCACTTTCACCCGTGGTGGCCCAGGCGGGCGCGCTGGCGATCACCTTCGGCGGCGATGGCTATGGATCGTTCGGCCAGGCGGTGACAGCGGATGCCTACGGGATACCCCAGGCGGACTGGACCGGGCCACTGGGCTCCGCGGAGGCGGAGCCGGACCTGGGTGGCACCGCCACGGTCTCGGATGTCATCGTGACCTGGCGGGCGGCCAATGACTGGGCGCAGAGGGATGCCTTCACGGGCGCTCCGGGCCGCGCGGAGGTGGACTTTGGCTATCTGGATGACGGACTGGGAGGAGCCGCGATCTCGCTCACCGGCCTGAATGCGTGGCTGAAGACCAACGGGACGACCACTTACTCCGTGCGGGTGGTGAACTCCACGGACAACGGCAACAGCTTCACCCCCACGGAGGTCTTTGAAACGGAGGGCGGCGCGCTCCTGGGCACGCTGGTGAATCCCGCGACGTGGACGGGGGGAATCAACTCGGCGGCCACGCCTTACCTCACGGGCCTGAGTTCGGACACCCTTTTTCTGAGAGGCGGCCAGGGCGTGGGCGGGCAGGCACGGGGAGGCATCGCGGCGGTCATCGTCTATCCTGGCGATCCTCCCGGGCCCCTGGAGGTCGTGGTGCCGGACATCGGCATCACCACCTATGTGCAGGGGGATACCCCGGACGGGGAGGGCTCCATCCTCAATGTGGTGAACGGCTTCGGCCTGACAAAACCGGACGCGGAGGACCCCTCCACCTGGACGCATGACAATGCCTGGCAGAACGGCTGGCAGGGCCGCGGGGACCTCTCCCTGCTGCCGGATAACGTGGGTTGGGTGGTGCTGGATCTGAAGCAGGAGACGGCGGGGCTGCAATCGCTCTACCTTTGGAACGTGAATGAGAACCCCTACTACCGTCTGGCCGCGGGCGTGGAGAACTTTGAAGTGTATTACGCCAGCGATATCAAGCTGGCCCCCCCGGCCACGGGCCCGGTGTTTCAGGATTACTCCTTTGCCTCCGGAGGCTGGACGAAGGCGGGGGAAACAGTGACGGCGACCATCGGTGTAGGCTCCAATGCCCCGCCCAATGCCGTCGCCAGCCTGGGTGGCGTCTCCGCGCGGTATGTGGGCCTGAAGTTTCTGACGAACTACAACTACACCGCCCAGGGAGCCGTCCTGCCCGGAACAGGCCTCGCGGAACTGGTCGTCACCCGGAAGGCCGGGACGGTGGTCCCGCCGGAGCCGGTGGACTTCCGCATCACGGATGTCGCGTGGTCCGAGGCACAGAACGGGATCACGATCACCTGGAATTCCCAGGCCGGAATCCCTTATGCCATTGAGTTCGCGGAGAGCCCCGAAGGCCCCTGGCTACCGGCGGGAAAACCTGTCCAGGCGAGCGGTTCCACCTCGACCGCCTTGATCACCAGTGCCCCGGCGGGCAGCCCGCGGTATTTCTACCGGGTCAAGGCGAACTGAACGGACCTTTCCGCCCGCATCCGCGCCCGCGCTTGAACCCTCACGCCGGGTCGCGGAGTCTGGAGCGTACTGCTTGCCAAAAGTCAGTTCAGAAACGGAGGGAAACCTCCCGGCAGGGAGGCTTGTATCCGGATATGATGACGGCAGGCGCTCCACGCCCGCACGGGACGCGTGGGGCGGTTGTGGAACGGTTAGTGATGTCCGTTAAACAACCCCTCCGCGTTCCCTGCTCAATGCGGCTTTTGTAATTCCCAGGCGTAAGCCCCGGTCTTAAAACTTCCGCCGCAGATGGCTCGGGAGAATGCCCAGGGCTTCGCGGTATTTCGCCACGGTGCGGCGGGCGATCTTGATCCCCTTGGTCTGAAGCTGCGTGGCGAGGTCGTCGTCGCTCAGGGGTTCGGAGGAGTTCTCCTGGCGGATCATCTCCGCCAGGGTGGCCTTTACACTGGTATTGGAAAGATGCTCCCCGTCCTCCGTCGCGAGACCGGAGGTGAAGAAATAGCGCATCTCATACACCCCGTGGGGAGTGGACATGTATTTCCCCGCGATGGCCCGGCTGACGGTGGTCTCGTGCACGCCCACCACCTCCGCCACCTGGGACATGATGAGCGGCTTCAATGCCGAGGGGCCGTGGCGGAAAAACTCCTGCTGCCGGGAGACGATCTCCTCCGCGATCCGTTGAATGGTCTGCTGCCGCTGATGGATGCTGCGGATGAGGAATTTCCCGCTGCGGATCTTGTCCCGGATGTAGTCCCGCACGTCCTGGCCGCCGCCCGGGTTGGACATGATGTCCTTGTACAGATTACTGATGCGCAGGCGGGGGAGTTGACCCTCCTCCATGACCACGGAGAACTTTCCGCCCACGCGCTCCACCTGCACGTCCGGCACCACGAACTGCTGCTGCGCGGCGGTGAAGCCGCTGGCGGGCCGCGGATTCAGCGTGGCGATCACTTCCGCCGCACGGGTGATGTCCCCGGGCTCCACGGAGAGCTTCCGCGCGATGTGCGGGAAGCGGTGGCGCGCCAGGTCATCCAGGTGGGAGGAGATAATGCGGGACTCCAGGCTGTGCTCCCGCCCGGAGCGCTTCAACTGGATGAGCAGGCACTCCCGCAGATCCTCCGCGCCCACTCCGGCGGGGTCGAAGGATTGCATGATCTCTTTTGCCTCCGCCAGGGGGGCGAGGGGCATGTTTTGCTGGAGACTCATGTCCGCGATGGGCACGGGGAGGAACCCGCGGTCGTCCAGGGTGCCGAGGAGCATTTCCACCACGGCGCGGATCTCCGGGGTGCAGTCCACCATGGCCAGCTGCTGCATCAGGTGGTCCTGGAGCGTGACCGGGGCGGCTAGGGAGTCGAAGATGAACTGGCGGCGCTCCTCCTCCTCCGAGGTGCGGGGACCATGGCTGGCGGCGCTCTGTTGGAGATAGGTGCGCCACTCCTCGTCCATCTGGGAGAGCTTTTCAAATTCCGAGGCAAAATCGTCGTCCTCCAGGGTGGCCTCCGGGCGCTCCTCCTCCAGGGAGATCTCATTGTCCTCCGCCTCCAGCACGGGGTTTTGCACCAGCTCCAGGTCGATCATCTGCCGCAACTCGAACACCGGAGCCTGAAGGATGTTCAGGCTCTGCTGAAGCTGCGGCGAGAGCCGCAGGTGCTGGCTCATGTTCTGCCCGAGCGTCTGCGAGGTATTCATCAGGGTGGGATACTTACCCGGCCATGATTCCCCGTCTCTGCGGAAGAATCAAGCAAGCAACGTGCCACTATCGC
This sequence comes from Verrucomicrobiales bacterium, assembly GCA_965229245.1. Taxonomy (GTDB): domain Bacteria; phylum Verrucomicrobiota; class Verrucomicrobiia; order Verrucomicrobiales; family V1-33; genus V1-33. The sequence goes on from CBDDIW010000003.1 coordinate 854,484, forward strand.
GAAATTTTATTCATGTCATGTTTTGACGAAACCGGCCTCCGCGGTGTCCGGGGAATCCGGCTGCGTCCCGTTTTCTCCTGGCATTTCTGCTTTCGTCCCGCCGGGCCCCGCGCCATGCTCCGCCCCTTTTCCCACCCCCTGACCTTTTCCCTTCCGTGAGAGATAAATTACAAGCCCTGCAGGATCGTCTCACCGGTACCGTGCTGGGTGCCCGGCAACCCTCGTTCCTCCTCATCACCGCCCTGCTGGCCGGCGGGCACGTGCTCATCCAGGGGCCGCCGGGCATCGGGAAGACCACGCTGGCCGCCACCCTGGCCAAGAGCATCGAGGCCAGCTTCAGCCGCATCCAGTTCACCCCGGACCTGCTGCCCAGCGATATCGTGGGCTACTCCATGTATCACCAGGGCACGGGTCAGTTTCAGTTCATCCCGGGGCCGGTGTTCTCCAGCATCGTGCTGGCGGATGAGATCAACCGCACCAGCCCGCGCATCCAGAGTGCGCTCTTCGAGTGCATGAGCGAGCAGCAGGTGACGGTGGACGGCGTGACGCGAAAGCTGAACTCCCCCTTCATGGTCATCGCCACGCAGAACAACCTCTATGCCACCGGCACCTTCCCGCTGCCGGAGCCCCAGCTGGACCGGTTTCTCCTCAGCATCCCCATGTCCCTGCCGGACATGGAAACCCAGGCGCAGCTGCTGAAGATGCACGCCCAGCGCGGCCCCCGGCCCCCGGAGGAGGCCGCTCTCCTCCACGCGGATGAAGTGGTGGCCGCGCAGGAGGAATGCGCCGCGGTGCCGGTGAATGACCGCGTGTGCCGTTACATTACCCTCATCTGCGACAGCCTCCGGAAGACGGACGCCGGTCGCGGGGCGCTTTCCGCGCGGGCCAGCATCGCCGTCATGCGCGCCGCCCAGGCCGCTGCCTGGCTGGAACAGGCCCCGGCGGTGTTTCCGGACCATGTGAAATCCGTGGCCTCCGCCGTGCTGGCCCACCGCCTCATCTCGCGGGACAACCGCCACGGCCAGGCCGGGGATCCCGCCTCCATCGTGGCGAACGTGCTCCAGAGCGTGCCCGTGCCCTGAGAAGGGCGCGGGCCTTTCCCCGGGGCGCAAGCCGGAGATCCTGAAAAGGTTTTCCCCCCATGGTCGGGTGAAGGGGTTGAGACTGCCGCACGGATATTGGATCCAGGTGGACCCCGGGCTGCCCGGCGGCTGCCCGGGTGCGCGATTGTCCGATTTCCGGCCGTTTTCCCTAAACTTTTCCTATATAGGTCCATTTTTGACCTCCATGGGAAACTTAGTGAGAACGGGGTCAAAATCCGGCAATCGCGCGGATTCCACGTTTTCCCCGGCAAATGTCTGGCGACGGGGCCCCGCTGTTCAGAACCGGAGCCTCACTTTTTCCCCAGGGTCAGCTTCATCTCCACGGGGACGTTCCCCCGGAGGACCTTCACGGTGAGCACTGTGCCCGGGGGCATTTGTTTGAGGGCCTGGAATTCCCCGCCGGTCATGCCTTTGAAGGCGCGGTCCCCCATGGAGACCATGACATCCCCCTCCTGCATGCCTGCCTTTTCCCCGGGGCCGCCGGGGTCCACCCGGCCCACGATGACGTGGCCATCCCGCCAGTCCAATGAGAGGCCCGCGGTGCTCCCCTCATGGCTCTCCTTCAGCGTGCCGTGGGACTGGAGGTGCATGGTAGCCTGATTCACGTCCATGGTGACCGCGTAGTGCCGGAGGATACCGCTGCCAAGGACGCCATGGGCCATGGGGCTCAGGCCCGCTTTCAGGTTCTCCAGCGTCTCGCCGGCAAAGGTGAACCAGGGAAGCCGCACCTCCCGTTCCATGACCGTGCCACTCATGCCCCGGCCCGCGAATCCGGCGGGACCCGCTTGGGCAAAAAGCGCGGGCAGCCGCTTTTCCGTCTCCCTGGCCGGGAGGGAAAGTTGGAGGGTGGCCCCGGAGTCCACGGTGAAAAGAAAGGTCTGGTCCATCACCGGCAGGTTCACCCGGCAGGCGACAGGGCGGTACCGTTTCGGTGCCGGGGACGGAGGGACAAAAACGTCGTCCAGGGTCAGCGGCAGGGAGATGCCTCCCTCCAGGCGGGGCGCGGAATCCCGCCGCCAGAGCGTGAGGGATTTGGCTTTCCAGTCCAGCCGGAAAACGAAATCCCGGAGCGAGCCCAGCCCCAGGATGCCCTCAAATTCCAGGCGTGTCGCGGGCAGGCTTGCGATGCCCCAGGGCTCGCGGCGGATCGTGACCCCGCCCATGTCCACCGTATCGCAGACGCCTTCCAGGGTGGGCGCGAGTTCCCCGGAGATGGTCTTCATCCTCGCGTTGCGGAGGGCCTTCATTCCCACCCGGGCGGCGGCTTCCGGAGACAGGATGGAATTGGACGCTCCCGTGTCCAGCATGCAGCGGACGGTCCGGCCGTTGATCTTCACGGGGATGATCAGGAGATTATACCACGGGTCCACCTCCAGGGGGATCTCCAAGGAGACTTGTCCTTTGGGGAAGGCCCAGTCCCGCAGATGTCCCCGGATGAGCGAGTCGTCCGGCCATTCATCGGAGAGACTCCACTTCAGCATGACTTGCCGGGGTGCCGATGCTTTGCCCGTGTCCCTTTTGGAAAAGATCATGACGTTGGGTTCGTCATCGGAGGCGGTGAGAGCCACAAGCTCGGAGGCGGTCATCCTGCCCGCGGGCCGCCCGGCGAACTGCACCAGGGTATCCTCCGGGGTGACTCCGGCACGGGCAGCGCGCCCGTTCGCCGTGACGCTGATGACTTCCCAGCCCCGGTCGCCCAGTCGCAGGCTCACCCCGGCTCCCTCCATGGACCAGGTCACTTCTCCCGGGAGTCCGCGGAATCTTTTGCCGGCGTAGTCCAGGGTCAGGTCCAGCTTCCTGAGATTCGCCGTGGTGAGCACTCCCGCGTTTCCCGCTGGACCGGGCGTGGTGGCGCTCACGACAAAGTTTCCCGTGAAGTCGAGCCGTCCCATTTTTAAATTCAGGGACGCTATTTCCCCTTCGGGCTGGACCCTGGCGGGGAGCCGTTCCTTCAGCAGCGCCGCCGGGATGGTGGGCACGGGCTGGAAGCCTCCGTTGAGGACCATGGGGAGGGCCACTCCCTCCGGAGTCTGGAACAGGAGAGCGGCGCTGCCGCGCCGGGCGGTGACTTTAGTGCCGGAGAGCGCTACTTCGGAGTCCCGCACGTCCAGTTCCCCCACGCCTTCCGCCTCCCCCGCCGGAGGCAGTGCCGAGGGCTTTAACAGGGAGAACTGCCGGGCGGGGAAGTTCATCCGCACCGCGAACTCCCTCAGGGTGGAGTGTCCCAGGATGAGGGTCAGGCCGCTGAGGTGGTCTTCCATTTCCTCCACGATGCAAGGTTCATTCTCCAGCACCACGCCCGCCACCTCCAGTTTCGGCAGGAGCACCACGCCTTCGTATCCGTCCAGGGATTTGAGACTGAGGTTTTCCGCTACCTTTGAGGAGAGCCGGGTAAAATCAATGGCCGGGCAGATGAGTATCTTCGCCTGGTATCCATTTGTGCGGCCCTCCACCTCCCAGCATTTCTCCAGATTCATGGCCGCCGGCTTGGCCTTTTCCGGAAAGGTGATCCGCCGCTCTTTTTCCGCCGCCGGCAGGGGCGAAATGAGACGAAGGAGAACCGCAGGGATGGCCAGGGCACGGAAATTCATGCCGCCCTTTAGCGGGGCCTCCCGCGGAAGCAACCGTTCCGGATCACGTGCCGGAGTAGACCGGGGCTATTGCTGCTTCCGGCGGTGAATCACCACGCGGTTTCCGTCAGGGTCCGCCACGGTGGCCATGTGGCACACCGGGCTTTCCATGGGCTCAAAGACGAACTTCGTGCCCGCTTCGCGGAGTTTGGCCACGTAGCCGTCGAAGTCATCCACCTCCAGCGCGGCGGCGGTGCCGGTGGGGGAGGGAGGCCATTCCTCTCCGCCTCCGCTGATGAGCGCCAGGCATCCGGCCCCGATGTCATACTCCACCCACTGGTCATCCCCGTTATGCTCCCCAAAGGCGCGGGATTTTGTGAGACCAAGCAGGCCTTCATAGAAGGCTTTGGCCCGTTTCATATCGGTGACAGAGTATCCGGTGAAGGCAATTTCGAGGACTCGCATGGCGGCGGGGGGGTAGCAGAGAGGATGGAAATCTCCTTGCAGGCCCCCCGCCGGGGGAAGCGGGGAGCGCGCCGCGTTCGCGTTCCCGGGTGGGCAAAAGGAAAGCGGCGGCAGAAATGCCGCCGCTCCTTGTGCCTGTCAAAGGTACTTCGTTTCCCTCATTATTTCCAGTCTCAGTCCCGCCCGTCCCGGTCCCCGTTCTGTCTCTTGTCTGAATTTCTGCCAGCCAAGAAGATCAGGAGCAGGACCAGAAGGATGAGCAGGGGAAGGCCAAAGAATACCATGGGGAGCGGGAAGAGGGGCCGGACAGACGTTCCTGAAGATCAGGGCTTTTTCGCGAGGTCGATGGCGGTGATGCGCACGCGGCGGGTCACGGGGCCGTCCTCGGTGGGGAGGTCCACTTCCTCGCCCACTTTCCGGTTCAGAATGGCGGCACCGGTGACGCTGAGATAGGAAATGATGTTATTGGCCACGTCCGTGTCCCATGCACCCAGGATGCTGTATTCCTCGGGTTGGCCGCTGGCGAGATCCAGCAGCGTGACCCGCGTGCCGATCGAGACGGCCTTTGTGGAGACTTCCTCGAAGCCCGTGCCCTGGGCCCGCTGGAGATCGCGCTCCATCTCAAACTTCCGGCGCTGGAGCACCACGGCGTATTCCTTCGCGGACTTGAACTCGAAATTCTCCCGCAGGTCCCCGTAGCTCCGGGCGATGCTGATATCCTCCACGTTCTTCGGGATCTCCACATTGATGAGGTTATCATACACCTTCTTCTTCTCCTCCAGGCTCTTCCAGGAAACGATGAGGGCGGCCTCCTCCTCTTTTTCGTCCTTTTGGCCTTCGTGAATGAGGGTCTCGATTTCCGGATACACCCGGATGAAGCGGGCGAGAAGCGAACGCTTGCCCATTTCATCGACGGCGGGCGTCAGGAGCAACTGCCGGGCGAAGTTTCGCACCTGGGGCAGTTCCACGCCGGTAATGAGGTCCGCGATGAGTTCGCGGTCCGCCACCAGCACGTCATTGATGCGGTTGGCCTTGCGGTTTTCGTCATCGAAATGGTCCCGCTCGATGGCGGAGAGCAGCGCCCGGGAAAGTTCCGGTCCGAAAACATCCGAGGCCAGGCCGCTCCGCTCCCGGATGATCCACACCAGCGTCTCGCTGGCCAGGGTGCGGTGGAGGATGCCCGTCTTCAGGAAGTTATTCATGGGCCCCAGGTAGCCCTTATCCTTCAGCACGGCGCACAGTTCATTGATGCTGCGGGCGGAGAGCTTGTTGAGCAGGGGCAGCAGCCCCTCCACGCCGGAGTCCCCGGTGGCGTCCACCAGAGCGTCAAATACCCGGCGCTGCTTGCTCACGGCCAGACTGCCCACGCACTCCGCCAGACGCGGGCCGTCCGTCTTCATGGCGGCGGCCAGGGAGGGGGAGACGGTGTCCTTCAGCGCGGGGATCTTGTCCCGCAGTTCGTCGCGAGCCAGGATAAGGTCCAGGGCGTCCACGGTGTGGAGCCGCAGGTTTTGCGTGGCCGCGTCGTCCGCTTCCTTGAGCAGGCCTTCCAACTCCGCCTGATCCGTGAACTGCGTGGCATCGCGGGCGATGGCCTCCATGGCTTTCGCCTTGGCCTTGATGCCCCGGGCCTTCCGGAAGTCCGAGGACAGCGCCTCGGAGGCAGAGAGATCCCCGCCGCGCAGTTGCAGCGGCAGCGTGCGCTTCGCGGGCACGATGAACTCCGGCTTGGATTTCAGCGCTTTTTTGACGGATTCCCACCAGTTCTTGAACTTGGACTCGGTGACGATCTTCGGCTTCACCACGGCCTCAAAAGAGTCCAGCAGCATGCTGCCGCCGTGGCTCTGGAGAATCTCGCGCACCAGACCCACCGGGTCCTCCAGGGCCATTTTGGTCAGCACGGCCGGGTTTTCATAGCGGCGCGCCAGGATGTGGCTGTCCTGCACCACGTTCAGGGAATTCGCGGCGAATTCCAGCTTCATGGGATGGCCTTTTTTATCCTCGAAATCGATGATCACCTTGTCATCGAACAACTCCCAGGAACCGATGCGGCCCACGCCCCAGCTTTTATGAAAGCAGAAGATGCCGGGCTGAAGCTGGGTCAGTTTGACCGCCGCGTGGGGCGGCAATTTGCCGGAGGCAACGAGTTTGGCAATATCGGGATGAATGTCGGACATTTGGAGGGGGAAAAATTAGCAGGGCTCACCGTCCCATCTGTCTCCGTCCGCCGAATGCAACCGGGAAGCATGGGAAGGACCCCGGGTGGGCCGGGAAAACGATGCAGCCTGCATTATTTCTTTTGCATTTTGCACCCCGTCATCTCTCAGCCGGAAAAGTGTGCCCTGTTTCAGGACTCCCTGAGGGGGTCCGGGGATATTCGCCTGACAAGGTTGCGAAGGGCGGTGAATAAGTCGCGGCCATGGCCATTATTAAGCATTTACACATCCAATAACCTGCCAGGAACCTCCGAGGGGCAGGGGCTTTCCCCCTCACTGATTGTGAATAACTCCTCGCCGTCGGGCTGTTTCCGGGGACGGAAAATCCTAACGTATTTTATCCGGGAACACGGATTGATTACCGGCGGGAGCTTGAGAAAATACCTGATGATCAGGCTGTTAGTGGCGGGACAGGGTGTCCCGCTCCATGCGGACTCCTGCTTGCCGCCATCAAACAAATTCATTTGGCGGCAGGTTAAAGAATTCTGAGATCATAAAAGCCGCCGGTCCCGGCGGGGCTTCTCTAACTAATTGTGAATATCCGGGGAATAAGCGGGGAATGGCTAACAGGAAAAGCATGGAACGTCCGTTCCACCAGTGTTCCCCAGGTTTCCGCTTGCCGGGGGGAGGCGCGGCGGGCACGGGAGTTTTCCATGTTCACCGTCCTCGCCACAGATTCCGAAACCAAAGCCCGCCGCGGGCGGCTGGTGCTGCCCCACGGCACGGTGGAAACGCCGGTCTTCATGCCCGTGGGCACGCAGGGCAGTGTGAAGGGGGTCTCCCCGGCGGAGTTGGAGACGCTGGACGCGCAAATCATCCTGGGAAATACCTATCACCTCAATCTCCGCCCCGGGTGCGACGTCATCCGGGAGTTCGGCAGCCTCCACCGCTTCAGCAACTGGCGGCGGCCCCTGTTGACGGACAGCGGCGGATTCCAGGTCTTCTCCCTCAGCAAGCTGCGCAAGATCACGGAGGAGGGCGTGCATTTCCAGAGTCATCTGGATGGCTCAAAGCGCTTTCTGGGCCCGGAGGAGAGCATGGCCATCCAGGCGGTGCTGGGGAGCGATATCGCGATGCTCTTCGATGACTGCCCTCCCTACCCGGTGAGTGAAAAAGACGCGGAGAAAAGCCTGGCGCTCACCCTGCGCTGGGCGGCCCGTTGCCGGGAGTGGGTGGCGAAGCACCAGCCGGTGACGGATACCGGAGAGCGGCAGTTTCACTTTGGCATCGTGCAGGGTAGTTCCTATGCCGGGCTGCGGGAGCGGGCCGCGCGGGAACTCGCGGCCATGGAGTGGGACGGCTATGCCATCGGCGGGGTCAGTGTGGGCGAGCCGGAGCCGGAGATGATGCGCGCGGTGGAGCACGCGGAGCCCTTTCTCCCGGCGCACAAGCCGCGCTACGCCATGGGCCTGGGCACGCCGCCGCAGATTCTGGAAATGATCGCCCGCGGGGTGGATATGTTTGACTGCGTCATCCCCACGCGTCTCGCGCGGCACGGCACCGCCTTCACCGCCCGGGGCACCATCAATCTGAAAAACCAGCAGTTCACGGCGGACAAGGGCCCCATCGAGGACGGGTGCGAATGTTATGCCTGCCAGGAGTTCAGCCGGTCCTACGTGCGCCATCTTTTCCGCGCGGGGGAAATCCTGGGAATCAGGTTGATTTGTCTGCACAATCTGCATTTCTACCTGTCCCTCGCGCGCCGTGCCCGGGAGGCGATTGAAGCGGGGACGTTCCCGGCCTTTCGCGCGGCGTTCGTTTCCCAATACCTCCCCACTGCTCCCCCAGCCATCGCATCCTGACTCATGCCTGCTTTTTCCACTGCCGCTCTCCTCTTCGCTGATTCCACCGCCGAGCAACCTCAGGGGCCGAATCTCCTCTGGATGCTGCCCATCCTCTTCGTGATGATGTGGGTCATGGGCGGGCCCCGCCGCCGCGCGGAAAAAGAGCACCGCGCCCGCATGGCCGCCCTGAAAACCGGTGATGAAGTGGTGGCCGCCGGCGGCATCCACGGCCTGGTCACCAATGTGAGTGACCGCGTGGTGACCCTGAAGATCGCGGACAACGTGAAGATCAAAGTGGAAAAAGGCAGCGTGGTGTCCGTGGTGAAGAAGTCCGACGAACCGGAGCCTGCCGCCGCCATCGCCACTAGGGAGGTGAAGGACGCCAAAGAGGTGAAGGAAGTCACTTCCGCCAGCTGAGGCCCCTCCTGGTAAGAATAACCAGGCAGACCCGCCGCTTGGCAACGCTCCACGTCCAGCCGCGACGCGGTCTTACTTCAACGGAATGGATTATCCTCCCGCCATCTTTCCTCACAGCCTCCCCCCGGACCGGGGCGGGGCGGCGCGTGGACGGAGAGCGGGCGGTTTCCTTTCCCGTTTGGCCACCATGGCTCTCCTGATGGCGGGCCTGACGGCTTTCACGGGCTGTGCCCCGGAGAAAGAGGGGACTCCAAAGGAAGTGCTGAAGGGCAAAGGCGGCGCGTCCTTTGCCATCCGGGTAAAGTCTTCAGACGGTGGGCCCGTTGACCCGAAGGTTGTCACCCACGCCCAGGCAATCATCGAAAAACGGCTCGACCCCCAGGCGGAAAAAACACTGAACTTCTCCCGGGAGGGCGCGGATCTCATTTTGTTACAAATCCCCGGTCTCCCGGAAAGTGAGATTCCAGCCACCACGGCGCTTATCGAGAAACCCGCCAAACTGGAATTCCGCCTCCCGGGGCCCAACGGCCTGGATCCCCAGCCTTCGAACGACTTTAGTAATGATCCGCCGGATTGTGTGCGAATGCTCCACCTGGACAGAAACCTCCCGGCCTCCGGAAGCTCCCAGTGGGTCCTGGTGCGGAACAGGGCGGAACTCTCCGGGGACAGCGTGGAGCAGGCCTTCCACAATATCGATGGTTATAGCAACAGTCACATCATCCATGTGAAGCTGCACCAGGAAGCCGGAGACCGGATGCGCGAGCTGTCCACCGAAAATCAGGGGAAGCCGCTGGCGATCGTGCTCGATGGTGAGGTGCTTTCCGCTCCCAATATCCGGGAGCCGTTCGGGAGTGATTTCCAGATTACCGGCACTTTTACAGAGCCGCAGGCCCGGGAGCTTGCGATTCAGCTGATGAATCCCCTGGAGACGCCCTTGAGCGTTGAAAAGGCCACGGCGGTGCCGCCCGCGGGAACTCCGAATTGATCCTGCCCGCGGATATTTTTTGACACACCGGTCTATTACAGGCATTGCCTACCCTTTCCTTCCCTTTTCTCCCCCCAGATTTTCTTAAAACCGTATGATCGCAGCCGCTGAAAATTTGTCCTTCATGGACCGCTACCTGCCTTACCTTGTGCTGGTAACCGGGCTCCTGGCCGCCGGGCTTCTCCTGGCCTACTTTATGTCCGAGACGGACCAGCGGAAACGCGTGCTGGGCTCCTTCCTGGCGCTGTTGCTCTCGGGCTTCAGTATCTTCTGTATCACGGAAGGGGAAGGGATCAAGCAGGGGATCGACCTCAAGGGCGGCGCCTCCTTCCTCGTGAGAGTGCAGCCCGCGGAGGGACGCCCGGTCACCCCGGCCATTCTGGCCCAGGCCCAGGCGATCATTGAAAAACGCCTCAATCCGAATGGTGGCGTGGACGTGACCATCGCCCCCCAGGGTGAGGACAAGCTCTATGTGGAAGTGCCGGGACTGAGTGAAGAGGAAATCAAGAAAAGCGAGGCCACTATTGAGCGCGTGGCCAAGCTGGAATTCCGCCTCGCCGGGCCAAACGGCCTGCAGGAAAGCCTCACGGATGACATGACCAATGACCCGGCGGACTGCGTGCGCCTGCCTTATCTGGACCGGCACACCGGGAAGAAAGGCGCGAAGGACGCGAAAGAGCCGCCGCCGGAGAAGCACTGGGTGCTCGTGAAAAACAAAGCGGAGCTTTCCGGGAAAAGCGTGAAGCAGGCTTTCCACAGCATCAACCCGGGGGAGACCAGCTACAGCATTCAGGTGACGCTCCACAGCGAATTCGGGGAGAAAATGCGTCAGTTGACGACCGCGAATACCAGGAGACCCCTGGCCATCGTGCTGGACAATGAGGTGCTCTCCGCTCCGAATATCAATGAACCGTTCGGCGAACGCTTCCAGATCACCGGCAGTTTCACCGAAGAACAGGCCCGGGAGCTTTCCAGCCAGCTGATGAACCCGCTGGAGAACCCGCTGCAGGTGCTGCAAAAGAGCACCATTTCCCCCACTTACGGCAAGTCCCAGGTGGATCAGGGTATCCGTTCCGCGCTGGTGGGCATGGGGCTCACCCTCGCTTTCATGGTGCTCTACTACCGTCTCTCCGGTTTTATCGCCCTCATCGGCCTCACGGTGAACCTGCTCCTGCTGCTGGGAGCCATGCGGGTTTTTGGCCAGACGCTCACCATGCCGGGTATCGCGGGGATCATCCTCACGCTGGGGATGGCCATTGACGCAAACGTCCTCATTTATGAACGGATGCGGGAGGAGTTTGAGGCGGGGCATGATTTTTCCACGGCCATCAAGTCATCCTATTCGAAGGCCTTCACGGCCATTTTTGACTCGAACAGCACGTCGCTCATCACCTCCATTATCATGATCCTCGTGGCCTCGGGCAGTATCCGGGGCTTCGGGCTCGCGCTCACCATCGGTCTCGTGGCGCACATGTTCTCCGCCCTCCTCATCACCCGGGTGTGCTTCCTGTGGCTGCAAAAGACGGGTGTGAAGAAGCTGAGCTTCATGCACCTGATCAAGAACCGGGACTACAACTTCATGGGCACCCGGCGGATTTGTGCCGCGGTCTCCCTGGTAGTGAGCCTCGCGTGCGTCGGCCTTGTCATTTACAAGGGGAAGGACGCCCTGGGCTACGAACTGCGCGGCGGTGACGATATCAACCTCAAAGACATTCCGGGACTCAACCTGGAGAATGTGAGCAAGACGCTGGAGGATTCCACTCTCGAATTCAAAGACAATCTGAACGTGGGCACCGTGGATCCCATCGGTGAAGAGCCTTACGTTCACATCCGGAGCACCCCGGGCACCGCTCCTCAGATCAAGGAAACGCTGGTAAAGGCACTCGCGGGAAGTGACACGGTGATGGCCGAAAAAATCCGGAACGCCACCACGGAGTCCATGGGATCCGCCGTGGGGGATGAGATGCTCTGGCGCTCGCTCGCTGCTATCGTGGCGGGTCTTGTGGGGATCTTCATTTACCTCACCTTCCGGTATGAAATGCCCTTCGCCATCGGCGGCATCGTGGCTATCATCCACGACGTGACCGTGGCCGTGGGCGCGTGTGTGCTGGCAGGCAAGGAGATCGGCCTCATCCTTATCGGAGCCTTCCTCACCATCGCCGGTTACTCCATCAATGACACCATCGTCATCTTTGACCGGGTGCGGGATAACCTGCGCACCATGAAAGGGGATCTGGAGGACGTGCTGAACCACGCTATCAGCGCCACGTTGAGCCGGACGTTGATCACCACCATCGTCACTGGCATCGCGGTCGTGGCCATGTTCCTCTTCGGGGGCAAGTCCATGGCGGACTTCTCGTTCACCATGCTGGTGGGCATGCTCACCGGGATTTACTCCACCATCTTCATCGCCAGTCCGGTGGTGCTCTGGTGGGCCCGCGCCCGGAAGCTGAACCTGCGCCAGGCGATCATGGACGCGGATTCCCAGCGTCTGGAAGCCCTGAGCGGCATGGAGCGCGAAGCTCCCGCCAAACCCACCAAGCCGAAAGGCGACGACGACAGCGCCCTCACCCCGGCCTGACGACAACAGCAGGGACCTTTTTTGGCCCGGCGCATCTCTTTGATTTCGCCGGACCGGGCCTCCTGACTTGATGATTCCAATCGGCTCCCCTGGCTCCCTGCCAGGGGAGCCCCGCGTGGGATGAAGGGCACGTTGCTGGTGTTGCTGCCTCCGGGCACCCTCTCCGTGAAGGACGAGGTCCGCCGGCGTCTGGAGCCCTTCCGGCTGAATGAGGATGACGAAGCATCCATCCGCTCCCGGCACTGGGACTACTGGCACGCCGGTCCCTCTTTCCCGGAGGGCGACCCGGTTCTGGTGGAGGACCTCCCCCCGGATTATTGCTCCTCAGGCGTGCTGACTCCGGACAATGTCTGGCATGACCTCCAGGATCACGGCTGGCGCCTGATCGATGGGCAGCCTCCCAATAACATCCTCGCTCAGAAACGCTGGCACCTCAGGTTTCTCCATCTCCTCTGCCTTCACCCCGCCCACCTGTGCTTTGAGGCTCTGGTGCATTCGTGAGGCCGGGGAATCTTGGGACGCCTCTTTCGGGCAGAAAGTCCGCGCGAGGTAATCCGTGGTGGAGTGACACTTTCCAGCCACAAAGTAATTTTTTTCCAACCCCGCTTCCCGGTCTTCCTCGCGGCCCCCCGGCGGGAGCCGGCGGATGACGTGGGCAGGGGAGGGGATTGATTGTTAAAGCACTGATGGAGAGTGGTTTATGTCGTATTTCCTCCTCCCGGAAGGGAGCCGGATTCCTTCATGGCCCACATAGCGGCTTCATGGGAAGCTCTCCATCTTTTCAGTGGAAATGTGAAAAACGAACCGCAGAGTGCCCGTTCCGACTCCCATCAACATCATCCCTACGTTCCGAAACCCTCATGGCATCCTCCGTCACTCCTCCCGTTCCCGGCGCTACGACTTCCGTCACCCCCAGCTGTGCCTGTGGGCAGGGCCTTGCTTACCTGGTGCTGCGCGTGGGCCTCGGTCTCATGCTGATGCTCTACGGAGTTGAGAAGTTTAAAAGCCCGGCGATGCCGTACAACTACAAGTTTTCCTACTGGCATGACACGCTGAACGAGGAAGGCGTCGTGGTCGCCACGGGCAACTGGGTGAAGGTGGCCAAGCCGGTCTTCGAATTCGGCGGTTTCAACAACACGGACTTCTATGGAGAGAAGACGGTCAATTTCTTCAGCTATATCTTCAAATATTACGCCCAGGGCCTGCCGTATGCCATGATCGGCGTGGGCATCTTCATTCTTCTCGGCATCCTGAACCGCCTCTCGCTTTTCCTCGGAGCCAGCATCTGGCTGAGCCTCGCCCTGGGACAGATGACCCTGCCGGACAGCCCCACCGTGGCGCTGCTCATGAATTTCACACTCTACTACGTGGTGGCGCTCGCGCTGGTGCGTTACAACCGTTTCGGCCTCATGCGCTACTAAGGCGATCCCCGGATCTCCGGCATCCGCCTTCTGATCGAACCCCGTATTTTTGCCATGAGCAAGTCCTCTAAATCCCCGTCAGACGCCCCGTCCAAGAGTGATTTCACGCGCCGCCGCTTTTTGCGGAGCAGTGCCGTCACCGTCTCCGCGCTGAGCTACAGCCGCATCGCCGCCCGCGCCGCCGGGCGGGAACCTTCGGACGCCCTGAACGTCGGCATCGTGGGGCTCGGCACCCAGGCCATGTCCGCCCTGGTGCCTGCCATGGCCGGTATCCCCGGCATTCGTTATGCCGCCATTTGCGATATCTGGAAGCTGAAGCGCCGTCAGGCCATGTCTTCGCTGGATGGCGCGAGGACCGGCATCCAGGATTTCGGCGATTTCGACGAGATGCTGGACAAAGTGAAGGAGCTGGACTGCGTGATCGTGGCCACCCCGGACTGGATGCACGCGCCGTTTTCCCGGAAGGCTCTGGAGGCGGGCAAGGCGGTGTATTGCGAAAAGATGATGTCCAATACCCTGGAGGCGGCGTCGGACATGGTGCGCGCGCAGCGCCAGACCGGAAAACTCCTTCAGATCGGTCACCAGCGCCGCAGCAATCCCCGCTACGTTTTCATGCGGGACAAGCTCATCCGTGAAAAGCATCTGCTGGGGAAGATCACCCACCTCTACGGGCAGTGGAACCGGTCCGTGAAACGGCCCAACACGCCGAACGTGACCGGGGACGACAAGGCGAAGATCCTTGCCGCCGGTTACGAGGACATTCAGGCTTACGCCAACTGGCGCTGGTTCAAGAAATACGGCGGCGGTCCCATCTCGGACCTTGGCGCGCACCAGATTGACGTGTTCAACTGGCTTCTCGGCACCACGCCAAAGGCCCTGACCGCCTGCGGCGGCACGGATTTTTATAAGAACTACGAAGTGGAGGATGGCAGTCTTTTTACCGCGGAGCACCTCGACAACGCGGTTCTGGTGTTCGAATACGACGTGCCCGGCCACGGACTGGTGCGCGTGATTTACCAGGTGCTCACCACCACGGGCTCGCAGAACTATTACGAGAAGATCATGGGCGTGGAAGGCACGATCGTGATTTCCGAGCAGCCGGTTTACAATCAGGTTTACCGCGAAAAGGACACCACCGCCGGCAAGGAAGGTGCCTGGGAGTCCCTCGTGCCCCAGGGATACCTCCGCAAGCCCCCGGCGACGGTGTATAACAAGTTTTGGGAGCGTCCGAAACTCTGGAACCGGCCCGATCCCTTCCTGGCGAAGGAAGGCGTGCAGGACGTCCGGGTTTCCGTTCCGGCGGACCCCTACGAACTCCCGGCGATGCCGAAGTATCTGGACGAGAAGAAGCCCCACCAGTTCCACTTGGAGAACTTCTTCCACACCGTGCGCACCGGTGGCAAGCAGGAGGATCTGAACTGCCCGGTGGCCGAGGCCTTCAAGTGCGCCCGCGCCGTGCTCGCCGTGAATGATGCCGTGAAGGCGCAAAAGCGGATCGAGTTCAAACCCGAAGATTTTATCGTTTCCTGATTTCCGAGCCCCTAACCAATATGAAAAAACAATCCCTCGCCCGTCTCGCGGGTCTGACCGCCTCGGTCGCCGCCATTGCTCTTTCCGCCTGTGAAAAACGGGCCGTTGGTCTGGAAACCGCCACGGTGACCGCGGAGAAGACCCCCTACGAGGCGGGTTCCGCCGGGACCTCCACCCCGGCCTCCGCTTCCCCGGTGGCTCCCACGCCTTCGGTTCCGAAAGACTCCACCAAGGCTCCGGAGCAGACCCCGGTGACGCAACCCGCCGCCAAACCTGAAATGGCGAAGCCCGCCGAAGCTCCTCCCGCGAAGGCACCGGAGGCCGTGCCGGCCACCACCACCCCGGCTCCCGCTCCGGTGGAGATCAAGGGACCGAAAATCGCCATTCGCCCGGTGATGCCCACGGCCATGTTCATCGGCACTCCGCTCCCGGACGGCAACCCGCCTCCCAACCTCGACACTTCCAAAAAGGAAAAGCTGGAGGAACTGGTTCCGGAAGGCGTCACCCTCCTTTCCAAGGGAGCCCCCGTCACAACTTCGGATCCGGATCCGGTTGGCGCGCTGACGCTGATCACGGATGACGACAAGCGGAGCGACGACGGTTTTTGCGTGGACCTGCTGCCGGGCAAACAATGGGTGCAGATTGACCTCGGGGAATCGAAGGAAGTCTATCTCATCTGGCTGTGGCACACTCACAAGTCCGCCGTCGTTTACAAAGACGTGATCATTCAGGTCTCGGACGATCCCGAGTTCAAGAATTCGACCATCGTTTTCAATAACGACTACGACAATTCCTACGGCCTCGGGGTCGGCAAGGATCAGTCCTGGGTGGAGACGAACAACGGCCGCGCCATCCCGGTGGCCGGGGTGAAGGGCCGCTATGTCCGCCTGCACTCCAACGGACGGAACATCGACGACACGAATCAGTACACCGAGGTTTCGGTTTACGGAAAGTAATCCGCGATTTCCATCACTTTCAGGCCGCCGCCTCCCACCCGGGAGCGGCGGCTTTTTTTATGGAGGCCCCGCCCTCCGGGCCTTTGCAAAACGGGTCCACTTGTGACAACAAAAAACCATGTCTCAAATTTTCCAGAAAGTGGCCGCCGTCTGCTGCCGTCCGGTCTCAAACGGGGATGTCATGTTCCTCCTCGTGCGCAGCCGGGGGGGCAACCGCTGGACCTTTCCCAAGGGCACGGTGGAGCCCACGGACGTGAGCCCCGCCGCCGCTGCCGCCCGGGAGGCTCTGGAGGAGGCGGGCGCGGTGGGCGTCATCGATCCCGTGCCGCTGGGGGTTTACCGGAAGGTGGTGCCCGCGCGGAAATTCCTCCAGGCGGGGGATGAGGAGGAGGTCCAGGCCTGGCTGCATCTCTTCACCGGCATCCGCGGGGCGGGGGAGCCGGGGAGGCGGCCCACATGGTTTCTTCATTCCCGCGCCGCGCTTGCATTTCGCGGGAACCCGGATGACGCTGTTTATCGCGAACAACTTTGTGACATTCTCGACGCCGCAAAGGCCCGTCTCTATCCCGTCCCGCAAGCCCCTGCCGTGGAACCGCCGCCCTCATAGACCGGGGGACCTCGCGGCTCCGGGGTTTTTTCGTTCCTCCAGTGCCCATATTTCATGACCACTCTCTCGATCTCCACTCCGGAAGCCGCCCCTTCCTCTTCGTGGAAGACCGGCCTGCTGCATCATGCGGCAGCCTGGGGCGCGGCTCTGTGCGCGCTCACCCCGCTTATCTACGGCTGGGTTTTTAAGTTCGCCCTTCCAGGGGCGGATATGGATTTTGAATGGAAAGTCCGCATCTGGCCGGGGCATCTATTGATCGATTCCCTCCAGATCGTGGGCTTTGCCCTCGCGGGGCTGGTGGCGGGTGGCTGGTGGTGGTGGTCCGCTGGCTGGCAGCGGGGGCGCGCGGGCACGGCGGGCTCGCTCGGCCTGCTGGGCCTGGGGATTCTCGGGGTTTGTAATCTGCTGCCCCACATTGTTTTCCGTCAGGGGGAACCCGGGGAATTCTTTATCCCCCCGCAGGCCATCCTGGCGGCGGGCGTGGGCGGGTATGTGCTGTGGGGACTGGTGTGTATGTGGTTTTTCCCGCGCCGGCGGGAGACCCGGATCGGTGTTTTTCTCAAACAGCACCGGCCCTGGAACGCGATCTTTTTTGTGAGCTTTGTGCTCCTCTGCACGGCGGGGGATGTGCTGCTCTCCGGCACCGCGCCTCCGGGATGGCTGGCGAAGACGGGCTTCATCATCGGGCGTTTTCTCACCCAGCTGGTGCTCGCGTCCTCCATCTGGATGCTGCTTTATCTTTCCTCCCGCTGGCTGCCCCGGGGCACGGAGTGGGTGGGCTGGATGGCCGTGGTGCTCACCCCGCTGCTGGTGGTGGTGGACATCGCTCTGCGGATGATGTGGACGAAGGGGATCTATCTCCTGTGCACGGAGATCGAAAACGGCGGCAAGGTGGACGTGCTGAAGATCGTGGAGGGAGGCGGGGTGAGCGTCACCCCCGGGCAGATCGCCGCCGCCGCGTTCAGCGTTTCCATCGCTCCGGCGTGGTATTTTCTCTCCCGTTACTGGTCCGGGCTGGGAGGCATGCGTTCCAGCACCCTCCGCTTTGGCGGCATCGCGCTGGTGGCATGGTTTTCCCTTTTCGGACTCCAGGCGGTGGAGGCGGGGTGCAAGACCACGCGCTGGCGTCTCTGGGAGAGCCGGGAGTGTTCCCTGCAGCTCACTCCCTTCGCGCCCCCTCCCGGGCTGGCCACCTTCACGGTGACGGCCACGGACCCCGTGCTCTCCGGTCCTGGCGACTACTCGCGGAAGCCGGACATCTATTTCTTCATCGTGGAGACCATGCGGGCGGACGCCATCGCGCCGGAACGCACGCCGTTCTTCGCCCGTTGGCGGGATGAGGAGTGCCAGCAGATCCAGGAGACGCGGTCCGCGGCGAACGCCACGCACCTTTCGTGGTTTTCCATGCTGCACGGTCGTCTGCCGTATTACGAGGAGATCAACCGGGCGAAACCGGTGGCGGCTCCCGTCCTCTCCACGCTCCGCAAGGCGGGTTACCATCTGGAGTTCCGCACCTCCGGGAACATGGACTACTGCGACATGCTGCGCGGGAATTTCGGGGATGGTACCATCATGGATGTTCAGGAGCACGTGCCGGAGGGGCATCCGGACTACGGCATGAACATGGGCGAACGGGAGACCATGATGATGGAGAAATTCCAGGCCTCCGTGGATGCCTCCCGCCAGGGCGGCACCTTCCGGCTTACCGCGCTCAATACCGCTCACTATCCCTATAAGTGGGATGAACGCTGGACGCCTCCCTACAGCGACTACGAGATGAACCCGCTCTTTCCCGTGCGGCCCTCCCCGGAGGAAGTGGAACGCGTCCGCCGCCGCTACTGGAACGCCGTGGCGTGGAATGACCACCTCATCGGGAAGTTCATCAATCACCTGAAGGAAACCGGGCGCTATGACTCCTCCATGATCATCCTCACCGGAGACCACGGCGAGGAGTTCAAGGAGCACGGAAGCTGGTTCCACTGTTCCGCCCTGAACGAGCAGCAGACCCGCGTGCCTATTCTCATCAAATGGCCGAAGGAGATGGGCCGCGGCCCGGCTTTGAAGAGCGCGAGCCATCTGGACCTCGTGCCCTCCATTCTGGAGGCCGCGGGTTATCCGGAGACCGCCTGGCAGGGCATGCCAGGGCGCTCGCTTTACCAGGAAAAAGAGGCCACCACCATTATCAATACCTGCTACGCCGGGCAGAATGGCGAGACCATGCTCTGGCGCCGCGATGGCTGGGAGGCCGCCTTCTCCTGGGCCCGCACCTGGGAACTCCGTCCTCCGGACCGCATCTGGCTGGAACGCCTGCACGGCCCCACCGGCCCCGTGGAGTGCCCCACCCCCGAAGCCTACGAAGCCGAGCTCCGCGCGCACTTCCCGGATGCCTTTGGACGCCTCTTCACCACCTGCGAACGCGTGGTGGAGAAGTGATCGCTCTTCAGCCCCGGAGGGGCGCGAGAGATTAGATACGGTGTTGGAATCAAGGAAAAATCCAAGAGTTTCCGGCGGTTGTTTCGCGGGCGCCTGGGTTGGTCAGGCGAGGGAAGGGTTGAAGGATTCTCCGTGTTTGAGCACGCCGCAGGCCGTCTGGAAGAGTTTGCGCATGAGGGCTCCCACGATGACCATGGGTGGCTTGCCTGCCTCCCGCAGCCGGTCCCGGAAACGGGTGAGGCTGTTGGCGGTTTTGGAACGGAGAAGCACCAGGGCGGGCATATAGAGGGACTTGCGCAGCCTGCCGTTGCCCTGGCGGTTCATGCGGGAACGCCCGCGCACGCTGGTGCCGGACTCGCACAGAGCGGGAGTCAAACCGGCCCACGCGGCGGCGTCCCGGACGCGCTCGAAACATTCGAGGTGGGGCATTTCGGCCAGGAGGGCCATGGCGGTGGTGCGTCCGATGCCGGGAATGCTTTCGAGCAACGCGCGGCGGCGGTCGAGGTCCGCGTCGGTGGCCATGAGGGCGCGCGCGGCCTTCTCGAGATCACGCAACTCGCGTTTGTGGTGGGCGATGGCGCGTTTGATAAAGGGAGCCATGCGCGCGCAGGCGGAGGGGAGCCGGAGTTGTTCGGAGATCAAGGCGCGCTGGACATCGGCGCGCCGGCGGATGAAGGCCTGAAGGGTCTCCTGGGCGGGGGTGCGGGGCTGCCAGGCGCGGGCGGCATGGGTGCGGACATAGCGGGCGATCACGCGGGCATCAGCGGCATCGGTCTTGTTGCGGCGGCCTTCGGAACGGGCGTAGTCCTTGATCCAGCGGGGGTTGAAGAGGCTGACGAAGTGGCCGCGGCCGTGGAGGTGATGGAGGAGGGCGTTGCCGTAATAACCGGTGGCCTCCAGCCCGGCGCGGACGCGGGGGGCCGCGTTCGCGGCCAGCCAGAGGTCCAGAGCAGCGAAGCCTTCGGGGGTGTTGTGGAAATCCGCCTCGAGGCTCCTGGCCGCGCCGGAAGGGAGCAGGCAGGCGCGAAAGGTGGCTTTGGCGACATCGATGCCCAGGACCGGCAGGCGCGCGGTTTCGCGGGAAAGCTCCGGAGAGGAGTCCGGCGGGAGGAGATCCGGAGTGTCCGCCGGCGCGGGGACGGGGGCGTCGTTGAGGGGCTGTTTGCGGCGGGAGACGGGCATGGGGGGAAGTGGGGCTGGAAGCGGGTTTAAGGATGGGGATGGGGCACGCGGGAGAGAACGGAGGAGAGGGCCGGGAGGAGGATCATGCTTGTATTCGGGCTGTGACCGCGGTAAAAGCGGGGCGCACTTGATACGGTTCGGCCTTGAGCCGGAGTGTGCGGGAGGCAGGCCCTTTCTAACTTACGGCCTCATGGGCTATGCCGGTGTGGTCGGCCTGCCTGCCTCCCGCTCCTCCGTTTCCAGCCGCGGGCGGCTCAATGAGGAAGCGAAAATGTGTTATGCGCAACATACAAGCCGGTGGTGGAGCGCGGCACGCGCGGAACCACCGGACTGGTAACACATAACAGTGCCGCGCGCCGGAGGTGCGCGAGAAACGCTGGAGGGCTGCCCGCACGGGAATGTCCAATGGCTGCCGGGAAAACTTCTCGCGCACCTCCGGCGCGCATGCATCTTTCCATATGCTGGTCCGGGGGGGGCGTTCGTGCCTCACTGCACCCCCGGATTGTATGTTGCGCATAACACATTTTCGCTAATCTCTCCCGCCACTCCGTGGCTGAAGAGCGCGTGAGTTAGAGCGTTTGCCATGATACCATTTGGACATGGAATCCGGTAAATTCAGACCGGGGGTTCCATACCACCTGCGAACCGCCAGCCTCACCTCACCGCGGAGCGGTGGCCCTTGCATAGCCCGGGGTGACGCGAGGCACGAGCGGAACCCCTGGTTCCCGAAAACACAGGATTCCACCCCGGAGGGGTGATCCTGACCGCAAAGCGATGCCCGGGAAAACAAGCATAAAACGGGCATCAGGGCGTCCGGGGGCGGCTGTCTGCCGGGGAACCGCTCCGCGGTTCATTCGTGGAGGCCCTATACCCGGGGTTCGCTCGTCCCTCGCATCACCCCGGGCTATGCAAGGGCCACCGCTCCGCGGTGCCAATCCATCGCGCATCCCGGAGCGGAACATCGTGCCAGGCATTTACCGGATTCCAACTCTGGAGCGTTTGCCATAAGTAATTTCCGGTTACACGCGTCCTCGTCAGGGAGTTCCACTCCTCCATTTCGGAAATTACTTTTAGCACTCGGTATAAATGATATTACATCATTTTCATGCGTGAGCCCTGGCCTGGAGAGGCTCACCCCGGGTATTCCACTTCCACCAGAGACAGTCCATCCGGCGGGGCGGTGTGATGGGTTTTGATCCCGGCGGGGTCCGCGAGCAGGCCCTTGAGCCAGGAAATGGAGGCCCGCCCCATGGCCACGCGGACGAGGCTGCCGGTGAGCATACGGACCATCTTGTAGAGAAATCCGCTGCCGTGAAAGGTGAGGGTGAGGCAGTCGCCCTCCCGCTCCGGGCGTATGGACCACAGATGCCTCACGGTGTCCCGGTCCGCGTCCTTTCCATCCCCGCGGTTTGCCGCGAAGCCCCGGAAATCGTGCGTGCCCTCCAGCAGGGCGCATCCCTCCGCCAGGGCCGCGAAATCCAGCCGGTGCGGCACGTGCCAGGCCAGCCCCGCCTCCAGCGGGGGAAGCACTTCCCCATTCCAGATCCGGTAACGGTAGGTCTTGCCGGAGGCGTCAAACCGGGCGTGAAACCCGGGCTCCGCCACGCGGACCTCCATGACGCGGATGCCCGGGGGAAGGTGGACATTCAGCGCCCGCCGCCAGGCCGCGGGCTCCATGCGCCAGGTATCCGGCGCTTCAAAATGCGCCACCTGACCCAGCGCATGCACGCCCGTGTCCGTGCGACCGGACCCATGGACGGCGGGCGGCGTCCCCATTTTCAGAATCCGCCACGCCGCCGCCTCCAGGTGGTCCTGCACCGTATTCCCGCCGGGCTGACTCTGCCATCCCGCGAAGGGACGTCCGTCATAGGCAATGGTCAGGCGGAGACGCATGGCAGGGAATCGATAAGGGAAAACGGACAATGGGGGGGGCACAAACAGAGAACTCTTATCCTCCATTCATGCCTGTTTCCCCATTCCCCGTTTTTCCATTTTTCTATTAATCCGCGCGAAGCGCCCTCACTTCTCCAGCGCCAGTTCCAGCACCTTGTTCAGGCGCTGGACCACGCTGCGGGGATCCTCCACCAGCCCGGCGCTGAGCAGCGCGGTATCCAGCAACTGCCCGGCGATGAGCGCGGACGCTTCCGGACGGGCTTCCCGGCTGCGGGCGAGCTTCACGATGAGCGGGTGCTTCGGATTCACATCCAGATGCACCTTCGTGGCCGGGGCCTCCTGCTTCATGGTCTTCATCATGGCGCGGAGCTGCGGGCCCATGCGGGCGCCCTCCGGCAGCAGCGCGGCCACGGGGCTGTCCACGAGGCGTTTGGAAGGCGTCACCTTTTCCACGCCCTCGCCCAGGGTCTCCTGCATCCACGCGGCGAATTCCTCCGCCTCGCTGTCCGTCAGGCCGTCTTTTTTCTCCGTGTTCGGAGCGTCGCCGAGATCGATTTCAGAGGAATCCGCGGACACCAGCTTCTTCCCGGAAAACTCCGTCAGGGTGGAGACCACGTATTCATCCACGGGCTCCGTGAAGTAGATCACCTCCAGGCCGCGCGCCTTGAAGGCCTCCAGATACGGGCCGGACTCGATGGACGAGCGCGCCGGAGCCTGGAGGTAATAGATGTCATTCTGCCCGTCCTTCATGCGGGTGACGTATTCGTCCAGGCCCGTGAGCTTGCCCTCGTCCGTCATGCTGGACTCGAAGCGCAGCAGCTTTGCCAGGGCTTCACGGTGTTTGTGGTCCGTGATGGTGCCCTCTTTGATGAAGCGGCTGAACTGGAGGTAAAACTCGCGATACTTCTCCGCGTCGTCCTTCGCCTCGGAGTCCAGGAATTTCAGGAACCGCTTCGTGATGACATCGCCCAGCTTTTGCACCAGGGCGCTGTCCTGCATGGTCTCGCGGGAAATGTTGAGCGGCAGGTCATCGCTGTCGATCACGCCGCGCAGGAAGCGCAGCCAGTCCGGGAGCAGGCTCTTCGGATGCTGGTCGATGAGCACGCGGCGGCAGTAGAGCGCCACGCCGGGGTCCGTCTGGCCCATGCCCCAGGGCTCCGGGTTTTCCCGGGGGACGAAGAGCAGGGAATGGATGGCCAGGGGCGCGTCCGCGTTGAAGTGCAGGCGGTAGCGCGGCTCGTCCCACGCGTGGGCGATGAACTTGTAGAATTCGTTGTAGTCCTCGTCCTTGATTTCGTTCCGGTTTTTCAGCCAGAGGGCCTCCACCTTGTTCACGCGCTCGCCGTTCAGCAGGAGAGGGAAGGGGACGAAGTTCGAGTATCGCTTCAGGATCTCCTCCGCGCGCCACTTCTTCGCGAAGTCCGCGTGCTCCTCCTTCAGGTGCATCACGATGCGGCTGCCGCGGCCCTGGTCCGGGACTTCCTCGATGGTGTAGCCGCCGCGTCCGTCGCTCGTCCACACTAGGCCCTCGCCGTCCGCCTTCCAGGAGCGGGTGAAGACCTCCACCTTGTCCGCCACCATGAAGGAGCTGTAGAAGCCCACGCCGAACTTTCCGATGACATTTCCCGCCGCGGAGGCGCCGGTCTCCAGGGACTGGAGGAACGCCTTCGTGCCACTGTGGGCGATGGTGCCCAGGTTCTGCACCAGTTCCTCCCGCGTCATGCCGATGCCGCGGTCCGTGATGGTGATGGTCTTCGCCTCCTCATCCGTGGTCACCAGGATCTCCAGGGCGGCATCCGCCTCGAAGATATCGCGCTCCGTCTGCTGGATGTGGCGCAGCTTCTCCTCCGCGTCGGAGGCGTTGGAGACCAGCTCGCGCAGGAAGATTTCCCGGTCCGTGTAGAGGGAATTGATGACGATATCCAGCAGTTGCCGGACTTCGGCCTGGAAGGTGTGGGTAGTGGCTTCGCTCATGATTTTTCTGTGAATAGCTCAGATTCGGGGCGCGGAGACTACCCGGAACTTCGCGTCTGTCAAAACCCCTCCGCGTTTCCCTGAACGGGGTGGGAGGCAACTGGTTTCCAATCAATGGTGTCCGTCTGTACTGATCGCCAAAAGTAATTTCCGAAATGAGGGCGGGCCCCCTGAGGAGGACGCAGCTATCCGGAAATGACTTATGGCAAACGCTCTAACGGATTTTTTGTTGATGACCGGCGCCGGAATTCCGGAGGGCCGAAGACCCGGACCCATACCAGCCCGGGGCAACGCCCCGGGGACGACCGGCAACGGTATTTTTAAGGGCTGAAAGCCCGCGCCACTCCTCTTCGGCAGGACCGGATGGGGCGGGCCTTCAGCCCTTTTCCCTTTTGTATTTGGGGGGATTCCCGGGGCGTTGCCCCGGGCTGGTATGGGTCCGGGCCTTTGGCCCTCCAGAGATCAGGCCCTGGCAGAGGATGCTTTCCAGCCCCCGGGCGGGCACGGTGAAGTCAGTTAGCCGGACACCATTGGGTTCCCACCCGGAATAACAGAACACCCCGTCCCGGTAAACCCGGAACGGGTTTACCGAAGCATGCCCGCCGGTTATCGGAGTCCATGTGCGGGAGGAGAAAATCATGATGATCCCGTGCCAGGGCTTACGCTTGAACAACCGGATCAGGTCGCTTCCATAGTTTTTATGCGTAAGCCCTAACGGAAATCCCGTTTCCACGAAACTGCGCCGGAACAGCCAGCCGGACGCTGCTGGAAAGGTCCCTGGCCGGAATCACAGATTCCCAAACCCCGCCTGTTGCAGCAGCCAGACGATGGCGAACGCGAGGATGGCCGTCGCGGGAATGGTAAAAACCCAGGCCCAGAGCATGCGCTCCGCGACCATCCACTTCACCGCGCCAAAGCGTTTACTGGCTCCCACGCCCATGATGGAACTGGAGATCACCTGGGTAGTGGAAAGGGGAATGCCCAGCTCCGTGCCCACCCCGATGATGCCCGCCGCCGTGCCCTGGGCCACGAGGCCATTGATGGGCTGTAGCTTCACCATGCCGCTGCCCATGGTCTTGATGATCTTCCAGCCGCCCGCGGCGGTGCCCAGGCCGATGGTGATAGCGCACACCAGCTTCATCCACAGAGTGACGGTGAATTCCGGTGTCCGCAGCCATGCCAGCCAGTCCGGGGCACTGTTCAACGCGCCGGACTGCGTGGCGATCACCAGCGTGAGCGCGATGATGCCCATGTTCTTCTGCGCGTCATTCCGCCCGTGCTCCAGACTCATCCACATGGCCGTCACCCATTGCAGGCGGGCGGAGACATAATTCACGGAGCGGGGGCGCAGAGACCGGCAGCAGAGATAGAGCAGCCCCATGACCAGAAAGCCCGCCACCAGACCCACCAGCGGCGCGATGAGCATGGGAGCCAGCACCTTCGGCCACAGCCCGTCGGATTTAAAAAACGGCAGTTCCACCGCCGCGTGCGTCACCGGGTCCACCACCGTGTGCCGGTACCAGATGATGGCGTCCCAGTTCCCATGGGAGGAGGCAAAGGCCGCGCCGATGAGCCCGCCCACCAGCGCGTGGCTGGAACTGGATGGCAGGCCCACCCACCACGTCACCACATTCCACACCACCGCGCTCAGCAGACAGCAGAGCACCGTGGTTAGATTGATGGCGTGCATGTCCACCAGACCCGTGCCGATGGTCTTCGCCACGGCGGTGCCCAGGAGGGCACCCACCAGATTGAACACGGTCGAGATCAGGATCGCCTGGTTCGGCGTCATCACCTTCGTGGCGACGCTCGTGGCGATCGAGTTGGCGGTGTCGTGGAATCCGTTGGTGTAGGTGAACGCGATGGCAACGAAAACGACGAACAGGACGAGAGCCAGTTCCATATCCGTAAGGGGGGGAGGAAATGGAAACAGCTCAGCTGTTCTTCAGAATCACCAGCGCCAGCGTGCGCCCGATGGAGCGGCAGACATCGATGCAGTCGCTCAGAATGTGATAGAGATCCTGCGCGATGATGCTGCTCAGTTCATCCCCGCCGGGCAGATACATGCGCCGCAGGGACTCCAGAATGACGCGGCCGGCATCCGCCTCCACCTGGCTCAGGCGGGCGTCCAGCGCGTTGATCTCCGCGAGCTTCCCGCTCCGGCTGAGGATCTGCACCATCTCCACCACGATCTTCGCGCCGCCCTCCAGCATATGCGCGGCGAGGGCAAAGTCGAATCCCGCCACCTTGTCCCACACGAGCGCGTAGCGGTCCGCGAATTTCTCCACCTTCTTCGGCAGCCGGTAAAGCTGCGTGGCGATGGCCTGGATGTCCTCGCGCTCGATGGGCGTCACGAAGACCTGCGTGAGCATTTCCTCCAGTTTGTTGATGACCGCCTTGTCCTTGCGGCGGGCGGTGCTGAAGGCCTCCAGGCTGGGCGGGCCGGAGGGCTCCGCCAGCATGGCGCGGAGCGCGGTGACGGATTCCGCCCCCAGCGCGGCGCTCTGTTCCAGCAGGCCGAAGAATTCTTCGGGCCTGCCCAGGATTCGTTGTAGCGAAAACATAGGGGCGCGGATCAGGAATTCTTGAGCACGATGTGGGTGATGATGTTCCCCGCGTCCCGGCAGCGGTCCACCACCGTCTCCAGCAGTTCAAAGAGATCCCGCAGGGCGATCACGCGTATGGGCTCATGCCGTCCGCTGTAGAGATCCCGCAACATTTCCAGCTGGAGGGCGTCCGCGTCGCCTTCGATCTGCTGAAGCTTCGCGTTGAGCGCCTTGGCTTCATGAATGCGTCCCGCGCCCAGGGTGCGCAGCATGGCCACCAGCGCCACCACCTGATTCGTCGCCGCGTCGAGGAGCGCGATGTGCCGGGCGAAGTCGATATCCTTCACCACATGCGAGCTGATGATGAAGCGCTCGGCGAATTTCTCCACCGTCTTGGGGATGCGGTAAAGCGCGTGGCTCAGGACTTCGATGTCCTCTTTCTCCAGTTGCGTCACCATGCTGGTCACCAGGGCCTCGTTGATTTGCTCGGTGATCTTCTTGTCCGCCTCCTTGGACTTGTGAAACTCGTCCAGACTGGGGGTTGACCCCGGGGTGGAAAGAACCTTATTCAGCGCGGTGATGATCGCGCGGCCTTCCTCCGCGGAGGCTTCCAGCAGGGTGAAGAATTTGTCGTCTTTTCCGAAGAGTTTTTGGAGGGAGATCATGGGTGCAATGATGGGGTGCTGCCTTGTGTGACAGAAAAGCCAGTGGCGGGAGGATGTAAATGTGACAATTACGTCACATTAGCTTCGGTTTAAGTTAAACCAGGTCACGGAATGCGGATCGTTTCCCGTCACGGGTGCCGGAGACCGGATCACCGGTTTGTGGGCCTGAAAGCCCGTGGATCGCGGCTCCCAAACTTCCAGGGCCGCCACGGTTACCTGGACTTCAGTTCATCCCATGACTTCAATCCCGCCACGGGAAGGGCAAACGCCGCGGCTTCATCCCACGCGGGAGTCCCGGCTTTCTGGAACAGCTCATAGATACTCTTTTTCCTGTCAGGATCGGCGATGGACTTCGGCTTGTTCGTCCAGAGCCCCAGGCGCAGACCACCCTCTTGGGAGTGGTCCACGTGGCGGTGATAAATGAAAGCGTCCACCACCGGCAGGCGGCGGCACTTTTCCCACGCATAGGCATAGGCGGCAGCCTGGAGGGTCTCGCCGTCCGGCTTCGCCAGCGTGTGGAATCCCTGCTCGGACAGGATCACGCGGCGCGATTGCCCTTTCCACCGCATCTCCGGGCGCTCCAGGTGGCGGCAGAGGACTTCCAGATTTTTAAACGTCACCTTGGGGGTGTTGTCGTCGAAGGTCACGGACTTGTCCGCCCACGCGCGCGGGTTTCCCAGGTCTTCGGGATACGGGTGCCAGGCCACGTGCCAGTCGAAGTCCCCATGCTCTTTCACCTTCGCGGCAAAGGCATCCAGGAAGTTCCTCCCGGGCGTGGATTCCTGGGGACTGATGCCGCCCATGCTGATGCCCCAGTGGTGATCGAATGAAGTATAGAGCCGCGCGTTCTCCGATTCCCGCCGCACCGCCGTGTGCACCACGCGAAACGCCTTCTCATACTCCGTCACCGCCTCCGGCAGTTCCATGCGGCCCAGGTTGTACCACATCCAGTGGGAGTTCACCTCGTTCCCCACGATCCAGCCCCACACGCGCCCGTGCTCCGGCGAGGCCCCGCTCCAGCGGGCGGCGAGGAATCCGGTCACCGCCTCCAGATAGGCACGCCCCTCGTCCGTGGCGGCATTGAACGCGCCCACGCTGTATTGATAGTCCTTGCGTGCCGCCGGGTGGATGACCACGGCATCCAGCGCCGCGTTCTTCGAGGGATAGGCAATGAGGATCAGATACACCAGCATCCCCTTGTCGGAGAGCGGCTTCACCTGGCGGTCCAGGCTCTGGAGATAACCCTCCTGCAGGCTGAACTCCCGCCCGCCCGCTTTTGCCACTGGATTCCCGGGCTTCTTCGAGAGGTCCAGCAGTTGCGTCAGATTCACATTGATCCCTGCGTGGTGAATTCCCAGCGCGATGGCATCCTCGTTCATCTGCACCTGCAGACCCTTGATGTCCGGCGGTTTGGGAAACGGATCGGTGTTCGGAGCCGCGAGCGCCAGCGTGGGGAGGAGCAGACAGAGGAGAGACCTGAGAATGGACATGGGCTCAGGTAACGGCGGCAGGGCCGCGAATATTGCGCCGTCCTGGGAAATGGACCGGAATGCCCCTAACTTTCCGGCGGCAGGTCCCGGCCCAGGCGTTTGCGCAGGGTGTTCCGGTTCATCTTCAGCGCGGAGGCGAGGCGGGTGGGACGGTGTTCGAAGTGCGGCAGCAGCACGCTGAGCAGGCGGTTTTCCAGCTCATCGTGGATGGTGTCATACGTCACGGAGGGCTGCTTCAAACGCGTGCTGGTCCAAGAGGCCAGGGCATTGTGCAGGCGGCGATCAATGGCGGCGGTGTCGGGTCCGCCGCGCAGGGCAGGGGGAAGGTGCGTGGGCAGCAGGAGCGGGCCGGAGGAAACGGCGGCGGCGTGTTCCAGGGCATTCCGCAGTTCCCGAACATGCCCTGGCCAGTCGCAGGCAGCCAGGCGGGTGAGCGTCTCCGGCGCGAGGCGGATCTCGCGTCCGGGAGAAAGCTGGGCCAGCAGGGCCTGGGCCAGCGCGGGCAGGTCCTCCATGCGCTGGCGCAGCGGGGGCAGGATGATCTCGATGACATGCAGCCGGAAGTAGAGGTCCTTCCGGAACCGGCCCGCCGCCACTTCGCCCGCCAGGTCGCGATGCGAGGTGGTGATGATGCGTGTGTCCGGCCCGTGCTTCGCGCCTGGCGGCAGGGAGACGGCCTGGGTTTCCACGATGCGGAGCAACTGCGTCTGGAGTTCCGGCGGGAGATCGCTCACCTCATCCAGCAGCAGCGTCCCGCCCCGCGCCTGCTCCAGCAGCCGGTCGGCGAAGGGTTCGCCGGAGGCCGAAAGCGTGCCGCAGGCCTGGGTAATGAACGGCCCGGAGGCGCGCGTGCCGTGCGCGTGGATGACATGCGCGGCCAGCGTTTTCCCGCTGCCGCTGGGCCCGCGCAGCAATACCGGCGCGGAGGAGGCGCAGGCATGGGCGATGGCTTTAAAAACCGGCTGCATGGCCGAGCTGGAACCCGTCAGCACCGGCAGTTCCTGGGGCTCCCGGCCCGGGGACGCGCCCGCCGCGGCGGCCTGCCGCAGCAGTCCCTCCACCGCCTGCTCGAAGGCGCTGAGGTCCAGCGGTTTCACGAGATATTCCGCCGCGCCCTGCTGGCGCGCGGCCACGGCGTTTTGCAGATTTCCATGCGCGGTGATGATCAGCACGGGCACCGCCGGCAGCAGCATCCGCAGCTCCGGCAGCAGGTCCAGCCCGCCGCGGTCGGGCAGCCCGATGTCCAGCACGATCAGCCGCAGCGCTTCCCCGGCCTGCCGGGCGTGCTCCATTCCGCCTCGCGCCGTGGCGGTGGCCTTCGCGGGCAGGCCCATCTGTTCACAGGCAGCGCGCAGGGCCTGGGCCAGGGCGGCTTCGTCTTCGATGATCAGGATGGACGGCGGAGTGACGGACGGTTTCATGACAGGATGGGTAAATTTGAAATCAGGCGGCGGGCAGGCGCAGGATCACCTGGCCGCCCTCCGGGGTATTGGTGAGGGAAAGCGAGCCCCCATGCGCGGCGGCGATCTCCGCGGAGACACTGAGCCCGATTCCCAGGCCACCCTCTTTTTCGGAAAAGAAAAGCTCCGTGCCCCGGGCCAGCGCCTGGGGGGAAAATCCCGGGCCGGAGTCCAGGCACAGGATTTCCCAGCAGCCCTCCGCCCCGCGCACGGTGAGCGTCACCGCCGTGTCCTCCGGGGAGGCATGGATGGCATTGGTCAGGAGATTGCCCAGCACCTGGCGCAGGCGGCGGCTGTCGCCGGAGACCGCCGCCTCCGGTGGAATGCCGGGCGTGGCCAGCGTGAGCCCGGCGTGTTCCGCGGCTGGCGCGGCGGCCGCCAGGGCTTCCTGGAGAAGGGTGGGGAGGGACACGCGTGTGCGCTGCGGCGGCGCGGGCCGGGTGAGAAAAAGCCACTGATTCACCAGTTCCTCGATGCGGCCCGCCTCGGAGGAAATGGTGGCCGCGCTCCGGCCCGGGGCGGAATCCCCTGGCAGCGCGCGGGCCAGAAGCTGCGCGTGAAGGCGGATGGCCGCCGCCGGATTGTTGATCTCATGGGCCAGTCCCGCCGCCATGCGGCCCAGCAGCGCCAGGCGTTCGCTCTCCTCCCGCCGCAGGCGCTCGGCGATGAGCAGGGCGTGGGTGGCCGCCAGCCCCTCCGCGAGGGAACCGATCTCGTCGTTCCTCCGCGCCACTTTGGGAATCACCAGCGGCGTGTCTCCCGCCAGCCCCGGCAGCGTGCCCGCCAGCGCGCGCACCGGTCGCACCACCGTCCGGGAAATCCCCACCGCCAGCGCCAGCAGCGCCGCCCAGAAGACCCCCAGTCCCGTCAGCGCCCCGGGCCGGAGCACCCCGTGCCACGCGGGCTGGGAAGGACGGGACAGCCACAGTTCCCGGCCCTCCGCTCTCAGGGGGATGGCCAGAAAGTCCCGGCCCCCCTGCGTCACCACGGTTTCCGGGGGCAGCGGATTTTTCAGACCGCCCCACGCCGGGGAACCCGCGGGCGGCACGATGAGCCCGCCATTCCGCAGATGAAAACAAACGTCCATGCCCAGCACCTCCGTGAGCTGCCGTGCCATCTGCGCCGATGCCGGCAGCCCCGTGTGCGAAATGAACGCCGCGTTCGACCGGCCCGTGTTCAGAAACGCCTGCCGGGAAAGCGCCGCCTCATCCGCCAGCACCCACCACACCAGCGCCGCCGACCCCACCAGCCCGAATCCTCCAAACACCACCGCCATGCGGGCCGCCAAAGGCAGCCGACGGGCATGGGTGGTAACGGGATTCATCCCGCCCGCATCCGCCCGGACGGACGGTTTGGCAATGCACAAATTTTGATCGTTTTGACACTTTCTTCACCACCCCCTGCCAAGCCCGTTTCTCCGTCTCCAAACCCTCCTTCGCCACCGCCCTGCACGCGGGAATTCCCGCCCCTCACGAAAGCTCCTCCGCCAGCGCCACAATGATCCCCGCCGGACCCCGCAGGTAGCAAAGCTTGTACATATCCCCATACCGCACCACCTCCCCGATCCGCGTCGCTCCCCCTTCCATCAGCCGCCCCGCCGTGGCCTCAAGGTCCGTCACCTCAAACATAATCTGCCGCAGCCCCTGCGTATTCGGCGGCGGATCCGCCAGCCCGCCCTCCACCAGTCCCGGATGGTGAAACTTCGTCAACTCCACCCGCCCCTGCCCCTCCGGCATCCTCATCATCGCGATCTCCACCCGCACCCCCTCCAGCCCGCAAAGCCTGTCCACCCACGCCCCCTCCACCGGACTCCTCCCCTCCACCTCCATCCCCAGCGTGGTAAAAAAAGAAACCGCCGACGGAAGGTCCTCCACGACGACACTGACATGATCCATTCTCTTGAGGCTCATGGTTTCACTTAACAGGGCAAAGGCCCTCTCGCAACCGCCCGCCAACATTAGCCGCAATCATCCCAAATCAATGCGTTCAAGCCCCATGTCTGCCCACTCAATTCGATGCCAACGGTTGGCTTAGCTCGACGCAAACCTAGCGCAATTGGCCCGCGGACTGTACAAAGCCTTGGGGGGGCGGAACTCGGGCAATGTCTACTTAACTCTAACCATGCGCCGGGACAAGTAGTGGGTTGCGCAAATCGAGCCCTATGATCCCTAGCTTAACAGATCTTTCCGCCTTCTTTTCTAATTCACTCGCGTGAAGACTCAACTCTGTAATGACATCGGAAAATTCAAGCCGTTTCATGGTTTGCGGGTGTTTCCACGTTTTTGGACCCCTGTAGGTAAGCAACAAGAATCCTGATTTGCACGTTGCATGCCGGAGATACTGGCCTAACAATTGAAACTCTAGTGCGCGAATGAAATCCTTCATGCTCCATTTTTCTGCAATTTTCACTTCAATGACAGCTCTGTCTGCCGTCAAGCATGACAGCAGTCTTATATCTGTCCGCTTGGCATCAGCTGATTCGTCCTCTCTTACTACTGAATACACTAAATTACCTTTTTCCTCAAGAATTAGCGACAGTATCCGTTGCATTTCGTCTTCATCAAAAATACCCTGAATCGTGCGCCTAGGGAAGAAGTCGTGGTGCGATATATCATGCTGAATATCAGCAAGCCGATTCGACACGAGGGTGAAGAATGAGTCGCGATTAACTGGAAGGCATTCAAATTCGGCCTCCAGTTCCTTTAGTAAATTTACGGGTAAAGGATGCGGTTCAGTGCTTTCCACCTCACGTATTTTGATTTGAC
Source organism: Verrucomicrobiales bacterium (assembly GCA_965229245.1). Classification (GTDB taxonomy): domain Bacteria; phylum Verrucomicrobiota; class Verrucomicrobiia; order Verrucomicrobiales; family V1-33; genus V1-33. The sequence continues at coordinate 887,527 of CBDDIW010000003.1, forward strand.
CCCGTAAATACTCTTTAACATCATTAAAAATAGGTTCTTCCATTAATTCCATAATGGCGGCATGGGCGCCCTCGCCGGGTAATTCAATCAACTGATTTAAAAGCCTTGCCCGCGCGGTTTGGGCGTGATCACGCAAAACTGGACTGTAAGACTTTCCGCTCGTATGTTTTATATCTTCATTTAAGGCTACATACCGGTACGCCATTCGGCATAAGCGAGCCAGTACTGCGGCCCGTTGTTGTTCGTCATGCACTTTCATTTCCACGCCTTCGTACGGTTCAAAAACTGTTCCCAGCCATAACGTAAAAATTCTTCTGCGAAGACTTTCGTCAGCAATAGAATCAATCGCTTCTTTGGCTGCGCAACTCGCCTCTTCGGCACTGATTCCAAAAAGGGTTCTCAGCCAATACACGGCGGCAGGCGAGGAGGGGTGATTCAGAAACTTTTCTAGGCAAATATTTTTCAAAGCGTCGACCTCTAAGTCGTCTACTATGGTTGTCAGTAAGCGCAAAACCTGAGATAGATGATAAAGTTTGTGTGCTTCATTTACTTCCTTTTCACCATCTTTCCAATTGGATATAAAATCCTTTAATGGTTGAACCACGGCGGATTGGACCACCCTGTCAGCGTGCGTCAAATGTTGCAAAAGGGGTAAGTATTGAAATTGATTAGCTAAATTAAGTTGAGAAGCTAATTCCGCGCCTAGAATTCTTGAGACGACTGTGAAGTGTTGAGTGGCAAGATCGGTTACAAATGCAGGGATCCTGTTGATTTCTACCAGTGAGAGGAGCGTTGCTTTTTCCACATCGCTCGTGGAAAGTTTGGATGCCCAGTTTCTCTCCTCCGCCTCGGCCAGAACCCCATTCAACCCATGAATCCATGAGTAATATATCTTAGTGTCGTTATCAGCGCGACTACTAAACGGAAGGTATTGAACGTCTCTCCAAAAGGACGACAATGCAATACGCATGCGTTGTTTTACTTCCTTCCCAAATGCTGCGGAAACCCCTGTGCCTTTGGCCCATACTTGATAAGATGAATAAGACTTGCTATCGGCCTGCATCCACTCAATAATAGTTTGCCGGGTATCATCTATCCTGTCTTTGGAGAAATATTCATCTGGTTCTGCCAAAAGTGCTGCTCTCCAGATTAACCAGTCTGATAAGCGTCTCTCTTCTTCTTGCTTCTGATCTCGTTTCCAGTTTCTTGCATCAGAATCGCCTAGATAACGTTGCGGTTTAAGGTGTGATTCCAATAAAAATTCAAGCTCGGGATCGCCACTTGCAACTAAACGAAGCTGTTGTTTCAGTGCCTGTCTACGCCCTTTTGACCGCCAAAGGCGGATAAGGTCCAGTAATGCGGTTGATCTGATTCGCTTATCTTCTTCATTATCTTTTGCTATCCGCGAAAGCCATGTCCAGTCAGTGATTTCCAGACATGGTATAAATGTATTGAATCTTACAATAAAATTCATGCCTTTGGAGGAATTGAGTTCATTAATCATAAAGCGCAATTCCGAAAGGAATATATATTCTTTAGAAAATCCGAGCGCGCGGAAGGCGTCATTGAGTTCGCGAAGATCGTGGCCCATGCGATCGTGTTCTTTTCCAAACATTTCGGCAGTGAAGCAAGCTTTTAGAAAACTCTGACGGTGCGAATCCGAATCAATTGGAGCTTGGCGTGAGCAGATTCTTGCAAGCAATAATGCAGCAAAAGAGTAATGGCTGGTTGGGCGGTAATAAGATGAGGATGGCCGTTGATTCTCCAGCACTAAACTAACTAATTCGTTCCTTAAATCCACTGCGAAACGGCTGTTAGCGTCAATTTTCTTTACAATAGCAGAGAGCGATGCCTCGAATACATATTCCGGGCTCCCGCCAGGCGAAATGGATGTCTTAATTATATGAACCAACTGTCGAGCCGAGAGGTAGTCAGGAAACAGCTCCGATGTTAGTTGTTGAGTTATTTCCGTTGGTAAATATTCCCGAGAGTTCAAGATATCGGAAACTATGGCGCGAACATCAGTCTCGGATCGAGTCGATATCAACGCTTGAATCGCAAGTGCCCGGGTTGCATTTTCGCATTGAATGTCCCGAACAACATCGTTTAGCCTGACTGAAAAGCCTTTAAATGAGCCTTCTTTTACGAGTGTTATCAGGAATCGAATGGCATTCGGAAACTTAATCGCTTCGTGCCACATGGTGGAAATGATGTCCGCTAAATTAGGGTCACAAAAACGTCGCAAATTGGCCGGAGAAAAATGATATATTTTGGGGTTTATGACTTTATATTGGCAAATGATTCCGGCGATGATCCTTCGCCGGTCTTCGACTGGAAGGTGCTCTGGGTCTCCCTCCGCGATTAGCAATTCTGGAGCCACCTCAATCAGTATCCTTCGTACATCTTGATTCCATGAGGCAATCCAGCATGCAATGGATTCCATGGAGGGAATGACTATTTTTTCACCGCTCGCGGTTCGAGCGAAAAGGCGTTCCAGCAAGTGGCGTTTCGAGGCGTTGCCTTTTCTGGCGATTTCATTCAGTCTGTGTGCTGCGAGATACCCCTCAACACCTCGACGATGGAACCGCACCCGTCCAAAAGTAGGGGGGTCAAAGATGCCGAGACCTAGCAACGTCTTCACGTCCAAAGGTCGCCAATTGTGAAGAACTTGCTCGGCATCAATGGTGCCGTCTGCATTTGCTCGTGCGCCAGTTGCGCCAGGAATACGGATGGTCCGTTTCTTGCAAAGGGTTAATGCTAGGGAGAGTCGTTCCACCCCTTCGCGCGCTAAAGACTCTGACAATTGTTGTCTAGCTGAGAGGCGATCAGGTCGATCACGTAATCGATTGCGAATATGGGCTTCGCATTGCTCGGTTTTCGAGCCTAAGTCCGCCCGTTCTTCCCATAGCGAAATTAATTCATTGATATCTTGGGGGGTGCGAGCAAAATTCCACGCATCCTTGCCGCGAATCTCAGAAATTAACAGCTCGGGATTAGTGATTGAAGAGGCTCGAATGAACTTCTCAATTTGCGAATCCTGCAGTGGAAGCAACTTGAACACAGCAAATTTCTCTGCCGGAGAGTGTCCTTCTGGCAACTGTGAAGAAGTGGCTTGTGAGAAGTTGGGAGTGAGGCTTGGATTCCCCCGCAGCGGCGAAAGGAAACGTTCAGAGGATAAAGTGGCGTGATTCTTTTTCGATGACTCGAATTGCTCGCTGGGTTGATTTAACACCGGGACTGGAGAGGGGAAAAATTTAAGCAGCGCTTGCTCATCCGATTTATACCAGTCATTTGGCCTACACGTAATTATAATATGCGATCGATGCTCAGCACTTCTTATGGCATCCTTTAGTTTCTTAAGGGCACGTTGGAAGCTCCCCTCTCTTAATTTCAGTTCATCGACAGAATCAAGATAAAACCACGCGTGTTCATTCGGGGAGAGGAGCCATTTTCCAAAAGCTTTCTTCTCTTTGGCGCCCTCAAGCATGCTTGAGAAACCATCATTTTCTAGAATTTCAAGCGGAAGAAAGAATGCGGTCTTGTTTAAGCTTTTAAGAACTTGGCAGCGCTGATTCGTTTCTCTGGTTTTACCTGATCCTGCCTCCGCCAGTATTACGGTGCGAAAACGGTTTTCAATTTCGGACCAGGTTTCGCGATGATGCCACCCCCAATCCCAACCCAGTTCCAAATCTACTGTGTCGGCTTGATCATCGCTGAGAGAGCGAAATTTTCTGTCGAGATCTACAAAAAGGTTGTCCATGGGCGAAACACGATGTTGCGTTAAAGAAGTGGGATTTTCGTTTCTGGAAACTGAATTTTTCCCCGGATTCAACCCCTTGGATCTGCAAGCCCGTGAACTTAGAGGGAATGGTGAGATCTGTCTTTCGTCCATGACCTTTCTCCACGCGGATCAACTGCGTCTTGAGTTTAGAGAAAGTACGTGCCTTTTGGCATTCCTTGGTAACTCAACCGATGAGGGCGACTGGTCGCCACAGACGCAGTTCAACGCAAGCCTTAAGAAGGCCGCCCGCAAACCAGCCGCCGTGGAGGTGGCCTTGGTCGATTCTTGACCTTTGCAATCAGGGGCTCGGCCAGATCAACTTCGCTTAACTGGTCGGTGTTATTACCTACGGTTGCGATGTGCAAATCCGAGGAAAGGGAGTTCCCCTCACTTCGAGGGTGGTGCCCACAATTCAGAGCATGCCGGTTTCGGGTTTCCTGAATTTAGGGTCTTACCCGGTCTTACCCGGTCTTACCGGGTAAGACCGGGTAAGACCGGGTAAGACCGGCCTAACATTGCCAGACTTGGCATTGGGGTTATTTTGAGATGGCCTGTGCCCGCGTGGCTCGACTGGCTGAAATCCCCCGCATGTCCTCTTATGACCACGTCTCTCTCCGTTCCGGCCTTCATTGAGGCCACTCTTGGCAAAATCCCGCCCGCCGCCGCCGGGGACATCACTTCGGTGGAGGCGATTCTCCTGGCGCAGGCGAATGCCCTGACCGAATTGTTCAAGCACCTGCTTAAGGCCGCTTTTTCACACCCGGAGGGCAGTGAGAAGGGAAATCTGGCACTGCGACTGGCGCTCCGGGCGCAAATGCAAAGTGGTCGTCTCTACCAGCAATTGCTGCGGAACAAACCCGCGCCCCGCAAGGCCGGTGGTGTTCCAGGCCGGTCGCGGAAACCGGTGAATACTCCCCCGGACCCGTCCGGGCCATCTGCGATAGAGCCTCCCGCGGGTGCCCATGATATCTCCGGGACCCTGCCGGATCTCCCGGAAAGTCCGGAGCCCGCGGTTTCTTTTGTGGAGGAACCCGTGTTTCCCGCGGCCCCACCGCCTGGCCCTCCCTCGTCTCCCGTCTCGGCATCCCCGCCGTCCCGCTGCCGGACGGCTCTCCTTGAAGCCGCGGCCTCCCTTTCAGGCCCGGTTCAAAAGGTTCCCGATCCCGGGCCAACCACCGGTCTCCAGTCTGCCGTGGATGATTTCCCGGACAGTTCTCCCGCCCCTCCCGTGGCTTCTCCACCGGCGGAGGAATCGCAAAGCCTTCTCGATGTCTTCCCGCTCGCGGCCTCCTTTCCCCGGTTGGCTCATATCTTTGGCAGACCGGAGGAACGTGCCCTGGGCAGCCCGCCCCCGCCATCCGTTGATTGATAACAAAGGAATTTTTTAAAAACCCGCCAATCTCTGCATCAAACACCCTGAACAAAACTGAACAAATCGCTTGGGGATTTAACGGATTCTAAAAATTTCCGGAGGTTTCACGGATGGAGAATTCAAAATTCAGAAAGATTCTCAAACGGCTTCATCAAGGAGTTGAAGAAATCGACACCCTATAAAGAGAAAGTCCCCGGTGAAGGTGAAGAAAAGAGACAGAGCCCCTGAAGAGAGGAGTTTGGCATTGTGGCTCCACGCACGGTCAGGCCCCGCACATTTAATAGATACCGGATCACTTCTCCGCCGCCCGGGACTGGAAGGGATGGCCGGTGGCGATGGCCTGGATCACGGGGCGAAGCTGGTATCCGTTCGTCTTGAGCGTGCCCAGCAGTTCGTTCACCACCGGTTCGTCGTAATACTCCAGAGGACGTCCGAGGGCGTAGGCCAGGAGTTTCCGGCAGAGGTTTTTGCAAAAGAGGTCGCTGGATTTCAGCAGCACTTTTTTCAACTCCTCCGGGGTGGAAAAGGCGGAGCCGTCCGGCAGGGCGGACTGGGAATCCACGGGCTTTCCATTCAGGTCCTGCGTGCGCCAGCGCCCGATCGCATCGAAGTTTTCCAGGCCAAACCCCAGGGGATCGATCTTCGCGTGGCAGCCCGCGCAGGACTCCACGCGGCGATGCTTTTCCAACTGCGCGCGGAAGCTCAGGCCGTCCGGCGTTTTATCATCTTGCGGCAGCGTGCCCGCGTCCGGCGGCGGAGGCGGGGGCGGCGTGCCCATGAGATTGTCCAGGATCCACTTCCCGCGCTTCACCGGGCTGGTGCGCAGCGGCAGGGAGGTGGCGGTGAGCACGGAGGCCTGCCCGATGACCCCGCCGCGCTGGCGGTCCGTGAGCTTCACCCGTTGCATGGCGGTGCCTTCCACGCCGGCGATGCCGTAGTGGGCGGCGAGTTCCGCATTCAGGAAGGTGTAGTCCGCGTCCAGGAGTTCGGTGACCGGGCGGTTTTCCTTGAGGATATAGGAGAAGAACTCCACGGATTCCCGGTACATCGCCACACGCAGCGCTGGGGTGAAGGTGGGGAACCGCGCGGGGTCGGGGTTCACCACCTCGCGGAGGTCATCAAAGCCGAGCCACTGCCCGGCAAAGTGGCGGGAGAGCGTCTCCGCGCGCGGATCGTTCAACAGCCGCTCCACCTGCGCGCGCAACACGGCGGGGTCCGTCAGCTTCCCCTGGTCCGCCAGTTGGAGGAGTTCCTTGTCCGGCGTGGAGGCCCACAGGAAATAGGAAAGCCGCGTGGCCAACTCAAAGGCGTCCACCTTCCACTGCGCCTGCCCGGGCTCGTCGTGCTCCACGCGGAAGAGAAACGCGGGGTGCAGCAGGATGGCCTGGAGCGGCGCGTTGAACGCCTTTTCATATGGGTCTCCGCGCTTCATGGCCCGCTCGAAGAGCCGCAGCAGAGGCTCGATATCCGCGTCCGCCACGTGCCGCCGGAAGGCGAGGGAGGCGCAGGAGGTGAGCACCGTCCGCGCCGCGATCTTCGGGTCCTCCTTGTCTTTGGGAGAGACGAAGATCAGGCGCTTCCGCAGCGGCTCGCTGGCCTGCACGGCGGCGATGATTTTCGTGGAGGCACCCATGTATTTCTCCATGAGCACGGGCGGGATGAAGAGGGAGTCCCCCACGTTGTCGAACCCCTCGCCGCCCGCGCCATCGGCGGGGAAGTCGCTGCCGGGCTGGAAATTGATGCCGAAGAGATCCCGGACCGTGTTGTTATATTCGTTGCGGTTCAGCCGCCGGATGGTCGGTCGTCCCGGAGAGCGCGGGAAGTCGCCTTTCTCCAGCCGGGCCGTGAGCTGGCGGAGTTCGTGGATCAGGGCTTCCTTTTCCTGGGCGGAGGGCTGCGCCTTGTTCTCCGGCGGCATCTCGCCTTTCTCGATCTGCGAAACCACGTTCTCCAGAAACCGGTGCTGCCGGAAGGCATCCGTGGAATTCCGGATGTGATGCAGCTCGATGCCACCCTTCTGCTTGTCCTTCCCGTGACAGTCATAGCAGTAATTCTCCAGCAGCGGCGCCACCTTTTCCGTGATGGCATCCTGGGCACGGACCGGGAGCGCCATGAGGAGCGCGAGAGGCAGAAAAGAAAGACGCGGGGAAATCATGAAACAGGGCGACAGGGAAATCTGACAGTCAGTAAGCCGCGAACGGCGGGATTCTATCCGCCGGGCGAGGGTTTCAGGGGCGGAAATCAATATCCGGTCAATCCTTCGTCGAGATTAAACGGGGCGCGGGACCGGATTTTACTGACAAACGGGAAAGGCTCCATCAGGATAGTCTCCATGAAAACTGTCCGGATGCTGCTGCTGCCCGCGAGCCTGATGGCCTCCGGCGTGGTGACGGGCCGGTTCCTGCCTTCCATTGACAGCGAGGACCCGCGGGGGAAAAACCCCGGACCGCCACCGGTGGCCCTTGCGCATTCCATGGGTGTCGTGGCGGACACCCCTTTAAAAAGACCCGGAAATCAGGAGACCGGGAAGATGTGGGATCTTCTCCAGAGAGTCGATAAGGCGACTCTGGAGGAACTCCCTAATTTGTGGGAGGAACTGGAAACCCGGGCAAAGGCGGACACCTCGCCCCGCGACGCGCCTTCCCCATGGATGGTGATGCTCGCCGAACGCTGGACAGAGCTGGACCCGGGCGCGGCGGCGGACTTCTTCGCGGGAAAACCGGAACGGGCATGGATGCTGCGGACCGTATTCGGGGCATGGTCAAGGACAGATCCCTCCGCGGCCCTGAACGCACTGTCCGCACTGACGGAATCCCGCCATCGCCAACTGGCAGCGGTAGGCATTTTTGCCGCAGCGGCAGGAAATCCTGCGGAATTGATCTCATGGGGCCGGAAGCTGACCTTCCTGGAGGGCACGAAACTGTCAGAGACCGCCTTCGACGCCGTGATCCCGCCGGAGGCGCTCCACGGGGCTTACGCTTTCGATTCCGCGGCGTGTCTGGAACTGGCGGGTCATCTGCCACCGTGGTTCCGCCAGCGGCTGGAGGCCCTGAAGATACTCGACGCGGCATCCGGGGATCTTCCGGCCGCACTCGCGGCCATCGATGGAATGAAGCTGGACAATGACGGTGCCGGTCGCCTGTGTAGAAATCTGCTGCCCCTCGCCGGGACCCATCCGGGGAGACTTCTGGATATCCTCGGGCATTTGGCCGGCACCCGCGGGCCGGGCTGGTTCAGGTGGGATGACGATAACGCCATTCCAGCCATGACTCTGCTGGCAAAAGCTGCTCCGGATCGTGTGGAGTCCCTGTTGAACGACGCTTTCTCCGACTCTCCCGGGAGAGAGTATCACCGGTTCCACCTGGCAGCGGGGCTCATGGAGAGCGATCCACGACTGGCGCTGCGGCTGGCTCCTCCCGGTACCTTCTGGAACGAAGAACTGTGGGGGCCGGCTCCCGTGGCACGTATTGTCTCCTCCCCGGCCCGCACTCTGGAGCTGGTGCGTGAGGCCCCGCCCTCCCCGCTCCGGGACTCCATGATGCAGGCGGCTCTGAAGGAAATGATGGGAAATACCCCGGAGGAGGCGAAAGCCTGGCTGGACTCGCTGCCAGCCGGGGAATTACAAAATATTGCCCGGACTACAATGGAATACACCGGCTCCCCGCGGGCGGATCTCCTGCAGGCGGCGGCAAGCATCGAAAATCTGGGCACCGACCGCTGGAATAACGCGCGTATCCAGGATGTAGCCAGGATCATGCTGGAGAAAGACCAGGCCGGAACGGTGGCCGAAGTTCTGTCATGGCCCCGGGGGGAGGCCCGGGACGCGGCCCTGGAGGCCACCGCGAAGGCGTGGGCCGCCTGGTCCACGCCGGAGGCCCTGACATGGGCGGCCTCCGTGCCGGAGGACTCCCGGTCGCGGGTCATCTCCGGCATCCTGCAAACCTGGGCGGCGACTGAACCGGCGGCGGCCTCGGAATATCTTTCGGCCCTGCCGGAGGGAGCCGCGCGGGATGCCCCGGCGGCAGGGTTTGCCCGCGGACTGGCCGGGATCGATCCCGCCGGGGCGCTGCAATGGGTAGCCACGATCCAGGATTCCCCTCTGCGTGCGACGACCCTGGCGGAAATCGCGGAGAACTGGCTCCGGACAGACCCGGAGGCCGCGCGGCGGGCGATTCCCCTGGTGCCCGGCCTGACCGTGGAGGAGAAGGGTAAACTGGCAGCTTTCACCACCCCCGGCCAATGAAGAGAGGACTCTATCTGTCTGTATGCGCGGGGTGCGCCGCCGCCGGGGTTTCTTTCGGGTATTTCACGCGGGAGCTTCGAGCCCCGGCCCCACCGGGGCGGTCTGTCATTGCCACCACCCGTGGCGCGGGGGAGGGAGCGGATAAAAAGCCCGGGTGGCATTCCCTGTCCCGGCGGCAGCGGGCCGCTTTTTTTCTGACCGCCGCGGCGGAGCGGAACCAGGGTCGGCTGCGGGCAATGATCGAGTCCGCGGTCCATGATGAAGGAGGTCTGGAGTTTCTGGCGGATCTCTGGCTGCACACGGATCCAGCAGCCTTCGGGAACACCCTGGTCGGCCTGGTCAACGCCCTGGGTCCTGATAAGGAGCCATATAAGATGGCCCTGACCGGATTCATGAGCAAATGGGCGGATCTCGACCGGGACAAGGCTTGGAGGTTCGCGGAAACCATACCGGGAGAAATTCGCTCCGCGGTCATTTCTCAACTGGCGATGGACTGCGTGGTAAAAGATCCGGGAAAGGGATTGGAGTTCATTCTGGCCCATCCAGGAGTGGCTCCACCATTCTCCCCTGAAAGTATCACGGGCCGGAAGGATCTTTTGCCGCTCCTCCAGCAACTGCCCGATTCCATGGGGAAGATTCACATGATGAGGAACGCGCTGAAAGGAGCTCCCTTGAGTGAAGTCGTCGCCACCGCCAATAATCCCGCGGGGAATTCCAGTTCCAACCTGAGATGGATTTTGTACAGGGAGGCGGCCTGGAGTTCCCTGGAGGAAGTGATGGCCTACCATGATCAGGCCACGGGCCGGGAGCGGTTTGACAGTGCGCGGGCGGTGGCAACTGAACTGCTGAACAGGGACCCCGCCGCGGCGATCGAGTGGGCGCGGGCGAATCTCTCCGGTCCTTCGCTGCTCAATATCGTCCGGGGAGCCGCCGGCCGCTTGAAAAATACTGACCCCGTCGCGGCCGCCGCCGCGCTGGACACCCTGCCGGAAAACTATGCGAAGCGGGCCGGACGGTAGTGCTACCAGGGGCGGTCCCGGGCACCGCCGGGGCGGCATGGAATCTCACGCCGGACCGCTTCGAACTGCCACCCTGATGACCTTGCGCGGGGAAATCCGCGTGATATGCTCCCGCTTCTTTCCGCCAACCGTTCCTTCCCCTGTATGGCACACTCTTCCGGATACCGATGGGAAACGTCCGCCGCGGGCAGGACGTTCCAACCCGCCACCACCACGGCGTGGGACCTGCGCTGGTGGATTCTGGCGGCGGCGGGCACATCCATCGTGGTTCACGTGGGGCTGCTCATCTGGATGAAGAACATCCGTGCCGAGCCCGGGGCGCGCCCGGAAACGGAGAAGGTCACGGCGAACGTGTTTGAAACGGAGCGTGTGTCCATCCCGGAGGACATGCTGCTGAATCCGGATATCCCGCCTCCGGACAATCAACCGCCGGATCTTAACCAGGAGGTGAACCGGGAGGCGGTGCTGAAGGATCTGCCTGACATGTCCCAGATCGCCGAGGAAATGCGGGATCGCGCCTTCGTGGCCAGCCCGGCGGCGAAGTCCATGGCGGACAATCTGGAATTCAGCAAACCCGCGCCGGGGGCCCCGGGAAATGATCTCGTGGACGATATCACCCGGGCCGGGAGCTCGCTCCTGGATGCCTCCGCGGCCACGCCTTCAAAGTCCGCTTTTCTGAAGCCGCAATTCACAAAGCCTGCGGACGATCAGGTGGTGGCGGATGCGGGAGCACTGGAAGGCGGCACGCCGGACCTGAAAAACGAGGTGCTGAAATCCATGCAAAAAGGCAGTGGCGGGAACAACGGGCTGGATGGCTTCCGGAACCTGGATGATCTCATCAATTACAAGGGGCCCATCCACGGGGACTTCAAGGCGATGCTGCGCACGGACCTGTTGTTCGACTTCGGCTCCGCCCAGCTTCGTTCGGGAGCGCGGGTCAGTCTCATGAACCTGGGCGCGCTGATCCTGACAAACACAGAGGCGCAATTCCGCCTCGTGGGGCACACGGATACCATCGGCGACGAGGCTTCCAACCAAAAGCTCAGCGAGGCCCGCGCCCAGGCGGTGAAGGACTGGCTGGCGAACAGCCTCGGGATCGATGGCAGCCGCATCGTGGTGGAGGGCAAGGGGGAGCGGGAGCCGCTGCCGGGAGTGGATCCTAACGGGAGCGCGGATGCCCAGCAACTGAACCGCCGGGTGGAAATTCACAAAACCGGCGGTTAGTTCCAGTCCCCTTTCCCCCCAACTCCATGTTGCGAACCTCCCCCCCGGTCCGCGCCGTCTCATTTGCCTCCATGACGCGGCTCGCCGCCATGGTCCTGACGGCCCTCCTGCTGTGCCAGTGCGCCGCGCCCCGTATCATGAACAAAACGCCCGTGATGAATCCATCGCTGACCTCGTGGACCGCCAGCGACGGAAAGGAACTGCCCTTCAAGCACTGGGACGGCGCGCCGAAGAAGCCGAAGGGCGTCGTCATTTGCATCCACGGCCTCAGCGGCGCGGCCAGCGATTTCTGGCCGGTGGGGGACAGCTTCCCGGCCAAAGGTTATGAGGTGTATGGCCTGCAACTCCGCGGGCAGGGGAATGATCCTGACAAAAAGAAACGCGGGGACATCTTCTCCTCCGGCCAGTGGCGGCAGGACCTGCTGGACTTCACCGCGCTGGTGCACCAGAGGCATCCGGGCACACCCGTGTTCTGGTACGGGGAGAGCCTGGGGGCGCTCATCACCATCGATACCGCCGGCTCCCTGCCGCACGGGCAGACCACGGTTTCCGGGCTCATCCTGTCCTCCCCGGTGGTGGCCCTGCGGGATAATCTAAAGCTGCCGTTTTTCAAAAAAGTGGCCGTGCGCTCCCTGCTGCGCTTCTGGCCCGGTAAGAAGATCTCCCTGGAGTCCCTGGGCAACAGTGAGGTGAAGGTGACCAGTGGCACCACGCACCGGGAGCAGATGCAGCACACCTCGCACTACGTGAAGGCCTTCACCCTCCGGCTCTTCGGGCAGATCGAGAAGCTCATGTTCGGCGCGGAGGCGGACGCCCGCCGCATCCATGTGCCAGTGCTCATCTTCTACACGCCTAACGATGCTCTCACGCCTCACCAGGCCGTGGAGCATTTCTTTGACGAACTCTCCTCCACGGACAAAACCCGGGTGTTTTTCCCGAAGAGCTTCCACCTCATCCTCCACGACCAGGACCGCGCCGATGCCCTCCATCGTCTGGAAGTCTGGCTCCAGCATAATCTGACGGGCAAGCCTCTTCCCTCAGGTCACCACAGCACGCCGAAGGCGCGGCGTTGAGGGAAAAGAGTCTCTCCCATGAAACTTGTGGAGACCTCTTCGCGCGCTCTCCACGCAAAAAGGGCGATAAACCTGAGGACAGGCGTATCACCCTTTTTGAAGCTTATCCCCGCATGGGGACACGCCATTCCTCAGCCCCCTTTGATAAGATAAGCAATGAGAAGAACCGGGAGCGGAATACCGAGGAGCCAGAGAAGAATCCATCCGACTTTAGCTTCGGTCCGGGCGTGGAGATTTTGGAGGGCAGGTGCTTTCACGGGTTTGTGAGGGTTGGGGTTATTGTCTGTTGAAGAACCCGTTTTCCGGGGCCTCTGAAATCATCTTTGCCGCCCCCGTGCCAGAGTCCACGCGGCAGGCTTTCCCCTTCAAGCAAGGTTTTGGGAGCGCCCGCGCATCTGTTTTGCAATGTCGCGCGGCACTTTTGACAGCGCAACATGCAAGGCTGGCTGTCCCGCGTGAAGTCCCGAGGGCTGGCAATTCCCCGGAGATTTTGACGGGGTTTTAAAGGGCGAACCAGCCGCCGTCCCGGGATTATGCTAACAACTATTTCCGGAAGTGTCGTGACCAGTCCGGACGTGGCATCAAAGACGCAATGGTCACGAAATCCCGCGTCCGTCCCCTGATGCCGCGAAGTCCCCTCACAATAAAAAGAAAGCAACTCCCCCCGCACTCCTCAATGAATACGACTACTACTATCAGCCCGTCCCCCTCCGTCTCCTGGCGGGCGATCCTTGCCGGAGCCGTCGTGGCTCTTAGCGTCCACCTGCTACTCACTACTTTGGGCGCTTCCATTACGTCCTTCGCGGCCAAGCCGGCCAACAGTGACACCCCGGTTCAGACCTTCACCATCGGCCTTGCCGTAAGCTGGACGCTTAGCGCCCTGATCTCTCTCTGGCTGGGCGGCTGTGTCTCCGCGCGTCTGGCCTGTCCCGGTGACCGCGAAGGCGGCATGATGCACGGCTTCATCATGTGGAGTCTTGCCACCGTCATCGGTTTTATTCTCGTGGCTGGCGGCGTGGGCAAAGCCTTGGGCACCGCCGGACGAGTAGTGGGCGGCGCGGTGAGCACCGCTGCCACGGCAGCCGCGAGCGCCGTTCCGGACCTGGCGAAAACCACGGGTGACCTCGTGAACCAATACTCCGGGGAACTCAATCCCAACGGCCAGCCGCTGACTCCGGCTCAAAAACGTGAAGTGGCCACGAACCTGAAAACCCTTCTTATGAATGGCGATGCCGGTCGCACCCCGGAGAACCGTCAGGCGCTGGTGAACGTGGTGTCCCGCGTGGGCGGCATCACTCCGGAGGAAGCCGGTAAGACCGTGGATGAATGGGCCGCCTCTTTTGACCGTGCCAAGGCTGAATTCAACGCCGGTGTGGACGCCGCCGCGAAGAAGGTGACGGAAGCCACCAATCATGCCGCCTCCGTGGCCGGGGTCACGGGTATCTGGACATTCATCGCTTTCTGGCTCGGAGCCGTGGCCGCCGTCTGGGGCGGACGTTCCGGAGCGGATGGCTTGAATAAATTCCCTCCCGCCCGCCCAGTGACGGCCTGAGGTAACACCTCTATAGTGGACACGGAGCAGCAGGGACCAAGTGTCCCTGCTGCTCTTTTTTTGCTCTCGACCGGTAGTTTTCCGTGGAAGGAGGCGACCTCTTAACAATCCGTTCCGGGCCCCTATGTCTCTTTTGGCCGCGGCTCTGGAGCGCGCCTTCAGGTTGCCTCTGATCATAATCAGACATGAGTCCCAGGAAAAAAATTCCTGACTTGCGGTGAAAAATAGAAAGAGCGTTTGAGTACAGGTGAGGCCATGAATTTCCTCCCCGCCAAGAATCTCCGTCGTCCCCTCTTTTTTGCTCTTTTGAGTGGTATTTTCTGCCCTGTTTCCGGCCTTGAAGCGGCCCTCGTGCAATACGGCTTCGATTTCACCAGCGGCAGTGTAGAGTCGAACGGGGGCACGGTGAGTAATGATGGGACGGGCCCCTTCAATGCGGTCATCATGCGCGGAGACGGGGGGACTTACACGGATGACATCCCGCCTGCCGCAAACCGCCAGTTTACCACTGGGATCGGCTCGCTCCGTCCGGATAGCGGGGCTGTCCGGACCGGCTCCGGAGCCTTCGCCGGAGAGGCCGTGGCGACAAATTCCGAAGTGGCCGCCGCCGGGGGCCTCACCTTGGAGGCCTGGGTCAAAGGAGGGAACAATGGTGTGATTCTTACCGTGGCGGGCGCGTATGGTATCATGGGGACCGCCGATGGCTATCGCATGGTGAACGGGGCGAATATCATCTCCTTTGTCGCCTCTGCTCCCGCGGATCGCTCGGTCTGGAATCATGTCGCCGCCGTATACTCAAACCCCCTTCAGGATGGCAATAACCTGACGGTGACCATGCGTCTTTACATCAACGGGACGTTTTCCGCCGAATTGCTTACCACGCTGCCCTTCGATCTCGCCCGGGGAATCGGGGTGGGCGACCACCCGCTCTTTCCTAACGGAGGCGATTTTTTCGACGGCCTCATTTATGAACCCCGTGTTTCCCTCGGCGCGCTTTCCCCGGAGAGTTTTACTTACACGGGGGTGGCCCAGGGGGATGCCGATCAGGACGGGATTCCCGACGCCTACGAAACCCTCAATGGGCTGGATCCCGCGGTGGACGACAGCCTGCTGGATCTGGACAAGGACGGAGTGAGCAACATAGAGGAATACCGCCGGGGTCTCCAGGCCAACAATCCGGACACGGACGGCGATGGCCTGCAGGACGGCGTGGAAACGAACACGGGTATATTTGTGAGCGCCGCGGATACCGGAACCAGTCCACTGAAAGCGGACACGGATGGCGATGGTCTCCTGGACGGTGTGGAAACGAATACGGGCATCTTCGCGGGGGCCGCCAATACCGGATCAAATCCCCTGGTGGCGGACACGGATGGTGATGGCTTCAGCGACAGCGCGGAAGTGGCCGCGGGTTTCGATCCCTCCCTGGCCACCAGCACGCCGGAGAGCGCCGCCACCATCCGCACGGCCGTGGAGTTCACCTTCCATGCGGCGGCCGGCATCAACTACCGCATCGAGGGCTCCACGAATCTTCAATCGTGGACCATCCTGGAGCCGTTCGTCACCGGCACCGGTGGCCCGGTTTCCCGTCTCTACTCCACCGCCACCCAGCCCGTGCGCTACTTTCGCGCCGTGCGGAACTGAGCGGAGGGCGGCGTCATCTTTTCGATACCTCAAAAACACACATTTCCATCATGACATCCTTGAAGTTCAATCTCTCCACGCGCCTGCGGGCCACCACGGCCATCCTGGCTCTTATCTCCGCCGGCCAGGCACCGGCAGCTTTGGTGCAATACGGATTCGACTTCACCAGTGGTTCCGTGCAAACCAACGGAGGCACTGTGTCGAATGATGGCACGGGCTCCTTCAACGCGGGGATCCTCCGTGGTGATGGAGGCACTTATTCCAGTGACATTCCCGCCGCCGGGCTGCGCCAGTTCACCACCGGCACTGGTTCCCTGTCCACGGGCAGCGGTGCCATCCGCACCGGCACCGGGGCCTTTTCCGGCGAGGGCGTGGTCTCGAATGCCGCGATCACGGCGGCGGGCGGCCTGACTCTGGAGATTTGGGTGAAGGGTGGCAACAATGGCACCGCGTTCACCGTGGCCGGAGCGTTCGGGATTTCCGGTTCCGCCACCGGCTACACCATGTTCAACGGAGCCAACGTCGCGAGCGAAATCGTGACCGCACCGGCGGACCGCACCGTCTGGACACACGTCGCCGCCGTGTATGCCAACCCGTCCCAGAACGGGGTGAACCTCAATACGGATATGCAGCTCTATATCAATGGCGTGCTCGCGGGAACGAAGGCCACCGTCATTCCCTTCGATCTTACCCGCGGGCTGGGTGTCGGGGATCACCCCCTGTTCCCGGGAGGCGGGGATGCATTCAACGGTCTCCTTTACGAACCCCGGGTCAGCCTGGGGGCATTGCAGCCCCCGGCCTTTACCTTCGCGGCCGTGCCTGAACCCGCGGGCCTGGCGCTTTTGGGAGCCGCGGGCATGCTCTTCGCGCGCCGTCGCCGGAACTGACTGTCCGGAGGGGCTGAGAGGTTCCTTTGAGGGAGGGTGGCCCAGGTGCTCCCGCGCCAGGGTGTCCGGGGTCCCATACGCATCCTTGCAATCCTCCGGCGCTTCCGCGGTGGCTCCCCTTTTCCCGCCCTCCAGCGAAGAGTTCGACGGCGACAGGAATGTCGCCGCTCCTTGTGCG
Source organism: Verrucomicrobiales bacterium (assembly GCA_965229245.1). Taxonomy (GTDB): domain Bacteria; phylum Verrucomicrobiota; class Verrucomicrobiia; order Verrucomicrobiales; family V1-33; genus V1-33. The sequence goes on from CBDDIW010000003.1 coordinate 904,500, forward strand.
CGTTTAGAGGATGGAGAGGAGGCGCATGGAGGTAAGCTCTCCCTGGCGGGAGGACCGCCTGGGCCACGCTCCATCAAAGAAGCCTTCGACTCCTCCCTGCGAAACCTCTGGAGAGCCTTTATTTAAACAGGCATTGGGCGAGCCTGATTTTGAATCCGTAATCGCGAAACGAAAAGGTTCCTGTTTTGTCGTCATATTCCCATCCTGCCAGATCGATATCCCACCAGGCGGGAAACCGGGAGAGAAGGAGATACCTGCCATTGACCACCACCATGTAGCGGGGATCTCCCGGCCCGCTACCGGTGGATTGGAAGAGATCCCACACGGCTTCCGCGTTTATGGAGGCGTTCGCGGAGAAGGCCTCGAACTCCGGGCCGTTTTTGAAGAGGATCTCCACACCGTTCCGGGTGATTTTTGATTCCTTTAAATGGAGGGGCGTGGTGAAGAGCCAGGCCAGACCGGCGAGAAGGGCCACCGCGATGAGAGATAAAGCGATGGCAAGGGACTTAACGCAGCCTCCACCACCCGCCGGGGTGCCGGAGGATGCCGGTGGAGGGGGCTCCTCCGCTTTCAGGTCCGCGTTCATGCCTGGAACCGGTAGCGGTGACCCGCGTCGTCTTCAATGTTTTCCCGGGGGAGGATGGCGTCGGCCAGTCCGGGGGTGGTCCCCGCTGAATGGCCCCCGAAATGCTTGACGGTGGCTGACAAAAAGGCAGGATGGCGGGCGTTCCCATCTTATAACAAATCATCATGCCGGCCCTGGATCTCGAGTCTGTGACCAAGACCTACCCCAACGGCGTGGTGGCTCTGGACGGGCTCTCCATGCGGGTGGCCCGGGGTACTATCTTCGGGTTGCTGGGGCCGAACGGGGCGGGGAAGAGCACGCTGCTGAAAGTGCTGATGACCCTGGTCCGGCCGGACGAGAGCAAGGGCACCATGCTGGGCGAGCCCCTGGGGAATCACAAAGCCCTGCGGCGCACGGGCTATCTTCCGGAAAACCCCTCCTGGCCGCGGCATCTTTCCGGAGAGGGTATCCTGGACTTCGCGGCCCGGCTCTCCTCCGTGCCCGGGCGGCAGCGGCGGAAGCGGGTGGAGGAAATCCTGGAACTCACCGGTCTCCACGCCTGGCGGCGGGACCGGCCTGCGGTTTACAGCAAGGGCATGCGCCAGCGCCTGGGGCTGGGCTACGCTCTCATGGGCGATCCGGACCTCATCTTTCTGGACGAGCCCACGGACGGCGTGGACCCCATCGGGCGGAAGGAAATGCGGGCCATCATCCGCCAGTTACGGGAAAGCCGGAAGACGGTCTTCATCAACAGCCACGTCCTGGGCGAACTGGAAACCCTGTGCGACAGCGTGGCCATCCTCAGCCGGGGCCGCGTGGTGCGACAGGGGACCATGGATGAACTCACCGCCGAAAGCCACCGCTACGAAATGTGCATCCAGGGTAATGTGATGCACGATGCCGTGCTGGAGGACCTGGTGGTGCAACTGGGGGGAACGCTCTGCCTGGACGGAGGAAATACCTCCGTGAACATCCCCACCCGGCGCCCGCATTTGATCCAGCCGGTCATCGATGCCACGCGGCAGCGGGGGTATCTCATCATCAGCGTGGCCCCGGCGCGGCAGTCGCTGGAGGAATTGTTTCTGGAGGCGATACAGATGCCGGGAGGACTGGCGGAGTGAGGACCTTTCTGGCCATCGTGCGGGATACGCTGCTGTCCCTGCGCCGCCGCCGGCTTTTCTGGCTGCACCTGTGGGTGAGCATCGCCGTGGTGGTCCTCTACGGGGGCATCGCCTGCACGGACAAGGGGTGGTCGCTCGGCTACGGGCTGAAGGTGATGGACACTCCCCTGTTGAAGCAGGGCACGCCGTGGGAGACCACACTCTACTGCTGGACCATGGCGCGCGTGATGCGCTGGTGGGTGGCGGGGGGCTCACTGTTTCTGGTGCTCTTTGGCACCGCGGCCATCCTGCCGGAGACGCTCACGCCAGGCAGCGCCGCGTTGCTGGTACCGCGCGTGCCGGGTCGCGGCCTGCTGCTGGCGGGACGGTTCTTCGGTTCCCTCATTTATGCCCTGATCCACACGGTGGTGGTGGTGGGAGGACTGTGGCTGGCGCTGGGGCTGCGGCTGGGTGTGTGGCACGACGGACTGTGGCTGGCGGTGCCCCTGGTGGCGCTGCTTTTTGCCCCGCTCCAGGCCGTGGCCATGCTGACGGGCGCCCTCACGCGCTCCGGCACCGCCGCTCTGCTGGTGGCCATTCTCTTCGCGGGATCCGTCTGGGCGCTTCAGGAAGCGGCCTCCGCTCCGGACACGGAATCCGCGGGGGCCGTGGAGGACCGGGACACCGACAATGGCAGCGGTCTGGGGGAAGGCATGGCGGCTGGCGTGGTGCAAACGGTTTCCGCCGTGCTGCCGCCCTCGCGGGATTCCCTGGTCTGGCTGGAGCGCCGGGCCTGTCCGTTACCGCCGAAGCCGTATCGCGAACTCTTCCGCCGCCTGCGCTATGGGCACCGGGGGAGTATCGGGGCCGCCGCCGCGGATGTTATTTACGCCGCTTCAAACACGGGATCGAGTAGAAAAGAGCGGGAGGAGTCAGTGCGTTTCCACTTACTCCTGCTCTCCTCCGCGGGCTTCACCCTGGTCGTCACGGTGCTGGCCGCGTGGATGCTGAAGCGGCGGGATCTTTAAACCGGACAACCCCTTTTTTATTCCATCAATCACCCCCCGACCATGAAAACACGCCTGCTTTCCGCCGCCCTCCTTGCGACCATCTCCTTCGCTTTTGCCGGCGAGCCCTCCGAGCCCTTCAACGGCAAGGACCTGACGAACTGGGAAGTGCGCGGCCAGGCCGCCGCGAAGTGGACCGTGGGCGAGCCCTCCTTGAGCAAGGCGAATCCCGCCACACTGGAGGTGAAGCCTGGCGGCAACGCGCTGGTGAACGTGGTCAGCGGCCACGGCCAGAGCCACGACATCGTTTCCAAAGAGGTCTATGGCGACATCCGCCTGGAGGTGGAGGTCATGGTGCCCAAGGGCTCGAACAGCGGCATCTATCTCATGGGCGAATACGAGGTGCAGGTCTTTGACAGCTACGGCGTGGAAAAGATGCGGGACATGGACATGGGAGCCCTCTACTCCGCGGCTCCGCCCAAGGTGAACGCCAGTAAGGCTCCTGGCGAGTGGCAGAAATACGTGATCGAATTCCGCGCCCCGAAATTCGATGACAAAGGGAAGAAGACCGCCAATGCCACCTTTGTGAAAGTGGAGCTCAACGGCACCGTGCTTCATCAGAATGTGGAGATGAAAGGCCCCACCGGCGGCGCGCTGAAGCCCGCCGAATCCGCCACCGGCCCCCTCATGTTCCAGGGGGATCACGGCGCGGTGGCCTACCGGAATATCAAAATCACTCCGCTGAAATGAACGCCGGGGCGGCCCGTTCCCGCCGCCACCCGGCCCGCGCTTTTCAGAAAGACGGCCCCCGGTTTCCGGCGTATTGGCGGGGGATGCGCCCCCGGCCCCTGCTGTTCGCTCTTTCACTTTACCTTCCGCGCCTGACGGCGGTGGCGGGGGAGCCGCCCGTGGTCTTCAACCGGGACATCCTGCCCATCCTTTCCGAAAACTGCTACTACTGCCACGGGCAGGACGCGAAGCAGCGGAAGGCGGACCTGCGCCTGGACAAGGCGGAGGAAGCCCTGCGGGTGAAGGACGGCGTGGCGACCATCAAGCCGGGAGATCCCGCCGCCAGCGACCTCTACCGCCGCCTCATCACGCATGAGGCGGACGACCAGATGCCGCCGCCGAAGTCCAACCGCGTGGTCACCCCGCAACAGGTGGCCCTCATCAAGCGGTGGATCGAGGAAGGCGCGCCCTGGGGAAAGCACTGGGCCTTTGAGCCGCTGGCACGACCCGAACCGCCGGTGCCGGGGAATCCCATCGATGCCTTTGTGGGAGCCGTCCTGGCAAAGGAGGAACTGACCTTTTCCCCGGAGGCCCCCAAAGCCGCCCTGCTGCGCCGCGTGTCCCTGGATCTCACGGGCCTGCCGCCCTCCCCGCAGGAACTGGCGGAATATCTCGCGGACCCCGCGCCGGACGCCTATGAAAAGGCGGTGGACCGGCTCCTCGCCTCGGAGACCTATGGCGAGCGCATGGCCTGGGACTGGCTGGATGCCGCGCGCTACGCGGATTCCAATGGCTACCAGGGCGACAGCGAGCGCACCATGTGGCCGTGGCGGGACTGGGTGGTCTCCGCCTTCAACCGGAACCTCCCTTTCGACGAATTCACCGTCTGGCAAGTGGCGGGCGATCTCCTGCCAAACGCCACCCTGGAGCAGAAACTGGCCACCGGATTCAACCGGAATCACCCAATCAACGGAGAGGGCGGACGCATCCCGGAGGAGAACCGCGTGGACTACGTCATGGACATGGCGGAGACCACCGGCACAGTCTGGCTGGGGCTCACCATGAACTGCTGCCGGTGTCATGACCACAAGTATGACCCGCTCACCCAGCGGGACTACTACAGCCTCTACGCTTTCTTCAATCAGACGCCCGTGGACGGCAGCGGGGGGGATCCCCGGACGCCCCCGGTGGTGACCTTCACCCCGCCCACGCAGGAGGCCCGGCTGCAAACGCTGGCCGCGGAGAGCGCGCGCTGGAAGGAGACCGCCGCCGCGCGGGAAAAGGAACTGGCCCCGGGTCGCGAAGCCTGGGAGCAGAAGAGCCTGGCCGTCCTGGCTCCATCGGCTTGGGAAACCCTGAAGCCGGAGACCCTCCGCGCAGAGCATCAGGCGCTCTCCGCCGGGCCGGACAACCGGGTGCTCGCCTCAGGACCGAATCCCCGGAACGATACCTACACACTCACCTTCCAGACGGACCAGCCGCGACTCACCGCGCTGCGGCTGGAGGCTTTCCGGCATCCGTCCATGACGCACGGGGCGCTGGCCCGTTCGGACAGCGGGAATTTTGTGCTCACGGAGATCGAGGTTTCCCTGCAGCGTCCCGGCGAGGCGCAGGCCCGGCGGTTGAAGATCGGCTCCGCGGAGGCCACCTATGAACAGGGCGGACTGCCGGTGACGGCGGCGTTCGATGGCAATCCGAAATCCGGATGGGCGATCTACGAGGGCCGCCCCGTGGACCGGGAGCACCAGGCGGTTTTCCGCTTTGACCAGCCGGTGCCCGCCGGGCCGGGATCGCGCCTCACGGTGGTGCTGCGGCACGATTCCGTGAATGCGAGCCACAACCTGGGGCACTTCCGTCTCTCCGCGGGATCGGGCGACCGGCCCGGCCTGAAAGATGGCGGGGACGATCTCTCCGTGGCGCTGCGCACGCCGGAGGCCACCCGCACGGATGCCCAGCGGAAGGTGGTGACCGCCGCCTTTTACGCCGCGGATCCCGCGTGGCGGGAAGCCTCGGACCGCGGGGCAAAGCTGGCAAAAGAGACCACCGCCCTCCAGGAATCCACGCCAAAGGTCATGGTGATGGCGGACATGGACAAGCCCCGGAAGACCCGGGTGCTGGACCACGGCCTGTATGACAAGCCCGGCGATGAAGTGACCGCCGCCGTGCCCGCCACCCTGCCGGCGTTGCCCCCCGGAGTGCCGGCCAACCGCCTGGCGCTGGCCCGCTGGCTGGTCGCGCCGGAGCAACCGCTCACCGCGCGGGTGACGGTGAACCGCTTCTGGCAGCAGGTCTTCGGCACCGGGCTGGTAAAGACTTCGGAGGATTTCGGCGTGCAGAGCGAGATTCCGAAGCACCTCGATCTCCTGAACTGGCTGGCTGCGGAATTCCGGGACAGCCACTGGAACGTGAAGGCCCTCATGCGGCTCATCGTCACCAGCCGTGCCTACCGGCAGTCCTCCAAAGTTTCACCCGCAATGGTGGCCCGCGATCCCGCGAACCGCCTCCTGGCGCGCGGCCCGCGCTACCGCATGCCCTCATGGATGCTGCGGGACAATGCGCTCGCGGTTTCCGGCCTGCTGACGCGGAAAACCGGGGGACCGCCCGTGAATTCCTATCAACCCGCGGGCGTATGGGAGGAGGCCACCTTTGGCGCGAAAAAATACACCCAGGACAAGGGCGAGGCGCTTTACCGCCGGAGCATTTACACCTTCTGGCGGCGCATCGTGGGGCCTACCTTATTCTTCGATAACGCGGCGCGCCAGGTCTGCACGGTGAAGCCGCTGCGCACGAATACGCCGCTCCACGCGCTCACCACGCTGAACGATGTCACCTTCGTGGAAGCCGCCCGGGTGCTCGCGGAGCACGTGCTGAAAACCGGCGGGGACACGGATGAACGCCGCCTCGCCCGCCTCTTCCAGGCCGTGCTGGCCCGCGATCCCTCCCCCCAGGAACGGGAGGTGCTCCAGGCCGCCCTCGCCCGCACGCTGTCCGCCTTCCAGGCTGCTCCCTCCGAGGCCCTTCGTTTCCTCGAAAACGGCGACTCCAAACGCGATGCCTCGCTGGATCCCGCCCTCCACGCCGCGTGGGCCGCTTTGAGTCTCAGCGTGATGAATCTGGATGAAGCCGTGACGAAGGAGTAATCCATGGTCTTGTTGAAAACGGGTCTTTTCAAATCCTGACAACGCCAGGGCTCCTCGAATGTAACGGGGAATAAGGCACCTCTACCCGGGCCACGGGTGGTGACAGGCAGGGAACGAACGCACCGCACCATAACCTGTGGATGCCGCCCGGGGCTTGCCTCCGGAACCTCCTCCGCCTCCTGGCACCGCCTCTCCTGGCGCGGTGCTCCGGGGAAATCCTCCGTTGCATCCCCCGCCTTCCTGGTCCGTGCTTCCGGCATGGATGTCTATGTCATGAAGGATGGTAAACGGCTGGGGCCTTTCCCGCCGTTTCTGCTCAAGGAAATGCTGGAGGACGGGCGGATCCTGCCAGGGGACGCGGTATGGCACGAGGGCATGGATAACTGGCAACCGCTGGAGAAGGCGGAATCCCTGCGCGTGGTATTTCCCTCTCCCTCCCGGGGGGAGGAGGAAGGGGAGGAAGAGGAGGCGTCCCCCGCCGGTGTCCCGCCCGCGCGGAGACCCCCGCCTGTTCCGGGCTCTGTCCGGGCGGGCTCCAGAGCGGACGCCATGACCATGGAGATCACCCTGGCCCTCCTGCGGCAGCGGCGCGGACAGGCGTGGCGACGGTTCTTTGCCCGGCAGATCGATGGTTTTCTCGCCGTGATGGTGGTGACCCTCACCGCCGCCGCTTTTGGCTGGACGGATTTCTGGGCTCTGCTGGTCCCGCCGGCGGGCTGGGTGCATCTGCTGGCTCCGGCCCTGATCTGGATCATTCTTGAGGCGCTCATGCTGTCCACGCTGGGCTGGACGCCCGGCAAGCTCGTGCTGGGGCTCCGGGTGCTGGACCGCGAAGGCCGGAAGCCCACGCTGCCCGCGGCCCTGAAGCGTTCCGTGCTGGTGTGGGCGGGAGGTCTGGCGTTTGGCCTCGGAATGGTCATTCCCCCTCTTACCATGGCGCAGTGGCTTTTTGGTCTCTGGCATGTGCAGCGCACCGGAGGCACGTTGTGGGACCGCTCCGCAGGCACGCTTATCGGTGTTTCGGACCTCCGCCGGGAAAACGCCGCGGGGGTGGCGCTCATCACCGCGGTGGCAGTCAATCTGGCCACCTGGGTGTTCCTCTGCGTGCCCGTGCCGGACCGCATCACCGGGGAGGACCGGAAGGCGTGTGAGAGCATGCGGCGAGGCGTCTGGAAGCTGCTGGACCTGCGGTTTTCCGCCCCGTCCCCCGTCCCGGCCCCGGCGGCGAAATCCGGTTTGCCAACGGCACCGGCTCCATAATGATGAACCATGTTTCAACTCACAGATAAAGTCGCAGTCGTGACCGGCGCGGGCCGGGGAATCGGTCAGGCCATTGCCCTCGCTTACGCGAAAGCCGGGGCAAAAGTGGCCGTGGTGAGCCGCACGGAGGCGAACTCCGCGGCCACTGCGGAACTCATCAACGCGGAATATCCGGGGGCGGCCCGTCCCTATGCCGTGGATGTGGCGGATGGCGCGGGCGTGGCGGAGACGGGGAAACAAATCGTGGCGGACTTCGGCAAGGTGGAAATTCTCGTCAATAACGCGGGTGTCACGCGGGATGGCCTGCTCCTCCGCATGAGCGACGCGGACTGGGACACGGTGATCGATACCAATCTCAAAGGGGCCTTCAATACGGTGAAGGCTTTCCAGCGCAGCCTGCTGCGGCAGAAGCACGCCCGCATCATCAACCTCGCCAGCGTCATCGGGATCATGGGGAATGCCGGGCAGGCGAACTACGCCGCCAGTAAGGCCGGTCTCATCGGTTTCACCAAAAGCCTGGCCCGGGAATTCGCGGGCCGCGAGGTCACCGCGAACGTCATCGCTCCCGGCTTCATCTCCACGGACATGACGGGCGCGCTCACCGATGAGCAGAGAAAGTCCATCCAGGACCGCATTCCGCTGGGTTCCCTGGGCACGGTGCAGGACATCGCCGCCGCGGCGCTCTTCCTCGCCAGCGAAGAGGCCCGCTACATTACCGGGCAGGTGCTGGTGGTGGATGGCGGTATGGTGATGTAAAGTAGAGAAATCCCGGACCGGGATTCGAGAGTCCGCCGTGGAAAGTGTATCCCCGCTCCCCGGGCTTGCGTGCCCGGGAGCGGGGACTTTTTATGTGCGTATCACGTCCTCAGCCGGCGGCCGGCACCACGCGGAACCGCAGGTGCGGCACGCGCTTCCGGCGGGTGCTGCCCGCGATGGCGGCGCGCAGGGGGCCCGGGGCCTCGCGGAGACGGGCTTCCATCCTCTCCATGGCGTCCTGGGTGAGCCCTGGAACGCTGACGAGGATGAGCAGCACGCTGCCGCCGGGGAGCGGCTCCACGGAGTCGATCCGGCAGTCGGCCAGGGTGCTGTCGCCCGTGATGGCGGCCAGGTTTCCCTCCAGGCAGCGGTGGGCTGCCCTGGCGTATTGCAGGGAGTGCCGGTCCACCGGCGGACGTTGCTGATGTTGTTTCCGGAATTGCCGTTTGAGCACTTCCGGGTGGATGCCGTCTTCGGGACGGACTTCCGCGCACAGGTCTCTCAACCCGGCGTCTTTTCTGTGTTTCATTTGATCCTGGGATGGCCGCAGCGGTCCTGCCGCGCGCGACCGGTTTGCTTGTCCGGAAAAGACAGGGATTTCTCCTGTCCCGTTTGGGAAGCGCGGCGGATCAGCCGCGTGAAGAAGACACCGGTGCTCTCAGCACCCGGCCCGCCCGCCGCGACCATTCACCGCGCTCTTCGCAAGGAGCGCCGGCTGGAATGAAACTGGAAGGACGGGGTTCATAATAACAAGGGGGTGAGCGAGACTGATCGTCCCAAGGACCCCGGTTTGCAAGCGCCGGTGTGAGGAAAATGAGAGCCGGAGCGCCGGTATCACGTAATCCAGCGGTGTTTTGTCAGGGAGAAAGCAGTTAGCACAGGGGCGGAATCCCGGATAATGAACAAGCGCGGGAGAACCCGGCGCGAAGGGCTAAGGGGATGAATTCACGCCCGTTGCAACACGGCTGCTTTTCGTGCCGTGCCGGGCTAACAAACCTGGGGCCGCTGATTTTTCCACTATCGTGGAAAAATTGAAGATTAAGGAAACAAAAAAATCCGCGTTTTTTGTTACCATGTTTACTGGATTTAGTTATAAATTCCGGAAACTCCCCACCTTTCCCCAATGAATCTCAAGCGTGATACTGCTCCACAACCAAAACCGCAGGCATGGACCTTCGTGCCCCGTCCCCGTCAGCATCTGGAAGTGTGGCAGCGTGGAAGGACCCTCCCGCGCCCCGCGCCAAAGCTGGTGTTCCGACTGAGCGCCTCCCAGTCCATGGAGTTTCCCCTGGCCGGGGAGAATGTCCGGCTGGGGCGCAGCGCGGCGAACAATATCGTGATCGACAATTCCTGGATCTCCTCGTTTCATGCCGAATTCCAGCTTTGTCCGGATGGCACGGCGGAACTCCGGGATCTGGGCTCCACCAATGGCACCACGGTGAATGGCAGGCGCGTGGAGCGGGCGCGGCTCCGGCCGGGGGATCGCGTGGGGTTTGGAGGATTGGAAGCGTTGTATGAGTATGCCGGTACCGCGGGAGTTCCTCCGCGCGAAAAGCCGGAGGGAACCCCGCTCCGGTCCCCCCTGGCGGGAGGCGCGCCGCGGCTGTCCCGTCCGGAACCGACGCAGCCCGTGCCGGAGCCGGGGCTGGCGGGAATGCTGCCACCGCGGGCCACGGTGCCCCGCGGCTTTCCTTACACCGCTCCCCTGGTGCCCCGTAACGGAGAGAGCCGCCGGGAAAGCGAACGGCTCCAGGCGGAGATCGCCGCGCTGAGGGAGGAGCGGGTGGTGCTGGCGCTGGCGGTGGAGTCACTGCGCCGTGAGCATGAAGCCGGGGAACAGCAGAGGATCTGGCTGAGACTTCAGGGGGAGCGGGAACTGCGTGAATTGAACATCCGGCTGGGGCATCTCCGGGACGAAGTCACCCGGGCCGAGGATCAGACTGCACCGGTGGAGGCCCGGCAGCCCGCCGCAGGGATGCCGGAGTGGCCCGGGCTCCAGGAATTCCCCGGCCTGGTCTTCGGAAGCCGCCGCGGCACGGTCCCGGGGATTCCGCGCACGGAGGAGGAGGGGGCGGATATGCCGGACCAGGGCTTGCGGGCCATGCCCTGACTTCACGGGACTCACGCCAGGGAAACCGGGTCCACATCCACCACCACGAAGACTTCGCGGTCCAGTTTCAGGGACTTCAGCACGCGGGTGATGTGCGCGGTCATGGGCTTCGTCTGGCGGGCGCGCAGGAGAATCTGGTAGCGGTATTGATTGTGGCTCCGCTCCAGCGGGCTGGGCACGGGATCCCCCATGAGCACGCCCTCCGGCAGGTGCTCCGCCAGCCGTTTGTGCAAAGTCTCCAGGGAAAACTCCGCGAGCCGCTGGTGCTCACCGCGGCAGGTGATGAGCACGGCGTGGCCATACGGAGGATAGCCGCACTGGCGGCGCATCTCCAACTCCTGGGTGGAGAAGCCCTCGTAGTCGTGCTGGCGGGCGTACTGGATGGAGGGGGAATGCGGGGTGAAGGTCTGGACAATGACCTCCCCGAGGAGTTCGCCCCGGCCCGCGCGACCCGCCACTTGCACCAGCAGGGAAAAGGTGCGCTCGCCCGCGCGGAAGTCCGGGATATGGAGCGTGAGATCCGCGTTCAGAATGCCCACCAGCGTCACGCCGGGGAAGTGCAGTCCCTTGGCCAGCATCTGGGTGCCCACCAGGATGTCCAGCTTCCGTGACTGAAAGGCGGCCAGAGTGTCCCGCAGCTTGTGCCGCTGCTGCATGGAGTCTGTGTCCACGCGGGCCAGCCGGGCTTTCGGGAAAACCTTGCGCAGCGTTTCCTCCACGCGCTCCGTGCCAAAGCCCGCCAGGAGAATGCCGGGGTCTTTGCACTCCGGACAGGAACGGGGTGGCGGGCGCTGGAAGCCACAGACGTGGCACACCAGCTGATTCAGATCCCGGTGCATGGTCATGGAGACGGTGCAGTGGGCGCACTTCACCACATGGCCGCACATGGTGCATTGCACACTGCTGGCGAAGCCCCGGCGGTTCAGGAAAAGGATGGACTGCTCGCCGCGTTCCAGCCGTTGATCGATGGCCATGCGCAGGCGCTCGCTGAGCACGGCGGGCACGCCCTTGCCCGCGCGGCGTTTCTCCAGCCGCATATCGATGACCCGCACCACCGGCAGCTTCGCGCCATCCGCGCGTTCCGGCATGGAGACGAGCGTGTATTTCCCCAGCTCCGCGTTCCGCCAGGACTCCAGGCCGGGGGTGGCGCTGCCGAGCACGATGGCGCAGGGCTCCATGCGGGCGCGCACCACCGCCACGTCCCGCGCGTGATACCGCGGCGGGCTGTCCTGCTTGTAGGAGTTCTCGTGTTCCTCGTCCACGATGATGAGGCCGATATTCTCCAGGGGCGCGAAGACCGCGCTGCGGGCTCCGATAACAATACGGGCCTGGCCCCGGAGGATGCGGTGCCATTCGTCGAACCGCTCGCCCTGGTTCAGGCTGGAGTGCAGCACGGCCACCTCCTGGCTGGTGGCGGCGAAGCGGCTTTTGAAGCGGTCCACCGTCTGCGGCGTGAGGGAAATCTCCGGCACCAGCACCAGCACGCCGCGCCCGCTTTCCAGCACCTTTTGCGCCGCCTGGAGATACACCTCCGTCTTGCCGCTGCCGGTCACGCCGTGCAGCAGCACGGGCTTCGAGGCCCGGGGGTGCTCCACCGCGTGGAGGATGCTCTCCAGCGCGGCCTGCTGCCCGTCGTTCAATTCCAGGGGCGAGGTGGCGATGAATTCATCCTCCCCGTGGGGATCGCGGAGGACCTGCTCGTCCGTGATGGTGATCCAGCCGGTTTTTGCCAGGGCCTTCAGCGTGGCCGGGGGAAAGGAGGACGCGGGCAGGGGGCCTTCCGCGGCGAGTTGATCCACGATGCCTGCCTGCCGGGGCGCTTTGGTCCGGAGCTTTTCCAGGTCCGCGGGCGAAGGAGGGGACTGGAGAGTCACCATGCGGCGGGTTTTCTCCTGGTGTTTATCCGTGCGCACGGCCTCTGGCAGCATGGCGCGCATCACGCTTTCCAGGGAGGCGCAGTAGTAGTGGCTCACCCAGCGGCCCAGCTCCATGAGCCGGGGAGTGATGAGGGGGTGGTCATCGTAGAGCCGGGTGAGCGGTCGCAGTTTCCCTGTCTCCGCGTCCGCCGCGGCATGCACGCCCAGGACGGTGCCGGTGACGGCCCGCTCCCGCAGGGGGGCCTGCACGCGGGAGCCCACCGCGAGGTTCTGTTCCATGCCCGCGGGCACCGCGTAGTCAAACTCCAGATCCGCCGCCCCGTCCAGCAACACGCGCGCCGCCGTCCGCGGGCGGTCGGGAGGGTCATCGGGAAGCAGCGGGTTTTCCATGGCGGGAGGGGAAGGGCAAAAGAGTTTTTGCGCCCGGATTCCGCCGCTGCCAACCCGAAACCCGGCGGGGTACGCCATCCGCCCGGAAGAAGACAAAGCCGGGACCGGCGGATGATTGAGCCCGGGAGTATCCCACCGGGTTTTGTGAGGAGGGAAAATATTTTTGACGGGCATGTCCGTTTCCACCGGGGTTTTAGCGCATGAGTAGTGGTGAAAGCGGACATTTCCCCCAGGGGAAGGCCCGCCGGGCCGCCATTTTCAATCACTGTCTCCCCTCCTCATGACACTGAAAACACGCTTTATTCTCCCGTCTCTGCTAACGTTCCTCGCGGTGCCCGCCGCGCGTTCCGCCGTCTCCTTCGTTTTCGATTACCCGGATCAATCCGCCATCGACTACTGGACCCCGGAGGCCCGGGGGGCCGTGGAGAACGCTGGAGTCAGGTTCGATGATGAGCCACACCCGCTGTTACCGGCCCGGCCATCCATGACTTCAGCGACGTCGAGACCGGCATCTTCAGGGACATCGGTTACACTCAGTCCGGTGCCGTTCCGGAACCCGGAAGCGCCGCGCTGCTGTTGCCTGGCCTGTGCGCCGTAGCGCGCCGGAAGAGGAACACGTCCTCCTTCCAGCACACGCAAAGGACGGAAAACCTGTGGGGAACCGCGCGGCCACCACCGCGCGAACACAAGCGGGTAGCCGGGGGAAGGGGTTCCCCCGGCTACTCCTGTATCCCGCCGGTGGGGCTGAGGGAATGCGGAAACCCCTACCCCCGCAGCCCCTCTGCCCCCCGCCGCATGGCGAGGCGGGCGGCGAGCCAGCAGAAGACCAGGCCTCCCGCCAGAAGCCCGGCGAGAATCCCCACGAGCCGCCACACCGGGATGCCCCCGGCCCCGGCGAGCTGGAGGTTCGGCCACACAGCGAGGGCGGCGGAGACGCTGCCCAGGATCACGGCGGCAAGGAGGAGAAACCAGTGCTCCGCCGCCACCATGAGCCGCAGTTGCCGGGGGAGGAAGCCGCAGGCGGAGAGGGCGGAGAACTCCGCGCGCCGCTCCAGGACGTGGCGGGCCACCAGCACCGCCAGCCCGGCGGTGGAAAGCAGCAGCGCCATGCCGCCCAGGGTGCTGAAGATGGTGAGGTAGGTATTCTGCACCGCCTGGAACTGCGCCAACCGGGCGGGGGCCTCCGTGAGCGTAAAGCCCCGGCTGGTGAGCTGCGAGACCGCCAGCTTCCTAAAGCTCTCCGCCTTCGCGGCGGGGGCATCGATCAGGAAATACCGGTAGCCGCGGGTGTCCGGATACAAATTCACAAACCGGGATTCATCCATCACCACGTTCCCCTGAAGCACCGTGCCCGCCAGCAGCGCGGCGATGCGGAGCTTCACGGGGCGGCCCTGGCTGTCCGGGACTTCGAGGGTGTCCCCTAGGCCCTTGCCCATGGCATACATGGCGGAGATCTGGTCCACGATGACGTCGATGGCCCCGTCCTTCTCCATCACCTTGAGGGCCTGCCAGCCCTTGTCCGCCCGCAGTTCGGAGGCAAAGGGGAAGGCATCGGCAGGCATGGCTTCCGGGTTCACGCCGAGGATGCGCGGGGTTTGCGCGCGGTTCAGATTCAGGCAGGAGGCCTCCTCGCCGTCCCGCACGCGGAAGGGGAGAAACCGCACGCCCTCCAGCTCCCCGGGATCGAAGTCCCAGGTCTTCTGGCCCGCGTTGCTGTTCAGATCCTCATACACCGGCAAGGTGCTCTCGCCGATGAACGTGAATCCACCCGCGCCCGTGCCTAGTTTGTTTTCCGTGAGCCGCGCGTCCTGGCGGAAGGCATTGAGGGCGGTGATCATAAAGACGCCCAGCGCCAGCAGCCCGGCCAGCGAGGCACTGCGTCCCAGCCGCCGCTCCGTATTCCGCACGCCCAGCGCCCACACGGAGGGTGGTCCCTCCGGCGCGGGCAGCCGCTTCGCGGACCGGGCCAGCCGCCAGTATAGCAGCCGCACGCCATCCACCAGCAGGAGGAAGCCCGCGCCGAAGAACAGCCCGGGAGCGATGTATTGGGGAACGCGGGGAGTGTAGAACAGCAGCGCGCCCGCGCCCAGGGTGGCGAGCCCGATGGGCACGTAGCGCAGCCCGCGCGGGATGGCTCCCAGGAATTTGCGGACGCCTTTCCGGGCAGGCTCTTTTTTTTCCGGCTTCACCTGGCCCGTGAGCAGCACGCGGGGCCGTGCCTTGAGAAGACGGCGCGTGGACCACCACACCACCAGCAGCGCCAGCAGCACCGTGGATGCCGCCGAGATGCCGAGCGTGACCGGATTCACCACATGGATGAACTTCAGGCCCAGCGCCGCGTCGGACCAGTCGCCCTCCAGCTTCCCCAGGGTCCATGAGGTGTAAAATCGCCCCCCCAGCACTCCCAGCACGGCGGCGGGCAGGGAGATCCACAGCCCCTCCATGAGGAAGAGGCCGCGCACCTGCCGCCCCGTCCAGCCCGAGGCCCGCAGCACGCCGGCCTGGGCGGCCCGGTGCTCGATGCCAAAGACGAACAGCAGCGCGGAGAGCAGCAGCGCGGTGATGATAAGAAACGCGCTCATGCTCACGAAGAGCAGGCCAAAGTCCATGCTGTCACTCACGGCCCGCGCGGCGGCGTCCTTCACGTCCACCACCGTGATGCCCGCCACCGCCGGAGTGAGCGCGGCGGCCAGCTTCGCGGAAATGGCGGCGGTGTCCGTGCCGGGGATCTGGAAAGAGGTGAGGGAGCCAAAGCGGTTCGCCCACGCCGTCTGGCCCGGGGCGAGGGGAAGCCAGAGCTTGGGCGTGCCTTTATACTGCTTCCAATAGGCGTCGTCTTTGTCCCGGATGATGTCCTGGCGGATGGGAATGCCCGGCTTCCAGTCGCGGCAGTTCTCCGTCTCGGATACGCCCGGGAAGTCCGGTGTCCAGTCCCGCCGCACCAGCGGGTCCGTCATGGGCACGATGGACCCCACCTTGAAGGAGGCTTCCGCCTCCTCCAGTTGCCGGGCCCGGGTGACGCGGAAGAACTTGAGCGTAATGGGATCCCCCGGCTTCAGCGCGAGATCGTCGGCCAGCCACTGGTGGACACGGACTTCCCCGGAACCCGGCGCGGCGTCCGGCGGGGACGTGGCGGTGGCCATGCTGTAGGGAGTAATTTTGCCGTTCCCATGGATCTCATTGACGAGGTAAGTGAGGACTCCCGTGGCCTGGGAATACTCCGCGCGGATGGTGGCGGCGATGTCCTCCGAGAGAAAGATGCGGCTGGTGGAGAGCACCCGGTGCTCGCCCGTGCCGGTGAGCGTGAGGCCCGCGTCCTCGATGGTGAGGGACTTGTCCAGCGCCGCCTCCACGGTGGCTTTGTCGCCGGAAGGGCCGAGCAAAAGATTCGCGCGTCCCTGGAGCTGGGTGGCCTCCTGGAGGCGGGGCAGCGGCAGCCAGGCATTCAGCGGGGGCGTCTGTCCGGCGGCGAGGCTGAAGGCGCCCATGGCTTCATCCGGCACGATGCCGTCCACTTTCAGCCGGAGAGTCACCGTTTGGTCGGACTCGCCGGAGAGCGGGGCATCGCGGGAAATGAAGCCGGGCTTTTCAAACCGCAGGATCACCTCGCCGGGGTTCTTTTCATCGAGCCCCAGGGAACTGGCGAGCGCGCGGTTCAGGAGCACGCCTTCGCCACCGGCGGCCAGTCTGTCCGGCAGCTTCTCCTGACCCAGGCTCCAGAAGCTGGGTTGCGTACCGTAGAGATTCACCCCGCCCGCGCGGCGCTGATTGCCCGGCTCCGTGACCGTGCCTTGAAGAAACAGCACGGGCTGGAGGGCGTGGCCCGCCTTTTCCGCCAGCACCGTGGTGAAGAACCCATCCGTCGCGGCCGCCGCCGTGACCACACTGCCCAGCCGGATCTCCGACTGCCGCGCCAGCGTGGCCCGCACGGAATCCCCCGTCACCAGGGACCCGCTGATGACCAGCGCCGTGAGCGCCACCCCCAGGAAAAGCCCGAGATGCCAGCGCCAGTAATGCGCCAGACCGCGCAGGATGAGAAGAGACCGCGTCATAGAAAGGGAAGGGGAAAAGACTGCTCCTACCTCTGCCCGGCCAGCGGGGGATGTCAATTCGGCGGGGACAGTCCGTGGACCGGCCCGGGAGCGGTGGAATTCGCGGATCCGCGACCATGTGTCTTGAGCTCCCTGGCGGCCGAAATCTGTGACTTCCTGGTGACCGGGGCTTGAACCGTGAAAGCGTGGTCGCTGTTGCGGGCGGGGCCGGGCAGTGTATCAGCGGACAGCCCGTTGCCGGAATGAAAAAGACGCTTAAAATTCTTTTAATAGCCGCGATGATTTTTGTGGCGGCCTTTTTTATTTATGTATGGGGTGGCGACTGGAGGATGATTCACGGGGCGGAAAAGGTCCAGGACCTAGCGGGGATTCAGGAATTTGCCCGGGACCTGAGGAAATCTCCATTCCACTCCGGTAGCGCGGGACAGGATAGACACTGGATTGAATCGAGGGTCATCCCGTTTTTTGTGATGGTCAGGTGCCTGTATTTGGAATGGACGCTGGATAGCGCCGGTAAGGTTGTGTCTTTTACCCACAGGATCGTTTATGACTCAATATAGGTGCCGCCGGACGCCTGGCCGTGAAACACGCTCCCGCATGGTGCTGGCGGGCGCGGGGTTCCTGTTGCTCGCCACATCCTGCCACAGGGAGGAAGGGGGGAGTGTTGCCGCCGCGCCCGTGGCTCCGGAATTGGAAGCCGCGGGGCTGGGCTGGACAGGCTGGATCATGGAAAATGGCCGGACCCGTCAACTCTCCGGAGAGGAGGCGGCCTGGTGGGGCCGGGCGGGGGCTAAGTTCCTGCCATCCATGCGGCCGGTGGGACCGGCGGGCGAGCCTCATACGGAACCGTATGGCATCATCTCCGTGGTGTCCGGGGAAACCCGGGAGGGTGTCCAGTTTCATCTCCAGTTTCAGGAGGTCACCGGCCGGCCCGGGAAGGGCGTGGGGCTGCGGGCGCTCACGCCCGCCGGACGGTTGACGGGCGGGGTTTCCGCGGAGGAATGGGCCCTGCTGTGGCAGTCCGCTCCCGGGAGGGCCCCAGGATGGTGAGCCAGCTCCGGCATTTTCACCACGATATAAAACAGATGGATAAGCCGGCTTCTATGTCATCCACCCGCGCACGCATGAAAAAGACACCCGCGCGCCGCCGCTTCACGTTCATGCAGTGTCTTCTGGTGCTGTTCATCGTGACGGTGCTAATTGGGCCTCTGATTCCTTTGAATAAGAGTGTCGCCTTCGAATGTGTGGCGGACGCACATAAGACTGTTTCCCAGGAGGGCCCGGAACTCTTTATCATTCATGACGGGCACCTTTATCTGCGGCGGCAGGAACGCTGGCATGCTCTGATGACCTCCTTTGTCCGGAAGGTGCCCTGGACCTCCGCGCGGCTCCGGATGCTGCGGGACGGTCACCCGGAACTGGAGAGCCTGTTGCCGGATCCCGCGCGCGAAGATGGCGGCATCCCCTGGCTGGGAGAGACCTGAATGTCTGTCATGAATCGAAGAAGTCTGACCACCACCCTCCTCGTCGCCCTAGCCATCCCGGCGGGGGCTTACTGGTGTTTTTTGGCCGGGAGGGCCGCGGATTTTCCGCCTCACCCCCGCTATAGCCTCCCATGCGATCGCTACCCCTATCATGGAGAAGCTCCTGGGTCACACCGTCTTTTATGAGAAAGGGAGACCCGGCCGCCCGCTGGCGGTCGTCCTCGGCACGGGCCCCGCCTTTTCCGCCGGGATTGGCGATACGATGGGCGGGGGTGGGGAGGAGAGCCGCCTGCGCATACAGCAAAAACCCGCGTCCGTCACGCGGGAGTCCACCCGGGTTTACCGGTTGACCAGCGTTGGTGCCCAGGAATATACCGGGCCACTGCTGGACCTTACCGATGGCGAGGTGTTAGGGATTCTAAGGCGCGCCGTTGCTGCCCGGAACGCCGGAGAAAGGGAGGTGAATGGAGAAAAGGAGCAAGGCGCGTCCATGTTCACTTCCGCGCGGGAAATTTACGAAATACTGGCCAGTGAAGCGCAAGCCGGGGACCGTTCGCCCTGAGCATCCCGCCCTCAGTCTGACTGGCTTTTTCCCCTCAACCCGCGGCTGCGCCTGCCACTTCAGGGATCAGGGGCATGGAAGGGGCGGGGGTTTGCCGCCCTACTCCTTCATCTCAAACACCGGCAGCGAGAGCCTCCATTTCATGGCGGCGAGGCGGAGGCCGAGGATGGTTAGAAATCCGGCTCCCGCCGCGGGGAGGCTTCCCAGGGGCTGGAGGGAGATGCTGACCATGCCGCCCGCGATGGCGGCGGTGGCGTAGAGGTGGATCTCCCGGCGGAAGACATATGGCACCTCGCCCAGGAGCACGTCCCGCACGATGCCGCCCGCCACGCCGGTGATGACGCCCAGGAGCACGGCCACCGGCGGGGAAAGCTGAAAGAGCAACCCTTTTTCCACCCCCAGCATCACAAAGAACGCCAGGGAAACCGCGTCCGCCACCTGGAGGAGGCCCCGGGGCATGCGCACATACCGGGCGGTGAAAAACGTGGCAATGGCCGTGAAGAGAGCATTCAGCATGAGCGCGGGCCCCCGCAGCCAGGCCACGGGTCTTTCGCCCACCAGGAGATCCCGCACCGTGCCTCCGCCAAAGGCCGTGGCCAGCGCCAGCACGAGAATGCCGAAGAGATCGATGCGTTTTCCCTTCGCGGCGAGCACGCCGGTGATGGCCCCGACGGTGACGCCGGCGTGCTCGATGTATGGCTGGAAGTCCGCAGCGCTCACGGAGTCTTCGGCAGATCGAGCACCGGAGGGCTGCCGCCGCCGGGCCGGGTGAAGGGCGCGCCGTAGGCTGTGAAGCCTTCCACAAAGCCGCCCTGGCTGAGGAAGAAGCTCCCGTTTTCCACGCCCATGAAACGGTCCAGACGCGCGGCCTTGCCCGTGCCGTCAAAGCTGAAGGTGGCCTTCAGAATGGGGGACCATTTTCCGTCACTGGTCTGGATCCACTGATTCCCGAAGAGCGCCTTCCGCTGGAGGTGGCCGTTGCTGCCGCCGAAGTTTTCGCTGAAGGAGTAGAGGCCGCGCAGATACTTCCCATCCTTGGGCGCGTGGAAGGAGGCCAGCAGCGTCCAGGTTTTCTTTTCCGGGTGAAACCAGTAGCCGCTGTAATCCGTGAAGGTGCCCTGGGGTTTCACCGTGACCACGAACTTCTGCGTTTCGCCGGTCTTCCAAGGGTAAACCAGATGGCTGTGGCCACCGGTGCCTTCATTGCCAAAAACGCTGGCCTCCACGCCCTCGCCCTTTGCCAGGAGCGTGGTGTGGTTTTCCTCCTTCACGGAGGTGCGGTCCTGGGCGTCCTGGCCCTCCGCCGCGTCCCACACGGAGAAGATAATGCGGCGCTCCTTCGCGCTGTTCACCTGCATGCCGAAGTAGCCGCGGGAGAATCCGGTGGCCATATAATAGGTATAGACGGGATCCAGCACGCCCGTGGCCTCGCAGTAAAAGGCCTGGACCTCCGGCTTCCCCTCCAGGGGATAGAAAAGGTGGACGCTCGCCGCGTTGCGGCGGGGATCGGTATTGAAGTGCGCGCCCTCCGCGGCAGGACCGTCCAGCACTAGGGACTCGATGTCCCCGGCGGGGTTCGCGGACTCCAGGGTGAACTGCTGGTAACCGGCCTTCGCGATGTCAAAGGAGCCGAATTTCAGAACCGTCTTCCCCGTGCCGGTGGCGGTGGCCTCCGCGGATTTTCCCGCGAGGGTGAGCTTGAAGACCGGCGGCGTGGCCGGGGCTTTCTCCGGCAGCGTCACGGCCAGCGAGACCTCCAGGTTGCCGGTCTTTTTGAATTCCCCGAACCAGAGGACGGATTGCTTCGGATTCCTCCAGTCTACCACGCCGCGGGATTTGCT
Source organism: Verrucomicrobiales bacterium (assembly GCA_965229245.1). Lineage (GTDB taxonomy): Bacteria > Verrucomicrobiota > Verrucomicrobiia > Verrucomicrobiales > V1-33 > V1-33. Next base: position 925,373 of record CBDDIW010000003.1, read on the forward strand.
CACGCGCAGGGCATCCGGGTCCGGTGCCCCGTAGGCGGTGGAGCCGGGGACGCGGAGTTCCGCGCGGGCGGAGAGGGCGGCCAGGAGAAGGAGGAGAAAGGAACGGTGCATGGAGTGCGGTAAGCATTCGGCTTCCCCCGGCCAATGCAAGGACTGATGCTTTTCAGCCGCCGGACCTTCATCCCTCCGGCGGTGGCGGGTCATTCCAGAAGGGCCTTCCGTACTCCCGGTGTCCGGCATGAGCTCCCTGCCGGAGGTGGAACGGGGCGGTCAGCGCATGACCGTGACCCCGCCGGATGCGGTGATGTGAAACCATTTGTCGGAACACGGCGGCCCCGGCTCACGGAAAAAGACGAGAGTCGCCCCGCCATCGGGGTCCACCGCCACGTCCCCGAACAGAAAATAGCCGTCCTGTTTCATCCGTTTGGTTATGTCACGGACTTTCCTGTCGAACACCTTTCGCTGGCCTTCCTTCGTGGGGGCGGGGGCGGAAGGATCGCCAGGGCGCTCCACCGTGGAGCATGAGGTCAAAAACAAGGCCGCAGCCGCGAGGAGGGGATGCTTCATTTTGGAAAGGTGCGTATTTCACCAGCCCCCGGGCCTCTTTCCCTGGGAAACGGGACCGGTATTAAAAAGCCAGCCGTAGAATCTGCCAGCGGTCTTCGGTGTGGACGATCTCCACCCGCCACCGCAGTTGTTCCGGGGGATTGGCGGTGGCCAGGGAGAGGAGTAGTTGCCATCTGGCGCCGGGCAGGCGTTTCAGCCCGGGAGTGCCCTGGAGCTTCAGGCCGGGCAGGGGACGGGAACGCAGGACTTCACAAACAGCAGGGGAGGGAAGCGGGGTATTCGGGTCGGAGTCCTCCCGGAAAACCTTTTTAAGCAGGAACGTCTCCAGGCCGGGACAGCCGGGGGTGCCCAGGCATTGGAGCCAGGATTCCACCCAGGCCACCGCCTCCGGACCTTCCAGCTCCCGCGCATCCGCGCTATACAGGGATTCGGTTCTGGTATTCCAGTAATAAATGCCGGGCGGATTGGCGAAGGGAAGTTTCGCCCGCAGGCGCAGCTCCACGATGTCTCCGGTGGAAGGCCCCTGGGGAGGGTCCATCCAGCGCTCAAAGGCGATGCGGTGCCGGAAGTGCTTGCCATCGATTACCCGGGTATCATACCTTGCCGGACTGGTCTGGCGCCGGTTCTGAATTTCCCGGTTCTGGCGCGTGGCGAGATTCCTCCGGAAGTTATCGCGCGGCAGCTCGGTATCAGAAGTGTTCGGGGAGGGATCGCGGGCCGGGTCGGTATCGTTTGTGATCACGGTCGGTCTAAACGCGTTTTCCAGCATAGGGGGCAGGGGGCACGCGGGATCCGGGTGGAGGTAAAGTTCGTTGAAAAGCCGTTCCATCCAGGGAGTCACCTCACGTTCCGCTGCCTGCGAGCGGATGGTCTCCAGCAGGGTGGTGTCCCGCCGGTATTGCTCCTTCTCCTGGCGGGTGCCCAGGACATCGGCACGGATGCTGGTGACAAACCAGGCGGTGAAGCCCAGCATGAGCCCCACCATGACTTTCCGGCGAGGCCACCAGGCGGCGGCCAGGCTCGCGAGGGTGGCGGCCATGCCGAGCGCGATGGCCGCGAGGCCCAGCGTGAGGGTCAGCGGCTGGGTGAAGACGAGGAAGCTCTGGCGGTCCCGCACCTTGAGCTTTCCGGGAGAGAGATCCGGCTGGACTTCCTTGATCCAGTAGGAGCCCCCATCCAGAAAAGCAGGGGGATCCCACTGCCACATGCTGGCGGTGCCCACGCTGTCCCAGGGCGTGATGACCAGCGCGGAATCCCATGGCGGTGTGGACGCATTGAGCCAGTGCCAGGAGTCCGTGGCGATAAAAATACCAAACAGCGCCGGCAGCCATCCGCAGAGGATCTGCATGATGCCGGTGAAGAAGCGGCTCCCGCGCGAGGGCTCCATCTTCAGGCCGAAGGGAGCGGGCAGGCGTTCGCTGAACGGCACGCGGCGGAAGATCCAGAGGCGTATCAACTGCCAGAACCACATGATCCCCACGCCCGTGCCCAGCACCCACGTGGCCCAGAAGCCCCCCAGCAGCGGCGTGTGCTGGAAGGTGAGATCGAAAACCGCGGGCACGTCCGTGTTATTGATTCTCTCCATGGTGCAGAACCCCGCCGCCATGAAATACAGGCCGGCGACAGTCCAGAACGCGTCCGCCACGCGCACCGGCCGGGTGAGCAGCGGCGTGCCCGCGAGACGGGGAGCGGAGTCCCGGATGGCATGCAGGCGCTGGCGGAACAGGTCCGCGGACGCCAGCCGTTTCGCGGGGTCCGGCGAGATGGCATCCGCGATGAGCACGTCCAGCCGCACATCCAGTTGCTTCACGGAGGAAAGCGGGGACCAGGCACCCCGCGGGGGCATGCCGGTGAGCATTTCATACAGCAGGATGCCCAGGGCATAGATGTCCGCCGCGCGGTCCGGTTCATACCCGGGCAGATAGCTCTCCGGGGGCAGATACTCCACGGTGCCCGCCACGGCCCCGGTATGCGTGAGGGAGAAAGCCACCAGCCGGTCCTTCACCGGACGGGCCAGCCCGAAATCGCTCACCTTCGGCATGCCGCCGGGAGTCAGGAGGATGTTCGCGGGCTTGAGGTCCCGGTGGATGATCCCCCGCCCGTGGGCGTGCTCCACGGCCTCCAGCACGGGCAGGAAGATGGCCAGGGCTTCCCCGAGGGTAAAGCCGCCGTCCGGGAGCCGCGCGGAGAGCGCGGGGCCGTCCACGAGTTCCATCACCAGCACGGGCCGGTCATCACGGGTCACTGTTTGATCCAGCATCCGGACGATGTGCGGATGCCTCAGGGAATGCGTGGTCTCCGCCTCCAGGAGCAGGCGCTCGGCATTTTCCGGATCCTCGTCAAAGGCCACCTTCAGCGCCACGGGGTGCTCGTCCGCCAGCCGGGTGGCGGCCCACACCTGCGCGGAGCCGCCGCGGGCGATGAAGCGGAGAATTTCATATCCCTCCACCTCCGGTTCCTCCGGGGCCATGGAGGGACCCACGATGGAACGCCCCACGGCCATGGGATCGAGCCGCCGGGGCAGGCCTCCTCCGGACCCGGGGCCAGGGCCAGGCGCGGGGGCGGAAAAAATGACACGGGAGTGATCTTGGGGCATGGCCGCCGGGGAAAAACGGGAAGTCCGGTATTCCTCTATTTAAGGGGAAGTCCGGAAAAAGTTACAGCCCCTGGCCACGCGCGTCAGGAAAAAATCTCCCGTAATTCCTCATCCAGCGCCGGACCCGCGGGCAGGTGGAGCGCCTGGGAGGCGGCGGCACGCAGGCATTCCCGGAATCTGGCCCGGAGCCGGATGGCGGCCACGCGCAGCGCGCCGGGCTGGAGGGACAGCTCCGCCGCGAGGGTGATGTAGGTGCCTTCCACCAGGGGACCCTCCAGGGCGGGCAGCAGGGCCTCGAACAGGGCCTCCCGGCCGGAGGCGATGTAGCGCTTCCTCAGGGACAGGGTGGCGTCGTCAATGAGACGGGCGGCCAGCGCGCGGCGGAAGATGTCCTCCGGAGAGGCGGCCAGCGGCATGTCCTTCAGGTAGGCGGACTCGGCGCTCGTCCAGTCGATGACAATGTCCGGAATGCCGCCGCCGCGTTTTTTTGCCGCCGCGCGGGTGCGGGCGGAGGAGACGTGACGCAGGAGCAGCGTGGTGACGTAGCAGCGGAAGCGCCCCTGGTTTGCGTCCGCCTTCGCGAGGATGTCCCCGCGGAGCAGACGGATGAGAAAGGTCTGCACGTGGTCCTGGCTCTCCGTCTCCCCGTGCCCGCGGCTGCGCAGGAACGCATACAGCGGGTGCCAGTAGAGACGGCAGACTTCCGCGGCGGAAATCTGGTCCTGCTCCGGATTCCGCGCCACGCGCCGCAGCAGGGACCACCGCGTCGTGACGAAACGGCGGACCAGCCAGGGCCAGGAGGATTCTGCGGCGGAGGACATCGGAGGGAAAGGGGACGCGACGATGTGGACGGGCCGTGAATAGCACGAAGCCCCGCCGCTGGCAACCACGGCGGTTTTTATTCCATGACCGCCCCTCCCGCGGTCCGGGAACACGGAAATGCCGGGGGCAGGGGAGCGGATGGGGACGCGCGCGCCCGGGCCTTTAAGAGCAGGGTTTCCAGCGCGTGCCAACGAATGCCGGACGTCCCCGGACCCCCGCAAAATGCCAGTTTTTGACACTCGATTTCATATTTGTGCGGGCGCAAACAACTGTCACACTTGGCGTATTCTTCCGCCTGGAATTTCCACTTATCCCGCAAACCCCCATGAGATTAGCAACCCTACTGACGACCTTCCTAACGTGTACGCTCAGCTCCCAGGCGGACCCTCTTCGCGTCTATGTGCGCGGCGGCGCGGCCAACCGCGGCGAGGAGGTGCATGCCCATACCCGCTTTGCCAAAGAGTGGCCCGCGCTGCTCACGGAGCGGGGCATGAAAGTGGAGGGCGGTCTCGAACTGCCCACGGACGCACAACTTGAGAACACGGACGTCATCGTCATGTATGCCCAGGAGGGCGGCACGTGGACGCAGGGCCGCTGGGAGGCGCTGGACAAATTTCTAAAGCGCGGGGGTGGCATCGTGGCCATCCATACCGCCGCCGTGAGCCTCCAGGAGGATCACTGGAAAAAAGTGGTGGGCGGTACCTGGCGACAGGGCAAAACGAAGTGGAAAGAGGGCCCCATGGATCTCTACTATGTGGAGAATCAGAAGCTGGGCGGCGGCCACCCCATCACGAAGGACGCGTCCAATTTCCACTTCGACGACGAGATCTACTATGACATGGATCTCTCCCCGGACATCAAGGTGCTGGCCACCAGCTACACGCCGAATGTCCTGCCCGGCCGGAAGCCCGCCGAGGGCGGCAATGCGAACATCTACGACATCCAGCCGCAGATGTGGACCTACGAGCACACCGTGGAGGGCGGCACCCAGCCCGCCCGCGCCTTTGTGACGCTCCCGGGGCACAACTATAAGACCTTCTCCCTGCCGCAGTACCGCGCCATCCTCATGCGCGGCATCGCCTGGGCCGGAAAGCGCCCGAACCTGGATGAATACTGCAAGCCGGAGGAACTCTCCAGCCTCACCTATCCGGAGGGTGGCCCGCAAAAGCCCGCGGACACGCTGAAGCATCTGGAGATCCACCCGGACTTCGATCTCACCCTCGTGGCCGCCGAGCCGCTGATCACGAAGCCCATGAACTTCGACTGGGCCCCGGACGGCAGCCTCTGGGTGGCGGAGACGCCGGAGTATCCGAACGGACGCCGCGGCATGCGCCCGGACTACCGGGGCAAGGAATGGAAGGACCACGGCGGCATCGATCCCGCCTCCGGCGAGCAGGCCCGCCCGGGGCAGGACAAGATCAGCCGTCTCGTGGACACGGATGGCGATGGCGTGATGGACAAGAAGGAGATCTTTTATGAAGGCCTGGACCTCGTGACCGGCCTCGTGTTTTACAAGGACGGCGTCATCGTCACCCAGGCTCCGGACATCCTCTGGCTGCGGGACACCAACGGCGACGGCAAGGCGGACAAGGTGGAGAAGCTCTACGGCAACCTGGGCACCAGCGACACCCACGCCGTGATCAACAACCCACGCTGGGGCTGGGATGGCTGGATCTACGCCACCCATGGCTACAGTTCCTCGGACCGCGTGGTGAACGCGAAGGGCGAGAAGATGCCTTTCATCGGCAGCGGCGTGGTGCGCTTCAAACCGGACGGCACGGCCATCGAGCAGTATTCCTCCAAGGGCGGCAATACCTGGGGCCTGGAAATCACGGGCGACAACCGCGTGATGTGGACCCAGCCCACCAGCGGCACCATCCTGGAGCACGTGGTGCTGCCGGAGTACGCGCTCGCCCGGGGCAAGTGGGGCAATACACCGAGCTACAATGTGGTGATCGGCTCGCCGAAGAGCTGGCCCGCCATGTCCTGGGAGCAACTGGCGTATGTGCAGATCGACCTCGTGGGCAGCTTCACCGCCACCGCCGGTTGCGTGATCTATGACGGCGGCGCGTGGCCGAAGGAATACAACGGTGACTACTTCACCACGGAGCCGACCATCAACATCGTGCACCACGAACGCCTCACGCCGAAGGGCAGCAGCTTCGTTGGCAACAAACTGCCGGGTCGCGAGGAGACGGAGTTCATCCGCAGCAAGGACATGTGGTGGCGCCCCATCGAGGTGCGCGTGGGCCCGGACGGTTCCGTGTATGTCGGGGATTTCTATAATCAGGCGGTCATTCACAACGACACCCGCGGGCCGGACCACAACCGCGTGAACGCCGCCGTCCGCCCGGACCGTGACCACTATTTCGGCCGCATCTGGCGTCTGGACCACAAGGGCTCGAAGCGCCTCCCCGTGCCGGATCTCAGCAAGGCGGACACCGCCACCCTGGTGAAAGCCCTCGAAAGCCCCAACCGCCCCGTGCGCATGACGGCCAGCCGTCTCCTGGGAGACAGCGGCAAGGGTGAAGAGGCTCTCGTGGAGCTCGTGAAGAACGGAGCCAGCGAATCGAAGATCGCGGCCCTGTGGACGCTCTTTAACAGCACCGGTTCCCACATTCCGGATGCCGCCTGGCTCGCCGCCGTGGAGGACTCCAACCCGGATGTGAAGCGCAATGCCTTCCTTGCGGGAGAAGCCACCCGTTTCGTGGATAACAGCAAGGCTTACACTCCCGATCCCGCGAAGCGCGTGGAGGGAGCCGGGGAGCGGATCATCAAGGCCTCCCTGGAGGCCCTCCAGCATCCGGATGCCCACGTGAGAATCGCCGCGCTGCGGGCCATGCCCTTCAGCAACCCGGATGCCGCCCGGGCGATCATCGCCGCGTGGAGCAAGTTTGATGATGACTTCCAGAAATCCGCCGCCGTGTCCCGTCTGGCTGGCAGCAGCGCGGGCATCACCGCCATCCTGGACAGTGGGGATCCCTCCCTGGCGCAACTGGCCTCCATCCTCACCCAGAGCATCGGTGAGAAGGGAGACGCCGCCGCCGCCGCGGATCTCGTGATCGCCCTTTCCGGGAAAGCCGCCAGCGCGGATGCCCTGAAGCGCGGCATTCTCGATACCCTGGGCAAGTCCCTGAAGACCACGCCGGAAATGACGCCGGAGCTCACCGCCGCCCTCACCAAACTCCTCTCCGGTGGAGCCAGTGGCAGCGCCCTGCCGCTCGCCGCGAAGTGGGACAAGGCCGGAGCGCTCCAGGGCGCGATGGTGGCCCTCACCAAGGGACTCTTCGACAAGCTCAATCAGGCGGGTGCCTCCGATGACGAACGTTTCACCGCCGCGCAAAGCCTCATTGGCCTGCGGAGCGCGAACAAGGAAGCCCTGCCCGCCGTGCTCGGCGTGGTCACCGGCGAGAACTCCCCGGCTTTGAAAAACCGCCTCCTCACCGCGCTGTCCGAAACGGACGACGCCTCCGTGGGAGCCGTGCTGGCCGCCGGATTCGGCAAACTCCCGGCGGACACGCAGACCATCGCCTTCAACATGCTGCTGAAGCGCGCCGACTGGTCCCTGGCCTTCCTGGACGCCGTGAAGGCGAAGCAGGTGGACGTGGCCGTGCTGGGGCCGGCGAACGCCTTCCGCCTGCGTACGCACCCGGACAAAGCCGTGAGCAAACGCGCCGGGGAAATGCTGGATGAACTGCTGCCCGGCGCGAAAGCCCGCGCGGAGACGATCGGCAAGCTGCTGCCGGAAGTGGAGAAACGCGGGGACGCGGAGCAGGGGAAACAGCTCTTCGCCGCCACCTGCGCGCTGTGCCATAAATTCGGCAACCTGCCGGGCACGGATGTGGGCCCGAACCTCACGGGCATGGGTGCCCACGGAGCGGGCGAACTGCTGACGGCCATCGCGGATCCGAATGCCGAAGTGGACCCGTCCTTCACCGCCTGGAACATTGAGACGAAAGACGGCCAGATCTTCGCGGGTGTCATCGCCCGGGAAAACCCGGCCTCCGTCTTCCTGAAATTCCAGGGCGGGGAAAAGGAAATCCGCACGGCGGACATCAAGTCCCGGGTGAATACCGGACGCAGTCTCATGCCGGAAGGCTTTGAAGCCCTGGGGCCGGAGATGCTGCGGAATCTGGTGACCTACATGCAGTCCGCGGACGGCGGGAAATTCCGCACCCTGGACCTGCGCAACGCCTTCACCACCACCACCTCCATGGGCCTGTATGAAAACCAGGACCTCAAGGATCAGACGTTCAACTTCCGCAAGACCGGCACGGTGAACGTGGAGGGCGTGCCCTTCAGCGTGGTGGGACCGGAGAAGTCCCCGCAGAACATCGTGGTGCTCAAGGGCGGGCCCCGCGGCGCATTCTCCCGCTCGCTGCCGCAGCGCGTGGAGATCAACGTGGGCGGATTCAAGGCGAACCGCCTGCACTTCCTGGGCGGTGTGACGGGCTGGGGCTACCCCGGCTTTGACAAGGACGGCGACGCGCTCCGCATCACCATCCATACCACGGGCGGCCAGCGCGAGGGCATCGTCTGCAAGAACGGCGTGGAATTCGCGGACTACATCAACCGCGTCGATGTTCCGGGCTCGAAGTTCGTGCCTGGCGTGGTGCGGGATCACCAGGTCCGCTGGTTCAGCAAGCAGTTGAACCTCGGCGCGGTGGAGATCGAGCGCATCACCCTGGAAAGCCCGGCCGGCGGCTCGGCCCCGACCATCCTGGCCATCACGGCGGAACTCGCGGATGAAAAAGCCGCGCCGCTTCCCGCCCCGGCCCCGGAGAAGAAGTCCGCGGCCATCGAGTGGAAGGCGGGCACGAAGGTGTTGCTCATCGGCGGCGGTTCCTCCCACGACTTCCAGAAGTACTTCAATGTCGCGGACACCGCGATCCTGAACGCGGCGGGCGGCGTGAGTGTGAACTACACCGAGGACGCCGTGGTGGCGGCGAAGGAGCTGGCCAACGCGGACGTGGCTGTCATCAGCACGAACCAGGGAGGCTTCAGCGCCCTGCCGTTCCGTGCCGCGCTCAAGGAGTTCACGGACGCCGGAAAGGGCCTCGTGCTGCTCCACCCGGGCCTCTGGTACAACTTCGGCGACTGGCCGGAGTATAACAAAGTGTATGCCGGTGGCGGCAGCCGCGGACATGACCGCTTCGGCGAGTTCGAAGTGAAGGTCACCCAGCCGGAGCACCCGCTGATGAAAGGCGTGAGCCCCAGCTTCAAGATCTCGGACGAACTGTATTACTACAACGTCGATCCCGCGGGCTCTCCCGTGGAGGTGCTCGCCACCGCCACCAGTTCCCTGAAGCCGGGCACCTATCCCCAGGTCTTCACCGTGAAGCACCCGAAGGCGAAGATCGTGGGCCTCACCCTCGGCCACGACGCCAAAGCCCACGACCTCCCGGAATACAAGACCCTCCTGGTGAACGCCGTGAAGTGGGCCGCCACGAAATAAACCGTGGCGGAGGTTTCCCACCTCCGTCCTGACCATCCCGGCCCTCCAACGGGCCACCCCCGTGCCCATCTCCTCCCCGCGAGGGGATGGGCACCTTCATTGACAGCCCATGCACCGACTGTTCTTCACCGCTTTTGCCTCCCTCATCCTCTGTGTCCCGCCGGCCTTTGCCGCCCCTGTCCGGGTGCTGTTGCCGGGCGAGTCCTCACCAGCCGCGACACAGCTCGCCGCGTGTTTGAAAACAGAGGGCGTGGAACTCACCACCTCCACCGGTCCGGTGACAGAGGCCCAACTGGCCGCCGCGGACGTGCTGGTGCTCTTCGATACCAGGCCCTCGCCGCTCCCGGACGCCACCCGCGCCGCCGTGGAGAAATTCACCGCCCGGGGAGGCGGCCTGGTGGTCATCGGCGGGGGCATCGGGGCGGGGGACTGGTTGAAGCCCCTGGCGGGCGGCACATGGACGGCCAACAGCCGCCGGTTTCCTAACAAGCTCATGTTTTACACCGTGACGGACGCGCATCCCGTCACGCGCGATGCCTCGGGTTTCGACATCGACGACGAAACCTTTTACGATCTCGACCTCGACCCGAAGATCAAAATCCTGGCCTCCGCCTTCACGCCGAAGGTCACCGCCAAACGGATCGATCCGCGCTCCCCGGAGCGCCTGGACCGCGCGAATGTCTATGACCTCCAGCCGCAGATGTGGGCGTGGGAGGCGGCGGACGGCCACCGCGCCTTCACCCTGCTCCAGGGCCAGGCGGACTCCCTGAAGCACGCCAGCCTGCGGGAGTTCATCCTGCGCGGCGTGACCTGGGTGGCGAAGCAGGAAAACGCGGACGCGCTCCGCAAGCCCGCGGACCCCGCCACACTCCGCTATCCCGCCGGGGGACCGCGCACCCCGGCGGACACGGTGAAGTCCTTCGATCTCTCCCCCGGCTTTACCGCCGGCCCGGTGGCCGGCGAGCCCCTGATCAACAAGCCCATCGCCATGGACTGGGACGCGCGCGGGCGGCTCTGGATCGCGGAGACCCCGGAATATCCCAACGGGCGGCGGCCCGCCATCGCCGAGCCCTGGCGGGAAACCGGCGTGCTGAAGCCCGGGAATTACGACCGCCCCGCCACGGACCGCATCAGCATCCTGACGGACACGGATGGCGATGGCGTGATGGACAAAAAGGACGTCTTCCACCAGGGCCTGGAACTGGTGACCGGCTTCTGCCTCTACGGGGACGGCGTCATCGCGGTGGGCCAGCCGGATATCGTGTTTCTCCATGACACGGACGGCGATGGCAAAGCGGACCGGGAGGAGCGGCTTTTCACGGGCTTCACGCCGGGGGACACCCACTTCGTGGCAAATCACTTCATGGCCGCGCCGGACGGCTGGATCTATGCGAATACCGGGAGTGGCGCGGATGCCGTCTCCGTGGCCCGTCCAGGGGTGAAGGGGAAGGTGGTCGCGGGGGTGTTCCGTTTCAAGCCGGACGGCTCCGCCATCGAGCAGGTGGCCTCCCGCGGCGGGAACGCGTTTGGATTGGATATCACCAGTGATATGGAGGTGTATTTCGGTCAGGCCACGAGCGGGAATCCCGTGCAGCACGTGGTGCTGCCGGAGCCCGTGCTGGTCCGGGGGAAGGTGGGGAACACCGGCAGCGCGGAGAGCGTGATCCGGGGACGGAAGGTCATCCGCGCGGACATGCCCTCCCGCGCGCCCTTCATGCAGATCGATGCCGTGGGCGGCTACAGCTCCGCCTGCGCCAGCACCGTGCCGGAGGGCGGCGCGTGGCCCGCCGGGTGGGAGGACGGGGTCTTTTGCACGGAACCCATTCTGGATATCATCCACTACGAAAAATTCGTTCCGGAGGGCCCCACCTTTTCCGGAAAACTGATCCGCCAGGACCGTGAATGGCTGCGCGCGGGGGACAGCTGGTTCTTCCCCGTGGACCTTCAGTTCGGACCGGACGGAGCCATGTATGTGCTGGACTTCTACAATCCCGTGGTGGCCCACAGCGACTCCCGCGGCCCCCAGCACAGCCGGTCCGGCGCGACCACCCGGCCGGACCGGGAACATTACTTCGGACGTATCTACCGCATCCAGCACGAACAGGCGAAAACCCTGACGGTGCCGGATCTCACGAAAGCGGACGCAGCCGGCCTGGTGGCCGCCTTTTCCCATCTTAACAAGCGGACGCGCTTCACCGCCCAGCGGCTGCTCATGGAAAGCAAGGATGCCTCCGGTGCCGTGCCCGCGCTCGTGTCCCTGGCCGCCGGGGAAGGCTTTGCCCCGGCCCGCGTGCTTGCCCTCTGGTCTCTGCACCGCCTGGGGAAACTGGATGAAGGCACGCTCGGGAACGCGCTCCGGTCGGGCGATGCCGGGGTGCGGCGCAACGCGCTGCTGGTCATCGAGGCAGCCGGAGGCCGGACCGTCACCCCGTTCGCCGCTTTGTTGAGCGATCCTGAACCCCGCGTGCGCCTGGCCGCCCTGCGGGCCATGTCCGCCGGCAGCTTGAGCCCGGACTCCGCCGCCGCTTTGCTCGCGGTGATTCCCTCCCTGGCGGACAACTGGTCCCGCAGCGCCGCCGTGGCCGCCGCTTCGTCAAATCCCGTGCCCGTGCTGGAGGCGGCCCTCGCCTCGCAGGCCAGGCCCGCGGGGGCTCTGCTGGATCTCGCCACCTCGCTCACGACCGGCCTCACGGAAAAAGGGGACGCCGCCGGTCTCGCGTGGGTGGTCATCGCGTCGGCAAAGGCCGCGCCGGAAGCACTCCCGCTGGTGCGCGCGGTGCTCGGTGCCGCCGCCGCCCGGCCCGGGCGCGCGCCGGAATCCGGGGACTTCACCGCGCCGCTGCAAACGCTGCTCGCCTCCGCGGATACCGGCATCGCCGCCGGAGCCCTGCCGCTGGCCATCGCGTGGGCCCCGGAGGGCCCGCTGAAGGCCGCCGCCGCGGAGCGCGTCGCCGGGTTCCTCCAATTCGTGGCGGACGACTCCCAGCCGGATCCCTCGCGCGCCGCCGTCGCGTTTTCCCTCGCCCGCTCCCGTGCCGCGGACGCGCGCATCCTTCCGGCGCTCATTGCTCTTTTGAAGACCAGTCAGAGTGAGTCCCGGCAGCTCGATCTCATCGCCGCCCTCACGGGCACCAACGAGCCCTCCCTGGGCGCGCCGCTGGTGGAAGGCCTGCCGTCGTTGCCTGCCACCGCGCAAAGCGCCCTCTTCGATGCCCTCGCGCGCCGCGCGGAGTGGGCCGGGGCCGTGCTGGATGCCCTGGAGGCCGGGACCTTGAAGCCCACACTCCTGGGACCCTCCCGCCTGAGCAAGCTCCGCCTGCACCCTGACAAAACCGTGTCCGCGCGCGCCGTGAAGCTCATTGATGGCCTGGGCGGCGGCACGAATCCCCAAAAGAACGAAATCCTCGCAAAACTCCTCCCGCTCATCGAGGCCCGGCCCGGCGACGCGGCGAAGGGGAAGGTCATCTACACCACCACCTGCGCCCTCTGCCACAAGCTGAACGGGGAAGGGAAGCAAGTGGGCCCGCCGCTGGACGGCATGGGCGTGCACAGCGCCGCGGAGTTGCTCACCAGCATCGTCGATCCTGGCCGCGTGGTGGACAATGAGCACCGCACCTGGAGCCTCACGATGAAGGACGGTACCTTCGCGGTGGGCATCATCACGCGGGAGAACGATGCCACGCTCACGCTGCGCCTGCCGGGCGGCATCGACCAGGAGATCAAGACGGGCGATATCAAATCCCGCGTGGACACCGGCCTCTCCCTGATGCCGGAGGGCTTCGAGGGCCTGGGCGCGGAGACCCTGGGGGACCTCCTGGCCTACATGGCGGAAGGCACGGGGAAATACCGCGCGTTGAATCTCGCGAAGGGCTTCACCACGGACACCGGCGCGGGGCTCTATCAATCCCGCGACGCCCGGAACGACAGCATTCCACCGGTGAAATACGGCATCGTCACCGTCCAGGGCGTGCCCTTCTCCCTGCCGGATCCCGCCACCACGCCCACGGGGGGAAATGTGATCGTGCTCCGCAACGGGGACGGCCAGTCCTTCGCGGGTACGCTCCCTGACAAAGTGGAAATCCCCGTCGGATTCGCGGCGGGCAGCCTGCATTTCCTTGGAGGCGTGGCCGGGTGGGACGGGGGACCGGAAAGCGTGCGGCCCGCCATGAAGGTGACAGTGGTACACGCGGACGGGGCCAAAGAGGTGACGGAGCTGAAGACCGGCGAGGTCTTCATCGACTACGTCAGCGGCAGCGATGTGCCGGGTTCCAAACGCGTGGACGGCGTGGTGAAGCGCCACCATGTCCGCTACTTTTCCTTGGCGGTGAAGCAGCCTTCGCCCATCAAGTCCGTGATCCTCGAAAGTTATAACAACGGGATTTCCCCCACCACCCTGGCCATCACCGCCGGTCTCCAGCCATGATCCCCCGCCGCCTGCTCTCCTCCCTCCCTGTCTCCGCCCTGGGCCTCGGCTGCATGGGCATGTCCGAATTCTATGGCAGCCGCGATGACGCGGAGTCCACCGCCACGCTGCTCGCGGCGCTGGATGCCGGGGTGAATTTCCTGGACACCTCCGACGCCTACGGCCCGCACACGAATGAACGGCTCCTCGGCGCTGCCCTCCGCGGTCGGAGGGACGAAGTGGTGATCGCCACGAAATTCGGCTATCTCCGCACCCCGGAGGAACCGGGGAAAAAGGGCTTCAGCGGGCGTCCGGAGTATGTGAAAGCCGCGTGCGAGGGCAGCCTCCAGCGGCTGGGCGTGGAGACCATAGACCTCTACTATCAGCACCGCGTGGACCCGGAGACGCCCATCGAGGACACCGTCGGGGCCATGGCGGAACTTGTCAGGGAAGGGAAGGTGCGTTATCTGGGGCTCTCCGAGGCCGCGCCGGAGACCATCCGCCGCGCCGCCGCCGTGCATCCGATCGCCGCGCTGCAGACGGAGTATTCCCTCTGGACCCGGGAGGTGGAGACGGATGGCGTGCTGGCCACCTGCCGGGAACTGGGCATCGGGTTTGTGGCTTACAGCCCCCTGGGCCGCGGCATGCTCACCGGACAGATCCAAAGCCCGTCCGATCTGGAGCCCGGCGACAACCGCCTGAACAACCCCCGCTTCCAGGGTGATAACTTCGCCCGGAACCTCAAGCTCGTGGACGAGGTGAAACGCCTTGCCGCGGAGAAGGGCTGCGCGCCTGCCCAGCTCGCCCTCGCGTGGGTGCTCGCCCAGGGGGAGGACATCGTCCCCATCCCCGGCACCAAACGCCGCTACCGCCTGGCGGAGAATATCGGCGCCGCCTCCCTCGTCCTGACAGAAAATGAACTGGCCGCCCTCGCCGCCGCCTTTCCCCCGGAAGCCGTCCAGGGCACCCGGTATCCCGCCGCGGCCCTGGCCACGGTGAGAAAATAAGGCTCCGGCTCCCGGTAAGCCAGGCCACGGGGATCAATTCCGGATAGTGGCAGGAACGCTACTCCGTCACTGGAAAACCGGGGCTTCCCTTCACGGAAGCCCCGGCCTAACCTGTTTAAAGAACCTCCTCAGCGCGTGCGGAAGGCTCCGGCGGGCAGGCCCTCTTTATTCATGAGGTTCGGTTCCGCGATCTGGCTGAAGGCGAAGCGGACGTTCTTCGGTTCCGGCACGCCGGCGGCGCTGACCACCACGTCCTTGCCATCGATCACCGCCTCGGCGGGCACGAATTTCCCGTCCGCCCCGGCGATTTCAAACCAGTTCAGCGGCTTGCCATCGCGCGCCACGAGACCACCGCCGGTGTGCTCGAATTTCAAACGCACGCGGTTCCCCTCCACCGTGTGGCCGGTGAAGACGGGGCCGGAATACACAAGGTCTTTTTTCCCGTGCACCTTTGCCAGAGCCAGGAGCGCCAGCCGGTTCCCCACGGCCTGCTTGTTTTTCGGGTGAATGTCGTTCACCTCGCCCACGTCATTCGTGACCACCATGCCGGTGTGCGGGATCTGCTTCGCGCTTTCCGTCTGGGCCTCCCACAGTTCCGCCAGGGAGGTGGTGGCGCGGTCCACTTCCGGGCCCTTCTTCGTGTAGTTGTAGGGGGCGATCTGGACGTGATAGAACGGGAACTCCCCCTGTCCCCACACCGCGCGCCAGCCGCCCACCAGTGCCTTCATGCGGTCAAAATACAGCATGCCCTCGCCATTGTTGGACTCCCCCTGATACCACACCGCGCCGCGGATGGCATAGGGCACTATGGGATGGATCATGGCGTTGTAGAGGCCGTGCAGATTCTGGGAGCCGTGGGCCAGTTTCTCGCCCTCCTCCCGGATTTTCTTCGCGTTGGCCTGCTGGCTGGGTACCAGATCAAACCCTTCCAGAGGTGTCCATGGCTCGATGCGGCTGCCGCCCCAGGAATCCGCGATGAGACCCACCGGCACGTTCAGTTCCTTCTGGAGATCCCGGCCCATGAAGTAAAGCACGGCGGAGAAGCCGCCCACCGTCTGCGGTGTGCAGGCCGTCCAGGAGGCATTCACGGTGTCCTTTTTCACCGGCGCGGACACGAGCGGCACGTTGAAGAGGCGGATGTTCGGATGATTCGCGGCCTCCTTTTCCTGGGCCGCGTTGAGCGAGGCATTCACGTCCCACTGCATATTGCTCTGGCCGCTGCCGATCCACACTTCGCCCACGAGGATGTCCTCCAGCACGATCTCGTTTTTCCCCTTCACGGTGAGCTTTTGCGGCGTGGCATTCGCGGGCATGGCGTCCAGCTTCACGGACCAGCGGCGGTCCTGTCCCGCGGTGGCCTCCTTCGTCTGTCCGGCAAAGGTGACGGTGACTTTCTCTCCGGGATCCGCCCAGCCCCACACGGGAACGGCGGCCTCGCGCTGGAGCACGGAGTGAGTGCCCAGCACGGAGGGCAGGGTGACATCGGCCATCACGGGGACTGCCGTGAATGACAAAAGAAGCAAGGGTATAAGACGCATGAGGCCCGTCTTACCCGTATCTTAACGTCTCTGGCAAGGTGGAGATAAAGCCGCGTTTCGGGGCCGGATGCGGTGAATGATTCCCCGGGATTCCCGCGTTCACTCCGCCGGGGTGGCGGTGATAAAGAGCAGCCACACCCGGTCCTCCTGATTCGCGCCCGGAGTGCCGGTGCCCAGGGGAGGGCTGAGGGTGCTCACCAGCACGGGGCGGCCCGCGGGGGCCTGGACCTGACAGGTCACCTTTGAGGTCTCAAAAACCGGCTGCGTGATCTCCCCCAAAAGACCCTGCGGCATCTCCCCGGCGAGACGCACGTTTTCCGCGGACAATTGGACATCCCAGCGGCTGCCATCGCCTGTCAGCTTTGCCAGGACTTCCGTGCTGAATCCCACATTCCGGTAAGTGAACGCGGCGGGAGTGGAGGGTGTGTAAGGCCAGGGAGGGAAGACACGGCCCGGTCCACCGGATTGATACCCCGTGGTCTCCATGCTGAAGTTTTGGGGAATCACGGGAGGTTCCACCTCCATGGCGTAGGGGTATTGGGATATGGCCTCCAGCTTCCCTTTCACCCCGGACCGCACCCGGAGGAGATGGCCACGCTCCAGGATCACGTCGGAGCCTTTTTTCGTGAGTTCGCTCTCCAGCCAGCCGTAAAGCGCGGGCTCGTCCGTGGACTTGTTAATCGCTCCGCGGGCCGCCGTCGCGGGCAGGGAAATGAGCTCATAGCGGAGCATCGCCTCGCGGATCGTGGCTTCCTCCTCCTCTTCTTCTTCGGCGTCCGGAAGCTCCAGCATCTCCGTGCCGGTCACGGTCACGAAGACCAGCCACATGCGGTTCACGGTGTTTTCCCGCGGCGTGCCGGTATGTACGCTGGGGCTCATGGTTCCCGCGAAAACATGCCGGCCCGGACGCGCGAGCAGTTGGGTATTGAACCTCCCGGTATCGAACAACGGCTGGTCCTCATCCCCCGCCGGGGTGGAGGGAGACACCCCATTGAAGTGGATGAATGCAGCGGAGAGCTTCACATCCGCCAGCTCCGGCACTCCCTGGGCTACTTCGGTTTCGAGGTTCCATCCCGTGTTCCGGAAGGTAAAGCCGGACGGAATACAGGGAGTATGGGGCCAGGGGGAAAATACCATCCGGGGTCCGGAGGGGGGCGGCTGTGGGGGGGGCGGATTCGGGCCTTTCCCGGGGGGCGCGGCCGACACATCCGACCCCATGGACACGTTCTGCGGGATAGACCCTGGATTGAACTCCGTGGGATAAGGAAGCTCATCGCTCTCCTGAAGGAAGCTTTGGTTTCCCCGGCGCGTTTTCACCATACTCAACCTCTCCAGGCGGACGGCGGGCTTTTCCTTTGTTAGCTCCGCGTCCAGCCAGGCATAGAGGTCGTCCTGGCGGGGATATTTCCGCAGGGCGGTCCGCCCTTCCGTCACGGGGAGGGAAAAGGATTCCACCCGCATCAGGGTTTCCACGCTCCTGTGCGCAGGCTCTTCCGCTTCCGCCTCCGGTGGTTCCGCCGGGGGAGCGGGCACCTGGGCGGGCGCAACCGCCGCGAGCAGGGCGGTGAGAAGGATCAGGACCTTGCCTTTTTTCATATTGGTTTCCGGGAAAGTGTATTGATGTCCAGGGGATCAGTCCACCAGGGCGGGGGTGACGAAGAGCAGCCACACCCGGTCCACCGCGGTACCGCCGGGCGCGCCGGTATTCGCCGCGGGGCTGAGGGTGCCTGCCAGTGCCGGGCGGTCCACGAAGGCTAACTTCTGGGAGTTGCTTCTGGCGCTCTCGAACACCGGCTGAGAGACCTCCCCGGTAAGCCCCTGGGGAATCACGGTGGCCAGCCTCACGGTTTCCACGGCCAGATTCAGATCCACCGTCCTGTCATCGGGGCCCACCGTGGCCTCCGCCTCGATGGTAACGCCCGTATTCCGGAAGTTGAAGCTGCTCAGATTCATGGGCGTGTAAGGCCATGGGGGGAAGACACGGCCCACTCCGGCGGGCAGTACGGGGAGTGATCCCGGCGGCCCCATGGAGAAGGTCTGCGGAATCTGCGGCGGGTCCATTTCCGTGCCGTAGGGATACTCCGTGATGGCCTCCACCTTTGCTCGCTGGCCGGAACGGACCCTCAGCACATGGGCGTGCTCCAGGGAAACACCGGAGTCCTTTTTTCCCAGTTCCCCCTCCAGCCAGGAGTAGAGCGCGGGGGCCTCAGGAAAGCGCAGGAGCGCGGACCGCGCCGCGAGGGGAGGCAGGGAGATCAGCTCAAACCGGAGAAGCGTCTCCCGCGGCGGGGCGAACTTGTCCTTTCCGGCGTTTTCATCGGCGGACGGGTCCCGGCCAACTTCGCCGTCTTCTTCCATTTCATCGGAACCCGAGAAAGGGTCCCCGGACGCCGGCCGGTCGGGGTCTGGAGCGGCCTCCAGCCTCACGGCTTCCGTGGGGCAGAGAGTCGTAAAAAAAAGCCAGGTGCGTTCCCCGGCGGGAGACACGGCCTCCGTACCCGGGGTGAGGGTGCCTGCCAGCGTGGGCTTTCCGGGCGGGGTCAGGAAGGAGCCCGAGAACTGGCCGGACTCGAACACCGGCTGCTTTTGCTCGCCCGAGGGCGTAAGCGGAACGAAACCCTGAAGGCGTACAAACTCCGGTGCCATGTTGATATCCACGGTCACCCCATCCTCACTCACCGTCGCCTCCAATTCCGTGGTCCAGCCCAGGTGGCGGAAGGTGAAGCTGGTGGCATTGCAGGTGGTGTAGGGCCAGGGGCTGAACAACCGGGAGGGCACCGCGCCGGGAGCGATTACGGTGCCCTGGCCGGGGATCGGCCTTCCGGGAGGGAGAGGTGCGGGAGGGGTGTCCCCTATGTGGATGCTCTGCGGGATACTGGCGGGGTCATACTCCGTGGCGTAAGGCAGTTCGTGGACTTCCTCCAGTTTGGACCGGTGACCACTGCGAACTGTCACCATGCCCAGGTGCTCCAGGCGGACCTGGGGTTTCTCTTTCTCCAACTCACTGCCCAGCCAGGCATACAGTTCCTCCTGTTTTGGATACTTCCGCAGGGCCTTTCGGGCTTCGTTGGCGGGCAGGGAAATGGTTTCCATGCGCACCAGGAGTTCCTCGGGCACGCGGATGATTTTTCGTTCCCTCTTTGGCTTCGCCTTCGGCTCCGGAGCAGGAGCCTGGGCGGGAAGCAGGGCGGGCATGAGTCCGAGCCAGCCGGTGAGCAGGAGAGAAAGCGGGGAAATTTTCATGGGCATTGGAGGCTGGGGCCTTGGATCTCACTCCGGGGAGGTGGCGGTGACAAAGAGCAGGGACACGCGGTCCTCCGTGGCACCTCCTGGCACGCCGGTGCCGCACGGGGAGCTGAGCGTGCCCGTCAGCCGGGTCTGGCCGGGAGTGATAAAGATCCGTCCGACGAAGGTGCGGGACTCATAGACAGGCGAGGAGATGTCGCCGGCGGGATCCTGCGGCATCATGGAGGTGAGCCGGGAGATTTCGGGCACGAGGATGAGATCCAGCGGGCCGTCGTCCACCGGGACTTTTGCCTCCACCTCCAGATTGAAGCCCAGATTCCGGAAAACCACGCCACTGAAGGCGGGAGCGGTCATGGGCCAGGGCGGAAAGACTTTCCCCTCTCCCGCGGGCAGAGGCCGGAGCGGTGTGGAGGAGGCGATGGAAATGCTGGTGGGCATGGAGGGCTCATCCACCTGCCAGCTCGCGGGGTGTTCAGTAACGGTCCGGCCACTGGTTCTTTGACCGGTGATGGCGCGTCGCGTCATGGTGCGCTCCAGGGTGACCCCGGAGTCCTTCCGCTCCAGCTCCGCGTCCAGCCAGTCGTAGAGTGCTTTTTCGTCAGGATTCCGGACCAGGGCTTTCCGCGCGGCGGTGGCGGGCAGGGAGATGAGGTCGAAGTGGTAGAGGTAGCTCCTCCGGATGCCCTGTGGCGGGGGCTGGGTCTCTTTATTCTCCGGTTCCTCCGGAGGCACGCCATCCGGGACCGCGCCGGTGGGGGTGAGGGTGAGAAACACCAGCCACTCGCGGGCCGGGGGACGGGCTCCACCTCCTGCGGGGGCCGCGGAGGGTGCGGGCGGGGGCATGGTGCCAACGAGCACGGGGGTGCCAAACGCGGTGTGGAAGGGGGATGAGACCTGGCTGACATCGAACCCGGGAGCGGCGGGCATCTCCGGGGCGGTGGAGGGAACACCACCGGTGTATTTTACGAATTCGGTGGTGAGGTTTCCATCCAGGGCTTTGCCGTCCGGGGTCAGGGAGACCTCCAGTTTTGTGGTCCAGCCGGTGTCCCGGGTGATCAGGGTTTTGGGGGAGGGCGGCAGGTACGGAAAGGGAGGGAAGACGCGGGTGGTGACGGAGCCGGGGGCGACGGGGGAGGGAACGGAGGAGAAGGTTCCGGTGGGGCCGGGTTGGCCGGGGGCTCCCTGGGGGCCGGGGGGAGGGGAGGGGGAAGGAGGAGCGGGCGAAGGAGTAGGAGCAGGAGCAGGAGCAGGAGCAGGAGCAGGAGCAGGAGCAGGAGCAGGAGCAGGAGCAGGAGCAGGAGGGGGGCGGTAGGCGGGGATGGGGTGGGGGAGGGTGGAGCCCAGGGTGACGTTCTGGGGGATCGTGGGGGAATGGTATTCCGAAGGATAGGGCAGGGCGTTTACCTCTTTCAGCGTGATCCCCGTGCCGGGGCGCACTTTGGCCAGGAGGAGTTTTTCCAGGCGGGCCTCCGTATGCTCTTTTTCCAGCTCCGCCGAGACCCAGTCATACAACGCGGCTCCGGAGGAAAACCGGCGGGTGGCCTGGCGCGCGACCTCCGGAGGCAGGGAGACAACTTCCAGCCGGGCCAGCAATTCCCGGGGGCCGGAGGGCGCGGGCGTGGCCTTTTTTACGGGTGCCGGTTCTGTGACGGGGGCGTTTGCCGGAGACTGGGCGAAGGCCAGGGGCACAAGAGCCAGCACCAGCAACAGGGGGGCGGGGACCGATCGCTTTTTCATAGTTCAATAAAAATTAGGGGAAATGCGGATACAATGGCGGCGGAGGCACCATGCCATAGAGGAGGGGGTGGGGGTCAAGCCTTAACAAAAAATAACGGCGACACGTAACACGATTTTCTTTCCCGGGCGGCGGAGACCTTCCGCGTAAAAGAGGGAAGGGAAAAAATTCCGGTTCCCGCCGCGGAAAAGCCGCGGGACGGTGCGGGATGACGACAGAGCATACAGATCTCACGGGAAAGACAGCGGTGATCACGGGCGGAGCTTCGGGCATCGGGCGGGCCATGGCGGAGCGGTTTGCCAGGGCCGGAGCCCGGGTAGTGGTGCTGGATGTGGATGCGGCGGGCGCGGCGGCCCTGGCGGCGGAGGTGCCCGGAATACTGACAGAAACCGTGGACGTGGGGGACGCCGCGGCCATGGAGGCGGCCTTTGCCAAAGTGGAGCGCGTGGACATCCTCGTGAACAACAGCGGCATCGGCCATATCGGCACCTTGGAGACCACCACGGAGGAGGACATGGACCGGCTTTACAGAGTGAATGTGAAAGGTGTCTTCCACGGCCTGAAGCTCACCGTGCCCCGCATGGTGGCCCAGGGTGGCGGGGTCATTCTGAATATGTGCAGCATCGCCGCGAAGGTGGGAATCGAGGCCCGCTTCGCCTATTCCATGACGAAAGGCGCGGTGCTTTCCATGACCCGGCAGACAGCGCGGGACTACGTGGGGAAGGGCATCCGTTGCAACTGTCTCTGCCCGGCGCGGGTGCATACGCCTTTCGTGGATCAATACCTGGCAAAGAACTACCCGGGCCGCGAGGAGGAGATGTTCCGCGTGCTCTCCGCCGCGCAGCCTCTGGGCCGCATGGCGCATCCGGGGGAGATCGCGGACCTCGCGCTCTATCTCTGCTCGGACGCCGCGTCTTTCATCACGGGCGCGGCCTGGGACATTGATGGCGGCGTCACCGGCCTGAGGTAAGCCTGGCGGCCCCGCGCTCGCGGCAAATTTTCTTTACCCCGCGGGCGGTCTTTGCTCCCATGGAGGCTCATTGCCTTCATGAACAAGATTTCCCGCCTGCTGCTCTGGATCGCCGTCTCCTCCCTGGGAGTCATCGCGGTGCTCGTCTCCGCATTCCAGCGGGGAGAGCCCGTCAATGCCCTGTGGCTGGTGGTGGCGGGCGTGTGTTCGTTCGCGATTTCCTATCGCTTCTACAGCGCGTGGCTCATGGCGAAGGTGCTCACCCTGGATGAACGGCGGGCTCCCCCGGCGCTGACCAAGGCGGATGGCAAGGACTTCGTGCCCACGAACAAATGGATCGTCTTCGGCCACCACTTCGCGGCCATCGCCGGCCCCGGGCCGCTGGTGGGCCCCGTGCTGGCGGCGCAGTTTGGCTACCTGCCGGGCACGCTGTGGATTCTCATTGGCGCCACCCTGGGCGGCGGGGTGCATGACGCGGTGATCCTCTTTGCCTCCATGCGGCGGGAGGGGAAATCGCTGGGCCGTATGTTGAAGGAGGAGATCAATCCTTTCATCGGCATGGTGGCCATGATCAGCCTTCTGGCCATCATGACCATCCTTCTGGCCGTGCTGGGCCTGGTGGTGGTGAAGGCGCTGGCGCACAGCCCGTGGGGACTCTTCACCATCGCGGCCACCATCCCGCTGGCCATGGCCATGGGCGTGGCCATCAAGTCCGGGAAATTCAGCGTCCTGGCCGTGTCCATCGTGGGCGTGCTGGGGCTCCTGGGCTGCGTGGCGGGCGGCCAGTTTCTTTCGGATGACATGAAGAACGCGCTCACCCTGGAGCCTTCGAAGCTGGCGTGGGCCATCATGATCTACGGCTTTTGCGCCAGCGTGCTGCCCGTGTGGCTGCTGCTGGCGCCGCGGGATTACCTGAGCACTTTTATGAAACTGGGCACGGTGGCGGTGCTGGGCATCTTCATCATCGTGGTGGCCCCCACGCTGCATATGCCCGCCGTGACGAAGTTCACCGCCGGGGGCGGCTGGGTGGTGCCGGGGCCGGTGTTCCCATTCGTGTGTATTACCATTGCCTGCGGGGCGGTGTCAGGTTTTCACTCCCTCATCTCCTCCGGCACCACGCCGAAGCTCCTCCAGCGGGAGAAGCACATCCGGCTGGTGGGCTATGGCTCCATGGTCACGGAGATGCTGGTCTCGCTCATGGCCATCATCGCCGCCTGCGCGCTGCAACCGGGTCAATATTTTGCCCTCAATACCCCGGCGGAGCCCACGAATGCCTCCGTGGCCAACGCGCTGCAAAAGGTGGCCGCGAATCCCGTGGCCCCCGTTTCCAATGACTACGCGGAGACCACGCTGCCCGCGGGGCTCCAGGCGGAGATGGATAAAATCTCCGCGAAGGACGCCGCGACTGGAGCCTCCGCCACGCTCCTGGCCAAACAGATGCACGCCCTCTCCAGCCAGATGGGCGAGCCCATGAAGCTGAATCCCGGCCCCGGCGAAAGCGGCTCTCCTGGCCTGGTGGGGAAGACGGGCGGCGCGCCTACCTTTGCCGTGGGCATGGCCATGATGTTCCACCGCGTCTTTGGCGGGGCGGATATGCTGAGCCTCTGGTATCACTTTGCCATCATGTTCGAGGCGCTCTTCATCCTCACCACGCTGGACGCGGGCACGCGGGTGGGGCGCTTCATTCTCCAGGATCTCCTGGGGCACTTCTCCCCCCGGCTGGCGGATACCCGGCACACGGGCGCGAATGTGCTGGCCAGCGTCCTGCTGGTGGGGGCGTGGGGGTATTTTCTGTATCAGGGAGCCATCGATCCTAACGGTATTTCCAACAGTCTGTGGCCCATCTTCGGCATCGCGAATCAGTTGCTCGCGGTCATCGCGTTTTGCCTCGGCACCACCATTCTCATCAAGATGGGACGCGCCCGCTATGCGTGGGTCACGGCGGGGCCGCTGGTGTTTCTCATGACGGTGACCTTCACCGCCGGATGGATGAAGCTCTTCAGTCCCGCCGCCGCCGGATTCATCCCCGGGCTGGCGAATCAGGAGAAAGCCCTGGAGGCCGCCCGGGCCTCCGGAGCGGGCGCGGCGGTGATCGCGAAGCTGGAGAACGCCATCATGAATCTGCGGGTGGATATTGGCATCACCGCGCTTTTCCTCACCATGGTGGCCGTCATTTTCGTGGGCTGCGCGGTCGAATGGGTGAAGCTGCTCCGCGGCCGAAAAGCCGCCCAGCTCAAGGAAGGGCCGTATGTGGCCCTGCCGGAAGGCGCGGGGAGTTGAGGGCCGGGGAAGGGAAGAGGGTGTCTCCCAGGGTTCCTGGAAGGCTCATGAGATAGAAGGAGGACCCAGCGGCAATCCCGCGTCAGGGGCCACCAGGGTTCAGAAGACCGTTATGGAGGGGAGTCTCCATCGGAGGGCTCACGGCGACAGGAATGTCGCCGCTCCTTGAGCTTGTCCGGAGGGGGGACGCGGGGCTCTCCTGAGAGTCCATTAACAAATGGGATGCTCCACCACGCGTGCCTTCAAATCGACGGCCACACGAGGGCGATCTCGTTGGCGGAGGCTTCAAGACGCCGGTATTTTTGCACCGAGTTCCGGGGCGCGCTGACCACCACGGACCGGAAGACATCCACGGACAGGCACCGGGAAGGGACCACTCTCATCCCGGGATGACTGGCGGCCAGGCCCCGGTGGACGAGCATGGCGGCGTATTCGCAGCCGGTATCATTCAGGTTGTTGGCGTGGGGAAAGCTGAACTTGATGCCGCCCACGCAGGGCTGCCCGTTCTCCTGGAAGTGCAGGACGATATCCGGCTGGGCCATCACGGCGATGCCATTGATGGTCAGGCAGGGCTCCACGCGGACCGCGGGCTGCGTATAGCTGGTCCCGTCAAAGGAAAGGCTGTCCGCCAGTTCCAGAAACGCCTCCAGCGCGCACGCCGTGCTGTAGTGGTCATCCGCCGCGTGGCCTGGCTCCTCTCCCGGGGCTCCCTCCAGAGCCGACGCCTCCCGGCGCAGCGCCGCCACAAACGTATCGATCTCCTCCGGACGGTTCCCACCTCCTTCAAGAAAGGCGGTGATAGGGCCATAGGCCTTCCGGTAGCGTTTGCCTGCTGCTTCGTTCTTCAACTTTGAGCAGGAGAGAATCTGGCGGCGCCGCAGGGGATTCGCGGTAATCATATATTCCGCGAGATTATTGGCCCCGATACGGGGCATGTCATGAAGGGTAGAGGAGGAGGACATGGATACAGGGGACCCACCGATGGCCCCCATCCCCCACTCTATCAACCTTGTCTCCCTTTCGGGGGAATGCTTAGAGGCCGCCGGGGAGCCGGAGCAATACCTTCATTACTAACTAATTCTTCCCTCTCCGGAATGCCGCTTTATCCGGCGTCCGGATATCTCCCTGCCTCACCAGCTGATCTTCAGCTCCAGTGTCTCCTTCATGGCCAGCAGGGCTTCCGCGTTTCCTTTGGCATCGTCCACGGGATGATGGGTGTGGGAGGTGCGGCGGAGATGCTTGAAGTTTTTGAAGACATCCTTCACCATTCCCTTGTAGAGGGAGCCGAGATTCGTGGAGGAATGGCCAAAGGGATTGCCGCCCAGGAAGTGGTGGAAGTACCAGTTGATGAACTGCCAGTCGAACCCGTTGTTATCCGAGATAAAGCGGGGCTGCCCCGCGGAGTGTTCCTTCAGCCATTCGCGGAATTCCACCATGACCGCGGCGGGCTCCGGGAAGGCTAGAGTCTCCTCCCGGCTGAAGCCGCTCACGGCCAGGGCTTCGGGAATCCACTTCTCTGAAACCGGCCGCACCCGGCCATAAAACGTCTTCGTCAGGCCAGGCTCCACCAGCACGGCACCGAAGCTCACCATGGAGTAGTCCCCCGGGATGGGCCCGTCGGCTTCGATGTCCACCATGATCCAGCTCATCCGGAACGCCTTCCCTGGTTATTTCGTTGCCGCCTTCTTCCGGACGGGGAAGCGGCCGCGGGGTTTCACGGGATTGCCCTCTGCGTCCAGCTTCACTTCGCGCTCGGGGAATTCCCATTTCAGCACCATCTTGCCCTCCGTCTCACAGGCCAGATAGGCGCTGAAGGGGCGGTTGCGCTTGCTGATCCACTTATCGATCAGGTCCGTTTTGCCCTCGGTGAAGAACTTGATGGCCTGCTCGCGGGGGATCTCATACTGGCACATCACGCGGCCCAGGCGGCCCTTCGGCTTGCAGGGGTTTTCGTTGCGGATCACGGTCTCGCAGACATAGGCGTCATCCGTCTCGTAGATCATGGAGGACCGGCCCGCCTTGCGGCACACGGGACACGGACAGAGGGCATTCGACTGGTCCGCCAGGGCCTCCACGGCGCGCTCCTGCACCTCGGTTTTCTGGAACTGGAAGGCCACCTTCATGTCCTTGTCCAGGATCAACAGGGCGGCGAACTCCTGGCCAAACTTGTTCCGGAAGCCCTCCAGCGGGCCCACCTCTTTCTGCTCCAGGAGCGTTTTGGCCTCGGCCTCATTGAGGAAGCGGCTGGCCACCATCTTCGCCATCTTGAATTCACAGGAGCGGCACTGGAAGAACTTGTCCGTCTGCTTCAGGCCGTCCGTGCCGCACACCGGACACTTCGCGGCGAGGTCAGGGTATTCCCGGGTCTTCGCGATGTGGGCGTGCTGGCGGGTGCGGTCCACCACGTCCGTGGTGAGCCGCTTGATCTCGCTCATGAACTTGTCCCGGGAGAGCCGCCCGTGCTCCATCTGCTTCAGCTTATACTCCCAATCGCCCGTCATTTGCGGGGAGGTCAGCACCTCCGCGCCGATCTCCGCGAGCTGGTCAATGAGAGTAATCCCCTTCGGCGTGGCCACCAGTTCCCGGCCGTTCCGGGCCAGATACTGATCCTCCACCAGACCCTCAATGATGGCGGCGCGCGTGGCCGGAGTGCCCAGGCCGCGTTCGCTCATGGCGGCGGCCAGTTCCTCGTCCTCCACCAGTTTCCCCGCGCCTTCCATGGCGGAGAGGAGCGTGGCTTCATTGTAGCGCGCGGGTGGCCGGGTGACGTTTTCCACCACCTCGATGGCGTCCGTTTTCGCCGGTTCCCCGGGTTTCACCGGTACCAGCGGGCGGTCTCCCTCTCCGGCCAGTTGCCGGCCATAGACCTCCAGCCATCCCGGCACCGTGAGGATGCGGCCTTCTGTTTTAAAGGCGTCCTGGCCGATGCGGGTGATGCGCGTGGCGATCTCAAACTCCGCCATGGGGAAGAAGATGGCGATGAACCGGCGGGCCACCAGATCATAGATGCGGTGCTCCTCCGGCTTCAGGTTCTTCGGCACCACACCCGTGGGGATGATGGCAAAGTGGTCGCTGACCTTCGTGTTGTCGAAGATGCGCTTCGTGGGATACACCCACTTCTGCCGGACCGCTGTCGCCGCGTGCGGCGGGAGGTCGGCGGGAAAGGCGTCCACGTTTGTGTGATTCAGCCCCGCGAAGGTCTTCATCACGTCCTGCACGGTGCCCACGTAGTCCTCCGGCAGATAGCGGCTGTCCGTCCGGGGATAGGTCAGCACCTTGTGCCCTTCGTAGAGAGACTGCGCGATCTGGAGGGTGCGCTTCGCGGAGAAGCCGAACTTATTGCTCGCCTCCCGCTGGAGACTGGTGAGGTCAAAAAGCAGCGGACAGCTTTCCTTTTTCGGCTTCCGGACTTCCTCCACCACGCCTGGCTTGCCATCGCAGCGGGCCTTGATGGCGTCCGCCTTTTCCTTATCCCACAGGCGCTCCGGACGGGAATGGGCGTCTTCGTCCTTTTTGAAAGCCTCGTCAAACCACCGCCCGCGATATCCCCCGGCGGTCACGGAGAAGTCCCCAAAGACCTCCCAGTAGGCCCGGGGCTTGAAAGCGCCGATCTCCTTCTCCCGGTTCACCAGAATGGTGAGCGTGGGCGTCTGCACGCGGCCCACGGGGGTTTTCAGAAAGCCTCCGTTCCGGGAATTGTAGGCCGTCAGTGCCCGGGTGCCATTGATGCCCACCAGCCAGTCGCTCTCGCTCCGGCACACGGCGGCATCCGCCAGCGGCTGCATCTCGCGGTCATCGCGGAGGGCCTTGAAGGCATCGCTGATGGCTCCGGAGGTCATGGACTGCATCCAGAGACGGCGGCTCGGCTTCCGGCATCCGCTGGCCTGCATGATGTAGCGGAAGATGAGTTCCCCCTCCCGCCCGGCATCGCAGGCATTGATGACTTCCGTCACGTCCGACCGTTTCAGCAGCTTCTTCAGCAGGGTCAGGCGGTCCGCGCTGCGCTCAATGGGCTTCAGTTCGAACTGATCCGGAATGAGCGGCAGGCTTTCGAAGTTCCACTTCGGCTTTTTACCGTCTTTTTCGGGAAACGCCAGCTCCAGAAGGTGGCCCACGGCGGAGGAAATGACGTGGGTTTCGTTTTCGAAATAATCCTTCTCCTTTTCGAATTTGGTCATGCCAGGGGCTTTGGAAAGCACCCGGGCGAGGTCGGCGGCGACGGATGGTTTCTCGGCGATGATGAGCGTTTTACCCATTACAATAGACGGCGGCATGAGTTGAAAAATCGGGGAAGTGCTCACCGTGGAGGCAGTCCGCGAAAATGCAAACCGGCACTGGTCTTACCCGGTAAACCGGTTTCCCGGCATTGATTTTCAGAACGGCTTAAGTTTTTCACCCGGTGGCAGAACCCCTTTCCCCTCCTTTCTTCGCCGTTTTTTCATCCCGCGAGAGCTAATCTGAGGAAAAAGATCGGAGTTTGCCGTGAAAAGATTTCGTCAAATTGGCATGGAAAAGGCACAATAATCTTCTTCCAATGCACGGCGTCCCCCTTCGATCGCCGCCCGTTGCTTTTTTACTCCCCTCCTCATGCGCCCACATCACCTCTCACTTCTGTTATTGTTTGCGGCTTCTCCCGTATTCGCGGATCCCGTGATCTCGGAATTCATGGCCAGCAATCAGACAGGGATTACCGACGAAACGGGTGCCCGGCCGGACTGGATCGAGATCCGGAACCCTGACTCCGCGCCCGTGCTGATGACCGGCTGGTCGCTCACGGACAATGCCCTGGAGCCCCGGAAATGGTCTTTCCCCGCCGTCACCATCCCGGCGAAGGGGTTCCTTCTAGTGTATGCCTCCGGGAATGACCGCCGGATCGTCGGGCAGAATCTGCACACGAATTTCAGCCTCGCGGCCGGCGGGGAATACCTGGCGCTGGTAAAGCCGGACGGGACGAAGTCCACGGAGTTCGCCCCCTCCTTTCCCCGGCAGTATCCGGACATCAGCTACGGCACCTCCCTGAGCTCCGCCACCACCACTTGGGTGCAGCAAAGCTCCCCGGTGCGGGCCACCGTGCCCACCTCCACGGCGCTGATCCCGCAGTGGCGGACGCTGGGATTTGACGATTCCACCTGGACCTCCGGGACGTTTGGCGTGGGCTTCATGAATGCCGGCTCCAGTCCGAACCTCAGCGCGGACCTGGGCATCACCCTCACCGGCATGGTCGGCACGGGGCGGCACAGCTACTCCCGCACGGTCTTCAATGTGGCGGATAAAAACGCCCTCATCTCCGTGCTGCTGAAGATGAACTATGACGACGGTTTCGTCGCGTGGATCAATGGCGCGTTCGCCGCGTCCTCCAGTTCCGTGGCCACCTCCGCCCTGGTGGACCCTATTTCCATCACCGCCACGGCCACCAGCCACAATCCCGGAAGCTTCGAGGACTTCCCCATTAGTGCTTCGGCGCTCGCCGCGCTGGTGAACGGGCCAAACGTGCTGGCCATCGAGAACTTCAACACCAGCGCCAGCAGTTCGGACGCCATCGTCATTCCCCAGCTCATCGGCACGCTGAACAGCACGGACCCGGGCGTTACCGGCTACTTCACCGTGGCCACTCCGGGCACGGCGAACGGCGGGCCGAACACCATCCAGCTCCCGAATGAGGTCACCTTCTCCCGGGCTCCCGGCACCTATACGACGGCTTTCAGTCTGACCTTGGGTGGGGCCCTGGCAGGTCAGGAGATCCGCTACACCATTTCTGATCCGGGCTCCAACGCCGCGAATCTGCTCCAGCCCACCACGTCCTCCACGCTTTACACGACGCCCATTCCGTTCACCATGACGAACGGGCGAATGATCCGGGCGGCGATCTTTGAAGGCGGGCAAAAGAGCCGTGTGGTAACCGCCCAGTTCCTGCCTCTGGAGACGGGTGCGGTTACCGCGAACACTTCGAATTTTTCTTCCACTCTCCCGATCATCGTCATGGACGATCATGGCGCGGGCCAGCCGGTGAACAGTGACGGGAATACCTACACCACGTCCACGATGCACGTCTTTCCGCTGAAAGACGGCATCGCCCGCCTGGCGGACGCCACCAGCGGCATGGGCATCCCGGAAATCTCCACCCGCTCCGGCATTCGCATCCGGGGCTCGTCCTCCGCAGGCTTTTCCAAGAAGAGCTACGGCCTGGAAACGTGGGACGAAACGAACGTGGACAAGGATTTCAGCATCCTGGGGCTGTCGGCGGACAGCGACTGGATTCTCAGCGGTCCCACGATCTACGATAAGACTTTCATTCACAATTCCTTCATTTTTGAGGTCTCCCGCCGCATTGGGCGCTGGGCACCCCGTACGGTGCCGGTGGAGATGTTCTTCAATCAGAACGGTGGGAAGCTCGACTACAACGACTACGCGGGCGTTTACATCCTCACGGAAAAGATCAAATCCACCAGCGACCGTCTGAACATCACGGGCATCAAGCCGTGGGACAATGCGGGTACCGCGCTCACCGGCGGTTACATCTTCAAGATTGACCGGCCGGACGGTAACGAATTCTACTGGAGCTACACAAATACTCCTAACGGCCCTTCCATTCTGCCTGACCGGGAGAGCGGACAATACCTTGTTCTCGTGGAGCCGGACCCGGACGTGGATACCACCCAGCAGCAGGTTTACATCCGGGATACGGCGGTGAAGCCCTGGAACGACACGCTTTTCGCCGAGCGCGCCACCAGCTTTGCCACGCGGAACTACCGGAATCACATCGACGTTTCCGCCTTCGTGGATCACCATCTGCTCAACTCTCTGGCCTACAACGTGGATGCCCTGCGGCTGAGCGCGTTCTATCACAAGGACCGCGGCGGTAAGATCGCTGCGGGCCCGATCTGGGACTTCGACCGCGCTTTGAACTCCGGGGACCGGGACACGAATCCCTCCAGTTGGAGCAACATCGAGTATTACTTCACACGCGACTGGTGGGGCGGTCTCTTCCGGGATCCCCAGTTCGTCCAGGAAATGACGGACCGCTGGTGGCAACTGCGCCAGCCGGGCCAGCCTTTCGAGCAGGCCTCGCTCATCGCGCTGGTGGATTTTCAAGCAGGACAGATCGGGAACACCATCGGAGCCCGTGACGCGGCGCGGTGGCCAGGGGACGACACTCCCCGAAACGGCAGCTATCTGGGGGAAGTGACCCTCATGAAAAACTGGCTGAATACGCGGGGCACTTATCTGGATAACTCCATCCCGCGTCCGCCGGATGCCAGCGTGGCCAGTGGTCCGGTGAACGCGGGCAGCACCGTGACGCTGAGTGGCACCGGCACCATCCGCTATACTCTGGACGGGACGGATCCCCGGCCGTTCGGAGGTGCCACTCCAGGCACGGGCACCATCTATTCCACGCCTCTGACCCTCAATGCCACCACCGTGGTGACGGCCCGGCGTCAGGGCACCTTCACACCGTTCCCACAGGGCGCGGCCTCCATCTCCTGGAGTGCTCCCCGCACGCGGGTGTATCTGGTGAATGAATCCTTTGCCATGGTGGATGATATCGCGGTGACGGAGGTTAATTATCACCCCACTTCCCCCACCGCGGCGGAACTCGCCACCGCCCCGGGTTCGACGGCGGATGATTACGAGTGGATCGAGATCAAAAACGTGGGCACCCGCACGGTGAATACCTTCGAGATGTCGTTCCCCGCCAGTTATCCTTTTGAGAAGGAACTGCGCCTCTCCCCCCGCACCCTGGCCCCGGGCGATACCGCCCTGGTGGTCCGGAACCGCGTGGCCTTCCAAGCCCGCTACGGTTCCGCGCAAAACGCGAAGATCGTGGGTGAATACCTCAGTGGCTCCCTGAGCGACAGCGGCGAGGAAGTGCGCCTCCTGGCTCGCGACGGCACGAACGTGGCTGTCTTTACCTACAGCGACGGCAGCAGCTGGCCGGGCCGCGCGGACGGCAAGGGATCCACGCTGGAGTATAAAGGCACGGCCTATGCCTCCGCCGACTACAATACCGCCGCGAACTGGCGCTCTTCTTCCGAACTGCATGGCTCCCCCGGCACCACCGGGCTGGGACCGGACAGCCGCGTGGTGATCAATGAAGTCCTGAGCCAGTCCACCGCGCCCCGCGTGGACGCCATCGAACTGCGCAACAACAGCAACACCGCCGTGGACGTGGGCGGGTGGTATTTGAGCGACAGCGGGAGCGTGGAATCGATCGCGGAATACATGAAGTTCGCGATTCCCGCCGGCACGGTCATTCAGCCGGGCGGCTATGCGGTGTTCACCGAGACTTCGTTCAACCCTAACGGCTCCTGGAATCCGGTTGCCGGAGCCCCCGGGCCGAATGAATTCGCCTTCGATGGCCTCCACGGGGACGATGCCTGGCTGATCTCCAACACCGGGGGCGTGCTGCGCTTCTCGGACCACGTGGAGTTCGGCTCCTCCCGCCCGGATGAATCCTGGGGACGCCTGCCGAACGGCACCGGTCCTTTCATTCCCCTGGCCACGCGCACGCTGTTGGATGAAAACAGCGTCACCACGCCGCGCCCCGGCCTGGGCGCGGACAACAGTGCCGCCCGGGTGGGCCCGCTTCTCATTCAGGAGATCCAGCACACGCCGGTCTCCGGAAATACCGACGAGGAATTCGTGGAGATTGCCAATCCTGGAAGCTCCCCCGTGTCTCTCTCGAACTGGGCGCTGCGAGGTGAGGTGGATTTCCTCTTCACCACGGAGATCGTGCCCGCGCGGGGAGTCATCGTGGTGGTGCCGTTCGCTCCCTCGGATGCCGCGAAGGCCGCCGCCTTCCGCGCTACATACGGGATCGGTGAATCCGTAATTCTGGCCGGACCGTGGGGCAGCAGCCACCTCGGCTTGAATGGAACGCTGACGCTCTACCGCGCGGAGACACCTCCCGTCTTAGAGCCTTCCTACATACCCATGACCGTGGAGGACGCGGTGACCTACTCCGCCACCGCGGCATCTTGGCCCATCACCACGAACGGGAACTCGCTGAACCGCATTTCCGCGGAGAATGGCAGCGTCTCCACCAGTTGGTCCGCGCAACCGCCCAGCCCAGGGAATACCAACCTGCGCTTTGGCGCATGGAAGGCTACTAACTTCCCCAACGGAGGTGAGGGCAGCGGCGATCTGGACGATCCGGACGGCGACGGCATCAACAACGCGCTGGAGTTCGCCCTCCGCACGAATCCGCTGGTGGCTGACAATCCCTCCGCAGTCCTGCCTCAGTTCACCTCCGTGCCTGGCGCGGGTGGCACCACGGACTTCCAGTTCACCTACACCCTGCCGCTGAATGGCGTGGGCGTGAGCGCGATCGTCCAGAAGTCCGCCGATCTGAACTCCTGGACCACCGTCCCGGACGCCCAGGTCTCCGTCTCCGCCGGCACGGAAACCCGCCGCGCCACCGTGAACAGCGCGGGTCAGGAGCGGATCTACTTCCGCCTGAATGTGACCATCACTCCTTAAAGACTGGATCTGTTTTTCACAGCCCCGGCAGGGAAGGTTGTCCTCCTGCCGGGGTTTTTTGTGGAGAGAAGGAAAATCCCGTTTACCGTGGTGAATTCCCCGGAGATGATACTGGAGCCATCCGTCAGCACCGTGACCGCTCGGGGGACATACAGATTAGGCTGATAGGAGGAATCCAGGGCACCGCTCCCGCTGATCCTCGCCAGATGAGCCCATGAGACCCCACCCACGGTGGCGTAATAGCCGTCCAGGATAATTTTCCCGTCCCGCTGCAAGCCCAGCCCGTAAACCGCTGGTGTATAAGGAGGCACCCCTCCACCATCACGGAGAAACCGGTTTCCAGATCCCCCGGCGCGGCCATGGCGGAGGAAAGTAGAAGGCTGGAGAAGAAAAGGCAATATTTCCCTATCATAGAAGGGCAGCATTCATGGGGATGGAACGATGTCAATTCAGCGGTAGGAATAGGGGACCCCTCTTGAAATTCCGGCCGGTGCGGCCTATTTGTCCCCGGGATATGATCGCCACCGTTTTCCAACAGTTGTCCACCTATCCCGCCGGGGAATGGGTCTTCTACATCGCGATAACGTTTCTACTGCCCCTGGCAGGAGGGCTCACGGGAATGATGCTTTCCCACGGGCTTTTGTTTTTCGCGGTTTTACACTCTGATATGGAATGCGTCATGGCCAATCCGGAGGCGGATCTGGATGCGATTTTCTTCTTTGGTTTTATTTCCCGCTTCGTGGCCATGGTGATCCTGCTGTTCTTTTGCGCGACCCTGCCGTCTCTTTTGTCCCGCAAGTGGCTCCTGGGATTCGATTCGTGGCAGGGGGCCTTCCTGCGCTGGCGGGTGTGGAGACATCCAGAGCGGCCTGCCGGCCAGGTATGGGCTTCCACCCAGCTTCCGGTTCAGGGAGAAAACCGGTGAGGTGTTCTCCCGTGGAGCATTACTGAAAGCAAAACAGGGGTGGCTCCGCGCCACCCCTGCCGGGAAAACAAACTCCGGACTTTGCCGGGCTTCTCCTACCCCGCCGGGGTGAAGCCGAGGACCACGTCGAATTTCGCGGAGAGCTCCCCGGCCTTGGCACCAGGCAGGGGGGCGAAGTCCACGGTCACGGATTCCCGCGCTTTCTCGTCTTTGATGCTCTTCCAGATGCCGTCCTTTTCATTCCCGGCGTGGCCTTTGATGTAGAGCTGCGTGGTCAGCAGTTCCTTGCCGCCGTATTTGATCTTGTAGTGAATGTGGGGCGTGCGTCCGGGATAGGGCACGGGCTTGATGGTACGGAAAAGGTATTCGCCCGTGAGGCCGGTGACGAAGCGGCCAAAGCCCTGGAAGTTTTTGTCCTTCTTCTCCACGTTGCCGGTGCCGCTGTGGAGATACGCTCCATTGTTGTCGCACTGCCAGATTTCCACCACGGCATTGCGCAGGGGTTCGCCTTTGGAGTCGAGGATGCGGCCAGTCACATAGGAAACCGTGCCCACGGCGGAAGTGGTGGACTCATTGATGACGAGGAGGTCATTGTCCGTATCCAGCGGCAGGTGGTCCGGATAGAAAGGCCCCTCCGTGGCGCTGGGCGTGCGGGTGAGGGCCTCGGCGAAGGCCCCGGGGGCGGCGAAAAGGGCGGATCCGGCGGCAAGGCGTCGGAGGCTTTCCCGGCGGGTGACAAGAGTTTTTGAACTGGTGAGGATATTCATCTGGCGCTGTTTGTGGTTTACTCCGGGGAAGGAAAGGGAAGAACGGACCTGTCAATACCACGGTCGCCGCCGCACCTCAATACCAAGGTCCGTGCCGATGCCGTTTTTGAAAACCGTGAGGTCCGCGTAGGTGTTGTCGGAATTCCGGTAATGGTAGGGATAGACCACCTTCGGGCGGAATTCGCGCACGGCGCTGATGGCCTTCGTCACGTTCATAGTGTAGGGAGTGTTCATACACACGAAGGCGGCGTCGATATTTTTGAGTGCCCGCATCTCCGGGATGTCCTCGGAGTCCCCGCTGAGATATATGCGGCGTCCGCCGATGGTGAGAACGTAGCCGTTGCCCGCGCCCTGCACGTGGTTGGTGTTCGTTAGATTGTAGGCGGGCACGGCGTCGATGGCGATGCCCGCCGCGCTGGCGGTGCCGCCATTGGCCAGCACGGTGGTGAGGCCCTTGAGCGTGGCATTCATGGCGGTATAGACCGCCTGGGGCGCGATGATGACCGTGCCCGCAGCCTTCTTCTGGCTGGTGAGCGTGGAGGCGCTGTAGTGGTCACTATGGGAATGTGTCACCAGCATGAGGTCCGCCTGTGGCAGGCCGGTGTAGAGCGTCGTTGCGCCCACGGCATCGCAGTAAATCGTTTTCCCCTTCCACGAGAGCACGAATGAGGCGTGGTTCACGGGCCGGATGAGCACGTCGCCGTCGTCCGTTTGCAAATGATCCCCCGTAAAGACGGAGGTGCCGGTCTCCGCGGTGAAGCGGTAGAAGCGCCGGTTTTGATACACCGCGCCGGTGTCCTCGTATTGCGCGGTGCCCGTGCTGGACACGGTGGCGAGAGTTTGCCAGGACTGGAAATCGGCGGAGCATTCCACCCGCTGATACTGACCCGCGGGCACGGATAACTGCACCAGCACCCCGCCATCCGCCTGGCGGATCACCTGGGGCTGCGGCCCGGCATCGTCCGCCAGCAGCCAGGCGGTGCCCAGGCCCGCGAGTGGCACGGCCAGGGTGAGCCTCCGGCTAAAAAAGAACCGGCGGCGGGCCGCCGGGGACCGCGAAGAGCGGCCCCCGGGCGAATCCGCCGCCGGTGGGCTTTTTTTTCCGGGATGTGACTCCCGGAATTTCACTTGGTTTCCGCCGGTTTTTCCGCGGGTTTGGATTCCTCCGGCTTCGTCTTTTCCGCGGGCTTCGGAACGGTCGGGGCCGGGGTGTTGCCACGGGCAGCACGGGCCGCGCGGAAGTCCTCCATCATTTTGGCGCGCTCTTCGGTGCTGAGCTTGCCATCCTTGTCGGCGTCATACTTTTCGAGGTTTTCCTTGTTGAGGGCCTCCATGTAGGCGCGGCGCTCTTCGTCGCTGAGCTTACCGTCGCCGTCTTTGTCATACTTCTTGAGCACTTCCGGGGAAGGCTGGAAGCCACCGCGGCCACCGGCTCCGCCAGGACCACCGGCTCCACCGCCGAAGCCGCGACCGGGGTTTTCCTCGCGCATCTTTTTGGTTTCCTCTTCGTTGAGTTTGCCGTCCTTGTCGGCGTCATACTTTTCCAGAAGTTCCTTCTGGCGGCCTTCGCGCAGGGCGGTCACTTCCTCGCCGCTGAGCTTACCGTCGCCGTCTTTGTCATACTTCTTGATTTCGTCAGCCGTGGGCTGGAAGCCACCGCGGCCACCGGCTCCGCCAGGGCCACCCGCGCCACGTCCACCGGCTCCGCCCGCTCCGCCGCCGCCGAAGCCGCGACCGGGGTTTTCCTCGCGCATCTTTTTGGTTTCCTCTTCGTTGAGCTTGCCGTCCTTGTCGGCGTCATACTTCTCGAGGTTTTCCTTCTGGCGGGCCTCGCGCATGGCGGTCCGCTCCTCCTGGCTGAGCTGGCCGTCGCCATCCTTGTCATACTTCTTCAGGTCTTCGGCGGAAGGCTGGAAGCCGCGGCCGCCGCGTCCTCCTCCATTGCGGCCCGGGGTGTCCTGGGCGTGGGCTTGGATCGTGAGCAGTCCGGCGAGGGCGGCGAGCAGCGTGAATTTCAGTTTCATACGGTGTGCGGGTTAACTGTGTGGTTGGGGTGAAAGCGGCTCTGCCGGGTCAGGGGACCGGAGGCTGTTGCTGTCACGGTTATTACAGACAGCGGCGGGTCTTACCGGACAGTCTTTTTTCGTGCGAAAACGCGGATGTCCGGTTTTTACCCGCCGGTGGAAGGATGCAGGAAGGGCTTAATGGAAATCTTATTTAGTTAACAGGCCGGGGGATTTTGCTTCCCGCCCGGGGCTCCGATTCCGTAAAATCGGGGAAATCATGCGCCCCCTCCCCCTCGCTTGTCTGTTTTCCCTTGCCGCCGCCGTCTCCCTCCGGGCCGACAGCGTGGTGGTCTTCAATGAGATCATGTACCATCCCGCCGCCGCCACGCCCGCGGAGGAGGAGGCCGCGGAATGGGTGGAGCTGTGTAACCAGATGGCGGTGGATGTGGATATGAGTGGATGGGCGCTGTCCGGCGGGGTGGACTATGTGTTTCCGGAGGGCACCGTCCTCGCGGCGGGCGCGTATCTCACCGTGGCCGCCGTGCCCGCGAATGTTCCCGGCTCGCTGGGACCGTGGTCCGGAAAGCTGAGCAACAGCGGCGAAAAGCTGACCCTGCGGAACAACAACGGTCGTGCCATGGACGAAATCACCTATGGCACCGGCGGCAAGTGGCCGGCTGGTGCCGATGGCGGCGGGGCCTCCCTGGCAAAGCGCGCGCTGAATACCGCCTCGGACACACCGGATTCCTGGCGCACCTCGCACTTAACTGGCGGCACTCCCGGCAAAGAGAATTTCCCCGCCGTGCTCCCCCCGGTGGTCACCACGGTGAGCCCGCTGGGAGCCGCGTGGAAATACGAGAGCACCGGCACGGACCAGGGTAACTCGTGGCGCGTGGAGGACTTCACGGACGCGGGCTGGGCCCAGGGTACCGCCGGGTTTCAACTGGGCACGGATACGCTGCCTTCCGGCGTTACCGTAGGCACCCCGCTGCCCGCGGGGCCATCCACTTATTACTTCCGCCGCACGTTTCATTACGCAGGAAACCCGGCCTATACCTCTTTGAAAATCCGGCTGGTGGCGGACGATGGCGCGGCGGTTTATCTGAATGGAGTGGAATTGGCCCGCGCCGGTCTGCCGTCCGGCGGGTTGACCTACACCACTCCCGCGGGGGCCGTGGTGCCGGGCGGGCTGGGGTATCGGGAATTCACCGTGCCCGCCACCGCGCTCCACACGGGCGCGAATGTGCTGGCCGTGGAGGTCCACCAGGCCGGGCCACTGCCGAACTACGCCTCCACCGTGCTGGCCTCCGGTCCCGTGGGCTATTGGCGGCTGGGAGAAAGCGCGGGTCTGGCCACGGACCTCGCCACTGCCGCCGGGGCTCCGCAAGCCGGCGCGCAAAACGGCACCTTCTCCGGCATGGCGGCTTCCAGCCTGGGCCAGCCGGGACCTCGACCGGCGGATATGGTGAACGGCCAGGCGCTGGCCGGTCTGGACGCGGGGAATACGGCCCCGCTGTTCCTGGGGAACGCGGATGGCGGGGACGATGTGGTCACCGTGGCGGACACGGGTGTTTTCAATTTTGCCTCCACTAAAAAGTTCACCCTGGAGGCCTGGGTGAAAGGCCCGTCCGCCCAGGAGTCCGGCGCGGCGATCATCGCGAAGGGAGCGGGAAATGGCGGGGAACAGTACGCCCTGGATATCACCACGGGCTACCGGCTTTTCGGCTGGACGGGGCTGAATCCGAATTCCCCCTGGGTGGTGCAGTCCTCCATTCTGCCTAACAATACGTGGCAGCATGTGGTGGGCGTGGTGGATCAGGCGGCGGGTTATGCGCGGATCTATGTGAATGGCACGCTGGCGGTGTCCGGCACGCCCTCCGCCGCCATGATCAGCCAGACGCACGAGGTGAGCATCGGCGCGCGCAAGGCCTCGGATGCCCCGGCGTACTCGCTGAACTTCAACGGCACCATCGACGAGGCGGCGATCTACAACCGCGCCCTGACCGCGGCGGAGATCACGGCGCATTACAACGCGGCTTTCACCGCCGGACCCGCCGGTCCGCTGGATACCACGGACGCGTTTTTCGACATGGAACTCATCGCCACCGAGTCCGTTCCCGTCACCGCGCCCTCCCCCGTGGTGCTGAATGAAATCTCCACCTCCGGGGTAGAGGTGATGAATACCGGTAACACGGGCGCGGCTCTGAATGGCCTGACCCTTCGCGTGGTGAAGGGCTCCACCACTACCAGCCAGACTCTGCCCGCGCAGACTTTGGCGGCGGGCGGGTTTTTGAATCTGAACGTGCCGCTGGAGGATGGCAGCCGCGTGCTGCTCCTG
Organism: Verrucomicrobiales bacterium; assembly: GCA_965229245.1. Taxonomy (GTDB): domain Bacteria; phylum Verrucomicrobiota; class Verrucomicrobiia; order Verrucomicrobiales; family V1-33; genus V1-33. Next base: position 965,504 of record CBDDIW010000003.1, read on the forward strand.
GCGGCGGATGGCCTCACGGTGCTGGACTCCGCGGAGGTGAAGGCGAATCCCCGCGTCCGGTATCCGGACGGCACGGGCCCGTGGCTGCGACCCTCGGGAGCCACGCCCGGCGCGGCGAACACGGTGACGGCGCATACGGGCATCGTCATCAATGAAATCATGTTCGATCTGCCGGATCCCGCGGTGCTGCCACCCTCCGCGCCGCGCCCGGGGCAGTGGATCGAATTTTACAACCGGTCCTCCGCGACCGTGGACCTCACGGGGTGGAAGGTGAGCGGGGGCATCGATTTCGCCTTCCCAGCGGGTACGTCTCTTCCGACCGGAGGATACCTCGTCCTCGCGGCGGATCCCGCTGCTTTCACCTCCGGCTACACTCTGCCCTCAGGGGTGCCGCTGCTGGGGCCGTGGTCGCGGAGCCTCTCCCGGGGATCGGATCACCTGGTGCTGGAGGGACCGGAGGGAAATCCGGCGAATGAGCTGCGCTATTTTTCCGAAGGCCGCTGGCCCGCTGCCGCGAATGCCGGGGGCTCCAGCATGGAACTCCGCGATGCCCGCGCGGACAACAGTGTGGCGGAGTCCTGGGCCGCGAGTGATGAATCCGGCAAATCCGCCTGGCAGACCTTTACCTGGAACGCGGTGAACAATCCCGCCATTCCCGGCGAGCCCACGCTCTGGCACGAGTTGGACCTCCTCCTGGCGGATGGCGCGGGGGAATGCCTCATCGATGACGTCCGGGTCACGGACGTGACCACGAATGCCAATCTCATCGCGAACGGCAATTTCAGCAGTGGCGCCACGGGCTGGCGCTTCGTGGGAAATCACCGCCGCTCCGCCGTGGAGCCGGAGCCGGGGAACGCGGGGAATTCCGTGCTGCACCTCATCGCCAGCGGGGCAGGGGAGTATCAGGGAAATCAGATCGAGGCTACGTTCATTTCGAATCAGGCCACGGTGGCCGGGAGGGAATACCAGATCTCCCTGCGCGCCCGCTGGCTCAGCGGCGCGGGCCGGCTGAATGTGCGCTCCTACTTCGACCGCCTGGCCCGCACGAATCTGCTGACGGTGGTGCCGAATGGGGGCACGCCGGGAACCGCGAATTCGCGGGCCGTGGCCAACGCGGGACCGGTCTACCGGAGGCTCGCGCACACGCCCGTCATTCCCGCCCCCGGGGAGGCGGTGACCGTGAGCGTGGAGGCTTCAGACCCGGACGGCATGGGGGCCATGGCTCTCAAATACCGCGTGGCCTCCGGAGCCTGGCAGTCCGCGGCCATGACCTCCGCGGACGGTCGCGTTTGGACCGCCTCGATTCCCGGCCAGGCCTCCGGTGTGGTGCAGTTTTACGTGGAGGGCCGGGACACGCCCGGCGTGGTGAGCCTCTTCCCGGCGCGCGGGGAAAACTCCCGGGCGCTCTACACCGTGCGGGACAATCAGGGCGCGGGATCACTGCAAAAGCTCCGGCTGGTGATGACTCCGGCGGATGCCACCTTCCTCCACACTCCCGTGAATACCCTCAGCAATGAGACCCTGGGTTGCACCGTGGTGTTGAATGAAAAGGAGTTCTTTTACGACACGGGCGTGCGTCTGAAGGGCAGCTTCGTGGGCCGGAACGTGGCCCGCGTGGGTTTCAATCTTCTCTTCAACAGCGACCAGCTTTTCCGCGGCGTGCATGACAAGGTGGCGGTGGACCGCAGCCAGCACACTCTGGTGGGTGGCGTGGGCGAAATCCTTTCGAAACACATTTCCAACCGGACTGGCGGAATTCCAGGGATGTATGACGATCTCGCGACCTTCATTCATCCTATTAGTTCATACACCAGCATGAGCCAGCTTCGTCTGGCGGGGTTTGAGAAGGAGTTTCTGGACACGGAGTATCCCGGCGGCGGGGAGGGCACGATGATCGAGATGGAAGTCTTCCGCTGGAATCTCAATACCGTGGATGGCAACCCCGCGTCCCAGAAACTGCCGGGGAATGAAGGCGCGGGCACGGGTTATTTGAGCATCGATCTCGGGGACTACGGCACGGACAAGGAAGCCTACCGCTGGTTCATGCTTCAGACTATGAACCGTGAAAAGGACGACTACAGCCTGGTCATTCCCTTCAGCCGCATGTTCGCGCTCACGGGCACGGCGTTCGACACGGAGGCGCGCCGGAGGCTGGATCACGATGAATTCCTGCGCACCCTCGCCTTCCAGTCACTGGTGGGCGTGGCGGACTCCATCCACACCGGCGGCTCCCCGCACAACTGCCGCTTCTACTTCCGCCCGCACGATGGCAGGGTGCTTTTCATGCCGTGGGACTGGGACAGTGCCTGGCAGCGCGCCACGAATGCCAGCCTCATCGGCGGCGGGAATATCGCGAAGGTGATCACCTCCTCCCCGGACAGCACGCGGCGTTATTACAATCACCTCTACGATCTCATCCAGACCGGTTACAATGCCGCCTACATGCAGCGGTGGACGCAGCACTATGGCGCGGTGAGCGGCCAGGACTTCCAGAGCGTGCAGAGTTACATCGCCGCGCGGGCCTCGTATGTCCTGAGCCAGTTGCCCGCGGGCACCGCTTTCACCGCCGTGCCGGGCACGGTGAGCGCGAACGGCGCGGTGACCCTCACCGGACAGGCATCCATCGCCGTGGCCTTCATTGAGATCAACGGGCTCCTCTATACCCCCGTGTGGACCGGCACCACGCAGTGGAGCGTCACGGTGCCCCTCCAGTCCGGCGTGAATGCCCTGGCCGTGCGCGGTCTCACCCGCGGCGGCGCGCTGGTGACGGGTGCTTCCACGAGTCTGAATGTGACGAATCCCAACGCCTCCGCCTGGCCCGCGCTGAGGATCAATGAATGGATGGCCGAAAACGGCGGCAGCGTGGTGGACCCGGTCTATGGCGATGGCGGGGACTGGTTCGAACTGCACAACCCCACCACCCAGCCAGTGAGCCTCGCGGGCTGGAAGCTGAGTGATACGCCGGGGACCCCCGCGCTCTTCACCGTTCCCTCCGGCTGGACCATCCCGGCGGGCGGCTATCTCCTGGTGTGGGCGGACAATCTGCCCGCGCGGAATCCCGCCACGCCCGCCGCCTCCAGCGCGCTGCACGTGAGCTTCAAGCTGAACAACGCGGGCGAGTCCATCCTGCTGACCGCGCCGGACAACCGGGAGGTGGATCGCGTGGACTTCGGAGAACAGAAAAACGACCGCGCGGAGGGCCGGTATCCGGATGGCGGGACGGGCATCTCCGGCCTTACTGTTCCCACTCCCGGCACGGCGAATGTGCTTGCCTCCTTCACCAGTCTCGGTCTCACGGGACCGTCCCCTGAGCTGAAGCTCACGACTACTCCTGGCTGGACCTATCAGGTGGAAACCAGCACTGATTTCACCTCCTGGACTCCCTACGGCGCTCCTCTAACGGCCTCCGCCCCGGAAGCGACCCTCCCTGCCCCCACCCCGGGCGTCAGGCAGTTCCTCCGGGTGAAGGTCACGAAATGACATGCCGGCGCGACACCGCTGCCCGCGACAGACCGGCCTTCAGGGAGCGGCGACATTTTCGCGACTGTGAATTCTCCGGAGGAGCAGCCAGGATAAAAAGCCTTGTAGAGAATCCGGTCATGCTCTTAAAACAGGAAGACTCAATAGCCCTCCGGATTTCTCCTGAATGATCCAGGCATTGTGCTTCCATTGTTTCAATAAACCGGGAGGCGATTTTCAACGGGGCACGGGCCGCTTTTCCATGCGTAAGAGGCCGCGCAAGCAATTGCTTGAGCGGCCTCCGGGCAATTAGATATCCCCCATGGGAAACTCAGGCCTTCACACGGAAGAGGCGCTTCCGGAGGGAGATCATCCCACAGAGGCTGCCGCCCAGCAGGGTCAGGGTGGTGCCGTTGTCAGGAACCGTGACCGTGATGGAGCCGATCCCCGCCACGAGGCTGAGATCGCCGCTGGTGGTGGTCACGGTGTAGTCCAGCTTGCCATTCAGGGATATGGAGGTGAGGATGTTGAATTCCAGGCCTTCGCTGAAAACAGAGTAGGTGGCGAACGAGGAAACGTTACCAATAGTCGTGAAAAGCGCGGTCACGGAGGCCGTTTCACTGCCGCCGTTCGGATCCTTGAAGAAGAAGGAAAGGGAGCCTTCGATGATGGGCGTGCCGATCTGGTATCCGAAAACGGAATTGTAGGTGCCGTTGGCCACGCCGAATCCAGTGGCCGTGAAAGTGTTGGAGTCTCCGTCAGCGGGTTGGAAATTGAACGTGCCATTATAAACGGCGGTCCCGGTGCCGAAAGTCATGCTTTGATTGATGACATCCACGTCCGTGTAGGTCATCGTGGCGGCGGAAACCGTGGCGGGAGCAGCGGCCATGGCGGCGAGGAAGCCAAGGGCCAGAGTGAGTTTCTTCGAGTTGAGTTTCATTGTTGATTGGGTTTTGCCAGAAGAGGACTGGTGTCTGTCTAGGAGCATCCCCTATGCCAAATACCGGATTGTCCTGGTCATGGATTAAATGACGGCAAGAATTTAAGATCAAGGGTCTTTATTGATTTTTTAACCTTAAAAACCGTCAATTCATTCATCCCCTTCATGTGTTTTTCCGCAAACCCACACAGAGACAACTATCCAGGGCGAGGAAACACGTCGCCTGCCGTCTCGGCCTTCCGAACAGGCTCAATCCATGCTGGAACCGCTGGGACGGTAGGCGTCCCCGGGTAAATTGCTGTCAACGATACCCGTGGCGATCGCATACCGTGTCAGGGTGGCGGTATCGTGGATTCCCAGCTTTTCCATGAGGTGCTGGCGATGCTTTTCCACGGTTTTGATACTGATTCCCAATTCGTCCGCAGTCTGCTTATTCGCGCGGCCCTCGGCGATTAACTGGAGCACTTCCATCTCCCGGGAGGTGAGGCGTACTGTGTGCTTTCCGGACTCGGCACCCGCGCGCGGGCCATCCTGAATACGGCGGGCGATTTCCTGGCTGAAAACGGAGCGTCCCGCGTGGACTTCACGCACGGCGGAGGCCAGCGTGGCGCGGGGGGTGTTTTTTACCAGAAACCCGGCAGCTCCGGAATCCAGGACCTTTTGAATGCTGGCATCGTCCGCGTGAGCGGAAAGCATGATGATACGCGCCCCGGGCCGTTCCTGCAGAATGTGTTGCGCTGCTTCCAGCCCGTTGAGATTGGGCATGGAAATATCCATAATAATCACATCCGGTCGCAACTCCGCGGCCATACGCGTGGCCTCCCGGCCGTCGGTGGCCTCCCCTATTACCGTGATGTCCGGTTCCTGTCCCAGCAGAGCACGTAGGCCATCGCGGAGAATGGCGTGGTCATCGACGAGGAGAACGGAAATGATGGACGAGGGCATGATGGGCAGGCTTCTAGTATGAAAAATATCAGCCGGATACCTGAAAAACTCCAGGAATTTAAAAAGAGACCTCCGGCCGGTGAGAAAAGTGTGCCAAAGCTCGTCCTCCCAGCCCGCTGAAGAGGGAGGAGCCAGAAACCGAACGCGCCGCGATCCGGGGGGAAATCGCGGCGCGCTTTGTTTGGGGTGGGGACTACACAGGGGAATCTTAGTCCACCGGACCGCCCGTCTTTAGCGGTATGAACATGCCGCTGCCGACGTCTTCCGGACGATCACCCAAAAACGATCTCTCACCGCCCGCTCCGGGATCCCATCTGCCAGGCACCCGGCTATGCCGGGGGAGGGGCGGAAAAGAGTAAACGGGAGTGATTCTGAGAAAAAGGACATGGGTGTCGGGTTATCTATTGATTTATCAGGATAAACCAATGGACGGAGATTAGCCTTGAAATTCCTAGCGTCCATGGGGTGTTACCCTCATGCGGAATCTTTTTATGTGTTCAAATATCCATAATACCTGGCAGCTTTCCCGCCCGTCGAGGCAGGTTCTCCAGCGGGGCTTTCAGGAATTCCGGAAACTGTTTCTTCGGAAATGGCGCACGGGAGGCGCTGGCTGAGGTGGCGTTGCTTCCATTGGGAGCGGATGAATCACGCAAGCGTGGAACCGGTCAGGGCGGAATAAGAAAATTGCCAGGATGGGTATAGCCCGCACCCGCAATCGGTTCGGTTCATGGTTGAACATGACCGGAAGATCACGGGGGGTATTAGAGGATTTTAATAATAAATCCACCCATGCCTTCCAAATGCTTTCGTTTCTCTTCGCGCAGGTTTGTCCGTGGTGTCCTCTTCTTGATATAAGCTCCCTGCCTTCCGGTCTTTCGGCGGGAGCCGGGGGACGCCGTCCTTCGCCGTTCCGGGCAGGTGGTCTGTCATTCCCGGGCTTGCAATTCCGGAGATTCTCCGCCAGAGGCCATGCACGCGTCGCTTCCGGCTGCCCGCCTCCCTGCATTCATTGCCGCACCGCCTGTCAGCATTCCTGAGACAGGCGGCTCCGGAAAGAACCCGCCCGGGGGGTGACGACTCCGTTCCGCTGCCGCTCCGGTCCGCCGGGACGGCACAGCCGGATGCGTCGTTTCCCCATTTCCCTTCTCTCTTCCTCCATGACTCCCGCCCAGGAAATCGCGCGCCGCCGCACCTTCGCCATCATTTCCCACCCGGACGCCGGGAAGACCACGCTCACGGAAAAAATGCTCCTCTACGGGGGGGCGGTGCAACTGGCGGGCTCCGTGACCGCGCGGAAGAACCACCGCGCCACCACCAGCGACTGGATGGAAATGGAACGCCAGCGGGGCATCTCCGTCTCCTCCACGGTCCTCCAGTTCGAATACGCCGGATGCGTGGTGAATCTCCTGGACACCCCGGGTCACAAGGATTTCTCCGAGGATACCTACCGGGTGCTCACCGCCGTGGACGCCGCCATCATGGTCATCGACGCGGGGAATGGTATTGAAAGCCAGACGAGAAAGCTCTTCGAGGTCTGCCGCCGCCGGGGCGTGCCCATCTTCACTTTCATGAACAAGCTGGACCGTCCCTCCCGCCCGCCGCTGGAGCTCATGGACGAACTGGAAACCGTGCTGGGCATCGGCGCGTGTGCCATGAACTGGCCGCTGGGCACGGGCGGGGACTTTCGCGGGGTGTATGACCGGCGGGACTCCACGGTGCATCTTTTCGAACGAACCTCGCACGGGGCCTATCGCGCTCCGGAGCATGTGGGCGGACTGCACGATGAATTTGTGAAAGCGAACGTGGAGCCCCACGCCCTCGCGCAGTCCCTGGAGGAACTGGAGATGCTGGACGGCGCGGGACACGCGTTTGATCGCGGAGCGGTGGCGCGCGGCGAACTCACCCCGGTGCTCTTCGGCAGTGCCAGCAACAATTTCGGCGTCCGCATGCTGCTGGACGCCTTCCTGGAAATGGCCCCACCGCCGCGCCCCCGCATGGCGGGCGAACAAATCGTGGAACCCGAGGCTCCCGACTTCTCGGCCTTCGTCTTCAAGATCCAGGCGAACATGGACCCCCGGCACCGGGATCGCATTTACTTCACCCGCATCGTCTCCGGCCGGTTCAAGCGGGACATGACGGTGAACAATCCCCGCACGCGGAAGCAGGTGCGCCTGGCGAATTCCCAGCGTCTTTTCGCCCGGGAGCGGGAAACGGTGGACGAGGCTTACGCGGGAGACGTGGTGGGCGTGGTGGGGAATTATGATTTGCGGATCGGCGATACCCTGAGCGAAGCTTCGGGCATCGTGTTCGATGAAACGCCGCGTTTCGTGCCGGAGTGTTTCGCGTATCTCCACAGCAGTTCGCCGGCACATTATAAGCGATTCCGCGAGGGCCTGGAGCAGCTTCTCCAGGAAGGCGTGGTGCAACAGTTTCACCAGCCGCAGTCCTATCAGCGTGTGCCCCTGCTGGGCGCGGTGGGGCCGCTCCAGTTTGAAGTGGTGCAGTACCGGTTGCAGTCAGAATACAACGCCGAGTCCCGCCTGGAGCACGCCTCCTACCGCATCATCCGCTGGGTGCGCCGGAAAGACGACGCGCCGTGGTCCGACCAGTCCGTGACGCTGCCTTCCGAAACCACGCTAGCCCGCGATGAGGAGGACCGCCCGGTGGTGCTCCTGAGCAGCGAGTGGCCGGAGCGCTTCCTGGCGCAGCGGAATGAGTGGATGGAGATTTCCCCCGTGCCCTTCACCGCCTCCCCGGTGCCCGCGCAGGGGTGAGGTGGCGGGTCACGCCAGCACGGCCTTCACCACATTCCCGTGAATGTCCGTGAGGCGGAAATCCCGTCCCTGGAAACGGTATGTCAGCCTTTCATGATTCACCCCCATGAGGTGGAGAATGGTGGCATTCAGATCGTGGACATGAACGGGGTTTTCCGTGATATTGTAGCAAAAATCATCCGTCGCTCCGTGGGTGATCCCTTTTTTCACACCCGCTCCAGCCATCAGGACGGTGAAGCAGCGGGGGTGGTGATCCCGTCCGTAGTTCGTGGCGGAGAGTTCGCCCTGGGAGTAAATGGTGCGTCCGAATTCCCCACCCCATACGATGAGCGTGTCCTCCAGCAGACCGCGGTTTTTCAGATCGTTGAGGAGCGCGGCGGTGGGTTGGTCCGTATCCCGGCACTGGCCCCGGATGGCCCCCGGCAGACCCCCGTGGTGGTCCCAGCCCATGTGGAAAAGCTGGATGAACCGCACGTTACGCTCCGCGAGGCGGCGGGCCAGCAGGCAGTTCGCCGCATAGGTGCCGGGTTTCTTTACATCCGGCCCGTAGGACTCGATGACGTGGGCGGGTTCTTTGCTGATGTCCGTGAGTTCCGGCACGCTGGTCTGCATCCGGTAGGCCATCTCATATTGCGCGATGCGCGTCTGGATCTCCGGATCGCCGATGGCGTCATAGCGTTTCTGATTCAGCGCGGAGAGTTCATCCAGCGTCTCCCGGCGCGTGGCGGCATCCATGCCCGGGGGATTGGAGAGATACAGCACGGCGTCCCCTTTGTTCCGGAATTTCACCCCCTGGTGTTTGGAGGGGAGGAAACCGGCGGACCACAGCCGGTCATAGAGCGGCTGGTCATCCGGCCGTCCGGTGCCAAACGAGGTGAGCACCACATAGGCAGGCAGGTCCGCATTGTCACTGCCCAGGCCATAGCCCACCCAGGAGCCGATGCTGGGGCGTCCCGCCAGTTGCGAGCCCGTCTGGCAGAAGGTGATGGCCGGGTCGTGATTGATGGCCTCCGTGTTCATGGATCGGATGATGGTCCATTCGTCCGCCAGCTTTGCCATGTGGGGCATGAGTTCGCTGAACCAGGCACCGCTCTGCCCGTGCTGCTGGAATTTGAAAATGCTGGGGGCCACCGGAAATTTGCTCTGGCCGCTGGTCATGGTGGTGAGCCGCTGCCCCATGCGGATGGACGCGGGCAGATCCTCTCCCCGGCGGTTGGCCATTTGCGGTTTGGGATCGAAGAGATCCATCTGCGAGGGAGCGCCGCTCTGGAAAAGATAGATGATCCGCTTCGCCTTTGGCGCGAAGTGGGGGAAGCCTGGCAGGCCCCCCGCCGCCTGGGTGGACCGTGGCAGCAGACTGCCCAGTGCCGCCAGACCGATGCCGCCCGCCGCTTTCTGCAGGAACGTGCGCCGGGTCACCGCCCGTCGCGCGGCTTCGTTCATGGAAAGGAGGAGGTGGTCGTTGCAGTTCATGATTCGTGGTATCCTACGCCGGGGAAGGGGCCGCCTTGTCCGGCCTTTTTCCTGGACGGGCGGAAAGTCAAAAGCGTCCTCCCCGCAGCATCACCAGGGTGCAATCCTCCACCCAGGGAATCCCGGCGGCGTCCAGCGCGGCCTGGACCTCCGCGTTTTCAGTGCCAGGGTTGAAGATTACTCTGCCCGGACGCAGGCGGACGATCTCCTCCGTCAGCAAGGGAAGCCGGGCGGAGCCCACGTAAAGCGTGAGGGTATCCACCGGCGGCAGCGCGGCCGGATTCTTCACCACGGGTAGCCCGGCAATCTCTGCCAGCGCGGGATTCACGGGGAGCACGGTGTGTCCGTATTCCCGCAGCAGCAGCAGGGCGCGGTGGGAAAAACGCTCCGGGTTATCCGAAGCTCCCAGGATGGCGACAGTTTGCGGGGGCACACCGCAATCTGGAGGGTGTTAAGCACCCACGCAATGCCGGGTCCGGGGCTGGGGTTAATTCATGGGAGTGATGAATATGGTTTGGCAAAAATCGTGTGCGTTTTTTATTGAGCCTGCACGGGGGAATCCTCATAAAGGCTTGGTGAAAATCCGCGCGGGACTTCTCCGTCACGGATACCAATCATCCTCTTTTACCATGCAGGCCTCTCTTCACTCTCTTTCCAAGGGTAAAATGCTCATGACAGCGCGTGCTACCGGGCCGGTGGTCTTCGCGGCCCTCCTTTCCCTGGCAGGTGCCGCCACCACCGTAAGCGTGGACTTCAATACCACGGCGGCGCAGTTTCAAACCTACAGCGGGGAAGCCGCCGCGCCTGCCAGTGGAGGCACCACGTGGAACGGCTTCACCACCGGTCCGTCCGGCGGGGCCACGGTGACCACGATCACCTCCAGCCCTCTGGTGACTTCCACGGGATCGCCCACCCCCATCACGGTCACGCTGGGAAATTTCAAATCCTACGTGGCCGGCTCGGCCGCGGGGGTCGCGCCGAATCTGATGACAAATTTTGTTTATCAGCCCACGCTGGGTCCCAGCGGTCCGAACGCCACTTTCTCCATCAACAATCTCGATCCGTCCTCCACTTACGACCTGTATCTCTACTCGCAGAACGCGTCGTTTCAGAACACGGCCACCATTTTCACCATCAACGGTGTTTCCCTCACGGCCACGAACGCGGGAGGTTCGCCCGTGCCGCTGACCACCACGTTTATCGAGGGCACGAACTACGTGAAATTCTCCGGTCTTGTGCCCGGGCTCACGGGGGTGATCTCCGGAACTTTCAATGACGTTCCCGTGGCGAACAACGCCGCTTTCAATGGTTTCCAGCTCGTGCAGGTGCCCGAGCCCTCCACGCTGACCCTGGGGGGGGGTCACAATTGCCGCCCTGCTGCGCCGCCGCCGGCGTTGAGGGAACCAGCGGCGGGGGGAGTCTGATGGGTTTGCCACTCCCGCCGCGGCGGGATGTTATCCAGGACGCTCAGCGGGCTGATCCAGGGAGGAAAGCCGGAGGTGTCCGGCTGACTGATTTCCGCATGCTTTTCCGGAACAGGAATGCGTGCGCCGCCGGTGCGACGTCAAAGGCGCAAACCGTATCCCGCCTGGAGCCGCGCTGGTATGGGGCCGGGCCTCCGGAGTTCAGATTCCGGCTCCTGGCAGGGGCGTCAACGCAAAATGAGCCAGCCGGAAACTATTGGACGAAACCTCCGCCCCGTCCTGCTCACCTCATCCTTCCGGTTGAATGCGGCTCTTCACGAAGCTGAGCAGCTTCTGGAAACTCTCCTCTTCGGACTCCGCCACCGTGTCGAGGCGTAAATCCGGAGTCTGGGGTTCCTCGAAACCGGAGTCCCGTCCGGTGAACTGCTTTACCTGGCCCTGATCGGCTTTGGCATAGAGACCTTTGACATCCCGCTGGCGACAGGTGTCGAAGTCGGCGTGGACATAAATTTCGTGAAAGTCATCCTCGCCCACGATCTGCCGCGCGAGCGTGCGGAAGGCGCGGGTAGGGGTGATGAAAGAGCAGATCACGATCATTCCCGCATGCACCAGCAGGCGGGCCACCTCGGCGGCGCGGCGGAGGTTTTCCCGGCGGTCATCGTCGGAAAAACTGAGACCGCGGTTCAGCCCGGTGCGCAGGAGATCGCCGTCGAGAATGACGGTCACGCGGTTCTCCGCGTGAAGGGCTTTTTCCAGGGAGGCCGCCAGAGTGCTCTTGCCGGATCCACTCAGGCCGTAAAGCCAGAATACGCCCGCCCGTTGCTGAAGCTGCCGTTCGCGCACGCTACGGCCCAGGAAACGGACGTGACCGGTGGAGAGATTCGAGGTGGGATCGGACATGGACGCCCTTTGTCGCGAAAGCGGGAGGCTTCGCAATGGCGTTCCAGTCCGGTTAGATGTTGCTCCCGAGGAAGGTGTGAATGCCGCACTCCGTCTTTTCAAAACCCTCCCAGCGACCCGCGCGCTCGCTTTCCCCGCCGGTGAGTTTCGTGCACGGCCAGCAGCCGATACTGCGATATCCGCGGTCGTGCAGGGGATTGTAGGGAATCCCGTGAGCGCGGATGTAGTCCCACACTCCTTCGCGGCTCCAGTTGGCCATGGGGTTCAGCTTGAGGAGGTGTTTCTCCCGCAGCTTGTCGAATTCATAGAGTTCCAGAATGCCGGTTTTGGCCCGGGTATCACTCTGGTTCCGGCGCAGGCCGGTGATCCACACATCCAGGCCGGAGAGCTTCTGCTGGAGCGGCAGCACCTTGCGGAGGGTGCAGCAGGTGTCCGGATTCGAAGTCCAGAGATCGCCTCCGTAGGTGGCATGCTGTTCCGCGACGGTCTGCGCGGGATGCAGCCCCTCAATGGGAATGCCGAAGAATTCCTCAAGCCGCCCTTTCAGTTCATTGGTCTCGGGAAAAAGCAGGCCCGTGTCGATGGTGAAAACCGGGAAATCCAGCCCCAGCTTTCTGGCGTGGTGGATGATCACCAGCCCGCTGCCCTGGTAACTGGTGCCAATGGCCGCCTGTTTTCCAAACCGCTCCCACGTCCAGGTGAGAATGTCCTCCAGGCTGGCGTTCTCAAAGAGCTCCGCTTGGGCGCGGACGTCCAGGTCGGCATGTTGTTCGAGCAGAAAGGGCATTGGGGGAATTCTCCTTATTTCCTATAGGAATAGTCGCCTTTAAGGAGCTGTCAATGGAGGGAGAGACCAGGACAGCGGGGAAGGGGAGTGCTCTCCCGCATCGAATCATTCCCTCCGCTCCCGCAAAGGAAAGAAACGGGCTCCCGTTCGGGAGCCCGTTATCAAGAGAGTTGAAGCGAATTTTCCCGGCAGGCGTTGCTCCGGGGCTACGCGGATGGTGACCGGGGAGGACTGGAGGAAGCACGGTTCAGGCCTCCGGTTCCCCGGCATAAGCGGCGGCCAGCCGTTGGAGAAAAGCATCCCGCTCAGCGGAGAGTGCCAGGCCTTCCCCGCCGCTGGTGGCGCAACTGGCGTAGTGGTGGATGAAGTCGCGGGATTTCAGGTAGGCCTCCAGAGCGCCAGTTCTGTCCCCCGCTCTCTGGAGACGCATCATGCGCTGAAGATAAAGTTCCGCCGTGGCCTGGGCGGAGCCGATATCCCGGCAGCCCTCGTGGATAACGCGCTCGGCTTCCTCCAGGCGGTTTTCTCTCTCCAGCACAGTAGCCTTCCGGTACCATGCGGGACCGTCTTCCGGTAGCGGTGGGGCGGGTTCGGGAGAGGCTGGTGCTTCGAAAGAACAGCTTTCCAGGATCAGTTCCGCGAGGTTGCAGGCATCGACGCTCCGCTCAGGCACGGAGGTGACGCGGGCCCGCAGGACCCTCCCGTCCTCGCGCCAGGGGAAAAGCATGTGATACTGCTCCAGCGCCACCTCTCCATCCTGGATGCCGCGCGCGCCAAGGGCATGGATCCTCCCCTGGGAGAGGCGCGTGAATTCCGGGTGGGGATAATCCTGGCGCATTTGGGCCTCGATGGCGTCGAGCACTTCCCCGGTGCTCCGGCCCTCACGGGGAATCAGATGCAGACTGACCTGCACCTCTCCGCCGGGATCCAGCACCAGCGTGCGGCGACCGTCATCGATGACGTGCCAGCCGTAAGGCACGTCACAGAGCGCAGCAATGGCGCCGGCTCCGAGGGTGGCGCGCTTTTCCCCGTCATCCGTGGCGAGAACCCGGGGCACCAGGCCCGCGCCGCGATCCCGCATCCCCACATTCAACGGGTGTTCCGGATTTAATGTGGATGCCGTATCAGCGAGGGCGAAGCGGGCAAAGCCCGGCACCTCCAGCGAAGCCGTGGACGGCTCTACCGCCTCCGGCATGGAAGGCTCCTCTCCGGCGGGTCCGGGCGGAACGGCGTGGTCCTCCAATGTGAATCGCGAACCCATGGGTGTCTCCAGCGTGAAGGACGCCAGCAGCGCGAACCACGCCTCACGCACGGAGCCTTCCAGCGCCTCCGGCGCGGAGAGCGAGAAGTTGATCAACCGTCCCCCGTCCTCCAAAAACGCGAACCGGACCAGCATGGGCCCCATTTCCGATTCCTGCACCGCCTCTCCCGCCAGGCCGGGCACCCCGGCGATTTCCAGCGTGCCGATAGCCCGGGGCTCCAGGCCATTGTGATTCAAAAGAAACGCCGCCCAGTCCTGCAATGACCCGTCATCATATGCGGGGCGCGCTACAACCACCGTGACTACCGCCGCATACGGGGCCATAAGCAGCGCCAGGGGGAAGCAAACCGGGGGGTTCTGGAAATCCGGAGTCTCCTCCGGCAGATCAGGCATGATCCAGTCGTTGGGCACGAGCGCGCTGAAGCCGAGGTCAGCGATGCGGGAGGGGAAGGAGCGGGAGGTGAAATTCATGGGGGTGAAGTCAGGCGGGGGTTGAGTGGACCTGGGTTGAGAATGATGAAGGCGGGGGCCACGTCTCGGGGAGACGGGCCCCGCGTTTTACGTCTATGGGAGTTCCTCGACTTTAAGGCGGAAGAAATAGCCGCGGATCCCCTGGAAGACAGGAGGGGTGAAGACATAGGTGGTGGCAGTGCCATTGTCCGTCTGGGACGCCTGGGGATTGGCATCTTTGCTCCAGGAGCCGCTGGCGAAGTTGGCACAGGTATTCCAACTGTTCAGGTTCGCGCTGAATTGGATAGTGATCTGTACCTTCGGGTCATTCAGGATGCTGTTCGCGAGAACGAGGCGGAGTTTGACGGGCGACTGCGGGGTGGCTGGCGGGAGAACCGTGAGGCCGCGGGCGGCGTTGATGGCGGACTCCCCGGCGACGGGATTGGTGCCGGTGATGTATTCCACCAGGGTGCAGACCCCGTCGCCATCGTAGTCAGCGTGATTGGCACCCTTGCCGATGGATTCCGCGGAGGCGAAATTTTTCAGCCGCCAGGATTCCAGCGCGGTGTAATCCCGGGAGATGGAGACGAGCACCGGCCGGTTGTCCGTGAGAAGGGTACTGGCCCCGGAGGTTGCTCCCAAAGGCCCTTCACTGATGAGGTTTGCCCGGATCTCCTGGAGCACCACAAAAAAGCGCGGAGTATCCTGCCAGGTCCCGGCGGCGGGGAGGCTCATGCGCAGGCCGTGGGGCACAGTGGCACCGGGGGCGATGGAGGCCATGGAATTGCCCGCGGCATTGTAATCCATAAACAGGCTGCCATCCACCAGCAGATCATCGGTAATCCGGGAACAAACGGTCGCGCCATTCGCCACGAGCGAGACACTCTTCACCAGTTGGTTCAGGGTATTTAGGGGAAGCAGGCCACCTGGGGTCCAGGTCCCGCCGGGACCGCTCACTGCTTTTTTGAACAGGAGCCGGCAACGGTTGACGCCCAGGCCGGGATCCACCAGCCCGCCGGATTCCGCGGGACGGCCATTGGAACTGAGCGGGAACTGAAAGAGGTCCGCGGTGCTGCCGGACACGAGTTCCACCGCCGGAGGAAGGGCGGACAGGTCCGCCCTCAGGTTGTTAGGGCGGTTGTAGAAATAATCCACGCGTCCCGTGGCGGAATCCGCCGCCACGGCGTCCGGCCAGCGATCGTGGTCCATATCGAGAATGGCGACGGACTTATAACCACCGGAAGCAGCGGTGTGGATGATGGAGCCGGTCCACTTCTGGTTGATCCGTTGATAATGGAAAACCGTCAGGCCGGTGCCGGTGGCGGCCAGGATATCCGTGCGCCCGTCCTGATCCCAGTCCGCCGCGGCGATGTCCCCGATGCCCGATGGTGAATTGCCCAGGACGAGGGAGGAATTCGAGGCAGGAATCCAGGCCGCGAGGTTACCGATACCGTTGATGTAGACGGCCTCTTTTACGTTATCGCCGGTGACGTCCGCCCAGATGACCTTCGCGGCATAAGAGCCGAGGGAAGTCTGGGAAACCCCGGCACCGCCCAGCGCGTTCCAGCCGCCGCTGAGCTGGAACCCGCGCAGGCTCAGGCTGGAGGCATTGGAGGAGAAGTATGCCATCTCATCCCCGGGAGCCGTGGAGGATTGTCCGGCGGCGATGGCCAGGGGCGCGGGGCTGGCGGAAGTAAGGAGCGTCTGTCCGGACCAGGAATTCCCGGACTGATAAAGACCCCGGATCTGTCCGGTGGTGGCGCTGCCGGTGAAGAGGTCCGGGCGTCCATCCGGCGTGCCATACTCACCTGTGGCGAGAAGCGAAACGCCAGGGAGACTGGAGGCGATGGCGGTGTCCGTCCACGCGGCGGGTGACGCACCCGTATTCCGGACCAGGCGCACGGTCCCGGCGGCGGGCAGCGTGTAGGCCACGTCCGGTTTGCCATCGCGATCAAAGTCCGCGACGACGGCGCTGTGTGGTGTTTGCCCCTGCGTGAGCCGGGCGGAGGGAGCGCCGGGCAGGCCGGTCTCCAGGGCGGGGATGATCCACAGGGACTTCTGCGATGGCGTGACCGCGAGCACATCCTCATGCCCGTCAAGATCAAAGTCCGCGGCCCGCAGGGAGGTCACGCCATTGAGGGAGAGACTGCCCGCGAGGGAGGCCCCGGGCACGGTATGCGTTTCCCGGTTTTCCAGGAAAGCGAAGGTGCCGTTTTCCATGCTGACGAAAATATCCGGGTCTCCGTCTCCGTCCGCATCCGCCACGCCGACGCTATCCACATCCACCGGCAGGGTGGCCAGTGTATTCGGGGAAAAGTGAACAATATCCCCGCTATTATGGTTGTATTTTACCAGCTTTCCATCGGGATACACCACATCAGGCAGGTTATCGCGGTCGATGTCCGCGAAGATGGCCAGCGCCCCCTGACTCCACGCCCCGTCATATTGGGTAAGATTTTCCACGGAGGCAAAGGTGCCGTCACCTTTGTTGATGGCCTTGCGGCTCACATCGGCCAGGTCCGTCCAGCCGTCCCCGTTGAGATCCACAAATCCCCGCGGCATGATCGAAGGGAAATTGTTGCCGACCGTGAACGTCCCCGTGCCGCTGTTGGTAAAGAGCAGGGAGCGTTCCTTGTTCCACCCGGAGGCCGCGGAGTTGGTGAGGAGGTCGGGACCAAAGGTATTGTATACGCTGCAATGGATATCGGGATCGCCATCGCGGTCGTAATCCGCCGCGGAGATGCGGCAGTAGGAGGGGAGGCCATTTCCCTGGAGGGTGGACATGGAGGAAAACCCGCCCGTCCCGTTGTTCCAGCGGATGTAGAGCTTCCCGTCATAACGGTTGGGGTTCGTTTCAGTCCTGAGGAAGGAGTATGTCTCTGTGATGGCGAGGTCCACGGCCCCGTCCCGGTTGAAGTCGCCGGGGACGATGTTCAGGTGGTGAGAACCTTCGTTGTAGGGCATATCGTTCGTCCAATCCTCGCGAAAACCTGCGGTGAAGGTGCCGGTGCCATTGTTGAGGAAGACCTGGATGGTGTATTTGAAGGCATTGCCGTTCCACTCATTGATGCGGATGATGTCCATGTCGCCATCCCGGTCCACGTCACAGGCGGCGGCGGCCAGAGGTACCGCCGTGGCGAAGGGCGTTTGCGGGAGCTTGATGGCCGGGAGGATGAGATTGCCGCCTTCCGGAAAGCGCGAGATCACGTTCCCGCCCTGATACCACTGGAGCCGCCCATTGCCCATGAAGTCTGCGGCGATGGGGCTCATGATCCGCGGCCCGCCACTGCCCCCCAGGGTGGGAGCGTCAAATCCGGCGGGCAGTTGGCGGACGGTGAAGACCGGTGCCGCGACGAGAGGCGTGGCGGCAAGAACGAGCGGGAGAAGAAGCGGCGGCGTTTTCATGGCGGGAGTGGTTTTTGTTGGTGACCACAAATACCGCCCCGCCTCCCGATCCGCCATGAGACCACCGCCGGAGGCCAGGCGTTAGTGGCTCCAGACTTTATCCGACCTTAGCCAGAGGCTTCCGCCCGGTGCTCCTCAGATAGCGAATCCCGCGTCCATTTCCTCAAACGAAGGCTCTCCCAGCGCGAGGCCTCCGGTGAGGTTCCATACGCGCGCGACGCCGCGGCGTCTCAGCACTTCCGCCACCCGGCTGCTGCGGTTGCCGCTGCGGCACAGGCAGATCACTTCGAGATTCGAGCGGTCCGGATGCTCGGCCAGAAGCTGGTGCAGAAACTCCGGGAAACGGGTGAGCGGGACATTCCGGGGAGTCCCGGTCAGGCCCAGGGCCTGCCAGTCCCGCACGAACAGAAACTCGTGTGATTCGCGCACGTCGATCACCAGGGCCCCGCGGTGCTTTTCAAAGAACGCCCGGCGGTCTTCCGGTTCGACCGCGAGGGAGGCGGGGCGGGAGCAGGGCGCGGCGATATTGCCGCACACCAGTTCGGTGTTGGCGTTGTCGTCGATCCCCTGATCCAGCAGCGGTTTTTCGCGGCGGAATTCCTCCAGGGTCATCGGCATGACCGGGTCCAGCATCCGGGAGAGAAAGGCATTGTCCCCGCGCTCGGACTCCAGCGTGGTGGCGAAGCCATTGTGATAGTCGTGCGTGGGACAGATCACCGTGGCGGGCCCCAGCAGTGAGGGAAGCTTCCGGATGGAGCCATACAGGGCCTCCGTGGAACTGCTGTGGAAATCCGTGCGGCCGATGCCGCCCATCAGGATGGTGTCTCCCGTGAAGGCGAAGCGCACCACCTGCGGGCCCAGGTGCCCATCGATGGGGCGCCCCAGCAGCAGCGCGTGGCCCACCACCGTGTGTCCGGGCAAATCCACCCGTGCCAGCACATCCCGCGCGCCCAGCGCGATGGCCGGGGCGGTTTCCCCGGCTCCCACGGTGACGGCGAGAGTCTCCTCCGGCCAGCCCAGCGGATCGGCGGTCCGGGCGGAAGGCAGCAGCAGATTGTCCAGCCGCCGCAGCAGTTCGCCGCGGCAGGAATCGTGATCCACATGGGCGTGGGTATCCAGAACCGCCTGGACTTTGCAGTCCTGACAGCGGATGATCATTTCGATGCGGTCCGCCAGTTCCTCGAAGGGGTCGATAATGATCGCCGTGGCGCTTTTTGCGTCGATATGAATCCATGAGCACATGGAGCCGCGTTTGAGCTGGATGAGCCCGTCCCGGATCTCGGTGGGGGCTTCGTGTTCTTCGCGAACAATCAGGCAGGAAGCCCGCAGGGCACGGCCCGCCTCCTCGATCCGCGAGCAGGCAGCGGAGATTTCGAAGGGTGTCGTCATGGGTCCGAAGGACAAACGGATGGCACCTTCGCTTCTCCACTTCGGAAGCTTCATGGCTTCCAGCACATAGGACCCCACGATGGCCGAGCCACAGGCGGAACCGGAGCTCACGCGGATGTCCGCCGCGTCGAACAGATCCAGGATTTCCTTGCTGCTCAAACCGGGGACCGCGAAGTTGATCACCGTGGGCACCGAGATATCGAAAGGCGTGTTGAAGACGATGTCCGGGAACGCTTTTGTCAGGCTGCCCACCAGCCGGTCACGGAATCCGGTGAGCGTGGCGGTGTCGGCGAAGCCGCGGGTTTCCATGGTCTCGAACACCGAGGCGATAGCCGCCACGCCGGGCAGGTTTTCCGTGCCGCCGCGCGCTCCGCTCTCCTGGCCGCCTCCGGCCATCAGCGGCTTCAGCGGCGCGCCCTCCCGCACATAGAGAAGGCCGATGCCCTTGGGCGCGTAAAGTTTATGACCGCTCACCGAGGCGTAGTCGATGGTGGACGTTGCCAGCCCCAGGTCCACCTTGCCCACGGCCTGGACCGCGTCCACGAGCCACAAGGCTCCCGGATGCGCGCGGCGGATGGTTTGCTCGATGGCCGCCAGATCATGGATGACGCCGGTCTCATTGTTCACCGCCATGGTGCAGATCAGATCCGCATGAGGCGCGTGTTCCGCCAGGAAATCCAGATCGATCCGCCCCCGCGTGTCCACGGGCAGCGCGATGATTTCATGCGGCAGCCCCAGCACCTCCACCCATTGTTTCATCGACTGAGGCACCGCTTTGTGCTCAGTGGCTCCATACAGCAGGCAGCGGCCGCGGGCCTCCGTTCCGATCCGTTCGCGGATGGCACACAGCGCGGAAAACACCGCTGTCTGGATGGCCTCCGTGGCCCCGCTGGTGAAGACAATGCGCCCGCTCTTCGCGCCGAGCACCCGCAGGGCGGACTCGCGCGCCCTTGTCAGAATGCTCCGTGCCCGCAATCCGGCGATGTGGGAACTGCTGGGATTGCCAAAGGCGTCCTCCATGGTTTCCATGGCCGCGCGGGCTGCTTTTGGCAGGACCCGGGTGGTCGCGTTGGCGTCGAGATAAATATCGCGCGGATGAGCATTCATGGCGCAGTTTCCACAAACGAACCCGGGACGGCAAGGCCGATGATCCGCGAGTTTCCTGTTTCGCAAGCGGGCAGTCCGGTAAAGGCATCGCGCCATATTCAAAGCCACCTTTCTTTTCCATGACACCCACCGACCTGCTGACCGTCCTGTTCGGGATGATCATCGGCTATTCTCTGGGGCTCACGGGAGGGGGCGGCTCCATCTTTGCCGTGCCTATGCTGATCTACGGGCTGGGCACGGGAGCGAGGGAAGCCGTGGTCATCAGCCTCGCGGCGGTGGGGGCCACCTCCCTGCTGGGCGCGGCTCTCCGGTGGCGCGCGGCGGAGCTGGAACAGCGTGGCGGTCTCGTCTTCGCGCTCGGGGGCCTGGCCGGAGCACCGCTGGGCACCGCCATCGGCCACCAGCTTCCGGAAACGTTTACCCTCCTCTGCTTTGCGGTGCTCATGGGGTACGCGGGGCTTCGTATGTGGCGGTGCCGGAGGGAGAGTGAGGCTCTACCGGCGCGCCGGACGCACCTTTGCTGTTACCACGAAGATGGCCGCATGAACCTGACTCCCGCGTGCGTGGCCGTCCTGCTGGCGGCGGGATTGCTGGTGGGTGTGCTTTCGGGAATCTTCGGCGTGGGGGGAGGGTTCATCATCGTGCCCGTGCTGGTCTTTGTGGCCGGCATTCCCATCCACCGGGCGGTTTCCACTTCCTTGCTGATCATCGCGGTGATCTGCGCCTCGGGAGTCCTCTCCAACTGCCTCGCGGGTCAGGGCCTTCCCCCCAGGCTCACGTCGTTGTTTATTCTCGGCGGGTTCCTCGGGATGATCCCCGGAGTCCGCCTGCGCTCAAAGCTCTCCGGCCCCGTGCTGAACCGCGTCTTCGCCTCCGGCATGTGGCTGGTGGCGGTGTTCCTGATCGTGAAGAACACCATTCACGCGTGAAAATTCAAAAGCCACCGTCAATGACTTCGGGTTTCCGTCCTGATAACGGATTCTCTCCCGTCTCGAAATACCGCAAAAGCTTGAGTTCATCCAGCCCGGGAGGCAGTTCGCGCAGTTGATTGTCATACACCGACAGGCACTCCAACGCCTGCAATTCAGCGATCTCCGGGGGAAGAGTGACGAGATTGTTTTTAACAAGATGAAGTGCCCGTAAGGCCTGCAACCTCGCAATTTCCACAGGCAACGACGAGAGATGAGTGTTCTGTATCGAGATTGACGTTAATTGCGTGAGCTCTCCAATCTGTGTCGGCAGCATTCGCAGTGGGCAGTCCGTGACATGGAGGACTTCCAGGGCTCGAAGCCCGGATATTTCCGGTGGGAATTCGGCGAGACGCCCGCCCCAGAGACGGAGAGATCTCAACTTTGGAAAACAACAGAGCCTGGCTGGAAAAGTTTCCCACGATAGATAACTCAAAGCGAGTATCTGCAAATTCTGAAGGTTCTCTATCTCGGGCGGAACCGACTCAAGCCAGTCACAAGCGATTTGTAAAGACTTCAGCTTCTCCAACTGACCGATTTCGGGCGGCAACATGGTCAATCCCGCGAAAGAAATCCGTAGCTGAATCCGGTGGCCTGCCGCGATCTTTGGCGAATTGGAGAGAATCCACGCCCGCGCTTTTTCGAAGGCCAATTTCGCTGCTGGTGTCATTCACTGGAAGATGCGCGAAGGGGCCAAACATTCAATTTGTCTGTTCCCTCTTTTCCAACCGGAAGGTGATCTTCGTAAATCCTATCACCGGCAACGCACCTGCGGATTAAGAATCCACGAAACATCCACGTAAGGCTTTGCTCACAGACTTCAAACCGCCGATCTGTATGAGTAAACCCTCCATTGCCACCGCCGCCTGGATCTCACTCGCCGCCGGCACTTTCGCCCTCGGCTGGACTTTAAAACCCGCGCCGGACAGCACCCCGGGAGAGGCCCGGCACATCCCGGGCGCGCCGGGGAGTCATTCCTCCGCATCGTCGAGGATTTCAGGCCCTCACCCGGGCGCGAGCGGCCTGGCACAGGGACCGGACGCTTCCGGCAGGACCGCCGCCGGACCGCTGACCTCCAGTGGCATTCTCGCGCTGGGGGAGGAACTCCGTTCGGCGCGCGATCCCCTGGCGCGCCGCGCGGCCTTTGCCAAACTGCTCGCGGGGCTCACGGCGGAGAACGCGCTGGAGATCCGCGCGCAGATCGATCACCTCGAATCCGGCAGCCCGGAGTTCCAGGACTTCCATTTCGCGTGGGGAAAAATCGGTGGAGCGGAGGCGGTGCTGCATGGAGCCGGCACGGATAAGCTGGACATGGGCATCACCATGGCGGGCTGGGTTTCCGCGGACCCGGAGGCGGCGCGGGCGTGGTTTGACGCACTGCCGGAGAAATCGGACAAGCCGCCGCGGCGGGACCAGATGAAGGAATCCATGGTGAACGGTCTCGCCATAGCCGATCCCACAAAGGCCGTGGAATTCGTGACGACGCTGAAGGCTGCCGGGGATCCCAAAGCAAAACAGCTCATGGGGCTCGTCACGGAAAAAGTGCTGCAAACGGCGGGTCCGGCGGCGGCCGCGGTATGGGCCACCAGTCTGCCGGAGAGTGACCTCCGCGGCAGCGCGCTCTATGACGTGGCCCGCGCCCAGGTCCGCGCGGACCCCGCCAAAGCCGCCGCCTGGGCCGCCCCGCTGGCCGGGGATAAAAACGGCGGGTCCATAGTCCAGGGGATCAGCACCGAGTGGGGAAACCGCAACGGGGCCGCCGCGGTGAAGTGGCTGGACAGCCTGGGCGGAAACCAGAGCGTCTCCTACGGTCCGGCGGTCGCGGGCTGGGCGAAGGCGGATCCCCTCGCGGCCAGCCAGTATCTCTCCGCCATGCCGCCCTCGGCAAATCGTGACTACGCCATCGGCGGTCTCGTTTCCTCCCACCGGTGGGAGGATCCGGCGGCCACCATCGCGTGGGCGAATGAGATCAGGGACAACAAACGCCGTGAGGATGCCCTCACCCAGGCCGCCGAAGCCTACGCAAAAAAAGACCCGGAGGGTGCCGCCGCGTGGCTGCCCTCCAGCGGCCTGTCCGCCGCCACTCAGCAGCGCCTCCTCAGCGCGAAGAAGTGAGCCGGGCCGCCGGGGTTGCGCGGAGAAAGGCCTGGCGTCAAAACCGGGGACGTTCAGAGTGGCGGCATGTTCCGCCCCCTTTTGCTGCTCGCCGCTCTCGTCATGCCCCTCGCCGCCCAGGAGGACGGCTTTACCCCGCTTTTCAACGGAAAGGATCTTACCGGCTGGGTGAATGTGAACTGCGCGCCGGAAACGTGGACGGTGAAGGACGGCATGATTCACTGCGACGGCCTCCCCACCGGCGCGCTGCGCACGGAAAAGCAGTATGAGAACTTCATCCTGGAACTGGAGTGGCGGCACTTGAAACCCGCGGGCAATGCCGGGGTCTTCATCTGGTCTGGCCCGCTCTCCGCGCCGGGCGTCCCGTTTCTCCGCGCCGTGGAGGTGCAGGTGCTGGACACGGCGTACGGGGACAATGACTATCACACCACGCATGGCGATGTCTTTCCCATCCATGGGTCCACGATGACCCCGTTAGGAAAGCACAACGGGCAGCGGAGTTTCCCCAGTGAAAACCGGAGCAAGCCCTCGCCGGAGTGGAATCACTACCGGGTGACCTGTCAGGATGGCGTGCTGCGTCTGGCGGTGAACGGGAAGGATGTGAGCGGCGGCGAGAACTGCACCTGGCGGAAAGGTTACGTCGGCCTGGAAAGCGAAGGCGGCACCGTGGACTGGCGGAATATCAAAATCAAAGAGCTGCCCGGCGGAAAGGCCGCGGCGGAACAAACCGCCCCCGTGTGGGACGGCAGCGTGAGCCTCTACGATGGCCGGAGCCTGAAGGGCTGGACCGCCGGGTCCGGCGCGGACTGGAAGCCGGAGGACTGGGAGCTCACCACCGGCGGTAAAGGCATCCTCACCCTGGACCGGAAGCCCGGGGATTTCCGCCTTCAATTCGATGCCCGCACGGATGCCAAAGACGGCACCGCACCCCTGCCTCTGAAACTGAACGGCCAGTTCCTTCCCGGGACCGTCTCCGGAAAATGGACCCGCTATGTGGTCACGAAAAAAGCCGGTCAGGTGGAGTGCGGCCCGGAAGGGGAAAAAGCCGTGGCCATGGAAACCGCCCCGGGGCCGGTGACCCTCAGTCTGAGTTCCTCCGCGCCTGTCAGGGTGGCGGGGATTTACCTGAAGGAGACAGCCGGGAAATAATACCTTTCCCGGGGCCTCCTCCTGGCCACCGTCCATCACAGGAACCTTCGATAAACCTTTGCGGCACAGCCCTTTCAATTTACCGGAGCTACGCGGAATTTTGTATAGAGCGTTTACCATAATTAATTTCCGGATACCTGCGCCCTCCTCAGGGGATCCCACCCTCCATTTCGGAAATCATTTTTTTGGCAATCTGTATAATACCAGTTGGAGTTGGAATCAGGTAAAATGGCTCCCTTCATATTTCCACGATCCTGGCGAAGGCCTCTCCTGAAGCTACAGGCCCGGAGGGCCGGGGGAAGGTAGCCGGTGGCGCAAGCCACCGGAACCGGCCAAACAACAAACCCGAGCCCCGGCAGGGGGCGATGGAAATCCCGGCGGATGGCTGCTGTTTACCTCTGCCACCCTCCTGCTCCAACGCCCCTCCGGGGCTGCAAAGCTCTTATCAAGGCCATTCCGGTGGCTTGCGCCACCGGCTACTTTCCAGCGGCCCTCCGGGCCTGAAACAGCAAAGCCTGGATCTTTCTGGTCTATTTACCGGATTCCATCAGCAAATGGTATAAGTCAGCCGTGTTATTGAAGAGGAGCCTCCTGGTCAATGGCCGGGCTCGTCCCGGATAAGAGGGACATCGCAAAAACTAAGCGCGGCAATCCCATTGGTCCCGCGTAACAGCGATCCCTGGGACCAGTCACTTTCCTTGATATAGGTAAGCCGCTTCGCCTGTTCCGCGATGTTGGAGTTTTCCAGATAGAGGGTCAGCACGTTTCCTTTTATAAAGCTCGTCATTTTTCTCCGTAGTCCATTCAGATAGAACTGACCGGTCATCTCAATGAACTGGCCGGCCGGTTTATCCGCCCAGGCGACAGGCTGGTCAAACTCCAGGGTGATGGTGGCGTCCGGGATGGAAAGACGCGCCCTGACGAGATCCGGCGGGGTGATGGATTCCGTAAAGGTCCGGCCATAGAAGTCGCGTTCCATCAGGGGCTGGATGAGGCGGGCAAACTCCCCCCATCCCGCCAGCGGGAAATGGCACCCTCCCGGAGGGGTGATGCCCAGAGTGGACATAACGCTCAGGTTTGAATAAAGCCCGGGCAGGGTCCGCTGGATCTCGCGGATCATGTCCCCGCCGCCGGATTTGCCTCCCATGGCGCAGGCATTCGGCCAGATCTGGAAGACGTAATAATGCCGTACGTTCGGGAAATCCTGCTGCCAACCGGCGGCCATTTGAATGAAAAGTTCCTGATAGGACTTCCAGTCAAAATCCCCGCTGGGGCCATCGCTGCCCTGGTTGTTTTCCCCCTGATGCCAGAGCACGGCCCGGATGCCGTGCGTCAGCCCCGCATGCCGGACGCGCCAGAGCGTGCGCCCGTAGAGCGTGGCCAGGTCCTCCGGATCCACGTCGTTGCGCTGGTGCTGATCGATGCGCGTGCCGCCCACCGCGCCATTGATGATACACACGGGTATTTTCTGACTTTCCACGAGGCGTTTTGCCAGCTCCATGCCCCACCAGCCCAGCTCCGCGTTATCCCCTTTCCCGGCCTTCCAGACAGGACGGCACCAGAGATTGCCCATGGTCTCCCCGTGGCCCGGGGGCCGGCCATAGCTCCGAATCCATTCGTGGGTCTCGGTGGGGGATTTTTCCCCGGTGTCCGTGGCGAGGGCATTCGACTGGCCATCGATGAGATAAGCATCACCGCAGACCAGATCCTTCACGGTTTGCCCCACGGTCTCCTTATCCCCGGTCACGGTGCCAAACTCCACGGAGTAACGGATGAGCCCGGGCTTCAGTGTGGCGGACAACGCATACCGCCCGTCCACGGACGGCACGGCGGAGTGTGTCGCGGACAGTTTGCCGTCCGCGTAGAGTTTGAGAAAGACCCGGTCCGCCGGTTTGTCCAGGATACCGTTATAAAACAGGGTGCCCTCGTTCCGGTCATTCCGGGGGTAGAACTGCCCTTCCTCCGGCTTCTCGTCTTTGTCAGGAATCCGGGCAACCCATGGATCGCTTTTGGGTTCGGTCACGGCCAGGGTCACGGTTTGCGTGGAGGGTGGCCCTCCATTGCTGATAGTGGCCGTCACCTTGAGGGTGCCGCTGTTCTGCGCCCGTTTCAGGAGAAGGCCCTCCGGCGTGATTTCCCGGACCACCGCCAGGCCCCCGATCGTCCAGTCTATCTTCAGATTCCCCGCGCCGCGGGCCTCCATGGCGGCCCGGTTTGTCACCTCCGGCCGGAGGGTCAGAGGGGAGCGCCCATCCCAGGAGGCGGGAGCCTGGAGCGTGAATACCGGCTCCGGAATGTGCTCTTTGATGGTCAGGGGAATCCCCACCGTTTTCACTGCTTCCGGATACACTCCCTTAAAAACCAGGGTCGCCTGTTTATCTCCCGTCACACGTCCTGCCTTGAAGTCGCACGTAAGCCGGCCGGTGGACAGGATTTCCTCCACTCCATCCCGTCTCAGCTCCCAGGAAAACTTCTGAGCGCCGCCCGCGCTGGCGGTGAAAGTGGTGGTGGACCCCTCCATGACTGTCGCCGTTGCCGGGGATACGGAGAGGGTGGAGCCGGGCTGAATGACGGGCCCCACCAGAGTTTGCAGACGCTTCTGGTTTTCGTATTCCAGCCGCACCCATTCGGGAGAGCGCGCCACTTTCGAGACGCGGACTTCATCCATGTCTCCCTCGAAGTCGTAGCGGTCATACCATCCTCCTATCCAAAGCCGTGCCGGGCTTTTGAGTGCCAGGGGCGGTCCCGCGTTTTTGGAGACGCCATCCGGAACCCCGTTCACATACAACCGGGCGGTGCCGTTTTCGTAGGTGTGGACCACATGCACCCACTCATCCAGGGCCAGCCTTCCGTCGCTGGAAACCCCGGCGGCGGAGAAATAGCAGTCCATATTGATATGCGGCGGGCTCCGGAATTGCATTACCACCTTTCCCTGGGCCTGCTCGTTGCCCCAGCCGATCAAATTCGCATTGGGCCGGGCCGGACGGAACCAGGCCTCCGTGGTGTGAGGGGCCGGTCCCGCGGGGTAACCCGGGATGCGGTCTCCGCCAAAGATTCCCTTCCCGCCGGGAAAATGGCGGGCTCCACCGATCACCCCGGGCGTGGAAGTGGTGCCGGTATCTTTTGATTCGAGGAGACCCGTCTCGTCCCGGGCAGGGTCGCCCATGTGCCAGACACTGAGATAACCGTTCGATTCATTGAAGACGGCATTTCCGTTCGACTCACTGGCGGCGTCCGCTTTTCCCCAGTGGATCGCGATTTCCTGCAGGGCGTTCCCTTCAATCTTCGGAATCCTCACCCAGATGGCGGCCTGTCCTCCGGCGGGGTTCCACTCCTCCACCTGATAGGCTAGCGGAGTCCCGTCCCGGCTGGAAAACCGGATGTCGTTTCCGCCGGATGCCGCCTGGGTGAAATCAAACCACTCCCGGTGCAGCCGCACCAGCAGCGGGAATCCCTCCACCACGGCCTCCGCCGGAAGATTCGCGCCCTCCTGGGTGGTCAGGACGGCCATGGTTCCGTGATGCGACCAATCCGCGTAGGCAGCCGGGGCCGCCGCGAGCCGGGCAACTGTCAGGAGGCCGGCCAGCACGGGTGCCAGGCGGAGAAACATGCCGCGAGGTGGAGGAAAGGTGAGCGGCATCATGGGTGGGTGGGTTGGTGGAATCAGGAGTCCTTTTTGGCGGCCTGCCATTCGGCTTCCATTTCATCGAGGCTCGCGACCGACAGCTCTTTGCCGGAGGCGGCGAGGGATTTTTCCATGGCGGTGAAGCGCCGGGTGAATTTATCGTTCGCCGCCGCGAGGAGCACCTCGGGATCGAACTTGAGTTTCCGCGCGAGATTGGCCACGGAGAACAGGAGATCGCCGATCTCCTCCGCCACGGCGTCCTGGTTTCCGCCGGCCAGGGCTTCCTCCACCTCGGCGGTTTCCTCGCGGATCTTGTCCATCACCCCGGAGGCATCCGGCCAGTCAAAGCCCACCTTAGCGGCTTTCTTTTGGAGCTTTGCCGCCCGGCTCAGAGCCGGGAGCGCGCCGGAGACCCCGCTCAAAAAGGGCGCGGGCACATTCCCTTTCTCCGCTTTCTTGATCTCATCCCACTGGAGGATCACGCCCTCGCTGCTGTCCACACTGCTGTCGCCATAGACGTGCGGATGGCGGCGGATGAGCTTTTCGGAAATCCCGTGCGCGACGCGGTCCAGATCGAAGGCCCCGGTTTCCCCCGCGATTTCGGCGTGGAGCACCACCTGGAGGAGCAGGTCGCCCAGCTCCTCGCACATGTGCGGCAGGTCCTCGTTCTGGATGGCCTCCAGGACTTCATAAGCCTCCTCTATCAGATTCGGCAGCAGGCTTTTGTGCGTCTGTTCCATGTCCCACGGGCAGCCACCGGGAGAGCGGAGATCGTGGACCACTTTCTGGAGACGGACCAGGCCGTCGGTGTCTGAGGGGGGCGTTTTGCCGGGCATGGGAGCAGGAATGGGTCCGGAACCGCCCCGGGGTCAATGGCCCGCTTCGTGGTCCTTGATGTATTCCTGCTTGAGGCCCAGGGTCTCGGGCGCGTGCAGCACCAGCATTTTCGCCCGCACATCCGCGGGCACCGTGGAGCGGGTCGCTTTGGAAATGACGATCATGAGCACCATCGCCAGCGGCAGACCCCAGATGGCCGGCTGCTCGGCAAGCGTGCGGATGAGCGGATGTTCGGCGTACCACGCCTTCAGCCCTGTCGCGCCCCAGGAGTCCGCGAACATGGTGGAAACGATGGCCGCCAGGCTCAGCAGGCCGCCCGTGAGCATGCCCGTGGCCGCGCCCTTCATGGTCACGCCCCGCCACCAGGTGGCCAGGAAAAGGAGGGGGAAATAACTGGTGGCCGCGATGGCAAAGGCCCAGCCCACCAGCTTCGCGATCTCAAACTCCTTCACCGCCAGTCCCAGGAGGATCGCCGCCGCGCCGCAGACGAAGGCGCAGATTTTAAACATCCGCATCCGCTGCTCCGGCGTGCTGTTGGGCCGCAGCATGCGCCCGTAGATATCGTGCGCCAGCGCGCCGGTGATGCTCACCAGCAGCCCGCTGAAGGTGCTCATGAAGGCGGCGAAGGCCCCGGCGCAGGTGACCCCGCTGAGAATGCTGCCCCACACACTGTTCAATCGCTTCGGCATGAAGAGCACGGAACCATCCGTACCGCCCACGCCCGCCGCCCTGGTATAAAGCTCCGGCATCAGATCCCGCCCCAGCACCCCGAACATGGGCGGGAAGAGGTAAAAGACGCCGATCAAAATCATGACCCACATGGTGGTGCGCTTCGCGGCCACGCCGTCGGGATTCGTGTAAAACCGCACCAGAATGTGCGGCAGGCCCGCGGTGCCGCACACGAGCGCGATGATGAGCGAGTAGGTGTAAAGCAGCGCGTAGGGCTTCGTATCCGGGGCTTTTGCCACTATCGCGGGCTTGGAAGTCATGGGGCCAAACGGCGAAATCCAGGTCTCATCCGCGGGAACGTTGATCTTCTTCGCGGGCTCACTCGCGGGCAGGGGATTCCGGGTCACGCCGGCGTCATTGGCCGCCTGGGTGATGGTCATGCCCGCCCGGGCCTCCGGCGCGGAGACGTTCGCATCCAGGTGCTTCCCGTAGCTGCCATACACCGCCATGAGGACGAAGATGGGCACGGTGATGGCGAAGAGCTTCAGCCAGTACTGGAAAGCCTGCACCAGGGTAATGCCCTTCATGCCGCCCAGCGCCACATTCACCGTGATGACCGCCCCCACCAGCGCCACGCCCACCCAGTAATCCAGCCCTTCAATAATAAAACTCAGCGCCGTGCCCGCGCCCTTCATCTGGGGCATGGTGTAGAAGAACCCGATGAAAAGTACGAAGCTCACCGCGATCTTCCGGAAGAGCGGGGAATCGAAACGCCCCTCCGCGAAGTCCGGAATGGTGTAAGCCCCGAACCGGCGCAACGGCCCCGCGATGAAGAGGAGCAGGAAAAGATAACCGCACGCATAACACACCGGATACCACAGCGCGTCATACCCGCTGCTCATGACCAGCCCCGCGATGCCCATGAAGCTCGCGGCACTGAGGTATTCCCCGGAGATCGCCGCCGCGTTCATCCCCACGCCCACGCCGCGACCGGCCACGAAGAAGTCGGAAGCCGTTTTCGCCTTCCGGGCCGCCCAGAAGCCCATCCAGATGGTGGCGATGACAGTGATCCCGGCCAGGCTGGCGACCCAGTAATCGACTTCGGCAAAAAAGAGTGCGGAGAAATGAAGCATGAGAAAAATACGGGATGAGGAGACGTGCCGGGCTCAGCTCTGCCGTCCGGAAGAGCGTTTCGCGTTTTCCGCGCGGGCGCGGTCGGCCTCTTCGGCCTCCATCTTCAGGGAGACTTTGATAAAGATCCCGCTAATGACCCACACGAACGGAAACATGAGCACCCCCAGGATGAGCCAGGTGAGCGTGAACCCGCCCACCCGCGTGGCCATGAGATCCGGCACGAAGTAATTCAGCAGCGGCAGCCCCAGCAGAATGATCAGGAACGAAGCGGCGCACCACACGGACAGCCGCAACTGCCGCCGCATGAGGCGCTGGAGGAATTCCTCACTGTGGATGAAGTCTTCATGTTCCGGAAGAGGATCGTTCATGGGTCGCATTTAGCAGGGCTTCATGAACCAGAGCCAGCAGAAATTAAGAACTTTCACGGAACCGCCCGGGGCATCCTAACAGGGGTGCCCCTCACGGAGCTGGAGGGGTGAACTCCACCCACATGAGGTCCAGCACGCTGCCGGGCGGGCCTTCCATGAGAATGACCACGGGCACGGGCGGGCCGTCCTTTTGGGGGGAGGGGAAAGGCAGGGGAATCCCGCGCGGTTTTCCTCCCGCGTCGCCTGGGGGCAACTCCGCCTTCGCCAGCACCGGGCCCTTTTCATCCCCGGCGTGAACCGTCACCGTGACAGGACCACTACCCTGGGGCCAGCCCTGGAGGCGGAGGCCTCCGGTGGCACTGAGGCGGATGTGATCGAACGCCAGCCAGCCGCCCGGAGCCAGGCGGGCGACCATGCCGCCCTGGTCCAGATTATCCTGCATATTCGCGGACTGTCCCCGGTCAAAAAACGCCGCCCGTTGTTTCCGGGCCCGGAGCACGATTTCCGTGGCGCCGCGCAGCGGGGGCAGGCCGTTCGCGCCGTTGTCCATCGCGCTGGCGGTGAGGGCAAAGACGCTGTTCTCCGCCTGGCCCCACTCCTGGCGCGGTTCCTTGAGCGGAATGCTGCCACTGGTGCCCGGGGCGAGCGTCGTCACCTGACGGCGTGCCAGGGAAAGCACCCAGTCCACCATGAGCCCGGTCTCCGCCAGGGTATGCTGCGGATGCGGCGGCATCGGCAGTTCGCCCCACACGCCCGCGCCGCCGGAGAGGACCTTTGCCGCCAGCCGTTCGCGCGCGCCGGGGTCCCTGGCATACTTCGCCGCGATGGTCGCGTAGGGCGGTCCGGCGGATTTCTCCGTGGTGCCGTGACAGGCAAAGCAGGTGGTCTTTTTCATGAGCGCCAGCCCTGGTGGCGGGGACGCCTCGTCATCACCCGCCGCGCGGTTCCGCTTCTCCATCTGCACCAGTAACTTTTCCGGCGGCAGGAGGCCGTCCTCCGCGTCCGCGGCCTCCAGTTTCCAGTCCAGCGGCTTGCCCCACTCCAGGAAGCCGCCGTCCGCGGGCGCGCTGAAGACGATACGCGGGGCTTCGTTTCCGGCTTTCACGAGTCGGGTCACGGACGACTTCAGGCCCTGGGGATCGGTCACCGTCACGGTCACCGGCCAGACACCCGGTTTGGTGAAAGTGTATTCCACCACACCCGGTTCCGTGATTTCCGGATTCACCTTGATACCGGATTCCGCATCCCCGGCCCCGGTCCATTCATAACCAAGCGCCCCGTCCTTGTCAGGATCACTGGAGCGCCGGGCGTCAAATTTCACCGTGAGCGGCAGCTTCCCCTCCGTGCCCCGGGCCTCCAGCACGGCCACGGGGGCGCGGTTACCCCGCCGGTAAATCACCCGCGTGATTTCGCTGTCCGCGTTGCCCGTCCACCGGTCGCCAAACTCTGCCACATACAGCGCGCCATCCGGCCCGATCTGAAAATCCGCGGGCCGCCGGAACCGCAGGTGTCGTAGGAAAGGCTCCGCGGAGGCGAGCGTGCCGTCCTCCTTCAGCCGTGCCACCGCCACCCAGTTGCGCATCCATTCCCCGAAAATATACGTCCCGGCCAGACTGTCCGGCAGCCGGTTTTCCCCCGCGCCCGCCGGAGGCCGGTAGAAGACGCCGCCGGTGATGCTGCGTCCGCCACTGCCCGCGAAGGGCCACTCCTTTGAGGGGGCGGAGGGGTAATAAAAGATGGCGGGCCGCGAGGGCGGCAGTTCCTTGATCCCCGTGTTCCGGGGGCTGTCGTTCACCAGATGCAGGGGATCGAAAAACCCGCCCGCGGGCTTGAGTGTTTTGGGGTCGAAGGGCCGCCACGGCTCGTTGTTCCCGCTGCAATACGGCCAGCCGAAGAATCCCGGCCCGCGCGTCACATTGATCTCGTCATAACCCTCCGGCCCGAGATCCAGTGAGGTCTTCACATTCCCGCCCACGTCCCCCCACGCGACCCATCCGGTCGGGGCATCGCAGGAAAGGCGGAAGGGATTGCGCACTCCCATCGCGAAAACCTCCGGCCTGCCCTGGGCGGGGTCCGTGAACATATTCCCCTGGGGAATGCCGTAGGTGCCGTCCGGCTTTGGCGTGATGCGCAAAATCTTTCCTCGCAGCTCCATTGAGTTTCCCGCCGTGCCCCGGGAATCGCGCATGATGTCCGTGGCATGCACCGCCGGGAGATCCTGAGGGCCCATGTTATCCCCCACGCCTATCAGGAGATTTCCCGCCGCGTCCCACGCCAGACCGCCACCGCAGTGGGACTGCGTGGGCCCCTTCCCCAGGGGAATCTCCAGCACGTGCTTCTCCGTCGCCGCATCCAGCCTGCCGTCTTTCACCGTGAAGCGGGAGAGCAGAATCAGGTCCGGCTTCTCCGCGGGCACCCGGTAGAGATAAAGATGCCCGCTGTTCGCGAAATCCGGTGCCAGCACCAGCCCCAGCGCCCCGGCGTCCCCGTTTACCGGCGCGGGAAACGTGCCCAGCGTGGTGGTGGTCCCGGTCTTCGGCTCCCACCGTTTCACCGCGCCCGCGCGTTCCACGAAGTAGAGGTTCCCGTCCGCGGCGAAGCTGATCTGCATGGGGTCCGACCACCCGGCCACCACGGTCTCTTTTTCAAAACGGGTGGGGTCCACGGGCTCCGCCGCGGAAAGCACGGCGGGAGCGAGAAACAGGAGAAGATAACGGATTCTCATCATTTCCCCCGTCATAACCCGGCACGTCCCTCCCCGGCAATGAAAACGTCTTCCGCATAAAGGACGGGGCTCCGCGCTTTCCCGCGTCACTCAGGTGCGTCCGGAGTACCCTCTGCCGCCGGTCCAGGAGTAGCGGGCTTCACGGCGTCCGCCGGTTTAAACAACTTCTGGAAGATCCCGTCGATCCCCACCTTCTCGCCATCGATCACGATCTGTCCCGGTTTCCCCGTCTTCCAGAATTCCCGGGGATCGACATCCACCTCCATGACGGCCTTCGATTTCACGGAGGGCAGGAGCGTATTTTCCAGCGTGAGGTCCGAGGCCCGGATGCGATAAAAAGGATCGCCGCCGTCATTGCTCCGCGTCCCGATGGCAAAGGCCGCCGTCACATCCGGAATCCCAAAGCCCAGACCCGTGATCTTCACCCGGCCATCCTCCAGGACCAGCGAGTCCGCCCGCCATCCTCCCCAGTCCCCGCCCGCGGAGGAGGCCGGGGGGATTTCCGGGGAGGCCGCTTTCTGCACCAGCGAAAGGAGCGGGAGGCCGGAGTAGTCGATGGTGAGTTCCGGTTTCTCCACCTCCACGGAGCGGAGGCGCCCCTCCCGCAGCACTTCATCCGGCACGGCGGAGAGGGCCACGCGCGGGGATTTCCCGCTGATCTCTTTTTTCCCCGGCAGGGCGGCGGACACCTCCTGGAGCACCACGCGCTGCACATCCGGCGAGGTAATGCCGCGGGCTCCCGCGAGGAGGTTCGTGCCGCGGGCCTCCAGCCGCGCGCCCCCGGCGGGCAGGAGCTTCAACTGTTCCGGGGTGCATCCCAGGGAGGCCAGCAGCCGGGCGCTGTCCGTCACCACCATGCCGTCCACGGCGGCGGAGGAGACATGCACCATCCTCGCCTCATCCAGCGAGGCGGTGAATGCGAAGGAGTCCAGCCGCGTGGCCGCGCCCGCGGACTCCAGATTCCCGAAAACGCCCGTGCCCATTTCAATGCGGCACCGGTGGCCGCCGCCCGCGCACAGTCCGGTGGTGCGCACGTCACTAAGCGTGGAGGTAAACTCCACCGGACCCGTGCCGGGAGAGCGTATGGTGAGGATCACCTTCCCGGGCTCGCTGGTGCCTTCTTTGATAAAAAACTCCGCCGGCGGATCCCACGCGGGTCGCGGTGGGCCGGGCACGTCCGGGGGTGCCATGGGTAGTGGTTCGCCGCGCCGCCAGACCAGATTGACCGCGGGCGCGCTGATTCGCAGTGTCTCCGCCGTGAAGCGGTGGCCTTCGCGCCGGGCGGTGGCGATGCCCTCCGCGCGGGGGCTCCGGCTTTCGATCTCCAGGGAATTGTCCGCCGTGAATTCCCGGCTCACGATGTCCTCCAGCACCGCCCGCTGCTCCGCGGCCTCCATCCGGCCATCGTTATAGATAATGAAGCGGCCTCCCTTCACGCTGGTGATTTTGAAAGAAAGCCGGGGGACTTCATGGCCCCGTTCATACCAGGAGAAGACACAATCCGCCGCCTCCCCCTCCTCCCAGGTGAGCAAGGGGCTGGCCGCGGGCCCGAGCATGATGGGTGCCTCCACCATGGTCTCGAATTCCGGACGCCAGTTCACCTCCGCGCCATCGATGGCCAGTTTTCCAAAATCCCCCCGCACCAGTCGGCTCCAGCCATTCGCCGGGGTAATGGAGGCGGCGTAACCCACCAGCCGTCCCGTGGGGCGGTGGATCACCTTCAGTCCCTTGATTTCCGCGCCCGCAAAGCCGGGACGCAGCCCCGTGATGCTCACCTCAAAATCCCCCGGCACCTGGCGCAGGCCCCAGTTGATGAGCGGCACCTTCACTATCCACAACAGCCCCAGTGTGACGATAAAGCCCCACAACAGCCGCCTCAGCCAGCGCCGCCTCCTGCGGCGGCCCGGAGTCGCGGGAGTGGGCGGTGAAATGGGGGGCATCCGGTGAAAATTAGCCACCCTCTCTTCAATATCAAAGATTCCATGAAAAAAGAAACCGGCCCGGCTGCCCCTTTCCTCGCCCGGCGCAACAAATAATGCCGTCCGCCCCGCTATGGAGTGGAGCCAACGTATTCCCTTTGCGCCGGTTCCCCTGCCGTGGTTAACTCCGGGCTCCGGTCCTCCCCCTTTTTTCCATTCATGCTCTCCTTTTTGCTCGAAGCGATCAAGACCATCGGAATCCTTTTCCTGGTCCTGCTGGTTTTCAACTTTGTCATCATCGTCCACGAGTGGGGTCACTTTCTCGCCGCCCGCTGGCGGGGGCTGAAGATCGAGAAATTTCAGATCTGGATGGGTAAGTGCATCTGGAAGCGCACGTGGAACGGCGTGCAGTATGGCCTGGGTACTATTCCCCTGGGCGGGTTTGTCCAGCTTCCCCAGATGGCTCCCATGGAGGCCATCGAGGGCAAGTCCGATGAAAAACGGGAAGTGCTGCCCCCGATCAAACCTATCGATAAAATCATCGTCGCCTTTGCCGGGCCGCTGTTCAGCTTCCTGCTGGCGCTGGCCTTTGCCTGTCTGGTCTCCGTGGCGGGCAAACCCGTGCGTCCGGAGGAAAGCACCACCCGCGTGGGTGTGGTGGCTACCGGTCACCCCGCCGCGCAGCCGGGCGGATTGAAACCCGGGGATACCATTCTCGAAGTGGATGGCAAGCCGGTAAAGCGCTTCATGGGCCTCACGGACTCCGTGACCTGGGCCATTGCCTCCGGGCACGAGGACGATGTGGTCTTCAAGGTCCAGCGCGAGGGTGAAACGGGACCCCGGGACGTGACGGTACATGCCCCGCTCAAAGAGCAGAAGGACTATGTGGAGTGGGAAAAGAATACCTCCTGGTTTACCAAACTGGTGACGCGCCCCCCGTTGCGCCGCGTGGGCATCCAGCCCTTTGCGGAGGGGAAGATCAAAAGTATCATGGAGAACAGTCCCGCCGAGCAGGCGGGCCTGAAGAAGGGGGATGTCATCCTCAAGGTAAACGGGGAGACATCCTATCACCCCTTTGCCTTTGAACAACTGGTCCCGAAAGAACTGCCTGCCGGAACCACCACTTCCGATCCCTTCCGGTTGACCGTCAAACGTGGTGACGCCGAACTGGAGGTGACGGTGGTGCCCCGGGTGCCTGAGGAAAAGCCGAAGAATTTCAACACCCCCGTCGTGGGGATCACGGAGGCGGAAGATCTGAACCCGGACAAGGTTGTTTACGATCATCCGGCGCCGTTCACGCTGATTGGCGATTGCTTCCGGAACACCTACAATACCTTCAGCGCCCTGATCACTCCGAACTCCGGCATCGGTGTCAGCCAGATGAGCGGCCCGGTGGGCATCATGAAGCTTTATTACAACATCTTCCAGAGCCCCTACTGGTGGCATCTGGTGTTGTGGTTCAGCGTGATCCTGAACGTGGGCCTGGCGATCTTCAATCTCCTCCCGCTTCCCGTGCTGGATGGTGGTCATATCACCATGGCGGTCCTGGAGATGGCGCGCGGCAAGGCGCTGGGCACAAAGCTGATGGAGTACATCCAGACAGCGTGCGTGCTCTGCCTCCTGAGCTTCGTCCTCTTTGTTACACTGAAGGACGTGGGCAGCATTTTTGAGAGAGAAAAGCCTGAAGCTCTGAAATTCCGCCCCTCGGAGAAGGTCGTGCCCGGCGCGCCCTGATCCTGATCGTAGCGCGTCCCGCGGTTCGATGTGAAGAAGCAGGGCCCGGGTCAAGCCCTGGCCCTGCTTTCACTCTCTGAAAAACAAAAAAGCCGGGAGCCGCGGTGATCGCGGCTCCCGGCGGAAAAGACAGAAAAGAGGGCAGTCAGGCCTTCTCAAAAAGCGCGGAAACGGCGTCCCAGTCCACCACGTTCCAGAAAGCGGTGATGTAATCCGGGCGGCGGTTCTGATAGTTCAGGTAGTAGGCGTGCTCCCAGACATCCAGACCGAGGATTGGCGTGCCTTCGATACCCGCCACGGCCTTGCCCATGAGGGGGCTGTCCTGATTCGCGGTGGAACCCACGGAGAGCTTGCCATCCTTCACCACCAGCCAGGCCCAGCCGCTGCCGAAGCGGGTGGCACCGGCCTTGGCGAAGGCCTCTTTGAATTTGTCAAAACCGCCCAGATCGCTCTCGATGGCTTCAGCCAGCTTGCCGGTGGGCGTGCCGCCTTTGCCGGGTCCCAGGATTTTCCAGAAGAAAGAGTGGTTCACATCGCCGCCCGCGTTGTTCCGCACGGCAGTCCGGATGTCCTCGGGCACCGCTTCCAGATTTTTGATGAGTTCCTCGGAGGTCTTGCCTTCGAGGTCAGCCTTCCCGGCGATCGCGTTGTTCAGATTGGTGATGTAGGCCTGATGGTGCTTGCCGTGGTGGATCTCCATCGTCTTCGCGTCGATGTGGGGCTCAAGGGCATCGGGCGCGTAAGGAAGAGGGGGAAGAGTATGAGCCATGGTCTTGGTGGGTTGGATTGCAGTTTGCAGGATATAGGTCAGCGTGCCGACTCAATCAAAGTCGAAAATTCGCCGAAAAAGTAGCGTGCATCATTGGGACCAGGAGCGGCTTCCGGGTGGTATTGCACCGAGAAAACCGGGGCATCAAGATGCCGCAGGCCTTCCACCGTGCCGTCGTTCAAATTCACGTGTGTCACCTCCACATTGGAGGGGAGGGTATCCGGGTCCACGCTGAAGCCGTGATTCTGGCTGGTGATGGCCACCGTGCCGCTGCGGAGGTCCTTTACAGGCTGATTTCCGCCGCGGTGACCGAACTTCAGCTTGTAGGTCTTGCCGCCAAATGCATGGCCAAGAATCTGGTGGCCAAGGCAAATTGCAAAGATGGGCGTTTTGCCCGTGAGTTTTTGCACTTCCTTGTGGATGTAGTCCAGCGCGCCGGGATCTCCGGGTCCATTGGAGAGGAATACCCCGTCCGGTTTCCGGGCCAGCACGTCCTCCGCGGAGGTGGAGGCATTCACCACATCCACCGCGAAACCCTCCTGCCGCAGGCGGCGCAGAATGTTGAACTTGATGCCGAAATCATAGGCCACGATGCGGTACTTCACCGGAGGCAATACCGGATCAATGCGTCCCGAGCCATTTGGCACCACCCACTCCGTGCTGTCCGCGCTGGAAGGGTCCCAGAGGTAGCCTTTCTCTGTGCTGACTTCCTTCACGTAGTCACTGCCCTCCATGGGGGAGCTGGCGGCGGCGCGTCTCGCGGCTTCCGTGGGGTCCAGCACCTCCGTGCTGAGAAAGGCGCGCATCGCGCCCCGGGTGCGCAGATGCTTGGTCAGGCGGCGGGTGTCGATGCCCTCAATGCCCTGCACATTCCACCGTTTGAAGTAGGCATCCAGGGTTTCATTCGAGCGCCAGTTGCTGGGCACTTTGCAGAGTTCCTCGACCACGAATCCCCGCACGTGCGGGCTGAAGCTCTCGTTGTCCTCCGGATTGATCCCGTAGTTCCCGATAAGCGGATACGTCATGGCGACGATCTGACCGCGATAGGACGGATCGGTGAGCACTTCCTGATATCCTGTCATGGAAGTGTTGAAGCAAATCTCTCCGGTCGTGCTGCCTGTCACTCCGAAAGATTCGCCGAAGAAATGGACTCCGTCTTCGAGGGCGAGAATGGCTTTCATGCTGTGGCTGGATTGGCCTTACTGTCGTGGTTCCGGCATGGCAATGGATAAATTTCCGTGCAGGTCTCCCGCCGCGTGATTAAGCTGGCTGACGTGTTCCGGTCCGCATGAAAATCAGCCTTTTTCTCCGCGTGCTTCCGGGATTGCCATTGCTGGTGCTGGGGTGGCTTGTCTGGTTTGCCCCGGAGCCGGGGAATCGTGGAAGGAAAAGCGATACTCCGGTAATCAGCGCGGTCCGGCGTTCCCCCGCGGCTTTCGCTTCTCCGGTTCATGGCGGCGCTGGTCCCCGGAAGCTGGAGAAAGTCGAGGCGGAAATCCTGGAGATAATGGAAAGGCTCTCTCCCCACCTGCGAACCTGCGATGACACTGGGATGCGCCTGGTGGATATCCAGGAGTGGAAACAGAGGATGGAGGCGACGGATGATCCCGGGGAAAAGGCGGCGTATCAGGAGAAAATAAAGAATGTGGAAAACCTGCTGGCAGTTGGGAAGGCCCTGGACGAGCTCCTCAAGCCGGATCTGGAAAAGCTGAGAAAGCTCGAATCTGAACGCGCCACACTGCTCTCCAAGGCGGAGGCGGAGGAAAGTCATTGAAGCAGGGGAGCGAAACCGGAAGGGAATCCCCGTTAGTAATTTCCCCAACATATTTTCCCTGCCGTGCCGCTTCCATGGTACGATAGTTTCAGAGCTAAAGTTCAGTCGCGACTCTCTTTAAAACTGCCCACCCACAACCGCCGGAGCATTCCCGGCGACGAAGCGGGAGAAAGTCTGACAGTGCGACAAAGGCCTTCACGGCCGCCCCATTGAAAAGACTGCTCCCGCCCGCCGCAGGCCACCGGCAAAGGAGTCTCAATGAATGACAAATCCCGTATCCTGAGATGGATTGGCCAGCACCCGGATAAAGGCCGGGCCGGCTTGAAAACAGGTCTCGCGCTTTCCGCGGGCGGTGCCCGGGGGCTGGCGCACATCGGGGTGATCCAGATCCTCGAAGAAAACGGCATCCACATCGATGCCATCGCCGGAAGCAGCATGGGAGCCTACGTGGGTTCCCTCTGGGCGGCGGGGAAGACCGGCAGGGAACTGGAGGGTTACGCGGCGGAGATTCCCACCCGCTGGAAGTTCATCCGGCTGCTGGATCCGGCCATTCCTCCGTTTCGCGGACTTTTCCGGGGAAACCATCTGCGGGCCCGGCTGGATGAAGACCTGAAGGGAGCCACCTTCGCGGATCTGAAGCGGGAACTGTATGTCACCGCCTCGGACATCGGTTCGCATGAACTGCATGTCATCAATACCGGCAGCGTGGCTCTCGCCGTCCATGCCAGCGCGGCGGTGCCCGGCCTGTGCGTGCCCGTGCGCATCGGCGACCGGGAGCTGGTGGACGGCGGCGTGGTGGATCCCCTGCCGGTGGATGTACTCCGGGACGCGGGGTGCGATATCATCATTTCCTCCAGCGTGGTGCCCTCGCCCGCCGAGGTGGACGCGGGCATGGAGGGCTGCCGTCACTGCCCGCCGCCCTGGTGGAAGCAGTGGAACCCCTTCGCGGCGGGAAATCTCAT
This sequence comes from Verrucomicrobiales bacterium, assembly GCA_965229245.1. Lineage (GTDB taxonomy): Bacteria > Verrucomicrobiota > Verrucomicrobiia > Verrucomicrobiales > V1-33 > V1-33. The sequence goes on from CBDDIW010000003.1 coordinate 1,006,566, forward strand.
CGATATCCTGCGCCGGAGCATCACCTCCTCACAAATCCGCACCGCCTCCATGAGCGAGTATTTCGCGGACGTCGTCCTGCGCCCCCGCACCGCCGGCACCCACTGGCACGACTACCACCACTGGCGGCATTACATCGATCTCGGGCGCGCCGCGACTGAAGAGAAGCTGGCGGATCTCGTCGAACTTTTTGCAGCAACCAAACCCACAAAAAACCATGAATGCGCTGTCCTCCCGCTCGACCCGGCTCTGGCACTCGCGTCTTGAGCCTTCTGAACTCCGCGACCTCCAGGCCGCGAAATTCCGGAAGTATCTCGCCTCGCGCGTGCTGCCGTTCTCCGCGTTTTACCGCCAGCGGTTTCAAGCGGCGGGGGTGAGTGCTCCGGATATCCGGTCCCTGGATGACCTGACAAAAATACCCTTCACCTCCAAGACGGATCTGCTCAACACCCCGCAGAATCCCCAGCGCAGCCGGGACTTCGTGCTCATCCCGGATGAGCGCCTCCTGCGCCGCCAGCCCGGCACCATGCTGGGCGCGCTGCTCCACGGCCCATCCGGGGAAAAGGCGAGGCTGGAGCGGGAATTCCGCCCCCTCCTGCTCACCAGCACCACCGGGCGCTCCAGCGATCCCGTGCCCTTTCTCTTCACCGCGCATGACCTCGATATCCTAACGGAATCCGGTCGCCGCATCATGGAGGTGGGGGACTCTGCCGCGTCCAACCGGCACATGAATCTTTTCCCCTTCGCGCCACACCTCGCCTTCTGGCAGACCCATTATGCCGGGCTGGGGCACGGCACGTTCTGTCTGAGCACCGGGGGCGGGAAAGTGATGGGCACGGATGGAAACGTGGGCCTTATCGAGCGCACCGCGCCGGAGGTCATTATAGGGATGCCCACTTTTTTGTATCACGTCCTCACACAGGCCGTGGCCCAGGACCGGCACTGGCCGCAGATTAAGAAAATCGTGCTCGGCGGGGAAAAGGTGCCGCCCGGTCTGCGGCGGAAGTTCCGGGCGCTCTGCGCGGAGCTGGGCGCGGGCCGCGTGGAGGTGCTGGCCTGCTACGGCTTTACCGAGGCGAAGATGGCGTGGATGGAATGCCCGCCGCCCCTGGGCCAGGAGACCTCCGGTTATCACGTCAGCCCGGACTTCGGGATCATCGAGATCATTGATCCGGAAACTCTGAAACCCGTGGCCCCCGGCCAGGGCGGGGAGATCGTCTATACCGCGCTGGACAGCCGGGGCACGGTGGTGCTGCGCTATCGTACGGGCGACCGCATCGATGGCGGGCTGGTCTATGAAGCCTGCCCCCACTGCGGACGCACCTGTCCGCGGCTCACGGGGAACATCTCCCGCGTTTCCGAAATGCGCTCCGTGGACACCGCGAAGCTCAAGGGCACCCTGGTGGACTTCAACGCGCTGGAGCACGCGCTCGATGACATGGATGGCGTGGGAGCCTGGCAGATTGAGATCTGCAAGCTGAATGACGATCCCTTCGAGTGCGACACGCTCGTCATCCACGCCGTGACGGACCGCGAAAACCGCGGGACTCTCGAACGGGAGATCAAGGAACGGGTCTATCGCGCCGCTGAGATTCACCCGAACCGGGTGGAATGGCACACGGAGGCGGAGATGAGCGAGCGCCAGGGCGTGGGCCGTCTCCTGAAGGAGGAGAAGATCGTGGACAGTCGTCCCAAAGCAGGCCGTGAACCTGCATCCGGGAAGGCTTCCGAAACCCCCAGCCACTCCGTATCATGAAATCCATGGTAATCGTCGATGGCGTCCGGACGCCTTTTTGCCGGGCCGGGACCGCGCTCGCGGGCCTGTCCGCGGCGGACCTTGGACAACACGCGGTAAGCGCGCTGCTCACCCGCACGGGGTTCGATCCAAAGCTGGTGGATCATACTATCTTTGGATGTGTCTGCCAGCCCGCCGAGACCACGAATATCGCACGGGTCATCGCGTTGCGCTCCGGCATTCCGGAAAGCGTGCCCGCCGTGACCGTGCAGCGGAACTGCGCCTCCGGCCTGGAGGCCATCACCTCCGCCTGTGAAAAAGCGGAGGCGGATGGTGGGGAGATCTTCCTGGTGGGAGGCACGGAGAGCATGAGCACGGTGCCGCTGCAGTTTCCCCAGGCGGCGGCGGGCAAGTTCCTCCAGCTTTCGAAGGCCCGGAATGCTCTGCAACGCCTGAAGGCACTGGCGGATTTCCGGCCGGCGGACTTCAAGCCGGTGTCCGCGCTGATGCTGGGCCTCACGGATTCCGTGGCGGGGATGAACATGGGGGACACCGCGGAGGTGCTGGCCCGGGAGTTCAATATCACCCGGGATCTCCAGGATCGCTTTGCCATGGAGTCACACCTTCGCGCCGCGGCGGCGGAAGAACGGCTGCGGGAGGAGATTGCCCCTGTCTTCACGGACAAGGGCGCGGTGGATGCGGACAACGGAGTGCGTCCGGACAGCAGTCTGCAGGCCCTGGCAAAACTGCGCCCGGCTTTTGACAAGGCAAATGGCTCGGTAACGCCGGGGAATTCCTCCCAGATCTCCGATGGTGCCGTCGCCCTGCTGGTGATGACCGAAGAACGCGCCAGCCAACTGGGCCTGAAACCGCTGGGGCGCATTCTCCAGTGGGCCTGGGCCGGGTGTGATCCCAAACGCATGGGGCTCGGTCCCGTGTCCGCCATCAACGTCATGGAACGCGATCCCGCGGAGGCGGACGTGGTAGAGATCAATGAAGCCTTCGCCGCGCAGGTGCTGGCCGTGCTCGATAAGCTGGGGAATAAAATTCCCCGCGACCGCCTCAATGTAAATGGCGGTGCCATCGCCCTGGGCCACCCGGTGGGGGCCTCGGGTGCCCGTCTCGTGCTCACCGCCCTCAAGGAACTCAACCGCCGCGGTGGACGCCGCGCGCTCGTCTCCCTCTGTATCGGGGGAGGTCAGGGCGGCGCGCTGTGGCTGGAAAGGATCTAACATTATGAACGCCACGCTGCCACTTCCTGATCTGAAACGCCCCGCCCCCGCGGAGCCCACTAGGGTGCCGGTCTTCCGCCGCGAGATGGAGGGGGAAATCTGCCATCTTATCTTCGATCAACCGGGCTCCTCCGCCAATGTCTTCAGCATGGAGGCCCTGCGCGATCTCTGGCGGGAGGTGGAATTCCTCGCCGCCCAGCCCGGTCTGCGCGGCGTGATCCTCCGGAGCGCGAAGCCGGAGATCTTCTGCGCGGGAGCGGACCTCCAGGCGTTCCAGTCGCTTTCGCGGGACTCGCTGGAGGAGTTCATTCTTCTGGGGCAGCGGGTTTTCCGGGCGTTCGAGGAACTTCCGCTGCGGAAGGTGGCCGCCATTCACGGAGCCTGCGTGGGCGGCGGCTGTGAGCTGGCGCTAGCCTGTGATGTCCGCGTGGCCACGGACGCGTCCTCCACGAAGATCGGGCTCCCGGAGACGAATCTCGGCATCCTGCCAGGATGGGGGGGCTGCACGCGCCTGCCGCGTCTCATAGGCCTGCCGGGCGCGCTGGGGATCATCCTTCCTGGAGCGATCCATCCGGCGTGGAAGGCCCGGAAGACCGGTCTCGTGGACGAAGTAGTGCCCCGCGAGCACCTTCTGAAAGCCGCCACACGCTGGGCCATGTCCGGCTCACGGCCTTCCCGCAAGCATCACTGGCTGACGAACAATCCCGTGGCCGCCGCCCTCATTGAAAAGAAAGCCCGGCGGAATCTGCTGAAGAAAACCGGCGGTCATTATCCCGCGCCCTTCACGGCCCTGGACGTGATGGTGAAGAATCTCCGCGGCGGCAGGGATGAGGCCTTTGCCCGGGAGCGCGCGGGCATCCTGGAACTCGCGGCTTCTCCGAAGACCGCGCATCTGATCCACACCTTCCTGCACCGTGAGAAAATCCGCCGGGCCTCGTCGAAGGATGGCGGGAAATCGATTCAAAACGTCGCGGTCATTGGTGCCGGGGTCATGGGTTCTGGCATCGCACAATGGATGGCGGCGAAAGGATGCCGGGTGCTCCTCCAGGACGTGAACGACACGGCTCTCGCCAAAGGCATGGAACGCATCCGCAAGCTGCTCCGGGACGGCGTGAAGCGCGGCACCTTCCGCGAAAACGAGGCCCGCGACGCGCTGGACCGCGTGATGGCCTCCACGGGCGACGTGCCGCTGGGCCGCATGGATCTGGTGCTGGAGGCGGCGGTGGAGAACCCGGCGGTGAAACGGGAGCTCTTTGGAAAGCTGGCCGTCCAGGTGAGGCCGGACACCATCCTGGCCACGAACACCTCCGCGCTTTGCATCGGAGACATGCTGAAGTCCCCGCGGATGGTGGGCATGCACTTTTTCAATCCCGTGCACCGCATGCCGCTGGTGGAGATCGTGAAACCGGACGGAGCCGATCCGGCGGTGGTCGCGGAGGTGGCGGACTTCGCCCGGCGGCTGGGCAAACTGCCGGTGATCGTGGCCGACCGCCCGGGGTTTGTCGTGAACCGTATCCTGATGCCCTATCTTATGATGGCCGGGGAACTGGTGGCGGACGGCATGCCGCCCGCGGAGCTGGACGCGGCCATGCGCCAGTTTGGCATGCCCATGGGGCCGCTCCGGCTGCTGGACGAAGTGGGGCTGGACGTGGCCCTCCACGTGGGCCACACGCTGGCGGCGGCTTATCCGGACCGCAGGAAAGTCCCCGCCCTCCTGACAAAAATGGTGGAGGAGGGAAAACTGGGTAAAAAGAGCGGTCAGGGCTTCTACAAATATCCCAAAGGAGGCAAGGACCCCGCGGACGATTACCACCCCGACGAAAAATGGCGCGGCCCCGCCCTGAGGGCCGCGGAGCGTCTCGCCCGGGTCATGAGCGAGGAAGCCGTGCGCTGTCTCCAGGACGGGGTGGCCGCCTCCGCGGACGATATCGACTTCGCCATGATCGCCGGCACCGGCTATCCCGCCTTTCGCGGCGGACCGCTGGCCTGGGCCGGACATTCCGAAAACCCTTCAACCAAAAGCCAGATATGAAAACCACCCGTGAACAGGCCGGCATGATCGACACTTCAAAGATGTCCGAGGGCCAGCGTGCCGCGCTGGAGACCACTGAGGCCGCCCGCGAGAGCATCGAAGGCGAAAGTTTCGCCGCGTCCCTTTTTATGGGGCGGCCGGACTTTGCCCAGCTCCTCCCATTTCCTGAACAGTCGCTGGAGGACGAGGACCAGGGGGATGCCTTCATTGAGCGCCTGAGCCGTTTCCTGACGGAACACGCGGACCCGGACGCCATCGACAGGGAAGGGGAAATCCCCGGCGAAGTCCTGGCTGGTCTGGCGAAGATGGGAGCCTTTGGTATCAAGATCCCCGCCGCCTATGGAGGACTGGGACTTTCGCAGACGAACTATGCCCGCGCCGCCATGTGGCTGGGCGGATTCTGCGGGAATCTCACCGCCCTGCTTTCCGCGCACCAGTCCATCGGCGTGCCGCAGCCGCTGCTGCTCTTTGGCACGGAGGAGCAGAAGAGGAAATGGCTGCCGCGCTGCGCGGGTGGGGAGATCAGCGCCTTCGCTCTCACGGAAACGGAGGTGGGCTCCGATCCCGCCCGCATGCGCACCACGGCGGAGCCCACGCCGGATGGAAAGAGCTTCGTCATCAACGGCGAGAAACTCTGGTGCACGAACGGGACGAAAGCCGGTGCCATCGTGGTGATGGCCCGCACGCCCGCGACGGGAGAGGCGAAGTCCGGGCGGACGCCCATCACCGCGTTTGTGGTGGATGTGGATACACCCGGGGTGGAGGTGGTGCGCCGTTGTCATTTCATGGGCCTGCGCGCGCTGTATAACGGCGTCATCCGCTTCACAAATGCGGTCGTACCCCGGGAGAATATCATCCTCGGCGAGGGCAAGGGCCTGCGCGTGGCCCTGACGACCCTGAACACCGGTCGTCTCACGCTGCCCGCCGCCTGCGCGGGCGCGATGAAGAAGTGTCTGGAGTGGTCTCTGGGCTGGGCCACGAAGCGCGAGCAGTGGGGGGCTCCCATTGCGAAGCATGCCGCCATTTCTGAGAAGCTGGCGCGCATGTCCGCGCGGGCCTTTGCCCTGGAAAGCATGGTCCGCCACGTCTGCGCGCTGGTGGACCAGGATAAACACGCGGACATCCGTTTGGAGGCCGCCATCGCCAAGCTCTGGGGCACAGAGCGCGCGTGGGAGACCATCAATGACACCATGCAGATCCGCGGCGGGCGGGGGTATGAAACGGCGGAGAGCCTCGCCGCCCGCGGGGAGACGCCCGTGCCCATCGAGCGTTTCCTGCGGGATGCGCGCATCAATACCATCTTCGAAGGCTCCAGCGAAATCATGCGCCTGTTCATCGCCCGCGAGGCACTGGATCCCCACCTGAAGCAAGGAGGCGCGGTGTTGAACAGCAAGCTGCCCCTGCTCAAACGCATTGGCTCGGCGTTCGGTGCCGGGAAGTTCTATGCCGGATGGCTGCCCCGCCGTTTCCTTCCCGCGGTGGGCGCTCCGGGAGGCGTGACTCATCTGCAAAGAGAGGCCCGCATGGTCACGGCTCTCAGCCACAAGCTGGCCCGCGGGATCTTCGGGAAAATGATACGCCACGGTCCGAAGCTGGAGCGGGAGCAACTGGTGCTCGGCCACTTCGCCGATGCCGGGTCGGAGCTTTACGTGGCCTCCGCCGTCATCGCGAGAACGGAAGCCATGCTCGCCCGGGAGACCGGCTCCGAAGCCCGGGACCGCCTGCTGACCCTGGCGAAGTACGCCTGTCGTCTCAGTTTCGATGCCTGTGCCGCTCACCTGCGGTCGTCCGGGAGCCGCACGGAAAAAATGGCACGGGGAATGGCCAAACTTCTTACTGTAAATCATTGATAATCTACTTGATTCACTTATTATGAATATTATAGTGGGCTAACCATTTATTTCCCTCTAATGAGTCCAGCCCACTCCCGCCGCAGATCGCTGTCCATATTTCTCCTCACTGTCCTGCTTTCCGTGGCAGGCAGCGTTTTAAGCAAAGCCCAGGTTTCCATCTTCGCGAAGTTCAAGGATGGCACCGGCGCATGGGCCGGGGAACTGACGGGGGATCGAGCGGGGTGGGTGAAAATGGAGTCCCTGAGCGTCGGGATTTCGAACACTATAACTACTGCCGGGACCAACAACAAGGCAGGGTTCGACACGGCCTTCATCACGAAGGAGGTGGATACCGTGAGCCCCTCCATATTTGGAAGCATCGCGGCCGGAACCCCGGTCTCGGATGTTGTTTTCGAGTTTGAAAAGCCCGGCACCACCGCGGGAAGCCGTGTGGTGTTCTACCGGGTGGAGATGAAAAATGTTTACTTCACCCGCAGTTCCGCTTCGCCAAACGCGGAAGACGGCAAAATCTCGGAGGGGATCTCGTTTACCTGCACCGCCATGAGGGTGACCTACATCCCGCTCCTCCCGGATGGCACTCAGGGCACGCCCGTGGTGAAGAGCTGGAACCTCACCACAAATTCCGCCACCTTCCAGTGAGAACCCCGGCATTTCTCCGGCTCGCGGCCCTGCTCCTGTTCCCCTCCCTGGTTCCCGCCGCAGAGACCGCTTTTGATATCTACATGCAAGTGACGCCTCCGTCCGGTCCGGCGGAGGTGACCGATGGAGCCTCGGATCCCCTTTATGCCGGCTGGTCAAAGCTGCGGACCTTCTCCACCCGGACGAATTCCCCGCAGAATCAGGCCCCTCCGGGCCCGGTCACCTCGCTTCCGGCCACTCTGGAGAAATATGTGGACAGCGGCTCGCCGCCTCTTTTCTCAAAGGTTATGGCGGGCAGCCCCTTTGCGAAGGTGAAGCTGGTGGTGGTGGCGCGCTCCGCGGCAAAGGTGGAACTGTGGGATGTGGAATACTGCTCCGGCTACTTCTCCGGGATGACGGTGACTTGCTCGGACGGGGAATTGATCGAAAATGTGAACCTCGCCGCGCGGACCGTGACCTGGAGCTATATGCGGCTGTCTCCTTCCGGGGAGGCCCGGCAGGAGCATTTCTCAAAATTCACGCTCGGTGACGAAACCGCGGAGACCGGCACCCGCGTGCCTGACTATCTGGCCATCGCGGACACGGATCATGACGGCATCCCCGATGGATGGGAGGCCGAGCATGGCCTGAACAAGGACGTGGCCGACGCGGACGCGGATCCGGACCAGGACGGCGTGGACAATCTCCACGAATACTTTGCCCGCACCGATCCGCGCAGCCCACAGTCCGTCTTCCGTCTCAACGGAATGACCCGAACGGCGAGCGGGCAGTTTCTCATGGAGTGGGACAGCGTGGAGGGTGTGACCTATCGGGTGGAGTCCGGGGAGACTCCGGCGGGGCCTTTCAATCTCATCAAACAAGTCGCCGCCACCGGCGCGAAGACGTCCACCACCTTTCCTGTACCCGCGGCCAGCCGCAGTTTTTTCCGCGTGGTCCCGGTGCCTCCCCAGTGAGAGGGAAGGAGGACACGGTTTTTCCGTTTCGCGGCCAGCCTTGCAATCCTGGAAAGGGCCGTCACATTGACGCCCCTCTTTTACCGGTATCCCACTCCCAAATGCCTACCTACGATTACGTCTGCGAAAAATGCGGTCATGAGTTTGAAGCCTTTCAATCCATGAACGATCCCCGTCTCACCAAATGCCCGGTCAAAGGATGCCGCGGCAAGGTGACGCGGCGCATCGGCTCGGGAGCGGGTTTCGTCTTCAAGGGTTCCGGCTTCTACATCACGGACTACCGCAGCGAAGGCTATAAGGCCGCCGCCAAAAGCGATGCCGCCGCCTCGGAGAGCAAATCCTCCAGTGAAAGCAGCAAGCCCGCGGAATCCAAACCCGCCGCGGAAGCCCCGAAGCCCGCGAAGAAGGAAAAGCCTGCCCCGAAGAGTAAAAGTTAGGGAACGGGGGCGTCGGACAGTGCTTTCAGGAAGGCCACGAGGGCCTTTTTCTCCCCGGGTTTCAGTCCCAGTCCTTTCCATGCCAGGTGCTTCGCAAGGTTCGGATCGAGCGTGGGGGAAGCCTGGATGCCGGTGTCGTAGTGTTCGATGACCTCCTCCAGCGTGGCGAACCGTCCATCATGCATGTAGGGCGCGGTGCGGGCCACGTTCCGGAGGGACGGCACCATGAATTTGCCAGAGTCGGACTTCGCGCCGGTGACCTTTGCCCGGCCCTGGTCCAGCAATGCGGCGGGGGTATCGAGGCCGTTGTTCATGTAGGCGTTGTTCGTGAAATGCGCGCCGCCGTGGCAGTGAAAGCAATCCGCGCCCCGGATGCCGCGGGCGGGGTCGCTCTCCGTGAAGAATAACCGGAAGCCCAGGGCCTCCTCCTCCGTGAGGGCCGGGCCGCCGTGCAGTGCCTGGTCCAGCTTTGAGCTGCCGCTGATGATTGTCAGGAGATACTGCTCCAGCGCGAGCCCCACGCGTTCCGGGGTGATGCCGGGAGAGCCGAAGGCTTTCGTGAAAGCCGCGGGATACGTCGCGCCGGCGGTGAGTTTTTTCGTGAGGTCCGTGAGGTTTCCATTCATCTCCACGGGATCCTGGATGGGGTGCAGCACCTGATCCCGCAGCCGGGTCACGCGGCCATCCCAGAAGTAGGCGGGCTTCCACGCCAGATTCGCCAGGGGCATGGAATTCCGCGCGCCGGGTTTGCCTTCCGCCCCGGTGCTGAACCGCGCGGGATCGGTGAAGGCGGCTTTTTCCTGGTGGCAGGAGGAGCAGGATTGCGTGCCGTTTCCGGACAGCCGGGTTTCGTTGAAAAGACGGCGGCCCAGAGCCACGCCTTCCGTGGTCAATTGGTTGTCGACGGGCCATGCGGCCTGGGGAAAATGAGAGGGAATGGCGAGCGTCACGCCGCCCGGAGAGGTGACCGTCACCGTGGCCGGGCCGGGCCGGGCGGTGGTGTCCGGCATCACATTCAGAAGTGAAAACGAGGCCATGACATTGTCCGCCATCCGCCGGGCCAGTCCGCCATCCGCACCGGAGTGGGTGGAATCCGAGGCCGTGATATCGATTTTATGCACCGCGTCGAAGATCCGCGCGGCATCCAGCACGAGCGCCATGCGGAGGTCGGACCGCAGGTCCAGTTCCGTCCGCACCTCCACCGTGCCCCGGCACGGCTGGCCCCCGAGGTGATAGGAGAAGCCGCCATCGGTTTCCTCCTTTTGCCGCCAGCGGCCCTCGATGGCGAAGAAAACGTAGCCGCCCTTCCAGCCCCAGTGCAGGCTATTCACATCCGGGTGCAGCGGATGCCCGGCGGGCCGGGTGGCGGGATCGCTTTTATCCGAGGCCTCGTCCAGTCCGACATCGAAGCGCAGCGCCTGATATTTCGCGGCGGGCACGCCGTCCAGGGTGAAGGACATCCGCTTCTTTTCCAGATCCAGACAGGCCTGCCAGTCCCCGGCACCGATCCACGTGCCGTCCTCCCGTTGCAGCTTCGCGGCGGAGAGCAGCGTGGTCAGACGCGTGATGGACAGCCTGTTTCCCGCGGCATTTTGCAGCGTGGGTTCCGCCAGCACCAGAGGCTGCTCCCGCCAGCGTGGTTCCACCTGCACCGTCAGTCCGGCCCCCTGGGCGAAGGTGAAGGCGGGAAGTAAGCAGAGCAGGGAGGATCTCACGGGAAGGAGCCGCAGAATACCGCAAGGCCGGCGGGGCGGCGGGACTTTTACCTTAAGTTTACAAACAAACTACGACGACCGTCGTTGACAAACTACGACGCATATCGTAATTCATTCCCATGCCCTCGAAACCGTTGCCCCGTCCCACCGAAGCCGAACTGGAACTGCTGAGAGTCCTCTGGGAAAAGGGCCCGCTGACGGTCCGGGAGATCCACGACGGCCTCAGCGGGGATAAATCCACCGGCTACACCACCACGCTGAAGATCCTGCAAAAGATGACAGAGAAGGGACTCGTGAGGCGGGATGAATCCCAGCGATCCCATGTTTACGAACCCGTCATGAAGGCGGAGCAAACACAGCGGCAACTGGTGCGGGATCTCCTGCAGAAGGCCTTTGGCGGCTCCCCCGGAAGGCTGGTGATGCAGGCCCTTTCCGAAAAAAAAGCCTCCGCCGCCGAACTCTCCGAAATCCGCGCCCTGCTGGATGAACTGGAGTCCAAACAGGAAACCCGCCGCTGAACCATCCATTCCCGTCGCGCCATGAATTTCTCCGCATTCACTCCTTTCATCGAGCGCCTTGGCTGGGTGCTCCTGCATTTTCTCTGGCAGGGTACTGCCGTGGCCGTGCTGCTGGGCATCGTGCTCCGGCTGACCCGCCGGAGCGCGCCGCGGGTCCGCTATCTGGCCTCGGGTATGGCCCTGCTGCTCATGATGGCCTGCGTGACGGGCACTCTCTTCCGGCAGGGATTCCGCCCCGTGGCGGAGAGTTCCCCGGTGGAAACCGTCTGGTCGGAGACGCGGGTTCCGGTGTCTCCGCACGCCCTGATACCCCGGGTGGAAAATTCTGTGGAGGTCCCGCCGGCGGTGATGCCCGCGGAGCCTGTATCCTCCATCGGGGCCCTGGAGCAAACTGTCAGGACGACGCCCAAAGCACCAGAGCTTACCGGCTGGAGGGAGCGTTTGCGCCCGTGGCTGCCCCGGGCGGTGGGGATCTGGGCGCTGGGTGTGGTCTTCTTTTCCCTGCGGCTCCTGAATGGCTGGCGCGCGGCGCGGAGATGGCGTGGCTCCGGCACGACGGCCATCCCTGGCGACTGGCCCCGGCGTTTCCAGTCGCTGTGTGCCCGGCTGGGACTCACGCGTCCGGTGCGTCTGCTGTCCTCCGCCACGCTGGCGGTGCCGGTAGTCATCGGCTGGCTGAAGCCCGTGGTGCTGGTGCCTGCGGGGCTCTTCACCGGCATGGGCGCGGCCCAACTGGAGGCGCTGCTGGCGCATGAACTCGCGCATGTGAGGCGGCACGACTATCTGGTGAACCTGCTGCAAAGCGTGCTGGAGACCCTTTTCTTCTACCATCCGGCGGTGTGGTGGGTCTCCGCGCAGCTCCGCTCCGAACGCGAGCACTGCTGCGATGACGTGGCCTCCGCGCATTGTGGCGGTCCGCTCTCTTATGCCCGGGCGCTCACGGCCCTGGAGGAAATGCGTGGCCCCGCCCCGGTCCTCGCGATGTCCTCCGCCGGAGGCTCCCTGCTGCGGCGCGTGCGCCGGCTGGCGGGGGTGACGGAGCGCGCGCCCTCCCTGGCATGGCCGCTGGGGCTCATTGTCCTGGGGACCACCGCGCTGGCTCTTCCTTTTACTCTCCTGGCCGCGCCGCCGGAGCCCGCGTTCACCGCCCCGCGCTCCGCCCACACCGGCACGGACAAGCACACCGCCTACTGTGTCCACGACGGCATGGAGACCCATTTTATCCTTGCCGCGAACACCACGTTCAATTCGGCCACGTCCAACGGTGCAAACTCCAAAACCCGCACCTGGCATGACCAGGGCACGCTGACTTTCGATAACGGGAAATCCCTGAAATTCTCCCGGACCTCAGGGAATCCGGAGACACTTCTCCTCACCGCGGGGGGAGGCGCGGGAGAGCCTGAAACCAGGAGCTTTGATCTAACGAAAGGCCGCGTGTTTCTTATCGCGCCCGACCGGGCCCCGCGGCAGCTCACTCTGAAGGCGGACCCGGTGACCACCCCGGAAAGCATGGAACAACTCTTCACTGCCATCGCCCAAATTCCGGACCCGGTCATCCGGGGCGTTCGGGTCCAGGACTATCCCTCCGTGCCGAATGACGCGGGCGCGCTTCCGGAAATATGGGAGCCTGAACCGGAGTACCCCGGCATGTGGCGGCGGAAGGCCGGTGTCTTTGAAATGCCCCTCTACGGCACAAATCCGGAGGCATGGCTGAAGTATCCGGCGGACTCCCCGTCCTTTTATATCGAGACCACGGATACCGTCTGGAAAATTCCCGGCGATCCCATGGAGGTGCTTCATCTCAGGAATCTCCTCCAATCCAAACTGGCCGAGGAGTCGCCCGTGGACGCGCTCTATCGCATCCGCCTGATGGTCCTCCGCGGCGATGACCGCCTGCGGGCGGCGGCGTATGACCTGATGAAGGACCCCGCCGGTCCCAAATGGCGTTTCGATTTCGATGAACTCATCTCCTCCCTGGAGGAAGTGGTGAAGAGGTATCCGGACGCTCCCTCCACCCCGGCCGGAATCCAGACCCTGGCAAAGGTGCGCGCGGCGGCGGAAACCGCGAAAACCACGTGGGAAAAGAGCCGCGTGGTCCTCCCGGAGGAGGCCTATAGCCAGGGCAAAAAGCTCGATGACCGGGGCATCATCTGGAGCGACGCGGACGCCAGCGGGCTGAGCATCGGCCACTCGATTTCCACCCGTCAGAGCCTGAAGGATGGAGACCAGCTCGAATTCACCGTCTGCCTCCGCAACACCGGCACCTCGCCCGTGAAGATAAGCTGCACGAACCGCCTGGACGAAGGCCTCCGTATGTGGGTGGTGGATGAAAAAGGAAAACGTTATGAGGTTCGCATTACCATGTTCACGACCCTGCTCATGGCCTCCCATGTCCGCCTCGCCCCGGGGGAGATGCTGGAATGGAAGACGCCATCCGTCATCATCGTGGAATCCGCCGACGGAAACCTGCCCGGGGGCTCGACGCCCGGAAGCGCGGCCAGGCTGGCCCTGCCTCCAGGCGTCTATCAGTTCCATATCGAAGGCCGCGTGGGAGCCTTTGAGCAACGCGGCCCGGGAGGCAGTGTCACCGTGCCCGCCGCGGGCGAATGGACGGGAACTCTCAATGCCAAACCGGTGACGATGAGCATCGCGGGCAAAACCGCGTGGATTCCCACCAAACGTTTCCTTGAGGAGTTCTCCGTGCCTCCTCCGCCGGTCCCCGGTGGAGAAGCCCCCGCGGATCAGTTGGCCGGTGTGCCTAAAAAGACCTTCCATCACAGTGACGGCAGCCGTACGGAGTCGTTCCGGCGACCGGACGGAAAAGAGGTCCAGGAGTTCCTGTATGCCCACGACGGCACCCTGGTTCTGAAGCGGCTTTTTATCACGGACAGTCAGGGACGCCCGCGGCAGGCGTATGTCTTCGATGCGAACCGGCATCCCATGGGAAGTATCCAGTTTGGATATGACAGGGACAAAGACCAGTTGGTGGAGGAAAGGCAGTTTGATGAAAAAGGCCGTCTGGTGCGCCGGGTATTCTACTCCGGTCCTGGCGCTTCCGGGTCCGCGGGGCTCATGAAGACGATCACTTACGATCCGGACGATCCCGCTAAAAAACCCGTGATGGCAACCCTGGAACTCCAGCCCTTTCTACCGGAGGATCAGGGGCAGTCCGGCACGGAGGACGGGGGGAGCAGGCCGGCCCCGGCCAGCCCTTTGCTTCTCACAGGCCGGATGCGTTTCCGGCTCGGACAAAACCTTGAGGCGATGGAAGCTCTCCGGAAAGCGGCAGCCCAGGATCCCGCCCAGGCGCCCCAGGCCGCCGGCGAGATCGAACGCGTGGAGCGTGCCGGGGAGGCTATCCAAAGGGCAGGGGAGCAGGCCGGCAGGCCAAAACGGTTTTTCCAGCGCACGGACGGCAGCGGCTCCGTGTCGGATCCCGCGCCGGCGTTTATGGAGAAAGATCCCGGAACCGGGGAAATCCGGATAGGGTTTGAAATCCCGCTCCGGGATTGGATGAAACGCGGCGGCAAGGACGGAGCTTCCGGTTCCCGCGGGGAGGCCGCGAAGGAAGGGGGGCGATGAATTACCCGGCAGCCTTAATGATCCCGCGCGGCCCGCTCCAGATAAATGAGTGAAGAAAAGGGCGCCTGGCCATAAGAGGCCCCGCCTCTCGGCGGGGAGGTTATGTAAAGTGTTTATGTGATTGTTTTAAAATACCATATCGAACGGCGCGGTTCCACCGCGGAATCCCCGGGGAACACTTCTTTTTTCCAAAACGCACGATTTGCTTGCGTATTTCCCGCGGCGTGCCACGCTTCTTCGTCCCATGTCCCGCGTCCTCAAATATCTGCTGCTGACCCTCGCCCTCCTGGCGGTGGGAGGAGCGCAGATTGCGGGGCTCAGCCGGGGATATCTTTGTGAATGCACCGGGCAGGTGATCGTTACCGACAGCCCCACCTGTGCTGATTCGGAGCTGACCGGCGGACAGACTCATCAGACCGGAGACACCCACCAGAATGGCGGGCACCCCCATGAGAGCTTTGTGGAATCGCTGAAAAGCGTCTCTTTCACGCCATTGATTTTGACCTTGCCGCCGTCCGTGGAAATGGACTGGCCGGAAACCGTGATCATGGGCCTCTTGCAGGCCCGTGAAACCGCCGGACAACTCGCGGAGTTGAAGCCCCCGCCTCCGGATGAGACCGGAGGAAACGTGCCCGCCAGTCTGCTGGTGGCGCGCACCATCGTGAGACTGGTTTGAGATAAGGGAATGACGAGGTCCGGGCCCCAGGGGCTCTAGCACTTCGTTTACGTCAACGCATGGCCGTGCTCCGTCGCGGCCTGTTTTTCCTTCATCCTCAACCGTTCTCTTCATGTTGCGCCTGTTTTTCTTATCCCTTGTCGTGGCCCTGCCGGCCACCCTCCATTCCGCCACCCTCACTGTTGAGGAGGCCGCCGCCCGCGCGCTGCGGTCCAATCCCGATCTCGCCGCCGCCCGCTGGGGCATCGAGGAAGCCCGGGGCCGTCTCTGGCACTCCGGACGTCCATCGAATCCCGAAGCGGAGGCGGAAGTGAGGCCGAACGCCCGTGGAGGGGAGTTCTCGCTCAGTGTCGGCTTCAGCCAGAAATTTCCCCTTACCAACCGGCTCTTTCTGGAGCGTTCCATTTCGGAGACGGAACTCAAAGTGGCGGAGGCGGAGGTCCGTGACGCGGAGCGGCTGCTGAAAGCGGAGGTGCGCGCGGCGGCGGTGAAACTGCTGGCTCTCCAGTCCCACAGGACCCTCACCGAACAGCAGCAGAAGAACAGTGCCGATCTCGCCGGGGCCGCTCTTCAGACCGCGGAAAAAGGCGAGGGCTCTCCTCTGGATGCGGGGCCCTTCGAGCTGGAGGGCCAGCAACTGGCGCTGGAACTCCTGAAGATGGATTCGGAACGGGCCTCCGTGGCCGCCGCGCTCCGGCCTCTGCTGGGGTTCAAGGGCACGGAGACGATCACCATTTCCGGCAATCTCCCTGCTCCCGCCCCGGCGACCAAAGGAGCCACTCCCGAGAAGCGACCCGATTACCAGGCGGCGAAGGGCAAGGAGGCGGCGGCCCGCACGGGTGTGGATCTCGCGAAGGCCGGGAAATGGGAGGACGCGGGCATCGGCCTCACGGCGGAGGTGGAGCGTGTGAAGGACGCCCCGGAGGGCCTGCGCACGGAGAGTTTCATCGGCGTCAAGTTTTCCATTCCCCTGCCGTTCTGGAACAAGAACGAGGGCAAAATCCACGAGGCCGCCGCCGCAGCAGCGCGGGCAAAACAGGAGGCCGCCGCGCTGGCACTCCGTATCCGGGCGGAAGCGGACGCGGCCCGCGCCGAGATGCAGGCCGCGACCACGATCATCGAGCAGACCTCCGGCCCGCTCATGAAAAAAGCCCGTGAGCTGGAGGACCGCTACATCGAGGCCAACAAGCTGGGCCAGGCCCCCATGACGGATGTCCTCCGTTCCCGGGACCGCCGCTTCGCCCTGGAGGCCGCGCGCCTGGACGCCCTGCGGGACTACCACCTCGCCCGTGTGAAGCTCCTCGCCGCCCTGGGTCAATAATCCGCCCCCATGAAGTCCGTGACCTATCTTATCGTCAAAGCCTTGATCAGTGGCGGCGTCATCGTGGCCGCGTCCGAACTCGCGAAGCGTAACAACACCGCCGCGAGCATCATTCATTCACTGCCTCTTGTGTCCCTCATGACGTTCGTCTGGCTCTACAGTGAATCCAAAGACGCGCCGCTCATCGGGCGGCACGCTTATGGAACGTTCTGGTTCGTGCTGCCATCGCTGCCGCTTTTTCTTCTGATGCCGTGGCTCATCCGGCGTTTTGACAGTTTCTGGGCCGCGCTCTCCGCCGGCATTCTCCTCACCATTGCTCTTTATTTTCTGACCATGCGCCTGCTGAAAGCCGCGGGCGTGAATCTTTAATTTCGTTTTTTATGCGTTCGCGAGTGCTCCTGTTTTCTCTTTTAAGTATGGCCTCCCTTCACGCGCAGGCCCCTCCCAAACCGAACCGCGCGGCGAATACGGTGACCCTGGATGAGATGTCCGTCAAAAACATCGGCATCACCACCGTGGAGGCCGAAACCGCGGATTTCGAGGAAACCGTCTTCAGCCTGGGCCGGATCGAGGCGCTTCCGGAAAATACCGCGGTCGTCAGCACCCGCATCCAGGGCCGTGCCAAAACCATCATTGGCCGGAAGGACATGAAATGCGAGGCCGGTGACGAACTGCTGTGGGTGGAGAGCCGCCAGCCCGGCGATCCGCCCCCCGTCATTCGTGTGGATGCCCCCATCGGCGGCATCATCGCGAATGTGAAAGTCGTTCAGGGCCAGCCGGTGGGGCCGGACGATTCCCTGATGGAAATCTATGACCTCAGCACCGTGGAGGCCGCCGCCGCCGTGCCGGAGCACCTGGCGGGAAAATTGACAAAGGATCTGGAGGCTCACATCCGCGTGCCGGGATTTCCCGACCGGGTGTGGGAGGCAAAGCTGGCCCACATCGGCGCTTCCGCGGATGCCGCCAGCGGCACCGTGGAGGCCGCTTTCCACGTGGCCAACGCGGACGGCGTGCTCCGGCCGGAAATGCGGGCGGAGTTTTCCATCGTCATCAGTAAACGCGAGGAGGTGATGAGCATCCCGCGCGAGGCTTTGCAGGGGGATCCCACCTCCCGCTTCGTGTACATCCGGGACTACGAACTGAAGTATGCCTTTGTCAAAACGCCCATCGTCACCGGCGCGATGAACGACCGTTTTGTGGAGGTGAAGGAAGGGCTGCTGCCTGGGGATGAGGTCGTCACCAAAGGTGCCTACTCCCTGGCCTACGCGGGGAAGGGTAGCGTCTCACTGAAGGAGGCGCTGGATGCCGCCCACGGACACCCGCACAACGAGGACGGATCGGAGATGACTAAGGATCAGATCGCGGCGCGGGCCGCCGGCGGGACCGGTGCCGCCCAGGCCGAGGCCGGTCCGTTTTCCGCTCCCCTGACCAAACTCTTCGCCGCCTCCACGGTGGTCCTGCTGGTGCTCCTGACGCTCATCTCGCTGCGCCGCGCTCCTTCGCCCTCTTCCCCCTCCGCTCCCCATGCTCAATAAACTCATCCGGTGGTCCCTGCATCACCGGCCACTGGTGCTGGCCGCGGCGGCGCTGCTCGTCATTTTCGGTTATCAGACAGTCCGGCAGCTTCCCGTGGAGGTGCTGCCGGACATGACAAAACCCACCGTCACGCTCCTGACGGAATGCCCGGGTCTCGCGCCGGAGGAAGTTGAAAAGCTCGTCACCCAGCCCATCGAACGTGCTGTCCAGGGCGTGGGCGGGCTGGACCGGCTGCGCTCGAATTCGGACGTGGGCCTGTCCCTCGTCTTCGCCGAATTCACCTGGGGCACGGACATCTATAAGGCGCGCCAGATGGTCCAGGAACGACTGCAAACCGTCCTGAATACCCTGCCTGCCCAGGCAAGGCCGGGCATGACGCCGGTCTCGTCGCTCATGGGGGAGATCGTTCTTGTGGGCGTGCGCTCGAAGGACGGTAAAATCCCGCCCATGGAGCTCCGGTCCTTCGCGGACTGGACCATCCGCCGCCGCCTCCAAAGCATCAATGGCGTGGCCGAGGTGCTCGCCATCGGCGGGGGCGTGAAGCAGGTCCATGTGCAGCCGGATCCCTATCGTCTGGCGGCTTACAACATCAGCTTTGAGGAACTGGAGAAGGCGGTGAACAAAGCCGCGGGGAACGCCACCAGCGGGTATCTCCAGGCCGGGCCCCGGGAGATCATGGTGCGGAATCTCGCGATGACGACCAGTCTTGAAGACATAGGACGCACCGCGATCAAGACCACCGGTGAGCGCACTATCCTGATCTCGGATGTGGCCACGCTCTCCCACGGAGTGCAGACGATGCGCGGTGATGCCAGCATCGCCCTGGAGGGCGACACGGAGGGCACCATGGGCGTGGTCCTCAGCGTGGATAAAGCCCCGGGATTCGACACGCTGAAACTGACGGCGGAAATCGAAAAAGCGCTGGAGGAGCTGAAGCCCTCGCTGCCGCCCGGGGTCGAAACCGCGCTCATGTTCCGCCAGGGGGATTTCATCCAGCACGCGGTGGGAAATCTCACGGAGGCCATCCGGGACGGAGCGATCATGGTCACCATCGTCCTGTTCCTCTTCCTGCTGAATTTCAGGACGACTTTCATCACCCTGACAGCCATGCCGCTGTCCTTCGCGGTCACGATTCTCACGTTCCGCTGGCTGGGAGTCAGTGTGAATAGCATGACGCTGGGGGGCCTGGCGGTGGCGATCGGCATGGTGGTGGATGATGCCATCGTGGACGTGGAGAATGTTTACCGGCGGCTCCGGGAGAATGCCTCGCTGCGCCATCCCGCGCCGCCGCTGGGGGTGATCGCGGAGGCCTCGGGCGAGGTCCGGAATTCCATCCTCTATGCCACGGTTCTCATCATTCTGGTGTTCCTGCCGCTCATGGCGCTGGAAGGGCTGGAGGGCCGGCTCTTCACGCCCATCGCCATCGCCACCATCGTGAGCATGGCCGCTTCCTTTCTGGTATCTCTCACGGTCATCCCGGTCCTTTGCTCCCTGCTGCTGAGGCCGCGCGAGGGGCACGCGCACAAGGACGGATTCCTGGTGAGGAGCATCAAGAAATTCGTGGAGAAGACTTTCCTGAAGGCCGCGCTGGGTGCTCCGCTGGTGGTGATCGCCGTGGTCCTGATGCTGCTGGCCGCCTCCCTCATGCTCTATCCTCTCATGGGCAAGGAATTCCTGCCCACCTTCAACGAAGGCAGCGCAACGATCTCGTTCGCGAGCGCACCCGGCACTTCGCTGCGGCAGAATAATGAGATAGGGGACGCGGGCACCCGGCTCCTGCTCACCGTTCCGGAGGTGAAAACCGTGGGCCGCCGCGCCGGACGGGCGGAGGCGGACGACCACGTCATGCCGGTGTCCGTGAATGAATACGACGTGGAGTTTAAAGAGGGCGGGCGGCCCCGCGCCGAGGTCTTCGCGGAGATCCGGGAAAAGCTGAAGACCATTCCAGGCACGTTCGCGAATATCGGGCAACCCATCGGTCACCGTTTGAGCCACATGTTGAGCGGGGTCTCCGCGAAGATTGCCGTCAAAATCTTCGGCCCGGACCTGGACGTACTCCGGCAAAAAGGCGGCGAAGTCCGGGACCTCGCGAAGTCCATCCCGGGCCTGACGGATGTAATTCTGGAGGCTCAGGTGCCGATTCCCCAGCTGAGGATCGAGATCAACCGGGACCGGGCGGCGGCTTATGGTATTCAGCCCGTGGCGGTGAATGATCAGGTCTCCGCGTTTCTCGGCGGGGTAAACCTCGCGGAACTGAGGGAAGGGGAGCGCACCGTGGATCTCGTCCTCCGGATGGCGGAGGAGGGACGGGACTCCATCGACAAACTGAATGAACTGCTGATCGAGACCGGTACCGGCCGCCGCATTCCGCTGAAACTGGTGGCTGAAATTCACCAGGCCACCGGCCCGAACGTCATCAACCGCGAGAACACCCAGCGGCGGATCGTGATCGGCGCGAACACCAGCGAGCGGGATCTCGAGTCTCTGGTGAAACGCTGGCAGAAGGAGGTCACGGAGAAAGTCTCCCTGCCGGAAGGGTATTTCATCAACTTCGAAGGGGAATACATCGCCCAGCAGAAGGCCACGGAGCGGATCGTTTTCTTTTTCTCCATCATCCTCGTGGTAGTGCTCCTGCTCCTGTATGCCTATTTCCGCAGTGTTTCCCTCGCGCTCCAGGTGATGCTGAATATCCCCCTGGCCCTCATGGGCGGGCTCGTGCTCACCTGGCATGAGATCAACAACATTTCCATCGCCACCCTCGTGGGGTTCATCGCGGTGGGAGGGGTGGCCGCGCGGAATGGCATCATGATGATCTCCCACTACCTCCACCTGATGGAGCATGAGGGGGAGGGATTCACGAAGAAAATGATCATCCGCGGCACGCAGGAGCGGCTGGTGCCGGTGCTTATGACCGCCCTCTCGGCGGGTATGGCCCTGCTGCCGCTGATGTGGGCGGCGCATGAGCCGGGGAAGGAAATCCTCTATCCCGTGGCCGTGGTCATCGTGGGCGGCCTGCTCAGCTCCACGCTGCTGGACCTCGTCGTCACGCCCGCGGTCTTTTACCTCGTGGGCCGCCGCGCCGCCCTCAAGGCTCTCCGGAAGCCGGAGACCGGGCTGTCATCCACACCGCTTTCCGCCTGAATATCATCCCCTAACGAACCGTCTGACTCCCGTGAGCACGGCCAGGCTTTTCTTTGAGAAATCCCCGCGTGTGTGATTCCCTCCGGCCATCGCGCCGGGCCCTGCCAAAAACAAACCAACCCAACCAAACAACCACTAAGATGAAAACGAAACTCGCGGCTTTTCTGCTCGCACTGTCCACCGCCCTGTCCTTCGGTCATGGCGGAGTTGAACTCGGCCCCAATGGCGGCCGGTTGCTCGAATTCAGCAAAAATGAAAGCATGCACGGCGAAGTGACCGTCGTGGAGGGTAAGTTCCACGTTACCCTGCTCGACAAGGATCTGAAGCCCGTGAAGGCCGAAGCCCAGACCCTCACCGCCACCGGCGGAACCCGTGAAAAGCCAGAGAAGCTCACCGTCACCAAGGACGACACCGGCTTCACCGTGCCGCTCATCAAAGAGGGGCAATGGCTGATCGTGCAGTTCAAGGAAGGGGAGAAAGCCAAAGCCGTCACCGCCCGCTTCGAATACAACACCTCCCTCTGCGAAGCCTGTCAGAAGGCTGAGTGGCTCTGCGAATGCAAGCCGGAGAAAGAGGAGAAGAAAGATACGGGCAAAAAGGAAACCAAAAAAGAGCCGAAGAAAGGCAAGTAACCTTTCTCCGGACACTCTTCAGTAATGCTCCCGCCGCGCCGGTCACCAGACCGGCGCGGCTTTTTTCCGCCAGCCGGTGGTGGGTAGGTGCAGGGAGGTCCTTCGAAATCCTGTGGCGGTGCCGGTGAAGTGACCCCCGCGCCCGCCCCTCCTGAATATCATCGCGGCACCCACACGGAGACGCTGCCTGCCTCGCAGCGGAATTCAGCCCAGCCGTCCGCGCCGGTATGAATGCTTTCGCTCACATTTCCCAGAGCGTCGTAAAATTCGTGATCGACAAGGACCATTTGCATCCGTTTGGTCCCGGCGTCGCCATTGCTCATGACCACCGCGAGGCCGCCGGGATGCGCGGCGTCCCCGGCTCTGGTCCAGCCCACGACATTCGCATGGTCGAAATAGTCCCACTGGTCTCCGTAAGCCTGGGTGCGGCGAAGGCCTATCAGGATATCGATCGTTTTCCGGTGACTCAGGATATCGATGTGATGGGTATTTCCATCCCGGCCAACGTCGTCATAGGAGGCTCCGTAATAGTCCGCGTAAAACACGCATGGATATCCCTCCCGCCGGAGCAGGATGAGGGCGTAGGCGAGCGGCTTGAACCACTCCTCCACCACGGACTCGAGCGCCTGGAGGGGCTGGGTGTCGTGATTGGCCACGATGGTGACCGCGAGCGAAGGCTCATTCTTCACCAGCGTGCCTTCGAAGATTTGCGACATGTCAAAGCCATTACCCGCCTTGCTGGCTTTGGAGAAGTTCAGGTGCAAAGGCGCATCGAAGAGCGAGACGTTTCCGTTGGTGACGGAAATGAAATGGTGCAGCGCTTCGATCTCATACGACCAGTATTCCCCCACCGCGAAAATGTCCCGCCCGGAGTGCATGCGCACATGGTTCAACCAGGCGGGGAAGAATCCCGCCTCCACGTGCTTTACCGCGTCAAAGCGGACTCCATCCATTTCCACCGTATCGGAAAACCATTCCCCCCAGCGCTTCAGTTCCTCCTGTACCTGCGGATGTTTCACATCCACGTCGCAGCCCATGAGGTAATCGAAGGATCCTTTCTCCAGATCCACCGCATGATGGAAATCCTTTCCTTCAAAAAGAAGGATGTCCCTGCTGTCCGCATTGAGGGTGTCCGTGTCCGTGGCTGTGAAGTGCCACCAGTGCCATTCCATGTCGGAGTACTTTTTTTCCCGTCCCGGAAAAGTGAAGTGCGTGTGACTCCTGATGGTCCTCATCTCCCCCGCCTGGGTGCGGCGATCCTCGCTGGCGTAAGGCGTGGCGTTGAATTCCTCCTCGGCATCCCCGCCCATGCGGTGGTTTAGCACCACGTCCCAGTAAATGTGGATGTTCTCCGCCTGCAGAGCCTTCACCGCCTCCAGCAGCTCATCGCGGGTGCCATATTTTGTGCGCACGGTGCCTTTTTGATCGAACTCTCCCAGGTCATAGAGATCATACACGGCGTACCCCACATCCTTTTCCCCTCCGGCCCCTTTATAGGCGGGCGGCAGCCACACGGCGGTGAATCCGGACTCCGAAAGACCGGGAGCCCGCTCCTTCAGTTCCCGCCACAGCGAGCCGTCAGGATTGTTATACCAGTGGAAATATTGCAGCAGCACGCCGTTTACGCTCATAGGTTTTTGGAAAGGTCGCGGCCTTCATGCTGGATTCGTGCCATCATCCGCGGGTCCCCCTCCAGGACGCGGACGGATCAGTCGCAGTTGGAATCCGGGCCGGGCGGGCTTCATGACCGCGGCGGCCTTTCAACATCGCGGACGAAGGCACCTCAATCAGGCCGGTTTCCGGCACACCGGGCGCGCGTGGTTCATCCGTGAAGCTCCCGCAAACGGACGGAAAGCCGGAAACAGCTGATTTTAGTTGCTTTTCACAAGATAGAAGGTAAATAGGGAAACAGGTAATGAACTTACATCGATCAGAGGATTCGAAGAAGTTGCGGCACAACGGCACTCAGCCGGTTTGTGAGCGTACTGTTGCCTTGCACCGCTTGACGGCCTGTCGGCTGTAAGCGCGGCGGGCTGTCCTGCACAAGGGTCGCGCACATTCCGCCGCCAGCTACCTCACCGGGAGTCGTAAGCCCGGAAATACCTGTGCCGGGGCGTGGCCCAGCCTTTGGCCTGTTTATCAACCTGACGACCGGAAACACTCTATGGGGTGTTTCGCCGGCCGGACTATGCTTTATAAGATCAATTTCAGCTTTTGCTTTGTATGACAGCACTCAATCCCCCCGTTTTTCTGAGCCCCGGCGAAGCGATCCAACTGCGGCGTTTCATTGTCACCAGTCGCGGCAAGCCCTACGCGGATCCCGCGATGCTGGAACAGTTGTCCGCGGAAGTGGAGCGCGCCGGGCGGCTGGGGCCGGAAGAGGCGCATGAGGCCGTGGCCATGCATTCCCGGATTACGCTGTTCTTTGCCGATAGCGGAGAGGCGGAAACCTATACCCTGGCCTACCCGGACGAAGCCAGCCTGGAGGAACGCCGCATTTCCATCCTCGCGCCGCTGGGCATCGCGCTGCTGGGAGCCCGGCCGGGGGACGACATCACCTGGAAAACACACGCGGGCCTCATGCGGGCGCGCATTATAAAAATCACCAACCCAAACTGAATATGCATACGAACACCAAACAAACCATGAACGAAACCACCCGCATTGAATGGGCGGGCAGTATCAATGCCCGCTGGATATGCCATCATGAACTGGCGGAATGCGCCGCCGGATGGATGAAGCACCTGGAGGCGTCGGATCCCGCCCGGCTGGCCGATAGCTGCCGCCATGCATTTGAACTCATGATGAAAGCAGGACCGCACAATGATCCGAAGCCCTGGTTTTATGCCGGGTTGTTCAGCCTGGCCACGGAGGAGGAACAGGCGGAATGGCTGAAAGAACATGCGTTCACAGCGGCGGCGGTGCGTGTGGAAACGGACGGGAAGCAGCCAGGTCGTGAACTGGTTTTTCAGGAGCAAACGACTCTGAACCTGCTCGAACGCTTACAGTGGGAGGTGACTCTGCTGAGAGAACATCCCGAGGCTCCGGCAGCCTTCGAGGATGATGGAAACTCCTGGATCGTGGAGATTCCGGTGAAGGTGCTGCACGCCGTGAATGCCTAAGCGGGAAGTTCCGGGAGCCGGCGCGGGAGCAGTGAGGTCCCGCGCCGAATGGCAGACAGGTGTTCGTCGCCGGACACTTTTGCCGGAAGGTCCGGTATCAATAATATGCCAAGGGGGTCACTCAGGGATCAAACGTCCGCCTTCCCGGAGATCGCATTTTGCCACTGCCGGCGTGGAGTCGCCCGGCGCGGATTTTCGATACGTCAGTTTCGCTCCGCCGGAGAGGCTTACGCAGCGGAGAGTTCCGTGATCCGTCAGGGTGATGTCGGCTTTGCTTCCCCCTTCCATGCCCGTGGCGAAGTCCACGGACTGCGCGATGATCTTCAACTGAGTGCCGCCGGCCACCTTCGCGGCGTTGTTCCCGTGAAACAACACTTTGCCCCCGGGAGCGTTTATTTGAAGCTTCGTCGCCCCACCCACGCCCCGATGAAATTCGATGGTTCCTCCTGGCGCATTCAATTTAACAATAGAGGTGCCATCCACGGCACCCCGGAAATCGATGCGGTCCACGATGAGTCCGGTGGCATCCAGTTCCGCCCGGCCATCGGTGCCTTCGAGTTGCAGATGCTTGATACGTCCGCTCAACTTTACCCGCGTGGCACCATCCAGACCACTCAGCCGGTAGCCGCCCTTTCCGTCCGGTTCCAGGCGGGCTTCGCCGTGGTCCACTTCGAAACGCGGAGCTTCGTCCCGGGGAGGGGGAACTTGAGGCGACGTGTTGACGACCGTCGAAGCAGAGGACCTGGTAAGGTTTTCAGGAACCGGAACCGCCGTGGCGGATTTCCCCGCGGAGGCGGCATTTCCAGCGGAGTCTTTCCCCGCCAGGTTTTTCCAGGGTTGGAGGATCAGGACACCTCCTCCCGCGAGCATTACCCCAGCCGCGACCGCAAAAAGCGTCTTCCGCTTTTTCCTGGACGGCTGCGGTACCTCTTCGGGAGAGGTCACGGCCGGCGGGGAGAAAAGGCGCTTTTCCAGAGCCGCATGATATCGCGCCACCGCCTCCAAGCCCCCCGCCATGACGTGGAGACCGGGATTCCGTTCGAGCACCCGGTGGAGGCCTGCGGCCTGTTCAGATGTAAGACGGGAGGGCTCTACCGTGCCCAGGAGCTGGATAGCCTCCGTCACGGACATGGCAGGGGGTTCTTCGTTCATGGGCGTTAAAGATTGTGCCATTGTTTAGGGAACGCTGGACTAGCGCGCCAGCTAAATCGGCTGTCTTCAAGCCCCCTCCGCTAGTGGACCTTCGAAGGCGGAGAGTGGCGGCCATTCGCTCTTTCTGCTGAAGCAGGCTGTGGTGTTGCGGCTTTTGATATGGGTGGGCAGTAACTGGCTCTCTGCCGGGGCTGTTGGAAGCCACGATGCCATGCACTTTCAGGCGACTCAGTGAGCCTTTGTGTACCACCCTCTGTGTACCCGCCCTAACGCCTTACTCTGTAACTCCTTAATCCTCATGGTGCGCGATGCAGGGTTCGAACCTGCGACTTCTTGCGTGTGAAGCAAGCGCTCTACCACTGAGCTAATCGCGCCATTCTTGAGCGGGCCGCGAGATTAGATGGAAGATGGGAGTGTGCAACTGAAAAAGTGAGGTGTTGTTTTCTTCTTGCCAGGAAGCGGGGGAGGGCCTCATGAAAGGGCGCGCCAGTCATTCCCTCCATGAATTCCATTCTCCCCGCCGCCCTCGTTTGCAGCGCCGCGCTGGCGCTCTCCACCGCTCCCGCCATGAGTAAAGCCCCTGTCACCACCCCTTTTGGAAAACTCAAAGACGGCCGCGAGGTCTCCCTCGTCACCCTGGAGAACAAATCCGGGGCCAGCGTGGCCATCACGAATTTCGGCGGTATCGTGGTGAGTTTCCCGGTGCCGGACAGGGCGGGGAAGCTGGACAGCATCGTTTTGGGAAAGGACACCTTGGCGGAGTATGAAGCCGGGCACCCGTTCTTCGGGGCCATCGCGGGGCGGTATGCGAACCGTATCGGAAACTCGAAGTTCACCCTGGACGGGAAGGAATACACCCTGGCCGCGAATGACGGAGTGAACAGCCTGCACGGCGGGAAACAGGGGTTCGATAAAAAGCTCTGGAGCATCACGGCCACCGGAGAGAAGGACGGCGCGGGTTTCGTGACGCTGTCCTATACCAGTCCGGACGGTGAGGAGGGCTACCCTGGCACGCTGAAGTGCTCCGTGACATGTTCCTTCAATGACGCCAACGAGCTGCGTCTGGACTACACCGCCACCACGGACAAGACCACGGTGGTGAACCTGACAAACCACAGCTACTTCAACCTCGCCGGTCACGGCAAGGGGACCATTCTGGACCACGTGGCGCAGATTTTCAGCTCCCGCTACACGGACACGGATGCCGGGCTTATCCCCAACGGGGAGATCAAAACAGTGGAAGGCACGCCGCTGGATTTCCGAAAGCCCGTCCGCATCGGTGACCGGATCGATCAAAAGGATTTCCCCCCGCTGAAATACGGCCTGGGGTATGATCACAACTACATCCTGGATGGCGCTGCCGGCACCCTGCGTCCGGCGGTGAAGGTGACAGACCCTGCCAGCGGGCGCACCCTGGAATGCCTGACCACCGAACCCGCCGTGCAGCTCTACACTTCCAACCACATGGCGAAGAGCGAAAAGGGCCGCGATGGCCGGACCTATACCTTCCGCGGGGCGCTCTGTCTGGAGACGCAGCATTATCCGGACAGCCCGAACCATCCCTCGTTTCCCACCACCACCCTGAAGCCGGGGGAAACCTACCGCCACACCACGGTGTACCGCGCGGGAGTGGAAAAGTAAGGCGCCTCCGGTGCCGGAGTGGCGGGCACGGGTTCGGACAAAGAGAGGCACCCTTTCCGCGTCCGGTTTCCCGGAGCAGGGAAGGGGCGTTATTGTTGAACGCGGAACGATCAGCCCTTGTCAAAAAGACGGCTCCTCATAAGAACGGGACGCGCTCCGGTTCATCCTATCCTTACCCTATGTCCTCTATCGCCCAACGCATGAACGATATGCTGCTCACGTCCGCCCTCGCAGGCGGGGCGGAGGGCACGGAAGCCGTGGAAAAGATCATCGGGGACGCCGCCCACGCGCAGCGCCCGGTGATCGAGGATCTGCTGGATTCCCGGCTCATGAGCGAGGAGGAATTTCTGGCCGCCCTGAGCGAGCGCCTGAATCTTCCCTGGGAGCCCGTCCTGAAACCCCGGAATACCCGGCGTCTCAAGGAGGTCTGCTCCTCCGCGGTGGCACTCCGCTACCGCCTGCTGCCGCTCTGGTATGGGAATCCGGAGGAAAATATGGCCCTCTCCGCCGCTGAGCGTGCCCGGCATGAACAGGAACAGATGGAGGGAGGCATGATGGATGAAGTGGAGCCCGCCGCCGCCCTGGGAGATGGCCAGGCCGGCGCGGAGGTGCTGGCGCTCTGCACTTACGATCCCTTCAATTTCCACGCACGCCAGGCCGTCGCCCAGGCCATCCCCTGCCGCATCCAGTGGCACATGGCCAGCCGCACGCGCATCCTCCACTCCATTCAGAAACTTTACGGGGTGGGCGCGGATACGTTTGACGCCATTCTCAAGGGCCGGGATTTCGCGGATACCCAGGCCATGGATATCCAGGAGGAAACGACGCTCCTGGACGGTGACGATGACGAGGCCAGCGTGGTGAAATTCGTGAACCAGATCATCCGTCAGGCGCTCCAGCAGCGGGCCACGGATATTCACGTGGAGCCCATGGAGACCAGCCTGCGCATCCGCTACCGCATCGACGGTCTGCTGGTGGATGTGCCCGTGCCGGAGAATATCAAGGCGCTGCAAAACATGGTCATCGCCCGTCTGAAGATCATGTCCCGCCTGGACATCGCCGAGCGCCGGTTGCCGCAGGATGGGCGTATCGCCCTGGAGATGGACGGAAACCAGATCGACGTCCGGGTGGCCACCATTCCCAGCGTGCTCGGGGAGACGGTGAGCCTTCGTCTTCTGAACCAGCAGAAGTTCAACCTGGACAAACTGGGCCTCATCCCCCAGGTGCGCTCGGTCATCGATGCCACGCTGAAGTTGCCGAACGGCATCATGCTCATCACCGGCCCCACGGGTTCCGGTAAATCGACCAGCCTTTACACCTTCCTCAGTGAACTGAATACGGTGGACAGCCGGATCGTGACGGTGGAGGACCCGGTGGAAAACAAGATTGAGGGCGTGGTGCAGATCGCGGTGAAGAGCGAGATCAATCTGACCTTCGCCACCGCGCTGCGGAGCATCCTGCGGGCGGACCCGGACATCGTGATGATCGGGGAAATGCGGGACCTTGAGACGGTGGAAATCGCCATCCGCGCGGCGCTCACCGGTCACCTTGTGTTCTCCACGCTGCACACGAATGACGCCATCTCCGCCATCACCCGTCTGATCGACATGGGGGTGGAGCCGTTCCTCGTGGCCGCCTCCGTGCGCTGCTTCCTCGCCCAGCGCCTCGTGCGCCGCCTCTGTCCCAAGTGCAAGGTGCCGGGCCGCGTCACCACGGCGGAGTTGAAGTCCGTGGGCTTCCGGAATCCCCAGGACCGGAACTGCTACACCGCGAAACCCCGCGGCTGCGACTCCTGCAACCACGCCGGGTATTATGGACGGCTCGCGATCTACGAAGTGGTCACGGTGACGAAGGAACTGGAGGACCTTATCGTGAAACGCGCGCCGGAGTCCGTGCTGAAGGAACTGGCCGCGCGCCAGGGCTTCATCCCCATGCGGGAATACGGGATCTTCAAAGTTTTCGACGGCGAGACCACCATGGAAGAGGTGATCAGCGCCACCGCCGCGGACATGACCCTTGGCGAGCCCGATTGATCCCCCGTTTTCCCGAAAGTCCCTGACCCATGGCTGTATTTACCTACTCCGCGCTGAAAAAGGATGGCACCACGGCCACCGGCGAACTGACTGCCACCGACCGTTCGGACGCCTTCCGCCGGCTGGATCGCAACGGCATGCAGCCGCTGTCGCTGAAAGAGAAAGCCGCGGCGGAAGCTCCCGTGGCGGATAAAAAAGGCGGAAAGGACAAGACCGCCGCGCCAAAGGAGCCGGTAAAGGATACCGCGAAGGACCGCGCCGGACGGGAACTGGCGCTCGCCCGGGAGTCCAGCAAAGCCACCGCCGCCCGCGATGCCAGGGAAAGCAGCAAGCCGGTGGCGGCGAAGACCGGGAAGGACGCCGTGCCCGCCGGGCCGGTGAAGCTCAAGAAGCAGGACGTCATCATTTTCACGGAGGAACTGAGCGACCTCCTCGCCGCCGGGCTGCAACTGGAGCCCGCGCTGCGCATCATGGAAAGCCGGGACGAGCTCTCCGCGGTGAAGGACGTCACCGTCATCCTGCGAAACCGCATCCGGGACGGCTCCAGCTTTTCCAGTTCCCTCCAGGCCGCCAGCCCCACCTTTGGTGAGCTTTACTGCAATCTCGCCGCGGCGGGTGAAATCTCCGGCGCGCTGCCGAAGATCCTGCGCCGCCAGGCTGAGTATCTGACCTCCGTGGCCTCGCTCCAGGCGAAGGTGACCACGGCGATGATCTATCCCATCTGTCTTATCCTCGCGGGTATGGCGGTGACCATCCTCTTCGTGTCCTATCTCATTCCGCAGCTCACCCAGTTGCTGAAGAGTATGAACAAGCCGCTGCCCGGCCCGGCGAAGGCCATGATGGCGGCGGGGGACTTTGTGCTCACTTACTGGTGGGCCATCGCGTTTGTCATCGGCATGGCGATCTGGTCGTTCCAGAAGATCACCACCTCCGAGACCTATCGCCCGAAGTGGGACTATAAGAAGGTGACCATGCCGTTCTTCGGCCCGCTGCTCAGCGCGCGGTTCTTCGTGCAGTTTCTGGAAACGCTTTCCAACCTCCTGGGTAACGGTCTGCCGCTCCTCCGGGCGCTGGAACTGACCCGGGATGCCACGCCCAACCGTTACCTCCGCGGCCTCATGACCCGGGTGATCGGCATGGTGGGTGAGGGGGGATCGCTCTCCCGCTCTCTGAAAAAAGTGGGCTTCTTTCCCTCCCTGCTCACGGACATGATCACCGTGGGTGAACAAACCGGCGACCTGGAACACGCCCTGGAGCGCACGGCCCGCCGCTACGACAAGGAACTGCAAAAGACCATTGATCGCGGCATGGCTCTCGTGACGCCCGTGATCATCTTCATCATGGCCGTTATCGTCGGCACCATGGCTTATATGATGGTCAGCATCATTCTGGAATCGGTGAACAGTGTGAAGGCACGATAGGAAGAGCTTGCCTCCGGCATATCTTTTCTGCCTTTGCTATGGCTCCCGGGGAAGTTCCTGCTGCCGGGAGCAAGAGGGCATCGTTGTCTCACAGGGGCCACCGGTGGAGGCTTCGGGGGCCTTGAATAAGGCGTTTCCCGCATGGCTGTTCGCCTTCCACAAACGGCGTCCTTTCCGTTGTCTCCCGGAGGTAACGGTCGCCGACGCGCAACCTCCGCTGCTGTTCCTCAGACTTCGTCACAATCCGGCCCGTGGCGGAGCGCCGCTCCGTAACGTTACCGCCGCTAAGGAAAACCGGCGGCTACCTTATTTCAGTGTCTTCAGATAAGCTATCAGGTCACGGAATTCCTGCACGGTCAGGTTTAGCTCCAGGCCTTCCGGCATGAGGGAAACGGGGGCGATGTCTATTTTCTGCACTTCGTGCTTCTCCGCCTTCAGCACTTCTCCGCCAGGCTGGAGAAGGTCCACGCGGCCTCCGGTTTCCTTGTCGCTCTGGACGCCGGAAATCACGCGGCCATCCTTTAAGGTCACGCTTTTCATGACATACAGCGGGCCGATTTCCCGGCTGGGCGTCAGGATGGAGGACAGCAGCTTTTCTTCGTCCGGGGACCGGGCAATGGTATTCAAGTCAGGGCCCACGGTGGTGCCCCGGCCCTCCGCCTTGTGACAGGTGGAGCAGAGCGCGGCATTGCTGAAAAACACACGCCGGCCTTCGTCCGGGTTCCCCTTGCCGGTGCGCACGGCTTCACGCCATTGCTCGTCGGTGCCTGGGCGGATTTCCACGGGTGGCAGGCCCAGGGCGATGGCCAGCATGGCTTTGGTGTCATGGTCTTTTGTTCCGGCAAAGGCCTGCTCCAGCGCGGTCTTCACCTCCGGCCGGGCGATGGCCCAGCGCAAAGTGCGTACCGCCTGGCGGCTGATCCCGGGCTCTCCCCGCAGCAGGGGAAGCAGCGGCAGCAGTTCCGTGTCCGGGCGTCCGGCCAGGGCCGCGATGGCATCCAGCCGCGCGGGCAGGGGCGCGTCATTGTCCAGCGCCAGGTCACGCAGAGGCGGCACCACGACAGGTTGGGGAACGGCTCCCAGCGTGCGCGCGGCAGCGGCGGCCACCGCGGGCTCTTTGTCCTTCAGCACTTCCGTCAGTTTTTTCACCATGGCGACACGGTTCCCGAGGGACAGCATGGCCAGAGCGCGCACCGCGGGTGGCTGGGCGGGGTCCATGATAAATTTGAGCAGCAGCCGGTCATTCGAGTCCAGGGGGCGTGCACCGGCGTCGCGGTCGATGAGATCCAGCGCGGCAATGCCGGTGCGGAAAACCTCGCGGTCCGCACCGTGTTTCCGCAGGGCGTTTTCCACTGCGGGCTTCAGATCTTTCATCCGGCGCCCGGTGGCAATGATCATGGCGACCCGTGCCACCTGGGGATCCGGGTCCGCCAGGAGCTTTTCCACGGCTTCCTGGGTCAGGGGCGACCACGAGGGCACGGGGCCCGCCGGGCTGCCCGCGCGCCGCAGGAGTGCCGCCGCGTTGACACGCACGGTGGGGTTTTCATGGGTCAGACAGGCAAGCACCGCCGCCTGTTCCAGTCCCGCTTCCCCAGCAGCGCGGGCAAAGGGATCCGGGTCCGCGAGAATGGAGGCCGCGGTGGGGGCCACCAGCGTTTGGGGCACGCGGGGCAGGGGCAGCGTGGCCTCCGCCTCCGTCACTTTGGAGGGTTCCTTCGTGCTGAGCCGCCAGATGCGACCCTTCCCATGCACGGAATACTCGCGGTCCGCCCAGTCCGTCACATACACACTCCCGTCCGGGGCCGCGGCCATGCCGGCGGGGCGGAAGCTGGCATCCCCGCGCACCAGCACCCGCCGTTCCGACGCGGTCACGGACGCGCCTTTCGCGGTGAGTTGATAGGCTTCGATCTGATTGTCCCCCCAGGAGGTGACCATGACATTCAGTCCGGGCTTCCGGAAAGCCGTGCGGCGCAGGTCCATCACCGCCACCGCCGCTTCCCCCACGCCGCCCGCCATGGGCAGGGTGCCGGGGATCTCGCCATTCCAGCACTGGAACGGGTGAATGCCGGAGCGCCCATAACTGATGTTGAATCCATAGTCGCCTCCAGGCACGATGTGCAGCAGCCGGTTTGGCGGGGAGGAGTCCGGATCGTTATCCACCGCCAGCAGCCGCCCCGCGCCATCACACTCCACGCCAAACCCGTTCCACAGGCCCGTGGCCATGATGCCCAGTCCCGAGCCGTCCGGGCGGATGCGGAAGATGTTCGCGCCCCCGGGTTGATAGGTAATGCTCCTCCCGTCAGCGCCGATGGCGGTGTAGGGCAGCGAGAGATTCTCCCCGCTGCCCACATAGATCCAGCCATCCGGGGAGAAGGCAATGCCGCTGAGCCCGTTGTGCGGGTAGTCGCCTTTTGTGTCCCAGTGGAGCAGGGTGGTCTGCTTGTCACACACGCCGTCGCCATTTGTGTCCTCCAGTTTCAGCAGCGCGTCCCGTTTGGTGAAATAAAGCGCGCCCGCCGCGTCGAATTGCAGGCACATGGCGTTCTTGAATCCCTCCGCGAAGGTGGTCACTTTGTCCGGTTTTCCATCCGCGTTCGTGTCCTCGAAGACGCGGATGCGGTCGTGCGGCGGGCCTTTGTATTCCGGCTGCACCTGGTGCGTGTTGTTCTCGATCACAAAGACGCGGCCCTTTTTATCCACCGCGATCCCCACCGGAGTGTTGATCTCCGGTTCCGCCGCGATGAGCTCGATCTTCAGCGAAGGATCCAGCACGGCGGGCACGGACACCTCCGCCCCGCGGGACAGCGGAGCGGCGGCCAGAAAGCAGAGGAGAGAACGGCGCATAGGCCCGCAGCCTACTCTGGAGCCCGCGCCGGATGCCAGCACGAAACACCACCGTGGCCGCGGGCTTGATGCCTATGCGGAAAAAAGAAAGGCTCTCCGCTCCGGTGACAAGGCTATGGCGGCGACATGAATAAGGCCGCTCGGGTCATTATAACAGGGCCTATTTCCTCTCCTCCGTGCCGGGAGCGGGCATGGGGAGGGGAGGCATCTGAAAAGGCCGGTAGGGCTGGGTGCCGATCTCCGAGGAGGGCGTGGTGTAAACTTCCATGGCAGGCCGGAGCGCGGGGAGCAGGGGATCATGGTCCCGCCAGTCCTGGGGCGGGGTTTTCTCCGCGGGATAGAGATAGCGCAGGATTTTCCGGCTGTGTGGCAGGTGGTCCACCGGCACATACACATGCACCTGAGAGCCTTTCGGGGCCATGCCGAGGTAAAGCGCCACCGCCCGCCCCTGTTCACGGAGCGCGGTGTGATCCGTATCGATCTCAAAGGGCACGCCGTGGTCTTCGAGCATTTCCAGAAGACGCCGGGCCTCAGGGGGATCGAATTCCCCCAAAAATACAAACCCGTCCTCAGAAACCTCCGGCGGAATCCCGCGGAGCACGATCACCATGCCGCATCCCGGCAAGGGAGGAGCAATGAGCAGGGGGCGGATTTTCTCCGGGAGCGCCTCCGGCAGGTGAATGGATTCCACCAGGCCCGCGGACTCATACCGGTCCCCCGAGGCCTCCATGGTTTCATCCGGCAGCGGGAGGATTTCCCCTGGCCCGGGCGTGGCAGGAGGGATTGCTTCAGTCCACACATGGAACAGTTGATCCGAGTCCGGAGCGAGAAGCAGGAGCAGCACGTGGGTGTTATTCCCGGGGGGAGGAATCATCCTGGATGGTAGTCGCGCGGGTGGGGAAAGCGAGGGGATTTGGGTCGTTAAAGAGTGGAAGCTACTGTTTTCCGAAATATCAGACGCGGTGAATAACTGCAATAACTCTGGGAACAACTCCGGGTTTTCCCGGGAATAAGCGGGGGATTGCAGTGAAAAACCCCTTGGTTTCCGCCTTCACTGTTTGTGAAAAGCGCCTCTGGCCTGTTTCTTTCCAAACAAGCCCGGGTAAGCTGGATCAGCGTTTTCGTTCTTGATCGTCCGGGCTCCGTCCGGCATTCGTCCCCATGATCCAGCAGACCCGGAGCCAGGAGCGGGGAATGCAGCGCGTGCATGGTCTTCTCACGTGTCCCCGCTGCGGGCAGTTGCTGTCCCCGGTGGATCATGAGCTGGGTATTGCGTGGCGGTGCCTGCCCTGTGGAGGGCAATCGCTGAATTACAGTCAGTTCCGCCGCATGGTGCCGGAGGAGGGGGCGAACGATATCTGGGGGACGGCCCGGGATCATCCCCGGGTGCCCACGAAGCGCAGCCGTTGCCCGGAATGTCTCACGGGCATGTCCTCCGTGCTGGTGCCCCTGTCCGGCGGGATGGTGGAGCTTTACATCTGCCCGCCCTGTCAGCGCCTGTGGCTGGACCGTCTGGATGTCGGGGCGCAGACCGCCGGAGCCTTGCCTCCAGTAGAGGACTCCAGGGCCCGGCTCCAGGGAATCGTAAAAAAGTTGAGAGGCCGTCCGCCCGTCTCTCCCGAGGCCAAGGAGCGCTGCGCGCGGGGTCTGGCGGCGGTGGAGCGGGAGTATGATAAGGGCCTCAAGCGCGCGCGGGACAAGCGGCGTCTGGTCTTTGCGGTGTTGATGATTTTATGGGTCCTCGTGAGGCTGCTTCTGGAGAAATTCCAGAGATGACAGGACTTCCATGGCCGCGTTGGCGGGGAACCTGAATCCAGGTGTTTTCTGTTGCGCCCCCCCACCGGCGTCTCATTCTCCCCGCCACTCCGAATGAAAATCACTCGTGCCCTCATCTCCGTTTCTGACAAATCAGGCCTGGAGGACTTTGCCCGCGGGCTTCATGCCATGGGCGTGGAACTGCTATCCACCGGCGGCAGCGCCGCCTACCTGCGCAACCTGGGCCTGCCGGTCATGGATGTGGCGGAGTATACCGGTTACCCGGAGTGCTTTGACGGACGCGTGAAGACGCTGCATCCAAAGGTCCACGGGGGCTTCCTTTTTCAGCGCGCCAATCCTGAACACGTGAGCCGCGCCAAAGAACTGGAGGTGCCGCCGATCGATCTCGTCGTGGTGAATCTTTACCCGTTTGAGAAGACCATCGAAAAGGAAGGGGTCACCCTGGAGGAAGCGATTGAGAATATCGATATCGGCGGGCCCGCCATGCTGCGCGGGGCATCGAAGAACTACCAGAGCGTCACGGTCATCACGGACGTGGCGGACTACGCCATCGTGCTGGAGGAAATGAAGGAGCACGATGGCGGCACCACGCTCTCCACGCGGGAGCGGCTGGCCATCAAAGTGTATCAACGGACGGCGGCCTATGACAGCGCCATCGCGGGATTCCTGAACCGTGAGCAGGAAACCGAGGGCTCCTTCTGCGTGAGCGTGCCGCTCTGCCAGACCCTGCGCTATGGCGAGAATCCCCACCAGAAGGCGAATCTCTACGGCTCGTTCAGCGACCTCTTCGAGAAACTTCAGGGCAAGGAGTTGAGCTACACGAACATTATCGATATCGAGGCCGCCACGGAACTGGTGATGGAGTTCAAACGGCCCACGGTGGCTATTTTGAAGCACACGAATCCCTGTGGTGTGGGCTGTGACGATGAAGATCTGCGCGCGGCGTGGGACAAAGCCTTCGAGACGGACAAGCAGGCTCCC
Organism: Verrucomicrobiales bacterium; assembly: GCA_965229245.1. GTDB lineage: Bacteria > Verrucomicrobiota > Verrucomicrobiia > Verrucomicrobiales > V1-33 > V1-33. The sequence continues at coordinate 1,043,536 of CBDDIW010000003.1, forward strand.
TTTGGAGGCGTCATTGTGACAAACCGCCCGCTCACGGAACGGCTTGCCCGGGTGATCAGCGAGATTTTCACGGACGTCATCATCGCGCCGGATTTCGAATCCGGAGCCCGGGCCATCCTGCAGAAGAAGAAGAACCTTCGCCTTATTCAGGCGAACATTCCGGCCTATACGGAGTGGATGGAAAGGAATCCGGTGATCCGCAGCGCGCCGGGCGGGCTGGTGGTGATGGACCGGGATATCAAAGCCCTGGGCCTGCAAAATCTGGAGGAGAAGGTGGTGACCCAGCGGGTGCCCTCGAAGGAGGAACTGGAGGCCATGCGCTTCGCGTGGCGTGTGGTGAAGCATGTGAAGAGCAACGCCATCGTCTTCGCCACTCACGACCGCACGCTGGGTATCGGTGCCGGACAGATGAGCCGCGTGGACTCCTGCCGCATCGCCATCTGGAAGGCACAGGCCGCCGGCCTCTCCCTGGAAAACAGCGTGGTGGCCAGCGATGCCCTGTTCCCGTTCCCGGATGGCCTCATCAGCGCCGCCGAGGCCGGGGCCACCGCCGCCATCCAGCCCGGAGGATCGGTGAAGGACGCGGAGGTCACCGCCGCCGCGAATGAACGCGGCGTGGCCATGGTCATGACCGGGCACCGCCACTTCCTGCACTGAGAAGAACAATCCCGGGCCGGGAGGTTCCCATCATTCCCATGCTCACTCTCGCCCTCACCGGTGGCATCGCCACGGGCAAGTCCACCTTTGCAAAGCTGTTCCTGGAAAGGGAGCCGCGGACGGTGCTCTTTGATTCGGACAGGGAGGTGCATACGCTCCAGGAAAAACCGGAGGTTATTGCCGCCATGGAGACGGCGCTGGGGGAAAGCTTGACGAATGGCGACGGCACGCTGGACCGCCCCCGGCTTCGTGAACTGGTTTTTGGCCGCCCGGATCGCCGGAAGGCGGTGGAGGGCGTGCTGCATCCCCTGGTGCGCGCGGCCTGCCACGACGCCCGGATTCATGCGGGGGAAGACGGGGCTCCGTATTTCCTGGCGGATGTGCCGCTGCTTTATGAGTCGGATTTCCCGTTGGAGCGGGATCTGGATATTGTGGTCGCCTGCGGCCCGGCCACCCAGCGGGCCCGGCTCATGGCGCGGAATGGATTCGCCTCGGAACTGGCGGAAAAGATCCTCGCGGCCCAACAGCCGCTTTCTGAGAAGATGCACCGGGCCGGAGTGGTGCTCTGGAACGGCGGGGAACCGGACTCTCTCCGCCGCCAGACAGATCTGCTGGTGACCCGGCTGCGGGCGCGGGTAGCCTGATTCAGACCTGCCTGCGGCTACCTGCCCGCGAGGCTTTCCGTCTGGTCCAGGATCTCCCGGAAGGGCACGCCCGCGAGCATGCCGAAGGCATCGTGGCGGGTGAGTTTCGCGCGGGACACCGCCGGGCTGGAGATGCCGCAGAGGAATCTCGCCAGGGCGCGTGGACCGCGCAGGGCGGCGTGACGTTCCGCGTGCAGTGCCTGGATGGCCGCCACATCCCCGCTCCGGATTTCAGGCATGGGGGAGCGGGGAATCTGCAACGGCTCCACGCGCGGGTGGCGGCAGTTGCCGCAGTGCCCGCAGTCCGTTTCCATTTCCTCACCGAAGCGGTGCAGCAGATGCCGCGTGAGGCAGCCGGGATGGGAGGCAAAGGTGAGCACTTCCTCCAGCCGCCGGACGTCCCGGTCCTCCCGGTCAACAAAGCGTTCCGCCAAAACCTCCGCCACGGCTTGGGGATCGCGCGACCGGGCTTCAGGAGTGAGGCGGAAGATATGCCGCAGCGTGGTGGGTTGCACCTGGATGTCGCCAGACTCCTCCAGCCATGAGAGGGCTTTCTGAATGCGCTCCCGGGGCTCCTGGATGGCAGCGGCGGATTCCTCCAGCACCAGGGTGAGGTATTTGTAGCCCCGCTTCCCGCTCGCGAAGAGGGCCCGCAGGAAAGCCTGGCGGTCCGGCTTGTGTCCCGTCAGGATGCGTTCCTCCGGCTGGAGGAAGCGCACCTTGCAACCCGCGTAGAAGGAGCCCACGGGCGTGAGGATTCCCTCCATTTCCAGGTAAGTGATGATGGTCTCCAGCACCAGGGGGCGGACGTCCGTGGCGCTGGAGAGGTCATACCGGGAGATGTCGAATTGATCGCCCTGGCGCAGCAGGTGGTCCACCACGGCGCGCACGGCCTGGACGGTGGGCGTGTCCCCGTAGATGAAGTTCTCCAGGGCGGTGCGGTCGTCCGCGCAGGCGAGGAGTCCGCAGGTGGAAGGCAGCCCGTCCCGTCCCGCGCGACCGGTCTCCTGCATGTAGTTTTCCAGCGTCTTCGGGAGATTGTAGTGAAAGACACCCCGGATGTTCGCTTTGTCGATCCCCATGCCAAACGCGATGGTGGCCACGATGACATCGCTGCCCCCCGCCATGAAGCCATCCTGGGCCTCCGCGCGGTGTTCGTCCGTGAGCCCGGCATGATAAGGCACCGCCCGGATGCCGGACTTTTGCAGCATGGTGGCCACGGACTCCGCCGTCTCCTGAAGGGTCACATACACAATGGCCGGGAGCACCGCCGGATCCCGCAGCCGCGCCAGGAGCATCTCCCGGCGTTTTTCCGCCGGGGCGGGGATGATCTCCAGGTGGAGATTGGGCCGGTGAAAGGAGGTCTGGACGTGGTCCCCAGGGGCAATGCCAAAGGATTCCCGGATGCCGCGCGCCACTTCCGGCGTGGCCGTGGCCGTGAGCGCCAGGACAGGGGTCAGCCGGAGATTTCGCGCCACCGCCGCCAGCCGCAGGTACTCCGGCCGGAAATTATGCCCCCACTCGGAGATGCAGTGGGCTTCATCGATGGCCAGCAGCGAGATTTTCATCCGTCGCAGCCGCTCGACAAATGCTTCGTTCGAGAGTCGCTCCGGAGCGATGTAGAGCAGCTTTAGGCGTCCCGCGCTCATATCGGCATAGAGCGCGGAAAGGTCCGCCGGTGTGAGCGTGGAGTCCAGCCGCGCCGCGGCGATCCCCCGCCGGCGCAGGGCCTCCACCTGGTCCTTCATGAGCGCGATGAGGGGCGAAACGATGAGCGCCGTGCCCTCCCGCGCCAAGGCCGGGAGTTGATAGCAAAGCGACTTCCCCGCGCCCGTGGGAAAGAGTGCCAGCGCGGAACGCCCATCAATGAGCGCCCGGACGACCTTTTCCTGTCCTCCGCGAAAAGCAGTGTGGCCAAAGTGATGCTCCAGCAGGCCGGTAAGCTCAGGGCCGGTCATGTGGAGGGAGCCAGGCAAACAAGAGGCATCATCACGCGGAGCAGGGAAGAGGGAGGGGGAAATCGCGGGCGTTTCAGGGTTTTGTGGTCACCGCTTCCTTCACGCGCTGCTGGCTTCCGGCATCAAGATCGGAGAGGGGGATTTCCACGGGCTTGCCGTTCACGATGGCTTTCACCGTGCCGCCTTCCAGAGAGATGGAGGTGGCGCGGATTTCCCAGCCATCTTTTTTCTGCAACACTATCGAATCCCTCAAGGCTCCCAGAAGGGCCGCAGGCAGCGTCAGACGCCCGGTTTTTTCCCGCAGGATGGTCCCTCCGGTCAGACAAAGCGCCACCAGTACCAGACCGCCCATATCCAGAAGAATCGCGCCGCCGATCCTGCCACGCAGGAAAGCAAGCCCACTCATGAGCACCGCGCCCCCCAGCAGCCCGTAAAGCACCAGCTTGCTGTAGCCTGGGGCTGTTTCGAGGACATCCAGCACGGAGACGGGATCCGTCCCGTTGCCAAAAACCCACACCAGGCAGCCCCACAGGAGCCCCGCGAGCAGGAAAAACAACCATCCCGCAGCCAGCAGCCCGCCGCCTGCGGCGGGAGGTTCCTCCGGTGGTGGCGCGGAGGCGGTGGTCACCCGGCTGAATGCCGCCTGGGGTCCCGCTTCGGGAGGATAAACGATGAAATCGTCCTTTTTCATCCCTCAAGGTGCGATGCCTCGCGGGAATCTCAAACCGGAATCCATGTCCCGGGAAAAGTCGCGACCAAGGGAGAGCCGCCGGAGGACCGCAAAGCCCGACCGGTGTTACCGGATGAATTTTGCAAAAGGCCAGCCTGCGTGCCGGATGCGGGGATACCGGTAGCCGATCTTCCGGGATGCCATCGGGGAAGCAGGTTTCAGGGAACCTCCACGGTTGGACGCAAATCCAAGTGCCGCGCCGATCACCAGCGTGGCGGGAATGGAGATGATGAGCCAGGCGAATAGAATCACACTCATGAGGGGGGAGAGTTGAAGGCTTACAGGAATTGCAAGTCCCATATTTATTCTGCAATACTAATACCAGTTTGCAAAAAGAGAATAAGGTATTTTCCCTATTTTTACCATGGTTCTCCTCAGATTTGAGAATTTCAAAGCTGGAAAAGTATGGAATTAACAGTAATTATGGTAAACGTGATTTATAAGAACTCATGGATGCCCGGACAAAATTTCATATCAGGGTCCCTGAAGCCTCCATGGTAGCGGCCTTCAACTGCTGACCGCCAGAAATTCCACTGGAGAATGGTGTTCCTGAAAGGAGGCCCGTGCAAATTGAAATGGCTGCGAGAGGGGCGTCCTCTCCAAGAGCGCCGGGTCCCCGGGCGTTTTTATGGACGGCGATTGCAATCCGCCGCCACGGATTACCTGGGACGCGAATTCAGCCCTATGAGAGCAGCGATCCCGAGGAGCGCCAGCTCCCCGTAGAACCAGGGAGTGAATTGCACCTCGATCATCGACAGACTGTTTGCGGAACCAGGCAATGGATTCCGGCCGGTGCCACTCGGGAAAGGGGATCCGGGTATCGGTCCGGTGAGCGTATTTCCGGTCTCCACTTTGGCTTTAGAGAGGGCTTTCTGCACGGGGAATCCCATGATAGCCTGGGCCGCCAGGCAGGCGAGGGCCGCCGCCGCCAGCACTCCGGAAAGCCTGCCTCCACGCCCGAAGGCCGCTCCCAGGGCTCCCACGGCGAGAAGCAGGGCGGCGCCCACAAAGTAGGACTGCTCGGAGCGGTTGCCGAGTTCCCCTTCGGTAGATTGTGTCTTCTTTGACTTCGTCAGGCCAGGCTCGTCCTTGAGAGGGCCCGCCGGGCTGGCGTCATTGGTCACGGTTTGAATCCCCGTCTGCGTCAGAAGCGGTGTGCCGGAGCAGCGCACCTCCAGCCACGGCACGAAGAAAAGGATCAACGCCGCCACCAGGGTGCCCAGGCGCGCGACCTTCGTCCCGTCCGCCGCCGGAACCGGAGGCGCGGTCGTGGGTGCCGGGGCAAAGCGGGGGTGCTGGGGAAGATAACCCGGGGGCGGTAGCGGTGGCGGGGTGGGCTGAAGCAGTTGCGGAAAATCCCCCAGCCGGCTCCACCCGGTGGCTCCCTCTTCACACAGGAGCGAATTTTCATTGATCAGGCCCGCCCGGCGTTTTTCCATGACCTCCGCCGCCGTATGCGGCCCCATGGGGCGCCCGTCGATGACGACATAATATCTGGCGTTGGAGGAAGGGGGGTAACTCATAATGGGGCCTTCATAGCACAGGCCCGGACAGGGAAAAGTCTTTTCCCCATCCGGGCCTGTCGCGTGCCGGGAGGCTCCCGGCGGGTCACATTGCCATTCCTGCTCTCACCGCCACCAGCGGTACTCGTGCCCCAGGTTATCGTCCGTGATGGGCTCGTCGTCCTTGCAGTCGCGTTCCAGCTGGGCGCGGTTCCGGCGGCGGTATTGATCCCGGATCTTCTCCGTGGGGAAATTGGGATTCCCCACAAGTTCCGCAGGTTCCCGGCCCAGGGTGTCCGGGAGGGCGAGCATCCGGTTCAGGATGAGATTGTGGTTCGGGTTGTTGGGATCGAAGATTTGCTTCCCGTCCACTTTGTATTCCGTCAGCACCTTCCTCCACCGGTCGTTGTCCCACTGGGCGGGACCGTTCCAGATGATGATGTTGTTGAGGAGAAGCTCCACGCTGTCAAAGACCTCCAGGGCGGTCTTGTGGGCGCGGGGCGATCCGGTCGCGTTGTACTGGAAAACGCCGCCGGGCTTCAGGTGCTTCCCGGCCAGTTGGAGATACTCGCGGCTCAGGAGGTTGCTGGCAAACTCGCGGTAGTGCAGCGTGGTGTTCATGAGCATGGCGTCGAACTTCCGGTCCGGATTCCGCTCCAGCCAGCGCCGCCCGTCATCGATGATGATCTCCACCTTGGGGTTTTTAAGCAGGCTCGCCACTTCCGGGTGGCTCGCGATGACCTCCCGGTAGCTGTGGTTGATCTCCACGCATGTCACCTTCTTTACATAAGGATTGGCAGCCGTGATTTGCGCCCACGAGCCGCCGCTAAGACCCACGATGAGGACCTCCTCCGGGTTCGGGTGAATGGCGGAGAGCGCGTAGGCCCGCACCAGCCAGGGGGAGTCCGTCACATCCGTGGAGATCACGCCGTCATACGCGCCGCCGCCGTAGATCTTGGACTGCTTGTCCACCGTGATGACGCCGTTCCGGCTTTCCACGATCTGGGTGAACCCCTCGCCATGGCCCCAGGCCTGCTCGTCCTGCATCCGCTCCCAGAATTGCCAGAAAAGGAACGGCACGGAGGCTCCGGCCAGCACCAGAATGACCACGCCGCGGATCAGCGCCTGGCGGGTGCGCCCGCTGAGCACCACGTAAATAGCCACGCCCAGGAAAAGCAGCAGGAAGCAGATCCAGCGCAGGGGAATGTATTCCATGAGCACGAATCCGGTGAGCAGGCTGCCCACACCGGAGCCGATAATGTTCGCCAGGTAGAGCTTCGAGAGCTTCGAGCCCACCTTAGCGTCCGGCGGCACGGAGAAGTGGCAGATGAGCGGCAGCAGCGTGCCGAGCCATCCGGCGGCGATGGCCACCAGAGGATAGGTATAAGACCAAGCCGGCAGCCAGTTCGGGAAGGTCGGCATGCTGCCCCACACGGCATGCACCATGGAGGCCAGCCAGCCCGGACCCGCCGGGTCCAGCGTGGGAGCCATGCGCAGGGCGGCCACCCAGGAAACGATGGGCGTGAGGAGGAACCCCGCCACATTCGCCCACAGCACCAGCCGGGCCACGCTGCCGGACTGTTCCGCGTGGGTGCCGTTCTCAAACTTCTTCTGCGTCCGCATGCTCCAGAGCGAGCCCAGGGCCAGCCCCAGGAGGTAGGAGCAGAGGAGGATGGCAAACGCGAAGGCCCGCGTGGCGGAGAGGAAATAATACTGACGCACCCACACCAGCTCCAGGCTGAGGGCGATAAAACCCGTGAGGGCGACGAGGAGGGAAGCCTTCCGGAAGGTCATGCCGTCCTCCTTTCCTTTGCCCAGTTCAGGAACATGAGGAGCGCCGCGAGCCCGTTGAGCGCGGCGGCGATATAGACGGTGGTTTTCATGCCGAAGTTCGAGAGACACACCAGCGCCGCCACCAGACAGCCCGCGGAAGCCCCCAGGGTATTCACAAAGTAGAGCCAGCTCACACTCCGCCCCACATTATTCAGTGAGCGCACGTGGTGCGTCACCAGGAGCGGCAGCGTGCTGCCCATGAAAAGCGTGGGCACCAGCAGCAAGCCGAAGCACATGGCCCCGGTCTGCAAAAGGCTGCCGTCACTCACCGCCGTGCCGGCCACTTTGAAAACGTGGAGCGAAAACACCCCGCACGTGCCGATGGCGAACTCCGCCACGCTGAAGGCCAGAAGCAGCGGGATCCGCGAGTTTTCAGACACCCAGCCGCCCACGATGCTGCCGATGCCGAGCCCCACCATGAAAGAGCTGACCACGATGGCGGCGCTCTCCACATTGCTGCCAAAGATGGTCAGCAGCGAACGCTGCCAGCAGAGCTGGTAGATGAGCGCGGAGATACCGCTGAGAAAGAAGATCGCGTAGAGCACGGGCCGCGAGACGGCGAAGGGCGCGGGTGCTCCCGCCCGGTGGGTGGGTGAGGATTCCATGGCAAGAAACGCCGCCCTTCCCGGGGGAAAGGGGCGCGGGCTGTATCGCCATGATGCCCCCGGTGTCAACGGCTCATGCCTGCGACGGAAGCCTCCGGCGACGCTCCGCGGCGGTGGCCGGTGCCTCTGCCCGCCGGGCCTTCTCTCCGGGCCGGGAGCCCGCCAAAAAGGGTGCTCTTTTTGAACCCGGGGTCCCGCGATGGAGGGAATCCGCTCACCTCGCCACGTGACGCCGGACACTTTACGGGTGGAGGTTGCAAACTTCCGCGAAGGCAGGAAAGGTTAAAACGACAGACCGAATCGCCGGTTCTGAAAAGCCATCCCAAACCCGTGGGTAACCCGGCAAAATCCTCTCATTCCCGCAAACGCCCGTCGCGGAAACCGCTGGTCGCTGTTCCTCCGCTGGTCGCCGCTGAAGGGGAATCCTTACTTCTTCCTGTCTGGCGGTGGCTGGGAGGTCACTTTTTGCTCCTGGCCATGTATGCCCTCTTTCTGCTTTCCGCGGGAAGGTATGCTCTCAATGCCTTAAAATACGCCGGAGTGGAGGACTGGCCTTCCACGAAGGCGACCGGCGTTCGGGAAACCGGAACCTTCCGGCGTTTTCCTTATTCCACCAACCACGGGGGCGGTTCCTGGGAGATGGATCAGCGGGAGGTGCATTTTGACTACACCGTGGCGGGGATTACCCGTAGTGGCCAGGAGTTCTGTCCTGACGGGGGTGGAATCGCCGGCTTCACGGAAGCGCCCGAATGGAAGGCCTACTACAAGCCCTCCGCCCCGGAGATCGCGGTCCTCTGTCCCATCCCTTACAAAGGCCTGGGCTGGCGGCTTACCGCCATGGTTACCGGCATCATGGTTGGCGTCCATGCTTACTGCGGCATTGGCGATTTTCTCAAAAGAATACATAAGGAAAGGGAAGGGAAAAAGCGGGAAGGAGAATGACCGGCACCCTGGGGCGGGTCTTTGCTCACTTCACCGCCACCAGCTCCTGGGTCGCGCCCGGGGCAGGCACGGAGGCGAGGGCATCCACCACATCCACCGTCGTGCCTTTGGGGGCGTTATCGAAGATGAAGCGGGCCGATTCCCCCGGCAGCCGGATGCAGCCGTGGGAGGCGGGATAACCCGGCAGCACGCCCGTGTGCATGCCGATGGCGGACTGATCCAGGCGGTTCCAGAACGGCATGTCGCAGTGATACAGCGTGGAGCGTTTCCCCGTGCGCATTTTCTCCGTGATGCTGAAGGTGCCGCGCGGGGTCTTCCGGCCTTTGGTGCCTGTGGAGACCGGCGTTTCAAAGGCCAGTTTATTATCCACGAAAAGATAGGCGCGCTGGGCCTTTACATCCACCACCACCCGGCGGCCCGCGTCTTTGTTATTAGTGATAAGACCCGAAGGATAAATCTTCGGAGCTACCTGCCGCAGCTTCTGGGATTTCACTTCCAGCGGCGTGCCGTCACGGAAGGCGTATTTTTCATGCTTTACCGCGACCACCGGGGCATTCGCGATGGCATGCATACGGGCGGAGCAGGAGGCGAGGAACCCCTGTTGCGCGCCACCGGCGGCGGGCACCGCCGGGAGCGTGCTGAAAACCTGGAGGAATGCAGTGGAGAGGGCTTGAAGGATCATGGTGACCTTTGTGACGGAGATGGTTATCTCTCTATTCGCCACTTTCGCGCCTACCTTGCTGGAAAGTTCAAAAAAACCCTTGCGCTACGGGTTTTACCCCATGCGCAAGCCCCTCCAGCCCTCTTCTCCGCCCCCAAAGCAGGGGCTATGCCCGGTGCCGGGCCGCGAATGCGGCGATGCGGTCCAGGGCTATTCCCAGATTCTTCTCGTCCGTGGCATAACAGCAGCGGACGAAGCCCTCCCCGGCTTTTCCAAAAGCTGTGCCGGGCACCACGGCCACCTTTTCCTCCTCCAGCAGGCGCATGGAAAACTCCCGGCTCGTCATACCGGTGCTCCGGATATCGGGGAATACATAAAACGCCCCGCCCGGCATGAAGCAGGTCAGCCCCGCCGCGTTCAGCTTGTTCACCACCAGATTCCGCCGGTGCCAGTAGGCTTTCCGCATCTGTTCCATTGGACCAGCGCCGTGCTCCAGGGCCTCGATGGCGGCGATCTGTGAGGTAATAGGCGCGCACAGCATGGAGTACTGGTGCACCTTCATCATCGCCTCCGTGAGTTCCGGAGGGCTGCACGCATAGCCCAGGCGGAAGCCGGTCATGGCGAAGGCCTTGCTGAAGCCGTGCATCAGAATGGTGCGCTCCCTCATCCCGGGAATGGCGGCGATGCTGTGGTGCACGCGGTCATCGTAGAGAAGCTCGCAATAGATCTCATCCGTGATGACGATGAGGTCATGCTTGATGGCCAGTTCCGCGATGCCCTCCAGCTCCTCCTTCGGCTGGATGCCGCCGGTGGGGTTGGTGGGGAAGTTCAGCATGATGATCTTCGTCTTCGGCGTGATGGCCCGCTCCACGTCGGACGCCTTCAGGGCAAAGTCATCCTCCCCCTTCGTCTCCACCACCACGGGCGTTCCGTAGGCCATGTAGATGGAGGGATTGTAGGACACATAACACGGCTCGTGATAGATGACCTCCTCGCCCGGATTCAGCAGCGCGCGGAAGGCCAGGTCCAGGGCCTCGCTCACGCCCACGGTGACCAGCACCTCGGTGGAGGGATTGTAGGACACATGGAACTGCTTCTGCACATAGCGGGAGATGCTCTTCCGCAGCTCTATGAGGCCCAGATTGCTGGTGTAGGAGGTTTTCCCCTGTTCCAGGGAATGGATGGCCGCCTCCCGGATGTGCCAGGGGGAACTGAAATCCGGTTCACCGACCCCCAGGGAAATGACATCCCCGGCGGCGAGCACCAGTTCAAAAAATTCGCGAATACCGGAGCGGGGGACCGCGCGGACGCGGTCGGAGATTTTATCCGTCAGACTCATGGAAATGGGGGGGAGAATATCCGGAGAAAAAATCAGGGGGTGACCGCCAGGCGGCGCGCGTCCGCCGTGAAGGTGGAGAGGAAGCCGTCCTGCTTGTACACCTTGAGCTGGAAATGCGTGGCGGTGCTGATGACACCCTCCAGGGAGCTGAGTTTTTCGGAAACGAAGCGGGCCACCTCGCGCAGGGTATTGCCGCGCACCACCACCACCAGATCATAGCCGCCGGACATGAGCCAGCAGCTCACCACCTGGTCGAACTTCGCGATGCGCTCGGCGAAGCGGTCAAAGCCGCCTCCGCGTTCCGGAGTGAGCTTTACCTCGATCATGGCGGTGACGCCTTCATCATCCGCCTTCTCCGGGTCCGTCACCGCCTGGTAGCCCAGGATGGTGCCGTCCGCCTCCCAGGCGGCCACGCGGGCCTTCACGTCCTCCGGCGTCATATTGAGCGAGTGGGCGAGTTGGTCCGCGCTGAGGCGGGCATCTTTCTGGAGGAGGGCGAGGAGCGGGTCCATGGGAAAGCGTTTAATGGAAGCATCGCCGGGTGGAGACAACGGGTAAATGAGCCCCGGAACGGAATACATGCCCCTTGTCAGCCCCCGGCTCCCCTTGTCTTTTCCGCCCATGCCCTCCCCGGATACCGATACCCGACTCACCGCCTTCCGCGCCCTCAAGCCCTCCGGCCGCAGGATTGTCATGCTCACCGCCGCGGACTATCCCACCGCCCGGCTGCTGGATGAAGGCGGCGTGGACATCATCCTCTGCGGGGACAGCCTGGGCATGGTGGCCCTGGGGTATCCGGACACGGTGGACGTGACGCTGGCGGAAATGACACACCACACCCGGGCCGTGTGCCGCGGCGCGAGCCGGGCTCCCGTCGCGGGTGATCTGCCCTGGCATACCTATCTCACTCCCGGGGACGCGCTGGCCAGTGCCCGGGCGCTCATGGAGGCGGGGGCGGACGCGGTGAAGCTGGAGGGCGGCACGGCGGTGCTGCCCCAGGTGCGGGCCATCGTGGACGCGGGTATCCCGTTCATCGGCCACATCGGCATGCTCCCGCAGAGCGTGCGGGAGGAGGGCGGGTATAAGAAAAAAGGCCGCTCCCCGGAGCAGGCCTCCGCCCTGCTGGAGGATGCCCGCGCACTGGATGCCGCCGGCGCGGTGGCCATCGTGCTGGAGGGCATCGTGCCCGCCGTGGCCCGGGAGATCACCGGGGCCGTGGAATGCCCCACCATCGGCATCGGCTCCGGCCCGGACTGTGATGGACAGGTGCTGGTGACGGCGGACCTCATTGGCCTCTTCCCCTGGTTCCGCCCGCCCTTTGCCAAAGCCCGCGCGGACGTGGCCGGGGACATTCAAAAAGCCGTGCGGGAATTCTCCGGGGAGGTTCGCGGAGAGCTGGCGCCTTGACGGGGAAACCGCCGGAGCGGAGGTTTCTGTATGAAGCTCTCGTCCTCCGTGCCCCTCCCTCTTATCGCCGTTTGTCTGGCGCTCCAGGTTTCCGGCTGCAGTTACTACCATCACCGGGCCAAAGACACGCTCGTTTCCAAATCACTCCTCCCCATGGGCGGGAAGACCCTGGGGCGCAGGGCCGTGCCGGTTTTTGAGCGGAAATACGGCCTGACCGTCCAGGAGGCGCGGGATCTCATAAAAGCTTATAGCAAAACCCGCAGCCATGCCCCTCTCCCGCCGGACGCGGAGCCCATCATCGTCAAACGGCGGCTTTTCTTTTCCGTGCAGGGAAAGACGAAGCTCCCGGAGACCCGGGAGCGGGGATATTATGTGGACCCCAAAACCAAAACTGTCGAATGGGTGGACACTCCCCGGCGTTTTCCGGTTTTTTGAATTCAAAGCCGCCAGACCTCAGATCCGCGAAAGCGCGGTGGCGCTAACGAATGGATTCCGCGCCCGGAAGGATGGCGGGCTTTCGTGCAATAGAATGACCCGGAGCGAAGCCATGGGCGTGGTGAACCACGGCAAGCAGCACCGGTTCCTCCTCCAGAGCCGCTGCCCGGGGCAGGGGATGGAATCCATCCGTAAAGTTTGCCAGGCACCGGTCAAAGGAATCGCCCGCGGCGGTCATCGCCGCCACCTTGGAGAGAGATTGAGGTCTCATATTTTGCCTTCCTCAAAAACCATCACAGTGCCGCCAAACAGACAAGCCTCCCCCGTGACACCCCTGCGCTCCAGATCATCCGAAAGCTGCCCGGGTGCGCGCAGGATCGTCTCCCGGTTGAGAGAGGAGTCGCCGGAAGGGGCCGGGCTCATACGGTTTCCCGGGAACATGGCCGACACCGGCAGGGAGCGCCAGCGTCACTTTTGCTCCGGAATCCCCGCTCCTCCGGGCTCGACACTCAAACGGGGAAGGCTAACGTGGCCGCCGTTTAATATGAAAACCCTCCTCCTTCTCAGCGCATCTCTTCTGGCAGGCCCGGTCATAGCGGCGGGGCCGGCGGGCTACTACCGGTTCCCGGCCATTCACGGGGAGACGGTGGTCTTCACGGCGGAGGGGGATCTCTGGCGGGTACCCGCGGCGGGAGGGACGGCGCAACGCATCACCACGCATCCGGGCGCGGAGACGAAGGCGTCAATTTCCCCGGATGGCAGGTGGCTGGCTTTTTCCGCGCAATACGAAGGCCCGGCGGAGCTGTATGTGATGCCGCTGGAGGGCGGGAAACCGCGGCGGCTGACGTGGGAAACCGCCACGCCCGCGTTCACCGGCTGGACGCCGGACGGCCGGGTGCTGTTCGCCTCAAAAATGCTGGCGGGCCTGCCGGACCTGCAACTCATCAGCATGGCCCCGGATGGCACGGGCCGCCAGGCGGTGCCTCTGGCGCAGGCCAGCGATGGCGCGTGGAGCGCGGACGGAAAGACGCTGGTCTTCACCCGCTTTGCCTTCCAGGGCAGCAGCACGAAGCGCTACCAGGGCGGCACGGCGCAGAATCTCTGGCGCTGGTCCCCCGGCCAGGCGGAGGCGGTGCCGCTCACGCCGGACTTCCCGGGCACCAGCCGCTCGCCGCTCTGGTGGAACGGGCGCGTGGTCTTCCTCACGGACCGGGACGGGGTCATGAATCTCTGGTCCATGCAGCCGGACGGGAAGGATCTGAAGCAGCACACCACGCACAGGGACTATGATGTGAAGAGCCCGGCCATTTCCGGGAATACCGTGGTCTATCAATCCGGCGCGGATCTCCGCCGGCTGGATCTCGTCACGGGTCAGGACGCGGTGATCCCCATCACGCTGTCCACGGACGCGGACCACCAGCGGGAGAAGTGGGTCTCGAAGCCCATGGAGTATCTCACCACCGCGCATCTCTCGCCGGACGGGGACCGCGTGGTGCTCACGGCGCGCGGCCAGTTGTTCGTGGCCCCCGTGAAGGAGGGGCGGTTCGTGGAGGTCTCGCGGAATTCCGGCGTGCGGAACCGCCATGGCCGTTTCATGCCGGATGGCGAGACCCTGCTTTCCCTCAACGATGCCTCCGGGGAACTGGAATTCTGGCAATACGCGGCCAATGGCACGGGCGCGCCCGCGCAGTTGACCTCCGGCGGTTCCAATTACCGCTATGAGGGCGTCCCCTCGCCGGACGGAAAGTGGATCATCTTCGATGACCGGGACCGCCAGCTCCTGCTGTGGAACGCGGAGAAAAAGACCACAAAGGTGATCGCGAAGAATCCCCACGGGGAATACGAGGGCCTCGCGTGGTCACCGGACAGCACCTGGGTGGCGTGGGTGGAGCCCGCCGCGAATACCTCCCGCCGCGTCTTCATCCAGCGCGTGGCAGACGGCCAGCGGATCGGCATCACCAGCGACCGCATGGAGAGCTTCAGCCCCGCGTGGTCGCCGGACGGGAAGTGGCTGTACTTCCTTTCGGACCGCGACCTGCACACTTCCGTGGAGAGCCCCTGGGGCCCCCGGCAGCCGGAGCCGTTCTTTGACCAGGTGACGAAGATCTACGCGGTGGGCCTCACGAAAAAAGAGCGCTGGCCCTTCCTGCCGGCGGATGAACTGCACAAAGGGGATCAGGATAAGGAAAAGGACAAAGAAAAAGAGGAGCCGAAGAAAGAGGAGAATAAGAAAGGAAAGAAAAAAGCCCCGCCGCCCGAAGAGGAGGAGGGCGAAACCCCGGAGGTGCGCGTGGAGGCGGATGGCCTGGCCTCCCGGCTCTATGAAGTGCCCGTGGAGGGCGGGAACTACACCGCCCTGACCACCAACGGGGATTTCCTGTATATGGTGCGGTCCGAGATTGGCATCAAACCGAAGAAACACCTCGTGCGCCTGGAGGTGACGGATGAGAAGCCGGAGGTGAAGCCCTTCCTGGAGGACATCAAGGACTACGATCTCGCGGCGAATGGCGAGCGCGTGCTGGTGCAAAAAGAGGACGCGCTCTACGTTTTCGATGCCACCGGTGATCCCCCGGACAAGCCGGAGAAGCTGGAGGAGGCGCATGTGTCGCTGGAAGGCTGGACCTTCTCCGTGGATCCCCGCGAGGAATGGCGGCAGATGTTCACGGATTCCTGGCGGCTCATGCGCGACTGGTTTTATGACACGAAAATGCACTCCCTGGACTGGGAGGCCATGCGGAAAAAATACGAGCCCCTGGTGGACCGCGTGGCGGACCGGCAGGAGCTTTCGGACGTGATGTCCGAGATGGTGGGCGAGCTCTCCGCGCTGCACATCTTCGTGCAGGACGGCGATCCCCGGCTGGGGCCGGATGACATCCAGACCGCCTCCCTGGGCGCGCGGCTGGAGCCGGACGTAGCGGCTGGCAGCTGGCGCGTGGCGCATATCTACCAGGCGGACCCGGAGTATCCCGCCCTGCTGCCGCCGCTGGCGAAGCCGGAGACCGGCGCGCGGGACGGGGATCTCATTACCGCCATCAATGGCCGCACCCTCACGCAGCTCCCGCACTATGCCGCGGCCCTCCGCCGCCAGGAGGGGAAGCAGGTGCTGCTCACTATCAAGAGTGGCGCGGAACCCGCCCGGCCCGCCATCGTGCGCCCGGTGGATGCAAAGGCGGACGCCGCCCTGCGTTACAGCGAATGGGAATACACCCGCCGCCAGAAGGTGGAGACGGAGGGGAAGGGGGCCCTGGGTTATGTGCATCTCCGGGCCATGGGAGATGAGGATATCGCCACCTGGGCACGGGAGTTTTACCCGGCGTTCAATCGCGCGGGGCTCATCGTGGACGTCCGGCACAACCGGGGCGGGAATATCGACAGCTGGATCCTCAGCCGCCTTATGCGGAAGGCATGGATGTATTTCCAGCCCCGCACCGGCACCACCGAGTGGAACATGCAGTATGCTTTTCGCGGTCACATCTGCGTGCTCTGCGATGAATTCACCGCCTCCGATGGCGAGGCCTTCAGCGAGGGCGTGAAGCGCCTGGGGATCGGAAAGGTCATCGGCACCCGCACCTGGGGCGGGGAGATCTGGCTGAGCTTTGAAAATGAACTCATGGACCAGGGCATCGCCTCCGCCGCGGAGATCGGCGTCTTCGGCCCCGAGGGAAAATGGCTTATCGAAGGCCACGGCGTGGAGCCGGACATGGTGGTGGACAATCCCCCCGCCGCCACCTTCCAGGGCACCGATGCCCAGCTCGAAGCTGCCATCAAACACCTCCAGGAACTCATCACCAAAGAGCCGAATCCCGTGCCGCCCGTGCCCGTTTATCCGGACAAGAGGAAGAAGTGATCCAACGTTTTTTCCGGTATTCAAACACTAAAGTAACAAGCAACATCTTGAACCTGAACACTTTGGAAGTAGTGCCAAAGAAAACCCAACCAACAAGAGCCTTATGCCTCCACATCCCGGAACTGTCCCTCCGGTTTTAGAAAGGCTGGAGTTTCAGAGTTGATCAATGTTTGATATTTGAATTCCAGGAGAGGGCTTATCAAGCTGCTGTTTTACTGGCAGGGCGTCCAGCGGGGCCGGTTCTGGACGCGGGTTGGCCCGTCCCGTCCCCGGGCAGGGGGTCTATGAGCCCCGTGCGCACCATTGCCATCCTTCCCTGATTCCCTGCCGGAGCTGGTTATAGAGCGGAGGACACGGCATCAGGCCCGGGGCTGCATGGAGGTAGCGGAGGAAACCGGAGGCCGCACAGGGGAGTGGCAGACCCCCTTCCCGGGGCCGGGCCTCGGAGGTTCCTTCGACACCCAATCCAATTCGCCTTAAAGACCCGTTTTCAATGGCTCATAATATTATTCCACCTTCAGATCCGCCCAGTAGCTGAATTCATACATCCAGCCGGTGGCGTGATTTTCGATGCTGATGGCGGCCTTCTGGCCCTGCCAGGGGGTGAGGTCGATTTCCACGGTTTTCCACACCTCTCCGGTGCGGTTGATGTCCATCGTTTTCGCCTCCTTGCCATTCACGGTGACCACCAGCTTCCAGTCTCCCTCCGCGTGGCTGGCGGTGGCGAATTTCAATTTCACGGCTTTGTCCGCCGGGAGGTCCATCTCGCGGGTGAGTTTTGCGGGAGTCTTGCGGTCTTCGGAAGGGTGCATCATAAGCACGTTTTTGCGGCCTTCGTATTCCGGGAGCTTCGCGGGGGTGCCTTCGAATTCGGCGGCGGTCACTTTCCAGTCAGGGTTCCAGAGAGACACGGACTCCATGTCCACCTTCGCGCCGCGCGGCACGCCATCGCCCTTCGGTTTCGGAGCCGGGGGAGTGGTGTTGACGGCGGCATCCGCGGGAGAGGTGACCGGGGTGGCCAGGGCGTCTTTTTTCTCCTTCGTCAGCGGACCCTCCTCCGGCGGGGCGAGGATATACCATACCAGATCCCGGAAGGCCTCGTCCGGCAGTTCGCCAAAGCCCATGGGCATGAGGCTCTGGCGGGTATTCACCGCGTCCTTGATCTCCGCGCGCGGGACCACGGCGCGCACGCCGCCAATGCCCAGGAGGGTCATCTGCGTGGGCGTGTCCTCGATGACGCGGCCCGCCAGGGTGCGCCCATCCGTGGTGGTGACGGTGAAGTTTTCATACCCGTTCCCGATGATCTGGTTCGGATCAATGACGTTATTCAAAAGCGCGTCCAGGCTGCTGCGTCCGCTCCCGATCAACTCCGGACCCACCTCCTGGCCGCCGCCGTGGAATTTGTGACACGTGGCGCAGGTGGTGGCAAAAATCTGCCGGCCCATGGCCAGGTCGGGATCGCCCGTCAGCGCGGCCTTCCGCTTCGCGGCGATGAGCTTCTTCACGTCCGCGCTGGACTCATTCCACACGCCCAGCAGGCCCTCCGCGCGGGGCTTCAGCCCGGCATTCGCGGCGAGGCTGCGGCGGGCGCTGGCGGGGATCTCGGAGGCGTTGATCTTTCCGCTGGCCACCCACTTGCCCTCCACGGCATCCAGCAGGCGGGAGGCCCAGTCCTCGCGCGTCACCAGCACCTCGGCGGCGGCGGTGCGCAGGGCAGGGGGGTAGCCCTCCCAGGCTTTCAAAATGGCATTCGCCAGGTCCAGCCCGCCCAGTTCCCCGGCGGCGCGCATTACCTCCACGGTGAGCGTGTCCGGCGTGCCTGGTGTGTCCAGGAGCTTTAGCATCCCGGCGCGCGCGGCATCGCTCTTCAGACGGCGCACGGTGCGCACGCCCTCCACGCGCTGGCCCAGCTCCGCCTTTGCATCCAGCACCGTGCCCATGATGGCGGCCACGGCATTCGGATCGCCCCAGAGCGTGGCCAGACGGCCCGCGCGGTCCCGCACGTTCGCGTCCATGCTGTTTTTCCAGTGGGCGAACAGCGGGGCCGGGTCTGTCTTCGCGGGCTTCAGCACGCCGGCCTCCTGGGCCTTGAGCATGCCGTCCAGGGCATGGGCGGTGAAGACATCCAGGTTTTTGACGCGCTCCAGCCACGCCAGCAGGAGGTCCATGTTCGCGGCCTCGCGTGTGTCCGTGACGCGGCGGGCCATCTTGTAAATGAACGAAGGGGCGATGGCCGGATTGTCCTTCACCAGATCCGCCAGCAGCAGGCCGCGCTCCGGATCGGTGGCCAGGATGGGCTCATACGCCTGCCAGATGTGGAACCACAGCGTGCGGTCCCCCGGGGCCTTGATGCTGTTCAGCAGTTCGAACATCATGTCCGCCGCGCCTGGCGCGTCCTTTTTCCAGTCCCGCGTGCGCGGGAGTGTCAGGGAGCTGGAGGTGAGGCTCCGGATGCCCTGGGCATACGTGTCCGCCTCCTGGATGGAGCCCTTCACGCCGCCGCCCATGCGCTCCAGCGTGGTGCCAAACGCCTTCCGGTCCTTCACCCGTCCATCGCGGAAAAGCTGGAAGCGCAGCGTGGTGCGCAGGTTCTCCACATCGTCATTGAGGCTCAGCCACGGGCCGGTGAGGAAGGTCTCCGTGAGCTCCCCGGAGGCCTCCAGAATGCGCAGCGCCTCCGCCTGGATCTCCGCGGGCTCCGGCACGGTGATGCCCTTCTTTTTCATGGCCTCCCGCGCGCGTTTCGCCCCGGCTTCCTCCGCGTGGCCCTCCGCCACCTGTTCCAGCAGTTCCCGGGCATCCCCCAGGCCGTTTTCCACCAGCATCCGGAAGGCCATGCGGCGGGACCAGCTGTTCCCGGAGGAGCAGGCGGCGGAGGCCAGGGTTTTGGCCGGGAGCTTGCTGTAGTCCGCGTCCTTCACCGGGCGGGATTCCTTCGTGCGCTTTTTCCCCTCCTCGCTGCCTTTATAACAAATGCGCCAGATGCGGCCCCGCTCGCGGTCCACGCCCTCCGGGTTCGCCTGCGCGTTTTGATAGCACGGATATTTATCGCACCAGTCCATGACCCACAGGAAGCCATCCGGCCCGGTCTGGATGCTCACCGGGCGGAACCACCCGTCCTCGGCCCGCAGGAAATCCCGCACCGGCGCGGCCTTGTAGGTGGCCCCCTCCGGCGTCAGGCTTTCCTCGTGGATGGAATTGTCATGGATGTTACCGAAGAACGCGTGCCCCGCCGTGTCCGGCGCATACATGCCGCCCTGGTAAATCTGGATGCCCGCGTAGGCCGCGCGGAAGTGCTTGTGATTCACAATGCTGGGCAGCAGCTCGTAGGCATACGGATTTTCCGGCGCGCCGCCCTGGCGCTGATACAGCCCTCCGGGAGCCATGTGGAAGAGGTGATCGATGACGCACGCCTCCACGAAGGCGTGGCCGCGCGTGTTGAAATCCACGCCCCACGGATTGCTCGTGCCGTCCGCGAAAATCTCGTGCGAGGCCACCACCGGCGAGCCGTCCGTATCGCGGGCGAATTTCACCTTATAGATCCCCGCGTTCAGCGTATTCCCCTTGTCCTCCGCCTCGCCCGGGCGGCGCACCTTGCTGTGGGTGAAAACGCCGTGGGTAAAATACATGGCCCCGTCCGGCCCCCAGGAAAGGCTGTTCAGCAGCTCGTGGCGGTCCTCCAGGCCGAATCCGGTGAGCACGGTCTTGTATTCATCCGCCTTCCCCGTGCCCTTGCTGTCGCGGAAGTAAAAGAGATTCGGCGCCTGCCCCACGAAGACACCATCATACCCGCAGGCAATGCCCGTGGCGAGGCTGAGGCCCTCCACGAAGACGGTGCGCTTGTCCGCCTTGCCGTCATTGTCCGTGTCCTCCAGCACCACCACGCGGTCCCGGGGAGAGGAGGCGTCCGTCTTCACCACGGGGCGGAATTTGCCGTCCGTCGCGGCCTTCTGGTATTCGTTAGGCGTCTTCGTGCCCAGGGGGTATTCGTAGAGCTCCACCACCCAGAGCCGCCCCCGGTGGTCCCAGCTCATGGCCACGGGATTCACCACCATGGGCTCCGCCGCGAAATTCCGCACCTCATACCCGGCGGGCACCTTCATCTTCGCGATAGCCTGCTCCACCGTGGGGCACTCCGTCTCCACCGGCTTGTAAACGCCATCCAGCTCCTTCCCCCGGACAGGGGAAGCCAGGACGGCAAGGGCGGCGAGTGGCAGAACTCTCAGGAAAAAGCGGGGGGTCATCATGGCGGACAGGCGGTGCGATACAAAAAAGGCAGAGCGTGGGGGGAAGGAAGAACGGCGGAAACCCCCGGATGCTTCCACCCGGGAACCGCCATGATAAAATGAGCCCCCGCCAAAAGGGAACGCCGAAATGCACCGAAATCCCTCCGCAAAATTCCCTGCGGAAACCGCAATCGATCCTTGACCTCCGCCCCCGGCCCGCTACTCTCCGCCCGCGCCTCCCTCCAAATCCCGGAAGTCAGGCCGCCACGCGGGTGTAGTTCAATGGTAGAACACGAGCTTCCCAAGCTTGATACGTCAGTTCGATTCTGATCACCCGCTCCATTCGTTGAAGATCAACGAGTTGCGAATTTAGGTCTGCAAAAACTACCCCATTTGATTACAGAATTGATTACGGGTGCCACAGAATGTCAGGCCGTTTCGGGTTCATCCGGCTAAGTCCAAGAACCGCGAATGCCTGAGATGTTGAGCCTCTGTCCATTCAACAAAGGCCACTTCGGCTTTCACCTGTGGACGCACCCACCGGCATTTGCCCATTTCCTCTCTCGTCAGCCTGGCACCCCAACGCGCGGCGCGTGGTTCGGGGAGATTGAAGAAAGGGCAGGCGTCTACCGGGTGCCCCTCAATTGCAGACATGACAGCGCGGCGGGTAGCAGCCATAAACCCGGCTTTCACCCGGGCGACATACCGGAGCTCCTCCCGTTCCTTCCGTCCGATGATGAGTCCATCAAAAGTTCAACCATTGGGCGCGTAACCACCGATGACAAATTCTCCGCGCTGCTCGGCCTTCCACCTCACTCACTCGTTGCCCCCGGTCGTCTTCGCGGTAGGGCAATTCCAAAATTCCCCGGCATGTGAATGTCGTCATCCAGGAGAGATTGAAATCGGCCCCGGAGAGTGGCTGACGGTGACGACGACAGTTCGGCCCGGGAGGGAAGATGAGCGATTGCTTTTGTTCGCCCTGTCCTTCCTTTGTCGAGATGAATATGTACGCGATGCTCTATTCGGATGTTTGCTTGGGTGTTGTCCACCTTATCTTTCTTCGTGCGGGCGAGCGCGTCTCCGCTGGCACCGGCTTCATGGTCGAAAATCGCCTATTCACGAATAACCATGTCATTCAATGCCCGCATGCTGATAGCGTCCTCATTCGAACCCTTCGCCATGACCGAAAAGATAGCCGTGATGGCATCCTGGTCTCGTACGAGGTATTCATGAGTTACCTCTACGTCGGCTCGCCGGAGAACGAGTTTGACTACGCTGTCCTAGAAGTACCTGACCTTGTTGCGCTTGGGCTGTACAATTTTAGAATTACGCACGCTCCCGTGATTGGAATTGGCCGGGAGTTTGCTATTCTTGGCTACCCATTGGACCATTACAACCTCACGCTGCATCGTGGAATTATTTCCTCGGTTTTTGAACAAGCGAGGGTCGAGAAATTTCAACTAGATGGAAGCGTTAACAACGGTAACTCCGGCGGCCCCTTGGTCGAACTCACAACTGGTGAGGTGGTAGCAATCATCACCAGAAAAGACACAGGCCTCACCAAGATGTTTAAGGAACTTAGGAGATCCCTTACGGCCCACGCTGACAACCTTGAACAACTCATCGCCAGCGGGGCAACCATTTCTCATACGGTTTTCAGACCGGACGACCCTGGACCCGGGGGCACTACAACGATAGGCGGAAGCAATCTAGATGATGGTTTTGCAGAGACGGCGCGGGCATTGGTGAGACTATGCAGCGAAATTGAGCGATCTGCGAATACCGGCATCGGCTATGCATATTCAATTCGGCATCTCGCCGAAGATTATCCTAACTTGGCGTGGGGAGAGGCATGAGCACAAATCCCAACAGCTTTCGCCGGGCGGGGCTAGTTGTGGGGAACAGGGGACCAAAGGGGGGGGGGCTACGCGGGCACGAATGACGAAGCAACTGCGGCGTATTTCTTTCCTTGGCACCATGGCGTTCACTGGCGGGAAAAGTCATGCCTAAGCAGTCCGGCCTTTTAGGAATGGACTAACTCCTTTGCTCCTCGCTGAGCGTCCGTTTGGCTTGGTGAAGGCAGGAACTGAGTTCGACTCCCAAACCCCGGCATATTGCCAGTGTTACCCAAAGACCAGGGCGAACCAAATTCGCCTCTACGTGCGTGATGGTTGTCCGGCTGACGCCGATATTTGCGGCAAGCTGGGTTGCGGAAAGTCCCTTCTTCACACGCAAATCCTTAAGCACCAGAACAATCTGGCGCTCCAAAGGGTCGGATTGGACGGCTGCGGGCACGCGCCCAAAATTGAAAGATTGCCCTGGCGTTCACGGGCATTATAATGCCCGTTTTGGTTGAGCCAACACCCTCGGCCTCTTCACCAATCCAGCTTCTGCCCCGAATGTCCAAGTCCGCCGTCCTGCTTCTCATGGGTCTAGCAATCCTTCTCTCCTCCTGCACTGCACCGTGGACGATGAGGAGAACCCACGATTTAAAGCCGGGGGAAATGCGGGGAAGCGTCTTCATTGTAAACACCGGTGATCCAGCCCCACTGAGTTCTCCGCTTTACGAACGGATTCATGCTCAAATCGCAGCAATACTGGCGCGCGCGGGACTGACTAGGACTGTGGACTTTAAATCCTCAAACTGGCTTTTCGGCTGGTCCGACACCCTCACGAAACATCGAGTCGGACTTAATGTTCACGAAAATTACGCCTCGGAATCGAACGTTTACGGGCACGATTTCACTGCATGCCTTGTCCAAAGGCCTCAGGCAAAAATTCGGTGGAACGGCCAGTTCCTAGTGGTCCTTGGCGACGCCAACTCAGACGCGACTTTGGAGAAGAGAATCCGGCTCCTGATGGACCCATTCCCCGGTGTCGTGGAAAAACGAGGCAGTCAATAGAGGTCCTTGATTCGGCATTGGTAGCATGAAGCTCACTTGGCACCACTGGCTTATTTTCTCGACTTTGACCGGCTCCTTTTTTTGGCTTCATCATAAATGGCCTTCCTCTCAAATGGGCTAATGGCACCATTAATTCCCATGGTTACTATATTTCCCGTTATTCAATGCCCCAATGGATATTCTGGCCGATGTTAATCGCGCAAGCGGGTGCAATGATTAGTCTTTCAAAAATCGATCTTAATTTGCTCCTCAGCCGGACCATCAGTCAATTTCAATGGAAGCGCTTGGGAGGGAAGGCAGCGCTGTGGACCGTGAACCTGATACTCCTTTGGATTCTGTTTGGGTGGACTTTGGAAGCTGTAAAAGATTGGCAGAAGGAAAAAGCAGCGAACCGCCCCCTGCGAACAGACCCTGAGAGACGCCGCTGAGAAAATTTTAGATCTTACCTTTGGGAACAAGCCGAAGGCCATGCGGCACGATGGTCCCCTTAGAGCGAAGCATTTCACCGAATTCGTGAACGGTCCTAGCATTCGCGGCTGCCTCCAGAACTGGCATTGGCCATGAACGTTGGAACTCGTGTTCCAGCCAGTAGATTACCAATTGCCACTCCCTTCCCGCGCTCCGCATGTCGTCAGGAAAAATGAATTTATATCCTTCGGCATGGTATCCCGGGGAATGTAGAAGGCGCACTTGAAGCCGCCACGCAGCCAGCATCCACGAACGCCTGGCAAGCCTCCCTCCCGCGCTTCTTGCGGTGTTCCGGCTCATGTGTCGCCCCCGTCCGAAAACTCGCATGTAAGCGTCTCCCGCCGAATGCTCGCCGCGCTGGAAGCGATTGAACCTAAATCCGCCCTGGAGCCAATACTGGCCAAGAAAAAGCTCTTCCCGGATGGATAAGGACAAAGGCCGAGAGATTCGAGCCGGGAGATTCGCAGACGGGTTAAAGTTGCCCACGGGGGGAATCAAGACGGCCACGCGCGAGGGCCTTCCAATTCGCGGTTTCCGTTCCTCAATCCGAACAATGCCCGCCGATTCGGCGGCCTCAATCACTCGGGGCCAGAATCGGTGGCGGCGGCGAAGGTCCCGCAAGGTCCTAGCGCCGCCGTGCCGGGAGAGAACGCGGGTGATTCGGTCCGCGTCTTCGCGGGTGAAGGTGTATCGAGACAGTCGCATCAGAGAATAAGTCGGCGCGGGCTGCTAAAGCGCTCGTTGAATGCAGTCAGGCGGGACGGCTTCCAGTCAGGCGATAGACCTCAAAGAGCTTTGGTTTCAATGATTCAATGGACACAAAGCGCACGAAATCAAGATTCCCTCCCCGGCTGCCCTTCACGCAAATTCCCTCAAGCTGTAAATTGCCCAAAACATCCGACGTGACCGCTCCTCCACTTAGACCATCAGCAGGGATGTTCAGCAGATCGATTGATTTGAAAAATCGGCATCCGGCGTCCGGTGTAGGTCCATCATCAATACCTCCGATAGTTATCCCATCGCCCCCGAAACTTCCGCTCTCAAAATTCTGCCGCTGCAAAACTGTGGGGAATCCTGACAGTTGCCGGGGAAGATGATACGGATTTGGTTCGAATTGCTCGACGGTCAAATACTCTCCCTCCTCAAGCGGTTCTGCTTCGCAGCTTGGGCCGATGATGCGCAGGAACGCAACGTCGAACTCGTCATCAGACAGTTGCTCAGGATTTTTCGCCCGAATTCGTGCCTCAAGATCAATGCGCATGTAAGCCTGAGACCCCAATCGGAATGGCACTCTGATTTGATTGATTGAGTAGCCTTTGTTCTGAAGGCAGTGCCCAGCGGTTAACAAAAGTAGCCGGTCAAAAATTCGGATGACAATCGAGGAGCCACCGACGGAGTATGGATAGTCCCGGTCCTCGTTTTCCCATAAGATGGGCCGGAAGAAGCGAAAGGAGGGGTGTTCTTCGGACATGGTGCGCGAGGGTCACACAATTCTCCACAAGCGTCAACGTTTGCCCAGCAGGCTTGCACTCCCTTCACGGGAGTAACCTTGAAAGCTCCTGTTCGTCTCCCGCTGCAATAACTGAGCAGTCATTTAGATCCTTCACCGGCTTCCCGTCCCGGCGATGGAGCCCGGAAAAGTCGAAGGCATCAACAGTAGTGCCGGGAAGCATCGCCGCCCAGCGTTCAGCGGCTCTCATGCCTCCGTCGTCGTCGTCGGCGTGGGCATAGATGCGGATTCGGCGGGCGCTTAGGAGAGTGATAGAGGCAGGATGGAGATTGGCTACCGTGCGTCCAAGGATTGTGACGGGAATGAGGTCCAGACGCTTCGCCCGCCAAGCAAAATGAATGGCGGCGAGGAAGTCGGGCATCCCTTCACAGAGCATCACAGCCGCCCGGCGTGAGCGGCGATCAGCCAGGAGCGATGCCCCGACTGGCCAATCTTTGCAGGAACCGGCGACCGTTCGTGCTTTGATTCCCGTGGCTGTGCCACCAGGTAAACGCTTTCCATCTAGACGGCGATACTCCGCGATTCGCGGAACTTCACCTGGTGGGCCATCAATAAGAGCCCAGCAAGGAAGGCCATGCCGCTCCCCGCATCGCAGAAGGCCCCAGGAAGCAGCCTGGCGCACGGCGGCGTGATCAATGCAACGGCCCATGGCTATAGCCCGGATTTCGCACTCTGTCGGCCTCCGAAACGCGGACACATCTGGGCGGTCTGCGGATGGCGCGGCGCGACCTAGAGCCCTTTCCGGCTCAAATAGGGGCTGTTGTGCCGTGCTCACTCCTGCGAGGTCCAGAAGATGCCGGATGGCTTCCCCTTTTTCACACCCGCGAGCCCGCATCATGAAATCGATGGCATCCCCTCCCTCGCCAATCGCGAAGTCCTTCCATCGCAGGCCGCCGCCGAAAATGGAAAACGACGGGTTTCTGTCAGGCCGGAAAGGGGAGTGGCAGACGCCGGTCTCCCCCTTAGGAGCCTCTCCCGGTAAGTTGAGCAGAGGCCAGAGAGACGGCAGGGGAAGGCGACGCTTCGCTTCCTGAATTTGCGCGGTCAAATCGTTCACTGTTTGTTTCCATGGGTGAGGCCGGATTACCGGGAGAACCCCGGAAAACCGAACCGAAGACGGGTTTTCAGGGTAATCAGGGTTTTCCGGGCAGGCAGGTCACTTGGCGCGAATCCACTTTTGCGGGCGTCCCCCGTTAGGACCAGAGGGCGTCTCCCCAACCTCCAACCGCGAAGGATAGGCATCGGCTAACCGCATCAGGTCTTCTTCTTGGTATCCGTTGTCGGTGAGCTTCCAGCGGGGCAACTTTCTATTTGGTCCCTGTCGGGTGAGAATCTCAACCAAACGTGCACACCGAACGTGCCGCCGCTCCTCTCGCATAGGAGCCATCAGCCGCATTTGTTCACCCGCATACCACTCTGCAATTTCCCACGCCTTCTCCATGGTCCTAAGCTCCAGCAAACTGGAGCCAGCTTCGCCGGGTCCGGAAAACCCGGCGGCGTGGAGATTGAGGGCGATACGATTTGCCTGCTCCGCCCACCGGCAGGCGAAACTAGCCACGTCCCGGAGCTCACCGTTTTGAATACGGGCGCGAATTTCGTTTGCCTTTTCAAGGGCGAGGGCGCTTGCGTCAGGTGAAGGCGAAACCAGAGCGGGGGACTCCGAATCCCGGAAACCCTCGATCAATCCGCAGAGATGCTTTCGCCATGCTGCCATGATCGTATCAGGCACGTTTGCGGGCACGGCTGGCAGGGGATGGAAGCTGGCCTTACTGTCGAACATGAGGTTGCGTTGAAGCCAGCCGCTCTCCGCGAAAATCGCCTTTCGCCGCATCTCTTCGAACGCGTCCGGCTGAATGAGTAAACAAACTGTGAGACAGGGAGCACTGAGATTCACAAACCCGGAGCCAACCCGAAGTGACGCCATGGCGTCACCAGAGAACCCGGCGAGATAGATATCTTCATCAGAAGACTTCCCACCGGAATATTTTCCGCCGATTATGCCGATAAGCCCCCTGGCGTCAGGGTTCATTACAGTGAAGGCTTGGCCCGGAGCAAGCGCGAGGGCAGCGGCAAGGGCCTCTCTGGTAACATTCGCCGCGTAAAGGAGTGGACGCCCTTTCTCCGATGCTGCCATTTCCGCAGACTCACGGTCGCGCATAATACGGCCTAGCGCTTCGGCGTCGTCCCGGGATTCCGCCTCCTTCGCTTTCAGAATGGACGCTTTCGCGCGGTGGCCGGGCCTGTCGACGCGGTCCCATCTTTCGAGCCTCTCCTCTTGAACCTCACAGACGGGAGCAAAAATCACTTTTGCTGCTTCACTTTTGCCCGTTCCGCTCTCCGCGATTCCAAGAATATGGAGGTT
This sequence comes from Verrucomicrobiales bacterium, assembly GCA_965229245.1. Taxonomy (GTDB): domain Bacteria; phylum Verrucomicrobiota; class Verrucomicrobiia; order Verrucomicrobiales; family V1-33; genus V1-33. Next base: position 1,071,565 of record CBDDIW010000003.1, read on the forward strand.
AGCACGGCAGCGAAGCGAACCGCCGCAGTCAAGGCTTAACCCTGCGCCCACTGCCATGCTATGGGCAGCAAGCGCAAGTGAAGCGGCGAGTGGGAGGGGAGTGTTGGAAGCACTCGCTCCCGCCTCCACCATATCCCGCATAAAATCCGGCAGCGCTGAAAGAGGAAAAGCTGGCCAGGAACAGGTTGACGGTTCCGGCCCTTCGAGCGGCGGAGACTTGAGAGATCGGATACGCGAGGGCGATGCGGATGCCGGAGAATCTGGATTCATAGTGCAAATAATTTGCACCGGAGAACCTCCCACCTATTCTGTCCGTGCTTATCAGACAGGCCGGGCGGGCGAAAGTCCCCCGGTCTTTATTTTACTGCGGATTCAATCTGGCGGACCGGCGGCACATCCACCATGCAGCGCTCTAGGTAGGAATCGATTGACGCAGTCAGCAGATAGCGCCGACCTTTCTTGCTGCCGGGTTGACGCAAAAGGCGGGACTCTATAAGACCGGAATGCATTGCCCGAATGCAGGTGGACCGGGTGAGTTCGACCCCGCGATGGGTTAGCGATTTGGCCGGAAGAGGAGTGTAATCTCCGGCTGTCACTGTAACGAGGACGGAGGCGCTGCTTTTGATTTGCGGTTCGTTTTGCATAGCGCCTGATAAGTGACGCTTGTTTCAGAAAATGCCACAACTGCCGTTTTTGAAAGGTAGCATCGATGGTTGAAATAAATGCTACCTTTTTCGGGGGCGAGGGCCTTCTGGAATTTGGTCCCATCCCAATCGTTTGAGCGTCACTTTTAGGTTTGGGCATTTCATCCCAATCCCAGCGAGATGCAGGCGGATGTCCCGGCGCGTCATCGTGCCCCAAGGGCGGAACCCCCGGCAGAATTTCCAGATTGCATGAGGCGCTTTTTTTTGATTCGGAGGTTCCGCCACGCGCGAAAGCCAATCGCTGTCGCCAGAACCCATCCACACGTCCGGGGATGGCGCTGCCACCTTCCCTGCTACATAGCAGCGTTCAGAAGCGTTCCGGGCTCTTCGTTTCGCGAGTGTCACTTCTGCGGCGACCGCCTCAAAAAACGCAGCATCACCATCCAAAATTCTCTGCATGATATCCCCAACCAGTTGCACTGGATTGTCCCGCCCTTCAGCCTTGTGGTGCATCTCTGACGGTCCCGGACGGGGCCAGCGAAGATAGATTCTGTCCTCAGGCGCTCTTTTCTCTAGCTGGCGGCGTTCAGGATGGTCCGCAGGAACAAGCGGGAGGGCCAAGCGCGCGGGAAGCCAAAACTCGTGGTCAAGCCATCTGTCCACGTCCTCCCTCCACGCGGAACTTCTCGCGGCATCGACGATCACTGAAACGAGGCTGGCGGCCTCTCGTTTCCGGATTTGTTCTGTCGTGAGTTTGCGACGGCGAGGAAACCACGGCTTCCCATTTTTTGTTTGAATTGGAATTAGCCTCTCGGGGGGCGGAGAGTTCAAAGTCTTCCCGTCCTTTTCGCTCTCATCTCCAATCATGAGTGTGAGATCGTGAGCTTTGAGACCGCTCCGCGAAGCGTCTCCGTAGTCGCGTGGCTGTATCGACGGTTCATGGCCGTGGTAGAGTGCCCCACGAGTTTCATCCGCAGGGATTCATCCACTCCGGCGTTGAGAAGTTCTGTGGCTGTATAGTGCCGCAGGCTGTGAAAGGTCTTGTTCGAGACGCGCCGACCCACTCCCTTAGCTTTACTGATTTGCCGCTCAATTCCGGCCCCGTCCATGATTCGCGTGAACTGGGAGCTAAGTCCGTTGGAACCGCCAGTTCCAATGGCGAGAGGGGGGAAGACAAAGCCGTCTGGATCATCTACCCCGGCCAACTCCGTCAGAAGTAGAACCAGCGCCGAATGCAACGGTATCACGATTGCCTTGCCCTTCCGCTTCGTTTTTTGCGGGGCAACCGTGAGCGTCTCGCGACCGGCTTCCGCAAGCTGTACGGATGACCATCGGAGGTTGGCGACATCGCCTAAGCGCAGGCCGGTCAGAGCCGCCAAAAGGATTGCTCCATGCCAAGGGGTTCCCTTTGTGGCGGCCAGTAGTTGGCCCACTTCTTCGGGCGAAAAGGGCTCTTTCGTACCACCGCAGGAATCATCGAGTTCCACTGCCGCGACCGGGTTACTCTGGATGAATCCTTGTTTCGCGGCATGATTGAGCATGGCGCTCAAGGTCTTCATTTCCAGCCGGACGGAGAGCGGACTCTTTCCAGCCGCGATAAGGGTATCCCGATGGCGCTCGATATCAGCGGGCGAGATATTGGAGAGGGGCTGCCCTGCTTTCGGGCCGATGGCCGTGAGGAATCGCTTTACGATGGGGGGCGTAGCGCTCTGCGGTTCGGGCAGCTTTCAGTTTTTTCTTTCCTGCCATCCATCGGTCCGCGAAATCCCTGGCGGTTTCCTTGTCGATAGCCTGGCCGGTAAGCGAGAGCATTTCATTCAGAACCTTCCGTGCCTTGTCCACCGTGAGGAGACCTTCCCGGGCTTCGGCGGCGGCCCGCTCCCAGCTTAGAGCTAGGCTCATCGCTTTTCCCCGGTCATGAAGCTCCGTGCAACGGCACGCTCTTCGGCCATGCTCATCGCGGTAGAAGGCGTAAAATGCGCCCGCTTTGGTTCGTTTCTGAATCGATGCCATGGAGCAACAGTGCATGATTACACTTCTGATTACAAGCCGTATTGTTTCACATTGTTCCAAATCGTTCACCGTAAGGGGAATGTGGATTTCAAATCCGGTAGAATCGAAACGTCAGTTCGATTCTGATCACCCGCTCCATTCGTTTGAAGTCAACGAGTTGCAATGATTTGAAATTAGGCAAAAGACGGAGTGTCAACACAAAATGTCAACACTTTCACAAGGTCGACCCTGACAAGTAGGCCATCAGGCTCTCCAACAAAACAGGCCGGATGCCCCTCTGCGCCCCCTTCTGCCGGAGGCTCCTGCTTACGACCGGGGGCCTGAACCCGTTGCGCTCGTTCGGGAGGATGAGCTCGTTGAGCTTCGCCCGGCTGAGCCCCGTGATGGGGCACTTCTCCCCGGGCTTCGGCAGGCGGACGTAGACCGGGCCTCCCGGTTGAGGCTGGTTTGTAGGGATGTTGATTTGTCGGGGTTCCGCGGGTTCTTCAGGGGCGGGAGGCTCCGGAAGGAGATATGCGATCTCGATCTCATCGGTTCCGGCGACGAACCGGTCGACGAACGTCGCGATGATACGCCGCCTCCGTTCCGCAGGCCAGGCCGGCCAGCGGGAGGACCAGCCCGCCGGACTCTCTCCCGCAGAAATACCGGAGACCTCTGCCAGCTTCCGTCGCGCGTCCCCAAGCCTTCCCTCCAGTTCCCGGACCGCCGCCTCCTGGGGGACGTGGAGCTCCTTGAACCGCCTCTTCGTGATCGCGGCCCCGGAGAACATCCGCTCCGTCTCCTCCCTCCGCTTCACGGCGTGGGCGAGATCTCCTTCAATCTCCGAGGCCGTCCGCATCCGGTCCCTCCGCTCAGAAGGGCGTCGAGCGTGCCGGCGAGGGAGGGGTGGCCCGCGATAACTCCCGCGAAGTCCTCCGCGAAGATCGCTTCGAGGTCCGCCGCCGCGATGCTGGTCGGGCATTGGGGGCACCCGAACCTTTGGCCCGCCGTAGGCCTTCCCATCCGCTCCCCGCATGAGCGCCAGACGAGGCCGGTAAGCGGCGCTGTCGCCTCCGCCGATGAGGACCGCCTTTCCCTGCCTTCCCTGATAAGCGCGGCGGTCCTGTCCCAGGCCTCCCGGGTGACGAGGGGCCCGAACTCGACGGTTACACGATTCTCCTTCGCGGTCTTCCCTCTCCTTCCCTCCGCATCCTCCCCGTTCCGACCGATCTCATAGGTGCCGATGGCCGACGGGCATTTGAGGATCCGGGCGACCTGCACGTCGCTCCATTTCCCGCCTCGCCGGGTGACGTGGCCCGAGGAATTGAGTTCCCGGGCCACCGCCCCCATCGATCTCAGCCTGAGGAAGAGGTCGAAGCCCCGCCTGCGGGTCGCGGCTTCGAATTCCTCGACCAGCAAGCGGCCTCCCTCCCATCGGAATCCGAAGGTGGACTGCCCGCGCTTGAAGGTGTCCATGGCCAGAAATTCGGCGATGGAGATTGCGCCTTCAACGGGGCATTTTTACGATCCGAAGGAGGCCCTCCCATTGACGAGGCTTACCCACATCTTGTCCCTGCTCATACCATGGACGCAGCAGGGCTCTCCTCAAGTCGACCCCACCGGCCAGCAGCACCAGCCCTTCCGGCGTAAGGCTCAGTTTGATCCGGCCCTCCCGCGCCGCGGCGGGCCGGCTGAAGGTTCCCTCCGCCGGCTTTTTCGTTAGTACCACCTTGCTGGTGCCGCCCCAATAAAGTATCTTCAAAACCGTGCGGCGTTTGTTGGTGAACACGAAAAGCGCCCAATTCTTAAGGCGCTCCGCCACCAGTTCCTGCAGCGTGCATGCACCCGTTCTCATATCGCAGGGGTTCAGCGCCACGAAGATATTCAATCCCCGGTGAGGTTGAGCATCATCTTCCCGGGTGGATGCTACACCGCCCCATGCCGGGGCCATCCAGTTGCCGCAGCCGCGCCACCACGCCTCAGCCAAACGGTGCGCGGCCATTCTGCTGCTGCCCGCTTTGTCGTTGATCGCGCCTGCATTTTTGAAGTGATAATCCTGCGTATTGTATTTATGATAAGGTGGTTGCGCTGATTTCCATGTCCGGATGTGTCTTTTTTTGGCATAGGGTGAGACGATGGAGAGATTGTTTGAAAATAACATTTGTATGCCATCAATTTGTTGATAGCAGTGCGTGCTTGCGTATGTCCCCGCGTAACATCAGTGCCCGTAAGACCGTTCTTTTTTCCGTCATCACCATAAGCCTGGGCGGAGCCCTCGCATGGTGGTGGCTGGGAAATAAAGAGGCTGCCTCCACCGCCCCACCTGCGGTGATTCCCCTCATCGTCGCGGCCCCCTCCGCGGCCCGGGGCGGGGGCATCATCTCCATCAGGGAGGTTTCGGTCAAAGTCCTGGAACTGGAGGAAAACCCCGGCCGGACCGTTGATAAAGAAGAGGTAACAGAGCCCGCCGGGCCGCCGCCGGAATCCGGGGCAAAAGCTGAAAAACGGGTATTGCCGGGCATGGAGGTGTTTCTGAAGGAGCGGGAGACGCTCGTTTCGGAACTCGGCGGTGTTCTGGAGGAATTGAAGACGGTGTCTCAAAGCGAGCGCCTTGCCCGGCTGGACCGGTGGCGGGTGGACAACGCGGACCGCCTGCGGCGGAACCGGGAGAAGGCGCTCTTTTATAAAGAGCAGTCCATCGATTCCTACCAGGCATTGATTTCCCGCTAACGGATTTCCATTTTATCCGGGGAACGACACCGTCCCGCCGGAGCTGTTTTCCTGTTTTTATTATATGAATGCATTTTTGCGGCTGTTTATAGCCGTCACCGCCACGTTTGCCATTGGCCACCCCGTCATAGGCCAGGGCTTCACTCATACCTTTGAGGCTCCCTCGTGGAGCCCGGGGGATTCGATCGACAAGACCTTCTCCGGCGTGCCCGAGTGGCAGGTGCGCAACGGCCAGGCGAAGATTGCCACCGAAGGGAGCGTCCGGCCCTCAAACCCCTCGGGTTCGGCCAGTGCCCAGGCGCTGCGGTTGGTTGGGGGCTCCCGTCCGGCCGTGGAGGTCCTGCGGGTCAAAAACGACATCACCACGGATTTCGCCTTTGTGGATTTCGCGGTGAAGCCCGTGGCGGAGCCATCCACCGAAATGTTGTCCTCCGTGCACGTGAATGGTGTCCATCTGGCCTTCGTGGAGCAGATGGCCATGATCCAGCTCCCCTGTGAAACAGCGCCCAAATCCCGGCCCACGGGCTACGGCATCGTTCTGGTGGAGGATTTCAACGGTCCCGGGGGCGCGTCCTCCTGGAGGGACACGCACTGGATTTTCCCCTTCCAACCCGGGACGAGGAAGGCGCGGGACTGGATGCGCGTAACCATCTTCAACGATCCGCCCGATTCCAATGCGCGGGTGTGCGACATCAGTATCAATGGCTACCTCATGGCCGCGCGGGTCACGCCGCAGCCGCTGAGCCCGCTGCTCACGCATTCCCTGTTTTTCGGCACGGAGAGCAGCGCGGATGTCTTCATCGATGATTTTTCGGCGGGCGCGAACTCCCCCTTCGGCTCCGCGGATTCGGACAAGGATGGTCTTCCGGACGCCTGGGAAAACCTCCGGGGCATTCCCAATGCCAACGGCATCAACGGCCTGCTGGACGAAGTGGCTCCGGGCGGAACCGGCCCGGGCGGAAAAACCTGGGCGCAAATCCTGGCGGAGGAAAACGCGGTGAACCCCGCCCTGCAGGCTCCTCCTGCGGATGATGACGGGGACGGCATTCCCAACTACTGGGAGGACTACTATCAGCGCACGGAAACCAGCCCGGCCAACGGCCTGAAGCGGGACGACGCCTCGGACAAACTGGCTGATCCGGACCGTGACGGCGTCTCGAATCTGGAGGAGTTCCTGCTGGGCACCAATCCCCTCTCCCAGCCGGTGTATGCCGCCGCCGTTATGGAGGAGGATGCGGCTGTCCTCACCACCTCCATCCAGGTGACGCGGGATTACAATCCCCCGGCACCCGGAGTGAGCACCACGTGGGTGGCGCTGTATGAGAAGCTCTACAGCGGCGATTACGTCACCCGGCTGGTACGGATGGATTATGGAAAAGAGCCGGTGGTTTCCACCATTTCGCTGGGTACCTCCGTGAAGAACATTTACGTGACCGCCATCGCGGCGGACGGCACGGTGGCGGGGAACTGCTATGTCTATATGCCAGGAGCGGGTCCGGTGCAGGCGGCGTTCATCCGGAAGACGGACGGCACTTACCGTGTCTTCGCGGGCAAGGACTATCTCGGGCAGACGATCGTCGCCACCACCTGCGTGGGGCTGAAGGACACCGGAGAGGCGTTCGGAACGGTCACCAACGCGGACTATTCCGTGAATTTTTGCTCCTTCACTTTTGGCAACGCATATTATACGGGCGGGCTCATCGAGCGCATTTCCACCGCCTCCATGCCCACCTCGGGGACTCCCCGCTATCAGCTTTCCGGCATGACCCCGGACGGCTGGGTTTACGGCACGCGGGTCCTGGTTACCGGCCCCCGGCCTTTCGTGATGGCCCTCACCTCGCCTCTTTCCTCCGCGACTGTCCAGGTCGGCACCAAAGCGGCTTATCTGGGCACCTCCGGGGCGGTCGAAGGGCCATGGATTCCCGGGGCGGGCAACACCTGGATCAAGAGCCCCTCCGCGGAGTTCAATCTCCCCTCGCCCGGGGCGGGACGCACATGGATGACGCTCGCCTTCGCGGGCGGAAACCGGGCCGGCAATCCGCTGCTGCGGCTCACCCGCAGCTACGACTCTTCGTCGAGATATTATGCCCACGTGACGGCGGCGGACAATACCGCCTCCGCCGGTCCGGAGATCCAGTCCCTTCCTGGAGTGACGGGAGGCGTGTTTCCCTCGTCACTGAATATGTCCCGCGAGACGGTGGGATCAGCCATCGACGTGGAGGGAAATGGGGTTCCTTTTGTCAATAAATTCGGCGTTTCCCGTCCTCTTTCCGCGGCCACCAGCTCCAGCCGGCGGCTGCGCCTCACGGAGGCCACGCTCATTTGCGGGAACGGGGACGTGCTCGGGCTGGGCCTCGTGGAGGGGCGTACCCGTCTGCTGCGGCTGCGCTTTCTTGCGGACACGGACGGCGACGGCATGAGCGACGAATATGAACTCAGCCACCAGCTCAACCGCTATGACGCCGCGGATGCCGCCCTAGACACGGACGGCGACGGCGCGAGCAATCTGAAGGAGTTTCTGGCCGGCTCCGATCCCCACAACCGGGATACCGATGGAGACGGGATCCCCGACGGCTGGGAGATCGACAATGACCTGAACCCGCTGGATCCGGCGGACGCGGGACTGGACTATGACGGGGATCACCTGACGAACCGCCAGGAGTTTCTGAACAATTCCAATCCCTTCACCCCGCTGCAGTTTGCCTCCGGCGGGACAGGCGTGGACCAGAATGCCGTGGAGGTGGGGAACCTGAGCGACGGCGGACAGGTGGTGGGTTGGTATCAGGCCAGCGGCCAGTCCCCCGTGGGATTCCAGTGGAATGGAGCCGGAACTCCGCTGATCACGTGGACGGACTTCTTTCCCAATGCCTTCACCTCCGGGGGCGTGGGCGGCAAAAATCAACCGGCGGGCGGCTACTATGCTTGGCCCCAGGTCCGGACGGACGCCGGAGCGGTCCTGCGGACCTCCCCGGCCACGGACGGTTCGAACAGCTACACCTACCTCGACTGCTCACGCGGGGGGGATCTGCTGTACATGGCTTTCCCCGCCGGAGCCACGGAGAACAGCTTCCGCCTGGCAGCGGGGTTTGGCGGGACCGAGACCACCCTGACACTCCAGCCGCCGCCGTGGGCGCTAAGCAATGGCGTGCAGTTTCAGAAGGTGGCGGCGGAGGCTCCTTATTCCTCCACGCTGCCCTCCTCCTACAACCGGCTGGTGCTGGGCTACGCCGTCCGGGACGGAGGCGGAACCTACCGGCTGGACACCTTTGTCTCCCGGGTGGCCTCCCCATCCCAGACGGCAACGTTTGAAACCATCACCCTGGCTGGCGGGAATACCGCCTATCCCGCCGCCGTGGACGCCTCCGGCCGGGTGCTCGCGTCCTATGACGGCATGCAGGGCTGGTGTTTCCATGAAGGAGGTATCGTCAAGCCCATCGAGCTGGGCACCGGCAACGTGGTGGACATGAACGATAAAAAGGAGATTCTTTTCCTGGACTATCAGTTGGGACCCTGCCTGTGGCGCAATGGCCGGGCCATGCCTCTGCAGCGGCTCCTCCCCGCCGGTTCCGCGCTCGCCAACTGCTACGCGCGCGCCATTAACAACAACGGGCAGATTCTTATTGAATCCCCCTCCGCTCTCTCAGGAAAGCGGACCTTCAAACTCCTCAAATATGCCGACGACCTGAACGGCAACGGTCTGCCGGATGACTGGGAAAAATTCTACTGGTCCAGCGGTTACACGGTGGTGCCGGGAGCGGACGACGATGGCGATCTGCTTACCAATGCCGAGGAGTTCGCGCGCGGCACGGACCCGCGCCGGCAGGACACGGACAACGACGGACTGTTGGATAAGGATGATCCCGACCCGCTCATCGCGGATCCGCTCCCGAATGCCAATTCCCTGGTCCTCAACGAAATCTGTTCCAAGAACTTCCGGTGTTATGTGAACCCCTTCGGCCAGACGGCCATGGACTGGTTTGAAGTGCATCTCCCGGCCACCGCCCAGGCGGATGGGGAAGGGCGGGATATTTCGGACTACGGCATCTGTTACCTTTCCGGCGCTTCTCCAAGTTCCATGGGGCACGAGACGGTGGGGTCCGAAGTTTACTGGTTCCCGTCCGGCACAAAGATCCAGCCGGGGGGCTATCTGGTGGTGAACGCCTGCCGGCAGGATGAAATTCCGGAGTCCCCGCTGGCAAAGACGCATGCCGCCGACCCCGCGAACATGATCCGGGTCCGGGAGTTTCCGGATGTGAACGGCGTGTCCCGGCTGTGGAAGGAACTGTATTTCCCCCGGCGGCTCACCACTGACGGTGCCATCATTCAACTGGTGCACCGGGAACCCGGCGGGAGCACCTCGAACACGGAGTTCCATTTCCAGGGCCTTCCGGCGGACAACACCCTGTCTCTGGCCGCGGATTTGAAGACCACAGAAGTAGCGAAGGCCACTCCTGGAAAAGCCAACATCGTGGATCCGCCCTCGTGGACCGTGAGTTCGCCCGCGCTTTTCCTGCCCAATTCCTCCATGCGCGCTCCGGGCACGCTGTCCATCCCCCTGCCGTCCGCGCCGGATTTCCAGTATGTGCTCTGGACCGTGGATGGTTCGGAACCACTTCCCGGGAATGCCGCCGCGCGGGTTTCCCGGCCTGGGGACACCCTCATTTTCAACACCACCACGGTGCTGCGGATGTGCGCCTTCCGGAATGACAGCATGCGGTCCGAAATGGTGTCCCGCTCCTATCTCTTCCGGGAGGATGTCCTCACTCAGCGGAATCCCGCGGGCATCACGGGAGAGAACAACCATGCCATTGTTCCGGGTACGAACGACACGCCGGACCTCCGCGTGCCTTTCAAAATGGACCTCGTGCAGGCCGCGACGAATGAGCAGATCTCCGGGGGCGGCTCCACGCTCGCTGGATTGAGCGACCCCGGACTGGACCCGGACGGCACTGATCCCGAACTGCCGGACCTGCCGGTGGTGAGTATTATCAGTGACCAGGACGGCCTCTTCGGCAAGGAGAACGGCATTTATACCAATTCCCGGCAAAAGGGGGATGCCTGGGAGCGGCCTGCCACGGCGGAGTTCATTGGCGCGGGCCTCGCGACCGGCAGCAGCCCCTGTGTGGTTGCACTGGCGGGAAATGCCAGCCGCGAACCGGGACTGACCCGGAAGCACAGCCTGCGTCTGAAATGGCGGCGCGCGACCGGTCTCTCCAGGCTGGACCGGTCGGACCTCCTGCCCGGCTCCACCGGGAAGTTTGATTCCCTGGTGCTGAGAGCCCCCGTCTTCGACGGCTGGTCCCGCGAGGGAGAGCAGAGGATCAATGCCTCCTACCTCCGCGAGCAGTGGGTGCACGAAACCCTGCGCGGCTTCACGGCCCTCCGCGGCACCCCCGCGCTGCCGCCCCAGCCCCGCGCGCGTCCGGTGAATCTTTTCCTCAACGGCCTCTACTGGGGCGTTTACTGGCTGGGCGAGGACCCGGACGCGGATTTCCTCAAGAGGGCGTGGAAAAAACTGGAACATGTGGACATGCATGATGACTGGGATCCGGAGTTCGAGGACTCGGATTTCGATGTGATCGAGGACGGTGTGGTAAAGAGTGGCGACAGCGTGGCCTGGGATGAACTGCAAAAGCTCGCGTCGGATATCCGCGAGAGCACCGCCTCCACCGGCTTCGTCGCGCCGGTACCCCCTTCGACCTGGCGTACCGATACTACCGCCACTCAAGACCTCTACAATCAGGTGGCCGGCCGGCTGGATATTCCGCAGTTTATCGACTACGTGCTCATCAACCTCTTCTTTATGAACGAGGACTGGCCGGACAACAACTGGGTGGCCTGCCGCCTGCGGCCCTATCCGTTATTCAATGACCAGATGGGGGTCACTCCGTGGAAGTTCCGCTTCCTGCCAAAGGATTCCGAAATGACCGCCGGTTTGCATTTCAAAGCCGCGTCCCCTTCGGCACTCGCGCGCTTTTTCAGAAATCCGCCGGACAATGGCGTCGCGGCTCTCTTCCACAATCTATCCGCGAGCGCCACTTTCCGGCAGGCGCTCGACACCCGCGCCTATTATTTGTTCTTTGCCGGAGGCCATGCCTACGATGTCGGAGCTATCGCCGAGACGGACGGACCCGCGCGAACCTCCCTGAACCTCCTGGCCGACGCCGTGCGCCCTGGACTGTTGCTGGAGTCCGCGCGCTGGGGCCGGACGCCTTACCTGGCCAACGCTTGTGGCCCCGGGAAGTTCGAGACGGAATTTACCGCTCTGGTCAGCTGGCTTACCGACAAAGACGGTTTAGCGGCACCCTCCCTGGGCTATGACATCAGGAATTACCTTTTTGGCGGAAACGGAGTGACCGCCTACTACAGCTATCAGAACCCGCTGGGCGATTCCTCGGCCATCGCCGGTTCCGCCTCCGTGCGGCGGAATCCCGCGCCCCCCTCTTCTCTGGCATCCTCCGGCGGCGGACTGGCGGTGGGGAATTCCGGCATCGACAGCCCGGCGGACAGCGTGCAGCGGAACTGGACCTTCACAGGCACGGCGGAGGTGCACCCGGACCTGTGGCGGGCCGTGAAAATCAGTGTATGGGACACGGTCAAGCGGGAGTGGCAGTTGCTGAAAGTGACCCCGGATGACGGCCCCGTGACGGTGAACTTCTCCTTCCAGGTCGTGGAATATGCGAATGGCACGCTGGACTACCCGCGGGACGGCGTGCTCAGGGTGGACACCATTCAGTATCAGAGTTCCACCACCCACATGGACCCGGACTACGGGAAGCTCTGGATGTACATCGCCCCCAATCCTGCCAGCCCGGTCTTCTGGGTTCCCAGCGTCCAGCATGCCACGAGCACCCGCTTCGTAAGCCCAGCCCCGGGAGCCCCCGCCCTCCTGCTGGAGAATCCGGACCCCGACGGCACCACGGGAGGCCTTTACGGCCATCTGGAGTCCGCGTTCCTCCACGTTGCCCGCCAGCACGATGGCACCGGCGCTCTGGAGGTCATCCCGGAGACCGAGCCCCCGGCGGGAGCGGGACACGATGGCTATCCCGCACGAAACCGGAAGGCGGGCACTCCCATCGAAATCAAGTCCATCCCCCCGGGGGGACTTCTGGATAAATCCGTGTCACTAGGGCCTGTTAACACTAAAGTTCGCGCACCGCTTCGACGATGAGCGCGAAATGGATAAAAGCGATGAACATGACATCGAGCTTTTCGAAGCGTGAGAAAATGCGGCGGAAGCCTTTGAGTCTCCGGAAGAGTCGTTCCACTTCATTACGCCGGGCATACATGGCACGGTCATAGTTCCAGGGATTGAGGCGGTTGGACTTTGGCGGCACGACGGAGACGAATCCCAAATCGAGAACGAGCTGCCGGGTCTCATCGCCTTCATAAGCCCGGTCCATGACCACAGACACGGGTTTTTCTCCCGGTTCCGGTCTCCAGCGTTGCAGCGCGGGCAATAGTTTGCGGCCTTCCGGAGCGTCGCCCGCCTGTCCGGGGGAAAGGGCGAAAGTCACGGCGCACCGGGAGGAGGCCGCCACAAGATGGATTTTGGTGGTCCATCCCCCGCGACTTTTGCCTATGGCTTGCGGGCCGTTTTTTTTAAAGCGCCACTGCCGTCGGGATGGACCTTGATGGAAGTGCTGTCCAAAGAGAGTGCCTCAATGGAAAACGTGATCATCTGTTCCGCCTGCATCCGCTCGAACACACGTTGCAGCACCCCGGATTTGCTCCAGCGATTCATGCGGGTGTAGACCGTGTGCCAGTTGCCAAAGCGCGGAGGAAGACCCCGCCATTTGCATCCCTGCTCAGCAACGTAGAGGATCGCATTGAGCAGGAGACGGTTGTTCAGCCTGACATTTCCCCGCTGCACGGGAAGGCAGTCTTCCAGACGGCGGAATTGGGCTTCGGTAAGTTCCATGCCAGATACTATACATGGATACATCATACTTCAAGATTAGTGTTAACAGGCCCTAGATCCGGACTCCGAGAACACTCCGTCGTGGCGACTGGCCCGCCTGTGGACCTGGAAACTCTTTCCCCAGGCCTCCGGCGGCATGGACGGCTCCTACACCTGGATACGGACGCGGGTGCATGATTTTGGCTCCCCCGGCACGCATGTGTGGAGCATTCCGGAGATGATGGCCACTTTCCCCTCCGCCCAGCAGGACGGCCTGAATTCCGCCTTCCAGGATGGCTCCCGGGATGAAATCCGGGACCTCGCCAGAAGCCCGCTCAACAGCAGCGAGCACATGGCGGGTTGGGTGCTTTCCGCCCAGGGGAACCCGTGGTCCAAATCCGGGAATGTCCGTGCTTTCGGAAGCCTCTTCGATCTAGAGACCGGCGGCCCCATGGAGTGGCATTCTACCCGCACAGATCCAGGATCGATTCCCGGTCGCTTTGACAAAACCTCCGTCGATACGCAGACGGGCACGGGTTATCACAGCGTCGTCTTCGGCGAGCCCTCTCTCTCCCCATTCACGGTAACCTCCCCCTCCCTGGAAGTATATGGCATCCGGAGGCAGGTGTATACCAGCGGTGTCCTTGGGGACCAGCGGGACATCGGTACCGGCCCCGGGGAGTATAAGCTTTCCATTGAGGCCTACACCCCTTCTGGAGGGATTCCAAATACCTCCATCGGCGGGAATATCCCGGTGGCCAAACATGAGATCAAACTTCGCGAGCGCGGCAGTTCCATTCCCTGGAGTGATCAGTCCGGCTTCCGCTTTCGTCAGGTGACCCTCAATGGCAAACCCGCGCCGACCGGCAAGGGCCAGGCCAAAGCGGAGTCCGATGAGACCCCCGAGGAGGTCCACGTGGACTCGCTCACCCTTCAGCTCCGTTACGATACCTCGGACATCTACGTGCCCGTCGCGGGCGGCGAGGTCGCGCTGGCCGTGAAGCGCGGCGCCCGTCCGGAGGTCTGGGCGGACGGACGGGGAGAAACGCCGCTGACCGGAGCGCCGGGGGAATCCCCCTTTGGCCCGTGCTGGACGACCGGCCTCTCCTGCCACCTGCACCTGGACGAAGGCGTGGCCCTTCCCAATCCGCCCCCCGTCGCCGGAGCCGGGATGGACAGCACCCGCCAGGACCGCCTGACGGTGGTGGACGAAAACGGTCAGAAGCATCCCTTCTACCTCTTCAACGTGCCCGCCGCGGACAGCGGCCCGAACGGCGACGCCCCGCCGGAGATGGTCTTCGTGCCCGTGGTGACGGACCGGAATGACAGCGATTCCTGGCTGGACCAGCTCTCCCTGAAAAAATCCCCGGACGGCACCCGTCAGTGGTTTGAGTTCCGGAGGAAATTCGGCACCGTCATCACTTTCCCCGCCGTGGCCACGCCCCTGGAGCGCTGGGTGGAGTCCAGCCCTGGAAAATTCCGCCGCCACCGCTACTACCGCGCCTCGGAGGTGAAGGACCGCTTTGGAGCCTTCCTCTCATTCTCCTTCGAGGCTCATAATACGACCCTCGTGCCGAATGAAATCGTCCAGGGCTGGCCGCACACGGATACCGCCGTCCTGCGCCGCATGGTCATCACCACCAGCCCGGAGGGTCTCATCCAGAGCGTGCATGACCCGCGAGGGAACAAGTGGACCTACACCTACGGTGCCGCCATCGCGGGCCTGAACAACCAGATCAGCCCCCGCCTGCTGGCCAAAGTGGAGAGCCCCATGGGCAACGCGGTGGAGTATTCCTACAACTTCCTCCCGGACAATGGATCCGCTAACGGTCCGGGCGGCGTGCTCCGCCATGACCCCTCACTGGACCCGGCCCAGCTCCCCGTTTACAACCACCTGAACGTGGAAACCATCACCACGCGGGACAACCGGCTCACCCGCGTCCGCACCAAAAACATCGCCTCCTCGCCCGAGGTGCGCACCACCACCATCTCCTATGGCTGGGAAAAAGCGGTGCGCTTTGGCGGGTTCCCTTATGGTGGAGGCGCGTTCAGCTACTACGATCCCTCCATCAGCCGCCCCCGGGTGGTGACGGGCATCAAGGTCCAGGCCAAACTCCTGGCTTCGAATCCCTCCCCGGACTACACGAAGAACACTCTCTGGACCCAGCGTCTCGCCGGTTCCGGCACGGATTCCCCGTGGACTCTCACCGGCCCGGTGCAGCTCAACGTGCAGGGGGGCAATACCTGGGTCACCGGCAGTCGCGTCGTGGAAGTCGTGGAGCAGACCTCCAACGGCCAGTTCAGCAACTGGTTCTATGTTTATACGGATCCGCTGCTCTGCGATGGCTCGGAACTCATGGACGTGGTCCTCGGCCCCGGCGAACGCGGCCGGCTGCTGGACCCGGTCATCAAATGGACCACCTGCCGCCTCTTCTATCCGGAGCTGGGCGCGGGACAGGCCCGCATGGTGGAAAAAGTGGAGTTCGATCCCCTGGCGGGCATGGCGGACAAGCGGGTGACGGACGCCTCCGGCAATGTCACGGACTATATCTATGGCGACCGCATCGAGTATTCCCTCATCCAGCCGTGGTTCGCGCCCCTGCACCGGCTGCTGGACTCCCGGGACACCACCCAGGCGCTGCCCGCGGACGCCCTGCGAAACCGCCTCGTGAGCGGCACCGGCGGCGTGAAGGTGCTGCCCGCCTATCACAGTGACCCCACCCGGGAGATCCGTTATGTGAAGGCCTCCCCGCTGGATGCCTTCAATCCGGAGACCACCCCCAAAATCATCCGGGATTTCCGTTACTACAGCGGCACCTACGGCACGCCCGGGAATGATTCGCCCTACCGCAGCGGCGTCACCAGTCTCATGCCGTCCCTGCTGCCGCGGGAAACGCGGCTCCGGAGCGCTTTCGCGCGGGTGATGGTGGAAAGCTACGGCCCCTACCGTCAGGTGAACGGCACCGGTGGCACTCCGGGGGAAGAGTCTATCGCCGGGGCCACCAGCGCCATCACCATTCTGGACAATAACCTCGGCGTGCCCCTCGTCACCGCCACCGTGGGCCGGGGCCGGGATGCCGGGGGCCTGCCGGCGGACAACCAGATCCTTGCCCACACGCAGAATGTTTACGGCCTGCCCACTTTCCCCTCGTTCCTTACTTCGCAAACCGTGGCCAACGCCACTTGGGCGAACGGAGTCTTCAGCCCTCAGGAGACCACATTTACCCCGGGGCGGTTTGGAGAGGTGCAGACCGTGACCACCAAAGTGACTGCCCTGGCGCGCGGCGAGGAACAGAACCTCACCGCGACACCCGCGGAGCAGTTCGCGACGGTCACCACTTATGTCAATGAGGTCGGAAACCGGGAACTGGTCATCGATGCCTTGGGGAACGAAATGAACTTCTTCTACGACGCCGAGAACCGCCTGGTGAAAACCAGCAGCCGGGTGGCCGGAGGAAACTTCGAGACTACAGAGACCGAATTCGACAACCGCGGGCGGAAGATCTGGCAGTGCGATGAGGAGGGTGTCGGCGTCTTCCGGATTTATGGCGCGAATGGAAAGCCGTGGAAGACCTACATCGATCTCAACGGAGACGGTCTGCTCACGAATGACGAGTGCCAGTCCACGAACTTCTATGATCCGCGGGACCGCCTGATCCTGGTGCAAAGCGGAACCGATGGTCGGGCGAGAGCCGACTACGATGCCCTGAACCGGCCTGTCCGCACTTATGAGGACCGGACGGATAACGGAAGCTGGACGGCCACCCCCGCCGGGGCTCCCTTTGCCTCCTCTGAGGACGCGTTGAAAGACGCCGAGGGGGCCGTGGAATATTACTATGGGTCGAATTCAGGATCCGCCGGGCAACTGGAGAACGCGGGGTCCGGCGCGTTTGCCTCCTCCTCCTGGAAGGCCACGCGCGCCGTGGAACGGAGGCGCACGATTACCAATACGGGCGCGCCTTCCGGCGAGGCCTGGGAAACGAAGACCACCTTCGATGGTCTCTACCGCCCGGTGAAGACCGAAATACAGGCGGATGCCTCCACCTGGCTGGTTTCCACCACGGAGTATGATACCGCGGGCCGCGTCATCAAATCAGTCTCCCCGCACGGACAGATCGTGGTCACCGACTATGACGGTCTGGGCCGCCCGCTGGACCAGTACACCGGGTTTGATCCGGGTGCCTTCAGCGGAGCCCCGGCGGGCACCTTTGACATCACCCTGCCTTCCTCCACCTTCATGGTCACCGGGGCCACCGGTTTGTTCACCTCGGCCACCAGTCACTATTACAGCGCGGGCGCGGAGTATCGCACCACACACACAGCTGGCGGGGAGACATTGACCTCGGAAACAGACTGCGACCTTTCTGGAAAATCCATCGCGGCCTGGAGCTCTGACCCGTCCACCGGCCAGGTGAACCGGACCCCTCCGGGAGACTCCGTCTCCGGCTCACCCGTCACAAAGACGTAATACGATGTCGCGGGGCACGCCGTGGCCACCATCACACCACTGGGGCAGCGGGTGGGCAATATCATCTACGACGAACGCGGACGCGCCACGCAGGCGCGTTCCCCGGAAATCCAGGACGCCTCCGGTCTCGCGGGCGGGCTGCCCGCGGCTCCGGACCCGGCGGTCACGCCGCTCCCCGCGGGTATCACCACCACCCGCGCCGTCACCACCACCCGGTATTTCCAGAACGGCTGGGTGAACGATACCGTGGATGCCCGCGGCGTCCGGTCCATCATGCAGTATGACCGCGCCGGGCGCGTGGTGAAGACCATCAGCGGCCCCTCGTCCGTCCTGACCTCCATCCCGGCCTCCCGGTCGCCCTTCGCTACCCTCACCAATCCCTCTCCCACGAACGTGGAGGTCACCGTCGCGGAGACCCTTTATGACCGGAAAGGAAATCCCATCGCCGTGCGGGATGCCGGGGGTAATGTCACGCTCAATACCTACGACGTCCATGACCGTCTGACCTCCACCACCACGGATCCCGCGGCGGACCTCACCTTCGGCCCGCCCTCGGGCACTCTCCCTTCCACGGCCATCACCGTGCGGAACGTGTATGACACCGCGGGGAATCTCGTGGAAGTAGTGGATGGCCTTGGCTCGAAGACCCGCTTCCTCTACGATGGCGCGAACCGGAAGACCGCCACCATCTGGGACCCGGCGGCCGATCCGCAACGGACGGAAACCACTCTCTACTTCGGGGCTCTCCCCTACCGGGTGGTGAAGGCGACCAACAGCGCCTATATATCCGGAGAGACCATCTCCACCACCTTCGATCGCCTGCTGCGCTCGGTGAAGGTCACCTGCCCTTCGCACGTGCTGGATACCCGTATCCTCACGCTGGACGCCTGGGGACGCACCACCTCCATCACTTATCCGAACGACACCCGCCCCGCGGAGAACGCCACGCGCCAGACCTTCATGCGCTATGATCTCACCGGTCGCCTCGTCGCGGAAATCGCGGGCGGCGTGCAGACGCGCTACCGGTTCGACCGCGCGGGGAATGTGCTCGATGTCCTTTACGGGCACCCCGGCAGCGCCTCTCTCAGTTCCACCTGGGTGGAGGCCGCGGACGTGCGTCGGAAAGTCTCCAGCACCTACGATGTCCTCAACCGCCTCCAGACCATGTCCGAGACCGGCCCGGACCCCGGCGTGGCGGGCACCCCGCAGGTCACGCGGCTGAGCCGTTATTATTATAACGCCGCCGGGGATGTCGTCCGCAAATCCCAGCCGGGAGACCTGTTCGCATGGCATCAGTATGACGGGCGCGGTCGCCTCAAGGACCTCCAGACCCTGCAAAAGACCGGCCCCTCCACCGTCCAGCGGGTCACCTCCAGTGAGTCGAAATACTCCGCCGCCGGCACCGTCACGGAGGTGAAGGAATACCGCGGCACCTCCACCACCCCGCTGCGCACGGTCACGAACACCTACGACAAAACCTACCGTCTCCTCACCGAGACGGACACCCCCGGCTCCGGCCCGGTCACCCTCACCAGCTACGAGTATGATGCCGGGAACAACCGGACAAAGCAGCAGCGGTTCGTGGGCGGCACCCGGGTGAATAACATTGTCAGTTCCTACTATGCCCAGGGAGCGTACAATTACGCCACCAATAACCAGCCCTACCAGACCTGGGACGGCGATACCGGCCAGCGCCGTATCTATTATTACGATGCCAATGGCAATCGCATCGCCTCGGAAACCTACTATGATTACAACACGGCGGGAGCCACCGGGGAGCCCTACTACGATTACTGCTACTACGAGTATGACAGCGCCAACCGCCTGACACTGGCCTATTCGGAGAATTACGATCAATTCGCCTACTTCGCCTTTTACTTCAACGCCGCCAGTTCCTTCAAGTCGCAGACGAACCGTTACGCGTATGACCACCGCACCCGCCGCGTGTTCCGCGAGGAACTGACCATGGCCGGGGTGGCCGGCACGGCAGGGGACACGGTCTTCACCTCCGAGAAAGCCTGGGGCTGCGCCCAGGGGGGCGGGCTCACCGCCCAGGAATACGCCCTCAGCCCCATCTACAGTGGCAGCACCCGCACCGGCTGGTCAGCCTATGGCTCCACCCAGAAGCCGGAGGCCGAATTCGTGCGCGGAAGCGACTGGGGAGGCGGCGTGGGCGGCGTGCTCTACACCCTGCGTTCCGGCACCGGAGCCCGCTACGACGCCTACAACCACCGGGGCGATGTCGTCGCCCAGACGGACGGCACCGGCACCGGAGCCACCAGTTGGGCCACCGCCTATGACGCCTTCGGCAAGCGGGTCACCGGCTATGAAAGCGGCACCACCGCCGACCGCCAGAAAGCCAACACCCACGAGGAGGATCCCACCGGCCTCATCAACGATGGCCACCGCTACCGCGACCCCGTCACCGGCACCTACCTCACCCGTGACCCCGCCGGTTTCGTGGACGGCCCGAATGTTTACACCTATGTCCGGCAGAATCCGTGGAGCAGTTTCGATCCGGAGGGACTGGATGACAAACCCTTTTGGACTCGGGTGGGAGATACAGTATGGAACGGGTTGGTTGATAGCGTTGATATAACCTCTGACTCATACGCAAAGACTGCGGGGCGTAAAATGGCGGAAAAGATGACTGGAATCCCCTCTCAGGAAGTAAACTTTCTAGATGAAGTCAGGGACATAGTGGTGTCTGTGGGGGATTCATATGGGGTTTGCCCGGCACCGCAGGCGATAGCTCGAAAAATCGCGGGAATTCCTGCTCCGGAGGTGGATTCTGCAGAGGTTGTGGGTAATAATATTCTGGACATACTGTTTATATGGGGGCCAAAGGCTGTTAAAAGTATTAAAAAACCTCAATTTAAAACGCCGTCGGTAAAGATTGGCGAGGTTCCGCCTGCTGCTGTGGCTGTGGAATCAACCCCTAAGACTGCTCCCGCATGCTTTCCAGCAAGGACAGAGGTCGCGGGTGAAAGTTTTCCTCTGTTGATTGAAGATATTAAACCCGGAGCTAAGGTCCTGGCATGGGATTCCACGGCGAAAACGTGGCGGTTGTCAGTTGTTGTAAAGAAATTTGAACACGACTTCTCAGGAAATCTCATTACCATCTTCGTCGGAGACGAAAAGCTTGAAGCCACGGAAAATCACCCGTTCTGGGTAGCCCGGGGTAAACAGCTGGCCTCCCGCCTCAGCCCCGAAAATGAGTCACCGGAACACGGTCACTCACTCGCTGGCGGATGGGTTGACGCACGGGACCTTCTGCCCGGCGACATTCTGGAGACAACTGCCGGACGGAATGTGGTAATTTCAGCCATTAGCAGACAGACGGTCAACCAAACGGTTTACAACCTTGAGGTAAAAGACTGCCACACCTATGCCGTCTCAGCATTGGGGATCCTCGTCCACAATAAAGTAGGGCCAGATGAAGGAGCAGCTGGAGCAAAGAGAGCGGCAGCTAAAGAAGCTAGTGCACCTAGTACCTCGGCATTGGCTAAACAAGGCGTGGAAAAGGCTTCTGATCTGCCTCTCATAAAGCCCGGAAGCAAGGAATGGGAGAAAGCCGTCAAAGATCTTTCCGCTCTTGAGAAAGGAAAATTAAATCTTAGGACAGAGAATGCAACGGACGCAAAAAAATTACTCGAAGAGGCACGGGGTAAAATGGACCGCAGAAAACAGTACACTCAGGAGCAATATGAAAAAGGCTATGAAGTTCATAACGCCACGGACAATGAGAGAGAGCTTAATGTTGGAAATGATCTCCAGCATATAAAATGGTATGACGGAAAATCCGGCGGTCATGTATATTACGATAAACCCAACTGACAAATAGGATGTTTTCCATCAAAGATACTATTTACTCCAGAAATTTCCCAGCAGAAGCCGGCGACGTGATCTTCTGCCTCGATAAGGATGAGGCGGCCGGTGCTTTCAGGCTTGCCGTGGGGTCTGAAGCAAGCACTTTCTTTGATTTACCCGATGGTCATTGGCTTGTCGAAATGGAAATGAGGGTAATTGGGCGGTGGCTTGAGTCCTATAATGAGGACAACGCCGAGCCGGTAAGGGAACTATTGAGAAGCATCGTCAATTGGACGCTGGATGATGAAGTGTATTATCTTGCCAAAAAGTCCCTTGTAATTAAAAGCAGTTGGAGCTGTTTTACAGAATGGTGGGATGCCTTTTTGGCTTGCGAGGACGATGCCGTTATTCTAATGAGAGATATTAATGTAAAAGAAGGGTTCTTGTTTACATCCCTGGGGGAAATCCGGTATTTTTCTGGTATACGCCGTTAAATCAGGCAAGGCACACATTTTGAAATATAGATGAAACGGGCCGGGATATACCTCTATTAAGGAGCGTTTATATAGAGCGCCTTCTTGATTTTCAGCCGTTAACGCCACGGGGTGGCCCCCTTAAACCATGACTGCCTGCCATCGCACTGTGCTGGAGCCGCGTAAACGCCAAACGAAGCGCGCTTCTGCGATGCCTTGACAACTTGTGGTCTGGACACGAACCGCCGCTGGCATTGTGCGGGCGGCACAAGCGGCTGGAGTCATCTCGCCGATCCGCCTGCCGGTCATGGACGAGAGGCCGGTGAAGACGCCTTCGGCAAACGGGTTACCGGCTATGAAACCGGTACCACCGCCGACCGTCAGAAAGCCAACACCCACGAGGAGGACCTCACCGGCCTCGTCAACGACGACCACCGCTACCGCGACCCCGCCACCTACCTCACCCCCGACCCCGCCGGCTTCGTGGACGGCCTCAATGTTTACACCTATGTCCGGCAGAATCCGT
This sequence comes from Verrucomicrobiales bacterium, assembly GCA_965229245.1. GTDB lineage: Bacteria > Verrucomicrobiota > Verrucomicrobiia > Verrucomicrobiales > V1-33 > V1-33. Next base: position 1,094,108 of record CBDDIW010000003.1, read on the forward strand.
GGACAAGCTTCGATCCGGAGGGGTTAAAAGTCCCCCGCAATGATGAAGAGGGCCTCAATCACATGAAATCGATCGTTTCCGCATACAAGCTCGCTACAGAGACCATGCAGAAATCTTTAAAGGCGGCTTCCGAATTCAAGCCTTGGGAGTCTGAAAAATTCGAAAAACTTGCCGAAAGATACTCGGCTGCAGCCCGGTATCTTCAAACCGAGCTGGCTGTTTACATTCACTACCGCACCTGCGATGGTACAACACCAGCGTCGGATGCCTATTGGGTGGATGAAAAGCCGACCTGGGTTGGCTTGGAGTTTTTCGCTGATAGTAACTTTGCTAAACGGGAAGCCGATTTAGCAGACGGAAAAACGGAGGTGGCACCTATCTTCATCAACCAGGGAGGCATTAATCCCCCAAACAGATATGACTTTCAAACTCTTGGATGCTGGATTTACAGTCGGCGCCGGAGTCTGGGGTGTAAAGGCACTGGCAGGATTAATAGAGAAGGGAGGGGCTGCGGTGGCTGCTCGTTTTGCAGCATCTCAAGCAGTCGAAAAAGAAGGAGCGAAACTTGGTGGGGAATTGGTCGAGGCGGCGACGAAGAATACCGATGACTTGGTTTCGGTGTTCCGGGGAGTGCCGACGGACCATTATAACTCGCGAATTTGGGCTGACGCTCTCAAAGGAAAAGCGCTTCCAATTGGAGGTCATTCTAACCCAGCTTATCATGCAGCAGGAAATACCCGAAGTGTTTTTACCTCGTGGACCACAGAATTCGAGGTGACCCAATACTTCGCAACAGGCCAAGGGCGCGGAGTTGCGGGTGTTGTGTTGCATGAAAAACTTCCACGAAGCGTCGTGGAAAAGTTAATAAATCCGAGTAGCATTCCCGGCGAGTTCGAGCTCCTAAGGGGGGCTGTTCACAATGCAAAAGTTATTCACGTATCACCATGAACATTGAGGAGCTTTTAAATTTGATTCGCAAAGCGCCCGCGCTTGATGAGGCGGTGCGTAGTCTTGCATTGGCCGAATGTGCTGCTGGGGGGGATTGCTTCAATGATTCAGAATTTCTTCCGCTGACATATTGGCGCGACCTGTGGAGTGCCCGGGCGGCGAGAATGCAAAAGGCTCAATTGACTATGGCCGGTTTGGAAGCTGCCGTCGTCGCTTTTGCATCGTCTTACGGAAATGCGCGATGTGTGAGCTTAAGTCGTCCCGGGCGCACCGTGCTGATATGGCTCTTGGAGGATGGTACATTGATAGCATGTGTCGCTTACTGAGTGCTTTCATGTTTCATTTTTTCATGGATGCCGCAGACACTCGTTTGTTCTACGGGAGTTTGCTTCCAACCGGCTCAAGACCCCTCAAAATCAGGCATGCGGAGCCGGGCTGATCCCGATTAGGATCCTCAAAACGAACTCTTCCGCATCAAGTTGGCACGCATTGTGGACCTAGGAGCCTGTTGAAAAACGCCTCTGGATATTCCTCCGGACGCCTCCTTAATTTCCTGGTTCCGGCGGAGCGAATCCGCTAACTTTTCCGGCATGGAAAAATTCCGCCGCAAAGACTGGCAAAGCGCCCAGGAGGAGCTCTGGCTCCGGCCCGGCGATCTCGTGAGCGGGCCGCGTGATGGCTTTTATTCGAAGCTTGATGACGTGCTCGGGAAGCTCAAGTTCACGGAAAACGTCCACCGCCACTGTGCTCCATATTACAAGACCGGTACCTCCGCGGGCGGTCGGCCGCCCGTGGATCCGGCTGTGATGTTCCGGATGCTGATCGTGGGATTCCTCGAAGGCATTGGCAGCGAGCGGGGCATCGCCTCGCGCTGCGCGGATTGCTTCGCTGCGCTCACCCCTGCGGGGCAGCCTGTCGGCTGGCTATCTCCCTGCGGTCGGTTCCCTCACCATCCGCCGTTTTTTGGGCTACAGCCTCACGGAGGCCACGCCGGATCACTCCAGCTTCTCCGTCTTCCGTCAGCGTTTGCCCCGGGAGGTTTTTGAGGCCGTGCATCTGGAAATCCTCAAGGGACTCAAGGCGCACGGATTGCTGAAGGGACGGAACCTGGGCGTGGACAGTTCCATCATTGAGGCCAACGCCAGCCTCAGCGGGCTGGCCAGCCGCAACACGGAGGAGAGTTACCGGGACTATGTGCAGGGACTGGCGCGGGAGGCGGGCATGGACGCGGAGGACCCCGCCGCGGTGGCCCGCTTCGACCGTAAACGTAAAGGGAGGAAGACCTCGAACAAAGACTTGTACAACCCGCATGACCGGGATGCGAAAATCGGCCGCACCAAAGACGAGGCGTGCGACATGGTGCACAAACTCGAACACATCGTGGACCTGGACAGCGGAGCCATCGTGGCGGCGGAGGTGCGTCCGGGAGACGCGGGCGACACGACGGATCTCTCCACCCGGGTGCGGGAGGCGGTGGAAGCAGTGGAGGATCTTTATGGGGGAGAACTTCCGGATGGCACGCGGGAGGCCCGCGTGCTCAGCCTCACCGGTGACAAGGGCTTTCATAATGCCATCGAGCTGGCCATTATTCAGGAGGAAACGGGAGTGCGCACGATCGTTGGTGATCCCAACGCGCGCCGGCGGAAGCTGGACCGGTGGGAGCCGGAGCTGCGCGCGGCGCTGCAAAAAGCGGCCCGGGCGGTGAAGTGCAAAAGCGGCAAACGGCTGTTCAAAGCGGGGGGGAAGAAAGTGGAGCAGGGCTGCGCGCATGTGCTCGACTGCGGGGACCTGCGGCGCACCCGCCTGCGGAAACTCTGCCGGATCAACAAACGCTACTTCTGCGGGATCATCGTGTTCAACCTCAGCCTGATCCTGCGCAAACTGACCGGCTGCGGCACCCCGCGGCACCCCGCGGCAGACGGCCGCCGGCGGAAGGGCTTTTTGGCTTGGCCTTTTATGGCTGATGGAGGCGCTATGCGGGGCCATTCGCCGTTTTTATCCACGCCGCACGCCACAATATGAAAACAGACAGCGCGGTGCCCGGTCGACGGGTGCCGGATTCCCCCATGGGATCTTTCCGGATAACGCCTGTTCTTCAACAGGCTCCTAGATGTCAAATTCCTCACCGCTTCCCGACCGAAACCTCATCGGATCTTGACCTCTTATGCCCTTTCCCTTGTGAGACATGGGCATGCGCTTTCTTCATGCCAGTTTGCTGGCGGACGCTGCCCGATGCCACACCACACTGCCCCGCAAAAGTCAAAGGCAGCCGTCCTTGAAGCAAACCGATGGACAAAAGGACACGATCACGGATGGACGCAAGCAGAGCCTCAATGTCTGAAAAGAAACTGCAGACGCCCCTGCAAACATGGTTTGCAGGGTTTCGCGAAGACGCGAGGACGGTTTCGCGGCTCAACGGCGCGGCACGGGCTCCCCGCACGTGTTCGGGCTGAGCGCCCGACTTCGCGCTTTTTCCTCCGGCCAGAGGGCCACGGACAGTGTGCCTAGCCGGCACGCCGATGGCCAAAAAGCGCGAAGCAAGTTTTTAAGACCCAGTCCTCCCATCAAGCCGACGATTCCGGAAAAACCCGAGTAACTGCTTATTTCTCAAAAACCGGGGCGCTATGAGGAAATCAAAACATGCGGAAATTTCCATAAAAATGTGCTTTTTATAACCGCCGGAACCTTCAGCGCCCTTAAACGTTTCCAAGCCGTGCTGCCAGCGCTATCGGGGAATTGGCTGAGGGACTCACTCGCGGTTTCCTACCTGGAGCAATCCCTTCCCACACCACCGTTTGAGCTTCTCCCGAAGTCATGTGGACCTGCCTCTATATAGCGGCACTCTTTGGATTTTAGGCATTGGAGCCGTCGATACGGGATACTGAGGCTGATTGTAAAGGAACCAACAGTTCGATTCTGATCACTCGCTCCATTTTTTGATAATCCAATCGCCCCCGGGCATCCGTTGGTTATCTCCAGAGGTTTGGAGGGAACTGGGAGGGGGTCTGGAGATCCTGCCCGGTATTTTTCAGCCAGGCATTTCACTCCGCCGCTTCTTCCTCCGGTGTCTTAAAATCAGTAGCAGCGTGCCTGTTACCAGCACGAGCACCAGCCCTGACCCCCACAGAATCCAGTCCACCCGCCAGGAGGATAACACCTTACCGGTCCGTGCGTCCCAGGTATAGGATTCCCAGTAGCAGCGTAGGAGGCTTCTCTGAAAAAATTCCGGCCCGCGGCGCTGTGTGGTGATTCTCCATGCCTGTATCCCCTCATCGAACCCGCTCTCATACCCGTTTCTGTCAGCACCGCTGGCCGTGGTCGAAAACATAAGCTCATCCGCATATTTTTCGAAAATTTCCTCCTCCTTGAAGTGCCGGACAAGGCGTCCCCCGTCATAGAGCGCGAGTCCGAATGGCACGGGCTTTCCAGCGGGCGGAGGAAGAATCCGTCCGTCCTCCGTAAGCCAACGGACCACGCGCAGCAAAAAACGCCCCTTGCCGCCGGTCTCCGGCATTTCGAATTTTGACCATCCCTCCAGGGGATAGATGAGTTTGCAGGACGGATATTCGTAAAGGCCGGAGGCCGCGACGGGCTTCGGGAGGGTTATTTCCCGCTGCCAGTTCCAGTTCCAGGCGGTTTTGATTTCGGGGTTCGGCCCCGCGGCGGGATCCACCAGGATGAGGATTCTATCGCGGCCAATCTCCTGACAACTGGCCGGTCCCTGCGGCGACCCGAGAACATAGGCCCGCGCGGGCAGGACAGTAAGCAGTGTAAGGAGGCAAAGCCGGGGGACCATCCCGGAGATTGCCAAACCCGGCCGCCCGTGTCCAGAGAATCACCAGAGGTTCAGGGGACGGCCATGCAGGCAATGCCGGGAATCAAACGGAAGCCCCGCGCGGGTGCCTCCTCCCGTTTACTTCGGGAGAGCAAAAGCCACGAGTTTCCCGCCGGCGGGACGACCGGATTTCCCGCCGCCGGAGGAAATGACCACATATTGGCGGCCGTCCACCATGTAGGTGCTGGGGGTGGCATTGCCGCCGAAGGGGAGCTTCGCTTTCCAGAGGATTTTCCCGGTGTCCTTGTCAAAGGCGCGGAAGGTCTCGTCCGCGGTGGCTCCTATAAAAATAAGGCCGCCCGCGGTGACCACGGGGCCGCCGTAGTTTTCGGTGCCCGTGGGAGGAATGCCCCGGGCAGTGAGTTCCGGGTATTCCCCCAGCGGCACCTTCCATTTGATTTCGCCGGTATTGAGATCCACGGCGTTCAAAGTGCCCCAGGGCGGGTTGATCGCGGGATAGCCTTCCTTGTCCTGCCACCGGCGGAAACCCGCGAAGGCATAGTCCGGCGCGGGAGCGGCGGCGGCCTCCTTGCCCGGCGCGGCTTTGCCGGGATCGGCATTGCCCGCGCCGTCCTCCTTGCGGGAGGCGGAGACCGGTTCGTTCAGCACGTAGTTCAGAATAGCGGTCCTTTGTGCTTCCGGCAGGGACGCGAAGTTCGGCATGCGTCCGCCGCCCTGGCGGGTGATCTGTTCGATCTCCGCCCTCGTTTTACGTTTCGCCACATCCACCAGCGAGGGGAATCCCGCCGTCACATTTCCCGCCCGGTCCAGGCCATGGCAGGCGGCGCAGAGAATCATATAGTCTTTTTCCCCCGGCACCAGCGGCGTGCCATCGGCCCGGCGGGTTTCCACCATTTGCAGCAGCCAGGGGATTTCATTGATATTCACATAATAAACGCCGGAGGGATCCGCCGCGCCGCCGCCCCACTCCATGCCGCCATCGAATCCGGGGAACATCACAGACTCGCTGAGCGAGGGCGCGGGAAACGGCCCGGCATTGGGCGAGGCCCGCAGCCGGTCCAGAGTCATCTGATGGGTCTCCGGCGAAATGCCGGAGGCGTCCGCCTCGGTGTAGGTCTGACGCATGAGCGGCGGCGGCTTCACCGGCATCGGCTGGGTGGGCCATGCCTGTTCCCCGCGCAGGGTGGAGGCGGGCACGGGCTTTTCCTCGATGGGCCAGAGGGGCGTGCCGGTCACGCGATCGAAGACAAACAGCCGGCCGTGCTTGGTCCCCTGGGCCACGGCGTCTATCTTTTTGCCGCCGTGCGTCACGGTCACCAGCACGGGCGGGCAGGGCAGATCCTTGTCCAGGAGATCGTGATGCACGATCTGATAGTGCCACAGACGCTCTCCGGTTTTCGCATTCAGGGCCACGATGCAGTTCGCGAAAAGATTCATGCCGTGCCGCGCGCCGCCGTAGAAATCCGGCTCCGCGGTTTTGGTCGCCACATAGACAATGCCGCGCTCCTCATCCAGCGACTGCCCGCACCACGGCATGAGCCCCGTGGCGGACTTCCAGGCGTCCGGGGGCCACGTGTCATAGCCCACCTCGCCGGGCCGCGGGATGAGGTGGAATATCCAGCGCTCTTTCCCCGTCCTGACATCCAGCGCGCGCACCGCTCCCTTTCCTCCCACGCCGCCGAGGATCAGTGTGTCCCGGTAGATGACGCCCGGCGTGTTCAGGCCGGAGGAGAGCTCCACGGACCCGTCCTGACCGAAGCCGCGGATGGTCTGCCCGGTCTTCGCATCCAGCGCGAAGAGATACCCGCCCACTCCCGTGAACAGCCGCCGCTCCCCGCCCTCTCCATTCTGCCAGAAAACCAGCCCGCGCTGCCGTCCGCTGCCTTTGCCACAACGCTCCGCGGCCGGATCCCATCGCCACAATTCCCGGCCCGCCGCCGCGTCCAGCGCGATCACCTGCCGGGAGGGCGAGGGCGTGTAGAGCACCCCGTCCACGATCAGGTTATTCGCCTGATATTCCCCCGTGACGCCGGTATCAAAAGTCCACGCCGGCTCCAGTCTGCCCACGTTCTCTTTGTTGATCTGATCCAGGGACGAAAACAGGCTGCGCGTCTTTCCACCCAGATACTCCGGCCAATCGACACGGGCCGGATTTCCGGCCACGGGAGCGGCCGCGCCAAGACAGGCGGCCAGCAGGGAAATCTGAAGTGATGGAAAGGCGGGATTTTTCATTCAGTGGAACAGGGTGCCAGGGAAGCCGGCGGAACTCAAGCCGACAGATAACGTGTTTCAACGCTGTGGGTGAAAGCCCCTTTCCAAAGGGATTTCCGCAGCCGGTGCCTCAAGCCCGCCAGCCCTCCCTGCCTGGGCCTTCGAACCGGTGACCCACGCGCTCCCGCGCTCCCGGACTTGGCGCTTCGGAAACTCAAGGCACCTTTACCCACGGCCTTTCTTGAGGGACGTGAATGGTATTTGCGCCAGTGAGGGTGGTTGAGCGGGGGAAGTAAGAGTGGGCGCGGGACCAGATGGAATGAATTTCTTCAAAAAACTTTTCCGGTTCCTGGCGGGGCGGACATGAAGAGAGTGAACCCACCTCTATGGAGTCCGATGCCCAATTGCTCGACCGCTATGTCACCCACCGCGAGGAGGCCGCTTTCCGGCGGATCGTGGAGCGGCATGCGGGGATGGTGCTGGGGGTGGCCCGGAGGCGGACAGGAGACATGGCGCTGGCGGAGGAGGCCGGGCAGATGGTTTTCACGCTCCTGGCGCGGAAGGCTCCCTCATTGCGGCATCTGCCGCCGGATAAGCTGGGGGGCTGGCTGCACCGCACGGCGCTGCTCACGGCGGGAAACCTGCTCCGTTCTGAAATGAGACGCCGCATCCATCATGAACGGTTTGCCACCGAGAACGCTCCCGGCCACGAAGTGGAGGCGGAGGAAAGCGCGTGGCAGGCGGCGCTGCCTTATGTGGACGACGCCATCGACAGCCTGCCGGAGGCGGAACGGCAACTGGTGGTGCAGCACTTTTTCCAGCGGCGAACCTTTCGCGAACTCAGCACCGGGACCGGTCGGACGGAGGATGCGCTGCGGAAGCGCGCGGGGCGGGCGCTGGAGCGGTTGAGCGCATTTTTTAAACGACGGGGCATCGCCCTCAGCGCGGCGGCCCTGACCGGCGGGCTGGGCCAGCGCGTGGCGGAGGCCGCCCCCGCGGGTTATGCCGCCACCACCGCCGCCACCGCCGTGAGCAGCGCGCCGTCTGTCAGTCTTTCCGCCCTCATTTCCAACACCCTGGCTACCATGGCACTTTCGAAACTAACCGTCGCGGCGGCGGCCGTCGCTTTCCTCACGCCCATCGGCCTGCACTGGAGCACCGGGGCCCCGCCGCCCGCCGGGACCACCGGGCCGTCCCCGTTGATCAAAGGCGCCGCCACGCGGGGGCCCGCGCGCCTGGGGCCGCGATCCTCCAAAGCCGCGCTGGCCGCGGCCCAGGTGGCGGGCTACAGCACGGTGCTGGCCCGCTTTGCCCAGGAGCTCGCCAAGGTGACGCCGCCGCCAGTGGAGGAATCCCGCCTCACGGAACTCCAGCGGCTGGTCTTTGCCCTGCCGGAGGGGGAGGTTTCGGAGGCCCTGAAGCTGTTGATCGCCGCGCCGGAAAAGGAGGCGCTGGGGCCCGTGATTTCCGCCATGACGGCCAGACTGGCGGAGTCGGATCCCGCCGGAGCCCTGCGCACCGCGGGCACGCTGCCCCGGGAAATGCGCTCCGCGGCGTGGACCGGCGCGCTGCAGGTGTGGGCCCGGCGGGATTTCGACGCCGCCTTTGCCTGGGCATGTGGCCAGCCGGAGGGGGAGGACCGGAAAATACAACTGGATGCCGTGTATGATGATCTCATCAAACGCGATCCCGAGGCCGCGATGGCCCGTCTCCAGGATCTGCCAACGGAGGCGATGGAAAAGCAATACCGCGCCCGCACCCTGGAACTCTGGCGCGCGGCGGATCCCGGGGCGGCTCTGGCGTGGCTGCACGAAAACGGAACCGGGACGGACCGGGATCATGAGATCGGGGAATTCGTGCGGGGCTGGGCGGGGAACCGGCCGGATCTGGCGATCGACTATGCTCTGAAGAACATCAAAAACCCCTCCGAGCTGGAGGACACCTTGAGGACTTCCTTCTTCCAGTGGGGGTCCAACGATCCCGGGAGTGCCCTGGAGTCCCTGATGAAGCTGCCTCCGGAATTGAGAACCGCGGGCCTGGGCCGGGACGCGGCGGCCGGCATCGCCAGAGAGGACGTGGAGAAATTGCTGGAAGCGGCGGGCGGGCTGCCCGCCGGGGACTTCCGGGACGGCATCCAGTCCTCCGCCGTGGCGCGTCTGGCGGCCAAAGATGTGGAACGGGCCAAAACGCTTCTGGCCGGCATCGCCTCCCAGGAGTCCCGCCGGAACGCCGCCATAGAACTGGGTGACCAGTGGTTGAACCGTTTGAAACACGACCCCGAGGGAGCCCGCGCCTGGATCGCCGCGTCTCCGGACATTCCGGAGGATATGAAGAAACACTTTCTCAACCTCGAACAGCCATGAGATCCCGTTCCTTTTTCAGAATCGCCGCGCATACCGGAGCCGTGGCCGGAGCCCTGGGCCTGGGCCTTCTGGTGCGCGGCATGCTCCCGCCTAACGGAACCGCCGCCGCGCCCGCGAAGACCACCACTTCCTCCGCAAAGTCCGGCCTGCTGGAGGAGACCCCTCCCGTGCTGGAGCAGGTCTCCACGCAGCCGCTGTCCGCCCGCCCGGCGGAGGAGCGCGGGGCCCTGCGCGAGCGCGTCCGGAATATTCATCGCAGCCTGAGTCCCGTGCGGGAGCAACTCCTGCTGAGGGCGGAGCTGGTGGCGGGCATTCATGACGTGGGGGACTTCCGCGAAGCCCTGGAGATGCTGGCGGAGTCCGGCACGGAGGTTTCCTTCCAGCAGACCACCGTGGCGGCGATGGCCGCCCGCCTCGCGGAGCTGGATCCCGAGGGTGCCGTGGCCGCCATGGAACTCATCCCGGACCGGCAGGTGCGCGGCCTCGCCACGGCGAAGGTTATCGACGAATGGGCGGGGCAGGATCCGCTGGGGGCTCTCACCTTCGCCCGCGCCCAGGGGGACAATTTCAAATCCACCGCGCTGCAATCCATCTTCCGGGAGCTGGCCAAACTGGACCCCGCCGCGGCCATGGCGGACAGCGCGGAATTCAAGGGCCCCTCTATGTACTACGGTCTGGAGCGCACCGTTCTCAATGAATGGTGGGTCAAGGACCGCGAGGGCGCGCTGGCCTGGGCGCAAGGCCGTGAGGGCGAGGAGCGCCGGAAAATGCTCCGCACCCTGGTGGAGGTGGCCGGCACCAGGGATCCCGCCGCGGCGTGGCAGCTTCACCAGTCCCTGGAGACCGCGGACAAGCCCTCCACGTGGGCGCTGTTCGGCATGTTCAATTCCTGGGCGCGAAAGGATCCGGTGGCGGCCTTCGACGCCGCCGCCAGCGAGACGGACGCCGTCCGGCGCGGGGAGTTCATGCAGCAACTGGCCAGCTCCCTGCCATTGCCGGAAACCCCCGGCGCGGAGAATCCCGCCCAGGCTTTGCTGAACCGCATCACGAGCGAGCCGGACCGCCAGCGTTTCCTCGCCGGGCTGGGCCAGAGCTATCTCATGAGCAATAACACGCAAGCCTACGGACAGGTGCTGGAAATTGCCTCCCAGATCACCGATCCCGCGCAGCGGCTGGACCTCATCAAATCCGTGGGGGCCGTGTGGGCCAACGCGGACGCACCCGCCGCCAGCGAGTGGATCAATACGCTCCAAAAAGGTCCTGAACGGGATGGGGCAATCGGGGAGTTTGTGCGCGGCACCTTCAACACCGATCCCGCGGCGGCCCTCACCTGGAGCGCCTCCATCGAGGACGATGGCAAGAGGTCACGCCGGTTTATGGAGCTTTATCCCCGCTGGCTCCGCACGGACCCCGCCGCCGCCACGGAGTGGCTGGCCAGCCAGACCACGCTCTCCGCCGCGGACCGCGCGCTGATGGAGAGTCAGGGACGTTAGGGTGAATTTGAAAAAGGAGTCTGTGAACTCCGCCGGCTCTGATGGGATGAAGGTTCACTTCCTGGAGCCGTCAGGGAACGGCGCGCGGACGGGTCAGGGCTGACTCTCTTCCTCCAGCCCGCCGGCGTCATCCGCCTCGCGCTCATCCTCGCCGCGGGTGCGGGCGGGGCCCAGGTGGAGGAGACGGCCCATGAAGGATTTACCGTGCAGTTCAAGCACGGCGCGGCGGGCATCCATGACGCTCATCATCTGGACGAAGCCGCATCCTTTGGAGCGGTAGGTGCGCCCGCTGTAAACGATGTCCACGTTTTGCACTTTCCCGATGCCGCCGAAAACGTCCATGAGGTCGCTCTCGGTGGCGTGGTAGGAGAGATTCCCCACATACAGGCGGTCCGTGTCCACGGCCTCCACATCGGCGGGTGGCGCGGGTTGCTGGCGGGGGCTCTTTGAGGACGGCTTGCGGCGCGTATCCTGGTGGCCTTTTTTGCCGGCCGGGTCCAGAAGGCCAAAGGTCACGGCCCGGAGCACGCGCCGCCAGAGCGGGGGAGCGGGCGGGCCGGGTTTGGCCCCGGGGTGCTTTCTCTCCCGTTTCCGTCCCCCTGTCCTGTCCGGTGGTTCCTTTTCCGAGCGGATCTTCTCCTGACGGGGCGGGCCGGGTTTGCGGGCCTCCGCCTTCCCGTCCTTCCGGCGCGGTTCCCCGTTCTTTCCGTTACCGCGCTCCCGGCGGGATTCCTGGCGGCGTTCCGGCGCGCGGTTTCCCCGGGGCGCGGGGCTTTCACCGCGCGGGCGGGGTTGGTTGCCAGGTTTTTCGGCCATGGAAAAGCAGGGGAAATGGGATACACCGGGGGACCCGGGGCGGTTACTTCACCAGCTTCAGGAGCAGGTCCTTGCTTTCCACACTTTCACCCACCTTCACTAGGATCTCCTGGACGGTGCCGGCGATGGGCGAGGAAATGGCGGCGAACATCTTCATGGCTTCCAGGGTCAGCAGGGTCTCGCCCTCCTTCACCCTCTGGCCGATGCTCACCGCGATACTGGCCACCATGCCGGGCATGGGGGCACCCACCTGCGTGGGGTCCGCGGGATCCGCCTTGGCGCGGGTCACCACTTCCTTCGCCAGCGCCTTGTTCACCACGGCGACGTGGCGGGGGTACCCGTTCAGTTCGAAGATGGCCGTCTGCTGCCCGTTCTGGTCGGGCTCGGAAAGATTCACCAGCCGCGCGAAGAGCGTCTTCCCCTCCTCCAGATGCACGCTGATCTCCTCCTTCTGCTGGAGCCCGTAGTAGTAGGCGGGGGTGGGGATCACGCTTACATCGCCATAGATGTTCCGGAAGTCCGCGAACTTCAGGAAGACATCCGGATACATCAGGTAGCTCCACACATCGTCCTCCGCGGGCTTGCGGCCCAGCTTCGTCTCCAGTTCCGCGCGGACCTCCTCCAGCTTCACCTTCGCGGCGTGCACGCCGGGGCGGCCTTTGATGCGCTTGCCGGTTTTCCCCACGATGGCGTCCGCCAGGGCGTTCCACTTCTTCCATGAGTCCTTCGCCTCCTCCGGCTCCAGGCCGTAGAAGGGCTCGCCCAGCCAGCCCTCGAACATGCTGGTCACGTCCTTGCTCCACTTCGTGCCGCTCAGGTTGATGATGTCCGCCGGCTTCACCCCGCGGGCCACGCATTCGATCGCGAGGTCGCCCACCACTTTGCTGGAGGGCGTCACCTTAATGATGTCCCCGCAGAGCTGATTCACCTCCGCGTAGGCCCGGGCGATGTCCGGCCAGCGCGGGGCGAGGCCCATGCCGGTGGCCTGCTCCTTGAGGTTCGTGTACTGGCCGCCGGGCATCTCGTGGAGATACACCTCCGCCGTGCCGTAGGGCTCGCTGGTGTCGAAGGGCTTGTAGAAAGCGCGCACCGCCGCCCAGTAGTCGCTGTATTCCTGGAGCGCCTCCACATCCAGCCCGGTGTCCCGGGGGGTGTGCTGGAGAGCCGCCACGATGGAATTCAGGTTCGGCTGGGAGGTGCCGCCGCTCATGCTGGCGATGGCCGCGTCCACCACGTCCACGCCCGCGTCCGCCGCGCGCAGGATGCTCCCCGCGTTCAGCCCGCTGGTATCGTGCGTGTGGAAGTGAATGGGGATGCCCACCTCGTCCTTCAGGGCCTTCACCAGCTTCGTGGCCGCGTAGGGGCGTACCAGACCGGCCATGTCCTTGATGCACAGGATGTGCGCGCCCATTTTCTCCAGCTCCTTCGCCAGCTTCACATAGTATTTCAGGCCATACTTGTCCCGGGCGGGATCGAGGATGTCCCCGGTGTAACACACCGTGCCCTCACAGATGGAGGACGTGTCCTCCCGCACCGCGTCCATGGCGGCGGTGAGGTTCGGCAGGTAGTTCAGGCTGTCGAAAATGCGGAAGATGTCCATGCCGTTGAGCGCGGCATGTTTGATGAACCCCTTCACCACGTTGTCCGGGTAATTCGTGTAGCCCACCGCGTTGCTCCCGCGGAAGAGCATCTGGAAAAGGATGTTAGGCACCTTCGCGCGGAGCGTGCGCAGACGCTCCCACGGGTCCTCGCGCAGGAAGCGCATGGTGGTGTCAAAGGTGGCGCCGCCCCACATTTCCAGGGAGAAGAGATTCGGCGTGCGCCGGGCCACGGCCTCCGCCACGGCCAGCATGTCATACGTGCGCATCCGCGTGGCCAGCAGGGACTGGTGGGCATCGCGGAAGGTGGTGTCCGTCACCAGGAGGCGCTTTTGCTTCGCCACCCAGTCGCGGCAGAATTTCTCCGGCCCCATCTTTGTCAGGAGCTGCTTCGTGCCGTCAGGGATTTGCAGCTTGGAAACCGCGTGCTCCACGTGGGGCAGGGGAGCGGCGGGGAGTTTCCCGATGGTCTTGAGGGTGAATCCCTTCGCGAAGGGATTCCCGTTCACCGTCACGTCCGCGAGGTAGTTCAGGAGCTTCGTGGCCCGGTCCTTCCGCCGTTCGAACTGGAAGAGATGCGGGTTGGTATCGATGAAACGCGTGGTGGCCTTTCCGGCGCGGAAGATGGGATCCGCGATCACGTTCTCCAGGAAGGGAATGTTCGTCTTCACCCCCCGGATGCGGAATTCCCGCAGGCTCCGGTCCATGCGGTCCAGGGCGATGGGCAGGGAGCGGCCGAAGACCGTCACCTTCACCAGCATGGAATCGTAATACGGTGTAATGACCGCGTTGGTGGTGCCCAGCGCACCGTCCAGACGCACGCCGAAGCCGCCCGCGCTGCGGTAGGTGAGGATCTTGCCGAAGTCCGGCGTGAAGTTGTTCTCCGGGTCCTCCGTGGTCACGCGGCACTGGATGGCGAAGCCGCTCTTCTCCACCTTGTCCTGCGCCGGGAGCGCCATCACCTCGCCGTGCAACGGATGCCCCATGGCAATCTGGATCTGACTCTGCACGATATCGATGCCCGTGATCTCCTCCGTCACGGTGTGCTCCACCTGAATCCGGGGATTCATCTCGATGAAATACCACTCCCCGCTCTCCACATCCACGAGAAACTCCACGGTGCCCGCGTGCGTGTAGCGCACCTCCTTCGCGATGGCGAGCGAGGCATTGCACAGACCGTCGATGATCGCCGGATCGATGCCGAAGCTCGGGGCCTGCTCGATCACCTTCTGGTGCCGCCGCTGCACGGAGCAGTCCCGCTCGTGGAGGTGCAGCACATTGCCGTGCTTGTCCGCGAGGATCTGCACCTCGATGTGCTTCGCGCGGCCCACGAATTTCTCCAGGAACACCGCGCCGTTGCCGAAGGCCCGCTTCGCCTCCGTCTGCGCCTCGTCCAGCAGCTTCTCCAGGTCCGCCGCCTCGCGCACCACGCGCATGCCGCGCCCGCCGCCGCCGAAGGCCGCCTTGATGATGAGCGGGAAGCCGATCTTCTTCGCAACCTTCACCGCCTCCTTTTTGCTTTCGATAGGATCCTTCGTGCCCGCCAGGGTGGGGATCTTCAGCTTGTCCGCCACATTCCGCGCGGCCGTCTTGTCGCCCATCATGTCCAGGATGTCCGCGTCCGGGCCGATGAAGATGATGCCCGCGTCCGCGCAGGCTTTGGAAAAGAGCGGGTTTTCGCTCAGGAAGCCATAGCCCGGGTGGATGGCGTCCACGTCCTTTTCCTTCGCCAGGGCCACGATGCCCTCGTAGTCCAGATACGCGCCCAGCGGTCCTTTGTCCCGGTTCAATTCATAGGCCTCGTCCGCCTTGAAGCGGTGGGGGCAAAACCGGTCTTCCGCCGCATAGATGGCCACGGTCCGGATGCCCAGCTCGGAAGCCGCCCGCATCACGCGGATGGCGATCTCGGAACGGTTCGCCACCATCAGCTTTTTGATGGGGCGGATGGGGGACGCGGTCTCTGAGGGGGTGTTCGACATAAGCTGGAAAAAGAGCCATCCTGTCTCTTAATCAACCGGCGGCAACATGGAGTTCGTTAAAATCCGCGCCCTGGAGAGCATCCGGGCAGGGCAATGCGGCCCCGGCAGGAATCCACGCAAGTGCGACGAAAAAGCAAAAAAACCTGACATTCAGGGCGTTGTTCGTAGAACTGCCCGTGGTTAAAGGTCCATTGGGGACCGGCCTGAAACATTGCGCAGATAGAAACCCCTTCATGAATCCCGCTCTTCCACGGAAACCGGTGCTGCCCCTGGTGCTGCTCCTCCTGACACTGACCCGGGGCTTTGCCGCGATCACCGGGGTGGAGGTCCTCACGGGAGGACGGGTGAACCTCAGTGGTGAGGGCACCCTGGTGCAGGCGACGAATCTGGGCACTACCGCCTCCGTGACCGTGGCGGGCGTGGGCACCTTCACGGGGGTCCTGGGCACGGATGGTGTGGCGGGCTCCGCCACCCTGGCCACGCTGAATGGCGGGGCGCTGGCCACGGCGGACATCGGGAGCGCCATCGACAACCTGTTCTTCACGGAGACATGGAATCAGGGTGGCACGGGGATGAAGTTGACCTACACGCTGCCGGATACCGGGGAATTTCTGGTGGAAATCCTGCACGGGGAGCCCCGGTCCTGCTGCCAGGGGCGGTTCAGCGCCGTCACCTTCACGGATGCGAATGGCACGGTGAATGTGCCCGAGTTTGTGCTGGGGAATGGGGTCGCGAATCAGAACCCGCCCGCGGACGCGGACTGGGCCATCATCCGCGCCCGGGTGAAGGGCGTCACGCAGTTCACCTATACCATGCCCAACGGCTCCGGGCGGGGTTCCTCCATCGTGGGTTTCCAAATCCGTCGCATGACGTTCATCGCCACGGACACGGCTCCTTTTATCGCGGAAATCTCCGCCGCGGGCAATACGTCCTATAAGGACGAAAACGGGGACACCCCGGACTGGATAGAGATATATAATCCCACGGACGCCACCGTGGACTTCACCGGCTGGCACCTGACGAATCTGACGGACGTGCCGGCGCGCTGGACGTTTCCCGCCGTCACTCTGACCCGCGGTTCTTCGCTGGTGGTTTTTGCCTCAGGGAAGAACCGCGCGGTGGCGGGCGCGCGGCTGCACACGGACTTCAAGCTTCCCTCCGCCGGAGGCTATCTGGCGCTCACAAAACCCGACGGCACCGCGGTGCATTCCTTTACTTATCCCGCGCAGACGGATGGATTCGGTTACGGGGTGAATGGGTCGGCCCGGTCCGCGCCGCTGGCGTTTTTCCTCCCCGCCACGCCCGGCTCGGCGAATGGCCTGGGGCTCTCCGCCGCGCTGATCGCGCCGGTGTTTTCGGTGAAAAAGGCGGTCTTCACCACCACGCAGGCGGTCTCCATTTCCACCACGTATCCGGGCGGGCAGATCCGCTACACCACGGACGGCACCATTCCCTCCGCGTCCTCGGCGCTCTACAGTATGCCGCTGACCTTCACCACCACCACGCGGCTGCGCGCCCGGGTCTTCGATCCCGCCGGTGGCGGCGGCGGCGAGGTGGACACGGCGTTCTTCACGAAACTGGAGGCCACTTCCAACCTCTCGGGCATCAAGGCTCCGGCGGTGTTCGATTCCAATCTCCCGGTGCTGGTCATCGATAACTTCGCCGCCGGTGGCATCCCTGGCACGGCGCAGGCGCTCCAGTTCGCGCAGCTCGCCGTCTTCGAGCCGGACCCCGTGACGGGCCGCACCACGCTGAACCGCGTGCCGGACAAGGCTCTCCGGGCCGGGCTCCGCGTGCGGGGACAGTCCAGCGCCGGATTCCCCAAACGCCAGTACAAGCTGGAAACCTGGAATGAGTCCAACGGCGACAAGGACGAATCCCTCCTGGGTCTGCCCGCCGAGTCCGACTGGGTGCTGGGCGCGCCGTATTCGGACGAATCTCTCCTGCGGAATCCGCTCGTCTTTGGCCTCGGCAAGGACTTCGGCATCCCCGCGCCGGGCACCCGCTATTGCGAGGTTTTTCTGAACACGGATGGCGGGGCCATCACCAGCGCGGACTATGCCGGGGTGTATATTCTAACGGAATCCGTGAAGATCGCGAAGAACCGCCTGGACCTCGCGAAGGTGAATGAATTCCCCGACAACGACGGAGGCTATCTCATGCGGCATGAAGCCAGCGTGGCCAGTGAAACCCGCCTCACCGGCTGGAATTTTGCCGAGATCCACGATCCAGTGACCACCGCCGCGCAGACCACTTTTGCCAGCAACTGGGTGAACGGTTTCAATACCTCCCTGCGCTCCGCCAACTTCAAGGATCCCGTGACGGGCTACAAAGCCTGGGCGGATGGCGCTTCCTTCGCCCGCATGGCCGCGCTCACGGAATTCGTCCGCGCACAGGATGGGTATGTGCGCAGTGCCTACTTCTACAAGGATCGCGGACAGAAGCTCAAGGCAGGTCCGCTCTGGGACTACGATCTCAGCTTTGGCGTTTCCTGCTGCTTCAATTCCTACCGCACGGACGTGGACCCCTCCACCGGCTCCGGCTGGCAGTATGTCCATGCGTACAATCGCGGGGCCCGGGAGAACGGTCTCGCCGATGACTCCCACTCCGCCACCATGGCCCGTCTGGACTGGACGAAGCTCATGATGCAGGACCCGGACTTCAAACAGCAGTTTATCGATACCTGGCAGCTCCTGCGCGCCGGGGTTCTGAGCAACGCGGGCTTCGCGGCGCGGGTGGATGCGCTCGCGGTGCAGTTGAGTGACAATAACGCGGTGGACTCGCCGCAGAAGCGGAACTTCATCAAATGGGGCACCCTGGGCAGCGCCACCACGGGTTTTCAGGTCAATCTGCCGGCCAACCTCAGAAACGCCTCCGAGACCTGGGCTGGACACGTGGCTTATGTGAAAGAGTGGGCCTCGCTGCGGTCCACATGGATGGACAGCCAGTTCGTGGCGCGCCCCGTGGCCGGGGTGCCTTCCGGGGTGGTAATCGCGGGCACCAAAGTGTCCTTCACCTCCGCAGGCACCGTCTATGTGACGACGGACGGCACGGACCCGCGGCTTTCCGGCGGCACGCCCGCGGGCACCGCCACGGTGCTGGCTCCGGGGAATCCGGCGCCTTCGGTGACGATCAATACCTCCACTCACCTCATCGTCCGCGCCCGTTCCGCCGCCGGGGAGTGGAGTTCCCCCGTGGACCTGTGGTATGTAGTGGGACAGCCCGCCGCGCCCGCCTCGCTCATTGTCACGGAACTGCACTATCATCCCGCGAATCCCACCGCCGCGGAGCAGTTGCCGGACGGCTCGCTGACAGACGATGATTTTGAGTTCATCGAACTGAAGAATACCGGCGCCACCGCGCTGGATCTCAGCGGGGCCTCGTTTGTGGATGGGATCGAATACACTTTCCCCGCGGGCAGTGTGCTGCCGGCCGGGGGGAATCTGGTGCTGGTTTCCAATACCGCGGCCTTCGCGCGGCGTTATGGCCCGGCGGTGCCGGTCTTCGGCGAATACGCGGGCCAGTTCGACAACAACGGGGAGCACGTGGAACTCCGCTATCCCTTCGGCGCGGCGATCCTCTCCTTCACCTACCGGGATGACTGGCACAAGCCCGCGGACGGCGACGGCTATTCCCTCATCGCGCTCAATCAGGCCGCCGCCGCGGATCTGAATCTCGCGTCCTCCTGGGCGATCAGCGCGGAGATGAACGGCTCCCCGGGCACTCTTTCCACGGGCTACACGCTCACCTTTGCGAGCTGGCAGCACCACCATTTCACGGACGCCGAGATCGCCGCCGCGGCCACCGCCGGACCCAATGATGACCCGGATGGCGATGCCCTGAGCAATCTGATGGAATACGCCCTGGGCACCGATCCCCGGGCACGCACACCGGAGAGCGTCCTGCCAAAAGCGGGCAGCACGGTTATCGCGGGGGAAACGTACATCACGCTTACCTTTACCCGTCCAGCCCGGACACTGGATGTGGCCTGGTCTCCGGCCTTCTCCGCGAATCTCTCCACGTGGACTCCCTCCGGGATCATGGTGGGAACCCCCACCCCCGCCGCACCCGGCCTGGAAACCGTCACCTACCGGAGCACCGCGTCCGCGTCCTCCGGAGGCCGCGGCTTTGCCCGCCTGTCCGTCACGCTGCCCCCATGAGTTGATCCGTACCCGCTACCGCCCGTAAATCTCCACCTCCGCGTACTCGTTCCACGGGTCAGGGTGATAAGGCCCGCCCCGTTTGGCTTCGTTGTCCATCCAGTTGCCGTTGGCATAAAAACGCACATAACGGCCTTTCACGCCGTTCACCGGAATGGCGTGGCCCGTGTTTAAATCCAGCCAGCACATGTCCGTGCCTTTGCCAAAGCCAGTGGATCCGTGATAGTCGTTATTGAAGACTGTAGTACCCTGGCGGAAATCCACGTCATCCGAAATACGCGCGATGACGTCCCGTGCCACCATCACGTGAAATTGGTGATACCAGACCCATAGCAGGTGAATCTCACATGTTTTCCCCAGGTCTATCTGCACCCACTGGGGGCCAAACATTAATACGGTCCAGCCATCCTCCCCGCTTTTGTTGCCGTCCGTGACCATGGAAATGTCTCCGATAGGGTCCGGGTCCGAAGTGGTGACTGGTTTTCCCTGGGAAAGAAGGTGCACGCCCGCCGGTACCGCCACGCCGCGTTCGTCCTCCCGCCGGGACGGCTTGTAATTGGGAGGCAGGTTTTCCAGAAAAAATTCGTCAATGATTCCGATCATCGGCGGAAACTCCGGCCGGATGATGACCGGACGCGGCTCCGGAACAGCGGGGGTGGTGGAGAGCGCTGTATTCGGGGTTTTTACCTTCCCGTGCTGGTCACAACATCCCGCGAAGCATGCCAGAAGCACCATGTCCGTCAGCAGGGGGACGGGGGAGAGGATGCGGGAAAGTGTATTCATGTGTAGCAAAAAGAGAGTCCTCCGTTCCGCGGCGGGCTCCGTGATACCGTCTCCGGTTGTAAGCCGGCGGAGACGAAACGCGGGTTTCGCCGGGGATTTATCGAAGGCTCGCGAAGCGGGAGCCCCGCGTTCACCGCTCCCGGGTCACTCCATCATCGCCTTCAGTGCCGCAGTTTCGATCTGGCGCAGTCCGTCCGGGGTGCGGCAGGTGAACAGGGCGGCGAGGTTCCGGGCTTCTGCCAGGGCGGGGCCTTTTTCCGGTCCGGCGATGAAGAGGGCCGTGGACCAGGCGTCCGCGGTCATGCACGAAGGATGGAACACGGACACCGCCGCGAGCGCGCGGCCCGCGGGGCGGCAACTTAGAGGATCGATCAAATGGCTGATGAGGTCACCCTCCACGCGGCGCTCCCGGAGGCTGTCCCCGGAGGTGGCCACGGACAGACCACAGAGCGCGACCAGGGTTTCGGGCAGAGTCTCCGCTCCACCGCCACCACCTGGCAAAGCCTCCACGCCGCACCACCACGGCTCGCCGCCAGGCTTGCAACCGGCGCCACGCACTTCGCCTCCAATTTCCACGAGATAACTCCGCACCCCGGCCTTCCCGAGATTCTCCGCCGCGAGGTCCACGGCGAATCCCTTGGCGATGGCCGAGAGGTCCAGTCTCAAGCCTCCGGGCTGCCAGGCGGATTGATTTCCCGCATCCAGCTTCAGGCGGCCCCAGCCCCGTTGCCGCGCGGCCTCCTGCACGGCCATCGCGGCGGGAGGCCCGGGCTCCACAGGGGACGGGCCAAACCCGTACAGATCCACCACCGCGCCCAGGGTGGGATCGCACAGCCCGCCGGATTCCTCCGCCACCTGGAGCGCGTGCCCCAGCACCCGCAAGAACTCCGGCGGCAGCGGGACCCACGTGCCCGCGGGGGCGCGATTAAACCCGCACAGCAGGGAGCTCTGATCCCAGTGACTCATTTGGGAAATCACCAGGTGGAACGTGTCCTCCACCAGCGAGCGCGCCTCCCCTTCCGGAATTCCGTCTGGCGGGAGAAAACAGCATACCTTCCAGAACGTGCCCATGGTAAGGCCTTCGAGCACACAGAGGGTGCCCCCCGCGACGCCCTCTCCGCGAATGTCCGCGGAGAGGAGCGTGGGAGGAATCAGCACCCGGCGTTCCGGACGCGTGCCGGGGATCATTCCGGCAGCACTTCGAACGTGGCCGTGTAGGACGCGCGGCTGGTGGTTTCGAGCTCGCCGATCTTCGTGCCCGCGCCTTCCACATTGGCGTTGATCCAGTAACGGCCGGCGGAGGGCCAGGTTACTTCAAACTTGCCCTCGGCGTTCGTCGTCACCGTGATCTCACCGGCTTCATTGCGATAGCGGTCGTCGCCTTTGATAATGGTCACCTTGCAGTCCGCCGCCGGCTTGCCGTTGATGTGGAAGGCGAAGGTGGCCTTCTCTTTGGCGATGAGGTCATTCGGGTGGGTGGTCCCGGTCACCAGCTCCAGGCCTTTGCCCGTGGGCTTCAGCGCCTCTTTGGAAGGCTCGCCGGAAGTGACCACGGTTTCCACGCGGGAGGCGGTCTGGGAGACCTTCACGCCCGGCTTGTCCTTGATACCCTCAGCTTCAAATTTCGCGAGATCCCCGCGCCAGCGCTTTTGCTCGCCGTTTTCCGTCCACTGCGCGGCCAGCATGTTCCGCACGATCTCCGCGCGGTAGGAGCCGGGCTTGGTGAGCTTCACGTCAAAGGTGGAGCGGATGGTGCCCTCTTTGCCGTTCTGGATCTCCACCGGCTGGCCGTCCGGGCCGGTGACTTTGATGCCTGCCAGGGGGGCCGCGTGGTGATTCGCGGTGAAGAGGTTGTTGGAAATAGCGGCGTCGAAGGTCACCCACTGGTCATCGCCGGAGAGCACGGACTGCGAGGAGATGAGCCAGATGCGGTGCGCCCGCGCGGGGGTGGCGGCACCCGCGAGGAGGGTGGCAGCGAGAAGAGCGCGGAGGAGTGTGGTTTTCATGGGAGGGTGGGTCGGTTCAGGTTAGGACTTGGGTTTGACGGAAATCTGGACTTTGCCGAGCTCGGACTCGCCTTTGGCCTCGGCGCTGACGGCGGTCTTGCCGTCCCATTTGAAAGGCACGCGCAGCATTTCCCGGCCGCCCACTTCGCGGCTGGCCTCCACCACCAGGGTGTATTCGCCTTCCGTGAGCGGGGCCAGCGCGGCCTTGTCCGCCGGGATGCTGAAGGTGTGCTTGCCGGCGGGCTTCGTGGGGCCGCTCACGCCGTCCACGGGCATCTTCAGAGAGCGCCCGCTTTTCCGCCACCACTGGCGCAGATCCTTCAGCCAGGTCTCCCCTTTGGCATCGCCCTGCGCGGTATCGTAGAGCACCGCCAGATTCGAGGCCACGCTCTTGTCGGCCTTTTCCACCCAGGCCGCGATGTAGGGGCGGTGGTATTCAGCCACCTGGAGCCGCGGGATCTCAATGGTCAGGGTCACATCCCCGGCCGCGGCGGTGGAGGCGATGAGGAGTGGAGTGAGTGTCAGGACGGTGGGTTTCATGGGAGAGTTCAATGCATGAAGAAGACAATGAGAATGAGGGGAATGAGCACCCCGGCCGCCACTACCCACCAGGTGAAGGGGCGGCGCTTCGCGTGCACCACCAGCAGCCCCAGACCGGTGAGGCTGAAGATGACGCAAGCCCCGGAGAAGATGTCCAGAAACCACGCCCAGCCCCTGCCGGTATGCCGTCCTTTGTGCAGATCGTTCAGGAACGAGATGGCCCCGCGTTTGGTGAGTTCATACTTCACCGCGCCGGTTTCGCGGTCGATCGTCAGCCAGGCATCCCCGCCGGGGCGGGGGAGACTCAGATAGATTTCGGATTCGGACCACTCCGCGACGCGGTCTCCCAGCCGGTGATCGAGTTCAGTGGAAAGCCATCCTGACACTTCCCCCGGGAGCGCCGCCTTGAAGTCCGCGGTGCTGCCCTCCGCCGGAGCCACAACCGGGCGCAGTTTGTCCGGCAGCGTCACCTCCTTATTGGTCACCACCGGCTTCGCCGGGATGTCCCCCGCATGATTCAGCGTGATGCCGGTGAAGGCAAAAAACACCATGCCCGCCAGACAGATGGCGCTGCTCACCCAGTGCCACAGGTAGAACTGCTTCGTCCAGAATACCTTCCGCTTACGCGCGGCAGCCGCCCGGGCCAGGGAGGAAGCGGACGCGTCATTGGGAGGGGGGACAGAGGAAGCCATGCAGAGTGACGAGGGCACTGAGACTGAGTCTCAATATTGGAATTGTCAAACGCGGGTTCGTTACAAAGCCCTGCAAATTCCAGGAGCCCGGCGAAACGTGAACTGTCGAAATTCCCGGCCGTCCCGCTCCGTTAGTGCTTTCATGCTCCGGCTCCTCCCACTTCTCGCGCTTCCGTTTCTCGGTCTTTCCGCTTCCCTCGTCCGTGCCGCCGATCCCGCGCCGGTCTGGGCCCCGGGGAAAGTGGAGGGGGACCCGCTTTTTTTCATCCGCCCGGACGATGGCAAGCCGGTGATCGCCACCCTGCTGCGCGTGCCCTCGGAAGCTCCGGTGATCCGCAGCGCCACGCTGGAGGTGACCTATGAGGCGGGGAAGGACTACGAATGGAAGCCCGGCTCCCGGGAGATCAAGGTGCCCGCCGGCTCCCGGATCCCCGTCACCGCGCAGGCCGCCCTGCACCCGGCACCGAAAAGCCCCCACAGCTACAGTGCCTTCCGCGACGGAAAATCCTGGATGCTCTTCGGCGAGGGCCGCTACTTCCACGATCTCCAGTGCGTGGCCACCTATCCCTCCAAAGAGGAATGGACCGGCCCGAAGACCGCCCCGGCTCCGGAGGCGCAACTGAAGAGCGTCCGCGCGAAACTGAAAGCCGGTGCCGCGGTGAAGCTGGTGACCCTGGGGGACAGCATTTCCACCGGAGCCAATGCCTCCGGCAGCGCGGGCGCGCCTCCCATGCAGCCGGGATATCCGGATCTCGTGGCCCGCGGTCTGGAGGCCGCGTTCGGCAATAAGGTGACCGCGAAGAATCTCTCCGTGGGCGGCATGGACTCCGCGTGGGGGCTGAAGCAGGTGCCCGCCGTGCTGGCGGAGGCCCCGGACCTTGTCATCCTCGCCTTTGGCATGAACGACGCCTCGGGACGCCGCACGCCCGCGGACTTCTCCGCCTTCATCAAAAAGACGGCGGATGAAATCCAGGCCGCCCGTCCCGCTTGTGACATCATCCTCGTTTCCCCCATGACGGCGAATCCCGAGTGGAGTCACTCCGCGCCGGACCTCTATCCCGTTTACGCGAAGGAACTGGAAAAGCTGACCGGCCCTGGCCGCGCCTTCGCGGACGTCACCACCGTGTGGACCGCCGTCCTCGGGAGCAAGCCTTACCTCTGCCTCACCGGCAACGGCCTGAATCACCCTAACGATTTCGGCCACCGCCTCTACGGGGACGTGGTGCTCTCGGTTATCGGCGGGAAGTAACCGCCGCCGGTCCGGTGAACCGCTTCCCGGGCCTTGCATTCCCTCCGCGGGCGGTTATGCCTGGGGCCACATGCTTTCGTTTTCCACCTGCTGGAACAGCGCCCGCCATACGGATGGAGAGGCCGTCGTCGATGAAATTCTGGCGCTTGGCTTCGACACCATTGAGATCAGCCACGGGTTGAAGGTCTCGCTGTTGCCTGGCATCCGGCGCGCCTTCGCGGACGGCCGGGTGAAGGTGAGCGGGGTGCATAATTTCTGCCCCTCCCCCGTGGAGGTGATGATCGATGCCCCGGACTGCTACGAATTCACCTCCCACCGGGCGCACGAGCGGGAACGCGCCCTTTCCCTGACGCTGCGGACGCTGGAGTTTGCCACGGAATTCCGGGCCAAATACACCGTGCTCCACATGGGCACCGTGCCCATGACAAAACTCAGCAAGGAACTGACCCGCATGGTGGAGGACGGGGGGCAGTATTCCCCGGCATACATCCGGAAGAAGATCAAACTCGTGAAAGTGCGGGAATCCCTGAGCCGCCTCTACTGCGGGCGCTCCCGGGAGGCGCTGAAAAAGCTGGCGGAGGCCGCGGAGAAAGCCGGAGTGCCGGTGGCCGTGGAAAGCCGCAGCAGCTACGAGCAGGTGCCCACGGAGCGGGAAATGCTGGCACTCATGGAGGACTTCCCGCCCCCCTGGGTGGGCTACTGGCATGATTTCGGCCACGTGCAGCTCAAGGCAAACCTGGGACTGCTGGATCACTATGAGTGGCTCTCCTCTGTCGCCCCCCGCCTGCTGGGCTGTCACCTGCACGATGTGGTGTGGCCCGCGCGGGACCACCGGGTTCCTTTCCAGGGGAGCGTGGACTACGACCGGCTCCTGCCCCTGGTGCCGCCGGACAAGCCGTTGATCTGGGAACTGAGCCCGTCCCGGAAGAGGGAGGACATCATGATGGCGCTCGCGATCTGGCGTGAAAAATACCCCGCATGGAGCTAGCATCCCCCGAAACCAAAAAGCCTGGCCTGCGTGAACTCCTTCTCTTTTTGAAGGACAACGACCTGCGCGCCATCCTCAACGCGCTCCACAGCCGGGAGGTGCATCCCGTCATCCAGTTCTTCAAATACGCGGTGTGCGGGGTGGCGGCCCTGCTGATTCACACCACCATCTTTTTCATCCTCGCGGTGTATTTCCTCCCCGCGCTGGAGACGAATGTCGGGGACAACGCGGTGAGAGCCCGGCACGCTCTCATCGATAGCGGGATCGCGTTTATCTTTTCCAATGCCGCCGCCTATTGGCTGAATCAGCGCTGGGTATTCAATCCCGGACGGCATTCGCGGGTGAAGGAATTCCTGCTCTTTACCCTGGTAAATGGACCGGGGGCCATCTGCGGGTTTCTCGTGCAGGACTGGCTGATCAAAGGCCTGGGCTGGCCCGCGTGGGCGGCCTTTGCCGGCTTTGTCCTTCCGAATGTGATGGTCAATTTTTTCTGCCGGAATCTCTTTATCTTTAAAAAGAGCGGACAGCCCGCCAGCCCGGTGTCTCCCGGCGGCGGAGGGGAGTGATTTTTCCGTTGCCCCTCTCCGGGCCTCCCCGTTACTACGGATTCACTCCCTGCCCCTGCCAGCGGGAGCGCCGCCCTCTCTATGTCCTACCCCACCCCGCCGCTGCGTATTCTTGTGGTAGAGGATGAGGGGATCGTGGCCCGGGAACTCCGGCACATTCTGACCCGCGCGGGCTATGAGGTGACGGCGGTCTGCCAAAGCGGCGCGGAGGCGCTGGAGGTGATGGAAACCGGCGAGGTGGACGTGGTGCTCATGGATATCCACCTGGGGGATGGCGGCATGGATGGCGTGGAGGCGGCCTCGCGCATCCAGCGGGACTTTCAGAAGCCGGTGGTGTTTCTCACCGGTCAGGCGGACGCGGAGACCATGGCGCGCGCGCGGGAGGTGCAGCCTTACGGTTATCTCCTCAAGCCCTTCCATGAGGGCGAACTCCGCTCCGTGGTGGAAATGGCGGTCACGCGTCACCAGGCGGACCGCCGTCTGCGGGCCAGCGAGGAACGGGTGGTCTCCACGCTCCGCAGCATGGCGGAGGGCGTGATTTCCACGGACGTGCAGGGGGTGATCAATTTTATGAATCCCGTGGCGGAGAAGCTCACCGGCTGGTCCTCCGCGGAGGCCATGGGCCGGTCCCTGCGCGAGGTCTTCCGCGCCTCCCTGCCAGGCGGGGAGGCCATGGGCACCACGGGTCTCATGAGCGGCGGCAGCAGTGCCACGCTGCGCACCATGGTGCTCACGGACAGGAACGGCACCGCCATTCCCATAGAGGACAATACCACGCCCATCCGGGACGCGGATGGCACGCTCACCGGCGTGGTCATCGTTTTCCGGCAAAAGGAGGGACCGGCATCCGTCACTCCGCCGCCGGAGCCCGCCGGGACACCGTGGCCGAATCTGGCGGGCATCGTCAGCAGTATTTCGGATCCCCTGCTGGCGCTGGATGAACACTGGCGCATCACCTACCTGAACAACCTGGCCGCCCGGGTGCTGGACGGACGCCGGGAGGGCCTGCTGGGGTGCGTGCTGTGGGATTGCCTGCCGGCCAGCATGCACCGGCTGTATTACCATGAATTCAGCACCGCCATGTCCAAGCGGCAGGCGCGCTCGTTTGAGATGGAGAACGAGGCGCGGGGGCAGTGGTATGAGGTGCAGCTCTACCCTTTCGGCCCTGGGTTGCTGGCTCTGCTGCGGGAGATCACCGCACGAAAGGAGGCGGAGCAGCAGCAGGACAAGCTGGAAAAGCTGGAATCCCTGGGCCTGCTCGCCCGGGGATTCGCGCATGAGTTCAACAATCTCCTGACGGTGCTGCTGGGGAACCTCTCCCTGGCGGAGATGAACATGCCTCCGGGAAATCCCGGCAACAATGAGCTGCGTAATGCCAGGCAGGCCACGGTGCAGGCGCAGAACCTCGTGCAGCAGCTCCTCACCTTCGCCCGCGGCGGCGCGCCCATCCGCCAGCCCACGGATATCGGGCGTTTGATCCAGGAATGGTTCGCGGAGTGGCCGAAGCGGCCGGGCATCGACTATCGCATGGGCGTGAGCGGGGACGTGTGGCAGGCGGACGTGGACCGCCACCAGATCCGGCGGCTGATGAGCAACCTGATGAAGAACGCGGAGCAGGCCGCCGGGCGGGACGGCATCGTGAGCCTCCGCCTGGCGCGTCCGGGCAGTGCCGGGCTCACCGCGGAGGAACTGGGACTGCCTCCGGAGACCATGCTGGACGACTGGATTCTCCTGGAAATGGCGGACAATGGCGAGGGCATTCTCCCGGAACACCTGGGCCGGGTCTTCGAGCCCTATTTCACCACCCGGGCAGACGCGAATGCCAGCGGACTGGGGCTGACGGTTTGTGAATCCATCGCCCGGGGTCACGGGGGCACCGTGAGCCTGGTGTCCGTCTGGCACGAGGGCACGCGCGTCCGGGTTTCCCTGCCCGCAGCCGGGACTCCGCCGGATCCGGGCACGGGGCGTACCCCATCGCGGACCATCCCGGAGAATCCGGCCCGCGGGGCGGGTTCCCGGCGGGTGCTCATCCTGGAGGACGAGCCCCTGGTGCGTCAGCTCATCGTGCTCAGTTTGAAGAACATCGGCTGTGAGGTCACGGAAACGGCGGACGGCTCCGAAACCGTGGCCCGCTATCATGAGTCTCTGGCACAGGGAAAGCCCTTCGATCTGCTGGTGATGGATCTCAGCATCCCCGGCGGCATGGGGGGCGCGGCGGCCATGGAAAAGATACGCCAGATGGACCCGGACGTCCGCGCCATCGTCTCCAGCGGCTACAGCGATGACCCGGTGATGAGCCGGTATCTCGACTACGGTTTCCGCGCCGTGCTGCCAAAACCCTACCAGCCGGAGGAACTCCGCGAACTGGTAAACGGACTGCTGGAGGAGGACCACTGAGGGCCGGTCCTTCCCGCGGCGGAATATCGCCCACGCCCGCATGGACTCTTCCGGTTTCCCCGGTCCTCTTTTCTTCAAGGTGGTCGCCCGGGTATAAAGCCACGGCTTGCGCCGGATCAAACTTACCGGCAGGAACCCTGCCATGAACGATCTTTCCCATCCTGTTCCGCCGGGGCCTGTAGCCGGGCATCTGCCGAGGAAGGCTGTGTATGCCGCCAGTCTGGACCCGGTCACAAATGGTCATATCAACGTGGTGGAACGGGTGGCTCCGCTCTATGATGAAGTGCTGGTGGTGGTGGCCGTGGACGCGCGCAAGACCTACACTTTCTCCCCCGGGGAGCGGGTGGCCATGGCCCGGGCGGCGGTGGCTCATATCCCGAATGCGCGGGTGGACGTCATCTTCGGGCAATACGTGGTAAAATATGCCGAGGCAGCGGGCGCGCGGGTGATCATCCGCGGGCTGCGGACCTCCGCCGATCTGGAAGCGGAGCGCACTCTGGCCACGGAGAATCTGGCTATCTGTCCGCACATCGAGACGATGTGGCTGCCATGTGCCATGCACCTCATGCACGTCAGTTCCAGCATGGTGAAAGGACATGTGGGTATCGACCCCGGCTGGGAGGAGCAGGTGGCGCGCTCCGTGCCTCCGGCGGTTGTGGCGAAGCTCAAGGAGAAATATATCCTGGGAAAGGCACGGTGGTATTGGGAGAGCTTCATCGCGAAAGCCGCCTCCCGGGGAATGCCCGCCAGCCCGGCGGTGGCCGCGGCGGTCTTTGAGGACCTGATCGCCCGCTATCAGGAACCACACCGGGCTTATCATAATCTGGAGCACATCGTTTCCATGCTGGAAGGCCTGGAGGAGTGGCTGGCAGGCAGCGAGGCATTTCTCGAAACAGCGCTTCAAGGCGGGCAGATAGCGACTCTGACTTTCGCCATCTGGTTCCATGACTCGGTGTACGAACCCAAATCGAAAACGAACGAAGAGGACAGCGCCGTGCTCGCCAGGAGGGCCTGCCAGCGCCTGGGGTTCCCGGAGGCTTTTGCCAGTGAAGTTTCCGCGTTTATCCTCGTTACCCGCCACACGGCGGCGGCGACCGGTCTGCCTCCTGACATGCAGGTCATGGTGGATCTTGATCTTGCTATTCTCGGCCGGATTGAAAAGGAATTCCTGGCGTATGAAGACCAGATCCGGCAGGAATACTCCTGGGTATCACCGGCGGAATATGCCACCGGCAGAACCTCCGTCCTCAGATCATTTCTGGATCGCCCGGCCATCTATGCCACGCCGTATTTTCACGGTAAATACGAGGCCGCCGCGCGAAGAAACCTGACGGTTTCAATTGATGCGCTGAAGGCCTGAGATTACAATCTCTCCGTGTTTAGCCACCGGGTAGCGGTGACACTCCTGTCGCCGTCCTTTACTTCGGCCTCCAGCCGGGTTCCCAGCCCCACGCCGGGGGGATATCGATGCCGAGGAAGTTGGCGATGATGGAAGGCACTACTGTGTGACGCGGCGTATCCAGACTCACCCTTCCCTGGGACCACTCGCCGCCATGGGCGATGAGGAAGATGCGGCGTTCGCCCGAAGTCTGGCCGCCGTGACTGGTCCCGTTCCCTCCATGGTCCGTCACCACCAGGGTGAGCCATTCCTCCCTGTCATATTCCGGGCGGGCGCGGACGGCGTCCAGCAGGCGGCCGGTGTATCCATCGATATCATGGATGGCGGAAAGATACACGGGATTCTCCGGGCTGAAGCCCGTGGCATGACCGGCGGCGTCCACGCCATCGAAGTGAACGAAAAGCACATCCGGCGAGGCTTTCCCCAGCCACTCCGTCGCTTCTTTCACGGCCAGGGAATCGTTTTCTTTAGTGGAACCGTTTTCAGCCAGGAAATGCCAGTCCACAAAATCCGCCGCCGTTTGCCCAAGGATGATCCTTTCCAGGGGAGCCCAGGTGGTTGCCTGGCCGGTTACGAGGGAAGGGCGCGCCTCTTTGAGACGCCGGAAAAAATGGGGGTAAATGGCCAGCTGGTTGCCGATGAATTTGTTATCGAACACCCGGTGCTTGTCCATGCTTACACCACAGAGAATGCTGCTCCAGCCCGGGCCGCTCACGGTGGGTTGCTGGGTGGGACCGTTCTGCTCCCCTCCGGCCACGGCGTCCCAGGTCACGGTGCCTGCCGCGGCCAGGGCCTTCAGCCGGGGCGTGTCCGCGATCCGGAGCGCGTCGCTCCGGCAGCCGTCGATGCCGATGAGCAGCACCCTCCGGTGCTTCGCGGGCGCGGAGGCATGGCGGGATTCCCCGGCGTGCAGGAAGAAGAGCACGGACACGGTGGCGAGCAGCAAAAAGGCGGACACGGCGGCGGCAAGCCTGCCGGCAGGGGAGGGGGTCATGCGTTCGAGTCTGACCGCGGGCCGCGGGCTTGGAAAGCCCGGATCAACCCGCTCCGGCGGGGCGCGTTTTTGGTTTGCCCCCTTGCCGGGCTGTGGTTGGTTAACGCATCCCGGCCTTCAACCAGGCCCGGAGCCGCCCTCTTTCCATGACACCTGATGAATCATCCCAGCTTTGTCTGCGCGGGTCGCTCATCCTGGCCGATCCCTCGCTCCAGGATGCGAATTTCCACCGCACGGTATTGTTGCTGACGGAACACCGGCATGACGAAGGGGCGCACGGGTATGTGCTCAACCGTCCGGTTGGCAAGCTGGCGGGGGAACTGCTGCCCGCTCCGGAATTTGAGCCCCTGGCCGCGGTGCCGGTATTCGTGGGCGGGCCGGTGAGCCAGGAGCAGTTGACCTTCGTGGCCTTCAAATGGGAGGCGGATTCTTCGACGCTCGTGTGGACCACGCATCTCACGCGGGATGATGCCATGCACCGGCTGGAGGCCGGGGAGACCGTGCGGGCGTTCATCGGTTATTCCGGGTGGTCCGGAGGCCAGTTGGAGGGCGAGCTGAAACGGCGTTCATGGATCACCCGGAAGCCGGACCGCACCATTCTCATGGGCAAAAACGACAAAAGCCTGTGGAGTGATCTCCTCAGTGACATGGGCCCCTGGTTTCACCTGCTCTCGAAGATGCCGGACGATCCCGGGCTCAACTGAGCGGCCTCCTGGAGGCGGCTCACGAGGTCCCGCAAAGCAGAGGCGCGCCATACCCGTGGGAACACCACATCCCGGGCAGGTCCGGTGGCGGATGCGAAGATGACCGTGCCGATGCCGAGCAGTCCCGGGAAGCCGGAGCGCTTTACCCGGATGGCCAGGATCTCCCGGATGGCGAGCACCCGGCTGCCACCCGCGAACCGGCGCAGTTCCACGCGCGTGGTGGTCACTATATAGCGGCTCCGCATGCGGCGCAGCACGGTGTAAAGCAGCACGCCCATGCCTGCCAGCGGTCCCAGGGCCAGCAGCGCGGGCATTTTCTCCCGCGCCAGCCAGCCGCCCGCGAAGAGCACCACCGCCAGCAGGGCGCTCCGCCAGTAAGTGAGCACGCACGGGCTGCCGTGGTAGAGGAGCCGCGCGCGGGGCCGGCCGGGCGCGGGCTCCCTGGCGGCGGAAGGGGCGCCATCCTCTTCTTCATCATCCTTCCGGGCGCGGGGAAAAGGAGCGGGCTTCCAGGGCACCGGAGCGGGGGCCGGTGGAGCCACCACGTGAAAGAGTTTGCCGAGGCGGGTGATCCTCCCGCTGTCCGCGTCCATGCACCGCGTGCCGGGAGACAGTTCTCCCTGATCCATGAGGTCCAGCAATTCCTCCTCCCCGTAGGGGCCGTCCTGGCTGCCGTCCGGCTCAAGGATGAAATATTCCCCGTTCACGGCGTGGTGGCATCCCCGTCCGGCACCGGCGGGAGCAGATCCTCCCGCATGAGGAAGGTCTTCAGATTCAGCGCGCCCAGTTCCGCCGCGTTCATGCGCAGGACGAGGGTGAGGAAGGGCGTGAGCCGGTCCACCTCGGCGAGCGTGGCATGCACGAGGCTGGCGATGATGTTGCCATCCACATTCTCCGGCGGGAAGATATTGGTGGTGCGGAAGATCACGGTGCCCGTGTCGTGATCGAGCTCGAAATTGCCGATGGTGAGCTCCTTGTTGGTGCGCATGAGCATCTCGCTCACCACGCCGCTCCGGCTGTCCGGCACGCGGTGCCCCAGCGTGCCCACCACGCTCACGGCGTGCAGCGGGGCAAAGGCCTGCGCGTGAATCCGGGTGCGGGTGTGATAGACTTCAAAATCCGCCTCCAGCACCTCCCGTCCTTCCACGCGGCGGGCGTCCCAGCCCATGCGGGTGAAGGTTTCCCGGACGGCGGAAAAAAGGATGGAATCAGCGGCGGGGCGGGGAGAGATGACCATAAGTCCCCCCATTTTAAATCGCCCCCGCCCGGGAGCAAGGCCTCTCCAGGGCTGTTCTTTTCCCCCCGGATCCGGCCGCCGTCCTACGGGCGCTGGATGCTGAGAAAGTAATAGCGGCGGTCTCCGGTGCCGGAGGGATCGGTAATGGTGCGCTCCTCGCCGTTATCGGTGACGGTGCCGGTCACGGGGGTCCAGAGCAGCAGATCGCTGCTGCCCATGAGCACATAGGTGGCATCCGGAAAGCGGGGGGAGAAGATGACCGCGTGGCCGCCACCGGGCAGCGTGACGAGGCGCTGGGTGAAGACGGACGCGGGGTCCGCGGGATCCAGGCCCGCGCGGTATTCGAAGAGGTTGTCGAAGCCGTCGCCATCGGCATCGATCGCCGGACCGGCCAGCGGGTTGCCCGTGCCGAAGTAGCGCACCTGCCAGTCGTCCGGAATGAGATCCCCGGCATAAGTCCCGAAGTTGTCAGGAAGCACATTCAGAACCGTCAGGCCCAGGGTGCCGGAATAAGTCTGCCAGGTGCCGCGCACGAGGGCGGGGGTGTCCTGATAGACCGCCCCCGCCGTGGCCGCGCCGCCGGTGCTGATGCCGGACACCGGGCCACTGACCACGCTCCAGGTGATATCGCCCGCGGGCAGGGGCAGGAGGGTGGTGTCATCCAGGACCAGGCTGCCGCTGAGGGCGACCGCTCCTCCCTCATTCACGGTCACGCCTGGCACTGCGGTGAGGAGCAGGCCTGCCGCATTCCCTCCCAACTGCCCGGCATATCCCGCGCGGAGGCTGTAGGCGGCGGACGTTCCCGCCTCTCCCGGGGCCAGGGAAAAATCCGCCGTATAGTCCGCGCTGATCCCGCCCGTGCCTCCGGCGTCCAGCGTGGCGGGCTCCAGGGAGTAGTCCGCGCTGGTGCCCGCCCGGAGGGGCAGGGCAGGGAGCAGAAGCAGGAAAAGCCGCGGAGCATTCATGGCGGTCATTTCGGCAGCAGGGCCGCTTCCAGTTTCCGCAGGCGTTCCTCCTGGGCCGCGAGTCTGGCCTTCAGCGCCTCGTTTTCACGATGCAGTTCCTGCACGGCGGCGGCGGAGTAAATGGTGAGCGGGTAAGTATCCACCTGGAGTACGGGGGAACCGTCCGGCAGGGTCTCCCCGCTGCTTTTCACATGCTCCGGAAAGATGGCGGCAAACTCTTGCGCGATGACATTCAGATACCGCCGGTTCTCGATGTCCGGGTGCGCGGCGAGGTAGTCCTTCGTGTAGAGGAATTCCACGAGGCGCACGCGGTCCAGTTTATCCAGCGCTCCATCAATGGGCCGCACGTCCGTCTTGATGCGTCCATCGGAATTGGCCAGCCAGTTGCCCGCCGTGGACTTGCTGGCCTGGCCTTCGACCTCCAGCGCGTTGGTGGCGGGAGCGCGGCGGATGCCCAGCCTCTCCGTGAAGAGATTCTCCTGGTCCAGCCGGGCCACTTTGGCGGGCACGAGCCCGGAGCGCAGGACCAGC
This sequence comes from Verrucomicrobiales bacterium, assembly GCA_965229245.1. Taxonomy (GTDB): domain Bacteria; phylum Verrucomicrobiota; class Verrucomicrobiia; order Verrucomicrobiales; family V1-33; genus V1-33. The sequence continues at coordinate 1,128,523 of CBDDIW010000003.1, forward strand.
GCGTGGGCCGCCCCGGCGGCAATGAGCGTGCCGGAGGTGGTCCCGGCGGGCACGGTGATCTGACCGCTGCTGTTATCCCCCCAGGCAACGACGGTGCCGTCTGTTTTCAAAGCCGCGCTGAAGGCATAACCTCCCACTGCTTTCACCACGCCGGTGAGTCCTCCGGGCACGGTGGCCTGCCCGCCAAGATTCCATCCCCAGGCAACCACGGTGCCATCGCTTTTCACCGCCAGACTGTGATAGGCCCCCGCGCCGATGGCGGTCACGCCGGTCAACCCGGCGGGCACGGTGGTCTGTCCGGCATCGTTCCGCCCCCAGGCGATGACGGTGCCGTCCGCCTTCAGAGCCAGATTGTGATCATAACCAGCGGCGATGGCCCTGACGCCGGTGGCGGTGGGAGGGACGGTAGTCTGGTTGAACGAATTATCCCCCCATGCGGTGACGGTCCCGTCGATACGGAGGACCAGGCTGTGCTTTTCGCCTGCGGCGATGCTGATCGCGTTGTCGATGCCTGGGGGCACCGTGGCATTGCCATACGTGTTATCGCCCCAGGCGACGACGGTGCCATCGGTTTTGCGGGCGAGGAAATGCAAAGGCCCGGACGCGATTTGCTTCACGCCCGTGAGGCCGGTGGGCACGGAGGCGGCGAGTCCCCAGGCGGCCACCGTGCCGTTCTCCAGAAGGGCCAGGCTGGACGTGCTGCCCCCCGCGAGCGAGATCACGCCCGTGAGCGGCGGCACGGTGGTCTGGCCATCATGATTTTCCCCCCAGCCCACCACGGGTTTCGCGGGCGCGGCGAGGAGGTTGTCCATGGAAATCCGGTCCACGGTTTCCGCCCGCGCGGCCAGGAGAGCATAAGGCGCGGCGGCGAGCCGCTGGTCCGGCGTGATCTTCTGGAAGCCCTTCACGCCGTCGTTGAACCAGACGCGCAGGCGCACATCCGGATTGTCAAAAACCGCGACCGGCACGGCGGACATGTTTGCCAGGGCGGTGTCGCCCAGGAGCAGCGCGTAAAGTCCCCGGCTCACGGGCAGGGTGACGGCGGCGGCGGGTTCGGACCCCGCCGTGCTGGTACCGTCATTGCTCCAGTAAGTGATGGAGCCCGTGCCGTTCACGAGCGCGAACTTGAACCGGCCGGAGCCCTCGAAGTTCACGCCGTTCACCGCCACGCGGCCCTGGTGGTTCAGCAGCGCGGGTACCGCCGGGAGAGTGGCGGGGAGCAGGAAAAGACAGGCCGCGCCCAGCAGCGCGCGACGGACGAACGGAGAAACCAGGCTCATGAGTTATTTGGAAGGGTTCGGGGGAGGACCAGCCGGGAGACGCCCAGGTATGGGATCGGGCTGGCCGGCGGGCGGGTTGGTCCGGGCCGGGGCGCTCACGCCTGGCGTGAAGCCCTTCCCGGAACTGGTGGCGTAGAGGGTTTTTCCGTCCTGGCTGAAAAGTAGCGCCAGGCTGCCGCCCGAGCCACCAGTGCGGAGGTCGAAGGTGGAAAGGTCTGACGGAAACCATGCGGGCGCTCCCTTGATGACCGCCGTCTTCGCGGGACGCACGCCAAAGGCATTGTCATCCCGCAGCCATTTGAGAAGCGCGGGACCGGGCTCCGCGGCGATGAACCACTGCCAGTGGGAAATGCCATCCTCCTTATTCTCCGTCCACTCCCGGCGCTCCGCGTGGAGGATTTTATCCGTGGCATCCGGTTTTCTCCAGAAGGCACGGCGGAAGACCTCCGCCTCGTCCCCGTTCAGCGCCATGGCCCCGGCATGCAGGGTGGCGGGATCCGGGGGAGGAGGCGGAGGCGTGGACTCCACGGTCTCCGGCCTCCGGACCGCCAGCCACACGCCAGCCGTGATGACGAGCGCCGCGGCGATGATCAGGGCAACGGGTTTCATGGAGTTTCAGTTCCCCGCGTGGGAGTAGGAGCGGATGAAGAGCTGGATGTCCTGCACGCTGTTGATGAAGTTATTCAGCGCCATCTGCTCATTGTTCAGCAGGGTGTAGGCGGGAATGACCAGCTTCCATTGACTGTTCCACACGCTCCGGCCGATGAGGCGGGCATTGGAGTAGATGATTGGCAGGTCACTGTAGAACAGCGTGGGATCGCTCACCGCGCGGAAGGCCTGGTGCTTCCGGATCACCCATGGTTGTTCGCTCAGCGTGCCGTTGGCGGTGAAGAACTGGCTGGTGTTGAAGGCACTCGCCCCGAGGTTGTAGGGCAGGGGCAGGGCCTGGTCATTCACGTCCCAGCTTCTCAGCGTGTTCGTGTCTCCCAGGGGGGCGAGCATGTAGTCCGTGCCGCAGGGGATGAGATACACATACGGCGTGGCCCCCAGCGCATACTGCTGCGTGGGGTCCGGCGTGACGCCATTCTCCATGCCCACATAACCCGGGAAGGCGATGCCCACGGCGGCGATCTTCGTGGCGAAGCTGCTGGGGCTGTAGTTGTGATCCCCGGCGGCGTAGTCGAGGCCGAAGAAGTTCTTCCCGTGCTGGATGGTGGTGCTGAACGGAATGATGAAGCCGGGGACCGGCGTGCCGTCCGGCTTTTTGATGTTCCGGCAATAAGCGGCCACGTTCGGATCAGCCATCACATCCGGCACGATGTGCTGCTCCAGCGTTTGTTTCCAGGCGTCCGCGCTGGAGGAGTCTCCATTGTAGAGGATGCGGTAGAGCTCCTGGCGCAGGGAGAAGACCGTATTGTAGTGGTCCGGGTTGTTCAGTCCCAGGCGTCCCTCCGCCACGGAGAAGTCCGCGTTCAACTGCGCCAGACTGCCCGCGAGACCCGCGTCCCCCAGGGTGCTGGCCGTGGAGCGCGGCACGCCGTTTGTCAGGTCCCCCAGCGAGCGGGAGGCCACGATGCGGGCGAACACGCTCTGTCCCGCCGGACTGCCCAGCAGGCCGGTCTCGTAGTCGTAGCTCTTGGCCGCCATGTAGGTGTAGCGGCTGGCGAGGTCGAAAAGAGTGCGGTACTGCTCCAGCGCCTCATTGCGGAAGGTGCGGAAGGTCAGGTCCTTCGTGCGGTAGCCGTTGATGACGGCGGCGGCGCGCTGGCGCAGCGTCTGAAGACGGGAGCGGATGGTCTCCCCGTCCACCACGAGGTTGTTCACCTGTGCCAGAGCGGATTGATAGGCGGCCATGAGTTCCACGAACTGACCGTGCTGGCTGAGAAGCTCGCGGTAAGTCTGCTCGAACTCGTAGGCAGCCTGCAGCTCGTCCTGTTTGAAGCCGAGGCTCATGAGCGTGCCCTCCTGGGCAAACTCCAGCCCGCCCACCACCGTGGCGTTCAACTGGCGCGCGGCGGCCTCCGCGATCAGCGCGTTCACCTTGAGTGAACCGGCGGTGCCCACACCGAAGCCGGAAAGAGCGCCCCGGGCCAGCGAGGTCACGTCATTCGCCAGACCCGCGGCCAGCGGGAAGGATTTCCCCAGGGCTTCGGCATAACCCTCCGCCAGATCCCCGGCGAGATTGAGAGCGCTCGACACACTTTCCAGAACGGCGGACGCGGTCTGCGTGGCCACGATGGCGGCACCAAATCCCTCCACGGCGGAAATCTGGTCCTTGTGCGAATTCACCATGGCCCTGAAGACCTCCGCCTCCCGGGTGAACCGCAGCTTGAGGGCCTGGAAGTCCTGGTTGGCCGTGATCAGTGCCACCTGCGCGAGGTGCGCCTCCAGCAGGGCCTGCTGCAGGGTGCCGGTGTAACCCCGTTTTCCAAGCGCCGTGCCCGGACCCACCACGTCGGCGAATTGCGCGACCTGATTCGGGCTGACTTTGAAGGTCTTTTCCACGACATCCCCGCTGGTGTAGCTGGTGACGATGGCATCGATGGCGCCGCCCGTGAAGGTTTTTATCACGGTAGGGATTTTGATGGTGACCGTGACCGGCTTCGAGGTGTCCACCAGGTCCGTGGGGCGGTCGATGATGAACCACCGGTTGTAGTCCGGGTCCGTGTAGCCTTCGGGATAAGTCTTCCCAGGCCCGATGTCCCCGGCGTACGCCATGCCGTAGATGGTGTAGAGATCCTGGAGCAGGGCGTAGTTTTCGTCCTCGATCGCAATCTGCTGCGAGGCGATCTGGTTCTCCTGGCTGCGGAGCAGGCGCGTCATCGTGGCGGCCTGATTGAAAGCCCCGGCGGCGTTATTCAGGGCGGCAAGAGCCCGCACTGCCACCTGCTCATAGTGCCCCTTGCCCACCACGGACGGGTCCGCAAGTTCCTGGCCGAGGGAGTTGTTGAAATAGGGATCAATGTCAAAAGCGATGGCCCCCGGGCTCAGGCCCAGCGGATTGAGCCGGGCATTGGCGGAGTCCATGGTGGTCTGGAAGCCGGTGGCGAGCGTGACCAGTTCATTGATCTCCGGCACGGTGGTGCGGTCCACGATCTGGACGCCGGTGTGCCCCGTGTCCGTGTCTTTGTCCGGCAGCAGGGAATTGGCGGTGATCCAGTTGAAATACGCTCCCTGACCGGCGCGGCTGGAAATCTCATCCATCCCCATGGAGCGGGCGACGCCCGTGCGCGGATTCACTTTGCCGTCGCGGAACTGTCCCCAGCCCGCGGCGGGGTCGTCCGCGTAACTCCGCCGGTGCTCCAGCGCCAGCATCTGCTCCGCGGTGTGCCCGAGATTGGCGGCGGAGGCCGCGAATTTCCGCTCGTCCTTGTAGTCCACCATGACCGGGATGCCCAGCACGTTCACCGCCTCCGCGGACGGGGTCCAGGTGAAGTAGGGATGGGTCAGGAGTTTGTAGTATCCCGTGAGGGCGGTGAGGTAGTGGCCGTAGGCATCCCCGTGGCCCTGCGGGAACATCCTCTGCGCATCCGCCGCGTCCACGATGCCGTCCGCCGTGGAACTGCCGGGCTTTTCCTTGATGTTGTAATTCACCGCATAGATGGCCTCCCCGCTGTTGATGCCCCGGGTGTAGTTCCACCAGAGGCGGTTGTAGGCGGGAGCCAGCGTGGTGCCGGGAGTGGCGAAGTCATCGCGGCCCATGAGCAGGGCCCTCTCCTCCTCCAGGGAGCTGGACACCTGGCCCTCAAAGGCAAAGCGGCTGGTGTTCACCTCCGTGGCGGAGTCCTGGTCATCGATGGAAATGGTGGGGTTCGCCGCGTCGGCATAGGCTTCATTTCCGAGGATGGTGTAAAGATCATTCAGATAGCCCGCCGCGAGGATGAGGGCATTGTTCGCCGAGGTGGTATCAATGTCCGAGCCGATGGTGAAGGACTTGCCGCGGTTGAGGATCGTTTCGTAGATTTCGATCAGCCCGTGGTCGTTCACGTTGCTCAGGTTCAGCGCGATGTTCCCCTCCCAGCGCGTGCCCGCCTGGGTGAGGAGCGAGACGTCGGTGTTCACGGAGTTGTTATACAGGTCCGTCATGCGCTGGTTGAACGGCGTGATCTTCGCGAGCACCCGCTTGATCCAGCCTTCCACGAGCGAGGCGCGGGTCCACGCGGACCAGTCTCCCGCCGGCTTGTTCCCCTGGGCTTTGAGACGGTAGCTCATGGTAAAATACACGTCTCCCATGAGCACGGCGGGCTGGCTGAGCATGGCCTGGGGACTGCCGCCCACCAGGATGCTGCTGCCCGCGTGTCTGGAGCCGTCCGGGTCCGGATCATACCAGGCCGGATCCGTGGCCGGATCGCCCAGCGGCGGGTTTCCATTATCCGGGAAGCCATAGCGCCAGCGGAACTCGAAGTTTTCGGGATTGCCGCCGTAGTCCCCGCTGTGGCGGAGGACCACCTGCTCGTCCAGCGGGTTGCTGGAGAGCACCACTTTCAGGTCGCCCGGATACAGCGCGGGGCTTACCTTGATGACCTGCATATCCACGGGATCCCCGGAATCCGTGAAGGCCGAGCCATTCCCGAAGACCAGAGTCACATACCCGGTACCCTGCCCGGTGGAGCTGAGCGCGTAGCTGGTGACAGCGGTGTCCGGGCTCGTAATGTCCGACCGCTGCATGGCTCCGATGACCCGGTCCTGCGACGGGATTTTCACATAAGTGCCGGGCACCGTTTTGCTCTCCTCGAAGGTTTCAAGCGTGGTGCTGAGGGCTTCGATGGCGGCGTCCCACTTGGGTTTGTTGACGGTGTCCGTGGCCGGGCACGCGGCTTTGAGGTCGAGGATGTCCTGGGCGCTCAACTGATTGAGGTTCAGATAATCCTCGCCCACGATTTCATCGAAGAACTCCCCAATCACGTTCAGACCGCCCTTCGCGCCCTGGAAACCATCAAAGTAAAAGCGGTTTTGCAGGTTTGGCGGGAGATTCTGGAGGTAAGTGCGACCGCCGAAGTCCGTGGTGAGAATGCTGGGAGGCATCCGGTCCAGAGCGGTTTTTTCCAGCAGCACCCGCTTCCCGCGCAGGGGATCGTGCAGGGCCACGGAGGGTTTGGTCGGCCCGTCGAGAGCGATGGACTGCTGGTAAATGATCTCCGCGCTGCTTTGGCCCATCACCTGGGGCAGACCAGCCTTTTGCAGGGTGAGAGTCTCCGCGGTTTGCAGCACGCCCAGGACGGCTGGTTTTTCGAGCGAGGGATCATCCGGCCACTTTGGCAGGTAGGTCAGGGTAATGGCATCCCCGCCATTCAAGTCCTCGCCGGCATCCGCCGCGACAAAGGGCTGGATGCTGCCCGCGTCCGGTTGCGTGGCGAGGGAGGGAAACCAGAAACCGGCCTGGAGATAGTAATAGAACTTCATCCCGAAGCTGGGCGTACCGTTCTGGTGCGGTCCGCGGAAGAGCCAGTGCTGGCCTTTCCGGTCTTCGAAGGTGAAATTGTTGTAGTGAGTCCGGTATGCCGCCGTAGCCCCGGCGGCATTGGTGCCGGGCAGGTTGTCCACGTTCAGGCCTACCTCTTCGTTCCGCACGGAGCCATCGCCCAGGAGGGGCAGGGGCAGCAGGGTCAGCGGCATGGGAGCCTGCAGGGGCGTGCCCGCCACTTTCGAGTAGGTGAGAGGATAGGTGGCATTGGACCGGACCACGTGGGCCACCCGCATCGCGGGCCGTCCGCCGGCATCCGTGTACTGCAGCAGCACATAAGGGCTGGAACTTGAGGCGGGGAGGTTCAGGTCGTCCCGGAGAGCGTAAACGTTGCCATCCAGAAGGATGGCGTGCTCCTCATTGGGATTGTAGCCCGGGGCGGCGGAATTATTCTGCACATAGAGCCTGCCTGATTTTTGCGCGGAGGTGAGGCTTGGATTCTCAAGGCCTTTTCCGGAGGCGATCACCAGATCCTGGGCGTTGGCGGGATAGCTGACCGTGTAACGGGCGGCCACCGCGGGAACATAGAAGGGGGCAAACCTGGAGTTGGGCGGGACCACTTTTTTGAACCACCAGACCGTCAGCTTTTCCTTCCCGGGCAGGGCGTTCACGGGGATGATGCCACCGAGTGCCGCCGCGTCAAAACCCGTGTCAGACAAGGGATCGAGGTAAGCGCCAGGAGAATAGCAGGTGCCGGTATCGATGTGGCCCGCCGTGGCATAGTCCAGGCTGGGCGGCTCCAGCCGGGTGCCCACGGTGGCGGAGAGAGTCAAGTCCGCCACGCCGTCCGCGTTCGAGTCGTTGAGCGTGTAAACAGGAGGGGTGCCGGTAAGCGGGCCGTCTCCATCCGGGTCCGGGATGGCCGGGGTGCCCAGCGCGTCCCAGGACTGAATGAAAAGGCGCACGTACCAGGGACCGGAGCTGGAGTTGAACTTCAGCAACGTGCGGTTCGTTTTATCCGTGCTTCCGGAAAGGTCCACGATGAGGCGCTGAGTCTGGCCGTCGATAGACGCTTCCTGGTTACCGGGATCATCCTGGAAGGCGATCTGCGGCAGGCTGGTGGGCTCAAAACGCGGTCCGATGGCGGGACCCGCGCCGGTGGGAGTGACGTTCACGGGCTGGAAAAGCGCCAGGGCCTGGGGCCATGTCTGGAGATAGTTGCGCTTCAGTTTGGGCCACGCGATATTCAGGCCTGCCACCCCGGGCTGGGTGATGCTGTGGAGACCCGCGTCGCGCGTCTCCATCCAGTAAAAGACGATGCTGTCCGGATTCAGATTCTCCCGCTCCGCGAAGTAATCCGTGACGCCGTCCGGACGGATGAAGTTTCCGTAAAGCAGAGTGCTGGACTGGGCCACATCCCGAGGCACCTGGGGGATCAGGAGACCGTCCCCGTCCTCCGGCGGTCCGGAGCGGGGGAGAAGCTTTTCACCCAGATAGGTCTGCACGGTTTCCGTGTCCGCCGAGCGGCGGATTTCCACGATATCCGCCCCCATGAAATTATGCACCCCGGAGCGTCCCTCCACCTCGGAGCCGAGATATTCCACAAAGACCCGGCCCTCCGAGTTGTAGGAATGCAAGGCGGGCAGACCATTCTGATCGTCATACCAAAGCGTCCGCGGCTCCGCGGCGGCGGCGACGTTGGGATTCGGGTTCGGGTTTCCACCCACCGGCTCATATTCCACCGCTTTTCCGGAAACGAAGGAATTGAAGACAGGATTCACCCGCACGATGCGGCCCTTCGGAATGGAAATCAGGGGGCCATTGAAAGTCTTTTCCGTCCAGAAGATCAGACGGGGCTCCGTCTGGGAGGCGGAGGAGACGGAAAAAGTCTCCGTGCGGAATTTGTAGGAGGCCACGGTTTCCCCGCTCTTGCTGGTGTCCGGCGCATTGGAAACCCAGGTCACCGTGACCCGGCCAGGCTGTGTGGCAAAGACCTTGTCCGCGTGGACGCTGTAATAGAAGGGCTGATAGGGTGCGAACGGAACGGACGTGCTGGACGTGATGGTCTGGTTCGCATTCCCGGAGAGCGTGACGGTGGTGCCGGAGATGAGATGCACCGTCTGGCCCAGCAGAGTGGCCCCGGTAGTGAGCCCTCCCGCGGCTGACACGGTCACCACGCTGCTGCTGGTCTCGCTCTTCGTCACCGTCACCGTGCTTGTGGAGATCACCGGCTGTTCGATGAGGCCGAGATTGGTGAGATAGGCGTTCGTGAATGTCTCTCCAGGAGCCACCGGGCGGGAGCGCCAGTAGGTGGGGGAAACCGGAACGTTGTTCCAGTCCATGTTCGGACGGACGATTTCATCGCCCATCAAATAACGGGGCACGCCGGACGCGAAGGGGTTTCCGAAGCCGGAGCGGACAAGCACCATTTTTGTAGCGGTGCCACCGGCTTCCAGAGCCCGCGGATAGCGTCCACCCGTGACGGAAAGCAGATGGTAATTTTCATTCGCCGGGGTGTTGTTCCGGGCACCGGAAGTGCCCGTGGTGACGGCGACACCGGCAAACTGCGGCGTGGTCACGGGCGGTGTGCCGGACGGAAGGACGGGAATCTTCGGCCCCGCGATGCTCACCGCCGGGGGACTTGCCGGAGTGTAGCCGGAGCCGCCGTTAGTGATGGTAATGGAGGTCACCACGCCGCCAGTGAGCACGGCGGTGGCGGTGGCGGTGGTGCCATTCGCCGGCGCGGCGATGACCACGAGGGGAGCCGCGGTATAACCGCCGCCTCCGCCACGCACCGTGATGGAGGTCACGGCAGTGCCGGTGACCGTCACGGAAGCCCCCGCCCGCCGCTGATCCAGCAGGTTGGTGGTCCGGCCTTTGATTTCAAACTGTGCCCGCGCCTGAAGCGCGGCCAGCAGCGAACAGAGAATGAACAATGGAAGTCGCATTCGGTTCATGACGGTCGGGTATACTTGTTAGTCTCGGGGTGATCGCGGGAGACCGGCACGCCGGTCTGCCCTCCGCGTTCTTATTCCCGCGAGCCGGCGGTTTTTCCGGTGACCTTGCCCACGCGGCCTTCACGGCTCTCTCCGGTGGCGGCGAGGGCTTTCTCGATGGCGGCCATCCGGGCATCCAGCGTCTTGTCTTTCGCGTCGCGGGAGCGGAGTTCCGTCTTCAGCGCCAGGATCTCCTTTTGCAGGGCGGAGTTCTCATCCCGCAGCGTTTTGATTTCCTCGTCCTTCTCCTTTTTGATCTGCTGGGTGGCGGAAACGTTGAGCATGGAGATCGCCTCATAGTCCACGGCGCGGAAGTCCTTCACTTCGCGGCCGTAAACGAAGATTTCATCGCCGTCCTCCGCCTTGAACTCCGTGCGGAACTTGCCTTCGCCCGCTTCCGTCACCGCCACCACTTCGTCCGTTTTCCCGCTGATGAGCCGCACACGGTCCCCTTTCTTCAGAGGGGTGGCCAGCTTGATCCAGCCGTCCTTGAAGGTGCCTTTTTTATAAATGTCGGGCACCGTGCCGGTATGCTGGCTCACGGCTTGAGGGAAGACTTTTTCCACCTGCTGGGCGATCACTTTTTTCTGGTCGCCCGCCCCCTGGGAAACGGCGTCCTTGTAGTTGTAGTCCGTGACCTCGATGCCAAGCAGCTTCTGAAGGTCGTTCGCGCCATTGGAGCGTCCTTTGACATTCTTGATCCGGTCATCCGACGTACAGATGACAGTATGACCGCACCAGATGGTGTTGGAAGTCTGGATGGAGATGGTATGCTGCCCGTGAACAGTGGGCGCGCCCGCGCCGCCGATATTGAGATATCCGCCAAACAGGTTCGATCTTAAAGGTCCGCCGGCGACCACCAGTCTCGCGGCGTCCGGAGATGACGTGCCGATCCCGACGCTGGAGGAGGTGAGAGTCATGGCATTCGACGTCAGGAAGCCTGGGGTCCCGGTGCCGATTATCAGCTTGCCCGCGCTTTCACCGTTCCCGGATCCGGTGGAGATAAACTGCCAGGTGGTGGCACCGGCGGTAGTGTTGCGCAGACCGAACCAGGTTCCAGCGGCTGAGGAACCGTCCGCGAGAAGCGGCATGAGACCGCCCGGGGTGTAGGTATGGAGCGTGGCCAGCGGGGAATTGGTGCCGATGCCAACCAGCCCACTGCCTTTGATCCGCATGGTTTCTGTAAAAGAACTACTTTGGCCGTAGCCGAAGGCCACATCGCTCGCCGCCTCAGCCGAGTGAATCTGGAATAGTCCATTCTGGATCCCGAAACCATAGTGACCGCCGCTCTGTCCCCACAGACTGATTTTGTCCCCCAGGGTATTCGCGAATGTAAGAGGAAAGCCCGGAGTGGTGGTGCCGATGCCGGTGTTCTTGTCAAAATAGTTTTCCGCGGAGTGCTGGTTCTTCCTGTTCAGCAGGACCACGTTCGGTGTCAGGTTGCTGTCCGCCACGCTGCCAGTGAACATGGTGGCCTTCACCTCACCATTCACATCCAGTTTAGTGGTGGGCACTTTCCCGATGCCCACATTTCCTCCCAGGGGATTGAGAATGAGATTCTGGAATCCGGCGGTCTGGAGAAAACCCGTGCCGCTACCGCCGCCGTCCATGCCAATGCGCAGGCCTTTGGCGGGGTCGCTATCAGTGATAAGCAACTGCCCCTGGGTTCCCGCCGCCCCGGCCACGGTCCCGGTGACGGTGAAGCGGGCCGCGGGATTGGTGCTGCCCACGCCCACGTTTCCATTGTCCAGCGTGTTCAGCGCGGGGCTGCCGGTGCTGGTGCCCAGGGACTCCGCCACCTTTGACCGGAAGGCGAAGCCGGTGGTGACGATCTGCTGGCGCGGGGTGATTTCGTTATCGATGGTAGCCACCACGCCGTCGTCCACGGTCACGCCCAGGTAACGGACGGGACTGGAGAACGCGGTGGCGAAATCCGTGAGTTTTCTGGACGCCTCACTGTAGCCAAACTGCGTGGTGCTGGTGACGGCCTGGCCCTGGCCCACGAGGACGCTGAATTCCCCGTCGGCGATGGTCACCGTCTGCTGCTCGGAGTAAATGAGGTTGGCCGGCTGGTTATTGGAAGGGTGGTCCCAGATGCGGAAGGTGATGGTCCGGCTTACCGGGGTGTTGTTATTTCCCACGGGGTTCCCGCTGGCATCCAACACCCGGCCCTGATAACTCATGACGCCAGGGATGGCGGTGGTGGCCACTTGTGCGTGAAGCAGGGCGGGCAGGGAAAGGAGCCCGGAGAGAAGAAGAGCGGGAGCGAGCCTGGATGCTTTCATATTTTAAAATGGGAAAAGGTATAAAACGGGAAAAAGAGGAAAGAATGGGAGCCGGTGAGCCGGGAAAACTTCGGAGGAGAGAACGTCAGGTCAGGGAGGGGTGATGGTGATCGTGCCGAGTTCGGACACGCGCTGGAGCTGGAAGGTGCCGGTGACGTGGAGCCCGTCTCCGGTGCCCACGCCCACACTGTCCTTGCTCAGGCCGCTGATGGTTTCCGCATAGGTGCCGCCGATGACACTGCTGCCCCAGCCTGGGATGGTCGGCCCCGAGGGCGGGGTGGCGGTGAAAGTGAAAGTGACCTCGCGGGTGACGGTGTAGCTTTCCATGCCCGCCGCCAGGGGCTGGCCCTTCGCGTCCTTGTTATCGTGATCCGGATGATACTGGTGCACGAAGGGATTCGCCGCGTCATTGAAGGGCAGCAGGATGGTGCGCTTCAGCGTTCCGGGAATGGCCACACTGCCGCTGCCCGCGGGCTCAGCCGTGTCCGCCACGCCGTCCAGCACCCGGTCCAGCGGCATGTGGGTGGCCACGATGCGCGTGGCCCTGGCCTTCGCGTCCTGTTTCAGCCCGGCCTCGCGTGTGCAGATGCCGTAGTCATTCGGGGCCGCCGCCTGCGGGCCCAGGAAGACCTGGGAAAGAATGCGCGCCGTCCCGTCATCCGTGACGTGGATCAGATACCGCAGCGGGAACCCTTTTCCGGTGGGCGTCACGGTGTCCGCCTGCGGCTTGCTCTCCACGCCGGTGACGGTGGCTTCCCCGATCCAGAGCCCTGCCAGCGAGGTCTTCCGCGCGGACGCGGGGATGAGGATATCGAACGAGGCCGGGGTGGTGGTGAAACGCAGCAGCGAGGCGTAGAGAGAGCGCACGCCGCCCGTCATCGCCGTGCGGTCGATCCCGAAGCTGAGTTCCACCGAACTGTTCGGCTCGATGAGCTCGTTATAGGCCGTGGTGATGAGCGCCTCCGTCCATGAGGAGGTGGAGGCGTCAAAGGTGCGCCGGGTGACCGGCACCGGTCCGGTGATGACATCCTGTCCGGAGGGCGCGGGATTCGAGTTCACCGGCGTGATGGTCAGCGGCAGCACGGCAGCGGTGCGGTTGAACACGCGGGCGGTGATGATGGCACCGTTGCGTCCGAATTCGAGTCCCTTCGCGTTGGAGAAGGTGATCTGCACGGGCGCGTAGAAATTCCCCACCACCTCGGAGGAAAACCAGTAGGCTTTGTTCCGGTCGAGGGGTTCGGCAAGGGGGGAAAAGACCTGTTGCGGATTCGCGGCCCCCAGGTCGCCGCCCACGTATTTGAAGATCTTGCTGTTCGCGGCGATGGCCGCCGGGAAGGTGGCAAAGTAAGTGGAGAATACCGGATAACTCCCACCGCTGAGCGCGGTGGGAAAGCCCATGAGGTTCGCGCCATTCCGCACCCAGGAACTGGCCGGGGGCAGGGGACGGTAAGCCAGCGGCACCACATATGAGCTGGAGGCGGTGCCCGCGCATTTCACGAGGTAAGCGGCCTGCCCGGTCAATTGAGTCAGGGTATTCGCCGTGCCCCCGCGCACCCACTTGCTCCACTCCGGCGTGCCGCCCGTGGGCAGCAGGGGAGAGGCGGTGAACTGCACCTGGGAGGGATTCGGGTTCCAGCGCCAGATCTCCTGGATGTTCGCGCCGTCACCCGTCGCGAAAAGAGTGTCCAGCGTGGCATGGGTGGCGTCCCCGTGGAGATAGATGGAGTTCCACCCGCCCTTGAGCGCGTAGTTGGCATTTTGCCACTGGGCCCGCGCGGCGCCCGTGAGGCTGAGGAGGGCGAGAGCGGCGGAGAGAAGCGGTTTTTTCATGAGTCTGAATGACCGGAGGGAACTAGCGGACAGAGAGGCGGAAAAATTCCTTTGCCGTGCCGGTGGAGGGAGCGACAAACGCGCTCACCACGCCCACTCCGGTGGCGGTGTAGGCCGCCGCGGCCGTGGAGGCGGCGGTGCCGGTGGAGAGGGACACCGGGGTCCACGTCTTGTTATCCGTGCTGCGTTCGATGGCGTAGGTTTTCCCGGTGATGCCGTAAAACTCGAACCGCACTTTCTCCGCCACCTTCTCCTTGATCTCCAGCTTGAAAACCTCCGCGGCATCCCCGGCGAAGGTCCCGGCGAGGTATTCGTTATAATTGCTCTGCCCGTCCCCGTCGAAATCCCCGTCTTTCGTGATGAGATTGATAGGCCAGTGACCGTTTGCGTCCGGGCTGTAGCCAGCCTGGTAGAGCTGCCATTGTTCCCAGATGTCGGGCAGGCCGTCGCCATCCGTGTCTTCACCCAGATTAAGATCCAGCCGCACGTTTTCCGCGCCTTTGCCGGCGGTCAGGTTTCCGGAAACTTCGATGGGGTAGAAGCGCGTGCCGTTCATTTCCACCGCCAGGCTGAAAGCCCCGCCGGAGGACACCGCGCGGTCCGTGTAGAGCGTGGTGCCCGCGCGGTTTTGATCGATGCGGACACTGAGTTCGTAATTTTTATCCAGCCCCGCGGTGGAGGTGATAGGCGTGCGGCCCACCTCTTTGCCATCTTTCAGCAGGATGATCTGCGCCCCCGCGACCGTGATCTTGTTCCCCACTTGATCCCGCACGATCCCAAACAGGGTATAGGACGGTGCCGGGGGAAAAGCCCGGGCCTGGAGCACCGGCAGTGTCAGTCCCGCGACTATCAGCGGCCACCTTCGCCGCCGGACGGTTTGTTTTTTCCCGGTCATCTCCTCTTCTGATTTATTAGACTTGGGACCCGTGGGAAAAGCAGCGGCATTCATAGATAGGGCGGGAAGTCGGGATGGTGTCAGGATTTCACTGGAAACCGGCTGGCAGAGGAACGGCGTGGAGTAAAAAAGCCATACCCGCCCGGCGGGGGATTTGTTACGGTGAAAAATTAAAATTCACTTGCGGCGCGCACTTCTGGCAGAAGGGCCCGCGCCCGTCAAGCTCCTCCCGCAAATGCGGGGAAAATGTCACCGGGGGCGTACCACTGCCTTCAGTGAGGGCATGCAAAACGCCATGTTTTGTCAGGGGTTTTCAGGGAATCCCCAGGGGTCACGCTTACCGGTTCACTCCGATGCTGCGGCCTTCCTGCATCAGGGACTCTACTTCCGTGCGGGAGGAGAAATTGAAGTCTCCATCAATCGAATGCGCCAGGCAGGAGGCCGCCGCGGCAAACCCGACCGCCGTTTGGGGGATGGACAGTTCCGGTGTGGTGAGCGCGAAGATGAGGCCCGCGGCAAAGGCATCCCCCGCGCCGAGCCGGTCCACCACGCGAGGGATGACGTAGGGCTCTACTCTGTTTTCCCTCACGGGTGCCTGATGTAAGGTATCCGTGATGGTTTCATAGAGCGCCGCCCCCCAGGTCAGGTTTCCGGCGGCCTCCCCCCGCGCCGTCATGGCCACGTGCGTGAGCCCCGGGAACCCAGCCGTCAGCCGCCGCGCCACCTCCCCCGGGGTGCCCAGGCCATCGATTCCCAGCAGCTCCGCGTCGCCCGGTCCGCCGAAGAGCACGGTTACCCGGGGCATCAATTCACGCATGACCCGCGTGGCCAGTTCGCGGGGTGGCAGCGTGGGCTCCCAGCGCCAGAGCTTGCTCCGGAAATTCACATCGCACGAGACCGGCAGGCCGCGCGCGGCGGCTTCCTCCACCGCCCGGCGGGTCACTGCGGCGGCGTTCGCGGAGAGCGCCGGGGTGATGCCGGAAAAGTGAAACCAGGTGGCGTCCTGGAAAATGCCGTCCCAGTCATAGGCCTCCGGCGGCGTGACCGCCACCGAGGCTCCCTCGCGGTCATAGGTGACATTGCCCGGGCGCTGATTGATCCCCGGCTCATAGAAATACAGGCCCAGCCGCCCGGTCTCCACGCGCAAAAGATGCCGCGTCTCCACCCCCAGGCCCCGCAGCGCCGCCACCACCGTGTCCGCCACCGCGTGGTCCGGCAGGGCGCTCACAAAGGAGGCCCGCGCGCCCAGAAGGGCCAGGGAGACAGCCACATTCACCTCCGCCCCGGCAAAAGTGACCTCCAGAGTGCCGGGCAGGCACTGCGCGAAACGCCGGTGCCCCGCGGGCGACAGCCTGCCCATGACCTCTCCGAAAGTGACGATGTGACTCATGCCGGACAGAGCCCGCCGGGACCACGCCATCAACCCGGAAGATACATAAAGACGCCCGGACGGAAAGCGCGGAATGCCCGCCTGTCTTTACGCTTTGCCGTTTGACTCCCCCCGCGCCGCGCTTTACCTGGACCCTCCCCATTTCTCACCCCGCTCTCTACTAAAAACATGATCAAAATCGGTATCAACGGTTTCGGGCGCATCGGGCGCCTCGTTTTTCGCGCCATCTGCGACCAGGGCCTTCTCGGCAAGGAAATCGAGGTCGTCGCCGTCAATGACCTCGTCCCCGCTGACAACCTCGCCTATCTGGTGAAATACGACTCCACCCAGGGTAAAGCCAAAGAGGAAGTCTATAGCAAGAAGAGCAGCGCCTCCGTGGCGGAGGACGACATCCTCGTGGTGGACGGCCACGAGATCAAATGCCTCGCCATCAAGGAAGGCCCCGCCGCGCTGCCCTGGAAGGATCTGGGCGTGGACATCGTGGTGGAATCCACCGGCTTCTTCACGGAAGGCGCGAAGGCCAAGGGCCACATCGCCGCCGGCGCGAAGAAGGTGATCATCTCCGCTCCCGGCAAGGACGAGGACATCACCATCGTCATGGGCGTGAACCATGAGAAATACGACCCGAAGGCGCACAACATCATTTCCAACGCCTCCTGCACCACGAACTGCCTCGCCCCGGTGGTGCACGTGCTGCTGAAAGAGGGTTTTGGCGTGGAGGAAGGTCTCATGACCACCGTCCACAGCTACACCGCCACGCAAAAGACCGTGGACGGCCCCAGCAAGAAGGACTGGAAGGGTGGCCGCAGCGCCGCCATCAACATCATCCCGTCCACCACGGGAGCCGCCCGCGCCGTGGGCCTCGCCATTCCGGAAGTGAAGGGCAAGCTGACCGGCATGTCCTTCCGCGTGCCCACCCCCACGGTCTCCGTGGTGGACCTCACCGTGAAGACCACGAAGGACACGAGCTATCAGGAAATCTCCGCCGCCATGAAGAAGGCCAGCGAGACCTACATGAAGGGCATCCTTTCCTGGACGGCGGACGAAGTGGTTTCCACCGACTTCATCCACGACTCCAGCAGCTCCATCTTCGACGCCGGCAGCGGCATCGAACTCAACAGCCGCTTCTTCAAGCTCATCAGCTGGTATGACAATGAATGGGGTTATTCCAACCGCGTGGTGGACCTCATCAAATACGTCGCCTCCAAGGGCCTGTAAGCCGCTCTGGAAAGCATTGATCCCGAGGGACGCCGGAAACGGCGTCCCTTTTTTTGTTGTCAGGAAACAGAACCGGAAGCCTGGGGGATTCACGCTTGTCGCGGCGTGGAGAGGGAGAAGCTTGAGCGGCATATTTCACGTCATACCGCCCCGTCCCCCCAATGAGTTTGTTCGACTTCTTTTTTCCGAACCTCGCCCGTGCCCAACGCATCCGGGATCTGACAAGCCAGGGGCAGGCCCAGTCCCTGGCCCTCCAGCGCCAGCGTCTGGATCACGTGCGGGCCGCCCGTGCCGCGGCGGTGAAAACCCGGACCCTGGAGCAACGCGTGGCTCACCTCGAACTGGAACTCGGCCAGGCTGGACTGGCCATCGAAGCCCTGCTGGAACTGCTGGAGGAAAAAGGCACCCTGACGCGCGAGGCCTTCGCCGCCCGTCTCCAGGAGATCGATCTGCGGGATGGCGTGGCTGACGGCCGGGTGACTCCGTCCGCTCCGGAACCCGCCGCATCTCCGGTGGTTCCCAAACGGCCCTGGCCTGGCAGGTGAGGTCCCCGTAGAACTTGAAAACAGGATGTGAAAAAAGCCGGGAGCGCATAGCTCCCGGCTTTGTCTCATTCCGCGGTCGTGAAGGTGTGCCGCTGGTTATAGCTTGATCTCCGTCTCCGCCTTCAGGATGTCCTCCACGGTTTCGCGGCGGGAGATCTGGAGCACGCTGCCGTCCTCCTCCAGCCAGAACTGGGGGGCGCGTCCGATGGAGTTATAATTGCTGCTCATGGCGTAGCCGTAGGCTCCGGCGTCCTGGATGGTGAGGAGATCCCCGCGGGAGAGCGGAGGCAACGGGCGGGGCTGAATGAGCTCCGCGTCATCCCGGGTGAAGACGTCGCCGCTTTCGCACAGCGGGCCGGCCACCACGACGGATCCCGTCGGAAGTTCTTTCTCCCGTCCGGCCACCTGGATGCCGTGCCAGCTCCCATACATGGCGGGGCGCACGAGGTCCACGAATCCGGCATCCACCATGGCGAACGTGGCACCGCTGCCCTTGGCGTTCGTTTGCGTGTGCTTCACATCCGTGACACGGGTCACGAGGGTGCAGGCGGGGGCCACGTAGTAGCGGCCGGGCTCGATCTCCAGCCGCAGGGGGCGGCCCGCCGCTACGCTTACTTTCTCCTGCGCCGCGCGGAAAAGATCCCGCAGCCGTCCGATGGGCTGGATGGCGGAGGGATCGCGGTAATTGTGCGGGATGCCGCCTCCGAGGCTGATGGCCTCCAGGCCGGGGAATCCGGGCAGCAGCGCCGCGAATTCATCCGTGAGACGGGTCAGGTTTTCCACCAGTTCCTCAAACCGGGGTCCGCTGCCGATGTGCGCGTGCAGCATCACCACCGTCATGCCGGCGGCCTGGGCGGCGGCTCCGGCGGCGGCCACGTCCGCGTGCCAGATGCCGTGCTTGCTGCTGGGGCCGCCGGTGTCACAGGAATTCACGTGCCCGTGGCCAAAGCCCGGGTTCACCCGCAGGGAGATTTTCCCCCGGTAACCCGCGGCGGCCAGTTCCCGGATCATGCCCGGGGAGCCGATGTTCGGGAGAATGTTATGCTGGAGCACCACCTCCAGCGCGTTGTCGCGGAAGACATCCGCCGTGAAGCAGATGACCGGCGGCTCCATGCCCGCGGGATGCCCGGCGTGGAGCGCCCGGAGCACTTCATTGCCGGACACGGCATCGATCCAGATACCCGCCTCCGCCATTTCCCGCAGGACTTTCGTCGCGGGGCAGGCCTTCATGGCGAACCGCGCCTGAATATAGGGACCGTCCGTGATGCCCTGGATTTCCGCGATGCGCTTGCGGATGACGGAGGCGTCATAGATCCAGTAGGGAGTGCCGGCGGTGGAGGCGAGTGATTCGAGAAGTTCGGTGGGATGAGCGGGCATGGAAGTCAAAAAGAGGGGCCGAAGATGCCGTCCCCGGCCCGGCTTGCAAGCCCCGATGCAACCCCGGCGTGCGTGGATCCGGCCTCTCCCGCGGCCTGCGTTTCAATCGTGGCACGCCCCCTGCATGCCCGTCCATGCATCACCCTCTCCCGTCCCTAACCTATGCAAAATTACCACCTCACCCGCGAAGGCTTCCGCTGGAAACTCTGTGTTCAAGGCAAAGAGAAAATCATGGCGGCGTTCGAGACCCGGGAGGAGGCCGTGAAGGTCTGTGGTAAACTGCTTCGCAACCGGCAGGGGAATCTTCGGATTCTCAAGGCCGACGGCACGGTGGAGGAGGAACTGGCCTACCCGTTGCGTGCCATGCCATCCGCCGCCGTGGAGCCTGCCATGCAGCTTGCGAGCTGATCCGCCGCGGATCGCAATTTTTCGCAAAAAATCTCCGGAGGGGTATGCCACCTCCGGAGACTTTTGCGTATCCGTATTCCGCAAAGGGGAACGCGGTTAATCGATTACCACCGGCGCGAGCGGCGGCCGGAGCGTCCTACCTGGCGGAGCGGCACCTTTTCCTCCGTGGCGGGAGCAGCCTGGGAGGCGGGCTCCGGGGCAGGGGAGGAACCGGCGTAGCGGGAATGGGATTCCGCGCGGGGCGCGGAGGGCCGGGATTCGCGGCGGGGAGCCTGTTGCGGGCGGTTCTGGCCCTGGGGCTGACGACGCTGGCCCTGGGGTTGCTGGCGGGCGGGACGGGAGGGTTTGTCCCGCGGCTCGGGCTCGCGGACCTGCATGGCTTTCGCGTCAAATCCCTCCGGCTGTTTGCGGACGATCCCGCGCCCGATGAACCGCTCCAGACTGCGCAGCGCGCCCATATCCTCCGGGCTCACAAAGCTGATGGCGTCGCCGATGGCATTCGCCCGGCCCGTGCGGCCAATGCGGTGCACATAGTCCTCCACATGCGGGGGGAAGTCGAAGTTCACCACGTGTGAGATTCCATCCACATCGATACCGCGGGCGGCGATGTCCGTGGCCACGAGCACCCGCACGGCTCCGGACTTGAAATCCTGGAGCGCCTTCAGCCGCTGATTCTGCGAGCGGTTGGCATGCAGGGTGGCGGTGGTGATGCCGTCCCTGCCGAGGCGTTTCGCCACGCGGTCCGCGCCGTGTTTCGTGCGCGTAAAGACCAGCACCATGTTCATGGCCTGATCCCGCAGCAGGTGCGCCAGGAGGGCGGGTTTGTGGTCCTTCGGGATTTCGTAGATGAGCTGGGTCACCGTGTCCGCCGGATTGCTGCGGCGCCCGATTTCCACCTTCTTCGGCTGGCGGAGGAACTCGCCGGTCAGGACCTCGATCTCACGGGAGAGCGTGGCGGAGAAGAGCAGCGTCTGCCGCTCGCGGGGCAGGGTTTTGACGATCTTCCGGATGGCGGGCACGAAACCCATGTCCAGCATGCGGTCCGCTTCATCCAGCACCAGATACTGGAGCGCTCCAAAGTCCGCGTAGCCCTGGCCCATAAGGTCCATCAGGCGTCCGGGTGTGGCGATCACCATGTCCGCGCCCGCGCGGAGCGCATCGATCTGCGGGCGTTCACCCACGCCGCCAAAAATCTTCGTGATGCGGAGCGGCACGTGTTTGCCGTAAGCGCGCACATTTTCCTCGATCTGCACCACCAGTTCCCGGGTGGGGGCCAGCACCAGGGCGCGCGTGCGGTGGCGGCCCGGCTGGGCCGGAGCCCCGGCCATGAGCGTGAGCAGGGGAAGCGTGAAAGCCGCCGTTTTTCCCGTCCCGGTTTGCGCCACGCCTATCAGGTCATGTTTCGCCAGCACAAGGGGGACGGCGGCGGACTGAATGGGGGTGGGTTCGGTATAGCCGGCGTCTTTGATCGCCTGCAGAATACGGTCATCGAGACCGAGGGAGGAAAAAGGCATAAGCGGTCACCATGCCATGGTTTCCTGTCAATGCACGCGATTATGTCAAATAGTTTTCACGGGTAAGGGGGAGGAAGGGACCGAAAGGATCACTGGAGGCGTGAACCGCCGGGGATATGGCAGGGCGTGGAGCCCTGCCAGGCCGGGATGTTTGTTCGACGGCTCCGGATCCTTTCCCTCCCCCTGAACCCGCTACTTACTTTCTACCATTGTGCTCGCCGGACTGCCGGCCGCCGTTCCCGGAAGGGAGCGACGGGGAGAACGCGGGCTGGGGAGAAACGGGTTGCGGCACCGCCGGGGTGAAAGTGGGCCGGGCCGGGGACGGGCTGGAGATCGCGGGTGGTGAAGGCGCGGACGGCACGGAGGGGCGGGACACCGGCGGCGTGGTAGGCCGCGAAGGCACGGGCGTGGACGGACGGGTCACCGGGGGGATGGGCGTGATCCCGGGGCCATTTCCATTCCCGGTTCCGTTTCCATACCCGGGCCGGGGGCCGGGACGCGTGGGCGGGGTGGTCGGCTTGCCCGGGGGGCAGTCGGGATCGTTGCCGCCGCCGGAGGGCACGGGGACGATGACGGGACGGTCCACGTAAAAGGGTACATAGGTCGTGTCCCGCACGGGCTGGACTCCGGCGGGGGGATTCGCGGCCAGTTGGGCTTCCAGGGCGCGGATGCGGTCCAGCAGGAGATCGCGCTCCTTGCGGTATTTCTCACCGGGGCGCACCAGTTCCCGCTCGCGCAGAAGTTTCCGGTCCTCCTCCAGGATGGCCGCCAGGTCTTTCCGTCCGGCCTCTTTGAAGACATTGATGCCGTCCAGCAGGGATTTATCCAGCTGAGGGAAGCTGTATTCGTCGGATTCCACCATGCGGAAGAAAGCCTCGCGGGTGCGCTGGAGATCGCTGTCCTGCTCCTCGTGGCGCTGCTGGAGGACCTCCTCCACGCGTTCCTTTTGCTCGGCGGCATTCCGGGCCTCGCGGGCGGTATCCTGGGCGATGCGGAAGGCCGTCGCTTTTTCCTGGTCGAAGGAATACTCTTTCCGCACCATCTCCGGGAGATCCTCGTATTTCACTTTGCTCACCCCGTTCTTGTGGGCCAGCCGGAGGCCGTCCGGTTCCACTTTCAGCACGGTGACTTCCTTGAGGGTGGTGCCGTCCTCCAGCAGGAGGTCGTCGTATTTCTTATCCTTTGCCGTCGCGGTGCCGGCAATGAGCGTGAGGAGGCAAAAAAACGGAAGGGCTTTCATAGGGCATTGTTTGATACGGAAAGCGACCGCCCTGATGGGGGTCACCACCCGGTGGGACGGGGGACGTGGAGGATTATTCAAAAATTCCCGGAAAAAAATTCCGCGGGGCTTTTTCCGGGAGGTTCACACCACGGGGTCCCGCAGATTGATCATGAGAAAGTGGCGGACGCGGGGGGGCTCTTCGCCTTTGTGAAAAGCCAGCACGGCCTGCTCCACCCGGTGGTCGTCCACAGTGGCACGGGCGTGCTGGCGGAGGTGTTCCGCCCAGGAGCCCACGAGGAAGGTCTCGCGGTGGAGAGTGGGATCCTCCACGTCCACGAATATGGAACACCGGAAGGCCCCGTCCCGGAGCCGGGTTTTCCGCAGGTGAAACATGGCGGCGCGGAAAGCCTGGGCCTCCGCGGGATCGATGAGGTATTCCACCGTGATGAGCACCGGCCCATCGGATGGGGCGGGCTCGTTGGTGAAGTGGTGTTCGTGCCAGTGCCCGGAGGGGCGGAGGTCCAGCTTGTCCACATTCCCCATGGGCAGGAGACGGCTGAGGAGGCTGCTGAAAAAGAGCCCCGCCGAGGCCACGAAGAGGGCGGTGGTGGGATCGAAATTCCCCGCGATGGACCCCCATACAAGCGCGCCCGCGGAGAATGATCCCTGCATGACCACAAGGTAGATGGCGGAACTGCGGGCGCGGACCCAGTTCGGGAAGACGGTCTGGGAGGCCACGCTGAAGGTATTCAGCGCGCTCATCCAGGCCGCGCCCGCCACGGTGAGGATGAGGCCCATGAGGATGGCGGGAGGCTGGAGCGCCAGCAGGGCGGCGGCCCCGGCGGAGACGAACGCGGCCCCGCCCAGCACTTCATCGAAGGAAAACCGGGCGCGCAGCCGGGGAAGGAAAAACACGGCCATGCAGATGGCCCCGGCTCCGTAGCAGCTCATGAAGAGGCCGTAGACGGAGGCATTCCAGGCCCTTGTGTGTACAAGCAACGGCAGCAGGACGGCGGGGGCCACGGCGGCGAACATGTGGGTCCCGCCGCGGATGAGCACCCGGCGCATGGGAGGCGCGTGCCGCGCGTAGCGGATGGCCGCGGTCATGGCTCCCAGCATCTGCTCCCGCTGGGCACTCCGGGGCGTGGCGGGATATTTCCCGGTGGCCATGGCGATGATGACGGCCACGAAGGACAGGGCGTTCAGCGTGAAGACCGGCACCGCGCCGAACGAAGCCACCAGCAGCCCCCCGGCCACCGGACCCAGGGAGCGCGCGATATTAAATCCCACGCTGTTCAGGGCGATGGCCTGGGAAAGCTGGGGCCGTCCCACCACTTCCGGCACCAGGGCCTGCCACGCGGGCATGGTGAAGGTGGAGGCCACGCCCAGGAGAAACGTCACCAGGAGGAGCGTGGTGGGCGTCAGCATACCCATCCACGCCAGGCCCGCCATGAGGCCCGCCACGCAGAACGCGCCGGTCTGCGCGATGAGGATGAGCCGCTTCCGGTCCACCAGGTCCGCCAGGGCCCCGGCGGGCAGGCCCAGGAGGAACAGCGGCAGGCTGGACATGGTCTGCATGAGGGAGATCATCACCGGCACGCGATCCGGCGTGGTGGTGACCTTTGCCATCTCCGTCATGATCCACACCGCGGCGGTGTCATTCATCGTGGACCCGATGTTTGAGACCACGCTGGACAACCAGAGAGCCCGGAAAAGAGGAAGACGAAGAGGTGACCAGGCGGACATTCGCGGGAATCATAAAGAGCCCCTGGGCCTTTGCCAGTGGGGGATGCCCCGCGGCGGAGGTTTTCCAGCCTCCGTCCGCCAAGGCTGGTGCCCCCCGTGGGGGCCGGGCTGTTCCTGACGCCGGACGCTGTCAGGGACGGCGGATTTAATCCGTCGTCCCTGGTCGCGGGCTAGGATCCAGTGGGAGGCAGGATCGCGGGGGGCGGGACTTCGTTGGCCAGGGGCCGTGCGGCGTCATTAGTGTAGGGGACCAGGGCCGCCCCGGTTTCACTCAGCACGCGGGTGATGGTGGAGGCTCCCACTTCTTTGAGGGCCTCTTTGATTTCCTGATCATTCGGTCCGGCGCCTCCCAGGCGGGCCACGGGGATGGGCAGCGAGGGCATTTCAAAACGGAGACGCTTCACAAAGCTGCGGGTGCGGGAGTTTTCCGCGACGTCCAGATTGATCAGGCATACCGCCACGGACTGGCGGGTACGCACCTCGGCGGTCACCTCTCCCAGGAGTTTCTGGGCGGACAAAACGGTCACTTCCGCCGTGCTCTCCCGGAGGATCCAGCCCAGCAGTTTCCCGGCGGTGGAGGCGAATTCGTTCATCGGCCAGATCAGCACGGACGCGCGGTGCATCTTGCTGGGGGCGGGCTGCGCATCACCCTCCGCCTTGGTGGACGCGGCGTCGGCCTCATCCTCCTCCGCGTCCTCGCGGAAGATCTCAAAGATTTTTTCCGCCATGGTGGTGATGTAAATCGCGTCCTCTTTCTCCAGGAGGTCCAGACTTTGATCCCGTTTCGCCAAGGCCAGGGCAGGCACGAAGACCTTGTCCAGGCACTCCCGCAGGCTGTGCTCCTTCACATAGTCCCGCACGATGGCCGTGGCCTCCACGTCATCGTGCGCCAGGAGACGCTGATAGAACTGGAAGTGCGGCTCCATGACAGGCTTGTCCCCCAGCAGCCGGGTGAAGATGGCAAAGGCGGGCACATATTCCCCCAGCACCACCAGACAGACCGTGAGCGGCGTGGCCATGACCAGCCCCACCGGTCCCCACAGGAGCGTCCAGGCCACGGCGGACATGACCACGCCCATGGCGGAGAGTCCCAGACTGCTGCCGTAGAGCCAGGGCTCGATGACATTGTTACTCACCAGCTCCAGGCAGATAATGAACCCGCCCACCCACAGCGGCTGATCCCAGCCGTCCGCGGTGATGAAACTGAAAGCCAGCGGGAGGGACGCGCCGATGACCGGCCCGATGTAGGGCACATACCGGAAAAGTGCGGCGCACAGCCCCCACAGCGCGGCGTAGGGCACGCCCATGAAATACAAACCGATACAGATGGTGATGCCGTAGGAGCCATTCACGATCAACTGCATCATGAGATAGCGCGTGATGCGCTTGCCCGCGTCATCGCAGGCTTTGGTGGCCACTGTGAGATTCCGGTGGCCGGAAAAGGATATCAAACGGCTGCGCATGTCATCCCAGCGCAGGAGCAGCATGACCACCAGCAGCAGCACCAGACCTGCCGTCAGCAGGGGATCGAGCACCGGCAGCAGTTTTCCCAGGCCGTCGGTATTCAACAGACCGGGAGGCGGGGCATTATAGACCGGCTGGGGCTTATCCTCAGGTTTTTCCGCCTCCTGTGGGGCGGCAGGGGTGGTTTTCTCCTGTTCTTGCTTGTCGTGAGCTTCCCCGGTTTCTTTTTCCACATCCCGGGTAATGGAGTCGAAAGTCTGATAAAGCTTTTCCAGAGCCCCTCCTTTGGTCATTTTCCGGACCTGAATGACCTTTTCCGTGATGTTCTCCTTATACTTCGGAATGTCATTGCTGAGGTTGTAAAGCTGGCTGCCGATGAGCCAGAACAGGGCCCCCACGAAGATGCACCCGATGGTAACCGTGATGCCCGTGGCCGCGCCGCGAGGCATCCATTTCTGGAAACGCCGCACCAGCGGGTTCAGCATGAAGCTGAACAGGATCCCCAGAGCCAGGGGAATGAAGACTTCCTTCCCCCAGTAAAGGATGCCACACGTGAGGGTGAACGAAACAAGCCGCGCCGCCGTGAGAAACGAGCGGTGCGGCGAGGGCCCCGAGCCCGGGACCGGGGTGCCGGTGTTCCCTGTATTGGAGGGAACACCGGCGGCTGGAGCGGACGGGGTGCCGGCAGGGCCGGCCTGGGAGGTCATGGAGTCAGGCTTTCTTTTTAAGACCCAGGAACGTAACGATGGCAATGATCAGAAAGACCACAAAGACGATCTTCGCGATCAGGGCGACAATGCCCACAAGGCCCCAGAATCCGATAATGGCGGCGATGATGGCAATGGCCAGAAAAACAGCAGGCTGGTTTCTCATAATTTACGTTTCCGTCGGGAAAGCCCGGCGGACCCCGGTGTGTTTTACAGCTTGCCGATGAAGTCGCGGATGGACTCTTTCGTCTGGCCGGTCTTCTTCTGGAGGCGGCCGTAGAGTTCGTCCTCTTTGCCTTCCTCGAAGAGAAGGTCGTTGTCCGTGAGATCGGCGTACTTCTGCTTCAGCTTGCCTTTGATCTCGTTCCAGTTTCCTTTGATGGAGAGCGTATTCATATGTTTATTAGGTTGGGGGTTTGTATGTTATGGTACAGGGTATTCATCGACTCCGGGGGCGGGATAGCCGTCCGGGGTCTGGCGGCGCTGCACGGCGGCGGCCACCTTTCCGGCGATGATGGGGAGGACCATGCCGGCCGCGCCGCGCATGAGTTCCCCGGTGAAACGGGAGAAGAGATTTCCTTTGCTCTTCCAGAGCAGGCCGGGGAGCACCTTGATGGCCACCGCGCCTGCCATCAGTGTGCCGATGGCGGTCACGAGGGGCTTTTCGCGGATGAAGTCGCGGGCCCGTTCCTTCGGGTTTACGGAGTGCTTCAGGGAGCGGGAGGCTTCCATGATATCCACGCGGGCGGCGGCCAGTTCGTGGCGCAGGGCCTCGCGCTCCTGCCAGGCCTGGGTTATTGATTTTTTAGACATTGGTGGTCCTCGTGAAATTCGGCCCGGGTGACCGGGAAAAAGTTTTGGCCGGAGAGCGCCTTGCGCCCGCCCCGCAGCATGAGCCACGCGGCGATGATAAAGAGCGCGCCCACCGCTCCACAGGCCGCGGCCCCGTTCGCCTGGGGCAGCACCATCATGACCAGGAGCACGATGCCGACGAGCAGAATAGCCCCGCCGAGCAGCAGGGCGATGGCCGCCGCGCCGAAGAGGATGAGGCCCATCTTCATTTCGGCGGCGGCGATCCTCGCCTCCACCGCCAGGAGCTTTCCGCGGGCCTGGGCATAGTGCAGCGCGGCGGAAAGGACATGCTTGGCCGACGACTTCGTCCCCAGGGGCGGCGGGGGCGGAACGGGCGGTCCATTGTAGGAATATGGATCAGGTGACACCATGCCGGAAGCCTCTCGCAAGGGTCGTTCCACAGGTCCGGAGTTAGGGGAAAAGGCCCTGCTGAAAGGGAAAGCGCCCCGAAAAGCGGGTTTTGCAATTCGCCGGAACTCATGCAGGACCGCCCCGGTTGTTGCATTTCGCACTGAAAGTTGCGGGAACTCTTAATCCTGGGCAGGATCGTTTGAAAAACCGGGGGGTGATTTGGCGTTCCTGCTCCACAGAAGGTCCCAATTTTTATCCCATGTTTAAGATTCGCCGCCGCGCTCTGCTTCTTCTTCTCGCTCCCGGAATCGCTGGAGCGCAGGATAAGGTCACTTATCAGGATCATGTGCGGCCCATTCTGGAGAACCGCTGTCTGAACTGCCACAACGCCGAGAAAAAGAAGGGCGGTCTGGATCTTTCCACCTTCGGGGCCACGATGGCGGGCGGCAGCGGCGGGGTGAATCTGGAGCCGGGAGACGCGGGTAACAGCCAGTTTTTCAAGGTCATCACCCACGCGGCGGAGCCCTTCATGCCGCCGAAGAGTGACAAGATCCCCCAGGCGGAGATGGATGTCATTTCCAAATGGATCGCCGGAGGGCTTCTGGAGACCGCCTCCTCCTCCGCGAAGGTGAAGAAGAAGGCGGACTTTGCCATGGCCGCCGGCGGCAATGCCGGGAAGCCGGACGGCCCGCCCGCCATGCCGGAGCACCTGCTCCTGGAGCCCGTGGTGGTGGCTCCGCGCGCGGACGCCGTGACCGCCATGGCGCACAGCCCGTGGGCTCCGCTCATGGCCGTGGGCTCCACGAAGCAGGTGCTGCTTTACCATTCGGAAACGAAGGAACTGGTGGGCGTGCTGCCATTCCCCGAGGGCGGATTCCCGGAATGCGTGTCCTTCACCCGGAATGGCGCGCTGGTGCTGGCCAGTGGAGGCACCGGCGGGAAGAAGGGGGTGGTGGCGGTGTGGGACGTGAAGACGGGCAAGCGGGTCATCACGCTGGGTGAGGAGTTCGAGTCCATCGGGGCGGCGGACATTACCCCGGACTACAAGCGGATCGCCATCGGCACGCGGGAGCGCCGGGTGAAGATTTATGACACGGCCACCGGCAGGAAGCTGTCCGAGATCAAGAAGCACACGGACTGGGTGACCTCCGTGGCCTTCAGCCCGGATGGCGTGCTCCTGGCCACGGGGGACCGCAATGGCGGGGCCTATGTGTGGGAGACGGCCACGGGCGGGGAGTTTTACAATCTGAAGGGCCATGAGAAACGCGTGGCCTCCATCGCCTGGCGGTCGGACAGCAATCTCGTGGCCACGGGCAGCGAGGACGGGAACTGGATCTGGTGGGAAATGGTCAATGGCTCCCAGGTGAAGAAGCAGGGTGCCCATGGTGGCGTGCTGACGCTGGGTTTTGCCAATGACGGACGCATGGTGAGCGGTGGTCGTGACGGCCATGTCAGGATCTGGGACTCCAGCGGGAAACAGGTGCGGGACTGGGTGGCGGGCGGCGGCATGGTGCTCTCCGCGCGCTTCACACAGGAGGGGAAGACGGTGATCACCGGCACCTCCGCGGGGGACATCCGGATCTGGGACGCGGCGAAGGACAGCCCGGCGCTGGGCTTCGTACTTTACAATCCTCCCACCATCGAAACCCGCGTGGAGCAGGCCGGGAAGGACATCGCGGTGAAGCAAAGCGAGGCGGAGAAAGCGAAGGCCGCCGCCGCTGAAAAGGAAAAGCTGACCGCGGACGCGAAGGCGGAGATCGAGGCCACGCGCAAGGCCATGGCGGAGGCCGAGGCCACCGCCGCCGCCAAAGCGAAGGAGGCGGAGGCGCTGAAGGGGGAGATCGCGGGCCTGGAAAAGAATTTGAAGGACGCCCAGGCGGGCGCGGAGGCGGCGAAGAAGCAGCTCGCGGAGGACAAGGCCCTGGATGCCCAGGCCCGCGCGGCGCTGGAGGCGAAACTGAAAACCCTGACCGGTGACGTGACCCGCGTGGAGGCGGACCTCGCCACCCGCCGCCAGACGGTTCCCCAGCGGGAGCAGGAGGCCGCCGCCCTGCGCGCTAAAAAAGAGGACCTGGCGAAATCCATGCCCGACCGCGAGAAGAAGGCGGCGGAAATGGAGAAGGCGCTCGCCGCCGCCAAACCCGCCGCGGACACCGCCGCCGCCGCCATCGAGGGTTCCCGCCGTTCCCTCCAGTACTGGCAGGCCGCGAAGGAGAACCGGGAAGTGCTGACCCTGCGGACAGACCTGGCCGCGCTGAAGGAGAAGGTGGAGGACCTGAAGGCGGAGATCCCCTCCATCGAAGGGGAGATCAAAGCGCTCTCCGCCCAGCAGTCCGCCACCCCGCCGCCGAAGCCGGAGGAACTGCCGAAGATTCAGAAAAAGCTGGACCTCGCTAACAAACGCCTGGCCGAAGCCAGGAAGGAGCTTGCCACCTCCGAGCCCCAGGTCCCGGAAAAGGAAAAAGCCGTGGAGGCCACCTGGCAGAAATACCTTTCCATGCTGCCGAAGTAAGAAAGACTGGCCCAAGGGAGATTTGCGCAAAGCAAAGCCGCGGGCCTGATTTAGAATATCCATAGAACACGCCTCTCTTTCCACCGGCCTTCCCGGGGATAAGAGAGGCGTTGTCGTTTTCAGGGTTGTTCCTGACGTGCGAAAGCTAACATAAAACCTATGAATCCCATTTCCGATTCACTGTGGAAAAAGACGTAAACCGGCCCGGAACAGAGAGCTTTAATGGCCTTGATGTTGCTCATTATCAATTGGTTGCCTACGACAGTGGCTCCAATTCCCACAACAAAATCCTAAATACAACTCATGATTCCTATTCGGAAAATGCTGGCAATCGCCTGCCTGATGGCAGCCACGGCGGGAGCCGCCCGCGCGACGCTGCTGA
The DNA here is from genome assembly GCA_965229245.1 of Verrucomicrobiales bacterium. GTDB lineage: Bacteria > Verrucomicrobiota > Verrucomicrobiia > Verrucomicrobiales > V1-33 > V1-33. The sequence goes on from CBDDIW010000003.1 coordinate 1,158,901, forward strand.
CGTGGCAGTCGTCCGTGAATGCCTCCTCGCCCGCGGCCACGCTCTTCACCACGGTCAGCGGTGCCTCTCCGCAGATGTTCAACGTGGGCACGCTCTCCGGCGACCGGTCCTTCGAATTCATCTACAACGCCTCCCCGGGCTCTCCGTCCCAGGCGCTCATGGGCAGCAATCAGGCAGGCTCCGGAAATCAGGGCCTGAAGTTGAATCAATGGGACAACACGGGGAAATACGGTCTCACCGCCTTCGGTGTGGCGGACTACACCTCTACCACCAACTCCGTCTATAGCCAGAACGCCCATGTGGTCTATTCCTCAAACGGGACGAACACCATTCTGTATGTGAACGGTGTGGCGGCCTACACCTTCACCGGCGTGGCGCTGGGAAGCACCGGCATGAATGCCCTCGGGGCGCAGATCAATGCCAACGCTGTTTATAACGATAATCTGCAGGGTAACATTCTTGGATTCGCGAGTTACGATACCGCGCTGAGCGCGACGGATGTGGCGGCGCACTACGCTGCTTTCCAGGCGGTGCCGGAACCGGGTGTGGCGGGACTTTCCCTGCTGGCCGGGCTCGGTCTTCTGACCGGCAGACGGCGGCGCTGAACGGCTGGGGCATGGTCAAACCGCTATAGAATCCCCCGCGAAAGCACCGCGCGGGATTCCTTGCATACGGCGTTATTCTGTTGGATAACCGGGCACCGCCGGACGGCGGTGCCTTTTTCCTTCATTTCCGGAGGGGAGGGGGAGTGCCGTCCGGTGGGTTTCCCACACCGCCCGTCGCACGGGTTTACAGATTTTTTTTCGCCGTCCCTCCTATGTCCACCCCGCCCGCCGCGCTTTCCCCGGATCTCGTTCACAGCGTTTTCGCCCGCATCCGGAACGAGCTTTCAAAAACCATCGCCGGGCAGGATACGGCGGTCAGCACGCTGCTGATGAGCCTTTTTTGCCAGGGCCACTGCCTGCTGGTGGGCGTGCCGGGGCTGGCCAAAACACTGCTGGTGCGGTCCATGGCGGAGACGCTGGGGCTGCAATTCAGCCGCATTCAATTCACCCCGGACCTCATGCCGGGGGACATCCTGGGCTCCGAAATCCTGCGCGAATCCGGAGGGCGGGTGGAGTTCGACTATCAGCCAGGACCGGTCTTCACGAATCTCCTCCTCGCGGATGAGATCAACCGCACTCCGCCGAAAACGCAATCCGCCCTGCTGGAGGCCATGCAGGAGCGCCGCGTGACCGCCGCGCGAGAGACGCGGGATCTGCCCTCGCCCTTCGTGGTGGTGGCCACGCAAAACCCCATCGAACACGAGGGCACGTATCCGCTGCCGGAGGCGCAACTGGACCGGTTCATGTTCTCCATCAATGTGCGCTACCCCGGCCGGGACACGGAGGTGGAGATCGTGCGCCGCACCACCCAGGCCCCCCAGGGCGGGTTGAAGCAGGTGGTGACGCGGGAGGAACTGCTGGCGGTGGAGCAGGTGGTGCGCGCGGTGCCCGTGGCGGAGCACGTGCTGCGCTACGCGGTGGACCTGGCTTGCGCCACCCGCCCGGGAGAACCCGGGGCCTCCAAAACGGCGGGCACGTATTTCGAATGGGGCGCGGGGCCGCGGGCCTCGCAGTATCTGGTGCTGGGCGCGAAGGCGGCGGCGCTCATGGACGGACGGGCCGCGCCGGAGACGGCGGATGTGCGCGCGGTGGCTCCCTATGTGCTGCCCCACCGCATCGTGCCGAACTACCGGGCCACGGGCGAGGGGCTCAAGGCCCCGCAACTGGTGGAGGCCCTGCTGAAGGAAGTGCCGGAGCCCACTTACTGATCCGATCCCTCCAGCCCGGTCCCCGCCATGGCTTTGTCCGACTCCTTCTCCGCCGCGAAATCCGGCACCCCGCCTCCGCCGCTGCCCCGGCGGGAAGGTCCGCCGCCGCTCCCACCCGCGCGAGGCTCCCGGGTTCTGAAAGCCTCCGAACTGGATCCGCTGAAGAACCTGCTCCTCTTCGCCCGCTCCGTGGTGGAGGGCTGGTTCGCGGGGAAGCACCGCTCCCTGGACTTCGGGTCCAACGCGGAATTCGTGGAGCACAAGCCCTACGTCCCGGGCGATCCCCCGGCGAATCTGGACTGGCGGGTTTTCGCGCGCAGCCGGAAGCTCATGGTGCGGAAGCACCGGGAGGAAAAGCAGATGTCCGCGAACCTGATGGTGGATATCAGCGGCTCCATGGCCTACCAGGCGGGAGGGCGGGACGCGAAGAGCCTCCGCGCGGCCCGCGTGGCCGCCGCCATGGCGTATCTCATGCAGCGCCAGGGAGACCGGTTTTCGCTCTCCCTCTTCTCCCACACCCTGGTGCGCCACATCCCGGCGGGCAGCACGCGCCGGCATCTTTTTGACTGCCTCGCGGCCCTGGAGGAAAACCTCCAGACCAACCAAGGCACCACCGGGGCACACACCGCGCTGGACCTCTGCGTGCCACTCTTCAAACGGCGCGGCAGCCTCATTTTCATCTCGGACTTCTTCACGGATCTCGACCGGTTTTTTGACGCCATCGCGCAGTTCCAGCACCGGCGGTTCGATGTCCTGCTGCTCCACGTCATGGACCCGGACGAACGCCTGCTGCCGGACGTGCCGCTGGCGCGCTTCGTGGACATGGAGACGGGAGCCTCCATCCAGGTGGCCCCGGACGAAATAAGAACCGCCTACCGGCGCGAAATGGAGGCCCTGACGGAGCGCCTGACCTCCGAGGCCCGCCGGCGGGGACTGGACTACCATCTGCTGAAAACCGAAGAGCCCTGGCGCGATGCCCTGGAGGCATGGCTCGTGAGACGCGGCCAGCAGGGAAAATAAGGCCATGAATTTCCTGAACCCAGGCCTCCTCGCGATACTGGCCCCGCTGCTGGCGCTGCCGCTGTTGATCCACCTGTTCAACCGCCGCTTCCCCCATGCCATCCGCTTTCCGGACATCGAGCGGCTGAAGAAGTCGCTCGCAGAGCGTTCCCGGCTGGCGCGGTGGCGGCATCTCATCATGACCGCCCTGCGCACGCTCATCATCGCGGCGGCGCTCCTCGCGTTCCTGAAGCCGGTGCTGCCGAAATTCGGCTCGAACACCGCGACGAATCCCTCCGGCGGCGGTCGGCGCGTGCTCCTGGTGGTGGACCGCTCCCTGAGCATGGAGCAAAACGAAGGCGGGGCTCCCGCCTCGCGGGCCGCGGTCATCGAAGCCGGGAAGATCCTCGCCACCCTGGGAGCCCAGGACAGTTCGAATGCCGTGCTGGCCGGGGGCCTGCCCGCGCCGCTGCTGCCGGAATTCACCCGCCTGCACGATGAAGTCCGCGCGGGTCTGGCCGTGCTGCCGGTGTCCTTCGAACGCGCTGATCTTTCGAAGGCGATGACCCTGGTCGCGTCCATGATCGGCCCGGAGGCGGCGGGCACGGAGGTGTATTTCCTCTCGGACTTCCAGCGGGCGAACTGGGCGGACGTGGTCCTGGACGCGCTGCCAAAGGGAGTGCGGACGTTCTTCGTGGATACCGCCGGAAATCCCGCGCGGCGGAATACCGCGCTGCTGAAGGTGACGGCCTCCACTTCCACCACCGCCGCGCGCGAAATGACGCGGCTGGACATTCTGGCGGGAAACTACACCCCGGACGCGGTGAACCTGCCGGTGGAGGCGATCATCGATGGACGGCAGTCCGTGGCGGGCGAGGTGCGGCTGGCCCCGTGGTCCACGGGACGCACCCTGCTGGAGTTTCCCCCGCCCGCAGGCGAGGGACTGCACGCGGTGGAGGTGCGCCTCCCGGACGACAGCCTGCCGGCGGACAATCACCGCTGGCTGGTGCTCCAGGGACGCGGGCGGGAAAATGTGCTGGTGCTGTGCGATGAAGCGGAGGGTGCCGCGGGCGGCGCGCGGTTCATCGAGGCGGCGTTGAATCCTTTCGAAGGCGGGGCGGGGACCTTCGCGGTGCAGCGGGTGGGCACGGAGCGCGTCACCCCGGCGCAGATCACCTCCGCCTCCCGCATCGTGCTCACGGGCGTGCGGGAACTGCCAAAGGAACTCACCGCGCGGCTGAATGCTTTCATCGCGCATGGCGGCGGGGTGCTGTATTTCTGCGATGGAAAGAGCGACCGGGAAAACCTGGCCGCGCTGGACGAAGCCGCCGGGCGGCCCTGCATGCCCTTCCAACTGGCGGGACAGCTCACGGCGGAGAATTTCGGCGGCGATCCCCAGCGGATTTTGCAGGGGAAGTTCGAGTCCCCGCTGCTCCGGCTCTTCCGGGGCACGAACCGGCAGGCGCTTTCCGTGCTGGAGTTTTACGCCATCCAGCGGGCGCTGCCTTCGGGGCGCGGGGAGGTGCTCCTGAGCTACACGGATGGCACCCCGGCCCTGGGCACGGCCACCACCGGGCTGGGCACGGCGGTGATCTGTAATTTCGCGCCCGCCGAGCTGGCGAGCAATCTGGCGCGGCAGCGGCTGTTCCCCGCGTGGATCCAGGACCTCATGAAGGGGCTGGCCGCGGAGGCCACGCCGGAGGGAGGGCGGGAAACAGGCGCGCAGATGACGGCGGAACTCTGGGCGCGGGATCTCGCGGAGCATCCCCTCACGGGGCCGGATGGCCAGGGGGTGTCCGCCCGGACCAGCCAGGACGGGGAGCGCGTGACCGCCACCTTCACCGCCACCCAGCCGGGCCTCTACGCCTCCCGGGACGGCAACCGCCTCCTGTGGGCGGACTCCGCGGGGGTGAATGCCCTGGAGTCCGATCTCCGGAGCATCGAGACGACGGAACTCACGCGCCGCGCGGCGGACTCCCCGGCAAAGGAGGGGCACTTCGTCAGCGGGGCGGATGACTACCGGGAACTCCACACCGGCCGCCCCATTTACCACTGGTTCGTCCTGGGCGCGGCGGGTCTGCTCCTTTTTGAAATGCTGCTCCTCCGCCCGTTGCAGCGCTCCTCCGGAAAACCGTCATGACCTTCGCCGCCGCCAGCTCTCGTCTCGTCTGGGATCCCACGCTGCCGGTGCCCGCCATCGTGGTCATCGGCGCGGTGCTCGCCGCAGTCGCCTGCGTGGTCTGTCTGCGGAGGGCGGGGACGGGGAAAGTCCGCCGCTGGCTGCTGCTCACGCTGCGGCTGCTGGTCATCGCTTTCATTTGCCTCCTGCTGCTCCAGCCCATGCGGGAGGAGTCCGAGCCCCGCACCCACGCGCGCCGGGTGGCGCTGGTGGCGGTGGATGCCTCGCTCAGCATGCGGGAGCCGGACGCGCCGGACAACATGCGGCGCATCGACGCGGCAAAGAAGCTCCTCCATGAGACCGGTCTGGATGGCTCCTCACCACTGGGGGAAACGCGGCTGTTTGCGTTTTCCGATACCGCCCGCCCGCTCACGGCGGACACCCTGGCGGTGGAGACGGCGGCGGGGGAAACCACGCGCTTCCATGAGTCCCTGGGCACGGTGCTGGGTTCTCTCGTTCCCAATGAACACTGCGTGGGGATGTTCATCCTGAGTGACGGGCACGATTTTGAGAAAGTCCCCGCGGCCCGCACGGCCCGGGCGGCGGTCGCGGCGGGAGTGCCGCTTTTCCCCATCCCTTTCGGCAGCGGCCAGGCGTTTCCGGACCTCTCCGTGCGCATGGCCGCGTGGCAGCCCTACACCTTTGTGAAGCAGCACGTAAAGCTCCAGGCGCAGATAAGGTCCGTGTCCGGCGGGGAGCGGGTGGTGCGTGTGGAACTGCTGCGGGAGGGAAAACCCGCGGGCGAGCAGCGGCTGAAGCTGCCGCCGGACGGCGAGGCCCCCGTGAATTTCGAAGTCTCGGAGGAAGCCCCGGGCCAGTATGAATATGAGATCCGCATCGCCCAGCTTCCCGGAGAGCGGGACACGCGGAACAACTCCACCTTTACCTATCTGAATGTCACCGCGTCAAAGCTGCGGGTGCTCCTGGTGGAGGGGGAGCCGGGCTGGGACACCACTTTTCTTTCCCGCGCCCTGGGGCGGAATGACCGGGTGGAGCTGGACACGGTGGTCTCCCTGGGCAGCGGCCCGCCCCGCGTGAGCCGTCCCCCCGGCGCGGAGGGGGCCTTCAAGCTGCCCGCCTCCATGCAGGATTTTACCGGCTATACCATGATCATCCTCGGACGCGAGGTGGACCGGGTGTTCAAGGACGAGGCGCTGAAGGCGCTGGGCACCGCCGTCTCGGAAGGGGGCGTGACGCTGGTGATGGCCCGCGGGGAGCCTTCGCGGAACGGGGTTTTTAAGGAGATCGCGCCCGCCGGATGGCTTGAGGGCGTGAGCGGTCCGGTGCAACTGGCCCTGCCGCGGCGGAAGGGGGAATTCCTGCCTCTGGACGTGCTGGCCACCGCGCCAGGCGGCATCGAGGCCCTGCCGCCGCTGCCGGTGCTGCGCCAGACGGACAGCCCCCGGGAACTCACGGGCGTGGAAGCCGTGGCCGGAGCGGGGGGCGCCCCCGCCATTCTCCACCGCCGCCATGGGAACGGGCAGGTGCTTTCCATCGCCGTGGAGGGACTGTGGAAATGGGCGCTGAACGCGAAAAGCGAACCGGCCAACAATGTCTTCGACCGCTTCTGGAACCAGCTCCTGCTCAATCTGCTCTCCCGCTCCGGAGCCACGCCTTCGGACAAGGCCCGGTGGACGGTCTCCTCGGCGAATCTGACCGTGGGGGAAAAGGTTACCTTCACCCTGCACCCGGGTCGCGGAAAGGATTTGCCCGGCGGTCTCCAGGCGGTGGTTTACCGCGAGGATCAGCGCATCGTGGAGACCCCGCTGGCCGCGGCTTCCAAAGAGAACCCGGAGCAGACCGCCTCCCTGGTGCTGGAAAAGCCGGGCCGCTATCGCGCGGTGGTGGAGTGGCCCGGGGAAAAGCTGGAGAGCCGTTTCGCCGCCGCGGAGGAGCAAAAGGAAGCCACGGATACCACCCTGGACCTGCCGTATCTGCGCGCCCTGGCCGAGGCGGGCGGAGGCCGGGTGCTGAATGCCACGTCCCTGCGGGAGGTGCTGGATACCCTGCAAAAAACCGCCGCCCTGGAATCCGCCGCCCCGCCCCTCATCCGCCGGTCCAGTCTGTGGGATTCCAGCACCGTGTTTTTCATTCTGGCCGCGCTCTTCGGTATCGAGTGGTTCCTGCGCCGCCGCTGGGGGCTGACCTGATATTGTAATACTTGAATATCAGTCTGTTTTGGCTGGAGTATATTTTGAGTTACTCTGTGGTGGCCAGGCTGTGGCCAACCCTTCCCGTGTATGGGCGTCAATTGACACCCCGGAGCTACTTCAGCAATAACAGGGGGATCAGGACGCCGATAACAAGGCCATAAACAAGATCAACCATTCCCACCGCAAAAAGCGCGGCAAGATACATGAGAGCCGCCACCGGTGTGCCGATGATCTTCGCGGAAAGGGGTGCCTCTTTCGCTCTTACCGCCCTCCAGCTGGACACCGCGTCCGGGCGGCTGGGAAAGGCATGCATGGCCACGGAGGCCGCGAGCCAGCCCGCGATGAAACGCGGAACCTGCCATTCCGGCGAGCGGGGAATTGTCAGAAAAGCCAGCATGCCGATCAGAAAACCAACGATGGTATTAACCACAAAAGGCCCCCCGGAAATCCAAAGCTGCTTCCACACCGTGGCAGGCGGTTCATGAAGAACAAAACCAGCCGGATTCCCAAAGCGAAAATAGCAGACTTGATGCACCGGCGTGCCCGTGAACCGGCAAAACAGGGCATGGGCAAATTCATGCACCATGATCCCCGGGAAGGTGACCCAGGCGACAATGAAGCCAGGAATAATAATCACAGCGTCTCCTCAGGCGTGATACTCCTGCAGCGGTCTCACCACCAGTTTGTTCTTTTGCAGGGAGCCGATGGCGTGGGCGGCGGCGCGGGCGCCGCGGAGGGTGGTCTGGATGGGGGTGCGGGTGCTCACGCTGGTGGAGCGGATGATCACCTCGTCCTTCCGGGTCACCTGTTCGCTGGGGGTGTTGATGATCATGGCGATCTCGCCGTTTTTCATCATGTCCAGGATGTTCGGGCGGCGGCCTTCGGCGATCTTGTGCACCAGTTCGCAGGGCACGCCGGTGTCCATGATGGCCTTCCGCGTGCCTTCCGTGGCCACGAGGGTGAAGCCGAGGTCATGATACTCTTTGGCGATCCCCGCGATGCGGTCCTTCAGCCGGTCCGAGACGCTGATGAAGACCCGGCCTTTCAGCGGCAGCGGATTCCCGGCGGCCATCTGACTCTTCGCGAAGGCCATGGCGTGGTCCGGATCGATGCCCATGACCTCGCCGGTGCTCTTCATTTCCGGGCCGAGGGCGATGTCGATGCCGGGGAACTTTGAGAACGGGAACACCGCCTCCTTCACATTGTAATGCACGGGCGTGATCTCCTCCGTGAAGCCCAGGGACTTCAGGGAAACGGCGGGCACCTCCGTGATGTTCTCGCGCTTCAGACCATCGCTGGCCATGACCTTGGCGGCGAATTTCGCCAGCGGGCGGCCGATGGACTTGGAAACGAAGGGCACGGTGCGGCTGGCGCGCGGGTTTACCTCGATGACGTAAAGCCGCTCATCCTTCACCGCGAACTGGATGTTCATGAGGCCGATGACGTTCAGCGCCTTCGCCAGATCCTTCGCGGCGCGCATGATCTCCGCCTTGATGGGCTCGCTGAGGCCGAAGGCGGGAATGACGCACGCGCTGTCCCCGCTGTGCACGCCCGCTTGCTCGATGTGCTCCATGATGGCGCCCACCACGGTGGTTTCGCCATCCGAGATGACATCCACGTCCACCTCCGCCGCGTCCTCCAGGAAGCGGTCCACCAGCACGGGCCGGTCCGGGCTGGCCTGCACGGCGTAGCGCATGTAGTGGCGGATTTCCTCGTCGCTATAAACGATCTGCATGGCCCGCCCGCCCAGCACGAAGCTGGGGCGCACCAGCACGGGATAGCTGACGCGCCGGGCGATTTCCACCGCTTCATCCTCCGTCACGGCGGTGCCGCTGGGGGCCTGGTTCAGCTTCAGGTCGTCGAGGAGTTTTGCGAAGAACTTCCGGTCCTCCGCCAGCTCGATACTCTTCGGCGAGGTGCCGATGATATTGCACCCGGCCTCCTGGAGCCGTGCCGCGAGATTCAGCGGCGTCTGCCCGCCGAACTGCACAATGACCGCCCAGCACTGCTCGGCCTCGTAGATGTTCATCACGTCCTCGAAGGTCAGAGGCTCAAAGTAGAGCTTGTCGCTGGTATCGTAGTCCGTGGAGACCGTCTCCGGGTTCGAGTTGACCATGATGGTCTCGAAGCCCATCTCCTTCAGCGCGAAGGCGGCGTGCACGCAGCAGTAGTCGAACTCGATGCCCTGGCCGATCCGGTTGGGGCCGCCGCCGAGGATCATGACCTTCCGCTTCGTGGAGGGACGCGTCTCGTTTTCCTCGCCGTAGGTGGAGTAGTAGTAAGGCGTGTAGGCTTCGAACTCCGCCGCGCAGGTGTCCACGAGGCGGTAGGTGGGAAAAACGCCATATTTTTTACGGCCTGCGCGAATGTGCTCTTCCGGGATTCCAAAAAGATAAGCCAGTTGCCGGTCAGAAAATCCGGCGCGTTTCCAGCGACGCATGGAGTCCCGCAGCAACGCCGCCTTGTTTTCCTCCGTCCGCTCTGTTTCCGGAAGCGCCGCGAATAGTGCCTCGCTGGTCTGCGTGGGAATAGCGCGCTCCATTTCCACAATCTCCCCGATCTGCCGCAGGAACCATGGGTCAATACTCGTCAGTTCAAAAATTTCCTCCAAGCTGAACCCCTCCCGCATGGCCACCGCCAGCCAGAAGATGCGCTCCGCGTTCGGAATGCTCAGTTTCCTGACAATCTCCTCCCGCGGGGGATTCACCGGGTCCTTGCCATCCGCGCCCAGACCGGCGCGACCGGTCTCCAGACTGCGGAGGGCCTTTTGCAGGCTTTCCTTGAAGGTCCGCCCGATGGCCATGGCCTCGCCCACGGACTTCATCTGCGTGGTCAGCGTCGCGTCAGCGGCGGGGAATTTCTCAAAGGTAAACCGCGGCACCTTCGTCACCACATAGTCAATGGTCGGCTCAAAGCTCGCCGGCGTCTCGCGCGTGATGTCATTCTTGATCTCGTCCAGCGTGTAGCCCACGGCCAGCTTCGCCGCGATCTTCGCGATGGGGAATCCCGTGGCCTTGGAAGCCAGGGCGGAACTGCGGCTCACGCGCGGGTTCATCTCAATGACAATCATCCGTCCCGTCTTCGGGTGGGTGGCGAACTGGATGTTCGAGCCGCCCGTCTCCACGCCGATCTCCCGGATCACGGCGAAGGACGCATCCCGCATGATCTGATATTCCCGGTCCGTGAGCGTCTGGATGGGAGCCACCGTGATGGAGTCTCCGGTGTGCACGCCCATGGGGTCCAGGTTTTCGATGGAGCAGATGACCACGCAGTTGTCCGCGCGGTCCCGCATGACCTCCATTTCAAATTCCTTCCAGCCCAGCAGGCTTTCATCGATGAGCACCTCGCTCACCGGCGAGAGGTCCAGGCCCCGCGCGCAGATGGTCTCGAACTCCTCCTTGTTATAAGCGATGCCGCCGCCCGTGCCGCCGAGCGTGAAGCCCGGGCGGATGATGAGCGGGAAGGTACCGATGTCATCCGCCACGCGCCGCGCCTCCTCCATGGTGTGGGCGATGCCGCTCTTCGGCATATCGAGGCCGATCTTGATCATCGCCTCCTTGAACTTCATGCGGTTCTCGCCCTTCTCGATGGCGTCCGCCTTCGCGCCGATCATCTTCACGCCGTGCTTTTCCAGCACGCCGCTGTGCCAGAGCGTCATGGAGGTATTCAGCGCCGTCTGGCCACCCAGGGTGGGCAGCAGGGCGTCCGGCTTCTCCTTTTCGATGATCTTCTCCACCACGTCCGGCGTGATGGGCTCGATGTAGGTCCGGTGGGCGAATTCCGGATCCGTCATGATGGTGGCCGGATTGGAATTGATGAGCACCACGGTGTATCCCTCCTCCTTGAGCGCCTTGCAGGCCTGCACGCCGGAGTAGTCAAACTCGCAGCCCTGGCCGATGACAATGGGGCCGGAGCCGATGACGAGGATTTTCTGGATACTGGTATCTTTGGGCATCTAAATGGGGGAGGAACAAAATTTTACCGTCATGGCACGGACCGGGCGCGGTGTCAAAGGGCGGGGCGGGGGATCGCATCCGTGAATCCCCCCGGTTCCGGAAAATGCGTTCCCGGTCCGCGTCAAGCAGACTCCTGGCACGGACCGTGCAAAAGGCCCCGGCCCGCGGCAGGGGCGGGCGGGTTTTCCCTGCTTGCCTGCCTCCCCGGCCCCTGCCTCAGTGTTCTCCCCCTCTTTTATCCCACCCCTCCCCCTGGGCTGTTCAGCAGCCACGTGCTGTCCGTGAGTTCCCTTTTCCCCCGCCTGCTCTTCGCCGTCCTGCTGCTTCCGTCCCCGGGGTCGTCCGCCGCGGAGACGGTCGCCATCTCCGAATTTCTCGCGGATAATGTCGCGGGTATTCAGGATGAAGACTCCACCCGGGGGGACTGGATAGAGCTCACCAACCGGGGGACCACCCCCGTGGATCTCACCGGCTGGTGGCTGAGTGACACCGCCTCCAACAAGCGGAAGTGGATTTTCCCGGAGGCGGGCATCGCGCCTGGCGGCACCCTGCTCGTGTGGGCGGACAGCAAGGACCGCCGCGTGCCCGGCCAGCCGCTGCATACGAATTTCAGCCTCTCGAAGGACGGGGAATACCTGGGCCTGCACCGCCCGGACCCCGTGACCGGGCTGCCGGTGCTGGTGGATGAATTCGCGCCCGTCTTTCCCCCCCAGGTGCCGGATGTCTCCTACGGGCGGCTCTTCACCGGAGTGGCCACGCCGGTGCTGTCCGCCGGGGCCGCGGGCAGATACCGGGTGCTGGCGAATAACGCGACGGGACAGGCGCAGTATTCCGGCACCGCCTATGCCTCCGGTCAGGTGGGCACCGGCATGCCCGGCGGGTGGAATGTGTCCCCCTCTTTTGACGATTCCACCTGGACCGCCGCCTCCACGGGCATCGGCTACGATACCACCGGCACCCTTCTGCCCCTGCTGGGCACCACGCCCTCCGGGAATTGCCAGACGGCGCTGCGGAATGTGAATACCTCGCTGCTCTTCCGCACGGTCTTCAACGTTCCGGACGCCGCCGCTCCGGCCGCCTGGCGGCTGCGCATGAAGTATCATGACGGCTATGTGGCCTTCATCAACGGACGGCGGATCGATGCCCGGAATTTCACGGGCACTCCCGCTTACAACTCCAAAGCGGACGCCTCCTCTCCGAATACCACCACCACCTCATGGACGGAGACGGACATCCCCCCTGGGACGCTGGTGAATGGCGCGAACGTGCTGGCCATCCAGGGCCTCAACCGCAGCGCGGGCAGCAGCGACTTCCTCCTCCTGCCGGAGATCCTGGCCGTCTCCACTCCGGTGCCGGGCCCCGGCATTTATTTCTCCCCGCCCACTCCCCGCGCGCCTAACAAGTCCGGCCTGCCCGGCCCGCTGCTCCTCACGCCCTCCCCGGCGGACCCCGCCATCCCGCGCCCCGCGGGCACGGCCTCCAGCCCGCCGCTCACGGTCTCCGTGCGCGGGCTCACCACGGGGTCCGGCATCGCGTCCGTGAAGCTTTTTTACCGCGTCATGTGGGCCGCGGAGTCCACCGTGACGCTGACCTCCGCGGCGGGGGACGGGCTTTTCACCGGCACCATCCCCACCTCCGGCGTGGGGCCGGGCCAGATGCTGCGCTGGCGCTTCGAGGCGCAGGATGTGGAGGGGCACGCCACCCGGCTGCCCGCCTTTCCGGATGACGATGACTCGCCGCGCTACTTTGGCACGGTGGCGGTGAATCCGGCCACGGCCTCCAGCAGGCTGCCGGTCTTCGAGTGGTTCGTGGAAAACGCGCCCGTGAAGGGCCCCAGCGGCAGCGAGGGCCGGAGCGCGTGTTATTACCTGAACCGGTTTTACGATAACATCGAGCACGAGGGCCACGGGGACACCACGGGCGGATTCCCGAAGCGGAGCTACAACCTCGACTTCAACGCTGGAAGCCGCTTCATCTGGAAGGAGGGGGAGATCGCCGCCAAGGATCTCAATCTCCTGACCAACTACGCGGATAAAACGAAGATGCGGAATACCATTTCCCACGAGGTGGGCCGCATGGCGGGCACGCCGTATCACTACAGCTTCCCCGTGCGCGTGCAGATCAATGGCGGCTTCCACGCCATCATGGAACTCATGGAGGACAGCGATGACCACATGCTGGAGCGCAATGGCCTGGATCCCCTGGGGGCTCTCTACAAGCTCAACAATACCCTCACCTCCGCCACCTCCGGCGTGGTGAAGAAGACCCGGAAGAACGAGGACAACGCGGAGCTCCAGGCACTGGTGGACGGGCTGAATCCGCAAAAACCCCTCGCCACCCGCCGGGCCTGGGCCTACGACAATCTGGACCTCGCCGCCACGGTGAACTACATGACGGTGCGGCAGCTCAACTCCGACCGCGACCACGGGCACAAGAACTACCTGCTCTATCGCGACACGAACAACACCCGCGAATGGCAGCCCATCATCTGGGACGTGGACCTCTCCCAGGGCCACAACTTCAGCAGCGGCCTGGAGTATTTCGATGACCAGCTGGTGTCCAAAAACCCGCTGAACGCCCACAATACCAGCAACCGGCTCTACAATCTCATCCTGGAGAGCCCGGAGTTTCAGGAGATGTGGGTGCGGCGCATGCGCACGCTCATGGACACCATCCTCCAGCCGCCCGGCACGGTGAATGGGCTCATGGAGACCCGCATGCGCGAGCTGGCCGCGCTCATGGACCCGGACCCCGCGGCTTCCACCACCTCTGACAGTGACCTGGACGCCATCAAGTGGGGCTTCCCCTCGTCCTTCGCGCCGAACCGGCCGCGCGAGGAGGTGGAGCGTCTCGTCACGGGCTACTTCGCGCCGCGCCGCGAGTTTCTCTTTGATCAATCCGCCACCCGCCCGCTGCTGAAGCATCCCTCGCTGAACAACGGCATCCCTCTCCCCAATCAGCCACAGACCGCCGGGCCGGGCTCCGTGGTGGTGGACTCGCTGGATTTTTATCCTCCCGGTCCCACCCAGGCGGGGGAATACATTGTATTGAAGAATACCTCCACGAACGCCATCGATCTCTCCGGCTGGACCCTCGGCGGCGCGGTGACTTATACGTTCAAGCCCGGCACCGTGCTTCCGGCCGGACCCGGCACGGCGGCGGCGGGATACAAGGGCCTGCTCCACGTGGTGAAGGACGCCGCCGCCTTCCGCGCCCGCGCCAGCGGCCCGCGCGGCGGGGAGATGCGGTTCATCCAGGGGAATTACGATGGCCAGTTGTCCTCGCGCGGCGAATCCGTGGAGCTGCGGGACGCGGCGGGCACGCTGATCAATGGTTATACTTATGCCGGAAGCCCCACGCTTTTGCAGCAGTGGCTGCGGATTTCCGAGCTTCATTATCATCCGGCGGATGCCTCCGCGGCGGAACTGGCCGCGCTGCCGGGAGTCGGCACGGATGACTTCGAGTTCATCGAGCTCCTGAATACGGGCACCGTGCCGCTGACCCTGGACGGCGCCACGTTCACCAGTGGCATCGCCTTCACCTTTCCCGCCGCCACCACGCTCGCCGCCGGGGAGCGGCTGCTGCTGGTGAAGAATCCCGCCGCGTTCCGTGTCCGGTATCCCGCCTTCGCCGGGCGTCTGGCGGGGCCGTATGAGGGACGGCTGGAGAATGACGGCGAGCGGCTGGAGCTGACCGAGGCCTCGGGGGAAGTGGTCCTGGATTTCAGCTACCGGGACGGGTGGTATCCCGCCACGGATGGCCGGGGTTATTCCCTCGTGGTGCGGCAGCCCGGCACGGCGGCGTATGACGCGTATGGGAATCCGCTCACCTGGGCCATTTCGCAGAATCCGGGCGGCAGTCCGGGCGCGGGGGACAGCGCGTTTGCCTCGGCATACCGCGGGTGGGATAACCGTTATTTCACCAGCGCGGAGCGCAATGACGTGAACATTTCCGGTCCAGACGCGGATCCGGATGGCGATGGCCGGAGCAACCTGGAGGAATACGCCTTCGGGACGGATCCCCGCGCGCCGGATCTCCCCGGCATGACGGTGGAGTGGTCCGGAAACCGCCCGTCCCTGCGCTTCCAGCGCCCGCGTTACCCCATCGATCTCGCGTGGTTTCTGGAAGCCTGTGCCGATGCCCGCACCGGCCCCTGGCGCGCGGTCCCTTACGAGACCACCGTCATCCCGGAGGGCGATCTGGAGACCGTGCTCATGCGGGAGTCCACCCCGCCCGCCGGTGCCGCCCGCCGCTACTACCGGGTCCGCTGTTCGCTCATGCCGTGAGGCTGACGCGGCGGAGGTTTGCCACCCTCCGGCAGGCGGATTCAAAGGAGACGGCTCACGCCAGCGCGAGCGCCCGGGCAAACCGCGCCTGCAATTCCTCCATGCCCTCCAGCCCCACGCTCACGCGCAGCAGGTCCGCGCGCACGCCGCACCTGGCGGCCCATTCCAGTTCCGTGTAGTGCGCCAGCAGGGTATAAGGGCAGCAGAGGGTGAAATTCGTCCCCAGGCTCGGCCCCTTGCTGACCTCCAGCGCGTCATACACCGCCGGAGCCGCCGCCGGATTCCTCAGCACGAAGGACAGCAGGCATCCACGACCGCCGCCAGGTCTGGCCACTTCTTCAAAGCCATCGCCATCCCGCGGATAATAGACTGCCTCCACCGCCGGATGCGCCTCCAGCCAGGCCGCCAGCGCCGCCGCGGAGATGCTCATGCGGGCGGACCGTTCCGCGAAGTCCCGGGAATTCATCTCCAGCGCCACCGCGTCTCCCGGCCAGAGCAGACTGTTCCCCGGGCACGACTCCCCGAGCAACCGGCGCAACGTGGTGTAATGCGGCCCCGCGGGATTCAGCGTCACCGCGCCCGCCAGCACATCGCCCACGCCGGAGAAAGCCTTGGTCAGACTCGTGGTCACGGCGTCCGCGTGACGGAGCACGTCGATGTTCGTCACCCCGGCCACGGTGTCATCAATGATCAACGGAATGCCCCGTTCCTTCAACGCGGGCGCGAACCGGCTGACCCGCACGCAGCGCAGCAGGGGATTGCTGGGCATTTCACAAAACACCCCGCCGATCCCCTCCGCCGCGGCCAGCGCGTTCACTTCATCGATCGCCGCGTCGTCCGATACCGGGAAAAACTTCACGCCGCCCCCGCCGAATTCCTCCTGCACTTTCAGCACGTCCACATAGGGGAAGTCCAGTTGTACCGTGGGCTTCCCGGGATGGATCGCCGTCAGGGCCCGGTGCAGGGCAAACACCGCCGCCATGCCGGAGGTGAAGAGGAACACATCCCCCGCGTCCACCCCGGCCAGGGCCGCCAGACGTTCCCGAATGATCCGTGAGGCCCCGTCCTCCGCCACCACGCTCTCCCCGCCTTCCAGCGCCGCCAGCAGGTGCTCCGCCATGCGACTGCTCACCGTCTCGCCGCCGAAGCGCCAGAAAAGCCGCGCCGTCTTCCGGCTTTCCTCCGGCAGCACCACCGCCACCGCGCCACCACCTGGCAACGGCTCCAGACGCGCCACCGCGTCCGTGCGCTTCCGCACAAACTCCCGGCACCGCGCCGCCGCCTCCGGCGTGGGAAACACCAGACAGCATTCCCCCCCGGTAGCAAACCGCCGGGCCGCCGCCTGAAAGAGCGCCTCCACCCGCGGCTGCACGAAGAACCGCGGATACCCGCTGCGAAAAGCCTCCGTCACCCGGGGGTGTCCCTCCTCGTAGTCCACCACATCCCGCCACGTGGGGATGCACACGGACACGCCGTGCGGGGAATCCGGCAACGGCGCGCCCAGGTCCTCCGGCTTCCATGCCGGGTCGGTTAGTAAATCCCGCATCCTGATAAGATTTTTGTCCCGGGTCCCGGGGAAGGGGACCGGGCTGCTTCAGAATCCCAGTTTCCCCGCCACGTCGTCCAGTGCGTCCAGCACCACCTTCATGGAGGCTTCGGTTTCGTCGCCCATGTTGGAAATGCGGAAGGTCTGGCCTTTCAGCTTCCCGTAGCCGCCGTCGATGGCGATGTTGTGATCCTTCTTCAGCGTGGAGACCATGGCCGCCACGTCGATCCCCAGGCTGTTCTTCACGCACGTCAGGCCCTTTCCGCGATACCCCTCCGGCGGGAGGAAGTCGAACCCGTGCTTCCGTACCCACGCGTGCACCATGCCGTTCAACTTTTCGTGCCGCGCGTAGCGGGCTTCCAGGCCCTCGGCCAGGATCTCCGTGAGCTTGCTCTCCAGCGCATAGATGAGCGGGATCACCGGCGTGCTCGGCGTCATCTGGTTTTCCGCGTTCTTTTTGAACTCGATGAAGTCGAAGTAATACCCGCGGTCCTTGATCGTTGCCGCGCGGGCAAACGCGCGCTCGCTGGCGGCGAACAGCGCCATCCCTGGCGGCAGCGCCAGCGCCTTCTGGCTCCCCAGCAGCATCACGTCCAGCCCCAGTTCATCGAACCCGATGGGCACCGTGGTAAAGCTGCTCACCGTGTCCGTGATGAGGAGCACGTCCGGGTATTTCTTCACCACCTCCGCGATCTCCTTCAGTGGATTCAGCACCCCCGTGGAGGTCTCGCTGTGCACCAGCGTCACCGCGTCAAACCCGCCCTTGCTCAGCGCCGCGTCCACCGCCTCCGGCGTGATGGGCTGACCCCACTCCACCTTCAGCGCCTCCGCCTGCTTGCCGCAGGCCAGGGAGACATCGTACCACTTGTCCGAGAACGCCCCGCAGCAGCAGTTCAGCACCTTCTTCGCCACCAGATTCCGCACGCTCCCCTCCATCACCCCCCAGGCGGAGGAAGTGGAAATGAACACCGGCTGCGTGGTCCCGAACACCTCCTGGAGCATCGGCATGATCCGCCCGTAAAGCGCCTGAAAATCCTTCGTGCGGTGCCCGATCATCGGCTGGGTCATCGCCTCAAACGTTTTCGCGCTGACTTCGATGGGACCGGGAATGTAGAGTTTGGTGTGCGACATGACGGTGAAAAGAGGGGGGGCTTCAGTCCGGCCAAAAACCGGGCCAACAGCCTTGGCCACGTTTTCCCCATGCTCAACGGGTTCTTCACACTTTCCACACTCCCCCCCCTTACTCCTACTCCTGCTCATCCCTACGCCCTCCTTCGTTCCCTCCCGCCGCGCTCCGCCACCTCCGCTAACTCCTGTTCAAATTTTTCCGTCTCTCCCTCACAATGGGTTTGACAAACCGCCCGTCCCTTCCACTATAGCGCCCCGCCTCCTCAGCTTCCCGGCAAGGCGGTTGTGAATTACGGGCTGTAGCGCAGTTTGGTAGCGCGCTTCGTTCGGGACGAAGAGGTCGTGGGTTCGAATCCCGCCAGCCCGACCATGTTTTACCTTGTTGAGAAACGTGGTGGCTCATAATGATATGGCCATAGCCTCTTACCTGGGTTCATCGTCTGGATTATCCATTTCCGCGGGATTGGAATTCGATCGCAACAGTCAGCCGCGCTGTTTGCCAGGCTCCCGTTTTTATTATTCTCCCGCCCGGCGAGGACATTCCGCCATCAGTTGCGGGCCGATGAAATAGCCACCGGCGATCATTGCCTCCAGCGCGGGGCGAACCCCGGCGATCAAGCCGCGACGCTTTGCCTCCACGAGCAGTCCCCGTGTGCCCCGAACCTCCAGCCCGTAGATGGTGTGCGCTATTCGCCTAGCCTTTCGTTCATCGATGAGCACTCCCGTGATTCCTTTCATCCTCGCGGTCTGGATCACGGATGCCTCCCCCGGCATCCGGCGCGACCCCGGCCAGCAATTCGGACACCACCGTTTCCGGCACCAGAACCGATGGGAAAATCCTGCCAGGCAAATGGGCCAGTCCCGCTCTTCCCAACCCGATGAGAGGGCCTGTATTACAAACCACGGGCCGGGAAAAGAAATCAGGCATCCGCGAACTCCTGTTCCAGTTCCTCCCCGGTGAGTTCCACCGCCGCCACCCCGCAGCGCGCCGCCTCCGTTAAAAAACGCACCCGTCCCATCCCGCACACCCCCGCCGCCTGTCCGGAGGAAAGCTCCCCCAGTTCAAAATACTTCAAGGCCAGCAAAAACCGGCTCCTCTCATGCAAAGCCGCCGCATCTTTTGCCCGCAAAAGCAGCATCGCCGGGAAATCGACTTCAAATGTGGTTGTCATGATTCGGCACGGATGACTGACCCCTGAAAGCCCCATTTTATCCACCCCTGGCTCCCTGCAAGCCCATCGCGGGAGCATGCCGGAACCACTTCCCCTGTGGTGTCATCCCTCCCAAAAGGCTTGACGGAACGGCGGAATCACGAAAAGTGATCCGGTCATATTATGCGCTGGTTTTGGGACTAAGGGATTGCGGGGCCGAATCCCGCCAGCCCGGCCAATCAAATTGTAAGTAGTTCCGCCTTTATGGTTACTATCTATCGGAAATACTGCGAAGCTGGCTCCAACCTGAATGTCACATCCGACGGATTCCCGGCAGCGGTAATACTTGATAGTAGCCAGGACTGAGGAATAATCCGGAGTGTCCGGCTTGCATCCCGTGGCCACTCCGTCCCCTGCCATGTTCCGAGAATCATTCCGCACGCGGCCACGCACCAATTCAAATTCGTTTCATCCACACGTATCATGCCATCACTTGAAGAACTCGAAGCCAGGTTGAAGGCTGCCCACGATGCTTATCACGAGCAGCGTAAAAAGAACTGGGATCTTGAGGAATCGCTGCGGATTCGCGCGGCTATCAATACCGCTGAAGCGGACTTGTTCGAGGCAAGAGGAGAGTCCTACGTCAGATCAATTGACATTGGCTTCGAATATTCCGTTGACGACCCCACGCTTCTTCAATCCCCGTGGGAGTGTTTCCTGGTTGTGGACACGTTTACACGGCAGGCAGGGGTTATTACTGACAGAGGATATGCCGTGTTAAAGTTCGACTACTGCATGTGGACTACTTTTGGCTGTCCGAACGATGAGGCCATCGAGGGACACCCTATGTCCGGACGGGGACTCGATTTGTTTGAGGTCTGTGAGGTTTTCAACTCCCCCTGGATAACCCGCATGCGGGACCAGAACAGGGTTTCATTCCCGGACTCTTATATGGGTCCGGTGCGCCATCTGATTTTTACATTCAAGGAGAATACTTTCGAATGCCTGTGCGCGGGGATTGAGGTGGTTTTTACGCATTCCGACCACCAGACGGTTCTGAGTCATGCCACTTCACTCCTATTTCGTAAGTAACCACTATTCATCCCCGGGCGAACCCTGCCGTGAACTACTTCGGATGCCGGGCTGACTTTGCCGTGGAGGTGGGTGACGCCGTGGACGCCACGGGATGCTTCGTTCTCGATTTCTATTTGAGGGACGTTCATCTGAACCGGCAGGATAACTGTGCGGGTATTCAGGAAATTCATCTGTTTCCACTCCTTCCGGACGTTATGGACAACCTGCCGTGGATGGCAGTCTATCAGGATTTGCCGTTTTCAACTTCACCGGATCATCTGCTGGCCGCGGTCATCGAGGACCGGTTTCTTTGGCGTCTGCACTCCACCTTTGGCGGTGGACCGGTTACGGATTCGTTCACACTCCTGACGTTTGCGAGGCCGGAGGACGTTATCCTTATTGCTGTAAGGAACGATGGATATGAATGCGCTGAACCTGACTTGTCGTGCTGGCAGATTGCCGGCGGCCTGCCCGCCGGACCGGTTCATTGGCTGACGGTGACTTTGCCGAGATCAGCATACCTGCACATCATCCAGTGTGTGAGGGAGACGATTGAGAAAATCACGAAGTCCTGAACGCCCGCCTGGAACGGGTGGGGCCGAATTATGGGTTAGTGCTATCCTCCCCGTAACGCCTGCCAGGCATTCATTCTCAATGCCCGCCCCGGGCTCCGACGACTGGCGCAGCCTGGATCAAATTGGGCTGGCGGGACTGAGGATAAGAGCTGGCATTAGAAGATTACCACCGGCCGCTTGTCCGCGGATGCCAGAACTTCTAAATTCTAGCACCTCCATAATGATCCCGGAGAGCAGCATATGAGTTCATGCCCGCTTATGGGGAAGCCCCGGCGGCGCGGGCGCGGCGCTTGCGGTAGCTCGCCAGAAACTCATCGGGAGGCACGTAGTAGGGATTCTCCACCACCCGTCCTCCGAGGATGACTTTGGGATGGGTCGCGAGGATATCCAGGAGCACGCTGCCGGAACCGGAGAAGTATTTCAGGTCATAGACACAGACCAGCGGGTCCTGGTATTCGTCCCACACATCGTTGACCCGGGACTCATACTCGATGAGTTCCTCCGTTCCCGGGAGGCCGGAAAGCGCCCAGTGCATTTCCCCAAAACCCCGCACGCGCGGGTACCCTTTTCTCCGGGACTCCACCACGGTTTTCTCGATGAGAGACACCATGCGGTCCGCTGAGAAATGGCCGTCGATCAGGTAGGTATTGTCGAACCGGTAAACCGGAGCCTTCCCGCTGGCTTCATGCGCCGCGAGATCGATACCCGCCTCCCCGCACCTCGTCCGGTATTCGTCCGCGTTCGCCGGATCCAGGATGGAAATGATCATGTCCGCCTGCCCGAACCCCTGTCTCAGGAACGGCATGAGGATCTCATACTGCTCCTCCCGGGAATCCACGAACGCTCACATGTGCTTCCGTCCGCGGATCGTTTGCCCGCAGATGACCGGATCCTCCAGACCTGAGCTGCTTTCCATTTCCATCGAATTCTAATCCACCACTCCGCGCCCCACCGCAAGCGGAGACGACCCCCCATCCACGGCTCCCGCCGGACCAGGTTTTTCTCCCTTTCCGTCCGGCCATGACGTTGCCACGGCAGGCCAGACGCCGTCGAAATAGAGGGGTACTGTCAAAACACGGAGGCGGGTGACGCCATCCGCGCCGGTGCCGGTCTTCCGCCGGCAGCCGGGGAACTTCACACATCACACAGCTTCACCGCCGCGTTGAGGGAAGCCAGTTTATCGGGGTTTTTCGGAATGAACTCCTGGCCCACGAAGCCTTTATAACCGCTGGCGGCAACGGCACGCATGATTCCCGGGTAGTGGATTTCCTGCTCGTCATCCAGTTCCTGGCGGCCGGGATTGCCGGCGGTGTGGATGTGGCCCACGTATTCCGCGCACTGGCGGTAACGGCGGATGACGTCCCCGTCCATGATCTGCACGTGGTAGAAATCGAAGAGAATCTTCATGCGCTCCGAGCCGATCTCCCGGCATACGTCCAGAGCGTAGTCCATGTGGTCACACCAGTAGTCCGGGTGCCCTTTCATGCTTTCATCCACCCGGCTGTTCAGCATTTCCAGACAGAGGGTGACTTTCTTTTCCTCCGCGTAGGGCACGATTTTCTTCAGCCCTTCGATCATGTTTTTGCGCGCTGTCGCGTGATCGATTCCCCGGGTGAAGCCGGAGAACGTGATGACGCTGGGAATGCCGCCCGCCGCGCAGTCATCGATGCTCTTCCGCAGCGCCGCGATGCACTCCGCGTGCTCCTCCGTGTGCGCAAAGCCCTTGTTGAAGCCATGGCTGGGCGCGATGGCGCAGGTGAGGCCGTATTTTTTCAGCATGGGCCAGTGCTCCGGGCTCACCAGTTCCACGGATTGAATGCCCATTTTCGCGGCTCCGGCGGCCAGCTCCTCCACGGTCATGGGATTGAAGCACCAGTGGATGACGGACTGGCGGATGGGCCCGTCTTTTTTGGCGACGTAGTAAGCGGGCGCGGGACTGGCTTCGGCGGCGTTGGCATTCACGGCGGGGAGAGCGCCGAGACCGGCGGCGGTGGAGAGAAAGTGGCGGCGGTTGAGCATGGCGGGAAAAAGGGCGGAAGGGTCAGATTTCAGCGGGCGGGGAAGGGGCGGGCTCCGCGGCCTGGGCGGCCTCCTCATGGGTCTGCCAGAGCACGCTGGCAAGACCGTAGGCGAGCGACATCACCACCGGACCCAGGAGGATGCCCAGGAGGCCGAAGTATTTCAAGCCCCCGAGCACGGAGAAGAAGATCACCAGTTCATGCAGCTTCGCCCGCTGCCCCACCAGGATGGGGCGCAGGAGGTTATCGATGCTGCTGATGACGAACTGCCCCACCAGCGCGAGGATGATGGCCTTCGTGTAGTCCCCGCTCAGGGCCAGCCCCGTGGCGGCGGGCAGCCACACCAGCCACGCGCCCACGATGGGGAGGGTGCTCAGGAGCATCATCACCAGACCCCAGGTAACCGGGGAATGCAGCCCCAGCAGCCAGAAGGTGATGCCGCCCAGGACCCCCTGCACCGCCGCCACCATGATGACCCCATACACGCATCCGTTCAGCACCTCCTCCGTGCGCTTCATGAGCGCGCGTCCCTGGTCCCGGGGCAGGGGCAGGAAATCCAGGAGCCGGGTATTGAGCTTTTTCCCGTCGCGGAAAAGAAAATAGACCACGAACAGGAGCAAAAGAAAACTCACCAGAAACCCCAGCACGCCCATGCTCACGGTCCAGAGGCTGCGGGCGAGGAAATTCGCCGCGTCGCCCGTGTATTTCTGCATTTCCTCGCGGGAGAAAAGTTCGTCCAGCTTCAGCCGTTCCCGCAGGTCCGCCAGCCAGCCCCCGTTTCCCGCGGAGGCCTGCCACTTCGCCTGAATGTTGGCCCACCCATCCTGCACCGTCTGGATGACGCCCGGCAATTCCCGGGCCACCGTCACGGACACGAAAATACACGGCACCACCAGCACCACGAGGGTGAAGAGCGTGGAAAGCGCCGCCGCCCGCCGTGATCCCTTTGCCAGACGCAGGAAGCGCCGGTGCACCGGCTGCAGCACCACCGTGAGCGCGATGCCCAGGATGAGCACGTTCACAAAGGGCTCCAGAACCTTCCAGGAAAGGTAAAGCGTGAGCGCCGTCACCCCCAGCAGGGCAACCCACCGGTTCATACGGGACTGGGAATTCAACGCGGGCATGACGGCCCTCACAAGAACCCGCGGCCCGGGGGCGTCAAGGTATAATGGTATAAAGAACCGTGCCGGAACCAGGAGGGGGGCGCCTGAATACGACCGCCGGGCCGCGGAGCCCGCGCCCTCACTTCACCGCGTCGATATCCTGGCGCGTGAAGAGGGCGGTCACGGGCACGCCGGTGGCCTCGATGGCCTCCTTCCCGCCTTCCGCGCGGTCCACCAGCACGAGGGCAAAGGCGACGATGCCGCCCTCCGCGCGCACTTTCTCAATGGCCTCCAGCGTGGAGCCGCCGGTGGTGATGGTATCGTCCACGATCACCACGGTATCCCCCGCTTTGAAATTCCCCTCGATGAGCTTGCCGCGTCCGTGGGCTTTGGCCTGCTTCCGGATGGAAAAGACCTGGAGGTCCGCGCCCGCGCGGGCGGCTCCGATGCCGATGGCCAGGGCCACGGGGTCCGCGCCCATGGTGAGCCCGCCGATGGCCGCGGGCTGGACGCCGAGTTTCTCACACTGCTCCTTCACCGCCGCCCAGCCGAGATCGCCCAGATGGATCGCCCCCTGGGGGTCCAGGGTGGTGAGGCGGGCGTCGCAGTAAAAGTCGCTCTTCTTTCCGGAGGCGAGGGTGAAATCTCCATACATCACGGACTTGCGGCGGAGAATGGCGAGGAGTTGGCTGCGGGCGTCGGACATGGGCTGGCTTTTGCCCATGGCGGCGGCATGTGCAAAGGAAAGAAGCGGGAAAAGCGGGGAACCCGCGCGGGGAATGGAGGGGTGTTTTCCCGCTGGACCCCGGGCGGGATGTCTTACATTCGGAGGGCATGGAAGTTTATATTCACCGCTATCGCATGACTCTGCGGGCGGCGGGAAACGCGCGCTCCGGGACGCGGACGCGGGAGGGGTTTCTGCTGCGGCGCGGCCATGGCTTTGGCTGCGTGCAGCCGTGGCCGGAGCTGGGTGATCCGGGGGCGGGGGACCTGGTGGAAATGTTGAGGCAGGGCCGGGCGCATCCCCTGCTGAGCCGGGCGCTCCTGTGCTCCGTGGAGGACGGGCGGGCGCGACGCGAGGGGCGGGGGATTTTTGCGAAGGGCGTGGAGCCCGGGGCCATCCCGCGCAGCCATGCCACCATCGTGACAGAGGGCGCGGACTTCCCGGCGCTGGCGGCGGCGGGCTTTCGCGTGGTGAAGCTGAAGGCGCGGGCCGGGGAGGGATCCCTGCCGGGCCGCGTGGCGGCGGCGGCGCGGGCCGGGCTGAGGGTGCGGATCGATCTCAACGGCACCGGCGCGGAGGGTCTGGAGGCGCTGCGGGCGTGGGCCGCGGACATCGAGTTCATCGAGGATCCGGAGCCCTACGAGGCCGCGCGCTGGCGGGAGATCACGGACCGCGCGGGATTCCCCCTCGCGCTGGACCGCCTGCCGCCGGGCGTGGCGGACGAGGGTGGCTACACCGTGCGGGTTTTGAAGCCCGCGCTGGAGACCTGCGGGCCCCGCGCCCGGGAGGTCGTTTTCACCAGCTACATGGACCACCCGCTGGGACAGATGTTCGCGGCGTGGGAGGCGGCGCGGTATCCCCGGGCGCAACGGGAGGCCGGGCTGCTCACGCACACGCTTTATGAGCCGGACGCCTTCACGGAGGCCGTGCGCTCCTCCGGCCCGGAACTGTTCCCCGCGGAGGGCACCGGCCTGGGATTCGATGCCCTCCTGGAGGCCGTGCCGTGGGAACGGCTGCACCCCGCGGCCCGGGTGACGGCACCGGGGAGGATCGGGGAAGGCCCGGCCTTCTGGCGGGCCGACGAGCCACTGCTTCTGACAAATCCCCGCGCGCCGCTGGAGGATCCGCCCCGCGTGCTTCCCCACGGGTATCTGCTCTTCGCCACCTCCGGCTCCACGGGCAGCCCCGGTCTGGTGTGTCTCACCCGCCAGGCCCTGCTGGCCAGCGCGGCGGCGGTGAATGCCTGGCTGGAGGCGGGCCCCGGGGATGTCTGGCTGCGGGTGCTCCCCGCGTTTCACGTGGGCGGCATGGGCATCCTCGCGCGGGCGTTCCTCTCCGGCAGCCGGGTGGTGGAGGATGGAGAGAAGTGGAATCCGGAGCGCTTTGTCAGCACCGTGGAGCGCGGGGGAGTCACCCTCACCTCCCTGGTGCCCGCGCAGGTGCATGATCTGGTGGCCGCCGGGCTCCCGGCCCCCGCCTCCCTGCGGGCCGCGGTGACGGGCGGGGGCGCCCTGGACACCGGGCTGCTGGCCCGCGCCCGGGCCCTGGGCTGGCCGCTGCTGCCCAGCTATGGATTGACCGAGGCCTCCTCCCAGGTGGCCACCGCGCGGCCGGGGGACAGGGGCCTCCCGCCCGCGCTGGAGCTACTGCCCTGCTGGGAGGCCCGCGTTGGGGAAGACGGCCGCCTGCAATTACGCGGCGAACCGCTGTGCGAGGGCAAGCTGGTCCGCGATGCCGGAGGGGAATGGGAATTTGTAAACACGCGGGACGATGAAGGCTGGTTCACCGCCGCGGACCGCGTGCTGGTGGAGGGCCGGTATCTCACCATCGCCGGGCGGGCGGACCGCGTGGTGAAGGTCCTGGGGGAACTCGTGGATCTGGACGCCGTGGAGACCACCCTGGCCGCCGCCGGGCTGCCTCCCTCCCGGGGAGTGGTGATCGCCCTGCCGGACCCCCGCGCGGGCATGCGCCCCTGGCTGGTGACGGATCTCCCGGAGGCGGAGGCCGCGGCGCTGCTGGAGCGCGTGGCCGGTCTTTTGCCTCCCTTCGCCGTCCCCGCCGGCTGCCACTGTCTGCCGGTCCTGTCCCGGTCTCCGCTGGGAAAGGTATTGAGGGCGGAGGCGGAACGCGCGGCCCGGGAGGGAAGGGGGGAATGAGGTTTCCCGCCATGCTCCCCTGGGCCTTGCGCGGGCGGCGCGGCTCCGCATGATGACGCCTCCCATTTCAGTCCCTTCGCTCCCCGTTCATGCCCGTCACCAACATCGCCGCCTATAAATTCGCCCGCCTCACGGACCTGAAGCCGTTGCGGGAGGAGCTGCAGACCCTCTGCCGGGACCACGCGTTGAAGGGGACCATCCTGCTCAGCCCGGAGGGGATCAATCTCTTCGTGGCGGGGGACGGGGAGGGAATCGATGTCCTGCTGGCCCGTCTGCGCGCGCTGCCGGGGCTGGAGGATCTGGAGGTGAAGGTGAGTGTCAGCGATGCCCAGCCGTTCCGCCGCATGCTGGTGCGGCTGAAAAAAGAGATCATCTCCTTCGGCGTGGAGGGCATCGATCCCGCCACGCGCACCTCCCCGAAGCTCTCCCCCCGGGAGTTGAAGCAATGGCTGGACGAGGGCCGCCCGGTGACGCTGCTGGACACGCGGAATGACTACGAGATCAAGCTGGGCACCTTCCGCGATGCCCTGCCCGCGGGCATCTCCCACTTCCGCCAGTTCCCGGACGCCGTGAGCCGCCTGCCCGCCGCCATGAAGGAGCAGCCGGTGGTGATGTTCTGCACGGGCGGCATCCGCTGCGAAAAGGCCGGGCCGTTCATGGAGCGGGAGGGCTTCAAGTCCATCTTCCAACTGGAGGGCGGCATCCTGAAATACTTCGAGGAATGCGGCAGCGCCCACTACGATGGCGAGTGCTTTGTCTTCGATCAGCGCGTGGGGCTGGATCCCCACCTGGAGGAAACGGACGCCTCCCAGTGCTATGCCTGCCAGACCCCGCTGACCGCCGCTGATCAGGCCTCGGACCGCTACGTGGCCGGGCAGTCCTGCCCGTATTGTTATCAGGAGCCCGCCGGTCGCCAGGAACTCGTCCGCGCGGAGTGCGAGGCCGCCCTGCGCGCCGCCGCCGTCCCGCTGCCGGGGTCCATCCCTTACGATAACTACCGGCCCCTCCGCGTGCCGGAGTCCGGCGATGGCGGGACGCTCCTGGAAATCCTGACCGGCATCCTGCCCCACAAGCCCGCGTCCGTGTGGGAGGAGGCCGCCGCCGCGGGTTGCCTGCTGGATGAGGACCGCCGCCCCCTGACGCTGGAGACACGGCTGCGCGCCGGACGCCAGATTTACCATCTCCTGCCTTCCACGCTGGAGCCGGAAGTGAATGCCGACCTCCGCGTGCTGCATGTGGATGAAGCGTTCATCGTCATCAACAAACCCGCGCCCCTGCCGTTTCACCCGGGCGGGAGATTCAATCGTAATACGCTGCAATACCTGCTGAGCGTGGCCTTCCACCCGCAGCGTCCGCGCCCGGCGCACCGCATCGATGCGAACACCACCGGCGTCACCATCATCTGCCGCACGCGACACTTTGCCGGGCTGCTTCAAAAGCAGTTCCTGCGCGGTGAGGTGGAAAAACTCTACCGCGCGCGCGTGCAGGGGCATCCGCCGGAGGATGAATTTGTGTGCGATGCCGCCATCACCGCGGAGTCCGGGGAATACGGCGGGCGCACCACGGAGGAGGGCACTCTGGCCGCCCGCACGGAATGCCGCGTTCTGAGCCGCGACGCGGACGGCACCGCGCTCCTGGAGGCGCGACCGGTGACGGGCCGCACGAATCAGATCCGCATCCACCTGTGGGATCTCGGGTTCCCCATTCTAGGCGATCCGCTCTACCTGCCGGGCCGTGCCCTGGGGGAAACGCAGACGCTCGCGCCGGGAGATCCGCCGCTCCACCTGCACGCCGCGCGCATCGCCTTCCGTCATCCGGTCACGGGGGAGTCCGCAGTCTTCACCGCTCCGGAGCCGGAGGCGTTCCATTCCTGGAAACGCTGAAGCGCGCCCGCCATTTTGTCCAGCTTCAGCGGCTTGCTCACGTAGTCGTCCATGCCCGCGGCCAGGCACTTCTCGCGATCCCCCACCATGGCGCTCGCGGTCAGGGCCACGATGTAAGTCCGCTCGTTTTCCGGAATGTGGTCCGCCGCCTCCTTTTGCCGGATGCGGCGGGTGGCCTCGTAGCCCTCCATCTCCGGCATCTGGCAGTCCATGAGGATGAGGTCATACCGGCAGCGCTCCATGGCTTCCAGCACCTCCAGGCCATTGCAGGCCACATGGGCGCTCCAGCCCAGTTTTTTCAACTGAAGCAGGGCCACCTTCTGGTTCACCGCATTGTCCTCCGCGAGGAGGATGCGCGCGGAGCGGGAGGCATACGCGGGGTCCTCCTCCACCATCCCGGCGGGCAGTTCCACGGAGGGCACGGGGGATTTCCTCCGGAGCACCTGGAGCAGGCATTCCAGGAGACGGCTCTGCCGCACGGGCTTCAGCAGGCATTCCGAAATGCCCGTCTCCCGCAGCGTGGCCGGGTCCAGGGGATACCCGCGGGAGGTGAGCATGATCACCGGGATCCCGGCAAACGCGGGGTTCGCCTTGATGTCCCGTGCCAGGTCCAGCCCGTCACGATCCGGCATCAGCAGGTCCAGGATGATGACATCGAACGAACGGCCCTCCGCCGTCTCGTGCTCCAGCAAAGCCAGGCCGTCCCGCGCGCCGGAGGCATAGCGCGTTTTCATGCCCCATCCGGCCAACTGGTGATGGAGCACCAGCACGTTCGTGATGTTGTCATCCACGATGAGCGCCCGCATGCCCGAGGGGTTCTCCGGCAGGCGCTCCACCGGCGGCGCGGCGGGCATGGCGGAGTTCCGGAAGACGGCGGTGAACCAGAAGCGCGAGCCCCGTCCGGGTTCGCTCTCCACCCCGATCTCCCCGCCCATGATCTCCACCAGACGCCGGGAAATGGCCAGCCCCAGGCCCGTGCCGCCATACCTCCGCGTGGTGGAGCCGTCCGCCTGCACAAAGGCTTCGAAGAGTTTCGCCGCCGCCTCCGGGGCGATGCCGATGCCCGTGTCGATCACTTCAAAAATCAGCTTCACGCTCTCCCCGTTTCCGGCGTGAGGCTTGAGCATGACGCGAATGACCACCTCCCCCTGTTCGGTGAACTTCACCGCATTCCCCGCCAGATTCAGCAGCACCTGCCGCAGGCGGCCCGAGTCCCCCCGGATGCAGAGAGGCACCTCCACGCCCAGCGCCCCCACCAGCTCCAGGCCACGCGCCTGGGCATTCTCCGCCAGAAGCTCCAGGGTGTCCTCCACGGTTTCCCGCAGATTGAAGTCCTCCTCTTCAAAGATGAGCTTCCCGGACTCGATCTTCGAGAAGTCCAGGATGTCGTTGAGAATGGTCAGCAGGGATTCCGCGCTGCTGTTCACGATGGAGATGAACTCCCGCTGCGAGGTCGTCAGCTCCGTGTCCAGCACCAGCCCGCTGAGCCCGATGATCGCGTTCATGGGCGTGCGGATCTCGTGGCTCATGTTGGCCAGAAACTCGGACTTGAGGCGGGCGGATTCCAAGGCCGCGTCCCGCGCCAGGGCCAGCTCCCGCTCCGTCTCCCGGCGCACGCGCTCGGAGGCCTCCAGCCGCCGCACCTTCTCCCGCAGGCTCAGCTCCCGCCGCACCATGAGGGAGAGGTTTTTCAGCACCTCCAGCTCCTGGGTGGACCAGACCCGCGGCGTGGTATCCACGGCGCAGAGCGAGCCCAGCGGCTGCCCGGAGGGCGCGTGGACCGGCACGCCCAGGTAGGCGGCCACGCCATATTCCGAGATGGCCGGATTGTCCCACACCAGCGGGTGCTTCGAGGCTTCATTCACGATGAGCGGGGCATCCCGCGCCACCACGTGCTTGCAAAAGGAATGGCTCAGCGGCGTGCCGGTGAGCCCCGGCCAGTCCGGCCCGGCGGCCACGCTTTTGAAGAACTGCCGGCGGTCATCCACCAGGGAGACCAGTGCCACCGGCACTTTGAGAATCGCCTGCGCCAGGGCCGTCAGGGCATCGAATTCCGCCTCCGGCGGGGAATCCATGAGCCCGCTTTCCAGCAGCGCCTCCAGCCGCGCGGTGTCCGCGACGCCTGGCTCCTCCGCCGCTCCGCCGGGCCGGGGGAGGGTGAAGGAAAACTCCGTCAGCCCCTCCGGGGTGCGCCAGTAGTCCACGCTGCCGCCCAGGAGTTCCAGATACCGCCGCGCGAGAGCCAGCCCCAGCCCGCCGCCAGTCAAACCGGTATGCAGGGTCTCAAAACGCGGGAAAGCCTCCATGGCCTCCGGCAGCCCCGGGCCGTCATCCCGCACATAAAAGCGGTGGCCGTCCGCCGTTTCCTCCCAGCCGGGAGTGACCCGCGATCCGCCGTGCTTCAGGGCATTCAGGAAAAAGATGCTCCACACGTCCCGCATCCACTCCTCCACCGTGGTCACCACCGGCCAGCCGCCCGGCACGGGGATGGAGCCGCCTCTTTCCACGCCCTGGGCCTCCAGCCCGGCCAGGGCCGCCTGCACGCAGGTGCCCATGTTCACCTCCCGCTCCGCCGGTTGTTTGCCATAGGTGGCGCGCAGGATGCGGGAGACGCTGTCCGTCACGCCGTGGATCTGCCGGGCGGAGTTCTTCAGCGGTTTTGTCAGGGGCACGTGCTCCGGGCAGTCCTCCTCCAGCATGTCTCCCAGCACGTCCGCCCCCATCATGAGCACGCCCAGGGGCGACTGGAGATCATGGCGGATCCGGCGGGCGACGGTCAGGGCATCCCCGTCAAAACGAAGGGCTTTGGCTAACGGAACCGGGGATGTCATTGCGGGAATCCGGAATTTTTCACAACCAGGGGTGAAGACAAGTCCTTTTGCAACGCCTGCGGGATATATGCCAGGATGCGCGCCCCTCATCCCCGTGAGAAAAATCCTTTTGCGAATTCCCCGAAAGAGCGAAGGGGAACCTTTCATATAGGCTTCACCCGCCAGCCGCTTAAAGTTTTCCCCCGCCCATCCGAATCCTTCTCCATGACCTCCGAACTCGAAGCTATCAGTCAGCAAATCGCCGGGATGCATCCCTCCATCGACGCCATCAAGGCGGAGGTGGGGAAAGCCATCGTGGGGCAGACCTACCTCGTGGAGCGTCTGCTCATCGGCCTGCTGGCAAATGGCCACGTGCTGCTGGAGGGGGTGCCCGGTCTGGCCAAGACGGCCACCATCAGCGCCCTGGCGCAGACCATCGATACAAAGTTCGCCCGCATCCAGTTCACGCCGGACCTGCTGCCGAGCGACCTCGTGGGAAACCTGATCTACAACCCGCGGGACGGTGCCTATTCCACGAAGAAAGGCCCCATCTTCGCGAATCTGATTCTCGCGGACGAAATCAACCGCGCGCCCGCCAAAGTGCAGAGCGCCCTGCTGGAGGCCATGCAGGAGCGCCAGGTGACCATCGGCGAGGAAACCTTCCCGCTGCCGAAGCCCTTCCTGGTGCTGGCCACGCAAAACCCCATCGACCAGGAGGGCACCTACGCGCTGCCCGAGGCGCAGGTGGACCGCTTCATGTTGAAGGTGGTCATCGGTTACCCTAACGAGGCGGAGGAAAAGCAGATCATGCGCCTCATGGCGAAGACCGCCGCGAGACAGCCGCTCCAGACCATCGTGCATCCGGAGCAGATCCTGGAAATGCGGGGCCTGGTGGACAAGGTCCATGTGGATGAGCAGATTGAGGACTACATCATCCGCCTCGTCTTCGCCACCCGGGAGCCGAAGCGCTTCATTCCGAAAATGGACGGCATGGTCCGCTTCGGGGCCAGCCCGCGGGCGACCATCAATCTGGCGCTGGCCGCGAAGGCCCACGCTTTCCTCCAGGGACGCGGGTATGTGACGCCGCAGGATGTGAAGAGCATCGCGCCGGACGTCCTCCGCCACCGGATCATCACCACCTTCGAGGCGGACGCCGACGAAATCACGGGCGAGATGATCGTGAAGCACATCCTGGAGACCGTGGTCGTTCCATGATTCCCCGCGAGTGGCTCAAGAAAATCCGGCAGATCGAGCTGCGCACCGTGCGGCTCGTGGAGGATTTGATGGCCGGGCAGTACCATTCCGTGTTCAAGGGACGCGGCATGGACTTCGATGAAGTGCGTGAATACCAGCCGGGCGACGAAGTGCGCCGCATCGACTGGAACGTCACGGCGCGCACGGGCGTGCCGCACATCAAGAAATACATCGAGGAACGGGAGATGACCGTGATGATCCTCGTGGATGCCAGCGCCAGCAGCGTCACCGGCTCCGTGGAGATCAGCAAACGGGAACTGGCGGCGGAACTGGCCGCCGTGCTGGCCTTCAGCGCCATCCGCAACAATGACAAGGTGGGCGGGCTGCTTTTCACGGACGGCGCGGAGAAATACATCCGCCCGGGCAAGGGCCGCCTGCACGTGCTGCGGCTCATCAGTGACGTGCTCACCTACCGCCCCGCCAGCCGGGGGACGAATCTCACGAGGGCGCTCCACCACATCAACCGGGCGCTGAACCGCCGGGCGCTGGTGTTTCTCATCTCGGACTTCATGGACCGGGACTACGAACGCGCGCTGAAGGTCACGGGGAAGAAACACGATCTCATCGCCATTCCCATCTGGGACCCCGTGGAGCAAAAGCTGCCGGACCTGGGGTGGATCACCTTCGAGGACGCGGAGACCGGCCAGGTGGTGGAGATGAACACCAGCAGCCGGAAGGCTCAGGAGACCTTTTCCGCCGCCGCGGAGGCCCGCCTGGCCCGCCTGCGCCACCTCCTCCGGCGCTCCGGGCTGGATTCCATCGAGGCCCGAACGGACCAGCCGTATCTGCGCGCGCTCATGCAGTTTTTTGAAACCCGTGTCCGGAGGTTGCAGTCATGACGCCTCCCGAAGACCTCATCGATGACCTCCAACTGGTGGAGCCGCCGGAGCCGTTCCGCATCAACTGGTGGTACCTTGCCGCCGCGCTCGCCGCGGGGCTGTTGATCTATCAGTTCCTGCGCTGGCAAAAACGCACCGGGGCCACCCGGAAGCGGGCCGCCGCGCTGCGCCGTGCCTGGGGGGATGCCCTGGCCGCGCTGGAGAAACTCTTTGCCCTCATCGACCGCGGGGAATCCCGCCCGTATGCGACGGAAAGCTCCACCATTATCCGGCATTACATCGAGAACCGCTTTGAATTGAGCGCTCCCCGGCAATCGACGGAGGAGTTTCTCGAAACCGCCCGCCATTCGCCGAAACTGCTGCCCCGCCACCAGGAGTCCCTGGCGGAATACCTGCGGGTGTGCGACCTCCTGAAGTTCGCCCGCACGCAGGCGGACAAGACGGAGCTGCGCGCCCTGCATGACGCGGCGGTGGCCTTTGTGAAGGAAACCCGTCCCGTGAAAGAGGAGGCCCGGTCATGATCAGCAGCGCGATGCCTGAATATCTCTCGGACATGGGGCTGCGGCTCAACGGCTTCCGGTTCGCCACGCCCTGGGTGCTGTGGGGGCTGCTGCTCATCCCGCTCTGGATGTTCCTGCGCGGGCGCTTCGGGCGGGCCGCCGCGGTGCAGTTTTCCTCCGGGGAACTGCTGGCCGCCGCCAGCCGGCGGAAGCGGAGTTCGCCCGGCCGTCTCCTCGCGGGCCTGCGCTACCTTGCGCTGGCCCTGCTCATCGGAGCGCTCGCCCGGCCCCAGGCGGACAAGGGGCTCAGCCGCCGCGAGGCCCTGGGCATCAATATCATGTTCGTCCTGGACTTCTCCAGCACCATGACCACGAAGGATTTCTGGCTGGACGGCAAACGCGTGAGCCGCGTGGACGCCATGAAGCGCGTGGTGGCGGAGTTCATCAAGGCCCGGCCGGACGACCGCATCGGGGCGGTGTATTTCGACCGCGGCGCGGCGCTCATCAGCCCGCTCACGCTGGATCATGACTGGCTCACGCTCCAGGTGGACAGCCAGGAGCCCAGCCACGGCACGGCTCCGGGTTCCGGCATGGTCATCGCGGCGGAGGCCATGCAGAAGATCAAAAACCAGACGAAGGTGATGATCACCGTCACGGACGCGGACCAGATCAATGAAGGTCCGGAGCCCGTGGAGGTGGCGAAGGCCATCGCTCCCATGGGGATCAAAAATCACATCATTCAGATGGTGGATGCCTCCCAGGCCTCTCGCTACGCGGCCAGCGGCGAGGTGTTGAAGGAGGTCTGCACCCTCACGAACGGACGGTTTTTCAAGGTCTCCGACTACGCGGGCCTGCGGAACGTTTACGGGCAGATCGACTCGCTGGAGAAGACCGCCTTTGAGGAAAAGAAGCAGCAGTCCTGGGCGGAACTCATGCCGTGGCTCGCGGGGCCGGGCGCGTTTCTGCTTCTAATCATTTTCATTCTTGAGCGCACCCTATGGCGGAGACTTCCCTGACATTTGCATGGCCATGGCTGCTGGTGGCGGCGGGAGCTCTCCCGCTGCTGGTGCTGGGCCTGCACTGGCTGGCCATGCGGACCGGAAAACGGAAGCTCTCCGGCATCGTGGCGCCCCGTCTGCGGGAGCAGTTGCTGCGCTCGGTGAGTTTCGCGCGCCGCCGCTGGAAGGCCGTGCTCTGCGCGCTGGGCATCGGCTTCACGGCGGTGGCCCTGGCGCGTCCGCAGATGGGCTTCCAGAAGGTGGAGGTGGAGCGCACGTCGGCGGATTTTTACATCCTGCTGGACCTTTCCCGCTCCATGCTGGCGGAGGACGCGGTGGCGGCCAATGGCACCCCCATCTCCCGTCTGGACGCGGCGAAGACGGGCATCGCCTCGTTCCTGGACAAGCTGGGGAGCGATCGCGTGGGGCTCATCATTTTCGCGGGGGACGCGTTCCTCGCCTCTCCGGTCACGGAGGACCATGAAACGCTGAAGCGGAATCTGGCCGCGCTCCAGCCGCAGGCCATCGCCCACCAGGGCAGTGATATCGCGAAGGCCATCGGCCTGGCGGTGAAGACGTTTGAGAAAGGGAAGTATGACAGCAAGGCCATGGTGCTGGTCTCGGACGGGGAGGAACTCCAGGGCGAGGCGGTGATCGCCGCGCGGGAGGCTTCGCGGAAGGGGATTTCGCTGTTCACCGTGGGCGTGGGCGGCACCGCCGGGGCGCGCATCCCGGACCGGGGAAATGGCGGGCTGAAGTTCTCCAAAAACGAGTTCAACCGGGAGGTGCTGACGCGCCTGAATGAACAGATGATGCGCCAGCTCGCGGCTTCCGGCCGGGGTTTCTACGCGCCGCTCGGCCAGGAGGGCGCGGGCCTGAAGGACGTGTGGGAACGCGGCCTCCAGCCGCTGGCGAAGGGCACGCAGACGCGGCCCTCGAAGGATCGCGAGGAATACTTTCAGTGGCCGCTCGCCGCGGCACTCGCCCTGCTGCTTTTGGAAATGCTTGTCAGCGACCGCCGCAAACGTTAAGAGTCCATTGCCATGAAGACACCCGCCTTTGCCCTCTGCCTCCTCACGGCCGGAACCGCGGCGCACGCCGCCGGTCTGGAAAAGGAACGCGCGCTCCTGAAGGCGGACCCGGCCAAAGCGGCGGAGCAGCTCAAGGAAAAGCTTTCCCACGCGCCAGGCGATCCCTGGCTGGTCTACAACACCGCCGTGGCGGCCTATGCGGCGGGGGATTACACGAAGGCGAACGAACTCTGGCAGCAGTTGTCCACCAGCGAGATGCCGGAGCCCCTGCGGGACAAGGTGTGGATGCAGATCGGCAACGTCTCCTACCGGATGGCCCAGCCTCAGCTGGACAAGGAGCCGGAGGCGGCCATTCCGGGGCTGGAGCAGGGCCGCGAGGCGTTGCGCGTGGCCGTGCATTTCAACAAGAACAACCTCACCGCCGCGAAGAACCTCCGGTTCATCGAGTCCGTGCTGGAGAAGATCTACGCCCGGCTGGCCCGCCAGTTGATGGAGGAGGCGAAGAAGGACAGCTGGGCTCCCCGGGCGGTGGAGAAACTGGAGGCCGCGCTGCCCTATGCCCACCAGGCGCTGGAGATGAATCCCTCCAGTCCGGAGCGGAAGGAGGAGAAAAAGGAGATCGAGAAGCTGCTTTCCGAGAAGCTCCAGGCCCGCGCGGAGATGGCGGAGAAGACCGCCGACCAGCGCCAGCCGGAGAAAAACGAGTGGGAGCGGAAGACGGCCCAGGAGAATTACGAGAAGGCCATGGAGGACTTCCAGCAGGCCCAGGCGCTCACGCCGGAGGACCCGAAAGCCCAGGAGGGCGAAAAGCGCGTGGAGGAAAAGCTGGCGGACCTGCATGACAAGGCCGGCCGCCAGGAGCAAAAGGAGGCCCAGGCCCTGGCGGACCACCGCCCGGAGCAGGCCATGGAGCGCTTTGAAAAGGCGCTGGATCATTTCGAGCAGGCGCAGGCCATCACGCCCGACCACGCCGATGCCAAGGCGGGCGAGCAGGAGGTGAAGGAGGCCATGGAACAGCTCCACCTGGAGGCCGGGGACCAGCAGATGGCCCGCGCCGAGCAGCAGATGGAGCGCCGCCCCCAGGAGGCCGCCGCGAATCTCCAGCAGGCGCTGGAGAACTTTGAAGCCGCGAAGTCCCTGGACCCGCAGAACGCGGAGATCCAGCCGCGCATCGATAAAGCGGAGGCCATGCTCCCCGAGGCCCTCACGAAGGCCGGTCAGCAGGAGCAGAAGCAGGGCGAACAGGCTGAGCAGAAGGGCCAGGACGGCCAGGCCATGGAGGACTATCAGCAGGCGGAGCAGGACTTTGCCAAAGCGGAAGGCATGCAGCCCGGCAACAAGGAGGCCGAGCAGGGCCGCAAGCAGGCCAAGGAATCCATGGAGCGCCTCCAGAAGAAGATGGAGGAAATGGCCAAACAGCAGCAGCAAAAGCCCGGCGAAAAACCCGGCCAGGAATCGAAGGAGCCCCAGGAACCCCGTGAGTCCTTCGAGTCCATGCTGGCAAAGGTGAAAGAGGACGAGAAATACCGTGAGATGAACGCCCGCCCTAACAAGGGCCAGAAATACGACGAGCAGCGGGACAAGAACCTGAGAAACTGGTAAGGCCGGAGGGGAGCGGGAACAGACTGGTAAAAGAGGCGGTCAGAAAAAGCCCGTCATCCACTCGATGGGGGTGGTCCGTGGACGGCGGGAGACGTCACCGGGGGCGGAATCCGGGGCTCGCGAATACCGGTCCCTGCACGATTGTGCGATTTCCCCTCTTTTTTCCCTGAAAGTTCCTATAGGGTCAAAAATAGAGTCTATAGGGAAAGTTTAGGGAAATCCCGCCTCAAATCGCACAAACGCGCAACCTCCCCGGGGAGCAACGCGTCCTGGGTGCACGGTCTGGTCCCCCGGCAAGGTCCGTGGAAAGCGGTTACCCCGGGCGTCTCATTCCATTCACAGTTGGAATCCGGTAAATACCTGCCCCGACTTTCCGCCCCGGGGGTGCTCGATGCATTGGCACTGCGGAGCGGTGACCCGTGAATAGCCCGGGGTGATGCGAGGCACGAGCGAACCCCGGGTAAAAGGCCTCCACGAAGGGAACCGCGGAGCGGTTCCCCGGCAGACAGTCGCCCCCGGACGCCCTGAGGCCCGTTTCAGACATGTTTTCCCGGGCGTCGCGTTGTGGTCAGGATCACCCCTCCGGGGTGAAGTCCTGTTGTCGGGGACCCCGGGGTTCCGCTCGTGCCTCGCGTCACCCCGGGCTATGCAAGGGCCACCGCTCCGCGGTGGGGTGCGGCCGGCGGCTCGCCTGTGGTCCGGAACTCCCGGTCTGAATTTACCGGATTCCATGTCCAAATGGTATCAGAACCGCTCCGGGGGAAACGGTATCCTCTCCCCCTCACCGGGAAACGGGGCACCCGCCGCCGGGGAGAATGCCCGGGGTGGTCCGTGGACGGCGGGAGACGTTACCGAAGGCGAAATCCGGGGTCTGTGAATACCGGTCCTTGCGCGATTGCGCGATTTCCCCCCTTTTTTCCATGAAAGTTCCTATAGGGTCAAAAATAGAATCTATAGGGAAAGTTTAGGGAAATCCCGCCTCAAATCGCACAAACGCGCAACCTCCCCGGGGAACGACGCGTCCTGGGCGCACGGTCTGGTCCCCCGGCAAGGTCCGTGGAAAGCGGTTACCCCGGGCGTCTCATCCCATTCACAGTTGGAATCCGGTAAAACGGGGGCGTGGCTCCGCGGAGCAGAATCGGAGGCTCCTCCGAATGGGGGGGGGCCCAGGGGTCCTCCGCCAGGGGGAGTTTGACGTCCATATGCATCCTTTTGATTCCTTCCAGGCCGCTTCGTGGCCTTCCGCTTTCCCGTGCTCCCACCGGAGAGTTCGACGGCGACAGGAATGTCGCCGCTCCTTGGGCGCGTTCGGAGGATGGGGAGGGCACGCGGGGGCGTCAAACTCCCCCTGGTTCTCCCCTCAAAGGAGCTTTCGCTCCTGCTCCCGGGAGGCTCTGACGATGGCGTCAGCCGCCGCCGCATCCCCTTTGCTCCGGAGTTTTTCGACAACCCCGGCCTTGTCCCGCTCCTCCCGGTTCTGGCTCAGTTTGAACTTTCCCGTCATTCCGGTGATCCCGATCTCCACGCCCACGATCATGGAGATCTGCTGGGCGATGTAATCCTTATCCCCGTCGCTCATTTTCCATGGCTTCTCCTCCCCGGTTTTCGTCTCGTGAATGTTCGTCAGTAACGCCACCGCGCCACGTACAAACACGGGATCATCGATGAATCTGATTTTTCCATGCACATGGACCACCTGGTAGTTCCAGGTGGGCACGTGGCGGTGCGTCTCCTGCTTGCCCGGATACCAGCCAGGCGAAACATAGTGGTCCACGCCCCGGAAGATCACCAGCACGCCGCTGCCGTCCGGCACCTGCTCCCAAATGGGGTTTTTTCTTGCCACATGGGCGATGAGCCGGCCCGGGGTTCCGGGAACCTTTTTGAGGAAAAACGGCAGATGAGCGGCATCGAGCCCTTCGGGTGAAGTGTAAACGAGCGCACCCAGCGGGTATTCCTCAATGATTCTCTCCAGCTCCCCGGGCCGTTCTTCTTCAAAGTGTGGAGGTAAATACATGCGCTTCTTCCGGTGAACGGCAGGTTTTTAAATGCCCTGTAGAGCAGGGCTCCGGTAAATTGAAGGGGAGGTTTCGCGGGAGAGAATTGAAGATTCCTGGGATGGCATCAGGAGCAGATTCCGGGAAGGGATGAAGCTACCGGTTTCCAGCCGGAAATGATAACACGAATCCCCACCGCCGGGCACGGGGTGTCAATTTTCATTTCCGTTCCCGCTTTCCTGTCTATTTGTTTCCCCATGCCCTCCCCGCGCGTGCTTTCCTCCGCCACCGTTCTTCTTCTCGCGGCGGGCACGGTATGGGTTCTGGAAAAAGGGTATAACAATACCCGGGAGACCCCCACCGCGCCCGTGAGCCAGGCCCTGCATCGGGAGCTCCAGGCGGGCCCGCTTCACCCCCCGCCTCCACCGCCCGCCGCGGGACCACTCACGGAGGAGGAATTCACCGCCCTGAAGGAATGCATCCTGGTCCTGGACGCGGCCTGGAAGGAGGGCACTCCCATGCCCGCGGAGCTTTCCGGGCTGCTCGAGCAATTGGCGGACCGCGCGCCCTTCACCCGGGAGATGCAGGAAATCATGGCCCTCCGGAATGGGGAAACCCCGCTCCGTACGGGCCCCTGGCTTCGGCAGATGATGCAGGACCGGCTGGAAAAACCCGGAGCCGCCGCCTTGCGCCTCCAACTGGCAGGGAGCCTGCGGGCGCATCCCGAATGGTTTTCCCAGTCCGCGGCGGACTGGCACGCGAGCGCCGGCCTGGGTTGCGGGGACGCGGAGTTCGCCACGCTGCGGGAGACCACCGGGAAGACTGTGCCGGGCAGTGCGCTGGAAGCGGGATACCTGCGCCGGCTCGCGCGCCGGAATCCCGCGGAGGCCGTGGCCTTCCTCATGGCTCAACCCCGGAGCCCGGAGGAGCTTGCCTCCGGCCGGCTTCCCCCGCGTCTGAGCTGTCTGATTCATGCCCTGCCCCCGGACGCTGATTTTGCCGCATGGGCCGCCGCCCTGCCGCCGTCCCCCACCTCCACCCCTGATCCCTCCCCCCGGCCCGCGGGCGATCCCGTCCGCCAGCGCCTGGCGTCCCTATGGGCCGTGGCGGACCCCGCCGCCGCGGCCGCTTATGTCATTTCCCACCCGGAGGAGATTCCCGTCCGGGCTCTGGTAAAAGTGCCTCCCGCCTTCACCCGGGACAACGCGGAGGCCGCCCTGGCGTGGGCCCGCGCCTTCCCGCCGGGGGAATACCACGATGCCGCGGCCCGCTATGTGGTTTCCAGGCTGGGTCAGGTTCCCGCTCTGGCCGGTCCCCTGCGCGAACTCGCCCTCGACATTCAGGATGCCTCCACCCGCGCCTGGGCCCGGGCATTGCTGGGCGATACCACTCCGTGAGTTTCCATCCGGCCCCCCTTTGTCCCATGCTCTCTCCGCGTATTTTTTCCGGTGCCGCTCTTTTGATCATCGCGGGCACCGCGGTATGGCTCATGACAAAAGGAGGCGGCCCCGCCGTGGAGACCCCCGCCGCGCCGGTGCTCCAGGCCCTCCAGCGGGTTCCCCAGGCTGGACCTCTTCACCCGCCGCGGCCCGCTCCCGTGCCGTTCACTGCCGCGGAATTCACCGCGCTGAAGGAACGCCTCGCGGCCCTGGACGCGGAATGGGATGGAAATCCGCCCGTGCCCCCGGAACTCCTGAAGCTCGCGGGAGAACTGGTGGACCGCGCGCCCTTCTCCGCGGAGATGACCGGGATCCTGGACATGGACGCGGAGGGAAAGCTGAATCACATGGCGGGGGTGATCCGGGATGTCATGGCGGACCGGCTCAAACAACCGGGCTCCGCCGCGCTGCGCCTCCGGC
This sequence comes from Verrucomicrobiales bacterium, assembly GCA_965229245.1. Lineage (GTDB taxonomy): Bacteria > Verrucomicrobiota > Verrucomicrobiia > Verrucomicrobiales > V1-33 > V1-33. The sequence continues at coordinate 1,200,532 of CBDDIW010000003.1, forward strand.
TGGTGGAGACCACGAGGGATAACCCTAACAGCGGATTTTACCCCGTGGAGGAGTGGCACCTCAGCGCGGGGGAAGGCTGCGACCCGGCGGAATACCGGGCCCTGGGCGCGACCGTGACGGATGTGAATCTGCGCCGGCTGTTGACCACCGGGCAGGCCATGGGGCTGGCCCGCACGCACCCGGAGGAGGCCATCGCCCTGGCCCTCGCGCAGCCGCGCTCTCCCCGGGAGGACGCCGTCCGCGGCGGGGTCTCCGTGGCGCGCGGTCTGGCGGTCATGAATGGCGACCAGGGTTCCTATCTGCTCACACGGGTGATCGATAACCTGCAGCCCGGGGCGGATTTCCGCGCTCTGGAGGCCCTGCTGCCGCAGGACGGGGCCGGTGAACGGAGCGGGGCTGGCGATTCCTACCGCCAGCAGTTGCTGGTGAAATGGGGCGCGGCGGATCCCGCCGCCTCCGCGGCGTGGGTTCTTGCTCACACCGCTGAGGTGCCTGTGAGAGCCATGAGCGACATGGTGGACTATTTTGGCTATGGGAATCCGGATGCCGCCGCGGCCTGGATTCGCGCCTTTCCGCCCGGGAAGTATTACGATGCCGCGGCCCTCAATGCCGCTCCCATGTACGGCAACATCCGCCCGGAGGCCTTCAGGGAAATCCTTTCCCTCGTGCAGGATCCGGATGTCCGCCGCCTGGCCATGGAGGACCTGGAACGTCGCGTGTCCAGCGGGGCGTCACGGAGGATCAATTGATTTCCTGCCGTCGTTTTCCTGTTTATTTATGTTCTTTGAATCCCGTATTTACCACTGGCTGACGGGACGGCTGGCGGTTTGCCTCTACACTCTTTGTTTGTGTGCCCTGGTCTTTTACGTCCTGGGCCGGATGCCAAAAAGCCGGGCCCGGCAGGCTCCCCGATGGGCGGTCCAGGACGGACGTCTTTGTCTGGTGGTTCCGGCATCGGGAATGCTGACCGGGATCCGGATTTCCCCCGGGAACGGCACGGAGGGAGCCCGCGAGCCGTATTCCTGGTTGGCTGACATGGCTGTGGAAATGATGCCGCAGCCCCGCACACACGCGCAGGTTCTCGAAAATCCCTCCATGAGAGAATACAGGCCCATGGGAACACTCCACGTCTTGAAAGGGCAGCGCATTTCCTTTCCCTGGACGGACCTTCCCCCGGGATTCGTGGAATTGACAACATGGGATACGGCGCGTAATGCTTTCCTGGAGGATATGGATTGACTGAAAAATCCATGCAATAAGATATGGCTCTTCCCAAAAAAGGCACCCGCCTCCTGACCGTCGCCGGAAAACGTTACCGCTGGCTCGTTCGCGGACAGCCCACCTATTGCCAGGGCGCTTTCACCAGCCGCATGTATGTGGGGGTGGAGAGTGTTGCCCCGGCCTCGCGGTCTGTCCTCGTTCTGGAAGCCTCCTTTGCCCGGCCTGACAACTGGCTGGGGGAGCCCTCCCGCGCGGTGACTCCCCGGATGGTGGCCACCTCCATTCAAGAGGCCCTGGCGGCGGGCTGGAATCCGGAGGCCGGGGGCTTTCCCTTCCTGCATCCCCTGTGGGAAGGGCTCCCGGCGGATGAAATGGCGGGCCTTCCCGGCGCGCCGGGGAGCGGCGCGATATAAGACGGTGGGAGCCAGGCACAGGGAAGGGGGCATGGCGGAAACCGCGCGGGTTCTTCATCATCAATCAGTCAGTGATGCCGGCATCCGCGGAGGGCCGGATTCTGAAGTCCGCGCGCATGGGGGATAATTCCCTGAAGAAGAGCATGCGGCAGTCCGTAATGAAGACGCGGTCACTTCCGGAGCCGTTGCCAGGCAGGCGGGGGCTGGTATTTTTCCTGTCCGGTCGGAATGATGCCGGAAGGAAATGGGTTTGGGGCGGATTTTATGCTTAGTTAAATTTCATTTCCCGTCGCCGGGAAATATACAAAATCCCTCACTTAAATCTCCGCGGTTCATGGCAGTTTCACCTGGAGGATCTAATAGTGCGGCACCACGCGATTTCTTCGCCTGACCGTAACCGTCACGGAAGGGGAGCGTCTTGCGTGGTAGCCCCTTAATTCCCTCCGCAGATGCACATGGTTATCCCTCCCCCCAGGATAAACGCTTCATCCACTCCCCGCCCGCAAAGGGCGGACGTTCCCACCCCCTCCCCGGAACCCCTCCGGGCGGGACGGGGTCTCTTTATGGGATTGCGCCGCGTCGCCGCGCGCATGCTCAGCCATGAGACGCCGCGGGTCATGTGCCCGCCCGGACCAGTGCCCATGGGGGATCTGCCGCCCATCGTCATCTGCTCGCTCATGCGGAGCGGGACGCATCTGCTTATCGACCTGCTGCTGAACAACCTGCGGGAATACCGCCGGGAGCCGCTCTATATCGACTTTGACCAGTATGTCTTTTCCGGCCACGACCGGGAGACGCTGCGCCGCGCGGGAAACTGCCTTATCAAGTCCCACGCCGCCCAGCGTCCCTTTGACGACAGCGTGCGGGATCTCCTGCGGGAACTGGCCGGCGGGCTGGTGGTCATTCCCCAGCGTCCCCGGGAGCAGATCCGCGCCTCGCTTTCCCGGTGGAACCAGGCCCTCGCCCGCGACGCGGAGGAAAAACAGGAGGAACTCTGGGAGGGCATGAACCCGCTGCGGATCGATTTCAGAGCGCTGCTGGATCCTGTTTCCGCCGGAAAATTTCTCCAGACGGTGCGCGAGCGGCTGGGGCTCAACCCCTCCTCCGCCCCTCCCATGATGCCCGCCGCGGCCACTTCCGGAGTGCTCTGGGACAAGCTGCAGACCCGCCTCCGCGGCTCCCGCGCCCGCCGCGTGAATACCACCATCGGCTACCGCCTCGGCGGCCACGGATTGTAGGCTGGTTCACGCAGGACCCAGGGGGTATCGCCTTTCAAGTTGGAAACGGTGATGCTCAGCTAACTCTTTCCAGCCTGGCATCCGGGTACGGCGTTATCGATGTGATGTTGTATTCCGGGACAGTCAGTCCCCCAAGGAGGGATGAATTCCAGACGGCGACAGGAATGTCGCCGCTCCATGTGCATATTCAGAGGAATGTATGGATGCGCAGGGGCGTCAAATTCCCCCCTGGCGCGGGAGCGCCTGGGACATCTTCCATCTGAGGTGCCTTCAATTCTTCCCCGCGAACGGGCTGATCCGAGGGGTTCAAACGTATGTCCTGAGGCCACGGAGACCATTCGTCCTTTTGATTGACCGCCATCCGGAAAGTTCCGTCGGGGCCTCACGACATGAGTTCGTCCGGTTCCAATTTTTTGTTCTGTATTTCGCGCCGCTGTGTTATTCCAAAGGAAATATTGGTGACCACACTGGATAACGGAAGAGTAATGGTGGAATAAAAAGCCGGCCGGATCCCGGGAAGCGGAGGAGGAAGCGCGGCTCAAGATCCTTGGCGACATCAATCCCGTTCCCTTCCCCTGTACGGCATTTGATTAAAATGGGTCCCGGTAAGCGTCTGCCCAAATGAGAAATCCGTGAAACAGTGGCCGCCGGGAGGATATCGGGCTCCCGGGGATGGATGAAATTCCCGGCATGCCTTCGGGCTGAGAAAAGGGGTTTTTCCGGGGGGATGCCGCGCGGGATGGAGCCGGGGGCAAGATTATTTTCCCGCTCCCGGATGATAAATAGGCCGGTCCGGCATGAGGTGGATGCATACCTAAGGGAGTCGCGTTCAACAGGTTCCCATGATACAAATTCCCCGGTCCTGATATCCAGTATTGGAACTTAATGAAACCCTATAAATTCATGAATCCCTGCCGCATCAATCGACTGCTGCTGGCCGTGCCCCTGGGGGCGCTGCTGCACTCCATCGCCTCCGGGCAGACCACCATTCCCCAGGCGGAACCGGACGATTCCATCCCCACGGCGAATGCCACGGGCATCACCCCCGGATTCTCCGGCTTTGTCAAAGCCACCGGGAACAACGGGGACGGGGAGTATGGCGGGATAGCCAACAAGGGAGACACGGACTTCTTCAAGATGACCCTCAGCGCGGGCCAGATCATCCAGGTCCACGTGAAAAACGGGAGCGATAATGATGACTTCGACTCCGCGGTGGGCATCTTCAATTCCGCCGGGGTGCTGGTGGAGAAGAACGATGACGTGACCGGGGGCACGAACCGCAGCAGCCGGCTCTCCTACCTCATCCCGGCGGACGGGGACTACTACGTGTGCGTGAGCAACTGGCTCAACGTGGACGGCGGAAATGACGACACGAATTACCCTTCGGACCCCATGACCCCCGGCACCACGCCGGGAGCCCCGGGGGGCACGCCCGGGCCGTATATCCTCGTCATCGGCGTGGACAGCACGCTGCCCGTGGTGGAATACGATGGCACCTCCGGCGTGGGAAATCCGCGCCCCGTGGTGTACTACACGAAGACCTCCGGCACCCCCCGCTACACGGGGAAGCTGCGCATCAAGAACACCGGGCTGGGCCCGCTGACCATCACGGCGGCGTCGATCACCGGGCCGGATGCCGCGAAGTTCACTCTTATGGGTCTCGTGACTCCGGTGAGCATTCCGGCGGACGGGGCGGTGGACCTTTTTGTAAAATTCAACTCCGGCGGCAGCAATGCCCTGGCCACGGCCACCCTGGCGCTCACCAGCAATGAGCCGCTGGGCCAGACCTTCACGCTGAAGGCGCGCGGCAGTCTGCTGAAAGGCGGCGGCTTCTTCACCGTCCGGGAACTGCAGGACAACACGGGCTCCTTCATGGGGGACTGGACCGTCGCGGGCCAGGTGCTGGACGGCACCCTGGCCTCCACGGAGACCACGGACCGCCCGCTGGTGCTGAACTACGCGAACTCGGATCCCCAGGGTTTCTTCCCCGGCGACCGCCCGTTTCCCACCCCGGCGGACAACTTCGTCACGGAATCGAAGGCGATTCTGAACGTCACGGAGCCGGGGCTCTATTCCTTCCGCGCCTACACGGATGACGGCCAGCGGCTATACATCGATAATTCACCCGTGGGCCTGGAATACACGGACGCGAACGTGGCGCATTTTTATACCGCGAATCTCGCCGCCGGGCAGCATACGCTGACCTTCCAGCACTTCGAGGGCGGCGGCGCGGAGGGCCTGGAGCTCGCCGTGGCGCAGGAGCCGGGCACCTTCACCGGCAGCGGGCAGACCACCTGGGAGCTTCTGGAATCCTACAGCCCGGACACGGACGGGGACGGCATCCCGGATGACTGGGAGTATTCCTTTTTCCCTGGCGACCTGACAAAACTCACCGCCACCGGGGACTATGATCACGATGGCCTGCCGGACGCGCAGGAATACACCCGCGGCACCAGCCCGCTGCTGGCGGACACGGATGGCGATGGCCTGCCGGACAGGGTGGAGACGGACACCGGCGTGTGGGTGAGCGCGGAGGACACGGGCACGGATCCCAACAACCGGGACACGGACGGGGACTACGCCCTGGACGGCCAGGAGACGAATACCGGAGTCTATGTTTCCCCGGGCAAAACCGGCACGAATCCCCTGCGCCCGGACACGGACGGGGACGGCATCCTGGACGGCCTGGAGGGGCCCTATGGCGCGAATCCGCTGCTGGCCTCCAGCGTGCCCAAGGCGGGGGCTCTGCCGCTGCTCATCGCGTGGTGGCCCTTCAATGACGCCACGGATCCCCTGCTGACGCGGGACGCGGTGGCGGGCATCGCCGGCATCAATGGCGGCACTTACACTCCGGATGGCGAAGGCCGCGGAGCCCAGGAGGGAGACCGCGCCATGCTCTTCTCCTCCGCGCTGGGCCAGGTGGTGGATGTGAAGCAGGGCTCGTTCATGAACATCGCCACGGGCGGGGACTCGGTCACCATCAGCTTCTGGCAGAAGCTCATCACCACGGGGAACAGCTCCTCCTTCTGGGTGAATTCCCCCTCCAGCGCGGAGGCCGTGCGCGGCATCCAGGCGCACTCCCCATGGGGCGACAATAACATCTACTTCGATACCGGTGGTGCCACCGCCGGGCCCACGCGCATCTCCGGCCCCGTGCCCGGGGGCGTGAATCTGTATGAGTGGACGCACTTCGCCTTCGTGAAGAGCGGGGACCGGAAACAGGTGTGGGTGAATGGAGCCCTGGCCGTGGAGGGCGGCGGGGACGCGCTGAAGGCGGACATCACCTCCCTCACCATCGGCGGCGGGCAGAACAACTACACGAACGGGTATCTGGATGACTTCGCCGTCTTCGCGGGCGGTCTGGACGCCGCGCAGATCGGCCGCCTCTACGCGGGGGAATCCCCGGAAGCCATCGCGCAGCAGGTGCCCGCGCCGTTCGGCATCACGGGTGTCACCATCAACGCGGACAGCTCCGTGAACCTCACGTGGGACTCCCTGCCCGGCAAAACCTACACCCTGGAATACTCCACGGACCTGACCACCTGGGCGACCATCAGCGCCAACGTCCCCGCCACCGGCGGCATCTCCACCACCGCCACCGTCCCCGGGAAATTCGCCCCCGGCAAGGTCTTCTTCCGCGTGGGGTATTGAGCCGGCAGCCGGTTGACGGAAAGTAAATGACAGAGGCGCTGCCCGGCAACGGGCAGCGCCTTTCCTTTGAAAAGCCGCGGTTGCTTTCCCCTGCCGGAGCCAGGGCACAAAGCTCAACCCGGGAAACTACCAGCGAATTACCGGTGTGGACGAAACCGGTAGTCGCGGTCTGGCCCGGTGGAATCGTGCCATTCCAGTTAGGACCGGATAAATGAAGGTGAAAGTCCCCCGGGACTCCGCCAGGCTCAAGCCTTGAGCCTTATACACAATTCAAAGAGAGCTTCCTTTGATGGAGGTTGTTCGTTCGTTTTTTCCGGTTATCAATACCCTGGACATGCCGCAATGGATGCTGTTTATAGAGAGGGCTTTTGCTGTGATCCCTCAGCCATCTGCTGAGAGTATCACGGCCGGCGGTCATGGAGTGGATGACGGGGGTATGGGTGGACGGGAGCCACTATTCTTCTCCCGGAAGGCCACAAAAATCCGGTATCCCAGAAGCGCTGCCGTAATCAGGGCAAAAGCCGCGGGCCACCGAAGGTCGGATTTCACGATCATCCAGTAATGAATCACTCCCCCAATCAAAACGAGGTAAGTGAGGCGATGCAGCAGAGTCCATTTCCTGCCGCCCAGTTTTTTGATCATGGCGTTGGTGGAAGTGACGGCCAGGGGAATCATCATCAGGAAGCTGATCATTCCAATGGCGATGAAGGGCCTTTTCCAAATATCCGCCGGAACGGACAAGAGATTGAGGCTGCGGTCGAAAATCAGATAAGTCGCCAAATGGGCGCATCCGTAGTAGAAGCTGTAAAGTCCAAGATTTCTCCGCAGCTTGAGCAACCAGTTCCATCCGGCGATTTTTCGCAGCGGCGTCACCGCCAGGGTCATTACCAGAAAGATCAGCGCCATCACCCCCGTGGCCCGGGTTACAAATTCGACGGGATTCGCGCCCAGTTGCCCCCGCTTCCAGTCCCATGTCACCAGGAGGGCCGGTATCAGGGCGTTAAACCCAAGCAGGCCTTTCTGGAACTCCACGTCATTTTTCAGGCTCAGTGTTTTCGTGGCCATAAGATTCAAAAGTTCACTTTCAGGTCCATTCCCCGATAGAGCGAAGCCACCTGCTCCCCGTAGCCATTGAACATGAGGGTCGGTCGTTTAAAGATTTCACCAATCCTCTGCTCACTGGCCTGTGACCACCTGGGATGATCCACTCCGGGATTTACATTGGAGTAAAATCCATATTCGGAAGGATTCGCGAGGCTCCATGTGGTTTGCGGCTGGCGGTCCGTCAGAGTGATCCTCACAATGGATTTTATGCCTTTGAATCCATACTTCCACGGCACCACCAGGCGAATGGGAGCGCCATTTTGGTTGGGCATGGTTTTCCCGTAAAGACCCGTGGCGAGCAGGGTCAGGGGATGCATCGCCTCGTCAAGACGGAGGCCTTCCACGTAAGGTAATTCAATTCCGGCGGAGCCGGAGTCCGGCATCTCCGAGATGTCGTAGAACGATTCAAATGCGACATATTTTGCCGCAGGCGCGGGGTCCGCTTTGAGGAGGAGGTCCCGTAAAGGAAATCCGATCCAGGGAATCACCATGGACCATCCTTCGACGCAACGCATCCGGTAAACCCTCTCAACCTGGGGGAATTTTCGTAAAGCATCGAGGTCGAAAGCAGCCGGATGATTTACAAGCCCGCCGATTTCCAGCTTCCAGGGATCAGTCCTGAAGTTACGGGCCGCGTCCGCCACGCCGGATTTGTTAGTCGAAAATTCATAATAATTGTTATAGGTGCTGATGTCCGTAAAACTATTGAGCGGTTCCCCTGGCCCGGGTTTTGGAAATACGAAGTCCTCGGCGACGGTTTCCAGAACGGTGCCCGCATTCACCATTTCCCGCCGCGGGGCGAAGGCCCTGAACAATCCTCCCGTGGCCACAGCCGTGCCGGCGTAGAGAGAGGCCTTTTTCATAAAAAGCCGCCGGTTCAAATAGGTCGACTCCGGAGTAATTTCGGAAGTTTCAGAAAGCGGTTTCATAGGTCCTGAAATAAAGAGGTAAAATTACCGGCTGCCCAATACTCGCCCGCTTTCGGGATCCAGGCAACAGGTTATGGAGGTAAGTTGTTGAAGATGAAGAAATCAGCGTGACTTTTCGCGCAACGCTGCACGTTGCCGCGGCGAAAGGTGGGACAGCGCCTTTGCGCGGTCCTCCCCGATCCATGAATTGACCCTGGTTAACTGTGCCGGAGTAAGCTTCGGTTCGATTGCCGGGAAGTTTGCGATCTGCTTTTTCTGATCGCTGTCAGGTGCCTTGCGGTAACCGGAAAGGCTGCCAATGGTTAAACGGGTGGGGCGCGAATCCGGAAGATCGGGAGTGGGAAGATATACCGCGCGGGCACATTCCACTTTTTCAGCGGCGGATATTAAAGCGGGGATCGATATCAATCGCGGGTCATAACTGATGAGAGTGACCTCTTGTTCATTTATAAAACCTGCTTCGGTGGTGATGACCCCCTCGATTTTTCCGAGCTTCATTTCACCCGTCCAAAAGCAATCCATGGCAAAAGCGGCCTTTTTGAGGCCGGGGGAATGTTCCGCGGCGAGCAACCGCAGATAAAGGGGAACGGATTTCCTCGATTGAACCAGCGTCGCGATCATCCGCTCCGCCAGGGGGCCCGTCTGCCAGACCCGTTCCTTGCGGGGTATCACGTCTTTTCCATTGGCGTCAAGGAAGCGCACCACCTGGTAGTTCCACGCCGGTTCACCAAAACGTTTCAGAACCCCGGAATCCGGGCCGGCGCTGTTATTGTGGATGAGTAGCGGGGTGAATTCACTTTGAATGGCTTCCGTAAGTAACGGATCAGAGAGGACCTCCCTGCCGAATTGTCTGCACCCGGCGCATCCCGGGACTTCCTGAAACAAGGCGAATACAGGTTTGCCTGTCCCGCCGGAAGAGGCGAATGCCGCGTTAAGATCGCGTCCCCATGACACAGATCCTATCGATTCGGGATTGGGTGCCGGGTCAGCCGAACAGGAGAATTTCAACAGAGCCAGAGCTGAGGTGATTAGAAAAAATTTCATAAAGATAAGAGACGGCGGTGGGCGTTGTATTCCACGGAATACCAATTTTCAGATTTTAAAGAATTGGCTGCGTATTGTCCTGTCATCCTGGATTGAACGCCTTGTGAGGTGATTTCCAGCTAAGAAGGAAAACCCCGTCCAGCGTCCACCGGACGGGGTTCCCTCAAGGTTTTTCGGGTTTATTTCCGGTTGGGAACGCCGGGGGCCTTGTTCGAGAGAGGCTCCACTTTGGGTTCCATCATCTTGCCACCCATGGGCATCGTCTCGCCTTCCTTCATCATCTTTTTGGTCCCGTCCTTCATCATCACGGTGCCGTCCTTCATGACCTTCGTGCCGTCCTCCAGGGTCATGTCCTTCTCCATCATCATGGATTTACCGCCCTTCATCACCATCATTTTTCCGTCCTTCATCATGAGACCATCCTTCATCGTGTGGCCTTTCATCATGGTGCCGTCCATATGGTAGCCTTCGCCGTCCTTCATCATCATCTTTTTCCCGCCCTTCATCATGACGGTGCCGTCCTTCATGACCTTCGTGCCGTCCTCCAGGGTCATGTCCTTCTCCATCATCATGGATTTACCGCCTTTCATCACCATCATTTTTCCGTCTTTCATCATGATGCTGTCCTTCATCATGTGGCCTTGCATCATGGTGCCGTCCATTTGGACGGAATCGCCGTCTTTCATCATCATCTTCTTTCCGCCTTTCACCATCATGGTGCCATCCGTCATCACTTTGGTGCCATCCTCCAGGGTCATGTCCTTCTCCATCATCATGGATTTACCGTCCTTCATCATCATCATTTTTCCGTCTTTCATCATGAGACAGTCTTTGTCTTCACCCGCGAGACAGGCGCCTGCGAAGGCGAGGCTGAGGGCGGAAATGGTGAATGCTTTAAGTATTGAGTTCATATTTTTATTTCGTTTTATATTTTAGTTTATTTTGTTCCCTTTTGAAAAAGGGGAAACGGCACCGCCGGCCCTTGTGTCGGGGCTTCCGGTCCCGCTGGAGGTTTCCACTGCACGCTTGAGTCCCGGACTCCCGGGTTATTCTTTTTATTTCAGTATCCGGGGTGAATGCCCTATGCGCGGTTCCTCCGGTTCGTTATGTATATGGCAATACGCGGAGGTCCTGGAACTCCCGCGCACCGTTAGTGCCCGTGAGTCCGGAAAATATTCAAAGGATAGAAACGGCGGGCCGCTCCGGGGGTTCCGGATTTTTAACGCTTACCGGGACCGGGTGGCCAACCCGTTGGCTCCGGCCGGCAGTCCCGTGAGAGAAGGCCGGGCGGTCAGGCCGCCGGTCGCGCTGACCGCGTAAATGCCGAGCGTGTTGTTGCCGCCATTACGGACGTAGAGGAAATCACCGTCCGGGGTGAGCGCTTCATCGGCGGGAGCCGAGGGATTACCCGTGGTGACGGTTTCGACCACCGTCACACTCCCCACGCCGCCGAGTTTCACCACGGAGATCGAATTGCTGCCGGTGTTGGCGACATACGCTGTCGTGTCAGTCGCATTGACCACCAGCCAGCACGGCGCTCCGGCACCGTTGGGAACGGCAGCCGCCAGATTCAAGGCGGAGGCGGTTTCATCGATGAAATAGGAGGAAACCGATCCGGCTCCGGCAACCCCTCCGGCGGCATTCGCGACAAAGACCTTGCCGCGACCGGAGAAGGAGAATCCAAAGGGAGTGGCTCCGGTGGAAGGGATGCTTTGCTGGCTGAGGATGCGGTCGTCTTCACCCATGGCGAACGTGGTGAGCAGACCGGTCGTCTTTTCGGTGACCAGGAGGACGTCACCTTCCGGACTGAACGAAATCTGGGCCGGTCCGGCGTTCGCGGTGCTGAGGGACCGGGTGGAGTTTGTAAGGGGAGAAAGCCGACCCGAGGAGTTGAGGTGAAAACCGGTGACATTATCGGTCGAGCCGAAAGCTCCACCGCCATTCAGCACGTAGACGAGATCACCGGAAACCGCGATGCTCAAAGGCCGGACCCCGCCCGAAGGAGTGCGGTCCACCAGATGGAGCCCGCCTTTGGAGCCGACCGAGAAGGTGGAGATATCATTCGTGGCAGCATTGATGACGAGGAGGAAGCGTCCGTCTCCGGTCAGAACGAGCCCTCCCTGATTTCCAAGACCAGCCCCGGTGCCTTTTCCGCCAGTCCCATAGTGACCGGCGGCGCGCAGTTGGCCCTGGCTGTCCCGGACATAAGAGAGCACCTCATTGCCCGCGATGGCATTGGAGGCGATGTAGACAGTGCTCTCCGAATGTCCCGGTTTGGAAAAGCGCGTGTCGGCACGGGAGGTGAGGGTGAAGCCGAGGGTCAGCATGGCGAGAGTGAGGGCCTGGCGGCGGAGGAGAGGAGGATTTGTTTTCATGTTCGTTAGGTTTTTCTGTTGCCTGGAGTGGGTGATGCGAAGCCGGTCGGATGCGGCTTCATTCACGGCGACGAATGGCGCGGTGATTTGATTGCGAAAAAATGTCCGGACGCGGATTTCCAGGGATTTGACCCTTGCGGGGACGGGGTGGCGGGCCTTACCTAGGGCTATCGCGTGCCGCGTCCCGAAGGCACTGTCCGCTTCTTTCCCGCATGGCGGAATCCCTCCCAGACGAATCACCCGCGACTGAAACCGAGCTCCTGCAGTCGGGTTTCCGATACGCGCTTTCTTTATGTCATCACGTCGAGGACGCGGAGGACCTCGTGCAACAGGCATGGTTGAATCTCTGCCGCGCCAGCGGACGGGTGGAAAGCCGGGCGCTTCTCTTCACCGCGGTGCGGAATCTCTTCATCGACCAGTTCCGGCGCCGGAAGGTCGTGCAGTTTGACGAATGGGATGACGCCGCCGGGGCGGACATTCCGGCCGCGCTGGGAGAGGAGCCGGGAGTGAAGGGCGATCTGGAGACCCTCCTGGCCAGCTTGAAGCCGGGCGAGAGAGAAGTGTTGTTCCTGCACTACCACCAGGGATACACTGCCGAGGAGGTGGGACAGCTCACCAGCCAGCCGCGCAATACGGTGCTGAGCATCGCGCACCGGGCCATCGCCAAATTGCGGGAATTCGGCAATTCCAAAACCGTCACGAAGATACGCAATCAGATCACGCTGTTGTTCGTAACCTTCTTATGAAAGCTCTGCCCCCGCACCGTTCCTGCCAGGATGTCTGACCTTCGTAAACAGATTCGCGACCACTATGAGGCGCGGGAACTGCCGCCCGAAAAGCTGGCGGACATCCTCGCGCGCGGCAGGGCCGCGGCCGGAGGGGCGGTGGTGGAGTCCCGCCCGGTGGCGCGCGGGCGCATTCTCCGGATCCTTTCGCGGGTGGCGGTCCTGATCGTCCTCGTCACCGCGGTGACGTTCCTGGTGGTCCGGCGCGACCGGACGGAGTTTGCCGCTGTCCGCCCGGTGGTGATCGGTTTCTTCGCTCATGGGGAATTGAAATATCCCATTCTGTCCCCGGATCCCGTCGCGCTTCGCCAGTGGGCGCTGGATCACGGGGCACCGGCTGACTTTCGCATTCCGGCGAGCCTGGGGGTTCTGCCCGGGAAAGGTTGCACCATCCTCGATGTCGGAGGAAAGCCGGTGCATATGCTGTGTTTTATGACCGTCCGTGCCGATGGGAAGCAGGACGGGGGCATGGTGCATCTGCTCATCGCCCGGCAGGGGGACTTCCTTCATGCCCCTTCCTCGACCATTCCAGAGATGGTGAGTGATGGCGAATGGAACTTTGCTTCCTGGAGCGAAGGAGAAATCACCTACACGGTGGCCGCGCCCCTGCGTGGCGATGATCTCCGGCCCTATATGGTCCAGGGAGAGACCCTGCGGCCACTTTTCTTAAGGCATAATTTCCTGTATGCCTGGACGCGGAGCGCCTGTAAAAGCGCGCGGGGATGAAGCCGGAGGGAGTTTCCCTGAAATGTTTTCCACTGTAAGGAGAATGAAGTCGTTTTGAAGTATGGGTGGCGGATCTGGGTTGTGCATGACGGCCCCGGCTGGAGGGCAGGAAGAGATGAAGGAAAACTACCGGTTTTCGTCCAGGCAGGTCATGGCGGGCGCGCCATGGTCCGTCCATGCAGCACTCCCGTTTTTCCCTCCTTCTCCTTCTTTTACTGCCGGTTCATGCCGGGGCGGCTCCGGTGCCCGTGGACCTCGCGGCGCTGCCGGTGGCGGGGGCTCCCGCGGTGCCGGACGGGGACTGGCTGGCGGGCGGGGGCACGGCGGCGGTGACGGCGCTTTCCCGCGGGGCGGACGGAAAGACGCTGGTGCTGTCCAACGGGCTGCTGCGGCGGGAGTGGCGGCTGGAGCCCGCGGTGGCCGCGGTGAGCCTGCGGGATGAAACGACGGGCCACGAATTCCTCCGCGCCACGGGCCCGGAGGTGACGGTGACCCTGGACGGAAAGGTCTATCCCGTGGGCGGGCTTCAGGGACAGCGGAGCACGAACTTTCTGGCCACCAGGGAAATCGCGGGGCTGAAGCCGGTGCCGGATGCCTTCCGCCTCACGGGCATCACCAGCGGGCCGTGCGTGGAGCGGTTTCCCTGGAAGCGCCACGAAAGCTGGATCAGCCAGCCGGTGCAGTGGCCCCCGGCGGGCACGGAGGTGGTCTTTACGTATCGCGGTCCGGAGGGCTCACCCGCGCGCGACGTGGAGACGGAGGTGCACTATGAAATGACGGATGGCCTGCCATGTCTTTCCAAGTGGATCAAGGTCACGAACAAAGGCCAGGCGGCGGTGAAGCTGGATACCTTCCAGTTGGAATCCATGCACGTCACCGAAGCGGACGCGCACGTGGAGGACCCGTGGCGCTTTGCCGTGCCGCCGCTTTACATTGAGACGGATTTCACCAGCGGCGCGATGTCCAACGAAGCGGCGCAAAGCCAGACGGTGACCTGGGCGGAGGACCCCGCGCACCGCACGCAGACGAATTATGGCAATAAAACGCCCTGCCTGCTCACCGTGGCCCCGCCCCTGGGGCCCGCCCGGGTGCTGACGCCGGGGGCTTCGCTCACGTCCTTTCGCGCATGGATGCTCCCGGACGTGAAGGGCGACGCCGCCCGCCGGGCGCTCATGCTGGGGAAATTCTACCGCGCCACCGCTCCGTGGACGCTGGAAAACCCGCTCATGTTTCACCTCGTGAAGAGCGATATCCCGTCCTGCCGCGCGGCCATCGATCAGATGGCGGAGGCGGGTTTTGAAATGCTCATCCTCAGCTTTGGCAGCGGGTTCAATCTGGAGAGCACGGACCCTGCCTATTTCGCGAAATACAAAACGGAGGTCACGGACTACGCGGCGGAAAAGGGGATCGTGGTGGGTTCCTATTCCCTGCTTTCCAGCCGCCTCATCAGCGATGAACAGGATGTCATCAACCCGAAGACTAACAAACCCGGAGGGTTCGCGAAATTCGGCAACGCGCCCTGCCTGTGCAGCCAGTGGGGGCTGGATCACTTTGCCCTGCTGAAAAAGAATCTCAATGCCGCCGGGTTCCTCGTGCATGAGCACGATGGCTCCTACCCTGGCGATGCCTGTGCCTCCACCACGCACCCGGGCCACGCGGGCTATGAAGACTCTCGGTGGAATCAGTGGGAACAGATCACGCGCTATTACCAGTGGTGCCGGGGGCAGGGGATCTATCTCAATGTGCCGGACTGGTATTTCATGAACGGCTCCAGCCGGAACTCCATGGGCTACCGCGAGGACAACTGGTCGCTCCCCCGCGCCATGCAGGAGATCATCGAGCGGCAGAACATCGTGGACGGCACGCGTTACAAGATGCCCTCCATGGGCTGGATGCACCTGCCGCTCACGCAATACCACGGAGGCGGAGCCGCCGCCACCTATGAGCCGCTGAAGGACCACCGCGCGGATTACTCCCTGCGCCTGGCCAGCCTGCTGGGCGGCGGCGTCACCGGCGTGGTCCGGGGCACGCGGCTCTACGATTCCCCCGAAACCCTGGCGGCGGTGAAACAGCAGGTGGATTTCTACAAAAAGCACCGCGCCATTCTGGACAGCGATCTCCTACCGCTCCGCCGCGCGGATGGCCGGGACTGGGACGGCTGGCTCCACGTGAATGCCTCCCTGCCCACCCCCGGCCTGGCCCTCCTCTTCAACGCCCTGGACACCCCGCTCACCCGCCGCATCGTCCTCCCGTTGTATTACACCGGCCTCACCGGCACCGTGAAAGTGAGCATCGGCGACGCCCCCGCCCGCGAAGTCACCCTGGACCGCGCCCAGGAGGCGACCATCGAAGTCACCCTCCCACCCCGAAGCGCCACGGCGGTGATGGCGGGGAGGTGAGCGTCCTGGCGGCAGTGATTTCATAACATGCCGGTCGATGGTTACGGCTTGTAATCGAAAACGAGATCGAGAAACTCCGAGGCATTCACATGCATCTCCAGCTGAAATTTGGGAGGGAGATCCGAGGGCCCAAACGGCTGGCCTTTTTTGATATCGCTCATATTGAGGATCGCGGTCAGCGAGCGGGCACCGTGCTTGAAGCCGGAAACGCGGCAGAAAGCGTTGGCCAGCGAATCCTGCATATAACGCACGGGTTTTGTTTTGTCTTGAAAATCCAGCAAATCCCCCAGCGACTGGCGGAGCATGAGTGCCCGTCGCAGCATATAACGGCCCATGTCCGCGCTGGCGATGGCATCGGTGGGGCGGTTCACGCCCCATACATTGAGGTGAGCCCTCAGGCGGCTGACGAAGTCCGGTCCTTTGGCTTCGCAGAAAACCTGGCTGCGCACCCGGCTGTTGAACTCCTCGAACGTGCGGTTGATGCCCCCGGCGAAAACTAGGATGCACCGGCCTAGATTGTGGATTTCCCCCCCATCCATAAACTTTCCGTCCTGCATGGGGGCAAGGAAATACTTCAGCCATCCATAGGGCTGGCCATGCAGGGGCGCGTCGAACTCATCAAAAAATACCACTGGGGTTTTTCCTTCAAGGCAGCGGTTCCGCACCTTGTGCAGCGCCGCCGCTAGCTCGCCTGGGCTTTGCAACTGGCTCATATTGAAGGTCAGAGGATCCCCTTTGAATTGCGGCATGGTCGTCTCCAGGTGCGCCGCGATCTGGGTGACACCGAAGGATTTTCCCGCGCCTGGAGGGCCGAAAACGGCGATATTCAGCGGGGCAGGGGCCGCCATATTCCTCCCATAGGCGGAGATGGCGTTGAAGATACCAAGGTAGTCTTCGATTTCCCGCCGGTCCAGAAGGGCAAGCTTCCCGAGGCGGACAATAGGAAAATCATCGTCTGGCTTCTCCCCGGGCTTTGATAGCCATTTCATTGCCAGTTTCAAAGCTCCCTGTGGCTCTCCAGCGGCGTCCAACCAGTCCTTTTTGTAGAATAAGAACCACTGCATACGGTGGGACGCGGCACCGAAAATATCTATCTCCCTAGAAGTGGCGCCTTTGCATTCAATTGCAACAGGGGGCTTGTTTTTCAGACTCGCGATGCCTTCGGGCCCCGCGAGTTGACGGGCAACACTAGCGAGCCAGGATCTATTTCCAGGAACGGTCCATGGTCTTCCCGCCGGAATCCTCTCCGTCCAGTCCGGTTTCCCGAAAGCTTTCCAGCCAGAACCGCGGTTTTCGAAAAGTGCGAGAAACCAGCCCTGGCGGAACATCTCGTCCTGCCAGCAAAGGCATTTGATCACCGCGTTCTCCACCAGGGTAAGAAGATCCCCCTCCTCTCCGTTGACGGCCATGGAGGCGATGAAGCAGGCGAGGATTCCTGTATAGCCCCGCATTTTACCCAAATCCGGGTTGTCAAACGGCGCGGTGCGATCCTTCAGATAGACTATCCGCGCCTTCTCTGCATGTTGTCCGGTCGCCTGCCCGGGGGCCTCTTTCTGTTCGCCCTCATTTCCGGACTTCCGGGAGGGTTCATAAATAAACGCGGCGACGGAACTGATGCGGACGATGAGGATGACCCGGTGGCTAATAAATGTCACCCCCTCTTTCCTGTGGGCGCTGTCAGGCGAATCTGGATCGATTCCGAGGATCCGAATCAAGGTCTCCTGATCCGGGGTGCGCTTCTCCCCGGATCTCCAATAGACAGGATGTTCTTTTTCACCCCGGATCATTCTCAGCAGATCTACTACCACGGCATCGTAGGATAATCCTTTCCGGATCCGGTTTTTAGCCACCAGTTCCTTGAGACTCAGCACCACGATACGGGGCACCGTGGGAGAGCCTTTGCACTCCGCCACCGTTTCGAGACAACCGTCCGCAGTGATTTGAATGTGAAACGAACCTTCAGGAAAGAGGTCCTCCGCAGGAAAGGATTTCAACTCTTCCACGCCCTTTGTAATGTAATCCACCAGGACGCGCGGCTTTCCGGACTTCAGGACGGTGGATGCGTCCCCTTCCGGCGCGCCGCCCGGTTTCCCGGCGAAGTTTCCTCCCGCGTGTGCTTCATCCCACTCTTCCTCTATTCGCAGGCAGGGAAGAGTTTTGCCATCTGGACCGGTATGAATGACAGACTGTCCCCCAACCCCCTTAGACTGCATGGGGCCCGTGTTTTTCAGCAATACCATGCGCTCGAGGGTGTGTGAGAGAGGGGCGGAGTTTTGTACCGCTGCACCCCCTTTACCAAGATTCAGAAGAAACCGGATGACGGCCTCCAAATAGTTTGTCCCCGCCTGAATAAAGGAGAGATAGGCTCCACCGAGCTTGTCCAGACCCGTGGCGCGTGGCGGGATCTGCATGCCCACCAGCGTATTTCGGCCTCTAACGATCACTTCCTTTGGTTTGCTCATGTAGATCTAAAAGAAGGTTTATTACTTCCATGCCACCGGTTCGGCCATTTCCACCATGGTAAACAGAGCTTCCACGGACGAGTCCGTATGTTCCATGATGTCCTTGATAATGAGAGCCTTTGAGCCTGACTTGTAAGCCTGGATACGATCTCCCGCGCGCGCCAGGCATTCCAGCATCATCCGCTGGATCTCCGCGGAAACGGGACGGGGATCAATGCCCGGGCGGATCACTCTCTCCCGGCGGCGGGAACGCGAGGCGCAATAGCGGAAGAGCTCCCGCCACGTGAGATGCTCCGCGAATTTCACCTCTTCGTGTCCGTGGAATTCGATGAAGTCCTTCCGGGCCGGGAGTCCGGCCCCCTGGCTTGCCCGGAGTTCCGCGGTTTCCAGCGAACAAAGGTCCTCCAGGATGTCCGCCGCCAGGCTGGGACTTTTAGTGGCGTGATGCACGCCAAAAAACCATGACCCGGAGCAACAGTAACCCGTGGGAATAGCACGGCCGGATTTCGCTCTACCGGAAATGTCCCCAAGGGGATCCCTGGCATGGGCATCGAGACGCCCTTGCATGGTGCCTCCCCCCTTCAACAGCCGGAGGCGGAGGGCGTGCAGACGGGTGAGTTCCATGACATCAGACACATCCATGGAGGGTAGGCCATCCCCGTGTTTGAAATCCTCACGGCGGAGACCGGAAACGCCGCTCCGGATTGTCTTCCACGCTGTCTCTGTGTCCGCGGCCTCGAAGGCGGTGCCCAGATCCTTTAGCCCGTTACTTTGCGGATCCGAGCCATGAACGGAGAAACGTTTCTTGATACGGGCTCCTCTATACGCGATGTCTTCGTGGATATTTTCCTTTTGCTGTTCCGCTGTTTCAAGGCCGGTGGGAAAAAACGGGATGGCAAGGAGCGACCAGTGGGGGCCGGGCTCGTCGGGGGAGGAGCCTTTTTGTTGTGCCGGGTGCCCCTCCATGGCAGGGGCGACCGGGCGACAGCTATTTGCGAGGGAACTGTAGAAATGCCGGGAGAATACACTCACCTCCGCAGTTTTCACCGTGGTGCGTGGTGGCATGAGTTCCTGGAGTACCAGATACTGAAGAAAATGGAGAGCCTTTGCCACTGCCTCTTTATCCTTCCGCACCCCGGATTTGCGTTTTGCCGGTAGTTTCTTCCCCGTTTTCGGGTTGTCCCGGATGGTGCTGAGAAAATCCCTGCTGGCTCCAAAGGCCCACGCCAGTTCGAAAAAGACACAGACGCAAACCTCCCGGGAGTCCATGTCGAACGAAAAGGCCCAGAGCTTTCCCGTGTCACCGGCCAGCTGCCTGCGGGCGTCGATTGCCTGCCGGGCCAGACCCGTCACGGTGCCGTCACCAGGCTGCGGTGGGGCGAACCAGGGCATGTTTTTGTATGTCTCCCAACGGGCCCACACAAGCGGATAGAGGTTCACTATCAGTTCCCATATTCTCCGTCTTGAAGGGTGATCCGTGCCGCCGGAAGAGGATTGTTCGAAGACGGGAAGCAACAGCTTCCAGTTCGCGCAAAAGATTCCGTAGTCCATAAAGGCGGGGATTCCATAGACCGGCCCGGAAGAGGACTCCGGTTTGTTCCGCACAGGCCTCGCTTTCTCCACTTCGAAAGTCCAGAAATCATGCCATGAAGCGGAGGGAGCCGCCTTCTGTCTCATCTCCTCTTTCGAAAGTTGCCACAGCCGGGACAAATCAAGCAGCGGGGAGCGTTGTCCGTCCCGGCGCATGCGCTCCAGGTCCTCGCGGTCGGGAAGGTGGGAAAAAAGCCATTCGTCAACACTGACGATATGGAGGTCCGAGGGCTGAAGATGGGACTCGGACTCATCCGTGGCGGGGCGTACCCGCAGGGAACTGCTGATGTCCGGCCTGGAAAACTGCAACTCCCGGAACTTCAGATCATAAAGGCGTTTCATCCGCCGGACCAACTCACGGTTGAAGTCCCGCTCACACTGGTTTTCCTGGAAAAACTGGAATCTTACAGTGGCAGGGGAAGGCTCATCCCGAAGCAGTCCGGTGAAGGAGTCCAGATCACTGCTCACGCGCAGGAGGCCATCGTTCCGCGTCAGGGCGCGGACATTCGGGTCATGGGGCGAGGTGGATTTCACGACATAAATGATCTTACGGACTTCGTCGTGAATATTGATTTGTCGCAGTACAAGAATGTTGTCCGCGTTCACTCCGAGCGCCTGTGGAGCGAGGGGGTCCGCTTTGACATCCAACTCGTAAGTCATGAGCACGGTGGGGGCGGTGAATGAGGTGGACTGATCCGCGGCCTTTTCGGAAGAGGAGCCGTCCGCGGGGCGCGCACCGGTGGAACCGGTCCCGGCTTTCTCTGGATCTTTTTTCCTAGGATTGACGGATAGTGCCCACATATAAATGGTGAGCAGCAGGGTCTCCAGCATCTTTGCCGCCTCTATTTTACTATAGGCGGTGAGCCATTCCGAAAGACCATCGAACGCGATGCGTTCCGGCCGGTGGCTTTTCAGAGCGCACTCGAGCTGAAAGTTGAGGGAATTGAAGTCAAACTGGGAGGGCGCGAAGTCCAGTACTTCGATTTCCGGCACCCACGATTCAATGGGAATCTCTTCGGACTTCTCCGGTTCTACGGCGGCCTTTTTCCACCGTAATTGGAGATTTTTTATATAATCCTCCCGCCATTGACTCACTGTCTGCCGGGCTCCGAAGTCGAAGGCAACCAGCAGGTTCTTTCTTTTACCCTTCTGCTGTTCTTTCGTCGCGGGATTATCCGGATGGCAGAGAAATTGCAGACAGAGCGTGGTTTTTCCGCACCCCATGGGGCCGGCTACGAGAGTAGTGCTTCCCACACCCAGGCTTTCAGGCCCCTGTTCGGTGGGACCTCCGCTGATCACGCCATCGTCCCCTGCATTATTCCCACGTCCCATTCCGGCGGTATGGAGACCCGTGGGATTGAGCCATACTGCCGGGTTGTAATGCAGCATTTCATCCAGGCCAGGGGTGCCGGATTTGATCTTTTTGTCGCTGCGTGGTGGAGGAGCATCTTCCGCAGGTCTCCGCACCCGGGGTCTCGGAAAGATGACCACCGTTCCCCAGGGAAGCGATGGGCTCCGCTTTTCCGGTGATTTGTCTTTTTTCCGGGGGACGGGTTTGTTTTTCTCTCCGGGCCCGTTGATGGGGTGGTCATTGAATTCCGCCAGATCCCTGATTTCGGCTTGGAGCTTCGTGTCCCGGATGAGGCTCGTGTAGCGCCTGTCAGTGATGATCTCCCAGGAGTGGCTTCCCAGGGTCATGTGGATTCCCTGGGACTTGACCACCTCCAGAATTCTTCCCCGCCGGCCGAGAGGAAGATTTTCCAGATAGAGCCGGAAGACGATATCCGCCAGATAGTCCTCGATGGAAGGCGTGCGGTGATCAGAGAAATCCTGCTCGGCGAGGAGAATGGTCAGCACCGGCCCCTGCCCGGGAGTCGCGCCGCCCGTGAAGATCTGTCTTAACCGGTGAAGCAGTTCATGGCTTTGACGACGTTCCTCGCTGGGCGTGGGGCATGCCTTGAAAAGCGCCGTGATGCTGTCCACGATGACATAGGCCTGGCTTTTTTCACTGCGGGATTCGCTGGGCGCGCGGGCCTTGGCCACCTGGTTGAAGATATTATTGATCAGGTCGTCCGGTCCCGGGGCTGGACGGTCCATTTCCGGCTCTATTCCGATGACATAAAAGTTGTCGCGGTCGGCCACCTGGCTTCCCATGATGAAGAGCCGCCTGTCGATGCCTGTCTCATCGTGGTTATCCAGGGGGGCGAACCAGCCGAGTTGGCCGAACATTTCCTGAAGCCGCCGGCGGGAGACTTCTGAACTGATGTAGTAAACAATTTTTTTCTCATCACGTTCATACTCCAGTCCCTCATCACGCCGTGCTTTGTCCTCGCCAGGTTTCTGGTTCTGCCTTAGGAGAGCTCTCACGAGAGACAGGGCAAAAGTGGTTTTTCCAGCTCCCGGCGGCCCGGAAATGAGCAGGGTGGAGCCGGTGGGGATTCCCGGTCCACGCTCTACCTCTTCCGTATTCTCCTCATCAGGGAATAATCCATTCCACCCTTTGATGCG
The DNA here is from genome assembly GCA_965229245.1 of Verrucomicrobiales bacterium. Taxonomy (GTDB): domain Bacteria; phylum Verrucomicrobiota; class Verrucomicrobiia; order Verrucomicrobiales; family V1-33; genus V1-33. The sequence continues at coordinate 1,222,977 of CBDDIW010000003.1, forward strand.
CCATGCCCGCTGGAGTTTGGGAGGGTCGCCCGTTGCTCCGTTATTTTTTTTCGGAGGCGTGTGCAGGCTGTTTTCCGGATTTGTGGTCACGCCTGGTTTTGTGAATCATTCATGAATTCAGGTCAATGATATTTGTTGGATTCTTTACTGCGGCGGCATTTCGTAAAATGAATCCGTTCTTCAAAAATATTTCATGGTTCTAGAGAGGGGCGTTTTTACTCACATTCTGTCTAAACCCGTTGTATGTGGTTGCTTTTCATCGTTTTCGAGTGCGTGGACTCCACCTCCCCTATAGTGGTTCATCACGGTTCAGAAGGATGGGCGCATCCTCCTCTCCGGAGGCTCCGTGAGCATATACACCACCTCTCCGCGGCAGTGCATGCTGGCCAGGTGCACCGCCGGAGGCATGCTGGATACGGGCTTTGGCTTGAATGGCTGGGTTTTCACGTCCGGGGGACAAGGCTACGCCAGCTATCCCGGCGGAGCCACCCTCCAGGAGGACGGAAAGGTAGTGCTGGCGGGCACGGCACAGACCGGGAGTTCGGACCTCGCCCTGCGCCGTGCCCACCGGTGCGGGTTTCCCTCTCCGCGGGCTGCCGAAGCCTGCCGGGCTGTCTTATACCATTTGGACATGGAATCCGGTAAATTCAGACCGGGAGTTCCGGACCGGCGAACCACCGGCCTCACCCCACCGCTCCGCGGTGCCAATCAATCGCACTCCGGGGTGGAAGATCCGGCCAGGTATTTACCGGATTCCAACTCTAAATGGTATTACATCGCGGAAGAGTCTGATGCGGGCGCGGGCGGCGGCTTCGCGCTGGCGGAATTCACGGAGACGGGCGGTCTCTCCGGCCGGGGCTCCCGGGAGGGGGATTCCCGGGCCGGAGGTCAGCGGCGCGGGTCCGGGTTGGCTGCGCGGGGTTAAATCAGGATGCAGGCCCCAGGAGCGTCCGGTCATTCGACAAGGCTCTGGAGGCAGGACCTGTTCCGTTAATAGTGCAATGGCAATGGCCCGCGGCTCCCTCATCGCGCTTTATCCTGAGGGTAGGGTCATAGACTTCGAAAAAACAGGCCATATAACCCGGAAAAGATTGATAATTCCATAATCTCTGTTCGGCGTGGCCATCATCCATCACGGCTGCCGAAGGGATCCAGCGGAATGCCGGGTGCGCGACGAGTGAGGTCTTCGGAGGCACCCGCCGGGTCTTTAACTGACCCGGAGGTTGGTGATGTGGGAATTCTAACGGATATAAGGAATGAGCGGGCCCTCGTCGTCCTCAAATTTCACTGTCTCGCCAATCTCTTTTGCGTGGTGTTCTAAAATTCCATAAAAAGAGCTGAGAGGGGCGCGGGAAAGTAGTCCCGGATCAATGCCGGGAAGTTCTTTGAAATGTATTTTTTGAGGAATGATGGAGGCTTCGTAGGTTGCCTGGATACGTCCTCCGCCGGAGAAAATTGCTTTCACTGTTCTCACTTGCAAGCGAATTGAAGGTATTGCTATCGAGACCAGGGGATGAGCGGGCCCTCGTCGTCTTCAAAGAGAACGGTCTCGCCGGTTTTTTCCGCGTGGCGTTCCAAAAATCCATAGAAGCTTCCTATGGATGCCTTGCCCAGAAATCCCTCCGAAATATCCGGTAGGTTTTTGATTGTGATGGTACTGCAAACGCAATCGACTTCAAACGAGGCGAGGGCCTGGCCTCCGCCGGAAAAGGTCGCTTTGATTGTTCTCATCTATTGTCAGATCGAATTATTGCTACCGGGACCAGGGGATGAGCGGACCTTCGTCGTCCTCAAAGACAACGGTATCGCCGATTTTTTCCGCGTGACGCTCCAGAACCCCATAAAAACTTGCTATGGATGGCTGGGTTAGATAGCCCTCGGGGATATCCGGAAGATTTTCGACGGTGATGGTAATGCAAAAGCAATTGACTTCAAACGTGGCGAGGGCCTGGCCTCCGCCGGAAAAGGTCGCTTTGATTGTTCTCATCTATTATCAGATCGAATTATTGCTATCGGGACCAGGGGATGAGCGAGCCCTCGTCGTCTTCAAAGACTACGGTCTCACCAATCTTTTCCGCGTGACGCTCCAGAACCCCATAAAAGCTTCCTATGGATGGCCGGGTTAGATAGCCCTCGGGGATATCCGGAAGATTTTCGACGGTGATGGTACTGCAAAAGCAATCGACTTCAAACGTGGCGAGGGCCTGGCCTCCGCCGGAAAATGTTGCTTTGATTGTTCTCATGGTAGTGGATAGGCCGGAGCGTGGTGTGGGCTTGCTGGGTGAAACATGGTATTCTTTAACGGATAAACGGAGCAAGAGGGCCCTTGGCATCGTCTAATTCCATGGTTTGCCCGGTTTTACTGGCGTGCCGTTTTAAAAATCACACCAGGGCAGCTGAAGCCCGGGAAAGGAGATCCACGTCTACTTTGGGAAGATTAGTTACAGTCAAAGAGTTGGGTATGAGGGATACTCGTAAGTTGCTTGAACATGCCCGCTGCCGGAGAATTTTGATTTAAAAGTTCTCATCTATTGTCAAATCGAATTATTGCTACCGGGACCAGGGGATCAACGGGCCCTCGTCGTCTTCAAAGACGACGGTCTCACCAATCTTTTCCGCGTGACGCCTCAGAACTCCATAGAAGCTTCCTATGGACGGCTCTGCCAAATATCCTTCGGGGATATCTGGAAGATTTTTAACTGTGATGGTATCACAGATGAAATTGACCTCGAACGTGGCGAGGGCCTGGCCTCCACCTGAGAAGGTTGCTTTGATCGTTCTCATCTATTGTCAGATCGAATTATTGCTAGCGATCCCAGGGCATGAGCGGGCCTTTATCGTCTTCAAAGACGACGGTTTCACCGATTTTTTCCGCGTGGCGTTCCAAAAATCCATAGAAGCTTCCTATGGATGCCTTGCCCAGAAATTCCTCCGAAATATCCGGCAGGTTTTTGATTTTGATGGTACTGCAAACGCAATCGACTTCAAACGAGGCGAGGGCTTGGCCTCCGCCGGAAAATGTTGCTTTGATTGTTCTCATTTGGCGTGAGGAGATTGAAGGTTGGTGATGAGTCTCAGTATTTCAAGCGTGTTTTTTGGATTGTATTTTGCGGAGACGTTAAAGGCTCCGGCTTTTTCCGTCAAGGCGAGTAAGAGGTCGTCGGGGCTGCTGAGAAGCTCCATATGCATCGGAAGCATTTCAATGCCACCTTTTCTGCCCGCGTAAAGGTGGTAAAAACCGCCGTCGTAACAATGGACTCCATTGTATATGAAACCTTCGGGATCCCCGGCGGTAACTTCTTTGAAATGCTCTTGAAGAGCATCGCGCCATTTTTTGATTCTCGGTGAGTCGAGAGAGTCAAGCCAGTGGGCCATTTCGTGGAAAATGGTCCGTTTGACCATTGACTCCACATGCATTCCGGGCGCGTCCATATAGAGCGTTATAATATTCTTTTTTGAAATTGGATCAACGCCAAAGGTGCCGTGAGTGCTGCGCTTTTTGTTGGGATGACCGGCCTCGATTCTGATATCGAATCTTTCCAGCCTGCCCTCCGCGGACTGGTGGGATTTCGCGGGTAGCATATCCAGGGGAATGAAAGAAAGGAAGTCCGTGACACATTCGCGGATCTGGGCCTGGGTGTGATGGGGAGTGCTGCCTGTTATAAAGTCCAGGGCGTCGGAAAAATCCACCCGTCTTTCATTGCCGAAGGCATCGATAAGGAGCTCCTTGTGACGAAGATTATCGATGATGCTCTTGACCTCCGCCAGAACCCAGAAGGAGGCCTGGTCCGGGATCAGGTGTTCCCGTTGCATGGAGGACCGGAGGGACATGCGCTGGAGGAGGGGAGACTGTTCCTCTCCCGTGGCGGCCAGGTGGCCGGGAGTGTCCGGGATGGGTTCCGTGTGCGGGGACGGCGGGGAATCGCCCGGGCCGGGGGCGGGCCTGTCCGCGTGGAAGGCGTTGTTTTCCGCGCGGGCGGTGGTGAGGGCTTCGCGGAGGGCGGCGGCGGTTTCGTAGCTGCCTACGGAGGCGGTGCGGCCTTCACCGAAGTCCATGTGCCAGCCTTCGTCATCGTGGAAGAGGCGGCGGATGCCGGCGGCTTCGTTGCGGAGGGGCTCCAGGTCCCGGTGGATCTCCACGGGGGATCGCGGCGGGGGCGGAGGGTGGTCCGGGGCGGAGGCGGGCCGGCGGGGGGCATGACCGGCATCGCCGGGCGGGAGCGGGCTTTCCTCCGGGTGGGGCAGGGGGCGAATGGGGGGGGCGGCCGCGTCCGCCGGCGGGGGCGTCCCGGCCCGCGTGGCAGGCTCCTGGGGCGGATCGTGAGGAGCCGGGCGGGCGGGTTTCCCCGGCGTCTCCGCAGAATGGGGGAGGGCGGGATCCGCGGGGTGGGGGTCCGGTCCCGCGGGCGCGGGCGGGGCAGCGGAATCGCCGGGGGGCGGGTCCGCCGGTGTACGCCGCGGCTCCGCGCGGGGCCGGGCGGGTTCCCCCCGGTTTTCGTGAGGGGCGGAGGATTTACCCGGCGGGAGAGGGTCGGCAGGGTGGGGGCGCGGGGCGGAATCCGGATGAGCGGCCGCGCGCGGGGCGGGCTCCGCGGGAGAGCGTGGAACTGGCTCCGGGGCGGTGGGAACGGAGTGGTCCGCGGGGGATGGAGGCGGGGCCTCCCGGGTGCCGGGATCCCGGGCGGGTGCCGCGGGCTCAGGTTCCCGCGCGGGCGGGAGGGGTTCGGCAGCGGGCGGGGCCTCCCGGGCGGGCGCGTCTCCGGCTTCCGGCTCCGTTTTCGCTTTTGCCTTTGCTTTGGCCGCGGCTTCGGCCTGGCGGGCCATTTCCGCGGCGACTCTCCCGGCGGCCTCGCCGATGCCGAGTCCCGGGCGGTCTCCGGGCATCAGGGCTTTCCCGTCCTCCTTCAGCACGGGCACGCGTTCCCTCCACAGCGCGCGGAAGAGGGCCACGGCCTCGCCGGGGGCGGCGAGCCCCACGGCGGCGATGTGGGAAGGACTGTAACCCAGCATGCGCATGGCCTCCGGGCTGCGCACCAGGGCGTCCGCGCCGCGAAAGTCCGCCGCCGTGGCGCGTCCGGCTCCCAGCATGGCCCACGGCATCATGGCGAGGAAGGTGTCCGGCGAGGTGGCCCAGACCTCATGGTGGACGTCCGCCCATTTCACGCCCGGCACCTCCCGGTCCCACCAGGAGGCGGCTTCCTGGATGACGGGGGCGGTGTAAATGGTGGCGGCATTGAGCGCCGTGCCCTCCGCGGCGGTGGCGACGGTGCGCGCGGCGGCCATGAGGGCGGAGTGGCTGCCGTATCTCCGGAGCCACGAGCCGAAGCCGGGGGCCTTTTGCAGCACGCGGAGATTTGCCCGCATGAGCACGGCCTGGGCCGGGCCGATGACGAGGGCCATGCCGCGCGCCTGGTCCAGGGGCACGCCCTCTTCCACGAGGCGGTTTTCCGCGTCGGAGGCGAAGCCCCCGGCCAGGGCCGCGGGTCCCACCCAGGGGATGGCGGCGGTGGCCATGACGGGAGCCATCTCCAGCGCGCCCAGTTCTATCTTTTTCCACAGGGTGTCCCGCTTCACGGGATCGAATTTCCCCAGGCTGGCCTGGATGAGCCTTTCCTTCAGGATCTGCTCCTCCACGCGCGTGCCCGCCGTGCCATTGAGCTTGTCCCCGTGGTAGTTCCACACCTTTTCCGCCGCATTGCCGATGGAGCGGCCGAGGGTGATGGTGGAGCGCTCCACGGTCTTGTGAAAGTCGTCCCCCAGGGGAGACTGCCGGTAGGAGGCTTCCGGTGCCGGTGTGGCGGGCTCGGTGGCGATGCTCTGGAAGACAAGATCCCGCACATGGAGGGGCAGCGGGCGCATGATGTCCACGGCGCGGTCAAAGCTGGATTCCAGCCCCGTGGTGTAGTGCTTCCCCGCAAACCGGCTGTATTTCAGAATGGGCAGGATTTTCGCAAACGCGGCATCCGCGGCGCGCCGGTCCGCCAGGCCGCGGGCATACATGGTCTGGAATTTCCCCAGATACTGGTGCCAGCCGCCCCCGGACCGCCAGCCCACCTTGCCGTAGGCCTTCATCTGCCAGTGGATGTAGGCGTCCAGCATGTCCTTCTGCCGGTCTTCCGAGCGGTCGCCCGTGAAATTCCGGAGCGCGGATTCATAGGCATAGCTGGCGGCGGATTCCTCCCGCAGCAGGCGGCCCAGGCCGGTGTCCGCGGTGGAACCGTAGAGCATCTCATGCTCCGCCTGCTCCAGGCCGGTGTGGGCCACGATATACTGGTGGAATTTTTCGTCGTCCTTCCAGAGATTCTCCATGCCCGTTCCTTTTCCGAAGGTGGCCCGCACCGCCTCGTGGTGATCATGCACGAAGCGGAGGTCATACCCGGTGCGTTCACTGAGCCAGATGCGGTCGATGATGATCCGGGTGGTTTTTTCCGGATCCGTGGAATTGGCGATCTCGGCGTCCAGGGGGGCGCGTGCCTCCACCGGCAGGGAGTTTTTCCATCCAGTGAAATCCCGCGCGGCATGCGTGGAGACATTGGGGAATTCCGGGTCCTGGGGGACTCCCGGATAGGGGTGCAGCACGGGGAGTTCCGGCCATAGATTGGTGCTGGACGGGGGAGATTCGGGAGCTGGAGCTGGAGCTGGAGCTGGAGCTGGAGCTGGAGCTGGAGCTGGAGCTGGAGCTGGAGAGGCGGGCTCCGGCGGAGCGGGAAGGGCGGGGGAAGCCTGCGCGGGGACCGCGGGTGCCTGCCCGGGGATGTCTTCAGGACGGATCATCGGGCGGAAGGGGAGGGGATTTGAGCGCCGGCGCGGTCTTCCGTGCCGGGGACGGGTGGGGAGGCCTCGTGGGGAAAGAGGGAGCCGGACGTGTCGTGGCCGGACCCGCCGGGCGGGGCCGCCGGTTCCTTCACGGGAAGGGGAGGGACGGGGATCGCGGCGGAGGAGGCGGGTCTCAGCACCTGCTCCAGGGCATCGAAGACGGAGGACAGCGTGTAGCTGGACTGCTCATTCCAGACGCGTCTCTTCACCTCATCCTCCGTGGCGCCGGGATGCCGCTCCAGCCACCGGCGGAAGGAACCGCCCGCCGCCGCCTTGGCGGCCAGGGCTTCGCTCCACAGTTCCGCGTTTACCGCGGGGGCGGACTGTCCGGGAGCGGTCCCGCGGTCCATGTATTCCCCGAACCCCCCCTGCTGGAGCAGCCGGTGCAGGATGGACTCCCCCAGGGCGAGGCGCGGGTCCTGGTCTTTCACCACCACCCGGTGCCGCCGGGCCTCCAGGGAGCCCAGGAGGTCCTTTTGGTCCTCCGCCGGGAGATCCTGGATGCTGCCCTTCAGGCCGAAGTATTCCTCCACCGGACTGGCATCCGGATCATAGGCGCGCACTCCGGACCAGAGAGCGCTGGCGATCTCCGGCGCGCGCGCCTGGACATCCGCCCGGTGGCCCGGGTCCCGGAGCGCGGCGAGCCGCCCCCTGGCCATTTCCCGCAGCGCGGGGGTGAGGTCTTCACTGTGGGGCAGGAAGGCATCGATCTGTTCCGGCACGGCAATGCGGTCCGGATCCCCGGGCGGCAGTTGCAGCCGGCGGTAGAGATCCTCCCCCGCCGCCACCTGGAGACCGCGAATAGTCTCCCGGGCCTGGAAAAGCCCGGCGGCATGCACCTCCGTCGGCATCCACGCGGGACGCCGCGCCCCGTCCGCCGCCAGCCAGGCGCGCGGATTCTCCTGGATGGCCGCCTGGGTGCGGGCCCGCGCGGCCCCGCGCCGGTCCTCCTCCGCGCGCCGGTCCGCCGCGAGACGCGCGCGGGCGGTGTCCGCCTCCCAGCGCGCGCGCTCCGCGTCACTGATGAGGCCCCGGCGGTGTGCGTCCTCCGCGGTGGAGGTGGCCAGCGCGTAGTCCCCACTCTCCGCGGCCTGCACGCGGCGGCCATTGAGCGTGCGTGCCTCCTGGGTGAAGGCGGTGACCGCCGCGGCGTGCCCGGTGTCCCGCACCGTGTCATTTTCCCAGCGGGTGTAGAGGGCGGTGATCTCGTCCCGCGCATAGGGGGAAAGGTCCGCGGAGAGCACCTGGGATTTTATTTTCTCCGCCTCCTGTTTTGCCAGGCCGCTCCACTTCAGGGTATCCGGCTCGCCGGATGCCAGCCGGGCGATGCGTTGCGCGCCGGCCTTCAATGTCGTTTCCGCGTCCAGAATTTTCCGGCGGTTCACGCTGGCGTGGTGCTCCTGGGCGAGCTGGGAAACGGTGTCCGATGCGTTGGTGAGCACCTTGCCAAAAACCCCGCCCGCGCCCGCGGCGGCGATGAAACCATCCGCCGGGATATCGTAAATTTTCTGCGACCGGGCGAGGTCGGAGAAATCGACACGAAACCCCTTCACGCCGGGGTCCATCTGCGGGAGCCCCGCCAGACGCGGCGGGGGAGTGGGAGAAACCTGAGGTATTTCCATAACCCTCCCAGCGCCGGGGATCTCACATCCCGGGAGTCAAGCGGAATGAAGGGGAGGGGAAATAAAAAAGGGAAAAAATATACAGATCCGAGACCCGCGCGCGACCGGACTATTCCTCTAAAACCGGCGCGGAGACGCCCCGGGCACGCAGCAGTTCCGCGGTGGCGTGAAATTTCTGAAAAACGACCAATAGATCCCAGGGCTCGAAATAAGACACGAGGGGTACACCCTGGGGAATATACGATAGCACCAGGCGCAACACGCCGGGTTTCCGGTGGTGGGCGGCTTTGGACAGGACGGAATACCCGGACATCCGGGGATTCTGATAGCGCGGATCCGCCCCGCGCTCCAGCAGCAGCGCGCACATGGCCTCATAGTTCAGTTGCGCCGCGTTCATGAGCACGGAATCGCCGAATTTATTCACCGCATTCACCTCCGCCCCCAGGTCCAGGAGCGCCCTCGCGGCCTCCACCTGGTCCTCTATCGCCAGCCAGTGCAGCACGGTTTCCCCCAGGCTGTTACGGGCTTTCAGATAAGACGGCGTGGCCGCCACCATGGCGGTGGCGGCGGGGATGTCCTCCAGGAAGGCATTGCGGATGTTGTAAAATTCAGGGTGGGTATCGGACATGGGGACAGGGGACGACAGGGAAGGGGACGCGGGTCCCTGCATGGAGCGCCGGGTATCCTTGTCCCGCTCGATCCACGTGACCACCGTGAGTTTTGACCGGGGTTCGGAATCGGAATAATGGGGAGTTTGATGTCCATACGCGTCCTTCCTGCCAGGCACAAGGAGCGGCGACATTCCTGTCGCCGTCGAACTCTCCACCTCCTCCTGATACCTCCGCCTCCCATCCCTCCCATCCCCGGGGTTTCCTCCCCAAACGGTTGATTTCACCCGTGCCCTGTGGACGATAGGATATCAATATCCCCATGGCCACCTCCGAACAAATAAAAATGCTGATCCAGTCCCATCTCCGGGCCGATCAGGAAAAATTTCTCCGGATAGCGAACGAGATGGCCGATCACGAATCGGCTCAGGGGCGGACGGAACTGGCCGGGGAAATCCGGAGCATGGTGGCCCAGGGGCGCCGGGCATCCAAAACGGACTACTGGGTGGAGTCTTTCCTGAACGCGGCCATGGGTGTGGCCCCGGCCATGGGTGTGGCCCAAGTGTTTGGAGGGTATTCGCTCTCCGTCCCATTGATCGTCCTTGTGTACCTGTATTGGTTTTGTGACTGGTTTTTGAGACGGGGAAGACGCTGGCGGTTGAGGCACCTGGGAAGCCAGGAAGCTCGGGAGAGCCCCATCACGTAGGCTGCTTTCCCGGCCGGGCCGGGCCCTCATTCGCGCCCGGTTGCGTTCATCCATGCAACGCGAAGAATGCGGGTAACGCTCATCCCATGGCCATCCTGGAACAAATCAAAATGCTGATAGAGTCTCACCTCCGGGCCAAGCCGGAACAGTTTCTCAGGATCGCGCGGGAAATGCCCGCTCACGAAGCCGGACAGGGCCAGGTGGAACTGGCCGGGGAGATCCAAAGCCTGGTGGACCAGGGGCGAAGGGCATACAAAGTGGATGCCCTGGTGGAGTATATCCTCGCCGGGGCCATGCTCGCGGCGATGCTTTGGTCATACCATGCGGATTCTCCCGCATTATTGGCCATCGGGGCCCTGTATTTCCTCTGTGATGGCTTTTTGAGATAAGCAAAAAGCCTTCGCTTCGAGCATTATGGAAGCCGGAAGCGGAAATGATGGAGACGCCCCGGGGCTTGTGCATAGAATAATAAAGGCCCGTGGAAAGGCCGTCCCGGCCTTGAGGGTTCGCGTCATCCGGCAGCCTGGCCGTCGGGGTAGCGTTCCTCATAAGGCCGGGATGGCCTTTCCATGGGCTTAGTGACCCGATCCGGGGATGCAAACGCAGCTTCTGTAAGGCCCCTTTACCGGATAGTGCCCGTGTAGCCTCCGGTGGAGGTAGGGGTTAGGGTCACGGATTTGGAACGGAGCGCGTTGTAGTTGTTCCAAGACTGCTGATTGATGTTGTTCATCTGCTGGCTGAAGTTCTGGAGCCGGTTGGATGCGCTGGAAAGGGCATCGGGATTGACGGCGTGCTGGGCTGCTTGGTTGCCTTCCACCTGGGCGACGATCATCAGGCGTTCGGCTTCGGTGATCCTGCCGTTGTTATAGGCGATGTTGGCGGCGCAGATGGTGGGGCCCACAATTTTGATGGCTTCTTTAGTGTCTTTTTGCACGGCAGCCTCATTCCATGTGCCATGTTCTGGAAGTCCAAGGGCCTTCTTTTCGGCAAGCGCTACGCGGAATTCATCTTTAGTCATGACTCCCGCCGCCATCTTTAATTGCCCGCGGTGTGTCGCTTCCGCAATGGATTTACTTCTTCCGATGGAGGTGCATCCCGCAGCTGACAACGCTAGCGCTACTATCGACAATTTTGAAATCATTGGAGGTGGTTCGCCGGGAATCTCGGTCTGTCAAATCCGGGTTGAAGGAGCTGATGACTGTTCGCAGTGAATAGAGTTCTCCTATGAGCATTGCGGATCACATACCATTTGCTGGCGTTCCGCCGGAAGTAGTGGTTTTGGTCCCCAGTTTCCCCGGTTTGTTATAGAAATTCTTATAAGAATCGCTCGCCAATCCCCCGAACGCCGTGAACAGCCCTCCCACGGCCTGGGTTCTTGCGGCGGAGGCGGCGGCGCGCTGGGAGTAGAGTTCCAGTTTGGCTTTGGCGGCTTCGGCGGTGGCGAGTTGGGCGGCGGCGAGGCCGGAGGCGCGCTGGCCGGTGGCATTGATGCCCGCGAGGATGGCCTGGTTCCGGGTGAGGGCGGATTCGCGGAAGAGGGCGCGACGGCTTTCCTCGTCCTCGAAGCGGAGGTTATCGGCCTGCTGCTGGGTTTTCCCGGCGGTATCGGCCAGGAGGAGCAGGGGGGAGCCGGTGGTGTCCACGAACCCGCTTTTGGCAATAGCCGCGCGCTGGGCGGCGAGCACCCTGGCGGCTTCCTCGCGGGCGCGGCGGGTGGCTTCCCGGCTGGCGCTGCTGGCGGTCTCGGCCTGAGTGTCCAGCATGGCGGCATTGGCCCGGGCGGCGGCTTCATCCTTCTCCGCGAGCGTGGCATTGATAGCCGCCTGCATCTGGTTCACCTGGCCGGTCTGGCGGGCGGTCTGGGTCTGGGCCTGCGCGTTGAGCAGGGCCATCTGCTCCTGGGTGGAGGCGGCGGATTGGGCGGCGGCATAGCTCACCCCGGCACCGACAGCGCCGGTGATGAGGGAGATGATGGGAAGGGCGGTCATCATGGTGGGAAATAGGTAATGGAGAATGGGAAAATGAGGGGGAAGGGGAGGGGAGGAGTAAGAGTAGGAGAGATGGCTCTAACTCAGGTGTTTTGCCATATTTCCGTTCTCTCCGTGGAATCCGAAGGCCCGTAGAGACCGGGCCATGGGAGGCTGGCAGACGCAGCGCATGAGGCCATAGCCGGTGCTCCGGAGCACGGCCTCCACGCCGGTGAGGGCGTGACCCAGAGCCGCGCGGGCCTGGCCAAACGACTGTCCCGGTGCGGTGAGGGCGAACTCCAGAAACGCCACGCCGATCCCCGCGGACTGATACGCCCACAGCGCGGCGGCGGGTTCCCCTCCGCGCTCCACCATGACGCCGAGAGGAGGCACCAGGGTTTCGGGAAATTCACGGGCATGCCGCGCCCGCCACCAGGAGGACACGGTTTGATAGTCGCCGGTTTTCAGGCCATAGGCCCGTAGAGTCAGGGGTTCGGTGGACATGGGAAAACGTGGCGGAGGTTTTTAACCAATGTGGAGGAGCCCGGGCAATGGCCTCCGGCGGGGCGCCGGAGGAGACACGCGGGGCGCGTGTGCTCCCCGATGTGCTTCGGGAATCCCTTGAAAGCCGGTTTCTTTTCTTTTTGATTGGGGGAGCACACGCGCCCCGCGTGTGACGTCCGGCGCCCCGCCGGATGCCATTGCCTGAGTCTGGGGCTCTTCGCGGAGAGTCCCTGCAGCGGATGACACCATAAAAAGAGTTAGCCGACCACTAATGATTGAAAATCCGCGCTCCGTGCCCCCTGGAATCAGCTGGCCGGACACTCCCGGTTAAAAACCCCGGCCACGCCATCCCATGATATTCACGTTCCATACACTTGAACTCGGGGCGTCAGCGAGAGCACGTTCATGGAGTGAATCCCCTCCGCCCGCAGCACGGTGTCCGCGCTGTCATGAAAACCCGCGGCGCAACTGATCCGCTTCACCCCGGTAAAAGGCGGCGGAGGCGCGGCGGTGTCGTCCGCGGCATCGCGGAAATTCAACGCATACACCTCCCTCCCCGGCGCGTCCTGCCAGGAGCATTCGCCCGACTGATAAAACCTCACCGCCAGCTCCGGCACGTGATACTTCCGCCCCTGGCTCGTCCCGGTATCGGACGGGATATCAAAAACCGCCGGCTGCAATTCCGCCACCGGCGGTATCAGTCCCACGATGACACTGGATACACCGGCGGGCACGGAGACGGCTCCCGCGTTCACCCGGCGGGGCGGCAGTTCCAGGCCATCCGCCAGCACCGCCGCCACGTGGCCTTCCAGGTGTGTAAGGCCCGTCACCGTGCCCCCGGGCGAGGGCACGCGCTCCGCCGCGGCGTCCATGTGCCAGGCCACGCCGCCCGCGTGCAGGCGCGTCCAGTGGTCCGGCGCGAAACGTTCCAGGCGGCGCGATCCCTGCCGGTTTACCACCACCCACACTTCATCCGCCAGGCCGCGCGCGCCGCGCACGCAGGAGACGCTTTCCACCAGTCCCCCCACCGCCTGCACGGCCCACGCCACCACCTGGGCCTGCCGTGCGTAGGAGCACGCTAGCAGTTGCCCGTCCCATGTCACCGCCCACACCACCGGCCACGGGGCGCGTTGCAGCGCCACGGCCCGCAGGCCGCCGCGCGTGAGGTGCTCCACCAGTTCCGTCAGGTCCGGCGCAATGAATCCCGCCTGTTGAAAATCGAACACATACTCCAGCAGCGCCAGGCCGCCCCGCTGGACAAAAAGCACCACGCTGCCCGCGGGCACCGGCTGCACGGCATCGGAACCGTAGGCGCTCTTTTGCGAGGCCCGCGCGTTCGTGGGCGTGATGCCCGCCTCCCCGCCGTCCATAAGCCATTCATCGCCATCCGTGCCGATGATCAGTCCCGTCTGCGAGATCACCCAGCGGATGCCGTTCCCCTCGCGCGTGGCCAGTTCGTATTGCCAGCTTCCGTCATCGTAGCCCGTCTGCTCGAAGTTCCGGAAATCCCCCGCCACGGAGGCCCACAGCTTCGCCGGTTCCGCCGCCGTGCCCGCGAAGACCAGCCGCTGCTCGTGCAGCGCCACCGCCGCCGGATGCCCCCGGTGCGTGGAGAACGCGCCCTCCCGCCACGCGGGCGTGGCCTGCGTGGAATACAGCGCCGTCTCCACACTGGCCTCCACCTCCGTGCTGGAAATCACGCTCGTGATCCTGACAAGTCCGCGCACCGCGCTCTCCACCGCCTCCAGGAGAAACCGGGGTGAAGGCACGCCGCTGCTTTCCTCTCCCGTGAGGTGCTCCACGCGCAGGCGCAGCAGCGCCGCGCCCTCCACGATGCCCGCCAGCGTGCGGTTCGTATCCATGCGGCCCGTCACCTTCCGCAGCACATCCCAGCCGCCCGGCGCGGCCGGATCCGCCGCGCCCGCCGCGTTCTGCTGCTCGATATAAACCGTGCCCGCCCACCTGCCGTAGGTGGTGAAATCCCACTGCCCCTTCACGCGGATGGCCTCGCTCACGGCCCCGGTTTCATCCCCGCCGGAGGTGTAAGCCGCGCTCCACGCGCCGCCGCTCATGGTCTCCGCCAGGGGAATGCCATTGCCCGCCAGGCCGGGGGAAAGCGCGGAAACCTTCAGCCGGTAGCTGTTCGCCTCCGCGCCGCCCTTCAGCGTGTCCGCGCCCCAGGAGAGACGCGAGGTATGGTCCACCGTGGTGCTCAGTTCGTTGCCCGCCACGCCACCGGTCTTCGCGGTGACGGTGAGGGTTTTTCCCGCGGGTTCGCCCGCCGTGACGTCCGGGTGCACCACCGTCCCGGTGCCATACTCCGTGCCCGCGGTGCCCGTGAGATTGATCGCCTTCGCCAGATTCCCCAGGCTCGCCGTGATGTCCGCCCCGCGCTTCACCTGATAAGCCGCCGCGGGGGGAGTGGCATTTGTGAAAGTGTAGTGGACTCCAGCGATTTCCACTTCATCCGGGGATCCACCCGCCGTCAGATTGTTATCCGTGCAGGTGAGGATGCCCGCGGCCTTCACCGCGCCCGTGGAGCCGGACCCCTTCTCCGCGGAGACCCGCGGATGTGCCAGGGTGCCGATGCCCGCGGTGGAGCCGGTCTCCTTGCCATTGATGGCATTCACCAGATTGTCCCGGCTGGCGCTCACGGTGCCACCTATCGCGACCTCATACGCCGCCTCCGCGGAGGCGCGCCACGTATAGACGCGCAGGCTGTCACCCTCCCCGATGCTCACCGTCTGCCCCGCCGTTGGCTGGCCCGTGATGGTGAGCACGGAGGCGGCGGGCGGAATGACGGGCACCTGGATCTCCGCCGTGAGCGCCTCGCGGTAGTGGCTGAGCTCCCACCACGCGCCCGCGTGCCCGGGTTCAAAAAGATCCGCCGAAGCTGTCAGGGTGATGTTCCCCTCCGTGCCGCTGGCGGTGAGCGTGGTGGCGGAGAGGTTTTCATCGCGCAGCGGCGGATACTTCCACGGCATTTCCGTCAGCGTCCAGCCGCCAGGCGCATGTTGCAGCTCCAGGGGCGCGCGGCCCGGCGAGACCAGCCAGAGCACGTCGTTCGACTGCACGCACTGGATGGCGTCCAGCTCCGCCGCGGTCCACGGCGCGGCCAGGGAGACCGGTTCCCCGGACCCGTCCGCCGGCCACACCCGCAGGCTGCCCGCCGAGGCCTCCAGTTGACACGTGGAACCCGCGGACGCCTGGAACGGGAGCAGCCGCGATCCACCCTCAGCCGCCATGCCCGCGTGCAGCAGGGGCGGGCGGCGGAAGGCTCCGCCGGTGATGCCCGGCAGGAAGCCCCGCAGGCGGCGGCAGGAGCGCGCCAGATTCGGCAGATCCACGCGGCCCGCCAGCAGGGGGCTGACCTCGCCGGTATTGAATGCGGTGATGAGTTGATTCATATGGATACACCTTTGCGCGCCGCCAGCCAGCCGCTGCCCTCCGTGGCCCGCACCGCGCGCGGGCGGCTTTCCCGCGCGTCCGGCCCGAAGGCCTGCATGGCCGCCATTTCCCCGCGCTGCCGCAGCCGCGCCCCGAGTTCCGGGGCGGACGAGATGGCCGGGGCCACCGCCGCCGCGAGGAGCAGGGCGAAGGCCGCGCAGAAATTTGCGTCCCACGCGCTCACCGCCTCCACGCGGGCGATGTAGGTGAGCCGCGCGGTGTCATCATTGGAAAGGAGCACCGGGCCTTCGATTTCGTAATCCGGCGCGCCCGTGCCCGTGCCCGCGGGGCGGCCATTGTATTCCACGGCGCGGAGGCAATCCGCCGGGAGCTGCCAGGCGTGGGACCACTGGAAAAGCGGCGGGTCCGCCAGGGAGGAAAGCACGGCGCGGCGGGTGGCAAATTTCCAGTTCCGCAGGCGCAGGAGTTCATCGCGCGTGAGGTCCCAGTGCAGGCGCAGCACCTGGGCTTCCGGAGAACGTTCCCCGATGTCTGTCACGGGGGATTTCCCCAGATGGCCGAGGGCGATGTTTGCCAGGGAGGTTTGGGTGAGTGGGGACATGGGATAATGGAGAATGGGCCCGAGCGGAGAGGCGGAGTAGGAGCGGGGGCAAAAGCCGGGGCGGGAGCACTGCTGCTCCCGCCCCGGGGGCGTTTGTTAGTTTTCGTCGAAGTAGGCCACTTCCAGAATCCAGAACCTGCCCACTGGAGGCGCGGTCACCACGGTGCCGAAGACCAGGCGCAGCACGTCCGTGCGGGCGATGTCCACGAGGTCCCCGGTGGTGGCGGCCACGCCGGTATAGAGGGCGGCCTGGGTGAAGGACACGGAGGTGGTGAGGTCCACCACGGTGCCCGCGGCGTTCGCCTTCGCCAGCTTCACCGGCACGCTGAAGTTCCCCGTGCCGCTCAGGCGGATGCGGAAGAGCTCCGGAATGACGCGCGCCTTCGCGCAGTTCAGGCTGCCCAGTTCGAGGTACTCACCCGTGGCCTCGGTGCCGAGACCCGTGTGGGTAAACCGCGCGTATTTCACCTTTTGCGCCACTTGTTTTTCCTTCGCCCGCGTGTGCAGCGAGCCATTCGCCGCGGCGCGCACGGCGGTTTGATAGTCGGAGTAATACGTAGCCATATCTGAATGTTCCTTTCTTTTTCAGCGGGAGGGTTAGTGCTTGCAGGGGATCCAGATGAATTTCTCATCATACCGCCGCGCGATGCCGCACATGGCGGAGCCCTGGAGCAGGAGCTTGTTCTTGTCAGTGGGCACGCGGTCCATGCTGGACTTCACCACGGACGGGCTCTTCACGAAGCCGGACTGGAGGAAGGCCACGCAGTTGCGCACATTGCCCGTCACGGGCAGGCGCGTGGACTTGATCACCTCAAAGATGCCCAGGAGCTTCGCCGCCGTGTTCCCGCTGGAGACGGCGGTGAAGTAGCTCATGATCATCTGTGCCCACGGCGTATTTGGCGCGGCCTGCGCCTCCACCAGCAGGTCCTCCTCCTCATCCGGCGAGATGGCCAGGCGCACGCGCTCTTTCGTGAGGTCCAGGTTCAGGTTTTCGAACAGCTTTTTCGCGCGGAAGAGTTTCCACGTGGTCATGGGCTTGTCCGAGCCGGACGCGGGCGCGGCGGGCGTGCCATACTGCACATCGATCTTCTGCGCGGCGGGGAAGGCCTGCGGGGTGATGTGCGGCTCCGGTCCGCCGTAGGAGTCCTCATAGCAGGCCTCGATGAAGAGGTCGTCCAGCGCGCGCTCATAGCCCGCGCGCATGGCCTGCAGTTCGGCGCTTTTCGGGTGGACGATCTGTGCCAGGAGTTCCTCGTCCCATTCATAGATTTCGATGGCCTCGGCCTCGATTTTCTTTTTGAAGGTGCGGCGGAAGGACGCCTTGCTTTCACGCGCCACCGTGGTGCCCCCGCGGGTGTCATTGCGGGACCACGTGTTCTGGCTCAGATCGCGGAAGATGTATTCCTTGCCCGTCCACCGGGCCTCGGTATCGCCCGCGTCGGCGAATTTGGATTCGGTCTGCTGGATTTCGTGCCCGAAGTTCTCGGAGAACTGGCGGGGGAAATGCTCGGGAATGATATAAGAGGGATCAGGCATGGCCTGGGAAGTGTGTATAGAGTGTCGTTAGCATCGAACGCCCTGCCGTCCGGTAAGCCTGGGTATGGAACCCGGGGCCGGTGTCATCGCGATGCCGTTCCCGGGTAAGTCCAAAGGAGCCCGCGGCATGAGAGAAAGGGCGGGGAATTAACGGGCGGGAAGTCAAATGCTTTTTTGGATCCGCCTCAGCGCGAGGGGATGCATCAATTAAGTAATGAAACGGGGGAGGGCCTGGTTGCTCCCTGATGCCGTTCTCTATAATTTCACTTGCGCCCGGTATTCCCTCCCTTGCATTTACTCATGTAATCCCTATGCATTCTTGAATGTCCCGGGATTCCACCGCCATTTCCATGCGTTTTAGTAATTATGAGGTCTTCGCCCGGCCCGATGGCAGTCCCGAGGAGCTGGGGCATGGCGGATTTGGCCGCACATACCTGGCACGGCATCAGTTTCTGGGAAACATTGTGGCGTTGAAGGTGCTTAATGAAAAACTGGCGGGCGACGACGATGCCAGACGGCGGTTTCTGCGCGAGGCGAGGGAGCACTTCACCATGGACCATCCCGGCATAGCCCGGCTCACGGATTTTGGTGAAACGGGCGGCGTATTTTATTACACCCTGGAGTACTGCCCGGATGGCAATCTGAAGCAATATGTGGAGAACCGGGGGCGTCTGGAGCCACAAGAGGCGTTTGAATATATCCGGCAGACGGCGGCGGCATTGGAGCACGCTCATGCGCGCGGGGTGATTCACCGGGATATTAAACCCGCGAATCTTATGCTGGTCCGGCGTCCGGACGGAACTCTGGTGGTGAAAATTATCGACTTCGGATTGGTAAAGCGGCTGGTGAAAACCCGCCCTGAGGAGACACTGGACCACTCAGCCGCCGGGCCGGTATGGTCCGCTACGTTTGCTAGTCCGGAGCAGATGGAGGAGCATGAGCTGGACGAACGAACGGACATTTTTTCCCTGGGGATGACAGCGTGGTATTTTCTGGCGGGCGGTGGTCCCGTGGACGGCTCGCTGTTGGCAGTAGCGCGAGAGCGCTTGTCCACGGAGAGCTATGCCCCACGCCTGCCCGCCACGCTTTCTGGCCCTCTCCGCGATCTGCTGGCCCGCATGGTGGAGAAGGATCGTGTGCGACGGCCCCGGGATTGTGCGGCGGTTCTGCGGGAGCTGGAGGCCGCGTTAGCATCCATCAATGGGTCAATCGAGTCGTGCGGAGTGAAGGAAAAAGAGAGTCCATCCATTCCGGTAAATTGTCCGGAGGAGGAAATTCCCGCCCTGGCGGATATATACGATCTGGAACCTGGAGGCGTCAATTTCGCGGGCGAGTTTTATACCGGACGGGAGTGCGGTCGCCGGGACGGGTTGGCGGTACGTCTCACTCTGCTTCAGGGACGTCCGCTGGAAACTCTGGAGGCCGCAGGGCGTGCCCTGGAACGCTGGCGTGCCGCGCCCGTCGGCGGTGTGGCTCCTCCGGCGGGCGTTCGGCAATTCGTGGAAGGCCCGGTGCTGGTAGAACAGCTGCTGCACGGCATACCGCTCCCCGCAGCCCTGCGCCGCTGGGGGCCTGTCCCTCTGCCCGCAGCCATTCCGATGTTGATGCACGCGGCGGGTGTTATTGACGCACTGGCTGGGCTGGCTCTCGTTCCAGCGCCGTGGGAGGAGGCCGTGCTTGCTCCCGGCCCTCCTGCCGGAACCTGCCCGGACTGGGCCGACGCGCGGGCCTGGACCTACGCGTGCTGGGTGCCTCCACTTTTGTCCAGGTCCGCGGGTCACACCGCCGCGCTGGAGGCTCTCCCCGCGCTCCAGGACTACGCGCGGCTCCTCTATGTCACCCTGGGGGGACGTCAGCCGGATCACCGTGCTTTTTATTCCAAGAGTGTCTACGTTCCCATTCCCAGGCTGAATGGGAAAGGGAATGAGCGTCTTGCCGCTTGCCTGTCCGGAGAGTCGTGTCCGGACAGCGCCACCGCCCTGCTTGCAGATTTGCTGGAGGATGAAGGGCTTCGTTTGCCCCAAGCTGGATTCCCCGCAGATCCTCCGCTTTTTGAAGAGGGAAAGGACTTTTCAATGCGAGGAGGACCACGGGTTTCACAGACCCTGGAGGAGCCTGTGTCCGCGAATGCCTCCAACTCTTTAAAACTCCGGGCCCCCCGCCGTCTCAGACGGCGCGTTTTCCTTTCGGCGGGTGGGGCGGCCTTCATTGCGGGAGCGGGCGCTCTGATTTTCAGTCTGACGCGACCGGACACTTCCCGCATGCCGGACACCGCCAGCCCGGCAATCGCGCCACATTCCCCCGTGGATCAGCCGACAGCTGTTTTAGAGGATAAAAACCATCCCGCCATTGTCAAAGAAATCCAGGAACCTCCTCCCCCGGCACCAGCAGCTGGAAATGCCACCGGGGTGAACCCGGAATTGGTGGCCAATGCCGCTCCTGCCGGTTCCGCTCCCCCGGCATCAGTCCCCGCCCCTGTGGATACAAAACCAGAGACCTCTCCCGGTAAGGAAACAAGTCCCCCCGAAAAAGACAAAACGGCGATTCTCTCGGCCACTCCTACCATGCTCTACATCGGAGATTCTCTTTCCGTGGGGAATTTCGGGGACGAACTGCAAAAGGTTTTTTTGAAAGGTCTGGGTGCCTCCCGGCTTGTCATGGTCGCCTCTGGAGGCGCCACGGTAACCAACTGGATGGCCGCATATCCCGTTTATGTCACCCGTTCCGGGTATCGCGAAACACGGACAGGAGTGGGCATCCTTGATCCCAAGCCCGGTTCGAAATACACCACACCTAAGATAGAAACCATGCTCGCCGGCTTTAAACCGGAGATCCTGACGATCCAGTTGGGAACCTACCATTTCGACGCCATTCAGCAAGGCGGGGATAAGGTCATTCCGGAGCAGAAGAAACTTTTCGAATCGTTTGCCGACGCCATTGTGAAAAGCGGAACCTCCCTCAAGCTAGTGATTTGGATCACTCCTCCGGATTCATTGAGTTTTCAGGACGAGACCGAGACGGCTGTGTGGAATATCATCACAGAAGTGTGCCGGTCTCATAATTTTCACGTCGTCGATTCACGCAAATACACCCACTATATAAAAGGCAAGTCCGGTAGTGATGGAGTTCTCTATAGAGGAGAACATTGTGTCCCTTGGGCGGCAGGCGTTTTAGCCGGCATCAATGCTATCGTGGCCCGGAGCGGATGGAAGAGATAACAGACCTTCCATCCGGGCTGAATCCCGGAGCCGCATTGTCCTCCGATCATTCGGTTCCTCTGTCATATGATGCGCGGCCTGCGGAACGCCATGCGGCGGTGACGCGGCTTTCGCTTTCCGGCGCCGGCGCGGGCACCGGGCCTGCCGGATGCACGGAGGCCGCCGGGAGGCTGGAGGTGCGCGTGGACCCGCCGGGCTCCACCTGGAGCGTGCCGGAGGCGCACACTTTTATCCATCCCGCCGGGATGAGGATTCCCAGAAAGACCATGCCCGAGAGGGCCGCGAAGTAATGCCAGGAGGGAAGGGGAGCGGGAGTGGCGGGAGAGATAGGCATCATGAGCGTGAGGGAGTTGTCTGCCGGTTTCCCCTGCACGCGGCGGGCCCTGCACATAACGGACCATGAAGACAAAGGCCCGCGGCGCCGGAGGTCATGGGAAAAACGTTGACTGTTTTCCAGGAAACAGGGACCCTTTTGCGTGAACCCCTCCGTGAGAACCACCCTGTCTTTTGCGCTTTTGTGCGGCCTTGTCCTCTGCCTGTCCCCGGCCTGCTCCGGGGAAAAGTCCCCGAAAGCCAGTGCGGAAAAAGCGGAGTTGGCCCCGTCCATGATCCTGTCCGCGGAGCAGGCGGTGGCGCGGTTCAATGAAGCCTGTAAAACGGAACTGGAGCCGCTGGCTGAAAAAGAAAAGAAGGCCGTGGCCGCCCGCCGTGCCGGGGATAATCTCAGCGTCCGCCAGCTTCTCCCCCGCGACTATCAGCCGCCCTATCGCCCGGAGGGAGTGCAGGAGGACCCGCGGTTCCGCATCCTGGGGAGCTTCGCGGCGGTCAGGGAATGCAAAAACGACACCTGGCTCCTTTTTTATGACACCGGGCTGGCAGGGGGGATCAATGCTATTCTCGACGGCGTCACCGGAAAAATCCTCTACATGCATTTCGTTCCCGAAGGCTGATATGGAAATGCTCCCCGGCGATGGATCGTGCCCGTTCCACTCGCGTGCCGGAAATCCCGGCTGTTTTCCAGGAAGGGAGGACTCTTCGCGTGTTCCCGGTATGAAACCCACTCTCCTCTCCGCGCTTTTGTGCGGCCTTGTCCTCTGCCTGTCCCCGGCCTGCTCCGGGGAAAAGTCCCCGGAAGCCGCCGGGGAAAAAGCGGACGGCCCGAAAGCCATGATCCTGTCCGCGGAGCAGGCGGTGGCGCGGTTCATCGAGGTGTGCAATGCAGAGCTGGAACCGGTCCCTGAGCGGGCCAGGGATACGGTGATCGCATTGCGTCGTGGCGATGTTCTTCAGGTCTCCCGGCTCCAGCCGCGGGATTATCAACCCCCCGGTCTCCGTCCCGGGCTGCCCGGAGATGACCCGAAATACCGCGTTATCGGCACCCTGGCGGCGGCCAGGGAGTGCAAAAATGACACCTGGCTTCTTTTCTGCGGGTTCAGCCTGGCGGGTGGTTTTCGGGTGATTCTGGATGCCGTCACCGGCAAAATCCTTTACCTGTATGCCCCGCCCGGTGCCTGAGGCGGAAACACGCCGCCTCATTACGGATGGCTGCCGCCGGGGGGAAGGGATTTTGAGAAAAGGACGCCGGGCGGGTAACGCGGGCGGGAGGACGGGGTAGGGCCGGGGGTGCCCGCCGCCGCTTCTCCCCGGGAGGCGGCTCCTCCACACGTCCATGAAATCCCCGCTGCTGTTTCTTTTTGTATTCCTCTTTTCCACGCTCCCGGCGGCACGGGCCATCCAGGTAGTGAAGACGCTGGATCTCACCGGCGCGGTGGCCGCCCAGAGCCCGGGCTCCTGGGCGAATCTTCCGGCTTCCCAGGCCATCGATGGCAACCTGCTCACCAGCACCGGCACGGGGGACAATACCCTGGACCCGTGGCTCACCATTACCCTGCCCGCCCCCCGGGAGATCCGCCGGGTGATCATTCACAACCGCGCGGACTGTTGCCGCGATCGTTTCCGGGACCTCACCATTTCCGCCTACGCCGGGACGGATGTGAGCCAGCCCGCCGTCTATACCTCCGCCCTGCTGAATCCCGCGGGCATCCTCTTCAGCCCCGCCTCCCTCCAGGTGGAGCTGCCCCCCGGGACGGTGGCGCGGACGGTCAAAATTCACCGGAAGCCCGGCCTCGCGCCCGCCCCGGGCATCCTCTCCGTGGGGGAGGTGGTGCTCTTCACCGTGGAGGACGTGGCCCTGCCGGCGAATACCCAGCTCACCACCGCGGACCTCGCCGGGCTCTCCGCCACCCAGAGCAGCACCTGGCCAGGACTGCCCGCCACCCTGGCCCTGGACGGGAATAACAAGACCTTCACCGCCACCGCCGCCGCGGACGACCACGCGTGGTGGGAACTGGACCTGGGCGGCGAGGTGGACCTCCAGACGCTCACCCTCATCAACCGCCAGGACTGCTGCCAGGACCGGTTCAACGATCTCTCCGTCTCCCTGTTCGACCAGAACCACGTCCACCTCGGCACCGAGTATGTGTCCCTGGGCATCGGCGATCCCAGCCTCACCGTGGATTTCGGGTGGTTTGAGCGCGAGGGAAGAGGCACCCGGTACCTCCGGGTGAGCCGGGCGGGCGATGGCACGGGAACGGAGGACGGGAATATCCTGTCCCTGGCGGAAGTGACGGTGACGGGCGCGGCTTACCTTTCCCCCACCCTGGGCATCACCCCGCTGCCCGCCCGGCAGATGCTCCTCACCTGGCCGTCCGGCGCGTTGGCCCGCTACCTCCTGGAGACCACCGCGGACCTCCAGGAGCCGTGGTCCTGGAATCCCGTGAAAGTCCCCGGCGGGAATACCGCCACCAGCTTTACCGTGCCCATGGACGAGCGCCGCCGCTTCTACCGCCTCCGCCGCCGGGAGCCGGGGGAGTGAGGGCGGGGACATGGGAGATGCGGGATTTTATATCCATTCCGGAACCCGCCTCCGCCGCGGAGTCATTTCAAAAGCCCCGCTCCTCTTCGTTTCCTTCGTTACCTCCTGTTCATCTCTTTTCGTTCCACCATGAAACTCCCCCTCCTTTCTTTTCTTATATTTCTCCTCTGCGGCCTTTGCCCGGCGTGGGCCATCCCGGTGCTCACGCCATTGAATATGACCGGGGCCGTGGCCGCGCAGACGCCCGGTTCCTGGCCGGACCTGCCCGCCTCCCAGGCCCTGGATGGGAAACCGGACACCTGCACCGGCACCTGGGAGAATACGCAGAATCCCTGGCTCACCGTCACCCTGGCCTCCGCCGCGGAGGTCCGGCGCGTGGTCATCTACAACCGCACCGATTGCTGTCAGGACCGCCTGCGGGACATCACCATTTCCGCGTGGTCCGGGACGGATGAAACCCTGCCGCCTGTCTTCACCTCGGCGCTGCTGAATGCCGGCGGCGAATTCGTGGACCCCGTCTCCCTCCAGGTGGAACTGCCCGCCGGACTCTCCGTGCGGAAGATCCGCATCCACCGGAAGCCAAACCTGGCTCCCGCCCCCGGCATCCTCTCCGTGAGCGAGGTCCAGCTCTACACCGCCATGGATGTGGCGCTGCCCTGGAACACGGACCTCACCAGCGCGAACATCGCCGGGCTCACCGCCACCCAGAGCAGCCGCTGGCCCGGCCTGTCCCCCATGAATGCCCTGGACAACGACCTGGGCAGCACCACCGCCACCGCCCCCGCGGATGCCCAGGCCTGGTGGGAACTGGACTTCGGCGAGGAGGTCTGGGTGCAAAAGGTGACCGTCTATAACCGCACGGACTGCTGCCAGGGCCGGTTCCGGGACATCAATGTGATCTTCTATGACGGAAACCACGTGCCCCAAGCCATCCATTTCATGGGAGCGCCCGGAGTCTCTGGTTTCGAAGTTTCCCCTCTCAACCCACTTCCCCTGTCGCGTTATATTCGCATAGCCCGGACCGCCGACGGCAGCGGCACGGAGGATGGGAATATCCTGTCCCTGGCGGAGGTAAAGGTGACCGGCATGGCCTTCGCCGTCCCGGAACTCACTTCCACCATCCTGCCCGGAGACCACCTGCGTCTCTCCTGGCCGTCCCTGACCATGGAGCGTTATTCCCTGGAGACCACCTCCGACCTCCGTGCCCCCTGGACCTCCCTGGGCAACCCGCCCGGCGGGGAAATCATTCTCGCCATGGAGGACGACCGCCGCTTCTACCGCCTCACCCGCCTCCGCCCCGGCCTCCCCGCCGGGCAGTGAGGGAGAAGGCGCATTGCGGGGATGTCCAGGAGTCCGGCTAAAGGAGCGCGGATTTTTCAATCCGCCCCGGTGCAATGGGATTCCTGACGGGAGACGATGGCTGGCGGGGCGGATTGAAAATCATGGTGTTCGGTTCACCCTTTTTATGGTGTCGTTCGTTGCAGGGACTCCTCGCGGAGAGGCTCAGGCAATGGCATCCGGCGGGGCGCCGGACGTCACACGCGGGGCGCGTGTGCTCCCCCATTCCTTTCCGTTCCGGGCTTCGACAAAAAGGGGAGGAAAAGAAACCGGCTTTCAAGAAATTCCCGAAGCACAGGGATTTCGGGGAGCACACGCGCCCCGCGTGTCTCCTCCGGCGCCCCGCCGGAGGCCATTGCCCGGGGCTCCTCCACCCTGAATGTTCACCCCTGGAGACCCCGTGAAACAGTCAGCTGGACGCCCCTGATTAAAAATAAGTGGTGTCCGGCTAACTGGTTTTGTGTCGACGACCGGGACCTGAATCCGGTGCCGGAACTCCGGAGGGCCGCAGGCCCGTCCCCATACCAGCCCGGGGCAACGCCCCGGGGATGACCGGTATCGATATTTCTTAAGGGCTGAAGGCCCGCGCCATTCCCCGTTCGGCAGGACCGGATGGGGGCGGGCCTTCGGCCCTGTTCCCGTTTGTATGGTGGGAATTCCCGGGGCGCTGTCCCGGGCTGGTATGGTTTGCGCCTTTGGCGCGGTGGAGAATGCATAGCTGCTCCTGGAGAGCACGGCGAAATCCGTTAGCCGGACACCACTGATCAAAAACCCGCGCTCCTTGCCCCCTGGCATCTGTTAGCCGGGCACCCCTGGATTCCAACACCAAACGGTATGAAACGATGTCCGAAGGCGGCGGCCTGACGGGCGAGGATAGTACGCGCGGGGAACGTTACCATCCGGGGCGTACCGAACCGGCTATCCGGTTGTCTCACGGATGCGCGGCCCGGGCGTCCAGGCCTTCATGTTGAAGGACCTGGAGCCCTCCGCTTCTCCGGAGAGCCCACAACAACTCCGGAAAAGAAATCCATCCGCCTCCCCGCGCCCGCCGGATTCCATACTCCAGGGAATTCCCGGTGCGCCCGCCCCGCCAGGGCATTCCCGGATCGCGCCCAGGACAGGCCTTTGGGCGGAAGGAGAAAGCCGCCAGAAGGGCGGGCCGGGGGAAGGGGAGGCATGGAGTAGTGAATACATAGTAACCACATAACCCGCAAGAAGTTTCCGGAAAAAATTTGTCAGGAAGTCCCTGGAAAGTTTTCCAAGGAGGATCGGTTTTGATTCAAAACGTTTATAATACGTAAGTTATGGAATATTTTCCAGCGCCTCCACGGGTTTCTTTCGCACAGGGGAGGAAAATTTAGCTTTCTTCATTCATGGACACAAAGTAAATACATTGTTGTCTGCCAGTGAACCCACGACCCCGGCACCCCGCTCCCCCTTATCCGGTGCCGGGCTTCATCCCCGTTATTCCCATGAAATCCGTCCCCCTTCTCCCGTCGCGTGTTTTCCTTTTTTCCGCCCTGCTTCTGCGGTCCGCCATCCTGACAGGAGGGGCCGCGCCGGGGGATACCGACCTGTCCTTTGCCTTGAAGGGCGCCAGCCCGGGCGGGGCTTTCTGGTCCGCGGCGCTGCAGGGCGATGGAAAGATCATCGCCATCACCTCGAAATCGCTCCTCCGTTATCTGCCGGACGGCACCCTGGACACCACCTTTGCCGCCGGGACGGGCAGGGCGAATCTGCCGTTGATCCCGTCCGGTCGCGCGCGCTCGCTGGCCCTTCAGCCGGATGGCCGCATCCTGGTGGCCGGCAGCACCGTGGGATCCGTGGTGAACTGTGCCGTGGCGCGTTTCACGGCGGAGGGCCGGCCGGACACCACCTTTGGCCCCGGCGGAGTGAGGAGCATCCATCTTCAGGCCGAGGGGCCCCAGGAGAGTTTGTATTCCGAGAGCGCGATCGGGGCGGTGGTGGTGTTGCCGGACGGTTCCGTCCTGGCCGGAGGAGCTCTTTTTATGAATCTGGGCAATCCCCAGCACCAGGCTGCTCTGTGGCGGCTGAGCGCCCGCGGCGAAACGCTGGAAGCCTCCGTCATGGCCGCCGCGCCGGGTACCCCCGGCTCCCTGGTGATCACCATGGCCCCCCTGCCGAACGGGGATGTCTTCATGGCCGGGGTCACGCTCCGGGCATTTTCCGCCGGGCTCTACCGGTATCAGGCCGGGCAGGGGACATGGACCATGGGCTACCTCCCGGAATTACAGAGCCCCGCGCCCGGGCTCTATCTCCAGCCCGCCTCCGCCGCCAGGACGGACGGCACCGTGGTGGTCACGGGTTCCCGCCAGGACGGGGAAAATTATCTGGCCACGCTGAAGCGGGCTCCGGGTGGGAGCGAATGGCGTCCGGTGACGCCTCCGGTCATCAGTACCGCGGTGCCGGGTGGCAACGTCCTCCTCCTTCAGGAGGACGGGAGCCTGTTTCTGGGGCACCCCCTGAGCCGCCTGAGGCCGGATGGCGGCCTGGATCCCGCCTTCCGCGTTTTACCCAGCGTCTCCGTCAATCAGGCCCTCCGGCTGCCGGACGGGAAAATCCTGGCCTCCGGCGGGTCCCTGTGGCGGCTGGAGACCGGGGATACCGCGGGCACCCTGGCGCTGGAGGAGCCAGCGGGCACGCCCGCGCCCGCCACCGCGGATTTTGGCACCCTTTCCGTCCCCGGCGCCGTGACGCGCGTTTACACGGTGAGAAATACGGGCACGCTGCCGCTGCCGGTCTACCAGGCCGCCGTGCAGGGAGTGGCCCCCGCGGGGCTCAGTGTGAGGGGAGCCACCTTTCCCTTCATCGTGCCCGCGGGGGGCAGCGCCACGTTTGACCTCCGGTGGGCTCCCTCCGCCCCGGGCGCTCTGGACGCCGCGGTCCGTCTGGTGACGGGGGACAGTGCCCGGCGCGAGACCGTCATTCCGGTCTCCGGCCTCGCGCTCGCCGGCGGCCCGGAGATCGGGGCGCGTTGGGAAGGACTGGCGCTCACCAGCGGCGGGGCGGGCGGCGTGCGCCTCAGCCCCTTCCGCCCCCGGGTGGAGGTGGTGCTCACCAGTTCCGGCACCCAGGCCCTGCACGCGGACGCGGCGGAACTGGAGGACGCGACCTCCTCCTTCACTCTGGAATCCCCGCTGCCCGCCACCCTGGAGCCTGGCGGCACCCGCGTCCTGACCCTGCGCTACACTCCGGGGGATCAACCCGTGGCCTCCACTCTCCGCATCCCGTCGGATGACCCGGATGAAAACCCCTTCGTCATCCCTCTCACCGGGGATCCCTCCACCTACAGCGCGGACTGGAGAAAAGCCTGGTTCAACGGCACCACCGCCAGCCTGCCCTCCGGTGACAAGGACGATCCCGACGGCGACGGCCTTCCGAACCTCATGGAATACGCCACCTTTGCCAACCCTCTGGAGTCCGGCGGTTCCCCCGGCACCCTGACAAGAAACGGGGACCTCCTGGAATACACCATCACCCGCCCCCAGGCAGCCGCCATGGAACTGCTCTACGCACTCGAATGGACGGATAACCTGGCCGCTGGTCCCTGGAAAACCCAGAGCACCGGCTATACCATTCTGAACGGCGACTCCTTCCGGCAGACCGTGAAATTCACCGCCCCCGCCGGGACCTCCGCCGCCCGCTATGTGCGCCTGCGCGTCACCCGGATAAGATAGCACACCGGTGCCCCCGCTTGATACAACGGAGAGGGGAAAAGCAGGTCTTTTATTCACGGATCATCCGGCATGGGCCGGGTTATGATTTTCGAGTAATATCATGCGTATTTGAAAACGGGTCCTTTTTAAGAAAGGTAATGCCCGGTTTTCGCGAATGCAAAAATCGCGCGGCGGCGGGCGCTTTTGTGTCCCGCCAGGTTCGATGACGCCGGGCGCGTTTACTGACGGAGGTGGGAAATCAATGGTGCCCGGCTAACTGATTTTGTATTCACGACCGGGACCTGAATCCGGAACCTGAACTCCGGAGTTCAGGTTCCGGCGCGGGGGCGCATCCTCCCATCGTTTGGTAGAGCCCAGGGAGCGGCGTCATTCCTGTCGCCGTCGAACCCGCCGGTGGAGAACGGGTGAGGGGAAAGCCACATAGGATCCAAATGGATTTCACAGGCGGTTGCGGCCCGGGCGCGCGGCCCTATGGAAACGGAAAGCCCCTTTGCCGCATGAAATCCTTCGACCCTCCCGCGCCGCCTGGCGGATTGCTATTGCCCGCTTTTTCCAAACGTCCGCTGCTCAGGCGGAAACCGGAGTGGCTGGTATGCGCGTGGATGATGATGATCCTCGCGGGCGTCATGTTTTCAGTCTTTCAGGACACACTGCCGGGCGGCGGGAATCCGGGACGCGCGGCGCTGATGTGTCTGGCCTGGGTGCCGGTGTGCGGGCTCGTGGCCTGGTATTATGCGCGGACCTTTCACTCCGCGAAATCCCCCGCCTGGTGGCGGGCGCGGGGGGAGGAGCGGTTTTCGCGGGAGGGGCTCCGCGTGGGCCTTACCATCGTGCTTCTCCTCGGCCTGGCCCACATGTTCCTGCCTTACTGGAAAATGAAGGACGTCCCGCCTGGCCTGGCGTGGATGCTGGCCGCCCTCCCGCCGTTTGAAGCCCTCCTCGTCTGCTGGCTTCTGCGGGGCTGGTGGTTGAGCGCTCCGCCGCGGGTGGACCGGCTGTGGCTCCAGAGCTTCGAATACGCGGGGGAAACCGCCGTGCTGGACACCGCCGCGGGCACCCTCACTCCATGGGCGGGAGAGGTGACGGCGCTCTCCGGGATCTATTCCGTGGACGGCGCGGGCCGGGTGCACGCGCTCCTGCTGTGGGGAGGAAAGCTGGTGCTGCTCACGGGGGAACGCTGGCTGGAACTGAAGGATGTCCCGCAACCGGGACCGGACGAGCCGGTGGCCCGCGGCTTCACTGTCCGCCGGGGCGGCAGGCCGCCTTTATCTGTCTATTTCGACTACACACCGCGCGTGGACGCGGAGCGCCTGGCGGACGATCCCGCGCCGTCCCCGCTGCCGGAGCATGCCTCTTTCCCGCACTTCGTGGCCGCCGCCTTGAACCATGCCGGTCATGCCCTGCGGCGGAACTGGGCGGACGGCCAGTTGCTGGGAGAGACGGAAATCCTGCCCCGGCATGCCCTGCGCACGCGGCAGTATCGCGGGGAAATCCCCGGCCAGGATACCAGGGCTCCGCGCCGTTTTTCCCCCGACGTGCTGCGGGCTCTTTTGGAGGCCGGGTGGCACGAAGGGCGGACGGAGGGTCTGGCATCCGCGGACGCCATCACTCTGGCGGACACGGAGATCCACGCGGCGGGGCGCGCCGTGCTGGGGGAATTCGGCGGGCTCATCGTCCAGCCGGTGCGGGAGGGCACCGCCGCCAGCCCGGAGCGTCCCGCGGGCTTCATGGGCGGCACCCGGGAAGCGGAGAAAAAGCGGCACCTTCTGGAGGCCTGCCACGCCGCCACCGGCCTGCGGCTCATTCCCGCGGCTTCCATCAGGCCGGAGGTCTCCTGGCTGAAGGGACTGGCCGTGGATGAAGAGGGCCGCGTCTTCCACCTCACGGACGAAAGCATTTTTTACTTCTCGCCCGGGTTTGACGATGCCGTGGAGCGTCTGCTGCGCGGGCTCCCCTATGCCCCCGTGCCGCCCGCGCTGGAACCCGGCTGCTGGCTGTGGCCGGAATCCGGGGAACGGGACGATCCCGATGAAGACGTTCACGAACCCGCGCGGCAGCGTGTGTATCACCCGCCGCCGGGGGAGCCGTCCGCCTGCGAGCCCGGGCCTCCAGCCGCCGGGGCCCATCCCGTTCCCGCGCTGAAATCCCTGGGCCCTCCCGCGCCGTCCACCGGCCTGGTATTGCCCGCTTTTCTGAAACTCCCGTGCCGCTGGGCTTTCGGGGAACTGCGGCTTTATCTTTACCTTTTCCTGCTGCTGCTGGCTCCGGGATTGTTTTTCTTTGTGCGGCGCACCCCGCTGGAGGGCGCGTTCCTCGGCTCCATGGTTTTCATCTTTGGCTTTATAATGATGATGCTTTCGAGCGCCTGGCAGGCGCTAGGGTGGTTTCACCCCTGGCTGAAGAAAATAAAACGAGTCCCCCGGCCCTGGCAGCGCGCGGGGATCATCCTGACCCTGGTGATTCTCCCGGCGGCGGGACTGTGGCTGCTTTCGCAAACCTCCGCCTCGACCAGTGAAATGGAATTCCATCGTGTATTCGCGGCCCAGGGCCTCATCCTGGAGATGGCGCTGGTGTGGTGGCTGGCGCGGGAGCGGAGGAGGTCCGTGCCGCTGATGCTCCAGTCCTTCGAATACGCGGCGGAGACGCTGGCGGTGGACCCGCGCACGGGCAGGCTGCTCCCGTATGAAGGGCGGGACCCCGTCCTGTCCGGAGTCTTCTCCGTGGATGGCGGGGGGCGGGTCCACGCCCTGCTGCGCTGGGAGGAAAGGCTGGTGCTGCTCACGGGAGGGCACGCGGTGGCGGTGGATGGAGCCCAGGTGGTGCCGGTGGAGGGCGCGGGCCTGGAGCACGGCTTCACCCTCCGGGTCACGCGCTGGCCGGACTTTTTCTTTACTTATATTCCCCGGGAGGACGGGGCACGCCTGGCGGACATCCCCCTGCCGTTTCCCGTCGGGGAGTATGTCTCCTTTCCCCGCTTTCTCGCCGGGGTGCTGGGGGAAAAATTACGGATGTGGCGGCTCGGGCGTTACTGGCGGGATGGCTCCGTGACTCCAGGCAGGATGGCGTGGCGCGGGGCCTGCCAGCGGACCCGCGCGTCCGCGGGGGAGAAGGCACCCTATCCGCATGCCCCTTCGTCCCGCTTCTCCCCCGCCGTCCACCGGCGTCTCCTGGAGGCGGGCTGGTATGAAGGGCGGCGGGAGGCTCCGGGCCCGCGATGGCTCCACGCCCAGTCCAGGCCTCTGCCCGCGCCCGTGGCCGCCGTGCTGGCGGAGTTCGGGGAGCTCAACATCGAGGCCGTGGACGAAGGCCATGCCGCCGCCCCGCGAGTGCCCCTGGAGGTCTCCGTGTCGTTTGATAGACTGAATGCCGGTCTCCTGGCCGCCTGCCACGCCGCCACCGGCTTCCCCCTGTTCCGGGTGGCCTCCTGCGGCTGCGAGGAACCGGAAATCCTCATGGACGAACGGGGCCGCGTGTTCCAGCTGGAGCCAGGACTCCGCTTCGGCTATCACGCGCCCACCTTCGAGGAAGCCCTGGAACGCACCCTCCAGGGCCTCCCTCCCGCCCCCTGTCCCCCGGACCTCGCCCCCGGCTCCTGGCCAATGCCGGAGGATATGAATTATTGAAAGGGATAAAGGGGAGTATATTACACCTGTAAACCCGGAGGCACCACACGGAGGCACCCCTGGCCGGTTCCGGATCCGTCCAGGAGCCGGGCACCGGGGACGGGGCGTGCGCGGGAGCGGGGGACCATGCCCCGCGCCATACCGCCGCCTCCCGGTGCCTTTTCTCACGACACAAACAAGTTCTTTCCGTTCCCCTGCCGCGCCGCCGCCCTTCTCTTCCTTTTTCACACGCCGCATGCCCCGGGAATCTTATCCCGCGGTGCTCGCGCTCAGCGGGAGACCCGCTGTAACGCGGCAAAACCCCTGGGAGGGTGGGGCGTAACCGCCGAAAAGGGTAACGCCGGGCTGTTTTCAGGGGACCGGGCGCGGCTGTAACGCGGCCTGGGCGCGGAAGGCCCGCATGGTGTCAGCGGCCAGATTGCGGCGCATCATGGCAGGCGCGGGGATCTGGTCGCGGCTCCCGAAATTCACCACATCGAAGGGGAAATAGCTTGAAAACGGGCTGTTTTCGCGGTAGTTGTAATGAGCAATTCCATTGCCCACGGGATACCCGTGATGAGTCGCAATGGACTGCGCGCCCCACGTGCGGGCGATGACTTCTCCAGTCACTTGATCCTCCGGCCAGCCGGGATGCGGCGTCATGAAATCGGGGGCTCCCATGACCGCTTGAATGAGCATGTGCATGATGGCGGAGGAGATGGCGTAACATCCGCCCTGGTACCACCACGCGGGCTGTCCCAAGCAAATGGACGGCTGGGCCTCGTAGTCATGTCCGGCCAGCCAGTCGGCATTTTGAATGACCATGTCACAGTCAATCTTGACCACGGCCCCGGCATGGGGGGCGCACGCGGCCAGCAGGCGCACCTGATTCACCAGATGCGCGTGGCCGTTGAGATTCCCGCCCCTGTCCCACAGCGTCTCCAGCCATTCCACGCCTTCCCCGATGCGTGCCACGGAATCCGGAAGCACGGGGCGCTCCGCCTCCTGGGCGACGGAAAGCCGCGCTCCCGGGGCCGCCTGGCGCACGCTGGCAATGCTCTCCTCCAGGCAACGGGAATCCCCGGTGAAGGAAAACCAGACGAAATGCAGATGGCTGTAGTCCATAGATCAGGGGCCCAGGCGGGGAATGGGTGGAGGAGCAATGGGCGGCGGCGGCCCCATGTGAGCACCCGCGCCGCTGCTGCTGGGGACCGTGGGAGCCGGGAGCGCATTGAGCCGGGCGATGGTTTCGGCGGGCAGGGAGACCACGAAGGTTTTGCCGGTGGGCCGGACGCGGAGACCATCCCCCGCCGCCACGGAGGGCGCGTGCTCGCGGATCATGGCCAGCACCATGCGGCGGAGTTTTCCACGGTTCATCAGCATGGTCAGAAGGTCACTTTATCGACGTGGGAATAGAGCCACTGGCCGCGATAGAGCGCGGGCAGGAACAAGGGGTTCAGGCCACCGGTCGCGAAGCCCCCCAGGAGCTTGCTGGGAGCGCCGGTCTGCCGCCAGCCACCCGGGTAATTTGCTGTCGTATTCACGCCCGCGCCCGTTGCCCGCCACGGTGGCGGCTGAATGGTGGGGAACGTGCCCCGGAAGGGCGTGGCCACCGGTCGCCCGTTGTCGCCCGGGTCCGGCCGGAATTTTGAGAAACCCAGGATGCCGTAGCGCGGCACGCCCATCTCCACGTTCACGGCTTTCCAAACGACGCTGGAATTCCAGCCGGTCGCATAGATGCGCACGCCCTGTCCGTCTCCCGTGAGCTGATAGGCCACCAGCTCCCCGTTGTCCTCCGTCAGCTCATAGAACTTGTCCCCGTCCGCGAGTCCGGTGGCCTCGATCTCCACGCGGATCGTGCCACCCCATGAGGGGCGGACCTTCACGGTTTCCGGCCAAAAGCCCTGCCAGGGTTTTTTGGAAAAGGTTTTCCGGGCCGTCTCCAGGTCCTTCCAGCGGCCCTCCAGCACCGTGACGCGGCGGTCCCAATCCATATCCCGCTCCTCCAGTCCATCCTCAAGGATGGAGTAAGAGCCCGGCCCGGTGAAAAGTAGATTGCTCATGGGTCTTCGTCTGTTGCCTTTTTGAGCAGCTTCGCCAGCTCCGGCAGGTATTTTTCCATGACGGCCAGACGGCGCTGCCCGGCCTTGTCGCCGTCATCCGGCCCCGTTCCGGCGGCGGTCGCTTTGGCGCGGTCGCTCGCGGCCCGGCGCTCCGCCTCGCGGCCCATGCGGTCCTTTGCCTTGCCCCCGGGATTAGCGGCCAGGATCACGGCCCGCTCCTTGTCCCCCAGCTTGGAAAAATCCGAACCCATGCGCTCCTGGACGAAACCCGCCCATGTGCCACGCCGTCCCCGGTCCGCCTGCTGGTATTGCATCATCAGCCCCTCCGTGCGTCCCAGGGTGCGGGCACTGCCGCGCCGCCGCGGTTCCCGGCCATCCATGCCACTGCCACCGCCACCACCACCGACGAAGCCACCAGAGGGCATGCCGCCGCCCGCGTGGGCACCGCTGGTGCTGCCCACTTTTTGGAGCGCGGTTTCCATGACCCGGGTGGCCCGGCGCATGGGATCGCTATCCACCGCGTCCGCCACCTTTGCCGCAACCGCCGCCAGCTTGCCCGGTAGCTTGCTCAGGGTCTCGCCGAAGCGGGTCCACGAACTTTTAGGAGCCACGTCATGAGGCACGCCCAGGGCCCACGACAGCTTTGTCATTTCGCGCTGCCGGGCCAGCTCCTGCTTTTGGTTCACCGCTGCCTCGCGGGCAGCACGTTCCTTTTCCCGCTGAAGGCGGAGCCCCACCACACCCAGGGCAATCTGCGCATCCATCAGCTGGTTTTGGTCACGCAGATCATACAGGATCTTGCCCAACCCAGAGGACGCGGGCATGCCTGCCTGGCCGGTTACTCCATTATGTTCCAGCACACCTTCCCGCATTTTGGCGTGCTCACTCATCTTCTCCGCCTCCTTTTTCATCCCGAAGGATTCAGCGATGGTGGCGGCGATTTTTTCAGCCTTCACGGACATGTATTCCGCCGCGTACTGAAACCCCTTCACCATGATGTCGATGAACTCCATGCCCGCCAGCTTCAGCTTAACGCTGATAACCTCCCCGAGGCGGCCTTGGTCGCTGGCGATGGTGAGATAGTCCACCACGCCCGCCACTTTCTCCCCCCATTCCCCCGCCTTGCCCTTCAGGCTGTCCATGAGCTTGCCCACACGCTCCATCACGTTATTGAGGCTGGCATTGATAGGCTTCCCCAGCTCAAGCTGGAGGCCCTGCCAGGAATCCATGAGTGTGGAGAAACGGCCTTTCGTGGTGGCCGCCATGGCGGCGGTCATGCCTTGGAAGCGGCCACCCTCCTCCGTGAGCGTCTTGAAGAGTTGCTTCAACTGGCCGAAGCCCACTTCTCCGGCCTCCACCATTTTCTTTGTCTCCTCCGCGTTCTTTCCCGTGATTTCGGACAGCATGGCCATGGCGGGAATCCCGCGCAGGGCCAGTTGCATGAGGTCCTGGGTATAGAGCTTTCCGTTCGCCCGCGCCTGCCCATACAGGAGGGCCAGTTCCTTCAGCTTGTTCTCGTCACCGGCGGCCACGTCGCCCAGCATGGCGATGGTCTTTGGCAGCTCATTCAACGGCTCCGCGAAGGACAGCAGGATGCCCGCCGCGTCTGTGAGGCCCATCATGCCGTAGCTGCTCGCATCCGCGAGTCTGCGCAGTTCGCCCAGGGATTTGGCCGCGCCCTCGATGCTGCCCGTCATGGTCTGGAAACGGATTTCCAGCTCCTCCATGTCCGCCGCCGCTTTCAGCGGCCCGGAAAGGCCCTGCAACATGCCGCTCAGCGCCTGGGCCTGTTGCGGCAGTTTCCACAGCGTATCCCCCACGGAGCGCAGGCTCCGCACCAGGCCGTTGAGCGTGGCCCCGCCCAGGTCCACCACCGCACTCTTAATGGCGCGGGTGGCCATGACGAGACCACGCGCCGCCGTCAGGGCGTGCGTCACGTCCAGGCCGATGGTGAAAAACATTCCTTGTGAGGCCACGGGGAAAGAGGGTCAGAGCTTAACGTGGTCCAGGCATGAGGCCGGACGTTTGACGGCCCGGCAGGGGCACGCGGCGGAATAGCGGAGGCGCGGGCGGCGCGGGCTTAGGCGCTTCCTGCACCAGCATTGCCGGAGCTGCCGGAGCTGCCGGAGTTGCCGGACTCGCGGGCGGCGCGGTGGGCACGGGCGGCGTGGAGCCCTGCAATGTCGGCGAAGCCGGGGCCGGGATACTCTCCGCCCCGCCGCTCGATAGCGGCAACCCAGAGAGCCATTGCGGCCTGGGGCTGGAATCCCCAGACGGCGTGATGGAGGGAGACGCCGTAGTCGGCACAGAGCCAGTCAATGAAGACGGTGAACCATCCGGCTTTGCTGGCGGCACCGGAGCCCCCGCCTCCGCTGCCGCCTCCAGAAAAGGGAGCCAGCCCCAATAACGCAGCATCTCGCGGATGATCCACGGACCCGCTACCTGCACCGTCGCGTCCGGCACCGTCAGAGCATACATATGGGCCGCCTTGCGGACGGCGGCCACATCCTTCCCGGAGAAGCCGAGCTTATCCAACGCATCGCCAGGATTGGAGAAAATATACATGGCCTCAATGAGCGCCCCCGCGGTGGCTCCCGGATCAGCGTCCGGCGTCATGAGGCCCTGCCACCTTTCCCGGCCATTCCCGGTAGTCTCCAGCAGGTAGTCCAGGCCAAAGCTCATGCGGTGCAGCGTCCCCGCCTTGACGCCTGGCGGCTCCGCCGCGTGGAGGATGGCAAGGATGCTCTCAACGGCCCCGCCTTCAGCCTGGGCAGCTTGAAAGGCTTTGTTGTAAGCCATCATTTCAGCGGCCTGGGCAGCGAATTCCGGAGGCACGCCATGAGGCATGCCGGATGGTTGTTGTGTCTCTGTATTCATGTCAGGAAAAATCCCCGGGTCACAGGGTGGCGGCCTCAAAAGAGCCGCGCTTTGTCAGGCCGGGCCAGCGCACCAGTCCCACGTTCAGCTCCGCGTATTCACCCTCGCTCCACACCTCCGTGACGCTGGCCACATACCAGGTCACGTTGAGCATCACAAATTCATCGCCGGTGCCCAGTGTCAGGCCCAGGCGCATCTGACATTTCACGGTGAGCTTTTGCCGTTCATCGCCCAGGCCCGCTTTGTAGAGCTTGCCGTGGACATCCTCCTCCTCCTTCACGGGCGCTTCCTTCGTGCGCTCCGCGGTCTTCACCGTGCCCCAGGCCACCGGAGCGCGGACCGCGGCGGTGCCCCAGGCGCCTTGCACCGCGGGGAGGAACTGCGTCCCGTCCGGACTAAAGAGACCACGCCTCGCAACGATGATGAACGTGCCCGGCGGCGGCACGGCGTCTCCGGGATCAGGCGGAGGCGTGTGCCGCACCACGGCTCCCACGGTCAGCCGCTGCCGCCAGCGCGGCCTCTGCCGCCGGTGGCCGTAAATGATGAAACCGCAGTAGGCGCGGGCCATGGTCAGGAGTTACCCGTGTAAAGGTAAAGGATGATCTCCCCGGGCAGGATCAGGAGTGCCGCGCCGTTCTCAATGTAGAGCGCCGCGCCGCCGTCATCCGTAAGGGTGAAGACAATGGCCGGGACCGTGTCCATGGCTCCGTCATAGAGGCACAGCTCATTCACATATCCCCACGGCGCGGTGGGCGTGGCAAAGGATACGCTGCTGACATTCGTCCGGGCAAAGCTGGCCTCCTCAAAGGTGGCTGTGGTCCACCAGCCGGAGGTGGTGATAGGCACGCGGGCATAGGCGCTTCCCCCCGCGGATACCTCCACACCGTTATAGCGCAGGCCGAAATACCGGGTGGCGGGCGGGTCCGTCACGCCCCCGGAAGTCAGGGCATTCAGGGCGGCGTTCCCGTAGTCATCGCTGAGCAGTCCCATGGCAGTGTCTCAATGGATGGTGGCTGGTCCGGATCAGGCGGGGAGTTCCCACACGTTGTCGTAGTCCGCGCCGGAGATAGGCTTTGTGGTGGTGGCGGAGACGTGCGCCGTGGTGCAAACATAGACATTGCCCTCCGTGCCTTGCACCCGGTCGCCCACCTCATAACTGCGGCCCGTGACCCACGCAGGGACATTCACCGGAGCGGTGATAGGATTGGCAGCCAGCACAGTGCCCTCCGCGGTAACCTGGGCCGAAATCACAGTCATGTCGCCGTGCAGGCTCCGGTTGTGAGTGGCGCTCAAATCGAAGGTGGCATAATCCCCGTTGGAGAATTTAAAGTCGATGTCATCAACGGAGAAAAACAGTGTCTCCCAGGCGGCGGGCAGCGGCTGGCCGCCAGCGGGCACTTCATTCAGATCCAGAGCATCTTGAAGAGGCACACGGAACTGGACGAAATCCCCGATCTTTGGCGGCCCGTGGCCGGTGGTGCCTACCACCCGGTAATTCACCGTCACCTTCGCCTCAAATTTGAGGCCGGAGTAAGTGATAGCCTCCGTGCCGCCCGCGCCATCGCCCCGCTCCTTCTTGTCCGCGCTCTCCTTGATATTACCGCTCTGCACCGTGCCCAGGGAACCCGCGCCCATGACCCAGGTGCCGAAGGGCACCACGGCCTCCCGCGGGCCGTTCGCATCGTAGCGGAAATCCGATTGTGGCCCCACATGGATGTTGCGGGAATTGGGATCGAAAGGAACGGGGGAAGGAGAGACGGCCATAAAAAATAAGGTGATAGGTTGAAGAAAAAATCAGGGGGTTTGCGTCCAGTCCTGGCAATCCGCCTGGTCTGGCGGCGGCAGGGTGATGCGCAGGTGAAAGGTCAGCTCCGCGCACGGCAGGAAGCCATTACCCGGGTCTTTGCTTTCCAGGTGGAGGATGCGGGCATCCGCAAAGCGGACTCCGTCTGGGTCCACATCCGGGCGCGGCAGCCCGGTGGCCGCGTCTTTCCAGCGGGCTCCCGCCAGGAGGCGGCGCGGTTGCTCCGCCCGTTGCAGCAGGCTCAGGCCGCCGCTGGCCGTGGGCTTATACACGGCGTGGCCCGGCTGGACCGTGAGACCGGCGGGGCGGATGACGGTCATGGTGATTTCCACGTCCTGCACCGGCCCGCCCCACACCTGGGAGGTTTCCTTTCCCGCCGCTTTCATGGAGCCCAGGGAGACGGCCACGCGGTAGGCTTTGCCCGGAGCGTCCAGCAGCAGCTCATAGCCATGCATTCGGTCAGAGCAGATGAGCACCTTGCCCCCGGTGCCTTCCACCTTCGCCTTGAGGATCTCCTCAATGGACTGGAGCAGCAGATCAGGCGTCATACCACATTGCCGCCACCACGGCGGACGGTCTTCATGGGGCGGGAGACCACGCCGATTTTAGGCGGGGAATGGAGCGTGGCGGGAGGTGAAATGATGAGTTCCGTTTTCCCGGATTCAATGTCCTCCAGCTTCTTTGCCCACCGCGTCCACTCTCCCTCCCATGGATTGCTTTCGCCGGACTTTCCCCGGCGCATATAGAGCAGCCACAAGGCCCGCACGCGGGCGGCCTCGCGGAGCTTCGCCAGCGCCGTGGAATCCGTCACCGGCAGGCCGTAGCGGCCTTGCAGGTAACTGTCCACGGTATCGCTGGCCGCGTCGCAAACGACAAAGATAGTCTCCCCCGCGCCGTCGCTGTCGTCATCGCTGGCTTCCGTCACCCACTGCTCAGGCAGGGACGGGGTCAGCTCAGCGGGCGTGACGTAGGCGGGCAGCGTGCGCATGGCGGCGGGAGGGAACCGGAGGCGTGCGGGTTGTTATGCTCCGGAGCCGGTGGAGCCGTAGGCCAGCAGACTCTCGCCCGGCCCCAGCTCGCCCCGGGCATACACCTGGAAGAGATATTCGTTAAAGGTCATCACGTGCGAATCGTTCGGATTCGTGCACATGAAGGTGGCCGGGGGAACTTCCGTCTGGTTGATGAACGGGGCGCGGGCGCTGTCCTTCGCAAAGAGAAACCAGTAGTTCGCATACGCCCCCTGGAGATAACCCCAGGGCTTCAGCTCCGCGGTGTTCACGTTGACGTTTGTCACGGACACGCCACCCTCCGCCACCATTTCCGCCTTCAGGATCTTCTTTGCCATCGGCAGGAGAGACGGCCCCACCACCAGAGTGAAACCCTCTTCACCCAGGCCCATGGGTTGCCCGTTGCTATCCACCCGCTCCTGGAGGGAGCGAATGGCCGCCTCATAGGCACTGGCGCTGAAGACCGCGGTGGAGGCATTGGTAAACTTTGGGGCTTTGGCATCCTTGCCCATGGGCTTGTCCGCCGCAAAGTAGGCTTTGCCCGTCCAGTCCAGGAATTTGTTATCGAAGCCCCGCTTCACCATTACTTCAAAGAGCCGCTGCTCCTTCCACTTCCGCGCGCCCTGGCCGAGCTGCTTCACGCGCTGGTTGTAGAGCCCGGCCTTGTCCCGCTCCAGCACCGCCCGCTTCAGGCCCAGGAGGCAGGAAAACTCATTGTTCTTGATAACAATCTGACGGCTTTGGAGATTCTTTTTTGTCTGGTCTCCTTTGATTTCCGACAGGATGGGCATGTCGCCCAGCCAGTCATATTCCTCCTCCGCGCCGTCGCTTTTCTGGTCAATGCAAAGGATGGAGGACAGGGGCTTGAGGCCATCCGCCCCCGCGCCGAGTTCCTTGTTGAAAACGAGGCTGAATCCGCGCTGAAGCAGGGTGAGATAACCGGGTGTGAGAAGTGCCATGGGTAGGGAAAAAATAGAGTGCTGGAAAAGACAGGTCCGGATCAGGCGAGCCGGTAAACGACGTAGGTGGAGGCGGCGGATTTCCGGACGCGGAAGTGACCGGAGCCGCTGATAGTGGTGGCATCCGTGAGGGCTCCCACGGTGGGATTCCCCACGATGGTGACGCCCGTATTCACCTGGAGGGTCACGTCATTGGTGGCACCCGTGCCGGTGTTGATGAGGTGGAAATCAAAGTATTCCCCCACCTTCATGTTTGGCGCGGCGGTGTCGATGGCCGTGGCCAGCGGCAGCGTCAGGAGCGAGGGATTCGTGGCCGCCGTGCTGGTGATGAGCCCGCCCAGGAGCGCGGCGGCGGTCAGCGTGGCCGTGGTGTTGGCGGCGGTAGGCACGTCCATGCTCAGCTCCCGCACCGTGCCCATGCCTGGCACGCGCGTATCCACCAGCGGCTTGCCGGAGTCCGGATGGAAGCCCCACAGCTTACCGGCTACCAGACTGGTGCCCGGCGTGCGGCGGACGGTGAATTCATCATCCACATAGACGTTGCCCTGCACGTCCGCGATGCCCAGGGAATCCCCGGACTTGTTTTCAAACTCGAACACGCCGGATTCAACTTCGGCGTAGAGCGCCCCGGCGGCCCCGCTGGAGTTATCCACATCCGTGACCAGACGGCCCACCACACGGACGCCACCCGTGGCGGCGGCGGCGGTCAGGTTGCCGGTGGCGTCCACCATGACGAGGATACCCGTGTGCAGTTTCGTGGCGGCGGCCACGGGGAAGAGACGGATCTTTCCGGCGACGCTGTCACCGTTATAAGGGGTAAGGGAGCTGGGCATAAAAAGGGTAATTCAGTTAGAGCGGCGGATTCCGGCAGGCGTTCAGAGTTCCTCCGGCTTGAGCCCGAGTTGTTTGGCCACGAGCAGTTTGTCAGCGGCAGCCTGCCTGGAACCAGCGGCACCAGCGGCATAGGTCTTTACCTCCCCGGCGGCGGGAGTGGACGCGGAGCCATCGGCGGCGGGCACTTCCCCCTTCGGCCATTTGGCGGATTCGGCCCGCAGTTCCGCGGCGGAAAACCGGGTCAGCATTTCCGGGCTTAGCGGGATGATGACACCATCGCGGGTGAGTTCCGCCACCACGGTGGCGCGCTCGTTATTAGCCTGGCCTGCCTCCAGCTTTTTCATGGAAGTGGTCAGCACCTCAAGCTGGCTGCTGAAGGGTTTCAGCAGCGCCGCAACCTGGCTGGAATAGGTGGCCGGGTCAGGGGCGGCGGCTTTCTTTCCGGCCATGGCCTCGACGGCGGCGGCAAGGGCTTCATCGGAAATGTCGTCCGCAACTTCCTGACCGGCATCCCGGAGGGCTTTAATAAGGGCTTCTTTAAGCATGGAGGTGGTTTGGGTGGTGGAAAAGAGCGCGGGCATGGCCACGCTGAAGGTTGAGGCATTGCTCACGGCTCCGTGGCGGCAGAAGCCAAAGGAGTGAGCGGAAAGGATGCGGCCCTGGGCGTCCTGCTCGCAGGCCACGGAAACGTCAGGATAGTGGCCCCCGGCGACATACTGGCGGGCGGCATCCTTCCATTCGCTGATGACAAAGTAGAGGCCGGGCTTGTCGCTCTCCGCGGGTGTCCGGACTTCAAAGGAGCCGTCACACGCGATCATGAGCGGTTCCGCCGGGACGTATCCTTTGCGGGGCACCGTCTGGTGCTCAAAGTCCCCGTGCGTCTGCTCAAAGCCCCGCCGCCGCTGATTCGCGGCAAACACGGAGGCGGTGTATTCATCGCATACAAGGAGACCATTGGCCGTCTGGTTGCGGCCCCACGGCACCACGCGGATTTCATCCGGCAGCTCACGCAGTCCGGCCACCGGGGCACGGTAAGTGCGGATGGTGATGGACTTCGGGGCTGGCGGGGAGGCGGTGGGCACGGCGGCACCTTGCCAAGCGTGGGCGGTTATTCTCCCGCCGCGCACGGGGCGCGGTCCACTCGCGGATTCCCCGCGCCGCTGCCGCTACCCTAGGCCCCAAGGGGCGGAACGCGGAATCACAGTTTGGAGCAGGGGCTTGTTCATGCCCCTTATATTGTTAGCTGTCCGCGCCTTGTCGAGTCCCAGGCGGTCTTACCTGGTCTTACCCGGTAAGACCAGGTAAGACCACATTCCCCTTGCAGGCTCTCAGTGTCCCTGTGCCAGCTTTTTCACGATGATGGTTTCCACTCCTTTTTCCGCGTGGGGGGTCAGCCGT
The DNA here is from genome assembly GCA_965229245.1 of Verrucomicrobiales bacterium. Classification (GTDB taxonomy): domain Bacteria; phylum Verrucomicrobiota; class Verrucomicrobiia; order Verrucomicrobiales; family V1-33; genus V1-33. Next base: position 1,266,418 of record CBDDIW010000003.1, read on the forward strand.
CCGTCCTCCTCCACCGGCATGGCCCGGCGCTTCTCATTTCCCGGATGCTCCGCCCAGGCGCGGAACACGAAGTTCCCCCCGCCCACGGGAATGCGCAGAGCCTTCCCGTTTTTAGGGCGGATGATATAGGGGCCATCCCCGCCGAAGAAATGCACCGCCGCATATTCGCGGTCACTGCCCACGGTGACGCCGTCGTTGCCCACGCTGGTGATGCGCCAGCTCCGGCGCATCTGCGTGGTCTTTTGCAGCGTGGAGGGACTGCCGTCCGCCAGCGGTGGCCACACGTGCGGGCGCAGGCTGGCGTCCGTGTGCGCCCGCTTTGTCACTGACACGATGAAAAGGCCGATAGCCTCATAACATGCCCGGCGATCGCGCAGGCGGGTTTGTAGAGACACCAGCGTGGGTGTCAGGGTATCATCGGCGAGGCGTACTTGCATGGCGGTGGCGCGGTTGTCAGGCGGCGGGATCTTCCGTGGCCGCGAAGCAATCTTCTCCCGGCGGGGAAAGCTCACGGCTCAAGGCGTCCGCGATGGTGACCACGATACCTTGGAATCCCATGGTGGCCACCGCATCCCGCGCCAGACTCAGCGGCGTGGCATGCGCCCCGGCCTCCGGAGGCACGGCGGCATTGAGCGCCTTTGCGGTGCGGGTGCTCAGCTCTCCACTGACGGCGGTCCACTTCCACGTGTCCGTTTCAAGCTGGAGACTCAGGTTGTGAGAGGCGGTGATGGTCAGTCTCATGGCTTGATCTTTTGGAGGGTAGTCAAAATGAACTGGAAATATTCAGGGTCATCCGCCGCGAATTGCGCCGTCTTGTGGAGCAGCCGCTCGATGCCCATGGTGATAACCTCGGTGTAACGGTCCCCGTTGTAAACCTTGCCGCAGTAGTGGTCCCCGCCTTTGGTTTTCCATTCGTCCTCAAGGGTCACTTCGGACGGGTCATAACGCAGGCCGGTGAGGGCGGCCAAAGACTTCAGGCGCTCCCCCTGGGTGCGGCTGGCGCGGAACGCCACCGCCGCCTGGATGACGGGCGCATTCAGGCCCTCGATGGCGTGCGCGATCTCATGCGCCATGACGCTCCGGTTTGTGTTTTTGTGGACGTTGATTTGCCCATGCGTGGAGAGCACCGCGCAGGAGGCCCGGCTCCCGGTGATGCCGTTCACCTGGATGGGCACCAGCAGATCCGGATGCACCACGGTGGCCACGTCATCCGCGCCCACCTGGGCGGCCCGCAGGATGGCCTTGCTGGCCTGGCTCCTCTGCACGGGCACCCGCACCCGGTTCCCGCTGGCGTCCTTCTTCCAGGCATAGACCTGCTTCGTGGCCGCTGTCACCTTTAGCGTGCCGCGCTCCGCGACCGGCAGCTCGATGAGGGCGCGGGCGTTCAGGTCCAGCTCCCGGATGCGCAGCTCAGCGTCAGGCCCGGGCGTGGCCCGCATGACGGCCAGCTCCGCGAGGATGGGGGCCAGCTCCGCCTGGATGCTGGCCGCCGTGCGCGGAGCGGCGGGCGTGGCGGGCACGGGTGCCGGGGTGGGCGCGGGCACGGCGGGCGCGGCTTTCTTCCCCGTAGTCTTGCGGGGCTTCTTCAGCTTGCCGCCCATCCATTCCAGGACGTTCCGGCCATCCGCCAGCTTCAGCCCGGCGGCGCGTTTCTCCCATGCCGCCCAAGCGTCCTTGCTATAACGCTTTTTGATTTCATCGAACGGCAGGCCCATGTCCCCCGCACGCCATTCAAAGGCGTTCGGGTCTCCGGACTTTTCGCGGGGTGTCCGCACGTCGAAGTAGCCGGTGCCGCCGGTCTTTACGATTTGCCCCTGATTTGTGAGGCGGTCCAGAAAGGCCCCTTCCAGCACGCGCCGGTCCTCCGGAGGCAGGCCGGGCGTGGCATCATCCGCCAGCTTGATTTCCTCCACGTCAAAATCCGTGAGGGCTACCGCTTCGCACCGGCAGTTGTATTCCCACGGCCCGGTGTGGTTGGTCCAGAATGGATGGTCGGACGGCAGCACCTTCCCATGGAGCGCCGCATGTGCCGGGCGCGTGTGGCTGTCCATGGTGGCGAGATACTGGCGAAAGGGGAACACATCCTTATGCGCCTCCATCTGGCGATAGGCCGCCGCCGCATAGGCGCGGAAGCCGTGCATCCGGAGCAGCAGCGTGGCCCGTTTCTCCGCGGCTTGGGGGTTCATCCACGGGCTCATGATTTCCGCGATGCGGTTGCGCTGCGCGGTGAAGTCCGCCCCCTCCGGCAGCTTCGCTATTTCCTCCCGGATGCGGGCCACCGCATCCAGCGAGTCCAGCCCGCTCACGGTGATGCACATCCCCTGCAACTCCGGCAGGAGCTGGGAAAAGGTGGCCGCGTCCACCACGCCCAAGCGGCGGATGGCGGCGGCGGCTTCATCAAACGGAACTGGCTCCTGGAGGAACATAAGGTAACGGGATCAGGATTGAACGGGCTTCCAGCCCACGGGGTTTACCTCCATGCAACTGTATTGGCTGACCCGCTTGAACCAGCCTTCAAAGGCGGGTTGATCTTCACCGGAAAGGTCACTCGCCCAATGGCCAGTGACTTCCTTTCCGTCTTTCAAAAGCAGTATTACCTCCACCAGTCCGCCCTTTGGCGCGGTCGTCATGGAGTGCCAGCCCACGCCCAGAATGGGCTCCGCGGATTGCCGTCTGACATTGGCGATGATGACGGCGGCGGCCTCCGCCTTCAGCGTTTGGCCGCGCAGTTTGTTGAAGGCGATTTTATCCACGCGGGGCACTTTCGAGTGCCAGCAGTCGCGGCAGAGAACGAAGCCGGAGGGACGGTTACGCTGGCCGCATCCGGCACAGTGATGGAGTGTTTTTTGGGTGGTGGGCATGGGATGGAGGTGAAAGGTTTAGTCTCTTCAGAGAGTCAGGGAGCGGGCGCGGTTTCACCTGTCTTGCCCCAGGTGTCGTCCATGGCTTTAGCCAGTTCTTTCTGGCTGGTTTTCTTGAGTTTGATCCACTCCTTGATGAGTTTTACTTTCCCGGGAGGGAGGCTCCTGGCGTAGTAATCACAGAACTTTTCCATGCCGTAGACGTTTTGCGAGATGCCCAGGGCGGTCTCATACATAGCAACGGTGAAGAGGGCTGATTCGATGGCTTTTGTCATGATCTTCAGGAGCGATTTTTCCAGGACTGGCGGTTTCCAAAGCGGGGCATAGTGGCGTCACGTGCCGGCTCACTGGGAGTCGCACCGTTGCCTAAATAGGCAGCGGTGCGCCACGCGCCCAGGAGGGTAAGGGTGTGGTCTTTTTGGAGCCACGCGCCCGTGGCTGTATGTGTCAGGATGAAGACCCCACCAGTGCGCGTGAGGGTCACGCCAAAGGTCTCCGCCATCCTGGTGCTCAGGGCGGTGATGACATCCGCGGGGGCAACGCGGAGGGAATAATCCCGGAGGGGTTCCTTGCTCATGCTATCAAAAAAGCTCCATTTGGTTGGGCTCCTTTGGCGGGACTTCAGGGGCGGGTTTTTTGGCGCGTTGCGTTTTCGCGGCGGTGCGCTGCGCGGCGCGTTGCTCCATCAGAATGCGGTGCTCTTTGGAGCGATAGGATTTGATAGCGTCCTCCCACCGCTTTTGATTCGCGGCGTTCCAGAATTCCACGGCCTTGTCCCCTTCCGTGTTTCGCAGATGCTCCAGGAGGCTTTCCACCTCTATCAACGTGACCGCCGGGGAAGGCCGCCGGGTGCGGATGAATCCGCCCAGGCCCAGGATGATGAGGAACTGACGGGAGACGGGCAGGCCCAAGTCCCGCTCCGGGTTTTCCGTGAGGCGATACCAGCCGGTCCACGTGGTCAGGTCCGGCGTGAGCACGCCCCCGGCTCCGGCGCGGAGCCGCACCACGCCCCAGCGGGAGGCTGCGCGGGCGGGAAAGCTCACGTCATGCCAGACACCCGGACGCACCTGCACCCGCGCCGTGACACTGCGGGCATTGCCGCGTGCGGGAGCGTCTGGTTTGTCCGGGGAGTCTGGCATGGCGGGGAGTTGTCAGGCAGGGGTGAGGATGGCGAGGAGCGCGGCCACCAGCGTGGCTCCGGTCATGAGGGCCAGCACCCAGCCCAGGGGATGGGCGGGGATATGCGCGGCCTCGGCGTCGGTCAGGTCATCCATGGCGGTCATTTGCTGGCGGCCTTGTTTTTCAGATAGCGGCTCCGCATGGTGAGGTAGAGCGCACGCAGTTGCCGGGCGTTGCAATCATCCAGCGAGCGCACGCCTTCCTTGCCGAAGACATTCCGCACATAGCCACGCTGCCAGCCCTCATTGAACCCATAGCCCGGGCCTTCCGTGGCTATCTTATGCCTCCACTGGCGGATGGCATTCTGGTCATCGCCATCACTTCCAGCCTTGCCCGTGGCCGGGCCGGTCCGGAGGTGGAGCTGGAAGGCCCGCACGTCCTGCCCGGCCATGCCCGCGAAGGTGGCCAGCGCCAACCCGGCATCCCGTTGGGTCAGATCTGAAACGCGGGCGGCGCGGCCCTTCGTGATATGCTTCACCTGACGGTGCCGCCAGTCCTCCATGAGCCGGGACTTGCTCAGCCCCGTGGCCCGCATGTTGTCCGCCAGCCACGTAGGATCATATTCACACATCTTCAGGAACGCGGCATTCGCGGCCATGCCCACCGCGCGGCGCTCCGCCTTGGTGGACGGGCCGAGGTCAATGTCAGACGGGTTCATAGTTTCAGGGGGCTCAGGAGTTCCTGCCGGGCCTCCGCCCAGCAAACCATGCCGGTGCGCCACACGGAGACGCATGGCACGTCTCTGGATGTCCCCACCGTGAGGCCCCAGCGGAAGCCCCCGCCGCGCTCCATGTCGGCAATGATGGAGGCGAGAATCCATTCCTCCTTCTCTGCTAGGATGGGCGTGGTGAGTGGACCCATGCCGGATGCCCGGGCTTCTTTTTCCGTGAGAATGGGATAGGGTTCCCCGCTCACGATGATTGTGTGTCTCTTATTCATGGCGGGGATCAGCCTTCAGGGGTGACGGCCCGTTTCACGGACACAAGGAACTGCTCATCCTGGCAGATGCGGAGGCCAAAGGATTTCAGCCATTCGCCGTCCTCCCCGTGCTGGTCATGGATGGCCTCTTTATTCAAGGTCACCTTCGTGGTGAGCATATCCCGCTCGTTCGCATGGGTGAGCGCGATAATGGTCCGCTCTACCGTCCACGCTTTGCTCATCTGTTTGACGGATGGCGGATTCATCCGGAGGGACCATTCCGTGAGAGCGGTTTCCGTGGACTTGCGGCCCTCCGGCAGCAGCCGGTCCCGATGCGTGAAGGCATACTCTTCAGCGGCAGCTTGCAGCGCGGTGATCTTTTCAGCGAGCTTGGCCAGTTCCGCCTCCGCCTCCTGACGGATAGCTTGAAGCTGGGCTTCCAGCGCGGCGGCTTTGCCTTCGCGCTCAATGGTCAGCCGCGCCCATTCGTCCAGCGTGGCGTTGAATCCGGCATCGCCGGTAATGGTGTGTTTTTTAGTTTTGGCCATAGGATCAGAAATCAGAGTTTAAAGGTTTGAAGTTTCCGGACTGGTCCGGCGGGGATGACTCCCCGCCGGACGTTGCCCGTCCGGGGATGGCGCGACGGCACGGGGGGCCGCCTCATTCGACGCCATGCCAGGCGTTGCGCTCTTATTGGGCTCTCCCGGGTTGCCCCCGCTGGCGGGATCTCGCGGCCCGCCCGCGTCACCGGCTGGCTCCAGCCGGAAATTCTCAGCACGCCACGCGGCGGCGGCTTGTTCGATTTCCACCCCGCGTGGCCACTGGTGCCAGGTGCGGATGGCGAAGGTGAGGATCTCCATCATCTCCTGCTGTGGTCCCACGGCCCGCAGCAGCGCGGCCTGATAGGAGGGAACCACCACCACCCGCAACGTCCCGGCGTTAATCCCCGTGATGCCCCACACCCGCCGGAGTTCCGGCAGCTCCTTATAACGGGACCACCGGCCCGCCGTGTAGTCCGGCGGATTCTCCGCCTTCCACGCGGCCCAGCCTTCCGCATCGTGGCGGAGCGACAGGAGGGCACGCACACGGGAGGCCGTGTAAGGATAGGTCTCCCGGACGTTGCGGACGCGCTTCATGGGAGCCTCCCTTCCCGGAGCGGGGGATAAAACGCCGCTTTCACCTGGTCGAGGGTATCGGCCATGAGGCGGCGCACGGTATCCGTTTCACCACGGTGCATGGGAATGGAGACCATCCATAACCGCTGGCCCGCGGCGTCCGGGTCCGTGAACCAAATGCTCAGATCCTCTCTGTCCTTGTAACGGGCGAACCTCACGATTAAGGTGGGGTGCGCCAGGCACAGCTCAGCCAGCAATTCCAGCACGCTGGGGACGGGCTCAAAGATAAGGGGAGGGCACGGAGCGGAAGAACGCTCCAGAATCGCGCCAGAAGCGCCGGGCACCGGGGCCACGCTTTGGGACGTGGAGCGATTTCCGGCGCGGCGCGGCCACCACGCGGCGCGGAATTTGCTGGAGTTTGCAAACGTTCGCAGTTTGCAAACAACTTTGGCAAAAAAAGGGGTGCTCACAGGGTGCGAAGGCCGGGGGTTACGCGGGCAATGTCGCCCGTCATGTCGGTGAGCACGGCGGCGGCAAACTCCACCACTTCCGCGGGGCTGATGGATTCCGGGCGCGTGCGGTGGATGGCATTACAGACGTTCCGGATGAACGCCCAGATGCCCACGGGGGACTTTCCTTTGCCGCCGCTGGCGTCCGCGATGAGGCGGGCGGCCATGGCGGCCTTCCCGTTATCCGTGCCGGTGAGAGGCAGGCGGCGGGTGATGACACTCAGCACGCCCTCCGGCGTGGCGGGCGGCACCTCATAGGAAAGGTAAAGCCGGTTGTGCAGGAGCTGGCGCATTTCCTCCGGGGCCTCACGGCCCAGCTTTTTCCAGAGCGCATCCTGGGCGGACACCACGAAACACAGGGCCGTGCCGGATGCCTGGGCCGCGTTGATGCTGTCTTTCAGCCAGGTCAAAAAGTCCCGGCTGACGCTCTGCATTTCATCCAGGCACACGATCTTCCGCAGTGACAGCAGGCGCTCCGTGAGCGCGGCGGTGCGGGCGGCGTAGCCCTGGAGCCGGTCCAGCCCCGGGTTGTCCGGCGTGGTGGTCCGCTCCGGCGTGCCAGTGGCCAGGAGCATTTCCCCCAGGGCCGCGTAAAAGGAACGCCAGCCCACGTGCGCGGTGAAGGAAAGCACCTTGCCGGGCCGCTCCTGGGCGAGGGCACGGAGCAAGCTGCTCTTCCCCGCGCCGCTGGCCCCCTTCACCACCAGCAGCCGTTGCATACCGCGCTGAGCGCTCAGGCCGTCCGCGTGCTCGATGAATTCCGTGACGTGGGGCAGGTCCACGTAGAGGTCATCCTGTTGCAGTGTCACGGCGCGGCGTTCCAGCTCGCTCAACACCAGCCGGTAGGCGGGCAGCAGCTTCATGGGATTGCGCCCGCCCATGACGCCACGCCGGGCGGCGGAGTAGGCACCGCCCTGGGCATCTCCCATGCCTGGGTATTCTTTCAGCAGGCCGTCAATGGTGAGGCCGTAGGACTTCCGCCAGGTTTCAATCTGGCCAGCGACGCTCCGCAACTCCGCGATGGTGGCGGCCAGATCGGGGACGGGGGTAAGGGATTCTTGTTCCATGGTGTGTCTCTTGAGGGGCGGGAATTCAGACGATTTGGTGAGCGTTCCGAAGGTGCCAAGGCATGGTCATATCCCAAACCCGGGCGAAGTCCTCGCGCTGGATGCGGGCCACATGGGCGGGGGTGGCGCGGGCCACCAGCCGGGCGATGCGCCACGCGGCTTTCCATGCCGCCGGATTTTTGGAGGCGCTGAAACTGACAGTGCGGGATTCCAAATCCCCACGCGACAGTTGAGCCTCGCTTTGCAAATGAACCTCAATTCTAAAACAAGGCTCGTGCGCCTCGTCTGAGTAATGAATCTGCGCTCCATGGCGGCTCTCGAAGCACATCAGCAAATAGCCGCGAAGGGTGCGACGGTAGAGGGAATCCTCATGCCTTTCACAGTAGGGAAAGACTGGCGCGGCGATGGATTGGCCAGGGGCGGGAAGCAAGGAAACTGGAATCATGGTGTGTCTCTTATGGTTGGGGGGTTAGTCTTCGGTCAGGAGCAGGACGGCCCGGCCCAGCGGCTGGAAGTCCCCGGCGGGCAGTTCCTCCCACACTTCAATTTCACGGGGCGGCACGGCGTAGGCACGGGCGGCGCGGATCAGCACGGGCCGCTGTTCCCCCCGGGCGAGCCCGGCGAGGGGCATGGTATAATAAAGCTGGCCTCCATCCGTGGGCACCTGCACCGTGGCCTGGCCGTCCAGATCGGCACGCATCTGGAGCCGGGCCATGCGCATGACGTAGCGGCGGCGCTCCGGCGGCTGGGCCACGCGGCGCGGTGGCGGAGTCTGGTCCGTGATGAGAAACCGGGGGATGTAAAAGAGGCGGAAGCCGGGAAGGAACGGCATGCCGCCGCCGTCTCCGTATTGGTGGAAGTCTAATCTCATGGGTGTGTCTCTTGTGTGGTTGGGTTCAGTCAAAATCCGAGTCGTCATCTTCACCGCCCGCCGTGACCGGCACGGGCGCGGGTGTGCCGGTGCCCCGGCGGCGCAGGAGGTCCGCGACCCCGCCGCGCTCCCGGCGCGGGGCGGGCGCGTCCGTGGTCTCCATGTCCACCGGCGTGACGGCGGGCACGGGATCAGTGCCCTTCCGGACGACAAGGCCCCGGTCTCCGTTGCTCCGGGTGGCCTCGCTCCGGTCCGCGACCACGCCACGCCCGGGCATGATGGCGCGGAACTCGCTCCGCACTGCCGCGGAGCGCGTCTGCTGCCGGGTGAAATCCCCGCCTTTGGAGAAGTCCGCACGGGCCGCCCGCTCCACCATGGGAGCCAGCCCCAAAAACTCAGAGAAGCCCAGGCCATCCCGGTTCCGCGCCGTGGCCCGCTCCGCGTTGAAGACGGAAGCGCCGCGCTCCGGCTGGCCGGGGTGGAAGGCCAGGAAAAGGCGGTGCCCGTGGTCCAGCTCCTGAAGACCCCGGAACACGCCGGAGACCTGAAAATAAAGCACCGTGCCGTAGTCCGCGCACGTCACCTTCACCGTGCCGTCCCGGCGGACGGTGCGCGGCAGCTTGAGCGGGGCAAAGACCCAGCGGTCTCCGGCCTTCAATGGCGTGGTGACTCCCGGGGCCTCCGCGTGCCAGCATTCCGCGGGCACCATGCGCTTGCCGCCCAGGGCCTCGCGGGCGTGGTCTGTCAGGTTGTCCTGCTCCATGGCGTCCGCGATGGCATCCGCCGCCTGGACCAGCGTCCAGAACTGACGGGCGGCGGCAATGTCCCCGGCCCGGACGCGGTCCACCAGCGCGGTGGCCTTTTGGAATTCACCCCGGCGGCGGCCCACGTCCACGCTCTTATGAGCCAGGCATTTTTGGAGCCGGTTGAAGCCCTGCTCGATTTCGGTTTTGCCGGTGGGCTCAAACTTTTCCTGCACCCGGGTGAACCCATTGATGCCGCCCCACTTGAAGTTATCCGCCTCGCCCCATTCGGCAGGCACCGGGCATCCGTGGATAAAGGTATTGTCCCACGGGCCGCGCTCGATGAGCCACCCGGCGGGCCAGCCGTGCGTCTCCACCACGCCCTCCATGTGGGCGGCAATGTCCTCCTTCCGGTAAGCGTTCTTCACCCGCGTGACCCCGCTGTTGTGGAGCCATGCCAGGGAACGCACGTCCATGGTGGAGAGATTCTGCCGGGAAATATCCAGCCCGCCGCACTCCTTTTGATAGACGCCGGGCGCGTTGTTGTCCCAGTCATCCGACACGTAAAGCACGCCCGCCAGCAAGGGCAGCTCCACCCCGGCCTCATTGATCCACGTGGCCTTGTGAGGAACGCGGAGCTGTGACGAAAGCGCCGGACGGTCCCCGCGGAACAAGGCCCGGTCCGCGTCCGTGACATAGGCGGCACGCATGAGGGACAGCGGGGCCTCGTATCGCTTGCCCGCCTTCCGGGCGGCGTCGATGCCGTCCAGTATCCGCTGCCGGATCTCCGGGCGGCCCGGCTCATGCGGGCATTCCCGGTCCCCGTTTGGCTTCCGGAGCTGGTCTGGACGGGCATAAGAGGCCCATGCCTTCACGCCGAATTCCGCGGAGTCATGCTTGAGCGCGAACCACCGGAGCCCGGCGGTTTCCGCCTCCGTCAGCGCAAAGGACGCGGGCCTGCCGCCTTTGCTCTTTGGCTTGTCCCACGTGCCGCTGGCCTCCTCCTTGCACCAGCGGAAGAACGTGCCCGCTGGCACATCGGCGCGGGCCAGCGCGGCGGAGAGCGTGAGCGGCGCGGGTTGATGAGAGGGGGAAATCATGGCTTCGATAGAGCGGAGGAGGGCGCGCTTTTCGACGGTGGACTTGGCGGGCGAAGGCATGGGGATCAGTCGGCGGACGTGTCTTGCAGCGCGGTGACGAGGTCGGCGATGAATTGGGCGGGCCATTCGGTGGCCCGCTGCGTGATGAACTTCACGGCCTCCTCCCGGTCCGCTGGCTCCCATGTCTCATAACCACGCACCTGGCTGGTGAGGCTCCGGAACGTGCGGCTCATGCTGGCGAAGCTGGACGGGCGGCGGTCTCCATTGTCATTCGTGCCCGCGTCTCCACCGGCAGCTCCGGCGCGGGCCGCGCCCAGGCCGATGATGCCACCGATAACCAGCGGCTCCAGCTTCTTGCGGGCGGCGGGTTTTTCCGCCAGTACCTTATAGGTGGCGCAAGCCTCCTCTATCAGCCGGAGCGAACACCCCACCTGGGTGGCCACGCTCTGGCGCGTGACCGTGCCGGGAGGGCAAACCGCATTTTCTGCGGTTTGCCTGGCACCGCCACGGGTCACGGCGGCGAGTTGGGGATACATGAGCACCGCCATGTAAGCCACGGTCTCCTTACTCATGTGGCGGCGGTGGGCCACGCTGCCCAGGATGATTTGCACCGCCTCCTCCTCCGTCACTTGAATGCCGGGGATGCGGGTCAGCTCTCCCAGCAAGGCGGCCTGCCAGCGGTGCCGCCCGTCCACGATGAGGATTTTTCCAGCGCGGATGATATACCGCACCGGCTCCTGCACGCCGCGCATCCGCACGTCCGCGCAGAAACTTTCCCATTCGGCGGTCTCCCCGGCGGCGGCCTCTTTATAGGTGGCATCCCCGGCCAGCATGGCGGCCAGCGCGGGCCGCATGATGATGCGCTCCAGCAGCTCATGGGCGGCGCATTGCACCGGGTCAAGCTGGACGATGCGCGGGGCTTTGGCCGCGCCTTTACCGGCGGGCTTCTTTTTGGACTCCTTCTTTTTAACGGGCGACATAGGGGTAATCTTGTTTGTTTGCATCCACTCGTTGAGGGCCGCTTCAGCGGCGGGGCTTTGGCGTTTACCGGCGGCGACAGCGCTCAAATGTGCCTTGCTGTATCCCAAGGCGGCGGACGCGGCGGCAAGCCATGTGGGCTTTGGACCGGGTTTGCCTCTTAGGTGGTCGTGCCTCATGAGTGAATGTTGGCAGGTCTGTTAACTAAAGTTTCCCAGCCTTCACGTCCTCAATCATCTTTTCGACGGCAGCACTTCGCCGCGTCCCCCGCGCAACATTGTAAACATGGGACGGGCTGAACCCCGATAATTCGATGACCCGTTTAATGACACGGCCCATTTCCGTGGGGCGTCTGCCATAGAGAGCTTGATACTTGCGTGCGGTGGGAGTGGCTGTCATAGTGTGCCGAACTGTGCTTAACAATGTTTAGCACTGCCTTACAATTCATGCAAACAAATTCGCAGAAAATTCGTGATCGTTTAACTCAGATCCTCAGAGAAAAGGGCACCCGGGCTGCTCATTTGGCAGAGTCGATGGGGGTTTCCCGAAGCTACCTTTCCCAGATGATGAACGGCACCAGGGACATTTCCCCAGCCACTGCTCAGAAGATGGCGGCCGCGTTGGGAGTCACGATGGCCGATTTGTCCGGCATCCCCGCTGATGCCCCTGGAGCCGGGATACCATCAATGCCGCTGGAGCGAGCCAAGGACTACGCGGTCATCAACGCCCTATCGGTGGAGGTTCAGGCCGTAATCAAAGCGATGGCTGGAGGGAGGGAAAGTTTAGCGGCGGGAAAAGAGGCCGCGATGGCACTGTGCTCCCTCGGGGATGGCTTTCCTCAAGCGCCTGCTTTATTGCGGCTGATAGAACGCATTGAACACGAACAAGAGGGCGGACCTTCCGCTTAATCACCACCATGGACTTTCGTCTTTTCATCACCCATCCTGACGGCAGCGTTACCGGCCCGCACCGATCCGCAGAGATTTACGAAGCAGCGGACCTTGGCTCACTTGCTGGTAATACCCAGGTTCAAATAGAAGGGACTGCCGACTGGTTGAATCTGGAGACTCTTCTCTCCGTTCGCTCACCTTCCGTAAGTGTCCGCGTGGAATCCGGAGGCCCGCAGGGGTGCTGGTTTGCAATCGAATTGCTAATGGCAGTCGGGTTAACCGCCGCGGGAATCTTCGGATGGCTCTTCTTCAAGGCCGCGGGAAGCAACACAATGGAAGTCGTTTCCATTGCCGCCGCCGGAACCGGACTCATCTGCGGGGTGTGGTCACTCGTTCGCAACAAACCTCAGGCTCACTAATCAATGACTATTCCTGATCTCTCCACGGTTGTGGGGTATCTTAAAAATCTTCGCGACATTCAAAAAACCGTCGAAACGAACGCGGTCAAATTTGAGATGGGAAAGATTATCGACGAGCTTTACAGTTCGGCCTTTGATTCACATACGAAGCTCATGGAGGCGGCGGAAGAAATCCGGGCGTTGAAACGCCAAGTTGAGGCTTTTGAAAACTGGGAAGAGGAAAAAAAGAGATACGCTCTGGTCGAACCGCGCAAAGGGCTATTCCTTTACCGTCTGCGAGCGGAAGCAGCAGGCACGGAGCCAATCCATGATCTCTGCGTTAACTGTTATATTCGCGGGGTAAAGTCCATCCTCCTCCGCCCAAAAAGCGGCAGCTCCACCATGGTATGCAACACCTGCAAATTTGAGGGGAGTTCACCCGATCCGATTCACTCGTCTGAAATTGACATAGGCGCAGTAGGGCCGCCTCCGGTTTTTTCCCGCACACTTTTAGCGTGAATCCGCGGCCCGTGCGCGGCGGGAGAATAGAGTAAAGGCCACGGCAAAGTGGCGGGGAATGACCGACCCTTCGCCCGCCACTACCACGCTGACCCTTGCCGCCGCCGGACTCGCGGCGTCCAAAGCCCCCCTGCTGGCGGAGGCGGTAACGTCAGGATTTGGCGAAGGCCAGGACCCGCGCCCCATGCTGGCGTGGTATGCCATCGGCGGACTGGCCTTCCTGGTCATGCTGGCCCGGAATGCCGTGGGGTTCTTTTCTGATCTCGGGGAAATCAGGGGAAGGAAGAAAAGGCAGAGGTTGGAAAAAGACGGGCAGCTTCCACCGGCCACGCAGTTTGGCGTGGACTGGCAAACCCATAACCGGGAGGTCAGTGAAGTACACCAAAAGGTGGACAGGTTGGAAACCGACCTGATGAACAAGATGGATGAATTCCGCCGTGAGCTGGCGGGCACGCTGCAACAGCAGGGAAACTCCATCACCGCCGTGGCATCGGACGCGGCGGCGGCGAAGGCCGGAGCGAAGGCCACGAATGACCTGCTCCGCGACCTGGTGAAACGCATGACCAAAGGAGGGGCCGTAACGTGAGCCCCGCCACCATCGAAGAAATCCGCCGGGGCGTGCAGGTTTATCTGGCGGACCGGAGCGCCGCAAAGATGCGGGCCAGCGCGATCCTGACGCACCTTCAGGGCGAGGGCCACGTCATCACCATGGAGGCCCTGACAACGGAGCTGGATTTCCTGCACCGGGCTAAATGGGTGGACAAGGACTATCCGCCCGGCGGCACGGTGCCGCGCTACCAGGCCACTCCGGAGCTGATTCTGGCACGGCAACGCGGCGAACTCTGAACCCATGAGCACACCGGAGACACACAGCCAGCCAAGCCAGGCGGAAGGCATCATGACCTATCTGGCCACGGGCCTGAGCCTGACACCGCTGGAGGCGCAACGTCTCTTTGGCTGCATGCGCCTGGGTGCCCGGATTTGGGAACTGAACCAGAGCGGGTGCGGCATTCAAAAGCGCACCGTGAACGTGACCGGCGCGGACGGCAGAACCCGGCGCGTGGCTGAATATTTTCTGCCCGCATAACAATTTATCGACATGGAACCGAAGACCATTTTCAAAAGCAAGACGGCCCTGCTCAGCATCCTGCTGGCCCTCATCGGCGGGCTGGGCACCGTGTTTGACCCGCTGCGGGACTGGCTGCGGGATCATGTGGAATCCATTCTCATGTGGGCTGGCGGTGCGGGCGTGCTGGTGCGCCGCCTGACAAAAGGCAGGATGACGATCCTGCCGGAGGAAAAGGAACTCCCGCCCCCCTCACCGCCCACCACGCCCGCGCCCTGAACCCTTTGGCCGGGGCTGGCGGACTGACGGCAAGGCATGTGTCTCGCCAAACCCTCACCCGCCGCCCCGGTCACTCTAACCAAAAAGACACACCATGAAGCCGCCTCTTTCCACTCCCTCCATCCTGCCCTCCATGGGGCGCATTGTCCGTTACGTGCTGAGCCAAGGGAGGAACGCCGGGCAAAGCCGCGCCGCCATCGTGACCCGCACCTGGGATCAACCGGACACAGGGCGTTCCCCGATGGTGAACCTCACGATCTCCCTCGACCTTTCCAACGACTTCAACGCGGAGAACCACGCCAGCTCCGTGCCGTATGACCGCGAAGGCAAGCGGCCCGGCACCTGGCACTGGCCCGCCGATGACGAGCAGGATGCCGCCATGGTGGCCGTCCCGGCGGCGGCGGTGGCGGAGGCTCCGCTGGAGCCCGCGCAGGTAGAGGGGGCCTGAGAAACAATCCCCATCCGGCGGGGGGCACGCCGGAAACCAAACCAAAAAAGCGAACTCATGAATCAAAAAAGACCATCCCGAATCTATCGCCTCATGGCCCTGGTGGCCGCGCTCTTTGCGAGCCTGCTCCAACCGGCATGCGCCGGGCCGGGGCAGAACGGACTGAGCGCGGACCTGCTCAACGGCGTGTGCCTCACCTATGGCGAGGGCACGGTGTGTTACAATCCGCTCACCCACGTGTGGACGGTGAACAATGCCACGGCCCGCGCCACGCGGAACCCGGACGGCTCCGTGACTCTGACCACTCCGGAGGGCGGCACGCTGCTCTACAAGGACGGCCAGATCAGCCCGGCGGCTCCCCGCGCCCCGCCCGCGAAGTAACCGCGCCCACACCCAAACGATACCGCAACGCCGCGGCCCGTGAGGGCCGCGGCTTCCCTCCTTCACCGTTTTCCCCGCCATGATTTCCCTTTCCGAAAACGCCAGAAAACTCATCCTCGAATTTGAAGGCCTGGATCAGCCCGCCCGCTGGCCTGGCTCAGATTCCGGCATCACCCTGGGCCACGGCTTTGACCTGGGTTATGCGACGCGGGCGCAATTCATGGAGGCGTGGGAGCGGCATTTTGATAACGCCACCGAGGCCCGGCTGATAACCGCGCTGGGTAAGAAGGGGCTGGACGCCAAAGCCATGGCACCGCGCTTCAAAGACATCATCATCACCCCGGCAAAGGCCGACGAAGTCTTTGCCCGTTGCACCATCCCGCGTTGGCTGGCGCTCACGGAACAAGCCCTGCCGGGCATCGACAAGCTGCCGCCGGATGCGCAGGGCGCACTGGTCTCCCTCTGCTTCAATCGCGGCACGGCCATGACCGGCCCACGCCGTGAGGGCATGCGGAAAGTGCGGGCCGCCGTGGCGGCCCATGTCACCGGCACCATCCCCCTGAGCGCGGCCCTCCAGAAGATCTCCGCCGCCGTGGATGCCATGCAAGCCCTGTGGCCCACGGTGCCCGGCCTACAGCGCCGCCGCCGCGCTGAAGCGGACATGATCCGCCGGGCGGCCTGACAAATTTTTTCCTTACCTGACATGTCTTCGTTTCTCCAAGCAACTGAACTGGCGGCGGCCCACGCCAGCCCCCTGCCCGTGGCGGGCGACTCCACGGAAACCCTCCTGGCAAAACTCCTCCTGGGCACTGGCAGTGATGGCGGGGCCGGGGAAGTAGGACCCGGCTACGGCTGGGCCACCGTGACCCTGGGAGCCGCTGGCACCTACGTCATCAGCCCCGGCGCGATCCTTGTGCAACTCAAGGTCACCTCCGGAAGCGGCGTGCTCAAAGAGACTGGAGGCGCGGACATGGGCGTAGTGAACACCGGCACCTGGCCGGAGCTGAAGCTGAACGCGGTCAGCCTTCCAGGCCTCACAATCACGGCGGACGGAGGTATCACCTTCCTGGTCTTTGTGAAGAAGCCCAAAACCGCCAGCAATGTGGCGACGCCGCTTTTCGTTTGGGAAGAGGTCTCGCTGGCCGGTGGTGCCACGCACCTCATCCCCGCCGGAGCCATGAAGCTGAAGATGCTGGCGAGCGGCGGAGGCGGCATCGTAAAGGAGACCGGCGGCGCGGACATGGGCGCGCTGAACTCCGCCACCTGGCCGGAGGTGACACTGGAAGCCACCAGCCTGCCACCCTTCACCATCACCGCCGACGTAGGCGGGATGATCTTCAAAAAGTTCCTGAAAATCCCGCGATAACCAATCATGAAACCTCTCCTGTTATTTCTTGCACTCTTCGCCTTCGGCTATCTCCGGGCCGATGATTCCGGCTTTCCCTCGGGGGGCGGCTCCAGCGGCGGCCAGCCGCTGGACGCGGAGCTGACCGCGCTGGCCGGAACCACCAGCGCGGCGAACAAGGTGCCGTATTATACCGGCAGCGGCACGGCCTCCACCGCCGACTTGACCGCGCTGGCCCGCACCTTCCTGGCCTATACCACGACCGCCCAGCAACGGGCCGGAATGGGCCTGGTCATCGGCACCGATGTGCTGGCCGCGAACGCCCTCCAAGCTCCCGGCCCCATTGGCAGCGTGACGCCGAATACCGGGGCCTTTACCACCGTCACTTCCCCGCAGGTCATCCTGGCGGCGGGGGTGTATTGGAGCTGCGGCACCGGCACGCCGGAGGGCGTGGTCTCCGCCAGTGTGGGCAGTCTCTTCAGCCGTCTGGACGGTAGCACGGGAACTACCCTTTATTACAAAGCCTCCGGCACCGGGAATACCGGATGGGTCGCCATCGCGGGCGGAGGCGGCGGCACTTGGGGCAGCATCACCGGGACTCTGTCCAGCCAGACGGATCTCGCCTCCGCTCTGGCGGGCAAGCAACCCCTCCATGCCAACCTCACCGCTCTGGCGGCGCTGACCAGCGTGGCGGAGCTGGGCAAGGAAGGCGTGCATGGCACCGACATTGCGAGCGCCAGCACGATCAATCTGGAGACCGCCACTGGTGCCTGGGTGGACGTGACCGGCACGACTGGCATCACCGCAATCACTCTGAACGAAGGGCACTTCCGCTGGGTCCGGTTCACGGGCTCGCTGACGCTGACCCACAGCTCCAGCCTGGTGTTGCTCAACAGCGGCAATAATGTGATCACCGCCTCGGGGAACTGGAGTCTGTTCGCGGGCGGAAGCGGCGGCGTGGTTCGTGAGGTCACTTACTCTAACATCGACGGCTCACCACGCGCCGTGGGTGCCCTTTACGGCACGGATGGATACAGGTTACACGTCGGATACAAAGGGGTGCTGACCGGCACGCCCTATCCACTGACCACGACTCCGCTGACCAATACCCCTACCACGCCGGTCAACGGAAACCCCGTGGCGGACGTGATCGGCGGGACGACCAGCCCTTCAGCTCCTGCCATCGCCGCGGGCACCTATGAAATTCGGGCAAGTATCCAGATCGACTATGCCGGGGCCACCATCACAAACCAAACCATGGGCGTTCAACTGTGGAAAACCAACGGTTCTCAGTCCGCCCAAAGCAACGCGCAAACCATCATCCTGCCGCAAGCCAGCACTCAGACATTCACCGCCGGGACTTACATGCTGGAGCCGCAGGAAATCACCCTGGCCGCCGGGGACACTATTACCCTGCGAGCCAATCTCAGCACCGCTCCCGGAGCGGGAGCCGTGAACGCCGCCGCCAATGGAACCTGGGTAACGCTCCGCCGCCTCAATCAATAATGAAAGCCCTCCTCACATGCTGGCTGCTTCTGGTGGCCACTGCCATCGGGCAGGCTCCGCGCACGGCGACCACGGTCCTCCCCAACAGGTCCACGCCGGTGCTCACCACGGCGGTTTCACCCATCGCCCTGCCTCACTACACGCAGGAGATTCTGGCGGACGGGCCGATCTTTTACGCGCCCCTGACGGAGACCGCGCCCAGCGGCTCCAACAGCGTGCTGGACCGGATAGCGAGTTACCACGGCACGCCCACGGGCACGCCGGACTGGACCTATCCCGGCCCGCTGGGAAGGCTCAACCAAACGGCCCCGAAGTTTGACGGGGCCTCCAACTACGTGAGCTTTCCGGGAACGCTGGCGACGGCGTTCCTGAACACGGGGGCATGGAGCGTGGAGTGTTACTACTCCACCGCCATTACGACGGGCGCGGGCGGCACCCTGCTGGGCGCGGCCCACAACGCCAGCAACCGGGTGGCGCTGGAAGTGTACAACAACCGGCTGCTGGCCGTGGCCACCGTGGGCGGCGTGGCTTTCCCGGCCTCCACGGTCAACCCGCAGGCGGCGGCCTGGAACCATGTGGTTTTTACTTCGACCGGAAAACTATACGTGAACGGTCGCCCGGAAACGGGCGCGTCTGGCGCGACTCCGGCCAATACCAACACCTTTGTGGTGGGTGCCCGGAACGGGGCCTCCAGTTTCTTCAACGGCACGGTAAGTCACGTCTCTGTCTTTCCAACGGTGCTGACACCGGCCCGTGTGCAGGCCCATTACGTCGCCGGGTCCTGGCTGCCGGTGCGGACGGATGCGCAGATCTTCGGATATGGGTTTGAGAATTCAGGGCCGCCGGAGCTGCTGCGCGGGGGCGCTGATTTCAGCGGCCAGCTTGACCAGGGGGCCACGATCTCCTCGGCACTTTTCCACGATGGCGCGGCCAGTTTGGCCCTGGGGGGCGGCACGTTCCGCTCCTGCACGTTCGACAACCCCACCCCATTTAACAAGTTCTGCGACCAGTCTCGCGGGACGGCCAACGGGTGGTTTTATTACAGTGGCGGCACTGCCTCGGGCATGCTGTGGCAGGTAGGCTCCAAAGACCGGACGGGCTGGAACGACTTCAACGAGGGTTATAAACTCACGTTTTCTTCTACGGGGGCAATCTTCCGCGCTGATACACTTGGGTCCACGACCAGCACGCAGGTATCCTTGAATAGCTTTCCGATCTCGGCTGGTTCATGGCACTGGTTTGAGGTGAAGTGGGACAGGTTCGGAGCAACTACGATGTCGATCACCATCGACTCGACCACTAACACTACGTCGCTCCCCATCGACGGTTTCCGGACGCAAGCCTTTCACCACTTGCTGCTGGGGAATGACACCGTGGGGAACAATACGTTGCTCTATCTGGACACGTTCAAGCTCTACGGCTCCTGGCTTCCCTGATCCGCTCCCATGCCCGCCCGCAAGAAAAATAGTCATCCCGTCTTCGGTGACGATGACGATGACGATATGGAAGACCCCGGCGGCATGCCGCCGGTGCGGGTAATGCCGTCCACGCCACAAGGCAAAATCGGCCGGCTCACGCATGACACGAGGGAGGCGCTGAACCTCCGGCTGCTCAATAATGAGCCCGCCAAAAAGATCCTGGAATGGCTGAATGCGCTGGTGGAAACCGTGACCGTCTGCGCGGAATACTGGAACGGTGAAGCGGTCTCCGCAAAGAACCTGAGCGACTGGAAGAACGGGGCCAGCTATCACGCATGGCGGGAGCGGCGCACGCGGGTGGAGGAAACAAAGACCCTTATGTCTTTCGCCACCGGCCTGGCCAGCTCCGGCGGGCGACTGGCGGGAGGCGTGGCCACGATGGTGGCCGGGGATTTCCTGGAAACCTTTGAGCGGATGCGCAACGAGGGCATGACCCTGGGGGATCTCACGAATCTGGTGGAGCCCATCGTAAAGCTGGCCTCCAAAGAAAACGAAGCCCTGAAGCTGGACGGCCAGAAAGAGGAGCGGCAGCTACGCCGCGAGAATCTGGCCCTGCAAAAAGACAAGCTCCGCAAGACCACGGTGGCCGCCGTGCGCCGCGTGGCCCTGCTGCCGGAGACGCAAAAGATTCTCCGCGGCAACGACCCCGTGAAGCTCCAGGACCAAAAGCTGGAGCAACTGATTTTCGGCGATCTCGCCGACTCCCCACACTAACCGAAACGAAAGACCCATGGCAAAAGAGACACCCGCAACGAGAGCAGCCAATAAAATCATGAGCCTGCTGGATGCCGAGACCAGCGTGTTGAGCACCGAAGATTATCGCGAAGTGCTGGATGAAGTATCGTCCCAGGTGGAAACACGGCTGGAGGCCCTGGACGAGGAGGCACGGTAAAACGCCCCATGGCCGCCCGCCGGAAACCAGCCACGGAGCAGGAGCCCGCCGCCGCGTTATTCACGCTGCGGACCGGGCAACGCACGTTCTGGATGAGCCCTTACCGGGTGCAGTATTTTCTGGCGCGGCGGCGCTACGGGAAAAGCCGACTGCTGGGGGGCAAGGCCATTCAGCGGATGATCCGCATCCCCAACCATAGCTGCTTTTTCATCAATGCTTCGTTGCGGCAGGGCGCGGAAAACATCCGCGCCCAGGCGAAGGTCTGGCATGAAGTGATGACGCTGGCCCGCAAGGCCGCGGAGCAAAGCGGCATGACGCTGGCCACCTCCGCGGATGATGTGCCGGACCCGCTCCAGGCGGACGGGCGCAAGCGAAAGCTCCTCAACGTGGATGACGTGGCGGAGAAAATGTATGAGGCCCTGCAAGGGGTGGAGAAAACCGGTGGGCTCAATCTGAAGCGGCTGGAGAGCCGCATCTATCACCAGCCCGGCAGCTACAGCCGGAGCCTGGTGGTGCCCGCGAATCCTGACACCGCCGTGGGCTACGGCGGCGACACGTTCAAAGATGAGTATTCCCGCTGGGACTGCTGGCGCGAAGTGGAGGAGGCGCTGGAGCCAGTCATTGCGGAGAGCCCGCACCTGATCTCATGGGGAGCCACCACGCCCCCGCCGGATGACACGCATCCCAGCCATGCGTTCCTGGACCCGGGCGACCAGGTCTTTCCGGTGAACCCGGCGGGCAACTGGTACCAGAGCAATGCTGACGATCCGGAGGCGGAGCGGTTCCCCATCTTGCGCATCGATGCACGGGACGCGGAAAAAGAGGTGCCCATGTACAGCAAAGGGAAGGGCGGTATCATCACCGTGGAGGAGGCGCGGAAACTCGCGGGCGACCGGCGCGGGTTTGATAGGAATTACCTTTTGAAATTCATGACCGGGGGCAACGCGGCGCTGGCGGCCCACCTGATTGATACCGCCATGGCACGGGGGCAGGGCTGTCTGGCGCTGGACCTGGGCACGCTGAGCGATGGAGAGGAGGCCGCGTGAGTCTGAGCCTGGAGACGCTGCGGCGGTCACTGCCAGAGGACTGGTGTAAAGCCATTGCCCCCGGCGGCAAGTGGGGCCTGGGCTATGACGTGGCCACCAGTGATGGAGCCATGAGCAACCCCTCCAGCATCGTGGCCCGGCAGCAGATCGGGAGTCATGCCATTGAGTGGGTGGTGACGAGCTGGAAGAGCCGGGTGGATGATGACGCTTTCCTGCTGCTGCGTACGCTGGCCAGCGATCTCATGCGCTGCGGGCACCGGCTCCGCGCCTGCTGCGTGGACGCCAGTAACGAACGCTTCCACGCCACCCAGGTGCGGAAGGCGCTGCGCGGTATCTGCCCGGTGTGGGGCATCGGTGGCGGCGACGTGCTGAAGTGGGGCGGGGAAACCCACAAAGCAAAGACGCTGCTGGGTTCCCTCTACGTGCTGGACTACGAGGATAACCACCTGACGGTGCCGTCCGCGGATTGGGTCAAAGCGGACCGTCGGCTGGTGAAGACGGCGGGCGGCAGCTACGCTGCGGAGACGGATGCGAAGGGGCGGCACGCGGATACTTTCGACGCCGGGAAGCTGGCCAAATGGGCCTGCCTGGGCGGGGCGGGCGGGCGCGTGGAGGCGAAGGCCCCGGACCGTGCCAGCGCCACCCAGCCGAATGGAAACCGCTCCCGGGCTGGAGACACACGCACCACGGCCCTGCACCCCAGCGTGAAACCACGCACCACGAAATTGATCGTATGAATCATATAAAGGAATTTTTCCAATCCCTTGCCCGCAACTGGTTTGGCGAAAAGTCCGGGCCCGGTCTGATGGTCCGGCAAGTGACGCTGAACGCGCTGCCGCCCGCCGTGGCTCCCTCGCTGGATGTGGACGGCATCCGGGGGATTTTCGACATGGCGGAGAACGGGCAGACGGATGACCTGTTCCGGCTTTACGCGGAACTGATGTATGACGCGGATGTTATGGCAGGGCTGGCCCAGCGGAAGGCGGGTTTCATCGCGAAGCCCTGGAGCTTTGAAGTGCCAAAGAATGCCAGCGCGGTGCTGCGCTCGAACACGGAATTTCTCAAGTCTCAGCTCAAGGACCACGCGGGCTTTCACGAGTTGCTGCCGCACCTGCCCACGGGCGGACTCTGGCCGGTAGCCGTGGCGCGGATGACATACAAGCCGGGCCGGGCCGGAAACTATTACGACGTGGCCGGGATAACGCCCGTGCCGTGGACGCGGCTCGACTTCACGGGCGGCATGAGCGAGCGCCCGGCGGGCACCCTGGGCATCAAATGCCTGACGCCGGAGGGCCAGTTCTCCGGTGGCCTGGAGTTTCCGGAGCGGGAGCGGAACGCACCCGCGACCGGCTGGGTAGTCCACCGGGGCAATGTGCTGTCTGATTTCCCCGACTCCTGGGGCGGGCCGCTGCGGGCGGCGGTCATGTGGTGGTTCTTCGCGCTCCAGGTGCGCCAGCTCTGGGTGAATTATGCGGAGCGGGGGAGCTATCTCCTGGTGGGGAAGCATGAGGCCAACGACACGGAAGGCCGGAACACGCTGCTCTCTGCATTCGCGGAGGCTCAACGGGTGTCTGCCGTGGCCGTCTCCAACGAAACGAATGTGGAGGTGGTGAACCTGTCCAGCCAGAGCGGGGGCGCGGTGTATGAGGCCCTGATAAAGTATTGTTCCAACCAGATCGTGAAGGTGTTCCTGGGCACCACGATGACGGTGAACGCCAGCTCCAGCGGATTCGGCGGCAACCAGAGCGCGGTGCAGCAGGACAGCACGGGGGACATCTTTGTGATGGATACCGTCTTTGCGGAACGGACCATCCGCGCCCAGGTGTTTCGCCCGCTGCTGGAGCTGAACGGGCGCGATGCGCGGGAGATGCCCGGGATCTCGTGGGGCGGGAAGAGTGAGGACCAGGCGAAGCTGGCGGTGGTGCTCAAGGATTTGAAGAGCGCGGGGCTGCGGCCTACCGCCCCGGCGCTGGCGGAGCTGGGCGAGCGCCTGGGAATCGCGCTGGAGCTGGATGTGATGCCAGGGGCGGCGGCACCGGCGGCGGAGGCGAAGGCCCTGCCGGAGCCAGGAGCGGCCCCAGGGGCATCGGCACCGGCGGCGGCCACGGTGGCGGAGGTAAGCCTGAACGGGGCGCAGATCACGGCGCTGCTGGGCATCGTGGAGAAACGGGCGGCGGGCGGGATCACAGAGGAGGGAGCCCTGGCGCTGATCGGCGAGGCGTTCCCCTCGGTGTCTCCGGACGCGGCCCGGCGGATTCTGGCCGGTGCCCAGGTGCAACCCCAGCCGGGTGGCCAGCGGACGTTTGCGGCGGACGCCGGGGCGGCCAGCAGTTCCCGGCTGAAGCTGATAGAGGCCGCGCTGGCCGGGAATGAAGGCGTGGTCAGCGGTTCGGTCGCGGCGATGGCGCGGGCTGGCCGCGCTCAATTCGCGGGGCTGGATGCGGCACTGCGGCGGGCGACCACGGTCCGGGAGGCACTGGCGGCCACGGATGACTGGCTGAGCACGTTCAACCCCGGGCTGCTGGCCGGACCGTTGGAGGAATGCTGCTCTGCCACGGCGGCGAACGGCTGGCAGAAGAGCGGCGGGGTGGCCGGATTGCCCCCGTGAGAGCATGACCCTTTTCGGGGGTTTCCTCCCATGGATGTGGGGAAGTCCGGCGGGTTTTCCAGAAGCCCCTGATTGTCAGTGCATTCCCGCCTTATCACGCCCTCTCACACCTTTTCACCCCTCTCACCGCAGGCGGTGGTAGCGGGCGGGGGCTCCCTCCTCCGCCGGGGTGGGCGGGTACCAGAGGTGGTAAATACCGGTGGATATGTTATCATACACCAAATGCGGCGCGGGCGTCCAGTCCACAAGGTTGCTGGTGGACTCCAGGACGAGCGTGAAGGGCCGTGAACCCTCCGCGCCGCGCAGCGCCCAGGGCTTCTCCTGGAACTCAACCACGTCCCCCGGATAGATGGCCTCGAACGGGAACTGCCCGTACTGCGGGAGAAACGGATCCGTGCCGATGGCCATCTCGATGAGGTTTGCCACGCCGTCTCCGTCCGCGTCCCCCAGCGGGTCCTTCAGCCCGGGCCGGTCCGCCTCCGCGGGGAAACACTCCAGCCACAGATCGTAGGGGGATTCCCATCCGCCGGGCTGGATGCGTGCCCGGGTAATGCCGGTGGCCTGGCCGGTGAGCCCCACCAGGTAAGTCTCCCCGGCGGTGGCCTGGAAGGAGAGAGTCTCCCCGGTGATGTCCTGGTTGGATACGGACTCTCTCCCGATCCACATGGTCGTTTCCACCGGCACCATCCCGGCGGTGAAGACGCGGGTATTCAGGAATTCGGAAGTGGAGCCCGCCAGGGTGAAGACCACCGGGCCGCTCTGCGTGGCCTTCCAGGAAAGCCATTGCGTGGGGGCGGTGGAGGTGGACCCGGGCACGGGGGAATCCGGCGTGATGGTTCCGGAATAAAGCACGCGGGTCACGCCCGCGGTGAGCGGCACGGCGGCGTCCACCGTGTCTCCCTCCGCCTGCGCGGGCCCCGCCATGAGCTGGAACCGGCGGGAGGCCTCCGCGTCCACCATGATCAGCACGCGCCCGCCATCCGGAGTCATGATCCTGCCTTTGAGAGACGCCACGGAGCCGTTCATATCCCGGAAAAGAGCCACGTCGCGGGCTCCCGGGGCCTCCACATACCAGGGCGGCCCGCCGGCGGGGAGGTCCAGCGCATACCAGAGCGTCACCGCGGGGTCGCTGTAACGATAGGTCCGCGGATCCGAAATCTCCGCGGTGGCTCCGGCGGGGTTCCCCGTGATGACCACCGGTCCCGCGGAAGGCAGTAACTCCGCGTTCTCCCGGCGGTCGTTGGCCGGGGCCGGGACGGTCAGCGGCTCCAGACTGGCCCGGAAAACATAGCTCCCGGGAAACGACGGGCATTGCACTCTCACCAGATAGCGGTTTCCAGGCTCCGCCAGAAATTGCGGATATCCGGCGTATCCCGTCTCTGTCACCACGTCCAGCAGATTGCCGGAGGTGTCCGCCAGATAGACCGTGGTTTCAAAAGACCGGTCCATCTTGAAAAGATACCGTCCCGAAAGGCTGCTCCCCGCGTCCAGCCACACGTCCATCCAGTGGTCGGGGTTTTCCCCGGAGCTGGTGAAGGTGGGGCTGGCCCCCGCCAGATTGAGCACCAGGGGCACGCCGGGAGTGATGGGGCGGGCCTGGGCGGGCTCGTCGCCAGGCTCCATGGCCGCGCCGGTGAGGGTGAGGACATTGCTGGAGTCTTCCGGCAGGGCGGGCATGCCCACGCGCAGGAGATACTCCCGCCCGGCCTCCGGGATGAAGGTGACGGTGTCCGCGGGTGCCGCCACGAGGTCCAGCGCGGTCCCCTGCGGAGCCCGCGTGGCCACCAGCACCGTGGCCTGGAAGTGGGAATGCCCGGGCACGGAAAACCGCGCCGGTGTCCCCGCCATGGACGCGGGAGCCAGCCAGCGGAACCACTGCGCGGTGCCCGCCGGATACCGCTTCCCGCCTATGAGATGGTCCGCGGCCTCCGAGGTGGAATGGTTCCGGCCGTCAGGAAAAAGATCCGCATAAAAAGCCAGGCCGCTCCGGTCCGTTTTCAGGGGCAGGGCCGTGGCGGGCAGGTCCCCCTCCTCCCGCGGCGCGGTGGAGGCCGTGAAACTTACCGTCAGGGTAAAGGGCTCGCCCGCCGTGGAGCCTCCGGAAGCGGCGGGGGCCGTCCAGGCGCGGAGGATCAGCTTCCGTCCCGCCGCGACCCGCACCCGCACGCCTCCCTCCGGGTCATTGAACGGGGCCCTCAGAATGGTGCCCCCCTCCGGCACCAGATTTCCCATGGCCGCGGGGGCTCCGGCGTCCGCCAGGGAATAAACCGCCAGCCCGCGCCGGGGACCACTGAAATAAGGATAAATTTCCGCGAAGTCCATCTGGAAATAAACCACGCCGTCCTCCCCCGGAGTCCATTCATACCATACGGACTTTTCGCCCGCCCCGGCCGGGGTGCCGGATTCATTGATTTCCCCTGGCTCCAGGGAGGCGGTGACGGTGGACCCGGAGACCGGGTCCGCTGGAAGGCCCGGCAGGACCTGCCGGTCCGCCAGGAGGTCATTGGCCGCGCGCGTGGCGGACGCGCCGGTAAGTGAGAAGGCCGCGAGGGCGAAAGCGATAAGGGGACGGGATATCCGGCTCATGAATTAGTATTTACAAAGTAAATACTAACAGAGCAATCAAATTCGTGAACTTTTCTTCAGGAAGGGCGGTTTTTTCATTAACAAATCCTTCATTTATTATGTTATTCTTTTACAGTGAATGAATTACGAATAGAACGCGCTCTTTGGCGCTTTGCTGAAAACCGGTTGGCGAAAAGCACGGTTTCTCACTTTCAGAGGACAAAGTAAATACAAAAACACCCGGCACTGGAAAAGAGCCCGGAAACAGCGCCCGCCTGGCTCCGGCGGAAGGGAGCTAACAAACAGGATTTCCCCGCTGTCCGGGGGAGGCCGTTCCAGCCGGCCGGAGGGCATCCGGTGCCTCCGTCACGGTACACGACCTCTATCCGCGGGGACTCCACGGCTGACCTCATTTCCATATAGGAATCCGCCGCAGGGTTCCATTTATCCCGCTATTTTTTTGATAGCCACATTGACACCCCTCCCGCCTCCGCCCCTTGTATTTCCTCATGTCCCCTGAACAACACCAGGCCTATGAGACAGCCAGGCGGGAAATCCTGGCTGTCGTGGAATCCGCCCGCCAGGGCACTCCGGTGACGGAGCTGGATCTTTCAGAGCGCGGGCTCACGGCCCTGCCGCCGGAGATCGGACAGCTCACGGAGCTCAGGGCACTGTTTCTTCCCGGCAACCTGCTGACAACCCTGCCGCCGGAGATCGGGCAATTGCGGGCGCTCGACATGCTTCACCTTTCCGGGAACCGGTTGACGGCGCTCCCTCCGGAGATCGGGCAACTGGCCGCGCTCACCGCGCTCTTCGTGGACGAAAACCAGTTGACCACCCTGCCGCCGGAAATCGCGCGGCTGCGGACGCTGGAGGGGCTGCACTTTTCCGGTAACCGCTTCACCTCCCTGCCGCCGGAAATATGGGAACTGACGGCTCTCACGGAACTCTGCCTGCCCCGCAATGAGGTCACGGAGCTGCCCGGGGAAATCGCGCGCCTGGAGGCGCTGACCATGCTGGCCCTCGATGACAACCGCCTCACGGCCCTGCCGCCGGAGACAGCACGCCTGGGGAACCTGGAGCGGCTGCACATTTCCGGCAATCAACTGACCTGCCTGCCCCCGGAACTACGGCTATTGCCCGGCCTCACGGTGCTGGATCTGTCCGGCAACCGGTTGATCACCCTGCCCGCGGAGGTGGGACAACTGACCGCGCTCGAAATCCTGCGACTCTCCCGGAACCGGCTGACCACGCTGCCTCCGGAAATCGGGCGGCTGACGTCTCTCCGGGAACTCTCGCTCGACGAAAACCAGTTGGAATCCCTGCCTCCGGAGATCGGCCGGCTCACCGGGCTCACATCACTGGAGCTTTCCCGCAACCAGCTGAGGGAACTCCCGCCGGAGACCGGGCAACTGACGGCATTGGAGGGAGTGGACCTGGGCTTCAATCAACTGACGGCCCTCCCTCCGGAAACCGGTGGCTGGTCCGCGCTCACCATGCTGGTCCTGTGGTACAACCCGCTGACAACCCTGCCGCCGGAATGCGGTGGCTGGACCGCGCTTACCTGGCTGGAGTTGCCCCGCACCCTCCTGGCCTCCCTCCCTCCGGAATGCGGGCAATGGAAGGCGCTCACCTGGCTGAACCTTCAGGAAACCCGGCTCGCCGCGCTGCCTCCGGAACTGGGCCGGCTGGAGGCGCTGCAGGTGCTCGATCTCTCCGGCAACCGGCTGACCTCCCTGCCTCCGGAGATCACCGGCCTGACCGCGCTGACCAGTCTATCCCTCAGGAACAACCAGCTCGCCACGCTGCCGTCCGGCATTCCCCGGCTGCCCAGGCTCTCCACCCTGTATCTTTCCCGGAATCAGCTTACGACCCTCCCTCCGGAAATGGCGGATCTGACCGGACTTACCAGTCTGGACCTCTCCCACAACCGCCTGGCCGCGCTGCCCCTGGAAATCACGCGCCTCACCGGGCTTGAGTGGCTGGACCTTTCCGGCAATCTGCTGACAACCCTGCCCCCGGAAATGGCGGCCCTGACCGCGCTCACCAACCTGGGTCTTGCTCATAGTCGCCTGAGCAGCGTGCCCCCGGTCATCTGGCGGCTGACAGGCCTCCTCCAGTTGCGCCTCAATCACAACCTCCTGACCGCCCTGCCGCCGGGGATCGCGCGGCTGAAGGATCTCCTCCAGTTGCGTCTGGACCGGAATCAACTGACCACGCTCCCCCCGGAACTCCGGCAACTGGAGTCCCTGTATGTCCTGACCCTGCATGGGAATCCCGGGCTCCAGCTTCCCCCGGAACTCCTGGGCCCGGAGGTGAACGAGGAAGGCGGAGAGGGCCAGGGAATGCCCGCCAATCCCCAGGACATGCTGGACCATTATTTTCACGCCCGTCCGGCATCCGCCCGCCGGTCTTTATGGGCATTTTTTAAATCACTATGGAAACGCCCATGACCCCGGAACAGCAGACGGCCTATGACGAAGCCCGGCGGGAAATCCTGGCCGCCCTGGAGTCCGGCAGACAGGGAAATCCGGTGACGGAGCTCAGGCTTTCCCACCGCGGCCTCGTGGCGTTGCCGCCGGAGCTGTGGCAACTGACCACACTCACGGAGCTGGACCTCTGGGATAACCGGATCACGGAACTCCCGCCGGGCATCGGCCAGCTGACCGCGCTCACGGACCTCTGCCTTTGGGATAATCCCCTGGCCGGGAAACTGCCGCCGGAGCTGTGGCAACTGACGGCGCTCACGTGGCTGGACCTTTCCGGCACCGGGCTGACCGCGCTGCCGCCGGAGATCCCGCGACTGAAGGCGCTCACCCGCCTGGATCTGTGGAACAACCACCTGACCGGGCTCCCGCCGGAGCTCTGGGAATTGACCGCCCTCACCCGGCTGGACCTCTCCGGCAATGAACTGACGACCCTGCCTCCCGGCATCGGCCGGCTGACGGAACTCACGGCGCTGGAGCTTTCCTGGAACCGCTTGACCACGCTGCCCCAGGAGATGGAACGGCTGACGGCGCTCGAGGAGCTGGATCTTACCGGCAATCAACTGACGGCCCTGCCCGCCTGGCTCTGCCAGCTGACCGCGCTCACACGGCTGTGCCTGGCGGAAAACGCCCTCGCCTCCCTGCCATCCGGCATGGGAAACCTGACCGCCCTCACGGACCTGAATCTTTACGCCAATCAACTGACCTCCCTGCCCGCGGAGCTGGAGCGGCTCACCGCGCTCGAACAACTGATCCTTTCCCTGAATCAACTGACCGCGCTGCCCCCTGGCACCGGCCGGCTGACGGCGCTGACAAAGCTGGATGCCTGGTCCAACCATCTGACAGAACTGCCGCCTGGCATCCCCCGGCTGAGTGCTCTCACGGACCTGGACGTTTCGAGCAATCTCCTGACAGAACTGCCCCCCGGAATGGAACACCTGACGAAGCTCACCAGACTCAATGTTTCCCGCAATCAATTGACCGCCCTGCCCCCGGGGCTCCGGAGGCTGGAGCGTCTCACTCATCTGTTCCTGCACGGGAACGGGGGGCTCGGGCTCCCTCCTGAAGTGACCGGTCCGGAGGACGGGGACGTTTTCAACCAGAACCCCAAATCCCCCACGCCCCCCGCGGAGATCCTGGAGTACTACTTCCGCCACCACCCGTCGGGGGGCGGGGTCCATTCCTGACGCCGCGGTGCCCGCCCGCGGAGAGGCCGGGGCCTGTTTTTCACATCGTGCCCTGGCATTCCTCCGCCTGTAAAACCCGCGTGACCACCAGATGCCGCCGTTGCCGCCGGTGATGATTTTTCCGTCCGCCTGGAGGATCATGCGCGCGAAAAAGACAACGGGGAAATGGTTTCTTCCTCCCCCGGGCCTCCGGGTTCAGGGCCCGGCTCCCGGCAGGTCCGCCGGTGCAAAATCAGTTGGCAGGACGCCATGGGGTGTCCGCTTCAAATGGTCATAAATATCCAGCGGCGGGGAAGCCGGGGATGCGCCGCTACCGGGGCGGGGGCTTGAGATCCGGCGGCTCCATTCCGGAGCGGTTTTATGGTTTGATCCATCATCCTTTGCAGTTCCCGGGACCGGTAGGTTTCCCCCGGCGGAGGCTCCCCGTGGCGGAAAAGGGGCCCGCCGGACGGGGTCTCCGGTCCGGAGCCGGGCGGGGAGGGCTGGGGACCGGAGGCCACGCACAGGGCCACCACCACCGCCACCAGATGCAGCGCCCCCACCCCCGCGGGCACCCTCCAGTTCCTCCATGCCCAGGAGATCCCCGCCACCAGCGCATAAAGCAAATAGAGATAAAAAGCACCGCGGCGGCGAAGCTATCCGGAACCTCCCGGGAGATGAACGCATAGGGAAAAAGCACCGTGGCCGTGCCCTCGGAAACACCCCCGGTATTGAGCCCTCCCACCATCCACGCTCCCGTCATGAGGGAAAGATAGCTCCCGGCCACCAGACATACCGGGACGGCGATCAACAGACGTATCTTTATGCTTTTCATATCAGGGAAAACCGGTGGCCTTTCCCCTCCGCCAGGGTCCGCCGGTTTGCAATCCGGGTTTGATCCCGCCGCGGACTCTTGACTTCCCGGGCTCCCCGCCGGAGGGCGTTCCTGACATGGATTTCTTTTATATCAATAACGACGGCCAGGAGGAGGGGCCGGTGTCCCGGGCGGCCCTGCGGGCCCTGACCGGTTCCGGCATGCTTTCCATGGAGGCGCTCTGCCGCGGGCAGGGCTCCGGGGAGTGGCAACCGGTGGGGCAGGTGATCCCGCCCGCCGGAGTGGAAATGGAAGCCCCCGCCTTCCATCCCGTGACCGTGCCCATGCCGCCGGGAGGGAAACGGATTCCCCTGCCTGCGTGGAGTTCCGCCAGGGCGGGGAACGCGTCCGCCGGACGGTTGTCCCCGGCCCTGGTCATGAGCGCCGCCGCGCTGGTGCTCTCCGCGGCGGCCGCGCTCAAAGTCTTCTGGCCACGCCCGTCCCATGACTTCAGCACCCCCAGGGGGGCTCTGGAATCCATAAACCGCATCCTCTCCCGGGGCTCATGGGAGGACTATCACCGTCTCACTCGCGACCGCCAGGCCGCCTCCTCCAGCCAGTGGACTTTTGACACGGTGGACGTGGAAAACATGGCCCTGAAAAAGACCATTGAAATCCGCGGCTCCGGCGATCCCTCCAATAACGGAAAGATCATGTGTATCGTGGAATTGAAATGCCCGGACGGGGTGACGCGTTACGACTCTGTCGTCCTGGCAAAGAAGGATAAAGCCGGGGACTTTGTCCTGTCTGAATTCACCTTCGTCCCCGCAAGCCGGGTGACGCCGGAGGACCGCCGGCTCAAGGAACTGGTGGATAATTGGGAGGCCACGGGCGGGTCTCCGGAATAAGGGAAAGCCCCGCTGCCGGAGGCACCCCCGGGCTCCCCCTTCAGCTTTCCTCCGTTTCCTCCCCGCCCCAGTGGGCGGGATCCTGATCCAACACGCGCACGGGGCCCAGGTGATTCCCAAAGACCAGCATGATTTTCCGCGAGGGGTTTTTCCAGAAGATCATATGGCCGGTATCAAAGGGCTCGCCGAACTCCGCGCGGCCTCCGTAATATCGCAAAAACCAGCCCAGCTTTTTGCCCTTTTCCCGGTCGTTCGCGTTGAATCGCGGGGTGAGATAATTCGTAAACCGCACCCGCCCTTCCCAAATACCGATGGCAAGGCGCGTCCCCCCGGCCTCCGCCGCGAGCACCTTTTGGGCGATCGCGCGATCGGACCCCGGTCCCTCTGTTTTCACGCGCGCGAACCGGCCGAGCAGCGCCCGCGCCTCCTCTTCAGGGATATACAGCGGAATGATGGGGAAATCCGGCTCGAAGCATTCCGGCCCGGAGCCCTGAGTCTCCGGCACCGGGGCGGGTACGGGTGGCTTCGTGAACAGACGGGCGAAAAAGGAAAACAGGCCCATGGACAGGTGCGGGGAAAGGCGGCTGGCGTTTGGAAAAGACGGTGGACTGTTTCAGGATATTCCCGCCTGTCAAATCCGCCCCTCCGGTCCGCGCGGGAAATCCTGCACCGTGGAAAGCAGGCCTTCTCCATGTCCGGAAAATCCTGACAAAGCCCCGGGGCCGTCTATTGCCGGAAACGGGCGATCGCTTTTTCCGCCTCCTCGCGCAGCGCGGCATCGGTAATCGTCCCCGCCCAGGTCTTTGCCGCGTCACGATCAATTCTGACAATGTGGGGAACCAGATCCCCGACCCACTGGTTATAAGAGGGATTGTTCTTTTTTTCCGTTAGAAAATTCAGACAGGCATCCGCGTCCTCCCCCAGCCATTGGACCAGGACCAGTTTTTGTAAACCGGGGGCGGAGGCCAGCCCTGGGGATTCCAGAGACCCGGGAATGTCCTTCGCTTTAACGATGGCGGAGGCCAGACGGGATTGATCTTTGACCGGAAGAGTCCCCAGGGGGACAACCTCGCCCAGCGCGGCCAGCCCCGGGGCATCCAGCCCGCCTTTGAGCCGGCTAAGGTACCCCACCATGACCGAACGTTTCACATTCCCGTCCGGAAAAGCCTTCCATGCGGGCGGTATCTCCCCTCCTTTGAAACTGATCTCAGAGGCGTAAGTCTGGAGAAGCTGGTCCCGTGCAACCGGATCATCTCCCGTCCCGGCTAAAGCCTCTTCAAGATACTTCGAGGCCGAGCCTTCAAAATCGAGGCGGCCCAGTTCCGAACCGAGACTTTCGACAAAAAATCTGAACCGGTCGGGCGGCAGGGTCGTTTTGAAGGAGGAAAGCGCCTTGATGGCCTCCGACGGATGCCCTTTGATGATCGAAGATGTCAACTCATTGAACTCATCGTTATACTTATTGCCTATCGGCAACTCCAGATACTTTCCGGAAAGCGTTTCAAACCCGGGAGAAGACTTCACCCCCCCGGGCATCTCCGCGCCCGTGCCGGGCGGCTGCTTGACCTTCGGGGGAATACGGGTGATTTGAGAACCGCCGCCCTTCACCTTGTCCGGGGGGCCGGAGCCGGCAGGGTCCGCTTCCGGTGTTTTTATATAAAAATAAAAACCGAGACCCGCGGCTATCAAAAAAACTGCGGCTCCCGTGCCCTTTCCGAAAGCGGACATCTGCATAACTCCGTTAGTTTAAGACCTGGTTCTTCGCGGCACAACCCCGAAATACTTTTATTGAGGAACGCCGCACCCGCGGGTCAGTGTCAGCGTGGGAAGGAGTTTCTCCGAATCCCCCGTGGCCTTGAGATTGGAGCCAAGGGCTTCGATCCCCACCGAAATTTCCAGTTTGATCTTTTGCTCGACCTTGACGGTCGCCGTGCATCCGTTAGTGGCCGTGGGCGCGCAACTGCCAGTGACCGTGGCGCTTGACTCGATTTCCACCTTAATGGAGGCGGTAATTGGCCCGGCGGTTATCTCCGTGTCCAGAATGCTTCCCGGGGCGGCGAGATCAGTGTCTTCAATCTCCTGGAACACACCGTTGATGCACTCCACTTTAACGGTCGTGTTTTTGGAAACATCCAACGCCGCGCAAGCTGAGGCCAGAGACGCTTTGATTTCGTTCCATTTAGCCGCGGCGTAATCAGCAATTTTTTCCCGGACCGGAGCGGTTTGGCCCACGAACTCTTCATAACCTTCGCCCACGTATCCCCAGAATTCCTTCACCCATTGCGGAGAGGCATCATAGACCGTGCTCGTCACGGGACCGGTGAGGTCTTTGACTCCCAGGAGGATCTTATCCTTGATAGCCCCCAGAATCGCCGTGCCGGCTCCAATCTCGTTAATCGCGTCCGCGATCATGGCCGGGGAGAGTGTGTAAATGGCCCCGGTGTAAACCTCAAAGGTGCAGTTGCAATCCGCGTAGGTGGTCTCACTCGCGTACCCCTGGGAGGAAACAAGCCCCTGGAAAAGAGTGGCCGAACCGAGTGTCAAACCGGATTTTTTGATAAAATTACGTCTGTTCATCGAATTTTTCTGAATTATTGATACCTGAATCAAGAGTTATCAGGAACAAGGAATGATTTCTGTTGACGATATTAAGTCAAGATGCAAGGGAATTTTAATGAGAAGCGGTAACAATTTTCCGGAAATGCCAGCCGGTCATATAAAAGAGCCTCCTGACGGAAAAGGAGGGGCGATATTTATTCTGGTGGGCGGTTTTCTCGGCGCGGGAAAAACATCCTTTGTTCGCAAGCTTGCCGACCTGCTTTTTGCGAGGGGTCTCGCGGTCGGAATGATCTCTAACGATCAAGGAGTTGGACTCGTTGACACCCGGAGATTTCAAACGGGAGGGGAGATGGAGGCGGGGGTGGGGACGGCATTCGTGGACGAGGTCACGGGCGGCTGTTTCTGCTGTAGAGCGGATGAACTGGTGGAAAAACTGGGGAAAATGCAGGAGTCGGGGCGACCTGACGTGATTATCGCCGAACCGGTGGGGAGTTGCACGGATTTGATAGCCACGGTCATGGAACCGCTGGAGAAGGTCTACGGGCTGGGAATGAGGCGGGCTCCCTACGCGGTGCTCATAGACAGCCGCAAGATCCGAATACCCGGGTCACGCACGAGTGGACAGAGCACGCCCGCCCACCCCAACCCCGCGGATGTCTCTCCGCGGGACTCGGCCTTCACGGAATTCAGCCCTGAAATTGATTACATCTATCGTAAACAAATCGAGGAGGCCGGCATCATCGTTCTGAGCAAAGTTGATCTTCTTCCCCGGGGCGCCCGCGCGAAGCTGGCAGCGTGGTTCCAGGTGGCCTATCCGGAAAAAAAAGTGGTCGAGCTCTCCATAGTGTCGGACCAAGGGGTCAACGAACTGTTTGACCTTCTGGTCGCGGGGGAATACAACCCGCCCGCGCAAAGTCTGGAGGTTGATTACAATCGCTACGCGAAAGGCGAGGCCTTGCTCGGCTGGTACAACGCGGAGCTCTCCGTGCATGCGATCGTGGGCACTTTTATACCGGACGACGTGCTGCTCGCGGCGGGACGCGTTATCCAGGAGAAACTCGAATTCGCGGGAGCGCGCATCGCTCATCTTAAACTTTCGCTGACCGCGTCCGGTGAACCCGTCGTGGCGGGGGCGCGGCGGCGCGCGAAAAAGGAAAAGACCTCCCTTTCAGTGGTCCAGGTGGTAGCGAATGACCGGAAGCCGGAGCTGTCGATGTCCCATGCCGCCGGAACAGTCACCGGCAAAATGCTCATCAATCTAAGGGCCGAGGCCCATCCCATGGCACTTAGAAGGGCGGTTGAAGACACCCTCCGGAACGATATCAAGGGAGCGCGGTTCCTCATTCTCGAAAGCGCGGCCTTCAAGCCGGGAAGACCTGTCCCTCTGCATCGCCTCTCATGATTTCCCTCTCCGCGCGGAATTTCTGAAGCCCGGGGCGGCTGGAGCCGGCCTTGAGGAATTCAGGATCCAAGTCCCCCCTCTCCGTGCC
Source organism: Verrucomicrobiales bacterium (assembly GCA_965229245.1). Lineage (GTDB taxonomy): Bacteria > Verrucomicrobiota > Verrucomicrobiia > Verrucomicrobiales > V1-33 > V1-33. Next base: position 1,302,603 of record CBDDIW010000003.1, read on the forward strand.
GGCCTGCCCCGCCAGACAGGCCATGAACCGGAATACTATCAATTGAACCCAAATATTTTCAGATGAGCTGGTCGGACGTCTTCCCCATACTAACCGATGAACATGTAGAACAGTTCCGGAAAAAAGCGTCGGCAAAAGAGCGCGCTTTGTACGACTCGTATTTCGGCGTTAAGAGGATCTTCAATGCCCGGCCCGGGGCGACGCACATTCTCAGCACCTCCCTTTTCTGGAAAAACATCCGCGAGGAGATGCCGGCGATAACGATTACTGGCCGGAAAATGTTCATGAAGGCCAACAAGAACGGCCTCTTGCGGTTCGATCCGTGGAACCACTACACGGCCCCGTTGTTGAAAGGGGCGCACTGGCTTTCCAGAAAACACCCGGAGGCAGTGTTCCGGGTCTATCTGGCGGCCGATCTGGAATTTCTGATACCCGACCTCACCGACGCCGGGTGCGAAGTGTATCTTATGAAGTCAAACAGTCTCGCGCACAATCCTGGAGCGATGTGGCGCATGCTCGCTTTTGAGGAAGAGGGGAAGCTTGTGACCATCCTGGACTCTGACAGAGCCGCGAGGCCCGGCCCGGATGTCCTTCGCACCGTGGAACTGGAACGGGTGGGACTGGGATGGTGGAGGGTGCCGGTATGGGGCGAGCTCAATGAGGTGGGAAACATGCACTACCGGCCAATGATTGGCTGTCAGATGGGCACGAACCGGAGTATCCCGGCCGGACTTCTAATGCGCGCACTGATATGGCACACCACCCGCGGGACCATTGATACTTTCAGCACTCCTCCTGGATGTAAAAGAGTGAGGGTCCACGGCAGCATCTGGCCGGATTACGGATTTGACGAGTGGTTTTTGCTGACCGCCGTTTACCCCAGGGCGGCGTTTGACGGATTTCTCACTTTTGTTCCGGCGGAGGCCAGATCCAGGCTTCTCCCGCTGGATATCGAATACGCGCAGTGGGCGAACCCGGATAGCGAACTGGCTTATTTCGGGGCTGCCTCCGGCACCTGCTGCGCACCGGAGGTTCCCGCCGTCAGCACGGAGGTCTCCGTCGCCAGTGCTCCCGTTGTCCAGCCCAGTGTGCTGGTCAGGCCGGATTCGCTTTTGATAGTCAAAGAGGACCGTGGAAACCGGTATCCCTTCCTCCCCGCCGGAGTTCCCCGGCATTTTACCCCCGAAACGCCCGGAGGCGCGCCATGGCTGGCGGGAGCCCTGGCAAAGAATCATCCGGCCTGGCTGATATCCTTCCCGGATTCGATCGTTCCGGCAGGCACGGGTGCCGAGTTGTTTCTGGACCGCCGGTTTGAAGAATGCGACGTGGCGTTCACCTCCGCGGTTTTTCAGGAAGTGCCGCCGGGGCATTGGTCCTGGGCGGCCAGGCAATACCCGGGCGGGGGGAGCCTGGTTCCGGAGCCGTTCCTGAAACTGCCGGGACTGAACGGTGCCCTGACTCTCTGGAGGTCAGCGTTTGCAAAAGAGTTCCTGAAGCTGCTGAGGCTCCACGGTCCCGCCGGCGTTTCACCGGAGTTTCTTCTCTGGCTGCTGGCGCGTGACGGAAAGGCCCGCGTGGTCCATTGCGGCGCTGAGTCCCAGGGGTGGAGCCGGCGGTGAGATTAGTCACTGTTTATTTATACATGATCCCGAAACGAATTCTCTGCGGTGGCAAAAGTCTGGCCACGCTCGGCAAATCCCGGAAAAAACACCTCGAAGCCATCAAAAGGCTTCACCCTGACTGGGAGGTTCTGTTCTTTTCCGAGGGAGACAGCGAGCACTTTATAAAAAGCCGCAGGCCGGAGCTGGCCGGGCTGTATGAGTGGTACCCGGTCCCCGGGATGAAGTCTGATGTGTTTCGCGTCGCGGCGGTCGAAACCCTGGGAGGATTCTATGTGGATCTTGATCTGCAAATGACCGCGCCACTTGACGAATTACTCGGACGGGGCCTGGTGTTTGCCCGCGAACGGGAACCCCAGGACCGCGGGACCAAATCCCGTCAATCCGGAGCCCAGGCGAAGGGCAAGGGAGGCAGGCAACTTGGCAATTATGCATTTGGCGGCGTGAAGGGGCATCCATTCCTGGGGGAGTTGATCCGGGAGATGGTGGCCCGGACCGCCTCGGTGGTGGAGGAATTCTGCCGGCCGGAGGATGCCTCCGCGGCAACCGGCTCCGGACTGCTCACCTTCGCATACTATAAACACAGAAAATCTTTTGATGATATTCATATCCTCAAAGACTCCGCATCCCGGAGAGAGGCAGGGATTCCTGATGAATGCGATACCTTCGGAAAATTCGGCGGTTTGATTCCGCCACCGGACGATGACTCCGCGGAGGATCCCCCGGCGATATCCGGGCTCCAGGAGCGCCGGGTGGATATTATTGCCTATACTTATTCGGCGGATTGCGGGCTCGGCGAGGCCGCGGTGGAAAATATCCAGGCCATGAGGGCGTCCGGGTTCACCGTGGAGCACCGGATATTAGGCAGAGAGCGGTTTCTCAAACCGGAGGCCTCTCTGAAGGACCCCCGGCAGATATATTACCACCATTGGCATCCCCAGGCGGAGGAAAAGGAGCGGGACTGGCAAATGGCCGGCTTCGCCGGTCCGGATGGAGCGCGGCATATCGGTTACTGGGCATATGAGGTGGAGGGAGGGCTTCCCCTGGAATTCCATGCCCTTGCCCCATGGATGTCCGAGATCTGGACCCCCAGTACGTTCTGCCGGAGACTTTTTGAAACGGTAAACCGCCCGGTCCACGTCGTTCCGCACGCGGTATCCGCCTTAAAAACTCTCCCCGGCCTCCCCGTCAGCCTGGGGGAATCCCCTTTGGTGATCCTGTATCTTTTCGATGCATGGAGCCGGTTTGCGCGAAAGAATCCCGCCGCGGTCATCCGGGTTTTCCAAAAGGCCTTTCCAACCCGAAGGGACGTTCGGCTCGTTCTCAAAGCCCATCACATGGATGCCGCCGGGGTGAGGGACCTCAACCGGTTGTGTTCCCATGATTCAAGGATTCAAATTATAAACCGGTTTCTGAGCCATGAGGAACTGGAGAGGGTATTCGCGGGCGCGGACATTTTCCTGGGCTTGCAGAAGAGCGAGGGCTTTGGCCTTAACATCGCCAAAGCGCTCGGGATGGGTTTGCCGGTAATCACCACGGGGTGGGGGGGGCATCTTGACTTTTGCAATCCCGGGAATTCCTATCTGGTTCCTTATTCCATTCAACGCGTCGGACAGAGCCGGGATCCTCTTTACAGAAAAGGAACCTGGGCCCATCCCGATGAGACCGCCGCCGCAGCCATTCTCCTCAAAGTTGCAGGGCTGGTTGCAAAGGGAGACAAGAGCCTGCGGATGCGGAGGGAAAACGGCAGGCGGGAAATTCTCGAAAAATTCAGTCCAAAATCGCTGATCCACGTGATCACCGGACGCCTTGCTTCATTGACGCGGACGCCAACCTCCTGAACGACAACCTGCAAAATGAAAGGAAGAGCCGCAAAAATTCCCGCGATAATCTGGCAAACCTCCCGCGAGCGGGTGCTGACGGAGGAGGCCTTGGGCTGCCGTGATCTCTGGCTGGAACGTTCCCCGGGCTGGTATTACCGGATGATGGACGATCCCGAGGCACGGGAGTTCGTTCAGGATTGCTATCCGGGTGAGATAGCGCGCATTTACGACTCGTTTCCCCTCGGGGTAATGCGGGCGGATTTCTGGCGTGTGCTTATATTGCATTACAATGGCGGGCTCTATACCGACACTGATACCGTTCCCCTTGTTCCGCCGGACGAGTGGATAACGGAAAGCGACAGCTTTTTATGCGGCGCGGAGGCTGATGGCATTCATCTTTGTAACTGGACCTTTGCCGCCACTCCAGACCACCCCGCGCTCTCGGCCGTCATTGATCTGATAGTGGAGCGGGCCGCCGAAGGAATCGATATCAGTTACCCGCATTTTGTACACCGGCATACCGGTCCGGGGGTCTTTCGCGATGGGGTGAAGCGCTGGCTGGGTTTGCCGGATGAACCGGTGCACGGGCTTATAATCAGATCCGCGGAGGGGCGACTGCCGGAGGGAACGCGCATTCTGGATGCCCGGGCTTTTGACGGAGGGTTCGTAAAGCACTTTTTTGCCTCGATGCACTGGCCGGAGGATTACGTTAACTGGCGTAAAGAAAAAGCCCGTCTTCAGCAGGACTGAAGGCCTCTGGAACCCTCACCTCCTCAGTCCTGACATCACGCGCACAGGGGTGTGCATGGCTGTTCCGTGACTGCCCACGGTATTGCCGCCTTCGATCATTCCGGCGTTCAGGGCCTGGGCCAGTTGGCGGAGGGCGTCGGCGGCGTGGCTGTGGCGGTCGTGCACGGGGAGGTCGCGGGCGATGCCGGTGGCGGTCTCGCGTTCGGAGCGGTAGCGGGCCAGGTGTTCCAGGGCGCGGGCACAGCGGCCGGCGTGGAAGACGAGGCGGGGGAAGAGGGTCTGGAGCTGCTGGATGCCGTCCAGCACGCGTCCGGCGCGGGGGACCACGCGCACATTGTGCCCCAGGACCTTCGCATACTCCGCGGCGGGCGTGGTGCCCAGGCTGCTGCGTTGCCCGGCCTCCCATGGCAGGTAGTGGCAGCCGTAGTTCCACCCCTTGGCGCGCATGAGGGCGGCGCGGTCCTGGAGGTCGATGTCCAGCTCCAGGTCCACATCCACTAACAATATGGACTCCGGTCTTATCTGGGCATACCAGGTGACGGTATTCACGGGCAGGCCCAGGTCCCAGAAGGTATGCACGGGCCAGCGGTCCGTCTCAAAAAGACGCACGCGCCCGGAGGTGCGCGCGGTGGCGATGGCGGGGCCGTAGATGCTGCCCGGGGGGCTGTTTTCCCAGCATTCGTGCACCAGGGTGGGGTATTCCTCTTTCACGGTTTTGGCGCTGGTGCCGGTGCGGCGTTTCTCGGCATACCAGAGTTTTTGTTCAGGATCCAGGCGGACGCCGCCGCGCTCGATCTCCGCGAAATAACGCGCGCTTTCGGGATCGATGTATCCGTGGCTCTGGCGGTATTGCGCGCAGGTGTGCCAGCCGAAAAAAAGAATCCGCCAGGACTTATCCCCTTTTTCCGCCTCCGGGGTTTTCATGGCTTCGTGAATGTAAGGGCCCAGCTCTCCATCGAGGCCACCCTTCCATGTGGTCTCGATGACACACACGCCCTCCGCGGCGCGCTCCACGGCGGGGAGTGCCCCGGCCTTGATCTCCCGGGAGCGGGCGCGGTCCGTATCCTGGATGGCGCCCCATTCCGAGATCCACAGCAGCTCCACGGTGCCGCCGCGGAAGTTGATGCCCGCGCTGAAGGAGGACTCCGGGGCGTCCCGCCGGGTGCGCTCCGTCACCAGCAGCTGGTCGTTGGTGAAGCGGGGGAGGTCCAGGATTTTATGGGCATAGGGCGGCAGCCGGTCCCAGGCGAATTTCACTTTCTCCCGCAGTTTTTTCTCCGCGTCCGCCTCTTTTTTATCGATGAGCGCCGCGTGGAAGCCCTCCCGCCAGCACACGCCGTCCAGACTGACGAGCGAGAGCAGGAGGCTCATGCCGAGCTGCCGGGCCTTCGGGATGATGAGCCGCCGCCAGCCCCGCGCGTGCAGGCACCAGATGACGGCCCGCTGCTCCGGCGTGGGGATGAAGGGCACGTCCCGCCCGTCCTCCGTGAGACAGCGGTAGAGATTTGCCAGCCGCCACACCGGGTCCGGCAGCGCCTCCTCCTGGAGCCTGTCCGGAGCCGTGCGGCGGTGCCATTCCTCCAGCTCCGCGGGCGTGAGCGTGGTATCCGGGACCGCCGCGCGCTCCGGCGGGGCAGGGGATTCCTCCGGGAAACAAGCGCCCACGCTTTCTCCTGGAGTGTCCTCCACATTCATACTCATACTCTCACTTCTACTCTCCTCCTCCTCCGTCACCCTCCCGGCACTGGCCGCGGAACGGCGCAGGATATCCTCCAGACTTACACTCATGGCGATGGTTTTGGTTACAATGGAATGTCAGGCCTCCGCCCCCGTCCCGGGAGTCTTTCCGGCCTCCGCCTCCACCGGCTTCCGACGCCGGATATTCGCGATGAACTCCGCGAGCCGCGCCGTGGCCTCCGCCTCCCGTCCGTCCGCCGCGGTCTCCGCCGCCTTGTCCCAGCCCAGCCAGCCACCCGCCACGCGACAGGCGGCGATGCGGTCGCTGTCCTTTTGCCCGTTCCCCGCGATGACCGCCAGCACCTCCATGGCGGCCTCCATGGTGAGGGGCCCGGGCGGCATCTCCACCGCCGGGGATTCACGGGCCGCCGGGTCTTTGCCACCGCGCCCGCGGGGCGGGGGAACGCCTGGCTCCGCAACGGCGGGCACCTCCGGCTCCGGCACCCGCAGCGCTTCCACGCGTCTTCTTACCCCGTCCTCCCCGGCCAGCCGCGCGGCCCGCGCCCCGGCGTCCCCGCTCCGGGCATAGCCCGCCCGTTCCCAGGCCTCCGCGGGCGTGGCTCCTCCGGCCAGTTCCCGGGCAAAGCGTTCATGGCGGGCATTCTTCAACGGAGGGATGGAATCAGACATACCCCTAGCGCCGGGGATTTCACGCCACCTTTGTCAAGCGCGCACCCGTTTCCTTTCCACCGGAGCCCCCAGGCACGGTGCCAGACGCCGGAAAGCGGGCCCTTCGCCGGGACGGTACGTGTGGCAAAACATACGATCATCTTTCCCCGCGCCTCCATCACCTGCCCATCCGCCTCCGGCGATGCCTGTTGCTTGATACCACGGTGCCCGAGGGGCAAAGATTACACCGGGCTTGACCAGTTCCGGCGTCCCGTCGAAACTCGCTGGATGAAGGGCTCGGCGTTCCCTGTTCACAGCCATTACGGGCGACATGCTTCGGCGGCGGGATAAAGATCCTGGTCAATTCTCCCCTGAGAACGACGCCCTCGCCCAAAACCGTCAGGCGGTTCCGGGATTTTCCGGGATGGAAAATCGATATGAAGACAACGGGAAGGGCCGGGCCACCGCGGGGAACTCCAGTGTTCTATTTAAATTAACATGCAACTCAAGATAAAACGCGCGGGATTTTATATATTTCTCATCCTGTCACTGGCCTCACTATTGGTTTTCGCTCCCTGGTTTTTTCCATACTTCTGTCTGAAACATCACCCGGTATTCAGCCAAACCTTGAACGCCGCCGCAAACACGGGCAGCACCAATTACATGACGGGTCTGTCGGAGCGCATCAAAAGGGGCGACTTTCACATTGATGTTGTTAATAATATCCTGTCGCAAAGGTTGAAGTCATCCTCGGAAGAGGACCGGCTCTTCTCCAGCGAATGCTGGGTGATGAATCCGGAAAACGTCAGCCTGCCACTTTCGTTGGCCGTGGAGCTAACGGACGATCCGAATGAAAGAGTCGCCGCCAACGCGACCTGGGTGCTGGGTTTGATTGGGGATGAGGGTTATACTTCCCTGCTCAGAAAGTTGCACCGGTCGAACCGGGAAAAGGTTGTCATGGCTGCCGAGGCGGTGCTCGGTGAGCGGAAACGGAGGAAGGCTCGCTTGCCTTCCTCCACATCCGAAAACAAGCCCCAAAGGAGCGACTGATATCGCGCCGCCGGCTGGGCCCATGGGTCTCCGGCGCCTTCTGTCCCGCGCGTCCGGCACGCGGGAGAGGGTCTGAAATCCGGGGTTATGGGTTTTCTCCTGGCTCTATGTGTTTTTTCAGGCTTTGCTTCGTCTGTGAACTTCTGTTCGGAAATAGGGGAATAGGAGCAGGAGCTGTAACGGGAGGGGGCGGAGGGTTCGACGGCGACAGGAATGTCGCGGCTCCTTGTTGCTCCATCCTTTATTTCACAATACCCGGGTGACTTTCAGGCGCACGTAGCGGCTGCCGGAGCTGCCGGCGGGGACGGTGAATTTCACGGTCTGGAAGCTGCCGTCATCGCTCAGCAGGGTGGTGTTCGTGCCGTTGGTTTTCCAGGGGCCGGTGGCCGGGTTGTCGGTCCACTGGAATTCATAGTTCAGTTCGGTGGCGGCCTCCTGGGGACGGGTGATGGTGTATTCCAGGATGGTGCCGTTTTTCACCAGGGTGGCGGCCGGCGGGTTTTGGGTGAGGGGGGAGCTGAGGGTGGCGTATTCCAGGAGATTCGGGAGGCCATCGCCATCGTAGTCCTCCGTGTCCCCGGTGGGGGCTCCGGCGGGCGCGCCGCTGAAAAAGGAGGCCCGCCAGTTGGCGCTGGAGGTGGAGGGGTCTCCGGTGATGGGGATGATGAAGGGGTTTTCGTCCTCGTCATCGCTGGGCAGGCGCAGGTCCGCGGAGACCGGTTGCGTGCCCGGGGTGTAGCGCAGGGTCACCGTGCGGGTGCCGGCGGCGGCCAGCTCCGCGGGCAGCGGGGCGGATAGGGAGAAGGCGGAGCCCGTGCCGGTGAATGCCGCCGCGCCCAGGTGCAGCGCCTGCGTGCCCTGATTTCCCACCGTGAGGTCCACCTGGGGGACGAAGCGGCTGAGCCGCACGCGGCCCGTCTGTCCGCTCACGAGCGCGCCGCCCAGGTCCGCCGCGCGCACCTCTATCTCCGGGCCCGGTCCGCCGGTGACGGCATGGCCGGTGAGGGAAAGGACGCGGGAGCGTTTGATGGTGTCGCTGTTCACCACCCGCAGGCTGGCATTCAGAGTGCCGGGGGCGGTGGGGGTCCACTTCAGATTGAAGGTGCCGGTGCCTCCGGCGGCCACGGTGAGGGGGAGGGGCGTCTCCACGCTGAGCGTGGCGGCGGAGGCTCCCTCCGGCACCACTTTATACACATTCAGGGGCACGGTGCCGGGATTCCGCACCGTGAAGGTGAGGGTGGCGCTGGTGCCCGCGGAAATGGAGCCGAAGTCCGCCGCGGGGGTCACGGGGTCCACCGGAGTGCCCGCGGGCTGCTCCAGCACAAAGGTGCCGGAGGCACTGGCATTCTCAAACCTCCGCACGCCGCCGGTACCGCCGGTCAGGATTTTCCCGTCCGCCTGGAGGATCACGGTATTCACGCCGCTCACCGGTTCCACGGTGGCAAAGGAAATGTCCGCGCCACCGTCCGGCATGAGGCGGCCCAGGGTGTCCCCGGCCAGCACGATGCGTCCGTCCGTCTGGACGGCCACGGATTTCCCGCCGGGCACCTCCGGGCCTTTCAGTTGCGGCGCGCCCAGTTTCCAGGGGTAGAGACTGCCGCCCGAGGGATCGGGTGCCAGGCCGGTCACGTAATGAGCCCCGCTGCCCATATCGCCTGCCAGCAGCGGCAGGCCGTTGGCCAGCGCCAGGGAGGGCCTGCCCGGGGTGGTTCCGGTGAAGATCTGCACTGGTGGCACCTCGGTCACATAACAGTAGCCGCCGCCGGGCGGTGAGTAGGCATAGGTGCCCATGAGGACAGGGCCGGTGGACCCGGCGACGTAGGCGCGGTTTTCCCCCGCCACGACCATGGTGTGGACATTGCTGGAGCCCGCGAGGCCTGGCGAGACGATGCTGGTGAGAAGCTCCCCGGTGGCGGAGAGGTGCCACAGCGCGCCATCCTCAAAGCTCGCGCTTTTGGGATAAGTACTCGTCGATCCTCCCACCAGGATGGAGCCATCCGGAAAGATCACCACCGCGCGGGCGTAATCCTGGGAGTGCAGGCCCAGCTGCGGCGTGGACGGGCCCCATGGCTTGAAGGGATCCGGATAGTAATCAAACACACTCATGTTGCGGCTCCGCACCCCGTTCGGCCCGAACGTGGTGTCCGGCAGGCCGTCCGCCGTGAAGCGCTGGATGCCCAGGTCCTGGGATTTCTCGCCGGTCACGGAGCCCGCCACCACGATGCGACCGTCCGGTGCCACCGCGAGGGCGCGTTCATAGGAGGAAATCGAGATGCTTACCGCGGCCACCCCGTTGCCACCCGCGAAGGTGGTGTCCAGCGTGCCATTGGGCAGGAGGCGGAGGATTTTATTACCGTTATTGAGGGCGAGGATCTTCCCATCCGCCTGCACGGCGAGGGAGGAGACGCTATATTCCACGGGCACCTGGCCAATGACACCAAAGGAGAGGTCCGGATCCCCCGGAGCGGCGCGCAGCACGGCGGGGGGGAGAAACAGGGACACGGTGAGCAGCGCGGTGAGCGCCGCGGGGGACAGGAGGGCGGGTTTCATCGGGGATGGAGGAAAGGACCGGGCGGCGGGCCACCCGGCGGAAAATGATAGAATGCGGGGCGGGGTCGCCGCAATTCTTTTAATGTAGGGAAATGGATGGTTTCACGGGGAGTGCTTCCGGTCTTACTCTTACTCTCCGCCCCTCGAAGCCTTTGCTCTCTCCCACCTCTCCCACTTCTCCGTTTAGGCTCTGCTTCCTCTGTGAACTCCTGTTCAAAAATATAGGAGTAGGAGTAGGAACTGAAATGGGAGAGGGTTGGAGGGTTCGACGGCGACAGGAATGTCGCCGCTCCTTGTTGCTCCATCCTTTATTTCACAATACCCGGGTGACTTTCAGGCGCACATAGCGGCTGCCGGTGCCGGCGGGGACGGTGAATTTCACGGTTTGGCGGATGCCGTCATCGCTGACCACGGTGGCGGAGGTGCCGTTGGTCTTCCAGGTGCCGGTGGCGATGGTGTCCGTCCACTGGAGTTCATAGAGGAGTTCGGCGGAGGCTTCCAGGGGGCGGGTGATGGTGTATTCGAGCAGGGCTCCTTTTTTCACCAGGGTGCCGGCCGGGCCGGTGGCCTGGAGCGGGGAGCTGAAGGTGGCGTATTCCATCAGGTTGGTGATGCCATCTCCATCCGCATCCCCCGTGTCCGAAGTCTCCCCGCCCGTGAGACCGGCGAACCAGGAGGCCTGCCAGGTGGCGCTGGAGGTGGAGGGGTCTCCAGTGACGGGGATGGTGAAGGGGTTTTCATCCGGGTCATCGCCGGGGATGCTGAGCGTGGCGGAGACGGTCTGCTCCCCCGGGGTATAGCGCAGCGTGGTGGTGTGGGACGTGGCCGGGGCCAGCAGGGAGGGGAGCGGGGCGGCGAGGCTGAAGGCGGAGGCGCTGCCGGTGAGCTGCGCGGTGCCCAGGTGCAGCGGTTGGTCCCCGTTATTGGTGAGGGTGAGATCTATCCGGGGGCGGAAGTGGCTGAGACGGATGCCTCCGGCCTGTCCGCTGGTGAGGGCGATGGCGTGGTCCGCCTGGACGTCCAGTTCCGGCCCGGCGGCGAGGGCGAATCCGGTGAGGGAAATGGTGATCCCGCGCCGGGCGGTATCGCTGCTCACCAGACGCAGGCTGGCGGAGAGCGGGCCCCGGACGGTGGGGGCCCAGCGGAGGGTGAAGGTGGTGGTGCCTCCGGCGGGGACCGCGAGAGGGAATGTCAGATCCGTGGTGAGGTCGCTCACCGTGGTTCCCGTCAGATTCTGGTTGAAGACATACAGGGGCAGGGTGCCGGGATTCCGCACCGTGAAGGTCCGGGTTTCCTTGCCCCCCACGCTCACCGCGCCAAAGTCCAGCGCGGCGGGCGCGGGTGTGCCCTCCGGCTGTTCCAGCACCAGGGTGCCTGAGGCGGCTTTGTCCTCCAGCCGGGTGATCCCCTGTCCGGCGGCCAGGATTTTTCCGTCCTTCTGAATGGCCACGGTCCTCACAAGGCCACTGCCGCCGTTGTCCAGGGTCTGGAAGGAATAATCCGGGGTTCCGTCCGGCAGGTAGCGGGCCACGCGATAGGTCTCTCCGGCCACGATGCGCTGGTCCGCCTGCACGGCGATGGAGGAGGTGTAATACTGGCTCTTGATGAGCCCGGGACCGGTAAGCGTCAGGCTGTTGCCGGAGATCGAAAGTGACTCCAGAAGCTTGCCGGTGGAGTTGTAGGCACCTTGCAGGACGGTCCCGTCCGGTTTCACGGCGAGTCCGAAGTATTCCGGTTGGGCCGGCCTGTCAGCCGAACCTCCCAGGCTGATGCCGGACAGAGTGGCCACGGAGCCATTCGCCGGATCATAGACACCTCCGCGGATGGGAGCATACGGTACGGAGATGTAAATCCGTCCGTCCGGCAGGAGAGCGAAATTGCCACCCGGATCAAGGCTCTCGATTTTCGGCGCGGAGACCAGGGCTCCTGATGAGGAAAAGACACTCGCCGTGAGTCCCGAAACCATGGCGAGGGAGGCGGGTTGTGAGGAAATCCCCAGAACCACAAAGCCACCCGAAGGAAGGACAATCACGCCCACTCCCACATCATAGGTGTGATAGGTTTGGGGAGGGAGCTGGTAATTTGAATATTCCCCCACATTATAGCTCCAGACCCCCCCGGGCCCCAAAGCAGTATTCGGCGTGCCGTCCGCGTTGAGGCACATCACGGTCACATCGCGCGTGAGATTGCCGGAGTCCTCCTCCCTGGAGCCCGTCACGGCAATGCCGCCGTCCGGCAGCAGGGCGAGGGCGCGCTCGTGTGTGGAAACCTGGAAGGGGGAGGTCACCGTGCCCGTGCCCCCGCCAAAGGTGGTATCCAGGGTGCCGTTTGGCAGATAGCGGCGGATCTGCGAGCCGCTCACCGCCAGGATTTTACCGTCATTCTGGAGGGCAATGGCAGTAAAGTTCCCTGCCACCATGCCATTGACGCCGAAGGAGAGGTCCGGGTCTCCGGGGGCGGCGTGGAGCGGGGAAACGGGGAGGAGGGAGGCGAGGAGGACCGGGAGGGCGAGGGACAGGGCTTCGGGTTTCATCGGGGAATAAACTGAGTGGAGGAACCGGCGGCGTCCGCAAAACCGGGAATCCGGACGGGACCCGCCATCATGATAGTGTGGGAAATCCGTGCGCGAAGCAACCATTTACCGCATAGGAAATGGATGATTAACACGGAATGCGGGATGCCTCCGCGGAGCGGCCTTACTCTTAATCTTATTCTTACTGTTTATGCCATTTCAGACTGGAAACCGGCAACGCCATGCGCAATTTGAAAACAGGCCCTTAATCACGCGTTGCCTGGTCAGGGAAAACCCGGACGATCCAGGCTGCGATGAAATGCCTCCTTTTAAACGGAGAATATCAAAAGCAGGAGCAGGAGGAGGAAAGGGAGGGATATATACCGTTATTCAAACGTTACGGAATCCGGGGCGACTTTCAGGCGCACGTAGCGGCTGCCGGTGGCCGCCGTCACCATCCGGCTAGTGGTGCCCCGGAGGACAGGTCCGGATCCCCCGGGGCCCCGGCGACTGGTGCGAAAGGCCGGGGCTTCCGGTTGGCCGGGTTTGCGGACATGGAAAGAGTTTGTATTTACTTTGTGTATCTGTATTGGGAAGGGTGATTTGATCGCCCGGAAGTCCGGAAACGGGGAGAGGGGAGGATGGGGTGTATCGTAAATAATTCAAGATAAGTAAGTTGCGTGAATTTGAACCGCCGCCTGGAGGTGTCTTTTCTGTCTCCACGGGAAAACCCACGAGAAACTTCTTGCCGGGATTGTGTTTACTTTGTAAACACAATCAATGAGCCCCCGACTTCACTCCCTTCCTTTCATCCTGCTTGCCCTCCTGTTTACCGCCCGCGTGCCCGCCATGGGGGCGGGGAATGATCTCCTGGCGAACCGGTTCATTATCGCGGGCATTCCGGTGCTGCCGGTGGAAGGGGATACCACCAGCGCCACGGTGGAGGCGGGGGAGCTGGACGAGACGGGGGCGCCCGCGGCCGCCGGTGCTCACTCCGTGTGGTATGAGTGGACTCCGCAGCTTTCGGGCAGGGTGTTTCTCCTGGTGAATTTCCCTTCCTTCATCCCGCTCTACAACGGGCCCCTGCGCGGGGTGGCGGCGTATTCCCTGGCCTCCCCGGAGGCTCCAGTGGCGATGGGGAATCTGGCGCTGGAAGGCGTGCTGGTATCGCGGTCCAGAGATCTGAATAACGGGGTGCGGCTGCGGGTGACAGCCGGCCGGAAGTACCTCCTGCGGGTGTGGACGGCCTACTCCCCGCTGGATCAGCCGGGGCCGTATAACTATCCCGCGGGCGTTCCCTTTTCCCTCTCCTTCACCTTCAGTGCGGCGGAGAGTCCGGCCCCGGGGGATCTGCCATCCGTGGCCCTGCCGCTGCGTCTGGACGCGGACGGCAGGACGTGGTATTCGGAGGCCCCGCGCGAGGTCACGGACAGCATTGCGGTGGAGGCCGCGGACCTTCTTATTGGTGGGAAGCTTTATCCCTCGGCATCGGTGCGGTGGCACCGCTGGCAGGCGGGCGTGGAGGCCGGGAAGCCCATGCGGTTTTCCCTTTTGGGAGGGTTTCTGCCCGGGAGCGATCTGCTGGTGGCGCGGGAGACCTCGCCTGGCGGGCCGCTGGCGCTGGTGGCCGGGCCGGGGGTGTCCGTCACCTTCACCCCTGAGCCGGGCGTGACGTATCTGGCACGCGTGTCCTCTCCCGCCCTGCGGGCCAGTGGAGGCAGCTACGCCTGGCCGGTGCTGGCGGGCGGGCCCGCGGAGCCGGGAGGCATTCCGGCGGAGGCACGTCCCATCGTGCCCGGGGTGCCTCTGTTGCTGCATCCGGCGGGGTCCAGCCCGGAGGTTTCCACCACGGGGCCTTTCGTGGGAGCATCGGCGGGGCTCTGGCTGGACGCGGGCACGGGCCTGTCCGGGCGGTATGTTTTCACCGCGGGTGGAGGTTATGGCACCGGGGTCTATGTGGCGGATGCCGCGGGCCTGCCGGGAGCGGTCCTGGCCGCGGGGGATCCGGGAGTGCCCGCCAGCTTCCGGGCGGAGCCGGGCCGTCGCTATCTCCTGCGGGTGGTCTCCCCCTGGTATCTCCGCCCTGTGTCCGTCACGGTGTCCCTCACGGCGCATCCCCTGCCGGCACCGCCGCACGAGGTACGGGAGCAGGCGGTGGTCCTCCCCGCGGAGGGGCCCGTGTTTTTGCGCGGGGATGCCACCGGAGCCGCCGCCGGGGAGGATGGCACCTTCCTCTGGCGCGGGGCCGGGCTGTGGTATGCCCTGGACCGCCCGGCGGGCGGCACTCCCTGGTATGTCCATGCCCTGGGCTCGGATCAGAACGGGGTCGAAACCGGCGTCTTCCGGGAGGAAAAGGGCACCCTCGTCCGCATGCAGGATAGCAGTTACTTCACCTTCCCTGGCGGGCGGGTCTGGATAAAGGTGGAGGCCGCGCGGGACCCGCGCTTCCTCCTCATGGCAGGCCCCGTCCTCACCGCGGGGGATGCCGTGGAGGACGCCGTGCCGCTCACCTCCGGGGAGACCCGTCTGCTCTACGGGGGCACGGCCACCCGGGACGCCGTCCCGGCGCCGGGGCTCGATGCCCGGCTGAACACGCAGTGGTTTTCCTGGACCGCCGCGAAAACCGGACCGGTGGTCTTCACCTCCCAGGGGTCCAGTGGCAGCCGCCCGGACGCCTGGATCTTCACCGCCGCGCTGGAGCCCGTGGAGACCACCGTGTGGACTCCCGGTGTCCGGACCACCGTTTCCTTCCACGCCGCGGCCGGGCAGTCCTACCGCATCGTCCTCGCCGGGTTCAATCCTCCAGTCATCGTATGCGCGCGCATCCAGCCGGACGGCTGGGAGTCTCCCTATGACCTGTGGCTGCTGAACTTCCCCGCGCGGGAAAATGATCCCGCCCTGACCGATCCCCTGGCGGATCCGGATGGCGATGGCGTGGCCAATCTCATAGAGATGGGCCTCGGGACGAACCCTTTCTACGTGGAGCTTTCCGGTTTCCCCCATGGCACGGATTTTGGTGACTACGGGAGGCCGCTGTTGATTTTTTCGGAGCTGTTGTGGGTGCTCCGGGGAGCGGAGGGCTCCAGGCCCTTCACCATGGAGCTGGAAGGCTCCGCGGATCTGAAGGTCTGGACGCCCGTGCCGCATACTGTATTACAATCGGATGGCATGCTGCGCAACCACCAGGATAACTGGCCCCCGCGGACCGGGGATGGTGACGTTCCCCGGGAATACTATCGCCTGCGGATGTCCCGGTAAGCCGGGGGCGGCGGCCTGGCGGGGAAACGGCGGGGTTTCCGGGGAAAATCCTGTTTGTTAGGCTGGCGCGCGCGGGAGGGGTTTGCGCGCTTTGCCGCGGGGCATCGGCCGCCGGTTTTTCTCTTTTTACCCGCCGGGCGATTTGTATTTACTTCGTTCCTGGAAAATGAGAAATCCTGATTTTCCTTCAGGAAATCCCGGCCGGGATCACTGACAGAACCGCGGTGCCACGTAACTCATTCATTTTAAGATAAAAACGCCATATATGAATGAATCGTTAAGAAAAAACCCGGGCTGCCTGAAGGAAAAATCACGAATTTGATTGCTCTGTTAGTATTTACTTTGTAAATACTGAATTATGAGCCCGATGTCCTCTCCCCGTATTGCCGCCGCCCTCGCGGCCCTCTCCCTCACGGGCGTGTCCAGCACACGCGCGGCCAATGACCTCCTGGCGGACCGCCAGATGCTCCCGGCGGTTCCCGTGCCTTATATCACGGGCTATCCCGAGTCCCTCATCCAGGGCAGCACCGCCTCCGCGACGACAGAGCCGGGGGAGATCAATGAAGCGGGCCTGCCCGCCGCGGCGACGGACCGGTCCGTGTGGTATGAATGGACCCCGGCGGAGACCGGCACGGCGTTTCTATATATGGATTATGTGGACCGGGCGCTTTACCCCAGCCCCACGCGCGGCCTGGCGGTCTATTCCCTGGCGGCGGGAAATGCCGTCACCATGGAAAACCTGGTGCCGGAGGCGGGCAGTTTTTCCGACCCGGGCAACTATGGCCCCAGCGGGGTGAGACTGCGGGTCACGGCGGGGCGGAAGCTCATCATCCGCGCCTCCACGGTGCCTTATAAGACCGTGGTGGAGGGAGCGCCCTTCCTCCTCGTCATGGTGGTCAAGCCCTCCGCCGCGCCCCCCGTGGCCGGAGACACGCCCGCCACGGCCCTGCCCCTGAAAATGGACCGCGGCGGCCGGGCCGTCTATGCCGATGTTTTTCCCGCGGGACATATACAGGCGACGGCGGAGACGGCGGACCAGCTCATAGGCGGGAAATATTATCCCGCCGGTGCCGCCCAGTGGTACCGCTGGCGCGGGGAGGGTATTGTGGCGGGTGCCCCGGCGCACTTTTCCCTTACGGACCATGCATCCCCCTCGAACACCCTGCTGGTGGCCACCCAGGCGGCCCCCGGGGCACCTCTGGAACTGGTGACCGGTCCCGCGCAGTCCGTCACTTTCACCCCGGAGCCCGGGCGGGAGTATCTGTTGCGCGTGGCCATGGACGGGATGGCGCAGACGGCTTCCATGACGCTCCGGCTCGCCGGGGCCGCCCCGGAACCGGGGGACGAACCCGCCCACCCCCGGTCCATAGACCCCGGAGTGCCTCTGGTGCTGAATTTCGCGGGAGCCGCCTCCAATCCGCTGAGTGCCACGGATGGCTCCGGCGGTCGCCCGGATATCTGGCTGGACGCGGGCTCCTCCCTGTCCGGACGGTATGTTTTCAAGGCGGACCGGCGCTGCGTGGTCAGGATCTATGTGGCGGATGCCGCGGGCCTGCCGGGGAAGGTCGTGACGACGGGGAATAACGTGGAGGACGCCTGTTTTCTCGCGGAGGAGGGCCATCACTATCTGGTGAGAGTGGAGTATCTCCTCTCCAGGCAGGGTGGTTATGAGATCCCCGTTTCGCTCCAGCCGGTCACCATTCCCGCGCCGGAGAATGACCGGCGGGAGGGCGCGGTGGTGCTGTCCGGAGAAGGGGCGGAGACCGTGTATGGAGATACCGCGGGGGCCTCGGCGGAGGAGTCCGACACCTTCGGCCCGTACGCTGATCCCTTTGGCGGCGGGCGCACGGTATGGTACCGGCTGAATCCTCCCACCGGAAGCCAGTGGTATGCCGGGATCCAGGGAGCCGGCAGTCTCAGTGTTTACGTGGAGAGACCGGACGGCGCGCTGGGTTCGTTCTCCAACTTTCGTTTCACGGCGCCCGGTCTTCCCCTCTGGCTCATGGTGAAAGCGGGCACCTCCTCCCGTTTCCTGCTCCAGACGGGGCCGGTCACCGCGGAGGGAGATACCCGGGAGACCGCCGTGCCGCTCACCGCGGGAGTCACCCGCGTGCTCTACTCCGGCAGCGTCACCCCGGACTCTCCCGTGCCCGGGATCCCGGATACCACGCTGGCCACGCAGTGGCTCTCCTGGAAGGCCACGCAAAGCGGTCCGGTGGTCTTTACCCTGGCCGGATCCCGGTCCAATGTCGGGAATCCGCGTGTCTTCACCGCCGCCATGGAGGCCGTGGAGATCACGCCGTGGGGGAACCCCAGCCAGGTGAATACCGTCTCCTTTCAGGCGGTGGCGGGCACCTCCTATTTCATAGGGCTCAGCGGCGTGGCGGGGGGCATCAGCCGGGCGCGCCTCCAGCCCGGCGGGTGGGAATCCCCCTACGATCTCTGGCGCCTGAATTTCCCCTGGATGGATGGCGAGCCCTCCCTGGCGGATCCCCTGGCGGACACGGACGCGGATGGCGTGCCGAACCTCATGGAAATGGCCGTGGGGACGGATCCGCTGGCCGCGGAAAGCCTGGGTTTTCCCTTCACCATCGCGGCCGGAGCCTCTGAAGAGGAGACCGTTTCCTTCCGGGAAATGGCCTCGAACCTGCGCGGGGCGGAGGGCTCGCATCCGTTCAGCCTCGTCTTGGAAAGCTCCCTGAATCTCAAGGACTGGACGCCCGTGCCCCACACGGTGGGCAGTGCAGGGGAGTTTATCGAATACCACACCTGGACGCGCCCCGCGGCCACGACCACCGGCACCCCCACCGGATACTATCGCCTGCGGGTCTCCCGCTGAGACGGGCTTGCCTGAATTTTAGAACGCCTCCCCTCAAATCCACGCCCGGCCCGGCAGCCTCCATGCCAGGCCGGGCGTTGGCATTTCCGGACACCGCGGCTGGGAGCCTCCGCCACGGTACCTTGCAATTCATATCCCCGGGCGGAGAGTGCGGTCATGAATCGCCGCCGCCGCCTGTTTCCCGGTCGGCCGCCTTTCACGCCGGACGGAAAACCCCCGCGTCGTTATGAATTTATGAAACTATATTTAAGAGGAATATCGCCGCGCTCCGCCGCCCTGATGCTTCTGCTTCCGGTCCTGGGCTTGTGGGCTTCTGACAAGGCCGGAAACGGGCCGGAGGGGAATCCGGCAGCCGGTCAATCCGGGGAGCCGCTGGAAAAGGAATTAGCCGGATGGGCCGGGCGGGTGATCCCCCGGATAGACTTCGATGAAAAACCTTTAAATGAAGCCGTCAAAGAACTCGTCGATCTGGCGGTGGGTCAGGATAAAAACTCGCCGTGGCGGAACGTCCGGGTGATCTCGGCCTCCGGCGGCGGGGAGAAAGTCTCCCTGCATCTGCGAAACTGCCTGATCACCGATGCCTTCCAGGCCCTGGCCCGCACGAATGGCGGCACCCTGCGGATGGAGAACGGGATCGTTTATATGATCTGTTTTGATACGAAAATCTCGGAACTGAGGTCCGTCGTCTTTTCCAGACAGGCGGCGATCCGTCTGGGCCTCACCTCCAGCACGGTCAAAGAGCGTCTGCAAAAATTCGGAATATACCTTGAGGGAGAGGGGGTGCGGCTGACCTACCACGAGGACACCGGCTCCCTGTTGATGAGAGCCGCTCCGGGTGAATGTGATCTGGTGGAAGCCCTGGCTGAGCTGGCGGCCCGCGTTCCAATAGATGTCCGGAAATGAATGGCCCGGGCGGGGGATCTGGCGGGGGGATAACGGACAAATGTGCGGCCAGGGCACACTGTTTCCGCTGATGGAATCCGGGCGCATCCAGTTCAATACCTATCGTTTCCCCGCAAAAATCCTCCCCGCCACCACGCTCCTTCGGGTGGGCCTCACATTTCCCCTTTGTCCCTTTCTTTTCCATCATGTAAACACCCTCCTCCCCGCCATGCCCTCTTCCTTCCCCGTCTGGTCCCGTGTGCTGCAGATCACGCTGATGGCGGGTATGGGAACGCTGACGTGGTGGGCCCTGAGCGTGGGCGCGGAGGCCGGAAGGGCATCGGGGCAGCCTGTCACCCGGGCGCTGCGGGGTAGTGCTCCCGCCCCTCCGCCGGGGGGCCCGGGGGAGAAGGCCGCCCCCGCGGAGCTACCGGCCCGCGGACAGATCACGGACGAGGAGTATGGAGAGATCATCGGCCGCCTGGTGGGCTATGGCCTCCGATCAGAGGAGGATGACCTGGACCCGGGCATCGCCGCCTGCATGGACAGCGTGGTGGCACGGCTGGGCTTTTCCGCCCGCGCGATGGAGCTCGAGCGCGATCTTTCCTTCTCCCGGGGTGCCGATTACACGACAAAGGCGCTCTACGATGCCGTGCGGCGCGCGCTGCGCGGTCCGGAGGGGGCTTCCCTGCGCGCGGAACTGGTGACCCGCGTCATGGACCCGGACGTGTTTCCCTGGCATGAAGGCGCCCTGCTCTCCTGGTGTGTCTATGCCGGGGAGACCGCGCCACCCGCTGAGCATGACCGGCTGCTGGACGCACTCCGGGAAAACAAGGAGGCCTTCATGGCCCTCCATCGCGGCCGGGAGCGTGCCCGTATGGCGGAAGCCCCGGTGGACGTGATGGGGGCCGCCCTCCTGGAATGGATGTACGCCGCGGTGGCGGACGACTTCCAGCAATCGGCGGGGGAGGGAGGCGGCGGCTTGTTCGGGGGCCGCGGTGGCGGGCAGGACGGGCAGCCCCCGGCACCCCGGACGTCCCCCTTCCAGAATGCCGAGTGGAGACAGATCGCCGAACTCGCGGGCCGCGTGCCCCTGGGGGCGGACTACGTGGCGCTGGACGCGCTATTCACCAGCCTCCCGGCAAACGGGGAGGCCGGAGCGCCGGGCCGCGAGAAAATAGAAAGCGCCCGCGCCTCCATGCTCACCCCCTGGGCGCTCGCGGACCCGGCAGCCGCTGTCGCCTGGCTCAGCTCCCGCCCTGGCGGCCTGGATGAACTCCTGGTATACGCTATTCAGAACGGGATCACGGCCAAAAACCCGAAGGCCCTCGCCGCCTGGGTGAACACTTTCCCCCCAGGCTGCCTGCGGGACAGACTGGCGGAGGGAGCGGTGATGACCCTCGCCCCGCTGGACCCCGCCGCCGCGCGCCCCCTGGCCGCCGGCATCGGGCGCGAGGACGTACGGGGCTGGGCTCTCTCACTCCTGGAATCACCCTCTGCTCCCCCGGTCCCGGACACCCCGCCCGCCGGGGGAAAACCCGGAAGCTGAGAAAAGGAAAACCGGGGATTGCAGTGATGAGCATGGCGGGCCCGTCCTCATTTCTCATTTTTCACCTGGTGTTCCGGCTCGTTTTCCTGAGGTTGGGGCTGCTTACGGATTTGCGGAGAAAATTAACTGAGGCTCCCCGCGTAGCGCAAATGACACGCGCTACGCGGGGAGCCTCAGTCATTTGGAGAGGCGACCCTGTCGGATCGAAGGTCGAACCGTCCCCCGCAGTTTGCGAAATCACGTTCAGCATTGGCGGACCGGGTCGTCAGTTCCAGAAACGAAAAACTATAATCCTCCTCCAAAAAAGAACCTTTGCCTGTCAGAAAAGATGCGGCATATTTCTGACAGAAAGAACGGGATGAAATCCACGCAAACTGTTGATTCCAGAATACTTAGGAGAATCCGGGCCACCAAGGGTGCCCGGGTTTTTTCTCCCGGGCACTTTCTTGACCTCGGCACCCGCGCCAGCGTGGACCAGGCGCTCTCAAGGCTGTTCCGGGCCGGGGTTTTGCGGCGCGTCGGGCGAGGGCTCTACGATCTCCCCCGGGCTCACCCGTGGTTTGGCATTCTTTCGCCCAGGGCGGAAGAGGTGGCCGGGACCGTGGCCGCCCGGGGTGGCCAGAAACTCCGGATGAGCGAGGCCGCCTCCGCGAATGCCCTGGGCCTCTCTGAACAGGTGCCCGGAAAACTCGTTTTCCAGACGGATGGCAAATCCCGGAAACTGAAGGTCGCCGGGCAGGAGGTGGAATTGCGCCACCGCCCGCTGAGGGAAATGGCGTTGTCCGCCCATCCCACGGGGATGATCGTTTCCGCGCTCCGGTCCATGGGGAAAAACGGGGTGAATCCCGGGCAGCTGGACACCCTGCGCGCCAGCCTGCCGGCGAAGGACCGCCGGATATTGCTGAAGGAACTTCCCCTTGTCCCCGCGTGGATGCATCCTTTCCTGCGGTATCTCGCCACAGGAAAAAGGACACCGTGAACCGGATAGCGACAGCAGATCAAAACACTCGCGGCACCGCCTTTGCCGAGGCCGGGGCGCGGCGGAATATTTCCGCCGTCATCATGGAGAAAGACTTCTGGGTGTGCTGGATGCTTGACCTGCTATTCCGGAATGCGGACTGGCAAAACAGTCTCGTTTTCAAAGGAGGCACCTCGCTGTCCAAGGTCTTCGGAGTCATCCAGCGGTTCTCGGAGGACATAGACCTCTCCGTGTCCCCGCGCCTCCTGGGCATCGGTGAAGAGAATACAGGAAAAGCGATGACGGGCAGCCGCAGAACGCGGGACCAGTTGATGGAAACCCTGGAGGACCGCTGCTGCCAATGGGTGGAAACCCGGCTCTGCCCGGAGCTGGAAAACTCCATAAAGGCCGTCCTCGGACCCCGGCCTGGAGGCAGACCATGGCTGGAATACTGGCGCGATGGAGCGAGCCATTCCCCTGTCCTTATTTTCCATTATCCTGACACGCAACCCGGCGGGTTCGCCTATATTTTGAGAAGCGTAAAACTGGAGTTCGGTTCGCTCACGGATCAGCAGCCGGCAGGCACCCACCGCATACGCCCGTGGCTGGCCGATGAGCTTCCCGGGGAAATGCGCGGAATGGGATGCGAGGTGGTGGCCCTGGACGTCATGCGGACTTTTTGGGAAAAGGCGACGATCCTTCACTCCGAGCATCACCGCGAGGCCGGGACCTCCATGCCTCCCCGTTATTCGCGCCATTATGCCGACACGGCGGCCCTTATCCATTCCGGCTTTGCTGAAGAAGCCCGGCGGAACCCGGATCTCCGGCAAAGAGTGGTGGACTGGAAAAGTCAGTTTTTTGCACGTAGATGGGCACGGTATGATCTCGCGGTACCCGGAAGTTTCAGACTGCTTCCGCGCGGGGAGCGGATGGAGGAGCTCGAAAAGGATTACCAGGCCATGCGTGAGATGTTCCTTGGAGAACCCTTGTCGTTTTCCGCCATCATGGACACCCTGCGGGACTTTGAGGCCCGCATCAATTCCTGACAGGATTATCTGCTCAGGGGAACGGGGCTCCCAGCCGGTGCCAGGGTTTCATGAATGCCATGGGGCAGTCAGGGTAAAACGCGTCATTTCCCGGAGGATGCTCTGATTTCCAGGGTTTCCAAAGCCCTGAAGCGCAGGGCGGCGTCCTGGATGTCCGCCGCCAGGACGCGGAGGTCCGCCGCGGGCATTTTCACGAAATGGTCCACCGCGGCCAGGGTGGCGGCGTCCCGGTGCGCTCCGGGGGTCATGGCCTGGATCCATTGCACTGCCGTAAAGGAGTCGGACTGGCTCAGGCGATCCACCAGAGAGGGCAGGGAGGCGGGCTCCAGGAAGGTCTCCGGTCCGGACATCCAGAGACCGGCATCCCCCGCGTGAATGTCCATCCAACGCACGAGCAGCAGATCCCGCATTTCGAGGGCAATGCGGCCCGACAGGGCCGTTTCCCCGCCGGCCTCTCCGGAGGCCGGGGAGGTGGAGGTGGCAGGCGGGCTTACAGGCCGCTCCATGTTGTTATTCACCTCCAGCGCGGCCGCGCGGTAGTCCAGGGTGTCCGGCAGTTTCGTCACCACGGAAGGGAGAGCGAAGGAGATCATGTCAGCCTGGGAGGGATCGCCCTTTATCGCGCCGATCCAGCCGCTCATGATGGCCAGAGCCTCCGCGGGGTGGGCCTCCGCCCGGGCGGCGGCATGAGTCTGCTCCAGAGCGAAACGCACGAGGGGAAACCCGATGCCCGCGCGCAGAGCCTCAAACTCCGCGCCTGGCTGGCAGCCTTCGCCCGCCAGCGCGAACCAGAGGAGGGCATAGGGATAAGCTTCCGTCATGTTCCGGGGCTGGATTTTTGCCACCAGTTCCCGGCGCACGACGGCATCCGCCGGATCCTTCAGCCGGGCGGTGAGAGCGGAGAGCAGGAAATTTCCAGCGGGCCCGGGATTGGAATGGCGTTGGGCCAGGATTTCGGTCAGGCTTTGCATCTGCCTGGAAAACGGTCCGCGCGCCACCAGCAGAGCCGCCAGCCTCTGGAACTCCGGGGAAGCCTCCGCGGGAGCGGGAAACACGGATATCTCGCTCCGCATGAACTCAAATTCTTCATCCGTGAGCGGCTTCCCGTCCGTCCTGCCGTCCTCCGCTATCCCCCGCGCCGCCGCCGCTTTTCCCGGGCCCGGGAAACCCGCGGGCCCTTTCTCTCCCGCCGCCCGCCTCAGTGCCCGGGTGACGGGCGTGCCTTTATCCCCGGATTCCCCGCCCGCGCCCTTCCACCAGATCCACACCATGCCCCCGGCCAGAAGGACGGAGGCGGCGGGAAGCAGGCGGCGGAGACGGGGCATGGTGTTTTATCTTATTGACTTAAAATGAAGCTGCCATGGAAAGGCGTAAAAACAAGGCGCGCGCCCGGGCTGTTATCGCAAAAGAGACTTCAGCAGTCCATTCACCAGCATGGCCGCCACCGCGCCGGCCATATACACCGCGCAGGACACCAGCCAGTAGGAATAGGGAGCCCGGTTTTCCTGCCGTCCGCAGGGCCAGGCCGCGATGAAAAAAGTCGCGAAAAAAGAGACCATAATCACCTGCGGGGGCATTCCGAACCACTCTATACCCAGGAAACAAAACAGCGGAAACAGGGCCGTCACCACCAGATTCCACCGGTAGCGGCGCAGGGCGGCGTCGAGATCGAGCACGGGGGGATTACCAGGGGAAGGCATGGGGTGGAGGAATTTGATAACCGGTCACGGGAAATGGAAAACCGCGAAATGGACGCCGCGGGGACGGGAGCACGGTTTGTTCCAAAGAAAAGAGTCGCCGGACGAAGCCATGGAAAATATCCCCATATGCCGGGGCCGCGCTGGCCTCACTGGAACGGGTCGCCCTCCGGGGTCTTCAAGCGGCGGGGCCTGAAGAGAAATTTGTCCGCCTCCACCTGGGTCAGAAACAGGCGCGTGCGGGTTTGCGGCACGGTGTAATCATTCGCCGTGGCCCGTTTCCTTGCGTCGTCGATCATCTCCTGGGTGATGGTGGTGCGGGTCACCTCCACCTTCCCGGTCACCTCAATGGTTTTTCCCAGGAAATCCGCGGGCCATCCGGAGATATCCAGCTCCACGCCGTCTTCGCTGCCGGGGCTTTCCAGCAGCAGCGGCCACCCCGCCTTGCGCATGTTCTCCGCGGGGATGCCATGCAGGCGCACCACTTTTCCCTCGCGGGCCAGCAGGCCCTGGTAATCGGAGGGGGAAACCAGCGGGATGCCGTCCGCCTTTGCCTCCGGAGGTTCCCCGGGAGTCCTGTGACAGGCGCTGAAAATAAGGCCGCAGGCAGCCAGGAGAAAAGCGGGGGCGGTTTTCATACAGGGGACGGAATGCCGGAGCTTACGCGGCCCGCGGGTTCTTTCCAGATAAATCCGGCGGACCCGCGGCTATGACGCTTTTTTATGGTTCTGTTATTCCTCTATTTCTTTTCCGCCGGGGCCGTCCCATGCTGCCGCCATGTCTCCCCGCTACCGCCGCGCCGTGCCCCCGCTTCTCCTCCTGGCCTCCCTGGCGGTCACGGGGGGCATTGCCTGGTGGATGGTAACGCGGGGCCCCGGGGATGAAAAGGAGGGACGCTCCACGCGGCCGGTGACACACGCGCTGCGCGGGATGGCCGCGGGCCGGCGGGCATTGACCCCGGACGGGGCGCGGGACAGTCTGGCCGCCTCCCCGGGCGGTCCGGTCACTGACGCGGAAATGAAGGAAATCCAGCAACAGATGAATCGCTATTTCAATGGGATAGCCTTTCCTATTCACGGCGGGGAGTATGACAACCCGAAGAGCGCGGCGGACCCCTATCTGGATAGTGTGGTGGCGCGCCTGGGCTTTTCCGGCCGGATGTTAGAGCTTTTCCGTTTCACGGGAAGGGGAAATTCCTCCATGATGACGATGGGGCGCTCAAAACTGGAATACGCGGTGGCGCGCGCCCTGCGAAATCCCGCCGCGGCCGCGATGCGCGCGGACCTCATGGCGAACCTCCCCAGGCCTGTCCGGCGCGGCCCTTTCGAGGGGAATCACTGGCACTCCTGGCTCGCCGCCGCCGCGGAGGGGGCCACGCCCGCGGAATACACCCGGATGCAGGGCCTGGTGGAGGGGGACACGAATGCCGCCGGCTCCCTGCTCACGGGCCAGCGGCGCGCGCGCATGCGCGAAGGCCCCGGCGGAGATCCTGAATGCCATGCGGGAGGAATTGCGGGCGGTCTCTCCACCGGACGCGGAAGCCCCCGCCGCCGGCGGCGAAGCCGGGAATGCCGGCCGTATGGAGGCCTTGGGGCGCGCCTCGGCAGAGCTGTGTGAACTGGTCAGCCGGCTGCCTCCCGGGGCTGACTACGCGGCTCTGGACAAGCTCCTCCGCGATTTTTCCGGGGAAGGCCCGGGCCGGGCGGAAACGGATTTTCCCAGGCTCAACATCCCCCGCGCGGACCTGCTGACCCGCTGGGTGCGGGACCAGCCGGGCCCGGCCGCCACCTGGCTGGCCACCCGTCCGCCGGAGGAAGCCGCGGGCCTGGCCCCCCGTGTCATTGATAACCTCCTCAACCAACAGCCGGAGGCCGTGCCGGGCTGGACGCAGGCCCTTCCCGCCGGTGCCGTCCGGGACCGGATAGCCAGGGAAGCCGTGACGCGCTTCTCCCACCGTGACGCCGCCACCGCCACCACCCTGGCCGCGCAGATAACCGAGCCCGGGCTCCGCGCGAAGGCCCTGGACCTCATCCCATCCCCCGCGGAAAAATAAGGGCATACCGTGGCGGGGGGGCATAACCTCCTTCCGCCAGGCCTCCGGTTTCCCCCGCGGACCCGTCGCGGAAAAAACCACCCGGAGGAGGCTCCCCTCACGCGTTGTTCCAGTGCCGGGGATATTATGCCATATAGAGTAGAAAAACCGGAATAACCTCTGTTTAACGCCTGTTGCTTCACCTCGAAGAGCCAGTCCCGGGGGTGGCCGGAATGCCACTGGTGGCGCATGGTTAAAGCTCTTTCTTTTCCCGGCCCCCGCCACATGTTGCCGCCATGTCTCCCCGCGCCTGCCGGTTCATCTCCCGGCTCATCGTCATATTGATGCTGGTCATCGCCCTGGGCGGGGGAGGGCTGATGCTGCTGGTGATGATCCAGGAAAAGGAAAGACCTGCCAGACATAAGGCTCTCGTGATGGCCATTTCGGAGGAGCAGGCCCGCGGGGCCGCCCGCCGCGGCGCGGACGGGAAAAGCGCGCCGGATTCCCCCCGCCAGCCGGTGACGGACGAGGAACTCGAAGAAATGTTTCAAAAGCTGGTGAAGCATTTCAAAGTGGCAGACGACGTCTTTTTTGTTCCCGGCGCGGAGGCCCGGGCTGCGCGTGCTGCCATGGATGCCTGTATGGACACCCTGGTGGCACGGCTGGGAGTGTCCGGCCGGATGCGGGAACTCCTGGAACGCGCCAACAGCACCGGGGCCCTGGAGGGTCTCGCGGGGTGTCTCCAGGAGGCGGTGGACCGCGGCCTGCGGAAACCGGGAGCCCACGCGCTGCGGGCGGAACTGGTGAAAGCCCTGCCGGACGCCATGCAGGGGGACGCCTTCTACCGGAAGTGTCTGCTCTCCTGGTTCGCCACCGCGGGAGAGACCGCGGAGCCCGGCGAGTTTGACTCTCTGCTGGCCGCCGTGCAGGGGCGGGAAGAAGCCCGCGACGCGCTCGCGCGGGGACAGAGCCGGGCAGGCATGCGGGAGGACCCGCTCAAGACTCTGAATGCCGCGCGGGAAGTCTGGCTGGTGGACGCCGGCATGGACGCCGCCGACTTTGCCGCCGCCCAGGCCGCGGACGCGGAACCCGGCGAGACCTTCCTGACGGAGGAACAGAAGCCCAGCGCCGGAAAAAACGCCTGGGAGGAACTGGAGCAACTGGCGAAACGCGTGCCCCCGGGCGCGGACTACGCGGCGCTGGATGCCGTGCTCCTCTCCCTGCCCAGGCAGGAGAGCGGGGAGGGAGAGGAGAGGCAGGAAGGGACGGGCGGGATCCACGTGAACACCGTCCGTGCCTCCGTCCTCACTTCCTGGGTGCGGGACCAACCGGAAGCCGCCGCCACCTGGCTGGCGACCCGCCCGGCGGGGGAAGCTGAAAACCTGGGCCACGGGGTCATGGAAAACCTCATCTACCGGCAGCCGGAGACGGTGTCCGGCTGGGTGCAGGCCATGCCCCCCGGACCCGTCCGGGACCGGATAGCCCATGAAGCCGCAGTCCGCTTCTCCCGCGAAGACCCCGCCACCGCCGCCCGCCTGGCCGCGCTGATCATCGATCCCGGACGCCGCGCGAACGCCGCGGAACACCTGTATGTCCCCCCGGAAAAGTAACGTCATATCGTGGCGGGAAGTTGCAACCAGTGGTGTCCGGCTAACTGATTACCGCGGTACCTCCGTTTGCCATTTGCCGTTTGCCGCGTGCCGGAGTGAGGTAGGCTCCCGGGACACAGCATCGCACCGGCACGCACCCCGGAGATCAGTTAGCCAAACACCACCGGTCGAAAACCTCCGCCATGGCCAGGCGAATTCCTGCTCCCACCCCCTTACCCTATCTCGATCCACGGCGTGGCCGCGTGAATCCGCGTCACCGCGTCCCCCGGGGCAATGCCTCCGGCTTCCACTGTCTCATAGACCCACCGCATCATTCTCCTCCCCGTCACCGCCTCCCGCCGCGGTCCGGGGGGATATTCCCATTCCGCGTCCGTCATATTCAAATAAAACCGCCGCCACCGGCCCGGCGGGATGGTCTGATAGACAGGGAAATTCACCGTATATTCCCGCATTCTGCGCCCCTGGAGGATTTTTCCGCCACTCCGGATCTCCACCCGCAGCGCCGCGCATCCCCACGAGCATCCATCGTCCATGATGCGGACAGGGGCCTCCGTGAGATTCACCAGGGCCAGGGTGGCCTGGG
Source organism: Verrucomicrobiales bacterium (assembly GCA_965229245.1). Taxonomy (GTDB): domain Bacteria; phylum Verrucomicrobiota; class Verrucomicrobiia; order Verrucomicrobiales; family V1-33; genus V1-33. The sequence continues at coordinate 1,331,707 of CBDDIW010000003.1, forward strand.
GAAACCGGACCCTGTCCACCACCAGCGATATCCCGGCGCCCGTCGCGCGTGGGGCCGGGTCCCGGTGCGCGCAGCCGCCGGCAAAAAACACTCCCGGCCAGGAAAGATGGAAAAACGTCCGCCTCTTCATGCCCTCAACCTTCCCCCGGATTTTCCGTCGCGCCAGTCCCGCGAGGAACTTTTCCCCGGACGCGCGGGTGGGCCGGTCGTTGACCGCCCACCCGCCATTGTCAGAGGGGGCCAGCAAATCAGGCGCGGGCACGGCTGCGGCGCATGGCCAGCAGACCCAGCGCGGAGGCGGCCAGCAGGGCGGAGCCGGGCTCCGGCACGGGCGCGAGGCCCACGGCCAGACTGGTGATGGGCGTGCCGCCCACGGTGCCCAGGGACTGGAGGACTCCCGTGGCGAGGTCCAGACCGTAGAGGGCGTTTCCGTTTGTCACATAGGCGGTATTTATCCCGCCATTGTAATAAATATCAAAACCCACGTCCTGACCGAAATTCACCGGCACGCCTCCCAGCGTGAGCACGCCCACGGTGGCGAGCTGGGAAAAGGCCGGGGCACCCGCGGCGGGGTGCGCCACCAGGATGTCCTGGGCGCTATCGATGCTATAAAGCGCGGTGGTGGCGGATCCGGAAAAACTATTCGTATAAGCCGAGCCGCGCAGATCCGGCGTGAGGCCGAAGCTGGGATCTCCCGCGCCATAGGCCAGCGTGCCATCTCCGGTCACCACGCCGGTGCCGGGCGTGAGGCGGAAATTTGCTTGCCCGGTGGAATACACGCGCAGACGGCTGGCCACGGGATTGAAGTCCGCATCGGTCACCGTGCCCAGGGCACCCACGCCGTTGGAGGTATTCACCGTGGTGGTCCCGGTGAGGGGATCGATGGTATAAAGACGCCCATTGGAGGCCGTGCCAAAGAGCTGGCCATTGGAGGGGAAGTAGTCGATGTCCACGATGGTGTCGCCACTCAGCCCGGAGAAGAGGGCGGTGCCGAGGATCACCCCGGGGTTTTCGGTATCGAACCGCACCACACCCGTGCCCGTGAGGCCCACGGCGAGCGCGGCCCGCGCGGTGTGAGCCCCGGCGGTCAGGGCGGCGAGCGTGGTAATGAAAGGAATCAGGGATGATTTCATGTTTTTAGAGTTGGCCGGAACGGCGGCCCGCCCCCCGCATTCCAGAGGCCCCGGCATGGCGGCCCGGGGGGGACGGGAAAAAAGGCCCGGGTTGAGCGGAGATTAATTTGTTGAACAGCAACGGATTAACCCGCGTCCCGGCATGGTGGGCCGCGCCTTTTGGTAGGGCGATCCCCTTATGTCCCCTTGCTTGGCCGCCGCTGACGCCGCGTCTCCGGAAAGGCGGGCACTCGTGCACAATGGCCGGGCAATATGACCGGAGCATGCAAATACCCGGACCGGACAGCGGCGACCAGGATTCTGGAAATCATCACCTCCCGCCGGAAACGGAACCTCCGGACACGACCCGGGACGTTCCTCCCGCCGGGGATCCCATGGCGTCCAACGGGCAGGGCGGGGGATTAGCGGTCGGATTCCTTATCGGGCTTTATTTTCGTGTATAAACCCGCCACCGCAAGCACAGTGCCCGCCCCTTTGAGCCACGGCGCATTCAGAAAGTCCCCGGCGGCAAAGAGTAGCATACTGAAAACGCACAGCGTAAGCATCGCGGAGGAACTCATGGCGGATAGCGGCTTTGGGCGGAGGGAGGCCCTCATGGTGGCGGATATCCCGCAAAGGTCAACTTCGCTCCCGGGCCGGTATCATCGGCCTGTTTCAGCCGCGCCTCCAAGTCGGCACCCTCGCGCTTCAGAGTCAAGACATACGCCGGGGAATCGCCGTCCGCGGACTCCTTGCAAAACTCCACCCGCAGCAGGCCCAGCGAGAGCACGCGGAGACGCACGGGGCCGGCCGCGCCGATGCCCGCCCCGGAGAGCCCCACGAAGGTGGCCTCCAGCGCCGCGGGCATGTCTCCCCGCATCCACAGGTGCAGCAGGAGATTGCCCTTTTCCCCGTTCGCAAAAACCGCGCAATACGGCTCTCCCCGCCCGGGGGCGGAGGCCTCCTGGAGTTTTCTATCGATTTGACCCAGGACCCCGTCCACAGTGGCATCGGATGGATCCTCGAAGAAGGCCGTGCCCCTGGCTTTCGCCTCCACCGCGTACTCCCGGGCCTGGGCGTATTCTCCCCGCGCGAGGAAGAGCGCGGCTCTTTCCATCAGGAGATACCGGGTGGGATCCTCCGCGAGGGCTTCGTTCATAAAGCGCTCCGCCTGCTCCTGGCGGGAAGCGATGAGGGTGTTCAGGGTGTTCATCACCGTCCGCTGATCCTCCGCGTTCCTCTCGCACGTCCGCGTCATGCGCGCGGCCACCGGCTCCTGGAGCAACGGTATGTCATAAGCGATCCCCACCCGCGCCACCGCCGCCTGCACGGTAAAAGAAAAATACAGCACTGCGAGGAGAGCACACGCCGCGGTGAGGACGATGAGGGCGATCTTTTTAAATTGAGGCATGGTGGCCAGGGGTGTGGATGGATGGTGCCCGGCGGGACAGGGCGGGGAATTGTCAGGGGGCATGGGGCCCGGAGGGTGGCATTTGGAGGGAGTTTCCGGCGTCACAGGGAACCCCGCTGCACCAGCACCGCGCGATAGCCCAGGATGCGGAGCCGGGAATCGAGAAGAATATCGTAATAGGACTTCTTCACGATAGGAAACCACCAGGATTCCTTATCAGAGCAATCGATGGACAGGAACCATTCCACTTCCCGGAGATCCACCCCCGGCTTCAACACCACCTCCCCCGTGCCCCCGGTCCAGGGCTTCCGGCCGATGGTCATCATCGTCTTCAGACCCGCCGGGCCGGTGGCATAGAGGGAGGCGCCCATGGTCACTTCCCCAGGTATTCCTGAAACCCCTCCACGGTGGAGGAATGCCACCGGCTGCCCTCCTCAAATTCATCCGGAATCAGCATGGGCCTGGTGGCATCTTCCTGTTATCAATGATACCTGGAATATTCCGCGCGCCGGATTATTCTGAGGGAATCAATGACCATCTCCCTCCAGCCGCCCGTCCTGCAATGGGCGCGGTCCCGCGCGGGCTTCACCGATCCGGAGGACCTCGCGAGGAAGCTGCATGTGGACGCGGATAAAGTGCTGGCCTGGGAAAAAGACGGCAGGATCACTTATCCCATGCTGGAAAAACTGGCCAGGGCCACCCATACCCCGGAGGGTCTGTTGTTCCTCAAACAACCGCCCGTGGAGCGTCTGCCGGTCACGGACTTCAGGACCGTGGGAAGCGTGCAGACCGCCGCCGTCAGTCTGGAGCTGCTGGACACCGTGCATGATGCCCAGAGAAAACAGGCGTGGCTCCGCGAGTATCTTGCGTACCACGGGGCTCCACCCGTGGACTTCGTCGGCATGCTGGATATGAGTATTCCACCAGCCGCGGCGGCGGAAAGGATAAGGGTGAGAATGGGCTTTGATACGGCCCGGCGCGCGGAGGCCACCTCCTGGGAGCAGGCCTTGACCATACAGGTCTCCACCATCCGCGCGGCGGGAGTGCTGGTGCTCCGGAGTGGCATCGTGGGGTCCGGCACCCACCGGACTTTGTCCGTTCCGGAATTCCGGGGGTTTGCCCTGTCTGATCCCCATGCACCGGTGATTTTCCTGAATGGCCGTGATGCGCCCGCGGCGATGATGTTCACCCTTTTCCATGAGCTGGTCCATCTCTGGCTGGGGGAGTCCGGTGTATCCAATCTGGTTCAAACCTATGCGGAACACGGGGACACGGAGCGTTACTGCAATCAGGTGGCCGCGGAGATCCTCGTTCCCTCCGCGGAGTTGTTGGAAAAATGTGCCGGGCTCGCCTCCCCGGCAGCCGGGCTGGCGAAGCTTACGCGTCACTTCCGGGTGAGCAGCCTCGTGCTGCTGCGGAGATTGCACGATGTGGGGCTTCTCAGGGAGCGGGAGTTCAAGGCGCTCTACGGGGAGCACGAAAACCGTTATTATGCACAGAAAGAGGCCAGTGAGGGTGGAGGGGATTTTTATAGAACCCAGGTGTCGCGCGTGGGCGAGTCTTTTATCAAAGCAGTGCTCGAAAGTGCCTTTGAAGGGCGGACACCTTTCCGGGATGCCTGCGGACTCCTGGGAGTGGTAAAGGCGGATACGCTTGCAAAACTGGCGGAAAAGCTGGAAATGGGAGCATAATGGCTTTTCTGCTCGACTCGAATACGCTCATCCAGGCGAAAAACCAGGCCTATGGATTCGATATCTGTCCCGGGTTCTGGGCGTTGATAGAGCGCGAACACCGGCTGGGAAATCTCTACAGCGTGAAAAAGGTCCTCGAAGAACTGAAACGCGGAGCGGATGATTTGGAAAAATGGGCGGTGAAGATGGACGCGGGATTCTTTGTTCCTCCTGATGGGCCTACGGCCGTGGCGATGGGGGAGATCGCCACCTGGGTGCAGGACGGGAATTTTACGGACGCGGCAAAGAGGACGTTCTTTTCCAGCGCGGACCAGTATCTGGTGGCCTATGCAAAAGCCCACGGCCACCGGGTGGTAAGCCATGAAAAATACAATCCGGATCAGAGGAATAATGTGAAGATTCCGGTCGTCTGCCGCGCCATGGACGTGGATTGTATGCAAACGTGGGACTGGATCCGGGCACTGAGGGCACGGTTTGTCCTCGAATGACATAACCAATACCTCGCGTGATCCCGGTCTTGAAAATTCCGCGATGCCTCCGGTTTCTTAAAAGAGTCGCGCAAAACTCCCCCGCATGAAAACAGCGCGGCGGCTCTGGTTTCTTCTTTGGATGGGCATCGGGGTGGCGGCTGATCTATATGCCGTGGACCGGCTGCCGTTTTCCACGGAGGGGAAGGACATGACGGTGCCGGCGGTGGTGTGTGGCCTCGCGTGGGGGGCGCTGGTGGCGCGGACTCTCTGGCTGCCGCCCGGCGGGCGGCGGGGCGGGGATTGACCGGGACTAACACCGCGCGCTGGAGTTAGAGGCCGGGACGCCATCCGTGGCCGGGTTCCTGCAATGGGCCGCTGGCACGTGAAAATTCCCAGCCAAATCCCTTTCCATCCACCAGTCCTTCACCGGGAGGGCCGGGCATGAGAAAACCCGTGCCGCCCCTCCGTTCCTCCGCCCGTTCCCTGTGGGCCGCCGCCGCGCTGGGTGGCGTGGCCGCGGTATTGATCGACCGGAATTTCACCTCCGGCGAAAAACGCATCACGCACCCTATCACCGCGGATTATTCGGTGGAGGACGATGTTTTCAAACGCACCATGGGCCAGCTCCTGGGGCCTCCCATGGTGGAAAAAAACGGCGTACAGATCCTGCAAAACGGCGATGAAATCTTCCCAGCCATGTTCGAGGCCATCCGCTCCGCGGAGCGCACCATCACCATGGAAAACTTCCTCCTGAAGGAAGGCGCGGTCTCGGATGCGCTGGCGGATGCCCTCATAGAGCGCGCCAATGCGGGCGTGAAGGTCCACCTGCTCCAGGACGCCATGGGCTGCGATAAAGTCTTTGGCCGGGCCATGAACCGGCTGCGGAATTCCAAAGTGGATCTCGAAGTCTTTCGCGTCTTTTCCCCGCTCCAGATGAATTTCCGCACCCACCGGAAGCTCCTCATCGTGGATGGAAAGACGGGCTTCCTGGGCGGCGTGGGCTTCGCGGATTCCTGGCTGGGTGATGGCAAAACGCGCGGCAACTGGCGGGATACCCACTACCGCATCACCGGCCCCGTGGTGGCCCAGGCGCAGCAGGCATTCATCGATAACTGGATCCAGACCCGCGCGGAGCTGCTCCACGGGGAGGACTACTTCCCCCTGCTCACGCCTCACGGGGACCGCCTCTGCCAGGTCTTCAAAAGCTCCGCGGGCGAGGGCTCGGACAATGCGCGCGTCATGCTCCTCATGTCCGTGGCCGCCGCGCGGAAGCGCATCTGCATCGCCAATGCCTACTTTATTCCCGGCGATCTCTGCCGCTCCACGCTGGTGGCCGCGTGCCGCCGCGGGGTGAAGGTGGAGATCCTGGTGCCGGGCCCGGACTTCGATGCCGAGACCGTGCGCCTGGCGGGGAAATACCGCTGGGGCCCGCTGCTGGAGGCGGGGGCGGAAATCTATGAATACCAGCCTGCCCGGTTTCATTGTAAATATATGATCGTGGACGGCCTGTGGGCCTCCGTGGGATCGGCGAATTTTGACAGCCGTTCCCTGCGGCTCAATGAGGAGGCGAACCTCAATGTGATGGACCGCGAATTCTGCGCGGAGCACCTGCGGATCTTTGAGGAGGACCGCGCGCTTTCCCGCCGGGTGGATCCCGCCGCCTGGCGTTCCCGGCCGCTGCGGGAGAAAATACGCGGCGGCATGGCCCAGGCCATCCGCTCCCAGCTCTGATACCATTTGGAGTTGGAATCAGTTAAAATGGTTTCCGTCATATTTCCACCATCCTGGCGAAGGCGTCCCGCTGGAGCCACAGGCCCGGAGGGCCGCGGGAGGGTAGCCGGTGGCGCAAGCCACCGGAACCGGCCAAACAACAAACCGGAGCCCCGGCAGGGGCGATGGAAATCCCGGCGGATGGCTGCTGTTTACCTCTGCCCACCTCCCGTTCCAACGCCCCTCCGGGGCTGCAAAGTTCCTATCAATGCCTTTCCGGTGGCTTGCGCCACCGGCTACTTTCCAGCGGCCCTCCGGGCCTGAAACAGCGACCCCGGGATCCTCCTGGTCTATTACCGGATGACAACTATAAACGGTATGAGCCCCTCTCCCATGTCCGCGGCCCCTCAGTCGCTCCTGCGCGTGGCCACCTACAATGTGCACGGCTGCGTGGGCACGGACGGCGCGCGCTCGGAGGAGAGGATCGCGGAGGTCATTGCTTCGTTGTATGTGGATATTATCGGGCTTCAGGAACTGGACTTGAATCGCGGGCGTTCCCGCCGCGTGGACCAGGCCGCGCGCATTGCCGCGTGTCTCGGCTGGCACGCGCTTTTCCACCCGGCGGTGGAAAAGGAATCCGAACAATACGGCGATGCCATTCTCAGCCGGTTCCCGCTCACCCCGCGGCGCGCCGGGGTGCTCCCCGCGAGGGCTCCGTGGTTTTGCCGTGAAAGCCGGGGCGCCCTGTGGGTCACCGCCGCCACGCCCGGCGGCCCCTGTCACGTGCTCAATACCCACCTGGGCCTGGGCCGCCGGGAACGCCTCACCCAGGCCGCGCTGCTGGCCGGGCCGGAATGGCTGGGGGCCCTGCCAGGGGAGCCGGCCATTCTCATGGGGGACTTCAATTGCCTGCCGGGCTCCGCCGCTCTGCGCCTCCTGGCGCGGGCTCTCCCGCCGGGCGCGCCACCGCCACGCACTCCGGCGGCTTTCCCTTCGAGAAGGCCATTGATCGCGCTCGATCACATTCTGGTGAACCGCTATCTCAAAATCACGCGCCTTTCCGCTGTCCGCAACCCGTTGACCCGCATCGCCTCGGATCATCTGCCGCTGGTGGCGGACATCAGTGCATAGAGCGGCTGCGGGGCGGGGGAAACCTCATCGCTTCCTAACGCGATTTTATGACCCCGTTAAGCGGGGTCTCTTCACCCTGTCACAATGTTCACCCCCCCAAATACCATCCTCCTCTCCGTCCTCGCCGCCGCCGCGTTGGCCAGCCCTGCCCGGGCGGTCATCGTGGGCATCGACGATTTCTCCTATGCCAATGGCCCCATCGCCGGACAAACCGGCGGCACGGGCTGGGCCTACGAGCGCACGGATGAACCCGGCGCGCCCCCGCAATCCGCCTCCAACTGGGATACCCTCTTTGGTGCTCCCCAGGTGACCGGTGGCATCCTCGTAACGAATGGAGGCGGCGCGAAGCGTGAATTCGGCGGCCCGGGCACGGGCTCCGGAGAGCCTTCCAATGAACGCGAGGGCGCGTTCCGCGCGAGCGGCGTCGTTTACTTCTCCGCCGGCTATTCCGTGGATTCGCTCTTCGCGGAGGGAAACAGCCAGTGGGGCGGGCTCAGCTCCTATGACTTTGACGCGGAGCGCATCTTTTTTGGCATGCCTGGCCAGGCCTCGGATCGACGCTTTGGCATTGAAATTGGCGGCGTGGGCACCGCGCTTTCCAGCATCTCCATCAACGCCGGGGCGGTTTACAATCTGGTGGCCGCGCTGGACTTCGATAACTCGCTCCTCAAGCTCTGGGTGAATCCGGACGGCGCGGACTTCGATCTCGGGGCCACCTCCTCCGCGGATGCCACGCTGGCCTACACCGCGGGGAACTGGTCCACCGCCGTGCGCCTCGCCTCCGCGGAGGGCGCGAATGTAAGCTGGGACAATCTCCGCGTGACCACCACCTTCGCCGAAGCCGTGCCCGAGCCCTCCGCGGCGCTCACCGCCGGCCTGCTGGGCGCGGCCGCTCTCCTGCGCCGCAAACGGGGGGTGTAAACAAGTCCTGATTCCTCTGGATACACAAGCCGCCGCCCCGGAGTCTGGTGCCCTCCGGTGGCGGCGGTGGTCATCAATGGGCGTCCAGCCTTCAGTCAGGTCACGGAGCCCGTAGTAATAGCATTTACAGTTGGAATCCGGTAAAGGGATCGTGGTTCCGCGGAGCTGAATCGAAGGCCCCTCGAATCAGGGCTTGCGCGTGAGAATTATAAGCCCGTCCCGGCCTTGAGCGTTCGTGCCATCCGGCAGCTTTGCCACCGGGGCAGTGTTCCTCTAAGGCCGGGACGGCCTTACTACGGGCTCCGCAGCCTGGTCCTGGGGTTCAAGCGTAAGCCCTGCCTTTGAATCCGGGGTGGCCAACGGTAGCTTGACACCCATATGCACCCTCCTTATCCTCTGGGTGCGCACAAGGAGCGGCGACATTCCTGTCGCCGTCGGACTCTCCTGTGGAGGATAGGAAAGGCCACGAAGGACCGCACGGCCACCCGTTGCCGTCACTTTTCTCTCGTTTATCCATTTACCCGCAGTAGCTTTTTCCTCCGTAATCTCCTCATGGCAGCGGGAGCCGCAAAATCCGGCGCAGTGAGGAACCCTTCCACCCTCATCAGTCCGGAAATCATGAGAGTTCTCCCAGTCTCGGAACAAACCCTGCGGATCAGGCGCGAGCTTTCCTGGAGGCCGCGGGCTATCTTGAGCGGCGAGCAGGCGAAAGCCCAGGTGAAGGAACACCTATCGAGCGCGAAAAATCATTTGTTAAAGGCTGGGCACAAGAGCGGGAAGCTCTGATGCCATCTGGAGTTGAATACGGTAAATGGGGAACCTTTGGATTTCCGTTATGCTGATGAGAGCTTCCTGTTGGAAATACAGGCCCGGAGGACCGTCGGAATGCAGGCGGTGGCGCGAGCCCTGAGCCTTATACATAAATTAGGCGGGGAGATGTCTGTCACTTGCCACGCCGCCACGGAGTGGCGGGAGAGGGTAGCCGGTGGTGGAGCGCGGCACGCGCGGAACCACCGGATTCGTCTCCCTCAAATACAGTCACGCACCGGAAGTGCGCGAGAAACGCTGGAGGGTTGCCCGCGCGGGCATGTCCAATGGCTGGGGGGAGGACTTCTCGCGCACCTCCGGTGCGCATGAATCTTTCCATATGCTGGTCCGGTGGTTCCGCTCGTGCCGCGGTTGCTTCGCTACGCTCACCCCTGCGGGGCAGCCTACGGCTGGCTGTCTCCCTTCGGCTATCTCCGCTGCGCTCCGGGTACCTTCGGTCGGCTCACCGACCGGCTAATCTCTTTCGCCACTCCGTGGCTGAAGAGCGCGTGGGTCAAGGTAACTAAACGTGTGTCTCTTTGGTGGCAAAAGTTGTGTATAAGGCTGAGGGCTTGCGCCACCGGCTACTTTCCGACGGCTCTCCGGGCCTGACATTTAACCGCGGATCATGGCCGGAAGGCCGGGGTTCCGCGCGGGTTGCCGGGTCCATTATACCGGATTCCAACCATCATTGGTATGATTCCGGAGGCGTGGCAATGCACGCTTTTATAATATTATATATTTTGTCTTCGCGCGAGAGTGAAGGTGCAAATACAGTGGTCCCCGTCACTTTTCTCTCCAGGGGCGGCTGGCAAAATACAGCCCGTGCACGAGTGCGAAATACAACAAAGGGGGCACGGAAAAGGCAAGGGCGGCACCTGTGAGGCTCTTGCCCGCGGCCTTATAAATCACGAGAGGCAGCACGAAAACCACCACATACCACAGGCCCCATGCGATCAGCCAAAGGGCAGGAGGGGCGCTATCCTGCCAGGCGCTGCGGCTGGTACCTGGAGGCAGGCCCGCGATTTTGAGAAACCATCTTTCTATCATGTCTATTTCCCAGGCAGCGAGCACCATGCCGGGAAGCCATGCCAGCATGAACAACACCCTTTGTCCCCAATCCGGCAGCCCTGCTGCCCGGGTAATGTAGAGGCAGGGTGGAAATAGCTGGGAAAAGCCCATGGTAATGGCTGGGAAAAGGGAGCGATGGAAGCCGCGGGAGAACACGGCCTCATTTTCCGCCGGAGATCCCCGCGGGCAAGCGCGTGGTCTCGGCACCGTATGGGAGGAGTATTCCAGGAAAGGAAACGGGGACACTTGCACCGCCCGGGAGCGGGTGGGCGGAGGATGTGGGCAAAAAAACGGGCGGCCCGGACGGGGATGCCGCCGGACCGCCCGCCCCCGTTGTTTGTACCACCAAACAAATAGAGAAAGAGGGAAAGTGGGAGAGGAGTAGGAGCGCGGATTTTTAATCCGTCCCTTCAACCTGTGTCTTTTGTCAGGGATGCCATGGCACCGGGGAGGATTGAAAATCAGTGGTGTCCGGCTAACGCTTTTTACGATATCGTTCGTCGCGGGGACTCCTCGCGAAGAGCCCCAGGCGCTCAGGCAATGGCATCCGGCGGGGCGCCGGACGTCACACGCGGGGCGCGTGTGCTCCCCGATCTCTTTCCGTTCCGGGCATCGCCTTTACCGGATATCCGGTGGAGGATTTCGACTAAAAGAGGAGGAAAAGAAACCGGCTTTCGAGGGATTCCCGAAGCAGGGTATCGGGGAGCACACGCGCCCCGCGTGTCTCCTCCGGCGCCCCGCCGGAGGCCATTGCCTTAGGCTCCTCAGCCCTGAATTTTCACCCCTGGAGACCCCGTGAAACTGTCAGCCAATACCACTGATAAAAATCCGTGCTCCTTTCCGCGCCGGTGTGTCAAAGGGATCCGGTTCCGCGGAACGGGACGTGAATAAGAATGTTAGAATCCGCCGGGGGTTTTGGGCATTTGGGACCAGCCGTGGTTGACCCTGGCCACGATGCCGGGGTCGCCGCGGCGGTAGGCTTCGTAATCGGGGTGGGCGGGGTCGGTGGAGACGGCGCGGGCGTAGGTGTAGCCGCCGGTGGCGGGGGAGCCGCCACCACCGCCGCCGCGATCCTCGGCGCCGTAGCGGGTGAGTTTTTCCGCCATGGTGGAGACGAGGCGCAGGGCGTCCGCGCCCCAGAAATCGCCGGACACGGGATCGAAGATGGCGGGGGGCAGGCCGTGGTCCCGGGCCATGCGCTGGGCGGCGGCGGCCACGTCCGGGAGACGCTCGCCGAAGGTGGACTTCAGCGCGGCCTGTTCGTTCTCTATGTGGCGCTGCATGGCCTCGCGCGCGGCGGCGGCCTGCGTGCCCACGTGGCCCACCTGAAAGTCCTGGAGGCCACGCACCTGCGCGGGGGAGAGGCCCAGCCGGTGCGCCAGGGTGGCGAATTCGCCGGCGGTGTGGTCGTCCCACGTCACGCCGTCCGGGAGGGATTCCGGCGCGCCCAGGCCGTAGCCCTCCGGTTTGTCAGGACGGCCCAGGGCTTTATAGACGGGATCCCAATCCTCCGGCGCGGCCTCCGGGCCGGGCACGCGGATCATGCCCTCCGTCCGGGCACGGGCGGCGGTCATGTTCGCGGTGATGAATTTCACCAAAGGCGCGGGCGCGCGGTCCTTCCAGCTCGCGAAATCCGCCAGAGTTTCCGCGCCGGAGGCGTCACGTGTGATGAGGGATTCATGCCACGCCGGGGCGGGGGAGGAGGACGGGGCAGGGGAGGCAGGGGTGGTATCAGGGATGTCAGTGGTCATGGGAGAAAAAGGGATATGGCACAGGAGTTAGCAGAGGGAGCAGAGATTCGGAGTGGGGGGCTTACTCTTACTCATACTCTTTATAAGAATGGATAAGAACAGGAGTGGACGAAGGAAGCGAAGCCGATAGGGAGGCATGGAGATATCACGGTCGCGCCGTTCCTATACCTCCCATGGTGCCTGTCCGGCCTATCCTCTCCTTCGTGGAGCCAGCGGGGAAAGCAGTGCCCGGGAGCGGGTGTCAGGCGGGAAAGCGCGGGCCGGTCTGTTTCCGGCGAACCCTCCGGGTCTCTGCTCTCTCTGCTGACTCCTGTTCATATTATGGTTATCTTTGTTCCGGCTTCGTTTTCTTTGTTCACTCCTGTTTCACTTCTTTTTAGAGAGTAGGAGTAGGAATACGCGGTTATTCCCCCCCCTCCTCCTGTGGCGGGGGCACGAAATTGAGTGAAGACCCGTGCCGCCACAGCATGGCGATCACCTCCCGTCTGCCCGCCGCATGGGCGGCGGCGCGGGCGTCCACTTCATACGTATGGTCCATGGGATGCTCCACCGTGCAGAGCAGGGCCAGCAATTCCGCGCCCTCCGGGGACCCGAAGACCTCTCCGCACAGTTCCCGCAGCCTGCCGGGGCGGCGGATTCGGTGCTCATATTCCAGGATGGCGCGCTCCAGGGGGATCATCATACCATGCCCTCCCCGCCTTGCGCCTGGGCTTTCATTTCATCCACCCCGGCCTGCACCAGCGGGGCGGATTTCATGGCCGCCTGGGCCATGGAGGCCTGCTGCATGGCCTGCTCCGCCTGCGCGCGCTTTTGCCGGATGGCGTCCCGCGCCTCCGTGTCCCGCAGATAGGACGGAGGCAGGCCATCGCCGCGCGTGAGATCGCGGAAGGCCTCGTCCTCGTCCAGATTGTCAAACACCTCGCTGCCCCCCGCCTTCATGGAGGAAAAGAGCATGAGCATATTGCTGAAGGCCGTCTTTTTCAGCGCCTGCATGGCCAGCGCCATGCGGCTGGTCTGCACCGTTTGTGGAAAAGCCAGGCGCATATTTCCCGCCGCGTCACGATAGAGCGCCTCCGCGGGCGGGGGCGGGAATTTGTCCTGGCGGAAAAGCAGCATAAACACCCGCTGCATCACCGGATTAATCAGCTCCGTGGTGAGCTGGTGAAAGGCGGGGGAAAACCGCGCCACCTTCTCCGCCTCCCGCGCGTGCACCTCCGCCGCCGTGATCTGGCGCTCCAGTTGCGCGAATTGATCGAACAGCGGCCGGTGGAAAATGTTATTGATGGCCCGCTCCTTCCGCTCCAGGAGGCCCAGCCCGATATCGAACCTTCCCCCCGTGCCCCATTCCTGCGGGAAGGTATCGCGCGTCAGCCCGCCCATGGTGATGCCGCCCGCGCGGAGGTCCGGCACGCCGGAGAAGCCCTGCGGCAGGATGATGCGCGGCGTCACCGTCACCTCCGCCAGCGTGGCCAGGAGCACCTCCATAAAATTCAATCCCCGGATCTCCGCCAGCGCCTGCATGGCCGGGCTGGCCCCCCAGGGGCTGAATTCCGACCAGCGCAAATATCGATTAATAAACACCGGCAGCTCCTCGAAGCCGCCCGTCTGCACCATCATTTTATCGTCCACCGCCAGCCAGAGCGAGGCATATGCCATGCCCCGCGGGCCGGACTCCCGATCCCGCTCCTCCACGGGCCGTGGGCGGATGCAGTGGAGGAAGCGGTGGCGCGAGGTGGGCTTTCCCGCGAGGTCCGCGGCCACGCGGGGCGGCAGCGACTCGCGCCCGAACTTCTCCTCCGCCTGCCGGGCGGAGTAGGTGTGCTCCCTTATGATTAGGTCCGCGTCGCCCTCCTCGTCATCCGCCATCACATAGCTCCCGGCATCGAAGACCCGGAAATTCAGCGCGGATTTCCGTCCCGTCTCCGCCATGAGCGCCCCGGTGCCAAACACCACTCTATCCAGATAGAGCTCGTGTGTTTTGGTATAAAAATTCGACGCCGCCAGATACATGCGCGCGATGTCCGCGCACTCCGCCAGCCAGCTTTTCACGGAGTCTTTTTTGAAGGCGCCCACCGGTTCCCACATGAACCACTGCTGGTCCGCGGGCGTGATCCAGGCCGCGCAGCCCGCCGCGTGCGCCGCCGCCGCCTCCACGGCGGTGCTGTTCAGGATGGCGGCGTCATACGGGGTGAAGCTGTCATTCACGGACGCCGTGCGGTTGATGGCGGAGGTGAGCGCGTCCACGCGGCGTGTGAGCGTCATGCGCCCGCACTCGTCCCAGAGCGAAATCATGCCCGAGGCGTCCGCGCGCATGCGGTTGTTCAGATCTATCAATCCTTGAGGGGTGGTATCCATGACAGGTAAAATGTATCCGCTTCCGTTTCCTCTCAGGCCGCGCCGCCCAGCACCGTGCGGGGGCGGCCCGCGCCGAGATTCGTGGCCGCGCTGCCGAACCGGCGCTTCGCGTTGCGCTGGGCCTCCAGCATGGCCTCCCGCACATCCGGGGATCCCGAGGCCATGGGCGCGGCGGGGGCATACACCGGGGTGGTCACGCGCTGCGCGTCCTCATACTGCTGGCGCATGAGCACCATCTGCTGGCGGAACTGCGCCGCGCTCTGCTCCCGCGCCAGCCGCTGCTCGCGGATGGCCGCGCCGGAGTCCGCGCCTTTATGGTGCCGCAGCCGCGCGTCCCTTTCGTGACGCAGCGTCCGCCCGGGAGAGATAAAACCGTCGCATTCGTTCATAATCATAAAACCGCGGGGTATTAACCCTCTCGAATGCAACCAGTTTTTTCTGCGGCAGCAAATTCCACAGGTCCGCCGCCTCCCCCGCCAGCAGCCACACCCACCACGTGTCCCCCCCGGCGTCCACCCGCGCCGGATCCCGCAGCCACGCCACCGGCCAGTGGCTCCACACCGGCCTCACCATGGCAAACCCCCGCGGCGTGCCCAGCACCGTCCCCCCGTGCGTGAGATGTAAATACAAGTCCTCCTCAAACGACCGGGCGCAGGGCTCACGGTCATATACAGCGGCGGCACGGAGATAAGGGGACATGGGAAAGGGAAGGGAATCCAGAGAGCGGGAATCAAGCGGAGACGGGCATCGTGGTGGAAATTCGTGATGGGTGAGCCGGTGGGGTAAACCGTCATCCGCGAGGGAAGCACCAAAGGCGGGTTCGGGGAGGGCGGGTCCTTAGGTGTTTATTTTCAAGCAGTGGCGGGACGGGATCTTTATGATGTGATAGCGGAACCCCTCTTTCTCCCGGCGGCGGAGGATCGTGGAGGTAATGAATTTTATGAATATTACTCCGGATTATTCAGGGAATCCGCGGCGGTCAGCGCGTGGAATTCATAAAAAACGACGGCTATCCGCGATCATGTATATAAAAAGATTTTGTCGGAGAATCATTGTGTTCGAAAAGGCATTGCTTTTTAATCCGGTCTTCGTGTATGCGGGGCGGACGCGGGCAGCTTTTTTATCCTACCGTTGATTTTTTTGTTTATCTGATTCCGCCCGCCGGGCGGTCCGGCGGAGCGTGCGTGTTCCGGTCGGCGAGCCCGTGCCTGGCATGGTTTCCGGCCGCTGCCGGAGGGGTGTTTCATGTCTTTTTTCAACCAGTTCCGTCCACTAATCCACCCGGTCCACCGGAAATAACCAATAATATCCAACAAGTCATTCCATGCCTGCCGCCCTTTCAAAGATCACCCGCGCCCGTGCCCTGGCCATCACGAAAAAAATGCTGAAGGAGGAGTTGAACCATACCGTGGTGGATTCCCAGGCACCCTTTCCTCCCGGAGTGGGCCCTGAGCAACGGGCGGATCTTCAGGATGAAGTGAATACGGAGTATTTCGCCCCATGGGGCTGCAGGGTTTCGCGCAAGGCTTTGAGGGATTCCACCACCTGCTCCGAAATGACCACCGGGATCCTGGACGCCATTCCGGAGGAAAACAAGGCATGAGCCTTCCAGAGAATCCCCGGCCCGCTCATCCACCGTTCTCTTCTTTCATGGTTCCCGTTTCCCGCAACCCGTCTCCACCCGCTCCTGATCACAAAATTATGCGTCTTTCCGCTTGTTTGCTGCTGCTTTCGTCTCCGTTCTGTTTCGCGGGTAAATCCGCGAAAATCGAACCCTATGCCGTGAAGGGCAGGCTCACCATGCCCGCTCTGGTGGAGTTCATTATCGACTACCGGGACATTTCCTACAATGAAATGCGTCCAGGCCCCGGGGCGGCACCCACGTTTGAATCGAAGCTGGCATATTCTAAGGTGAACGATACCGTGAGCGATATCCTGGGTGACGGCTGGTCAACAAAATCCACCGTGACCGTGGAGCAGGTACGCGCCCACCTGCCCGCCGCGGAGGGCGCGGTGGCCACCTATGGGAAACAGTCCGCGTGGCGGAAGTGGCCGCCGGTCACCACTCCATTCCTCACACAGCGGCAGACATTCAGGCGTAAGGACGGGACCGCGGTGGAGCATACTTTCCGGGGCACGGTGGAGGACCTCGCGGAACAAAAGGAGGCGCTGAAGAAGGCGGATCCCACCATCAATGTGGGAGATGAAACGGAGACGCCCTGGCGGCGGACCAGCCTGGGGCCGTTCCGCCTGCGGAAGAGTGTGGACAGTGTCTTCAATTACGTGGCGGGCGACGACAACTCGGCCTTTTATAAAACCGAGAGCGCCGGAAACGACAAAGGGCTGCTGTCCGCCCCGGGTGCCAAGATCACTTTTTCCGATGATCGCCTGGTGGCGAACGGGCGGAAATGGAGCACGGAGGGGGCGCTCATATTTTCATATCACTCCGCCAGTGAATTCCCCGTGAACGCGCCGGGTACGCCCCGGGTGGATGGCTGGGAGGTCTTCCACGCCGCGCTGGCAGGCGCGTGGAAGGTGGAGCGGGCGGAGTCGTCCGGCACCTACAGCGTGAATGAGCTGAAATTCTCCGCTCCCCTGGTCTATGGCAGCAGCAGTCTCTTTGGATTTGTGCAGTTGAATCCCTATTACCAGACGGACACGGATTTTGACGGTGAAGTGTTCGGGGCCACGGCCTCGTATGAACTTTCCGGAGCGCCCTGTTTCGGAAGATTCAGTATTTTGAAGGAATTCGGCAAACGGGAACTTGACTACCGGGTACGCGTGGCCGCGCTGCTGGACTACAGTGAAGTCCACCGCGTAAGCGCCTACAGTCCACGGAAGGATGGGGATGACTGGCTGCGCGCCGGTGGAGAGGTGGGCCTGGAACTGGGCTACTTTGACAAAACGGAGCCTGGGAATCTGCCCGTGACCGCCGGGGTGAGCTATCGCATGATGGACAGCCTCGGCGGCGTGGATGACAACGGTCACCTCCTGAAGGCGAATCTCTCCTGGTGGCTGAATCCCTTCGCGTGCTTCACCCTTTCCTACGAGCGGGGCGAGACGCCGGTGGCGGCCAAGGATGTGGATATGTTCAGCGTGGGCGTGGAACTGCGTTACTGACCCGGAGAGGGCGGCGGCGGAGGCCGGAGCCGGGGACACGGAGGTGGTTTTCCCGGGCACCCGGCGGCCTTCCGGCCCTTCTCCTCCGCCATGGGAATATGCAAAAACCCCCGGACCGGCGGCTGCCGGCCCGGGGGCTCGCGTGGGTGTATTTACGTGTATGATGCGGCCCCGCGGCCGGTCCGGGTCAGAACGGGTCCGTGTGGAAGGTGCGGTAGGTGGAGAGCGTGGGGTCCTCCACGAAGCTCAGCGCCTGGTAGCCGCTGTTCGCCACGATCGTGCCGCCCATGGGCGAGCCCCAGCTGAAGCTGTTCACATAGGAGGCTCCGGACTTCAGATAGAACCGGGTATCGTCGATGATCTCAATGCCCCACGTGCCGTTTGCGCTGGGAGAGGAGCAGCCGGAGATCTTCATGAGCGTGGGCGTATTGATGAGGCCATGCTTTTGCGAGGTGGTCACCACCGCAGAGGCCGCGATGGAGATGGAGGAGATGGGCACTCCGGGCAGCAGATTGATGTTTGGTATCAGTCCGCCGGTGCCGCCAAAAGTGCCATTCCCCGTCGTGTCCATGAGTTTCAGAGTCGTGGCGGTGTCATAGATGGCCGTGTGCATGCCGTTCGCGGCGGTATTTCCCGTGATGCCGTAGATGAGGACGCGGGCACTGGTGGAGATGCCATGCGGAGAGACGGTGGTAATGACGATGGGCGAGGCATTCGTGGCCCCGTTGATCCCCAGGTCGGTGCCCCGGGACATTCTCAGCACTGTGCCTCCGGTCCCCGCGCCACCGGCCACGGAGTCGTTCAGCGTGAACTCGTCATTTAGAGTTCCGTTGGGGGTCACGAAGAAGTAGCCATTCGCCGTGGTGCTGCCCACCACATCCTTGATGTAAACCATGTTCGTGGAGCCGGAGAGGCCACACGGCTTCCGGGTCTTGATGACCACCGGCGTGGTATTGGACGCGGAGACGATGTCGTTCTGGAAGAGGAACGGATCCCCGTTCCCCTCCGGATACGGGAAGGGCCCCCGGGCGGCATACACCCCCGTGCGGGTGTAGGAGTTCAGCGTGCGGGTGTTCGCGTTGGGATTCTTGTCATTCCCGAAGTCCTCGAAGAGGGAGATATGCTTGTCATAGACGATGTCGCGCAGCAGGTAGCGCCCGGAGGTGCGCCCGCAGAGGTTCGTCACGGTTACGGAGCTGTTCAGGTTGCCACCGTAGGCGTAGGCGTAGAAGGTGGGCCGGGTGCCGATGAGCAGGGCCACGCCGTAGCGGCGCAGATACACGGCGCGGTAGCCGATGGTGGCATCCCACCCCGCCGCGCTGTTCGTCCACCCCACGGTGCCGCCGCTGGTATAGCTCACCGCGCTGTAGGCGTCGGTGCCGTCCAGGAGGAAGCGGTCCTCGGAGAGCACCGTCACGCGGTAGGTGCCGTTCACCTGGGTGGACACGCCGCTGATTTCCACGCCGTAGGAGCGGGTGGAAAGCCCGTGCGGCACGGCCGTGGTGATCTCCACGCCCTTTGCCGTGAGCCATGCGCGCCGGATGGGCAAGGTGGCGATGGCAATGTTATACTGGTCTGTGGCCGTGGCGGGCGCGGGGCCGATGACGCGGGGGCTGTCCGAGTGGATCATCCCGTGGTCCATCATGCCGTTCACGTCCACATTACTGATGGTCATGCCGGAGGCCTCATTGTCATCAAAGGCCAGAATGCCCACGCCCACGCCTTCGATGTGGATGTTGTCGATGGTGGTGTGCAGCCCGCCCGCGGCGAGACCCACCATGGCCCAGTCCGCTTTATAAGGCTTTGTGCCCTCGATGGAATCCGGGCCCTGCAGGTGCACATCGATGGTCCCGTTCGACACCGTGCAGTTCACGGCGTGCGTGGGGATGAAGATGGGGATGGAGTGGCGGCGCAGGGCCCCCAGGATCCAGAAATGGTCCAGCACCAGGCCGTTGATGACGGCCACGCCGTCATACGCATTGTGGAAGCCCACGCCAAAGCCGCTGAAGCCTTCAAGCATCACGTCCCGGATGAAGGAGCACTCCTCCACATAGCCCGTGGAGGAAATGAGGGAGATGTGTTTGTCCGGATTCGCCCACGTGGTGTAGTAGCCGTTCACATACACGCTGCTGACGCCCGTGCGGAAGGACTGCACGCCGTTCGGCAGCTCGGAGCCCATCCAGATGAGGGAGGAGTGGGAGTTCAGCTCCACGGTGGTGTTCGCCAGGGACGGGGTGAGGGCCACGGCGGGTTTGGTGTCCACGCGGTTGGAGCTGGTGGAGGAAAAGTCCGTGAAGACCGTGGTGTGCTCCCACAGCGGTGGCGCCCAGTTCGGCGTGCCCACGATGTGGGAGATGGTATTCCCCTGGCCCACGAGACGGCTGGCGGTGCCGCGCAGGTCCAGCGGCGCGGAGACGTGATAGCTGCCGCCCGCCAGGGACACATGCACGCCGGAGACGCCCGTGCGGAAGGAGCGGATGGCGCTGTTGATGGCCACGTCATGGTGACCGGGGATGAGACCCCACCATTCCGGATACACCTGGCTGGTGGACGCCTGGATGTCCCCCGGCGCGAAGCCGCGGTAGAGCGCCTCGCGCGTGGTGGTGGCGGGGTCCGTGTCCATGATCACAAAGGCGGAGGACACCACCGGCGTGCCGGAGAGCGCGCCCGGGTAAGGCAGGTCCAGGATGATCTCGCTGTAGTGCGCGAAGGGCGAGACGGGCTCCACCAGGTCATTCCTGTAGGGACCGGCCACGCCCGCGTTGTAGAGCACGCGCCACGTGCCGTTCAGGGCGGCCACGCCGCTGTTCCGGATGGTGACGGTGGCACCCGCGGAGAGTTCCAGCGCGGGGGCGAATTTGATTTTGGTCACGTTCCCGTTGTTGAAGTTCCCGCCGGGACGCGCCACGGAGGTGACCGCGCTGATGGTGGCAAAGGGCATGCCGGGCTGCAGCGAGGGAGAGCCCAGGCCGCCGGACACATAGGCCATGTCCAGCTTCAGTTCCGTGGAGGTGACCACGGAGAGCACTTCCTTCCGCCCCTGGTAGCCCGCGATGCTGCCGCCCGTGATGGTGACATAACTGCCCGGGAGGACGCCCGCGGTGCTGGAGATGGTGACGCGCGTGTGCGTCCCGCCGTCCTCACTGGCGTGCGCGGAGATGGTGTAGGGACCCACGCCGGGCGTCATTTTGGCGGTGCCGGTGAAGGTATTCCGGGCCGTGAAATGGTATTGTCCCATGGGGTCCGTGGCGGACGCGGAGGTGTTGGGCGTATTGAAGAGGGCGGTGTGCAGATGGAGCACCACGTGCGTGCTGTCCGGCACGGAGGCCACCACCCACTGGCCATTGTATTCCGCGGCGCTGCTGCCGGTGATGAAGGCGAAGCCGCCGGGCGTGTAGCCCGCGCTGCTGGCCACGGTGAAGGTCACCAGGCCGGGGAGTTCCTGAAAGGGGCTGTTCAGGAGGGCGTTTTTCGTGGTGGGCGCGCCATAGGCGGCGGCGGAGATGGTGGTGTCCGCGGTGGAGGTGGCGGCGGCGGAGAGGCCTTTCAGAAATTTATAGCCATTGTGGAGCACCGTCTTCCCGGAGGGAATGAAGAGATTGTCATCGATGGAGATGTCCGCTCCCAGCTCCAGACGGGAGATCCCGGAGTCCAGTTTGGAGGCATCTTTGAGTTGTTTGAATGTGGTAATCATAGGCTATCAGAGAGGGGATCACCGGCATCCGGTGTCAAATCCCCGGGCTCTGACCACGCCTTCCGAACCTGAAATCCCCTCCATAAAGCGTGTGCCGGGAGCGGGGAAAAAAGATAGTACGCGGCGGCACGCATACTATCTCCCCGGGGGCGCGGCGGTGGGGATTATCCAGTCATACCGGCGGGCGGTGTATGGCACGGTTCGCGCTGGTATCCCCATGGGAAACACCTCCGCGACTGCTGGGACAGGGGGATTGCCCGGGAGTTCGCGGAGGAAATGGAGGCAGGGGAGAAAGGGGGGAGTAGGAGTAAGGCTTTCAGGCCCGGAGGGCCGCCGGAAGGTAGCCGGTGGCGCAAGCCACCGGTATCGGCTAACAACCGTTGAGCCCCGGCAGGGGCGATGGAAATCCCGGCGCATGGTTTTCCGTTACACCACGCACCCTTCTATTCCAGCGCCCCTCCGGGGCTGAGACTTTTATTAATGCTTTCCCGGTGGCTTGCGCCACCGGCTACCTTCCAACGCCCCTCCGGGGCTGCATGTTCTCATTGATTCCTTTCCGGTGGCTCGCGTTGGCGGCTGCTTTCCAGCGCCCCTCCGGGCCTGAAAGCCCTACTCCTACTCCTTGAGCGCTTGAAGACAGGTCTTTCATCGCGGCCGGAATCGTCCGGGTTTGCCCATACCTTCCGGCTTCGATGAGAGACCTGTTTTCAAATGCTCATGGTGTAAACGGCAATACCCACCCTCCTTTAAAGGCGGCTGCGCGCCGCGGCGATGCGGTGCCGGGTGGCACGATGTGCCTTTACCCGCCGGGGCCGGAGGGAAACACGGCTTTCCCGGCTCCATCTGTCAGATCAGAGCTTTCCAAAAAAGGACGTGATATCGAAGATCACCTCCCGGCGCGTGCCATCGGCCAGCTCTATCTCTATAACGTCATACATCCTGCCGGATTCCGATGACCTGCAGGACTGGTCCCCCTTCGTCCAGCCTTTGCCTCTTTCGCCAAAATTTTTCTCCAGCCATTTGTTTTCCGCGGCGATTCCTTCAAAGGTGTTGCCCGCCTGGATCACCACCGCCGTGCTTTCATCGGAGCCCTCCCCGCGGGCGGCACCCGGGTTCTCGAAGATTCTTTCGGAGGAATCCCCGTACATCATTTTCTTTTTGGCGGCCAGGGACAGCAGCACGCCGAGGACGGTAAAGATGATCGCGAAAGGAGCCACCCAGGTGGAACCCTGCCCCTGGCCCGCGGTGAGGCCCTCCTTCAGCCAAAAGAGGCATAAAACAAGGCCCGTGCCCCGGCAGACGAGGGCGGCGATGCGGTAGCTCCGGGCAGGGTCGGGGGGGTGGTTGTTCATCTTATTATAACAGCGGGCGTCGTTTCTGAAGGCACGGCCAGTTCCCCGTCCCGCGGGAATTTTCAAGAGGTGATTTCCCGGCTGGAGCCGGTAGCGGGGAGTCCTCCAGTGCCACCCGCTTCCCCCGCCGGAATTTCCCGCTATACACCGCATCGATAAAATCACTGGAACCCCGCGGGAAAAAGGGCCATGGGATGGAGTCCCCGCGGCCTGTCCCCGGCCCGTTCCAACGCCCCTCCGGGGCTGCAAAGTTTGTATCGATGCCTTTCCGGTGGCTTGCGCGCTGAGCCTTATACATAACTTTTGACACCAAAGAGTTACAAGTTTAGTTACCCTGACCCACGTGCTCTTCAGCCACGGAGTGGCGAAAGAGATTAGCCGGTGGTGGAGCGCGGCACGCGCGGAACCACCGGACCAGCATATGGAAAGATTCCTGCGCGCCGGAGGTGCGCGAGAAGTCCTCCCGCCAGCCGTTGGACATTCCAGCGCGGGCAGCCCTCCAGCGTTTCTCGCGCACCTCCGGCGCGCTATCTTCGTGGTGATCACAATCCGGGGGTTCCGTTCGTGCCTCACTCCACCCCCGGCTAATCTCTTCCGCCACTCCGTGGCGGCGTCGCAGGTGACGGACATCTCTCTACGTAATTTATGTATAAAGCTCAGGGCTTGCGCCACCGGCTACCCTCCAGCGGCCCTCCGGGCCTGAAACAGCGAACGCTGGATCATCTTCCGGTCTATTACCGGATTCCATATGCTCCTGGCCTTATTCCCGCCCGCCGGGAGCGTGTAGACCTCTTTTACCATTCCTCCACGATCTGCCGCAGGCGGTAGAAGCGCCGGGGTCCTTCCATGGGGACGGTGAGGGTGGTACCCTGGTCATCGCCGGGGTCCAGCGGGCTCCACGGGGAGCGGGGGTCCGGGGCGGTTTCCAGGCGGTAGTATTCCAGGGTATGGGGCGGCCAGGAGAGCTGCACGCGCGGCTGGCCGGGCAGGGGGGTGAGCGTGAGCGCGGGGGTGATGACGGCGCCGCCCGTGACCCCCACGCCGGAGAGGGAGAGGATATTCGCGTCCTGCCCCGTGCCCGCGGACCGGCGGATGACGCGGATGTAGCGGGCCGTCAGTCCGCGCGGGGCCAGGAGGGTGGTGGTGAGGGTCAGGGAATTCCCCGCGGCTCCCCCGAATGAGATCCCGCCCGTCTCCTGGCGGCGGCTGTCCATGAAGTTGATGGTGAGGTCCCGCAGGCGGTCCTGGCAGCAGTCCGCGCGGTTGTGGATGGTGAAGGTCTCCACCAGCGCTTCGCCGCCCAGGTCCAGTTCCCACCACGCGTTTTTATCCTCCGCGGTGGTGGCGGTGAAGGTGGCCGGGTTTTCATCCAGCGCGTTCGTGGCGGGCAGGCCGGGCCAGGTGCTGCTCTGGGTGGCGGTAATGCCGGGGATGTCCGCGTGCAGGAGGTCCGTGCCCCGGGGCAGCGCCGTCTCCTCCGCGGTGTAGAGCCGCACCTCGCCGATGGAGAGGACCCCGGCGGCGGGCGCGGTCCCGGGCTTTCGCCGGATGGTGATCCTCCGGGCCGTGATGCCGGCGGGCAGGTCCAGTTGGAGAAACGCGGGCGCGGGCTGGACGCCGCCCGGATTCAGGACTCCATAGGTATAAAGCGGCGGCGTGGCGCTGTCCGTGCCGGCATGAAAGGTGAGCGTGAGATCCCGCAGGCGGTCCTGGCAGCAATCCGCGCGATTGAAGATCACCACCCGGCGCACTTCCCGGGCGGCGGGCAGGGTGAGGGAAAGGAAGGGATCCTGGGTGTTTTCCCAGGTGGCCGTGGTGGTGTCCAGCCGGCCATCGATGGCGTTCGATGCCGGGTGCTGCGGATAGGCTCCGGGGCTCTGCTCCGCCACCGTGCCCGTGAGATCCAGCAGCCGCAGCACGGGGATGGCCCGGGCCGGGACCGGCGCGAGCCACGGCAGCAGGAGGAGACACAGGAAAAGGCGGACTCTCATTTTATGCGGGAGGGGAGGAAAAAAGGGGAATAGCGGACCACGGCGGGACCCGTGCCTCCCGGCCTTACCCGGTTCCCGCCCCGGCGTTACGGACGGGTGTCGGTTTTCCCTCTCCACCGGCAGGGGCTTTCCATGGGCTTCGCGACCTGATCCGCGTTCAAGCGCGGGCCCGGGATTCCCACAGCAAAATGGTATGGTGCTATTATCAACGGAAAACAGGTCTCTTATAGCAATTCTATTTCCCTTGTGAACCCGCTCCGGATTTTTCCGGGACCGGGCGGTCTCCGGTTAAAAGCCTGTTTTTCCCCAAATACCCATGGATTATTTTACGGTTTTACCGTGCGGCATGGTCTGTTATAACGCGATGCCATGCCCCGGTTTTCCCGTTTCCGTGTCCGCTCCCTTTCCACCACCGTCCTGCTGCTGAGCGCCGCTGGCATGACCGCCGTGGCATGGTGGGCGCTGGCGGGCGGCAGCGGTGGGAACGCGGCGGCGGAGGCTCCCCTCACGTGGGCGTTGCGGCGGGGAGTGGCCGCAGTGCCGGGCATGGGGACGGACCCGGCGGCGGCGCGGGGCGGGGCAGGGGAGAGGGAACTTGCGGGAGCCCCCGGGGAGATTACGGAAGAGGAATTCGCCGTTATCATCACCCGGCTGGAGGCTTACGAGCGGGAAGCCGCGGCCAGGGGCGGGCAGGCCTCTCCGGAATATCTCGCGTATCTGGACTCCCTGGTGGCCCGCATGGGGGTGGGCCCGCGCATCCTGGAGCTGCTCCAGGCCATGGGTACGACGGGACCCTCCGGCGCGGGCCGGCGGCTGGAGGCGGCCATCTACAAGGCCTTGGAGGACCCGGCCTCCCCCAGGTTCCGGGCGGAACTGGTGGGCGCGGGCGTCGAGCTCAGACCCTCCTCCTGGCCAAAGGTCATCGCCGTGCTGCCGTGTCCCGCGGACTGGTATCTCACCGCCGGACGCGCGGCCCCTCCCGCGGAATATAATGCCTTGATGGGTGCCGCGATAGACGCCGTGATCCGGGATGCGCTGCGCCGCGGCCGGGCCCACGCGCTGGTGCGGACTGCCCCCATGGAGGCGGTGGGGAACGCCCTGCGCGACTACATGGCCACCGCCCCCCGCACGATCCAGGCCCTCGATAACACCGGCACCGGCGGGAACACGAAGCAACCCGTCATCCAAGGATCCCAGGCGCAATTCGACGCGTGGATTCAACTCCAGAGCCTCATGCGTGCGCTGCCGCCCCAGGCGGACTTTGCCGCGCTGGACCGCATGCTCCTCCAGGCGGCGGAGTCTCCCGTGAAGGCCGGCCTCACCGGGGAGGAAGTGGCGATGGCCCGCGGGGGTGGCCTGAGCTCCTGGGCTGCGGCGGACCCGGGAGCCGCCCTGGCCTACATGAGCGCCCTGCCGGACGGCGTCAGTCCGGACCTGGCCTCGCAACTGGTGGCCGCGCTCTTCATCCGGGACCGGCTGGATATCGCCAGCCAGCTCGCCGCGGGCCTCCCTCCCGGCCCCTCCAGGGACCACCTGAATAACGTCCTCAAGGACGCTCTGCCGGGGAAAGAGGAATGAGAAATAGAGAATAAAAAATGGTCCGGAGCGGAGGAGTGCAGGGGAGGATTCCCCGCGCACCTCCCCACCCTCTGAATGAGCACAAGGAACGGCGACATTCCTGTCGCCGTCGAACTCTCCGGTGGAGAACAGGAAAGCGCGGGCCGCGGAGGTGACCAGGGGAGGAATCAAAAGGATGCGCATGCAGGTCACGCCCCCGCTGGCGGAGGACCGCCCTCCATCCGCGAGCCTTCGATACCGCGCCGCGGAACCACGATGCCATTTTACCGGCTTCCCACTGTAAATGGGCTTATGGAAAACGCTCTGATATCATACGCATACCCCGGGAGACGTCTCGTGGACCCTGGCCTGTCACGTGGCTTGAAAAACGGGCGTGCTGTTAGAAACTGCCCGCATGCCAGCCCCGCGACGCCGCTTTGTTATACTCATCCTTCTCCTCTTCATATCCGGAGGCGTGGGCGTGGGGGCGTGGCTGTGGTGGACACCTAAGGACGCGCCACCCCCGGCGGACCCGTGGCGCGCGGCGGTATCGGAGATCCCCTTCATCCTGAGCCGCCTGCCGGCGTGGACGGGAGCAGGGGTGGAATGGCCGGAGGCCCGGCTGGAGCGCGGGTGCGCCGTGCTGGCCGCGCGCATGGGCCTGCCCCCGGAGCGGGTGAAGGAGGGCGTGCGCCAGGCCGCCGGGGAGATTTTGGACAATACCGCGGGCTATTCGTCCCCGGCGTGGCGGGGGAGAACCCCCGCGACACCGGAGGAGACACGGACGGCGCGGCGGGAGGACGGGGAAATCCGCTCGGCGGCGCGCCTCGTTCTCGACTACCTGGAGAAAGCTCCGCGGGACGGGTGGACCCTCATGAATCGCGGCCTGACGGCGGGCTTCATCGGCCAGCGGATGCCGGACCCCGCGAATCCGGACGGCTACCTTCTTACCCCCCGCGGCCGGGAGGAACGGGAGGCGGAATACCGCTACCAGCTCGCGTGGAAAGGGGCCGTCCTGGGCCGGGGACACCCCGTCACGGTGCTGGCGGGCTTTCACCTCGTGGAACGGCTCGTGGAGGAGCACCGCCTGAAGGACGCCCGCACTCTGGCGCGGGAGGTATTGAGCGCCCCGGAATTCACCGGCCCGCTCCCTGACCCGTTGCGATCCGCGGCCGCGCGGAAGCGGGACGACTTTTGGCGGATGCTGGCCTTCATCGAACGGGACGATGGAAACCCTGACGAGGAACGGAAAATTCACCGCGACCGCCTCGCCCGCGCGGAGTCAGGCCCCGGCGCGCGCGGGCCGGAGACGGGGAGGATCCTCATGGATCTCGCCCTCTGCCTTGAAACCGCGGGCCGGAAACAGGAGGCCGCCGCCCACGCCCAAGAGGCCATGGGTCTGCTCCGCGCGAGCCCGGCGGACGCGGATGTCTCCGCGATGAAGGCGGCGCAGGCTCTGGTGAAAAGGACGGAGGGTTGAGAATGGAGAATGGTGAATGCGCCCGGCCTGGCGGGCACTGCCGGATGATATAACCTCCCCCCGCTTATTCCTCTCAATTACACGGCGGGGATATACCCCTTTTTTTCCGCGACCACGGTCAGGAATTCCGGGCCGCCGGTGGTCCAGTCGTTCCCGCGGAATTTCCGTCCATCCTCCAGCCGGACGATCCAGGAGGAGCGGGTGCCGGTCACGGACTGGAGATCCTCCCAGCCATACCGCTTCATTTTCCGGAAGAGAGGCCGCACGCCCAGCCATTCCTCCGTCCACACCAGCCTCTGCCACCAGACCCACAGGACGCCCGTGACATAGACGATCCCCAGCGCGATGATGGGCAGATAACCCTTCAAATCAAACCGTTCGTTCGAGGGCATGGCGTCCCGCTTATCCCACGCCAGCAGTCCCACCAGCACGGCCGGCAGGAGCACCAGCAGGCGGAGAAACAGACATACGCCGATGGCCTTCTCTCCGTTAGGCAGCCGCTTCGCGCGGGGGCGGACGAACAGTCTGAGCAGGGCAATGGCGGGGCTTATTGAGGACATAGCGGTATGCCCGCGGACCTCTCCCCGAGCCCCCCCGCCTGTCAAGAGAGTCCCCGCCAGGGCGCGTGCCACCACACACACGCATGAACCCCGGATCAGGTCACGAAGCCCGCGGCCAGGCCGTCCCGCCTGTATTATAAGGAACGCTGCCTGGACGGCAAAGCTCCCGGAGGGCATAAATTCTCAGTCCCGGGCCGGGGTGTCCGCCACGTGGCAAATATACGGGGCCATGTGGCGGGCCACGGCTTCCACCACGGGGACCACCACGGAGTTTCCAAACTGCTTGTAGGCCTGGGTATCGGAGACGGGGATGCGGAAGGCGGATTCCCCGGGCTTTTCGAATCCCATGAGGCGGGCGCATTCCCGGGGGGTGAGGCGGCGGGGATTGCCCTCGCGGCGCTGGATGAGGATCTCCGAGCCGTCCTTGTAGTAGCGCGCGGAGAGCGTGCGGGCCACGTGCGCGGGGCCGCAGAGGCCGAAGCCGAAGCCATTTCCCGCGGCGCGGTGGCGGGCGGCGTAGTTTTGCAGATAGGTCCAGAGGTGGTCCGTGAGGGTGTAGCGCGGGGCCACCTCCGCGAGGGGGCCGCCGGTGTAGTGGCCGTCCGGCTCCTCGCTGCCGTCCTCCGGGTGCAGGATGGTGCCCAGCCGGGGGCCGGTGCGCGGCTCCGGCAGGGCCAGGGCGCGGAAATCAAAATCATTGTCCTCGCGGAAGCACGCCAGGAAGATGCGCTCGCGGTGCTGGGGCACGAAGGATTTCGCGTCGATGACGCGGGCGTGGACTTTATATCCCAGTTCGGATTCCAGGGTTTCCCGGATGACGCGGAAGGTGTTCCCCTTGTCGTGGCTAACAAGGTTTTTTACGTTTTCGAGCAATACGGCGCGGGGCCGGTGGCGGGCGATGAGGCGGGCCACGTCGAAGAACAGCGTGCCTTGGGCTTCGCAGGCAAACCCGTGCGCCCGGCCCAGCGCGTTCTTCTTGCTCACCCCGGCGATGGAGAAGGGCTGGCAGGGGAACCCGGCGAGCAGGACATCGTGCGGCGGCACTTCGTCCGCGGGGAGGGCGGTGATGTCCCCGGCCAGCGGGTGATCCGCGCCGTCCTGGTAGTTCGCGCGATAGGTGAGCTGGGCGTATTTATTCCACTCGCTGGTGAAGACGCACTGTCCCCCGATGGCGCTGAACCCGCGCCGCAGCCCGCCAATGCCGGCGAAAAGATCTATGAAGCGGAACGCCGCGGGCCCGGGCTCCGGAGCGGAGACGGGAGCGGCCCCGGACACAGGCGGGGCCGGAGCTTCCGCGGGAGAGCCGGGGCGCGGACGCGGGCGGGCTCTGGAGGAGGAGACGGTCACGGGAGAGGCGGCGGGGAGGGAGGGAATCGGGCGACGGGGAATAAGACGGAAGGGGCGGGGTGTTTCCGCGCCAACGTGTGCCGCGGAACCCCCGGGGCAAGCAGAAAGCCCCGGGGGCCCTCCCACTCCCCGGAACGGGCCGCGGGAAGCCTCAGAATGCGCGCAAGGAGCGGCGACATTCCTGTCGCCGTCTGTCGATAGGCCCTCCTGTTCCTACTCCTACTCCAAAGGGATTAAGAGTAAGAGTAGGAACAGGAACGGGAGAGCCCAACGGATGAATCCCGGACGGCGACAGGAATGCCGCCGCTCCCCGGGGCGCGAATGGAGGAAACGGGAGGATGAGTATGCCCGTCAAACTCCCCCCTGGCGGAGGACCGCCTGGGCCACCCGCGTTCGGAGGAACCTCCGGTATCCTCCTCTCCGGACCGTCTATGTTATTTTACCGGATCTCCATTTGGAAAACAGAAGGCATAGCGCGGGGAAGGACCAGGCGAAAGAGCGTCAGGATTTTTTCAGCCGCTTGAAGTAATACGTCGTGGAGGAGGAGGCGGAAGTCACGGTGGCGGTCACCAGTTCCCAGCCCTCCTCCCCATAGGAATCCAGACCGCGGCCCTCGCCCCTGAGGGTTCCATCCGAGATCACCTGGTATTCCCAGCGCCGGTCCTTCTCCACTTGAGCAAGGGCGGCGGCGGGAGCCGCTGGGGACAGGCCTGGAGCCGGGGTGGACGCGGCGGGAGGGCTGGCCGCCTGCTTTCCTTCAGGCGGCGTCTCCTGTGCAATGGTTCCCAGGGCATAGGCAGCGATGGCCACGGCGGGCAGGGCCGGGAGGAGGCGGAGGTTTTTCATGGCAGGCGGGGGATGTGTAATGAATAACAGGAGATGTCCGTATAAACTATTTCCCCGGGGCAAGCGAGCGCAGCATGGCGTCGAAGGCGGTGAGCGGGGGTTCGAAGTCGCCGGCAGGGCAGCGGTCCACCAGACGGTAGCCGCGGTCTTTTCGCATCATGGAGTCGAGGAATTTGCGGTAACTTGCATAGTCAGGGTAGTCTTTTTCTCTCCGCCGGAACTCGCTGTCCAGTTCGCGGACTTTGGGGCCCCAGTTGACCAGCCCGGGGTGGTTGACGCAGAGTTCGGCCTCAATGGTATAACGATGATCCGGCGTGAAGCCCCGGACAACATAGCTGAGGTGGCAATTGTGGGGAGCGTAGATTCCCGTGTCCGTGGTGGGAGTCATACAGATGAAGGAGACGGCTTTGCCCCAGGGAAATTGTCGCCGCTCCAGGCGCGGGGTGGAGCTGCCCGGCCGGTTCCGGAGATCCGGGGTTTCATTCAGGCTGGTCCCGAAAACCCCGCTGAAAAAGGCATAGACGGGGAGCCTGCGTGGCGGGGATTTGGAAACCTCCACCGTCCAGGCGTAATTTTTTCCCATGCTGGAAGTGTTTTTGGGACCGAACCAGCCGTGATAACGGGTCACGGGGGCCTCCGCGGGAAAGGGATGGCGGGGAATGTCCCACGTGTCCTCTCCTTTCCGGAAGCTCTTCATCGTCAGTTCCGTCCGGAAGGCGGGAGGGACGCCCATGGTGACGCGCGGAGGACGTGAGGAAGGCAGAACGGCACACCCACTCAGAAAAAAGGCCGCGAGCAGGAGACACCGGGGAAGGAGACGCGGAGACATAGGAAAGGCGGACGCGGCACTGTGGTGTATGAAGGCCGGGGATTCAATGAAGAGACGCGAGGGGAACCGGTGAGAAAAGCGTGGGGGTCCCGGCACCGGGGCAGCGTATTCCGGGAGATCGCGGGGGCGATGGGGAACGCGAGCGGACGGGGAATGAACCACAGGATGAGGTCAAGGAGCGGCGACATTCCTGTCGCCGTCTTCCGTTTGGACCTCCTGCTCCTACTCTTACTCTTACTCTTACTCTTACTCTTACTCTTACTCTTACTCTTATTCCTCCCGCGAAGCCCCCATTCCGGCTGCGCGGCCTCCTGTTTAAAAGAAACGCGAGGACCAAACAACTGACGGCGACAGGAATGTCGCCGCTCCTTGTGCGCATTCGGAGGAGGAGGAGGTAAAACCGCGCCCTTTACCCCCACCCCGCCGGTCCGCTCCTGGCGGTTGTCTCAATCCCCCCGGTTCAGCGTGAGCCAGAAATGATAGAGCGCGAACAGGAAGATGACACGCACCAGGATATTCTCCAGCAAGGCCCATCCGGCGCTCGACCGTGTGGTGGCATGAGGGGAAGGCACCGGAGGAGGGCCGGGAAACGAAGCTTGGGGGGAGGGCATATTCATAGGGATATACAGCCCGCGGGATCTTTATTTCGGGGGGCGCGGGTCCCGGGATTTCTGACGCTTTCCCCCGGGGGCCGCAAGCCGGATTCCCGCCGCGCCGCCGGTCGCCTCTCTCCAGGGATGAGGGGTGGCCCGGGCGGTCCTCCGCCTGGGGGAGTTTGATGCCCATACGCATCCTCACAATCTCCGAACACGCACAAGGAGCGGCGACATTCCTGCCGCCGTTGAATCCTTCGGTGGAGAACGGGAAAACGGAGGCAGGCCGGAAATCCGGGGAGGATTACAAGGGAGCGCACGGGGCTCGTAGCCCCTGCCCGGGGACGGGCCGGGACACCCGCGTTAGGAGGTCTTTTCCACAGGGCCGCGCATCCCCTTGAAAACGACCTTTTCTCAACGGTCTTTTGTATAACCTCCGGCAATCCGTCAGCGGCGCCTCATGGGCTCCCGGATGAAAATGATCATACAGGAATAGAGAGAAAGCCGCCGGGAATGGGGACGGGGAGGCGTCATTTCCCCGCGGGTTCCGGCCCGGGCTCCGGCTCCGGAGGCGGGCTTTCCCCGGCGGGGTTCCGTTCCCGTGCCAGGGTCAGGGCCTGCTCTCTCAGGTCCGCGCGCCCGATGCCGGAGGCCAGACCGCGGGCGGCGGCGGGATCGGCCTGGGAGACGATGACCACCACTTCCAGCGCCAGGTCATCCCGGAAGTCCCCGGCGGGAAAGCCGTTCACCCAGGCGATGGCGCTTTCCTGGTTTTCCAGGTTGAGCCTGAACATGACGGCGCGGGCCAGGCCGGTGCCTTCCGATCCGCCGGGGTGACCGGCGAGCCAGGTGGCGGCGGCCCCGGGATCCGTGAGCGCCCAGGGCGTGAGGACGGAGGCACGGGCTATATCCATATTCCAGGGCGCAGGCCCGCCGGTGGGGGCGGCCACGGGAATGCCCAGGAGGACGGTATCCACCGCCGCGGGGTCCACTCCGGGAGGCAGGGAATTCAGGAGTGAACGGAGCCGCATCCATTTCGCCTCCTGGGCGGGGGACATGGACTCCGCCGCGAGGTCCGGCAGGGAGTTCAGGAGCCGCATCCATTTCGCCCCCAGGGAGGGAGACATGGACTCCGCGAAAGGATCATTCTCTCTCACCGGCGGCGGCTGGTCCAGCGGGGCGGCGGCCAGGTATTCCGCGCGCAGGGCGGTGAGGGTCTCCACGGGGGCATCGCGCATGCGGACAGTCTGTTGCCCGCGCTCCAGGGAGAAGCGGGCCCCTTCATCCCGCGCCAGGGCGGCCCGCAGGCGGACGTACTCCGCGGGCGGCGCTTCCTCCCCGGCGGTAGCGCACCAGAGCACGAGGGCCGGTCTGAGGCGGTTGTCCTGGTTCGCGGGATCCCGGAGCGCGGCCACCAGCTCCGCGCGCCACGCGGCTCCGGCGGGCCCCCGCAGCGCGCGATTCACCGCGCGGGGGAGTGTCCCGGAGTAGTATCCCGCGTCGCCGGATTCCACGGTGAGGGAGAAAACGGAAGCGCGGCCCAGCAGATCCTCCAGGCGGGCGGAAAATCCCACCCGCGCCACCACACTGTCCATAAAGGCCTCCTCCTCTTCATTTATCTCCACCCCGGTTTCCTCCCGGTGCCGGGAAAAGGCCAGCATGCGCCGCAGGATGTCCTCATACTCCGCCTCCGGGACGGGCTCGCGGGCTACGCCGGGAAGGGCCGTGACCGGGGGAGGGCCGGAGCCGGGATCGCGACCGCGGCTCTGCAACGCGCGGGTGACGGGCAAGGCCGGGCGTTTCCCGGCATCCGCGCCCGCCAGCAGTGCCCACCACGCCAGGGCTCCCGCGCCCGCGATCACGAGGGCGGACACGGCCCGGGACCAGGCGGGGGGAGGAGAGGGCATGGCGGGCATCATGGGTTTTGGGGCCCGGGAAGGAAAGGGGAATTGATCCGCCGGGGGTCCTGTCCCGGGCCCTGTTCCTACTCTTACTCTCCCAGGAGTAGGATTAGGAATGGGAACGGGAGAGCCCAACGGATGAATCCCGGACGGCGACAGGAATGTCGCCGCTCCCTGCCCGCGCCGCCGGGACATTGTTAGAGTCATATTAACCCCGTTTGATTGGATTCAAATGAATCGCGAGTCCGCGCATGAGGCACAATCATTGGAATTCATATCCGCGGGCGTTAGCGCTTAGGCCCCGTTTCTCCATCCCCGGAGGGTTTACGGTTATGGATTGAAATCCGGGTTAAAAGCCTTATCCCCAAATGAAGACAAAGAACAGCCCCTCCCTTCTCCTCGCCCTCGTCTCCCTGGCGGCTCCCGCCATGGCCCCGGCGGCGAATCTCAGCTTTGACAACAGCGTGACCTCCACCGTGACCGTGACGGCGGGCGATTTTGAAAGCGGGCTCTATCTCAATGGCAGTGCCAGCCCCCTGCAGCAGGGCTACAATTCCGCCTCCTCCTCCCTGTCCCCGGGGAATACGCCCATCAGCTTTTCCGGCACATGGATCGAGCTGGGCCAGTCCGGCACCGGCACGAACACGCTCTATGTGGTGATCCCCGGCACCAGCAATGTGGTGAATATTTTCTCCTATCAGTGGGCCACCGGGGGCTTTCAGAGCACGGTCTCCGGCACCTTCACCAGCGGCAGCCTGGGCACCGTGCCGGACGGCGTGAACCCGTCGAACGTGTATCCCGCCAATGGCACGCCCATCGGCTGGAGCCTGCCCTTCCTGGGCGGGGAAATCCGCGTGGCGGACCTCACCGTGGTGCCGGAACCCGCGGGCCCCGCCATGCTGGCCGCCGGCCTCCTGGCCCTGGGCATGGCGCGGAGAAGGAAATAATGGAAAGCCGGGAGCGCGGATCTTCCCCTCCGCGCTCCCTTCCACACGCCGCCGGCATGTCCGCGCCGCGCCCGGCGGGCGTCCCTGCCGGTGACGGGATCTTCCCGGGGCGCGGGCAGGCGGGCTCCTTTTCTCCTTTCTTTTCCGCCGGGGAAACCGCATGCTCCGCGCTATGCCACTATATTCTCCCGCCTGGTCCCGCGTGCCGCGCATGGTGCTGGTGGCGGGCATGGGAGCACTGGCGTGGTGGGCGTTCAGGGCGGGGGTGGATCCCGGGAAATCCCGTGCCCGTCCCGTCACCCGCGCGCTCCAGGCCGGGGGCCTCCCCACCGCCGCGCCAGTCCTGGCCCCCGGCGGGGGAAACGCGGAGAGTGCCGCCCTGCCCGCGTCCGGGGGGCCGGTTACGGACGAGGATTATGAGGAGATCCTGGACGGGGTCATGAGCTCCTCCGTTTTCCTGTCCGCCCCGGCGCCCTGGGAGGTGGACGCCTCCATGGACAGGGTGGTGGCGCGGTTGCGGTTTTCCAGTCGCATGGGGGCGCTCATGGAGCGCACCGCCCCGGATTTCACCAGCGGGGAAATCCCCGCGGAGAGCCGGGGGCTGGTCCCCGCGGCGGTGGAGCGCGCGCTGCGCGGTCCCGCCGGAGCCGCGTGGCGGGCGGAGCTGGTGGCCGCGCTGGCGCGGACGGACGCCGGATGGAAGGACCGGTCTCTCCGCGCGATGCTGGAACTCTGGACCGTGACGGCGGGGGAGACCGCGCCGGAGGCCGAGTATGCCCGGCTGCGGGACGCCCTGGCGGGGGACGCGGAGGCCCGGGCCTTCCTCCAGGCCGGCCGCCTCCGCCTCCGCATGGGCGAGGCCCCGCTGGAGACGCTGACGACCCTGCGCGATGAATGGCTGGCCATCCCGCCGGGAGAGCCGTCCGCGGGGGACGGGCCCCGCGACCCCTTCGGCACCTCCTCCCTGATGTCCCCGGCCCAGGAGGCCATGTGGCGGCGGCTCACCTCCGTGGTGGACCGCGTCTCTCCAGGGGCGGACTACGCGGCGCTGGATGCCGTGCTCTCCAGCATCCCGGTGAATCCGGGCACCGCCGGGCCCGGCGGGGACCAGATGAATACGGCCCGCGCCGCCATCCTCGCGCCCTGGGTCATCGCGGACCCTGCCGCCGCCGCCGCCTGGCTCGTCTCCCGCCCGGGGGGCGTGGATGATGTCCTGAATTTCACCATCCAGAACCGCCTCGGTTATGAATCCCTGGAGGTGATCTCCGCCTGG
Organism: Verrucomicrobiales bacterium; assembly: GCA_965229245.1. Classification (GTDB taxonomy): domain Bacteria; phylum Verrucomicrobiota; class Verrucomicrobiia; order Verrucomicrobiales; family V1-33; genus V1-33. Next base: position 1,367,627 of record CBDDIW010000003.1, read on the forward strand.
GTCACGGCCTTTCCGCCCGGGGCCTCCCGGGACCGGCTGGCCATGCGCGCGGTGCGTGACTTTATCCCCCGGGACCTGGAGGCCGCGCGGACCCTGGCCGCCGGGATAGGAGACGCCCGTCTGCGGGAGGAAGCCCTCGCGGGGTTGGCCCGGACCTCCACTTCCCGCCCCGCGGAGGGGGAAACCCTGGACGGGGAATGATATCCGCCCGCGCCGCGGGAGGGGGAACAGGGGCGGGAATGGCGGGGGCGGTTGACTGTGGATATGATGATATTTTTTTGAACAGGAGTTAACGAAGGGAACGGAGCCGGAATGGAGAGGGGAGTAGGAGTAGGAATGGCGGGGAGCGGGTGGGACGGGAGGGAGCCGTAGCCGCGTTATCTGTTCTTCCTTGACCCCCGGCCTCTTTTCCGTCTTTAATGACCCCGTCATGTCCGCCCCGGGGCCTGAACTCAAAAAAAGACGCTTTCGCATCGCCTTTTCCTTCGCTGGTGAACAACGGGGATTCGTGGCAAAGACCGCCGCCATCCTGGCGAGGGAGCTCGGGGGCGAGGAGGTCATCCTCTATGACAAATACCATGAGGCGGAGTTCGCGCGGCACGATCTCGGGATTTATCTCGCGGAACTCTATGGCGGGGATTCGGACCTCATCGTGCCCGTGCTCTGCCAGGCGTATGACGCGAAACGCTGGACGGGATGGGAGTGGATACAAATCTACAGCCTGCTCACCAGCGCGGACGGCCACCGGGTAATGCCCTCCCGGTTCGGGCTGGCCGTGGTCTAGGGGCTCACGCCCGCGGCCGGATACATCGAGCTGGATGATAAATCGCCCAGGGAATTCGCCACGCTCATCCTCCGGCGGCTGGCGTTGAATGAGGGACGCGCGATCCCGTCCGCCGGCGCGGGGGAGGCGGGGGCCGCCCGCGGGCCGGTGACGGAGGACCCCGCGTCCCTGCTGGGGCTGCTCCGCGGGCATCTGGCGGAGGTGCGGGCCGCGTGGGCGGACCGGGTGCGGCACCTCACGCCGCCGCGGGGAGACATCGCGGGAGCCAGCCGGTTGTTTGGCCGGGACCGGGAGGCGGGGGAATTGCTGGCGCTGGTTTTCGGGCACCGGCGCGTGGCCCTCACCGGCGCGGGAGGGCTGGGCAAGACCGCGCTCTCGCATGAGCTGGTGGCGCGTATGGAGGCGGAGCCCTGGGGCCGGAATCTGCTGCGGGGCGGGCTTTTCACGCACGATTTCTATCAAAAGCCGTCGCTGGCGGATTTTGTCTCCGGCATTCTGGAGCAGGCCGGTCTGGCCTGTGAGCAGCCCCCACACCAGCCCGCGCTGGCCGCCCTGGTGCTGCGCGCGCCGGGCGTGGCGCTCTACTTGGAGGGCGCGGAAAAGCTGGAAAACGTGGACGCTCTGCTGGAGTTTCTGGGAGCGGAGACCACGCTGATTCTCACCACACGCGATCCCCGCCAGGCCGGGGGCATGGCGGAATATCCGCTGGAGCCCCTGGAGTTTGCGGACGCCGCAGCGGCCATTCATTACTACGCCAGCGGGAAGCCCCGGAAGCGGGGCGCGGGCCCCTGGCCGCACGGTCCGGAACTGCCCGGCTGGGAAGTTCTGGCCCGGGATCTGGGAGGCCACGCCCTGGCCTGCCGCATCGCCGGGGAACTCTGCGCCCTCTACACCAGGGACCCCGCGGAACTGCACGGGAAGCTCCTCGCCCAGGGGCTGGAGCCCATCCTGGAGGGCAAAGACAGCAAGAGGAACCTCCACCTCCTCTTCCGCCAGAGCGCCCTCGCGGTGCGGGAGGTGTCCCCCGGAGAGCCCTCCCCCGCGCTCACCGCCTGGCACTGCCTCATCCTGGGCGGCACCAGCCCCGTGCCCCTGAGCCTGCTGACCGCCTTCGGCATGGCGGCGGAGGAGGACCTCCGGCCCCTGCTGGAGCTGGGCCTCGCGTGGAGCACCCAGGTGGCCGCGGAGGAGCGGGGGGAAACGGAGCCCGCCTTTGCTCTCAGCCACGCGCTCCTGGCCGAGTGGGCGCGCACCGGTCTGGCGGAGTTCGGGAGAGCGCCGGAGGTGCTGCTGGAGCCCGCCATGAGGTGGGGCGAGGAATATCAGGAGCTGCTCCTGCATCTGGAGCGCATTCCCGGCGGTCCGGAGCGATACCCAGTCGTGGTGCCCGCCGCGGAGGCTCTCCTCCGGGAGGTGGAGGACGTGCCGGATCTGGAGCCCATGGTGTATGGCGTGTTTTTCGCTCTGCCCGCCAGATTGCACGACCTCTCCGCCCGGTATCTGGCGGCGGAGGGCATCTACCGGCGGGCGCTCGCCTTCATCGAGCGGACCGCCGGTGCGGGGCATACCGCCACCAGTACGGTGCTCAACAACCTCGCTTTGTTGTTGAAGACTACGAATCGGGCGGGAGAGGCGGAGCTGCTGATGCGGCGAGCGCTTGCTATTTATGAGGCCTCCTATGGAAAGGAGCATCCGAAGGTGGCCATTAGTCTCAACAACCTCGCGCAGTTGCTGCAGGCCACGAACCGGCTGGGAGAGGCGGAGCCGCTGATGCGGCTGGCGCTTGCCATTGATGAGGCTTCCCATGGAAAGGATCACCACGCCGTGGCCATTCGTCTCAACAACCTCGCGTCGTTGCTGCAGGCCACGAACCGACTGGGAGAGGCAGAGCAACTGATGCGGCGGGCGCTTGCCATTGGTAAGGCTTCCCATGGAGAGGATCATCCGCAGGTGGCCACTCAGCTAAACAATCTCGCGCAGTTGCTGAAGGCCACGAAACGGCTGGGAGAGGCGGAGCCGCTGATGCGGCGGGCCCTCATCATCGATGAGGCTTCCTATGGAAAGGAGCATCCGAAGGTGGCCATTCGGTTCAACAATCTTGCTCAGTTGCTGAAGGACACGAACCGGCTGGGAGAGGCGGAGCCGCTGATGCGGCGGGCGCTAGCCATCGACGAGGCTGCCTATGGAAAGGAGCATCCCCGGGTGGCCACTGACCTCAGCAACCTCGCGTCGTTGCTGCAGGACACGAACCAGCTGGGGGAGGCGGAGCCGCTGATACGGCGGGCACTCGCCATTGATGAAACCTCCTATGGAAAGGAGCATCCGGTCGTGGCCATTCGTCTCAACAACCTCGCCCGGGTACTGCTGGCCACGAACCGTCTGGAAGAGGCGGAGCCGCTGATGCGGAGACATTTGAAAATCTTCGTCGCCTTCACCTTCGCGACCGGTCACCCGCATCCGCATCTTACGACCGGGGCTAACAATTACGCTAGGCTCTTGGTGGCAATGGGCGATCCTAAGGAACTGGCGATGGAAAAGGCGCGCGCCCTCCTGGCACCAGTGAAGGAGATCCTGGCTCGGGGCAATGGGTGATCCCATGAATCCTGCCCACTCCATCCCCGGGAGCAGGAAGGTGAAGGCCGCGGACAGAGGGAACGGGAACGCGGGGCCTCACAGGAGAGAGTCCCGCGCCTCCGGGGCTTATACCATGAGCATTTGAAAACAGGTCTTTCATCGCAACTGGAATCGTCCGGGAAAACCCGGAACGGGTTTTGTCACTGTAGCCTGGGGTTGGACGGCGCAGCCGGCCTGCCCCACGTTTGACAGGGCATTCCCTCAACCCTGAAAGGGTTGCGCCCTCTCCCGGACTGGCCTCCATTTCAGCCGGTGTTTCCTCCCGCCTGAACCATCGGGGACACAATCCGTTCCAGGTTGAAGGAACCAGGCGGTTGACCTGGGGCAGGTCGGCTGCGCCGTCCAACCCCAGGCTATAAGACAAAACCCGTTCCGGATTTGCCCGGGATCAGGTGGCCCCACTTAAAGACCTGTTTTCAAATGCGGATGGCATTATACCATTTGGAGTTGGAATCCGGTAAAATGGGCCCCGTTATCTTTCCACCATCCTGGCGAAGGCGTCCCCCTGATGCTCCAGGCCCGGAGGGCCGCTGGAAGGTAGCCGGTGGCGTAAGCCACCGGAACCGGCCAAACAACAAACCATAGCCCCGGCAGGGGCGATGGAAACCCCGGTGAATGGTCTCCATGGCGCTCCGGACCGTGCCTGTTCCAGCGCCCCTCCGGGGCTGTCTGTTCTAATGATACCCTCCGCATTTCAAAACAGGTCTTTTTCTACAGCCGTCTGGTCCCGGGTAAATCCGGAACGGGTTTTGTCTTATACCATTTGGATATGGAACCCGGTAAATTCAGACCGGGGTCCGGACTGCCGGCGAACCGCCGGCCTCTCCCCCACCGCGGAGCGGTGGCCCGTGCATAGCCCGGGGTGAACGCGAGGCACGAGCGGAACCCCGGGTTCTCCGAAACACAGAATTCCACCCCGGAGGGGTGACCCTGACCACAAAGCGACGCCCGGGAAAACATGCCTGAAACGGGCATCACGGCGTCCGGGGGCGACTGTCTGCCGGTGAACCGCTCCGCGGTTCCCTTCGTGGAGGCCCCATGCCCGGGGTTCGCTTGTCCCTCGCATCACCCCGGGCTATGCAAGGGGCACCGCTCCGCGGTGCCAATCCATCGCGCAACCCCGGGGCGGAGAATCAGGCCAGGTATTTACCGGATTCCAACTCTAAATGGTATTACAGCCTGGGGTTGGGCGGCGAAGCCCGCCTGCCCCAGGTCAACCGCCTGGTTCCTTCAACCTTGGAACAGGTTGTGTCCCTCGACCGTCCAGGCGGCTGGAAACACCGGCTGAAATGGATGCCCGCCCGGAGAGGACGCAACCCTTTCAGGGTTGAAGGAACGCCCTGTCAAACCTGGGGTAGGCCGGCTGCGCCGTCCAACCCCAGGCTACAGTGACAAAACCCGTTCCGGGTTTATCCGGATCATACAGCCTGTTGGAAAAAGACCCGTTTTCAACCGAATGTTGTATGACGCTGTTCCGGTGAGTCTTATACATAATTTTTGACGCTAAAGAGACACAAATTCAGTTACCCTGCCCCACGCGATCTTCAGCCACGGAGTGGCGAAAGAGATTAGCCGGGGGTGCAGTGAGGCACGAACGAAACCCCCGGACCAGCATCTGGAAAGATTCATGCGCGCCGGAGGTGCGCGGGAAGTCCTCCCGCCAGCCATTGAACATTCCCGCGCGGGCAGCCCTCCAGCGTTTCTCGCGCACCTCCGGCGCGCTATCTTCGTGGCGACCACAATCCGGGGGTTCCGTTCGTGCCTCACTGCACCCCCGGCTAATCTCTCCCGCCACTCCGTGGCGGCGTGGCAGATGACGGACATCTCTCCACGCAATCTTATGTATAAGGCCGAGGGCGCGAGCCACCGGAACCGGCCAAACAACAAACCGGATCCCCGGCAGGGGCGATGGAAATTCCGGCGGATGGCTGCCGTTTACCTCTGCCACCCTCACGTTCCAACGCCCTTCCGGGGTTACCTGCTTTTTATGACGCTTTTTCCGGTGGTTTGCACCCTGAGTATTATACATAACTTTTGGCGCCAAAGAGGCACAGGTTTAGTTACCCTGCCCCACGCGATCTTCAGCCACGGAGTGGCGAAAGAGATTAGCCGGGGGGGCAGTGCCACCCTCACGTTCCAACGCCCTTCCGGGGTTACCTGCTTTTTATGAGGCACGAAGTAGCCGGGGGGGCTCCGAACGAAACCCCCGGACCAGCATCTGGAAAGATTCATGCGCGCCGGAGGTGCGCGAGAAGTCCTCCCGCCAGCCATTGGACATTCCCGCGCGGGCAACAGGTATATCCCCATCCGCATCCCCATCCGCATCCCCATCCGCATCCCCATCCGCATCCCCATCCGCATCCCCATCCCGGCCCTGGCCCCGGCCCCGGCCCCGGCCCTGGCCCCGGCCCCGGCCCCGGCGTTCCTTCATTCCGCGGAAGGCGGGGCGGGGTGGCGGCCCAGGAGCGCGCGGGCTTCCGCGGGATACCGGTCCGCCAGGGTTTCCATGATGGCGGCGACCATGGCCTGGCGGGAGGGCCCGGGCGGGAAAGCGTCCGCGAGGGCAAACGCGGCCTGATGCCCCTCCTGTGCCAGGGTATGGATAGTCTGCCGCGCCAGGCCGGGGGTGACTCCGCCGGGGGCCTTCTCCAGGTATTCCGCCGCGGCGGTGGGCTCCCGGCGGCTCCAGGCCGCGAGACTCACGGCGCGCGCGACGTTCAGCGTCTCTTCGTCCTCCACCGCGCGGCCTCCCATGGTTTGCAGCAGGGAGTCTATCCTGCCAAAGTCCGTCTCCGCCGGCAGCCTGGCCAGGATGGACATCACCTGCGTCCATGCGGGGGCTTCGGGAAAGTAGTCCGCCTTTTCCGTGAAGGACCCCGGTGCTCCCGGCGGCGTCTCCCGCTCGCGCAAAAATGTGACCATAAGCGCGCCCGTGGGATTGGTCGCCGTCTTTGCCAGCACCTGGCCATAGCCCAGCGTCAGGCGGCGGGTGTCGTCAGTGGTGGCGGCCAGGAGCTCCTGATATTCGCTGGATCCCGGGGGCAGGTGTTCCGCGGCGGTGAGGCACCACTCCCGGACGCGGGCGCGCAGGGCCTTGTCCTCCTCCGGCACGGCCAGGGTCACCAGCTCCCGCCGCAGGGCCGCCTTCGCGGGATCCACCAGGCCCCGGGCGATGGCCCCCTTGAGCGCCGCCACGCCCTGGAAGTTCTCCGGGGCGGTGATGTCCACCACCAGGAGAGCCAGCATGTCCGGCGAGAGGCCCAGGCGGGTGACCAGCCCGTCCGCGTAGAGCTCCAGGGCGGACTTCCCGTCCGCGTCCGCCTCCGCGAGGTGCTGGTGGGTGGCGAGCAATCGCAGGCGGCCGCGTATCTCCGCCAGCTCCCCCTCCGCCAGAGGCCCATGGCCCGCGGAGGTGTCCGGAGGACGCTCCGGCGCCACCAGGAGGACCCGGCCCCGCGCGGTCACCGTGGCTCTCTCCGTCGCGCTCCGCAACGCCCGGGTGACGGGTTGCCCCGCCGCCGCCCGCTCTCTGGCCCCGCCCGCGTCCGTGTCCGTGCCCATGCCCCGGCTCCACGTCCACCACACGCCCGCGAGGGAGCCGGCGCAGAGAAAAACAGTGAATAGAGCGCGTCCGCGTGAGGTCATTCCGGCGGGCATCCATAGACGGGGCGGGGGAATTTGCAACCCCCGCCAGACCGGTGGCCTTCTCGGGGCCGGAAACGGGGGAAACGCCGCATAAACTCCGCCCTCCGGAATGCCGCTCCATCCGGTCCTGCCGGAGGGGAATGGTACGGGGATTCCCAGGTCGTCTTCAGGCGGCCTCTTTTGCCTTTTGTTTTCTCCTGACAGCGGTTACCAGGAGTCCGATGAGTCCCCCCACCACGGCCCATGTGGCTGCTTTTGTGAGCATGCCGCCCATCTCCGTTTCCTCCTCTTTTGCCAGCGTGGCGGCATCGGACGGGCTGGCCTCGAGAATGGCGGTCAGCCAGGCTTTCCCCGCGGTTTTGCACCAGGCCACCTCTTTGGGATCGTCCGCCTTCAGGGTGCGGGTGTAGAGGAGCCATACTTTGCCGCGGATCAGCGCCGTGGTGCAGTGGGCGCAGGACCTTGTGCCATCGTCCTCCGGCCGGGTGAACAGATAGGAGAAGTGCCGGTCACTGGAGTCGTCCACGGTTTCCATGGTCACGCCGGTGAGGCCGAATTGCGCCGCGGACTCTTTCACGATCTTCTCCCGGTTCTTGAGCATCTCCTCCCGCAGGCGCGCGAGATCCGTCTTCCGCACCTGTTTGAAGGGAGTCTCTTTGCTGGTCTGGATATCAAACTGGCGGTCGTAGTCCCCGGCCACCCCCGTGCGCCCCTCACGCAAATACATCGCGAGCAGAGTGTTTCCCACGCGGTTCATTTCCTTCTTCACCCCGGAGAATTCCGGCGTTTTTTCCTCCAGCCGCTCAAAGCCCTCCGGCGCGGGCACCTCGATGGTGACGCCCCCTTGTTCGATCATGGAGCTCTCCGCCGCCGCCGGTGACCGGAACAGACAGAAAACAAGGAGGACCAGGGAGGGAAGCGCGCATCTCATGAGACCCTTATGATGGGTTGGCGTGGCGGGGAGGCAAGATGACAATTTCCCGCCAGGCACCCGCCGTGGCCGGGGAATGTGCCACCCTCTATGGAAGGAGCCTTCGATTTTCCCGCCTCCGGAAGCTCCCCTTCATGCTACTGAGTCCGGCTCTCTTCAGGCCGTCTGCCTGTTCTTCCGCATTTTCAGAAAAACGACTGCCAGGGCCACGATAATCGCTCCGGGCACGGCCCATTTTCCTGCTCCTTCAAACATGCTTTCCTCCGCCGGCTTCCCCTCTTTTTCCGGCTTCTCCCCATTCTCCGGTTCCTCCTCTTTTGCCAGCGTGGCGGCATCGGACGGGTTGGCCTGGAGAATGGAGGCCACCCACGCTTTTCCCGCGGCTTTGCACCATTCGATTTCTTTGGGATCGTCCGCTTTCAGGGTGCGGGTACAGATGAGCCACAGCCTGCCCCGGATCAGCGCCATGGTGGAGTAATTGCAGGACTTTTTGCCATCGGCCTCGGGCCGGATTTTCAGGTGGGAATAGTGCCGGTCACCGGGATCATCGATGGCCTCTATGACCATGCCGGTAATTCCGAGCCTGGCCTCGGTCTCTTTCCTGCGCCACTCCCGTTCCCGGATCTCCCTCTGCCGGAGACGCGAGATATCCACCTTCCGCATCAGGCTGGACGGCATTCCCTTTATGGCCGAGATATCATACTGATGATCGTAGTCCCCGGCCCGTCCCCCCGTGCGGCCGGAGCGCAAATATACAGCTAGCAGATCACAGCCAAAGCCGTCGAACATCCGGTTCAATCCGGCGACCTCTTCGGATTTGCCATCCAGTTTCGCAAAACCTTCCGGAGTGGGCACCCCGATGGTGACTCCCATCTGTTCGATCACAGTGTTGTCCGCCGCCGCCGGTGACCGGAACAGGGAGAAAATGAAGAGGAAAAGGGCGGGGATCGCGCATCGCATGAGACCCCGGGAATAAAGCTGGCTCGAAGAAGAGGCAAGCTGGCAGTCCCCGCCGGAAGCCCGAAACGGCCATGCCCCGGTCCCGCGGGGGGGTAGTCCGCGAGGCCGGGGTTGGGGAGGCAGGGGAGCGTGAAGCCTTAGCGGGAAGTGGATGTCTTCTTCGCGGCAGCCTTCTTCGCGGGGACCGTTTTCTTCGGGGAGGAGGAGCCGGAGCCGCGTTTGGGGGTCTCGTCGTCTTCGTCGTCCTCTTCCTCTTCATCCCCGTCTTCTGCGGCCACGTTTACCACCGTCAGCGCCAGCTGGGAGAGCTTTTCATCCGTGGCCTTTTCCTCGGAGAGGGTTTGTTTCAAGGTTTCCAGGGCCTCCGTTTCCCCCAGCAGTTCGGCCCAGGCGCAGACGGTGCCGTAACCGGCGATTTCATAATGCTCGATTTTCTGCGAGCCGCAGATGATACCCGCGTCCAGCACCTCGCCATCGCCCTCCTCCTCGATGAGGCTGGAGCCCTCCTCCAGCAGGCCCTCCATGGCCTTGCACTTCGGACCGCGGGTGGAACTGCCGAGACCACTGAGCACCGTCTCCAGGCGGGAGGCGTGTTCCTTCGTTTCTTCCAGGTGCTGGAGGATGCCCTCCTTCAGTTCCGGAGTGGTGACGGCTTTGGCTATTTTCGGCAGGGCCTTTATGAGCTGCTTTTCAGCGCTGTAAAGGTCCTTGAGTTCGTGGATAAAAAGATCGCGTAGCGTTTCGAGTTTCATAGAGTATTTGGGGGTGGCAGGCGCTGAGGCACTGAGGGAAGCGTGCCATCATGGAAAATCCGCCTTATTACCGGACACTCAGTGGTCCAGGTGGATTTCCGCGGAGGGAGGGACCCCGGCGCGCGGAGAGTCCCTCTTCCCGCGCTCAGGGTTTGATGACCACCTTGATGCACCCGTCCTTCTTGTCCCGGAAGGTGGCATAGGCGGCGGGGGCCTCCTCCAGGGGAATGCGGTGGGTGATGACGAAGGAGGGATCGATCTCCCCTTTCTCTATCTTTTCCAGCAGGGGCTTCATATAGCGCTGCATGTGGGTCTGGCCGGTTTTGAGGGTCAGTCCTTTATTCACCAGCGCGCCAAAGGGCACCTTGTCCAGCAGGCCGATGTAAACCCCGGGCACGGAGACGGTGCCCGCCTTCCGGCACGCCATGATGGCCTGCCGCAGTACGTGCGGGCGGTCCATGGAGAGGTGGAGGGTTTGCTTGATGTTATCCACCACGGAGTCGAACGAACCCGTCCCGTGGGCCTCGGCTCCCACGGCATCGATGCAGCGGTCCGGGCCGCGTCCGCCGGTCATCTCGATGAGGCGTTCGTGGATGGGCTCGTCATCGAAGTTGAGCACCTCCGCGCGCCCGTGGGTGGCGGCCATGGCCAGGCGCTCCGGCACGCGGTCGATGGCGATCACGCGGCCCGCGCCAAACATCCACGCGCTCTGGATGGCAAACTGGCCCACCGGGCCGCAGCCCCACACGGCCACCGTGTCCCCCGGCTCTATGCCCGCGTTCTCCGCCGCCATGTAGCCCGTGGGAAAGATGTCCGAAAGGAAGAGCACCTGCTCATCCGCCAGATTGGACTCTATTTTCACCGGGCCCACCTCCGCGTGCGGCACGCGCAGATACTCCGCCTGCCCGCCGGGATAGCGGCCCATCATCCCGGAGTAGCCAAAGAGACCCGCCGGGGCGTGACCCATGGCCACCTTCGCCAGATCCGCGCCGGGGTTCGTGGTATCGCAGCAGGAGTACAGCTGCTTTTCACAGAAGAAGCACTGGCCGCAGGCGATGACGAAGGGAACCACCACGCGGTCGCCGATCTCGAATTTCCTCACGTCCGCGCCCTTTGCCACCACGATGCCCATGGGCTCGTGGCCGATGATGTCCCCGGCCTCCATGGTGGGCATGATGCCGCCATACAGGTGCAGGTCCGAGCCGCATATGCCGCTCGCGGTGACCTTGATGATGATGTCTCCGGGATCCAGAATCTCCGGGTCCTTGACCGTGTCCACGCGGACGTCCTCTTTACCGTGCCAGCAAACAGCTCTCATGATTATTTATGGTATATGGGTGTGTGTTAGGATATGAAAATGAAATTCAGGAACGCACCGCGGAGAGATGTCCGGTGAGCCAGTTTTCCACGGAGAGGGCCACCTCCTCCCAGCCGTTCTCGCCGTGGATGAAGTGACCACGCCCGGAAAATTCGCGGTATTCCGCGTGGGAGCGGGGGTCCGTGTAGGCGTGGGCATTCCGCCGCACGAGAGGGGCGGGGATGATTTCGTCCTTCTCCGCGCCGATGAAGAGCAGCGGCACGTGCGGCTTTTCCACGTCCACCTGGCCTTCATCTGTCAGGATGTCCCGGAGCACCTGGCGGCTTTCCGGCACGGCATAGCGGGCCCAGGCCTCCCGGCTGTCGCTTTCGCTCATCTGGTTGCCGAAGTTCTGGCGGAAGCGCTCCTCCGTCATTTCAAAGGGATCGTCCCCCGCCAGGGGATTGGTGATGCTCACCGTATTGCGCAGAAAGCCCCAGTCCGCGGCCATCATGCGGTTCGGAGCCACGGGGCAAATGCACACTCCGGCGCGGATAAGGCCGGCCGCCGCCAGCTTTTGCACGATGAGGCCGCCGAGGGAATGGCCGATGACGATGGGCGGCTCCTCCTCCAGGCGCACCAGGCGCGCATGATAGGAATACACGTCCGCCAGGGTCAGGGAGCCCAGCCCGGGAGGTGCCGCGGCCCGCAGGGTGGCCGGTTCCGCGTTGTGAAGCGGCCAGGCGGGGGTTTCACAATCGAAACCGGATTTTGTGAAGTAGTCTTCCCAGGACCGCCAGCTTTCGGGCGTGAGAAACATTCCATGAATGAAGAGGATGCGGGGGTTCATGCGCCCCGGCCTGTGCACAGGTCATACCGGTTCTTTTATTTTCAAGGCCCGGAGAGCGTCCACCGCGCGCGGGATCTGCTGGTTCCGGACCATGGCGGGGTAGGTGTTCCCGGGGGGGAATTTTCGTGCTTTCCGGCGGGGGGACGGGTAAAATGCCGCGCATGACTCTTGCCCGATTCCCCAGGACGCAGGTGGGCGGGACCGTTTCCTTTCGGGGGCGGTGCCGCTGGTTTTCTTTTTGGCTGATACTGTGCGCTGCGGGGGGCTCCCCGGGGACGGCGGGGGCGCAGGTGCCGGTGATCAACTGGACGAATCTGGCGGGGCTCCCCACGGTGGCCGGCGGGGGCGATACCGCGAATGGCATCGCGACTTTCCACGGGCCTTACGCCATGTGCGTGGACACGGAGGGCACGCTCTATGTGGCGGATCATTTCAATCACGCGGTGCGCAAAGTAACGCCGGACGGCACGGTCTCCACCTACGCGGGCGTCACCGGCACGCCGGGGACGGCGAATGGCACGGGCAGCGCGGCGCGGCTGAATCTGCCCCGGGGCATCGCGGTGGATGTGGAGGGCACCGTGTATGTGGCGGACGCGGGCAGCCACACCATCCGGAAGATCGCGCCGGGCGGCGTGGTGACCACCCTGGCGGGGCTGGCGGGATCGCCGGGCACGGCGGATGGCACGGGGAGCGTGGCGCGGTTCGCGGCTCCCGGGCACATCGCGGCGGGGCCGCGGGGCACCATCTGGGTGGCGGACACGGATAATCATACCATACGGAAAGTGGACACCGTCACCGGATTCGTGAGCACGGTGGCGGGAAAAGGGGGCGTGAGCGGCTCCGCCAACGGCACGGGAGCCAATGCCCGTTTTAAAATCCCCTGTGGCATCGCGTGGGATGGCGATGCGCTCTATGTCACGGATTCCGGAAACCTCACGGTGCGCAGGGTGGAGACCTCCGCGCCCTATGACACCACCACCGTGGCCGGAGCCGCCGGGTCCGCGGGTTCATCGGACGGGGCGAAGGAGGTGGCGCGTTTTGTTTCCCCGTGCGGCATCGCGGCCCTGCCGGACCGGTTGTTTGTGACGGATTTTGGCGGGCACACCATCCGGCAGATAAAAAACGGCATTGTCTCCACCGTGGGGGGGAAAGCGGGCACGGCGGGCTTCGCGGACGGGGACGGCACGGCGGCCACCTTCAGCGGTCCGGCGGCCCTGGCCACGGGACTGAACCACGTGCTCTATGTGGCGGATTTTGAACATCAGCGTATAAGCCTGGGGCGGGTGAAGCCCGGGCCGCGGGACTACCGCTGGAGCGCCTTTGCGGGGAATGGCCTCACCAGCCAGAGCCGGGATGGCCAGGCGCGGGGCGCGGAGTTTCAGGGCATCACCGGCCTGGCGCTGGATAACGTGGGGAACCTCCTGGTGGTGGAGGGCGGAGGGAATGCCGTGCGCCGCATTGCCCCGCACGGGCAGGTGAACACACTCGCCGGGAACCCTGTCTTCATGGGCACGGACGATGGGCTGGGCGGGCAGGCCCGTTTTCAAAATCCGGGAGGCATCGCGGCGGATCCCGTCACCGGCGTGGCCTATGTGTGTGATACGGATAATGGCACCATCCGGCGCATCACCACGGTGGGGAACGTCACCACCCACGCGGGAAAGGCCCGCTACCGTCAGATGGTGGATGGCCCGCGCGACGGGGCCCGCATGGAGATGCCGCTGGACCTGGCCCTGCTGCCGGACGGGAGCCTCGCGGTGGTGGACACCCCGCGGGTGGTGCGCCGCGTGATGCCGGACGGCTCCATCGCCACCCTGGCGGGGAACCGGATCGCGGACGCCTACGTGGATGCCACCGGCACCGCGGCCGCTTTCCGGCTGATCAGCGGCATCGCCGCGGGCCGGGATGGCACCGTGTATGTGGTGGATCGCGTGGGGAAAACCGTGCGGAGGATTCGCCCCGGCGGCGCGGTGAGCACTCTCACGGGACAGCGTGACTCCACCGCCGCGGCGAAGGACGGCCCGGCTGCCGTGGCGGTCTTCGAGGACCCGGTGGGCCTCAGCATCGATGAAAACGGCGTGCTCTATGTGGTGGACCGCGTGGTGGATCCGGCCATCCGCCGGGTGACGCCGGACGGCACCGTCACCACGCTCACGGGAGCGGCGGAGAACGCGGGATTCCCCTCTGTTTCCCTGACACATTTCGGATACGCCGGGGCCCTCCTGGCGGGGCGGGAGGGCGTGCTGTGGTTCGCGGATAGCGCGAAGGGCGTGCTCTATCGCGGCAGCGACGCGGGGTCCCGTATTCAGATGTATCCGGGGAATGGCGTGGGCGTGCTCTTCGTGGAGGGCGCGGGCTTTTCCCGCTGCCAGGTGCAGCGCGCGGTCTCGCTCAATGGGCCGTGGACCGCGCTGGGCACCTTCACCTCGGACCCCGCGGGGGCGGTCTCGTTCATCGATGGCGCGGGGCTCCCGGGCCGGGCGTTCTACCGGCAGGTGACGCTGTCCACCCGTTAGGGCTTGTCCGCGCGGCTGCCCCATGGCGGGGTCCGCCAGGTCTATTCATTGCTCAGGGAGACGCTCCCGATGCCGTATTTACTCTTCAGAGCATTGGCTTTTTTGAGAACTTCCTCCGGATCTAATGATTTATCCCGGACCACGATCTCCGCGGCCCCCATGAGCGGCCGGATATAGATTTGCGGCTCGTAATGAGGATGTTCCGGTTCCGAAAAGGCAATCCGCAATTCTGTGCATAGATCCCCCGCGTTCTGTGCGTCCTGCCCCGTGGGGATGTGGATGATAACCCAGCGACCGAATGAAAAAAGGAACGCCGCCACCAGCAGCAGGATGGCGGCCTTGAGATAGATGGGGCGTCGGCCAGGCATTGTCCGGAAGGCTGGGCGGGAGGCGCCCGGAACTCAAGGGCGGTGTGGTCGATAAGAGAGGTGAAGTCGCGCCCCGGGGACGGAGAAGCCTCCCTTTCATCACCGGGGGTTTGATGAGGAGGACCGCCTGGGAAACGGGCTTGTGCCGCGGGGCGGGGGAGCATAGGAAATAAGGGAATTCCCCAGCCCCGCCCGATGAGCCCGCCTCCTCCCATGACCACGCCGCCCGGTGCCCTGCTCCCTCCCGCCGGAAGCCGCCGGACGGGGCTCCTTCCCATCATCCTGGGGGTGATGGTGGTGCTGGGCGCGGGGGCCTATGGGTATAAATTGTGGCTGGATGCCACCCGCCATTCCCGGAAAGACGGGGGGAGCCACATCCTGCTCAAACCCTTTCCGGACGGGGAAAAATATGTGAAAAGATTCCGCGGCTTCACCCTGCCGCCCGTGAAGATGGGCCAGTGGACAGAGGGGCGGCAGGCGCTGGAGCCCCTGCTGGGCGACGGCATCATCTTCATCCAGGCCGTCCCCTCCGGCACCCGCCTGGCGGTCCAGGTGGGAGTGCAAACCATGAGCCACGTCCGTTTTTCCACGGATTTCCTGCCCGAGGACGGCTGGATCATTTCCGAAGGCACGTATGACCAGCCCGGCGGCGGCACCGCGGGCACCTACATCTTCCAAAAACGAACCGGCGGCGCGGACATGGAGTTCTGGGTGCGCCGGGATTGACCCGCGCCCCTCACGCCGGGCCGGTTTTGGTTTTATATTCATATCGCGTGAAATGGGTATAGACCATTCCGGAGGACCCGGTCGCGCATGGTCGACTGAGCCCGGGAGAAAAGAGCGCGGGAGAAAAGAGCGCGGATTTTACTCAATGGTGTTTGGCTGACTGATTTTGTGTCGATGACCGGGACCCGACCCCTGGAGGGCCAAAGGCCCGGCCCCATACCAGCCCGGGGCAGCGCCCCGGGAATCCCCCGGATAAAAGGGAAAAGGGCTGAAGGCCCGCCCCATCCGGCCCGGTCCCGGGGGAGGGGAAGGGCGCGGGCTTCCGCTCCCGGAGACCTCGTGGACGGCGGGGATACGTACGCGGGGTGCCCGGCGGACGCGAGGAAGGGCGGTTCATTCCGGGGGCCCTCCGGCACGGGCGGGCGGGAAGACTGCGGCTTCGCAGGCTTGGAGGATGGCTTGGGCGTAGGTGAGATCCAAGTGGCCGAGGCGGGCAAAGATTTCCACCGCGCGGCGGGCGTAGGGCAGCCCCTCCGCAGCCTGGCCCTGGCGCAGGAGGGACATGGCGAGGCGCTTGCAGTTGGAGGCGATGGATTCCTGGCGGCCCAAGGCTTCACAAAGGGGCAGGGCCTCGCGGGCAAGGGTCTCAGCTCCCGGCCAGTCTTCGCGCTCCAGGGCCACCGCCGCAAGATTCCCGGTAGAGATTGCCACGCCCTCCGGAAATCCCACCGCCCGGGCCACCCGCAGGGCCTCGCGGTAATCCCGCTCCGCCCCCGCATCATCGCCGGAGCGCTGGTGGGCACCGGCGACGGAATTCAGAGCGGAGGCCACATCTCGGCTTTCCGGTGACAGGCTGCGATCCAGCTCCAGCGCCTTCTGAAAGACCGCGAGGGCGGCGGGGTAGTCCCCGTTCATCTGGTGTCCGAAACCGCGCAACCGAAGGGCTGTGGCCCGCTCTCGCACCCCGGCTCCGGCGGCCTGCCAGTGGGCCTCCGCGCGCCCGGCGCAGGTTAGCAGGCCCCCGGCCTCAGCCCGGAGATAATTCACCCAGCCGGTGTTGTAGGCCCGCCACCCGGCATTTTCATGATCCCCCGCCGCCACCGCCTTCTCCTCCGCCTGGCGGTTCAGGGAGAGCCACTCATCCCAGCGCCCGGTGAAATCCAGAAAATCCTGAAGCGCGATGCATACCTCCTGGAGCCGCTCGTTCTCCCCCGCCACCAGGAGCGGAATGGCCGGAGTGATCGAAGGCCACGCGGCGTCCAACACGGGGAAGAGGGCGTGTTTCCTTCCTCCATTCTCCATCACCAGCGCCACCGCCCGGTTCACCAGCCGGTCTCCTCCCTCCCGCACGGCCTCCAGCCGGTGGCTCCGCAGAAACTCCGCCACCAGCGGCACAAGGGCGTATTCCCGTTCCTCTTCATCCGGCGTCATCAGGGAGCGGTTGGCCAGGCCCTTCAGCGCGCGCTCCGTCACGTCCTCCTCCAGCCCGGCCACGCCCGCCAGATGCTCCACCGTCGCAGGCAGGGTGAAATACGTCAGGGCCGCCAGCACCTTCGTCTCCTCTTCCGTGAATTCCGCCGCCAGATCGCCAAAGATGAACTCCAGCGGGTCATTCCCCGGCGGGCAGGACCGCAAATGCGCCAGCGCGTCCGCGAAGGTGCGGCAATGCCCGCGCCCCATCTGCCCCGCCGTCCAGCGCAGCAGCAGCGGCTTCCCGCCCGTCTGCTTATAGAGGGCTATCCGCTCCGCTTCGCTCGTCCTGGCCAGCAGCGGATTGTGCTTCGCCAGTTCCGCCAGGGTCTCCAGCGCGGCCTCCTGGTCCAGCTTTTCCAGGATGAGCGTGTCCGCGCCGGACCCGATCCGCCGCCGGCTGGTGAGGATGGCCTTGCACCCCTCCGGCAGGCGCTTTACGAGGGTGAGCACGTGGCCGCGATCCTCCCTGGAAAAGGACTCCAGGTTATCCAGAATGAGCAGCGCCCGGGTGTCGCGCAGGGCGTCCAACACGGCGCGCACGCGCTCGCCTTCCGGCATCCGCTGGAAGTCCGGCATGCCCAGCTCCCGCGCCAGCTCATGCAGCATGGCGGTGTAGTGGGAAATGATAAGATTCCCTTGAGTCTTCACCTCGCCGTCATCCTCCAGCTCCCGGTCCTTGATGGAGATGAAGATGATCCTGTCAAACTGCCCCGCCGGACACTCCAGCGCCGCGCGCACCGCCAGGGAGGTCTTCCCCATGCCCCCCGGTCCATCGATGACCGCCCCCCACGTCCGGTTCTCCGCGTCCAGCGCGTCCCGGAGCTTCTCCAGCTCCCGCGCCCGCCCAAAGAACGGCTGCAGCTTCGGCAGATTGTGCCGTCCCGCCGGCCGCGGCGCGCCCCCGGGAGTGGATAGAGTGTAGTATCCCCGGGGGAGTCCCAGGGTCTGCTCCAGCCGGTCCAGGATCAGCCGGGCGGCCTCCTCCGGCGTCCGGTGGTCCAGGTCCAGAAAGCCCGCGCCCGGGGCCAGCCCCTCCACGGTGGCCCCGCGAAAGCGGCACGGCATCACGCGGTGCCCGTCCTCACTCGTCAGGAGGCCGTGGATGTGCGCCCACTCCCAGCCCTGCCAGAGATTCCGCTCATAGCCCGGGCAGAGCACCGGCACGATGAGCGCGGAGGCATCGCTCTGGAGCCTGGGCACATACCGGCCGCGATCATGCCTGGCAAACTCCGCCACATGGTATTCATCGTAAAGAATACGATCCCGCCCCAGCACCGGCGTGAGCAGCGCGGCGGTGTGCCGCACAAAATCCCGCGCCTCCTCCGAGAAGGAAAAAGCCACGAGAAACCGTTTTTCAGAAACAGAAACAGAAACAGAGGCAGGCGCGGTCATGAGGCAGGGCAGGGGAGGGGAGCCGGAAAGGCGGGCCGGAGCGCGCCCCTCCTCCATCATCACAGATAAAAATCCCTGGGCTTTCCCTCATTCTCCGCCAGGCGCTCCAGGATGAGCGTGGCGGTCTCCCGGGGCGTGAGGTTGTCCAGATCGATGTATCCCGAAGTGGGCGCGATGCCCTCCACCGTGGCCAGTTGAAAGCGGCACGGCATCACCCTGTGCCCGTCCGCCCGTGTGAACAGGCCGTAAATGTGAGCCCACTCCCAGCCCGTCCACCGTTTTGTGTCATACGCCGGGCAGAGCACCGGCACGATGAGTTCGGATTCCTCCCCATAGAGTTTCGGCAGATACATGCCCAGATTCCACCGCGCGAACTCCGCCTGGTGATATTTATCATAAAGGATGGCGTCCCTCCCGAATTTCGCCGCCAGGAGTTCCGCCACCCCGGCCACATAGTCCCTGACCTCCCCGGCGAATGAAAGAGCGATGCGAAAGCGTTTGGCCATGAGAAATATAAAGTTAAAGGATCCCCCTCCCCTAAAGCCCCGCCCCCGCCCCCCACAACCGGAAAAGAATTCCCTGTCATTCGCAAAAAGAGGAATCCGGCAAAAGGCACCGCGAAAGATCCCGCGCCGCCGCCCACCCTCCGGTGGCGCGGCCCCCTGTTCTCATACACCCCTTTTGAGCACATTCTTGGAGCCGTACGCCGCCCTGCTTCTCTAATGAACCAGCTAGCTCCACCACCTTCCATAGTGATGGGGGCACTCCCAGCGAAACCACCGCGTGGTCCTCAACGCCGCCGCTGCTTTTGACAGCATAACCGTCATCTTTCAATGGCTCGGAAAAAATATAGTTAAAAAACAAAGGCTGGCCCGTAGTGGGCCGTGACTTCAGAGCCGCTAAATTTAGAAAAGGCTATGACGCACTTACTCTCCCTCTCGCTGGTGACACGATAAAGCCCGCAATCTCGCTGAAAATCCCGTGGGCCTGTATGTTCGGTTTTCGTCTTACCCCCTTGTTGTCATCTTCTTTTTTTCAACTCCTTATTTATGGTCCGCGCTTCATTGGGTCAATTCTTGAAGCTGCGCACGGACCCAAGGATACTTGTCATTCAGCGCGGGCCAGATGTCTCATCCATTCCGACTCTGTCAATCCCACACGGCCTTGTTGTGCGCTTACCTTTTCGGCAAACCTTTGGGCATGATCGGGACGCAGTTGGGCAAGCCATTTAAACCGACGAGGATTCTCGCGTATTTCTTCAAAAAAGAAGCCTCCCTCCCGGGCGTTTGCTATCACTCGGTATCCGTTTTCTTCGCGGGTGAAAGTTATAGGAAACATGCAATACGGATTGAAGCGGGCCACAAAATCGATCGGATCATCTCTTTCTTGATTGACTGCGAAAGCTAGCGCCTGATTCGCTGCCGAGCGCTTTGTAAGTTTTAAAAATGGGAATGCCCGATGGGGATCGTCGTCCCGAATTAGGGCATCGCAAACTGGTTGCAGGCATACGGCGTAGTAAACTCCGTCGTCCTCTGCCCAGGAGATAACAGTACCAAGAGTAAGGACCCGGTGCTCCGAAGAGAATACAGAGCGTGAGGCTATCAACGCGCCAAATTTCAGGCACGAAATTCTTCCGTTTTCAGTAAATGCATCAGGGAAATGCTGCATTACTTCTGCTCCAGATCCTGCTTTGGCACGTCCTTTGTCATTGAATGCCTTGGACCAGTCACTGAGCTTCCATTTGCCAGCAGGCCAGTTTTCTTTTTTTAATCCAAGGGAGCCTTCTGTTAGAAGCTTGGCTCTGAATGCTTCCGTATCCGGTTCGAATTCACCGGCTAAAACATTGAGTTTTTCCTGTGGTGCCTTGTGGCTCTCCAACCAATCTCGGAGCAACCCTCCGCTGAGGCGAATATCAGACTCTACATCGTCTTCCACTGCCGCTTCGATTTCCGAAATGAGTAGCGGTAACACTTGTTCTTCGGCGTGATCATTGGGCAAGCACAGGGATCTGTGAATTAAGAAGCCAGCGTCAAGGTCCTGTGAAAATGTAGACAGAATGCGTGCGGTATTCCTTCGGATAGCGGCTAGCCCTTTTAGGGCTAGGCCCGCCATTACTCCGCTCGCCATGCCAGCAAAAGTGCCAATAGCCTCATCGACCAACTGAATAGGTGTGAATCCGCTACCTGCTGGGTCTACTTCCACATCCCTTTCGCTTCGCTTGGCGCACACTTTAACTGCGATGCAGCCGCATCGCACAAGATGGTCGGCCTTGGTCACAACTTCAGCTCGCCCTGCATCATTGGACGCTGCAGCCATTGTGCCATGGACTCTGTTTATTATATCTTCTAAATCCCCTTCTTTTGTGTAGATGATTACAGCTCTGAGGTGCTGGGGGGGAGTCTTTGAGTGTATTGATTGAAAGATCTTTAATGATGGAGAGGCAGCGGTTTCCAGATACTCCTCCATGCATCTCCTCGAGATTGAAGTCGATTATAACGATATCAGAAGCCTGGCAAATAGACATCATTGCTTCGGGATCTCCTCCATTGCCAGCCACCTCATTAGGGTTGATGCGAAATGTCGCGCAGACGATGTGTTTAGAGGCAAAACCGCGCACAAGTTCCTGTGGGTCTATCTCGTTCAGAGTCGGAGCGGTGGGAAGCTCCTGAACCGGTGCCACGGGTTCAGTGCCCGGTCTGCTCGGTGGAGGTTCTACAACTTCAGCAGGATAAGGATTGGGCGTTAAGTCCATCCGGCGTTCGTCAATATAGACGGCAGTGCGTAAAAAATCTGCGGCGGCGTTAAGACTGAATTTACTAATCGTATCGGGCGTCGGATTACTCATTAGTTGGGAAATGAAATTCTAAAAGCGCACCCCTTTTTGGAAGGCTCAACTGAGAGGACATAACCTTCCTTTTTGAGGGCAACCCGTGAGATGAAAAGGCCAAGGCCCCGTCCGCCAGGACGGCGCGAAAAACCCCTCTGGAAAATCGCATCTTTATCTTTGTCTGGTATAGAGGGGCCGTTGTTAATAATGAGAAAACAGTCATTTTTGGCGTCCAGTTGGATCTCCCGGGGTTCGGTCGAACGGGATAGCCAGTAAATGGCATTGTCAACTATATTCACAAAAGACGCGAGGATCGTTGCTTCATATCCAACAAGTTTAGTTCGGGCAAAAGAGTCCGTTGCTAGAAGGTTCACTTTATGACGCTCCATTCGCTCTTTGAAAAGGCGGCGGACATATTCGTAAATATCTCCTCCTGTAAAGTCGCTCTTCTGACGCGCCAGTCTTCTTTGAAGAGGAGTGAATAATGTTAAGTGCCCATCGAGGTGATCGAAGCTGGCTCTCAACGCGCGGTAAACGTTCCCCAGCCCTCTGTTGACCTCCGCCCAGCGGTGCAGGTCTCGAAGACTGCGACGAACTCCGGCAATTGAGGACTCGAATTCGTGATGAATAATGGCGACAGCTTGGCCCAATTGAAGAGATTCAGCGCTGTCATCCGCCTGTTCTCTCAGAATACGGAGGTCCGCTTCCATGACTTCCATCTCTTCGGTCACCGCCGGGGCATCGAGATCGATTCCTTCGCTCGTGAGGATAAGCATTTCCCGGATGCGTGAAAGAGATTCCCGGTGCTTTTCTCCTACTCCGACAATCCCGGACTCTATACGTTCCCTGATCACTTCGATCTCAGTCACAGACTTACCCGTAAGGTTTTCTTGAGAAAGCTCGGTCTCTATACGAGTAATAGTTCCCGAAAGATCTTCCAGTGCCCTCCGGACCACTCCTTTTGCCCGTAAATTGTTGGATTCCGACTGTTCGCTAACCCCCGTGGCTTCTCCCCGAAGCTGCCTGCGTTGTTCATTAGCAGCCGACCCAAGCAATTGTTGAAGTCTTTTCCGTTGGTCAATATAGCCGCGAGCCTCATCGGCCAGGCTTCCGATGGCTGCACTGAGCTCCAAATTGTAACGCGAGAACACCTCCTTGTCCAAATTTGCGTAGGCGGTCTGGTAGTCTTCCCATCGTAACTGGAGAGATTTTGACAGCGAGAATCCTCTAGGCTTAGTGATCCGGAAATTCTCCTTGATTCTCGCGAGTTCAAAACGGGCATGGGCCTCGGCCTCAACGATTAGGGCTGCTGCTGCTTCGCGGTTCTGCAGGCCAACCGCGGAATTCATCATATTGTCGACCCGTTCTTTAAGAGCGGAAATTTGCAGCAGTGGCTTTTTATCAGTAATCGCTTTTTCAAACGTTTCCAACGCTGATTCAAGCTCTTTCTTTTTCGTAGAAGCTTTTTTCTTCTGCGCCTCTCTTGCAGAGTCGAGTCTCTTTAGCTCCGTGCTCTTTTCTAGGAAGTGTTCCGAGTAATCTCCTTCGCTCCTGAAGAAGTCTCTGGCGAGAACTTGGAGGAGATTTTCAAGGATATTTGTAAACTGCTTGTATGCCTTATTGTGCTGGAAGCCTTCCCGCCCCGCCTTTTCCTCAAGGTTCCGGTTGTTCCTTCGAGTCAAGCTGACTGCGCCAAAAATCCGGCGATTGGAGAAAAAATAAAATGCGGCACCCTTATTGCGTCGTGTTTCAATGCTTAGCCAGTCAACGCCCGCGTTCCCATAAGGAAGAATCCTAATATGGTCCCTGTAAACATATACCCCTCCCGCTATCATTGATTTTTCATAAAGCCGCGCCCACTCTTCCGGTGCCATGTGCGTGGCTGAAAGCTTCCCCATCACGTAACCGAATTCAATCTCAAATGGCCCGCAAATGGTTTCGTTTCCGTTAGCACCTGGCCAGGGAGCAACATAGTCGTGGGTAACATCATAAGTCCGAACCTTTCCGGAAAAATTCCCAAACAAATCCACCACCCCACTTATTCGGTGATCGGCCGCTTCTAAATCTTCTTTGGTAAAGAATTCTCCTTCTTCAATAAGGTCCAGTGGACCATCGTCTGTTCGCCAGTATCTAAAACTGGTTTGCATAGGAGGAACGTCCTCCGAAAATGTTGCATCAGTAAAACCGATAAGGGACTGGGTAAAAGATCGTTCCGCCCTTTTGGTTTCCAGTTCCCTGTCGATATCGAGTTGGATAACCTCGTTAGCGGGTTTTATGTAAAAGTGCGTTCCACTGTGCTCCGCCGACATGTTTAGGCCTTTAAGCCATTTTTCGTAGGCACAAGGATCTAGAGAAAATGATGCCACGAGAGCCCGGATGTCGTTGAGAGGTTCTGAGCCATGCTTCTTCATTAGACGGTCCACTGTCACCAATAGCTCGGAAACCATTCCGGCCACAAACTGTCCATCAGGCACCGTTCCTCCGGGAAAGGTTTGAACCGGAAGCTCGATTTCCTCGATATTTACTCCGGGAAGTTCAAACAAGCCCCAATGAATGAGGCATGCCACGCCGTCCCGTAAGCCGTCCTCCCTCCTGGCTCTGGACAAAACAAGAACGATAGGTCCCAATAGAGCGATGGCAAGCCGCCCGATTCCTTTCTCTCCCATGATAGGGCGCGGCGTCAGTTCCGGAGGGCGGAATCCTCCGGGTTGAGTGCCCTCCCGCCGATCAAATTTGCTTTCTGTACCAAGGACCAGCCATTTATTTTCAAAATCCTCCCGAGTCATGCCGACTCCGTTATCTCTAAGGATAAACAGGCGATCACCCCGGAAGTAGTCGATTTCGGCGTTGGTGGAATAGGCGTCGTGCGCGTTCTTAAAAAGCTCGCTGATTGCCGCAGCGGGGTTAGCGATTTGCTGCCTTCCCAGCATGTCCACAGCCCGCGCCCGCGTTTGAAACCTAGCCATTTCGGTAAATGGTTAAAAGGTGGGTTCCCAGACGCCGGGCCAATTCGGGCGGGACAGCATTGCCTATTTGCTTTGCAATACTGGCCTGGTTCGGCCCCATAAATTTAAAAGACTTCGGAAAGGTCTGAAGCATCGCGCCCTCCCGCAAAGAGATTGCCCTGTCTTGCTCTGGGTGACCGAATCTTCCGTTAGAGAGACTATTGAAGCGCGTTGTAATGGTGGGAGCTGCCCGGTCCCAGAACATCCGGGAATAGACATTTCGAAACATGTGATCTTTGTCCCGGTAGGCCTGTAACTGGAGGTGGCTGTCGTTTCTCCAACTGCTTCGATCTCCTCCGTCTGGGGGAGTCATCCGGAGGCGTGTCAAATTTGTGGGCGAAAGCTGTGCGGCGTAGTGCAGGGGATCTGACCCATCCCTCTCTCCCGCCTGGATTGGAACCAGACCTGCTTCTGGGCCGATGTATCGCCTCACGGTCATCTCCGTGTTTGAAGAGGGTTGGGGAAGGGTCAGGGCGCGCCCTTTTCCTTTCACCGCCACCATCACATATCGTTTTCGGTGTTGAGGGACACCGTAATGACTGGCATCGACGATTCCATCGGTAAAGGCGTAACCTTCCTTCTTCAGGAAGGTATGGAACGATGAGAGAAGTGACTCCGACTTTTTAATTTTTAAACCCGGCACGTTTTCGATCATCACCATGCCGGGCTGAAACCATGCGATAAGTCGTTGGAAGTGTTCCAGCAGGAATGCAGTATGAAAGCTGCGGCTACGGTCTGTACTCACCTTGCTCCAAAATTGGCATGGACTGCATCCGCAAAAGAGAAGATCGGGATCCTGGCGTTTTAGATTAAAGACTTCAATCAACTCTGATGGTTGAAGCTGAGAGATATCCCGTTGCATGAACCGGGCTCCCTTGAGGTTTGCGGCGTAGGTCTGGCCGCTTGCATGGTCAATGTCGACCCCTCCTAGGATTTTGACGCCGGCCTGTTGCAGACCAAAGCTCATGCCGCCCGCGCCACAGAAGAAGTCAATGGCTTTTAAAACGTTAGGCATGGGCAATGTCGGAGGGAATGGTTGAAGTCGAACACGTAAGATGATCCAATTCTGAGGGAAAGTCCAGGTTGATCTGCGCAGAGTTGGTGAACTCTCTGCATTGTTGTGTCAAGGCTTTGGTGATTGAAATTTCATCCAAGTACCTTGGTTTGTTGGAAAGTTTTTCTTCCGGAGCCTCCCTCTACTTTGGGTCTTCTCATTGAGGGGCAGGTAGGGAAGTAGGGAAGTAGGGATGAGATACAAACTTTTCAAAATTTGGAACCCTCCTGGGTTTACGGCGGGAAAGTTTGAAACCGTACCCTACTTCCCTACATCCCTACCGGAATGCAGGGAGGGAGGGGAGGGGTTTGTAAAAGCCGTATAAATCCATAGGGAATACAATGTGTTTTCTCTGCTGCAGGGAGGCAGGGAGGGAAAGGAAGCTTTCCGGGATTTCAGACGAGCATTTCCTGCTGTACGGGAGAGGTGAACTTAGCCTGGGGATCGGCCGGCATCCGGAAGCCGAAAAGGTGCATGGTGGCTCCCTGGCCCCAGGGTTCCAGACGGAGCTTTTGCATCTTCAGAAGACTGGTGAATTTCCGGGCGCTGCTGGTGATGGGGTCGCCGTTGCCGTCTTTGCACCAGGAGCGGTAGTCCTGGAGGAGGGTGGTGACTTTCACGCGGCCGTCGGGGTCGGGGAGGAGGCGTTCGCTGAGGTAGGCGGCCAGGGTGTCCTCCTCCTGGCGGTATTCCTCCGTGGCGGCGAGGACGGCGGGGGGCGGGGCCAGGCCCTGGAGTTTTTGAAAATCCCCATACCCGGCGAGGGCGCGGTTCAGGATGCCGGGCAGTTCGGCGCGGAAGGTGCGGATGAGTTCGTGCCGGGGCTTCCGGGCTTCCGGGGGGATGGTGACCAGCCAGGGGATGAGGTGGATGCGCCGCCAGATGCCGTGGTCCGTGCCTTTGATGCGGGGCTTGTGATTTCCCACGGCCCAGATCTTGTGCGTGGGGGCGAAGGTGTAGGGCATCTCATACGGACGGCGGGCCACGATGTCCTCGCCGCCCAGGAGTTGCTTGACCATGCTTTCGTTGAAGCGGCGGTCGTCCGGGATTTCATCCGTCATGATGAGGCGTTTTCCCTCCAGCATGGACTTCTTATAGTCCTGGGTGGAGGAGGTTTCCTGGGAGCCGCCTAACAAGGTGGAGATATCGATGACGGTGGAGAGATCGTCCCCCAGGAGCATGCGGAGGACGAGGAAGAAGGTGGACTTCCCATTGGCCCCGGTGCCGTGGCAGAAGAAGAGGGCATCGTGATCCACGAAGCCGGTGAGGCTGTAGCCGATGGCGCGCCAGAGGTAGGCGATGAGGGCTTCATCCCCGCCCATGCAGGTGTGGAGGAAGGCGTCGAATGCCGGGCAGGTGGCTTCCGGATCGTAAACCACGGGGGCGGCGAGGGAGAGGTTGTGCGCGGGGTCGAATGAAGTGCACTGGTTTGTATTAAAGTCCACCACGCCATTGGCCAGGGCCAGGAGGTGGCGGTGGCGGTCGAATTCCGGGGCGCGGCAGAGGAGGGCGGGCATTTTCTCGGCGAAGGACATGACGCCGGCGCACCAGGCGGACTTCCCCAGATTGGCCATGCGGGCCTGCACTTCGCGGAGTTCGGAGTCCAGACGTTTGGTTTCCTCCGGGGTGGCGGCGGCGGCTTTCTCGCGGGAGAGGGTATCGATGAGCAGGGCGTAGCTGTCCGCGGCGGCGTAGCGGGCCTCCAGGGTGACGGTGCCGGCGGGATCGCGCGTCCAGAGGCCGGTGTGGGGGTGGTAGCGCCGCCAGTTCTGGAGGAGGAGATCGTAGCGCCAGACGTGGCCCAGGCGGGCGGAGAAGAGGGTGGCATCCCCCAGCTGCTGGTCCTGGAGGTGCTGCCAGGTTTCCAGGAGGTCCGGCAGGGCGGGCACGGGGTCTTCTGTTAGCAGGTCCGCGTGGAGGAGGGTGTCCGGGTCCGTGGCGGGGGCGGGCGCGGAGTTGTCAGGATGGGCGGCGCGGATGAGGGGGGTGAGGGGCATGCGGCCCAGCCAGCGCTGGCGGCGGGCGGCGGCGCGCGCGTCGAACCCATGGACCTGGGCCATGCGGATGACGGTGCGCATGGTGACCTGGTGGAGGCGGTGCCGCCACTTGGCCTCATACTCGCCGGGGGTCTCGGGGGGCATCCATTCGGAAAGCACGGCGATGGCTTCGGCCATGGGCAGGATGGTGGAGACGCCGGAGATCACGCGCAGCCAGGTATCGTAGTCCGGGCGCTGGCGCGGGAGGTAGGAGAGGATTTCGCGGACATCGTCCACCGTCCAGGGGGCGGGCGCGGGGAGCTGGGGGCCGGGCGGAGGCGGGGTGTTAGGGGAGGCGGGGGAAGTGTTAGTGGCGGGCTCCGCGCGGAGCGGCGCGGCGGGCAGCGGGAGGGGCCGGGTTTCGCCCTCGCGGGTCCAGGCGTGGGGATCGTGGCTGATGAAGCAGAGGCGTTCCACGTCCTTGCACGCGGGGTCCATGCGGAGCCCGTGGCGGTCGCGGAAGTGGGCGGCGGCGGCGGCCACGGAGTCCGCGTGCCGCGCGGGGTGGATGCGCACCAGGGCTTTGATGCCGCCTCCGGAGGGGCCCACGAAAACCGCGCCCACGCAGGGATCTCCCTGGAGCGCGAGGCGGGCGTGGTCCTGGCTGAGGCCGGGGTGGTCCTTCGCATCAAAGTCCGCCTGGAGCCAGCCGGTGGGGGAGAGGAGGCGGGGGGTGGAGGAATCGGAGGATGGGGAGGGATCAGAGGAACTGGAGGAATCGGAGGGCGCGGGGTGGCGGGCGCGGGTGGAGAGGAGGGCGGAGGCGGTGAAGGCGGGGAGCCGTTTTTTCAACTGGTCCGCCTGCCGCCGGTCGCCGCGGGCCAGGGCGGCACGCACGGCGGCCACGGGCGCGGCCCAACGTCCGGAGCGGATATGGTGCAGGATTTCATGCAGGGAGAGGATACACTCCACGTCCACGGCCATGGCGGAGGAGAAGAGGGAAACGCGGGCCTCCAGGGTGCCGGGAGGGGAGGGGGGAACGGGGGAATGGGACGTCATGGAGCGTATGGGAAAGGGTGGGGAGTGGTGAGAGTGTATCCGGAAAAAATGGGCGGCGCGCGAGGCGCGGGGGGGCTTGTTCCTGTTCTTACTCCTCTCAGAGCAGGAGCAGGAACGGGAGGGTCACGGAGCCGTGCTTTCCATCACCTCCCGCAGGAGGCCGCGGGGCAGGCGGCGGATGAAGCCGGGGGGTAAAGAGGACGGGGGCACCGGGGCGTGCGTGGCGGGGGGCGGCGCGGGATCGCGGTGCGGGAGAGAGTCGCGGGCCTCCAGGAGCTCGGCCAGTTGCGAGCACGCGGGCGGGGTGGACTGGGAACGCGGGGGCTTCATCGGAGGCCGGTCATCCTGGCAGGGTGAAGACGCGGAGCGCGGGGTGCGCGCAGGCACAGTCCCCGGCCTGGAGGGCGCGGCCGCGGCGCACCCAGCATTCCGGGCAATACGGCGCGGGCGTGGCCCGGAGCCAGGAGACGCGGAGTTCCTCCCAGTCCGGGATGACGGAGGGCTCCGCCAGGGGAACGGGGGGAAGGGAAACAGGAGATAACGAGGTGAACGAAGGGAGTAAAAAGGGGATAAGGATTTCGGAAGCAGGGCATGGAGCCGCCGGGGCGGGGGCCAGGGACAGGGAGGCGGGAGCGGGGGAAAGTGGAGCCGCCGCGGCGGGGGACGGCCCGGTGTGCCAGAGGGGACGCCCCAGCCAGGGCGCGGGCGGCGGCGCGGGAGGGAGCGGCGGCAGACGGCGGCGGCGCGCGTATTCCGCCACCAGGGAAGGCCTGGCGGGCCGCGCGGGAGCGGCGGGGGAGCGTGGAGGCATGGGACGGAAAAAGGGGAAAGGGAAGGATGGCGGGAAGGGGGGCGCGGATTTGCAATCAGCGGTGTCCGGCTGGTTGCTTCACGGGGTCTCCGGGGTGGAGGAGCCCGGGCCGTGGCCTGAGCCCGGGGATCTTGGCACGGGGAGACCCCGCGACGGACGACACCATAAAAAGGGTCAGCCGGACGCTAAAGATTTGCCATCCATCCCATCCGCCCACGTCGTCCGGCGGGAGACGCAGGGCGCGGGAGCGGGTGGAAAATCCGCGCTTCTTTATTCTGTCGTGGGGCATGGCTTCATCGTTGAAATAAAGGCATAAAGCCGCGCGATTCCCCCCTGTGGCGGGAACCGCGCGGCGGGGATGGGCGGGTATGCTTAGAAAAACGGGCTGTCATCCCTGTCGCCGTAAGCGGTGGCGGAGGTGGCCAGGGAGGGCTGGGTGTAGCCGGTGGTGGTGGCGGAGGGTTTCGGCATCGCGCGGTAGGCCCCGGAGGCCGCGGCTTGCGGGGAGGTCCGGAGCGTGGCGGCGGCTTCGCGCAGGGCGGTGGCCAGACGGCGGTCATCGGGAGCGGGGCGCGGATTCGTTTCGTGCCCGGGCAGCCACTGGCGCAGGAGGCGGAGCACGGACTCCGCGTTCAGCGTTCCCAGGGCCTGGCCCGCGTGCCTGCCCACATGCACGGTCACGTCCTGCCAGCCGCGGGCGGAGGCGAAGGCGGCGGATTTGTCAGGAGCGGTTTCCGGGTCCAGCTCCGCGGCGCGGTCCTGGCGGCGCACATACCGGCCGGAGGGGCGCAGCGGGCGGGGGCCGGTGTCCGGGCGCAGATGGGAAATACCGGCATAGGCCCCGGTCTCGGTTTCCTCGCGGGTGACCATCATTTCCACGGCGTGGCCCAGGCAGAGGGCGTCCACGTCCAGCTCGCCGGCGGCGTCCAGATCCGTCTCCACCACATCGCGCCCGAAGGCTTGGTTCAGAAAGCGGCGGAAGGCGGATTTTTCATTCAGGGAGGGCGTGAAGCTCCGGCTCCACACCAGGTGGCGCTCGCCGGGATTCCGCTCCACCTCGCTCTCGATGACCACGCGGAACTGTTCTTTTTCGCCATACGGCGTGCGCCGCCGCTCCGGGGGCGTGATGTCCACGATGACGCCGCGCACGTAGCCGTTGGTGGGGGGATGGGGTGTGAATTTATTGAGTTTCATGGGTGATGGAGAATGGAGAATGGAGAATGGAGTAGGAGTAGGAGTAGGAGTAGGAGTAGGAGTAGGAGTAGGAGTAGGAGTAGGAGTAGGAGTAGGAGTAGGAGTAGGAGTAGGAGTAGGAGTAGGAGTAGGAGTAGGAGTAGGAGTAGGAGTAGGAGTAGGAGTAGGAGTAGGAGTAGTGGGTGGAGTGTATTGGGATATGGGAATGGTGGTGAAAGTGTAGTATCGTGGGGGCGCGGGAGGAGGGTCACTTTTTACATCCCCCCTCCGGCGGCCCATCCTCCCCCGCCCGGCGCTCCTTGCGGGCTGGTGCCGCTCTCAGATTGCAGGACCCGGCGTTTGAGCTTTCGCCCGCTGGGGGAGGATGGGTGAGTGGTGGCTCCGGGAACGGGTGGATGTTCCCGGATACACATGGTGTTAAGAAAGGAAGGTGGAGGACAATGGGATGAAACGCGGGCGCGGCCGGAACAGTCCGCCGGTATTCCGGGAGAACGGGGGAGGCCGGGCCGGGGAAAGGAGGGGGATCAGGCGGCGGTCCCTCTTACGCCATCCGGACCGCCGCCCCCGGGCGCGGCCCCCCCGGACCGCGCCGCGGATTCCCCCCGTCTGCCCCCGCCGCGTCGGCTACCACCGCGCGACCGGGGATCGTCCCCCCGGCACCGGCGCGCGGGGCGGTGGATTTCACCGCCCGCGGGGCGCGGGGTGCCAGGGTTTTATGGGAATTATTTCCAGGACGAAGAAGATAGGAAAGTGTCAGGGAACCGGCGGGGACGCTCGTTTTCATGGGCATACTATATGGCTGGAATGGCGATCCTGTCCACGGCCAGGCGGTCATACCCGGTATGACCCGGTAAGACGCGGTAAGACCGGGTCTTACCGATGTTTCAGGTTTCCGGAATATCCGGGCGTGAGGAGCCGGGAGGTGTGGGCGTAATGCATTCAAAATGAGCGAATAACGCCGGATGCCAGGCCCCCTGGAGCCGGGCGGGACAGGGCGCGCGAGGCCCATGCGGACGGGCTCCCGGCAGCGCGCGCGGTTCGGGGATTTCCCTGTGTGGGATGGGCATCACTGACCGGCGGTGTGGGATATTGTTTGCATTGATAGTCACCGTTTTTTCCATAACAAACCGGGTGGTTGCGCGAACGGGGTGGCAGGGCTTTTCCGGAGAGATGCCCGGCGGGCGGAATGTCCGACGGCTGACGGAGAGACTTCCCGCGCACCTCCGGCGCGCATAAGTTCGCTCCTGGGGGACCGGGGGTTCCGCGCGTGCCGCGGTTGCTTCGCTGCGCTCACCCCTTCGGGGCAGCCTTCGGCTATCTCCGCCGCGCTCGGGTTCCCTTCGGTCAGCTCACCCCCGCCTCCCCTCTCCCGCCACTCCGCGGCGGCGCGGCATTTGAGGGGCATCTCTCCACCTGATTTGTGTATAAGGCCCAGGGCGCAAGCCACCGGAAAAGGTGTGACAGGAACAGAGAGCCCCGGCCGGAGGGGCGCTGGAACAGACGCGGTCCGGAGTGCCGTGGCGAGCCATGCGCCGGAATTTCCATCGCCCCTGCCGGGGCTCCGGTATGTTGTTAGTCCGGTCCCGGTGGCTTGCGCCACCGGCTACCTTCCAGCGGCCCTCCGGGCCTGATACCATTTTCTGAAGGAGGCCGGTAATTTTTTAGGGAGGAATGTACCAGCTCTCTTGTGGAAATAGCATTAGCCGGACACCCTTGGTTGAAGACCGGCAGAATGAAGGGGTGCCGGATTCCCGTGATCCCGGTGGCCGCCTTCCCTCCGGGCCTGAAACGATGACTGGCGAAGCCCGGGCTACGGGTGGTGGCGCATGGGGTTGAAGGAGAATCTCTCCACCAGGGCCGCCGCTTTTATCAGGCTGGCGGTGCTGGATTCGTTTTCTTTCATCCGGGAGAGCAGCCGGTGCATTTCACTCCGGCGTTCCCCGCCGGCGGGATCGGTGGATATCTGTTCATCCAGGAGCCAGTCCGCCGCGCTTTTTGCAGGATTCTCCTGACGCAGCCAGGCGAAGAAGCTCGGGGCCAGGCCGGGCATGCCTGTCACCATGCCCAGGAGCAGCATGGCCGGCCGGAAGTTGGATTCCTGTTCAAAACGGACCAGGTCCTCGTGCGGGAGAGTGGACTTCAGCAGGCGGTAGCAATTGATAAACCGCTTTACGGATCTGGGTGAACGCCCAATGAGCGTGGCCAGCCGCACGGCATATTCCTGCTCCGGTGTGGTCAGGAGCAGGGCGCGCGGCCTCGGCTCCGGCATCGTTTCCGGAGCGGCACCAGCGGGGGTGCCGTCCGCGGCGCGGGGTGCCTCTCCGGGTGGGAATCCGTCGGGGGAGTCCGCGGCTTCAGGGGAAACGGAGCCGGAGCCCTCCGCGTGGGAATCCGGGCCGCCGCCTGGCAAGGATGCCCCCTCTCCCGGCGGGGAGGGCTCCGCGGCATTCAGCGTCAGCATCCTTACCAGACTTTCACAGCCCGCGCGCTGCATGGGCCGGAGCCAAAAGGGAACCTGGAAGATCTTTTCCAGATAATCGTCCGCCGTGGCGGCCGGAGTGTGGGTGAAGGCGGCGGAGCTTTCCCCCTCCCCGGCCTCTCCCGGGGGATTGTCCAGGAGCTGGGAGAAGCGCTCCCGCAGCGCCCGCTTTACCCACCGCGCGTCCACGGCCACGATGACCACGAAGAGCGGAAAGGCCAGCAGGAGATGGATGGCGCGAAGCACCTCCACTACTTTTTCCGGCGGGCAGCGGTCCAAATCATCTATATATAGTATGATGCGGTTCACCACGGAGAGATCATGCAGGCTTTCCGTGCCCTGTATTTCCTTTTTCCGCTGTGTCTGAAACATGGCGGAGAGTTTTTCAAAATCGCGCCGGATGAGCGCGGGCACGCCCAGCCGCTGCCGGTAGTCCACGGCGGCGGCGCGATCCAGGATGAAGTCCGCGATGCGGCGGGTGGGCCGCAAGGCCTCCGCCTCCAGGCGCAGGCGTGCCACCTCCCCGCGGGCGGCGGTGGCGGCTTCCGCGGCGCGGGCGGCGGCCTCCTGCTTCTCCCGGAGTTCCTGCCGGGCGGTCTCCGCGGCGGCGGCTTTCCGCGCCGCCTCTCTGGTTTCGCGGTCAGCATCCTCCCGCTTGCCGCGGGCCTCCGCGTCCAGGTCGGCGGCCTGCTTTTCGCACTCAGCGCGCGCGGCCTCCATGAGATTTTCCAGAGTGTCCCGCTTATCCCTGAGTCGCCGGGCGGCCTCCACCAGCGGTCGGAGCAGGGGCTGATAGCGCTTCCACGCGCCCAGGGCCAGGCCCGCGAGGGCGGCGGCGGTGGTGATGAGACCGGCCATCTGCTGGAACAGCAGGCTCTCCCGCCACCAGTGGAGCAGGCCCAGGAGACCCGCGACTGCCAGCGGGGGGAGGAGGAGCCACAGGAGCAGCCACCAACGTGCCTTGTCCCGCCGCAGGATGTTCAGTCCTCCCGCCAGCACGGTCCATGTGCCGGAGGCCTCCCGCAGGGCGGTCTGGAGCTGGGAAGCGGTCTGGAGCCGGTCCGGAGTAAGGCCCAGCAGCTTCAAATCCTCCCGGGCCTCGCCGCGAAGCTCCGCGGAACCCGCGATCTCCCCCAGGATGCCACTGGTGACGATCTGGCGGCGGAGGGCGCTTTCCTGAGCCTCCCACTGCCGCTCCGCCGCGAGGCGCGCGGCCTCCCTGCTTTCGCTCTCCGCCTTTGCCGCGCGCTCCCGGGCCTCTCCGGCCTCCCGTTCCAGGCGGGCCACGGCAGCCTCGGTGTCCACCCGTTTTTTCTCCGCTTCCTCCCCGGCGCGCGCGGCCGCTATTTCCTTTTGCCCGGCCCCGGCGGTTTTCCCCTCTATTTCATGCAAAAGCCGGGTCTCCCGCGCGCCCAGGTGTTCCTCGGAATCCGGGTCATCAAAGCCCGCGCCCAGCCGCAGATTACTGAAGATATGCTCCACGAGACTGGCGCACAGATCCCCCTCCACATAGTGCCATGCGTTGAATTCCACCTGCACTATATTCTTATAATATCCCAGGTCCCGCTGGTTCATGTCGGAGAGGCGCGCACCGGCGGCGATGGTCCGCACGCGCTCTTTCACCTTTTGCATGAAGAAGGACTTCCCGGATCCCCATTCGCCAAACAACCCGATGGAAAGGGGTGGCTCCACGGCCCATGCGCTCACCAGGGAGGCCATGGCGTGCACCTCCCGCCGGATATCCAGCAGGTCCTCCCCCAGCACGGAGTCCGCCGCGTAGGACGGCAGTCCCCCTTCCCGGACTTCACCACCGGTGAGATCCGGCGAGGCCAGCAGGCGCCGCCAGACAGCGGGGTTGTCAGCCACTGGCCACGTCCGCAATTGCTCGATCAGTTCTTCGCGGACAGGATCACGATGAATGCGGAATGACAGGAGAAACTTGTCGATGCTGTCTCCGCCGGGCGCGGGGCGCAGAATGGCGGCCAGCAGATGCCGCACGGAGACGCGTCCCGGCTCCAGGCCCGTGGCGCTTTCCATAGCCAGGCGTCCGGCCAGATCGAGCGTTTCTTTGAGGTGTTCGGTGATGTCCGGAAAAGGTGAGAGGATTTGCTCCCCGAGAATTTCGTTAAATGTCCTCCCCTCCTGTCCGGCGGCTTGGGGTATCAGTGTTCTGAGGAAAAAGGCGTCCAGCCCGGTCTTCGTGATAAGCCAGTTCGCGGCATGGCTTCTCCCGCCGGTTTCCGCTCCCGCCAGGAGTAATGACGTGAGAAGAGCGCGAGTGGAAAGGCCGGAGGACTCCGCCCGGGTTTCCTCCAGCCTCCAAGCTACCAGCAGGATTTTGTTTGCATTGGAGGTAAGGACGTATTCATGGAAAAAATGCTCGAGAGAGTATGCCAAGACCACGTTGTCTTTATCCGGCTCCTTATGGGGATGGGCCCCGGCTTCCTCCTCCGCGGCATGCGCCTCCGGGAGTTTCTTGATTATCCTGGGGGTTTTCCCCCTGCCAAACGAGGCCACCCTGGCGCGCCGCTCCACGGCTGAGGTGGATTTCGCGCGTGAGGAAGCGTCCCGGGTCACGTCGCTTCCATCCAGCGTCCGGAGCCGCCTGCGGATGAGGTCCGCAAATTGCTTTGTGGTTTTTCCATCCAGATTGATAAATTTTGGGCCCGCGGTGAGTCCTGGCACGGAGACAGGACCAACGCAGGCAGGCATTATGCGGTGCCCGTCAGTAGAGGTCAGGAGACGATGAAGGGCTTCCCACTCCAGGCCGTGCCAGGGGATTTTTTCATATTCATGGACAAATACCGGGACGATGAGGTCCGCCTGTTCGCTGTAAAGCTTTGGCAGGTAGGTGTCCAGATCGGGCCGGGCGAATTCGGCTTCGTGGTATTGATCGTAAAGGATGGCGTCCTCCCCGAATTCCCCGGCGAGCAGGGCGGCGGTCTTTGCCACAAAAGAACGGACCTCCCCGGAGAAGGAAAAAGCAACACGGAAGCGTCTGGCCATAAGATAAGCGGATATGGCCTGAACCCGCATTCTGTGTTTATTCAACAGGGAACCAGTGACGGGGAAGAGGGAACCCAGTGCTTATGCCTGAACTCTCAGTCAGATCGTGGAGCCCGTGGTAATACCATTTACAGTTGGAGTCCGGAAAATGGGATAGCGGTTCCGCGGAGCGGAATCGAAGGCTCCTTCGAACGGAGGTGGTGTCAGCGGTCCTCCGCGAGGGGGAGTTTGATGCCCATACGCACCCTCTCCTTCCTCCGAACACGCCCACGAAGCGGCGATATTCCTGTCGCCGTCGGACTCTCCGGTGGAGCACGGGAAGTCGGAAGGCGGCGGAGGAATCAAAAGGATGCGCGTGGAGGTCAAACTCCCCCTGGCGCGGGACCGCCTGGGCCAACCACGTTCGGTGGAGCGGGAATGATGGGCGCTTTCCTCCCGGCGGGAGTGGTGCAGGGTGGGGCCCGCTTATGACTCTATTTTCGCGAATGCTTTCCTCCGGGTCCCCGGTGGCCGGAGGCTGGGAGGGGTATCCCGGGCAGTGGCTGCTTTCGCCATGGTTTCCGGCGGGGCTGGGGACGTGTCTGGTGCTGGGGTATCTCTGGAGGCGGATGAGGAGGAAGACGGGTCGGCCCGGAGCGGTGGCCATGGGGCCGGGGGATGCCGCGGGGGAGCTTTCCGGGCGGCAACTGGCGGTGATGCTGGTGAGCCTGGCGTGTCTGCCGGGACTGCTCCTGCTGGTGTCCGCGGGGGTGGCGTCGTGCGTGGGGATCTGGCTGCCCGGGGTGGCTCCGTGGTGCGCGGTGCTCCTGTCAGCACTGGCGTTTTGTTTCTGGTGCGGTTTTATCCGGAGAGGAGCGGGATGCCTGGTGAATCTTATGGCCATAGGCGGAGCCGTGCTGCTGGGGGAGTGGACATGGTGGTGGCTGGCCGCCGCCATCCGGGAGGCGGGGGGAGGGTGACGTCCCTGGGCATCCTCCCCGTCCTCCGAACATGCACAAGGAGCGGCGACAGGAATGTCGCCGCTCCTTGTGCGCGTTCGGAGGAGCTTTCGATTCTATTTACCGGTTCCCGCCGTAAATGGCATCATATAACAAAAGCCCGCGGGACCGCCGGGAGGAACGCGGTCGGATATCATATAACCAAAGCGGATTGAAGAATCCCGCGCGGTTTCCCCTCTGGAGGCCGGGGTCAGATGCCCGCGCCGTGGACGCAGGCGTCCAGGAGGGTCTCCGCGGGCCAGGGGGTGGGGGCGGTATCCGCGGGGACATACATGTCCTCCGGGGCGCATCCGCATTCGCAGGCGTGCGCGCGGGTTTCCGGGGACAGGATGGCGTTCGCGGTTTCCGCAGGCACCGGGACCGTGGCGCGACGCCAGGGAAAGGCGGGGTCCTCCCACGGCGGGAGCGGAGCGGTGCAGGCTGGAACGCCCGGAGGAAGAGAGATGGGGCCGGGCGGCGCCACTTTCAACTGCATGCGCGCGGCGGCGGCGGCCAGGGCCACGATGCCCGTGGCGGGGGAGGCGGGCGCGCGGGGGCCGGGCGTCCGGGTGAAGATGGCGGCCTGGGGCGTGCCGGCGCGCGTGGCGGGCGCGGGTTTCATCCACGTGAGAAAGGCGGCGTCCCCTGGCAGCGGCTCGTCGTGACGTGCCCAGCGGAGGAACGCGGCGGCGGCGTCCTGGGCGGACATGCGGCCCGGAATGTGATGCGCCAGACGGCGGGCCAGGTCCGCGATTCCCTCCCGCGCGGGGTCCTCCAACAACGCGGGTTCCACCAGGGCGAGGAAGCGATGGGATTTCATGTCAAGGTGGGTGATTACCTGTGATGACAGGATTTTACAATCGGGCAATTCACATTGTTTTCATGTTAGATGCCGTGCATAATGCCCGGCTCTAAACGGCTTCCGGGCGGTTGTCACCTCAGGAAAAACCCGCCCCCCTGGTCGGGTGGGAGCGGGCGCATAAGGCGGCGCGGGGTCAAATTCCTGGAAAAACCCGTAAAAACAACCGAAAACCACAGATAGCTGACAGAAAATGAAGTCACGAGCCATCCTTACCGTTTGGTCCCGGCAAGGATGACCCGGCGGACAGCGATCCCCTGTAGAACGCTTCCACACCGCAGACTAACTCAAGGAGTGTACCGCGCCAGAATTTTGGCGTTACGCAATAAAACGATTGCGGACGCCAGGCGGGGTCTGTGGAAATCGTGAAAAATGCAAGGTTTCCCGGCCCCCTTTTTCCTCCCGTCCCGGGGATACGGATGGGGGGCGGCACGCGCGGTGAGGGCGAGAGGTATCGCATGGTATTCCATCCGGTGAAAGTGTAGTGGAATCCATCATCGTGGACCGGGCCGGGGGATTTCCACGCGCGGTCCCGCGAGGGGGGGGATCCGCGGGCGTTTTCCTGTTAAAGGGGGGATATGCTCCCCAAAGCACCCCATGACTGGCACGGCATGGAAAAGAAAGTGCCCACCTTGAAATCCCCCACTCCGTCAAACCGGAGCACGGCGAGATGCCATGGGCCCTCAGGGCACGGCCAGCCCGCCGTGCCGCGCGGCTGCGTCAGCACCCCCGGCACCAGAGGAGCGCCCTCCCCCGGCGTCCAGATCCAGGAAAGATCACAGAGCCAGGCCACCGTGCTTGGCGTTCCAGTCGCCGGGGAAGGGGAGGGGTGGGGAAGGCGGATTCACGGGACAGGGAAAAAGCGAAGGGAATGCGGGTTGGTTCCCCGGGTAGTCATGAGAGGGGCCGGGTGGGTGAAAAGAAGGGGCTCTTTGAGGAAGGGATCATTCTTCCTGCGCGGCATCAGGCGTGGAGCTACCGGAGGCGGGAAGAAGATGCGGGGGCACGCCAATGGCACCGGTGAGGATGGCACCCGGGAAGCTGGCTCCCGTGAGGTTGGCTCCCTCGAGGTTGGCTCCCGTGAAATTCGCTCCCTTGAGGTTGGCTCTTGAGAAGTCGGCTCCCGTGAGGTCGGCTCCCGAGAGGTCGGCTCCCGTGAGGTAGGCTTCCGAAAGCTTCGCTCTTGGGAGGATGGCTCCCGAAAGCTTGGCTCTTGGGAGGAAGGCTCCCGTGAGGTTGGCTTCCGAGAGGTTGGCTCCCGAGAGGTTGGCTTCCGAGATGTGGGTTCCCGTGAGGTTGGCTCCCGAGAGGTTGGCTTCCGAGAGGTTGGCTTCCGAGAGGAAGGCTCCCGAGAAGTTGGCTCCCGAGAGGAAGGCTCCCGAGAGGTTAGCTCCCGAGAGGTTAGCTCCCGAGAGGTTGGCTCTTGAGGGGGTGGCTCGCTTGAGGTTGGCTCCCCTGAGGTTGGCTCTCGTGAGGTTGGCTTCCGAAAGGTAGGCTCCCGTGAGGTTGGCTCCCGAGAGGTTGGCTTCCGAGAGGTTGGCTCCCGAGAGGTTGGCTCCCCTGAGGTGGTCTCTTGAAAAGTTGGCTCCACTGAGGTTGGCTCTCGTGAGGTTGGCTTGCGAGAGGTTGGCTTGCGAGAGGTCGGCTCCCGAGAGGTCGGCTCCCGGGAGGTGGGTTCCCGAAAGCTTGGCTCTTGAGAGGTCGGCTCTTGAGAGGTCGGCTCCCGAGAGGTCGGCTCCCGAGAGGTCGGCTCCCGAGAGGTCGACGTGCGAGAGATTTGCGTGCGAGAGGTTGGCTCGCGAGAGGTTTGCAAACCCAAGAGAGGTGAAAGCAAAGTCTGTCCGCCGCATGGAACTCTCCCGCAGGTTTGCTGCCCTAAGCCCCAGGTTCGAAAGTTCCTGCCCATCCAAATTCATCCGGTAGAGGTATTGGAAAACCGGTTCCGCTTCGTTTTTCACCCTCTGCTCCACCATGAGGCGGAGCAGGTGCCCGGCGCTTACTGTCTGTGGCCATTCGATTTGGCTCACCTCCCCGGTCACCCGCGAACAGCCGGAAAGAGTGACGAACAGGGAGACCATGGCCCGCCGGGCCTGGCGTCGGGCGGTTTCGTATACGGGGATCTCCAGCCGTTCCATCGGCATCCCCTGCCGCGCGAGGTGGGCGATGAGCGCGCAGAGTAGCGCCTGCCACTTCGCGCAGCACTCCTGGCCTCGGAGCGCCAGTTCGCCATGGAGGAAGTCCCGTTGCCGTTCCGTGAGGGACCGGGGGCCACAGAGGCGGGCCCACTCCGCCAGGCATTCCGGGGCATCCGGCTGCCCGGGCTTTCCAGTCTGTTTTTCCGTCCGGCGGCACATCCCGTCCAGCACCCGCACGAGGTGACCGGCCACGAAGTATTCCTCGAAGCTCTTGTGGGTAAACTCGAAGGTGTCCTCCCCGTCCCCCGCAGTGCGGCGGAAGTAAAAGGCGGTGAGCAGCCGCACCGGCCCCTTTTCAGCCTCCTCCCGGAAGAGATCGAGTCTTTTGGTCCACTCCGGGCCTCCGCACCGGCGCGCCACCTCCGCCAGCGTGGTGGAGCGTCCTGACCCCTGCCAGGTGGCCACGGCGATCTGCTCCAGCACCTGGTGGAAGTCGTCCAGCGGCAGGCCCCTTTGTCCAAAGTGCCGCCCGTCCGGCCCGGGCCGGAGATGCAGACGGCGCATCACCTCCGCATAGATTTCATTTTCCGGAGCCATCCTGCCGGGCTGGAAGCTGCCGCCGCCATCCGCCAGGGCCAGGAGATAACACAGCAGCGGCTCCGCGGTGATCTCCACCAGATTCCCACCGGCGAAATGCGCGGGCACATCCGTGTAGGGCAGACCCTTCAACGCGCCGTATTTGTTCCACCACTCCGGTCGCTGATCCTTCGCCAGCAGGGGCCAGGCGGCTCCGTAGGCCGCTTTTTCCTGGTCCGGGGTAAAATAGGGGCACAGATGGAGCAGCGCGCCCTCCGCGGGGAATTCACTGGCCAGATACTGCATGAGCGCGGTGCGCCCGGTGAGGAGCACGCGCAGGGTAAGCGCCACGCGATTCCGCTCCTCCACAAGACGCCCCACGGCCCGCGCGAATTCATGCGCGGAAGCCTGCCCGGCCTCGCCCCGCATGGCCAGTTCATCCAGTCCGTCCAGCACCAGGAGCAGGCGGGGGCCGTCTTTCCTTCGCTCCAGCGGCTGGGCTTCCGGGGGGAAGAGTTGATAGTCGTGCAAATACCGGTGGATGTCCGGGACAAGGTTCCGCGAGTAGTCTATGCGGTGGAGCGGGATAAAAAGCGCGCGCCAGCCGGTCTTTTCCAGCACCTCCGCCGTGACCATGCGGGCGGTGGAGGACTTTCCCGCGCCGGGACCGCCGCTGAGGATGCGCACGGTATCCTCCAGGCGGGGCTGCTCCAGCCAGGCCAGAATGTGGGTGGTGAGGTCCGCCGCGGCGCGTTCTTTCTTTTCCCCGCGCCCGGAGGGACCCGCCACCCCACTCCGCCAGTCCGCGCTCCTTTCATACCATACCCGCAGGGGGATGTAGATCTGCCGCAGGGAGAACGGCTCATCGTAGAGCGGTCCGTCCAGTTCTTCATTCAGCCGGGTAAGGTAGGCCTTCCACGGGTCCGGCGCGGGGGCCGGGGGAGGCACGGGAGGCGTGGTGGACTTCCCGTCATTCAGCTCCAGCCGTCGGAGGATGAGCGCGGCGAACTGCTCCGGCGTTTTGTCATCCAGTTCGATGAATCCTGACGCGGGCGTGAGCCCATCCGCCGTGGCGTTTTGAAAACGGGCGGGCATCACGCGATGGCCGTCCGCCTTATTGATGAGGAAACCATGGATGTGACTCCATTCACGCTCCGTCCAGGATTTTCCGGAATAAGCCGGGCAGAATACAGGGACGATGAGATCGGCCTCGTGACTGTAGAGCTTCGTCAGGTAGGTTCCCAGATCCCAGCGCGCGAATTCCGCCTCATGGTATTTATCATAAAGAATGGCCTCCTCCCCGAATTCCTTCGCGAGGATGGCGGCGGTCTTTGCCACGAAATCCCGGACCTCCCCGGCAAAGGAAAATGCGATACGAAAGCGTCTGGCCATGATGAGAGAAACACGGCGTGGGGCCGCGGGCGGGTTTCTTCAACAGGGAAAGCAAGCCGTGGGCGGTGGACCCGCGCTGCTTTACCGGTTCCGGCCGAAGAATCCGGCGGACGGAACGCGGGAGCCGGTGCGGGATGGAGGGTGTTTACGGCGCTGTTATACTGATTGCCAAAAGTAATTTCCGAAATGGAGGGTGGAACTCCCTGCCGAGGACGCGTGTAACCGGAATTTACTTATGGCAAATGCTCTATAGTACGCGGTGTGAAACATACTATAGAGCGGCGGGTAAAAAAACACCCGCGCGCGGTCAGGCGGGCGGGTGGTTAGGGGGTGGGGAGAGCAGGAGCAGGAGCAGGAGCAGGAATGGGAGCCGGGGGCGTTATCTCCCGTGTGCTCACCTCTTTCCATGCGTTCTTCCCCGGCGCAGCGTCAGCGTGCCCAGGGCGGCCAGCATGAGGGCCGCGCCTCCGGGTTCCGGGAAGGCGGTGACGCCCTGGGTGTAGAGGCGCTGGCGCTCGGAGTCCGTGAGCACCGAGTTGAAGAGGCCCACGTCATCCACCTGGCCGCCGGGCCAGTAGGCTCCGCCGGGCACCCGGCCGATCTCCAGGCTGCGGGCTTCGGTCCACGGCAGGGTATCGAAAACCGGGCCCAGGCCCTCGAAGGAAAGGGCCGTGTCCTTGTACACCGCGATCCTGCCGGTATTCCCGTCGAAGGTCAGCACGTACTGGTGGAGTTTATCAGACACCACGCCCAGA
The DNA here is from genome assembly GCA_965229245.1 of Verrucomicrobiales bacterium. Lineage (GTDB taxonomy): Bacteria > Verrucomicrobiota > Verrucomicrobiia > Verrucomicrobiales > V1-33 > V1-33. The sequence continues at coordinate 1,410,060 of CBDDIW010000003.1, forward strand.
TCCCCGGAGAGGTGGGCTCCGCCATTGGACGCGAAGGAGGCGATATCGAAGGTGGACACGCCCGTGCTGGACTCTATCTGGATATCCACAAAGGGAAGCCCCGCCGCGTTAATGACATTGCTGATGTAAAAAATACTGCCGCCCTCATTTTCGGCGTTCGCCTTCATCCAGAAGGACACGCTGATCTGGTTCCCCTGCGTGCCCACGAGAGCGCTGCTGCTGGTGCCGCGCAGGGAATTCGTGCCGGTGAGCACGTAGCTGCCTTCATTGTAGGGGAAGACCACGGGAAAGGCTCCCGTCTTCAGCCGGGTGGCACCATTGAGGCTCAGGTCATTCCGCTGCTTGAGATCGTAGGCCTCACTGCCGGAGATTTCATTCATGTTCCACCCGGAGATCATGGCCGCGCGGGCGCGCGGGGCCGGGGAAAGGAGGGTGGCCGAGAGCGTGAGCGCGGGAATAAGGGCGTGGGATTTCATGGGGACCAGGGTATAGGGGGCAGTGAAGCCGGGCGGCGGTGAATAACAAGGAAAAACAAGATCCCGTATTTCCGGAGGGTGTGCCCGCGGGGAGGGGCCGGGGATTTATAGTACGCGGCATAAAACATACTATAGAGACCAGGGCAAAAAAACACCCGCGCGCGGCCGGGCGGGCGGGTGGTTGAGGGGTGAGAGAGCAGGTGTAGGGGGGGGCTACCGCCGGCAGGCTTTCACTTTCACCTTTTGCGCCTTCATGATGCCTTTGCAGCGGCGGCACTGGCGGGAGGTGTCGGTGGCGTTCATCCAGAGTCCGGCGCGGGCGCCGCAGGCGGCGATGGTGCCGTGACCCACGGCGTGGGCCTCCTCGTAGCCCAGGCCGGAGCGCCAGTGGAAAACCTCTCCAGCCAAAGCTTTACGGGCCCGGAGGCGGGTCATGCGGGTCCTCAGGGCATTCATATACTTCGCCCGCAGCCGGGGCTGGAGGATCTTCTCCGCGATGAGAAAATCCGCCGCCTGGGAGAGCCGGAGGCCCCGGTCCAGCAGGTGACGGGTGGGGCGGACCAGCCCGTCGAAAAACCCGCGCGGGACCCTGGGAGGAGGTTCGGCGGCGCGGCATTTTGCCAGCAGTTCAGGGGTCGGATCCGGGATGCGCTCAAAAACTTCAGCCATCGGATAATATATTCACTTGCGCGTACCTGTCAATAATCCCCGGAGGTTATCACATGGCCATCGACACGGTTTTCAGCGCGGTTCTCTATGACGGGAATAACAGCATCTCCACGCCTTATCCCGTGGGCTTTCCTTATCTCTCCCCGGGGGATATTCATGTATTTATCCTGACACCCGGGGCGGGGACGGTGAGCGCCACCGCCGGGGTGGTGTCCTTCACCGCCGCGCAGCCCACCCTGAAGCCCGGGAGCCGCGTGCGGGTGGGCACCACGGTGTATTTGATCGCCACGCGGACGAATGATTTCACCTTCACCTTCACGGAACGTCCCACACTGTCCCCGACGGTATTTTTCCTCCCGGACGATGCCGGGGAGCTGGCGGGGAATGGGTGGACGCTCGCCGCGGACGGCGTGCGCACCGCCGCTCCCGTGCCCGCCACCAGCCGCGTGCTCCTCCAGCGCCGCACGCCCCTCACCCAGCCCGCCGTGCTGCCCGCCTCCGGCGCGCTGCCCGCCACCACGCTGGAGACCATGGCGGACCGGCTCACCATGATCGCCCAGGAGCAGCGCTCCACGGAGACCCGGGGCGGCATCGCCATGCCCGCGGGCGAGGGCGATCCCTTCCAGGACACGGCCTCCTTTGAGGACGCCGCCGCCCGCGCCGCCGCGCGTCCGAAGCGCCGCGGCCAGGTGGGCGTGCAACTGGACGATCACACGGTGTGGGTGGCGGGCTCCACGGATGCCGGGGACTGGCAGGCCCCCGCCGCGCGGCCCGCCGCCATGGCGGACGGCGTGGTCCTGGGCTTCACCGGGGACGCGGGCCAGCCCGGCGCGGCACAGACGGCCCTGGCGAACGCGCTGGCCGCCGCCGGGCTGGAGGGCGTCATCTTCGCCGGGGACAACAGCTACAGCGCCGCCGCCTCCTTTGAGGCGGACTGGGCGGCCTTTTCCTCCTGGGTGAATGCCCGCACGGCCTATGCCGTCATGGGAAATCATGATCTGGACGACCCCGCGAAGCGCGCGCAGCACGTGGCGAAGTTCTCCTGGCTGGGCAACGGGCGCTACTGGAAGGTCACCCTGGGGAATGGCCTCGTGGACCTCTTCGGCCTCAATGACGGGGTGAATACAGCGTATGACAATCCAGTGACCTACGGGGAACCGCATGGAAACACCGTGGGCAGTCTCCAGCATACGTGGTTCGTGGAGCAACTGAACGCCAGCACCGCGCGGTGGAAGCTGGTGGTGGTGCATCATCCGCCGGTTTCCTCCGAGAATGACGGGAATACCGTGGTGAACGCGCTGAACTGGCCGGAATTCCGCCGCGTGGATGCCATCCTCTGCGGGCACACGCATCTGGCGGAGTGGCTGACGTATCGCGGCACGCCGCTGCTGAATGCCTCCGGCGCGGTGAAGACGGACGGGGATTGCAGCCTGGCGCTCCAGGGCACGTACGCGGGCCAGAGCACCCTGGTGTGGGCGGAGGACCGGCTGCCCGTCTTTGGCCGCCTGCTCATTACGCCCGCGGACATCACCGTGCAATACCTCGCGGTGAATGGCGGCCATGTGGTGTATCAAAGATCACTGGCGGAGAAGGAGACGCCCGTTTCCGAGATCCCGCAGGAGCTGGTGGCCCCGGCCTCCCCGGTGAATACGGGCATCTACGTGGCCTGTCTGGCGGCCTCCTCCATGCTGGTGAATGACTGGTTCGTGGCGGCCTATCACAGCGGCTCCTCGCCGCTCTCCGGCTACATCTACGTGGCCTCCGCGAATCCCGTGCCCTTCACCATCCCGGCGGGGCAGTACTGGACACGGGTATATCCCACGGATCCCAAGGTGTTCATAGGACAACTCATCCATGTGCATGTCACCGCCAACGAGTCCTACCCCGCGTGGACGGGGCTGAAGCTGGTGGCCCGCGCCCGCGTCATTTCATGAGCAGCGACTCACCAGATTCCCTCCCGCCGCTTCTGGCCGCCCCGGTGAATGTCGGGGCCTCGCGCCGGGATGTGGACACGCCGCGCGCGCCGCGGGCGGGGCATGCCGTCTTTGTGCTTTCCGTGCCGGGGTGCTCGCACCGGCTGCTGACCATTCGCGACCACCTGGACCGCCTGGGCCTGCCGCACGAGGTGCTGTGGGCGCACGATGCGCACGCGCCCGCGGGCATGGCGGGCGTGCCCGCGCTGCCGGAAGTGGCCCGGGGCATCGCCGGGTGCTGGTATTCCCACCTCCGCGCGGCGGCGGAGGTGGTGCGTCGCGGGCTGGAGTGGGCGCTGGTGCTGGAGGATGACGCGCGGCTCACCGTCAGCGGACCGGAGGTGCTGAGCCTCGTGGCCCGTCTGCCCGCCGGGTGGGACTGCGCGCTGCTGCACCGCGCCCACTGGTGGCCCGCGAAGGGGGATGGGAATACACCATGGGAAAGTGTATCGGAGTTGACCTGCGGCACCTACACCATCCTCTGGAGCCAGGCGGGCGCGCGGCGCTTTCTGCGGGAGGGCAGCATCATCACCGGGCACGTGGACGGCTGGCTCACGAACAGCACGCCCGGGTGGAAAAAGTACCAGCATTTCCCGGGCGTGGGCCTGCATGTGGATGGCGGCCGCGTGACGCGGGACCCGCTCTCCGGACGCTGGCGCATCCCGCGCGTCATCCACCAGATATGGACAGGTGAAAAGCCCGTGCCAGAGCGGGAGCAGCGCTGGCACCGCCAGTGGGCGGCCATCAATGGCCCCCTGGGCTGGCGCGCGCATCTGTGGACGGAGCGGACGCTGGAGGCGGAGTTCCCCGCGCTCTGGCGGCGCTGGCGGCACCTCCCGCCCTCGCCACTTTCGGACGTGTTTCGCGCCGCCATTCTCCACACCCGGGGCGGGGTCTATGCGGACACGGATATGGAGCCGCTGATGCCCGTGGAGGCGCTGGTGGAGGACGCGTCTTTTTTCTATGGCTATGAACAGCCCGGCATACCTGGCACCGCCTGCCTGGCCTCCGCGCCGGGCCACGGCATTGCGGAGCGGTATCTGGAGGAGGTGGTGGCGGGCGCGGCCCAGGGCGGGGGAAACTGGGGCTCGCTCACCGGACCGGGAGCACTGAGCCGGGCGCTGGCCACTCGGCCCGAGCCGCCCGGGGAGCCGCGCTGGCACTGGGGCGTGGACATAGGCACCACCACGGGGAGCGGCGTGCGGGCGTTCAAACCGGCGGTGTTTTACCCCTTCTACCTGGGCGAGCCCGTCCGCTACCTGCCGGGCACCTTTGCCGCGCATCACTGGGCCTTTTCCTGGAAAAACTGCCTCTGAAACCCTGACAAATCTTTATAAAAATATGCCTAAACTAACCATCGCCGCCGGGGCCACCGGCACCATCCCGTCCACCCGCCGGTATAACGTGCCCGCCACGCGGAAGGCGCTCGTCTTCACCATGACCGCCGGGGACGGCTGCTGGGGCTGGACGCCCACCGTGACCGCCGCCGGAGCCACGGACGCGGGCATCCCCCTGGTGCTGAACGCGCCGGTCTCCCTGCACTCCGCGGAGTTCGACTTCTCCGCGCCTGTGAACATCTACAGCGCCGCGGGCTGCACCATCATCTACCAGGAACTGAACGTATGAGCATCAGCATCACTCCCTCCGGAAGCGGCAACGGGACTGGCAATGTCTCCGCCGCGGCGGACTTCTTCGCGGACAACTGCATCCTGCGCGCGGACGGCATCAACAAAGGCGCGCAGGGCAGCGGCGCGGCCATCGATGACATTGGGAATCTCGCGGCCATGAGCTTCACCGGCTACACGGCGGCGCTGGGAGCCAGCGCCCTGACGGATGGCGCGCTCACCGTTTACAATGCGGGGAACGCCTTCACCACCACCGTGGTGCCCGGCAGTCCCGGCGCGAACAACACGGTGACCTGGCCCGCCGCCACGGGCACGCTGGCGCTCACGTCCGCGCTCTCCGGCTACCTGCCGCTGGCGGGCGGTACGCTCACGGGGGCCGCGACGGCCACGCTGAGCGCCCTGGGCGCGAATACCTCCCCGGTGCTGAGCCTGGTAAACAGCACCGCTGCCGTGAGCGGCACGCAGCAGGTTTCGCCCTCCCTGGTGTGGCAGGCGAATGGCTACGGCACCACTTTGGGCAGCTCGCAGGATGTGAGCTTCATGGCTCATGTGATGCCGGCCCAGGCGGGCACGCCCACGGGGGATTTCTCCATCTCCAGCCGGGTGAATGGAGGCTCATGGTCAGGACGGCTCCAGTTGAGCACTTCGGGCACGCTTTCGGTGAGTACGATCTCCGCCAGCAATACGATCACCGCCGGATCGGCACAGTCTCTGGGCATATTAAACCGGTCGAAGATTTCCAGCGCGGCGGATGGCTCCCTCACCCTGACGAACACCGCGGGCACGGATTTCGCCCGGCTCTGTCTGGGCGGCACCACCAGCTCGTTTCCCGCGCTGGCGAGGGACAGCACCGGTCTGTCCGTGGTGGCGGCGGACGGCAGCGGCACGGCGGCTCCCTTCAAGGCGGGAGCCTCCATCTTCTCCGGCCCCGTGACCCTGCCCGCCTACACCGTGGCCACCGTGCCCAGCGCCAGCACCTTCGAGCGCGGCCAGATCTACGTGAGCAACGAATCCGGCGGCGCGACCCCCGCCTTTTCCGACGGCACCAACTGGCGGCGCTACGCCGACCGCGCGGTGATCTCCTGACCAGGCTCCTACTCTCTCCACACGAGCCCCCACCCATTTTCCATTCTCCATTACCCATTATCCTCAATGAATACACCCTATGAAATCCTCCTTCGTTTCGATGACGCGGGAGTCTATCGCGGCGGCCACACCGTGCGGCGGAATTCGGACACCGGTCGCGTCGGTTCGCCGGAGCCCATCGGCACGGACACGGACTTCCCGTGGCCGGACGTGGCGGCGGAAGTGAACACCGCCAGCCTGGCCTCCGTGACCGCGCTCCAGGAGCAGATCTCCACCCTCGAATCCCAGCTCGCCGCCCTCCAGACCGGCGGGGCGGGGGAGGAAGGAGGTGGGGAGTAGTCTGGAGCATGGTGCCGGAACACGGCGGACGCCCGCCGTGTTCCCGCGTCTCTCCTTCCCGCCTGCGAGGCCAGCGCGGCATTGATCCGACCCAACCTAACTCAACTCAATTTCCAGCCAACACCGACACCATGAACGAATCCCAGATCATCTCCGCCCTGCTGGACAAGGGCCTCACCGGCGGCCTGCTCACCCTGGCCGTGTGGTATGTGGCGAAGAAGCTCGCGAGCCAGTATGAGGCCCGCATCGCCGCGCTGGAGGAGGCGTCCAAGGCCTGCGAGGCGGACCGCATTTTCCTGCGGAATCTCTTCCTGCCCCGCACCCGCACGGACAATACCTCCCAGCTCCCGCCGCGTCCGGAGGATGAAAAATAGTAGCATGAGCGGACGGAAGGAAGGGAAAAGAAAGGAAGGGAGCCCCGCGTGATCGCTATTCTTTGTGTCTATGTCGCCGCCGTGATCCTCATGGCCTCCGATGACAATGGCCGCCCTCCCATGGGGGAGTGAGCGGAGCCTTTTTCACTCTTACTCTTACTCGGAGCAGGAGCAGGAGCAGGAGCAGGAGCAGGAGTGCCCGGGGGTCCGCCGGTGGCGCATGCCCTGAGTCTTATACACAACTTTTGATACCAAAGAGACGCAAATTTAGTTCCCTTAACCCACGCGCTCTTCAGCCACGGAGTGGCGAAAGAGATTAGCCGGGGGTGCAGTGAGGCACGAACGAAACCCCCGGACCAGCATATGGAAGAATTCATGCGCGCCGGAGGTGCGCGAGAAGTCTTCCCGCCAGCCATTGGGCATTCCCGCGCGGGCAGCCCTCCAGCGTTTCTCGCGCACCTCCGGCGCGCTATCTTCGTGGTGACCACAATCCGGGGGTTCCGTTCGTGCCTCACTCCACCCCCGGCTAATCTCTCCCGCCCCTCCGGGGCTGCGTGTTCTTATGGATTCTTTTTCGGTCGCGCGCGTTGGCGGCAGCTTTCCAGCGCCCCTCCGGGGCTGAAACTTTTATTAACGTTTTCCCGGTGGCTCGCGCCACCGGCTACATTCCAGCGCCCCTCCGGGGCTGCGTGTTCTTATGGATTCTTTTTCGGTCGCGCGCGTTGGCGGGGTGGCATGACAGGCGGTGCCGGCGGGGGCGGCCATAGGACCTCCCCTCCCGCAATCCCTCGCGCGAGCCAGGCGGGCAACCGCCGGTGAATGGCGGGAATTCCAGGAGGAGGCACGGCACTTCATTTCATTTCATTCACGGATTTTAACTTCAACTGGAATAAACGAATATGAGCACACTACGCCTGCGTGAACGACTGATAGAAATCGCCCGCCGGGATGCCGGCGCAGGGGAGACTTCGCCGAATCATGGCCCCGCCATCGAAAAATTCTGGCCCGCCACCACTTATCCCGCGGGCTACGCGGACCGCGCGCCGTATTGCGCGGCGGCGGTCTGCTACTGGGTGCGGGAATGGCTGCGGGACCCGGAGGTCCTAGCCGCCCTGGGCAAAACCGCCGCGGAGGCGGAAAAATGGCGTTGTAAAAGCGCCGCCGCTTTTGGCTGGGATACCTGGGCGCGCGCGGGCGCGGCGCGGGTCATCGAGCCCGGGTCCGGCGTGACGCTGCATACCGGGGATATTGTCATATTTTCGTTCTCCCACATCGGCCTCCTCTATGATGACGCGCCGGGCACCCTGTTTACCATCGAGGCGAACACGGATGGCGCGGGCAGCCGCGAGGGCGATGGCGTCTGGCAAAAGACCCGGGGCCTGAAAAGCGTGCGCCGTTTCCTCCGGCTCCTGGAGTAGCGGCGGCGGGCCGGTAGCCCCCGGGGGCGGGGAAAAGGGAATGCAGCCCGGCGTTTGACCCGCCGCGGGCACCTGCTACGCTCGCTCCCCCTCTTCCCGCCCGTTTTGCCATGTCCCGCGCCCGTATCGGATTCCTCGCCCCCGCGCCTCTCACCAACGGCTACACCGCCGCCGTGAGATTTGCCGCGCACCTCACCGGGGATCCGCGGGGCATCGAAACGATGGAACTCCACCCCCTGAAGACCCACGCGGACATCGTGCAGGCCGCCGCCGCGGGGGGGATCGACTACGGGGTCATCGCCGTGGAGAATACGCTGGACGGCATCATCATCGAGTCCATCCGCGAGCTGGAGCGCCTCTTTGAGACCGAGCGCGAGCGCCGCCCCTACATCTGCTGGGAGGAGCTGCTGCCCATCCGCCACCTGTTGATCAACCGGGACGGGGACTTCGGCAGCATCCGCCGCATCGCCAGCCATGCCAGCGCCCTGCGGCAGTGCTCCCGCTTTCTGGCCGCCGTGCAACGCGCGCTGCCGGGCGTGGAAATCACCCAGGCCCTCAGCACGGGGCAGGGGGTGAAGGAGGCGCTCACGGATCCCGCCGTGGCCGCCATGGCCTCGCCGGAGGCCCTGGATCATCATGGCACGGACCTCCGCCTGGTGGATCTGGACACCGCGCGGGAAAGGCACGCGCTGGACTGGCCGGACCCGCGGAGCCTCACGGATTTCCGCCACGGTCTCACGCGGTTCTGGATCCTGGGGCCGCGGCCCGCCCCCGCCATCGCGCCTCCGGAAAACCGCATCCGTGTCACCCAGCGGGACCAACTGGCGCAGATCACCGGCACGCAGGACCACCACCTGCAGAAGACGTGTTATCTGCTGAATCTCCGGGATGCCGCCGGAGCCATGCACCGCGCCCTGGGAGCCTTTGCCAGCCGGGGCATCAGCATCGCGGTGCTTTATCCTTATCCGCGGCTGGAGCGCGCCTTTGAGTATTTGTTTTTCGCCGAAATAGAGGGCCACTGCGATGACCTCCTGGTGGCCGAAGCCGAGCGCGAGATCAATGACCGCCACGCCACGCGTCCCATTCACGAGCGTCCGTGCATTCTCCTGGGGTCGTATCCCAATACCCCCCTCCTCCACCGCCACCCCGTGCCCCGCGCCCGTTTCCGCCAGGATTTTTATCCCGCCACCCTCCCCTGGCCGGACTGATTTCCCAGGTTCATATTCTTACTCCTCTCCATTCCCGCCCCATTTTCCATTCTCCGTCCCCTATTCCTCTATAATCCCCCATGTCCTTCGTTTCCACCTTCAACCGCCTGCCTGGGGAAAAATCCGTGTCCGTGCGCCGCATGGAGCAGTTGCTTTCGCCGAAGTCCCCCGCGGCCCTGGAGGAGATGGCGGCGGAGGCCGCGCGGCTCACGCGCCACCACTTCGGGCACACCATGCGGCTTTTTGCCCCGCTGTATCTTTCGAATGAATGCGTGAACAACTGCGCGTATTGCGGTTTTTCCCGGGACAATCCCATCCTGCGCGTCACCCTCACCATCGATCAGGTGCTGCGCGAGGCCAATCACCTCCTGGACCAGGGATTCCGCAACATCCTGCTCGTGGCCGGCGAGCACCCCAAATTTGTCAGCAACGGCTACCTGGAGGAATGCCTGGCCGCGCTGCGGGAAAAAGTGCCGGGGCTTTCCATCGAGGTGGGCCCCATGGAGACGGACGAATACCGCCGCATGGTCACCAGCGGCGCGGAGGGCCTGGTGGTTTACCAGGAGACGTATGATCGCGAGGCCTACGCGCAGTATCACACCGCCGGGCCCAAGAAGGACTTTGACTGGCGGCTGGAATGCCCGGAGCGCGGCTGTGAAGGCGGGTTCCGCCGCCTCGGCCTGGGCGTGCTCTTCGGCCTTTCGGACTGGCGCGCGGAGGCCCTGGCCCTGGCCGCCCACGTGGACTATATGCAAAACCACTGGTGGAAAGCCTCCTACACCGTGGCCTTCCCCCGGCTGCGCCCGGCGGCGGGGGAATTCCAGCCGCGCTATGTGCTGGATGACCGCACCTTTGTGCAGATGATCTGCGCCTTCCGCCTGTGCTTCCCGCAGGTGGGCATCGTCCTCAGCACCCGCGAGCCCGCCGCGCTGCGGGATGCGCTGCTGCCCCTGGGCATCACCACCATGAGCGCCGGCAGCCACACCGAGCCCGGCGGCTACACCGGCCAGGGGAAGGACGACCTCCACCTCACCGTGCGCGGCCGCCGCGTGGAGCTGGCGGCCAAATCCTCCTGCGATACCGCCACCGGCCAGTTCGACATCGCGGACCACCGCACGCCCGCGGAGATCGCCCGGCTCCTCCGCGAGCGCGGTTTCGATCCTGTTTGGAAAGACTGGGATCCGTCTATCCTGGCGGGATAACCCCCTGGCTCCCGGGAACTGGAGGACCCCGGCATGCCGCCGCGCGCGTCCTCCGGCCTTCCGCGCGGGCCGCGGGTTGTGTGCTCCCAAACCCCACCCGCCATGAATAAACGCCACTTCCTCTCCAGCGCCCTCGCCGCCACCGTGCTCAGCCCCCGCCTCCTACGCGCCGGGGAGGCTCCCGCCGCCGCGCCCGCGCCTGCTCCCGCCTCCGATGGCTTCGCGCCGCTCTTTGACGGCAAGACCCTGGCCGGATGGAAAAATCCGTATGAATGGGGCAAGGCCGAAGCCGTGGAAGGCGAGATCCGCCTCACCGCGGAGAAGAAGTTTTTCCTCGTGACGGAGAAATCCTATACCGATTTTATTTTCGAGGGCGAAGTCCTGCTGCCCGAAGGCAATGCCAACAGCGGCTTTATGTTCCGCGCCCATGTGGAGAGGAATAAAGTCTTTGGCTACCAGGCCGAGGTGGACGGCAGCGAGACCCGCAAGTGGTCCGGCGGCCTCTACGATGAAGGCCGCCGCGCGTGGTTCATCAGCCCCCGCAACAACGCCGCGAAGGACGCCCCGGAAGCGGACAAAGCCGCCTGCAAGGAAAGCATCGAAGCCTTCCGGAAACGCGCGGGCGAGTCCTTCAAGCGCCGGGAGTGGAATAAATACCGCATCACCTGCCAGGGGAAAAAGATCAAAATAGAGGTAAACGGCACCGTCACCAGCGAGGTGGAGGACACCGTGGACGCCTCCGGCCCGGTGGGCATCCAGCACCACGGGGAAAAAGGCCAGACCTACCGCTTCCGGAACCTCCGCATCAAAGAGCTGAAATAACCGGGGCAGGGGAGAGGGAAGGTGCCGCGGGGCGGGGGAGGAGGGAGAGGAAGTGCCGGCCGGAAGTGCCTCCGGACCGGAATCCACCGCGGTGCCACCCTCCTCCTGAGTCTGCCCAGGAATGCGCGGTAGGATCAGCCTGCGGAGATGTGGGAGGAATGGGAATGGGAAGCGGGAGCGGGGCCTCGATTTGTTTCCAGCAGGTCGTGGCACGGAGCCTGTGTTATAAAACTGTGTCCCGGCACGCGGCTCCGTTGAAGTCTGGGACAACAGAACCTCACTGGAAAACTGAACGTGGCCTCCGCGTCGGTCCGGACGCGGTTCCGTTGAAGTGTGACGCTCACCAAGGATCCAGATGCGATCGCGCTCGTGTCTCCGCGTCGATCCCGACGCGGCTCCGTTGAAGCACGGACCCCGGAAAGCGGGTGAAGCCTTGGGCCCCGAAGTCTCCGCGTCGCTCCCGACGCGGCTCCGTTAAAGTATTTTTTCCAGTTTCCTTTTTGCAGCGTTTATCATGTTAACTATCCGTGGTATAATCACCCCGATCCTGGCGTTCTTCCGCCACGGAGTGGTGGGAGAGATTAGCCGGGGGTGCAGTGAGGGACGAACGGAACCCCCGGTCAACACGGCAGAAAATTCATGCGCGCCGGAGGTGCGCGAGAAGTCTCCCCGGCAGCCATTGGGCATTCCCGCGCGGGCAGCCCTCCAGCGTTTCTCGCGCACCTCCGGCGCGCTGTTTTCGTTGGGGTGTCAGTCCGGTGGTTCCGCTCGTGCCTCGCTCCACCACCGGCTAATCTCTTGCGCCACTCCGTGGCGGCAGAGCAGGTGAAGGGTTTTCTCCGGCACATTTTGTGTATTATGCCATTCTAAATTGAAAACGTGTAAAACAAAAGGATGCCGGATTTCCGCGGTCCTAACCGTCATCTCCCTCCCGGAGTGAGACCCGGAGGGCCGCCGGAAGGTAGCCGGTGGCGCGAGCCACCGGAGCCAGCCCGATCACAACCCGGAGCCCCGGAGGGGCGATGGAAATTCCGGCGGATGGCTCTCCGCAGCATTCGGGCTCGCGCCTGTTCCAGCGCCCCTCCGGGGCTGGAGATTTTTATCGATGCCTTTTCCGGTGGCTTGCGCCCTGAGCCTTATACACAAATCAGGTGGAGACATGTCTGTCACTCGCCGCGCCGCCTGTGAAGTGGCGGGAGAACACCGTTCTCACCCGGGAGAAGGGCGATGATGATGGGAGTCGGAATCACTGCCGATTTGAAAGTCTCCCAGTAGACGGTGGAGATCACGCCCCGAGGAAAGTTCTTCGACTTTGGAGGGTAATCCTCCGCCCCGGGGTCAATTCGGAGAGTTGTTCTTTCGATGCACTCCCGAAAGCCTGCTTCCGCTCCGGAGCATCGATGCCAGCCAGGCGGACTTTGACCTGTTTGCCGCTGATTCTCACGGTGATCGTGTCGCCGTCCGTGACACCCACGAGTTGGACCACGGAGGAACGCGCGGTCTCCTTCTCCACGCCCGGCGACCGGCACCCGTGCAGAAGCAAGGCGACGATGAGCAGAAGGCCGAAGAGGGAGCGGAGGAACCGGAGCATTGCGGCGATCATATCCCGGGCCGGTCTAACGCAACGGGGCGCTCCGGCCCGGATACACTCCTCCGAGACTGATAGAGCCAAAGCTGTAATCAGACACCGATTGACCGGTTTAAATAACACCGCACTCCGCACAGAGAGGCTATTGCGAAACCGAATAGACAAACTGCGCCACCGCTTTCTGGAACTTTATGCGGCAGGTCTCCCTCATAAGGCTGAAGAATGAAGGCATGAGCCCCGTGTGGCCCTGAGCCTGTGCCAACGATCCATCCACTATCGTTAATGCCTCCGGCAGCCGAAAGGATCCACCCGGCTCCAGATGAATCGACTACGTCATTCAAATCAATGAGACCACCTGATTCGGTCCATAAAACAGCCTTTCCCCCATTTGCATTGTAACTGCCACCGACTACGGCTCCAAAATTATTGATTCCAACCGCATAGCTTGCATCCATTCCGGGGAGCACACCCAAGGTCGCAAGACCTGTTTCCGCCGACCAAATAAACGCATGTGTTCCGCTTTCTCCTCGAATCGCGCCCACCACTCGGCTGCTGTCGTTTAAATCTCTCGGAGAAAGCAACGAAGTTCCTGCTGGAACGGGGATTTGGCTCATCCCATCCGTGGCGCTCCACAGAAAACCATGAGAGCCCGAGCCGTAACTGAAGCCTGTTACCACACCCTGATTATTTATCGCCGTTCCATATGCGGTAGTGTCTCCGGGGAGAGATCCAATCAGCTGCATCCCGCCTTCGCTGGTCCAGACAAACGCCGACCCGCCAAAGCTGTTTCCTTCATAACCGACAGCTTGGCCGTTATCGTTGATATCCATGGCGAAACCGGAGTTTCCGATATGCTGTATTCCAGTTCCGGAAGACCACACAAAAGCGTGCGCTGAATTCGTACTGTTCCCATAACTTTGCCCCACAACCTGTCCGCCGGAATTGATGCCGAGCCCTTGGATGGTTGAGTCACCGATCAGGGGCAGGATTTCCTGCATCCCACCTGAAGTGAAAAAGTAAGCACCCCCGTAGAAGTTTGCCGTGGATCCTGTCGCCTGCCCGGAACTGTTAATTGCCCGCCCATCGCTATAAGCAGCCCCAGGAAGAGATCCCAAGTCGATAAGGTGGTAAACCGTGGCCCCTTCAGCAGACGCATGACAGAGGGCGCAGTACGATATCAAGGCAAAGCATAATTTTCCTAAGCGCATCCTAAAGATCTCGTCGCCCATTTTCGGAGTGGCAAGCCAGACTTTTTTAGTCTGCAAAACATTTCGGCCTAAGAACCTCAAGAAGAAAGGTTTTCCACACTTCCAACGGGAAATGCAGCAACCCGCGACTGCCTTCCCGCTTGCCTTTCGCCCCGGCATGCCCCGCCTTTGCGGGCAAATCCCATCACTCCACCCGTTCTCCCTCCCCGCAAAGGCCTGTCTGATGAAGCCTTTGCCCTGATCGTGGGAGCCGCCACCCGGTTGCAGTGGGAATGGAGGGCCCACGGGGAATAGCAACCTGGCGTGAGGGGCGCTGGCAACTGGTCATGAGCGATCACATGAGCGTGCCGGGTTTCCACCGCTGGCACCTGACAAACTACCGCCAGTACTTCGACAACCTGATGGAATCGGTGGTGTCCACGATGCAGTGTTTCCGCGTGTGGACCATGAACGGTGGCGGCATGGCGGCGGGCAATACCCCGGCGCTTTCTGACGCCGCCCAGGATGGCTCCAGGTTCGCTGAGGACCAGAGGCCGGGGATTTTACCGGCGGAAGAGCCCTGCCTCCGCGGCACCGGGCGCGCCGCGGCCGGCACAGGCTTTGACGCGCCTCCGGCAGGGGAGATCGCTTGCCCCTGACTACTTCCGCGTTTTTCCGCCGGGCACTGTCATGGAGCAATCGTCCGGACTTTCCTCAAGATTTTCCGCCTCAGCTCCTTTCTCATCAATCAGATTCGGCCCCACACACCATACTTTGCGGGTGGAGGCATCATAGCGGAGTGGTTTTCCATCGTAAGGATCCGCGGGCACGGATGGCCAGTAATGGGGAATCAGCTCTTCCAGGGAGTCCGCGGGACGCCCATGATCCAGTTCGAAGGCACGAAGCAGGAGAACCGCCCGGGCCTGCCGGATCGCGGCGGAGGAAGAGGCCAGGGGATACATGTAAGAGTTCATTTCTGTTATATCCACCGGTGACTTGAGCAAAGGCTCCACCGCCGTACCGCGAATGGCGGCACCCCGTTCAGGCGGATGGAAAGACGCGCGGAAAGCCGGGAGAGATGAGGAGTCCGCGTCCAGGACCGCCCGGTGATATCCTGCCAGCGCCCGCGTATGTCCGCCCCAGTCCACTTTATTCATGTCTCTCAGCGCCGCTTTTATTCTGCGCGGAGGGTCTTTCCTCCATTTCTCCAGAAGAGATTCGATCGTCGGTAATGGTTTGGCGTCCGGGCCAGTGCCGGACAGTATAGCGGAGGTTGCCTCCCCGGCAGCCGCGATTTTCAGCATTGCCTCCCTGCGTTCCTCTCCGCCTTTCAGGAAGGGCTCGAACTGAAGCAGTGACCAGCGCGCCTCTCCCAGATAGCCGCGGCGCATCGCGGCCCGCACGGTATCGCATTGCTCCAGACCGCGCGCCGCTTTCCGCAGGGCCGCGCTGTCCAATCCGGGCAAAGAGGCAATAGAGGAGATCGTTCGCGCCCCTATGCGCATGAGTATGGTGTTCACCATCAGATCTATAAACAGGGGTTCGGCCTCGCAGGCTCTCAGCCCGTGACGGATCAGGCGCAGGCTCTGCTCCATGCCCCTGGCGGCGTTTCCTTCCTGGGCCTCCACGGCGGCCAGACTAAGCATCAACTCCGTGGTGTGGAGCACGTTTCCGGCGGAAAGTTCCCCTTTGCTATCCACGGTGAAAGTCCGCCAATCGTGACTGGAAAGGCCCGGGGACTCTATGACACGGTCCATGATGGCCAGATTCTCTTTAAACCGCCGGGCACATGTACGCACCTTGTCCGCGTCCAGAGGGGACAGCACAAGATCAGCCTGTGCCGAAGGCAGGAGACCCTCCCGCTCCTTCGCCGGCATCTTTTGCAATTTCGAAAGGAGGTCCCAACCATTTCCCGGAGGAGAGGCATCCACCTCCTTAGGGAAGAATTCCGGAAAGTCCTCCCGCATACCCGCCCGGCCGGAATGTCCGCTCAAACAAAGACAGAGGAGAGAAAGCAGGGCGCGTGATTTCATAGTGGCGACTCTCACCGGGTTTTGCATGAAAGCGAGCCGGAAGGCAGTCCTCCACCCGGGGGAGATAGTAACGGCGTGAGGCGTTACGATACCCCGGGAGATTCGCGGTATTTTGTGGGGCCCGCCCGCGGTTCCGCCTGGAGGACGTGCTGGAAATGGAGAAGCCCCGGCCCACCGCGCCGGGGGGGATAAAGCGGCGGGCCCTTACTTCAGGAGCACGCGCCAGAAGCCCCGGCTGTCCAGGGAGGGATCGCGGGCCACGGTGAGGTCCATGCGGAGGCCTTCGCCGGTGAAGGTCTGCACTGTCTTCCAGGTTGCCAGGTCGGCGCTGTATTGGAGTTCGTGCGCCGCGCCGGGCTGGACTTTGACGCCTATAAGATACTGGTCTCCGGTGCCCGGGCGAATGCCTTCCATTTGAGGAAACGCGGGGCCGCCGGTGACGCTGAAGTCCACACGATTGCTGATCTCCGTATAGGAATCGTTGATAAAAAGCGCCATAAAGTATTCCCCGGCGGGCAGGGCATCCGGGAAGGTGATGGCCCCCGCGGGATTCCCGCCCACGTAGAGGTAGGTCACCAGCCGGTCCACTCCCGGCGTGGCCCCGCGCACGAAGATGCCGAGGTAATCCTTGGGCGTGCCGGGGCCGCCGCTGAAGTTCGCCGTGAAGGGCGTGCCGTGCGGGATGGCCGGGTCCCCGGCCAGGGCGAGCGCCGCCGGGGTGGCCCCCACGCTGAAGGCCAGCCGCGTGGAGATCTCAAAATACCCGTCATTGACGAGATAGGTGGCGTAATAAAAGCCATCCGCCAGGCCGGTGAAGCTCAGGGAGCCATCGGCACCGGTCACATAGCTCCACTGGACACTCGCTCCGGCGCCCGGCGGCTGGCCCGCGCGATAGACCCCTATCCAGTCCGTGGCCCCGGCGGGCGCGTTGGCATAGGAGATCACCACGGGCTGGCCCGGCTCATATACCGTTTGCCCGGCGCTGAGCACCGGCACGCTCCCCACGTAAAAGGGCACCCGCGGAGCCACCTCCACATAGCCGTCGTTCGTGAAAAACGCGGCAAAGTATTCCTGCTTTTCGGGCAGGTCGTAGGTGAAGTTCCGGACGCCCGCCGGGCCGGTGACGTATTGCCAGGTGGTGGAGGGCGTGGGGCCCGGGGTTTGCCCTTTTTTATAGATGCCTATCCAGTCCGTGGCGATGCCAGGGCCGTTCTCGTAGGTGACGGCGAAGTCTTCGTTCAGGCTGAAGACGCTTTTGGGCAGGCTTATCCTGGGCTCCGCGATCACGCTGCCCTCCACGGTGAAGGGCATGGCCGCGCTCCACTGGGACCATTCGCA
The DNA here is from genome assembly GCA_965229245.1 of Verrucomicrobiales bacterium. Taxonomy (GTDB): domain Bacteria; phylum Verrucomicrobiota; class Verrucomicrobiia; order Verrucomicrobiales; family V1-33; genus V1-33. The sequence continues at coordinate 1,427,398 of CBDDIW010000003.1, forward strand.
GTTGCTGTCGCGATGCCGCACCCGCGCGTGGTAGTTGCCGTTAGGGAGCCGGTTCAGCCCCAGGGGATAGGTCAGGAGATCCAGCCCTTCGTGGATATTCACCGGGATGTATTCCGGCGCGCCGGTGTCCCCGTAAAAGTTCTCCACGGAGCGGATGTGGTCGATCTTGAGATTGGCAAAGGCGGTGTCCGCGGCGATCTGGAACTGCGTGCTGTTGAGCGTTTCCGCCGTGGCCGTCACATAGGCGGAGCTTTGCAGGGCATAGGGGAAGGTGATGGGCGCGGCGGGCGCGTTCAGCATCGCGGGCTGTCGCGGGGCCTCCAGACCGAACTGCCGGTGGAAGCTGTCGATGAGTTTGGAGGGATACACAAAGCCCAGTTTGGGGTGCGCCTCCGCGTAGCAGTCCACCGTGAGCTTCCGGGTGGTGAGATCGAATTCCAGCACCTGCCACGCCCAGTTCGCGATGGTCTTTTGCACATCGTCATAGTCCTGCTCCGTGCTCTGGCCCCAGTATTGGTCCCACGCCGTGCCGCCGGAAATGATGTGATAAGTGGGCCAGTCCCGCATTTGCCCGCGGGCATAGAGATGGTGGTGCGCGCCGATGTTCAGCACATGCTTCGGCGTTTGCGCCAGGATGGGGGCGATGGTGTTCCGGAACCATCCGGAAATGTCGCCCACGTATTGCTCCGCCTGGTAGGGCCGGTGCACCAGGGAGACGATCCACTCCACCTGGGGATCGTTCTTCGCCGCGTTCACTATCTGCTGTATCCACGCCGTCTGCGTGGCGGAGGTATCCTCGCTGTTGGTGTGGAGGAAAAGAATGTTAGCCACATGATTGGCATAGTAGGTATCGCCCCCCGGGCTGGTGATCCCCGCGTAGGTGAGGTGCGCGTAGTTGTAGTGCGCCTTGTAGAGCGCCAGCCCGGTATCGCTGTAGGTCTCGTGATTGCCCACCAGGGTCATGAACGCGAGATTCGGCGAAACCTCCCGCACCTTCCCGAGGTGCACGTTTTGATAGTGATCCAGGGTGCCCACGTCCACCTGGTCGCCCACGTTGAGGAAGAGATCGATGGCCTCCTCCAGGGGCACGCCATACTTTGCCTCGATCTTCGCCTTCGCCCGGGCGATGATCGTTTCATAGCGCGGCTCGTTGCGGATCTGGTTGTCGCCTATGACCAGAAAACGCAGACGGCCCGTGCTGGTGCCCCGCGCCGGGAGCGTGCGGAAGCGGTGGACGGCGGATTCCTCCGTGCCGGTCTTCACTTTATAGTAATAGAACGTGCCCGGGGTGAGCCCGGTGAGCTGCACACTGTGCCACTGGTAGCTCGCGCCCAGCACTTCATTCGCGCCGGTGGCGGTGTTTGTCAGCGCGCCCTCTCTCAGACCGTAGGAGACGGTGGTCTCCGTGCCGCTGTCCGTGCGCCAGCCTATCCAGATGGAATCCGGCGTCACGCTCTGGAGATACGGGCGGATGGCGGACCCCGCTTCATCCTGCCCGCGGGCCAGCATGGGCAGGAGGGTGGCAAAGGCGGCCTGCATCAGAAAGCGCCGGCGTGTCAGCGCCTCGATCAGCGGTCCGAAATTGAGATGCGCCCGGCGGTCGTTGGGATGGAAGTTCATGACTCAGGTGGGGGTCAGTGGGAGGTGGAGAATCCTGCGACACGCCAGGCAGCCCCCCGCGGCGGGAGAGAGCCGGGACGGAGGCTGCGCGGGCGCGTCATGACCGTATTCTGCATAACAGGTCCGCGGTGAAAACTGGCGAAAACGACGGGCGCCATGGCATTTTCGCCCGCGCGTGGAGGGGGCGGTGCCATGCGCGGTGGGGAGGTGTGGTAAAGGGGAATCGTGGCTCCGCGGAGAGGAAGAGGAGGTTCCTTTGATGGAGGGTGGCCAAAGGTGGTCCTCTACGGGAGAGTTCGACGGCGACAGGAATGTCGCCGCTCCTTGGGCGCGTTCGGAGGAGGGGGAGGACGTGCATGGGCGTCACACTCCCCCTGGCGGAGGACCGCCGCGGCTTTCCTGGGAAAAACTCCTTCGTTTCCCGCTCCAGCCGACGTGATGAATAGAGACCCCACGTTTTCCCCATGTCCTCCCATCCCGAGACTGATCCTGAGAATGACGCCACCCTGCTGCTGCGGTTTCACCGGCACGGGGAGGAGGCGGCTTTTGCCGCGCTGGTGCGGCGGTGGCTGCCCTCCATGGAGGCGTGCGCGCGGCGCGTGTGCGGGAATGACAGTCTGGCGCGGGATGCCGTGCAGAGCGCGTTTTGTGTGCTGGCGCGGAAGGCGGGAGCGCTGGCCTCCGGCACCGTGCCGCTCGCGGGGTGGCTGCACCGCGCGGTCACCCTGGAATCCCGGAATCTGCTGCGCCGGGAACGTTCCCGCGAGCGGGCCCTGCGGCGTTTTGTCAGTGAAAATCCCACCGTCATGAATCCGCCAGCCGAAGACCGCTGGGCCGAAGTGCTCCCGCATCTGGACGAAGCCATCCAGGCCCTGTCCGCCACCGACCGCGAACTGATCATCCAGCGGTTTTTTGAACGGCGGAGCTGGCAGGAGATCGGCGCGGGCCGCGGGAGGTCCCCGGACGCGGCCCGCATGGCGATAGGGACGGCCCTGGGAAAACTGGCGCGCTCCCTCCAGGCGCGCGGGGCCGCGGTGGGAGCCGCCGCGCTGGCCACCGGGCTGGCCGGTCTGGCCACGCCGGCACCGGCCAGCTCCGCGGAGGTGGCGGGCATCGTCCGCGCGGCCCTGCCGTTTCGCGCGCCGGGAGCGGGCCCCGTCGCGGGCCCATGGCTGGCGGCGGCGGTGGGGTTTGTCATCGCGGTGCCGGTGACGTGGCTGGCGGTGCGGCCCCCGGAACCGGCGCGGGCCGCCGGGGGAATGGTGACGCGGTCCGCCGGGATCCGCGCGGGGGCGGGCGCGGGCCGCGGGGCGCTTTCGACGGAGGGAAAGGCGTTCGATCTGGCCGGCCTGCTGAGCGGGCTGCGAAGCCTGACCCCTTCCGGCAACGATCCGGAGCGCCTGGCGCATCTGCGCGCCCTGCTCATGGACGTGCCGCCCGCCGCGATGCCGGAGGTGCTGGCCACGCTGAAGACCCTCAAGTGGCACACGGATACCCGGCTGGCGGCGGAGGCGTTCTTTGCCCGCTGGGCGGAACTGGATCCCCGGGCCGCCTTCGCGGCCACAAAGGATGCCCTCCTGGCCGGAGCGTCCATCACCGCCGTGAGCACCATCCTCGCCACGCCCGGCCTCCCGGCGGACCTCGCGCTGGAATGCGCCACGCGGCTGCACGGGAATGTGACGGCGGAGACCCAAAGGGCCTTCGAAGCCCTCCTGGAGGCTGGCGACTGGCGGGGCCTGGCGCGCGCCGTCACCAGCCCGGAGGAACGGCGCGTCCTGGTGCGGGGCGTGCTCACCTTCGCCGATTTCAAAGACCCTGGCACCGTGGCGCTCCTGCTGCCCGCGGCCGTGGCCGACCGCCAACTGGTCCCTGGCTTCAGCAAACGCTGGGCCACCATGGATGAACCGGCGGCCCTGGCCTGGCTGGGAACGCTGCCCCGCGGCACCCTGCCGCATCATGAGCCGGCCCTCGCGATCGCGGAGGTCATCGCCGCGCGCGATCCCGCCCAGGCCCTGGGCCTCATCGCGGCAGTGCCCTTCTCGGAACGCTTTCAGATGCAGATCACGGATCTCTGGAGCGGCTGGCTGAAGAGGGACCGCGCCGCCGCGGAGGCGCGCCTCGCCACCTCCGGCCTCCCACCGAAGGCCCGGGAATACATCCTCCTACACTCCAGATGAAAATCCTCCCCGCCGTTCTCACCGGCATTTGCGCCGGCATTTGCGCCGGCGTCCTCACCGGGTGGCTCCCTGGGGGCTCCGGCCGGCCGGAATCCGCGGGCCCGGAGCAACCCGGTGCTTCGCGGCCTCCGCGCGTCGTGCGTCCTCCCGCCCTGGACGAACCGGCGCGGGAGGAGGCCTTCGTGTTTCCCCCGCGCCGCCCCTCCGGTGTGCGGCAGCGCATCCGCCTGGAGCAGAGCCTTCTGAAGCTCAGCCCGGAGCACGCCCGGCGGCTTTTGCCCCAGGCTGGAAAAGAGGGCGAGGCTGCCGGGGACCTTCCCACCCTGCTGCTGGGCTGGCGGGCCGCCGGGGAGGACCCGGCGGAGGCGCTGTCCCTGGCGGGCGCGTCCCCGGCCCGCGCGGGCATCCTGCGCCGCTGGCTGCGCGCGGATGCCGCGGCCGCCCTGGAGGCCTGCGGCACCAGCGGCCCCCTGCTGAAAACCGCCCTGCGGGAGTTCGCGCTCCTGGACCCCGCCCGCTGCGCGGCCACCTTGCAGGCCTGCGGCGACCACTCCTCCATCCCGGAGATGATGAATGCGTGGACCGCCCGGGATCCCCTCCAGAGCCGCGCCTGGGTGGAGGCCTGCCAGCCCAAAATGATGAGCGATTTCTACCGCGGCTGGATGCTCTGCGATGCCCCCGCCGCCATGGCGGCCGTGAGCCGGTTGCCCTACGGGGGAGAAATCTGGGCCGCCCCCTGCGACTGGATGGCCAATGCCTTCAGCTCGCTCCGCATGGGGAATCCGGAATTCGCCGCGGAGTCCTTCCGGAAGCTGGACCCCGCCGTGCTCCTCACGCCCGCCTGCTACACCGGCCACATGGTCTCCGTCATCGCGGACCGGGACCTCGGCCTCGCCCTCCGCCTCGCGGGGGAACTCCAGCCCGCCGCCCTCCGGGACACCGCCCTCACGGAGTGCGCCTGGAAACTCTTCGACACCGACGTGAACGCCGCGCTGGAACTGGCCCGCGGCATCCAGACCCCGGCGCAGCAAGTGAAGGCCGTCGCCGGGATCGCTCATTACCTCGGAGAGATGGATCCCTCCGCGGCGGACCCCGTGATGGAAACCCTCCCGCCCATGGAACAATACGTGACCGCCATCAATCTCCTGGATGACTTCGAGCGCAGCGCCCCGGCCCTGGCGGAAAAGTGGCGCGCGCGCACCGCGCACATCCCCCTTCCCCCGCCTCCCCCAGCGGAGGGCGGCGAGTAATGCCATGATCGTTTGAAAACGGGTCTTTTCTTACAGGCCGCAGGATCCGGATAACCCCGGAACAGGTTTCCGGAATATGGAATCACCCGGAAGTCATTACCCGTTCAATGCCGGGTGACCTGTAATACGGAACACAGTTGAAAACAGGTCATTTTCGAGTGGAGACGCGGCCCTGTCGGAGAGACCTCCGAACGCGCACAAGGAGCGGCGACCTTCCTGTCGCCGTCGAATCCTTTGATGGAGGATAGGAAAGGCCGCGGACGGGACCGGTGGAGGAATTAAAAGGGCGCGCATGAAAGTCACACTCCCCCTGGCGGAGGACCGCCCGGGCCACCCTCCATCCGGGGAGCTTTCGATCCCACCTGGAAAGACTCCAGGATGTGGATCAAATCTACCGGATTCCTGCCCGGGAGGGTGCCATCCCGGCCGGAGACAGAGGCCACTTTGGGGCGGGCGGCATTAAGGAATGACAAATCGGGGTGGCACGGCCTCAAACCTTGAACACCTTCCAGGATTGTTCAGTGCCGTTTATGCCCGATCCCCCATCCCATTCTTTGCTTCAGGAAGCTCCGGACCGCCATTCCGACGCGGCCACGCTGGGCTTTCTCAATCTCTTAACCGAATCCGTTCTGGGCCTTTCCTCCGCGGAAATGATCATCGCGGTGACGGAGCAAATGCTGGGCGGATATTTGAAGGCGTCCCGGGTATTGATCGCCGAGGCCTCACCGGATGGGGAAACCGTGCTCGTGCCGCAGACATGGGAGGCCGAAGGCATGCCGGTCCTGCAAGCGACCACGCACCGGCTCGCGGATTACAGCGACCATCTTCTGGCTCAGTACCGGGCCGGGCGCACCCATGTCCGCCGCGATGCCACCAGGGAATTTCCGGAGGGGCCGGGATTGGAGGCCTTCAAAAAAATCCGCGCCATGGCCGCCATCGATGTGCCCGTGGTGATCGACGGGAAGTTCAGCATGCTTTTTGTCGTTCATCAGGCGGAGCCCCGGGACTGGACGGAAAATGAAATCACGCTGGTGCGCCAGGTGGCGGAGCGCACGGCGGCGGAGGTCCGGCGGGCCAGAGCCTTGCGGGAGCTCCAGCAGAGCGAGCTGCGCTTCCGCCAGATGGCGGACTCCATGCCCCAGATTATCTGGACGGCGGGCGCGGACGGCACGGTGGATTACCTGAACCGCCGGTGGGCTGAATACACCGGCATGCCCGGGGCGGCCGCGGACTGGGAACGGGAACCCGTGCTCCATCCGGAGGATGGCCCCCGCATGGCGGCGGCGTGGGCGGAGGCGCGCGGGTCCGGCATTCCCTGCGAAGCGGAGATACGCCTGCGCCGCGGCGCGGACGGGGCTTTCCGCTGGTTCATCAACCGGAGCGTGCCCACGCGGGATCTCTCCGGCAGGATCGTCGCCTGGTATGGAACGCTAACGGATATCCATGACCGGAAGGAGGCGGAACTGGAACGGGAAAGGTTCGTGCGCACCATCGAGGCGGAGCGGGCGAATCTGGCGGCCATCGTGGAAAAGTCGCCGGCCTTCATCTGCGTCCTGCGCGGTCCCGGCCATGTCTTCGAGTTCGCCAATGACGAATACTATCGCCTCGTGGGTCGGGCCGGGTTGATCGGTCTGCCCCTCCGGGAGGCCTTGCCGGAGCTGGAGGGCCAGGGCTTTTTTGAACTGCTGGATGAAGTCTATCGCACGGGAGAGCCTTACACCGGGAACGAGGTGCCGGTGCTGGTGGGACCGGAGGCGCTGGGAGAGACAAGGCATCGCTTTGTCAATTTCGTTTACCAGCCCCTGCGGGGGGCGGATGGAAGCGTGAACGGTATTTTTACGCACGGCGTGGACATCACCGGCATGGTCCGGGCGCGGCAGGAGGTGGCCACCAGTGAGCGCCGGCGCAAGGCGGCGCTGGAGGCCGCCAGGATCGGGTCCTTCAATATCGACCCCCAAACGATGGAAATGGAATCGGATGAGAGGCTTCGCGGCATTTTTGGCACTTCCGGGGACACCCTCGGCTATGAGGACGCCTTTGCCCGGGTTCACCCGGAGGACCGGGCGGGGCTGCGGGAGAAAGTGGCCGCCGCCACCAGACCGGTGGACCCTGAGCCTTATTCCGCGGAACACCGGGTGGTGCATCCGGACGGGTCCATCCGCTGGGTGTCCGCGCGCGGAGGCGTGACCTTCCGGGAGGAGGCCGGAGGGGTCCGCGTGCCGGTGAGCTTTGACGGGACGGTGGCGGACATCACGGATAGAAAGCAGGCGGCGGACGACCTGGCTTTCCAGCGCCACCTGCTGGAGCTGATCTTCCGCGAATCCCCCGCCGCCATGGCCCTCTGGCGCGGGCCGGAGCTGATCTTCGAACGGGTCAATCCGCTCTACCAGGAATGGTTCGGGAACGACCGCCCGCTGGTGGGCAAGCCACTGATGGAGGTGGTGCCGGAACTGGAGGGCCAGGGATTCGATGAAATGCTGGAAAAGGTATTGCGCACGGGAGAGAATTTCACCGGCACCGAGATGCTGGCGCGGTTCGCCAGGGCGGCCGGCGGACCGGTGGAGGACCGGTATTTCGACTTCAGTTACCTCCGGGTGTGCGACCCGGCCGGCCGGCCCTACGGCGTCTATAATCATGCGGTGGATGTGACCGGGCGCGTGCTGTCCCGGCGGGCGCTGGAGAGGAGTCAGGGGCACCTGCAGCGGGCACTGCTGGAGCGGCAGTCCTCCCTGGACGCGGAGCGCTCCGCGCGCGCGGAGGCGGAACTGGCCAGCCGCATGAAGGACGAGTTTCTCGCCACCCTTTCCCACGAGTTGCGCACCCCGCTGAATGCCATCATGGGGTGGACGGAAATCCTGGAAATGATCCCGGATCCCCACCCGGATCTCACGGCGGGCATCGAGGTCATTTCCCGCAATGCCGCCGCCCAGGCGCGCATAGTGGAGGACATCCTGGACATGAGCCGTATCATCAGCGGCAAACTTCGTCTGGATATCCGGCCTCTGGATCTGGCCGGAGCCATCCGCGCCGCCGCGGAGACCTTGCGGCCCGCCGCCACCGCCAAAGGGGTTTCCCTGGAGGTGCCCCACACGCACGGGCCGCCGGGAAATTTTGAAGGCGATGCCGCCCGCCTCCAGCAGGTATTCTGGAATCTGATTTCCAATGCCGTGAAATTTACGCCCCGGGGCGGCAGCGTCCGGATCACTCTCGTGGAGACCGACGGCGGGCTGGAGGTGCGGGTGGCGGATACCGGGGAGGGAATCCCGCCGCAATTCCTGCCCCATGTTTTTGACCGGTTTCGCCAGGTGGACTCCAGCACCACGCGGGTCCATAGCGGCCTGGGGCTCGGCCTGTCGATCGTGAAGCAGATCGTGGAACTGCACGGCGGCTTTGTGCGGGCGCGGAGCGAAGGTCCTGGAAAGGGGGCCACCTTTGTGGTGAGCCTGCCGCGGAAAAGCACGGCTGCCGGGGCCGGGGATCACCACCCCGCGCCGGAGGCCCCGCCGCGGGGTAAGGAGCAGGGGGCGCCCCGCGGGGCCCGGGAATATCCGCTGCGGGGCATCTCCGTGCTGGCCGTGGACGATGAACCGGACGCCGTGGCCTTTCTCCAAAGACTGCTCACCGGGGCGGGCGCCACGGTCCGCACGGCCCTTTCCGCGGCGGAGGCCCTGGCGCTCTTCCGCGAGAATCCGCCGGCGGTATTGGTGAGTGACATCGGCATGCCCTATGAAGACGGGTATGCTTTGATCCGGAGGATCCGGGCGCTACCGGAAAGTCAGGGAGGCACAGCCCCCGCGGTCGCCCTCACCGCCTATACCCGGACCGTGGACCGGGTCAAAGCACTGGAGGCCGGATTTCAAATGCATGTTTCGAAGCCGGTGGAAATGGCGGAACTCATCGCGTCCATCGCGGCGCTCGCCGGACACCCCGCGCGATGACCCGGAACCGGTCGCGCCGGGGGGAAGGTCAGGGGTGGTCGATAGTCTTATGTCCCGGAGGCAGTGTCTGCTGTTTTGCCCGTTCCGGAATTTCCCTCTCCGGTTCCTTCGGCCAGTGGAGGCAGGACGGCGCGGAAAAGGCGAGCAGGATGCAGACCGTGACGAATCTCATGCCTTCATTGTGGAACGGAATCCGCTCCCCGCATCGCCGTGAGCACGGTGCCATGATCCAGCATGAGGGAGGGGAATGCGGGGAAGATGCCGGGCAGGCTCCTGCCGTGTGCCTTCCCGCGAACAAAAACCGCCGGAGCCGTTCCCGCGGCTCCGGCGGGAAGACCGCTTATGGACGGGTGCCCGAACCCAGCAGGGACACCACATCCCCCTCCGGCAGTTTTTCCGCGCAGGCGGCGAAAAGGGAGGGCTGCCAGGGATCCAGCGTGAAGGTGAAGCGGGCCAGATGGCCGAGATACTTCCCCGTGCGCAGGTCATACAAATGGGCGGGCTCCGGCAGGGTGGCGGTCACGTCACCGGTTTTTTCCAGGGCTTCATTGCCGCCGGCCTGGCTGAGGGCCTCGCTCATCTCCCAGGTGATGTTCCGCTCGAAGGCCAGCAACCGGTGCGCCCCGGACCGGTAGCGGTGGCAATAGACACGCTCCGCGGCATCGATGGCGACGGCGGGTTTTTTCTTCAATGCGGAGGCCACGAAGGAGGGAAAGCCCTGTTCCGGAGAGGGCTTCAGACGGCCCGCGGCATACGTGGCGGCGGATTCGTCCGAGACTTTGAGACCTCCGGCAGCCACCGCGAAAGACTGGTCCTGGCGGGTGACGGAAGCGAGAGCGCCCTCTGTTCTCAAACGGCCATGGTCATCGAAGACCCCGGCGCAGCCGCTGCCCGTGACCGTCCCGGCGGGCAGGGCGGACAGCGCTTTCAACTCGGAGGCGGAGAGCGCCCAGGAATCCGGCAGGATCACGGAGGCGTCTTTGGGGAGCGAAGCCAGTTCGCTGCCATGGACAAAGCGGGGGGTGAAGCCGAGATCCTCCACGGCCTTGACCCAGCCCTCCCGCACGCGGGCGTGGCGGTTGTGCGTGCTTTCATAACTGGAAAACCGCCGCACCCAGGAGGAGCCATCCCCGGCAGTCTCCAGGAGCCAGGCCACCTGGATGGAGGGCTGGCTGTAATGGATAAAAACGGGATCCGTCTCCCGGGTGGCCCGCAGGAAGAGCCCGGCCAGCGGCGTGGTCATGGCCTGGAGCGCGGGAGCCAGGGCCTTCGCGCGGGCGGTCAGCGGCCAGGTGTCCTGGCTCCAGTCGATACAATCCTCGCTCCACCAGACCACGCACCCCCGGTCTCCCAAAAGCTGAAGGTGCCAGAGACGGCGGAGGGCATCGCGGCTTTTCTGTTCGCCCACCGTGCTCAGGATGGGCTTGCCGGGCATGAAGCTGCCAAAGATTTCCCGTGCATTGCAGATGTCGTAAGGTTCCACCCAGTCCAGCGCGCGGGAGAGAGCCCAGAGATCGTATCCGCCGAAGGCATGGGGCATCTGGGTGCCTTCGATGCCCACGGGCGTGGCGGGATCCACCGCGTGGGAGGCCAGCCGGAAGGCATCCAGCGCGCGGGCGAGAGAGAGATCCATGTAGGTCCGGAAGTCCGCCCACGGTGCCAGGTTCCAGCGGGTGGGTTTGCCGGAGGCGGCTTCGCCAGCGGAGAACGTGAGCTTCTGCACCGCCTGCCAGTCCGGATTCCCGCGCGGCAGGGCATCGCCGCTGGCCATGCGGTTTTTGATCTGGTCCGTGGTGAAGGGTTTCACCTCGTCCCAGGAGGCGAATTTCGTCTCCCATCCGCTGTTCAGGGCTTCGAGGGACGGATACTGTGTTTGCAGCCAGGTCCGGAAAGCCTTCAGGGTGTGATCCGAAAAATCGTAGTCGAACGGATTCGCGGAGAGCGTGGTGGAGAGTTCATCCCGGATATTGAAGGCCAGCGGGCTGTTCGCACGGTGCCGGGCGGCAAAATCCTTCATGCGCTGTTCGCCCCACTGGAGCCAGGCGGGATCATCCAGGGAATAAGGGCGCACCAGGTCCCCGGCGGGCCGTCCGTTTTTTGTCCATTTCGTGACGAAGTCACTCCAGTCCTTGACCGGGGAGTTCCATTTCAGACAGAGCCCCTTGTTGATGACGTTTTCGACGTAGTAAGGAAATCCGGCTTCGACCCACGGGCGGGCCTCGCCCTCCCCGTGGACCATGGCGGTATTGACGCCCATTTCCTTGAACCGCTGGATAAAAAGGGGCAGACGCTCCGGGTTTTTCCAAACCGAATCGCCCACCCACATCACGGTGCGGTATTCATTCCAGGGCCGGGGCTCCGCGGAAACCGTCCGGGAAAGCAGCAGGGAGCCGAGGGCGAGGAGAACAGAATGAGTAAGGCGCATAGGGATAACAAGAGAAGCCTCTGTCTCCGCCAGGTCTTCCTCCGCGGCAAAACAAATCAGGAACCAATTTAGTCACCCGGACGCACGGGTGGCCACCTCCCGGGAGTGGACAGGCCGGAACAAAAAAGGCCCCGTCCGGGGTCTCCGGGCGGGGCTGTGGGGATCAATCTACGGAGATGCCTCCGGACTTACCGCCGGTTCGTGGCCGCCGGGGTTTTCTCCGTGGCGTGCCCGTCCTTCTTCGGGGAATCGGACATCGGGAGCTTTTCCGCGTGGGACTTGATGACGGGCAGGGTCTTTTCAATGAACCCGGCAAGCTCCGGAGCCTTCACGACGCCTTTGGCCGCTTCAAAAAGAGCAATGTCCTTTTCATGGCACATCTTCATTTCCTCCAGGAAAGCGGCGTCGAATTCCTCGCCCTTTTTGGCGCTCAGGGCCTCGTGCTTTTCCTTCGCCATGGGGTCTTCGGCACCTAGGGGGAGTTTCAGGGAGGCCGCCACTTCCTTCAATTTTTTGTTAGCGGCGGTATGGTCTTTTACCAGCATGGCGGCAAACGCTTTCACCTTTTTGCTGCCCGCTTTGGATTCGGCGAGCTGGGCCAGCTTCACCTCTCCCATGCCGGCGGTGGAGGCGGCGCTCACAAAACCGGCATCATCCTTCACGGCCGGAGCTTCGCCCACGGGTTCCACGGTTTCTTTCGTGGGCTTCTTCATCCCGCCCGTGGCCGGGGTGGGACTGGAAGGCTGTTGCTGGCCCGGCTGCCGGGTGGGGACTTTGGGAGTGGAGCCATCGGCTGGCTTGGTCGCTTCCTTCGTCGCCGGGGTGGAGCTGGAGGGCTGCTGTTGTCCGGGAGGGCGGGTGGGAACCGTGCCCTGGGCGAACGCCGCGAACGGCAACGCCAGGGGAAGGGAAAGGGACAGGACTTTAACGAGAGTGGATTTCATTGCTTTGGGGGGGATTAAGTTGTGCCATGCGCGGAAAAGCGAAGGCGGGCGTCTCTCTGCACAGGCCGGGCCGTCTCCTGGAGGATCGCGTAAGAGTGGGTCCGCATCCCTGTCGCTGAGACGGTGACGACCGTCCCGGCCGGCGGGCGCACAAAGCACGTGGCCGGCCGGGCGGGGCAGAGAGGGGGCTACGGCCCGGTGTTGTCCGTTGATTCGTCCCCGCGGGTCACTGGCTCGGATTCTTCGTTTCCGGAATTCAGTGCCGCCCCATCGCCGGGAGGGTCATTCCATGGCGGGAGAGGTTCGGACTCGGCGTTTGCCACCAGTTCCCTGGTGGGCGGAGCTTCCAGGGCTTCCTCGTATTCTTTATCGTGGGGCAGGCCGATCAGGCGTTCGGCGGCGTTTGTATTGGCGGGGTTAGGTTCCATCGCGGGGCCCATCTGCACAGGCAGGGCCAGGCGGATTACGGATGAATTACCATAATCAGGCAGCCGGGGTTAGACTGATAAAACGTGGTTGCGGGGCGTGGCAGCCCGCCGCACGGAAGCGCATGGCTTCTGAATGGGATATCCGGCGGTTGGTGGACGCCTGGGCCGCGCTGCAAAAGCTGAGAAACCGCCTGGGGGCCGACGCCCCGCCGGAGGTGCTCCGGGCTCTTTCAGAGGCATACAGGGTGCTTACAGAGCACGTCACACGCCCGGCTAAGTCGCCGCGCGGGGACTGGCCCGAGAAGGATGAGCGGAATGCTCCCCTCACCTCGCCCGGTCCCGGAGGTTATATGATGCGGAGATTTGTCTGGTGATGCGGCCTCGGTCCTCACGGAGCGAAGCATTCCGCTGAAACAGCGCCCCGCCTTCGGGCTTTGTGCGGGATTAAGTTTGGGGCGGCAGGTCTCTGGTGCTCTCCTTTGACTCGTTGTCCCTGGTCACCGGCTCCTTTTCCAGTTTCCTGTCTCTCTCCTCCACATTTCCCTCAGGTTCCTCCGGAGGCGGGGAAGTGGGCATTTCCACCTCGCGGGGGTCCGGCTGGCCTGGGGAGGGTTCAGGAGGGGTATCGGTGCCGGGGGTCGGTTTCATGGGGGCCGGGTCCGTGCATCCTCCGTGCCTCTGAATCAGCGCATTATCGGTCCTGACAATCTCTTGCCCCGGGCGGTGCGGTATATTTTAATGAAAGCATGGATACCCCCTCCGATGATCCGCCCCTCACCCCTGACGCCGTCGCGGCGGAAATGAAGCTGCCCGCCAGCTTTGTTCAGTATGCCCTTTCCGCGGGATGCCCCGCCGCGGGGGGACTTCTCTCCTGCGGGGACCTGATAGGCTGGCTCACGGGCAATTATAACAAGGTCCGCGAGGCGGCGGGAATGAGCCTGCTGCCGGAACCTGAAGGACTGGACGACAGGGCGGCGGCGAGAGTCCAGGTCGTTCAGGCCATCGTGACCATTTCGCAGTTCAACGCTTCCAGAACCTCGAACCTGGCCATGCGGGAGGCGCACACCGGCATCAGCCGGGAGCTTCTCGCATCGCTGGACCGCGTCCCGGATGAGCCATGAACCTTCCGGAGTTCATAGCCGCCTTATTTTGCTTTATAGCCCCGGCGCGCGCGGCGGCCCATCCAGGCGGCGCTGCGTGGGACGGCAGCCCCACACTTCAGGGCGGTGGCGAAGCCGCCGAGTCCTCTGGTGATCCAGCGGCGGAACTCGTGGGGCTCGCCTGGATCGTTTTTGTAATTTATTTCTTGAACCGGCGGAAAGGGACGTGAGAAAGACTGCTCTACTGCCCGTTGAGAGTATCCGCCTGTTCATTATCCCTGAATCCGGGGGCGATGGCCGCGATGATCTCCTCCAGAGAGGGAAGCGCCCCCATCTGTATCGAAAGGATCGCTCCACAGGAGGGGCAAAGACAGGCCGTGCCAGCGTGGCCTTCGTGAATTCCCTCAGTGGCCGGGAGATACTGCCGGGTGATCGCGAGGGGAATTCTCAGACAATGGGGACATTGAGCGGAAAACATTCGCAGATCTATGGTAATCAACGCTTCGCGAAAGCGCGGATACGCGTAGGGCGTCCCGGGCTCCCAGGTGTCTGCCCGTGCTGAAGCCGCACCCGGGTGATTGACAGATTCCTGGCTTTGGTCCATTCCACTAACCTCCTTAATCCACCCGCACCTCATTGTTGGTTTCCGGACTCTCCCCCTTGCCAGGTTATAACATGCGAAAACCCTCTCAGAAAAATATTGTGCTCACTACCGGCGTGCTCGTGATGCTGATTCTCCTTTTCCCGTTTCAGGTAGTGCGGATCCGGAACGACGAAAATGTCATCGTGGAAACTTCGAGGGGAATGCGGAGCATCTTCTCCACCCGGTTTTCCGAAGTGGATTATAGTCGTACCACGCTGGCGATCCTGGCCGTCCTTTTGGGTGCGGGCCTCGTCATTTATGCGGGCCGGCCATCGGGAAAGCCTGACGGGCCGGCTGTTTGATGTCAGGCAGGATCGATGATCCTCCCGCCCGCCCGCATGGAACGCCGGACGCGGTGGCCCTATACCAGCCCGGGAATTCCGCCCATGGAAAAGCAGAAAGGCTGAGGGCCCGCCCTCTCCGGTCCTGTCGAACGGGAATGGCGTGGGCTTTCAGCCATTAAGAAATATCGTTGCCGTCATTCCCGGGACGTTGCCCGGGCTGGTATGCGTTCAGCTACACCACCCAAGGCTCTCTTTCGCCACGGAGTGGCGGGAGAGATTAGCCGGGGGTGGAGTGAGGCACGAACGGAACCCCCGGATTGTTGTCACCACGAAGATAGCGCGCCGGAGGTGCGCGAGAAACGCTGGAGGG
Organism: Verrucomicrobiales bacterium; assembly: GCA_965229245.1. Classification (GTDB taxonomy): domain Bacteria; phylum Verrucomicrobiota; class Verrucomicrobiia; order Verrucomicrobiales; family V1-33; genus V1-33. The sequence goes on from CBDDIW010000003.1 coordinate 1,442,577, forward strand.
CTGCCTGCGTTGGAATGCCTAAGGCTGCCGGGTAGAGTTCTCGCGCACCTCCGGCGCGCATGAATCTTTCCAAATGCTGGTCCGGGGGTTCCGCGCGTGCCGCGCTCCACCCCCGGCTAATCTCTTTCGCCACTCCGTGGCTGAAGAGTACTTTGGTTGGTATAGCTGAACGTATGTTCTGCCGTGTCAAAACTTGTGTATAGAGCGTTTGCCATAAGTAATTTCCGGTTACACGCGTCCCGTCAGGGAGTTCCATCCTCCATTTCGGAAATTACTTTTGGCAATCAGTATAAAGCTCAGGGCTTGCGCCACCAGCCACCTTCCAGCGGCCCTCCGGGCCTGAAACCGCAAGGAGCGGCGACATTCCTGTCACCGTCGAACCCTTTGATGGAGAACGGGGAAACAGAAGGCTCGGAGAGGCCGGGGAGCATCCTCCGCGGCCTTTCCCATCCTCCACCGGAGAGTTCGACGGCGACAGGAATGTCGCCGCTCCTTGTGCGCGTTCGGAGGATGCATATGAAGGTCAAACTCCCCCTGGCGGAGGACCGCCCGGGCCACCCTCCATTTGAGGAGTCTTCGATTCAGCTCCGCAATGCCACGATCCCATTTTACCGCATCCTGACTGGAAATGGTATCATACCGGAGGAAGCGGAAAACAGGTGCATTCAAGCACCCGCGAAAACAGGGCCCATTTCTTAAAAAGACCTTTTTCCCTTCACCCACTCTCACTCATATCCCGCCAGGGTGGCCAGGGATTGGATCTCCTTCAGGTGCGGGGCCAGCCAGCGTTCATACCGGTGCCAGCGGTGGATGGCGCGGGTGTGCGGGGCCTGGCGCACGGCTTCGTGGCTGGGAGTGCGCACATCGCGGGTGGGCGGCTGGCGGTGAAAACGGGCTACGTTTTCATCCCAGGGGAGGCCGCAGGTGGTGAGGATGGCGCGGAGCACGGGCTCCGGCCGGGTCACCAGGTCCTCGTAGCGGGTCTCGCACCAGGGCTGCGGGAGGATGGCTTTCCAGTGCTGCCAGAGGCGCAGGCTCAGCGAGAGATGCTCCAGAGTGGCCTGCCAGGTGAGCGCGGTCGCGGATTCGATGCCGAGCGGGATGAAGGTGAAGTAACAACTGACCGCGATATCCCCCGGGTGCCGCAGGGGATAGATGACCGGCGCGCCGGGCAGCAGCCGCAGCATGAGCGGCAGGTCCAGCGTGGCCAGGGGGTCCTTTTCCACGAGGAGCCCGCCGGGCGCGCGGGGCATTCCCGTGGTGGCATCCGTGGCGCGGAGGTAAAAAGCCCGCCCGGTGGCGACATCCGCGGGGGTGAAGGCCTCCAGTTCCTCCAGCGCGGCGGCGGCGGTCTCCGCGCCAAAGACCAGGGGCTCCATAAACTCCCGGCGCAGGATACCCGTTTCATCCGTGGTGACCACGTCCGGGTGCGCGGCGAGCATGCGCTCCAGCAGCGTGGTGCCGGAACGCGGATGCCCCGCGAGGATGGCCACGCGGCCGGTAAGCGGGCACTCCTCCCGCCAGCGGAGCAGGGTGTCCCGGGTGAGCGCGCGGGCCAGCGCTTCCCGCCGCGTGGCCCGCGCGCGCCAGGCGGCGAGGAGCGGCTCCGCGGTCGTTTGAAAGCACCGCCGGGTGGCTGCCAGGGAGGCCATGGCCCGGGCGGCATCCCCATGCAGATCATGGAGCGTGGCCAGCTCATGATGCACGCGCCAGGTGGCGGGCCCGGCGGGGTGATTTCCCAGATGCTCCTCCAGCAGCGCCTGGGCCTCGCCCGCGCGACCCAGCACCCGCAGAGCATGCGCCGCCGCCCGCGCCGCGGCGGGAGAGTCCGGCCGGTGGGTAAGACTTTCCAGGGCCAGCGCCAGGCCCTCCCCGGCCCGCTCCCGGCGGATGAGGATCTCCGCCAGGGTGACGCGGGAGGCCTGGTCCCCGGCATCGCGGCGCAGGGCTTCCCTCAGCCACTGTTCCGCCGCGGCGAGCCGCCCTGCCTGGAAGTAACCCTGGGCGATGGCCGCGGGCCGGTGCGCGGGAAGCCCCGGGCGCAACGCCTCAAAGAGGGCCGCCGCTTCGTCAAAGCGATAGTCCCGCCACAGCAGATCCGCCAGCAGCAGCCGGTCGTCCGCCCGCGCCCCGCCCCCCGCCAGACGGCGGCGCAGCAGGTCCGCGGCGGACGCGAGATCCCCCTCCTCCAGCAGGCGCGCGAGAGCGGGATCGGGTGCGGCGTTTTCCATACTCAGGTCCCGGTGCCCCATGGCACGCCGTTCGGAAACTGATTTTTCAGGCGCGGCGGCGGCGGCGCAGCGCGGCGGCTCCCAGCGCCAGACCGGCCAGGGCCACGCCGGAGGGCTCCGGCACGGGGTTCACCTGGTCGAAGACGAGGTTGTCGATGGCCAGATAGCTCCCGGCCAGGCCCGCGCCCATGGTCAGGTTCAGATTCACCGGCAGCCCGGCCACGGCCTGCGCCTGGGCAAGGGTGATGCCGGTATTCACCTGAGCGTTGGTGTTGTTCGTCAGCGTCAGGGAACCGGACGCCAGGGTGGTGGCCCCCGCCGTCACGGACCAGGTGTAGGTGCCGGTGCCCCCGCCGGTCCACAGGTCCACCAGAAAGGACTGGATGAGCACGCCGTAGCCCGCGGAGGGGGAGAAGGACAGCGTCATGGGCACATTCGTCGTCAGCTCGGTCTGGAAGACGCTGTTCCCGGCGGTTTCCCAGTCGTTGTAGTACTGCATGGAGGTCGCCGTCCAGCCGATGTCGATATTCGGCGTGCCGGTGATGCCCTGCACACCCGGGGACGTGGTGTAGCCGGTGCCGCTGGTGGTGGCAAAGTCCGCGAAGGTGGCCGGGATGGCGGCGTTGGTCACAAAGCCCCCGAACGTGAGGGTGGTGGTGGCGGACGCGGCCAGTGGGAGCGCCAGGCTGGCGGCGGCGGCGAGGATGGAGGGACGGAGAAGCGGGCGGTGATGGCTGTTCATGGAGATACGGATTTTGAGGGAGGGCGCGCGCTCACTATGCCGCCCTGGTGGCGGCGTGGAGGGTGGCATTATCGCCGGAGCCAGGGGGATTTTCGCCGGACTTGGACGGCTCAGCCCTTCCTCCGGAAGGCGGGCACCGCCAGGATGGCGGCGGAGAGGAGACTGAGCAGGACAAAGCTCTGAAACACGCCCTCCCAGCCCCAGTGCTGCTTGATCCACACCGGGAGAAACCCCGCGCAGACCTGCCCGGTGCACCCGATGCCATTCACGATGCCGGCGGCGGAGGCCGCCCCGTGCGTGCCGCGGATCTCCGTCACCGCCGTGCCCGCGATGACCGTGTCCGCCGCATACATGAAGATGCCCGTGAAGACCAGCGCCGTCACCAGACCCGCCCGGCTGCCCGTGTGCCCGAAGAACAGACAAAGCGCGAGCCCCGCCACGAGATAAAGCGCCAGCCGGAACTGCCTCCCCTGGAACCACCGGTCCGCCGTCCATCCCGCCAGGAGGATGCCCGCCAGGCCCCCGGCTTCGAACGCGGAGGAGGTCCACGCCGCGTCCCGGTCCGCCAGCCCCATCTCCGTGACGAGATAGTAGGGGAGCCAGATGAAGAGGCTGTAGCGGACAAGGCGCACGCCCATGTAGGCAAAGCCCAGCCAGATCACGGCGGGCTCGCGGATCATGGCGGAGAACCCCGTGCGTGCCCCTGGAGGCGGGGGCACGGGCCGCGCGGCGCTCCCGGTTTCCCCCGGCTCATTCACCAGCCAGAGCGCCTGGCACAGGCCCGTGAGAATGAGCGCCGCGCCGGTCCAGAGATACACATGCGCCCAGGTGTAGTGCTCCAGCAGCAGGCCCCCGGCCACATTCGCCGCCAGCCCTCCCGCCATGTAGCTGGTGAGCCACAGGGAGGTGACGCGCCCGCGCCGCCCCGCGGGCACCCACACGGCCAGGATGCGGCAGCAGTTTGGCCAGCCGCTGGACTGGAAAAGGCCGCTCAGCGAAATGGTGACCGCCAGCATGACGGGGGAGGGAAAGCAGCCAAAGGCCAGCGAGGCCAGCCCGGCCAGCACCAGCCCGGTGCTCAGCCCGAGCCGCGGGCCCAGCCGGTCCCCCATGGCCCCGGCGATGAATTGCCCCGCGGCATACACGGCGGCAAAGGCCGTCTGCACCCACGCGATGAACGGCTCGCTGTAGCCCTCCTCCACCAGCGCGTTGGTGGTGAGGCTCAGACTCTTCCGCGAAAAGTAGAGGATGAAATAAGCCGCGTAGGTGAGCGCCAGCACGCGGACCGGGGACACGCCCATGGCACGGCGCGGAAGGGCGGGGGTGGACATCTAATCGCCAGGGGGTCAGGAGGCGGAGAGGCCGCCGCGGCAGTGGCCGGGCCGCCGTCCGGTTTCCGCCAGAAAGAACCGGCTCAGCTCGTGCGCGGAGCCGAACTTCATCTGCCGCGCGATGTCCGCCAGCGGCTGGTTCGTATTGCGCAGCAGGTGCTGGAGATGGCGCAGCCGCACGCGCTGGATCTCCTGCTTCGGCCCGTGCCCCAGGGCGGCGGCGAAGCGGTGCTTCAGCGTGGTGAAGGACAGGCCGCTGTGCTCCGCGAGTTCCGCCACGCGGATGGGATCGTGCGGCGCGTGGCGGCGGATGTAGCGCATCACCTCCCGCACGCCCGGGTCCTCCACGCCGATGGTCTCGCTGGACTCCCGGGGGATCACCGGGCGCACCGCCACCGTGGTGAGCGCCGGGGGCGTGCCGCCCTCCAGTTGCCGCTGGATGAGGTCCGCCGCGATGCGGCCGATCTCCCGGCCCGGATAGGGGATGCTGCTGAGTGTGGGGCGCGCCGCGTAGCAATACGCGGGATCATTGCCAAAGGCCAGCACCGCCAGATCCCCCGGCACGCTGCGCCCCGCCTGCTCCGCCGCCCGCAGCACCACCGCGCCCAGCGCGTCATCCACCACAAACAGGCCGCAGGGCACGGGCAGGGTTTTCAAAAAGGCCACCACATCCGCCTCCACCTGCCGCCAGGTCTCCGGCATCCACAGGGGGCGGCCCTCCAGATACTCCACCCGGGGCTGGATCTGCCATTCCCCCAGCGCGGCGCGAAAACCCGCCAGCCGCTCCCGCGCATAACGCCGCTGCCCGGGCGCGAAGGCGGCCTCGCGATAAAGCGTGTCCCCCCGCGCGAGGAAAGCGCACTGGCTCAGGGAGCACTCCACCAGATGCTCCGCCGCCAGCCGGCCTATCTGCCCGTTGTCCGGCACCACGCGGGGATACCCCAGGTCCGGCCCCTCCGTGCTGGTGAGCACCACGGCCTGCCCCCGCTTCCGGAAGGCCCGCAGTTCCTCCTCCGCCGCGCGGAAAAGGATGAGGCCGTCCCCCTTCCAGTGGCGGTCCATCTTCACCGGCTCCATTTCGCCATAGGAGCCGTTTTCCGTGGCCAGCCGCCACGGTCTCTCCTTTTGCATGAAGCCGGTAACACCCTCCATCACCTGGGGTCCATACGAGGACCACACGGGATAACGAATGCCGATGAGCGGACGCGGGGAAGTAGTGAACGCCATAAGGTCAGCCTGGGATGAACTGGCGACGCATGATAATCGAAGCCTCCTCCACGCAATGCCCCGAATGCAACAAAAATGCCGTATCCGCCGGTTTGACCCGGGAGGGAAGGGGAGGCGGATTTGTCGGATCAGGGACGGCCAGCGGGGTTATGATACCGGTAACCGCGGGGAACCGGTGATGCCATTGGGAGTTGGAATCCGGTAAAATGGGATCGTGGTTCCACGGGGCTGAATCGAAGGCTCCTTTGATGGAGGGTGGCCCAAGCGGTCCTCCGCCGGGAGGAGTGTGAGCTCCATGCGCATCCTCAGAATCCTCCGAACGTGCACAAGGAGCGGCGACATTCCTGTCGCCGTCGAACTCTCCGGTAGAGGATGGGAAAGGCCGCGGAGGATCCTCGCGGCCTCTCCGTAGCCTTCTGCTTTCCCGTTCTCCATCAAAGAGTTCGACGGCGACAGGAATGTCGCCGCTCCTTGTGCGCGTTCGGAGGAACCTTCGATACTACCGGGGAAGACTCCAGGACGGGATCCAATTTACCGGATTACCGGATTTCCATCCTTATGGTATCATTTCCGGTTATACACCTCCCCGTCAGGGCGTTCCATACTCCATTCCGGAAATTACTTTGGCAATCAGTATATCAACTTCAAACGGTATGATTAAGGGGAAAAGCCAGGGGTCCGTCCTGAATGGCGCCAGGCCAGGGCTGACGATGGTGAATTTCCCGGGCCGCCGCGCCGGGGGTGCCGTCGAACACCCGCGCTCTCCTGGCGTCATGTTCTCTTTTTCCGGATGGGCCGTTATTTTAAAACGAGCCTGGGCACCGGTTCGCCTCCGGTTTTAAAAAGACCCGTTTTTCAGGGGCGTGGGATTCCCGGTTCCCTGCGGAGGACGGTCTCAGGGCAGGGTGGCGGTGACCTTCACGCGGAGGTAGCGGGCGGATTCCGTGCCCCGGGGGACGGTATCGCGCACCTTGAGCAGGGAGGCCGTCTCGGCCAGCACCATGGTGCTGGTGGCGGAGAAGCCGCCGCCGGGGGCGCCGGAGGTCTCCACCAGATAGCCCGCGCCGGTCTGCTTTGAAATCGTGACGGTGAGGTATCCGTCCTCCAAGACGGCGGCGGGCAGGGCGGCGGCATCCGGCACCCGGGGATCGCCGCGGAAGGCCAGTTCCAGCAGTTCCACGCGGCCGTCGTGGTCCGTGTCGTCCAGCGCGCTCTGACCGGCGGTATTGCCAAAATGCGCCAGCTCCCATGCATCCGGCAGGCCGTCTTCATCCTTGTCGGGATTCACGGGGTCCGGGGTGTAGCGTGCCAGGGAGAAGTCTTCATCGTGGCCATTGTTGGCATACCCCGCCAGCACGATCCTGCCATCCGTCTGCACGGCCATGCCCTGGACCGTGCCGGCCTTGCGCGTGGTGACCTGGCCCGTGCCGTTGAAGGTGGTGTCCAGGGCTCCGGCGGCGGTGTAGCGGGAAAGCGCGAAGTCCGGGGAACCGTGGTGAAAGGACCCTGCCACCAGGATGCGTCCGTCACTTTGCGCGGCCACGGCGCGACCGGTGGACACCCCGCCGCCCATGGACGCGACCAGCCTGCTCTCCCTCAGGGGGTCAACACACGCACCCGGATATAGCGTGCACCGGCATTCTGATAGGGCGTGGTGTCCCGGACAACAAGCTGCGTGGGAGTGTCCGTGATGGTGACAGTCTGGCCGGGACCGGAGGTCCAGGTAAGCAGGTCAGCGGAGACCTCTACCGTGTAATCGGTGCCGGGGGAGCGGGTGAAGGTCACCGCCAGATACCGTTGCCCGTCAGCCTCGACCAGGCTTGTGGACAACACGGGAGGACCGCCCGTATAGGAAATGCGCCACATGGTCCCGTTGGCATCCTCCGTCATCAGCAAAGCCCCGTCCCGGGCGACCGCGACACCGACCGGCCTTCCCCAGACATTACGATCAGTGGTTACAAAACCAGTCAAAAAAATCATCATATCGACCGCTTGGCACTCCATTGTTCAACGGAATCCTCACGATCTTATACCCGGTGCGGGTCGCGCGGTTCCATGAGCCGTGCAATGCCACAAAGGCGTCACCGTGATACTGTGAAGGAAAGGCTGCCGGGCCATTGTTGACCGGGTAGAAGGTCATCTGCAAGGACGCCGAATGCGCCTGTTCCAACACGTCGGGGACAAGGGCCTTGCCCGCCAGATCCGGTCGTTCGCCCGCGCGCCGCGGGTCCTGAAGATTGCCCATGTAATACCACGGCCAGCCATAGAAGCCTCCTTCCTTGACGCGTGTGACATAGTCCGGCACGAGGTTGTCCCCCAGGCCATCCCGTTCGTTAGTGGACACCCACAAGTCTCCCGCTGCGGGATGAACGGCGAGTCCCACCGGATTGCGAATCCCCGTGGCGTAGGGACGCGGCGGTTGCGTTCCCTCCGGGTTTGTCACCAGGATATTCGCGCGGTTTGTTTCATTACCCCACGCGGCACCCATGCCGTGTTCTGCTTCCCATGCCGTAATCTCGGCGGGTGTTCTGGTGCCCATTTGCTCTCCTACGTTGGAACTGGAGCCGACGGCGATGAACATCCGCGTGCCGTCCTGCGAAAACGCAACATCCCGCGTGGTATGCCCTCCCGTCGTGGTGCTCAATGCCGGAACAACGACCCCGGCGGCCCCGGATGCCGCAAGGTCTCCGTTCCGGTAGGGAATCCGCACCACGGAGTTATTCAGAGCGACATACAACCATTGGGGATTGTCACCGGCGGGGTAGAACGCGAGGCCAAAGGGCCGGTTCAATCCCTGGGCAAAGATCCGGTTCTCCACAGGGGTATCAGCGCCATCATTGGCACGCATGATCCGGATGCGGTTCTGCGCCGTTTCAGAAACAAAAATGTCTCCGTTGGGTGCCACCCGCACGATCCGGGGATTACTCAGGCCTGATGCAAACTGCTTCACCGTGAATCCGGCGGGCACGGACAAGGTGGCGTTCGCGGGCTGCGGCACCACGGTTGGGAAATTGCCCGCCGAGGGGCTGGCAAACGGTGCCGGCAGATCGGCCACTCTGATAAAATGTTGATCCCCCGGCTCCGCCCGCTGCCAGTCATCCGGGTCCGGGCCCGTGACTGTGGGGAGTTTATCCAGGTCCACGCCCTCCGGCACCGCCAGCGTGGCCAGATAGGCAATGACATCCGCCCTGTCACCCGCGCCGGGTACCGTCAATGACATGGTCGTCCCGGGGACGGCGGTCACGGGGTCGGTCAGGTACTGATGGAGTGTTTCCGTGTTCCACACCAGAGGCGAAGCTTTGAGAGCCTGCGAGAATCCATAGTGCGGACTGGTTCCCGCCTTGCGTCCCATCACTTCGACGACGGTCGGACCTTGTTTGATGACCACGGTATTGCCTGGACCGAGGCTGTCACTATGGCATAAAGCACAATTTGTCTGAAAGAACTGATTCCCGCGTTCCGCGCTGCCGGCGGGGTTTTGCGCCATTGCCGCCGGCGCGCCGGCCAGACATGTCATCGACATCCATATCTGAGGAAAAAGACCCTTTTTCATGATTTTATAAGTAAAGGTCATCTGGCCTTGATGTCGTAACAGAACAGCGAGTCCTGATCGCGGATGTAGAGCTTGCCGTTCGCGATCACCGGATGTGGCCAGGCCTGCTCTCTGGTGCGGTCGGGCTGCTCGAACCGGCCCCGCTCAAGATACCCCTTCGGGCTTGGCTCGACGAGAATCACCGCGCCTTTCTCAGTACGGTAGTAAAGGCGTCCATCCGCCAGAGTGAGCGAACCTTTTGAGGCCGGTCGTCCCGGCAGATTCCGTCCGTCCCACAGGACGTTGCCGGTTTTAAAATCGAGACAGACAAGGTCCCCTCCGCCATTGCCCCCGTTGGCTCCATACAGGCAACCCTCCACCAGGATCACGCCACCGTGATGGTTCTGCATTTTCTTCGAGAACCAGACCTCATCCGCTTTGGTGCCCCCATCGGCTTCTTTGGAAAGTCTTACCAGCCCGCCGCCCCCGTCGTATGCCGAGGTGGCAAAGACCATCCCCTCATGGTAGAGAGGCGTGGTGCAATTGATCCGGTGGGTGGTGGAGGCCCGGTCATACCGCCAGCGTAACTTGCCGTCGCTGGCCGCGACTCCCACCAGAGTTGTTGCCGTGAGCTGGACGTATTGGCGCTCTCCTTCAAAGTCGATGGCGATCACCGAAGCATAGGCCGCCCCCGACCTTCCGAGGAAACCCCTGTCACCCGTGGGGCCCTCGGGCACCGCACATTTCCACAAGGGCTTGCCTGTCTTCTTGTCCAGCGCCATGAGGGTGGCGTCCTCCGCTCCTGGCGTGCAGATGAGTTTGTCGCCATCCACGAGAGGCGACTCCCCAAAGCCCCAGACAGGCATGATGCCTTTGAAGTCTTTGATGTAGTTGACACGCCAGACTTCTTTCCCCTCCGTGGTGAAGCACACCAGTTCGCCGAGTTGGCCGAGGATATAGATTCTGTCCCCATCGACTGCGGGCGTGCCGCGGGGCCCCGCGGGCTTGAACATGTTGCCAGGACTGCCACCCCCGCCGATTTTCACCCTCCAGATTTCCTTCCCGTCGGACTCGTTCAGAGCGAATAAATATGCGGTGACATCATTGTCGTCGCCCGAGGTATAAATCCGCCCTTTGCTTACCGCGATGCCTCCCATCCCCTTCTCAATGCCGGTGGCTTTCCAGGCCAGGGGCGGCCCTTCTTTCGGCCATTCCTTCAATAAACCGGTTTCTTTCGATTGAGCCGTGCGGTCCGGCCCCTGCCACTGGGGCCAGTCGGAGGAAAAAGCTCTAAAGGCGCTGACGGCCATGGCCGTCAGAGTGAGAAGAACGGGATATTTCATATCAAGTTTCCGGAGGCGGCAAGTGGCTATAAAATTTTATTTCCCTGCTTTCACATCATAGCAAAACAACGTGTCCTGATCCCGGATGTAGAGCTTGCCGTTGGCGACGACGGGATGCGTCCAGGCGGGAGAGCGGGTGCGGTCCGGCTGATCGAAGCGGCCCCGTTCGATGTACTCTTTGGAGTTTGTCTCGATAAGAACCACCACGCCCTCTTCCGTGCGATAGTAGATCCGGCCGTCCGCCAGCGTCAGGGAGCCTTTCTTCACCCGGCGTTTCCCGGGATCGCGCTCGTTCCACAGGACCTTGCCGGTCTTGAAGTCGAGGCATGCAAGGTAACCGCCGCCATTGCCGCCGTTCGCACCATAAAGCGCGCCGTCCACCACGACCACGCCCCCATGATGGTTTTCCATATCGCGCGAGAACCACACCTCCTCCGCCTTGATGCCGCCGCTGCCATCCCTGCCCAGTTTGGCCAGCCCGCCGCCCGCCCCGTAGGCGGAAGTCGCGAAGATCATGCCATCCCGGTAGAGAGGGGTGGTGCAGTTGATGCCCATCCCATTCACGGGCCGGTCGTATCTCCACAGGATCTTCCCGTCAGCTCCCCCGACACCGATCAGTGCCTTCGCGGTGAACTGAACATACTGACGCTGACCTTCGAAATCGATAGCGATGGCAGACGAATAGGCGGCACCGGAGTTGCCGCCACCAAATCCGCGACCTCCTCCTCCCCCGCCGCCGCTGCCACCCCCGCCAAATTGAGGCGTTGGCAGAGCGGTATTCAGTCCGGCGCGGAATTTCTCTTCGCTCAAAGCTCCGCCCTTTTCAGAATCCCACTGCTCATACCACGTGGTGAAGGTTTTTGTAAGTTCCTCACGGGTCAGTGAGCCATCCTTGTCCTTATCCACCGCGGTAAAGAAAGCGGGGGCGGTGCTACGGCTCGGACGCCTTTGCGGCGATCCGAAGCCCTCGGAACCTGAAGGGGTTGGCGGCCTCGGGACGGCGTCATAAAAGTGTTCCGCGAACTGTTCGGCGTTCACTTTGCCCGCTTTCCCGGGATCGAGCCGGTCGAACCACGTATCCGCCAGGGCCGAGAATTCAGCAGGCGAAAGCTTCTGGTCCTTGTTCCCGTCGGCTTGAGCGAACATCTGCGGCCCCACATTGGAAGCGATGGAGAACCCGCCAAAGTTGCCGCGTCCCCCGCCGCCGGAAGGAGGAGGAACAGTGCCGCCCCCACCTCCCGGGCTGACGGCCAGGGTGCTTTTCCAGACCGTCTTTCCCGTCACTTTGTCGAGCGCCACCATGGTGGTCTCCTTGCCGCCGGGCGTGCAGATGAGTTTGTCACCATCGATGAGGGGCGACTCGTTGTATCGCCAGGCAGGAATTTCACCGCCAAAATCCCGCACCAGGTTGTGACGCCAGAGGACCTTGCCATCTTTGACCTGCATGCAGGCCAGGTCTCCCCCGAGGCCGAGAGCATAGAGCCGCTCCCCGTCCACGGTGGGGGTGCAGCCGGCCCCCTCCTTTCCCTGCGGCATCCCTTCCGTGAGAGCTTTGCCCAGACTCACCGCCCAAAGTTCCTGCCCGTCCTTTTCAGACCGGGCCCACACCACTTCCTCTCCCTCACGGCTGCTCATGCCGAACATTCGCCCGGCGGCGATGGCCGGGGCACCGTACCCACCACCCACGCCTTTCATCTTCCATGCCAGGGAGGGACCCTCTTTTGGCCATTCCTGAAGCAAGCCTGTTTCTTTGGAAACAGCATTGCGGTCCGGCCCCTGCCACTGGGGCCAGTCGGCGGAGAGGACACAGGACGGGGCGGTGGCCATGGTGGCCAGAGTGAGGAGGAGAGGGACTTTCATACGGTTTGTTTTTTGGATGAGGGAAATCAGCGGGGCGGCTGCATGGATTGGAGGAACTGCTCGCGGCGGCGGCGGTCGTCCTCGCGCCTTTGGTCAAAGAGGGCCGCCTGCTCTTCAGAAAGATGACCTCGGATGATGCGGTCACGCCCTTCCTCCCGGAAGGGGCTGGGCAGCGTCGCCTCGCTGCCTTCCTCCTCCTCAGGGGGGTTCAGCTCAAATTGCGCGACTTCCTGGAAGATGGCGTCCCTCTGTGCCAGGCTTAAATCTAAATTCCGCCCTAACGAACGCAGCGCATCAGAGGCCACCCCCTCCGCTTCGTTTACTCTCCGGCGTTCCGCGGCCTCCAGGTGAAGGCCGAACTGAGCGGGGGTGAGAATTGCTTTCAAGGCGTCGTCCTCCGGCAACGAGCCTCCGGCTCCCGTATGCGCGGCCCTGAACAGAGCTTTGTCCTCTTCGGTCAGATTCGCGATGCCTCCGGCAAGCCGCGTGAAAGCTCCACTTTGACGCGCCTTTTCAAACGCTTCGCCGCGCCGCGTTCCCTGTTCTTCATAGAGAGCGAGAATCCGCGCCTTTTGTTCTTCGGTGAGGCCCGGCAGGTAAAGATTCATTCTGGCCAGTTCCCTGGCCGCCTCCTTGGCGCTCTTCTCCTTCAGCGCCGTGTTCTTGTTGTCGCCACCCGCCTTGCCGTTGGTACGGGTCTCCGCCGCGACAGCCGGTCCCGGCATGGAGGAGGATAACTGAACGGGCCTGATCCGGGGTGGCATGTCCACCCGGCTTGTACTATCGCGAGGCTCCCCGCTATCCCTTCTCAACAGCGTGTTTTGCCTCCAGATCAAGGCCAGCGGTACCGCCGCCAGCAGCAGAGCCACCCCTGCTCCTTTAAGAAACGGGGATCCAGGGACCCCCCCTGGGGCGGACATCGGAAATGGCGGCCCCGCCGCGGCCGCGGCGATATTTGACGCGGACAATGCCCTGGCGGCAAGAACCGCCGCCGAAGCGGGGGGAGCCAGAAGGCTGTGCGCGGACAGCATTACTCCCAGTGCCACGCCATTGGTGGCGACACCCCGGCGCCTCAGCAGCGCGCTCAGCCGGTGAAGAGCGCGTTCAAGGACTTTGCGTACCGCGGCCTCGCTTTTCCCGGTGCGGGAGGCAATTTCCCGGACACTCCGGCTTTCAAAATACCGCATCATCACAGGCCCTCGCGCGGCCTCCGGAAGCCGGGCTACTGCTTCATCCAGATACGGGTGAACTTGTTCCCAGGGGGAGCCGTTACGGGAATCTGTATTTGAGGCGTCCGTCATAACTTCATGCTGTTGCCCCAGCTCTTGAAGGGCCTGTTTGTAGCGTAGCGCGTTGCGACGGACGTTCCGTGCCGTCAGGAATGCCGCGCGGTGAAGCCATCCCGCCAAATGCTCACCGCGGAGAGAGTCCGCACGGCGGGCGAGAAGGAAAAATACGCTCTGGGCTACTTCGTCCGCCGCCGCCCCGTCCCCTGTGCAGCGCAGAGCGACCCCCCGGACCATCGCCGCGTGCCGGTCCACCATCCCGCGAAAAGCCTCCTCTGCGCCGTCAGTGGCAAATCGTTGCAGGAGCTCGCGGTCACTCTCAGTGGTTTGGTTTGCATCCATTCAACACCTCATGTCATCGCCGCCACGAAGTTGGACAACTTTTTTGGCGAACCGCAAATTTGCCGGCCACGCCCCTCTGCTCTGGGATTTTCCGGATTTTTCATCGGGGCTGCTTCCTGAAACCCGCTTCGGTGTCCTGCTTCCATGTGGCATCACGGACCGACCTCAACCCGTTGATGTTCAATGGAAAATTGTTGCACTCTGAAATACGGGGCATCGGCTTTTCCATCCGCCCCGTCCTCTTTGCTGATCCCCCGAAAACTCACCCCCGCCCGCCATCCCGTCCCGGGCGAGTTCACGGCGGCGTGGCACCGGGCCTCCGCATGCCCGGTGGACATCGCTCCCTGCCTGTGGAAATCTTTCCCCGGGTCCCTGAACAACTATGAATACTCCCCCGTATCCGAAGCCACCGCGGGAACGCGTCCGCTGGCTCAGTGTCATCCTTTCCGCCGCGCTCTGGGGATCTTTCCTCTCCCTTGTCCCGGGCCGGGCGTTTTGGCGGAATCCCGGGGGCGGGGATCTCCCGGCCCCGTGGCTGCCTCACCTGATCCTCCTGGCGGGCCTTTTCCTGGTGGCCCTGTGGATGCACTGGCCCTTTGCCGGTATGACCGCCCGCTTGTCCGGCTGGCGTTTTCTGCTGTTTCCTTTTATCACCATACCCCTCGCCGGTGCCCTGGCGGCGCTCCCTTTTGCGGTGGCGACCATGGTTTCGAACGGACTGTTTTCATCGAGTGAACCGGGCGGCGTTTTTGTCATGTGGATCTACACCGCGGTATATATGGTCTATTTATCCCTGACGATGTACCTCTGGATCACCTATCCCTTCGCCCTGATCAATCAAATCATCATTCGCCATTTCTACTCCCGCGCGCCCGGGAGGCGGGAGGCAGGGACCGCCTGAGCCGGGGAGCGCGGATTTTCCATCCGCCCCGTCCTCTTTGCCGGTCCCCTGAAACTCACTCCCCGCCCGCCATCCCGTCCCCGGCGAGGGTGAAGCCCGCGCCTTCCGCCACCTGGACCACGCGGGTGGCGGCGCGATTCACGGCGGCCCGGTGCAGGGTCTCGAAAAGCACGGCTCCGGTGAACAGCAGGCCGATGGCCCACACGGGGTGCCATCCCGTGAGCAGGATCACCACCAGCAGCACCAGCGGGGGCGCGATGAGCACCGGCAGCGCCAGACGCGCCAGGCGGCTCGCGATGCGCACCCGGGTCAGACACCGGCCGCCGCCGTGGTATTCCGTGACGCTGGAGAGGCGCACCCGCCACCAGCGCCCGCTGGTGGTTTCCAGGTCCCAGTCCCGCCAGCCATCGTCCGTGGTCACGGGCAGCCCGGAGGCCCGCAGTGAAGCCATGAGCGCCTCCAGCAGGCGGTTCCGGTCCCCGCCGTCATCGCTCCACAGGTCCACGGCGGCCACCCGTTTGTACAGTCCCCGGCGCGGCGGCCCATCCCCCAGGCGGGGCAGCCATGGGCCGCCCGGGTAGTGCCCCAGGCGCACGCTCCACAGGAAGCGCGTCCACCCCCGCGTCACCGGCTGGGCCAGCAGCAGAAACCACAGGAGCAGGCGCGCCCGCGTGCTCCGCCACGGCCGGGCCAGCGGCAGCCGGAAGGCCTGGAGCAGGGTGAGCGCCAGGGGGGCCGCCGCCATGGGCACCGCCAGCCAGAGCAGCACCGGCAGCCACCACGCGCCCGCCGCCACCGCCAGCGTCAGCAGCCACCAGGGGAATCCCGTGAAAAGCCACGTCACCCCGCAGGCCGGGGAGCCATAGATGGTCTGATACGCCGCGGACCCGAAAACCCCGGAGTAAATGTGGCTGGAGTAATGGCTCAGCCGCCGCAGCGCGGGCTGATACACCACGCCCCGCCACCGCGCGCCGCCCAGCGGGCCGAATTTCCCCCGGTGCCGCGAGGTCAGGAGGGCCTCCGCTTTCCCATACCCCGCCTGCTGCCGCAGATACGCCCGCACCGTGAAGCGCCGGTAGTGCCACACCATGGCCGCCGCCGTGTAGGCGATGCCGTCCCCGCGCTCCAGCAGCCGCCAGCAAAAGTCCACGTCATCCCCCGCCGCGTGATACTCCGGGCGAAAGCCTTTCAGGGCCATCACCAGGGACCGGCGGATGGCCATATTGCACCCCGGGATGTGCTCCGCCGCGGTGTCCGTCACCAGCACGTGGGCCGGACCTCCGGGAGCCGCGATGACACACGCCTGGGCGGGATTTTGCGCCGGAGGCGGAATGTTCGGCCCGCCCGCCGCGCCGGTCCCGGGCTGGAGGAAGGGGCGCGTCAGATGGATGAGCCACGCGGGGTCCACCACGCAATCATCATCCGTGTAGGCCAGCAGTTCCCCCGTGGCGGCGGTGGCCCCGGCATTCCGCGCCACGCTCAGCCCGGCGGGCTCCTGGCGGAGATACCGCACGCCGGGATACCGCGCCGCGATGCCCGCGATGTCCTGGGTGGACCCGTCATCCACCACCAGCGTTTCGTAATTTGGATACTCCAGCGCCGCCAGGGAATCCAGGCACTCCGGCAGCGTCCGCGCGCCATTCCGCGTGCACACGATCACCGAGACCCGGGGGGGATCCGGCGGCAGCAGGGACTCCACCGGCGGGAGGCCGCCCGCCAGTTCCGTCCACGCCCGGCGCGGCGCGCGGGAGGCCTCCGTGAGGCCGAATTCCCAGCCCGTCACCCGGTCGCCGCCCCGGTGCCACTCGTCCGTGAAGGCGAAGAGGAAATTCCCCGCCACCCCGCGCTCCTGGCACACGCGACGCTGCCAGGCCAGGATTTCCGCCTGCCGGTCCGCGCCCAGCGCCTTCGCGTCCACGCCGAACTCCGAGATCACCAGGGGCGCGTCCCCCGCGATGTTCTGGAGGCGCGCGGTGTAGCGGTCAAAGGCGTCCTCGGATTCCAGATACACATTGAAGGCGGTGAAGTCCGCGTTCCCCGGCTGGAGGAATTCCGTGGTGGGATAGTTCGCATACGCCAGCAGCAGATCCGGAGCCTCCTGCCGCGCGGTATCGATGAGTTCCTCCAGAAACGCCAGCACCCTCCGGGGCCCCAGCCAGCGCACCAGCGGGGCCTGGATTTCATTCCCCACGAAGAGCGCCGTCACCTCCGGGCGCGTGGCCAGCCGCCGGGCCGTCTCCCGCACCGCGCGCGCCGCCTCCCGGCGGGAGGCTTTGGAGGAAAGGAAGTCCACGTGGTCCGTCCACGCCACCCCCGCCGCCACGCCCAGGCCCCGGCGCGCGCACGCATCCAGAAACCACCCGGGCGGCGGCAGGAAAAGCCGCAGCGTATTCGCCCCCCACGCGGCGATCATTTCCAAGTCCCGCTCCACCTGGTCCGGCCCGGGCAGGCCATCCGGCCCCTCGAAGGGCCCGTAGGTCAGCCCATGGAAATCCCACCGCCTTCCCCCCCTCCGGAAATACTTCCCCGCCGCCACCGGGCGCGCGGAGAGTATGGACGGGGATAAAAGAGACGGTTCAGGCATGGAAATCCTCACGTTACCCTGAAACGCCAGCTTTCAAGCCCCCCGGCTGCCAGGATGCCGGATAGTGCCCGGAACCCGCGGGCCTCCCCCTTGGGAACAGCGCGGACGCCCGGGGGGAAGTTTGCGGTCAGTGTGTCCGGCTAACTGTTTCCCGGGGTCTCCCAGAGTGAAAATCCAGTGTGAAGGAGCCCGGGCAATGGCCTCCGGCGGGGCGCCGCGTCCTTCCCTGCCGCGGCGGGATTCGGACCTTCGCTATGCTGGACGTTATGCCATGCGTGGCCTACGCGGATCACGGCCAGGGGGCCGCTCCGCCTGGACACGCGGGGCGGCATGCGCACAAAAAAGCCCGCGGGGGCTGCCCGCGGGCTTCGGTTTCCGTGCCACCATGAACACCCGGACTACTTCAATCTTTCACTCTTGAAGGGCAATCCGTTATAATTTCGCGGGCTCAATTTGCCCTCCGCGTTTGCCCGTTTCAAATCCGCGGGCCGCGCGAACAGAAGGGGATTTTCGAGGGACTTGCTGGTCGCGCTGGCCCAATGCGGGAGCGCTTTGAAGGCGAACATCATGTCGTAATCCAGCGCGATGCTGTTCGGGTCCATGGGTTCCGTCCCCGGCCGGTCCTGAAACCAGCGAAACCAATCCGTTGACCCCGGCGACGCCATCACGTAATTCCCGTCGCTGTTGATTGCCCCGGGCATGAGAAAGGACTGCATCTTCCATTCAGCAGGGCTGTGGCAGCTCATGCACGACGAATTAGCCACGGGAACAGTCCCTTGCTTGCCTGTCACCGGGTCAATGTAGTCCGCCGGGGCCTGCACTGCCTGATCGTTCGGTCCGGAGAGACGACCACCCCAGCCGAGGGTGGCTTGAGCGTAGGCGGGGGATTTCGCATTGATCCAGGTCTCCTTCAAAGGGGCACGGAATCCCGGCGTAACCGGTGAATTCACATCAGGATCATTACCCCACATCGCCCCGAGCGGGACCATCCGGGCCCAGAAGTCCCCCTCTATGCGGTTATCATAGACCAGGGTGGTGAAGACCCAGCCGGTTTTCGGAGCCGCCACGCTGTCTTTCACGATGACATCAATCTGCATTAGCTGCACATCGAACGAAGTGGGGGCCGCCGCGACACCCGCTGTCGCCGGGTCCATCCATTTGGCGTAGATATTCCACGAGGGGGATTCCTTCATGACCGGCCATTGCCCACCCGTTACTTCAGTAAACGCGAGTTTCACAATGATGGAACCCTCCGGAAACTGCGCCGCGGCCGTGGTCAACGTGGGAGTCATGGCCGTGGGGCCCCAGAAAGTCCCCAGAGTCACCGCGGCGGTCGAGTTGTAATAAACCGCGGCGAAATTGTTCACATACGTCACACTGAGTGCCGGGTCGTTGAAAAGGCTCGCGGAGGTTTGAGTAGCCCGGAACATGCCGTGGATAGGTTCCCGGATGGTGGAAAGCCACGGTTGATTGTACCATCCGCGGGCCCCGGCGTCCCACTTGGAATAGTCCAGGACGAGCACTTTCATATCACCGGCCACCGCTCCCCGAAGAGCCGCGGTGTATGCCTCCGCCGTGGCGGTGGAGATGGGCTGCCCGTTGAGGGCAGCCCGCCAGGGCATGGCCGGCGGCGGGACCGGCACGCTCCTGGGGTATGAATGACTCAATTTAAATACCGGTCCGGTGTAGCCTGGCGGAACGGGTGTCGAACTGTTCGTGAAAGGCTCCTCTGCCTTCACGAGGCCGGTTGCGGCCACGATACACGCGGCATGATACAGTGGTTTGATTTTCATTGCCTGGATTTTTGGTCGGTTGCGGTATGGTGTTAGTGCAGCGCGCGCCGGGGATGATGCCGGCGTAATGAATCGCGAATTTTATCGCGTTCATGAATTGGTTGAGCGCGGGTTGGGAGTCAATCACCCGGCCTCGATATTTGCCATTTTCACCCGCGCCGGTTTGGCTTTTCCCCATGCCTGATGCCGCAATTTAACCTGTTCATTTTCAATGAATAAAATTAATGTCTCCTCCGCCACGGGGTGAATCCGGCAAGCCGTGACAGGATTAATGATACGCATCCGGGCTTTCCAGGGTCCTTTTTTGCGTTAGGGCCGGGGATTCGCGCGGACCATATCCGGAATCGGCAGGAGGCGGCCCGCGCCGGGGAGGTCATTTTCCATCAAGGGGAAGGGCGGACACCAACGCCTGGCATCGATGGTGCATGGTTAAGCCGCATGAGCAATCAACCTGACGAAATCGACGAAGACGAAGACGAAGACGAAGACGAAGACGAAGACGAAACGACCCCGGATCCGGATACCAATCCCGGGACTGATCCTTCTGAGGAGGATGATGAAGACGGGGACGAGACAGAGGAGGAGCAGAGGGGAGTCGAAACCGCTGGTGATGATCCTGCGGATGACACCGGGAACCCCAAAGGATCCTCATAGTCCTCCTTCGCCAATTCAGAGGTATTTGTGCGCCCCGTGCCGCCCCGCGGCACGGGGCATCTTATCTTGAAGGACCACTGCTGAAGAAGCACATGGAATGTCCCGTCTGCTTGTATTCTACTCCGTGCAATTCCCTGCCGTCACGGGCAGACTCCATGATTCCTCCGTTCTCCCCCCTCGCAAAAGCGTGTCTCCATCCGGCTGGAGTGGGACCGGAAAGACCATGGGGGCGAGTCGCCGGGCGTGAAGGTCGCTGGCAATTGGTCATGAGTGAGTGCGCCGCGCTTCCCCCGATGGCACCTGGCGGGCACTCATCAGTATTTCCACAATCCCTTTGAGACGGCTCTCCAGCGGAATGGCTGACAGCATCAGTCCGGTGCTATTGCGCGAAAGGTCGACCACTATCGGAGAAGAAGGCCTGGTACTCCCGCCAGCGGGGGTTTAAAAACCCGGCCAGTACCGCGAAAAAAGGGAAGCAGTTGCCTGCTTCCCTTATCGTAATAATTAAACCTGCCGGGTCTCAGGCCAGTTTCCGGCGGAAGAACGCGAGACCGCCAATGGCAATGCCCATGAGAGCGATTGCGGAACCGCCTTCAGGCACCCGCACGGCGGACTCCACGATATAACCGCCGACAAATCCACCCTCGTCGTTGAACGTGGAGGATCCGTATCTGTTGATGGCCAGGCCGGAGGAGTCACCGTTCGGTTCTCCCGGAGCGAAGTTGAGGGCATTGAATGAGGTCCATGTTTCCCCGTTGCTCCACGCCCAGTTGGTGGGGTCAGTGGTGGAGGAGGAGTTATCCGCCGGACGCGCGCCCAGCCATGCCTGGCTGCCGGTGGTGGTGAAAAATCCGTTGCCGATCAATCCGGCATAAACAGATTCGGTTTCTCCAGGGTCTCCGAAGACCGCCAGATACGAGTTACTGGAGACACCGGCGGCAGCCGCGGAGGCGTCCGCCCAGGTAATCCCCGGCGCTTCGTAGAGGCTGTACTGGTGACCATTGTAGTTCGTGACGGCGATGGGAGCCGCCTGAGCTGTCTGGACGGCGAAGAGCGCGATGGCGATCGCGGAAATGAATTTAGCAGGGTTCATATTTTATTTTTTTGAAGACCGCGGTTGGCGGCAAAATAAAGATATGCGCCATCCGTGCCACCGTTTTAAAATTCCCTTAATGCGTTGACTGAATGGGCTCATAGATTTTTTCCAGGGAAAAATAAGATAGCGAATTCCTGGGGTTTGTGTAAAGAATTCCGTCGTAAATCCCTGGATTCCAGGAATTTAAATAATGTTATTCCGGGGTTTTGCCCTTGCGCTGAAATGCGGTTTCGCGCTCGTAATTCCCGAAAGCCGGCGGGAAAAATAAATAAAAAAACTAAACAAATTTGGAGCAGGGTGAAAATAGCCCCGGGGAATTCCGCTTGCCGTGCCGTTCGAAATTCAATCCAGGAAGGAGCTGCGGCTTTCCCTGGATTCCCGTTTGGCTTTTATTCCTCCAATTCCGTGAAGCCGGGGGGCCCACATGAAACCATCCGCCCCTGCGCCTGAAAACTTCGATTCCGAAATTCCCATTCTCCTGACGCCCCGCCGGGCTGGCCTGCCGGCGGTGTGGCGTGGACAGGCTGGAACTTTTGAAGTCCAAAAGCAGTTTCCCATAAGAATCTGCTCTGCTTTCATCCCCTCATAACTCCGGCCGGAGCCGGGACAGGCTGAGCCCGTGCTCAACCAGACATTTTCCTCACACCGGACATCCGGCTGCATTCCCGGAAATCGCCTCAACTCCCTGCCGCTCCAAAACTTCTTGGAGCCGGTGGGCGGAATCGAACCGCCGACCCGCGCATTACGAATGCGCTGCTCTACCGCTGAGCTACACCGGCCTTTCCCGAAGGGGCGCGAACTGTGGCCGGGGTTCCTCCGGTGTCAAGCGTCAGGGTGCATTCATTTTCAGGTTTTTCTTTCGTCGAAAGGCGGATTCCCGTTCGCGCGGGGTGGCGAGCGCTTGCGGCCCGGGGGTTCCAGGTCAGACTGCGGGCAGTTTCTCCCCCCAAAATGATCCGGCGCCTTCTTTTCCTCCTCCCTCTGGCTCTCACTTTCACGATGGCACGGGGGCAGGGGCAGGAGCCGCGACGGCCTCCGCAGTACATCGATGACGTGAAGCTCATGCGCTCCATGGAAAAGGCGATCCTCAAATACGCCGCCGAAGGGAAGGGGACCCGGGGGAAGGAACTCCACGGGCAGATGAACCGGAAGTCCTGCGATGTGCTGCCGGCCCCGCCCAGCGCGCCGGTGCTCGCGCCAAATGAAATCTACACCGGGTGCAGCGGCGCGGTCATGGTCATCTGCTCCGCTTTCAAATCCCAGAAAGGCGGCGACTGGGAGGCCGGGGAGCCCGCCACGGCCTGGGTGCTCACCCCGGACGGCGTCCTGGTGACGAATCACCATGTCTTCGGCGGCGCGGATAAGGACGAGGTCTTCGGCGTCATGAGCCGGGACGGGAATTTCTACCCCGTGGCCGAGATCCTGGCCTCCGACAGCCTGAATGACGTGGCCATCTTCAGAATCCACGCCAAGGGGCTCCAGCCGCTGGCCCTGGCCCTGGACGAGCCCGTGGGAAAAAAGATCGCCGTCATCAGCCATCCGGACCAGCAGTTCTACACCTTCACCCAGGGCACCATCTCGCGCTACACGCTCCAGTATGACGATCCGAAATCCCCGCCGGTGAAATACATGTGCGTCACCGCGGACTACGCGCGGGGCTCCAGCGGCGGGCCCGTGCTGAATGAACACGGTGCCGTGGCGGGCATGGTGTGCAGCACCCGCACCACCTACTACGGGGAGAAGAACAAAGACGCGGATGACGACGTGCAGATGGTGGTGAAATTCTGCATCCCCGGGGAATCCATCCGCGCGCTTTTGAAATCGCCGCCGCCCCTGGCGAAGACGGACAAGACCGAGCCGCCGAAGCCGAAAACCGCCCCGGATCCCGCCGGGAACAAAACCCAGCCCCCGTCCCCACCCCCGGTCGCCCCGGAGCCTCTGCCCCGCGCCGAGCCCGTGCCGGAAGGGGAGCCCGGAGCGGAACCCGTCACCGGGCAGTGAATAAGCAACGGTTTCCGTCTGAAGGGTTACCCCATGCCTTTCAGGGACATTTTTGACACCAAAGAGACACAGGTTTAGTTACCTAACCTCGTGATCTTCAGCCACGGAGTGGCGAAAGAGATTAGCCGGGGGTGGAGTGAGGCACGAACGAAACCCCCGGTCAGTATCTGGAAAGATTCATATGCGCCGGAGGTGCGCGAGAACTCTACCCCGCAGCCTCAGGCATTCCAACGCAGGCACCCCTCTAACGTTTCTCGCGCACCTCCGGCGCGCTATACTCATTAGGGGACCAGTCCGGGGGTTCCGTTCGTGCCTCACTCCACCCCCGGCTAATCTCTCCCGCCACTCCGTGGCGGCGCGCCAGGTGACGGATATTATTCCTTCACGTAATTTATGTATAAGGCTGAGGGCTTGCGCGAATGGCTACCTTCCGGCGACCCTCCGGGCTTGAAACAATGACCGGATGACCTGGCTGGTGTTCCCAAGGGGCTGCATGGTTCATTTTACCGGATTCCAACCAAGAATGGCGCGGGCTTTCAGCCCTTCAAAATCGTTGCCGGTCGTTCCCCGGGGCGTTGCTCCGGGCTGGTATGGGGCCGGGCCTTTGGCCCTTCGGAGCGGCCATGCTTTCCCGCATGGCTGATTCCCGGCTGGACCCCTTAGCCAGGTGCCGACGGTTAAAAAACGCCCGGTTTTCCTGACAAGTTCCCGGTTCTCCGGCAATTCCCGGGGTTCCGGTAGGGGATTCCCCTGTCGGAATTTTAACCAAAAATTCGCGGGACATGTCTAATTTGGTGGCGGTTCCAGCCGTAATTGCTGAGGATTCTGACGTTACTCCCACTGACCACCGCCATGACCCGATTTCTGCTTTCCCTCAAAGTCCGCCTTGCCGGCAGCGCGCTGCTTTTTGTTGTCGCGGGCACGGTCTCCCACGCGCAGCTCGCGCGAAAGGTGGTGGACCTCGCCAATGATCCCGCCTGGGTCAAGAAGACCGCGGCGGAGATCGACAAACGCGTGGGCCAGGAATTCACCAAAGCCAAGGTGACGCCCGTCACCCCGGCGGATGATGCGAAGTGGCTGCGCCGCGTGTATCTGGACGCCGTGGGCCGCATTCCGTCCTACGATGAAGCGAAGACCTTCCTGGACGATGCCTCCCCGGAAAAGCGCGTGAAGCTGGTGGACACCCTCCTGAACAGCGAGGGCTACGTCAGCCACACCTACAACTGGTATCTGGACATCCTCCGCGCCACCAGCCGCCTGGGCACGGATGGCACCCGCAGCGGCGTGCCCTACCTGCGCTGGATCCGGGAGAGCGTGGCCACGAACAAGCCGTGGGATAAAATGGTCTTTGAGCTGCTGACCACGAATGGCGGCGGCTGGGAGGCGGGGAAGGGTGCCGTGGGCTATTTTGAGCGGGACCGCGGCATGCCGCTGGACAACATGGCGAATACCACGCGCATTTTCCTGGGCACCCACATCGAGTGCGCGCAGTGCCATGACCACCCGTATGACAAATGGAAGCAAAAGGACTTCTATGAAATGTCCGCCTTCACCTACGGGATCGTCACCGGTTCCAATGATGAGCGGAAGAAATACGTGAACGAGAAGTACCAGGGCAAGGAGGGCCTGGACCCGGACAAGAGTAAGCGGGACGTTTACCGCTGGCTGATGGACAATATCTATGACTTCGGCGTGAGCGGCGATGGCAAGGGGAACATTACCCTGCCCATGGACTTCAAGGGGAAGGGCGGCAAAGGCGGCGAGGTGGTGCCCGCGAAGTCCATCTATCCCGGTGCCCGCGGCGGCACGAACCGGGACATGAAGGACGCCCGGGAGAAATTTGCCAACTGGATCACGGAGCCGGAGAATCCCCGCTTCACCCTCATCATGGCCAACCGCGTGTGGAAGCGCACCATGGGCATCGGTCTCTTCGAGCCGGTGGATAAATTTGTGGAGGGCACCCGCGATACCCCCGGCACCGTGGTGAGCAATCCCGCCGTGCTGGACTATCTGCAGCAGGTCCTGAAGGAACTGAAGTATGACGTGAAGGGCCTGGAGAAAGTGATCCTCAATACCCGCGTCTATGCCCTGGGCACGAACCGGGACGCCGTGGACCCGCGCTCCAAATACACCTTCCACGGCCGCGCCGTGAAGCGCATGACCGCGGAGCAGGTGTGGGACTCCATGGCCACCCTGGTCATCCCGGACATCGACTACCGGAAGGGCAATGCCCTGGACCACACCGCCGTGGTGGCGGGCCGGAATCTCGGACGCTCCGTCTATGACGTGTATAAAGAGGTCATCGGCATGAAGCCCGCGGAGATTTCCTCCTGGGTGGACAAGGTCGTGTCCGGCGGGGCTTCCAGCTCCGGCTCCGGAGCCATGATGGCCACCATGGACAGCTCCATGATGGCTTCCAAGGACGCGAACGCCACCTCCATGTCGGACGGCGCGAAGTGGAAGGGGCTGAACAAAGACCTCCTCCGCGCCTCCGAACTGCCCTCGCCCACGCCCCCGCAGCACTTCCTCCGGAAATTCGGCCAGTCCAGCCGCGAGGTGATCGAAGGCGGCTCCTCCGAGAGCGATGTCACCCAGGTGCTCTCCCTCATCAACGGCCACGTGGAGAAGAACATCGTGAACGACTCCCGCGCCGTGATCTACAAGGCCATCGAGTCCGCGGACAGCCCGGAGGGCAAGGTGAAAGCCGCCTTCCTCAGCATCCTCACCCGCTACCCCACCCCCGCGGAGCTGGAGCTCATGCTGCCCGAGGCCAAAAAGGGCCGCGAGGGCATCAAGAACATCCTCTACGCGCTCCTGAATTCCAACGAGTTCATGTTTGTCCTCTGATTTTCCGGAGTCTCTTTTTTAAAAACCTTAAGTAACATCTTTTGCCATGAAATTCCCCAGCAGCGCCGACGAATTCTCCCGCCGCCAGTTCATGCTCAATATCGCGAAGGCCACCCTGGGCGTCAGCCTCGCGCCCATGCTGGGCCGCACGGTGGCCAGCGCCGCGGACTTCGTGCCAAACCGTCCCCGGGCCGCGAAGAGCGTCATCTTCCTCATGATGTCCGGCGGCATGAGCCACCTGGACACCCTGGACGTCATGGGGAAAAAGGAGGCCGTGCTGGGCAAGACGAAGGCCATCAATACCAGCGTCACCGGTCTCCAGCTCTCGGAGAACCTGCCAAAGACCGCGAAGCAGATGCACCACATCGCGCTCTTCAATGGCATGAGCACCACCCAGGGTGCTCACGAACAGGGCCAGTACCTCATGGAGCGCAGCTATGTGATGCGCGGCACCATCGTCCATCCCGCCACCGGCGCCTGGGTGGTAAAGCTGGGCGGGAAGCGGAACAAAAATCTCCCCGGCTTTGTGGCCGTGAGCACGGACCCGAACAACGCGGGCGGCGGCTTCATGGGCGCGAAGTATTCCGGCGTGCCCATCGGCGAACCCGGCGAGGGGCTCCAGGATTCCATGCTCCCCGGCACCATCTCGAAGGATGACTTCGATAAGCGGCTGAAGCTGGCGGATTCCCTGAACTCCCAGTTCCACACCCAGGTGAACAACCAGGCCATCCGCGAGCACAAGGGCCTCTACGATGACGCGCTGCGCCTCATGCGCTGCGAGGACCTGAAGGCCTTCGACGTGCGGAAGGAGCCCACGGAGGTGCAGGAGACCTATGGAAAGTCCCGCTTCGCGCAGGGCTGCATGCTGGCCCGCCGCCTGGTGGAGCACGGCGTGCGCTACGTGGAGGTCACCCACGGCGGGTGGGACACCCACTATGACAACTTCACCGCCGTGCCCGCCCGGGCGAAGGATCTGGATGACGGCCTCAGCGCCCTCCTCCAGGACCTCCACCGCCGCGGCATGCTCCAGGACACCCTGGTGTGCGTGGGCACGGAGTTTGGCCGCACCCCGGAGATCGTCAGCGAGCACCAGGACGGCCGGGACCACTTCCCGAAAGCCTTCTCCTGCCTCATGGCCGGCGGCGGCATCCACGGCGGCATCATCCACGGGAAAAAGGACGCCCAGGGCGCGAACGTGGTGGACGGCATGACCACCCCCATGGACTTCAACGCCACCATCGGCTACGCCCTCGGCCTGCCCATCGATAAAGTGGAGATCTCGCCCTCCGGCCGTCCCTTCACCCTCGCGGACAAGGGCCGTCCCGTGACGCAGCTCTTCACCTGAGCCGGGAAACCAGGCCCGCCGTTCCCCGATTCCGCTCCCGTTCCCGCCCCCCCCCTTCACACGCCTCTATGCGCCGCGTTCTCCCTGTCCTGCTGCTTTCCGTGCTGCCCGCCGCGGCCGAGGTGGACTTCCGCAAGGATGTCCTCCCCGTGCTGGGGAAATACTGCGCGGACTGCCATCGCGCCCCTTACAAGGACACCAGCGGGAAAGTGGTAAACCCCAAAGGGGGCTACCGCATGGATTCCCCCGGCTTTATGGTCAAGGGCGGCACCGGCGGCCCGGCCCTGGAGCCTGGCGATCCGGATAAAAGTCCGCTCTACCAGCGCATGCTGCTCCCGCAGACGGATGACGATGTGATGCCGCCGAAGGGCAAGGGCGTGCTCACCTTCACCCAGACGGAACTCATCAAGAACTGGATCCTGGAAGGCGCGAAGTTCGGCGACTGGAAGGGCAGTGGAGCCGCTCCCGGCGGGGCCGCGCCCGCCTCCGCCACCGGGCCGAAAAAAGGGGCGGACCCCCTGGCCGCCGGCGTGGCGGATGCCCCCGCCGAGGTCATTTCGAAGCTCGCCGCCCAGGGCGCTATCGTGAATCCCGTCACCCCGGACAGCAAGCTTCTGAGCATCGCGTGGGTTTCCTCCACCAGCCAGGTGGGGGACAAGGACGTGCAGATGCTCCAGGCGCTCGCGGCGAACATCACGGAACTGGACGTCAGCGACACCAAGATCACGGACGCCTCCCTCGCCGTCATCGCCACCTTTCCCCGGCTCACAAAGCTGAACATCAGCAACACCGCCGTGACGGACACCGGCATCGCCAGCCTGAAGACCCTGACAAATCTGGACTACCTGGCCGCCCACAGCACCTCCCTGAGCGATGCCAGCCTGGACACCCTCAAGGGCCTGCGGAAGCTGAAAAACGTCTATCTCTGGAAAACCCGCGTGAGCGCCTCCGCCGCCGGGAATCTGCAAAAAGCCATCCCCGGCTCCAGCATTTCCGTGGAATAGCCGAGGGTCGCCCGGCGGACTGGATTCGCCTTGGGATCGAGCCTCCCCCACTGGACCTGTTTTTCAGTTCCTTATGGTATTCCATGTGGTTTATCCGGAGGAAACCATGACTGGCATTACGCGGAGAATCGACAGCCTGCTTCGCCGCGCGTGTAACCGGAAATTACTTATGGCAAACGCTCTAAAACCCTGCGGCTTCCTTTGTTGTTGTTTCCGGCCCGCGGGGCCGCCGGAAGATAGCCGGTGGCGCAAGCCATGGACCTCGCGCGGAAATTACATGGAGGAATATTCATCACCTGCTTTGCCGCCACGGAGTGGCGTGAGAGATTGGCGAAAATGTGTTATGCGCAACATACAAGCCGGGGGTGGAGCGCGGCACGCGCGGAACCACCGGAATAACGCCATACGAATAGAGCGCGCCGGAGGTGCGCCAGAAACTCCGGGGGAAGCCCGCGCGGGAATGCCCGGTCACTGCCGGGGAGGCTTCGCGCGCACCTTCGGCGCGCATGAATCTTTTACCGTGCTGACCTGGGGGTTCCGTTCGTTCCTCACTGCGCCCCCGGCTAATCTCTTGCGCCACTCCGTGGCTGAAGACGGTCCGGGTTAATGCGGTCATATTCCTGTCCTGTTGTATTATACCATTTCAAGTCGGGATCCGGTAAAATGAAGCATGAAGTCCTCCCGGGAATACGCGCCAGGTCATCCGGTCATTGTTTCAGGCCAGGAGGGCCGCTGGAAGGTAGCCGGTGGCGCAAGCCACCGGAACCGGTGCCATAACAACCCGGAGCCCCGGCAGGGGCGATGGAAATTCCGGTGAATGCCTCTCCACGGCGCTCCGGACAGCGCCTGTTCCAGCGCCCCTCCGGGGCTGCCTGTTCTTATCACACCTTTTCCGGTGGCTTGCGCCACTGGCCGCCTTCCAACGGCCTCCGGGTCTGAACGGATAACCGGAGGGCCTGGCTCGTATTTCCGGGGACTTCATGCGTCATTTTATACCACGAGAAATTGAAAAAAGGTCTTTTCAAAGGCATTGATCACGAGTTGACGTTCCGTATTGGCCGACCGTTTTCAACGCTCCGTGGTATTACTGGATCCCAATTGTAAATGGTATGATTCCTCCCCGGCCTTCTCCGTGGCCTTTCCCATCCTCCACCCGGAGGATTCGACGGCGACAGGAATGTCGCCGCTCCTTGTAGCTCAATCGGAGATGGGGAGGAAACGGGAGGAGGTGCGCATGAACATTCACCCCCCCCTGGCGGAGGACCGCCTGGGCCACCCTCAATCGGAGGAGCCTTCGATGGACTTGCCGCGGGCACCCTGTTTCCTGGAGCCTGAAAAACCACGCCGCGGCCAGCAATGCAAACAAAGCCTGCAAGCCCGCCAACGATTTCATAATTATCACCAGCCCGGCAGCGAATTCCGGATACAATGTAAGGCTACATTCCTCCGGCTTGTACGAGTAATTCCAAAGGCGGACTCAATTTCACCAGCTTATCAGGAGTCAACTTTAAAAATAACTGGACTGAGAAAAAGCCGGTTCCAACCTGAAGGCTTTTGAAGCTCGTAAACCGGGCCGCAAAACTGCCGTCCTCCTGAACCGTTAAAGGAATTTCAACCGTCACGTCATCCCTGTACTTGATGTTAGTAAATTCAGCGATCAGAGAAATCGCGCTGGCGGCCTTCTTTGGCGGCTTAACAACGATAAGCATTGGCGAAAGCACATGGTAGCGGGTGTGGTTCGCCCCGGCTTCCCATCCTTCCGGCGAATAGGAGTTCCTGGTGCCGGTCCATTCCGGATAGGCCGGCATGGATGAGGGGCCGCATGTAATCAGCAGATTACTTAATCCCGCCATCATCATCATGGCATTGAATCGCGCGCGCATATGCGGAATTTAACAGGTTTTTCAATGGACTGAAGTGATGCCGCGCGCGCCCTTTCTTGTCAAGCCTCTGATTCGCCATCACTTCTTTCCCCGCGTCCCGGACTTCCGAGTGGAGTGAGAAGTAAAGAGAGCGGGACGGTCGTTTGAGTTGAAGTTACCGGTTCGGTTTGGAGTGATAGATTTTCCGCCGGGTGGCCACGCATGACGAAAAGGTCAGCTTTGCCCGGGCCTCAAAGCCAACGCCGATCTCAGGGTCGTTGTTCACTGGCTGAAACCAATCACTATCCACAAGCACATCACCCTCGATTTGGAACCAGGCGGTGGCTTTTGCCAAAGCGGCCAGGCGGGCGCTCGTTTTCCGCGGTGTCTGGTTCCGTCCGGATCAGCGGTCGATATTCCACTTTCCGGCAAGCGGCAGGATCCGCGTTCCCTCCGGGACGCTGCCGTGCCCGTGACCGGAATATGTCAGGCTGGAAGGCACGGTGAGCGCGTGCCTGGCGGGGCCTGTC
Source organism: Verrucomicrobiales bacterium (assembly GCA_965229245.1). GTDB lineage: Bacteria > Verrucomicrobiota > Verrucomicrobiia > Verrucomicrobiales > V1-33 > V1-33. The sequence continues at coordinate 1,473,088 of CBDDIW010000003.1, forward strand.
TGAATCCTCACGGGTATCCAGGCACGGCCCTCCGTGAAGCCTGGAGGAAAGGAGAACATCTGATAAATCCAGGGCTCTATCCCTCTGGAAAATGCCAGGGAAATGCACCTGCCCTCATTGCGGTAATCCGGCACAAATTCGAAGGTGATCCCGCACCGGGGCTCCCGTATATCGGAGCCAAATCCGCTCATTTGCAGTTCTGTCTGAGCATCGGAGGGATTGGCCATATTTACATAGACCCGCTGGCTGGCGGGGAACCCATCGAGCTGGTAAGTGACGTATTCCCAGGGGATCACCAGGTCATTCTCTCCGGCACTGGTATTTTTCGCCACCGGGCAGCCGGGGCCCTCCTTGCTTTCACCGGCGGGCGGGGCCGGATCCGCCGGATTCCGGGTAAAGCCAAAAGGCAGTTCCACCCAAAAGTCGCGGTCTTTGAGGCGCAGTCTCACCCACGCGTCATCCAGGGCATTGGCCCCCCAGGGAATGAAAAAGGTGTGGTCCGTCTGCTGTTCGCGGCCCCGCGGACCGGGGCCGCTGCCTTCATAAGGGCCGCTCTCCAGAGTGCCTTTCAGGATCACCGGTTTGTTTTCATTCACATAAAATTCCGCCGCCACCGGCTCCGGGCGGGAGGTGCCGTTCGTTTCCTGATCGGCCTCCGGGGGAAGAAAATACTGGAATAAAAGCACCATTCCCTCCTTCTTTCTGTTTTCCACCACAATGCGGGGCCGGGTGATATCCCTCCGCCACGGGGTCATGGCGGGGAAGGAGATGCTTTCCCACCGCGAGGGCATGGCTGGAGCCGGAGCCGCCGGCGGCGGAGCGGGAGCGGGAGCGGGTGGTGCCGCGGGCTTCGGCTCCTCTCCCCGGACAAGGTGGAAACAGAGCAATAGACAGAACAGAACCCGGACGGAAATCTTCATAACCTCCGCTACACGGGAAACCCGCGGGGGTCAAATTCCGTGCCCGCGTTCATAAGCCGCCAGCTCCCCGCGCGCCGTGCCCGGGGCCTCCCGTATGAAACGAGCGTCCGGTTCCCGCCCGCCGGATCTTTATTTCATCTTGCGGGTTCGCGGGACGGGATGATGAATACGGGCATACCTCTCCCGGAAGTTATGAACACCTCTCCTTCTCCGCACCGCTTCGAGAGCCCTCCCCCAGTGCCGGAAAGTCCCGCCGCGGCGGGGCGCAGGCGGGACGAAATCCGCGTGGAGACCATTCTCGCGTGGTTCGCATTTCTGTCGGCGCTTTACTATTTCGGGACGGTGGCGGTCCGGGCTGAATAACCCTTTCCTCACGCGCCCCCGAAGGTTCCTGTGATGGAGGGGGGCCCTGGCGGTCCGCCGCCAGGGGGAGTTGGACGCCAATACGCGCCCTTATAATTCTCCGGACGCGCACAAGGAGCGGCGACATTCCTGTCGCCGTCAGTTGATGGAGAAACGGGGACCGGCAGGCGGCGGAGAACAAAAAAGCCTAACAGACGACGGCGACAGGAATGTCGCCGCTCCTTGTAGCTCAATCGGAGGATTATGAGGAAACGGGAGGATGCGCATGCACATCCACCTCCCCCTGGCGGAGGACCGCCTGGGCCACCCTCATTACGGGGACTCTGCGGGAGGAGGCTCCGCCCGGGGGGAATCCCTCTCTCCGGACATGCCGGCGGTAACGGCCTTCGCGGCCATGCCTGGTTTCGATGGCGGGGTTTTGTCTTTGCCCTGCTGTCTTTATGCGCCACCGTGGCTGGCGTTCACCCTCCTTTCTTTTACCGCTATGCCTCGTTTTCCCCGGCGTCCTTCCTCCCTCATCCTGCTGCTGTGCGCGGGGGGCATGGCCTGGGTAGCCTGGTGGGCGCTGGCGGGGGGCGGGGAGAAGGAGGCGGCAGGGGCTCCGGTCACGCGGGCGCTGCGGCGGGGGACGGCCATGGCTTCCGGCACGGGGACACCGGGACGCGGCGCGGGCACGGCGGCACCCCCGGGGGCGATCGTCCGGGGAGAGGTGGGGAAAGAGGAGTTTCAGGAAATCATGCTCCGCCTGGGGGAACTGAGCCGGGAGGCCGCGATGAACAAAGGCGAGGCCTCGCCGGAATATCTGGCGTATCTGGACGGCGTGGTGGCCCGCATGGGGCTGGGACCGCAAATGAGCACGCTGCTCACCAGCATGAACCCCGAAAGATACCCCGGCGCGGGCGTGCGGCTCTACGCGGCGATCCGGAAGGCCCTGGAGAATCCGGCTTCCGCGGCGCTGCGGGCGGAATTGATGGGAGCACCCGCGCATTTCACCCCCGCCGACCGGCTTTCGGATGAGTGGTATCTCGCCGCCGGGCGCGCGGCTCCGCCCGGGGAATACACCGCTCTCATGGCTTCCGCGGGCGGCCCGGAGATCCAGACAAAACTGCGCCGCGGCCAGGCCCACGCGCTGGTGCTCACGGCACCGGGAGAGGTGACCTCGGCGGCCCTGAACGAATATCTGAATACCGGGCCTTTGTCGTTTTTAGAATGGCATCCGGACGGCTCGATGGAGGCCACGCGCGTGGTGGTGGAGTCTCCGGAACAAACAGCCGCCTGGCATCAGGTCATCAGCCTCATGCACACCCTGCCGCCCCAGGCGGACTTCGCCGGGCTGGACCAAATGCTCTCCCTCTCGAACGATGGCCGGCCGGGCGGTCCCCAGGCGGAGGAAATGGCCATGGCCCGCGCGGGCGTGCTGAGCGCCTGGATGCAGGTGGATCCGCCGGCGGCCCTGGAATACATCCGGCGATTCCCGTCCGACATTCCGGAAAACCTCGCCTCGGAGCTGGGAGCCGCGTTTGCCACCCATGACCGGCTGGATGCCATGCAGGCTCTCATCACCGGTCTCCCCCCGGGGCCCTCGCGGGAGCGTCTGAACAACGTGCTCCAGGACATCAGTAACTCTCCGGACACAGCCCTGGATGTTCCCGTCTTACTGGAGATGGAGGCGGGGAATAGATAATGGATAACGGACCTCAGCCCTGGGGGGATCGCTCCTCACACGGGACGTTGTTGACAAGGCCGGGGACTCATCCTTGAGGTGAGGCATGTCAGATTTTCTCCGACGGTTGGCCTGGCCCTGGAACGGCAGGGCATGTCCGGAATGCGCGGCCAACGTGGTGCCGCCACCGCCGTTGCCTGACTGCCCGCGGGAGACGGTGGCCCGCTGTCCGTGTGGCTGGATGGGATCCGTGGACTCCCTGAGGGGCAAAAAGAACGGTCCACCCGTCGCTCCTCCGGGTGGCGCTCTCCCGGCGGGTTCGGGGATCGTCCATACCGTCTCCGGCACCGGGGAGACGTGGGACATTCCCCGCAGCGGAAGTTCCCGGGGCTTCCTGACGTTCGGCGTCCTCTGGTTTTGTTTCTCCATGGTCTTTGCCGTGATGCTCTGGGGAGGCCCCGCTTTTGGAGGACCCGGGGACCAGCCTGGCACCGGGCACCCGGCATTCCTCTGGATTTTCCGGCTGTGTCAGGGCACGCTGTTTCCGTTGATCGGGATCGGACTCATCTATGTGGGCCTGCGCGCCAAATATGCAAAACATCTCCTCCTGCTGACGGACCAGGAGCTTTCCCTTGAACGCCGGTCGTTTGGCTGGACCACGCGCAGGCCGCTGGCCCGTGACGGCTATATCCGGGTGGAACTGAAGGCGTTCTATTCCAAAAACTATGTCCCGGTCTATGGCCTCGAGGCGCGGGGCCGGCACGGAAAAATCCGCTTTGGCTCGGCTCTCGATGACGGGGATAAAGCCTGGCTGGTCCAGGATCTGCGCCGGGCCCTGGGGGCCGCGGGCGCGGACGGTCTCCCCTGGCGCTCCGGCCTGCTGGAGGTGGACGAACACCGGGACGGGGTCATCTACCGACTTCAGTCCCCTCCCTCCACCCTGACAAGGGAGGGCATCAAGTCCGTGATCTTTTTCCTGATGTTTGGCGCGGGGGCCCAGTGGGTCCTGACTCTGGACCGTCCACACGATGGAGCGTCTGTCCTCATTTTCCGGATCCTTTTCGGCATCGTCGGTGTGCTGACCGTCGCGGGGAGCCTCGTGGCCATCCGGGTGGGCCGCCGCCGCT
>CBDDIW010000004.1:0-37048 GCA_965229245.1 Verrucomicrobiales bacterium
ACGGGCACCAGATCCCATCCCTCAGGGTGAGGAAGATGCGACGCGGCGGTCACGGCGCCACTTTCCTTTCGACGGCACGCGGACATTCCCGCCATGCCGGCCCCCACCGTCAGTCCGATTGCCCTGCGACGTCTCATAGGCGGCCTCTCTCAATTCCTAAGCTCCTTTTGTCAAGAAGTCCGCCAGCGAACACGGGCAGGCTCTTTCTCCGCATCCGTACAGCTGATTCCGTTTTCCGCCCTGGCGAAGGATGCCACTCCGGGCCGCGCTGATGCACAATAATAATCCTTATTGTCTTCCATCCGGAATCTCCGGGTAAAATTCAATATTATTGTGCGACCGCTGCCAAAGGGGATAACCAACGCCTCAATACGGTCGGGAACTGTCGTGCTGGATCAGCGAACTCCGGAAAGATCTCGAAAGTGGCCGGGCGAAGACAGCTCTGGCCGTGATGCCCCTTTCGAACCAACACCGCTTGGTGGGACGGTTTGCGGACATCTTCTTTCTACGAGGCAGGCTCCGGTCTGGGGAGAGCGTCGCCCAGCCTCCTTCCCCTCCGGTGGTGCTTGGTGACCATGCAGGTCGAAGCCTTCTCCGCATTCCGGCATCAGCCTTCAATAAGGAAAATCGTATTTCTGTAGAATCGCAAATCCTTAAGATGCTTAGACCGCCTCCACTAATGCTACCCCTTCGCTCACGGCAGCTCTTTTCAGAGGCTCATCAAGCGTGGCTAGCGGGAGGCCCAAGCGGATGGCCAGTTCGAGATAAGAGGCATCGTAGGAGGAGAGTTTATGCTTGGCCGCCAAGTCCAAAAGTCCCCCAAAAACCACGTCCTGCGGCTGAGGCTGCTCAATTACTCCCAAATCGCGAATGGCTTCCCCCATCAAATTCCGCTTTGCCGCGTCAATCCGGCCGCGCCTTTCTGACACGAGCAGAATGTTCGCGATTTCCAACGCCCAAAGGTGCGGAGCAGTCGCTGTTTTGGTTGTCAGGGAATCGATAACCTGATCGGCGAGGTCATTCTGCTCATCCTCAAGCACCCACGCCGCTGCTACCGATGCATCCAGAACAAGGTCCATACTAAGCGCGCCCCGATTCTTTCATATCCTTTAAACTCATGCTGGCGGGCTTGGTGACTCCCTTTCGGAGGCTTTTGAGAGCCGCAATCGCTTCCCTTACCCTGCCCGCATCCCTGACGGGAATGGGAGGCAGCCCCTCATAAGCCTTCTCGAATTCAGGAAGCCGCTCCTCAATGGCGCGGGCCGCATAAAACGTTTTTGTCCGTCCAGTGCGGCGTGAAAGGGTCTCCAAGCGCTGCTCCAAGGCTGGTTTTAATCTGAGGGTTAGCATAGTGATCCTTTGTATTACAAGTATGACACCCTTTCTGGCTTTGGTCAACCCACGGTGGTAGAACACAGAAAATCGTAATTCTTTAATTACGACCTTCTTTAACTCCATTCTTCGCGAAACTCTTTGCCAGTTGGAAGGCTCGCCTTACGTGAGCCCTCGATGGAAACCTTGGGCAGAAGATTCGATTCGCCCATTATGAACAGGGCCGAGGGCGCATTTTTCCGCTCTACCTGATTCAGGAGACTGAACGCTTGTACAGCGGTCGCTTCAAGGCAATTCATCGCATTTCCTTAAAATCGTATTCCTGTGTTTCCGTATTTACGCTTCTGGAAAGCGGTTTTCAAGTAAATCCCGGACAACATCTGCCATTTTTAGGCCACTTTGGCTGCAGCCGGTTTTGACCCTGCGGTGAAGAACATCGGGAATGTCGATAGTGAGACGTTTCATTGTCGGGGGTGGGGGAGGTGTCGCGGGAGGGCTTTCGACAACCGCCGGGCTCGCGACGGCAGCGGAGTCCCCTTCCCCGTTGTTCTGCCCCTGCATCCACTTATCAATGGCCTCCGGACTCGGGCGAGAGGGGGTAGGTTGCTGCTGAGGGCGCTTTCCAATACTCACTGTTTTGGTCATAGGCTCAAAATCTCCGAGGTTAAGGCTTGGATCTCAGCGGAGGCGGCGGAATTTGCATCTACCTCGAAAACGGTTTTTCCCTGTGCGGCACTTTCAGCGAAGGTGATCCTCTGGCAGACCCCAGAGGCGAGCACCGGTTTTCCATAGGCCTCAAGAGAGGTAGCCACGTCACGCCCGATTGCCGTATTTACGATTTTACGATTAATCGCAAATACAGTTTTAAGGTTTGGATTTAACACTGCCGACGCATCATCAATGACCTTTAACACCGCCTCAGCCGCCCAAACATCGTAGGGCGAAGGCTGAACCGGCACCACTACCACATCCGAGGCCCCAACAATCGATTGGGTCAACTGATGCACAGACGGGGGGCTGTCGATGACAACATGCGAGTAGCCCTCCTCAAGTTTCGGCAGCTCTTTGTGGATCACAGGCCTAGGCATCCCGACGATACCAAAAGGGCATTCATCCTTACGAACCCCGGCCCAATCCAAAGCCGACTGTTGCGGATCCGCATCAATGAAAAGGACCTTAAAACCTTGGCGCGCCAGACAGCCTGCCACGTTCACAGCGAGAGTGGTTTTACCTACTCCGCCTTTTTGGTTCACAAAAGCTATTCTCATGTCATTCCTTAAAGCCGTATTTCTTCAATTCTGTAAAATCGCATTTACGATTGCTCACTCCAAAGCTGTTTGGCAAGCCGTAATTTCAGAAGTCCACGAATGGCCAAACTGCCGGGGGAAGGGATTACGGTTTTCCTTAAAATCGTAATTACGGAATTTGACTCTTGACCCCGTTCACCACAGATGGGAAAAAGGGAGCCGTGAAACGAGACATGATTCAGCCGTGCTTTCAGGCAGGTGCCCTCCGTGAAGTGGAACAGGCCTCAAAGAGAAGAACGGAGGCTCCGTGTAATGAGACAGCGTCCACCGTGAAACGAGACATGGTTTACCGTGTAATGAGACATGTTTTTCCGTGTAATGAGACAGCGTCCACCGTGAAACGAGACATGATTTACCGTGTAATGAGACATGAAACCATGGTGCAAGCCGTTGATTTTTAACACTTTTCCAGAACACAACTCTTAAACTCTGTAGAAACTAAGAAACAAACAACACGAAGAGTTGGTGTTGTTGCTCTTTTGGACCTTTGAATATGGAAGAACTTTTCACCCCTCCGCCTGAAGATGAGCTTCCTCCAGTAGAGAGGATGCCAAGCATTACGGATGGCAAAGATGAGATGAACCTGGCAGAGTTTCCCCTCTCGGCCATCTCAGACCGGCTGGACCCGGACCAAAAGACGCTGGTTTTTGAGGATCGGATTTTTGATCAGCAGCGGGGGGAGATGATCACCCGGAAGCTCACCATCACGGCATCCGATGAGTACGGGCTCCCGACAGCTATCGATGACGAGGTCATGCTGGCACTGGTGCAGGTCAGTAAGCTCCAAAAGTTTGGAAACCGGAAAGTGAGTTTCAGCCGATTTCAGATCATCTCCATGCTCGGGTGGGGGGATTCGGGACGGAGTTACAACCGTCTTGAGACGGCCCTTAATCGCTGGGTGGGCGTCACACTTTATTACGAAAAGGCTTGGTGGGATAAAGCCAACAAATGTTGGCGCGATGAGAAGTTTCACATCCTGGACAACGTTTCCATCATCAGCCGCGATTCTCACTCCGGGACCTCCCCTCAGTTGGAACTCCCTTTTTGTTCCTTCACTTGGAACGATGTGATTTGGCGAAGTTTTGATGCCGGAAACCTCAAGAGTCTAAACTTTTCCTTCTACGTCCAGCTCAAGGGAGCCATCTCGAAACGCCTCTACAGGTTTTTGGACAAACGGTTTTTCCTTCGGGGAGACTGGAAATTTGAGCTCAAGGAACTCTGTTTCGAGCATGTGGGCCTCTCGAGAAACTACGATGCGGCCAATTTGAAGCGTAAGCTCCGGACCGCCATCGTTGAACTGGAGACCAAAGGATTTCTGGCTCCCATGCCGGATGGCGAACGGTTTCGGAAGACAAGCCAGGGGATCTGGCACGTGTTCTTTGAGAAAGCCCGTGTAAGCCTCAAGGAGCCTCAGGAAAGGGCAGGGGAGCCTTCCCCCTTGGTCTTGGCTCTAAAAGAGCGGGGAGTGGCTTTAGAGGCCGCTGAAGCCCTTGTCACCGAGTATCCTGCGGACCTCATTGCCCAGCAGCTCGAGTCCTTCGACTTTCTCACGGCACAGAAGGACCGGAGGATCTCCAAAAACCCTGCCGGCTATTTGGTCAGCGCCATTCGAGCCGAATACTCAAACCCCCCCGGATTCGTTTCAGAGGAAGACCGCCTCCGAAAAGAAAAGGAGGCAGCTGAGAGAAAGGCCAAACGGGAAGAAAAGAAGAGGGCAGCCGAGGAGCGGGAGAAGGCCAAAGAAGCTGCCAACCGAAAGGCCATTGATGAATTTTGGAAGGACCTTCCCCCTAATATCCGTTCCAGCTACGAGAAACAGGCCCTCAATGAGGCGGATCCCATCGCGCGCCGCCTCCTTAAGCGGGAGGATGTGATGGGGAAAGCCGTAAAGCAGGGGCTTTTAGAAAAGTTTGCTCTCAAGATGATGGCTGCAGGTTGATTTCTGTAAAATCGCATTTGCGGTTTTCCTTAATGTAGCCTTCAACGACCACCAAGGGAGTCCCTTCCAGTGCTGAGAAGAACTGTCGACCATGTTTGACGGGGGAAGGCCGAAAACACGTTCTCGGCAGCCGGAGTTTTAAGTGTGCGCGACAGGATGATAACAGAGCCGCAGACCTCCCAAGTATCGGTGTGATCGACTTTACGGGCATGCCTTCACAGCCTTAGGATGCTTTCGCGCTCAATCCGTTGAAACTGGAGCGGCATGATCCTGCTCTCGATAGCGAGATGGCTCTCCGGCTTGTCCGGTCCCCGTGACGGGACGGGGCAGAAATTATTGTTCGTGTGGCAGGGAACCCAAGTTTATTTTCCACGGCGGCGAGGATGGATTTATTGGTGGTCCAGTCACACGTGGAGGAGACGCAAAGTTCTGCGGAGTTATGCGTGGCTACATAAAAGCTGGAAAGTGGGTGGCGTCAGGCACTCCGATTCCTCCGCTCTCGTAGTGAGGGCACTACAAAATTCAAAATTGCCCGGAATGAGGGGTGTGATCTCCGGGAGGGAAGGGAAAGGAGCGCACGGGGTCGCCGTGGGTGACAGGACGGCGGTGTCGTGCTTGCGCTCTTGGGCGTCGTAGATGCGCGAGTCATGGAGAATTCGCGAGCGAAGAGCGAATTTTGATAATCGCGAAGGTGGGGGCAATGTCCGGCGGTTTGACCTACCGGAGGCGGCGGGTCAAGTTTCTGTCGAAGGCAGGACAGAAAACAGAATTAAAAAGGGCCGTGTGTGAAAGCCTGGTGCGCTGCGGGAACTGTGCTCCCCAAGTTCCGGGCCAAAAAGATTCCTTACCCCCCTCCCAAACATTAAAATTTTAATCTTCCTCCGCCCTGCTAAAAAATTAAAATCCCTTCATCTTACGGCGAACATAGGGGGACCAAGGGGCCGGAGATTAGCAGCCTCCCCGGCCCGGTGGCCGTAGTCACGGACCCGGGGAGGATTCGCCGGGAACAAGCCTGGGATCAATCAGGATTTGTCAGGCGGGCGACAGGCTCGCTCCAATGAAGGCGATGACGCGGGATTTCAAAACTTATCCCGTCAGCAACCGATTGGTAGTCAGCACGTAATGGGGCCAATGACGCGATGACACTTAATTTCTGATATTCTGTTGGAGAAAGGGAATCAGAATAATCCAGACTACAGGACAGAAGAGAAGAAGCACACGGGGGAGAGAAAAAGTTCCGGCGGGAAACACTTGTTCCGGATTTTCGCGTCATCGCGTCATTACGCAAACAACCCATTGGAATCCAAGGGGTTGCCGATTAGACTGGAATTTTAGCGTGGCGTCACTCGCGTCCGGCGAACGCCCTAACGGTCTCTCTTCTCTTCGTCCCGTTCAGGTTTCAGTGCAAGGGTAACCCGCGGGCGGTTGCTGGTAAACGTCAGCGACCTGGTTCTGGTGCGGGGCGGGCGGCCAGTCAGCAACGACTCCCTTAAATGAGCGTCCAGCAGCGGCGTGGAATAGCTTCGGCCCGGGCGGGCAGGATCATGCGGGCCCTCGGGGCGTAATTTGAAAAATCCTGTCGGAAAACCCACTGGCGCGGCTGTAGCACGGTGAATGTCCGAGTTCCCCCCATTTGAACCCGCGGAGGATGCCGCCCTGCTGCGGCGGTGGGTGGAATGCGGGGATGAGGAAGCGGTCAGTCTGCTGACCCACCGTCATGCCGGTTTGGTGGCAGGCACCGCGAGGCGTGCCCTCAGTGGGAATCAATACCTGGCGGAGGAGGCGGCGCAGGCCGTTTTCACAGCGATGGTGGCTAAGGCGGACGCATTGCGGAACCATCCGGCTTTGAATCTCTGGCTGCACCGGGCGGCTTTGCTGGAAGCGTTCCGCCTGCGCCGCAGGGAAGCCCGGCGTCATCGCCGCATGGCCGATCTGGCGGCGGAATTTGAAGTCCTGAATCAAACCTCCATGTCTCCCGGGTGGCAACACACTCTCACGGAACTTGATGAGGCTTTGGAGCGTCTTCCGGAATCCGACCGTGAGCTGCTCATCCTCCGTTATTACGAGGGGCGCAATTACCGGGAAATCGGCGCGAGGTTCAGGAAAACCGATGATACCGTGCAAAAACAGGCCTCCCGGGCTCTGGCGAAGCTGGCTGGTCTTCTACGCCGCCGGGGAGTGGACATCACTTCGGCGGCTTTGGCCGCGGGTTTGGGCGGAGGCGGCCTGATGCCCCGGGCGTCCGCCGCCGCCACCGCGACTTTTGCGCGCGCCGCGATTACCAACGCTCCCCGGCCCGGCTTCGCCGCGAAGTCGTGGCTGACCCTTCAAATTATGACCCGCGTAAAATCCACCACTCCGGCCGTCACGGCCGCCGCTCTGATTCTTCTGGCCCTCAGCGCGGGAGGCGGATTTTATTCCGGTTTCACTTCGGAGACGGAAAGTCAGGCTGCTGTCCCGGGATCGAAAACACCCTCCGGCGGGCCGTCCGGAATCACAAAAGGACCACGTTTGAACGCCGGTCCGGTGAAAGCAGTTCAAGGCAGCCCCGGGAACCGCCGGAGTGAGCGCCCCCCCTTGCTGGACATCCTCCGGGCCGCCTCCACGATCAAAATGTCCCTGACCGGCGACTGGTCCATGTATTCCGAGGATATGTATCCGGTTCTGGGGCATTATGAAATTGGCGACACCGAAAAGTCCATTGCCTTGCTGGAGGAATTCCGGGGAAACGCGGACAAATTCGAATCCGTCTCCGGACTGATCTTCAGCGCTTTGGCGGATCATGACTGGCGGGCGGCCCGGACAAGAATGATGGAGCCGGATGCCCTGCGGCCGGACGGGAAACTTTCCGGTCAGGCGGTGCGCGCCGTGGCGGACGCGTGGGGCCGCGAGAATCCGGAAGCCGCCTTCCGCTGGGCCAATGACCTGATTCAAAGTGGCAACACGCCTTTCGAACGGGACCGGGGAGTGGGTGAAAAGTTGCTGGCGGACTGGCTGGTCCGTGATGCCCGTGGCGCGATTGGCGAAATGGAGAGGCGGCTGGAAAGCCAGACGTCGCTGGTCGGAAAGGCGGTGGGGAAATCGATCGAGCAAAGTCCCCGGTGGTGGCTCGACCGTCTGGCGGCCGACGCGGACCCGGCTTCAAGAAACCAGACCCTGCGGCTTGCACGGAGCAGTCTGTTTCTGCTTTCCCCCGGGGAACGGGAAGCTTCCCTCGCCACCTGGGTGACGGATCCGGCTCTGGTCTCCGAACTTCTTCAATCCCATCCCTGACCATGAAACCGCCGGCTCTCCCTCTCCTTCGTCCATGGGTTTCAAAATTGATGCTGATCACCATGGCCGCCTGCCTGCTGGGCCTCCTCTGGTATGCCGGGGAGCACCTTGGCAAATCCCGTGCCCGGCTCCGCTCTCAACCGGCGGCCACCAGCGCCATATCCCGGCCGCTGGAAACGGGCCCGTCTTTAAACTCCGGCCCGGCAACGGGCGAAGTAACGCCAGCTTCCACTTCGGCACTGCTGGAGACCACTCTTCAGCGCCTCCGGGAAATTCCGGAAGGCAGGGGATTTTTGACCAGACTGGAGGAAGCCCGTCTCATCCGGGATCTTTCCCGGTCCACCGTGCCGCAGTTACAGGCACTCGTGGATGCCCTGCTGGATGAGGGAAGCGCCGGCGCGGAGGAAATGGCCGGACGCTTGCTGGGGCCGGTATTACTGGCCCGGGATCCGGGGGCGGTCTGGGCATGGATCCGGGACGGAGCCGGAACCGGCGGCGAGGGGCGTATCCGTTTTCTGTCGGGCACCGGAGCCGTGTTTGCGGCGTGGGCCAAACGTGACCCCGCCGCCGCCCTGGCTGCGTGGAACCGTGAAGCCGTGCCTCTGGTGCGGGCAGGAAAACTGGACGGGAACGGTTTGGGAGGCATCTTCGGGTCCTGGGCGGAAATCCATCCCGCGGAAGCTCTTGAGGCCGCGGACCAGCTCATGGATCCCGTCATGAGGGAAAGCGCTGTCCTGGGAATCGCCGGCCGCCTGGGTAAACTTTTTGAAAACGATCCCGCCACCTGGCCGCCGGATGCCGATGCCCTTATCAACCGCATTCTGGCGGTTTCCGGAGAGAAAGCGGCCAGGGGACTGCAAGACCTGGTCAAGGGACGCCTGCAATATCAGCCGGCTGGAGAGGTGGCCACGTGGGCGGATCAGATACAAATGAGCCCCGCCCAAAAAACAATCTTCAACAAAGCCCTGGCCGACCCCTGGATGGAAACGGATCCGGCCGCCGCCGCGGAGTGGTATCTCAACCGCTTCCCGGCCGGGGACAGCGCCGGAAGAAGCGGGGCGCTGGAACGGGCCATCCGGAAATGGACCCATGTGGAGGACGATATCAGACTTCGCGAAATCACTCCCGCCCCCGACCTCGCGGCGGCCAGCGACTGGCTGATCGCCCAGGGACTCGACGCTTCCAGCCAGGGGGCCATGGCCACTCTGGCAAGGGCCTGGGGACAGGCACGCGAGCCCGAAGCCGCTGTCGCATGGGCCATGGCGCTGCCGGATGAAACTGCCCGGACCCGGGCAATGGCCGCCGTCACGGAGGAAATCCGGCAGCGCTACCCTAACGATTGGCCGCGCTACGTAAAACCTTAAGTAAGCCAACAGAATAATGAATATTATTGTGCATCAGCGCGGCCCGGAGTGGAGCGCTCCGCCAAGGCGGAATTCCGGGTTTCCAGGCTCACTTGTCCCAAGCCCCTTGGGCACGGCGGGTGCATCTGAAAGCGCGCGACCGAAGAGTATGCGACCGGGAAAAACCCCGGCCCTTTCCCTTTCCGGCGCACCACTCAAATGAGCAGAGCCTTCATCAGGGAAGACGTCGAACCGGTGGAAAGACCGCCCCGGGCACGTTCCTCCTCCGGGCTCCCTCCAGGCGCGTTGAATTACATGACCCGGCAGGGCGCGTCGATGATCCGCTCCCGCCTCGAGGCTTTAAGAGAGGATGCGAAGGGAAATGGGATCCTGATTGGGCATTTGGAGGAGGTTTTGAGATCCGCCAAAATCGTGGACTTTCGGGGCGGGAATGACGAAGTGACGTTCGGCGCGGTGGTAACCGTTGAAAATCCCGCAGGAACCCGGTCCACCTACCGCATCGCGGGGGGTGATGAGATGGAGTTGGATTCCCGGAACATCAGTTGGATTTCACACCTGGGAAAAGCACTTCTTTCCGGTCGCCTTGGCCGTCGCTTGGTCCTGCCCGGTCAGGAGGGCGGGGAGTGGAAGGTCATAAAAATTGAGTAACCGGCTTCCGTTCACGTTCTGAGCGGCGGCACAACAAAGCCCCGCTCTAGTCCTGCCAGTTGCGGGGCGATGCTTTTTGTGGGGACTGGCCGCCGGGTGTCACCGTTCCGCGGGTTCGAGGGGTTCGTAGCCATTAATGAAACCGGGGTGAGATTCGAACTCACACACTTCACATTACCCACGGCTGGCACCGGAAGGCCATCCGGGTGCGCCCCGGACTAAATGAAAGCTCTGCTCCTTTGAGACTTACCCAGTAAATTGGTTCGTTGGCTGGAAATGGAAACCGGGGTGAGATTCGAACTCACACACTCCACATTACCCACGGCTGGCACCGGAAGGCCATCCGGGTGCGCCCCGGACTAAATGAAAGCTCTGCTCCTTTGAGACTTACCCAGTAAATTGGTTCGTTGGCTGGAAATGGAAACCGGGGTGAGATTCGAACTCACACACTTCACATTATCCCACGGCTGGCACCGGAAGACTATCCGGGTGCGCCCCGGACTAAATGAAAGCTCTGCTCCTCTGAGACTTACCCAGTAAATTGGTAGGAAAAATTAGATTGGATGGAAGGCGGATTTTGGCTCCGCAGTTCAATTGTTTCGTTGACCGAAAAGGGATCCGGGGTGAGATTCGAACTCACACACTCCACATTACCCACGGCTGGCACCGGAGCGGTCTGGGGTGTGCCCCGGACTAAATGGAAGCTCTGTCCTTTGAGGCTTAACCGGAAAAGGGGTCGTTTGTGGAATCGGGGGCAGGGGGCGCAGAAGATTCTGATTGAGTCAGTTCGAGGATTTGGGAAATAAGTCCCGATAAGTTGATTTCAAGGCCTGCATCCTCGCGGTGTCGCGTAATTGTGATGAAGTGTTTTGATTCGAGCCGTGCAAGAGCGGTAGAATAATCGTCTGTCTCCATTCCGGCGACGAAGGCCAAAAACTCCAAACTCGGAAATCGAGTTTGGTTCACTCGCCTGAAATCTGCCACCGCAAGAAGAGCGGCGAGGTCTTGGATGCCCGTGGGCTCAGAAAAAAGAAGAGGAAGCGTCCTAAGAAGTTTTTTGGGGAAAGGAACGAAACCTTCCAAAAGAACCTCACGGGACCATTTTTCAGCGACCGCGCTGGGCACTTGGAAAGGTTGAAGTTGTTGGCGCTTGAAGGGTTCCATATCTGTAGAAGGTAAGTCAACGGGCAACTAATTAGTCTAATTAGAAGAGAGCGCAACCCCGATTTCAGAATTTTTTCGGGAGGCAAACACAGAGAGGACTTCTGCGACTGCCAAGGAGCAGGTGGAGTTTGTTTGTGGTTGAGGCATGGGCAGTGGCGTTGGTTCAGCGTGCCAACTAATTAGTTCAATTAGTAGCAGGGCGCAACCTCGATTTTCAAAAATCTTTGGTCCGGTCTTGGGAAGCCGATCTTTTCTTATTCTTCTTAAGTTATTAAACCCGCCGTCGCAGTGGCTCGGCACAATAATAATTGTTATTGTGCTTCGGAGTGATGGGGGTAGTCTTCCGGCGTCATGTCGGGACAAACCGGAACCATTTATGAGCGGCTGCTGGCTGCGGCAGGAGAGCGCGAGCTCGCGGGGCCCACGCTCTCTGCTTACCGCCGGACGTGGCTCAAACTGATTGCGTGGACGACGGCGGAAGGCCTCGACCTTGGCGCTCTGCCTCGCGAAAAAGCCCTCACTTATTATGAAGATCTGACGCGAGATCGTTCCGCCTCCCATCACTTGCAGGTGAAGGCGGCGATATCGTTTCTCTACAAGGTCCTCGACCGCCTGAATCCTTTTGAAGATTGCCTGTCACCCCGCTTTCGTCCCGACGCCGGGGAGATTCATTTTCTGGAAGCGGCGAATCTCGCCAAGGTCCTTATCACTCTCCGAGGGCTGGGGACAGATTACTTTGGGAGACTTTCGAGCCATCTGGCGGAGGCTCTTTTTTTCACAGCGTGCCGGTTTCATGAGTGGGCTCATCTCACCGCCGACCGTTTGGTAAGAAACGGGGCAGGGGAGATCACCGCCGCACGCCTCAAAGTGAAAGGTGGCAAGCACCGGGACGTGCCGCTCATGCCCCGGCTGTCGGATTCACTCCGTGAGTGGGCGGAATTTCTTGAGGGTCTTAAAGGTCTGAGGCTGCGCCGTGGCGCCATAGGGTTTGCCGGCAGCGAACTGGTCTTTCCCGGCCGGGAAGGAGGGGTAATCAGTAACCAGGCGTTTAACCGTCGGCTGGCGGCAGCGTGCCATGCCGCCAGTGTGCCCATCATCAGCGCGCATGGTCTCCGGCACAGTGCCGCGAATCTGCTTCTTAATGAGCGGGGTCGAAATATTCGCGAGTTGCAGGAGCTGCTCGGACACAAAAGCCTCGCTACCACAGCTCGTTATACCCACATCGACCGTGAGCGCCTGAAGGGGGTGGTAGCAGATCTCGCCCTGTAAGTATGAGTGCGACCGCTTCCAAAGGAAAACGGAAGAGCAGTGGTCAGGCGGCCACCAACGGTCACGCGGTGAGGGCCGTCGTGCAGATGCTCTTTGCGACAGGAAAGGCCTACACTATCGAAACCCTCCGCGAGAAGCTGCGGGAATTCTTTCTAGGCGAGAACGACTACGAAAAACGGGCGGTGGCCTCGATGTCAGCGGTGCAGCTCATCACCGCCCTTTTGGAAGCGTCTCCGACGTTGGAGACTCTCGGGCTCCAGATCCGGCTAACCAACGGCACGGCCCAAATTTTCACTACACGGATTCAAAATGAAATGCTCTCGGCATTCATCGCCGAAAAACTTCCCGCATCGAGCGGGGCAGGGGAGTTGACCGATGCTGCGCTCGAAGTGCTTTCGTGCATCGCCTTCAAACAGCCAATCAGCCAGGCGGAGATTGATCAGGTTTTCGGTGACGTGGACAAGCGGCACTTCGTGTCCGTGTTACGTCAAATGGATCTCGTGGAGGAGTTCGCCGGCGCAGATGGGCGGCTGCGGTTTGCGACGACGGGAAAATTTCTTACACGTTTTGCGCTAAAGTCATTGGAAGATCTAAATAAAATAACGGCGTAATCATTTCGAAAAAACTTAAATCCGCCTGCTGAAGTGTAGTCCATGCCAAGATCAAAAAGGAATGTCATCGTCATCCTCCACCACCACTGCGCCGGGGAGTATAACTACAGCAGGAATGACCTTGGGAATGGGAGCTTTGGGAGCAATTGGATTGCACCAACTGGAAAATTTTGGACCTTCAGATGCAGGGCGCAAATTTTTTGGCGGTTGCTCAATTTGGATCGTTAATGGGATAGGAAAGTCGACACCAATGATCGCCGCCTGGCCGGGACCAAGGCTCGGCAAAAATTTTGCCGCCGCGCCATCAAGTTGACCACACGCCGTTTCCACAACCCTTCTATCAGCCTCGTTAATAAGGCGATGTACAATTAATGTCCCCATTTGGCTGAGGATGCCCGGGGGTATATCCCGCGGCTGCTGTGTTGCGAGTACTAAATTAAGCCAGAACTTGCGACCTTCTTTGGCAATCTTTTCGAAGGCGTCCAGTGACTGTTTGAAGTCCTCTTCCCCGAGATGACGATTCAGAAAATTGTGAGCCTCATCTAAGACAACTAGAACTGGTCGATCCCCTACAAGCTTATAGTCTCTAACGTGCTCGCGAAGCCAGCGCCCGATTAAATTCACAGTTATCTCTCTAAGGTGGAAATCAAAACTTAAATCGCTGAGATTGATCCTTAGAAGCCGCTGGTCGTTCTCGAAAAAATTTTCGAGTTCCGCGAAAACGGACCGTGGACCAGTCGGGCCAAAGACAGGAGTCCAAGCAGCAGATGATGTAAGAATATTGATTTTGGAAAGCAGCGATTGGCACCATCCTTGAGAAAAGGTGTGAGGAGCATCCTTCCATTTGTCTCCACTTTCTTCCACGCACTCATTTAGAATCTGAGAGCCAAGCAACGAAAAGTTGAAAGGAGTCCGGGGATTTTCAACTACCTTGGCGATTTCAGCAGTTGTCCGAACATTATAGTAGGTTGTTCTGCTTTTCCCGAATTTCGTCACGAGTCCAGCGGTTGTGATGTAGCTTGTCAGCGTATTTAAATGCGCCGCAAAGCGCGGTTCAAGCAACGCTTGCGCCAATCGAAGACTTTGGATGGCCTCGATCAGTTTGGGTCGTTGAGCCGGGGAAGGAGCAAGAATCGACATGTAGTCGCCATCTTGGAGATGCTCACACGGAATGCGAACATGATTGTCCCCTTCAGCCTCTCGGCCCAACGATCCAAGAAAAAGCGAGGTATGACCTTTCGCTATTGGCGCATATTCTCCCGTGGCATCAATCAGGATGATCTTGGGAGAAAGTCCTCCTTCTAAGCATTGCTGTAAAAGACGAGCTACTGTTGTGCTTTTGCCGCCCCCTGTGGCCCCTAAGATGGCGCAGTGACGCCCGAACAAATGATCCGCCCGAATATTCACCGGAGTACTCACCCCGTCCCGCACATGCCCGACATTCAATGTTACTGGCTTGGTGGTGTCGCCATCTGAAATGCTAAAGGATGATGCGAAGTGGCTGACAAGTTCCGAACCAGCGGCAAATACTGAAGCACCTAAAGCTGGATACTGTGGAATTCCACTAAGCACCTTTTCTGTGCCCGTTTGCAGTGAGCCTAGGAGGTGCAGTTTTGCGACTGGATGAGGACTCGGACTGTGGCCAAGTTGCTGCTCGATATCTAACCGTTCCTTTTCCGGTAATTTGACTTCGAGAACACGCCCAAGCAATGCAATGATATCGCAATCGATTACTACAAAGTCTCCAACCTGCCCACCGCGTAGAGTGGCTCCGGCTAGCACCCGACCAGTTCGCTGTGTACTTGCATCAAGGTTTACGAAAACCGCATCAGGAAGTACTTGCGTTACGGTTCCAATGCGCCTGTCTGGATCAAAGGGGGTGGTTTTCATGCTTTTGCTGAAAGCACCCTCAGAAGTTGCGCCGCCTTTTCCTGCGTGTTGTTAGCTCTGGCTTGAGAATATGGCGGTATGTTAGTCGTGAAATCGTTAAAGTCCATTTGGATCACGTCTACCGGGGCCCCGGCCTGCTGGAGCCTCCACAGAGTTTCCCATGGTTTGCCGATTGCCAACTTCGCTTCCGGAGAACGGTCCAACACAACAAGCTTAAAATTCGGATTAGTGGCCAAAGCGTGATAAATTGGCTGATTAAGATGATGGTCGTTGAACCCAAATCCCATCAGAAGTAGGGCGGTATCCTTCTCTCGCAATGCCATCTGAAATCGGGACATCATTTCTAAAAAAGGCTGATCGAAGGACAGTGCGAATTTTGACTCCCTAGGATAGATAAGAAAAGGCTTAGTCGTCTTAGTTTTTCGAATAATGCTGCCATCGTCCGATTGATGCCAGTCAACTGATCCGTGAAGTTTGTAGAGGTGAAAAACCGAGTCGAGGTAGTCAGGGGCTCCCTCTCGACTATTACGACGCACAAAGTCATAATCGAACCACCGACCGTCGAATGTCTGAGGCGTTACTAAATCAAATCCGTCAAGGATTGGCATCCGACGAAATTTAGCTGCATGTTCAACGCAGCGGTCATAATTGGTTGTGAAAATGCGGGTGCGAGGCAAATCCTGCCGCCTGGGCACCACACGAGACAAGAGAATAGAGTGAGCGCTTACGACTTCTTCGATGGACTGCGTGGTGCCTTTCACTCGCTCCCATTTTTCAAGGTCTCGGCAGCTATCCCGTATCACTACCTCAACTGCGTCCACGAAATCTTGGATTACTGTATCTGTTTGAGATCCGTAGGCCAGCGCGCCCTGACATCGACTGAGCAATTTCTCAATGTCCTTGGCATCAGGGGAATGGCCGACTCTTTCGCAGACCACAGAGAAATTCTCGGGTTGCGCCTCGAGCGCCCTTTCCCAGAGAGTTGTCATGGAGGGGCCTCCCACCGAAACCTAAAAGCAGCAGCAGATTCTGGGTAAGCATCACCGCTCCTAGCCGCTCCTGCAATTTTTGTTTGGTTTGCTCTGCCTTTTTATTTGATTCGTCGGAGCCGTCCGAAACGAGGGACCGCCATTCGGTCTCGCTTTGAAAAAGGCATTTCGGATGAGGTTTCATTGAACTCATGGTTACCGCACAATCCCGAAGATTAAAATCTAATCCTTTCGATTTCTTCAAGCGTGATGTCGTCGGAAGTGCGGTCGTACAACTTCGTCGTCCTTGGCGACTCGTGGGCCGCGATCTGTGCGGCGGTCTCAAGGTCTCCGCCGTTCTCAAGAAACACTGTGATTCCAGTTGCCCGGAAACTGTGATTGCTGATGCGTCCAAGAAGTCCTGCGGCTTTAGCGCGGCGTTGCACGAGTCGAAAGGCATCGACCCGTGAGAGAGAATTTTCAGTGAGCTGGGACGTTCGACCGCGAGTCGAGCGAAAGAGAGGAGACTTTTGCTGGTCACGGATCCCGGCGGCGTCGAGATAAGCATCGAGATACTCCTCAGATTTGTGGTGGCAGGGAACCTCGTGAAATTTTCCGCCTTTCTCGTGGAGCCTGAGCCAGGCACGTTTGCCTTGGGGATAATAGTCCTTCACGGTCATTCCAACGACTGCGGAGATGCGGGCGAAGCTGTAGAGCATTGACGCGATGAGGGCGCGGTCTCGAAGTCCTACCACGGAATCTGTGGGGATGGATTCAAGCAACTGCCGCGCTTCGTCAGCTGTGAGCACCGGAGTCTTGCCTTTTTTGACGACGTGCTTGGGCCCCCGGACGGCTGTCGCCGGGTTGAAGGGGACAATCTGCCCTATCACGAGCCAGTCGAAGAGCATCCGGATAGCGGCAAGATGCTGCTTCACGGTCGGATCAGACAGCCCCACTGTGTGGTGCTCAATGTAGGAGGCGACGTGCACCGGGCGGATACTCTCCAGGCTGAGGGGCCGCTCGTCAGCCCACTTACAAAAGCGCGAGATGGCTCGAAAGTAGGCCTCGCGGGTGTTCTTGTTCCGGATGTTGGCTGCGAAGAATTCCAGAAAGCGCTCCTGAGCCCTCTCTCCTGCGCGAACAATGAGAGTGGGCCAGCGTTCACTGGGTGCTGAAAGAGCGCCCCCAGACGAAGGGCGGCGCACGATGATGGGTCCCTCACGGTCGCTCATCAGGATTCCTCCACCCGTTCGAAAACTGCGGCATCGAGACCAGCAGTTCCGGATTCAAGCTCAAGGCGAACGACACCCGAGTGGGCAATGCGATCCGGACGCTCGCTTTTGATGACCGTGAAGTCGGCCCACAAGACGGTATCGAAGTCACTGCGATACACGGCGTGCAAAGCCAGATCCACCACCGCGAGCTGGTCGAGATCGTAAAAGTCTTCGAGGTAGCGGACGGCTTCCCGGAGAAGAACCTCGTCAGGCTGCAGCTCCTTTTTGCCGGGCAATTCAGACTCCCAGCGCCGCCGCATATCCCGCCACTCTGAGGAATCTTCGTCGAACCCCCGCCTTTCCCACGGATCAAAGCGAAGGCCGTCGGTGACTAAAAGCCAGTTCCAACGCTGGGCAGTCAAAAATGGTTGATCCTTGAGCATGAGAATCATGCCGGTCGCGCGGCCGGGATTGTCGAGCCCGCATTCATTTTTGAGCTCGTCGCACCAGTCGTGCTGATAGGCCTCGCGCATGACGGCGCGGCCAAGAGAGGCAAGGTCCGAAGAAACGCCGGCGGCTACCGCCTCATGCTGCCAGTCATCCCAGGGGAAGCTGCCGGGTGGACAAGAGAGAACCTGTTTGTCGAAGTCGGACACTGAGGCGGGTTGAAAGGATGGGCTGTTCATCGGGACGTTCTCCGGTTCAAATGACGGTTTCTTGCTAGATAGCACAGGCCCCCTCCTTGCGCAACATAAAGGACGTTATGTTGCGCAAATAGGGACGGAAGGAGGCCCTCTTTTTCAGAGGACCATCCTGTTTAATTTTTCCCCGGCGAAGATTCAGAGGTGGTGCTTTTCAAAGTGTGGCCGGAAGCGGAATGTCTCGACAACTCCCGGCCGTTCACTGCGCTTGGTTATTCCAACTCAAACTTGATCGTTACATCTTCCGCGCCGACGGCAGCGGAAAGTCCTTCGGGGTTGTCGATGCGCCCCAACTTTGTGTAGCTGTAGGAAGTCGGGAATGTTTTGTAGAAGAGCACCACGCTTTTCGAACTCCAGAGCATCAGGTCTCCGGTCTGAATGGTTCCGGGATTTGAATCCTCAGACGGCAATCGGGATGGAAGGTGGAAGAATTTTTCGTTCCGATTCAGATCATCCATCTTTAACGTCAGAGGAAGAAGGGCCTTAAACGCGGAGGCTGCGGGGTTATCGGCGAGCGTGGCGGCGAAGGTTTTCCCGCCGATCCTGATTTTCATGCGGGTTTCCTTGAGGGTAATTTTGCTTTTCATGCCGTGGTCCGGAACGTTCTTTTCACCGGCAGCCACAGGTTCTCCCTTGGTGCATGCGGGGGTGCCCATGAGTAGCAGCACCCCTGCAAGTTTTGTGATTGCTGATAATTTCACGTGATGGTTTTGATGAGCTTGGCAGGTATTCCTCCGACGATTGTATTTGCGGGAACATCTTTGGAGACCACCGCACCGGCGGCCACGATGGCGTTTTCCCCGATAGTCACGCCTTGCAGGATGGTGGCGTTGGCACCTATCCAGGCATTCCTCCTGACGTGAATGGGTGCCACGGTGAGCGAGTGCCTTTCTTCCGGCGAAAGAGGATGCCCTTCAGTAAGCAGGCAGACTTTCGGGGCGATGAAAACCCCATCCTCAATAGTAATCCCGCCCAGATCCAGAAAAACGCAGTCGAAGTTGATGAAGACGTTTTTCCCAATTTTTGTATGCCTCCCGTAGTTGATATGGAATGGAGGGAAGATTGCAGTGCTGTCGTGAATCTCTGTGCCCGTGATCTGGCTCAGCAAGGAACGCATCTCTTCCGGCTCGACCGACTGGTTCAATCGCAGGACCAATTTCCTTGTGGCAAATGAGGCATCACGGAGCTTGTGGAATTCGGGATCCCCGAAGTGAATGGTCCCCCCTTTACGAAGCCGCGCGAAGATATCAGTGAAGTCTGTCATAAAGCCGCCCTATTTCCGATACTGCTCGTCACTGACCTTTTCCATCCACTCCACCACCTTGCCGTCGAGCGCCTCCTGTATGGCAATGTGGGTCATGGCAACCTTCGGACTTGCACCGTGCCAGTGCTTCACGTTGGGGGGAAACCAGACGACATCGCCGGGGCTGATTTCCTCGACTGGACCGCCTTCACATTGCACCCAGCCAAAGCCTGAGGTTGCGATCAGCGTTTGGCCGAGCGGATGGGTGTGCCACGCCGTGCGTGCTCCGGGTTCAAAAGTGACACTTGCGGCTGCGGTCCGGGCGGGTGCTTCGGGTTGAAACAGTGGATCAATACGCACCGTGCCGGTGAACCATTCTTCGGGACCTTTGGCTGAAGCTTGCGATCCAATTCGGGTGATTTTCATGGGTAACTCCTTTTTGGCATTTTGGGTAGGGATGCTTTGAGCAATTATAACCGATGGGATGGGAAGCGTCGAGGCGACCGCGATCCCATTCGTTTTCAGGAAATTCCGACGACCTATCATTTCAGATTTGTGGTGAAAAAATTGGTCAGTTTGTCGAAGGGAATCACATCCATTTTGTCGTAGAGATCGACATGGCTGGCACCCTTGATGATGACGAGTTCTTTCGGCTCCGCCGCTGCCTTAAAAGCATCCTCGCTGAAGTAACGGGAGTGAGCTTTTTCGCCATGAATGAACAAAATCGGGCGCGGCGAGATTTCCTTGATGTAGGTCAGGAGAGGCATATTCATGAAGGACAACGGATTTGTAATCGTCCATGAACTGTTTGAATTGACTGCCCTTGGGTGGAAGCCGCGCGGCTTCTTGTAGTAATCGGCGTAATCCACCATGAATTGCGGCTCGCCCCCTTTGAGTTCATTGTAGAGCGGGCCAAGCTTTGGCTTGCCGCTCTCCGCATCATCCCATCTCTGCTGGCTCAATTGTTCGAGCGTCTTCGTACGCTGCTCCGGGGTTACGCTGTCGTTGTAGCCCTTGGACATCACCCGCGTCATGTCATACATGGTGCTGGTCGCGACGGCTTTAATGCGCTTGTCCACCGCAGCGGCATTCAGCGCCATTCCGCCCCAGCCGCAAATGCCGATGATGCCAATACGTTTACGGTCCACGGAAGTTTGAAGACCGAGAAAATCCACCGCCGCGCTGAAATCCTCGGTGTTGATATCCGGTGAGGCGACGTTACGCGGCTCCCCACCACTTTCGCCCGTATAGGAGGGATCAAAAGCCAAGGTGACGAAACCCCGCTCAGCCATCGTTTGAGCATACAGGCCTGATGATTGTTCTTTCACCGCGCCAAATGGGCCGCCAACGGCAAGCGCCGCCAGGCGTTTGTCGCCCCGGTCTTTCGGTTCATAAAGGTCCGCAGCCAAGGTAATCCCATAGCGGGTCTTGAACGAAACTTTCTGGTGATCGACCTTTTCGCTTTTGGGAAAAGTCTTGTCCCAGCCGTTGTTGGCTTGAGCCAAGGCTGAACCCACGCTTGCTGAAGCAATGCCCAGTGCGGCGATAACGGTGCCGGTTTTTTTCAGCCAGCCTCCGCGTGAAGCATTCGGAATTCCGCGATGGGCGGTTAAGCTATTTGTGTGAGAGTCGTTTTTCATGGTGGTTTTTATCATGCTGGAACATTACCACCTTGCGCATCACGCTGCTCGCGTGATCCCGCTCAGCCTATCGCGATTCTGCTGAAATTTTCCGTGGGCGCATCGCCCCCCGTTCTTTCCCGATACTCGTGGGGACTTAGCCCCGTTTCCTTGCGGAACAAATGGGCGAAATGGCTTGGGCTGGTGTAGCCGACATCCATGCCAACTTCGATGATGGGCTTCGCTGTCCCGCGCAGAAGCTCCTGTGCCGTCGACATCCTCAGGCGGATGAAATACTGGGACGGCGAGAAACCAGTGTTGCCTTTGAAGAGGCGGGAAAAGTGCGACTCGCTCATCTGGACCGCCCCGGCCAATTTGCCGATGCTGATGCCCTCCTCCAGAGAAGCTTCCATCAACTTCAAAACCTGGTGCAGCTGAAACGCGGGGAGCGCACTGGAACGATGAGGACTCGGATTTTCATCATCGCGGTAAGTCCGGATGAGGTGCGTTGCCAGACTTTGGGCGATCCCCTGCACAAAGGACGGGCTGGCTACTTTTTGGTTGGAAAGCTCCTGCCGGAGCATCTCTAAAAATGAAATGATGATGGGATCACGGATGGCGTTGAACTCTTTCAGCCTGGGAATTCTGGCGCTCGGCCCATCAAGCTCTTTCGCGGCCCGAGCCAAAAGAGGAAGGCCGATTGTCACGTGCATGACAATGCTGGGGTCTTTGGAGAGGGCTTTCCATTTCAGCTCGTAAGGTTCCGATGAGGTAGTCAGGAACAGGTCTCCGGGCGTGACCTCATGAGTATTCCATTCCCCTCCCAAATCCCTGTCCGAGCACTGGAGGTGACCGGAAATTTGCCAAATCAACTGGGGTTCCGCCACAGCCGGAATGAGCAAGGTTTGTTCCACGGGGTTCCGATTGTGAACCTCCACAAGAATGTTCTGCCACGCAGGACCTTCCCCTAGATGAATCATCTTCCCCGGAAAGTATTTGTGGTGGTCTTTAGCGGAAGTTCGGGGAGGAACCCCCATCGTGGTCGTGATTCTCGATGCTTTCATCCAGCGATCATACATTTTTCCCTCTGCCTTTGGAATCGATCAGAGGCGCAAACCTCAAAACCTCCCCCGGTTTCGGCGACTGCTCTCCGCGTGCAACACACGTTATGTTGCGCAAAGAGGGTTGCTGGAAGTGAGACTTAAATGGTCACTCTGCGCGGATTGCACATTTGGTGGAAGTATGCTATTTTCGTGAGAGACGAAAAATTTCGAAGGTAAAACCCATGAGACTCACACTCGACCTCGATATTGAGGAGCATCGCCGATTCAAAACGATGGCCGCCTTTCACGGCCAGACCATCAATGCCTTTATCTTGGAGGAAAGGCTTCCGGGCACTCTAAAAGCCTGAGATCAATTATAAATATCAGAACGACACGGGGGCTAAGGCCCCATTGCCTGTTGCATAGATGCGGGAAAGGCTGTTTACTGATCACAGGACCGTTTGGTCCTTGATCACTGTAGCGGTGAGAGACTGTGAATAATTTCCGCGCCGAAAGCCGAGCTACTCGGAAGACACAGCCGAGCGGGTGTAAATGACGGTATGACGCTATGCGTTTTCGCATAGCGTCATTGGCGACTGGCTGAGAGTCAGCCGGTTACGCGTCCTATGACGCTATGACGCTTCTTTCCCGGGATTCTCGTTCCCCCGCGTCTTGCCATGCCCCTGCCATCCTGCGCAGTCCCGTGCCTCCCTTCTGTCCGCAGTTTGTGTTTTCTGTCGGATTATCTTTGGAGAGAAAGAAGTGTCATAGCGTCATAGCAGGCTGGAACCAAAGCTGGATAAAGGATGCAGCATGACGCCAGTTCCGGCAAGCCGTGTCATGGCGTCATGGGAGGGAAGGGGCCACCGTAGAAACATTAAAATCTTAATGTTCAGGGGAGGGGAGAAAGATTAAAATTTTAATCTTCGCGGGGGGAGGGGTAAGGAATCTTTTTGACCTCATTGCGCCGCCTGCGAGTTCCCGCCCGCAGGGGGCTTTCACACACACCCGAAAAATTTCTGTCTTTTGACTGCCAGTTTACGGACAGTGGAAAACCAAAAATCTCTGCGTTTCTGTCGCAGGCCCCCGGCGAACCGGAACCCATACTTGCAAATACCTTCTCCCGTCCGCGTCCATCGTCTTTGCGAAGCGGAACAACACTGCCACTCGCCCGCGTCCGCAACTTATGTGCGCGGCAACCGCCGATGCCTCCTCGAAATTCCCGCACGCGACAGCGCGACTCTCCCCTCGCAGTTGAGCGGGGCGACTTCGTCTTCCCGACATCCTCCCGCGCCTGTTTTCCCTCCTCAATTCGTGCGCCAGCCTCTCCCTCTGGGAAAAAACGTCGAGACCCTCCACTCTCTCGAGGGGGAAACCCGGAAACGCCTTCATCTTTACAATAACAATTATTATTGTGCGGGAAGAAGGCGGTACTCTAGTTGCATGACAGGTTTTCTTAATTGGATCTCAAGGTCGAACTTCGAAATCAAAGCAGGGCACCCCAGAAAAAGCCTGCTTTCTTCAGATCTTTGAAGGGCGAGCGGCGAGGCATGCGGAATACCAAGCCGCTATGCACCCCCCCGGCTTTGCCGCTACATTCCGGAAGTGATCCCCACGGGCAGGTCGCGGCGACGATGACGACATACCATTTTGATCCAGAACATTGCTCATTCGGCAGGCATCCTTATTTCAGCAGATCGAACTAGTCGAGTGGATGGAGAGGTATCAGTAGTCAGCGTTCTGATGGCGTTCCCATTCTCTCGACCACGCTTCGATCCATTCCTCCACCTTGTCCGGACCGCCTTTGATGGCTGCCGCATATTCAGCAAGCGTCTCTGCGTCGAAGGCGGGATCCACGCAGGCATCCAGAAACCGGTGCGGCAGCGACAGATCGCCAGCCTCAAACATCGCATCGAGGCGGTCGAAAACCCCGCACATCGCCGAGTGATCGTCAGACTCAATCGGTCGGAAATTGAAGCGGACACTGTCCTTGGCCCGGGAGAAATTCCCGGGCACCGCCCCGAACCCGGGCAACTGGACGTAGATTGAACCACGGTCGTTTTCCACTCCGCCGTGCGCGAACGGGTTGCGGATGCGCTCTTTGATACGGCGGAGCTGGCCGAGCAGCGACTTGCCTTCCTTGCCCTTTGAATTGAGGTCGAGGACCATTGCCAGTTTTCCCTCCCAATTCGCGCCCAGCAGTTTCTCGAAATCCCCGGGCGCCATCGGCTTGCCGGTGAAGGCCCGCAAAAGAATTAGCCGGTGCTCCAGCAAACTGAAATAGGCATCCACCATAGCGATGGACAGAAAGAAGGCCTCCCGCTCCGCCATGGTGGCCCTGTTCATCTCGGCCACAAATGCCGAGAAGACTTCTACACCTTCCTGGCCCTCCCGATCGGGGAGACGGGTTTCCGCCTGCGCGAACCTTTCATCGGCCTTGATCCGGAAGTATTGATACCGGGCGCTGAACTCGCCAAAGCGGTTGATGACGACCACCCGGCTGTCATGGATCTGCTCATTCGCCGCCGACACTAGCAGTCCATCTTCTAGGACCCGCAGCGCGGCCTTGAGGGGAAAGAGGATCCGCTTCTTCTCCAAAGCGGAGCCGGGCGCGACCAAGATTTCGAATCCAAACTTCCGGTCCCGGAAGACCACCGGTTGGCCAGCGACACTGCAGCCTACCGCCCAGCGGCCCTTGTCGCCGGGGTCGAGCATCCTATAACCCAAAACTCGATTGAGAAGGAAAAGCACCAGCGCCGGTATCGGCAAATCTTCTTCCAGCCCTTCTGCCCAGCCGCTCATGGAGCACGGATCGAGATTCGTGGGAAACTCCGGCGAGAAGCCTGCGAGTTTCCTATGTAGCTTGCGGCGCAAGGCTTCGACCGCTGCAGTGCCATCTTCGCCGGTCGAAGACGCACCGCGAATCCGACAAAACAACGGAATGCAAAATAATAATTTTTGGAGTAAGCGACGCACGCCTTAAAACAAAAAGAATGTAGCAGGATGAAGCATTATTGTGTAAGCCTTTAAGGGGTTGGCACTCAGACACTCGTGAAAGAACCAAAGGTGTAGAGGGGGTGCCCGGCCTGCTGGTCGAGCGTCGCAAATTTTACCCACTTTTGCAGAATTGCCACAGCCGCGAAGCACTTCTACACGGGCCGCGCTGATGCACAATAATATTCATCGTGTATCAAGGAGGATGCTCACCCGGCTGTCTCCAGAGCGGCCATTTGATTGAGCAATGCCTCTGCATCCGCGCCTCTTTCAGGTCCCGTGATCGTTCTCAAGCTTTTTCCTCATCGAGAGGAGCACGCGTTCAAAGGCCAGAAGATCAGAGATGGTCAGGCCTTCAGAGATTTTATTGACCCACGGTGCTTGCAGAGACATGGCGGACTCATAGGCCTCTCGTCCTTCGTCCGTGACTACCACAAACTGGGCCCGCCGGTGTTGAGGATTGGTCGCGAACCTGGTGAAGCCAAGGCCACGCAGGTCATTTACAATCCGCTGCACATTCTGCCGGCTCATGCCGAGATCGCGGGCGTGCCAGGCCACGGATTGCGGCTGACCGGCGCGGATGATGGCTCCGAGGATCTGCCAGCGGGCTCCCGTGAGACCGAGATGGGCGGCCAGCCGGTCCCCGGCGTGGAAAACGAGGCTGTTCACACGGAAAAGCTGAAGAATCAGGCTGGTCAAAGCCTCGCCCGCCGGGGTGCGGGAACGTTTGGAAATTACGGGCATGTGTCACTTGCTTTAAGAATGACATCATGATGTCATTCTAGGTTCCCCAGAATTCCACACCTGTCCTGTTCCGCAAATGAAAGCGCGCCATGAAACCGGTTCTCCATAAGTGCCCAGGATGAGCCTGTCTTTCCAAGAGGCGGAAGCCTCTTATTTGGCGGGGTCATAGGATCCACCTCCCCGCGCCGGCCTGCTTTACCACTCAACCCTTTAAGCCAACTCCAGATGAATCTGAAACCTCTCATTGTCGTCTTCACGGCGCTGGCCTCCGGCCAGCCTTGCCTGGCACAGGACAGCCTTCCAAGGGAGGACTGGAAGCCAGCTCCCACCAACCAGCGTGGCAAAGACTATCCACAGGTGAATTCGGAGGGTCGCATCAAATTCCGCATCATGGCTCCGCAGGCACAGAGCGTGGGCGTGACGCTTCGTGACAGCACCCCTTTTACCAAAGGCGAGGACGGGGCCTGGACCGGTTACTCGCGGGTAATGGACGAAGGCTTTCACTATTACGCCCTCAGGATAGATGGAGCGGAGGTGCCGGACCCGAACAGCACATATTATTACGGCTCGAGCCGCTGGGGCAGCGGGATCGAAGTCCCGGCGAAGGACAGGGACTTCTACGCGCTCAAAAATGTGCCCCATGGCGACCTCCGGCAGGTATTTTATCCGTCCAAAAGCGCCGGTTCCGTGCTCCGGTGCTTCATCTACACCCCACCCGGCTATGACAAAGATCCGGCTCAGCGGTTCCCGGTTCTGTATCTCCAGCACGGCGGCGGAGAGGACGAGACCGGCTGGGGGCAGCAGGGCTTTGCCGGACTGATCATGGACAACCTGCTCGCTGAAGGCAAAACCAAGCCGTTTATCATCGTGATGGCGAACAGTTACGTGCCCGGCGGCGGCCCGGCGCGCAATCCCGCTCAAGGCAGCACGGCCCCCGGGGGGCCACCTCGTGGACCCGGCGGGCGTTCATTTGATTTTTCCGCGTTTGCCAAAGTGCTTCTGGAGGACCTCATCCCGTTCGTGGATGCCGGCTACCGCACCCTCCCGGACCAGTCGCACCGGGCCATGGCAGGTCTCTCCATGGGCGGCATGCAGACGAAGTCCATTACGCTGGCGAATCCCGGCACATTTTCCCACATCGGGATTTTCAGCGGCGGCAGCATCGCCCCGGCCGAAATCGCGGACATGGCCGCTTTTAAGCAAAAAAACAAACTCGTCTTCGTGAGCTATGGAAGCCGGGAGAATGGCGCGACCGGAAAAGCCAACATCACGGCGCTGCGGGAAGCCGAACTCAATAGCACCTATTACGACTCCCCTGAAACCGGGCACGAGTGGCAGACATGGAGGCGCAGTCTGCGTGAATTTGCCCCGCGCCTTTTCCAGCCAGCGGATGCCGCCACCCCCGCTCCAGCCTCCGCAAGCGCCAGCATCGCGGGCACGTGGCACGCGGAGTTTGAGACCCAAATCGGCAAACAAATCTATGACTACACTTTTAAGCCCGATGGGTTTGCCTTCACCGGGACCGCAGTGGTGGAGATCGGCGGCAACAAAGTCGAATCCGTCCTGACCGGCGGCAAAGTGGAGGGCGACAAGGTCTTTTTTTCCGAGATGCTCAAGCTCGGGGAGCGCGAGCTGCAAATCAAATACTCCGGCAACCTGTCGGACAAGGAAATGAAGCTCAGCCGTGAGATCAGCGGGGCCGTGAAGGAGGACGTGACCGCCAGGCGCGCGGATGAAAAACAGATTCCCGATCCGGCACCTCCGCCCTCCGGCAAAACCGGTGCCGCGGGGCAGACCGGCGCGATCCGGGTGCTTTTCCTCGGCGACGAAAAAGCGGGAAGCCGCCAGCACTGCCATACGGTCATGCGCGACCTCGGGCGGGACGCCATCTGGTTCGATTACACCGCCGATTCAGCGCAAGTCACCCCCGAATGGATCGCGCAATTCGATGCCGTACTCCTCGACGCGCCCGCGGGCATCTTTCCAGCATTGAGCGGAGCCGCTCCGGCAAAGGTGGTCTCTGTCGATTTTTCCACCGCCCGCACCAATCCCGCCCCGGCTGAATTTCTCAATTCGCTTAAGGAAAAGCTGCTCGCCGCTTCCGGCCCGGCCCGCCGCGCGGGTTGGGAGGAGTTTCTCCAGTCCCGCGAAGCCGAGCGGCGGGAGCCAAAGGCCACGGTGGCCAACTATGAGCGCCGCCCCGCGCCGCTTACCTACCAGCATCCACTCAGCGTGAAGGGCAGCATGGAGCGCACCCAGGTGGCGCCGGATCTGCGCCTCGAACTCTTCGCGGCGGAGCCCGATATCATGAAGCCCATCTGCCTCGCGTGGGACGGGCGGGGCCGCTGCTGGGTCGCGGAGACGAGCGACTATCCGCACGGCGTGACTCCCGGCGGCGAGGGCCACGACCGCATCAGAATCTGCGAGGACACGGACGGCGACGGCAAGGCGGACAAGTTCACCGTCTTCGCCGACCACCTGAATATCCCCACCAGTCTGACGTTCGCGAATGGCGGGCTCATCGTATCCCAGCCGCCGCGCTTCCTTTTTCTGAAGGACACGGACGGCGACGACAAAGCGGACGAGCGCCGCGACCTCATCACGGGATGGGGCGTCGGCGACACCCACGCGCAGGCAAACAACTTGCACTATGGTATCGACAACTGGTATTACGGCTGCGTCGGTTATTCCGCCTTCGACGGCACCGTGGGCGGCGAGCGGAAGAGGTTCACGCAGGGAACCTACCGCTTCAAAGCCGATGGATCGGCATTGGAGTTCCTGCACCAGTTCACCAACAACTCGTGGGGCCAGAGCGCCAATGAAGCCGGAGATCAGTTCGGCGGCACCGCGAATGGCGCGCCGGTTTTCTATGGCGGCATCCCCGCCACCCACGTTCCCGCGGGCATGCGCGTCATGACGGCCAAAAAAATCAACACGGAGGAAAACGTCCATACGATCACCCCGAACTACCGTCAGGTGGACGTCATGGGCGGCTACACCGCGGCGGCGGGCACGAATTTCATCTACTCCGCCAAGCTGCCCCCCCGCCTCCAGGGGATGGCCATGGTCTGCGAGCCCACGATGAAAACCGTTTCGCTCATGGACGTGCGATCCTCGGGCGCGGGCATGACCGCGGGGGATGCCTTCAATCTCGTGGCCAGCACGGATGAATGGATGTCCCCGGTGTTCGCGGACGTGGGACCGGACGGGGCGGTGTGGATCGCCGACTGGCAGAACTTCATCATCCAGCACAATCCCACGCCCAGCGAGCGCAGCGGCGGCTATAATGCCCGGACGGGACCCGGCGGCGCGCATGAAAATGATCTGCGGGATCACGCGCGCGGCCGCATCTACAGGGTCGTCTGGAATAAAGCCCCCCAGCCCGCCGCCCTGCAAAGGCTCGATCAAAAAGACCCCGCGCAACTTGTTGCCTCGCTAAGTTCAGACCTCCAGGAGCGCCGCCTCACCGCCCAGCGTCTCCTGGTGGAGGGCGGGCATACCGCTGCCGTCGGTGGACTGAAAAGGCTTCTCGCGGCCAATGACGGGTCTGCCGGCGCACTGCACGCGCTGTGGACCCTGCAGGGACTCGGCAGTCTGGAAGAGGCGAGCCATAATGCCGCCCTGCTGGCCAAAGACGCCCGGCTGCGGCGCAATGCGATCCGCGCGCTCCCCTCCGACGCGACCGGACAGAAACTGTTTTTTGGTTCCGGCGTGGTGAGTGACCCCGACCCTCTCACGCGCCTGGCGGCCCTGGTAAAGCTCACGGAATTTCCCACCACCCCGGAGATCCGCACGCTGGTGAGGAAGCTCGCCGTGGAACCCTCAAACATGGGGGACGAATGGCTGCGCGAGGCCGCGCGCCTTCTCCTCCGCCAGCACAAGGCCGAGGCCCGGTTCAAAGAAGGGCCGAACCTTTTGCCGAATCCCGGATTTGAAACCACGGGCGCGGACGGACTGCCCGAAGGCTGGGCAAAGAACGAGGATATCGGCCGCGGCGGCCCTCTCCGCGCCCCATCCAATGCAAAATGGCAGATGTCCACCACGGGCCACAGCGGGGCCAAAGCCGTGACCTGCAACCTCCCGGAAACCAGCTTTTCGGCCCTGTATGTGGAGGTGAGCCTCAAGCCAAACACGGAATACCGCCTGAGCGGCTGGGCGAAAGCCGCCAACTTTTCCGGGGGCCGCATCGGCATCAGTGACCGCCTCAGCCGCGTGGAAAGCGAGCGTCTCACGCGGAACGCCGACTGGACGCTCATCGAGAGCACTTACAACAGCGGCAACAATCCCAAAGCCGGCATTATGCTGTCGCATTACGGCAAGGGGGACAGTTCCTTCGATGACGTGAAGTTCTGCGAACTCATTCCGCAGTCCGAGGGTGAGGACGACCCCGTGGCCACCGGAGACGTCAAACGGGGCGAGGACATCTTCTGGAAGCACCCCGTCGCCGCCTGTATGAACTGCCACATGCTCGGTGGCAAAGGCAGTGCCGTCGGACCGGCGCTGGACGGCATTGCCGGAAGAAAGGACGAAGCTTATCTCATTGAGAGCCTTGCCGAACCCAACGCCAGCCTCGCTGACGGCTATAAGGCCACCCCCGTCTCCCCCATGCCGCCCATGCGCCTCATCCTGAAGCCGCAGGAGTTTGAGGACGTGAAGGAATTCCTCAAATCGCTGAAGTAATCCGCCCGCCTTTCCCCCCCACCGATCTGATCCACCCATGAAAACACGCCTTACCCTCGCCGCGCTCGCCCTCTTTCCCGGCTTCGCCTCTGCTGAAAGTGTCACTGGCATCTGGAATGCTGAATTTGACACCCAAGTTGGAAAGCAAAAATACTCCTATACCCTGAAACAGGAAGGCGACAAGCTGACCGGCAAAGCCGCGGTCGAAGTCCAGGGCCGGACGCGCGAGGTGGAACTCAAAGAAGGAGAGGTGGAGGCCGATAAAATCTCGTTCGTCGAGATTTTGAATATGGGTGGCAGCGAGATCCGCGTCACCTACAGCGGCGGCATCGCGGGCGGCGACTTGAAGCTGACCCGCGTGGTGGGCGGCATTGGGAAAGAGGACATCGTGGCGAAGAAAAGCGAAAAGGCCACGGTGCGGGCAGGCTCCCCGGATGCCAACCCGGAACGGGGCCGGGGTCGTTCCGGCCCGCCAGTTATCCTCACTGAAGATGACAAGCCGGCCTTCCCCCCGCCGCCGGACGGCTTCGACAAGGCGCGCGATGGCATCGAACACGGCAGACTGGAGCTGGTGGAATATGATTCCAAATCCGTGGGCGCCAAACGCAAAGCGAACGTCTACACCCCTCCGGGCTATTCCCCCGGGAAAAAGTATCCCGTGCTCTATCTTCTGCACGGCATCGGTGGCGATGAAAACGAATGGCGTAACGGTGGCCACCCGGAGATCATTCTCGACAATCTGATCGCCGATAAAAAGGCGGAGCCGATGATCATCGTCATGCCCAACGGCCGCGCGCAAAAAGATGACCGCCCCGGTCCGAATGCCATGGGGACGGCCCCCGCGTTCGGTCAGTTTGACAAGGATTTGCTGGGCTCCCTCATCCCGTTCATTGAGACGAAATACTCTGTAAAGACCGGCCCGGAAAACCGTGCCCTGGCAGGGCTCTCCATGGGAGGCGGGCAGTCGCTGAATTTCGGTCTCGGCAATCTGGATACCTTTGCCTGGATCGGCGGCTTTTCCTCCGCCCCCAACACCAAACCCGCGGCGGAACTCGTCCCCGACCCTGACAAAGCCACAAGGGCACTGAAACTGCTCTGGATTTCCTGCGGCAACAAGGACGGCCTCATCCGTATCAGCCAGGCCATGCACATTTACCTTAAGGAGAAAAAAGTCCCGCACGTCTGGCATGTGGACGGCCACAATCATGATTTCAATCATTGGAAGAAGGCGCTCTACCAGTTTTCCCAAATGATTTTTAAACCGGCGACCGGCCGGTAAAAGGAACTTTTGAAAGCGGTTGCGGCCAACTTCGAGGGGGCATCCGTTATTTCCTGCGCAGAAACAGGCAATTCTTTCCCATGACTCCCAAACCTGACAGCGCCCTCGTCCTTGCCGGGCACGGTTCCACGCTCAATCCCGACTCCTCCCAGCCCACCCACGCGCACGCGGACAACCTCCGTCGCCGGGGCGTGTTCGCGGAGGTGGTGTGCGCGTTCTGGAAAGAGGAGCCCTCCCTACGGGAAGTGCTGCGTATGGTGGACAGCCCGGAGGTTTACATCGTCCCCAACTTTATCAGCGAGGGTTATTTTACGCAGGAGGTGATCCCCCGGGAATTGGAGCTTACCGGGAAAACCACGACCTTTCCGCGTCTGACGGCCCACTACTGCGATCCCGTGGGAATCCATCCCTCCATGACAAAGCTGCTCCTCAAACGCGCGGACGAGGTGGCTCCGGATGTTCCCCGCCGGGAGTGCTGTCTCGTTATCGTGGGCCACGGCACCGGACTCAATGAGAACTCGACTAAAGCTATTAAAGATCAGGTGGAACTCATCCGGAAAATAGAGGCGGGCTTCGCGGAGGTAGTGGATGCCTACATGGAGGAGGCGCCCCTGGTGGCGGACTGGGCATCTCTGACCACGGCACCGAATGTCATCGTGGTACCCTTTTTCATCGCGGATGGTCTGCATTCCTTCCAGGACATCCCCGTACTCCTGGGCATCGAATCTGAACCGACTGCCGCAGCCAGCCAGATGGATGTCTTCCGGCGGAATCCCTATCACCTCCAGGGGCGGCGGCTCTATTACTGCAGCGCCATCGGCACCGGGCCGGAAATGGCGGACGTGATTCTTGATCAGGTGGATGCATTTGACGTAGCTCACCTCTCCAAAGGCCATTCATGACCGGGCTGCACTCCCTGCTGCTGTTATTCAGTAACTGCCTTGATGGCGAAGGAGCGGGCTTTGTCGGACTCGCGTTAAGCAGAAGCCGCAAACCCTGACTGGCGGTCAGGAATTACGCGAAAGCCTGGTTCGGAAAGTTGACGCACTACCACTACACTGGAATCATCGTAGCTCTTGCGGAAATCCCGGTAAAGTACCCCGGCGATGAGAGCGGGGTGGCTGCCCAGCAACCCGGGGTATTTTTCCAGATCCCATCGGGAGCCGATACCGTCAGTGTGCAGAACGAGCACCGATTCCAAATCCCATGAGTCCCGGGCGTCCTTGATTCTGCAAAGCGTTCCTCCTAAAACTCCGGTGCCCTCTTCAAAAGTCCTGAGATAAGAGGGCCTGAGAAGGTTCACCGCCACATTCCCGGCTCCCGCAGCTCTGATGCTTTTCGGGATCCAGTTGATATCGACGCCTGCCACGGCGGACCCCACTGTCCGGAGGAGTGCCTGGTGAATTATTGCCAGGCATTCCGGAGGACTCAGGGATTCATGTTGAGCGAAGACCGCGACCGCGCCCATGGCGGCCGTCGCGGCCAGGGGACCATGGCCCACCCCGTCAGCAAGAAGCACCCGCAGGCCTTTACTGGATTCTCTGATAATCCATGCGTCTCCGCAGAATTCCTGCCCCTTTTGCGCGACACTGATCCCACCATGGCTGAAATGCCCGCCCGAAGGCGCGGTTCCGGTTACCCGGAAGCGAAGCCACACCACGGTTCCACCTCCGGGCTGGCTGTAGATTTGGAATTGTTCAGAGCGCCGTTGGACTACTCCCAGTCCAATGCCGGCGGTTCCGGCCGTGGAATAGCCGTCTCTGAGACACACCGCCACATCGGCCATTCCGGGCCCCCGGTCGAGGGCATGCAACTCCAGGCTGCAATTCCCCCCATGCCTCACTTCCCGAAACAGAATTTCTCCTCCGCGCGCATGTTTTACAAGGTTGGTGGCCAGTTCGCTGGCAACAATCGCGGCCCTGCCCGCCTGAATCTCATCCCCTCCCAGCCGGAGCGCGGCCTGATGCACAAGCCGACGGGCATTTCCAACCTGACTATCATGGAAGACTTCCACCCGGTGAGTCGGCATCATAGGAGTCGGCGATTCCAGAGCGCGCTTTTGAATGCTTCATGCCGGATTGGGCATAGTTGATCATCCTGTACCTGCGGTGGCGCGTTCGCCTTCCCAGCTTTGCATGCGCACCAAAATATCCAGTTCTTGGCATTATGAGCATGCAAACTGCTTCGCCGGTTCCTGTTCGATTGTTAGTCCCTCTTCAATGAGTAACTGAATTTCATTCCGGATCAGGAATAATTTATTTAAAGCTTCGGTCTTTTTCCCATGATGAAAGAGATTACCGCGATAACCAGAAAAACGATAAAACAGATCTTGGCAATGTCAGTAGCTGTGCCGGCCAGGCCCCCAAAACCAAGAACGGCGGCGATAATGGCAATGACAAAAAAAACGATGGTGTAATGTAGCATGTCCTGGAGCCCTATGCATTAAAGGGGCCAAAAAGTTAGCTCCATTCTCCTGCTTTCAAACTGAAATCCGCGCGGATTGGTTCCGGGGCTGCTGGCCCCCTGTGGTGAGGCGCGGAAACTCTAAATTTCCGGATCCCAGGCCGGTGCGGGTGTTGCTATCGCATTCGCAGGCTTGACCCTGGGGCATCAGTCAATCCCCTGCGTCTCAAGCCGCCGCCCGGAGAGGTGAGCGCGGGCGTGCCGGCACTTCGCCAGCAGTTCATTATCGTTGACCACAGAGGCTGAGTTCCACGCTTCCTCTATCACTGCCAGCGCATGTCCTCTGCTTAATTTTAAAGGAGCTCCCATCGCGACGGGACGAGAAAAATCCGAAGCCAGAACCACGTCGAGGGCATGATAATGTAAGCGGGATGCTTTAAGCATCCCGGAAAATGCGCTTTTTGGCAAGGCCGTCAAGGGATGCACTTTGCGCCCGGCAATGCCGGTCGTTTCAGGAACAGGAGAGTTTCCGCGGCATCACGAGTGATGGCCGGATTTGCCGCCACGAGGGTTTCGGCAGTCGCGCCGCAAGCCCTTTCCCGGGCAGTGATTAAGTTTCAAAAATATCTTCGCGCATCCGGGCTTCGCGCGCAGCCTGATCCAGGTCGGTGCGGCGCAGTCCGAGCGGTCCCGCAACGGGCAGCATGACGGAATCCAGAATCTTCAAGGCAAGTTGAGGATTCCGGGTCTCCCGCAGATTTTCAAAGATCGCGAGTTCCTCCCGTGTCAGCGGAATATCGCCCCAGTCAGGGTTCAGTCCATCGAACGCCAGGAAAAGCCCGGTAACCGCAACAGCGGTCGCACCTCTGATATCGAGGGCAAGCCGGACGAGGTCCGTGCTGGTGACGGGAATTAATTGCATGATCATGGATGCCCGCCCCCGCCTTAGGTCGTAATCGAGCCAGGCGGAACCCGGGGTAAAGTGATGGAGAAAGTAGTCTCCGCCCCAGCCGAATGCAACGCCACCTCTCCACCATGGGCCCGGGTGAGTTCCCGGACGATATATAGTCCAAGGCCAAGTCCGTGGCCATTGGCCCGGTGACCGGGCTGGATGCCGCGCTGGAGCGGATCAAAAATGCGCCCGGCAATGGCAGGTTCAATGGCCGGCCCGGCGTTGCGAACGTCGAGACGAACCTCGTTCTCTCCTCCACGCACCAAGACGCGCACGGGTTCGCCGGGAGTCCCATAGGCACTCGCGTTGGCGAGCAGGTTCCTGAGCACCTGCTGCAGGCGGGGGCCATCCCAGTGCCCCTGAAGATTTCCCTCCAGAGTCAACTCCACCGTGCTCCCGGGATGCGCCGCGCGGTGCTGCCTCAGTTCGTCCGCGCACAGTGCCCCCAGATCAGCGGAACCCACTTCGACGTGAATTCCCAGACCCATCTGCCTTCGGCTGAAATCGACCAAGTCGCCCAGCAGCTCCTTCATTGCTTCACCGCTGTGGATCAAACAGAGGGCCGCTTCGGAAACCTCCTCTCCGGCATTAAGACCGGCAAGATGTTCGGCGGTAAGGGCTATCGCGTTCAACGGACTTCGCATGTCATGCCCCAGCATCCCAAGCAGCAGATTGCGGGACCGGTCCACTTGTTCGCTGAAGAACTCAATGGATTCCGCCAAGGCCTGGTCGATGGCTTCATTGAATCGCATGACATCCCGCAGGCTCTCCCCGTCCAGAGGACATGATTCGCTCCAGAGACGAAGCACGCTGGCCCGCAGAGCCCGGTATTCCGCCGCCAGCTGATTGATGTCCATTCCGCTTTGCGCCCGCAGCACGGCGTGCGTCTGGGCAGCGGTTTCCGGGGCGTTTGCCAGGCGGGCCGCCTGACCCCTGGATTTTTCCGACTGCATCTCCGCTGTCTGGTTCGTGCATAAATCCGCGGCCACGGCTTTCAGAATCTGCTCCGCGTGGTCCCTCAGTCCGGCGGACGTCATCCGGACTTTCGAAAGGTAGAGCGACTTTGCGAAGCTCTCCCATTCGACAAGGATTTTCTCCATTTCCTTGAGGATGAATTCCGCGAGAGGCATCCTGTAGCGTGGGCCGTGTAAGGGTCTGGTCAAGGCCGGATGAAAAGTCAGCCGTTCTTGTATCTGCAAAAGATCTCCTTGGCGGGGGCGCAGGATTTTTGTCCGGACTTTTCCAAAAGACGCCCTGGGAGAGTTGGCGTCTGGAATCCGGCGATGCCAGTAATTCAGCCGGGGCGATATGAGCGCAAACACGAGTGACCACACCCGGCAGGCCAGCCGTCAATTCCTATGCGTTGCGCCGGGCGGGGAATGACTGCGCGGCTCCAGCCTGCTGGATCATGGCCATTCTTTGGAACAGGGCGCGCTGCTGTGAGAGGATCCGCGCCTTCGCGGCCGCGTCGGGCACTGTGCTCCATTCCCCGGGTTCATAGGTCCCGCCCAGCACGATGCCGTCGGTTCTGGGAAACATATAACAATCACCGCTCATCAGATTGTATTTTACCTCCGGC
This sequence comes from Verrucomicrobiales bacterium, assembly GCA_965229245.1. GTDB lineage: Bacteria > Verrucomicrobiota > Verrucomicrobiia > Verrucomicrobiales > V1-33 > V1-33. The sequence goes on from CBDDIW010000004.1 coordinate 36,217, forward strand.
TGGGGAAGCAGAAAGGTCAGCTGCCCTTTGACGGGAACCATCTCCCGGTCCTTGAACAGTTCCCCGGCCCCCAGCCCGCCGCAGTTGAAAATCAGCGGCTCCGGCAGCGACAGCACTGCCTCCGCTGTCTCGAAAGACCGCACCGTGATCTCCCCTCCCCCGGTCCGCACCTCCCGCATTAGCCGCGGGAGATAGACATGGGGCTCGATCATCATGGTGTGAAACCTCCGGGCATAACCATTGGAGAAAACGTGTTCCCCAGGCGCGAAATCCCGGAAATCCACCTGCAGGCTGTGTAGCGCCCCGCCCGGCCCGGCTATCCAGCCATTCAGCGGCGCCTCATCACCGAGGTAATAATTGGGCAGCCAACGCACCCCCCACTCCGGCCCCACAAACTGCTGGAAGTAATTATAGGAAAATTTAGCGGCCTCCACATACTGCCTGGAAAAAGCCTCCGTCCGCCGGCTGGGGTCAAACACGGAAAAGGGCCACCATTGCGCGCCTGCCACATTGGAGACGGTTTCCGGCGGCAGGTTTTTGGCGTAAACGGTCACTCTCGCTCCCCGCAACTGCAGCAGGCGGGCCACGCTTAGGCCCATCACTCCCGCCCCCAGCACCGCGCAGTCCATGCCCGCCACCGGGGGCGCGAGATTCGCCGCGAGATGCGCCGAGCCCCAGGACAAGGTAAACCCGCCGCCCCCATGTCCATAATTATGAATAAGGGATTTTCCTGACAAATCCTCCCTCCTGACCACAAACCCCGAAGGACGGTAGGGACGCAGCCCCGCGATGGTCCGGATCTCCAAAGCCTCCTCCACCCGCACGGGCACCA
>CBDDIW010000005.1:0-2321545 GCA_965229245.1 Verrucomicrobiales bacterium
ACATGCAGGCTCCGTTTTCCAGCCAGGCACGGATCTCCCCGGCGGCGGCGAGCATGCGGTGCTGGACGTAAACTTTTTCACTGGTATCGCGGGACCAGGCGAGATCGAGCCGAGTAAGGAGGCCGCTGGCGTGGAAGGCCGCGATTTCCTCCTGGTAGAGATATTCCGTGGCGGCATGCTGGTCGCCAAAGAAGAGCCAGTTGGGGCCTTTCGCACCGGTGGCGGCACGCTGGTGGAGGAAACCGCGAAAGGGCGCGATGCCGGTGCCCGGGCCGATCATGATGAGCGGCACATCCCCGGCGGGAGGGCGGAAGTTAGGGTTTTCGTGGATGAAGACGCGGGCGCTGGCTCCCGCCTGCAACCGGTCCGCCAGGAAGGTGGAGCACACCCCGTCCCGCGCGCGGCCATGGGTTTCATAGCGCACGGCGGAAATCGTGAGATGCACATGGTCACCATGAGCCGCGGGGCTGGAACTGATGGAGTAGAGGCGGGGCCCCAGCGGACGCAGCAGCGAGGTAAAAGCGGCGGCCTCCCAGGAGAGGCCGGGAACGAGGCGGAGGAGATCCACCACATCGCGGCCTCCGCACCACGAGGGGGCCACGGGTTCCACCGGGTGTCGCCGGTTCACCTCCTGCTGGAGAGGAGCGGGAATGCGGGTGATCTCAAAATGGGTCAGCAGCGCATCCCTGAGCGGGACTTTCTGTTTTCCGCGGCCGGTGACGATGGTCCCGCCTTCCAGACCGGTGAGTTCCAGGATTTCCGCGACCAGGGCGGGGTCGTTTTCCGGCCAGACGCCCAGGGCGTCTCCGCAGGCATAGGTGAGGCCGGAATTGGCGAGGGAGAACTCGAAATGCCGCACATCTTTCGCGGAGCCCGGGCCGGAGAGCCGCCGGTTCGCCGTGAAGGGCGCGGAAAACGGATGGTCCCGGTCGCACGCCGGGGTCTCCTCCTTCGCGGACGGCGGGGCGGATTCGCCCCGGCCCAGAGCCTGGAGGGCCGCGGCGGTCCACTCTTCAAAATGATCCGACCATTCGACATCGCAGTCCCGCCGGGAGACGACACGCTCCGCGCCCAGCTCCGCGAAGCGGGTATCCAGGAGCTTCCCGAATTCACAAAACCGGGTGTAGGAGGAATCACCCAAAGCGAGGATACTGAAGCGCATTTTATCCATTCTCGGGGCTCCGTTGCTGAGCGCGGTCCAGAAGTCCCGGGCGCGGTCAGGCGGGTCGCCGTCGCCGTAGGTGCTGGCGATGACGAGCAGATTCTCCGCCGCCGCGAGGTCCGCCGGAGTGGTCTCCCCCATGTCCCGCAGGGTGGGCTGGAAGCCGCGGCCCGCGGCCAGCTTCGCGAGCTTTTTGGCCGCCTTTTCCGCGCCGCCGGTTTGCGATCCGTAGAGGACGGTGAGGGGTGCCGCGGGAGGCCGGGGAGCCGCCTGCGCGGCGGGAGTCCAGGAAAAGAGGCCGGCGAGAAAACCGTTCAGATAAGCGCGCTGCTCCGTGCTGAAGGGAGCGCTTTCCGGCATGACGGGAACGAAAGAGGCGGGAGCATTCATGGGGCGAAGAAAGTGGCGGATTCCTCCGGCGGGAGACGGCGGGTGAAGGTGGAAAAGGATTCGCCTGGCAGCCGGTGGAGCAGCCAGCGGCCGAGAATGTCCTCCAGGACCTGGGGCACCTCGGTGGCGGCCACGGCCTGGCGCACGGGACGGGCGATGCCGGACTCCGCGCCGGTGCCGCCGCCCGCCACGATGTGATAGCCGTCCACGCTCGCGCCATCGCGGTCCACCTTCACTGCCTGAAGACCAAGGTCTCCCACATAGTGCTGGGCGCAGGAATGCGGGCAGCCGGTGAAGTGAATGTTCACGGGTTGGTCGAGCGGGAGCTTTTCCTCCAGCCACGCCCCGGCGCGCAGCGCGTCCCCTTTGGTATCGGCGGCGGCGTATTTGCATCCGCGGCTGCCCGTGCAGGCCACCAGGCCGCCCATGGCGTGACTGGTCCGCCAGTGGAGGCCCGCCGCTTCGAGACCTTGTTGGAGAGCAGGGATTTCCGCGTCCGGTACGTCCGGGATAATGAGGTTTTGCCATGGCGTGAGGCGCATGGTTCCGGAGCCGTGGCGCGCCGCCAGAATGGAAAGAACGCGCATTTGAGCGGAGGTGAGCAGGCCCACGGGGATGACCACGCCCAGCCAGTTCAGCCCGGGCTGGCGCTGAGGGTGGATTCCCAGGTGGGAATGCTTCACCGCCGCCGGACGGGGATGGCAATGTTCCATGCCCACGCGGATGAGGGGAAAGGCCAGCTTTGCCTGCGTCTCCGCGATAAAACGTTCCGCGCCCCATTGATCGATAAGATACTTCAGCCGCGCCTTCCTGCGGTCCGTGCGGTCACCATGTTCGGAGAAGATGCGCAGCATCGCGGCGGTGAGCGCCACGCTGTCCTCCGGGCGGACGAGGATGCCACAATCCGAAGCCAACTGCCGGTGTCCGGTAATGCCGGCCAGTTCCACGCGGAAATAGACACCGGGAGCGATGGAAACCGGGCCGCTGTCTTTGATCCTGACGCCCTCGCATTCCGCCGGAACGGTGGCCGCCATGAACCCGATGTCATTGGTGTCCGCCACGGTATCGATGACCCCACCGCCTTCGAAGGAGACGTTGAACTTCCGCGGGAGATCGAAGAGATCGCGCGAGTTGAGGATGAGGTGATGCAGCGCGTGCGCGAAAGGCCGGGTATCCAGCAGCTCCTGGGGATCGATGCCCGCCGCCGGGCTGGCGGTGATGTTCCGCACATTGTCCACACCGGACCCCCGCGAGGTCAAGCCCAGGGAGGAGAGCCGCATGAGGACCTCCAGCGCGTCCCGCGGCTGGATCCGGCGCAGTTGCAGATTCGACCGCGTGGTGATGGCGGAGCCGCCATCGCCGAATGCATCCGCCATGTCCGCCAGTCCGCGCAGTTGCGTGGAGGTCAGTTCACCCGCGGGAATGCGGCAGCGCAGCATGAGGCTCTGCTGCACGGGTGAAACATTGAACAAGCCGAAGAAACGGAAGCGGAAGTTGTGTTCCTCATCCGGCATCTTTCCCTCCCTGGCATGGGCCACCAGACGTTCCCAGCCATCCAGGCCGTGCTCCGTGTACTTCCAGACCTCCTGGCGGCAGAGCTCGGAAACCGGAGTGCCGTGGAAGGCGGGTTCTGTTTTTTCCTCCGCCAGATTCGGCCCGCCCGTGACTTCCGAGGTATAGAGACCACCGGAGAAACCGACAAAAGGAGCCGCCTGCCGGGCCGCCAGACCGGCCAGCATGCCGGACAGGTATTCCTTTTGGACAGGATCGAAGGCGGAGGTATCCGGAAAGACGGGAGGACTGGCCAGGGCGGTGCTCATGGTTTTGCGGAGGAGTGGGCGGTGAGACGCACCGCGCAGTGTTTGTAGGACGGCTGACGGGAGTGGGGATCGAACGAGGGGAACGTGAGGACATTCACCCCGGGGTGATGCATGGGGAGAAACACGGAGCCCGCGGGCACGGCGGAGGTCACCAGCGCCCGGGCCCGCACGCTGCCCCGCCGGGAGGAAACCGTGGCCCACGTGCCGGTGACGATGCCCGCCAGGCCCGCGTCCGCCGGGTGGATCTCCACCGTGAGTTCCGCCGGGTGCATGCGCCGCAGGATGGCACTCTTTCCCGTGCGGGTGCCGGTGTGCCACTGCGCGCTGGTGCCGCGACCCGTGAGCAGCACCAGCGGGTAGTCCGCGTCCACCGGCTCCGAGGGCGGCCGGGGATCGGCGAAGTAGAAGCGCGCCCGTCCGTCCGGGGTGTAAAACCGTCCGTCTGTAAAAAGACGGCGGTGCGTCGTGGGTGGAGGCACACCCTCCTCCCGGGCCGGCAGGGGCCACTGCACGCCGCCCTCCTTCTCCAGCATGTCATACCCCCGGATGCCCGTGATATCGCAAGGCTGTCCGCGGGTGAGTTCCTGGAGAATGCCGAACACCGCCTCCGGCGACGTCCAGCGGCTGAACATGCCCTGACACCCCGCGTAGTGCGCGATGAGGCGGAGAATCCGGAAATCGCTCAACGCTTCGCCCGGTGCCCGGCTTACCGCCCGCGTGAGGCCGATGCGGCGCTCGCTGTTGATGAACGTCCCGTCCTTTTCCCCCCACCCGGCGGCGGGCAGCACCAGGTGCGCGCGGCGCGCGGTCTCCGTGGTGGCATACATGTCCTGCACCACCAGAAAGTCCAGTTTGGCCAGAGCCTCCGGCACCGAACCATGCCCGATCCACGAATGCGCGGTATTCGTGGCCACGATCCAGAGGGCTTTGATCTGACCGCTGGCCACGCGTTCCATGATCTGATCGTACGCCAGCGAGTTCCTGCCCGGAATGCGCGCCGGGTCGATCTCCAGCACACGCGCCACTTTTGCCCGGTGCGCTTCGTTTGTGAAATCATGGCCACCCAGCAAACCGGTGGTGTTGCTGAAAAGCCGGGAGCCCATGGCATTGCACTGACCCGTGATGCTGTTCGCCCCCGTGCCGGGGCGGCCGATGTTGCCCGTGAGCAGCGCGAGGGCGATCACCGCCTGCGCGGTGCGGGTGCTTTCGTGCCCCTGATTCACGCCCATGGTCCACCAGAGGCTGACCGCCTTGCCTTCATGAATGGTGCGCGCCAGCCCCTGAATGACGGAAGCCTCCACCCCGGAGAGCGGCGCGGCCTTCTCCGCGGTCCACTCCTCCACATGCCCGGCGAATTCAGTGTATCCGGAAGTATGCGCCTCCAGAAACGCGTTGTCCGTCCAGCCATTGGCGATGAGTTCACGGGCCACGGCGTAGAAGAAGATGAGGTCCGCCTTCGGCTTCAAAGCGATGTGCTCATGCGCGGCCATCGCCGTCTCCGTGCGGCGGGGATCGATGACCACGATCTTCGCCTGGCGGCGGTTCTTCACGACGCGCTGCCAGAGAATGGGATGCGCGATGCAGAGATTCGACCCGATGAGGATGATGACATCGCTCTCTTCGAAGTCCTCATAGGTGTAGGGCGGTGCATCGAAGCCGAAGGACTCCTTGTAAGCGGTGGCGGCGGTGGCCATGCACTGGCGCGTGTTGCCGTCTCCGTGGACGAAGCCGAGGCCGAACTTCGCGAGAGCGCCGAGGAAGGCGAGTTCCTCGCAGGGCATCTGACCGGTGCCGATCCACGCCACGCTCTCCGGACCGTGCTGGTCCATGATGGCGCGGAACTTCAGGACGAAAGTTTGCAGCGCGGCATCCCAATCCGAAGGCTCCAGCTTTCCGGTGCGCGGATCCCGCAGGAGCGGCACGGTGGCGCGGTCCGGCGCGGAGAGGGGCGTCAGGGCTTCCCAGCCTTTGGGACAGGCCATGCCGAGATTCACGGGATAGCGGGGATCGGCGGTGAGGTTCACGGCCACTCCGTCCTTCAGATGGATCTTGAGACCGCAGCCGGTGGAGCAAAATCCGCACACGGAGGCTCGCACCTCATCCGGCAGGAGGCGCGCGGGTACATTGCCGAGACCGAATTCTCCCGGGCGCTGCACGAGATCGCGTGTGAGCGGGCCGTCGAATTCCCGGAGTTGCAGGAGTGAAGTGCGGTCGCTCATGAGTGTGGGGAGGATGTCCAGCCAGGCATGTGCCACGGCATGGCGGCGCGGAAGAAGAGGAGCCGCTCCATGATTTCACCCGCGAGCAGCAGGACGGCAGGGACGATGGCGAGCACCGGGGAAGCCCCGGCAGTGAGGGGAAGCGCGAGCCCGCCAATGAAGAGCAGGGCGAGGCGCAGGCGGAAGGGAATGCCGAGGGTGGTAGTCTGGATCAGCGCGCCATTGGCCAGGAGGGGCATTTCACTGGCGGCGGCGGCGCGCTGCCAGCGGAGTTCAGTGATGAGCTTCGCCAGCGTCGCGGCGGCGAGGGCCATGACGGAAACGGGTCCCGGCGCGACACCCCAGCCCACCAATGCCCCCGCGAGAAAACCTGTCAGGAAAAACCGCAGCAGGGAGCGCGGACCCCGCCACCACGGCCGCCCGGTGACATGATAGACCATACCGGAGCAAAAGACCCCCGCCATGCCCGCCGCGAGGGAAGCCACCGCGATGAGTCCAGGCACCGGCAAAGAAACTCCCAGCCATGCCGCGCCCGCCAGTGACAGCAGCGGAGGCACATGCATCCCGAAGGCGATGATCTCCCGGCTGAGCCAGGACTTCCGCCAGCCCATCCACGCGCGCCATGCCTTCAGTGGCCGTCCCAGGTGCAGCACGGCGGCGGCATTTCCCGCCAGTGCCAGCGCGGCGGCAAGATAAAGGGCCAAGCCATTTTCCGTTAGGACAAAGGCGGCCAGCGCGCCCGTGCCCGCCTGGGAAAACACCAGCATGAGCACCAGCGGCCAGTGCGCCGGTTGCAATTCCGTGCCACGATCCTGCTCCGGGATGAGCGTGGCCGGAACCGGCTCCCGGCTCACGTAGCGTGTGGAGGGCACCGTGATGCGGGAAGGCGGAGCGCCGGGCAGGAGCGAACCATCTCCGCTCCGCGCGGCGGCGAGCGTCGCCGCCTTATCCACCAGCACGATGCGGATGGCCGCCGCCGGGCATGCCTGGACACAAGCCGGTGCCTCGCCTTCCTCCAGCCGCTGGCGGCACATATCACACTTCCTCACGATGCCCCGGGAGGGCAGATACTGCGGCACTCCGTAGGAGCACGTCATGGTGCAGTAGTTGCAGCCCATGCACTGGTCATCCAGGTGGCGGACGATGCCGGTCGTTTCATCCTTGTCATAGGCCAGCACGGGGCAGCCATTCGCGCAGCCCGGGTCCACGCAGTGATGGCAGGCGGTGGTCACCGTTTGGCGGTGGGACTGACGGGGATTTTCGCTTACCAGCAATCCCGCGCCACGCCAGGTCTCGTGTTCCTCCAGCCCGTTGAGCGAGTGGCAGGCGGAGACGCAGGCCTTGCAGCCGGTGCAGGCATCCAGATTCACCTCGAAGGCATACTGCTGACCCGGCGCGGGCGCGGTGGCGGGCAGCAGTGAGGTGTAGCGCGCGCCCGGACCGGGAGCCGCGCGGTCGTGCCAGGCCGAGAACCGCTCCACCGCCGGCAGCGCCCGCTGTTCCTCCAGGAGCTCGTCCAGCATCGTCCGCGGGGCGGGATGCCGGGGAGGCACGGGGAGTGGAGGAAGGAGGCTCACGGGCGGCGGCGTTATTCTGTTAGAAGTCGAAGGTCACGCTGGTATAGACGAAGTCCGCGTCGTCGCTGGCACCGGTGGCTTTCAGATAGTCCCCGGCGAAAAAATGGCTGTAGCCCGCCTGCACCGTGAGCCACTTCTTTGGCTTCCAGAGAGCCGTCAGGTCGATCTCGGCCCCCTCGTAGCTGTCGGCCCCGCTATTGACGGGACGCACCGCCGTGGTGCCGTTCGCGCGATACCAGGCATCACTGGTTTCCGCGGCCCAAAAAAGGTGACCGTCCGCGCGCAGCGTCAGGTTTTTGGAGGGCGCGACGCTGAAGGAAAGGGCCGGGTTGTGCAGATTCTGCCAGGAGAAGAAGTCCATGTAGCCATAGAACTTGTGATTCGTAGGGAAGAGGTTCTGGAACGTCTCCGTGTCCCCATCCGCGGGGTCTCGGTCGCCCGTGGCGTAGTTGTATTCGAGAAAGACGCGCGGCTTCCACGGATGCTGCTGCCAGACATAACCGATGCCCGCGTGCACGGCCCAGGCGGCGAGATCGCGTCCTTTGACGTCACCGGTCTGGCCCGCCAGCTCGAGTTCGTAATCGAGGCCGCCGGTCTTCTTCACGTCGGCCTTCACGCGGGTGCCGAAAGTGAAGAAGTCCGTGTCCCCCGCGTTTTCCTCATGCAGATGCAGGGCATAGAGTCCCGTGGTTTGCGGCCCCCAGAGCGTGGTGGAGAAGTAGAGGCCGCTGAAGGTTTGATCCCGCACATCACTGTCACTCAGCCAGTCGGATTGATTGAAGCGGCCATCCCGGAAGGTCACCACGGAGCTGGCAAACGCGTCCAGCCACCAGCCCTTGTCCTCATAGCGGACCTTGACGGCATCGAAGCTCCGGCCCTGATTCAACCAGTCGAGCGGACCGATGAGCCGTTCGTCTCCATACGTGAGCGTCTGGCGGCCAGCCAGGAGGCTGAGCCCGGCGGGATCTCCCAGACGGATGTATCCCTGGCGCAGGTCAAAGCGGTCGTCCCCCTCCGCGCCCATGGCACCGATGAGATCCGGACGGTCCGAGCCGATTTCCCGTGTGTCCTGCCCCTGGGCATAAAGTGAGAACCAGGACACCGGCGTCCATTTCACGCCCAGCCGGACACGTTGCAGGAGCCAGGAGTCATCCGTCAGGGAATCGAGGCCATTGTTGAAATCGAAGTTGTTCTCCCGGTATTCGAACCGCATCCGCTCCTGAAAATCCAGGATGAGTTTGCCATCGAAAAACGAGAGCGGGTTATCCGCCGCCGGAGGCAAAGCCGGGACCGGAGAAGGATTGGAGCCCGCGAAAAGCGGGGAGGCGCAGGTGACGGCGGCCAGGGTGAGGAAACGGGTGGTGTATCGGGATAACATAAAATGGGATACAATGAATCTCAGGCGATGACGGGGAGGGAGGCGACGGGCGGCCCGGCGGATTCGGCGGAAGGATGCGGGGTGTCTTCGAACGGCACGAAGCCCGGCTCCCGGCTGGGACGGATATGGGAGCGCCCGTTCAGAAAGGTCAGCAAATGACGGCGGCACTCGCTATAACGCGGGTCCTCCACCAGCTCCGCGCGCACCCGGGGCCGGGCGAAGGGGATGCGGAGAATGTCCCCCACCTCTGCTTCCGGCCCGTCCGTCATCATGACCACGCGGTCGGAGAGAAACACGGCCTCATCCACATCGTGCGTCACCATGAGAGTGGTGATCTGGAAGCGGCGCCAGAGATCCAGGAGCACCTGCTGGAGCTCCCGTTTGGTCAGGGCGTCCAGCATGCCGAAGGGCTCGTCCAGGAGGAGCATCTTCGGCTGGAGTGCGAAGGCCCGCGCGATGCCCACCCGCTGGCACATGCCCTGGGAGAGTTCCCCCGGGCGCTTGTGCAGCGCCGGGCCCAGCCCCACCACGCTGAGGTAGTATTCCGCCAGTTGCCGCCGCTCCGCTTTGGAGGCGGTGTAATAGACCTGATTCACCCCCAGCATCACGTTTTCCAGGGCGGTGAGCCACGGCAGCAGACAGGGGGACTGGAAGACCACGCCGCGGTCCGGCCCGGCCTCCACGGTTTCCCGGCTGCCCAGGATGATGGTCCCGGAGGAGGCTTCCGTAAGCCCGGCCACCATGCTGAGCACCGTGGATTTGCCACAGCCGGAGTGACCGATGAGCGTCACGAATTCCCCGCGGGCCACGCGAAGGTGAAAGTCCTTCACGATGACCGACGGGCCGCGCGCGGCGGGATAGCTTTTGCTGAGACCGTGCAGTTCCAGCATGGGAGGGAGGGTGGTATTCACAGGGCGGATTCCACGGTTTCAGGATGCAGATCCGAACGGCGCAGCGGCCCGCGGCGGGAACGGAAAGGGAAAATGCTCCGGTGCATCACATCCTCCGGGAGGATGTCCGGCAGGGTGACGCGGGAGGTGCCGGTCTGGAGGAGACGGCTCTTCGCGGTTTCAAGCTGCTCGATGATGTCCGCGCGGAAAGCCTTGAAGGCGGGCTCGTCCGTCACGAGACGGCGGTCCCGGGGGCGGGCGAGGTCGATGCTCAATTCCCGGCCCAGGGTGGCGGATTCCCCAGGCAGCAGCGGGATGACGCGGTCCGCCATGAGCACGGCCTCATCCGGGTCATTGGTGATCCAGATGACCGTGGTGCGGGTGCGCAGCCAGATATCGCTGATCTCATCCTGAAGCTGGGCGCGGGTGAGCGCGTCCAGGGCGCTCAGGGGCTCGTCCAGAAGGAGCACGCGGGGATTCATGGCCAGGGCGCGGGCGACGGCCACGCGCTGGCGCATGCCGCCGGAGAGTTCCCGGGGCCGCTTGTGCGCCGCCGGGGCGAGCTTCACCATGGCGATGTATTTTTCCACATGCTCTCCCCGCCGGGCGGCGGTCCAGGCCGGATATACCTGATCCACCGCGAGCCGGATGTTTTCCGTGACCGTCATCCAGGGGAGCAGGGAGTAGTTCTGGAAGACGATGCCGCGCTCATGCCCGGGGCCTTTCACCGGCTGTCCATCCATCGTCACCGTGCCTTTGTCCGGCTTCAGCAGACCGGAGAGCAGCGAGATGAGCGTGGATTTCCCGGTGCCGGAGTATCCGATGAGGGAAACGAAGTCCCCTTCATTCACGGTGAGGCTGATGTCCCGCAGCACGGGAGCGCCGCCATAGCCCCGGCTGACGTTGTTGAGTTCGAGCAGGCTCATACGTGTGGTTGGGATCAGGCGGTGCGCAGGCGGCTCTCCACCGCGGTCATGAGGCGGTCGATAACCAGTCCCACGAGCCCGATGACGAGGATGCAGAGAATGATGTGGGCGTAGCTCCCGGAGTTGTACTGCTGGAAGAGGAACCCGCCCACGCCGGGCCGCCCGGTGAGCATTTCCACCGCCACGATGACCAGCCACGCCATGCCCAGCGAAAGCCGGAAGCCGGTGAACATCCCTGGCAGCGTGGCCGGGAGGAGGATCTTCCACAGCGTTTTCAGCTTCGAGAGCCGCAGCACTTTCCCCACGTTCAGATAATCCTGCGGCACCGCCCGCACGCCCACCGCCGTATTGATCACCGTGGGCCACATGGCGCAGATGGCGATGGTGAAAAGAGCGGCGGCGTCCGAGGCACCGAAGAATACCTTTCCGTCATCCCCCATCATTTTGATGGAGCTGAAGAGCACCAGCCCCAGCGGATACCATGCGAGGGGAGACACCGGCCGCAGCACCTGCACGATGGGGTCCAGCATCTTCGTGAGCCGCTTTGACAGCCCGAGGGCGAATCCCAGCGGCGTGCCGATGGCGAGGGCGATGAGGTAACCTTTGATCACCAGCCCCAGCGAGAGAAGCGTGAAGGCGAGCACGCCCTGGTCCAGTTCACCCCGCTTCTCCAGCGGCTTCACCACGTAAGGCCTGCTGGCTTCCCAGGTCTCCGCGGGAGACGGGAGATCCGGGGAGATTCCCGTGCGTTTGGTCACGGAGACGGGATCGCCAAAGTCGTCCACGCCGGTGGTGGTCACGGGCTTGCCGGCGAGAAGCATCCAGAGGCCCAGGATGACGAGAACGCCCAGCAGCGGGAGCACGAATCCGTCCCACCGGATCTTGCGGAGTGTATTCATAAAGGCTATTTTTTAATGGAATGCACCGCAAAAGAGGCGGCGTACTTTTCCGGGTCCCCGGCGGGATCGAAGACTCCGCCGTCAAAGAACCTCTCCGGCTTCGAGTCCGCTCCGGCGTGCTGGAAGCCGATCTCCTTCATGGCTTCCTCGTAGATGTCCCCGCGCATGACCTGGCGGGCGACCGCGGCGTAGTCCGGCGGGCCTTCCGTGAAGCCCCAGCGGCGCAGCTGGGTGAGCCACCAGGTGCCGAACTTCACCTGCGGGTAGTTGCATCCCCGGTCGCTGAAGATCATGTAATCCGGGTCCTTCAGCTTGCGCCCGTCGCCGAAGAGATACTTGCCCTGGAGACGGCCCAGGATGGTCTCCGGCGGGCAGTTGATGTAGTTCACCCCGCTCACGATCTTCGCGCCCTCCGCGCGGTTCTCCATTTTGTCCAGCCACACGCCGGCCTCATGGAGAGCCTTGAGGACGGCTTTGACGGTCTTCGGATTCTTCTCCGCGAACTCCGCGGTGAAGGCGCAGACTTTTTCCGGATGGTCCTTCCAGATGCCCTGGGTGGTGGTGGCGGTGAAGCCGATCTCCTCCGCCAGCGCGCGGGCATTCCACGGCTCACCCACGCAAAAGCCGTCCATCTTGCCTACCTTCATATTGGCGACCATCTGCGCCGGGGGGATGGTGATGAGATTGATATCCCCGCCGCCGCCCGCCGCGTCCCCGGGATGGATGCCGCCCGCCGCGAGCCAGTAGCGAAGCCACATGGCATGCGTGCCGGGCGGGAAGGTCATGGCGAAAGTCATGGGCGTGCCGGAGGCCTTCGCGGCATCGGCGAAGGGTTTCAGCTTTTTGGGATCGCCGGCGACCTTGCCGGAAAGCTCCTTCTTCAAAGTGATGGCCTGACCGTTCCGGTTGAGAATCCAGGGAGCGACCATCGGCTTCTTCGGCGCGCCGCCGAGCCCCATGGTGCTGGCGATGGGCATGCCCAGGAGCATGTGCGTGGCCTGGATGTCCCCGGTGGAAAGGGCATCGCGGATGGCGGCCCAACTGGCCCCCTTGGAGACCGTGGAGTTGATCCCGAATTTTTTGAAGTGCCCCTTCTCGTGGGCGACCACGATGGAGGAGCAGTCCGTGAGGGCGATGATGCCGAGCTTGAGGTCCGCGATTTCCGGCGCATCGCTGGCCCACACCCGGCCCGTCCAGGCGGCGGGCAGACCCGTCGCGAGGGTGGCGAGAGCGGAGCGGCGCAGGAAACGGCGGCGCGTGGAGGTTGGGAGCGGAGAGTTCATGAGAGTGATGGCAGGGCGTGGGAAGTGGAGGACCCCGTGGCGGAGAGCCACGCGGCGTGGTCGAAGGCGGAGAGCAGCGCGGCATCCCGGGAAGCCGGGGCGCGCACCAGTTTCTGGCGGCGGAGTTCGGCCAGCAGCCACGCGGCCTTGTCCGGCGTGGGCTCGTTCACACCGTCTTTGTGGAAGGAAATGAAGCCCTCGTTTTGATAGGCGGGCGCGACGACGGCCTCCGGCAGGTCCAGCCACTCGGGCCGGGCCATGAGCGCGGGCAGGGCGCGGCGGCCCGCGGCGGAGTCACACCACGCGGCGGCCTCCACGAGGGCCCGGATGAGCGCGTGGTGCTCGCCTTCCCGGCTTTCCGCCACCTCGCGCGTCACGAGGAGCGCCTTTTCCGGATGATCCGGCGAGAGCTGCGCGCTGGTGGCCACGGTCCAGCCGGACCCCTCGGAAGTCGCGAGCGTGTTCCACGGCTCACCGGCGCAGAAGCCATCGATGTGGCCCGCGGCGAGGCAGGCGGTCATCTGCCGGGGAGGCAGGGTGACGATGCGCACATTTTTGTCAGGATCCACGCCGCCCTGGGCGAGCCACTGGCGCAGCAGGACCATGTGCATGGAAAAGCGCGCCACCGCCGCGAAGGTCAGCGGGGCATTGCCGCGCCGGGCGCGGATCTCGGAGAGGAGGTCCCGGTGATCGCGCAGTCCCCGCCGGTGCAGGGCCATGGAGAGCGTGATGGCATTTCCCTGGGTATTGAAAAGAAAAGCCGTGCGGAGCCCGCCGCGGGGGCCCGCGGCCTCCGGGTCCAGCGCCAGGGTGGCGGGGGCGTGCGCGGCATCCAGCGTGCCCGCCATGAGCCCGTCCCGGATGCTGGCCCAGCCCGGTTGCCGCAGCATCTGGACGCGCAGCCCGTGCCGGGCGAAGATGCCCCGGGCGGAGGCCGCGGCGGCGGGAGCGCAGTCCGAGAGCGGGACGAAGCCCACGCGCAGGGCGGAGGATTGCCGGAGCACGACCGGAGGAGTGTGGAGAGTGGGCGTGCGGGGCATGCCGGATTAATGACGCATTGCCGCGGAATGGAAAGTCCCCGGCACGAAAGTGGCTTGCAACGTTTTCAGTTAAACAGTGAATCCCGTTCAACGTTCCAAAAACACCTGGCAGGCCCCGAAGCTCACCCCGCCCCTGGACGGGAGGCGTTTGCAGGCCTTTACCCTTCTCGCGCGGAGCGGCAGTTTCGCCGCGGCGGCGCGCGCCCTGAGCCTTACGCCCTCCGCCGTGAGCCACAGCATCAAGTCCTTCGAGGAGGAGACCGGCTCCCTGCTTTTCCAGCGTTGCGGCCACCGGGCGGTGCTCACCGCCGCCGGTCAGCGGCTGCTGCCGTGGGCGGAGCGTATCCTCAGTGATATGGCGGGGGCGCGGGAGGATCTGGAGCAGGCGGCGTCCTGGGGCCGGGGGGAACTGCGCATCTGCGCGCCCGCCTCCATCTGCCGCTTCGTGCTGCCTCCGGCGCTGTGCGAATTCCGCGACAGCTTCCCGGAGTCCGCCATCAGCGTGCAGGCGGCGGACACTCCGGCGGGGCGTCAGCAGGCCATGGACGGCAGCGCGGACCTGGCCGTGGGAGTGCGGGGAAAGGAGACCGCGGAACTGGAATCCGCGCCGCTCTTTCAGGACCGCATGCATCTTTACGTCAGTCCCCACCACCCGTGGGCCACACGCCCGCGGGGTGGCGCTTGGCGGGCGGGGGACGGGCGCTTCATCCTCTACAGCCTCAGCAGTGTAAGCGGGAAGGAAACGCTGGCACGGCTGGAATCCATCGGCGCGAAGCGGAACCAGGTGATGGAGATCGGAAGCCAGGAGGCCATTCTGGAGATGACCCGCATCGGCATCGGCGCGGCGGTCATCTCGGACTGGGTGGCCCGGGCGGATGAAGCCCGCAGCCTCATCCGCCGCGTGCCGGGAGTGCCGCCCATTCAGGAACGGCAGTGGACCGCGTGGTGGCGCGGGGGACGGGAACTCCCCGTGACCACCCGCGTGATGCTCGGATTGATCAGCGACGTCTGCCGGGACCTGATGCGGGCGGACCCCTCATAGGCCTGTCGCGGATTATCCGCCTTCCGGAACATGAAACAGGGGGCCAACTCGTGGACGGAATCCACCGGGACGCCCGAAGCCTTTGCCTGTCTCTCCTGGGTCAGTCCGACCTGGACGCGTCGCTTTCTAATAAACGCCCCGCTGGTCTTCGCCTCCGTGGCGAGAGCCACCCGGTCGACGAACGGGAAGCAGGCCTGCTTCACTTCCCGGAGGAGACCCATCTTTCGCTAAACGGATATCGCACATGTTCCCATCATTGCTCCAGGCTATGAGGCAAAATCCGTTCCGGGCTTCCCTGCCCCGGGATGTCCCCGGGAAAAGGCCGGTGATCAAACGCACATCCTCTCCGCTCACTCACTTCCCCGAAATGTCCTTCTTCCCCCCGCCGGCGGCGGTCGCGGGCATGGGGATCACATTCAGGGGCCGGGTAGCGGTGGCGGTCTTTGCCGCGGAGCGGGAGCGTTCCATGCGCTCCGTGCGGTCGCGTTCCTCCAGGCGTTCCGTGATGGACGAAGGCGGGTCCGCCTTGTTGTCCTTGTCCTCGGGGTAGGGGATGCGGCGGTGCAGGCTGGTGCGGAGGGTCTTGGTGAAGGAATCCCGCACCAGGCTCAGTTCGCGCAGCGTCAGGTCACACTCATCCAGTTGCCCGTCCCGGACACGGCCGCGGATGATCTCGTCCACCAGGGCCTCGATCTTCTGCGGAGTGGGCTTGGAAAGCGTGCGGCTGGCGCTCTCCACGGCATCCGCGAGGCTGATGATGGCGCACTCCCGGAAGGACGGCTTCGGCCCCGGGTAGCGGAAGCTGGAGGGATTCACCTCCGGCACGTCCGTGGCGGGAGCCCGGCCCTCGGCGGCGGCTTTTTTCGCCTCCTCCTGCTGCTCCAGCGCGCGGCGGTAGAAATAATACACCAGGGAGGTGCCGTGATGCTGCTGGATGACGTCGATGATCTGGCTGTTCAGCTTGTTGCGGCAAGCCAGGTCCACGCCGTCCTTCACATGGGCGATGACCACCAGCGCGCTCATGCTGGGCGTCAGGTCATCGTGCGGGTTGTCATCGCTGGTGATGTTCTCAATGCAATACTCCGGCTTCACCAGCTTCCCGATGTCATGGAAGTAAGAGCACACCCGGCAGATGGTGGCGTCCGCGTTGATGGCCTCCGCGGCGGCCTCCGCGAGGTTCGCCACCATGAGGCTGTGGTGATACGTGCCCGGGGCCTCCAGCGTCAGGCGTCGCAGGAGGGGGTGATTCATGTCCGCCAGCTCGATCCACGAGATAGTGGTGGTGATGCGGAAGACCGCCTCCAGCACCGGGAGCAGCCCGCCCACCAGCATGGCGGTGAAGATGCCCGTGAGCACCGTGGCCCCGCATTCCAGGCCCATGGTCTGCCAGGAATCCGTGAGCTTCAGCACCTCCCGCCCCTCCAGGGGGATCTCCGCCATCCACCGCTGCACGATGAGCAGGAGCATGGCAAAAACGAACCCCGCCAGCCCGGAGTAGAGCCCCGCGCGGATGAGCTCGCCCCGCTTTCGCAGGCGGCGCATGGCCCACACACTCACCAGGCCCGTGCCCGCGCTGAAGATGGCAAACGTGAGGGACCAGTGCCAGTCCGCCAGGAGCGCGCCCCATAGGCTGACGTAGAGCACGGCGAAGGCCCCGTGCCGTTTCCCCAGGAGCAGCGTCAGCATCATGGGAGCCAGGGCCACCGGCGCGAGGAAGAGCGGGAAATTCCCCTCCCACTGATTCAGCCGCACCACCATCCAGACGCCCTGGAGCAGCACCAGTTGTAAAAGAATGAGACCGTAAACGAGGAGGAACCGGCTGTTCCGCCGGTATTCCGCCCGCAGGTTCAACATGAAGTGCGCCAGACTGATGGGCAGCAGCGCCAGCATGCACGCCATGCCCATGCCCGGCGGCAGCGTCTGAAAGGTGGAACCCCGGGGGAGGTAGCGCACCAGCACACCCAGCGCGAAGATAAACCCGGCCAGGGTCACCCAGCGGATATACGGACTCGTGCGGAGGATTTCCCCCCACTCACTGCAGTTTTGCTCGCGGCGTTTTTTGCCGCAGGAGTAGCCCTGCCGCTGGAGTTTTTGACGCTTTAAAAAGTCAAACATTGAGAGTGGCCCCGGGCGGTTGGTTTGCGTCCTGGACCTGAAAACCCGCCGAAGTTGGTAAAAGCTCCGGCGGGTTCACGCGGCTAAACTAAGACCCCGCCACCCGCGCGCAATGGCAGAATGATTGTGCCAAAACCGGCACGCTTCCCTGCTTTTCCCACACCACCCCGCCCGCCCCGGCACGGAAATACTCAACAAATCCCCGCTGGCGTGCCGCTGATTCGGGCGTTGAGCAAAGGGTGCCATCCGCGCCCACCCGCGTACTTTCCCGAGACCGTCCATGAACCCGCCGATTCTTCCTCCCCTGAATGAAAACCCCGCCCCGGATGCCGCCGCCGCGGTGCGCGAAGTCTCGGGCTGGATCCAGCCGCTGCGGAGCGAAATGGGGCGCTATCTCATCGGCCAGACGGGCCTGGTTGACCGGCTGCTGATCTCCCTCCTGGTGCGCGGCCACATCCTCCTGGAGGGCGTGCCCGGCCTGGCGAAGACGTTGGCCCTGAAAACGCTGGCCGCGCTGGTGGACGCGAAGTTCAACCGCATCCAGTTCACTCCGGACATGCTCCCGGCGGACATCGTGGGCACGGAGGTCTTCGATCCCCGGGCCGCGGAGTTCCGGGTGAAACGCGGGCCGGTTTTCGCGAACTTCATCCTCGCGGACGAGATCAACCGCGCACCGGCCAAGGTGCAGAGCGCCCTGCTGGAGGCCATGCAGGAAAAGCAGGTCACCATCGGTGATCAATCCTTCACCCTGCCCGCGCCCTTCATGGTGCTGGCCACGCAGAATCCCCTGGAGCAGGAGGGCACCTATCCGCTCCCGGAGGCGCAGCTGGACCGCTTCCTCATGAAGGTGGTGGTGGACTACCCCACGGAGGAGGAGGAGCTGCGCGTGCTGGAGCTCACGGCCACCAGCGTGGAGGTGGCGGCCCCCACCCCCATGGTGACGCTGGACGCCATTCACAAGGCGCGCTCCGTGGCGGGCGGCCTGTATCTGGATGAACGGGTGAAGCGCTACATCGTGAAGCTGGTGCACGCCACCCGGCGGCCGGATGACTTTGGCGTGCGCATCGCGCCCTTTATCAAAGTGGGGGCCTCCCCGCGGGCCACCATCGGTCTGGCTCTCGCGGCGAAGGCGAACGCGTTCCTGGATGGCCGGGGCTACGTGACGCCGAATGACGTGAAATCCATCGCCATGGACGTGCTGCGGCACCGGGTGACGGTGACGTATGAGGCGGAGGCGGAGGGCCTGACCAGCGAGGCCCTGGTGAACCGCATCCTCCAGGATCTGCCCGTGCCCTGAGCGGGTGGCGGATTTCCTTTTCCCCTTCCCTGAAAAATCCTGATGCCACCGAAACCCCAGACGGATGCCGAGACGGAAGCCCGCGCCGCGGAGATCCTGGGCCGCGTGCGCCGCATGGAGGTGCGCACCAGCCGCCTCGTGAATGACGCCATGGCCGGGCGCTACGCCAGCGTCTTCAAAGGGCGCGGCATGGACTTCGACCGGGTGCGGAACTACGTGGCGGGGGACGATGTCCGCGCCATCGACTGGAACGTCACCGCGCGCACGGGGGATCCCTACATCAAGCTCTTCACGGAGGAGCGGGAGCTCACCATCCTGCTCATGGTGGACATCAGCGCGTCCGCGGACTTTGGCTCCGTGGCGGACAGCAAGCGGGAGCTGGCGGCGGAGGCGGCGGGCGTGCTCGCGGCCTCGGCCATCCGGAACCGGGACAAGGTGGGGCTGGTGCTTTTCAGTGATCGCGTGGAACTCTACATCCCGCCGGGCAAGGGACGGTCGCACATTCTCCGGCTCATCCGGGAGACGCTGTTCTTCCAGCCGGAGCGGCGCGGCACGGATATCGGCGCGGCCCTGGACTTCGCGAACCGGGTCATCTCCCGGCGGGCCATCGTGTTTCTGGTGAGCGACTTCTGCCCGGGCGCGCCCTTTGACCAGCGGCTGGCGGACCTGCGGAAGAAGCTGCGCATTACCAGCCGGCACCACGATGTCATCGCCGTCTCCGTGACGGATCCCCGCGAGGAGGAACTGCCGGACGTGGGCCGCATCCGCATGGAGGACGCGGAGACCGGGGAGGTGGTGGAACTGGACACGGGGAAGCGGCACCTGCGCGAAGCCTACCGGAACCAGTCCCGCGAACGGCGGCTGCGCACCGCCGCCACCATCCGCTCCGCCGGGGTGGATCTCCTGGAATTCATGAACGGGGCCAACTGGCTGCCCGCGCTGATGAACTTTTTCCGGACACGACGCCAGCGCCTCGGATGAAAACGCCTCTCTTTCTCCTGCTGCCGGGCTTGTTCCTGGCGGTCCCGTGCGGGGCCGCGCCCCCGGCTTCCTCACCCGTCCCGCCGCGGCAGCAACAAGGTACCCCGGCGCTCCCGCCGGACGGAGAGGAGGACATCCTGGGCCCGCGGGATCCGGTGGTGATCCCCGTGCCGGAGAAATACTCCTGGGCTCCGTGGTACTGGACCGCCGGGGGACTGCTGGCGGGCGGGCTGCTCTTTTTGGCCCTGCGCCACGGACGGGGGAAAGCCCGGGAAACCGCCCCTGCGGAACGCGCCCTGGCGGACCTGGCGGGCATCGATACCCGGCGGAACACGCTGGAGGCCGCCGTGCTGGCGGAGCAGTCCGCGGATGCCGTGCGCGCTTATGTGGCCCGGCGGTTTGGCATCGCCGCGCCGAACCGCACCACGGAGGAGTTTCTCCGTGAACTGGCGTCCAACACGGCCTCGCCTCTCGCGCCGCACCTGCCCGTGCTGCATGGCTTCCTGCGGTCCTGTGACATGGCGAAATTCGCGGGAGCGGCCTTTGACGCGGCGGAGCGCCTCACCCTGCTGGAGACCGCCATCCGTTTCGTCCGGGTGTCTAACACACCCGCGCCGCCGGTGCCCCCTGCCCCGCTGCCACCACCGCCCCTTCCTCCACCCGCGCCCTCCGGAACCCCATGACGGAGAATCTTGAATTCGTTCACCCGGAGTGGCTCTGGCTGCTCCTGCTGCCGCCGGTGCTGCTGTTCTGGAAGGGACGGCGCGGACGCCCCGCCGCCGTGCGCCTGCCCTCCACCCTGGACGCCGCCGCGCTGGGGCTGAAGCCGCGGGCAGGCCGGGGCGGTCTCTCCAGCCTGCCGGTGGTGCTGGCGCTGGCCTGTTTCATCGTGGCCCTGGCGCGCCCCCGGCTGGGCCGCGGCACCACGGACATCGAGACGAAGGGAATTGATATCCTCCTCACGCTGGACGTCTCGGGTTCCATGGAGGCCATGGACTTCACCCTGAACGGCGCGCCCGTGAACCGGCTGGAGGCGGTGAAGGACGTGGTGGGGAAATTCATCGAAGCCCGCCCCGCCGATAAGATGGGCATCGTGGCCTTCGCGGGCCGCCCCTATCTGGTGGCCCCGCTCACGCTGGACCGGGGCTTCCTGAGCAAACGCGTGGCGGATGTGAAGCTCGGCCAGGTGGAGGACGGCACGGCCATCGGCTCGGCCATCGCCTCCGCCACCGGGCACCTGAAGGAATCGAAGACGAAGTCCCGCGTCATCATTCTCCTGACGGACGGCGTGAACAACGCCGGAGCCGCGAACCCCGTCACCAGCGCGGAGGCCGCGAAGGCGTTGGGCATCCGCATTTATACCATCGGCGCGGGCACCCGCGGCGATGCCCCCTTTCCCCGCCGGGATATCTTCGGGCGCGTGCAGATGGTGAACATGAAGGTGGATATCGATGAAGAGATGCTCCAGAAAGTGGCGGACATCACCGGAGGCCGGATGTACCGCGCCACGGACACGAACTCGCTGGAGCGGATCTATGAATCCATCAATGAACTGGAGACCACTCCCCGGAAGCTGAAGAAATTCACGGAATACGAGGAACTCTATCTCTGGGCCCTGCTGCCCGGCACGGGCATCCTCCTCACCTGCTGGCTCCTGGGGAACACCGTGTGGCGGAAGCTGCCGTGATGCCCGCCTACTGCCGCGCCCAGCCGCCGCTGCGGGTCTGCTTTGCCTCTGTCTCCGCCGCCGTGAGCTGATTCTGGAAATCCCCCGGCGTGGTGGCGGGTTCGGGCAGCGGGCGGTTGCAGGGGCGCACGAGCGCCAGCCCGTTCTGCACCAGGAGATAGGCCATGTTTTTCAGCGAGGGCCGGGTTTCCGAGCCGTCGCTGGCATAGACAAAACAAAGATAAGCACTGTCCGCGGGATCCTTCTCCCACCGGGTGACGATCCAGAAAGGCACGCTGTGCAGGGTATTGACCGTGAAATCCCGGGCCTCCATGGCCAGGTCCTGGAGTTTATCCTCGGACTGGAGGCCGAAGTGATCCATGAACTCCCGGGTCTCCGCCTGGGTGCCGCCATTCAACTGCACCGTCCTCACCCAGTAGAGCCGGAAAAGCCAGGAACCTCCCGCCGTGGCCACCCGGAAGGTGTCCCCGTCATTCGCGGGATCCTCCTCCAGCTTGCAATTCGTGAGCACGCGGTATTCGCTCATCGGCTTCCCGTCCTCCCCCACGGGAATGGTGGGCGGCGACGGCCCCGCCAGATGCTGCGGAACGGACGTGCCGCCCGGTGCCGGATTCGTCTGCCCCCCCGCGGGCGCCGCCGGCTCCCCCGCGCTCCGCTTCAACACCCAGGCCACGATGACCAGCACCGCCATGAGCAGCAGCGTGATCCCCAGCGTGAAACTGGTGCTCTTGTCTTGCTGGGGAATTTCAGATTCGTCCATCGTCCGGGCGCGGGCTCCGGTAAACATGCGTTCCCGTTAACAGACATGCAATCCGGAAGAATGGACCGGCCCGTTTCCGGCGGGGCTTACGTGGGAGCGGAGTCGCCCTGGCACGGAGCGCCCGGGACCTCTATTCTCCCGCCGGCGCATAGGGAGCCAACCGCCGGAGGATGGGTTCGGATCTTGATGATTTGACGGGACGGGGACGCGTGATCTGATTTTCGCGTTCGAGGTCCGCGGCACGGCGGGCCAGGGGCCAGGCTTCGGCGTTCCGGCCGTCGCGCTCCAGGCATTCGGCCAGTTTGACAAGGGCGTCGGCGGTCACCATCCCGTTCCAATGCCGGTCCCCTTCACTAGCAGCCAGCCAGGCACGGAGTACCGCCTCCTCATCCTTGCCTCTTCCCTGACGGCGAAGCTCACCGGCGAGTTCCTCCCGGAGAATATAGGGGATGGCCCCCATATCCTTCACTCCATTTTCGGGCAGCAAATCCATGAGGACACTCACCTCCCGGGCAAGGGATTCATATTCCCGGAACCGTCCCATAAACCGGAAGTGATTCGCCAGCTGGTATCCGCACCCCAAAGTCTTAGGGTGGCCCTTTCCCTGGGTGGCGCGACGCAGAGCAAAGATGGCGCGGAGTTCCGCCAGTTGCTGCTCGCAGGCCTCGTCCGAGGGAGTCGCCATGGCCGCCTTTGCGAGTCGCCGGACCACATGCGGGCCGAGGTACCCTGTGCATTTCTCCCGCGCCTCCAGGGTGGCGGGATCCTCCGGCACGGGGGAAAGATAAAGCTCCACCAGCGTGGCCGCCGCCTCAGGTGAACGCCAGGACCATTCCTCCTCCAGTTCCTCCGCGGTGGCCACCCCCGGCCAATCGCTGGAGGCAGGCGGATGGCTTTCCTCCAGGAGGGACCGCGCGGCTTCCGGCAGGCGTTCCTCCACCTCCGCGGGAGGCCGCCGGCATTCCCGCGCGAGCACCGCACAGGCCTTCCGGTAACGCTCCCGCGGCGGCTCCCGGCCATCCACCACGGGCACCCCTTGCAACGCCCCGGGGAAGCCCACCACCATCCGCCGCCAGAGCGCCGCCTCCCGTCGTTCCATAAAAAACCACACCGCGCCTCCCGCCACGAGCAATAGAAGAATAACGATCAGCGATAACCGGCCGGCACGGGACATGATGGGAAAAAGCGCGGGGATTCAGGAACGCGGCACCGGTAGAGGCCGCGGGGCCGGATTTCAAACGTTCAGGACCCACGCGGAGGGAAAGGCCAGGCTTATGCCTGAGGAAAGGATATTCCCTTCCGGAGATCATCCACCGCCCGGTTTAATCCCCTCTAAGCCTCCGGACGGTGAGCCTGACAAAACGCCGCGTGCCGCTCCCGGCGGGAACGGAGGCCCTGACTTGTTCCATCTCCCCATTATCAGCAAGAACTGTTTCCGTGACGCCATTGGTGAGCCAGCCCGTGCCACCCGGGACAGAATTATACTCCACCACAAAGTAGCATCCGTCCGCCTTCGCGGCTTTGGAGCGGATATAGGTAAACTCAATGCCGGTGCTGTTAAGAGCGGTGGATAAAGGAAGCGAGTCTCCCGACAGCGGATTCAAACCACAGGCAAACTCCATCAGGTTGCTCAGCCCGTCACCATCCACATCGGCGGTATCCGCCGCGGGGCCGGAATTCGCACCGGACCCAAACCACCGCGCCCGCCACTCCTGGAGGCGGGTGGGTACTGTAAAGGTCACACTGTCACTGGTATTGAGCCCTCCGGCGTTGGTCACCGAAAACCTGCCGGTGTAAACGCCACCCGGTGCCAGACCAGGAAGCGTAACGGATACAGACTGCGGCAGGCTGCCGTCCGGCGCGGAAAGCGTCACCGGTGTGGAACGACCGTTATAATCAAATTTTGCGGAGGCAGGGCTGCCGGAAGGATTGATGATGCCGCTGACCGTGACACTGCTGGAGGTCATACCGCTGAGGGATCCAAGGCGGACTTTTGCCCCCGGAGGTCCGGTTTCGTAACGGACCAGACTGAAATCCAGTCCTTTCCCCAATGCTGTATCCCCCGCGATTACCTTTTCCACCCCCTGCATCACCACTGCTCCAGGCGGTCCCGCATAGTCAGGACCTGTCCGCGTGATCACCCATCCCGCCGTCCCAAACGCGGGATCGAGCGTTCCCCCAGTGGTACACCGCGCCAGAAAACAGGTGCGGCGAAAGGCATGGTAGTTGCCTGTGACCACCCATCCCGAAAAAAGATAACGACCGTCCCCCAGAACTGTTAGAGATCCATTCCTGACATTCGGGTAGTATTGCATTTCAGTGGAGGAGATTCCCGGAGGCATGAGGACTAACGAACCACCATCACCAAAAGTGGCATCCAGGGAACCCTGGGTGGAAAAACGACGGATGATGAAAGAGTTGGCGACCAGAATATTTCCATCCGCCAGCACCAGGACACCGGCGGGAGCAACCTGGCCGTCCAGTGAAACCAGCCCCCCGGTGCCGAAGGTGGTATCAGGAAGGCCCGAAGCATGGTAACGCGTAAGGGAGTAGTCACCGCCGAGGACTATTTTTCCATCCGGCTGGAGAGCCATACACCGGGTGCTCCTGGCAAGACGGTGGCCCGCCAGCCCCGCGTTGCCAAAGGCAGGATCCAGAATCCCCTCGCTGGTGTAGCGGGCTATGGCCTGTTCATATGTGACTCCATTCCACTGGGCTCCGGCTGCCAGTATTTTTCCATCGGCTAGTACCGCCACACACGCACCCCCCGGATTGTCAATCTTATCACTTTGGCTGGAAATGGGAGTAACGAGGATGCCACCTTCGCCAAAATCCGGATCCAGCGGGCCTCCCGGCAGACATCTCAATAAAACAAGTCTGTAAACGCCGTCACGGACAACATTACAGGCAATGAGAAACTTCCCGTCCGGCTGAACCGCCAGGCCGCACTCGCCCGGACTTGCTTTCCCGGCGGAAATGACCAGACGGCCATTGTTCCCAAACGCCGGATCCAACTCCCCTCCTGGAAGGTGGCGCACCAGCCCCAGGGCGTATCCAGCGGGTGCCCAGACCATGCCAAGCGAAAGCACCTTTCCATCCCCGAGAACGGCGACACTCCGGCAAAAGTCGTAGGAAGAGGAAGTGGCGGGCACGGAAACCACTCCCGCCTGGCCGAAGGAAGTGTCCAGAGAACCGGAATCCGTGAGATGAATGAGTGCGAAATCCCCGCCGTCCGGCCGGGGAATACTTTCTGCCAGCAGCAGCCCACCACCAGTCTGCAAAGCTCCCCGCCGCCTGCCACCGCTTTCACCACTCGAAGGAATGGAGAGAGACCCGCTATCCCCATAGCTGGTGTCCACCCCGCCCCCGGAAAGAAAACGGGCCGAAGTAATCACATAATTCCGCACCCCGTCAGGAAGAGACGTCCCGGTGAAAAATTCACCATATACCGTTATTTTTCCACCACTTTGAACGGCAAGATTCAAACCAAGATTACTCCCGTGACTCATGGGCGCGCTTAGTTTTCCACCGGCACCAAAAGAACTATCCAAAACCCCGGACAGATCAAACCGCATCAAATTCAGGAGCGGAGGGTCGGTCTCGTTGCCAATGCATGCCAGAAGGAATTTACCATCATCCTGCACCGCGAGCGCCGTCCCGGCAAGTCTGGAAATCCCTCTCAAAATACCGCCCTGACCGAAAGTGGGATCAAGCCTGCCGGCGGTGGTGAAGCGCAACACGGCGGCTTCATTATACTCACTCCCCCGCCATATCGCTGCCGTGAGAAAACGGCCATCCGGCAATGTCACCATATCCGCGAAACGAATAACCCGGCCGGCATTGGTCTCGAGCGCGCTGGTCCACTGGCCTCCGGAACCAAACGATGAATCGGGCAAACCATCACGCGTAAACCGGAGCACGATGGAAGCATCAGAGGAAGTGGCCCGGTAACCGTATACCAGGATCTTACCATCGCTCTGCAATGCCAGGCCCTTGGACCACCCGCCAGTGACTGAAGCTTTTCCCCCGTCACCGAAAGCGGTGTCCACAGCACCCGCGGTGGTAAAGGAATAAACATCCATCGAGGCACTGAGAAGGGGGAGCTGCGTTGGATCATTAGGAACGATAGTGGATCCTGCGACGAAAATACGGCCATCCTCCGGCCTCACCGCGATATCCACGGCGATGCCACTGCCTCCCGGAACAAGACGCTCCACTTTGCCACCCTCTCCAAAAGAAGGATCCAGAATACCACCGGGGGTGAACCTTTCCACTGCCAGAATGGGGCACTCGTTAATATCCTCATACTGCCTCATAACCATACCCGCCACCAGCACTTTCCCGTCGGCCTGCACAGCCACGCCGCGGGCGATGTCCCGGGACCCATTTTGTAAATCAGTAAGCACCCGCCCGCCCTGTCCAAAGGAAAAATCGAGATCCCCCGGTGCCGCCAGCCCGCGCATTGCAGGAAAAGCAGTAAAAAAACACAGGAGCAAAAGAAGGGACGCGGCAGGGCTGGCATTCATGAAGACAGGCAAGCCGCTATCACAGCCGTTTTAAGCCGTCGAGATCGAAATACAGAATTGATGTCACCGCTGTCCGGGGCGGATCCTATACCAGGAAACGCTCTTGAGACCTGGCGGTACGGGCTGAATTTCCTGATACTGTAATCCCATGCCCGCCCCGCTCAAACATCCGCTCTGGACCGTGGCGGCGGGGTGCGGGCTGGCGTTTCTGGGAGCGGGGGTGAATGCGGCGTTTCTCATCGAATTCGGCACGTCCATCAGCCATCTGACGGGGGATGTCTCGAAGGTGGGGATCGGGCTTTCGGAGGGAGGGGGTGGGAATGGGGAGGCGGCGCGGTATCTCCTGAGCGCCGCCGGGGGATTTGTGGCGGGAGCCTGCGCGGCGGGGTTTCTGATTCACCATCCTGTCCTGGAGCTGAAGCGTCCTTACGGGCGGGCCGTGGCGGGCATCGGGCTCATCCTCCTGGGCGCTCATTTTCTGCGGGGCGTGTCTCCCGCGTGGGCTATCGGTCTGGCGGCGTGCGCGGCCGGTGGTCAGAATGCCCTGGCGGCCAGATACCGGGGCATGGTCCTGCGCACCACGCATGTCACCGGTCTCCTGACGGATCTGGGAACGAACCTGGGAATGCGCCTGCGCGGCCATGACATCGCGCGATGGAAGATCCTCGTGCCCGCCCTCCTGGTGCTGGGTTTCCTGGCAGGGGCGGTGGCCGGAGCCGCGATCACCATGCGCCATCTCCCGGCCACTCTGATTTTCTCCGGGCTTTATGTGGGTGCGGGATGCCTGTTCGGCGTGGTGAAACACCGGGCCCGGAGAGCCCCCTAAACTCAGGGCGCGGAGAGCTTCACGTCCATGAAGCCCTGGCCGTTCAGGGGCTGGGGATGGCGGAAGAGATACACGTCATAGTCCCCGTCCGCGGCGGGGGCTCCCGCTTGCACGGCGGAGCCCGCAGTGTCGCCAGCCAGACCCGCGAGGGTGGCGGCGGCGCGGACCTTCCAGGTGAAGCCCGCCGGGAGGTTCCGCAGAATGCGCACGGTCAGCGTGAGATAGGAACGGTTATCCCCGGCGATTCCCAGTTCCACGCCGGTCTTCACGCCGCGCGCGGGCAGGCGGGAGATATCGGCGGTGGCGGGATTCATGCCCATGAAAAATTTTGTCAGGTTCGGCACGCCGTCCCCGGCGGGATTGTCGTTATAGCCCTGCTTCCCGGCGGGCAGTCCGGCGGCCCACTGCGTGTAGGACGGGCCGGAGGGCGCGGCGGGCAGGGTTCCCACGCCGAAGCCCTGATAGTTGATTGTATCCTGATTCCCCGTGCCCATCATGGCCGCCACCTGACTGGTGGAAAAGACCACATAGTCCCCCGTGCCTGGCAGCAGCGGGCCAAAGCGGTAGTCCACGTTTCCCTTGCCCGCGGGAGAGACCGTGATGTGGGAGGTGGTCACCGCCCCGGCGGCTCCCAGATCCGCGCGGAAGATGTCCATGGTGCCGCTGTTCCCTCCCCCGGCATCCGTATTCCCGCTCACGAACTTCGTGCCGGAGGAAGCGAAGGCCACCGTGCCGCCATCGTCGCTGAGGGCGATGGGACCGTAAGCACCATCAGACACGGAATTGTCCACCGTCTTCGAAGCCCACCAGACCGTGCCGGACGGGACTTCCTTCACATACAGATCACTGCCAAAACCATTCGTCACCGAAGCGATCATCTTCACCCCCGCGAAGGTGCCCACATACGCGCCATAGAAGGCGGTGCGCGAGCCATCCCCGCTGACGCGCGGTGTGGAATAGTTCCCGTCCGAGACCGCCCCGGCGGCGTTGCGGTTCAGCAGTTCCACCACGCCCGTGGCCAGATTCCGCCGGTAAACGCAGAGAAAGCCGGCGGTGTAATTCGCCGGTCGATCCGGCGAGGCGTTCGCGGCGTCCGTGGCATAGACGATGTATTTCCCGTCCGCGCTGAGATCGAACTCATTGCCCGCCGTGGCCACGCTGCCGGAGGCTCCGAGACCGGTATTCAGCGCATCGCCGGAGGGCGTGAGCGTCACCACATTCGTCTTCGTCGTCTGACTGTCATAGAGGTAAACCCCCGGCCGCTGCGCCGGCTGGAGCTTCGCGGGATTGGCCACGATATTCCGGGAGACGCTGGCATAGGCCACATAGCGGCCATCCCCGCTGATCACCGGACGGCGCGCCACGCCATCCGCGCCGGAGGTGATGGGGCGGGTGACATTCGCCTGCACATCCCGCCAGAAGACCATGCCGTCCCCGTCCCGCCACGCGAGATACCGTCCGTCATTGCTCATGGTGGCGTCCACCGGTCCAGTGGGGGCTCCGCTTACGAAGGTGAGCGTTCCCGCGGAGATCCGCCGCTGGTAGAGGCCGGAAACCGCGATGCCCGGCGTGCTGCCCGAGACCGGAGGTCCGGAGCTGAACAGCAGCAGATCCCCGTCCCCTGAAAGATCCATCACCGTGGCGCTCTGCTGGTGGAGATTTCCCGCCGCGTCCCCTGTTAGTAATCTTGCCTCTCCCCGGGAGGATACCGGGGCGGCGCACAAGTGGAGGGAAAGGAGGGACTTTATAATAAAGCGGGGGGTGCGGGGGGGCAGCATTGATTAACATACCATTTGAGAGGATTCCCGCAAGTCACGGGCCTGTCCGGAGCCCATACGGACTTCACCGGCGGTATTGCCCGGAGGTCCAGGGAGGCTGGTGAACGATTTGTCACGGCGGGTGGATTGACCGTTCCGGCGGCAGAGGGAAGGCTCGCGGCGGCCCATGCTAACATCATGGCGGGCTTCCCCGCGGAGCCCGTTGAAGCCAGTGCCCTGTCCATGACCACGCCTTCCTTCCCTGCCCTGCTTTCCCGTTCCGGAGTCCTGGCCTTCGCCATTCTATGCTGGCTGCATGCCACCTCCCCGGCGCGGGGCGCGGCGGACTTTGAGGTCACCGCCGCCTCGGAGGACAATGCCTACACCGTCAATGGCGAGGGCTGGAATCCCACCCTCACCCTCGTGCGGGGCCGCACCTACACGTTTCATGTGGAGGCGTGCGATTGCCACCCGGTCATCATCGTGGGGGGCGGGCTGGGGGCCGTGGATAACAATGACACCTGGTCCGGCACCATCACCTTTCGCGTGCCGGAGGGCCCGGGTACCTATGCCTACCGCTGTTCCATTCACCACTTTGGAGGGATCATCCAGACCATCGATCCTCCCCCGGCCCAGGTGATCCGGATCACCGGCCCCGCGTCCTCCCGCCCGGCGGTCCACGCGGCCATCGCGAACATTCTCACGCCGGGCTTTACCCACGCCTGGACCGGCCCCGATGCCAACTCCGCCACGCGGGCCATTTTCTCCGGCACCACGAAGGCTCCGGTGAACGCCCCGGTGATCATCAAGACGCACTGGACCAGCACCCTGGAGGGCCTGCGCTCCGTGGCGCGGGGCACGCCGCTGACAAATGCCTGGCTGGTGGACGGCACGCCGCGCGCCACCGCCGGGACGCCCAATGCGCCGGGGAATTTCGACGCTCCCGCCCCGGCGGACATTGCCCTCTCCGAGTGCTCCCAGAACTCCACGCCGCACCGCCTGCCGGTGCTGGTGGACCGCGTCACGGGCGTGCAGCCCTATCAATGGGTGCGGAACCATGGATCTCCCCACGCCCTGGATAACATGACGGCGCGGCATGCGTCGAATGTGTTGAACGGCGGCATCCTGCTCTCCCAGTTCACCGCCCGGCCCGCGGACAACGGCACGTTGGTGCTTTGCGCGGGACGGGATGAAAGCTCCGGCGCGCGCTTCGCGACCTTCGCGGAGACGCGGTTTGGCGTTTACTCCAACCCCACGCAGTATCGCGTGAATCTCACGGGCACTCCCGTCGCGGCGGCCTCCCTGGAGGTCTGGCCTGCATCGGCGGTGCTGGGCGCGAATTACCCCCCGGGCCATTCCGGCGAAGCGGACGGCGCGGTGCTGGCGGCGAAGCTCAGCGCTCCGGGCACCCTTATGGCGGCGGGGGATTACCAGGGCTGGCTGGTTTCCTACCTGCCCGTCCAGGATGTGGACAGCGTGGCTCATGGTACTCCCGCGACCGCAGGGGCAGCGATCACCGGAGGCGGCGTCTCCGGCGTCACGGTGACCGCGGGCGGTGGCGGTCATGGAAGCAGCACCACCGTCCGCTTCACCGGCGGAGGCGGCACCGGGGCGGCAGGCGTGCCGGTCATCACGGACGGCGTGATCACCGCCGTGACGGTCACCAGTGGCGGCACGGGCTACACCAGCGCGCCCGCCGTGACCTTCCACGGAGCCGCGGCCCTGCGGTGGAATGGCGTCGCCTATTCGCCGGAGGCCACGCGGGAGGGACAATACACTTTCTGGTCCTATCAGCACCTTTACTATAAAAATGGATACACCTCTTCCGCGGTGGCGGATCAACTGGCCACGCGCCTCCGGACCGTGGAGACGGGGCTCACGGGCATTCTCCCTGGTACCATGAAGGTGGGACGCCCGGTGGAGGGCGGCGATGTCACGCCAGGAAATCCGTGGCCCTGAGGCGCGGGAATTCCTGACCGGGCGCGGGCGGACCGGCGGCGGGCAAAGGCGTGGCCCCTCTTATGCATTGGGATGTGAAAACCCTCATCCTGATTCTTTATGAAGCCCTTCCGTATCCTCTGTGGTGCCCTCTGTCTCATCGCTCCGGCCACTGTTCTCAGCCAGATCTCCAGCGGGGCTCTGCCGGAAGATGAAGGCGAGTTTCCGGTCTTCGATCACTGGACCACCA
Source organism: Verrucomicrobiales bacterium (assembly GCA_965229245.1). GTDB lineage: Bacteria > Verrucomicrobiota > Verrucomicrobiia > Verrucomicrobiales > V1-33 > V1-33. The sequence continues at coordinate 30,764 of CBDDIW010000005.1, forward strand.
TGACCTCGCCGGACGCGGGCTTCCGCCTGCCGGTGCCTCCCGGAGTGCGGGCGCAGGACATTTCCAGGGGCGCGGACTGGGCGAAGTTTGCCTCCGAGGACGGGGAGTTCGTGATGACCGCGCGCGGCGGTCCCTGCACGGAGTCCGTGGCGGAAACCGTGGACGCTCACTGGCGTCTGGCCATGGGCAAACCCGGACGCACGGTGGACCATCAGCGGAAGACGGCCTCCGGCTTTGCCATCACGGGCGAGGACAGAAATGGCAGCATCTTCTATCAGAAGTTCCTTGTGAAGGGCGAACAAACCGCCACGGTGACCATTACCTATCCCCGCTACCGGGCGCGGGACTTTTACGTGTGGGTCACGTCCATCGACAGCCGCTTCACGCTCGGAGCGGAGTCCGCGATGATCGCCACCACGCCATCCCCCGCTCCTGTGAGCACCACTGAATTCCGGACGCAGGGGAACTGGTCCGGTGCGGCTTCCACCGTCACTTCCTTTTCCACTCCCGCGCCCCGGGATGTCCCCGTGACCCGCTCCTTTGAGCTGGAGGCGAGGAACGACGCGCTGCGGGTGCTGGACACCACCACCCGTCAGCCCCTGGGATCCTCTCTTGCCCGCGCCTCCCGGGAACCGGTGTCCCTCGATTCCCCGCCGGTCCTCGAACAGGAAACCGGAATCACCAATGTGGAACCGGAACGGATCTCCACGCCCGCGCCCTCCCTGACAAAACCCCTGCCCGCCGATCTTCCCTTCGGCGTGCCCGTGGCGGGAAAGCCTGGCTTCGTCTACAGCCCGTTTGGAGAGAAAAAGCTGGTGGATGTGAGTGGATTCCCCCGGGGCAAAAAAGTGAAGTGCCCCTACACGAAGGAAGTCTTCCTCGTGCCCTGAGCCCCGGGTTTTACGGAGTGAGTTGCACCTTCAGCCGCAGGAAAGTCCTGACACCCGCTGGAGGTGTGTAAGTCACCGTCTGCCCCGCGCCGGTGATGCCGGTGAAATCCGCGACCGCCGCCCAGGTTCCCCCGGCCAGATCCGTGGTGCTCTCCAGGGTGTAGAGCCGGGTGCGTCCTTCATATCCGGCTCCGGTCGCGGCAAGAGCCGTGAAGCTCACCGCGGGAGGGGACTGCCCTGCCGCGACCGTCAGGGCGGCGGTGTCGGGTTGTCCCGGCAGGGTGCCGAAGACGTACTCCTGGGTATTCGTAAGCCCGTCCCCATCCGGATCGGCAGTGGGACCGGAGACCGCGTCATTCACGGCATCGGCGGCGGAGAACTGTGCATTCCGCCATGCAGTAAAAGGATCCGCCGCGCCATTCACCGTTACCGTGACGGTGGAGGAATCCACGGAGCCCGCCGCATTCGTTATGCGCACCCAGTAAGTAGTGGTGGTGCCAAGTGCAGGCGTGGTGAAGGAAGCGCCCGCGGCTCCTTCCAGAGGATGGGCCGTGTCTCCGGAGGTCCCGGTATACCACTGGTATTGCAATCCGGAGGACGAAGACGCCACCACACTGAGCAACGCCGTGGCACCTGATGCAATAGTCACAGGCACGGGTTCCGAATTGATTTCGGGAGGGAGAACCACCGGCGCGGGATCGCTGGTGACCGCACTGGTGGTGTTCGTCACCGTCACGGTGTAAACTCCAGCGTCCTGCGGCTCAATTCCTGTGAGGACCAGCTTGGGGGAGTTCACAGCGTTAATCCCACCGGCCAACTCGCAATTGAAGAGCAAATCAGACGAAGAGGTGGCCTGGTTCATCGCCTGCACGGCCAGCAGGTTGTCCCCGGCGTGAAGGAGCCCCAGCTGCATGGGTATGTCGATCTCCCGGAAGGTAATCGCGCCGTTATCATCCGCGCTGGTGGTGGAGGCACTTTTCCAGGTGAGCGAGGCTGGCTTTCCCTGCGAGGCTACCTCCGTGCCATTCAGCCAGGCCACGAACCCGTCATCGCACTGGACACGGAGCTTCAGGTAGCTGAGCGCCGCGTGCGGTGTGAGGCTGAAGGGAATACGGATGAGCGCCGACGTGGATTTATTGCTCATCAGGGACTGCACATTGCCTCCGGAGGCGATGAAAGGCAGGAAATTCACCCCGCTGGTATTTGTGTCATATCCGATGCCGCCCTGGACGGAGGTCCAGGTGCTGTCTGGGAATGCCGTGTCCGTCCGCCAGGAAGTGCCGGGATCCAGGACGGGCACCAGATATTTTCGCGGGGCGGCCCGACCTGTCAGGATAGTCTCTCCCGAAGGGAGGGCGACCCCATTTCTCTTCCAGGTAAAGGTGAATCCATTCGTCTGGGTAACGGACAGGATGGCCAACCCTCCGGTGGTGGCAACGGCGGGTGCCGGCGAGGCAGTGATGGCGGGAGCGGGTGGGGCCGCAAGGTTGATGGTGAAATTCGCGGAGACGGAATTTGAGCTCTGGGCCGCATCCCGCCATGCTTTTACCGTGACGGGAAAACTCCCGGCGGCCAGGGGCACCCCGGTAATGGAGTCCGATTTGGAATTCGTGGTTTTGGTCTGGCTCAACCCAGGAGGGAGGGTGCCAATGACCTGAAAGTGGTCCGGGGTGTCCGAACCCGTGTAGTTGAATAGAAACGCCAAGGCCTGCCCCCCCGTACCATTCACCGTGAAGGAGCCGGAGGAAGGGGACAGTTGGGCCACCGAACTGGCTCCTGAAACGGAATCGAAAGCGCCGAGGCCCGCGATGGCCGTGATGGACCACACGGCGAGCCTGGAAAAACCCGGGTCGGTGATTATCCGTGCCTCGGGAAGGAGTTGTGCCAGAGGGGACCGCTGGAGCAACATAATCAAGGAACTGACCCGTTGCGGGACTCCCCGTTTACCGGGCAGAGTGACAGGTGATAAGATGCGGCGTGAGTTCATAAAATTGCGGGTTGATTGAATGGATAGGGAATTCAGGCACGGCGGAGTCGTGGCCCGCCGGGACCTCTTTCGGATGCCCGGCTCTCCGGACGGACCACTTGATGGAAATTTCAATTGCACCCGCAGCCGCCGCCGCCCACGCCGCCCCCGCCAAAGGAGGCCTCGCGGGAGAAATAGGCGTGCTCTGTCATGGCGGTATGCAACGGATTCGGAGCGTCGGCCATCACATTTTTCGCCAGCACGCCGCGTTCATATTGCTTGATGCGGCAGAGCTTTTGCGAGCAACTGCAAAGGAGCGGCGCGGTGGCGCAGAGGAGCAACAGATTCAGAAGTTTCATATTAAAAATGTCAGGCGGCCCGGACCTGCCACCTGGAGAAATTCGGCGATTGATAGAGCCCTTCCTCCGTCTGGACGCAAACCTCCACTCCCCGCGCCCGGGCGGCAAAAGGCAGTCCCTCCCTGGCTCCGAGCACGAAGACGGCGGTGCTGTAGGCACCGGCCTCCAGACAACTGGCGGCGATGACCGTCACACTCCGCGCGCCATTCGTCACCGGCCAGCCGGTGCGGGGATCCAGGATGTGCCCGTAGCGCCGTCCGTCGTGGAGGAAATACCGCGCATAGTCCCCGGAGGAGGACACCGCCCGGTCCGAGAGCCCCAGCCCCGCGTGGCAGGTCCCCGGGCTCCGCGCGTCCTCGATGCCCACGTGCCAGAAAGGATGCACGCCGTTGCCCCCCAGGGCGAAAATGTCCCGCCCCAGATCCACGAGCGCGTCCTTGATCCCCCGGGACCGGGCCAGAAGTGTCAGGCGGTCCACGGCGAGCTCCTTGCCAAAGCCCCCGAAATCCAGCCCCATGCCCTCCTCCGGCAGGAACACCGCTCCCGGGCGGCGCCGCACCTTCCGCCAGCCGGTGAGGGCCAGCGCGCGGGTGACGGCGGCGGGCTCCGGCAGCTTTTCGCGCGCGGACTTCCAGTTCCACACCTCCTGCAGGGGGAGCATGGTGGCGTCCAGAATGCCGTCTGTAAGATTGTAAACGCCTTCCGCCAGGTCCAGAAGGCGCTCCATCTCCGCGTCCACCGGCACCCATTCCCGCCCCGCGGCGGCATTCACCCGGGAGACGAGAGAGTCCGGCCGGAAGCGGGAGAACTTCGCCTCAAAAGCTCCCAGCCAGCCCAGCGCCTCCGCCGCAAAGGTATGCGCGGCGCGGTCATCCCGCTGGCGGAACTGGATGAAACACCGCGTCCCCAGGGCCTGAAACTCCAGCCTCCGCACGCCATGGGCATCCGGCTGAAGAAGGGGAACGGGAGCCTCGGCGGTCACGGCGGCGGAGAGTCAAAACTGAGCGGTGATGCCGAAGGTGAACATATTGGCATCGATGTACGCCTGGCCCGGCGCGGTGCGGGATTCGCCGCCACGACCGGTCATCTCATACCGCTCATAAGCCGCGCTGGCGGATAAGGTATCGTTGAACTTATACCGCAGCTTCACCCCGCCGCTGAGGGCATCGAAGCGGGACAGCCGGTAGTCCGAGGAGTAGTTCGGCCCGGACCCGTCAGGGTCGTTTGAGGGTGTCTCAATGGGCAGGCCGTCGATGGTGCGCATGAAAAAGTCCGCCTCGTTCTGGTGGTAGAAACGGAAGAACGGCGTGACCTCCAACCGGGAGCCGATCTCCTGCCGCCACTCCACCTGGGCGGTGTGGGAGGTGATCCCGTAGTCATCGTGGGAGAACCGGTAAACCAGGTCCAGCGCGCCGCGGGCTTTTGTAAAGTAATGCCGCCCGCCCAGTTGCAGGACCTCCCGCAACCGGCTGTCCGGCCGGTTTTCACGATAGAGATTGTCCACGGGAAACTCGATGGTGCCGCCGGTGCCGTCCGGCAGGGTCACGATGTCCGTGCGCTGCACCGCCTTGTAGGGGTCGTTCAGATATCCGTCGCTGTAGCCGAGGGTGAAATTCGCGGTGACGGCGGTATTGCGGTCGATGGTCTGATTCACCCCGGCGAAGAGGTCTACGCTCTCTTTGTCCCGGTAGCCCAGGATGGGGACGCTCACGCGGTCGTCCAGATAGTTCACGCCGAAGGTGATGGCGGTGTTCTTCTCGTTGATCTCCAGCGTGTCCTTCAGCGCGTAGCCCCAGGAGAGGTAATCGTGCTCACTGCTGCGGGAGACCTCCAGGTCCACCAGGTGGTCGCCGAACTTCCGCGAAATGGCCCCCATGACCCCGTAACGCACATCTTCCAGCGAAGCGAGAAATGGTTGCGTGCTTCCGGGCAGGGCTCCCGTGGGAGACGCCCCGCTGATGGCATCCCGCAGCCACTGGAACCGGAACGTCGTCTCCGGATCCAGCTCCAGACTGCCCCGGAAGTAGTAGGACTCGATCTGAATCCGGTCGCTGCCTTCGTCGTAATACTGGTAGCTCAGGTCGTAGCGTTGCGGGATGGTGCCCGCCTGGGTACCCGCGGGGAGGATGAGGGAGGCACAGGCAAACGAGCGACGGTGGCGCATGGGCGGAGTGAAAACTGGTTGATTTTGCAACCTACGGATTTCCGGCACAATTAACAAGGAAGTTAATGTGATTCCCGGAGGCTGAATCTATCGGGTGTAGCCAACTCCGAGCCAGCCCTGCCAGGGAAATACCCGAGGGGTGAACTCCCCATTTCAGCTGTGGCCCTAAAGGCTGTAGAAAGCAGCATCGCTTAGGGAAATTTTAATCCTGACAGGTTTCCTGGCCGAAAAGCACTAATTCCTTCAATTAAAAAATCCTTAGGGGAACTACTGAGCCCCAAGCATATTTCAAATTTTTCATAGACTAATGGGTTTTCCAGACCAAAATATATTTTTAATACCCCCCGGCCAACTTTTTCCCACCTTCCCATGTTGCCGCTCCTTTATTCTCGCCGGTTCCTCCTGGACGGTCGGGCCGCACAACGTGCCAGAGCTTTCAAATCCATGATCTACAGTGCCGAAAACAGCCTCTATGCCGTGCGCCAGGTGGACACGGCGGCCATGCCGGACCACCGGAGCACCCTGGTGTTTGAATGCGACCTCCTGCACGGAGAGCGGGACCAGAAAGTCTTCCTGGGCCTCATGGAACCGGAGGCGCTGGGCAGCGGTGCCCGTTGCCCGGGGATCGGGGTCGCCGTGGACATGCGCACGGGCCTGGTGACAGACGTGGTGAACGACCAGGGGGTCCTGGGTTATCTGGAAACCGCCCCGGTGGAAACGGATGGCCCGCTGCACGTGCGCATCGAGGTGGAAATGATCGGGCGCGTGCTGCTGCCACGTATTTTTGTGGGCGCGGACGTCATCCTGCACCCTTCTCTCTATCTGGATTCCGGGGGCACCCTGAGCGCCATGGTGGGGACGAGTGTCCATCCCCTGGGGGATGCCCGGTTTGAAAACACCCGGCTGATGGCCGGTGAAGCGGACAACCAGGAAGTGCTCACGGCACGGTGATTTCCCCGGGTAGATCCGGACAGTCCCCTTCCCCGCGCCCCGGGAGCAGGGAGGCTCGCCTGGGGCATGCCTCAGGAAAACCAGATGAGTTTCACGGCGGACACGGTGGCAAAACCCACGATGATCCACGTGAAGCCCCGCTGCGGCAGGCGCTCTATAAAATAGCGTCCTGCCACCAGTCCCGCCACCACGGATGGCAGGAGCACCAGATTCAACGAGAACGAGCCTCCCGTGATGAGCCCCAGCCCGAGGCTGAAGGGCACCTTGGCCAGATTCACAAACAGAAACAGCCACGCCATGGTGGAGATGAACTCCCGCTTTGGCAGCCCCACGAGCAGGAGGTAAAGCGTGGCGATGGGACCGGCGGCATTCGCGATCATGGTGGACGCCCCGGTGAGCAGGCCCACGCCCCATAGAAAAGAGGTGGAGCGCGGCAGGCTCTCCGCCAGCCGGGGGTAATAGTGGCGGATCACCTGCAACGAGAGCATGCCCAGCACCAGCCATCCCACCAGCGGAGGGAAGGACCGGGGCGGAAGGCTGGCCATGACCCATGTGCCGATGCCAATGCCGGTCAGAACCGGGAGCGCCAGACGGCGGATGTGCGGCCACAGAATCTCCTGACGGAAGGAGGCGGCGGCCATGATATCCGCGAAGATGAGCAGGGGCAGCACCGCTCCGCTGGACGCGGGCCCGGGGATCACGGAGGTCATGATCATCACCGTGAGCATGCCCAGCCCGGCCATGCCGGCCTTGGAAAAGCCCGCGCAAAAGCCCGCGAGAAGGGCGAGCAGCCACTGGGTGGTGGAAAGATCTGGAAGGGCCACGGCGTGTTTGAGAGCCCGGCCGGCAGGAACTCTCCCCGCGCGGACGGGGTATTATAACGGAAAGAGGCGCGGGTGTTACTGGAAAAATGGACCTCCGGATTGTCGGAATGTCTTACATTTTTCCGCTATAAAACCGTTAGGGGAAAATTCTGAAAATTTTAAACCGTTTACAGTAAACGCTTTAAGACCACTCTTTGGAACCTGGCATGGCCCCTGCTTTTTCCATCACTCACCAGCGGTCTGCTGGTGAAAAACTCAAACACGAATGCAAAAGACCTTTAAAAACTTCCTCGGGCTTACCGCCGCTCTTCTGACGGCCGGCTCCGCTTCCGCCGCGACCATCGAATATTCCGACGTGGACGTGATCGAAACCACCCTGACGGCTGGCAGCAGCTTCAGCGGCCAGTTCGACTTCCAACCGCCGGATGCGGACGCCAATACCTTCACCGCCACCGGTTTCGGCCCTGCCAGCGGCACCTACACCTCCGTGTTCGGTTATGTCATCGGCACCCCGATCATCGAAGGCACCATCTCCTTCTTCTTCAAGGACCCGAACGGCGGTTCCGAAACCGGTTCCGTGACCACGAGCTTCACCACCACCGGGATCAACTCTTTCGCGAACTACTCCATCTTCAGCCAGGGCCTGGAATTCAACATCCTGGCGAGCATCACCGCCACCGGTCACCTTGAGTACACCGTGAGCGCCACCACCGGCAGCTTCGACCTCATTGCCGGTATCGGCACCATCACGGTGAACGTTCCGGATGGCGGCACCACGCTGGCGATGCTCGGCGGCAGCCTCCTGGGCATGGCCGCGCTGCGCAAGCGCCTGTTCAGCACGAAGGCCTGAGCCTTCCGCTGATTCAGTCAGATTCTTAAAAAGCCCGGAGACCGCGTGACTCGTTCACGCGGTCTCTTTCTTTTTATGTTCAGGGAGTCGCGCTTTCACAGCGGCAAATCGAAGGAGCCTTTCGATGCCACAGGGAAGAAAATCAAATCCACCGGTCTCCGGAATTGAACAGGGCTGGTTGATCCTCTCTCAGGGGATGAGGTTGATAGGGTAAAATAAAGCAGGTCCCTTCCCGTGCTCTTCGCCAGGAGCAGGCCCCCCTCCTTTACGACCTGTGAGGATGGAAACGGTGGATTTTGTTTCCTGTCCGGAATGTCAGGCATTTCCCTATGACCTTATTGGTATCCAGCTAATCAACGGAAGGGAAAACCACTACCATCCGGGGCATGGGATAGGGGATCGCCGGATTATAAGTTTGCGCGCCGGAGTGTAAGATTTTCCCCTGTCACGTCGGAGAATCTTACGTTTTCGACGCAAAAACGAGGGGCGACCCCTAGCAAATGAATTTTTCAACTTGTTGACAATCAGACGATTGCATAATTTCCATAAAATTGGCACATGGTTTGCGCATGGGGGTGTTCTCCCCAGCTGAGAAAAACCGCAATCCAAAGAATCAAACCATGATCCCCCCCCTGAAAAAAATACTCCCGGCCTTTGCCCTCGCGGCGGGCCTCTTCGTTGCCTCCACAGGCAAAACCCAGGCCGCCACCTACACCTACTCCGACGTGGACGCGATCAACCTGTCCATGGTCTCGGGGACTGGCACGGCGGTTTATAACGGAAGTTTCGACTTCTTCCCCCCGGATCTGGATGCCAATACTTTCACAGCCACGGGCTTCGGCCCGGCCAGTGGCACCTACGTTTCAAACTTCGGCTACCAGATCGGCCAGCCGATCATCGAGGGTACTATCTCCTTCTTTTTCAAGGATCCTAATGGAGGATCAGAGGAGGCCACGGTGACGGCGCTCTCCATCAACATCGGGGATATCAGTTCCTTCGCGAACTACTCCATCTTCAGCCAAGGGTTGGAAATCAACTTCCTGACCACCATCGTCAACAACGGCGTGCTTCATTACACCGTGACCGTGAACAGCGGTGAGCTTGATCTCGTCGCGGGCATCGGCACCATCACGGTGAATGTTCCGGATGGTGGCACCACCCTGGCGATGCTGGGCGGCAGCCTCGCGGGCATGGTGGCGCTCCGGAAGCGCCTCTTCCGCGGAAAGAAGGCCTGAGCCGCAACGGATAACAGAAATTACAAAAGCCGCGTGGTGCAAACCGCGCGGCTTTTTTATGTATGATAATAACAACAGAAAAACGGGACCGGTTGGCACGGTGGAATAATCCGTCATTTAATAACACGCGTTTTGCATGAAGGCCGCCGCATTTTGCCCGGAAAATGATAATCAAGCCGCCTCCGCAAGTAGCGCCCCCTGACATAACGTCGGAATATTTGACAGTTTAACAAATAAGCCATCCTGGCAGGACATCCGTCTAAAGTCTTAGTTCTCTGAATATAAACATATTGCGGGACACTACATACGGGGGCATAACCATTGCATCGGACTGGATCGCGACATTCTGCCGCGAAAAAATCCGACCCATAATCCATACCACATTCCCCTCCTCTATGAAAAAACTCGCCTCTTCCCTTGCTCTCGCCTCCAGCCTCCTCTGCGCGGCTCCCGCCGTGGTAAATGCCTCCACGTTTACCTTTGCGGACGTGGATGTGATCAATCAAACCATGACCGCCGGGACCGGCACCGCGGTTTATAACGGGGAATTCAACTTCTTCCCCGCGGATTTCGATGCGAACACCTTCACGGCTACCGATTTCGGTCCGGCGAACGGCACCTATGTCTCCAACTTCGGATATCAACTGGGCACCCCTATCATTGAAGGCGCTGTCACCTTCTTCTTCAAGGACCCGGACACCGGTGTGGAAACCGGTTCCGTTACGGCCAACTTCTCCAGCGTGGGTTCCATTTCCACCTTCGCGGATTACTCCGTTTTCAGCCAGGGACTGGAACTGGCCGTGCTGACCAGCATCTCCTCCTCCGGGATCCTGAGCTACACCGTCACTGCCTCCAGCGGCGAATTTGAACTCGTGGCGGGCATCGGCTCCATCACGGTGAACGTTCCGGACGGCGGCACCACCCTCGCGATGCTGGGCGGCAGCCTCATGGGCATGGTGGCTCTGCGGAAGCGCTTCCTGCGGAAGTAACCGGCACCGGGCCCGGCCCTCAAAAACCTGGCAGCCGCATGAGTGGTCCTCCGCTCATGCGGTTTCCTTTTGCCTTCAGGGCTCATACACAGGCAGACAGGTTTCCCTGCCCTCCCCCCTTTACCAGCGGATGACGCTGGCCGCCCAGGCGAATCCGGCGCCGAACGCCACCAGGAGCACGTTGTCCCCTTTCTTGATCGCTCCCTCGCGGGCGGCTTCATCCAGGGCGATGGCGATGGCCGCGCCGCTGGTGTTGCCATACTTGTGCAGGTTCAAAAACGCACGCTCCGGCGGGAGCTTCAGCCGCTCCCGGATGGCGTCCACGATGCGGATATTCGCCTGGTGCGGGATGATGAGGGCAATGTCCTCCGCCGTGAGGCCCGCGCGCTGGATGGCGCTCTCGCACGCCTCCAGCGTGTGCTTCACCGCCGCCTTGAAGACCTCCTTGCCCATCATGTGGATGGTATTCAGCCGCTGGTCCGCGTTCTCCGGGGTAATGGGCATGGCGGAACCGCCGCCAGGCACGGAAAGAATGTCCGTGAGCCGCCCATCGCTGGCCATGATGGAGGCCAGCAGCCCTGAGGGATCGCCGTCTCCAGGTTCCTTCCGCGTGAGAATGGCCGCGCCCGCGCCATCGCCAAAGAGGACACAGGTATTCCGGTCCGTCCAGTTCACGATGCCGCTCAGTTTATCCGCGCCGATGATCAGGGCGGTGCGGCGGTTGCCGCTGTTGATGAAATGCCGCGCGATCTGCATGGCATACAGGAAGCCGGCACAGGCCGCGCTCACATCGAACGCCACGGCGCGCACCGCGCCCAGATTCCGCTGCACGTGGCAGGCGGTGGACGGGAAAAACGTGTCCGGGGAAATGGTGGCCACGATGATGAGATCAATGTCCTCCGCGGAGATACCCGCCGCCTCGATGGCGCGCCGCGCGGCCTTGGTGGCCATGTGGCTAGTGGCCTCCTCCGGCGCGGCAATGCGGCGCTCCCGGATACCCGTGCGGCTCACGATCCATTCGTCCGAGGTATCCACCATTTTTTCCAGCTCCGCGTTGGAGAGAATCCGTTCCGGAACGTAACTTCCGGTCCCGGCGATCTTCATGACGCAGGGGACCGTATCAGGCGAAGAATGACTCATGATGGGAAGGGGGATGGCGGCTGGGGGTGGGATTACCGGGAATGCGGGTTGCCCCGGGAAGCAAGAGTATTTCCCGGCGATTCCGCCCCGTCCGCCTGGGGGCTCGTGTGACAGATTTGTTACCGCGGGATACTTGGCGGAAGGGCCTCCCTCCACTATACAGTGCCTTGTCTTTCACAGGAAAAAGCTTTCTGCCTTAAGGGGAGGCAGAATCAAAAGGGAGAGTGGCCGCAATGGGTGCAGGCCACTCTCCCGATTCCTTTTAGTGAATTCATCTTGTCCCCGCCCCATTCCATCCTTTCTCCGTCCGGATGCAAACCGCCGGGGGCAAAGAAGGGACCGGCATCCTTCAATGGAATACAGGACCCCGGCCCCTCCGCCTGAAATAAAAACCTGTTTTCAACCGGGCCGCGGGATTACCCCGGCACTTACAAGGGGGACCGGCGCACCTCGTAGAAAACCTTCCCGGCGGGCAGCGGAGTAACGTCCGTATAAGTGGCGCTGGTGGTGGTGCCGGTCACCGGATCCGGCAGGGCGGTCCAGTTTGTCAGGTCCGTCGAACGGTAAACGGTGAAGAGATAGGACGGCACCGTCTCGAAGGTCAACTGGAAGTGCCCCTGGGCATCCCGGGACGCCGCCGTGATGTGAAACTCCGCGGGAGCGGGAGGCACCACCTGGGCGGGCATTTCAAAGGCCACCTCACCGATTCCCACGCGGTCCCCGCCGGGGGCCACGCCCTCCGTACCCCAGTTATTCAGCGGGCGGAGGAGCACATAGCGGGCGGTGACGGTTTCCGTGAAGGGAAAGCTGTCCCGCACGGTTTCACCGAATTGCGCGGTGAACGTGGGCTGATAAGTGATGCGGTTCCCCGCCCCGGCGGGCCCTTCATCCGAAGTGGCAAAACTGAGCGTGAAGTCCCGCATGCCATTGGAATTCGTCACCGAGTAGCCCCAGATGCTGATCTCGGACAGCGGCACATCCGCCCCCAGGTCCAGCGTAAGCAGTGGTGTGATATCCGGCGCGGGGGCATAGTAGCCGCCGCCTCCGTTCGGATTGTTCGTCACCCACAGGGAACCGCCCCCATTGATGATCTGGGTATAGGGCGGCTCCTTGAGGAACCCCGTGCCGGCTCCATTGATGAGGCCGGACACCTTGTAATAATCCGTGGCGTCCGTGGCGGACACCGCGGAGACGATGGGATAAAAGCGGCTGGCTTTCACCAGCGGCACCTCCGCGGTGATGATGGTCTCCGCCACCGGCAGGGTGTCGGTGTTCGTGTTCACCTTGAAGGTCACGCTGGCGTCCCCGGGGGGCAGGTTCAGAGGATCATACTTCAGCTTGATCTCCGCCACCGACCACGGTGCCAGCTTTTCCGGAACTTCCACCACGGTGTAGGCGGAGGCCGCCGCGCCGGTGAAGGAGGGATTCTCCAGCGTCAGGGGCTGCGGGCCCAGATTCCGCACAATGAGGCTGAAGGACGTCTCAAAGCTCGTGATGCCAATCGCGTAGGCCGAAGGCAGATCCGCAAACGAGCCCGTTACCGTGGGGATCGCTTCGAAGGCCACCTCGCCAAACCCCACGCGGTCCCCTCCAGGGCCGAACTCCACATTATTGCTCAGCGGCACCAGTTCCACGTAACGCGCCGTGACCTGCTGCCCGAAAAGGAAACTCTGCCGCGGGGAGATTTTGGGTCCTGCGGTGAAGGTGGGATTGAACGCGATGGACGTGCCCGCGCCGCCCGGCCCCTCGCCATCCGTGGCAAAGCGCAGGGAAAACTCCTTCATGCTGTTCCCCTCGATCCCCGTGGCATAGCCCCAGATGCTGATCTCCGAGACCGGTACGTCGCTCCCGAGGTCGAATACGAGCTTCGCCGCCGGGCTGGGCGTGGGGCCGAAGTAGCTCGCGGGATAACCGTTCGGAGCATTTGTCACCCAGGTAGTGTCGCTCAATCGCGCGAAGGGCGGATTGGAATCAAACCCGATTCCCGGCCCCTCGATCAATCCCAGGACACCAAAGTAATCCGTGCTGTCCGTGGCGGAGGTGACTCCGGCGATGTTCAGGAAATCCACTGCCCTGGCGGCTTGACCCGCCGGCAGGCAGGCGAGGGCGAAAAAACAGGCGAGGTGTCTCATTGTCATGGGGTTGTCTCTGGTTGGAGGTAGCGCCCTGTCGCGGGCCGGCGGGGAACCGGATGAGTCTCTCACCAAAGCACTGCTCATGCCCCGGGGGATAAAATTTGCTCATACCAAAACGACCGGATGTGATCGTTTACCACCCCCGCGTTCATGGAGCGCGGAGGTGTTCAGGTTCCACGACAGGGCTGAAATCCGGGAAACAGTATTTTCACTAAAATCCTCTGGCAGGCTCCGGACCGGGCCTGTATGCATAGGAAACTTTTAATACATCACTCATGAGTCTCCGGATGAAATTCCTTGCCTTTGCCGCCCTCGTGGGAGGCCCCATTTGCGCATACAATGGCTTCAGCGACAAAAGGACCCACGAGAAACTCGAAGCGGAGGGCGTGAATGTCGAAGGCATCCTCACCGGCGGAGAAAGCTCCAAAGGCCGCCGCTCCGGCACCACCTACAAGCTGGACGTCGTTTACGTTACCCAGGACAAACGTCCGTTCAAAAAGACGCTCACGGTCCCCGAGGAATTCGTGAAAACCCACGTCTCGGGAAATACCATCACGAGTGAGCAAGTGGAAGTGCGTTACCTGCCCTCGGACCCTGCCACTTGTGAACTGGTGGGAGCGAAGAGCGACCACGAAGCGAAACTTTACGGCGGTGCCGCGGTCGGTCTGGCCGGTCTGGTGGCCACGGGCATGATGTTCCGGAAGAGGTAACACCGCGCGGGCAATATTCCCTCCCGGCGGTCGGGTTACCTCAACCGGATGCCGTGCGTCTGCCAGAAGGCGGCCAGCGCGGCGGGAGAGCCGCGGAAGACATTCCGCTCCACGGGACGGTCCATGTTTCCAAACCACGGGCTGAAGTGGTAGCGCCCGTGGTTATATACCTTTGGCCGGGAGCCCCCGCGCTCCCAGTCCACGCCGCCGTATTGCCACATGGTCCAGCGGCTCCACATGCGGTATTGATCCACCAGTCCCTCCGGGCTGCCCGGGGCTGGAAAGAGCGGCCCCGCGCCGCTTTCGTGGGAGTAAAGCGCCGCCCAGTAGGGCGCGCGGCGCAGACGCTCCCGTGTGACCGGGTCCGCCGCGCGGGTCTGGAGTTTCGCCTGCGGGCTGTTTTCCATATACGCCACCGGCACCACTCCCGTGCGGGCCTCCACGCGGTCCATGAAGCGGAGGATGCTGGAAACGGGCAGATCCCCGTCATAGTCCCCGCACAGCAGCAACGCGGGTGCGTTCCAGGAACGGCTCCGCGCCAGGGACAGAGCCCGATTCACAAACTGGTCCGCCTGTGCCACCGCGTCCACATGACGCTGCACCCGGTAATAAACTCCCGGCAGCATCCCCACCCGGTCCGCCGAAGCCAGGAAGTCCGCGCATTTCGTGTCCAGGTTGCCCCCCTTCCCCGCCCGGGCGATCAGGCCCCGCGCCCCGTTCGCCCGCAGCGCGGAGACATCGTGCTGACTGTAGCTCCGTCCGGCGCGCTGACGCTCCTTGGGATCATAAGCCGAGACGTTTACGATCTCCAGCATACCGCCCGCCCCGGGGTCCGGCATCCAGTTTTCCTCCACCACTGGCGCGGGCAGGGGCACGGGCTCCGGTCGCAAAGGGCCGGCAGTCTGCTTCCCTGACGGGCTGCTGCATTGTGTGAAAAGAAGGACCAGCGGCAGGAAAAGGAGACGTCTCATGCGTCCCCACCTGTCCTCCCGCGCCCCCGCTTTGCAAGCCGGGGTTCCCCTTCCCCTCCCGGCCCCTACAGCGCCTGGAACATCACGAAGGCATCCACGCAGCCATGGGAAGGATGCCGGAATGCGAGCGGCAGCACACCCACGATGGAAAATCCCAGGGATTGCCAGAGCCGCACCGCCCGTTCATTGGTGCTCACCACGAAGTTGAACTGCATGCCCCGGTAGCCGCGCGTCCTTGCGTGATCCAGCGAATACAGGCACATGGCACGGGCCACCCCGCGACCGGCGGCGGGCCCGCCCGTGACATACCCGCAGTTGCAGATGTGCCTGCCTCCGCCCGCCTGATTCGCGCGGAGATAGAAAGTGCCGAGGATCACGCCATCCTCCTCAGCCACGAAGGTCTCGCGGTCCGCGCCCAGCCAGTAAGCCAGGGCCTCTGCTTCGGACATATCCGTGTCCAGCGCGTAGGTCTCCCCTCCACGAATGACCGGCTCGATGATTTGCCAGATCGCGGGGTGGTCTTGAGGCAGGGCGGGACGGATCAACATGGAGCCATGTAATACCACGTAGAGTTAAAAACAGGCCGGAGAAGACAGGACGCCAACCCGTGATCCACGCCCGGAAAAAGACCCGTTTTCAGTTCCTCGTGGTATCAGAACCTCCGGGGGAAACGGTATCATCTCCCCCTCACCGGGAAACAGGGCATCCGCCGCCGGGGAGGGGAGAATGCCCGGGGTGGTCCGTGGACCGCGGGGGACGTCACCGGAGGCGGAATCCGGGGTTCGTGAAGACCCGTCCTTGCGCGATTGCGCGATTTTCCCTCATTTTTCCCTGAAAGTTCCTATAGGGTCAAAAATAGAATCTATAGGAAAAGTTTAGGGAAATCCCGCCTCAAATCGCACAATCGCGCAACCTCCCCGGGGAACGACGCGTCCTGGGCGCACGGGCTGGTCCCCGGCAAGGTCCGTGGAAAGCGGCTACCCGGGGCGTCTCATACCACGTAGAGTTAAAAACCAGGCCGGAGAAGACAGGACGTCCTTGCGCGCGATTGTGCGATTTCCCCTCATTTTTCCCTGAAAGTTCCTATAGGGGTCAAAAATAGAATCTATTGGGAAAGTTTAGGGAAATTCCGCCTCAAATCGCACAAACGCGCAACCTCCCCCGGGGAACGACGCGTCCTGGGCGCACGGGCTGGTCCCCGGCAAGGTCCGTGGAAAGCGGCTACCCGGGGCGTCTCATACCACGCAGAGTTAAAAACAGGCCGGAGAAGACAGGATGCCAACCCGTGATCCACGACCGGAAAAAGACCCGTTTTCAGTTCCTCGTGGTATAAACAGTGGGCAGCGGCTCCCGCAATCTCCGGATCATCAGGCCCCCGCTCTCAACGCCGCCTTCAGCGCCGCCAGTTCTTCATCCACGGAGGCCCCGGGTGCCAGGGTCCGGGCGAGTTCCTCCCGGAGGAGATCGCGATAGCGTTGCCGCACCCGGTGAACGGAGACACGCAGGGAGGCGGGAGTAACTCCCAGGACGGTGGCGGCGGCCTCCAGTTCGCCATATTCAGAGCCCCCGGTGAGGAATGGAGCCAGAGTTGAATAAAGAGCCTCCTTCCCCTCCGCCTTCATCCCGGCGGCCAGGGAAGCGAGCGTGCGGTCCAGCACGGTGAGCGCCCACTGGCGGTCAAATGCCGCGTCCGGAGGTAGCTGCCGGGCATCCGGCGGTTCCAGACCGGGGGCGCTTTCCGTGCCTGGGGAAAGCGGTTCGGGGACCATGCCGCCCCCGCGTTTTTCACAGCCGTCATGCCGCCGCCGGACGGAAAGGAAATGCTTCACCGCTCCCAGGAGAAAGGTGCGGAACTTCCCCCGCCGTTCCTCCGCGCCATCCACGCCGGTGCCTGACAGCAGCCTGGCAAAAAACTCCTGGGCCAGTTCCCGCGCGGCATCGTCCCCCCGTCCCTCCCCGCGCAGGAAGACGAACACCGGCTCATAGTAGGCGGCGCACAGATCCGAAAGCGCGGCCTGGGCCAGCGGCTCACGGCCCCGGGCACGCACCACCTGGGACCAGCGGGTATCGGGAAAAAGCATTAGCGAAAGACCGGTCTATTGAATGGGAGTCCACCGGTCCTCTTTTTTGACCACCACGATCGTGATCCATTGGCCGGCACGTTCCGGGCTGAAATACCCCGCGTATCCCCTGGGCTTTTCCTGACGGGGATCGCGCGGGACCGTGAGACAATTGTAGTGGAACCTTGCGGCGTTTTCATCCGCGTCAGGGAAGCGATATACATATAACAAATCATTATCTATCCAGAAGCCCGCTTTGAGATTCCAGTCCGGAGAAAGGAGAGACTGTCCCCTGAGGTCCTCCGCCGTCGCGCGGTCCAGCCGGAGACACGCATTCATCCAGCCCAGGAAGACAGTATCCCAGGGCTTCGGATCCTTTTCCGCCGTGAAGGGTTTCAGGGCCTCCAGTGTCAGCGCGGGCCGGGCCTCGGGCAGGTCTCTGGCAGGAAGGATAAGGCTGCCCGGGTCTATCCAATCCCCGGGGAGGGAGGATAAGACCGCCGCACCCGCGAGGGGTGCCAGGGGGAGAAGATATCCCACCCGCGACCTGCCGGAACCCAGGGCGCTGAGCCAGCCCCCCAGCGCCATGAGAAAGCCCGTGGCAAACAGAGCCTCCTCCGAGGCGATATTCACATGGGATCCTTGCAGCATGGAATGGAACGGTTTCACCTCGATCTGCACGGAGGCCCTCAATCGCGCGGGCAATTGCAGGATCACCCCCTGACCCACTCTCAGCAGCCGGTTTTTCACTCCCTGGGCCGTGTCTCCAATGGCGACGAGCCGCCACTCTTTCCTGAGAAGGTTCCGGTCCGCGGCCATCGCGGTGTCGTCGCCGGAGCGTTCTTCACTTCTGAGAATAATGCCCTCCTCCCCGGCAAAAACCTTCCTCGTTTCCTCCTGGAACATCAGATCCAGCGCCTGACTCCCATCCTGTCCGGGGCCCGGAAGAGGAGGACGTTCGCACGAAAGGACCAGCTCCCTGCCCTGACCGGTGGAAGGCCAGGAGCTGGCCTCGCGGGCGAGCCACACCAGAGTCAGCCCCCACACCGCCAGGCTTGCGAAAATCAACACGGGGTTCCGCCAGCTGGACACTTTTTCCCGTGTCCGGCGGGTGAAATTTATCAACGGACGCGCCATGAGAAACGCGGCCACTCCGGTGAGCGCGGCCACCCATCCGGCGTGGGCCACATACAACGCCTGCCAGTCCTGGAAGGCCCATTTTTTCAACCCGGCCACGACAGTCCCAGGGGTGAAGACGGCCGCGATCAAAATGGCAAAACGAAGGGGCGCGGAAAGCAGCAGTCCGCAGCCATATCCCGTGGCCTCCCATTTGGAACCCGGAAACGGCCGGTCGCGGTCCCGGAACCGGACACCCACCGCCGGGGTGCCAGGCGGCGGGGTCTGCGGTGGCACCGGGGGTGGCTGCCGGAATTCCCGGGGGCGGGGCGGCACTGGCGTACCGGGCTGAACAGCGGGCACCGGAGGGGGCGATACCGGCGGCGCGGACATACGGTCCAGCGCGGTGCGCACTTCTCCCGCCGCCTGGTAACGGCGGTCGCGCTCCTTTTCCAGGGTGCGGAAGACGATGTGGTCCAGCCGGGGATCGATGCCGGACTTTTCCGAAGGCGCGGGGAAGCGACCCAGCGGCAGGCCGCCGGTGAGCAGTTCGTAAAAGACCACGCCCAGCGAGTAGATATCCGCCCGGTGGTCCACGTCGCCCGGGGTCTCGATCTGCTCCGGGGCCATATAAGCCGCGGTGCCGAGCCTCACCCCCGTGCGGGTGAGCGTATGCGGGGAATCCGCGCCGCCCAGCCGGGCGAGGCCGAAGTCCGCGATCTTCACGGCACCTGTGGGGTCCAGGAGGATGTTCTCCGGCTTGATATCCCGGTGCAGCACACCCTTTTCATGAGCGTAGTGGAGGGCATCGCAGAGCCTCGGGATGATGGCCAGGGCCTCCCGCGCGGAGAGACCGCCGGTGCGCTGCACCTGCCGCAGGGTGACGCCGTCCACATATTCCATGATGAGCCAGCAAAGCGGCGGCACGTCCGCCGTCTGGCCCACGTCATACACCTGGACGATGTGGGGGTGATTCAGCCGGGCCAGGGCCCGGGCCTCGCGGGTAAAGCGTTCCACCCACGCGGGATCGCGGGCAAAGGCCTGGGGCAGGATCTTCAGGGCGACGATGCGGTCCAGTTGCGGCTGGCGGACCTTGTACACCCTCCCCATGCCGCCCGCGCCGATGGGGGCAATGATTTCAAACTGAGGGAATGCCCGGCGCAGCATCTCCAGATCCGGCGGC
This sequence comes from Verrucomicrobiales bacterium, assembly GCA_965229245.1. GTDB lineage: Bacteria > Verrucomicrobiota > Verrucomicrobiia > Verrucomicrobiales > V1-33 > V1-33. Next base: position 50,307 of record CBDDIW010000005.1, read on the forward strand.
GCGCCAAAGGGGTCCGGCGCGTCCAGCAGAGTCTCATTCCCGGCGGCATCCAGCAGGCAGGAGGGACACAGACCGCCTGGAGCCCCGGGAGGCAGAGCGGCGTGGCAGCGGGGACAGGCGGCGGGGGCGGGTGGAGAAATCATGGGCTCACGGACATCCTGATGCGTGGAGGGGGAAGTGTTACACGGGTTTCAGAATTTTTTGAGGAAGGGAGTATGAATAGGAAGCGAGCACGTGGACTCACGGGGTTTTCACGTGAATGGGGGTTAAGGGGGAGGTGACGATTCCGTAACCCCCGGCATGACTTTCCCATGAAAAAATTTCCCCTGATTTTCCCCGCCGTCCTCCTGGGAGTCTCCCTCCTTCCCGCCGGGGCGGTCATCACGGTCACGGGGCTGACCACCAAAACCTCCTATTCGAATGCCGTGACCTACACCATGCCGGCGGAAGCCGGTTTTACCACGGTGGTGAAACTGGACGGCTCGGTCATCGATGCCTCGGCGGGTTACACTTCGCGGGTCATCGGGTATCACGAACTGACGATCACCAAAACCCCCACCGCGGGCGGGACGGCGGAGACGGCGACTTATCAGTACATCGTGAAAGACGCCGCCGGGCGGGCGGGCGGCAACGCGGACAACGGCCTGCCCACCTGGGTGCCGGTGCCTCAGGTGGATGCCCCGAAGGAAGTGCTCGACGCGGCCACCACGCTCTTCGTGGTGCCCCGGCAGATTCCCTCGGGCGTGAATGTGCCCGTCATCACACGGATGACGGATCCGGCGGGACAGATCGCGAAACTGAATGCCACGGCCCTGACCTATGAACCCGGAGGCCAAAGCCTGACCCACCGGCTCTATCGCGGCGGCGGTGCCGGACAATTCCCCGCCTTCACCACCGGCGGCGCGAAAACTCTGGCTCTCGGATTCACCGGGGGTGTGAAGGAAACGCGGACGGTGCAGGCCGTGGAGAGCCCGGTATGGACCACACTCAGTGGCAGCGTCACCGGCGTGACCTCCATCCCGGCGCATTCCTTTCTGCACATCAATGGAAACCTCACCGTCGCGGCGGGGGCTTCCCTGACTATCGGGGAGGGCACGGTGGTGAAACTGAACACCGGCGCGGACGTGGAGGTGCTGGGTACTCTGGCGGTAAACGGCACGACGGCGGCCCCCGTGCTCTTTTACCCCGCCACTTCCGGCGCGCGCTGGGGCGGCATCTGGGTGCATGGTACCGCGGCGGACCTGGACATGACCGGGGCCATCCTCACGGGGGCCTGCGAGGACTCCGGCTGGCTGGGGGACGCGCCGCATGACTTTGGCGGGCACCATGAGAACCAGCCGGTCATCACGTTCTCCGGACTCGCGGCCACCACCACGGTGGGCCTTACGGATACTTACATCATCGACAACCTGCCAGGCCAGGCGTTTCACGGGGATGAGTCGAATCTCACGCTCACCCGCTGCCTCGTCCAGCGTGCCACCACGGGCGGACAGATCGATGGCGGACGTGTCAGTGTGGTGGAGAGCCACCTGGTGGAATTCAGTCTGGATAACGGCGTCTTTGAGGATGACGACAATGACGGGCTCTACATGACCGGGGGCACGAATGAGATCCTCCGCAGTGTTATCAGCAACTGCAAGGATGACGGCCTGGACGCAGGCAGTGGCGCGGGCGGCACCATCACCATCGACGGGTGCTGGATCGACTCCTGCTGGCACGAAGCCATGGCGTGGAGCTGCGACAGCAATCCCGCCCGGGTGGTGAATGTCAGTAACACGATCTCCATCAACAGCGGCCAGGGCGTGGAGGCGGGATTCGGCGCCAGCACCACTGGCCCTCAAGTCACGGCCACAAGCTGCCTCTTTATGGAAAATGCCACGGGCGCGCGCTTCGGCGACAACTATGACTGGGACTACCCCGGCCATCTCACGGTCACCGGTTCCACGCTCATCAATAACATCCGCGATGTCTGGGGCATGAACTGGGACACCTGGACCTACCGGACGGACGCCATGACCATCACCGGCAACCGGCTGGGCATGCCGAACGACAAACACCCGGACAACACGCTGTTCGATCCTGCCACGGACGGGGCGGTCATCGCGCCGTTCATCACCTCGTCCGGCCTGGCGCGTGGTTTTGCCCTCACGGGCCGGGCCGCGCAAAATCCCCGCGAGACCTACGGCGGCGAAGTCACCGTGCGGCTGGACCGTCCCGCCACCGGGTCGATCACGCTGCCGTGGGCCGTGCGCGCCCGGCCTGCATACGACGGGGACGCGGAGACGGTGGTGGCTTCCGGCACGCTGGCCTTTGCCGCCGGTCAGTCGGTGCAAAAGCTGACACTCCCGACGCTGCCCGCCACGCAGGCCGCGTGGCCCTGGGTGGCGCTGATGCTGGACGGACAACCAGGAGTCTGCGTGCCCACGGGCCAGAGCGCCGTCCATTTCATGTCCCTCCAGCAGGCCACCGCGCCTGTGACGCTCATCGCGCGCGGAGCTTCCTGGCGCTACTCGGATGCCGGGGACATCGGCTCCGCGGCATGGACCGCCGCCGCTTATACAGAAACGGGATGGAAAACCGGCAATGCCGAGTTGGGCTTCGGAGACGGGGATGAGGCCACGAATCTGACCTCCGGCGGCATCAGCAAAAAGAACACCTACTACTTCCGGAAAAAGTTCACCGTGGAGAATCCCGCGATCTTCTCCAGCGTCACCCTGGGCCTCCGCCGGGATGACGGCGCGGTGGTGTATCTGAACGGTGCCGAAGTGTGGCGCTCGAACATGCCGGCCACGGGGACGATCGTTTATGGCACCTCCGCCTCCTCCGCTCAGTCGAACGCGGACGAAGCCGCCTTCTGGCCGAAAACGTGGACCATGGCCGCCACGCCAAATCTGCTCAAGGCCGGGGAGAATGTGATCGCCGTGGAGGTGCATCAGATTTCCTCCAGCACCAGCGACCTCAGTTTTGATATGGACCTCACTGGCCAGCCCGCCGTGGTAAGCGTCACCGGCACCGGGGAAATGGGAGGCCGCGCCCACCTCATCTGGACCGGCAGCCAGACGCCGCAGACGAGCGATACCCTCTCCAACTGGATAGACCGCCCGGACCTCAAGAGCCCCCTGGGCGTGGAACCTGCCGGCGACCGGGGATTCATTCGCCTGCGGGAGTGAGCCCGCAAGACCCACCATCAGAGAAACCCGCTGGGGAACGCCTCCTGATTTTCTCCACTCTGGTCATCCGCTCCGCGGTGTGCTAGACCACGCGTCCATGAGCCACTCCATGGAAACTCCCGCCGTGCCCTCTTCACGACTGGCCTCCGTGGATGCCTATCGCGGGCTGGTGATGCTGCTCATGATGGCGGAGGTGCTGCGGTTTTCCGCCGTGGCGGCGGCGCTGCCGGACAGTGGGATCTGGAGCTTTCTGGCGCATCATCAGGAGCACGCGGAATGGCGCACGGCGTGGGAGTGGGCGGGGTGCACGCTGCATGACCTCATCCAGCCTTCGTTTTCCTTCCTGGTGGGTGTGGTCCTGCCCTTTTCGCTCGCACGGCGCCAGGCGGCGGGGGAATCCGGCTGGCGGCAGACACTCCATGCCTTTTGGCGCGCTCTGTTACTGGTGCTGCTGGGGGTCTTCCTGCGGTCCACGGGAAAGGCGCAGACTTACTGGACCTTCGAGGATACTCTTTCGCAGATCGGTCTGGGCTATGGCTTTCTTTACCTCCTGGCCTTGCGCCCGGTAAAAATTCAGGGCCTTGCGCTCTCGATCATCCTCATTGGTTATTGGGCGGTATTTGCATTCTATCCCGCTTCCGGTGGAGAGCCGTTCAAGGGATTCGAAGCGCACTGGGATAAAAATACCAATGCCGCCTGGGCGTTCGATACTTGGTTTCTTAACCTCTTTCCCCGGGAACATCCCTTCACCGCGAATGGCGGTGGGTACTCCACGCTGAGTTTCATCCCCACCCTGGCCACCATGGTCTTCGGCCTGCTGGCGGGGGGCTGGCTGCGATCGGAGCGGTCACCAGGAATGAAAACCGCGGGGCTGGCACTGACGGGCATCGTCAGCCTCGCTGCCGGCTGGCTCCTGGACATCACCGGCGCGTGTCCCTCCGTGAAGCGCCTCTGGACACCCTCGTGGGTGCTTTTCAGCGGCGGATGGGCCTTCCTGTTCCTCGCGTTCTTTTATCTCCTCATGGACGTGTGGCGGCAGCGGGGCTGGGCCTTTGTGCTCAAAGTCGTGGGCATGAATTCCATCGCCGCCTACCTCATCGCCCACCTGTTTGACGGCTTCATCGCCCGGGCGCTTCCCCGGCACCTTGGCGAGGGGTTCTTTGCCGTCGCGGGGAAGGCGTATGAACCTCTGCTCCACGGCGCGGCAGTGCTCCTGGTGGAGTGGCTGCTTCTCTGGTGGATGTACCGGCGGAGGATTTTCCTCAAGATCTGAGCGAGTGAGCCCTGGCCTTAACGCCGCAGGGTCCACACGGAGTATCCGATGACCCCCACGGCTCCCAGCACGGAGACTCCCAGCGCCCACGGCATCCAGTCAAAGGGAGCCTTGATCTCAATCCACGTGGCCGCGGGTGGCAGCAGGCCCGCCGTGTTGGAAGCGACTCCACTCTCAGACACGATCACCGGTTTTTCCTCGATGGTCAGCTTGTAAACGCCATTCGCCAGCGGTGGGGGGGACACGCCCACCGGCAGCCCGCGGAGGCGGCCTTCGCTCGTGCGGTAGAGCTGGCTGGACTTCAGTTTATACACGGATTCCAGCGTGCCGCTCTCCGTAAGCCGTTGCACATTCACATCAAACTGGCTGTCCGTGCCGGAGACATTCACGCCCTCCACCTGCCAGGCAAAGAACGGCGAGGCGTGATCGAAAAGCTTGATGCGCGATGCGTCCGGCTTTGCGTTCTCCTGGGGATCGTTTGCCGCGACGAGGCCGCCCAGCAGGGTGAGTTGCCGGCCAAACACGGGCGCTTTCAGCGGTTCCGGAGGCTCGATGGGCGCGGGCCTCCCGGCCTCCACGATTACCTCCGGCTTTGGCGGCACCAACGGCACCGCCTGCGGCTTGTCCCCGATGGCATACCAGGCCACGCGCAGGTATTTTTTGCTGCCCTGATTGCGCCCCGGGCGGTCGCCTTTGTGAAAACGCTGAATAAGGTGGAAGCGGTTATTGGACTTCAGTTCCTTATACCTCTTTTCCATCACCACACCGAACTGCACGTCCGCGATGCCCGCCTTGTTGAGAAAGCGCATGGGCTCGGCGTTCGGATGTTTGGTGTCAGGGTCATCCCATTCATCCGAGACCACAAAAAGATAACACCCCTCATCGCTGCGCTGGAGCAGACGGTCCGCCGTGCGGGCCACGCCGATGTAATAGCAGGTGTAGGGGTCCTTGTAAGTAGCGGGGTATTCCTGTTTCAGCAGGAGCTCGAAGTCCTCCGGCCCGCTCATATCCCAGATGCGGGAGGACGTGAAAGTCGTCTCCAGATTCCCGATCCTTCCCAGGAGAAACGCTTTTCCTCCCGTGATCAGTGGCTTTTGCGCCGGGCTTCCGTCCCAATATGGTTTAAAAATGGCGCTTAGTTCCGGGTCCTCCTTCCACTCCACCTCCCCGGCGGTATCCACGGACTCCGGAGAGGCCTCGTTCGAAACCCAGCCGTTTCCGGCCTGGAACCCCCGCCCACTGACAAGACTCCCGATGATCTCCCGTGCCTCCGTCGCGTAGGTGCCGCTCACGGAGCCGGAGACATCCACCAGCACTGCCACGGAACGCTGCGGAGCCGTGGGCAGCCCGCTGGATGGAGCCTGGGCCAGGGAGTTCCCCAGGATAAATGCCTGGCTGGCCAGAAGGAGGTGCCGGAACAAACGGTGCATGGCGTGGAAATCGTCAGGGTTTTGAGACCCGGCAATCTCACCGGAAGGCCGGTGCGGGTAAACCCCAAAGATGCGGTTTTCCGCGTTCCACTCCGCCCCATTCCCCCGGCCCTGCTAACGGCGGCGGCGTGCCAGCAGCGCCACGATTCCCAGCCCCCCCAGCGCGACAGTCCCGGGTTCCGGCACGACGGTGGGCACGCCGATGATATCGATCTCCGCCACTCCCACGTAACCGTTTTCCGCTAGAGGCGAGAAGTCGAAGCGCACCCGGTCCACTCCCGTGACCAGATACGGCAGCGTGTTTTCCGTCAGGGTGACGGAGGTGGCCGACTGGCCGCTGCTGTTGGAGGGGTTGTAAACCACCGTGTAGAGGTTCGTAAAGGCGGCGCTGCCCACGGTGGCATAGGAAACCGTGAACCGCTGCTCATCCCGGGTGGAGTCGCTCCAGCCACCATACACGGAGATCTGGGAAAGACTGTATCCCAAGGCGTTCGCTCCCAGATTGTAAACCACAAACGTGCCCGCGCCGGCAGTCCCGCCCACCGTGGCAAAGGAGGCATGGGTGGCCGAGCTCGCGGGAGGGATAGGACCGTAAACCCCATTCGTCAGCACCGGCAGCCCACCCGCGCCGTCCAGAGTGAAGGTCCCGGCTGAGGAAACGGGGAGCTTGCCATTAATCAGATCCGTGGAGGAAACGACAAACGTGGGAGTGAAGTTCGTGGTGCCATTGCCCGTCTGATTTCCCAGGGTAAGCGAGATACCGGCGCGGGAGGAGATCGCGCCTAGGAGAATCACCGATGCGGAAAGAAGGGATTTCATGTAGGGAAAGTCTCTTCCCGCACCAAGGGCTCCTGTCGCATGAGAAGAAATTGTGTCCGGAGGTGATTTTTGTATCAATCATGGCACGATTTATCACACATGCGTCTCATCAAAAATGTTCATGTCAGCCACTGAGCCTACTCAGACCGTGGTTTTAAGGGTTAACCGGATTGCATGACGGATGCCGCGGACACGTATTTATGAATTTTTAATTAATAAATATCTTTCATCGAAAATCCATTTTTAAGAGTCTCTTCATTTCAAAGTTTCTCTGGTGTCCCGCACCAGGATCGTCACCAGGAGGATGAACACACACATGATGACGGAGAAGAGAGGAAACTGCAGCGGGGGCGGCAGACTGTAAACCAGCGTCACGGCGGGGATCCATACGAGCCAGTTCGTGATCATGACCGCGGGGAGGGTGCGCTTCCAGAAAACGGGATCGAGAGAGGCCCGGGTCCGCTGCCACGAGCCCCCGTGGTCGATCCAGCGCAGGGCTATGACATAAGTGGGGACCGCCCAGAGAGGACTGTAGAGCAACTGGTCCGCCGCCAGCTTCGTGGCCAGCGTCGCCAGGTCCGTGCCCGGACCGAAGAGGCGGGTCTGCACGCGGTAGAGGAGATCGATCTCCATACCCCGGTATCCCCAGAAGAGCACCATGAGCAACAGCCTGCGCCCCCGTCCCGCGGAGGGGAGAGTGCCCATGGCCCACTGCACCACGAACGGAAGCAGGGCGGCGGAGAAGACCGTGGAGACAAAGGAAAACAGATAAGACCACCGGGTTTTGAATTCCCCCACCCTTTCCCAGAGCGCCCTCATTTCCGGCAGCAGATAATAACTGGCCACCAGCCCGGCCACGAGAACATTCAGCATCAGACACGGGACTCGATTCCGGCGGAAAGCGCCGACGATCTCCGGCCAAAGGCCGGAATGGCTGGGAAAGGGCTCAGGCATGCGGAACGGGTAACATGGGCCCTCCTCCCCAAACCGCAATACGCCTAACCCGAAATCCCCGGGAGAGAGCGGGGCGCGGGAGGCGGTTTCTCCGGAGGGGAATGATGAGACAGAATCCCCTTCCCCCGGCGCTTTTGAACGAAAATGCCCGGGGGCAACAACCTCTTTACAATCCCGCCAGGAAGTACACCATACCCGTTCCTTTTATGTTACTGACGATTTCCATTTACCTTGTGTCCGCCGTGCTCGTGGTGGTGTGTCTGCTGATGATCCTGCTGGTGCTGATGCAGCGCCCGAAGCAGGAAGGCCTGGGCGCGGCTTTTGGCGCGGGCGTCACGGATCAGATCTGGGGAGCGCAAACGACCAACGTGCTGCAAAAAGGCACCGTGTATATGGGCGTTTTGCTTTTCGTGCTCAGCCTCGCGCTGGCGATGATGAAAGCCGCCAAGGCGCGTGAATTCAGCGGCCTGGCCGACATGAAGAGCGACAAGGCGGCCGCCGAAGCCCCGGTCATCCCCGGCGGTGAGCTGCCTTCCGCGATCACCCCTCCGGTGGAAATTCCCGCGACGACTCCGGCCGTTCCTGCTCCGGCCCCCGCGCCGATGCCTGCTCCGGCTCCGGCTCCCGCCACGGGTGAAGCCCCGGTCGTTCCCGCTCCCGCCACGCCTCCGGCGACACCTGCTCCGGCTCCCACGGAAACGAAGCCTGCGGAAATGCCGGCCACTCCGGCTCCAACACCGGCCCCCGCTCCCGCTGCTCCCACCCCGGAACCCGCCAAACCGGCTCCCGCTCCTGAACCTGCGACCCCGGCTCCCGCGACGCCCGCTCCTACGCCGGAACCTGTGAAACCAGTGGAACCCGCTGCTCCGGCTCCTGCCCCCGCCCCGGCGGCTCCCGCTCCCGCCAGTCCGGCTCCAATGACCCCGGCCCCGGTCGCCCCAGCCCCCGCTCCGACTCCGGCCCCCGCAGCTCCCGCCGAGCCTGTTAAACCAGCTCCCGCCCCGGCACCCGCGGCTCCTGAACCCGCCACCCCGGCTGCTCCGGCCCCCGCTCCTGCAGCCCCGGCCCCGGCCCCGGCTCCCACGCCCGCTCCGGCCACTCCGGCTCCAGCCCCTGCTCCTGAGCCCGCTCCGGCAGCACCCGCCCCTGCCGCGGAACCGGTCAAACCGGCCACGCCGAACTGATCCTTCACGGACACCGGCCTCTCTTTATATACCCAGGGAACGCGCGCTTCGGCGCGCGTTCTTTTTGGTAACCATCACGTCCCATGCGTCAGGGTAAACCTTGCGTCCTTTTCGTGGCACCCGTGCCGCCTCCGGTGCACGGAGGTGCCCTGGCCATGCAGTATCTGCTGGAGGAACTGCGGGGCGGGGAGTTTGAAGTGCTGCATGTGGACTCGCGATTCGCGGATGGCCTGGGGGATTTGCAAAAGCTCTCCCCCCGGAAGCTTCTCCGGCTCCTGGGTTATCTCTGGCAGATGCTCCGGCACGTGTGTCGCGGCGGCGTGGACATGGTGGTGCTGACGCCCACCTTCCACTTCAAGCCCTTTCTCAAAGACTCCCTTTTCATCTGGTGGAGCACACTGATCCTGCGCCGGCGCACCGCCGCCTGGTTTCACATGGATTTCCGGGCCATGGAATACGGGAAAAAATCGCGCCTGGCCCGGTGGTTTGTCCGCGCCACCCTGCGCCGCTGCCGCCGCTATGTGCTTTGCGCGGAACGGCTTCGCCGATTCATGCCGGAATGGATGCCCGCGGACCGCATCGAAGCCCTGCCTAATGGCATCCCCGCTCCCGTGCCACCCCGTGCCCGCCCAGCGGACGGGAGGGTGCGGGTGCTCTACCTTTCGAACCTGGAGGTGGACAAGGGATGGGAGGTGCTGCTCCAGGCGGCCCGGAATCTCTGCCGCGAACTGCCGGGCGTGGAGTTTGTCTTCCACGGGCGTCCCACCCGCAATCTCACGGAGGAGGATATCCGGCAACGGATCGCGGAGGACGATGGCGGGGACCGTATTCGCTACCTTGGCCCCGTGTATGGCCCGGAAAAGTGGCAGGCCCTGGCGGATGCGGATGTCTTCGCTTTTCCCTCCTTCCATGAAGCCTTCCCGCTGTCCATCCTGGAGGCCCTCAGCGCGGGCCTGCCCATCGTGGCCACGGACGTGGGCGGCGTGCCGGACGCCGTGACGGAGGGGGAAGGCGGCTGGCTGGTGCCTCCCCGGGAGGTGGCCCCTCTGGAGGACGCCCTGCGCCGCATCATCACGGACGAAACCTCCCGTTCCCGGATGAGCGAATGGAACCGGAAGCGCTACGCGGCGGAATACACCGTCACCACCTACGGCGACCGCTGGAAAGGCTGGCTGGACCGGCATGCCCGCCCTCGAACTGCCACATCATAAAATCGCTTACCCCTCAAGCCCCCAGACCGTCCGGGCTGTGGACCGCGCTATTCCGGCCAAACGGACGCACCGTGGCGGGAAGGGCCGCCGGATTTTCCTTCGGGGGAGGCGCGGGAGGCATGGACACCAGGGTGAAGGGGCTCGCCGGGGCCATCCGCGGGGGAATGATGACCGCCATACAAAAAGGACATGGACCAGGCCGCCCGTCGTAGTTTTGTGGATCTTTGATAATCAAAACAGTATAGCAGGAAGGGCAATTGAACCCCATCTGTCTCCCGTCATTGGGCAGGGCCGTGATGGATGACTCCCGGGAGGGCAAAGGAGCAGGCGGCAGCACCGGAGGCACCGGCATGGCGGCACGGGCGGACGTTTTCGCCACCGGCTGGGGACGATACACCACCCGGGGCCGCAACGGTTTTTCCGGGGAGAGTTCCTTCAGCCCCGCGAACTTCAACCGGGGCAACGTCAGCACCGCCGGTCCGGTGGGTATCAGGGGTTTCCGGCATCCAGGACAGAGGTCCCCGCGTTCTGTTCCGTTCCCGCCACTGGAGATGCCATAGGATTCACCACAGGCGTTGCAGGATCGGGTCTCGATGTTCATGGGTGGGGAGGCAGTGGCAAATAGAACCATAAAAAAGATATATTCAATAATTATCAAAATAAGGTGATACCCTACCCCATACAGTCTTCCCTGTTGGAAACGATCCCTCTCCATGGCTGGCCCTTCGACCTCGCGGCCACGCTCGGGTCAGGCCAGGTGTTTCACTGGCATCCGTGGGAGAAGGGCTTCGCCGGACTCATCGGGGACGAGCCGGTCTATCTGGTCCAGCCGGATTCCGGAACCCTGCTTTGCACACCCGGCATGGCGGCAAAGGCGGCGGCTTATCTCGGGCTGGATCACAACCTCACGGCTATCCGCGCCACTTTTCCTCAAAACGACGCGGTGCTGGACCGGGCCATCGACTGGAGCCCGGGTCTCCGGCTGCTGCGCCAGCCCCACTGGGAATGCCTGGCCACCTTCATCACCTCCTCCATGAAGCAGGTGCCCCACATCCGGAAGATCTCCCTTACCCTGCGCGAGCGGTTCGGGCGACCGGTCCCCTGCCCCGGGCTGCCCGCGCAGCATACTTATCCCACTCCTGAAGCCATGGCTGCCGCGGGGGAAGCCGCTCTCCGGGAGTGTGGGCTGGGATTTCGCGCCGCCTATCTCCACCGCGCCGCCATGGCTCTGGCGGAGGGAAAACTGGACCCGGCGGCGGTGGCTCTATTACCGGACGGGGAGGCGTTGGCGGCCCTGTGTGGACTCCACGGCGTGGGGGAAAAGATTGCCTCCTGTGCCCTGCTCTTCGCCTGGGAAAGGCACGGAGCGTTTCCCATCGATGTCTGGATCGAGCGGGCACTCCGGGAACTCTATTTCGCCCACCGAAGGAAGGCGGTGACCACCCGGTATGTCCGGGACTTCGCGCGCGATCATTTCGGCCCCAGCCGGGGGTATGCCCAGCAGTTTCTTTTTCACTGGGCCCGCCTCACGGGCTGCGGCCGGGCTCCGGCGGGGAAGCGTTAGGACACCAGCTTCGCGGCATCCGCCGCCCGCCAGAGATACCAGGCCGCCAGCGACCGATGGGGCTGCCAGCGGAGGGAATATTCCCGCAGGTCCTTCGGCTTTGGCAGGTCGTCCAGCTTCATGGCCACGCGGTATCCATGCCTCACCCCGAAGTCATCCGCCGGGAAAACATCCCCGCGCCCCAGCGTGAAAATGAGGAGCATTTCCACCGTCCATTGCCCCACTCCCCGCAGGGAGGTGAGGCGGGAAATGAGCTCCTCGTCGGGCAGTTTAAGTGCCTTCGCCCGGGTGGGCACGAGTCCGCTCTCCGTCTTCTCCGCGATGTCCCGGATCGCCCGGATTTTGCCAAAGGAAAAGCCGCTGGAGCGGAAGACTTCATCGGTCAGCACCAGCACCTGGGCGGGCCGGGGAAAGCGACTGCCGGTAAAAAGTCCCCGGAAGCGTTTCAGGATGGATTCCGCCGCCCGGCCATTGAGCTGCTGATGTGCCACCGCCGTCACCAGGGCCTCCCAGGGCGAGCGTGACGCGATCTCCAGCGTGCTGGGGCCGTGCTCCAGAATGAGACGGCGCATGAGAGGACAGGCTTCCGAGAGATGGGTTTCAGCGGCGGCGTGCATGGACGGAGGGAAAACGAAGACCGGCCCAGGTATGGACGCGATTCGGTCGCGGAAAACCGGGAGTTTGGCCCCCTTCGCGGAGGTTTTCCAACCTTCGTCCGCGGGCGCGTCCGGTGTCAGAGCGGTAGCGGAGGGACACCAGACTAACCGTTAGGACCAAAGAGCGGGCGGTTTCAGAAGAGGACACGCAATCACGGAGGCTGGCCTGGCGAGCGGAGGTTGGAAAACCTCCGTCACGGGAGAAATCTCCCTTAAAGGCGGGCTTCGTGACACTTTTGGTACCGCAAAATGCAGGCCCTCACACGCAAAATGCACTGTAAATTAACAATCGTGTACATTTTCTTCTTGAAAAACTTGATATTGAGACCTAGTCGCAACAAGCGTCCCCACTAATCCAAAGTTCCCGACGATCAGTTTCCGCATGAAAAAAAAGCATAACTACCGCCGCAAGACGGCTTCCGCTGAAAGCATCGCCCTGACTTCCCTCCTCTGTGCCGCCGGGCACCTGGGAGCGCAGACCACGGCCCCCGCGGAGAAAAAGAATGACGCTACCCTGCCGGAAATCGTGGTCTCCGCCAATGGCGAGAAGACCTACAAGGCGGACGCCGTCACCACCACCAAGTACACGAAGCCCCTCCGCGAGGTGCCTCAGACCATCAACGTGATCCCGCAAACGGTGATCCAGGAGCGGAATGCCACCTCTCTGCGGGACGTGCTCCGCAACGTGCCCGGCATCTCCATGCAGGCCGGTGAAGGCGGCGGCGGCCCCGCCGGGGACAACCTCTCCATCCGGGGCTTCGCGGCGCGCTCGGACATCTTCGTCGATGGCATCCGTGACACGGCGGGCGGCGGCTACAGCCGCGATCCGTTCAACATCGAGCAGATCGAAGTGGCCAAGGGTCCATCTTCCGCCAACGTGGGCCGCGGCTCGACGGGCGGCTCCATCAATCTCGCCACCAAGGCTCCCACGCTGGACACCTTCTACCGCGGTGACATCGGCGGCGGCACGGATAACTACTTCCGTTCCACCATCGACATCAATGTGCCGCTCTGGATGGACGGGGCGACCGCCGTGCCCGCCACCACGGGCAAGGACCCGGTGACCGGCAAGACGACGACTACGCCCGGCACCGCCGGCACGGCCACCAGCGGCGCGGCCTTCCGCCTCAATGCCCTCTATCACAATGCCGACTACGCCGGTCGTGAGGAAGTGAACAACGAACGATGGGGCGTGGCACCCTCCGTGGCCTTTGGCCTGGGCACGGACACCCGTCTCACCCTCAGCTACATGCACATGGATCAGGACAACGTGCCGGACTACGGCGTGCCCTGGATTCCGCGGAATTCCGTCGTCCCCGGAGCCAATGGCTCCACCACGACGACAATCAACAACACCGGTCTGCCCTCCGGTTCCCCTCCGAAGTCCGTCTATGACAACTACTACGGAAACCTGAACCGGGACCACGAGAAGATCAAAACGGACATCGCCACCGCGATCTTCGAACACGACTTCTCGGACAAGCTGAAGTGGCGCACCTCCCTGCGCTATGGTCAGAACGACCGCGACTCCATCGTCACCGCCCCGCGTTTCATCGACCGGGATTCCAGCGCGGCGATCACGCGTTATGACAACCTGGAGTTGACCCGCCAGTTCCAGAGCCGTGATCAGGTGGACAAGAACCTGGCCCTGCAATCCGACCTGCGCTGGGACTTTGACACCGGCACGGTGAAGCACCAGTTGGTGGCCGGCGTGGAATTCTCCCGCGAGGACTCCCACAACAAAGTGCGCGTGTTGACCGGTGCCACAGGGACTAATCCGAACACGAATCTCCTGGACCCGCATCCGAATGATCCTTTCACCGGGACCATCAGCTACAACGGTGCCTACACGGACACGAGCTCGGACACGGCCGCTGTTTATCTCTTCGATACCGTGGACATCACGAAGCAACTCACCCTCACCGCGGGTGGACGCTGGGATGACCACAGCGTGGAATACAAGAGCCGCGCCGCGCTGCCCTCCACCGTGGTGACAAAGCTGGAACGGGATGACTCCCTCTTCAGCTACCGTGTGGCCCTGAATTACAAACCCGTGGAATACGGGACCATCTACGCGGGCTACAGCACGTCCTTCAATACCTCCACGGAGAACCTGACATACATCGCCGCGCCGACGACCTCGAACAACACGCTGAGCCTCTTCAACGCCGATCCGGAAAAGAACAAGACCCTTGAGGTCGGCACCAAGTGGGACGTGCTGGACGAGAAGCTCTCGCTCACCGCCGCCATCTTCCGCACGAAGAAGACGAACGCCCGCACCACGGACCCGGCGGACCCCACCGTGGTCTCCCTCACCGGTGAACTGGAAGTGCAGGGGATCGAGCTCGGCTTCAGCGGGGCCATCACGGATAAATGGCGCCTCATCGGCGGTTATACCTATCTCGACAGCGAGGTGAAGAAGTCCGCCGTGGCCGCCGAAGTGGGTGCCGAAGTGAGCAACACGCCTGAGCACTCCTTCAGCCTCTGGACCCTGCATGAACTGCCGGCCGGATTCCAGGTGGGCGCGGGCGTGCAATACGTGGGTGCCCGTTACAATAATAACAACGAGCTCACCCGCCAGCGTGCCGGTGGCTACTACACCGTGGACGCCATGGTGGGCTACAAGGTGAACGATAACCTCTCCCTCCGCCTCAACGGCTACAACCTGACGGACGAGAAGTATATTGACCGCGTTGGCGGCGGCCACTTCATTCCGGGAGCCGGCCGCTCGGTCTCTCTGACGGCCAGCCTGAGCTTCTAACCACGCCACGAAGTATGCTGATTCAAATCCCCGACGTCCTCTCTCCCGAACAGGTGGCCCATGCCCGCAAGGTGCTGGACCAGGCGGAATGGGTGGACGGAAAAGTGACCGCCGGTCATCAGTCCTCCAAGGCGAAGGACAACATGCAGATCCCGGAGGGCAGCCCTGCCTCCCAGGAGCTGGGTGCCATGATCGTCGAGGCGCTGGGGAGGAATCCGCTCTTCGTGTCCGCCGCGCTGCCCTTGCGCGTCTTCCCGCCTCTCTTCAACCGCTACACCGGCGGACAGTCGTTCGGCACGCATGTGGACAATGCCATCCGGCAGATTCCCGGCACGCCGCACCGCATCCGCACGGACCTCTCCGCCACCCTGTTTTTCACGGGGCCGGACGAGTATGACGGAGGAGAGCTCTGCGTGGAGGACGTGTATGGCATCCAGCGCGTCAAGCTGGCCCCGGGATCCATGATCCTGTATCCCGCCACCAGCCTTCATCACGTGACCCCGGTCACCCGGGGCGCGCGTATCTGCTCGTTCTTCTGGCTGCAAAGCATGGTCCGTGACAACGGCCACCGCTCGCTGCTCTTCGATCTCGACCTCTCCATCCAGCGTCTCACGCGGGATCTCCCAGGAAACCCGAGCGCGGAGCAGTCCACCGTCCAGTTGACCGGCGTGTATCACAATCTGCTCAGACAATGGGCGGAAATGTAGGTGGTTAATTAGGTGCTTTAATCGATCCCTGCATGGGTGTGGCTGCCGGTAGCAGCCGCACCCTTCCGCTTTTTACCCCTTTCATTCGTGCGTGGTGAAATCCGGCTGTGAAAGGAGACGGCTTAAAACCTGTTCTGACCTGTCCGGTCGGGACCCCGCGGGGTGGAATCCATTGCCTTCCGCCATGCCTTTTCCTGATTTTTCAATCCGGCACCCGCGCCACACGGCGCACCCTTTTCTCCTGTGAAACCTGGCCCTGTCATTCGTAAAACCATTTTCTGGCTCCATCTCATCTGCGGCATCGCCGCCGGGCTGGTCATTCTCATCATGTCCGCCACCGGCGTCATCCTCGCGTATGAGCGCCAGATGCAGGAGTCCGCTGATGTGCCCGCCGTGGCCACGCCGTCCGCGGGAGCAAAGCGCCTTTCCCCAGAGGAACTCCTGGAGAAAGCCCATGCCGCCACGCCTTCCGGAGCCTCGCTCTCCGGGCTCACCGTGGCCCGGGACGAGACCCTGCCCGCCACCGCCGCCTATGGCCGCGAGGCTTCGGCCTATCTTGATCCTAATACCGGTGAAAAGCTGGAAGCCGGAGCCCCGGGAATGAAAAAGTTTTTCCGCGGAGCCACGGAACTCCACCGGTTCCTCACGCCTGTTTTCCAGCGGGAAACGGGCAAGGGAATCTCCGGCGTTTCGAATCTGGTCTTCCTCTTTCTGGTGCTGAGCGGATTGTATCTGTGGTTCCCGCGGAAGTGGTCGTGGACCGGCTTCCGTCCCGTGATCTGGTTCCGCGGGAAACTGAAGGGCAAGGCCCGGGAATGGAACTGGCACAATGTGCTGGGCTTCTGGTCCAGCATTCCCCTCTTCTTTATCGTCGTCACCGGGGCAGTCATTTCCTATCCCTGGGCGTCGAACCTGCTCTACACTCTCACCGGCAACGAGCCCCCGCCCCCCGGACCTCCCGGCGGTCAGCCACGCATGGCGGGTGGCCCTCCCGGAGGGGAAGCACGCGAAGGTGGACGTGGAGGACGTGAGGGCCGCGAAGGAGGAGAACGCCGGGAAGGCGAAGGTCGGCGCGAGGGCGGAGGCGAACGCCGCGATGAAGGAAATCGACCTGAAAACAACGGCCTGGAAGGTCTGGTAACAGGCCTCCCTGTCCCGTCCCCTTTTCAGGGCCTCAACGCCGCCTGGGCAAAGGCCGAAGCCTTCAACCCGGAGTGGCAGACCATCAGCCTGAAGATTCCCGCCACCAAAGAGGCCGTGTTCACCATCGCCGCCAGTCACCGCGGCCGCCCGGACCTGCGCGCCACGCTCACACTGGATCCCAAAGACCTGGAAAAGCCCGCGAAAGTGGAAGCCTTCGCCGACCAGAACGCTGGTCGCCGCCTCCGCACCTGGAGCCGCTGGGTGCATACCGGTGAGGCCGGCGGCATTGTCGGCCAGACCATCGCCGCCGTGGCCTCCGCCGCCGCCGTGGTGCTCGTATGGACCGGTTTTGCTCTCAGTATCCGGCGGTTTGCCAGGAAGCTGAGAACGCGAAAAACCGCCGCCGTCGTGTCAGCCGATTGATGCCATGGTTACCGGTCCCCCGCCCCGGGTTTCCATCCGCGGCGGGACAGCAAGCCTGTCTTGAAAAGGTTCGCCGTGAAGGCCCGGGTTACTTCTTTCCGGAAGCGGCATCCTTCGCCTTCTCTTCCGGTTTGGCTGGCTCTTTCTGCTCTTCCACCAAGCCCTCGATGAAAGCATAGGAGGCCACCAGTTTCTCAAACACCTTGCGGTAACCCTCCATTTGTTTCAGGCTCTCCGTGCTCAATACCAGCACGGTGATCGTCTCCTTTTCCTCCGCATAGGCCACGAGTTCGCTGCCGTCCTTGAAGGAAAAGGTGTGCACAGGAATTTCCTTCCCGGAGGCAATCTTCAGCGTGCCCGTCTTTTCGGATTTCGCCTCAGGGGAATGCTCTTTCATTCCTTTGAGATCGAGAGCATTCAATTCCTCAACGGTGGAGATTTTCAGTGTCTTCTTATCTGCGGACCGGGCATACATGAAAGCCCGGGTGTCCTTCCCGTTGGGAGAAAAAACCGCCGGAGCCTCCGCGGTGGACTGGAGTTCCCAGCCTTCGGGCACGGCTACTTTGAAGGCAAAGTTTGGCCCGGTGATCAAGCCGGCCTCTTTGTCGGCCTTTGCCCCCTTTGCCGGGGCTTCCAGGCTTTTCCCGGCGGGCTTCGGTGCCTCCGGAGGCTTCGCCTAGCTCCAGCCCGTGAAGGTGAAAAGAACGATGGAAGAAAGAATCACGGGGCGGGATTTCATACTTCCCAGCATCCGTGGCCCGCGATCACCTCCAAGCATAAAAACACGGAACTGAATCCGCTTTCCGTTTAAAAGCCCTTTATTTCCCGGCCTCTTTTTCCGGCTTGTCCCCCAGCTTCAGAGTCGGGGCTTTGGCATCCGCGGAAACGTTGAGGGCGATCCAGTGGCCATTCAACGCATGGGCGGGAAAGCCACAGGCCAGGGCGTATTCCCCGGCTTCATCGGCGGTGAAGGTGAAAGTGCTCTTCCCGTAGGAAATCCCCTGGAGGTGCTTCGGCACCGCCGCGCCTTTGAAGTAAGGCTCCGCCACCTGAAGTTTTGTGAGGCTGTCCTTCTCAATGACGATGAGGCTGTGCGGGATGGGGCTGGGATTTATGTAGGTGACCTCCACGCTCCAGTCCTTCGGGATGGTATACACAGCCTTCCCCTTCGAGTAGCCGTTGAAGTTCATGCCGTAATTGTCATCGCTCCACACGGCCACCACGGTGAGCTTCACCGTCTTCGGTTTGTCGCCCAGCTTGATAAAATCCGCCTCGGTAATGCCCGCGATGAGTTCCTTCTTCAGCCCGGAGGTGGCGGAGGCTCCGCCGTGTTCCGCATGCGGGTCTTTGGTCTCCGGCGCGGGAGCAGGAGCCGGTTTCGCGGGCTCCGCGGGTTTAGGAGCGTCCTGGGCGTTGGCCACACCGGCACAGAGGAGGAGGGCAAAAAGAGCGGGGATGGTTTTCATACGAAAAGAGGGAACCGCCCGGCCCGCGGGTCAACCCGAAGGATTGATCCCCGCGACCAGGCGGCTCCCGGAAAGGGAGGGCTTATTTTATTTCTTTTCCAGCGGCGCCGTCTCGGCACCGGCGGGCACCTTGTCCGCGGGCACGATCTTCCAGAGCGCTCCGGGAGGGCTGGTGGCGGGGTCCACGGGGCCGCCGTAGTTCGCGGTGGCGTGGGTCACATAAATGTCCCCCGCTTCGTCCTCGCCGCCACTGGTGGGACGGAGGGCCACGTCCAGATCCAGCAGTTCCTGCATCTGCCACTTGCCGGCGGCATCACGCTTCAGGCCCCACACCTTGCCGCTGCCCCAGTCCGCCGTGAAGTAGGTGCCATCCAGCGCGGGATAGTTTTTCCCGCGATAACATCCCAGCCCGATGACGCAGATGCCCTGGTCCACGTGGCTGTATTCCGCCACCGGGAGCACTCCCACCTTCGGATAAGTCTCCGGGTCCACCGCCTTCTCATTGCCCGCCGCGTCCTTCACCAGCTTCATGGGGAAGGGGTGGCTGCCGCACATGAATTTCCATCCGTAGTTCTCCCCGCCCTTGCTGGCAGCGGGCTGGAAGTTCACTTCCTCCCAGTGGTTCTGGCCGATGTCCGCGATGTAAAGATCTCCCGTCTTGCGGTCGAAGGAGAAGGTCCAGGGATTCCGGATGCCGTAGGCCCAGATCTCCGGCTTTGCCTTCGGGTGGATTTTGGAAAACTGCTCCTCGGACACGCCGAAGAGGGTCATCTGCTGGAGCGGGGTGATGAAAGGATTGTCCTTCGGAATGCCATACGCGCGGTCCGTGCTGGAGGTGTTCACATCGATGCGGAGCATCTTCCCCATCCAGGTGTGCAGGTCCTGCCCCGCGTTGATGACGTCCCCCTCCCAGCCGCCATCGCCCACGCCCACATAGAGGTAGCCGTCCGGACCGAAGGCCATCTTGCCGCCGTGGTGATTGCAGTAGGGGAAATCGATCTGCATGATGACCCGGGCGCTCGCGGGGTCCAGCTTGTCGGGATCCGTTTTGGATACCGTGTATTCCGTCAGCAGGGTGGAGCCGTTGAACCAGAGGTCCGCGTAGCTCACATAGACTTTGCCGTTTTCCTTGAACTTAGGGTGAAACTCGATGGCATAGAGCCCCTCCTCCAGAAAGGCGCTGAGGGTTTTATCCTTCAGGTCGAGGAAAGGCTTTTTCACCAGCTTCCCGTCCTTCACAATGCGCACCAGGCCATGGCGTTCGCAGACAAAGAGACGTCCGGAGCCATCCCGGGCGGAGGCGACGTGGATGGGATCGACAAGGCCGTCCACCACCTTCACAAGGGCGATGGGAGTGGCACCCGGAATGGTGCCACCGGGCTGGGCCACGCCTTCCGCCGCGCGGGTGACGGAAGGCAGGAGGGCCGCGAGAGCGGGAAGGAGCAGTGAGAGCGTTTTCATAAGTTACTGTAAATTCATTCATACAGGAGCCCCCGACCTCCTGACAAGCCCCGGACGCGCGGAAAAGATTTTATTGGTTTACCGCCTCCCGGGTCGCCGCGGCCAGAAGGGGAACCAAACCGGTCCGCGCCTCCGTTACTCCTTTGTATGTGGCGACCGCAGCCTCCATAGTCTCCAGGGCTCCCGCCAAACGCCTGGCCACGCCGGGGATGCCCGCCAGCACATCCAGCCGGTGCGTGGTAACCCGGATGCCAAACAGCACGCCGCCCCCCGGCAGCCGGGTGAGAAGCTGCTCCTCCAGCCGGAGCCAGGTGGTCTCCAGCGTGGCCTCCGCGTTGAGGGGAGCGAGGCCATGGCGCGGATGGTTATCCAGCACCGCGTGGGCGCTGAGTCCCCAGTTCTCCCGCAGCCACACGTCCCCGGGAGTCAGACGGGCAAGGAAGGTATCGATCTTCCAGCCCAGGGAATCATTCAGTCCCGGGGCCGGACCGTGGACTCCGCTCATGGGCAGTCCCGCCTTTTCCCGAAGCGACCACGAGGACGGAAAGCACACCACGCCCGCGCGCACCCTGAGCTCCCCCGCTTCATCCGGCGCCAGCACCACCCAGTCCGGTTCGCAATATTCGCCCGCGGCCCGGGCGTCCGGAAAATTCTGCCCTGTCCATTCCGAGAGCAGCGCCACGGCCTCCGCCAGGACAGCGGGTGCCGGTTCCGGCAGCACGGCGCAGGCCTCCGGGGCTTTCGCCAGCAGGGCTGCCCGGAGTGCCCGAACGGAGGCGGCCCCGGGAGAAGACGCAAAAAATTCCGGTCCTCCGCCCCGGCGCAGGCCCATGTGAAAACGATAATCCCCGGCGGGGAGGATGCGAAGCCAGTCAACCGGCATGGGGAGATGGTGAAAATACGGTCTTCCTTTCTGAAGACCGGGCCTCCCTTACCGCGGCGGCCTGGTGCTTGCAATCCGCCGCTCCGGATTCCCCGGCTTTTGCTGGGGCAAAACTTCCCTGGACACCACGCCGGGGTTCCATTAACGCCCCCGTTCCCTGCTTCATATTCTTCCCAACCGCATAAAAAATGAGCCAAGCTGACTTTGGATTGATCGGACTCGCCGTCATGGGCCAAAACCTCGTCCTGAACGTGGAGAGCCGCGGATTCACCGTCGCCGTTTACAACCGGACGACCGCCACCACGGACCAGTTCATCGCCGCCCACCCCGGCAAAAACCTGATCGGTTCCGCCACGCTGGAGGAATTTGTGAAGAGCCTGAAGCGCCCGCGGAAGATCCAGATCATGGTGAAGGCCGGCGGTCCGGTGGACGCGGTCATCGAGCAGCTCATCCCCCTCCTGGAGGAGGGCGATATCATCATCGACGGTGGCAACAGCCTTTACACGGACACCGAGCGCCGGGACGCCTACCTCGAAGGGAAGAAGCTGCGGTTCATCGGTGCCGGGGTTTCCGGTGGTGAAGAGGGCGCGCGGAAGGGCCCCAGCATCATGCCCGGCGGACCGGCCAGCACCTGGGAGGTGATGAAGCCCATCTTTGAAAGCATCTCCGCCAAGGTGGATGGCGAGCCCTGCGTGATCCACATCGGCCCCGGCGGCGCGGGCCACTATGTGAAGATGATCCACAACGGGATCGAATACGGCGACATGCAGCTCATCTGCGAAGCCTATAACATTTTCAAACACGCCGGATTCACCACGGCGGAAATGGCCAAAGTCTTCAACGACTGGAACGAGGGCGCGCTGCAAAGCTATCTCATCCAGATCACCGGCAAGGCCCTGGAGCAGGTGGACCCGGAGACGAACCAGCCCATCGTGGAGCTCATCCTGGACAAGGCCGGTCAAAAAGGCACCGGCCAGTGGACGCTCATCAACGCGGCGGAAAACGCGGTGGTCATCTCCACCATCAACGCCGCCGTGGAGGCCCGCATTCTCTCCAGCATGAAGAAAGCCCGCGTGGCTGCCAGCACGGAGCTCGCCGGCCCGTCCTCCAGCATCACGCTGGATAAAGCGGAACTGGTGCAAAAGGTGCACGACGCGCTCTACGCCTCCAAGGTCATCAGCTACGCCCAGGGCCTGGACCTCATCAAGACGATGGGTGAGAAGAAGAACTGGGGCCTGGACCTGGGCAGCATCGCCGCCATCTGGCGCGGGGGCTGCATCATCCGCGCCCGCTTCCTGAACCGCATCACGGACGCCTATCGCGCGAATCCGTCCCTGAGCAATCTGATGCTGGATCCCTTCTTCAAGGACCTGCTGAACACCACCCAGCAAAGCTGGCGGGAAGTGGTCTCCCTTGCCACTCTCAACGGCATCCCCTGCCCCGCCTTCAGCGCCAGCCTGGGCTATTACGACAGCTACCGCGCCGAACGCCTCCCGGCCAACCTCCTCCAAGCCCAGCGCGACTTCTTCGGTGCCCACACCTACGAGCGCACGGATAAACCGGAAGGCGAGTTCTTCCACACGGAATGGCCCGAGGTCATCGGGTGATCCGGACCGAATCCGCTTAATAAAAAACCCGGAGGGAAATCCCTCCGGGTTTTTTTGTGCCGGTCTGTTACGGAGCCCAGGGGCCGTCCATGCTCATGACATGGAGGCGATAGTAGAGGCGCGGCGTGCCGGCGGAGGGAGCCAGGGGGAATTGCTTCACAGAGCCATCCCCGGGGATGGCGGCGGCGGAGGGCGTCCAGGTGTGGAGGTCCGGAGAGGTGTAAACGCGGTAGTATTTCCCGGCCTTTGACGGGAACTGCATCTGCCCGGGAGTGGCGGCCTGGGTTAGACGCAGGACATCCGTGGAGTTGTTAGGATTGGTACCCATGATAGTCTCCGCGGCGTCGCTCACGCCGTCTCCATCGCTGTCGGTTTCCCCGCCGGTGCCGCCGCCGGACGTGGTGGACGTAAGCTGGAGGGCGAATCCCTGGTCGCTGCTGTCCATCGCCGCGTTGTGAACGGACACGGCGAGCGTGTGCGTGCCGGGCGTCAGCACGGGGATCGATTTCTTCAGGACCGCATTTTTCGCCCCGGTGGTGGCGAGGGCTCCGGTGGGGCTGCCGGCGGGCTGCGTCAGGTCAGCCACGCGCAGCTGATTCTCCGTGTCCGTGCCGTTGGCGGCGGGCTCCATGTAGGTGTCCGCCACGCCGTCCAGCATATTGACCGTCATGATGAGCTCCCCGTCGAGATAGACAAAGCCGCCATCGTCCATCAGATAGGTGAGCACCGGCTGGTTATAGGTCCGTCCGTCATTAGGCACGGTGAAGGTGGTCCGCGCATAGGTGGTGTAACGGAGCCCGGTGAGAGGCGTGGAGAGGAAGGTGCCGTGGGAATTGAAGAGAGCCCCCGGAGTGCCCCAGTAGTCCATGGAGTCATAGCCCAGGGGGCCGGGACCGCTGCCGGAGTCATAAGAATCAGGCGTGTTAGGATCACCGATCACCTGGTCACCGCCGAATACCGGTCCGTCATAACGGGTGGCAAATTCGGACGCCTTCAGATACCACGTGGTGTCAAAATCCGTGTCCACATCCGCTCCCGGCGAGGGTGGGAAAACGCCCATGGGATTCATGTAATCCCAGGTGTGCGACCAGTCCATGATCGTCTCCGGCACATTGATGGCGAGGGTGCCGGTGAGCGTGGGATCTCCCGAGTCCTTCACCGTGAGGACCATCGAACCACCCGCGAAATCCGAAATGGGCACGCTGGTGAACGCGCGGGCCGCCCCATAGAATCCCGTCTGGCCCAGCAGCGAGCTGCCGGGCGGGCCACTCACCACCCAGCCCTGATCGCTGCCGATGCCCGTGCCGGAAACCGTGACCGTGAAGTCCACGGCATCATCCGTCTTCAGATCCGGCGTGCCATTGAGGTGCCGGATCAGTTTCTTGAGAACGATGCCGCGGATGCCCGGGGCATCGCTCGTGGTGGTGGCGGCGCTCCAGAGCGCGGCCGCCTGGGCGGGTGTGAGCTCCTGACCGATCCAGATAGCCACCTCATCCTGCGCGCCGGAATGCGTGGTGGAATCCAGCGGATCCACGCGGCGACCTCCGATTTTAGCAAACTCTGTATCGATGCCCCAGCCGGTGGAATTCGGCTTCAGGTTCTCCGTGCGATCCACGCCATTGATCCAGAGACGGAAATTCCCCGCGCGTTCCGCCCCGGTCTCGCCATGCGTGGTGGCGATGACGTGGAACCACCCGGCGTTGCTGTCAATGAGGCGGCGGTCCGGACCGCTGTTGTCCTCCAGATAGAGTGTGCGTTCCGCGGGCTCCCCGGCGGAGTTCGGGTCCACGGCCAGCACTAATCCGTCATTCGCGGTTACGATCTGAAAGCTGGTGGTGGGATCGGCGAGGTTGTTCGTGAACACGCGGTCCCCTCCCTGCGCTCCGCCCGCTTTGAGAAACAGGGCCACGGACATCGTCTTCGAACCATAATTCGCGGAGGGCCCCAGGAGGATATGACCGGCGTTATTGCTGTAGTGGGCCACGTTCGCCGCCCCACCCAGGCCAGGCACGGCCAGCCCGCCAAAAACCTCCAGCGCGCCCGGGCCACCCACCATGGGCGGACCGTTCACGTAGTCGCCATTGTAGCTGCCGGGCGCGGCATTTCCCATTTCATCGATGACGCCACCCGCCGTGTCCTTCTCATCGAGACGGTAGTAGTAGTCCGGCTGCATGCGGATCACCGCTTTGGCATAGTTGGAAACGAACGGACGCGCGGCGCTCCAGAGGGATTCCACCTCCGCGTCGGTGAGGACGCGGTCTTTCCAGATGGCCACTTCATCCTGCGCGCCGGAGTGCGTGGTGGAGTCCAGCGGATCCACGCGGCGGCCGCCGATCTTTGCGAATTCCGTGTCCACGCCCCAGCCCGTGGAGTTCGGCTGCAGATTCTCAGTGCGATCCACGCCATTGATCCAGATGCGGAAATTCCCCGCGCGCTCCGCTCCCGTGGCCCCGTGCGTGGAGGCCACCACGTGGAACCATCCGGCGTTGCTGTCGATGAGGCGGCGGTCCGGCCCGCTGTTGTCCTCCAGGAAGAGCGTGCGCTCCGCGGTCACCCCGGCGGAACCCGGGTCCACGGCCAGCACGAGGCCGTCATTCGCGGTCACGATCTGGAAGCTCTTTGTGGGATCCGTGAGGTTGTTTGTAAACACCCGGTCCCCGCCCTGCGCGCCTCCGGCTTTGAGAAACAGAGCCACGGTAATGGAGTTCGCTCCATAGTTCTCCCCTGGCCCGAGAATGATGTGGCCGGCATTGTTGCTGTAGTGCGCGTGGTTTTCCGCGCCGCCCACGCCAGGCACCGCCTGCCCGCCATTGACCTCCAGCGGTCCCGGACCGCCCACCATCGCTGGGCCGTTCACGTAGTCCCCGTTGTAGGAACCGGGCGCGGCGTGTCCCGTGCTGTCGATGACGCCTCCCGCGGTGGAGGTCTCATTCAGTTCATAGTAAAAACTGGGCTTCAAAGCGAGCACCGCATCCTGATAGGCCGCGGCCCGTGTCTCCCGGGCGGTGAACGAAAAGGCCCCCGCAAGGATTCCAATCCAGGCGGGGCTAACGAAGGTAAGACGCTGGATTAACATGCAGTGAACGTGAGAAGTCTTTTAACAAAGTCAAAAACTCTCATGCGTATGATGCAATCCGTTCATTTTCCGGTGCTTTCCACGCCCCGAAAATGGATAGGCCCCCTTTTGTTTGGAGGATTTCAGGGCCTTCTTTAACAAATTCCCGCGCCGGCTGTTAATTCGGCCACGCGCGGAAGGAGCGGACGCGATAGAAAGCCCGGGGGCCGGTGATCGCTTCGCCGTCGTTGTATTCCGTGAGGGTTCCCGCGGAGGGGAGAATGGCCAGGGGGAACCAGCTGGAGGAATCGAGACTGGTGGACTTCTCCAGATAGTACCAGCGGTTCGCCGCGGACTGCCAGCGCAGGGCCATGCCCGCGGGAGTCAGCGCGGAACTGGAGGCCCAGGCGGGAGCGGCGGGCGGAGGGAGAACATTCCGCACCACGCGGATAAAGCCGGCATCATTGCAGGCGATGACCACGTCCCCGGAGAGCCCCACGGTGACGGAGCGGGGCTCGCTCATCACATCGAAGGGCGTGGGCACGGTCACGGGACTGGCGCTGTGCGTGTTTCCATTATTCCCCTGCACGAACATCCAGGCATTTCCGGAAGTGTCCACATACCAGACATCGCCGCCCCGGTGCGTGGCCACGAAATATCCGCCCAGGGGATGGAAAGCCACGCCCCGCGCGCCCACCATGCCCACCTGACGGGCGGGGAGGCCATTCGAACCGCTGGTGCTGTCCACGGTGCTGGCACCTCCCAGCCCGGCCACGCGGAGGGTATCGGTAATGACGGCGCCACCATAGTTGGCGGGAACGCGATACACGGCGGCGTTCGTCCGGTCGCTCACATAGATGTTTCCGGAGGCGTCCAGGTCGATATTCCCTGTCTCGGCAAAACCCGTGGCCACGAGGGTGCCCGCAGCATTTCCCATGGAGGGCGTCCAGCATTTCAACTGGGTGTTCGTGCAGTAATAGATGACCTGCCCATCCCGGCGCACCCACAGCCCTCGATTCAGCGAACTGGTATCCGTGACAACCGTCACCAGATTCCCGGCGGGGTCCACGCGGCGGATGCGGCGGTTCACGCTATCCAGAATATAAAAGGACCCATCCGGCAGCACGTAGGCGTTTTGTGGCCCGTTGAGCAAGCACTGGCGCGCGGGCCCGTCTCCACTGAAGCCGTAGTTCACACCGGGCAGTTCCCCGAGATTCACGCCCGCCACGGTGTGGATGGTGCCATCCAGATCGATGCGGCGAATGGCGTGCGCGTTCTTGTCCGCGATGAAGATCCTTCCCTGGATGTCCTGCATGGCGGAGTGCGGTTCGGAGAGTTCCGCCTGGGTGGCGGGCAGGCCTTCGGCGTAGTTCCACTCATTCGGATTGTCCGGTCCGTTGCCCGCCCCCAGCCCTCCCACCACGGTCACGGTCTGATACTGGGCCAGAAGATCCTGCCATTCCGCCGCACGGACGGCGGCACATGGGCACGACAGTGCCGTGAGTAAAAAGAGGGTGCGGAGCATATAAAGACTGGGAAGGGGACTCCAGCCTAGGCACCCGGGCTTAACCCGCAATGAGGGACCGCGGCGGGATGCCCCTTACTTCTCCGCCTGGGGAAACGCCGCCTGCACCCGCGCCAGGAAGTTCGACTCCTCCGCTGAAATCCCGTCCCCGGCCAGCACTTCCTTCAACAGCCCCAGCGCGATGGCCTGGGAGTCCAGATCCGTGAAGTCCCCGGCCCGGGCCGTAAGATAAGCGGCGGTATCCGCGTCTGTGTCAGCGGCTTTGCGGGCGCGCGCCATGGAGTTGCAGAGGAAAATCTCCCGCGGCTTTTCGGCTTCCCAGCCCACTTCATCGAACGAGGTCTGAAGTGCCTGGTCCTCCTTCAGACTGAGATGGGAGTCGATGAAGATCGAGAGGATCAGGAGATCGAGCAGGGATTCGCGTTGGGTCTGGGTCATGGGATGTGGGAGGTCCACCGGCCACCTGCAAATTGAGGGCCGCCTGGAGAAATGCAAGGATGAGGGGCTTACGGATATGCCCCCTTCGCGGCGGCTCAGACGGACGCCTTGCCGGACACGATCTGGTCGTAAATCCAGGCATAGGTCTTCTCCATGCCGTCCCGCAGTTTGATCTCCGGCGCCCAGCCGAAGTTCTCCTTGATGAGCGTGTTGTCGCTGTTGCGGCCGTTCACACCTTTGGGAGCGGCGAGGTTGTAGCTGCGCTTCAGCTTGATGCCCGCGATGTCCTCCACGATGTCCGCGAGACCGTTGATGGTCACGATCTCGTCGCTCCCGAGATTCAGAGGCTCCAGCACATCGTTCTCCAGGAACATCTGCGTGCCCTTCAGGCAGTCGTCGATATACATGAAGCTGCGGGTCTGGTTGCCATCGCCCCAGATTTCGATCTCATGCTTCCCGCTGAGCTTTGCCTGAATGACCTTCCGGCACATGGCGGCGGGCGCTTTTTCCCGGCCACCATCCCAGGTGCCCTCCGGGCCATACACATTGTGATACCGGGCCACGCGGGTGGCGAGGCCGAAGTCCTCACGGAAGTGACGGCACATACGCTCCGAGAAGAGCTTTTCCCAGCCGTAGCCGTCCTCCGGCATCGCCGGGTAGGCATCCGCTTCGCGGAGCGGGGTCACATTGGCATCCCGCTGCTTGTCCGCGTTGTAAACACACGCGGAGGAGGAGTAGAAGAACCGCTCGCAACCCGCGTCCCCGGCGGCTTCCAGCATGTGGGTGCTGGTGAGCACGCTCAGCATGCAAAGCGCCTTGTTATTCTCGATGAACCCCATGCCGCCCATGTCCGCCGCCAGCATGTAAACATGCTGCATGCCCTCACAGGCCGCGCGCGCGGGCTCAAGACGGGAGAGATTCGCGGAGATGTTTTCCACGCCTTCATGCACCTGATACCATTCGGACAGGGGCTTCCGGTCCACGCTGCGGATCCTCTTGTAGCCCGCCTCCTTCATGCGGGCCACGAGGTGACCACCGATAAAGCCGCCACCGCCGGCGACGATCACTGATTCTCTGGAGATGCTCATGGGGGGAATTATGGATAGTGGATGATGGATAAATGGAAGGATCCGGCAAAAACAGGGTCAGGCGGAAACCGCGGGCGGGATTCCGTTAGGGCCGGCAACCGGCAGCGGATACCGCTTCAGCCCGGTCCACTGACAAAAGATGCGCCAGAGGAAGAGCGGGTTGTTCACCATGTAGCGCTTCCAGAGGCGCTTCGGCTCTTTGGTGAAGCGGTAGAACCACTCCAGGCCGGAACGCTGCATCCAGCGCGGTGCCTGGGGAATGAATCCGGCATGGAAATCAAAGGCCGCGCCCACGCCAAACATCAGCGTGGTCTCCAGCAGCGGAAGATACCGGGCCATGAAGCGCTCCTGCTTCGGTGTGCTCAGCCCCACCCAGATGATGTCCGGCTTTTGCCCTGCCACCAAGCGCTGAAGGTCCGCCAGTTCCCCGCTGTTCAGTTCCCGGAAAGGCGGGCAGTAGGTGCCCGTGATGGTCACGCCCGGATACCTCGCTTCCAGTTTCGTCTTCAGCATGTCCGCCACCCCTTCCCTGCCGCCGTAGAAAAAATGCCGGATGCCCAGTTCCGCGCTGCGGGCGAAGATTTGCAGCATCAGGTCCGGACCATATACGCGGTCCATCTGCTTGAAACCCGCCTTCCATCCGCACCACACCATGGGCATCCCGTCGGGCGTGGTCAGGAAGGACTCGTTCAGGATCCGTTTAAACTCCGGGTCCTTCTGCGCCTCGCTCACCCCGTGCACCCCGGTGACGGTGACATACCCTTTCCGCCGCTCCCGTACAGCTTCCACGACAGCCTGCTCGGCCACATCGAGATTGATGGCACTGATACCGCAGCCAAGGACGTTCACCCGGGAGATGGATTCCATTATAGAAATTAGACGCTTCCTTAGCATCCTGTGAAACGAACGCAAGGGTTAGCGGATTCCCTGAAAGATTTTTCAGAACCGGGCGGCGGGGACCGACCGCGACCCCAGGGGACCGTTCTCTCCAGTCAGGCATTTCAGACTCGACACCGCGCCAGGCAGCTCCTCTAAACGGAAACCGTGCACGAAAATCCGGTGAAAACCGGGCCGGAATCTCCTCAGTCCTGATACCCGAAGCCTATCCTCAAGCCCATGCCTCCCGCCCACCCGGCTATACAAGCACACCGTTTCCTCACCGGCATGTATGAAGACTCCTATTTCCCGGACTTCCTCGTGGACAAATGCCGGGATATCCTGCTGGACCTCTGTGAGAGCATGGAGCGGAAAAAGCCGTCCTGAAGCTGACCCACAAGGCCGCGAAAAAACTCAATGGCCTCCAGTCCAAATTTGAAAAACACGACAGCGAACTTGAAACCGGCGCGCGGGATATGCTGGCGGAGGAGTTTGACTTCATCCTGCAGACCTACGGCCACGACCTCGATCTTGAGGAAGTGCTCGCGCCCCGTGAGTGGTAGGCCTCCCTCTACCGCTTCGGCATTTTGTCCCAACGAAGGGCTGAAGTCATCGAGGCCCCGAAGAACATAAAGGCGAGTATGCCCAGGAGCACCGCCCGGGTTTCCATGGCGGGAGAGTCCCTCAATGCCGCCACCATGATCAAAACCGTCACCACCATCGCGGAGAGGGCCGCCCACACCGAGTGGTGGATGACCTGGCGGCGGAAAAACCGGATCTGGAGGAAAGCGGAGGCCGCTGTTAACAATGCCACCATCACAATCCACCACGGAGTCAGGACCAGGGGCTTTCCTTCCGGAGCGGTGAGATTCATCACCCCGTCCCTCAAGCTGAAAAAGGTAAGCACCCACCCGCCCTTGCAGAAGGATCGCGACATCTTCCACGCGATGTCACGCTGCTTGATACGCTCCGTTGTCCGTGCGGTGGGTGCCGGGGCAGTCTCAGGCCGGACCGGACTGGAACACCGGAGGCACAGTTTCACGCCCGCCCCGCATTCCTTGTGCCAGCGCCTGCCGCACACACGACACGACAAAGCCAGCTGATCCGCCGGCAACTCAGCGTTGCACTTCTCACAGGAAACGGAAACAGGGCGCGATGGAGCCACCGGTGGGCCCGGGACGGGATTCATGACGGGTCAATCCACGATCCTCAGACCACGGCCTCCGCGTAGCGGTGGTGGCGTTCCACTTCATGCGCCTCCGGTCCGCCGCTGGCGATAAGCGGGAGCGCGGGGTTCCGGAAATCAATGCCCGCCAGCGCGGTATAGTGCCGGAAGACATCCGTGTTTTCCATCAGGCCTGTGAAAAGCTCGCTGCCCGGCCCTATGGCGGTCAGTTGCACATAGTCCGCGGTGTGCGTGTTCCCTGTCCAGCCGATGCCGTAGCGGTTTCCCATCACCTGCCCCAACTGGGTCACGGAGGGGTTCATCTGGTCATAGATCTGCGGCGAATTCCCCGCCAGCACCTTTGAGAAGAGCTCCGCGCGACGCGTGGACATCCTGTAGCCCGTGGTGTCCGCGATGACAGTAATAATCTTCGCGGCCTCCACCTTGATGGCGTCCGCCTGCACGGCGGCGGTAAACTTCGTTTTGTCATCCGCAGCCTTCTTTTCATCCTCCGCTTTTTTGTCCGCCGGCCCGCCCTCCACTTTGCCTTTGGGATCGAGCTTGGCCATGGGGTCCGGCACGTCCACCTTGTCCTCGGCATCGGAAGGGTAGTGCGGCACCTTGATTCCCTCGCCTGCTTTCTTGAGCAGCTTCAGGATTTCCGGGAAGGAGGCCTTCGCCTGTGTCATGGTGGCAAACTGCTGGGAACTCGTGCGGTAGCCTCCGCCCATGCCATTGAGGCCGAGGTTGGAATTCGCATGGTCCGTGGTCAGGACCACCAGGGTGTCCGGGTGCTCCTTCTGGAAGGCGAGGCAAATGTCGATGGCTTCATCCAGCGCGATCTGCTCCTGCACCGCCGCGGCGGCGTCCGAATTGTGCGCCGCGTGGTCGATGCGGGCTCCCTCCACCTGGAGGATGAAGCGCTCATGCCGCTCCAGACGGTTCAGCGCCGCCCGGGTCAATTCCGCCAGCGTGGGCACCGCCGCCTGGAGTTTCGGGTCCGCGCGGTGGTCGATGGTATAAGGCAGGTGCCCATCCCCGAAGGTGCCCAGCAGTTTGGTATCCAGCGGCGCTTTCAGCAGCGATTCCCTGTCCAGCACCACGGTGTAACCCGCCTTGCCGAATTCCCCGCGGATGTCCTTTTTGTCCTTCCGGCGGTTCGGGGAAAAGAAAGGCCGTCCGCCGCCCAGGAGCACATCCGGCTTCAGTTCCAGATACTTCGTGGCAATGAGTTCCGAATCCCCGCGCGAGCGCACGGCCACCGCAAACCCCGCCGGAGTGGCGTGGGTGATTTCTGCCGTGGTCACCAGTCCGGTCTTCCACCCGGCATCTCCCAAGAGTTTGTAAAGCGGCGTCAGCAGCGTGCCGTCCGGCAGCACATTCACCGCCCCGTTCACCACCCGCGAGCCGCTCCCCCACGCGGAGGAACCCGCAGAGCTGTCCGTGACCATGGAGTTCAGGGACCGGGTGTTCACGAGCGCCATTTTAGCCGCCGGGTTTTTCCACAGCTGCGTCCATGTCAGCGCACGCTTCCGCGTGAGCTGGGAGAAAAGATCCGAGCACGTCAGCGTGCCCATGCTCATGCCATCACTCACGATGTGGATGATCTTCTTCGGCTTTTGACCCGGCTGCGCCAGCCGCTCCTCCGCCGAACGCGCGATGTACGGAGCCCCCGTGACAGCGGCGGCACTGGCGGCAAGCAGGGACGAACCTTTGAAAAAATGACGACGGGATTGCATGGATTTTAGATTGAGGGTGGGGTGGCCAGGGGGTGGGCGGACACCTGAATCCACCGCAAAAACGAACACCTTTCCCACCGGTGGAAGAGCAAAATCCGGGCGGAACCGCGTAAAAACTAAGGAGATAGAGGGGAAAGTGTTCACGGCATTTTACAACACCGCCGCACTCTCTCTCATCTCGGCATCCACACCCGCACCAGCGAGAGCAGCTTCTCCACATCCAGAGGCTTCGCGAGATAGTCGTTCGCTCCGGCGGCGAGACACTGCTCCTGGTCCGTGGCCATGGCTTTGGCGGTAAGGGCGATGATGGGCAGGCGCTTCCACTCCGCCTGCTGGCGGATGGCACGCATGGCAGTGAGGCCGTCCATTTCGGGCATCATGATGTCCATGAGCACCAGATCCACGCGCGGGGACTCACCCTTGCGGATGCGCTCCAGGGCCTCCAGGGCTTCGCGACCGTTGCGCGCCACGTCCAGGGTGAGCCCCAGGGGTTCCAGCAGACTGGTGAGGGCAAAGATGTTCCGCACGTCGTCTTCCGCCAGGAGAATGCGACGTCCCTCCAGGGCTTCATCGCGGCTGCGGGCTTTCTCGATCATCCGCTGCTGCTCGGCGGGCAGTTTGGCCACCACCTGGTGGAGGAAGAGGGCCACTTCATCCAGGAGGCGTTCCGGGGACTTCGCGCCTTTGATGATGATGGACTTTGAATACCGCCGCAGCCGCTGTTCTTCCTCCGGGCTGAGGTCCCGGCCGGTGTAGATGATGACCGGCGGGAAGGGATAGGCATCGTCCCCGCTGATCTTCTCCAGGAGCGCGAAGCCCGTGGCATCCGGCAGGCTGAGGTCCAGCACCATGCAGTCGAAGGTGCCGCCCTGCAGTTTCTCCAGGCAGTCCGCGGCATCCCGCGCGCCCACGGTTTCCACATCCCGGGAGGAAAGCAGGGCGCAGAGAGCGGTGAGTTGCACGGGATCGTCCTCCACCACCAGCACGCGGCGCAGGCTGTGCGTGAGGCGGGCCTCCATGGCCTGGAAGGCGGAGGTCAGTTGCTCCTTCGCCACCGGTTTCAACATATAGCCCACGGCTCCCATGGACATGGCCTGCCCGGCGTAGTCCGTGCCGGAGATGACGTGCACGGGAATGTGCCGCGTGGCGGGGTCCTGCTTCAGCCGGTCCAGCACAAAGAGACCGGAACCGTCCGGCAGTCCCACGTCCAGCACGATGGCCCCCGGCAAATGCTTCCGCGCCAGTTCCAGGGCCTCCCGCGCGCTGCCCGTGACGAGGCACTGGAAATTTTGATCCCGCGCGAGATCCGCGAGGATGCCCGCGAAGGACGTGTCATCCTCCACCACCAGGATCACCGTGCGGGTATTGCTGAGGCGGCCGCGATCGTCCGCCACGGAGGTCGCCGGTGCGGCGGAGGCCACCGGCTCCTCCCGGGGCCACTCCGGCGGAGGCAACGGCACGGGTGCCGTGACCGGACGGGGCATGGTGGAAGTCGCGGACCGTGCCTCGATCTTCACGGGAAGCGTCACGGTGAAGGTGCTCCCCTTCCCCACCTCGCTCATCAGGCTGATCCCGCCGCCCAGCAGACGCGAGAGTTCGCGGGAAATGGAAAGTCCCAGGCCGGTGCCGCCATACTTCCGGTTCGTGGTCCCGTCCGCCTGGCAGAAGGGCTCGAAGATAATACGCTGCTGCGCGGCATCGATGCCGATGCCCGTGTCCGTCACGGCGAAGGAGACGCGCCCTGGTCCGGCGGGAGCCACATCCAGCGTCACGCTTCCTTTCTCGGTGAATTTCAGCGCGTTGGACAGGAGATTCCGCAGCACCTGCTCCAGCCGCCGCGGGTCCGTGTCCATGCTTTCCGGCACGCCCGGCATCAGGTTCATATGCAGCGCGAGCCCACGGCTGGCGGCCACGGGCTCGAACATACCACGCAGCGTGCCCAGCAGGTCGCTCAGGGACAAGCGCTTCGATTCCACGTCCATGTGGCCGGCCTCGATCTTCGAGAGGTCCAGCACGTCGTTGATGAGCGCCAGCAAATCGTTGCCGGAACTTTGGATGGTGCGGGCGAATTTGATCTGCTCCTCGCTGAGATTTCCACCGCGGTTTTCCGCCAGCAACTGCGCCAGGATGAGCGAGGAATTCAACGGCGTGCGCAATTCGTGCGACATATTCGCCAGGAAGTCCGACTTGTAGCGGCTGGCCTGCTCCACCACGCGCGCCTGCCGTTCCAGTCCCTGTTTCGCCTGCGAAAGCTCCGTCATACGGGTCTCCAGCAGGTGCGCCTGTTCCTCCAGTTGGACGTTCGTCTGCTTCAGCTCCATCTGCTGCTCCTCCAGTTGCGTCTGCGTCTTTTGCAGCGCGCGGCTTTGCTCCTCCAGCTCCTCGTTCGAGACCCGTAGTTCCTCGCTCTGGGCCTGCACCTCGCTGGATTGCCGCTGGGTTTCCTCCAGCAGGTCCTCGATGCGGGCCCGCGCGTGGGCCGACCGCACCGCCACGCCGATGGATTCCGCCGTGCGCTCCAAGAGCGCCACGCACTCCGGTCGCACCGGCTGGAAAAAGCCGAGTTCCAGCACCGCGTTCACCCCGCCATCCACCCGGGCGGGCGCGATGAGCAAATGCCTGGGCCGTTCCGTTCCCAGCCCGGAACCGATGGCCAGATAGCCCTCCGGCACATCGCTTACCAAAAAGACCCGCGCGTCCTTCACGGCCTGTCCCAGCAGTCCCTCGCCGGGGGAGAAACGCTCTGGCACGCCCGCGGAGGCAGGCACCGCGTAAGTGGCAAACCGGCGAAAAAACGCACTCTCCTCAATGAAAATGGCCCCGGCTTGCGCCCCGGTGTATTCGCACAGGAATCGCAAGGCGTTTTCCCCCAGGCCCGCCAGCCGCTGCTCGCCGATGAGCTTTTCGTTCAGCATCGCCTGTCCTTTCTGCATCCACTCCAGCCGCTGCCGGGATACTGCCGCCCGCCGCAGAAGCAAAGCCACCACCGCCGCCAGGAAAATCCCCAGCGCCCCGCTCAGTATGCCGCTCTGCGTGGCTGCCTGAAAGGCGTCCCCGGTCTGCCGGAAGCGCTGGTCCAGGAGCTTCCGTTCATCCCGCTGCATCTCCGCCACCACCAGCCGCAGCCCGTCCATGGCGATCTTCCCCGTGTCCGTGGACACCCGCTCCTGGGCTTTCTCCAGCCCCTTCTCCTCGCGCCGCAGACTAATGATCTTCGCCAGTTCATCCCGCTTCTGGTCCACGTAGAGCTTCATAGCGGGAATGCGGCCCTGCTGGTTGGGATTGTCCGCCGTCATCCGCGTCACGTCCGCCACCCGCGCGTCTATTTTGGGCAGCGCCTCGGTGTAGGGTGCCAGATACTTTTCATTCCCCGTGATGATGAATCCCCGCTGGCCCGTCTCCGCGTCCCGCATGAGGGACAGCACATCCTCCAGGGTCTCGATGACCTCATGCGAATGTCCCACCAGCCCCGTGGCCTCCTGGAGGGACCGCACATTGTAGTAGGAGATCGCCGCGCTGGAGACGAAGAAGGCCACCACCACTCCCAGGCCGAGGAAAAGCGGAAGACCCGAAGTGTTCCGGCGGGCCGGGTTGACGGAGGAAAAGGGTTTGTCGGGCATGGGCGGGATTGAGGGGTCCTCCCCATCGCCCCATCCCGCCCCGCGTTCAACAAGGAGAACTCCCCGGCGCGGCGGACTGGAAAAAGAGCCCGTTTTCCCCCTCGCGTCCCCGCCCCGCGTGGCTATCCCATTATTCATATTCCGTCATTCCGGCGGCTGTTATGCCCCTCTCTTATGAATACCCCTCCTCCCGCGGACAGGCGTGGGATCCTCGAAGCCTCCAGGAAGCTCTGCGAGGGCATCACCCTGGAGGAACTGGCCCGGCGCATGGAGAAACACGCGGGGACGGAAGCCACCCGGGCGACGGGGCGGCGGCGACCCGGTCCGTCTCCGGACTCCCCGCCTGGGAGCACGATGCCTTCCTCCGCGACACCGCCCCGCTGATCTGGCTCTGCGGCGAGGAGCATGATGCCTATCTCGACCCCGCCACGGGCCTCGTGCTCAAGCTCACACAACCCGGTCAGACCGGCAAAAGCACCACATGGCCGGAATACCTCCACCGCCTGGCGCTCGCCAACGAGCTTCTCGACGACGCCATTTATGTCGCGGGCCGCGTCCGGACCGCCCCACGCCCACGCTCGCGGAAATCGCCGGTTTCCTGAAACCGCGTGGCTTTGAGAAAGCCTATGACGGCGTCTGGCTGCACCGCTCCACGGACATGATCGCCACGGATGCCCTGCCGAAAAACTTCATGCGCGACGCCCTGGGCGACATTCATGCGATCGATATCCAGTTCCGCGAACCCTCGGACCGGGAAACCTCCGGCTTCAACCGCGACCGCCTGGAGGCCATGATCCGGAATTCGGGCGGAGAGTGAATGTTTTAAACCATGGAGGATATCACGGACAAACTGCTTCACATCAACGAAACCCTTGCCGCCATCCGGAGTTTCAGACCTGGCTGGAGGGAACGGTATCTCATGGAGCCCTGCATGCCGGAACAGGAACTTCTCGCATTCGAGCTGGCCCATTCCTGCGTGCTGCCAACGGATTACCGGGAGTTTTTAAGGCTGGTTGGCTCCGCCGGACCAGGCCCGGACTGTGGCATCTTCTCCCCGCTACAGCATTTTCCCGGCTCGGGTTTTGAGGACTGCCTGGAGGATGCTGTCGATCTTTCGCTTTCCTTCCCTCACTCAGAGGCATGGAATGGGCTCACCGGACTGGAGGAGGGAGATGAGGACTGGAAGGATTCTTTTCATCCACGCCACGTCCCCGGGTCTCTGATCATAGGGGACCGCGGCTGCGGCTCGTGGACACGTATCATCATCACCGGACCTCTCGCCGGGGAAATCTGGTACGACGAACGGGCGGACAGCGGGGGTCTCCTTCCAGCTTTGTCTGCGGACGGTGAACGCCTGACCTTTCTTCCATGGTATCTGAATTGGCTGGAGGCCGTGGCGTGGCGCTACGCGCACGCAGGGCCCGCGCGACAGCCCCGCTCCGGAAAGGCGGACCCTTACTGGTGAGGAGCCTGCCGGTCCATGCTCCGCCAGGTCCTTTTTATTTCACCGGCCTCTCCTTGACCAGAGTGGATTTGAGCGGAGGAAATCCCCGTTTTTCCAGGTCCGAAGCCATGGCGGCATCCAGGAGATTTCCCGTGCGCAGCATTTGGATGACTGCCGCGTCCATCCTGGCCTTGGGCCAGACATGGAGACGCTGATTGAAAACAAAAAAGTAAACCCCGTCCGTGCGATCCTCCGGGAAAGACACAGAGGAAAACGAATCCCGGCGGCCCACGGGACGCGAAAAGCGCACGCCCCATTCATAGCCCCAATAGGGATCCTCCTCCCCATCTTTCCCCTTCACTGGGGTTGACCAGCTTTCCTGATTGATGACCGCTGTTGAATCGGTGGGATACTTCGTCATTTCCAGGCTGATGACAGGCACCCTGGTGGCGGGTTGCGTGGCGGGGTCTGCCTCCAACACAGTGAGCGAAAGATGATTCCCCAGCGCCATTTTGGCGAGTGCTTCACCGAAAGCGGGAACTACAGGTTTCTTGCCGGTAACCAGAAGAAACGGATCCAGCGGCCCGGGCTGGCGCACTGAAATTTTGCCCCCGCCAAACGGGGCATCGACGGTTTTTTCTTTTACCCGTATCTTTTCCAGGGCCGGGCGTTTGGGGTCCGCCGCGCAAAGAAGCGAAAGCAAATACCAGCGGCGCTGCGGACGTCCTCCCGGAGCCTCCATGTCCTCCGTGAGATGCGCCAGCCACCACGCCCGGCGCTTTTCATCCTTCAAGATCGCTGGCGCATTATGGTCAAGGTATGCCCAAAGCAGTTCGCGGGCACCGTCCAGCCCGTTCATCACATTCCTGTTATCGATCTTCATCTCACTCTCGTAATAAGAGGAGGAGTTGGCCGTGTTCTCAAATAACAGCCAGGCACGCCACAGATCCCAATCCAGGCGAGGGTCTTCGATCATGGCCATGTGACGGGAAACCCGTGACAGCAGGCGTTCAAACCGGTAGTCGTAGCTGTCCAGCTTCTGCTCCGGCGACGCGAAGGCCCGTAAATAAAAAGCCACAAATTCCGGGGTGTCCATGTGAGGGTGCGGGGAATCCGTCACCACCATGGTGCCGCCGTAGCCCTCCTTCACCTCCCCGATCACCTGATCAATGAAAGCCTTTCGTTCCTCCGGACACTTGATCTCCGGAGCTTTCGTCAGGGAGAACTCCCCTTCCAGCAATGCCTTGTCGCATCCCGGCCCCCACTTGGCCAAATCGGGCGCTGCTCCGGCAGAGAAAACCATCGAAATGGCAAGACCCGCCAAAACCGGCAGAAATGGAGGGAGGACTTTCATGGCGCGTGTCTTTTATATCAATAGCCCGCGCCCCACAACATCATTCCACCGCCATTCCTTGAACGAAGGATTAACATTGCAGTGCCGCGCGCTTACGTTGAATGATACTACCATGAAATCCGCTCCTCCGCGCTATCAGGAATGGCTGACCCATGTCTTTGATCACCCCGTCCTGGAGGAGGAGTGGTATTGGAATATCTCCGCGGCGGAGTTTGAAGGCACGGGAACGGAGATCGTCGAACTTATGGAATGGACGTTCCGGCATTCCGGCACCGATCTGCTCCGGTTCACGGACGCGCAGGTAAATCAGGCACTCTGGTATCTGACCGACTCCTCATGTTCAGACTTCGGCGGCCATCTCATCTTCCCCGCGGTGCCGCTTGCCGCGAGGCTGGCGGCCATCGATTCCATCACGGTGCTCTTCCGGGATTGCTTCCAGCGCCGTTGCGATCCCGTATTGAGCCACCTGAGCCAGCCATGTGAATCCGCCCTGAATCCCGTATGTTATATGTTCTGGGACCTCGCGTCCCTGAACTGGCTGGAGGATAAAGAGGAGAACCGGGAAATGGTGGATGCCTCTTTTGCCGTCCTGGCGGCCATCCTGGCCATGGATCACCCCGCCTGCCAGGAGGCGGCCATTCACGGCTATGGCCATTTCCAATACACCTTCCCCGTTCGCGTGGAAACCACGCTGGCCGCGTATCTGGAAACGGATATCCCCCTCCCGGAGCTCCGCCGCTATGCGGAAAACGCCTCCACCGGCTATATCCAGTAGCCTCCCCGGCCCCGCGGTAAAGCGTGAGGGGATTTAATTGGACAAAGGGCGAGCCCTCCGCTGACGGTCCGGCCCATGAATTCCATGGAACCCGGGCCTTCCCTCCCGCCGGCATCCGGGGCCCGGCGGTGGCTGCCGGCACCCGGCACGCGGGCCTATCATATCTTCCTCACCACGGTGGCGCTCCTCTTCCTCGGTCCGCTGGGCGGCATCTCCGGGGCGTATATGAATTTCTCCATCGGCATCTTCGTGGGCGGACAGGTGCTGGCGGGCATCCTCGGCAGTTTGGTGACGCTGCCCTACGGACCGGAGGGGAAGCACGGGGCGAACTACATGCAAACCATGGCCGCCTCCATGGCGGGCATGTCCGCCATGGCACCGCTGATCCAGGCCATGGTGTGGATGGGACTCCCGCAGCCGCCGGTGTGGCAGTTGATTCTCTATTTTATGGCCATAGGCATGTTCGGCGTGGGCGTGGGCATGCTCTACACGCCCATCCTGGTGGACCGCCTCCAGCTCACCTACCCCTCCGGCCTGGCCGTGGCGAATATCCTGCGCGCCCTCACGGATCCCGCGCTGCTCCGCCGCTCCGTGGCCCGCCTCGGCGGCAGCCTGGCCGCGGGCGTGGCGGCCTCCCTGGCCACGACGAAGATCGCGGTGGTAGCGGCCACCGGGCTTTCGGTCTCCACGTTCGGTGGCGGGCTCATCGTGGGCGCGCGCATCGCCCTGCCTGCCCTGGTGGTGGGCGGCATCGGCTGGGCCGCCACGCCGCACCTGAGGGACATCGGCTGGCTGGGCGCGGAGGAACCCTTCCGGCGCATCGGGTTCATCATTTCCCTGGGAGCCATCCTGGGAGCGGCCCTCCTGGACCTGGCGCTCATTCTCACCCAGGCCGCCCGCCGCCTCATGACCCGCCGCGAGGGACCCGCCGCCCCGGCGGAGGACTGGAAGAAAGTGAACTCCGTCCGTCTGATATTGTGGGTGGTCTTCTGGGGCGCGGCGGTGGTGCTCACCGGCAGCGTCGTGCTGCAGCAGGACCGGCATTTTCTTTTCGTGGCCGTGGGACTGTGTTTTCTTTTTGTGCTCACCAACGGGATCGCCATGGGCATCTCGGATTTCAATCCCATCTCCAGCGCCTTCGTCATGTCCGTCTTTCTCATGGCAGCCATGGGCCTGAAGGATCCGGGCGTGGGTCTGCTCTGCGCCGCCATTCTCGCCATCGCCACCAGCGAAGGCGGGGACATGCAGCAGGACCGCTCCACCGGCTGGCGGTTGGGGACGAACCGGGTGAATCAGTTCCGCTATCAGGTCATCGGCATCGCCGCCGGAGCCGTGCTTTCCGTGGCCCTGGCAAAGCTCTTCATGAGCGCCTACCCCGTCCTCCAAGTGGACCAACTCGTTCATACGAAGGAACCGGGCATCGAAAAATGGCAGTCCTCCTTCACCTATAAGATGGTGGGCGCGCTGCGCGGCATCACTTCACACCAGCCGCACGTCATGAAAGCCCTCCTGCTGGGCATTTCCGCGGGGCTGGGCATCGAGCTTATCCGCAAGCTGCTGAAGCGTCACACCCGCTGGCAGACGTGGCTGGCCTCCTCCCGGAAAGGCCGGGTCACGGGATTTGTGCTGGATGCCTTTCTGCTTCCCAGTCCGTACGCCTTCGCCTTCGGCGGCTTCGTGGAGATCATCACCGTGCTCTGGTGGACCGCCGGGGGTGTTTGCGCCTCTCTTTATAATGGACTCATGGGGCTAAAACGAAACCCGACCTTCTCCGCCTCCTCCCCGGTCCCCGACCCCGGGGCTTCCGCCCGCGCGCCCGTGACTTCACCGTCCGGCACGGGCCCTTACGAAACACCCTCGGCCCCGCTCCTGACCGAACGGATCACTGATCCCGCGGATGAACTCCCGGAGGACATGAGCACCACCTCCCTCACCGGCGGTGGCCTTATTGCCGGTGACGCCCTCGCGGCGCTTGCCCTCGGTATCTACGGCCTGTTGCGGACGGTGCTTTGACTCCCGGGAACCCGCCCACGCCACGCCTCAAGCGCTTTCATCCGCCGGTCTCCCCGCCAGGGCGGTCACCCACGGCACCTGAACCGCCGTTTCAAGCTGGCCAGGCTCAAAATCGAATCCGAAATGCACCGCGTGCCACACCGCCACCCGGTGATTAGCCCAATATCCCGTGGAGCCCTCGATCATCATATGCCCCGCGCTGTCGATGGACCGGATCTTCAACTTCAGGTCCTCCGGCGCGAATCCCTCCAAAGTGGCACTCCCCTGGCGGGTGGCATTCAGTTGCGCCAGTTCCCTGCAGAATTGCGCCACATGGGCACCACTCACCCACAGATCATTATGACCCACGAATCCGGAGGAGTTGGCCACCACCGTCAGATAAGCATCCTCCCCCGCGGGGTCCGTCAACTCCTTCATCAGTCCCAACTCAAAGAAATCTGAACCTTCAGCAAAGCGGATCATCGGAAACAAAAAATGAGAATAGATTATGTGGTCAGCCTGGACGTTTCGCCCCTCCACTGCCACCACAAAAGAATCCGGAAAAACGTGCCGCCCCGCTTAACCTCCGGCCTCATTCCGGCATCGCAAACCGCAAAGTCAAGGATCACCGGAAGCAGTGATGTAAAAAGGGCCGGGCCCCTCCGGATGTTTCCGGATGAAGAACCGGGAAGACTGAACCGCGCAGTTCCGCTGGGCGAGCGAAACCTTCAAGCAGGTGCCAGAATCCCGCCGGAGCAGTTCCTGAAGCTCCTGGTCCGTCATTTCCCCTGTATCATGCACCGCCCGGTGGCAGGAGTCACACATCCGGCAGCAGGAACCCATCTCCCGCATTTCCTCCCACCGTTCTGGAAGCGGGCACGAAAGCGTTTTCAGGTAATCCCCCTCATCCGTGAAAAGACTGCCGGTGACAGGATCAAATTTCATCAGCCTTTGTAGATAGGGGCATCTTTCCGCGGGTTGAAATGGATCTGAAAATCCCCCTTCCTCCATGTGGCCTCCCAAGCTTCCAGACGCGGATGATACCCCTGATTCCCGTAAACCGCGAGGATATCTTCAATGATGTCCTCCAGCCACACCACCTCCCCCTCCTTGAGATCCGGAGGAATCAGATAGGCCGCGAAGGGTGAGGGAAACTGGTAAGGATAATAGGCAATGTATT
Organism: Verrucomicrobiales bacterium; assembly: GCA_965229245.1. Classification (GTDB taxonomy): domain Bacteria; phylum Verrucomicrobiota; class Verrucomicrobiia; order Verrucomicrobiales; family V1-33; genus V1-33. The sequence goes on from CBDDIW010000005.1 coordinate 93,270, forward strand.
CCACCAGATTCCATTCCGGTTTCCGGCTCGAGCTAAAGCGGTTGTCGCCTTCCAGTTTGATCTCGCCGGTGTCCCTGTGTTGCAGGACAATAACCTGGAAATGGATACCTTTCCCCGGCTGTACCGCTTTGATCAACGGGCGGAAACCTTCCCGGGCGGCCGCGTTGATGGCATCCTCCGTACGGGCGGTTTTGATTACCCTGAGCTGCCGGGGATTCAAGACTGCCCCGGGACGGCGGACACTTCTCGGATCAATATTAGGAGGCCCAGGCACGTTGGAACTTTACGGAATTCTTTCCGGCTCCGCAATTAATAATCACCCCTCCGGGGTTCCTGAAAGCTACCCTTACGGATATCCTCACATACCACCCGGATTCCAATGTGATCCGCCCGGAATTCCTTCCACTCAAAACTGCGGTAGGCGGACCGGCAGCGCATGGCATCATAATTCCACGCCCCTCCCCGCAGGCAGCGGCGGGGTTGCGTGGCGGCATCCTCCATCCAGGCGGAGCCATCTCCGGGAGCGCCGGTGTAGTCACCGTGCCAGACGTCCTGGCACCATTCCCAGACATTGCCCATCATGTCATGCAATCCCCAGGCATTTGGCAGTTTCAGGCCCACCGCATGGGTCCTCTCCCCGCTGTTCCCCTCGTGCCACGCGTAATCATCCAGAAGATCCTCTCCGCCAAAATGAAACTCCGTCGTCGAACCCGCCCGGCAGACGTACTCCCACTCCGCCTCGGATGGCAGCCGGTATTGGCCCTCCCCTCGACCACTCAGCCGCCGGCAGAATTCCACGGCATCCTCCCAGCTCAGGTTTTCCACCGGATAATTCCCACCCTCCGGAAATCCGGACGGATTGTCCCCCATAACCGCGAGCCATTGAGCCTGGGTCACGGGATAGCGCCCGATGAAAAACACCTGGGAGATCACCACCTCATGCACCGGCTCCTCCAGGGGCAGACCGCGCGTTGATCCCATGATGAACGATCCCGGCGGGATGCGGACCAGATCGATAAGCTTCCGGGATGGTATCACGGGGCGGGAATCGGGAACATCTTCCATCCCCATCTCTAATCTTGCGGGGAGAACAGGCATCCGCGAAAGCGGTTCTTCTCTTGTTCCCATGAATGAAATAAATTAAAAGGTTCGCCTAAATTTTTTGTCACACAGCCAGTTTCAAACTGGACAATACATTTCCCACATGTAAGTCTCGGGAAATGAAAGCCTTAATCATCCCCTCACTCCTGGCCCTCACCGCCTCCGCGCACGCCGCCATCACCGTTGCGTTTTCGAATCAGGTGGGTGCCGGCGGCACCACGACTTTCACGCCCACCTACGTAGTGTCCTCCACGGACCTGATCAACGGCGCCACTCCCACGGCTTTCGCACCCTCCTCGGCGGCTTTTGAATTGGAATCCTCGGGCGGCCTCGCTCAACTCACGAACGGCACCTACGGTTCCATCAACTCCGGGGATACAGGCTCTCACCCCTCCTTTGCCACGGTGGGCAATAACGGCGGCACCTCCGTGACCTACAGCCTGGGATCGAACCCGGCGGGTTATAACATCACCAACATCAATGTTTTCGGCGGATGGAATGACAATGGCCGGGATCAAACGGCTTTCACGGTTTTGATCGCCCTCGCCTCCAGCCCCACGGTCTTCACCACGCTCACCACCCAGAGCTTCAATCCGTCCGTGGCCACCGGTCTGCAATCCGCCACCCAGGTGGCCGTTTCCGACACCACTGGCTTTCTCGCCACAGGCGTTGCCAATATTCGCTTTACCTTCCCCACCGTGGAGAACGGCTACACCGGGCTCGCCGAGATCGACGTGATCGGCTCCGCCGTGCCGGAACCGGGCTCCGCCATGCTGGCCGGCCTGGCCGCCGTGTTTGGCCTCGCCCGCCGCCGCCGCACCGCGCGATAAGCAGCGGAGGGTTTTTTTTTCGTGTTTGATAAGACCGGATGACTCCGCCTCGCGCGGGTCATCCGGTCTTTTTTGTTTAATTTCCGCGGGACTGCCCGTCAGAAGACACGCGCCCACATTACCTTCAGATACCGGCTGTCCAGACAGTTGGACATGACCGGGTGATCCGGTGCCGCGCCGGTGCGATTGAAAAACTGGAGTCGCCGCCCGTTCCGGTGCGCCCCCTTGATGACCAGCCGCTCGAACTCCTCCTCATTGATGAGCCCTGAGCAGGAACAACTGACGAACAGGCCGCCCGGTTTCACCAGTTGCACCGCCAGCCCGTTCAGGTCCTCGTATTTCTTGCGCCCGTCGTCCTCTTCATCGTCACGGGAATGCACCAGCTTCGGCGGATCCAGCACCACGGTGTCCCACTGGGTGCCATTGCGGATCATCGTACGGGCGTAGGTGAAGGCATCCGTGTGGACCCAGTCGATGCCGCGGCACTGGTTGAGATTCGCGTTGTGCTTCGCCTGCTCGATAGCCTTTTCATCCAGATCCACGGCGGTCACCTCCGAGGCCTCTCCGGAGATTTTAGCAGACAGGGCGAAGCCTCCCGTATAGCAGCAGAGATCCAGCACCCGTTGCCCCTTCACCAGCCCGGCCAGGAGCTTCCGGTTGTCCCGTTGATCGCAGAAAAAGCCCGTCTTGTGGCCTTCGGCGAAATTCACCTCATACCGGATGCCGTTTTCCCTTACCCTGACGGTGCGCGGCTGCGTGCCATTGTCCGGCGGGACGCGGATCCCCTCGATGCGGGCAATGTCCGGATCTACGCGCACGATCTGCCGCTTCGTTCCCAGCAGCGCGTGAAGCTGGGGCAGCCACCCCTCTATGCGCTGCCACACGCCCAGGCTGTGAATTTCCGCGCAGAGCACATCCCCATAGCGGTCCACCGTCAGTCCGCTCAGGTAGTCACCATCTGAACTGATCACCCGCCAGGCCTCCGTGGTTTCGTCCAGTTTCAACAGGTCCCGCCGCAGGACCACCGCGCGCTCAATGGCGGCGGGGAAATGGGATTCCTCGATCACGTTCCCTCCATGATAAATCACCCGGAGGGGCACGCGCGCTCCGGGATTGTAAAAGCCGGAGCCGAAGCGGCTGCCATTCCGGTCATACACGGACACCAGGGATCCAGGCTTGATGCGCGGAGAAGTAGCGGCCAGCATGCGGGGATAAACAGCGGGCGCGTAGGTGAAATACTTCATCTGCACCCATGGCTCCGGCCAGGACGAATCCGGCGGGACTGCGGCCACGGGCTCCTCGCCACGCCTTGGAGCCCGCTCCGCGCGGGGGGCGTATTCGGAAGGGCCATCCGCCCCGGGCTCGCGGGGCGTTGAAGGGAGGTTTTCCCGTTTCTGAAATTTCATGGCCTGTCCGGTAGGCACGGGCGAACGCTTATTCAAGGCCCGGACTTGGCGATTTCACCGGGCACCGGAAGGCGTGGCTCCCTCCGTCCTCCCATCACCCGTTCCCCGTTATCTGTTCTTCAACAGCCCCGCGCTCATGTCTGTCAGCACCTGGCGGGGGATGAGAAACGGGTCCGCCGTGCCGCTGATGCGGCCATAGCAGAACGGGGCGGTGGGCACCGCCATGGGGGACAATTCCAGAACCATGGTGGCCAGGCGGATGGCATTCAGATCCTTTTCGTCAGGCGTGTCATACTGCACCTCAATGGTCACGGCCGGCACCTCCAGGGCCTTGTTGGCCGTCTCCGCCCCCTGCTCCTGCCAGGAGACCACCTGCAGGGCCCCCACTTTCATGGCCAGGGAGTCCACGGCGATACGGTCCAGAGCGGCGGTGACATCCACCCCGCCTTTGGACCCTGTCCAGGTGGAGGAATTGCGATCAAAATTCAGCACCAGTTGCTGCCCCCCGGGCAGCCCTTGCTTGATCTGCTTGATCATCAGGGCAGAGAAGCCAGGCAGGGTCAGGGGACGCCATTTGCCCGCCGCCGAGGGAATGCCGCTGGGCAGTTCAGGGCCCACTTTGAAAACGAACGAATCCCCCACGAAATTCGCGAAGAAACCCTCCTTCGTCCATCCTATACGCAGGGTCTGGCTGTTCCGGCTGTCCAGCGGGGTGAGCTTCTCGAGGCTCACGTGGGCACCCGCCCCGATAGTGACGCTTACCATCGGCTTGTCCAGCCCGTAGAGCGCGGGGTCCGTGAGGGAGTCACTGGTGAATTCCAGCACCTGGGTCTCGTTCAGCAGCATGATCAGCTTCTCCACTGTTTCCGGGGCCGCGTCCGCGAAGGGGCCGCCTTTCAGCGGCCGCCAGTACCACCGGCTCATCCTTGTGGAGGAGTCATCCGCATAGGTCCCCACCCGCACCACCTCCACGGAGTCCCCGTCAAAGCTCTCGATCCGGATGGTGCTCACGATCGCCGCATTCACGGCGGCCAGGACCCGGCTGCGGAAAATAGTGGGGGACTCGGCGAGACACAGATCATCCATCACCTGCCGCTTCACCTTGTAGCACGCTTTCCGCTGGATGTCCCGGCAGATGGCATAACGCTTCGGATCCTCCGGCCCGGGCACGCGTGCCTCTCCGGGTGCCGGCAGCGGATCAGGGTCCGCCGGATCTTTGAAAAAGGACAGGGTAATGTTCTTCGCGATGGTGCCAAACGGCACCAACGTGACCTCCACCACCGGCTTGTCCGCCATGGCCTCCGTCTCACTGTAGGGCAGCCAGCTTTCCACTTTTGCTCCACAAATCATGGCCGCGAAATCCTGCACCGCCGCCTGGTTCGCGGGGGCGTTCTGTAGCGGGCGGGTGATGATCCAGGGAGTGGCTTGGACCTCGACCACCGTTTTTCCAGCTCCAGCGGCGGGGTCTGCAGGGGTTTTGGGGGTGGCATTCGTCTGCGCAATCGTGCGGCTGAACTCCACCTCCCCTTCCCCTTTCCGCACCACCAGCTTCACCAGCGCGTCCGAAGGATAAAGGGAGGCCCGGGGATCGCGGAAGGAATCCGCCGGCCGGGTCAGCAGCGGGCGGAGGTCGGGGCTCACGATGTAAATGTCCGGACGGCTCTTTTCGTTCGCCAGTTGCACGTACCCCACGTTGTCCAGCGGTGCCGTCTTGCCGATCCGGGCCTCGGCCATTTTGCTGCCGTCCGCTTTCAGCCAGGTCACCTTCCACACATTCGCGTCATCCAGCCCCAGCGAGGTGGCGCTCACTTTCCCGCCCTTCACCTCGGCGGCGTCCACCACGTCCTTGATCTGTGCTTTGACAAAATAGGCCAGCAGTTCCTTCACGACCTCCTCCTCCACGCGGTCTTTCACCGCACCTCCCACTTCCCACGAGCCATTCGCCTGCCGCCGCAGTTGGTATTCCCCGGAACTCACCTTCAGATCGATGCCCGCCACCAGGGCGGGATCCACGTCCACGGGCAGTTGTTTGTTCTCGATCCGCTCCTTGAGCTTGTTGCCCCAGTCGAAAAGCAGATGCCCGCTCAGATCGCGAGGGGCATCCCCGCGCAGGAGCATCCACGCGCCGAGGCCCGCGGTAAGCAGCAGCAGGATGATGGTGGTGGAGGTCTTCATGGGGAGGCAGGGGGCGGAAACGAGGCTCAGTTGCGGCGGGTGCTCCAGATGAGCAGGCCCGTCATCAGCGCGGTGAGAGGCATCACGATGGTGGTGATGATCAGAATGCGCTGCCATTGCTCCGGACGGATGGAAATGGTGAACCGGTGCTTCTCCTTGTCCGTGGAACTGTCATTGGCAGCCGTCTCGTCCCGGTGCAGACACCAGTTCAGCGAGCGGGTGAGGAACTCATAATTCTCCGGGCTCGGCGGAGGATTCGCCAGCCCGGCGTTCCCCACCACCACAAGGCGGGAACTGGGCACCTGCATGCGGGGATCCGGGGAGGCGCCACGCTCCGCGGAGACGGCCACATAGAGCGGCTTTCCATGGTCCTCGGAGGCGTCAAATCTCGGGAGGTCCGCCTGGAAGGCCGTTTCCCCCCAGAAGTCCTCGGAGGGAGAAATCAGTGGCTTGAGAGCGATGTTCTCGGACTTCACCTTTTCCAGGTCCGGCAGCATCTTCAGGGACCGGGTCTTTTCCGGCAGCAGCGTGGCATGGTTTTCCAGCCCCTTCGTGATGGGGGAGTCATCCAGGAAACGCGCGTCCACCAGGAATTGTTTGTAAGTGCCGCCGGACACACTCTTGGCGTAGAGCACGCGGTCGGCCTGAGGCTGGATGCCATACTTCGCGAGCCATTTGTCCATGCCATCACAGCCATACTCCGGATCCAGCAGCACCACCACGGAGTTTCCCGGGGTTTCGAAAAACCGTGTGAGGTCATCGTCCTGCTGGGGGCCAAAGAGCGTGGTATTCACCAGAATAGCCGTCTTATAGCGGGAGGCATACTCCGGATTCTGCATCATGCGCCACGGCTCCAGCTCGATGTTCTGGGCGTTGCAGATGTTTGCCAGCATGTGGGCATATGTCACCCGCGGGAGACTCGGGTCGTCCGGATTCGGCACGGAGCGCACATTGCCCATGTTCGCAACCACCGCCGCGCGCGGGCGGTCCGGATTTACCACGCCGGAAATGGCGGTGTTCAGCAGCGCCTCGCCGCGAAAGGCGATGGGTACCTGCTTCTCCCCTTCAAACACATACAGCGACTGCTGTGGAATCCATTTGTAGAAAAACTTCTCCCCTCCCATATCCCCCGCGTGCGGACGGTCAGACTGCACAAAGACCCCTTCGTCCTCCTTTTTGAACGAAGTCCCCAGCCGGTAAAGCCGCCCCGTGAAACTCTCCCACGCCGCGACATCCCGTTTGGTGTCGATAAACTCCACCTCCAGGGGCCCGCCGATGTGTGTCTTATACTGGTCCAGCAGTGGCAGCACATCCTTTTCCAGCATGCCCTCGCTGGGGGCCAGCACGGTGATGCGCACCGGTTCCTTGATGCCGCCGATGAACTTCCGGGTATTCTCCGTGAGGCTGAAGTTCCGGCTGTAGGTGTAGTCCCACTGCCGGAAGCTCCTGTGCCCCAGGACATTCACCAGGATAAAAATGACCAGCCCCAGAATGATCTGCATGGAGACATTCAAACCGATGCGGCCGCGGTGAATGCTTTCCTTCACCGGAGGGGCGGCGGGGGCCGCGGGAATCTCAGCTTCCTTGCTCATAAAACGCTGTGGGGAAAAGGGATAAAGGAAAGACGGCTCAGGCCTTCCAGCGGCGGTACTCCAGCACCTGGTGGGTCACGGCCAGCAGCAGTACGGTGAAGCTGACATAATAAACCATGGGCCGCGTATCCAGCAACCCGGCGGCAAAACTGTCGATGTGGTTTTTGATCGCCACATGGTCCACCAGATTCCGCAGTTCCTCCGGATTCGTCTTCGCCAGGGTCTGAAGAAAGACCCCGATCAGGAAGTGCATGATGATGAGCGAGAACGCCAGGATGGCCGCGATGATCTGGTTCTTCGTAAGCGCGGATGCCAGCAGCCCCAGCGCCAGATGGAAGAGGCCCGTGAGGAACAAAATGAGGTAGCAGCCTACCAGCGCTCCGGAGGGATACTCCACCACCTTTCCCTTAAGCACCCAGTTCAGGATCGCGAAGAACAACAGCACCGGCACCCACAGCACGGTGTAAAAAATCACCGCCGAGAAATACTTGGAAAGCAACACCTGGATGACCCGCACCGGAGCCGTGAGCAGACTCTCCAGCGTCCCCTGCTTCTGTTCCTCCGCGAACAGCCGCATGGTGATGAGCGCGAAAATGAACGGGTAGTAGAGCCAGAACCAGGGCGGCACGAAGGTCCACTGCACGATGCTCTGCTCCGTGGGCTTCTCCTGGATGTGATTCACCGCCCAACTGAAGGAAAGCCCGCTGATAGCCATGAACATGGCCAGCACCACCCACGCCACCGGGGACAGGAAGAACGACCGCAGTTCTTTGGTCAGCAGGATGAAAAAGGTGCGCATGACGGGGATGAAAAATTGGGCTGCCCGGCCACTTCCTGGCAGGACTCTTAGGGCGATCCTCTACCGGTACGCTGTCGCGGTGACAAGCTGGATTCTTCTTTTCCGTGACAGTCAGGGTTTTCCCCCGCGCCCAACAATTTCCAAAACGGCGCGGGGATTTTCACCGGTCTTTCATTACCCGTCAAAAACTACCGCCCGTAAATTTCCACTTCAGTCCACTGGTTGGTGTCGTCGATGTTCCGCCCGTTACTGTATAACCTTACGTAGCGTCCCTGGATACCATTCACACTCACCGGATGGCCGTTGTTGGTGTCCACATATGGCTCCTCCGTGCCCGCCCCATGCCCGCAACGGTTGGTCCGGTCATTATTATAGACCGTCCGGGAGACCTTAAACTCCGGGTCATCGGAAATCTGAATGATAACGTCCCGGTAAATCACGGGATGCTTGAAAAACATCCACGTCCAGATCAGCCAGATTTCCCGGGAAGCACCCAAATCGAGCTGGATCCATTGGGAACCAGGCAGCAGATCGACGTAAAAGCCATCGTCGAAGCGTTTGTCCCCATCGGTGATGAGAGAGAGTTCTCCAATGGGCTCCGGATTGCTGGAGGTTACTTTTAACTGGCTGGAGATAAGGCTTACCTTTGCGGGAACCCGGACCTCTTTGACACGGGATGGCACTCCAGGAATTCCCCACTGATCAAAATGGCGGGGCTCCTCCGCGAATATGGGAGCCACCACCGTCATTTCCTGTTCCTCCACGCGGCCCAGCAACCGTTCCTGCCCCGCCGTCGCGGACAGGCGACGCGCGCCCGTCAGTCTCCGGTCGGTGTTTGCACCACCGGCCCCGCCTGTCTCCCCTCCTGTCTGGATAATCCAACCCGCAAGCACCAGCAGCCCCGCCGCACCCCAGGTCAGAAAGGTTTCCATCTTCATCCCGGACCATACGCCGCCGGGATCATCCCGTTTTCAACCTGCCCCAGGGGCGGGTGCCGGCAGAGTAAACCGGAAGGTGGCACCCCGGCTGGGACGGCTCTCCGCGGAGATCTCTCCACCATGGGCCTCCACGATTTGCTTGCAGATCGTGAGTCCCAGGCCGGAACCCGCGCGGGTGGGGTCATTGTCCGTTTCCCCCTTCTCAAAGATACGGCCAAGGCGGTCCGGAGCAATGCCGTCCCCGTTGTCGGAGACCCAGCACTCCACCCCGTCCGGCGTTTCCTTCGCGCCGATTTCGATCTCCCCGCCCGGGGCGAATTTCACCGCGTTCGTCACCAGATTCTGCAGCGTCCGGACCAGCAGGCCGGCATCCGCATTGAGCGTGAGATGCCGGGGCACAAGATTCCTCATGCGGACGCGGGCGGCCTCCGTCACCGGCTTCAGATCCTGGATCAACCGGTGAACCAGCGGCCACAGGTCCATCTCCCGCCGGTTCAACGACATCCCTTCCAGAGGCTCCAGATAATGGGCTTTCTCCATCACGTGACGTATCAGTTCCTCGATGCGCTGCACATTCCGTTGCAATGCCCGCACCATATCCACGCATTCATACGAAGACTCCCCCAGGTCCTCCGCCAGCACCTCCGCCGTGAGAGCGATGGCGTTCAGCGGGGTGCGCACATCGTGCGCGATGAAGGCAAAGTGCTCCTCCCGGCGGCGCTGGAGTTCCGTCGCCTGCTCCCGCGCGAAGGTATCCACCGCCGAGGCGATGGCCTCATCGATGATCCGGTTGATCACCCGGCAGTCATTCGCGGAAAGCTGGATGCCGGTCTTCTCCGCCACATCATACACCGCGCCCCGCAGGGCGTTGTATTCCTTGACCACTTCCTTGATATCGAATCCCGCCGCCAGCCGTTGCGTGCCATGCTCCACGGGGCTGCCAGTGCTGTTTTCATCCACCTCCTTCTCCCGCCGCGCGATGGCGAGGATCATCTCATCGATAAACTGCGGAATGTGGTCCCGCACCTCCCGGCCATCCAGATTCGCCGCCCCCGGCAATTCACTGACCACCGCGTGCCAGCGGGAAAAAATAGTATCCTTGTGATCGTCAAGCGCGACCGCCAGGGCAGGAAGTTGATTGGACATGGAATAATAAAAGACCCCCTGATGCTAAAGAACTTCCCTCCCCATGGCAAGAGGACCCCCAAACAGATTTTAAATCCCCCCTAACATTCCCTACTCCCTACTCCCTACTCCCTACTCCCACTTCTACGACCCCTTCCCCAAAAAAAATCCCGGGGGATATCTCCCCCGGGATCGAATCATTTTTTTCCTCAGTGGCTCATGGGAATCCCCATTGGATTCGCCATATCGTTCGGGCCAGGCTTATTCCAGGAAAGCTCGCTATCATTCTCCCCCGGAAGCGGCGGACGCTTTTTAACCTTCACCGTGTCAGTGGATTCACAGGCGGTAAAGCCAGCCGCGGAAACTACCGCCAACATCAAAAACCGGAAAGAAAAAAGCTTCATATAAGGGACTTGGAACCGAACTCTAAGAAGGCTTACTGCACGGAATTTTCGAAGACCACTTCGTCACCCGGCAGCACCTGGGCACCCGGAGCGAGGCTCTTGAGGTCGATGTCCGCCACCGTCTGAGTCTTGCCCAGGGAGGTGATGTTCACCCGGCCAATCAGTTGACCACCACGCTTCACCAGCAGGCGGGTTTCCCCCGTCAGGCCGTTGGCGGTGCCCATATTGATTACGATAAAGGAGAATTCAGGATTCACGGAAGCGACCGTGGAGGAACGTCCACCCAGGGCGATCGCCGCGCGGCGGGCATCCTGCTGGGCTTTGTATTTCGCGGAGAGAGTGTCGCTTTCGGCGGCGCTCTTCTTGTTCACTTCCAGTTCCTTCTGGAGAGTGGCAAGTTCCTGGTTGAGCACTTCGGTCTCGCCCTGCAGAGCCTGCACCTGAGCCACGACTTCCTCAGGGGTGCCGTTGCGTCCAATGATGGCCTTGATCTCAGCCTCCATCTGCGCGCGCTTGTTGGCGATCCCTTCGATCTCCTTCTTGATGTCACCCAGGAGCGTCTCCTGCTCAGCGGTTTCCCGGTTGAGCTTCTTGGCGCTGTTGTCTTCGTCCTTGGCCATCTTCTTCGTTTCCTGCCATTTACCCCAGACATCGACAGTTTCGAGGTTTGTCTTTTCCACCGCGCGGTGAACGTCCACGATCTTGCGGTTAAGATCGTCTTTTTCCTTCCGGGCTTCGATCAGCGAGGACCGGACCTGGAAAGCGAGAACAGCGGCGGCAATGGAAGCCAGGAGAGAAATACCGAAGAGAATCTTCATGCGTTGGAAACGGGAAAAAATGGAAAAAAAAGGGAAAACGGGCCCGTGATTACTGCTCAGCGGGCTTTTCCACCGGAGCGGCACCATCCGGGGAAGCGAAAGGATCCGCTGGCGCGGCGGGCTTGCTGCTGTCAGCGGGCTTCTTCGCGTCCTTCTTCGGGGCAGCCTTGGCGGCGGCACCGGCGGCCATGGAGCGGGGCGTGGAGGAAACGTTCACCACCGCGCGGTCACCCGGCTGCACGGTTTCTCCGGCGCTGAGCGTGCCCGGCACAATCTCAGCGGTGGACTTACCGGCTTCAAGATGGGTCACCGTCGCTTTCGCGATCAGGCGTCCGTCACGGGTGATGTCAAACTTGGCACCCCGGGTGACATTGCTGTTATCGCCATGAGCGAAAATCACAAACCCCAGTTCCGGATTCACCGCGGAGACATACGTAGTGAAGCCTTCCTTCATGGTGCCGGTCTTTTGGAAAAGCTCACGCATCTTCAGTTGTTCGATCACCTTGTCCGTCGCCTCTTTGTGAGCGATCGTGGCGGCGATCACACCCTTGGTGTTCTCGATCGAGGACACCAGCGTGGTCTTTTTGGCTTCCAACTCCTTCAGTTCCGCCACCAGACGGGGCAGACCGCCGAGATCCTTCAGTCGCTTGTCCAGATCGGCCAGTTCTTTGGCGGCGGCATCACGCTTCGCGGTTTCGGCAGTCACTTCAGCCACCTTCTGCTCCTTCTGGCCCAGCGCGATCTTCGCCTTGGAGGCATTGTCCGCCAGTTCCTTATCAGCCTGCACCTTATCGGCGTCGGATTGAATGCGCTTCTCCCGGGAGATCTTCTGAGTCTTGTTCGCGGCTTCCAGATTCTCCTTCGCCGCCACCGCCTGCTTACGCTCGGAGCGCAGCGGATACTGCACCTGGGTGTACATAATAGCACCAGTGCTAAGCAGGATCACACCGGAGACAATAGAGAGCGGTTTCCACATAGGATTTTTTCTGAGGATGGGTTGGGAAATTTTGCGAATGCTTACAGAGACTCGCCAAACAAGACAAGATGAATTTACACCGCCCCGGCAGAAATTTCCGTGCCGCGGGCGGGATTTTCGAGTGGGCTCCGGAAAATAAACGCCTCCGGTCGCTTTGGGGTTGCGGTCACGTGAAGGCGTGGAAAGATGGCTCTGCTGCCAGGGGCTGTGGAGTGTGGACTTGCAAACCCCGCCAGGGCCGGAAGGCAGCAACGGTAGCTTGATCCCCATTGCCGCGGTTCTCTGGCGGCACTTTTCATTTTTACCGGTCTCCTCCGCCTCGTTGACGCCCCCGCCGGTTCCCTTTATCATTGGTCATTCATGTCAGAAACCGAGGTCAATCCCATACTCCTGCAGCGACTGGACGAGTTCCTCGCTAAAAAGGGTCTGCGCCGCACGAAGCAGCGGGAGGTCATCATCCGTGCCGCCTTCTCCACGGAGGAACACTTCACGGCGGATGAACTCTGGGCCATGGCCAAAAAGCTGGACGCCACCACCAGCCGTGCCACTCTCTACCGCACTCTCCTCCTCCTCGTGGAAAGCGGTCTCCTCCGGGAGATTGACCTCGGCTTTGGCCAGATGTGCTACGATCCGAATTTCTTCGATCACCCGCACCACAACCACATCGTCTGCCTCGACTGCCATAAGGTAGTGGAATTCGAGGACCAGCACATGGAGTTGCTGGAGGACTGCATCAGCCGCCGTCTCGGCTTCCGCCCCACCAACAAGTCCCTCCGCATCGAAGCCAGTTGCGAGGAACTTCGCTCCCTGGGAGCCTGCCGGAGCAAACGGGAGAAGGAAAGCGGGAAGGAATAGGCCTCCTATCAGTTTGCCGCGGGACAGGAACTGACGTGAATACCTGCGGGCACGTCATTACAGGCGTTCCCGCACGGCTACCATCTGGTCGTGCCGTTCATTCAGCAGCCCACTGTGCCCGAATTGAGGGAAAGCCTTGTCATCAAATGCCAGACGGCACCGGTTATCCCCGTATCGGAATCACTGCCATTTCCACCCTCTCTCATTTCCCGCTATATCATGACACCCCACTGGACCGGAGTTTTCCCCGCCATCACCACCCAAATGCACCAGGACGGCTCCCTGGATCTGGAGGCCACCGCCCGGCACGCGGAGGCGCTGCTCGCCTCCGGCATCAAGGGCCTCATCTTTCTGGGCTCCCTGGGGGAAAACCAGCCGATGACCGGCGAAGAGAAGCGCCTCGTCATCTCTGAAATGGTGAAAGCCGTGAAGGGCCGGGTGCCCGTGCTCTCCGGCGTGGCGGAGACCAGCACTGCCGAAGGCGTGCGTTACGTCCAGGATTGTGAGAAGGCCGGGGCGGATGGCTTCATGCTCATGCCTGCCATGCTTTATAAAGGCGCGGTGGACGAGACCATGACCCATTTCCGCACCGTGGCCCGGGCCACCGGCCTGCCGATCATGATTTACAACAACCCCATCAGCTACGCGAATGACATCACTCCGGAGATGTTCGCCCGGCTGGCGGATCAGCCGAATTTCGTGGCTCTCAAGGAAAGCGCGGGCGATACCCGCCGCATCACCGCTCTCCACAATACCGTGGGCGGACGCTACGCCATCTTCACCGGCGTGGACAATCTCATGCTGGAAAGTGCCGTCCTGGGCCTGGATGGCTGGGTGGCCGGCAGCGGCATCGCCTTCCCCATGGAGAACCAGTATCTCTGGGAACTCACCCGCGCCGGACGCTGGACGGAGGCGCTTCCCATCTACCAGTGGTTCACCCCCCTGCTGGACCTGGACGTGAACACGAAATTCGTGCAATACATCAAGCTTGCGGTCCAGGAGGCCGGGCTGGGCAAAGAATGGACTCGCGCCCCGCGGCTCCCGCTTTCCGGTGAGGAACGGGAGCGCGTGCTCAAGGTGATCCACGGAGGCATCGCCAAACGCCCGCAAATCCCGGCGGACTGGAAACCTGGCACCTGGGTGTGATGGATTACGGGCCCTGGATGCGGTCGGTATTCCTTTGGGCGGTGGTCCTGTTTGGGCCCGCCGCCGCCCTGGTGATTCTGATGAGAAAGGGTCGAATCCGCATCCCGGGGCCGCTCCTGGGTGTCAGCGTGCTGCTCGTCACCTCGCTCACCTGGAAAATAATGATGTCCGCGGAATGGTACCGTCCCCGGCGCGCGGGCGAGGCCCCCGCTTTCCGGCGGGTATTTCCGCCAGGCCCGGAGGAGTTCATCGCGCTCTCCCTTATTCTTCTCAGTTGCCTCGCTCTCGCGGTGGGGGTCGAAAAACTGAACGGCAAACGGGTGCCGCCCCCTGTTGATTGCTCTTACAATAAATCACTGAAGGTTATTTTCTACCTCCTCCTCGGATTCACCTACATATCTTTTATCATTTTCGCATTCGTATAACGCCCCGCCGCGAAATCAGCCCCACTCATCCCCGACAGCACTCCCGATGACAGGCAGCGCCCTTTCCTCCACACACGACTTAATCGAACTGGGCCTTGGATTCGCGGCGGTTTTTTTTGGCATCATCCTGATCGACAATTTTATCGGCAGACGGGCACCCCGTTTGAAGAACGTTTTTCTCTACACCGTGATGGCCCTCCTCGCCTCAATACTGGTTGCTGTCTTCTTCATGCGACATGGCTCCTGATGCCCCATTCCAGATCGTGCTTCGTCGCTGCGTGCCATCTATTACCCTCCACCCGCCCGGTGGCTCCGGCTTTTAACCGCTATGTCCTCTCCGCACTCCTTCCAACGCATCGGGATCATCGACAGCCACACCGGCGGGGAGCCCACCCGTGTGGTCATCTCCGGTGGCCCTGATCTCGGCGGAGGCAGCGTGGCCCGCCAGTTGGAGGTCTTCCGCTCCCATCATGATGCCTTCCGCTCCGCCGTGGTGAATGAGCCCCGGGGCTCGGATGTGCTGGTGGGCGCTCTCATTTGTGAACCGGAGGACAGAACCTGCCTCTGCGGCGTCATCTTCTTCAATAACGTTGGCCCCCTGGGCATGTGCGGGCACGGCACTATTGGGCTAGTAGCCACGCTGGCTTACATGGGGCGCATCCAGCCCGGGGAGCACCGCATTGAGACTTGCGTGGGAGTGGTCACCGCCACCCTGCATGAAGACGCCACCGTCACCGTGCGGAACGTCCCTTCCTTCCGCAAAGCGAAGAATGTGACCGTCCAGGTCCCTGGCATCGGCCCCGTCACCGGGGATGTGGCCTGGAGCGGCAACTGGTTCTTCCTCGTCCCGGACCACGGCCAGGCGCTCACCCTGGAAAACGTGGAGGCCCTCACCACGCTCTCCTGGCAGATCCGCCAGGCCGTGAATGCCCAGGGATATCCGGAAGTGGACCACGTGGAACTCTTCGGCCCGCCTGCCGATCCCGCGAACCACAGCCGGAACTTCGTCCTCTGCCCGGGCAAAGCCTACGATCGCTCCCCCTGCGGCACCGGTACCAGTGCCAAGCTGGCCTGCCTGCATGCGGACGGGAAACTCGCTCCCGGCCAGGAGTGGCGGCAGGAGAGCATCATCGGCAGCGTTTTCACCGGCAGTGTCGGAGTGGCGGCGGACGGCCAAGTCATTACCTCCATCACCGGCCGGGCCTGGGTAAACGCGGAGGCCACGCTCCTTCTCGACGAAACAGACCCCTTCCGCCACGGCATCCGGAGCGACGTCACGGGAAATTCATAAGCGCATGTCCAAACACATCGTCATCATCGGAGCCGGGGTCATCGGGCTGAGCATCGCGCATTACTGCCGCGAACGGGGACACCGGGTCACTGTCATCGAGCGTCTCCCGCGCGAGCGCGATGGCTGCTCTTTCGGGAACGCGGGCATGATCGTGCCCAGCCACTTCATCCCTCTTGCCGCCCCCGGCATGGTAAAGCTGGGCCTGAAATGGATGTGGAATCCCGAGTCCCCCTTCTACGTCAAGCCCCGGCTCTCATGGGACCTTCTCACCTGGGGATGGCACTTCTGGCGCGCGGCCACCGCGAAACATGTCAATGCCTGCGCCCCGCTGCTGCGGGACCTCAGCTTTGCCAGTCGCGCCTGTTATGAGGAGCTCGCCGCCGCGGGCCACGAATTCAGCCTGGTGAAAAAGGGCCTCCTCATGCTTTGCAAGGAACCCCATACTTTGGAGGAGGAAGCCGCCACCGCCGCCCGCGCTCGGAAGCTCGGCATTCCCGCGGAGGTGCTGGATGCGAAACAAACCGCCGCGCTCGATCCCGGCGTCACCATGGACATCTCGGGCGCGGTTTATTTTCCCCAGGACTGTCACCTCTCCCCCGCCCGCTTCATGGGCAGCCTGGAGGAGAGCCTTATCAAAAACGGTGTGGCCTTCCACTGGAACACGGAGACCACCGGCTTCCGCCAGGAGGCGGGCCGCATCGCCGCCGTCCGCACCGCCGCGGGAGAAGTAGAAGCCGATGAGGTGGTGATCGCCGCAGGTTCCTGGTCTCCCGCGGCGGCCCGGGACCTCGGCCTTCGCCTTCCGATGCAGGCGGGCAAGGGCTACAGCCTCACCGTGAAAAGCCCCCGGCAGCTTCCCGCGCTCTGCTCCATCTTCACCGAAGCCCGCGTGGCCGTCACCCCCATGGACAGAGCCCTCCGCTTCGGCGGCACCATGGAAATCGCCGGGCTGAAGGAAACCGTCACTACCCGCCGCGTCCGGGGCATCATCAAAGCCGTGCCCCGTTACTACCCGGAGTTCCAGGAAAGCGACTTCGACGCCATCCCCGCCTGGCATGGCCTCCGCCCGTGCAGCCCGGACGGCATGCCCTACGTAGGCCGCACCGTGAAGTGGAAAAACGTGACCCTTGCCACCGGCCACGCCATGATGGGCCTCAGCCTCGGCCCCATCACCGGCAAACTCACTGCTCAACTTCTCGACGGCGAAAACCCGGAAACGGATCTCACCCTGCTTTCACCGGACCGTTACGCCTGAAGGTTAACAGGCGTAACGTGAAATGCCGGTCACCCTTCAGCCGGAAGGGGTGCGCCTTCCGCTGGAAGGGGAGCCAGGAATGGCATGAACGTCCGCTCAAGGAGGGGAAGAAGGACCATTTCCGCTCCCGCTTTGGTAAGATGACTATTGTCCCGGTAGAGAAACACCCCGTTCCGGACAACTTCGTAGCGGTCCCGCTGTTCATTGAGAAAAGCCTCCCGCGGATCAATGATGCGGACGCCTGCTTGCTCCAGTGTCCTTAAAAAGCCCTGATCATTGTCCGTGATTCCGTTCCAGGAGTTAGGCCTGGCGCAAAAGCTCCCGTCATTAAAGTCCGGAAGCGTGGCCCAGCGGTGGCGGGCCTGGGTCATGGGATTTAACGGATGCAATGGCACCTGAAGCAAAACCCACACCTGACAGTTCGCGGTTCTCAGCTTGCCGGTGGTCTCAAGAATCGCCTCTGGAAACGGCCGGGCGGTTTCCCCGGCCCCCTTTGACGGAACCGCGGAATAAGCGCTCCAGCAGGCAGCCATGACCACATGGGGGATCCTGTTTTTCCGGACATAGGACACGACTTCGTCGCTGAGATCCAGAGCATCCCGCGCGCTGAGACCATACCGCTGCTCGGACCAGTAATCGACTACCGGAGCCGTGGAGGAATGCGTCACGGCCCGGCCATTGATGCCCTGCTTTCTAAGAGCGGCATCAAACGCCGGCATCGCGGACATCGCGTGACTGTCACCCCAGATAAGAACACTAACAGGACGCCCGGCGTGGTGTTTTCCCACCATGGTAAAATTGCCGGCACGAATGTCCGCCGCTTTCATCTGCGCCACGAAAAGGTAATCATCCTTGCCCCCGGCAAGCGCGGAACGCAGTTCGGCGGGCAGCCGCTCCGCGATTCCCTCCCGGACACTGATCATCACGCCAAGCGCCCCGGACAACAAGGTGGAGCACAAACCCACCGTGAAAATGGCCGGACGCGAGCCCGCGAGCTTTCTTTTGCGGAACGGGGTCTCGACAAACCGCCAGGAAAGCACCGCCATGCCAAAGGCAGCCCCCATCAACCAGGCCCTCTGGCCCGTGCTCAAGGCGTCCTCACCCGCGAAATAACGCGCGAAGGCAAGAACCGGCCAATGCCAGAGATAAAGCGAATAGGAAATAAGCCCCACAAACACGAGCCCTTTCCCGCTGAGAATTGTGCCGAGGCTGGTCGGGCATCTCCCGGCGGAGGCAAAACGGGAATTGCTCCAGATAATAAGCGCGCTCCCGAGGCACGGAGGAATCGCCAGCAAACCGGGAAAACTTGATTCACTGTTGTAGATCGCACAGGGCACGAGAATCCCGGCAAGCCCCGCATACGACAAAACCTCCCTGGCCACCCGCCGCCGCCCTCCCGCCGGGAAAGGCAGAATGGCCACCAGTGAGCCAAGCAGCAACTCCCACGCCCGTGTCGGAAGAAGGTAAAACGCCGCGGACGGGTGGTGCCTGACGCCGTAATGGCTGGCCAGAAGACTGATGATAATGGCGCCGGAAAACAGGAGCAAAAGCGCCCGCCCCGCGCGGAGCCGGGGAAACCTGAACAGTAAAACGAGCAGGAGAGGCACGATCATATAAAACTGCTCCTCCACCGCCAGCGACCATGTATGAAGCAGGGGAATCTCATCCGATTGACCCGCGAAATAGCCATTCTCCGTCACCTTCCAGAAGTGAAAATTAGCGGCAAAAGCCGCCTGAAATGCAGCGCTCCTCCCCAGCGCCGCGTAATCCTGGGGCAGCAACAAAAACCAGCCGGCGGCCAGCGTGGCCACCACCATGACCACGAGCGCCGGGACAATACGCCGCACACGGCGCTCCCAGAATCCTTTGAGGGAAAAGCGGCCGGCCTGGAGATCCCGGATGATCAGGGCAGTAATAAGATACCCTGAAATCACAAAAAATACATCCACACCCACATAGCCGCCCGGCACCCCAAGCCCGGCATGGAAGAGCACCACTGCCAGCACGGCGAGCGCGCGCATGCCATCTATTTCCGGGCGGTAGGATGAGCCCTGGAAACCCGGGCCGGTTTGATTATTTATTAACGGGGAAGCACTTTCCACCTGTGACTGGGCCCGGGGGCTTCGAAAAATAGGCATGAGATACGGGAAAGCTAATTCAACCTTAAGAGCCTTCAAGAATTAATCTCATATGAGCCCCGGAAAACACCAGCCACCCTTTCAAAATTGCGTATCATTCACCATCCGGAGATCATTTATGCTTCTATTCCGGTGCATTTCCCCATTACCTCGAACCGCCGCGAGGTTCCGCGCCCTCCTGAAAATATTATTCCGGGCTTCTACTTTACCTCCCACCGCTCGCCGAAGAATCCCGCGTCCAGCACTTTAGCGGGTTGTTTATCGTCCGGCGGGATGGCGGTGTCCAGCACGGCCCAGTCCGGGAGGTGGGGGTTTTGCAGGGAATTGGTGGCCCCGTGGGCTTCGCGAAAAGTGAGGCCGCTGTTCAGCACC
This sequence comes from Verrucomicrobiales bacterium, assembly GCA_965229245.1. Taxonomy (GTDB): domain Bacteria; phylum Verrucomicrobiota; class Verrucomicrobiia; order Verrucomicrobiales; family V1-33; genus V1-33. The sequence goes on from CBDDIW010000005.1 coordinate 112,916, forward strand.
ACGTAGCGGGCGGCGTTCAGTGGATTGGGATACACACACACGGGCACCAGCGCCGGTCCTTTGAAGTTCCGGGTGCCGAGGGTGATCTCCCCGGCATTCCACTTCACGGGGAGGGAGGGCAGCACTTTGGCCAGCAGGCTGTTCGCCGCCGCGTCGCCCCAGAGGATCAGGTTGTAGTTTTTGATATCCTCCGCCGTGACCTCCGAGGCTTTCTTGTGCCGGAAGTCGCCGCGCATCAGCCAGCGCCAGCGGTTCCGCTGGTGGACGCTTTCGTATTTCACCCAGGCATCCACCTCCGGCGAGGCGCACGGGCCGTCCGGCAGCACATACAGGAACGGCGCGGTGAAGGCGTCATCGATAGGCCCCTGGAGGCCGGCCCGTTTACGAAGCCCCTCCGGTTCCACGGAAGGCCCCATCCGCCAGCGGCCCTCCTCTTTGATCAGCAGCACCGCCTTCCCCGCCCCGCCGCCGGTCAGAGTCTGGCCATCAATGGTCACCGTGAGCGCTCCCCCGAAGTTCTCCTTCTCCCGCGATTCCAGCCGCAGGGAGGTCACGTTCTTCGTGGTCAGGGCCACCGTTTTTGCGACGGGAACCGGGGCATCCATCTCCGCGTCCACGCGGGCGTCCTGCCAGTGTTCCGCCAGTCCGGTCACGTTCAGCCAGTGCATCCGGTTGTAGTCCAGAGTACGGCTTTGCCATGAAATTTTCAACGGATAGGCCGGGCGCTCGCGGAGCAGGTCCTCCATCACCAGGCGCTGCACCTCCTTTTGCGTCTCCGGGTGGTAGCGGTGCTCCATGCCCGGGCCGATGAGATGCCGGAGGGTCAGCCCCTGCTCCCTCAGTTCTCCGCTCATAATCTCAGCGGAGGCCCGTTGTTTATCGTTCTCTCCGCTGTAGGACACGAGCGGCGCGTTCAGCAGATTCCGTACATAGTCCGGCACGTCATTCTGACCCCACAGCGTCCGCTCCCAAGGTGGCACGGCCTGAATGTCCTCCGGCGAGAGATTCCGGTAGCGTTTCACATCCACAAATCCCGCGCCGGTATGCACCACCGCCCAGCGGTCATTGTAGTGCGCGCCCAGCAGCCAGGCCCCCGCTCCGCCCATGGAGAATCCCGCCAGCGCCACGCGTTTGGGATCGATGCGCCCCTCCCGTCCCAGGATGCCCGTGACATCCAGCACATCCTGCTCACCCGCGTTTTTATACCCCGTGCAAAACCGTCCGAAAGGATGCACCACCACCACGCCCGGCGGCTGGAACTGTCCCTTTTTCTTCATGCGCTCCGCGATGAAATACAGGTCCGTGCTCCGGTCCGAGCGCCCCCGCAGCCACACCCACGCGGGAGACTTCGTGTCCGGCGCGTCCTCCGGAATCTCCAGCCCATAGGGTTGAGGTGAGCCATCGATCTGGCTGTAATACCCGCGCACCACAAGCCCCCTGGCCGTGAGCCACGGCGTCCGGCCCGCGCGCAGCGCCTCAATGCGGCGGCCAGCCTCCGCCAGCAGCTCCCGCGCGATCCCCGTGTCTCCCGGCTTCAGAAATTCGTCCATCTCCAGCGCGTAGCGCACCGCCTTCAGGAAGACCTCGGCATTCGCGTTGTCCCGCTTCTTCGGCAGGCCGCTGAAGGCCTCCGTCAGCCGTGTCAGTTCCGCCGTCAGCGCGGCCCTGTCAGCGTCCGGCAGCTTCACTCCCGGCGGCGGCAGGATCCGCGGCACCGGCGGAAAATCCGGAGCCGCGGACAACAGCGAAAAGGAAAGGAGAAACGCCAGAGCCGGTTTGATCATGCCCCTTCCCTGCCCCGGCGGGAGCCCCGCTGCCAAACGCGGCCCCGTCCGTGAGAACGGATGCCGTGCCGGACGGCGGTCGTGCTTATTCCAGACGAATGCCCAGCGCCTCCCGCAGAGGCTCCGGCAGTTCCTCCAGTCCCTCGAATTGCCCGGGCAGCATGGTCAGGTGCCCCTTGAAGATGCGGTCGCTCAGCCACTCCTTCACTTTTTTCCGGGTGCTCTCATCCCATCCCTCCCATCCGGCACCGATGCCTTTGCAGATATGCCGGGCGGCTTCAGACTGCACGTAATAGCGCTCCTCGCCCATGGTCCGGATGGCATCCAGCCGCTCCGTCATCCGCGTGATATCACCCCGGGCGGTCGCCGCGCAGAGGAGCGTCATCCAGAACTTCGCCTGCCGCGGTATCCCGGCCACTTCCTCGTCCGTCGATTTGAAAAGAGAACTCAGCGCCGAGCTCTCCGCCACGGCGAGATATTGTTTTTCCAGCACGATCGCCGCCGCCGGCTCCACGGTCAGCAGTTCGAGAAGCTGCTCCCGTTTTTTCGGAGAGCACTGCTCCAGCACCTCCGGCAGCTTCGCGGCCAGGGCCTCCAGACGCTCCCTGCGGGACGGCGTGCCTGGCGCGGAGGGCAGCGAATTCACCGCCAGCGCCGCCTGCCACCGGGCATAGAGCGGCTCCTCCCGGCTCATCACCTTCTCCACCGCCGCCGCCAGCGGCCCGTCGAAGCTCTCCAGCCCGTTTGCTTTATCCATGGAGTAAAGCTTGCTGTCCGCGTCCTTCAGGATGTTCGCCACGCGCGCTTCCTGGCCGCTCCGCAGCACCATGGCCAGCACTTCGGGATCGCCGGTTTTCTCCTGGAGCAGAGCCATGAGTTTGGGGAAGTTATCCCCCTCCGTCTCTTTCAGGCACAGAAGCAGCCACGCTTTCGCCAGTTGCCGGTCACTCTCCACTTTCAGATCCAGGGAGGCGATCGGGACTTTCCCCAGCAGGGTGCGCGCGGCGGCATCCGTCACCGCGTGCCGGGCGGCCCGGCCGGTCGTCAGGGTAATGGCCAGGCGCTGCCAGTCCGCCAGCGGCCGGCGCGTGCCCTGCGCTTTGTCCAGCACCAGGGCCGCCTGCGCCAGCAGCGGTGGCTCCAGCCACGGCCCGGCAAAATCCGCCAGCGCGCTGGCCACCGCGAACCGCCCGCTCAGCGATACCGCTTCATTCCGCAGCACCGCCAGATAGTGCGCCTGCTCCGGCGGCAGTCCCGCCTCCTCCTCTATCCCCGCCGCCCCCGGCGCGGTTTCCATAAACTGCTCCAGCCGCGCCGCGGCGGCGATCTCCCGCACCAGATCCTGACGCGGCAATTCCCTGCCCGGCCCCTCCGCCCACGCGATTGCTTCCTGGCGCAAGGCCACGCGGGATTCCGGCGTGTCTTCATCGGACACCGGCAGAGGGAAAGCCTCCAGCATCACACACCCCTCGCCCTCCTTCACAAACGGCGTGAGCGCCTTCACCAGACCCGTCAGGCGCCCGGCATTGTCCCCCGTGAGCCCGGAGGCGATCCAGCCCGCCGTGCGGGGAAATGTGGCGCGCAGTTCCTCCGAATACACCGGCACCCGGCGGTCGGCGGCACACAGCGTATTTGTCAGGATTCCCATCCGGAAGGCGGCGCGGTCCGGCGGCAGCGGGAAGATGGCTTTCCCCTGAAATTCCCCGTTGGTCAGCAGCGCGGTCATCTGTTCCGCCGTTTCCACCCGCGCCAGCGAGGCCGTGCGCCGCACCACATCGTAAGCCCGGGGCGACATTCCCTTGATGGCGGTGTCCAGCACTTCCGCGCCCGTCTGCCCCACCCCCGTCCCCCGGGAAAAAGCCTGTGCCGCATTCGACCGGGCGCTGAGATAGTTCTCGATCTCCTGCGTGCGGTCGGAGTTCAGTTGCAGAGACTCCTCCTGGCGCACCCAGTCCATCATGACTACTCCGGCCTCCGTGAGTCCGCCGCGATCCCGTCCCGAGGCCAGCGAGGAGAGGAGATCCACCATCTCCGCGCGTTTCTCCGGGGCCTGCGCTCTGATTTTTTCCTGCTCCTGGGCCGCCACATTCAACGGCGTGGCTCCCCACCGGTCCCCCGCGGCCTCCATCAGAACGTCCCGTCCGAAGGTGGCGGGCCGCCCGGCCAGAAACTCCATTACCGGCTTCCGCTCGTTTGCGCTCAGGCTGTTCAGCATGGTGACCACTTGAATGAAGACCCCGGAGGCACCCCCCTGGGAGCGGAATTTCTCCACGTTCTCCAGCAGCGGGCTGTTGTTGAAGAAAGCGCTCACCCGTCCGGCATCCGCGTAGAAACCCGGCTTGCGGTATTCCGCGTGCTCCAGGTCCAGCACATTCACCACATAACTGATTTCCTCCGCGGGCAACACGGGCACTATTTCCGAGTACAATGTATCCAAAGCCACTACCGCCGCGTGACGGGAGCTGATCATCCTGCGCAGCATTTCCATGAGGGAACTGGAGGGCGGCGGTGCCGCGGACAGCGAGGAGGAGCCGCTGTTCAGCAGATTTATGAGCGAATTCGGTCCCGTGCTCCGGGCCCCGGCCTTGATCGCCGCGGCGCGCTGCTTCCCGTTCCCGGCCAGCACCTCCACCAGCCGCCCCAGCACGGTCCGCGCGGTCTCCACCTTGCCGCTCGCGCACTGCCACTCACAAAAATCCACCACCGCCCCGGTCAGGATATTCAGGGATTCCGGCTTCACCCGCGCGCGGCTCACCTCCGCCACGAGCAGCGTGGACAGATCCGGGCTCAGGCCCCGGCTGCCCAGCGCCTTCACCACCGGGCTCCACGCCTCCTCGCCGCAAGTGGCGATCAGCCGCCGCGCGATCCCCTCCGCCTCCTCCGCCGGATTGAAATACAGGTCCGCCAGCAGAGACACGCGCTCCGCCAGCCGCGCGGAACCCGCCTTTTGCAGGGCCGGCACCAGTTCATTCCGCAGCAATCCGGGATCGCCGGTTTTCACCGCCACCTCCAGCGCGGCGGTGAGAGGCACCTCCGGGTGCGGCAGTTCCACGGCATCGGACACCCTCTCCTCCCCGCGACCGAGCAACAAGGCCCTCGCCCGCCGGGTCGCCTGTTGCGGATCGACGGCCTGAACGGTGACTGTCGAAAGGCTCGCGGCCACGCTGGCGGTCACCGCCTCCGCGGCCAGGGGATTTTCCGCCGGCAGCGTCGAACGGAGGGAGGCAAAGGCGAAGGCCGAGGAACCCGGCACCTTCAGCATGCCCCGGCACAGGGCTTCGTGGGCCGCCCGCCGGGCGGTCAGGAGTTCCCGCGCTTTGGTCAGAGCTTCCGGCGAAGGCGTGGCCCCGGAGCGCACCAGCGGTTCGCCGGGCTTCTCGCTGTCCAGGCGGGGAGCGGTGAGGCCAGGCCCCAGCGGCAGTTCCCGGCTCAGCAGATCCGCCAGGGTATTCAGCCAGTCGCTTTGCACCGTAGCCGCCGCGCCCTCTTTTTCGAGAAAACCCGATGCCATGGAGGCCACGCGGAGCACCCTTTCCAGCGGCTCCTTTCTTCCCTCCGGCAGGAAAAACTCCATCAACCGCGCCTGGCCCTCCGGCGATGTCAGGGCGAACTGTTCCGCCACCGCCCCCGGCTCATTCTGCCACAGCAGACGGATGAGACGCACCCTCGCGCCGGGCTCCAGGGCTCCCGCCGCCAGGGCCTTGCGGTAAAGCGCCACCGCCGCGGGATTCCCGGCCACCTCGTTCATCACGGCAAAGACCGCCACCATTTGCGGAGTGGCCTCCGGCCCGGGATCCAGGGCTTTCATCACCACCTCGACACCACCTTTGGCTTTGAGCGCCTCCGCCAGCTTCTCCGGGGTCGCCGGGACCGGGGATTCGTCGCCGCGATAACGCTTCTGCACTGCGGACTCCTTTACCTCGTTCCACCCCGCGGGGGAGAGCATGTATTTCGCCTGCCGCCGCATCTTCCTCACCAGGGAGCTGGATGCCGGAGGATCGCTCTTCGGGTCCACCTCCAGCAGCAGGTCGCGCAGCGCGCCCGGGCCCTCCTCCCGCTCCCGGAAGCCATACACGCGGGAATAGAGATACGCCGCCTGCGCGGCCCCGCCGCCGGGATTCAGCGCCGCCGCCTCTTTGGGCATGTTCAGAAGCTCCATGTTCCGCGCCAGCATCACCTTGTCCTCCTGGCTCTGCACCGTCCGGCGGAGCCGCAACGCGGCGGCTCTCGCGGCCTCCATGAGCGGGCTGTCCTGCGCGGCCATGCCCTCGCCGGCCCAGGCGAGCAGCGAAGCCTCCAGCAGATCCCTCACCTCTCCCGGCAGGGGACGCTCCAGCGCCCGGACCGCCAGCGCGCCCGCCTCCTCAAAATTCTCCGCCTCCGCCTCGGACACGGCGGCCAGCGTCAGCGTGGCGGCATCCGCCTGGGGATCCCGTGCCAGAGTCGTGACCGCCCGCAGCGGATGAACACTGCCCGTGGAGTAATCCTCCAACCATGCCCGCAGCACGGGAATAGTCACCAGCGGCGCTACCTCGCCGGCCTCGTCCCGGTCCAGACGGACCAGAGCCTCGGCCTTGCCAAACGCGGGAGACACCCCGGGCAGCACGCGCGGCGGCCAGGTGTAAGGCTCCAGCCGCGATCCACCGTAGGACCGGCCTCCATAATAAGGCATGATGTTGCTGCCATAAGAGGAGAACGGGGAGCCGGACATCTGCCCTCCTTGTTTTGTGGTGACCTCCCGCGGCCATTCGGCGGACAGGATGGCCGCCAGGACCTCCCGCTTTTCAGCGGCATGGGCCGCCCGCGACAGGTTCTCGAGCAATTTCCCGCGCTCGCCACTCATGGCGGGTACATTCATCCAGGGTGCCTCCAGCCAGCCCATGGCCCGGTTCATAAACGCGGTGCTCCGCTCGCCATCCAGCCGGATGGCACCGCTCCCGGAGAGAAACCGCTGGATACCTCCCAGCACGAGAGGGCCGGGATGCTCCTGCTCCTCCACGAGGGCAAAGGCCTCCTCCTCCCAGTCACTGAGATCTTCAGAACCGGCCTCCGCGCCCGCGCCGGTAAGCGCGGCGGCGAGAGCGAAGTCGGGATGCGTTTCCCGCCATCGCCTCCACACCTCCGCGCACACCTCCGCGTTTGCCCGGAGGGCCGGATTCTCCAGCATCAGCAGCACGTTGAGACCCCGCGCCGTGTCGTTCTTCAGAGCCGGAAACACCTCGTCCGTGGACTCCCGCTGCCGCCGGTACATGGAGGAAAGCAGGCCCTCCGGAGGCAGGGCGTTGATCAGTTCGGTAAGTTGCCAGCGGCCCTCCCGCTCCAGGGCCTGCCGCACCGCGGCGCGGGTCTCCTCTTCGGATTCCCCGAAGGTGCTGGAAAGGGAAACCACCGTGAGCGCCTGGAGTTCCGCCAGGGTGCCCGGCAGCTGATGGCTGGAGGTGGTGGTCTGCGCGCGGCGGCGGGCACGGGTGCTTCCCATGTATTGCTGGGCCTGCATTTGCGACTGGCCGGTCGCCACGGCGGTTTCATGCGTTCGCAGCGCGGTGAGGACTTCCTCCGGCACCACGCCGGTCATCTGCTGGAGCTTCCGCTCCAGGTCCGCGCTCAGCAGGGTCGAAGCGCGCCGGGCGGTCACCGCGGGATTTTCCTGCTTCACGGTCAGCAACCGGGAGAATTCGCCCAGCGCGGCCATGTCATCCCGGTTCTCCTTCAGCAGCACCGCCAGCAGATAGCGCAGCCGGTAGTCCTCCGGCTCGGCTTCCAGGCGCGCCCGCAGAAGAGCCAGCGCCCGCGCGGGATCGCTCTCCGCCATGGACAGGGCCATGGATTCCACCGCCGCCGTGTCCGGCGGGCTGCCGTCCCCGGTTTCCTCCAGGAGCTTCATGCCCTCCTGCTGATCCCCCGCTGTCAGGTGCAGCCGTGCCAAACGCTGGCGCACGCGCCCGGACTTGTCATGAGGCAGGGCCGCCTTCAGCGTGTCGATGGCCAGGGGCACGAGATCGTCCTCCTCCTGGAGGGACGCCAGCATGAGCGCCAGGTCCGCGTCATCGGGCCGGAGACGCGAGGCCTCCGTGAGGGCGCGCTGCTGCTTCTCCCGCTCCCCGTTCACCGTGTAAATCTCCGCCAGGGCCAGCAATGGGCCGGTGCCCGCGCGATTCTGGCGGCGGCGTTCCTCGAATTGCTCGATCATTTCCGGCATCCGGTCAGCCTCCAGCGCGGCCTCCGCCCACTCCCGCACCACCCGCAGCTTTTGCACCGCGTCCGGGGCCTGCTCATAGAGGGCCGCGTAGATGGAAAGGGCATCCGAAATGCGGCCCGCGTCCCTGCAGGCGCGCGCCAGAGCCTCCCGTATATCCCGGTTTTCCTCGAACTGACCGGCGGCCAGGCGCAGCACTTTCAGCGCCTCTTCGTCCTTCCCCATGGAACGCAACAGCCGGGCCTCCGCCAGCACGGCGGGAGCCGCTCCAGGCGAGAGCTTCCGCCATTCCCGCGTCCACTTCAGCGCGTCCTCCGTATTCCGCGCGCGCTCGGCCAGTTCCGCCAGCATCTGGGCGGAGGCCGCTTTTTTACCTCCCGGGGCCTCGAACATTTTCGCTCCGGCCGCCATTGCCTGGGGCCATGCCTGGCGTCCCCGGTAAAGCCTCACCAGACGCGCGGCGGCCAGCTCCGGGGAGGCCTTCGCCACGCGGTCCAGCGCGGCCTCGGCTCCGGCGTTATCCCCGCGCTGCTCCAGAAGTTCCGCCAGCAGGCAAAGATCCGCCGCTCCTGCTTCCGGGGCGATGGAGGCAATGATCGTGTCCGCCTGTCCGGCCCGCTTGATCAGACGGCCCGCGTTTTCCAGCGCGGCCTCCATGTCCGGCGCGCTCCGCGCCAGCCCCACCAAACGGCGGGCGTGTGGCAGGGCCTCGTCCGCTCGATCCAGCCGCTCCGCGAGTTGGCACAGTTGCATGAGCAGCGGCACCTCGGTGGAATCCGCCGCCTTTGTCGCGAGCAGATTCCACGCGGCTTCATCCTCGCCATGGGCGGACATGGCGCGCGCGATGTCCTGGAGCGCGGTGCCGCCCGCGGACGCCGCCTGCCGCCGCCACTCGGTCAGCGCCTCGGGAACGCGCTTTGCCTTGTGCAGGGCGGAAGCCAGCGCCTGGCTCACGGCGGCGGAGCCGGGAAATTCCCGGGCTGCGGCCTCCAGACGCGCGATGGCCTCGGTGGTGAGTCCCGAGCGGTCCAGCAGAGCCGCGGAACGCAGCCGGGCGGCCTCGTCCGCGCCGCTCAGGCGATCATATTCCAGCACCGCCGCCAGGCTCCCCGCTTTGTCTCCGGCCTGGAGTTTCAATCCCGCCAGTTTCAGCAGCAGTTCACGATCCCCCGGCGTCTGGCGGATCAGTTCATTCACCTGGGCCGCGGCCTCTCCCAGACGGCCCGCCTCCACCAGCAGGGCAATGAATTCATCCCGTGCCGCGCGATCCCCCGGTGCCAGGGCCAGCATGGCCTGCCCGGCCTCCACGGCGGCCGATTTCTCCCCCAGCTCGGCCAGCAGCCGCACGCGGGCTCGTGCCAGACCCAGCCGCCGAGGCAGCTTCTGGCCCAGCCCCTCCAGATGCGCCCGGAGACCGGTAAGATTGTCATCCCGCCGGAAAACGCGGTCCAGGCGGGAAAGCACTTCCTTTTCCAGCCAGGACTCCGCGGCGCTGTCCGTGAGGCAGACCTCCCACTGCGCCAGGGCGTCATCCGTACGGCCCGCGCGGTCCAGCACATCGGCGGACTGAAGCCGCCGCATGGCCTTCTTATAAGCATCCGGAGCGCGCTCCACGAGCGCCGCCGCGTTTTTCACCGCCGCCTCGAACAGGCCCTCGGCAAGCTGGAGGTCCAGCACGTCCTCGCGTAGCGCTTCATCCCCGGGGCGCTCCTCCATGAGCTTTTCCCATACCCGCAGGGCCTCGCTGGCCCGCCCGGCCCGGGAAAGGAGCCGCCCGAGCAGCTGCCGCATGGCCAGGGAAATGTCCGCCGGCGGTCTCTGCTCCAGGCCTTTTTCCAGACTGGCGATCGCCAGATCAAACTCCAGCATCCGGGACTCCGCGATGGCCTTCTGCTGCCACAGCATCGCGTTTGCCGGCTCCAGCACCAGGGCCATGCGGTATTGCTCCGCCGCCTTCGCGTGCGCTCCCTGCCGCACATGGAAAAGCCCCAGCAGGATATGCCCCGGCACGGAGGGCTTCGCCGTCACTTTGGCCGTCAGCCAGGTTTCCAGATGCTCCAGCGTGTCCGTGTCCAGCCAGGCGTCCACGAACCGGTCAAAAACTGCTCCCGCCGCCGGTCTCTTTTGCAGCGATTCGTAATACCTCGCCGCCTTATCATTCAATTCCTGGCCCATGACCGGGGCGGCAAATAACAAAACGACCGGAGCGCGACGAATCAAAGGAGTCATGACAAAAATAGGGATTCCCGTTTCCCTTACCGCGGCGTATCCGAAAGGAAAAACGCATATTTCAGCGAATGGGCGGGCGGACATTCCTCTCCAGGGACGCTGCTTTTCCGGGCAGAACAGTGGCCTTTCCCTTCTTCTTCCATCCCCTAAAATCTCTCATGCCTGGGCCCGCCCATCCCGCCCCAGTTCCCCGTTGACCCGCCTGGGTGGCCCGGCTTAGGCAGCGGACTGCCCCCTCGTATCAATAAGGCATCCCAGACCATCATGTCCCGTTCCTATATCTTTTCCTCTGAGTCCGTCGGTGAAGGCCATCCCGACAAAGTGTGTGACACCATCTCGGATGCCGTGCTCGACGCCTGCCTTGCCGAAGACCCCTCCAGCCGCGTGGCCTGCGAGACCTACGCCAAAAGCAACATCGTCGTCGTGGGCGGCGAAATCACCACGCTCGCGAAGCCGAACTACGACGCCATCGTCCGCGAGGCCATCCGCGAGATCGGTTATGTGAATGATGACGATATCTTCCACGCGGACCGCGTGTTCATCACGAACATCATCACCAGCCAGTCCCCGGACATCGCCCAGGGTGTGGACGCCAAAAAGGCCCGCGGCAAAAAAACCGCCGAGCAGGGCGCGGGCGACCAGGGCCTCATGTTTGGCTATGCGTGCAATGAGACTCCGGAACTGATGCCGGCCCCCATCATGTTCGCGCACCGCCTGGGCCGCGAGCTCACCCGCATCCGCAAGAGCGGCAAGGTGAAGTGGCTGCGCCCCGACGCGAAGACCCAGGTGAGCGTCGTTTACGAAAACGATAAACCCGTGGCTATCTCCAACGTGGTCATCTCCACCCAGCACGCCGCCTCCGCGGAGCACGCGGAGATCGAACAGTTCTGCATTGAGAAGATCATCAAAAAGTGCCTGCCGAAGAAGATGCTCACGGCACAGACGGAGTTCCTCATCAACCCCACCGGCCGTTTCGTCACCGGCGGCCCCCAGGGGGACACGGGCCTCACGGGCCGGAAGATCATCGTGGATACCTACGGCGGCATGGGCCGTCACGGCGGTGGCGCTTTCTCCGGTAAGGATCCTTCCAAGGTGGACCGCAGCGCCGCCTACATGGGCCGCTGGGTGGCGAAGAACATCGTCGCCGCCGGCCTCGCCGCCCGCTGCGAAATCCAGTTTGCCTACGCCATTGGCCACCCGCAGCCGGTCAGTGTCCACATCAATACCTTCGGCACCAACATCGTGCCCGAGGAGAACATTGAGAAAGCCGTCCTCAAGACATTCTCCTTCAAGCCTGCCGATATCATCGGTCAGCTTGACCTCCTGCGTCCCATTTATTCGAAGAGCACGAACTACGGGCACTTCGGCAAAGACGACGCCGAGCTTACCTGGGAAAACACCGACAAGGCCGACGAACTCAAGAAGGCCGCCGGGAAGTAATCCCGCGATTTCTCAGGGAGGAGACAAGGACTCGCGCCAGACAGTCTTTTGTCAGGGATAGCGTCAGCGGGAAACCGTAGATTTCCGGCAAATCCTCATACAAATACAACGCGCCATATCTCCATACCCTGAACAAATCTGAACATTTGTGCCTTCAGAGAGCTAAAAACCTCTCTGACAGGCTTCCACAAATCATGATGCCTCGCGGGCGTACAAAACCCGCGGGGCCTGCATCCGGGCTTGACCTTTCCATGGTGAGTTCCCCGTTTTGATCCCATGTCCATGCGCCACACTGCCGAAGCTCTTGCCCGCCGCCTCCAGGAGGCGGGGCATACCGCGTACTTCGCGGGCGGGTGCGTACGGGATGAACTCCGTGGCGTGACGCCCAAGGATTTTGACATCGCCACGGACGCGCCTCCGGCGGCGGTGCAGCGCCTGTTTCCCCGCTCCCAGGCCGTGGGAGCGCACTTCGGGGTCATTGTGATACGGGAGAACGGTCACCAGTTTGAAATCGCCACCTTCCGCACGGACGGCAGTTACCGCGACGGACGGCGACCGGAATCCGTGGAGTTCTCCACACCGGAGGAGGATGCCCAGCGGCGGGATTTCACGGTGAATGGCATGTTCCTGGATCCGGTGTCCGGCAGCGTCATCGATTACGTGGGTGGCATGGAGGACCTCCGCGCGCGCCGCCTGCGGGCCATTGGAGATCCGTCCGCGCGCTTCGCGGAGGACCATCTGAGGCTCCTGCGCGCCGTCCGGTTTGCCACGGTGCTGGACTACGAAATCGAAGCCGCCACCTGGGCCGCCGTGGTGGAGCACACGGACAGCATCGCGCGCATCAGCATCGAACGCTGCCGGGAGGAACTGGTGAAGATCCTGCTGCATCCGAACCGTCTCCGCGGATTCGACCTGCTGGCGGAGAGCCGCCTGCTGTTCCATCTCATCCCGGAGATGGAGGCGCTGAAAGGCTGCACCCAGCCGCCGCAGTTTCACCCGGAGGGAGACGTGTGGGTCCACACCCGGCTCATGCTCAGTCTGCTGCCGGAAACCGTGAGCCTGCCGCTGGTGCTCTCGGTGCTGCTGCACGATATCGGAAAGCCCGGTACCTGGTCTTTCGACGCGGAGGAGGACCGCATCCGCTTCAGCGGGCACGACGCCCTGGGCGCCGACATGTCGGGTGAAATCCTGCGTCGGCTGAAGTTCCCCAACGACATCATCGACGCCACGGTGGAGGCGGTGGCGAACCACATGAAGTTCATGCATGTGAAGAGCATGCGCACCGCGAAGCTGAAGCGCTGGATCGCGTCCCCCACCTTCCCTGACGAACTCCGGCTTCACCGCGTGGACTGCCTGGGCAGCAACGGCCTGGTGGACAATTTCGAGTTCATGCTCGCCAAACAGGAGGAGTTTTCCCATGAGCCCGTGCTCCCCCCGCGGCTGGTGGACGGGCACACGCTCATGCGCTTGGGGTATCCTCCCGGGCCCGGGCTGGGCCGCATTCTCGATGCCGCGCACGATGCTCAGCTGGAGGGCGTATTCGCCACGAAGGAGGACGCCTTGGCCTGGGTGGAGGAACAGTTTCCCCGGCCGGTAGAGCCATGAGCAGGCCGGAACAGCCCCTGCCCGGCCAGCGCTGGATCAGTGATACCGAACCGGAACTCGGGCTCGGCATCATCCGGGAAATCGATGCCGTGATGGTGGCCATCGAATTCCCCGCCGCGAAAGAACACCGGCGCTATGCCCGTCAGTCCGCGCCCCTGCGACGGGTGCGCTTTCAGACCGGAGATTATCTGAAAACCGCGGAAGGCGCGGAGGAGGAAATCCTGGCCGTGGCCTCCAGGGACGGGCTGCTGCATTACCAGACCACCAGCGGTGAAATCCCGGAGTCCTCGCTTCCCGGAGCCCTGAGCTTCAGCAAGCCCGGCGACCGTCTGCGCGCGGGTCATGTGGACGGGGACGATCTCTACAAGCTCCGCCTGGAGGCCCTGTTGCGGCGCGGCAAACTCCGCCAGTCGCCCGTGCGCGGCTTTCCTGGAGCCCGGGTGGATCTGCTGCCACACCAGATGTACATCGCGTCCGAGGTCTCCTCCCGGCTCGCGCCGCGCGTGCTGCTGGCGGATGAGGTGGGCCTGGGAAAGACGATCGAAGCCGGGCTCATCCTGCACCGGCTGCATCTGACAGGTCGCGCCGCGCGCGTGCTCATTCTCGTGCCGGAGCCGCTGCTGCACCAGTGGTTCGTGGAACTGCTGCGCCGGTTCAATCTGCTCTTCAGTCTCTTCGATGAAGAACGGTGTTATTCCATTGAGCGTCTGGACAAAACCGCGAACCCCTTCCTGGACAGCCAGCTCATCCTTTGCAGCCTGGATTTTCTGACCCGTGGCGGAGGTTTTCAACCTCCGTCCGCCCTCAATTCCTCCGACTCCTCATCCTCTTCCTCCCCCTCCCGCCGCGCCCAGATCGTCGCCGCCGGTTGGGACCTCGTCATCGTGGATGAAGCTCACCACCTGGAGTGGTCTCCCGGCCACCCCGGTCCCGGCTACACCCTCGTGGAGGAACTGGCCGCCGTGAGCCCGGGCGTGCTCCTGCTCACCGCCACTCCACAACAACTCGGCCCGGAGGGGCACTATGCCCGGCTCCGCCTTCTGGACCCGGACCGCTATCCCTCCCTGGAGCAGTTCCTCGCGGAGTCCGAACACTACGGCGCGGTGGCCCGGGCACTGGGGAAACTGGAGGCCGGCGCGCCCCTGGACAACGATGACCGGGCTCTCTTCACCGCAAAATCCGGCCACCTGACCCGCCTCTGCGATGCCGTGGCCACCGGCAGCCAGGCTGCCCGTGCCTCCCTCACCGCCTCCCTCCTGGATGCCTTCGGACCAGGGCGGGTCATGTTCCGCAACTCCCGCCGCGCGCTCGCCGGATTCCCCAAACGCGAGGCTCACCTCACTCCCCTGGAGGGGGGCACGGGGATCAAATGGCTGGCGGGTCTTCTGCGCTCCCTGGAGGAGGAAAAAGTGCTGCTCATCTGCCGCTCCCGGGAGTTGGCGGAGGAAATCCACGCCGCTCTCCTGACGGAAATCCAGGTGAACGCCACGCTCTTCCACGAGGGGCTCACCTTGCTCCAGCGGGACCGCAATGCGGCGTGGTTCGCCAGCGAGGACGGGGCACGGATTCTCATTTGCTCGGAGATCGGCAGCGAGGGGCGGAATTTCCAGTTCGCCCACCACCTGGTGCTCCACGATCTGCCGGAGAATCCGGAACTGTTGGAGCAGCGCATCGGGCGGCTGGACCGCATCGGGCAAACGGGCACCATTCACATTCACGTGCCCTTCGTTCCCGGCCAGGCGGGAGAGGTGCTCGCGCGATGGTATCAGGAGGGGCTGAATGCCTTCGAGCAAACTCTGCACGGAGCCACCGGCATCATGCCGGAGGTGGGCGGCCTGCTCAGTGCCCTGCTGGAAAGCCCGTCGGCATCTGAACTGGAAACCCTTATCCAGCGGACCCGCGTGCTTCGCGAGGCCCTGGGCAGGCGGCTGGCCACGGGTTATGACCTTCTCCTGGAACGCAACTCCTGCCGCCCGGAACAGGCCGCGGAGATCATCGGCCCGATCCGCGAGGCGGACGCGGACGCGCGGTTCGAGGCTTTCGTGCTGCGGCTGCTGGACCATTTCGGCATGCAGATCGAGGAGCATTCGGAACGCAGCTATATCCTGCGACCGGGGAATCTGGTCACGGATTCCCTGCCGGACATTCCGGAGGAAGGGCTCTCCGTCACCTTTGACCGCAAGCGGGCTCTGAGCCGCGATGACCTTACGTTCCTGACCGCGGACCATCCCATGGTGCGCGGTGCCTTCGATCTTCTCCTCGGCAGCCAGACTGGCAATGCCTCCTTTGTGACCTGGGAGGCCGGGGACGGACAGGCGTTCTATCTGGAGGCGGTCTTTGTCATTGAATGTATCGCTCCAGCATCCCTGCATACCGACCGCTTCCTGCCCGCCACGGCCCTCCGCGTGGTGGTGGACCATCAGTTGACAGACCTCTCCGCGGACCGCGCGCTCCTCAAGGCGCGGATGGAGCCTGGTGACATCGCCATCCTCCTGACCGGTGGGACACTGCGGGACAAAGCACTGCCCGCCATGCAGGAGAAAGCCCGGGCGCTGGCCTCCAAAAAAGCCACCAGTCTCATGACCGGAGCCCGCGCCGCCGCCATCTCAAAACTCGGGACCGAGATCGCCCGCCTCACGGCCCTGCGTGAACTCAACGACCACGTGCGGGCCTCCGAACTCGACGCGCTGCATGCTCATCAGCAGGCTCTCACCAGTGCCATCGACGGCGCGCAGTTGCGCTTGGACGCGGTGAGGCTGATCCGGAAAGTGTGAACCACTATCGGCCCCCCTTCCGGGATAAGCCCGCAGTTTAGCCTATGGCACCTCCGTATCCCCTGAAGCAGGCTCGCGGCCCAGTTCCTTCTCCAGGATGCGCACCCGCTGCACCAGTTCCTCAATGTTCCGGAGATGAATCTGTGACCGCTGGTGAATCTTGATAGGAGCCACGGGATGCCCGGAATAGGTGCCTTTCTCCAGGAGATTCCGCGTGACCCCGGAGCGGGCCGTGATCGTGACCTGGGACCCGATCTCCAAATGCCCGCCAACGCCTGTCTGCGCGGCAATGACACTGTAGTCTCCCACCCGTGTGCTGCCCGCGATGCCCACCTGGGCCACGACAATGACGTGTTTCCCCAGCACGCAATTGTGGGCGATCATCACCAGATTGTCGATCTTTGAACCCTCACCGATCCACGTGCGGCCAAACCGCGCACGGTCCACGGTGGAATTGGCGCCGATCTCCACGTCGTTGTCGATCTGGACAATGCCCACCTGCTCAATCTTCCGGTGCACGCCTCCCTTGAACTCATAGCCGAAGCCATCCGCGCCAATCACCACTCCGGAATGCAGCCGCACACGATCCCCGAGAAGGCAATGGTGATAGACCGTGACGCGGGGATGCAGCAGACAGTCTTTCCCGATGACCGCGTTCTCTCCCACAAAGCTCCCGGGACCAATCTCCGTGCCCTCTCCGATGACAGCTCCGGCTTCGACGACCGCACAGGGCCCAATACAGACACGCAAGGGATCCAGCTTTGCCTCCGGATGGATCACCGCGGAGGGGTGGATCCCCGCCCGGAACAGGCGGGGAGCAGGAAGGAACTGCTTCACCATTTCCCCGAAGGCCGCGGAGGCGTTCTCACACGCCACCAGCGCCACGCCGGGAATGGTTTCGTTGAACCCGTGATTGACCAGCACCGCGCCCGCCCGCGTCTTCCGCAGGTCGTTCACATAGTGGTCACCCGCACAGAAACTCAGATCACCCGGCGCGGACTCCCGAAGGCCTCCGAAGCCAGTCAGCTTCAGACCGGCATCTCCATTGAGAATCGTTCCCCGCGTGAGCGCGGCGAGCTGCTCCAGCGTGATTTCCACGGTTGGCGGTGTTTAAAAGGGGTGACGGAACCGGCTCGCGCTTACTTGTTATCGAGATCCAGAGCACTGCCTTCCTTGGCTTCCTTAACCGGAGCGGCATCCTTCGGCGCGTTCTTGTTCAGCTCGGCGAGCACCTGATTCGTGAAATCCACGGCATCCTTGGAGTGCAGGAGGAACTTCACGCCGGAGGGGCTTTGGCCGGATTTGTCAAAAACGAGGTCGTAGTTGTCCAGCTTGGACTTCTCCTCCACGCGCTGGGAGATGTCGTCCAGCAGGCCTTTACGCATGCGCACCACCTGCTCCTGGAGCTGCTGCTCGCGGCGGCGCTGGAACTCGTTGATTTCCCGCTCCAGAGCCTTGATTTGCGAAGCGAGGGCGTCCGCCTCCTCTTTCTTTTGCTTCTTCAGCTCGGCGTTCACCAGCTTATCCTGGGCCACCTTGGAAGCGGCGGTCCATTCCTCAATGTACTTCTGATAGGTGTTGTTGCGCTGGTCGAGGTCTTTCTTCGCCTTGGACTTATCCTCGTTCACCTTCTTCTCGGCGTCCTTCGTTTTGTAGTACTCCTGGAAAACGCGCTTCATATCGACGATGCCGATCTTCAGTTGCGTCTGGGCGGAGGCGGAGCCGGTCGCGAGCAGGAGAGCTCCGAACGCGGTGAGAAGGTTGCGAATGTTCATGATTGGATGATTGAGGAAGAAGGTCTGGGAATGTCAGAGACACGGGGGGACTGCCAGCCGTTCAAAGAAACGACGAAACCAGGGTCCGCAAGTTGAAATGCCGGGCGCAAAAAGAGTCGCGGACCCTTCGAGCTGGCCGTAAGAAAGGCCGCCGGCCAACGGTACTGGATTACGCCCCTTTCCTGATGTCTGCCTCTTTCCCGGCTCCGGATGCCGCCTTCACCTCCCTGCTGGATGCCCACCAGCAGCGTCTGCTGGCGTGGCTCATCTCGCTGACGGGCAGCCTGGCGGACGCGAGGGATGTGCTGCAACAAACGAACATCGTCCTCTGGAAAAAGGCGGCTCAATTCACCGGCGGCACCAGCTTCAGCGCGTGGGCCTTCCGGGTGGCGCAGTATGAATACCTCTCCTGGCGGCAGCGCCAGGGCCGGGACCGGCTGGTCTTCGATGACTCGCTCCTCGATGGCGTGGCCGCCGTCATGGACGAGGTGGATGCCGGCGCGGAGGCGCGCCACGCGGCTCTGGAGCGCTGCCTGCCAAAACTCCCCGCCCGGCAGCGGGATATCATCGCGCGCCGGTATCTCCAAGGCGAGCGGGTGGATGCCATCGGCGAAGCCCTCTCGCTGCCCGCGAATGCCGTTTCCCAGATCCTCTGGCGGGCGCGCCGGAACCTTCTCGAATGCATCACCCGCGAGACCGCGGCCAACCCTACTTCCACCCCATGAATGCCGAATCCTCCCATTCATTCCTCCTCCAGGGCATGCTGGATGGCACCCTGGACCCAGCGGGCGAACAGGCCGTGCTGGACCTTCTTTCGTCCAGCCAGACCGCCAGGGAAGAGTTTGCCCGGCTCACGCAGATGCATGCCTGGCTTCTGGCGGACCCTGCCTCCCGCGAGGCGCTCTCCAATGCCGCGTCCGCGCGCCGCCGGGTGATCCCCCTGCCCTGCTGGTGGCTGGCGGCAGCCGTGGCGGCGGCGGTCATTCTGCTCGCGGCCAGCAGGCTCTGGCCCACCACCGGTCTGGACAGGGAACCTGGCACCCCGCCGTCCCTGGTGGCCTGGCGTCCGGAGCCCCCGGCCTACACCCGCCCCGTCCTGCAAATGGCTTGCACCAACTGCCACCGCAATATCGAAGCCTTCATTCCCGTCACCCAGGCACCACCCGGTCCGTGAACGGACAGGTTTTCCAGAGAATCCCAGGGACAACCTTGTGTGTCGGCAGGGTTTACACTTTCTCCACGTGGATCGGCAGTCGATTTTTTTGAGTTGTTAGAAATGAACGGTTTATGAAATATGGCATGGCACATGCTTTGCGGCGGGCATGCGCATCCTTCCTTTCCTGTCCGTCCTCGCTCTGATGTGTTCGCACGCCAGCGCTGCGGTCATTGTCGTTGACCACCTCACCGAAGCCGACGTGTACGACGATGGAGATGGGTCGAGCGATTATCAGGAGACCTATGATATCTTCATCCCCCAGACCCAAACGGTAGAGGCAACGATTCCGACGGCCTTCGCCCAGGTGGCTCTCGACTGGTCTGACACGGGAGGCGTCACCACGTTTTCCTATAATGTCGTCAATAGCATCACCGGCAGCACCGAATCCAGCGCGCTGGGCGGGGGAGGATTCATCTTTTTTGTCACCTCGGATTACACCTACACGATCAGCGGGACGGGTTCCTTCACGGTTTCGTCAGGGCTGCCGGCACACTCCGAGTTTGGCGGGATCCTCTATGACATCACGGATGATGTGGTGCTCTGGCAATACGCCGCCGTGAGCGACAGCACGGACAGCCGGGTGGCGACGTTCGATGCCCCGGACAGCGATCCCTTCAACTTCGGAAGCCTGACCGGCAATCTCCAGGCGTGGCACGCCTATTATTACGCGGGATTGAGCGAAGTGGACAGCGGGGAGGTGGAGGGGAGCGCCACCTTTTCCCTTCAGTTGACTCAGGTACCGGACTCCGGTGCCACTATCGTTCTCTTCGGTGGTGCCCTGGCGGGACTCGTCGCCCTGCGGAGATTCTCAAAGTAATGCTATAAGTGCTATCGAGGGCCAGCCTTCGATAGCAAAACCCGGTAATTCTTAACGATAGGGCGACCGGCGACCCCCGGATACCGGGAGCCGCCGGGGCCTTCACGGGGTTCAGGGCGTGCCCGTATTCGCACCCGGAACCCGGTAGGCCACGGTGTAGAAGCGGCGCACATCCGCGTCCCGCACCGGAATGTAGAAGCTGAGACTGCCCGCCGAGGTGGCGGTGTATTTATGGTTCGCCACCGTGCCCGCCTGGGTCATGGAAAACGGGATGCACTGCCGGTCCAGATCATCCAGCGTGGTGCTGGCGTAGAGTTCATAGGTGTAGCCGGTGTAGGCCGGGATGGTCACCTTCATGCGGACCGTGCCGCTGGGACCCGCCACGGTTTCCATCTTTTCCGCCACGAACTGACCGCCATTCTCAAGGTAGGTGTGTTCCAGCGCGGTGAGGCCGGAGTAGTAATCCCACGTGGCGGCCATCTCGCCGGTGGTGGTGCCCTCCACGGCTGCGAAGTTGAGCAGGAGGTCCGTGCGCTGAGCGGTGGTCAGGGTGGAGAAGACGTTGTCGTTGGAATTCTGCGTCGCCCACGTGGTGCCATTGAGCGCTTTGGCTGTCTCGTTCCAGCCCGTCTGCGTGCAGACGCGGGTGGACCGGCCGGAGAGCGTGATGCCCCAGTGAAAGTGCCGGGTACGCCCGGTGTAGAGGCCGGCCTTGATGGCCCGGAACCGGAACTTCCCGGAGCTGCCCGTGAGGAACTGGCCAAAGCCGGCGAAGTTCGCGTCGCAGGCCGGATTCCGGCCCGTGCCGGTGGAGTAGAGGTAGTCGCCCTCGTTGTCGGCGGCCCAAAGCTCCACCAGCGCGTTTTTCGCCGGGAGGCCGTTGGATTCATAGACCGTCCCGGTCACCCAGGTGATGATGCCGGTGGCGAGCGTGAGATTGTCGTTCAGGCGGATGAGGTCGTTGTCCTTGTCCAGCGGGATGTCATCGGCCAGCGGGTAGTAAGGCCCCTGCGTGACCGTGGGAGTGGCGGACAGCGCCTCCGCCATGTAGCCCGGCAGCGAGAAGGCGGCGGACGCTTTGAAAATCGCATCCATGAACCGGCGGCGGTTTAGCGGGATGTAAAAAGGCTTCGGCGCGTTTTTCATGATGGGATGGGGTAGGTAATGGCGTAACCGTGACACACGCTCGTAAGGATCTGATGACCGCCGGACGCAGAATTGTAAGTGTTTGGTAATTCCAGGAGAGCGGCGGGGGGGGAACGCGGTAGGGTGTCCCGGTTCCCGCCCCCCATGCAGCCCCCGCCCGACGCCCCGCTTCCTGTTCTGATCATCGATGATGACCGTGGATTCTGTGAGCTGATCCGGGATTACCTCGATGGATTTGGCTACAAAGTGGGCATGGCGCATACCGGCCCGGCGGGCGTGGAAGCGGCCACGCGGGAGACGTGGCACGCGGTGATCCTGGACGTGATGCTGCCGGGGCTGGATGGCTTTGAAGTGCTGAAACGTATCCGCCGCGTGAGCGAGGTGCCAGTGCTGATGCTCACGGCGCGCGGCGGGGAGATGGACCAGATCATCGGGCTGGAGATCGGCGCGGACGATTATCTGCCAAAGGGCTCCTCCACCCGGGCGCTGCTGGCCAGGCTGCGGGCCATCACCCGCAGAGCCGCCACCCGAGCGGAGCAGCCGTCGGTGCCCGCGGTGCGGGAGATCGTGCTCGCGGAGTTGCGCATTCACCCGGATTCCCGCACGGCGGATATTCACGGACAGCCGCTGACACTGACGCCCGGGGAGTTCGATATCCTCCTTTCCCTGGCGAAAGCAAAGAACCGGGTGAAAACCCGGGACGCCCTCCTGGAGGAGGTGCGGGAGCGGGACTGGGAGGTCTTTGACCGCTCCATAGACGTGCAGATCTCCGCGCTGCGCCGGAAGCTGGGGGACGATCCGAAGAACCCCCGCTTCATCCGCACGGTGCGTTCCGCAGGCTACATGCTGGTGGATCCGGACGCGCCGCCGCTGTGAAAAGATAGAGCCTGGCGACGACCGGAGTAACCTTTCCGTCCGCCTTTCCCGAATGAAAGCCTTCCTCTCCCTGTGAACCCGCGCCGCTCAAATTAGAAAAATGCGCGCCGGTTTTAGAATTTTCCCGCGACGCGCTTAAGGGTGGGGTTAAGCCCCGCCTCAATTAAGGGGGTCAGTCGGCGTAGAAGAGGCTCGGCTGGAGCTTGCAGGGGAGGCACCAGACTGGCGGGGCGAGGGGGGTGGTCTGGATGGGGTGGATGGTCATGATGCCATCGGCGATCGCGATGCGGGCGATGGGCCAGTAGGCGTAGTTGGTGACGGTGTCGCCGGGCTCGGCGGGGTAACCTTCAATGAGAGGCGGGGGCTGGGTGGGCTGGGCGACGTAGGCGGTGTGGTCCACGGCGTAAGGGAGCGCCCAGGCGATCTGCAGGCGGCAGGTGATCCTGTAGGGATCAATGCCAATGGTGGTGTTCTCCCCGCCATAGAGGGCATAGGAGCTGACGCCCTCGTAGGTGACCTTGGCCCAGATGGTATCGCCGTCGTTGACGGTGACGGAGCTGGCACCGGAGACATCGACGGTCCGGATGGGGGCCGCCGGGAAGATGGGCAGGTTGTTATACTCGTCCGCGACCGTGCCAGGGGTGCCGGTGATGAGGGTGCCGCCGCCGATGCTGACGCTGCCGCTGGTGCCGGAGCAGGTGAGTTGCTTGACCTTGTATTCCGTATAGGCCTCGGTGGTGCGCGTGGCGGGGTTGGAGCGGGTAGCGCCGCCGGTGGTGCCCTTGATCTCCCGGCCGGAGGGCGTGGAGCTGGTGCGGGAGCTGGAGCCGGTATTGCGGAGGCGGGTGGAGCGGGACCCGGCGCGGAGGAGGCTGACCATGTCCGGAGGGCTGAGGATGCCGTTGGGGCCGAAGCGCACGGCGGCCTTGCCCGAAAACACGTCCAGGGTCACCTGCTGGATGACGGCGGCGATGCAGGGCCAGGGGCCGGTGAGGGTGAGGCGCTTGCCGGGGGCGAGGGCGTAGTCCGGATCCAGGGTGGTGCGGTGGTAGATCCCGGCCGGGGCGTCGGCGTTGAGCGCCGTGAAATAGTCGAGGGCTAAGCCCAGAACCGGGCTCTCGCCCTCCGTGATGGTGGCGGTGGTGTAGGTGATGGACTGAGCGTCCGTGCCGGTCACGGGGATATCCAGCTCCAGGGTCTTTTCGTCGTGCCTATCGAAGAGGGCATACAGGGCCGGGTTGTCAGAGATGTCATCGCCGGGGGCCAGCTTGACGGTGATGCGCGTAGCGGCGGCGGAGATCCCGGCCTGCCAGAGAGGGATGGAGCCGCCGATGAGCATGCGGGGGTAGGCCGCGATGGCCGCCATGGGGCCGCCGCCGCCGTCCGGGTCCACCTCCGGGATGGAGCCGAGACCCACCTTGGTGCTCTCGTCGATGGTCTGCGTCATGGAAACCAGCTTGATCTGGCCGGCCGTGGGCATCGTGGCGGCGAAGTCCGGGCAGTTCTTGAGGAGAAAGTCCTTCCATTCGGTCAAAGTGAAGTCCGTGAGGAAACGCGGAATAGTATCGGTGACGCACTCCTGGCTCTGGGTGGTGATCTCCTGGCCCTGGAGATCAATGGGGATGACCACGACATCGAGGGCCGGGGCAGAGGTGCCCACGGCATCGGTGACGATGTGGGTGTGCTCCACGCCGTTGACGTTGCTGGTGGTTTTCCACTGGATGGTGATGCCGTTGACGCGGTAGCGGCGCTTGCCCTGCTGCTCCACCTGGTTCGCTCCGGAGCCGCTGCCGGAGCTGGCGCGGGTGACCACGGACTGGCTGGCCGGCCGGGTGACGTGGACGGTGTTGCTCGCGTGGTCCAGGTAGAGGCTGGCGTCCGGGTGGAACATGAGGACGCGGCGGATGGCCTCCAGGCAGGTCATGGAGTCCACGTTCATCTGCGGGAGGGTGATGTCCGTGCCGGAGAGGATGGAGCCGGTGGAGAGCCCGGAGCCCGCGGTGGAGGCGAAAGCGAGGATCTCCGCGATGGTCTCCGCGCTGTTGAGGCGGACACCGTCCTGGTCATAGCCCAGCACGCCCTCCGCGAGGAAGGCCACGGCGGGCTCCCCGTCATCGTCCACCGTCTGGATGCGCTGAAGGTAGGTGATGCGGTCCAGCTTTTTCAAGTTGCCCAGGAGGGTGACGTTCCAGCCCTGGGCGGTGGCGGAGGCGGCGCGGGGGCAGGCATCGACAAAACCCCGGAAGGCGGCGGAGCCGTCCGGGGCGAAGATGGTCACGTTCTCCAGCTCCGTGAAGGGGGGCGTGCCGCTGCTGTCCCCCGGGAGGTAAAGGGAGCAACTGTCGCCGCCCGCGCCGTTCTTCGTGATCTGGCAGGAGCTGATGCCGGCCGCGGCAAAGGAGGTGCCGGAGTAGTTGGCGGAGGTGAGGGTCCAGGGCATGGAGAGCGGATAAGGGGGGAATGGAGAATGGGAAAATGGGGCTGTTAAGCAGGGGCTTAACGGCCGGTGCGGAGGTCCTCCATGAGGGCCTCCTGGGCGGCGAGGCGGCGGGCGATCTCCGTGTCCTCCAGCTTCTTTTGCTTGAGGATGGCGAGGATTTTATCGATGAGGGCCACGACGGCGGGGCCGCCCATGGGGTTGGCCTCCAGGGTTTGCTCCAGCTCCTTTTGCAGTTTGGGAGGGAGGAGGCCATCGGCCGCGAGGATGCCGTCCGCGCCTTTGCGGAGGCGGGCACGGTCGCGGGCTTCATCGCGCTCCTGGCGCTCCTTTTCACGCCTGGCTTTTTCCTCCTCACGCTTGGTGATTTCGAGGACGCGGGTGTCCGTGACTTTGTCTTTGGTGGATTGGTCCAGGCCGAAGATCTCGGCGCGGTTTTTGGCCTCCTCTTTGGTCTGGCGGGCGCGCTCGAAGGCTTCGCGGGCCTCGATGTCTTTTTGCTCCGCCTGGCGGCGGAATTCCCTCTCCTGTTTATCGCGCTCCTCGGCGGATTTGATTCCGGTGCGGTCCTGGGCTGCCTGGTCCGCCTTCTGACGTTCATCGATCCTCTTCAGGCGATCCTCGATCTCTTTTTCGCGGGCTTTGGCTTTGGAGTCGATGTCGTTGAAGAACGGGTTTTGCCCAAAGACGGCGTTCGATCCGGGCCCGGTGGGAGCGTTGCGGACGCGGCCGGTATTGGGGTCATACCATCCGTTAGGGGCGTAGTTCTTCATGAGCTCCTCCCGCTTTTTGCGGGCCGTGTTCAGCTCGTCCTCCGTGTTCTTTTTCTCCTCCTCCAGCCGCTTCCGTTCATCGGCGTCCAGGAGTTCATTGCCGCCCGCGGCGGTGTCCATGGCACGGCGGCGGGCGGTTTGGGCTTCACGCGCCGCGCGGTTCCCGTCCTCGGTCTCTTTCGCGACTCTCGCCCGGGACTCGCGTTGCTCCCGGTCAAACCGCTCCTGGTCCTGCTGGCGCTGGAGGTCACGGCGCTGGTAGGCGGCATCAGCGGAATTGATGGAGCCGTTGGCCTCCTGGAGATCGATGTCGGCGGCGGCGTAGGCGGCCCGGGCATCCGCGAGGGCCTGCTCCGCCTTGAGCCGACGGAGGAGGGAATCGGTGGATTCGTCGATCGCTTTTTTCTCCGCCGTGAACGCCATGGTGAGGCGGTAGGTGGTCTCCTCATTGCGCCGCGTGGCCTCCTGCTGGGCGTCCATGTGGAGCGCATTCTCGCGGGCGGCGGCGGCGTTCTGGTTGAGCTTGTCCGAGAGGTTCTTTGCTTCGTCCGCGGCGTCGCTGGCCTTGCTGCCGAAGATATCGAATTTATCGATGAGGAGATCCAGCCCCACGGCGGCGATGGTGATGCCGCCCGCGAGACCGGCGGTGCCCCCGAAGAGAGTGATGAGCTGAGGAATGTTATTGAGGACGCCGCGGAGGCCGGCGGCGGCGAAGTCCTGCGTGGAGTTGCCGAGGGCGAGCAGGCCCTGGGCACGGCGGGACTGGGCTTTCTGGATCTCTTCGGCGGCGTCCTTTTCGGCTTTGGCGGCGGCTTTGACTTCGGCGGCGACGGCGCGGGCCTGGGCAGCGGCCTGCTTTTTTGCCTGGACGGCTCCGTTGGTGGTGACGGTAGCCTGGCGCTCCACGGTGGCGGCCTGCTTTGTGGCCTCGGCTTCCTCCTTGACCGCCTGGGCGGCCTCTTTTGAGGCGGCGGTGGTCTCCTTCGTGGCGGTGACGTTTTCCTTGCCCGCGGCGGCCGCGTCCTTTCCGGACGCGGCGGTTTTGTCGAGGGCCTTCGAGACTTCCTCGACGGCCTGGGCGGCGGCGGGGGCTCCGGGGGCGGAGACGGTGAGGGTGAGATCGGCCATTTACTGAGGTGCGGTGGAAGTGGGGGGCGGAGCGGCTCCGTCGATGATGGCGGCGAGGGCGTTATCGAGGGCTTCGGCGGCGGCGGCGGTGATTTCCGAGGCCGGGGGGAGGACGCGGGGGTTGGGCTTGATGGTGGCCTTTTTGGCGAGGACGAACCACATTTCGTCCGTGTCCGGGTTCCGTGTGTCCCCGGCCTGACGGAGGAGGCCACCGCGTCCCGGATAAAGGTCCACGCCCAGGGAGCGGAGGGTGGCCACGCTCTTGCCGTGGGCGGCGGCCACCTTCGGGATGGTCAGGAATTTGATGGGCTTTCCGGTGATCTCGCTGGGCTTTCCGGAGGGCTTCACGGTGCCGCCGTAGTACTGCAGGGCGACGCCTTTTTGCGTGATGGTGAGGGTGACGGTGGAGCCGGAGACTTTGGTGGTGACGCTGTCCCCCGCCCGTTTCCAGAAGGCGGTGGTCTGGCCGCCGAGCTTGTTAGGGGTCCGGGAGAGAATGTCGAAGTTGGCCTTCACTTTACCCTCCACGGCCACCTCCATGGCGGTGCCCACGGCGTCCGGACCGAGGGCCGCGGTGAGGCGGTCCAGCGTGGCCTTTGAGGCTTGGGCTCCGGTGAGGGTGATCTGGACCATGGCTACAGGAGCAGGGAGGCGAGGGAGGCCAGGAGATCGAGGAGAGGGAGGGACGGAGAGGACTGCTGGAGTCGCCAGGTAAGACGGTGCCAGTCATCGAGGAGATCGGTGCCCGCGTTTTGCGATCGCATGAGGGCGACGGCATCCTCGTTGCCGCCAAGGCGGAGCCACTCCGCGAGGGCGGTGCGCTGGTAGTTGTCCGTGCCGTCGAGGTTAGGGGGGCGGATGATGGGAGCGAGCTGAACCGGGGTCCAGGGGCGGGTGCCATTGGGGTCCGTGAAGAGGAGCTTGTCGTCCTCCCAGACGGCGAGGCCGCGGAGGGAACGCTCCACGGCCGGGCGCATTTCCGTGGGGATTTGCGGGGTGACGGCGAGGGATGCTCCGGGGGATGGGAGAGGGGGTGAAGGGGGAGATATCTCAGGGGCGTTAGAAGGGGAGGCGGGAGATATCTCAGGAGGGTTAGGGGAAGGAGCAGGAGCGGGCGGGGTGAGGAGGCCGAGGGCTTTGGCGCGGGCATAGCCCACGGGGCGCTGGCGCATGCCGGAGCCCCATTTGAGGGGATCGTAGGGGGCCCCGAAGTCGGAGAGCATGATCCAGATGGGGTCGCCGACGGGGGCGATCATCTTGTCAGGATGGAGCTTTGGGAGATCCAGATGGAGGCGGTTGCGTTCGGTGGCCGCCTGGGGCCAGAGGACGGTTTCCCAGCGGCGCGGGTGGGCGGCGGGGGAGGCGCGGACGAGTTCCTTCGCGGGGTAGATGGCGCGGGCCTTGAGGGCTTTGACCTCGGCACCATAGCCGGAGGCCAGGGCCACGCTGGTGCGGAGGCTCACGAGCTGGCGGCGGACGGTATTGAGGTCTTTGATCGTTCCCTCCTGGCCATCGCCCGCGCGGTAGCCGGTGCGGGTGAGACCTTCGCGGATCTGGCGCAGGGCCTCCTGTTCCGAGAGCTTGCCACTGAGCACATCCTGGGCGGCGGAACGGAAGACGGAGAGGGTTTCCGCGCGGACGACGCCCGCCATAAAAAACGCCTGCTCCCGGATCTGGAGGGGCAGGCGGGCCAGCTCGCGGGTGCGGAGATCGGTGGGGAGGTCCACCTTCCGCGCGAAGAATTCCGAGGGGGTCATGATGACATGTCAGGAAAGAACCCCCTGCCCGGAGTAGGACCACTCAGAGGTGGCTCCATTCGCGTAGCCCTCGGCCTGGACGTCGGCGAGAGAGAGGGTGAGGATGGAGGAACCGTGGGTGAAGACGAGGGTGCCGAGACCCCGGATGTCCTGGATGTGGTCCCCCAGGTAGGAGAGCGCGGCCTCGTAGGTGGCGTGCTTCTTTTTGCAGGTGAATGACCAGCGGTAGAGGATGTTCCCGCGATCGAAACGGGCGGGGGCGGCGCTGCCGATGACGGGCTCCGTCTGAATGATGCCGGCGGGGGAATAGCGGAGGCCGAGGGGGCCGTCTCCGCCGTCCGCCTCCGCGCCGGCCAGAGAGACGGCGGAGCCTCCGGTGCGGGTGTAGATGACGGTCATGGAGGGCGGATAATGGGGGAATGGGGAATGGGAAAACGGGGCCGGTCAGAAGGGGATTTCGTCCTCCTCCAGGATGGCGGCCGCGGTGGCGTGGTGGGCGCGGAGTTTTGTCAGGGTGGCCTCGCGGGCGGCGAGTGCCTGGCGGGCAGTGGCGAGGGTTTGGGCGAGGGATTCTTTCTCGTGGCGAAGAGCAGCGTTTTCCCTCTGGGCCTTGTAGATGTCACTGTCTTTTTCGAGGCAAGCGTTCCGTTCCTCATCCCATTGCCTATACCAGTTTTCCCGGTCCGCGTTGGACTCCATCGCCCAGATGACGCAGGCGCAGCAGACCACAAAAAGGATACCGATAGTGATGCAAGCCGGGATAAAAGGCATGGGCAGGGAACGAGGGATAGGAGGGTTCAGGGGGTGATGACCAGGAGGGGCTGGAGGACGCCGGAGGCGACGCGGCGGACGGAGAGGAAGGTGAGATCTCCGGCGCGGGGGGCCTTGGTGCCGAAGGCGTTTTGCCCCTGGCTCAGGACGGCGTTACGGAGGCTGATGGTGCTCACGGTGCCGCCCAGGAGGATGAGCAGCTCGCGGGATGCGTTCTTGCTGAGGCTCTGGCCGCGGAGGAGGGCGTTGGTGCCCTGCTCCTCCAGTTGATTCTGGATGGTCTCCTCGGTGAAAAGAGAGCCCACGGGCATGAGGGTGGCGGTGGCTCCCACGCCGCCGAAGGTCCAGTTTACGATGCCGCAGCAGTCGGTCTCGTCCGCCTCCAGCGTGAGCTGGAAAGCGATGCGGACGCCGCCGCCGGTGCAGAAGTCATTCCACGGGGCGGGCAGCGTGTCCGACGTGGTGAAGGCATTCACGCTGAATGGACCGAAGCGGACGCGGGGCGGCGCGGTGAGGATGCTGGTGCCGTCCGAGTATTGGGCCATGCTGCCGGCCGGGGCGACCCAGTCGTAGCTGTTGACCAGGCTGTTAGCCACGGTGTTGTCCGCCAGCGGGTGCGGGACGGCGGAGAGGGTCACGGCTCCCAGGAGGGTGTCCGTGGTGGAGATGATGAGATCCGGGAGGGAGGTGATGCCCGCGTTTTGATAGACGATGACACTTTCGATCGACCCCGCGTACTGGGCGAGGGGATGGATGACGAGGCAGTTGGGGATGACGCAATTGCCCGTGGCCGTGGAAATGAAACTCTTCGCGATGGTCACCTGGGTGGTGGAGACCACGGCCACCACTTCCCAGGTGCCGTTATAGCCCGCGACATTGGAGCCGCTGATGGTGATGAGCTGTCCCACATAGACGGTGTAGGGCGTGCTGAAGGTCAGGGTGCTCCGGGTGCCGCCGCTGGCGGTGGCGATGGAGCTGATGACACGGGTGACGGAGCCGAGGATCTTCTGACCGTTCAGCAGCGCCATGTAGGGCGTGATGAGCGCGGCGGCCTCGGCAAGGGTGCCGGAGGGCGTGAAGGAGATCTCGTGGACGATGGACTTCAGGCGTTGATCGAGGACGCCGGACTGGTCCGTGGAGACGGGGGTGAGCTCGCGCTTTTTGGTGACGGTGATGTCACCCTTGGTTTCGATGACGATGTTGCCGATAGACTGGCCCGTGAGCTTGGCGGGGCCTTTGTATTGGATGCAGTCGGACATGAGAATGGAAAATGGGGAATGGGAAAATCAGGGGGTGGGCTGGTTAGGAGGGCTCCCCGGGAGGATCTTCGGGGGGCCCGGAGGGAGGGCTGGAAGGTTCCTCCGGAGCGGGGGCTTCGGAGGGGGGCGGCGGGGACTCCTGGGCGGCTTCGGCTTCTTCGCGGAGATCCTCGACAGTGATGCCGAGGTTGCGTTCGCGGCGGGTGAGGACGGGCGGCGTGTCGTCCTCCGGGGGCTCCGGTTCGGGCGCGGGGTCCAGCGGCTGGACGTGGGCGGCGTGGTGCCAGGTGCCAGGGATGAGGGCCGCGGGATCGCAGGGGACATTGGTGTAGCGATCGCCGAGGGCGGGCACGTCGAGGATGAGGGCGCGGAGGCGCTCCGGGAAGTCCGGGCGGGCTTGCACGCTGAGGTGGAGGGGCCGGGGCTCGATGACGGTGGCATCAAGGATGACGGCGTCCCCGTCCTGGGGCTTATGCAGGTATTTAACAGGGGTATTAGCGGAGGGGATTTCCTGGTAGGCGGAGAGGTCCATGATGTAAGGCGGGAGGGTTGGAACAGGAGGGAACGAAGAAAACGAAGAGGCGCGTCAGGGAGCTTCCTGGGACGCGGGCCGGGAGGCGCGGGTGAAAGGGACGATGGTGCCGTTGAAACGGAACCGGACGTGATAGGCGAGGATGTTCGCGGTCTCGCCCTGGATGGCATCGGCGAGGGCGGGCTCGATGTTGAGGAACGTGAACTGGCCCGTGAGCTGGCCGTTGAGTTTGGCGGCTCGTTGGCAGTGGAGCACCGGGACAACGGCCTGGGCCACGCGCAGCGCATTCTCCCCGGTGCCACCGGAGGACCGGTTCAGTGGGATGTTTTCGCGGACGCGGATGAGGAGGCGTCCCTGATCCAGGCGGAGACAGCCGCCGCCGCCATCCTGACAGGGCATGTCCTCCAGCGCGACGATGAGCGCCATGCCTGCGGGGCAGCGGGCCTTGATGGCGGCCGCGATGCTTTCGCGGACCTCCGAGATCACAGGGATGGCCTTCACCCCCGCCTCCACGGGGGTGAAGTAGGGGGACGCCGAGAGGAGTTCACAGGCGCGCAGCTGCACCTGGGAGAGGAGGTCCTGGTTGGTATCGTCCATGAGTAGAGGGTGGTGTCAGCGGCGGGACACGACCAGGGTCAGGAGGCCGATGACCACCCACTGGATCGCGTCCACGAACCATTCGCCGCAGAGGCAGAGGATGATGACGGCCGCGAGGCAGAGGAGGAGGGCTTTCATGACGGGAGGCGTGTGTCTGGAGAGAGCTTGGTGGTTACTGCGGGGGCTGGACCTCCTGGCCGGAGACGAAGGTGTAGGTGGGCGTGCCGGCCACATCCACGGACCGGAGCCGCAGCCAGTTCCCGGCCTGGATGGTGCGGCGCACGTCAGAGGTGATGGGCTGCTGGCTGGAAAGTGTCAGGATGGACGTGAAGGACTGGCCGTTCCCCCAGCGGCCGATCTCCTTCCAGTCCGTGCCGGTGGCGGAGTTCGTGGTGCAGGTCTCCATGACCACGTAGCCGGACGAGGCCCCGGCGATGAGGCCGGTGGCATTCGCCTGGATGGTGATGGAGTAGCCTACGTCACTGTATTTCGTGGCGTGGGGCTGGAAGCCATTGGCCGCGTTGATGGCGGTGACGATGCTCCGGGCCGGGGTGTTATTCACCGCCAGGCTGGTGAGCGCGGTGGGCTTGTTAGACAGGTCCGTGTAGGAGCCGCTCGTGGCCACCGTGGCGAAGCTGGGCTTGCTGGCGACGTTCGCCCAGGTGAGCCCGGCTGGCTGGACGGCGGTGTCCGCTTTCCCGCCCTGGGTGGCGGTGGCGTAGGCGGAGGCGGCCGTGGTGGCGGAGGTGCCGAGGCCCAGGGAGGTGCGGGCGGCACTGCTGGAGGAGGCCTTCACCAGGAGGACCCCGAGATCCGAGGCGTCCAGGATCTGGCTCGCGTTGACCCCGGAGATCTCCACCTTGTGGGTGAAGGAATCGAAGGTGAAGTTCTGGCCGAAGCCCGCGCACTCATACATCTGAGTGACCGGGTTATACATCATGAAACCACAGCCGGAGGCAGGCGGGCGGAAGTAGTTTGGCTGGGTGGTGTAGCCGTCCTCCGCGGACCATAAATACTGGTCGAGGATGATGGCCCGGTTATTCTCCCCGTCCGCGCGGGCGGGGGCTGGAGCGAGAGGCAGGGCCAGGGCGGCAAGGGTGAGAAACGCGGCGGTAAGGCGGTGCATGCTGGGTCTTTGGGCTTGGTTTTGAGGTATGGTTTTGGGTTTCGTGGGGGGCGAAAAAACTCAGACCGGGTTGACGATCTGGAAGCAGAAGGTGCACTCTGAAGTGGGCGCGGTAGTGAGCCGGATAGTGAACGAGCCGGAGGTCACGGTGGTGCATTTGTAGACCGCCGTGCTGTCGTTCGAGAGCATGTTGACGAACACCATGCTGTTGGCGGAGGCCATGCTGCTGTTGACCGTGAAGGAGGTGGCTCCCGCCGCGACCCTGACAATTCCGGAGGGCTTGTCGATGGTCACCGGGCTGGTGGTGGTGCCCGCGGCGATGACCGTGCCGGACATGGAGAGGCCGCTGCTGACCGTGACGGTTCCCGCGTTGAGATTCCCCGCCGCGCTGTTGGCGCGGTTCCGGAGATTGAGCGTTCCGTCCGTGGTGGCCACGTCCAGGGTGACACCGGAGGAGAGGCCGTTATTCTGGAGGTTGGCGATCCCGTCCGCGCTGAAGCGGAAGCCTCCGCGAGATCCCCAGGTTACGGCACCGGTGGAGCCGCAGGAGAGGGAGGTGCCCGCGTTGATGGCTCCACCCGTGCTCGTCATCGTCCCGGAGGAGTTGAAAGTGAAGCGGGAGGTCCACGCCCCGTTGTTCGTACGGAAGGCGAGAGTCCACTCGCTCCCGGGCGCGGAGCCCTGGGTGGGGAGCAGGTAGGCTATGGCACTGGTTTCCTGGGAGGCACTGCCGGTCGTGGCCCATCCCTGCCCAGTCCACATGAGGCCCGGGGAAATTTGCTGGGCACCGAGGGCGGCCGGGGTAGTGTTGGAAAAGGTATTGAGCGGGATGGTGGTGGTGCCCAGGCTGTTGGCATTCCACGTGTGCGCGCCCGTCCACGTGGGCGTGATGGTCTGGTCCAGGGCCGGGGCGGCATCGGCACGCATCCCAAAATTGGAGGTGCCGTTCTTCGCAGTGAGGCCCACGGTTACGGATGGGGACGCCAGCGTGCCGCCGGAGCGCACCCAGCTGATGACCTCCACGACGCCGCCGGCGCGCCCGATGAAGGTGGCGAAGTCCCCGGCATTCACGGGCATGTCCGCGCCGGTGTAGCTGACGATGTTGGCGCTGTTCGTGACCGTGAGAGAGCCGGTGAATCGGACGATGCGGCGGTGGCCCTCGCTGAGGGTGATAGCGCCGATGGTGGTGGTGCCGGTGACATCGATGCGCTCCCCGGTGGCCGTCTCCAGGTTGATGGTGGAGGCGCTGGCGATGTCCGCGCCCTTCACCCCGAGCTTGACCAGCTCCCCGGCGTTGGCGAGGGCCGCCTGGTAGTCCGTGCCGGCCGTGGCGATCGCCGGGATGCCCCCGGTGGATTTGAGGAGCCCGCCGGTGAGGGTGGAGCGCTTCAGCGTCTTGCCGCCGGAGCCGGAGAAAAGGACCATCTCTCCATCCACGCTGGAGGCCGTGTTGGTGCTCGCGTCGCCGCCGCCGCTGCCGCCCACGAGAGCCGCGCCGGAGGCGGGCCAGTAGCCGCGGACGAGCCAGTTGCCACTGCCCAGAGACTGGATGAGGGCATTATCCCCCGCGGCGGTGGTGATGTTGTTTCCGCCGTTCGGGAGGATGAGGCTGGTGGCGTTATGGGTGAGGGTGAGGCTGGCCGCAAAGCGGACGTTGCGGTAGATCCCGGCGGTGGCGGAAGTGAAGCCGGTGATGGTGGTGGTGCCGGTGATCTGGACGTTCGGTGAAGCGGTGCCGCCGAGGTTCGGGGTAGCGGAGGAGGCGAGCGTGACCTCCCCGGCGATGAGCGCATCGATCGCGCCGGCCGCCGTGGTGGCCCCGGTGCCGCCCTGGGCGATGGTGACGGCCGTGTTGCTCGTGAGGATGGTGGCGTTCGCGTTCGGGAGGGTGAACGTCTTTTGAGATCCGGAGGGACCGCTGAAGGCGGTGAAGCCGTTGCCCGTGCCGCCGTAGGTGGAGGCGATGATCTGCGTGAGGGCGGCGGAGCCATCGAAGGGATTGCCATAGATGTTCCGCGGGGTGGCCAGCGCGGTAGCCGTGGTGGCATTGCCGTTGAGTGCGCCCGCGAAGGCCGGGGCGCTCCGCAGTCCGGAAGTGAGCCGGTTGATGGCCGCGCTGAGGATGGACGCCATGAGGTCCTTGCCCGCTGTGGCGGGGTGAATCCGCGCCGGCTGCACGAAGTTGGTGGCATTGCTGGACGCGCCGAGGGCTCCAAGATTTGCGTTCCCGGCGAAGTCGCTGATTTCGTCCGCGAACTCCGGCCAGCCTGCACGGACGGCGGTTTCCAGGGGGACATAGAAGGTGTTTTTGACCTCGGGGTAGCCCGCGTCCCCGCGATCCAGCAGAGTGCAAACGATGACTTTCCAGCCGGCGGCGCGCAGACTCCGGCACGCGGCCCGGGTGGCTGCATAGACCTGCTGCCAGCTGGAGGTGAGGGCGTCATTCGTCCCCGCGAAGACGACCGCCACATTGATCCCGGCGGCGGGCGCGTAATACACCGCGGCAAAGCCTTTGGTGGAGTCCACGAGTTGCAGCATCTTCGCGCCCGCCCAGCCTTTGACGATGGGCGCGGGAGACTGGAAGGTCTCCGTGGTGCTCAGCGAGTAGGCGTAGGAAGGCACGCCCTCCGCGCCCAGGGTGATGCTGTCTCCCACGCAGAGGAGCTGGCTGCTGGTGTCCGTTGGCGAGACCGTGCGGTCCAGCACGGTGCCGCGGCGGCGGAGGATCTCGCGGATGATGGACGTCTTCGCCCCGATGGTGGCGGCATTGTCCAGCGTGGAGTAGGAGGCGGCGTAGCGGATGGGGCTGTCCGGCCAGCTCACGGGCGTGGTGGCGGACTGCCCGAACCACGGGATGCCGCCGCGATAGATGCCGAAGGCGGCGGTCTCCGAATAAGTGACCTCCTGGCCATTGATATAGACTTTGCTCGCGCCGCCCGCGGCATCGATGGTCACTGCGGTGACATAGACGGAGGAGGGCGCGACGCTCCAGGCACGGCTGTAGGTGGCCCCGCCATTGGCCACGAGGTGGGCTCCCTGCCACCTATATCCTGATGTGGGCTCCGTTCGCTGGACGTTGAGGTTGGTCAGGCCCGTGGAGGACCCCATGATGATGGGGGTGGCCGTGAGGGTGTAGTCCGAGGGCGGGACATCGGACGCCAGATAGATGGTCCGGGCAGTGGCAAGGAAGGCGGTGGTGCCCGCCGCGTATTTGCCCGCCGCGGGCTGGATGCCGCCTTCCGCGAGGAAGGTGGGGGAGCCGACGTAGGTGCCGTTGTTTCCGTTGCCGCTGTAGTCTGTCAGGGTGGTGCCGGAGCCCTCATCAAAGCGGTAGTCCGCGAGGAGGCCGCCCGTAGGCAACGCGGGCGGGCCGATGAAGGAGGGGGCGGCGATGGGGCCGGTGACGGTGCCGCCGGTGAGAGGGAGGTAGGAGCCGCCGGAGCCGGTCTGGTCGATAATGCCCCAGGTGCCGTCCGGCTTGACGCCGAAGACTTTCCCGACGTTGCCGGAGGGGTTGAGCGGGAGGGGTTCCCACTTGCCAGTGCCCGCGTTGAAGCGGTCCAGGGTGACGGTGTTCGCCGGGACGGCGGGCACGGCCGCGAGGGGCCCCATGCCGAGGAGGGTGACGAGAAGAAAGGTGACGAACCGTTTCATGAAGGGTGTTAGGAAGAGGCGGTGGGGCGGAGGCGGAAGGCGAAGCCGCTGGAGGTCTGGAGGGTGAGGTAGCCTTCCCCGTCCTCCTCGGTGGAGAGGAGGGTGAGGGGCTGGCCGGCCGGGCCGGGGGTGCCCGCGGTGTAGCGGACGCGGAAGGTGAATCCGTTGGGATCGCGAAGGGTGAGGTAGCCCTGCGTGTCCGCCTCCGTGGAGACGAGGGTGAGGCCGCCGGTGCCGAGACCGGCGAGGGCTTCCTCCAGTTCCTCCGCGGTGACGTAGAGGCCGGAGTCCGTGTCCGGCGGGTCCTCCGCGCCGTCCGTGGTGCGGTAGAGGGTGACGTCCCGGACGGCGAGGGTTTCCTTGCGGGCCGGGGAGAGCCAGCGGGCGGAGATCTCCAGCCAGAGGCGGCGGGACTTGTCCGTGGCGCGGATGGGCTGGTTGAGTTGGGCGGTGGTGAACGGGAAGGACCAGGGGCCATTTTCGTCCGTGACCGGGATGTCGATGTAGGCGAGGATGGCGCTGGAACCGTGGGCGGCGCGGAACTCCGCGCGGATGGTGGTGGCTCCGTCAATGTCCACTCCGGACTCCAGGGAGCAGAGGAGGGTGAGGGGATTTGCCTGCCAGGCTCCGGCGGCCTGGGCGGGGGGCAGGTCGCGGTTGAGGAGGATGGTGAGCTCGCGGGCGTCCATGAGGAGAGGGGAATCAACGGACGCCGTGCCAGTTGACGGGGCAGTCGCCGCCGTAGCCGCCGGTATCGGGGGCGGGGGAATCCGGGGCGAGGGGCTGGGTGTTGCCGGGCGGGGAGATCTTCAGCTCGCAGCGGGCGACCATTTGCAGCTCCTTCATGGCGGCCTTGATCTGGTCCGCGCGCTGAGGGTCGATGAGGAGCCCGGCCACGGGCAGGGTCTTGGCGAGGGCCTCGAAGATGAGGATGAGGGTGGAATCGTAGAGCAGGCCGGGGACATATCCGGCCTCGCCGAGGACGTTGTTTTCGCAGCTCTCCACGTAGCCGCGCACGCGGTTCACCACGCGGCGGATGGTGGTGATGACGACATCGCTGGCCTCCGCGCCGCGGGTGGCCTCCGTGATGGCGGTCCACTCGCCCTCGTGGAAGAGGGTCTTGACGTCGGCTTCGGTGATGAGCACCCAGTCCATGGAGAGGGAGTAAGAGTAGGAGGCGGAGTAAGAGATGGGGGAGGTGGAGACCCGGGCGGATGATCCGTCGGCATCGCGCCCGGGCTCCGGGTTCCCCTGAGGTCTGGCTTACGGGATGGTGAAGGGGATGCGGATGATGGCGGCCGCGTTGGTGGCCTGGAGCTTTTCCGCCCAGCGCCAGATGGCGTATTCCTGGGTGTTGGCGAAGTGGGTGGCATACTTCGGCTCGAAGATGGAGCCGTCCTCGCCCTCCATCTGGAAGAGCTTCGCCCAGCTCGGGTCGCAGTCATTAGGGACCTGGGAGACGGCGCACACGTAGGCGCTGGTGCCCATGAGGAAGTCCTTCGTCACCGCGAGGCCTCGGGCGCTGCTGACGTAGGAGGCGGTGCTCTCCTTGTTCACGGTGCCCTTGCCGATGAGGCGGTCAAAATCCCCCATGCTGACGGCGATCGTGGACGGGTCCTTTTTCGTGGATCCGCCATTCACGCGGGCCTGCACGGTGGCGTGGTTCGAGAAGGCGGTGACCACGCGGGTGGGCCAGAGGATGCGGATGTCCAGCCCGGCGGCGGTGCCTCCGGAGGCGAGGATGACATTGTCCACCTGGTCCTGCACGAGCTTCACGGCCTGGGTGGCGGCGTTCGTGAGGTCGATGGCTGCGGCGGCGGTGGCCGTGGCCTGGGCGAGGGTGAGGACGCGCTGGAGGCGGCCCAGCTTCAGGGCCTGGGCGGCGAGCCGGGCCTTGTTCTTCAGCGTCATGATGAGGTTGGCATCCTGCATTCCAATGACGGGGAACGGGCTGTTGGCCCCGTGCTCGTCGAGAATGCCGGGCGTGCGGGTGCCGCCGAAGTCCAGCTTGGTGCCCAGGGGGTCATCGCTGGCCACGAGGGTGTTCGGGATGCGGAAGCCGGCGTCACTGTCGAACTGGAAGTATTCGAAGTTGATTCCGTAAGTGGGGACGGGGCCGCCGATGAGGAAGCGGGCGTCATCGAGGGCGTTGTCATTCGTGACAAAGCCGGTCGCGTACTGGTTGAGGCCGTGGGTGACGGCGAGGCGTTGGAGGCGGGTCATTTATTTGGGGCGCGGAGCGCTGGTTGGTAACGGGGACTTGAGGATTACAGGGCGAGGGCGCGGACGAGCTGCCCGTCCACGGCGGCCTCCAGGAGCTGGAAGCGCTTCACGCCGGAGGCGAAGGCGACCCACTTCCCGAAGTTGTTAGTGATGAGTTTGCACTCGACATAGGCCCCGAGAGCGAGGGTGGCCCCGGCGCGGATGATATACTGGCGACCGGGGACGATGCCCTCCGCCTCGATAGGCTCGCCGGTGGCTCCGCCGGCGGTGAGGAGGAGCACGGGAACGTCCGTGGCGGCGGACGGGAGGAGCGCGGTATTCGCGGCCGCGCCGCTCATGACGAGGGCGCGTCCGGTGAAGCCGGCGAGGTCACCGTCCGTGAGGGTTTCCCCGGCGGTGAGCTGATAAGTGGTGCCTTGGGTGACGTTGGATTGCATGATAGGGTGGCGCTATGCGCCGGGAAAAAGAGTGAGGGTGAGGAGTCGGGTGGAGGGGTTAGGCGGACGCGGCGGCGATGGCTTTGGCGGCCTTGAGTTCGTTCTCCGCCTGGTTCCAGGCGCTGTGGGCATCGAGCCCCTTGTTGGCCTGCATGAGGGCGGACTGGCGGGCGGAGACGCCCTGGTAGAAGGCTTTGGACGCGGCCAGTTCCTGCGGGGTTCCGGCAGCGGGGTCCGCACTGGAGGTGCCATCGTCATCCGTGGTGAGGGCCTGGGTGCCGATGGCTTTCGAGGCGGTGAGTTCACC
The DNA here is from genome assembly GCA_965229245.1 of Verrucomicrobiales bacterium. Classification (GTDB taxonomy): domain Bacteria; phylum Verrucomicrobiota; class Verrucomicrobiia; order Verrucomicrobiales; family V1-33; genus V1-33. Next base: position 151,775 of record CBDDIW010000005.1, read on the forward strand.
CGCGTCTTTCTCGGCCTGCTTCGAGTCGGCGAGGTGGGCGGCGCGCCACATTTTCTTCATGCCCTCGGCCTTCGGCGGGATCTTCCCGGAGGCCGTGAGTTCGTTCACGAATTTATCGGCCGCCTGTTCCTGCATGGCCTTCAGCTTGCCGGTGACGTCGGCGAGGTTGGCTTCCAGGGCGGTGGCTTTGGGATCGGGAGCGGAGGCGGCGGTCTTGAGCACGGCGCGGGAGGCGACGATCTCGTGGGCGTTGGGCAGGGCGGCTTCCGCTTCAGTGAGGATGCCGTTGGCGGCGAGGGCCGCGAGGATTTCCTTGGACATGGGTGTTTCGGTTTCGGTGTTAGGGTTGAGAGGAGCTTTCGCGGCGGTGAGGGCGGCGATATTGGAAAAGGCGGGGTCCGAGACGAGGCCCCCGGCGGCGTTGCCGGAGGCGGCGGGCATGAGGCCGCGGATCTGGCCGGACTTGAGATCGAAGTCGAAGCGGGGGGAGAAGAACCGGATGTTGGGCCGGTGGCCGGCGGCGCAGGTGACGGCGGCGGCCCCGGCGGTGGTCCACTGCCCGGCGACGTCGGCGATGATGCCCTTCCCTTCCACCCACCGGAAGCCGGTGGGGTAGGCGGCGGCGTCCCGGCCTTCGTGGTGGAAGTCAAAAAAGGGCTGGGGACCTCCGGCGGCCTTGCGGGCCTGGAGATCGCGGTTGAGCCGGGCGGCGGCGGCCGCGTCCACCTTGACGCGGACTTTCTTCGGCTTCCCGTCGTAGTGCGCGGTGATCTCGGATTCACCGGCAGGGGCAAACATGATCTCATCCGGCGGCGTGGTGGCCCCGGGGATCTCGGCGGCGGCGAAACAGGAAAGTGCAGTGGCCTTCATTTAAGAGGGGGGTGAAACGGGGGGTTAAGAGGCGCGGGCGGCTTCCTCTTTGGTGACTTCGGCGGCGTCCTTCTCGAACCGTTCCGCGCCGTTGATGGTGGCTCTCACGAGGAGCTGCTCCATGACGTCCTCCAGGGTGACGGGCGCGGGGGCCTTGGATGCCGCGAGTTGTTTGGGCGGGGCTTTGCCGCCGGGGGGCGGAACCTCCGGGGCGGCGTTAGGGGCGGCCATGGTTTTGGCGGGGGCCTTTGTTTTGGCGTCGGCGGGATCGGAGAGCAGGGCAGTCTCCTCCCACTTCACGAGGCGGTCGTTGAGGAGGACGATGTCCCCGGGGCCGGGCGGCGTTTTATCGTGCCGGGTGTAGAGGTCCTCCATGCGGAGCGGGAGACCGAGACCGGCGAGAATGGCGTCTGTCTCCGCATTGGCCTTGGCGTCCTCCGGCTCCGGGATCTCGCACCGGAAGGAGGGGCATTCGTCCAGGGTGCCGTAGTTGAGGAGGCAGATGAAGCGGGCGGCCTGGTTGAGGGTGGTGACGGCGTTATTGCAATAGCCCTGGAGGGACTCGCGCCGCACGCCCGCCTGGACGTCGCCCTTGCTGAATCCCTGGCGTTCGCCGGTGCCGCCGGTGGAGGTCTCGCCGCGAATAACGAGGTCGCAGGCCTGGTCCGAGAGCTTCATGAGCAGCGGCATGGGGAGCTCCCCCGCGGACTTCCCGGCCTCGTGCATCTCGATCTTCGTGCCCTCCGGAAAGACGCCGTAGCCGGCGGTGCCGAGGTTCGCCAGCATGGCGAGGAGCTGGCCCTTGAGCTGGGTGCTTTCCTTCTTGTAGGTGGCGAAGCGGAAGGGCATCCCGAACTTGTTCCCGTAGATCATGAGCCACTCGAAGCCGTAGGTGCTCGCGCCCCAGTACTTGGCGAGGGTGCGGATGCGGGCGGCCTGGGCGGGGTGGCCCTCGTGGGCGGGGACGATGTGGAGGAGAAACTTGTTCTCCGGGAAGTCCTGCCAGGCATTCCCCGGCCGGGTGCGGAAGCGGAAGAGGCGGCTGTTCCCCGGGTAGCCATAATGCGCGGGCCCGGTGCGGCGGACGGCGCGGGGGAGAATGGCGGGGGAGCCCTCGTGGAGGCGCTGCTCCCAAAGGATCTCATAGACCGCGTGGCCGGTGAGGTTGCCGCGGGCGAGCCCCTTGAGCAGGCCATCCCGGTCCAGCTCCTGGCGGGAGGGGTCCGGCGTCATGCCATGGAGAGCGGCCTCCACGAGGGCGGCTTTGGCCTTGGCGCTTTCCGTGACATTGCCGTCCGCGTCCTTGAAGGGAATGACCTCCCAGGGGGCGGAGACCAGCTGGTCCTCCACGGCGCGGACGTTGTCCGCGAGCTTCGCCCAGGTGTCCATCATGGACAGGAAGAGGCGCTGCTGGTCGCGGAGATCCCCGGAGAGCGCGCCGCTGAGAATGGCCTCCACCTCCTGGGGCATCATGGCCCGCTGGACCTGCTCGTCCCACACATTCCCGGACATGCCAAGGTCCAGGGAGAGGGACTCCACGGGCGGGGGCATGCGGCGGCCGCGGATGACCTGGACGCCGGTGACCACGGCATCCCGGACGCGGAGAGCGAGGGATGGACGGTTAGGGGGCATGGGGGGAGGCAGGAGTGGAGACCCGGAGGTCCAGGATGAGGGCGTCCCACCAGCTCACATGCGCGCCGGTGGCGCGGTTGTAGGCCTCCGCCTTGAGCCAGGCGGGAATGATGATGACCCCGGCGAAAAACAGCAAAGCCCCGGCGAGGAGGAGCAGGTCGAGAGGAAGGGATGAGGAGCGGGGGCGGGATGGGCCGTTTAAGTGGGCTGTGGCTTGATTTAAGGGGGGGGCTCCCGTCGCGGCGGTGTGACCACGGCTCCCCCGGGGGGCCAGGCGCTTAAAAACGCTACTAACAAAAGATGGCTTCATGGGGCGAAATAGAGGTCTCCGGAGAAGCCGCGGGCGGCATTCTGGACCGGGGAGAAGGTGGTGAGGGTCTGCACGCCGCAGTGGCCGATGGCGGTGCCGGAGAGCTGCTCCGGGGTCCACGCGCCGGTGCCGCCGGTGGAGACGGCGTGCTCCGCGAGGGCGAGGCCCCAGAAGCGGTCCGAGTGGTCCGCTTTGTTCCGCTCCGCGGCGATGCTCACGGTGCCGTTTTTGTTCACCACGCGGCCGGGGCGGTTCAGGTCATCGCGTAGGGACTGGTTCTGGATGATCTCGATGTGGCCGTCGCGGAAGAGATACATGAGGCCGTTGCCCATCTTCTCCGTGATCTTCATGGTGGCCTGCTTCCGGCCCTCCGCGAGGATCTCCTCCGTGAGGGGCACGGTGCTGCCGAAATGCACGGGGATGATGAGGTCCCCGTATTTGTCGTGCAGCTCATCGCACACGCCGGTGCCCACGCCGGTGAAGTCGATGGCGAAGCCGCGGAGGCGGCCGCCGAGGGCCTCGATCATGGCCTCGCACTGGCGGCGGAGGTGGGCGTGATTCAGCTCGCGCCCGATGAACATGCCGATCTGGCGGCGGGTCTGGCCCAGCTTCAGGAGCAGGGGGATGGTGGTGAGGTCCACGGTGCGGCCCACGTCCATACCGGCATAGACCTCCGCGTCCGGAGGGAGGGCGCGGAGGCGCTCCAGGGTGGCCGGGCTCCAGCGGTTTTCGCCTTCGTCGATGGTCCAGTCCATGGCCCGCTCCGCCTGAAGGATGGCGGGCATGCCGATGAGAGCGCCGCCTTCATCGCCGGGCTCGTTCTCGTAGTTCTGGCGGTAGGCGCGGCGGTCCGTGGCCTCGCGCTCGGCTTCGTCCGGCGTGATGAGCTGGCCCTTGCGCTTGAGGCTCTTGATGAGGACCACGTCCACGGGGCGGACGGGCGCGCGGGCGGTGGCCGCGCGATCGCAGAGCCAGGCACGCAACTCCGGGGAGCAGCCCTGGCCGATGGGGAGGGCATCGTGAAACCACTGGTTGAAGGCTGTCTCGTCGAAGGCTTTCCAGCGGGCCGTGAAGGAGTCCCACGCGGCGCGGTCCCCCTGGCCCATGGCCCAGGCATCGCTCCGGGCCACGCTCCAGACGGGGAAGTCCCCGCCCTTGGCCATCTGGTAGAAGAGGGTGCGCTTGCCGTTATGCGTACTGGCGATGCGGCAGAGGTAGCCCACGCGGCTGGAGACGATGGGCTCCGCGGCCTCCCAGATGCCGGCCGCGTCCTGGTGGAAGGCGAACTCGTCCAGGATGAGGTGGCCGGAGAATCCGCGGGCGGTGCGGACATTCGCGGCGAGCACGAGGATGCGCCCCACCTTGTCCCCGATGCGGATGCGCAGCTCGAAGCGCATCTCATCGAACTTGATAGCGCGGAGGACGGCGGAGTCCGGGAAGTCCGTCTCCACCTCGCCCCGGGCCTCCATGACGCGGCGGGCCACCTCCGCGGCCTTGAGGGCGAATTCCTGGCCGTTCGCCTTGCTGTTGGACAGGACGGTGACGAGGGAGGTATTGATGCCCGGCTGGGCGAGATCCAGCAGGAGCTGGTCCACGGCCCAGTCCGCGAGGGTGAAGCTCTTGCCGAGCTGGCGGCCAAACTCCAGCACCACGAGGGGCGTGGAGTGGTCGCACCAGACGGGCATCTGGTAGGACCGGGGCTGGATGAGGGAAGCGGTCTGGTGGAGCGCGGGAGCGGGAGCGTCCGGGAAGAGGGGCGCGGCGGGCACGGAGCCCAGGAGGAGACTGGAGGCGAGCGCGGCGATGCGGGATGCTTTGCCGCCGGCCTTGCGGGATTTGTCAGGCATGTGGGGCCTCCTTTCCGCTGTTGGCCCCGGCGCCGTAGAGGCGGCGGCGGATGGCGTCCACGATGTCCCGGACGGTGGCCCCGGCGGCCTTGAGTTCATCACGCTCCGCCTTGAGCGCCTGGATGGAATCCGCGTTGGCGAAGATCTCCTCCACCAGCTCCGCGGTGGTGCGCTGGGATTCCTCGATCTTCAGCTCCAGCTCCCGCTGGGCGATCTCCAGCTTGCCCTCCAGGATCTGGATCTTCCGGGTATCCCCCTGGACCTTGGCGAGGAGGGCCAGCTCCTTCACGCCATCCAGTTCAAATGTCAGGAGGCCGAGCTTGGTGTTGAGGGTGCGGGCGGCGGATTCATCCAGCGGGGCGGTATCCCCCTGGGCGGCGCGGATGGCGGTATTCCGCTCATAGCGCCAGGCGAGCCCGTGATCCCGGACCATGGCGTAGAGGGACTGGTGGGATGTGGGCACGCCCTCCAGTTGGAGCCAGCGTGCCATCTGCTTGAAGTCCTTCTCGCGATCGTAGAGCTCGCGCATGACGCGGTCCAGGAGGCCGCGGGCGCGGAGTCGCTCGTAGATGCTGTCGGCGCGGGCCTCGTTCACAGGGCGGCGGCGGCCTTTCTGCCCGCGGCGGTGAGCTTGATGGAGGGGTCATCCGAAAGCCCGGCTTCGGCGTCCTCAATAAACTTGCGGCCCTTGAGGTCCTTGACGGCCTGGGCGAATTCCCCCTCCCCGATCCTGCGGGCAAGGCGCACGCCGATCTCCACGCGCAGGAACGCCAGGGCCATGCCGGAGGCGGGGGCGGCGGTGAGGATGTCGAGGATGTGGGCCTTTAGCATGGATCAGCGGAGGGAGGGAGTGGTGGCGCGTTCGCGCTTCTTGGTGGTGAGCATGCGGGCGAGGAGGGCCAGTTGATCGCGGCTGCCAGTGATGGCTTCCGCGAGGGGATTGATGCGCTGGTGGATGGCTTCGGCGCGGGCTTCGCCCCGTTCATTGAGGCGGCGCTCCATGTCGTGGAGGTCGTCCACGCGCTCCTTGAGCTCGCGGAAGGCTTCGATGGTGACGTACTGTTCCGCGTGCTGGATGATGAAGGGCTGGGGCGGGGGCGGGACGGGAGAGGAAACGGTGACGGTGGCGGGCTGCTTATTCCGCTGGCGGATGGCGGAGATCCGGTCCCAGAGGGCGATGCCGGCGAGGGCGGTGATGGCGGCGTTCTTGAGCCAGTCAGAGGGAACGGCGTCGATGGACTGGGCGAAGAGGGCGGAAACGATCATGACCTGTTAGTCAGCCCGGGCGCTTCCATTCGTTCGCGGGGTCCTTTTCCTCCTCTTCCTCGGCGGCCACGGTATCAGCGGAGGCCCGGCCCACGGCGTCCTCGTAGCGGGCGGCGCAGGTGGACTGGAGGAGATCCACCGCGGCGACGGTCTCACTGAGGCTGAGGCCGGCATGCTGGACGGCGGCGGCGAGCTGGTCGTGCAGGGCTTCGGCGCGCGGGGTGAGGAGGGCGGCGGACATATTTGTCAGGACAGGAGGCGGATGAACTTCCGGACGCCGGAGACTTTGCGCTCCCGCTTGGCGACCTCGATGCCTTCGCGGCCGCCGTTGCCGTCCGTGTTGCCCTCGATGGTGTGGATGACCTTGAGGGCGGTATCGTCCGTGATGACGATGCCCACGTGGGAGACGGCGCTGAGGGTGAAGATGTCCGCGGTGTGGATGTCCGTGGTGCCGGGGCGGAAGAGGAGCAGGCCCTTTTCCCGGCCCCACGCTTCGAATCCGTAGGCGAGGGCGGTGCGGGGGAGCCAGGCGTCCAGCGTGGCGGGGGTGAGGCCGAGGGCCGGGGGCACGTCCTTGTCCCGCGTCCACTCGCGGATGCCCCAGCAAAGGAAGGCGGCGCACCACGGCCAGCCGGTGCCCTTTTCGCTGGTGGCGCGCTGGTATTCCATGACGCGGGGACCGGTGTTAGGGCCGCCGGTTTCGCGGACACCGATCTCCTTCCGGAGGATGCCGATGAGGCGGGTGCGCAGTTCGAGGTTGGAAGGGGCGGCCATGGGAAACGAGGTTAGGAAACAGGAGCCAGGACAGAGGAGGACCTGGCGATTACTTGGCGGTCGCGGCGGGCAGCGGGGGCTGTTGCGAGAGCCAGGTGGAGCCGAGGAGGACGCCAGCCTGGACGGCGGCGCGGCGCTCCGTGGTGGTGCATCCAGTGAGGGAGAGGCAGAGGAGACCGGCGAGCAGGAGGAGGGGCAGGCGGGAGCCGGGGAAGGGCGCGGTGGCGGCCTCCGGCTTGAGGACGGTGGGCGGCACCCACGTCTGGATGAGCTTCGCGGCCTTCGTGTGGCTGGCCCAGCTAAGGACCAGCTCCAGCACGCCCGCGAAAACCGCGAGGAGGAAGGCGGAGCCGTGGTCGATAAATGACTGGTCGCCCGTGAATCCGAGGACTGTGGAGAGGTAGGTGAGCAGCTTCAGCGCGAGGCGGGCAAACCAGTTAGCGGCGAGGGTGCGGAGAGTATTCATGCGGCTGGTCCCAGTCTTGCATGGACACGCCGGGGCGCACTTTCCCCGGGGCGCAAAACGGGGGTTATCCGCGCCCTGGACGCCCTCCCCGCGAAGGGCGCACGCGGGATGCACGCGGGGCTTGCGGAATGTCAGGCGCGGCGGGAAATCATCTCCGCGACGGCGCGGGCGGGGAGCCGGAGCTTGCACCGGGGACCGCGCTGGCGGGCTCCGAGGCCGCGGGCGATCTTCTGGATCTGCCGGACGCTGTAGCCGGTGAGCTTGGCTGCCTCGCTCACGGTGACCTCGTCCTCCATGACCACGGGACGCCCGGGGATGACGAGGACGGCTCCGTCCGCGCGTCCGGTGGGGACGACGCTGGGGGGAAAGGAGAGGGAGAATCCGGGGAGGTCCGGATGATGACGCGCGGAGGGCACGGGATACTATGCACGGGCGTCAACAGGGCGGGGATGGAGGGCACAAAAAAAGGCCCGCCGGGGTGGCGGGCCTTGAGAGGGGGGATGAGGATTGTTAGTAAGGAGCCGACGGAATGGGGAGGCCGGTGTGGAGATCGATGCCGCGCCAGGTCCAATGGAGCACGGAGAGAGGGTGCGTCCCGGCCTTGATGATGGCGCGGGCAATGACGCGCTCGCTGCTCCCCAGGGGCCCAGGGCCGGAGGGCATCCCGTAGCGGCTGGGGCTGGACAGCTTGAGCGAGATTTCCTCCGATGAGGGGAGGAGGATGATGGCCTCGTAACCCAGACGCTGGGGCGGGGGGAGGCTGGAGGCCTGGTCCCGCATCCAGGCGAGGGCCCACGGGGCGGGAGGGGTGGAGGTGTCAGTCATGATGAGCGGGAGGGGTAGAGGTGGTGGAGGTGGTGGAGGTGGTGGAGGGGCGTCCCCGGCCACGGGAGCGGGGGTGGCAGGTCTGGCAGTGGCGCTTTCCTTTGCCGTCCGTCCAGCGGTCATGGCCCGTGCAGGCGGGGCATTCCCAGGGACGGCGGCCGGGGGATTTGAGGCCGCGGGAGGCGCGCTGGGCGGCCTGGTGGCGGGCCTGGCGGGTGATGGTGTCAGGTGGGGTTTCCGGGGGCATGGAGGGTGGGGAAAAGGAGGTGGAGAAACTCCGGGACGGGGAGGCGGGGCGGGCCGCCGGTCCACTGGTAGCGACGGAGAGTGAGGTTGTAGGTGAGGCACCCGGGGTGCTCCTGGAGGAGACGCTGGAGGTCCGCGGTGGCCTGGGGGAGGGAGATGCCGAGCGCAGCGGAGATCTCCCCGCGCTGGATGCCGCCGGCCGCATAGGCGGCGTGCTCGATCCAGCAGCGCCGCAGGGCGGGCCAGGGGCCGTCCGGGGATACGTTACCCATGGAAGAAGGTGGGGTCCGGCTGGCCGTGGTTCGCCGCGCGGCGGCGGCGTTGTTCTTCTTCCAGCCTGTTGCAGGCCATCTCCTGTTTGAGGGCTTGGAGTTCCCGCTGGTAGTCCTCCATGGCCCATAGGGCTTCTTTGGTTCCGGGAGCCACGCGGGCGAGGCGCTCGGCCTCGTAGCGGAGTTCGGTGAGGCAGCTCATGGTGAGTGAGAGGTGGACCGGGGATCGCTCCCCGGCCCATTCTTAATAGTTTACAGGCCCGCCAGCTTCCGCCAGCCCTCAAATGTTCCGGCGTTGAGAGCATCATCATTCATGCGGCCATCCACGTCCTGCTGATGGACTATCCGCGGCACGCTTGTGGCCAGTTCCATGGCCTCTTCATACGTTCTGGGGGTGCGGTCGATGAACCACACCGTTTCCGTGCGGTAGATGCCTCCGATTCTGGTGTCGAGCGTTTTGTAAGGGTGCCACGCCCCGGAATAGATAGGGCTGCCGTCATCCTTAAATTTGCCGGAATATTTCCTCATCTTCGGCGTGACCGGCGTCCCATCTTCATCCGCCTCAATAAGGCAGACATTCGGGTAAGGATTGCGAACGATCCCGAGGACATATTTAGGCTTGGTCTCGGCGGAGGTGGCAGTGTTCATTTTTGCGTGTATGGTGTGAGCGCCGGGCGGCCTGTTAGTAGCAGGTGGCGGGAGTGTCTTGCGTGTCACTCCCGCCCGCCCGGCATCTTTGAGTGACTCGCAATCAGCGGTGTGTTGCTGACGACGGGATAATACAGCAGGGGTTCCATCCGTCAACGTTATTTCTGCTGTTTTTTCTTTGCGCGCACAAAAAAACCCGCCGGGAGGGCGGGCTGAATGGGGGGCTTAAGCGGGGCTCAGGGGAGGGGTTTGGGCGGGGGCTTTTTCTTCGCGGGTTTGGCTTTGGCGGCCTGCTTTGCTTTGCGGGCGCGGTGGGGGGCGGGGGGCTGGCAGAGGAGGAGGCCGTGGCCGGTGGCGGGGCCGTGGGTCCAGGTGATGGAGAGGGTCTCCCAGCCGATGGTGTAGCCCTGGAGGGTGATGGGGCGGCCACTGCCGAGGCGCACGGTGTCCAGGAGGGAGAGGCGCAGGAGATCATACCGGAGGACGCGGGCGGGGGTGGAGCGCACGAAGACGGTGTCCGTGCCCCGGCCGCGCCACGGGCCGGAGGGCCGGGGACAGGGGATCTCCGGCTGGCCCCGGGGGATGGCGAGGAGCGCGGGGATGTCCACATAACCCATGCCGGGGGGCGGGATCTCGTAGTCGCGGAATCCCGGGACGCGGGCGTAGGTCCAGAGGAAGACCCGGCCATCCCCCGCGAGGGTGGCCGGGCGGCCCAGGAGGGTGCGCCACGCGGGGCTGGCAAGGTAACGGAGACGCTCCGGGGTTTTGCTGGTGAAGGACGAGGCGAAGAGGCGGAGGACGGACTGGAGGTCCGGGGGGCGCTGGAGGGCGAGGATGGCGGAAAGGTGGGAGTGCATGGGGTGGGGGAAAACGGGTTTGTTAGGAAACACTCAGGAAGGCCTGGATGAACTCCGCCGCGAGGGGCGGGACGATGGCGTTGCCTGCTCCGCGGAGGATGCCCACGCGCGAGCGGGGAAGCCCATGAGCCAGAGGGAAAAAAGAGGGTTCAAGCGGGGCGCGGCGGTGCTTTCCGTCGCGGCAGGGGATGAAGGTGGCGTCACGCCAGCCATGATGGCCTCCACACTCTGGGGCGTGACACGGTCCCTGGCTGCTCCGTGGTCCCTGCCCCGGTTGCGGCTCATGTTGGGGCCCTGACAGACCTGGCATGTGGGCCAGCCCGCCAGCAGAGCCTGCCGGGGCAACTGGTCCAGCCGGAGGCGCGGGGAGCCGTCCGGATTGGTAGCGGTGACGGCCATGCCGGGCGTGTCCTTCCAGTCCCGGGAGGAAGGGGTGCTCCAGCCCGCCAGCCAGCGGGGCACCATGTGATTCAGCTTCCCCCGGATGGAGGTGCAGCCGGGGGAGTCCTGCTGCCAGTCGTTGGCCCGCACGGTGGGCCACCCAGTAGAGGCGCTGGCGGATGTGGGGCGCGCCAACGCACGCAGCCGGTAGATCGACCGCCCCGCAGGTGTAGTGTGCGGCTTCCAGGTCAGAGAATATTCCATCGAGCCAAACCACTGGAGCCTTTCGGTTAGGCTTGACGCGAGACTTTCCGACAACGTCGGCGCTGGCGACCTGCTCCCCGAAAATGACGGGAGGGCGGCAGGCCTGGATGAGACGGTGGAGGACGGGCCAGAGGTGGCGCTCGTCCGCGGTGCCGCGGCCCCGGCCGGCAACGCTAAAGGGCTGACAGGGACAGGAGGCCGTCCAGACAGGGCGGTCCGCAGGCCATCCAGCGAGAGCGAGCGCCACGAGCCAGCCGCCGATGCCGGCGAAGAAATGACACTGGGTGTAGCCGCGGAGATCGGCGGGGGTGACATCGGTGATAGAGCGGGTATCGACATGGGCGGGAGGGAGGTGGCCGTCCGCGATGAGGCACTGGAGCCAGGCGGCGGCGAAGCGGTCATTTTCGTTGAGGTAGAGCACGGGCTTAAGCGGGGGGTAAAAGACGGACGAGGAGGTCCGTGGATGCGCGGAAGGAGGAGAGGCTCTGGCGGAAGCGGGCGGCCTCCATGAGGATGGCGCGGATGGTGTCCGGGTGGCGGCCGCCGAGGACGGCGGAGATCTCCGCGTGGGTGGGGGTGGGCTCCATTTCCCGCAGGGCCCACACGAGAGCGGCGCGGGCATGACGCTGGCGCAGGGAGGTGACGCGCCGGGCCTTGAGGATGCTGGAGGGGGCCACGGGATAGAGGCGGAGCAGCTCCGGCATGAGGGCCTGGCGGGCGAGGAGGAGGCGGTCCGGCGACGGGGCCGGGGCCACGGGGAGCGGGGCGAAGCGGTGTTCCTGGCCGGGGCGGAGGGTGAAGGACCGGGTGTCCGCCGGCCACGGGGCCACGAGAATGAGGAGCGTGCCGGAACGGGTGTGGCGGAGGGTGGTTTTCATGCGCGGGGCTTCTTCCCGTTCGCCTTGTTGAAGTCTTCCCTTTCGCTGTCGAGGAAGCCCGTGATCTCCGTCTCATACCGCTCCAGACGGGCAACCGCCGCCTCTTCGCTGGCGTCCGCGTTGGCGCGCACGGCGAGGTGATAGGATGCAGCGCCGCTGAAAAAAGCAAAGCGCAGCTGCTTATACTGCTCCGATCCGGGAGTGGGCTTGTGGGGGGCCTTGTAGGTCATGTCCAGCCACTGGTGGAACATGACGGCGATGGTGGGCGTGGACATGTTAGAGGAGCGGTTGGCCGTCGAGGGTGCAGGAGGCGAGGGCGGTGAGGAGATCGCCGTCCGGGGGGCAGGCGACGAGGCGGCGGACATCGCGGAGGGCGGCGGACTCGGCCCTGGCCCTTTTGCTCTTTTCCCCCACGCGGCGGGCGAGGGTAGCCCGGAGCTTTGTCAGGTCCTCCGTGGAGAGACGGGTCCATTCTCCGGTGTGGCTGGCGTCCACGAGGATCTCGCGGATGTAGGACTCCAGGCCGGGGTGGGCCTTGATGAGATCCTGGATGCCGCGGACAAGGCGGCGGCGGGGGGCGGTCTCGGCATCCAGCTGGGGGGCGAGATCCGAAGGGGTGGAGACGGCAGCGAAGGCGGCGAGCACCTTGTCGAGATCCCGGTTGGAAAAATGGGTGTGGCTCTTGTGGGAGCCGAGGGCTTTTTCAGTGAGTTCCCGGCGGCTGGCATCCGCCTCCGCCGGGGAGTGTCCGGCGGCGAGGAGGACGCGGCGGCAGGCGGACCACTTCCGCCAGTAGAGGGATTTCTGGGCGGGGTTGATGACGTGCCGGGGCTTTTTCCCAGGCGAGGCGGCGGCGGTGCCGGTGAGCTTGTAGGTGCGGGACATGGCGGGTGGAGAATGGAAATGGGGGGCTTTTCAGGAGACCGGGTGGAGGGCGTTGAGTTCCTTGAGCCGCCAGTATTCGGAGACCTTCATGGGGGTGCAGAATGCGTCCGGCGGGGTCCATTTGGCTCCCTCGTTCGCCCCTTCTATGGCGCAGGGACGGCGGGAGGTATTCGGCACGAGGAGGACGTAGGAGTCCGCGTGTTTTTCCCAGCCCATGGACCGCGGTGAAGTGCCGTCCACGAAGTAGAAGAAGTGGTCCTTTGGCCCGATGACATCCGTCTGGAAGGAGCGGGCTTTCATCACGGGCACTTCCCCGGCGCAACGGTGGAAGGCTTTCCCGGCGGTGGAGTTTTTGCGCGGCCACCAGGCGTCGTCGTCATTGGCGCGAATCCAGCCGGCGGGGACTTTGGAGGGGTCCCGGAAGATGATGGCGCGGCGGTCTCCCTGGATGGCAAGGCCGTCTCCACCGAACTCGTCCACAAAGCCTTTCTGGGCGCGGAAGCAGTCGCGGTAACGCTGACGGTATTTCTCGATGGCGGCCATGACGAGGCCGCCGGTGACGTGGAAGTAGAGGGTATCGCTATCGTTTTGCATGACGGGATGGGTGTGTTAGGAGCGGAGGGTGTATTTGCCGTGGAGGAGGTTATCGTGGGCCAGGTGGAAGGCTTTGGAGGGGGACTGGTGAGGGTCCACGCGCATGAATTCGCGCATGAGAATGAGGTGCTTTTGCAGTTCACGGAGGCCGCCTTTGGTTTCGGTGACGACCTGCCGGGCGAGGGAGCGGATGTCCTGGGCGTGGTCCGGGGCATCCCGCTGGAGGAGACGGTCCGCGGCGTCCCGCCAGGCGGCGGCGCGGGTGGAGTCCGAGTCCCCCCAGGTAGCCTCCCGCTTGAGGAAGACGCGGGTGTAGAGCTGGGTATCCTTCTCAATGCGCTCCAGGCCGCTGATGTTTCCCACGAGGAGGATGGGGACTTTCGTTTCGTCGTGCAGGTCAAAGAGGAACTGGAAGCCGCGGAGGGTGAGGCGGTGGTAGCTGTCGATGATGAGGACGCGCTCCGTGCCGGCGAGGCGCTCCATGAGCCAGAGAGCCCGGGAGGTGGAGCGGGGGCAGCGGCCGGAGCGGTTCGCCGCCTCAAAGAGGCACTGGAGGAGACCGGCGGCATTCGCCCGCCAGGTGGAGGCCGGCACGGTGAGGGCGAGGGGGTTGGCCTTTTGATAGGCGGCGATGGCGGAGGTCTTCCCCTGGCCGCCGCCACTGTAATACACGCCGATGCCATGGATGGCGCGGACGGCTCCGGCGATGCTGTGGAAGTCCCGGGTGAGGGCGGTCTCAAAGAGGGCCTCCGAGTAGTCCCGCCGGTCCGCGAGGGTGGCGAGGAAGTCCTCCACGGTGGCCTCGAACCGGGAGAGGTTCATCTTGAGTTCCGGGGGCCGCGCGGCGGGAGCCCCGGCATCGTCATACTGGGCGAGCCACGTGGAGAGGGTGGCGGAGTTTTCGCCCATCTGCTTGGCGATGGAATTCCGCGACCACAGGCCGCCGCGTCCGTCCGGCTGGCCCAGCAGGGAACGGACGCGGGCGACAAGGGAGGGCTCCGCGACCTTGGCGGGGGTGAGGTTGGAGGGTTCAGGGGAAGGGGCTGACATATGAGGAAGAGGGTGAGGGAACGGGATGGAGGGAGCTTGTCAGGAGGCGGTGGCGGGCGGGGCGGGCTCCGCCTCCAGGAGGGCGAGCGCGGCGAGGGCGATGAGGTGGGCGAGATCCTTTTTTCCGGTGCGGCAGAAGACTTTGCCGGACGGGGCCTCCAGGGTAGCGGCGCCCGTGCCGTCCAGGCCGACGCCGATCTCCCAGGACTCCACGCGGGAGCCGAGGTGATCCGCATCGAAAAGCTGGATGGCGGTGAAGAGGCGCTGGGACCAGCCGGTGCAGACCCGGTGGATGGCCCAGGAGCAGACGGGCCGGAAGCTCTCCGCGGTGGCGTCCGCCGGGAGGCTGAACTGGTCGGTGAGATTCTGTTTCCAGGAGGCGAAGAACTCCGGCCACCAACTGTGCGACGACCGGTCGTTGAGTCGCTCGACGCGCATTTCGGCGAGATGCCGGTTGTTAAGGGTATCGAAGGGAGTGCCGAAGCCCTTCATGACCTGACCGTCCAGACAGAGGACGATGAAGTCCCCGGGCTTTTCGCCAAGGCGGAGGGTGATGGCGAGGTCCAGGGCGGAGTTGTCGTCGATGATGCGGGGTTCGGTCATATCAGGAAAAGGCGAGGGTGTGGAGGGCGGCGGAGAGGAGCACGAAGGCAGTGATGATGCGGGGTCCGGAGGGGCTGGGGCCGAAGGCGAGGAGGGCGATGCCGGTGAGCAGGAGGAGGGCGGCGGTCATGGGTTCCAGGGGCGGGTGAGGAGCCAGGCGAGGAAGGCCCCGAGGGCGGCGAGCGCGGAGAGCATGTAGCCCCACGGGAAATCATGGAGGTCCCCCAGGGAGAGGAAGACGGTGAGGAGCAGCCAGGCGCAGGGGGCGGCTCCGCCGCAGAGCAGGATGAGAAACAGGCGGAGGCGGCTGGCGCGCTTTTGGGTCTCGCCGGGAAGGACGAGGCGGGGGCGGGATTCGCTGAGCGGGGTGGTGCCTGGCGGGAAAGTGGGAGTGTTCATGATGTGGCGCGGGAAATGTGGTTGTTAGGAGGCGGCGGAGGGATCAGCGGCTTTTGGCGAAGACGGTGAGGCGGGGGAGGATGTCCTCCGCGCGGAGGCGGACGGCGGGGTGGACGGGGACGCCGGAGCCGAGACGGGGGAGGGCGTCCGTAAGGGTGGCGAGGGCCTCCAGGACGCGCCCGGCCTGACAGGTGGGGCAGTCCGCCGCGGTGCCCTCCGTGACGCCGCCGGCGATGCAGAGGTGGCCGGTGACGGGGCGCGGCTGGAGGGGCACGGGGCGCGCGGTGAGATGGCGGCGGAAGGTGGGACGGGGGGCGGTATTGGCTTTCGGTGTCATGGCTATAATGCGGTATAATTTAGTTAGGATGGAGGGGCTCAGGCTTTGGCGGTGGCGGGCTCCGGGAGGGGGAACTCGATGCCCATTTTGGTGACCACATGGCCGTGAAGGAGGACGACCTTTCCCCCGTCCGGGAAGATCTCCCGGAGCTCCTGGGCCCAGGGCCATGCGAGGACGAGGCTTTGCTCATCATCCCGGGGGACGTGCTTTTTCACGGCGGGGCCCACGTCCATCTGGACGAGGGTGGTGAGGCGGGCGCGGCGGGCCTCCGGGTCCACGTCCAGCCGCCAGCCTTTAGGCTCGGGGCTAAGGCCCTTGTAGAGGGGCGCGGGGACCATGATGCAGAGACGGAGCGTCTGGCCGGCGGAGCGGACGCGGTAACGGAGGATGTCCGCGACGGCGGAGCGGCCCTGGCGGGCGGTGAGGTGAACGGGGCGGAAGCTCATGGAAAGTGAGGGCGGAGGAGTCTCAGGAAGCGGGGGTGGACTCCGGCGCGGATTCACCGGCGAGGGCTTCAAGAAGGCGGGCGGGGCCGCTCCTGGCGTTGATGGCGTCCAGCTCATCCAGCGGCATGCGGCGGCGTTGGCCGTTGCGGCTCTTCACGATGGCGGAGTCTTTGTGGACGGACTCGATCTTCCCCTCACGGCGGGAGAAGGTGAAGCCGCCGCGGCTGGATTTGACGACGGTCCACTGGACGGCATCGCCGGGCTGAAACGCGGGAGTGGAGGGTGTGGTGGTGGGCTCTGGAGTGCTCATGGGTGGATACAATGTATTACAGGAAAGACGCGAAGAGGGTGCGGGGCGGGGTGGCGTGGATCTCAATCCGCGAAGGCGGCGAAGGGATCCGCGGCTGGGGGCGGAGGGGGGAGGGCGGCGGTCTCGCCGGGCTCCGGGGCGAAGGCTCCGGTGAGGGCGTGGCGGGAGGCGGCGGCGGCTTTTTCCGCGGGGGTCAGGGGACGGGTGAGGTCCTCGACGCGCCTGTTGTGAGAGCGGATGGCCTGGCGGCGGGAGATCTCCGGGGCGGCGCGGTGCTCTATGTCATGCCGGAGGGGAGTGACGGCGGACTGGAGCTGACCGTACTGACTGATGAGGCCCTCCGCATCCGCGCGGCTGGTGGCCTCGCGGCGGTGGCAGGTGCCGAGGTAAGAGCCGCGGAGGGTGGCGGTGGCGCGGCAGAGGTGGATCTCGTGCGGGGCGTAAGGATTCAAAAATGCCAGGTAGGTCTCGCCGGGGCGGAGGGTGAGGTGGTCTCCGAGGGCATTCACACAATGCAGGGCGGTGTAATGGAGGGGCTCGCTATCAATTTCCCGGTCCTGGATGACGATGTCGTGCTGGGCATTGACCTTCACCTCGCGGGCGGCCTCCATGCCCATGAGGGTGACGATCTGCATGGGGGTGAGGGGGCGGAGCTGGCGGGGGGCGTGGCGGTCCCATACCTCCCGGGGGGAGAGGCGGCGGAGGCGGGGGTCCGCGGCGGCCATGGCGCGGAGGAGATTTTCATCCTCCCGCACGCGCTCGATGAGCGTGGGGGCCATGGAATCGAACATGGCGAGCTGGAGGAATCCCATCTTATCCCACTGGCCGAGGGAGTGATCCGTGCGGCGGTTGATGAGCTCGATGAGGTCATTCATGACCTGACAGAACTGGTCCCAGTGGAAGATGTCTCCCTCCGGGCGGAGGAGGGCGCGGCGCTCCGGGGGGAGCTGCTCCAGGAGGCGGAGGTAGCGGGCGTTTTCCCTGAGGAGGCCGTGGTTTTCCTCCGGGGCCATGTCCCGGTTCCGGCCGGCATTGCCGGGGAGGGCGGAGCCGTGGTTGCGCAGGATATTGAACCAGCTCTCGATGGGGGCCTTATAACGGAAATTCCCGCAGCTCTGTCCCTCGTAGATCATGCCGCGGAGGGGCTCTCCGTAGCGGCCGGAGTGGTCCCACTGGACCTTGCCGCCAAAGGTATCGTGCAGGCGGCTGACGAGGCCGGTGGAGGCGGCGGCGGTGCCCATTTCCCCCACGAGGGTGGTGCCGGTGTGGGGGTTGTAGCCGTATCTTGTCAGGACGCTCAGAAGGAACCAGTCGAAGTCCGCTTTGGTGAGCTGGGAGGCGACGGTGCGGCGGGAATTCCCGTCCTGGATGACGGGCTTGAACCCACGGTGGATATTGCATCCGCTAACAAAGTCCAGGCAATGGAACCCGAGGGGGCGCATGGGGCCGTTGTTGCCCGTAAAATTGACGTAAAGCTCCGCGACCTCGTCATCGAAGAACAGGATCTGGCCCACGGCGCAGCCGAGGCGGGAGCCGAGGACTGAGGGGAGAGTGGAGGCGTGGGCCTTGGGGCCCTGCTTCCGCGCGGCGTCCTCGCGCCAGCGTTTCACCAGCTTCGCCATATTGGTATAATCCCAGCCGGGGGGGAGGCCGGTGGAGCGGTTCCGCCGGGGGGCGCTGTGGTAGCCGGGGATGGCGTGCTGGCTGGAGGGGAGGCCGCCGTCCGCCTCCCATGCATCCAGCCGGGCGAGGAGGGTGCGGTGGGCCTGCCGGACCACGGTGCCGCGCTGGTGGCTCTCCACCAGCCCGGTCATGAACTGCACGGTGGCGGCGGGGACGGTGGGGGCGCGGTGGACGGAGCGATTGATCAAGGCGCGCCAGCCTTCGGCGAGCCATCGATCGTACTTGCCCCGCACGGTCTGGAGGGAGCAGTCCTCGCGGCGGGCGATGGTGGCCATGAGGCGGCCGCGGGTGCCGTGGGCGGCGCGGCGGCACTCGTCCAGATGGAGCTGCCAGCGGCGGACGCGGTCCTGCTCCGCGCGGGAGAGGGCGGAGAATTCCGCCTGGTCCTCCACGGTGCCGGACCCGGGGGCGGGAAGGGCGAGAGGGAGGGCCATGGCGGAGGGATCGCCGGGGGAAAGGAGGGCGGTGCAGGTCATGGCTTCGCGTGGGTGGCGGTCTTTCCCCAGTCTATCTCCATGAGGTTCATCAGCTTCCTGAGTTCGGCCTTTTTGATCTTCTGCCAGGTCAGGAGGATTTGGTGATCCTCCTCCGGAAGGCTTTTCAGGTAGAAGGCAGCAAAGCCTGATAGACTCTTCACGTTGGCGTCCATGCCGATGGCCGTCTCATAAAGGGCGGCCAAACGGAGCGCGTTCCTTGTCGCCGGTGTCATGGGTTTCTTAGCCATTAGCTGTTCCCCTCCTGTCCGTTGGTTTCGTTAGAGGTGATGGAGTCCAGCGAGGCCTCACAGGCGGCGGGAATCAGCAACTCCTCCGGGACAATGTAGTCCAGAGCGTCCTGGCAGGCCTCCTCACGGGTGGAGCCATAGCCAATGGCGTGGACCCGGAGGTTATCCTGACCAGGCTGCGCGCTGGTGAGGGTGGCGATCCACTGGTCATCCGGATCCCAGCCGAGGAGGCAGCGGACAGGGTGGAGGGAGGTCTCGCGCAGGCTGGCGTGGAGCGCGAAAAAGGCGGCAACGGGATCGGCAGAGGCGCTCATGGGCGGCCTCCTTTTCCGGCGGCGCGGCGGGTTTCCAGCACGCGGGCCACGGCTTCCTGCGCGGCGACGAGGCGGCGGTGTTGCGCCTCGATCTCCGCGATCTCCATGCGGGCGAGCACGCGGAGGTGCTTCCCTTCCGGCGCGAACATCAGGGCGAAATCCCTGCCCATGAAGTCCAGCCAGCCCTGCTGAAGTTGCCTGTCCTCATCCACGGGGACTTCCCGCTGGGCGGGGGTGGCAGTGGTGGGTTCCGGACCGTAGAGGGACTTGATACTGGTGAGGCCGGAGAGCTTTTCGGCGGCGATGGCGAGGGCCTCGTCCTCCGTCATGGTGGGGAGGATGCCGCATTTCAGCGCCATGCCCATGTAGTTGTAGGCGGTGCGCTGGCTCATGATGCGGGCGTCCGTGATATGCTCCCGGAGCCACTGCTCAAACCCGGGGGGCTCGGCGGCGGGGGAATTACTTGCAACGGTTGCAAGTAATTCCGATGATACTTTTTTGACTCCCCGGGAGGCGGCGGGAAGCATGTGGGTGAGGCGGGCGCGGAGGAGCCAGTAGCCCTGCATGGCACGGTGGGTGTGCTCTCTGACGGCGTGGCGGAGCACGCCCTCTGCGCAGTCCGGAGCGGCGTCCGGTGTCTGGTGTGTGGGGCCGGACATGGATTAGCTGGCCGAGGAGATGAGGTTGAGGCGCTCCAGCTTTTCGCGGACGGCGGCGCGGAGGAATTTCGAGCGGTCGGAATCGGACCCGTCCACCGCGCCGTCGATCTTCTCGACGAGGGTGAGGGGCATCCAGGTGCCGATGAATTTGTTGGATGAGGCGCTGATGGGCCCGCGCGGGCGGCGGGCTCTGGGAGGCTTTGCGGTGGTGCTCATGTGTCGGGGAAGCGGATGAGTGTTTAACTAACTTTATTTCAGTTAAACACCTAAGAGGTGTAAAACACCCGTGGGGTTCGTGCAAGAAAATTTCGCTTTTTTTCCGCTGAGGGGGTGCGAGGGGTGTAAAATCAGTTATTACACCCATGGCAAACCAGAGACGAGCAGGCCAAACCTTCGTGGGATTCCAGAGTGACGAGGACTTTGTCGAAAAAATGGACAAGGCCCGCGGAAGGGATCCGCGTTCCCTGTTCATCCGCCAGGCAGTGGCGGAGAAGCTCCGGACGCTGGGCATAGAGGTCAGCGAGGACTTGGTTTTCGCGCCGGACCGGGCTGCTAGCGGAAGACTGGCGGAGCCGGAGGCGGCAGCTGCCCCAGTGGCCGCCGCGACGGCCAAAAAGGTGACGAGTTACCGGAAATCCTTGACCTCCGCCGCCCGCAAGAAGGCGAAAAACAGTCAGAAATGAGCCTCGGCAGAGGCTGTAAACCGGAACGCAGAAAGACTTGGGGGGACGTCTTCACGGATTTGTGAGACGAGAGTGAGTGGTTTTCGTTCAGATGAACAGCTTTTATCCAAAATAGATTTGTAAACGGCCCAAAATACTTCTGACAAGCTCATGGATCCTACTCTTGTTTTTCTTCTTTCGTTGGGGGGCATCACCTTCACTGCGGTGATGATCCATTGCCTTAAGCCATCCAAGTGGCAGTTGATCGCTTATCCCGGAGCGACGGAGTCCGGGCCGCATACGCACGCGGAGCTGCACTTACTGAATGCCGCAGGCCGTTTGCAACCCGGTGCCATGGTGCGCCGGCTGGACCAGCAGCGCTGGCATTGCGCATTTGAGACGCTGAGGGATCAACTGGCGGTGGCTCCAGACCCTGCAAAGGCCAATCCCCCGCCGGTGCCGGTAGCAGCCGCGCCGGTGGAGTCTATGAAAGGCCACCACATAGCCTCGTTTAGCCTTTGCGCGGCATCCTTGATAGGGCTGGTGGTGGTGATGACGCGGGACACGGCCGCGCCGGGCACGAACATTACGAATTTGAGCCTCCAGCATCAACAGACGCTGTGGACGATCATTTGCCTGGCAGGATTGCTGATCGGCGTGCTGGTGGGGCTACTGGGCGGAAAAAAGACCGCTTAAGCCCCCCGTTAAGCCGGTGAAGATGCCCTCAATTCAGCATCGGATCGCGCGTGCGGAGGCGCTCCGCGGCGAGGCGGCAGTAGTCTTCGTCCAGCTCGATGCCGATGGCGGGGATGCCCCGCGCGCGGGCGGCCACGAGGGTGGAGGCGGAGCCGGCAAAGGGATCGATAACGGAGGCAGGGTGGCGGGCCTTGCCGAGGCACCAGTCCAGAAGCGGGACGGGCTTTTGCGTGGGGTGGAGGCGGATCTCGCGCGGGTGGCCGGGTTCCTGGACGGCTCCGGACCAGCGGTAACGGAAGAGGCGGACGGCGAGGGAGGGGAGATTCGTCCACGCCAGCTCCGCCTGGGAAAAGGACAGGCCGTCATTCCGTTTATCCCATACCAGGGAGCAGGTGGCGCGACCGAGGCCGAGGTAGGTACCGCCCCAGATGATGGCGTGCTTTGCCCGGCTGATGGCCAGCTGGATGAGCCACGGGGCGGGCGGGGCGTTGTCCCAGGCCTTGGGGGCGAAGCGGCGGCCATTGCCGATCCGGCCCCGGCGGGCGATGCCGATGCCGTAGGGTGGATCCGTGAGGAGGAGGTCCGCGCGTGGCAGGAGGGGCAGGAGAGCCGCGGCATCCCCATGGTAGAGGGTGACGAGGGAGTCCTGATAGTAGGGGGCGGGCAGGCTGGGCTGAGGGTGCATGCCGGAGGGACGCCGGGCGGCCCGGTGGTGTTCAAACGGGGGCCGAAAATTCTAAAACCGGCGCGATTCTGCCGGAAGGGGCCGGATTTTTCTATTCCGGGGATACCGGCCTGAATCTTAACCCAACTACCACCCAATCAGGGAGTTACGGCTTATTCCCGGATATTGGTTCCGGGGGCTGTCTTTCGCCTGCGCTGGAAAATCCTGGGCTGGTTCCTCGTGAACCTCCTGGTGATCGTAGGGGTGCTCTATTTCATTGTCCGGCTCCAGTTCGGCCCGGGGCTGAACTGGCTGCTGGAGGGAGCCACGGGGGACCGGCTGGAAACGCTGGGCCAGGGAGTCATCGAGGAGTTCCGGCAAAACCCGGCCATCCCGCCAGGAGAGGCCCTGGACAAAGTGGTGGCCGCGTGGCGGGCACGGGGCGTGGAGGCCGCGCTCTTCCGCACGGCACCGGACTTCACGGAGTTCGCGGCGGGAGACTTCCAGGAGACTCCGGAGGTGGTGACCAATACCCTGCGGGAGCAGAGCAAAGGCTTCGGCCCCGGAGGTCCCGGGGATCCCCGCGGGCCGGACCGTTACCAGCCAGGCGGGGGGCGGGAGAATCCGAAACCCCAGGGCGCGCAGCGTCCGAGGGAGCTACGGACCGACGAAGGGGATGGCGGGCCACCCGAACCGCCGGAATTCGGAGACCGCCCCCGCGGACCCCGGGGAGGAGGCGGCCGGGGATTCGCCATGTCCACCC
Source organism: Verrucomicrobiales bacterium (assembly GCA_965229245.1). Classification (GTDB taxonomy): domain Bacteria; phylum Verrucomicrobiota; class Verrucomicrobiia; order Verrucomicrobiales; family V1-33; genus V1-33. The sequence goes on from CBDDIW010000005.1 coordinate 174,100, forward strand.
GTCCGGGTGGGAAATTCATCCTGGCGTCCGATTCCCCGCGTTACTACTGGGCGGGCGTCCGGCTGGGATCGCTGGAAAAGGAACGCGACGGCGTGGGCATGCGACCGCCCCTCACGCTATTACTCCGCTCGGACTCCATGCGGGGTGGCGGGCTGTTTTTTGATTACTACCCCATCCTGGCCGTGGGCGGCGGGCTGTTGCTGGTCTCGGTGGTGCTGTGGCTGCCGCTGATAGGCAAGCTTACCGGCGCCCTGGGGAAACTGACGCGCTCCGCGGAGGAGATCGCGCGGGGCCGGTTTGACATCCCGCCGGAACTGAAACGCCATGACGAACTCGGCCGTCTGAACAGCGCCCACCGGCACATGGCGGGGAAACTCAGCCGCTATGTGGAGGACCAGCAACGCTTCCTGGGCGACACCGCGCATGAACTTCTCTCCCCGCTGGCGCGGCTGGAGGTGGCACTCAGCATCCTGGAGCAGCGGACCGGTGAGGACGGGCTCCGGTATGTGAACAAGGCGCTCACGGAGACCCACTTCATGACCTCCCTGCTGCATGAACTGCTCTCCTTCACCAAAGCGGGGATGGGCGGGGCCTCCGTCTCCCTGACCTCCGTGCCGCTGGCCCGGCTGGTGGGGGAACTGGTGGCCCGGGAAACCCAGAACACCCCGTGCGAGGTGCGCGTGGACATTCCCCCTGAGCACACCGTGCGGGCGGACGCCGCCCTGCTGGACCGGGCCATCGCCAACGGGCTGCGGAACGCCATCCGCTACGCCGGAGAGAACGGGCCGGTGGAGATCACGTCCAGGGAAGGCCTTGGAGGGCGCATCGTGCTCACCGTTTCTGATCACGGTCCCGGTGTGCCTCCGGAGCTTCTGGACCGGCTTTTCGATCCCTTTTTCCGCCCGGATCTTTCACGGGTACGTGAGACCGGCGGCACCGGGCTGGGGCTGGCGATCGTTAAAAGCGCGGTGGAGGCCTGCGGGGGCACGGTGTCCCTCGCAAACCGTCAGCCCCAGGGGCTGGAGCTTTCGCTGAATCTGGCGGCAGCGGCCGCGCCGTAAATCAGCCCACGCGGGCGAGATAGGCGGCCTCATCCATGAGAGCCTCCACTTCGGCGGGATTGGACGGCTTGATTTTAAAGAGCCATCCGGCCCCGTGCGGATCGGAATTCACGAGGCCGGTTTCGCCCGCGACTTCGGAGTTCACCTCCACGATTTCCCCGGCCACCGGCGCGTAAATGTCACTGGCGGCTTTCACGGACTCGATGACGGCCACGGATTCCCCGGCCTTGACCACACGCCCGGGAGCGGGCAGTTCGATGTAAACCACGTCTCCCAGTTCCGCTTGGGCGTGATCCGAAATCCCCACGGGGGAGACTTCCTCACCGGCGAGAATCCATTCGTGCGAAGGGGTGAAACGGGCGTTGGCGGGAGCGGGCATGGGAGTGAAGATAAAGGGTAAAACGAAGTGGCGGAATCAAGCCGTGGCGGGGCGGCGGTAAAAGGGTTTTTTCACGACTTCGGCGGGCCAGGCGCGCCCGCGGATGTCGATCTCCAGCTCCGTGCCCGGCACGGACAGCGCGGGCGGGAGGTAGGCCATGCCGATGCTCCGGCCCAGGCTGGGAGAGACCCCGCCGCTGCACAGTTCCCCCACGGGCACTCCTCCGCTGAGCACCGCATAGTGGGCGCGCGCGGGCGGCGACTTCTCCGCGAGGAGGATGGCGGTCAGTTTGGAAGGCAGGCCAGCCTGCTTCTGCGCGGCCAGCACGTCCCGGCCGGTGAAGTCTCCCTTTTCCATATCCACGAAGAAGCCAAGCCCGGCCTCCAGCGGAGTGCGCGTGGGGGAGAGATCGTTGCCATTCAGCGGATATCCCATCTCCAGGCGCAGGGTATCCCGCGCGCCCAGCCCGCAGGCCGTGGCCCCGGCGGTGATGGCCCGGTCCCACCAGGCGACTCCGGCGGGAGCGGGGCTGAAGAGTTCAAAGCCATCCTCCCCGGTATATCCCGTGCGGCACACGATGATGCGGCCCTCCGGGGTCTCCAGGTCCGCGATGCCATTGCGCGGCGGCAGCGTGGCCCCGGTCATGGCGGTGAACACCGCGGGCGCGTTCGGACCCTGGATAGCCATGCCGGCCCAGAGAGGGCTGGCGTCCTTGAGTTCCACGCCGGGCTCCAGCCGGGCACCGAGCCACGCCAGGTCCTCCGAAATCATGCTGGCATTCACCACCAGAAACCACCGGTCGTCCGCGAGACGATAGACGATGAGGTCATCGATCACGCCTCCCTGTTCATTCAGCAGCAGGGTATACTGGCCTTCGCCGGGGCTCAGTTTAGCGACGTTGTTGGTCAGTTGGCGGTTCAGCCACTCCCCCGCCCCGCTGCCGCTCACGAAGAACTCGCCCATGTGAGAGATATCGAAAATCCCGCAGCCCGTGCGCACGGCCACATGCTCCTGGGTGATGCCCGCGTATTGCACCGGCATGTTCCAGCCCGCGAAGGGAACCATGCGACCACCCAGGCTTAGGTGAGCGGTGAGGAGGGGAGTTTGTTGCAGGTCTTCAGAGTTCACGTCCGGGATGCTGGAAGCGGATTCCATTATTGTCAACATCGCCGCCGTGTGGGAAACACTTTGCCCCGGGGCCGGGCCATGCTTGATTCCGCCCCTTTCCCCCACCCGATTCTTTCTCCATGCCATCGCCTGACTTTCTGGAACGCCGCTTCGGACGCTACGCCATTCGCGGTCTCATCGGTTACATCGCGTTGTTTCAGTGCGTGGCGTTCGCGATCATGTATGTGAATCCCGGCTATGTGGAATTACTGAAGCTGAGACCGTTCGTCTCCATGGACGGCGAGTGGTGGAGGCTGGTGTCCTTCATCTTTGTCCCCGGTGCCACGAATCCGTTGATGTTCATCTTCTCCATCATGATTCTAGTGCTTTGCATGCAGTTTCTGGAGAGCGAACTGGGGGTGGTGCGGGTGAATCTCCTGGTGGGACTGTTTTTTGTGTGCCAGTGGACCATGGCTGCCTTTCTGAATACCGAAGCAGGATTTGCTATCATGGCCGTTACCCGCGGCAGCCTGGAGCCTGGCAGCGCCTACTTCGCGACAAACCTCTTTTTTATTGTGGCGATGCTGTTTCCGAAAATGGTTTTCAACCTGTTTGGGATCGTTCCTTTGCAGGCATGGGTCCTGGCACTGGTGGACGTGGGCATGATCCTGTCCAGAGTATTGCGTCAGCCTGAACTCTGGCTCACCACCATCGTTTCCCTGCTGCCCTGCATTTGCGTGGGCCTCCCGCTTTATTTCAAAGGCATACACCGCCGCACCACGGCAGCCGGCAGGCGCGCGCGTTTTAAAGCCAACTCGCTTCCCGTCGCGGACAGTTTCCACCAGTGCGCCGTCTGCGGGAGAACGGATGCCAGCAATCCGGAACTGGACTTCCGGGTCATGGAGGACGGTGGAGAATACTGCGTGGATCACCTGCCCAGGTAGCGGGAGGCACCGGATGGGTTTCCGGTCAGAAGACTCCCTTGAAGTCTTTCAGGTCCGGGTCCCGCCGGGCGTGCAGGCGCAGCTTTGCATCCATGCGGAAAGCGGTGCGAAGACAGACCTCCGCGTCCCGTAGATTTCCGGACACCGCCAGGTAGCAGCCCATATTATAGTGGTAAAGAGGGCTCTCCCGGAGGCATGCCGGGCCTGCCAGCAGGATGGCATGCGCCTCCGCGGTGCGTCCCGCGGCGTGGAGCGCGTAGGCGGTGTGAATGTAAACACCCGGGCGGTCCCACCCCTGCCCGCAGAGATCGCAGCCTGACTGGATTGCTTCCTGCCACCGGTTTTCCTGAACGAGGAGCGCCAGTTCCATCTCCCGGACTTCCGGGTGCTCCCGCTGGCGGGGAGTCAGACAGGTCAACTCCTCCCATGCCAGATCCGGAAGTCCCAGCGCGGCATAACCCTCCGCCGCGTTTACAACACGCTCGAGTACGGAATCCAGAGGCATGGGACCGGACGAAGACATGGAATCTATCGCACTCCCACAGACCGGGACTCCGTGGCCTCCCGCGGCAGCCCGAAGATGCGAGGCAGGGCCGCGGCCATTTCCTGAATCATCCGGCCCGCCTCCCGGATCACCAGGGCCGCTCCCGCGGCATATTCCCCGCGGGAAAAATGCGGGCGGGCTCCTTCCAGAAACTGGCGGAGATGACGCTCTCCAATAAACGGCTCCAGGCCGTAACCCAGCGTCATCCAAGCTCCCTTGCCCACCGTGTCCACCAGCAGGAAAAGGTGACAGTTTTCCGGGCCCTCCTGGGTTTCCCCGGCGGGGTTGCACTGGTTGAACAACCACCAGGCATACGCCCCCGCAGGGGTGTTTTCAGGCAGCGCCATGAAAGCCGCCGTGAATCCGGTTCCCGGGCAGCGGCGTTCAAAAGCCGCGATGCCTCCTCCGAGCAGCCGGACGTCTGCGGCAGTGAGCACCCCTTCAGGATCATGGACGCCCCGCTTCAAAGCCGGGGGCTCTCCGAAAAAGTCAGTCGCCTTTTCCAGCGTCAGCCCGCAACCTGAACACGAAAATGACTCTTCGCGAAGCGGGCCGTGGCAGTAGGGACAATGCATGAACGAGTGTAAAACGGAGCTGGATTATTAAGAGCGGGCATTCTTAAGTCGAGGGTAATGTTTTCCTGCGAAGGATTAAAATTCCGACACGTTTCCGGGCAACCCCCTGCAAATCAGGGACAGGGCCGGGATTTTCCCGGAGCCAGGAGAATTCGCGACTCACGACGATCAATGATATTTAGAAAATCAAAATAATTAAGATGTAGATAAAAAAGATTGCAAAACATCTGAAAAGTATAAAAGGTCTGATAATGAACAAACCTCAAAGGTTTTTGGCACTGGTTTCCCTCTACATCGATCCAGGGACGGGAGACCATGAAACCTGGGCATCGGCGGAAATGATGTCTGAGAAGATTCCCCCGGAGATGACTTCGCTGGAAGCGGCGGCGGCCTTTCTTCGCTGGGTGCGTCATGAAGCTCCCTGGCGCGGGGACTACGCTTTCCTCAGCCCCCTGGGCCTACGCTCTCCTAACATTGGGAGGGACCGGGCACCGGGAAGCCTCACGAACCTCCGGGCAGTGGATTCGGCGGGCAGTTGAATGCCACCGGGCTTCGTCTGCCGCAAAGCAACACCTTTCCGGACAGCTAAACCGGTCTCAGTCCAAAATACTTCCCCCGTTTCATTAGAATGGAGGTCGTACCGCGCAAAGCACGGCCTTCCTCATTCCAGCCAGCGTCTTCTCATCTGCCAGTCTCCCCAGCCACTCCAACAACCAAAGTCAAAACCAGCGGCCAGGTCCTATGATCTTGCGGCGTTTGCGCACGGATCATCCCGGGATGCGCGGCAGGAAGAGCCAGCCCTCCATTTTTTGTTCCTCTCCTCTTATGACCGCCCCCGATGATCCTCCCGTCCCCAACACCGGCTCTCCGGCGCGGAAAAAGTCCCCACTGTTCCGAGGCATAATGCTCATGCTGAGCCTGGTCTCACTGACCGCGGCCGCTTTCCACCTCTGCTGGTTTGGAGTTACTTGCTGGGCGGTCATCTCCGGACAGGGCGAAAATTTAGTGGGTGGGGTGATCTATTGCGGCGGCGTGGGCTTCCTTTTTCTTTGGCTGACGTGGTGGCTGTATCCTTTCCGTCGGCGGTGGAAATGAGCCAGGTTCGCCCGTCGCAGCTCCGCAGGGCCGTGCTCGTCACATTGACCGTGCCTAGCTACCATCGGTGAGAGGAATTCCGTTTTTCCAGCCAACCGGATCACCGCCGCCGGTGCCGCCCGCCACCTAACACCTCCTTCCTGACGTCACACTACTAACAACGACCAGTTATAACTCCCTGGTTATAATGGTCGGGCTGGCGGGATTCGAACCCACGGCCTCCTGCACCCCATGCAGGCGCGCTACCAAACTGCGCCACAGCCCGAAGACACTCCGCGTTGTGCGGAGCGCGATTCTTGGAGCGGACCGGCAGGAATGCAAGCCGGTATTTCGTTGGGAAGCCTTAATTTTTTCACATGGGGATCGAGCAAAGGCAGCGGTTTCAGTGTCGGAGCGGAAATGCCCGCTTATAGTGCCGCCATGTCTCAGCGCCGATCCCTCTTTTTTGGAAGCCTGGCCCGCATCACGGGAGCGGGTATTCCCGTGGCCCAGGCCGGGGCGATCATCCGGGCGAGGGGGAGGAGCGGGGCATCGGTGGAAGCGCTCCAGGCGCTGGAACGGGGAATTCAAAACGGGGAAACCATCGCGGATTCGCTGAGACCATCGCTGACGGATCTGGAATACCGCATGGTGGGGGCGGCGGAAAGCGGCGGGCGGCTGAGCGCCGGATTCCAGCATCTCGAGAGATACTACGCGCTGCTGGCGGCGGCGAAGAAGCGCATGCGGCGGGCTCTGACGTATCCGCTGCTCCTGCTGCACACGGCGGCGGCCTGCTCCGGAGTGGTGGCCTATCTCGCGGGTCGCCCCGCGCTGCCGGAAATGGCGGTCTCCTTTGGCATCCTGTGGGCCGTGCTGCTGGTGTTGGGACTGGGAGGCCGGGCTCTCCTGGCGGCGGCGGTGCGTTCCGCCCCGGCGGATGCCCTTCTGCGCGCGCTGCCCCTGGCAGGGGCCGTGTGGAAGCACCTGGCGCTCACGCGCTGGAGCGCGGTGATGCACTTCCATATCATTTCCTCACAGAAATTCTCCGCGGCCCTGGAAGCCGCGGCGGAAGCTTCCGGCAGCGCCACGCTTGCCCAGGCCACCCGCCGCCTTGCCCGGCGCGCGGAGCAGGGGCTCTCCCTGGCCGAAGGAATGCGCGGGGAACGGGTGTTTCCGGAACACTTCGCCCTCGGCTTTGCCACGGCGGAGGCCACGGGCACCCTTGATATCGAAACTGCCCAGCAAATGGAAACGTGCATGCAGGCCGCCACGGGGGCGATGGATGCCCTGAGCGAATGGGTGCCCCGACTGATCTACTTCGGGGCCGTAGCCTACGGCGCCTGGCAGGTCCTGCAACTGGTGGGCGGAATGACGAAGTATTACGACGGATCGTTTATCAAAGACCTGTGAGGGATAGGTGAACTCCCACTCTTACTTTGAGAGCGGCAGGAGCAGGAAGGGGAGCGCGGGAGCGGGAGGATCCCTGCTTGCGACAGACCGGGGCATTCCTTTTAATGGTTGAATCCCGCACCGCATTTCCGCATGGCCGCCACTGATTCCGCTCCCGCTTTTTCCTGTCCTCCCCTGCTCGGCCTGCCGGAAGTGGCGGGACTGGGATCGCTGCGGGAAATGATGACTCCCGGGCTCACCGTGGACCAGGTGGTCACCCGGTTGAAGCGTTATCACTACTCCCTCCAGCGACTCTGGCGCATCTTCCTCAGCCGGCTCACGGCGGAGCCGGTGTATGAACTGAAAATGGCGTGGAGCCTCCACGCCTGGAATTGCGCGGAACTCATCACCCCCATCCGAGACCGGGTGGCGGAGATGCGGCACCCCCCGCTGGGACTGGATAAGGTGCCGGATGAACACCTGAAACTGTTCTTCGATGAAATCCAGGCCGCGCCCACCGCCTGGGAAGTCTGCGCCGGGATCTATCAAAAAGCCCTGCCCGCGCTGAAGGAGGGTATGGAGCGCCATCTGGCGGAGACGAATCCGCTGGCGGACCACCCCACCTGCCGGGTGCTGCGGCATGCCCTGATGGAGATCCAGGAAATGCTGGAGTGGGGAGCCCGCGCGGTGCCCTGCCTTCCACCCACCGCGGAGGAATCCGGAAAAACATGGCTGGCCCTGCTGGATGCCTGCCTGGCGGCGGCCAGCGGGCTGGATGGCACCCAACCGGCCCGCGTGGAGACCATGGCCCCCGTTTACTCCGGAAAACCCTGGCAGTATGACAGCACGCCGCGCCGCGACGAACGCTTCCCGGATCCCTACAACATGGGCGTCCACGCGGAGGAGTTTCTCTACAATCCGGATTACCCCGCCCGGGCGAAGACACTGATGATGTATTACAAACGTCTCCGGGAGATCGATGTCCCGGAGATGATGGCCAGCATCCTCGTGGAAATGCCTGACAAACCGTGGAAATTCTACCACGACATGACCCGCCAGCTCTGGGATGAGGCGCGCCACGCCATGATGGGCGAGGTGGGATTCGTCAGCCAGAGCATCGAGTGGCCTAAACACGTCATGGTGAATTTCACCTGGTCCAGGGGTCTGAACCAGCAGCTCACCCCACGCGAGCGGCATGCCGTGCTGTGGTACATCGAGCAGGGGCTCATGACCAAAACCGGCAAACGCTTTGAGTGGGAAGTGGGCACGGAAAGCGGGGATGCCCTCGCGGCCCTGTTTCAGGACTACGACTGGGCGGATGAAGTGCTCCACGCCCGCATCGGGCGGGAGTGGTATGTCAGCCAGTTCAATGACGACACCGCCAAAGCGGCGGAATACGGCAGCGCCTGCTGGACGAAAGTGGTGAGCGACTGGGACCAGTGGAAACGGGACGGCCTCACGGAGCACCGGAACTGGTGGCCCGGGCTCTACCAGGAGCACTGCCGCGTGCAGGGTCTCCAGCCGGACGAAAAGGCCCTCGCCTTCACCGGCACCTACGCCACGACGCGCGCGGACCTGCAAAGAATCGCGGCCTCCGGATAGCGCCGGGGCTCAATCCCGGCCCTCCGCGTCCCCGCCCGCTCCCGCCGACTGCCGGAGGAGCTGGAGCCGGGATTGCGCGGCACGCTGCTGGTCCTCCTGGGCGCGGAGGAAGACGCCATATTGCTCTCCGCTGAGCAGTTCCTTTACCTTTGGCCGCACCTGATCCTGCAGCCTGGCGCGTTGTTCCAGATAGCGGTCCATGACTTCCTCCGTGAGATTTTCCGGGCTCACCGTGCCAAGGTCGCTGAGATCCCGGTCAAATTTGAAACCCTGGCGCTCCGCGAAGAGGAGGTCCGCCAGCTTCTTCGCGGCCTCTTCCTCCAGGGGCAGATTCTTATCCCCCAGCATGGCCGTGAAAGCCGCCACCTCCTCCCGTTCCGGCATGCTCAGCTCGAACTGCTCCAGACGTCCGTAATCCGCTCCCAGCACCTCCTTCAACTTCACCTCCGCCTCCGAAGCCGAAACCGCCAGCCGGCTGGAGGCAGCTTTTCGCTCCTCCGCCCCGAGTTCGGGATCGAAAACGCTGAGCCCCAACTCCGTCCGGGCTCCCTGCCGGTCCTTCAGGATCGTCAGGACCTTCTCCCGGCGGGTGTCATCCAGATTCATCTCCTTAAAGAGCACGCCGTAAAGCAGTTCCAACTGGGCATCCGCCTGGGCACGCAGCGCCTGGATCATCGCGGGATCCCGGGTAAACTTTGAAGGCCCGGGGCCGGGAGAGGGAATCGAGGGCAATTTCGGCAGGGAACCAGCTTCGCCAGGCTCAAGTCCGGAGCGCTGCTTTTCCTTGCCGGGCACGATGTCCAGCTTTTTCAACTGTTCGAGCAAACCGGTGGGTCCTGTCTCCCTGAGGTTCGCTCCGAGATTGGAAGCCTTGTTCGCGGCGGTTTCCCGGGCGCTTTTTTTATAACGGTCCCGCTCCCCGGTCATTGCCGTCAGTGAATCCTCCGCGCGTACCCGTTCCGAGTGCTCCCACCATGCCCATCCCCCCAATGAGAGCGAGAGCAGCAACAATAAAAATGACAGGGCCTTCATGACCCCGCCACCATGCCCCGGGACGGAACGGGCGTCCACGGGTGATTTTCCCGTGTTTCCCGGGAGAACTCCGGTTTTTTCAGGAAGATCGGTATTCCGCGTGTTTCACAGGTTGACGGCGTCCCGATTGTCTGCTCATAGTCCACCGCGCTTCGCAAGAAGTGACTATTTCAAAATCGACCCGGAGAGATGGCTGAGTGGTCGAAAGCAGCACTTTGCTAAAGTGCCGTAGGGGTAACCCTACCGAGGGTTCGAATCCCTCTCTCTCCGCCACTTTTTTGAACCGGGAAACTGCTGATAGAGCAGTTTTTTGAGGTCCGGGTGCTCACGGGATGAAAAGCACGTCAGGCGTTTCTGTGAGTAAATGATAGTGGAAAGCAACTGACGCGGACTAACGCCGTTAGAAATAGATTGCTTCCTGGAGCAACCGGGTTGGAGGAGAAACTTGAATTGATTGCAAGAGGTTGCCCGCTGCCGGGTTTGACTCACGTTGTGGGATGCAGTCTCTTTAAGGGATCCGCCCGCCCCGCAACTACCAACCGGCATTCAGACCTATGACAACCACAGGCTACATTCGAGGAAAGCAGGGCCGGTATTTTGTTTATCACCTATCAAGACTCTTCAACGCGAGGCTGGCGTTATGGCTGGTGGTATTCCCTTTCATTCTGTCTATTTCCCGGGCGCAACCTGCCAGCCCTGCCACCCCCGGACCTGTATCCAACTTCATTCGCCCCATTCCCGGTTCGCTCATTCTGTGCGGCAACGGGGAGTTCCCGGACTACGTCTTCAAGTCCTTTGCCCAGCTTTGTCAGATCAACGATCCTGAGTCCAGGAATTTCGTGATCGTCTTTAGCGACAATAAAGCCAACCGGGCGCACACGGTTTTGAAGTCGCTCTGTGGAGACAAGGTGCAACTGGTGGATGTTTCATCCGACGAGATGATTCGAAAGATGCCCGATGCCCTCCGGGATCGCATCGGGAAGTGCGGCGGGGTTTGGCTTGATCTGACCGGCCCTCCTTCGGAGGAGAAGTTAGCGAACCTCATGGTCCGGGAGGTTTTCAACGCGGGGAAGGTTGTTGGAGCGGCGGGCAACTGGGCCGGCCAAATGTTGTCGATCAGCCCTCCTGGGAACGATCAATGGGGCGGTCTGCAGTTGATCCCCCACTGCCGGATGCATCTGGTCGCCACTGACGACGGGAAACCTCCCGGGGCAACGACGCTGGAGAAGGGCCTGATTCACTGGCTGGTTCCAAGCCAATCAGCACTGGTGTTTGTGCGGGGAAGGATCGCCTCCTCACATGGCGATCAGTTGGTCCGTATGGTCTCTGTCCCTCTGCACACTGAGCCAGTGGAGACGGAGTTGAATCTCACTGAATTTAAGTATGGGGACCGGATTGAGGGCTCTGACTTTCTCCCACCGCTTAGAACGCTGAGCTTCGACCCGGAAAAGCGGCACTTCAGGCCGGACTTTTCCGGCCCGGAGAAAGGAACATTGATTCTCAACGGCGGCGGTGGCGTGAGCGACTCCATTTTTCAAAAGTTTATCGAAGCCGCGGGAGGAAAAGAGGCCCGGTTCGTTTGTATCCCCACCGCTGGAGACGACGATGCCAAATCATATTCGGCGCGAAGATTAAAAGAGCTTGGCTGCAAGAACATCGAAATCCTGCATACCCGTGATCCGCAGGTGGCCAACACAGATCCACGGATGCTAAAACTGCTGGATGAGGCCAATGCCGTTTGGATCGATGGCGGGAGGACTTACCGGGTGATGGAGGCCTACGGGGATACCCAGGTTCATAAGAGGATCCACGCATTGCTGCAGCGCGGGGGCGTGTTCGGAGGGAGTTCAGCGGGCTGTCAGCTGGCTAGTGAATTGCTGGTTCGTGGCAATCCATCCACCGCGGATCAGTTGGAGTATCCTCCTCTCAGTCGCGGGCTCGGTCTGCTAACCGGAGTGGTTTTGGATGCCCATTTCCGCCAACGGCATCGGGAATATGAGTTCGGGTATCTAATCGTGCTTCATCCTGATCTTCTTGGCATCGGCGTCGATGAAGGAACTTCCATCGTGATCAGAGGTGAGATCGCTACCGTCGAAGGGGAAAACGGGGTAACACTTTTTGATGCAAAACAACCTGTCGCCGCCGGTCCAGCCACCAATGCTCCCAGGCAAACTCTCTTGAAAAGCGGCTCACAATTCAATCTCAAGACACGCAAGCAGATTCAATAACACGCCCGCGAGTGGCCTGTCCCTATATGTAATGCATGAAAGGATGCCCCGTTTCCGTGTGAGGGGGTCCTCCAGTGATTCATTCCTTTCCGGCGGGAACGGTGACCTGGGTTGCCAGCCAGCGCCTCGCGGCCATTTCGCCGTGGAGGATGTATTCATCGGAAAAGCGGGCGACCTGGGAATCGGTGAGCCTGGTCAGATGTGGGTCGTCCATCAGAGAGTCACGCTGCACGAGTTCGTTGAGGGATTTTATTTCGGCCTCCACCTCCTGAACACGGGTGCCCGCGGTTTTACCGCCGGTGCCGTATTCAGTATCCGCCTCCAGATTTTGAAGGGAACTTTTCAGAAGGCTGAGGCGGACGATTTCGTCCATAGTGGAGGGGGCATGGGTCAGGGCATAGTGTTCCGCGGAAGCCGCGCCGAGAGCCGCGATCTCTGCTGCTTTATCCAGATTGCCCGCGGCTTTTGCCTGGTCGGTCTGTTCCCTCAGCAGTCTGAGGGAACCCGCGATGGGAGTCGGATCAATTCTGGACAAAGGTGCCATAACGGCGACGGACGCCGCCTCCCTCACGGAAGCTCCGCTGGCCAGGGCGGCCTCCCGCACGGTGACCATGCGGTCACGCAGATGGGATTCCGGTCTTCCCTTGATGGCCGTCGCCTCCCGGAGTGCCTGAATTGCCTCCTCAGGTTTTTTCGCCTTGGCCAGGGCGCGGGCTTTGAGATACCAGCCGGCGGGATTCCCCGGCTCCGCCGCGATGAGACTTTCCACCCACGGCATGGGATCCCCTCCATCGTTCAGCCGTGCGATCATCGCGAGACACACCCGGGGATCGTTGGGAAACCGCTCCGCCGCTTCATCCAGAAGGGCATTGTCTCCCGTGAGGTCCAGCATGGCGATGAGGCTGGCCGCGTCCCGTTCCCGCGTGGCCAGCCATTTCGCGCAGCGTTCCCGCGCATAGTCTTTAAACCCGGAGGAACCGAATTCCGGGACCGGCACCTTTTCCTGCGGCCTGCCGGAGGAGCCAGACGTGTTAGTAATGGCAGGCGCTTTCCTCCCCGGGGTCTCCGGCTTCCCGTCATTCCCGCGAACCAAAAGCCACACCGAAGCCGCTGCTGCCAGAAGAATAACAGGAACAATGTATTTTGCGGGGGACTTCATCCGTGCCAGCAAAGCACGGATAACGACGGCTTACGACGTAAAATTACAGCCCAGCGGCTAGCTCCTCATCCCCGGGAGGCGGTACCTGGTTGAGGCATTACTTCCTCCCGGGAGAGCCCGCCGGATCTCCCGTCTGGAAGGCCGTAAGGTTCTTAAGCAGATGGCTTGGACTCCGAGGGGCGGACGGTCATGCCATTCACCAGAGAGTCGGCGGGGTTCAGGATGACGCGGTCCTCCGTCTTCACGCCTTCAAGGATCTCCGTGATGGCTCCGAAATCGCGCCCGGGCCGGACGGAACGGATTTCCACCTTGCCGTCATCATGCACCACGCCCACCTGGGGGCCTTCGGCGCGGAAGAGAAGGGCGTTCGAGGGAACGGTGATCGCGGCATCGGCGCGGGCATCGGCCAGGCGCACCTGCGCGTAACTGCCGGCGAGGAGCGTGCCTTTGGAGTTATCCACTTCGATCTCCGTGAGGAGCGTGCGGGAGGCGGGATCAATGGCTCCCGAGGTGCGGACCACTTTGCCTTCCACCACGACTCCGGGCATTTCCGCGAGCGTAAGGGAGGCGGTTTGTTTTTCCATGACCGAGCGGGCATAGCTTTGTGGCACCCGCACGAAAACCCGCAGTTTATCCATCCTGGCTAGGTGATAAAGCTCCAGACCGCTGCCGGCATTGACGAGCTGGCCCACATCAATGCGGCGGGCGGTGACCACTCCGTTGAATGGCGCGGTGATGCGACCGAAGGAAGTCAGGTTTTCCAACCGTTGCACGTTGGCTTTTGACGCCTCCATGGCGGCGGCTTTCAGGTTCACGTCCGCCTGCTTTTCCTCCGCCTCCTGGGCGCTCACGCCGTGACCGGCCACCAGCTTCGCGTAACGGGCCGAAGTAGTGAGGGTAAGGGCGTGGGCAGCCGTGGCCTGGTTCAGCTCCGCGCGAGCCTGGGCAAGCTGGTGATCGATTTCAGGAGTCTCCAGCTCGGCAAGCAACTGGCCCTCCTTCACGGGGGCTCCCAGGTCCACATGCCACTTTTTTACATAGCCATTGGCACGGGCATAAATGGCGGCCTCCGCCTCCGGACGGAGCTCCCCGGAGAGCGTGAGGGGCGCGGCGGCTTTGGCGGGCTCCGGCTTTACAACCGTGACGGTGAGGATGGAGAGCTCCTTGGATTCCTTTTCCGTGACCGCGGCGGCGTTGGCCCGGGGGAAATAACCGGCCGCGAAGCCTGCTCCGGCAAGGATAAGGGCGAGCATGAGGATCTTGCCGGTGCGCGGGTGCTTCTCCGCGGATCCTTCGAGATGATCCGCCGGAATGGTGGCGGGAGGAGACGTTTCGGGGTTCATGACTTCAGACGGGAACGGGTTTGGAATTTTTGGTTAAAGCCTCGGAAGCGGCAAGAGCATCCGCCTCCTCCAGGGGATCAGGCTTATCGGAAGGCCGGAAATTGCGGTGCAGGATACTGAAGACAGTGGGAACAAAGAATAGAGTGGCCAACGTGGCGAGCATCAGGCCGCCAATGACCGCCCGGGCCAGTGGTGCATTTTGTTCGCCACCTTCGCCCAGGCCGAGGCTCATGGGAACCATGCCGATCATCATGGCGAGAGCGGTCATAACCACGGCACGAAGCCGGGTGGAGCCGGCTTCCAGCGCGGCATCCGAGGATTTCATGCCCTCCCCAAGCCGCTCCCGGGCAAAACTGACCACCAGCACGGAGTTCGCGGTCGCCACCCCCAGGCTCATGATGGCCCCCATGAGCGCCGGCACGCTGAGCGTAGTATTCGTCACATATAGGCCCCATGCCACTCCCGCGAGAGCAGCAGGCAGGGCGGTGATAATGATGAAGGGATCCAGCCAGCTTTGGAATTTGATGACCAGCAGCAGGTAGATGAGCACGATGGCGATAACAAGACCGACGGCGAGACCCGTGAAACTGGTCTCCATGGTCTGCGCCTGGCCGCGGACGATGATGAAGCTGCCGCGGGGCAGTTCCTTCTTCGCCTCCTCCACCAGCGGCTGGATGTCCCGCAGCACGCCGCCAAGGTCCCGCCCGCTCACATTCCCAAAAACGTCGATGACGGGCATGACATTGTAGTGGGAGATGACGGCGGGACCCTGGCTGCGTTGCATCGTGGCCAGATTGGTGAGGAGCTGGGAATTGTCCGCCATGGCGGCTCCCGTTTTCCCCACCGGCAGACTTTCCAGCGCGGTGACGGAGTCCATGGTGTGCTCCGGCGCGCGCACGTTCACCAGATACTGAATGCCGTTCTTCGGATTCAGCCAGTAGATGGGAGACACCATGCCGCTGCCGGTGAGGCTGAGCAGCACGGAATTCGCCACATCCTTTTCATTGAGGCCGATCTCCGCCGCTTTGTCGCGGTCCACGTTCACCTGCATGCGCGGCTGGTCGGCGGGCTGCTGCACGCGCACATCCACGGCTCCAGGCACGCCGCGGATTTTGTCCGCCAGCTTCGCCGCGATGACCCGGTTCGCGTTCTGGTCGCGTCCATAGATCTGGATATCCAGCGGAGCGGGCAGGCCCATGTTCAGCGTCTGAGTGACGATGTCCGCCGGCAGGGTGTAGAACGTGGTGCCCGGAAACTCCCGGTTCAGGATGAGCCGCAGCTTCCGGACGTGCTCGTCCGTGGGCGTGTGACCGTGCTTCAGGGAGACGAGGATGTCCGCGTCGCCCGTGCCGATGAGGCCGTTGTTGGAATAACTGAGACTGATCCCGGAGTTGGGAATCCCGATGTTATCGAGAATCCCCGCCAGCTGGGACTCCGGAATCTCCCGGCGGATGACCTGCTCCACCGCGTCCACGAGGCGGGCCGTTTCCTCAATCCGCGTGCCGGTGCGGGCCCGGAGGTGCAGGCGGAACTGGCCGGTGTCCACATTCGGGAAGAAGTCCTGCCCGAGCATCGGGACGATCATCATGGAAGCCGCGCAGAGCCCCAGGAAGATGACGGCGAAGCGCCAGCGCAGAGCGATGAAAGCCCCCAGGAAAGCCTGGTAGGTCCGGCGGAATTTCTCAAACCCATGCTCGAATCCCCGCTGGATGGCGGCAAACGGACGTTTCCATCCCCTGGGCAGCGGGCCTTCGTGCCCTTCCCCGTGGCCATGATAAGGCGAGTTCCGGTAGAACCACATGACCAGCGTGGGGATCAGCGTCCGGGAAAGGACATAGCTGGCCAGCATGGCGAAAACCACCGCCTCCGCCAGCGGCACAAAGAGGAACCGCGCCACACCCGTGAGGAAAAACATGGGCACGAACACGATACAGATACACAGCGTGCTCACGAAGGCCGGACCCGCGATTTCCTGCGCGCCGTCCAGGATGGCCCGGATGAGCGGCTTGCCCATGGCCATCTGCCGGTGGACGTTTTCGATCTCCACCGTGGCATCATCCACGAGAATCCCCACCGCCAGGGAGAGACCACCCAGGGTCATGAGATTGATGGTTTCCCCCAGGGCACTGAGCACCGCCAGAGAACAAAGCACCGCGAGCGGAATGGAGAGCGCGATGATGACCGTGCTGCGCCATGAGCCGATGAACAGGAGGATCATGATGGCCGTCAGGGCCGCCGCGATGAGGCCCTCATGGATCACGCCATCAACAGCCGCCCGCACGAAGACGGACTCGTCCACGAACTGCTGGACCTCAATGTCCTTTGGCAGGCTGGCGATGACCCGGGGAAGCTCCGCTTTGATGCCATTCACCACGTCCATGGTGGAGGCGGACCCGCTTTTCATGATGGTGACGAGCACCCCGCGACCGCCGTCCTTTCGCACCACATTTTGCTGCGGCTGGAAGCCGTCCCGGGCATTCGCCACGTCGCTGAGGAAGATGGTGGAGCCATTCACCACTTTCAGCGGCAGATTGTTCAGGTTCTCAAGGACCTTCGGGCTGCCATTGAGTTCCACGGCGTATTCCGTCTCACCGATCTTCGCGGTGCCGCCGGGGAGAATGAGGTTCTGGCCATTGACGGCGTCCACCACCTCCTGGGGTGTCAGGTTCTTCGCCTTCAGCGCGGTGAGGTCCAGGTCCACGGAAACGACCCGGGTCTTGCCGCCATACGGCCAGGGAATCTGCGCGCCCTGCACGGTGGCGAGGCCCACGCGGAACTGGTTTTGCGCGATGTCGTAGATCTCCTGCTCCGAGAGCGTCTTGCTGGTGAGGCTGTATTGGAGAATGGGAACCGTGGACGCATTGTAGCGGATCACCAGCGGCGGCGTCTGCCCGGGAGGCATCTGACGGAGAATCGTCTGGGCCACCGCCGTGATCTGCGCCACCCCGGCATCCACCGAGGCCCCGGGCTGGAGGAAGACCTTGATGATCCCCGTCCCGTTGTAGGAGGTGGACTCCACGTGCTCCAGGTCGTTCACCGTGGCGCTCAGGGAGCGTTCGTGAATGTAGAGAATCCGTTGCTCGATCTCCTGGGCATTCAGCCCGGGATACTGCCAGATGACGGAAATGACCGGGATGTTGATGGCCGGAAAAATATCCGTGGGCGTGCGCCGGAGGAGAAGCGGTGTCGTCAGGATCAAAACCAGCGACATCACCACAAAGGTATAGGGGCGGCTAAGCGCCAGACGGACTATCCACATGGAGTGAGAGGGAAGCGGGAAAGGGTGAACTTTCCCCGGGAGATACTCATGGGTTCAGGGAACGGGCGCGCCCAATACAAGTTTGCTTCCGCATTGATACCGACTTACGATCAATGATGGAACTGCGACACCTGCGCTATTTCGCCGCTGTAGCCGGTAAATTGAGCTTTCGAGGGGCTTCGGAAGCCCTGCATGTGGCACAACCAGCGTTGAGTGCCCAGATTAAAACTCTCGAAGAGGAACTGGGAGCGCGCCTTTTCGACCGCACCACGCGCAGCGTGCGGCTCACGCCCGCCGGAAGGGCTCTTCTCGGAGAGGCGCACAAGGTAATCGCGGCGGCGGAGCAGGCGGCCCAGGCGGTGAAACAGGCGGGCGAAGGACTGGTGGGCACACTCCGGCTGGGGCTCATCGCGCCGTCCGCCAATGCCTGGCTGGCGGGGATTCTGCGCACGTTCCGGAAGCGTTATCCGGGGGTGCAGTTGTCCATCTCGGACCTCACCAGCACGGAGCAGGTGCGGCGGCTGCGCGAGGGGGAACTGGATGCCGCGCTGCTGCGGCCCCCCGTGGGTTTTTCGGATTTGGAATACAGCTTTGTGGAGGAGTCGCCCTACGTTTTGGCCCTGCCCGCGGGCCACAGCCTGACCCGGGTAAAGGTGCTGGAATGGCGGGACTTTCACGGGGAGTCCCTGGTGATGCTGGAGCCCAACGTTCAGCACGGCTACTACGATCCCTTCCTGGCGGCATGCGCGAAGGCCGGGGCGTACCCGCGGCCGGCGCAGTTCGCCAACGACATTCACACAAAGCTCTGGCTGATCTCCGCGGGATTCGGCATCGCGCCGACCACGGCCACGCTGACGGCGATCAAGCGGCCCGGGCTGGTTTTCCGGGAAATGCCGGCCGGACTGCCGCCGGTGCATACAGTACTGGTGTGGCGGAGGAATGATGATTCCCCGCTGCTGCGCCGTTTCCGGGAGTGCTTTGCAAGCGGGGAGCCCGCGGGCGGGCGTCATCACGCCACCAGCAGTTCGCCACCGGAAGGCTGGCAGAGGGGGAAAGCCGCGAGCGCGGCCTCGTGAACATAGCGGTCGAGCGCTTCCACCGCGCCCCACCAGGAAATCTCCGGCACGGACGTGGTCTCCAGACCCCGTGAATGACGGCGAACGATTCCCTCCTGGAAGTCGATGAGCTCGGGACCGCGATCATTGACGAGGATAACCTGATGCAATGGCGCGCAGGGGCTGCCGGTGGCGGAATCGCTGCGCACAATGCGCCAGACGGAAGGCTCGCCCGCGTGCCCCTGCCCTTCCTGAAAAAGCGCGATCTGCCGGGCATGGCAGTTCAGGTCATGGGCGGCGCGAACCATCAGGGGATACACCGTCTGCGTGAGAAACTCCTCCCAGCAGGGCTCCGGACGCGCGTCTTCATTGCGCGGGCGTGGGGTAAACGGCAGTCCCTGAAGGGCGCTGCCGATGATTTCATCGAAACTGATGATGGTGGTGGGTTCCAGAATTTGTTGCATGGCGAAGGGGGGAAAGGGAGTGCCCGCGGATGGTCCGGCGGCGTTTGGATTCGCATTCAGGCGCATCCGCGGGCAAAGGGTCAGGTCATCTCGCAGGGCGTGGCCTCTCCGGCGCGAGCGGCTGAACGGAATGCAGGGCCCGCGCCAGCGGTTTCTCCCTTCAAGGCTCCGCGACAGGCTCCGGAAAGCTTGCAGATTGCAGCACGGCGGAATTTTTTTGGACGGCGTTCCCGTTGAGGCGTAAGAGCGCGGGACATGCTGCAAACTTACGTAAAGAAAATCCTCCGCGCCCGGGTCTATGACGTGGCGGTGGAGTCCCCGCTGGAGGAGGCCCGGAGCCTCACGCGGCGGCTGAAGAACCGTGTGCTGTTGAAACGGGAGGACCTGCAGCCGGTATTTTCCTTCAAACTGCGGGGAGCGTATAACAAGATCGTCCACCTGCCGCCGGAGGACAAGGCGCGCGGGGTGATCTGTGCCTCGGCCGGAAATCACGCCCAGGGGGTGGCCCTCGCGGCCAGGGAGCTGGGGATCCGCGGCACCATCGTGATGCCCCGGACCACGCCGGAGATCAAAGTGAACGCGGTCAAAAACCTGGGAGGCGCCGTGGTGCTGGAGGGGGATTCCTATGACGAAGCCTATGCCCACGCGCTGAAGCTGGGGGAGGCGAAAGGCTACACCTATGTCCATGCTTATGACGACCCCGATGTGATCGCCGGCCAGGGCACGGTGGGCATGGAAATCCTGCGGCAGCATCCGGGGCCCATCGACGCCATCTTCGTCCCCGTGGGAGGGGGCGGGCTGGCGGCGGGCATCGCGGCCTATGTGAAATACGTGCGCCCCGAGACCCGGGTCATCGCGGTGGAGCCGGAGGATGCCGCCTGTCTGGCCGCCGCCATGAAGGCGGGCAAAAGGGTGACGCTGAGCCATGTGGGCATCTTCGCGGACGGGGTGGCGGTTTCCCAAATCGGGGCCGAGACCTTCAAGGTTCTCAAGGATCACGTGGATGAGGTGATCACCGCAAACACCGATGAAATCTGCGCGGCCATCAAGGACATCTTCGAGGACACACGCTCCATCACCGAGCCCGCCGGAGCCCTGGCCCTGGCCGGGCTGAAGAAATACCTCGCGCGGGAAAAGTGTGAGGGGAAGACCCTGGTGGCCATCAATTCCGGGGCGAACATGAACTTCGACCGGCTGCGGCACATCTCCGAACGCACGGAGATCGGGGAGAAACGCGAGGGCGTCTTCGCCGTGACCCTCCCGGAAAAACCAGGTGCGTTCAAGGCCTTCTGCCACGCTCTGGGAAAGCGGAGCATCACGGAATTCAACTACCGCTATGCGAATGCCCGGGAGGCCCATGTCTTCGTGGGTCTGCAACTCCGGGGCGGCGAAGGGGAGCGCGCCGAGATCGTGACCTCTTTGGAAAAGAAAGGCTATGGCATGCTGGACCTCTCCGATGACGAAATGGCAAAGCTGCACATCCGCCACCTGGTGGGGGGGCGCGCGGGGCTCACGGATGAGCGCCTGTTTCGCTTCGAATTTCCGGAGCGTCCCGGGGCGCTGCTGAATTTCCTCACGCGCATGGAGTCCGGCTGGAATATCTCGCTCTTCCACTACCGCAACCATGGCTCCGCCTACGGGCGGGTGCTGATGGGGCTGCAACTCCGGGGGCGCTCCCACCAGGAGTTGCTGGATTCCATTACGGCGGTGGGATATCCGTTCTCCGAGGAGACGGGAAGTCCCGCCTATCAGCTTTTCCTGGGCTAGCAGGGCGGCATAATCCGGTCAAAGCGGTACCTCAACTCATCAAAAAGGGAGCGATTCCGGCCATAAATTGACGGGCCGATGGATACGCATTAACGTATCGAGGCATGCAAGACCTTCCTGGCTGGAGGCTTCAAAAGGGCCTTCCCATTAATCTCATTCACACCTTCGGCAGAAAACGCGCTGGAATAGTATGGGAATTCTTCGGGATTTGGTGAAAAATTTCCATGATTTCTGTATTTATTTATATCTAAGCTTTCTTAATTTCAACATATACCAGACTCACCATTGCGATTTTTCTTGAAATTATCATTCAGAAGGATAGTTCTCAGAAGCCTCTCGAAGGCTTTCTAAAAAAACCAAAACCACACCCTGAATGAAAAAAATGAATTCGCTTTTCCGATTCTCGATTCCTGGAATCCTCCTGCTGGCTCTGGCGCAAGCGAGCAACGCCATCCCGATCACTGCGGACATCGGGGGAGTGCCCACGGGAACCAACCGTGTGAACTTCGATAACCTCTCCCTTGGTTCGACAGGCGGCACCGCCACAGGGCCGAACGGCTCCGTGGGCGTCACCTTTGCCTCCGGCGCGCAGACGGTCACCGGCTCCGTCGGCGGGCAATACGCGGCCCCCACCCTGTCCGGCGACAACGGCCTCGGCTTCGGCTCCCCGGACCAACCGAACGGCGTGGACACCACCCCCTATCTCAGCACGGGCGTCGGTTCCGTGACGCTGACCTTCGGCGGCCTCCAGCAGTATTTCGGTCTGCTGTGGGGATCGGTGGATACCTACAACACACTCTCCTTCTACATCGGGGGAAGTCTGGTGGGCTCCGTGACCGGCTCCGATGTGACCTCGGCGGCCAATGGCGACCAGGGCGCGAACGGGACGTTCTACGTCAACATCAACACCCCGTATGACAAAGTGGTGGCCACCAGCTCCTCGTATGCCTTCGAGTTCGACAACGTGGCTTACAGCCCCCAGCCGGTCAACGTTCCCGATGCCGGCGGAAGCCTTGCCCTGCTGGGTCTCGGCCTTTCCGGACTCGTGGTGGCCCGTCGCGGATTCGTCCGTGCGAAGAACCTCCGGTAATCCCGCCAGCCAGCCCGGAGAGCGCCCCCAGGGTGCCTGCCGGGCAGGCGGGTTTTGAAAAATCCGTCAGCATAGACCGCCCGGGAGAAATCCCGGGCGGCTTTTTATTGAGGCGAATACGCCAGTGTCGAAGACCGGCCTGCGAGGTCCCCAAACAAGCCGTCCCGCCACCGGAGGCTTTTTAAGGCACCGGGGCGGGACGGAGAGGGTTTGCCGGGCGGGATTACAGCGGGCCGGTTTTCACCAGCGCCTCGCGGAGCACGTCATCCACGGATTTCACGAAGATGAGCTTCACGTTTTTCTTCACCTCGGCGGGGATGTCCGGGGAGTCCTTGCGGTTCGCCTCGGGCACGAGGATGGTGGTGATGCCCGCGCGCATGGCGGCGAGCGTCTTTTCCTTCAGCCCGCCGATAGGGAGCACCGTGCCGCGGAGACTGATCTCCCCGGTCATGGCCACGTCCGCGCGGACAGGCTTGTCCGTGTAGAGGCTGGCCAGCGCGGTGAACATAGCCACCCCGGCGCTGGGGCCATCCTTCGGCACCGCCCCTGCGGGCACATGCACGTGCACATCCGATTGCGCGAAGGTGCGGGGCGCGATACCCAGTTCATGACTGCGGCTGCGGACGAGGCTCATGGCCGTTTGCACGGATTCCTTCATGACATCCCCGAGCTGACCGGTGAGCTGAGCCGCGCCTTTGCCCGGGTAACGGAGAGCCTCGATGTGCAGGATATCGCCACCCACGGGCGTCCATGCCAGGCCCGTGACCACACCGGGCCGGGGCTTGTCGAGCTTCTCGTCATGCAGGAACTTCGGCGGGCCGAGAATTTCCCCCACGGCTTTCACGCTCACGGTTTTCTCCACGGTCTCCCCACTGGCGATCCGGGCCGCCACTGCGCGGCACAGCGCGGCGATCTGGCGTTCCAGTTCACGCACCCCGGCCTCCCGGGTGTAGTCGGCGATCAGAAGATCCAGAGCCTCCGGGCTGAGGGCAAACTGCTTTGCCTTCAGTCCGTGCTCCTTCCGCTGGCGGGTGACCAGATACTTCGTGGCGATGGCCTTCTTCTCGGTAAGTGTGTAGCTGCTCAGTTCGATGACCTCCAGCCGGTCACGGAGAGCGGCGGGGATGGTATCGATGGAGTTGGCCGTGCCGATGAAGAGCGTGTGGCTCAGGTCGAACGGCGTGTCCAGATAGTGGTCCGTGAAGGTATGATTCTGGGCAGGATCCAGCACCTCCAGAAGAGCGCTGGCGGGATCGCCGCGAAAGTCATTCCCCAGCTTGTCGATCTCATCGAGCAGGATGACCGGATTGGAAGTCCCGGCGCGCCGGATCTCAGAGATCAGACGGCCCGGCATGGCACCGATGTAGGTGCGGCGGTGGCCGCGGATATCCGCTTCATCCCGCACACCGCCTAGGCTCACACGGGCGAACTTGCGGCCCAGCGCGCGGGCCACGCTTTGCCCCAGGCTGGTCTTCCCCACCCCCGGAGGCCCCAGGAGGAGCATGATGGGGCTGCGGCCTTTCGGATTCAGCTTCCGCACGGCAAGGTATTCGATGAGGCGGCGCTTTACCTTTTCCAGTCCATGGTGGTCCTCATCCAGCACCTTGCGGGCATTCTTCAGGTCCAGATTATCCGGGGTAAGCGTGCCCCAGGGGAGCGCAGCCACGGTTTCCAGATAGCTGATGATGACGCTGTATTCCGGACTGCCGGCGGGAATGTGATTCAGCCGCTTCAATTCACGGTCCGCCTGCTCGCGGGCCGTGGCTGGAAGTTTGGCTTCGGTCAGTTTGGCGCGGAGCTTCGCAAGATCATCCGCGTCCGCTCCGGCACCCTCGCCCAGCTCTTTCTCAATGGCTTTCTTCTGTTCCGAAAGCCACGCGCGGCGTTGCATTTCACCGAACTGGGATTGCACATCCTTTTGGATTTTGTCCTGCAGCTCCGCGATGTGAAGCTGCGAGGCCACCTTCACCTGGAGCAGGCGCACGCGTTTCTCAATGTCCAGCTCCTCCAGAAGAGCCTGGCGGTCCTCCATCTCGATCTCCAGACCACCGGCAATGAAGTCCGTGAGGCGTCCGGCATCGTCGAGGTTGCGAATGAACACGCCCACTTGATCCGGCACGTCCTCCTTATGCTCCAGGAGGGCGAGCGCGGACTGACGCAGAGAGGCGATCTCCGCCGCCCACTCCGGGGTCTCCAGCGGCTCGATGGAAGTGAGCTTCTGTACTTTGGCCTTGAGATAAGGAGCCGGAGGTTCGGCGGATTGCAGAGCCACGCGGTCCTCCACGTTCACGATGATGACCACAGTGTCCGCGTTTTGCTTGATGGTGCGCATCACCTGGCCCGTGACCCCCACGCGATGGAGATCCTTGGCGTGAGGTTCTTCATCCGTGTCCGTGGTTTGCGTGAAGATACCGATGGTCTTGCCCTGGAGTTCCTCCACCAGCTTGCGGGACGCCACGCGCCCCACGGTGAGAGGAACTACCATGCCTGGGAATAGCACGGCATTCCGAATGGGAAGAATGGGCGTCAACTCGCTCGCGGCGACGGTTTTTTTCCCGGAACGCACAGGAGCCGGCTTGGCATCCTGAAGATTCGCCACGGCAGCCGGAGGAATGGCAGGGATCTCTTTGGCCCGGGAGGAGTTAGGTTTCATTGGTTTTATTTGGGGAAAAAGAAAAAAGAGAGAAAAGGAAAGAGGCGTCCGGTTACTGGAAGAGGCGACAGCCGGAGGTGAAGTTGTCAAACATTCGCCCTCTGCCGGTCCTGCCGGAAGTGGGGTGAGATGCGGGGTGGTGCATGGCTTCTGTTCCTTTCTTATCCTCCCTGCGGTTGTTGTATGGGACGGGAGGGAATCCGCGGCCATTCATATCAGATTCCATGCCATGCCGGTGGACAGGGAAGCATGCCTTACCAGCGGGCCAACCCGGCACCCCGATGCGCCGTCGTGACGCGCAGTGGGACGAATTGTCCCGGATAAAGGCGCCGAGGTTTCATTTTTCCCCGGCGGGGGCGGACCCGGCGGAGCGCATGGGTTTCACCGGGGTGCCATCGCCCCAGTGGCCCATGGAAAGCGAACGCGGGCTAAACCCAAGGGCGTCCACCGTGGCCGTCCCGGAAAAAGCGGCGGTGGAAAGACTGTCGAAGAGCCGCCAGAGCGCGAAGTCCTGAGCGTTAGGGACTTCGAAGGTCTCAGCGAACGGCGTCGCGGTGATCTTCTCGCTTTTCCACTGCCGGCCCTCCGGGGTTTTGAAAAAGGCACGGATGGGGTCGAAGTCCCCCGCCGCCGCCGCGAGCAGGGTCTTCACCGGCGGATCCTGGACCTCGCCAGATGCCTCCGGAATGGTGAAGGTCTCCACCGGAATGGAACAGGGCGCGAGATGGGAACCGGTGAGCCCCGGCTTCCCATGGGCGTCGGCGGTCAGGATCACCAGATTCTTCCGGTCCGCGGGAATGGAGGTGCTTTCCTTCATAATGCGCTTCGCGTCCGCATCGCCGCAGATCTTATCCCGCTCGCCGGTGATGCAGAGCAGCAGCGCGTCCTTTGGCAGCAGGGACAGGTCCTCTAGTTTGACGCCGAACCCTCCGCCCGGTCGTGTGCTCCGGCCTGGCTGCACGCTCATAAGCGCGCGGGGCACAGGAAGACCGGAGGTGGCGGCCAGAGCTCCCAGGTTCGCGGTGAGCAGCCCGCCGACCGAGTGGCCAACGATGGCGAAGCGGGTGGGATCCGCGGTCACGTGGCCGGGTTTGGCCAGTTCCACCAGGGCGTCCTTCACGGACTGGATGGCGTTCGGCGTGAATTCCGGCGTGGGCGTCAGCGCGCTTTGCTGGTAGCGGGGATGGATGACGATGTTCCCACGCCGCGTGAGGTGCTCGATCCACGCGCCATAGAGCCAGGGATCGATGGCGGTCCAGCCGTGAATAAAAACGATGACCGGCGCGGAGGCGGGGGCCGGGTCCGCAGGCTCGTAAAGATGGTATTCCGTGCCGCCGGAGCCATGTTTGGACTCCTTCACCTTCGCATAGGGGTAATCGCTGCCACCCGGCCCCGTGGCCGGCTGGCCGGGAGGCGTGGCGGGCTGGGGAGCGGTCTCCGCGCGGGTGGAAAAAGCGAGGGCGGCGGAAACCAGCAGGAACGGAAGAAGGCGCATAACCGGGGAATGTGGCGAAAGCACGGCGGGAGTCAATATTACGACGATCCTGACCTCCTCAGCGGGACATTGCGCGGGGCGCGGCCCCGGTTATCCTTGCTCATGAAAATCCACTGTCTTCGTCCCGTCTCTTTCCCCTCCACTCCGGGCATTGCTGCTTGCGGGAAGTCATTTTAAGCGCAGGAGAACGTATGGCTCAACAGATGCAGGACGGGTTCGACTCCGTGGAGGATGTCATCGCTGACATCCGGAACGGGAAACTGGTGATTGTCACCGATGACGAGGACCGGGAGAACGAGGGAGACCTCATCGCGGCGGCGGAGATGATCACGCCGGCGCTGATTAATTTCATGATCACCGAGGGACGCGGCATGCTCTGCGCGCCGGTGTCCGAGGAGATCGCGGCGCGGTTGAAACTGGGGCCCATGGTGGCGCAGAACCGGGATGTCTTTAAAACCAACTACACCGTGACGGTGGACGCGGCCCGTGGAGTCACCACGGGCGTGAGCGCGCCGGACCGCGCGGCGACCATCCGCACGCTGGCGGATCCCGTGAGCGCGCCGGGAGATCTGGTGCAACCCGGGCATGTGAATCCGCTGGTGGCCCGCCCCGGAGGCGTGCTGCGTCGCGCGGGGCACACTGAGGCGGCGGTGGATCTGGCTCGCATGGCCGGGCTCCGCGAGGCGGGGGCGCTCATCGAGATCCTGAGCCCGGATGGAAATCCCATGCGGCTGCCGGAGCTTATTCCCTTTGCGAAGAAGCACGGCCTGAAGCTTACCAGCATCGCCGCGCTCATCGAATACCGCCGCCGCAGTGAGCGGCTGGTGAGCCGGGAGCAGGTGGTGAAGATGCCCACGGACTGGGGCGACTTCCAGCTTTACCTCTACCGCAGCACCATCGACGGCCAGGAGCATCTGGCGCTGGTGATGGGCGAAGTGGGGGACGGGGAGCCGGTGCTGGTGCGCGTCCACAGCGAATGCCTCACGGGGGATGTCTTTGGCTCCCAGCGGTGCGACTGCGGATGGCAACTGGACAGCGCGCTCCAGAAGATCGCCGCGGAGGGCCGGGGCGTCCTGCTCTACATGCGCCAGGAGGGCCGGGGCATTGGCCTCACGGCCAAGATTCACGCCTACAAGCTCCAGGAGGAGGGGCTGGACACAGTGGAGGCAAATCTCAAGCTGGGCTTCCCCATGGACCTGCGGGACTACGGGATCGGTGCCCAGATGCTGCATGACCTGGGCGTGCGCAAGCTGCGGCTCATGACGAACAATCCCCGGAAGATCGTGGGCCTGGAGGGCCACAGCCTGGAGATCATAGAGCAGGTGCCCATACAGCCCTCGCCGAATCCGCACAACACCCGCTACCTGGACACCAAACGCCTCAAGATGGGGCACACGCTCTGACCCGTATGAAAGTTCCCGTCATTGCCGCCCTGGCCATGTGCTTCACCATCCCCTGCCCCGCGCAGGAGGAAAAACCGGCCACGCCTCCCCCCGCCACCGCGCCGGCGCCGGTAAAGGCGGTGACCGCGGATGAAGCCTCCAAAATGCTGGATAAAGCGGCCGGGGAAAAAGGGGGTAAGATCACGGTGATCGATATCCGTACCAGCGTGGAGTTTGAGATGGGCCACATCCCGGGGTCGGTGAACATCGATTTCCTCTCCCGGGACTTCCGGGAAAAGATCGGGGCTCTGGATAAAAAGGGGAACTATCTCGTGCTCTGCCAGAGCGGGGTGCGGAGTAACCGGAGCCTGGAGACCTTCAGGAAACAGGGATTCCCCTCCGTGCTGCATCTGGAGAAGGGATTCGCGGAGTGGCAAAAGGCCGGTCTGCCGGTGGAGAAAGCGAAGTAAGATCCAGGAGCCGCCGCCAACCGACCGCCCCCCATGACTCCCTCCTCTTACTATCACCTTCCTCCCGAAATGCTGTGGAAGGTCGCCTGCTTCGTGCTGGTCTTCGGCTGCTGCGTGGGATCCTACCTGAATGTGGTGATCTACCGGTTGCCCATTCCCGGGCTGAGCACGGCGAAACCGCGGCGCTCCTTCTGTCCGCTGTGCAAGTATCAGATCCCCGTGTGGCAGAATATCCCAATCCTCTCCTGGATCCTGCTGCGGGGGAAATGCGCGAACTGTCATGAGCCCATTTCCCCGCGATATATCTTTGTGGAACTGCTGACGGGGCTGTTGTTTCTGGCCGCGTTCGCCCATCTCCAGTGGGACTGGCGGCTGCTGGCGGCGTTTACGTTTATTTCGCTGTGCATCGCGGGGTCTTATATCGACATGGATCATCAGATCCTGCCCCATGAAATCACCTGGGGTGGAACGGTGGCGGGGCTGGTGGCGGCCTCGGTGATTCCGGATTACTTCATGGAGGGGACCTGGTGGGAAAATCTGCTCTACGCGCTGGGCGGGGCGGCGGCGGGGTATGTGCTTATTTATCTCATCGTGCAGCTGGGGAAGCTGGCCTTCGGGCGTCTGAAGCTGAGTTTTGAAAACCCGGTGGACTGGTCCATCTCCCAGGCGGAGGGCGCGGAGGAGCCTCTCTTTAAAGTGGATGATCAGGAGGAGGCCTGGTCCAATATTTTCAGCCGTCCCTCCGACCGGCTCATCATTCGCGCCGCGTCCGCGAAGCTGGATGAACGGAAGTTCTCGAACTGCATCCTGACCATGTCCCACGACTCCGTCTCCGTGGCACCCCAGGACGGCGGCACGGCGGAGACCATTCCGCTGGAGAACATCAAATCCATGAGCGGCACCTGCACCAACGTAGATCAGCCGCGGGAGGCGATGGGCATGGGCGACGCAAACTGGATGGCCTGCGTGGGCGCGTTCTTCGGGTGGAAGGCCGTACTCTTCACGGTCCTCGCGGGTTCCATGATCGGCGCGGGGATTTCCCTGATGATGATTCTTATCCGCCGCCGGGAATGGGCCGCTCGCATTCCTTTTGGACCCTATCTGGCCTCCGGGGCGCTCATCTGGCTGTTTTTCGGCCCGCGTCTTCTGGAGTGGTATTTGAATCTAAGCCAGGGCGGCGGCGATACGCTGTAAACAGGCGGGAAATAAATTCCCGGCAGATTGCCCGGAGCGGGTACGTTTTGAGCAGAATGCCGCGTGTTTTTTGCCCACACCCTCTTTTCTTCCAGTGGAAATCGCCCGCACGCCCAATCCTACCCTCAGCGCCGCGAATGTGGCCCGTCTCCGTTTTCACATCCACCAGATGTGGGGACAACTGACCCGGTCACCGCGTAACCTCGGCTCCGCACTGACCGATCCGAAATGGTACACGCCCGGCACCGTGCCTCCTCTTTATATCGGGAAGCGGGAAAACCCGGAGCGGATTCAAAAGCGGGTGGAGAAATTTCTCGGTCCCGCCGCTCTCGAGCAGTTTCAAATCCGGGTGCTGCCGGCGGAGGCGAATGAAATCACGGAGCATGGTCTCCTGTATCTGCCGGGCCGCTACGTGGTGCCCGGGGGCCGGTTCAACGAACTCTATGCCTGGGACTCCTACTTCATCGTGCTGGGATTGCTGCGGGAGGGCCGGACGGGCCTGGCGGCGTCCATGGCGGACCAGCTTCTCTATTCCGTAAAGCACTACGGCACCGTGCCCACGGCCAACCGGACTTATTACCTCACGCGTTCCCAGCCACCTCTTCTGGGGCGCATCGTGATGGCGGTTTACGAATCCACCGGCGATCTCCAATGGCTGAAGGAGGCCGCTCCCCTGGTGGAGAAATATTGTTATTACTGGAACGTGGCTCCCCACGATGTTCCCTCAGCCGGGCTTTCCAGATATCATGGTTTTGGTCGTGGACCGTGCGCGGAGGTGCTCAGTTCTGAACGGGATGAAGACGGCCTGACTCACTACGACCGGCTCTCCGCGGAACTTCTCCGGCACCTGTCCTCAGAGCCGGGAATGAGCCGTTATATCGATCCCGCCACGGGCGCGCTCACCGATGAGGCTTACCTGGGAGACCGGGCCTTGCGGGAGTCCGGCTTTGATATTACCGCCCGATTCGGCCCCGGCGGGGTGGAGGCGGTTTATCATCTTCCCGTCTGTCTCAATACCCTCCTCTGGAGGCTGGAACGGGACATGGCCTTGATCTACGACACCCTGGACCGCCCGCAGGCCGCCAGCCACTGGCGGGAGAAGGCCGCCGCCCGCCGGGCCGCTCTCCAGGAACACCTGTGGGACGAAGCGGAGGGCATTTTCCTGGATTACCACATCCTCCGAAACGCGCGGACTTCCTATCCCTTCGCCACGGCTTTCTGGCCCATGTGGGCGGGACTGGCGCGACCGGATCAAGCCCGGCGCATGGTGGAAAAGTGGCTGCCTCAATTCGAAGCCCCGGGCGGGATCTTCACCAGCCTCCAGCCCAGTGGCTGTCAGTGGGATTATCCCATGGCGTGGGCTCCGCTCGTCCTCATGGCCGCCGAAGGCCTGGAACGCTATGGCTATGTGGAGGCCGGTCGCCGCATTGCCCGTAAGTTTCTCTCGCTCGTGAACGCCGAGTTTCAACGCACCGGAGAACTCTACGAAAAGTACGATGCCTCCGCCCTCTCAGCGGAGGTGGAGCACCACATTTGCTTCGGATACAGTTCCAATCAGCCGGGCTTTGGCTGGACGAACGCCTGCGTGCTGGAACTGCTGCATAATCTCGGCGCTCTTGGACATAGCGTTCCCCCCGCCTTCGAAGAGGCGGAGGGAACAGATCATTAAACAGGGAATGAAAAACAACCGGCACGCCTCAGGCGCGGGGGCTGTCGGCAGGCTCCGCGGAGAGGCCGGTGCCGCAAAGGGTGGACTCCGCCTCCAGCCAGTTGTCGAGATCACGGCCCGGCTCGCAGCCGCGCGCCTCGTATATGGTGTAAGCAAGGCTGGCGATTTCGTCGCGGGAAGCCACGCGGTTAGGGCTGACCGAAGACGTGATAGGGGGGACCGGGGCGGTGGTGGCCACGCGGGCGGAGGAAACGGGGGCAGCCTGACGGCTTTGTTGCTTTTGGGAAGAGGGTGATTTTCCGTTTTTCATAAGAGGTCACCACGCGTTGCATGGACCGTACCAGCCTCAGCCCTTCACCAGGGACTGGGCTCCATCCACATAGATCTCCGTGCCGGAAATATGCGCGCCACCGGAACAAAGGAAGAGAATGGTCTCCGCCACCCGCGCGGCTTCAGCGGGCTTGCCGCCCGTGAGCGGCACCTCTCCCTGGGGAAAAAGCACGGGAGCCCGGATGCGATCCAGGTTTCGCATGTGAGTGCTCTCCTCGATATTCGTGGTCACGGAGCCGGGGCAAACGGTGTTCACCCGGATGCCCTGGGGAGCGAGTTCCAGCGCGGCCATTTTACCCAGGGCGACCTGCGCGGCCTTGGAAGAGGCGTAGGCCGAGGCCCCGCAATTACTGAAAACGCGGTTCCCGTTGATGGATGAAACGATCACGATAGAGCCTCCTCCGGACATGAGCGGCACGGCATATTTCAAAGTGAGAAAGGTGCCCCGCAGATTGACCTCCATGGTCTTATCCCACTCCTCCACGGTGATTTCGGGCAGAGGCGCCCATACCCCGTTGATCCCGGCATTGGCCACCACCCAGTCCACTCCGCCCCAGGCCGCGCGCACCGCATCGAAGGCCGCTTTCATTTCCCCGTCACTGCTGACATCCGCCTGGAGCAGGAGATGCCCCGCCGCCGTCCCGCCTATGGCTTCCAGAGCTTCGCGGCCACCCTCCTTCGTCCTTTGCACGATGGCCACCCGCGCGCCATTCCGGTGAAAAAGCTCCGCCGCCGCCCGTCCGATGCCGGAGCCTGCTCCCGTGATGACTGCTCGTTTATCTTTCATAAAATCAGCGCCGGTGTCCTTGCAATAAGCGGGCCCTTTTCCACCTGACGCATTAAAAAAGCCAAAAAGCGACCATCGACTGGCATTTTGCATAAGCGCTCCAAAATCCCGTCATGCACTTTGCCAAGAAGCCCGGGGAGTTTGCCTTGAACGGGGCGGAACGGCATCTGCACGGTCGCCCGGCCTCATGTTCTCACCGCATCCCGAACCGGCATCCCTGGCCATGTCCGAGCCTTCCTATCAGCCTGGAAGCCCCTTTCCCCAGGGGGCCACGTGGGATGGCAAGGGCGTGAACTTCGCGCTTTTCGCGGAACACGCCGAAGAGGTGCATCTGTGCCTTTTCGACGGAACAGAGGTCATGAAGGAAAGCCGCCGGATCCGCTTCCGGGAACGCACGAACGGCATCTGGCACATTTTTATCCCCGGCATTGAGCCTGGGCAGCACTACGGCTACCGGGTGCAGGGACCCTACAAACCGGAGGAAGGGCTGCGGTTCAACGTCAACAAGCTCCTGCTGGATCCCTACGCCAAGGCCATCGGGAGGGATTTGAAATGGGATGACGATGTGTTCGGATACACCGTGGGGCATGAAAGCGGAGACCTTTCCTTCGATGAACGGGACAGCGCCGGGACCGCCCCTCTGGGCGTGGTGATCGATAACCGGTTCGACTGGTCCGATGAAGACCGCCCGAAAGTGCCGTGGCATGACACGGTGATCTACGAGGCGCATGTGCGCGGCATGACCATGACCCACCCGGACGTGCCGGACGAACTGCGGGGCACCTATTCCGGCATGGCCTCCGCGCCGATCATTTCCCATCTGCACGCGCTGGGCATCACCACGCTGGAACTCATGCCGGTGCATTATTTCCTGAATGACCGCCACCTGCTGGAGCGCGGACTGAGCAACTACTGGGGATACAATACCCTAGGCTTCTTCGCTCCGGAGCCCGCGTATGCCTCGCGAAAGCGCCGCCCGGCGGATGTGGTGCGGGAGTTCAAACAAATGGTCAAAGACCTGCACAACGCGGGCATCGAGGTCATCCTGGACGTGGTTTATAACCATACCGCCGAGGGCAACCAAATGGGGCCGACGGTGTCCTTCCGGGGAATCGATAACCGTGCCTACTACCGCACGGTGGAGAATGACAGCCGCTACTACATGGACTACACCGGGTGCGGGAATACGCTGAACATGCTGCACCCGCATTCCCTGCAACTGCTGATGGACAGCCTGCGCTACTGGGTGACGGAGATGCATATCGATGGCTTCCGCTTCGACCTCGCCTCCGCGCTGGCGCGTGAACTGAAAGATGTGAATCAGCTGGGACCGTTTTTTGACACCATCTATCAGGATCCCACCCTGGCCACGATCAAGCTCATCGCCGAGCCCTGGGATCTCGGGGAGGGCGGCTATCAGGTGGGAAATTTCCCCGTGGGCTGGACGGAGTGGAACGGGAAATTCCGTGACACCGTGCGCCGCTTCTGGAAGGGGGATCACGGCGTC
Organism: Verrucomicrobiales bacterium; assembly: GCA_965229245.1. GTDB lineage: Bacteria > Verrucomicrobiota > Verrucomicrobiia > Verrucomicrobiales > V1-33 > V1-33. Next base: position 207,659 of record CBDDIW010000005.1, read on the forward strand.
CACGCGGAACTGGCCACCCGGCTCAGCGGGAGCCCGGACCTGTATGAACAAAGCCGCCGCCTGCCATCCGCGAGCATCAATTTCATCACCGCCCATGACGGCTTCACCCTGACGGATCTCGTCAGTTATAACGAAAAACATAATGAAGCGAACCTGGAGGAGAACCGGGATGGCGCGGACGACAACCACTCGTGGAACTGTGGCGCGGAGGGCGCGACCGAGGATGAAAACATCCGGAACCTGCGGGAACGCCAGAAGCGGAATCTCTGGTGTACCCTGCTGCTCTCTCAGGGAGTGCCCATGATCTCCGGCGGGGACGAGATCTCCCGCACCCAAAAAGGGAACAACAACGGTTATTGCCAGGACAACGCGCTTTCCTGGCATGAATGGGAGCCGGATAAAGCCAGCACGGATTTCCTGACCTTCGCGCGAAAAGTAGTGCAGTTCCGCCGCGAGCATCCCAATTTCCGGCGGCGGAGTTTCTCCGAGCCGGGCTCCCAGGCCTGGACGCAGCCGCAGGAAACCGTGAAGTGGTTTCGCTCCGATGGCGCGGAACTCACCCAGGAGGACTGGGGCACGGAATGGATGCGAGCGCTGGGAATGTATCTCACAGGCGATGCGCTGAGTATCCGGGGGAAGGATGGCGAGTATGCCCGGGATGACGCCTTCCTGCTACTCTTCAACAGCCACGAGGAGGATCTGGATTTCCGTCTCGCCTATCCGCTGGACCTGAAATGGAAGGTGATCCTGGACACGGCGCGGCCTGAACTGCCGGAGGGATCGGAGGTCCTTTCCAGCGGGGACGCCTTTTGCCTTCAGGCGCGGTCCTTCGCCCTGCTGAGCCATGAGTAAGGAATGGCTGGCCACCTACCGGCTGCAAATCCACGGCGGGTTTCCCTTTGCCGAAGCGGAGAGCATCCTGCCTTATCTCGCGGAACTGGGCATCAGCCACGTCTATCTCTCACCGTGCCTCCAGTCGGCTCCCGGATCCACCCACGGGTATGATACCACGGACCCTTCGCGGATCAGCGAAGAGGCGGGCGGCGAGGAAGGCTGGGCCTCGTTTCAGAAAGCCGCGCGGTCTTACGGTCTGGGCATCCTCCTCGACATCGTGCCGAACCACATGGCGACCGCGTCATCGAATCCATGGTGGGATGAACTTCTGGCCCAAGGCCCCTATGGCGCGCGGGCAGGCTTCTTCGATACCTTCGGAGAGGGGGAAGAGGAGCGTTGGACGTTGCATCTGCCGCGCCTGGGGCTTCCCGCGGAGGAGTTGCTCGCCGCGGGAGAGTTCCGGGTGGAGATGGGAGAGACGGGGCCGCGCCTTGTTTGTGGCGGGGACTCGTGGCCCATCGCTCCACAGTCCTGGCCGCGGCTTTTTCCGGACCTCGATCCCTCGGGGGAAATCTCCAACAGCCTGCGTGAACTGGCCCAGGTGAAGAGTCCCGACGCCTCTCAACTGGAAGTCTGGCGGGCGTTGACCGGTGTATTAAAAGGGAAAATCGACCCGGGCATGCAACCAGGTGAACTCGAGCCAGAGGCCATGCGGGCGTTGTTGAGTGAACAGTTTTACCGTCTGCACGACTGGCGGCGGGAGCGGGAGGTGGTGAACTACCGGCGGTTTTTCGCGGTGGGGTCCCTGTGTGGGGTGCGGGTGGAGGATCCCGCGGTTTTCCGGGAGACCCACCGGCGTATGGCGCAAATGATCGCGGACGGGGAGATCGATGGACTCCGGGTGGATCACCCGGACGGCCTTAAAGATCCGGCCGGATATCTCCAGGATTTGCGGACGCTTTTCCCCGGCGGGAAAATCTATGTGGAGAAAATCCTGTCAGGAGAGGAGGCACTGCCTTCGCAATGGCCCGTGGACGGTACGGTGGGATATGAATGCCTGCGGGTGCTGAACTCCGTCATGATCGAGCCCGGGGCTTCAGTGGCGCTGACCGCTATGTACGGGGATTTCACGGATGACGACTCCAGCTTTACGAATCTCGCTTATGCTAAGAAAAAGTGGGTGGCCGGGGATTTATTCAGCCGGGACTTTGCCCGGCTGGGAGCCCTGACGGCGGAGGCGTTTCCTGAAGCGGGCATCTCCTTGCAGGAATGGATCGACGCGCTCGTGGAGGTCACGGTTTTCCTGCCGGTTTACCGGACATACCGTCGCGGGGAGGTGGTGACTCCAGCGGACGCGCGGGCATTGCGGGAAGCCTTCGCGCTGGCCCGCCGCGGACCGGGAATGAACGCGGAGGCTCTGACGCTGCTTGAGAATTTGTTCACTGGAGAAACCCCGGGAGCCGCGGGAGCCGGGTGCATCGCGCGCTGGCAGCAGCTTTCCGGTGCCGTCATGGCCAAGGGCGTGGAGGATACCGCCTACTACTGCCACACCCCGCTGGCGGGTATCAATGAGGTGGGCGGCGAGCCCGCGCGCCCGGCTTTGAGCCTGGAGGAATTTCATGCCTTTTGGCACCGCCAGTCGCGGACGTGGCCGGAGGGACTCATTTCCTCATCGACTCATGATACGAAACGGAGCGAGGATGTACGGGCCCGTCTCACGACTCTCTACCTGGATCCCATCCGCTGGAGCACGGTGCTCCAGGAATGGTCTTCAATAAACCGTCCGGCGTGGGGCGAGGTGCCGGAGGACCGGGCCTTTGAATGGTTCTTCTACCAAACCCTCGCCGGAGCCTGGCCCCTGGAGGAGGAACGCTGCCTGGCGTGCATGGAAAAATCCTGCCGGGAAGCGGGTGTCCGCACCTCCTGGGGAAATCCCAACGGGGAATATGAGGAGGCCGTGCGGCGGTATATTCACGGGGCTTATGAGAGCCCGGAATTCATCGCTTCACTGGAGCGCTTCGTGGCCGAATTGATCCCCGGAGCAGCAATCATCAGTCTGGCGCGCACCCTCATAAAGCTGACCGCGCCTGGCGTGCCGGACATCTATCAAGGAAACGAACTGGAGGACCTGAGCCTGGTGGATCCGGACAACCGCCGGCCCGTGGATTACGAAATGCGATCCTCTCTGCTGCGAAGCCTGACGGCGGAAGCCCCCGCCCCCGGGGAATGGCAGGAACCCCGGAGCAAGCTCTGGCTCATTCACCGCACCCTGCGACTCCGCCGGAAATACGCGGCGCAATTCAGCGGCGCGGTTTATCTGCCTTTTTATGCTCGAGGCGACCGGGGTGGTGAAATCATTGCCTATCTTCGTGGAGAAGGCATCCTGGTAGTGGTGCCACGCTTCCCCTGCCCTGAAAAGGACTGGGAGGATACCAGTCTTGTTCTTCCGGATGGCGTGTGGACGGACCATTTCACCGGGGCGTCGCACTCCGGCAGGGTCAATCCCGGCGTCCTTCTCAGCGGTTTTCCCGTTTCACTCCTTATTCATTCCAGTATTCTATGAATTTCCGTGTGTGGTCCCCCCTGGCCAAAGAGGTCGAATTGGTATTGAACGATTCCCCGGTCTCCATGACCCGGAAAGACAAAGGCTGGTGGAGCGCCTGGGTGCCGGACAGCGAGGAGCAACTCCGCTACCGCTACCGCGTGGACGGGGAGGGCCCGTTCCCGGATCCCCGGTCCCCCTGGCAGCCGGATGGGGTGCATGGAGACTCCGTCTTCGTGGATATCCGCACCCTGCGGAACCGGGTGAGCCCGGTCTTCCGCCAGGTGCCACTCAGCGAAGCGGTCATCTATGAATTGCACGTGGGCACCTTCACCCAGGAAGGCACTTACCGGGCCGCGATAGACAAGCTGCATCACCTGGTTTCCCTGGGAGTCACCCATGTGGAACTGCTGCCGCTGGCCTCCTTCCCCGGAAATCACGGCTGGGGTTATGACGGCGTGAGTCTCTTCGCCCCCTTTCCTGCCTACGGCACGCCCCAGGATCTGGCACTCTTCATCGAAGCCTGTCATGCGCGGAATCTGGCGGTGATCCTGGATGTGGTGTATAACCACCTGGGACCGGATGGAAACTATCTGGAGAAGTTCGGCCCTTACTTTACCGATGCCACGGCCACACCCTGGGGAAAAGCCGTGAATCTCAACGGCCCCCATAGTGACGGCGTGCGGGAATTCATCATCGATAACGCGCTGATGTGGCTGCGGGAATATGGATTCGACGGACTGCGTCTGGATGCCGTGCATGAACTCTACGACGGGCGCGCGGTGCACATTCTGGAGGAACTCAGCCAGCGGGTGCGGCAGCTTGAAATGGAGGAGGAGCGCCCGCTGGTGCTCATCGCGGAGAGCAATCAAAACGACCCGCGCCTGATCCGTTCCCCGGAGGCTGGCGGCTATGGGCTGGACGCGCATTGGGCGGATGAATTGCACCACGCCATCCACGTTTATCTGACGGGAGAAAACTTGGGCTATTACTCTGATTTCACCGGATTGAAGGACATCGCGGCGGCACTGGATCGCGGGTATATTTTCCAGGGGCAATACTCTCCCTCCCGCTCCCGCTCTCATGGCCGGCCTCCCGCCGGAGTGGAGCCAAAGCACCTCGTGGTGTGCGCGCAGAATCATGATCAGATCGGAAACCGGGCCTTTGGCGAACGGCTTGGCGCGCTGGTTCCAATGCCTGCTTTGAAGGCGGCCGCCGCGCTGGTGCTGCTCTCCCCCTGGGTGCCCATGCTTTTTCAAGGTGAGGAATGGGGAGCACGCACGCCGTTCCTGTTCTTCAGTGACCACACCTCGCCGGAACTCCGGGAGATCATCCGCAAGTCCCGGTATGAGGAATTCAGCGCCTTTGGCTGGGGGGATGATATCCCGGATCCCAGCGACCCTGCCTCGTTCCAGCGCAGCAAACTGAACTGGGGGGAACTGGACGAAACCCCGTCCCGGGAGCTGCTCCAGTGGTACCGGACGCTCCTCCGCCTGCGCCGGGAAAGCACTCCAAGCGAGTCCGGAAAAAACGTGGTATGGAGCGAACAGGATCAATGGCTGGCCCTGCGCCGGGGACACGTCCTGGCACTCTTCAATTTTTCACCACACAGCCAGGTCCTCCGCCTCCCCGCCGGGGTGTGGCAGCCTGTCGATCCCTCTCAAACAGCGGCGGAGACCGACGTGGCGCTCGCCGGAGGGGAGACCGTTCTTTTCACCGGAAATGAATGTTAGCGCGAATCCGGCTGATGAAATTACCCGCAGGGGGGACAGGAGCTGTTTATTGATTGAGAGGCCCCGTCTCCGAGGCCCCGGAAAGATGCACCCTCATTGTCCTGCCGCTCTTCTGTTGATAGCGGAAAAGAATCTTCGCGCCGTCGTTTTCCAAAGTCAGTCCCCGTCCCCTGTATTCCAGCAAGCCAGCCAATAAACGGTCCCGCGTCTCCCGGTCGATGGCGGGGTTGGCAAGCGCCTCCCCAGGGTTGTCGGGAAAACGCCCTCCTTTAATCCAATGCCTGAGTTCTCTGCCCTGGATTCTTCTGTCCGCAGGACCATGGAATCATGGCGATGACTGGCACGACAAACCGCAGGCAGGCCTTCATATTTTCCAGGATACTTTAGGCGGGACCATTTTAAAGAAGGATCTTTGCCGGTGGCGGATGCCGGGGCACCGCCTCTCCGGATTCAGGAAGCTTCCTCTTGAAGGAGATAAAAGACATCCGTTTGTATCTTAGACGGATCTTCATTCCATTCCGCCTGCCAGTGCCCGTAGATTTCCCAGCAGATGCCGGAGAGTTTCAGCCCTTCCACCCGGCACCATTCGCGGATGGCGGTGTGGGTTTCCGAAATACGTCCGTATGGCCCATGGTGAGTTGCCGTCGCCACTCTTCCTGACGGAAGTTCCGAACACCGCACCCGCTCATTCCCCTCAAACGGTCCCGCCACCTCCGCGCCCGCCTCCACGGTTCCCCGCGCGTTGTGATAGACGGCCACATGCCGTCCCGGCTGCGGCAGGCCCACGCTCTTGAAGTAATTCCACACCTCCCCGCAGGCGGCGGGAACGAATCTGGAAAGCTCCAGGGCGGTCATGTCGCCGCTGATGACAGCGGTGCAAACCGGAGCCGCGTGAGTGAGAGTGATCTGACAGGACATACACTGTGGCAGAAAAATCATTATGCGGAGGATCCGGCTACCACGCCAGACACCACCTGAAATGCGCTCCCGGCAGGATTCGAACCTGCGACCGACGGTTTAGAAAACCGTTGCTCTATCCGCTGAGCTACAGGAGCAGAAAGATTACCCAGTAAAGGACTAAGGCCGTTCCGGAAGGATTGCAACTTGCTTTTTCACGGTCTTGTTCTACGGTCGAGGCATGAAAGCTCAGTCGACCGTGAAAACATGGGAGAAAACGAAGCAGCAAAATTTGGTTCGGCATAAGTCCGGCGGGTATTATGCCCGGCTTTACCTGAATGGCAAAGAAGTCTGGAGGTCCCTCAAGACAAAACACTACTCGATCGCAGAATCCCGCCTCTCCGAGGCTCTGAAGGACCACAAGCAGCGCAAGGCGAGGAAGCTGAGTTCCTCCAACGGCAAGATGACCTTCAAGGATGCGGCCACTTTGCGAATGGCCATAGTCCAGGACGACGTCAGCCTTAAGAGAAGGTCGCGCGCTTACTGGACTGAGATTTACGCCGCAATCTCCAAGAGCTGGCCAGACCTTGGAGAAACGGAGGTTCGAAAGTTAACCGTCGCTTCCTGCCGCGAGTGGGCTGCTAAATTCGCCAAGAAGATGGGGGCTACCCGGTATAACGCCACGCTTTCGTTCCTCGAACATGTCCTCAACCTCGCCATCGAGAGCGGCGTCATGGTCACCAATCCTGCTCACGGCCTTCCCCGGAAGCCAGTCCGGGCAAAAAAGCTGGAGCTCCCTACCCTCTCCCAGTTTTCGGCCTTCATTGCCGAAATGCGGACCGCCAACGGAAGATTTTCCTTAGCCTGCGCAGACTTGGCCGAGGGCTTAGCTTTCACGGGATGCCGGATTTCGGAGGCTGGACGACTGGAGTTGAGGGACCTTGATTTCAAAAATGGGGAAATTTTTGTTAAAGGCGATCCAGAGGAAGCCACAAAAAACGGGGAAGTGCGTAGAGTCCCGATGATTCCCAGTGCCAGAATCCTTTTTGATCGCATCCGGACGGAGCGGGAGGGCGAGGATAAAACGAATCCGGTATTCAACGTGAGAGAATGCCAGAAGGCGATGACCCGGGCAGCGAAGCGGATTGGGATGACTCGAATCACGCACCACGATCTGAGGCATTTTTTCGCCACCGTGTGCATCGAATCTGGAGTGGACATTCCGACCGTCAGCCGTTGGCTCGGTCACAAAGACGGCGGCGCGCTCGCAATGAAAACCTACGGTCACCTGCGCCGGGAGCACAGTATCTCTCAGGCTCAGAAAGTTTCCTTCGCCCCTACTGAGGCCGCTTAACGCGACTTCGATTGTGGTTCCAAGCGCTTGCCAGTCTCGTGAGGCTTGCCTCGCGGGAGGATAGTTTCCAATTGGAATGCCGCCGAGGAGATGGTTGTGTCGCTGAAGGAATTTTTCCCGGAGTACGCCTCAGCAGAAGAAATTTTTGCCAGATGCCCGCCTGTTCAGGGGAGAACTTTTCGACCCGTGCTTTCGCTTTTCCGGGGGATTCCTTACCGTTATAAATGCCTGCGCCTTCAAGAATTCTCTCGACCTCCTTTGCAGGGATCAGAATTCTTCCGTGTTGGGTGATTGCGTTCACTTTTCCAGCGTAGATCTGGCGGTAGCCCCATGTCTGGGATTTGCCAAACAATTCAGCGAACTCCGCAGGAGAATAGGCTACGCGTTTAACAGGCACCTTATCAGACATAGGAGTGAAACGGAGCACTTTTGTCGCATATGTCACGGAAATCAAACTGCCAGCTTCGATTAATCGGCAATTAAACTCGTCAATCTTGTGCGGGCCGGGCAAGACGAGAGACGCATCGGCGGCTCAGTGACTCGGTAGTTTGAGCGCGACGCCTATGCTTGTGGCAGGGGCGTTCTAGGGGGGTGGCGAGGTTGCTCATCGGACGCGCGGGTGAGGAGTGACGGAGCTTTAGGGTTCTCAGGAGAAAATTGAGCTGCTCGTCGTGCTCATTGGCCTTAACCGGCACCTTTCTGAAGGAATTCGAAAAGTGCGGAGTGGCGCTAAAACTGCGGATGGCACTGGGTCCGTGAGAACCTCCGAATTTTCAATCCTGCGGGACTCGTCTGCACAATGTTGCGTCGTGTTGCAATTCGTTGCAGTAGATCGTGTTACGATCCATCATGATCTGTGCGGTGTAGCACATAGTGGCAGGGAGTCAGATGAATTTTAAGCGCAAGTGTATAATCTTTGGTATAAACGCCTCAGACATCTTTGGTTGCTTTGCTACGATCGCCCCCTGATGGATGCGACCGGGCAGCACCGGTTAGGGTGTCTTTGTAGGAACGAAGTTGCCCTGCGAGCACCTCCTGAAAGGATTCCGGTGGACGGCATACCGCACTGGGCTCACCATCGAGTTCTGAAGGAAACTATTCAGGAAGAGATGCTCAAATTCGGACTCGGGGAGTCGGTGGCGGCCATTGCGGGGTGATTGGAGGAGTGCCCAAAGAGGTGAATAGCCGGGCGGATTGCACGTAAGCGTCACCCGTAGCTCCGCTTGACTGTTGTCTTCAGGCGGCCTTTCGGGTTTTGGCCCACACAGCGGCGGTGATGGACGCGATGTCCTTTTGCTTCATCGCGGGCAGACGGGTGAGCACTTCGCGAAGCCAGGCTTCCGGGTCGATGCCCGGGGGGCGGGCACTTTCGATGACGGTGTAGAGGATGGCGCTGTTTCCCCGGCTTCGGCATCACCGAAGAACAGATAGTTCTTTTTACCGGTCACCGAAGGACGGATGGCGTTTTCCACAAGATTATTGTGTATGCCTCGACAAGTCGTTGGGGTTCACCGGGTGAAAGTCCCGGCTGGCGACATCGCTCTAGCCAGAAGCACTGGGGGCGGTTCCAGGAGGTGACAAATGAACTGAAATACTCCCGGAAAAGGTCCCATTAGGGGATCAGCGAACCATGCGGGCCGCAATGTCGTGTGAACACTGCGCGGGCCTCGAAATGTCGTCGCGAGAGTCGACCCGCCATAATAACGGGGAAGACCGCCGTTTCCGGCAGACAGAGCGAAACGCTGCCGGAAGTCTCGCCGGGGTAGTGGTGCCAGCACGCATGGTAAAGGAACCCAACGGAACGAGGGAAACCTGCGGGGGTGCCGGAACGGACTGGCTGTCCGCCCGGCAACGTCCGACCCGCGAGGGCGACGGACGGCCTCCGCAGGCGGCGCATGGGGGAGTAATACCGATGAAGCCCAGTAACGCGGGTGGAGGGAAGGCCCCGGATCTCCAACAAGTGACACAAAGCAGCAACAACCGTGAAGATTGATCATCAAAACATCTACGAACTTCGCCCGGCGAAATCCGGCAAGGTTGCGAAGCTGCAGCGTGCACTGCTGGCGAAAGCCAGGGCGGAACCCGGCTGCCGGTTCTATAGTCTGTGGGACAAAGTCTGGCGCGGGGATGCACTCCGGGAAGCTTACGCGCACTGCCGCCGCAAGGCGGGAGCGCCGGGAGTGGACGGGGTGAACTTCGCGCAGATCGAAAACGACGGCGTGGATCTGTGGCTGGAAAAACTGCGGGAGGAGCTGCGGGACGGGAGTTACCGTCCGCAGCCTCTCCGAAGAGTATGGATACCCAAAACAGGAGGAGGTGAGCGCCCGCTGGGCATTCCCGTGATCAAAGACCGCGTGGTGCAAATGGCGGTGGTGATGGTGCTCGGTCCGGTTTTCGAAGCCGATCTCTGCGAAGAGCAGATGGGGTTTCGTCCGAGGCGGGATGCAAAACGGCGGTTCGTCCGGTCTACTATCAAGTGGCACAGAAGGGACGCCGGGAAGTGGTCGACGCCTATTTGAGCGACTACTTCAACACCATTCCGCATGGAGCACTGCTGCGCTGTCTGAGTCGCAGGGTTGCCGACGGTGAGCTCCTCTCCGTTATCAAAGCATGGCTGAAAGCGCCCGTGGAAGAGCGCGGACGCGGAAGGGCGAATCCTCGGACAACCGAAGCGCAGGACAACTGCCGGGGAACACCACAGGGGGGAGTGATTTCTCCCCTGCTGGCAAACGTCTACTTCCGGCGGTTCATCCTGGCGTGGAAGAAGTTCGGACTGGATCGTCAGACTGGATCGGTGATCGTGAACTATGCCGATGACTTTGTCATTTGATGCCGCCGGGGCGGGGGAGCATCCGCCGCCGAAGCGATGAAGCCGGTTAATGGCAAAAATCGGCCTCACCCTCAACGAACGCAAGACGCGGCTCGTGAGTGTGCCCGAAGGAAGCTTCGATTTCCTTGGATACACTATCGGACGCTTCCATGGAACAGACGGCCAGTCGTTCACCGGAACCAGGCGTCAAAGAAGGCCGTGCGCAAACTGATGAGGGAAATCCACGAACAGACTACCAAACAGTGGTATGCGTCGGAGCCCAGGATCAGAACCACAGTGATTAATCAAAAGCTGAGGGGCTGGGCTGGATACTTCGACCAGAGACCTGTGGTCAAAGAGTACCGCACGATCCGCAACTACACTGAACGGCGGTTGCGCAGATGGCTGATGCGGCGAAGCAAGCAGCGGGACACCGGATACCGCCAGTATCCGGACGCGTACCTCTATGAAAAACTCGGCCTCTTTATGCTGCCATGTAGCCGCGCGGACCAGTCGAATGCGAAGACCAGTAAGTCGGAGATGAGAGCCGGATGCGGGAAATCCGCAAGTCCGGTTCGACGAGCGGGGATAGGAAACGGAACACCGGATGAACAGCCACTGAGGCTGTGGTCCTAACGTAACCGAGCCTGTCCCCGACTCTACCGATTTCCACCCCGCCTCCGGTGAGATACGGGGTGAGTGACTCCCACTGGCCCAAGGCATAGCTCAGGACTTTTCCGAAAGAGCTTTGGGGCAGGTGGTGTCCGTTGCTTGTAAAGAGCATCAGCGCCTTTTTGATTCTTGCTAGGACGGGCGCGGCTTCGGAGGCCCGGCGGGCCTCGCGCAGGGCGGGACCGGCCCTGGCAGTCCGCAGGTCCTTCTCCAACGCGCAGAGGTGTCGCATCTGCCGCAAAATCCAGCCGGCCCGGACAGTGGCCTGCTCCCGGGCTTCATAAAATCCTCGCCGGATGTGGGCCATGCAGGAGGCGAGCTTGATAGCGCCCTCTCTCTGCCGGGCGAAGGCCTCAAAAGCAGCGCAGCCATTTCACTGGATGACGCCGCTCCATTTTCCGGGGACCATGGCTTCAAGGCAAGCGGCTCCCCGGCTGGTGTGCCAGTGGAAAACGGTGTCGCCTCCGGGACGGTGGGCGATCCAGAGATAGCTCCGCTTCGTCTTTCCATGGCCAGGCTCCAGATAGCGGACGGGCGTCTCGTCGATCTGCACATAGCCGACATCCATGACCGTCGTTTTGATCTCCCGCCACAAAGGCCGCAGCCAGTCCACGGCCATGGCCATCCAGCGCGCCATGGTCTGTCTCGGGATCGTCAGCCCGTGCCGCAGGTCAATGCCATCAGTCAGCATCGCCAGAGCCTCCGGCGTGAGCCTCAGCTTCACCGCGTCCGGCTCCGCGCTCCGGGGCCACGAAAAAGTCCCCTTCTCCAGTTTTTTTTCAGGCCCCATGTCCCGCTCCCATCCCAATAAAGGATCTTCAACCGGGTGTGCCGCCGGTTGCTGAAGGCAAAGAGCGCTCCACTCTTGAAGTCCTCGCAGAGCTTTTCTCTTACCAGCGTCAGCAAGCCATTGCCGCCGCGCCGCATGTCGCACGGCTCAAGAGCCACGAAGACCTTGAGGCTTCCGCTAAAACTCAACATACGCCTCCGGAGTCGCCGCCGCTGTGGCCGCCATGCCTTTGAGCAGTTCCACCGCGAGGGGCACCTGTGCCAGCCCGCCTATCTCCAGCCGTGCACCTCCGGCCAGATGCACCACCAGTGCTCCCCCCTCCACTCCTCCCTTGTCCATTACGGCCTCCAGCCACCGAACTTCCTCCGGTGCTTTGAACTCACCTGATCCCGCGCTTTTCTCCAGCCACTGTTTCCGGCGGCGCTGCACCCAGTTCGCGAAACTCGGATACTTAACCACGCATAGAGCCGCGAACTTCGCCCCCGAAAGTCCGCTGCGTTCAAACTCATCGAGCAGTTGCTCCCGCCTCTCGCGCGGCACCCGCACACGGCCTATGGTGTCCGGTTTCAAAACCGTCGCATTCACGTTCGTAGAGGTCATAGCATCTATCTATGACACCTATGCTACCCCGAACAGCCGGGCCCGGCGTGACGCTTACGATTACACCGCAGGAGAGGGTGGAGGATCAGGTAAATGGAGTAATGAGCGGCGACCTCACATGGGATGTTACGGTGCTGGAATCAGCCGTTCCCGCATGCCAGACTCGTGAGAAGGCAATCGTTAAAAACCACAGCTATGCCACGGGCCCTCAATTATCTGGAGCGGCTGGCGGTTGATTAAGGTGGTGCCATGGTAGCAACAGGAAGTCGCTTCAAAACTGCCCCGATATTTGCCCATTAAGCAGCGGAAAGATAACAAATCGGTGGCCATGGATGTGTGGTCCGCGATATCACCGCAGTCAAAAGGCGTTGGCCGGCGCGGCCACTGTTTCCGACCTTTACACGTGAAGGACAACGTGGGCAGGTAGTGGACAAGGTTCGTCGGAGGAAACACAGAGAATGGAAGGCGGCGGAAAACATAATCCTCAATACCATTGGCTGAAAAACCAGAAGGACATGCGCCCAAAAGCATCGCGGAAAGCCGGACGCTACCGGCTTGGGATTAACCGGCTGGGATAACAGGAAGGTTGAAGAAAAACTTCAATTACTTCTGGAATTACCGCCAGTGGTAACGAGCATGCGCTTGTGTTATGGACGCGGGTTACCCTGCGCCCCCCGCACACATCACGGCGGGCGGCATTCCGCACCCGGCTCTTACTTTGAGTCCTAGCGGCAAGAACCAATTTTCAATCCGCAGGCAAAACGGCACTAGCATGAAACCAACAAAGTCAATCATGTCGAGGGAAGGGATAAAACGATTAAACCTATCGTAATTCCGATAAAACTCCTTGCGAATCGAAATCACCAATAACCAATTGTTTAGAAAAATTCCACGCAGTTTGAACAAGCAGCCTTCTCCGTCCACCGCCGCCATCACTCATCACGTTCGGCCACAGAAACAAATTCGCATCTCTCATTTTCTCCAATATTCTCGATTCCAGCGTAAGAGCCAAGGTTGGGTGACCATATCGCCCAAACCGAGTGAGCCCCCCACATCTCACCTAAAACTAATCTGCTCTCTAATAAGTAACGACCTACACCCAGCCTGTAGCCCTCTGTGCGCTTACCAACAGCGCGTGTTCCGCCAACAAATGTTCCATTAATAAAAAACTGAACCAACCAAGATCCTGCCATCGATCCACTTTGGCAAATGAATGCAAAAATGACGATTTCATCGAAAACTTCAATTTCCACAAATGACGGAGAATGGGCTGAAATAACAACTTCCGCTCTCCACCCTCGAGGATAGGTAACTGGAATTCTTAGCCAACCATGGTAGCCATTGCTCGTCAGCAGACCGGCCGCAACCGTCGAGCCCATCAAACGGAAATTTCGGAAGGCATTATTCCCACAATCCAGCCAATAAAATGCATTAGTTCCATTCATCGCAATCCAGTGTTCAGCCTCCCACCTGTTTGTTTGATCAAGCAAAGTAATATCAGGCAAAGTTCGAATATGACTGGAAGTAGCCCACCAGAAATTACCCGGAATAGCCCATCTGGGGTCATTTGACCCAAAAGCTCCAGCAACATCAAATCCTGAGTCCAATTTAGCTATTGCCGTTTCATATTGAAAAATGACAAATTCCTCCATCTTGTTTCGCCAAGCCTGTTGCTCAGGGTCTTGACGAAACACGCCTTTAAGATGACTGTACCAAACATAACTATCCACTGACAAGCAATGGCGTTGAAGAAACTCAAGTGTTGGAAATTCATATCGGCGTACGTCGGGCTCTAAAAACGCAATCTCTACGTTACTCGGCAACCAGTTCAAAGTAGCCCTGACCTCTGATCCCGCACCCACAATACCTAACCATATCTTGGAGGTCACGGCCTCGAGACCGGAAATTTTTATTTTCCACAATTGGCTGGCAAGCAAAATGTTCCAATTATTAACGATAGCGACGTGGATAAAGCCAAAAATTCTATTGTTTCTAACACCAGACAATTCGGGGCTGAAATACTTCTCAACATTTCTCTTGCATTGATCAATTTCCATAACCCCTGATAAGTCTATAGGTTGTTCTATACGGGTAATATGGATGTGCATCGCGCAAGGTGCATCGGAAAAATGCTCGCTTACCGAGGACCAGCCACCCACAAACTCGACTTCAGTTGGCCGGTGAAATATGCTAATGGCAGAGGGTTGAAAAAAATACCGGCTATACAAAAATTCGCCTAAGTTTTTTGGACTATTAAGGACGCCTGTTTCCTTATCAAACATCAGCACTTGAACAACTAGTGCAGCATATTCTTCAAACGCCATTAAATACCTTTTAACATCGCGACCAATCTTAATAACCACATATTCACTGATTTCTAAAAAAATGATCCACTTGCAGCGGTTCGCAAATTCATTCCAAATCGGTTTATGATGTTCCTCTCCCAAATCAAGTACAACTACGACCGTGACCACGGAGTCAAATCCTGCCTTAGATAGCACGCCTTCCAATTCCAGACGCCCCCACTCATTTGTTACCAAAACAAAATGATCAAAACCAATCGAACGATGAAACAAAATCCATTCATATACCAGGCTCGGTTCACTGACCGAGGCGCAAGCGACGATCATGTCATTTTCGGGGCTCATAATTTGATCTTAAATAAAATATTAATAACAATAATCATCAACGAAAACAACAATCGGTCGAATGCGATTCAAGCCACGGATTTAGACAGATACTCACCAAATCTGGCTGCGCATCCCAAAAACCTGGCTCCCACAGTCTCAAATCCGTTCCGAAATGCGAATAAACACGCACGCCTTGATCCTTTAATGCACAAGATGAAATCCAAGTTTCACAAGCGTAACGACGGTTCCCATGAGGATCATTCGCATCCCTCCATTCATATAAAGGGGCCGAGTGAGTATTCAACGGCGCGAGGCAACGTATCCATTTCGCATTTGCCCACCAGAAATTCCCAGAAAAATGCGCTCCCTCTGCCCATGGAATCCAGCCAACACCACATGCATCGTAATTATTCAGTAAAGACATACACTGTCGCCAGTGGAATAGAACAGCATAGTTCATAAGTCGTCGCCAATAAAAGCGTTCGCGGTCCCCTGGTGAGCTAAGACCTTTTGTATGAAAATATAGCACTGTTCCATCAAACCCTTCCCGGCAGTCAGCCTCAAGAAGTCGAAGGGTAGGGAACTCGAAATCCGCAAGATTCGTCGAACGATATCCAAGTGATACACGGAGATTCCATCTTTTGGCAGCCTCATCCACAAACATATAATCATTCAATGAGCCGATAAAACCAATTTTAATCAACCCGTTGAATTGTCTTCTGCTTAGGATTTCAAAATGTTCTGATACTACCTCGCGCCAGTGGTTGAGGGCGGCTACATGATAGTAAGCCATTGGCCTTCTCTCCGCATTTTCAACATTCAAAAATGGCTGCGGTGCGAGATCGATTAGTACCGAAAATCCATTTCCAACCTTGTCATCCGGATCTTGGACATCAACGACCTTCATTTCGATGAAATCACACATTTCAATAAACGATCTCGCAGTCCATCTTGAATAGTGACTGTGATGGTCGATCAAAGGCGGGGCAATCTTTCCGGTGTGCCTATCTAAAAGTTCCGAAAGACTGGTCAACTCTTTGCCACAATCTTCAGGGTGCGCATTGCTATGCGGGCATATTACAAAAATATATCGGCGCGCCACTCGTTTCCACTCTTTTAATGCTCCAATCGGATCAAAAAAGTGCTCTATAACGTGAGAATTTATTACAAAATCAACACTCTGATCGGCGATTGGAAGCGAATCCCCTCTAGCTATGATATCAATTTTCGCAACACCATTAACTCTATTGAGCTCTTCCTTCTTAAAAGAGGTATCCAGTGAGTTCGTGTAGTCAATATTCCGTGTGTCCAATCCAAAAGCATTGTGGGCGCTCTCCCCTATCTCGATTCCTGTGAGGCCATCGAGATAATGATGTGCGATGGCAGATTCGGGAAACAATAGTGATTTCATTTCAGTATAATTCGGAAACCCTTAGGATATTTCTAGATGATGATATTCATAACTGGTTCTTCAACAGTGCAACCGATATTTTGAGACATCAATGCATGAGGAGAGGAATTTACGAGCAAAAAAACAATCGCTCTTCATCAATTCCACATAAACCTCTGACGTAAGTTCCGCAAAGGTACGTGGGTGTGGTGAACCAGGAATATCCCATTTTGTGAAAGTCAGCGCTCGACGGGAAACGTTATTCATTATAGGGAAACCTTGCATTTGCAATGCCGTCACGAAATAGGCCTCGTCAGGGGCGTGGACATGTTCGAAAAATAATGTGAGATCGTCTTGAAGTAAGCAATTCACCGCTTCCCTATCGAGCATAAACCATTGACCATGAAATCTCCAGCAGTTCTGAGGTATGAGCGGAGCGACATTTAAACGTCTTAGTCTTAGCGGATCCGAATTACTGAGCATCCCAGGGTATCTCCAGTCAATGACACTTCTCCCATCCATCCTCAAGTAACTCTGGAGGATACTCAATGGTTTAATTGGCACACAAGATTCGCTTAAAAATACGAAATGAGAATGGTTATTTTTTTTAACAGCCGCGCCAAGTAAAGCAAGCATTGCCCGCACAATGGAGATATGCCCCCACTGAGTCGCAATTTTTTCTTCTATTAAAGCAGCCTTTTGCCACGGAAGGGAGACTTTCCCGGGGGATTTACTGTGGCAATACACTTTACAATTAACGTTACCCGAAAAATACTCTTCCCATATTTGATGATTATTGATTTCGTCTCTAGTTAGGAATAAAAATGCTATATTTACTTCACTCACAGTGGGATTTATCTTAATATTTTCCCTTGTTTTTACTTTCAGGGCGCCAGCGGGCACGCCATCAAGTAGCGAAGGAGTATTCCAATCAGGGGCCGAGGGTATAGAATCCTCCGGGGAGTTCCAGTCAGTTCTCTTGAAATCGATAGAATGCCTCCAAGCTAATATGGGAGAGACAGAATATGATGGAACTAATTCCGAAAGATTTGAAATAGTGTCGTCGCAAGTTGGCTTTTGTAGCCAGTCTCCACTTGGCGCGCGCATGGGGCAAAGGTCCTTCAAAAATTTAGTGAAATATTCGGAGCGAATTCCGAATAGACAATTGTTGATAGTTTTCTCGGTGCGTAGTAGGGAATAACCTGCGATCGTGGGGCGCACTTTATGCTCACATCCCAATAGCAGTAATCCCCAATCTGCCGGCAGCGTCACAACAGATAAAATATTTTTAAATTGATGGTGAAGAATTATATCCTCCATCATTATAAGGACAGCGCGCGCCTTGGACTTCATGGCTTTCCGTATTATGAGCCTAAGTGCCAGAGACTTAACGTAATCCGCTCGCGATGCATACCCTCGCGTTAGTTTCACTTTCTTCACATTTGCCAAGGGAAATCGTTGTGCTTTTATGTCATGGCCGTGTAGCTGTTTTAACAAGCGAAATCGATAATCACTACTTTTACCGCTATTCAAAAATGCCACTGTCTGAAACTCTTTTTCAATTTGCATATTGGTTTTATAATACAAATTACATCTCGAGCGAATTGAAGAATACGCCTGCACTATCGTGGAAAAATGTCATCATGTAGAGAGCGTACATCAAGTCAATTTTATCCTTGGCTGACGCTCTGCAAAAGTTTAATATAGCCGCCTCACGATACTCTTTGAAGTCTCTTTGAATATGAAGAGGGAACTGGACTTCGTCCGATTCGAACCGTAACGCTTTTCTGCGGGTGTCAATTATGTATCTGTTCCATACGCTGTGATTTTCTAGATATGCGCAATCAGCTTCACGTGGTGAGTTGCGCTGAGGCATTAAAGCAATCTGATGGCATTCCAATACAACTTCATGGAATATAATGCCATTGATCGCGAACAGACCACTATTGATCCCGTAGCGACTTTGTTCGGCCATTTCCTTATCAGTAAAATAACCGCAAAATTCCGGTTCACGATTAAAAATTCCCTTTTCAAGTTGGTATAAAATTGCTCCGTCGGATATTAATAAATGGTCGATATTACGAAGAACCAATGTGCCGGGTTCCAAATAGCATATCTTTCCATATTTATTTGCTGGTATTATACTGCTAGCGTAGTTGTGAAATTGCCATAACGCTTCGTTAATGTTTTGTGAGTTTACATGACCTTTGGCCAGGTCTTCAGTAAACGGGGTGCGGATTAAAAATTCTTTCAGCCCTTCTCGTCCCACCAAGAACAATGGACTGTCCGAATTCCGGAAAACTACAATGTCTCCGGAAAAAAATGTACGGAGCAAGGAGCTCACCAGCAACTTAGCTAACATCCGTTGGTCCTGTTTGCCTGGCGGATCAAAAGCATAAGTGTAAACGAGGGTCCTGAGTCCGAAATTATCAGGAGGATTGCGTAGATCCTGAAGAGAGGACATGCTATTTGAATTTAATCGTTATTGGATGTTAATGGCAATAGGAACTGGGGGAAGTTCGGAAACTTCACAAGAGTTGAATCTTACCCTGCCCGAGTAAATTGGCGTCCTCGGTATTATTTCCTGAAGAATTTGGGGCATTTTGACTCGACAGCTTGTAGGGACCACTGTTGTTTAGTCAATAGGAAGTTGACAAAATTGCAATCCTCATGGAGTTCAGTTTTCGCTTGAAAAATCATCGAACGCACCGATTTCGCTAGCATTAAACTTCTCCCTTGAATTATATAGCACACCGGAATCCGTCTGAACCTGAACAATCAATAAATGAGGTGAGCTAGATTTTTGGACCACCCACCTCCAAAGTCACCACCAATGAATGGTAAATCCCGCAAGCGCTACACTCCTGAGTTCAAGGCCCAGGCCGTCGAACTGCTTCAAACTGGAAAGCCCGTGTCCAGACTCGCTGAAGAACTTTGCATCAGTCCCGGCCTCCTTCATAAGTGGAGGCAAGGCACCCAGGTCGCCCGTGCCGGCACGCGAGCCGGAGGCGAGAGGGACGGCACGCACGACCTGGGTGCCCTGCGCCGCGAGATCGCCCTCCTCCGCGCGGAGAATGACATTTTAAATAGAGCCGCGGTTATCCCCGGAACCAGAGTCCCGTCTGTCTCCGGAACATGATCGATTCCATCCACCGCTCCACCGGACACAGTATCCGCCTCATCTGCTCCGTGCTGGATCTTCCCCGCAGCAGCTACTACCACGCCGCCCGTCCCACTCCCTCACAATCCCGGGATTACACACTCGAGGCGGTCATTGAGGATACTTTCATGTCCACCGCCGCCGCTATGGCTACCGGCGCATCCGTCAGGACCTCCATGACCGCGGTCTGACTTGCGCTCCCGTCCGGGTCCGCCGCCTCATGCGCGAGCGCGGTCTTAAGGCCCTCCAGCCAAAGAACTTCCTGCCCCGGACCAGTGATGGCCGGGCGGACAAGCTTTCGGAAAATCTGCTTCTGGATCAACCTCTTCCATCACAACCAGGGCGCGTCTGGGCGGGCGATATTACCTGTATCCCCACCTCCACCGACTGGCTCTATCTCGCCTTGGTCATCGACCTTTGCACACGACGCATCGTCGGGTGGGCTCTCGCTCCCCACCTGCGGACCTCTCTGGCTGTCGAAGATCTGCGTCAGGCACCGGGCTCCCGGCACCCGGAGAAAGGTGCCATTTTTCACAGTGACCGGGGCAGTCAGTATGGCAGCACGGCCTTCCGCCGGCTGCTTCATAAAGCCGGTCTGCGTCAGAGCATGTCCGCCCGTGCCAATCCTTATCACAATGCCTGGACGGAATCCTTCATGGGAACCCTCAAACGGGAGATGCTCCAAAATGGCTGCTTCCGCGATACTTTTGAGGCCCGCGCGGAGATCTTCTACTACATCAATGCATACTACAATACGCGCCGCAAACACTCCTCTCCCGGATACCTGAGCCCCGATTCTTTCGAGGCCCGGCACCCATCTCTTAACTAAACAAAAAACGGTCCAGAAATCCGTAGCATCTCAATCTAGAAGATTCGATAGCTAACGATTTATAACAGCGCAAGGAGCTTGCCCCTCCTCTGAAGTCCTCAACGTGGGTCCTCCGCGCGGACGCCGGATTTAAGGATCTTGTGGAAGACCTATATCTTCCACCGCAGGGCTTGCCAATGAGTTTCTCGACAAGCTTCTTTGAATGAAGTCACCGGCAGGATGTTAAGAAGTATCCTCCGCACTGGCTCGAGACCCGAGAGCGTCCTGCGGTCCATCACTGAATCACCGCTAGTTCCTGCTTATGCCACTGTTCAGGTTTGCCCATAGGAGGCAGAATGCTGAGCCCTCGGCAGGTGATGTCCACCAATGCTTCCGAAAGATGGCAGCCTTTCAGAGGCGATGTGTTCTTTATACGTCAGGTTTCTTCCTCTCCGCACCTACGGTATGCCCTCCTTCCGCGCAAGGGGTACACGCAGATAGTAGCCGCAACCTTCGGACAGGTGAGGCCGCCGCGTTCATATTGAACCTTGCGGTGCCTCGCGCATCCGGAAGATCGAGCGCATTCCGCCTGTGACATCCCACTTCAGGGGCTTACCTCCGGCCGTTTTTGAGTCATTGCGTGTAATAGCAAATATGCAACGACCTGCTTCGTTTTTTGTTTATCAATAGGCAGCCGCACATAGTGACTGCTTGGCAGGCAGCATGGCCCACGCGCGACACGGCATCCGAAAGGTTCGTGAGGGCGCCGTCCCTCTATTGCTTCATGCTTCATGCTTCGGCAGAGACAACAACCTCTAGGCGATCAGCGGTCTAGCGAATGACTTTGGGGAAGTGGCGCTCAACACTCAGGCTTTGCATTTTTGTCGAAAAAATCCATTTTCGGAAACTTTAGTAAAGCTGCAACTCAGTGGCAATTCGAGTTATATCGCACCTTCCAGAAAATTTACGGGCAAAAAATGCTCTACTTGTTAGTAATTGCTGAACTAGAGGTGTGATCACTTTTTCATAAGTCAGTGGGTGGTCGCCACCTTCCCACGAAGTCCAAGTAATATTTAAATTGGTTACATTTTCAGATAAGGAATACCCTAGGGATTTCAGGATAGTTCCGGGATAGCATTCATCGGCAGCAAAAACATTAGAAAACAATACTGTGCAATCGTTTTCAATTAAAACAGAGGCAGCGCTTCGGTTTAATAAAATCCATTGGCTGTGAAAGACCCACTGGGAAAATGGTATGACGGGAGCCCTTAGCGCGCGTGCAGCCTTCCCAGGTTCAATATGATGCATCTGATGCCATGAGAAATATTCAAAACGCGAGCGACAATCTTGATTTAATTCCTCCCTTAACTTTTTCAGCGGCTTTATAGGAATACAACTTTCTGAACAAAATATAAAAAATTGATTGCTTGGATCTTCCAAGGCGGCGCGGAGGAGCGCGATTTGAATCTTTACAAGCGACACATCCCCCCATTTCGATTCTATCCAATCGGGGATCCTATTGGACTGCTCCCATCCAGTCCGCAAGTTGCTTTGGGTAGCCAAGTGAGTATAAACACTCACATCTACGGAGTCCCTCCAATAATTGGACCAAACTTCAGGGTGGTTATGGCGGTCTCTTAGAAGAAAAAGAAAAGCAATTTTTCTGACACCTCCCCTAGAGCAATCAACTAAATTAGAATTAGGTGTCTCACACGAGGCTATAACCATCGGTTGAGCCATTTTCAGATCTTGATTGCTCAACAAACGGGTTTCAACTTTTGGGACCGACGGGGACGCTGAATAGGCCTCCAATTTTTCACGCAATAGATGCCTGACATTTTCCTCGAACTTAATTTGCCACCCATCTTCGAAATATTGGGGAGACAAGGGTGCCGAACTTTCTGAAATGCTATAATCTGGCCATGCCTGATTGGGCCAAGCCGCATACGTTGGAATTTCATGCTGCAGCGATGCTAAGACAGCGTCTACTCCATCCAAAGAACTTTCCTCGGTCCGGCGCGACCGGAGTATTTTCAGAACTTTATCAAACTGGCGAGATTCAATGCCCCATGCGAATGCACCATTTATCCGGCTGGCTCTTACAAGATTCTGACTGACAAAAACAGGGCGCTCATGATGGCAGCCTCCTAAATAAAATAGCCCCCAATTAGAAGGAAGTCTAACTGTTTCAATTTCCTGCCGCCAGTTAGTACCCAAACAAACATCTCCGGAAAAAATAAACAAGCTGGAGACTCTAAGTTTTCGCGCTTTTCGTATGGCCAATCTTACAGTTAGGTTCTCGGCCGCCCGTCTGCGATTGTCTTCGGATAACTTACGATACCCACCGGGGTTAACAGCAGGAAAACGATGGACGCGCAAATCGTTTTGTTCAAACAAATCCTCGCTCCTGTAACGTTGGCGTTCTTGCTTAGCTAAATTAAGATAAAACAGCAAGGGAAACGTCTTTTCAAAGTTCATGAAACTTTTTCAAAGAGCCAACTAAAAATTGCTTAACAAAGCCAATTAAAACTTTTTTATACAACCCCCGGTGCGATCCTGTACCATCTAAGTGTAGTGCCATTTTTCCACAACCAAGAATCAAAGATTTAGGGATTTGTTTTGGTTTTTTGCGCGAGAGCCCCCAGCATAGCTTCTTTAATAAAAGGATCTTTAATATTATCGATCCAGATCTGGGCGGCCTCGAAATCCCCTTGGTCCATCACAGTTTTTACCAGCGCTTGAATCGCTGTGTCCCGCTGCGATCCTCCCGGCATTTGACTCACATACTCAGATGCTTCGAGCGACTGCCCGTACGCCCACACTCCAATAGCGCTTCTGACAATTTCATTTTTATCAGCCGCAGTGCCGTTTCCACTCATTGCCATATCAAGCAATTCAGCGGCTTTTCCTTGTGTTATCATATCACTAACCAGAGCATGATAAAACATTTCACCGTAGTTCGCTGCACGCAGCCCCGGTATTCGACTTCCATTTACATAGTCTGCCAGTAAAGCTTTAGTGTCTTTGAAATGCTTGGTGATTCCTCCACTCAGCTCCTTGATGGCTTCGTCTCGCAACTGGTTAGGCAATTGCTCGAAAGCTGATCCGACAGCTTTAAAATAGCTGACGGGATCGATTTCTGAGGAATTGACAAATATTCTTATTGCTTCACCGAATTTTTCGGCCCCCGTAAGCGACATGCCGATGCTTAATGATGAGGATTTCAACCTTTCCGCTAAAGTTGCCAGCCCCGATGGACCTGCTAATTTTAGGTACTCCGCTATTTCTTTCGCTTTCAGCTCGCTTGATCCGAAGTCAATGTCTTTTAGAAGCTCCGCACTTCTATTTTCATTGATTAGGCTCGTCTCAGAAACTTTATTAGCTCCTGCTTTCGAGTTGGAAATTTTTTTGAGATGCGCGGGGGAAATTTCATTAGGCTGAGTTTCCTTGTTGGCCTCCTCTTTAGAGCAACCCCCAAGAATTAAAATTGCTCCCAGCAAGCATGGCCGGATTTTCATGTCAATTATTCCAGTTGGCAAGTTTTATTCTATCAGGGCGTCGGTGCCGCAGGTATAGTCCAGCCTTGTGTGCTTGAAGGCTCACTCCAAGCCGCCTGCCACGGTTTAGCCGTCTCGCCGGGTTTTACCTTTTTACGTTTCCACGGTTGTTGTGCGACCACTATTTTCCATTTGAAAGTTCCCGAAATTTTCCAATCGGCTTTTTGAAGGGTGATTGCATTTGTAGTTCCTGTTTGGCCCGTAGTGTTGTAAGTAGTCGAGTTTGTATTTGACTGAGTCCAACCAAATTCGAAGTCGACGCCAGCCTTAGCTGTTTTCTTCTTAGTGACGTCCAGCCCTAGTCCGAGATTAATATTCTGATTATCGCTGGTGGTACCGCTGGTTTGATAAGTAGTCCCCCCTCCGTTTTGGGCGGTGGCTGTAATTGCCACTTGAGTGGCTTTCCATCCCGATATGGAAATTGAATTTTCAACAACTCCTCGATGAGCTTCATATGCCATGCTGCAATCTATAGGAAAGTTCACCGTCGTTTCGTGCAAATCATAAAAGCTTCCATCTACCTCCGTGACGAGAGACACCGAGTCGCCCGCGGATGTCACTACAATGTCATTCAATAAATAATCGGTGACTGTGGGTGTGGGCGCGCTTGTAACTTGTGTCTTTCGGAGCCGAGAGATATGCTTCTCATGCGCGTTTAAGTTAACTGCCGGGGTTGGGGGCAGCTTTCTTAAATAAGTTGTTGTAGGTGCATTAGGGGTCGACACTGAAATGCCGGTAAATCCTTCAAATTCCACCACCGTTCTGGTAGGCGCGCTCCCTTGAGTATCAGCGTCAGGACCATCACAGTGAACTTCCGCCAGGACTGTCGCAGATGACGTGAAAGGATGATTCGGGTCACTTACTACCTGCAAAGTCTCTTGAACTGTCTGAACTTCGGGTGCCGAATGTACCCATATCGCAAACTTGTAACCATACTCCCACTCCTCATTAGTCGAAGAGCCAGTCGAAGAGCCAGTCGAAGAGCCAGTCGAAGAGCCAGTCGAGCTTCCCTTGGGAGTTGAGTGCCCGGTGGATGTGGAGGAACCAGTAGACGAAGGGCCTCCACCGTCCCCAGCTTTTGCAGTATTGACGTTAGATAAAACCAACACTGCTACAGAGGCTGCCCCCGCTTTACGCAAAAAGTCTCGCCTAGAAGTCGATCCACCGTTTTCCCATGAGTCCATAGAGTTTGCAGAATTGCGACGGATGGAAGGGCTTTCGATTTGTTGGGTGTCTACGGGCATGGATGGCAGAGGTAGCTAGGCCAACACCATTGTCTACTAAATTCTTCATGCGGTAAACCAATTTCGGTTATGAGAAGTCACCGCTTCCCGTGAAACTTCTGCAACTTATTGACTCTTAATGACCCGCTGGTTGCCACCCATGATTCTCCAACGACTCACGCGCATCGTTTTGTTCTTGTGACGCTCCACTAGACCTAGGGCAACTGATTTGTCGATCCTGAAAAACCCCGGTTTCGGGCATTGACGGGAACAGGCTATCAAACAATGCGGTTTTCAGGCGGGCACCGGCTTTGTAGCAGGTAGCACCAGACATAACAGTTATGCGACAAACCCACGCCAAAGGGCGCGCGGGTGAGGTTCTCTCCCAGCCGCTGCGCGGTTACTTTCTGCTGGTCTTCTGGCGGGTCTGGATGCGCGCCCGCCACTAGTGCCCGCAACGCGGGCATTACCCGGTTTGCAATTCAAAGCACCGGAGGCGAGGCGGCGGTTGCTTTGTCCGGCGTCCTCCAAGGTGACTGTTTCGGCATGGATCTCCAGTAGTGTGCCGCATCGCGGAAATTGTTCTCGGAGAGCAGGTTCACATTGATGTTTTCCACCTTCTCCCTATGACCGGCCACCGGTTTGTCGCGACGGATGAACGGCCCTTGCCCGGACTTCCGGTCGGGGACGCGGATGCGCTCGACCTTTCCCCTTTGAAAACGGTGGCCGATCCCTGCGTTTTCTTCAAAGCTGCTTCAAGGTTCAGCACCCTCTGATGCTCCTGCTTAAGAAGCCGGATGAGTTCCAGTCACTCTATTCGGTTAAGATCGTCGATCTTTGTGTTAAGCCCTCCCCGGGAGCTTCCCACCGCCCGTTTCCGGGAACTTCCGCCGCCATGAGCATGTTGGTGAACCTTGCAGTAGGTGCTGTCAAAGTAATGCACCTCCGCGCCTTGCGCGCAGACCAGCAGCTTTTCCTGAAACCCGGGTAACCCCGAGCGGGAGAGCCGGTTGAAGAACTGGAAAACCGTGAACCGCTTGCCGTACTGCGGGGGCAAAGCCCGCCAGGCGAGACCATTGCTCGGTACATACCACAGGGCGTCGAGGTGGGCGTCCAGCAGCGCCCTCCGCCCGCCACCTCTGTTCCCGGAAATGTTAGTGGTATTGAATCTCTTGAGTTAATTTTTTTGGCGCAGCGGGAATTAGCGGGGAGTGGACAGCAGGGAAACCCGGGGCAGAAGTGAGGGATGAAAGAACTGACCCTTGAGCATTTTTACGCCCAGTCTTGGGGACTGGAGAAGCCGTGGCGGGTGGCTGGAGTGGTGATCGACGGAGAGCGCAGGGAGGTGAACATCCGGGTGGAGTACGCCGCTGGAGAGGCGTGGGTGGATCCGGACACTGGCGAGCGGGCACAGATCAAAGACTGTCAGGGGCGCCCCTGGCGGCATCTCGACACCTGTGAGTATCAAACGGTCATCACCGCGCGCATCCCCCGGGTGACGTTGAGCAACGGGACCAGCCTGCCGGTCCGGGTGCCGCGGGCGGAGCCGGGCGGACGCTTCACAAAGCGGTTTGAAAGCCGCGTGACCGCCCTTTTGGAACAGTGTCGCACGGTGCGGGGAGCGGCGCGTCTGGCGCGAATCACAGACGATCAGGCTGATGGAGTGATGAACCGGGCCGTGGCGCGGGGACTATTACGGCGCGGGGATCAGCCGCTCCCGCATCTCGGAACTGATGAGAAGGCGATCGCCAAAGGCCACCGCTATGCCACGATCCTCAATGATCTGGAAGGCGGGCGGGTGATTGAGGTGGTGCCTGAGCGGACGCGGGAGGCCGCCGCGGAAATGCTGCGGCAACTGCCCCTTGCGCGGCGGGAAGGCATCAAGGCGGTGGCCATGGATATGTGGCCTGCGTATATCAGCGCCGTCGAAGAGGTGCTGCCCGGCGCGGACGTTGTCTTCGACCGTTTCCATGTGAAGAAGCACCTGGGGGAGGCGGTGGACAAGGTCCGCCGGAGAGAACACCGGGAATTGAGCGCGGCGGGCAACCTGATCCTCAAGGGCAGCAAATACCTCTGGCTGAAAAACCATGAGGATATGCGCCTGAAAGCCTCGCGGGAATTCCGGACGCTGCTGGTCCAGGATTTACAGACCGGCACGGCATGGGCGTTGAAGAAAAATTTCGATCACCTCTGGAGTTACCGTCAGTGGGGTAGGGCCTGCCGGTTCGTGCACCACTGGATGGAGGCTGCTTTCGCCACCGGACTTGAGCCGCTGGAAAAAGCCGCGGAAATGATCGGGCACCACGCGGAGGGCATCCTCAATTACATTTTCCACCGGATCACGAACGCGGTCAGCGAGGGGATCAATTCAACGATTCAGAGCCTCAAACACGCCGCGCGCGGCCTGCCCGCATTCAAGACTTTCCGGACACGCGTCCTGTTTTTTCTTGGGAAACTTGATCTGAGTCCAGCATAAATCCCCCGCTAATTCCCGCTGAACCCTTTTTTTAGCCGCTCGCGGAGCGGCACCGGCATGAAGCGATGGAGGTCAATCATGAGGAGGGGGACGCGTCTGGCGCTCAAATCGTTCAACGTCAGCGAGTTGCTGTAATTTTTAGTAATGTAAACAAGCCCTAAAGTTCCGGCTGTTGACGTTGGAGCGCTACGGGATACAATGCTCGCGCCCCTGTTCCACCTACCGGTTCTGGAAGGCTTTGCTGCCATAGCACTTGTCCGCAATGGCCACGCTGTCTCTCAACGCGCCAGTGAGTTCCCCGTCGCAATGTAATCGCTGAGGTACCTACTGTTAGAAGAAGAGTTGCAGTCGGTCCTCCACGCGCATCGAACTCCATTTGGAAAATTGTTTTAAGGCTTTTTAGCCGCTCTCGGAGCGGAGCCACAAGAGGCGATAGAAACAATTAAGAGGTGGAGGGGTGGTTGCTTGCGAATTATTTGACGTGAGCAAGTTGGTATAATTTTCAAGAATGAATGTGACCCGGATTCACTAATTTTTGCATAGGCGATTATAAATACCCGTGCGTTTTGAGCCAAGTCCCTAGGGCCTCAGATACAATCTCCCTTTGGGTGAAAGGTTTCTGATGATGGAGCTTCCGGACCATTGCGGCCCTGACGAGCGCCCCGAGAACGGCCGGATCAATCCGGACATTCAGGCCGGAAAGACCCGCGTCGGAGAATTTGAGCGGTGGAAGAACAGTGTGCAGTGCTTCCTGAAGCGCGGTATGAGCCGGCGTTACATTTGTTCCGGGGGATTGCTGATGCTTCTCATTCCTTACAGGGGAGGCCTCCTCTTCAACGGCCTTCCCGGTTTTGACGAAAGCCTCCTGCCTGGCCACCATGGCCTCCTCAAGCGTTTTACGTTTTTTGACCATGGGTCATCTCCTTTAAAAGTTCATTCATTTCAACCGCCGCCAGTTTGGCGGAAAACCCCATTTTCGAGACGACTCTCCCCTGCCCGGCGGCGTCCGCAAAACTTTGCCGCTGGGAAAGTCCGCCCAGCACCCGGATGCCCAGCCGTCCGGAGGTCGCGAGCATCTCGCCGGTCAACCGGCCGCGCTTTTGCATTTTGTTGGGGATCAGCGCCGCGTCCGGTGAGCCTTTCCGCAGTTTCCGGGCCTCATTGATGACCTCCACGGCGAGGGAGGCCGCCCAGAGGTCGAGCGCGGAAGGACCGCACGGAAGAAAGATCCCGTCGGCACACAGCATGATGGCGCGGGTCACCTCCGTAAGGCCCGCGGGTCCGTCGATCACAATATCGTCCGCCTCCCGTTTCATTCTGGCGACCTCTTTGATGATGCCGTCGGGGTCATCGAGCAGCTCAAGCCTCACGGGCAAACCCGCGTCCCTGATCCAGCGCGAGGAACTTGCCTGGGTGTCCGCGTCAATGAAGAGCACCCGCCGTTTTTTCGCGGCCAGGTAGGCCGCCAGATGCACCGCGATGGTGGTTTTGCCCACCCCTCCCTTTGAATTCGTCAGCCCGTAAATCATTTGGTTCTCCTGGAGGAAGGATATCTCCGAACGGGCTTCACGGGAATGGCCGGACTCTTTTGAAGCCTCCCTGCCTGTCATATTTTTTCCCGTCGTGTCATCGCGGCCACACCTCCCCGCACGTGTTCGGGACTGCTCTCTCTTTCCCTCGCCGGAATGCCCGCCTGCCGGAATGCTAGCTTGCTAGCTTTTGGGGTATTCCGGATTCTTTCAATTTCCACTCCTTGCGGAGGACGGACCGCTTTCTTAAAAGCGGGCGGGCCGCCCTCCGCGTTTTAAGGTTTATTCTTTCTTTGTTTAATTCAGTTTAGACAAAAACGGGAGCCTGCGGAGTGGGCTGAGCGGACCTTTCAGAAGACATCCGGTCGCTGGAGAGACGTCCCGTTGTCGTTAACCCGCCGTCACGTTAGTCGCCAGGCCGCCTATATCACGTCACTGGACCGCCGACAGGGTCGTCGGACCGACGATGGACGGCTGCTGGAGCTACGGGGAGGATCCACTTGTTAAGGAATTTCAACAGGTTGCCCTTCAACACTGGTCTTTGGAACCTTAATTCTCCGGTAACGGGCATAAAGCTCCGAAACCGTTCAATCGCGTGGCTTTCCCGCGTGGCGGTCGCCGACCCGCCGTTACCCCGACGGGCCTCGCTGTGGAATCAGCCAGTCGCCGGTACGACGAGCCTGGAGCCTCTCCCGGATTTCCGCATCTTCAATGAATTCAGAGGGTTGCGCGGGAAAACGCCCGGTTCCATCCGGGACCGCCTTCATTTTGTCCCGCGCCATGTAATTCAGTGAAACTGATAAAACTCAGGAGGTTGGGGATTTCCGGTCGCCGGGGCGACGACCGGGAGGAACAGGGGCCCGGACCCCACTTTGGTCGCCGGCCCGGCGATATTGCATTCCCCGCCGGAATATGTTAGAAGGGTCGTCATGGTGGAGAAGGTGGAAGGCGGGATCAGGGACAATCAGAACCTCGTGCGGTTTGAAGCCGCCGCCCTGCACGCTCCTGTAAAAGACCAGCTCGACTTGATGTCCCGGAACTGGTTCAGTCTCGTGCCGGGCCGCACCGAGCCCATCGAGCACCGCTACAACGACGCGCACTCCAACCGGGAGGAGAAAATCACCAT
Source organism: Verrucomicrobiales bacterium (assembly GCA_965229245.1). Taxonomy (GTDB): domain Bacteria; phylum Verrucomicrobiota; class Verrucomicrobiia; order Verrucomicrobiales; family V1-33; genus V1-33. The sequence goes on from CBDDIW010000005.1 coordinate 237,789, forward strand.
CAGCTGCACCCAGCCGCACGGGATCGCGACGATCCACGATCAGGATCTGCTGATTTTTGTGATTTCCCAGTGGAACGAAGCCAACCGGCTGGGGATGCCCTCCTCGCGCCGGGTCTGTTTCACCCCGTATCAGTTTTTTCAGTGGATCGGGCGCACGCCGACCGGCAGTGCCTACCAGCGGCTCAAGGATGCCCTCAAGCGCCTCTCCGGCACCAAAATCGAAACCACCAAACATTTCGACAAGGGCACCACCCGCCGGAATGTAACCAAGCAGTTCTCATGGATCTCCGAATGGCAGGTGGTCGAGGATAACGGGGAACTGAAGGGCATCGAAATCGTGCTCGCGGAATGGCTCTTCGAGAGCATCCAGAACTTCCATGTGCTGACGATTGACCGGAATTACTTCGACATCGCCGGGTCCATGGAGCGCTGGCTTTATCTTTATGCCCGCAAGGCCTCCGGCAATCCCCAGGGACTCTGGAAGGAGGGGTTCCGCGGTCTTTACCGGAAGTCAGCCTCCCAGCAGGAATATAAACACTTCAAGGCCGCCCTGATCAAGCTGATCCGCCGGGACAGCCTGCCGGGAATCAAACTCAAACACGGCAAATCCACCTCGGGCGAGGACATGCTCTTAATGGAGCGGATCAGGGAAAGGACCGCCATTGCCGAACCCTGCCCTCCCCCGGAGCAACTGGCGCTGATCGAAAAAACGCCCCATGAGCAGCAATGGGAAAATCTTCTGGAGGCCATCAAGCGCCGGATCGGCGAGGCGGAAACCCGCTCCTGGATCGCGAAACTCGAGTTTCGTTCCTTCGAGGGACGGGTGCTCACACTCATGGCTCCCTTTAAACCTAAATTCTTGAATGGAGGGATGACCGACCGCTCCACAGTGAAGCCGGTGGACGAGTGGCAGGAAAAATCAGGAAATTACCGCATGGATCATCCGGAGAGAAGCCGGTGGGCGGCTGACGGCAGCTCTCCGAGCCACTGGCCGCCCAGTTTGCGGCGCAGAATACGGGTCAGTAACAGTGCCCAGCACTGCCCGGGAGTCCATCGCGCCGTGATGGTGCCCGCCTGGTGTAGATAGCTGCTGATCAACGTGATGGCCCGCGCCAGGGTTTCCCCTTTGGCGTGCAACAAGCTCACTTTCATCCGGCGCTGGCCGCCATGCCGGGTCTCCCGCGCCACGCCGCCCAGGAGGGCCGGGCGGGTGGTGATGGCCTCCCGGTGGTGCTCCTCGTCAAAAAGCCGCGTGTAGAGGTGCCACCAGTTGCTGAGCAGCGCGATAAGGTTGGCCATGATCCGGCAGGGGGCCAGCTTTTTAGTGGTATAGCCGTTCCATCCCCACTGGTTTTTGAGTTCATCGTAATTATTTTCACAATCACCGCGCTCGCGATAGATCCGGGGCATGCAAGCCGCAGGGTAGGCCCTGGCATCGAGCGAAGTCACCAGCACCGCCAGTTTGCCACTCCAGGGAGCCGCGCTTTGCCACTCCGCGTCTGGCACCCCGGGTAAAAGACCGCGGTCTTTGCCGCGCCGCTTTCCCGGCTTCACCAGGTGGTCTGGATTCTCCGGCACTGGAGCCCGGGCCGCCGACTCCCGTACGATGAGCACGCGCCGCTTCCGGCTCCAGCCGGTGAGCCGCAACGTGCTCTCCACCACCTCCCAGCCATCGCCCGCGGACTGCCAGTCGCCGGAGCACCGCAAAAGCGACACCAGCGCACGCACCTTCGCCGTGAAGCGCAGTTTGAACACATACGGCAGTCCGCGCTCCTCGCACTCCCTCATCAGGCCCTCCTGGCCGTAGCCGCAGTCGCCCCGGAGAAAAGCGGGCCAGCAGGTCCGCGGCAGGGCTTCGAGGGTGCGCCACAATCCCGGCTGTCCCCGGCCGGCGGCATGCTCGTTGCCCGGTCGCACCTCCACTCCCACACACAGCCGCAGGTTCGCCGCGAAGTAACTGTGATACACATGACTGGGACGTCCGGGTTTATGCGGGTTGTAGCCAATCTCCGCTCCCTGCTGCCGTCCATAGAGCGGTTTAACCGTCGTATCGATATCCATGATCCAGGGCACGCGCAGCAGGGGCGCAAGACAGCGTCGCTGGTGTTCCCCCAGCCACGCCAGCGCGGCACCCTCATCCATGAGATGATTGAGCGCGCGGCGCACCACATCATCACTGACCAGCCGGTCAATGCCCAGCACCCTGGCATTGAGCACATCGCCGCGCACCGCGTTCATATGGAGATAGCGCCAGTGGCCGCACAGCACCGAAAGCGCCGCCGTGCCAAACACATTGCGGGCTCCGCTCCCCCGGTTGCCCCCGTAGCGCAGGGGGCACTCTTTGATGAAATCCTCCCACCGCTTCCCGGTCCTTAAAAACTGCGCGAAAAACACCAGCTGGCCGTGCGCGCTGACGGGAGTTCCCGGATCCCATTCCGCGTAATACCGCCCTCCCGGCGTGTCCACGGGCCATCCGGTCGTGACCTCACCCTCCGGGTGAGCTTCGCTCGTCGCTGAGGTTGTCCCCATTCCCCGATTCAAGCCGCCTTCCGTGGCCCCGTCACGCCTTTTCCATTCCAGAGTTTAGGTTAAATTCATCGCCGACCACGTGACCGCCAACTACAAGCATCACCTCCGTTCGATTTGGGAGTCGTTCGGCCATGAGGTGGAATCCATCGTCATCAGTGCTCCGGGGAAAAAAGTCCGCGCTGCCTGAAGGTCATCTCTCCCTGAAATACCGCCGGAAGTATTCGAGCGCCCCGGTGAGTTCCGAAGCCCGCCGGGAGGTTTGCGGATTTCCGCCCGCCGTGTCCGGCTGACATGCACGCATAAGCAGCAGGTAGTTCGTCTCCGCCTGCTCCAGGGTATAGGGCGGCAGGAGGCGCAGGATTTCGGCATGACGGTCCGCCTCCCCCGCATCGGCGGTTCCGGCCTCCCCACTGCCCGCCCTCGCCCGTTTCTGCCGGGGTTTGCGTCCCGCCCCCGCCGGCCCCGGTGTGGTGTGGCCGGGTTCCGCGTCCAGTCCCTCCCCCGCGTCTGAAAAGACATCGGACTGTTTCTTATGATGGCGCAGACGGTACCAGTGGTTGAGAGCCTCCTTGGTCCAGAGGCACACCGAGAGAAACGCCAGCCAGGCGGGCAGCTTCGTCACCCCGCCCGCCTCCAGAACCAGCGAGGCCACCAGCACCGCAGCCGGTTCCAGCCACAACTGGATGAAAGCCTCCAGCCGCTCCCGGATGCCGGGCCGGAACAGCCCCTCCAGACGCATGAAGTGCGGGGTGCCGGAGTCATAGTCATGTTTGCCGGACCGCCGCAGTTCCCGGGCGAAGGCTACCAGGAGATGCACAAGGTACAGTAGGGAGACTGCGGAGCCGTAAAAAACCACCCCGCGCCAGCGCGGCCAGACCGCCGGTTCATGCCAGGCGTAGAATGAGAACAGAGCGTGCGCCCAGACGCAGGCCAGAAGAACACTTTTGGGCCGGAGGAAGGCGTAGCCGAACGAACTCCTCAGAAAAACCAGCCCAGTCATGGAAATGACGTGCAGCAATGGACTGATGAGGGGAATGCCCGGGACCGGCCCGCCCTTCTGAACCTGCTTATCCTTCATAATTCTGCGGGAAAGTGTGGCGGATGAAGTTCCGGCTGAGAACCTTGTCGCGGGTGTTCAGGCTCCAGCACCGGCCTCCCTGGAACAGAATGGCCTCCACCCGGAAGTCCGCCTGTGCTCCCCCCGTCCGGAGCATCGTAAACTCCTGGGGCTGCACGAGGTATTCAAAAATGAGGCTTCCCCCGGCGTTTTGAGTCTGGCCCGGCGGCCCCGCCGCGCGGGGCGCTCCATCCGAAAGCCCTCCGTACATCTGAACCTGCCGGGCTTTGCCGATGGACTCCGCCGCCCATTTGTTGGTCGCCGGATCCCCGTTGGCGTGGAAGATCTTGGTTTGGAGATTTCCCAGAAACGATTCGGCGTCGGATTTGGAGTTTCCTCCCCCGAAGGCCGACTGGTAGCTGGGAAGGTTCTGGGTCAAATAGACCGTGCATGCCCGGGAGGACCGGGCCGTGCTTTGGAAGAGGGCGTCGTAGGAGTTCACGAAAAACTGGCTCTCATCCGCCCAGAGGAAGACCGGACGGATGGTGGCCTCCGCCGCCTGCCGGGTCAGGCCGGGAGGGATGCGGCGTTCCACCGCCCGCTGCCAGATGAACTTGAAGAGCACCTGGGCGAACTGTCCCAGTTCGTTGAACTCCTTCACCGGAAGATTCAGGAGGATGATCTTCCCGGCAAAACTGTCCTCCGGGCTGAAAGTGACGTCGGTGCAAAAGAGCGTCCTCAGCAGTCCCCGGAGAAAACAGTCCGCCATGCTTGTGAAGGTGGAAACGATGATGCTGCGGGTTTCCGGGGCGAGGCCGGGAAACTCCTTCAGCCAGAAATCCCGGGTCAGTTCGAGGTCGGGTTTCCGGTCTTCGTGCACCCGGCCTGCGGCGACTTCGAGCAGAACAAAACAGACCGACTCCTTCCGCCAGGTTTCGGACACGACATCCTCCGGCGAGCGGGGCGCGGAGGTGATGATACGGTAAAGGGAGGGCAGGTCCACCTCGCCGGTGGCCAAAACCGCGAGGTCGATGCTGTTCCGCAGAAGCTGTTTGAGGGTGCGCTGCCAGTAGGCATCATTCCCGCCGTGCCCCTGTTTGCGCTCGGCGGCCTCCAGCACCGAACAGAACAACTGGACCAGACTTTCCGTGTGCCCGGCCCCCGAGCCGGGACGCTTTAACTCATATTTGAGAAAGTTGAAACGGTGTGGTCCGCCGGGCTCCACGATGAGCAAATCCCCCTCCCGTCCGCAGGCTTTGGCGTATTTCCGCCAGGCGAGAACCTCGTCGGTTTTGGCGGTCAGAACGAGCCCGCCGAGGTTGGCGTCGAGGAAGGCGCGGGCGAGCGCCTGGCCGCTGCCGGAGGATTTTCCGGAGCCGGTGCCGCCGAAAATCTGCGTGCCTTCAAAGGCATCCCGGAGGCACCACCAGTTCTCCGGCAGGGTGGTTTTGCCGTCGGCGGACAGCTCCAGCAGGGCCTCGTCATCGTCGGGCCAGTCCTTGCGGACGGAGGCTTTTCCAAGCGCGGGCCGGGCCGGATCAGGTGCGGACATAGCCGCCGATCATGCCCTGTTTTTGGAATTTGGAAAAAGAAAGATTAAGGATTTATCCGTCATAAAACCGTGTCATTCCGCCCACCCTTCCCCTGGATTCCCCAGGTCACGTCGTGTCCATTTTATGCCCGGAAATCCGTCGCCGTGATTTCTTATGCTCTGTCTTTGGGAGGGGCGCTGCTGCCGGACCCGCGGCCCTCTAAGCTGTGCTTAGAGCAGATGTCTGAAGCCATTCAGGGGGCTGGTTTGTCAGGTTGCCGGGAGGCTGCTTTGCCCCGGTGGAATCGTGTCCGGAGGCACGGTGACACCATTGCCCGGATACCATCCGGCACGGCGGCAAAAGAGCGCTCCTGCCCCCCGTCAATGAGGATCGTCAGTTCACTCTCCCGCCCGGAAGTTTCCCGACTCGCAGGAAGGAAGCCGGGCCAGGTTGTCGCATCGCCCGCTGGCAAACACGGGAGGGCTCCCGCAATCCGGCAGGCGAATCCGCACCCCGGTTTACGGTCACGTTTGACGACCGGCGGGGAGGCACGGGGGGTGGCAGGGCGGTCAGGAGGCCGGGTTCCACACCAGCGGCTTTACCCGCTTACCGGGAGGCAACCGGGCGGGGACACCCGCACACCTGAAAGCTAGCTTGCTAGCTTTTGAGGTCGCCGGCCCGGCAGTCAGCCACCCGGAAAGGTGACCTCCCCGCCGCGTTGACGGAGGGCACGCCGACGGCTCTGCAAGGAGGCCGGGATGCCATGATGCGCCCCTCCGGGCACACAGGGAGGCCTCTTTGCAAACATGAACGCGGGCAGGAGGACAAAGCCTCATTCGCGCCAGCGTGTCACAGCGCGCGGCGGAATTTATGTCAGGATTAATCCGTGCCATACCGACCCGTTACCCGCCCGCCACACTGGCCTGAAATATGATTCCCGGACACAACCGGAGGTAGCAATAAGCCAAAGGCCCTGCTATGGAATTCCCCATGCTGAGGGTCGTGCCCCATAAAAGCGCGGCAGCCGCCCGGCAGTATTATACGGAGGGGCTGAAGCGGGAGGACTATTATACGAAAGGGCAGGAGGTGCCGGGGCAGTGGCATGGCAAAGCGGCGGTGCTGCTGGGGCTGTCCGGAAAAGTCGAAGCCGAAGCATTCACCGCGCTGGTGGAAAACCGGCACCCCGCGACCGGCAAACGGCTGACGCCCCGCACCAAAATCGACCGCCTGGTCGGCTATGATCTGACCTTCAACGCCCCGAAATCCCTGTCAGTGCTCTTTGCGATCACCCGGGATAAAACGCTGCTCCGGGCATTCCGGTCCGCCGTCGCCGACACCATGGCGGAGATCGAGGGGGAAATGGTCACCCGGGTCCGGCAGCGGGGACAGGTGGAGGACCGGATTACCGGGAACATGGTGTGGGCGGAATTTGTCCATCTCACGGCCCGCCCGGTGGGCGGGATTCCGGATCCCCATCTGCACTGCCATGCCTTCGCCATCAACCTCACGTGGGACGGCGTGGAGGACCGCTGGAAGGCCGCCAAGTTCCGGGAGATCAAAAAGCAGGCCCGCTATTCGGAAGCAGCTTTCCATTCCCGGCTGACCGGCGCGCTGGCGGCGGAGGGCTACGGGATCGAACGCACCCGCAAAGGCTGGGAGATTCAGGGCGTGCCCGCCAGCGTCATCGAAAAATTCTCCCGCCGCACCCGGCAGATCGAAGACCTCGCCGCCGAAAAAGGGATTACCAGCGCGAGACTGAAAGACGGGCTGGGAGCCCAGACCCGGGAGGGCAAACGCCGGGGGCTGACGTGGACGGATCTCCTCGCCGCCTGGGGCGCGCGGCTGACGGACGCGGAAAAGGTGGCCCTTGCCAAAGTGGCGGATGCCAGAGGACAGGCCCCGGCCCGGTCCATTTCCATGGTGGAGGCGGTGACCTACGCGGTGAACAAGAGCTTTGCCCATAACTCCGTGGTGCCCGCCAACCGCCTCCTGGAGGAGGCGATGCGGGTCAGCGTGGGCCAGTTGTCCCCGGAAGCCATTCGCGGGGAAATGCTGCGCCGGGATCTGCTGGTCCGCGAGGTCAAAGGAGACCTGCTGTGCACCTCCCTGACGGCGCTCGCGGAGGAGGTGGCGCTGATCGCGCTGGTGCGGGGAGGCCGGGGCCGGATGGCACCGCTGGGAGCCACGGGAGCCATCCTTTCCGGTGACCTCTCCGCCGAACAGCGGCGGGTGGCCCGGCATCTTCTCGAAAGCACCGACCAGGTGATGGCGGTGCAGGGGCGGGCGGGAACGGGCAAAACGACCCTCATGAAGGAGGTGGTCACCGCCCTCGAAGCCGGCGGGAAGCGGGTGTTTGCCTTCGCGCCCTCAGCGGCGGCCTCCCGGGGCAGCCTGCGCGAGGCGGGTTTCGCCCATGCCGAAACCGTGGCCCATCTGATGGAAAACCGGAACCTGCTGGAACGAACAAGGGGGCAGGTGGTCTTTATCGATGAAGCCGGGCTGCTGGGGGTCCGGGACTTGTACCGTCTGCTAGAAGCGCTCGGACCCTCCACCCGGGTCATCCTGACGGGCGACACGAAACAACACGCTCCCGTGCCGCGCGGCGACGCCTTCCGCATCCTTCAGGATTACGCGGGCCTGCCGGTGGCGGAGATTTCCGAAATCCGGAGGCAGGAGCCGGAGCTTTACCGCAAGGCGATAGAGGCGCTCTCCAAAGGAGACCTCAAAACCGGATTCCGGCGGCTGGAGGCGCTGGGAGCCATCGTGGAGATTCCCCATGAAGGCGAACGCCTCCAGGCCCTCGCCCGGGATTATGTGGAGCTTTCCCGCGGCGGCACTCCGCCTCTGGTGGTCTCCCCCACCCATGCGGAGGGGCTGAAAGTCACCGAAGCAATCCGCGAAGCCAAACTTGCCGCCGGTCTGCTGGGGCCCCGGAGGGAATTCATCCAATACCACAATCTCCAGTGGGATCCCGCCGACCGGGCCCTGCCGGAGAATTATTTCCCCGGCCTCGTGGTGCAGTATCATCAAAACGCCAAAGGCATTCAGCGCGGGGACCGGTTCCGGATCACGGAACGGCGGCCCGACGGGACCGTGATGGGAACCGGCGGCAAAAGCGGCGAACAGGTGTTGAATCTCAACGACGCCGCCCGGTTCCAGGTTTTTGAGGAACGCCCAGTCACGCTCGCCAGAGGGGATGTGATCCGGATTACCCGGAACGGGAAAACCGGGGATGGCCGCCGCGTCAGCAATGGCAATCTTTTCGGGGTGGAGGGATTTGATGCCAAAGGACGGATTTTATTACATACCGGCGGCATCTTGAACGCGGACCACGGACATTTCGCCTATGGTTATTGTTTGACCAGCCACGCGGCGCAAAGCAAAAGCGTGCGCGAGGTTTTAGTGGCCCAAAGCGCGGATTCTTTTGTTGCTTCCTCCAGCGCGCAATTTTATGTCTCCGCCAGCCGTGGCCAGCAAACCCTTCGTATCTATACCGACAGCCGCGCGGAATTGCAGCGGGCGGCGGGAAATGGCGCGGTCCGGATGGCGGCGGTGGAACTGGCGGCTTTTACCGGAAAGGAAATCGCGGCCATGAGCGAGGCCTTGAACCGGGACCGCTGGAGGGAGGCGCTCGAACAACGCCGCCGCCCGGCGTGGCGGGACAATGTCAAATCCCGGGAGGGCGCGGAGAAAACGAAAACCTTCGTTCAGAATGTCATCGAGGAGCGGCGCGGCATGACCCCGAAACGCGGGGAGGTGGTCAGTTGGAAATCCTATGTGGAGATGAAGCGGGGCCTGACCGGGCCGGACGGCAAAAACCGGAGCAAAGGCCACCCCGCGCCCGAAGGAAAAAAGGGCAAACCCAACGGGGCGCTCATCAAACGCAGTGAGCATACCACGCCCGTCCAGAGGCAGATGAAAGCGGCGCATGAGGCGAAAAAAGCGGAGGCGAAGGGAATCAAGCCGCCCGCTCCCGCCAGTGAAAGCCAGAAACAGACCGCGAAACCCGGCCCTCTTTCCCGGCTCAAAGCCGCTGCCCGGAACGGCGCGGAGCATTTTAAATCCGTGATGGCGCGGAGCGGCAAAGGAAAAACCGCCTCTCCGGAGGATGCCGCGAAACGGATGCACAAGACCGCCGGGAAAACCCCGTCACCTGTCGCGGCCTCCGGAAAGCCGGGCGTGGACCGCGCGGCGGAGCACCGCCGGCGGGAACAGCGCCAGGAGAGGCAGAAGCCTCCCGCGCCCGTCAAGACCAACACTCCCACCATTAAAAGAGGAAGATAACCATGTCCGAAAGTGCCGTAGACCGGTTGATGCAGGAACGCCGCAAAACGGTGGTCGCGAGCCCCGGGGAGGAGGGAAAGTTCTATTCCGTGCTCAACGCCGACGGACTGGTGGAGAATTTTCTCGAACTCCAGTTCCGCAACGGGCTGTGCACCTGCTTCAACTATTCGGACCTCCAGTGGTTTTCCTGGGATCCGGAAGGCGGTTACATGGATTTTGAGTTCGGGGGGTACCTGATCACCGTCCGGGGACGGGGGCTTTACCCTGGCCTCTTCCAAGGAATCAAATCCAAACGCGTGGCCTGGGTGCGGGAGGCCTCCACCGAGATGCAGGACCATGACGGGAACGATTCCTATATCAGTGAAATCAGCATTCTGCCGCCCGGGGATTTCGCGGGAGGAGGGGAGGGCGCGTGAAAACCTCCCTCTGGCGTAAATTCCCGAAATGGGCGCTCGCCGCCGCCATCGTGGTGGTGAGCACCGGGCTCTTTGCCTTCTGGTGGTTTTTCCTTTACCCGCGCTGGCGTTCCTCCCCGGGGACTCCGTCCGCGTCCACCGCCCCGGCTCCTGGCCCGCCCGCGCCGGATGAGTGGGAGCAGCGTGCCGCCCGGGCGGAAACCCTGCCGGACCACATGGGCAGTCTCGTGGTGGCCGGAAATGATCTCTACGACATCCAGACCGGAGAACTGATTTTCAAAAACTGGCTCTCCGGCGGCTGCCCCCCGCTTCTTTATTACGATGCCGCGAACCGGAAGATCATTGGCCGTCTGGAAAAAGGGCTGATCCGCTACGACCTGACCGGGAAAAAGAACGCGGTGATCGGGGAGCCAACGGGGGCGGCATTCACGGACGGTTATCAACTGGCGCTTTTCGCGCGGAACGGGAATCTCTGGAAAGCGAAACCCGACTGGCGGACGTTTTCCCTGACGGGTGAACTTCAGGTCACGAAGGGCGGGGTGTTCAACGATGCGTTTCTTTCCCAGAACATCCGCATGGGCTCGGAAAATGTGGTGTTTGTGCATCAGCCGCCGAACCTCCTGCGGGTGGATTTGAATACCGGGGACATGATCCCGGCGCGGCTGCCGCCGGGAAGCAGTTTTAAAAACCAGTCTCCGGACGGACGGCTCCTCGCAGGCATGCTCCGCGAACGCAACCAGCAGCGGTTCTACATCTTCGATGTCGATAAGGACGAGCCGGAAACCTTCGAGACCGGGAGAAAGGGCGTGGGGGACATTCTCTGGCTGCGCAATGACCGCTGCGCGGTGATCTTGAACGGCGGCGCGATCCATCTTTACGACCGGAAACGGAAGAGTTTTGAACCAGTGATTCAGTTGCCGGTCGCCGTGAACAAAGCGCTGGGGCCGTCCCCGGACGGAAAGCGTTTTTTCTGCGGCAGCCGTCAGAATGCCCTGCTGATCGACGTGGAGGCCAAAACGGCGGAGTTCTTCAAACAGCCGGCCGAAAACATGGAGTGGGTGACCGGGGACGCCATTCTTTATGCCTGCACGGCACCCAATACCGCGATCCGGGGAACCTGGTTCCAGCGGATGGGAACGGATCCGGTCCGGGTGCTGGAGGAGCCTTATGCGTTCAGCCGGGATGGAAAGTCCTGCGCGGCGGTGCTGCCGCGGGCGGAATACATTACCTTTGGAACGGCCTCGGGACTTTACCGGATGTCCACCGCCGGGTCGAAGCTGGAGGAGCTCGGCAAATGGCGGCAGCCGCCGGGGACGATGACTTCCATTGATGTATGGAAACCTGAGTAACAATCCTCACTCCCCGGGTGCCGGAAAGACCGCCCCGCATGTCAATCCCCTGAACTCCCACCCGGAGTAGTGACACTATTTTGTGAGGAAATACCCGGAGGCAAAATAGCCAATCCTTTTCCCGTCTTTATCGAACGCGACCACCAACCACTCATAGGTGCGGTTGGAAACGAGGTCCGTTTCGAAGGTCCATTCAGTACCGGCGACCGCGATATCCTCCTTCCTGTTCAGGATTTTCCGGAATTTTGATTCCTCTTCGAACCAGCTGACCGTATAGGACTTCGCTCCCTCGAGGGCTTTCCATTTAAGTGTGGGCCGGGCGGCCGTCACTGTTTCCAGCTTAACCGGAGTTAACAGGGTCATCTTTAACTGATGCTCGATGGGCTGGGGAGTGGTGGAAATACTTCCATCCGCGCCAATGACCACTTTACCGCCAAAGGAGGGCCAATACCCCGAGTCCTTGTCGATGTCGGAATAGATCTTAAAAGTTCCCCGCCTCACGAGGCCCGAAAGTTCCACCCGGTCGCCATCCATGACTTTTTGCGTCAGAAAAAGAGAGCCGTCTTCGGCCTTCAGGGAGACCGTAACCGGATAGACCGGCTGGCTGGTCCATTGAATGCGGCGGCTGATCCTGACCTCGATTTTGCCGTTCTTGACCGCACCTTTCGAGGTGGCTGGTGTGGTGTCCTCACCGGCATTCCCGGAATCGGCCGGGCATTGATCAGAGAGGAGAAGAAACGCGAAGAGAAGTGCGCTTAATTTCATAAAAAACAAATTCAGGGCGGGGAGGCGCGGGAATTTCTGAAGGTCTCCAACGACCTCTGGTACAGGAAATTTTATAGCAGACCGGAAAAAATGGTCATTCAAGATTGCCGCATTCACGGAGGGGCGGCCATCAGTTTGCCGGGGAGGGCTCGATATACCGCACGGCGGTCCGCACAATCAGTCTCCCCTTTCCTCTCACTGTCAGTTGCGGATGACTATTCCGGGTTTGAATCATGAAGCCTCCTGGTCGCCGGGTATTGAATGCGTTTTATAATCCCGAAAATCCGGCGACAGGTAACGCTGCCTGAAATCCGTGCCGGGGCGGAGCGGGAATGACCGCGCACCCCCGCCGGGATCCGGCATCCCGGCGGGAGACGACCGGTCTTATTCCGAAGGAGAGGCGCCCAGAATGTAAGCGGCGGCTTTTTGGGCCTCCGAGGCCGCCCGCACGATCCATGTCTTGTGGTCGCTGACCTTGAGAACAGAGAGCCAGCCTTGCAGGTAGGCGGCGGAGTTGTCATGCCCGTCCGTCACAATCCCGGTGATGGCGGAAAGGTAAGCCGCGCCCATCTCGGCCACCAGTTCCTCCTCGCTGTAAACTTTCCGGGCCTCTCCGGTGGCGCTGATCCCCTGATTGTCGACCAGCGTCCGGCGGGCGAGCCGGGAAAGGTGCCCGCTGGCATGGCATAGCTCGTGATACACGCATTGAAAAAATTCCGGATCGGAGCGGAAGGAACTCCGGGTCGGCATTTCCACGGTATCGGAGCTTTTCAGATAGCAGGGAAACCCTTTCCTCCCTTCATGGATGACGGGAGGATTCGGCATGTTTCTAACAATGGCCTCCACGCTTTCGATGATTTCCGTCGTCGTCCGCTCCGGGTGCTTTGCCTCGGGAAACTCAATTCCCTCAATCTGGCAGGCATTGAAGACGGTATAGCCTTTCAGGAAACGCCGGGTTTCGGTCGCATCCCCGCCCGGCAGGGAGTTTTCCGTCTCCTTCTGATAGCTGCCGCATTTGATAACCAGATGTCCGGTTTCCCCCTTCTTCACATGACCGCCCAGCTCTTTGGCCTGCAGAAAGGTGAGAAACCACGGGGACGGGAAATTAAGGCAACCCAGAAGGAAGACATTGATCCCCTGATAGTAGTTTCCGGAAGAGAAATTGCGGGGCAGTCCATTGGTGACAAGATAAGGCGAGCGCCACGGTGCCGTTCCCTTTTCCAGCAGGCTGATGATTTGGTCAGTGACCTTTGCATAGATATCAGTATTCATAATAATGTCCTTTGGTGTTCGTGATTGAGCGAACGCAGCACGCGCGCGCGCAATTCATGAGGACCAAAAGAACCGGAGACATGAGGCCGGGGTCACAGGGAGGACTCCTGTGGAGGGTCCGCGAAGTCCCGCAGCGGCAGGCGGCCCGCCGCCGGTGCCGCAGGCAGCCCGAGGACAATTCGTGGAGACCACAGGATGCCCTTGAGCCCGGACGGTCTGCGGTTAGCGGCCCCTGGCCGCCCCAGGGCTTCGCCGGCGAAGCCCGTCGATCACCGCACGGTCCGCGGCGGCACGCCGGAAACAGGACGGTGCGGCACCTTACCGGCGGGAGGGAGCCGTGACGGGAGGATGCTTTGCCAGGCAGGTCCGAGCCGCCGCAGGGCAGGGCTTGCCCCGGCCGGGATCCTGCCAGGCAAAGGCGTCCGCCGGTCGCGGGCGGAGGAAGGCGGTTTCACCTGAATCCCGCCGGCACGGCGGTGAGAGGAACCACGTGGCGGGGAAGGCGGAATCCGGCGGGAACCGCCGCCGCCCGGACCCGCGACGTGACTGGATAGACCGGGGGAGCCCGCCGGCGGAGCCGGACCGGAGACCGCTCGCGGCTTTTCGGGGAGAGGCGGGGAAAAGAAGCGGCGGTCTTGAGGGCAGGGTTTCGCGGACGGGCAGCGGACGGAGCCCCGGTTTCAAAGGAACAGGAGAGGCGTCGCGGATTCCTCCGCGGAATGGGTAGCGGCGCACGCAGTAGCCGCGCAGGGAAAGACATTTCCCTGGCCTGACTGAAACCTGCCCGGGGATGATCCAGGATTTTTGGAGAGCCTCCAACCCTGAGTCCTAGCGGCGGGATCGTCCTGCACTGACACGGTGCAAAAATCCCGCGCCCTGCAAATTACGGCTGTGGCGGAAGCTCTCCTCAAGGATGGCAAAGATTTCCCAGTGCCGGTGCATGGCCGCCACCCTGAAGGGCGTGGATCCATAAATGTCCTCCAATAGAATATCCGCTCCGTGGGCAAGAAGCAGTTTGCAGCTTTCCGGATTCCCTGACCGGCAGGTATAATGCAGGGGAGACTGGCCCTCCGGGTCCACCGCGTTTACCGCCGCGCCGCATTCGAGAAGAACCCGGGCGGAATCCAGAGCGTGATGAAGCACCGCGTGATGGAGGGGGGATTCCGGGGCATTAACCGGACCACTGGGATCCATACCCCCGGCCAGGCACCTCCTGACCAGAGAAGCGTCGTTTTCTTCAATCGCGTCAAACAGCGCACCGGCGTTTCCCATCATCCCTCCATCATTTTATCCTTTGTTACTAAACCCAGGGTTGCGGGTCAACGGTTCGTCTGCAAACGCGGCCATGAGACGGGGAAATCATAAGAAACGTTGCCTCCAGGCAACACCCCCCGCGCCGTAAGCAACCGGCCGGAGAACTCTCTCGTATCCTTTCGCCACATTCCGGACACGATCATCCAGATCCCGCGCTTCTACTTCTGAACAGCCCTGCCAGGAGATGCTGGAGGATCGCGGGCGAAACAATGAAGGCGACAGTTTAAGGGTGTGTGGATGGCCTTGATTCAGAACGGCTTCCATGGCGTCGCCATTCCACCTTACTCAGTGGCCACGTTCGGCTTCAGCACTCCGGAAGAACCTGACGCGGACCAACATTGTCGCCATCCAAACCATCGCTCCGAGGGCGGGTTAAAAGACCGTCATCTATCAGCGATCCCACCACGCGTCCGATTTTTCGTGACTCTTCGGGAGTGAGATCTTCGGGAAGGTTGACAACATAAACGGAAAGGTCCGGCCTGATCTGGATAGTCAGCGTGTCAGACGGCAGCCACCTGCACTCACTCATTCGAATCTCCCTTCGCGCTTCCGTGTCGGGAACGAAAACGTAAGCCGGGGCCAAAGTCAGGGCATGTTGAAATGTAAATAACAGGTTTGGCCGCTCCTGTCAGAATCCGGCTGATAATACCTGATTGCTCCTCTTGAGTCAAGCTTCCCAACAGGCTTAAGAACCCGCCCCGTTTGAAAGGGACGGGTTCACCGGGAAGAATTTAGTCCCCGTCGTCCCCGGAGGCATCCTCCTTCACCGTCTGGAAGAGACCTTCATAGGCCTTTTGCGCGGCAAGGATCAAGCGGGGCAGGTCGTCGCGACCGAAACTCTCGGAGCTTTTCCATTGCTCTCCGTCCTTGAAGGAACGGTTGAAGGTCACGTTGTGACGGATGCCGTGTTCCGTCTGGTTCTGCCAGATGGCGGCTTTGATATTTCCGATGCGGATTCCGCTGGCGGGTTTGGTTTTCATATGATTCTCCTTTTGGTTATGGTTGATCCCTGACGGGATGAAGCCGGAATCAGCGGGTCCGGAATAGGCCCGGGTCAACGGTCACACGGGAGCAAGCGAATGGAGCGGGCCATCCGATTGACGCGGGCCGCGGCCTGCTATGAATGCGTAATCCCGAAGGAGAGAAACCCTGAGCAAAAGGAGCCTGACAAAACGGCCCCCGTCACGGGACGCGGTCAACGCCCCCTTCGATCAGACAAAAAAAGAATATCCCTTTTATCCTTCAACCCAAGCCTTGCCGGGAGATGGCAGAGCACAGGTTATGGTGGATGGCGGATTGTCGGAACAATATATTGTCACCCGTTGACAGAGGAACGGCATTTATGATAGGATGAAGACGCGGACGGACCGTCCGCCGGGTCTTCGAAAAACCTGACACTTGGCGGCGGGCGTGAGCCGTTAATCTCACGCCGCTTTCTTTGCCTCACGGCCGGGGAGCGGCGGTTATGTCCAGGCTCCGGCTAAAGATTGCCGCGGTCGTTCAAGTGCGATTTTTTGAATCCCCGGCTGCCAAAGGAGACTTTGGCGGCTTGGATCAATCACGGGAGAGGGGGGCAGCGGCATGGAGAAAACGGAATTCGACAGGATCGTGGGGGAAAACATTTTGAAACGCCGGAAGGCCATGGGATTGAGCCAGGAGAGGCTGGCCTCTCTGCTCGGCGTTTCTTTTCAGCAGGTACAAAAGTATGAGAAAGGGACCAATTCCCCCGGGATGCACCGGGCGGTGCGGCTGGCGCAAATCCTCCGCTGCCGCGTCGGAGACCTTTACGAAGCCGGGCCGGGACCCCGAAAGCGGACGGTGGACGAGGCGTTCGATGCCTTGAGCATCGCGTTCGTGGAGACGATCTATGTGGTGAGCGTGGCGGGAAGAATCCCCATGCCCGACGCCCGGCTGCGGTGCGGGCAGATTGAAGACATCAGCCGCCAGATGGAGGAACTTAAAAGCTACCTCCTGAAGAAGTCCCGCTGACCTTGATGGAATGTCCCGTCGGCAACCCTGTGAATTAACAGCGTGCCAAGGGAACGACGGTCACAGCGTCAGCACACCCATGGCCTGGGCGGCGGATTTTAACGGACCGTCAAGGGTCGCCAAAGGAAGTTTGAGGCGGGCGGCGATTTCCAGATAGGCGGCATCATAAACCGTGAGATGATACCGGCAGGCCAGTTCCACGGTTACAAAGGGGGCCACTTTGGGGGAGTCAGGATCATACTGCACCGAAAGCATATCGAACTCGGACAGCTTTTCCTCCATCTGCTCCCGGGTGATCCGCTTCTTGCGGAAGTGCGCCATGGCGAGGGCATTCGATACCTCATAGCGAAGCAAAGGAGGCGCGTAAAGGTCTCCTCCCTGCTGCCAACGGGCGAGCAGGGCATCGGTGGCGGGCGTGGCTTCGTCCGGCATCAGCCATGCCATCACCATGGAGGCATCCGGCACGAAATCGGTCATATTCTTCGCCCTTCGTTCACTAGATCCCGCATGTGGAGAGGATCCGCTCCCGATTCCACCTGGCATTTTTCCCGGGAGGCGAGAATGCGCCGGGCGACAATCGCGCGTGAGGAAAGGGTGTCCCGACCTTCGGGGATCACCCGGGCCACGGGCTGATCCCGCCAGGTAATAATGACCTCTTCCCCGCTCCGGACCAACCGAAGCAATTCGCCGAATTTGGTTTTTGCCTCGTAAGATGAAAGTGTCGTCATGCTTGCCTCCAATTGATTAACCTATCGACCAGTCTATCAGAGCAGACTCTAAAAATCAAGCTTCCTGTGAAAAACCCCCGTAATAGCGTTGGCCAAGAATTTCTCAGGACCAAGCCCGGTCGCAGGGTGTGTGCATTTGAGCCTGCGGCGTGCCTGCGCTTTCTTAAAGCGAGCGCCTGCCGACGTGGTTCAGGCAGGCGGACTGGTCCGTCTTTCCGGGGAAGGTGGAGGAAAAGTCAGCAGGCGTGAGCCTGAACCGCGCGGCAGGCGCCGGGCGGAGCCTGACTCGTCCGTACAAGCGATGCGTTGCGGATTCCTCCGGGGAATAGGTAGCGGCGCACGCAGTCGCCGCGAAGAGAAAGTCATTTCCCTTGATAGGATCCAGGGAAAGGCAGGAAGGTGCCAGGTGTTATAAAGATACGGAGTCAGCCCTGAATTTGACCCTTATGAACCGTGAAGAACCCGCCTGCCTTCCGGGAGGCAGTAAAAATCATTGGCCATTTTCCATGGAAGCGGTTTATTGTCATTCCCCCGTATAACGTTTGCTAACGTTATACGGAAGGGATTACAGAAGTCCTTCAAGGCCAGGTGGCCGGAGGCACCCCACAACAGACCAGCCAACATTGAATATAAAACCATGAACGATCCCATCGATAAACGAATCGCTGAAATCGAGAAGGAACTTTCCGGACTTCGCCGCCAGAAACTCTCCGAGCTGCAAACCCAGATGGCGGCGCTTCAGGCCTCCATCGGCTCTCCGGCGCTTCCGGAACCCCGGAAAGCCCGGCCCGGTCGCCCTGCCAGTAAGGGCTGGGCGGCGGAGATTCAGAGTTCTCCGGCGGGCCCGCAACCAAAACCCCGCGGCAGAAAACGTGGCAAGCACGTTCCGGACGAGGAGGCGCTGAAGAAGCTGTCCACCGTTGTGAAAGGGGCGGGATCCGACGGGATTTCCGCGCGGAGCGCCGCGCAAATCGCCGGAGTTTTCTATCCCCGTGCCATCAAACTTCTGAACGAAAATTTCAGGAAGAGTGGCAGCGGTAAGTGGACGCGCTACGCCGCCTGACAGCCGGGAGGCGGGCATGCCTCGCCGCTTTCCAAAGCTGCCGGTCTTATTTCAAAGTTGCCGGTTTACCCCAAACCCCGCTTCTCTCTGTCGGGAGAAGCGGGGCCGGAGCTAATCAGGCTTCGCTGGCGACCGGTTCTTCGTGACCGGTCTGGAAAAGCCCTTCGTAGGCCTTCTGAGCGGCAAGAATCAGCCTGGGCAGGTCGTCACGTCCGAAGCTGTCTGAACTCTTCCATTGTTCGCCGTCCTTGAACGAGCGGCTGAAGGTCACGTTATGGCGAATGCCGTGCTCCGTTTTGTTCTGCCAGATGGCTGCTTTGACACTGCCGATGCGGACTTCGCTGATGGGTTTCGTTTTCATATTGTGTTCTCCTTTTTGGTTGTGATTGATCCCTGACGGGATGTCGCCGAAATCAGCGGGTCCGGAACAGGACCGGGTCAACGGCAACACGGGAGCACAGCGAATGGAGCGGGCAGCCGATTGATGCGGGCCGCGGGCCTGCTATGAATGCGAAATACCAAAGGAGAAACCACTGCCGGAAAAGTAGTCAGATGAAAACTTCGTCGCGATGCAGCACCGGTAACTTCAAGAGGCTTTAGAACATCCCAGGAGCGCCGTTCAGAGTGGCGCGCTTTCATTGAACCCAGGCCGACGGCAAGTGAAGCAATATACCGACCTCCATGCCGGGCACCGCTTTAGAGAAAGTTTCCAGATTTCAGGTTGAAGTGCCTGTTCAAGGTCGGAAAATTGCCGGTTCCGAAAAGGTGAGCCTCATGCCCGCGCATTCATCGGCCTCCGGCGTTTTAATGGCAGCAAGGTGCCCTCGACGTTCTTAAACAATACCACCTGATATGAAGCCTCGCTCTTTGGACGGAGGCGTAAGACCCGCGTCCGTCTCTCTCGTGGCGAAAAATTCTCCTTCTGATCCTCCGTTGCCGGGTTTCCCAACCAACCAAGGGATAGGTGGGGACGCGTCGGTCTTCCGGTGAGTGACCCGGTTGGAATTGCCTCCTTTCAGGGGTCCCATTTCAATTCCGTGCCGACGGCCAGGAGCCGCACGGCGCGGGCATTATCCCAGTTCGTGATTCTCAGCCCGTCAATACCTTCCAGAGCCGCCATTCGGGCGGGGATGCTGGTGCCGTGGAGTCCCTAGGGTAAAGGCGCGGAACTCTTCGTCTTTGCAAGTTGGATCCACATG
This sequence comes from Verrucomicrobiales bacterium, assembly GCA_965229245.1. Classification (GTDB taxonomy): domain Bacteria; phylum Verrucomicrobiota; class Verrucomicrobiia; order Verrucomicrobiales; family V1-33; genus V1-33. The sequence goes on from CBDDIW010000005.1 coordinate 257,286, forward strand.
ATCCCTGCGGGATCGGTGGGACCGGACTCTAGGAGTTGAACAGGTCCCGGGGATGGTGCCGCTGGAGGCGCTTCCGCGGGGGAGGGCGGGGTTCTTGGTGTTTCGCGCGGCTCCCGTTTAGTGGCTATGCGCGGTGCAGAGATGGCATCGAGCACGGTCCATGAACCTCGGCCCCGTAGTCCCGGGCGCGCGAAAGCCAGCGGCATGACGGCGATGAGTTTTCTTTCGCGCGAAATTTTCAGCAGCGAATTTTTCTCCACCGCGGCACTGACAGGCTTGTGGGAGTCAGCGGCGGGTTGCAATGGCTGGTCGAGCGCCTTTTCAATCTTAAAGGGAATGACATTCGGCTCCAATCGCGGGGTTTACTCCCAGTTTAGGATTGAAGCGGCGCAGGAAGGCTTCGTCACAGTAAAAGCGCCCCGCAACGAATTCCCAGGCGCTGGCATAGGCCAGAAAGCCGGTCGCGGCCAGTTCCTCATAGGGGACAGGCGGTGCCACCGGGACCTGCGGTGCACCCACTTGCGGAAACTCTGCCGGATCAACAAACGCTACCTCCGCTGGATCATCGCGTTCAACCTCAGTCTGATCCTGCGCAAACTGACCGGATGGGGCGGCAGTCCGCCGCCGAAAAGGTGTTTTGGCGCGGCCTTCTGTGGCTGGTGACGGCGCTATACGGGATCATCAGCCGGTTTTATCCACGGCGAATACCGCAATATGAGAATAGACCGCGCGGTGACCGGTCGGCGGGGGGGGGCGGGCTCCTTCATTTGATCTTTCCAACTAACGCCTGTTATTCTATAGGCTATTAACATGTCAAAAAATACCGCAGATTTCAACAATTTTATCGAGACCTTTCTACTGACGACGATAGCCCGTCCATCGAAAGTGCAGGCATCAATGCTAGCAATGTCTTAAAAGCTTGAACAGTAACGGGGCCAAAAGGGTTTCCTCCGACACGCACTCTCCTCAGTGCGGGGGATTGTGATATTGCTCCGATGATAGCGGCCATTCCGACGTCGGTAATACGGTTATTGCTAATATCCAAAAATGCAAGTTTGGGATTTTGCCTGATTCCCTCTGCTATAGCTAAGGCCCCATTGTTTCCAATTGCATTAGAAGAAACATTGATTCCATCGAAAATGCTCGTTGATTCCATCTTTTCTAGAATCCTACGAACTCCCGTGTCACCGAGTTCAAGGCCATCTATATTGAGTGATGCAACCCATCGGCCATGCTTTAAGTCGTCGATAAACGATTCAATGTCCTTACCTCTTTTAAGCCTGTCTACAGCTTCAAACCTCGCCCTCCAAATCATCCGCCCTCCCTTCTGTTTACCTTTATTCTGAACAGGAATATGTCCTTTGTCAAGGAAATTTGTTCAATCAATTGGCGCAGCGGGAATGAGGGAAAATGCCCTGGACATCTGATTGCTGGCAGGTTCAGTGCAGGCCTGACCATGGCGACGAAAACCGAGCTAGAAGAGAAAATCCAAGCTTTAGAGGCTGAGAATGCAATTCTTCGAGAGATGCAGGCACCGGAAACTTGGCCTAGCATGAGCTGGAGAATTATTCAATGGTTCTCTCAAATCTGGCGCAAAAGCAAGGCTTTCAGACTGGGCGTTTTCATAGCTGTCATCGCTGCATGCATTGTCGGTTATTTTGTTTGGGTTTGGTCTCGCGATAAACGCCAAGTAAATGCTACACCGGTGCCTATGCTCAGCATAGACGATATTTCGAAAGGGATTGGTCTAGCGGCAATCTGGACAGGGGATTTTTCGGATGAAGAAAATCTTCGCCTTCGTGAACGAATTAGGAATGCAAAATCGATTAAGTTCATCGCCTTTAATGGTGATAGTTTTTTCCAGAATTTCCAGCCAGAGCTAGAAGCATTTTTTAATCGAAGTGATGCTTTCATCCAAGTGCTTTTTGCTGACCCTAAGGATCCATTTTATGCGGAGAATACCAAATTTACTTTGCGACGCGAATTATCCCCAGCTGAGGTCGAAGATTATCAACGACACCTACAAAATGCCGTTTCTAGGCTCAAATCACTCGAGAGATTTCCAGATCAGCAAGTAGAAATTAGAATATTCAAAAATCAATTGAGATGCCCTATGATAATTGTCGATAATTCTTTTTGTGTTTTAACCTTGCGGTTACCTCCGTTTGAATCCAAGAAATCATTAAGAATGGAGTTCGTCGAAGTCGGCGGCGGATTTCTCGAAAAGTGCGTTACTCATTTTAATCAGGTCTGGAGCTTTTCCCGAACGACGAACCGAAGCGTTAACGGGCCTTAAGACCGACGCAGGACTCTCGTGGCGGAAAAATCCCTGAACCTGGCGCTGATTACATTTCCCCTCTGAAAGCCAATCGAAAGATCACCTTTGCCGTCTTGGGTCTCGGAGAGCTTTCTTCAAGGCGCTCCCTCCACCGCTCGCTGGGAGCAGGGTCACGCTGGGAAAGAGCCATGGACGCTCTGCACGGTAGGAATACAGCATCACTTCCGACCTCTCGTGGTTCCACAAAAGCTAGAAATGATCAGGCTGCTTTCCTCAGCCGGGGGTGCAGCGCGGGCAAAAAGGTGATCCCTGTATGCACCCCCTTATTTTCTACGCGCTATCCCGGCGGCTGCCTGGCCCCCCCCGCCACGCTGGTGCGCGGCCCCACTGGAGCGTGGAGAACCGCTGTCATTGGATGCTCAAAGTGGTCTTTGAAGAGGATGATTGCCAAGTCCGTGACGCCAAAACTGCGCAAAACCTCCCCCATTCACGTGAACCCATCCTGATATCCCATCCCGACGAACCAACCAAAGCCAGTCTTCGCACGAGATGCAAATTTGCCTCCTTTGATCCAGACATTCGCCTCGTCACCCTGCACTTCCTTTCAGCGTAAGCCCTCCGGCCGACTCGCGTTAGCATTATTATCTATTGACAGTCGCAAACTAAGGGCTTCCGTGTAATGGTATAGCCTCAACTTCTAAATACCATGGGTGCCCTCAATGACAGTGATCAATCCAGACGAGAAGATATGGAAGAGTCGGTCCGTAAGCACCGGCAGGAAGTTGCCGAACGAGAACATCAGGACCGTCAGTCTCGCGCCAAGTATAAAGCGGACAAGGCCGCCGGCAAGGCGGGATGCCTCATTGTGATCATAGGCACGGGAGTTCTGCTTCTTGGGCTGAAAGGAATTATATTTGCGATGTTGTGATTGCGGCCCCAATTGTGAATCACATCGCGAGGAACCGGTTGAAAAACGGGCACTCGTAGTAAAAAAGGATCTTACGGTGGTACTTGGACGGGTGCTCAACACCAGACTGTCTTTTTCCACATTTTCGATTCTGCGGGAGGGCCGGTGGCTCAAAAGAGCGCATAGCGCCTCAAGAAGCCACCGGATCATGCACTAAATCGCCTTCCCTGCGTCGGCGGTCTGCCGCAGGGTGCCCCAGCCGATCAGTTTGCGCACAATCAGGCCGAGGTTGGACGCGATGATCCCGTAAAGGTAACGTTTGTTGATCCGGGTGAGTTTCCGTAGACGGGTGCGCCGCAGGTTTACGCAGTCGAGCACCCGCGAGAAGCCCCGCTCGACTTTCTCCCCGCGCATCTTCGGCCCATCCGGTCGAGCCGCCGCCGACGGGCGATCTGGTGGCAAATGACCGTGCGCATTCCCGTTTCCTCCTAGGGCCTGTAAACACTAAAGTTCCCGCAGCGCTTCGACGATGAGTGGGAAAAGGATAAACGCGGCAAACATGACATCAAGCTTTTCAAAGCGTGAGAAAATGGAGCGGAAGCCTTTGAGTCTCCGGAAGAGACGCTCCATTTCATTATGCCGGGCATACATGGCACGGTCATAGCTCCAGGGATTGAGGCGGTTGGACTTTGGCGGCACGAAAGGGACGAATCTCAAATCGAGAACGCGCTGCCGGGTCTCATCGCCCTCATAGGCCCGGTCCATGACCGCAGACACGGGTTTTCCCCGGGTCCGGCTTCCAAGGCAGCAGCGCGGACAACAGTTTGCGGCCTTCCGGCGCGTCGCCCGCCTGTCCGGTGGAAAGGGCGAAAGTCACGGCGCACCGGGAGGAGGCCGCCACAAGATTGATTTTGGTGGTCCATTCTCCGCAGCTTTTGCCTATGGCCTGCGGGCCGTTTTTTTTAAAGCGCCGCTGTCGTCGGGATGGACCATGATCGACGTGCTGTCCAGGGAGAGCGCCTCAGTGGAAAACGCGATCATCTGTACCGCCTGCATCCGCTCGAACACACGTTGCAGCACCCCGGAGTTGCTCCAGCGGTTCATGCGGGTGTGAACCGTGTGCCAGTTGCCAAAGCGCGGAGGAAGACCCCGCCATTTGCATCCCTGCTCGACAACGTAGAGGATCGCATTTAGCAGGAGGCGGTTGTGCAGCCTGACATTTCTCCGCTGCACGGGAAGGCAGGTTTTCAGACGGCGGAATTGGGATTCGGTAAGTTCCATGAAAGATACTATACATGGATACATCGTATTTCAAGCATAGCGTTAACAGGCCCTAAATAATCGCCAGTTCGATGGCGTCAAGGAAACCCTTCTCGCCGGTAAGGCTGAGCACCTGCGCCTCCCGCGTCCGGGAGTTCGCCGTCATAAAGGTCCTCCACCCTTTCCACCGCCTCCTGTACCCGGGTGGAGAGATCCGCAGTGTCGTCCGCGTCTCCCGGACGCACCTCCGCCGACACAATGGCTTCACTGTCCAGATCCACAACGTGTTCAAGTTTGTGCACCATGTCGCACGCCCCGTCTTTGGTGCGACGGATCTTCACGTCGCGGTCGTGGGGGTTGTAACACCATTTGGATATGAAATCCGGCATATTAGATTGGAGTTACACAGAAGGACTTCCGGAAACGGGCGAATTTACCAGTTCCACGGGGGGAGGACCGCACATAAGTGCCGGTCTTGTAATACGGGGCGCAATGGCGGCAGAAACTTTCCGAGAACTTGAGCTTCGCGAGAAAGTCATCAAGCTTCGAGTAAAAGCCATCACGCAGTCCGCTCAAGAGATATCCCGGCCATAGCCAGAGTTCCTCCTGTACGCATTGGCAGTCCTTACACCGGAATTTTCAATGCAGTCACCACTAGCGGATCCGGCCCACCAAGACCAGGGAATTCAAAGAAACCGGAAGGTGAATTTCAGGGGGGGGGTGTTTCAACGGTTTCGAGAATACCGACAAAACCATACCATGGTAATATGCTGTCATAAAAATGCAATTTAAGAATGGTAGGGTGGGGTATGCCGCTTGAGTTTAGTAAATATTTTGATTCATACGAAAACCGATCTCCGCTTTGGGTTGAGCGTGTGCGCGGAACCGGGGATAACACTCCCGGAATTAGGCGAGAGGAATGGCCCTCTTGCGAGCAAGTTACCCAATCTACTCATCCCAAAATGTATGGAGCGCTTATTGACGAATGCGCATACCGCTGCGTGGAACTGCCAATGCTGTATGTAGACCACAGCGGCCAAACCCGTCTGGCACGTGCATTGCCTAGAGAATATTCGATTCTTGTAGATAGAAGAACGGAAACCGTTTTTAACCAAGGGGAAGCGCGCGCCCTCGTGGCGCATGAGCTAAAACACCTGTATCAAGGCGAAATCGAAACTGTACAGCAGAGTTTTGCTGCCGAATACGATAGCGATCGGGCTGCCGTCCGCTCCACGGATTATCTAACGATTTCCATGTATGTCCATAAGACCATTCATTTAATGATTGATGACAAAATACCAACCCCCGCAATAAGGAAGCTGCTGCACGCGATAAATAACACATTTAGGGGAACCGTGGCAGAAGTCTTTGTTTTTCAATTAGATAAGTGGCATCCATCCCCTGCGCGTCGCATGAAGGCTATGTTCCGAGCAGCCCAGCATCATTTAGAAGGCGCTGAAATCCGTGGCAGATAGCGCACGCAAGGCTCTTCGGGATGAGATTTAAAATCGCAACAGTCAGCCCCTCCTTCGACGAGCGTTAGTAACAGAAACTCCATTTTTTAGATTAAATATTTATGCCGTATGTTATCCTTAAAATATTAGACTTTTATATACCATATTGCGCGATTTTCCATAAGATAAATTATACGATCGGGGATTTGTGGCAGAAGACACTCCTCCCGTCTTTTTTATCACGATATTTTACACAGGCGAATGGCGTCTGCTCGGTTAATTCTTAATCCCAAAAAATTACGCTATCCGATAGAGCGAATTTCAAGGGTCTCGGAACTATTGCGGCAGTAAGAAAAGTGCTTTTTCCACACGATGCAGAGGCATTACCAACTGCAATTCCATGTTCGGCAGAGGTTCGAACCCGTATTTGCGATAAAAAGATGCCGCCGCTTCGTCCTTGGCGTCCACGAACAACGCGATGCCTCCGGCCTTTCTGACCGCCTCAAGCGCATCTTTAATTGCCTTTATGAACAATGGCCTTCCATAACCTTTACGCCCCTCACGGATACTCACGGCAAGACGTGCCAGTTTCACTGCCGGGAGCCGCTTCGAGGGCAGATTCTTTGCGACGGCCACAGGAAGCGAACTCGGTCTACTTCGGCAAAGGCTACTTCGGTAAAGGCTAAGGTGTAGAATCCAAGGATTCGACCGGGCTCGTCGTCATCCACAAGGATATTTGTCACCGGCAAGCCCTTTTCCATGTGTAACGCGCTGTCTGCCGCAGGAACTTGTGGAGCGGCTCCGCGCTGCACTCGACCCCTCCCCCCCCGGTCATGATGCTCCGCGGGTCGTGAAATCTTAAGCACGCGGGAGGCTTCGGTGCTCAATCACCGCCTTGGTCAACTCGGCGTTTTTGGATGGGGCAGTTTCGTCGCCAGGGAGGAACTGGTTGCGCGCGCACACGGAAAAAAGCAGGTGCTCGATTTTTACCATGCCAGCGGCAACATGTGCGCGGCGGCGGGAGCGTTCGCGCACGAATCGCCCAAAGTGGAGACGCGGCCACATGGTGGCCGGGGAATAGTGCCGTCATCTCAAGCACGAAAAAGGTGCCGCGGAGGACCTTCTGAAGATCCTGAAAAACCGGCTGGAAAGCACGCGCCGTCTGTCGGAGGAGAACCGCGAGGCCCTGGAGAAAGCGACGTATTTTCGCAACAACCATGAGCGGATGGACTATGTCTGGTATCCCACGGCGGGACTGCCCATCGGCAGCGGAGTGACGGAGGCAGGCTACAAGCTTCTGGTGAAGAAGCGATTCTGCGGACCGGGCATGACAGGAGGCTTCGCTATGGCCGGGCACATCCTTAAGCTGCGGGCTCTCGCCCACAGCGCCGGATAGCGTTGGGCGGGGTTGTGGCGCAATATCCTAACACCTAAAAGAATGTGACGTTACATGACTTGACGGTCGCACCCGTTTCCGAGCTGCCGCGTCATATTTTCTCCTTGAAGTGAGGAAGACGACTTACGCTGGGAGTGCTGCGCGTGGGAAAGCCGAACGCCATCGCGAAGTCGTCGTTCGATACCCTGTTTCCCGATGTGCGCGTATTACCTGGTAAGCGTCACCGGGGCCACCTCTGGCGCGGAGTAGCATAGACGTCAGAGGTGTTGGAATATGACATCTATGACTTTGCCGAAGGCCAGAGGCGTGTCCTCCCGGGATGGGTTACTGAGACTTGATATGCGCGACCGTGTGCGCGACCGTGTGCGCACCGGTCGCGAAAGACGGGAGGCGCTGCTGGCGGAATTTGACCGCGGGGGCTTGAGCGGGGCGCGTTTCGCGCGGATGGCGGGGATCAAGTATCAGACGTTCGCGGGCTGGCTGCGTCAGCGCCGCGACCGGGCCGCGGAAACGAAGCGGCGGAAACCGGTGACCTGGGTGGAGGCCGCGGTGCCGCCGCCCCCGGAGGGGAAGCCGTTGCGAATCGGGTTGCCCGGAGGCGCGTGGATGGAACCCGCCTCGCCCGCCCAGTGGCGCGACGCGGCCCTGCTGCTGAAGGAACTCGCGAAGGCGGGAGGTGCCCCGTGTTGAGTTTTTCCGGCAGTTTGAGAGTGCTGGTGGCCCTGGAGCCGTGTGACATGCGGGCGGGCTTCAATACGCTCCAGGGCCTTGTGGCGGAAAAGCTGAAGGAGGAGGTGCGCGGAGGCGCGCTCTTTGTTTTTACGAACCGGAAGCGGAGCCGGCTCAAGGTGCTTTACTGGGACGGCACGGGCCTTTGGCTGCTGACCAAACGGCTGGAGTCCGGCTCTTTCTCCTGGCCCTCCGCCGCGGAGGCGGGAAAGGTGAAGCTGCGACTGGCCCCGGAGGCGTTCGCCCTGCTGACCGACGGGATCGATCTGCGCGGTGCCAAACCGCGGGCGTGGTATGAACGCGGCCAGGAACCGTGAGGCCGCGTTCGATTTATTTTGTTATTGATGTATTTTCCTGGCGGGGCGGAGGGCTTTACGATAACAAAGCGCGGAACCTCCCGTCCGCATGGAACCGACCCCGCGCGAAGCCGAACTCACCGCCCGTCTGGAAAGGATGGAACGGGCGCTGGAGGCGCTCACCGGCCAGCTTCAGGCCGCCCTGGCGGAAGCCGGACGGCTGCGGGTGGAGAACCAACTGCTGCGCGAAAAAGTGGATAAACTGGCGCGCCGGATCTTCGGCCACAGCAGTGAAAAAATGGACCCCGGGCAGTTGGAACTGCGGCTTCAGTTCACGGAGGAGGACCCGGCGGGAAAAAAAGCGCCCGCCTCCCCGTGCGGCCCCGGCGCTGACACGTGGGAGGCCTCCCCGAAGGCCCGCCACCAGCCGCGTTCCGGGCGGGAACACCGGTCCCGCCTGCCGGAGCATCTGCCCGTGGTGGAGCGGGTGATCGAGCCTGGAGAGGTGCTGGCCGATCCAGGAGCATGGCGCCGCATCGGCGAGGAGGTCAGCGAACAGCTCGATTACGAGCCCGCCCGCTTTTTCCGCCGCCGCACGGTGCGGCCCAAATACGCGCGCCGCGGCGATATGGAGCATCCACCGGTCATCGCGCCACTGCCGCCTTCGCTTCAAGACGGCTGTCTGGCCGCTCCCGGGCTTATCGCCGCGGTCATTGTCAGTAAATTTTGCGACCACCTTCCGCTCTACCGGCAGGAGCGGATCTATGCCACGCGGCACGGGGTCAGGCTTTCGCGCCAAACGCTTTGCCGCTGGATGGCGCTGGCGGCCTTCTGGCTGCGCCCGCTCTACGAAAGAATCAAAACCGCGGTGCTCGACGGGCACTATGTCCAGGTGGACGAAACGCCAGTGAAGTATTTGAGTCCTGGCCATGGCTCGACCAAACAGGGCTACCTTTGGGCCGCGCACCGGCCCGGCGGCGACACCTTCTTTACGTGGCATACCGGACGCGCGGCGTCGTGTCTGGAGTCCATTATTCCGGACGACTGGCACGGCATCCTCCAGTGCGACGGCTACTCCTCGTATCCCGCCTTTGTCAGGAAGCGCCGGGGCCAGACGGACGCGGTGATCGTGCTCGCGGGCTGCATGGCGCACGCGCGGCGCGGCTTTCACGAGGCCCTCCCGCAGGTCCGGACCGTCTGTGCCTTCATCCTGCGGCAGATACAGCACCTCTATGCCATTGAGCGGCAACTGCGCGAACGCCGCGCGGGCCCTACCTTGCGGCAGGCCACGCGCGCCGCGCAAAGCCGCCCCCTCATGCGGCGGCTGCGCGCCCTTTGCGACCGGTTGAAGGCCAAACACCGCTACCTGCCACGAAGTAACATGGGCCAGGCTCTGGGCTATTTGCTAAACCAGTGGAACGAACTGAGCCGGTTCCTGGACGACGGTCGGATTGAGATCGATAACAACCCCGTCGAAAACGCCATTCACCCCACGGCGGTGGGAAAAAAGAACTGGCTGTTCATCGGGGATGAGGCCGCCGGGGAAACCAGCGCGATCCTTTACACCCTCATCGAAAGCGCCCGCCGCCGGGGCCTCGATCCTTTCGCCTACCTGCGCGATGCACTCACTCGTCTGCCGCGAATGACCATCTCACAGACCGCCGCGCTAACGCCTCAGGCATGGGCGGCGGCGCACAAAGCCGCCTGAAAAACCGCCGTCAAGTGGTGGACCGCGTGACGCTTACATTACCTGCTCCACTCCGACAGTTATTATTTCCTCTCCAATCTCTACTGTCCGCAGTATTACCGCGTATTTCCCAAACATGCTTGCCCGCTACAAGTGCTCATCCTCCGATTCCACTGCCGCCATGCGGTGCCGGATCTCCGACCACAGCGGCAGCGGCTAAAAACCAGCAGATCGGGAGCTCCACAACATGCCGACAACCAACACAACGATTTCAGACACCACCACCCTCGTGCTCAACCATCTTGTCCGGGACGGCGGCAAGGATCCGACTTCTTACTTGGATAGCCTTGAGATAGAGACTTCGGTGGTGAACACGCAGACGGTGGTCCGATGGCATCGTATCGGCCATGATGCCACATTGGACAAACCTGATACGGAAAAGCTGATTGATAAGCTCATTCTGCTTCTGGTTGATTTTGCGTGCACTAGAAAAGAGCGAGACGAGGCACTACTCGCCGTCAAACAGACCGGGTCAATGCAAGCGGTGTCTGCTCTCCATGAGAAAGCCCGGCGTCTTTTCACCATGAGCGCAACGACGGGGGAAGTCGGAGAACTAATGCTCTACTTCCTTGTAGAACACCTCCTGAAGTACCCCCAAGTTCTCTGCAAGTTTCCGCTCAAAACTAATCCCAATGTTCATGCTCACGGGGCTGACGGTGTCCATGCTTCGGTTGACCCAGACACCGGACACCTACGCCTTCACTGGGGGGAAGCGAAACTATACAAGGAACTGGGCCCTGCCTTGAACGATTGTTTTGTTTCGTTGAGCGAACTGATCATCGAGCCGACCGGATCAAAGAAGACTAAGCGCCGAGATGTGGAGCTACTTCGGGATTACATAGACCTAAGTGAACCCGGGCTTGAAATGGCATTTCGCGCGTATCTTGATCCTGACGATACACTGTCGAAAAAGGTCCGCTACTGCGGGCTAGGCCTCATTGGATTCAATTTGGGTGACTACAACGCGCTGACCAAGGAGGTCGCGAAGAAGGAGGTAGCGATCGTTTCGGCCCGTGTTCAAAAATGGGCTGCAAAGATCAAAGCATCAGTGGAAAAGCATGAATTGATGGGAATCACGATGGACCTTTTCTGCATACCATTCCCTTCAGTGGAAACATTTAGGGCTGCTTTCTTAAAACGTCTTGGATAAACAGATGTCCTTAAGCACCCTTCGCCGTTGGCTATTGGAGCAGCCGTCCTTCGAGAAACGAATGGACGAGGTTATCCGTACCGGTGTTCTCGATGAGTTTCCGGCAATAGTAACGCAGCCAGCCGTCCTAGACCATGATTGGCCTAAATTGCTTCTTTGGGGCAGCGCACTCGCTAGATCGGAAATAGCCGATGAGCAGAGAATCGCTCTTCGCATTGCGGACACTTGTTTGAAACTTAAATCCACGAGCAACGAGGAGCGTGCAGCTGCGGCGGTTATCCTCGATACCATGGCAAACAAACGGTCGGTCGAATTAGCGGAGGCCCGGGAGTTGATACCGCGTGGATTTGAAGCGGCGCTTCCAATTCCTCTGCGTGCCGACTTCCTCAAGCGCTCGTCACAGGATCAGATTCATTCATCGGATGACCATCGACACCCTGCAAACCGATTTCAAGTTGATTTCTGGAACGCCCTGAATGGCAACCAGTGGATCAGTGCATCTGCTCCAACTTCTGCCGGGAAGTCATTCCTGCTCCGGTTGTGGGTCGCGGAGATATTCAGGAAGAGGAAAGGAGCTTTGGTTGCGTTTATCGTCCCGACCCGCGCTCTGATTCAAGAGTTTTCAGACGGATTCGCCCAAGACATTGCCGATCGCGTTCTTAAGGAGGTCACTCTCCACTCGCTTCCAATCGAGGAAGAGTTTCCAGCCGATATCGGGCACTTGTTCGTCTTTACTCAGGAGCGCCTGCATATTCTTTTGAGCCGTCGGAAGGATTTCGCCTTCACTTTGCTTGTCGTGGATGAAGCTCAAAAGGTCGGCGACGGATGTCGCGGGATTCTCTTGGAGCAAGTGATTGCTGAATGCGTGCGTCGGTCGAGCAAAACCCAGGTTGTCTTCGCTTCGCCATTTGTCGAGAACCCAGCCTATCTCAACCGTGGAGCACCAGAGAACCAACGGGCGCACTCGGTGGAGCGGGAGGTCACCACCGTTACGCAAAACTTACTCTTTGCGTCTCAGAAACGTGGAGCGCCGGACATTTGGAATGTGTCGTTTGTCGCGGGAGAAAAAGAAGTTGGCATCGGCAGCGTGGCGTTGCCATTTCGGGCGACAAGCCCGGCCAAACGGCTGAGCACTGTGGCCTTTGCACTGCGAAGCCCGAGCGGAGGGAATCTCGTCTACGCAAACGGTGCCATGGATGCGGAGAAATTCGCCCAGCACCTAAGTGAAGGCTTTCGTGATCAAGGAATCGGATCTCTCGACACAGAGCCCCGTATCGCCGAGCTTATCAAACTTGTGCGGAAGACAATACATAAAAACTATCTCCTCGTTCATACCCTCAAGTATGGAATAGCCTTCCACTACGGCAATATGCCTCTGTTGATTAGGAGCGAGATTGAAGCGTTGTTTCGCGAGAATGTAATTCATTTCTTGGTCTGCACCGCAACCCTCATTGAAGGAATAAATCTTCCATGCAAAGTGATTTTTCTCCGTGGTCCAACTAAAGGCAGAGGCAATCCAATGGAGCCTGTCGATTTCTGGAATCTCGCAGGGAGGGCTGGGAGATGGGGGAAAGAGTTCCACGGAACGATTGTATGTATTGACCCGAATTCCACCGATGTGTGGAAGACGCCGCCCCCGAGGAACCGGGTTCGCCAGCGCATCTTAGCAACGACTGAACAAACCTTGGCCGACGCGGACGATTTGCTCGCCTACGTTGCAAGTGGCTATCGGGTAGACAGTGGGAAGGACTACGCTGAGTATGACTACACGTTGACGTTTCTTTTTCATTGGCTTCTTAGCGGCGACGACCTTTCGGAGCTGCCTTCGGCAAAAGCAGTTCCGCTGGAGACTCGCGGGCGACTCCAAACGGTTCTGAAGGCTGAACTCGACACGTTACCTTTGCCCACCGATTTGATTTTCCGACACCCGGGAATCTTGCCGCATGCACTCGCGACTTTGCTGGCTGGATTTCAGACGATGTCGCATGCGGAATTGGTTCAACTAGCTCCCGTGCTACCCGAAAGCGATGATGCTGTCGATCGATATAAGGCCATTTTTCGCATTATCGACGCGCATCTTCGGTCAAATTGGGGCAACCCTGCGGACGTCGAAGGCAAACGCCTCCTTCAATTGGCAATTACCGCCGTGGATTGGATGCGAGGCAAACCGCTGGCGGTCCTGATTAGCAAGAGGGAGCGGGTGAACGAACGACGCGCAATACCAGCAAAACTCTCCCGGGTGATCGTCGATGTGATGAACGACGTCGAAGAATATGCACGATTCAAGATTCCAAAATACCTCCGAGCGTTTCTTGATGTGTTGTATTTCCATACTAGGAATACGGGCATGAGTGATGTGATTCGCGAACTTCCGAACTTGGAGTTGTGGCTGGAATTAGGTGTGTCTGTCCGGACGCAGCTGTCGCTAATGGAGCTTGGGATGTCGCGGACTGGAGCTATCGAAGTGTTCGAGTTGATGGTGAACCACGACATGAACAAAGCTGACACTTTAGCGTGGCTTCGATCTTCAGACCCTGCCGTTCTAGTCAATCTGCCGGAGTTGGTTAAGCAAGAGATCGCGCGTGTAATGGCCCGATTTGCTCCGGTGAATTAGAAGGACGTCAAGCTGCGTGGCTTGTAGGAAGCCTCGCGTTCGTCGGTGGTAGAACTGCCGTGAGCGGCGCCGGTTCTTTTCGATCGGCACCGTAAATTCAGTAGGGGATACTCCGCCGGTTTCGCTTCTCGTTTCAATAGCGCAGGCGAACTCCGCCGTGGTAACCCTTGCGCGGGTCAAACTCCCCTTGCAACAGTTCGCAGGAATTTTGTTGCATCACGGGTAAGACCAAATCCCTGAAAATCAACAGATTTGAGCCTCATGCCCATGTGCGGCTGATGAGTTCGCGCTCCTCATCGTCCTTCACCGCTAGGTATATGGCGGTCGTTTCCGCGTCCGCATGGCCCATCCAATCTCGGATCACGCTGACGGGAATCTGCTCCATCGCGCTACGCACTCCGAAACCGTGGCGGAGTCCTTTGGCGGTCGCGTGAATGCCGGAGATGCCAGTAGTGCGCATGATCTCTTTAATCATTCTCCAGCCGGTGCTGCGGCAAAAGTTCCAGAGCCGGTCCTCCGGAGCTTGCGCCCGCAGTCGAATCAGTTGAAGAACCAGCGATTCCGGCACGGGGAGGCGGCGGATCTCTTTCCGCCCGCGTTTTTTGAGGGACTGGAAGCGGATGATTTTCAGTTCGTCGTCAATATCCCTGGAGCACAGGTTCAAGGCTTCTGAGATCCGGCAGCCGGTATAATAAATCGTGAGGCAAAAGAGCGCCTTCTCCAGCGGCAGCCCGACCGCCGCCTGCCGGAACCGCCTCCCTTCGTCCCGGCTGAGGTATTTCCGCTGCCCTTCCTCATTATGGACCGTCATCCGCTGCTTCTTCATGTCTCCTCCTGCATCAGAATTCCTGCGTTCTGATGCATTCTTACACTAAACCGTTAATAATCCGTTACTTGCGTTGGATGGTGGCTGTCGTTTCAGCCCTGTTTTTGACATCGCCCATCCTCTCGGAGGAAAAGTCTGCTCCGGAATATCTCCGTTTCTTCGAGCCCGCCAAAGGATTCAAACCCGTACAGACAAGCCTCACGGACGTCTTTTTGCAGCTTGCCGGCAGCCTTGAGCACCACGGCACTCCTGAACCATATATCAGGCACATTCTTGCAGAACAGGCGAGAGTCTCCGCCCTCTTCCGGCAAAAAACCGGCAAGGAATCTCCCGGCCGCCTGCCCGCCTACTTTACCGACGCCTACGCAGACCGCTTGATTGCCAACTGGAACAAGCTCTCTCCGAAGCTGAAACTGGATGCCTTTGCCCGGGAGGCTGGCCGCTGTACACGGGAAGCGATCCGCGGCACCCGGGACACCGGCACCATCGTGATTGAAGTCTTCAACGAGCATCAAAAGACCGTTATCAACGGGATGAAAGCCGGTTCCATGAAAGGTGCGGAGTTTGAAGTTCTGCGGGCCAAGCTGGCAACGGAACTTGAGTTTGGGAAACCGAAGGTCGATATGACCGGATACGAGACCGCGCGCAGGGATGCCGTAAGCTACGCTATTATCTTTCGAGGAGTCCGGAAAACCCTTTTCGAGAAAATTGATGCGGCGCTTTCACCAAAGGATTCCGCGTTGGTAGAGGGGGCCCTCGACAGCATTTTTATAGATCTGGGCCGCGCGGCCCAAGCGGAGTTCGAAATGGGAATGCTTGAATGGTCTCTTCGCTGAAGGGTGCTTAGCGCTCAAGGGGCACAATTGGTCGGGACGGCGTGGTCACCGGCAGGTCAGTCGGCTTGGTAAAAAAAGTTTCCAAACCCAGCTTGTCTAGCGAAACCCCTGATAGGTCAACGTCACTGATAGGATTGAGCTCTGGGTTCGTGACCGGTTGCTGAGCCTCCCCGGATTTTTCCACGGCCTTCACAGCCTCAACAAAGGCCGACCGGTCCCCGGCTTGTTCTCGGCCGCTTTGCATCTTCACCTTGCGCGAAGACACCGACACGTTTTCCGCAAATGAAGGGCGGTCAAGGATCTCGAAGGCATCCGCGCGTTTACCCGCCTTCCACGCACTCAGAAAATCCTCGCGATCCGGTGCTGGAATCCTCTCGAGATCCCGGGCGACGCCGGAACCTTTGAGAAGCAACTGCTGCAACCGCTCCGCCTCCTTTTCCTTGACGACTTCGGGCAGTTCTGAAAAGTGGTATTCCTGACGGCGGACGCCTTCCCACACCCGGGTGGTCATTTCCGCTTTGCCGCCCTCGCTCAGGCGGTCCCATGCATTGGAGTAGAATCCGGAGAGAGCGGCAAAATCTCCTTTTGTGAATGCGTCCTTTTCAAGGAACCGGCTGTAGGTTTCACTCTCCTCCTGGGAGAGCGCCAATTCCCTCTCCGCCAGCCTGTGCATTACGGCCAACTGCCGCTCCTCGGTCTCTTTTTTGTGCCGGTTCTCCACGATGAGGTCCTCATCCAGAGCAGCCAGATGATTTCTGGCGTTGCCGATAAAATTGTTCAGCATCCGGAGCACTGCCGCGTCGAGAACTGCGGTGTTGCGGTGGAGGAACGTTTGCATCTGTAAGATTGCCTCCGCAAGCCGGAGCCGCTCCATCTCATCAAGTTGTGACATACGTCGTTCCCTCCATGACCCAAATGTATCATGACAATGTTACCAAATTATGACGTTGCCCGCCAGCATCATGGAGAGGCGTAATGAGCCCCGCGCTGCATCCCCGCTGTGGCCCGCAGGAACAGGGAGCCTAAGCAGCCTTTCTCGATTTTGATTCGATTTGGACATGCTTCACCGCAGGATCAATGGACTGCCACGCAGTTTTAAGGTGGTGCATATAATGCCCCTCTATCCACTCAGCAATGAATCTAGTAGGCGCACGGTATTCAACAGTATCCCCTTCCTGACTTACCAAATGGAGCTTCTCAAACCACGACCGAACGATGGCCTCTCCGAGATTGCGCCTTAATAATTCAAGGACATTCTCCCAAGTTTATTCGCGTGGAGTGCGTTCGATCAGCGACAACTGGTTCGAAGGAGCTTTCGGAACAGGATCTCCCTCAGGCACAAGGCGCTTTTCCAAGCGCTCCATTCGCAGCATGTCTTTCCCTTTTAGGGAACGGACCCGCTCCAATTTGAGCCCCGGCAAATTATTCTTCCTCACGAGTTTACGGAGTGTGCTTGCGAAGTGGCGGAAATCCTGAAGTGAGGCGGATTTTAAGTGAAGGCTTTTAAAGCTCTCCTTCCATATTCCATGCGCGCCGCCCGTGGATTTTAGAGCGTGCAGGTAAAGCCAGCGTTCCACAGAGCCGCGGATCTCGAAGTAACGTTTGTCCAAAGTAAGCACATGGAAGTTACAAATGCTCTCAAACAGCCACTCCGCCAACACCATCTCAATACCCCGGGCCTCGCCATCCTCCTCTTGAATCCGCCACTCTGAGATCCATGAGAACTCATGAATGTCACCCCTCCGGCGGTTATGTTTGGAGGAGCGGACGGTAGTCTGGATACTGGTTTTTCTCAGACGCTGAAGGGCATCGTTGAGTCGATCATAGGCGGAACCAAAGGCCCCGATGCCCAACCAGGAGAAAAACTGGTAGGGCGTGAAGTATATCCGGCGTGTGGGCTTCAGACCGAGCCGATTGGCTTCCACCCATTGAGAAATCGCAAAAAGCAGAAGATCCTGATCGAAAATCGTGGCGATGCCGTGATTGCTGCCGCTTGTGATGACCACTGTTTCCGTCATCCCGGTTTTGGCATCCAGATACTGATGCTCAATGGGTTCAGTCCTGCCTGGCGTCAAGCTGAACCAGTTACGCGCCATTAAATCGATCTGGTCTTTTGGGGTGACATTTCCAAGGGAGGCTGAAAACCTCTCAATTTCGTGATTTTCGGCAGCGCTATCCCCAACCGTACTTGTCATACAAAGTGGTATACTATACTTTAAATGAGAATGCAATAACGGGGGACCAGCGACATTTTGGAGGATTTGTTGCCCTGCCAGCTAATGTTTTGTCTGAAACCCTCGATGCTTTGCCTCCATCGGGGGACCGGCGACACTATCGGGGGACCGGCGACATTTAGGGCCCTCAAAGCGGCAATGGGCGCCGGTCTCCAGACCCCTAAACTACTTAAACCTAAGAATATAAACACTTAAACCCCGCCGGGTAGTGCGGACCTTTTAGGGGGCCCGCTTACCGGCGGGTATCTTGAGGCTGGGAACCTTCGGAATGTCGCCGCTCTTCTCTTTGCCTCTGCAGTTTTTCGATACGGATCATCGAAATACTCCATTTACTTGCGTGATATTTACGCTATTCAACCGGCTCTACCCAGGCGCCACACCAAAGACACTTCTCGTATGTTTTCTAAAGTTCTTCCAATCCTATCGTCCAAATTATGTGGGGGACTCGTTTGGCTTCTGCTTCTCGGCACTTCCCTCGCGTTGTCTATAGAGGACAGAATTCAAGCAAATGGAAATGTGAACGTTCGAGCGACTCCAGGAGCAGTAAATTCGTTGGGGGTTCAAAGTTCAGGTAGTCGAGGGGTAATCATTGATGGCCCAATTCAAGCAACCTTTGGCGGGACCAGCTACACTTGGTGGAAAATAAATTTTGATTCGAGTTTTGATGGCTGGGTGGCAAGCATTGGATTGATCTCAGCTCCCCCTACGATCCAAACGCTTGCCGCAACGAGTGTGACGGCATCGTCAGCAAAACTGAAAGGAACCTTTAAATCGAATGGAGCTGCGACATCGGCGTGGTTTCAATATGGGCCCACGATTAGCTACGGCTCTTCGAGCACCGTGGGAAACTTTGGAGTAAACTCTCAAACTATCGAGTTTGAGGTATCAGGGCTTCAGAGTGGAACGACCTATCATTATCGTATTGCCGCATCCAACTCCACCGGATCAAGCCAAGGCGAGGATATTATTTTCACGACTGTATCGCAACCTAAGGCCAGTATCCAAACACAAGCGGCAACCTCAATTCTTGCGACGGCAGCCACGCTGAATGGTTCTATCAATCCAAATGGTTCCGCAACCACCGCCTACTTTCAATACGGAACAACTTCAGGGTATGGCAACACCACTAACAGCGGAAACTTTGGTGTGAATTCTCAAAATATTGCCACAACTATCACGGGGCTAATTCCGAATACCGAGTATCATTATCGGATCGTAGCGCAAAATTCGGGAGGAACCGCATACGGAAATGATTTATTTTTCACTACCGTTTCGCTTCCGGCCATCCCTACGCCAACCAAATTTACAGCAACAGGAGTAGCAAATGGTATAATCCTGAACTGGACGGATGTTTCAGCAACCGAGGAAGGTTTCCGGATTGAGCGAAAGCAGGGAACAAGTGGAGCATGGATTACGGTTGGAAATTTAGGAGCCAACGAAGTCACCTATACGGATACAGCGGACCTCGTCGCGGGCATCACTTACTATTATCGAATGTTTGCTTTCAGCGGCAATCGCGCCTCGTTTTACACAGCCGAGATTTCCGCGAGCTCCAATGTCGCAGTCGCTGGAAACGTGTCACTTACTCCAGCTGCTCTACTGAGCTCCTCCACAATGAGGCCCTACATAGATTGTTTGGTGATTTACACCCCTAACGCGAAAGCGGCGGCAGGTAGTGAAGAGGCTATTCGTTCTGAAATTGCTGGCGCGTTGGCCAACTTGAACCAATCTCTTTCTGACAGCATAATATCTGCAAGAATTCGGCTCGTCGGAATACGAGAGATGCCTTACGATCCGGTGCCGGGCATGACAAATGACCTTACTAATCTAAGAGGGAAAAATGACGGCTCCATGGATTCCGTTCATGCCTTGCGGGATTCACTGGGGGCTGACATCGTTGTCTTGGTCGAAATTGCTCATCCAACAGGAAAGCAAGGAGGTGTAGCTTACCCTCGGGAAGCTCCGCCAATTCCCGCAAATGAAGCAGATGCGTTTTGCGTGGTGAACAGGCCGGATATGCTTTCCAAGCATGCGTTGTCTCATGAAGTGGGGCATATCTTTGGCTGCACACATAATCGTGCTGCTGCTGACTACAGAGGGGCCTTTGATTACTCATATGGCCATCTGTTTATAATCGATGGTGTTTCTTACGGAGACATAATGAGTTACGCCACCAATATCCTTCCTTATTTTTCCAACCCGGAAGTTCAGTATCAGGGCATTCCCATGGGCGAACCAGAATCCTCACTACAGTCGTCTAATTGCGCAAAAACCATCAATAACACAGCCGCAGTGGTCGGAGCATTTCGATCTAATGTGGTCCCGACTAATCAATTGAGTATCTCGAACGGGAGTGCCGCAGGGGTAACGCTTACCGGAATAAATGCGGTTCCCTCATCTTCTTGGATTACATTTGCACAACAGTTTCCGGTTAATATCCCTCCAGGAGGATCGATCATCATTCCTGTCGCGATAAATCTCTCAGCGGCTCCCAGCGGTTACTCTTCCACAAAACTTAGCTTTTCAGGTTCAAACATTGAAGGTTTAGCATCCGGGGTGGCGGTCATAGTGGATCATGATGGGATCGGAGACGTTGTCCCAGCCTTAAATCTGGTGCATCTTTCTAACGGTGGAATCTCGTTACAGTTCCAAGCTTCTTCAGAAAAGACATTCACGATCCAGCGTTCACCAGATCTTCAAACGTGGGAGTCGATGTTCACCTCAGGTTTGCAATCTGGGTCTCAAACCTGGATTGATGCTACAGGGCCAATAAATCAACGGATGTTTTATCGATTAGTTACTCCGTGATCCGCCAAGAAGCCGGTAAAACGGACACAAGGGGTCCAAATATTTACATTATGCGCAACATAACGTATGTTGCACGCGGGAGGAGTCGCGAGAAACCGGGAGATTTTTTGGGGTTGGCGCCTCTGGTCGATTTCCAAAGGCGGAGGAAGTTGTAAGATTGGAGATGGAAGCATCGAGAATCATGACTGCGATGGAGGTTCCCCCCCGAACTTCCGCTAAAGATCATCACAAGTACTTTCCGGGAAAGATGATTTACCTAGGAGAGGGAGCTGCGTGGCAGAACATTCTTGTGGAAGTTCACAATCGGAACCCGGTGGAGCAAACCTTGCTCATTCCGGCTGTGGCGGAACCGCAGTTGATTTGGCAAATTTCCGGTCACCTCCAGTGCTCGGACAGGGATTTGGGAGGGGAATGGAATACTCATGAGGTCACGCCGGGAGACTTGTTCCTGACCTCCTCATCGGAACCGTACGAGTTGAAATGGAAAGCCCTTTCCAAAGACCCCAGCGTTGTCATGCACGTGACAATCGGCCTTCCGCTTTTGGCGCGAGCCGCCAAGGAGCTTGATGGGCCGAGCACCAGAATTCCCAGGCTGAAAGAGTTCAACGCCATCCGTGATCCCATCATCATTTCATTTTTAGAGATGCTCCGGCGGGAACTTTCCGACCAAAAAGTAGCCAGCCCGTCCTTTGTGCAGGGGATCGCGCAAAGTCTGGCAACGCACCTCATCCGGACTTACCGCGATGATGAAAATCCCAGTCCACATCGTTCCAATGCGCTCCCCGCGTTTCAGCTGCACCATGTTTTGAAGTTGATGGAAGCTTCTCTGGAGGAGGGCATCAGCATCGGCAAATTGGCCGGGGCGGTCCAGATGAGCGAGTCGCACTTTTCCCGCCTCTTCAAAGGGAACACTGGTTTCTCGCCTTCCCAGTATTTCATCCGTCTGAGAATATCGACGGCACAGGAGCTTCTGCGCGGGACAGCGAAGTCCATCATCGAAGTTGGCATGGATGTCGGCTACACCAGCCCCAGCCATTTCGCCCATTTGTTCCGCAAGGAAACGGGGCTAAGTCCCCACGAGTATCGGGAAAGAACGAGGGGCGATGCGCCCACGGAAAATTTCAGCAGAATCGCGATAGGCTGAGCGGGATCACGCGAGCAGCATGACGCGCAAGGTGGTAATGTCCCGGCATGATAAAAACCACCATGAAAAAACACTCTCCCACAAATAGCTTAACCGCCCATCGCGGAATTCCGAATGTTTCGCGCGGAGGCTGGCTGAAAAAAACCGGCACCGTTATCGCCGCGCTGGGCATTGCTTCAGCAAGCGCAGGTTCAGCCCTTGCTCAAGCCAACAACGGCTGGGACAAGACTTTTCCCAAAAGCGAAAAGGTCGAGCACCAGAAAGTCTCGTTCAAGACCCGATATGGGATTACCCTGGCTGCGGACCTTTATGAACCGAAAGACCGGGGCGACAAACGTTTGGCGGCGCTTGCCGTTGGCGGCCCATTTGGCGCGGTGAAAGAACAATCCTCAGGCCTGTATGCTCAAACGATGGCTGAGCGGGGTTTCGTGACCCTGGCTTTTGATCCCTCATACACTGGGGAAAGCGGTGGAGAGCCCCGTAACGTGGCCTCACCGGATATCAACACCGAGGATTTCAGCGCAGCAGTGGATTTTCTCGGTCTGCAAACTTCCGTGGACCGCAAACGTATTGGCATCATCGGCATTTGCGGCTGGGGCGGAATGGCGCTGAATGCCGCCGCGGTGGACAAGCGCATTAAAGCCGTCGCGACCAGCACCATGTATGACATGACGCGGGTGATGTCCAAAGGCTACAACGACAGCGTAACCCCGGAGCAGCGCACGAAGACGCTCGAACAATTGAGCCAGCAGAGATGGGATGATGCGGAGAGCGGCAAGCCAAAGCCTAGCCCGCTCTACAATGAACTCAAAGGGGGCGAGCCGCAATTCATGGTGGATTACGCCGATTACTACAAGAAGCCGCGCGGCTTCCACCCCAGGGCAGTCAATTCAAACAGCTCATGGACGATTACCAATCCTTTGTCCTTCATGAACATGCCTCTTCTGACCTACATCAAGGAAATCTCGCCGCGCCCGATTTTGTTCGTCCATGGCGAAAAAGCTCACTCCCGTTACTTCAGCGAGGATGCTTTTAAGGCAGCGGCGGAGCCGAAAGAACTCGTCATCATCAAGGGTGCCAGCCATGTCGATCTCTACGACAAAATGGATGTGATTCCCTTCGACAAACTGACCAATTTTTTCACCACAAATCTGAAATGATGCGTCGTCGGAATTTCCTGAAAACGAGTGTTATCGCGGTCGCCTCGACGCTTCCCATCCCATCGGTTATAATTGCTCAAAGCATCCCTACCCAAAATAATCAAAAGGAGTTACCCATGAAAATCACCCGAATTGGATCGCAAGCTTCAGCGAAAGGTCCCGAGGAATGGTTCACCGGCACGGTGCGTATTGATCCACTGTTTCAACCCGAAGCACCCGCCCGGACCGCAGCCGCAAGTGTCACTTTCGAACCCGGAGCACGCACGGCGTGGCACACCCATCCACTCGGCCAAACGCTGATCGTAACCTCAGGCTTTGGCTGGGTGCAATGCGAAGGCGGTCCAGTCGAGGAAATCAGCCCTGGCGATGTCGTCTGGTTTCCCCCCAACGTGAAGCACTGGCACGGTGCAAGTCCTAAGGTTGCCATGACCCACATTGCCATACAGGAGGCGCTCGACGGCAAGGTGGTGGAGTGGATGGAAAAGGTCAGTGACGAGCAGTATCGGAAATAGGCGGCTTTATGACAGACTTCACTGATATCTTCGCGCGGCTTCGTAAAGGGGGAACCATTCACTTCGAGGATCCCGAATTCCACAAGCTCCGTGATGCCTCATTTGCCACGAGGAAATTGGTCCTGCGATTGAACCAGTCGGTCGAGCCGGAAGAGATGCGTTCCTTGCTGAGCCAGATCACGGGCACAGAGATCCACGAGAGCAGTGCAATCTTCCCTCCATTCCATATCAACTACGGGAGGCATACAAAAATTGGGAAAAACGTCTTCATCAACTTCGACTGCGTTTTTCTGGATCTGGGCGGGATTACTATTGAGGATGGGGTTTTCATCGCCCCGAAAGTCAGCCTGCTTACTGAAGGGCATCCTCTTTCGCCGGAAGAAAGGCACTCGCTCACCGTGGCACCCATTCACGTCAGGAGGAATGCCTGGATAGGTGCGAATGCCACCATCCTGCAGGGCGTGACTATCGGGGAAAACGCCATCGTGGCCGCCGGCGCGGTGGTCTCCAAAGATGTTCCCGCAAATACAATCGTCGGAGGAATACCTGCCAAGCTCATCAAAACCATCGCGTGAAATTATCAGCAATCACAATACTTGCGGTGGTGGTGCTACTCATGGGCACCCCCGCATGCACCAAGGGAGAGCCTTTGGCTGCCGGTGAAAAAAACATTCCGGACCACGGGATGAAAAGCAAAACTACCCTCAAGGAAACCCGCATGAAAATCAGGATCGGAGAGAAAACCTTCGCCGCCACGCTCGCCGATAACCCCACAACCTCCGCGTTTAAGGCCCTTCTTCCTCTGACCCTAAAGATGAGTGATCTGAATGGGAACGAAAAATTCTTCCACCTCCCATCCCCGTTGCCGTTTGATGATGTAGATCCCGGAACCATCCAGACCGGAGACCTGATGCTCTGGAGCTCCAAAAGCGTGGTGCTCTTCTACAAAACATTCCCGACTTCCTACAGCTACACAAAACTGGGTCGCATCGACAACCCAGAAGGACTTTCTGCTGGGGTCGGCGCGGGAGATGTAACGATTAAGTTTGAGTTGGAATAAGCACGGGCAGGGAATGGCCGGAGGCGCCGAAAGGGGTCTCCTGCCGTCCTTTTTTGCGCAACCTAACGTCTCTTCAGTTTGGCCACTCTCTTGGAACAGGAAGGAGGGGCGTGCGAAGGTCTCCGTTCACCTCAGAAAAATTCTCCTTCCAAGCCCAATTCGAAGGGGCGTGAAGACTGCCAAACTAGCTGTCTGGTCCAACAAGGTTGCACCTCGCAGGCATCTAAATGTTGGGGTAAAGGCCGTGAACGGGGCTGGCCTTTTCCAGCTGCGATGCGAGATACAGAATTGTCGATTCGGCCAGCCAGCCCGATACCAGTTGCACGCCAATAGGCATTCCATCGCTGCTGGTGCCGAAGCGGATCGTCAAGCCGGGAAGTCCCGTCACGTTAAGGGGCACGGTCGAGCCCTGAAGATAGGTGGCATCAACGGTCTGTCCGTTGATGATGAATTCCGACACCCCATGCTTTTGCGCCGGGATTGGCTGCACCGGAGTAAGCAGCGCGTCGTAGCGCTGGAAGTAAGCCGCAAAACCGTCTCTTAACCGCTCGGCTGCCTGCTCGGCCCCAATATAATCGGCCATCGACGTGTCGGGCGTGGCCAGCATGGTTTTGGCCATCATGTAAAGCTCATCCTCGCCACGGCCAGCTGTCGCTTCCACAAAAGCGGGCTTCATTTCCATGACGTGAAGTTTATTGAAGACGTCGAGAGCGAAGTCCTCTTCCAGCGCGGGAATACGAACCTGCTCCACCTCGCAGCCCGCGCCTTTGAGCGCTTCGGCCGCCGCTTGCACAGTTGCCGCGACTTCGGGATCAATCGGCCCGAAACCGGGCTCAACCAACCAACCCACCCGCAGCGGTCGAACCGGTGAGGGCCCAACACCCCCATCGAACGGGGCGGTGCTTGACGCAAAGCCATCGGCCCCGTCCGGTCCCGCTATAAGGGCGTAGGCCAGCGCGACATCGCGAACACTGCGTGCCATGGGTCCCACATGCCAGAAACGACGGGGAGCGCGTGGCCAGATCCCCGTCATGGGGATGCGGCCGTGGGTTGCCTTCAAGGAAGTGATGCCGGTCTGTGCAGCCGGTCCGCGCACGGAAATCGCGAGGTCAGTACCCAAGCCCAGCGGCGACATTCCGGCCGCAATCGCTGCCGATTCCCCACCACTCGATCCGCCTGGCGTGCGATCAAGATTCCAAGGATTGTTCGACCGGCCGGAGAGTAGATTATCGCTCTCGATCCAGTAGGAAAATTCAGGGAGGTTTGTCTTCGCCAGCAGGATCCCTCCAGCCGCCTTCAAGCGCGCGACACTGACTGCGTCCGTCCCGGGGATGCGTCCTTTAAAGATCGGAGAGCCCCGCTGGGTCAACACTCCTGCAGTATCAATCGAATCCTTCGCAGTGAAGGGCACCCCATGTAAGGGGCCAATTTTTGCTCCACCCTCAATTGCCTGGTCGGCGGCGTCGGCGCTCCTGAGAGCGTCCTCAGCCATCAGGGTCACAATGGCGTTTACCTTCGGGTTAACGGATTCGATGCGGTCCAAGTGAGCTTGGACGATTTCACGGGAGGTGGCCTGACGGGTCCGGATGAGTTCCGCAAGCGCTGTGGCATCAAGGTAGTGCAGAGGTTGAGTTGCGGCGGGACGGGCTGAAGCGGTGGAAATCATATCTTATTTCAGTTAGAGCGAGCTACCTATCGGTAGATAGGTAAAATGGGATACGCCTTGCCATTTGCAATGTCAACGTCTATCTACCGATAGGTATGGAAAAATCTCCGATGAGCAAAACCAAGCGGCAAATTCTCGACACCGCCCGGCTGACCGTGCAGGCCCACGGCTACAATGGCTTGAGTTTTCGCCATCTCGCGGAAGTCGTTGGCATCAAGAGCGCAAGCATCCACTACCACTATCCAACCAAAGCCGATCTCGGGGCAGCGGTCGCCAAACGTTACTGGGAAGAGACAGCGGCAGTGCTGGAAGCAATCCTGGCCGAAACCTCCGATCCCATTCGTGCTCTCCACCAATATCCCGGCATCTTCCGAAAATCATTGGAGAGTGAAAACCGTCTCTGTCTCTGTAGTTTTATGGCTGCCGAATATGACGATCTGCCGGAGGCAGTGAAAAAGGAGGTGCAAATCTTTGCCGATATCAATGTGGCATGGCTGGCCAGAGTCCTGATGGCTGGGGGATTGACTGTATCCGAGGAGAGCGAACCACGGGCCCGTGCTATCTTTGCCGCCGTGGCAGGTGCCCAGCTCATGGCGAGGAGCCGCTCGGATCTTGCGCTCTACGACGCCGTAATAGAGAACTACCGCACTGTTGGGCTCCTTCCGGGATAAGCGTGTTTGTGGACCATTGTTATCACAGACCGGGCGGATCGTTCGACTCAACGGACTCACGGATCTCACTGTGGAGGCGGCGAGCGCCGCGCGGGAAAGCCTCGTCATCGGCAGAGATGAAAAGTGGGCTCTGCCAAATAATCTGAAAGGCACACGCAGCCCGCCAAATCGTTTTCTTTTGCGCAACATAACGTCCTTTATGTTGCGCAAATATGGGGCCTGTGCTATCTAGCAAGAAACCGTCATTTGAACCGGAGAATGCCCCGATGAACAGCCCATCCTTTCAATCCGCCTCAGTGTCCGACTTCGACAAACAGGTTCTCGCTCGTCCACCCGGCAGCTTCCCTTGGGATGACTGGCAGCATGAGGCGGTAGCCGCCGGCGTTTCTCCGGACCTTGCCTCTCTTGGCCGCGCCGTCATGCGCGAGGCCTATCAGCACGACTGGTGCGACGAGCTCAAAAATGAGTGCGGGCTCGACAATCCCGGCCGGGCGACCGGCATGATTCTCATGCTCAAGGATCAACCATTTTTGACTGCCCGGCGTTGGAACTGGCTTTTAGTCACCGAC
The DNA here is from genome assembly GCA_965229245.1 of Verrucomicrobiales bacterium. GTDB lineage: Bacteria > Verrucomicrobiota > Verrucomicrobiia > Verrucomicrobiales > V1-33 > V1-33. The sequence continues at coordinate 284,603 of CBDDIW010000005.1, forward strand.
GGCCTTCGCTTTGACCCGTGGGAAAGGCGGGAGTTCAACGAAGATTCCTCAGAGTGGCGGGATATGCGGCGGCGTTGGGAGTCTGAATTGCCCGGCGAAAAGAAGCTGCAGCCTGACGAGGTTCTTCTCCGGGAAGCAGTCCGCTACCTCGAAGACTTTTACGATCTCGACCAGCTCGCGGTGGTGGATTTGGCTTTGCACGCCGTGCATCGCAATGGCTGCGATACCGTCCTGTGGGCCGACTTCACGGTCATCAAAAGCGAACATCCGGCTCGCATCGCCCATTCCGGTGTCGTTCGCCTTGAGCTTGAATCCGGGACTGCTGATCTTGATGCTGCGGTTTTCGAACGAGTGGAGGAATCCTGATGAGTGACCGCGAGAACCCCGTCATAGTGCGCCGTCCTTCCTCTGAAAGCGCTCTTTCAGCACCCAGTGAACGCTGGCCAACTCTCATTGTTCGCGCAGGAGAGAGGGCTCAGGAGCGCTTTCTGGAATTCTTCGCAGCCAACATCCGGAACAAGAACACCCGCGAGGCCTACTTTCGAGCCATCTCGCGCTTTTGTAAGTGGGCTGACGAGCGGCCCCTCAGCCTGGAGAGTATCCGCCCGGTGCACGTCGCCTCCTACATTGAGCACCACACAGTGGGGCTGTCTGATCCGACCGTAAAGCAGCATCTTGCCGCTATCCGGATGCTCTTCGACTGGCTTGTGATAGGGCAGATTGTCCCCTTCAACCCGGCGACAGCCGTCCGGGGGCCCAAGCACGTCGTCAAAAAAGGCAAGACTCCGGTGCTCACAGCTGACGAGGCGCGGCAGTTGCTTGAATCCATCCCGACAGATTCCGTGGTAGGACTTCGAGACCGCGCCCTCATCGCGACAATGCTCTACAGCTTCGCCCGCATCTCCGCAGTTGTTGGAATGACCGTGAAGGACTATTATCCCCAAGGCAAACGTGCCTGGCTCAGGCTCCACGAGAAAGGCGGAAAATTTCACGAGGTTCCCTGCCACCACAAATCTGAGGAGTATCTCGATGCTTATCTCGACGCCGCCGGGATCCGTGACCAGCCAAAGTCTCCTCTCTTTCGCTCGACTCGCGGTCGAACGTCCCAGCTCACTGAAAATTCTCTTTCACGAGTCGATGCCTTTCGGCTTGTTCAACGACGCGCCAAGGCCGCCGGACTTCTGGGTCGCATCAGCAATCACAGTTTCCGCGCGACTGGAATCACAGTGTTTCTTGAGAACGGCGGAGACCTTGAGACGGCTGCTCAGATCGCAGCGCATGAGTCTCCTCGCACGACGAAGCTTTACGACCGCACTGCGGACGACATCACGCTTGAAGAGATCGAGCGCATCCGATTCTGAATGCCGCCCCACACTGGTTACGGACGGCCCCCAAACCGAAGAGCCAATCTAATGCAACCTATCCCAAACAGGCGGCCTCATCTGGTCCTTTAGTCTGCATCTTGGAGATAAACCGGGAGGGCGTCTGAGCTTTAACATCGCCCCACGGCATGATCCGCCACATTGGGTAGGTAATGTAAATCCAGCGGCGAGACCTTGTGACTGCCACGAACACATTATTGAGTTCCTCAGCAAGCTGCCGCTTGCTGCCGGCCCGATAATCGGGAAACACTCCCTCGCACATACCCATTAGAAAAACGATGTCGCGCTCCAAGCCCTTCATCGTGTGCACGGTGCTCAGCATCAGCCCTTCAATTTCGGTGTCCTCTGAAATCTGCCCGAGGGCCGAGGCATTACGAAATGCGGCTAATGACTCACCGAGTCCTTTCCTCCGGAAAATCGCCCATGAGCGCCGGAAATCCTCCAACTCCAACAGCGAGCGCTCGAGTTCCTGCGGTTCTTCGCCATCTGATTTCCCGGTAGTCACTTGAACCCCAAGAGCGTTGATCTTTCTATCCAAATCCTTGCACAGCTTGAGGATGTTTGGTTTTTCGAGGTCAATCGTGGCAATGCCAGTGAGCAGATCTGCTTGGATTTCCGCGAAGGGAATTTCCGAAGACCTCACAGTTTCGGCAAAGTCATCAAGCACATTTCCGACTCCCCATTTGCGGGGAAACGGAATCTTTAGAGTCTCACACAATTTTCTTCCATCCACCCAATCCTTTGGATTCAAACGAAGTCGAATGGAAAGATCCAAAACTTTTCCAACCACGGAAGAAGGCTCGGCTTTTCGCTCCCCCCTTTTTAAGGCATAGGGGATGTTGCGGTTTTTCAGCTCTTTTTCGACCGCCTGAAACACGAAGCGGTTGCGCGCTAGGAGGACCATCTGCTTGGCACTGATTTCCCCTTCAATTTCAGCATGCTCTTTCAGGGCCAAAATCTCCTCGATCTTGTCGCAAATCCATTTTGCTTCCTTCTCCTCGTCCTCCAGGCTTTTGAGTTGAGCGCGACCTTTTAGGGCATAGTCTATCCCAACTTGGGATCCCGGCTTCAATCGGTTTGCCAATGCAACCACGGCCCGAGAGCTGCGGTAGTTCTCCTTCAGCTCTAACTCCATCGGGTCAAAATCGTCCACGAAACGCTCGACCAAAAATTCCTGACTCGCGCTGGTGAAGCCATAAATCATCTGGTTTGGATCCCCCACCATCATGACGCTTCTGATCTCATCGGCACACAGCGCCTTGAGAAACTCGTATTGAGCGCGGTTTAAGTCCTGAGCTTCATCAACGCAAATGTGCTTGTATTTGGCCCGGTAAATTTCCCCGCACCAAGGCTGTTCCAAAAGTATCCTGTGCGCGTAGACAAGGATGTCGTCAAAGTCCATCCCGCCACTCAGAATCAAGCCCTGCTGATAAGCCCGGAAGGCCTCACAGAAATTTTCATCGCCCGAAAAGCGCTCCTTGATCTCTTCCTCCGAGAGAAGCTCTCTCTTAATTTCCGAGAACCGGTCCATGTAACTCTGAACCAACTTATCCCGGTCCTTTTGGCTGACAGAATCCCCTGTCCCGATCAAATCCTCCAATTCATTTCCATCCCTTAGTGATTGGAGGAAAACTGCTTTCCGGTCCTGCTCCCTGTCGTAAATATGCAATTCCGAGGGCAGACCAATGGCGTGGCCATACTGGTCAATTATCCGCTGGGCCACAGAGTGAATGGTGGCTACCCAGCAACGTTCCTCAAGATCCTCCACCTCCTCCAGTCTCACCAACATTTCCTCCGCAGCCTTGTTTGTGAATGTGATCGCGATGACGCCTTCCTTCTTCGTGGAACTGAGGATGTGCCGAATCCTTTCTGTCAACACTCGGGTTTTGCCTGCTCCGGCCGATGCCAAGACCTGTAACGGTTTTCCAATCGGCGCATTTACGACCCTTAATTGGGCATCCGATAGAGCAATCATAGCTTCACCTCACTTCTAATTTTTTCAAACAGCTCGACGATTTTCGGAGGCAAATCTGCTTTGCTTAGTTTGCACAGTCGTTCAGCAATCGCAGCAGCATACTTTGGTTTACTTGAGTCCAAAAGTTCTGCCAAGGCGCGTTCATGGCCTCCCGCCATAGTGTAGTCTCTTGGGGTTCCGGCAAAAAATGGCCTCTTACAATTCGGACATGGAGGATCGGGCTTTTGCACTCTGCCTTGAAGAGTGCCCTGTCTTATTCTTTTCCACTCATCAATCGCCTTTAGCCCTTCCACTTCCGTGATGGCTTCCTCAACAATCGACACGAACCCGTTTGTTATTAAATAGCCTTCAAAGTCAGTCTTTTCCAGAATGGTAATGAAGGGGCAATTTGCCAAATCGGTCGCCCCAAACACCGCCTCATAATGCTTTTTTAGAGCTCTCAGGATATTATCCTCTCCATCCGAGAATAGAAAAAGTGGAATGTCCAGACTTTTTGCCAATCGGAAAAAATGCGGGTAATTTCCTGCCCCGCCCGCCCCTACGAAATTGACTCCAAGTTGGAAAGGAGAATGCCCAAAGTAATTTTCAAAAATCGTGGGCAAGGCCTGCTCTTCGGTCTCCCCTTCGCACATCACCAAGGCTTTTGAAAACAGGATCTCTCCTCGTGAATGCATGATATCTCTGCGCAGCCGTCTTGTCTCCTCCGGGGACAATCCGTCACCTAATCTGTGCGCCACGACATTGTCCTGAACTCTCTTCAGGCAGCGTAAATCCTCTGTTTGCGCCATCGCGGCCAGATAGGGGGAATGTGTGCTCAGGACCACCTGCCCTTTCGTTTCGCTCAATTGCCTGTAGAGAGTTCGTTGGGCATTGGGATGCAGATGCGTTTCAGGCTCCTCTGCTGCTATCATCGGGAAAAAGGGTTCCATTTCCTCACTGTGCTTTTCCGAAGCCAGTTCGATAAATGACTTCACTGTCAAAAGAGAAGCCCAGCTTCTTGTTCCCATTCCGTGGTATTCCATCGAGAAGGAGTTGGTTTCGGTCTCCCCAAAATGCACAGAAAAATGTTTGGATAAGTCCCGCAGTTTCTTGGGGAACGGCGTTATCTCAGCCTTCCCTGATCCATGAAAGGATCGATTCAATTGATCCAAATGCCCTCGCAAGCCACTGAGCTGAGTGCTTTTTTCAACTGCCTCCTTATTCACGTCTGCAATGGACTGCTCCAGCCCCGCCACGGTCGTCTTATCATATTCCACAGATCCCAGCACCCGACCGATGAATGAGGTCTTTTCGCGTAATTCTTTGTGGATGTCGCGTTGCGCATCAATCGCGTGGAACGCGATGCTCTCCAATCGGGAGGTTTGCTTGCTCTCTTTGAGCTTTTCACTGTTCCACGTCGCAAAGGCTGGCCAGCGGTCCAAGGTAAACCGCTGGGTATCATAATTTCCCTTTACGGGATTGACCTTGGTGCGTGTTCGCAGAGCCAAAAACTGATTCCCGGCAGCCTCCCTTTGAATACTCCCTCCAAATTTCGCTGCCCAAGCTTCTTCAAATTTCGCAGTCCTTTTCCCTTTCCCGTCCAAAGGAACGATCCGGACATCGACAATGATTTCCCGACTCCGTTTTTCATCGTCGCCAATGTGGAAATCTTCCTCACAGACGAGGCGTGAGTAATCGCCCAAGGCTAGTTGCAAAGCCTTAATCACTGACGTTTTTCCCGCGTTGTTTTGTCCGAGCAGGACAGCCACCCGAGGAAGGCTGACCTCTAAGTTCTTGATTCCTCTCAATCCGGAAATTCTCACAAAATCCACTAAAATCATCGGCAAATCTTCCGCCGGATTTTTCAATTCAGTCGGTGCCGCAGTCGTAGCGGTCGGACTTGCGTCCCCGGATCTTGGGGCAGCAGCCTTCGGGGCAGTCGCTTTCGAGGGCGGTTTCGGAGGAGGAGCAGACATTCTAAAAATCCTTGAAAAGCAATTTTTGCGCTCTTTCCCGCTTTTGGAAGCTGGGATTTCAGGATTCGGTTGGGGGGGCTTTTCCATGCTAGTCCTCGACTTATCATATCGTGGCGGCTGCCGCCATCCTCATGTCCTCAAGGCTTTCCAAGCCCAAATTTCGTCAGAAAGTTTCCAGTCGTGGCAAATCTCAATCTTCCGTCCGGCCCGGCGAACTCTTCCACCAGTTCCATTTGCCGCAGCACTGCCACAAAGTGACGCTTGTCCGCATCACCGAAGATCTGATCAATCTCCGCCTGGCTGATTGGCTGTTTGAAGGCGATGCACGAGAGCACTTCGAGCGCACCATCGGTCAACTCCCCTGCGCCGCTCGATGGGGGAAGTTTTTCGGCGATGAATGCCGAGAGCATTTCATTTTGAATCCGTGTAGTGAAAATCTGGGCCGTGCCGTTGGTCAACCGAATCTGGAGCCCGAGAGCTTCCAACGCCGGAGACGCTTCCAAAATGGCTGTGATGAGCTGCACCGCTGACATCGATGCGACCGCCCGTTTCTCATAGTCGTTCTCGCCTAGAAAGAATTCCCGCAGCTTTTCGCGCAGCGTCTCAATGCCATAGGCCTTCCCGGTTGCAAAGAGTATTTGGACAACAGCCCGCACCGCATGGCCGTTAATGGCCGCCTGACCGCTGCCCTTCCTTTTCCCTTTGGAAGCGGTCGCACTCATATTCACAGCGCGAGATCCGCCACCACTCCCTTCAGTCGCTCACGGTCGATGTGGGTGTAGCGCGCCGTCGTGGCGAGGCTTTTGTGCCCAAGCAGCTCCTGCAACTCACGAATATTTCGGCCCCGCTCATTGAGAAGCAGATTGGCGGCGCTATGCCGGAGACCATGCGCGCTGATAATCGACACCCCGGCGGCGCGGCACGCCTCCGCCAGACGACGGTTAAACGCCTGGTTGCTGATTACCCCACCTTCCCGTCCGGGGAAAATCAGCTCGCTGCCGGCGAACCCTATGGCGCCGCGGCGCAGCCGCAGGCCTTTGAGACCCTCCAGAAATTCCGCCCATTCTCGGAGTGAATCCGACAGCCGGGACATGAGCGGCACATCGCGGTGCTTGCCACCCTTCACTTTGAGGCGTGCGGCGGTGATCTCCCCTGCCCCGTTCCTTACCAGCCGGTCGGTGGTGAGATGAGCCCACTCATGGAACCGGCAGGCTGTGAAAAAAAGTGCTTCCGCGAGATGACTCGCAAGCCTCCCAAAATAATCTGTCCCCAGTTCGCGCAGCGTGAGAAGCACCTTGGCGAGATTCGCCGCTTCCAGAAAGTGAATTTCCCCCGCGTCGGGGCGGAAGCGTGGTGCCAGGCAATCCTCGAAGGGATTCAGGCGGTCGAGCACCTTGTAGAGGAACGATATCGCCGCCTTCACCTGCAAGTGGTGGGAGGCGGACCGCTCGCGCGTAAGATCTTCATAATAGCCGAGGGCTTTTTCGCGAGGCAGAGCGCCAGGGTCGAGGCCTTCCGCCGTCGTCCACGCAATCAGTTTAAGCCACGTCCGCCGGTAGGCAGCGAGCGTGGGACTCGCGAGCTCGCGCTCTCGTGCCGCAGCCAGCAGCCGCTCGTAAATGCTTCCGGTTTGTCCTGACATGGCCTCGGAAGATTATCTCGACCTCTCCCGGGCACAATAACAATTATTATTGTGCTCAGCGCCCCAGCACACGCATCAGATTGAAACGTATCATTCAGACCAACGTCATCTTTGCGATAGTGGTGAAGGCGCTTTTTCTGGTTCTGGCCTTCACCGGCCATACCAGCCTGTGGCTTGCCCTCCTCGCAGATACCGGGGCAACCATGGTGGTGATCGCAAATTCTTTGCGCCTTCTGAAAAACTAATCAGGGGGAAAGGGCCGCCCGCCGGGTGACCAGCGGGCGGCTGCCGATTGGCACTTACTTCTTACATGCGGGGCACGTCGAGCAATCGCAGCAGGTGCACTCGGCACATGCGCAAACGCCCGTCGTGCAGCAGTCGCAGCACTTTGCGACCGCCGCCGGAGCGGTGGAGCGCGCGGAGCCTGAAAAGGCCGCCAGTGCGAAAGCTAACGAGAGTATGAGTTTCATAATTTTTTAGATCAAAAAGTTAGATTAGTGATGCCGCGCGAGGCGGCGTGGCAGGGATCCCTCTTAGTGCCGAGGAGGCGGCGAAGGAGGTGGCCATCGGCAGGAGTCCCACCGTCTCACTTGGGCGGCGATTTTAGCCTGCGGTTCCAAGCTCAGTGACGGGAACCAGTCCGGAAGTTCCAAAAAGAGCGGGGCGATAAGGGTATTGCAGCGGGGACACGAGGTGCACCCATCAGGACACGAGGGGCCATTCGGGCAGCAGGGACACGAATCACACGGGGTTTCGCACCTGCATTCAGTGCCGCCCGGCCCAGCTTTCGGCAACGCGTCTACCTTAGAGGCCGGACCAAAAAGGACCAGCAGCAGGCAGACGATGATGGCAACTGCACGAGACATGGCACTTAACTCAAGAGACCTCATACCCTCGGTTATTCCGCAAAGCCTTCAAACGGAGAAAAGGCTTCCCCCTTCCCTGCATTTCAGAGAGTTTTGTAAATCCGTAAATCGTGTTCACGATTTTACAGAATGCGCGAGGACTACTCAATTTTTGTGACCCTCCACTCCCCGGCGCTACTCCTTACTTCCTGATTTGGTAGCGCTACGCGGCGGCCAAGACGATCTCAAAATCTCTTCCGGAAAACCCCATCAAGCTCCATATCCCTCAAAGCCACGAGACGGGAGCGAATCATCGATGCGCCCTGCCGGATCATGTAATTCAACGCGCCAACTCCTCTAAGCCAACGCCCTTACTGATGACTGCGCCCCTCAGGTCGGCTTTTCAGAAAATTCCGGCCTTCTTGCTCCCCCATTAAGGAAGCCAGCTGTCTGTGGTGCTGTTCAACCGCTTTGTCATCATGCTGGGATGGTGTGGTAAAAGGGTTTCCGCTTCCGTGGAACTCGAATTCGGCCATCCGTATACTCGCAATCTGCGCGTCATCCAAATGGTAGGTTATCCGCCACCGTTCCAGCCGTTTATCGATAGAGCTACGCCACTGCATCACGATGACAAACATGCCAAAGGCAATCATTGATCCCACTCCTAGAACGATCCAGCCAGCGATCACAAAACGGTCTCGCGGCCCGGATGATGGAGCCTTGCGGGAGCGGCCCATGGCAGCTTCAACCCGGGCGGTTGCTTCACGTTTTAACCGGGACATGATCTTCAGACTGGTTTGTATCGCAGAATCCTGAGGGCATTGGCAATGACGAGCAGGGTGGCCCCGGTATCAGCAAGGATGGCAAGCCAAAGGCTGGTGTGCCCCGTGAAGGCAAGGATGAGAAAAACAGCCTTCACCAGCAGTGCAAAGCTCACGTTGAAATGGATGACCCCGAGCGTTCTTCGACCCACGATGATTGCGTCCGCCAGACGGCTGAGATCATCGTTCATCAGCGCGATATCGGCGGTCTCGATGGCGGTGTCACTTCCGATGGCTCCCATCGCGATACCAACGCTGGCAGTCGCAAGAGCGGGGGCGTCATTAACTCCATCGCCGATCATCCCCACTTGCTGATATTTCCCGGCGAGTGCCTTCAGATGCTCAACCTTTTGATCCGGCATTAAGTCTCCCAGAGCCTCATCGATCCCGGCTTTTTGAGCGATGGCGCTGGCCGTCCGCTGATTGTCGCCACTAAGCATAACCACCTTCTCCAATCCTGCGGCGTGAAGACGGCGCAAGGCTTCCGGCACCTCGGGTCGCATGGTGTCCCCTATGGAAAGTATCCCGAGCACCTCGCCTTTGCAGCCTTCGTGTGGTGCATGGCCGATAACGGCTAGGGATTCACCGCGACTTTCTATTTCGGAAATTTTTGCCTCGATCTCTGGCGTGCAGACGCCCATCCCGTGAGCCATTCGATGGTTTCCGATGAAGTGCAGGTGACCATCAATGACCGCCTCCGCACCGCGGCCCGCGCTTGAATTATAGCTATCGGCCGGTTTGAAATCGATACCACGCTCTTTGGCGGCCGCCACCACGGCTTGCGCCAGGGGGTGGCTGGAATGAGTATCGATGGATGCGGCCAACCGGAGAATGTCCTCGTCACTTCTGTCACCCAGGGGGATGACACCGGTGACCTTGGGCGTGCCCTGAGTGATCGTTCCTGTTTTATCCACAGCGAGCGCCCGAAGCTTTCCGACACCCTCCAGGAACGCTCCTCCTTTAACAAGCACTCCCAATTTTGCCAGAGCTGTCAAGCCCGTCACAATCGAAACAGGCGTCGCTATCACCAAGGCGCATGGACAGGCGATGACGAGAAGAGCAAGCGAACGGTAAATCCACTCCGGCCAATTGCTCCCGAAGGCAAGGGGAGGAATCAGGGCGATCAAGAGCGCGAGGGCAAACACAGCGGGGGTGTAAATACGCGCGAAGCGATCCACAAACTGCTGTGTGGGAGCTTTCTGTTCCTCTGCTTCGGCGACCAGTTTGATGATTCTGGATACAGCGGAATCCGAGGTGATTTTGGAAACCTTTATCTCCAGAGAGCCATTCCCGTTTATCGTCCCCGCAAAAACAGAATCACCCGGGCCTTTCTCGACCGGGACTGACTCCCCGGTGATAGGTGCCTGATCTACTGCGGACTGACCGCCCGTGACTTCCCCGTCCAAAGGGATGCGCTGGCCGCTTTGAACGATAACCGTCTCACCTACCAGCACTTGGGCGGAGGGGACTTCCTCCGTGGAACCGTCCGGAGTGCGCCTCAACGCGGTCTCCGGCGTCAGAGCGAGAAGGGACTTCACGGCTCCTCTTGCCCTCCCGACGCTCCACGATTCCAGCAATTCCGATAGAGAAAACAGAAATACGACGGAGGCCCCTTCAGCGCCCTCACCCAGCCACCATGCCCCCGCTACCGCAACTACCATGAGAACATTCATATCCAGCCGCAGTTGCCGCAGGGAAGAAAGCGCATGAGGCACCACTAGAACCCCTCCAGAAACAGTCCCGAGGGCAAAGCATATCATCGGAAGAAGATCGGGCGCGATGCCTATCCACTGAAAAACAAAGCCAGCGGCGATAAACGCGCCGGAAATGGCAACCAGAAAGATCTGATGCGTGGATAGCCCGGCACTGTGATCATGGCCATCCGCGTCATGATGCTCCGGTTTCGGGGTTTTATGTCCGTCGCAGCAACCGGTGGCCGCCGCTGGCTTTCCTGGAGCCTTTAGCGAGGAAGAAGGAGGTAAAGTCATGCGAGTGGAAAATAATAAATGGGTGGAGAATTACGTGGTCTGGAACCGCCGATTATGGGGATTTGTGGTAAGGATAGAATGGCTTCGATCCATAACAAAAATAAACATTTTCTGGTTATAAATAAAATTATGCTCCATATCAACCCGCACGGCGATCCGGCCTTTTGGGGGTATTCGAATCCGACGAGAAGGCTCTTTCCGGCATGAATTGTTTCCACCGGGTTTCCTTCCAGCGCCAGGTTCCGGATACGAGCCTCAGCGAGGTAAGGGAGTTCTGAAATGCCAATGTTGCCGACCTCTATTTGCACCAGGTCTTCCCGCTTTTCTTGAATCCCCTTCAACAGACGTTCCGCTAATTGCCACTCGCCATAGTCGTCCCAAAAAGCCGGTGCAGTTCCGTCAGAGGATGCTCCGGAAGCGGATTTCATCACAGCAAGCCGGTCCCTCCGAAGGTATAAGTAAAATGCCAACGCGACGACAGAGGCGACAGCGAAAACCTCTTTACGGCGACTCATTCTCAGATCTTCTTTTGCTTGTGGTCGCCGCCCCCGTGTTATCACAGGGGCGGCATTTACAGATGCAGGAGGGCTGCCCTGAGGTATTTACTTCTTCTTTTCCTCTTTCTTCTCACCGGCGTGGTCGCAGGTGCAGTTGTATTCCTGGGACGAACATGTCGGGCATTTATCCAAGTTGAGATTGAATTTCTCATTCACAGGTTTCGCGCCCGCCTTCGCACGGATTTGAACTACGGTCGGATAGTCGTTGCCGTCCGGGATAGGCTTGTCCGAAACCAGATGATCTCCCGATTTGGTGAATACGAGCTTGGTGGGCTTTGACCGTTCTCCCAAGGTAACGGCGATTTCCTGAGTTCCGGGAGCGACGACTTTATTGGCGTCGTCAACAAACCGAATTTCAATCTTCTTGTCTTTAGTGACGAGGAATTCGACGTGAGGCTCGACACTCGTAATGAGTCGACCGCCAGTTGGGCCCGCTTTGTGAGCATGATCGTGATCGTGACCGGCTTCCTCTTTCTTCTCAGTCTTCTTGTCCTGAGCAAGAGAAGAAGTGGCGCTACAGGCGAGGACCAGAGCGGTGATGGTGTGGAGTAGGAATTTCATGTTACGTTTAATGTGTTTGTTTGGTTTTTTGCAAGACCGGGCTCACGAGGAAATCTACAGGAGTCCGGAAATTTTGGGATCAATGGGTGGCTGCGGCCCCCAGTTCGATAGACTTTGCGGCGGCTTTGCGGCCAATGAGCCAGAACATGGCCGGAGTGATAGCCATGTCCAAAAAGCTGGAGGAGATGAGTCCTCCAACAATAACAACAGCCACGGGATGCAGGATTTCCTTTCCGGGCTGATCAGCCGCCAGAACCAGAGGAATAAGACCGATTCCGGCGGCAAGGGCTGTCATCATGACCGGAATGAGCCTTTCCTTAGTACCACGAATGATCATTTCCCGGGTGAAGCCCTCTCCCTCATGGTTCATCAGATGCAGGTAGTGTGAGATCATCATGATGCCGTTGCGTGCGGCCACACCGCCTACCGCGATAAATCCCACAAGTGTGGCGATACTGATATTGTTCAGTTTGTAATAGGTGAAGACGAGGCCTCCCATCAGAGCGAGCGGAATGTTTACCAGAACCTGAAGCGCCAGAGAGGCGCTGCGGAAGTAACCAAAGAGCATCAGGAAAATCACTCCGAATACGACGCTGGAGAAGATAACAATCCGCTGGGTGGCTTCCTCCTGGGCCTTGAATTCACCCTCGAAGGTGACGAAATATCCTTCGGGAAGCTTCACTTTGGCGGCCACTTCCTCCTGAAAGCGAACGACTAGATTCGATACATCCCGCACAGAGGGCTTGATCGCGAGGGCAAAACGCCGCTGGCTGTTTTCGCGGGAGATGACGTTGGGGCCCTTCGCCTCGCGGACATCCGCCACCACGGACAGGGCGACGTACTGCCCGTCCCCGGTTTCGATGGGCAGCGCGGCTATCTTCTCAGGGCTGTCACGCCATTCGAGCGGCAGCCGGGTCACCAGATTCACTGATTTCTGACCGTCCCGCAATTCGGCAACTTCCTTTCCTCCGATGAGCGCGGAGAGCTGCTCCGTGAGCTCGCCGGACTTTATGCCATAAGCGAGTGCCCGGTCCCGGTCCGGCTCGATGCGAAGTTGAGGAATGGAGGAGGACTGATCCAGTTTGCAGTCCTCGAATCCCGGAATGGTCCTCGCCACCGCCTGAATCTCCACGCCGATTTCGCGAAGTTTCGCGAGATCCGGTCCAAACACTTTCACCGCCACGGGAGCGGAAACGCCGCTAAGCATGTGCCCGATCCGGTCAGCCAAAGGTCCCCCCACCACCGCGAAAATTCCGGGCACGCTGCGGACTTTCCTGCTCAAGTCGTCCAGAATGTCCTTCCGGCTACGGCCTTTTGTTTCCCCTTCGGGCTCACGAAAGTCCACGTCAAACTCCGCGGTACTCACCGGCACCACGTGGTCTCCGCGCTCCGCACGCCCCAGTCGGCGTCCCACCTTTCGAACTTCCGGCACGGAAAGGATCTGCTGCTCGATCACGTCCCCGATTTTATTCATTTCCTCCAAAGAGGTACCGGGAGCACTCGTCACCGCAATCAACGCGGTTTCCTCCCGGAAGGTTGGGAGAAAATCCTTGTTCATCTTCGGATAAAGCGCAAATGACGCGACTAGCATCGCACCCGCGATAGCGAGGACGATAAGAGGTTGATGCAACGCAAACCTCAGGAGCGTTTTCTCCAGAAGCGTTTTCAAGCTCCGGCTGAGAAAACCATCCGTGTGTTCATGCCCCGCCTTGGGACGAAGCAGAAAGGAGCAGAGAACCGGTATCGCGGTGAGCGAGACGATGAACGAAGCGATCATGGAAATGATCGTCGCGAGTGCGATAGGGGCGAATAATTTTCCTTCCACTCCGGTTAAGCCCAGCAAAGGCAGGAAGACCAGAATAATGAGCACTGTCGCATAGAGAATAGAGTTTCTGACTTCTCCCGAAGCCTTCGCGATGACCTTAAGCCGTGGAAGGGGATGCCCGCTTCCGGCATTCTCCCGGAGACGCCGGAAGACATTCTCCACATCCACGATGGCATCGTCGACCACCATCCCAATGGCTACCGCCAACCCGCCCAGGGTCATGGAGTTGACGCTGATGTCGAACCACTTAAAAATCAGCATGGTGATGCCAAATGACAGGGGCATCGCCATGAGTGTAATGAAGGTCGTCCTGAAATTCAGCAAAAAGAGGAACAGAACGACGGTGACCATGATGGCTCCATCCCGAATGGCCTCGGTAAGGTTGCCAATCGCGTGGTCGATAAAATCCTTCTGCTGGAAAAGCAGGGTGGTCTCAATTCCCTTGGGATAGGTGCCGTTTAGTTCATTGAGAGCAGCCTTGATCTCCTCGGTGAGTTTACGGGTGTCGAAACCGGGCGACTTCGTGATGGACATAATCACACCGTAAGTAGCGGATTTCTCAGGAGCCTGGCTCATGGTCGCGTCGCCGCGCATGGGTTCGATGCCCCATTTCACGGTGGCCACATCCCCGATGGAAATCGGCCTGTCGTCGACCTTCTTGACGATGGTTTTGGAAAGGTCACTTAATTGCACTGTCATGGCAAGGTTCCGCACCATGATTTCGGTGGGACCACTGTTCAGAAAGCCGCCGGTCGTTGTGTTTGCCGCTTCTTTGGCTGCATCCTCCAGTTCGGCAAAGGTGATTCCGTTCGCCTGCATCCGGTAAGGATCAGGCTGAATCTCGATCTGCTTTACTCCGCCCCCCATGTTGAGAATTTCAGCAATACCGGAGATACTCTGAAGGCGACGCTTGATGGTCCAGTCCGCCAGCGACCGCACCTCGCTGGGAGGCAGATAACCGGGCTCCCCCTCTTTTATATTCGAACGCACACCCACAAGGAGGATTTCCCCCATGAGCGATGCCACTGGAGTCATAAAGGGCTGGACTCCCTCCGGAAGTTTAACGCCCTGCAATCTCTCCTGCACGAGGAGGCGGGCTTTGTAAATGTCCGTATCCCATCCGAACTCCGCATACACCAAAGAAAGCGACACGTCTGAGTTGGAACGCATGCGGGTCAGTCCTGCCACCCCCATGAGAGCACTTTCAATCGGCTGAGTGATGCGCGTTTCCACTTCCTCCGGGGCGAGCCCGGGGGATTCCGTCAGCAGAATGACCGTCGGTTTTGTCAGGTCGGGAAGCACTTCCACGGGCAGTTGTTTTGCCGTCTGCAACCCCATCACCATAAGGATGATAGCGACGCCAATAATGACCGCCCGGTTTCCGAGCGCCCAATGAATCATTTTGTTCAGCATGGCTTACGCGGCCTCCTTCCTTGGAGTATTTGAAACCGGCGTTTTGTCAGTCACCAGGGTCTTCCTCTTAAAAAGAGCAATGAGGAGCAGCACGAACAGAATCCCGGTGGAATACATCCATATGGGGTTGCCGCCTCCTTCCGCCGGTGGAGCGAGACCCGCCGCCGCGCGTTTTTTGGCTGCCATCTCGGCTTTTTTCGCCTCGGTCAGCTCAGAACCGTCCTCCGCGTGTTCGTGACCGTGGGCGGCATCGAGAGCTTCCTTGAGCGAGACGCTGCTGGTTCCCGCGAATGACAGGGAATAGGCTCCCTTGGTGACAACGGTTTCCCCAGGAAGAATGCCACTGGTGATTTCGGCGAACCTGTCATTTACCTGTCCCACCTCAACGGGTGTTTTGATAAAGGCGTTCGGAAGATCAAAATCTTTAACATAGATGAAACGCGAGGCGACGTCCCCCTGCAATGCGCTACGCGGGACACTGGACACCCCTTCCCGCTTGCTCAGCACGATGGAAAACTCCGCCCTCATCCCTGGCCGGATGGAGAAGTTAGGGTTCGGGAGCTTAAAGATGGCGTCAATCGTGCCGCTCTGACGGTCCGCTTCCGTCCCAAAACGCAGTAGTTCCCCTTCGAAGGGCTCATCAGGCAACGCGGTCACCCGGATATGGGCCACCGTGCCGGGTTTCATTCTCCCGGCCTGCTGTTCCGGGACTCTCGCGATGGCGAAGACCTCACTCAGATCCGTGATTTCCATGATCGATCTATCAGGCTCAACGGGGTCTCCAAGGACGGTGTCGATTTTTGTCACAATCCCGCCCGCCGGAGCCTTCAGCGACACAGTGGGTGGGGGATCTCCGGCCTGACGGCTTTCGACACGGGCGACTTCGGCACCCGCGGCTATCAAGTCTCCTTGTGTGGCCTTGATTTCCACGACGCGGCCCATGATGCGGCTGCTGACCGCTGAACGCTTCGCCGGGATTACCCCGATTCTCCCAAGAGAGAAAATGCTTTCTTCAAAGGTAGTCTCCTCGATTTCGGCGGTTTCGATACGAAGATTTTTAACCCCGGTGCTGTCGAGAATGACCGTGTTGGTTTTGCGGGTGGATTCCGCTCCCTGAAGGGAGGAAAGGAGCGTGAGAAAAAGGAAAATGGAACGTACTTTCATGGATTGGAAATTAGCGGATTTCCCCCAGGGCAGCCCGGAGGCGGGCTTTGGCAAGGTGGTAGTCGCGGAGGGCGTTGAGACGCGTGGCTTCGAGAGCGAGCCTCTTCTCCCGGGAACGCAAAACATCGGTGAGTTGAGCCCCCGGCTGTCCTGCTTTATAAAATTTGGTGAACCGTTCCTCCAGTTCCTGTGCCTTCGGTAAGAGGACATCACTGGTCCTCGCGAAAATTTTAGCAGATGCCTTCATCTCAGCGCTGGCCGCCGTGGCCTCAGCACGAATGTGAGCGGCAATGGCTTCCACCTCTCGCGCGGTCCTAAGAGAGGTGGCCTGAGCCTCCTTGATTTTCCCCTCGTTTTTGTTCCAAAACGGGAGCGGCAGAGAGAACTTTACCCCGATCAATCCGTCGGTTTTCAATCCAGCAGGAGCGTCTTCCGTGCGATCAATTTCGGCGGCGAGACCGATGCCCGCATCCGACCATTTGTTCATTTGCTGGAGGATGATATTCTGGCGGGCAGCCTCGGAGCGCGCCTGGGCCGCCTGATAGTCTGGACGATTTCTAATATCCGGGGTCGTCTCCCCTCCCGCGTTCGGCGCGGACAGCGAACCGGTGATTTCAACGGTCTCTTTCGCGCCCACTCCCATGAGGGGTCGTAACTCCCCGGCAAGCGCTCCGCTCTCGGCATCCAGTTGCAGGATATCCAACTCCAGTTGGGAAGTTTCCATTTCAAACTGCGCGGCCTCTATGAGAGAACCTTCGCCTACATCGGCCGCTTTTGCCACAGACTGAGCTACCGCTTTGCTGCTCGCAATTTGAGAAGCCTTGAGGGCCCTTGCAGCCTGCGCTGCGAGAATCCTGATGGAAACCGTGCGGACCTGCGCGGCTATTTTACGCTCGGCCTCCCGGACTTCCGCGATTGCCGAGTCGACTTCCGCCTGTGAGATTGCCCGCTCCTGCCAGAGGCGCCGGGTGAGCGGAAATTTTTGCGTGAAGCCGGCACTGAATGAAAACTCACGTCCTCTTACGTTGGGTTTGAGTTCGGATTCAATTTCGGGATTGGAAAGCCTTCCAGAGCCCAAAAGGCGACCTCGCGCCTCGTCCACGGCAAGACGGGCAGCCTGGAGATCAGGGTTGGAACGAAGGGATTTTGTTACGGCGGATTCAACGGAATAAGGGGTCGCCCGCAGGGCGACGCAGCTGCTCAAAAGGGCAGCCAATACAAAACGTTTTGACATGGGTGTGCATATGGATTGAGATGGTGCCGTGGCGAAGACCACGACTTGGGTGAACGAATTTTCACCTCAGCAATTAAGCTGGGTGATATCATTCCCTTACCTCAAACAAGAAGCACAGTGGCATGCACGACCCCAACCCATGGGGGCGGCCATTTTCCAGTGACTCTATCAATACAGCAGGATTCCTGCTGATGTGCCGCCTGTTGGTCAAGCCAGCTAAATTGAAGAATCAGGCTGAAAAAATCTTCGAGCAGCACCGGGACGACTACCGCCACGGAAGCAAAGGTCTGAAACTTAACTCCGGTCTTAAGTTCCGTGTGATTTCGATTTTGACAGGGCGCTTGTTTAGAGTCGCCTGCTTCAGATCCGTCCTGCTGGTAACTGATGTCGCGCGCCGACTTAGGGTGACACTCAGCGGAACACTCGGAAGAAGCGAGCACCGTTTGTCCGCCTGTACACTCACAGAGGTAGCCCTTAGTTACGCCAAAAAGCTGCGCTGCCATCACCGAAAGGACGGCAATGATGGCGAGGTGAGCTTTAAAGCGGCGGAACATCCGCCGGGACACTAAAGGTTGGACTTCGCAAGTCAACATCAACTTCGGAATCCACGCGGGTGACGTGTGAAAGGGCCCCGGCAATCATCTGCGGTTGATGGAAAATATGAAACACCAATTGAAACGGGATTGAAGTAAAGAATCCCTTTCTTCACCGCCCAGCCGCACGACCTGTTCGCTGCCAATAATTTGGCTCGTCGGTGGTGAAGGCGACGGTGGGAATGACCATGAAAGCCAGGGTCGTAGCGGCAAGCCTCTCGTTCGAGAGCAGGCTTCCGTCGCTGGCAAGGTGGAAATTTACCCGCTGATGGAACATCCCAAGTCCATACACGTTCATGCCAGCACCCGAGGAATCCATGTGAATGCCTCCGTCAGAAAAGTCAAAATCCTTACCCCGCTTCATCTCCGTGCAGTCGAGCTGGCGTCCCTTCCGATCCAGCAGAAGCACCCGGATAATTGCCCCTGAGGGTGAAGGAAGTATTTTTACGCGGACTCCCCCTTCGGAAGGAAAGAGGTCCCGGGCAAACGTCCGGTAAAGCTCAGTCCCCGTCTACTTGCCCTCCTCATATCGGGGAAGACCGTTTTCCACCCGATCCCGGCCACGGGCCTCGTAGTTGCCAGCAAATTCGGCGATGCTGTTTTTTAGTTCTATGGATGATCCTGTGCTGAAGTTTACTCTTTTCGCTTTTGCTCTACCTTAGTCCACGCCGTGCAATTCCGAAACGGCACCATTCCATGAGAAAATTCTTGCTGCTTATTTCCGGCCTTTTTTTGAGTGGATGCGCGGGGCCGTGCGTTTCGCCTACCCCATTGGGCATAATGGCGACCTCCCCCCTGGTCATTCCGATGGTCATCCTAAATCCCCGCAGCTATCATGGAAAGGATGGGTACTCCCACTGGAACGCGATTCCCTACCCCGGAATTCAGAAATTGACGGCCATTGACCGCTTCGAAAGAGACTACATTGCAAACAATTACGAGGTCGCCCCCAATTTTATGGTCTACCGCGAACGTTGGGGCATGTACGACAAGATTACCTTCCGCCAAGTGAACGGCAAGAAGCGGCTCCTGTATTTCGATACGTTTCCGAATGACGTTGCAGCCCGTGGAATCGAGCCGGCCAAACCTGGGACATGAGTTGCTCCGAGTAGCGGGCTCTGAAGAGTAAATGAGCGGCTGATCCTCACGGAGCGCCGGAATCTGCCTGTAGCACCCTCGCCCTCAGAGTGAGCCCGTGGACGGGTGGACGATGATCGTCATGCAAGATGTGCAAAGATTCGTAAAACCCCGTCAGCAGGATGTTTGAGATTAGAGAGGCACTTGGAATCCCCTGCCCCGCGCGGTGTAATCTCTCTGCCGGACCTGACACCCGGCGGCCAGTCCCCACAAAAAGCATCGCCCCGCAACTGGCAGGACCAGACCGGGGCTTTGTTGTGCCGCCGCTCAGAACGGAACGGAAGCCGGTTACTCAATTTTTATGACCTTCCACTCCCCGCCCTCCTGACCGGGCAGGGCCAGGCGACGGCCAGGGCGGCCGGAAAGAAGCGCTTTTCCCAGGGGTGAAATCCAACTGATGTTCCGGGAATCCAACTCTATCTCATCAACCCCCGCGAGGCGATAGGTGGAGCGGATTCTTGCGGAATTTTCAACGGTGACCACCGCGCCGAACGCCACCTCGTCATTCCCGTTCTGAAAGTCCACGATTTTCGCGGATCTCAAAACCTCCTCCAGGCGGCCAATCAGGATCCCGTTTCCATCCGCATCCTCCCTCAAATCCGCGAGACGGGAGCGAATCAGCGACGCGCCCTGCCGGGTCATGTAATTCAAGGCTCCCGGAGGAAGCCTGGAGGCGGAACGTGCCCGGTGCGGTCTTTCCGCCGGTTCGACGTCTTCCCGGATAAAGGCTCTACTCATTAGGGTTGCGCGGTAGAAGGGGAAAGGGCCGGGGTTTTTCCCGGTCGCCTGTTCTTCGACGGCGCGCCCTCAAATGCACCTGCCGTGCCCACGAGGCTTCGGACAAGTGAGGGCGGAAACCCGGAATCCCGCCCTGGCGAAGGGCACCGCTCCGGGCCATGCTGATGCACAATAATAATCCTTATTGTGCGGCTCTCTTAGCGGCGAGAGGGCACTATCGGGACTAGAGGGGCTACCAAGGGGAAGGGGCGGTGTGACAGGCCGATTGGAGGGCTGTGCACTGCCCTAGTCAGCGTGTCGCCTGTCACCAGTTCTGGCCTTCACATGAGCAACGGCGCATTGGAGAAATCCAACGAAAACTGGGCGCTCACGAACGCTGAGGCACAAAACAGTTGGCCATTGCCTGTCCCCTCCCGTGGATTCCTGGCATGGGATTCGGACTGAGGAAATGAGGGTATCCCTGCGAAAGTACTACGGTGGCGTTCTACGGTCACCGTGAAAATCCGCAGAAAACAGCGCAAACCAGTGAAAAGCCAGAAAGCGTCAAAGCCTTGATTTTACTTCGTTCTGGCAACTTTTGCAAAGGAGTGCAAAGCTGCGAAAATCCCCATTCCTGAATTAGAAAACCGTTGCTCTCTCCGCTGAGCTACAGGAGCATAAGGCTGGCCCGGAGGGTAGCGGCGGGGAGGGTCTACGCAACTTGATTTTCCACCCCCCTGTTATACGCTTACGGCTTTCCGTTTCCATGTGGTCCCGTTACAATGACTGGCCCAAAGGACGGGTTACTGGAAGCCCGCGAAAGCCTGCGGTCATTCGGGTTCTTTTTCCTCCAGCAGGCCCCATCCTTTCCAAACTCCGCTTTACGGAGAGGGTGGCTCGCTCAATGGGTCCACCGCGCGGCACCCGGTGTGCCACGCCTTCGTCCGCATGAGTTCCACCGTCCCGCTTTTCGATCCCTCCGATGCCTTTCTGGCTCCCCTCGTGGACTACCTCCGGGGCAGCCCGAAGCGGGTGGTGTTTCCGGATGGCAACGATGTCCGCGTGCTGCGCGTGGCCGCGGAGCTGGTGAAGCTGGAGGCGGTGGCCCCCATCCTCCTGGGCAACCGGGCAGCCATCCAGGCCACGGCAAAGGAGCACGGCATCCGCACGGATCTCATCGGCATCCTCGAGCCGGAGCAAAGCGCGGACTTTTCCCTCTTCTGTGAGCGCTACCGGAAGATCGAGCGCTACCGGAAGGTAAAGGTGGAGGATCCCCGGGAGGTCATGGCAAAACCAGCCTACTACGCGGCCATGATGCTGCAGTATGGATATGCCGATGGCATCGTGGGCGGAAATCTCTCGCTGCCCTCCGCGTTCTTTCGCGCGCTGTTCTACATGATCAAACGGCGGCCCGGACTGGAGGGCGTGGGAAGCTGCATTCCCCTCAGCCTGCCGCACCGGCCGGACCTGGGCACGAGGGGCACGCTTTTCCTCGCGGACTGTTCGGTCATTCCCACGCCCACGGTGCCCCAGCTGGCGATGCTGGCGGTGGAGACCGCGCGGGCGGCGGCGGCTCTGCTGAATGAGACGCCCCGCGTGGCCATGATCAGTTTTTCCACCCGCGGCAGCGTGCAGGGCCCCTCCAGCCAGCGGGTGGTGGCGGCCACCGAACTGGCCCGCGACCGGGCGCGGAAGGAACTCATCCCCATGGAAATCGACGGGGAACTCGCCGTGGATGCCGCCATCGATCCCGCCTCCGCCCTGCGGAAAGCGCCTAACAGCATCCTGGGGGGGCGCGCCAATGTGCTGATTTTCCCGGACCTCACCAGCGCCCACGCAGCTTACAAACTTCTGGAATTTGCCGCCGGAGCCCTGCCGGGCGGGCAGATGATCCTGGGGCTGGCCCGTCCCGTTGCCAAGGTCTCCCGCGCCGCCTCGGAGCACACGATTTTCCGCGCCGCCATCGGCAATGCCATGCGCGCCGTCGCCTATCGTTCGATTATCGAGAGCGAATAAGTCGCAGTCCTCTCCCATTCATCCGCCACCCTGCCCTGCCATGACCTCCTTTCCTGACCGCTGGTCCCTCACCTCCTGGTTCTCCGCCTTTGGCGCGGAGGATTACCTCGCGTTCAAATCAGACCTCGCCCGTGATCTCACCACCCTGGCCGTGCCCGCGGAGGCCGGGGCTCTGGCGAAAGCGCTGGCGGAATACGAGGCCCTGGGCGTCCGCTTCTGGCACCTGGGAGCCTACCTGGGATGTCTCTCGGCGGATGATGCCAACAATGAGGCCGTGAAGACGGACGAAGCCTGGGTGGCCACGCAGGAGGCGGAGCTCACAAAGCTAAAGGCCCGGCTCCAGGGTGCCCTGGCCGCGCTGAGCGACGCGGATTTCGCCATCGTGCTGGCCTCCCCGGAACTGGAGGGCGCGGACCACACCACGCGGCGCATGCGGGAGGAGGGCAAACAACAGATGGCCCAGGAACTGGAGGGCCTGGCGGCGGATCTCAATGTGAACGGCCTCCACGCCTGGGGGCGCCTCTATGACACGCTCACGGGCAAGCTCACCTTCGAAATGACCTTCCCGGACGGCCATGTGGAAACCGTCCCCATGTCCCGCCGCCGGGCGCTGATGTCCGAGCCGGACCGCCCCCTGCGGGAGGCCGCGTTTCACGCCGGACAGAAGCCGTGGCTGGACCACGCGGACACCCTGGCGGCGGCGCTCAATGGCATCGCGGGCACGCGTCTGAGCCTCTACGAACGCCGCGGGATTTCCCATTTCCTCGATACCCCGCTGTTCGACTCCGCCATGTCCCGCGCCTCGCTGGATGCGATGCTGGAGGCCATCAATACGAACATCGAAATCCCCCGCCGGGCACTCCGCGCGGCGGCGAAACTCCAGGGCACGGAGGCCCTGCACTTCTTCGATCTGGAAGCCCCCCAGGTGGCCGCTCCGGATGAAAAGCCGCTCTCCTGGGACGAAGCCTGCTCCACCGTGGACCGGGCCTTCACCGCGGCCTATCCGAAGCTGGGAGCCTACCTCCGCGAAATGCTGGCCAACGAATGGATCGAAGCCCAACCCCGCGCGGGGAAGCGACCAGGCGCGTTCTGCACCGGCTCCCACCTGCGGCATGAGGAGCGCGTGTATATGACGTGGCACAATACCATGCACGACATGGTCACGCTGGCGCATGAAGTGGGACACGCCTGGCACTCCTGCGTGCTGCGCCCCGCGCGGTCGTTTGCCGCCTCCTACCCGATGACCCTGGCGGAGACGGCGTCCAATTTCGGGGAAATGATCCTTCTCAGCGGCCTCATGGGCGATCCCTCCCTGACACCGGCGATGAAGTCCTATCTCATCGATCAGGAGATGCTCCGCGCCAGCGGCTACCTGCTGAATATCCCCATGCGGTATGAGTTCGAAAAGTCCTTCTACGAAGAGCGCCGCGGCGGGGAGGTGCCCATCGCCCGGCTGAGGGAACTCATGACCGGGGCGCAACGGAAGCTCTACGGGGACACGCTGCTGCCGGAGGGTTCGGACCCCATGTTCTGGGCGTCGAAGATGCACTTCTTCATCACGGGCGTGTCGTTCTACAACTTCCCGTATGTCTTCGGTTATCTCCTGAGCCACGCGCTCTTCGCCCGCTTCAAGCAGGAGGGCGCGGCCTTCCTTCCGAAGTATGAGGCTTTCCTTGCCTCCACGGGTTCCGCGAATTGTGAGGAGGTGGCCCGCCAGTCCCTGGGAGCGGATCTCACGTCTCCGGATTTCTGGGCGGCGGGCATCCACTCCCTGGAAAACACCGTCACCGCCTATGAGGAACTGGCGGCCCGCCCCGTTTGACCTGCCGTTCACCCGCGGGTAAACCTGTTCCAATCCCATGGCCGAAATCCTCCGGTATATCGTTCCCTTCTTTACCGCGCTCTTTCAGATCGTGGTCTCGGCGCTTGCCATCGGCATGTTTCCCGCGCTGTGGGTGCTGGCACGTGCCCGCAAGTGGCGGATGCTGGTGAACTGGACCCTGGTAACTATCGTGGCCGTCACCGCGGCGGTTTATGGTCTGCCGCTCGCCCATGTGTCCTGGGAGGAATACGCCCCCGTCTTTTCCACCGTCTCCATGTGGATCGGCTACGGTCTGCCCATTCTCTTCGTTCCCATGATCATCCCGGAACCCCTGCACGTGGCAAAGCGCCGTGTCCGGAAATCCCGCATGGACCCGGAGGAAAAGAAACGCCGGAAGCACCGGAAAAAACGCCGGGAGCATGTGCCCGGGGAGATCAAGGTGCGGTGAGGACGATGCTCCTGGGAAATAGGGGCGCGGTGATCGCGGGGCTCCTGTTCCGCCGCCACGGAGTGGCGGGAGAGATTAGCCGGGGGTGGAGTGAGGCACGAACGGAACCCCCGGACTGGTTCCAAAAAGGACACCGTGCGCCGGAGGTGCGCGAGAAGTCTCCCCGTCAGCCGTTGGGCATTCCCGCGCGGGCAGCCCTCCAGTGTTTCTCGCGCACCTCCGGTGCGCATGAATCTCAACCAAATGCCAACCGGTGGTTCCGTTCGTGCCTCACTCCACCACCGGCTAATCTCTCCCGCCACTCCGTGGCTGAAGACGAAACGGCTTGGTTTAGTCACACTCCTTTTCCTGCCACTTCAACCTTGAGCATAAGGCCCAGGGCGCAAGCCGCCGGGCATACAATAGCGCAAGATCCTCAGCCCGGGAGGGGCATTGGGACCAACAACCTCCTCGACATCCGGAGATCGATCCCCGGGGATTTCCATCGCCCCTGCCGGGGCTCTTGTGCAGTCAGGAACCGGTTCCGGTGGCTTGCGCCACCGGCTAATTTCCCGCGCCACTCCGTGGCTGAAGACTACCCGGACCGGTTCAATCGCGCTCGCGTTCGGGATCTCCCACGCCACTCCGTGGCTGAAGACGAAACGGATCGGTTTAATCCCACTCGTTTCCATCCGCCCTCCGGGCGCGTGCCTGCTAATCTCTCGCTCCACTCCGTGGCGGCAGGCGGCAGAGGTTGGTTCAATCCCACTCGCGTTCGTGATCTCCCGCGCCAATCCGGAACAGAAGACGGAACGGCTTGGCTCAATCCCCCTCGTTTCCACCATCCCTCCGGGCCTGTGCATGCTTTCATTATCCGGCACCCGGTCCATTTTCCCTCCTTCCCCCAGCGCCCCACCTCATGTCCGAAGACTTCCTCTCCATCGCCGATGCCGACCGCACGAAACGCATTCACCTCATCGGCGTCGCGGGCAGCGGCATGAGTGGCATCGCGGCGCTGTTGCTGGAGCTTGGTTATGACGTCAGCGGGTCGGACAAAAGCACCACCACGGAAACGGAGCGCCTCCAGAGCGCCGGGCTGGAATTCTACTGCCCGCACACGGCGGAGAGCGTGGCGGGCGCGGGAGTCATCGTTTACTCCTCCGCGGTGAAACCGGGGCGCAATGTGGCCTACGACACGGCGGTGGCGGCGGGCATTCCCCTTTTCCGCCGGGCGGACGCGCTGGCCTCCATCATGCGGCGGAAGCAGGGCATCGTCATCGCGGGCATGCACGGGAAGACCACCACCTCCTCCATGACCGCGCACGTGCTGCGCGAGGCGGGGCTGCACCCCAGCCACTATGTGGGCGCGGAGATTCCCCTGCTGGGGTCCAATGCGCACTGGGATCCGGAAGGCCGGCACTTCGTGGCGGAGGGGGATGAAAGCGACGGCACCGTGGCCCTCTATTCCCCGGAATACACCATCCTCCTCAATGTGGAGGAGGAGCATCTGGACTACTACAAAAACCTGGAGGAGATCAACGCCGTCTATAGCCAGGTGCTGGATCAAACCTCTGGCACGGCGTATTATTGCGCGGCGGACCCGGGCGCTCTCGCGCTTTGTCAGGACCGGCCCCGCTGCGTGGGCTACGGCTGGGAGGAATCAAATGACTTCTCCGCGCGCGATCTGGAGCAGCACGGGCAGAGCACCAGCTTCACCGTTTTTCACGGCGGGAAGGCGCTGGGGGTTATCATCCTGAACATCCCGGGCCGTCACAATGTGCTCAATGCCCTCGCGGTGGTGGCCCTCGCCACCGGCATGGGAGTCCCCTTCGAAAAGATCGGCTGGGCGCTCAGCACCTTCCGGGGGGCCAAGCGGAGGTTCGACGTGAAGCGCCGCGGCCCGTCCTACACCGTGGTGGATGACTATGGCCACCACCCCACGGAGGTGGCGGCCACGTTGCAAACGGCCAGGCAGTTTTCCAAAGGCCAGGGCCGCGTGGTCTGCGTCTTCCAGCCCCACCGCTTCACCCGCACGCAACTGCTGCGGAAGGAATTCGGTCGCGCCTTCAAGGACTGCGACGCGCTGTTCGTGCTCGATATCTACCCCGCCAGCGAGCTGCCCATTCCCGGCATCTCCGGGCAGACGATCATCAATGAAGTCCGCGAAGTGGAGGGCGACCGCCTGCGCCTCGTATCCACGCCGGACAAAGCCACGGCCCATCTCGCGGTGGGAAATTTCCTCCGCCCGGGCGATCTGCTCATCACCCTGGGCGCGGGGAACGTGCATGAAATCGGCACCCGGCTCGCGGAGGATCTGCGGACGCTGGAGGAGATCACCGCCGCCCTGGGCGAGGAGGACGGTACCGTGCGCCTCTACGAACCCATGGGCCGCCACACCACCATGAAGGTGGGAGGCCCCGCGCAGTTCTGGATAGAACCCGGCACCGTGGCGGGTCTGGCGCGTGTCATCCAATACTGCCGGGAGCGGGGCATCGCCACCCGCGTGCTGGGACGCGGGAGCAATCTGCTCATCCGCGATGGCGGGATCAAAGGCGCGGTCATCCATCCCTGCGGCGGGGAATTCGACACCGTGACCGTGGAGGGGGACACCATCACCGCCGGAGCCGCCGTGAAATTCAAGCGCCTCGCCTCCGCCGCGCGCGCCGCGGGGCTGGGCGGCTTTGAGTGGATGGAGGGCATCCCGGGCAGCGTGGGCGGCGGCATCCGTATGAATGCCGGGGCCATGGGTGGCGAGACCTTCGACCAGGTGGTGAGTGTCTCCTATCTGGATGTCATGGGCGGGCTGCGGACGAAGACGAAGGACGCCATTCCCCACCACTACCGCAGCGCCCCGGAATTCATGGAGCATGTCTGTGTCAGCGCCACCTTCCGCGGCGTCCCGGCTCCCGTGGAGGAGATCGATGGGAAGCTCGCCCAAAGCATGGAAAAGCGGAAATCCGGGCAACCCATCGCCGCGAGCGCCGGGTGTATTTTCAAGAACCCGGAATCCTGCCCCGCCGGGAAACTCGTCCAGGAACTGGGCCTCAAAGGCAGCCGCGCGGGCGGCGCGGCCATCTCCGAAGTCCACGGCAACTTCATCGTCAATGAAGGCGGAGCCACCGCGCGGGACGTCCTGGAGCTGATCTCCCTCGTCCAGCGCACCGCGCGGGAACAACGCGGCATCCAGGTCGAAACCGAAGTCCAGATCATCGGGGAGGATCATCCGTTCTGACCGTGGCGGTGGTTTGCAGCCAGTGGGGTTCAGCTGACTGATTTTGTGTTGATGACCGGGACCTGAAGCCGCTGTACTGATTGCCAAAAGTAATTTCCGAAATAGAGGGTGGAACTCTCTTACAGGGACGCGTGTAACCGGAAATTACCTATAGCAAACGCTCTACCTGAACTCCGGAGGGCCGAAGGCCCGGCCCCATACCAGCCCGGGGCAACGCCCCGGGAATGACCGGCAACAATGTCTTTGGAGGGCTGAAAGCCCGCGCCATTCCCGTCCAGCAGGAGCGGATGGGGCGGGCCTTCAGCCCTTTTTCCTTTTCGTATGGGGAGAATCCCCGGGGCGTTGCCCCAGGCTGATATGGGGCCAGGCCTTCGGCCCTCCGGAGTTCAGGCCCCGGGCGGGGTGCGACTGCGGACTCCTTCCAGCCCCGGGGTGGGCACGGTGAAATCAGTCAGCCAAACACCACTGGTTTGCAGCCGCCGTTCCGGGGTCTGCCTGCCCCCTGCCCTTTAAAAGACGCACCAGTCAAAGAGACGGGTTAGTACTGACTGACTGAAACCCTGTGGTTTCAGTCAGTCAGTACTAACCCATGGAGGCTTACCATGGGGAATCCTCCGTCTTTCCTCCGTGCTTCACGACCTGCGAAGCCTTCCCTTTCCATCCCCCGGGAAAGTTTAAAAGGGGGCGGCGGTTATTACTGATACCATTTATAGTTGGAATCCGATAATAGACCAGGAAGATCCAGGGTTCGCTTTTTCAGGCCCGGAGGGCCGCTGGAAAGTAGCCGGTGGCGCAAGCCACCGGAAAGGCGTTGATAAGAACTTTGCAGCCCCGGAGGGGCGTTGGAACGGGAGGGTGGCAGGGGTAAAAAACAGCCATCCGCCGGGATTTCCATCGCCCCTGCCGGGGCTCCGGTTTGTTATTTGGCCGGTTCCGGTGGCTTGCGCCACCGGCTACCTTCCCGCGGCCCTCCGGGCCTGTAGCTCCAGTGGGACGCCTTCGCCAGGATGGTGGAAATATGAAGGAAACCATTTTACCTGAATCCAACTCCAAATGGTATGACTGGCTGAAACCCCGTAATTTCAGTTAGTCGGCACTAACCCCCGGATGCTTACCACGGATGATCTACCCGCTCCCCTCCGCGCTTCATGGTCCACGGGGCTCTTCCTTTGTCATCCTGGGAGCTAAAGGGAGCGGGTTAGTACTGACTGGCTGAAACCCCATGGATTCAGTCAGTCAGTACTAACCCATGAGGGCTTACCACGGGTGATCTACCCGTTTCCCTCCGTGCTTCATGGTCCACGGGACTCTTCCTTTGTCATCCGGGGGGTTAAAGGACGGCGGGTTAGTACCGACTGGCTGAAACCCCATGGATTCAGTCAGTCAGTACTAACCCATGAGGGCTTACCACGGGTGATCTACCCGTTTCCCTCCATGTTTCATGGTCCACGAGGCTCTTCCTTTGTCATCCCGGGTGGCTAAAGGACTCGGGTTAGTACTGACTGACTGAAACCCCATGGATTCAGTCAGTCAGTACTAGCCCACGGATGCTTACCACGGGTGATCCGCCGCTTTCCTCCGCGCTTCATGGTCCACGAGGCTCTTCCTTTGTCATCCCCGGGGGGCTAAAGGGAGCCAGTTAGTACTGACTGGCTGAAACCACATGAACTCAGTCAGTCAGTACTAACCCATGGGGGCTTACCACGGGGTGATCTGCTGTCTTTTCTTTGTGCTTCACCCCCTCTTTTCCCATCCCTGGAGAGATTTGAAGGACCCGGGTTAGTACTGACTGACTGACTGAAACCCTATGGTTTCAGTCAGTCAGTCAGTACTAACCCGCCGTCCTCCCTCCGCGCTTTGCCATCTCTCCACAACGCCGTTTTCCGGGCCAGCCGCTGTTTCCAGCCTGCTGTCCTGGCTCAGGCTTGTTCCATTCCCAGGGCGCGGCGCAGGGCGCGGGCTTCCTCCAGGGCTTTTTCCACGGTTTCCCCCAGGACGGTGAAGTGCCCCATCTTGCGCTTCGGCTTGGCGATGCGTTTGCCGTAGAGGTGGAGGAAGGCGGACGGGTGGCGAAGCACGGGTGTCCAGTCCGGATGCTTCTCCGGGGCAGGCCAAAGATCGCCGAGGAGATTCACCATCACGGCGGGAGTGTGCTGGCGGGGATCGCCCGGAGGCAGACCGGCCACGGCACGGACCTGCTGCTGGAACTGATTCGTCACGCAGGACTCGAGGGTGTGATGCCCGGAATTGTGCGGGCGCGGCGCGAGTTCATTCACCAGCAACCGGCCATCGCCGGTGACGAACATCTCCACGGTCAGCGTCCCGGTGTATTGCAGGGAGGCGGCGATGGAGGAGGCCAGTTCCGCCGCCTGGGAGGCGAGCTCCGGGGCGATGCGCGCGGGGGAAATGGTGATGTCCAGAATGTGGTGCGCGTGCAGGTTCTCACACGGGGCAAAGTGAACAAAAGCCCCATCCCGTGACCGCGCGCAGACGACGGAAATCTCCATCACAAAGTCCACCCACTGCTCCACCACGCCGCGGGGCGCGCCCAAGGCTTTCCATACGGCGGCATAGTCCTCGCCGCCCGTCAGCTTTTGCTGGCCCTTGCCGTCATAGCCGAAGTCCGCGGTCTTCAGCACACAGGGCGTGCCGATCTCCGCCACGGCGGCCTCCAGGTCCGCGGCATTTTTCACCACCCGGAAGGCCGCGTGGGGAAAACCACCCGTCTTCAGGAACTTCTTTTCCCGTTCCCGGTTCTGGCAAATCTCCAGGGCGCTCCGTCCGGGATACACCGGCACCAGCGGCTCCAGGGCCTTCAGAAAAGGCGCGGGAATGTTCTCAAACTCCATGGTCACCACGTCCGCCTCCTTCACAAAGGCGTCCCGGGCCTCCTCGTCAAAGTAGCTGGCATTGATCTCCCGGTCCGCGATCTGGCCCGCGGGGGAACCGTTCGGCTCATCCGTAAAAATGACCGTCCGGTAGCCCGTGCGGCGGGCCTCCCGCGCGGCCATGCGCCCGAGTTGTCCGCCCCCCACGATGCCGAGGGTCTGGCCGGGGTGAAGGATGCCGGGTGGCTTCATGAGGGCAACTGGGACTGTGTTTCCAGCACGCGGTCTGTCTGCGCCACACGGAAGGACTTGAGCTTTTTGGAGAGCCCGGCATTGCCCGCCGCCAGCACGGAGATGGCAAAAAGCGCGGCATTCGTGGCTCCCGCGCGTCCGATGGCGAAGGTGGCCACCGGCACGCCCCCGGGCATCTGCACGATGCTCAGGAGGCTGTCCATGCCCTTCAGCGACTTGGACTCCACCGGCACGCCCAGCACCGGCAGCGTGGTCATGGAGGCCGTCATGCCCGGCAGGTGCGCCGCGCCGCCGGCTCCGGCGATGATGCAGCGCAGCCCGCGGGATTCCGCCGTGGTGGCGTATTCATACAGCAGTTCCGGAGTGCGGTGGGCGCTAACAACTCTCGTCTCATAGGCCACGCCGAAGTCTTTCAGCTTCTCGGCGGCATATTGCATCGTGTCCCAGTCGGAGATGCTGCCCATGATAATGCCCACGACGGGCCTCGCGGAGGGGGATGGGGGTTTGGTGGCCATAAGGAAGGAATTGAGTCGTCGGGCGGGCGTTTGGCGGCGTCAAGAGCCTACGCTTCCTCCGCGGCTTTTTTGGCACGGGGGATGCAAAAGCCGGGCCGTTTTCCGGGAGAATCACGTCTTGAGAGATCGCCGGAAGCGTATTCATTGCAGAGGCAAAATTCCCCGCCATTCTCCGGCTGGGCCCTCACTCCCCCCTCCCTTCCCTGTCGCTCCTGATTATGAAATTGACTACCGCTCCCATGCGCCGGGCCGGAATGGCGGCGCTCTTTCTCGGCCTGGCCGCCATGTCCGTCATCTCGCAGGAAAAGCCAGCCGCGCCCAGCAGCAAGCCGCTGCCGGAGGACAAAGGCGGGGTGTTCCAAAACTCCGTGACCATCGATAAGAAACCCCTCGAGCGGAACGGGGCCATTCTGAAAAGCTACGCGGACATGCTGGAGAAGGTGCAGCCCAGCGTGGTGACCATTCTCACCGGCGTGGAGACGCCCAAAAGGCAGAAGATCAGCCGCAATGAGCAGCTTTACCGCCTGTGGTATAATCTCCCGCCCATTCCCGACCCGAAACCGGGCGAGGACAACTGGCAGCAACTGGGCATCGGCTCCGGCGTCATTGTCAGTCCCAATGGCTACGTGCTCACCAACCGGCACGTGATTTTCCCGCCGGACATGCAGATCGACGCCCAGCAGTATCTGGAAATGCTGCGGCTGCGGGTGAACATCCCGGGTCGCGAGGGCTATGTCACGGCGCGGCTGGTGGATTTCTCCCAGGACATGGACGTGGCCGTGC
Organism: Verrucomicrobiales bacterium; assembly: GCA_965229245.1. GTDB lineage: Bacteria > Verrucomicrobiota > Verrucomicrobiia > Verrucomicrobiales > V1-33 > V1-33. The sequence continues at coordinate 316,287 of CBDDIW010000005.1, forward strand.
TGAAGCTGGCGGGCACGGACTTCCCCCACGCTATTCTCGCGGACAGTGACAATGTGCGGGTGGGCGATATCTCCTTCGCCCTGGGGGCTCCCTTCGGGATCGATAAAACGGTGACCATGGGCATCATCAGCGCCAAGCGAAATGACGAGGCGCTGGAAGGTTTTGATAAACAGGAGCTTCTGCAAACAGACGCCTCCATCAACCCGGGGAACTCCGGCGGACCGCTGATCGACGCGGATGGCCGGGTGGTGGGCATCAACACCGCCATCTACAGCCGCAGCGGCGGGAACCAGGGCATCGGGTTCGCGATTCCCATCAATAAGGCGGTCTCCGCCGCGGACGCCCTCTCCCGTCCCCGGGGCTACCTGGGTGCCCGGCTGGACGAAGTGGATCAGAGGGGCGCGAGGATGTATGGATTCACCGGAGGTGCCCTGATCAGTCAGGTGGAGGCCAAGACCCCTGCCGCCGAAAGTGGACTGCTACGGGGGGACGTGATCCTTTCCGTGGATGGCAAAACGGTGGAAAGCGCCGTGGCGCTCCGCAAGATGCTGGCCAGCCGTCCGCCGGGCACGAAGCTCGCCGTCGCCTTTTTCCGGGAATCGAAGCAGGAACAGGGGAAAGTGAGCCTCACCCTGGGTGAACGGCCCAACTTCTTTCTGAACGATCTGCCGGGTTCCGAGAAACCCGCGACCACCGCGCCAGTGGCGGAACTCAAAACCCCGGCGGCCACCGAGGAGCATGTGGTGGGAATGTATCTGGCAGCCGTGAAGGAGGCGCACCATCGTGAGCTGAAGCTCCCCGAGGACACCACCGGCCTCCTCGTTACCCGCGTGCAGCCAAACACCCCCGCCGCCAACTGCGGACTGGAGCAAGGCGACGTCATCCTGCGCATCAACCGCTCCGCCCCCCGGAACTATACGGAAGCCGTGGACGCTATCCTGAATCATTCCCGGGATGGCCGCGCCACGCTTCAGGTGCGCAAAGGCGGCTCCACGAGAAATGTGGTGATGGAGCTGGAGTAGGAGTAGGGAAAAAGACCCCGGGGAGTGCCAATATCGCGGAATCCAGGAATTCACCAGGCCGTCTCCCTCCATCAGGACCGGATCGGGCAGGAGGCAGGGTCGGGTTTTATCGATGATTCAAACCCCGCTTTCCGCGCCGGGAATTGTCAGTCATTATGAGCCGTTTCAGCAAACCCGTCATTATTTTGTCCTGTGTTCTGGTGACCGTTTTGGGCGCGGGGATACGCCGACGGCGTTCACTTTGAAGACTTGAATAAATCATATGACGTTGACCGGTTCTCCGCGGAAATTCCCCGCCACATGGACTCGGTTGATCTGCTTCCCCATAAGGAGAAAGAGGAACTGATTTTGCTGCCTAAGGAGGTGGAGGTCTCTTTGCTTGATAAGGAGAACAAGCTCCAGGGCCTGCCTTCACGGATGCAGGTGGAAAGGATCGATGGCGTAACCCTTTTAAGGTTTATCAAGGCCACTAAATCTCAACCGTGATGGCGGACGGCGGCGGCGAGCCAGGGCAATGCCATTGGAATATTAAAACCAGGTCTTTTCCACAACGTCATATCCGGGCTCAGGGATGCCGGCAGCAGAGGACCTGATACCATTTAGAGTTGGAATCCGGTAAATACCTGGCCTGATTTTCCGCCCCGGGGTGTGGCTTGCCGGTGTGAGGTTGCTTTCCGGGACAGCCGCTCCTTGTGCATATTCAAAGGATTGGAAGGACTCGTATGGAGGGTCCCCCCTGGCGTGCGACGTGCCAAAGGGGTTCAAGCACAAGCTCTGAGATCACCCCGCCAGCTTCTTAGAGACACCTGTTTCCACAGGTCTCCAGGATCACTTCTTTTTCTTCGCCTTGGGCGGCGTTTTCGCGGCTGAGGTTTTCGGGACCACCTTGGCTTTGGTGGATTTCGTGCCGGCGGAGGATTTACTCTTCGAAGTGCTGGCCGCGGCCTTGCGCGTGTCCGGCTTTTTCGTCTTTGTCGCGGAGGCCTTGGTGTTTTTGGCCACGGCCTTTTTGCCCGCCACTTTCTTGGACGGGGAACTGGTCACCAGCTTGCGCGTGCCGGAGGTCTTGCGGCTGCCGGACGCCACGGCTTTCCGGGTTTCAGAGACAGACTTCTTCTCCGTGGTGAATGGCGTCTTGCGCACCGGCGGGGTGGAGGCGGTGTTGTGGGAAGGCGCGGGATCGTCATCCTGCACATAGGGAGCGGGAGTGTCCGTGGACATGACTTCCTCTCTGACAGGGGCACGGCCCCCGGATTGAGCGGCCACCCAGTCCTCGCGGTAGATCCCGGCGTCGTTGAAAGCGTATTGTGCCTTCTCCGAGGTGGACATGTTCCTCGTGGGAGAGGTGTAGTCCACCACCGCGCCATTGTTACTGCCAGAACCGCCGGGATTCTGACAGGCGCTCAGAACAAAACAGGAGGCAAGACCGAACAGGCCGGAACAGAAGCGGAGGACAGGAGAGGTCATGGGGTTTGAAATTAGGGGAGCTTTACAGAATGTCCAGAGCGCCGTGGCGGCTGGTGCGAAAAAATTGGCATAAGAAAACCACGCCCCGGAGACCGAAGCGTGGTTTTGAAAAAAGAAATCCGGCGGGGGCTTAGCGCGTGGCCAGCTCCTTCACTTGCACGGCTTCCTTACCCACGCGCTGGCGGAGGTAGTTCAGCTTCGCGCGGCGGACGCTGCCGCGCTTCGTCACTTCCACGCTGGCGATCCGGGGGGTGCTGTAGGGGAACACGCGCTCCACGCCTTCGCCGTAGCTCAGCTTGCGGACGGTGAAGGACTTGCCCACTCCGGTGCCCTTGATGCCGATCACGATGCCCGCGAAAACCTGAATACGCTCCTTGCCGCCTTCGATAACCCGGGTGTTCACCTTGATGGTATCACCCACTTCAAAGGGGGTCAGGTTCGTCTTGACTTGTTCCTGTTGAATCTTTTCCAGCTTGTTCATGTGAAATGCGAAATAGTGCCTGAAGTTGTATGGTACGAAGGAGCCTGGAGGGTCAGGCGGCAGCCCTGGAGAAGGGAAGGGCCGAAAAGGGAGGCTGAACTAATCGTGTCCCCTCCGGGGTGCAACGGAAATTTTCGTATCTGAAGAGGGCCTTTTCCGGAACGGGAAGGAGGGGACTGCCATTTTCCCGTTCCCTCCTGTTCAAATCCCGCGCCGTTCCCGCACGGCGTCCGCCAGTTCCGCCAGCACGCCCCGGGTGGTTTCCCAGTCGATGCAGGCGTCCGTGATGCTCTGGCCGTAGAGGAGGTCCTGGCCGGGCACCACGTCCTGGCGGCCCTCCACGAGATGGCTCTCCACCATGACGCCGGTGATCGCCTTGTTGCCCGCGCGGATCTGGCTGCCGATATCAGCGGCCACCAGCGGCTGGTTGCGGTGATCCTTGTTGGAATTTCCGTGGCTGCAGTCAATCATCACCGTGGGCGTGAGGGAGGCTTTCTCCAGCAGTTCCGTGACCCCGGCCACGCTTTCCGCCGAGTAGTTCGGCCCGCCCTTGCCCCCGCGCAGGATGAGGTGGCAGCAGTCGTTGCCGGAGGTCTTCACGATGGCCGCCACGCCCTGCTTGGTGACGCTGAGGAAGTGGTGGGAGCCGCGGGCCGCGCGGATGGCATCGATGGCGATGCCGATGCCGCCGCCGGTGCCGTTCTTGAAGCCCACCGGCATGCTCAGGCCACTGGCCAGCTCCCGGTGGACCTGGCTTTCCACCGTGCGCGCGCCAATCGCCCCCCAGGAGACGAGATCCGCCACATACTGCGGGCTGATGGTGTCCAGGAATTCCGTGCCGCAGGCCACGCCCATGCTCGTGAGCCGGGCCAGGAGCTGGCGGGCAAGGCGGAGGCCCCGGTTGATGTCGTAGCTTTCGTCCAGCCCGGGATCGTTGATATACCCCTTCCAGCCCACCGTGGTCCGGGGCTTCTCGAAATACACACGCATGATGACGCACAGGTCCTTCTCATGCCGGGCGGCCTCGGCTTTGATGAGGGCCGCGTATTCCAGCGCCGCCGCCTCGTCGTGGATGGAGCAAGGGCCCACCACCACCAGCAGCCGGTCATCCCGGCGCAGGATGACGTCCTCCGCCTGCCGCCGGCTGTGGGCGATGAACTCAAAGTCCCGCTGCGAAACGCTGAGATCATGCATCAGCACTTCCGGAGACACGAGGCTCCAGATATCAGCGATGCGAACGTCATCTGTCAGGTTGCGGTGGGGCATGGTGGCGCGCGGAAAAAAGGGGGGTGCCACCCTTGCGGGCACACCCCGGGGCTTTCAACTGGAAAACGTTCCCTCAACCGCACGCCGCGGCGGTTCAGGAAAAGCCATCCCGGACACAGGCCGGCTGGCGGGAACCACGAAAAAGCATCCGCCACGGGACAGGGTGCGGTGCGGTCTGCCCTGGGCCGGGTTTTATATCTAATGCACGGCTCCGGCTGGCACTCCGTGAATACCAGGTTTGCCATTAATGTGAGCCTGGGTAAGAATGTCCGAAGGTCGCCATTCCCGCGGGAAGCCATCGCGGGAATCGAATCCCTGATCCCCTTATCCTGACACTATGAACATTTTCCGCTTCCTGCTTTGTGGTGTCCGGCTGCTCTTTCCATGGGCTGTCGTTCTCCTGTCTCCGGCTTTCTCCCAGGAGCAAAAAGCAGCAAGTCCGGCCCGGGAGACAAAAGGCCATGGCCTGTGGATTATCCCGCCGGATTTCAGGAAGACCCGGCCACCGGACCCCGGGGACCCGTTCAGCCAGGGGGCTCAGTCGGTTCCGGATCCGGATCTCTATCCCCGGGTGATTCCCGCGATGGGACCCCGCCCCCCGCGGGATGTAAGGAAAAAGCTGGAGGGGCTGGGGGTGGTTTTTCAAGAGGGGGATATCGCCCTGATGTCGGAAAGCACTGGTATGTCCCTGCTTTTTGTCCGGACGGCTCCCGCCGGTATCGAACTGGTGGACAGGCTCGCAGAGTCGGGGGTCTTCTGCGCCCGCCAGGTGGAGGTGACTTTCGTTTTGCGGCGCACCTCCCCTGAAGGGAACGTCACGGAACTGATCCGCCGTTCGCTTCAGTGTGTTAGTGGAACGCGGACATCGTTCCGGCGTTTCCGGGGAGAAAAGCCGGTCGAGGAACTGGAGTTTGAAGCGTTCCTGGACCATGATAACGTGACGCTGGATCTGAACATTGCCGCCGGCATCCATCTGGAGGACGCGGCGATCACGTTCCTGGGCCAGGCGTTCATCCGCCGCGGGGAACAGGAAGCGATGGTGCTCTATACCGGTCCGGACACCACGCCTGCCGGCCGCCGGGAACTCACCGTCACCGGGAAGGTCCTGCCGCTCTCCGTGCCTGGAAAAGCGCTCCAGCCATCCCCTGCCCGCGATGCCAACAGACCGCGAAACAAAACCCTGGAGCCTCTGGCAGAGGAAATCGAACGTGCGCTCACCGGTCTGGAGAAAAAAGACCCTGGCGAAGGAAGAAGGGCGGAAATCTATACGGTGAATCCTGAGACGGCGCTTTTTAATACATGGGAAAAAGCCGCCGGGCCAGTGGAAAAGGAGATAAAGAGCCCAGTCGCGGGAACTATTGAACTCCGGAAGGTCACGGCGGAATTGATCGCGCGGAAAATCCCGCTCTCCGGGGATGACGAGGCCTGGTATGAGCCGGAAAAGGCCTGGCTCTATCTCCGCGCCGGGGCTCTTTCCCATGCCCTCACCACCCTCCAACTGGCTCCCCAGGTGGAACTCACGGAACGCCCGCAGATCGAGGCCCGCGTCACCTCCTGGGCGGATGCTCTTCAGGGGACCCCGCGGGAGGATTTTTCGTCCTCCGCCCTGCTTTTCCTCTCCGGAAGCGGGGCGACCATGACCTATCAGGGAAAAGCAGGAAAGCCGGAGTCTCTGAAACTGGACGGAAAGTCCAACTTCCCCGGCGAGGCCAGCCTCACCATGGAACTCACCGGCCTGGCCATGGGAGGAGAGGAAACCTGGAACCTGCTCACGGAAGCCGCCACCGTCGCGGACGGGATTTCCTCCGTGTCTCTCGCCTCCGGCATGGCCCTGGACGCGGGGGGGCGCATGAAACACCTGACGGTTTCCTCCCGCATCCCGCGGGGGAAGTGGCGGGAACTTTTGCTCGATCCTGAAAAGAAAAACCAGCTCCTCTCCGAACTGGAAACCGCCCTCAAAAAGCCGTGAACGTCCGCTCTTTTACCCTGTTTCTTTCCCTGTCGTTCCTGCCGCTTACCCTCCTGACAACCGCCCGGTTCTCACAGGGGGAGGAAGCCGCCTCAACGCCGCGGACCAAACAACCTTGCCAGGCGTGGCTGACATTCCCGGACGTTTTTGAGCGCGGGGGCAACCCGCCTCCCCAGCCGGTCTTTTACCCCGGGGTGGTCTCCGGCATGGGGACGCTGCCTCCCCAGGACGTGACGGATTTTCTCAAGGCGCTGGGGTGCAGGTTTGAAGACGGGGACGTGGCGCTGCTCTCTTCGGCGAAAAACGAGAGCGCCCTCCTTTTTGTGAGGGCTTCTCCCGAAACACTCGATCTGGTGGACACCATCCAGGAGGATATGGGCTCCGGTCCCGCGAAGCATGTGGAGAGCGATTTCACGCTCCGGCGGGTAGCGCCGGACGGGACCAGCCAGGATCTCGTGCGGAGAACCCTCCTGGGGCGCAGCGGCCAGCGGACGTCTTTCAAACGGCTTCAAGGAGAAACCGAGGTGGAGAGCGAACTCGTGGAAGCCTACCTGGGCGAAGACGGGGTGACCGTCGAGTTTTCGGCGGATATCAAATTTCATCTGCCCGGCACGAATCTGACTCTTTCCAGTCATGTGATTCTGACGGGCAAACCGGGAGAAACCACTCTGCTTTACAGCGGCCGGGACGCTCTGCCGGGCCATCGTCTGGAACTGCTCGTCTCCGCGAAAGACGCCCGGCTTCCGGTGTGGGACCAGCGCGGCGGAGAGGCGAAAGACTACCTCACCGTCCTGGCCGCGGAGATCAATACCTCCCTCCGGAGCCTGGAAGCTGATCCCGCGGGCCGGGAAAAGAAGAGCGACATCTTTTTTGTAGCGAATCGCGAGGAGATCCTCACGGGCGCGCGGGCGGGAGGGGACTCCTCCCCCGCGATGGAAAAAGCCACTTTTACCCTCCCCTCCTCCGGCGCGCTCACGGTGATGAACGTCTCCGGCCCTCTGAAAACCGCGGGCGTGCCACTCCAGCCGGATGACCAGGCGTGGTATTCGCCGGAAAAAGGATGGCTTTATATTTACGCAAACTCCCGGGTCCGGGGCATGGCCGCCTCCCTCACGGCTCCCGGTGGGCTCGCGGAGCCGGTCCGGCAGGTTTCCGTCCGTGTGGACTCCCGGACAGACGCTTCAAACGGACAAAACGGCCCGGCTGATTCCCCGCGCGCCCTGATGGTGCGGTCCGGCCAGCGCTCCCGGGCGGAATTGACCCGCCATCCGGGCACGAAGGAGATCGTCGAAGTGGAGGCCACCCTGGGCGTCATGGGCAACGTGGCGGATTTGAACCTTTCTTTCTCGCTGCCTGCCGGGAAAGAGACCTGGGAATTTGCGGTTCAGGCCCTCACCACGACGGATGGCACTCCCTCCGTGCCTCTGGTCTCCGGCACCACCGGAGAGATGGGGGGCTCGCGCCATCACTTCTCCGTCTCGTCTCTCACGAAGTATGGGCCGTCGCGGGATCTGCTGCTCGACTCAAAGCGCAGAGCCCGGCTGTTGGCGGAACTGGAAACGGCCCTGCAAAACCGACGCTAATCCCACATATAAAACTACTTTTAAAACCAAACGCCACGCATCCAAAAAGAGGGCCTCGCGCGTTACTTCTATGCCTGCCCCTGCAAAGAGGGCTGACAGCGCCCGCGGGTGGAAGAGGTTTTTGGGCTTTCCTCCAAGCCCGCGGGTGCCTGGCTTTTTTCCGGCCGGGGACGGAACGGTTGCGCGAGTCACCGGAGTAAACCATGTTAGTGGTCTCCATGAAAAGACTTTTGCTGACCGCCGCCGCATTCCTCCTCGCCTCCTGCAACCGGAAGGAGGAGACCGTCGCGGATTCCGGCTCCCCCAGCGCGGCGCGCGAGATGTCCTACGTGTCCGCTGTCATCGGCGGTCAGCCGTGGCGTTCCGATTCCCTCCTGGTGCGTTATTCCGAAACGAGTGACCGGCTTTCCATTCACACGACGGACAATGAGAAAAAGAAGGATCTGGTGCTGAATCTGGCACCGTTCTCCAAAACCAAAACCGGCAGCTACAACAGCGACAAGCTGCAGCGGAACGGGATTTCCCTGCTGGATGCCGACAAGGCTGACGGGGTTGAGTTCGATTTTGACAATTATCTGGAGCGGGAATCCCCGGACTGCATTCAGATCACCTCCATCAAGGACCTGGGAAACCAGAGGCAAGTCATCGAAGGCACCTTTAAGAGCGAAATGCTTCCCAGTTTCAACGCGGCGGAGGGGAAGCCCCTGCAGGTGCAGGAGGGGAAGTTCCGGGTAATTTTTGACGTGGTGGCGGATTCCCGCCCGTGAGAGCGATCAGAGCCGGAAAAACCGGCTTTCCGGGCGGAAAAGGCACCCAGGACCGAAAATTAGGCAAAACAAATGCCTTCCATCGCTTGACAGTGTAATTCCTCCATTCCACTATCGCCTCCCGCCAAAACACGGTCAGCAATCAGTACGCCAGTAGCTCAATCGGTAGAGTAGCGGTCTCCAAAACCGTTGGTTGGGGGTTCGATTCCCTCCTGGCGTGCCATTCTGACCTTTTTTCATTTTTACCCTTTTCACCCCGGACCACTGCTTTCCCATGTTTGGTAAGACCCGTAAATTTTTTGGCGAAGTTGGCCTCGAACTGAAAAAAACCTCCTGGCCGTGGGATCCCAAGGAGAAAGGGTTCAAAAAGTTCAAGGAACTCTTTGACTCCACCGTGGTTGTCATTATCGCCGTGGTTCTGCTGGGGGCGTGGGTGGCTTTTTGGGATTTCATCATGAATTTCGTGATGTCTTTCTTCACGAGTCTCTAAGAAGACCCTTGGCGGTCATTCTTTAAAACGGAGGCGCCCCTCTCGGGTAGCGCCCCTTTTTTCAATAATTCGATTCCTCAATTTTCAGCAACATGGGAGCTATTCCAGCAGCACGGGACCAGTGGTATGTTGTTCACGTCCTCTCCGGACAGGAACAACGGGTAAGGGATAACATCCTCCGCCGCATCGGCACGGAGGAGATGGCTGACGTCATCTTCGAAGTGCTCCTGCCCATGGAGCGCGTTTCCGAAGTCAAGAAGGACAACAGCGGCAAGGGCAAGCGCACGGAGAGCCGCCGCAAGTTCTTCCCCGGCTACCTCCTCATCAACATGCACATGTTGAATGAGAACGGCGGCATCGTGGAAAAGTCCTGGTATTTCATCAAGGACACCCAGGGGGTGATCAATTTCGCCGGCACCCGGGACAAGCCGACCCCCATGCGTCCGCGTGAGGTGGAGCAGATGCTGAACCAGATCCGTGAGAGCACGGACAATGTGAAGCCGAAGATTTCCTTCGAAGTGGGAGACAACGTCCGGGTGAACGACGGCCCCTTCGAGTCCCAGCTGGGCATCGTGGAGGAGATCGACCCGGAGCGCGGCAAGCTGCGTGTCTCGGTGAGCATCTTTGGTCGCGCCACACCGGTGGACCTCGAATTCTGGCAGGTGGAAAAAGCGGAAGCCCAATAAGGAGGACCGCTTCCGGTTTCCGGATCCATGTCCGGAGATTCCGCCGTCATTCGCAAAAACCTCCCTTTCCAAACGCCTAAACCTATCCCAATCCGCTCTCTCCTATGGCCAAAGAAATCGTCAAAGTCATCAAGCTGCAGATTCCCGCCGGTGCCGCGAATCCCGCTCCTCCGGTCGGTCCCGCGCTCGGTCAGGCTGGTGTGAACATCATGATGTTCTGCAAGCAGTTCAACGCCGACACCCAAAAACAAGCCGGGGACATCCTCCCGGTGGTGATCACTGTCTATAAAGACAAGTCCTTCACCTTCATCACCAAGCAGCCGCCGTCGAGCAACATGCTCAAGAAGGCCGCGAACATCGCCTCCGGCTCCCGCGTTCCCCACAAGGAAAAAGTGGCGAAGCTGACGAAGGCCCAGGTGATGGCCGTGGCGAAAGCCAAAATGCCGGACCTCAACGCCAACAGCGACGAAGCCGCCTTCCGCATCATTGCCGGCACCGCCCGCCAGATGGGCATCGAGATCGTTGACTGAACCCCGTTTCCTTTTCCCAACCCGAACAACCCACCGCAGGAGAGCAAAAAACTCGTTCGCACTGCACCAACCACATGGCCGTAACTAAAAGAAGCAAGCGCTACAAGTCCGCCGCGAAACTCGCCGCTCCCGGAAAACTCCACACTCTCGAAGAGGCGATGGATTCCGTGAAGAAGTTCCCGGCTCCCAAATTTGACCAGTCCGTCACCATTTCCTTCCACATGGGCGTTGACCCCCGGAAGTCCGACCAAATGGTGCGTTCCACCTGCCCCCTGCCCCACGGCACGGGTAAAAAGGTGACTGTCATGGTTTTCGCCACCGGTGCCGCCGCCCAGGCCGCCCGTGATGCCGGCGCTGAGTTCGTCGGTCTGGAGGACATGCTGAAGAAAGTCCAGGAGGGTTTCCTTTCCTTCGACGTGGCCATCGCCACCGCCGACGCCATGGCGGAAGTGCGGAAGCTCGCCCGGATCCTCGGTCCCCGCGGCCTGATGCCGAATCCGAAGACCGGCACGGTCACGGATGACACCGCCGGAGCCGTCAAGGCGGTCAAGGCCGGTAAAGTGAATTTCAAGCTCGACAAGAACGGGAACATCTCCGTGCCGATCGGCAAGATTTCCTTCACTCCCCAGCAGTTGACGGAAAACGCCGCCGCCGTGGTGGAAGCCGTGCAACGCGCCAAGCCCCCCACCGCGCGGGGCCGCTATGTGGATTCCATCCACATCACCGCCACCATGACCCCCTCCGTGGCCGTGGACGTTCTGAAGTACGTCCGCGCCTGATCCTCCTTCCGCTGAACGAAAGCTAATAAGTAACAAGCTATGAATCCCGACAAAAAACTGATCGTCGATCAACTTCTCCAGCGGCTGGAAGGAGCTCCCTACATGCTCCTCGTGGACTACACCGGCCTCACGATGCCGCAGTTCAACGAAGTGCGGAAGCGCCTCCGCGGCGTGGACGCGAAGTTCCACGTCACCAAGAACAGCTACATCAAAGCGGCGGGTGCCGCGAAGAACTTCCCGGCGGATCTGGAAAAAGACCTCACCGGTCAGACCGCCGTGGTCTTCGGGCAAAAGGACGTGTGCGCCGCCGCCAAGGTGATCGCCGGAGCCGCCAAGGAATTCCAAAAACCAAAGCTGAAGAGCGGCGTGCTGGACGGAACGTTCCTCACCGCCGCGGACGTCCAAGGTCTCGCTGACATCGGCAGCCGTGAAAACATGCTCGCCAAGCTTCTCAGCGTCTTCAACGCTCCCGCCAGCGCCCTCGCCCGCGTCATTCAAGGCCGCATTGACAAGGAAAACGGTCCCGCCGCTCCCGCCGAGGAAGCTGCCGCCGCCTAATTCCGCATTACGCGAATCTGTTGAACCGTCCGCTCCACGCGCAATTGTTTCCTGGCCTTCTGCTGATGGTCACGGCGACGATTTGTGCACGCTCCAGTTCCCCGTCGGGAACAGGGGAGGGAGTGGCGCTCCTGGCAATCTGCCGCGTCGTCCTTACCGCCGGGCAACTCTGGTTTGCCTGCGCGGCTGTTCAGGCGGCCTGGCGGATGTTTCTCGCGAAAATGCCGGACGCACCCGTTCCTCAGAAAGCGCAACCTCTTTCGCCGCACTCCGGCGATTAACCAAAAGACAACGAAACAAACAACCCGGTTCCTCACCGGCGTCGCGGCTGCGGCGCTCAATCCCTCCGGGGCTCCGGAGAACGGTGATACTGAAAAAACAAAATGGCTGATATCAATAAAATCGTCGAAGACCTCAGCGCCCTGACCATCCTTCAGGCGTCCGAACTCGTGAAGCTGCTCGAAGAGAAGTGGGGCGTGAGCGCCGCTGTCGCCGTGGCCGCCAGTAATTCCGGTCCCGCCGCTCCGGTTGAAGAAAAGACCGAGTTTGACGTGATCCTCACGGATGGCGGACCGAACAAGATCGCCACCATTAAGGAAGTGCGCGGCGCGGTTGCCGGCCTCGGCCTCGCCGAAGCCAAGGCTCTCGTCGAAGGCGCTCCGAAGGCGCTCAAGACCGGCATTCCGAAGGCCGAAGCCGAAGAGATCAAGAAGAAGCTCGAAGCCGCCGGCGCGAAGGTCGAGATCAAGTAATTCCGTTTTTCATCTGTCTCCGGCTCCGGGAAATCCCCGGGGCCGGAGCGGTTGGAAAAAAGTTTTCCGGTATTCAGTTCCGAAGAGCCGTTCCCCTTTCCCTCCTTTACCCGTTCCTTTTGAACCACACCGAATCCGCCTTCCAGTCTCTCACATAAGCCAGGTATGGCGTTCCGTCCTCTCCCCAGGAGGTGAGGCTGGAACCCCATACTCTTCGTGTTTTCAGGAAGAATCTCTTTCTCCGTTCCTCTCCCAGCCGTCGCCGCCCGGCTCCATTCCATAACCCAACGCCATCGAAACCATGTCTGAACGTCTCCACTTCGGAAAGCTCCAGGAAGTTATCGACCCGCCGAATCTGATCGAGGTTCAGCTGAATTCCTACAAGGAATTCCTGCAAAAGGAGATTCCCGCCTCCAAACGTACGATCGTCGGTCTTCAGAGCGTCTTCAAGGAAGTTTTCCCCATCGAGTCTTATGACAACAAGACGGTGCTCGACTTTTCCCACTATGAAGTGGGTGAGCCGAAGCTGAGCTCCCACCAGGCCCAGCGGGATGGCGAAACCTACTCCGCCCCCCTCTACGTCACCTTCACCCTCAAAGACGAGTCCGGCACGAAAGAGGAGCGTGTCTACATGGGCGAACTCCCCCTCATGACCGAACGCGGCACGTTCGCGATCAACGGCGCGGAGCGGGTGGTCGTCAGCCAGCTCCACCGTTCCCCCGGCGTTTGTTTTGAGAAGAGCCTCCACCTGAACGGCAAGGAGCTCTTCGGTTTCCGCATCATTCCGGACCGCGGCTCCTGGCTGGAAGTGCAGTTCGACACGAACGACCTGCTCTACGTTTACCTCGACCGCCGCCGTCGCCGCCGGAAGTTCCTGGCCACCACGTTCCTCCGTGCCATCGGCTTCGGAACGGACGAGGCGATCATCCGGGAATTCTACGATGTGGAAGACCTCAAGCTGAAGGGCACGCTCGACGAGTCCGAACTCAGCACGAAGGTGCTCTTCAAGGACATCATGGACGGCGAGGCCATCGTGGCGAAAGCCTACGAACCCCTCACCCCGGGCGTGGTGCGCCAGTTGCTCGATCTCGGGCACAAGTCCGTGCACGTCATCTCCGTGCAGGCTGACGACCTTCTCCTGAAGTCCCTCAAAAAGGACCCGGCGAAGGACGAAGAGGAAGCGCTGAAGGACATCTACCGCCGTCTGCGCCCTGGGGATCCCCCCACCGTGCCGAACGCCCGCGCGCTCCTGAAACGTCTCTTCTTCGACCCGAAGAAGTATGACCTCACCCGCGTCGGCCGGTATAAGATCAATCAGAAGCTGAACCTGAAGATCTCCGAGGACACCCGCATTCTGGTGGCCCAGGACTTCCTGGCGGCCATGCGTTACCTCCTGAACCTGCGCCACGGCGAGGGGATTCTGGATGACATCGACCACCTTGGCAGCCGCCGCGTGCGGGCCGTGGGTGAACTTCTCTCCAACCAGTGCCGCGTGGGCCTTTCCCGCACGGAGCGTCTGGTGAAGGAGCGGATGACCCTGTTTGACGTGAACATGGAGGGCATGTCCCCGCAGAAGCTCATCAACCCCAAGGCGCTCTCCGCCGTGGTGCGTGACTTCTTCGGCCGGAGCCAGCTCAGCCAGTTCATGGACCAGACGAATCCGCTGGCCGAACTGACCCACAAGCGCCGCCTCTCCGCCCTCGGGCCAGGCGGTTTGAACCGGGATCGCGCGGGCTTCGAAGTCCGCGACGTGCACCAGTCCCACTACGGCCGGATCTGTCCGATTGAGACGCCGGAAGGTCCGAACATCGGTCTTATCAACTCGATGTCCACCTTCGCGCGGATCAACGAGTTCGGCTTCATTGAGACGCCTTACCGCAAGATCGTGGACGGCATCGTGGGCGAGAAGATCGAGTATCTTACCGCCGACCAGGAGGAGCCCCACATGATCGCCCAGGCGAACAACATGGTGAAGGAAACCGGTGAGTTCGTGAAAAAGAAGATCACGGTCCGTTACCGCGGGGAGTATCTGGAAGTCGATCCGAAAGAGGCGAACTACATGGACGTGAGTCCGAAGCAGCTCGTTTCCATCGCCGCCGGCCTCATTCCCTTCCTGGAGCACGATGACGCCAACCGCGCGCTCATGGGATCGAACATGCAGCGCCAGGGCGTGCCGCTTCTCGCTCCGGAAGCCCCCATCGTGGGCACCGGGATGGAAGGCAAAGCCGCGCGTGACTCTAAGGCGGTGCTCGTGGCCGACAAGGAATGCAAAGGCACCGTGGCCGCCGCCTCCGCCGAAGTGATTATCGTCACGAAGGACGGGAAACTGCCCTGCACGGAGAACGAGTTCCTCGCGGATCCGTTCTGCGTGAAGCACAACCCGGACAAAGGTATCTTCGTGATGCCCCTCCGGAAGTTCATGCGCTCCAACGCGGGCACCTGCATCAACCAGAAGCCGCTCGTGCGGAAGGGTGACAAGATCAAAGGCGGCGACGTGCTGGCCGATGGTCCCTGCACCCAGAACGGCGAGCTCGCCCTGGGTCAGAACGTGCTGGTGGCCTTCATGCCCTGGAACGGATACAACTTCGAGGACGCCATCACCATTTCCCAGAAGGTGGTGAAGGAGGACATCTACACCTCCATCCACATCGAAGAATTCGAAGTCAGCGCCCGTGACACCAAGCTCGGCCCCGAGGAAATCACCCGGGACATCCCGAACGTGGGTGAAGAGGCGCTCAAGAACCTCAGCCAGGACGGCGTGGTGCGCATCGGCGCGGAAGTGAAACCCGGCGACATCCTTGTCGGCAAGATCACTCCAAAATCCGAGACGGAACTCGCCCCGGAAGAGCGCCTCCTGCGCGCCATCTTCGGTGAAAAGGCCGCGGACGTGAAGGACACCTCCCTGCGCGTGCCCTCCGGCTGCACGGGGATCGTCATGGACGTCCGCGTTTCCTCCCGGAATCAGAATGCCAAGGAGAAGCTTTCCGCCACCGAGGCGAAAAAGCAGCTCAAGCAGATCGAGGAGGAGTTCAAAACGAAGCACCAGGAGCTCGTGGACCAACTCACCGACAAGCTGGCGGACATCCTTCTCAATGAGAAGATCCCGCTGGATGTGGTGAACGCCCAGACCGGCGAAATCCTCGTGCCCGCGAACAAGAAGATCACCAAGGCCCTCCTGGCCAAGGTGGCGGAAGCCCACGACCACATCGACATCGATGCCAGCCCGGTCAGGAACAAAATCTTCGACATTATCAGCGGCTTTGAACAGAAGTTCGCCGAGCTCGAAGAGGAACGCGAAGCCTCCCTCGACAAGGTGGAGTCCGGCGATGAACCGGACAGCGGCATCGTCAAGATGGTGAAGGTCTACATCGCCTCGAAGCGGAAACTCTCCGTGGGTGACAAAATGGCCGGACGTCACGGTAACAAGGGGGTCGTCGCCAAGATCGTTCCCGAGGAGGACATGCCCTTCCTGGAGGATGGCAGCCCGGTGGACATCGTGCTCAACCCCCTGGGGGTGCCGAGCCGGATGAACGTGGGTCAGGTGTTGGAAACGCACCTCGGCGTCGCCGCCCGCGCGCTGGGACTCCGCATTGCCACCCCGGTGTTCGACGGTATTCCCGAAGAGCGCATCATGGGCTATATGAAGGAAGCCAGGGAAACCACGGCGCACAAATGGATCGGCCTGAACGGCAAATCCAAATTGTTCGACGGACGCACCGGCGATCCCTTCCACCAGGAGGTCGTGGTCGGCATCATCTATATGATGAAGCTGGGACACCTTGTGGCGGACAAGATCCACGCCCGCGCGGTGGGGCCCTACTCCCTCGTCACCCAGCAGCCGCTGGGAGGCAAGGCGCAGTATGGTGGCCAGCGTTTCGGGGAAATGGAGGTGTGGGCGCTCGAAGCTTACGGCGCGGCCTTCACCCTTCAGGAACTGCTCACCGTCAAATCCGACGACGTGCAGGGCCGGACCCGGATCTACGAAGCCATCGTCAAGGGTGACAACACGCTGGAGGCCGGCACGCCGGAATCCTTCAACGTGCTCATCAAGGAAATGCAGTCGCTCGGCCTTGACGTCAAGGTGGGCAACTCCAAGGCCGCTCCGGACACCCCGGGTCTGGGCCTCATGGCTTCCTGATTCCCGTTATCTCTTCGAGGGGAGCCGCCCGCACCGGCGGCTCCCCTTCCCTCTTTCCATTATCCATTTCCATTTTAATATCTAATTTATGAGTGTCGAAACCCAGCTTCGCGAACTCTTTGGCGGCGATACCCGGCCCCAGGGCTTTGATCACGTCGCCATCACCGTGGCCGCTCCGGATATCATCCGCAGTTGGAGCCGCGGCGAGGTCAAGAACCCGGAAACCATCAACTACCGCACTTTCAAACCGGAAAAGGGCGGTCTCTTTTGCGAGCGTATCTTCGGACCCACGCGGGACTGGGAGTGCTCCTGCGGAAAGTATAAGCGCATCAAGCACAAGGGCGTCGTCTGTGACCGCTGCGGTGTGGAGGTGACTCTGAGCCGCGTGCGCCGCGAGCGCATGGGCCACATCGAACTCGCCGTGCCCGTGAGCCACATCTGGTTCTACAAGTGTATGCCCAGCCGTCTCGGCCTCATGCTCGACATGACCGCCCGCCAGTTGGAGCGCGTCATCTATTATGAGGATTATCTCGTGATCGATCCGATGAACACGCCGCTCACCAAGGGGCAACTGCTCACGGAGGTGGAGTACCGCGAGGCCGAGGAACAATACGGCGAGGACGCCTTCCGCGCCGGCATGGGTGCCGCCGCCGTGCAGGAACTGCTGGCCGGCATCGTCCTTCCGGAGACCATTGTGGAGCTTCAGGACGCGATGACGAAAACGCGTTCCAAGCAGACCCGGAAGAAACTGGCCAAGCGCCTGAAGCTCGCCCAGGGCTTCTACGGCAGCCACACCCGCCCGGAATATATGGTCATGGAAGTTCTCCCGGTCATCCCGCCGGACCTCCGTCCGCTGGTGCCTCTGGAAGGCGGCCGTTTCGCCACCTCCGACCTCAACGACCTCTACCGCCGCGTCATCAACCGGAACAACCGTCTGCGGAACCTGCTCCAGCTCAAGACCCCGGACGTCATCATCCGGAATGAAAAGCGGATGCTCCAGGAAGCCGTGGACGCGCTCTTCGACAACGGCCGCCATGGCCGCGCTGTCACGGGTGCCGGCAACCGCCCGCTGAAGTCCCTCTCGGACATGCTCAAGGGCAAGGGCGGGCGCTTCCGCCAGAACCTGCTGGGCAAGCGCGTGGACTACTCCGGTCGTTCCGTTATCGTCATCGGCCCGGAACTGAAGCTGAACCAGTGCGGTCTTCCGAAGAAGATGGCGCTCGTGCTCTTTGAACCGTTCATCATCCGTCGTCTGAAGGAACTGGGCTACGTCCACACCGTCCGCAGCGCGAAGAAGATGATCGAGCGCCGCACGCCGGAGGTCTGGGACATTCTGGAGGAAGTGACGAAGGGGCACCCCGTGCTCCTGAACCGCGCCCCCACGCTCCACCGTCTCTCCATTCAGGCGTTCGAGCCGGTGCTCATCGAAGGCGAGGCCATCCGGATTCACCCCCTCGTTTGTACCGCCTACAACGCGGACTTCGACGGTGACCAAATGGCCGTGCACGTCCCGCTGTCCGTGGAAGCCCAGATGGAGGCCCGCCTCCTGATGCTGGCCACGAACAACATCTTCTCGCCCTCCAGCGGCAAGCCCATCACCACGCCCTCCCAGGACATTACTCTCGGTTCCTACTTCCTCACCCACACCCGGGATCTCCCGAACAAGGGCAAGGACGAGCCGCGGAAGCCGATGTTCGCCAACCAGGCGGAAGTGGAACTCGCCATCAGCGAAAACGGGATCGAGCTGCACCAGATCATCCTCTTCAAGAATCCGGACAAGGGTAAGAAGACCATGTTCGGCAATGAAAAGGATACGCTCATCGAGACGACCGCCGGACGCGTGCGCTTCAATGAAATCTGGCCTGCCGCGCTGGGCTTCATCAACAAGAACGTCGGTAAGAAACAGCTCTCCGACATCATCTGGCGCTGCTGGCAGACCTCCGGCCATACTGAGACGGTGGCGGCTCTGGACCGTCTGAAGGAAATGGGTTTCAAGGCCGCGACGCTCTCCGGGTGTTCCATCGGGATCACGGACATGGTCATTCCCTCCGAGAAAAAGGACGAGCTGGAGAAAGCCTATGCCGCCCTGGAGGAAGTGGACAGGTTCCACCGCCGCGGGATCATCACCGACAAGGAGCGCTACAACAAGGTCATCGACCTTTGGACGCAGGCCGGCGACCACATTCAGCAGAACCTCTTCCGCACGCTGGAATTCAACGACGGCAAGAAGCACGCGAATCCGCTGTTCATGATGGTGGACTCCGGTGCCCGGGGTAACAAGCAGCAGATCAAGCAGCTGGGCGGGATGCGCGGCCTCATGGCCAAGCCCTCCGGTGAAATTATCGAGCGCCCCATTACCTCGAACTTCCGCGAAGGCCTCACGGTGCTGGAATACTTCATCTCCACCCACGGTGCGCGTAAGGGTCTCTCCGACACCGCGCTCAAGACGGCGGACTCCGGTTACATGACCCGGAAGCTGGTGGACGTGGCCCAGGACGTGATCGTCTTCGAACACGACTGCGGCACCTCGAATGGCATCACCGTCAACTCCATCTATGAAGGTGACGAAGAAGTGGTGGACCTGAAGCAGCGGATCTACGGCCGCGCTTCGTGCGAAACCGTGCGTGACCCGGTGACGAAGGAAACCATCGTCAAGGCGAACGACATCATCACCGAAAAGCAGGCGGAATCCCTGACCCGCATCGGTGTGGAGCAGCTCAAGATCCGCTCCGTGCTCACCTGCGAAAGCAAGCGTGGGTGCTGTGTGCTCTGCTACGGCCTGCACCTGGGAACGGGTGCCGAGGTGAAGATCGGTGAAGCGGTGGGCATCGTCGCCGCGCAGTCCATCGGTGAACCGGGAACGCAGCTGACCATGCGGACGTTCCACATCGGTGGTGTCGCCGGCGGCTCGTTCAAGCAGCCGATCGTGAAGGTGAAGAACACCGGTCTGGTGCGCTACAACGACGTGCGCGCGGTCAAGATCACGGATGGCAACTTCATCGTTCTCACCAAGAACGGCACCGTCAGCGTGCATGACCCCGAAGGCCGGGAACTGGAGAGCCACAAGCTCGTCATCGGTTCCATCATCTACAAGGCCGAGGGTGAGACGATCAAGAAGGGCGAGACGCTCGTGACGTGGGAACAACACGCCGTGCCGGTGATCACCGAGCGCGAGGGTGTCATCGACTTCCGCGACATGATTCCCGGCATCACCCTCGGTAAGAGCGGGGAGAAGGGCTCGGACCAGATGATCGTGCTGGAGCACAAGGAGGACCTGCACCCGCAGATCGTCGTCGTGCATCCGAAGAGCAAGGAAGTGCTGGCCAGCTACTCTATTCCCGCCGGGGCGTTCATCTCGGTGAAGAAGGGAGACACGGTGGATGCCGGAACGACCCTCGCCAAGACACCGCGTAAGGTGTCGAAGGCGAAGGACATCACCGGGGGTCTTCCCCGGGTGGCCGAGCTCTTCGAGGCCCGGAAGCCGAAGGATCACGCCGAGATCGCGAAAATCGACGGGGTGGTCTCCATCGGCGGCATGGTTCGCGGCAAGCGCAAGGTCATCGTCACGGACGAGGAGTCCGGCGAGGAGGAGGAACACCTCGTCCCCCGCGGCAAGCACATCATCGTCTTCGAAGGCGACCGCCTGAAGAAGGGCGACCAGATCACCGAAGGTCCGGTGGTGCCGCACGAAATTCTCGAGATCCTCGGGCCGCATGAGCTCCAGGAGCACCTCGTGAACGAAGTGCAGATGGTTTACCGCCTGCAAGGGGTGGAAATCAATGACAAGCACATTGAGATCATCATCCGCCAGATGCTCCGCAAGGTGAAGATCAGCGATCCGGGCGATACCGAATTCCTCTGGGGCGACCAGGTGGAGCGCATCGCCTTCGAGGAAGCCAACGCCAAGATCGTGGATCAGGGTGGTAAGCCGGCGGAAGCCGAGCCCGTCCTGCTCGGGATCACGAAGGCCAGCCTTGAGACGGACTCCTTCATCTCCGCCGCCTCCTTCCAGGACACGACGCGCGTTCTCACGGACGCCGCCACCCTGGGCAAGTTCGACTGGCTGCGCGGGTTCAAGGAAAACGTCATCATGGGTCACCTCATTCCCGCCGGCACCGGCTTCCACCGGAACCGCAACATGCGCCTCCAGGAGTCCGGCGAGGTCCGGAAGAGCGACGGTCTCGACGATGTCGAGAACGAAGCCGACTCCCTCCTCGAAGCCATGTAAGCCCTTCGCGGCCTGACCTTATGCGCCGCGCCCTGGAAACAGGGCGCGGCTTTTTTATGCCCCCGGCCCGGCGGCTTATTTCCCTCACTCCCCTTGCATCAGCGCGGCGTATTCTTTAAGGACTCCCTGACTCTCCCTTTTACCATGGCCGCCGCGACTACCACCCTCAATCTTACCCTCAAAATCTGGCGTCAACCGGGACCCAAAGCCCCGGGAAGATTTGAAACGCGCGAGGTGAAAGGCATTCCGGATTCCGCCTCCTTCCTGGAGATGCTGGACATCGTGAACGAGGGCATCATCAATGAAGGTGGAAACCCGGTGGCCTTCGACCATGACTGCCGGGAGGGCATCTGCGGCATGTGTTCCCTGGTCATCAATGGCATGCCTCATGGCCCGAATCGCGGCGTCACCACCTGCCAGTTGCACATGCGCAGCTTCCGCTCCGGAGACACCATCTGGATCGAGCCCTTCCGTGCCCGTTCCTTCCCCGTGATCCGGGACCTCGCGGTAGACCGCGGCGCTTTTGACCGCATCATCCAGGCGGGCGGTTATATCAGCGTGCGCACCGGTTCCGCGCCGGAGGCGAACAGCGTGCCGGTGCCGAAGGATGACGCGGATGCCTCCTTCACCGCCGCCGCCTGTATCGGCTGCGGGGCCTGCGTGGCCGCCTGTAAGAATGCCAGCGCCATGCTCTTCGTCTCCGCGAAGATCGCCCACCTCAATCTTCTGCCCCAGGGCAAGCCGGAAGCAAAGGGACGCTCCCTGGCCATGGTGCGCGCCATGGACAAGGAAGGGTTTGGCAACTGCACGAATCAGTATGAGTGCGAAGCCGTGTGCCCCAAGGAGATCAGCGCCGACTACATCCGTCAGATGAACCGGGATTACCGCCGGGCCGCGCTCGCGGATGCCGCGGGTTAACGGGCTTTTCTCTCCCGCCCTCTTCTTTCCGGGACTTCTCCCGGCACGGATTTTGCCCTGACCTTCCGCCACATGGCTTCACGCGTTCATCAGGATCCCGCGCCCGGAAACGCGGTGCTTTGTCACCGGGGAGATGGGGTCACCGTCTCGCTCCAGACGCCGCCAGGAGGCACGGCCTGGCTGCGAACAAACGCCCCCGCCGCCGCTATCCGGAGGCAGGAGGTCATTGAAGCCGTGGAACTGGGATATCCCCGGCCCGGACAGGACTGGCAGGATCTTCCGATGGAACCCCTGGGTGATGGACGCTGGTCCTGTCGCCTGGCACTGGAGGACATTGGTTGTTATGAGGCGAAGGCTTACTGGTTGCCGGAGGGCTCGGACACGCCCTTGTGGCCGGACGGCTCGGCGGGCAATCTCCGGCTGAAGGTCCAGCCCGCGTGGACGGCCTCCGGCTGTTCCATTTATTCCGCCTTCACCCGGATGTTTCAGCCGCCACTGCCCGCTGAACCCGCCGGCGTGGCCGAACTGGACGCCGTCGGCTGGACGGTGATCCCGCCCTCCGGAACCTTCCGGGCACTCGCGGCGGAGGTTCCGCGGATCATCGATGAAATGGGGTTCCGCGTCGTGATGCTGCTACCCCCCTTCTCCGTGCCCACCACGCACGCGCGCATGGGCCGCTTTGGCAGTCCGTTTGCCGCTCTGGATTATCAGACCGTGGACCCTGCCTGCGCGGAGCACGACGGAAAAACCACGCCGCTCGAACAGTTCCAGGAACTCGGCGATGCCATTCATTCCCGGGGAGGCAGGCTGTTCATCGATGTCCCGATCAACCACACCGGCTGGGCCTCCCGCCTCATGCAGTTGCATCCGGAGTGGTATAAGCGCGACGGGGACGGCGAGTTTCATTCCCCGGGTGCCTGGGGCGTCGTCTGGGCCGACCTGGTGGAGCTGGACTTCACGCATCGTGATCTCTGGCGGGAAATGGCCGGGGTGTTTCTCTACTGGTGCCGCCAGGGAGTCGATGGCTTCCGCTGCGATGCCGGATACATGGTGCCCGTGCCCGTGTGGGAATACATCACGGCCAAAGTCCGGGAGGAATATCCGGACACCCTCTTCCTCCTGGAGGGTTTGGGCGGCCCGGTGGCGACCACTCTGGAACTCCTGACCACGGGTGGGCTGGACTGGGCCTACAGCGAATTGTTTCAGAACGAGGACCGGGGCGCCATCGACTGGTATCTGCCCCAGGCCATCGCGCACAGTGCCACGCACGGCCTGCACGTTCACTTTGCCGAGACCCACGACAACAACCGCCTTGCCGCCAAAGGCGCGGTGTGGGCCCGCATGCGAATCGCCCTCTGTGCCCTGGCCTCACCCAATGGAGGATGGGGCCTCACCTGTGGCGCGGAGTGGCTGGCGGCGGAGAAGGTCCATGTCCACGGCGCATCCCCGCTGAATACCGGCGCGGAGCCGAATCTCATTGCCGGCATCGCGGCTCTGAACCGCCTGCTGGCCACGCATCCCGCCTTTCGTTCAGGCTCCACGCTGGATCTCATCACCCAGGGCGAAGGCCCCGGGATCGCCCTGCGCCGCCTGCCCGCGGCGGGAGGACAGTCCGTGCTGGTCGTGGCAAATCTGAATCCCCAGGCTCCCGCCATCGTGCGCTGGAAAGCCCCGGACTTCGCCGCCGCCCGGCCCGGTTTGTGTCTCTGGACCGGCCAGGCTCTAACTGTCAGGGAAAAGGACGGTTTTTGTGCGCTCGACCTTCCCGCGGGAGCCGTCTTCTGCCTGCCCTCTCCCGATCCCATCGCCGGGCTCCCATCCAAGACGCCCATCTCCCTGGAAAACGCAGTCATCGTTACCCTTCCCCGCGATGAACGCCGGACCATCGTCTGGCCGCCAGAGGAGGATCTAGTGGTAGTGGCCCTGGTTCCCTTTTCCGCGGAACTCCGGGATCGGAATACCGTTGCCTCCTCCGCCCACAGCTCCCCTTCACCGGAAGGCACCAATCATCTGGTCCGCGTTCCTTTTGTCAGGGCCGGCACCCTGCATGTCCGGCTGCACCAGGAGGGCGGCATCACCCGGCTGGACGTGCCTTTGCATCAGCCGGGAGAGGAAATGGCACTCCACTCCTCCCTGACAGGGGCGGAGGTTCGCGCGTTGCCGGACCTCCACGTTCTCCTGACAAACGGCACGGGAGCCATGACCCACACCCGCGCCGCGTGGGGAACGTTGCGCACGCAGTATGATTGCCTGCTGGCCGCCAATCCGGACCCGCTTGTCCCCGTGGACCGCCGCATCCTGTTGAGCCGCTGCCGGGCGTGGATCGTCCGCCGGGGATTCTCCACGGAACTCACAGCCGCGTGGACCACGGCGGTCTGTCTCCTTTCCTCCGGACATGCCGCATGGAGCTTCCATCTACCCTGCGGTGACGGGCACTGGATTGATCTCACGATGACCACCCATCTTGTCGCTGGAGAGGACCGGGTGTTGCTGCATTTCGAGCGTCAGGACGATGGCACGGAACCCGTCATGCTCATCCTGCGACCGGACATCGAGGATCGCGGATTCCATGAAAAGACCGTCCTCACCGGCGAGGCTCCGGGCATCATGAGCGCCGCCACCGCCGCAGGGCCGTCCGGCTTTCGTCAGCCCTGCCACAATGGCGGTCTATATGTTAGCATGGAAGGCGCTGACTTTGTTGTCCAGCCGGAGTTCAAAAACGTCAGCCATCCCCTGGACGCCAGACGTGGCCTGGGCGGGTCCTCGGACCTTTACAGCCCGGGCTATTTTGAAACGAAGCTTGCCGCCCGCGCCACCGCCGTCCTCAGTGCCTCGCTGATCCCTCACGGCCAGGAAGCCACCGCTCCCGTGCCCCCGTTGCCCGTGACCCACGCGCACACGCTGAAAACCGCGCTGATGCAGTTCGTGGTCCGGCGGGATGGAGGGAAAACCATCATCGCCGGTTATCCCTGGTTTCTCGACTGGGGCCGGGACACGCTCATCGTGCTGCGCGGGCTTGTCGCCGCCGGGGAGCATGGCACGGTCCGGGACACGCTGCGCACCTTCGCGGGTTTTGAGGAAAACGGCACCCTGCCGAACATGATTCGCGGGAACGACTGCTCGAACCGCAGCACCTCGGATGCCCCGCTCTGGTTCTGCGTGGCCACCGCGGACCTTCTCGCGGCGGAGCAGTCCGACGCCTTCCTGGACGAACGCGCGGGCGGGCGGACTATCCGGGAGGTCATCCGGTCCATCGCCTCCCATTACATCAGCGGCACGCCCAATGGCATCCACATAGACCCCGCCAGCGGCCTCATCTGGAGTCCCTCCCACTACACCTGGATGGATACCAATTACCCCGCCGGCACCCCGCGGGAGGGCTACCCGCTCGATATCCAGGCGCTCTGGCACGGCACGCTCCGGCTGCTGGGCCGCATCGATCCCGGCGGGCAATGGCCAGCCCTCGCGGCAAAGGTCCGGGATTCCATCGCCACGCTTTATAACAGGAAAACGCCGGAGTTTCTCTCGGACTGCCTCCACGGTCCCTCCGGCACGCCCGCCGCCTCCGCGGAGGCGGATGACCACCTCCGGCCCAATCAATTGCTGGCCATCACCCTGGGAGCCGTCACGGATTCCGCGCTGGCCGGACGCATCATCGCCTCCAGTATGGAACTGCTGGTGCCCGGAGCCATCCGCACCCTCGCGGACCGGTCCGTCACCTTCGAGCTGCCAGTCTATCGCGATGGCCATTTGTTGAACAATCCCCGGGCACCCTTCTGGCCCACCTATCAAGGCGACGAGGACACCCGGCGGAAGCCCGCCTATCACAATGGCACCGCCTGGCCCTGGCCCATGCCCGCGCTGCCGGAGGCTATTCTCCTAACAGGAGGCTCCCCCGCCCGCGCCCGGGCGATCCTGGCCTCCATGATCCCTCTTTCCTCCACCTTCTGCCTCGGTCATCTGCCGGAGATCGTGGATGCCGGCATCCCCCACACACCCGGGGGCTGCGGAGCCCAGGCGTGGTCGGTTTCCGAGCTGCTGCGGGTGGAAAAACTCCTTCATTCATCCCCTTCGCCATGAGACCTTTTCAGTCCTGACGCCCTCGCCAAATACGCATCCGCCGGGGAAAGTTATTTGCACTGAGTCTTGAAATCCCTTCATGGCTCAGCCACTTTACGGGCATCATGAGCCATGAAGTGGAAG
Organism: Verrucomicrobiales bacterium; assembly: GCA_965229245.1. Taxonomy (GTDB): domain Bacteria; phylum Verrucomicrobiota; class Verrucomicrobiia; order Verrucomicrobiales; family V1-33; genus V1-33. The sequence continues at coordinate 342,124 of CBDDIW010000005.1, forward strand.
TTTACGGAAATGCAGTCGTCGCCACGGTGCATGGAGCGCTGGACGGGGAGGCGGCCCGCGGGTTATCTTCGGGGTTGAGGAGCCGGTCTTCCCCCGGAGCCACGGTCATCATCGATATGTCAGGAGTCTCCTCCGTGGATGTGGAGGGCATCACCCAGGTGGTGGCGCTCAAGCGGTGGGCGGAGCGGGAAAGTGGCAAGCTGATCCTCGCGGCCCCCTCCTACGAGGTCATGGACGCCTTGAGATCCAACGGACTGGACCGGATTTTTGAGACCTCCCCCAGCCGGGAGGACGCCCTGGATATCGCGGGAGCGGGTGGTGGCGCGGGTTCCTCCGCGGCGGCGTATTCCACCGGCGGCTACGGCGCCCCCCCCATGCCTCCCCCGGAGATCATTCCCACGGATCCCGAGCCCTTTCATCCCACGACGCCTCCACCCATGTACGCGCCGGAGGAAGCCACACGGCGCGCTCAGCCGGGCGATCCGGAGGAAAATGCCTGGGTGAAGCCGGACCGCGCCGCCACCCGGCAGGCCCCGCCGCCCGAGACCTACGCGCCCCCGCCTCTACAGCACCAGCCGCCACGGAAGAAAAAGAGCGCCCTGCCGCTCATCCTGTTCCTCCTCATCCTCCTGGGTGGCGGCGGCTTTGCGGCCTGGTATTTCCTGCTGAACAAGAAGCCGGAAGTCGTGGCCCAGACGGGAGGAGCCTGGCCACTGGTGGAGGGCACGGAGGCGGACTTTGAGATCAAATTCCGCAACGCCATTTCCATTTCCATCGTGGATGAACTGCCGGACGATCTCACGCTGAATCCGGATGTCAAAACCTACGCGGACGGCACCAAGTCCCAGACCATCGTGGGCGATACCCGGAAGCTGGGCGAGCATGCCTTTTCCGTCCAGGCCACGCCCGAGGGCGGTGGCACGCCCTCTCCGGCGGTAAAGTTCAGCTTCAATGTCACGCCCGAGGAAGTGCGGAATACCGCGGGCACTTCCATCGCCGAAGGATTTGAAAACCAGGCGTTCAAACCGAAATTCCGCGAACTGGCCCGGGGCTGCAAAACCGTCAGTGCCAAAGGATTGGAGGACACCGGCCTCACCGTCACGCTGGATGGGCGCACCGCTTATCTGGAAGGCACTCCTGTAAAAGCAGGCACGATTTCCTTCACGCTCAACGCCGAGAACGCCGACGCGAAAGCCGCGTCCTTCCCCTACACCGTCGTCATCAAGCCGGATAAAGCGAAGGTGGTCAGCGTTCCCGTGAAGGACCCCACTCCTCCTCTGGAGAAAGATCCCACGTCCCCGGAAAAGGAGCCCACCACCACGCCGGAAAAAGACCCGACCACTCCTGAAAAGGAGCCCGTGACCCCGGAAAAAGAACCCACGCAGCCGGTCAAGAAACCGGATCTTCCCGTGAAGGAGAAGCCTCCGGTCATCGTGGAGGAACCGGAGGAAGAGTCCATTGATCCCGCCATGCTCGCGATGCTGCGGGACCGCATCGACAAGTCACGCTACTCGGATTCCGACAAGGCCCGGATGCGGAGCGCGGTGAATCAGGTTCAGTTTGCCCGGCGGATCGCCTCCGTGAAATTCGGTAACGCCGAGAAATCTCTCTCCTCCGATGCGAAGGATGACCTCCGCAAAGAACTGCGCGCCGCCCCGGAACTGGCCAAGGGCCGGAAGGAAACGCTGGACTTTGTGGTGATCGGCTACGCCTCCCGCAAAGGCGCGCTGCCCCTGAACATCGCCATTAGCAAGGCACGGGCCGCCTCCGTGGAGGCCGTGCTCAAGGGTTCGGAATTCGGAGTCACCCCGAAGTTCACGGGCGACTATGGTGCCACGGATGTGCTCGGTTCCTCCGAGGAGGCGAACCGTGTGGTGGAGGTCTATGCCGTGCTGGTGAAGAAGGAAACCGCCGACACCCTGCGCCGCCTCATTGAGGACATGAAGCGCCTCTCCGGTTCCCACTGACTGGCCATCCCTCCCCTGTCCTGATGGCCATCAGTGAAAAGATCAATCCGGTCGAGTGGGCCGAACGCACGGCCCAGCGGCTGCGCTGGGCCTATGCCAGTACCGCGGATCTGGGACCCACCCCCCAGCAGGCGCACCTCGCGGCGGAGATGGAACACCTGGCCGCCGAGCTCCCCGCCAATGGCCGCCGCGAGTGCCTGAAGGAACTGCTTTCCCGTTTCCCCGGCCTGGAGCGCGCGCCGGCGGACATCACCGCCTCCGCGGGCATGCCTTTTGTAATGCCGCCCTCCTCCCCGGAGGATCTGGCCACGCAGCTGGCGGACTCCTGGGCGACGATGGATGCAGAGCAAAAGTCCCGCGTGCAGGCCAGGCTCACCGCCGCCGGCATCGTCAGCAAACCTGCGGAGCGGCCCTCCCGCCTCGCGGGTGGCCTCGTGGCCATGGACCCGGCCAGGGAACAAATGGCCGTCCTGAAAATCGAAGTTCTCAAGGCCCGGCTGGAAATCGACGACCTGGACTCCGTGCGTCCCCTGGATCTCTACTGGATCTTCAGCATCATGGACGTGCTGCTCCAGCACACCGAGCAGATGGACCGCTTGGTTTCCACCATCTGGCCGTTGTGGAAAAAGATCGCCCCGGCCTCCCGCATCCAATCGCCGCCTGGCCGCAGCATTCTCGTGCAGGCCATGCGGGATTTCCTCACCGGCCAGGACCGGGAGACCCTGGACAAACAGCTTACCTCCCACGAGTCCGCCGTGCGGCTCATGGTGGCCATCGTAAGCGCCATCGGAGCCGGGGGCCGGAATTTCGCCTCCCAGCTCAGCCATTCCCAGGCCCCGGAGCATATCATGCGTGAGGCCCGGGCCGCGCGCATCAAGGGCAATGCCCAGGAGGCCGCGTGGTCCTATTACGAACAGTTGAGCAATGACTTCACCCCGCAGGTGCTGGAAAACATGCTCCGCGAGGCCATCGCCCACGCCGCCGAGGAACTCTTCCGGTCCAAACCCGCCTGGTAACCGCTTTCCCATCCCCCCGCAATGTCTTCTCAAATCCACTGGCACGAAGGACTTTTTCTCCAACCCCAGCATCTCCAGACGCTGCAGCGGGGAGCCTATAAGACCATCTTTGGCGAGCGCCGCTTTTCCATGACCTATCCCTACGGGGTCATCGAAGCCCGGCTCGCCGTGGACGATCTGGAGGACCACCGCATCCGGTTTGACAAGCTGCACATCGCCCTGCCCAGCGGGGCCATCTTCCGTTATCCGGAGGACGCGGAGTTGCCCAGTCTGGATATCAAAGCCGCCTTCCGCGAGCGTGGCGAAGACTTCATGATCTACCTCGCCGTCCCGGTGTGGCTGGACGAGCGTCCTAACGTAATCGAATACGGCGCGGGCGTGCCGGGCCAGCGGCAGAAGATCATCTATCAGGTGGGGGAAACGGAGGTCTGTGATGAAAACACGGGCCGTAACAAACAGCCCATGCAGGTGCGCCGCTTGAACGGCATGCTGATGTTCGAAGACGAGGACTTTTCGGACACGGAATACGTGCCGCTCCTCCGCGTCATGCGCCAGGTTTCGGACGGAGCCGCCGGGCTGCCGCGGATGAATCCGCGCTACGTCCCGCCCACGCTGCTCATGCGTGGCTCGCCGCCGCTCATGCAACTGGTGAGGGACCTCACCGCCCAGGTGGCCGCTACCCGGGATCAACTGGCGAACCACCTGGCTCACACCCCGCTGGACCTTCGCAACCTCCAGGGCATGCAGTTCGAGCAGATGGCGCGACTCCGCTGCCTGCACCGGGCCACCGGTCAGTTGTTCAGCCTCATCGATACCGCCGAGGGCCGCGTGCCGCCGTTCGAGGTCTATCTGGAAATGCGCTCGCTCCTGAATGAACTGGAGTCCCTCTATCCTGCCCGGGCGGAATGGAACTGCGCGGCCTATGATCATGACAACCCCTGGATGCCGTTCCAGGAGCTGGACACGAAGATCCGTTCCTATCTGGGCGGCGTGGTGAAGCCCCGCTACCGGAAGGTGGAGTTCCGCTACGCGGATGGCTACTTCACCGGGGATCTCACGCCGGACTTCTTCCCGGACGCCACCGGCTTCTACCTCTCCGTGGAAACCGCCATGGACCCCGCGCAACTGGTGCGCCTCATCGAGGACAGCGACCACTTCAAGCTCATGCCCGTGAGCTTCGGCCCGCGGGCCATCCGGGGGCTCTCCCTCAAGGAGGAGCGGAATCCCCCGTTCGAACTGCCGGTGAAAGCGCGTGTGTACTACTACCGGGTAAACATCGATGGCAGCCGCCGCATCTGGGAGCAATTCATCCGCGAGCCCCAGGCCATCATTCACTTCGAGTCCCCGGACCGGGCGAAGTTCCAGTTCATCCTTTACGCCACCGTGCCCACACCCCTGGCCTGATCCTCCATGAATGCGCTCCAGCTCTACGAGCCCCTCCTGCTGTATGTCTGCAAGGTGAACCGTCTCGTGCGGAACGGGGTGCCCCTTTCCTTCGGTCAGGTCCGCGGCGAGGTCATGGGCCTGCTGGGGGATGCCGATGCCAAAGCGGAGGAGGATCCCACGCTGCGGGACCACCACCGGGCACTGCGCGCGCCCATCACGTATTTCATCGATGACCTCTTCGCCCAGGGCCGCTACAGTTTTGCCTCCCGCTGGCATGAAAGCCGGCTGGGTTTTGTGAAGGACGGCCTGGCGGGTGACGAGGCGTTTTTCGATTACCTGGACGAAGCCATCCGGAAGCCGCCGTCAGAGGCGCTTTCCCAGCAGCTCCTCGTGTATTACACCTGCCTCGGCCTCGGCTTCGAGGGGTTTTATTTCAATCAGCCGGACCGCCTCCGGCAGTATATGAAAGCCCTGGAGCCCGCCGTCCGCCACTACCTCGTGGATGACAGCGTGCCCCGCCTGGTGCCCCAGGCTTATGAGTACACAGACCAGCGGGATTTCGTCCATCCTCCCCAGTTGAAGAAGGCGCTCATTCTCGCGGGCGTGCTCTGTCTGCTGCTGGCCGGGATTCCCTTATTCCTTTACCTGGGCAAGCAGATCCTGGCCAATGAAGACCCCGCGCTGAGACAGATTTTCGAATCCCACCAGGGAACGCGCCCCGCCACTCCCTGACTCCTGGAGACTCCGCTCCTCTCTTTAGATTTTTTCCATCCTCACGGCACCTCTGAATTCCCTCGTATATGGCTAACATACCGAGACCGCATATCAACAAGCCGCAGATGGAGACATTCCATCGGGGCCACGCCACCTCCGCGCTGTGGACCGCCCTCCCGGGGCCGGTGACCATGATTTACTCCATGATCGCGGCGGGCTCCATCACCGGCATGGCGTGGTATCTCGGGGACACCTATGCCGATGGAAAGGGCTCCACCTGGACGTTCATCGCCATCGGCGTCATGACGGTGATCGCGCTCATCCTTCTGCTGATCCGGGTGAGCCGTGCCAAAAAGCAGTCACGGATGGCGGGTTCCTTCGAGGAGGCGGTAAAAGGCAGCGCGGCGGGCTGGGATGGTGGTGGCGCCGCGGGCACGGACCCGGCGGAAATGGCCCGTCTGGACAATCTGCGGAAGCAGTTTCAGAAGGGCATCGACTCCTTCCGGGAGTATGGGAAAGACTTCTATTCCCTGCCCTGGTATGTGATGGTGGGCGAACCCGGAAGCGGTAAAACCGAGGCCATCCGCCACAGCGATCTCCGGTTTCCCGAAACCCTCCAGGACATGCTCCAGGGCACTGGGGGCACTTACAGCATGGACTGGTGGTTTACGAACCAGGCCGTGCTCCTGGACACCGCGGGGGCCATGCTCATGAACCCCGAGGCCACGAAGCGCTTCGAGGAATTCCTGAAACTGCTGCGCACCTACCGCCCGGACTGCCCGGTGAACGGGATCATCCTGGCCATCCCGGTGGACAGCCTTCTCGCGGACAATGCCGCGAAGCTGGAGGAAAAGGCCAAGCGCATTTCCCAGCAGTTCGGCATCATTCAAAAGGCGCTGGATGTCCGCTTTCCCATTTATCTCATGGTCACAAAAAGTGACCGCCTACCGGGCTTCCGGGAATTCTCCGATGCCGCCGGGCAACAGACCTTCGACCGCGAAATGTTGGGCTGGTCGAATCCCGCGGACCTCGACACCCCGTTCGACCCCGCGAACATCGGGTCCGCGTTGCAAGCCATCGCCACGCGGCTTCAGGCCCGGAGCCTGGCGCTGCTGGCCGATCCCATCCCGCGCCAGGCGGGGAACCGGCGGGTGGACGAAGTGGACAGCCTCTATGGTTTCCCCTCCACCATCCTCTCCCTGGAGCCCCGGCTGCGGCGTTACCTGGAGATCATCTTTCAGACGGGCACCTGGGCCACGCTGCCCCCCTTCTTCCGCGGGGTGTATTTCACCTCCGCCATGAACGAAGGGGCCGCGCTGGATGAACAACTGGCCTCCGCGCTGGGCATGTCCATCGAGACCCTGCCAGGAGGAGGTCTCTTCAACCGGGACAAGTCCGTCTATCTGCGCGATGTTTTCACCGAAAAGGTCTTTCGGGAACGGGGCCTCGTCACACGTCTGAAGGACATCGGGAAGGCCCTGCGGCGGAAGCTGGTGTGGTTCTACACCACCGCCGCCATTCTCCTGATGCTGCTGCTCGGCGTGGCCTGGCTGGAGAAACGGAAGATCGACCAGGAACTGCTCCTGGAACAGGAGAACTGGCGGGTGGCCAATGCCACCTGGGGAAATGGGGCCTTCCTTCCCATCGTGATCCGCACGGAAAGTCCGGACGTGCCGGGGGTGTCCAAAGCCCGTCCACGCTGGACCGCCGCCTGGCAGGGCGAAAACGCCCGGGTCTGGAAAAAGCTGGGAGACGGGGACAAGGACAACCTGACCAAAGTCGAATTCCTCGCCTATCTGGAACAACGCACCGCGAAGGGCCTGCCTGGCGCGGCGATTTTCCACGTCCTGCCTTCCATCAAGGACTTCGAACGCCGGCGCCGCGTGGCCTGTCTGGCGGTGTATGAGGGCAGCGTGCTCAAGCCGGTGCTCGAAGGCGTGCGGGAAAAGATCGTATGGGACGCCCGCGACGCGGAGGCCCGGAATCAGCACCGCGCTGACGCTCCTCCCTCCGATCCAGAACAGGACCGCCGCCTCGCCGGTGCCTATGACGCCCTGGTGCGGCTGGAGGCCACTCTGCAAGCCCATGCCGCCGGAGAGAAGATCGAGAGATGGAAGGCGGACGACTACCGGAAAATCCTGGAGCCCATGCTGCTCTATCTCTGCCCGCCGTCAGCGGATGGAAAGAATGCGAATCTGAACGCCTCCCTCACTTCCAACGCCGCCGCGGATCTGGCGGACATCGCGGAACGCCTTTACGCGGGCTCTCTGTTCGGAAACAAAAAGGGTACGGAAAGCCTCGAAACCCGAACCTGGCTGAAGACGCCGGACGACGGCGCGAACAATTCGCTGGGGCGTCTAGCGCTGGAAAAAGGACTGGAAGCCATCCTCGGCACGGGCGGGGTGGCGCAAACAGCGGTAGAGTCCGAAGGTGACCGGAAACAGCTTCAGGCGGAAAAGGAAAACGCCCTGAAACTCTTTGAGGAGGCGGAGGACCAACTGGGCGGCCTCACGGCGGCCAATGCTACCCGCGCGGTGATCACGGACTCTCTGGTGACTCTCCGCGGGCACCTCGAAAGCCTGGATACCGCCCGCGGAAAGCTGGGCGATGCCTCGAAGCTGACGGGCATGAGCCGTTCCGATCTCTCCATCCTCTGCAAGTCGCTCAAAACAAGTCTGGATCTCCTGACAGAAGCGCAGATGCCCGCCCACCTGCGGCCCGTGTACGCGAAGGCCGGGGATGTGCTGAAATCCAGCCCCGCCCCTGTCTCTCCGCTCACCCCGGAACCCGGCGCGGGCGACGAAAAGGAAAAAGCCGTGACGGGCAAAACGGCTTCTCCCGAGGACGCCGCGCGCATCCGGTTTGAAACCTATCAAAAGCGGCTCACCCAGGCGGACAAGATCCAGGCATCCACCCTGACGATCGATCTCGTGGGCCGGCTCGAAGCCGAGGCCCTGGGCATCAATCAGAAAGTGGAAGCTGCCCGTGCCGCGGCAAAGCTGGAATACGACGGCCCGCGCAAAGAGGAATGTGGTAAAGCCTGCGCCGCCATCGATCTCTGCATGGGGGAAATCGCCACGGGGAAACTGCTCAAGGCCTACACGGAGGTGCTGCGCGCCTTCCTGGACCCGCGGCTGAAGTTCCCCCTCGTGCGGACCGCTAACAAAGACCGCCGGTTTACCCTGCCGGAGTTCAAACCCGCGATCGAATCCCTGGGGAAAGTGGAAAAGGACCGGCTGTTCTTCGACTCCGCTCCCGCGGGCTTCCGGGCCAGCCAGGGCGCGGATGTGCTGGCCAAATACTTCGAAGCCTTCAACGATGTCATGACCATCGCCAAGGTGCTCAAACCGGACAACGCCTCCCAGCCGGCCGGTGACGGGCTTTATGCGAAGCGCAGTTTTGTGAAACCGGCGGAGAAGAAGAACGTGCCGGTGGTGCCGATGATCGACCCCATCACCCGCCAGCCCATTCCCCCGCAGACGACACCGGAGGCAGTGGATGTGGGCGTGACCGTGGCCTCCGTGAGCCAGGGCGGGTTCGTGCTCATCGGGGAAACCGGGGCGGCGGTTTCCAAGAAGATCAATCCTAACAAGCCCATCCAGATCCAGGTGCAGCGCCAGATGGACGTCCGCGCCCTCCAGCCGGAGACGCAGACCCGCACCATTCCGGAACGGGCGGACAATGATCCATGGGGTCTCATCAACTGGTGGATCGATAACAAGACCGACCACCAGATACAGGTGCTGGGAATTGTGTTCGGCATCGAGGCCTCCCCTTCCCTGCCCTCCGTCTGGCCGGTGCGCCGCTCCTTCGGCCTGAATGACTAGTCCCTGACTTCCATGAATACCGTCGCCGCCGCCTTTCTCGCTGACTCCCTGCCGCCTGGCGCGGCGGCCCGGGTGGCGATCTTCGGAAAGCATCCCGCCGCGGCGGATCACCTGGAGGACGCGGGGCTTTCCACCCTGTCCCTGGTGCAGTTCAAACAGGGGCTGTATGTGGAGGGGCTGGGGGAAATCCTGGCGCGCAAACGCTGGGAAAAGGATCTGGAGGACACTCCGGACCACGTACCGTGGGGTCACGGCATCGTCTGTGCCGGTCCCGCGGGATGGCTGGTGGCTTACCTCACCGCGTCCTCGGATGCCAAGGGACGGCGTCAGTATCCGCTGGTGGCCGCGGGGCATATGACGGGATTTCGCGCCGCGGCTTCTGCGGGAGAGGCGGGCGACATTCTCCGGCAGATCCTGCGCCAGGCCCAGGGCGCGGGCTCGATGGATGCCCTCCGGACCGCCCAGGTTTCCGGGCAGCGCCAGTTGGAGGAAAAGATGAGCTTCGCCTCCTCCGCGGCGGCGGGCACCTCCGTGCGGCTCCGGATGCTGGAAGGCAGCGGCTGCGGCCCGGAATCCGATGCCCTCGCCCGCGTGCTGCATTCACTTTCCCCGCAAGGAGCCGGCACGGGCCGCGCGCGCGTCCGGCAGAGCACGGCCATTACCGCCTTCCACGCGCTCCTCTGGACGGCGCTGGTGCGTTCCGTGCTTCATCTGGAGCGCCATCCTGTCTGCATGACCTGGCAGCAGGGGGACTCGCTGGGGGACATCACCCTGGGGGATCCCGGAGCGCGGACGTTGCAGAACCTGTTTTCCCCGGAGACCGCCGTCCCGCTCACGGCCTGCGTGCCTTATTCCATCGAGGAGCAGCAGCAGGAAGCCTGGAGCGAAAGCGTGCAGGCCTGGCTGGATGCGCCGGAGTTTCTGGCGGCTCCGGAAGCCGCCTCCGGCGGTTCCGTCATCAAGAGCATGTTCCGCTCCGTGGGTGGCTTTTTCAGACCGCGGCATAAATCCTAACCAACACGCTATGGACCTCCAGTCACTGAAATCCCCTGTCAGCCCGTCCGCGCCCTGCGGGGTGGACCTCGAAAACAACTACGACCCGCGCTGGGCGCAGTTGAACACGCTCGCCGCCGGCGAGAAACGGGAGGGCATCACCTATCCGCCCAAGTGGCAGGATGTGCGGGATCTCGCCCTGGAGCTGGCCGCGGAGACGCGGCATCTGCGCCTGGGGGTCATCCTCACGGAATGCGCCACGTTCCTCCAGGGGGTCGCGGGTCTGCGGGACGGCCTCAGCCTGCTCCGCTACTGGTGCGAAAACTTCTGGGACGATGTCTATCCCGCCGGGGAACTGGAGGATAAACGGGACTTCCGCCCGCCGGTGATCGAGGCGCTGAATTACCCCTCATTCCTCGTGAAACTGCTGGCCGTGCCGGTCTCGCAGTCCGCGGGTGGGCGGTTCAGCATCGGGGAACTGGAGGCTTCGGAAAATCCCTCCGGCGATGCGGATGACGCCAATACCGCGAAACTGGTGCAGGGCGGATTCAAGAACACGCCCCTGGACATCGTCACGGCGGCACACACGGCGCTCACGGAGTCCCTGGATAACGCCCGGGCCATTGAGGATGTGTTCGATGAAAAATTCGGCAGCGGCTACGGGGTGAATCTAGCGGACCTTCGGGACCAGCTCAGCCGCATGGCCCGGAAGATCGCTCCTTATTGTGCCACCGAGGCCGAAGCCGCGGGCGGCGAGACCGGGTGGGGCGATTCCTCCGCAGATGGTGGTGGTTACGCCACGGCTGCAGGTGGCGGTGGGGGCATCGCGGTGGGAGCCATCAATTCCCGGGACGCCGCGGTGAAAGCGCTGGATAAGATCATCTCCTGGTTCGAGCTCAATGAACCCTCGAATCCCGTTCCCTTCCTGCTCCGCCGCGCCCAGCGCTGCGCCGGCATGAACTTCTTCGAGCTCATCAATGAACTCGCCAACGACCGCGCGCAGGCGGAACTGATCCTGAAACCGGATCCACCCGCGGAGCCGGTCTATCAATAAAGGGCCACGAAACAGCCCGGCGGACGCTTTCATTTTATATTCATAAAAATTGCGTTAGTAACCATCCCGCCCCTGACCTGGTCATAGGAAGGCCTCCTATACACCGGACAGCGGGCGGGTATTTTATTGCCTTCCCCCGGGTAATTTCTCATATTGCGGCCTGTAGAGAACAGGACCCCGTTTCGCCTGTTCATACAAAAACCCCATGAAGACACGCCTCTCTTTCTTACCATCAGGGCTATCATCCAAAGGAATGTGTACGTTGCTCGCCGCCGGCGCCGGGTTTGCGCGGGCCCAGGTGGCCGGCACCGTCGATCCCTCGTTCTCCGGAGGCACCACGTTCAATAGCGATCCGCAATCCGTTGTGGTCCAAGATAACGGGAAAATTGTAATTGGCGGGGCGTTCGAAACCATCGACGGTCAGGCCCGCAACCGGATGGCCAGGCTGCTGCCGAATGGCGTGCTTGAAGATCTCTCTACTTTCAATCCCGGCAACTCATTCGCTACCTATTCCGTGCAATGCCTTGCCGGTTTGCCCGACGGAAAAGTCCTGGCGGGTGGGTATTTTATGCTGTCCCGGCTTTTGCCTGACGGCAGCGTGGACCCGTCATTCAATTCCGGGGCCACTATCGCTTATGATGGCAGCAGCACACTCTATTGCATCGCGGTCCAGGCGGACGGAAAGATCCTCATTGGTGGTGAATTCACCACCGTGGACCATCAGTCCAGAAACGGGATCGCCCGCCTCCTGCCGGATGGCTCGGTGGAGAGCACGGCTACTTTTAATGCAGGTACCGGTGCCGATGGTGGAAGTATCCACAGTATGGCGCTCCAGGAGGATGGGAAAATTATCATCGTCGGGGAATTCACCTCCATCAACGGACAGCCCCGGCGTAACATCGCCCGCCTGAATCCTGACGGAACCCTGGAGAGCACCGCCACCTTTCAGGCATTACCGGGCTTTTCAGGACCTGTCAGTATTGTGGCGCTTCAGGCGGACGGCAAAATTCTCGCGGGAGGGTACGGTTTTTCCGCGGTTCATGGTCAGTCGCGGCATGGAATAGTGAGGCTGAATGCCGACGGGAGCCTGGAGGATACCTTCAATCCAGGAAACATCGACGCACCTATGAGCATCGTAGTTCAGACCGATGGAAAGATCCTCGCCGGTGGATATTCCTTTGTCAGGCTGCTGCCAGGCGGACTACCGGAACCGGTTGCCAGCTTCAATCCGGCTGCCGGCAGCGGGACGCGAATTAACGGAATTGCCTTGAGGCCGGACGGGAAAATTGTTCTCGCCGGGTCCAACATGATCTTTAATGGTCAGCCGAAAAGATGGCTGGCTCAACTGACCAATGACCCCGCCGCCCAGTCTCTGGCCGTGAGCGGGACATCCACGGTCACCTGGAACCGGAGCGGCTCGGCCCCGGAGGTGGGACAGGTAACGTTCGCGCTTTCCACGGATACAGGCGTCACGTGGACACCGCTCGGAAGAGGATCCCGGATCCCGGGAGGCTGGCAACTGAACGGCCCCACTCTTCCTCACACGGGGCTGCTACGTGCCCAGGGCCGTGTGTCCGGTGGTAACCGGAACGAGAGTTCGGGAGTCACGGAACTGGTAGCCCCTTTTACTCTTACTGAAAATACTGCTCCGGAAATCAGCCTCGAGCAGCCCGCGTTTTCAGTGCTTTCCACGGGAGGAAACCGGGATTTCGGGATGGTCCAGACGGGTGATACGGCGGAGCTTTCTTTTGTGATCAGAAATACAGGCACGGCTCCCCTCACGGGGATCGGCCTTTCCTTGAGCGGCCCGGACGCGAGTCAGTTCACTCTTGTCTCCACCCCGCCGGTATCCGTGCAAACCGGCACGGAGGCCCTGTTAAAAGTGAGGTTTTCGCCCGTTTCCAGCGGTCTGAAAAACGCGATACTGCGTCTGGGGAGCAACGACGCGGACGAAGAAACCATCGATATCACCCTCACCGGCTCGGGATCATTGCTGCCGATAGCGGAAATCACCGTTAGAGAACCTAATGGCCCGTCTATCGTCAGTGGGGAAACCCGTGATTTGGGAACCCTCCCGGTCGGCACCCCGGGGGGGATGCAGGTGAATATCACCAATGAAGGAGTTGGCAATCTCACCGGTCTTCAGGCGACCATTGACGGACCGGACTCGGATATGTTCTCGCTGACCACCGCTCCCGAAAGTCCCTTGGGCCCAGGAGGCGGCACCCGCCTTCATGTGAGATTTCTTCCCTCCCGCGGAGGGGCGATCTCGGCTACTTTGCATATCGCCAGCAATGACCGTGACGAAAATCCGTTCGATATCAAACTGACAGGATATGGCACGGGCATTGATCCGTCGTTCATCCTTCCCGTGCTGGATGGCGACATTGGCAGTGTAGTCGTCCTGCCTTCTGGAAAACTCCTTGTTGGAGGCGGCTTTACCACCGCCGGTGGAGCCTCACACCGCTACATCGCGCGGCTTGAGAAGGATGGGGCTCTTGATCCCTCCTTTACCTATGGCGCGGCGGGAAGAGTAGAATTCCTGTCCGTTTTACCGGACGGAAGAATTGTTATTGGAACAGAGGCCGGCATTGAAAGAATCCTTGAAAACGGCACTCCTGACCCCTCATTCACCTCCCCCTCCCAGGAAACAGGTTATGGCGGGGGGATTCAGTCGGACGGTCGAATGCTTTATTGGAAGAGTGGCGGCACGCCCAACAGTTACATCGTCGGCCGTCTCAATAGCGACGGGTCACCGGACACAGGCTTCACCACCGGCATCACCACAAGTTCGCCCCTTCTGACCATGGGGGCGAATGATCAATTCGCGGTGCCCGGCAGTCTGTTGTCGTTAATGTTTTCCAACTATACTGGCTTCCTGAATAACTATTCCCGGGATGGAGGTCTGGCCGAGGGTGGCCAGTATTTTTATACAGGAAGACCAAATCAACCCACCTGGGTCAACTTCGTCGCGCCGCTGGACGGCGGCGGCTATGCCATTGGCGGCCAACTGGGACCCAATTATTATTTCACAGCGGCCCCGACCAATGGAGCGGTTAGCAGCGCCCTGGGGCAGGCGGATGGAAAGTTACTCATTGCCGGTTCTTTCACCCAGGTGGGGAATACCGTGGTGGCGGGCATCGCGAGAACGGACTCCAGCGGTTCCGTCGATCCAGGTTTTATCGGTGCCAACGCCAAAACGTTTCTGACCATGCAGGAGGACGGCAAAGTGCTCGTCTTTACACAAGGAGGTTCCTTTCAAAGGCTTCTCAACACTCCCGCCACTCAGAGCCTTTCCGCCACCAGCTCCTCAAGAGTGCAATGGCTGCGTGGCGGCTCGTCCCCGGCGGCTTTGGGCGTCACTTTTGATGTTTCCACGGATGGCGGGTCCAACTGGACGAAACTGGGCAACGGGACTTTTATGCCGGCAGCCCGCGGCTGGGAGTTGAACGGGCTCAATCTTCCAGCGTCCGGGATCCTCCGGGCCCGGGCCCGGATCGCCGGTGTCTATAACAAACTCGGAGTGGTGGAATCGCGCGCCGCCTTTGGGATCAATGCCTCCCCTGAGATCGTGATCGAACAGACTCCTGGCACCGCTTTGGTTTCAGGAAGCGGCGTTCCTTTCCAGTTCGGCCCGGTGGCTGCCGGAAACAGCGCCAGCCTGACGTTTACGATCCGCAATACGGGATTCGGTGATTTGACCGGGTTGGCTCTGAGCCGCGTGACTCCCGCCGGAATGCCGGGCGATTTCACGATCACCGGCCCGGCGGTGACCAGTCTGGCCCACGATGCCTCGGCCACTTTCACGGTCGCGTTCACCCCGGTAGCCGCGGGCAACCATTCCCTGATCCTGACCCTGGCCAGCAATGACGCGGATGAAAGTGCTTTCGTTCTCAGCTTTGAAGGCAGTCTGGCAACGCAAAGCGAGCTCTGGAGAAAACAGAACTTCGACACGTTCTCCAACACCGGCACGGCCGCGGACCTCGCGGATCCGGATGGGGACGGCATTCCCAACCTCCTTGAATTCGCCACCGGCTCGAACCCCCTGGCAAAGAACCCGGCGACAGGAACGCTTGTGAAAAACGGTGGAGTGCTGGAATTCACCTGGTCCCGGCTCAAGGCGACCACCGCGGAGCTGACCTGCCGGGTGGAATGGAGCGAAACTCCGGATGGCATCTGGAGAGTGGCGGGAGTTTCGGAGCCTGTCGTCGTCTCGGATGACGGAGTCACCCAGGTGATGAAGTCCGAAGTCCCGCCGGGCACCACCGGACGGCGTTTCGTCAGACTGAAGGTCCTGCGGAACTGATCCACGCCCGCGGGGCTGCCGCCTGCCTGATGTTTTCCATGAAAAGGGCCCCCCACGTTTGACGCGGGAGGCCCCTTTTTTCGTATTGATGGCCGCTCTACTGAGCTTCGGTGAAGCCGAGAGAGCGGAGGGCGCCGCGGAGCTTTTCCGCGGCGGCGTCCAGGTCCGCGGGAGTGGCCCTGGAGTCCTGGCGGGCAAAGTCCATGTCCCGGATTTCGTCGATGGGAGTGAGGTGAATGTGCATGTGGGGCACCTCCAGCCCGGCGATCATGAGGCCCACTTTTGTGCAGGGAAACGCGGCCTGGATGCCTCGGGCGACGTTTTGGGCGGTCTGAAAAAGATGGGCGGTGAGGTCCGGCGGGGCATCCAGCCAGGAATCGATCTCCTGGCGGGGCACCACGAGGGTGTGTCCAGGCCGGATGGGAGCGATAGTCATGAAGGCCACGCAGTGCTCGTCCTTCCAGACAAAACGACCGGGAATCTCGCCGTTGATAATACGGGTAAAAAGAGACATAAGGGAAAAGGACGTTAGCGGTTTTTAGGGAGAAAATAACGGCGTTGCTTGTCGGAGACCGGCATGCCCACGCGCTCCATGACCATGAGCATGTCCTCCCAGAGCTTGCGCTTCTCGGCATTAGCCACGTCCTCGCCCTCCTGTTCTTTCCGGAGGATGTAGGAGGGGTGGAAAGTGACCATGAGAGGGATGCCCTGGCACTCCAGCCACTTGCCGCGCACGCGGGAGACGGAGACCGGGTTTTTCAACAGGCCGGCGGCGGCGGTGCTCCCCAGGGCGACGAGCACCCGGGGCTGGATGATGGCGATCTCTTCGTACACATACGAAATGCAGGCCTCCATTTCCCCGGCGGTGGGCGGACGGTTTTTGGTGCCCTGGCTGCCGCCTTCAATGGCGGGGCGGAATTTGCAGATGTTCGAGATATAGACATCCGGGCGGTTCAGGCCCATGGCCTTGAGAATCCGGTCCAGCGTGGCTCCAGCAGGACCGGTGAAAGGCTCGCGGCGCTGTTCCTCCACGGCTCCCGGGGCTTCGCCGACCAGCATGATTTCCGCCTCCGGATTCCCCGTGGCAAAGACCATGATGTCCCGGAGCGTGCCCAGGGCGCGGGCCCGGGGAGAGGCTTCGGCCCGGGCGGCCACTTCGGCGAGCGCGGCTTCCTTTTCGGCCCGGTTGAGCGGGGCGGAGGGGGGAAAGAGGGAGGAGGGTTCGACGGGAGGAGCGGAGGATGCCGCGGAAAGGGGTTCGGAAGAGTCGGGAACCGTGGGGGGAGGGGGGAGTTCCGCGGAGAGAGAGGGGGACGGAGGAGTAGGAGGGGAGAGGGGGACAGGGACGGGGGGGGCGAAGGACATACGGCCGGGTTTCATCCGGCAGATTTCCTTCAGGGCGGTCCGGGCTTCCGGAGTCATCCAGAGGCGCTCCTGGCCGCGGCGGGCCAGGGCTTCGAGATGGGCCGCGAGCACATGCAGGGCGGCGAGTGGATTCAGAGATTCCCCGGCGGATGACATGCGGGCTATCTAACGAACGATGGCGGGAACGCGAAGGCGGAGGCGGAATTTTTCACGCCCCGGGAGCGGGCCGGAAGCCATACTGATCCCCGAGAGCGAGACACTCCGCGACGGGCCGCATGCCCTCCGAAGTGGCCGGGTGCGAAAGGCACATGGCGGCGGCACAAACGGCGTGGCGCAGGCATTCCGGCCAGGAGTATCCTTCGTGAATCCCCAGGAGCAGCCCGGCGGCGAAGGCATCCCCCGCCCCGGTGGCCCCGCGGACAAATCCGGAGGGCAGCACCACGGAGCCCTGCCGGCAGGCGGCTCCGGTGTGATCCACGCACACCGCTCCTTCCACGAAGTGAATGGTCACGGATTTCCGCACGCCCCGGTGGATAAGCCCCCGGGCGGCCTCTTCGATGCCGTCCCAGTCCGGGCCGGAGGGACCACGCAGGGACAGTCCCGCGAGCTTCCCGGCCTCGATCTCATTCAGAATGAAATGGTCCACCCACGGGAGCGCGCTGAGCGCGCCGCGGGCGAAATCCGCGTGCTCCACGCTCACCATGTCTGCGGCGGTCACAAGATCGGCGGCGATGGCCTTTTCCAGCACATGGGAGGCCCCGCTGCGCCCGTCCGGCCCCACGGCATCCAGGGTGTCCAGCAGCATGAAGTAGCCGAGGTAGAACAGGCGGGCGGTGACGCCGGTGAACTCGAAATGTTCCGGAGCCAGCAGGGCATTCGCCCCGCGCTGGTGGAAAAAGGTGCGACGCCCGGTACTTTCCACGGTAAAGGCGTCCGTGTAGCTGGTGCTCACTTCGGTGGTCTGGCGGAGCCGGGAGACGTCGATGCCATGCGCCCCACAATCCTCCAGAATCCACCGGCCCGTGCTGTCCGTGCCGATAAGACCGGCTGCCTCAAGAGGGAACCCGGCCCCCATCTTCGCAAGATCCTTCAGGATGTTATACGGTCCGCCCCCGTTGGCGGAACTTTCCCGCAGGATGCTGGCCAGCATTTCCTCCCCGGGGTAGTAGTCGAGGATCTTCACGTAATCGACGATGAAGTTGCCAGCGGCGAGCAGCCCGGAGCGGGAGGAGGACGGAAAGTTGGACATGGAAGGAAATGGCGAATGGCGATGACACTCGGGACGGCCATCGAAATGTACCGGAAGCACCTGCCACCGGACCAGGCAATCACAAAGGATGATCCCGTCCCTCCGGCCCTCGGAGGGACGGGGTTACCGGCGGGTGGAGTAAGGGATACCGGATTCTCTCCGCCGGTTAATCGTTTTGTATCCGAAATGGATATTCCACATCATTTTTACAGATCAACCATTTGGCCGTTCACCAGGTTTTCATCTCGGGATTCCGCCTTAAATGAAAAATGTTCAGGCAGCACAGGCGCGTGGGATGCTCTTTCCATGCACGATGAAATCATGCCTTCTGTTTTTAAGTTTCTACCTTTTCGCCATTGCCGGAGTTCAAGCCATTCCGGTTAATGCGTCTTTAAGTCTGGCGAATGCAGTGGCTGAACAAAGCCCGGAACACTATGACATCTATCTCGCCTCCCAGGCGATTGACGGCAATTTTTCTAATTTCACTCACACCCTTGAAGCCTGCCCGGATCCCTGGCTCACTGTGACATTGCCGGAAGCCACAGCCTTCACCACCGTGGTAATCTACAATCGTCAGGAGTGCTGCGGGGAACGGTTGAGGGACATCACTGTTACCGTCTATGCCGGGGTGGAGGAGACTGATCCGCTCTTCACTTCAGAGCTTCTTAACCCTGATGGCGTATTGGGATCTCCGGCTTCCCTCACCGTCGATTTCCCTTCCTCGCTGGTAGCCCGGAAGGTCAAAATCCGGCGGACCCCGGGGATTGGTCCGGCACCGGGAGTGCTTTCCATCGGAGAGGTGCAGCTTATTCTGAAGGGAGGAGACGTCGATCTCCCTCCCGGCTCCAACCTGACAGCCGCGGGCATCATCAGTCTCACGGCCACGCAGAGTACCACGCAGGGAAATTTCGCGGCCACCAATGCGCTGGATTCCAACTTCAACAATTTCACCCACACGGATGGCGCTGATGCCAATGCCTGGTGGGAGGCGGACTTCGGCACGGAGGTTTCGCTTCAGAAAGTGACTCTCTACAACCGCTCGTCATGTTGCCAGGGGCGGCTGAGGGATCTGACCATCACCGTCTATGACGCGAACCACCAAGAAGTATGGTCTCTCACGGGAATCAATCCCAACAACGAGCAGGCAAACCCCACGCAGATTCTCACGGATATAGAGGCCCTTCGAGGCTCGGCGATTACCGGGAGATACGTGAGGGTGGCCCGCGCCGGGCTGGGGGGCGTCTCGGATGATAACAATGTGCTCGCGCTGGGCGAGGTAGTCTTCACCGGCGGCACCATTCCCTCCGTCCCCCAGGCACTGCCGGTGCTCAGCCTCACGCGGGAAGGAAACTCCGCCACGCTTTCATGGCCCGCGGACACCACAGGGTATCTCCTGGAATATTCCCCGGACCTTGCCGATCCCTGGACACCGGTTTCAGGAGTGACGGACAACGCGATCACGCTCACCCTGACGGCGGACCGGCTCTTTTTCCGTCTGAGAAAGACTCCGTGACACATGCGTCACGGAGGGGCTAGAGCCCAGCCCGGCTATTGGGCCCGCGAAAGATCGGGATGCATGTCTCCCCCGACGGCAAGGCTACATCCACGGGATGCCGCTTCACGCAGGACATCGCCAAACGATTGGATCTGCGGGTGCCGGACCCTGCCGGCTCCGGCGATCTGTTCCAGTTCAAGCAACGATTCCCTGAGACGATCCCCGGCGATGATGAACTCGTCGTCGTATCCCATCGCAACCATCGCCTTGAGAGGCGATGGGCTTTCGCTTCCCTCATAGTGGCGGTACAGCGCCTCATAGAAACTCTGGTCGAGGTAGATCGCGGCCCTCGACCAGTCCATTTCGGACCCAGGATCGTGGAAGCAAACAAGCAACGCCATATCAACGGGCCTTGAACAGAGAAGGCCCCACCGCTCTAAAGGAAGCAATGGGGCCGGAGCCTCTTACGAAAAGTGCTTCCGGAGAACCTCCAGGCTCTTCGGCACGGCAGTGAGGGGATCCTCCTTGCCTTCCATTTCCAGGGAGAGGTAGCCGCGATAGCCGCTCTCCCGCATGATGGTGGCGATGCGGGCGTAGTCGAGGTCCAGGGAATACCAGAGACCGCCGCCGTAGTAGGTCTTGCACTGGAGGAGCACGGTGCTGGGGGCCAGCTTTTTGAGGCGGTCGTAGGGGTCTTCGAGGAAGTTGCCGGTATCCAGGGTCACCTGGAGCCAGGGGCTCTTGATGGCGTCCACCACACGCATGACGCCCTCGGCGGTGATGCCGAGACCCCAGTGGTTTTCCAGGCCCATGACCACGCCGCGCTTTTCCGCTTCGGGGACCAGTTTTTCAAAGCTGTCGATCACCCACTTGAAACCCTCGTCGTCCGTGCGGCCTTCGAGCCGGGGCTCGATGCCGCGGTTCTTCATGAGCTCGTCGAAGTTCTTGCTGGTGCCCCATCTTCCGGTATTCACGCGGATGGTGGGGATTCCAAGCTCATAGGCCTGTTCCAGAAACTGCGTGGTCTTCAGAATGTTATCCGTGCGCTTGTCGGCATCCGGCGTCAGGAAGGTCTGGTGGGTGGAGAAGCCCATGAGGTCCAGCCCCAGGGTGAACGCGCGGCGTTTGATATTCCTCAGGGCGGCGGGACTGGTGTCCGTCATCTGCACCTGAAGGATCTCCACGCCGTCAAAGCCCATGCCCGCGGCGGCCTCCAGGCACTTATCGATGGGACGCCATTTTGCCGATCCTTCGTCAAAGTGCCAGAAGGAGTAAGTGCTGACGCCGATCCGGTATTTATGCGCCTGGGCGGCGGGGACCGGAGGGACTTCCGCGTCCGCCGCCCTCAAGCGGCTGGCGGCAAAAAGAGCGGGAGCGGCGGCGAGAAGGTGACGGCGGTTCATGACGGGAGTGATAGCGGAGCAGGCGGGGAAGAAAACTTCAAAATTCAGATTTCGGGTATTGATCCGGTTTCTCCTGGCGGGCGTTCAACGCAGAGCCGCGGGGAGCGCCCGGAGTGCGGGCAGGCGCATGACGGGATCGTCCAGCAGGTCCTGAATGAGAGTGCGGACTTCCGGGTCCTTCCCGGTCAGCAACGTCTGGAGGGCCAGCTCCCGGCGCTCCACGGGGAGGGCGGCATCCTTCACCTGCTGGCGGAGGCGGGGGAAGGCGCGCTTGTCGCCATAGGAAACTGCCAGGGCTTCGCGGAGATCCGAGATTTCGGCGGTCAGGTCTTTGGCATCCGCGCGGCGCTTCAGAATGTCATCGATATTCGCATAGGCACCGTCCCATTCTTTGGGCGGAGTTTCACCGGACCGCCCTTTGAGACCCTGGAGGGCGGCTTTCATGAGATACACCGCGCCCGCGCCGGTCTTTTCCTTGCCCAGCGCCGCGATGAGGTGCGGCACGCCACCCTCCGCCTCCGCGAGGCGACGGGCGATGTTCTGGGAAACGAGGGGAATTTGGGATTTGGCCGCGAGTTCCAGAGCTTTGTCAGGATCTGCCGGCACGAGGGGCTCGATGGCATACCAGTACATCTGCGGGAGATTGTGGTCCTTCACGTCCTCCCCATGGGAAATGAGAGCTTCCGCGATGGGCCAGCGGTCCTTGAGCGGGAGGCGCTGGAGGGCGCTGGCGAGGGCGAGGCGTACTCTTCGGGGGGACTGTATTGCAGGCTCATCCTCATGTTTGCCGTCGGAAGCTAATCTCTGGAGATTCTGCAGAACCCTCGTGGATACAGGCATCCGCAGGTTCCCTATCGCGGAGGCCACCGCATCCGTGCTCCTCCTGTTATTAGCATCGTTTTCCAGCCACGTATCCATTGCTTCCAGCGCCTCCTTTTCCATATCACCGGAAATTTGCCCCAGGGCATAAAAATAGAACGGATGATCGATTCTCCCTTCGATCGCGGTCAGCTTTCGAGTCTCTTTGTCGGTGCCTGTTCCATTAAAAGAAACGGACAGCTTTCGTAACATGGCATCCGCTTTATGCCGCCCGTCCTGAGGAGTCTCATACAGTGCTTTCAGCGCCATGCGGGCATGCCAGCCAGTCCGGGACGCCATCTCATCAGTCCAGAAAAGCGCTCTCAAATCCGATGGCGAACCCGGCTTCCACGGCTTCCACGTTTTATCATACTTCACGCGATAGATCCGCCCATTGCTGCGGTCCCATACCTCCGGCTGCGGGCGGTGGCATTTTTCCCGGTCATACCAGTCGATGAAATACAGCGCGCCGTCCGGCCCCACCTTGAGGGCCACGCCAGTGAAGTTGGCATCGTTGGCTTTCAGGAAATCCGGAGCGGCCTTTGCCACGTAGCCGGAGCCCTCCGGCACCAGCAGTTGCTGATTGATGCGTTTCCCATGGATGTTGAAGAGCATGGGGCGACCGCGGTATTCAGGCGGGAAGTTATCCCCGTTGTAGATGCAAAGCCCGCAGTGCGCGTGACCGCCGCCCGCGGCATCGCTCACGCCATTGCCGCTGTGCGGGGTATTTCCTATGTAGTGCAAATGGTCCGCGATGGTCTCTATGTTCGTATATACATAGGGATTGTAATGGCCCAGCGGATTGCTCTGGCGCAGGTAGTAACCGCCCTGGATGATGTGCCAGAAGTGGGGAATCACGCAGGCCTCGCTGAACCAGTCACCGTATTCGTTGCAATCAAAGCCCCAGGAATTGGATGTGCCGGAGGCGTAGATTTCGAAGGTTTTCCGCACCGGATGAAACCGCCAGTAGGCGCAGTTGAGCGGGACGCGCTGTTCCTTCGGGGTGCCAGGCGCGCCCACGCTGCTGTAGGTAAAGACCCCGTGGCAGCCGTAGAGCCAGCCGTCCGGTCCCCAGATGAAGCTGTTCAGCGTTTCGTGGGTGTCCTGGTAGCCCCAGCCGTCCAGAAGGATCTCCGGCGCGCCGTCCGGTTTGTCATCGCCGTCCCGGTCCGGGATAAAAAGAAGATAGGGAGCCGCGCCCACATACACACCGCCATAGCCGATCTCAATGCCGGAGACGAGATTCAAATGCTCCACGAAGACCTTCCGGGTCTCGAATTTCCCGTCCCCGTCCGCGTCCTCGAAAATCAGGATGCGGTCGTCCCCGCCGAGGATGTCCTTCAACTGCGCCTCTCCCGGCTTCGTGGAGTCTCCCGCCACGGGCTTGCCGCGGCGCGTGGGATAGGTCATGCCCTCCACCACCCAGATGCGCCCGCGCGCGTCCCAGCAGAAAGCGATGGGCTGCACGATGTCCGGCTCCGCCGCGATGAGGTCCACGCTGAAGCCCTCCGGCACGGTCATCTTTGCCCGGGCCTCCTCCGGTGAGAGCAGCGGATCCGCGTGAGTGGCGGAGAGGCCCAGCAGGAAAGCGGCGAGGATCGGGCGGAACGTCATGAGAGGAGTGTGAGCATGGGATGGCAAAACACAAGTCCCCTCCATGTCACGCAAGCCTGTGTGGTGAGGGAGAGTGCGGCGTTGGGGCAAGGGGTGGTCTGGTCTGCCGGGGCAAGCCCCAGCCTGTACAGCGGCGGCGAGCCGCACGCCGTCCACGGCGCTGCGCGCTGCCTCTTGAGAAAGAGAAGGCCCCGCTCAGTGGTTGAAGAGAAACGCCGGATTATTGATGAGCGCCCAGGTGAGGTCCTGGGCGGCGGTGAGGCGCTTTTTCTGAAGCTGTCCGGCGCTGAGTCCCACGTCCCGGCGCAGAGCGGCCAGGGAGGGGTCCACGGGGAGAGGCTGCATGGCTTTGGCCAGCTTCATCTTCAGGGCTTCGGTGCCGGCATCCGGGGGGAGAGGCTTCGAAGCTTCGGCAAGGGCGGCGGTCTTCACGATCATCCCGGCATCCGTGGCTTTCAGGTGGGCCACGAGAATCCCGGTCTGCTCCGGCGTCCGCTTTTCCGGAGGCACGGCCAGGGTTTCCACCACCGGCGAGGGCAGGCCGAAGTCCACGGGCGCGGGGGATCCGGTGAGGGCCAGGCGGAAGCGGCCCAGGAGGTGCTTTCCATCGGTAAACTGCTGGCGGAGAACGATCTTCACCGTCCCCCCGGTAGCTCCCAGGGTGACAGGGTCCTTGCAGCGGAGCACGGCGGTCTGCGGTTTGCCCACTCCATCTGGAACGATAGCCCAGCCGTCCGGCTCGCCGCCCACCTTGCCATTGATGGCATTTTTGATCTCGTAGCTTCCCTGGTTGTAGGTGGCCACGGCGTCATTGAAGACAATCATTTGCGGCTGGCCGCCATCCGGCGTCCAGGTGGCCTCGATCTCACTCACCACAAAATTCCCGCCGCCACTGCGACCGGGGCCGTTCATGGGAATGCGGGCATCCGTCAGCGCCTCAAGACGCAGTCCGGTGATGACCGGCAGCGTGGTCCGGGCGGTCACCGTGTAGTCCTGTTTCCCCTCCGCGCCGAGCGCCAGAATGGAAAGGTCCGGCTGCTTCTCCAGCTTGTTCGCCTTTTTGGAACTCACGGCCTCAGCGGCATCCAGCACCACCCAGGCGGTCTGGTTCTTCCCCAGCGAGGCCTCCCACGCGGGCAATCCGGCGGACACGGCATTCCCGGCGTCCGTCAGGGCCTTTTGGGCGGCGTCTATTTTCTCCTGACGCTGCTTCATGGCCGCAGCCAGCTTTGGCGCGAGAGCCGCCTCATACGCGGCTTGCTCCGCCTTCACGGCATCGATGCCCGCCTGCCGCTCCTTTTCCCTCTGTTCCAGGACGGGCTTCATTTTCTCCTCCAAGGCCACGAGATCCGCGGCCATGCCGTGATGCTCGCCCTCCATCTCCGCGAGGGCGGCGGCGGCGGTGCGGCTTTCCCCCTCCGAGGGCGGACGGTTGAGGACGCGCATGAAGATCTCCCGCACCAGTTGGGTATCGTCCTTCACGGCGTCCACCATTTTGGCGAGAGCATTCCCCTCGGCGGAAACCGCGTCCCCCACGGTGGGGCCGGAAATGAGAGCCATGATGGGGCCCAGCTGAAGATCGCCGTGGCGTTCACACTCACAGGAACTCTCCCGGGCGGGCTTGCCGAGGTTGTTCAAAAACCCGTCCGGCGTGGCGGACTGGCTATCCGCCAGTTGCGCGGCGCGCACGTTCCCCGGCAGGATGGATTTCGCCCCAGTGACGGCGAAAATAGCATCATAGAGCACCTCCGCCGGAAGCCGCCGGGCGATGGCGTGGCTGTAGTTGATGGTGTCGTCCTCGTTCCAGCGGTTCGTCTGGAGGGAAAGCTGATAGGTGCGGCTGCGGCAGATCGCACGAATGAGATGCCGGGTATCGAACCCGTGCGCGATGAAGTCCTGCGTGAGCCACTTCAACAGCTCCGGATTGCTCGGTGGATTCCCCGCGCGGATGTCATCCAGCGGCTCGATGATCCCCGTGCCGGTGAGATAGCCCCACACGCGGTTCACATAACTGGAGGCGAAATACTGATTGTCCGCGCTGGTGATCCACGCCGCCAGTTCATCGCGGCGGGAGGCGTTTTCCGCTTTGTCGTGCTTCGCGGGGTATGGGAATGCCGGGGGCGTCACCTTGCCCGTGCGGTCGTGCTTCACCTCACCCGCCGGGCTGTTGAGCACCATTTCATAGAAGGGCTTCGCGCCCTCCACATCCGTCCCGCCGATGCGGCGGTCCCCGCTGGCGGGATCAGCCTCCAGCTTCACGCGGGCGAACCAGGCGGCCATTTCATAATACTGATCCTGCGTCCACCGCTCGAAGGGGTGGTCGTGGCACTTGTTGCAGTTGAACCGGGTGGCAAGAAACAGATGGGTGGTGTTTTCCATCGTCTCCGCGGGATCGCGCAGGATCTTGAAATAACCGGCGGGTGGCACCTCGCGGTTCGAGCCCGTGGCTGTGAGGATGCTCCGGGCAAAGCGGTCGTAGGGCACATTCTCCTTCACCTGGGAGCGCACCCAGTCGCGCAGGCCCTTCGCCCCTTCCCCGCCCAGGAACTTGCTGTTCACCTGGAGGAGATCGCACCATTTGTTCGTCCAGTGGTCCACGAATTCCTCCGAGGCCATGAGGCGGTCGATGAGTTCCTCCCGCTTCCAGCGGGAATCCCGGGGATCGTTTACAAACGGCTGGATGACCTCCGGCGCGGGCGGCAGGCCGGTGAGGTCGAGATAGACGCGGCGGATGAACTCCAGGTCCGTGCAGAGGCCGGAGGAGAGCGTCTTCATGCGCTGGAGTTTCGCGGCCACCAGTTCATCGATGGGGCTGTTCGCCGGAGGCTGTTCCCACGCAAAGCCCGAGCGGTCCCCCATGACGGTGAGCACCGTGGAGGCGTAGGTGCCCTCGTAGCGGGCCAGCACCGGAGCCTCCCCGCGCCGGGCGGCGGAGAGCAGGCCCGTGCGGTCATGCTTCGCGATGTCCATGTTCCCGCTCTCGATGAACGACTCCTGCGTCACGTCCCGCTGAAGGCCGTCCGCGTAGGTGGCGAGAAGGCGGAACTGCTGCCGTCCGCCGATCTTCTGCACCACGGGATTCGCGGGCGTGAGTTCGATCTTCGTCACCCGGGGCGTCTCCAGGTTCAGCTTCATGCCCGCCGCGATCCACGCGCGGACGATGCGGTAATACTTGTCCCCCTGCTTCATCACCTGCCCGCCTTCGTGCGGCACCCCCGCCGTGCCCTTCAGGAGCATGAGGGATTCATCCGCGCTGGCCACGTTCGTGCGGCGGCCCTTCACATCATCCGTGAAGGCGCGGATGTCATAGATGGGATCGTAACCCCGCAGGCTGAGCTTGAACCCCGCCTTCCCCTCCTTCGCCCCGTGGCAGGTGCCCGCGTTACAGCCCATGCGGGAAATGACCGGCGTCACGTCGCGGATGTAATCCGGCGCGAGTTCTGCCCCGCTGCCACTCACCGTCACCGGAGCCTCCGCGGAGAGGCCGCCCAACGTCACCTTCAGCCTCCCCCTTCCGTCCCCTTTGGCCGTCAAAATCCCCGAAGGTGAAACCTCCGCGCCCTCCGCCGTCCACGTCACCGCCCGCGTGGCGTCCGCCACCGTGCCGTCCTTCATGGTGGCCGTCACCAGCACCTGGACATAAGCCGAGGGGCCGGTGAGCTTCAGCTCCGCCGGTTCCACCTTCAGCCCCGCCACCTCCCCCGCCAGCGGCAGCACCTCCGGCAGGACGTCTCCGCCGGGAGCCATGCTTTCAGCCCTGGAGAGGGCCACTGAAAACACCGGGACGGCGGCCAGGGAAAGTAGAAGGGTTTTCATAAGGGACATTAAACGCGATACGCTTCCCCTTCCTTCCCGTTTTCCGCCGCCCCGGCAATTCCGTAAGTCCGGCTAAGGGAATGGGAGGCCGGAAGGGTGCGGGGTGTTTTTCCATCCCACAGGTCCGGGGATCAAAGTGGCGGCATTGCAAAGAACTTCGTCCTGGAGGGCTATTTGATCAGATTTGTTCAGGGTATTCATGTGGCCACAAAACGAAAACAATCCGTTTTAGACATAAAAATACCAATCCTGTCTCTACTCCTTTATACGGCATTGATCGTACTCGCGTCCATCCATACTACTCCCTCCTCCTTTCCCGCGGCCTGGCGGCGCGCTTGAAGCACAAACCGATGATCATCCCCAGAATTCCCAGGGGGAAGGCGATTATCGGCCAGAACAAAGGACCGCCTATATCCCCGGAAGCAGCGGCAATCATCAGGAGTACAAACGGGACCAGACACCCGCCGATGCCAGCCCCGCGGCAACCGTAGGTTTTTTGCCGCTGGACGGGTGTACCCACTCCGGCAACCGGCGGTGCATAGTGGTCACGAATGTCTGGTTGCCCGGGAACATGCCGGTCCTCGCTACTCATGCCAGAGGATCGCGGGCCAAGTCCGGAAGTCATCCACAAAACAAGGACAGCCGGGAAACCCGCATTACGGTTTACGGGATGGAGTCGAAGCTGCGGCGGGCAGTTTTTTCGCGCATTCCTCCAGGAGGTGTTTGCTGACGCTGTTGCCGAGGTCGCGGGCGGTGTCGCAGGAGTAGGTGAAGTGGATGCCGCCGAAGACGCGACTGCGGCTGATCTCCGCGGCGCAGGAGGTGAAGGTCTCGAAGCGGCGGACCACGCCGGGGAGGGTGTCACTGGTCACGGAGAAGCTCACTTTATCCGTGCCGAAGAACGAGGCGAACACCGTGGCGGCGGCGTAGCTGAAGGCGCTGTGGCCGGAGACGTATTCCGGGTGGGGCGGGGTCTGGAGCAGGGGAGTCCAGGCGGCATCCTGGATGGTGAGGTCGTTGCCATCGGTATCGGCGGCGCGGATGGCGGTGACGGGACGCCAGGAGTTATACTGATATTTCCCGTCCCAGACCGCGATGCCCGCGTCCGCCATGGCCACGTTCAGGAGCATGAAAAGACGGCTGCTGTCCTCCACGCTCAGCTTCCGCTGCCGGGAGAGATCGCGGGCGATCTCATTCCAGTGGCCGGGGGGCGTGGAGGTGTAGCTGAAGTCCGACCAGAAGCGGGCGAATTCCGTCTGGTCCTTCGTGCGCTCCGCGGATTCCTTCACACCGAGACGCTTCACTTCATTGAAGGCTTCGGCGAACTTCGCGGAGTCCAGCGCGGGCGGCGCGGGGGGACGGAACTGGTCCGGCGATTTCAGGCTGAACGGTTTCACCGAACCCCAGTGCGGCATCTCCGGCGGACGAAGCGCGGAGGGCGTGCGCCGCCACTGACCGGGAGCGTCCTTTGGCACATAGTGCACCGTGGTGGAACTGCCGTCGTCCTTGCGGAATTCCAGCCAGGCCAGGGCCACCTCGCGGCCGGCGGCGGCACTTTGGAGGTCCGGCTGTTGGCCTTCCGCGACCGGTGGTTTGAGGACGGCGAAGTCCCCTTCCCTCGCGGGATAGAGGGCCTTACAAATGGTGAGCGCAGCCTCGCGGGCGGCGGTCTCCACGTTCTTCGGCGCGGTCTGTCCGGCGGGCAGCGGCAACCAGGTGGGCATGTCCGGGCGACAGGCGCGCGCGGCATCGTGCATGGCCAGGTGCAGGATGGCCAGGTTCCGGGCGGCGAGCACGGGGGACGGGGCCTCCGCTTTGAAGGCGCGGGTCATGGCTTCATTCGCATCCTCCACCACTCCGGCGAAGGAGGGGAGAGGCAGGAGGGCGAGGAGCAGGCCAAGGCGGGGACGGGAGATGGAGGGAGAACGCATGAGGGCGGGATGGTGTTTGAGATGGGGGCAGCCGTGGCGGAGGCTTTCAACCTCCGTCCGCCAGGCTTTCCCGCCACACGGGACGCAACCGGAGCCTGGATACCCGTGGATGGTTTATTATTGATTCAGGTAATGTGTATCCTGGATTCCCTGACGGCTTTTCCGGCGGAGGGTGGTGTTTGCGGAGGGGAGTGCCGGGGCTGGCGGGGGCGTGGCGGACGGAGGTTGGAAACCTCCGCCACAGGTCAGGGCGTGGCTTTGCGAGTGACTTTGAGGCGGAGGAATTTCTCCCTGGCGTCCCCGGCGGGGACTTCGACGCGCATGGGGACGCTGGTGCCGTTTCCGGCACCCGTGGCGACCGCCGCCGGGCCGGGGGACCAGAGGAGAAGGTTTTCACTCACCTCCGGCGTGAGGGTGATGCCCGGGGCCGCGATGGCCTGCCGGAAGTCCATGGTCAGCACCATCTGGAGCGAGCCATTGACCACGCGGGTCACCACACCGGCCACCGGTCTTTCCCCGGCTCCCGGCAGACGGGGATTCCCCCCCGTGCCGTATTCCAGGAGGTTCGGGATGCCATCGCCGTCAGGGTCGGCATCGTCACCCGTGATGAGCCCGGCGGCCAGTTCCGCCGGGGTGAAGTATTGGGTTTTCCACGCCGAGACCGGGCCGTATTCCACGCCGGGAGCGCTCACCCGGGTCCCGTCCGCGAGGGCGAGGATGACATTGGAAACCGCAAACCCCGGGCCGCCCGCGGGCGCGCCGGACGCGATGAGCGCCGCCGCGTCCAGGACCACGCCCTTTGTCAGCGGCTGGTTTCCGGGATTGGAAACCACCACCCGTGTTTTGCCCGGGGCGATCTCCCGCGCCGCCGTGAGCGGCACCGGAGTGGCCCCCGCCGGAGCCGCCGCGGTGACCGTCAACTGCCCGGCGGTGTAGCTGATGTCGAACTGCAATCCCGTGACCGGGGACGCGCCTTTCAGCGCCACCGGCCAGCGGGCGGCGGCTCCCGGCGCGGCCTGGAGATCCTGGAGCACCAGAGTGTCCTGAGCGGCGGCATTCAGGGTGAGGACCGCCGCGAGGCAGCCCCAGCGTTTCAGAGAAGGCATCTTCATGGGGGACCTTTCTTCCCGTCTCAGAGCCCGCCGCCGGCCAGCGGGATAGTGGCGAAGGCCTGCACCGTGCCCACCCCGGCGGGCACCGTGGCGGTGAAGGTGGCGGTGTTGTTATTCATGACCACCGCCGGAGAGCCGCTGGCGGGGAGTTCCAGAATGCCCGTGCCGCCGGAGATGCGCAGCTTGATGGGCGTGCCGTTCGGGATGTTCGTCCCGGTGACAGTGATGGTGGTGGTGCCGGTCTTGTTGAAGATCACGTCCGGGTTCGCCGTGCTGCCACCCGCGGGCACGCGGACCGCCACGCCGTCCACGGCGGCCACGGTGAGCGCCGCGTTGTTGAGCTGGCTGAAGGTCTCCGTGGGAGGTCCGCTGGAGGGGGAAACGGAATTGCCGTTCGCCGCCAGGGGACGGTAGTAGGCCTCCATGCGGATGCGGCCCGCCGTGGCGCCAGAGCCCGCGCGGACGATGCCGCTGCCACTGATGCGGTCCGCCACCAGGCGCACGCCGCCGCCGGAGCCCGCGGCACCGGAGGTCCTGCCCGCTCCCGCTCCCGCGCCGCCCGCGGCATCGATGGTGCCATTGACCACGATGTCCGCCGAGCTGGCGATGAGGATCGCGCCGCCACCACCGCCACCATTACCACCGTTGCCGCCTTCGTAGGAAGCCCCGCCGCCGCCACCCGAACCGCCGATGAGAGGCTGGAGGAAGGAGTTGCCGTAGGCTCCGTTGAACTTGCCGGCCTCACCGTTCTGATTCTGCGCGCCCGGCTTTCCGCCACCAGGACCACCGCCCGCCGTGCCGATGTAGGAGCCGGAGACGTTGAAGTCGCGACCGCCCAGACCGCCATCGTAGCCTCCCGGGCCGCCCGGGGCTTCATTGCCCGGCTCCACATTGGCGGCGTTCCGGCCGCCACTGCCGGTGAGGTCGAGGTCGCCATTGATAGTCACCGCGCCGCTGGCCAGCCACTGCACCGGCGTGTTGGCGGCGTTCTTTTTGAAGGAAACAGTCACACCCGACGGGATGTTAATGGTGGTGAAATTCCACACGCCCGAGGCCCGGGCCGTCATGTCGAACTCAAAGCGGGAGCCCGTCTTGAAGCTCCAGGCCGTGCCGTTGTATTCCCAGGTGTCATCCTGGCGGGTGGGATTGAGCCCGCCAAAGAGCACCGCGCGCTGGGTAGTGCTGTTATAGACCATGGTGTGCCCGGCCCGCGTGGCGGGCATGGAGGGAGGCGCCACCTGCGTCCACGTGGAGGTGGCTCCGTTGTATTCCCACAGGTCGTTCCCGTAGCTGCCATTCACGAGGCCGCCAAAGAGCACGGAGCGCTGGCGGGTGGCATCGTAGTAGAGGCTGTGCTGGGACCGGTTGGCCGGGACCGTGGAGGGGGAAACCTGGGTCCACGTGGAGGTGGCGGGATTGTATTCCCAGGTATCGCCTCCATAGGAACCGTTCACCAGACCGCCGAAGAGCAGCACCCGCTGGCGGGCGGAATCGTAGGAGAGCGCGGAGGAATAGCGGCCCGCGGGCTTGGCGGTGGTGGTCACCTGGGTCCAGGTGGTGCCATTGTATTCCCAGGTGTCATCCAGATAGCCCGTGGCCTGGGAGTTGCCGCCGAAGAGGATCACGCGGTTCCGCGTGGAGTCATACACCATGGAGTGGTTGTTCCGGCCCGCGGGCTTCGCGGCGGGAGCCATCTGCGTCCAGGTGGTGCCGTTGTATTCCCAGGTGTCGTCCAGGAAATTTCCCGCGCTGCCCTTTCCTCCAAAGAGCACCACCTTTTGCCGCGAGGCATCATAGACCATGGCGTGGGAATTCCGGCCCGGGGGGAGCGTGGTGGGAGCGGCGGGGGTCCAGGCGGTGCCGTTGTATTCCCAGGTATCATTGAAGTAAGTCACCGCGCCGGTGCCGCCGAAGATCACCATCCGCTGGCGGGCGGCATCGTAGGCCATGGCGTGATCATTCCGGGCGATGGCCGTCCCGGGAATGTTGAGCGCGCCATCGGCTCCGGTAGAGCCGGAGGTGTAGGGCAGGTCCTGGGCCTCCGCCGGACGCGGAAGAGTGGCGGAAACAAGAAGCGCGGCGGCGAGCCAGCGGGTACGCGGGGATCTCAGGGAGTGCATGATAGGATTTCTAAAAGAGGACAGGGAGAAGTGACGGGGGGTCATGGTTGATTTCGGAAAGAGGCGGGAGGCGAGGCGATCAGCAGGTCCGTGCCCGCCGCCCCGTTGCCGGGGGCGGAGTTCAGATAGCTGGCTTGAGGAGAGAAGAGGAGCAGGGTGGTGTCCGGCACGCCCGCGCCAGGCACCGCATTCAGGAAGGCGGCGGGGCGGGAGATGACCACCAGTTCCGTGTCCGGAGTGCCCAGGCCGGGCACGCTGTTCAGGAAGCTGGTGGACCGGGAACTCACCGTGAGACTGGTATCCGGAGCGCCCACGCCGGGCACGGCATTGAGGAAGCTGGCGGTGGTGGAGACGGGTCTCCACGGGGGCTGGGAATCCGGGCTCAGCGGATTCGAGCCCTCCGCGATTTCCCCGGCGTCGTCCCAGCCGTCCCCGTCGGTGTCCGGGTTCTTCGGATCGGTGCCGCGGGTGATTTCCTGACCGTCCGGCAGGCCGTCCAGATCGGTGTCCTCCAGGCCGTCATCAATGCCGTTGCCGTTGGTATCACGCAGGCGGGGATCGGTGCCGAGGAGGAATTCCCCCGCGTTGCTGAGGCCGTCGCGGTCGAAGTCCTCCTGGCCGTCGGGGATGCCGTTGCCGTTGGAGTCCGCCTTGTTGGGATCCAGCCCCAGCAGCGCCTCCCAGTCGTCCGGCACGCCATCGCCATCCGTGTCCTTGTAGGAGAAGACGCGGAAGGTGGAAGTGGCGGGAGCACTCATGACATTCCCCGCGACATCGGCGGCGGGAGCCCCGGCGCGGATGCGGTAAAGCCCAGGCGTGAGCGCCCCGGAGGGCGTGAGATACGCCGTGCGGTTTTCCTTGCTGAAGCTCACGGAGGCTCCTACGGCCTGGTCATCCGCGTTGCCGAAGATGCCGTCCGCCCCCGCTCCGGTGAGGGTCAGGCCGCTCTGCAAAGTGCCCGCGTTCATGGCCTCCGAGAAGGTGACGGCGGCGCTGGCAAGGGCTCCGGTGAGCGCGTTGTTCTCCGGGAAGAACGAGATCACCTGCGGCGGCGTGCCATCCGGCACCAGGGTGAGGGTATAGAGCGGGGTCCACGTGGCATTGCCCCCGGTATCCGTGGCGCGGGCACGCACGGTGAAGGTGGCCTTGCCCGGGGCGCGGGCGGGCGTGATGAACCGGTGCTCGAAGGGGAAATTCCCGTCCGTGAGCACGAGGACATCGTCCACGTAGAACTCCACGTTCCGCACCTGCACGTCATCCGTCACGGAGGCGGTGAGCCGCATGAGCGCGCCCTCCTCCGCCGTGCCGCCGGCGAGATTGAAGTTGGAGGAGAGCGCGATGACCGGCGGGACGCCCGCGGTATCGTAGGCGCGGTAGTTCACCACCTGGAGCCCGCTGTCGCCATCCGCCACGTAGGCGAGGCCGTTGTAAACAGAAACCGCCTCCGCCAGGCCAGGCGTGACGTGCGTGGTCTGAAAGGTATTCGCCAGGCCATTGGTCCCGATACTATATAGATCGATATCGTGCGGCCCGTCGCTGGTGGAATTCGGCGAAGCCGCGGCCACGGCGAGGCCGGAGCCCGCGGGCACGAGTTGCTTGAATCCGAACTGCCCCGTGGTGAACTCTGCGGCGCGCGCGGGCTGGAGAGGGTTCGTAAGATCCAGGACATTCCAGCCGGTGGTGTGCGCGGCGTAGAGCTGGCCCTGGCCCGGGGAGAGCCGCAGACGGCGCTGCCCGGCTCCAACGCCCGCTCCTGTGACCGTCACAAAGCCACCCGCCACCGGCACCTGCAGCGCCAGGGAAATGGCGTCCACGCGGCCCGGGCGGTAGGCATAGAGCACCTCGCCCGCCACGGCCACGTCCTGCACGCTGCCGCTGCCCAGGCTTACTTTCCAGAGGATGCGGCCCGTGAGGAGATCCACCCCGGAGACGAACCCGGAGGACGTGCCCACGCAGGCCACCGGGCCATAGGTGGTGACGCAGGTGGCCGGAGCCCCCAGGTCCGCGGAGCGCACGATCTTCGCGTTCCGCGCATCCGAGACATCCACCACCACGAGGCCGCCGGTATAGTCCGCCACGGCCACCAGATTCCCATAGCCCGCCACCGCCAGCGCGGAGCCGGGCGTGTCCACCTCCGCGAGGCGCAGGGGATTCAGCCCGCTGAGGACGTTGAAGATGCTGATGCCCCGCGCGCCGTTCGCGGTCACGGCGGTGTCATTCACCGCGAAGATGTCCACCGCGTGCCCCGTGGCGGGCGCGGAGGCGATGACGCCCGTGCGCACGGCCAAGCCGTCCAGGGGATTGGTGCCCTGCTGGATCTCGGCACCGTCCTTGATGCCGTCGCCATCCGTGTCGGCCTTCGCGGGATCCGTCCCGATGACGCGCTCCGCCGTATTGAAGAGACCGTCCTGGTCGGCATCCCCGTCCGCCTGCATGGGCGCTCCGGGCGGGATCAGGGTCTGCACGCCGTTCGCGGCGGAGACGAAATAAGCGCGGGTGAAGTGGTTCTCGGACTTCACATACCGCTCCACCAGATAGACCCGGCCACCCGCGAGCACCGTGCCGGGAATCCGGCCATCGCGCGTCAGGCTGCCACGAATGACGCCACCGGAGACGGTGTCCTCGATGCGGAACCAGCCTTCCACATTCACCTGACGGTTCACCTCGCCCACGGCGGCGGCGTAGTATTTGTTCAACGCCTCCAGGCGCGCGGCCAGGTAGTCCGCTTCGTCGAGGCCGCCGGTCACGAGATCGATGCCGGCCTCCAGATCCAGGAGGCGGTTCAATTGATCCTGGGTCAGAGCTTCGGCGGACTCCGCGTTGCCCACGATTTGCGCGGCCTGCTGATAGATCTGCTCCAGGAGTTCGACATCCGCCACGAGGCGGTTCAGTTCCGCATACCACTGCGCGATGGTGCCGGAGGGAATATCGCGGGCCACGCGGGGGGCGGCGATGGCTTTCCCCGCCTGCAGGGGGCAGGGCGGCAGCGGCGGGATTTCGCCGGGCGTGAGATTGCAGTCCAGATAATACTGCTGGCAGGCTTTGGACAGCTCGGCGGCGGTGATGGGATCGGTGACGTCCGCTTTTTTGGCCACCTTGCAGAAGACCTTGAAGATGCGGGGAGCGCCCGGGACTTTACACACCACGTAGCGGATGATGACCCCGCCTCCCACACCGGCGGCTCCACTGGCGAAGCACGCGGCACGGCGCTGATTGTTCATCACCGGGCTGGGATCACAGGGTCCGAAGGGAGGATTGAAATTCCCGTCCTCACAGCCGGGAGGCGGCGGAGGCGGAGGAGGTCCGGAGCCGGAGGTGCCCGGCTGCGAGCCGTGCCAGCCGGGCTGGCGCACGCCCACGCCCGCGTCCGTCTTCACATAGTTTCCGTCGTCCGTGACAGTCATGGGTCCCACGACTTCCCAGGAGCCGGTATCGTGATTGAACGACCACAGCGCGGACTTCGCGCCTGGCGGCAGCTTCTGACCCGTGGCGGGGTCCGGCAGGTTCGGCATCGTCACGGGGACGGGCCGATCGAAGTTGGAGGCCCCGTCCGACTGGATGGTGATGACCATGGGGAGATTCAGCCCGGGAGGCAGCGGGGAGGGCAGGCGCGAGGGTGGCACGGGTGCTAGGCCCACCTTGCCGCCGCGGGTGCCGTCATCGGCGAAAAGCGAATTCGCGGGCACGTTGACCTCCGTGCCGGCCAGGGAAGGATACTCGGCGAGCACGGAGGCGGGAAAGGCCACCTTTGTATCCTGCGTCTGGCTCACGCTCTGGAGCGTGCCCGCGATGATCCGGGGAAGATAAATGGTGCCGCGCACGGGGTCCTCCGTGTTGCCCGCCAGATTGTCCGTGCGCCCGGCCACGGCCTCCCAGCGCTTTCCCACGGTGGGGTAGTAATCGCCGCCCGGCCACGCGCTGGCGGGCGAGGTGCGGCCATCCACGTGCACAAAGAAGGAGCCGGTGGGACAGGGGCTGAGGACGAAATTCCCCGACGCATCCGTCACCGTGCGCAGCGTCTGCTCCGCGCCGTCCACCGTCACGGTGACCCCGGCCAGCGGGGTATCCAGCGGCTGCCCGCCGGGAGCGACCGCGGGCTTCGAGGCCATGACCCGCCCCCGGATGGCGGTGGCCGCCACGGGGGTGATGCTGATGGTATCAAACGAAAACCGGTAGTTCCCCGCCGGGGTATCCGCGGAGGGAGACACGAGGCTGACCGGACGGCCCAGGATGTCCGTGAGCCCGGTGCCGTCCAGGGTGACCTGCACGCGGGCACTGGAAGGCAGCGGCTCCAGGTAGAAGAGCGTGGCTTTCCTGCGGTCCGAGGACAGGTCCACCCGGGAGAGCACCTTCTTTCCGCCGAAGTCGGCATGGAATTTTGTGGTGTCGAGAGTGGCGGTGAGGGCCAGCGGGACGGTGAAGTGGACCACGGTTTCCCGCGTCACCGCCACCTCCCCTTCCCCGTGCGCCGGGGAGGTGAAGCGCACCGTGGTGGCGGGCAGCGCCTCCGGGGTGCGGGACTGCACGACCAGTTGTAACAGCGCTTGCTGGTCATCGCCATTGATCGCGCCATCCCCGTTGATGTCCGCCAGGAGCGCGGCGGAAGCGGCGAGGGGCTGGGTGCCCTGGATGTGCCCCGCCAGCTTCGCGAGGTCCAGCACCGTGAACTCGCCGTCTCCATCCAGATCCCCCGGCAGGGACGCGGCCCGTCCGGAAAGGACGGGGAGCAGGGAGAATAAACCGGTCAGAACGAGAGCCTTTATCCATCGGAGCCCGCGGGGTAAAAACGGGGACGGACGGCGGCGGGGAGGTTTCACAGGCATAGGGGAGACAGGCGCGGTGCGGAAACGAAAGGGGACGGAAACTTGAGAGGGGGGCCTGCCAGGGGTCAGGCGAATTCCTATCCGCACGCCTTCCCGCGCCCTTGCCAGGATTTTGAATTTTTTGCGAACGAAGCCCGCGCGGCCCTCCGAACAGGGGGGGTGCTTGGGAGGGGGTTATGACGGCATGACGCACAAAAACGAAGTTCTACGGCTCCGCACGGAGTCGTGACGGCACGCCACCTTAATCACATCTTCACGCCGTTTCACTTGACTCCCAGTAACTACACTCTAATATGTCTGGATATTATTACTGAATGTTATATTGATATATATCAAATAATATCATGTACATTCAACTACTATATATATAGCAGAGAGAGACAGACAGACAAATCCCGGGAGACGGAGAGCCCCCGCCGGGAAAGTCCATTTTAGTGCGTCATGCCGTCATAACCCGTCCGGCAATTCCGGCAAAAGTTCATTTCTGTGCGTCATGCCGTCATACCCGGGCTCCCCTCCGCGAGGCGGCGCACCACCTCCCCGGCGGCGGCGAAACCGAAGACGCCGGTGACGAAGGTGGCCGCGCCAAAGCCGGAGGCGCAGTCCATTTGCAGGCTGGAGCCCGTCTCCGCCTCCGCGCGGCAGGTGCCGTCCGCCCAGGGGTAAATCTGCGGCTCGGCGGAATACACACAGGACACGCCAAAGGGCCCGTCCTCCCCGGAGGGAAAGCCATGCTCCCGGCGCAGAAGACGGCGCACCAGCCGCAGGAGATCATCCCCGCCGGACCTCGCGAGATCCCCGCTCCGGATGGCGGTGGCATCCCGGCGCCCCCCGGCACCGCCCACCGTCAGCACGGGCACGCCCCGGGACCGGCAGGTGGCGATGATCACCGCCTTGATGGAGGCGCGGTCCACGGCATCGATCACAAAATCACACGGCTCCGCGAGCAGCGTTCCCGCATTGGCCCGGGTGACAAACTCCGGCACCTCCCGCAGGCCGCACTCCGGATTGATGCGCCGCATGCGCTCCGCGAGCACGCTCACCTTCGGGAATCCCTCTGTGCCGGAGAGCGCGTGAAGCTGGCGGTTCGTATTCGTCACGCACACATCGTCCATGTCGATCATGGTCACCTGCCCCACGCCGGAGCGCACGAGGGCCTCCACGGACCACGAGCCCACCCCGCCCACACCGATGACCGTCACGCGGGCGGCCCGCAGGCGCTCCATACCCGCCTGGCCATACAGACGGCCCATGCCGCCAAAACGCTGTTCATACCCGTCCATCATGCGTCAATGAGGCTCCAGTACCGGAGCAGTGAGTGGTTCGTTCGCTTCAAATGACAGGGCCACACCGCCCCGCCGGGGTTGCCCCCACCGGGCCGCAGGCCCGTCTCAAGGCACCGCGATAAAACAAGGCCCGGAAAAACGGGCCGGGAGCTTACTCCAGGACTTCCACGCCCACCTCCGCGCCCTGAAAGGCGGCGGCCGCGGCGGCGAGATTCCGGATAGCCATCACCGTATTCCCACTGTGTCCCAGCAGGCGGGCGATGTCCCCGCCGCCCACGCGCACGTCAAAAACATGGCGGGCTCCCTCCTGGCGGTGCACCACACTGGCTTTCTCCGGCTGATCGGCCAGGGAATGCACCACGTAGTTCACAAATTCCTGAATGCCGGTAACAGCGGGGGTCATGACGGAGGAATGGGAATAAAAGCAGAAACCCGGCCCCGGTCATACAGACCGGAACCGGGTAAAGGTTTCAAAAGCCTCAGGCTTTAGGCGGCAGGGCCTTGCGGGCCCGGCGGATGATGCTGGCCACCGTTTCGCTGGCCTTCGCACCCTTGCCGATCCACTCGTCCACCTTGGCAATGTCCACCACGGAGTTGTCCGTCTTTTTCATCGGATCGTACGTGCCGATCATTTCGATAAAACGTCCGTCACGGCGGCTGCGGGAGTCCGCGACGACGATACGGTAAAACGGGCGGTCCTTGGAGCCTTCGCGTCTCAGCCTGATTGCAACTGCCATACTAACTTGCGGTCTGGGGGTTGTGGAAATAAATGAGCGCCGGAAAGGAAGAAAGAAAGTCCGGCGCGGGAGGTCGGCTGTAACGCCCGGGAAAAGGGAACGCAAGTGATTTCTCGTCTCATTCCATCGTCTTTTCATTCCCCGCATCATGGCGGGGTTTGCGGCCAGTGTGTGCGGCAAACTCATTAGCGTTTACGCCTTTCAGATGCCGGGAGCCGGGACTCCGGAGGGCCGAAGGCCTGAATCCATACCAGCCTGGGGCAACGCCCCGGGAATGAACGGAAGGGATGTCTAAAGGGCTGAAAGCCCGCGCCATCCTCTTCTGGCGAGGCGGAATGGGGCGGGCCTTCAGCCCTGTTCCCTTTTGCGCGGGGACTCCTGGGGCGCTGCCCCAGGCTGGCATGGCTTGCGCCTTTGGCGCGGCTGGGGGAGGAACCATTCCTCTGAAAAAGCTCCCGGAATCCGTCAGCCGGACCCACTGGCCGCCCTCCGCCACGGCGGGCTCAGTTCCCGTGAATGTATTCCTTCAGGTAGTCCCAGACCCACTGTTTTTCATGGTCCTGGTAATGACGGACGGTGGCTCCAATGAAGAACACGCACGGCAGCACAAAGACCATCGCGATGAGGGCAAAGCAGCCATCCCCCCCGCCCCGGCGGACGATGGTGGACACCGGACGCTGGATCACATAGGGCTGCCCTCCCGGAGGCACCGCCACGGGTGGCGGGGAACCGGAAACCGGGTTCCGCGGCGGCTGATTCACAAAGACCGGCTGCGGCGAGGCGCCGGAGGAACGGTTTTGCTCATAAATCTGGGTCTGCTGGTTGTCCCGCACCCGGTCCCCGGCGGGCACGTCGGACTCATAC
Source organism: Verrucomicrobiales bacterium (assembly GCA_965229245.1). Lineage (GTDB taxonomy): Bacteria > Verrucomicrobiota > Verrucomicrobiia > Verrucomicrobiales > V1-33 > V1-33. The sequence goes on from CBDDIW010000005.1 coordinate 382,060, forward strand.
ACCGCCTGGGTGTCCCCGAACTGGATGACATCCCCGTTCATCAGCATGTAGGTGGACACCAGTTGCCCGTTGACCTTCGTGTGGTTCGTGGACTCGAGGTCCGACACGGCAAAGTCCCCCGTCTCCGTGAGCTTCAGCACGGCATGGTAGCTGGAACTGGCACCGTCCCGGAGGACGATGTCGTTATTCTCCGCCCGGCCGATGGTGAAAACCTTGCCATTGAGGCCGAATTTCGCGGAGGTTCCGTCCGGGTAGTGGATGAGGATTTTGGGCATGGAAAAAGGAGGCAGTGAGCGACGCGCGCGGTATTAACCGCGGCAGCGAAAATCGACAAGTGCTACTTCCCGCACGTTGACGGGAGGACAGCGTTCCCGTGGAAATGGACCGGTTGAGTTCCGGCCGGGTCCAGGCATATCCTCCGGCGTGATGACTTCCCATTCCCGGCGCTCCGCCTGTTTTCTCCTGGCCTCCACCTTCACGGCCCTGGGTCTCCGGCCCACCCGCGGCGCGGAGGGAACAGCGGACCTGACGGGCGCGGCGGCACGGCGGCGCATCCAGGAGGGTTTCGTGGCGCTGGACAGGCTCTACTGGTCGCCCGTGCTGCACATCTGGCTGGACCGCGCGGGGGATGACCTGCGGGCCTATTACGAAGGCCGTCTGAATCCGCCGTGGTGGTCCGCCGCCAATGCCGTGGAGACGCAACTGGACCTCATGCATCTCACCGGGGATGCCTCCCGTTTGCCCGCGCTGGCATCCATGTGGGAGCAGCATCACGCGAATGGAGACCAGGCCCCGGTGGTGGTGGCGGAGCTGAAACGGCGGGGCCAGTGGTCCGCGGAGGACGAAGCCAAACGCCAGCGCCGCCCCAAAGTCCGCCTGACCACGAAGGCGGGCTACGACGAATTCAAAAACGAATACCTCGACGATTCCGGCTGGTGGGCGCTGACGTGGCTGAAGATGTATGACCGGACGAAGGAGGCCAAATATCTGAACACCGCGAAGGCCATCCACGCCCACATGGCCAGCCACTGGCGCGCGGACGGCGGTGGCGTGCTCTGGCACCTGGAGGATAAGAACCCGGTGGCGAATTCCATCACCAACAGCCTCTTCCTCATCCTCTCCGCCCGGTTGCACCAGCGGACGAAAGACGCGGCGTTTCTGAAATGGGCGGAACGCACGCGCGAATGGTTCCACCAGTCCGCCCTCTATGACGGCACGGCGGTGGTGGATGCCCCGGGGCACAAGGGGGACTACTGGACTTACAACCAGGGCACGTGGATCGGCGGGCTGACCGCGCTGTATCTCACCACCGGCTCCCAGGCTTATCTGGATGACGCCGTCCAGGCGACGGATACCATCCTGCACCGCGCCGGGCTGGTACAGGACGGCGTGATCTTTGAGAAGCTGGGTGTCAGCGGCTGGGACCCGGGCCTCTTCAAAGGCGTCTTCGTCCGTTACCTGGGACAACTGCGGGACGTGCTCCGCGCACGGAAACTCCACCCCGCGATGGCGGACGAAATCGATAAAGCCCTCCGCTCCAGCGCCGCCTCCATGCTCGCCCACAGCGTGGACAAGGAAGGCCAGTATGGCATTCACTGGCAAAAGGTGGAGAAGGACCAGGTCTTCAATTATAATACCCACCTGTCCGGCCTGACGCTGCTGACCACCCTGCTGCCCGCAGAGGCGAAGTAACCGGAACCGTTGCACCTATGGCTGGCAAAATTGGCTCCCTGTGTCTGGCATTGAGTTTCGTCATGCTCCTCACGTCATGCGCGACGATGACGAATCCCGTGGATCAGAGACGGAAAGCCCGCGCCGAAGTGGTGGGGGCGGATTTGAAAACGCATGGCCGGGCCTCGAAATATTTCCGGGACAGTCCTTTTCTGACGGATGTGGGTGGCGGCATCCGGGTATTGTCCAATAAGGACAAAATGGAAGTCCATTACTATTGCTGGCCCATGGGCCCCTCCCATGTGCTGGATGTGACTACCGGCGAATGGAGTTTTGAAGAGTGAGACGGTAACAGACGGTAACCGCCATTCAAGCCTCCCCGGATACCGGCAGCCGCAACGCTTCGAGAAAGGCCTCCGGACGACGGAGCCGGAGAAGAAGCAACGTGGCTCTCCCTTTGCGGTCGTGGAACGAAAACAGCATCAAGCCGCGACGGAGGCCGTGGTTGCCAATCTTCGCGGAAATGATGGCGTCGCGCGGGATGCGGTGGGTGACATTCGAAAACGTGGGCCAGACGTTGAAGGGGAACCAGGGTCTGGTCCAGACTTCGCTTTCCGTGACCGTCACCCGCAGACACCGGCTGGCTCCCGCCAGCAATGTCCATAGATTCCGCGTGGAATTGCCGGAGGCGCTGCCTTCGTGAAAAAGAACCCGGACGGATCGCAGGGAGGGAAACCGGGGGTGCCGGAAGTAATGCAGGTAGATCCCCAGGAGAAGCCAGAGGAACAAATTCGCCACGATCAGATAAACAGATATCTCCGGATACCATCCAAACCATTCCGTGACAAAGCTCATGGATAACCGCGGGGTTTCTGTTTAAAACCAGTCCAGCCCCGCCGTTTCCGGCTGGCCGGTCATGAGGTTGAAGGACTGCATGGCCTGGGAGGCCGCGCCTTTCCAGAGGTTGTCCTCGGCGCTCATGAGCACATACCGGCCCGTGCGGGCATCCCAGGCCCAGCCGATATCGATGAAGTTCGTGCGCACCACATCCTTGGTATCCGGGCAGCCGTTTTTTCCGCGCAGCCGCACGAAGGGCGAGCCCGCGTAGAACTCCCTGTAAACCGCATCCAGGTCCGCGTTCCCCTTCCCTTCCGCCGGGGTGGCATAAATGGTGGTGGCGATGCCGGCGGTGACGGGGATGAGGTGCGGCGTGAAGGTGATGCGCAACGGCACGCCCGCGGCCGCGCTCAGTTCCTGCTCGATCTCGCTGAGGTGCCGGTGCTTTGGCACGCTGTAGGCCCGCACGCTTTCATTGCACTCACAGAAGAGCAGCGGGATGGATTCCTTCCTGCCCGCGCCACTCACGCCGCTCATGCTGAAAACGCCGATGCTGTCCGGCTGGAGCAGACCCGCCTTCAGCAGCGGGATCAGCGGCACCAGCACACTGGTGGGGTAACAGCCAGGGGAGGCAATCAGCCGGGCCTTCCTGATAGCGTCTCCGTGGACTTCCGGCAGGCCATACACCGCCTCCGCCAGGAGTTCCGGCGCGGGGTGCGGATGGTCATAAAACTCCTCATACACCGCCGCATCCCGCAGGCGGAAGTCCGCGCTGAGATCAATGACCCGGATGCCGCGCTCCAGGAGGCCGATGGCATACTCATGCGCCACCCCGTGCGGCAGGGCCAGAAAGGCAACCTCCGCTCCAGTGGCCGCGATGGCATCCGCGTCCGGAGCGATGAAGGCAAGCTCCGAGGCCGGTCCCGCGGCGGCAAAGCGGGGGAACACGGTCGCGATGGTCTTCCCCGCCGCCTGGCGGGAGGTCACGCATACCAGTTCCGCGGCGGGATGCCGCAGGAGGATGCGCAGGAGTTCAATGCCGGAATACCCGCTCGCGCCGAGCACGGCGACCTTTGTTTTCTTCATCCGCGCACGGAGCGTTATCGAGCCCCCGGGGGCAAGAGGGGAATGCGCGTCCTCCGGTTACTTCCGCTCCACGGGGCGGGCTCCGGCGGAACTCACGGGCACGACGGTGATGTCCAGGGTCTGCGTGCCGCGCAGGATTGCCAGAGTCACCGGTTCATCGATGCGGAGGTAAAAACAGGCCTCGGCGGCGGCCACCGCGTCATTCACCGCGAGCGAACCCACCTTCAGGAGCACATCGCCAGGCTGGAGACCCGCGCGCTCCGCGGGCAGCGCGGCCACGCATTCCTCCACCCGGGGAATTCCGGCGGCCGGGCTGAGCTTGAAGCCCAGCACCGCGCGGGCCAGCGTGCGGCGGTCCGTCCAGCGTTTTACAAAGTGCGCCACGGCGGCGGCGGGCAGCATGCGGGCGGCCTCCGTGACATCCGGCACCTCCCCGGCCAGCATGCCGGCGAGGGAGCCGTCCGGATTCGTCAGCGGGGTGCCATGCGCCCAGGTGCCCTGGGGCAGATGCACGCGAAACCACGGAGACTCCAGCAGGCGCGAGCGGTGCAGCAGATCGTGACCGGCCATGCGCGCGGGCGCGGGCGCGGAGGATTGCAGGGTAAGGCTGGCCCCGGTGGGCGGAGCGGGGGCACCCGTGTCCAGCGGCACCACCGGCCAGGCTTTGCCCTCTTCCCCGGCGGGGCTCAGGAGGGAAAACCCGCTGTCACCGTCCCGTGCCACCAGTTTCATCACACTGATCCCCTCTTCGGTCACCGCGCGATAGGTATCCGTATCCCCTGGCTTCACGAGGATGGTGGCCAGCAGTTTGGGAGCGACGGGAAAGGCCGTGGAAATCTGCGCGGACTCCGCCCCGGCGGGCCACCGCTCCAGCTTGATGAGCGCCCTGGCCCACACCGGCGGAGGAGCCGCCGCCTCCGCGCGGGGTGCGAGCCCTCCCAGCAGGAACACAGCGGCCAGCAACAGCCGCGCACGGAAACCAGAGGGAGTCATGAGTGGAGGAGGGTGGGGTTAAAGCTCACGCAGGGGAGGCTCCGGAAAAGCCTCCGGCTTCGCCGGGACCGGACCGATCACCTCCTCCGTGTTCTGGGACTGGCCGGAGGTCCGGCGCTTGCCAGGCGGCATGCCGTTCTTCTCCGTATGCTGTACGGGTAGCGTGGTCCGCGTTCCCGCTCCACCACCCCGGTAGTCCACGGGGATGGAGCTGGGGCCGGCCTCCTGCCCGGTGGCCACCACCACCATGAGCCCCGGGTTTTTGGGCGCGGGACGGGGCACGAGCCAGAATCCCGCGAGCACGGCGGCATACACTGCGGCGGCACTCCAGATCACGACCGGACGCCGCAGGCCGTCCATCCACGCCTGGGTGCGCTCCCACAGGATACCCAGGGCACTCCGGCGCATGAGTTCGGTGCGCTGGCGGCGCTGGAATTTCTCCAGAAACTCCTCCGTGAAGCCTTCCTGGGGCTGCTCGTGGCGTTTCAGGCGCAGCAGCCGTTGCAACTGTTCTTCCTTGTCCATGGGGGGTCCTCCTTTCATTTGAGGTAATCCGAAAGCAATGCCTGGAGCTGGCGGTGGGCGTAGTGCAGACGGGAGCGCACCGTGCCGGCGCTCAGCCCCATGATCCGTCCGATCTCGTTGTGCGGCATGCCCTGGATGTCGAACATCACCACCACGGCGCGATGGGATTCCGGCAGCTTCAGCAGGGCTTCGTTCAAATGTTGCTGGAGTTCGTTCAGCCCCGCCTCCCGCACGGGATCGCTGGTGGCCGTGAGTTCCAGATACTCCTCATCGTGCTGGATGGCCCCGTCCATGTCCTCCAGGCTCACATGGCGGCGGCGGCCCCGGCGCTTCAGAAAATTGATGGTGGTATTCACCGCGATGGTGTGCACCCAGGTGTGAAACCCGCTCTCCCCGCGAAACCGTTTCAGACTCCGGTAGGCCCGGGCGAAGACATCCTGGAGCAGATCATACGTGTCCTCCCGGTTGGAAGTCATGTTGTAGATGAGCTGATAGAGCTTCGGGGTGAACTTCCGCACCAGCGTGTCAAAGGCGGTGGTGTCCCCGTCGCGCGACCGTTCCACCAGCAGGCGGTCCTGTTCTTTCTCGGTCAAGACTCCGTCGGTCATGCGGGTGGCATCGGTCTCCGCGACCAGACCGAATCCTGACAGGGTTGTCGTGAAGGTGGGCACGGTGATTTTTCAGTAGTGGGTGGAGACGGCGGGAGATCCGGCGCCTTGGCGGGTGAGAGTGACCGACACGGCATTCGTACCGGGAAGAATGAATTTACGCAGGGTGATCCGCACCTTTTTGAGCGGGAAAGCCCCCAGCAGGTCCGCGCACAGCGTGTCCGCCAGCGTCTCGATGAGCCGGTATTCCCCCCGCCCCGCCGTGCCCCGGCACAGGTTGGCCGCCTGGGAATAGTCCACCGTGCGCGCCAAGTCCTCTCCCAGGTCCGAAAATCCCCGCTCCGGCCACAGCCAAAGGTCCGCTTCCAGCCGCTGCGGCACCGCCCTCTCCACGTCCGGCACCCCGGCCCGGGCCATCAGCCCGAGCCCGTGCAGGGTAATATGATCGTCCTCCAGCGGCATAAGTCTCCCCAGCATAGACAGGAATTTCCGGGGCGTGTTCAACTTTTTTCCCTTCTCTCCGGATTCCCCGCAGACGCCCGGCTTTTCCATTCAGCCATTGCCTTCACCTTTTCTCCCTTCCACGCTGCGGGATGGATTTCTCGAATCCCTACTTCACCGTCATCCTTCTTTCCGTGGTGGGCCTGCATGTTCTGGGGGTCGCCGCCGCCGTGCTGAATCTCCGGCGGCTCTCGCCGCTGCTCCCGGCGGGGCTGGAGGATATTTATGAAGCGGAGGCCTACGCGAAGAGCCAGGCCTACACGCGGGAGAGCGAGCGTTTCGATATTTTTTCCGGCACCTTCAAGCTCATCGTTTTCATCGCCTTCTGGCTCCTGGGGGGCTTCGGGTGGGTGGATGGGCTGGTGCGCGGCTGGACGGACTCCCCGGTGTGGCAGGGGCTGGCGGGCATGAGCCTGCTCTACGCCGCTTCCACGCTGCTGGGGCTGCCGTTCTCGTGGTATGACACGTTTCACATCGAGGCGAAATACGGGTTCAACAAAACGACGCCCGGCACGTTCGTCACGGACATGGTGAAGGGGCTGGTGCTCTCGGCGGCCATCGGGCTGCCGCTGCTGGCACTGCTCATCTGGCTGTTCGACCAATTCCCGCTCGCCTGGCTGTGGGCATGGCTGGCCACCACCGGGCTCATGCTGGCGCTGCAATACATCGCGCCCCGCTGGCTGATGCCGCTCTTCAACAAATTCACCCCCCTGGAGGACGGGTCGCTGAAAAGGGCCATCGATGCCCTTTCGGAGAAATGCGCCTTTCCGCTGGCTGGAGTGTTTGTGATCGACGGCAGCCGCCGCTCCACGAAGGCGAACGCGTTCTTCGCGGGATTCGGGAAGCACAAGCGCATCGCGCTGTATGACACGCTCATCGAGAAACACCCCGAGCCGGAGCTGGTGGCGGTGCTGGCTCATGAGATAGGGCACTTCAAATGCCGCCACATCGTGCAGCGCATGGTGGTGGCCGTGGGGCAGATCGCCCTGCTTTTCCTGCTGATGGGTCTCTTTATGAAAAACGAGTCCCTGAGCGCGGCCTTCGGAGTCTCCATTCCGTCCGTGTGGCTGAGCTTTGTCTTCTTTATGTTCCTCTTCGAGCCCGTGCAGAATGTGCTGAACATCGCCGGGAACGTGTGGAGCCGGAAACATGAATATGAGGCCGATGCCTACGCCGCAAAGGTGACCGGCGGTCCTCTCCCGATGATCGCGGGCCTGAAGCGCCTGGCGCGGGACACCCTGGCGAATCTCACGCCGCACCCGCTTTACGTTTTCCTGCACTATTCCCACCCGCCCATGCGGGAACGGCTGGGGATGCTGGCGAAAGGTTAGCGCGGCGGAGGGGCGGCCAGGGGGAAACGCCGGTTATTTTTTATCCGGGCGGAAGGCCCAGCCATCCTCCACGAATTCCGTGATCTCCACCTGATTCGCGGTCGCGCCGGTGGCGGGGTACCGCACGCGAATAACGGCATACGCACGATACAGGGACGCCGGAGGGGGCTGGAGCACGAGATGGGATCTGACAGCTTTATCCAGGTCCGTGTCTTTCGCGCAATAGCCGGAAATGATATGCGCGGAATTCACATCCCTCAGGAGATAACAATGATACTTTGAGGAATCCGTGAAGGCTCCATTGAAGTAATCAGTGCTCACGCTGTGCTCCATGACCACGCGCATGAGCACCGGCTCCGCGGGGCGTTTGGTCATCAGTTCATCCCAGGTCATCTCCCCGTATCCCGAGAAGGCCTCCCAGTCCACCAGGAAGGCGTCGTCCGTGCGCTCCAGGGTAATGGGAATCTGCTCGAAATTCGCCAGCGTCACATACAGGGTGACAAACGGGTCCTCCGCCTTGATGAGCAGATTCGTATCCAGCGGTTTGATCTCCAGAGGCCGCCACGGATTTCCCTCGTGGTAAAAGGCGCGGATCTTCGGCTCCACCCGCTCCCGGTCCCGGGCCAGCTTCACCACTTCCTCCACGGAGGGAGCCCCGAGAAACCGGGCGATGGTGCCCCGCACCGCGGTGCTGTATTCATACATGCCCAGGGTCTGCACCCGCTGGACCGGACCCGTGGCGGGTGCCAGCGTGGAGCCCGGTTTGGGCGGTGGTCCCGCCACGGGGCGGGGATCCGCCGCGGGCTTGAAAAACTGCTTCCAGCCCAGCCAGCCCGCGCACCCGGCGAGGACGATAACAGCAAAGACGAGGCTGCGGACCACCCTGCTCCCCACCACCTCGCCCTCACTCCGCCGCTTCCGGCGGCTGCTTCTCCGGCGTTCGGCCACTTCCGGATCGTCAAAATCCTCCTGGGTTTGCTCCTGCTTCCGGCGGCGCAGATTCACCCGCACCACGTCCGGCAGGTCCGGAGCGTCCGGCTGCATCTTCGGGGCGGCGGTGCTGGCCAGCCGTTCGCGGAAGGGAACCTCGCCGCCCGTCTGGCGCTTTCCGATTTCCCAATCGTCTTTGGCACGAAACACACTGTCATCCGGCATGCGACCCGAGGGAAGACGGCTCTGGACCTTGACCTCCCGGATGATGGGCGCGTTCTCCGGCACGGAGACCTTGGTCCGGCAAAACGGACAGACCACGCTGGAGGAGGCCATGGCGGGCGAGAGTTTGATCTCGCGGCGGCAGGCGCGGCAGGGGAAGACTAGCCACTCTATCGATTCCATGGGAGGGTGGGGGGAAGAAGCGCCCCGATGGTGCAGGGACGGGATGGCTTTGCAAACAAAAAAGGCGCGCTCACAACGCCAGATGCCCCAGCGCCAGCAGGCCGTAGTAGGTGTATTCCACGTCCAGTTCATCCTCCGCCCAGTGCCCGTGGAACCCGCCCTCCGCGTTCCAGAGGGTATCGATATAGTCCAGCAGGGACTCCTTGTAAGCGGCGAAGGACACCTGCATGCCGTCCAGCGCGTGGAGGGCCACCGCCGTGGAGAGCAGATCCGGCAGCGGCGCGCCCGGCGCGGCGAGGAATCCCCCTCCGGGCGATTGTTGAGCCAGCAGCCAGGCGCCAGTTTCCCCGGGCGGGGTGCGCCGCAGGTGCCGGTGCAGAGCCACCGCCGCCGCCGTGGCGGGCACTGTTCCCTGGGGCATGCCTGGCTCGTTTCCAAAACCTCCTCCCGGCACCGCCAGGGCGCGCAGGCAATTCGTTAGCGTTTCACCCTCCGGAAGCGCTCCCTTTAAATCCTGGCGGGCCGCCCAGCCGAGTAGGCACCCGTAGGCCGTGCAGGACGCCGCGCCCTTTCGCTGATGATATCCTCCATCCGCGCTGCGCCACTCCTCCACCCGGGCCAGCATGGCTTCCCGAACCGTGGCGTCCAGCGTGGTCACCGTTCCCGGCACCGCCGACCAGCAGCGCGCCAGACAGCAGAGGTGGATGAAATCCAGCCCCGCGCCCTCACCGAAGCCCCGCAGCCACTCCGCGAACCGCGCCCAGTCCGGCTCCAGTTGCAGTGCCAGCAGCCCCTCCAGTCCGAAGACCGTGTAGTAAAGATCCGCCCGGCCCTCCCGGTCCGGAAAAGCCCCCGTCCCTAGCATCTGCCGGCGGAGAAAACCGCGCACCAGATCCGCCGCTTCCCCCAGCACCTGGGGGGCAAGCCGCGCCACCTGCAACATTTCCAGACGAAAGCTCATGATCCCCGCAGCCGCCGCACCCAGCCCATGACGGAATCCTGGATCCGCCCCCACTCCTTCACGGCCCCCTCCTGAAACTGCCGCTGGCCCGGACCGTGCTCGAAATACACGCTCCAGGAAAAAATGGCGGCCGCGTAGAGAAACAGCCAGATGAACCAACGGGGGATGTGCATGAATTGTCCGGGACCTTTACCCGGCTACCCCAATCATACACCCTCCCGGTGGTCCAGCGTGAAAAAAGACCGCGCGGAGAAAAGAAGTTCCGGGGCGTGCTCTCTTTCACGCCTCTTGAAGGGAGGACGTTCCCGGGATACTCTGCGCGCCATGAGCACTCTGTCTGAAATCGAGGAAGCCATCAAAGCCCTGCCCGCTGACCAGATCGCGGAATTGGCCTCCTGGCTCGACGACATGCAGGAGGTCCACCTGGCACCGGATGCCCGGGCCCGGGAATGCCTTTCAGCTCAACCCGGAATCGCCCGCCAGAGGATGGAAGCGCTGGACGCGGGAGGTTCCCGGGAGATTCCGGGCAATGAGGCTCATTTGATAGTGCTGGGTCATCTAAAAGGCGACCGATGACCCATGGATTCGAACAGGGAGCACTGGAGGACTAAAGGTTACCCAGAAAATTCCACTAACGGAATCCTGGCGGAATTTGTTCCTCCGGTTCAACCAATGGAATACTCCGGGGATGTCTGCTCTTTCAACTGCTCCAGGGGTATAGCGTAGTTGTGTCCATCCGCGGTGAAGTAGATCAGACCGTCTTTGTAACCGGATAAACTGCTATGGTTCCGGGGAGGAATGGCCTCTCTTCGCGGCAGCACAGGATACCGCACCCGGCCGTCAGCTTCAAAAATGATGATCCGCTGGTTCCAGTAAGACTCCTCGGACACGATGAAGGCTCCACTGGCCATGTCATATAAGACGCCCGCCCACTCCACCCGCCCCTTTCTTCCGATATCAGGGGTCGTTATGAGGCTCTCCGCCTCCACCGGCTGGTGTCCGGGAATGCCGGACAGACGGTAGCGTGAAGTCGTGCGGTATCCATGGCCGGCACTGTATTCCTGGCCGATCTTCAGTGTCAGTTTCCGTTCACCCGCTGTCAGAACCGTCATCTGCCGGGAGAGGTTTTTGAATTCTCTCCATTTAAAGTCCGGCAGATAACCCGCGCCCACCTCATAGCGGCTATACTCGCGCTGGAAGCGCTCAATTCCGGACTTCTCAAAATCCCCTGTAGTGGTTCCTGCCTCAGTGTTGCTGGACGGCGGCGGCTCCGGAACCGGGGCAGGATGCGGTGCCTCCGCCACCGGTTTCCGGGCGTTGACGCAGGAAGCAAGAAAGACCGGGCAAAGGAGAAAAGAGCGGCGCAGCATGGAAACCGGCAGGGTGTCAGCTCTGGCGGGACCCGCAACCGGCGGCGTTGAGGGATGCCCGCGGCGCCATCGTGTTTTGATTGCCAGGGAAGTGGCTCGAAAACCCGGACGGGGCTCAAATCCGCCCGGGCCTCTTCGTTCACGGGGAACTTTCCTCTTTCCCCCCAAGCGGGCCTCCCTCTTGGTGAGGGCATGCTCCGCAAGACCAAGATCATCGCCACTCTGGGACCCGCCACGCAATCCGCGGAGGTATTGGACGCGCTCATCCGGGCGGGGGTGAATCTTTTCCGGCTGAACATGAGCCACGCTCCCGCCGCGTGGTGCCGGGAGGTGACGGCCCGGGTGCGGGCGGCGGCGGCGGGCGCGGGAACGGACGTGGCCGTGCTCATGGACATGCGGGGGCCCACCATCCGCACCGGGGATCTTCCGGCTTCGATCATGCTCCAGCCGGGGGACACGGTGGAGTTCACCCTCAGTGACGCGCCAGCCACCCAGGGGATCTCCACGTCCGTCAATTACCCCGGCCTTTACCTGGATCTGAAAAAGGCGGACACCGTGCTGGTGGACAACGGCATCCTCCAGATGACCGTGCTGGAAACCTCGGCGGAGCGCGTGATCTGCCGCGTCATTACGGGCGGGGTGCTCGGCTCCCGCCGCCACATCAATCTGCCGGGTATCAAGGTGAACCTGCCGGCACTCACGCAAAAGGATTTCGATGACATCGTGCTGGCCACGGAGATCGGTTGTGACTGGGTGGCCATGAGCTTTGTGCGGGACGCCTCGCACATTTACCAGCTCCGCCGGGAACTCCGGGCGCGGAACAGCGGCGCGCGGATCATGGCCAAGATCGAGGACCAGCAGGCGGTGGCGCATCTGGATGAGATTATCGAGGCCTCGGACGCCATCATGGTGGCGCGCGGAGACCTGGGGATCGAGGTCCACATGGAGGAACTGCCGATCATCCAGCGCCGCATCGTGAGCCGCTGTCTGCACCGGGGAAAGCCCGTGGTGGTGGCCACGCACATGCTGGAGAGCATGATCACGAATCCCGTGCCTACCCGCGCGGAGGTCACGGATGTGGCGAACGCCGTCTTTGAGGAGGCCGACGCCATCATGCTCAGCGGCGAGACCAGCACGGGAGCCTATCCCGTGCGTTGCGTGGAAGCCATGGACCGCATCGCGCGGCGCGTGGAATTGTCGGACAACACTCCCAGCATCGCGCGGCACGCCGCAGTCACGAATGACAAGCAGCGGCTGGTGAAGGCCGCCGTGGACCTGGCGGACAGCATCGACGGCGCAAGCATCATCGTCTTTACCCAGCGCGGCGTGCTGGCGGGATATGCCGCGTGGTTCCGCCCCCAGCGGGCACACGTATTCGCCTTCTGCCCGGATGCCTCCACCACGCGGGCCCTGCACCTGAACCGCGCGCTGAGCCCCTTCCATCTCGATTTCGACCCGAAGCAGCGGCAGGAGTCCATCACCAAAGCGGTGGAGGTGCTGAAGCAGAAACGCCTGGTGAAGGAGGGCTCGGCCCTGGTGATCATCAGCGATGTGGTGGAGTCGGATTCCGCCATGGATTCCATCGTGGTGCGGCGCGTCTGAGGCGGGGGAAAAGCCGCGGTTTCCCCCGGGCATTGTACCCTTGCGCCCCTTGCGGTCGTGGGGAACGCTCGCCCTCCATTCCGGTCCGCGCTTGTGTCTGAGCGGGCCACGCAGCCTGCATGAGCACCCCGACCCGACCGGACAAGAAGCGTATTTCCACCAGTGATCTGATCTCCGCCACGCGGGGGCCATACCGCCGGTTGTTTTCGTTTCTCAAGCCTTATAAGAAGCGGTTTATCACAGGCCTCGTGTGCGGGGCCATCTATGGCGGGCTGAACGGGCTGCTCATTTTCGCGGTGAACCGGGTCTTCGCGGAGGTGCTGCCCAACGATGGCGCGGAGGCGCGGAACAACACCACCATCGTGGAGGAATGGCACCCGTCCCGGGAACTGCCGGAACTGCGCGCCGCCATGGCGGCCCTGCCGGAGGAAAAGTGGGAGGCGGCGGTGCGTTCTTATTCCCAATTTCGCGAGACCCTGCATGACCGGTCCGTCCAGCCGCTGAAGGAAGGCGAGACCGATCCCCTCGCCGCCACCGCGCCGGACCCGAATCTCCCGGAGGAATTCCGCCTCTGCCTGGAAGGGGAGCGCGCGCTGGTCAGCAAGGGGCTGGAAAAGGGGGATGCGGTCAAAATTCCCGGAGTCTATCCCGCGCATATTGAAGAGGCCCGGGACCGCTGGGAAAAGATCCTGAGGCTGCCGGAGGACCAGCGCCGCCACCGCACGCTGTGGGCCCGGTTTCTCCTGGCCTCCACGGAATCCAAAAAGACCGAGAAGGCGGAGCAGCTCACCGCCCTGGAAAAGGACGCCGCCTCCGGACAGTACACGGATGTGCTGGATCTCGCGGGCGCGGCTCCGAAGATGAAGCCGCTCCTCACCATCATCCTCCTCTGTCTCTCCATCCCGCTCATGATGCTCACGCGGGCGCTCTTCGGGTTTTTCAATGCCTACTGCCTCACGTGGGTGAGCCTGCGGGTGCTGAATGACATCCGGGGAAAACTCTTCCAGCGCATCCTGGGGCAGTCTCTGGAGTTCTTCAACAAACAGAAGTCCGGCGATCTCATGCAGACCATTCTGTTTCAGACGCGCACCGCCCAGGAGTCCCTTTCGCAGGTGGCGGCGGACATCGTGAAGGAGCCGGTATCCATCATCGGGGCGCTCATCGCGTTGTTTTATATCGACCCGAAATTCACTCTCATGGCGTTCATCCTTTTCCCCCTGCTCATCGTGCCGGTGACCACGGTGGGGAAACGGGTGCGGCGTCTGGCGGGCGCGGAGGAGCGGGAGGCGGGGAATATGAGCGTCATCATGCAGGAGGCCCTCATCGGCATCCGGGAGGTGAAGTCCTACAATCGCGAGGGGTATGAGACCGACCGCTTCCGCAAGGCGAACTGGAGCATGCTGGCGAACATGCAGAAGTGGCGGCGGATGATGGAGGCGGTGGGCCCCTCCGTGGAGGTCATGGCCTCCCTGGGTGTGGCGGGCGCGCTGGTGTATGTGTGGAGCCAGGGCATGCCGGCGGCGAAATTCATCGCGCTCAATGGCGGCCTTGTCCTGCTCTATCCCCCGGCGAAGTCCCTGAGCCGCATCCCCGTGATGCTGCAACGCTGCCTCGTCTCCACGACAAATGTTTTCGAGCTCATGGACCGCGAGGTGCGGGTGAAGGACGCTCCGGACGCGAAGGCCCTGGCCGCTCCCGCGGAGGGACGCCTTACTTTTGAAAACGCCACCTTTGCTTACACGGAGGACGCCCCTGCCCTGCGCGGCATGACACTGGATATCGCCGCGCATGAGTCCGTGGCCTTCGTGGGCCGCAGCGGCGCCGGGAAGAGCACCGTCTTCAGTCTTCTGCTCCGGCTTTACGATCCCCAGGAGGGCCGCATTCTCCTGGACGGCAAGGACATCCGGAGCCTCACGCAGGAGTCCCTGCGCGCGCAGATTGGCGTGGTGAGCCAGGACGTATTCCTCTTCCACGACACCATCTATGAGAACATCCGCTACGGGCGTCTGGATGCCACGGAGGCGGAGATCCATGAGGCGGCAAAGCGGGCGCACGCGCACGATTTCATCCTCGCCCAGGCGGACGGCTACCAGACGGTGATCGGGGACAAGGGCAGCCTGCTCAGCGGCGGCCAGCGGCAACGGATTTCCATCGCCCGGGCATTCCTGAAGAACGCACCCATCCTGCTGCTGGACGAGGCCATGAGCGCGCTGGACACCGAAGCCGAGCGCCACGTGCAGGAAGCCATAGGCGATCTCTCGGAAGGCAAGACCGTGCTCGCCATCGCCCACCGCCTGAGCACCATCATCCGCAGTGACAAGATCGTGGTCATGCAGGACGGCGTGGTCACCGCCACCGGGAAACACGAGGAACTGCTGGAGACCAGCGATCTCTACCGCTCGCTCTACACCATGCAGTTCCACGCGTAGGGAAACCGCGTGTAAAGGCCGCCTCCGGCAAAAGCGGACACGCGGAGACGGATTCGACAGCGCACGCGTTCCGGGGCATGGGGTCGGGAATATGAGATCACCGTGGACCTTCACTCTTCGCGCTCTGGCCGTCGCGACGGCTTCGTTTTTGCTCACCCCGGCGGCGGGAGCCCAGGAGACCAAACCGGCCCCGGCGGCAAAACCGGTGGATCCGTTTGCCAAATGGGAGAGTGAGATCGCGGGAATCGAGGCGCGGGATAAAAAGAGTCCTCCGCCCCAGGGGGAACTGCTTTTCATCGGCTCCTCCACCATCCGCATGTGGAAGTCGCTCCCGGCGGATTTCCCGGAGCACAAAGTGATCAATCACGGCTTCGGCGGATCGGAGATCGCGGATGCCACGCATTTCGCGGACCGGCTCGTTTTTCCGGTGGCCCCCAGGATTATTTATCTACGCTCCGGCACAAACGACATCCACAATGGGAAATCCCCCGCGCAGGTGTTCGAGGATTATAAGAAGTTCACGGAAACCGTGTGGGCGAAGCTGCCGGAGACGGAGATCGTCTTCCTGGGCTTGGCCCCCACCATCCAGCGCATCAAGGAGGTGGATAAGGGGAATGAACTCATGCGGCTGGTCAAAGAATACACGGCGAAAAACCCGAAGCTGAAGGTGGTGGACACCGCCGACAGCACCGTGGGCCCGGACGGCAAGCCGCGCGCGGACCTGTTCATCGCGGACGGCCTGCACTTCAATGACGCGGGATATAAGATCCTCGCGGAACGGGTGCGCCCTTTCCTGCCTCCGGTAAAGAAGGCCCCGGCGAAGGAGTAGACAGTCAGGAAAGGAACACGCCTCCCGGTCCAAGACACGCTGGCTGCTCCACCGCTTCCCGCAGACCGGGGAAAAACACCCGGAAGTCCGCCCGGAACGCCTCATAATGTTCCTCCAATGCGGGCATGGCCAGCGTGAGATCCACCGGCCTCCGGAAACGGCGGCTCATGCGGCGGAGCGTGGTCGAAATCCCCTGGAGGCTCCCGTAAGAGCCCAGCCAGTCCTGTTCCCGCATCCGGGCCAGCACGGGCCGGGCCTCCTCCGGAATATGCCGGGCATGGGAATCGAAGGAGCCATACACCTCCGCGATGAGTTCCGGCAGAGGCACATCCGAGAAATGCTCCCAGTCCGTCGAAAGGAAGTGGTCGAAAAACACATCCGTGAGAATGGCGGCGAAGCGGCGCATGGGAGGCTGGAACCGGACGAAGCCCGCGCGGACCAGCGGATGGGTGTCCGTCCAGGCATCGATGCGGTAATGCCGGTCCACTCCCGGGCGGAAAGCCTCCGGGAGCCCAGCCAGGGCCTCGCGGGAAACCATGTCCGGCAGGAGATTCCCGAGCCGGAAAGCGGCATCCGGTTCGGAAAGATGGAGGTGGGCCAGCCAGTTCATGAGAGCGGGTAAGATCGCTTACGCGGCGGAGGCGGGCGTGGATTAAAAAAGAGCCTGGGAAAGTGGTTTCCGGCGTTTTCCGGGGAACAGGTGGAAGCCAGGGGAATGCCAAAGGAGAGGGAAAACCGGTCTCTGCCGGGCAGGAACATCAAAAAATCCCTTGCCTGCCTAGGGAAGTCTGCCACTTTCGCACCCTTCTTATGAGAAAGAATGTTGCTAGAAGCAAGACGCGTAAGGGCGTCTCGAAGCGGTTCAAAATCACCGGTACCGGCAAAATCCTGCGTCGCAAGCAGGGTCGCCGCCACCTTGCCGAGTGTAAGAACCGCAAGCGCAAGCGGAACCTCCGTAAGGTGACGACCGTCGCCGAAGTGGACGTGCCCCGCCTCATGGCCTGCATGCCATTTGCGCACTGAGAAAGCCCCATGGCCGAATAACCGGCCACTTCCGCCGCCGCCTGATCTCCGCTGGAGGTCTATGACCGGGTGAGACGGCGCGGAATACTGAACAACAGCCCGTTCGACAAACCAGACTAAAATGCCAAGAGCTACCAACGCGCCGGCGAGCCGCAAACGCCGCAAGCGCATCCTCAAGAAGGCGAAAGGTTTCTACGGAAGCCGCTCCCGCCTCTATCGCTACGCCAAGGACGCCATTTTCAAGGCGCAAACCTGGGCCACGCGTGACCGTAAAACCCGCAAGCGCAACTTCCGCGCGCTGTGGATCACCCGTATCAGCGCCGGTGTGCGTGAGCGCGGGTTGACCTACAACCGCTTCATGGAAGGTCTGAAGCACGTCGGAGTGGACCTCGACCGCAAGGTCCTCGCGGACATGGCCATCACCAACCCCGCCGCCTTTGACGAACTCGTCACCCGGGCCAAAGCGGCGATGGAAGCCAAGAACGCCGCCGCGACTCCGGCTGCCGCCTGAACCTCCCCTCAATCCTCTCAACCAGCGGTCACTCCGGAAACGGAGTGGCCGCTTTCTTTTGCCCGCCATTGACTTTTGCCCGGACATGCTGAATTTTTGGCAGTTCCATCCCGTCCCACCCCCAACCATGAAAAAGCTCCTCCTTTCCACCCTCGCCGCGCTCTCTTCCCTGCCCCTCTCCTCCATGGTCCAGGCCCAGGATAAGCCCGCCGCCGCGACTCCGGCTCCCGCCCCCGCCGCCGCTCCGGAGGCCCTAACGGCGAACCAGATCATCGAAAGAGTGCGTTACAGCCGCGCCCTGGGGGAATCGAAGAACCCCGTGGTGTTTCCAGGCACGTTGACCCGCGGTGGTACCTCAGTGCCTTTTGAGATCCGGATTTCCCCGGAGTTCGTCCAGTTCAACTTTGAGAACCCGAAGCAAACCCTGCGCCTCGAAACCACGGACAAGAGCTACCGCCTCAAGGAGGTCCTCGCCGGGGCCACCAAAGACGTACCTCCCGCGATGTATGGCACCGGGGTGCGCGGCACGGACCTGACCTACGACGATGTCTCCATGCGGTATCTCTACTGGCCCACAAAGAAGCTGATCGCCGAGGAGTCCATCAAGACCCGGAAGTGCTACGTGGTGGACCTTTACAATCCCCAGCAGAAGGTGGGGGAATATTATATGGTCCGCGTTTTCGTGGACAAGGAAAGCGGCGGCCTGATGCGGATGATGGGCTTTGACTGGAATGGCAAGCTCATCAAGTCCTGCACCGTCACCGCCGGCATGAAAGTAAACGGAGCCACGGTCCTGAAGAACATGGAAGTGATCCGCTACGTGCCCGGCACCACGAAGGCCGCGGGCGAGACGACGTTCGAGCTGAAGAAACCCTGATCAGGCGCGATATCGTCACGACAAAATCAAAATCCGGCGGGGAGAGCGGCCAAACCATCAGGTGGCCGGTTCCCCGCCGGAATGTTTTGAGGAAGGAGCGCCCGGGAAACAGGCGGCTCAATGCCCTGAGGCGGATTCCGGAAGTGGCGGCAGGGTTACATCCGTCTTCTCCGGTTCTTCAGCATGGCGGGGCTTCACCCGGAAGATCTGCATGACGACCACGAAGTAGAGCGGGATAAAGAAGAGGCCGAGAATGGTGGTGGTAAGCGCTCCACCCACGATCCCGGTGCCAATGGCGTTCTGGCTGCCGGAGCCCGCGCCGGAACTCAGCGCCAGCGGCAGCACTCCCAACCCGAAGGCGAGAGAGGTCATGAGCACCGGTCGCAGACGCTGATGCACGGCGATCTTCGCGGCTTCCACGAGCGACTTACCCCGGTCGAACTCCTCCTTGGCGAACTCGACCACAAGAATGGCGTTCTTCGCCGACAGACCGATGATGGTGATGAGGCCGATCTGGAAATACACGTCGTTTGGCATCTGTCGCATGCTGGTAGCCGCCAGCACCCCCAGGGCACCCAGCGGCATGTCCATCATGACGGCAAACGGGATGGCCCAGCTTTCATACAACGCGGCCAGACACAGGAAGACCATGAGCAGCGCCACGGCGTAAAGCTGCACGGACTGCGAGCCGGAGAGGCGTTCCTCATAAGAGAGGCCGGCCCATTCGATGCCGATGCCGGGAGGAAGCTGCTTTGCCATTTCGGTGATGGCCTCCATGGCTTCGCCGGTGCTGTGGCCCGGGGAGGGTTCGCCCAGAAGGGACATAGAGGGAGAGCCATTGAATCGCTCCAGCTTGGGTGAGCCCAACTGCCATTTCCCCTGGGAGAAGGCGGAGAAAGGCACCATTTCCCCGGTGCCGCTGCGGAGGAACCACTTGTCCACATCCTCCGGCACCATCCGGAAGGGAGCATCCCCCTGGAGATAAACCTTTTTCACCCGCCCTTTGTCGATGAAGTCATTGACGTAGGTGGAACCCCAGATGGTGGTGAGGGACGAATTGATATCAGCGATGGAAAGCCCCAGGGCTCCGGATTTCTCCTGGTCGATTTCAATGTGATACTCCGGCATGTCCGCGAGACCGTTGGGACGCACGCTCCGCATTATCGGGCTTTGCGAAGCCATGCCCAGCAACTGGAATTGCGCGGCGGTGAGGGCTTCATGCCCCACATCCCCCCGGTCCACCAGCCGCACATCGAAGCCATTCGCGGTGCCGAGCTCCAGCACGGCGGGCGGCGCGAAGGCAAAGCCGAAGGCCTCTTTGATGCCGCCAAACATCCCCATGGCCCGGCCCTGGATGGCCTTCACCGACTGCGAGGGGTCTTTCCGCTGTTCCCAGTCCTTGAGCTTGATGAATGTCAGGACCTGATTCTGTCCGGCCCCGGCGAAGCTGAATCCGAGCACGCCGAACATCCCCTCCACATTGTCCTTTTCAGTCTCCAGGAAGTGATGCTCGATCTTTTCCAGCACCTTCATGGCCTGCTCCCGCGTGCTGCCAGGAGGCAACTGGGCGGAGGCGAAAAGCACGCCCTGGTCTTCATCCGGGAGGAAGCCGGACGGCTTCTCCGCGAACATCCAGACCACGGCCCCGGCGATGCCGGCATAAAAGAGCAGCGCCAGAAACTTGTGTTTCAAAAAGGTGACCACGCCGTTGGAGTATCTCTCCGCGCTGCGGTCAAACGTCCGGTTGAACCAGCCGAAGAAGCCCCGCTTTTTGGTGTGCTGCCCTTGTTTCACGGGCTTCAGAAGAGTGGCGCACAGCGCGGGCGTGAGGATGAGCGCCACCATCACGGAAAGCGCGACCGCCGTGGCGATGGTGAGTGAGAACTGCCGGTAAATGACGCCGGTGGACCCCTGGAAAAACGCCATGGGAACGAAAGCCGCGCACAGCACCAGACCGATGCCGACCAGCGCGCCGCTGATCTGGTCCATGGATTTCCGGGTGGCCTCCTTTGGTGACAAGCCCTCCTCGTGCATCACCCGCTCCACGTTTTCCACGACCACGATGGCATCGTCCACCAGAAGCCCGATGGCCAGTACCAGGCCGAAAAGCGTCAGGGTATTGATGGAGAATCCGAAGGCGGCCATGACCCCGAAGGTGCCCAGCAGCACGATGGGAACGGCGATGGTGGGGATGAGCGTGGCGCGCCAGCTTTGCAGAAACAGATACATCACCACGAAGACCAGGATGACGGCCTCCACCAGGGTCTTCACCACCTCGTGGATCGACAGACGGACGAACGGCGTAGTGTCGAAGGGAAACACCGCCTTCACCCCCGGCGGGAAGAACGGGGACAGCTCCTCCACTTTGGCGCGGACGGCGGCCACGGTATCCAGGGCATTGGCACCCGTGGCGGGACGGATGGCCATGCCCGCGGAGGCCTTGCCATTGAAGCGGGACATGGTGGTGTAAACCTCGCTTCCCAGTTCCATGCGCGCCACGTCCTTGAGCAGCACGCGGGAGCCGTCCGGGTTCACCCGCAGGAGGATTTGCTCAAACTGTTCGGGTGTTTGCAGGCGGCTCTGCGCCATGATGGTGGCGTTGAGCAGTTGTCCCTCCACGGCGGGCACCGCGCCAAAAGAGCCGGCGGAGATCTGCGCGTTTTGCGCTTTGACGGCATTCGTGACGTCCTGGGTAGTCAACTGATACTGGGTCAGTTTGTCAGGATTCAACCAGATGCGCATGGCATAGGAAGTGCCGAATGCCTGGATGTCCCCCACGCCAGGAATCCGGCTCAGGGCGTCCTGCAGGACGCTGGTGGCATAGTCGCCCAGGTCCGCGGAGGTCATGGTGCCATCATCCGAAACCATGCCGATAACGATCAGGAAGTTCTTCACCGACTTCGTGACCTTCACCCCCTGCTGCTGCACCTCCTGGGGGAGCAGCGGAGTGGCCAGAGCCACCTTGTTCTGCACCTGCACCTGGGCGATATCGGGATTGGTGCCGCTGTCGAAAGTCACCGTGATTTCCACCTGCCCGGAGGAGTTGCTGGTGGACTCGATGTACCTCATGTGATCGATACCATTGAGCTTCTGCTCGATCACCTGGGTGACGGTGTCCTCCAGCGTTTTCCCGGAGGCACCGGGATAGTTGGCGGTCACCGTGATCGCGGGGGGCGCGATGCTGGGATACTGCGCCACGGGGAGTCCGATGATGGAAATCGCCCCTACCACCATGATGATGATGGCGATCACCCAGGCGAATACCGGACGGTCAATGAAAAATCTGGACATGAGAAATCTAGTGGAGGGTCCGGGAGGACCGGATTATTTCGCGGGGCCTCCGCCGGCGGGTTTCGACGGGGCTTCCTTTTTGGCGGGGGGTGCCGGCTCCTTCGCTTCACCGCCTCCGCCGGCAGCCGGGGCCGCATTTTCAGGCGCGGGCTTCACGGGAGCCCCGGGCCGGATGCGCTGGAGATTGCTGACGATGACCTGGTCCCCCGGTTTCAAACCGCTGGTGACCAGCCATTGATTGCCCACCGTCCGGGTCGTTTGCAGCACGCGGACCTCCGCCATACCACCAGCCCCCACCACCATGGCGGTGGGTTCTCCCTTGGTGTTCCGGGTGACCGCCAGTTGGGGCACCAGGATGGAGTTCGGCGCATCGCCCTCCTCCAGGGTGGCCCGGACAAACATGCCGGGCAGAAGGTCTCCCCGGGGATTGGGAAATATGGCGCGGATGGTCACGGAGTTCGATGAAGGATTCACCGTCACATCCGATGCCTGGAGTTTCCCCGTTTCGGGATAGGGCTGGCCGTTGTCAAAAAGCAGCTTCACGTCCGCCAGCCCGGCTTTGTCCGCCTTGAGTTTGCCGCTGGCAAAGTCCTGCTTCAGCCGCAACACCTGGCTGCTGGCCTGGGTGACATCGACATATACCTGATCCAGTTGCTGAATCTTCGCCATCAACGTGGCGTTGGCGGACTGCACGTAAGCCCCCTCCGTGACCTGGGAAATGCCGATGCGCCCGGAGATGGGGGCGACGACTTTCGTGTAATCCAGATTGATCTGCGCGGACTGGATGTTGGCTTTGGCGGCCGCGATATCCGCCGCCGCGGTCTGACGGGCGGCCAGGGCGTCGTTATAGTCCAACTGGCTCACCGCGGTGGAGGTTAGCAGGCGCTTCAGGCGCTCCTCCTTGGAATTCGCCGCCGTGGCATTGGCCTCTCCACGCGTCAGAGCGGCCTGGGCGTTATCGAGCGCCGCCTGATAAGGGGCGGGATCGATTTCATAAAGCACCTGGCCTTCCTTGACCTCGCTGCCCTCTTTGAAATGCTGCTTGAGCACGATGCCATTCACCCGCGCCCGTACCTCAGCCACCCGGAAAGCGGAAATACGCCCCGGCAAATCCTGGGTCAGGGTCACGGAAGCCGCCTTCACATTGAGCACACCTACTTCAGTAGGCCCGCCCGGACCTCCATGGGGGGCCTCCTCTTTTTTACGGCAACCTGGCAGCAACAGACTCAAACCAGCGGCCAGAAGATAAAAGCCACCGAACCGGCAGCGGGAAATCATCGCGGGGAATTTCATGTGGAAAATGCGGGAAACAGGGAGGGAATGCCGGATCAGTTGCTTCCGGGAAATGAGGCCGAGAGACCGGCCGTGGCGAAGGAAACGAGGCGTTTAATCAATCCGTCGAAGTCCGGCTTTACCGGGTCGATCCCTTGCGGACGCGGCATCTGGTCAAACCGGAGCCAGATCTCCTGACCGCGATGCAGCGCGCCCATGAGAAAATTCATCCGCCAGAACAATTCACCCGACGGCAAATCCGGCACGGTTCTCAGGATCGCGGAATGGAAGCGGGCCGCCGCCTCACGGAACTGCTCCTCGATAAATTTCTTCAGCTCGGGATTCGCCTCCTGAAAGCACCGGCAAGTTAGCCGCATGAGATCGTCCCGGTAGGGGACCTGTTCCTTCTCATCCGCCATCGCCGGGCGGATGAACGCCTCGATCACCTGGTCCAGTCGCGGTCCCTCTCCTCCAGCCGCCGCCTCCAGGGCGTCCAGCCGGGCGATCCGTTCCTTGTTCACCCCGGCCAGACAGCGGGCATAGACCTCGATCCCCAGCCGCTCCTTGGTGCCGAAATAGTAATTGATGGCTCCCAGATTTGCCCCGGCGGCCTTGGTGATGTCCCGGACGGACGTCACGTCGAATCCCCGTTCGGAAAACAATCGCTCCGCCGCATTCAGAAGCATTTCCCGCGTGGCTGGCGTCGTCTGGGGGATCTCCACAAAGGCGACCTGTCTGGAAGCGTCCTGATGCATACGTTCGTTTGGAACGTACGTATGATTCCCTGGAAACGGGACTTGTCAAGGTCGCCTGATTCCCCGGGCGAACGGGTTTCAGGCGACCTTGTGAAGAATCCGGCGGACTCCCGCTGGAAGCGGGATCAGTATTCGATCACGAATTTACCATCCTTGCCCGTGACATGCACGCGCTCCAGGGAGCGGCCTTCGAGGGCGGCATTGAGGAACTCGCGACCGATTTCGGGCAGCAGCTGATTCGTGATGATGGCATCCACGAGACGGGCTCCACGCTCCAGTTCCGTGCAGCGCTCGGCGATGAGCGCGGGCAGGGTTTCGTCGTAGGTGAAGGGCACGCGATGGTTCTGGCGGATGCGCTTCTCCACCTTGCGCAGGTTCAGCCCGATGATCATGCGGAGCATTTCCTGACTGATCGGGAAATACGGAATGACCACCAGGCGGTTCAGCAGGGCATCCGGGAAGACCTTCGTGAGCGGGCCGCGCATGGCCTTTTCCAGCGCCTCCGGCTCCGGCATGAGTTCCGGATCCTTGCACAGGCTGGTGACGATCTCCTGGGCGGCGTTGCTGGTGAGGATGATGATGGTGTTCTTGAAGTCAATGTGGCGGCCTTCGCCGTCCTCCATCCAGCCTTTGTCGAATACCTGGAAGAAGATCTCATGCACGTCCGGGTGTGCCTTCTCCACTTCGTCCAGCAGCACCACGCTGTAGGGGCGGCGGCGCACGGCTTCCGTAAGCTTCCCGCCCTCCCCATAGCCCACGTATCCGGGAGGTGCTCCCTTCAACGTGGAAACCGTGTGGGCCTCCTGGAATTCACTCATGTTGATGGCGATGAGGCTGGACTCGTCGCCGAACAGCGTCTCCGCCAGGGAGAGCGCGGTCTCCGTTTTCCCGGTGCCGGAGGGGCCCGCGAGCATGAAGACACCGATGGGGCGGTTCTCGTTGTCCAGTTTCGCGCGGCTCGTTTGAATGCGGCGGGCGATGGTATCCAGCGCGTGCCGCTGACCGATGACCCGGCGCTCCAGGATATCCGCCAGGGAGAGCACGGTGCGGATTTCGTCCTGCATCATGCGGCCCACGGGCACGCCCGTCCAGTCAGCCACCACCGCAGCCACGGCCTGGGAATCGACAGTGGGGAAGATCAGCGGGGACTCTCCCTGGAGAGAAGCGAGGGAGGACTCCAGGCCGCGCAGCTCGGTGAGCAGGGGCTCCCGGTCCACGGGAGGCGGCGGCTCCTTGCCTTTTTCCACCGGCTTGTCCGCGTCCACGAGTTGTTTCCGCAGCCCCAGCACCTTCAACACCAGTTCCTTTTCCTTCGTCCAGGTTTCCGTGAGCTGCGCCTCTTCGGCGGTGAGGGAAGCGATCGAGTCCTCCACTTCCTTGATCCGGTTGGAATGATCACCACCGGCGGAGGATTCCCGCTTCAGGATTTCGAGTTCGATATTCGTCGTTTCCAACTGCCGTTTCACATCCTCGATGCGCGCCGGGGTGGCGTGCTGGGAAATCGCCACGCGGGCGGAGGCGGTATCAATGAGGCTTACCGCCTTATCAGGAAGCTGACGGGACGGAATGTAGCGGCTGGAAAGACGGACGGCCGCGTCCAGCGCTTCATCGAGGATGCTCACGGCGTGGTGCTTCTCCAGGTTTTCGGAGAGGCCGCGGATCATCACGATGGCTTTGTCCACATCCGGCTCCTCCACCTTGATCACCTGGAAGCGGCGGGTGAGCGCGGGGTCTTTTTCGAAATACTTCTTATACTCCGCCCAGGTGGTAGCAGCGATGGTGCGCAACGTGCCCCGGGCCAGCGCGGGCTTCAGGAGATTCGCGGCATCGTTCTGCCCGGCGGTGCCACCGGCTCCGATCAACTGGTGGGCTTCATCAATGAAAAGAATAATGGGCGTGGTGGACGCCTGGACTTCATCGATCACCTGCCGCAGGCGGTTTTCGAATTCCCCCTTCATGCTGGCTCCCGCCTGGAGAAGGCCGAGATCCAGCACATGCAGCGCCACATTCCGCAACGCCGGGGGCACATCGCCGGAGACGATGCGGAGAGCGAAACCCTCCACCACGGCAGTCTTTCCCACGCCGGCCTCGCCGGTGAGGATGGGATTGTTCTGACGGCGGCGCATGAGCACGTCCACGATCTGCCGGATTTCCTCATCCCGGCCAAAGATGGGGTCCATCTTCCCTTCCCGCGCCTTCGCCGTGAGATCGGTCGCAAACTGCGCCAAAGCCGAGGCCTTGGCTCCCTGGGGTGCCACCGCGCCGCTGGTCTCACCCGGTACGGCACCGCCACCGGCGGACTCGGACATGGCATCCTCCGGGGAACCGCTCACGATGGAAAGGAAACCCTCCGCCAGTTTGTCCGGCGAGACATTCCGGAACTCATCACACATCCCGTGCAGGAAGGTGCGCAGGTCCGGGGACTTCAGCACACCCAGCAGCACATGCCCGCTGCGAACCCGGCCCTGCTTGAACATCAGCGACGCATACACCCACGCCTGCTCCATGGCCTCGCGCAGGGTCTGGCCGAAGCCGCTGATGGACGTGGCCCCGCGGGGCAGCCGGTCCAGAGCCTGGGTCAGTTGCGTGCTCAGCCGGGAGGGATCGAGCCCGAAATTCCGGACGATGTGATGGAGGTCGCTGTCCTGTTCATTCAGCACCTGGTGAATGAAATGGTGCATCTCCACCCGGGGATTTCCCCGCAGTTTACAGAAGGTGGTAGCCCCTTCCATGGCGCGGTATCCCAGCTGATTCAGCCGTCCGAACAAGTCTCCTGCTCTAATCTCTGACATAGTCTTGGCGTGTTAGTGAGTTAGGTATTGTCTGCTTCGGTCAATCCTCCACCGCGGACGTGGAACTGATCGGCATCTTTGACAGGGGGGACGCTGGTCAACCATGCGGTATAGCCAAGGCGTCCGGTGCTGCCAAGTTTTGTTTTCGGCACGTCCTCCTTCCGGAGCACGATGGCGGCCTCCCAGTAAAGCTCTCCGCGGGTATAAAATGCGAGCCAGGCGTGCAGCCGCTTATGACATACGGAGCCCGGCAAAAACTGCTCATATTGCGCATAGGCCATGGGGCCGAGGCGCAGGGTGCATTTCATCTGCCGGTCCCATATTTTGGAACCCACCACGCACGTGCGTCCCAGGAGACCGGTCTCCCGGGATTCCCCCACGCGGCACCGCTGCTCCTCCGGAATATCGATCCACTGACCGGCGAAACTCCCAACTTCCACCGGCATATCGAAATAATCCGAAAGCAGCCCCTGGAGCCCGCTGGCGTGGCGCGTCTGGCAGGCCAGGTGGCCCGCGAACGGCAGCCGGTGCAGGGTGGGCACGGCATCCAGACTGTCCATCTCCGGCAGCCCGCAGCCAAACGTGGAGGCGATCCACTCCGCGAACGTGCGGTCCTCTTCGCGATCCAGATCCACGGTTTTCCGCGCGACCGCCATGGCCCGGTAAAAAAGGCTGATGGCGCGATGGTGGAAAATATCGATGAACTCGGAGAGCGTGGAGTCCTTTCCTGATCCGCCCCCCATGGAAAGCGCCGCCTCCTCACGGGGGCCACGCAGATCGGGATCCTGGGTGCCCCGCAGACGATTGCGGATGAAATCCGTGTAACGCAGCGGCAGCGGACCGCTGGGGCCGGTGAGGCCGGTGAAACGGACCATCAGCTTATGCCCCTGCTCGCGTGCCAGATGGGGCTGCTCCATGGAGGCGGTGGCAAACCCGAGCGAGAGATACTGGCCAAAGCGGAGGGGATCCTGCCGCAGCGCGCGGGACTTCCCGATGCGCGGCAGATCCGGACGCGAACTCTCCACGCACCGCAGGGCTCCGAAGAAATCGTAATCCCACGGGCGGCTGAGGAGATCCTGAATCAGAGTGCCGGAATCCTGCCTGGTCGAATGGGCCATTTCATTACCTCCCCGCGCTGTTCGGTGGATAGAGTGAGTCTCGTGAAGGAATTCAACGAGACATAACGAGCCAGAAACTGCTCGATGGCACTGGCAAAAAGAAAGATACCGAAACCGGCGAACCGGTCTTCATCCAGCAGGAGATCCACGTCGATGCCGCGGATAAAACTCACCGGCCCCGTGCCCGGACTGCGCGCCAGAGCCGGGCGGCTGGAAATGCGGCGGATGCCTTCGATGTGGGACTGGGTTTTCGGATCCACCGCGTAGAGATGCAGCAACTCCCGCAGCGCATCCGCCCCTCCTTCCCCGCTATTGATGAGGGAAAGGTAATTCAGCGAAAGATGATTGATCGCCCGCCAGGCAAACCGGCCCTCCGCCACGGACGGGCGCGGCGGTGTGGGCCGCACGAGGCAGCGGATGGAAACCACGGGCATGTGGGACTCCGGCGTGAAATCCGTATTCCCCACCCCGATGGCGAGATCCACCGCGAGGTGCCGGTTCGTGACCCAGCATTCCGCGGAAAGCTGCTCCAGGTCTGGCGAGAACGGGGCATTCTCCGGATCCACGAGGGAGATATGTACCTCGCTGCCTGGGTAGGTGGATCGCTGGCCGAACTTCCGCTCTTTTTCCGAAAGCGCCCGGGGCACGCGATTGCAGGTATAAAAAGCGGCGGCGTGCCCGCGATAATTCCTATGCAGATAAAACGGATAGAACGGCTGCTCCTCGGAGGAGGTGCGGCCGTAGCCGGTCACCCTTTCCACGGAATAAACCTCGTAGTCAAAAACGCGCGTCCGATCGATGATGATTTGGTATTCATTGACGGCGGAGGTCACGGGAGCCCGCTCCGACCGGCGTTTGAAAAGATTGATCACCGGCGTGCAGAAAAGCTGGAAAAGCGAGGGCTGGACGAAGTCCGTGATCTCTTCTTTCCGCTCACGGAGGGGCACGATGATATCGAATTCCTTCCCGGGAAAACGCTGCAACGCCTTCTTCAGCCCGCTGAACTCAATAAAAAGGCCGCGCGCGGGGAGGATGAAATGCTCCTTCAGAATACGATAGCCCTCAAAGCTCCGGGGGCTGGGTGGCAGCATGGCCTCATTTTCCTCGAATCCCACCTGCCGCACGGAACTCATCTTTAAAAACTCACTCCGCCGGTGCAGATGATCCGCGGGATCGCGAATGACCACGCCGAGGCCCCGGGAGAGGATTTCCTCCATGACCACGGAGGGCAGATGGTCCTCCCCGTGAAGGAAAAACGGCAGCCGGTCGCAGTCCAGTTTTGTCAGAACACCCTCCGGCCCGGCGGTCTTCAATCGCAGCCGGATGCGCAACGCGGCCCGGGCTCCGGAGAATTCGCGCGCAGGCAGGCCCAGTTCCCCCATGTTCCGCGTGAGATAATCCGCCTGGATAACCTCCAGAGGATACATGGTAACCTCATGGGCGGAGACAAACCGGCAGGTGGTGGCCTCGTCTTTCAACTTCAGGGACTGCATGGTGCTGCCACGCGGCACCTTGAGGCCGTCCATGAGGGACTTGTCCGTCCAGTTGGGCTCCAGCCTCACCACGGCGGCGGAGGGACCGGGAGCGAGGTAATCCGGATACACCGTCTCCAGCAGACCCTGGGTGAAACGCGGAAACTCCGCCTCCAGTTTCAACTGCACCCGGGAGGTGAGATAAGCGAAACCCTCCAGCAGCCGCTCCACAAAAGGATCCGCGCAAGCCTCCCGGGACTCCCGGTCAAGACTAAGACGCGCGGCGATCTTCGGATAGGCGGCGGCAAACTCTCCGGCCACCTCTCGGATGTGGCGGAGCTCCTCGTTATAGATTTGAAGAAAAGCCCGGTTCATCAGCCGTTGGTAACTTCACAGACTCCCGTCTCAAGATCAATGTCCGTGCGGAAGAAAATGCGCTCCGGATGCGGCAGGGCCCAAAGGTGGCCTTTGATCTCAAAGCCCACGCGGCCCACTTCCGAACTCTCGCTGCGCACCATGCGCACCTGCAGGGACTCTGGAACGATGCGCGGCTCGAAAGCGATGATCGCGTCCCGGTATTGCCGCTCCAGTTCCAGATTGTCCAGATTGTCCGTGGTGACGCCGGCCAGATCCCGCGTGCCGTAGTTCAGCACAGAGGTGGCGATCTGCGGATATTCCCATATTTCCTCACTGCGCAAATGGCACGCAGAATTCAGCAGCCAGCGAAGATCCCGGAGGACGGCGGCGCGGTATTCATCCAGCGAGACCGTGCGGCGACGCATGGGCTCCTCCGTCAGGTCCGGGGAAAAATCCACCAGCCGGTCCAGCAGACACGGCAGGCGCATCTGGGTTTCCTGCATCATGACGCGGGAGTGAAGGTAATCTCGCGGGCATCCAGCAGGGAGATCTCCGCATCCGGCGTCATGAAAACGCGCTGCCCCCGGCCGAAATAAACGCCCTCCTGTGGCGAATCCCACTCCGTGGTCCGCGCGAGCTGCTCGGCGGGATTTTTCCAGGCATGGGCTCCCGGGTAACGCACGGGCATGAAGGCGTGGCTGGCCCCGCCGCCTTCAAAGGTCACCTCCACCGGAACCCACACACGGTCCCGCAGGTGGGTGGGCTCCTTGAAAACAAGCTCCCGCACCCGCTGCTGGGGGACCCAGTAATAAGTGCCCTTCATCATGAGTTCCAGCACCGGACCCAGGCGGGTATCGCCGTCCATCATCCATTCAAAAGCGGTGCCATTGCAGGAGCCGGACACCGCCGGGGCTTCCTCCAGAGCCTGCGTGCGCAGAGCCAGGGCGGCATCAATCTCTCCCTTCGCGAAATGCTGGGAGGCCTGCACCAGGAGAGGAATCCAGGAGGGGGGCTCGCCAAAAATGACCGGCTGTTTCTCACCCTGAAAAACGAGCTTTCTCATGACCTCGGCGGCGATGAGGTCATTGAAAATAATCGCCATGGGAGACTGGCGGCCCGTGAGCTCTGAAAAAGCCACCAGTTGATTCGAGGCACTTTCCCAGTCTCCATTCGCGCCCAGCATCTGGAACAGGGTGAATCTTAAATCGGCGTCCCCGGGAGCCTTGCGGATGGCGGCCTTTACCGCCGACAGGGCTCCGGCAAGATCACCGGCTTTCAGGAGAGCTTCTGCGTCATCGGGGGGATTCATGCTGGAGAAAAAGGTCGAATAAAAATAGTTTCCTGACAACACTATTGAGGCAGCGCGGAGAAGAATCCCCCTCCGGCTGCCTCTTATAGTGGGCGGGTTATAGGTATAATACCGGATAGCCGGTCACCAGAGGGATCAGGCTCCCTTGTTGGTCATCACGTCCCATTCGGCGGGCACCACGCCACCCTTCGCGCCGGTCTTCGGATCGAGCGGGGTGTATTCCCATTTAATTTTGCCGTAGTTGAGGGAGACGTTTTCCACCGGGAAGTCCTGGCCGGATCCGCCACCGCAGCTGAGGGAGGTGACCAGCACGTGCTCCAGCGTGAACTTCTGGAAGACTTCCTTGGCACCGGTGTTCATGCACACCTCGATCACCACTTTCGGGAAGTGCTTGCCAAGGCAGCAATGCTTGAAGAGATAAGGGGAGCTCTTGTCCGTGCGCTTGGTGAGGTGGAAGTCCTGGTGATCGCACTTACCGGCGACACGGGAACCGACAGAGCTCACCGATCCGGCACCGCTCTGCGCCACCCCGTGGGAGTAGGAGAACACCGCGATCCAGTTTTTGTGCTTCTCATCCGTGGATTCACCCTGAACGGAGTCGATTTGAACGTAGGTTTCGAAGGCCATATTCTTGAGTAGGTTGGTGGTTTTTTTTATTGTTTAGTGGACACTGGATCCGGTTCTTTTGTCGGAGGGAGGACCCATCTTATTCAACGATCAGCCTGCTTTCTTTTCAGAGGGCAGACGCGAGACGAGGCGCAGGCTCACATTCACGCCTTCCAGCTGGAAGTGCGGACGCAGATAGAACTGGGCGCGGTAGTAGCCGGGATTCTCCGGATCCGCCTGCACTTCCACCTGCGCTCCCGAGAGCGGGAAACGGGCCTTCATCTCCTCACTGGCGCCGGAATCCGCCACGTATTGCATGATCCAGTCATTCAGCCATTTCACCATATCGTCCTTCTCTTTGAAGGAACCGATCTTGTCACGCACGATACATTTGAGGAAGTGCGCGAAGCGGCAGGTGGCGAAGAGATAGGGAAGCCGCGCGGAAAGGTTGGCATTCGCGGTGGCGTCCTTATCATCATATTTCGCGGGCTTCTGGAGAGACTGCGCGCCGATGAAGGCGGCGAAGTCCGTGTTCTTCCAGTGCGAGAGCGGCATCATGCCCAGACGCGCCAGCTCATGCTCCCGGCGGTCGGTAATAGCGATCTCCGTGGGGCACTTCATGTCCACGCCGCCGTCGTCCGTGGGGAAATTGTGCACCGGCAGGTTATCCACCAGACCACCGCTTTCCACGCCGCGGATCTGCGCGCACCAGCCGTGAAGCTTGAAGGCGCGGGTGATATTCGTGGCCATGGCGTAGGCCGCGTTGGACCAGACGAAGTTGTGGTGATTGGAGCTGCTGGACTCCTCTTCGAACGCGAAGGCATCGATGGGGTTGTTCTTCGTGCTGTAAGGCAGACGAGCCAGGTAGCGCGGCATGGCGAGGCCGATAAAGCGGGAGTCCTCGGACTCGCGCAGGCTCTTCCACCCGGCGTATTCCGCGTTGTCCAGCAGCTTGGCCAGATCCCGCGGATTCATCAGTTCCTGCCACGTCTCCATGTTCATGAGCGTGGGGCTGGCGGCGGAGATGAACGGCGCGTGCGCCGCGGCGGCAATCTTTGAGAGATTCCGCAGCAGCTCCACATCCGGAGCGGTGTGGTCGAACTCGAAGTCCCCGATGATGGTTCCGAAGGGCTCGCCACCGGGAGTGCCGAATTCCTCTTCGTAGATCTTCTTGAAGAGCGGGCTCTGGTCCCAGTTGGCACCGCCGTAGGAGCGCAGGCTGCGGTGCAGATCCTTCTTGGACACATTCATCACGCGGATCTTCAGATCCGTGCCGGACTCGGTGTTGAACACCAGCCGGTGCAGGCCGCGCCACGAGCCTTCGAGTTTCGAAAACTCGTCGTTGTGCAGGATCAGGTTCAGCTGGGCGGAGAGCTTTTTATCGATCTCGGCGATGACGGACTGGATGAAGGTGATGGAATCCGCCTGCTGGACGGAGGTTCCCTTCAACGCTTCTTCGGCCAGAACGGCGACAGCGGAGCGCACCGCGCCCTTCGCTTCATCAGTCTTCGGCTGGAAGGATTTTTCCAGCAGACGGTCAAACTCGGAGATTTCGATGGTTCCGGCGGACGCGCCGCTTTGTTCCTGGGTTTTAGACATAAATATCGGTTCAGGAAAGGTGTTTGATTACTCCTGGGATTCCCCGCCGGAAGGAGGAGCTTCCTCCGCGGGTTTCGCGGTGCCCATGACGGATTTCATCAGCGCGGGATCGGCCAGCAGTTGCTCAATGAGATTTTCCGCCTGCGCGCGTCCGTCCATGTAGGAGATCAAATTGGAAAGCTGCGTGCGGGCCTCCAGCAGCTTGCGGAGGGGCTCCACCTTGCGGGCGATGGCCTCGGGGGAGAAGTCATCCATTTTATCGAAAGTAATATCGATATTCAGCCGCTCACCTTCAACACCGGAAACCGCGTTCGGCACCGCGAAATTCACGCGGGGCTTTACGTCTTTCATAAACTTGTCGAAATTATCCATATCCACCTCGCGGAATTTTCTTTCCGCGACCGGAGGAAGCGCCACGGCGGGCTTTCCTGACAAATCGGCCATCACTCCCATGACAAAAGGAAGCTCGACCTTTTTCTGGGCTCCGTCCACGAAGAGCTCATACTCAATGTGAACACGGGGGGCACGGTTGCGCTCGATGAACTTGGTGCTGCTCTCGGATGGTTTAGGCATGGCAGTAAGTGTTGTACTTCAGGTTGATTGGAGTTGCCGGGAAGGTCAAGGTTAATTTCCGTAACAGAGGTCAGCCATCAGGCGGAGAGCACTTTCGAGAGGCGTATCCGCAGGAGTGGAACACATCTTGCTTAAAATATCAAATAACAGGAATAACCGCTAGGGTGGCGGAGTCCCCGCCTGACATTTCAGTCCTGCTTTAGCACCGGTGAAGGTTCTTTGGAAGAGGGAGCAGCGCTCTTTGCGGCCTCCTTGAGTAGGGTAATCACCCCATGAGCGGGACTTGCCTCATGCAACACGATCTGGGTTCCGCCGCGCCGGGGTTGCCCTTCGCCACCCCCCTGGGACATGGACGAGATAGTGGACACATGTCCAATAACATTGCCTGACTGATCCAGGACCGGTGAGCCGCTGGACCCCGGTGCCCAGTCGGTGCTCACATGCAGGCGCAGCGCCTCATCGTCCGTGCCTTTACTGTCCGCCTTCCGGTAAAAACGATTCACCATGCCATCACTGAAATAGCCGGTAACACCCAGCGGATCACTCAGGCAGTAGGCGGCATCCCCCGGACGCACGGCTTCATTCAGCCTCATGGGGGAAAACTTTCCTCCCGCTGCCCGCAGGATGCAGATATCCCGCTCCGCGCTGGACGCGATGATACTGGTGACGGGCGTGACCGCTCCGGCGGAGTCCACGATAACGAGATAGCCCTCCCGCATATCATCCGCCGGTTTTGCCACGTGGTGGCAGGTCACGATGACCCCGTCCTCCGTCACCGGATAGCCTCCCGCCAGGCGGGTGTGCCAGTGATTGCATTTATGGCAGAGGTAATACCAGCCCACCTGCACGCGATCCCGCCGTGCCTCCTCGTAGATATCCGCGCGGCTGAGGGGGGCATTCTTCGGTGCCACCACGGTCACCGTTTCCGGCACCGGCTTGGCGAGCAGTTCCTTTATCCTGTCCGTCGAGAGCAGTTTTCCCGCCTCTTTGAGCGCCCCCGCCTTCTCCAGCACCGCCCTGCTGCCGGTGGCCTCACCAGGCTGCTCGATCGGCACCCCGGGAGCCTGGGCATGGGCCAGGGAAAGAGTGGCACCGAGGAGAGCAACCGGAAGAAGCAGGTTCATCCGCAAAGGAAGAGCATCCTGCCCGCCGGGTCAAAGAAATCGTTCACCGCGGTTGAGTGCCGCGGCCCTCACTTCTTCGGACCCTCGAAGCAGTAGATGACCCCGTCATCAGCCCCGATGACCAGCCGGCCGCCGGAGACGCAGGGGCTGCTCTGCACCGGCTGGGCGATTTCATATTTCCACACCTCACTGCCGTCCTTCACACTCACGCCGTAAACGAACCCGTCATCGCATCCGAAGACCACATTCTCCCCTGTCACGACGGGGGAACTGTCGATGCGTCCCTTGGTCCGGAAATACCACTTTTCCGTGCCGTCCGTCAGATTCAGACAATGGAGCCTTTTTCCGCGATCCCCCGCGAACACCAGCCCTCCAGCGGTGACCGCGGGCGAAGCGAAGTATTCGAATTCCCGCTCCTTATACACCCATTTTGGCTCAAATTTTTTCACATCCAGTGCAGCCACCTCCCGCCCGTAATGGGCCAGCACGGCCAGTCCGTCCCGGGCCGCCACGGTATTGGCGATGGGATTTTTTATCTCCATCTTCTGCACTTCCGTGCCATCCGTGGCCTTTATGAAATAGATGTACCCATCACACCCACCGAAGGCCGTCATGCCGTCCACCACCGCCGCGCTGCCATTCACCCGGTCACCGGTTTCCACGGTCCAGACCTTCGCGCCATCCTTGCTGTCCAGCGCGTAGAGCCGCGCATCATAGCTGCCGATAAGGATGAGCGGCGTCTGGCCGGGACGCTCGAAGACATTCGGCGCGGCGCGGACCTCCGCATCCGTTTTGAATTCCCAGATCTTTTTACCCGTGGTCGCCTCCAGCGAGTAAACGGTACCATCCAGCGCACCGAAAATCACCTGCCCTCCGACCAGCAGGGCGCTGCCTTCGATGGAGTCCTTCGTATCGAATTCCCACACGGACTTCCCGTCCGCGGCCCCGATGGCATAAAACTTCCCTTTGGCGTCCCCGATGTAGAAGCGCTCGCCGTCACTCACGGCAGTGGCCTTTACAGGCTTCGCGGCGGGAAATTTCCACGCCACGGTGAGCGGAAAAGCCAGCGCCTCGCGCGCGACACCCGTCATTGCCGCGTCTCCCCGCCACACCGGCCATGGTTCCGCGCGGACACTAACGCCAAAAAGTAAACCGGCCATGAGAGCCTTGCGAATGAGGGAACGGGAGGGCATCATACTCCCACCATACGTCACCGGACGGCGGTTTCCAACATGAATGACTCTCCCCCTGGCATCCCCCCTGAACTGCATTCGGAATACGAGGGGCGCCCGTTCCATACCTGCACGCGGTGCGGGGAGATGCTCCGGGAGATTCCCGAGGGCTATCAGATCTTCAAACTCTACCGGAAAGGCGAGACCATCTACGAATACGTGCTCTGTCACCCCTGCCACTCGGGTCTGGTGGACCGGTTTTCCCAGGAATCCCGGACAAGGTTGGCTGACTTTTACCGCCAGCGGGTTTCCATGCACCTGGGACGAGGGAAGTGCGCGGTCTGTGGAGACACGCGCTCCGAAGCGGGCGCGGAGGAGTTTTCCCTCACTGCGGCCTGTAAGGGGGACCAGCTTGTCCACGACCTGATGGTGTGCGGTCCGTGCCGCGTGGAAATGCAGAGCCTGCTCTCCCGGGAGACCCGCGGGGTGTGGGATCGCTTCGTGGAGGATAACCTGCCCGGGGCTCCCTCGGGGGCGATTTCCCCCTACGATCTCGTCCCGGCCTGAATTTTCATGGCAGCAGCGGGAGCGTCCGCTTTTCCTGGGCACTGAGGAAGGCGGTGTCCACCATTTGCTGGCCAATGCGGGAGACCTCCACCGACATGGGCCCCTCCACCGGCAGGCCGTGCTCCAGACAGTGCAGGAAATACTGAAGCGGATTCAATCGCGGAGCCACGTGTGCATCCACGGGCACCTCGTATCCCTCCGGGCACTGACGGGTCTGCACACGAATGGTCTTTTCGTAGTCATAGCTGCTGATGCTTCCCTCCGTGCCTTTGAGGACAAATCCGCACTTCGGCAGCGGCTGGAATGTCCACGGGTCCGTGAGTGTGCCCCAGCGGGTCTCGAACTTCGAGAGCCCGAACTCATACTTCGCCACGGTGATGCTGTGCTCATCCACCTCCAGACCGGGCATGCCGTTCATTACAGAGGTAACTTCCAGAGGCACGGCCCCGTCGAAATACCACGTCGCCAGGGTGGTGCCGTAGCCGAGGTAATCAAGCAGGGAGCCCCCGCCGTCCGCCTTGCTGTAAAACCAACTGGACGCCTTCCGCTCCGGCGTGGGTTCCAGTTCTATCTTGTCCGCGCCATGCCAGAGGGGCCCGCGGTTTCCATCGTAGAAGTGGACCTCGATGAGTTTTCCCACCACGCCCTCGCGCGCCAGCCGGTAAGCGGTGGCATGGGCCGGTACCCAGCAGAGCGGCCAGTTCACCGCCAGGGGCATCCCGGCGGCTTCCATCGTAGAGATCATGCGGTCCGCCTCGCTGAGTGAACCGGCGAACGGCTTTTCCATAAAGATGGGCACGGGACGGACGGCGATGACCTTTTCCAGCCACTCCGCATGCCGTGCGGCGGCGGGACAGAGGATCACCACATCCGGCTTCGTCTCCTCCAGACAGGCCCTTACGTCCGTGAAAACCTGGTCATCCCGCAGTCCGAAATTCCGCCGGGCCTCCTCCATACGCTCCGGCTGTTCATCACAGATCCCCGCGATCTCCGCGTTCGGCTCGTTATACACCAGCCTCAGCAGATCCCCCATGTGGAAGTGATCGAAATTGATCCCGGCGATTCTCCAGCGTTTGCTCATGCGGAGGACTAAATGAAGAGGCCGCGGGATGACAACCGGCGATGATGCCCTTCAATATGGCACCGGTTGTGATAGCTTCCAACATGGCTAAACAGCCACGCCATGGAATTGGATCCCTGTTATCATCTTCCTTTCGCTATCCGTCGCGGAGATACTAACCACGTCCGGGTATTGCTGGAAAACGGGGCGCACCTGGAAATGGACGCGCCTGCCAGAGCCACTCATTTGGTGGAGGCAGTGTCCTCGCCTCCGGCCACGGTGGAACTGCTTTCCCTTCTTCTCGACGCGGGATTTGACCCGAATGGCGTGGATATGCGGATCGGGGAGTGGTATGCGACCACTCCCTTTATGGCGGCCGCGAGGCATGGACGGCTGGACCTCATGCAATGCCTGGAACAGGCGGGCGCGGATCCCTGCTGGACGAATACGAATGGGGCCAACGCAGCCAGTATGGTTCTCCCAAGTTCCAGCACTCAGGACCGTTGTGATCCCACTCCGGAGCGCGCCCTCATCGCCGCGTGGCTGGAGGAAAGGAATATCCGCTTCAGTCCGGACTGCGCGCACAGCCGCATGAAACTCTTTTACGCGGCCTATACCAGACATTCCTGGCAGGACATCCCGGGCCATCTTGAACGGGGGATTGATCCTGCCTGCCTTAAATGGACACCTTTTATGTTTCGTATTGTCAGGGGCGAAGCAACAATAGCGGAGGCCGCCGCCCTGCCCGCTGAGGAGAGAGAACACCGGGACAGTTGGGACCGAACCCCGTTCCTGCTCGCCGTGACAGCGGGTCGCGTGGACCTCACAGAGGCGTTGCTCAAGGCAGGATGCGATCCTTTCGCGACCGGGAGGTGTGGCAAGCCCGCCCTCCACTACGCTGCGGAAATCGACCACGCATCCATGATCTCATGGCTGCTTTCGGTCGGATGTCCCGTGGATTCCTGCGATGATTTTGGGGCCACTCCGCTGAAGCGGGCCGTCCAATCAGGCGAGGTGGCGGCCGCCAGGGTGCTTTTGCAGGGCGGCGCGGATGTTCTCGCCTGTAATTCCAGGGAAGATCAGGCTATTCATGAAGCTGGGGACCGGGACATGATCGCCCTTCTGCTTTCGGCGGGCGCGGATGTGAATGCGATTTCCGGCTGCGGCTACTGGCCGTTGAAGGCCGCCGCGCGCGAAGGAAACGCCGCGCTCATTCGTTTTCTCCTCGAAACGGGGGCTGCCGTGGATCTGACCTCCACCGGCGAGACCGCGCTCTTCAGCGCCATTTATGCCGACTCCATCGAATGTGTGAGGATACTTCTAGAGGCGGGAGCGGACATCAATGCCCAGGACTGCGATGGCCAAACCTGCCTGAAGGGCGTGAGATCCACCGTCATGGCTACCGAACTTCTATTTCAGGGAGCCGATTCCTCCATCCCTGATGAGGATGGTGAACTCCCGGAGGACAATCTGCTGCCGCCAGCGGTATCCGCGATGCTCCGTGCCCACCGGATGGCTTCCGAAGAAAAAAGGAAACACCCGGGGTCTTGACGGGTATTGGCAGCAAAGACCAGCCGGAGAAACACCTTGGTAATAGCATTCATCGCCCGGGCTCTTATGCCAGGCTGATCACGGCCTACAGCCCGAATGCTTTCTCCATCTGCTGGCGTACCTGGGTGAGCCGTTTGACACCGCCGCCGCCCACTTCCGCGGTGGTCCAGCCGGTCCAGCCGGTGTCGGCAATGACTTTCTGGATGTCCTTCCAGGGCATGTCGTCGTTTTCGCCGGTGATGTCCGCCCAGCTTTGCTTCGCGCGGCTGTAGCCTTTGACATCCAGCTTCACGGCGCGGGGGCCGAAGGCGCGCAGCCACTCCGCGGGGCTGCCGTATTTCCAGTGGTTTCCAAGGTCGTGATATTGTCCCA
Organism: Verrucomicrobiales bacterium; assembly: GCA_965229245.1. GTDB lineage: Bacteria > Verrucomicrobiota > Verrucomicrobiia > Verrucomicrobiales > V1-33 > V1-33. The sequence goes on from CBDDIW010000005.1 coordinate 421,539, forward strand.
CCCACGGGCTGCTGAAGCTGTCGATGAACTTGATAAACCGTTCGTTCGTTTGCTCCGCCGGTTTGTCGTGATCATAGAACATTTTGTTCCAGACGTTCTCAAACAGAATGCGCTGCCCCAGCGAGGCGGCGAGAGGAATGGACTTTTTGATCTCCACCCGGCAGCGTTCGGAGATCTCGTCCTCCGGTCCATCGGAAGCCTGACCCACCACGATCAAGATCGCGCTGCCCCCCGCGGCGTGGGAGACACGCAGGCAGTGCTCCATGTTCGCGCGGGCTTTGTCCCGGACCTCCTGTTTCGGATCGGTCAGACGGACGCTCCAGTGAGCGTGGTTAATGGCATTGTGTGCGAAGACCCCGGTCTCCCGCACCGCGGCCCGGGCCTGCTCCGGCGTGAAACCACCGGCTTCATCGAAATCGATGCCGTCAAAGCCCGCTTCGGCCACCATGCTGAGGCGGTCATTGATGGAGTATTTTTTGCCGTCCTCCCCATTGGATACCATGCTCAGCTTGCAGGAGAGCAACACCGGGCGGTTCCGCTTCGGCAGAGCCACGGCATCCGGTTTCGCCTCCGCGGCGGGTGTCTGCGCCTGGGCGGAGGTGGCCGCCGCGACAGGAAGGGAAAGGGCGGAGGCGTGGAGGAAGGAGCGGCGGTTCATGGGATTTTGGAGTCCCCGGACGCTAGCCGGGGCGGGGGTCCGGAAACAACTGTTTTTCCGCCCGCATCCGATAGAAAAGGGAAAACCAAAGGAGCCTATGGCTGCTCTTCATCGATGCGCTCGTCCCGCTGATAAATGGGCAACTGCCGCGCGGGCACGGTGAACGCGAGGATGAGCATGGTGGTGCCATACACTTTGTCGAACTGGTTGTCCTTCCACGAGCCATCCTCCAATTGCTGCGCGAGGTAATGCGGATACATCCAGTTGGCGTAGGTCTTCCAGTATTTGCCACCCAACTGGAACATGCCCTGGGCGTTGTAGTAGTTGCCGTAGGTTTCAAACTCGGCTTTCAAGACCTCGCGATAATTCTGCAAAAGCCAGTCCCCAGCTTTGAGGTTCTCCGGAGCGCCGTGGCGGCCGCAGAGCTCCAGACAAAGCAGGCCCGCCCCGGTGAGCGTCTCCTTGTGCTGGGAATCATCCATGTAACCGAAGTGGCCCATTTTCCGCTCAAACTTGCCATGGATATACTTCACGGCATCGTCAATGGCTTTGGGTGGAACCGCCGCGCCGTTCAAACGGGCTGAACGCAACGCCATAAGCGCCCAGCCACTGCAGGAAAGGTCGCTGTCCTGGGAGCCCGGGGTGTAACGCCAGCCGCCCTGGTTGCGGGCGTCTTTTTTCACCGCCTGGGCGCGCAGGATGACGTTCATCGCCTTCGGCAGCACTTCATCAATCTTCTTCTGACGCGCCGCGTCCACCATGCCGGAGACTTCGGAGAGAAACAGCGCGCTGATATTATGGGCATACATCGGCCCGTTTCCGTGGTCGCCGCAATCAATGATCCCTTCGCCGGTGGTGTTCTTCAGGGCGTAATCGATACGCCGGTTGATGGCCTCTCCGTAACGTCCGACCCCCGGGGTATTTCCTTTCGCGAGGAACGCCATACCTACGAGGGAGGAAATGCCGGTGCTGCGTCCGTAACGTCCCGGGAAAGTGCCGTCCTTCTGTTCACAGTCGATGAGGAATTCGAATCCCTTATCAATCGCCTTACTGACCTCCGCCTCGTATTTCCGGAAGACATCGCCCCCCTCCTGGGCGCGGGCCGGAAAGGCGCAGGCAATCGCTAACAAGGAAAGAAAAAGAGCCTTCATAAATATAGAGATATTGACTAACGTTTACCTTCCTCGCCGGTGCCTTCGCCCCGGGCCAGACGACCGAAGTAATTGCGCACCAGGTCCCGGTATTCCGCCGGCACGCGGTCACTGTCGGCTCCATTCACCCCGTTCACGTTCCCCCGGATTTTCATCCATTCATCCTGGGTCATGCCCAGCTTCGCGAGTTCCGGCGGCAGAGGCACCGGCGCGCCCTCCGCCTGGAAGCCGCCCTGGGATTTATCCCCTTCCCCGCCGGGCTTGTTCTGCTGGTCTTTTCCTTTCTGGGGATTGGGTTTGCTCTGCGCGTTTTTGCGGGCGGACTCCGGGATGCCCATGCTCCGGGAGGCCGCCTGAGCGGCCTGGGCCAGTTGATCGGCGGCCTGTTGCGCGCTCTCCTGGGCGTTGCCCGCGGCGGGCGGGGCGTTGTTCTGCCCCTGCTGGCTGCCCTGCTGGGCCGCTTTGTTCGCGGACTGCGCGCCTTCCTCCATGGCTTTCGACTCGGCGGCCAGCGCCTTGCCCTCGGCGGCGAGCGCGCCGGACAATTGTTTCAATGCCTGGGCCGCCTCCGCCAGAGAGCTTTCCGCGGCCTGCGCGGGCTTCTGCCCCGCGTTTGCCTCCTGGCCACTGGTCTGTTCGGCGGCGGGAGTGTCCCCCGCCCCCTGGGGCTGGGATTGCCCGGCGGGAGGCGTGTCTCCCTGCGCCGGGGTCTGCCCGGCTGGCGGATTGTTATTATTGCCGGACGGCGTCTGTCCAGCAGGGGGCGTATCGTTCCCTCCCGGGTTCTGGCCTGACGGCGGGGCTTCCCCGGAAGAGGGAGTCTGGCCTGACGGCGGGGTATTCCCCTGGCCCTGGGGAGTCTCCCCGGAGGGTTTGCCCGCCGGGTTTTCCCCCGCCGGTTGACTGCTGGAAGGTTTCGCGGCCTCCGCCAGTTCCTGGCCCGCCTGACGCGCTTCATTCACGGCTTCCGAAAGCTGCCCCGTGGCCTCCGCGGAGGCCTCCTGGGCGGGGGCGCTTTGATCGATCTGCCCGGCGGCCTGCGCGGCAAGCTGGGCCGCCTGCATTTGCAGGGCGAGCGCGTCTTTGGCCACCTGGGTCTCCTGGGCCGCAAGTTCGGCGCGGGCTTCGGGAGAGGAGGCAGCCTCCACCTTATCCGCCAGCGCCGCCTGTTCCCCGGCCAGCTTTTCCACCTGCTGCGCGAGTTGCGCGGCCTGTTCCCCGGCCTTTTGCAGAGCCTCCTGCTGCTGCTGATTGTTGAAACGCTCCATCTGCTGCTTCATTTGCTGCGCCTGCCCGGCCACCTGATGCTGTTCATTCTGCCACTTCTGCTGGGCCTGTTGGGCGGCCTGTTGCGCCTGCTGCCGTTGCTCCGGGGTTTGTTGGGCCACGGCGGCATCCGGTGGCAGCCCCGCCTCCGCGGCGAGCTCGTTTGCCAGTTGATTCAAATCCCCCGCCGCCTGGGCAAGATTCTGTTTCGCATCCGCCGCCTCCTGGGCGCTGGCGGTGGCTTCATCCTTGCCTTGCGGCTGGGGCTCCGTGGAGGGCGAGGGATTCGCGGCCTCCTCTTTCAAATTACCGGCCAGCTTCTCCAGAGACTGCGCGGCTTGGGCGAGATCCTGTCCCGCGGCGGCGGCCTCCTGGGAGGCGGCCTTCGCTTCATCCGCTCCCGGGTTTTTCGGGGCATCCGGCTGATTGCTCTGCGCGGCCTGCTGGTCCTGGCGGGCTCCCTCCTGGGCCAGCCGGGAGGCCTCACGGGAATTCTCCTGCGCGGCCTGGGCATTCTGGATCGCCTGCTCCGCAAGCTGCCGGTCGGCGGCATCGCGGCTCAGTTGCTGGCCATTCTGATTGTGAAACTGCTGGATCTGCTGGGCCAGTTCGCCGGATTCCCGGGCCAGTTGCTCACTGGCTTGGGCCGTCTGCTGCTGCTTCTCCGCGGTGTCCGCCTGCGCGGCCTGTTGGGCCAGTGCATCCTGCTTCTTCGCGAGATCCCGGGCTTTGTTCGCCAGGTCCCCCGCCTGCTGCGCGGCTTGTTGGGCCTGCTGCGGATTCGGGGCGGGCGGAGGCTGGGGCGGCTGTTGATTCTGCGCCGCCGCCTGCTCGGCCTGCTGTTTTGCCTGCTCCGCGTCCACGCGGGCCTGCTGGACATCCTGCCGTGCCTGCTCCACGCGCTGCATTTGCGCCGCGTCCTGCCGCAACTCCGCGGCATTCCGCTCCTGGAACTGGCGGGCCTCCTCCTGAAACTTCTGCGCCTCCTGGGAAAGCTGCTGCTCGGCCTTCGCCACCTCCTGCTGTTTTTGCACGGTATCGGCCTGGGCCGCCTGTTGCGCGATCTCCTGCTGCTTCGCGGCCAGTTCCTTCGCCTGGGTGGCGAGGGCGCGGGCCTCATTGGCGGCTTTCTCAACGCTCGCCTGCTTCATGACCGCGGCCTCACGCGCCAGGGTCGCCTGCTGTTCCGCCAGAGCTTCCAGCTTCGCCACGTTCTCCGCCTGCTGCTGCTCCTGATCGAGCTGCTGCCGCTCCTGGGAGAGTTCATTCAGGGCTTTCTCCAGCTTCTCCGTGGCCTCTTTCGCCAGTTCAGAACGCTGTTTCCGGTCATCTGTCAGCGGAATGTTTTCCGCCTTGTCCGCCGCCTGATCGAGCAGGTTTTCCGCCACCTGCTTCAGGTCCTCCGCCTGCCGCGCGTAGGCGGTGTTCTCCATTTTCTGCGCGGTCTCCTTCAGCATCTCCGCGGCGGCCTCCGCCTTCTGGCGGGCTTTCTCAATCTGCTTCAACGATTCCGGATGAATCTGGTCCTGATTCGCCAGCTGGTCCTTCTTATCCTGGATGTTGTTCTTCGCCTCCTGGACCATGTCCCGCACCTTTTCCACGTCCCGCTTCAATTCCTCAGCCTGGGCCGCGAAGGTCTGCTGCATGAGCGGCTTCGCATCGCGGCGGAGACGAATCAAAATCTCCCGGCTGCGGGCGGTCTGCGGGCCTTTGAGATCCGGCGGGAGCGTGTCCGCCACCTCCAGGTTGAAACGCAGTTCATTCACATTCTCCAGGGGCAGGCTGCCCAGCTCCAGAGTCGCGGTTCCCCGGTAAAGGGACTTCACCGCCGCATCCGCCACGGGCAGCGGCGTCACCTCCTGGGCGATCTCCAGTTTTCCACTGGGACGCACTTTGATCTTCACGGAGGAAATGCCGGTGTCCTCGTCCACGGTGTAGGCCAGGGGCAGCTTTTCGGTGGGCCGCAGTTCAAACTCATTCTCCACCGGGCTGTCGATGGTGATCACCGGCGGCAGGTCCTTCACCGCCTGGAGGAGGTGATCCACCGGGAGAGAATGAATCCCGTGGCTGTCCGCCAGCGAGAACCGCCACCGCGTGTCGAGGCCCGCCGTCACTTCCGTCTGCCATTCCACAAACTGGCGGTCCCCCTCCTTCAACATCTTCACGCCTCCCGCCGTTTCACTGCCCACGAGCACATCCGCCTTCTCCACCGGGCGATTGATCCGCGCGCGTGCGAGGACCTTCGTCCCCGCCGGAGCGATGATGTCCCCGGGCACGTCTTTCTTAACCTCGCGGGCCCGGCTCATATAGGCCGGATAGTCAAAAGTAAGCGTCAACTCCTCCGCCACCGGACGCGGCAGGACGGTGATGGTGATGGAATTCGATGCCGCCTTTCCCGCCACGATGCGCGCCGTGAAGCCCTGCTTCACCTCCGGCAGACGCAGGGCGTAACCCGTCTCTCCCTCATTCACCGCCACGGCGGAATCCGCCGACAGAGTCTCCGTCACCTCCTTGCCATCCGGTCCCGTCATCCGCAGTTCCACGCGTTCCGGCTTCCCGGTGATGGCCGCCTCGATGGCGAAGGGATCATTCTCCGGGATCACTTTGGATTGCGTCAGCAGCCGGATGTCGTCCGCGAACGCATTCCCGGTGTCCCCCAGCGGCGAAAACAGCCGCGCGATCAAACGCGGCACCACCTTCGGCCAGACGATAAAAAGCGCGAGCATGACCGCCGCCGCCGCGATGGCCGTGACCATGGGACGGCGCGCGAGGCGACCGCTCAACTCACTCTTCGGATCCAGCGTGCCCGCGTCATTGATGGCATCCTTCACCACCTCCCCCAGGAGTTCGGAGGAACTGCCCGCGTCCGGGTGGCCCAGGAGTTCCACGGCGGTCGAAATACGCTCCTGCATTTCCGGGTGATGATTTTCCACCCAGCGCGCCACGGTGGTCAGGCTGATCCGCCGGGTGAGCGGGCGCAGCAGCCAGCTCCAGAACGCCATGCCCGTGACCCCCAGTGCCGCCAGGGAAAGCGCGAGCCGGAGGGCCTTGTTCTCAATGGCAAACGCCGCGTCCGCCCCCATGACCAGCAGGGCCGAGATAATGCCCGTGGCCAGCACGGCGCAGCCGCCCTTGATAAACTGGATGCGCCGGACCCGCCGGATGACCGCCCGCAAGCGGGCGACAATGGGAGCGGGAAGATTCCGGATGCCTTGTTCGGTAAGCGAATGTTTGGACATGGCAGAACGCGGTTCAGATGGAAATGGTGATGATAAAAGCGGCGGCGAAGCCGGTGGATAAAAACAGATACACTCTCATACAAGCCCTCCCCGTCTCCGGAGAATCCACTCCGCGGTGGCGGCGGTGATGGCGATGACCAGCATGATCCAGTTGTCCCACAGCCGGGTCTCCCGCCGCTCCTTCACATCCTTCGTCGCGGCTCCGAACAGCGGGAGCATCCGCGTGGCGTCATCCGCCGGCACCACGATCCCGCCACTCAGCGAAGCCACCCGCGCGGCCAGTTCCGGATCCACGCTGATTTCCCCCAGCTCCACGGGATTTCCCTCCGCCGTGATGGTCAGCTTCTGCTCCACGGTGCGGACATTGTCCTTCTTCAAGAGACGCTCCACCTCCGGGCCGGTGAGCTCGATGCGGTAAACGCCGGGAGTGGTCAGGGATTCGAACTCCGTCTCATACATGCCGTGGGACTGCGCCTGGTACGTCAGGTTCTTCCGCAGCACCACCTCCTCCCCGCGATAAACCGCGATGCCCACCTCCGCGTCCGCCACGGGCCGGTAGGCATCGTCGATCAGACGCGCCATGACGCGCACCTTCTGTCCCGGCTCGTAACTCAACTGCTTGGTTCCCAGGCGCACCTGATCCGTGCCCGCCGCCAGATTTTCGCCCGCACCCCAGCGCATGAGCTGGCCCCAGAACTTGTGGTGAATGGTGTCCCCCACGCCATAACGGAACCGCCACGTCTGGTCAAAATTCAGCATCGCCACTTTCCCCAGCCCTGTCTGGGAGACGACCATGAGCGCGTTGCTCTGTTCCGCCTGCCTTTGCATGCGAAGGGCGTTCGCGGGATCCCCGGTGAAAAGCGGGGCCGCCTTGCTGTTCTCCACGGGATTTCCCAGCGCGTCCACAGGCACCGGCTTCGCCCACGCCAGCACCTCCGCTCCAGGACGGATGCCTTTGATGGGGTGACGCCAGCGCATGACCGGAATCTCCTCCCAAATCCGCGCGTTTTCCAGTCCGCTGTCGGACTGCACAAAAATGGGACTGGTGCGGCCCTCCGCTGTCAGCATGAGACGGTAGGCGGCCTCCGGCCCCTGGATGAGCTCTCCGGTGGCCTCGCCGTAATCCACGGGAATGAGCGTCCGCGCGGTCTCGTTTCTAAAGGCGTGCGGCATGTTCTGCGGTCCGGCGATGAGCACCAGCATGGCCCCGCGCTGATCCACGCAGTCCCGCACCGTGCGCCAGGTTTCCTCACCCAGCAAACCCGGGGGGATATCCCCGAGGATGATCACGTCAAACTTCCGCCACTCCTCCGGCGTGGCCGGGAGACGGGTGGCCTCTGATTCCCCGAACTTCCGCGAAGCGCTGGCCGCGACATCCGGGATGGGGTCCGTGCCATTCACGGTGTCCGGATGGAGCAGCACATACTGGAGGTGCACGGACTTGTCCCGGCTGTCGAAGAGGTTCCGCAGATACCGGAATTCCCAGCGCGGACGGTCATCGATGAGGAGGACGTTCGTGCGGTCATCGCTCACGGCCACGTCGAAGTTCCACTCGTTGTTGTTGGCGAAGAGCTCTCCCTCCAAGGGATCGATCTTCACGGTGTAAGTGGAAATCCCCTTCTCTGCCGGCTGGTGGGACATGCGCAGGGAGGTGCGGAATTCATTGTCCGGCACGGGCACTTTCTCTTCCTGGATCACCTTTCCATCCTGCAGCAGCTTTACGGAAAGCGTCTGCCCGCGCAGCCCCTCGGCTTTGACGTCCGTCTTTATCCGGATGCGGTCGCCCAGGAAGATACTCTGCGGACTGCCCAGCGCGATGATCGCGGCGTCCTTCGTGCCGCGCGAGCTCCCGGTAAGGATGGGACAGATCCGCGCGCCCTGGAGCCCGATGCCCCGGGCAGCGTCGTCCGGCGGCAGGAGCCCGTTGTGCCGGAAATCCGAGGCCACCACCACCCCCGCGAGCGACCCGCCCTCATACGTCTCCCGGATGCGCTGAAGCGCCCCTGTGAGATCCGTGCGGCTGCGGAATTTTTCGTCCCCTTCCGGGCCGTCCACACGGTCGGACTCGGCGGCTTTTTTGCCAAACCGCATATACCGCAGGGTGTATTTTGACGCGATCTGGTCCACCAGCGAGGGCTGCTCTCCCTGTTTCCGGGTTAGGATCTTCGTGGCGATCTCCGCCCGTGTGCGGGAAGCCGCGGCATCGATTTTCCGCCGTGCCTCCTCCGGCAGTGAACTGTAGAACTTCAGATCCACCGCCTCCACGAACGGCCCGGCCTGCTCCAGCCCCTGGCTCAGCAACAGCGCGGCATCCCGGGCTCCTCCGCGGGCGGCATGGGCGTCATTCCGTTGCACGCCCTCCGTGAAGACCCGCAGGTTTTCCCGGAAGTCGATCAGCAACCGTTTCTTCAAATCCGAGCGCAACCGGCGCAGGTCCTCCGGCAGATCCCGCTGCTCCGGCCGGTTCTCATTCATCCCGGCATTCAGGGCCTCCAGCCAAACGGAGGCCGTCTTTTGCAACTCATCGAAAACCGGTTTGTTCGCGGCGATGAACCGCTTCACGTCATCCGCGGAGGAATTGTCAGGAAGCTTGAACCTCTCCGCCGCGCGATCGATCTCCCCGGCCATGAGCCTGCCCTGGGCCAGCAGCTTCGGCAGCTCCGGACGCTGGTTCATCACGTCGATGCCCTCAAACGCGGCCACCGCCAGCTTTTCCGCCACCGGCATGTCCTTGTCCGCGATCTGCATGGACGCGGAGTCATCCACCAGCACCACCACGTTCCGGTCCACCCGCCGGATATCGTCCCGGGCAAAGACCGGCTGGATAAGAATGACAAGCACCGCCGCCACCACTACCAGCCGCAGCCCCAGGAGCCAGCGCCCCAGCCGGCGGCTCACGATTTTCTTCTCCAACTGATACAGGCCCACGAGCGCTTCGATGGAAAACGCGCCAATGAAACCGCTGAGCCACAGGGACCATGAGGACTCCAGCACCAGGTGACGGGCCACCGCCTGCCAGAACGTCCACAGCGCCGCCGTGCCGAGAGCGGTGCGCACCGCGAATCCCGCGAGCTGGAGGGGCCGGGTCTTCAGCAGCCTCCAGGAAATCACGTGAGAAACGATCCACACTCCCAGCAGCACCGCGCACAGAATCCACACGCTGGTGGTATGTACCTCGGTGCCGAGCAGATCGGTGCGCGACGATTTTTCAGAAATCATACTTTGTGCAAAAACAGCCCTCATTTGTCCGCGCCTCCCCGCACTTGTTTCAACGCGTCCTGAAACTGCGCCGAAGGTTCAAACCGGTTCTCAAAATTCACCGTGCTCTCCTCGCCACTGCGGCGGGAGATGGCGATCCAGCGCGTGAGCGCGATCTCCGCCAGCAATATGAACAAGGCTCCCACCGCGAGATATTTCCATAATTCCTCCCCGAACTCCCGTCCGGCCAGGATGTCCATGAGATCCCGTGAGGAACCGGGTTCCAGAAGCTCCAGACGCTCGTGCATGAACTTGATCTCCCCCTCGCCCAGCGGTGTCAGATGACTTTCCGTGGCGTCGTCCGTGACGCTGAACGGGATGGTGCCATCCGCCGCCATGAGGGCCCCGAATTCCTTTTGCTTCTCTTTGGGCACCTGAATCCGGTAGAGCCCCGGGACGATGTCATCGCTCATACGGGCCACCAGCCCGCCGCGGGTGAAGACGAGACCGGCTTTGCCCGACAACCCGTCCGGCCCGGCCACGTCCACCTGCCCCACGCCGGTCTCCGCGTCCTTATCGTTAGGAGAAAAAGGCGCCAGGCACTCCGCCGGAACGATCTCCCGCCGCTGGCTGGCACTTTGCCAGAAGAGATGGAGGGAGGCTCCGCCACTATCATCGGCGAACTCCACTTTGACCGGATAAAACCGGCCGGCCTCCAGTTTGATAGTCCCCTGCCCGCCTCTCTCGAAGAGTTGCTTTCCATCCACCGTCAGCCCCACGCTATCGTCCCCCGAGCCTTCAAAAGTGTATTCCTCCGAAAACCGCGGGATCACCGCCCCCGTCCAGCGGGCGCGGAAGTCCGGAGGCACCACGCCCGGCGCGGGGCTGCCATCCCCCCACTGAAACTCCAGCTTCGGATCCACCCGCACGAGGACCGGCTCGTCCTTGCCCCGGCCTTTAAAATACTCGCCCCTCAGCCCGCCCTCGGCGGACGCCCCCGCCAGCGGCAGATTCAACTGCGCCGCCGGTGCCCGGTTCAGCGGCTGGCCCTCCGGATTCGCCAGGGAATAAACGATCTGGTGCACCAGAGCCACGAAGGCCTGGCGGGACGGCAGATTTCCGGAAGCGGTATCGAAGTTGGCACACGCCATGACCACGCTCCCGAAGCCGGACTTCACCGAGGTGATAAACGGATCCCCGTTTGCCAGACGGCCTCCCGCGGAGCCGCCCCCCGCGGCGTCCGGCTCCAGTTTCCAGTAGCGCTGGAACAATGTGCCGCCGAGATCGCTCTGCTTCGAGTCCGCCACCATCCGCAGCGCCGGATGGTTCAGCGTCGCCAGGGCCACGCTCACCGGATCTTTTGGAATGTTCTCCAGGATCATGCGGGCCGGGAGCAGTTTCCCGCCCGCGGCCACGCGCCAGTTGTTATAAAAATCCGCCTTCGCCTGCGTGCCGGGCAGCACCAGGAGCCCGCCCCCGCCCTGCACCCATCCGGCGAGCCGCCGCGCGGTGGAGTCCGGCAGCTTTGGCACATCCGCGAGGATGATCACGTCATAGTTCTGGAAGGAAGGCACCGAGCCCACGCGGCTGAGCGGCATGACCTCCGGATCGAGGGCCACCGCCTCCTTCTTATCATTCGCCGTGCCTGGAGCCCCCAGGAGCGCGCCAGGCGCGAGCGCCAGGGCGGTGAAGGAACCCGCGCGATCCAGGAAGCGGTCCGCGGGATTCCCATCCACGATGAGCACGCCAAGGCGCGAGATCACATTGCAGACGCTCACGCATTCATCGTCCAGCGCCAGGTCATCCTTCGCGCTCACCGAGGCGGAGATGACATAACTACCCGGGTCCTTGAACTGGTGGGGAAACCGCACCGTTCCTTTCGCCCCGGGCTGCAACTGGCCCGTGCCCGGGTCCTTCAGAATCTTTTCGCCAATCCTGAGCTCCATGCCTCCCGGGGTCACGGCCTCCGTGCCGGTGTTTTCCACCGTGACCTCGATACCCACCGGGCGGTCCGTGCCGATCACATCCCGCGAATAACTGATGCCGGAGATGGCCACGTTCCGGAAAGCCGCGGGCAGGGGAAACTTCCGCAGCAGCACGCGGGGCTTCGTCTTGAAGGTATCGAAACCGGCCACCAGTGAGTCCCAGCGCGCCCGGTTTTCCACATCCCAGCCGATGTTCTGTCCATCCGTGAGGATGATGATTTCTTTGTTAGGACTGGAGCCCCGGGAAAGGGACACCGCCGCCGCGGCCAGCGCGTCAAATGCGGCCATGCGCCCGCGCACAGGCTTCAGTTTCGCCAGGGTCTCCTGCACGTCCGACCGGTTCACCACTGGCTCCGGGATGCGGGCCATGGGCACCGGGCCTCCCAGGATGAGGCTGAAGGCGGTGCCGCCTCCCGCCTTTTCCACGATCTCCTTCGCCTCCAGCACCGCGGCGTCAAAGTTCGATCCCGCCGTGCCCGTGTGAAGCTGCATGGACGTGGATCCATCGATGATGATGGCGATATCCTTGTGCCCCGCCGTGCCGAGACGCTTGAGATTCCAGATCCGTTCATAATACACCGAGGCCACGCTGAAGCCCGCCAGCACGATGGCCGAGAGCATCAGAATCCAGAACCACTTCCGGTTTCCCCGCAGCACGATGGAGGTGGTGAAGGCCACCAGGCTGAGCAGGAACGCCGGCAGCAGGATAACCCAGGGGATCTGTGAGCCGGGCGGCGCGAAGGGCCGCGCCAGAGCCAGGGCCAGCAGGCCCATGAGCAGACACCGCGCCGCCATGAGCAGCGCCTCCTCCAATTGGATACGGCGCTTCCGGGATTCGATGGAATCCAGAAGGAACAGCATCGCACCCCAGTCCATCACCTTCGCGGCCTTCCGGCTCAGCAGGTGAATGATCACGGGGATGGCCACGGCTCCGAGCCCGGCCAGCAGGATGACATTGATAAAAGACATGAAGAAAAAACCGCAGACTTCGGGCCGCGTTCAGCGCCTGGCTCTTCTGGAAATGAAGTCCGCCAGGGCGCGGGAGTAGGGAGTTTTGGTGGTGAGGGGCACGTAGTCCGCCTGCATTTGCCCGCAGGCTTTCTCCAGAAGCGAAACGTGCTCCTTCACCTTCTGAAGATAGGCGGCGCGGATGCTGCGCGGGTCCACCTTGATGCGGCTGCCGGCGGCTTCCAGATCCTTGAACTCCTGGCTTTGGCCGAACGGAAAAGTTAGCTCCTCCTCCGCCATGATGTGGAAGAGCACCAGCTCATGGTTGCGGTATTTGAAATGGTGAAAGGCTTCCACGATGCCGGCGGCGGGCTCGAAGCAATCGCTCACGATGATGACCAGCCCCCGCTGGGGAATGCGCTCCGCCACCTCGTGCAGCGTCTGCGCCAGCCGCGTGTCCCTGCCGGGTTCGGACTTCTCCAGTTGCCCCAGGACCAGACTCACCTGGCTGGGACGGCTGGCGGGTTTGATGTAGGACTGGATTTTATCATCAAAGGTCACCAGGCCCACCGCGTCCTGTTGTTTGATCATCAGATAGGCCAGCGCGGCGGAGAGATACTGGCCGTATTCAAACTTGGAAACCTTTTTCCCGGCCACCGGCGCGGCCAGATCCCCGCGGTATTTCATCGAGCCCGAACAATCGAGCACGATGGTCGCCCGCAGGTTCGTCTCCTCGATGTATTGCTTGATGTAATACTTCTCCGTTTTCGCGAAGACGCGCCAGTCCAAATCGCGGATGTCATCGCCCGGCATGTACTGCCGGTGCTCGGCGAAAACCACGCTGAAACCTTTGTTGGGACTGCTGTGGCGGCCGGACATGCCACCCTGTTTTTTCGCCCGCGCCAGAAACTCCAGCCGGGCCAGCGTGGCCGTGATTTCGTCCGGCAGCAGCCTCATGTAAGCGTTCTCGGAAAGAAGGGACACTAAGGTGTTAGGTTTAAGAATGAATGCCGTCTATGCGGCGGCAGAGATAGTCATGCATGGCCGCATTGGCGCGCACCATGACGAGATCGATGGGAACGATGAGGCCATTCGACTGCCTCACAAAGTTCCCTGTATGAGCATCGAAACAGGCCACCTGATCGGCACGCCGGTAAAAACTGAAGCAGTCCTCCGCGTTGGCCGGAATACCCGGCACCCGCTCAAACTCCATTTGAATCATTGCCCGAAGGATCTCCTCCGGGGTGGCCTGTCCACCACGAATAAAAGGCTGAGTGGTAAGAATAGCCAGCCCCCCAGCCTCGACGGCCAGAGCCACCAACCGGATGGCATCTCCAAAAACGTCGTTCTGAAGCTCCAGCCTTTCAAGATACTCAAGGGGAGTGGCGTCACCCATTCCCAGATAAACTTCATCCTCCTGCGTCCGTTTGTTATAACGAAGGGCCAGGGAGGCAGTCCATCCATAACCGCCCGCGTGCGTGACTTTCCAGTATTTCCGCTCGCCGGGAGCATACCACACCCGGTGTTCCTGCCCGCCCCCCATTACCAGAGGCAAGTAGGATTCAGGCTTTACACAGCGACCGTTTTCTTTCGCCCACCGCCAGAGGGCGCGGGCTTCGCACACGGAACGATCTTCCCTCGATTCCCCGTCACTTCCAGATACTGTTGCCGGGCTTCCTCCAAGGTAACAGCGGGCGGATTCAAGCGCGCCTTCCGCAGTTCCTCCCGGTATTCCGCCGCCGTCAGTTCCTGGACGTTTTTTTCCATGACGCATAGGTTCGTTAAAAGTGCGGTCTTCGCAAGACCGGAATCGCCGTGCCGCGCGGACAGGGCTCCGGGAAACAGCCGGTGCCACCAGCCGCGCACGGTCCGGAATGGAAAAGACGGCCCCCATTAGTGAATGCCTCAAACTTCGAGTTCCGCCTTCGGCTTGAAGTGCTCCAGCAGCATGCGGATGATTTGCTCGCTCTTCACCCCGGCGGCCTCGGCGTTGAAGGTAGTGACGATGCGGTGCCGGAGGACCGGCAGGGCGCAGTGCTGCACATCCCCCGTGGTGGCGTGGTAGCGGCCCTGGAGAATCGCCCGCGCTTTCGCGGCGGTGATGAGGTAAATGCCGGCCCGCGGTCCGGCACCCCAGCCCACCATTTCCCGCACAAAATCCGGGGCCTCTTTTTCCTTCGGACGCGTGGCCCGGACGAGGCTGGCGGCATACTCCACCACGTGATCCCCCACCGGCACGCGGCGCACGATCTCCTGGAGTTCCAGCACCGTTTTTCCATCCAGCAGCTTCTGCACCCCGGGCTTCGAGGTGCCGGTCACCTGTTTGATAATCTGCTGCTCCTCCGCCGCCGTGGGATAGCCCACGAGGATGTTGAACATGAAACGGTCCAGTTGCGCCTCGGGAAGCGGGAAGGTCCCCTCCTGCTCGATGGGGTTTTGCGTGGCGAGCACGAAGAAGGGCTCCGGCAGTTCGTAGGAGACCTCCCCCACGGTCACCTGGCGCTCCTGCATGGCCTCCAGCAGGGCCGCCTGGGTTTTCGGCGGGGTCCGGTTGATTTCATCCGCCAGCACCATGTTCGCAAAGATAGGGCCGTGGACGAACCGGAAATTCCGCCGCCCGCTCGCCTGGTCGATTTCCAGGATGTCCGTGCCCGTGATGTCGGCGGGCATGAGGTCCGGTGTGAACTGGATGCGCTTGAAGCTCAGGTCCAGCACCTTGCTCAGGGTGGAGACCAGCAGCGTCTTCGCCAGACCAGGCACCCCTTCGAGAAGCGCGTGCCCTTTGCAGAAAATAGCGATCAACATTTGCTCCACCACGTCCACCTGGCCCACGATGACCTGACCCACCTGCTCTTTCATGCGGTGGTACACCGCGTTGAGTTGCTGCACGGTCTCGCGGTCATCTCTCGATACCGCCGGCTCCAGGTTTACAAGTCGTTGACTCATGATAGGGATGGGAATGCTTCGGAAAAGGGGCTGATTCTGTTACGCGCAAGGGAGCGCGGGCTGTCGATTTGTCGTCGCCGAAATTCCACGAAGCCCGCCCGCGCATTATGCCGCGACCCCGCATCAGGCATTTCCCTAACCACTCACTGGTGTCCGGTCGTTGATGGACAAATTTTGACCAAACCTCAACCCATCTGTTTCAGCGCCCATTCCACGGCTCCCGGGAGGTTGACGGCCCCGCTGCCGCCGAGCTGGTGGTCGATATCGTCCAGGCGCTGGATCAAGTCCCTGACCTCCCCCCGCGCATAAGGACCTCCCGCCGCTTTGCAGAAGTGGGTGCGGCAGCCAAAAGGACGCCCTTCATAGACCCGGCATTTCCCGCCTTCCAGAAGCGGACACGAACCATCCGGCGAAGCACCCAGCTTCCTCCGGCCCGAGGCCCGGACAGCCTGGGCGGTCACCAGAGCCTCTCCCCGGGTAAGAAACGGTGTGCGGCCCGTGAGTTTGAAACGGCAGCACTCCGCGATGCCCGTGCAGTCCCGCTCCAGCGGGCGGGAGGCCAGTTCTTTGTAGATGGCACGCACTTCCCCCAGGAGGGCCTGGCGGCGTTCGGGGGTGAGAGGGCGGGACATGGGAGGAAAGCTTCACCATGACCCACCCGCCCGTTACCGCACCCGGAAAATGGCGCGGCGGTTGCCTCATGCCCGGGGTGGTGATATGGACCCGCTGATTCCGCATTCCCTTTCCTATCCATGCAGTGGTATTACCTTTCCGACACCCATGAGCGTATCGCCCTGAGCGACGCGCAGTTCCCGGTCCTGGCCGCCCGGGGCGTGCTCCGGCCCGCCACTCCGGTCTGGCGGAAAGGCATGGCGGACTGGACCGCCTGCGGGGAGGTGATGCCGGAAATTTTCACCGCCGCCGTGACGCGGGACAGCGACCAGCGCATGGGACTGACGGACCATACCGCGGCGAAGGGCACCATCGTGGGCGTGGCGCGCACACTGGCCGGATACCGGGTGTGGATGAGAATCCTCGCCGGGCTCACCCTGGCGGTCGCGATCATCCTCTGCGGCCTCCTGGGCTGGGAAACCTGGACGCTGATCAAATACGGCACGGAGGCCCTGGGAATGGCCCTGGCCCTTGGGGTGGTCACGGGCTGGGAGACGTGGACGTTTATCAAATTCGGCGCTCCCAACTTCGACACCGCCCCCATGGCCCAGGTCCGGGATCAGGTGAACACAAACATGTGGGCGCTGTGGGTCATCATCGCCATTCAGGTGGTCACCGCCGTGCTCGCCGTGTGGGCGGCTCTTATTCTCCTCCAGGCCGCCAGCCGTTCCCGGGCCGCGAGGGAATCCGGCAGCGAACCGCTGCTGCACCTCTCCCTGCGTGGGGTGGGGCACTACGCGGTGTTGTGTGTGGTGGGCATCGTCCTGAATCTCGCGGTATGGATCAGCCTGTCGCTGTGGTTCAGCAGGAACCTGGTGTTTCCCGCGCCGGGACCGCCTCCCGCGCCGAAGGTCATCATCTAAGTTTCAAGGATGGAAGCTCCCTCCCTCCCGGCGGTGCCGGCGCATCCGCCAGACGTGCCGCCCTGCCCGCTCCTGCCTGTTCCCTCCGGGCCGCTCACGGCGGAATGCATCGCCTCTCTCGCTTCGGAACGCGGCGGGGTCTTCTATCACACCGCGTTGCTTTACGGCCAGAGCCTGTGGCTGCAGGGATTCCCCGCGCGCGCCATCCTGCTCCTGAACCGGGCCATGGGCTGCGATCTCACCGGCTGCGAAGCGCTCCTCCAGGAGTGGCCCCTGCCCTATAAGGCCGCCGCGTGGATCATCCGGAACTGTCAGCCGGACCAGTTCATCGGAAATCCCCGGCGCCACTGGCAGCACCTCGCCACCCGCATGGTGGAGCCGCGCAAGGAGCTTCGCACCTGGCGGGCCTGGGCCTGCTGGCGCATGGCCTGCCTGCTCCTGCCGGACATGCCGGGCGATGAACTTCAGATCGCCCGCGAAGGAGTCCGCGAACCTCTGGAGGAGGAAATCGCGACCCACCTGGACCGGCTGGGCCTCCCCGGCGAAACGGCCCTCTGGCGGGACGCGCTGCGCTATTGCCTGTCCCCGGCGGACCTGTAGAGACTTCCCCCCTCCTTTCCATGCTGCGCGATCTCAAACAACAAGTCCTCGAAGCCAATCTCCGCCTGCCCGGCTCCGGCCTGGTGCGGCTCACCTGGGGAAATGTCAGTGGCATCGACCGCGCCCAGGGCATCATGGCCATCAAGCCCAGCGGCATGCCTTACTCCCATCTCCGGGATGACGATATCGTGCTGCTGGATCTGGAGTCCGGCAAAAAAGTGGAGGGCAGCCTGAATCCCTCCTCCGACGCCCCCACCCACCTCGCGCTCTACCGGGCGTGGGAGCAGACAGGCGGCGTTTGCCACACCCACAGCCCCTTCGCCACGGCCTGGTCCCAGGCCGGACGTCCCCTGCCCTGTTACGGCACCACCCATGCGGACCACTTTTATGGCACGGTCCCTATCTGCAACATTCTGAGCCCGGAGGAGGTGGCGGAGGATTACGAGGGCTGGACCGGTCTGGCCATCGTGCAATGCTTTGCCGATGGAAACCTGGACCCGAACGCCATCCCCGCCGTGCTCCAGCACCACCATGCCCCCTTCACGTGGGGGAAAAACGCCCTCGACGCCCTGGACAATTCCATCGCCCTGGAAATGTGCGCGCAGATGGCTCTCGATACTCTGCGGCTCGATGCCAACGCCCAACCGTTGCCGCAGTACCTGCTGGACAAGCACTATCTGCGGAAACACGGCCCCGGGGCTTACTACGGCCAGAAGACCTCCGCCGCATCCGGGGCCTGACCTTACTTCTTCATTTCCAGGGGAATGATGCTGCCAGGAAGTTTGAGCGGGTGAGCCGGGATGGCGGTTTTGATGAGGCGACCACAGCGTCGCGGACCAGTTTAGTGCTTCCGTGAAGTGAGGCCGGCATCAGCATTCCGTGACATTCACGGCCAGACCGCCCCGGCTGGTTTCTTTATATTTTGTGCTCATGTCCGCTCCGGTCTGGCGCATGGTGGTGATCACCTTATCCAGCGAAACCGTGTGTGTACCATCCCCCCGCAGTGCAAGACGGGCGGCATTGATGGCCTTCACCGCCCCCATGGCGTTTCGCTCGATGCACGGGATCTGCACCAGCCCGCCGATGGGATCGCAGGTGAGTCCCAGGTTGTGCTCCATGCCGATCTCCGCCGCGTTTTCCACCTGCTCCGGAGTTCCCCCCAGTGCCTCGCAGAGCCCTCCGGCCGCCATGCTGCATGCCACTCCCACCTCTCCCTGACAGCCCACCTCCGCGCCGGAGATGGAGGCATTCAGTTTATAGAGAATCCCAATCGCTCCCGCCGTGAGGAGAAACCGCACGGCGGTATCGTCGCTGGAAAGCCCCCGCACCCGCGCCAGATAATGGAGCACTGCCGGGAGAATTCCCGCCGCCCCGTTCGTGGGCGCGGTCACCACCCGGCCGCCCATGGCGTTCTCCTCATTCACGGCCATGGCCCACAGGCTCACCCAGTCGAGCGCGATGAGAGAATCGTGCAACGCCGCCTCCGGCCGGGCCGAGAGCTCCCGGAACAAACGCGGGGCACGCCGGGGCACCTTCAGGCCGCCGGGCAGCGTGCCGTCACTCCGGCAACCACGCTCCACGCATTTCTGCATGGCCTGCCACACCCGCAGCAAAGCCGCGCGGGTTTCCACCTCGGGGCGGAAGGCCTCCTCATTTCGCAGCATCACCCCGCTCACATTCAGCCCTGAAATCCCGCACTGTTGCATGAGTTCCCCGCCGCTGCGAAAGGGCAGCGGCAGCTCCGTGTGGTCCTTCGTCAGTTCATCCTTCTCGGCGGTCTTCTCCCCTACCACAAATCCCCCGCCGATGCTGTAATAGGTCTTCGTCATCAGTTCCACGCCATCCGCGTCGAAGGCATCGAACTTGAGCCCGTTCGGGTGCGCGGGCAGGCTTTCCAGACGGTGGAAAAGCAGGTCGGACTTTTCCTCAAACGCGATCTCCCGCTCTCCCCCCAGCCGCAGCCGGTGCTGCGTGCGGATGCGCTCCAGTTGCGCCGGGATGGCATCCACGTCCACCTGCTCCGGCGTCTCCCCCTCCAGCCCCAGGAGCACGGCCTTGTCCGAGCCGTGGCCCTTGCCCGTGAGCGCCAGGGAGCCGTAGAGGTGTCCCGTGACACGGGTCACCCGCTCCAGCAGACCGGCCTCTTTCAGTTTTTGAATAAACCGGCAGCCCGCACGCATAGGTCCCACCGTGTGGGAACTGCTGGGACCGACGCCAATGGTGAATAGATCAAGTACGGAAAGGCTCATGAAATCAAATCAAACAGTCCCCCAGCAGCGCCTTCGCCGCCTCATTGTCACTGGTCCCCAGCACCACCGTGGCCCAGCCCTTGCTCCGGCGCAGGATGCGCAGGGCATTGATGTTGATAGCGGGCTCCCGGAAACGCGCCGCCACGCGGGCGATCGCGCCCGGCTCGTCCTTCAGCCGGATGAGCAGCACCTCATCGCTCAGGGCATTCCAGCCTCCGTCACTCAGCACCCGCAGTGCTTCGTCGTACGGCTCGGCCTGGAGACGGATGATGCCATGCACGTGGTCATCCGTGACCTCCATGTCCGTGATGTTGATGTTCCGCGCGGCCAGGCATTCCACGATGTCCGCGAGCGTGCCCGGTTTATCCGGCGGGGTGACGATGGTGATTTCTTTCATGACAAAACGGGTGCGGGTTTTGACTTCAGCGCCTGGCCCACGTCGGCGGTGACGAGGTCCACCACCTCCGCGGTGATGTGCGGCATGGTGATGATGTGCGCCACTTCCCCGCTGGGAGCCATCTGCCAGCGGCTGATGATCTCCGGCCCGGGATTCGGAAAGACGACGGTCACGGAGTTCCAGTGCCGCCAGGCCTTCACGCCATGGGAGGCGAATTTTTCGATGGCGTAGTCCGCCATGGAGATACACGCCGCCACCCGCTGGCGGAAGCCCTCCTCCCCCCACCGCTGGATGGCGCTCCACATGATGAGCGGCGTGATGGAATTCCGGCTGCCCGCGATGGTGGTATCCATGCACCCCACATACTCCACCCCGCGCGCCACGCGGTCCACATGGGAACGCCGCGCCAGCACGATGCCACAGGGAATGGGGCTGCCGATGAATTTGTGCCCGGAGACCGCGATGGAGTCCACGCCTTCATCAAAGGTAAACGGCTGCGGGCTCTCCACCCACGGCAGGATCATGCCGGAGAGCGCGGCATCCGCGTGAATATAATAACGGGAGATCGCCAGTTCCTTCAGCATGCCGCGAATGTGCGGGATGTCATCCACGGCCCCGTGCATGGTGTTCCCGATGTTCGCGAAGATGATGGGCGGCACGTCCCGGTGGAGCTTCAGCATCTCGCGGAGGTCTTCGTAATCGATCTCCCCGTTCGCCTGCCCGCGGATCATGATGCTGCGCGCGCCCAGCACGCGCACGATCTTCGCCGCGGAATAGTGAGTGTGCTCGGAGAAATAGATGACCCCGTTCGGGAAGAGCTCCCGCGCCAGGTAGAGCCCGTAGAGATTCCCCTCCGTGCCGCCCGCCGTCATGTAGCCCCAGGTCTGCCCCGCGGGGGCCCGGAGATGCTTTTGGAAAAACTCGATGACCTCGCGCTCGAAGCCATAAGTGTTCTGCCGGAAATAGCTGTCCGCGAAGGGATCGCCGATGTTGTTCAGCGCGTAATTCAGAAACGGAGTGATCTCCGAATAGTCATAGTCCTGGCTGCACGGGTAGCCCACGAGGCTGTTGGTGAGAGACTTGATATAATCCAGAAAATCCGCCAGACGCGCGGCAGCGGCAGGAGGGAGCGGCGGCATCACCGGGGAGGGAATCGGAGGGGCCGCGTTCATGGAAGACGGGGGGAAAGGTGGTTCATTTTTTTGCAAAGTGAGCCCCTTTCACTCTGGTTGCAACTTTCCCCGGTGACAGGCGATAAGATTTCATCCCTTCCATGCACCTGGGGGATTTCCTATTGGGTGCCGAACTGATACAACCCGGAGGAGGTTTCCGTTTGGGAGCCACCTTCACCGATGTTTCACCTCCTCCGCACTCTCCTGTTCACCCTTTTATTATCCTTTGGTGCGCGGGCCGCCACGCCCTCCTTTGGGGATTTCGACAAACGGGCCCAGGCGGGCGAACGCCTTTCGGTGGTGTTTTTCGGGGCCTCGCTCACGTGGGGCGCGAATGCCACCGACCCGCCCCGGACTTCATGGCGGGGGGAAATCGCCCGCCGCCTGGAGAGCCGGTATCCCGCGGCTCACTTCACTTTTCATGACGCGGCCATTGGAGGCACCAGTTCGCAGTTGGGCGCGTTCCGGCTGGAACGGGATGTCCTGAGCCACCGTCCGGATCTCGTCTTCCTGGACTTCACGGCCAACGATGGCATCCAGGACGCCACCCCGGAAACCCTGGCCTCCTACGAGGCCCTGCTGCGCCGCATCATTGGCGAAGCCCGCGCGCCGGTAGTGCAGATGATCTTCCCCTTTGGTTGGGATGTGCAGTCCGCGGATCTCACAAAAATGAAACGCCGCGATGCGCATCTGGAGCTTTCCCGGGATTACCACACGGTCACCGGAGACGCCGTGACGCTCGCCATGGAGCGCGTGAAAAGCGGTGCCACCACACTGGAGAAAATCTGGCCGGACGACTTCGTCCACCCCGGGGACGCCGGATACCTGCTCTTCGCGGACGCCGCGTGGGCCGCTCTTACGGAAGGTGTGAAGAACCAAACCGTCTGCGTGGTGCCGGAGAAAATGCGCTATGCCCCCACTTATCTCCACGCCTCCCGGGTGCGGCTCTCCACGCTCTCCTCACTGCCGGAAGGCTGGCGGACAGGGCGGCCCAACCTGACCTCCGCTTACTTCGACATGCTCATGTCCCGCTGGCTGGACGATGAGGTCATCGCGTCAAACCGCGTGGAAACCACCGGCCCGGACGGAAAGAAAACGCTTCAACCGCGGGAAGCAGCCCCGCTGACGATCAAGTTCCGGGGCACGGCCATCCTGCTCTTCGGCGAAGGCACTCCCAAATCCGCGAAGTATCGCGCCAGGCTGGATGGAAAGCCTCTCAGCTACCAGGCTCCCGGCGCGAAGAGCGCGCTGACCGAATTCGATGCCGCCGGCATCGCCGGGCGCGCGAACGGCAACGCGCACCACTATCAGGTTCTGGCCGAAGGTCTGGACGCCTCGGTGGAACACACGCTCGAAATCGAGCCTCTCTTTTCCTCCACTCTCGAACAGGAACTCCGCCTCGAAAGCCTCTGCGTGGCTGGTGGAGAAGCTCCGGCAAACAAGAGTCCAGGTCAGGAGGTCCCCCACCAGCGGAAGTGAATTTCTCCAGGATTTCCGGCAAGTGACCGCCTCTCGCGGAATGTAACCGTTACCAGGCACTTTCCACATGAACCCCCGCTCTCTCTTCCTCCCTTCCCTCTCCCTGCTGCTCGCCCTCGCGGGAACCACACGGGCCACGCCCACGGAAAACACGGGGCTCCGCGTTCTCCCCGCTCCGGGCAAAGTGATAGTGGACGGCCAGGTCGCGGACTGGGATCTCTCCAGCGGGGTCTTTGCCTGCGATGATGTGCAGACCCAGCGCGAGAGCATGGCCGTGTGGTTCCACGCCATGTATGACGCGGACTATCTCTACGTGCTCGCCCGTTTCATCGACGAGACCCCGATGAACAATCCGGGCCAGACCATCGCGGATTATGGCTTCGCCGGGGATTCCCTCCAGGTGCGGACCATCACCGCACCGGGCACTTCCCAGGAGCGTGGCCAGCACTTCACCGCCTGGCATGGGCGGGATGGCCTGGATGTCATCAAGGTGGAACAGGGGAAAGACTTTAAAGAGGGGGTGGTGGAGGACGCCAAAAAGACGGACGGCGCGCGCCAGGCATTCATCAAAAATCCTGACGGGAAAGGCTACGTCCAGGAGATCGCCATTCCCTGGAAGCTGCTCACCCGGGACGGAAAACCCCTGGGAGCCGGAGCCTCTCTCCAGCTCACCATCGAGCCCAACTTCACCGTCGGCATCAAGGGACGCTTTTCCATAAAGGACATTTTCAAACCCGGCCTGACGCCGGACCGGGTCTTCACTTTCATGTCCGCCAACTGCTGGGGCACCGCGACGCTGGAGCCGAAAGGCGGGTTGCCGCCAAAACCCGTGCGGCTGGCGGATGCGCGGGAGTTTCCCGTCAGCATGGTCCAAGGCGTGCCTTCGGTGGACTGGAAGGCGCTGGTACAGTCTGCGGAGATCGCCGGATTCAAACCGGTGGAATTCGACATGCCCTTCGATGGCTTCGTCTCCCTCAACATCAAAGGCCCCGGCGGCGAAGTGGCCCGGCAACTCCTCACCTGCGCGCCTTACCCCAAAGGACACCACACGGTAAAGTGGGACGGACTCACCACCTGGTCATGGACAAAACCCGGCGAAGCCGTGGCCCCCGGCAGCTACACCTGGAGCGCCATCGCCCACACCGGCCTGGGCCTGAAACTCCGGGGCTGGGCGGCAAACAGCGGGGCCGCCCCATGGGACAGTGATGACGGACGCGGAAACTGGGGAGGGGACCACGGTGTCCCCGTCACCGTGGCCGCGGATGCCACCCTGGTCTATCTGGGCTGGAATGGCGCGGAGGCGGGTAAGTCCATCCTGGCCACGGACACGGAGGGCCGCGTGCTCTGGACTAACAATCGCGCGGGCATCTGCGGTGTGAAGTTCCTCGCCGCTGACAACGGTGTTCTCTATGTCCTGGGCGGGAGCGCCGGAGCGGACGCCGATGGTGCAAACCTCTATAAGCTGAACACAAAGGACGGCGCCTATCTAAAGTGGGAAGGCACGGACAGCGCGGATCTCAAGATCGCTTCGCTCTGGAGCGCGGATGCCCAGGCAAAGCCGGGGAAAGCGAACACTGTGTCCATCGTGGACGGGAAAATCCGGCTGGGCTTCCACAAGGATGGATTCACCGCCACCCTCGATGCCCATAACGGGAAGCTGCTGGGCACCACTCCGGGCAGCACGACTCCGGCGGTTTCCACGAAAGACCAAGTACACTATGTCTGGAAAGGTGAGCCGGAAAACCAGATCCTGGTGATGAAGGAAGGGAAAGAAATCCGCCGCATCGGACGGAAAGGCGGACGGGCTCTAACCGGACCGTGGCAGCCGGACGGCCTTCGCTCCGACTCCGCTCCCGCCGGCATGGCCGTGGATGGTGCCGGACAACTATGGGTGGCGGAAGCCGATGGCGCTCCGAAACGCATCAGCGTCTGGGACCCGCAAACCGGGAAGCTCATCCGCGAGTTCTTCGGTTCCACCGGTTACGGCGCGCTGGGAGGAGCCATCAGCCCGCTGGATCCGGATATCATGGTGGGCCAGGGCTGCGAATGGAGGCTGGATCCCAAAACCGGCCAGGCGGCCTGCCTGGGAGTTATCACCCGGGGCGGGATGGAGAATGCCCGGTTTGCCTCGGGGTCGAACGGAAAGCTGTATCTAGCGGTGGCGGACAAATGGGCCTTCGAGCCCGGCGCGGTGACCCTCTATGAGCGCCTGGGCGATGGGGATTACCAGGCACGCACCTCGTTCCGTTATGAGGGCAAGGGGGCCTCGGCCAAAACCACGCTCTGGACGGACGCGAATGGAGATGCCCAGGAACAGCCCGGGGAAATCACCACTGCGGCGGGCGAACTGCGCTTCAGTGGATGGTTCATGAATCTGGGGCCGGACCTCACCATCACCGCCGGAAATAAACAACTGGCCTGCACCGGTTTCACCGCCTGTGGCGCGCCGGTTTATGACCTGACAAAACCCGTGAAGCTCCCCGCGTCCGGCCTGTCCTCCGCCGACCGCACCCAGGTGATCCAGCCGGGCAGCTACGGGGAAACCCATACCGCCATCCAGTGTTTTGACGTTTCCAATGGCAGGAAACTCTGGAGTTATCCTGATAACTTCAACGGGGTGCACGGCTCCCACAATGCGAGCCCGCCCGCCCTGGGCATGATCCGCGGCTCCTACGGCCCCACCGGCTCCGTCAAGCTCCCGGGCCCCATCGGCAATCTGTATGTCTTCCCTACGAACGTGGGCGAATGGCACCTGCTCACGGGCGACGGATTTTATCTCAGCCGCCTGTTTGAAGGAGATCCCCTCAAAGTGAAATGGCCGGAAAAAGCCGTGCCGGGGGTGGACATGAGCAAGTGCCCGCCCGGCATGGGCGGGGAGGATTTCGGTGGGAGTGTCACCCTGGCAAAAGACGGGAAGCTCTACGTCCAGTCCGGGAAGACCGGTTACTGGAATCTGGTGGTCACTGGCCTGGAAAGCGTGACCGCCCTGCCCGGCGGTAGCCTCACCATGGATGCAAAAGACCAGGAACTCGCGCGCCAGTTCCATGACGGCCAGCTTCAGAAAAGCGTGGGCCTCCAGAAGCTCGTGATCAAAACCGCGACGCCTAAATTCACCGGCAGTCTGGACAGCGACTTCAAAGGCGCGGACATCGTTTCCTTCAAAAAGCAGGACGACTCCTCCGCCCGTGCCGCCGCGGCCCGGGATGGCTCCACGCTCTATCTCGCCTGGGACGTGCGTGACCGCACCCCCTGGGTGAACGGCGCGGAATCCCCGGACTCTCTCTACCTCGGAGGGGATACCGTGGACTTCCAGCTCGGCACCAACGCCAAAGCCGACCCTCAACGCACACAAGCCGCCGCCGGGGATCTCCGGCTCTCCATCGGTGACTTCAAAGGCGCTCCGGTGGCCGTCCTCTACCGTCCCGTCTCCGCGGACAAAGCCCCGAAGACCTTCAGTTCCGGCACGGTCGCGTCCTATGTGATGGAATACGTGAAACCGCTGGAAGGCGTGACCATCAAAGTCACCAAACGCGGCGACGGCTACGTCGTGGAAGCCGCCATCCCTCTCGCGGCCCTCGGCCTGCCCGAAGGCCCCCACGTCCTCCGCGGCGACTTTGGCGTGACCTACGGTGACAACGCCGGCAAACGCACCCGCCTCCGGAACCACTGGAGCAACCAGCACACCGGTCTCGTGGATGACGCCGTCCATGAACTCATGCTGGAACCGAAAAACTGGGGCGAGCTGACCTTCCAGTAACCCGCCCGGAGCCGGAAGCCCGCACGACGGTGTGACCCGCGTGCCCCCGGCCTCTCGTCCGGACGGGCATGCATCCGGCGGAGCCCTGGCGGGCGTATCCCGGGCCACCGGGATCTGATAGTCCCGGCGTTTCCCCTGACAAAAACCAAAGCCCCGAAGCCGGCAGGACCGGAACGGGGCTTTGGCGTTTATCGGGATCGTGAAACCGTCTCCCGGATCAGTTTTCCAGCACCCTGAAGAACAGGCGCGTGCCGCTGGCCGGGATGGGATGCGGGAAGGGCCCGAAGGAAGTGGTGGCTCCACCGGAGGGGATGGAGTCATTGATGTCGTTCCCGAAATTCAGCAGGTCCGTGGAGTAGCGGAGAGTGTAGGTCTTGCCCGGCTGTGAGTTCCAGGAGAGGCTCCACTGGCTGGTGGCTTTGTCGAAATTCACATTCGTGATCTCGAACGAGGAGGCCGGCACCAGGAGGCTTTGCACGCTGTTACCCGTGCCGCCGTTCCACAGTTGAGCGATCTCCGCCTCCGTCAGGGCGCGGCGCCAGATGGCCACATCGTCCACCTTGCCATTCCAGAAGCGGGGGGGACTCGTGTCCGGATTCGCCCCGATCTTCATGGGATTCGGGCTGTCCAGGAAGTTGGGAACCCCTGCGCTGCTCACCATTGCGCCATCGATGTAAAGACGCACGCCCACATTGCGCTCGGACACCGCCACCACGTGGTGATATAGACCCGTGCCCACGGACAGCGGCACGTTGTGCCGGGGCACATCCGCGGAGCCGCCGCAGAAGGACAGTTCCGCGGGAAGATCCCCGCCGCGACGGTGGAGACGCCAGTTCTCGGAGGCATCGCCCTTGGCGATGAGGCACTGCCAGTCTTTGTCGATGACATCCGCCGTGAACCACGCGGACACCGTCATGCTCTGGCCCACGAAGTCGAACTTGTTCTCATCCCCGTCCGCCTGGAGGAACTGGTCCACGCCGTTCAACTGGATGGCGTTGCCGAATTTTCCAGGCACCATGGCAATGGCGGAACTCCCATTGGCCGTGGCGGTGATGCCGCCCACGGAGCTGTTATAGTCGCTGTCCATGGGCCAGTAGGCCATGAGACCGAAGTTGAAGCCGCTGGAGACCGTGGCGGGGTCGGTGCCTTCGGCCACTTCATAGCCGTCGGCCACGCCGTCGCCGTCCGTGTCCGTCACCAGGGGATTGCTGTGATAGGTATTCACCTCCGCGCCGTCGGAGAGGCCGTCGCCGTCCGTATCGACCGCCAGGGGATTTGTGTGATGGGTGTTCACCTCGGCACCATCGGAGAGCCCATCCCCGTCCGTGTCCGCCACGTTGGGTTTGGTGGAAAGGGTATACTCCTGCTGATTGGTGAGCCCGTCATGGTCCGGATCCCCCGTCGCGCCGTCGTCTCCATCGGCGCTGTTTGGATTGAGCCCGTTGGCAGTCTCCCAGAGGTCCGGCAGGCCATCACCATCCGAGTCCGGATTTGGAAGCAGACCCTTGAGCGGGGTGCCCGCGCGCCCGGAGGTATAGATACTGCCGATTTCGGCATCGGTCAGCGGGCGGCTCCACATGGCCACGTCATCGATGCCCCCGTACCAGTTCCGTCCGCCGGCATCCGGATTCCCCCCGATGAGCATCTGGGTGGAGCCATTGTTCGTAATGGTGGGGGCGCTGCCGGTGGCGATGAGCACGCCGTCCACCCAGATGCGCGTGGACACACCCGCTTCGGAAATGGCCACCACGTGGTGCCACTGGCTGTCATTCGCGGCAGGGCCGATGTTGCCATTCGGAATGTCCGGGCTGCCACCGGCGTAGGCCATGACCGTGCCGTCCGCGTAGCGGGCCACCCGGTAATCCGAACCCTCCCCGTGAGCGATGAGAGCCTGCCAGCCCGAGTCAAATGCGGTCACCTTGAACCATGCGGAAATGGAAAGGCTCCGCCCTGCCATAATTACGTCCCCGCTGTTGGGCATGCTGAGCTGCCCGTGAGCGAAGTCGCCATACTGCCCCAGAGGACCGCCACTGGCGACGGTCACGGAGGACGGCGTGCCGTCATCCGCCTTGGTGCTGGAGTTGCCGGGATAAATGCCGGCGGTGTCTTTGAAGTTGCCTTCAAAGTCCCAGTAATTCAAAAGACCGGTGGAGATATCCCCATAAGCGGCGTTGTGTGAAAATATTGTTAAAAATAACAGGGCGGGAGGGAGTCCGGTGCGTTTCATATGTCGATTTTGTGACAATGGATGGTGGGCTTTATCCGGTGGGTTTTCGATGGGGGGAGAGGTTGATAATCCGCCTGTTGGAACGGCCATGGGCGGATTTCGCGTCGATTAAACGGGCACCGCCGGTTTTGTGAAGAAAATTCCAAAAGGAATTTTAAAACAAAGGATGAACCGTTTACGGTTCCCATCTCCTTCCTGACCGATTCTGCCAGGACAGGTTTTCCGGGGATGCGTGTTTTGAGGCTTTACGTTCCACCCGGTTTTCCGCATTATCCCCTCGCGCCCCCACTTCCTCCCCCAATGTCTATGCGCTCTCTCCTCCAGGCCACTGGCCTGTTTATTTTTTGTCTGATTTCCCGCTACGCATCCGCGGAGCAAGTGGTGATCAGCGAAATCCATTACCACCCCAAAGGTGGTAAACCCGAGTATCTGGAACTCCAGAACCTGACCTCCACGGTCTTCGACATCGCCGGGTGGCGTTTCTCGGACGGCGTGGAATATACCTTTCCCGCGTTCAATGCCGCGAACACCGGACGCACCTTCCTAGGCAGGCTGGAGCGCGTGCTCGTGGCCGGAGTGGACGAGGCCACGCTGCGCGCGGCGTATCCTTCCATTCCCGCCACCGTAAAGATCTACGGCCCGTGGACCGGCGCGCTGAACAATGCCGGGGAAACCCTGCGGCTGGATGACAAGAACGGCATCCGCATGGCGGAGGTGGCGTATGGGAACGACGGTCGCAAGTGGCCCCTCTCCCCGGACGGCGCGGGCCATTCCCTCGTCCTAGCTAGGCCTAACATGGGCTCCGATGACTGGCGGAACTGGACGGCCAGCGTGGCGGTGGACGGCAGCCCCGGCACGGCGGAGCCCGCCGCGCCCGCCGGTTCCCTCGCGGGACAGATCGCTTTGAATGAAGTCCACTTTTCCCCCGCGGGCCTTGTGGACTGGGTGGAAGTGCGCGCCACCGGCACGGCGGCGGTGAATGCCACCGGGCTGAAGCTGGCCTCGCTGGAGGATCTTTCAGATGCGGTGCCGCTCACCGGCAGCGTGCCCGCGGGCGGCTTCCGGAGCTGGGATGTCTCCTTCGCTCCACGCAGTGGCGGGAATGTCTTCCTCTACCTGCTCGCGGCGGACGGCACGGTGCTCGCCGCACAAAAGTTCGACCGTCGCGGAAACGCCGCCGTGGAGAGCTTCCAGGCGGGCCCGGGGAATGAGTGGTACGCGGGCCCCGGCCACACGCGGGATGCCGCCAACACCCCGGCGCGGCGCACGGACATCGTCATCAATGAAATCATGTACGATTCCCCGACCGACGCGCGGGACCGGGAATTCGTGGAGCTTTACAATCGCGGTGCCGCCACCGTGGACCTCACGGGCTGGAGCTTCGTGGACGGCATCCAGTTCGACTTTCCCGCCGGGACCACCATCGCCCCCGGAGCTTATCTCGTGGTGGCGGCGGACCCCGCCTACATCGCCGCCTCTTATAATGGTCTCAAGGCCCTGGGACCGTTTTCCGGACAGTTGAGTGATCGCGGGGAACTCGTGCGGCTGGAGGATAATCTGAAAAACCTGGCCAGTCAGGTGGATTACCGCCCCGGTGGCGACTGGCCGGACCTCGCGGCGGGGAAAGGGAGCAGCCTGGAGCTGAAACACCCGGACATGGACAACACCTCGCCCGTGGCCTGGGCGGAGAGTGAGGAGGCCACGAAGACGGCCTTCCAGACCTACACCTACACCGCTCCCTTCCAGCAGGTGACGTGGACGCCGCTTACCGGCGGTCAGGAGTTGCAAATGTTCCTCGTGGGGGATTCGCACATCATCATCAAGAACATCTCGCTGAAGCTGAACAACACGGGTTCCAACCTGATCCTGAACCCCGCCACGCAGTCCTCCACCTACTCCAGCGCCTCGGGCTGGGTCTTCCAGGGCACGCACTGGGCCAGCTATCTCCAAGGTGGCGATATCCATCTGATCTCGGACGGACACGGGGATAACAAGGTGAACCGCGGCGAGGTGGACCTGGCTAACCTTTCCTTCAACCAAAGCTACACCCTCAGCTTTGACGCCGGCTGGGTGAGCGGGAAGCCCCGGCTCATCGTGCAGACGCTGGATCACGGCTTTGGCAAAAGTTTTGCCCTGCCGGTGCCCGCCAACACGGGGACTCCCGGGGCCGCGAATTCCAGGCTGCTGACCGCGCCCGCGCCTGCCCTCAGCAATGTGGTGCACAGCCCCGCCGTGCCCACGCCCGCGCAGGCGGTGAAGGTCACGGCCCGGGTCTCCCGGGTGGGAGCCACGCCTCCCGTGGTGGAGGTGGTCCACCGGCTGGACAATATCAGCGGCAATGCCGCCTGGACCCGGACACCCATGTATGACGACGGGGTGAATGGCGGGGACACCGTCGCCGGGGACGGTCTCTACACCGGCACGCTCACGCAGTACACCGGGCAGGGGCAGATCGCGCAGTTCTATGTGCAGGCCACCTCCGGGGCGGTCTCCACGGTCATGCCCCGCCAGGGGGCCGCGCGCCCGGCCATGTTCATCAAGGACAGCCGCGCCATGCCCACCTCCCTCATGCGGGAGCGCATCATCATCTCGGCCCAGGATCGCAACGCGATGACCGCCTCCGGGAACACCGCCACCTCGGGCTACGATTTCCCCCGGATGTCGAACCATTACTTCAACGCCACCTTCATCACGGAGGAGTCCGAGGTGCGCTATGTGGGCGGCATCCGGAAAAGCGGCAGCCCCTTCACCCGGGATGCCGGCAGCACGCTCTCCCACTGTAAGTATGAATACCCGGAGGACCGCCTCTTCCGCAACCGGAGCAAGACCACGGTGGACCCCTCCGGAGCCTCGGAGACGCCGCGGTTCTACGATGACCGGGTGGCGCGCTATTTCCTCTATCTCCTGGGGCATCCCACGAACGAGATGGAATTCTGCCACTGGGCGGTGAATGGCGACTCCTTTGCCCTGCGGGAACTGCACGAGCCCATCGCGAACGATTACCTGAACCGGAACTGGGAAAACGGCAGTTCCGGCACGCTCCTGCGCATCGATGACGAGTGGTTTTTCCCCAATGATGCCACGGACGACGGCCGCACCAGCCGCAACGCGGACTGGTCCTACAAGAACAGCGACGACCCCATCCGTTACCACAGCGAGTGGCTCATGCGCTCCCGGGAATCGGACTACGACTACAGCACGTTCATCGAGTTCGTGCGTGCCGTGGGGCGGAATCAGTTTACCGAGACCACCATCAACCGCATGGCAGACCGGGACGGTCTCTGCCGCATCGCCGCCGTGCGCGGGTATGACGCGGACTGGGATTCGCTCACCATGGACCGGGGGAAGAACGGCTACTTCTACCGCCCTCCGGACGGCGGCGGCTGGACGCTCATCCATTGGGACGGGGACCGGGTGTTCGAGGACGCCAGCCGCGCCTTCCTGGGCGGGCTGCCGGGCATTCCCACGTATTTCAACCAGCCCTACATCCGGCGCTCCCTGAACTACTGGCTCACGGAACTGCTGAACAAGCATACGAAGGGCTCCGCGCGCACGGAGGCCTGGATGCAGGCGGAAAAGACGGCGGTGGGCACCAGCGGCATCGTCATGACGGACGCTTATTACCGCACCTGGTTCACCAGCCGGGAGGCGAACGCGAAGGCGTTCATCGGCGCGCCGTTCACGGCCTCGTTCAATATCAGCACCAACCTCCCCACCACGGAGAACGCCGTCATTTCCATCAGTGGCCTCAGCCCTTCCTCCGTGTATCAGGTCCGCGTGGCCGGGCAACCATGGGCGGTGGCGCAGTGGACCAGCACCACGGGCTGGACGCTGAGCGGCGTGACGCTGCGAAGCGGGCTGAACAGCATCACCATCGAGGGCATCGACCGCTCCGGAGCCGTGGTGCAGTCGAAGGTCTTCACCACCACAAAGACCGGGAACGCCGCGCCGGTGCTGGCGGTCACTTCCTCTCCCCCCTCCCTGAATGTGGGCATCAGCGAGCCCCTGGTGCTGGACGCCACCACCAGCCTGGATCCGGAGGGTGCTCCGCTGAACTTCACCTGGACGCCCCCGGCGGCGAACGCCACGCTCCAGGCCAATGGCGGACTCGCCACCGTGAGCTTCCAGAAGCCCGGGCTGTATCCCGTGACCGTGGCCGCCGATGACGGCGCGGGCGGCACGGCCTCCCTCACCCGCCAGGCGGCGGTGTATGGCCCGAGGGGATTCAGCAACTTCGGCAGCGACAATCTGGAGTCCTTCTGGAAGCTGCGGAACGTCACCAGCCAGGATGGTTTCTCCGGCACCCCGTGGTATTCCCTCCTGACGCATCCGGGGAAGCTGCACATGCACCTGCCGCCCCAAAAATCCTGGCCGCTGGGCACGCCGCAGAATCCACTGCCCGCCGCCATCACCTACGTGGACTTTGGCAGCACCTGGGCCTACGATGACAGCAATGTGGAGCGCGGCACGGACTTCGCCCGCCCGGGCTTCGATGACTCCGGCTGGCTTACCGGGCCGGGGCTGCTGGGCGTGGATACGAACACGTTCATCGTCGCTCCAGGCATCCAGACCCCTCTGCGCCGGGACAGCGCCTCGGGCCTCCAGACTTACTACCTGCGGACGAAATTCCCCTTCGACCGGAATCCCGCCGGGGCCCGCGTGACCATCGATGCCTATGTGGACGACGGCGCGCGCTTCTTTCTCAACGGCAATGAAATCGGCCGTCTGCGCCTGCCCGCGGGCCCCATCGATAAGGACACCTCCGCCACCGCGCTGACTCCCGAAGCCAGCGCCACCGGCAATGCCGTGGACGTGGGCGCGGTGGACACGGACGGCACCACCTTTCTCGTGAACGGCACGAATGTCCTCGCCGTGGATCTGCACAACGCGGGCTCCGGCTCCTCGGACGTGGTCTTTGGCGCGAAGCTGAAGATCGCTTCCTTCCCCGCCGGGGCGGGTGGTGGCGGGCTGGACAGCATCACCCATCCGTGGATCAGGCGGGATCTCCCGTCTGAGACAGACTGGGCTTTGCAGACGGATCTGGAACTGGGCGGCATTCAGTTCGGGAATTTCATGGCCGGGCTGCTCGTGGAGGTAAAGCGGGATGGCTCGCCCTTCCGGTATGCCATCGGCTATCGCGGCGGCACGGAGGTGGCGGCGGTGCAGATCTCTCCCTCCGGTGTCACGGGCAAGCTCGCCACGAAGGCTTACAATCTCACCGGCAGCGTGGCCGTGCGGATCCGCCGGGAGGGGAACAGCCTTATATTTGAATGGCGTTCCGGTGAAGTGTATCAGGAATTGACGCGCGTCGCCCTGCCCGCCGGGACCACCGCCGTGGAGGGCGGGCCGTTCGCCTCCACGGAGGCTTCGGAGACGCTGGACGTGTTCTTTGACTACACCATGCTCATCGATCCGGAGTCCAGTTCCCTGGCCGCGCGGAAGCTGGTGATCAGCGAGGTGATGTACAAGCCGGACGGCGGCGATGCCTATGAATACCTGGAACTCTACAACGCGGGCCCCGCGGCCATCAACCTGGCGGGCTACAAGTTCCCCCAGGGCCAGCCGTTCGATGAGTTCATCTTCCCGAATGTAACCATCGCGCCAGGGGCCTATCTGCTGGTGGTGCACGATCTCGCGGCCTTCCGCTCGCTCCATGGAAACGGGCTGGATTCCATCATCGCGGGAGAGTGGAAAACGGGGAATCTGAGCAACTCCGGGGAGATCATCACCATCCTGGACAACGAGGGGCTGGTGGTGCTGTCGTTCGAATACCGGGACACTTCTCCCTGGCCCACCGAGCCGGATTCCAACGGCTCCGCTCTGGTGCTGAAGGATCCCGCCACCGGGAATACCGGAAACGGGACGGACTACGCGGCCAGCGCGCCTGGCGGTTCTCCGGGCACCTCCGGAGCTTCCGGCACGGCTTTTGCCACCTGGATGACTGCCCGGGGCCAGACGGATGCTCTGGCCACCAGGCCCGGGGATGCGCTGAACAACCTGCTCACCTACGCCCTGGGCCTGGACCTGAACGGCGCGAGTCTCGCCGCCGCGCAGCCGGCGACAGGCCGCGCCGGATCCGGAGCCGGTGCGTTCACGACCTTCGAGTATTCCCGTCGCCTGGGCGATCCCGCCCTGAAGTATGTCATCGAGTGGTCCCCTGACGGCCAGGCGTGGACCTCCGCCGCCGGATTGCTCACGGAACTCTCCGCCACTCCCTCGGGCAATGGCATGGAGCGCGTGACCACCCGCCTGGAGCCCCCGCTGACCACCAATCCCCGCGCCCTTTTGCGCGTTCGCGCGGTCATTCCGTGAGAAATTCCGGGTGTCCGGCGGCGCATCCGTCCGCCGCTGGACACCGGCCCGGAGACAGGGCATGGGAGGCGGCATGGAGATTACCGAGAAATGGTTGATGGAGATGGGCGGCTGGCAGGCCATGAAGACCGCGCGCGGGCTGTGGGAGGCGGGTGCCGTGAAGACGGCGGAATACGATGGCGCGGAACTCCGGGGCACCGTGCGGGGCGCGGGCAAGGACATTTCCACCGGTCTCCGGATCAAGGGCCGGACCGATGTGGAAAACCTCTGCACCTGCTACATGGCAAGGCGCGACGGGCGAATTTGCGAGCACTCCCTGGCCGTGGGCGTGGCCTGGGCGCGGCGGCATGAGAAGGCTCCGGGAGCGGCACCAGCCACCGCGACTCCGGCGGTGAAAGGCGCGGCATCGTCATCCCCGGCTTCCCCCACCGCCCGTCCGGCGGTGGCTCCCGCCCAGGCAAAGGGCGTGCTGGGTTTTACCTTCGCGGGGAATTTCATGGAGGGACTGCGCCGGGACCGGCTCACGGTGGCCGTGGAGGCCGGTCCGGGAGACGCGGCGGCACAGGCGGTGGATGGACCTTTCCTGACCTGGCTGGGCACGCTCCAGCAGAAGACCGTGCCGCCCCATCTCATGCTCACCGGCACGCGGCAGGTCACGGATTTCCTGGCGGCCATCGGCGGGCATCCCCGGCTGTTCCTGAAAACCGGGGACCGGAAAAAGCCCGTGCAACTCGCGGAGGAGAGCGCCTGCCTGCTCCTCGCCATCAAGGAGGGACCGGCGGATACCGTGCGCCTCAGCCTGCGCCTCCCGGACGGGAAGCCGGAGGCCGCGATGCCTTCCACGCCCGGAGGCCTGGGCTGGCTCTGGCAGCCGGGGGATTTTCTCCTGAAGCCGCTGCGGGTGCCCGCGCCGCTGCATGATCTCCTTGCCACCCTGCCGCCGGGACGGCCTCTGGAAAAGCCCCGGCGCTGGCTGGCCCAGACCCTGGGGGACCTCCAGGAGGCCTTCACCATCGACCCTGAGCACACGGATGCCGCGCTGCTCCGGCTGCAAATGCGGCCCGCCATTCCGGGATTCGAGCTCACGGTGGAGGGCACGCTGGAGCGCATCACCGCGCGGCTGCGCTGTGTGTATGAAAACGGTCCGCAGCCATTCCCCCCGGGAGTGGAGACGGTGGCGGGATTCCCCCTCACCTCACGCGACGAGCCCGGGGTTTTCCTGACAAGAAATCTGCCGGCCGAGGCCGCCGCCTTCCGGAGGCTGGAGCGCGCGGGGTTTGAGTTCAGCGAGGGCGAGCTTACGCTCCGGAAGGAAAACGCCATCCTCCAGTTCTTCGCGGGAGAGCTGGAGCGGCTGCAAAAAGAGTGGAAGGTCACGCTGGGCACGCGCTTCACGGCGGCCACGGCAAAGGTGGAGCGTCTCACGCCGCGGTGGACGCCGGTGGGCGGCGGCCAGGACTGGCTGGCGTTCGACATGAGCTTTGCCTCCGCCGGGGGCACCGCGGTGGACCGCATGGAGATCGCCCGCATGCTCGCCACGGGAGCCGGGCACAAGAAGCTGCCCAACGGAAAAACCGCCGTCCTTTCCCTGGGTGACGCGGCGGATCTCAATGAGGTGCTGCGCGATGTCCGCCCGGACCAGAGCACGGGGAACTTCCGCGTGAAGCGAGCGCAACTGGCCTACCTGGAGCAGTCCTTTGGGAAACCCCTGGAGGCCGCGCCGCCGCCGGAGTGGCCGGTGGAGCAGTGGGTGCCGGAGGATTTGCGGAAGATCCTCCGCGACTATCAGAAGACGGGGGTGCAGTGGCTGCTGGATCAGGCGGCGCGTGGATTCGGCGGCATCCTCGCGGACGAGATGGGCCTGGGGAAAACGCTGCAAAGCCTGGCGCTCCTCACCGCCTTGAAAAAGAAATGGCCGGACCGCCCGGCGCTCATCGTGTGCCCGAAGTCACTGCTGGGGAACTGGCAGGCGGAGGCGGAACGGTTCGCGCCAGGCCTGCGCGTGCTGCGGCTGCATGGATCGGGGCGGGAGGGACGCTTCGCGGAGACCGCCGGGGCGGACATCGTGCTCACCAGCTATCAACTGCTGGCGCGGGATCTCGCGCATCACGGCACGGTGGACTGGGGCGCGGTCATTCTGGACGAGGCCGGGTTTATCCGGAATCCGGAGACCCAGGCGGCGAAGGCCGCGCGCAGTCTGAAGGCGGGTGTGAAATTCGCCCTCACGGGCACGCCCATCGAAAACGGCGTGCGGGATCTCTGGTCCATCATGGAGTTCGCGCTGCCGGGTTACCTGGGCTCGCGCGATGACTTCCGGGAACGTTATGAAACCCCGCTCACCGCGGGCGGTTCCCCCCAGCTCATGGGCCG
This sequence comes from Verrucomicrobiales bacterium, assembly GCA_965229245.1. GTDB lineage: Bacteria > Verrucomicrobiota > Verrucomicrobiia > Verrucomicrobiales > V1-33 > V1-33. The sequence goes on from CBDDIW010000005.1 coordinate 459,028, forward strand.
TCTGCGCCGCCGCATGGCTCCCTACATTCTCCGCCGTCTGAAGCAGGACGTGGCGAAGGACCTGCCTTCGAAGATCGAGATCATCCACTCCTGCGAACTCTCCCCCGTGCAGCGGGATCTCTATGCCGGGCTGCTGCGGGAGGGGGCCGCGAAAGTCATGGACGCGGAGAGCGCGAAGCAAAAGGGCCAAGCCCGCATGCACATGCTCACCGCCCTGCTGCGTCTGCGCCAGACGTGCTGCGATCCCCGCCTGCTGCCCGCGGAGCAGCCACGCACGGGGGAGGCCGCGCTCTCCGGAAAGATGGAGGCCCTGGGCGAACTGCTGGAGGAAATCCGGGACGGCGGGCACTCCGTCATCATCTTCAGCGCCTTTGCCTCCATGCTCCGGCTCATTGAAAAAACCGTTCAGGAGGCGGGCATGGGATATTGTTATCTCGATGGCCAGACACGCGACCGCGCGGGACAGGTGAATGCCTTCCAGACGGACGCGGAGAAGCGGGTGTTTCTCATCAGCCTCAAGGCCGGCGGCTATGGTCTGAACCTGACAAAAGCGGACACCGTCATTCATTTCGATCCCTGGTGGAATCCGGCGGTGGAAGCCCAGGCCACCGACCGCGCCCACCGGATCGGCCAGACCCGCGCGGTGAATGTGTATAAGCTCATCGCCGCCGGCACCGTGGAGGAGAAGATCCTGAAATTGCAGCAAAAGAAACGCGGCCTCATGGACTCCGCCCTGGATGACGCCGCCCCGATGATGGAAGGGCTCACTGATGACGATCTGCGCTCCCTCGTCATGGAGGGATGACACCTGCCTTCCCTCATTGTGCTGTTTTTTTAGCATTCAGATTGACAGAGCGAACCGGCGCTTCCAGACTCGGGGTTTATGCCCCTTTCCTCTCATCGTGCCATGATTCTCTCGGGTCTTGTTTGTGCCGGAGTGGCCTTCGTCGCCGGGCGCTGGAGCGTTTCCCAGGGAGAGGATCTGGCGGGGAGGAAAAGCAGGATCGCGCCGGTAAGATTCGGGCGCGCCTGGGAGATCGCGAAAACCGGAACCGTACGAAACGCCGGGCAACAGCCCACACCGGAATTTCTCGCGCCCGCGTTAAAGCCTCGCAACCGCCTCACCCGGCTGGAACATGTGCTCGAGTGGGCGAAGACCATCGATGGAACCAACTGGCGGGAGGCGCTGGACACATGGCTGCGGTCCGGCGTCAGTTCGTCCTACAGCCGGGATCTCGAGGCGCGGCTGGTGCTGGAGAGGATTGGCGCGATGGGAGGCGGTGAGGCCATGACCGCAGTGCGCGCCGCCGGCGGGTATAGCCAGGCCCTCGCCTTCCGGTGCCGCTCCACCGCCGCGGGCTGGGCCTCCACGCATCCAGCGGAGGCCATGGAGTGGTTTGAAGCGCAGGACGGAAAGCTTTCCCATGTCGTTTTCCACGAGACCCAGGGAGGCATGATGGAGGGACTCAGCCAGTCGGATCTGGCTCTCGCCCACAAGCTGAGCGGGCAGGTGCCTTCCTATGAGCGGGTGGAGCATCTCAGGGGAATTATGGACACCCTGGAGCGGGACGGCGGTGGAGAGGAGGCCATCCCGGCGTGGATCATGCGGTCCCGGGAGGAAAACAGGGAACCATATTACACCAGTGAACTGATCGGCATCCACCTGGAGCGGGAGCTGAGCCGCGCGGCCGGAGACGGGGAAAAAACCGCCGCGCTCCGCCAATGGGCCATCGCCCAGTGCATCCAGCCCGGCGCCTCTCCGGCACTGGCGGGAAGCATCGTGGAGGGCATGGCCCGTCAAAGCACCACGCAGGCCTTGGACTGGCTGGCCACCCTTCCCGCCGCGCTGCTGGAGTCCTCGGATTTCAAGGCCATAGCGACAAGGGGCGTCTCCAACCCGGAGATCTTCAACATGGAGGAAATCGAGGCCTGGGCAAAGGCGCATCCTGGCCACGCGGTGAATAATATCGTCCGGCGCTTAGCGGATGAGGGGGATGGAAGGTGATGTGGGATTTAAGATGTAAGATTTAGGGTGTGAGAGCGAAGGGTGGAGGGCTTCCGGGGATGAGGCTCTTTCCTTATATTAGTCGATCCTGAAAAACCCGGGTTTCGGATAGTCGTGGAGATCGTCCAACAAGTGGCACGGTCTTCAGACAGGTGTCGCGGATGGAGCGGGTAAAACAGACTCAACAGCCAGGCGACAAAGGCACGCCAGCGGGTGCCGAGGTGCTTCAGCAGCTTGTGGAAGTTCATTCCCGCCGCGCTCAGCACAGCGTTGGTCATTTCTCCTGCCGCACCACACAACCGGTTGCGATCCAGGCGGTGCTCCGCTTTGAGGTGTCCGATGCCTGGCTCCACCGCCGCCCGCCTTCTCATCCATTTCCAGAGGGCTTTCGAAATCGACCCCCTGCGTTTGCGGGTCACATGGATTGTGGGGGCTCCCGGATCCCGCCCGCACTGATGGCCCCGGTAGCCCATGTCCACAAAGACGTCACCGGGCATCCTGCCGCTGACCCGCTGCACCTGCTCCAGGGCGGTCCGCAACGTGTGCCCGTCATAGGGATTGCCCGGGCAGCTCATGGCTCCCACGTGCCAGCCGCCACGGCTGGTGGTGGTCACGCTCACCTTCACTCCGAATTCGTAGCGTTTGTGCGCCTTACCCTTGCTGATGCACTCCACCTCCGGGGCATGCACGCTGTAAACTTTGTTTTTGTCATGGCGCTCCTGGGCGTGGATCCGGCGGGCCACGGCCATCAGTTTGTCCAGTTCCGGAAAACCGCGCCCGCCTTTGCGGGCTTCGATGTCGCGAAGAACACGGCCCGGCAGGGTATGCAGCTTTTTCTGACAGCGCCGGGCCCGGCGGAGTTGCTTTGCGTGCGCATAACGGCTTTGCATCAGCAGCAGGTGTTTGCCCACCCGTGTGTAGCTTTGACGCAATATCATGCCCGCCTTCTTCGCGGCCTTGACCAGGCACTCCCGCGCCCGGTCATACAGGCGGCTGTCAGTGGGAAACCGGATGTATTTTTCCTTCACCATGGTGTCGATATTGACCCGTTTCATACCACGAGGAACTGAAAACGGGTCTTTTTCCGGGCGTGGATCACGGGTTGGCGTCCTATCTTCTCCGACCTGTTTTTAACTCTACGTGGTATCAGTTGCACGGGGGTGATGGCCTTGAGTTTGAGTCCGGCCTGAATGCTTTGTTGCAGCAGTTCTTCAAGGCCATATTGTCCGGCCCGGCCACGCCAGCGGCTCATGCTCGAGGGGTCCAGCGGCGGGCGGTGCTCAAAATAGCACATGCCGCTTAAAAACTGCCAGTAGGGGTTTTGCAGCCAGGCCTCCACCACCGCTTCATCGCTCAAATCAAAGGTGTATTTGAGATAGTGCAGGGAAACCATCAGCCGGGTGTCGATGGCGGGCCGTCCCTGACTGTCGGTCCACATCGCGGCGAAGCTTTTTTCAAAAGCCGACCAGTCGATGACCGCCGCCAGTTTCACCATGGAATGGTCCGGGTCCACGATGCGCGCCAGTTCGGTGCGGAAGAGTTCGATTTGAGGCTCCTGATCGGGATTAGGCCGGTTGCGCATTCCCTGATTTTGCAGGGTTTTGAGCCGAAGGGAAACAAATCCCTGCAAAACAAACAGGGCGTCCGCGGCTTCCAGCCCTTGCTGCTGCGGCCTCTTGGAGCTTTTTCAGGATCGACTATATTATTCGCGCCGCTGGAGGCCGCGCCGGTGGGGCAGGAAACGGGAAACCCGGGGCCTAATTCCGCTGGTTTTTTAGCATAGAGCTTGACGGCATGAACCGGCTCTTCCAGATTCCGGACTCATGTCGCTTTCCTCCCATCGTGCCGTGATTCTTGCGGCTCTTGCCAGTGCCGCGGTGGCTTTTTTTGCGGGCCGGTGGAGCGCTCCCTCCGGGGATGAAACCCATGGGGATGGGCCTCCGGGTTTGACCGGAAAAAACAGCAGAATCGCGCCGGTGAAACCCGTGCCTGCCCGGGAGACCGCGAAAACCGGCATCGTGCGAAACTCCGGGCAACAGCCCACGCCGGAGCTTCTCACGCCCGCGCTGAAGCATCCCAATCGGCTCACCCGCCTGAAGCATGTGCTGGAGTGGGCGGAGACCATTGATGAAAACAACTGGCGGGAGGCTTTGAATACCTGGATGCAATCCGGCATCAGTTCCTCCTATGGCCGGGATATTGAGGCACGCCTGGTGCTGGAGCGCATCGGGGCCATGGGCGGGGGAGAGGCCATGACCACCGTGCGCGCCACCTGCAGGAATGGAGAGGAACTGGCATTCCGGTCCCGCTATACCGTGGCAGGCTGGGCGTCCACCCATCCCGGGGAGGCCATGGACTGGTTTATAACAAAGGAAAGCGTCGAGAAGAAATCCGGAATGGCTTTCGGGGAAACCCGGGGAGGAATGATGGAGGGACTCAGTCAGTCAGACCTGACGCTGGCCCGCAAACTCAGTGAGCAGGTGCGTTCAGATTATAGAGACGAGCATATCAAGATGATTATGGACAGCATGGACCGGGAGGGCAACGGAGGCGCGGCCATGACGGCGTGGATCGAGCAGGCCCGCGCGGAGAACAAAAGTCCGGGTTACGCCAATCAATTGATCAGCACGTATGTGGAGCGGGAGATGAGCCGCGCCGGGGACGGGGATAAACTTGCCGCGCTTTATGAATGGGCCACCGCGCAATGCACGCAGCCCGGTGCTTCCCCGGCACTGGCCGGAAATATCGTCCAAAGCATTGCCCGCCAAAGCACCACGCAGGCGATGGAATGGCTCTCAAGTCTTCCGGACACAGTGCTGAAGGCAGATAATTTCGAGGATACCGCGGTGCTCTTCGCCGATCCGGATATCTTCAACGCCGCGGAGGTGCAGACCTGGATGGAGGCTCATCCCGACCACGTGTTGAACGGCATGATCAAGCGCCTCAGGGGAGAGCCGGAGTTGGAGGAAAACTAGAAAGCCTGCCCCGCCAATCTCACGCCCGCAGCCCCAGCGCCTCCCGGGACTCCGCGTATCCCGGCGCGGGATGTCCATATTCACTGGCGGTCACGCGGGCGAGCCCGGCGAGGTGCCGCCAGCGGAAGGCGGGGCGGGTGGCCGCGAATTCCTCGCTCACGGTGCGGTAGTATTTCTCCGCGTGGAGGGCTCCGTCCTCGCTCACGGCATAGCGCTGGAGCAAATCGAACACCGCTTTTTCCGGATGCCCCTGTTTCCCGTAGTGATGCACCAGGGCGCAGGCGCGGGCCTGGAGATTTCCGCGGATGGCGTCCTCCGTCTCCCGCAGCAGCGTGGCGGCGTCCGCGATGGTCACGCCCTCCAGATGGCGGCGGAGCGGGAGGGGATCCCACTGGAGAAAATCCCCACCCCGGTTTGTCCGGTCCTCCGAGGCCTGCCAGGCTCCGAGAATGAGGCAGGCGCAGGCGTTTCCGGGCTCACTCACCCGCGCGAGATTCCGCCAGGCATTCGCGGAATCGCTGGCGTGAACGCCAATGGAATCCCCATGCACACTGCCGATGGGCTTGCCGGTGATCTCTTCGAAGGGACGGCGTCCCCCGTCCCGGAGGAGCAGTTGATTCGCCGCGAGGGAGACCGCCTCCCCCACGTGCGCGGGGTCATATCCCTCCGCGAGGGCTTTGGCCGCCGCCGTCGCAGCCTCCATGGGACCGGAGGCGAAGATCACCCGTGCCAGTTCCTCCACCTGGGCATCCTCCATGGGCTTGCGGCCCGGCTCCCGGCGGGGCAGGTGATGATCTGAAAGCAGCGAGGCCAGGGCGGTCCCGGACTTCTCCCACTCCGGGGAGCGCCAGGACTCCGCGTGCAGACAATAACGCAGGCTCTGGCGGAGCAGCGTGTGGGCATGCTCCCGGCCCACCACGGGCAGCAGATCCCACGCCCGGTAGGGCAGCACCGTGCGGTGCACCTCCTGATCCTCCTCCACCACGGGCAGCAGCATTTCCAGCATGGTTTCCGGATTCCCCGCGCCTCCCGCGAAGAGAGCTTCCGCCGCGGCGGTGTTCCGTGCGCGCACCAGGCGTTTCAGTTCCTCCCCGGGCCGCGCTCCCCCGGGAAGGGGCGCGGGGGTCACGGTTTTCAGGACCTCGGCGCGACGGCCCCCCTTTTCCTGGATGCGCCCGGTATTCCGGTAGAGCACCTTGAAGACCGGCAGCGCCTCGTAGCCCGCCGGCATGGTCCGGGAAAGGTGCAGCGCCGGGGCCAGGGCCATGATGGTGTGAAACCCGATGTAGTCCTCTCCCCCGAAGGTGCGGGCATTTGCCAGGGCCGCCGCCGCCATCAGACGGTCGAGAGGGGTGCCCTCCTTCAGTTTGGCTGCCAAGGCGGCGGGAAGCCCGGCGGGAGCGGTCTCCTGCATGAAGCAAACGAGCGGCTCCATGGCCCCGAAATGCAACGCGTCCCCCGGTTTGGCCGTGTCCTCCCCGGCCCCGGCGGTGGCCAGCCCCAGTTCCGCCACCAGCGCGGGTCCCAGGGCGGTGGTCAGCACGCCTTTGCCGATGCTGTTTAAAAAATCCCGGCGTTTTTGCGGACTGTTCATAAAAATCTCCAGGTTGAATTTCCCCGGGAGCCTGGTCCTCCCGGGGTGTCAGGGGAAGCTTTTTCGCTGCTTCCGGCGGGCTTTAGGGGTTCCCCTGACGTGGATTTCCCGGCGGACGAGGATTTCCCGGTAAGGTTTTCAACCGGGAGTTCGATGGAAGTTTCTCATCCATTTGACAATCTTTTATTGATCTTAAGAGAGACTCTTTGATAAAGAAGGATTAATCCTCTCATACGAAAGCCCACTCCCTGATGAAAAAACGTCTCCCGATCCTGACATTCGCGCTCCTGGGATGCCAGTGGGCCTCCGCCCAGCAGCCTGTCGTTTACTACAACTTCTCCAACACCAGCAACCAGGGCACCCTGGGGGGCACGGGGACTTTGAGCGGCGCGGCCTCGCTGAATGGCGCCACACCAGCACCCGGTTTTTCCGGGGGGAATTCCCTGCTCCTGAGCGGCGCGGACGGCACCGCCGGGGACTATCTGAACACCAACATCACCACGCTCGCGGCGGGGATGAACTCCACGGCCTACACCGCCGGGGCGTGGGTGCAGGTGAGTTCCTTCGACGGGGACAACATGATCTTTGGCCAGTTGCCTCCCGGCACGGGCTCCGACACGTATCTGCACGACGGCCTGCGGGGAAACAACGCGCACCTGGGCCACTGGGGTAATGACACCACGGGCTCCACGAATCTGAGCACCGCGGTGGGCACCAACACCTGGATGCATCTCGACTACCGGATGGAGGGCACCACCCAGACCATCTTCGTCAACGGAAACTACGAGGCCATAGGGTATGGAAAAGGCACCGCGCAGAATACAGGGAATCTCCTGGTGGGCACGTCCATCAACGGAGCGCTGCCGGGGCGGATCGATGACGCGGTGGTTTACAATTCGAGCCTCCGTTACAATCAGGTGCGTTATCTCGCCCAGGGCGGCAATCCGAACACCCTGCCCGCCGCCACGGATCTCGGCTACATGGGGAATATCAATTCCCTCCCTGGCGCGCTGCCGACGGTGTCCAATACCTGGAACGCCACCGTTGTCCGCAACAATGGCGGCATGGGGGACATTCTCTCCGCCGTGAAGAGTCTGTATTCCGGCACGGGCACCATCAGCACCGGCACTACTCCGGTGATCAATCACAACGACCTTGTGGGCCCCGGCAATTCCCCTGGAACTCCCGGGATCTTTGGAAACGACCGGCCCTTCATTGGAGACATCGCCGGGGATGACAATGATTTCGCCGCGGTCTATAAGACCACGCTGAGTGTGCCGACCGCCGGTGCCTACACCTTCGCGGTTCACAGCGATGACGGATTCGCCCTGCGCGTGGGCAACAATGCGTGGACCGGCAAAGGCGGGGACGGAGCCATCGACTTCGATGATCGCCGCGTTCTGGCCTTTCCTGTGGGCACGGGAGACTCCAATACCCGGGGGAACATCACGCTCCCCGCCGGGAATCACATCACGGAATTCGTGGCTTTTGAAGGAGGAGGCGGTGGTTCCCATGAGTTGTATTACGCGCCGGGGACTTTTGCCAATGACGGGGATACCAAGCTCTGGCGTCTGGTGGGGGATACGGATGTCACCCGCACCCAGCCGGGACTGACTGCCGCCGGATGGTCCGTCACCACCTCGGCTCCGAACGGCCCGGCCATCCACAGCCTCACGGACGCCGCCGCTCAGATCGCCGCCACGGGCACGGTTTCCACTTCGCCGGTCATCAACTTCAGCGATCCGCAAGCTGGTGGCAGCGGGAGGTTCGGTGGCAAGACGCCCTTCCCGCGCGATACCGCGGGGGATGATAACAACTTTGGCGTGAAAGCCACGGCCACGCTGGTCATTCCGGAGGCGGACACCTTCCGCTTTGGCTTCGCGGGCGACGATGGTGGCTCCATGCGCATCGTGGGCCAGACCGGCTGGACCATCGTGGAAAACGCCACCGGCTCCGCCACCGTTGTCGGCGATACCGTCACCACGGACGTGCCCACCGGCGACAGCCGCACCGTGGCGGACATCACACTGCCCGCCGGCACCTACACCATCGAGGTTTCCTTCTTTGAAGACGCTGGCGGAGCCTGGTGGGAGGTGTTCGGAGGCGACGCCTCCTTCCCCCTCGGCATGGAACTCCTAGCCGCCAGCGGGTCCTCCAATGCCGTGCTGCCCACCCTTTTCCTCGTGCCGGAAGCCTCCTCCTCCCTGCTGGTGCTCATGGCGGGTGCCTTCCTCATGCGCCGCCGCCGCCCGGTCCGCGCCTGAGACAGAACAAGGTTCCCGGGTGATTCCCGTGTCCCCTTCCTTCATTCCCTGCCCGGGAGCGGAGGAAGGGGTTTTTCTTTGGCAGGAACAGCAGGATAGAAATCGCCCCCGCGGCGGACGGAGCGATCGTTACATCCACCCAAAACCTATGGTTTCGGGTGGATGTAACGATCACTCTCCCGCTATCCGGCAGGTGGATATGGTTAATCGTTGGCCGGATTTCAGGAAGGTAATACCATAGTCTATGGCCCTCCGGTCGGAACCAGCGGAAAGAGATGGCTGTGGCCACCGGTTCCAGCATATCCCAAAACTTCGCGAAAGCCGTCCGCCGGAGGCGGCTGGCAGGGGGATGGTCGCAAGAGGCACTGGCGGAGAAGGCGGAAGTGCATGCCACGTATGTGAGCATGCTGGAACGTGGGGTGAGGAAGCCGACGCTGGAGGTGGCGGACCGCCTCGCGCGGGCACTTGGAGTAGCCCTGGCGGACCTCATACGGGAGGCGCAGGCGGGCCGGAGAAAAACCGGGGAAGCGGAATAACGGCGGCCACTTTTTCCGGATACACTATCATGGAAACCCTCCCGCCTCCGGAGCCCCCCTCCGTCCCCCCGGAACCGGAAGTGGAGGCGGTGGCGTCCTCCATGCTGGCGCGCGATCCGGCGGGGACCCTGATGGCCCGCGTATTGCGCGAAACCCTGGATCAACTCTACGACGGCCAGCGCACGGGGCGCTACCGCTGGGACCAGCTTTACAAAACGGAGAAGACCCACTGCGGCACCCTGGTGGAGATCAATCTCCAGAGGGCATTCCATTTTGAGGACGGGGCGGTGCTGGACTACACCATCGCGGGGGTGGAGGTGGACTGTAAGTTTTCCCAGACCCTGGGCGGCTGGATGATTCCCCCGGAGGCACGGGACCACGTCTGCCTGCTGGTATGGGCGGAAGACCTTACCGCGCGCTGGAGCGCGGGCCTGCTGCGCGTGACGGCGGACCGGCTGAACACGGGAGGGAACCGTGACAGTAAGGCCACGCTGAACGGCAGGGGCCGCGCCGCCATCCGCTGGCTTTTCAAGGAAACCCCGCTGCCGCCGAATGTCCTCCTGCAACTTCCCCGCGCGGTGGTGGACGGCATCATGGCCCTGCGCTCCGGCCAGCAGCGGGTGAATGCCATCTTCCGTGAGGCGCCGGGGCGCATCGTGGGACGCGGAGTCATCGCCACGCTGGCCCAACAGGATGACTACATGAAGCGGCTGCGGGAGAATGGAGGAGCCCGCACGACGTTGCGAAAGGAGGGCATGATCATTCTGGGGCAATACCACGCCCATGTGCGCATCGCCCGGGCACTCGGCGTGCCGGAGCCAGGGGAAGGGGATTCCGTAGCCGTCCGGGTGGCACCCTCCGAGCAATCCGGCCCCGGCACGGTGGAAATAGACGGCTCCCTCTGGCGGACCGCCGCGGCGGAGGATCCCGTCACTCCCGCTCTAATGCTGCCAAAAGTTTGACCAGTGGAGGCCTCAGGCTTTCCGGCTTCTCCGGTAAGTCGTCTTCACCGGCGGGGCCGCCGGGAAGAGCCGGTCCGCGCTCTGGAGGAGGCGTTCCTCCGGGATGAAAAGGGACTGACCCGCCACGCCCTGGCTGCCCATGAAGGCCGCGCGGATGGAGCCCGCCACGGCCCACGCCACATTTGGAGGGAAAGCGTTCCCCACCTGGCGGTATTGCGCGGTTTTCCCGCCCGCGAAATGCCATGTATCCGGGAAACTCTGAAGCCGGGCCACCATGCGCACGGTGAGGCGGGGGATGAAATCCAGCGGCAGGTCAGCGGCAGGCGCGTCATTGGCGATGCCCATGCCATCCACGCCCAGTTCCAGCCACTGACGCTTGGCCCGGGTGGGCCCCAAGTCCGGTCCGCCATGCAGCTTTGAGCCGCCCACCACGGTGGGGGCGATGCGGCAGGCTTTCCCTGCCCAGCGGTCCGCGCCCTGCCACCCGTTCACCCGCATGAGGTCCAGGAGAGTTTCGCCCACGGTGGGCGCTTTGGTGATGCCCACCGGCCACCGGAAGTGGAGGAAATCCGCGGGCTTCAGGGCCACCAGAAGGAACCGGGGGCGGAGTTGAGAGACGCCGAAATCCGCTGCCTGGAGGATGCGCCAGTCCGAGGTGTAGCCCATCTCCGCGAGGCTCTTTTGCACGGAGGTGCGGTATTCCGTGAAGCGGGCCTCCGCGAAGCCGGGCACGTTTTCCAGCATGATGCCGCGGGGCCGGGTCTCGCCCGCCAGCCGCAGGGCCTCCGGGAAAAGATCCCGGTCATCGTCCTTCCCCAGTTGCTTCCCGGCTTTGGAAAATGGCGGACAGGGCACGCCGCCCGCCAGCAGGTCGATTCCCTCGTAAGGCTTGCCGGAAAAAGTGCGCAGATCCTCCTGGAGCACGCGCGTGGCGATGCCATTCCCCTCCAGCGTGCGGCAGGCAAAGCTGTCGATCTCCACCGCCGCGGCACAGTGAAACCCGGCCCTGTGAAGACCCAGGGCCTGCCCGCCACCACCCGCGCAAATCTCCAAAGCACTGAACGTCATTCACCCCCGATACCCTGGCCCCGCCCGCTGGCAACGGGACTTCCTTCCGGCTTTTCCATGCCACTCCCCGAATTCCTCCGCGAGCTTTCCCCGCTGGGCGCTTCCTTGACGAGCGGGTGGGAAGAACGATGCTGCGTGCCCCCTGAACCGCCCGGTGGGCGGGGGGACCATTTTCCAATTACATGAACGAACGCAAAACCCTCGAAGAACGCGCCGCGATGTCTGACATCGAGCGCCTCCGCCACTCCTGCGCCCATGTCATGGCCACGGCGATTCTCCGGATCTGGCCGGACGCGCAGTTTGCCTACGGGCCGCCGGTGGAGAGTGGCTTCTATTATGATTTCGATATGAAGCACCGCGTCACTCCGGATGACTTCGAGAAGATCGAGGCGGAGATGAAGAAAATCGCCAAAGAGAACCAGAAGTTCGAAAAGCGCGTCATCTCCCGCGAGGAGGCGAGGACGCTGGCGGAGAGCGGACGGCTGGGCGGGCTGGCGGAGCGGCCGGGGAATGTCAGCCGGTTCAAGCTGGACCTCATCGATAAAATCCCGGAGGGGGAGGAAATCTCGTGCTATCAAAACGGGGACTTCCTGGACCTCTGCGCGGGGCCGCATGTGAACTACACCTCCAAGTGTAAAAACGTGAAGCTCATGGCCGTGTCCTCGTCCTTCTACATGGGGGATGAATCCAAGGGCCAGCTCCAGCGGCTGTATGGCACCGCCTTTGAGAGCAAGGAGGAGCTGGAGCAGCACCTAGTGGCCCTGGAGGAGGCGCGGAAGCGGGATCACCGGAAGCTGGGCAAGGAGCTGCAGCTTTTCCACATCGATGAAGACGTGGGCCAGGGCCTCATCCTGTGGACGCCCAAGGGCGCGATCATCCGTCAGGAGTTGCAGAACTTCATCAGCGGTGAGCTGAGGAAGCAGGGCTATCAGCAGGTCTTCACCCCGCACATCGGAAAGCTCACGCTGTATAAGACCAGCGGGCACTTCCCTTATTACAAGGAAAGCCAGTTTGGCGCGGTGATGGCGAACGACGACCTCCAGGCCTGCGCGGACGCGGGTTGCACCTGCGCGGAGGTGATGTCCCGGCTGGATGCCGTGAGCGCCCGCCTCGCGGAGGGCATCAATGAACGCGCCGGGAAGGAAGTCATTCCCCCGGAGCGCGTGCGCCCGGACGAGGAAATCCTGGACGGCTTCATGCTGAAGCCCATGAACTGCCCGCACCACATCAAGATCTTCGACAGCCAGCCCCGGAGCTACCGGGATCTGCCGGTGCGCCTGGCAGAGTTTGGCACTGTTTACCGCTGGGAGCAGAGCGGTGAGCTGAACGGGATGACCCGCGTGCGCGGCTTCACCCAGGACGATGCCCACCTCTTCTGCACGGAGGACCAGATGCCCGCCGAGGTGCTGGGCTGTCTCAGCCTGGTGAAGACCGTGCTCACCACCCTGGGTATGGAAAACTATCGCGTGCGCGTGGGCCTGCGGGATCCGGATTCCAGCAAATACACGGGGAACCCGGAGAACTGGGACAAGGCGGAGACCGCCTGCCGCGAGGCCGCCGCCAGCCTGGGCGTGCCCTTCACCGAGGAGCCCGGCGAGGCCGCGTTCTACGGACCGAAGATCGACTTCGTGGTGAAGGATGTCATCGGGCGCGAATGGCAGCTCGGCACCGTGCAGGTGGACTATAATCTGCCCATCCGCTTTGACCTCAGCTACATCGGCGCGGACAACGCGCGGCATCGTCCGGTGATGATCCACCGGGCACCGTTCGGCAGCATGGAGCGGTTCACGGGCGTGCTCATCGAGCACTTCGCCGGGCACTTCCCCGTGTGGCTCTCCCCGGAGCAGGTGCGCATTCTCACCATCAGTGAAAAGAGCGCGGAATTCGCGGACGCCGCTTATGCCCGGCTCCGCGACGCGGGCGCGCGGGTCTTGCTGGACAACAGCGCGGAGAAGATCGGCGCGAAGATCCGCAATGCCCAACTCCAGAAGGTGCCGTATATGCTCGTCATCGGGGAGAAGGAAGCCGCGGCGGAAAGCGTCTCCGTGCGCCATTCCCGGAAGGGCGACCTGGGAGTGAAGCCGCTGTCGGAGTTCCTGGAGACCCTGGCCGGGGAAATCAACTCGCGGACGCTCTGATTATCCGCATGAAAAGTCCGGAGCGATCGTTACATCCACCCGAAACCTATGGTTTTGGCTGGATGTAACGATTGCCCTCCCCTCATTCTGAAGAGAGGAGCTTCAGCGGGAGTCTTCCGGTCATTCCCGGGAGCAGGACAGGCAGGAGGATGACTTTCCTCCTGAGATACCCTTTGGACATGGAATCCGGTAAATTTGATCCCCTCATGGAGTCTTCCCCGTGGTTGGCGAAGGTTTCTCCGAACAGGGGGCTGGACGCCCCTGCGCATCCTCTCAATCCTCCGGGTGAGCACAAGGAGCGGCGACATTCCTGTCGCCGTCGAATTCTCCGGTAGAGATGGAGAGCGAAGAGGAATCAAAAGGATGCGCATGGAGGTCAAACTCCCCTGGCGGAGGACCGCTTGGGCGACCTTCCGTCCGGGAAGCCTTCAGGCTGCGGGTGCCCTGTTTCCTGGTGAGGGGGAGGGTGATCCCTTTGTCCATGCCATACGAGTGATCGTTACATCCACCCAAAACCATAGGTTTTGGGTGGATGTAACGATCACTCCGGCGGACGGGGATTACGGGAACGGAACACACCGGCGGGTTGCCCGCGAACGCCCCCTGCCCTCTTTACCTCAAAACCTCTCCCTTCAGCGGATCGCCGGGGGTATCCAGGAGGTAGATCTGGTTCACGGTCTTGAACCGGGCGTGGTCGGTGAAGGTCCAGACCACTTTTTTGTCGCGGGTGACTTCAAAGGCCTGGGGCTGTTTTCCCAGGAAGCCACCGCCGAGGTAATTCCCAATGATGGTGTTCCCGTTCGGCAGCCGCACACAGGCGGCGGGCAGGCGCAGTTCATTGCCGGGGAGTTCATTCTCCCCGATCTCCCACACGATCTTCAGGTCCGGGCCGTATTCGATGACGCGCTTCGCCGGTCCCAGGGTCACCAGCAGATTTCCATTCGGCAGCATGATGGCCTCGTGGGGATCGCCCGGCACGGGGATGGTCTTGAGCAGCGAGCCGTCCGGGGCGAGTTCCACCACCTTCTTTTCGTCCATGAGACAAATCCAGTAATGGCCGTCCCGGGTGCGGCGGGCACCGCGGAACTGATGCGGGAGCAGCTTTGCCTCCGAGGCCACTTTGATCTCCTTCGCCACTTTGCCATCGCGGCCCACTTCCACCACCAGCCCCAGGCCGCACTCCACCGCGAGCACGCGACCATCCGGCAGCGGCTGGCAGGAGTGGCACTGCGCGCCCTTTGGCATGTCATAGCGCCAGACGATCTCCTTCTTCATGCTCACCTCCTTCACGCCTCCGGCTTCGCAGTAGAGGATGTTCCCGTTCGGCAGCATCCAGCAGTCCTGCGGATTCACGGCGGGCATCTCCCACTCCACGGATCCGTCCGCCGCGATGATGGCCACCTTGTTCCCCACGTAGTCCGCGCAGAGAAACCGGTGCGTCACTGGCGCGGGTGCCGGGGCGGCGGCGGGCGGGGCATCGGCGGCCTGGAGGGTAAAAGGAAGGACGAGGGTGGTGAAAAGGGCGCGGGTAAACATGAGGAAATCCTGTCAGGGTGGTAAGAGACTCAGCAGCCGCTGGCGGGCGGCCTCATACTCTTCGCCGGTCATCTGTCCGGCATCGCGGAGCCCCGCCAGGCGGGCGATTTCCTCCTCGATGTGCAGGGCCAGGGCGCGGCGGACTCTTGCTTTGGCGGAGGCGGGGCCGAAGGCGAAAAGCGTGACGATGAGCCCGGCGGAGAGAAGGAAATACGCGGCGAATCCCCGGGCCGTGAAGAAATCCCGCCCCGGATCCCCGCCCTCCAGCGCCTGCCGGAGGTCGGTGTACATCACCGCGCCCCCCGCCAGCAGGAGGAGGACGCCCACGGCCCTGGCGACACGGTTCACGCAGCCTGGCACATTACTTTCCGCCCGCCTGCTGCTGACGCAGTTGCTCCAGACGGCTCAGCGGCTTTGGCGCGGCGGGAGCCTCCGGCTTCGGTGCCGGGGCGGGCTCGTTCTTCGCCACCACCGCGGCGGCGGGCGGTGGAGCGGGAGGCGGCGGGTCGATCCGGATCACGCCTCCCTGGCCGATGGTGTGGGGAATGGGCACGCCCTTTTCCATCACGATGGCCTGGCAGAAGAGGTTCTGGTGCTTGCCAGTGGGGCTGTCCGGAGCGGTAGTGACGGGGAACCGGATCTCCGTGTCCCCGGCCTGGATTTCCTTTTCCACGGTGCTGGTCTTCGCGGGCAGGCCAAAGACGGTCACCTTCGCGGGGCCTTCCCATTTTTT
The DNA here is from genome assembly GCA_965229245.1 of Verrucomicrobiales bacterium. Taxonomy (GTDB): domain Bacteria; phylum Verrucomicrobiota; class Verrucomicrobiia; order Verrucomicrobiales; family V1-33; genus V1-33. Next base: position 474,839 of record CBDDIW010000005.1, read on the forward strand.
GGTGACCTCCAGCTTGCAGAAGAGTTCGGTGGGCTTGCCCTGCTCCGTGGAGGCCATCTCCATCTTCATGCGCAAGTAGGGCGGGGCCACCGTGAGCGGGATGAGGGCGGAGGAGGTGAAGATGGGGCCGCCACCGGCATCCGTCTCGCCGCGCACCGCTATCTTCCACGTATTCACCGGGGCGTCCCCGCTGCACGTGAGCTGGTAGTCCACTTCGTCCTTTCCTTCCGGGATGGCCACCGTGCCGGGGGCGCTGATGCCGGGAGGGCTCCAGAGCATGCGCACGGTGATGGGGGCCTTAAAGCCCTCCTTTCGCGTCACCTTCACCTTCAGATTCATGGTGCCGCTCTGCACCAGCGGCACCGGGGGCGGCACCAGGTCCATGGTAAAGGGCAGCGGCTCCACCACGGCCACGGGGAACACGCTTTGCTTTGAAACGACATACGGCGTGTTGTTCGGCTCGCCCTGGACGAATTCGATGTTGTTCGTCCACCGGCCGGGCAGCGGCGCGGCTTTGGGATCGGCCTGCTTCGGCTTCATTTGCAGCAGCGCGGCTCCCAGCGGGGCATCCGCCGCCGCCGAGAGGATCATGATGTGCTCCCCGCCCGTGGCCGGGATCACATCGGACTCCAGCTTCACGCCGGGTGGCAGATTCGGGCACTCCCAGGAATTTTCCCCGAAGGCATTGGTGCGGGTCACGTGCACCTGGATGGCGTTCCGGCTGCCCTGGGGGATGGGCATCATGGTCCACATCTGGCTGTCATTGCGGTCATACCGCGTGATGAACGCCTCCAGTGACGCCTCGGCGGGGGCGATCTCCACCCGGTAAACATAGTCCGGTCCGCCGCGGGAGAGGTGGTCCCGCACGCGCACATAGTATTCCCCGTCCGCCGGGCAGGTCCAGCCGCCGATCTTGCTGTCCGGGTTCGCGCCATTGTCATCGTTGCCGCCCAGCCCGGCCCCGTCCTTGTTGAAGATCTCCAGCACGGGGTCCAGCGGGGAGCGCATGTCCCGCGCGTGAACGATGAGGTCGAACTTCTGGTCCTTCTTCGCCGTGAACTTGAGCCAGTCCTCGTCGCCGGGTTTCTGAATGATGCCGTTGAGCGCGATGGGAGCGGCGGGCGGCGTGGTCTGGTTCGCTTTGGCCTCGGCGTGGCTGTTGTTCGGCTCCACCTCCAGATAGTTATCCAGATTCGTGACGCGGAAGAAGTTCGGAGAGGGCGCGCTGAGGTTGTTCACGGTGGCAAAGAGCGGCAGCACTTCGCCCGGGGTGTTCGGCACGGTCACCTTTTGCTGAATGGGGCCGCCCACGTCCCCGAGATACGTCACCGTCACTTCCGAGCCCGCCTTGCCCCCGGCAGGGTAGGCCATGGTGGGGCGGGGGAAAGAACCCACATGCACGCGGTAGTGCGCGTCATCCCGCCCGGCGTAGGAGGAATCCCGCACCTCCACATAATACGTGCCGTCCTCCGGCACGATGATGCTGGCGTGGGGGTCCTGAATGGCGAGCGGCGAGTCATCGCAGGTGGCCAGCTCGAACTTCTTGCTGTTCAGGATGGTGATATACGGATCCCAGAAGGCGCCGCCCAGACGGATGCCGTAGCACTCCACGCTGAGGCGCTCGCCCTTTTTGCACTCTATCTTATAGTAGTCCGTGTCCTCATTCCGGGCCACGCCCGCGAGGACGACGCCGGAGGTGATGGGCTGGGCCTGCTCCAGGAGGGTATTCGGCTCCTTTTCCTCCACGGTGGGGAATTGATCGACGAAGAAGTTCCGGGCGTAGCTCAGGCCGGATTTGGTGCGCACGCGGAAGAGCTGCTCGCCCAGCGGGCAGTTTGGCTCGATGTGCAGCTTCACCTTCAGCGTGGTGGGGTTCTCCGCCTTGAAGGAGACTGCTTTGATCATGGCCGGGTTGTAGGACACGATCTCCTCCACATCCGCCAGCCGGTTGCCGGAGAACGTCACCTCCACGTCCGTGCCCCGCTGCCCGCCCCGGGGCATGATGCCGTTCAAATCCGGGGAAGCCGCGCCCGCGATTCCCGGCAATAACGCCGGGACGCAGGAGAGGAGCACGGCGCACCGCCGGAGCAGAGAGGAGGGACGGAGATTCATGGGATAAAGAGGCTGATGGAAGGCACTCTACAACGGTCCGGCCCGGCGGCAACTATCCGTGAAAACCACATGATGACGGTGTTCCCCACCGTGGCGGAGGTTTTTCCACCCTCCGTCCGTCAGGCACTCCCGCTCTATACAGACTCCGGTCTCGGTAAATACCCGCCCCATAACCAGCACTGAGAGGAAGCAGCGAGCCTGTCGCGGGCATGGCGACACCGGGCGCTTTTATTTACGCCGGTTGGAAAACCTCCTCCGCGGGGAGAGCCTGAAATTGCCGGCCCCTTACAGAGGCCGCCACTCCCCGCGCCAGTCGAAGTAATCCATGGGGTGGAAGCCCTTCTTATAGTCGTAGTGGCTGGGCTGCACGGTGGCATAGCCGGGGTAAATCCAGCGCTTTCCCTGACGGGCGGCCCAGTCCATTTCCGCCAGGAGGGTCAGCGTGCCCAGGGAGCGGGGGGCTTCGCCGGGATCGAACATGGCATACACACTGGACACCGCCGTTTCCCCCACGTCCAGATAACTCACCGCGATGAGCCGTCCGCCGGCCCGGGCCTCCACGGAAACACAGGCACACGGCTCCCGGTCCGGGCGGGCCTCCGGCATGAAGGTGCGCAGGGACTCCGGGATATTGCTGGTGAAACGGTCACGATGACGCAGGAACATCGCCTCGCGTTCCCCGTCCACCGCGGCGGGCACCACGCGGAGATCCAGGTCTTCGTTTTTCCTCCACACACGGCGCTGGCTCTTTGAAGGCCGGAAGGCCGCCAGCTCCATCCGCAGCGGCTGGATGATCTGGAGCAGACCCTCCGGGGAAAGGGTGAGGCTGTAACGGAAAAACTCCCTGCCAAAATGCCGCCAGCCTTCCGCCCAGAGAGCGTCCATGGCCGCGGGGGCGGCGTGAGGGATCGTCCGGGTTTCCTGAATGAAGGGAGGCAGTTCCATGGCGGCGGCAAAGGCGCGGGCGGCATTTGTACCGGTCCCGTCCGTTGCTCAACCGTCTTCCCTGTTCCCTCCCGGCGGTTTCCCATGGGCATTGAAAGGGAAAAAATACTTCAAGCCGTTTTCCTTTCCTTATTAAGACACGAAACCGCAAGTAATGACATGTTGACGGCGTTTATATACTAGTTTAACCCCCGCCCGCCGGAATGACGCGGGACGCGGCATTCAAGGCTCTGGAATCTCTCCACTCTACACTTACCCTAACTTCCCCTGTCATGGGCACCATCACTAAACGGGATCTCGTCGTTCAAATCAGCGATCAGACCGGCCTGACGCAACATCAGGTCTTTGACGTAGTACAGCTTTTTCTTGATAACGTGACCAGTTATCTCGCACAAAATAACGAAGTGGTTTTGCGGAACTTCGGAACCTTTGAAATCCGGGTCACAAAACCCAAGATCGGGCGGAATCCGAACGCCCCCGCCAACGACGTCCCCATTCCCGCGCGGGCCATCGTAAAGTTCAAACCCGGCAAGGAATTGAAGGAAAAAGTGAGTTCCCTTCTTCCGGCAATGAAGGCCTGATCCGGGTTTTCGCCCCGCCCTTGCCGTTGCGCCGGAGGCAGTTACGCGCTCCCATGCCGGAATGAAAATCGCCGTTCTCAGCGACTCCCACGATCACCTCGACAATCTCCAGGCAGTGCTCACCGCGCTGCCTGGAGAAGGGGTGGCGCGGGTTTTTTTTCTGGGGGATTTCTGTGCCCCCTTCACTCTCGCCGCCCTGGCGGAGGGGTTTTCCGGCCCCATCGATTGTGTCTTCGGCAACAATGACGGGGATGTTTTTCTCCTCTCCCGCACCGCCTCCCGGCACCCGCATGTGACCCTCCACGGGCAGCTGGCGGAACTGGATATAGAGGGACGCAGGATCGCCCTCAACCACTACCCGGAAATCGCCCGCCGTCTCGCGGAGAGCCAGGCGTATGACGCGGTTTTCAGCGGGCACGATCACCGGCGTTACCTTCATCAGACAGGGCGCTCTCTGTGGGCTAACCCTGGCGAAATCATGGGCCGCTATCAGGTCGTTTCTTTCGGGGTTTACGATACGGAGACGAATACGTTCCGCCATGTAATCGTCAGCGGCGACCCCGGAGCCTAACTTTTTTCAAACCTCCAGCCAGAGCAGCGCCCACAGCTTAGGGCCAAAGATGGCCAGGGCCGCCAGCGCCGCGCCCAGAGAGATGGCCAGCACCCCTCCGGCCGCCGCGTCCTTCACGATACGGATGGCCTCCTCCCGTTCCTGGCTCACCCGGTCCGCCAGCCGCTCAATGGCGGTATTCAACGCTTCCGCGCCCATGACTGAACCCATGGCCAGCGAGAGCACCGCCCATTCCCCCGCGGACACCCGCAGCGCCAGGCCCAGCAGCACCACCGCCACCGCGCAGGCCATGTGAACCCGTCCGCTCGGTTCCCGGACCAGAACGTAGCCCAGCCCGCGAAAGGCGAACGCGAACCGGAGAAGCCAGACTTTCATTCCCCAGCGGAAGGGAGAAATCCCCTTCCCGCAAGCGGGGGAAAACCACGCCAGGCTGCTCAGGGATAAAAATCCAGCGCTCCCATGGCCTGGCCACCGCCGAAAGGACCATTCCTCGCCCGCGCATACGCCCACAGGTAAGTGGGGCTGCTGGAGGCGCTGATGACGGAATACTGGTTCCGCACCCGGGAGAAGTAAGCATACCCCGCCATGCCGACGGTATGCACCTTCTGGCCCTCCGCGAACTCCCACGCGGCGGGACGGCCCAGGACTCCCTGGAGGCCGGAACGGCACCCGTGCAGCACCAGCACGGCATTCTCCGCCCACGGCAGCACGGGCAGGGCTTTGATCTCCGCTTTGGTCAGCGTGCCATCCGTGCCTTCACCGCCGGTGAATTCAAGGCTGCCATCCCCGCCCCATGAGATACTGGCGTGGGAAAAGACATGGCCCTCCACAAATTTCAGGCCCTCGTTCTTTGCCCGTTCCGCGATGCGCGACCACGCGGTCACAAAGTCCGCCTCACTGCGCGCGGGCTCCAGATAGGTGCGGGGATTCACATGGCACAGCTTGTAGCCGTTACCGCTCCGGAATTCATCCGCCCACGTGGCGGCCGCCCTCGGAAATGAACGGTCCACATCCTTCGTGGCGTTCTCATAATAAATCGCAAATGCATCCGCCATGGCCCTTTCCGTTAGCGGCGGGGGCCCTCCTGGTCAAGAGCGTTCCCCCCTCCCCGGGGCGAGCCGGGAAGAGGGGACTGGAGAAAAAGGACAGGCCTCAGCCGTTGTTGTTCCGGCGGTCCGCCTCCTCGGCGGCGGCGCGGCAGATTTCCCAGAAGCTCCCGCTTTCCAGGCTGGCTCCGCCCACCAGCGCGCCATCCACGTCCGGCTGGGCGGACAACTCGGCCATGTTGGAGGGCTTCACGCTGCCGCCGTATTGAATGCGCACCTTCCGCGCCACATCCCCGTCATAGAGGTCGCCGATGACCTTCCGGATAAATGCGTGGGCCTCCTGCGCCTGGGCGGGAGAGGCGGTGCGGCCGGTGCCGATGGCCCATACGGGCTCATAGGCGATGACCGTGCCCGCCGCCTGCTCCGGCGTCAGATCCTTCAGCCCGCCGGTGAGCTGCGTGGTCAGCACGGTTTCGATCTTCCCGGCGTCCCGCTCCTCCAGGGTTTCCCCCACGCAGAGGATGGGCCGCAGGTGATACTGGTGCGCGGCGAGGACCTTCTTATTGATGAAGGCATCCGTCTCCCCGAAGAGACTGCGGCGCTCGCTGTGGCCCAGGATGACATACGTGATGAGCATCTGCCGCAGCATGAAAGGGCTGATCTCCCCCGTGAAGGCCCCGGCGGCTTCATGGTGCATATTCTGCGCGGCCAGACGGATGCTGTCATGATGGCCGATGGCCTCGCTGGCGGCGGCCAGACTGATGAACGGCGGGGCGATCACGATATCCACCCGCTCCTCCGCCCGGGCGAGCACCACGAAATCCCTGAGAAACTCGGCGGTTTCCCCCGGTGTTTTGTGCATCTTCCAGTTGGCGGCGATAATGGGCTTGCGCATAATATAGGGGAATTCCCTGGAGTAAGGTGGATGAATAAGGAGTGAAACCGGGGAATTCTTTTATTTATCGGCAAGCGCCGCCACGCCGGGCAGGGTCTTGCCTTCCAGCAGCTCCAGGCTGGCTCCACCGCCGGTGGAGATAAAGGTCACCTTGTCCGCCACGCCCGCCTTCTTCACGGCCTTCACGCTGTCGCCGCCGCCGATGATGCTCTTGCAGCTCTGGTTTTCAGCGATGGTCTCCGCGATGGCGAAGGTGCCCTTCGAGCAGTCCTTGATCTCGAACACGCCCATGGGGCCGTTCCACAGCAGCGTCTTCGCGGAGGTACACTCGGCGGCAAAAAGCTTGATGGTTTCCGGCCCGATATCGACGCCCTCCCAGCCGTCCGGGATGCCTTCGCCGGGCGTGGTGAATTTGCCGGGGCTCACCGTCTTCGCGCGGAAGTCCAGGTTCTCCACGATCATGTTGTCCACGGGCAGGAGGAATTTCACGCCCTTCGCTTTTGCCTTCTCCAGCGCCGCCAGGGCGGTGTCCACTTTGTCAGGCTCGCTCAGGCTCTTGCCGATCTTTTCGCCCAGGGCCAGCTTGAAGGTGTAGGCCATGCCACCGCCGATGAGAATGGTGTCCGCCTTTTCCAGCAGCTTGTCGATCACCATGATCTTGTCGCTCACCTTGGCCCCGCCGAGGATCACCACGAATGGGCGCTCCGGGGTTTCCAGTTCATCGTGCAGCCAGGTGAGTTCCCGCTCCATGAGGAGACCGGATACGGCGGGCAGGAACGCCGCCACGCCCGCGGTGGAGCTGTGGGCGCGGTGCGCGGAGCCGAAGGCATCGTTCACATAAATCTCCGCCAGGTCCGCCATCTGGCGGGCCAGTCCGGCATCGTTCTTTTCCTCCCCGGCGTGGAAGCGGACGTTCTCCAGCAGGAGGATGCCGCCTTCCGGCAGCGTCAGGGCTTTGGCCTTCGCGTCATCGCCCACGCAGTCATCCGCGAACTCCACGGGACGGCCCAGCATTTCGCTCAGCGCGGCGACCACGGGCTTCAGGCTTTGTTTCGGATCCCGCTGGCCCTTCGGACGACCGAGGTGGCTGCACAGGATGATCTTTGCCTTCGCGTCCAGCAGCGCCTGGATGGTGGGCAGGGTCTCACGGATGCGGGTGTCGTCCGTGATGACCATGGCCCCGTCCTTTTCGTCCAGCGGCACATTGAAATCTACGCGCACGAGGCAGCGTTTACCGGCGGTATCGATGTCACGAATGGTCTGCTTTGGCATGGAGGAAGGGAGGTTTGGAAAATGGACACGCGCCGCCTGAAAGAGCGGCAGGGGGTGCCGGTAAAACGGAAACAAGCGAAATGCAAATGACGCCTGCGGATATGACGGCGCGCCCCGGAGCGAGCTGCTCCGGGCAGAGCACCCTCTCCGCCCCCTGCCCTCGTGCCCTCGTGCCCGCGGGCATCCGGCGGGGGCACAATCCCCGCAAACAGCAGGGGCTGCACGCGAAGGCGAACCGGTGTTTCAACTACGGCGCATACAGGCTCTCACTCCACGTCCTCCTCCTCCCCGCCGGACAGGTCTCCGTGGCGGAGGTGCTGCTTTAAAATGCGGCGGTCGGCGCGGTGCTCGATTTGCCGCTTTTGCTTCGGCGTCAGTTCCTCCTTCAGCCGCTGCCAGGGGCGCGGCCCGGCATCCCCGGCCATGATGCATCCCAGGGGATGGATCTCCGCCACCACGTCCGCGAGGCCGAAGTGCTGGATCTGCTCCTTCACCTGGGCCGCCGGTTTATAGCCCATGGGGGATTCGGAAAGGTCCGGCTTTCCACAGAACCACCGGATGTCCAGACCCGTGGTGGCGCTTTTCACGATGTCCGCCACGCGGCGCTCGTCCAGTTGGCCGTCCTCCTTCCGGTAGGGCTTCACCAGAGCCGTGCGGGAGAGATTCCGCCCCGCGCCGTGGGGGGCAAAGGAAAGATACTCCGCGTTGTCCCGGCCCAGCACCATGAGTACCGGCGCGGCCATATTCAGCGGGATGAGCCCGGCCAGCGGACGGCCGGCGTCATCCTTCCACGCGGGCGTGGCTCCCTTCCCGTGAAGGAAGAAGTCCCCGCGCTTCCACACGAAGTTATGCTCATTGCCCATGGTGGCGATCGCCCGCGCGCCGATCCTCTCCAGGAACCGCGCGTGGATGCTCTGGTGATTCGCCAGTGTCCAGCGGCTCACGTATTGCAGCGCCTCCCAGTAGGCTTGGCCCTCCGGTTCGCCATAGTCCAGCCACGCGGCGGCCGCGGGCACGCCATCCGCCACCCGCTTCGTATAATGCAGCGCCGCGTTCTGCCCGCGTTTATAAACCTGCGCGCCGATGCCGCGGGAGCCGTGATGCGTCACCAGCACCTGGTATTCAAAACGCCCGCCCGACGCGTCCTGGAGTTGCCTGGCAAAATCCCCGTGCCCCGCCGCCTCATACTGGTCCAGCGCCTCGCGGGTGAAGCTCACTTTCCCCAGATAAGCGAAATGATTTCCATCCCCCTGATCCGCCATGTGCATGCGGGCGTGGCGCTCCAGACCGGTGAGGAAGGGATTCGTCCGCGGCACGCTTTCCTCCAGCACCGGATGCGGCACCCAGTCCTCCTCCTTCCGTCCGCCCATGCCGAACCGAGTGGAGGCCACCAGGCGGTCCAGTTGATCACTAACAGAAAGTTCGCTCCGGTAAAACGTCGCATACATGCTGCAACAGATGTCCGCGCTGTGGGCGGAGGGGATGATGGCATTCCGCACCGCGATGGCACCCCCCACGGGAATGGTGGCGGCTTCGGACCCGGCGGGGCACGCGTCCGGCATCACCGCCCCGCGATCGATCACCGGTGTGCGCAGCAGCTCCCTCATGAACCGCCGCACGGCCCCGATGTTCTTTTCATCCTCCGGACAGGTGGCGGCGATGGCCTCCGCGAGATCCGCCGCCTGCGCGCGCATCTCCAGTTTTGAGGACGGGAGCGGAAAATCCCTCCGCAGCAGCTTCAGCGCATAAGCCGGATCCACGATGCCCTTTTCCTCCATCGCCCGCGCGGCCTCCAGAATCTTCGCCATATGCGGCCCCGGCGGCCATCCGGCGGCGAGAATGTCATGACCATTGAACAATGCCATCCGGCATTGATACGTTGTATTCCCCGTTTGTCAGCAGGGAAAGGCGGTGTGTTTTCCTTTATTATGGACTGGATCACGGACTGCATCGCTATCGGCAACTATCTGGACGCGACGGACACGGACTTGCAAAGCGCGGGCGGAATCCGCTCCCTGCTGTGCCTGGACGGGAAACTGAAAGCCTCCGACGCGGCACGGCTGGGGCTGGATACCCTGCGGGCTTATTCCCTGATAGACGGGGACGGCAACCGGCCGGAGGTATTCGAGGCCGCGGTCCGGGCGGTGGACCAGCTTTCCAGGACCAGACCAAAACTGCTCGTCCAGTGCCACGCGGGTCGCAGCCGGTCGGTCATCGTGGTGGCGGCCCACCTGATGCGAACGGAACGCCTGCGTCCGGACGAAGCTATCCGTCGCGTCTCCCAATGCCGCGAGCCGGCCATCACTCCGGGCATCGAACGCCTGCTCCGGAGCGCATGGCTCCTGGGGGGAGAGTGACGTCCGGCCACCGGAAAAACACGGCATATCTCCGCGGGGCCGGGAGAACCGCTCATTGACAGCAGGGCATCCCGCGGAATGAAACTCTATGTCATCTTCACCGGATCCCGCGGCCAGCGATCCCTATCTTTCCCCGAGAAGCCATCTGGAGCCGGAGGAGGGACCGGCATGCCGCGCCTTTTCCTCCGCGGCGGTCACGTCTATGATCGCCTCCCGGCGTTCCATGCTGATCGGCGGGGCCGGGATCATCCTGGCGATAGTGGTGGAAACGGCCGGCAATTTTTTCAGGATGGTCATCATCTCCCAGGCGAATGGCGAGAGCCACGCCGCGCTCCTTACCGTGATCTTCGTTCTGTGCGCGATGCTCGTCGCGGCGATGGTCATGCCCTGGTGGTCTCTGAAACGAAGCCTGGATGCCATCCGGCGGCTCCAGACCAGCCGCCATGATCTGGATCTGGAGGCGGCATTGCGGGAGCACGGGCACTACTGGAAACGGTTGGGTGCCGGCATGCTGGTGGCCGTGGTGATCTCCCTTGTTTTCCCGCTGGCCATCCTCCCTTTTCTTGACCGCTGATGAAGCCCGTATCCTCCAGCGCGGAGAACGCGCCTGCTTCAGCCAAACGGGCTCCGGCTTATATCACCCCTGCTTTCCGCGGCATTGCCCACTGGGGTCCCGTGATTGTCCTGGGCGGGGTCTGCGGAGCCGTCGTCCTGTTGATCTCTTTCGTGGAAAACCTGTCCGCGATCTTCCACCTGAAAGACCAGAGTGATCAGTGGATTGTGATAGTGACGCTGGCGGTGACTCTGGCGCAGGTCATCCTCCTCCTGCGCTTCACCACCCGCCTGACCAGGTATGTGCTCGCCATCTGGAAGCTACCCGCGGAGGGAGGCTCCGTGGAACAGGTGGAAGTCATTCTGGAACGGCAGACCGGAATGTGGCGCTCCCTGGCCCTGCTGGCGGGCTGTTTTGCCTGCGTCAAGCTGGCCTTCCTTCCCATGAGGATCTCGCATGCCCATGAGCAGGCCGCAGATACCCAACACAGGAAGGAAATGTTAAGAAAAGAGAGGGAAAGGTATGAGGAAAAGGTCCGCCGGCAGCTTGAGGAGCCATAAGTCCGTCAGGCTCCTTCCAACGGAACGGCAGTGCCGCAGGCACGCCCGCCAAGGGGACACGACCTCCTCTCAAACGCGGTCGCCGGGTGTGCCTTACCGCTCCACCCGCTTGCTGCCGCCTTTCATTTCCTTCTCCACCTCCGCCAGGCTGGCCATGCTGGTATCGCCTGGCGTAGTCATGGCGAGGGCGCCATGGGCAGCCCCGTAGTTCACGGCTTTGGCGGGATCATTGTGAGCCAGGAAGCCATAGATGAGGCCGCTGGCGAAGCTGTCTCCGCCGCCCACGCGGTCCATGATCTCCAGCGCGGGACGGTGGACGGCTTCATGAAACTGTCCCTCGTGCCAGAGGATGGCCCCCCAGTCATTGATGGTGGCCGTCTTCACCGTCCGCAGCGTGGTGGCGGCCACTTTGAAGTTCGGAAACTCCTTCACCGCGCGCTCGATCATCCGCTGGAAGTTCGCGGTCTCGATGGCGCTGATGTGTTCATCCACCCCCTCCACCTCAAATCCCAGGCTGGCCGTGAAGTCCTCCTCGTTCCCGATCATGACATCCACATATTGCGCGATGCGGCGGTTCACCTCCTGGGCGCGGGCTTTGCCGCCGATGGTCTTCCACAGGCTGGGGCGGTAGTTGAGGTCATAGCTCACCACCGTCCCGTGCCGGTGCGCGGCCTGCACGGCCTCGATGACCACCTCCGGCGTGGTATCGCTGAGCGCCGCGAAGATGCCGCCCGTATGGAACCACCGCACGCCCCGTTTCCCGAAGATCTCCTCCCAGTCGATATCCCCCGGCTTGAGCTGGCTGGCGGCGGTGTTTCCGCGGTCCGGCACTCCCAGCGCCCCGCGGATGCCAAAGCCCCGCTCCGTGAAGTTCAGCCCGTTCCGCACCGTGCGCCCGATGCCGTCGTAAGGCACCCATTTGATAAGGCTCACGTCCACCCCGCCCTGCATGATAAAGTCCTCGGTAAGCCGCCCCACGTCATTCTCCGCGAAGGCCGTGGCCACCGCCGTGCGCAGGCCAAAGCACTTCCGCAGCCCGCGGGCCACGTTGTATTCCCCGCCGCCCTCCCACACCCGGAACTCCCGCGCGCACCGCACACGACCCTCGCCCGGATCGAGGCGGAGCATGATTTCCCCGAGGGAAAGACAGTCATACTGGCAGGCGGAAGCGGGCTTGATCGTGAGCATGGCGATGGAAAGGGACGGAGTGTGAGGGCCGCCCGTTTTCCCCGCAACTGAAATCAAACACGCGCCCGTATTCGCCCTTTGCGAATCCCCGCGCCGGATGACGGAAACTTATCACCCCGCCCCCTTCTCATGGACACCCCTGACGATCAGCCATCCGCATCCCCCGCCCTGCCGCTCCGGCAGCCGCTGGATGGCCCGGCCATCGCCATCATGGTGGGTCTTTGCATTTGCTGGGGCCTCCAGCAGGTGGCCATCAAAGCCGCCGCTCATGAGATGCCCCCGGTGCTCCAGGTGGGCCTGCGGTCTTTCTTCTCCGCCGTCATGGTCCTGGTGATGATGCTGGCCCGCGGCGGGAATCTCTTCCTCCACGATGGCACCCTGCGGCCCGGCATCCTCGCGGGCCTCCTCTTTGGCGGGGAGTTCGTGGTCGTGAGCGTGGGGCTGAACTTCACCACCGCCGGGCACATGGCGGTCTTTCTCTACACCGCGCCCGTCTTCACCGCCCTGGGGCTCCACTGGAACATCGCGGAGGAACGCCTCAGCCGCCGGCAATGGCGGGGCGTGGCCCTCGCCTTCGCGGGCATCGCCGTCGCCTTCTCCGGCAGCCTCTTCACGCCGGGTGGAGCCCGGCTGCTCATCGGGGACGCGCTCGGCATTCTCGGAGGTATTCTGTGGGCCGCCACCACGCTCTGCATCCGCCGCAGCCGACTCTCCGAGGCCCCGCCCGCGAAGACTCTGCTGTATCAACTCTCCGGCGCGGCTCTCCTGCTGCTGCCTCTGGCATGGGGCAGCGGCCACTGGAGCATGGTCCAGCCGTCCCCGGGGCTTTGGGTGAATCTTGTTTTCCAGACCGTGATCGTGGCCTTTGCCAGCTATCTCCTGTGGTTCCGCCTGCTGCGGAAATACCTCGCCACGCGGCTCTCGGTTTTCTCGTTTCTGACCCCGCTTTTCGGCATCGCCTTCGGAGTGCTCCTGCTTCAGGAGCCGCTGGACCCCTCTTTCATCTGGGGCGCTCTCCTTGTGCTGGCGGGCATTACGGTGGTAAACAGGAAGTGATTTATTGACAGAATGAGGAATTCGGTTTCTCCGGGAAACCTATCAACCATTTAAAACGACCGTCCCGCTCGCCGTGCAAAAGCCTCCCGCGCCAATCTGGACCCCGCCATCCTCCCCGGTTCAAAACAGGTCCCACCAGATCAAGCTCCGCAAAACCCATGCCCAGCGCCCGGTCACGGCAGGCTGGACGGTGCTCGGGTTTTTGGTAACATGGACAGCGGCCATGATGATGATCCGCTTGATGATGCCCGCGGTATTCGACTCCCGGATCACCGACGAAGTGAGGTCCGCTCTTAATATCGCCGCTCTCCTTTCCAGCCCCTTCATTTTGGGATGCTTTATCGTGGCCTGGATGCGCGGAGCGTTTTCCAAAGGGCTGTCTCTTTTCCTTGTCGGCCTCCTCGTCGCGGGATGGATGAAAAAAGAGATCGACCTGCAAATGGAGCAAAGAGCAGGAATGGCCCAGGAAAAAGAACTCATAATCACCCCGCTGGAGACAACAGAAACACCAATAGAAAAACCACCCGCCAGCCCCGGGCCCATTCCTCCGCCGCCACCTGCCCCTCAAACTAAGAATACGGAAATCACACTTAGAAACACAGCAGGAAAAGAGATCGAAGCACTTCTGATTTCTCTGAAAGGCAACCAACTCTCCCTTAGGGCCGGCGGCAAATTTTTCGAGATTGATATTCACACTCTCGACCCCGGGAGTGAGGCTGCCGTAAGAGCCTGGCACCAAAAGAGTTTCATGAAAAAAGAATGATCCCTCACCCCTGTGGGCGGCACCATTCCGGGGAAACCCTCACGCGGTTGTTATAACATCAACCGAACCGCCTATAGAGAAAAACCCTACAGCGATTCGCCACGGGCTGGAATGCCCGATAATTATCAAGGAAACACGGGGAATCCAGGGGCGCGCATTACCGCTCCACATGCCACCATAACATTCCAGTTATAAAAATAATACTTCCGGAAATAGGGTTATTCTGGTAATCAGAAAGGCTCGTGGTCCCCCGCCGCGAACCGCACCCATGACCCGCACCCCCTTTTGGAAAGCCCCGCTTTGGCTGGGCACCGCAGCCGCCGTATTGCTGACCACCCGCACCTTTGCCGGGCCGGTGATCAATGAACTGATGTATCACCCGCCCTCCTCTCTGGGCAATCCGGAGGACACCGGAAAGGAATGGGTGGAGCTTTACAATCCCGCGGGCGGTGCCGCGGATATCAGCGGCTGGCAGTTCACGAAGGGAGTGTCCTTCACCTTCCCCGCCGGCACCGTGATCCCCGCGCATGGCTACCTGGTGGTGACGGCGGACCCCGCGAAGTTCTCCGCCGCTCATCCCGGCTACACCGGTCTCCTGCGCGGGCCATGGACCGGGACGCTGGCCAATGGCGGCGAAAAGGTGCAACTCAGCGATGCCGCCGGAACCGCCATGGATGATGTCACCTACGCCGACGAAGGCGGCTGGGCCACCCGGGTGCGCTCGGATCTGAGCTTCACCCATCGCGGCTGGGAATGGGAGGCGCTCCACGATGGCCTGGGCCGCTCTCTGGAAAAGACCAACCCTGAAGCCCACGACAGCACCGGCCAGTTCTGGCGTCCCTCCACCGCCGACGGCGGCACCCCGGGCGCGCCGAACAGCACCGTTGGCACCACCCCGGTCTTCCGCATCCTGGACGTCCGGCACACCCCCGCTGTTCCCAAGACCACGGACACCGTCACCATCCGGTTTAAGGTCCGCCAGAACGACAACGAGCCCACCTCCGCCGTGACTAACTGGGGCGTGGCGTACCGCACGGGCACGGGAGCCTTTCAGTTTGCCTACGCCATCCCCTCCTCCCCGGATCTCCTGGAGGACTTTGTGGTCACCCTGCCTCCGTTCACCACGAACAACACCGTCGTGGAATACTATGCGGGCTGGGACAGCCCTCCCTCCACTCAGTTTCCCACCTGGCCCGCGCCCGCCCGCACCAGCAATCCGGGAGTGACGCCGCAGACCTACGGCCAGGTTTGCAACGCCCTCTTCCAGGTGGACAACAGCTTCGATGCCACGCGGGATTTCAAAGCCGCGGGCAACCAACCCGTCCTGCGGCTCGTCATGACGGCGGCGGACCGCGCGGAGTTGAATCAAATCCAGACCACCTCCGGCCAGGAGGACAGCGAGGCCACGTTCAATGCCACCTTCATCAGCCAGGACGGCACGGGCACGAAGGTGATCTATAACTGCGGCGTGCGGAACCGCGGCCAGGCCTCCGCCCTCGGCCCGCCCAACAATTTCCACGTCTCCTTTCCCTCGGATAACAAGTGGAACGGCCGGAGTTCCATCGCCCTGAATTGCCAGTACCCTTACAGCCAGGTCATCGGGAATACCCTCTTCGCCCGCGCGGGCATCGCCACCCAGGAAGCCGTGCCCGTGCTGGTCCGGGTGAATGGAACGGACACCTCCGTGAGCGGGGATCTCATGTATGGCCGCTACGCCATGCTGGAGGGACGCGGCGCGGACTGGGCTAAGCGCCACTACCCGCTCGATCCGGACGGGAATTTCTACCGGCTGGATGACCACGCCTACCCGCAGGGGGACGCGCGCAGCGGAGAGTTCAGCTACGAGGGGCCGCTGAAGGCTTCATATGCGGACACCTTCATCAAGGAAACGAATAAGGACGCGGACGACTACTCGGACCTCATCAATCTGGCGAAGGTCATCAGCGCCCCCGCCACTGGCGGCACGGCGGAGCAGCCTGCCATCAGTGACGCGGATTATTCGGCTGCCGTGGCGGCGGTGCTGGATATCGACCAGTTCTACCGTTACCTTGCGACGGATGTGTTGATAGGAAATCGCGAGGGCGGCCTGCAAAGCGGGCGCGCGGACGATGTCTCCATCTATCGCGGTCTGGTGGACACCCGCTTCCGGTTTGTCCCGCACGATCTGGACGATGTCTTCTTCGCCGGAAACGGTATCGGCGATCCGGTCACCCGCTCGCTGTTCAGCTACGATACCACCAGCGGAGGCCTCACGGGTCTTACCCGGATGTTCAATCATCCCCGGCTGCTGCCCCGGTATTACGCCGCCGTGCTGGACGCGATGAATACCTGGTACAATCACGCCACGCTGGATCCCCTGCTGGATCAAATCCTCCAGGGCTGGGTGCCCGCCGCCGACAGCTCCCCCGGCAGCAGCCCCAACCGGAGCATCACCGACCTCAAGGGTTACATCGATGCCCGCCGCGCCAACGTGCTCGGGCAGATACAGCAGAACTATTCCCTCACCACCGCAGGCGACGCCGCCGATTCCCCGGAAGGTTACAAAGTCACCACCACCGGGGCGGCCGCGTTCTCCGGCACGTTCAACGTGGCCCGGACATACAGCATCACGGTGAATGGAGAGCCCGCCCAGGGCTTCTACCGCACCATCGGAGCCGATGCCGCGGGCACCTGGAAACTGAATGTCCCCGCCGGGGGCGGCAATGTGCTGCGCGCGGGCCTGAACAAAGTGGTGGTCCGCTTCTGGGATGCGCTCAATGGCACTGGCAATGTGCTCCAGGAATTCACCGCGAATGTCTTCTACAACATCGTCGGGGGCACCACCGTCAGTGGCACGCTCACCGCGCCAGGTTCCCTCACCCTGCTGGCCCCCGCCAGCTACGTGCCCGGCGTGCCCATGCTGGTGCGCGTGGATCTGAAGGATGGCGATGGCAACCTGAACCGCGAAGCCTGGAACACGACGGTCAATCTCACGACCACGAACAGCGTGACCCTGTCACCGTCCACGCTGACCCTGACGAATGGCATGGGCAGCGCCCTGCTCACGCTGGGCAGCACGGCGGGCGGCGGCACCGTCAACTATTTCTCCTATGGCACGGGAGGCACCGGCTCCACTAACTCCAACAGCGGCACTCCCGGCTCCACCTGGAAATACCGCGGGGACTTCACCAGCACCACGTTGGCCTCCTTCATCACCGCCAACGGCACCACGTGGAAAGATTCCGGGTTCAACGATGCCTCCTGGCCTTCCATTGTGACGCAGACAGGATATGGCGACGATGACGAAAACCGCGCCTTCGCCCGCGTGGACTACGCCACCGCCAACGGCACGCAAAGCGGGCCGGTCGCCCTTTTCCGCAATACCTTCACCATCGCGGACCTGAGCCAACTGGCCAGCGTGACGGGAGAGGTGAAGTTTGACGACTCCTGCGCTGTCTATGTGAACGGCACCCAGGTCTATCGTCACGCCGATCTCACGGCCAATGCCCCGCTCACGGAATACACGGAAACCACCACCACCAGCACACGGGAAAACCTCACCGCCGCGCTCACCGTGCCACTGAATCTCCTGCACGCCGGGGCCAACACCATCGCCGTGGAGGTCCACCAGCACGACAGCGGAAGCTCGGACCTGACCTTCGATCTCAAGCTCCAGGGGAATCTGGTGTCCACCACCACGGACCCGGGCAATTTCTCCCTCACCGCCACGGCGGGCACGCTCACGGCCACCAAATCCCTGACAAGTCTGGGGGCCGCGACCGGCACCACCGTCAGCGGCACGCTCCCGGCGGGCACCACGGACTGGAGCGGCGTGGTGCGCGTGACCGCGGACGTCACGGTGCCCGCGGGGGCCACGCTGAATATCGCGCCCGGCACCCAGGTGCTCATGACCGGCACCACCGGGGCGGGCAGCACCACGGGCAGCGATCTCATCGTGACCGGAGGCACCATCAACGCGAACGGCACCGCCGCGCAGCCGGTAAGCATCACCTCCAGCACGGCGGATACCCGCTGGGGGGAGATCAATACCGGCGGAGCCACCACCACCTGGAAGTATTGCCTCATCTCCCGCGCCGGTCACTCCCCCGGCGGCGGGCACACGGGCACGGGTCCCTGCGTGCGCCTCGCGAATGGCGCGGTCTGGACATTCGAGGACGGGGTCATCTCGGATCTCTCCGGGAAGACGCTCACCAATGGCGGGAACACCACCATGACCATGCGGCGCTCCCAGTTCGCCCGCTGTGTGATGGGTCCTGAGACCGACGGCAGCGCCATCACCATCCAGGATAGCAACTTCACGGACATGCTCCCCTCCTACCGGGAAAGCGGCTCCGCGGATGACGAGGACAATCTGTATGTGCATGACTCCGGCGGCCGCCCCGTGCTGATCCAACGCTCCGTTTTCGCCAATGCCGGAGACGATGGCATCGACTGTCTGGCGGGCTCCCTCACCGTCGAAGACTGCATCATCCGCAATATCAATGACAAGGGGCTGAGCCTGTTGCAAAACAACATCACCGTGCGGCGGTCCCGCATCATCGATTGCGACTTCGGCATCTCCGCGAAAACCCAGCTCGGTTCTGAGGCCACCACCTACACCACCACGCTAGAGAGCTGCACCATCGTGGGTGAGTCCCACCCGGGGAACCAGTCGGACCAGTCCGGTGGCACCTACTGGCACAATGTGGGGATCCACGTGCGGAACAAATACGGCACCGCGCCGAACGCCCAGCTCGTGGTGAACGCGAAGAACTGCATCATCTCCGCCATCACGCCGATGCTGAATGACTACGCCTCCGGAGGCGTGAACTTCCCGCTCACCACGGTGAGCTATACCTGCTTCCAGGACGTGGCCGGGACGAATCCCGTGGACCCCGCGCCTCCCACCGGCACCGGTGTCATCACGGCGGACCCGCTCTTTGTGAATGCCGCCGGGAAGGACTTCCATCTCGCGGCGGGTTCTCCATGTATCGATACCGGAGATCCCGCCCTGCTGGATCCGGATGGCTCCCGGTCTGACATGGGCGCGCTGCCCACGGGCACCACCGGAGGCGGAACCACCGAGGGCGAAGTCCGCTGGACCACGGCGGGCAGCCCTTACCGGGTCACCGCCAGCACCACCGTTCCCGCGGGCGTCACGCTTCGCGTGGATCCGGGAGTGAGCGTTTACTTCGGACAGAACGTCCGGCTGACCGTGAATGGCCGCATGCTGGCACAGGGGACACCGGGGGGACGCATCGTCTTCAGCCATGTGCCGGGGACCACCCTGGCCACGGACGTGGACCCTATCAAACTCGGCACGCAGACCGGCGCGCCCAAATGGGGTGGCATCCGCGTGGTGGACGCGCTCAGCCAGGAAAGTGCCTTCCGTTACTGCGACTTTATCAACGCCCAGGGCACGGGAGTGACCGCGCCGGAAAACTATGGCAGCATCGGCTTCATCCGCTCCTGGGGCTGGGTGGACCACTGCACCTGGGCGGGCACCCACCTGCGGATGTGTTATGGACGGAACAGCAAGCTGACCGTGACCCACTGCGTCTTTCCCGACATGTTCATCTTCGATCCCTTGCTGAACCGGATCGAGAATCCCATCGATGACTTCATCGCGGCGGCGGACAACAACATGGAGCCGCTGAAAGTGGAGTTTCCCACCACGGATCCGGAGGTCCTGGGAGCGAACGCCGCGAGCTTCCCCAACGGGCTGCCCTATGGCGGGCACTGGCGCGTGTATTACAATGAGTTTCACGGCAACCGCGGTCATCAGGACGTGTTCGATGCCGATAGCGGACGCTGGGGCCAGCCGGGACAGTTCATGCTGGACTGCCGCTACAATCATTTCTACGGCCTCGCCGGGGATGAACACATCGATCTCGGGGGAGACGCCTACATCGCGTCCAATGTCTTCGAAAACGGCCGGAAGGATTTCTGGACGAACGACACCGGTTATTCCAATGCCATCAGTTCCGGGGACAAGGGCACCGGCACCACCATCATGGTGGTGCGGAATATCTGTTATGACCTGGACCACGTCATCAACTGCAAGGCCAACACCGCCACCATCTTTGAGCATAACACGGTGGCGAACATGCACGCCGACTTCAAGTTCACCGGAGCCACGGTGACCCAGGATGTGGTTTGCGCGCCGGTGAATTTCTTCATCCCCCAGGATGGCACGAACCCCACCTATGGTGACGGAGCCTACCTGGGCTTCAATCTCATCAGCAACGTGGCGCACGTCTTCAGCGGAACCGATACCCGCAAGATCAACGGCACCACCTTGGTGAATGACATCACCCAGAAGATCGAGTTCAATCACAACCTGCTCGATCAGATCGCCGATCCGCAGATCGGCCCGAACCATCCAGGCGGATACTTCAGCGGCACTTACGGGCCCAATGAGGCCGCGCCTCCAGGCTTTGTGGATCCCGCGAATGAAGACTACTCGCTGCGCCAGGACTCCCTGGCACGCGGCACCGCGCAGGGGGGGCTGAACTACGGAGCATCAGTACCGGAGTGGGCCTATGTGCTGGGCGGGCCATCCGGCACGGTGGCGCAGACCGGTGCCGCTTTCACCATCGGAGGCCCGGGCATCGTGGCGTATAAATGGCGGATGGATGGCGGCGCGTGGAGCGCGACGGTGCAGATCGGAGCCGGAGGCGTGCTGCCCCGGGACGTTCCCACGGTACGTCAGGCCACGCTCACCGTCAGCGGTCTGAGCGCCGGAGTTCACACGCTGGAAGTGCTGGGTCAGGACATGGCCGGCAACTGGCAGGACGCGGACCCGGCCCGGTCCATCGAGGGCCTGTCCCAGGCCACCGCCACCTCCCGGACCTGGACGGTGAATCCCGCGCTGCCCCTCGTGACTCTGAATGAAATCTACGGTGATGCCGCGACTCCCGGTGTCACCGGCCAGGTGGTGGAAATCCTTAGCCACGGCGCCTCCCCGGTGGATCTTACCGGCTGGAGTCTCAGCGACAGCGCCACCACCCCGGGCGAGTATCCTCTCACCGGAACGCTGGCCGCGGGAGCCACGACGGAATTCACCCCCAACACTTTCAGGATCGGCAACGGAGGGGATGGCGTGTATCTCTTCGATGCCTCCAACACCCTTCGCGACTCCGTGGAATTCGGCTCCTTCCCCGCCGGATATTCCCTCGCCCGCGTGGGAGATCAGGGAACGTGGACCCTGGCAAACCCCACACTGGGCGGCGGTGCCGGAGCGGCGACCAACACCGCCGCGCGCACCGGCGATCCCTCCTCCGTGTCTATCAATGAATGGCTGGTCTCCAGCGGCATCCGCTTCGATGAAGACTGGGTGGAACTGGCGAATTCCTCGGCCTATCCGGTAAGTCTCACGGGCATGGTGCTCACGGACAGCCGGTTTGGCCCGCGCCACGCCTTCCCCCCGCTGAGTTACATTGGAGGAAACGGGTTCCTGAAACTGACCGCCGATGGGGACACGACCGCAGGCGCGGACCACGTGAATTTCAAACTCGACGGCACCACGGGGGAAATCCTTCTTCTGAACGCGGCGGGAACGGAACAGGATTACGTCCGCTACTTTCCTCAGATAGAGGATGTAAGCCAGGGCCGCGTGACCACGGGTGGCACTGGAGGCTATGACTTCTTCGTGCTTGGCACCGGCGGCTTTGCCAATGGGACCACGAACCCCGGCTATGCAAACGCGCTCGCGATTCTCAACGGACTGCGAATCACGGAGATCATGTACAATCCGGCGGGCGGGAGCAGCTTCGAGTTCATCGAACTGACGAACATCGGCGGCGTGCCGCTGAACCTCGGCGGCGTGCAATTCTTCAACGGCATCGACTTCACTTTCCCCGCCGGCTTCACAATCGCTCCGGGCGCGCAGATCGTGCTGGTGAAGGACGCCACCGCCTTCCAGAGCCGTTACGGAGCCGGGGTGAACGTGGCCGGGATCTTCACGGGGTCACTGGACAACAGCGGCGAAACCCTGGCACTGCGCCTGCCGGATCCATGGGATGCCAATGTGCTGAGCTTCCGCTACGAAAGCACCTGGTATAACACAAACGCCAGCGGCCTCTCCCTCGTTCTCGCTTCCAACACCACGGACATCCATGACTTCGACAACCGCGCAAGCTGGACCACCGGTCCCAATGGAGGTACGCCCGCGGGTGGCACCCTGCAGGAAACCGGGCTGACCTCCTGGCTCACCGCCCACGGACTTACGATGGCCGACCTGCCGCTGGACAGCGATAACGACGGACTGAGCAATCTCGTGGAATACGCCCTCTCCACCAACCCCGCGTCCGCCGCGGGAAGTGAAGGCATCCTCTCCGCCCCGGTGGCCTGGCAGAGCACGCTTGCTGGAAATCCCGTGCCCGCCATGAAAGTGGCCATCCCCACCAGCACGCTGCCTGGCGGCTATGGCGTAGAGGGCGTCACGTATTACATGCAGGACACCGCGGACTTCAGCACCTGGCGGGATGTCCTGAGGAAAGGCCCCTCAGACGCCGACTGGCAGCAACTGGTGGCTCCCGGCACTTCGCTGGTGGAATCCCTGGGAGTCTCTGGTGGGAAAGCGGGTTTCATCCTGAAATCCCCGGAAACCTTCAGCGCCGGAGCCCGGCATTATCTCCGGCTGAAGGTAGTGCAGACGCCCTGATCCGGAACCACGCCGTTCAATCCCCTTCTCTCCGATAAACAGGAGAGGAGGGGATGACCTTCAAAAGGGGATAGTCCTTCTTCCGGAAATGTTCCGTCAGCGAATCTGAGCCGTGACCCCGGTCGTCCCCGCGGCGGCCTGGCCCATCTTGTTAGTGCCACCAACTCCACCGGCACCGCCGGAGCCGAGGGTGAAGGTATTCCCCGCGGCGGTGACTGTTCCACCGGAACGCAGCAAGCCAATGGAAGGCCCCCCGGCTCCTCCCGCGCCACTGCCGGCGTGACCACCGTCCCCGCCACTGCCGCCCTGGCCGCCTCTTCCGATCTCCCCGCTGCCGGCAGTCCCACCGGATCCGCCAAGCCCTCCCGTGCCTCCATTTCCGCCGTTTCCACCCTTCCCTCCCACTCCGCCATTCCGGGCGATAATAACATTTTGGGAAACCGTGGCGACCGAACCCACCGCCAGCACTCCGAACGACCCACCGCCTCCTTTTCCTCCAGAACCGAACCGCCCTCCGCCCGCGCCACCACCACCGCCGCCTCCGGCATTTCCCGCGCCGTTAGTGCAAAAGATACACTGCTGTCCACCGCCGCCGCCACCACCTCCCCCGCCATTCCCCACCTGACCGGCGCTGCCGTTGCCGCCCGCCGGGGCGACATAAAGGTCTCCGGAAATGGTCCCGAAGTCCGCGCCTCCCGCTCCCTGGGTGCCATTGGCTCCGCGCGCTCCAAAGGCTCCCGCGCCGCCATCGGTGCCGGTGGTGCCGCCCATCCCGCCCGGACCACCAATGGTGCCTCCCGTTCCCATCGCGCCGGAACTTCCAGTATAGCTGGCACTTCTGCCGCCATTTCCGCCCGTTCCTCCCGGACGTCCCGCGGCGGATAACCCACCCGATCCTCCCACCACCACGGCGGAGGAATTGTCAGGCTGGCCAGGCTGACCCGGCGCGCCCGGGTTTCCATTTTCCCCATCGGTATTCCCCGCACCGGCATCTCCCGGCGCGCCATTTCCGGCCTCCACTTGGTTGTATCTCACAAACACCCCGCCGGAAGACGAAAGAATCCGCACTCCATAGCTGCTCCCGCCCGGGGTGGTGGCGTTGGCGGACCGGATGGTGAAGCCTTCCACGTGGGTTTCCCTGTCCAGACTCTGTCCCAGCACGGCGGTCGCGGGGCCGGAGATCACAGTGACATTCGCGGCGGAGCGCGCCCAGTTATTCGCGGGATCGTACTGGCCATACACACTCACGCCGGAGGCCAGGGAGAGGGAACTGGAAAGGTTATACGTTCCCATGCCCACATACACATCCTTGCCCTCTTTCTCCGCCCTCGTGATCGCCTCCTGGATGCTGCCCAGCGGCAGAGCCCGGGTGCCGGGATTTCCGGAGGCTCCCGTAGTGGCCACGAAGATGGCCTTTGTCACATCCCCGTCGATGCCATCGCCGTTAGTGTCTTCAAAGCCCGGGTCCGGCACATCCGTGCCCGCCGTGAGGCTCATCAGCCGGAAAAACCGGGCACCGGTGAGCGGCTGGGTATAGACATAACTGGCCCCGATCACGGAAGGCTGCGGCACAATGGTGGTCCAGGGCCCGGTCTTTGGGGAATCGGAATACTGGAGCTGCCAGGCCGTTTCGTTGCCCGGCCATTTGAGTTCCACATTGGAGCCCACGCGACGGATTTCCAGCAGCGGAGCCGCGTGCGCCGCGGCCTGGGAAAAAACCGTCAGCATGACGGCGGATTTGATCAGGGAGAAGGTCATGACGGGATTCAGGGATTTCCGGCAGCCCCGGCCTTACTCTTTCTCCCGCCCGCCGCCACTTCCTATTTTCCCGGGAAGACGGGTGCCGCGGGGCGTTTGCACCGCTTTCGCCAAGGCTCTACGCCCTCACCATGAAACGCCTCCTGCTCCTCACGCTCACCGGCATGACTCTCTTCGCCTCCTCTCTCCTAGCCACCGAAATCATCGCTCACCGCGGAGCCTCCCATGATGCCCCGGAGAATACCGTGGCCGCCTTCAAGCTGGGCTATGAACAGAAAGCGGACGCGGATGAACTGGATATCTACCTTTCCAGAGACGGCGAGGTGGTGGTGATGCACGACAAAACCACCAAACGCACCGCCGGTGCCGACCGCAACGTGGCGGACCAGACCCTGGCGGAACTCCAGGCGCTGGACGCGGGGAAATGGAAGGACGCCCGCTTCACCGGCGAACGCATTCCCACGCTGAAGGAGGCCCTGGCCACCGTGCCCGCGGGGAAGCGGATGTTCATCGAGATCAAGTGCGGCGCGGAGGTACTTGCTCCCCTGCAAAAGCTGCTGAAGGAGAGCCCGCTGGACCGGAAGCAACTGGTCATCATCTGCTTCCAGGAGGAGGTGCTGCGGAAAGCCCGTCCCCTGTTTCCGGACCTCCAGCTTTACTGGCTGGTGGGCTGGCCAAAGGACAAGGCTGGTCAGCCTCCCGTAACGAAACCACAACTGGATACCCTCATCGCCACCGCCAAAGGCGCGGGCTTCGACGGCCTGAATCTGGACGCGGGATTTCCCATCGACAAAGCGTTCGTGGAAAAAGTGACCGCCGCCGGACTGAAGCTCTACACCTGGACCGTGGACTCCGCGGAAACCGCCCGCGCCCTCGCCGCCGCCGGAGTGGCGGGCATCACCACCAACCGTCCCGCATGGCTGCGTGAACAACTGGAGGTGAAGAAATAGGGCTTGTTTGGAGGGATGGCTTAAGAATACATCCATTCCATGAGCGCTTACGGTTCCCCGCCATATTCCGGCGATATTCAGACGAACATTACCACGGCAGCCCCGAAGCGCGCGCCGGAGTTTTTCTACTATCAATATCTGCCGGTCTTCGTCATGAGCAGAAGGCTGAACGGATACGGAAAGGCCGTCCAGATGTGCGGCGTGGCGTTTATCATAATCTTCACCGGCTGGTTGTTTTTTGATTTGGAATGGTGGTACAAAACACCGGTCCTCCTTAGAGTCGTCTCCATGTATGCATTAAAGGCGGCCCTTTGTATCGTTGCCTATGCCTTCGGCGGCTATCTCCGAGCCACCGCCATTCATCACCGGTCCTCGACCATTGCCGCCATCATGAGTTCGCCTCACATGAATATGGAAGAGGCCCGGGATCTTGTGACGCGCCTGGACGCAACGGCTCCTCTGATTCCGTGAACGCTCTGGATGACGCATCCACACGGAATGGGACAGTGGAGGGGGCACCGGCCATCCCGGCCCTTTCTTCCTTTCCCGCCCCCGTGACCCGGCCGCGGGGCAAACTCTACCACCTGCTGTTTTATCCGCCTCTTCTATGGTTCATGATAGGCCCAAGCGGCATCCCCTATCCGTTCATAATGCTGATTTGCGCGGGAAGGGAGATCTGGCATCCGGGGATGGAGGCACGGGCGTTGCGGCTCCCCGGCGGAAGGATGGCCACCGCCTGTAGTGTTCTGATGACCATCGCCTTTTTTGTCCCCCTGGGGATTTGGGGAATGAACCGGGGGCTCGTCCCGGCCCTGGGGCTGCTGTATTTTTTCGCGCTGTTTCCCTGGTTGCTCTGCCGCCTGGGGAGCGTGGAAATCCGGCTGCCGCGAATGCTGACCCAACAGGAGCTGGAAACGATCAGTGCCCACCTTTCCATCCCCTGCGGGCAACGGGAAGGCACGGTTTTTTCCATGGTGGAGAGACAATGGGCCTTCTCCCTTTTGGTGCGACGGCGGGATAACACCCCGCAACTCGCCTTTTTGCTGAAGACCCTGACAGAACCAGCGCATTCCCTTTACCCGTGAGGAAAAGAAGCACTACATTGAAAGCCCTGGAGTTCTCACCTCTGCCTGCTTACCCGCCGGTATGCAGGCGCTCCGTGCGATCCGTGATGCCGGTGTAAATGTGCCAGGCGATGGTGCCGGAGAGAGCCGCGATCTCATGGGCGGAGATGCAGGCATCCCCCTGGGTCCCAAGGAGCACGGCTTCATCTCCGGGAACAGGACGCGGGCGGAGGGAACTCACATCAATGAGGATCTGGTCCATGGTCACGCGGCCCAAGATGGGGCAGCGCTGTCCGGCAACGAGGATGGTCGCGCCTTTGCCGGAAACCTGGCGGGGATAACCATCGGCATACCCCGCGCCAATCGCCGCCACGGTCATGGGCCGGGGGGTGATGTAACTGCGCCCGTAGCTGATGCTCCACCCCGCGGGCAGGTCCCGGACGAGGGTGATGCGTGACTTCCAAGTGAGGGCAGGCCGGAGCAGTTCGTGCCGTCCGTTCAGTGGGCAGATGCCGTAGAGCATGAGCCCGGCGCGCACGGTTTCCAGCGCCGGGCGGGGGGAATGGAGAATGGCGGCGCTGTTGGCGATGTGGGTGCGGAAGGGGCCAAACTCCGCCTGGAGATCCGCGATGAGCGCGCGGAATTCCCCTTCCTGCCGCGTGGTAAATTTCTCATCCTCGTCCGAAACCGGGAAGTGGCTGGAGACGCTGTCCAGCGTGAGTGCCGGGCTTTCCCTTACCTCCCGCAGAACATCCGCCGCCTGCTCCGGCAGCGCGCCCATGCGACCCATGCCGGTGTCCACCACCACATGCACCGGGGCGGGATTACCTCCAGGCGGGGCGGCGGCGGCACAACGGCGGACCTCATCCACCGTGGAAAGCGCGGGGATGAATCCGCGGCGCAGGATTTCCGGCATCTCGGCGGTCAATGCCGGGCTGAGGATGTAAACGGGGGCGCGACCACCATCCCGGGCACGCGTGGCGTGACGTTCCACCTCCAGGGCTTCGGAAAGATTCGCCACCGCGAAGGAGCCGATCTCCTCCCGCAAGGCGGCGGTGACATGCGGCAGCCGGTGCCCGTAGGCATCCGCCTTCACCACGGCCATCACACATTCCGGGCCTCCGCCCGCGAGCTTTCCAGCGGCGCGGGCATTGTGCCGGAGCGCGGCTCCATCAATCTCCGCCCAGCAGCGGAGCAACGCGGGATCCAGCGGCGCGTGCCTCATGCCGGTTGACGCATGGTATGCTCCGCGGCAGCCAGGGCGGCGGCATTGTCCCAGCCGGCGGCCAGGGCACGGAGGGATTCCGGGGCCGCGGCGCGCAGGGCGGCGGCCCGGGAGATCATGAGCGGAAGGCAACGCGTGAGATTGTCCACGATGGTGACCGTGGCGGCGCGGGAGGTGCGGGAGAGCGGATTCAGATCGATGGTCACTACCCGCTTTCCATTCCGGATCAAGGCCTGGCAGCGGTCGCCATCCTCCAGGGGCACGCAGACCACATCCGCGAGGTAGATCCCCTCCGGGTGAACCCAGCGGCGGTTGTGGTCGATGTGTTCCAGCGCATGGGTGCGCCCCGGCATGAGCACTTCCGGGGCTCCGGCGTCCAGGAGCGCCCCGCGGATGGCCTGCTCCCGCTCCGCCGAGGTGTGGAAAATGTTCACCTCCAGGGCCGCGCCGGTTTCCCTCGCCAAAGCCACGAGTTCCGCCGCCGCGAGGGCGCAGGCGTTGCCATTCACCGAAATAACGGGCCGCGCGGCCGTGAGCAGATGCGCGCATCCAGCATCAATGGCCCCCTCCGCGAAGGGATGGGTGCGCTCGCCCAGGAGATAATCGAACGCCTCGCCGCGCCCGTGCGCGATGAGACCGTGCGGGGAGGTGATGCCGCGTTCCACGCCGCGCACGATGCTCTCGCGCGCCATGAGCGAGAGATAACGCGGGTGGGAGGGGGGAACGTCGCTGTCCGCCATGCCTTGCCTCAGGGATTCGAAATACCCAGCGCCCACTGGAGCAGGGCGCGGGATTCCTTCCACACCTGCCCCTTTGCCGTGGTGCTGCCCAGGATCACGCAGATGACACTGCGCCCCCGCAGGGTGGCGCTGGAGATGAGGCACTTCCCGGCGGCATTCGTGTAGCCGGTCTTCATACCCGTGCACTGGGGCATAAAGTAGGCGCTGGTGGGCTTCAGCAGGGTGTTCGTGTTGTCGATCTTCTTCTCCCGACCATCCCCGCGGGTAATGGTGACCTCGCTGCGGCCCACGATGCCGCGGATGGTGGGATTGTAGAGCGCGGCGCGGGCCAGGCGGGCCATGTCCCGGGCGGTGGAATACTGATTCTCCGCGGGCAGGCCGGAGGCGGTGACAAAGCGGCTGTTCTTCATGCCCAGCTGGGCGGCGCGCTTGTTCATCCAGGTGGTGAAGGTGGCCGTGCTGCCCGCGCAACTCCGGGCCACGCAGTGCGCGCAGTCATTACAGCTTCCGACGAGCATGGCGTGGAGGAGGGTGCGCAGCGGCAGTTTTTCCCCCACCTGGAGGAAGAGCTTGTGCGGCTCCACCTTCGTCTCCTCCGCCTCCACGGTGGTCATGTTGTTCATGTCCGTGGTCTCCACGGCCACCAGCGCGGTCATCAGCTTTTGGGTGCTGGCCACGGCGCGGCGCACATCCGCGGACTTTTCAAAAAGAGGCTGGCCTGTCACGGCATCGATGACGATGCAGGTCTTGGAGGCGATGACCGGGGGCTTCGGCAACCCGTTGCCTTCCGCAAGGGTGACCCGCGGGAAGGCGGCGGCGAGGCTCAGCAGAGACGCGCGGCGGAGGAAAGTTCGTCGGTTGGTCATCATTTGGGTCTGGTCGTTTTGGATTGGGGTTTTTCCGGTGCGGGCAGTTTTTGTGCCGGGGGTGGGGACGTGTCTTCCACCGCGGGATCTTTCCCCGCAAGCTGGGCCTCCATCTCTTTATCCGGCTCCGCTCCCAGCTTCCTTGCAGCCTCGTAGTGGCGGCGCGCCAGTTCCAGGGAGGGCGGGCGCTTCTCCAGATACATGACCGCGAGATTGAAATGGGCCTCGGCGTAATCCGCGTCAAGATCGAGCGCTTTTTGCAGTTCGGACTCCGCCGCGTCCGTCCAGCCCGCGCGTTTCAGAACGATGGCGAGGGAATTGTGCACGCGGGGGTCCGCGGGACTCTCGTGCGCCGCGCGGGTGAGGCAGGAGATGGCCCGCATGGAAGCCTGGGTGCCCTCATAGGCCAGCCCCAGTGTCATCCACGCGTCCGCCAGATTCGGCTGAAGGGCCACGGCCTTTTCCAGGGAGGCGATGGCGGGGGCGGTCTCGTTTTGCTGGAGTTGCACTTTCCCCAGGTTTGCCCACGCGCCCGCGTTCGCCGGGTCCAGTTTCACAGCTTTCTCCCAGGCCTCCGCCGCCTTTCGCCAGTCCCGGCGTTTCATGGCCTCCGCGCCCTCTTTGAGGGTCTGCATAGCCTCTGGGGAGAGCCGGGGTTTTGCCGTTTTCTCCTTCACTGCTGGTTTGGCCTCCTCCTGCTGGGCGCGCGCCGGAAGCGCGCCACCCTGGAGCAGGGCGGCGGCCACAAGGAGAAGGACCTGAGGGTGCGCGGACATGAAAGGAAAAGAGAACACCCCTGCCGCGGCTCTCCTCTCCTTTCAAATGGGGAATGCACCCACGCTCACGGGTGGCCGGGGATCACCCGCCCCTCGGGCAAGGCGCGGAATTTGATTAAAAATCAATAAAAATCTCCCTCTCCGCTTCGGGAGCCAGCCCCGCCCATGAATACTTTTCCACTGTCCCGTTACCAAAACGACACATGGGGGTTCATTGACAATTGCTAGCCATACAGGTATCATCGTTACTTGTCGTGAGTGCCGATATTTATCTTTATTCAGAATCCGGTTCGGAGCGGCGCGGGCTTCATCCCATGAAGCATTGTCTGGACGGTATTTGCCGGAGAATCAGCGGGCAACCGGGCTTCGGAGCGCATCAGCAATTGCGGGGGCGCGTGGAAACGGCGCTGCTGGACGGTTATCTGTTTTTGGAGTCCATCGATGTCCGGGGCCTGTGCATCGTGATGAAAGGCGTGTCCGAGATGATCCGCGAGGGCGGGGATCTGGAATGGATAGAGGCCCTGCGATATGACCCTGTTTTCAAGGAGCAGTGCCTGAGCTGGAATCTGGGCGTCGAGGAGGAGATGGAAAAATACAAAAACATCTCCCTCCGGCAGCTCCAGTTCCTCCGGAAGGCGGTGGAGGAAAAGATAGAGATCCTCCTGCACAACGGCCCCTCCCTGCCCGAGGACGCCCGGGTGCCAAAGGGTGCCTTCTGGGATGAAATCGCCCAGGCTTCGTGACGCCTGGAGGCTTTCTCAGGCCTCCACCTTGTAAACCTGCACCCTGCCCCATGGTGGCCAGATCCCGGCCTTGCGGGGCGGCTGGCCATTGGCTCCGGAAACGATGAGCGTGCCGCCGTCCTGGGTGAAACGGGCATTGGTGATGCGCTTCCCGGTATCCACGGAATGCACCAGGCTGCCATCCGCCGCGGAAAAGACCGCCGCATTCCAGGTGCCCTGGGCCTGACGGCCTGCCATGACGAAGTGGGAACCGCCCGGCAGCCAGGCCACCGTTTCCATGAGGCCGGACCCGTGCTGGCCGTCCTTGATTTGATCGATGCGCTTCGCCGCCTTCCAGTCCCAGCGCTGCCAGGTCATCTTGCCGTTCCCCGCCATGGGATCGCCCATGGGGCCCATGCCACAGCAGAGCAGCGCGGCCCCGTCCGGGGAAAAGGCCAGGCCGTAGATGCCGCCGCAGTAGTGGTGGGACTTCGTGGTGCCCCAAGAGGTGAAGTCCGGGGAGGTCCACTCCACCAGCGGCTTGCCGTCCTTGAGATCGCGCAGGTCCCACAGTTTGACCTCGCCCATCATGTTCGCGGCGGCCACCAGATGGCCGTCCGGGCTGAAGGTGCAGCTCAGCACGGGCGCGCCATGGCGGAGCGCGGCCACGAGGTCGCCGGTAAGGGTATCATAAACCTTCACCGTGGGCTCCGGGTCCGGGGAGGGCTCATATTTCCAGCCGCCGGGCAGATACTGGCCGGAAACGCAAACCAGCCGTGCGCCATCCGGCGAGAGCGCGATCTGCCAGTTCCAGAATTGATGGGCCTGCACCCGCCGCCAGCAGCGGCGCGTTTCCACATCGTGCCAGAGCAGCATGCCATCGTAGCCCGCGGAGATCAGCGTCTTCCCGTCCGGCAGGAGCACGCAGCCGCTGGCGTAGGAGCCGTGACCCTCCGCGAAGGCCTCCGCCTTGCCGGTCTTCAGGTCCACGGAATAGACCTGACCGTCGGCACAGGCCGCGAAGGCCCGCGAGCCGTCCGGCGTGGTTGCCAGACCCAGAGCCCCGGCGGGAAGGAGGTGGTCGTGAGTACGGGAGAGTTTCATGGGAAAAGGGAGCGGCGCATTTCCCGCGCCATCTGTCTTTACTCCACACGGGAGCCTGGAATTTCAAAAGGATCGCCCGGCTCCGCGGAGACGCGCGACCGGGAAGGTCCCTTCATTTCGCCTTCTCCGGGCGGATGCCAGCCTTTGCCACCGCGCCGGTGGCGGCTGACCGGCCATCCGGTTGCAGCACCGGGTCCACGCCGGAGATCGCGCCGGTTTCCGGCGAGGGCAACTGGACACGGCGGGCGCTGTCCGCGGGGCGGTCCACACAGTACCAGACATTCCGGGCGAAGGTAAAGCTCGCGGGCTCGGTGGCGGGACCGATGTTCACCGCTGACACGAGGTCCCCGGAACGGAAGACGAAGATATTGTCCGTGACACTGCCCTTCCGGCACGGGACCATCTCCGGGGCCT
The DNA here is from genome assembly GCA_965229245.1 of Verrucomicrobiales bacterium. GTDB lineage: Bacteria > Verrucomicrobiota > Verrucomicrobiia > Verrucomicrobiales > V1-33 > V1-33. The sequence goes on from CBDDIW010000005.1 coordinate 507,001, forward strand.
GATTTTCTTGGAGAATGCGCAGCGCCCACCGGCCCGGGCGCTCGATGGTATTGTGCCGCACCACCGCCCCATCCACGCCCACAAAGGCGATGGGAGCCTGAATATCCGTGAAGTGGCAATCCTCCACGGTCAGGTCACGGGCCTCTGCGTCCGCCTTCGCCGGGCGGAAGAAGTCCGCGCCGGTGCTGCCGCCGAGATTCACACCACGCCCGCCGGTGCCCTTGAATTGGCAGCGGCGGATCACAATGCGGGCGCTGCCGCCCTTCGTCTGGACGCCATTGGCCATGGGCGCGGCGGCGGGATCGTGCTCGAAGTGGCAGCCCTCCACGGTGCCGTCGTGACAGCCCACCATATCGATAGCGGAACCTCCGCTCCCCCAGTGGTCCACCCGGCAGTCCACCACGGTGAAGGCATCCAGCCCGGAGAGCTTGATCCCATCCCGGTTTCCTTTGGGAGTCGTGTTCGTCACCACCAGACCGCGCAGGACGATGCCCTTCACGGGAGCCTCCCGTTTGCCGCCGTCGTCCACATTCACCCCGTTATCCCGGGCTCCGGTGAAGGTGAGATTTTCCAGTTCCACATAGGAACACCCGGAAAGATGAATCCCCGAAGCCCCGCCCTCAAAGACCGGTGGCTGCTTCGAATCCTCCGCCCGGATGACGACCGGCTTTCCTTTTTCACCCCCTGTATTTGCCAGGGAAATCCCGCCGGTATATTTCCCCGGAGCGAGAGAGATGACCGTTCCTGGCCCCGCCTTCGCGAACGCCGCCCTCAGCCCCGCGCTGTCCGTCACCGTCACCCCGGCGGCGTGCGCGAGAATTGTAAAGGAAGCCGCGAGGAGCCAGAGTGGAAACAACAGCCGGGTTTTCATGGTGTGTGACCAAAACTATCGAAGGGAAAAGGATCAGTCCATTCCCAAATCCTCCACCAGCCGGGATTCCGGGCGGATCTTATCGAGGGGTGCCCCTATGTTGTCATGGATGATTCTGACCACACGATCCCAGGTCCCGCCTGGATCGTAGTCCCTGCCCGAAGCGGCCAGCTTGAGCCTCACAATATGAAAAAGGTCTCCCGCGGTCTGTATCGATTCAGCCTCGTCATCGGAAATCCGGATCTGAAATTTCTCCTCGATATCGATGACCAGCTCAACGGAATCGAGCCCCATCAGGCCAGCAGTTCCTTGATGGGCTCCGCGCGGTTTTCCACACGGTGGAAGGTGGGCATGCCGGGGAGATCGTATTCGCCATAGGGGTCGATGCCCAGGGCTTTGAAGATGGTGGCGAAGAGGTTTTGCTCGTTATACGGCTTTTCGATGACATCCACGCCGTCCACGTCCGTGGCCCCGGTGACCACGCCGCGCTTCAGACCGCAGCCGGTCATCATCATGCTCCAGGCGTTCGGGTAGTGGTCGCGTCCGCGCGCGGCATTCAGCCACGGGGAGCGGCCGAATTCCCCCATGGCGACCACCAGGGTATTGTCCAGCAACCCGCGCTCCTCCAGATCGGTGATGAGATGGTGGACCACGCGGTCCAGCTCCGGCACGAGCATCTGGTGGATCTCATGCTGGAAGACGTGATTGTCCCAGTTCATGCCGTTCGCCACCATGACAAAGGGCGCGCCGTTTTCCACGAGGTGCCGGGCCATGAGGGAATGCTGCGCAAAGCTGCCCGGGCCGTAGCGTTCGCGGTCCTTTGCCGGGAGCTTCTCCACGTCAAAGAGGTCCGCGCTGGCGGCCATGCCCTTCATCCGCTCGAAGGCCGCGTTCTGGCTCCGCGCCACCAGGCTGCCCCGGTCGCGCTCATACTTCGCGGTGAGGAATTTCCGGAGCGTCTCACGGGACTCCCGGTCGTGCGCGGGGATGGTTTCCGCCGCCTTGTTGAGAAGCTGGGTGTATTCTCCGCCCAGCCGCACGGGAGAGTGCTCCGCGCCCAGCCAGCCCGCCCAGTTCCCCGCCTTGAAGGACTCGAACTCATTCCCGCCGGGTATGGGGTCCAGGAGGATGAAGTTCGGGATGGGGGAATCCAGTTGCCCCATGGCCTGGGAAAGCGCGCTGCCCAGGGTGGGCCGGGTGAACCCGGCGCGATCCGGATTCCCGCGTTGCAGCAGGCCGATGGCCTGGAAGTGCTCCGGCTGGGAGGTCTTCATGCTGCGCACGATGTTCAGTTTGTCCGCCATGGCCGCGCACTTCGGCATCAGCGAGGAAAAGTGAACGCCGGGAATGCTCGTGCGGATACTGCCGAAGGGACCGCTGCTTGGCCGGCCGGGTTTCGGATCCCAGGTCTCGAACTGGCTGGGCGCGCCACAGAGCCAAAGGAGAATGCAGTGCTTCTGCGCCTTCTTCGTGGCCTCCGCGAAGGCACGGTTCTGGAAGAGGCCGGTGAAGCTGGTCACGGAGGCCAGCGCGCCGCCCGTGAGGCCCTTCAGGAAAAGGCGGCGGTGCAGCGTGTGTTCGGTGGGCGTGCAGTCACCGGGAGGCACGGTGGGGTTTCCGGGGGCTTTCATAGTCTGGTTGATAGGGGTTCCGGGTTCAGGGCACGGTCAGGAATTCCGCGCCGGTCATGAGCGCCCACAGGAGGTCGCGGACGCCGTCCGCCGGTTTGTCAGGATAGCCGCGCAGAAAGACCGCGGCCTGGGCGGTCTCCTCCGCGTCCGGCTGACGCGCCAGCACCGCCAGAAAAGCCTCCCGCGCGCGGGCCTCCACATCCGGCAGGGCCGCAAGACGCGCGGCGGTATTTCCCTCCGCCGGCTTCAGCAGGTCCTGGAGAGCGGGGGAATTCGTCAAAAACTGTGCCTGCTGGAAAGTGGCGTTGTAATCCCGGGGCAGCACGTCCGGCAGAGCCCCGATGACCGCCCGGCGCAGGCCATCGTCATTCGGTGGCAGACCCGCCGCCACCCGCCAGGAGCGGGCGATCTGTTCGCCCGTGAGGGGACGCTCCAGCATGCCCGCGAAGGTCTCCGGGGCCGTCCCTTTGGCCGCCCCCAGGGCATACACCCGGCTCAGCATCAGGCCGCGGAGGAACCGCTTCACGTCATACTTGTGTTCCGTAAAATCCTTCGCCAGCCAGTCCAGGAGTTGCGGGTGGCTGGGCGCGTTCCGTTCGTTCATTTCGTCCACCGGATTCACGATGCCGCGACCCAGCAGGGCGGCCCACATGCGGTTCACAAAAGACCGGGCCAGCAGCGGATTTTCCGCCGTGGCGGCGTCCGCGAAGGCCTCGCGGCGGGAGAATTTCGGCACCTTCACCTTCGCGGCGGGGTCCACATACTTGTCAGGACTGTCCTCCTCCTTGCCGCCCGCGGGCCGCGCCTCCTCCACCGTCCGCCCGGTCAGCAGCGTCACCACCGCCGGCTGGGACTCTTTTTTCAGGTTTGTGAAATTGATAAAGCCTCCCACGGCGGACTCGCCCACGATGGAGGTGCCCTCCACGTTCTTGCTCCGGTTGTAGGCGGCCACGAGGCCCCAGTAGTGCCCCTGTTTGATCTCCCGGGCCAGCGGGTGATCGTGGCACTGCGCGCAGTCGATGCGTGTGCCATACACCACGGGGGCCACCGCCTCCGCGATCTGCTGGTGTTCATTCCGCCGCTCGAAGAGAAACCATGAGGCCCCCTTTCGTTCCGGAGCCTCCGCGCGCCCGGCCAGAAAATCCCGCGCGGTTTCATTCCACGGGCGGTTTTGTTTGAAGGCGTCCTCCAGAAACGCCCACCAGCCGTTTTTCTGCCGCCGCTCCTCGTTCGAACCACGCTTCCCGCGACCCATGAGGAAGACATCCCACAGCTCCCGCATGCGGGTCACATATTCGTCCGAAGCCAGGAGCCGGTCCACCAGCACCGCGCGCTTGTCCCCGGCGGTGGAGGAAACGAAGTCCTGCAACTCCCCGGCGGTGGGGATGCGCCCCGCGAGGTCCAGATACACCCGGCGGCACCAGGTGCGTTCGTCCGCGTCCGGTGCCGGTTTCACCCCGTGCTCCGTCCACGCTGCGGAAATGAAATAGTCCACCGCCTGCTCCACGGTTTCCAGTTTCGGCACGGGGGCTGCCGCTTTCTTCACCTCGGGAGCCGGGGGATGGGCCAGAGCGGCAATCCAGTCCCGCACCATCGCGCGGTCCGCTTCGGAAAGCTGCTTCTTCGGAGGCATGTGCGGGTCCGCTCCCTCCAGCAGCACCTGGTAAAGCTTGCTTTCCTCCGGCTTTCCCGACACCACCACCGCGCCTTCGTCCCCGCCTTTAAGGATGGATTCCACGGAGTCCAGTTCCAGTCCGCCTTTCTGTTCCAGCACTCCGTGGCACTTCGTGCACTGGACATCGAACATGGGCTGCACCTTCCCCGTCCACAGCGCCGCCGCGTCTCCGGCACGGGCCGCTCCGAGGGAAAGGAAAAGAGGAAGGATAAAAAGACGGGACATGGCCGGAAAAAGCGGGAAAAACCCGGTGGGAGCAGTAAACGCCCCGGGCCGCCCGTCTCTCCGCTACGTGTTCAAGGCGCGGGTTCTTTCCCCTCCCGGGCCCGGTCCTACGCTTTCAGCCCCGGCCGGGAGGCGAGTTCCAGCGCTTTCGCGGGGGACAAGTGCGGAGAGGTCAGGATCGCGGTGACCACCGCCGCGCGCTGGTGCCGGGCGAAGGCACAAAGGAAAAAGCCGAAGGCAAGGACAAGAAAACCTAACGCCAGGGAAGCCACCCAAAGGGACACCGCGGCGGTATCGATGCCGGGGACGCGGCCATCGAACGATGGCGGCTGTTTCTTCTCTGACATCGCCAGGTAACTGCCCGTCAAAATAAAGAGTCCTCCCACCGCCTGAACGGCCATCCCGATTCCCTTCAAAAGGCTGGCCTGCTTTACGACGGACAAACAGTGCTCGTGGAGGAAGGTGGAAATTGCCGTCCGTGTTGCGGAGGCAATATCGGTATTTTGAGATGAAGGGGAGGAGGCCGGCTGGTCCATACGATGGCGTCATCCACCGGAATTTCCTGACAAACCACCGGAAAAGAAAACCGGGCTTACCCCCCCTTGGTCCGGCTACCGCCGCTCGCCCCGCTGTTGCACGACCACGCTCGCGGGTTCCGTTTCGATCGTCCGGCGGAGGGCCCGGCGCAGGCGGTCGGCGGCGCGGGCTCCAAGGGCTTCCGGGAGGACTAGGCCCAGGAAAAAGGGTCCGGCATTCGTGATCGTGTCGATGACACAGAGCTTCCGCTCTTCCGGGAGATCCAAATGCACGGCACCATCGGGAGCGGAGGGAAGATACTTCAAAGCCCGGCGACCGGCCTCCGCCATGAGCACGGCGGCGGTGACGAGTTCCGGCGTGGCCTCCCGGTCGCTGGCGGGATTTCCCTGCTGGTCCACGATGAACAATTCCTGGCAGGTCACCTGGCGGCGCAGCCAGTCAATGAACGCCCGGATGCGGGTGGCCAGCGGCCCCACGGGCGGGGTGAAATAGGTCACCCCCCGGCTCAGCGGCTGGGAGGCCGCCGGGGCTGGGACTGGAACCGGGGCAAGCACAGGCTCAACGGGAGTGGAAAAGTCCGGGGGCACAACCGGCGGGGTCCCAGGCTTTGCGAGCAGGCCGGAATCCTCCGCCTTGCGCCGGATATTGCGCAGCACCTCGCGCACGCGACCCCGCTCGTCATTTTCCGGAGCAGGGAAAGCGGCGGGCGGGTAGTGCTCCGGGAGGCGGAAGTCCTCGGCGGAAAGTCTGGTGAGCGGCAGGGGCCCGGCGGGAGGCCCGGTGAAAACGCCGGATACGGGCGTGGCGAGCTGTTTGCCAAGACCGCTCACGGTCTCCGCGTCAATCCATGAGCCGAGTGTACTCATTACTTTGCGGCGGGGAGCGGTGTAAACGCAGTCGGGGTTCGAGTTCGGCGGCCAGTTGATCGAAGATGAGGGCGGCGGCGGGAGGCTGGGCGTAAAGCAGCGCCACGGGCACGCCCACGGCGGAGGCCTTCAGGTGGGTGGGATCCCGGGGAATGACGGAGTCCAGCATCAGCCGGCCCGGCAGCAGGGCCCGGAGTTCGCGAATGACGTCGGTGCTCTCCTTTTGATCGTTCTGCACCATGGTCATGAGGATACCCGCCACCTCCAGCTTCGCTCCGGCCACGCGGAGACTCTGCACGGCATGGAGCACCTGGGGAATGGAGCGCATGCCCAGGGGCTCCGCCTGCTGCGGAATGAGCACGTAGTCCGCCACCCGCAGGACATCCCCGGTGATGCCGTGCATGCCTGCGGGGGTATCAAAAATGAGCACATCCACGCCCTGTTTCCGCACATCCCCGATGACCTGGCGCAGGCCATCCATGCCGTTCACCTCCGGCACCTTGGCCTCGAAGAAACCGGCGGTCTGGCCCGCCGTCATGATCTTCAACTCCGGCAGCCGGGTGGGCAGGATGAGGGGCACGGCGGGCACACCCGTGTTCACCGCATCATAGAAGCCCTGGCATTTCCGGGCTTTTTCCGAAAGAGACAGTCCCACGGAGCCCTGAGGATCTGTGTCCACCAGCAGCGTATTCCAGCCCCGCCGCGCCATGGAATAGGCCAGATTCACCGAGACGGTCGTTTTCCCGACCCCTCCCTTCTGACTGGTAATTGCTAGAATAATCACTGTTAATGGAGGGATGGTAGCGACTCGACGCGAAGTTTCACGCGGAATTTGAAATTTGGCGTTTTAGGGGCAGTGACCCGGCAAACCGGCGGCGGCAATAAAAAGCCCGGGCGGCACGAGACCGCCCGGGCACTGGAAAATCACCGCTCAGGCGGAGTCTCAGGCCTTCGCTTCGTCGGCCTTCAGGTCATTGTACATCGTCCACGCGTCCTCCACGGAGGCGCGTTCGTGCACGATGCTGCGGACGGCGCGCACCATGGGGATGGGGGCGTCGCTTTGGAAGATGTTCCGGCCCATGTCCACGCCGTTCGCGCCCTGGTCGATGGAGTTCCACGCCATTTGCAGCGCTTCCTTCTCGGGGAGCTTCTTGCCACCGGCGATGACGATCGGCACCGGGCAGCAGGAGGTCACGGTGTCGAACTCGGTGTCCGTGTAATAACACTTCACGAGGTGCGCGCCCAGTTCCGCCATGATGCGGGTGGCAAGGCGGAAGTACTGGGGCGTGCGGGCCATGGCGCGGCCCACGGCGGTGACGCCCATGACGGCGATGCCGTAGCGGTTCGCCTGGTCCACGAGGTCCGTCAGGTTCTTCAGCGTCTGACGCTCATACTCGCTGCCGATGAACACCTGCACCGCGAGGACGCTGGCATTCAGACGGATGGCTTCCTCGATGCTGCACGCGAGGCTCTCGTTGGAGAGGGGCTCGTAGCCGGGGTGGCCCAGCTTCAGCGGGCTGCCGTTGTATTCACCTTCCCAGCCGCCCATGGTGCTCACCATGCTGGTGCCGCCGCTGGCGCGCAGGGCGATGGCCTTCTGCGTGCTGGCGGGGATGATGCTGCGCTGGATGCCGCGGGTGAGCATGAGGCAGTCCGCGTAGGGCTCCAGGGGGAGGATCGTCTGGTCCACGCGCTCCAGACCCGTGGTGGGGCCCTGGAAGTAACCGTGGTCAAAGGCCAGCATCAGCGTGTTCCCGCTCTTCGGATTGAAGACCTGGCTCAGGCGGTTCTTGAGACCCCAGTCATATTGACCGGAACCTTTGAGAAAGAATCCCGGCGTCTGCTGGGGCGTGCTGGTGTAGAATTCCTTGCTCTTTTTTTGTCCGTCGAGGTCTGCCATTGTTAGGATACGTGTTAAAGATTAAAGCTGGGATGGAAATGGAAGGCGGGGCAGTATCTTCCCTGTCCCGCCCGCGCAAGCACGAATGCGCCCCGCGGGTTCATTCCCGCCGTCTGAACGGCACCCGGACCGTCTCTATTTCATCCCCTTATAACGATAGGGAGTGAAGCCCAGCTTCCGGAGTTTCTCCGCGGGGATGGCGTGGCTCACCACCAGCCAGTGGGGAGGCACGCCCGCCTCGTAGCCCAGGAGACTGGTGTGGGACTCATCCAGCCATCCGCCGAAGAGAATGACGTGGCTGTTCCAGATGTTCAGAATATCCCCCGGCAGCAGGTCGTCCCAGGAGGCCAGCGGAGTGCAGAGCTGCGCGAGCTCCCGGGTGGAATAGGAGCGCGACAGCCCCCAGCAGCGCGAAACGAAGCCGCTGCAATCGATACCCGTGGCATGGCGGCTCACGGCGGCCTCTAGAAGGCGGCGCTTTTCCTGGGTGTAAACATCCCCCGCCGCCAGGCCGGCGGTGAGATCGCGGTCAAACTGCTCCGGAGTGGCAAATCCTCCCCATTGATACGGAATCCCCTGGTTTTCCCTGCCCGGCACCCACCAGCCCGCGACCACGCCCGGCTTCTGATAAGTGATATCCGGGGTGTCCACGGGGATGCCGTCCGGATCCGTGCCATGGAACACATTGGCCTCCGAGGGCGTCCACCGGTGGGCGCGATAGGACTCCGCGAGGGCCAGGCATTCGGAGCGGGTGATGGTGAACTTCTGCCGGGGCGTGGTGGCGCAGGCTCCCAGAAGGAGCATGAGCAGCAGGGGAATGAGACGGGGCATGGCGGGGGACCGGGGGAACTTGTGGCGGCAGGTTTATCCCACCGGCCTCGGGGACTGGGAGAAGGCCCGCATCTTATCCAGCACTCCCCGGGCACGACCACTCTGAAGACTGCGCTCCGCGAAATCGATGCCCTCGGGCCAGGTTTCCGCATAGCCCGCGACCATAAAACCCGCCGCAGCATTGGCGATCACAATGTTCCGCTTCGCCCCCGTGACACCGCCCGCGAGAATTCCCTCGACGATGGCCGCGTTCGTGGCCGCATCCCCACCCTTCAGGTCCTCCAGGGTGGCGGGGGGAAAAACGGGGTGTTCGTCCGTTTCCGTGATCTCCCCCGCGCGGAGAGCCGCCACGCGGGTGGGGCCGAGGATGGATACCTCATCCATACCCGTGCTGTCCGGCACGCTGCCATGGACAGCCCAAGCGGCGCGGCGTCCCAGTTCCTTCATGATCTCCGCGTAAACCCCCAGGAGGGCGGGATCGTGCACCCCCACCAGTTGCCTGAGGGGCTGGAGGGGGTTGAGTAATGGGCCGATGAGATTGAACACCGTGCGCACTCCCTCGGAGGCGAGCAGCGCCCGCACGGGCGCGACGGCCTTGAATGCGGGAAGGTAACGCGGGGCCAGCATGAAACCCGCGCCCGTCTCTTTGACACAGAGAGCAAACTGCTCCGGCGTGAGGTCCACCGCCACCCCCAGGGCCTCCAGCACGTCCGCGCCACCGCTTTTGGAAGTGATGCCCCGGTTTCCATGCTTCACCACGGCCACGCCATTGCCCGCGAGGACGAACATGGCGGCGGTGGAGATATTGAAGAGATCCAGCTTATCCCCGCCGGTGCCGCACACATCCATGGAGGGAAAGGGCAGTGAAGAAAGGTCCAGCGGCGGGCGAATGGCGCGAGTGAGAAAGACCCGGACGAAGGCCGCGATCTCTCCCGCCGTCTCTCCTTTCGCCGAAAGCGCCCGCAGGAGGTCCGCCTTTTCCACGGTATCCGCGGCTTCATCGAGCAGGAAAGCCGCCGCTGTTTCCACCGCCGGAACATCCATGTGCCGGCCGTCGCGCAATGACTCGATGATTTCAGAAATGGTCATTCCCTTCCCTGCCCCGCGCGCTGCTCGGGGCAACGGGAAAATGCCGGACCAGGCTCCGGAAAATCAGCCCGGAGAGGAGGCGGGATCCGCGGCGCGGGGATAGGTTCTTTCCTCTTCGATGGTGCCGTCCGTCCGGTGGATTCTCAGGGAGCCCCCCAGTTGGCCGAGAAGCTCCGCGGAGCCCTCGATGGCACGCTCTTTGGTGGGGAAGGTTCTCAGCGGGGTGCGATTGCCCTCCTCGCTGAGTTCCCAGTCGTCCTGGCCGCAAATGAGATGGTAGGTTTTCATACTGAGGGGTGCCGGGAAACAGGTACATCGCAAAGTGGGACCATGGGAACGCCCGGTCCGGCGATCACCCCATTGCAGGGACCATACCGCGCCCGGCCTTCCAGAGGAAACCCGGGGCTTCAGGATTGTCCCGGCTTTCCAGGAGCCCCAGCCGGGGCGGGCACGGGAATCAATGCCTCCATTCGCGTGACCGCGGGACCGGTTTCCCTAGCCGATACCTTATAGGGAATTCTTTTGTCAATATAGGGATTCTCCCTATAAATAATGTTTATTTAACATTCTCAAACAGGAGAAAATCTGTCTTAAAAGGGAGAAAATACTTGTTCGCGCAGATGACACCCACGAAACAGGGCAGTATCCCTGCATTACATGAAAAGCCCTCTTTTTGTTGCCGTGTTCCTGAGCCTAGGAGCGGTCGCCTCCAGCCAGGCTGCGTCCATCACCGATTCCGGCGTGACCTTCAATTTTTTTGATGGAGCCCAAGCCTCCACCCAGCAGAACTGGCAGACCGGCCCCATCTTCGGGACCGGATGGGTGCCCATGACGGGAGGAGGAGCCACCACCCCTGCCCTTATAGGGAGTTCTTTCTACGGGGAATATTATTACCCTCCCCTGTTCTGGACCACTTGCTCGGAAGCCCTGGTTTCATTTCACGTGACCGAGACTATCGAGGGGGTCGTGACAGATCACTACTTTACATTCGGCGGCGCCACCGAGGCCAACCTCACTTTCCACTGGACTGATTTTTATATAAAAACAAGCAATCAGCTCTTCGCCGAGGACGACTCTATCGTCATCCAGGACGCCAGGCTTTACGGCAAGCCTATCAATGTTCCCGATACGGGCGGCACGCTGGGGCTGCTATCCCTTGGTCTCACGGGACTGGCGGGCGCACGGGCCTTTCGCGCGCGCCGCGCCTCAAAAACCGGCGGCGTCTCTCCAGTCTGAAGCCCCGGCGGCGCATAAAAACCGGCCTTTTTCACCGGGCCCGGGGCACTCTTGTGCATTTAAACAGAGGCTCTATTTCTAATTTTTAATATAGATAAATACATACACGCGTAGAAGACACCCGCCACGCATGGTTATACATCATAAAGTATATGAAAATTTCCCTCCTGATCTCCGCCGCCCTGACTCTGGGTGCGGCGGTTTCCACCCGGGCCGCGTCGATTACCGATGCCGGCGTGACGTTCAATTTCTTTGACGGAGTCCACGCCTCCACCCTGCAAAACTGGCAAAGCGATCCCGTCTTCGGCACCGGGTGGGTGGCGGTTCCCGGCGGCAACGTCAACTACCCCTACCCTACCGTCACCACGTTCTACGGGGAATATTACTACCCTTTTACCTTCTGGAGCAATTACTCGGAGGCTCTGGTCTCTTTTCACGTCACCGAGAACATTGACGGGACGACCTACGACCACTACTTCACCTTCGACGGCGTCACCCAGGCGGGTCTTTCGAACTCCTGGACTGACTTCTATATCCACACCGCGAACCAGCCGTTTCCCGAGGACGACTCCCTCCAGATCGTGAGCGCTCAACTCTACGGGCAGCCCATCAACGTCCCGGACACCGGCGGCACCCTGGCGCTCTTTTCCTGCGGGCTGGCTGGCCTGGCGGGGGTCCGGAGTTTCCGCGCCCGCCGTGTCTCGAAGCTCAAGGCCGCTCTCCCGTCCTGAATCCCTTTGCCGGATACACCTGAAAGCGAATCCGGCTTTTTCCCCGCATCAAAGGTCCGGACCTCCCTGGAGGTCCGGACCTCTTTTTTGAGGAACGCTATTTCTTCATCAATGACTCGATCTCCGCAGCCTCCACGGGGATGTCCTCCATGAGGTCCACGTACCCGTCCGAAGTGATGAGCACGTCATTTTCCAGACGAATGCCAAAGCCTTCGTCCGGGAGGTAAATGCCCGGCTCCACGGTCATGACCCATCCGGCGGCGAAGGGGGTGCCGATGGCGGAGACATCATGCACATCCAGCCCCAGGGGGTGCCCCAGGCCGTGCATGAAGTATTTCTTCAGCGCGGGCTTTTCCGGATCCTTTTTCTCCGCGGCCTTGATGTCCTTGGCGGTCAGCAGCCCCAGCTTCACCAACTCCTCCTGCATGCAGGCCTCCGCCTCCTTCTGCCAGTCACGCGGGAGTTTGCCGGGTTTCAGACCCTCGATGCCGGCACGCATGACGCGGAGCACGGCATTATAGACATCCTTCTGGCGCTTCGTGAACTTCCCGCTCACGGGAATGGTGCGGGTCATGTCCGCGTTGTAGTTCGCATACGCGGCCCCCACGTCCAGCAGCAGGAGATCGCCCTTTTTGCAGTCCTGGTCGTTGTCGTTATAGTGCAGCACGTTGCTGTTATTCCCGGAGGCGATGATGGGGTTGTAGGCAAAACGGCCGCGGCGGCGGATGAACTCATGGGCAAACTCCGCCTCCACGTCGCATTCCGAAACGCCGGGCTTCACAAGCTTCAGCACGCGCAGGAAGCCATCGCGGGTGATGCCGCAGGCCTCTTTCAAAAGAGCCACCTCCTCGTTGGATTTCACGGGACGCAGTTCGTGCATGAGCCGCGCGAGCCGGTGATAGGAATGCAGCGGCCAGGCGCGCATAGTGTCCCTCACGAAGCGGCTTTCCCGCGTTTCCACCACGATGTCCGCGCGCGGGTGTTCATTGGAGTTCAGGAACACGTGATCCGACTCACACATGAGACGGCGCATGAGCACGGGAAACTCCTGGAGCCAATGGATCTGAGGAATGCCGGAAACCTCGCGGGCCTGTTCTTTGGTCAGCTTATGCCCCTCCCACACCACGACGTGCTCATTCGTCTCCCGCACGAAGAGCATCTCCCGATGCTTTTCCTCATGGGCATCCGGGCAGATGACGAGGATGGACTCCTCCTGCATGACCCCGGCGAGATAAAACAGGTCTGAGTTCGCCACCGGAATGACCGTGCCGTCCGCGTTTGTAGGGGGGATGTCATTCGCGTTCACGATGACGAGCGCCTTTTCCGGCAGCAGCGCGCGCAGGCGTTCACGGTTGTTCTTGAAGAGACCGGACTTGATCGGGGCGTGTTTCATGACTTTCGGCTGGATGTGCGGCGGACGCGTCAGCGAGGCAACCGGGATTCCGGAGGCTTCACGGGAAAGGAAAGCCAGGGAATATCCAGACAGTCGCGCCGGAAGGTTTCGCTTTGCAGGACCGCACGGCACATGCCGGACAAAAAACTCCCCGTGTTCACCTTCCGGAAAAAAACAAAAGGCTGGCCCTGGTATGTCAGACAAAGCTGGATCCGGGCATACCGGAATACAGCGGCCGGGTGCCTTTACGGCTGGTGGCTGTGCCACCGCGGACAACGCATCGCCGATCTGAATTACCAGAAATGGGATTCACTGGGGCGGGGCTGGGACGAGTATAAAGTGTTTCCGTTTTCCGGAGCCTTTGACGCCGTGGGCTACGATCCCAACCGCTGGTGCCAGGAGGATGTCTCCGTGGAAAGCCGGCTGGTGGAGGGGTATCATTCCTTTCAACCCCTTATGGCGTGCAACGGCCCCGGCCTTGTAATCATCCGGTCCGTTTGGGTGCCCGAGGCGGAATTTTATCAAACGATGAAGAAGTTCAGTGACCGTTACTAAGGGAAAGTGAGGAATGCCGGTGGCGGAGCCCGGGCTGAAATGCCGCCCGCGGTATAAAAAACAGGAGAATTCTCCGATTCTGTGATAATTCCCCTGGCCCGTGGCGCTGTGCCCGGTTCCAACGCCAACTTTTTCATTTCCCTTAGCGCATGACTTTCCGCCGTTCTCTTCACGCCCTCTCCCTGCTGGCCCTGCTCGCGGGACAGCCCCTGACCGCCCTGGCCCAGGAAACGCCTAAAGCCCCTCCGGTGATCGAGGGTGCCGAGGCGGCCATTGGAGCCATGTATCCCACGCTGGTGCTTATCCGCGTGGTCATGGAGGAGGGCGAGGACGGGCGCATGAAAAAAATGCAGGGCAGCGGCAGCGGGGCCATCATTTCCCCGGACGGCTACGTGCTCACAAATCACCACGTGGCGGGACGCGGCACGCGTTTTGTCTGCACGCTTTCCACGCGGGAGGAGATCGATGCCACGCTGGTGGGCACGGACGCGCTGGCGGACCTGGCGATTATCAAACTGGACCTCGCCACGCGCCGCATGAAAGACCAGCCGCTGCCGGTGGCGAAATTCGGCGACTCGGACAAGCTCCGCGTGGGGGACGTGGTCCTGGCCATGGGCAGCCCGGGCGGGCTTTCCCAGTCCATCACCCGCGGTATCGTAGCCAACCGGGAGATGATCGTGCCCCGGAATCAAATCGGCATGACTCTGGATGGCGAGAAGGTGGGCGAACTGGTCCGCTGGATCGGCCATGACGCCATCATCTTCCCGGGCAACAGTGGCGGGCCTCTAGTGAATCTGGCTGGGGAAATCGTGGGTGTGAATGAAGTGGGCATCGCCAGCCTGGGAGGAGCCATTCCCTCGAACCTGGCGCAAAAGGTGGCCCAGGAGCTGATCGCCAAAGGAACCATCACCCGGAGCTGGATCGGTCTGGAGACCCAGCCGATGCTGCGCGGCATGGAAAAGGAAAAAGGCACCCTGGTGGCGGCGGTGCTGAATGACAGCCCGGCCAGCCAGGCGGGAATCAAAGCCGGGGATTTCGTCACCGACTATAACGGCACCGCCCTCCCGGACGCCCGCGCGGCGGAGGATCTGCCGTTCCTGAACGCCCTCATCATGGGCACCGCTCCCGGCACGAAAGTGACCATCAAAGGCCTGCGCGACGGCCAGCCCCAGACCTGGGAAGTGACCACCGTCCAGCGTGAACCGAACCTGGCCAAGGAGGGGGAACTCTCCGGCTGGAACCTCACCGTGCGCGACCTCACCCGTGTGTCCGCCCTAGAGCGCCGTCGCAGTGACACCAAGGGCATTCTGGTGGATTCCGTGAAAACCGGGGGCCCGGCCGCCGAGGCCAAGCCGCCGCTCCGTATGGATGACATCATTACCAAGGTGAATGACAAACCCGTGGCGAATATCGCGGACCTGCGTGCCTTCACCGCCGATTTCACGAAAGGCCTTTCCGGCCCGAAACCCGTGCTCGTTTCCTTCGAGCGCGGCCGGGAAAAACTGCTGACCGTGGTGAAAGTGGGCCCCGCCCCTGAACCCCGCCGCCCGCTGGTGGCGGAGAAACCCTGGCTGGGCGCCGTGCCCCAGGTGCTCACCGCGGACCTCGCCGAGGCCCTGGGCATTCCCGGGAAAAAAGGCGTGCGTGTGACCTCCCTCATCCCGAATTCCCCCGCGGAAAAAGCCGGGATCAAGGAAGGCGACCTGCTATTGAAACTGGACGGACGCGTCATCAATGCCTCCCGTCCGGAGGACGCCGAAGTGCTGCCGGAGCTCGTACGCGGCTACGCCGTGGATGCCAGCCTGGAATTCGACGCCATCCGGGACGGCCAGCCGCTGAAACTCACCGTGAAGCTCGAAAAGCGTCCCCAGGACGACAACGAACTGCCGGAGTATAAAGACGAGCGTTTTGAATTCAGCGCCCGTGACCTCTCCAAAGCCCGCCGGGTGAGTGCCGCCGTGGCGGACAGCGTGAAGGGCGTGAGCGTCGAAAAAGTGGAAGCCAACGGCTGGGCCGCGCTGGGCGGTCTCGTCGCGGGGGATGTGCTTCTGAAGATCGACGGTAAGGAGATCGATTCCGTGGCCACGCTGAAGACGCTCTTCAACGGCTTCCGCGATTCGAAGCCCCGCCGCATCCAGCTTTTCGTCCAGCGCGGACCCCGCACGCTCTTCCTGGAGATCGAACCCCGCTGGTAATTCCCGTTTCCCGCCCTCACCTCACCTGACAAAAATCTTTTGAACCATTCTTATATGATCCGTACCGCCGCTCTCGCCCTTCTCGCCACCGCCACGCCGCTGCTCGCAGCCAACGGGGACCTTAAAGCCGCCGCCGTGAAGCTCTCCACGGAGCACAAAGACGCCGTGGTCTGGCTGACGGTCATTTCCAAGACCACTCTCTCCGTGGACGGCGACGCGCCCGCCCAGATCAAGGCCGCTCTCGCGAATCAGGACAAGGAAAGCCGCGCCGAGACCACCGGCACCTTCGTGGACGCCTCCGGCCTCCTCGTCACCTCCCTTCAGGCCATCGACCGCGCCTCCATCATGGACGGACGCACCGTTCCCACCCAGGCCGGCCCCATCAAGCTGAAAGCCAGCTCCGAAATCAAAGAGGTGAAAATCATCATGCCGGACGGCACGGAACTGCCGGGCGACCTGGTGCTGAAGGACGCGGACCTGGGCCTCGGATTCATCAAGGTGCGCACGGACAGCCCGGAAGCGAAGGGCGTGACCTTCTCCGCCGTGAACCTGGCGGACTCCGCCACCGGCACGCTGCTGGATGACTGCATCGGCCTGGGCCGTCTGGACCAGAACCTCAACCGCGAGCCCTCCCTCATCACTTCGGAAATCTCCGGCATCACCACGAAGCCGCGCACCTTTTACCGCGTGATGACGGACACCACCGGCTGCCCCATGTTCCTTTCCACCGGCAAGCTCCTGGGAATCTCCGTGGTGCGCCAGCCCGCCGGAAACTCCGAAGGCGGCCAGGTGACCATGTCCCCCATTATCCTTCCCGCCGCGGACGTGGCCAAGGTAGCAGAACAGGCGAAAAAGGCCCAGCCGATCAAGACCGAGGTGGAGCCCAAAGAGGAGGAAGCGAAGAAGGGTGAGGAAAAGAAAGACGAAGAGAAGAAAGACGGCGAACCGAAGTGACCGCCGTCCCTCATTTGCCCCTGGCAACCCGCCAGGCGGCGTATAGGCTTCCGTCATGAACCGTCGGCGATTGCTCATCGCGGGGCTGTCTGTCGCGACGGTATCCGTGGGTCTCAATGTGTGGTTTCTCTTCTTCCGGGGAGAGAAACCACACCCTAGGCCTGTGCCCGCGCCCGTGGAAAAAGTGATCACGGTGCCGGAGGCGGTCGTGCCGGAGACTCCGGCTTCCTCCGTGCCCGCCGAGGCGAAGTCCGCGGCTGCCGGCGGAGAAATGAAAAAAGGGGCGACCCCTGAATGGAACATCGACTTCAGTGATACCGCCTTTGCCGATAACTCCTGGAAACTGACGCCTCCGGATTCCGCCGTGAAACTGGAGAAACCGTTCACCTGGGATCAGGCGAACCCCGCCGCGCCGCAGCCCTCCGGCGATGCCTCTCAGGCGGCTGCGCCCCCGGCCAACCCGTCCCCCGCACCTCCCTCCTCCCCTACCCCGCCATGACCCAGGCCAGTGTCGTTCGTTTTCTGATTCTGGGCCTCCCCGTGGGGCTCATCGCCGGTGTGGTCGCCGCCATGTCGATCTACACAAAGGAACGGAACGCCCCGAAGTCGAACTTCGGGCACGTGAACCGGCCCGTGCAGAGGGATGAACTGAAGCGGAATGTGGAAATGATGGCCAACACCATCGGCTCCCGCCATGCCACCGAGCCGGACCGGGTGAGATACACCGTGAAGTTTCTCCAGGGCGTGCTGGATCCGGTAAACATGGGCTATCCGAACACAGCCTACCGCGTCTCCCAACAGACCTTCTCCATGGCAAACGGGGCTGAGGCGCTCAATCTAGTGGTGGAGATTCCCGGTTCCCACCCGGAGCACGGCTCGGAGATCGTGCTGGTGGGCGCGCACTATGACTCCGCCCTGGGCAGCCCCGGAGCGGACGCGAATGCCTCCGGCGTGGCCGCCGGTCTCAGCCTGGCCCGGGCCTTCGCGGGCACCAGCCAGGAGCGTATCCTCCGCTTCGTGTTCTTTGCGAATGGAGACACCTCCTTCACCGGTTCGCCTGAACGGGGCAGTGAGGTCTATGCCGCGCAGTGTAAAAAAGCCGGGGAGAAGGTTGTGGCCATGGTGAATCTGGATTCGCTGGCCTGTTACTCCACCCTGCCAGGTTCCCAGCTGAGCCCTCCCGGTGCGAAGGAGCCCCTGCCGGATACCGGGGACTTCCTGGCCATCGCGACCACTCCCGGACACGAACTCCTTGCCCGCTCGGTCCAGACTTTTTTTGCCCGGGAAAGCACCCTGCCTCTTTCCCGGCTGATTCTCGACCCCGGCGCGCGCGACGGGGACGACGCGCCCTTCATCCGCCAGGGCTATCCTGCCTTCACTCTTACGGACACCGGTGCCTCGCGGAAAACCGGCGCCCTGCTTCCCATCGATGGCACGGACACGCTCGACTACGAGCGCTTCTCCCAGGCCGTTCTCGGCACCCAGTCCATCCTCCGCCAACTGGCAAACCCGGAACGCTCCGGCGGGAAATAGCACCATTGCCAGTGGCACAAGCACTGATCTTTATACCCTGCTTTTGACATAGCAGGGAGATACGCTCTGTTATAGCATGAGGAACTGAAAGCAGGTCTTTCATCGCGACCGGAATCGGCCTGGTAAACCCGGAGCGGGTTTTCCAGGAACCAGGTGACTCCATCAAAAGACCTGTTTTCAAATGTTCATAATATTACACCAACCCAAGCGCTCTTCAGCCACGGAGTGGCGAAAGAGATTAGCCGGTCGGTGGAGCGCGGCACGCGCGGAACCACCGGACTGGTAACACTGACAGGCTACCGCGCGCCGGAGGTGCGCGAGAAGCTCCCCCCGCGGCGCCGGACATCCCCGCCAGGATCGCCCTCGCTCTACATGCCCCCGGTTTTGGCAGGCGGCATAGATTCCTTTGGCGGGCGGCGGTCCACGTCACTCCACCGAAACGAACCATCCGGAAACAGCAAGGCCCGTATTCCCTTTTGGGAATACGGGCCTGCCAGTAGTCAGAAGGTTCCGCCGGTTAAAAGCACCGGAAACCGGGGAGCCTGGTGAAATCCGCTCTTAGAAGAACACGCGGACGCCGCTCATCCACGTCCAGGTGTCGAAGCTGCCGCCGGACGGGCGATCCATGGTGGCGTATTCCACGCCGTTCATGATCTTGAACTTGTGCCCGTAGAGGTAGTAGTTCAGGCCGAGGTAGAAGGCGTTATAGTTGTCGCCCCGGGTGGCACCGGCACCCACGGTTTCGTAGCGGCCCTGGGGAGTGAGACCATTGTCCTTGTTGGAGGTGGCGTATTGATAACGCCCCACGATCTGGAACTGTTTGTTGATCTCATAGGTGGGGACGAGACGGACGCCCACGTTGTCCGCGACGCCAAAACCGGCGAGCACTTCCGTGGTGAGTCCCCACGGGCCTTGCTTCAGATCCAGGCTGGTGGCCACCCCGTCATCGAATCCGGTGAACAAAGTGTCCCCCACCTTGTGCTCGGAGTGAATATAGTCCAGCCGCCACACCGCTTTGTCCGTTCCCACGAATTCCTTGAGGTCATAGCTAACGTAACCGAACGCCGTCCAGCCTCCGTCGAAATCGCCGAAGGTCTTGTCAGACTTGTTGGAATAACCGCCCGCGTAATAGCTCCAGCCGTTGATTTTTCCGCTAACAGATGCTCCGGAGGTATAGTCGATCTTGAACTGATTGACGAGGGCGTTGCGTTCGAAGTTCAGCATGAGTGTGTCCGAAAAACTGTAGTCATAGCTGAATTTCGGTTCCATTTTCCCCACGGTGAGGGAGAAGGCGTCGCTGGCTTTCCAGGTCAGGTTGAAGTTCTTCAGTCCCTCATAGAAGTGACCGTTAGGATTGAACTCCGAAAACATTTCCCCGTAAAACTCGAGGTGTTTGTCGAACATCTTCGCCTTCATCCCCAGGCGGAAGCGGCGGTGGTCCCAGTCATCGTCATTCAGGCCGTCCCCGCCGATGTTATAATACTGGCCCTGATAACGGCCGTTGAGGGAGATTTCCTCCAGCCAGGGGTTGCTGTCGTTTTTATAGAGAGTGGCCAGCCCCCACAGCTTGTCCGCCCAGCTTTGCTCGGAGGCGGTTTCGGAGGTGCTGGCGACGGGCGGAGGAGGGTTGGTGCCGGCGAAGGCGTTACCGGCGGTCAGGACCGCGGCGGCCAGAAGGGATTTGATCACTTTGGGATACTGCTGCTTCATTCGTAGGGTTTTTTCAGGTTGATGTAGGGACCGGGTGGTCGCGTAAAGGTGGAGGCTTTCGCGCCGGTTGCCAGGAACCTCGTCTCTCCCGTGGCGGAAGACTTGGTAAAGCGAAGAAAAGCTGTTGGGGGCATAATTATCAAAATATGCCGTGTGACAATTCCGTAACTGTCTCAATGGGGTCAAAAATGTAACCCTTAAAACCTTGCCGGAACTGCCTCTAATCCCGGACGCGGCGGGCTTGCGGGATCGCGGGATACGGTTTCACTTCCGGCATGCTCAAACTTGGCGTCAACATCGATCACGTGGCCACGCTCCGCCAGGCCCGCTACGCGCGGACCCCCGGGGCCCACAATGAGGAACCCTCCATCCTGGCCGCCGCCCGGGAATGCGAGGCCGCCGGCGCGCATTCCATTACCGTGCACCTGCGGGAGGACCGCCGGCACATTCACGACCGGGATGTGCATTTGCTGCGCCGGGAGCTGCGTGTGCCCATGAATCTGGAAATGGGGAATACGCCGGAGATCCTCGGGATCGCCTGCCGGATCGCCCCCGCTTACGTATGTCTGGTACCGGAAAACCGTGAGGAAATCACCACGGAGGGCGGGCTGGATGTGGCGAGGCTGCGGGCGGCGCTGGCCCCCACGATCCGCCGCCTCCAGGACGGTGGCACGCGGGTGAGTCTTTTCATCGATCCCGAACCGGACCACGTGGATGCCTCCGGGGAACTGGGCGCGGACATGATAGAGCTGCACACCGGCGCCTACGCCAACAATACCGGCGCGGCACGGGAGGAGGAGCTGGCCCGCCTGGTGGCCGCGGGAGCGCGGGGGCACGCGCTGGGGCTTCAGATCAATGCCGGGCACGGCATCACCACGGGAAATCTGCCGCCGCTCAAGGCCATCCCTCATCTCACGGAGTTGAATATCGGCCACCACATCGTCTGCCAGGCGGTCTTCCTGGGACTGCGAGGGGCTGTGCGGGAAATGCTGGAGGCCATGGCCGCGGCCTGACACCGGACGCGCCGGATCCCTGCTTTTGGGAAAAAAATCACCGGACTTCACTTTCCCGCCGGAAAAATCCGCGAGCGCGGCGCTGTGGGGACGTTAAAGTCTGCCTTGCACACCGCGAGGCGCGGCGGCTATGACTTCCGCCTGAAAAACTTCACCTTCCGCTCCACTCCACCCATGAAACCCGTTCGTCACTTTGTTTCGGCGCTCTGCGCCGGATTGTTGTTCACTTTTGCCACCGGAGCCCACGCCGAGGAAAAGGCCGCCGCGTTCCGCCGGTTCACCTCCCTGGACGGCCGGACCACCTTCTATGCCGCGGTCACCGCGAAGTCCGGCACCTCCGTCACCTTCAAGCTGCAGAACGGAAAAACCGTCACCCAGTCTGTGCGCGGCCTGAGCGAGCCGGATCAGCAGTTCATCCGCAAGTGGACGAAGTTCAAGGATGACCTCCTCAACAACGCCGAGTTCGCCTCCCTCACGGTGAAGGAGATGCTGGAGCTGCGGGGCTACCAGTCCTTCGAGTTCGACATCCAGGGGAACCACATCTTTGTCGACGGCCAGGTGGCTGGAAAGCAAATGCGCCTCTTGATCGATACCGGTGCGTATTCCTCCATCATTCATGACGCGGCCGCGAAGGACGCCGGTCTGGAAATCGGAGCCTATGACAAGGAAATCCGCGGGGTGGCCGGCTCTCAAAAGGCGGCGGAAACGAAGATCACCTCTCTCAAACTGGGGGATGCCTCCATCGAAAACCGGAAGATCCTCGCCACGGACTTCCTGCCCATCGGCGGCGGCCCGGGTTCTTTTGAGATGATTTTCGGCGCGGACTTCCTGCGCGAACTGGACGCGGTCATCAGCTACCGTGAAGGCCGTATGTTCTTGAAGACGGACAACATCGCCAAAGCCCCGGCTCCGGACGGCAAGAAGCCGGACGGCGCTGGCGCGAAAACCGAATTCCGCCGCTGGACGAGCTCGGACGGCACGAAGACCTTCACCGCCGGTCTGGTGGACAAGACTGACACGGAGGCCACCTTCCGCATGCAGGACGGAAAGACCACCCAACTGGCCCTGGATAAACTGAGCGAGCCGGACCGCGAAATCGTGCAAAAGTGGAGCAAGCTCCTCGACAAGCTGACCAAGGACCCCGAGTGGCGCACGCTGACGGTGAAGGAGCTCCTGGAGCTGCGCGCCTACCAGTCCTTCCAGTACCGTCTGGAAGGCAACCACATCCTCGTGGACGGTCTCGTGGGTGACACGAAAGCCCGGTTCCTCATCGATACCGGAGCGGACAGCTGCACCATGGACATCAAGTTCGCGAAGGACGTGGCGAAGCTGGAAGTCGGCCCCATGGACCAGAAGATCCGCGGCATCGGTGGCGAGGCTCCGGCCGCGATCACCAAGATCCCGCTCATCAAGCTGGGCGATGCCGTCGTGCGTGACCGCGTGGCCATGAGCGCGGAGATTCACAAGGGCTCCGTGGGTGGCGAAGGCAATCACGACGCCCTCTTCGGCGCGGAGTTCCTCCGGGAACTGGACGCGGTCATCAGCTATAAGGAAGGCCGCATGTTCCTGAAGCCTGACAACTCCGACAAACCCGCCGACGACGCGAAGAAGGAAGCGCCGAAGAAAGAGGAGGCGAAGGAGGAATAATCTCCGCTCCCGGAAAGCCGGGTAAATGACTGTCACGCGGGAGACCTGGAAACGGGTCTCCCGCTTTTTTGGCACGAAGCCCGCCGCCGGTGCGGAGGAAATCGGTCTTCCCTTCCAGAGCGGTTTTGGCTGAAATGAGACGAAACCGCTTCCCCCTCCCATGAAACGCCTGCTTTTGCTCCTCCCGCTCACATGTGCCCCCCTGGCCCTGGCCGAGGGGGACGGATTTGTCCCGCTCTTCGCAAAAGACGGCCCGCCCTCCGGGTGGGTGGTGCGCCACTGGGAGGATGTCGGCCAGGAGCCTCAGGGGAAGCCCGTCTGGACCGTGAAAGACGGCACCCTCACCAGCAGCGGCGACCGGGGTTGCTGGCTGATGAGCGAGAAGGAATACGGCGACTTTACCCTGGAATACGAATTCCGGATCGGCCCCCGGGGGAACAGTGGTCTCGCGCTCCGGGCTCCCGCCAAAGGCGACCCCGCCTTCGACGGCATGGAAATGCAGATGGCGGACGTGCGCTACAATCCCGAAGCCAAACCCTCCGAACTCACTGGCGGGATCTATCGCGCCATCGCCCCCTCGGAGCAGGTCTATGAACCGGAGAAATGGAACAAGGTCCGGGTCACCCTGAAAGGCACCCGCATCACCGTGGAGATGAACGGCAAAACCATCCAGAACACAGACCTCTCCACCCACACGGAAACCGTGCTCCGCCACGATGGCAAACCCGCTCCGGCGCTGAAGGATCGCCCGCTCAAGGGCCGCATCGGTTTCCAGAACCTGAGCCGGGAGGCCGGGCAGGTGGAAATCCGGAGCGCCCGGATCAAGGTGGTGGAGTGATAGAAATCACTTCCCGGCCTTCGTTTTCACCACCGGCTCCACAAAGGGCTCCAGCACGGCGGCCGCGGCGGCGGAACCGGCGTTTGTCAGGATCGCATCCGAGAAGAAATTCTCCAGCGTGCGGTCCACCTGGCCGTTAAGGTCCAGAAAAGGAACGTTGTTGGCCACGGCGAATTTTTCCGTTTCAGCCGCGAAACGGTTCAACTCACTCGTCACCCATGCCGGGTCCGGACGGAAGATCTGATTGAATTTCCCGTCATCCCGCGGCTGCGAGAGGGAGATGTAAGCCAGCAGCCGCTCCATGTGGGCGGGCAGCATGATGGTGTTTTCCAGCGTGGGTTCCCCGGTCAGCAGGAGCGTCGCTCCGTTCTTTTTGGCAATGTCCCGGAAAGCCTTCAGCCCGTCCAGATACTCCTGCAGCGGATCGTTGGCCGCGCCTTCACGCTGGATGCCCGCGCTGCGGGGGGAGTTCAGCACCATGGCCCGTTTTTCCTCCAGGAAGTTCTTATAAACATCCTTCCGGCCCATCTCGTTCTGGAACTTGTTGATCTCGCTCATGCGGGAGCGGTAGCGGAAAAAGCGGGCGGTCTGGCTGATCTTCACCACGGTTTCCTTCCACCCGGTCGGAGGGGGAGGCGGGGCCAGTTTTTCCAGCTTTTCCTTGTCATATTTGTAGTCCGCCGGGTGGATGATCACATCGTCATACCCGCTGTTCACGATGATGATGTCCGGCTTCAAATCCTCCACCACGGGCGCGATGCCGGCGGCCATGCCCACGATCCCCGCACGGTCGAATCCGCGGGCGGCAGTTTCCACCTTATACCCTTTTTTCTTCAGGCTGGTGTGCAGGACTCCCCACCAGGTATCCTCCGCCCCCTGCAGGAAACCAATGGTGGCCGCGCCTCCCACATACAAAATGCGCACGGCCCCCGCAGGTTTCTCCCCCTGGGTCCACCCGAGAAATCGTACCTGATCCTTCCCCGTTTTGATCTGCACCTGGCGTTTGAAGCCAGGGATGTCGTTGTTCAAATCCAGCACCGAATCGGGCTGGAGAGGAAAGGGCTGAAAAATCCAGCAGACGACTTCAAAGAGAATGAACGGAACCGCCAGTGCGATAAGGATCTTGCGGAAAAGTTTGGAAGGCACGGGTGAAAACAGGCAAAAATTGGTCCGTGAGGGAACCGGATTCCGAAAAGAGCACACCCCGCGACATTTGCCAAGCTCCGAAAGCCCCGTGAAGAGACCACTGGAACACGGAAACTATGGAAAAAGAGAAATCAAGCCGCGAGGGAGAGCGCCGGGGCTCACGCTGTCATTTTCACAGTGATGCCCGCCACGTGTTTTCCCTGAAAACGGGCCATGGCCAGTTCCTTCGTGGTGGGCGTGCGGGAGCCGTCCGCGCCAGCGATGGTGCCCGCGCCATAGGGGGAGCCGCCCTTGAGCTCGCTGAGGTCCGTGAGTTCCGGGCAGGAATACGGCAGCCCCACCACCACCATGCCGTGATGCAGCAGCGTGGGGATGAAGGTCAGGATGGTGCTTTCATTGCCCCCGCCCGTGCCCGTGCTCGTGAAAACGCTCGCCACCTTGCCCACCAGCGCGCCCTTCACCCACAGGCCGCCCGTCTGATCCAGAAAATTCCGCATCTGCGCGGCCATGTTGCCAAACCGGGTGGGCGTTCCGAAAATAATGGCGTCGTATTCCCCGAGCTCCTTGGGATCGGCGAGGGGGGCCGCCTGGTCATACTTCACGCCGTTCTTGCGGGCCACGTCCTCCGGCATGATCTCCGGCACGCGTTTGACGGTCACCTCCACGCCGGACACCTCCCGCGCGCCTTCGGCGACGGCCTGGGCCATGGTTTCGATGTGACCGTAGCTGGAATAGTAGAGGACGAGCAGTTTGGGCATGGGAGGCAGGTCGGTTGGAGTGAGGGCCCCACCACAGCGGAAAATGCGGAAAACATCAAGCTCTAACACCTTCCGTGTTTTTCCGCCCGTCTTCGCCGCCGGGGCCGGGGTTGCGATTTTATCCCCGCCGCTCTTTGTTACCGCTCCCATGAGAGCCCTCCCATTCCTGCTTCTTTCTGCCTTCCCTCTTTGCGCCGCGCCGGTGCCGGTGAAGATCGTGCCCGGGCAGGGCATCACCCGCGGCGGAACGCCTTATTTCGTCAAAGGAGCGGGCGGCACGGAACGCCTGGAGGAACTGGTGAAACGCGGGGGGAATTCCCTCCGCACCTGGTCCACGGACGGCCTCACCGCCATCCTCGACAACGCGCAAAAGAACGGCCTGACCGTGTGCGCGGGTATCTGGCTGGAACCTGAGTGCGCCTGGTTTTCCTATTCCAATCCCGAACACCTCGCCCGCCAGACGGAACGGGTGAAGAAAGCGATCCACGAGCATCGCTCACATCCCGCCCTGCTCTTCTGGGGCCTGGGAAATGAGTCCGAGGGTGATGGCAAAAACGCGGCTTACTGGAAACAACTGGATGCCCTCGCGAATCTGGTCCACACCGAGGATCCCGCGCACCCCGCCTTTACCGCCGTGGCCGGTCTGAGCCGGGAAAAAGCGGAGGGCCTCAATGCCCATGCACCCCGGCTGGACTTCGTGGGCATCAATACTTATGGCGCGCTGCCCGGCCTGCGAAAACACCTGACGGAAGTGAAGTGGACCCGTCCCTGGGTGGTGACGGAATACGGCCCGCAGGGATTCTGGGAGCGCCCGAAAACCGCCTGGGGCGCGCCCCTGGAGCAGACCGCCGCGGAGAAGGCCGCCGTGATGCGCGATTCCTATCAAAAGACCATCGTGCCTGCCGGGGACTGCTGGGGGGGTTACGCGTTTCTCTGGGGGCAAAAGCAGGAGGCCACGTCCACCTGGTTCGGCCTGTTCACCGCTGAGGGCGAAATTACGCCCGCCGTGGATGTGCTCCAGGAACTGTGGACCGGCAAGGCGCCCGCCAACCGCGCTCCTTCACTGACCACCCTCACCAGCACCGCCGCCGGAGCGACCTTGGCCCCCGGAGCCACTTTCACCGCCTCGGCAAAAGCCACGGACCCGGACGGGGACACCCTCACCTGGCACTGGTCCCTCACGCCGGAGTCCGCCGGACGGGATGCGAAGGATCAGGAGATTCCCCCCGCCGCCGTGCCCGCCGCGCTCGTCAAAGGCGACAGCCCGGAAGCCACCTTTCAGGCCCCCGCGCGCCCCGGAACATGGCGCGTCTTCCTGCGCGTGACCGATGGCAAAGGCCACGCCGCCACCGCGAATTTCCCTCTGAAGACCGGGAAATGATCGTGTGGTGGCCGGGAGAGCCCCCTCCCTCCGGCCACCGCGCTCCGGTTGCTCAGGAATTACTTGCCCGCCAGTTGGGGCAGCAGCTTCGCCTCGATAGCCTTTTTGGCATTCGCTTCGGGATCCTTGTTCCAGGCGGCCACGGATTTCGCGTCGAACAGGTAAACCTTCACCCCTTTGTATTCCACGGTGGGGGATTCGGGAGTCACCAGCATCGTGGGATGCAGGGGGCAGAAGCGCTGTGGCAGCAGTTCTATCTTATCGAGTCCCAGTTCCTTTTCCTTGCCCTTGAGCTGGGGCAGAAGGCCCATTTCCAGCGCCACTTTGGCGTAATACTTCTGGGAGGTCTCGGACTTGTTCCAGATCTTCTCGCACTTGCCGCAGCACATGGCGATGGACACGCCGCCCAGGGTCACGTTGTGGTCGGACTCCACGGCTTCATCCGTCATGATGGGGCACTTTTTGTTGGCGGCTTCTTCGGCACGGAGCGCGCTGGTGCCGGTGAGGAGGAGACCGCTAAGGAGCAGGCGGGAGAGCAGGTTGTTCATGGGTTTGTCAGTGATGCGTTTGTTGGTAAGGCCGGGCTCGAACCGGTCGGGAAAGGCGGAAAATTTCAGGAAGGCAGCGCTGCGGGCAGCCCTTTCCGCAGGACGCGGAGGAGCGCCTTGCTGAAGGCGGGCACGTCCTCCTCCCAGTAGGAGTCGTTATCCACCCGCTTGACCATGCGGCTGGCTCCGGCCCGTTCGAGGCATTCATCCAGGCGGCGGCCAAACCCGCAGAAATCCCGATGCGTGCGGTCGCCCAGGGCATAGACCGCGAAGTGCTGGCCGCCCAGGGCTCCGTCCGGCAGACGACGCAGCGCGTCCCAGAAGTCCCGGCAGTCGGCGGGCGGATCTCCGTGCCCGAAGGTGCTGGCGCAAAAGATGAGAGGGCGCTCTTCGGAGGACAGGCGGCTGACATCGCAATCCGCAAGATTCACCACTTCCGCCGGATAGCCGTTCCCCGTCAGAACCTCCGCGATCAGCGTGGCCGCGCTCTGGGCGTTTCCGAAGGTGGTGGCGTAGTAAATGAGCACTCTGGAATTCATAGTTCAGCTAGAGTCAGGAACGCCGCCGCCGGTGGCAAGCAAGAAGAAGAAAACCCGCTCCCGCCAGCCCGGCGCTGCCCGGTTCCGGGACGGTCTCGATGACCAGCCGCGGCAGTATGACCAGCGAGGGATCGTTCACCCGGGGATTGGCAAAACCATGGAGGAAATTCCCGTTGGCCTCACCGGTCATGGCGAGCACTTCCACGGCATTCGGATCGCCCAGCCATTGCTTCACCAGGCTGGTCACATCCCAGCTGTAGATACCGCTTCCGGTCACGGTGGTCGTGGCCGCCGCTCCGGGGACCGTGAGCTTCTGTTGGTAAAAGGTATCCCGCGTGGCGGAGGAGACGATGAAGGTGAAAGGATCCGACGTCACGCCGCGCGTGCTGATCGTCACGGGATTGTCCGCGGCAGGCACGGGGATCTGAAAGTCGCGGAAGGCCGTGACGGCCTCGAATCTTACGCTTACGATCTGGCTGGCCGTGAGCGTGTTCAGCGTTGCCTCACTGAAGCCAAAATACGTGACTTCCGGAGCCAGTCCAAAGGCATCCGAGGAGGCGCCATAGGGAAAAGCGCTCACTCCCAGCACCGGGGAGTTCGTGTTCGTCTCGTTCCCGCGCAGCGCGGGCGTTCCAAAAAAGAACCCCGAACTGAAAGCCGCGCGATCCGATTCCACGATCACCGTGGCCGCCTGGGCCCCGCCGGCGGCGCAAAAAGCCAGTGCCATCACAACCCCCGCGACAGCGCCGGGACGCGAACTCACCCCTCCTTTTCCACATCTGGAAATCAGTCCATAAAAGCAACCGGTCACCCGGGACAACGCGATATTCATAGATAAAAAATAAATAACTAACCCCGCGGTTTTCCCTCATTCAAAAGTGTCAGGAACAGTTCCCCGAAAGCATCCCGCAGCGTCATCCCCTCCACGAAGTCACTGTCCCTGCCGGAGAAATTCTCAATATCCGCCACGCCATGAGGCCGGACAAAGAGGGTATCCCCTCCCTGTTTCGCCGCCAGCCAGACGCCCTGCATCTCCACCGTTTCCGGCACCATACGGGAGACGGACAACAGGCTGCCGTGCGGAAGGATGATGCGGACAAAATGCCCGTCCGCCGAGGCCCTGTTCAGAAAGCGCAGTATTTCCCGGCCCGCCGCCGCTCCCGCGTCCCACAGCCGCTTCCGGCAGCCGATGCACTCCGGGCTGTCCAGATGATTCGTCTTCCACGCTCCTTCGACCTCACGGGCGGACAAGGGACCATCATCGAAGGCCCGGCGCAGCAGCGTCGCGAAAGCGGCATCCGACCCGGAGCGCAGGATCACCTTGTGAAACCCATGACCCGCGCGGTCCCGCAGTTCAAAACCACTCAGGATTTCCCCGCGCACCCGCTCCGGGTAATACCAGATTTCCCCGCAGTCATCGGTAAACGGGGTGTGATAACAAACCGGCATCACGCCATCCCCGGCGGCCCACAGCTCCGCGTGGGTGCCGGTCCTGCCGGTCACCGCGTGGAGGTTCCGGGAGACCGTGGCCACCGGTCCCAGCCGGGGAAAGGCCCGCATGAGTTCCCGCCACAAAGGCACCAGACGGCGGGACTCCCCAACCGCGTTCCCCTGCCCTTCTCCATCCCCTTCCCCGTTCATCACGGCCTTTTCCGGTACCGCCGGAGTCGTCTGGCGGGAGATGGCGGCGGGCATGGAGTGGAATAAGGGACTATGCGGGTTCATAAAAGCCCCGGAAGGCGAAAGGGGAGAGGATGATTGAGAACAGGTCTCAATCATACGCTGTCCACGCTCCCTTCTGCTATCGTCCGGATGCCATGTCCGGGCGCTGGATTGCGAAACCACCGGAGAATGCCCGCCCGGAAAATATCTCGCGGCAAAAGGGAAATTTCCTGTAACCTCGCGTCCGCCGGTTCTCAGGAAACGGGTGCCATGAATACCATCCCGCTCTGTCCCTCCTGCCGTGCCCCCATTCCCCCGGATGCCCCGGGCGGGCTTTGCCCCGTGTGCGCCCTGCTGGGCGCGGCGCGGTCCACGGGGGCCGCCGGCGGGTTTTCCATGCCGTCCCGGGAGGAGGTGGCGGCGGCTTTTCCGGATCTGGAGATTCTGGAGTCCGCGGGAGCGGGAGGTATGGGCATCGTCTTCAAGGTCCGCCAGCCCCGGCTGGACCGGCTGGCGGCCCTGAAAATCCTGCCCCCCATGCTCGCGGAGCGCCCAGGATTCGCGGAACGCTTCACCCGCGAGGGCCGGGCGCTGGCAAAGCTGAACCATCCGAACATCGTCACCGTGTATGATTTCGGAGCCAGCGGGGGCTTCTTCTATCTGCTGATGGAATACGTGAACGGCGTGAACCTGCGACGGGCCATGCAGACGGGCATCCGCCCGGAGCAGGCCATGCTCCTGGTGCCGCGCATCTGCGAGGCGCTTCAGTTCGCGCACGATCACGGGGTGCTGCACCGGGACATCAAACCGGAGAACATCCTCCTGGACCTCACCGGTACGCCCAAGCTGGCGGACTTTGGCATCGCGAAGCTGGCGGGGGAAGCCGCGGGCGGCATCACTCTCAGCGGAGCCGCGCTGGGCACCGCCGCCTACATGGCTCCGGAGCAGATCGAGAAACCTGGCACCGTGGATCACCGGGCGGACATCTACAGTCTGGGCGTGGTCTTTTACGAAATGCTCACGGGCGAACTGCCCCTGGGCCGCTTCGCCGCGCCTTCCTCCAAGGCGACCATCGCGCCGGGCGTGGATGAAGTGGTGCTGCGCGCCCTGGAAAAGGAGCGCGCGCTCCGCCAGCAAAGCGCCACTGAAATGCGCACGGAGGTGGAGGGCGTGCGGGACTACACCCCGCCGGAAGCCCCGCGAAAATGGCATCAGCAGTCCATCATGAAGCACCTGCTGGAGCTTCTCTTCGTCCTGAGCGCGCTGGGCATTCCCATCACGACCATGATCGCTAGGGACGGGATGCCCTCGCGGCAAATCATCCCGCCGCTGCTCATGGTGCTGGCCGCGGCGGCCTTTCTGCTCCTGCGGGTTTTCTGGCCCTCCTCGAACCGCCCGCGGTCGTTCACGAGACACCTCCTGGAGTTTCTTACCATCGCCGGCGCGGCCGCCACCGCAGTCACGACAACGATAGCTCTCGAAGGCATTACCTCCCCTCAGATCATCCCGCCTTTGCCGGTTGGGCTTGCCACGGTTGTTCTTTTCATTCTGGCGGCCCTGTGGCCTTCCCCGGAGGCTCCCCGCCGCCGAGTGGACAGTGCGGAGGCTCCCCGCCGCAGGGACGTGGACCTGATGCCTCGCCCGACACTCCCTGGAGAAAGACGCTCCCGGCGGAACCTTTTCGGACTGCCGCTCTATCACATCGTGTCCGGCATGCATCCGGTGACCGGTCGCCCGATGGAGGCCCGGGGCATTTTGGCCATGGGGCCAGTAGCCAAAGGATTTATTGCCATGGGCGGGCGGGCGCACGGCTTCATCGCCATGGGTGGTCTTGCCACGGGCGTGGTGGCGGCGGGCGGCATGTCCGTGGGTCTGCTGGGTTTCGGAGGCATGGCCATTGGCCTCGTGAATGCCTTCGGAGGCATGGCGATAGGAGCTCTGGCACGCGGCGGCATGGCCGTGGGATACAATGTGGCGGGTGGGTTGGGCATCGGCCTCGTGGGGCGGGCTGGAAGCGGCGGGAATTTTATTGAGAACCACGGGTTCAGCGCTGCCATGGAAAGCACCCACCAGCTCGCGCAGGCCGGACTTCTCGTGGGATTTGCTGTCGTGATGGTGGGCCTGGTCGTGGGCGTCATGGCACTGTTCTCCCCGGAAAGGCGGGAGATCCCCTCCTCCACGGAGGCCGTATCCCGGGGACGCCGGGAACGGCTGGGCCTCATGCTGTTCCTCCTGACAGTCCTGGCGGCGTTCGCGGCGTTTGTGTTTCTTCGTTCCCGCAGGTTCCCGCATAACTTCGGCGACGCCGGACCGGGGCACTCCGCGGTCATCGCGTCCTCCAGCCCATGAAGACCGGTCATTTCGCACCCACCCGCTGGACCATGGTCCTCCGTGCCCGGGGGGGTGATCCGGAAGGCCGCGCGGCCCTGAGTGAACTCTGCGAGGCCTACTACGCGCCCGTGCTCACGTTCCTTCGCGGCGAAGGGCGGGACGAGGACGCGGCCCGGGAACTGGCGCACGGCTTCTTCGAGCGGCTTCTCTCCGGCGGCTCGCTGGGTGGCGTGGATCCGGCGCGGGGACGGTTCCGCGGCTACCTGCTGGGAGCGGTGAAGCATTTCCTGGGCGACCGCCGGGAAAGGGACCGCGCGGAAAAACGCGGAGGCGGCATGAGCCCCCTGTCCCTGGAGGAAAGCGGGGAGGGTCTCCCGGCCAACACCTCTGGCGTTCCGGACAGCGAACGCGCCTTCGACCGGCAGTGGGCGCTTACTGTCATCGCCCGGGCGCTCGCGGTGGTGGAGGCCGTATATCCGCCGGAGGAGGGAAAACCCGCACACTTTGAAGTCCTGAAACCATGGATCACCGCCGAAGGCCCGCCCGGCTCTCAAGCCGCCGCCGCGGCCCGGCTGGGTATGAGCGAGGGTGCCGTGAAGGTGGCCATCCACCGCCTGCGCGCCCGCTTCCGCGAAGCTGTGAAGGCGGAGATCTCCCAAACCGTCCCCGCCGACAGTGACGTGGACGGGGAACTGCGGCATCTCATTTCAGTGCTCAGCGGATAGAATCCCTTATAAACGAATACACCTCAGGGGAAGACAGGAAAACCGTTGTAACCACATACAATAACAACACCCCCGCATCCTTTCCTCTCAAAACCCGCCATTGCCGGTCAAAAACCCGCCATTGCCGGTCATTTACCCTGAACAAAACTGAACATCCGTCCCCTTTTCCCATTTCCGGAAACCGGGATCTGCAATCCTTCGTTTGACACTCCGGCCTTCCGATCCCCGCCCTTACTCATGCCGCCGGCTTCCACTTCCTCTCCAAGCCGTCCTCTCCGCTCCCTCGAGATTTTCTCCGGAGCCGGAGGGCTGGCGATTGCCACGCACCTGGCGGGATTCACACACGAAGCGGTGGTGGAGTGGAATAAGGACGCGTGCCTTACCCTGCGGGAAAATTCAGCGGGGCTGGCGGGCGAGGCCTGGAATGTCATCGAGGGGGATATCCGGGACGTGGATGCCTCGCGATTCGACGGCCTGGACCTGCTCGCAGGCGGCCCGCCCTGCCAGCCGTTCAGCCTCGGAGGACGGCACCAGGGGAACGGGGACGCGCGGGATATGATCCCGCAGTTCATCCGGTGCGTGCGGCAGGCACGGCCCCGGGCGTTCATCATGGAGAATGTGAAGGGGCTTACCCGGCCCGCGTTCCGGAATTATTTTTCCTACACTCTGTTACAACTGAGCTACCCGGAAATCACCCGCCGTCCCTCGGAGTCGGACACGGACCACCTCAGCCGGCTGGAGAGCATTCATACAAAGGGGCGCTCCCGGCGGCTTACCTATCATGTCACTGCCCGCGTGCTGAACGCGGCGGACTATGGCGTCCCGCAGACCCGGGAGCGCGTGTTCCTCGTGGGCTTCCGAGCGGACCAGAATATCCCGTGGCATTTCCCGGATCCCACCCACAGCCGGGAGGCCCTGCTGTTCGAGCAATGGGGCAGCGGCCGCTACTGGAAACGCCTGGGCCTCAAGCCCGCCGCCCGTTCCGGCCCGGCCTTTCGCATTCCGGAAACCCGCCCGCCCCTGGCCCCGTGGCGCACCATCCGGGAGACCATCGCGGACCTGCCCCCGCCGCTGGATCGCGAGAGCAACCGTGTGCTCAATCACCGCTTGCAACCCGGGGCCCGGCCCTATCCCGGCCACACGGGCAGCCCGCTCGACTGGCCGTCCAAGACGCTGAAGGCGGGAGACCACGGCGTGCCCGGCGGGGAAAACATGATCGTCTTCCCCGATGGCTCCGTGCGCTACCTCACCGTGCGGGAGGCGGCCCGCGTGCAGACGTTCCCGGATGGCTGGCTGCTGCGCGGCGCGTGGTCCGAGGCCATGCGGCAACTGGGCAACGCGGTCCCCGTGGAACTGGCGCGCGTGGTGGCCCGGGACGTGGCCGCCGCCCTGACAGCCGGCTGAACCCCGCTTTCCCGTGGATACCCTGACCACCGCCCAGCGATCCGAACGGATGGCCCTCGTCCGGGGTTCGAAGAACAAAAGCACGGAGCTGAAGTTGCTGGAGCTCATGAAAAAGAACGGCCTCACCGGCTGGCGACGCGGGGTGAAGATGATGGGCGCGCCGGACTTCATCTGGAGAAAGGAGCGTCTCGCCATCTTCGTGGATGGCTGCTTCTGGCACGGCTGCCCCCGGCACCGGCGGGTCCCGAAATCCCGCGTGGACTTCTGGGAGGCTAAACTCACGGCAAACCGCCGCCGGGACCGGCTGGTCACCCGCACCCTCCGCGAAAAGGGATGGACCGTGCTGCGCGTCTGGGAGTGCGCCCTGGCCCTGAAGCGTCAACCGGCCACGCTGCGCCGCCTCGCCCACGCCCTGGCCGCCGCCCGCGCTCCCGCCGCGGAATGAAAGCCCCACATTTTCCGCCCGCATTTTCCGCCGGGTGTGCTATACCGCGCCCCTTGCCATGAACGAGGCCATCCTGAAAACCTTCTCCCCGCACATTTCCAAAGCCGAAGTGCTCATCGAAGCGCTGCCGTATCTCCAGCGGTTTCGCGGGCAGACATTCCTTATCAAGTTCGGCGGCAGCGCCATGGACGATCCGGAACTGGTCCAGGGACTGCTGCGCGACATCGTCTTTCTGGAGGTGGCGGGGATCAACCCCGTGGTGGTCCACGGCGGCGGCAAGGCCATCAGCAAGGCCATGACGGAAGCTGGGCTGGAGGCGAAATTCGTGGGCGGTCTCCGCGTGACGGATGAGCGCACCATCGGCATCGTGGAACGCGTGCTCTTCGACGTGGTGAACCGCGATCTCGTGGACACCATCAACCGCTTTGGCGGTCGCGCGGTGGGCCTGCACGGGAAGGATGTCTTCGTGGGCCGCCGGAACGCCCCGGTGAAAGGCGAGGACGGCGCGCCGGTGGATCTCGGATTCGTGGGCACCGTGCATGACTTCCAGGCAGGCGAAGTGCTGGCGGCGGTGCAGCGGGAGTGCGTGCCCGTCATCTCTCCCGTGGCCCGCGAGGAGAGCACCGGCATGGCGCTCAATGTGAACGCGGACATCGCCGCCGCTTCGCTCGCGGGCCGGCTGAAGGCCGCGAAATTTGTCTATATCTCGGACGTCCTGGGCGTGATGCGCGATCCCGCGGACCCGGCCTCCCTGCTGCCCTCGCTGAATCGCGCGGACGTGGAGCAACTGGTGAATGACCGCGTCATCACCGGCGGCATGATCCCCAAGGTGCGCTCCGCCATTTCCGCGCTGGATGCGGGGGTGCAAAAGGTCCACATGATCGATGGCCGCATCCCGCATTCCTTGCTGCTCGAAATATTTACCACGAGCGGCATTGGCACGGAGATCGTTCCGTAAGTAAATCCCTTTCCCCCTCGCGGCACCCGCGCCTCCTCAATGAACGACCCCGTACCTGTCATCGCCAAAGCCCCCGTGCTTTCCACCCAGGAACTGCTCACGAAATACAACGTGCCCAATTACGGCCGCCTCTCCCTGGTGCCGGCGCGCGGCGAGGGCTCCTGGCTGTATGATGAAAGCGGACGCCAGTATCTGGACTTCGGCGGCGGCGTGGCCGTGTGCTCCCTGGGGCACTGCCCGCCCGTGATGCAAAAGGCGCTGCGCGAGCAATCCGCGACGCTCATTCACTGCTCCAACTGGTATCAGATCCGCGGCCAGGGGGAGCTGGGCCGTTTCCTCACGGAGACGGTCATGGGTCATCCCGGGAAGTGCTTCTTCTGCAACAGCGGCGCGGAGGCCAACGAGGGCATCCTCAAGCTGGCGCGGAAATTCGGCCACCTCACGCCAAAGGCGGACGGCACGCCGCGCATGGGCATCATCACCTTTCACAACAGCTTCCACGGGCGCACTTTCGGCGGCATCTCCGCCACCGCCCAGGAAAAGGTGAAGCATGGCTTCGAGCCGCTGCTCCCCGGCTTCATCCACCTGCCCTTCAATGACGTGGCCGCGCTGGAGGCCGCAGTGAACGAAGACACCGTGGCCATCCTCCTGGAGCCCGTGCAGGGCGAGGGCGGGGTCCACATGGCCACGCCGGAATTCCTCCGCGCCTGCCGCCGCCTCTGCACGGAGCGGAACGCGCTGCTCATGTTCGACGAAGTGCAGAGCGGTCTGGGCCGCACGGGTTCCTGGCGCGGCTGGGAGCCCATCGCGCCGGAGATCGTGCCGGACGCCGTCAGTTGGGCAAAGGGCATCGCCGGGGGGTTCCCGCTGGGCGCGGTGTGGATCAATGACCGCCCCGTTACTCCCGGTGCCGCCCTGGCGCTCTGCGATGTCCTCGGCCCCGGCAGCCATGGGAACACCTATGGCGGCAATCCCCTCGGCTGCGCCGTCGCCCTCGCGGTTTTGGGAGAGATCAAGGAGCGCGATCTCTGCGGTCACGCCGCGCGCACCGGCCAGGCATTGCTGGACACCGTCAACGGCTGGCAACACCCGCTGCTGCACGGGGCCCGCGGCACGGGCCTGTTCATCGGGCTCGATCTGAACACCGCGGCTCTCCAGGCCACCGGCAAATGGCACCCTGACAACGGCCCCGCCAGCATTCACCTCATGAAGGAACTCATGGCCGCCGGCCTGCTCGTCATCGCCGCCGGCCCCACCGTGCTCCGCCTCCTGCCCCCGCTGAACGTGGGCGAAGACGAAGTGAAAACCGCCCTCGGCATCCTCCGCCGCGTGCTGGACGGGATGGCCGGCCAAAAATAAACTTGTCAACGCGACATCATTTTGGCGGCAGCTTCCCGGCCTCTTTCCCTTCCTTATCCTCCGCGCCTGTTCTTTCCCACCACTCCTGAACGGGTCTGGAGGGATTTCCCTTCGGTGGTGGCGTGGGTATGACATCCGCCAACATCACCACGGACCGCCCGTCCGGAGAAATCCCGGCGGCATGGCGGTGAGGCAGTTTCCACGTGTCCTTTTTTATGTCCCCTTTTTCATTGTTTTGTGTGCTGTAAGGGGGACCCGTAAAGCTCCGGAACGCGGCCTCCCAATGGGGCATATCTCTTTCCCCGGGCTGAACATCGTAGCGATAGGGCACCGCATCCAGAGAGAGGACCCAGTCAAAGTCCTCATCACCATTGCCCGGATTGCCTGGCTTCATGATTTTCAGCCTCGCGCTTGAAACCGCTCCCCCGCGGACCGGCAGGAACAGACGACCGATTTCCCCGGCCTCACCATCCCCGGGAGCAGCGGTCTCCGGATGCTTCGTCTGAAAAGCCCGCACATTTACCTGCCCCTCCCCCGGAGGCATCCGCACTCCCAGATCCAATGCCTCCGTGGCCTTCAGGTCCTCCCGCGTGCCCCGGAAGAACAGCACGCTATAAGGCCCACAGAAGTAAAACTCCGCGCCTGGGCTCAACTTCAAGCCCAGGTCCCGTGCAAACATGTCAGTGACATTGAAGACAGGAAGGCGTCCGAACATCCCGGAGGTATCGGGAATCTTTGCAGGAGCCGCGCGGGATTCCTCTTCCGGCCCGCGATAGGCGTTGATGCCCGAGGGAATGTACCAGGCCCGGTAACAGGTATCGCCGGCGGGCATCCGGCCCGCGAGCCAGCGGTTGCGGTTCTCCCGCGGGTATTCGTCCCGCAGGTCCGCCTGGAGAATGAAAAAAACCCTTTCCGGCGGATTTCCAGGAACAGCCCAGGACTCCACCAGCCACGGCTGACCATCCTCCACCACGACGGTATACTGAGTCTCCGCCTCCCAGGTCTTTCCCTCTGTCGTGGTGGACCGGAAGTCGATGGCGAGGTTACATTCGATCGTTCCGTCCTCGCCGTAGTTGATCTCTGTCTCGGTGACCATACGCCCGGAGGTTCCTCTGCCGGAGGAATTGGACGACGATACTTTGGACCGCAGCCCACTGCGCACCAGCACTGTTTGCCGTCCCGCCAGCCGCCGGGCCTCCAGGGGCAGAGCCCGGAACTCTGCCGGGGTGACAGGCTGGAATTTCCAGTCCCCCGCCCCTGACGTCGGCACAATCCATGTCTCCACGGACAGTGTCACCTGACGGCCCCCGCCCTGCACGTCCTCTTTCCAGACCTCCAGCGGCCAGGAGGCAAACGCGCGCAATGCCTTCATATCCGCCGCCCCGGCCTCCAGGTAAATGTAACGGCTCTCCGGCTCAAACAAAGCGACTGTTCCCGCCGCGGGGTGGAAACCCCGCCGGGCATAGAGCGGCAGCAGGTCATAAAAAGCGGCTCCTTTCAAAGGATCAGGCACCTCAGCGGCCGGAACCGCCGCGGGTGATTTCCCGGGCGTCTCCATGGCCTCCACGTTAAAGGGATCCAGAACCGCTAGCCCATTATTGATAAACCTCGCCCGGATCACATTCGGCACCGGCAGGGCCTCCCGTATTTTCACCACTTCCCCGGCACCGCGAGCCACGGAGAGAGAAAGTCCCGCGAGCACGGGAATCATTGCCATATACCTTCTGACTCCCCAGGCTTTCATTTTGCCGGAACAGAGGCGGGTTCCAAAGCCACGCTGATTTCCCAGATGACCAGGCGCGGCTGAGACTCAGAGGTCACTCCCAGTTCATGCAGCATGGTGCCGCCATTGTGCATCAACGCCTGGCTGGTTAACGTGAACTCCGCCGTGTCTCCCGCCGGTGCCAGGTCCGGAGTGCGGAGGGTCAGTCCGAAATTCAGATCCATGGTGTCCCCGTCTTCCCCCACTGTCACCTCTACCTCCAGTTCCCGCTGATCCTTCGGGGGTGGGGTTTCCCCGTCGTCTTTCGCGGGTGTTGGTGAAGGCGTATGATTCCCGCTCTTTGCCCGCTGGCCGCTACGCATCACGAGGGAGCGGCGGTCGATAGTCTTCACGCTCTTCGCCTCCAGATCCTTGATGGAGGAGGTGGCGTTGAAAGTCGCCGGGACAGCGGAGAGTGGGATCGCGTGACAGACCGAGGTGATCCGCACCTGTTTAACCCCATAGGGACCGGTGGAAGAGGGAGGCCCCGCGGCATCGATGAGCCG
Organism: Verrucomicrobiales bacterium; assembly: GCA_965229245.1. Classification (GTDB taxonomy): domain Bacteria; phylum Verrucomicrobiota; class Verrucomicrobiia; order Verrucomicrobiales; family V1-33; genus V1-33. The sequence goes on from CBDDIW010000005.1 coordinate 545,955, forward strand.
GTCCATCAGATTGAGATCCCGTTCGGCGGCTTTGAGGTACAACCGTTCCTGGGCCGCGTCATAAGACGCCACGCTCCCTTCCGGCAGATCCAGCCCTCTTTTCCTGAGGAGTGCCGTCAGATCCGTTTTTCCGTCGCTGGGAAAACCAGCGATCTCCTGGGGAGTAAAGAATACCGCCTTCAAGTCATAAAAGCGGAAGGGCGACCCGGCCGCGGAGAGCGTTAGCACACACGAAAGGAAAAGGACCAGCCGGGGGAGAAAGCTCATGGGAGAATGTTATCCGGAAACGGGCCAGCCTGTCCAGGCATTAGGCAAAAGATGAAATAAATTGCCCAGGAAACACCGGGGCTGCATGGTTTTCCCGTTATGTGGCGTTTTGCGATTCCCCTCCTCACTCTCTGTGCCGCGCGGGCGGCGGAAACGATTGATGGATGGGCTGTCCCCCCGGAATGGGCGAAACGAACGCAACGGCATCCCCTGAACGTCACGCTGCTGGAGGCATCGACCACTATCCGGGGCACTCTGGCCACCACGTCCATGACATTTTCCCTGGCCGTGACGGGGGACCAAACCCTGGAAGCGGTGATGGAATTTCCTCTCCCGGGGGACACGCTGGTTACCGGAGCGGCCCTGGATATCCAGGACTTCATGCGCGCAGCGTCCGTGGCCGTACCCTCGACCGCGAAAACCGCGTATGACTCCATAGTGAACGGACGCATGGATCCCTGTCTGGTCCAGATGCTGCCCAACGGGCGGGTAAAGGTCAGAGTCTATCCGGTTCCTTCCGGCACCGCCCGCCGGGTGCGGCTGGATTTTGTGCAAACGCTCACACCCACTGCGGCCGGCCCGCGCTGGAGCCTGCCGCTCGCGGCGGAGCCGGAGGGCCAGGCCGCGCTGACCGTGGACTCGCCCGGTCATGCGAAGAATGGCACGTGGATTCTCCCTGACGCAAAGACCGCGGCTGGATTCACCGTGGACACCGCGTGGCCTCCGGCCGGAGAGGCCGTGGCGGAACCGGATAGCCACGGCGGTTACGTCTTCCACCACATAATGCCGGAAACCGCGGAACCCGCGCCTCCGGCGCGCCGGGTGCTGATGGTGGTGGATGCCTCGGCGGGTCAGGCAGGTCGCGATGCCGCCGCGGAGGAACGTTTCCTCCACACCGCGCTCGCCGGAGCGGAAAGTGTCACTCTCGCGACCTGGAGCGCGGGCCTGCACGGGGTGGAGACTTTCCCGGTGATGAATGGTGCCTGCGCCGCTCTGGACAGCCGCCTGCGCGCCATCCGCCATGACGGCGCGTCGTTTCCATGGCTGGTGGACCTGTCCGGCATCCCAGCCGATCTGGTAATTGTCAGCAGCGCGCTTCGCGGTCCGGCGGGAGGAGCGGCCCCTCCCCGGTTGCCTGCCGGATTACCGGTCATGGTGCTGGACAGTGTTTCCCCCACGCCCTCCATCGCGGCTGTGGCGCTCGCCGGCGAAACAGGTGGTGAGGCCGTGGACCCGCGCCGCCTGGATACAGCGGCCGCCACGAAAATCCTGACCCGCCGCCCGAGCCAACCCCTCCCCCCTGGAATCCGGCGGCACCGGATGTCCACTCCCGGATGGTTGGAAATCTCTGGCCCACTCACCGCAGACCAGACCGTCCTCCGCATGGATTCCAAAACGGAACTCCGCTTCACCCGGGGCCAGGATGCCGCGCGGGGACGGATGATCTTTACGCTGCTCAATGCCGCGACCGCCAGGACCATGGCGGCAAACGGACTGCCGCAGGAGAGCATCCTCGACCAATGGCGCAAAGCCCCGGCACTCAGCGAATCCTCCTCCTTCATTGTGATGGAGGAAATGCGTGATTATGAACGGAACAGAATCGACTTCCCTCCCGACCTCGGCACGACTCCCAAATGGGCAAAGAAACTGGATCCTCCTGGCTGGCGCGGGGAACTGCTGAAAGCGGCCAGCCGCATGGATGATTACAAAAGCGGGCAGCTTCCTCAGAAATGGAGTTATGCCCTGAATGGAGACAAAGCCGGATGGTGGTATCGAAGAAACAGTTGGAAAAAGGTCCGCGATGCCGTGCCGGAGCCGCCGGTGCAGCGCTCCAGTTCATGGACTCCACTGCCGGAGGAAACCGTGCGCGCGGCCCTTTCCGCGGGTGGAAAGGAGGCTCTGGATATCATCCGTGAGGCCAAACTGCGGGAGGCCGGGCGAATCGCCGAACCGTTGGAGGGTGCCGCTGACCCGTTTTCGGGAGGCGGAAGCGGTTTCGGGAGTGCCTCGCAAGGTATTGATCCATCAAGCTCCGGGCCCGCGACAGCCACCGCTCCGGAAGGAGTTCCCGCTCCTGATACAACCGGTTCCTCCAGGGAAAGCCAGCCAGTCCTCCCGAAAGAATCTCCCCCGGACCTCCACCCCCTGGTGGCTGCCTGGCAAAAAGAGACAGCCGCCACGGGATACCGGGTGTCCGGTATTCTTTCCCGCGCCCGGGCGCTCCGCGCGGCCGGTCAAAACCTGGAGGCGCGCCGGGTTCTCTCGGATCTCTTTTATGTTCCTTCGCTTCCTCCTCCCATCGCCGCGCGCCTGCTCCTCTGGGAACTCCAGGAGTGGGGTGAAACCGGTCTCGCGACTCAACTGTTCAACCGCTTTCTCCAGCAGTGGCCGAACGACTCCGGCATTTCCATGGAAGCCACCATCCCCAGGATATGGACAGCACCCCCGACCGGAGCGGACCTTGGCATTCTTATGGAATGCGCGGCAACGGATGCGGACGCCGATCTCGAAATTATCGGTCCGGACTTCGAGAAAGCCTCGTGGGAAAACCCGCTGCCCCTCTTTGGCGGAGCCCTCAGCCCGGACGGCAACGGCACCATACCGGAGGAGTTTCTTTTGCCCGCGGCGTCTCCCGCGGAATATACGGTATCCATCTATCTCGGCGCTGCCCGCCCCTGCCCCGTCCGCGTCACCGTCATCACCCGGTGGGGTCGGCCGGACGAACGCCGCCAGGTTTTTCTGCTTCCGGAGTGTCCTCCGGGACGGACCACGGTCACAAAACTCACGCTGCCGGAGAAGCGTTAGGTTCAACCCGTGGCCCGCGCCTGCCCGGTCTCGAAGCGATAGCCCTCGCCCCGTTCGGTGAGGATATACCGCGGCTCTCCCGCGGACGGCTCTATCTTTTTCCGCAGCCAGGCGACGTGGGTATCCACGGTGCGGGCGGTGATGAACGGTTGGTCATTCCACACCTGCTGGAGGATGAATTCCCGGGTCAGCGTGGTGCCCCGGTGGCTCACCAGCAGCCGCAGGAGTTCGGCCTCCTTGGAGGAGAGCGCCAGGGGCTTTCCGTCCAGGCTGAACACCCGGCCGATGAAATCCGCCCTGACATTTCCAAACTCGATCCCGTCCGCCGCCGCGGGCGTGTCCCGGTGCAGCCGCCGCAGCATGGCCGCCACCCGCGCGGCCAGGGCTTCGGGCACGAAGGGCTTTGTCACATAATCGTCCGCCCCGCTGCGTAGTCCCTGCACCTGGTCACTGGTGCGGCTCAGGGCGGTGAGCATGAGGATGCCGCCTTCATAACCATGGGCGCGCAGCCTGCGGCACACCTCCGTGCCATTCATGCCCGGCAGCATGAGATCCAGAATGATAAGGTCGAACCGCTCCCGCAGCGCGAGGTCCAGCGTGCCGGGTCCATCCGCGCTCAGGCTGATGTGATACCCCGCGGACTCCAGCAGGTCCGCCACCACGCGGGCGATGTCCTTTTCGTCCTCGGCGATGAGAATGCGTGGTGTCATGACACGGCGGGGAGGCGAAGGATGAAGGTCGCGCCCTGGCCAGGAGTGCTCCGCAGCGTCAGGGTGCCGCCGTGGGCCTGCGCCAGATCCCGCGCCAGGCTCAGCCCGATGCCGCTCCCGCGCACGTGGGCGGCCAGCGCCGCCCCGCCACGCCGGAAGGGCTCGAATATGGATTTTTGCTCCGCCAGGGGAACGCCCTGGCCGCGATCCCTGACGGAAATTTCCACCCAAAGTCCGTCGGCCTTGGCCGCCAGCCCTATCCATCCTTCACCCCCGCCACTGTTGCCATGCTTTGCCGCGTTATGCAGGAGATTCAGCAGGATGCGCCGCAGGGCCGCCGCGTCCGCCATGACCGCCGGGAGATCGCCCGGCACATCACACTCGATGCGGCACGCGGCCAGGGCCGGATGTTCCCCCGCCCCGCCCGCCACCTCATTCAGAAAATCCGCCGTCACCAGCGGCTCCGGATGCACCTCCGGGCTGCCGCGGCGGGCTTTGGAAAAATCCAGCACCTGCTCCACCATGTCCTGCAATTGCGCGGCATGCCGCCCCATCATGGCGGCGTAGTCCCCCGCGTTCCTGACGATGCCGCGTTCGAGATTGTGCGCCGCCCCGCGGATTACCGCGAGGGGCGTGCACAGTTCATGGCTGATGCTGGCCAGAAACTCCATCTGGAGCCGCGACTGCGCCCGCACCTGCCGCGCCTGCCACATGGCCGCGCCCGCCGCCACGGAGAGCAGCAAGGCGAGCACCGCGCCCACCAGCAGATTGTTCCTCCGGCTCGCGGACACAGCGGCATCCAGGACGCCCGGGGCCCGCCGCACGCTCAGCAGCCACGCGCCTTCGGTGCTCTCCGGCCCGGGGCCAGGCACGTTACTCCCGGTCCGCCCCGCGTGATTGAACGCGACGGTGTAATCCCACGGACGGTCATCATCCCAGGCTCCGGAGGACAGCGGGGTCTGATAGAGCAACTCCCCCGCCCCGGTCTCCACCTTCACCTCGTAAACGTCCACGCCCCCCGGATTCAGAAACCGCCGCGCCAGATCCGGCAGCCACGTTTCCACCACCCACGGCCCGTTCACTTGCAGGAGGAGCCAGCCGGATTCCTCTCCCGGTCTGCCGCGCCTCAGGGGAAACTCCAGCAGCATCCCCCGGGGATCCGCCGGGGGCGGCGGTCCGCCGGACAGCATGCCCTCCAGCCGCTTCCGCAGGCCGGACCACCCCGCGGGCCATCCTCCTGGCAGGAGCCTGCCGCTTGCCGGATCAATCACAGACAGCGTCAGCCCCGCACCTGCCTTCCCTCCCGCCGCCGGACGTGCCAGCGCCACCGACGAGAAAAACGGCCCGTGGCCGGACTCCCTCTGGGCTTTCCAGTTTGCCTCCAGCGCTTCCACGCCCCCGGCTCTCAGGGCATCGCACGCTTCGCTCAAGGCATCGTCAAACGTCCGCGCCACCCGCTGGCTCAGGGGTTTCATGTCCGCGTATTTCTGCCGCATCTCGGCGTCGGCCAGTTCCCCGGTCCACCGGTATTGCAGCCAGATCAGCGCGAAGCTGATGCCCGCCAGCGCGGCGAGCGCCAGCCACGGCAGGGCCCGGCGGAGGGTACGGCGTTTCACGGTGTCAGGCACAAAAACGGATATTGAGTGATTCCCCGCAAATTCGCCGGGGAAACCGCACCGTCAATCCACCGGGACCGGGCTTAACACTCCTTAACACGACATCCGCCTCCACGGGGGCTTCAATACGCCGGAAGCGCGAACCCTTCATCACCTTCGCGCCTCCAGTCCAACACTCCCGCATCCCATGAAATCACTGCCTCCGCGCCTCCGGCTCTGGTCACCCGCCGCCCTCCTCATGACTCTCGCGTCCTCCGGCGCGGGCAGTTTCATCGGCTTTGAAACCGTCGGCACCGTTGCCGCCACGGAGTCCCTCGTGCTCGCCCAGCAGTATCGTCCCGCTCAGGGCATCCGCTTCAGCCGCGCGGATGGCGGCTCCGTCACCCTGGCAAAGAAGGGCGCGCCCTTCACCGCCTTCGCCGCCGGGCAGGACACCGCCTCGCCCGCGGATGGCGACGCTCTTCTAACCACTGATCCCTGGGCGTCCAGCGTGGGCGATTTCTTCGTGAAACTCGCGGGCTCTCCCGCCGCCGCGCTGATAATCGACTATGACTACGCCACCGCCGCCGCGGGAGGACTGCTCCTGGATGTGGACGCGGATGAAACCTGGGTCATCCGCGCCTACAGCGACAGCGGCACCACGCTGGTGGCGGAAACCGTGATCGCCGGCGGCACCCCGGGCACGGGCGACCAGACGGCCACGCCCTGGGCCATCACCCGGCCTTCGGCGGATATCGTGCAACTCCGGATCGTTCAGACAGGCAGTAATACAAATGCGGGCGCGGGGCTGGATATGTTCTCTCCCTACACGCCGCTCGCTTATTCCAGCGCGCTCCTGGACCTCCAGCCGGTCAACGCCCCGGCTCCTTACATCGGGCTCCAGTTGAAGGCCAGCCCCGGCTACCGTTTTCAGTTGGAGACCTCGGATTCCCTGGACTCCGCCTCCTGGACGGTCGCGGGCGCGATCACGCCCGGCACGCTTTTCACCACGCTGCCGGACCAGGACACCTCCACCGCCAGCCGCCGTTTCTTCCGCGTGGCTGGACCGAGCCCGGAGGTGGACCGGGCGGTGTCCATCTACACCGCCGTGAGCGCCTTTGTGAACACCCTCACCGCGGCGCAGAAGTCCTCCATCATTTATGCCGCGAACAACACCACGCAGCGGGCTCAGTGGTCGAATTTCCCCACCGGCATCTTCCAGCGGAATGGCCTGAAGATCGGCAGCATGACCACCGCCCAGAAGACCGCGCTATGGGCCATGCTCTCCGCCGTTCTCAGTCCGGAGGGGTTCCAGAAGGTGAGCCGCATCGTGAGCGCGGACGATCAACTGGGAGGCGGCAGCTATGGCACGAATGAATACTACGTCTCCTTCGTGGGCACGCCTTCGCTCACGGGGAAGTATCTGCTGCAGTTCGGCGGTCACCACCTGGCCATCAATGCCACGATCAAAGGCTCCCTCGCCACCATCGCGCCCGCCCTGCCCGGGGCGCAGCCGTCCTCCTACACCTACAACAGCCGCACCGTCCGCCCGCTGGGGGATGAATACGATCTCTCTTTCGCGCTGCTGAATTCCATGACCACCACTCAGAAGGCCAGCGCGGTCCTGAGCAGTTCCGTCAGTGATCTGGTGCTCGGGCCCGGGAAGGACGGCGTCACCGTGCTGCCGGAGGGGATCAAGGCATCCGACCTCACCACCGCGCAACGGGCCATCCTCCTGGATCTCATCGGGAAATATGTCTATATCGTTCACGAGGACGCGGGGGCCGCGAAGATGGCCACCGTCACGGCGAACCTCGCGGATACGGCCAGCCCCACTTACTTCTCCTGGCGGGGTCCCACCACTGTGGGCAGCGCCGCGTATTTCCGCGTCCAGGGACCGGATCTCTTCATCGAGTTTTCCCCGCAGTCCATGGGGGGCTCGGCCTCGAATCACATCCACGCGATGTATCGTGAATTCAGCAACGACTACGGTGCCCTCATCCCGGAATGAAAACGCTGGCCATTTTTCTCCTCTTCGCCGCCGCGGCCAGCCCGGCCTTTGCGCACCGGGCGGAGGGTTTTCTCCAGGCGTCTCTCGTGGGGGTCTCGCCGTCTCTCATTGAAGTGGAGGTCACGCTCGCTCCGGGCATCGATACGGCCCCGCGTTTCCTCTCCCTGCTGGACACAAACGGAGACAGAACGGTCCCGACCGCGGAGTCCTTCGCGTGGGCGGCAAAGTTTATGGCAACCCAGCGCGTGACCCTGGACGGGAAACCGCTGCCGCTGACCCTGCTCCATGTGATGGCCGGTCCCGTGGACGAAATGACCACCGGCCACGGTGGCGTCCTCGTTCGCTTCACGGCGGATCCCGGCACCGTGACTCCCGGACCGCATACCATCGTTTGCGCTAATCATTATGCAGCCCTGCCCGGCACCTTCCAGACGAACGGCCTCGTGCCGAAAATCCCCGGCGTGCGCATCACCAGCCACCGGCGCGATGAACGCCAGACGGAGCTCACACTCGCAGCGGAGTTCTCCCCGGTCCCCATCGTCCCCGCCTCCGCTGCTGAAAACCACCCACCATCCTCCACCCCGATCCTCGCCGGGCTGGGATGCGCGGTGGCGTGCGTCCCTCCGCTTTTGAAGCGAGGGAGACGTCGCGCGCGCCCCTGAGACCAGTCACCGGACCATCCGGCGATGCGCCGCGGGAATTCAGTTTGCAGCGGCGCGGATTCCTTTCCTTTTGGAGCGACCGCCCCCCCGCGCCCTTCTCTCTCCATGTCCCGATTCGCCTCCCATCAAAAGACGCTCGTCATTGCGGCGTTCCTGGTCCTGCTCTCGCTGGTGTGCTGGATGCTGGAGCCGAAATTCATGAGCGCGGACAGTATCGGGCTGGTTTTTAAATACGCGGGGCTCTATGGCATGATCGCGCTGGGGGTGAGCTTTGTCATCATCATCGGCGGCATCGATCTGAGCATCGGCTCCTGGATCGGCTTCTGCGCGGTCCTCCTGCCGGTGCTGGTCACCGGCCATGGCATCCCGCCGTTCGCCGCCGTCGGCATCATTATTGGTCTCTCGGCCCTTGCCGGGCTGGCTCACGGATTGCTGGTGACGAAGCTGAAGCTCCAGCCATTTCTGGTCACGCTGTGCGGGCTTTTTGTTTATCGAGGCTTCGCGCGGGTGGTGAGTGATGGCCGCGAGCAGCTCCTGCCGGAAAGCCTGCGCTGGATGCAGACTACGCTCATCTCCGGACGTCCCATCCCCTGGCTGCCCGTGCCCGCCGTTTTCCTGCTGCTGCTGGCCGCGAGCGCCCTGGCGGCGGTTTTCCTGCACAAAACGGTGCCTGGCCGTCATATGCTGGCGGCGGGTCGGAATGAGCAGGCCGCGCGTTTCAGCGGCGTCAATACGAATGGCCTGCGCGTGCTCTCTTTCGTGCTGTGTTCCGTCCTCGCGGGCGTGGCCGGTCTCCTCTTTCTGGCGGAGACGAAGTCCGCGCAGGGCTCGTCCTTCGGGAGCTTCTTCGAACTCTGGGCCATCGCCGGGGCCGTGCTGGGCGGGTGCAGCATGCGCGGCGGGGAATGCTCCATCGCCGGGGTTCTTCTGGGCAGCCTCATGGTGGCGGAGATCCGCCAGGGCGTGCTCTTTGTGGTGGATGACAACTGGAAGGAGGTCATCCTGGGCCTCTTCGTCCTCGGCGGGGTCATCGCGGATGAACTCCTCTCCCGCTGGCTCCGCCGCCCCAGGTGACTTATCCTCCACATCCGGGAACCGGAGCCCACCTCCTATCTGACTTTCAGCGCCAGAAACGTGTGGGTGGTCCCATCCCCGCTGTCCGCCACCAGAATGACGGACCGGCTCCCGTCCTTCAGCAGCGGCCCCGCAGCGATCCCCTCATAGTTCGTGAATCCCGTTCGTTTGCTGAATAGCGGCACCTTCTTCGCCGCCGCGAACGTCTGCCCCGCCAGCGCCGGCATCTTCGAGACATCCGTCGCCCCCGTGAACACCGCCTGGGAAATCCGTACCTCCAGCGTCAGCCCGCTCACCACCCGCTCCATCACCAGCAGCGTCCCGTCCGGCAGCAGGCACAGCCCGCTGACCCCCGTGCCGGACCCGTGAATCCGCAGCGTGCTCGTCTCCGTCCGCCACGCAAACTGTCGCAGAGGCTTCCATGCCGCATCAAATTCCTGCAACCTCACCAGACCCCCTTGCTTCCGCCCCGAGACCTCCCCGTCTCCCGGCAGTGTGTCCTCGTTTGCCGTCCACACTTTTCCCGTGCCCGCGTCCCGTGTCAGCGCCTCCATGCTCAGATTCGGCCTCGCCGTTTGAAACACCGGCGGCAGTTTCACCGGCGGCAGCGGCTTCCCGCCAAAGGTAAATCCCGCGATCCCCGGCGGCCCCTCCGCGCTCACATACACCTTTTCCCCCGCCGCGTCGCACACGATGTCCTCGAAGTCCTTGTACTTTGTCGCCACCGGCACCAGCGCCTCCGCCTTTCCGGAAACGATCGCCCCCGTCCCCGTGTCCACCTTCAGCCGCAGCGGCACCAGCGCCCGCTCCCGGTCGGAGACGGCGTAATACAGGTCCCCCTTGCACCAGGCCAGCCCGCTCAGGCCCACCAGCTTCTGCGTCTTCAGGGAAAACTCCGCGTCCCCTCCCGCCTCTGTCACCGTCACCGTTCCACCCTTTGCCGCCGCTTTTTCCCCCGCCCGGCACCCCGGCGTCAGCAGCAGTCCCGGCCCCATCGCCAGCGCGCAAACCAGAGCCGTCCATCGCGTCTTCTTCATCCCGCGCATTAGCCCTTACTCTCCCGCGCGCCAACCGAAGAAAACCATTCGCGGACCGGAAAAACCGTTGTCACCAGCCCGGAGCGTTGATTGAATCCTGCCATCGCCGCGTATTAAACGGTCCCCCCCACCACTGACACAACTATGAACCAAACCTCCAGACGTTCCTTTCTGAAGTCCTCCGGCCTCCTCGCCGGCGCGCTCAGTTTCCCCAACATCCTTCACGCCCAGAACAAAGGCGAGAAACTTAAGATCGGCCTCATCGCCAGCGGCGGCAAAGGCGGCTCCCACATCGGCCAGATCGTGGGTGCCGGAGACATCGTCACCGCCTTCTGCGACGTGGACAAGAACGCCTGGGGCGGTGCCACTAAGCACTGGCCGGATGCCAAAGGCTACCAGGACTACCGCCAGCTCTTCGACAAGGAGATGAAGAATTTCGACGCGGTCATGATCGCCACGCCGGACCACCACCACTTCATGCCCACCGTCCTCGCCATGCAGGGCGGGAAGCATTGCTACACCCAGAAGCCCCTCACCCACACCGTGTGGGAAGCCCGCCAGCTCCACCAGGGCGTGCAAAAGCTGAAGCTCGCCACCCAGATGGGCAACCAAGGCCACAGCAACGACGGCAACCGCCGCATCTATGAATTCGTGAACAGCGGCCTCCTGGGCGATATCACGGAAATCCACTGCGTCTCCAACCGCCCCATCTGGCCCCAGGGCCTCGAGCGCCCCGCCGGTGAAGATCCCGTCCCCGCGAATCTCGACTGGGACCTCTGGCTCGGCCCGGCTCCCCAGCGCCCCTTCAAGAAAGGCGTCTATCACGCCTTCAACTGGCGCGGCTGGTATGACTTCGGCGGCGGCGCTCTCGCCGACATGGCCTGCCACACCATGGACTCCATCTTCATGTCCATGAACCCCGGCTATCCCACCGCCGTGGAAGTTCTCGAAATCAATGGCCACACCACCGAGACCTTCCCGAAAGGCTCCATCATCAAGTGGTCCTACGGCCCCGGCAAGCTCCCGAACGGCAAGGACCGCCCGGCCTTCGACGTTTACTGGTATGACGGCAAGCTCAACCGCGACGGCAAGGACATCGACGCCTCCGACGTCCTCACCACCAAGGTTCCCGCCGAACTCCTCACCCTCCCGGACGGTCAGAAGATCTCCCTCAAGGGCTCCGGCAATCTCTACGTCGGCTCCAAGGCCGGCCTCATGGTCAATGGTGACTACGGCGACCGCTCCCGCGTCGTTCCCGTCGCCAAGGCCAAGGAAATCGGCACCCCGCCCAAATTGCTCGAGCGCATCGGCGCCGGTGGCGAACAGGACCACTACAACGACTGGCGCGTCGCCTGCGTTGGCGAGAAACCCTGGAACCACCCCGGCTCCAACTTCACCTACGCCGCCCCCTTCACCGAGACCATCCTCCTCGGCAACATCGCCCTCCACGTCGGCCTCGGCAAAAAACTCGAATGGGATGCCGCCAGCATGTCCTTCAAGAACAGCCCCGAAGCCAACAAGTATATCAATAAGGAATACCGCGCCGGCTGGGGCATCAAACTGGTCTAACCCACCCGCCTTCCTTTAAAAGAGACGTGGCGGAGGTTTCCAACCTCCGTCTCCTCAATCACCTCCAAAGCGCCTCCCCGGAAACAGGGAGGCGCTTTCTGTTTTTATCCCTCTCCCCTCCTACTCCTACTCCTATTTATCCATTTCCCATTCCCCCATTTTCCAGTACCCTCCCCCATGCAGGCCGCCATCACGCCCGAATTCCTCGCCAACATCCCGGAACCCGTCCGCCGGCACCTAGATCTCGCCCCCGGCCAGCTTCTGGACTTCGACAAGAAGGCCCCCTACCTGAAAGCCGTCCCTGTCTCCGCCCCCGCGCGCCCCTCTCCTCTCTCCGTTGAGGAATGGCTCAAAGCCAGCACCGGCCTCGCTGCCGGCTTCTTCACCACCGCTGAACGCATGAACGAAACCCGCGACGAAGACTGATGCCGGACACTACCCTTGTCGATGCCAATGTCCTTTTGGACATCCTGACCTCCGATCCCGTCTGGCTTCCATGGTCTTCAACACAACTGCAACAAGCCGCCTCCTCCGGACAGGTTCTTATCGACCCCATCATCCGCGCGGAAATCACCCCGGCTTTTACTTGGATTGGACCCGCCTGGACCATTGGCTCGCCCAATCCCCTTTTCTCCGCGAACCCCTCCCTTTTCGTGCCTCCGTGATCGCCGCGAAAGCGCATGCCCTGTATCGAAAAAGCGGTGGCACCACAACCTCTCCTCTCCCGGACTTTTACATCGGTGCCCACACCGAAGCTGACGGGCACAAACTCCTCACCCGCGATGCGGCCCGCTACCGCGCTTACTTTTCGTCCGTACCGTTGATCGCCCCCCCTTTTCCATAGTGCCCCGGAGCCATCAGCTTCAGTATCCACAAGCAAAACGCCCGCTTCCCCGCAGGACTCCGTCTCTTTATCACCTCCATAAACCTCCCCGGAAACAGGGAGGTTTTTTATATCCTCAAACTCCTGCCCTCACTCCCTTTTCCCATTTTCACTATTCCCCCATCATTTTCCTTCCCTTTACCTCGTTGTTCTTTCACCCTCCGGCATGCGCTTTCTTCGTCTCCTTCTCGCCTTCGCCCTCCTGTTCGCCGCCGCGTGCAATCGCCAATCCGCCGACGCCCCCCTGACCGAAGCCGAAATGGTGGCCAACGCGAAACGGGATGTCACCGCCTGCACCCGGGCATTCTTCGACCAGGATTACACGACCTTCCAGAAATACGTGCCCCAAAAGCTGGTGAACGCCATTGGAAGCGATAAAAAGTTCCGGGCCTCCCTTCAACGCGCCACCATGGATTGGAACGACAAGGGCCTCTATTTGAAAGAGATCACCGCCGGTGACCCCGAACCACCCTTTGAAGTCGCCGGTCGTATGGTCACCCACATCTCCCAGCGGCTTGTCATGACCACCCCCAAAGGCAACCTCCGCACCAACAGTTGGCTCCTCGGCATTTCCGACAACGGAGGCCGCGACTGGGTCTTCATCGACATGGCCCAAACCACCCAGCAAAAGCTCCGCATCCTTTTCCCCGACCTCGCCGGCAAAATCGAAACCCGCCCTAGGGAAACCCCGGTCCTTGAGGAGGAATAGCGCTCCTAAAGCCATGTCGCCTATTAACCCACCAAAACGAACCTGCTTTACAGTCGAGTCATAGAATCGGCGCGATGCGGCACTAATGGTTAAGCAGCGCAGCCCTTATACCGCAGAGAGTTGGAAACAGGTCGACCACGGTTCCCCTGAACAACGCATGCGCCCTCCGAGGTCATAGCATAAACGTGGTGTTTTCCACCCCCCAAACCCAAGATTCAATTACTCAACTGCCACAAGCCGTCCCAGCCGCGCGACATCCGAATCGAAGAGGTCATGTAGTTCGAAACCAAATTTCCAAACCACGCACATCCAGCCGCGCCGGCCAAAGAGCGGAATATTTCGCCATAAAGATTCACGATTCAAGCCATCTCGGAATACCAACATTTATTTCATATCAAAGATTGGACTCAGACTCAAGCTTCGATTCAGCAACAAGGGCATCGAACTCGCGATCCAACCACTCTGCAACCTTAGGAAATTTTGCCAAATCCACGCTAAACGCAGGAGACTGAGTTCCACCTTTTCTTGCATTTTCGTAAACTGAAAGAACAGCAATTGAATCATCCACGCGAACCGCACAATACCATTGTATCTTATTGATACGATAAATCTTGACCGCCACCTTGTTCGCCCCGGCCTCCTCTCTAAGCGCTCGCAATTTCCCCGAAACGTTCTTGATTTTGTGCTTCAGAGCATTGCTATCCATTTCAGGGAATCGAGGCAACAAGCCCTCAACCAGCAATTCGCACTCCGGGTTAGGAAGTACAACCCGAATTCTAGCATCTTTTCGTCGAAAAAAATCCTTAATCGCATCCGCGTGCTGATTGATCCAAGTATCAAGGTAGTGAACAGTAATATCAATACATCCTGCTTTACGAATAATCTCATCCCAAGGCGCGGAGTTGAATCGCTCAATCACTATCGGCCGACTCAGCTCGGCAATTAAAGGAGAAATGTCACGACTGACCGCCGCCGCCACTTCCCGAGCAAACCTCTCCCGGCGCTCCTCAGCCTTAATTTCCTGAATTCTTCTTAGCACAAAATATGAACCCATAAATAGCAAAAATACCGGAATAATATTTGCCACTACGCTTGTGGTGAATGTTTTCATACTCGCAAGTCCCGGCGAGATTTTCGGATCGAGGTCCCATCGGTCGGCCAAAAAATAAATCCCAACAAGCACACAAAGCAAAGGAAGAGAGGCCCACACGGCAAATGCATCAAATGCCTTAATCAGTTTCGGTGTATGGTTTTCGTTCATGGTTAATTTCAAAAAACCTTTATGGTTTTGTAATTTATACAATAATCACATAATATAACCGCTTTCCATGAGCCTCGATTCGGATGAGCCTCGATTCGGCATAGACACGGGCGGGCGCGACGGCTCTCCAAAGGCAAAATTCGGTCTGGCGCTGGGTTATGTAGGTCATGCCGTCATCCAACAGATGCAGTTTCCACCACTCTTTTGCCCTTCTTGGCAAAAACTCGAATTGCTCCATCACTCGATATCTTCATAGCAAGTCCGTAATGAGCGAGCGCTCTCGAAGCAGCCAATCTCCCCCCGCCAGAACTTCCTGCCGGAACCTTGACGATTGCTCCCGCCGCCAAGACTTCTCCTTTGTAGCTTAGAACTGTGGCACCGTCCATTGCCAAAACCTCGGCCCTCAGGCACCGATCCAACTTTTGAAATGGAGCGCCAATCACTTCGCGAAGACACTGAGCTTTTATCCCAGCACCGCTGGCGATTAAATCATTCTTCGCAACAACTCCCCCCTCTCTAAAATCGTCTGCCTGCGTGCGCCGCACCACTGCAATACAGCCACCACTTCGGGCAAAAGACACATCCAAGGCTGTCTCGTAGATTGCAGAGCACACGTCAGGCGAAATTGCTTTTTCGAGCGCAATCCTCTTTATTACCGCGTTATGCGTGAAGTGATGCCAACTCCCCCTTCTCTTACAGAACGCCAGCACCTTATCTTTAAACACAAGTATCTCACCATTCCGGTTTAGTCCAATTCCAATGCGACCGCCCTCCGTCCATTCCGCAATTCGCGCGAACCGCAAGGGAGCGAACAAGCGATCAATATTGGGGGCCTGAGTTGGCCGAGGCTCATACGAATTGACAAAGCCATCAGCACTTACAGTCAAAAACGTTTCGAGACCCGATGCCAATACAGCGCCAAAATCCTCTTGATAAACCTTCGAAATCGCAACACCAACACTCTTAACCACAGATGGCTCCAACCCCACCGCAGCTGAGATCCTCCTGCCCTCATAAGTTTGCTCAGCCCACGATTCGAATTGCAGCAGTACATTCGCCATAGTAAAACGGAGCAGCCGCACACTGTCGCCAGCCCCAGTTATCGCTCTCGCTATTACTCGATGCATTGATGCGCGAATCAAATCACTCAGCGCTGAACTCCCCCATACAGGCTGCAAAGTTCTTAAAACGACAATGAAAGCCTTTACCACATCAACATCAGCGTCCGCAAACGGCTGGCTTCTTTTAAGGGTCAGCCGGTAATGGGACTTAATCGAGGGACGAAATGCCATAGTGCACTGATCAACATACGACACCAATCTCATACTTGTTTTAGGCGCGACGGCGCTACCCAGTTCGGAGCCTGTGAAAAGAGGTTGAATAAACTGAGCGGCAATCTCACGGAACTGCTCTTCCTCCATTTGGTCGCCTTTTGAAGTGGTGTTCATCACAATAATTCAGCAAGTTGGATATTTCTCACCTTGATGCTCTCTGGGTTGAAAATGTTGACCTTCCGCATAGAGGCCATGAGGCCGAGAAAAGCATAGATAGTTAGAAGGGATTGCATGATAGGAAAGACAGGGTCTGGAAGAATCTGAACGCAGTGAGTGGCGGTTTAATTTGACGATTGGCGCTTTAGATTCCTGTAAGCCAATTGGACCTTTCGCATACCGATGTTACGGTTTGAAGAACAGCCTATTCCCTTCCGCTATTCCCGGTTCCAGCCTAGGAATTTCCCCGAGTCCGATGCCCCTTCCCTGCTAGGCTCTCCGGCCCCACCAAGAAAATCCATGTCATTCCACCTTCAAGGATGCCCTTTCATCCCACTTTTCTGGATGACCTTCCTTTCAAATTCATTACGGCCTCTCACCGCCAAATTTCTTCTTTCGCTTCCTCCACCAAAAACTAATCAGGCCCTGCCGTCTCCTTTTAAACCTGAGCAAAGCGCCTCCCCTATCCGTTTTTTTTGGAAAAAACTCAAACACGAACCCGGACAGGCGTTTTTTAAAAACCTCGTCTCAGCTTTAAAAACCTCACCAAATCTGAACATCCCGATCAAGCCTCCGTCCTTTCTTTAAAAACCCCTACTCCCTATTCCCTGTCGACCCGCGCCACCCATCCCCCTACCGCTCCACTCTCTTGCTTCCGGCCTCTCACCTTTGCCATGCTGGGATCCCCCGGAGTTGGTCATGGCGTGGGCGGTAACGTAGATCACGGCTTTAGCCGGGTCGCTGTGGGCTAGGAATCCGCCGATGAAACCACAGGCGAAGCCACCCACCCGTTTCATGGTTTCTAGGGCTTGTTTACATTGCTGAAAGTTACGGCAACTCGCTGACGTTAAATAGTTTGCGCGCCAGTCGCGCCCCTCCTCATGATTGACTTCCATCGCTTCATGCCGGTGCCGCTCCGCGAGCGGCTAAAAAAATTAACTCAAGAGATTCAAGGCTACTAACATTTCCCCGGGCAGGGGCGGACGAAGGGCTCCGGTGGACGCTCACCTTGACGCTTTGTGGTATGTCCTGCGCAATGGCATCGCCTGGCGGGCTCTCCCTCCGCAGTTCGGCAAGTGGTTCACGGTTTTCCAGTTCTTCAACCGTCTCTCCCGCGCGGGGTTCGCCGGGTTTCTGGAGAAGTTGCAGGTCTGCGCGCAAGGCGCGGAAGTGCATTACTTTGACAGCACCCATTGCAAGGTCCACCAGCACGCGCATGGCGGCGGGAGCCCCCGGAAACGGGCCGTGGGAAGCTCCCGGGGAGGGCTCAACACAAAGATCCATATGGTGGTCGATGCGCGGGGACGCCTGACAGCGCCTTTTCTTCTGACCGCTGGGAACATCAGCGATCATACCGCGGCCCCGGAACTCACCGGTACGCTGAGAGACAGCGCGGCGGTGGCGGACAAAGGATATGAAAGCAAAGCCTTCCGGGACCGGTTGCGGGCACAGGGGTGCGAGCCATGCATCCCGGCGCGTTCGAACGTCAAACAGCCGGAGCCTTATGACAAAGAGCTTTACCGCTCCCGGCATTGTATCGAAAATGCTTTCCAGCGGATCAAGGTTTTCCGCCGGGTGGCCACGCGCTACGAAAAAACCGACCGGATGTTCACCCTTTTCATAACCGTCGCTCTGTCAGCGATTTGCGAAAAGGACAGGCTGTGGCCAGCAATGTAAACAAGCCTAGGGCTGGACAAGTATGTGGCTTCATGGAACTGCCCTTCGTGCCAGAGGATGGCAACCCCAGTCATTGATGGCGACCCTCTTCACCGTCAGCAGCGTGTGGTGGCCACTTTGAAGTTCGGAAACTCCTTTACCGCAGGATCTATCATATGCTGGAAGTTTACGGTCTCGACGGCGCTGATATGGGCTACTTCGGAAACAACTTCAGTAACTGGACGGAGAAAGGCATCGGCTCAGAAGTAGCAGGCAAGCTTGACCGCCGCGGCTTCTCGTTTAAAAAACACACCCAAACCTGCCTCAGGCTCCCTTTTTTAAAAAAGACATCATTTCCACCTCAAACACCCTGAACAAATCTGAACATTCCGACCAAACCCCCATCTTTTTTCTAAAAAATGGCTCTGCAGAAATTGGCGGGAGCGATTAATCCACCATCACACAGGAAGCACCAAATGCCGGGGAAACTGGCGGACAGAGAGGGATTCGAACCCTCGGTACGTTTTACCGTACACACGCTTTCCAGGCGTGCGCGTTAGACCACTCTGCCATCTGTCCTTGAAGTGCCGTTAGCTCCCCGGAGAGTGATTTTCGGGGTGGCGGGCGAAAGTTCTAAAACGGATTGCTGGAGGACGCAAGGAGGAATGATGGGTGTTGCGTAAAGAGGGCAAAAATGGCAGGGTGGGCGCTGTTTCCGGATTTGTCGCCCCGGGAGCGGCATTTGCCGGGCGGGGCGCGGGGCCGCGCTGTGCCCGGAGTGTCTTCATGCCAACCGTCAGACACGTTCCGGTCGTTCCGGGCTCTTTCCCGCCGATGAAATCCTTCTCCCGTTCCAGTCTGCTGCTGTTGCTCTTTGCCGGAGCCCTCATGATCTGCCGCCCGCGGGGCGGGACGCCCTGCACCACTTGTTCCGTGGCGGCGGGACAGATCGCCCGGGAGGCGGAAAGGACGGCGGCGGCTCCCGCTTCCCTGGAGAAAAGCGTGGCGGTGGAGTCCACGCCGGAGGCGGGCGGGCTGGTCCGAAGGCAGGACCTTTGGAAACGGCCAGTGAGCGAACCGGCCTTCGCGGAATTCAAGGACTGGACGGCGCGTTATGTCGCGGCGGGCCCGGCGGAGCGCGTGACGCTGGAGGCGGAGGGCGCGCGGCTGGCCAGGGTGCGCCAGCGGGCCATGGCGGACATGATCGCCTCCCGCCCGGAGCGGGCGCTGGAACTCACGGTGCCGCATGGCGTGCGGCGCGGATTGCCCGGGAGCGTCACGGGACTGCTGGAAGTGCCGGTGAATACCCAGGGTGAATATCGTGTGCTCGCGGCCCGGCCCGTGGAGGGGGGCGGGGATGCCATCACGCCCGTGACACGGGAGGCCGTGGTGAATGGAGTGCGGCACGCGGTTTACACTTATGGCGCGGCACAGAACTACGTGAGCAAATCCCGGGTGCCGCTGAACGGCATCGCGCTGCCGGCATCCGCGGGCACGAATCCGCCCGCGGGGATCAACGGCGCTCCGGATTCCCTCATGGCGCTCGATCCGAATCCCGCACGGGCGCTGGATGACGATGAGGTCCAGGACTATCTGACTGCCTCCGCCACCGAACCGGTGTGTCCGGAATCCGGCGACGAAGTCACGGCGAACAGCACGCCCGGCGTGGTGGAAATCGGCGGGGATCTGCACGCGTTTTGCGGGTCCGTGCACGCACAGTTGTGGGCGGCCTCGGCGGTGGAAGGCGCGGGCTTGAACATTCCGGATGGCGCGGCGGCGGCGGCCGGCGGGGTGGTGGCGGCGAGTGGTTATACCGAAGGAGGAAAGCGGTTCCTTTTCCTGCGGGTGAAATTCACGGACTCGTCCGGGGCCGAGGGGGACACCATCCCGCAGTCCACGGCGGAGTCGCTGCTGGCGGGGATGGTCACGCACATGGCGGATCTTTCCTACGACCGGCTGAAGATCGCGCCGCTGGGGGATACCGGTTCCGCCATTACCACGCCGCTGGCGCTGAATCATCCCGCGTCCTATTACAATGACGCGGGGCTTTCCAAACTCTATCCCGATGCCCGCGCGGCGGCCGCGACGGCGGGCTACACTTTGGATAACTATCAATTCTTCGCCGTGTTCACAAAGAACCGCCCGTCCGCGGGTTACGCGGGGCTGGCCTATGTGGGCGGCATCGGCATTCACATTGCCAACGGTTACTGGGGTCGCAACGTGCTGACGCATGAGCTGGGGCATAACCTGGGGCTGCCGCACGCGCACACTTGGGACACCGGCACGAACAGCATCATCGGCGACGGGACGAACGTGGAGTATGGGAACAACTACGACCCCATCGGCAGCGGCGGGGACAGCGATCACTACGTGGGCAGCTACAAGCGCTACCTGGACTGGATCCCCGGGGCGAACGGGGATCCCGTGACCACCCCCGGCATCTACCGGCTGCACGCGATGGACGACATGAACGGCAACCAGGGCCTGCGCACGCTGCGGGTGAGCCGGAATGGATCGCAGGACTATTCCTTCGATTTCCGCGGGGACCGGGGAGAGGAACAGTTCCAGAAGGGACTCTTCGCCCACTTTTGTAACAAGGACGGGCGGGAGAGTTATCTGCTGGACTGCACGCCCCGGCAAAACAACATCGCCCAGCCTATTGGGCGGACGTTTACGGACCCGACGGCGGGAGTGTATGTGACCCCACTGCGCCGCGCGAATACCTCCCCCGCGAGCATGGACGTGGCGGTGTATTTCAATACCGCGGGCAACCGCCCGCCCCGCGCGGTGGTGACCTGCCATTCGCCGAAGGTGCCCGCCGGTTCCGAAGTGCTCTTCACGGCGGAGGCCACGGACCCGGATGGGAATGAACTGGCCTACAGCTGGGATTTCGGGGACGGGACCTACAGCATGGACAATGCCGCGCGGCAGACCCACACCTTCGCCGCGGACGGCGAGTATCCCGTGCAGTGCACGGTGAGCGATCTGAGGGGCGGCACCTGGCGGCGCACGGTGCCCGTGCAGGTGGGGGCTCCGGTGGCGGGGCAGTATCACATTACCGGTCGCGTGCTGGACGCGGGCGGAAAACCGCTGAGCGGCATCCGGGTCTACACGGACGACGCGCACTACTGCTGGACGGACACGGACGGCTCCTACTTTCTGGCGCGGGTGCCCGCGGGGTCCGTCACGGTGAAGATCCGGGAGATGGTGGAGAACAAGCTGGCGTTCTCGCCGGTCTTCACGAATCCCCTGACCCTGGCGGGCCACTACAGCGGCGCGGACTTCGCCATTTCCGCAACGCCACCGGAGATCCTGACCCCGCTGGTGGCGAAGCTCTCCACCTGGAAGTATCATGACCAGGGGGTGGATCTCGGGACCGCCTGGCGCGGCCCTTATAACGATGCCTCCTGGCCCTCCGGTCCCGGCATGCTGGGCTATGGGAATGGCGGCGAGGGCACGGTGGTGAGCTATGGCGGGGACGCGAATAACAAACGCACCACCTGTTATTTCCGGAAGTCCTTCACGGTGGCGAATCCCGCGGCCTTTGAGGATCTGCGGCTGGAGTGCAAACGGGACGACATGGTGATCGTGTATCTGAACGGCACCCGGATTTTCGCGGACAATCTGCCGGATAACGTAACGGTGGACACGGTGACCTACAGCACGAAGGCGAGGGACTCCGTGGAGCCTAACGACTATCTGGTGCAGTCCGGCATCACGCCGTCCCTGCTGGTGGCGGGCACGAACATTCTCTCCGCGGAGGTGCACCAGGTGGAGCCCACGAGCAGTGATCTGGCGTTCGATGCCGCGCTGACGGGCATTGCCACCGCGCCGGGGACGGGAGCGGCGGCGGCTTATCTTAGCTCTCCGGTGGACGGGGCCACGCTTTACACACCGCTCACCAGCGTGACTCTGGTGGCGGAGGCCCGGGCAAGCGCGGCCACGGTGACGAAGGTGGAGTTTTACTCGGACAATGTGAAGCTGGGCGAGGACACCGTGGCCCCCTATCAATGGGCCTGGAGCAATCCCGCGGCGGGCACGCACGCGCTGCATACCGTGACCACTTTCAACGCGGGACTGCCGCTGACCTCCGGGACGGTGACGGTGAATCTCACCGCGCCGCCGGTGGATCTCATCGCGCCGGGGAGCGCGTGGAAATACCATGCCAGCAAGACCACCGCGCCGCCCGCGAACTGGTATTCGCCAGCCTACACGGACACCTGGCCCGCGGCGAACGCGCAACTGGGCTACGGGGATGGCGATGAAGCGGGGACCATCAGCGGCGGGCCTTACAACAGCGTGTATTTCCGGAGGTTCTTCGACGTGAGTGATCCCGCCGCGATCACCGGGCTGCTGGCCCGCATGATCCGGGATGACGCGGCGAATGTGTATGTGAACGGCACGCTGGTGTGGCGGAGTAATTTTTCCCAATCCGGCACGGACTGGACGCCGCTGGGCGCGGGCGCGGATGCCATCGAAAACGCCTGGCACACGCAGCCGCTGGATGCCGCGCTGTTGCACCCCGGCAGCAATCTGGTGGCCGTGGAGGTGCAGCAAAACTCCCCCACCAGCAGCGACCTCAGCTTTGACTTTGCCCTCGCGGCGACCGGGACCACCGTGCGCGCCGCGGGTGTTTATCTCACCGCTCCGGCGGCGGTCACGCTGCCCGCGCCGGTGCTGCTCCAGGCGGACGCCGTGGTGCCCGCGGGACGGGGGGTGACGAAGGTCGAGTTCTTCCACAACGGAACGAAAATCGGTGAGGACACCACCTGGCCGTATGAATTCACCTGGAGCGGGGCCGGGGCGGGCGCGAATACCCTCACCGCCCGGGTGACGGACAGCACCGGGGCCACGGAGGACAGTGCCACGCGGTCCGTGCAGGTCTCGCAGCCGGCCCAGGGCACGGCCCTGGTTTCCTTTGGCGAGAACTGGAAGTATATCGACACAGGCATTGATCCCGGCGCGAACTGGGTGGGGCGGACTTCCTACGACGACACCGCGTGGCCGTCTGGGAACGGGCGTCTCGGTTATGGCGGAGATGGCGAGGTGACCACCATCGCCCGCGGCACACCCTCCGCGCGCCCCATCACGGCCTGGTTCCGGAAGAAGTTCACGGTGACGAATCCGGCGGCCTTCTCCGCGCTACGGCTGCGCGTTCTGCGGGACGATGGCGTTTCCGTGCAGTTGAACCGGACGGAACTGGTGAGGGATAATCTGCCGGAGGGTCTGCTGACGTTCTCCAGCCTGGCCACGGAGGGGATCAGCGGCGCGGCGGAGCAGACGCCCGTGGAGTTCATCGTGCCCGTCACCGCGCTGCTGGCCGGGGAAAATCAACTGGCGGTGGAGGTGCATC
Organism: Verrucomicrobiales bacterium; assembly: GCA_965229245.1. Classification (GTDB taxonomy): domain Bacteria; phylum Verrucomicrobiota; class Verrucomicrobiia; order Verrucomicrobiales; family V1-33; genus V1-33. The sequence goes on from CBDDIW010000005.1 coordinate 569,037, forward strand.
AGAACGCGGCCTCCAGCAGTGACCTGGGGTTTGATCTGGCGCTGTATGGCCTCACTTCGCCGACAGGCACCTTTCCCGCCGTGTGGCTTACCAGCCCGGCGAGCGGTGAACGGTTGAATCCCGCGTCCAGCGTGGCGCTCGCGGCGGCCTTCGCGGGCGCGCCCGCCGTGCAGCGGGTGGAGTATTGTGCCGGGGCGGCGAAGATCGGGGAAGCAGTGGCCGCGCCGTGGAGCTTCACCTGGACCGCGCCGTTGAACGGGAGTTACACTTTGAAAGCCCGGGCAATCCTGACCGGTGGCGGGTCGCTGGATTCCACCGCCATACCGGTCACCATCGTGGCTCCGGACCAAAGCGTAATCCTCGTGGCCGCGGGGGCGGACTGGAAGTATCTGGACACCGGCGTGGCTCCGGCGACGGGCTGGCAGAACCTGGGTTTCAACGACACCGCCTGGCTCAGTGGCCCGGCCCGCCTGGGTTTTGGCGGTGACGGGGAGACCACGGTCATGACTTCCGGCAGGCTTGTCTATTGGGCGCGACGCACCTACACCGTACCTGCGGGCACCACGCCCGTGTCCGCCACCATGCGGGTGCAGCGGGATGACGGGCTCGCCATTTATATCGACGGCATCCGCGCCGCGAAGATCAATATCAACGACGAGCCCGTGAGGAACGATTCCGCGGCCGTCACGGCGATCAGCGGGGATGGTGAACAGGAGTGGCTCACCGTCACCGTGCCCGCCACCGCGCTGACCCCAGGCACACACCAGGTGGCCGTGAGTATCCACCAGAACGCGGTGACCAGCAGCGACACGGGATTCGACATGGCCTTCGATGCCGTCCTGCGTCCGGTGGCCGGGGTGTATAATACACAGCCCGTCTCCACGCCGCCGCTCCGGCTGGCGGCCCGCGCGGGCACCGGTGACTCCCTGCTGGACCTCACCCTGACAGATCAGGCGGGGCGGGTGTATGTGGTGGAGAAGTCGCTGGATCTGCGCGCCTGGCAGCCGGTGAGCACGCACATCCTGACCGGTCCCACGCTCACCGTGCCGCTCACGAGGGGGACGGATCCCCGCGCCTATTATCGCGCCCGCTGGACGCAGGCTCCTTGATATCCTCCGGCAGCGCCACCCTGGACATTATCGCCAAGAGACCAGAGCAGTGCCGGAAATTCCGGAGCCTTCAGCTCTATTAACGGGAAATCCGGCGGGCGAGGCGCTGATTATACTGAATGGAGGCGCGCAGGCTTTTGATCCGGGCCACGATGGGACGATAGGCGTTCAGGACGCGGTTCACGGAGGGATCCCTGCCGTCGATGGCGTTGCTCAGATACTGGCCAATGAGAAAGCTGAGCTCTCCTTTCTGCGTGTCGAGGGAACCGATCTTCGCGGAGAGTTCCGCGATCTGCTTTGACCGGCGCCCGATCTCGGCGACGAGGTCGGCGGTTTCCACTTTCAACTGTTCGCGGCGGGAGGCCACTTCGTCATCGATGCGCTGCACGCCGGACTCCAGTTTTTCCACTTCGCTTTCGCGGCCTGTGATGTCCGCGAGGTCGTGGGCGTGCTCCTCCTTGAGCTTAACCAGTGACTGGCGGGTGCGCTCGATCTCGGCGGCGAAGTCCCCATCCTGGCGCTTGAGCACTTCCAGCTTGGCCTTGAGGCTGCCAAAGCGGCGGCGGGTATTGGAGTCCCGTTCCTTGATCTCCTCCACGTCGTTCATGATGCCGACGGCCTTTTCCATAAGTTCCCGCTTCCGGCTCAGGATGGCCTGCACCTGATTGTCGTAGCCGTCCTCAATCGAATACAGCTTCTCCTGGGCGGCTTCGTTGTCGTTGGTGAGCTTTTCGGAGTAGTCCCGCATTTCCTGCTGGCGCTTGTCCAGGTCCAGGATCTGCCAATATTCCCCGGAGAGGTCATCCACTTCATTCGTGAGCGGCCAGGCGAGTTTCCCCAGGAGATCCTGGGCTTCCGCGAGGAGCTGGGTTTCCCGGGTGACGGCACTCCACCGGTTGCGTTCGTGCTTGATACCAAACTGCCACGCGAGGCGGCGCATGAAAAATCCGATGGCGTTCATCCGAAAGGTAAAATGAATGAGATGTTAAACTGGATACTGCCGGAGATACCGGGGGGATGTCAATGATTCAGAGTCCAAAGGCCTCACATTTCCGGGCGAAATGTTCACAGTTCCTTGATGACCAGCTGACGGTTTTTCCAGAAATAGGAAAGACCGGACCAGACGGTCACCACCAGGGTAATGGTCAGCAAAACCGGGACCATGATCCGCCGCCCGATGAAGGGAATTTCGAACAAAGGCTTCACCCAGGCCATGAGGGACTCCCGCATGGCGGCGTGCATGACCAGAAGGTAGCTGGCAAAGACGATCTGCCAGATGGTCTTTTGCTTCCCCAGCCAGTCCGCGGAGAGCACGGCTCCCTGGGCAGAGGCCACCAGCCGGAGGCCGGTGACGAGGAACTCCCGGGTGAGAATAGTGATGACCAGCCAGGCGGGCATGGTGGAGCCGTCCCGGTAGAGGTCCATGAGCACCACAAAGGCGGACATCATGAGCACCTTGTCCGCGAGAGGATCCATGAGTTTCCCGAAGGAGGTGACCAGTCCCCGTTGCCGAGCGATGTGCCCGTCCAGAAAATCCGTGAAGGCCGCCACCCCGAACAGCAAGGCCGCCGCCGTAAACCCCCAGGAGAGCCCGGAATAGGCCGCGATCACGAAAAGAACCGTCAGTCCCAGACGGGCAATCGTAAGCTGGTTTGGCAGATTCATGGGGGAGGACTCTGGAAAAGAGAAAACAACTTTCTGCCATGGAATACCCCGTTGTCCAATGGGCTTTGCGGCGTGTGCCGGATTTCGTAAACTCCGCGGCGGGCAGGGGGCGGATTTGTCACAAAAAACCGCGACCGCTCAGGGCGTGTCCATCATGATGAGGGAAACCTCCTCGTCCGGCAGCCAGCCACGGGTGCTGGAGTTGGGAAGCGTCACGTAAACCCAGCCCGGCACGCGTTCCCCCATGAAAACCCGCTGTCCGGCAGGGGGAGTTCCCACGGGAGCCGCGCCGGGGAAGGGCGAAACATGGAGGACCGGGACTCCGGCGGTGATGATGCCGAGGGTCTTCTCCTCCTTCCGGTACCACAGGGCGGAGCCGGCGACCGCGCCCGTGAGAATCCCCACCACCAGCAGAGTAAGGGCGCTCCGTTTGATCCATGCACGGGAAAACCCGCCCAGCCCCCAGGCCAGCGCGGCGAGCGCCGGGAGAAACGCGGAGCCGATGGCCACCAGGGACCACTCCCGCAGGCTGAAAGCGTGCAGCGGGGTCTCCCACCATGAGAGCGGGACCGGCTCCTCCAGCGCGGCGGCAGCCTTGCGCGTCATCTTCAGATTCGCCTGGATGTCCGCGTCCCGGGGAGCCAGCAGGGCGGCACGCTCGAAGGCGAGAATGGCGGGGCCGTATTCCTTCAACTGAAAGCGGGCATTTCCCAGGGTGTAGAGCCGGGAGGCCGTGTTCCCGCCGGTGCGGATGAGATCCTCACAGGCAGCGGCGGATTTGGCGTATTCCCCGGATTTGTAGAGGGCATTCGCCTCCTGCAGAGTGACCGCGCGGGCCAGGCCGGAAAGCAACAGGAGGGCGCACAGGAGTTTACTGACCAGATGACACATAGCGCTAATATACATCAAACCGGCACGACACCGCCGAGGGATTGCAGGGCCTCCCGCAGGCGCTCGCGCCAGGCAGGCAGATTCTCCGCCGGAGCACTGCTGGTGGGCCCGTAGGTCAGCCGGTCAGCCTCCTGGAAAAAGCCAACCACCGGCGAATCCCCGGGTACCCAGGCCACGACATCGGCGAGGGTGATACCCTGGGACGGGCGGCCATGGAGAGCCGCCAGTCTGGCCTGGAGCACCCGGCGGGCGGCTCCTAAAAACCCCCGCACATCTCCCTGATTCGCGAAAGTCTCCGCTTCCCCCAGTGCCTCTCTCACCGCCCGCTCCGCCTGCTCCCGGGCCAACCGCGCGGGATCCCGGCGGTTCCGCCGGACGAAACCGGCGACCAGTCCCGCGAGCAGCAACCCGCCCGCCACGGTGAGGGGAATGGGGAATGACGTCACGTAAGCGAACGGGATCAGGCTCCAAACAGCCGTATCCCCGGTGCGAAGGGCGGCGAGGCCATCCACCACCGGTTCCTTCTTGGCATTGGAGCCCGCCGCGGGCGCTTCGGTCTCCTTCGGCAAATTCTCCCCGCGCACCTGAACCTCCTGGGCCGGGCTGACCACGGATTCATAGTGGCCGGACACGGGATCGAAGTAGCTGAACCCCAGGCTCACCTGCTGGGGCCCGGCCATACGCGGCATGGCGGTGAATTTGAACTGCCGGCTCCCGGTAAAAGACGCCGCATCCCCGGCGGAGAATTCCGACTGCCCGGTGTAGGCCTTCCAGCCCGCGGCGGGCCGGGGCTCCGGCTGGGAGAGAAGATTGAAATTCCCCTCTCCTTTGATCACGGCCCGGATGGCCCGCGGCTCGCCGCTCAGCCACTGATCCGGAACATCCACGCTCTCGAAGGAAAACCGGCCCACTGCTCCATTGAAGTCCGCGGGACGATCCTTTTGAGGAAGAGGGCGGATTTCGAGTTCGGAGCCGGGCACGGAACTGGTCTTCAACTCCACATCCTTGAGCACCGGCTGATTGAAGGGGTCATCGAAGGGGCTGTAAGCAAAACCACCCTGCAAGCGGGCACGCGCGCCTGATGCCGGCCTCGGCACCCGGGCCGTGGCACTAAGCGTGAGATCCGGCTGGTAGGTTCCCGCTTTGGTAGCGGAAAGCCCGGCGAAGTAAGTCAGTACTGTGTAGTTTTTCCCGTCCCGCTGCTCCTGCCTTTGGGAGGGCGTCGCCGAGAGGTTCTGCAGAGTGAAAGCGGGGGACTGCGGCTGGATTTTAGCCACCCGCTCGATCCGGGCACCCTGGGGAACCCATACTTTGATGGTCACCGGCACAATCTCACCTACCCACGCATATTTCCGGCCGTTCAAGTGCGGCTGGATGGTAAGCGACCCGTAGCGCTCGCTCCCTTCCGGATCATTTCCCGCGGCAGGACCGGGGCCGGTGTTCCCCTGGGGCGCGCCAGGAGGAGCCTGGCTGCCGGAGGGCAGGACCTTCAGTTTGAGCGGTTTCGTCTTCAACGCCTCCCCGTCCACGGTGACGGTGAATTCCGGAATGGTGTAGTCCCCCGGCTTCATGGAGCCGACCGCATAGGAATAAACCACACTGCGGTTCACCCGGCCATTCATGAGCTGGAAACTCTGCTGGGTGCCGTTTTGTTGAATGATCAGGTCCGGGGCTTCGGGAAGGGTGATGTCCCCGATGTCACTTCCGGAGATCTTCAGCGTCAATCTCGTGCCCGTGGCCGCGGGCACGGACTCCGCCTGAAGCGTGGCCGATATCTCCCCGGCGGAAACGCGCGCGGTAAAGAAGCCGAGCACGCCGCACCACAGGAGGAGCCACACGCATGCGCGGGTGGTCCGGGAAAAAAATGAAACGGGCGTCACCATGTCTTGCCCCTGGTGGTGTTATTTGGATCCCGGAAACGCCCCTGCCGGCGGGGAGGCTGGGACTGGCTGCCTGGAATCACGGTACGCTCATCGCTCCGCAGGCTTTGTAACAGCATCCGGGCCTCCTCGGCGGTCATCTCGCCGGGTTTCCGGCGCACCTCGCTCATTTCGGCGGGCTTTCCTTCGGGACCGGCTTTTTCCATGTCATCCTTTCCTCCAGTGGCCGTCTTGTTTTTGTCTTCATCTTTGCCACCACCGGATTTATCCCCGCCCTTCGCCTCCTGGACTCCATCTTTTCCACCCGCTTCTTTGGCATCGTCTTTTTTCTCCCCGGATCCTGTCCCGGCAGCCTCTTTGTCGCCCTCCCGGGGATCTTTCATATCCTTTTCGCCCCCATCCGTGGAGCCGGGCTGATCTTTCTCACCCCCCTCTTTTCCGGAAGGTTGGCCATTTTCTTTTTCGGGGGAATTGCCAGTCCCGTCCTTCTGCTGAGCAGCACCAGTCCCGGGAGAATTTTTATCCCCCTCTTTAGAACCGTCCTGGGTTTCGCCGGAGGCGTCTTTGCCCTCCGGGTTTTCCTTTTGCTCACCAGAGCCCTCCTTCGAAGGCGTCTGTTCCGCGTCCTCTCCACTGCCCTTTTGACCGTCCTTTCCCTTCCCCTCCTGCCCGCTTCCTTCATCCTTTTTCTGATCGCCTCCCTCATTTTTTTTCTGGCTGTTCCCATCCTGGCCACTCTCGCCTTCTCCTTCATCTCCCTCCTCGCTCTCCTCTCCCGCCCCTCCCTGGCCGCCGCCCTTGCCGCCACGCTTGCGTTTCAGTTCCTCCCACTTCCGGGTCACCAGATCGAGATTATGGCGCGCCTCTTTGTCGTCACTGTTGAGTGTCAGAGCGGCGGTATAGGACTTCATCGCCTCCTCCCAGGTTTTGAGAGCTTTCTTCTTCGACTTTTTTTTCTGTTCCTGTCCCACCCGGTAGAGCGCGTTCCCCAGGTTGTAATACATCCGGTTTTGCAGCGCGAGGTCCGGAGTGTTCAGCCCTGACTGGAGGATTCTAACCGCCTCCTCAAACTTCCCCTCGTTATACTTCGCCGTGCCCTCGTTATAAGTGACCCGGGAATCCTTCACCTCCTCCGCGGCGGAAACCTTCCCCGCGGCCGCGGTGAATAACAGCCCCGCGGCGGTGAGGATCACGGGCAGGGAGGCGGGATGACGGCGCGCGGCGGAGGGCAGCGGCGCGGGTTTCGACTCACGGCGGCGGTCTGGCAGCAGAAATTCCATGATGAACAACAATATGGCGGCACCCAGGGGCCATTCAAAGCGCTCAAGCGGCACTTTTTCCGTCCGGAGTTCCGTCTGGTTTTTTGGCACGAGGCGGAGCTTCTCCCGGTAAACCGTGTCCAGTCCCTCCGCGCCGCGACCCAGCGGGGCGTAGAGACCGCCGGTGAGCCCCGCGATCTTTTTCAAAGTCTCTTCGTCCAGTTTGGTCACCACGGGATTTCCCTTGTCATCGCGCACCAGTTCCGTGGTCCCGTCCTCCTGACGCAGGGGAATGGTGGCCCCCTCCGTGCTGCCAACGCCAATGGGGTAAATCCGCGTCCCGTTCTTCGCGGCGGCCTCCGCTTCTTGAATCGCGTCCCCCTGGAGGTCCTCGCCGTCCGTGATGAGCACCAGCACCCGGTAGTTGTTATTCTGCTCCGCGAACAGCCGTTCCGCCTCGCGGATGGCGCTGGCCACGTCCGTGCCCTGGCGCGGAATGATGTCCGTATTCAGCGCGTCAAGGCCGTCCCGGAAGGCATCGTAGTCCGTGGTCAGCGGGCACAGGGCAAGGGAACTGCCCGCGAAAGGAATGAGCCCCACGCGATCCCCCTCCAGCCGGGAAAGAAAGTCATGAATGCCCATGCGCGCGCGCTCCAGCCGGTTGGGCGTCAGATCCTCGGCCAGCATGCTGCGTGAGGTATCGATGGCAAAAAGGATATCGATGCCCTTCCGGCGCACCTCACGTTCCTCGTATCCCTTCCGGGGGCCCGCCGCCGCCACGCCGAGAAGCAGCACGCCCAGCACCCACAGGCTCCGCTTCACCCTTACCATGCCGGGCGAATGCCCAGGCACCAGCCGCCGGCGAAAGCGGGAATGCACCAGCTTTGCCAGCGCCTCCTCCCGCCGGCGGTCGAAAAGGAAAAACAGCGCCACGATGGCGACACACAATCCCACCCCGGCGTAGAGCCAGTAAATGCGGGCAAATTCCAAAGGGGAGTCTTCCATGCGGGCGGTGTAGCGAACGTCAGAGGTAGCGACGGTAAATGCGCGGATTATTTGGCCAATTGTCCCCGGGCTCCCTCCTCAGTCCCCCGTCCGGGCCATGCTCATCCAAACGGCGAAACTGGCCAGCCAGTGCTCGCCCGCGTAGTCCCCGCTGGTCACATGCGGCAGGGAGGCCCCGGCATGTCGCTCCGCCGCGGAGGTGAGGACGGCGCGCAGGGGATCGCTTTCGGGGATCACCCGGGCGATGTTCCACAGGCAGGCGGCGCGGGAAAGATTCAGCCCGTCCAAGTGCACGATCTTCGGGTCCGCGCGGTCCGCCACCACGGCGGGTGTCAGTAGCGCGGGCGGCATCTCCGGCAGGAACCGGCGGAACCATTCCCGGAACTCCGGCGCGGGCAGCACCCGGCGCATGAGGTCCGCCTCCATGAGCGCGGGGGACAGGAAATCCTCCCCTCCTGGCTCCCATGAGGCGGGATAGTTCACATCCTTCCCAAAGTAGTCCCGGGCGCGGGAAACGATGAGCTTCTCCAGCTCCGCGTGCTTTACCGCACGGGCATAGTCCAGCGCGAAGGACAATCCGAAAGCGGTGTTCGGATGCACCCCCGTGCGGATGGGGTAGGTCTGCTTCGGCAGGAAGGCCAGATACTTCGCCACAAAGGCGTCCGCCAGCGGGATGATGCCCGCGGACCACTCCCGGCCATCCGGATCATCCCACCCGTGGAGTTCCTCCGCCAGCTTCAGCAGCCATGCCCAGCCGTAGGTGCGCTCGAAGCTGGCACGACCGGGTTGCGTGAGGTAGGCGGTTTCCACCGCCAGGTTTTCCTTTGTCAGGTTCGCCCGCAGTGCCGCGCGGATGGCGGGTGCCTCGGGCAGCCCCGGATGCACCTTCAGCAAATGCACGAGCATCCAGTGGCCATGCACCGAGGAATGCCAGTCGAAGCACCCGTAGAAGGCGGGATGCAGCATGCGCGGGCTTTGCACGTCCCCGGCATCGCGCATGACATGGTCCATCTTGTTCGGATACTCTTTCCCGATCCCCTTCAGGGCGAGCGCGGCGAAATGCGACGCCTCGGCCTGGGTAAACGGACGGCCTTCATCGGCATGGAGGGACGGGGAAAGGGCGAAAGACATCGACAGAATAAGAACACGAAGCAACATGGCGGAAGCGGGTGGGCGGGAGGATGGCCTTCCCGCCTTGGGATCGCCGGAAGCATGGTGTCCCCGGCGGGATTCCGCAAAAGGGTTTCGTCCCCGGAAGCGTGGGAGCGGAGGTTTCCGGCGGACCGGCCACGGGCACTCCCATGAAGCCTGGAGAGCATTATCATCAATCCTGACAACAATCACAACCCCAGGGGGCATGAAACGAAAAAAACCGCCCTCCACGGACCGGGGAGGGCGGTTTTGGAACTGCTCAGGAAGGCGGGCAGCCGGTCGGGTTAGCGGAAGCCAAGGCTGACGAACGCGCCCTTCTTATTGCCCACGACCACGTCCGGCACGCCGTTGCCGTCCACATCGATGGCCGTGACCTGGGTGCCCACGCCGCTGTCGCTGTGAATGAGGTGGGGGATGAACTCCACCTTGCCGCTGGCTTTGCCGGGCTTCACTTCATACCAATAGAGCACGGCGGGATCCGCCGTTCCCTTTTCACCGCCGGTGCCATCCGGACGCGGGGCGTGGGACCAGTAGCGTTTGCCGGTGACGAAATCGGGGACGCCATCCCCATTGAAGTCCGCGACATCCATGGCGTGGATTTCGCTGAAGACGGGGTCGGCTTTGGGATCGGCGGGCATGATGTCATGCTTGATGAAGGTGCCGTCCTTTTGCTCGTACCATGCGATGCCATAACCGTGGGCCACGAGAGAGGTGAGCACGTCCATGTCCCCGTCGCCATCCAGATCCATGGCGAACATCTGCGCGCCGCCGTCCGGGGAGAACTGTTGCTTGTGGAAAGTCCACTCCGCGCGGGTGCGGGGATCGGCGGGCTGTTCCCACCAGCCGTTCTTTTCCAGGAGGTCCATCTTCTTGTCCCCATTCACATCGCCCACGCCCATGCCATGGGTGAAGCGCTGGATGCCGATGTTCGGCGTGACCTTGACGAACGGCCATTCCTTCGTGGGATCCTCACCGGGAGAGGCATAGCCAAAAGAGCCGCCGGAGCCACAAACGATCTCCGGTTTGCCATCGCCCGTGATGTCCACCCACGCGGGGGATTCGCCGTCCGTGGTCTTGAGAATGTCATACCGCTTCCAGTTGCCCTCCTTGCCCTTGGGATTTTCAAACCAGTAGCTGACATCGCCCGGAAAACCGAGGACCAGCACGTCCGCCCAGCCGTCCTGGTTCAGGTCCGGAGCATAGGTGAAGAAGTTCTTGGAATAGCCGCGGGGATCCATGGGCTTCCCTTCATAGATCTGGTGGCGGACTTTGAAGTCCGGACCTTCCCACCAGTAGGGGCCATAGGCGATGTCGTTTTTGCCGTCCTTGTTGAAGTCGCCGCAGGCCGCGCCTTCGGCATGGAATTCATCCGTGAGATTGATGGTTTTCCAGGTGACCTCTCCCGCCAGACAGGCGGAAGCGGAGAGCGTGAGGATGGCGGGGAGGAGCGGGAGTATTCTCATGAAGCGCCGGTTGTAGCAGAGCCGCGCCCGCTGACCAGCCGATTTCACGTCCGCGAACGCGCCGGATAGAGAAATCAATCCCCGGCGACGGACAGGGTGATCTTCTCCCCGCCAAACTTCGGGCGCTTGCCGGTGACGCCATCCACCACGGCTCCGATACGGGCCAGCCACTCCCGGCAGCGAGGCCGCCAGGAGTTTTTCCAGATCACCGGCGGGGCATAAAAGCCGGTGGCGGCCAGCCCCTGCCGGTCCGCCAGCCAGAGGGCGCGGGCGAGGTGGAAATCGTCCGAAATGATGACACACCGGGTGAGGCCGAAGTTCTCTTTGGCGCGGACCACGGAGTCCAGCGTGCGGAAGCCCGCGTAATCGCACGTGATGGCGGCGGCGGGAATGCCCCGGGCCATGAGGTCGGCCTTCATGTCCTCGGGCTCGTTGTAGCCGTCACGGCTGTTGTCGCCGCTGACGAGAAAGTGTTTTATGCGACCGGATTTGTAGAGCAACTCCGCGGCTTCCATGCGCACGGTGAAGTGGACGTTGACACCGCCACCGATCATCTTTGCGGTGCCGAGCACCAGGGCCACGGGGGTGACGGGAACACTGCCGGTGTTCTGGAAGATCCGGTCCCGGGTGCTCCGGAGCATCCAGAAATTGAGCGCCGCCACGGCGATCAAAAGGCAAAGTCCGGTGAGGAGGAGACGCCAGAGCCAGCGGCGGGGGAGTTTGAGAAAAGGAAGCACGGCGGGGGCGGGTGATCCCATGGGAGCGGGAGGATGTCAATGAGGGGAGATGGGAGGAATCGGAGGAGTAGGAGTAGGATGAAGAGGAGAGGTGGTAACGAGGGGTTGCGGGGAGAGGGAAAAACGGGCATGCATGGCCCGGTATGAGTGACCGCTCCGCGATCTATGCCGCCAGCCCCGGAAATGCCGATGAAGCCCGGCGGGCGCTCCGCATTTGTTTGGCTGGGCTGCGTCCGCCCGCGGCGCTCGCTTTTGAAGGAGGGGACTTTGCCGCGTGGACGCGGGACGTTTTCCTGCCGGTTCTCGCGCCATATGCGGTGGCGGCCCGGGAGATGGCGCTGCGGGGGGACGCGGCGGGATTGATTGCCGCGGAGGGTGGGCTGCGCTTGTCCGGGGCCAGCGCCCAGGCGGGAAAGGAACTGCTGGCCCGGCGCGAGGGAGCCCGGCATCTCCCGGTGGCGCGGAGATTCGCGGCGGCGGTGGCGGAGGGGAAGACCCCGGCGCATTTTGCCACCGTGTTCGCGCTGTATGCGGCGGACTTCAGCATTGCCGTGCTGCCCATGCTCCAGTGTCTGCTCTACTGTGAATGGCGCACCCGGCGCCCGGCACCGCCATCCGTGGAGATGGAGACCTTTTTCCAACAGGCGGCGGAAGCACTCAAAGTGTTGCCCACGCTCGTGGTTCCCGGGCCGGGAGCCATTGCCTTTCCCGCGGGAAAGAGCGCGGCCTCCGGAGCGCGGACACGCCGTTAGGGAAGGGAAAAACCGTGTGCCGGCCTGTCGCTCCCGCCGTTGCCAAAACGGGATTTCCAGGGCATGAATGAGGGATGCAGCGAATCAAGGAATCCTCACCCCGCCCGGACGCGAAGTCTCCCCGGGTCGCGATGGCGGATAAGCCCGCCGGGGAGTTTTTCCTCGCGACGGATTCACCGGATACCATCGTGGTGCCGGAGGAGGAAATCGATGAATCCCTGGACCAGCCGTGGCACGTCATTGTGTATGACGATCCAGTGAATTTGATGAACTATGTCACGCTTATCCTCCGACGGGTTTTCGGCTACCCCGCGGAGACGGCGGAAAGGATGATGATGGAGGTCCACACGCGCGGGAAATCCGTGGTCTGGACGGGCCCCGCAGAGCGGGCGGAACACTATGTGCAACTGCTTCACGCCAGCCAACTGCTGGCGGCCATGAAGAAGGCCGGTTGATTTTCACCATGACCATCCAACGTCTGCCTGACGGCTCGGTAAAGATCGCGGATCTTGAGGACTGGAATCTCGATCTGCTGAAGAGCATCCCCACCCTGGCGGTCGCGGGCGAAAGCGGGAAGGCGCAAAAGCGGCTGTTCCCGGATGCCTTCGCGTCGGGAGACGCGAAGGAGGAGCAGATAGAGGACTGGGAGGAATTTGTCCGCCCGGAACTGGAGGATCTTTTCAGCGGGAGTCTGGCGAAGGTGACGGGGGACGTGAGCGCCGCGATACCAGAGCCCGCTCCCGCGCGCCGTCGCGCGGTGAAAAAGAAGGCGGCCACCAAAAAGACCGCCGCCAAAAAAGCCGCGGCGGCAAAAAATAAAACGGTCGCGAAAAAGACTTCAAAAAAGGCACAGGCAAAGACGGCCACGAAAGCTGCCAAAGGCGCGAAAACCGCCAAAAAGGCCGCGAAGAAAACGGGTGCCAAAGCACGGAAGACCGCCAGGCCGGCCTCACAGGATCCATTCGCCGAAGAAATCCCGGATGAGCTTCACCCGCCTTCCGCGGACCGCTGGAGTTTCCAGATTCCGAAGGAGCATGTGGAGGACTGGTATCGCGCCCTCAATCAAGTGCGGCTGATGCTGTCCGCGAAATACGACGCTCACCGCACGGACAACGCGCACATCGCCTCCATGTTCATCAGCGGGAACATGGAAGCCCTGGTGCAGTATGAGCTCTTCACCGGCCTCTGCGCGTGGTGGGTGGACGAGCTCATGGACCCGTGACCGGACCGCGTGGCGGCACCGGGAGGCCCGGCAGGGAACCTCTCAGGCGAGGGATTCCAGCTTTTTCAGAATCTCCGAGCGCGGCTGAACGCCGATGCCCTTGTGCTTCAACTCTCCGTCCTTGAAGTAGAACAGCGCGGGAATGTTGCGGATGCCATATTCCACCGCGAGATCGCCCTCTTCATCCACGTTGACTTTCACCACTTTGACCGCGTCTCCCTTTTCCTTCGCGATCTCGTCCAGCACTGGGCCAAGCATTTTGCAGGGGCCGCACCATTCAGCCCAGAAATCCACCACCACGGGGACCTTGGACTGGAGGACTTCCTGGGCGAAACTGTCTTTGGTAACACTGACTGCGGCGCTGGCCATGATTGATAATAAGGTATGGAGTTACTTTTACCAGATGACTGGTAACGGGGAATGAGGGTGTGACAACTAAAAACAAAGCCCGGCGGAAGCAATGCTCCCACCGGGCTTCGAGAAGTAAGGCGAACGGGGAGAGCAGCTTACATGTAAGCGCTCAGGAAGATCCCGGCGACAGCCGCGAGGGCTCCGACTAGAAGGAAAACGATAGGTCCCATGGTGTTGAGTAAAGTTAGGAAGTGACTGGTGACCGGAAATCAGGGCGCCGACGGACGTTCCGGGTTCTTCGGCTCACGCTGGGCGTATTCGGAAACGATACCGCCACTGTCGTTCTTCTTGTCGAAGGGGGAGAAATCGCGGGAGAGCTTGAAGCCTTCCGGAGCGGGGGCGTTCTTCCAATCCTTGATCGCGTCTTCGCGGCTCTTGACGGCGGCCGGGCCAGAACCGGAGTCCACGTTCACAACCCCTTCGGAGAAGAAGTCCACTTTATCCCAGGAGGCGAGCACCCCAATGAGGGCGGCGATGGAAGCGGCAAGCGCGAGCCAGCCCATGATATTGAGCGGGCCCTCGTTGACTTCCTCGTCCTCTTCGATCGCGCTGGTGCGGATGTTCACGCTGCTGACCGGCGTGGAGGCCGTGGCGGGAGCGGTGCTCTGCTGGAGCTTGACCGTGGCGCGGGGAAGCGGCTGCGTGGTGGGAGCGCCACCGGCGATCTTCGCCGTGGGCTTGCCGACCATGGGAGAGGTCGGGCGGGCGGGCGGCTGGGAAAGCGGGATGGTCTTGCTGCCCACGGGAGCGGGAGGCGGAGCCGGGCGTCCGGCGGGAGGAGGCGGCGCGCCGGGCGCCATGGGGCGCGGAGCGGGAGCCAGCGGCACGGTCGGAGCGATGGGACGCGGAGGCGGCGGAGCAGCGGCCATGGGGGCCGGGGGCGGCGGCGGGGCCGCGCCTTCATCGGAGGACTGGGGGCGCAGGGTGATCCGCACGGTCTCCTTTTTAAGGGGAACGGCGGAGGTCTTGATTGTTGGCCGCGGCGGTGCGGGATTTTGGTTGTCCTGTTCGCTCATAGGAAAATGCCTGACTGGTGGGAGAATTTTTCCGATTCTTTGCAGTTTGGAGGGGAAGTGTCAACCTCCTTGCGGTTCATTTTTGAAATATACGGGGGCCGGGACCGGCGGGTTACATCAATCCGTAGGTCTTGATTTGCCAGACCAGCCAGACTCCCAGAAGCAGGGCCACACCCACGAGAAAAAGGGCGGACATGGCCTGCCGGGAACGCCCCCGGTTTACGAGACGCCGCTGATAGCGGGTGCGGGGCTGGGTGGAGGCGGGAGCCTCCTCCGCCGGAACGGTATTCCAAAGGTGCAGCCGGCGCGCGGACTCCATGCCGGGCGCGGCGGCGATGCTGGCCTCCAGCTTGTAGATGCGTTCCTTGATGTTGGATTCCTGATTGCGGATTTCCTTGAGGCGGCGCTCAAGATCCGCGCGTTTGAACTTCGTGGAGCGGCGGGTCGGGGTTTTAGTGGCAGGCATGGGGGCACGTGGGATGACCGGCGGAGCCGGAGGATTCCAAAACTGCGCGGGAGGGGCTTAGCCCCGGATAAGTCTTACAAGCAGATAAAGCAGGGCGACACCCAGGAGCGGGGCCGTGAAGGCCGCGCCACAGAACGCCCACATACGGAAGGCATTGCGGCTGATCTCCACCGGGAGGCCGCCAAAGCGCTGGGAGGAGGCTTCCCTGCCCTGCCCCAGACTCACACTGGCCACCACCGGCGCGGCGGAAGCGGCGGCGCTCGTGAGCATCTGCACACGGCTCATCGCCTTTTGATATTCTTCACGGGCATCCTCGATGATCCCAAGGGCGCGGGTAAGATCCTGGCAGAGGTCCTTCGGATTCCACTGTTCGGGATTGAGGGATCCCACAACATCGAGGTGCTGATGGAAAACGTCCCGGATGACCAGCAGTTGCTCCACGCGCTTCTGGACCTCGTAGGACTCGCGGTCCAGCATGGCGATGGCGCGGTTGAACTTTTCCGCCATCTCCGTGCGGCCTTGCATGAAATCGCGCTGTTTCCGGCTCAGCTCTTCAAACTGAAGCTTTTCCCGCTCCAGTGCCTCGGCCTCCGCGCGCAGAAGCGTCAGTCGCTGCTGCGTGGTCTGCACCCGCTCGGCGAGGTTTTCCGAAGCCATGCCCACTCCGTCGGCGGGAAGCACCAGATCATCCTGGGAGCCGTCATCGTAATCCTGATGGGAATGGTAGGCCCCGGCAGACTGGCCGGACGCGGACTGCTGGGAGGAAGCGCGGCGAAGAGTGGGGTTGGTCATGCCTTGGGAGTGCGGAGCATTCAGAATGAACGGATATTACAAATTTCCTAAAAGCTCCAGCCTTTTCATGCGCCGCAAGCTAAAAAAGATGGGGATTCCCATGACCACAGCCGTGAGCCCGACAAGAGAGGCGGAAGCGACGATTTGAGTCCAGAAAACCTGATTTTCCCAGGCTGGCCCCTTGTGGCTGCTGGCATAAACGCCGGGCCATACAAAGACGGCCATAAACATCAGGATGAAGATAAAATTCAGAATCAAACAGAGTGTCCCGCCAAATCCGGAGACGATCTTTGCAGGGCTGGCATCCGTGAAATTCGGGAAGAGCACCCCCAAGCTGAGCGCCAGGGCCGTGAGCCCGGTGCTCATGAGAATGATGCCGCCGCAGTAATAGAAGAGATCCGATCCCGGCATTCCCAGCTTCACACCGGAGATGAACATGAGCGTGCAGGTGGCCACGCCGGTGAGACCGGCATACTGGAGCAGTTTTTGCCGGAAAACCCGGGACATGCCCACGGGGGAAAGCCCTAGAATCCAGAGCCGGCGTCCCTCCATGCTGAACATGGGGAAAATGAACCGGGTGGTCAGCGTGGAGAGCGTGAGGCTGCAAACGCCGAAATTCAGACTGCTGAGCACCAGCTTGAAGAGCGGCTTGCTGGGATCGTCATCTGCGGCGCGGTTCAGGTTCGAGGCGTAGAGAAGCAGGAGGGTGAAGACGATGGCGCAGGGAATCCACTGCGCGGGATCGCGAGAGAATTCCTTCATATCCTTGCGGATGAGGGCCACCGTGTCCCGTCTGAGGAAGGGGATCCGCGTAAGCCAGCCCCTGGAAAAGGAACCGGCCAGCACGACATCGAACTTCTGCCGCTTCCGCCCCGTGCGGCGGGCGCGCCGCCACTGGCTCAGGTTCCACGCCGGGTAGGTCAGGCGGCTGGCTACCGCCGCGCAGAGCCAACCAAGCATAAGCGCCCAACTCAGCAGGAGCAGGCCATAGAAGAGCCCGCGGGACTCATACCCATGGGACCAGTGAAGCATCATCTCAGACATCCACGCGCTGGGCAGGAAGCGGTTCATGGTCACCTCAGTGAAGCCCAGCACTTTTTTAAATCCGGCCCCGATGTTCGTGGAGTTGGCCAGTTCCGCGAAATCCGACGGCCCGATCCAGCCACTGATGATCTTCCACAGTCCCATGCCGATGAGGACGAGCATCAGCGCCTTCAGCGTCCGCCCCCAGTAACGCACCAGCGCGGCCACCAGCATGGCCGAGACGGCGGCGGGCAGCATAAGCAAGAGGGGATACATGATGGCCGTCTTGACATAAAATCCCGGCCCCGCCCCGAAAGTGCGTCCCACGCTGGCGAGAATGGGCGCGCTCAGGATCGCCAGCCCCCAACTGCTCACCAGAAAGGACTCGATGGTCTTCCAAAGAAAAATGGCGCGCGGGCTGAGGGGCGTGGTCAACAGCCATGGCGTCTCCTTTCCGCGAAAAAGACTGCTGTAGAGCAGCACGGAGTTCGAGAACACCAGCATGACCATGAAGAAAAAGTAGGTCATGTAGAGCACCCGCGTGGTGAGCATGAGCCCGATGCCCGGCATGGACATCACATACTCCAGGCCCCGGGTGAACATCCAGTAGCCGGCGATCATGTAGCCCGCGAGAAACAGCAGGATGGTGGCGGAAAGGAGCCGGGAATTCACCGCCGTATGCCGGGCTTTGGCTCGAAAGGATCGCCAGTGGACACGGGCGAGGACGGCGATTTCGGCGGCGAGAGTCATGTGTCTGAACAGGGACCGGCCAACCTGACACACGTTCAACCCGCGTGCCTGGAATTTCTGCCAGGGGATAAGAAAATGCCCGATGAGCGGCCCCGGGACTGATCCGGATTTAATCACGGTCCGGGACTTGAGCGGGAAAAACAGGCCCTTAGAATCGGGAACCATGACTGGAAAAATCCTTCTTCTCCTCGCGGCGTTCATTTTACCCGCCGCCGCCGAAGTCTTCATCCCCGGCGCGGAGAAAACCGAATGGCGCTATCAGGCGGGCGGGACGGAGGCCATGAACTGGAAAGCCGCGGATTTCGATGACACCGCCTGGGCTTCGGGCAAGGGCCCCGCGGGCTTTGGCGGTCGGGGGCTGGGTACGGAGATCAAGCCCGCCGATACCAAAGGAAAACCCCTCACCGCGTGGTTCCGCCACAGCTTTCAGGCGGGCCCGGAAGCGGCGGGGGAAAAGGCGCTCATCCTTACCCTGCGGGCGGAGGACGGGGCGGCGGTGTATCTGAACGGGACGGAAATCGCGCGCGTCAATCTCCCGGCGGACGCGGCTCCGGAAACGCCCGCCAGGGAAAAACGCGGAGCCCGCGCGAAGCGGGAGCCGGTGCGTGTGCCGGTGAAGAAGGCGCTCATCCTGCCAGGCCGCAATACGGTGGCAGTGGAGGTGCATCAGGCGGAAGGCCAGACCTCCTCGCTGCTGCTCGATCTCTCACTCCGCACGGATTCGCTGCGACCCGAGGGCTCCGCCACACTGACCGAGGCCGCCCGCCCGGCGACCATGGCTTATTATACCCAACACTACCTTCCCCCCGGCATGAGCGTGCCGGATGGATATGTGGACGGAGGCCGCCGGATGGTGATCGGGAAAAACGCGGCGGTCGCCTCCGGGCGGGAAATCCTGGTCATTGATCGCACGAAGGATCCCGTCCTGCGGAAGCAGCTCGCCTACGCGAAAGACGCGGATCTTCTCAAACTCCCCACCGCCGAGCGCGCCAAAAAGCTGGCGCAATATGTGGACCGGATTCTCTCCCCTGGCGGGGATCGCGGCGCGGCCCTGCGTGCCGTGGAAGAATTCACGGAGGAGTATGCGAACCGTTCCGTCCTCTTCGGGGAAATGGAGGAGGCCTGCCAGTCCGGCGTCTGCCGCCACCGCGCCCTGCTTTTCAAAATGCTCTGCGATGACGCCGGACTCAAATCCGCGCTCGTCCGCGGCAACTACAGCGACGGCATCTCCGCCGGAGGCCACGCCTGGAATGAGTTGATCCTGGACGACGGAGCGCGGGTGATCGTGGATGTCATGAATCCGGCCCCGGATTTCAAGTTTCTGCCCGAGACCGCCGGTGAAGCGAAACACTATGTCTCCGTGAAGAACGAGGAGATCTATCCGAGGAAAAAGGAGGACGCCAAGCCGTAGCCGCATCTCAATACGAGACGGTGAGTCGTTTGAAAATCATTTCGTAACTTCCCCCAGGAAAAACAGCTTACGGTTTCCCGGGCTTGTGAGGACCCGGGATTGCCACCACGTCAGGAACATCATGATGAGGCAAATGGTAACCGCCCGGCCAGAATGGCCCGGATCGCCGTAGCCAATCAGATACGGAATGGCCATTAACAGCATCATCAGGCTGGCGGAGAATACCAGTCCACTGCAGACCAGCGCGAAGGTGCGCCACCATGGAGAAAAATTGCGGAGGCCCAAAAACACGGGAATTCCCCAGACACCACAAATACGTAGATCAATTTCCCCCGAACTGATCATGGCCGCCAACGGCAGCAGTCCGCCAAGCAGAAACAACAGGGCCACAATCCTAAGATCACGGGGCATTTCAGAACCAAGGTTTTCACAGGCGGGACAGGCATGATATCACCTGCTCCTTTCACAGATTTCACCACCTTCATCATCATTCCCCCGCCTCAGATTTTTCGCCGGTTTTCATCCTCTTCCTCTCCCACTTTTGCCTCAGCACCGGGTCAGTGAAACGGGCCGCGAGGTCCGGCACGAGATCCGGATACTCCTCCATCCTGGACAACAGCCGGTCCATGGGGATATCGTAATAGGGTCCCTCGGGAAACTTCTCCAGCCAGGCTGCCGTTTCCTCCAGGAAGAGATCATCCACCACGCCCGCCGCCACGGCCACGTGTTCCGGGGAAATGCGCCCGCCGTTTTTTAAAACGTGCGCCGCCGCCGCGCCGGGATCCGCGATTCCCCATGTCGCCAGCACCAGGCCATGAGCCGCGTCCGGGGCGGAAGCCGGCAGCCCCGCCTCCAAGGTGGCGTAGTCCGCCTCATCGCCGAGGAAATCCACCACTTTCACGAACGCCTTCCATGCGCGATCCCCCGTCTCCGGCCCAGGAGGGCCGCCGTGGCGAGCGCCGCCGCCGCCGGTTCCCCGGGCGCGCGGGCCAGATTCCACCCCAATTCCAGTTCCTTCCGCAGCGCCGGGTCCTTCACTCTTTCCGCCAGCGTCGCGCATTCTTCAGCCCCGCAGCCCTGACCGGCGAACTGATACCATGCCGCCTCCGCCAGACCGGACTCCACCAACTGCCGTCGCGCCTCCGTGTTGGCCGGAGTCGCCAGCATCCGCCCGTAAACGGCGTCCAACTGATCGAGCAAATGCTTCCGGCCCTGGGCTCGCGCCGTCTCCAGCAGATCCTTCGTTTCCGGGGAAAATCCCAGCCGCGCGGCCACCTCGCGCGCATAGGCATTTGTATTGTTCGGCCCTATCACGAGCGCCTTCGTGGCGGGACTCTGCCAACCGTCCCGGATGGTTTGCATCCGTCCTTTCAGGTCCGCGTACTCGTCAGCCGTCAGACGGGATGCCACCCTCGTTTCAGCCTCCGCCGCCGCATTCTCTCGCTGCGTCTTCCTGCTCTGTACATACTTTGGCAGACGCCCGTTTTTTCGTTCCCCGTCTCCGTCGTGCCCCCTCAGCGCCACCCACACTCCAACCGCCAGCATGGACACCATCAACACCGTGAATACCAGGCGACGCATTTTCATATTCTGCAATTTCATCGGGGGAAACAAATCCATACAAACCCCTCCCATACACCCTGCCATCCTCCCCGCCCGCCGTCCATTCAATATTTAATCCCGCCAACGCGCCAGCCCTCTCATCACTAATCGATACCAATATCAGGAAGTTCGGAACGAGGCACCGGACGGCACGAAAGCCCGGCTTTTCGATAATTTACTTGACGCCGTGTAAGTAATCACTTACACCCACTGTAAGTGACCACTAACTCACATCCTGAAAGCGATGAAGCCGCCACGCCCCCGCCAGCCGGGGCACGGGAGCGGTTGATCAAGGCCGCGATGGCGGTCTTCGCGCGGGACGGGCTGCACAAGGCGACCACGCGGGCGATCGCGGAGGAGGCGGCGGTGAGTGAGGTGACGCTGTTCCGTCACTTCAAAAGCAAGGAGGGCCTGCTGGCCGCGGTGATCGGTGAAGCCGTGCGGACGCACGCGGAGGAGGGGCTGGATGAGTGCCACTGGAAGGGCGGCATCAAGAAGGGCCTGCACCAGTTTGCCAAAAGCCTGTATGCGAATCTGCTGCGGGACGAACATTTCATCCGGACGATGATCGGGGAAACCCGGCGTCATCCGGACCATGCGGAGAAGGTGATCCATGACGTGGTCAAGCCCATGCGGGACCAGTTCATCGCCCACCTCGAAGCCGCGCGGAAAGAGGGGAAGATCCGGAAAGGGATCGACCTCGCGCTCGCCGCGGATGCCTTCACCGCCATGCTCCTGGGTGGCATGCTGAAGAACACAGGCCAGAGCGCCGCGTGTGGGGGCGGGCATTCGCCGGAGAAATTTGTGGCGATGTGCGTGGATATTTTTGCCGCCGGGCTCGCTCCGGCTTCCCGCGCCCAGGCATAGCGCCCGTCCCGGCCGCGCGGCGGCCCTTCGTTTTCATTTCCTGTTCCTAACACTCATGAAATTTCCGGCTCTGTCCGCCCTTTTACTGCCGCTGGCCGCGGCCTCCTGCTCCCGCCACGCCGAAACTGCCACCGGTCCGGCACCCGCGCCCGAAGGTCCTCCGGTAAAGGTCGCGACCGCAACCGCCACGCGGCAGCCGGTGCCCCGTTATCTCCGGGTAACCGGAGAACTCAAAGGCTCCCAGGAGGCCATGGTGGCCGCCGATGCCTCGGGGAAAGTCATCGAAGCTCCCATCGAGCGCGGCACGGTGGTGAAACAGGGAGGCATCCTCTTTCGCCTTGATGACCGCGCGGCCACGCTCTCCCTGGAGGAGGCCGAGGCTTCGCTGGTCTCCGCCCAGCTGAAGCTGGACCTCCAGCGCACGGAACTGACGCGCAATGAGCCGCTGGCAAAAACGAAGGCGATTTCCGATACCGACTTCCAGCGCTTCAAGATCGACTTTGCCTCCGCCAAGGCCAGCTATGACGCGGCCAAGGCGCGCCGGGATATGGCGCAAAAGAACCTCCACGACACGACCATCCGAAGTCCCTTCGACGGCACCGTGGCAGAGCGTCTGGTGCAGGCCGGAGAGTATGTGAACGTGAATTCCCAGGTGGCCAGCCTCGTGGCTTCGGAGCAGCTGCGGCTGCTGCTGAACGTGCCCGAGACGGCCATCGCGCATGTGCAGTCAGGGCGGGCGGTGACGTTCAACGTGCCCGCGTTCCCTGGCGTCAACTTCACGGGAGCCGTGAAATTCATCGGGGCCTCGGTGCGGAATACCGCGCGGGATCTCATCGTGGAGGCGGAGGTGTCCAACAAAGACGGCAGGCTGAAGCCTGGGATGTTCGCGGAGGGCCGGCTCTCGCTGGGAGAGGAGGAGGGCGTGACCGTGCCCGCGGTGGCAGTCCTGACGGATGGCACCACGCGCCGGGTTTTCGTGCTCGCCAAAGGTGCCCTGGAGGAACGCCTGGTGGAGACCGGGGAAACGAAAGACGCGGCCATTGAAATCCGGCGCGGAGTCGAAGCCGGCGAGGCCGTGGTCCTCAAGCCCGGGCCGGGCGCGGCGGACGGCGCGAAAGCCGAAGCCGGTGCCCTTCCCTGACACCACCACCGACCTCTGATTTCCCACCTGTATGCAATGGCTCGCCGCTATTTCTGTCCGCCGCCCGGTCTTCGCCTCGGTCATCGTGCTCGTCTTCGTCGTCGTCGGCGTGCTGGGCTACACCCGGCTGCCGGTGGACCGCTTTCCGAAAGTGGACTTCCCCACGGTGTCCGTGGTCACCCGCCTGGACGGGGCCACGCCGAAGGAGATCGAAACGGAGATTACCGATAAAATCGAGGAGGCCGTCAATACCGTGAGCGGCATCGATGAAGTGCGCTCCAGTTCCACGGAGGGCATCTCCCAGGTGCTCATTTCCTTCACCCTCGACAAGAAAGTGGACGTGGCCGCCCAGGAGGTGCGGGACCGGGTGAACCGCATCATTCCCAACCTCCCTGACGACGCGGACGCCCCCATCGTGGACAAGCTGGATCCGGACGCGGAGCCGGTGATGAGCATCTCCCTGGTGGCGGACAAGCCGGTGCGGGACATCAGCGAACTGGCGGACAAGGTGGTGCGCCGCCAGTTGGAAAGCGTGGCCGGCGTGGGCCAGGTGACGCTGCTGGGCGCACGCAAGCGACAGATCAATCTCTGGCTGGATCCCGTGCGTCTGCGTGCCTTCGACCTCACCGCGCTGGATGTGCAGATCGCGCTGAAGCAGCAGAACATTCAGATCCCCAGCGGGAACGTGAAGAGCTCCGCCTATGAGGCCGGGCTGCGCGTGCTGGGGAAGGCCCAGAGCGTGGATGAAATCAGTCGCCTGATAGTGAAGGAACGCTCCGGCGGCCTCGTGCGTCTGAGCGACGTGGCCCGCGTGGAGGATGGAGCCGAGGAGCAGCAGACCGTGGCGAGCCGCAATGGCCAGGCCACGGTGACGCTTTCCATCCGCAAGCAGTCCGGGGAAAACACCATCGCCGTGGTGGACGCGGTGAAGGAACGGCTGGAGGACATCCGCAAGACCCTGCCCGCGGGCTACACGGCGGAGGTGGTGCGGGACAATTCCCTGGTCATCCGCACGAGCACGGACGCGGTGAAGGAGCACTTGGTGCTGGGGTCCATTTTTGCCGCTCTCATTGTGTTATTTTTCCTGGCAAACGGGCGGGCAACGTTCATTTCGGCGCTTTCCATTCCCACCTCCATCATCGCCAGCTTTGGCGTCATGTGGGCGAGCAACGTGACGCTGAACTCCATCAGCCTGGTGGCCCTGGCGCTGGCGGTGGGCATCGTGGTGGATGACGCCATTATCGTGGTGGAGAATATCTTCCGCCACATTCACGAGAAGAAGGAAAAGCCCTTCGACGCCGCCATCAATGGCACGAAGGAGATCGGCCTCGCGGTCATGGCCACCACGCTCTCGCTGCTGGCGGTGTTCGTGCCGGTGGCGTTCCTGAGCGGCATCGTGGGCAAGTTCCTCAGCAGCTTCGGCCTCACCATGGCCTTCGCCATCGTGGTCTCGCTGCTGGTCAGTTTCACCCTGGCCCCTTCCCTTTCCGCCCGGATGCTGAAACTGAAGCGCCCGAATTTTGTGGAGCGCGGGATGGAGCGGCTGGTGAATGTCTTCTACCGTCCCGTGGAGGCGGGCTACATGGGCATGCTGAAGTTTTCCATGCGGCACCGCTGGGTGGTGGTGTTGGCCTGCCTGGGCGCGCTTTTCACCGTCGGACCGATGATGACGAAGGTGCAGAAGGCGCTGCTGCCTCCCACGGAGGACGCGGAGTTTCTTGTGAATCTGCGCACGCCGGAAGGCTCCACCCTGGATGCCACTGGCATCACCGCGGAACGCGTGGCGCGCGATATCCGCAAGCTTCCCGGCGTGGAATACACCCTGGTGACCATCGGTGACAACGACCAGCGCACGCCCAACAAAGCGGGCATCTATGTGCGGCTCTCCGATCCCTCGAAGCGTGAGGAAACCCAGGACGTGCTCATGGACCGGGTGCGGCGGGACATCGTTCCTAACTATCCACCGGAGCTGCGGCTCACCGTGCTGCAAGTGCCGCCCTTCAGCACCGGCCAGTCCAGCGCGAACGTGCAGTACATCATCGCCGGGCCGGACCTGGACCGCATCAATGCCGCCGCGGAGGCCGCGCTGGTGGAGGTGCGGAAGATTCCCGGCATCCGCGACGTGGACTCCACGCTCATCAATGGAAAGCCGGAGATCACCGCCACCGTGGACCGCGCGAAAGCCGGACAGCTCGGCGTGAACATTTCGGATCTTTCCAGCACGTTGCGCCTGCTGGTGGGCGGCGCGGACGTTTCCACCTACAACGAAGGCGGCGAGCAGTTCGACATTCACCTCCGCGCGGAGGAACCCTACCGGAATGCCAAAGAGGCGCTGAGCCTGCTGACCGTGCCCTCGAAGAACGGCGGCACGGTGGCGCTATCCAATGTGGTGAACTTCGAACCCCGCGAAGGCCCCGCTGAGATCAACCGGGCCAACCGCCGCCGCCAGGTGACCATTACCGCGAACCCCGCGCCTGGCGTGGGCGAGAGCCAGATCCAGGATGCCATCGATGCCATCGTGAAGAAACAGAATCTGCCCGCGGATTATGAAACAGGACCCACGGGCCGCTCGAAGGAGCTGAAGAAAGCGGGCGTGGCGTTTGTCACGGCTTTTGGCATGGCCTTCATTTTTATGTATCTCATTCTGGCCGCCCAGTTTGAGTCGTGGCTCCATCCCTTCACCATCCTGATCGCGCTGCCACTGACGCTGCCGTTTGCCCTGCTGTCCCTGCTGCTCTTTGACCAGTCGCTGAATATCTTCTCGGTCCTGGGCATTCTGGTGCTGTTCGGCATGGTGAAGAAGAACGGGATTCTTCAGATCGACCACACCCTGCAGCTTCGAGCCGGGGGCATGAACCGGCTGGATGCCATTCTGCACGCGAACCGGGACCGGTTGCGGCCCATCCTCATGACCACCATCGCCTTCGTGGCGGGCATGGTGCCGCTGATGTTTTCCAAAGGTGTGGGCGCGGCGACGAATCACGCGACCGCTGGCGTGGTCATCGGCGGGCAGATCCTTTCCCTGCTGCTGACCCTGCTGGCCACGCCGGTGGTGTATTCCCTCTTCGACGATGTCATCGCGTGGCGCCGCCGCCGGGCGGAGAAACGCGCGGCCCGCGCGATGGAACGCGAAACCGCCGAATCCCTGGAAGCTCCCGCCCTTTGACCCATGCGTGCCATGATTTCCCTTCTGCTCCCGAGATTGCTCCTGGGCCTCGCCGCCGCCTCCCTGACGGCCTGCGCCGTGGGGCCGGACTATCATCCGCCGGACATCAGCGCCCAGACCCCGGCCAAATGGAAATGGCAGACTGCCCAGCCCCGGGACCACGCGCCACGCGGGGAGTGGTGGACCATCTTCCGCGACAGTGAGTTAAACCGGCTCCAGCAGCAGGCCCTGCAAAGCAACCAGGAGGTCCGCGGTGCCCTGGCGCGGCTGGATCAGGCAAGGGCGAGCATTGGCGTGGCAGCCGTCGCTTACTTTCCTGACTTGGAGGTGAAAGCCAACGCCCAGCGTGAGCGGACCTCCGGCAATCCTCCCTCGCCCGTGCCCATTTCCATCCCCGCGGCGCAGTTGAACTCTTTCAGCGTGCCCCTGGCGTTGAGTTATGAGATCGATCTCTGGGGACGCATCCGGCGCTCCGTGGAATCCGTGAAAGCCACCGCCGAGGCCAGCGCGGCGGACTTCAACAACGTGCTGCTGTCGCTCAATGGCGAGGTGGCCACGAATTACTTCCTGCTCCGCAGCTACGACGCGGAACTGACCGCCTTGAAAACCACGCTCGCCAGCCAGGAGAATACGCTGAACCTGATCAGCCAGCGCTTCGCCGCCGGGACCATCCCGGAGACGGACCTCGCGAAGGCAAGAACCGAACTGGCTACCACGAAGGCGGATCTGGCCGACGTGCGCCGCCAGCGGGAGGAAACAGTGAGCATTCTGGCCGTGCTGTGCGGCCAGCCCGCCAGCACCTTCCAGATCGCGGAAAAGCCGCTTTCCGGCAAACCTCCCACCATCCCCGCCGGGCTGCCCGCCAGCCTGTTGGAGCGCCGCCCGGACGTGGCCTCCGCCGAACGCAAGGTGGCGTCCACGAACGCGGACATCGGCGTGGCGGTGGCGGGCTACTTTCCCGTCCTGAGCGTCACCGGTCAGGCTGGAGTGGTCAGCAAGGAAACCTCCAGCCTCTTCACCACCGGAAGCAAGGTGTGGACTCTCGGCTCCGGCGTCACGGTGCCCATCACCGGGGCTTTCGTGAATCGCGCGAAGGTCCAGCGGGCCCGCGCCGTGAATGAGGAGGCCATCGCGGCCTACCGGCAATCGGTGCTCGGTGCCGTGAAGGATGTGGAAACCTCCCTGACACAAATCCACTACCGCAATGCCCAGGGCGACGCTCTTCAGGAAGCGGTGAAGGAATCCGTCCGCGCGACCGGCCTCGCCAAACAGCGTTATGAAAGCGGCTCCGTGAGTTACCTCGAATACCTGGACGCCCAGCGCACCAGCACGGCCTCCGAACGCTCCGCCGCCCGTGTGCGGGCCCAGGCGTTCATTTCCACCGTGAGGCTCATCAAAGCCCTCGGGGGCGGATGGTGAGTCACTTCCGCGCCAGCGCGGTGAGGGCCTCGCGGGCGGTGGAGTTGTCAGGATTCCGCTCCAGGATTTTCCGGTAGGTGTCCCTGGCTTCGGCATTGCGATGAAGAGCCGCCTCGCATTCGGCGATGAGAAGCAGCAGAGACTCCTGCTCGATCTTTTTTGCCGCGAGAAGCCGCGCGAGCTCCAGGGCCTCCGGAATGAGGCGGCCACGCATGAGCATCTTCGCGCATTCGATTCCCAGCGGAATATCGCTCTGAGCCTCCTGACGGAGAGGGCGGAAAAGAAGCGCCGTCCGGGCGGCGTCCCCGTTCAGAGCCGGGAGAAGGGCATTGTAAAGGTGCCAGACCGGCGAGGGCTGGAGGCTGCTGAGGCGGGAGACGAAGGCCTGGGCATCCGTAAACGCCCGGGCCTCGATAAGAATCTCAAGATAGACCGCCGCCTGCGCGGCGGTCAATTCCTCCCGCTCAAGAAGCGACTCCGCGATGCGGCGGGATTCCACGATTTCCCCCATGTCTGCCAGCAGGCGCATCTTTCGTTCCTCCCACTCCGTCTGTCCGGCAAAACGGCTTTCATTGCCCGCGAGCAGCCTGGTGGCTTCCTCCCGTTTTCCCGCGGAGAAGAGACAGAGAGCCGCGGCGCACAAGTCGCCGGGCCGTCGGTCCCAGGTGAAAAGGATCATATAAAGAGCCCCGGCATCCGCCGGTCTGCCCTTGGCCAGAGCCTCTGCGGCCAGCGCGGCGAGTGTCCGCTGGTGAAACGAACGGTCATCCATGCTGCCGAAATCCGGATCACCATTCGCCCCCGGCTCCACGGTGAAAAGGTCCAGAGTATTGGTGAGCAGATTCGGATGGGTATCGCCAGGACCGAAGGCAAAAAGCACCATGAACGAAGCCCCGCAACGCACGGCGCGGACCTCCACTTTTCCCGCCCGGCTGTTCAAAGTGCCGGTGCCCCGCAGGGTCACGGCCTCCAGCCCCTGATGGGGGCGGCGGTCCGGCGGCCCCCACTGGAAATGACGCCCTGCGGGCCAGATGTTGCCGAGGAGCGCCGTGACGCGCGAGGCATCCTCCGGCACTCCCTCCGCCGGCGTGAAGGCGGCGGCGACGCGAATCCCTCCCCTGCTGGTGAAACCGAGCACGCTGCCAGGCAGGGTATTCGCGGCCCCCGGCCAAGTATTCCACATTCCCTCTTTGAGATCGATGGTGACATTCCCGTGGATCACGGGAGGATTCCGCACCGGCACGGCCCCGGCAGCGTCCAGCATGGCACTCACCACGGCGGGCCTCGGAAAACGGGCAGGATCGATCACAGAAAACCCCTCGACCACATGCCGGGCCGTCTGATGGAGAAAGTAGTCCGGCACGCGGGAAGGCATGACGGTGGTCATTTCATAGATGAGGCCGTTGAGAGGGAGGAACCACACCTCCGCATTGGCAGGCTCGCCAGCCAGGAGCATATCGTCCACTTTCAGCCGGTGGCAGATTCCCTGGCCCAGCTTCACTCCATCCAGGCCGGAGACACGGCATCCTGGCGAGAGCGCCTCCAGGGAAGACTGGATCAAGGCGGTGGAACGTTTCCCATCCGCGGTCACCGGCACGCCGGGGGCCAGCACCCGCAAGGCAAAGTCCACCGTTCCCGTCTCCTCGCGCCCGTTTGCCGGACCGGGGATTTTTTTCAAACTGAAGACGCTGCCCTCACGCGACCAGGGATCCTCACGGAATTCCCAGGAACCACCGGGCGTGACAAACCGGAAATTCAGTTCCGGAAACTCACGCGTGATGCCCGGGGTGAAGTTGAAGTGCTCGTTGAGCGAGAGCGGGCGCACGACCTCCGCGGAAGCCGCCGGTTTGCTATCGCGGGCGGTCACGGGGGATTGTGGAGAGGGATCATCTGCGGCCCAGTAATCCAGGAAAAAGCCCAGCTTAAAAACCACGGCAGCCGCCAGCACCAGGATAACTCCCGCCACTTTCAGAAATGACATCAGCCGGCGTCCGGGAGTGGCGGGGAGTGGCGCGGGAACCCCCACCGTCGCGACCTGGGGACGCGGCATCAGAACGGTGACTGGAGCGGCGTGCCTGGAAGGCTGGGTAGCGGGAGATCGGAGGACGGCGGGAGGAACCGGCGGCACCAGCAGCGGGGGCAGCGCAAATGGCCGGACCCGTGGTGCCCGGCTCTCCGAAGACGGCCGGGGGACAGGCGGAGGCTCAGGGCTCCGCGTAGGCTCCGAGTCGTTTTTCCCCGCTATTGGAGAGCCAGAGCCAGAACAGTTTTCGCCGGGTTTTGGCAAACGTATCTCCGGGCGTCTCGGTGCGGCACCGGTCCGGTCATGACCGGGAGGCCTCCGGACACGGAGCTCGCGCCGGAAAGGAGGGATGATAGTCGTGGCCGGGGCGGGCGGAATGGAAGCTTCCTCTCCAGCGACAGGAGGGCCTATGGGCACCGTAATGGTTTTCCGGCATACCGGGCAGGAGCCTTCCGTCCCCTGGGTGCCCAGAGGGACGGCAAGAGTTTGCTGGCAGTAGCCACACTGAAATTTCAGCAGGGAGGCGTCAGGAGAGGGGCTCATTTACCCGGAAAAACGTTTGCTAAAGGAGTTGTAATTATGGAAATTATAAATCCAGCCCGCAAACATTGCCAACAAAAAGTCAGGATTTTAATATTTTCTTATAAGTGACAAAAAGTCCCGATGTGAGACAGGATGGTCGCGAACTGCGCCAGGAAAGCACCTTGATCCCCGGGGTCGTTCGGGGTGTTGAATCGGAATTATCTTCCAGAAATTCAGCTTCGCCGGGTTGCAATGAAGGGGCCGCAAGCGTAGCTGTTGGTAATCGAGTCGTTCGGCACGCTTTGTGCCGATGACAAGAGGTGTCCCTAAACCGCACCAGATGATGAATAACTTCACTCCCAGAGCCCAGCAGGTCCTTGCTCTTGCCCGTAAAGAGGCGGACCGGTTTAACCACAATTATGTGGGGACCGAGCACCTTTTGCTCGGACTCATCAAACTCGGTCAGGGCGTCGCGGTCAATGTCCTGCAGAAGCTGGGCCTGGATCTGGAGACCGTCCGCATGGAAGTGGAGAAACAGGTCGGAAGCGGTCAGGAGAGCAAGATGGTGGGGAACATCCCCTACACTCCCCGGGTGAAAAAAGTGCTCGCCCTGGCGAGCAAGGAGGCCCGCGCGCTCAACCACAGCTATGTGGGCACGGAGCACATCCTTCTCGGCCTGCTCCGCGAAGGTGAAGGCGTGGCCGCCCATGTCCTGAAGAGCCTGGAGATCGACATCGAACGCACCCGAAACGAAATTCTTAAGGAACTGGACCCCAACTTCACTCCCCAGGAGCAGGAGGAGGGTGAGGAAGGCTTCCAGGAGGCCGGCACGGGCAACAACCCTCCGCAAGGTGCCAGTGGAAACAAGAAGGACGGCAAGACTCCCGCGCTGAAAGCCTTCGGTCGTGACCTGACTGAACTCGCCTCCAAGGCCGAGATGGATCCCGTGATTGGACGCGCCGAGGAAATCGAGCGCGTCATCCAGATCCTGTGCCGCCGCACGAAGAACAACCCGGTGCTCATCGGTGAAGCCGGGGTGGGCAAGACGGCCATTGTGGAAGGTCTGGCCCAGGAAATCGTGGCGGGCAATGTTCCGGAAATTCTTCGCGAGAAGCGCGTGATCACCCTCGACCTCGCCCTCATGGTGGCGGGCACGAAGTATCGCGGTCAGTTCGAGGAACGCATCAAGGCGGTGATGGATGAAATCCGCCGGAACAAGAACGTCATTCTTTTCATCGACGAGCTGCACACCATCGTGGGTGCCGGTTCCGCCGAGGGAGCGATGGACGCGAGCAATATCATCAAGCCCGCCCTGAGCCGCGGGGAATTGCAATGCGTGGGAGCCACCACCCTCAACGAATACCGCAAGTATATCGAAAAGGACGCCGCTCTGGAACGCCGCTTCCAGACGGTGAAGGTCAACGAGCCCAGCCAGGAAGACGCCGTGAAGATCCTCATGGGGATCAAGCACAAGTATGAGACCCACCACAAAGCGATCTACACGGATGAGGCCATCGAGCAGTCGGTGAAGCTCTCCGCCCGTTATCTCACGGGGCGCTTCCTGCCGGACAAGGCGATCGACATCATGGACGAAGCCGGGGCCCGTTCCCGCATCGCCTCCATGACCCGTCCCCCGGAACTTAAGGTCATCGAAGCCGAAATCGAAACCATCAAGACGGACAAGGAACGCGCGATCAAGGACCAGGACTTTGAGAAGGCGGCGGCCCTGAGGGACGGTGAACGCACCGCGCGGAAGCAACTGGAACAGTTGATCGAAACCTGGCGCACCAGCCACGAGGAAAAGCGGGTGACCGTTTCCCTCGACGACATCATGTCCGTGGTTTCCAAGTGGACCGGCGTGCCGCTCCAGCGCATGGAGGAAAAGGAGACACAAAAACTCCTCAAGATGGACCAGGAGCTCAAGGGTAAGGTCATCGGCCAAGACCATGCGGTGGTGGCCATCGCCAAGGCCCTGCGCCGCAGCCGCGCGGACCTCAAGGATCCGCGCCGTCCCATCGGCTCCTTCCTGTTCCTCGGCCCCACGGGCGTTGGCAAAACCTTCCTCGCGCGGAATCTGGCGGAGTTCATGTTCGGAGACGGAGACGCGCTCATTCAGATCGACATGTCTGAGTATATGGAGAAGTTCACGGCCAGCAGGCTGGTGGGCAGCCCTCCCGGATATGTGGGTTATGAAGAGGGCGGTCAGTTGAGCGAAGCCGTGCGCCGCCGTCCGTATTCAGTGGTGCTCTTCGACGAAATCGAAAAGGCTCACCCGGATGTGATGCACCTCCTCCTTCAGATCCTGGAAGAAGGAACGCTCACGGACTCCTTCGGTCGCAAGATCGACTTCCGGAACACCATCATCATCATGACTTCCAATGTCGGCGCGGAGCTGATCAAGAAGCAGAACGTGATGGGCTTCGGGGCTCTCGGCTCGGACAGCCACGACTACAACTCCATGAAGGATAAGATCGTGGAGCAGGCGAAGCGCCACTTTAAGCCGGAGTTCCTGAACCGCCTCGATGACATCAGCGTGTTCCACATGCTGGAAAAGCCGGACCTTATCCGCATCGTCGACCTCGAAATCGACAAGGTGCTGAAGCGGGTTCGCAATAAGAACATCACGGTGCAGATCGACGAGGAAGCGAAAGAACTGCTCATCGCGGAAGGCTATGACCCGCAATACGGGGCGCGTCCGATGCGCCGGGCGGTGGAGAAGCACCTCGAAGACCCCTTCGCGGAGCACCTGCTGCGCGGTGACATCAAAGAGGGCGATGTGGTGAAGATCACCAAACGTGAGGGCGAGAAAACCCTCAAGTTCAGCATCGACGAACCTGCCGCCCCGCCGGAGCCTGAGCCTCCGGCGGAGGAAGCCGCGACCGCCTCTTCGGACGCGTCGTAATAAACAATCAACTGTTTCCCGGGCGGGCCGCGCGCTCCCCGGGGAACAGGAAGTTTAGATCAAAAAGGGGATTCCACTACGGAGTCCCCTTTTTGCGTTCCTGCTTTCAGCTCTGGGCCGGAGGGAAATGCAGATGAAAAGTGGTCCCCTGTCCGGGCAGGCTCTCCACGGTCGCCGAGCCGTCGTGGAGATCCATGACCGTCTTTACCAGAGCGAGCCCCAGGCCCGAGCCGCCCAGGCTGCCCCGGGGGTTTGCCCGGGATTCCTCGGCACGGTAAAACCGGTCAAAGATAAACGGGAGATGCCGGTCCGCGATGCCCTCTCCGTGATCGCTCACGGAGATGACTGTCTTCCCCTCCTTCTCCCCGGACGAAAGACTTACCGACCCCCCGGTGGAGGAATGGCGGATGGCATTGGAGACCAGATTCATCAGCGCCATCCGCAGGAGAGTGGGGTCCGCGGTAACACTGCCCCGGCAGTCGCAGGTGATCGTGAGCCCCCGCTCCTCGGCGAGGGCGGAAAAGAAATCCATAACCTCGGAAACTGCCTCCGCACATTCTAGGGGGCGTTTCTTCACCACCGTCTGGGCATTGTCCGCGCGCGCCAGAAAGAGCAGGCTGTCCATCATGTGGGTGAGGCGCTGATATTCCTCCACATTCGTTTCCAGCAGGACCCGGTATTCCTCAGCGGAACGGGGCCGGGCGAGGGCCAGGCTGGTGGCCCCCAGGAGGTTGTTCAGAGGAGTGCGGAATTCATGCGCGGCCCCCGCCGTGAACTGGGACAGCCGCTCGAAGGAATCCCGCAGCCGCGCCAGCATGCGGTCAAACTCCACGGCCAAGAGGGCCAGTTCCTCCGGCCAGGCTTTCCCGCCGATGTGTTCATCCAGGCCGGTGGCCGTGATACGCTGCGCCGTGGCGGTGATCTCCTTCAGCGGGCGCAGGGAGCGGCGCGTGATGAACCAGCCGAGCAGCGCGGTGACCACGGAGGCTCCCGCCACCACGGCCAGCAATTTGAGCCGGTAAGTCTCCAATCGCTCCACCACATGGACATTATCCAGAGCAGCCTGGTAGATCAGCATCTCGCCGCCTTCCCCGCGCGGAACTTCGGCGGACACGATAAAGGCGGAACCCCCATCCTCCAACTCGACACTATCCACGTTCAAAACAGACTGGTCTGGCGGAGCCGGGGAAGGAAACGAATCCACGGGAGGAGAGAACTTATCCATCCCCGGCGTCATCGTCAGGACGCGGCCTTTGGAATCGAGGAGCCGGCCATAGTATTTTTCAAGAACACCTTCGCCCGCGAGACTGTCGATCAATTCGAACGCCTCCGTCATATGCACGGGGTCCATCTTCACCTTTCTGCGGACCGCCCCCACGTTATCGGAAAGCAACTCTCCGTCCTCCACTTCAAATCCTTTTCTCAATTCGTGATGCAGGAACAATGCGGCCGCGGAAAGAGTCACCAGCGTCGCCAGGGTATAGCCCGTGACCAGACGCCAGGTCAGGGAGATCGCCCGGCGTTTGGCGGGCGCTTCAGGCATGGTCCCGCTCCTCCATCACATATCCCAGACCCCGCACGGTGTGAATGAGCTTCTTTGGGAACGGCTCGTCCACTTTCCTGCGAAGCCGCCCCATGGCCACGTCCACGGCATTGGAGTCCGCGGTGAAATTCATGTCCCAGACCTGCTCCGCGAGCGTGGCACGGGAGAGCGTATCCCCCACGCGGCGGATGAGGAGACTCAACAACTGGAATTCCTTGGCGGTGAGATCGATGATCTTTCCCCCGCGACGCGCCCGCATTTTTGGAAGATCGATCTCCAGGTCCGCCAGCCGGATGACCTCCGCCTGGCGGATGGGGCCGCGGCGCAGCAGGGTCTTGATCCGCGCGATGAATTCCACCCACGCGAAGGGTTTAACGAGGTAGTCATCGGCTCCGAGCTCCAGCCCCTTCACCCGGTCCTTCACCGTGTCCCGGGCCGTCAGAAAAAGCACGGGCACGGTGAGCCCCCGGTTTCTCAAGGAGGTGACCATGCTCCAGCCGTCCCGGCGGGGCATCATCACGTCCAGGATGAGGAGATCATATTCCCCCTCCAGGGCCTTCTGCAAGCCCTCCTCCCCGTCCGGGGCAGTATCGGCGGTATAGCCTTCCTCCGTAAGACCCCGGGCGAGGAACTCACGGCTGCGGCGGTCGTCTTCGACAAGGAGGATGCGCATGATAACAGACACCAGAATCCCGGAGCACGGGACAGTATCCAGTAACCCTTTCGTTAATCAACGATAAGTGCCCGGGAACCCAGGTCGGGGTTCACCTTATTCCGGCCATTCTTTAGCGGGGCAGCATGAGTTCGTCCGTGGTGAGACCAGTGAGGGTCCTCACGCCTTTGAACAACCGCATCATCGCAAAGAGCATCATCCCCACGCTGGGTACTCCGATGATCACCCAGCCCCAGCCGTGCTGCCTGCCGATGGCCT
The DNA here is from genome assembly GCA_965229245.1 of Verrucomicrobiales bacterium. Lineage (GTDB taxonomy): Bacteria > Verrucomicrobiota > Verrucomicrobiia > Verrucomicrobiales > V1-33 > V1-33. Next base: position 604,157 of record CBDDIW010000005.1, read on the forward strand.
CGGTATATTCCTGGGTGCCCGGTTCGGTACCTTCCAGGAAGTAGATGGCGAGGATGTAGTTCAGCACCGCGCTCAGAAGCATGGAGGCTACCAGGAGCAGAGTGCTGACGTGCAGCAGCCGGTCGAAGGCCGCGTGGGAGTTGTGTTCATCCAGCGCTTTTTCCAGCTTTTTGACATCCATGATATCCGGATTCAAAAGCAGTTGCCGGACGAGCGATTTCTGCCCGCGCCCGGTGAAGTAAATCACGGCTGCCAGCACCAGGGGAACGGAAGCCTCTTTCCACGCGAAGACTTTGGCCGTCAGATTCAGGAGCCCCAGGCCACCGGTGAGCATCACGCTGACGATGCCGATGATGGACAGGGAGTTGATCTTCCGGCGCCGGTAGTAATCGTAGAAGAAGTATCCCACGGGCAGGCTGACGGACACAATGAGCGCCCACTGGGGGCCGAGGCCGTACCACTTTTTCGCGTCGCTGCACATGCTGAGCACGGTGACGGGCAGCAGCACATTCAGCAGCAGATTGGCGAGGGCGTTCTCCTGTTTCTGCGGCTTCGTGGCGGGAGCCGCCGGCACGGTTGCCGCCGGGGGGACGGCACTTGTGGTCTCCGGCGTTTCCGGAAGGGATTCGGAATTCATGGATCAGGCGGGTTTGACGACGATGTTCACCAGTTTCTTTGGCACCACGACCACCTTCACCACGGTATCGGTGCCGATGGTTTCGATGATCTTCGGGGAAGCCAGCGCGGCGGACTCCACGGCGGCATTGTCCGCGTCCGTGGAAACGGTGACGCGGTCGCGCAGCCGTCCGTTCACCTGGACCACGATCTCCATTTCATCCACCACGAGGGCGGCGGGATCATGGGCGGGCCAGGGCTGCTGGCAGAGTTGCCGGGAGTCCAGGCACGGGAAGGTGATCCGGAGGCGCGCATGGATCTCCTCCGTGAGGTGCGGGGCGAACGGATTCAGGCTCTGGAGTAGCAGGACAAACTCCTCCAGGGGCACCACTGCGGAGTTCGTGAAGGCGTTCGTGCAGACCATCATCTGCGAGATCGCCGTGTTGAAGCTCAGCTTGTCGATGTCGCTCGTGACCTTCTGGACGGTCTCATGCACCACGCGGCGGAGCGCTTTGTCCGTGCAGGGCGCGTGCAGGACTTTGGTGTTCGGCACCCAGCCCGCCTCTGTTTCCGTGAAGGCGAGACGCCAGACACGGGCGAGGAAGCGGGAGACGCCCTCCACGCCCTTCATGCTCCAGGGCTTCACCTGTTCCAGCGGTCCCATGAACATCTCATACAGCCGCAGCGAGTCCGCCCCATACTCGCGGATGACATCGTCGGGATTCACCACGTTCCCGATGGACTTGGACATCTTCTCCGCCTTGGCCCGCACGCGGATCGAGCGGTCGGCCTTCAGGACGAAGTTGTCATTCTCCTTCTCCACGTCCTCCGGGGCGAGGATGGTTTTGGTGAGCTTCCCGCCGTGTTTGGAATGAGTGAAGGTGTGGTCCTCCTCCGTGACGTTCCGCAGGCACACGAGCCCCCCTTCGGCGTCCCTGAAGGTGGCAAACTCCATCTCTCCGAGGATGAGCCCCTGATTCACGAGGCGCTGGAACGGCTCCGGCGTGCTCAGATGTCCGAGATCGAAGAGCACCTTGTGCCAGAAGCGCGCGTAGAGCAGGTGCAGCACCGCGTGCTCCGTGCCGCCCACGTAGAGGTCCACGGCACCGGGTTTCCCGCCGCCGCCCAGCCAGTAGGCCTCGGCTTCTTTGGAAATGAAGCGCTCCGTATTCCGCGGGTCGCAGTAACGCAGGTAATACCAGCAGGAGCCGGCCCACTGCGGCATGGTGTTCGTCTCGCGTTGCGCGGTCTCCGTGTAGCTGATCCACTCCGTGGCCTTGATGAGCGGGCCGCGGGGATCCCCCGTGGGCTTGAAATCCTCCATGTCCGGCGGCAGCAGGGGCAGCTCGCTTTCCGGAATGGCACGGTGCACGCCGTTTTCCCACACCAGCGGGAAGGGCTCTCCCCAGTAACGCTGACGGGAGAACAGCCAGTCCCGCAGCTTGAACTGAATGCGGCGTTTCCCGAGCCCTTTCTCCTCCAGCCAGTCGATGATCTTTGTTTTTGCCTCCGCCGTCGGGAGGCCATCCAGGAAGCCGGAATTCACCGCCGTTCCCGCATCGGTGTAGCCCTGCCAGTCGGTATCGCCCGAAGGCTGCACCACCTGGATGATGGGCAGGCTGAACTTTTTCGCGAAATCGAAGTCCCGTTCATCGTGCGCGGGCACGGCCATGATGGCTCCAGTGCCGTAGCCCATCATGACATAGTCCGCGATCCACACCGGAATGCGTTCGCCATTCACGGGATTCACGGCATACGCGCCCGTGAAGACACCCGTCTTGTTCTTGTTCATGTCGCCCCGCTCCATGTCGGACTTGGAGGCGCAGGCCTGTTGATAGGCCTCCACGGCGGCTTTTTGTTCCGCCGTCGTGATTTGCGGCACCAGCGAATGCTCCGGCGCGAGGACCATGTAGGTGGCTCCGAAGAGCGTGTCCGGCCGCGTGGTGAAGACCGTCACCGTATTTCCGGCGACCTCGAAATTCACCTCCGCGCCCTCGCTGCGTCCTATCCAGTTCCGTTGCAGGAGCTTGATGCCCTCCGGCCAGTCCAGGCCCTCCAGATCCTCGCTGAGACGCGGGGCGTATCTGGTGATGCGCAGCATCCACTGGCGCAGGGGACGGCGCTCCACGGTCTCGCCTTTGTTCCGCCACTCCTCCACCTCTTCATTGGCGAGCACGGTACCCATGCTGGGCGACCAGTTCACCGGAGCCTCGTGGATGAAGGCCAGGCGCACGGCATCGACCTGCTCCCGTGTCCAGCCTTTGGCCTCCAGTTCACTCACCGGGCGCGCCTTCTTCGTCTCCTCACAAAAGTAGGAATGATACAGCTGGAGGAAAATCCATTGGGTCCAACGGACATAATCAGGGTCCGTTGTGTTGACCTCGCGGTCCCAGTCGTAACCAAACCCCAGCGCCTTCAACTGGCGGCGGAAGTTGTCCACATTCGCCTGGGTATTTACCCGCGGATGCTGGCCGGTCCTGATGGCGTGCTGCTCCGCCGGAAGCCCGAAGGCGTCCCAGCCCATGGGGTGCAGGACATTGTAACCCTGCATGCGGCGCGCGCGGCCCAGGATGTCCGTGGCGGTGTAGCCTTCCGGGTGTCCCACGTGCAGGCCGGACCCGCTTGGATAGGGGAACATATCGAGGACATAGAACTTCGGGCGGGAGGCATCGAAGTCCGCGTCGCCCGGGCCCGGCGTGCGGAAAGTCTTTTCGGCGTCCCAGAGCACCTGCCAGCGGGGCTCGAATTCGTCGAAGGGAAAGGGTTTGCGTCGGTCACTGCTCATGGAAATGTCTGAAAACGGGAGCGCGGAGTGTGGAGGGGATTTCCAGAAAGGAAACCCGCAATCCCGCGGTGAAATCCGGACCGGACGGTCTTCCCGGCCTGCTTCCTCCCGGGCCCGCGATCAGCTCGCAGGAAGGAAATACTCCTGATTCTCTCTCAAATCCCCGTCCGCGGAGGAGCGGCGGAAGACGGCGGGCATGGGCAAGTCCGGTGCCGCCTCCCCGGTCAGGAAATCCCGGAGGCTGACGGCGGTCCGCAGCGCGGAGGCCCGCACCAGGGCCAGCTTCGTTTCATTGCCAAAGACACTCAGCAGCAGGAAGCGCCCGTCCACGGGACTGAGGTAAAAATGAAGGTCGCGCCCCTCGTGGAACATTCCCTCAAAGGCGCTCTCCCCCAGGTGGCGGGTGAGTTGCCGCGCGGCCTCGCAGACCGCCGCCGCCAGCACCGCGGTTTCCTCCCGCTGGCGCATGCTCTCGTCACCGGCGTCCGCATACAGGTTGCCGTTCTCCTCCAGGAGGGCAGTGTAGAGGGCGTCCGAGGAGGCGCAGTGACTGGTGAGAGCCTGACGCAGGCCCGGCCCGCTCTGCCGCGGTGTGGTGAACGGGGGATCGGGCGTGACGGTGCGGTGTTCCATGAGGCTGGGGAAAATTCAGGCGCTTGCTTTGTGCGGGGAAACGGAGGGAGGGCCCTCCGCGGCGCGGGACACACGCTGGAGGACCTCCTGGGCCAGGGCATTGAGAGTGGCAAAGATGTTCGTGCCCTTCACGGCACTGGTCTCGAACGAAGGAAACCGGCGGGGGCCACTGTTCAGCGTGTGGTTCATATACTCCAGCCGCGCGGCGGACGGCAGGTCCCGCTTGTTGAACTGCAGGACCACCGGCAGGCCGCTGACCGGCGTGCCGTTGTCCTCAAGGTTCTTTTCCATGACGCGCCACGCGGCGGCGTTTTCCTCCATGCGGGAACCCTGGCTGTCCGCCACGAAGACAATGCCGTCCACGCCCCGCAATACCAGGCGGTGCGTCGCGTTGTAATTCACCTGACCGGGTGCCGTGTGGAGCATGAAGCGTGTCCTGTAGCCTTCGATGACCGTGGTCTGGACCGGCAGGAAATCGAAGAACAGCGTGCGGTCGGACGAGGTGGCCGGCGAGACGAGATCGCCCCGCTGGCTGCCATCAATCCGGCTGTGGATGTAGTTCAGACTCGTGGCCTTGCCTCCCATGGGCACCCCGCAATAGACGAGTTTGAAGGAAACCTCCTTCGTATCGTGGTTCACCGCGGGCATGGGAAAGCGGAAGCCGTTACTCCGCGAGATTCGCGAGAGAGCGGGCCGTGAGAATCAGTTTGTCCCGGACGCCGGGCTGGAAGCCAGCCTCGGAATGCAGCACGGCGAAACAGAAGTTCTGTTCGATGAAGAAGGTGCGGATGGAGGGACCGGAGTGGAGCGTGAAGCTGCCCTGTCCATCAATCCCCATGCTGCTGGCGAGACCGGTGAAGTATTCGTAGGACCGCGCGGAATTGGAGATGAAGTGATTGATTTCCTCATCCGCGTTGCTGTGGGCGCTGGCGGTCACTCCCGCCGGGGAGACGGCGAGGGAGGCCCGAAGCCCGGGAAGCGTGGCGCAACGGTCCACGATTTCCTGCAGCGTCAGGTCGTTGTCCGTCATGAAGAGCGCCCGGAGAGCCAGCAGGTTGAAGTCCTCATAGCCATTGACGTTGAACTCCACCACCGGTCCGGCCACCCGCTTCGACGCGGCGGGCTTTTGAGGAGCCGGAGAGACGGGCGCGATGGGGTCCGGTTGCACGGCTTCCGCGACTGGGGAGGAGGAGCGTTGTTCTTGTGACATTGGCTGCGAAGGTAATTTTAGGGAATTGGCTGGTTCGAGGATTTTCGGGAGAGCAGCCGGAGGTCCGGCTTGAGGGGAACTGGCGGGGAACGATGGGCCAGGAACAACGTCCGCGGGAGCCGGAGCGGCAGAGGGTGGCGGAGCTTCTTTCGGGGCAGACACCGGAGGCTCTGTTTTCAGAGCCCCAATGCGGAAAGGCGAACCCGGAGCCTCCGCCGGAGACGGCGTGGCGGGAGCCGGGGAAGTGACTTTTGGCGGGGATGCCGGAGGTTCCGCTTTCAAAGATCCGATGGGGAAAGAGGGACCCGGAACATCCGCGGGAGAGGGCGAGGGTGAAGCAACTTTCGGCGCGGGAGCAGGGGGCTCCGCCTTCAGGGAACTGAGCGAAAACGGCGGCCCCGGGACCTCCGCAGGAGCCTTCGGGGGAGGAGCCGGCTGGCTGACTTTGAGAGGAGTGGCCGGAGGCTCCGCCCGCAGGGACCCCGCCGGGAAAGGTTCTCCCAGGTCATCGTGCCCCTCCGCCGCGAGCAGCGAGGGCAGGCTAACCGGCGCGACTGGAGGCGTGCTTTCCCCGCCACCGGAAACAGGAGGGCGCAAAAAGGACTGGGGCGGCCCGGTGCCGCGGACGTCCGGGGAGGCGGGGACAGCGAGGGCAGCTTCACAGGCACGGGAGCCTGGGTCTCGGGCGCGGATGCGGGCACCGGTTTGGCCGCGAGGGAAGAGGGCATGGAGGGCCGGGTGAGCGGCGGCAGCCCTCCCAGGGTGCCCCCGGGAATGGCGGACACGGGGAAAGAGGACGCGGCGGACGGCAGGGGAACGGGAGACGTGGCCACACGCGGCGGGAGGACGGGCAGGGCCATGCGGCCCCGGTCTTCGTCAGCTTTGATCGCGAACGGCGTCTGGAACGGGGAGGTGCTGATGGGCACATGCTCCGTCTGCGCGGCGGGAATGGCACTGGCGGGCAGGCTCTTGAAGACCTCGGACAGCGGCACCACCAGGCGGAGGCCAGGACGCACCCGCGCGAAGGCCGGGCGGAAGCGCTCCACCACCCCTTGCTTCAGCTCTTCGATTCCCACCTCCACGCGACCCGTGGCCAGTTGAGGCAGGATGGTGTCATAGGAAATCTCGACCTCCACATTCGCGGGAACGGCCGCGGGATCGAAGCCGAGATCCAGGGAAGTGACGTCGCGCAGGAGAGAAGCCAGGGAAACCTTGAGCATCCGGCCTTCCCTGGCGGCGGCGGATGAGTTTTGGTCGGTTTTTGCGGTCACGAAAGGAGAGGCCGTCGCGGGCTGGAGGACCGGCTTCGAGGGCTCCGGAGCGGGCGGTGCCGCCTCCCTGGGCGGATGAGCTTTTCCGTTCCCATTGCCATTCCCGTTACCGTTTCCATTGGAAGCCGGTGGCGTTTTGGCCGTCACGGTCGCGGGAACGGCTTCCGCTTCCTCCGGTTCCGGGGAAGCAGTGGGGCTGAGAGACGCGGGGGCAGCCGCCACAGGGGTTGACTGCTGGGGTTCGGCTTTTTGAGGAGGCTCGGGGGACAGCTTCGCGCCTACAAACGGAGACAGCACTTCCCCCGCCGCGGCGGGATCCGGGCGGCCAACGAACGGGGAGGCCGAAGAGGCACCGGCAGCCGGATGCACCGCGAAGGGCGAATCCCCCAGTCCCGCGAAAGGAGAGTTTCCGCGCCGGGGCAGGTCCTCCGGAGGCGGCGGCACGGCGGCGAACGGGCTCGCCGGGGCAGCGGGGGTGTTCTCCGCCGTTTCGAGAAGACGTTTCACCTTCTGAACAGGCAGGGCGATCTCCACATCCTCGGAGGGTTGCAAGGCCCGCCGGAACATAGTTGGGCAAGCTTGATAGATCCGGCTCAGGCGCAGCACCGGCCGGCCCTGTTCCAGTGAGGGCCGGGTGGTCTCCAGGGGCAGATTCACCACTTGATCCCCCGCCCTTCCCTTCATGCCGCGCACCAGGTGGGAGGGTATCAACGCGCTAAGCTCCCGCGCGGTGAAGTGTTCTCCGGCGGAGGCAGACGAAGGCGAAACAGAATTCATGATGGATGAAGAGTGTCAGGTTGCGCCGGTCCTGGCCGCCGCCAGCCTCCCGGCTCGTCCATCCTGGGCCTTTCGGAAGAGCGGAAACGGGAGCACGGGCGGGGTGGAAGAGGGCGGTTGGTTCTCATTCACTGGGAAAGCGCATGTCCACGGTCAAAATCAGGTCTTAGTAGAGAGTCCAGGACTTTCTTGTCAAGATTATTAAGAGTTTTGCAAAACTTTATTATCAAACATAACATCTCCCAGGAGGTATTATGGTAATTATATTTCACTTGGAGGCAACGGATCTTTATCAAATGCCCACTTCCCCGCAACGAAATGACTGTCCGGTGGTCAAAACGACCGGAAGGCTCTCTTGAATCCTGCAATGCCGCAAAAATGATCTTGCGTGGCGGTGCCGGACGAGACGACATCCCTCCAACCCGACCACCGGCACCTATCTCTTCTCCATTCCACATGAAGCGCCTCCCCGTGATATCCGCCCTCGCCTGTCTCACCCTGTGGCTGCCCTCCTGTGGCATCATGGATCAGGACAATCCGAAACCGAAAAATCACGCGGAGGATCCGAAGGCGGTGGTGCCCGTGGACTTTCTTTTCAACCGCTCCCGGGCTCTGAACGCCTGGCTGGACGAAGCGGTGCGCGTGCAGATCCTGGATGTGCCGCTCATGGACGTCTTCCGCCATCCCGCCCTCCGCGGCCTGCAATACGTGATCGTCAAACCCCCGGTGGAGAATCCTTTGATCTTCATCGACAAACTGGCCATGACGCGGCGTCAGCTCCTGTGGGCGATTTCCCACGACCACCAGTTGCACATGACCCCCTCCTTCGGTCCTAACGGTGGCGTCACGGCCATCGAAATCCGCTCCCGCAGCCAGGATCTTCCCTACGAAAACTGAGCGTTCCTAACTGACCCGATTTCCCCCCGTTCATACATGTCCAGCGCGGCCGTCGTCAATTTCTCCCCCGAACCCGGATCCGTGGAAATCCGGGAAAAAGAAAAGCCCGTTATCGGTGACGAGGATGTGCTCCTGGAAGTGGCCGCCGTGGGCGTCTGCGGGAGTGATCTCCACCAGTGGACCTCCTCCCACAGCTGGCCGGTGAATTATCCGGTGGTGCTGGGGCATGAGTTCAGCGGGCGCATCGCGGAGACGGGAAAATCCGTGCAGCGCTGGAAGGAAGGCGATCGCGTGGTGAGTGAAACCGCCGCCGTGATCAACGGGGACAGCCCCATGACACGCCGGGGACTCTATAATCTGGATACCTCCCGCAAGGGATTCGGCTACGGGGTGGACGGGGCCATGACGCGTTATGTGCGCGTGCCCGCCCGCTGCCTGCACCACGTGCCGGACAGCCTGCCGCTGGAGCGCGCCTGCCTCACGGAGCCGTGCAGCGTGGCGTGGAATTCCGTGATCAATAATACGCGGCTCACCCCGGGAGACCGGGTGCTGGTGCTCGGGCCGGGGACCATCGGCATCCTCTGTGCCGCCGTGGCCCGGCTCGCGGGCGCGGAGGTGGCCATCGTGGGCCTGGAGGCGGACCGCCACCGGCTCAATATCGCGGCGCAGTATGGCTGTGAAGTGATCGTGGGGGATGCCAAACCGTGGGCGCTGAAACGGGACGGCCTGGGCGCGGATGTGATCATCGACGCGGCGGGCGTCTCCGCCACGCTGAAGCTGGCGCTGGAACTGGTGCGACCCGCGGGCTGGATCACGAAGGTGGGCTGGGGACCGCAGCCGCTGAATTTCTCCCTGGATCCGCTGGTGCAGAAGAACGTGACCCTCCAGGGCAGCTTCAGCCACAACTGGCCGGTCTGGGAGCGCGTGCTGGCCATGCTGGACAGCGGGGCGCTGAATGTGGAGCCCATAATCGGTGGCCAGTGGCCGCTGCAGCAGTGGCATGAGGCCTTCGAGAAAATGCACCGGGGCGAGGTGGTGAAGAGCGTGCTCATTCCGAACTGACCGCTTTTTCGTTTTGCAGCCCGCGGATTTCCGTCCCACGGATAAGGGATGAAATTCCATGAGTGGCATGAACAGGATCTGGAGGCGCGTGAGCGCCGCTATTTCCGCGCGGGCAAATTCGGCAAAAAATGGCATGTGAAGACGACTCTCAAGTCCGACGAGGACTGGGAGGAGCTGAATCCCGTGCCCCTCCTCATTCTGGAGGACCTGCGTCTCCAGTTGACCAACAAATACCAGCGCCGCCGGGTGCCGTATGAAGATGTGGTGGCGATCGATCTCATGGTGGTGGAGGCGGGCGGCGAATCGCAGCTCCAGGATCTCGAAAAATGAGCGGGGATGCCCACTGGATGCGGCTGGCGCTGGCGGAGGCCCGGAAAGGCCAGGGCCTCACCAGTCCGAATCCCTGTGTGGGGGCCGTGATCGTAAAGGATGGGCGTCCGCTGGGCACTGGCTGGCACCGGAAAGCGGGAGGCCCGCACGCGGAGGTGGAGGCCCTGCGCGCCGCGGAGGCCGCACACGGACAAAACGCCATCCTGGGGGCCACGGCTTATGTGACCTTGGAACCGTGCTCCACGCAGGGACGCACACCGCCCTGTTCCGGGGCCTTGATCGCGGCGGGGATCAAACGGGTGGTCTGGGGCGCGGATGACCCGAATCCCCGGCACGCAGGCCGGGCGCGCGCGATTCTGGAGGCGGAGGGTATCGAAGTGGTTTCCGGAGTCCTCGGGGAGGAATGTAGGGAGATGCTCGCGCCGTTTGCCAAACTCATCACCACGGGCCTTCCGTGGGTGATCGCGAAGGCGGGCATGAGCCTGGATGGGCGTATCACGCGACCGGAAGGGGAAGGCCAGTGGCTCACCGGACAGGCGGCGCGCGCGGACGCCATGCGGCTGCGGGCGCGGTGCGACGCCATCCTCGCGGGCGCGGAGACCGTGCGCCAGGACGATCCCGCCCTGACTCTGCGCGGCCCGGACATCCCGGAGGGCAAGGAGCAGCCGTGGCGCGTCATCCTCACAAATTCCGGGAACCTGCCGCCGGGAGCCCAAGTCTTCACCGACGAACACCGTGACCGCACCCTGGTCTTCCGGAACCACAGCCTGACCGCCGTCCTGGGCGACCTCGCCGCTCGCGGCGTGATGTGCGTGCTCATCGAAGGCGGGGGCCGGGTTCTCGCCTCCGCTTTCAGCGAACGGTTGGTGGATGAAGTCGTGTTTTACACTGCCCCCCTCATTTCCGGAACCGGCCGTCCCGTGGTGGAAGCGGCGTGTTTCGCGGGAGCCTCGGTGCCGCTGGAATTTGTCTCGGCGGAAATGACCGGGAAGGATCTGAAAATACGGGCGCGGGTGCTGCCGGGATAAGGCGGAGCCCCGGCCAAACCTTGTTGCGCCATCCGGGGCCGGTGCTATGGCCGCGCCATGGCTTTGGAAATCTCTCAAAACGTTTGGTGGCAGGGCGCGGACGAAGCGCCCACCAGTCCGGAATGGCTCACGGCGGGACCGCTGGCGGCGGGGCTGGAGGACGGACAGCTTCGGGGGATTCTCCTGAATGGCCGGGAAATCGTGCGGCGCATCTACGCCGCTGTCCGGGATCAGTATTGGAATACCGTGCCGGGGGTCATCCGGGACTTGCAGGGTGCCCAGGAGGGCGGTGGATTCAGGGTGACGTTTACCTCGGAGCATGTCTCCGCGGAGGTGGATTTCGTCTGGCACGCGGAGATCACGGGCACCGCGGAGGGCACGTTGACTTATGTTTTCGACGGCGAGGCCCGGAAGGAGATGCGGAAAAACCGCGTGGGGCTTTGCCTGCTGCTGCCGCTTTCCCTGAAGGGAACACCCGGCGTGGCGGAATACGTTAGCGGGGACCGCGCCACCGTGACTTTCCCGGACCGTGTGGACCCCATGCAGCCGGTGAAGGGGCTGCACGATTTCCGGGAGCTTCGTTACTCCCCCGCCGCGGGTGTGGAGGTCAGGCTGGATTTTGAGGGGGATGTGTTTGAAATTGAGGACCAGCGGAACTGGACGGACGCCAGCTACAAGATCTACAGCACCCCTCAGCGCATTCCCATGCCCGCGCGCATGACCGCCGGTCAGCGGGTCCGGCAGGTCATCACGCTCAGCCTTTCCACTGCCGCGCCGCTTCCGGCGGCGGTGGTGCCGGTGATTCCGGAAATCGTGACCGTCACGGTGGGCGAAGGGCTTTTTGAAATCCCCGCCCTGGGCACCACGGCGGCCTATCATGGCGGCGCGCTCACGGAGACCCAGACCGCCCGGCTCCGGGCACTGCGGCTGGCGCATTACCGGGTGGAGGTGGACACCGCCACCTCCGGCTGGCAGCAGGGGCTGGAACAGGGGCTGCGGGATGCCGCGGCCATCGGAGCCAAAGCAGAAGTGATGTTCACCGTCTCGGATGATGTGGAAGCCGAAGCCGAGGCCGCCGCCGCTGTAACGGCGGGATTCCCGGACCGTGTGGCCGGCTGGCTCATCCTCACCCGCGGCGCTCCCGCCACGCGCGCGGCCTCTCTGGAGACCGCCCGGAAAATCCTGGGTGGCCAAGGTGCTCCCGTGGGCGGCGGCACGAACGCGGATTTCTTCCAGCTCAACAATAACCGCCCGCCCCAGGGACTCACGGACTTCGTCAGCGTGCCCCTGCGCCCCTGCGCCCACCAGTTTGACCGGGCCACCATGATCGAAAATTTGGAAGGCCAGCGCGAAGTGCTGAAAACCCTGGCTGCGTTGTATCCGGACATCCCGCTCTCCGTTTCCCCCGTGAGCATCCGCACCCGCGCGCAGAAAGGCCCGGCGGCAGGTCCCGGAGAAATGCCCGCCCAGGCGGATGCCCGGCAGATGTCCCTCCTGGGAGCTGGCTGGACGCTCGGATGTATCAAGGCGGTGGCGGAGTCCGGGGTGAAATCCCTCACGCTTTTCCAGACCACCGGGCTGCGCGGTCTCATGGAGCGCGAAACAGGTTCGGATGCCCCCCGCGATTTCCTCTCCGTGCCGGACAGCGTTTTCCCGCTCTACTTTGTCCTCGCGGCCCTCTCGGGCTGGTCCCAGGGCTCCGTGACGGAGGCCACCTCCAGCGCTCCCCACACGGCGGACGCGCTCATCGTCACCAAAGAGGGCCGCGTGCGTGTCCTGCTGGCAAACTACTCTCCAAATCCGGTCTCTGTATTCGTGGGCCACGGAGGCGAGCCGCTGTTCGGCGCGGGCCGGGTGGCGACGCTGCACGCCGGAAACGTGGCCGCGGCGGTCAGTTCCCCGGATTCCTGGCTGGCCGCCCCGCCGGTTGGGGAGGCGCGGGACGGGCTGGTTTCCCTGCCTCCTTTTGCCATCGCCTGGGTGGATGTGCTCTGAATCCCGCGCGGGGCATCGCGTCCCCCTTGCGCCGCCGTTCCGCCGTCCCTATAACGCGGGACACTTCCACGGATGAGCGCACCTCTTTTACTCCAGCAAGTCACCGTCATCTCCTCCTCCGGCCCCGCGCCGGTCGTCGCTGACGTGTTGCTGGAGAATGGCCGCTACCGCTTCCTGCCCGCCGGGGAATCCCCCCCCGAATGCCGCGTCATCCCCGCCCAGGGGAAGGTGCTGCTGCCAGGACTCTTTGATTGCCACGCGCATCTTCGGGAGCCTGGACGCGAGGACGCGGAGAGCCTCACCAGCGGCGCGGCGGCGGCGATCAATGGCGGCTTCACCGGTCTGCTCATGATGCCGGACACGCTGCCTCCCATCGACAACGGCGGCATGGTGCAGAGCGTTTCGGACATCGCGGCGAAAAGCTCGCCCATTCCCATGAGCGTGGCCGGCTGCATCAGCCGCCGCCGGGAGGGCGCGGAACTGGCGGAAATCGGGGAAATGCACCTCCGCGGGGCCGTGATGATCACGGACGACAGCGATACCGTGGGGAACCCGCTGCTCCTCCGCCGCGCCCTGCAATACGCGCGCGATCTCGGCATCCTTGTGGGCGTGCACTGCGATGTGCGGGAACTCTCCGGCAGGGGGGCCATGCACGATGGCCGGGTGTCCTACCGCCTGGGGCTGGAGGGCATCCATCCCAGCGCGGAGGAGATCGGCATCGCCCGGGACATCCGCCTCGCGCAGAGCTGCCGCAGCCGCATTCACATCAAGCACGTGACCACCGCCGGGGGCGTGGAAACCATCCGCCGCTACAAACGCGAGGGCGTCATGGTCACGGCGGAAGTCACGCCGCACCACCTCATTTTCACCGATGAGGACGTGGGTGACTACGATACCAACTTCAAGGTGCGCCCGCCCCTGCGTCCCTCCGTGGACACCGCCGCGCTCCTGGAGGGCCTGCTGGACGGCACGCTGGACATCGTGGCCACGGATCACTCCCCCTGCACGGAGTTTGAGAAGACGCGGGACTTTGCCTCCGCGCCCTTTGGCGTCACGGGGCTGGAAACCGCGCTGCCCTCGCTGCACCATTACTTTGTCCGTTCCGGGAAACTCCCGTGGCAGGTGCTGGTGGAGCGGTTCTCCGCCGCTCCCCGCCGCCTCCTGGGACTGCCGGTGCCGGAGATCAAGGATGGCGCGCCGGTGAATGCCGTGCTCTTCGATCCCGCCGCCACCACGCGGGTGGACAAGTCCTTTCTGAGATCACGCAGCTTCAACACGCCGTTCATCGGTCGCGAACTCACGGGCGGCGTGGCCCTCGTCGCCCTGGGCGACCGCATTCTCCTCGACCGGATCTGATTTCCATGCGCTACACCGAAAAACTCGCCGCCCGTATCTCCTCCGCCGGTTCCCGTCTGTGTGTGGGACTGGACCCGCGTCCGGATCTCATCCAGGAGCCGCTGAAGGAATTTCTCCTCCGGGTCATCGCGGAGTGCGCGCCGTTTGCCGCGTGTTTCAAGCCTAACATCGCCTACTTCGAGGCCATGGGTTCCAAAGGGCTCGCGCTGCTGGAGGAAATCCTGCCCGCCATTCCCCGTGATATCCCGGTACTGCTCGACGCGAAGCGCAGCGATATCGGGGAGACGCAGAAATACTATGCCCGCGCGGTGTTTGAAACGTGGAACTGTGACGCGGTGACGCTGAATCCCTTCTTGGGCTATGACTCCGTGGAGCCCTTCCTGGGCTACGAAGGAAAGGGCCTCTATCTGCTGGCCGTGACTTCCAATGCCGGGGCCGCCGATATCGAAAAGCAGCGCCTGGCGGATGGCCGCCGGGTGTTTGAACTCGTGGGCGACATGGCCACCCGCGCCGCCGGCAGCCCCGCCGACGTGGGCTTTGTGGTGGGCCTCACGAATGCGGATCCGGACATCCTCCCGGCCCTGCCGGATGCCCCCCTTCTGGTCCCGGGACTCGGCGCACAGGGAGGCGATATCCAGGCGCTCAGCGGCAGCGGACGCACGGCACCCATCCTGGTGAACGTTTCCCGCGGGGTTCTTTTCCCCTCCGCCGGACAAACCGTGGCCCAGGCGGCGGAAAAATGGCGGAACGATATCCAGGGTGCCTTCGGGCAGGCCTGAGCCATGGCCGGACCGGTTCCCGCCAGTGCCTGGGCCTCGGAGGATACCGTGGCCCATGCGCGGGCACTGCTGGGGAAATACCTGGTCAGGCGCTTCGATGACGGGCGGGAGGAGGCCCGCATGATCGTGGAAACGGAGGCCTATCACACCGCGGAGGATCTCGCCTGTCATGCCAGCAAGGGGCGGACAAAACGCACGGAGGTGATGTTCTCCGGCGGGGGGGTGTGGTATGTGTATTTGTGTTATGGCATTCACGAGATGCTGAATCTGGTAACTGGTCCCGCGGACCATCCCTCCGCCGTGCTCATCCGGGGAGTGGAGGGCTTCATCGGGCCGGGACGCCTGACAAAAGCCCTGGGCATCACCCGGGCCTTGAATGGCACCAGCGCGACGGAGAAAGGAAGCCTCTGGCTGGAGGATCGCGGCGTGGTGGTGACCCCGGAAAGCATCCAGGCGACCCCGCGTATCGGCGTGGACTACGCCGGGCCGGTCTGGTCGCAAATGCCCTGGAGGTTTCTTCTGAAAAAGAGCCCGGCGCGCTGACAAAGCTCACACGTCCGCCGGTCCGGGCCGGATGCGCCGGTCTCTTGCGGATTGCCCGGGAACACCGCGCGATCGCTCCGGATAAAAACAGGAAAGCCCGGGGCCAGGCTGCATCCTTTCCGGGAAAAAAGGGGTGGTCTCCTTCCTGCACATGAGGGGTTCGCTGATAAAAACCTCTTAGAATAAAATACAATGAAAACCCTCAAAGATCTCTTCCTGGACGCTCTTGCTGATGCCTATGACTCCGAGCAGCGCATTACCGAAGCCCTTCCGAAGCTGGCGGCTGCCGCCTCCTCCGATGAACTCCGTGAGGCCTTCGAAAACCACCTCTCCGAAACCGAAGGCCACGTGACGAAGCTGGAGCGTGTCTTCTCCCTCATTAACGAAAGTCCTTTCCGCAAGACCTGCGAAGCTACCAAGGGTCTTCTGAAGGAGGGCGATGAAATGTCCGAGGAATTCGAAGACACCCAGGCGCTCGACGCGGCCCTCATCGCTGCCGCCCAAAAGGTGGAGCACTACGAGATCGCCTCTTACGGCACTCTGGCCACGTGGGCCGGCCTGCTGGGGCATGATGAAGCCCAGTCCATCCTCCACGAAATCCTCAGCGAAGAGGAAGCCGCGGACGAAACCCTCACGGACATCGCCACCAGCGAAAGCAATGACGAGGCGCTGGACGAGGAGGAAAATCCGGTGGCAGTGTAATCCCCATCGGGAAGCCTAACAATAATTCCGGGGCGTGGGAAACGGTCCCACGCCCCGTCTTTTAACCACAATTTTTCTATGACTACTAAAACCTATCGCAATGTCCTGCTCCTCGGCACCCTTGGCGGTGCGGTCGCGGCGTGGATTGGCAAAGGCGTAAAAAAACTCTGGGATAACCGGGAGCAACCTGCCGCCCCGGCAACTCCTCCGGACGCCCGGAAAAAAACGAACGACCGGTCCCAGGAAATCCCCTTCTATATGCGCCGGCCCCACGCGAACGGTGGCAATGGACACCAGAATTACGGTCGTCCCTCGCCCGTGCCTGTTCGCCACTCCGCCTCTCCGGGCTACTATCACCGGGGCGACCGGTAAACGAAGGGGTAAACGTATTCGCAGGGTCCTGTTAAAATGGCCATGGACTTCCCCTTGGATCAACTGGTGTTCTCACCGGCGGATGTGGACCTGACGCGATCGCCCCTGCGCGGTTCCGTCAGTGTTCCCACGTACGTGCTCGGCGCTTTCAATCCTGGACTCACGCGACTTCCTAACGGGAACCTACTGATGATAGTGCGCGTGGCGGAGGCGCTCCGGGAGCCGGTAGTGAACGGAAAAATCTATGCCATCCGGTGGGTGCAGGACGACCAGTATGTGCTGGACGCCTACGAACTTGCCAATGTGGACGCCTCGGACCCACGGAAGTTTAACATACTGGAGAACCAGTCGAAAGTGATGGCTCTGACCTCCTTGTCATGGCTGCTGCTTGTGGAACTGGACGCCTCCGGCAGGTCGGTGGTGGCGGTCCATTACGACAAGGCCATCGCCCCCCGCGCCTCCTATCAACAATATGGCGTGGAGGATGCCCGGATCTCCAGGATCGGGGACCGCTACTACATGACCACTTGTTCGGTGAGCGCGGAGCGGCACAGCACCACGCTTTACACCTCGGAGGATGGACTGGAATACACCCTCCAGGGAATGGTGCTGGACCACCAGAACAAGGACATGCTCTACTTCGAAGGTCTGGTAGGGGGCCGGTTTTACGCCCTCACCCGGCCGCTGGGGGATCTGTATTTCAGTTATCCGCCCGCCAGTCCTTTTGTGTCAGGCCCGTCCATCAACCTCGCGGTGTCTCCGGATGGACTGCACTGGAGGCCTCATGATGCCGCCCTCATCCGGCCCCGGAAGAGCTCGACCTCCACGATGAAGATTGGCGGCGGCACTCCTCCCATCCTCACACCGGAAGGATGGCTCATGCTCTACCACGGCGTCGGCCCCGGTACGCTGGTGGGCATTTACCGCACCTTCTGGGCTCTGTTGGATGCGAAGGATCCCTCGCGGATTCTGCGAGTGTCGGACGACATCCCTCTCCTGGAGAGTAATCCCGCACTTACCGGGCATCTGAAGGACCGGATTTACCTGACGGACATTGTGTTCACCACGGGCATTGTAGACGCGGGGGAGCACTATGTGGTTGCCTCCGGCGAGCTGGACCTTGCCTGCCGCATCACGTGGATTCCCAAAACCGTCTTTGCGGGTTAAGCGGCACTTTCCACATCAAGCTGATGACTGGAATGAATGGATGGCGTTATTGACCAGGCAGTTGCCTGTCGTTAGCGTTTAACGATCCTTCATCCGGTTTACCATGGCTTCCCAGCTTTCCTTTTCGCGTCCTTTCAGGGTTTTGATCGCCGGCCTTATCGCGGGGAGCGCGCTTCACGCGCGTGCGGTGACTCTCGCCTACACGGAGAACTTTCAAAATCCGGCCAACTCCGCTGACGCCGCCGCCTCCTACCCGGCGTTCACGACCGCTCTCAATGGCGGCTCGGCGGTAGTGACAAACGGAGTGCTCACCATGTCAGCCAACACGGAGAGCGATCAGATCTTCACGGTTTCCATTTCTCCCGCCGCCAGCGGTGAGATTACTATCTTCGGCCAGGTGGGAGCCGGAAACAGCAACGGCTCCTACAATGTCGGCATGGTGGTGGGGGAAAACCGAATCGTTTTCCACCCGGGGTTTGTTGCTGGCGGGGCTTTTCGTGTGGAGGGTCCGAATGGGTTCGGCAATACCAACATGGGTTATGTCCCGGCAAACGGTCTGCTGCACCAGTTTGAGATCCACAGCTTTCCCAGCGGACTGTTTACCATCAAGGTCACGGACGCCGCGAATCCCGCGAACGTCTTTACGACTTCGTTCACCAATCCCGCGTCCTACGGCGGAGCCATCGGCTTCGTGCGGTCCGGTCCTGCTGGAGGCGGTGCCACGGGTATTTTCGACAATCTGGTGATCGTGCCGGAACCTTCCACCGCAGGGTTGTTCGCCCTCGGGGCTCTCTGGGCGGGTCGCCGCCGCAGGAGCGCGCGTTGAACGGTCATGGGATACCCCGGATAAACCCCCCAGGTTTTACCGTCCGATCACGGGAGCCACGCTCTCAAAGCCTACCCGTTCCGTGGGCCGGCTGGTGGTGTCGTCTGGAGCCCAGCCATTTCCAGTAGTGATGGTGGTGGAAGCCGGTCCTCGTCCTGAAGCCGGTTCGCGCGTCTCGACAGTCGTATCGCAGGCGGTGAGGAGTGTGGAAACAAAACCAGCGGCGAGGAGAGCGGGAGGGCAAGTTTTCATGGGAAAATAGGGAGGAACTTTCCCACTGGGCATGCATGGAGCATGCCCCTCAACTTTTCCGGGCAATAAAAAACCGGGGCCTCGCGGCCCCGGTTTCGTTTTACCCCGTTACCGGAGGCGCACGTTCAATCGAACAAAACTCCGCAGCACTGGCGCGGGTTGCAAGGTTCTCACCACCACCTTATTGACGCCGTTCCCGGCGACGGTGTCGGAGACCACTTCAAACAGGTTCGACTGCCAGGTGTTCATGTCCGTGGAGAGTTGCACCTCATAGACCACGTCATCCGCCGCCGTGTTGCGGTTGTATTCGAAGGTCAGGCGTCCATCCGGCAGGGCGGCAACCACCGTTCCCGCGGTGCCTGCGGAGGAATCACTGGAGCCCAGGGCGTATTCCAGCAGGGCGCTCAGGCCGTCGTTGTCCGCGTCCGCCACTGGATCGCCGGTGAAGCCGGTGATGGTATCCCCTTCCCCGGGGCTGCCCCCCACGCGGGGGCTGGCACGCCAGCTTGAGGCCAGGCTGTGATCCGGATTTGTCGCCGGGGCCACCAGCACCAGGCTGTATCCGTCCCCGTCCGCCGCCACGGGCCAGGGGTCGGAGTCATCATAGGCGAAGTTCCGGATATCGATACCCGCCGCACTGACGAGCACTAGCGTTTCCCCCGCGTTGTCCAGCTTGGACGCATTCAGGAACGCGCCCGCCGCCAGCGAGGCGGCCGCTCCGGGATACCGGGCGAGGAAGGCCGCGCGGTTGTTCGGAATCACCAGCCGGGCTCCCGCCGCGAGCGTGGTTCCCGACGCAAAGTCATAGCTGATACCCGTCATAAAACGCACGCCAGTGAGGCTGATGGGATTGGCCCCGATGTTCATCACCTCCACGTATTCAAACAGATCATCCGTGGTGTATCCCGCCGCGATCTCCGCCGCCGAGGGCGGTGCCGGGTGATACATGATCTCCGAGATCACCAGATTCGACACCGACGCGAGGGCCTGGGTGGAGGTGTTGTTCAGAACGATGTTCGCGGTGCCGATCACCACCCCCGAGAAGTTCACCGCCTCCAGCGTCACCGTGGTCTGTCCCGGAGGCGCGGGCACAATGGCCTGCCAGGTGGAATTCCCCGTCCATGTCACCGTCAGGGGAGTGGTGCTCCCCGCCAGGCGGATTTCCCGCACGTTCACCCAGCCATTCCCGTTCACCGTGGCCGTGGTGGACGCCACCTGGAGCGGGCTCGCGGTGGTGATGGCGAAGGGCACGGAGGGAATGCTCCCGCTGATCTGGGAGAGCACGTTGTTCGACCGGGTTGTCATGTAGCTCAGGTGGCTGGACCACGGCTGGGCGGGATCCAGCGTGGCAAAGTGCGTGGTCCACTGCGCCATATAGGTGTTGTTATACGTCGTGGAGATGATGTCATGCAGGTGCCCTAGGTAGATGCGGCGGCGCGCCGGGGCGCTCGTGAGCGTGGCGCACTGGGGATTCGCGTAAATGCTCCGCCCCGTGTCGAAGGAGAAGTCCATGTCATGCGGCAGGAAGATCACCCGGCCGTCCGGGCGCGCGTAATACACTCCATTGTGCTGGTCCCCCGCCGCCGCGTTGTCCCCGGCACCGGAGAGGACCGCGTAGGCCATGCCGCGCAGCCACACGTCCACGTCCACCGTGGAATTCACCGTTTCCTCAAAGGCCGTGCCGGATTTGCTGAACTGTTTGCAGTAGTTGATGATGGGCGTGTAGTTGTCCGCCTCCCGGTTGATCTTGTTCAGGAAGAACCAGCGGTATCTCTCAGGATCCACTCCCATGTCCGCCACGCTGACGCCGACCACGCCGTCGGGCTCCGGATACTTCGCTCCCGCGGCGTTGGCCGAGGTCGGGTAATAGATCAGCTCGTATTCGAAGATGCTGCCGTCCGACCCGTTTTCAAACTGGCTGTCCAGGAAAACATCGTCATACCGCGCCATCTGCAGTTCCGCCGTGCCGGTAAGCGCGCTGTTAGGAGCCAGCACCTTGATGAGATCGTAATAACGGCTGATGGGGCCGCCGGAATTGGAGATCATCGTGTCGAAGAGGATCTCCCGCTGCCCCGGTGCCTGACCTTCGGACCGGTCCACGGCCATGCTGCCGTGGGCTCCACGATACAACCCGTCCGGCGGGAAGCTCAGATTGTAACCCACGCGATTTGTCTGATTCCGTCCGCGCTCGCTGCTCTTCAGACGCACCTCCGCATTGTAATAAATGTCCCCTTCCCGGTCGATCACCGTGGCCTCCGTGCGGTCATTGCTCATCACCTCCGTGGAGACGTGCATGAAGTCCCGGTCCGCGTTGGTGGTGATAATGCGGAAGTTGTGCAGGCCATTGGTGGCCGCCGTGTTGTCATTCACTTTATACAATGCCCGGGAATCCGCTCCGGCGGCGGGATAGAAGGACTGCGCGCCCGCGCTGTCCGTGCCCTGCATGTAAAACTGCACCACGGCCCCGGCGGCCTGGCCCGGGATGTTCCCTTCATAGCGACCCGTGCCGGAGCCTCCCATGGCGACCTGGGCAAACGCCCCGCCATTCACGGAATAAAAAAGCGTCATGGACGCGATACCATCCCGATCCGAAGCCGTGGCGGAGACCGTGACCGGCTGGCTGGCCGGAGGCACGGCGGGCGAGTGCTTCAGATTCGCATACGTGGGCCCCGCGTTCGCCGTGGCGCGGGAGTTCGGGGCGGAAGGTGTCCCGCTGTTCACCGGACGGTCGATCACGTTCACCCGGGCCATCCGGTTGAAATAGAGACGGGTGTGCAACTGATTCGACCCCGCCACCCAGCGGGCGCGGAAGGAGATCTGGTAGTCCCGGCCCGTGGTGATGAGGCTCGCGAGGGTGGTTTCCACCTGATTGTGCATGTGCTCCGTGGGACCGGTGGCTACCATGCGGAGGATCTTGTTCGCGGGATTGCCAGGCTCGGCGATGATCTCGCTGTGGCGGTGATTCCCGCGCAGGCGCCAGAGCGCGGCGTTGTTGAAGCCGCCATCCACGATCTTCTGCACCGCCGTGGTGTCCGGATTCTCAATGACGCTGACATCGTCTATCCAGATTTCCCCCGCACCGAACATCCCCATGTTGAATTCAGACCACTGTCCGTCCGGCCCCCCCGCGGCTAGGGCATTGCCGCGGTAAGTGTACGTCTTCCAGGCCGTGTGGGTGCTCTCATCGCTCGCCGCCCAGGCTCCGCCCGTGGTATTGTCGGCGCGCAGGTCCTTCAGTTCCATGCTGCATCCCCCACCGTCCGCGAATTCCGGCCACCGTCCGCCATCGTAGAAGCGCAGGTCATTCACCGGGTTCTTTTTGTCATCCCGCAGCAGAATACGTTCCCCGCTCCGGGAGAGAGAGCCGCTCCATTGGCCCAGAACGCGGGCACCTGGATAGGCGGCAGTGAAGAGCGCCGTATCCCGTGCCACGCAGGCGTGTTCCCCAGGAGCCAGTGTCGTGCCTGCCGGGAAGGCGAAATCAATACCATCCGCGAACTCCCAGCCGCTCACGTCCACCGTGGCCGCGCTCCGGTTCGCGATCTCAACCCACTGGTTGTCCGAATTCCGCAGCGGCATCGCGGGAGTCCCCGGCGTCAACTGCACCCGGGCATCCAGTTTCATCCCGAACACTATATCACTGCTGCCGACGCTGTTCTGGTGGACCTCCACGGACATCCGGTTCGTGCCCGGCACGAGGCTGGAAGTGGGGATCACCAGGGAATTGAGGGCGGCGTTATCCACACCTGTCGTGGCCAGAGTCTCCGGCCCCACGACGCCTGCCGGCATAAAAAAGCGCCCCACTTCCGTTCCGTTCACATAAAAGACCGCGCCATCGTCGATCATATGGGTGATCTCAATGGAAGAGGCGGCGGCAATCTGTTCGGCGGTCACCGTGAACTCCCGTTCGAAGTAATAAGTCACCGTGGCGGCGGCATACCCGGTGGCGAGAGAAGTGGCGAGAGCCACCGGCAGCGCGGAGGTTTCATTTCCGATAGGCCCGGGGCCGGAGAGCCAGTTGGCACCGGAGTGTGCCGTGGCGGCCCAGCCCTGGGGCAGGTCTTCGTTCGCCCGGTTATAGCGCCAGGTGTCCCCGTAGTTCAGCAGGTTCGTCGTTTGAAATGTGGGCTGCACCGCCGGGACGGCCGGAAGCGAGGGCGGATTGTACTGGATCTCGCTGATGACGACGTTGTTATTGAAGACGAACGTATTCGCCTCCCCCGGAGTGGGCGCGGAGGGGTAAAGCCAGGCCACGCCCTTCCCCGCGGCCCGGCCCCGCAGACGACCCGTGACCGTGCGGGCGTCCAGCACCGCGGTCTTCCCGGAACTGTAGAGGAAAAGCTTCTCATCATTCGCCGGGCGGAAGCCCAGCGTGGCCTCATTGAGCAGCAATAGCCCGCCCGCCGCGAGCGATCCCGCAGGAAGGACATACTGCCGCGTGGTGTCGCCATTGGCCGAAACCACGATACCCCCCAGTTCCACGGCGGTGGTGCCGGTGTTGGCCAGTTCCACCCAGAACGAGGCGGAGGTGTAGGCAGGCACTTCATTAAGCTTCACCGCGGGCAACGAGCCCGCCACCACGCCGTTCATTTCCACATCCAGCTCCGCGCCGAAAACGACGTCGCTATTCCCCGCCGCCACCTGGTGGACCTCCACCGAGAGCCGGTTGCTGCCCGCCACCAGCGCCGCGGAGGGAAGCGCCACATTGGCGGACACCGCCGTCCCGGCCTCCACATTGTTCACCGCCAGGGTGGTGGAGTTCACGGTTCCCGCGGGCATATTCACGCGGAAGACCTCCACGCCATTGAGATAAAAGACCGCGCCATCATCGATAGCATGCCGCAGCTTCAGCGTCTTCAGGCTGGCGAGCTGGGCGGCGGTGACATCGAACTCCGTCTCGAAATAATAGGTGGTAACATAGGGCGTGTTGAGCCCGGGAAAGGTCAATGTGGTGCCGATGGGCACCGTGGCATTCGTTTCATAGGCCAGAGCCCCGGCCCCGGACTTCCAGGTCCCGCTGACTGGATGCACCGTCGTGGCCCAGTTCGCGCCGGGATCGATGCCCGACTCGTTATAACGCCACACTTTTGGGAGCGCCAGGAGAGACGCCGTAGTGGTGGGCGGAGGGGTATCCGCGGCAGGGAAATTGATCGCGCCCGGCGTGCCTCCCACTTGGCTGGAGACTGTCCAGTTTGAAGAGTGATCGCTCGCGGTGTAGGGCAGGATCTTCGCCAGGGTGGCTCCCGAGCCGTCCGGACCCGCCGGCCACTGGTCGTCATCCGTGAAGGTGATCTCGTCCATCATCCGGTCGCTCTGATTGATGAGCCGGAGCCGCTGCCCGCTGTTGCTTATGTTCCCCGTGAACGGCCCGAGCTGCCCCGCCGCGGGCGTCTTTGCCACCACAATATAAGACCCTGGATTGATGATCGTTCCCGCCGGGAATTTATAGCCGATGCCATCGATCCTCCAGTTGGAGATATCCACCTTGATCCCCATCTGGTTGAACAACTCGACCCACTCCCCCGCCTCGGTGCCCGCGGGGTGGTATTGGATCTCATTGAAAACGACGACGGAATCAGGCGAGGCCTGACACAGGCTGGAGAGAGCCCCCAAGGCAAATGCCGCCGCGGCGGCCGGTAGGAAACGTTTGAACATGAAGTGTGAAGGGGAAAAATGAAGTCGATCGAACCTGACTTGATTTAGGTTAAAAATACATTACCCCGCCCCGTAAAGGGCAGGGTTTTGGCAGGGAGCCGTGGCACCGGCGGCGGCGCGGAAACACCCCCGGAACCGATACTTTCCGGAAGTATTTCCTTGCCGCGCGGACTGGCCCGGAGCGGCGAAACGGTGAAGAATCAACCGCAACTTTCCTGCCAGGATTCCAGGGTAAAAATCACCACCGGGAGCTTCCTTTATACCTGGCAAAGGCCTGAACTCAGTAATCAATTGGCCTCCCGCACCCGGTAGAACGCCCGGGGAAGATTCGAAGCCACGGTATCGATATACACCGTCTGATTCCCCTGGGAGGGCACGCTGTCCGAAAGCTCCGTCCAGCCGCCCGTCTGACCGGCGGCCGTCAGCCCCGTGGAGAACTCGATGACATAGGATTTCCCGGGCCGGGAATTGAAAGTCAGGGTGACCTTGGAACCGTCCGCCGCATGCTCGATGCCCGTGAAGTCGAGTGGCAGCGGCGGGGATGCCTCGCGGTTCGTGAGGCCGAACATGTGGAAACTGCCGTTCGCGGAGGACACCTTTGGCACGGTGGCTTCCATCACCAGATTCGTGCCCGCCGCCACATAGGTATAACTGATATAATAAGCGGAGTCATCGTTGGCGTTCCCCAGCACCGTGCCCGGGCGGTCCTCCAGAATAAAGAAGTCCGTCGCCTGCGCGCCATTGGTGAATTTCAGCGCGGCGGGCCGCACGGTGCCGTTGTCCCATTTCCGGATATAGACCCGCATTTCATAGCTCTTCCCCGTCTCCAGACCGGAGAGGGTGAAGGTCTGGGAATTTCCCGCCGCGGCCCCGTTTCCCGAGTAGGTGAAGCCGCCGAAGAGAGCGAGATTCCCCGCACCCGTCACGTTGCCCGCCGCGGGGTTCCAGGTGCCGTTATTGATGGGAGCGACCACACTCTTTCCTCCCGCCTTGCCGTCCCAGGCAAAATTCGCCGGAGTGCTGGTGGCGTTCAGGACATCCAGTTCGACCCCGTTGACATTGGCCGCGCCACCGCCGGAGATTTTGTGAGTGTAGGTCTCGCTGGAGCTGATGCCGGTGCTGGCTTCATCCGTCACGATGCCCAGTTCGATTCCCGGAGGAAGCGCGGTGGGGAAAGAGGTGGCCAGCGTGGGATTGCCGCCCCACTGAACTTCATAGAAGTCCGGATACTGATCCCCGTCCGTATCGAAGGAAGTGGGACTGGAGCCTGTATTTCCAGCCCCCGCGAAGGTGCCGGTGTTGCTCTCCACAAAATCGTTCAGCCCATCCCCATCCGTGTCCGCCAGAGTGGGGTTCGTGGCCACGCGGGGAGCCACCGGATTCAATTCCGCGCCGTCCTCCAAGCCGTCTCCATCAGTGTCCGCTTTTGTCGGATCGAGGTCCGGATAGAGGCCGCGAAGGTTGTATTCCTGGAGATCTGTCAGGGAGTCCCCGTCAAAATTCCCCGTGCCCGCTCCCGGACCAGGACCGGTGAGCAACCCGTTGAGGTCGGTGAGATTCCCCGCCTTGGCCATTTCCCAGGCGTCTCCCAGACCGTCCCCATCGGTGTCGGCTCGGACTTCAGGGTCTTCATGGAGAAGTTATCGATGAAGGTATTGGCGATGTTGGCCCCGAACTCGATGTAGAGCGCCCCGCTGTTGCCCGCCCAGGTGAAGGGCACGTCCGTGATCACCGCTGTACCGTCCACCGAGGCGGAGGCTTTCACCGCGGCGTTATCCGCGAAGGAAGTGAAGGCCAGATCGAGCACCACGTGCCGCACTGTAGCGGTGGCAGTGAAGCTGCCCCCGGTAGTGGCCGTGCCGTTATCGAAATACTGCGTGCCCCCATTGTGCCGGAAAAGGATGCCGAAGTCCGTGTTTATGTCCGTAACCCGCTGGTTGGGCTCCCCGGCAGCCTGCGCGGAAATGCCCGTGGAGATCTCCACCCAGTTCTGGTCGGTGTTGTTCACCGGAGTCCAGTCAAACTCGATGCGGATGCCCCCTTCATTCAGGATGGCGGCCCCCGCCGTGCCCGCGGCGAAGTTATGCCAGTTCGCGAAGCTGTTGGCCACATCGTGGAACCGGACTCGCCCCTCATTGGTGGCCTTCAACAGCTTCAGCTTGTTCCCGGAAATGGAGTGCTGGACCAGGGACGACCGCAGTTGAACATCCGGCCCCAGCACTCCCGTGCGCCGCCCGGCCTGGGCGGAGGCGTCGAAATTCGCGTTGTCAGGCGCGTCGAAGTTGTCGGAGATAAGTTCGGTGATGCCGAAAGCCGGAGTGCTGGCCAGCAACGAGATAGAGATGAGGGTAGCGCGAATTTTCATGGCGATCTAATCCTCAAATAAGGGATCGCCTCCCGGGCGTCAATCCTTTCCCGTTAAGGGAAAGTTATTTTCATCCTCTTCACATCCAACAGGTCACGGTCCCGCCACTTCACGTACCCGGTAAAAAACGCGGGGCAGTTGGGCCGCCACGGTATCGACATACACGGTCTGCGTCCCTCCAGAGGGCACTTTGTTCGTGAGTTCCTGCCAGCCTCCCGCTTCACCGGAGACATTCAAGTCCGTGCAGTAGTCCACGGCGTAGGCTTTGCCCGCCCGGGAGGCAAAAGTGAGGGTGGTTTTCGTTCCCGCCGCGTCATGCACCGCGCTGAGGAAATCCATCACGATGGGGGAAGGAATTACCCGGTTGGTCAGCCCGAACAAATGAAAGCTCGCGTCCGCTCCCGGTGGCGGGACGGTGGCCTGTATCACCAGCGATGTCCCCTCAGCGATGTAGTTGTAACTGATGTAATAGGCGGAGTCATCGTTCCCGTTCCCCAGCATCGTTCCCGGCCGGTCTTCGAGTAGAAAGAAATCCGTCACTCCGGTTCCGTTGATGAACTTCAACACAATGGGACGCCAGCTGGTGCTCCACCGCCGCACAAAAATCCGGGTCTCATAAACCCTGCCTTTTTCCAGGCCTGAGAGGGTGAATGTCTGGCTGTCCCCGGCGGTGACCCCATTGGCGGAATAGGTGAAGCCGCCGAAAAACGCAAGGTTTCCCGCCCCGGTAACGCCACCGAGAGACGGCACCCATGAGCTGTTGCTAATGGGCGTGACCACGTTCTTCCCGCCCTTGCCGCCGTCCCAGGAAAAATTCGCGGGGGTGTTCGAGGTATCGAGAACGTTCATCACGACGCCGTTTACCGTCGCCGCGCCTCCACCGCTGATTTTATGCGTGAAAGTCTCCCCGGTATTGATCCCCGTGCTGCTCTCATCCGTCACCCGGCCCAGCGTGATTCCGGGAGGCAATAAGACCGGCAGCGCGGTATCATTCAAAGGACTGCTGCCTCGTTGAATTTCATAGAAATCCGGAAAATAATCCCCATCCGTATCCGCCAGCACCGGACTGGTTCCAGGATGTTTCGCGTCCTGAAAGACCCCCGAGTTATCCTCCACGAAATCGCTCAGCCCATCTCCATCCGTATCCGCGAGGGTGGGATCCGTGGCCACGCGGGGAGCCTCCGGATTTACCTCCTCCCCATCCTCCAGCCCGTCCCCGTCCGTGTCCGCGAGTCGCGGATCAAGCCCGGGATACTTATCCCGGAGCATATACTCCTGAAGGTCCGTGAGTGAGTCTCCATCATAGTTCCCTGTTCCCGGCCCGGGTCCTGGCCCGGCCAGCCGCCCATTGAGATCCGTTAGATTCCCCGCCCTGGCCATCTCCCATGAGTCTTCCAGCAGATCCCCGTCCGAATCCCCCGCGGAACCGAGTGCCTTGAGAGACAAATTGTCGATGAGGGTGTTGTTCGTGTAACTGCCAAGCTCGATATAAAGACTGCCGTTATTTCCGTTCCATGTGAACTGCTTTTCGTTGAGCACCGGCACGCCATCCACCACCGCCGTGACCTCCACCGGCGCGCCGTCCGCGAAGGAGGAAAAGGCATAGTTCAGTTTCACATGCCGCAAGGCGAGAGTGGCGGGAAAGCTTCCCCCCGTGACGGCCACGCCATTGTCAAAATATTGCGTCCCCCCGTTATGGCGGAAAAGCATGCCGAAGTCGGTGGAGGCATGAGTGACACGATAGTCCGGCTCCGAACCCAGTTGAGCGGGCGTCCCGATGCCGACGGACACTTCCACCCAACTGTCGGACGTATTGTTGACCGGCATCCAGTCAAACTCGATGCTGAGCCCGCCTCCACTGAGAATAACGTCCCGCCCGGGTCCGGTCGCGAAGTCATACCATTTCGAGGGACTTGCCGCGTCATGAAAACGGATTCTGCCCTCGGTGTTTCCTTTATACATTCTCAGCCTGTTGCCGGAAATAGCGTGCTGTACAAGCGACGACCGGAGCACCACACCCGGCCCCAGAAGACCGGTGCGTCTTCCCGTGAGACCGGAGTTATCCAGGCTCGCGTTGTCAGGAGCGTCGAAGGAATCCGTGAACAGTTCCGTGGCTCCGGAACACGGAACCGCAAATAACACAAAAAAGAGAGACGGAACGGCGCAAAGCTTCATAAGGGGACGCATCGCGCACGATGTTTATTTTCTCCCCCGGCTGTCAATCCGCGCATTCGCGCCTTGAATAACGCGTCACACCGCCGCCCGCAGCACGAACTCCGGCAGCCAGCCTTCCTCGCCGACCGCGTTTTGGCACCACAGCCAGCCGTTCACTTCGCGGAGGGCGGTTACTTCCTCTCCGGATTTCACGGACAAATCCCGGGCGCTGAAGGCCTGGCGGACCCGGGCATTCGTGCCGTCGATTTCCAGCAGGTCCTCCGGCACGTAGCTTCCCCGCCCTTCGGTGGTGCTCACCCAGATCCAGCCCGGCCAGGATTTATCGCGCGGTCCCACGGTGACGGAGTCCCCCTCCTGAATGTGCAGCGGCGAACGGTCAACGACGGTGTAGTTGGTATTGGCGGTGTAGCGTTTCATGGGCTTGTGGGGGGTAAAAGTCACATCTCCCGCCACTCATGGCGCGGGTAGCGGCGCTCCATCTCCTTTTTGATGGCGGGATAATGGTTCTTCCAGAACCCCGCGAGATCGCGCGTGACCTGGATGGGGCGGTGATTCGGAGCTAGGATGCTGAGCACCAGCGGCACGCGTCCGGCGGCGATCTTCGGGGTGTCTTTTTGCGTGAACAGTTGCTGGATAAAGACACTCACGCTGGGCTCCTCCGGCCGGGTGTAGTCGATCTTCGCGGGGCGTCCGGTGGCGAGCTCGATGCGCTGGGGCGCGTGGCGGTCCAGCGCGGTGGCCTGCTGGGGGCTCAGCCAGTCCCGCAGGGCCTGGAGGGGGGAGAGGTCTTTGATTTCCCGGAAGCTGCGGGCTCCATGGAACAACTCCTCCAGCACCAGCCGCTTGTCCTCCTCCGTGAAGACCGGCAGTTCCAGCTCCGGCATGGCCCGCTGGAGCACGGCCAGGCGGGCCAGCCATTGATCCACGGAATCCCCCCATTCGGTGAGGACGAGGTTCCCCTTCATGACCTCGTCCGCGAGGATGGCGGCGGCGGCGTTTTCATCAGCCTCGCCGGTCTGGCGTTCGCGGATGACGAGGTCGCGGAAACGGACGCGCTCCCGCTGGATGACACGGCGCTGTTTGGGATCGAAGAACGGGGCCTTCTCCAGCGCGAAGTCCTCCGGGAAAAGGTCGCCCAGCCAGTCCTCCTCCAGCTCCGTGAGCATCTGGAGAGTCACCTGGATCTCCCGGCCCTGCACCTCCGCGATCTCCGCGGCCACCAGGAGTTCCGTGCCGCGGACGATGCTCTCCTTTGAGACCGCGCCGCGGCGGCCTCCGGTAATGTCACACGCGCTGCCGCCGATACTGGTCCGCCGGGCCACCTGATCCGAGTAACCACTGAGCACCACCTTTGCCAGCACCTCCGGGGACGGAGCCTCCAAGGAATCCTTTTCACCCGCGCCCGCCATGCGCGCCAGCCGGTCCGCGAGGCGGCCGGCCTCGGACGCGGCCTTGCCATTCAGGCCGAGGCGACCGCAGGCATCCGGGTGGAACCGGTTTTCCGCCGCCGCCTGCCACGCACGGAGGAGCGGCAGGAAATCACTGCAATCGTCCGGGGTCTGAAACTTCCGCTGGGACTCGCCCGCGCCGCGCATGTAAAGCGAACGCCCCTGGAGCACGGCCACGCAGAGCGCGATGGGCGGGGCGCAGCCATACTCCGCGGCGGCTTCCATCATGCGGGCCTGGCGGGGATGCAGAGGATAGCGGGTAAGATGGCGTCCAGTCTCCGTGATGGCCCCGGCGGCGTCCAGGGCTGCCAGCTCATGCAGCAAACGCACGGCGCGCTCAATGCCCAGCGCATCCGGCTTCTCAAACCAGCGGAAGGCATCCAGGTCCTTCACCCCGGCGGCTTTCAAGGTGAGGATGACCTCCGCCAGATCCAGCCGCAGGACCTCCGGGACCTCGGCGGCGGGGCGGCGGCCGTGGCTTTCCTCGGACCACAGCCGGTAGCACACGCCCGGGCCGGTGCGTCCCGCGCGACCCGCGCGCTGGTCCGCGCTCGCGCGGGAGATGGAGTTCACCGTCAGGGTGTTGATCCCCCGGTTCGCATCCCAGGAGGCCACGCGGGCAAGCCCGGAGTCCACCACCACCCGCACGCCATCAATGGTCAGGGAGGTCTCCGCCACATTCGTGGCCACCACCACCCGGCGGCGACCGGTGTCCGTCACGGCGGCGTCCTGCTGCGCCGGGGTGAGTTCGCCATGCAGGGGAAGGAGGTCGAAATCCTTTGCCCATTTTTCCCGGGAAAGCGCGTCCAGGGTCTTCCGGATCTCATATCCGCCGGGCATGAAGATGAGCGCGTGCCCCTCCCGCTGACCGGCGAGGGCGTCCCCGCAGACCCGCGCGGCATGGTCCCAGATCTCCCCCTTCACATTCAACCGCTGCGGCGCGTAGCGGATGGTGACGGGGAAGGTGCGCCCTTCGGATACGAGGTGCGTGGCGGGGTGCAGCCAGGCATTCAGCGCCGCCGTCTGGAGCGTGGCGGACATGACCAGGATGGCCAGGTCCGGGCGCGTGGTCTCCTGGAGTTCCATGGCGCGGGCGAGGGTGATGTCCCCGAAGAGGTGGCGCTCATGGAATTCGTCAAAGATCACGGCGGACACGCCCCGCAGCCGGGGATCGTCCATCATGCGGCGGAGCAGGATACCCTCCGTCACAAAACGGATGCGGGTGCGCGCGCTAACCGCGCCCTCGAACCGTACCTGATAGCCCACCTCCTCCCCCAGCCTCACATCCATCTCCTCCGCCACCCGCCGGGCCAGCATGCGCGCGGCGATCCGGCGGGGCTGGAGCACCACGACCTCCCCGTCCTGGAGGAGGCCGTTTGCCAGGAGCATCTTTGGCAACTGCGTGGACTTCCCGGACCCGGTGGGCGCTTCGATCACGAACCTCCGTCTCTCCGGCCTGGCGTGCCAGGCGGCGAGAAGGGCGGGCTCGATCTCATAAATGGGTAGCGCGGACATGGGGGTCTGAACGGGCGGGGGGAACGGCCCGTAACACCACCGGGGTCCCGGCGCAAACCGCCAGTGAACGGACGGGACTTTTAATTCCGGGTCACGCGCAGCCGCACAAACCGCCGTCCGGTGGTCCCGGCGGGCAGGGTATAGGCCACGCGCTGCAGGGTGCCGTCATTGCTCACCAGGGAGACCGCGAATTCCCCCACGGATGCCCACTCACCGGAGGAGGGATTGTCGGTGTATTCCACGAAGTAACTTACGGACTGGAGCGCCTCGTTGAGACGGTTCAGGGTGAACTTCAGGTTTTCCCCCTCCAGCGTGAGTTCGCCGGGCGCTTCATTGGGGGCCAGGAGGTCGGTGCCCGTGGCGTATTCCACGAGGTTGGGCACGCCATCACCATCGCTGTCCCCTTCATCTCCGGGGCTTCCGGCGGTGCCGGTGAGTGTGATATCGAAGGCCGCGGGAGTCTGACTGCTGCCCACGGAAATCACGGCGGACCGGGCTCCCACTCCGGTGGGAGCAAACGAGGTGGTGAAGGTCAGGGTGGCCCCAGGGGCGAGCGTGGTGGCGGAAAGCGTCTGCACCGGGAACTCCCCTGGGTTTTCCCCGCCCTTTGTCACGGTCAGTCCGGTAAGATTGTTAACGCCCACATTGCGGATGGTGAACTCCAGCGGAGTGGTCTGCCCTGCGGGCACGGTGCCAAAATCGACAATGGAAGCGCCATTGATCAACGGAGTCCCCGCTGGCTGCTCCACGTCCAGAAAGGGAATGTTCCCGTTTCCGCCGAGAGTGATGTCGAAAGGATTTTCATCCGCGTCATTGCTGTAAATACGCAGCGTTCCGGAATAAGCCGTGTCCGAGGACGGACTGAAGGAAACGGTCAGGTTCGCCGAGCCTCCGGTCGCCAGACTGGTGACGGAAAGACCCGCGGTGGAGAAAGTCCCGCCGGTCACCTGGGCGGAGAGGTTACTGAGAGTCCCGGTTCCGGTATTCCTGACAACGAACACGCGGTTGACCGTGGTCCCCGTATTGACCCGTCCGAAATTGACCGTGGAGCCGCCATCTGTCAGACCGGTGCCCCCCTGGCTCACCGCGATCTCCGGCACGGTGCCGAATCCACTCACATTGATGTCATAGGGATTCTCGATCGGATCGTTGTTCGCGAGAAGGACTTTCGCCACGCGGCTTCCGGATGTGGAGGGAGTGAATGTGATGGTGAAGGTAGTGGATCCCCCGGGTGCCACGCTCGCACCCGCGACACTGGAGTAGGTGTAGTCCGCCTGCCCCACTCCGGATTTACTGAGCGCGAAATTCCCCAGCGTCAGTTCACCTTTATTCTGGATCGTGACGGTTTTTGTCACGGAACTGCCGACAGAGACCGACCCGAAAGCAATGGTGCCGTTGTCGGGAATATTGGTGCCCGCGGGCTGCTGCAGGTTGATATCCGGAAACTGGGCAAACACCCCGGTGGAGAAGAATAACAGAAAGAATACGGCGAGCAGACGCACGGGCCTGCGGACGCCCGGTCGATAGCCAGGGGGCGGGAGGGAACTCATGACAAAACCATTGGTGATCAACACTCCTCCATACAATGGCGGGATATACGTATGAGCGGTTCCTCAACTGATCAGGAGCAGCCGCGGCGGATCGCCGGGAAGGGTCTCCGGCGCGCGGTGAATGCAAGGCGGCACGGCGATGCCGGGCCAGTCCGCCGCGATGCGCCAGAGATGCCCAAGGCCGAAGACATACGGCACGGCCCCGGGGAGCGGGGCATAGTGAAGGTCATAACAATTCTCCGCGAGATACTCCAGGAAGGTTTCACCGTCCGGACCGCCGAACTCCCGGAGCAGCGCCTCTCTGATCTCCGGAACCTCCACCTTCCGCCGCGCCTCTTCACTGCGCAGCCCCTCGCTGGATGGCCCCAGGTAAGTGCAAAGCCACGTGTCCGCCTCCACCGGCGCGGTATCCACATGCCACGAAATCACATCGGTGACCACCGGTCCGGTGGAGGTGTCCCGTTCGTATCCGTGGATACAATTCAGCACGGGATCCAGTTCCCGCTCCTGGAGAAGACGCAGATCCTCCAGCATGGCGTCAAGGGCGAGGCGCCCCGCCGCGCTCACCTTCAGACCTCGCAGGGCCTCCTCCTCCAGCGTCACGATTCCTTCCCCTGCTCCCAGCGCCGCCGCCACCTCCACGAAGTCTCCCTCCAATACCCGCGGCCAGCACAGGGCATTGATGCCGTCCGCGAACGGCGTGGTGGCGAGTTCATGAAAGCTGGAGACGATTTTGACGCAGGGAGGGAGTTCGAGGGACAAGGACATGGGAAACAGAATAAGCATGAAGCCAGTCAGGCCTTCATCACCCGGCAGACTTTTGTCAGCCGAAGGCCTTTTTATTCCTCCAGCGGCATCGAGCCCTGGGGGAATTTTTCGCCGGTCTTCACGTTGATGGTCCAGTATTCCTCCCGCTCCGGATGCAGCGTGGGGACACCGGCAAAGAAAACAGTCTTTCCATCCGGCGAGGCACACAGGCCGCGCAGGGCGCTGAAATAAGGCTGGGTTTCACTCTCGAGATTCTCCACGGCGTTGAGCGTGGCGGAGAAGCGTTTCCACCGGGCCTTGCGGGTGGAGGGTGGCGTGGCGCTGAGAAATCCCGCCTTCACTTTCATGTCCGGAAGCGGCAGGCGGATCAGCCCGCAGTCCACATCGCTGGTCATGGTGAGATACAGCCACTTCCCCGCCGGAGCGATGCCGGTGATGCTTTGGGAATCGCTGGAGGTGCCGTTGTCCAGGCCGGGCGCATCCAGCGGCCCGACCGGCCACGTGACCATGGAGGAGGTGCCGTCGTCGTTTTTCATCACTCCTCCCGCGCAAAGGCAACCCGCGACGCCAAAGAACAAGCGGCCCGCGCCATCGAAGACCGGAGCCGTCATCTCCCGGGGCATGGACTCCGTGCCCCGGAGATCCTTTTCCCCGGGATCGCGCGTGAGAAGCACGGAGGTTTGCTGATCCCGGATTTCCGTGAGTGCCGGTGCCAGCAGATGCCCGGTGACCGGATGCACCGCCAGATTCCGGAGTGAATGCTCCAGGGGTGCCGCCCCTGTCTTTTCCGCCTCGCCGCCAGGTTTCAAGGTCAGAAGACTTCCGCCTGCCGTCAGGAGGAACGCACCATCCTTTCCAGCCACGATGCCCGTGACTGGCGTCTTCTCTCCCGCGGTCTTGCTGAGGTCAAAGACCTCCGGCTCATCACCCGGCTTTGCCGGCACAGCAATTTTCAGCACCTTCGCCGAACGCGGCTTCAGGCAATACACGAATTTCCCATCCCCGGAAAACGCCGCCTCGCCTGCCTCCGCGTCATGACTCCAGAGCAGGGAACCCGCGACGGCAAGGAAAAGACAGATGTTCGTTTTCATGACTCTATTTTATACCCTCAAAATCCCGTCAGCACCACCTTTCCGGTGGCATTGCCGCTCTGGAGCCAGGCGTGGGCTTCGGCGGCGTCCCCGAAGGTGAAGCGTCGGGGATCCAGCAGCGGCTGGACCTTTCCGGCGTCCACCAGGGCGGTGAGTTCACGGAGGATTTCCCCGTGGCGTTCGCGGCCCCGGGCCTGGTTGTAAAG
This sequence comes from Verrucomicrobiales bacterium, assembly GCA_965229245.1. Lineage (GTDB taxonomy): Bacteria > Verrucomicrobiota > Verrucomicrobiia > Verrucomicrobiales > V1-33 > V1-33. Next base: position 639,530 of record CBDDIW010000005.1, read on the forward strand.
CAACGGGATGAGCATGAAGACCACATGCAGGCTCAGGCCCTTCGCGTGAAGCGGCGAGAGGTCCGCGGTGGTGCGGGTGGAAATGGAAACCACGGTGCCGCTCACGGCGGCGGCCTGGAAACAGCGGGCCACGTTTTCCCCGCCCACGGTATCGAAGACAAGATCGAACCCCGCGCCGCCGGTCACGGCTTTCACATAGTCCTCCACGGACTGCTCGCGATAAAAGATAACACCCGAGGCTCCCAGCCCCTTCACGATCTCCGCCTTCTCCGGCGTGGAAACCGTGGTCCACACCTCCACCCCGCGCGCGGCGCAAAGCTGGAGTGCCAGATGGCCCACCCCTCCCGTGCCGCCATGCACCAGCACCCGCTTCCCGGCGGTAAGCCCGGCGCGGTCAAAGAGCCCCTCCCAGGCGGTAATACTCACCAGCGGCAGTGCCGCGGCCGCTTCCCAGCTCAGGCTCTCCGGCTTCGGCGCGAGCACCCGGGCGTCCGCCACCATGTATTCCGCCAGCGCTCCCGCGTTCCCTTTGTATCCGCCGGGCGAACCATAGACGGCGTCCCCGGGAGCGAAGGCGGTGACGCCCTCCCCACATTCCTCCACAATGCCGGACATATCGAAGCCCGACACCGCGGGGGCTTCCGGCGCGATGGCCGCGAGCATGCCGCTCCGGATCTTCGTATCCACGGGGTTCACACTGGAGGCCTTCACCCGCACCAGCACCTCTCCCGGTCCCGCGGAGGGACGCGGGATCTCCCGCCGCTCCAGGACTTCCGGTCCGCCGAATTCGCGGATCACCATTGCTTGCATCGTGTTGCTCATAACGGAAACCGTATCGCCCGGAAGCCGCCCGTCCAGCAAAGGGGTGAAAAGATTAAAATACGTTCCGGCTTGCCCATCTCTCCTTTTCGCTACACTGCCGTTTCATGAATACTGATGAATCCGTGCTCAAGCAGTGGTTTCGCCGGGTATGGAATGAAGGGGATGTTTCGGCCATCGATGAACTGGCCACACCGGACGTGGTCTCTCACGGCCTGAAGAACACCCTTCGTGGCACGGAAACCTGGCGGCGGGATTTTTATGAACCGATGCGGCAGGCATTCACGGATGTGCATGTGGAGGTGGTGGATGAAGTGGCGAACGGGGATAAGATTTTCGGACTCCAGGAGGCCACGCTCACTCCCCGCGCCACGGGGCAGCCGGTGAAAATGCGCGGCTCCTGTCTGGTGCGCACGGTGGATGGAAAGATCGCGGAGGCGTGGGACAGTTGGGATTTCCTGGGACTTCTGGAGAGCATGCAGCTCATGCCCGCGGATTCCCTGGGACGCGCCGTCAATGGCGCGCTGACGCAGCATCCGGCGGTGTAATTTTCACACACCCTTGCGACTTCAACTATAGCACGGGATTGCCATGTTGTCCGGGAAAATTAAATGGATCGGCTTGATTTTGGCTTCGAAAAGCCTGACGGGGCTTTATATAAAGTCCGCGCCGTCCCCCGGCGCGGCGAATGAATTGACAGCGCCCGCGGAAGAGGAACCCTTTGAGAAATCGATGGAGAAGGCGGTGGCGGCTCAAGAACAAAGCGCCGCGGAAACAAGGAAACGGATCGCCACGGCATACAAGAGCCCCGACGCCGATGTGACAGCTGAAGTCATGAAAGCCATCACCGGGAACGTGTTGGAGGAAGGAAGAACACCCATTCAAACACTCTGGGAGATGTTTGGAGACTCCGCGATTCCACGCAGCGGTGAACATCAGATCGCCATCGCCTTGACGAAAAGTAACGATCGCCTTCAATACCCCAACCCATTGGACGGACGCCCTGTATATATCCCCTCCGGCAAGGAATGGTTATTACTTTGTGATGTGAATGAAAACAAGGTTGTTTCCAGGTTTTCCCTTATTTTCAATTACAGACGGTTTATTGTTCGGTAGCAGCACTCACGAAACCAGAGCGTTGAGCGGGGAAAGGTTTCCGGATTTACGCACCCGGAACGTCGTGTTCACGCGCCGGAGGAAGCAGTTCAAGCCACCTCCGCGAGCAAGCTGTGCAGGTCGAGCGGGCCGGTGGTCATGGCCAGGCCTCCATGGGCATCGCGCGGCCATTCGGCCTGCGGGCGGTCATGATACAATTCCACACCGTTGCCGTCCGGGTCGCGGAGATACAGGGCTTCGCTCACTCCGTGGTCCGAGGCCCCGTCCAAGGAGATCCCGGCATCCATCAACCGGCGCAGGGCGTCCGCCAACTGGCGGCGGTCTGGATAGAGAATCGCCAGATGATAAAGCCCCGTGCGGCGTGGCGGAGGAGGAGGCGCGCCCTCCCCGGCCCAGGTATTGAGCGCAATGTGGTGATGATACCCGCCCGCAGAGAGGAAGACCGCGCTGGTGCCATACCGCTGCGTGATGGCGAACCCCAGCACATCGCGGTAAAACGCGAGAGCCCGGTCGAGGTTCGCCACCGTGAGGTGGACATGGCCGATGCGGACTTCCGGATGGATGGCTTGTGACATATACAGCTTCCTACGCCACCGGCCACACCACTGGAGGCCTCAGGCTTTGGGTTCCGCCGGGGGCAGGACTTTGGGGAACAGCGGCTGGGGTTCACCCGGCAGGTGGCCGTCCGGCAGCAGTCCCCATTTCAGATCCCCAAGGGTAAAGCCCTCCGCCGGGGTCCAGCCCAGTTGCGCCTGGATGCGGCGGGTAGTGGAGGGAATGGCCGGCCCCAGGAGCACACTGATGTGAGCCACGGTCTCCAGCACATGGCGCATGATGGCGGCCACGGCCCCGGCGTTCGCGGGATCCTTGGCCAGCTTGAAGGGGGCGGTCTTGTCGATGAACTCGTTGGCGAGCCGCGCGGTATCGATGCAATCCGCGAGCACCTTGTGGATCTGCCAGGTCTCCATGGCCTCCAGTGCCCGCCCGGGGAGCGCGGCCACGGCGGCACGAAGGCCCTGGTGGAGTTCGCCGTCCGCATCAGAAGCCACCAGCCCTTCAGGCAGATACTTCCGCGTCATGTTCAGCGTGCGGTTCAGCAGGTTCCCCAGGATGTCCGCGAGGTCTTTGTTATAGCGCAGAAGCACGCGCTCCTCGCTGAGGTCCGCGTCCTGGCCGGTGGCCATCTCCGCGAGGAGGAAATAACGCAGTCCATCTGTGCCGATGGCATCCGCGATGGCATTGGGGCTGAAATCCGTGAGCACCTTCAGCGGCTTCGGCTCCGCATCGCCCGCCGTCTTCGTTTTTGCCACTTTCCTCCCATCGATGTTCCAGAAGCCGTGCACCAGGATCTTCGGCATGTCTTCGTCCTTCACGCCGCAGGCGTGCAGCATGATGGGCCAGTAAATGCCATGCGCCGGAATGAGAATGTCCTTCCCAATGACGTGGGAATCACATGGCCACAAATCCCCGAAGGCCGGCAAGCCCGTGCTTCCGTTGTCCGGATCCCGGAATCCCGCGAAGGAAATATAGTTTGTTAGCGCGTCGAACCAGACGAACGTCACATAGTCGGAATCGAACGGCAGTTCGATCCCCCAGCGCAGGCGGCTTTTCGGACGGGAAATGCAGAGGTCCATGTCCCCGGACTCCGCCGCGGCGTTGACGAGCTGGACGAGGCGGTTGGCGGGGAAAATGAAATCCGGATGGGTGGTCAGAAACTCCTTCAGCCAGGCAGCGTGATCACTGAGTCGGAAGTAATAATTTTCCTCCTCCCGGTTCTCCACCTCACCCCACTCCGGACCGAACTCACCCTGTTCATTCCGGTCCTTGTCCGTGACATACTGTTCCTGACGGATGCTGTACCAGCCACTGGTGGCCTTTTTATAGATCTGCCCCGCGTCATAGAGCTGCTGGAGAAGGTTTTGCACTATGCGGGTGTGGCGGACGTCCGTGGTTTCCACCCAGCCGTCCGGCTTCACCTCCAGCCGCTCCCACAGCGCGATGAACAGAGCGGTCACCTCCTTCACATATTCCTCCGGAGTCTTGCCTGCCTTCTCCGCGGTCTGTTGCACCTTTTGTCCGTGCTGGTCCACCCCGGTCAGGAAATACACCTCCCTGCCGGTCAGCCGGACGAAACGGGTCATCGCATCCGCCAGCACTTTTTCATAAGCATGGCCGATGTGAGGCGCGCCGTTCGTGTAATCGATCGCCGTGGTGATGTAGAATTTTTTACCCATAAAGTCACTTCCATGATGCGGGACGGGAAATGCCCGGCAAGAGGGTTTCCTCCAGGCAACGCGCCGCCGCGTTATTTCGTTCCGCCATAGACAGCCCCGGGATCGTAGGCCTTTTCGTCGATCACGTTCTCCAGCTTCACCCGGTCCCCGTCCCCCGCGCGGAGGCGGCGGTAGAAACAGGAACGGTATCCCGTGTGGCAGGCCCCCGCGCCGGTCTGATGCACCCGGAGCACCAGCGCGTCCTGGTCACAGTCCGTGCGGATTTCCACGATCTTTTGCGTATGCCCGCTGGTGGCGCCCTTGTGCCAGATTTCCTGACGGCTGCGGCTGTAATACACGGCCTCCCCGAGCGTGAGCGTGAGCCGCAGGGACTCCTCATTCATATAGGCCACCATGAGGATTTCGCCCGTGGCGGCATCCGTGGCGATGGCCGTGATGAGGCCGTCTTTATCAAACTTCGGGGCAAAATCCGCGCCGGATTCCACGGCGGATTTACTTTCACGGGAGCCAAAACGGAGCGCGTCCGCGGCGGTGAGAATCTCGGGAGTCATTAAAAAAGAGGGGGGGATGGAGAAAGGTTATTTGTTTTTAGGAGAGGCGGCCTTCGGAAGGGCGCTGGCAGGCAGGAGATCCGGGTGCCAGCTGTCCACCAGCACATTGGTCAGGCGCACGTATTCCGCGCCCTTGTCCGTCTTCTCCCACTGACAGGTGATGACCAGCGGCGAGGATACATCCCAGCTCTGGCGTTCGCCTTTGGCGAAATACTTCGCATGGTCCGGATTCTTTTTATCCAGCCACACGGTGAAGGGCCCGGTGTTGTCAGGAGCCACCACTTCCAAGCACTCCTTTTTGTCCTGCTCCGGGACATCATCGCTGAAATAATGGCAGCGGCGCGCCAGCACCCGGAAGGTGCCGGGTTCCTTCCGGAAGGCGGCGAAGAACTTCTCCAGCAACCTGTCCTTGGTTTCCGCGAAGGAGCACCATTCCACGAGGCAGCCGCTTTTTGTATCCTCCACGGAAACAGGGATGCCGTATTCCACGTCCGGCAGGTACAGAAGAAAACCGTAATACTTGCGGTTTGCATCCTCCTCCGTGGCCTCCACGCGGAGAAGCTTGATATCCTCCGGCACTACCGGGCCGTCCGGCTGGGTCTTGTAATAGACTTCCATGAGCGGCTTCGCCTTTTCCGGCGCGAGGGTGTATTTCAACCGCTCCTGCCAGGTCTTCGCCGCCAGGAAATGAACGAGGGCGGCTCCGGGTTTTGCCAGGAAGCCATCCATGGGGATCACCTTGCGGATCTGCTTTTCCTCCTCGCTCAAACCGGCGGCGGCATCGCTTCCAGGTTTGGGTGACTCCGCGACGGGAGTTTTTGCGGGGGGAGCCGCGTTGGCTGCCACTCCCGCGGAGCGGGCGGAAGGAACCTCGGCACCGGGAGGGACCGGGGCGTCCGGTGATTCATCGATGGCCACTACCTGCGGTCCGGCCACCGGCCCGGGCCCGGAGGGCGGTTCCGGAGAAACCGTGATCACCGTCTTTTCCCCGGAGGCGGGCTCCCACAGTTTCCAGGCACCCGCGAGACCCGCCGTGAGGGCGAGGATTATGACGGTGATGTAAGGGGCCGCCCCCCAGAGGGCCATGCCCGTCCTCTTCTCTTTCACAAGATGCGGCTCCAGCCACACCCGGGGCTCGCCGGTAGCTTCCTCCTCCGCGGGAATGATTTTCCTGGGAGGCTGCTTCGCCGGTCTTTCCTCCACGGGAGGCGAGGTGACGTGGGTGGCGCAGAGCGGGCACGGGCCACTCACCCCGGCCTGTTCCAGCGGAATGCTGAGGGATGCCTGACAGCCAGGGCAGAGGAAATTGATAACGTCACTCATGGTCTTTCAGCGAACAGGCTGGAAACGACAAGGCCGGCAAAGCGGCGGCAGGCATTCTACCCCCGGACGGGGAAAACTCAACCGTGAGGCATCCGTCGGGATTCACCGTTCGTCCGTTACGGTATCATTCCAAAAATATCCCGGACCGCGCGGGCTCAAATGTTCAGATTTGTTCAGGGTCAGCCCGGACACGCCGGGCTAAAAGATCAAAAATAACCGGAAAAGATCAAAACACCGGAAACCCCTGCCGTAATTTTTAACATTCAGGCAAAGCTTTCAGGAAAGCGTGATCCCCGGCCGGAACCGGGGATCACGCCCGCTGGCAATAAAATCAGGCTCCCAGGAGGAGGCGCGTGGGCTGCTCGATGCAGTCCTTGATGCGAAGGAGGAAGGTCACGGCTTCGCGACCATCGATGAGCCGGTGATCATAACTCAGAGCGAGATACATCATAGGGCGGATTTCCACCTTGCCATTCACCGCCACGGGACGCTGCTGGATGGCGTGCATGCCCAAAATGGCGCTCTGCGGGGGATTCAGGATAGGAGTGCTCAGGAGGCTGCCATAGACACCGCCATTCGAGATCGTGAAGACGCCGCCCTGGAGGTCATCGATGGAGATTTTCCCATCCTTGGCCTTCACGGCGTAGGCGGAGATGTCCTTTTCGATGCCGGCGAAGGACTTCTTCTCACAATCCCGCAGTACCGGCACCATCAGGCCGCGCTCCGTGCCCACGGCCACACCGATGTCGAAATAGTTGTGCGTGATGATCTCGTCCCCTTCGATGCGCCCGTTCACCTGAGGCACCGCCTGGAGGGCTTCCACCACGGCCTTCACGAAGAAGGACATGAAGCCCAGCTTCACCCCGTGGCGGGCCACGAAGTTGTCCTGAAGACGCTTCCGGAGATTCATGATCTCCGTCATGTCCACTTCGTTGAAGGTGGTGAGAATGGCGGCGGTCTGCTGCGCGTTCACCAGGTGCGTGGCGATCTTCCGGCGCAGCGGGGTCATCTTTTTCCGGACCTCACGGCTGGTGGTGTCACGCGGTGCCGGGGCGGGAGTGGCAGCCTCCGGCTTTGGCAGGACGGTGAGCTCCACCTTTGGAGTGGGGGCGGGAGCGGGTTTCGCCTCCTGGGCGGGAGCCGGAGCCGGTTCTTTGGCCACCGGGGCGGGCGTCGCGGCCTTCTCGACCGGGGGGGCGGGGTCTTTGGCGGGCTCGGAAGCCGGAGCCGCCGCGCCTTCGGTGATGGTACCAATAATCGCGCCGATCTTCACCTCTTCACCTGCCTGCGCCTGAATCTTCAGCGTGCCGGTCGCCTCGGCGGTCAGGTCCGTGGAAACTTTATCCGTGTCGAGCGTGACGATGACTTCGCCGGACTTGACGGTATCCCCGTCGGCTTTGTGCCATGTGGCGATGACAGCACTGGTGATACTTTCGCCCGCGTTCGGGACTTTGATTTCAGTGGGCATGGGAGGAAGTTAAAAAATAAGGACTACTGCTGGCACCCGAAGGGGCGGCACTCAAGCGGCACTCCGCGGGAATTAACAGCCCCTTCCCGGCCATGGGAACCACAAATTCCGCCGAAGTGTCTGAAAAAACTGTATGCCTTCGTCCCGGGGCTTCCTCCTGCAGGCGTGGGGCGAACCCACTCCAGCACGGCAAAACAAGCAGCCCGATCGAACGGATCACCGGGCCACGATCACAATCTCCGGCAGGGGCAGTATTTTCTCCCCGGCAGTGGCTCCCATGGCCGCGTTTCCGGCCGGGGCCGTGCGCCTGCTCCACTTTTTGTCCAGGTAACCGGCCGGGACGGAGGGATTCAACACTTTGAATTCCTGAATGGAGCCGTCGGACCGAATCATCACCCCGCGGTCATAGTAGAACCAATAGGCCGCGCCGCCCTGAAACCCTGCCCAAAGCGGGCCAGCCTGGCCTCCCGCATATTCGGAAAGATGGGCAAAGGGAGGCATGCCCACCATGGACTCCGCGGTATGGGAGGGAGCCCCCACCCGGAAGGGGGTGCCCTGGTGAGTTCCAAAGGTGAAATGGCAGGTTCTTCCTTTTTGTTTCACCACTACTTCAATGCCTTTGGTCGCGCCGTCCTCTCCCTCCCAGGCCCTGAACGGCAACGTTCCCAGAAGAGCGATCTTTATGGGAGCCGCCGGATAGGTCTCCCGGGACAGATCCGCTTGTATGCCGCGGTCCACGGTGGAACAGGCGACCTGAAAAAAAGCGGTGAGAAAAACGGCGGTGACAGTGGCGATGCGGGAGGACATGGCAGCGGGGGGAAATCACTCACGCCCGGCCACCCCCCACAAGGAACCATACCACACGGGTATCCGGAAAAGGCCCCGGCCATGACCTCCGGCAGGGCGCGGGCACCTGCTTCTTTTTGCGCGAAAAAGCTGTCTGCTTTCCCCGCGGGCGGCGGCTACATGGGTGCAATGACTGATCTGGATGACATGACCCTGCTGCGGGCGTGGGCGAAAAACCGCTCCGAGACCGCCTTTCGCGCCGTGGTGGAGCGTTACGCGGGACTGGTCTTTGGCGTGGCGCTGCGGCGCGCCGGGGAGCGGGCGCTGGCGGAGGAGGTGGTGCAGAATGTGTTCACGGATCTCGCGCGGAAAGCCGCGGTAATCGTGGAGCTCCAGCGCCCGCTCGGCGCGTGGCTGCACCGCTGCGCGGTCTATGAATCCGCCACCCTGGTCCGCGGGGAAATCCGGCATCGCGAGAAAATGAAACGCTTTTCCTATACCCCGGCTGATGAACCCGAGCCGGATCCGTGGCGGGAAATCCTGCCCCATCTGGACGGAGCCATCGATTCCCTCCCCGCGCCGGACCGCGCGGTGCTCATGGCCCACTGGTTCGAGCGCCGGACCTTCGCGGAGATCGCCCACACCCAGGGCGGGACCGCCGGAGCCGCGCAACGCCGCGGACTGCGGGCGCTGGAAAAACTGGCCGCCCTGCTCCGCCGGAAAGGCGTGGCGGTGCCGGTGGCCGTGCTCGCCGCCGGGCTGACCCCGCGACTGGCAGAGGCCGCGCCCGCGGGTCTCGTGAACACCGTCTCCCTCCTCGCCGCCAAAGCCACGCCCGCGGCGGGTGGCTTCTTTTTCCCGCACTCCCTCCACGTCATGGCCTCCGCCAAACTCACCACCGCCGCCGTCGTGCTTATCTCGGCGGCCATTCCCGTCAGCGTTCACTATGCCGCGGATTTTTCCACGGCCCCCAGGCCCGGCCCGAGGGGCTCCGGTATTCACACCGCCAACACCCCGAAAGCCAAAGGCCCCGTCTCTGCGGGAGAGACCGGCCCCCTGGACCTCGACGCGCTCCGCCTCATGCTCCAACGGCTCAGGAATGCCCCGGACGACACTCCGGAGATTCAGCAACTGGCCCGCCTTATGTTCACGCTGGAGCCGGAGGAAATCCCAGCCGTGCGTGAAATCCTGCTGGAATACGCGGATGCCGCGAATGCCCTGGCACCCGTGCTGGAGGCCTGCTTTGTCCGCTGGTCCGAGCTGGAGCCGGAAAAAGCCACCGCCACCGCCCATGCCCTGCAACCCAGGTTCTGGCTGGTGGCCGCCACTTTCCCCGCATGGGCCTCCTCGGACTTTCCCTCCGCATGGTCATGGATGGAAAGCCATGCCGCGCAGGGTGACTGGTGGATGACAGGCAACGCGGCGGTAAAAGAAGTGACGAAGCGCGATCCCATGGCCGCCATCGCGCTTTGGGAGAAGACCACGCGCGCGGACATGAAGGAAGGAATGCCCCGGGTGATCATGGAACAATGGGCCGGGGATGATCTGGACGCCGCCACCACGTGGGCGGGCAGGCTGCCGGACGATGCCCTCCGCACCAAACTGACCACCATAGCCCTGGAAGCCGCGGGAAAGACACGGCCAGCCGCCGCCCTGAGCCGTCTGGACAGACTGGACAACGCCGCCGCGCAAGGAGAGGCCGCGTGGAATATCACCTGGCCACGGGCTCTCCGCGCGCCGGAGGAAGTCTACGCGGAAATGACCGCGAATGGAGCCGCCTGGCCGGACCGGGTGGCCTACGGAATAGGCGATGCCATGGCAAGGCACGATGCCGCGCGCGCCGCCGAAGCCGCCGCCGCCCTGCCTGCCGGAGCAAAGCGAAACGAGTTTGTGCAGGGTGTGCTGACCGGTGTGTCCTACACCGATCCCGGCCAGGCCGCCGGAGTGCTCGAACTCATCCCTGACAGCGAGCTGATGGCCCATGGAGGGCTGAATTCCTTTATCAGTGCCTGGGCAGCGAAGGATCCCCTTTCCGCCGCCCGGTGGATCGAAGCCCTCCCCGCGGACGATCCGTTTCATAAGAAAGCATTCGCCACCTCGCATTTTGAAGCCCGGGCCGGCCAGTCCGTGGATGCCGTGCTGAAGAAAGGAGGTGCCCAATGAGCCCGCGCATGCTCCTGAGCTTTGCCCCCGCCTGCGCGGCAGGCCTCCTGGCCGGGTGGCTCATTCAACGTAATCTGCCGGCTGACGTCCCCCCCGCGACACTCCGGCAGACCGCCACTACCCGGAGTGAGGCGGGGTGGATCTCCCGGCTCACGTCCTTGAAGCCTCCCGCTTCCGCCTCCGTGGATGACGCCCTCTCACGAATAAACGCGCTCACCGGGTTTGGGCAAAAGAGTCCGGAACGCGCGAGGTTTGACCGGAAGGATCTCTTGCTGGGGCTCTCCGCGGATCAGCTCGCGGGCCTTCTGGAGCACCTGGACACCCCGGACGAAACAGCGTCGATCGCACTCCGGCGGTTGAGCGTCCTGGATCCCGCCCGGGCCTTCGGGGCGGCCCTCCGCCTCGGCCGCTTGCGGGATTTAAAGGGAGACATCAATACGGTGTGCCATCAGTGGATCAAAAAAGATGCCCAGGCGGCCCTCCAGGAAATCGGGGCTCTGCCGGAGGGCATTGAAAAAGCGCAATGGGCTGCGGCATTCATTTCGAGGTGGGCAGGAGCCGACCCCGCGGCCGCGGCGGCACACTTTGACAGGCTGGTGGCTCTGGAAGGCAGAATGACTGGAGACGCCGCCCTGCGGGTGGGCTCCCGCATTCTTGAAGCGTGGGCTCCGGCGAATACCGGCGCGGCTCAGAAGTGGGTCGCCAGCCTGGAGGATCCGGCCCTGAGGTCACGGCTGGATATTTTCCTGCTGGAGGACAGGTTTATGAGTGATCGCGCGGGCACCATGGCCGCAGTCTTTGCCCGGCCCGATCTCACGGGCCTGGAGAACCGCGTGAGCCGTATGTGGAATGACTTTTACCAAATGGACCCCGACGGTGCCATGGACACCCTGGCGAAACTACCCGCGGACCATCCCTTCTGGCAGCAGGCGGACAATCTGGCATCGGGGATTTTTCGCCGTGTCGGCCAGGACAAAGCAACTCAACTCCCAGTGCTGGCTGCCAGACTGCCGGAGGGAGCGCGACGCGATGCTTTTCTTGCGGGGTTCGTCAATGCCGGGGCGTCCAATGACATCCCTTTTGCGCTTCAGGTGCTCCCCCTCATGGGGGAAGGCCGCGAGCGCGAGCAGGCCGTGGGCACGCTCACGGAACTCTGGATGCGCAAGGATCCCGTGAAGACCTCCGAGTGGCTGGCCTCGCTGCCCGCAGGCACGGACTCCCGGAACAACGGGGTGGCCCGCTTCGCGGAGAATCTTGCGCCCGATGATCCGGAAAGCGCCGCGAGGTGGGCGGAGACGATGCCGGACAGCTACTGGCAAAAGGAAAGCGTCGTCAAAAAAGTGATGGAGAAATGGAGCGTGAAAGACCCCGCTGCCGCCAGCGCCTGGCAGGCGGGGCTGAAAAAGGAAGAGGGAAAGGAATGATACCATTTTCGGGTAGGACTCCGGGAAATCTGATCCCGTCCCGGAGTCTTCCCAGGCAGTGTCGAGGGCTCCTCCGAACGGGTGGCCCAGGCGGTCCTCAATCAAAGGAGCCTTCGATACTACCGCGCGGCGGGACTTCGCGCGCTTTCCTCTATCTGAGGCCTGACGGCGACAGGAATGTCGCCGCTCCTTGTGCCATGGCCGAAGGATCAACCCTGCATCCGGCCGGGATTAATCTTGAATCCGGTAAAGAATGGCGGACGGGCAGCTCCATGAAACGATTCACCCCCCTCGCGCTCCTCTGCCTTTTGCCGGTCCTGTTTGTTGCCTGTCATTCGACGGAGGCCCGTGACCGCAAGGATGCGCAGCTCCGCAAGGAGAGCATCGAACGGGACCGGGCCGCGGCCCGGCTGGAAAAACACGGGGACTGGAACTGAGCCCCTGGACGGGGCCGCAGCCCTTCAATAAGCGCCCTTCACCTTCATTTTGACACCGTAAACCTTGCCGCTGGCGGTGATGAAAAGGAGGTCCCGGTTCTTGCCCGCGAAGGTCACGTTGCCTGTCCAGGGTTCCGGCACGGGGATGTTCGTGAGCTTCTTGCCGGTCTTGTCAAAAACGGTGACGCCCTTCCCGGTCAGATAGACGTTGCCGTCAGTATCGATGGTCATTCCATCGGAGCCCATTTCACAAAAGATCTTTTTGTCCCCGAGGGTGCCGTCGGGATTGACGGTATAGGAATAGGTCTTCCGGTCGCCGATGTCAGAAACATAAAGCGTCTTCCCATCCGGCGTGCCGATGATGCCGTTCGGCTGTTTCAGATCCGTGGCGACAGGCACGGTTTTCTTCGATTTCATATCGAAGAAATAGACATACTGGCCGGGCTGTTGCGTGGCCTTGTCCCGCTTCCAGTAGTCCCGGGCGTAGAGCGGGTCCGTGAAGTAGAGGTTTCCATCCGGGCGCAGCCAGAGGTCGTTAGGGCCGTTCAGCAGCTTGCCGCCGAGATCGGAAATGAGCACCGTGATCTTTTTGTCAGGAGCGATGGACCACAGGGCGTTCTTCTCATCCGCGCAGGCCAGGAGATTTCCCGCCGCGTCAAAGAAGGTGCCGTTGCTGCGACCGCAGGGTTTCAGCCAGTCCGTGAAGGTGCCGTCCGCGGCATTGTATTTCACGATACGGTCGTTCGGCTGATCGGTGAAAAAGACATTCCCCTCACGGTCCGTGGCCGGGCCTTCGGTGAAGATATAACCCGTGCCCAAGACCTCCACCTTCGCGCCCTCCGCGAGGAGACCGGTGCCGTCCGCGGCACGCGCGAAGGAACAGGCGGCGAGGAGGGAGGCGAAGAACGTGGAGAGGGGTTTCATGGCGGCAGCATACCGAACGGGCATGCCGTGCCACCAGCTTTTTGCACCTCAGGCGCGGCCCGCGATCACTTCGCGGAAAAGGAAAACACCGTCGTTTCCTTCAATGCTCCGCCAGGGCGGATCACGATGGACGGGAAATTCGAGTGGTGGATGGCGTCGGGGTAATGCTGGGTTTCCAGACAGACGGCGGTGTGGGCCATGTGGTTCCCCGTGTAGAGTTGCACGGCGGGCTGGGTGGTACGCACCTCCATGATGCGTCCGCTTTTGGGTTCGGTCAGGCGCGCCGCCATCTTGAGTTCCTTTCCTTCGCCAAGAACGTAATTGTGATCATAACCGTTCATGGCCGGCTTCAGCTTTTCAATGCGGTCACCGATACGGGTGGGCTCGTTGAAGTCCATGAGGGTGCCCTTGAGCGGCAGGATCTCGCCGGTGGGGATCAACTCCTTGTCAGAGGGCGTGTAATTCTTCGCGGGAATCCAGAGGATGTTATCCAAGCAGCTCCCTCCGCCCGCCAGATTCCAGTAGGCGTGGTTCGTGAGATTCACGATCGTCGGCTTGTCCGTCTCCGCCGCATAATCGACGCGGAACTCGTTGTTATCCGTCAGCGAGTAAGTCACCGAAGTCCTGAGATTTCCCGGGAAACCCTCCTCTCCATCCTTGCTCAGATAGGTGAGCTTCACGGAGGATTCCTTTTCTTTCGACTCAGCGGCCTCCACGGTCCAGACACATTGCGCGAAGCCCTTCCGCCCGCCGTGGATGGTATTCTTCCGGTCATTCGCCGCGAGTTGATACGTCACTCCATCCAGCTCGAAACGGGCGCCCGCGATGCGGTTAGCCACCCGGCCAATGACAGCGGCGGGGCCGTTGAAGCGCTGGAACTTTTCGAGCGTGTCCGTGGTGAGCACCACATTGGTGAATTTCCCGTCCCGGTCCGGGGCGTGGAGTTCCTTGATGATGGCTCCGTAAGTGATGACCTGGGCACTCATGCCCTTCGCGTTCCGCAGGGTGATGAGCTTCACCGCTTCGCCTTCCGGGGTTTTCCCGAAGTCCGCCTGTTCCACCCTGACCAGCTTCTGGGCGGCGGCGGGGAAAGCGGTGAGAGACAGCAGGAGGGCGGTGAGGCTCGGGAGAGAGGTTTTTGACGGGGGGGTCATGGGATATACAGGCAGGGAAAAAAGGTCAGGCAATGATCTCTGTAATGGGGCTGCCCTCCTCCACGAGGCGCATCGTCCGCCCAAGGGCCTGGACTTCCATGGTTTTGAGGTCGAGCCCGAGCTGATGCAGGATGGTGGCGTGGAGATCGCTGTAATAATGCGGGGAATCCACCGCCTTATAACCCACCTCATCCGTGCTCCCGTGGACCACGCCGCCGCGAATGCCGCCCCCGGCCATCCAGGAGGAATAGCCCTTGGGATTATGATCCCGTCCGGTGGTGTTCTGGGACCAGGGAGTGCGCCCGAATTCACTGGTCCAGACTACCAAGGTATTCTCCAGCATGCCGCGCTGTTTCAGATCTTTGATGAGGCCCGCGATGGGCTTGTCCGTGGCGCGGCAGAGAGGCGCGTGGGTCTTGATATCGCCATGGGCATCCCAGCCGCCATTGCCTCCGCCCGCGTGGCATACCTGGATGAAACGGACGCCCCGCTCCGCCAGACGGCGCGCGAGGAGCAGTTGCTTGCCAAAGTCCTCCGTTTCCCTCTCCCCGATGCCGTAGAGAGCCTTCACGTGCTCCGGCTCGCTGGAAAAGTCCACGGCCTCCGGCGCGGAAAGCTGCATGCTGGCCGCCAGTTCATAAGCACGGGAGCGGGCACGGATATCGGAATGCAGTGCATAGCGTTCCCGGAAGTCCCGGTTCATCGCCTCCAGGGTTTGCATCTGCCGGTCGCGCTCCGCGGCGGAGCCGCCACGCGGGGGATAGAGATTCGGAATGGGTGTCTCGCCTGCCTGAAAGGGCGTGGCAGCCATGGAGGCCCCGAGATAGCCGCCGGTCAACTGCACCGGGGAGGAGGGTTTCCCCAGGTTCACAAAGGCGGGCAGGTTTTTGTTGGCACTGCCCAGCGCGTGGGAAACCCAACTGCCAAAGCAGGGGTGGTCGAACTGCCGTCCCCGCTGTCCGGTGGTGGTCTCGATGACCGCCGGAAAGTGGTTTCCCTCATGACACCACATGGACCGGACGACCGCGATCTCATCGATGACCCCGCCCACGTGCGGAAACCAGTCCGAGACGGGAGTGCCGGATTTTCCATGGCGAGTGAACGTGCGGCGGCACGGGATGACGGGCCGCTTCATCGCGGCCAGATTGTCCCCGAAGCCCACGGCATCGATGAGCTTTCCGGCCCATTTGTTATCCTTGGGATCGAAGGTGTCGATGTGGCTCACCCCGCCGCACATGAAGAGGAAGATGACGGACTTTGCCTTTGGCTCGCGGTCCGGCACGCCCGTGAGGCCCCCGCTTTCCCCGGCCTCCGCCAGCAGACCACCGAGGGCCATGCCCATCAATCCCCCGCCGAGGCGGTGAATGAACTGCCTCCGGGCCAGCGCGCGGGGGGTGAAGGGAGAGGGATCAACGGACATAGACGAATTCATCCAGATTGAACAGCAGCCAGGAAAACTGCTTCAGCCGCGAGGGATCGCCGCCGAGATAAACGAGACCGGTGTCCTTTTCGGAGGACGAGGGCGGGCGGGAAAGTGCCAGCCGGTAGGCGAGATCGACGGCGAGGGAGAGGTCTCCCTTCGCCTCATCCCGCAAGCGGGTGGCGAGCCCGGCTGAGGCGCGGTCGATCTCCTGACTGTTCATCAGGAACAGCGCCTGGGGAGCGGTAACGGTCTGTGTGCGGATGGGGCATGGCGCGCGACCGTCCTCCACATCGAAGGTCTGGAGAAACGCGGGAGTCGCCTCGCGGCTGGGGGAGTAGCCCCGGGTGATGTAGGCGCCGCGGCGTTTCAGGTTCGCACCGTCGCGGTTGCCAAAGCGGCCCCGTCCGCGACCGCCTTCGCCATCCCGCATCTCGAAAGAGGGACCGCCCACCTTCAGGTCCAGATCCCCCACGGCGGCATGGATGGAATCCCACACCGGCTCCGCCTCCAGCCGCTGGAGCCGGAAGTGCCAGAGCGTGACCCCGGCGGGATCGATCCTCCGGTTTTCCGCGTGCTCCGGTCCGTCCTCCGAGGCCCGCTTGTAAGCCTCCGAGGTGACCATGAGCCGGTGCATCTGCTTCATGCTGTAGCCACGCTGGACGAATTCCGAAGCCAGCCAGTCCAGCAAGGCCGGATGCGACGGCATGCCGCCCAGCCCACCGAAATCGCTCACACTCTTGAGCAGCCCTTCACCAAAATGCCACTGCCAGAGACGGTTCACAGCCACGCGGGCAAAGAGCGGATTTCCCGGGGCGGTCAGCCAGTCCGCGAAGGATTCGATGCGGCCCTCACGAAAATCCAGCTCGCCCGCGGTGAAAGGCCAGCCGGGTTTCACTTCGTGATCCTTCTCGGGTCGCAGGGGATCGCCGCTGGTGAGGAGGTAGCTTTTCTCCTGCTCGCGAAGCGGGTCCACCTCCACAGTGTAGAAGACGGGCAGGGCCGGGCCGCGGCCATTCGCGTCCCCGGCGTCGTTCAGCCGCCGCTGGAGGTCCTGGTATTTCCGGCGGGCCTCCTCCGGCATGCTGTCATTGAGCTTGTCGCCATCAATGCGCAGGATGGGGAAATAATCGTCCGCGATTTTTTGCTCCTCCACGGTCCGTTGTTTCTCCGGCTTCCGGATAACCGTCTGGACCTCCGGAGGGAGCATGAGGATCCGTTCCTCGCGGAGCTTTTCCTTGTACGGCGCGATGAACTCGTTGATCTCTTTTTCCAGAGGCGCGCGCCGCTTCTCCGCCTCCGCCATGGCCTTGCCACTGGCCACCAGATCCGCCGCGCTGGCCAGCGTGAGCTTCCGCGGGACCAGCGGATCGAACAACGCCTTCATGGCGTAGAAGTCCTTCTGGGAGACGGGATCGTAGAAGTGGTCGTGGCACTTCGCGCAGCCCACGGTGATGCCCATGAAAGCGCTGGAAACGGTATCCACCGCCGCGATGGCGAGGTCCTGGGGATTCTCCCCCGCCCCGCGGGAAAGCAGACCCAGGGCGAACTGATCGCCGGGGCGCGGCTCCTTCCGTGAGCGATAGCCCGTGGCGGACATCTGGGTGCGCTCATTCGCGCGGCGGCCGGTGAGTTGCAGCTGAACAAACTGATCGTAGGGGAGGTCATCGTGCAGCGCGTTGATGACCCAGTCCCGCCACAGGTGAATGCCGGGCGCGGCGGTCATGTGCTCGTCCGCGTCCGCATAGCGCAGGACATCCAGCCAGTGGCGCGCGTAGCGCACCGCATGCTGCTCGCCCGCCAGGAGGCGGTCCACCACCTTTTCATAAGCCTCCGGCGAGTGATCGGCCGTGAAGGCCGCCTGCTCCTCCGGCGAGGGCGGCAGGCCGGTGAGGTCCAAGTGGACCCGCCGCAGCAGCACCTCCGGCTGCGCGGGGCCGACGGGTTTGAGGCCGCGGCTTTTGAACTCCGCTTCAAGGAAGCGGTCGATGGGATTGGCTCCCGCGCCCTCCGGCACCGCGGGACGGACGACGGGCTTCAGAGACCACCAGTCCGTGTTTTTGAGTTTCTTCGGCTGCGGGCTTCCGGGAACGGACGTGACCGGCACCAGGAGGCAAAGCAGCCAAGCGAGCGCCCGGCGGGTCCGGCGGAGGCCCGGGATTCCTGATTCGCTTCGTTTCATTTCGGCGGCTCCGGTTTGGCGGGTTCAGGTGGGCGGACGACTTGCAGCACCACCACCGCGCTGCTGCAGCCCCAGGAATACCGCCGGTCCGCGGGCGTGGGCTGGGGCCAGCGGGGCCACGCGAGATTGTCCGGCGCACGGCGCGCCTGCCAGGCGGCTTCGGCGTTCTTTTGCATCCATGGTTCAAACGTGGCCTGCTCGCCGCGATCTTTCACAAAGCGGGCGATCCAGCGCATGCCGATGCCATTGAAGCCGCCGCCGTCCCCCTTTTCCCCCGCCGGAGGCAGGTAACCGTCCTGGCAGAGAGTATTCATGGTGAAGGTCGCGGCCAGGCGCGCGTCATCGTGATAGCCCAGGAGATTCGCCGCGCCGACGAAGGTGCCCTGATTGTAAGTAAGGGCGAAGCGCGCGATCCGGCCGCGGACATTGATGTTATCGAACACCCGGCCCGTCGCGGGATCGAAGAGTTTCGATTTCTCCCAAAGGAACGTCTCCCTGGCCTTTGTAAGATAACTCTCCTCTTTCGTGGCCTTGTGGAGAAGGAACGCCGCGATGGCCGCCGGCCCGTTCACGCAGGCGTTTTTCGATTTGTTATCGGTCTTCCACCACAGCCCGCCGCCCAGATCCGGCGAGGCCGCCCGGGCGTAACAGAGATCGAAATTCGCGCGGGCGGTCTCCAGGAATTCCTTGTTCCCGGAAAGCAGATGGCCGCGCGCGCAGGCGATGACCATCCACATGATGTCATCGTTGAATTCATTCCGCTCCCAGGTCCTGCCGTGGTCCGCAAGGAAGCCGTGAAACAGCTTCGTGAACAAGGTGAGATGCTTTTCGTTCTTCGTGCGCTCGTAAGCGTCCAGCACCATCTCCAACTGCTCCGCGCGCATCCAGAAAGAGACCTTGCCTCCGTCCGTCGATTCCTTGAACCACGCATGCCCGTCCTTCTCTTCGTAGAAGGCTTTGATGTGGGCGTCGAAAAGAGTATCCGCATCTGCGGCGGTAAAGGCACCGGCCTGACGGACGCCGGCAGCGAGCGAAAGCACGCCGAAAGCCGCCAGCAAGCGCAGACGGAGACGGGGCGGGTTCGTTTGCCGGAGAGAGGGAGTTTGCATGAATCTCACCCCGAAGCATTCCCCGCGCCGGGCTCCGGCCAAAGGGAAGAATCCTACGCTCTCACGTCCGGCCCGGCGCGGTCACTACATGATCCGCCGGATAACGAATCATGAGCCCATCACCGTGATCACGATCTCCCGTGTATGAGGGGCCCGGCGGTGCTCGAAAAGGAATACCCCCTGCCATGTCCCCAGGAGCATCCGCCCGCCGGAAACCGGGATGGATTCCGAGGTCCGGGTCAACGCCATGCGCAAGTGACTGGGCATGTCATCGGGTCCTTCGCAGGTATGCTGGAACCACGGCGTGTTCTCGGGGACCAGGCGGTCGAAAAATTCATGGAGATCCCGCCGGGCGGAAGGATCCGCGTTTTCCATGATGACGAGGCTGCAACTGGTGTGGCGGACGAAAACCGTCAGAACCCCCTCCATGATGCCGCTGGCCTTCAGGATTCCGCGCACGGAGTCCGTGATTTCGATGGTTCCTTTGCCGGAGGTTTTAAGGGTGAGGGTTTTGTGCTGAATGATCACCGGTTTCATCCAGGAGAGCCTGGCCAGGGGATCGATCCAGGCAAGTTGAACATCCGCTGAATCCCCATGGTCACTCCAGGATAAGCAGCGTGTAAAGACAGCCATCTCATCAAAACCGCCGGGGATTCGCTCCGGCAGGCTTTTCCCATGACCCGCAACTTTTGCAACTTCGTGACAATCCAGGGACACCAGGGATGTTAGCCTGCTTCCCAATGCCCCCACCGCACCCCGGATCCCCCAGACCACCCTCCATCCCGCTGGTCTTTCTTCCGGCGGTGCTGATGGCCGTGGTAGCGGCGGGAGCCCTGTGGTTTGAGCGGCAGGCATGGAGGACCGGGCAGACACAACTTGCCCGGGCCGCGCTGGTCCGCCTGCGGGAGCGGCTTCCAGGATTGATGCTCCAGGACTCCCAGACCGTCGGACTGCCGGGAATCGCGGGGCAGCGCCCGGACTGGAACGCCCTGCTTTTCCCGGATGTGCCTGCTCCCAGAACTCCGGAACCACCTCTGATGGAAGCTCTTCGGGCGGGGGATTTTGAGACCGTCTGGCGGGAGGGAGCCGGGCAACTCTCCGCCTCGGGACTCCCTCTGCGGTTGCTCGCGGCCCGCGGCCTGGCGCTCAAATCCCCGCCGGAGGACATCGCCCTGCCCTGCCAGCAGCTGCATTCCCTTTTGTGGCTGGAACCCTCATCCCTCACTCCCGCCGTGATGGAGGAGGTGGAGAAGTCGCTGGCCTCGCGAAACCTCTCCGTAAAAGACACCCCGCTGGAGGACTGGCGCGAGGAATGGTCCGCGGTCCTGACGTGGCGCGCCCTGCACCGGGCCAACGGCACGCGACTGGAATCCGTGACCGCCCCGCAATGGATGACCACCGCGGGCGAGGCCGGGTCGCGGCGGATGCTCGTGATGGGCGGCCCCGCGTGGACGGCCCTGGAGGAAGGCGCGGTGAGCCGCCTCGTGGAACGCGCCGCCCGCCGGGAGCAATCCCTTCCCCCGGGGACCACACTGGAATATGTGGGCTCCGCCACCGGCGGGGAAGTCCTGGCCGAATCCCAGGACGCTCCGGCCTTGAGGGCGGTGGTGCGGGATACCTCTGCTTTCTCCCAGGCGGCGTGGAGCCGCACGGCGTGGCTCGCGGGATTCGCGGCGCTGGCAGTGGGCGGTACCTTCCGGGGATCCCGTCAGATGCTGCGCGCCCAGCGGCGGGAGGCGGAACTCAGCCGGCAGAAGAGTAATTTCATCGCCAGTGTCTCCCATGAATTGCGGACCCCGCTGACCTCCCTGCGCGTGCTCTCCGAAAACCTTCACGCCGGGCGGGTGAGCGACGGGGAAATGCGGGCCACCTATTTCCCCCTCATGGTGGATGAGTGCCGCCGGCTGGGCGCGCTCATTGAAAACGTGCTGGAGTTTGCCCGCGCGGAGGAACAGCGCGCGCGGTTTCACTTTGAAGAAACCGACCTCCCCGCCATGATAGCGGACACGGTGGAACTGGTCCTGCCGCGGGCGCGAAAGGTGGGACTGGAGATCGTGGTCGGGACGCCTGCTTTGCCGGAGTCCCCTCTGGTGGATGCCATGAGTCTCCACCGCGCCCTGCTGAACCTGCTGGACAACGCGGTGAAGTTCACTCCCCCCGGTGGCACCATCACCGTGAGGCTCCGGCCCGCCGGCGGGAAGCTGTGGGCGCTGAGCGTCACGGACACCGGCCCCGGTATTCCCCGCGCGGAGCACGGGCGCGTCTTCGAGCGGTTCTATCGCGTGGGCTCGGAACTCACCCGCGCGGTGCCCGGCAGTGGCATGGGGCTCAGCATCGTGCGGCACATCGCGGAGGGACACGGGGGCCAGGCCACCGTGGAGAGCGTCCCGGGAGCCGGGGCTACCTTTACCTTGCTCCTGCCTTATGAACCTCCCGGCACCGGGCAATAATCACGCCTCCGTTTTTTATTATGCGTTTGTTACTTGTCGAAGACGAACTGGCCCTGCGCACCGGCCTGATCGATTTGCTGCGAAGCGAAGGCTATCGTGTGACCGTGGCCGTGGACGGGCCGGGAGGACTGGCCCGCGCGCTGGAGGAGGAACTGGACGCCATCATTCTGGATGTGATGCTGCCCGGCATGAGCGGCTTTCAGGTCTGCGCGGAACTCCGCCGCCGGGGGCGTCGTCTGCCCGTGCTCATGCTCACCGCCCGCGGGCAGGTGGAGGATCGCGTGGCCGGGCTGGACAGCGGGGCGGACGATTATCTGGTAAAACCCTTTTCCCCCGCGGAACTTCTAGCCCGTCTCCGCGCTCTGCTGCGCCGCGTGGAAAACGCCACCCCCGCGCTGCGCACCCTGACGATGGGGGACGTATTGATCGATTTTGAAAAACAGCGCTGCACCCGCGCGGGCCGCGCCGTGGAATTGAGCCCGCGGGAATTCCGCATCCTTCGCCTGCTCGCGGAGCGGGCCGGGCAGCCGGTGAGCCGGGAGCAGTTCCTGGATACTGTATGGGAATATAATGCCTGGCCCACCACGCGCACCGTGGACAATCACATGGCGCTCCTGCGGGCGAAGCTGGAGGAGGACCCGGCGGAGCCGCGCTTTCTGAAAACCGTTTATCGCGTGGGCTACCGGCTGGAACTGCCGGAGGACGGCGGAAATCAGACAACTTCATGACAACTCCGCCGGGGGCAAAATGGCATATTCCACCATGTCAGGATTCTTCATTCCAGAACCTCCCCGATCAAAAAGATATAGCCCCATGAAACCATCACCCGTCCTTCCCCTGCTCGCCGCCGCGACGCTCCTCACCGTGTGTCCCCCGTTGACCGCCGCGGAAAAACCCGCCCCCGCGGATCTCACCGCCCTGCTGCAAAAAGGCCTTCTCGAAGAGGAGGGAAATCAGAACCTGGAAGCCGCCAGTGCCGCCTACCGGGAACTGGCCGCGGCCTTCGATCATGAGCGCCGTCTCGCCGCCACGGCGCTCTACCGACTGGCGGAAATCGCGCGGAAACAAAACCGCCGGGACGAGGCCGTGAGCCTCTACCAGCGCATCACCGCGGAGTTTGCCACCTGCGAACCCATGGCCCGCATGAGCCGGGAAAACCTGGCCGCGCTGGGTGCCGCGGCTCCGGCCACTCCCGCCGCAGCGGTCCCCCCGGCCGGGACGGATGAACTCGCCGGACTCCGCGCGACCCTGAAACAAAGCCCCGATCTCATCAACTCCCCGGATGACGAGGGCCTGTGCCCCATCCACCGGGCCGCGCGCGAGGGACGCTCCGCGGTCGTCACCTTCCTTCTGGAAAACAAAGTCCCCGTGGACACGCTCTCAAAGACAGGCCGCACGGCCCTGCATTTCGCCTCCGAGGCCGGTCATAAGGCCATTGCCGAACTGCTCGTGGAAAAGGGGGCGAAGGTGGATGCCACCGTGACGGAAACAGTGCCCGCGAAACAGGAGGCCATCGGTACCGCCAACGGCTCCACCCAGTGGCGCGTCCTGGAATATGGACGCCGGATTGACGAGGCCACTCCCCTGCATCTTGCGCTTCTCAACCGCCGGGCGGCTTTAGCGGAATGGCTCATCAGCAAAGGAGCCAACGTAAATGCCCTCCTGAAAATGGCGTGGGGAGGTGGTGCCGGCCAGTCTGATGATGGCAGGCGAGGGATGAACACTCCCCTGACCCTGGCGCTGGATGCCAGCCTGTCAGAGATCGTCAACCTGCTGCTGACAAAGGGAGCTGATCCTGCCGTCAATATCGTGGACGAATACGGGAACGTCAAAGGCACGCTACTCCACACAGCGGCGGCGAGAGGCGACCGGGCACTGATAGACAAACTCCTGGCGCTGGGGATGCCGATTGATCTCGCGGAGAAAGATCAACGCCCTCCATTTTCCGAGGCGCGGGATCTTGCCACTCTGCAACACCTTCTGGACAAAGGAGCCAAACTTCCCCCGGATGCGGCATTCCGTCTTTCCCTGCCGACCGGGGGAACCATCAGACGGCAGGCCTATGAACTCCTCATGAGTCGCGGGGTGGACCTTAAAACTTTGAACGGCAACGGTGAAAGCCTTCTCACGGCAACCTATCTGGGCACGCAGGATCCGGACTTTGTGAACTGGCTTCTGGATCAGGGTGTTCCCGCGGAAGCCGGACCCGTCCCGGCCTTTGACGTGCAAAAAGGCAAAGCCGCCCAGGTGATCTATGACCGGGTGACTCTGCCAAAGCTCCTGCGGGAAACCGCGATCACCGTCGTTCTCTCCGGGGAGGGACTCTCGTGGGAAGCCCTCCGCCGCCAGCGGGAGGATGAGACGCCCCCGTCTCTCGCCGGAGCCATGGATCTTTGGATAAACCAAAACATGCAGAGAAACGGCGATGCCGCTCTCATTCAATGGAAGCCCTGGGTTCCGACCCCCGGGGATCCTTTTGGGACCCCGCGTTCAAGTAGAAACTCTCCCCCCATCGACTGGAGCCTCCTGACCATCGTCCGGCCCGGTCCCGATGGCAAACCGGTCCGGGAAACCGTGAAGCTCACACCGGAAAAAGCCCGCGAGGCACCGATTGCTCTCCCGTGGGGCAGCGTGATCGAGCTTTCCCGCAGTGACCAGTCCTCGATGAGCGCGTCCGCCGCGAAACTTTTCGGGCAGTGGCAAAGGACAAAAATCGCGGTGACCATCGGCGAGACCCGCCAGGAATTCACCCTCCCCGTCCAGGACGGCTGGCCGGCGGCAAGTGATCCCGTCTCCCTGGTCCAGCAACTGACGGTTCCGAATCCCCGGGCCCGGACATCCACCATGATCCTGCGGCGGAAGACCTCCCAGGGGACGACGGACATTGAGCTTAAAGACTTCTCCGGCTGGCCCCGTGTGGTGGCCGGGGACGAAATTATCGTAAACGAGCGTCCGCTCAATGCCCCCTCCTCCATCGAACGGCTCACACGGAGGAACCTCATCTTTCTGCCGGACCGGAATCAGTGGCTCCATGGGGGCTCCCGGCTGCTGGTTTCTCTGCGGTCCTATCCCGCTCTCCTCGCCGGGCGGGATCTCTCCGCGGTGAAGGTATTCAATATTCTGGATGGAGAAGCTGATCCGGATTTCCTGCAAAAACCGGAAAAAGCCTCTCAAACGCTCGACCTCGAAAAAGCCGCCGACGCGTGGGACGAGGAATCCTCCGTAAGAGAGGAGGAATTTCCTGAGATCGCCAACGCGGGCCGGATTATTGTTCTCCCTCCCGCCGCCGCGGGCAAACCCGGCCCCAGCGCCAAACTCCTCCGCATGATCGAACGCGCTCCCCAATCCGCCGGTCAACCCGGGATCCCGGTCCCTCGACCGGCGT
Source organism: Verrucomicrobiales bacterium (assembly GCA_965229245.1). Lineage (GTDB taxonomy): Bacteria > Verrucomicrobiota > Verrucomicrobiia > Verrucomicrobiales > V1-33 > V1-33. The sequence continues at coordinate 664,475 of CBDDIW010000005.1, forward strand.
CCCCCAGAAGCCGGGTGGTTTTGCCACCCGGTAATTGATGGACTCCGGGAGCCGCCTGGGGCGGACTAACGGAACCCCGGGATACTAACAAAAAACCGGCCTGCCTTCCATCTTTCAATGAAGGGCAGGCCGGGAAGACCAGGCTGGTCAGAAGTCGAACAAATCCCCGAGGAAGCTTTTCTTCTTTTTCTTATAGCCGTGCTGGTTGTGACGGTAGTCGTCGTCATCGTCATCATCGCGGTCCCGGCGGTATTTCGCATCCTCGCGATACTCCCGCGGCGGCGCGGGGGGAGGAGGCGGAGGCACCCCAGGACGCGCGGCGGCGACCTGAACGGGAGCGGCGGGGGAATTTTCAAAGAGCTGGGAGCGCTCGATGATTTTATCCAGCTCCCCGCGGTCCAGCCAGACGCCGCGGCATTGAGGACAGTAGTCGATTTCCACGCCGGAGCGGTCGGACATGGCCAGGGCAACGTTGCATTTAGGGCAGTTCATTGGGGAGGAGTCTGGGGGTTGACGGGATCAGGGAGGGTTTCGTTTTTCGGCCAGATGAGAGAGGCCACGATGGAGACGGCGAGCACCCCCACGATGACTCCCAGGGAGACCAGCGTGTCGATTTTGTAATCCGTGTGGCCCAGGAGCATCTTCACGCCCACGAAGGCAAGCACCACACCCAGGCCGGTCTTCAGGAGGTGGAATTTATCCATGACCCCCGCGAGGGCGAAGTAGAGCGAACGCAGGCCCAGGATGGCGAAGACGTTACTGGTATAAACGATGAACGGATCTTTCGTGACGGCGAAGATAGCCGGGATGCTGTCCACGGCGAAGATGACGTCCGTAAATTCCACCAGCAGCAGCACGATGAAAAGAGGAGTGGCCATGCGGGCGCCATTCCGGCGCACGAAGAATTTATCCCCCTCAAAGCTCTCGGTCACGGGCATGAGGCGCTTGAAGAGGCGCACCAGGGGATTGCCCTCCGGCTTGATGGCCTCCTCACGTTTGAAGATCATCTTCAGACCGGTGAGGATAAGGAACGCGCCGAAGACATAGATGATCCAGGCGTAACGCTGAATCAAAGCCGCGCCGATGGCGATCATGCCGGCCCGCATGATGAGCGCGCCGAGAATACCCCAGAAGAGCACCTTGTGCTGCCACTGCACGGGCACCGCGAAGTAGGAAAAGAGCAGCGCGAAGACAAAGATATTATCCACGCTGAGCGATTTCTCGATCACGTAGCCGGTGAAGAATTCCAGCGCCTTGTCCGGGCCGGCATAGTGCCAGATGCCCAGGTTGAAAAGCATGGCCAGCGTAACCCAAACCGCCGTCCAGGTGAAGGATTCCTTCAGGCTGACGGTGTGGGAGCTTTTGTGGAACACGCCCAGGTCGAGCGCGAGCATCGCGAGGATGAAAAGGTTGAAACCGATCCAGAGCCAGGTGTTGTCAATCATGTGGTGGTAAAGTGGTGAGCGGCGGGGCGGCGGGCGCGGAGATCAAACGGGCCGGGAGACCGCCGGGGGCGTGCTCTGCAGGGACCGGACCGGCACGGTGGCCATCCCGGAAGGTTGGTGATGAAGACGGGAGATCATGGCTGGACGGAATGGAGTCATTGGTTCGTCACATTCCTTCGCACCGCCCGACCGTTTGAAAATTACTCAATGTCGCACAGACTGTTCGGAAATATGGAATCCGGAAACCAGCTGAACTACCACCATCTGCGCTACTTTCACGCCGTGGCCGAGGAGGGCAGTTTGCAGCGGGCGGCGGAGAAGCTGCATGTGTCAAAGCCGAGCATGAGCGCGCAGATCAAGCTCCTGGAGGAGGCCCTGGGTGAGCGGCTCTTCCGCCGGGCCGGGCGTTCGCTGGTGCTCACGGAATACGGGCGCATGGTGCGGACCTACGCGGCGGACATCTTCGCGCTGGGCCAGGAACTGGTCACCGCGCGGCAGCGGGGGCCGCGGGCGGCGGGCGGGCGGCTCCAGGCGGGCATCGTGGATTCCTTTCCCAAACTCCTGACGCTGGATGTGATGCGCCCCGTCTTCAACCGGCAGCCGCCAGTGCGCCTGTCCTGTCACGAAGGGAGGCTGGACGACCTCCTGGGCCAACTGGCGGCCCACCGGCTGGATGTGGTGCTCTCCGACGAACCCGCGCCCACGCAGGGCCGTGTGAAGACCTACAGCCACGCGCTGGGCTCCAGCGGCACCACCTTCTGTGCCAGCCCGGCGCTGGCACGCACGCTGAAGGGCCGCTTCCCCGCGAATCTGCGGGATGCCCCGGCGCTGCTCCCTGTGCAGAATACGCCGCAGCGGCGGGAACTGGAAGCCTGGTTCCGTGGAGTGAAGGTGGAACCCCGGGTAGTGGCGGAGTTCGCGGACGCGGCCCTGGCCACCGTGGTAGCGGCGGAGGGCGTCGGCTTCACCAGCGTCCCCACCATCGTGGCCGCGGACGCGGTGGAGCGGTATGGATTCGAGATCATCGGCCGCACGGAGGAGTGCCGCACCCACCTGTATCTCATCACGGCGGAGCGCCGTCTGGAGCACCCCGCCCTGCTGGAGCTCTCCCGCCACGCCACCGAAGCCCTGGCCCGGCGCGGCGGGCCCCGGGAGAGGAAACGCTCCGGCCCGGGAAAAATGCGCCCGGCGGAGCCCTGATCTCCAGGCAGCAGTGTTGAATCCCGGACCGCGGTTCTCCAGTCAAACACATCCACCCCGCTCCGAGCCCCGCGATTTTGCCGGTGATTTCCCTCGCGGCCCTGGAACCCGCCGGAATATTCCGCCAGCCATGACCCGTCTCCTCTCCCTCCTGCTCCTGTGTCTGCTCCAGCCGCTCTGCCGCGCGGAGGAGAAGGACACCGTCCGCGTGATGTCCTTCAATCTCCGTTATATCAATACCGGGGACCTGGGCCCGAAGATGTGGACGAACCGCCGGGATTTCGCGGCGGAGATCATCAAAAAGGACGCTCCTGATTTCCTCGGCACGCAGGAGGCTTTCCGGCTCATGCTGGATGACATCAAGGCGCGCGTCCCCGGCTACGGTGAGCTGGGGGTGGGCCGCGAGGACGGGAAAGAGAAAGGGGAATACTCCGCCATTCTTTATCGTGAAGCCGCGTGGACGGTCCTCTCGTCCGGTACCTTCTGGCTCTCCGATACCCCGGAGGTGGTGGCCTCCACCACGTGGGGCAACAAGGTGACCCGCATCTGCACCTGGGGACGCTTCAAAAACAAAACCTCGGGCCGCGAACTCTTCGTCTTCAATGCCCACCTGGACCACCAGTCCCAGCCCGCCCGGGAGAAGGGCGTGGCGCTCATCCTTCAGCGCATCCAGAATCGCGGCTCGGACGCTCCGGTGATCGTGACGGGAGATTTCAACGCCATCCCCCAAAACAAAGCCGTCGTGCTCATGCAAAAGAACACGCCTGCTTTCACGGATGCCTGGCTCTCGCTGCACAAGGACACACCCGTGTCAGAGTGGGGGACCTTCCACAATTTCACCGGCAACCTGGACTCCGGTCACATCGACTACATCTTCTCCTCCCTGGGGATCACCGCGCTTGAGTCCGCTATCATGCACGATTCGAAAGACGGGAACTATCCTTCGGATCACTTCCCCCTGCGGGCGACGCTGAAGCTGCCATGAGTCACCCCGGGTCCCTGCCCTGCCCGGTGGAAATCCCCGGGCGCTGCGCCCGGTAGATTCCCGCGGGGCCGCTGCAATGATAAGCCGTGAAGCAGGCCACCGCGAAGGACACCGCGTGATGGCCTCCGAACAGCTCGATGCCCATGAGAGTGCAGGCCAGCGGGGTATTCGCCGCCCCCGCGAAGACCGCAATGAATCCCAGCGCCGCGAAGAGCGGCACCGGTCCGTGGAGCAGGCCACCCACCGTATTTCCCAGCGTGGACCCAATAAAAAACAGCGGTGTCACTTCCCCGCCCTTAAATCCACTGGCCAGCGTCACGGAGGTGAAGGCGTTCTTCCACAGCCAGCTCCACCCATGGGCCCCACCCTCTGAGAAGGAGGAGAGAATGGAGACGCTGCCTCCCGGCGGAGCCTGCACGCCCAGCCCCAGGTAGTCCCGCGTCCCTGCCAGCCACACCAGAACGATCACGATGAGCCCGCCCGCTACCGGGCGCAGTGGAGCCCAGGGAATGAGCCACGCGAAACCCCGCTGGAGACGGTGCGTGGATTCGGAAAACAACCACGCCGCCAGCCCGAAGACCACGCCCGCCAGCGCCACCTTGCCCAGCAGCAGGGCATCGAACGCGGCATGCGTCCCCCCTCCAGCCGCCTCCAGATGATACACTGTATGATGGATGCCCCAGGCCGAGCACGTGGCATCCCCCAGCACCGCCGCCGCCAGCACCGGCAGCACGGCATCGTATTGCATACGCCCGATGACCAGCACCTCCATGGCGAACACCGCCCCCGCCAGCGGGGTGCCGAAGACCGCGCCGAATCCCGCCGCGATGCCGCACATGAGCATGATACGCCGCGCCTGGCCGCCCACACGAAACCACCGAGCGAGCCCGCCCGCCAGGCTGCCGCCCATCTGGACCGCCGTGCCCTCGCGTCCCGCCGAGCCTCCAAACAGATGGGTCATCAACGTGCCGATCAGCACCAGCGGAGCCATCCGCACGGGCACGCCTCCGCCCGGCTCGTGGATTTCGTCGATCAACAGATTATTCCCCTTCTCCGCGCCTTTCCCGAAATAGTGATAAAGCAGCCCCACCGCCGCTCCCGCCAGCGGCAGTCCCCAGAGCAGCGCGGGATGCTCCCACTGCCAGCGGGTCACCGCTTCCAGCGCCCATAAAAAGAAAGCTCCCGCCGAACCCGCCGCCACCGCCACGGGGATGGCCAGCAGGATTCCGGACAATACAGACCGGGCGGTGCTCCGGCAAAGTTTGAGTTTAAACAGGTGGTTCATGGGCATGGCTCTACTGAAGATTCAGCAGGCGCCATCAGCCCGTCTCGACGAGGGCGGTTTTTCCCGGAAACGGGAACGGCAGACACCATTGCCTGAGAAAACCCGGTAGCCAAGCCTCCCGCTCCCGCAAGCCGATTGTCCCGCCCGCTTGCCCGCGACTGCCGGCGGCGTATGGAAGACCGCAACCCTTTCTCCCTCCACCCCATGCCTGAACTGGCGGAAGTCGCCTACTATGCCCGCCAGTGGGACGCCGGTCTCGGCAAAAAGATCACGCGCGTCCATGTAAATGCCAAAGCCCGGGTCTTTCGCGGAGGCAACGCCACTGGCATGGCCAGCGCGCTCACCGGAGCCACCTACCGTCACGCTTACACACACGGGAAAAACATGATCTTCGCCTTCAGCGACGGCCTGTGGCTGGGCGGGCATCTCGGCATGACGGGGGAACTCCTCACCGCCGGTCGGGACCATACGCCACTGAAGCACGACCACCTCGTCTTCTTCACCAAAGAGGCCGCGCTCATCGTGAGGGATCACCGGATGTTCGGCCTCTGGCGGCTGGATGAAAGCCCGGATCCGCCCGCGTGGTGGACGGCCCTGCCGCCGGAGATCCTTTCCAAATCCTTCACCGTCACCCTCCTCCGGGAGGCGCTGAAACGGCGCGCCCGTCCCCCGCTGAAAGCCCTGCTCCTGGATCAGGACCGCTTCCCCGGCATCGGCAACTGGATGGCGGATGAAGTCCTCTGGCAGCTCCGGCTGCCCCCTTCCACCCCCGCCGGACAGGCGGATCCCTCCGCGCTCCGCAAGACATTGCAATCCATCTGCCGCGTCTCCCTCCGGACCATCGGGCGCGACTGGTCGGATCCGCCGAAAACATGGCTGTTCTCCCACCGCTGGAAAGCCGGTGGCCACTGTCCCCGCTGCCACACGGAGTTGAAACGCGCCACCCTACGGGGCCGCACGGCCTGCTGGTGCCCGGAGTGCCAGCCAGGGGAGGATCACTGACCGGGCCGCGCGGCAGGCCTCAGCGCGGGGTCCTTGATCGTCTTCGCCCAGGCATCGGCGGCTCCCGGGTCCACCTCGCGAATGGCCTCGCTGTAGGCGGCGGCAATGCGGTCATAGTGAGGCGTATTTCCATGCTCCGTAAGCCAGTTACCGATGAACTGCGGATCGCTGGCCGTGCTTTGGGAGACCATGTTCCGGATGCTCTGATCCGCCTGACCGACGGGCAGCCTGGTGATGAATTCCAGCGCCGCCGCGGGAGATTTGGCGGACAATTGAAGAGTCACCCCGGTGAGAGTCTGACCATCGCACCACGGCTGATTCAGGTGCTCCAGCGCCACTTCCTGGAGGCGCTCCACGCCACCCCTTTCCGCGGCGAACAGGACAGTGGAAAAAGCGGAGCGTAGCGCGCTCTCCGGCACTCCCGCGGAGACGAGGCTTTGCATCGTTTGCGCCGCGCTCTCCACTCCGCCCCGCTCGATTCCCGCCGTCACGATGGCGCGAGCCGCCACGTCGCGGTATTGCTCGGGTATGGCATCGGATTTCAACACACTCATGGCTTCGTCCGGGCCCAGTGAAGCATAGGCTTTCGCCACCTCCCCCATGCGCTGGGGGGAAGTCTTGATGTCCTCCCGCTCCAGCAGCCGGGCCATCTCCTCGCTTCCCCGCGCCTTGATGGCCGCGGCGATGATGCGTCCAGGTGAATCCTGGTCCATCTTGTTTCCCGTGGCATTCCACTCATCCAGAGCCGCCGGACCGTCCAGTTCACCGAACTTCTTCCAAAAGACCTTCCATTCCGGAATGAACCAGCGGCCCCGCTTATCATTCTCCAGGAAAATACCGCGCACCGCCACCGCGTCCTCTTTTCGCATGGCGGCCAGCAGCGCGATCCACTTCGCCGTGCGGACTTCTTCATCCTGCTCCTCCAGCACCGCATTCATGGAGCGCAGGAGAGCCGCGTTCACCTCTCCGGGTTTAGCCTCGCGCAGGACCGCTGCGGCGGCGGGATTTTTCTCCTCCACCGCTGGACCGGTCACGGGCTTTTTATTCCCGGAATCCGCGGACGCCCCCGCCTTGACCACTCCTCCCCGTGCCGCCAGGGAAACCGCGCCATTCTCTTTCCCTTCACGCCCGAGATAGTAGCCCGTCACCCCCGTCCCCAGGGCCACGCCGCACCACAATAGATGAATAACGAAAGGGGAGCGGAAGTTCATGCCGCCATCCTGCCCGACGGCGGGCTTCATGGCAATATATGATTGCCATGTTACCGCCATGCGTATGCCGCCCCGCCGGTCTTATTCCACGGTTTCCTTCAACTCCACCGTCCCCGGCACCGGGCTCTTCAGGCGGCTTATCATGAATGCCGCCACGGCCATGACGGACGAGGAGACCCAGAAGGCGATCTCAAATTTGTGCTCCTTTGCCGGGAAAAAATAGAACAGCCATCCCGCGATGAACGGCCCCAGGAACCGTCCCAGGCTGCCCGCGCCGCCCATGGCACCCATGGTTTCCCCCTGGGTTTGCACCGTACCGCACTGGGAGGCCATGGTATTCATAGTGGGGGTGGTCAGACTGTTCCCCACGGACATCACGGCCATCACCAGCAGCAGGAGGGCCCACGGCGTGGTCAGCGGCAGCAGCGCCAGCGCCACCACCATGCAGACGCACCCGGCCAGTGCCAGCAGCCGCTCATTCCCGTTCTTCACGATCCGGCGGATGAGACCGCCCTGGATCACCACGGCGATGATGCCGATAAACCCGAACGCCAGCCCATTGTCCCGCTGCTCAAAGTGAAACCGCTCCTCCGTGAAGAGCACGAAGGTGGTGGTCATCATGGAAAACGCCGTAATGACCAGGAAGTTCCCGATGAGCACCGCCGGAAAGGCCGTGTGCTCCATCTTCCGCATCGTGGCGCGGATGGTGGAATGCGGCCTCGGTTCTCCCCGGGCCTCCGGTGGCAGGCTTTCCGGCAGTTTCTTCCAGCAATACCACGCATTCCCCAGGCTCATGGCCGCCGCGATGAAAAACGGCAGCGCGACTCCCAGGGCGGTATGGCTGGTCAGGCCCCCGATGACCGGCCCCAGCACAAAGCCGATGCCAAACGCCGCGCCGATCATCCCCATGACTCCCGCGCGCTTCTCCGGAGCCGTGATGTCCGCCAGATACGCCTGGGCCGTGGATATGCTCGCCCCGCACACCCCCGTCACCATCCGCGCCAGAAACAGCAGCCCGATACTCCAGGTGGCCGGAAGGTGCAGCACATTGCTCGCCGCCAGCGCGATGATGAGATACCCCGCCATGGACCCTATCAAACTCGCGATGATCACCGGTCTCCGGCCCACCCGGTCCGAGATGCGCCCCAGGATGGGCGAAAACACAAACTGCATGAGGCTGTAAATCCCCATGAGCCACTGGGCCACGATGTCCGGCGCGCCAAACTGGTCCTTTGCCAGAGGCTGCAGGATGGGAATGAGAATCCCGAACCCGATCAGGTCCACCACCACCGTGATAAAGATCGCCAGGTGGGCCGCCCTCTTGGGGTGCGGAGCCGGTTTGCCATCAGGTGCCGCCACTGGCGGCGTGTGCGTGGGATCGGGGGAGGAGGAAGACATACCGGAAAACGAGACGTTCATCCCTGGCGCTTCCCGTCCCCCGCGCAACCACGCTTATCCACCGCCTCTCCGCTTCCACGCATTGTGCCGCCTTCCCCTTCCCTCTTCCCGGAAGATTTCCCCCTCCCGAATTTCGTTTGCAAAAAAAAAGCGGGCACCTACGATCCGCCTCCCCGCCGCCGGGCCCATGGAAGGCCGACGGCATCATTTCAACTACTGCAACATATCATTATGGGCTCTCTCAAAAAGAGACGGAAAACGAAGATCAATAAGCATAAGCGCAAAAAACGCATGCGGGCAAACCGCCACAAGAAGCGTTTGCGCTATAAGTCCTGAGGCCTGAGCTTCAGGCTTATGAAAGCCGGGACACCTGCCTCCCAGCCGCCACGCGCGCCCGGGTGTCCGCCCCAGCCGGAAAAGTTTCAAGCGGGCAGGTCCACCCTGCCCGCTCTTCTTTCTGCCCTGATGGCGGCAGCCTTCACGTGCGGCATTCACGCCCAGGACGCGGGTCTCTGGCCCGTGGAAACGTCCCGCGACGGTCCCGCGCTCCAACCTGCCGGTGAGCGCAAGGCGAAGGTCCTGACTCTCTACCTCCGCGCCAGCCAAACGCTCCGGGAAGCCGGTCCCGCGGCGGCTCTCCCGCTTTTCCGGGAAGCCCTGGCGCTTGATCCCGGAAACAGCACGCTCCTCACCCGGCTGGCCTCCATGGCCAATGCCACGGGTGATCCCGGCGAGGCCCGCCGTCTTCTGGAGGAGGCCACGCGCCTGCATCCCGGAAAGGAGGCCCCGCTGCTGGAACTGCTCCGGTTTCAGCTCGATCAGGCCGGGGAAAACGCGGAGGCGCGTGCCAAAGCGCTCACCGCCGTGCGCGAGGCTGCGGCAAAATTCCCCTTCTCCGCCGGCATCTGCCGTCTGGCGGTCCGCCTCCACATCAAGGGACAGCGCCGCGATGAAGCCCAGGCCGCCGTCCGCGGGACGCTCGCCGCGGGCAGTGATGACCCCGCTTTCTGGCTTACGATGGCCCCCGTGGCACGGGAGGCCTTTCCGCTGGACGATCCGGACACCCGCGAGGCTCATACCGCCATCGTCACCGGCTGCGTGGAAAAAGCGCTCGCCACGGGCGGGGACCAGCCCGCCGTGCTGGAGGAGGCCGCGGATTTCTACGCCCGCCTCCCCGCGCACGAAAAGGCGGTGGAGTGTTATCGCCGGCTCATTGACGTCCAGCCGGGGAATCTCAACGCGCGGCGAAAACTCGGTCAGTGTCTCCGTCTCACGGGCGATGCCGCCGGGGCCCGCCTGGTGTTTGAGGAGCTGTTGCGCATCGATGCCGGGGATGCCGCGGCCCATCGCGCCATGGCCTCCATTCTGGACGCGGCGGGAGAAGCCCGGGAGTCGCTCACGCACCGCACGGAGCTGTTGCGCATCGAAGGCGGCCCTCCCGCGGACTATCTTACTCTGGCGGATCAGCTCCAAAAGGCCGGCATGGCCGCGGAGCGCCGTCTGACGCTGGAGCGCGGCTTTTTCACCCACCCCCGGTCCGCGCGGCTCTCCATCGCCCTCGCCTCCGCCCTTCATCTCGCCGGGCGACTGCCCGAGGCAACCCGCCAGTATGAGACCTCCTCGGAGCTGGCCGCCACCCAGGATCCCGCGGCCCTGGACGATGCCTTCCACCTTGCCCGCGCGGAGTGCGCCAAAGACTCCAGGCAGCCGGAAACCGCGGCTCTCTATTTCCGCCGGGCCATCGAAAAGATCCCGAAGGGCAAACCGGAACGCGCCGTCCCCGCTTATCGCGGCATGGCCATGCTCTGGCTGGAATCCGGCGTGAAGCTGGAGGAGGCCCGCGAACTCCTCCGTCTGGCCTCCGCCCTCAAAAAAGACGATCCCGGCATCCACGATGCCCTGGGCCTTTACGCCGCCCGGAAGAACGACTGGCCCTCCGCGCTGAAGGAATACCTCAAGGCAGAAGAACTCACCACAGCCACTCCTCTCTCAGTCCCCTTTCTTCTGCGAGTCACCGATGCCCTGGAGCATAACGGCCAGAAGGCCGGAGCCATCACCCGCCTGGAAAAAGCTCTCTCCAGCCCGGAGGCCGATCCCGCCCTCCGCGCCCGGCTCGATGCTTTACGAAAACCCGCACCCTAACCGGTGCGGTGGTTTTGGAGACGATGACCGGTGAGCAAAACACACCACCGCAGCTACCCTGCCTTATCCGGCGGGCAGTGGCCGGAGACGCGCCAGCGATTGAGAATCTCTACCGCGAACTGGTGGCTGACCCCGACATTTGTGTGCTGCCGGAGCAGGTCACGGCCATGGCCGGTTCAGCATCGGACTTTCTCCTCGTGGCCACCGTTGACGGCGTGGTCCGCGCCACCGCCCTGCTGGTCGTTTGCCCGGACGCCATGTATCGCTTTCAGCCCTTCGGGGTTATTGAGAATATTATCGTCACCCAGTCCCTGAGGGGGCATGGAGTGGGGCGCCGTTTGCTGGCCCATATCGAGCACCTGGCCGTGACGCTCCACTGCACCAAGCTGATGCTCCTGAGCAGCGTCAAACGGGAGCCCGCCCACGCGTTCTTCCGCCACTGTGGATTCGCCAGTGACACCAAACATGCGTTTGTGAAATACCGCCGCCAGTTCGCGATCCAAAAACACCCCATAGGAAATCCCGGAGCCTGAGAAGTGCCGGTCTTCTGTCAGTCCCGGAAAAAATAGAGAGATCCCGAGAGAGCAATCCCGGTCGCCCACAGCCAGAAACCGCGGGGGATAAAGTAGGGATAAACCATCAGTGCCATGCCAATGCAAAGGCGGGCAGGCTGAAACTCGCGTTTTCCGGAACGGAAGGCGATGAGCCCCACGATGCTGAAAATGAGCATGGCCAGAAGGTCGCCGGGCGGGGGAAGGTCGAAGTCCATGAGGGATAATCGTCTGAAACGGGAAAACTGAAATGGGGGATTCGATGGCAGACCGGGCGATGAGACGAGGTCAGGCGGGAGCACGGTGGATAAGCAGAGCGTGAAGGGCTGGATGGAACTGGCGATTGCGCGGAACGTCGGCAGGGGTTTGAAGATTGGGACATTATGCCTGCCTCTTTTGCTCAATTGCGGGATGCCATGCCGGTGGACGGATTGTTCGCCGGCCGGGAATGGTTGACCTCCCCGGAACCTTTCCCGCTGTCACCCGCGCTGTGGGGGGAGATCGAAAAACTGGGGCACCGGCTGCACGTGTTCCTGAAGGCGTGCAATGATTTGTATTATCAAAGCCACAAGGGAAAGCAGCCCCGGTGGATCGCGGAACTCCTGGACGCGGGGAAACCGCCGGAACTCCTGGAGGCGGCGCGGCATCCCTCCCACCGGCTCACCCTACCGGGCGTGATCCGCCCGGATCTTCTGCTCACGGAGGAAGGGATGGCGATGACGGAGATCGATAGCGTGCCTGGCGGGATAGGCCTCACCGCCTGGCTGGGGAAAACCTACGGCACGCTGGACAGCGCCTGGCAGCTCTGCGGTGGACGGGAGGGCATGGTGGACGGATTCCGGAGCCTGTTCCCGGAAGGCGCGGATATCGCGGTTTCCCGTGAGGCGGGGGACTACCGCCCGGAAATGGACTGGCTGGCGGGCGTGCTGGGGGAGAAATTCTCCGTGGTGGAGGCGGAATCCTACACGCCCCGGGGTCGGGACATTTACCGGTTCTTTGAGCTGTTCGACCATGGGAACATCCAGCACTGGCAGGCAATGCTGGAGCCTGGCAGCCACGTCAGCGCCCCCATGAAGCCATGGCTGGAGGAGAAGCTGTGGCTGTCCCTGTTCTGGAGCCGCCCACTGCGGGAGGTCTGGCGGCAGGCTCTGCGGGAAAACCAGCGGGACGCCCTGGCGAAGATCATCCCCTTTGGCTGGGTGGTGAATCCCGAGCCACTGCCGCCGCACGGTGTGCTGCCGGGGCTGGAAATTCATTCCTGGGAGGAACTGGAGCGGTTCTCCCAAAAGGAACGGCAACTGGTGCTGAAGCTGAGCGGCTTCTCCGAAAACGCATGGGGCAGCCGCAGCGTGGTGGTGGGACACGATGTCAGCCAGCCGGAGTGGGCCCAGGCGGTGCGGGAGGCGCAGGCGGATTTCGGGAAAAACCCGTGGGTGCTGCAAACCTTCCGTCCGGGGAAACTGGTGGAGCACCCGTATTACGATCCCGCGAGCGGCGCGCTCCGGATCATGCAAGGGCGGGTGCGCCTGTGCCCCTATTACTTCGCCGGGAAAGACGGCGTGAAGTGCGGCGGCGTGCTCGCGACCATCGTCCCGGCGGACAAGAAGATAATCCACGGGATGAAGGACGGGATCATCGTGCCCTGCCGGGTGGCGGAGGAGTAAGGTTTCAGTCCGGCGGATGACATCGGGGACTTCTTCGGAGGTCCCCTCCCCTTCCTTGTACGCAAAAACAGACGGCCCGGTTTCAGGCCGCCTGTTTTGAAATGAGAGACGCTTGGATTCTCTCTGACGCAGAGGTCAGGCGGAGAGCACTTCGTCCACGTTCACGCGGCGACCTTCGCGGTCGAAGCGGACGGTGCCGTCCGTGACGGCGAAGATGGTGTAGTCCTTGCCGAGGCCAACGCCACGACCGGGAATCCACTTCGTGCCGCGCTGGCGGATGATGATGTTACCGGCGATGACCTGCTGGCCGCCGAATTTCTTGACGCCGAGACGCTTGCTCTGGCTGTCGCGTCCGTTTTTGACGGAACCTTGACCTTTCTTGTGAGCCATGACGGGAGTGGGGTAAGAGGGTGGGGATTACAGGTTGATGGCCTCGATCTGGAGGCGGGTCATCTGGCGGCGGTGGCCGATGGTCCGGTGATAGCCTTTACGGCGCTTATACTTGAAGTTCGTCACCTTGGGGGCGCGGAATTGATTCACCACCGTGACGCTGACGGAGGCTCCGGAAACGCTGGGGTTGCCCACGCGGAGGTCAGAGCCATCTCCGTAGAAGAGCACTTCACCGAGGCTCAGGGAGGAGCCAATTTCGCCTTCGAGTTTCTCGACGTCGATTTTGTCACCCTTGGAAACGCGGTATTGTTTGCCGCCCGTTTTGATGATTGCGAAAGCCATAGTGCCTGAGGTCTGAAAATAAATGATCCCGCGACAGCAGGCCGTTTTTCTGCCGGGAGCGGGAAGGGCAGCGACCCTCCCACACGTGTTTTCCGCCTGCAAGTGTTTTTTGACTTGGATTGAGGCTTATTTGAATCGCTCACGGGATTTCCGGGAGAAAACCGGGTGCCCTGGCATCCCCGCCATGACCAATTCCTTGTTGCGGGAAGGGGTCCGGAGGCGAATGAATGAAGGGCCATGCCCCCCCTGCTCCCGCGTCTTTTTCCCGCACTTTTGCTCTCCTTTTCCGCCGCCGCCCAGGAGGGGAGCGGCAGTGGCACGCAGGCCCCGCCCGCCGTGTCCATTCCGGCTGGAACAGCGCCTGGGAGCCCTCAGGCTCCCGCCGGAAACCAACCCGGCATCCCGGTGATTCAGTGGGAAAAGATTACCGAATTGCCGCCACGGCACGGGGAGCCCCGGAATCCTGGCCTGGCGGGCGCTTTCGCGGGAGCTCAGGGAAATGTGCTGATCGTCGCCGGCGGAACGAATTATCCCCAGGGCATGCCGTGGATCGGTGGCAGCCGCGTGATCTCAAAGGACATCTATGTCCTGGAGCAGGGTGGGAACGGGCCGGATGGTCGCCCGGCCTACCGGTGGCTGGATCCCCGGCTGGAGCTTCCGGAAGGGGTATCCCATGGAGCCAGTGTTTCTCTGCCGGAGGGTGTGCTGTGCGTGGGCGGGATGTCAGCCCCGGGTGTCCGGGATGCCTGTTTTCTGCTCTCCTGGAACAAGGCGGCCGGAAAGGTGGAGTCCACCCCCTTCCCTAAACTCCCGAAGCCGCTCACCGGTCACGCAGCGGTGGCGCTCAAGGGGGTGGTCTATGTCCTCGGGGGCACAAACGAACCCGGTGGAAAAGCCACGAACGCCTTTTACGCGCTGGATCTGGCAAAGCGCGGCACGCCGGAGGAATTCCAGTGGAAGCCCCTGCCCGCCTGGGATGGTCCGCCCCGTGCGTTTCCCGTGGCCGCCGCCAGCGTGGACGCCATCTACCTCTGCGGCGGGCGCGATCCCGGACGCACGCCGGATTTCCTCACGGATCTGCATCGCTTCGACCCCGTGAAGAACGACTGGAGCCTGCTGGGTGAAGTGGTGGACCGCAAGGGACGCACCGGCTACGTCATGGCCGCCGCTGCTTTCCATGCCTCTCCGGGCGGGTTTGTCGTGGTGGGAGGCATGGACCCGGACCTCACCCGCGCCTTGGAACAGAACGCCAGGGAGCCGAAGGACATTGACGACGCGGAACGTGAGAAGCGGAAAAAATACGGCGCGGAGCTTTTGGAGAAATTCGCGGGATATCCCCGTTCCGTGATCGGTTATGAAGCGGGTGCCGGGGAATGGAGCGCCCTGGGGGAATTCCCCTCTGCCGTGCCCCTGACAAATCCCGCCGTGACCTGGGGGGACCGCGTCGTCATTCCCGGAGGCGAAACCGGCCCCGGTCGCCGCACCCCGGAAATCTGGGCGGCCACCATCGGAAAAACCACCCTGCCCGCCGCGACGGAAAACGCCACCCCGGGAGCCGGGGAAGTAAGCGAGGTTCCCGTGGTCCCCACCGGAAAACAAGCCCCCGCCCACGCCACCCCCGGAAAACCGAAAGCCGGCACGAAGACGGGCAAGCCGAAACGGTAAAGACTGCTCACGGAAGCAGGTTGACCTTTCCCCGCTCCTCCTTTCCATTCGGGCATGATCGAAGTCCGTCATCTGACCAAGCGTTTCGTCGGCCGCGTCGCGGTGGATGATATTTCCTTTTCCATGGGCAAAGGGGAGATCGTGGGCTTCCTGGGGCCGAACGGGGCGGGTAAATCCACCACCATGCGGATGCTTACAGGGTATCTGCCGCCCACGTCCGGAGCGGCCTCCATCGCGGGATTCGATGTGTTCAAGGACTCCCTGAAAGTGCGGCGGGAGATCGGCTATATGCCGGAGAACGTGCCCCTGTATGATGACATGCGGGTGGAGGAATATTTGAAATTCCGGGCCGGTCTGAAAGGCCTCCGGGGCCGGGCGGTGAAGGAAAACATGAACCGTGTCATGGACCTCACAGCCCTGAAGGATGTGAGCCGGAAAATGGTGGCCAGCCTTTCCAAAGGCTACCGTCAGCGCCTGGGCCTGGCGGACGCGCTCATTCACCGCCCGCGGCTGCTCATTCTCGATGAACCGACGAACGGCCTGGACCCCAACCAGATCCGCCAGGTGCGTTCCCTCATCACCCAACTGAGCGCGGAACACACCATCCTCATTTCCACGCACATCCTGAGCGAAGTGCAGATGACCTGCCGCCGCGTGATCATCATTCACCGCGGGAAGATCCGCGCGGACGACTCCCCGGAAAATCTGGCCAAAACCAGCCGCACCGCCGCCACCATCACCGTGGAGGTGAAAGCCCCGGCGGAGGCCGCCGTGGAGAAATTCCAGAGCATCGCCGGTGTGCGCCGCGTGACTCCGGTTTCCGAGGAATCCGGCTGGCAGCTTCTGGAGATCAAGCCCGATGCCGATACGGACACCCGCGAGGAGATCAGCCGCGCGGCGGGAGACAATCACTGGCCCCTCCGTGAGCTGGGCCGTCGTCAGGCCACTTTGGAGGATGTCTTTGTGGAGATCACCCAGCGGGAGGGATAATCCCGGTCTTTCCCCTGCTCCTTTCCCCAGGCGCAACCGCCCAGGCCTTCAACGCCTCGTGAGACGGCGGCTGAGCAATTCGAGTTCCACCTCCTTGATGCGGGGGTCGTTCTCAAACTGCTTCAAAAGTTGCTTCTCCAGACGGTAGCGGGTCCAAAAGTCGCTCCACTCCCGCTTCCTCCGGGGACTGGGAATGTGCAGCTTCCAGTGAACATATTCGCAAGGCTGATGGCAAAGCGCGCAGGGCAGCTCCGTGATCTTCGAATCCCGGCGATAGGATTTTTCACAGGCGAGGCAGACCCACGTTCGATTGCTCATGGCCCCACAGGATGCACCGGCGGGCCTCACGGGGGCAAGTCCTAAGTCGCGGTATCAATCATCCGCTCCAGCGGCCACACCACCACCGGGAGATGGCGGGAGAACAAGGGCCGGGGATGCATGGCTCCCACCGGCCAGCCACGCAGCATGGTGTTTTCCCGCACCTCCACGGAGGCGGCGTGCAGGGGCCAGCGGGGATGATGCACATTCCCCCGGAAAATCCGCCCCCGCTTGTTGGCCGCATACAAACAATACCGTTCCGTGGCCCATCGCTCAAAGGAACCCTCGCCGGCCTCGACCCTCTCCAGCGGTCCGTAGGAGGCTTCGAACTTCAGGTCTCCCCGCGCGTGGGAATAATGCACCTGTTCGCCTTCCCGCTTCACACTCATGCGGGCGTGGTAATAAGGCAGATGGAAAAACGTGCGCGCGCCCCATACCGCCACCCGGTTGGGCACATCCAGGCTAAAGAACCACACGCCGGGCTTTCCCTCCATGGTGACATACGTGCGGACATTGATCTCCGGGAAGTCACTCATGGTCCGCCAGGCGGGAATCCCGCGCGGTGTCACCCCCTTCATATCGAAGGGCACCACGCCGATCCATGCCGTGCCGCCGTAGGTATCCACCTCCACGCCTGGAGGCAGCCGCCTGCGGATTTCCCCGGCATCGATCTCCCAGTGCAGGAAGAGCAGGTCGTTCCACTCCTGCCGCATGAACCAGTTCCGCCCCGGCAAGGGCCAGGGCCGGTGATCGATGTGCTCCAGGGAGGCGTGAGGGGTCATTCGGGGAGTCACGGGATCAGAGATGATTTTTACCTCAGCAGGCCGCCCGCATGATCCGGGCGGGAAACTCCGGCTTCCTGCCCGCGCCGGCAAAGGTGCGCCGGCGGAACTCCGTGGGACTTTCCCCCGCATACTTCTGGAAGCACCGGTTGAACTGCGAGAGCGAACCAAACCCGACATCCAGGGCTACTTCGCTCACCCGCGCATAGCGGCTGGCAAGACGCTTCTTGGCCTGGAGAATCCGCTCCCGGTTCTGGTATTCGGTGAGCGTCAGCCCCGTGGAATCTTTGAAAACCGTGCAGAGGTGATTAGGACTGAGACCGGCGGCACGGGCCACATCCGGCAGGGAGAAAGGATCGTCAAAGGACGCGCGCAGATGCTGGCAGGCCTTGCGGACCGGCTCGGGCACGCCGTCGTCCACCGCAGGCAGCCGCTCCAGTTCACAGGAAAGGTGGGTGGCAAAGAGCACCAGCAGATCCACGATGCCCTCGTAGTGGGCATCCGGAATCACCTGCCCCGCGAAGTAAGCGCGCCGCAGCCCGGGCACCCGGCTTTCGCGGAAATCCGGATCCTCCCGCAGCACCTCCAGCGTGCGCTGGAAGCCATCCTCCGCGGGCAGCGTGGCAAAAACCTGGCCTGTCCGCAGATGACCCGCCAGGATCTTTCCGAACCACACCGGCACGGCGGTCTCCCGCAGATCGGCGAAGCACTTCACATTCACCGCCTCCTGGCCCTCTCCGGCAAGCAGCCTCCCGTGGGCGCGCTCGCAGGCGGCACACCCCGCCGCGCTGTCGGAGACAGCCTGGCAAAACGGATTCACCGCCTCATTGGTCAGCGCGGGATCCTGCCCCACCAGCCACAGCGACAACCCCGTGGCCTGCCGGAACGCCCGCGCGTATCTGGCGAACGAAGGGCTGTTTCGCAGGCGTTCCAGAAGGTCCTCCGGAACAGCAGCAAAGGGGACTGGGGATTCCATGCTCCCGTAAGCTATGGCTCAATCGAACCCCGGCAAGCGCCCCGGGTGGCAAAAT
Organism: Verrucomicrobiales bacterium; assembly: GCA_965229245.1. Taxonomy (GTDB): domain Bacteria; phylum Verrucomicrobiota; class Verrucomicrobiia; order Verrucomicrobiales; family V1-33; genus V1-33. The sequence goes on from CBDDIW010000005.1 coordinate 682,876, forward strand.
GTTTCGCAAAGCAGACCGGCCGGCCCCTGAACTGGAGGGAGAGAGATCAGGCGTACCGCAGGTCTTCGATCGCCCGCTCCATGGCTTCGCGGGTCACGTCCTGGCTCACAAAGGCGTCACCGGGGGCGCGAAGAAGCACGAAGCGGATGGCTCCCTGGTCGAACTTCTTGTCCCGTCCCAGTTTCTCCATCACCTGGGCGGTGGTAATGGTGGACGGGAGCACCAGCGGCAGATCGAAGGCGGAAAGCAATTCCAGGATGGCCCGCGAATCCGCCGGGGCCAGGCCCGCATATTCCTCCGACAACCGCAGGGCCGCACGGATGCCCAGACTGATGGCCTCCCCGTGGAGCAACTGGCCATAACCCGCGCTGGCCTCAATGCCGTGGCCGATGGTGTGGCCAAAGTTCAAAAGTGCGCGCAGGCCTTTCGTTTCAAACTCGTCCTCGCTGACAATCGCTGCTTTGATCCTGACATTGCGCGCGATGAGTTCCGCCAGGCCCAGGCGACTGCCGCTCTCCGCCACACGGGCGATGTCCGGCAGCATGGCCGCGTCGCGGATGGCCGCGTGCTTGATGACCTCCGCGTAGCCTTCGTTATACTCCCGGGAGGGCAGCGTGGCCAGGGTCTCCGGATCGATCAACACCCGTTTTGGCTGGTGGAAGGTGCCGATGAGATTCTTGCCCTCCGGCGTATTGATCCCCGTCTTCCCCCCCACGGAGCTGTCCACCACGGAGACAATGGTGGTGGGGATCTGGATGTAAGGAATGCCCCGGAAAAACACCGAGGCGGCAAACCCCGCGAGATCCCCAATGACCCCGCCGCCCAGCGCCACCAGAAAAGCCTTCCGGTCGAGACCCGTGGAAATCATCTCCCGTGTCACGGTCTCAAGGCCCTCAAACGACTTCGACGGCTCCCCCGCCGGCACGGTGGTAAGGTGCGGCAAAATCCCCGCGGCCCGCAAGGAGGCGCACACCCGGTCCGCGTAGAGCGGCCCCACATTCGAGTCCGTGACCACCGCGCAGGAGCGGGCTGAGGGAAAAAGCTCCCGGGCTTCGGCCCCGGCTGTCTCCAGCAGGCCGTCGCCGATTTTTACTTCATAGGACTTCTCCGCCAGGGATACCGGAACCGTGATCATGCCGCGACTTCCCGTCCGCGAAAGAGTCTGTCAAGCGTCCGGCTCCGCCGCGGCCCCCACCAGGGTCACGCCCAGCGCCGCGCACTCCCGCAGCACCTCCTCCTTCTCCAGGAGCAGCGTCATGCCCGCCTCCACGCCGATGACCCGGATGCCCGCTCCCGCGGCGGTCTCGATGGTCTGGCGGCCCACCACGGGCACGTCAAAGCGCATGTCCTGGCCAGGCTTGCTCACCTTTACCATGGTGGCCATCCCTTTTCCCAACGCGCCCCCGCGCTTCATGCATTCGTTCGTGCCCTCGAAGGCCTCCACCGCCAGCACCGTCCCCCGGCGCACCACCACGGTCTGGCCAATGTCCAGCCGGCTGGTTTCCCGCGCGATCTTCAGGCCGAACTGGATATCCGTAAGGTCCTTTGGCTTTCTCACCGGCCCCGCGATGTGCCCCTCCCGGGCCATGTCCTCCTCCAGAAAAGTGGTCGCCGGGAGCAGCGTGATGCCATCCTTCTCCATCTCCCGGGCGATGCCGCCGAAGAGGCTCTCCGCGTTCCGTTCCTTGAGGCGCGCCAGCATCACCAGCGTGCGGATGTCGGGACGCAGGTCGAAAAGATTCTTCGGGGCGATCTGCCCCACCATGACCGCCCGCGTCACGCCGTGCCGGCGGAAGAACTTGATCATTTTGCCGAGCTGGCCCACGCGCATCCACTCGATTTCATCCACCTTTTCCGCCAGTTCCGGGCGTGTCTCATTTTCAAACGCCGCAGCCACCAGCCGCGCCACGCCCGCGCGCCGCGCCGCCGCCGCCATGGTGAATGGATACACTCCATTGCCGGAAATGAGTCCTAGAATATCGGGAACCGGTTGCATCCCCCGCAGAGAAACCGGGATGCCGCGCGGGGCAACAGATTCTATTATCCTGGATTTTACCGCCAGGGTGATAACGTTGCAATCCCGCGGCCGACGTCTAGTTTAATGCCTGTTCCATGTCCAGCACGGCGTCCATTATCCTGATTTCCACCCGCGGGGGAGTGATGATTATCACGCCCTTCCTTCGCGGGTTCCCTGCCTGATGTCAGGCACGCGACAGGAAGGGCCGGCATAAAGCCCGCCACCCGGTTCCCCGGGCGAGGATGTCCTGTCACCGCGTTTCCCCACCGGTGCCCGTCCTCCGCCCTCCGTTCCTCCCCCGTTTTCCCATTCTCCATTCCCAATTCCTCGCGCCCCGCGCCTTCCCCCCCAAATGAAATCCGTTACCCTCTACGATACCACCCTGCGCGACGGCACGCAGGGCACCGGCATCAACTTCTCCGTCACTGACAAGATCCGTGTCGCCCACAAGCTCGATGACTTCGGGATCGACTACATCGAAGGCGGATGGCCGGGCAGCAATCCGCGCGATGAACAGTTCTTCGCCGAGGCCGCCACGCACACCTGGAAGCACGCGCGGCTCACCGCCTTTGGCATGACCCGGCGCGGGAATACGAAGGTGGAGGAGGACACCCAGGTTCAGCGCCTGCTGGAGGCCTCCACTCCGGCGGTGTGCATCGTGGGAAAAACCTGGCCGCTGCATGTGACCGAAGTCTTCCGCGTGAGCCTGGAGGAAAACCTGGCCATGATCGCGGACACGGTGCGTTACCTGAAAAGCAAGGGCCGCGAAGTGCTCTATGATGCCGAACACTTCTTCGACAGCTTCCGCGAGGATCCGGAATACTCCCTGGCTACCATCAAGGCCGCAAAGGACGCCGGGGCGGACCTCGTGGTCCTCTGTGAAACCAACGGCGGAGCCATGCCGGAATTCATTTACGAAGTGACCCAAAAAGCCGTGGCCCACCTGGGATGCGGCGTGGGCATTCACACGCACAATGACGGTGGCGTGGGCGTGGCCAACGCGCTCGCGGCGGTGCGCGCGGGGGCGGTGCAGGTGCAGGGCACCATCAACGGATACGGCGAACGCGTGGGAAATTGCAATCTCACCACCATCATCGCCAATCTCCAGTTGAAGTATGGACTTCCCGTGGCCCCGGACCTGACGAAACTCCGGGAGCTGGCGCTTTATGTGGATGAACTGGCCAACGTGACGCCGGACATCCGCGCCCCCTACGTGGGCCGCGCGGCCTTCACCCACAAAGGGGGCCTGCATGTGCATGCCGTGCAAAAGCTGGCCCGCACCTACGAGCACGTCCAGCCCGCCCTGGTGGGGAATGAGCAGGTCATCGTGATCTCCGATATGTCCGGCCAGAGCAACGTGCTCATCAAAGCGGAGAAGCTGGGATACAAGCTGGACAAAGGAGCGCCCGAAGCCGCCGCCGTGCTCAATGAGGTGAAGCGTCTGGAAAGCGAAGGCTATGAATTCGAAGCCGCCGAGGCTTCCTTCAAGCTGCTGCTGCGCCGCCACCTCACCGCGGCAAAGCCCCTCTTTGAAACCCTGGAGTATGAATGCAGCTACCGCCGCGATGCCAGCCGGGGCTACGAGAGCTGTATCGCCACCGTGAAGCTGAAGGTGGAGGACGAAGTCTCCCTCACCGTGGCGGAGGGCGACGGGCCGGTGAACGCGCTGGATGGCGCGCTGCGGAAGGCCCTGGCCGTCCGTTTTCCCCGGGTGAAAGATATGAAGCTGGAGGACTACAAGGTGCGCATCATCGATGGCCACCTGGGTACCGCCGCGAAGACGCGGGTGCTCATCGACAGCGGCCATGGCACGGACAGTTGGAGCACGGTGGGCGTGAGTTATAATATCATCGATGCCTCCTGGCGCGCGTTGACGGACAGCGTGGAGTATTTTCTTTTTCTGACCGCCGAATCCTGACCCTCCCCATCATGCGTTACCTCTCCACTCGCGGGCTCACGGAGCCCTTCTCCTTTACCCAGGCGGTCGAGGCCGGCCTCGCGCCGGATGGCGGCCTGTTCCTGCCGGAGTCGCTGCCGGATATCAGCGAGCGCCTGGAGTCCTGGGAAGACCTGAGCTATCCGGATCTGGCGGCGGAATTTCTCTCCCTCTTCGGGCCGGAGATTCCGGCGGAGGAATGGAGGACACTCACGCGGCGGGCTTACGGTTCCTTCTCCAAACCGGAAGTGGCCCCGCTGGTGAAGCTGGATGACCGGACCTTCGTGCTGGAGCTCTTCCATGGCCCCACGCTCGCTTTCAAGGATTTCGCGCTGCAACTCCTGGGGCTGCTTTATGAGCGTCAGGTGACGCTCTCCGGAAAGCGGCTGGCCGTGCTGGGGGCCACCTCCGGAGACACCGGGTCCGCTGCCATCCACGGGTGCCTCGGGCAGGAGGGGATCACCATGTTCATCCTCTATCCGGAGGGCCGTGTGGCCCCGCTCCAGGAACGCCAGATGGCCTGCACGGGAGCCGCGAATGTGTTCGCCATTCCCGTGCCTGGCACCTTCGATGACGCCCAGGGGCTGGTGAAGGAGACCTTCGCGAACGGTGCGTTTGCGAAGAGCGTGAATCTCTCGGCGGTGAACTCCATCAACATCGCCCGGGTGCTCGCCCAGTGTGTGTATTACATCTGGGCGTGGCTGCGGCTGCCCGCGGAGGCACGGGGAAATGTGGAATTCGTGGTGCCCACGGGGAATTTTGGCAACATCCTCGCGGGATGGCTGGCCCGGGAAATGGGCCTGCCGGCAACAGGCTTCCGCGCGGCCACCAATCACAACGACATCCTGCACCGTTTCTTCACCACGGGAGTCTATGAACAAGGCGGTGTGCGCCCCAGCCACGCCCCCAGCATGGATATCCAGGCGGCATCGAATTTCGAGCGCTACCTCTATTATCTCCTGGGCCGCGATCCGGAGCGCGTGCGTTCCATCATGCAGAGTGTGAAGGCCACCGGCCGGGCGGACCTCTCTCCCCTGCCCTCCTCCGCCATCCGCGCTTCGCGCATGGATGACGCGGTCATTGAGGAAACCATTGCGCGGCTTTGGAAGGACCATCAATACGTGGCCGATCCCCACACCGCCTGCGCCTTCACGGACATGGCCGGGGATAAAGTGAGCGTGGTCCTCGCCACCGCCAGCCCGGCGAAGTTCCCGGAGATCGTCACCCGCGCCACCGGCACCGAACCCCAGGATCCGTCATTGGAAGCCTTGAAAGCCCTGCCTCTGAAAACCTGGCCCCTCCCGGCGGACGCAGCAGCGTTGCGGGAATTCATCCTCGCCCGCCTCCCTGCCTGAGACTTTGCGGCGAATAATGGCCTTATTCGCCGCGGAATCCGCGGCGAATCCGTCTCATATAAGAGAGACGTCCTACAATTCCTTCACCACCAGGTTCCGGAACCACACTTCATCCCCGTGATCCTGGAGCATGAGGCGGCCCTTCGGGTTCTTCGCGAAAGTGGGGATGTCCTTGAACTTGCTTTTCGCGAGAGCGGTCTTCCAGGCGTCGGTGGAGAGGTCCATCTCCACGACTTTCGCGCCATTGAGCCAGTGCTCCAGTTTCGTGCCTTTGGCGACGATCTTTGAGGTGTTCCACTCGCCGGGGGGATTCAGTTTCTTCGCGGCGGCATCCGGCGCGGTGAAGTCATACAAGGAAGCGGTCTGGCGCTGGGGGCCGACTTTGGCATCGGCGTGTTTCACGTCGTCCAGGAGTTGATACTCGGGGCCCAGGAGGCCTTTCTTTTCATAGGAGGTGACGCGGTATTTCACGCCGCTGTTGCCGCCCTCCGCGATCTTCCACTCAAAGGAGAATTCGAAGTCGCCGTATTCCTTCGCGGAGTAGAGATCTCCGCCTTTCGCGGCACGGTGGAGGATGCCGCCGGGCTCCACCACCCAGCCCGCGGTCACCGGTTTTCCTTCGGCGTTCGTCCAGAGGTGGAAGTCCTTGCCATCGAAGAGCGAAACGGGATCCGCGGCGGACGCGGTGAGGGTGAGCGCGGCAAGGAGTGAGAGGAACGGGCGTTTCATCCCGCCACGAGAGGACGACCGGCGGCTTAGTAAAGCAGGAACGGCTGCCGCATCCCCGCAAAGGCCCGGGGGTAGGACTGAAAGGCGGAGATGATTTGCGCCGCGGGCCGGCCCGCGTGCAGATCCCGCCACAGGCTGTCGCTGCCCCACACTTTATTGAAGAGGGTGACCGTATCCCCCTTGCTGGCCCGCAGGGGAGCTCCGCTGGTGCGGCGCACCACTTCACAGGTCAGGATGACCGCGAGCGCGATCAGGTCCGTGGACCCGTGCGGATCAATACTGATGGCCGCTCCTCCAAAGCCCGGCTTACGTGAACTGAGATAAGGACTGAACGTCACTCCCGGAATCCCCATGCGGCTGAGGGAGGCACAGAATTGCTCCGGATTGATCCCCAGCCCGCCCGCGTATTCGAACGGACGGTCCGTGCCGATCCCGATGTCCACTCCATCCAGCCCGCCGAGGATACCGGTGGCCGCGTAATAAAACGGAGAGTCCATTTTGGGAATGTTAGGCGAAGTGGCGATCCAGCGCAGCCCGGTGTCCCGCCACGCCATGTCCCGCCGCCAGCCGCGCATGGGTACCACGGTGAGGCGCGCGCGTGCCGCCCACCAGGCCCGGGCATTGCCCATGCGGGCAAGTTCTCCCGCCGTCATGCCATGCAGATAGGGCACGGGTATCTGCCCCACGAAGGATTTCCACTGCTCCTCCCGAGGCGGTCCCTGCACTTTCACCCCGCCAAGGGGATTCGGGCGGTCGAAAACCACGAATTGTTTCCCCGCCTGCGCGCACGCCTCCATGGCCACGGCCATGGTGCTGATGTAGGTGTAGCTGCGGCTCCCGATGTCCTGAAGGTCGAAGCACACCACGTCCACATTGGAAAGCATGGCCGGGGTGGGCTTCCGGGTGTCCCCGTAGAGGCTGTAAGCAGTGAGGCCCGTGAGCGGATCGCGGCGGCTGGTGACTTTGTATCCCGCGGGTTCGCGACCATCCAGCCCATGCTCTGGCGTGAACAGCGTGGTGAAGCCCTTTCCAAGCCCGCGCTGGAGAAGCACGCGCGTGGGCACGCCCCGGGAGTCCACGCTGGTCTGGTTTGTGATCAGGCCCGCGCGTTTTCCGCGCAGGAGGTCGAAGTCGCGCTCCCGCAGGACATCAATCCCCAGCGCAAACGGACCGGCCGGAGCCGCAGGCTGCACCGGGCGGGGGGTCTTTCCCATACCCGGCAGGGAACAGGACGTGAGCAGCGAAGCCGCGGAGAGACCCGAAAACTGGAGAAAGTGCCGGCGGTTCATGGAGGTGAAGGAAGGAGGTTAGAGGATGCGGAAACGGCTCAAATCCTGGGTGTCCACGATGCCCACGGGCACGCGGGCATCGTCCAGGACCACGATTTCATCCACCGGATGCCGGCCCAGGATATTCAGGATCTCCGCGGCTAGCCGGTCGGACTGGATAGTGACCGGGTGGCGGATCATGAACCGGCTCACCGGCGCGGTGGCGATGTCCGGGTGGCTCTCATAGGCGCGGGTGAAATCCCCCTGGGTGAAGATGCCCGCCATGCTGCCGGCGGCCTCCGTGACGATGACGCAGCCGGAGCGGCAGCGCGTCATGGTGCGCACGGCATCCATGACCGTGGAGTCCAGGGAGATCAGCGGCAGCCGGTCCCCGCTGCGCATGATGTCGCTCACCTTCGTAAGCAGCGCCCGTCCGAGCGAGCCGCCAGGGTGCAGCCGGGCGAAGTCCCCCGCGTTGAATCCCCGGGCCTCCAGCAGCACCATGGCGAGGGCATCCCCCAGCACCAGCATGACGGTGCTGCTACTGGTGGGAGCCAGATTCATGGGGCAGGCCTCGCGCTCCACGTTCACATCCAGGATGATGTCCGCGTTTCGTGCCAGGAGGCTGGCAGTGCCGCCAGTCATGGCGATGAGCGTGATCTGCAGCCGCTTGAGATGGGGGAGAAGGTTCAGGATTTCCTCCGTCTCCCCGCTGGCGCTCAGGGCCAGGATCACGTCTCCGTCATTCACTAGGCCGAGATCGCCATGGAGAGCGTCCTGGGTATTCAGCACCACGGCGGGAGCGCCCGTGGAGGTGAGAGTGGCGGCGATTTTAAACGCGACATTCCCGGACTTCCCCACGCCGCAGATGACAATCTTCCGCCCGGCATCCACCGCCGTCCGCATGGCCTCCACGGCCCGGATGAAGGAGCCGTCGATACGATCCCGCAGACGCAGGATTTCGGCGACCTCAAGGTCGATGACAGTGCGGGCTGAAGCCAGGTGATCCATGCCATCAAACAGGGAGGAGCCTGGGCAGCCCGGCAAGGGCGGTCAGCGGAGACCCTGCGCCGGAGGCGCCGTGGCCACGGCGGTTTCCTGATAAGTGGACAAGCCTGGCACCTCCTCGGCGGGGCGCATGGGACCGGAAGCCGGGGCTTTTTTGCGGTCCGGCGACGGAGGTTTTGGCGAGGGAGTGGAAGCCGGGGACTTATTCGAGGACGCCGCCGGACGCGTCTTGCCGCCAGGGCGGGGCGGGTAGGAGATGTCGATGAACTCGCTGGGGTCGTGGGTGATCACGGACACCCGTTTGCTTTTGGACTTCCCGGCCGGGACGGGTTCCGGTTTCGTTTTCGTTTTGGCCACGAGCGGCTTCGAGGAGGGAAGCTTTTTGGAGGAGGAGGCTGCCACCGGTTTCGCCGTTCCCGCGGGTTTGGAAGCCAGTCGCGGCGGTGGAGAGGGCGCGGGACGCTTCACGGGAGTGGACTCCTTTTTAGCGATGTCTTTTTTTACGGGAGCCTTCGGAGCAGCCTTTTTGGGGGAGGTTTCCGTGGAATCCACCGCCGGTTTTTTGCGGGGGGCAGGTGCCTCCACTTTGGCGGCGGCCTTTTTCTCCGCCGGCTTCCGGGCAGGCGTAGTCTTCGCGGCCTCGCTCAGAGCGGCGAGGGGGATGCCAAGGAGAAGCAACGTACTCAGTAAACCTGTTTTCACTGACTCAGGGATATGTGGAATTTATAATTTATCAAGGCGCATTAGTATTCTGCAAATCCACCCGCCCTGCGCAAGCCTGCCCTCCGGAGGCGGGGAACAAAAAACCCCGGGGGATCACCCCGGGGTTTTAGTGGATCAAAATCTGTTCAGGGAATGCAGCGAAGGCGCACGAAATAAGCAGGAGGTGGAGCGGCTCCCAGGATGATAGGGACCGTCAGAGTCGCCGTGTTCGGCGGGTTAAGAAACCCCAGCAGCGAGAAGGTAGTACCGCCATTTAAGCTCTCCTCCGCCGCGTAGATTTTACCCCCCACCGCGGGGAAGATGGTGTTGAAGTTGTAGTTACCATCGGCCCCCTTGGTATAGTTGAAGTCGCTCATCTGGAAAAAGCTGGCTTTGTCCTGGGGATTGGTCCCGGCGAAAATCTCGGCGGCATAGCCTACGCCGTCGCCGTCTTCGTCCGCATCCAGCGGCGTGTCACTCAACATGGCCCCGCCGATCCGGAGGTCTTCGGAATCCGAGTCCGCGGCTCCGGTGACCACCAGGGACACCGAGCGGGCGTTCGCGGGAATGGTGGCGGACAACTGACGGCCCACCGCGATCGCATCGGTGACGGGGAACATGCCGGGATTGAACTCCTCACCGGTCAGCACGCCGTTGCCATCGAGATCGAGGTCCGGCGGCAGAAGGGAGATTTCCGTCTGCGTGTCATCGTCCATGATCATGACGAGCTTCGCGGAGAACTCGTCCTCCAGCTCAAAGTTGGAGGAGGTGCTGACCTCGTAGCAATACATCTGCATGGAGAAGTAAGCCTCGCCCACATTTTGAAGATTGACCGGCCGGGACTCCAGAACATGCCGCCCCGCGACGGCACTCAGGTTGAAGGCGTAGGGATCATTGACCAGCCAGCCGGTGAACCCGGTGAACACGCCGACATCCGAATTCACGCCCCCGATGCTCGCCTTCATGATGGGAGTTCCCGGCGGCTCGCTCAGCAGCCTGACCCACAGGCCCAGGTCGCTGGACGTGGTATCCGCGTTATGCACCGAGATGGCGATGGTGTGTTCTCCCGCTGAGACGAACCCCAGCGACACCGGAGCCAGCAGCGCCGCTTCACTGGAGGCGGCATCCGCGAGCATGGTGTAATCGTCTCCCACCCCGTTGGGTTTCGCGTTGCCGCTCATATTCACCCGTTTGCGCTCGATGCCGTCTATATAAATCACCGCGCCGTCATCGACGAGCATCACCAAATTCATGTCTAAATAATCCTCCGGGATCGTGAACTGCTTTTTGAAGTAGGCGGTATAACGCAATCCCGAAGCGGGCGCGGTGGCCGTGCCTTTATCGCCAATGAATGAGCCCGTGGCTCCCCAGTAGTCGATTCCTCCATAGGAAAACGGCCCTGCCTTCCCGACGGTGAACGCGGGGCCATCGTAGTCTCCCGCGTAGGAGAACCAGGTGGTGGCGAAGTCAAAGTCAGAAGCCGCGGGATTCACGCCATCCGTGGGATGGAGGTAGTCCCAGGTAGCGAATTCCGAAATAACGGTGATCTGCGCCGTGGCGGCGCGTGAGAGTGAGAGCAGGACCACCGCGGCGAGCGCGATGGTGCGGAAAAATCGGGGGATATGCATCAGGGATGCGGATAAAGCATATCGCGCTCAACGGGTAGTTACGGTTACACGGACATACACACGCTCGCGTCCCGAAACCGGCAGCGATCCCCGGCGGGCCAGGCTCTCCGTTCCGTCAGCATTGCTTACCGGCGCGGTGACGTCGTCGATCAGCGGCGACCAGTTGACCATGTCCGTGGACATTTCCGGCACCACGGCCACGTCATCCGCTCCTTTGTTCCTCCGGAAGCGCAGCACAAGATAGGAATCCGCCACCCCGGAGACCGTGACCTGCTCAAAAGCCGCGGAAACCTCCGGTCCGGCGGCCACTGCGCCGGGAATGATCCCCAGGCCATACTCCACCAGATTTGTGAGGCCATTCCCGTCCGGGTCATCCGTCATCTCACCGCTCACGCCGTTCCTGGAGGCCCATGCGCCGAAGGTATCCGTGTCCGTTCCTCCGGGCGAGCCGCCCAGGTTCACGCTGGCCCGCCAGTTCCCTGGCAGCACCGGGTCCGGCGCGGACAGCGGATTGATGAGCACCAGTGAAAAGCCCGTGCCGTCCGGAGCCTCCGGCCAGGGGAGCTTGTCATCGTAGGTAAAGTCAAAGATGGGGCCACCTGCGGCATTCAAGAGTTCCAGGCGCTCTCCGCTGTTGGAGAGATTGCTTTCATTCGCGAAGACACCAAACACCGGCACTCCCGGATAGCGGGACTGAAAAGCCGCCTCGTTCGAGACCAGCACGATCCGCTGTCCGGGCAGGATAGCGGACCGGGCGGGGAAGGCGAAGCTGATGCCGTCATCAAAACGGCAGCCGGTGAGTTCCACGGGGGTTTCGGAAATGTTCAGGAGCTCGATAAACTCAAACTGCTGGTCCGTGAAGCCGGCGGCAAGCTCCGCGGGCGTGGCCACCGGATTGTAGCTGAACTCTGAGATGACCAGGTTGGTGGAGGTGGCGGGCACGCCCACGAGAAACGGAGCCTCCGTCAGCGGAGACCAGACCCCGTCTTTCAGAATACGGGCCTTTACCGTCCCGCTTTGTGCCAGCGGCAGTTCGCCGGTGTAGATTTGCGCCGTCTCCGAGGGCAGATTCACCGGCGCGGAGGCAGCGACGAGTTCCACCGAGCAGAGGAAATCATCGTCCGTCACTGACTTGTTCAGGCCCTGGATGGCCAGAATATTCTCCTGCCCAGGCAGAAGATTGGGAATCCATTCGGAAATGTCGATGGTCTGGAAGTTGACGGCTTCGGCATCCGGCCGGGAAATAAGCCCGGAGTCGTTATACTTCGGCACCAGCGAGTCCTTCGAATTTCCGCCCGCGTCGGCGTCGTTGATCCGCACGATGGCCGGGCTGCCGTTCAGGAAAACATAGACACCGTCATCATATTTCAGGCGGAGGGAGAGCGTCTTCATGGTCGCCTTCTGCTCCGCCGTCACGGTGAAGGGAATGCGGATATACAGCGAGCTGTTCACATTCCGCATGCCTGCGACGGTGGTGGTAATGTGCGGGGTAAAGGTGGGGTTCGCGTCAAAGCCGAGCGCCACCGTGCCCGTGGACCATGAGGAAATGTCCGCCGGCGGGGTCAGATTCTTCCAGGTGTTGTTGATCCCATAGTTCGCGGAGGGAACGATGTACTGGCTCGTGGAATTGATGCCGGTGCCGATCAGCGTGCTCGTCTCGGTAACGCCCCCCGGAACCATGGGATCCGTGCCATCCAGAGTATAATACACAACACCGCCCGCCGGGTTCGGATCCGTGATGCCCAACGCGTAGTCCGAGGGGACATTGCCGCCGAACTGGGAGAACACCGGCGCGGTGGTGACCGGCCACATATCGATGGCCCGGAACTGGGAGAGCAGGGTCTCGTTCCGCGTGGCCACGTAGGTGTTCTTGAGCCAGTCCATTTCAGACCGCCAGTGGGTGTCGCGGTTGAAGGTGACGACGATGGGATTGTTGGTGTTCACGTCCCCCCAGCGGGCGGACTCCGCCACGATGGGCAGGTCCAGCAGATCCCGGAATCTCTGGAGCCGCGCCTGGTTCCGGTCCACCGTCATGGCCCCGTCATTGAAGAAATGCCGTTGCAGCCGGTCCGCGAACTTCATGCGGAATGCCGGGCTGTATTTGCGCAGGGCATAGTAGATCTCCGCCGCCGGACCGGGCACCCCGGCGGTGCGTGAGGTGTTGCGCGTGTCCGAGGTATCCGTCGTGGGAGTCCCCACCAGCGTGTGATTGAAATCCGCCACCCGCATGGTGGACACCAGGCCGGAAAGACTGTTCCCCATGCTGATTTCCGCATCCCACACCTGGAAGTAAAACGGCGAGGGATCCGGCCCGCGGGAGCGCCGGCCTGCCTCCCAGTTCTTGTTAAAGAAACGGGAGGCATCCGTGAGGTTTACCCCCGGCACGCCGCGAAACACCGGACCCAGCCAATCGTTTTGACCGCCCCACATATTCACGATCATATTGTCGATCAGCTCGTCATAATTGATATAGGCCTGGAGCTGCGCATAGACGGCGGGATCAGCGACATTCGTGGGAGGGCGCACAAGGGAGAGCGCGGTGTCCATCGCGTCTCCGGTACCGTCCACCACGCTGAAGAGCGGGACGGAGGTGTTCGAGTGCTCCACTACATCCCAGTCCTCCTCTTCCCCGCCCACGTGGTCGGCGAAGAACTCCTTGCTCTGGACTTCGTGCAGATCGTAGAAGCCCCAGTAGAGACCATTGATATACAAGTGGGCGTAGCGCCCGCGATGCGAGAGACGGCCCATGTCCAGTTCCGTCTGACGAAGGAAGCGGTCCCGGCAATAAACCGCGTGACGGGCCAGATCCTCCGCGCCGGAACCAAAGGGCACGGACCAGCCATCGTGCCCCCCGGGACGGAGCTGGAGTTTGTCAAAGCTGCTCACCGGGGAGCCGGGAAATAACTGCGGCTGATCCAGTTTCCCCACGCCGTAGCTCTTCCGGAAATAAACCCGGAAGGGCTTCTTGGGATGCTCCAGGGGAGCGTCCCCGCCGTGCATACGCAGGCCCATGTTCTCCTGCCAGTTCTCCTTTCCTCCGGGTGCCCAGAACTCCATGGAGGCCGGGAGTTCCACGCCCGGCGTGATGCGGCCATTACTGTAGATCCCGTTCGTGGCGAAGATCTGGGAGACATCCACCGCGATGCTGATGACCGGCAGCGTGGTGGTCAGCGCGGGCACGATAAGCGGGCCGTAGGTGGCGCTGCCCGTGATACCCGGGTCCATGCGGTAGTCCGCGGGCACCGCCGCTCCCGTGAGCGTGCCCGTATTGAAGTCATACGTATTCCCCCAGGTGGTGGGATATCCCGCCGGAGCTGCCGGCTGGGAAACCACCTGCGCGGGGAAAATGTAAGTATGGCTCTTCACCACGGAGGGTTCCCAGCCCGTCCGGAAAGCCCCGGCGCGGAGCACGCTGGAGCCACTTATGGTCACCGGCGCGGTGTAAACAGTCCCCGTGGTGGCCGTGGGGGCCGTGCCGTTCGTGGTATAGCGGATCTGGGCTTCAGGGGTTTTGGAAGTGAGGGTAACCGTCACCGGCGCGGTGAAAAACCCGCGCTTCACACTGTAGTCCGGCGCGTCCACAAAACCATCCACCGGCTGTGCGGAGTTCCCCGTGCCGGGGGTGGGAGTCTTAAAGTATCCCACTTTCGCGGCGGCGGCGTTGTCCACCTTCGTCACCTCCAGTTCCGGGAGCATGAGCAGGTCGGAACTGGTGGAGGTTTGGTTGAGCGCCTGGATGGCGAGAATGTTCGTCCCCTCCACCAGCAGCGACCGCTGGTCGGAGATATCGAACGGTTTGAAGATGAACGCATCCGCCTCGCCATAGGCCCGGATGGCGGTGGAGTTGAAAGCGAGTGTGGCGGGGGCGTTGGTGGCATCCGCCGTCGGAGGATTCAGCCGCGTGCCGTTGAGGAAAGCCGCGAACCCGTCATCATACTTCATCCGCAGCGTCAGCGTCTGCACGTCCCCCGGAGAGGTCACGGTGAAGGGAATGCGCACATAGCAGGAGGCCGTGCCGGTAGGCACCGTGCCGGTGGCGGAGATGAGCCCATTGCCCGCGGCGGGCTTGTAGGAAGTGCTGGAGGTAGTGTCCGTATCAAAGCCAATGCCCGTCTGCCCCGCCGTCCACGCAGTATCGACGAAGGCGGGCTTTTCCCAGTTGGCGATGGCGGAGGTGGGCACCCGCCAGCGGCACCCGGCCCCGGCTATAATGGGAGTCAGCGTCACCACCGGCTTCGCGCTGCCATAGGAGCGGTCCTCCACCTGCGCGGGATACGGGCTCCACTCACTGAGCCGGGTGACGCCATCCACCGCCACCAGTGCCAGATAGCCGCCCTCTTTGGCGAGCTGGAAATTGGTGTGCAGTTCCGCCGCCGGATTCGTCCGGTTCTTGCCCGAACACCAGACCAGCAGCGTGGCTTTGGGAGCGAGCGAAACATCCGGGATGATCCACTTTTGCGGCAGCGCGGCATTGTCCGTGAGGGCCATCCCGGCAAGGCTCACCGGGGCATCGTCCGGATTGTAAATCTCCAGCCAGTCGGAAGTGTCCCCGTCCACGTCTTTGACCGTGTCCTTGTTCTCCGCCATGAACTCACTGATGACCGGAGCGCCCTCCGCAAGCCCCGCGACTGCCAGGGAACACAATGCCGCGAGAAGGGAAAGGGGGAGGAGACGCATGGCCGGCGGGTGTGGGAGGGGGAGGCGATCTTATGACAACCGCGGGGAGGATTAACTCCGGGTTGAACAAGCATGCGCTATACCAGATAGGACCGGGAAGGAAAATCCCAAAATTCCGCGTGTCAGGACGGTCATAAATTACCCGCCGCGATGCGCGGTTGTGCAAGCCCCCGAACCTTACTTCATTTTTAATATATTATGACTCTCATTGATGGTAAAGCGGTGTCCCAAAAAGTACTGGCGGAATGCCGGGCGGAATTGACGCGTCTCTCGGAGGCAGGCAGAAAGCCGGGGCTCGCCGTGGTACTCGTGGGCGATGATCCAGCCTCCCGTGCCTATGTCGGCTCCAAGGTGCGGACCTGCGGGGAGTTAGGCATGCATTCGGAGAAAATCGAACTGCCCGCCTTGACCACGCAGGAGGAACTGCTGGAAGTGGTGCGGCGGCTGAATGCCGATCCCGCCATTCACGGCATCCTCGTCCAATCACCGCCGCCCGCGCATATCGATGAAGCCGCTGTGGTCAGAGCCCTCGACCCGCGAAAGGATGTGGATGGCTTCCATCCTGAAAACGTGGCCCGGCTCGCCCTGGAGGATCCCGCCGCTTTCGTACCCTGCACGCCCCTGGGCTGTCAGCGGCTGCTGTTGGAGTATAATATTCCCACGGAGGGAGCGAACGTGGTGGTCCTGGGACGCAGCATGATCGTGGGCAAGCCGCTGGCGCTGCTGCTGATGGCCAAAGGAAAAGGCGGCAACGCGACCGTCACCGTGGCCCACAGCCGCAGCCGGAATCTGCCGGAAATCTGCCGCCGCGCGGACATCGTCATCGCGGCCATTGGGAAACCGGGATTTGTCACGGCGGACTTTATCCGCGAGGGCGCGGTGGTCATCGATGTGGGCATCAACCGGGTGGCGGACGCGACGACGAAGAGCGGCTACCGTCTCACGGGCGACGTGGATTTTGAGAACGTGGCACCACTGTGCTCCGCCATCACTCCCGTGCCCGGCGGGGTGGGTCCGATGACGATCGCGATGCTGATTTCCAATACGATCAAAGCGGCAAAGGGGATTTGGGAAATGGATTGAGGCAAGGTGCCGGCCCAGGCGTTTGAGGTGGTTGTTTTTGAAACGGATTCCACGCCTGGAATCACGTTTTATAGCGTCTTTCATGTGGGCCCCGCCGTAATTCCCGGCGACCGCGAAGGGTCGCGTGTTTTTATGTAACCGGAGGAAGCGGATTTCGTCCCACCGGGCACGCGCTCCGTCCCAAACGGATCCGTCTTCGTCCCATAAACAGAGCCCGGGGTGTGCCTTCGCTTAAAGGTGGAGGCGCGGACCCTCCGCTCTTCCCGGCTCTCCCGATAAGCCCATCGCTCCTCCCTCCACCCCCACTGCCATGGCTTTTCCTCCCTCCCGCCGCCGTCTTGCCGCGGCTCTGATTTTGACCACCGGCGCGGCTGTGCTCAGCGGCGGCCTTCTGGCCTCCCGGCATCTATTGTTCTCCGGCTCCGGACACACGATCCCTGCCGGAAGCGAGGCCCCTCCCGGGGAAACTCCGGACACGGCTTCCCCGGCAGAGGACTCCCCTGCCCCGACCGGAAAAGCGACCGCTACAGTGGCTGCCCGGTCCACCCCTGCCACCGCTCAGGTGGCTACTCCGGTGAAAACGGATGTCCCCTCCTCCTTCACCCGCCCTGTCGTGGCGGGAGCGTCCCCCACTTCTCCGAATCCAGACCAGTCCACAGGCAACCCGGCACCGGATGACGACACCACCAATGGCCGGGCTCCGGATGCCGCCGCAGCTGCAGCGGATCTGCTGAGCTCGGGAGTGGATCTCAGTGATCCCGCGCAGCGCGCCGCCGTGGTGGCGAAGATGCGTGCGAACGAAGACGGGGAAAAATCCGCGGCCGTGGCCAAAGCCGCGCAACTGGGTCTCCAGGTCCGCATCCAGCGGCGGGACGGGTCGGTGATGGAATTGATGCGCTTTGACGGGGACCGTCCCGTTTATGCGGAGACCCGGAATGCCAACGCGGCCATCTCCAGCGGCGCGAACCAATTGTATGCCGCTCCCTACAGCGTGACGGGCTCCGGCTTCACCGCCGGGATCTGGGATGGCGGGTCCGTGCGGGCAACACATCAGGAGTTTGGAGGCCGGGTGAATCTGAAAGAGACTGACACCGCGGATGACCATGCCACCCACGTGGCGGGCACCATCGGCGCCGCGGGCGTGGTGGCAAAGGCCAAAGGCATGGCCCCGGGGGTGACCATCGACTCCTACGAATGGAACAACGACAAGTCCGAGATGACTTCCCGGGGAGCCTCCTATCCTGGGGAGCCGGGGACCATCTATGTCTCGAACCACTCCTACGGCTACAGCTCGGGCTGGACCTACACGGGTCTCTCCTCCCCCATGTGGACGTGGTACGGCACCGGCACCACGGCCACCGGCACGGAAACGGAGTTCGGCGTCTACGACAGCTACAGCCGCGAGACGGATGCCCTGGCCGCCGCGTTGCCCTATTATCTGGTGATGTGGGCGGCGGGAAATGACCGGAGCGATGACCCGGAAACCGGCGACCCGGTTTCCCTGTCCACCAGCACGCGCACGGCGGTGAGCTACAACCCGGCCAGTCACCCGAAGGGGGACGGCCGTATAAGAACGGCTACGATCTCCTCGCCAACGACGCGGTGGCGAAGAATATCCTCACGGTGGGCGCGGTGAATGACGCCGTGAGCAATGGCGTCCGGTCACCAGCCAAAGGGACCATGACGGATTTCTCCTCCTGGGGGCCCACGGATGACGGGCGCATCAAGCCGGACCTCGTGGGGAACGGGGCGGATCTTTATTCCAGCGTGGCCACCACTGATACCGCCTACGACACCTACAGCGGCACCAGCATGGCCACGCCGAATGTGACAGGTTCGTCCATTCTGCTGATCAACCTTTACGACAAACTGTTCCCCCGCCACGCCATGCGGGCCAGCACGCTGAAGGCGCTGCTGATCGGCACCGCGGATGACCTTGGCACCCCGGGGCCTGACTATCAGAACGGCTGGGGCCTCATCAATGTGAAGGCCGCCGCCGATCTCCTGAACACCTACAAGGCAAAGCCTGGCTCCCGGGCGGTGGTCGAGGACCGGCTCACCTCGGCGGGGGATACGCGTAGTTTCACCTTCACCTGGGATGGCGTCAGCCCCATCCGGGCCACCCTCGCGTGGACGGACCCCGCCGGAACCTCCACCAGCACGGGCGAATCCCGCGTGGCACGGCTGGTGAATAATCTGGACCTGAAAATCACCGCCCCCTCCGGCACCGTCCATCAGCCGTGGGTGATGCCTTACACTCTGGACTGGTCCGCGGCCAGCCTCTCCGCGGCGGCGGTGACGGGTCACAATGTGACGGACAATGTGGAGCAAGTGTATGTGGCCGCTCCCGTCGCCGGAGTTTATACCGCCACGGTGTCCTGTGACGGGGCGCTGACCAACTCCACGCAAATCTTCTCTCTGATCATCAGTGGCGGCTCCGGGACCCTGTCGGCCCCGGCGATTTCCCTGGTCTCGCCTGCGGTGGGCTCCGCGGGCGGGACCGGGGCCGTCACGGTGACCGGCTCGGGTTTCGCGGCGGGTGCTGCGGTCACGTTTGTGAAAAGTGGTCAAACAGAGGTGGCGGGGGAATCCCTGGAGCCGCTGGGCGATACCCTGAAATTCCGCCCGAACACCACGGGCATGGCCGCCGGAGCCTGGGATGTGCGGGTGACGAATCCGGACGGCCAGTCCGCCACGCTGCCCGCGGCCTACAACGTGGCGGGCGCGCTCTGGACGGAGACGTTCGAGTCCGGCGGCGCGGGCTGGGTGGAAAGCGCCAGCACGGGCACCAGCAGCCTGTGGGGGCTTTCCTCGGCTTCCAGCCACTCCGCCACCCACGCGATCGCCGCAGCAGTGCCGGTGGTGCAAAACGTGGCGGACCTTTACTCCCCGGCCATCACCATTCCCACCGGAGCGACCGGGCTGCGGGTTTCTTTCTGGCAATCCTATCGCTTCACCTCCACACGTTTCGGCGGAGTTCTTGAACTGTCCTCGGACGATGGTGTCACCTGGGTGGACGCCGCCAGTGCCTCCTCCGGAGCCTCCTTCACCAGTGGCGGCTACACCGGCACGCTGAGCAGCACCGGCACCACGGCCACGAAAAATCCGCTGGCCGGACGCAGCGCCTGGACGGGCACGGTCTCCACCTTCACGCAGTCCATCCTGGACATCACCAGTCCGCAACTCTACGCCGGAAAGAACCTGCGCCTCCGCTGGCGTCTGGCTACAGGAACGGTCAATACAGTGAGCACCGGTACCTGGTATGTGGATGACGTGGTGCTCTCCGGCATCGCGCCCGCCGTTACCACTCCCGTGTCCAACTTCGCCTCCTGGTGGAGCAGCCGTTTCGGAGCCGGCGTGACCGCCGATCCCCTGGGAGACCCGGACGGGGACGGCATCTCGAATCTGCTGGAATACGCCCTGGGCATGGACCCGCTGGCCCCCGGTCTCATGCCCGCGCCGGAACTGACGGACGGCATGCTTTCCATCACTTTCGAGCGCCCCAAAACGCCCGCGGACATCACCTGGGCGGCGGAAATCTCGGACGACCTGCAAACCTGGACGGAGATTCCCCTGGAGGTCATCTCCTCCGGGGAAACGGAAACCATGCGCGCGGCGGATACCAATCCCCCTCCGGATACGGGCAGACGCTTCATGCGCCTTAAGGTTTCGGTGGCGGGGGAATAAGAGCCTCACCAGGCTGGGCGGGAGTTCCGGTTAGGATTCAATCCGGCTGAGTGAATCAGACAACACCCGGACGGCACGCCGCTGTCTCCCGTAACTTCTGTTTCACTCCCTTCCTAACCATCTATGAGTCGCCTCAGCCGGTGAATCTCTCCGGGTGCTGGTCCCTCCCTGATTTGACATGTCCCCGCGCCTCAAGTGCCGCCGCTGCCCGGCCATGATCCTGCCGCTGACAGCGGAGGTGAACGCGGGTTACTGCGGAACCTGTGCCCGGACCCGTCGGACACATCCCCCAATGACCCGTCTTTGGAACGCGCTGGTGATCGCCGGGGATGCGGTGCTTTTCCCCGTGTGGGCTCCTGTTACTCTGCTCTTCATTCTGCTCCGCCGGCAGTGGCGGCGGTTTCGATTTCCATTCGACCGGAAAGCTCTCCGCGCCGCCCTCTGGAATGTTCATTCAGGTCGCGTGGCATCCGCTTATTACAGCGGAGTCATCAATGGTTATTGGGAGAATACCCAGGGAATTCTGATTTGGGCACAAAACCGGCCTTACACCTTTGGACGGATGGATGGAGGCAAACTCAGACGTGGCGAAATCGCCTACTCCGATATCCCCACCCGCCGGGAGAAGGAGTTTATCGGATGATCAGGCCCGGGAGACCCCAGCTTTGTCGCCACATCATTCAGACAAAGGCTATTTCTTGACAAAGTCCAGAAGTTGACCCAAATCCAGAGAGTGAACGACATCGCCGATCTCCTCCGCCAGAATGGCATCCCTGTCACGGCCCAGCGCCTGGCCGTCTTGCGTGCTGTCTCGCTGCGACCCCATGGCACGGCGGATGTCATTGCCGAGGAAGTGAGGGCCAATATCGGCACCATTTCACGCCAGGCGGTGTATGACGCGCTGGGAATGCTCGCCGGAAAGGGGCTTATCCGCCGCATCGAGCCTGCCGGTTCCCCGGCCAGGTATGAGGATCGCGTGGGGGACAACCATCACCACGCCATCTGCCGGGCCTGCGGAAAGACGGTGGACGTGG
Source organism: Verrucomicrobiales bacterium (assembly GCA_965229245.1). Classification (GTDB taxonomy): domain Bacteria; phylum Verrucomicrobiota; class Verrucomicrobiia; order Verrucomicrobiales; family V1-33; genus V1-33. The sequence goes on from CBDDIW010000005.1 coordinate 704,000, forward strand.
ATTGCGCCACGGGGTCTGCGCCCTGCCTGACCGCCGCGAACGATTCGGGATTCCTGATCGATGAAGCGGAGATCATCTACTGGGGCACCTGCCCGGAATGCCGCGCGGCGAAGTAGGGGCAGCCGAGCCCGGCCGGAGTTTTCTTTCTTATCTTATCCCGCAACCTAAAAGCACATGACCGACACATCCACCGCAGGCAAATGCCCCTTCAAACATACCGCCGGAGGCGGCACCACGAATCAGGACTGGTGGCCGAACCGGCTGAAGATCGAGTTGCTGCATCAGCACTCCTCCAAATCCGACCCCATGGACCCGGGCTTCAACTACGCGGAGGAATTCAAGACCCTGGACTACGAAGGGCTGAAGAAGGATCTCGCCGCGCTGATGACGGACTCCCAGGACTGGTGGCCGGCGGACTTCGGCCACTACGGCGGTCTTTTCATCCGTATGGCCTGGCACAGCGCGGGCACCTACCGGACCGGTGACGGACGCGGGGGCGCGGGCCGCGGGCAGCAGCGCTTCGCCCCGCTCAACAGCTGGCCGGACAACGTAAGCCTGGACAAGGCGCGGCGCCTCCTGTGGCCCATCAAGCAGAAGTATGGCCGCAAGATTTCCTGGGCGGACCTCCTGGTGCTGACGGGCAACGTGGCGCTGGAAACCATGGGCTTCAAAACCTTTGGCTTCGCGGGCGGCCGCGCGGACACCTGGGAGCCGGATCAGGATGTTTACTGGGGTTCCGAGACGGTGTGGCTGGGCGGGGACAAGCGCTATGCGCATGGCTCCGAAGGGGTGGAGAAAGACGGCGGCGTACTCGTCTCCGATGACGACGCGGACGGAGACATTCACAGCCGGAATCTGGAGAACCCGCTGGCGGCGGTGCAGATGGGCCTGATCTACGTGAACCCCGAGGGACCGGACGGCAATCCCGACCCGGCGGCCTCCGCGAGGGATATCCGCGATACCTTTGGCCGCATGGCCATGAATGACGAGGAAACCGTGGCGCTCATCGCGGGCGGGCACACCTTTGGCAAGACCCACGGCGCGGGTCCTTCCTCCCACGTGGGACCGGACGCGGAGGCGGCGGGCCTGGAGGAACAGGGCTTTGGCTGGAAAAACAGCTTCGGCACCGGCAAAGGAGCGGACGCGATCACCAGCGGCCTGGAAGTGACCTGGACCACCACCCCCACGAAGTGGAGCAATAACTTCTTCGAGAACCTCTTCGGTTATGAGTGGGAACTGACAAAGAGTCCGGCGGGTGCCCAGCAGTGGAAGCCGAAGGACGGAGCCGGAGAGGGCACCGTGCCGCACGCGCATGATCCTAACAAAAAGATCGCGCCCTCCATGCTCACCTCGGACATCGCCCTGCGCGTGGATCCCGTTTATGAGAAGATCTCCCGCCGTTTCCTTGAGAATCCGGATCAGTTTGCCGACGCCTTTGCCCGCGCCTGGTTCAAGCTGACGCACCGGGACATGGGGCCGCGCGCGCTTTACCTGGGGCCGGAGGTTCCGGCGGAGGAACTGCTCTGGCAGGATCCTATCCCGGCGGTGGATCATGCGCTGATCGGCGAGGCGGATATCGCCAGCCTGAAGGCGAAGATTCTCGCCTCCGGCCTGAGCGTTTCCCAGCTCGTGGCCACCGCGTGGGCTTCGGCCTCCACTTTCCGCGGCTCTGACAAACGCGGCGGCGCGAATGGTGCCCGCATTCGTCTGGCCCCGCAGAAGGACTGGGAGGTGAATCAGCCCGCCCAGCTCGCCGGAGTGCTCGCGAAACTGGAAAATATCCAAAGTGAATTCAATGCCGCGGGCAAGCAGGTCTCGCTGGCCGACCTCATCGTGCTCGGCGGTTCCGCCGCCATCGAGCAGGCGGCGAAGAACGCGGGACATGACGTGACGGTACCCTTCACCCCGGGCCGCGCGGATGCCACGCAGGAGAAGACGGACGTGGAGTCCTTCTCCGTGCTGGAGCCCATCGCTGATGGATTCCGGAACTACCTCAAGGGCCGTTACACCGTGCCCGCCGAGGCACTGCTGCTGGACAAGGCGCACCAGCTCACCCTGACCGCGCCGGAAATGACGGTGCTCCTGGGCGGCCTGCGCGTCCTGAACGTGAACGCCGGACAGACTCCGCATGGCGTCTTCACCAGTCGCACGGAAACGCTGACCAACGACTTCTTCGTGAACCTCCTCGACATGGCCACGGAGTGGAAACAGGTCTCTCCCTGCGGCAATGCCTTCGCGGGTCTGGACCGCAAGACGGGCGCTCCGAAATGGAGCGGCACCCGGGTGGATCTCCTCTTCGGCTCCAACTCCATCCTCCGTGCCCTGGCTGAAGTGTATGCCAGTGCCGATGCCGGAAAGAAGTTCATCCAGGACTTCGTCGCCGCCTGGACAAAGGTGATGAATCTGGACCGCTTCGATCCGGCCGCCGCCTGAGTGAAGGACCAGGATCTTTAGACACAGAGACCTGCCCGGGGATACCTCCGGGCAGGTCTTTTTCGTGAGAGACTATGTGGTAACGAGGCAGCCTAATCCGTCACTTCCGGGCGCGCCTTCGCCGTGCGCTCCCGTTGGATTTTGACCTCGGGAGGATCCGGCTGTCCTTTATTGATATCGGCCAGTTTCCACCGGCCCGCGGACCGGTCCAGCATACGGGCGAGGCTGAGAACCTGCTGGGCGTAGGGCTGGACGGAAGGGTGCAGGAGCTTCATCGCCGCCTGGAGGGCATCGCCGGATTTTCCGAAATCCGACTTCTGAAACTTAGGAGGGGGAACATGCAGGGGAAACCGTTTGCGGTCCGTGCTTAGAACATTGCGGGCGAGCCGGTCAATGTATTCCAGCGAACCGGCGGGAGTCAGCGTGGGATTCCCTCCGGCGGCCACGCTGAGAAGCGCGGCGGCGCTCAGATGCCGGGGATGCCAGAGAACGATCTGCTTTAAATCCGCGACGGTTTCCGGACGGCGAAGTTCCGTCAAAGGCTCCCGGGTGGCACGCAGTCTGGCAGCCACCTCCGCGAAAAGATTGACCGCCCGCTCCAGCATGGGAGCACGCCCGGTTTCCAGGAGCGCCATGGCATCCGTGACGGTGGGCGCGCGATGGAGCGTGAGGCGGTAGAGCAGCGGCCATTGCTCCCGGTGGAGCAAAAGCCAGTCATCGATTTGCGCGCCGGACTCCGGCGGCATCACCAGAACGGACGAAGTCTCCAGCCGCGCCGCCGCGGGCAGCAGTTCCTCCAGCGGCAGCACGGCCTGCATCCTCCCCTCCAAGTCCCCCGCGGCCGCCACGACACCGCCGGCTTCCAGAGGTTCGCTGGACAGGAGGGAGTCCACCACGAGCGCCATGCCGGTAAAGACCTGCGGCAGTGCCCGGGTCTGCGCCTCCGGGAATGAAATGTCCACCGCCCAGCCCTCCGGCCAGACTTCGTGCCGGAGACGCAGGATGGCGCGGAGCTTTTCCATGCGCCGCTCCACATCCTCGCGGAAGGCTTTTTTCCTCAAGTCCCGGGGGTCTCCCATCTCACGTTTCATGGCGTCCGGGAGGTTCAATTGCAGTCCCTTTTGCCCCGGCACGGGCCGGGCCTCGGCCTGCACGGTGAAGGTTCTCAGCTCGCCCTTTTCCAGTCCCGGCAGCACCACCCTGGCCTCCGCTTTGAGCAATTGAAAACCCGGCGGGCTGTCCAGCAACGGCGGGGTGAGGTGTCCCGCGGGCCATCGGGGCCGGGCCCCGTAAGTGAACTCAAATATCCGGGGCTGAAGCTCTGGATTCAGCGTGAGCGCGAGATCCAGAAGGTACAGCGCCAGATCCCGGCCCGCTTTCTCCGGCGCGCTCAAAAGAGGGAACGCGAGTTTGTAAAGCCGTGCCCCGGTTTCCGCCGCGGTGGCGGAAACTCCCTCCAAAGGCTCCGGCGTGATTCCCCGCGCCAGTTGCCCGTTCGCCACCACCGCCGCCCGGTCATCCGGTCTCAACCGCAGAGCGATTCCCAGCGCCCTCGACCGTACCTCCGGCGTCACCCCACCCCCGGGTGGAAGATTCCGCGCGATGAACCGCAGTTCCCTCATCACTCCCTCCACCCCGCCCGGAGCCAGCGGCACGGACAGGGCATCGAACAGCCCCGCCTCCAGATCCGGACGGAGATATGCCGGTGCCGATTCCTGCCCGCCCGCGAGCCGGAACGGCAGAATCAACACAAGCAATGTTAGGAACAACCGGACCATGATGGAAAGATATAAAAAGAGCCCCCGGACATCATTCGCACCATAACCTTACGATACTTGATGATTCATGAATTCCTGGACAAGGGATTTTCCTATCCGGCATGGCCGCGACACCCAACAGAAAACGCATCCTGTGTGCGAGGATATAAACCATCCCCCTCCTCACGGATAAATCAAAAAGCCCGCGCGGCGTTTTTCAAAGGCCGCGAGGTCCTTTGTCCAGATACCAGCGGTTTCCTCCGGCGGGCGGCCCTGGCGGATGGCGGTGAGGACGGCGGGGTGCAGGAGGAGGGTTTGCATGGGATCCAGCTTCAGCTTGTCCGGCTGCTGCTGCTGGAGGGCGGTGGCGAGGACGATGCCGGTGCGCACGGGCTGGAGGGCGGCGCGGTCTTTGACGGTGAAGCGGACGCCTTTGCAGGGCTCGTCTTTGAATTTGCTGGCCGCGGGGGTGAAGGCGGTGGCGGTCACTTCCAGTCCTGGCAGTTTGGCGGCCGTGAGCGCGGCGGCCAGTTTTTCACCATCCATCCACGGGGCTCCAAAGAGCAGGAACGGCGTGTCCGTCCCGCGGCCCACGGAGACATTACAAAACTCCATGAGGGCCACGCCAGGATAAAGTGTGGCGGCATCCAGATTGCGCATGTTAGGGGAGGGATTGACCCACTTCATGCCATTCCCCGCGAGGTCCTTCCGGCGGTCCCAGCCTTCCACGGGGATGACGGTGAGCTGCAGTTTTAAACGATTCTCCGCGGCAAAAAGCTTCGCCAGTTCCCCGGCGGTCATCCCGTGCCGCAGGGGCAGCGGATGACAGGCCACGAAGGTGGGCGCGCCCTGGGAGATGGGCCCCTCCACGGTGACTCCATCGATGGGGTTCACCCGGTCCAGCACGATGAACCGGCAGCCCTGCTCACCGGCGGCGGTCATGCACTCCAGCATGGTGGACATATAAGTATAAAAACGGCAGCCGATGTCCTGGATGTCAAAGACGAGCGCGTCCACGTTCTTCAACTGGCCAGGCAGCGGCCGCTTCGTCTTTCCGTAAAGGCTGTACACCGGCAGGCCCGTGGCCGTGTCCTTACTGTCAGTGATCCCCTCCCGGTCCTCGGTGCCGCGGATGCCGTGTTCGGGACTGAAAAGACACACCAGATTCACCCCCGGCGCTTTTGCCAGCAGGTCGATGGTGGATTTCCCCTCCAGATTTTGGCCGGTGTGATTCGTCACCAGTCCCACGCGCAGCCCCTTTAAATCAGAGAATCCCCGCGCCTCCAGCACATCGATACCATTGCGCGGCCCGCACAGAAGCTTCGGGCGCTGACGGCGGGCCGTGCTGGAGGAAGCCGTCTTTTTCTTCAGGCCCATCGCTTCCGCGGCCAGGGTGCTTACCTTGATCCGCAGATCCCGCGCGGCTCCGGCCTCGGTGGGATGGTTGCGGTTCGTGAGCAGGATCACGAAGGCATTGGCCTGGGGATCCACCCAGAAGGCGGTGCCTGTCCAGCCGGTGTGCCCGAAGGAACGCGGCCCGAAAGCCTCCCCCTTGATGTCCGAGTAGTAACTCTCGATATCCCAGCCCAGCCCACGGAAAATACCGCCCGGGAGCGCGATCGGCTTAGTCATGAGCTTCACGGTGTCCGCGCCCATGATCTGCTTGCCGGCGGCCGACTTCCCCCCGTTGAGCAGCATGCGGCAATAAGCGGCAATGTCACTGGCCGTGGTGAATACGCCCGCGTGCCCGGCCACTCCGCCCATGCTGCGGCTGGTGGGATCATGCACCACCCCCCGGACCACAACTTTGGCCTCGCGGGTGGTGGGAGCGATGCGGCCCAGCTTCTTTTTGGACGGCAGATAGCTGGTGTCCGTCATGGCCAGGGGACGGAAAATCCGCGCCGCCGCGAATTCATCGATCCGCGTGCCGCTGACGCGCCGCACCACTTCGCCCAATAAAATGTAGTTGATATCACTATAAAGAAAGCGCGCGCCCACCGGATTCTTCAGCGGCACCGCCACGGCGGCGGCGATCCCGTCCGCGTAGGTCTTTCCCAGGTTCTCCCGGGGAATACCGGAGGGCGTGCCACTGGTGTGGGTCAGGAGATTTTTGATCGTCACCGTTTCCTTTCCGCCACCGGTGTATTCCGGAATGACCGAGCACACCGGAGCGTCCAGCTTCAGCTTTCCCTCCTGGATGAGGAGCATGATACTGGGGGCCGTGGCCATCACCTTCGTGAGCGAGGCTGCGTCGAAGATGGTGTCCTTCGTCATCGCCTCCGTGCGGGGATCGATCATGCGGTTTCCGAACGCCTCGCACCGCGAGACGCCACCGTGCTCAATCCAGAGGACCGCGCCCGGCACCTTGTGCTGGGTGATCGCCTCATTGATCGCCTCGCGGATGGGCGGCATGAGGGTTTCATCGATCTGGGCAACAGCCATACGGTTGAGAAAAAGCCCGCCGAGCAACAGGCGCAGGAGAAATCCGCGGAAAGTCATGGCTTTCAATTAAGCATGGCCCGCGCCGTTTCCAGCGGTCACTTTCACGGGGTGGCGGCGGCAGCCTCCCCGATAGACGCCGCCGTTTTCCGCGTTCATTTTCCCCAGCCATGAAACCCCTCGTGCTTCTCGCCAGCTTCGCCCTGTCCTCGTCCGGAAATCCGGTCACCACCCTCGCGTCCGGGCCATGGCGTGGTCAGGGGCTGACCGTTCAGCCTGTAAACGAAGTGGCGGCGGTGCGGCCCGGGCAGCCCTTTTATGTGGGGCTCTTTCTTCATCACGACCAGCACTGCCACACCTACTGGCAGAGCCCCGGCCTGGCAGGCGTGCCCACGAATATGGCCTGGACCCTGCCCGAGGGATGGACCGCCGGGGAGATCGAATGGCCCGCGCCGGACAAAGTGAAGATGGCGCAGATCGACACCCATGGATTCGAGCGGGACGTGCTGCTCATGGTGAAGATCACCCCTCCGGCGAAAACAGAGGGTAAGACCGTGACTCTCAAAACGAAAGCGAACTGGATGTGCTGCGGCACCACGTGCAATCCAGGCTTTCACGACTTCACCTTCACCCTGCCCGTGACCGCCGGAAAGGAACCGGAGTGGAATGCCAAATGGCACAAGGTCTTTGAGAAAGAGCGCGCCAACTTCCCTGTCGCCGCGGCTGGCTGGAAACTGAGCGCGGTGCGGAAAGATCAGAAAATAGTCCTCACCGGCGAGGCGGTGGAAAAAGACGCGCCCGTGCCGGACAAGGCCGTCTTCTTCTCCACGGACAACTTCATCTGCTCGAATCTCCCCCAGACGTGGACCAAAACCGCCAACGGATTTGAGGCGGAACTCGGAGTCTCCGAATTCCCGCCGAAGGATCAGTCGGTGCTCCGGGGGATCATCACCGGCGGCAACGCATGGACGGGCAAGGACAAACGCGCCGCCCTGGTGGAGGTGCCGGTGAAATAACCCGCGCCGGTCAGAATTTCAGCCGGGGGATCGTGTGATCCCCTTTCTCCTCCCGGGGTTCCGTGTCCGGAAAGGGGGAAACCGGTTTGGGAGTCCGTGGAGGAAAAAGGCTGTCTGGCTGTTCGGACCGCGGCGGTGTTTTCTTTGGAACGGGTGGGTGATAGCTATCCTGGCTGGTGGGCAGTTGGCGAATAGACGGCACGGAGTGAGTATCCGGGCTGTTACAGAACTTTATTATTCCCGAGAGCGCCATGACCAGAGCGATCACGGGCACTCGCATGGAATCGGAATCAAAGTTCAGAAACCGTGGTCTCCGGCTGTCTCTCGGTTTGCCAAACACGGGATCCAGACGGTTTGAGGAGAGGTAGGTCCTCAATGCCTGGTAATAGTTCCGTCCCCGCTCCGTCCCGGCTCCCCCGGGCCAGGCGGCCCCGGCATCCCTGAGAACGGCCCTCGCGCGGTCCCGGTTTCCGGCTTTCCGGCCCGGGCCTGCCTTGTGTGCCGCGAGCGCCACCTTCGCCATCGCGAGGGAGAAACGTCCGGCCTGTTCCAGATCCACACCGGAAAGGTTATCGATCATCCGGCGCGCCTCCGTTTCCCGGCCCTCCACGGCGTGGATGAAAGCCAGCGGCCCCGCGGCGTTCACCCATACATTGCTGGCCCCGGCGGCCATCACATCCCGCCAGGCCGGCGCGGCCGCCAGCGGGCCTTTGCAGCACTCCAGCCCCGCGCCAATATTCGACATCATCCAGGGTTCCCGCTCTTTCCGGGACTGCCAGTCGCGGCTCCACTTTTCGAGTTCCGCGTATTTCCCGGCACTGACGAGCAAATAAGTCACCCCGCCCCACAGCTGGGTGGAGCTTTCCAGGACCTTCCGGTATTTTCTCACCGCCCGCGTGACCAGTTCATGCAGGCCCGCCTCGGATGCCCTGTACAACAAATCCCGGATCAGAGTGTCCCGCATGGGAACAGACACCGGAAGATCAAGGATTTTCCCGATATCCTTGATCACCTTGCCCGGCGAGTGCCGCTTTACCAGGATGGCGCTGATCCCCGGGTTTTTCACCAGCCCCTGATTCAGCATGCTCACGATGAGATCATTGAGCCGGTCCGCTTTTCCGGTGACCGCACTGCTCCATCCCTGGGCGATGGTACCCAGAGCGGCCTCCGCCTCCCCGCCATCCATCCGGATGATCCCCCGGGCGATCTCCAAGGCTTCGGTCTCCCGGCCTTCGGCGAGGGCCAACCGGGCCCGCGCGGCCTGGCTCCGGAGACCTTTCTGAAAGCGGTCCATGAGATCCGCAATCCCCCGCGCCGATTCAAAATCCCGCTGTTCCAGAATTTCATAAAAAAGCCGGCCCGCCGCGTAGCCGTATTCCGGATCGAGATCCAGCGCGCGCCGCACCACGGGCAGCGCCTCCTGGGTTTTCCCGTCCAGGGTCAAAGACTCCGCCAGCATTCCCGCCGCCACCGCGTTGCCCGGCTCGATGCGCACCAGCCCGCGCGCCAATTCCAGGCAGCGTTTGTTATTCCCGCGCAGGCGGTGGATGTCATAGAGCAGGCTGCGGGGCCACGAAAAGTCCGGCTCCTCCAAGATGAGGGTTTCGAGCACCCGTTCCGCCTCGCCATAGTCCGTCCGGTCGATGAGCAGGGAGGCATACCGGCACCGGAGCTGGCGCGGCACGTTTCCTTCAAAAACGGCGGGCCGGCAGGCCTCCAGGGCCTCGTCCATGCGTCCGGTGACCTTCAGCAGACCGGACCGCAGTTCGTGGAAGCGGAGATTCTTCGGCCAGCGGATGAGGGCTCCGTCCGCCTCAGCCAGGGCCTCGTCATAACGCTCCAGACGATAGAGAGTTTCTGTCAGGACAATGAATGACCGCGGTTCGTCCGGACGATTATCCGTGAGCTGTTTCGCCATGAGGGCCGGAGCGTTCGGCTCCCCGGTTTTCCGGCAGAGTTCCGGTAGCTGGCCCCAGGCGTAATCGTAACCTGGATGCACCTGAACGGCGCGCCGCAGCGCGGCCACCGCCTCCACCTCTCTGCCCTGACGGATCAGCATGGCCGCCAGCGTGCCGTGATTTGCCGCGTCCAGCGGCTGCGCGGCCACCATGCGCTCCATCTCCCGCAGGGCCTCCTCCACGCGGCCTTCGCGTTCGTGCAGTTCCGCGAGATCCCGCGCGCCCAGGGACCAGCGGGGGCTGATAGCGGAGGCATGGCGGAGAGCAGCGAGGCGTTCCGCCGGCAGGCCCGCCTGGGCACAGGCGAGCGAATGCTGCCTCCAGCTCCCGGGAGCTCCGGGAAAGCGTTCCGTCATTTCCCTGGTCACGGCCAGCGCACCGGGATCCTGGAGGTTGAGCAAATGTGTGGCCAGGGTGGACCAGGTTTCCCAGATGTCAGGGCGTGCCTTGTTCCCCTCCCGCAGGACGGTGGTCATGTCCTCCGTGGAAAGGTGCGGCAGCGCCACGGAGTGAAACTCCATCACGGCCTCCCCGCCCGCCATCTGCGTGGCCAGTTCCCCGCGCAGGAAATCGATGTCGCGCCGCTTCTCCACGACTGGCCCCGCGGTATCCACGAGCGACTGCATGGCCCCGCAACTGATATCCAGACAGAGCGCCCGGCGGTAGGCGGCATGCGCCTCCTCCACCCGTCCCGCCGCCGCCAGGGCCGCTCCCGCCACATTATGGGAGAAGCAGAACTCCGGCCTCAGCCGCAGGGATTCCTCCGCGGCGGCGATGGCCTCCGCGTGCCGTTCCCGATAGCTCAATTCCAGCGCCAGCTCCCGCCACGCCCAGTCATCCGCCGAGTTATGAGCCAGAATGCGCCGGACCTCCGCCTCCGCCCCGCGATGATGTTCATCCCGCAACCAGGAGAGATAAAGCTTCGCCAGCCCCATATGCCACGGCCACTGCATGGTGGCATCGCGCAGGAACGTGAGGGCGCTTTCCGTGCCCTCCGTCTCCGCCGTGAGCCGGGCCAACTGGCCCCACGCATCCTGCGCCAGAGGCTCCGCGGCCAGCACGGCCCGCCAGTGGGTCGCGGCCTCCCCGGGCTGCCCGCGAAGGTGCGCGAGCGTGGCCGCCTGCCGCCGCCAGTCCTGGTCCGGCACCAGATTCACCGCCTGCTCCAGCAAGGTGGCGGCCTCCCCGAAATTCCCCAGCACGCGATGAAGCCCCGCCGCGTTCAGCAGCAGTTCGCCGTCCGCGGGCCGTTTCACACGGGCCGTGGCGATCACTTCCAGCGCCTCCGGGACCCGCAGCAGTTCCTCCAAAGACGACGCCAGGGTCACCCAGGGCGCGGCGGCCAAATGGCCAAATGCCTCCACCCGGCGTCGTAGAAAGGCCAGGCCCTGCTCCGCCCGGTTCATGCGGCAGCATGCGCTGAAGTAAGCGGAGGCCCGGCTTTCATCCTTTTCCGCCAGGCAGGCTGCCAGGCGATAACATTCCAGCGCCTCCTCAAAGGCACGCTCCGTCCAAAGGCAATTCGCCAGCATGCCCAGGCTGCGCACATCCTGGGGGCTGCGGCTGATAAGCCTCCAGAGGAGCCGGCCCGCGCGGCAGGAAGTCCGGGCATCCCCGGAAAGGACGCGTGCCAGTTCCCCCATGAACATGGCATCCCGGTCAGGCTCCCGGACGATGCGCTCCAACTCCTCCAGAGACTCCGCGCGCGTGCGGCGCGCGCTGTTCGCGCAGAAGGCCTGCCAGACGGTGGGCTCATCCTTCGGGAAGAGCCGCTCCAGAGCGGTCAGGGCCTCCTGATTTTTCAGCGGATCGTCATCGTAGCAGGCCAGGGAAATCTGTGCGGTCCACGTGAGCCGGTGGTCCGGCGCGGCGTCCCGCAGGGCTTCGAAGCGGGTCTGCGCGAGGGCCCGGTCATGGCGCTGCAGGGCATCCTCCACGGAGTGCAGCAGATCATACCATTCCGCTTCCGGCAGTAAGAGTCCCTCCACGCGGGAGCGTTCGTGCTCCGGCATTACCAGCATGCCGCGCGGGCCGCGGGCGGAGTAGTTTTCAATAAAGCCATCCAGCAGCGCCCCGGTGTAGTGGGCATGCGTGGGATCCCGAATAATGAGCAGCCCCGCGCGATCGTCCGTGCCAACGACCGCCTGAAGGTGGGCTCCCGTGGTCCAGGTGGTCACGAGCGTGAAGGGCACGCCCCGGTCGATCAACTGGCGGGTAAGCTCCGGGGTGACCGTGAACTCCCGCCCATCCAGCCCCTGTTCCTCAACCCACTTTCGCTGGCTGTGCGAGGAGGTACCGTCATAACATATTTTATCCGCGATCTCCGGATGTGGCGCGGACACTCCCCAGTAGGCCGCGAGCGCCGCCAGGGTGGCGGGCGCGCAGGTCATGTGATTCTGTCTGACGAATCCGACAGGCACCCGCACACGCCGGGCGGTGGCCGCCCCCGGAGCCGCGAGATGGGCCGCCATCTTTTCATGCACGGGATCCTCTGCCGCCAGAGCCGAAGTCCGGGCGGCCTCCAGATCCCCGCGGAGCAGATGCACATTCGCGCGGGCGCGGTGGAGGGATGCCTGGCTCTTTTCCGTCAGGAGCGGGGATAGCCGCTCATACTCCTCCAGGCAGCGGAGCGCGGCGTCCGGATTTTCCCGTTCGCTGTAAAAGACATACAAGTCCCAGCGGATATCCGCGATCTCCGTCCGTTCGCAGCCTTCCAGCAACAGGCTCCCGGCTTCATCGTCCCGGTTCAGTTCCACCAGAAGCTCCGCTGCGGTCTGGATGGCGGCGCCGAAGGCGGGCCTTTCCACGAGCACTTCCTGGACAATTTCCAGCGCCTCCACACGACGGTCCTCCCTGCGGAGCACGGCGGCCTGGCACACACGCCCCCAGGAATCGCCCGGTGCCAGGGACAGGCCCTCCTGGATCATCTCATGAGCCCGTTCAAAATCCCGGAACGCCGCCAGCATGCCGCTCGTGGCGAAGAGCAGATCCGCCCGGCGCCGGGGAGGGATGCCGGAATCCTTCAGCCGCTCCCGGATGAAATGCAGCGCCCGGGGATATCCCGCAGCCCCGCCATAAGACCACATTCGGTGCAAAAAGCAGACAGAGTCGCCGGGATGACGCCGGAAGTTGATCCGGTACCAGGTTTCGGCCAGCCGCGAATTGCCCAGCCGCTCCACCAGCCGGGCGGCGGTCGTCAGCGCCTTCGCGTCCGTCCATCCGCCCGCCACCTTCTCAAAACCCGGTACCAGGGCGAATGCCGTGAGAGGTTTTCCTTCGCGGATAAGATCACATACCCGGGCCACCAGCTCCGGGCCGGGCGATTCGAGGAGATGGGGACCAGGGACGCTCATTCCCTTTTTCCCTGAACAGGAAATCCCCGCCCGCAACAATAAAGCGCCGTAAAACCGGCTGAAATAACCTTATAAACCGGTCACTCCCTCACATGCGCCGGTAACGCAACACCCCTTCGCCTATCAACTCCGCCAGACGCTGGCGGTAGCGGGGATCCAGAATGCGCGCGCGTTCCGTGGCCGTGGAAATGAAGCCCCCCTCGATCAGCGCGGCGGGCACGGAGCAGGTGCGGAGCACTTTATAGCGCGCGTATTTCACCCCGCGGTTCATGGTGCCGAGACCGGCGGCCACGGTGGACTGAATAGCGGTGGCCAGGGCGACGCCGTTCGATCCACAATAAAAAGTCTCCGTCCCGCTGGGACCGCCATAGCTCACCCAGTTGAAGTGAATGCATACAAAGATGCTGTTACTGATGGAGTTGGCGATGGCCGACCGGTCCTCCAGGGGCAGGAAGACATCCTTCTTTCGCGTCAGCAGCGTGCGGATGCCTTTGCGGTTCAGATAGGTCTCCAGACGCAGGGAAACATCCAGCGCGAGGTGCTTCTCAAAGATGTAGCCGATCTTCCCCCCGTTGTCCTGCCCGCCATGACCGGCATCGATCACCACTTTGCTGAATCGTCCCGCCATGGCCGGCATGCAGGCCACGAGGAGAAGGAGTGCGATCAGCGCCGTGTGGCGTGGGAAAGAAGGAAGAGCGCGGGGCATGGTCGCAACGGGGATTAGTCAACCATTCTAAAATACCATAAAGGATTCGCCAGCGCCATTTGGCGCGGGAACACGGAATTTTTCCGCCGCTGGAAAGTGTCAGCGGAGCGAAACTCCGGCCGGCCGGTCGGAGAGACGGCGGATGACCGCGCCGCCGCCTGGAGGCGTGGCGGGTTTTTCCGTGGGGTCATAGGAGGTGCCTCCGAGCACCATCACCTCGCCGGAAGCCTGCTTCACAAGCTGCGGCACGCCTTTCCCCTGCCGGAAGAACTTCTGGGAAACGAGCTTTCCATCTATGTCGATCGTCAGATAGGCCCAGACCTGGGCGCTGCCGAGACAAAGGAGGTGGAGGGTTTGGTCCCGGTCCACCAGCGGCTGGATCTCCCGCTCCGGCATCATGGAGCAAAGACGGACGGTGTAGAGATACACCCCGGTGCTCTCATCCACGATGCGCAGATAGAGATACGTGCGGTCAAAATCGTTGAAGGTGAAAACCTGGTATTTCCGGTAGGTTCCAGCCTGCTTGTGACCCTTTGGCAGGGCGTAGGTGTGGGTCCAGGCCGGTTTCGGCGCCTGATTGATGATGAAACGGGCGGGCCGGGAATTGACCCAGCGCTGGAGGTCGGGGAAGTAAACACTCGCCTTCACCAGATACGTTCCGGGATCGATCAGGTGAAAGTGACGGGGCAGGTTGAATTTCCGCTCCATGCTTTGGCCGTTCCGGCAAATGATGGCGTCCACGTCCGGATTCGCGATCCCCGTGACCGGGCGTCCGCTTTCATTGGTGACCAGGAAGTTCAGCCAGGAGGTGTTGTTTGGCCCGCCCAGCACCACGTCATTCCCTGTATTGTTCGTAACCGTGACCGTGACGTTGAGGGATTCATAGGCCACGTAATTGATACGCTCCGCCTGGATCTTCACATCCATCTGCGCCTGGAGCCGGGGGGCCAGGAAAACGGATAAAAACAAAAGGGCAAAACGGCAAAAAGAACGGAGGGACAGGCTCATGGGAAAAAGCGGGAGTAAAATTATTCAGTCACGGGCGGAGGAGAGGAACTGGCGGTGCGGAATCCAAGCGAAGTCTGGGACTGGGAGGCGCTGCTGGCAAGCCACTGGGTGGAAAGCGGGGCGGCGGACTGACGGCTGAAGTCGCCGCCGCGGAAAACCGGCACTTTTATGTCGGGTAAATCCGGGTGGGGCTCCCAGGTGGAAGTCCATTCCGAAACATTACCCGCCATGCCGGTGACGTCATAGGCGCTGATATCGTCCGGCATGGCATCCACTTCGCACCACCAGGAGAAACCGTCAATGGCACCCTTTCCGGGAAGGCGGGGATCGTAGTCCGCTCCTGTATTGGCACGTTTAGGATCCTCTTCATTTCCCCACGGCCACCGGCG
Source organism: Verrucomicrobiales bacterium (assembly GCA_965229245.1). GTDB lineage: Bacteria > Verrucomicrobiota > Verrucomicrobiia > Verrucomicrobiales > V1-33 > V1-33. The sequence goes on from CBDDIW010000005.1 coordinate 719,059, forward strand.
GCCATTCGTGCCGCGGGCGGCTTTTTCCCATTCCTCCTCCGTGGGAAGGCGGCGGCCTTTCCACGCGGCATAGGCATAGGCATCCCACCAGTCCACGTTGAATACCGGACAATTCATGGAAATAGCGCAGCCATGCCAGGTACCCCCCGCCCGCGCGGCGCGGAGGATTTCACTCCAGTCCTTCGGTTCGTGGTCGGTTTTTTCCTTTGGTTGTTTTTCGTGGTCGAACTTTTTACCGGCTCCCGACGAGAGAAACCCGGCATACTGCCGGATAGTGACCTCATGGCTGTCGATCCAGAAATCCGGCAGGTTTACGCGGGTGCTTTCCCGGAACGTAAATTCCCCCGCCGGCACAAGAATCAGCGTGGAGATATCCCGGTCCTCCCTGTTTGCGGGAGGTTTCTTTGAAAGCAGCATCAGCGTGCCTCCACAGGCCGCGATGGAAAGGATAATCGAAACGATGAGCGGCCCCCGCGAACGGCGGCGTGCCCGGGGATGATCACGCCCGGCGGTCAACGGCGTGGTATGCGCCTCCGTCATCCGTTGCAGCGCCCCCCGGGTTTCCCGGAGCACGGCTTTCCAGGTGACCAGCGCCTGGGGGCCGGTGGCTTTCATCAGCCCCAGCACATGGGAAATCTCCCGGGGCGGCCCCACTTTGAAATCCGTGACCCGCCGCACCGCCTCGCCAATCGCCCGGATCTCCCCGGGTTCATCCACTGCCCCGCCACCGGCGGCGGCGATATTGCCGATCCTCGGCGCGCCGTCAGTTCCATGGTAAAGATGGGAACTCCGGAGCCCCTCCCGGGCGGCTCCCCGCTCTGACATCCACGTCATGGCCTCCGCCGCAGCGCGCAGCAAATGCAGGCTTTCCTCCGGTTTGATATATTTCCGCGCCGCAGCCAGCTCATCCACACTCAGCCCGCGCACCAGTTCCCGGGTATAAAACACCTCGCCTCCGGTTTCCTGGGCTTCATACACCGTGGCGATCCACGGGCAGGAAACATTGGCCCGGGCGCGCACCATGGCGCGAAATTCCCGCACGGCGGCGGGATCCCGGCTCAGCTCCGGCTTCAGGCGTTCCAGGATCACCTCCCGGTTCACGGACCGCTGCACCGCCCGGAAGCTGTCCGTGGTGGCGGTGGGAAGCAGCCGTTCCTTCAAGTCATAGTCGCCAAGAGCCGCGGGGCCGCGGACTTCCGTGCCTTGCTCCAGTCCCTCAACCCACTCCGCGACCTTTTGAGGATCGGCCCCCAGTCCGTCCTGACCCGTGATCTGGGCGGTGCGCAGCCGGGGGAGACGCCGGCGCAGAGTGTCCCGCAGTTCCTTGCCGCGACCGTTATCAAAGCTGCCTCCGAAAAGCAGCACGTCCACGGGCTCCGTGGAAGCCGCGAATTCCTCCAGGTCACGCATGGTGCCGACCGTGTGAACATGATGCCTCCCCCGCCCCTTCAGGTGGCCCATGAGAGCCTGGGCCGCCCCCGCATCATCGCTGGCAATGAGGATAACCATGAACGGGATCCGCGCGGGAGACTAAAAACCTCAGCGCTCCTTGAGCACCGGGGGAAAAAGGCTGGGTTCCTGTCCGTCCGGAGCAGTATTCAGCAGTGAATCCCCCTGGGACGGCGCGGGCTGGGGAAGGGTGTGCGCCATTTTCACCAGGTCCCCGGCGGTGGCGGAACAGTCCTGGAGCTTGTCCTTATAGAACACATCCAGGGCACAGCCGTAATACCTGCACCGTCCGAACTTCACCAGTTGCTCCGGCGTCATGGCGGGCTGCCAGTAGTCGAAGGAAAACGTCTCCGTGCCGTCCGCCCAGTCGATGGGAGCGGAAAGACAGACCACCTCCGGCTGATCCACCAGGGAACGCGCCACGCGCCGTCCATTCACAGAGTCAAAGAAGTGGGTCACCAGCAGCATTTCCCGCTGGAGGTCCACGTTTTCCGGGATGTTTTTCTTCACCACCACCGTAAGACGGACCCGCTCTCCGGCGGCGCTTTCAGGAAACGTAACCTCCTTCAAATCCTTGATGGTGAATTTCCCTTCCTTTTCCTCCTCCGGTTCATTGATAACCGGAGTCCCGTCCGCCATGCGGTCCCGCGCGAAGATATACAGGTCCCCCGTGCCTGGCCCCAGCTGGAAAAGGGTCTTCCACATCGGAGCCGCTTTTTGAGTCAGGCCCATGATGTCCAGCGTCCGGGCGGTGTGATAAAGCAGCTTCGGATGATCCGGCAGTTTTTTCAGTGCCGCGCGAAAATGCGTGAGCGCGCCCTGCATGTCTCCCTTGCCCTTCAATTCCAGGCCCTCGTCGATATGCGCGAGGACCTCTTCGTCCGTGATGGGCACGTCCAGCGGCGCCACGCGCTTCACCACCGCGGAGGGCACCAGCTTCAGGGCTTCCAGCGCGGGATCCTCCACCGGGGCGTCACCCGCGGGAGCGTGCATCTCCGGATGCGGATCATCGCCGGTGTAGTCCTGGGAAAAAGGGTCATTGCTCCGGGCCGGAACAGGCCGGGAATCCGCTTTCACGATCTCCTCTTTTTCCGCGTGTCTGGAGGTGAGCGCCGAGGTGGCCGCCTGAGCGGCGGCGACGGTCGCCAGCACGATGCACGACGCGCGAAAAGTGCGCGCGCCCCGGCGGGAGGGAGTGGTGGAGAGTTCGGTCATCCGGTTTCGGCGCGCAGAGTAGGGATTTCTCTTATTCCTGTCAATCATTCTCCCGGAAGTTCCCTGAAGCTATTTCCCGTCCCGGTCCGCGGGGGAAACAGACCATCCTCGCCGCCTTGACGCCCCTCCCTTCGCCTTCATACTCGCCGCGTCCGGCCCGGAGGGAATATTCCCCAGGCCGAAGGCTCCCACTATCAATCATCATGGAAAACGTCATTATCATCGGCAGCGGATGCGCGGGCTGGACCGCCGCCCTTTATACCGCGCGCGCCAATCTCGCCCCGCTCGTTGTCACCGGAAGTCAAATCGGAGGACTGCTCACCACCACCACCATCGTGGAAAACTACCCCGGTTTCCCGGAGGGGATCGATGGCTATCAGCTCATGGTGAATATGCAGCAGCAGGCGGAGCGGTTTGGCACGAAAGTGAAAATGGGCAGCCGCGTGGAGGCGGTGGATCTCTCGGAGCGCCCGTTCAAGGTGACCATCGATGGCGAGGTGGTGCTGACAAAATCCATTATCATTTCCACGGGAGCCGGTCACCGGCATCTGGGCATCGAAAGCGAGGAACTGTTGAAGGAGGACGGCGTGACCTACTGCGCCACCTGCGATGGAGCCTGGCCACGGTATCGCAACAAACCCCTGGTGGTGGTGGGAGGCGGGGACTCCGCCTGTGAAGAGGCGCTGTATCTTACCCGCTTCGGTTCCGTGGTGTATCTCGTCCACCGCCGCGACAGCCTGCGCGCCTCGAAGATCATGGCGGACCGCGTGCTGGAACATCCAAAGATCAAACCAGTGTGGAATTCCACCGTGGAGGAAATCCTGGACGTGACGAAAAAGGATGTCACCGGCGTGCGCCTGAAAAACACCGTGACCGGCGAGGAATCCGTGCTGGACTGCGCGGGCGTGTTCGTGGCCATTGGTCTCGTGCCGAATACCCAGCTTTTCGAGGGTGTCGTCGATATGGATGAAGCCGGCTATATCATTCCCAAAGAGGGTGCCAAAACGAACGTGGAAGGCGTCTTCGTCTCCGGCGACTGCGCGGACAAACACTACCGCCAGGCCATCACCGCCGCCGGCATGGGCTGTATGGCGGCCATCGACTGCGAACGCTACCTGGCGGGACTGGAGGAATAAGGCCGCAAAACGTCAGGGTTTACCACGCGACGCGGCGGCCCAGGGTATTGATCTATTCACTCCTGGTCCGTCGCGTTGCCTGACCGTTTGGCGGCAGCAACAAGTTTGTTCACGGTTTCTTCCAGTTCCCGCACTTTCACCGCCAGCATTCGTATCGCGAGAAACGCAATCATTACGAATGTGACGGAAGAGAGGAGGAGCCCCAGAAGGTTTGTCCGGTCATCTGTGAACCACGCCTTATAAGAAAGGGCCCCGACTAGGAGAAACTGCAAAAAGAGCAGTATCCCCAGGACTAAATTCACAAAGTGGATGATCTGATAAGTGGGGGCGGAGGCGCGGGGACGCGAGCCCCTGTGGAACTGGAGGAATCCATGGGAGTTGGTTTTGAAGAGAAGACCGCCCCTGCCGCCGTGTCCACCCGCGAATATACGGACGGCGCGGGTGATTGACACCTCCCCGGACCTCACAAATTGGAAGGCATGCGATGCCTGTTCCTTTTCTGTCTTCTGTTTTACTCCTTCACAGGATGGTGTGCCGCGAAGGACGCGCCTTTCTGGGGCGGGCCAGACCTGACAGGGAATGCGGTGCCCGTCGTGGAAACGGGCGCGGTGCATGGGCTGACCCGGGAGGTTTGGTATGAAGGCGCGCCCTATCAAGGCAAGCCCACCCGCGTCTTCGCATATCTGGGCATGCCCGCCGGAGCCTCCAAAGAAAAACCCGCCCCGGCCATGCTGCTGGTGCACGGCGGAGGCGGAAAGGCCTTCCGGGAGTGGGCGGAGTATTGGGCAAAACGCGGCTATGTGGCGCTGGCCATGGATACCGCCGGGCAGGGGCCGGACGGGAAACGACATGCCCAGGCCGGGCCTGACCAGTCGGACACCACGAAGTTCCGCAACTTCACGGAGGAGGATTCTCATGATATGTGGACGTGGCATGCAGTATCGGCGGTCATGCGGGGGCATGCGGTCCTGGACTCCCTTCCGGAAGTGGATCGCACGCGGGTAGGCATCACGGGCATCAGTTGGGGCGGGTATCTCACCTGCCTCGTCGCCGGACTGGACCACGGACTGAAGGTGGCGGTGCCGGTTTACGGGTGCGGATATTTGGGTGTGAACAGCCACTGGCGCGACCGCTCTCTGGCGGCCATGAACTGGCAGTCCTACGTTCTCTGGATGCAGTTCTTCGATCCCGCGCTCGTAGTGGGAGCCGCGGAATGCCCCATCCTTTTTCTGAACGGCACGCATGACTTTGCCTATCCGCCGGACAGTTACCGGAAAACCTATTCCCAGGTAAAACCGGAACTGCGCACCCTCTCCGTGAGGGTGGACCTGCCGCACGGGCATATCTGGAACTTTCCAGAGGTGGATGCCTTTGTGGATCGTGTCTTGAAACCCGGGCCGGACACGCCCGCGCTGGCAAAACCCGGGGACATCCGGCTGAACGGAAACACAGCGACCTCGAAGATCCTCAACGATGGCCCGGTGGCGAAGGCGGAACTCCACTACACCACCATGACGGGCTCATGGACGGAGCGCCAGTGGAAGACCATTGCCGCGAACTATGCCGGTGGAGAGGTCTCCACCACGCTGCCGGACGCGCGGCCCCTGACGTATTTTTTCACCGTCACCAGCCCGGCGGGCCTCATCACCAGCAGTCCCTATGCGGAGAATGGAACCTCCGAAAACACGGCCTGCATACCCGCGGGAAAACTCGAGCAGGACTTTTATAACTGGAACGAACGCCATACCGCCGTGCTCGCCGCCGGGGCGGCGCTGAAGCCGGAGATCGTCCTGATAGGTGACTCCATCACGCATCTCTGGGGCGGCGAACCGCTGGAGCCGAAAGGCAACCGGGGCGCGAATGCCTGGAAGGCGCTCTTCGGCGACCGCAAGGTACTGAACGCGGGCTTTGGCTGGGACCGCACACAAAACGTGCTCTGGCGGCTGGCACAACGTGAACTGGACGGTCTGAGCCCTAAGCTCATCGTCATCCACATAGGCACCAACAACCTGGCGGGCACGGCCAACGCACGGGCGAACACGCCGGAGGAAATCGCGGAGGGCATCCAGGCCGTGACCCTTCAGGCCAGGGCGAAGTGCCCTGGCGCGAAGGTGGTGCTCATGGCCGTGTTCCCCCGCGGGGAGAAGCCTGGAAATCCGGACCGCGCCCGCGTGGAGGCCATCAATGCGCTCCTGCCCGCGGTGGCAAAGACCACCGGAGCGGAACTCCTGGATCTGAAAGCGAAGTTTCTCGAAAAGGACGGAACGATCAGCCGGGATACCATGCCTGACTTTCTCCATCCCTCGGAGAGGGGCTATGCCATCTGGGCGGAGGCTCTGAAACCGTATCTGCCCTGAACCAGGCCGCTCAGGCGGCGGCGAAGTCGCTCATCGTCCGCAGGATGATCGCCACGGAGCAAGCCCCGGCGTCCGGGAAGCCCACGGATTTTTCCCCCAGGGTTTTGGCGCGGCCCAGGGTGGCGACCATGGCCTTGCTGGCATCGCGACCGGCTTCCCCGGCTTCGGCCACGAGGGCCATGGCTTCGGAAAGAGGGAGCGTGGTGGTCTCAGCGGCCTTTTCGGCCGCGGGGTGGAGGGCGTCCACCATGGTCTTGTCGCCAGGCTTGGCCTTGCCGCGGTTTGTCACGCCATCACAGGCGGCGCGGAGGAACGTGGCATAACCGGCAGCGTCAAGCGTGGTGACTCCCGCCAGACTTTTGCCACCGTCCCGGAAAAGGGTACCAAAAATGGCGCCACTGGCACCGCCCATGGAGGAGATCATGGCCATGCCGGCCGCGCTGAAAAGTTTATCGATCCCGTCCGTGCCACTCATACCGGCGAGCTTTTCCTTCACCGCGGTAAGTCCCCGCTGCATGCCCAGACCATGGTCGCCATCGCCCAGATTGCGGTCCGCTTCGCTCAAATACGGTTCGGCGGCGATGATCGCGTCCGCCACGGCGAGGAGCATGGATTTGACTTCGTCGGGGGTAAGGTGGGCTTTGGGCATGACTTAAGAAGAGGTAACTGGTAAAGGGCGCGCTACAAAGACCCGTTCCGGCATTCCCGCAAGTCTCGCTTTCATGCCGGAAAACAGAATCTCTCATTTCCCCGTCCGGGCGGGATTGCCGCGCGTTTCCTGTTTGCGGCGCGACGATTCCTCCCTCAAAGGTGCGTCTAATAATCGCCCGGCCTTGCCTTTGACAGGGTCCTCACCCCCCTCTACTCATAGCTTGTGAAAAATTTCACAAAGTCAATTCTCCCCGGAGCCCTGCAATTTCCGTTTCAATTGATCGCGGATCGTTTGGCCTCCGTGGAAGTCCAGATCAAGGCGCAGTCCAAGGCCTTCGATCCCTCCGTGGAGGGGTATGTGGACTACGTGCTCGGCACCAGCGGCAAACGCATCCGCCCGGCTCTCAGCATCCTCGCGGGAGGAGCTTGCGGGACGGTTTCGTCAGATCATGAGAAGCTGGGAATCGTGCTGGAGATGATCCACCTCGCGACCCTGGTGCACGACGACATCATGGACGGCGCGGAGCTCCGGCGCTCGCAGCCGACGGCGGCGGCCCGCTGGGGAAGCGCGCTAAGCGTTCTCCTGGGCGACTGCCTGTTTGCCCATGCGCTCGAAATGGCGGCCGGCTTTGAGAGCAACTGGATAAGCCGGAAAATCGCCCGGGCCTCGAACGAGGTGTGCTCCGGGGAAATCCTCCAAACACAACGGCGGTTCGACCTCGCGCTGACCATCCCGGAGTATTTCCGCATCATCCGCATGAAGACGGCGGCTCTGTTCTCGGCGGCCACGGAACTCGCGGCCTATCTGAGCGGCGCCGACGAGGCGGTGCAGGAGAATCTCCGCCTCTACGGCGAACTCCTGGGCACGGCCTATCAGATCTACGATGACTGCCTGGACCTCTGCGGCGAAGAGAAGCACGCGGGCAAAACCCTGGGCACGGATCTGGTGAAGGGGAAACTGACGCTGCCGATTCTCTACCTCATGGAGGATGCCACCGAGTCCCAGCGGAGCCAGTTGAACAAACTCATCCTCCGCCAGGAGCCGATAGATCTGAGTGTGGTGGCGGGAATCGCGAACTACGCGGGAGCCATCAGCCGCGCCGTGGGCACTGCCCGGTCCATGCTGGCGGACGCCCGGGCCGCGCTGGTGATCCTGCCTGGCAACGACTATACCACCGCGCTCACCGGCATTACGTCCTATCTGGATTCCCTGCTGGACGGCTGCCGTCCTAACTGAAGGCGGGATTCATGCCTGCGGGATTTCCCGGCCCTGATAAGTCAGGCGGCCAGGCTTCCATCCCGCCAGTTCCGGACTGGAGAGCACGCGTTGCCACAGCTCCTGAATTCGCCCATCCGGATAGTCACGGTGGAATCTGATTTCCACGCCGCCCCCGGTGACGAGCCCGGCAACGGCGTTGCCCATGTAGTCATCCTCGTAGCTGAGACCGTGGCACTTCAAATCGCGGTGTTGTTGTGAGGCGTAAAAGAACACCACGGCGGCATCGGCCAGGATGAACTTGATGGTCGATTTACCTTCCAGCAGATGGGCGTTGATGACTTTCATCGGTGAAGAGATCAGGCATGTCCTTTCCCGCCTGGACGTTCCGCCAGGGCGAGGAGAAGATCGTTCTTCGCAAGGGAGCCAGTCAGCAAAGGTTGGCTATCGCTGGACAGCACAGGTAGATGTTCTCCCGGAAACTTCGAAAAACATACCAGCGCCTCCTCCAGAGTTTGCTCCGGCCGTAGAGAGGGGATGTCCTCCCGCATCACATCCCCGGCGATCACCAGAGGTTCCAGGTTTCCCTGCTGGAGGAAGGCTTTCACGTCATGCAGCGAGATCGCTCCCAGCCAGGTCCCGTCCGGCTGGGTCACATAGAGCCAGGTAATACGCCGGCTGATAAACGCGGCAGCCACTTCTGAAAAAGGAGTGGCCACGCCTACGCGGGGAGGATCGGGGCGCATCAGATCCCGGACTTTCAGTTTCGCCAGGCGGGCATCGACCAGGCCCGCGCCCTTTCGCCGCAGCGCGGGGGAATAGATGGAGCGGGGATGCAGTCCCTGGCTGATCTGCTGGGAGACCACGCAGGCGAGCATGAGCGGCAGGATGATCTGGTAGTCGAGGGTCATCTCGAAGATCATCAGGATGGCCATTAGGGGAGCGTGGGTAGTGGAGGCGAGGAACGCGCCCATGCCCACCAGCACAAAGGGCTCAAACGGCAATTGACGGGAACCCCAGAGATTGCAAAGCGCCACCGTGAGCCATCCGGCGGCGGCTCCCAGGAAGAGGGTGGGAGTGAAAACGCCGCCCACGGTTCCGGAACCGAAGGTCAGGCAGGTGGCGATCCACTTCAAAACGAACAGCGTGAGAATGGCGGACCAGGTTTCGTGATGCGCGAGGAGGCTGTTTACGATGGAGTGTCCGTTTCCACAGACCCCGGGATTCACACAGGCCAGGAGCCCCACCACCAGACCGCCCGCGGCGGGTCGCGACCAGCGTGGCATCTTCCTGAACGGGCGGGCCGCGAGATCGAGAGACCGCAGGAACAGCGGCGCGATGAGTCCCGCCACCAGGCTGACTAAAAGCACGGGGATGAAATCCCAGGTGGACTCCAGGTTGATCCCCGGCACCTGATAAAGCGGGGCTTCCCCCAACCACTGGCGGCTGGCCGTGGTGGCCACCACGGAGGCAAACACCAGGGGGCCGAAGGTTTCCATGGAGAGCGATCCCAGAAGAATCTCCGCGACGAAAAGGGCTCCGGCGATGGGAGCGTTGTAAGCGGAGGCAATGCCCGCCGCCGCCCCGCAGGCCAGCAGCAGCCGGCTCTTCACCGGAGGAAAGCGCCGCCAGCGGGAGGTCAGGGAGGACGCCATGGCTGCCAGTTGCACAAGTGGGCCTTCCCGCCCGATGGAGGCGCCCGAAGACACGGAAAACAGGGCGGACAAGGTCTTCGTAATGGAGACCCGGGAGGAAACGATGCCATCCCCGATGACCACCGCCTCCATGTAGTCCCCGGGCCCCGCCCGCCGCGTCCACCGGGAAAAGCCGTGCAGGATCAGCCCCGCCATCAGACCGCCACCCGCGAGCAAAGCCACCCGGTGCCAGGCAGGCAGGGCCGCCATGGATTCAACATAACTCCCGCCAGAGCCTGTGAGCATCAGATGCAGCCATTCCGCAAGCCACCGGAAGGCCACGGAAGTGAGCGCGGCCAGCAGGCCCATAAACCCCGCCCACAGGAGCAATGTGTGCTTCTCCGGAAGCCGCAGCCTCTCCACGATCCACAGCCGCCGCCGCATGCGCTGGCTCCACCCGCTTTCCCGGGCGCGCCTGTTATCGGCGGGCTCGGTCATCCTCAAAACGGAAATGGAAGGGCTCTGATCTCCTCTGGAGTGGTCGCGGACCGGAGGGTAGTCAGCACACCGCCGGAGGAGAGCAGTTTGCTGAGCCGGTTGAGCATCCCGAGGTGTTTGTCCGGATGGCTCGCGGGGCTGGCGATGGCGATCACCATCCATACCGCCGTGCCGGCAAAATCGACGGGCTCAACCAGCTTCCCAATAGCCAGCACCGGATCTTCCAGCACTGGTGTGCGGGCGTGAGGGAGCGCGATGCCGTTAGGCAGGGCCGTGGAACGGAGATTCTCGCGGGCCAGAATCGCTGATCCCAATGCCGGGAGCACTCCAGCCAGGGTCACATGACCAGCCCATAGACCTGTCACCTGACGGATGGCATCATCCCTGCCGGAAGCCTGCAGCGAGAGCGCCAGGGGTGCGAGATACCATGGGGATTCACCGGTTGTCGTCATCATCCTTCAAAAGCCACCGCAGTATTGAAGAGGCGAGGGGAGATGCAACCACTTCCCGGCCCCGGGTTGCTTCGCGGACAGAAAAAGGGGCGGAGAACTGAATTCTCCGCCCCTCAATCATTTAACAGAGGTTCGTTCCAGAATAGACTGGAGCTTACTTGCCGGTATCAACCGGAATCGATCCCGCCGGGAAGAGATTCTCTTCCGTCTTAATCTCAGGCGGAGGTGTAATCTCAGGGGCGTTGCCGTGAACCGGCTGGCCGGCCGGGTCCATGAGTTGGCCGGTGACGTAGATCATGAGATTCTTCTTATAGTGCTCTTCGTTCTTGGTCTTGAAGAGGCGACCGATGAGAGGAATCGAGGACACCACGGGGATCTTGTCTTCCACGGACTGGACGTCTTCGCGGATCAAACCACCGATTCCGACCGTCTGACGGTCCCAGATGAGCACTTGGGTGGTCAGCTTACGGGTGGCGAACACCGGCTGGAGGATTTTGTTGTCCGTGAGCACGACCGGCTCATTCTGACCGAGGGCGTTAGTGCCCGTGGTTTGAATGGGGCTGCCGTAGTTGATGAAGCCTTCGAACTCGACTACCTCGGGGGCGAGGTTGAGGTCAATGGTATAGGTGTCTTCACCCACGGTGGCTTCCACTTCCATGGTCACGCCGGTGTTCCGGAACATGAAGCCACTGGGCGTGGTGGGCGTCACCGGGAAGGAACTTCCGGAGGCATTGCCCGCGTTGCCGAAGAGGCCGCCACCGCCACCGCCGAAGTTTTGCGGGATGGTGGGCGGATCGAATTCGGTCGGGTAGGGGAATTCGCGAATGATCTCGATCTTGGAGCGCTGGCCGCTACGAACGATGATGCTCGGAGCCGTCATGAGGTCCACGCCCTTCTTCTGGGAGAGCGCGCGCATCATGACCTGGAACTGCGGATCAGTGAACACACCGGCGATAGCGAACGCGGCGGGAGTGACGCTGGAGGTGCCGGCGGCGGTGCCGCCCGCGATCAGAGCATCAATGGCATTCCGGGAGATCGCGTCAGAACCGAAGCGCAGACCGCGGGTGATCGGATTGCCACCCACTGGAGTACCACCAGGGGAAATGACGGAGAAGTCGCCCGAGTTAAGGGCACCGGCATTACCGGAAGTACCACCGGAACCGAACACACGCTGGCCGCCGATGTTGAACGCGCCGAGGAGCCAGTCGAAACCGAGCTCTTCATTGTTCCGCTGGGTCACTTCCACGAACTTCGTGGTGATGTAAACCTGCTTCACACCGCTCTTGCCCATGTCTTCGATCACCGTTTCCACGAGGTCCAGCTGGTCATAGCTGTTCTTCACCACGAGACGGCCGGAAGTGCCGTCAAAGGAGGCGAACGAGCCATCCGGGAAGGTCACGCCGAGGGAGGTCAGCACTTCCTTGGCGCTCGGACGGGCCTTCAGCTTCGGACCGGAGGAACCTTCGGTGTTGCCGCTGTTGAACGGATCACTACCGGCGGCTTCCGTGGTGCCGGCGGCGGCGCTGGCGGCCGTGCCGCGGGTGAGGAAGTCAGGGGGAACGCGGAACGAGCGGATCGTCATGCTGTTCGGGCCCGTGCCCGGAGGAACGATGACCACCGAGTTCGGCTGCACATCGAAACGAACGCCGGCGTAGTCAGTGGCGGCCTTCAGGGCCTCGATCAGCTTGACGTTGCGCAGATTGAGCGTCACCGGGCGGGCGCCCTCCTTGACGTTGTTCACGAAGTTCACACCCTTCTTGCCGGGGTCAGGCTCCATGCCGTCATTCTCCACGCTCTTCCGGCGGAGATAGTCCACCACTTCGTTCATGTCCGCTTCGGCGAACTGAATGTTTTCGATCGTGATGTTGTTCAGCTTGAACGTAACCGGGGCGGAGCCGGGATCTTCAATGCCGTTACGGTCAGAGAAGTTCGGCGCTTTCGCCGTTCCCGGAACCGGGGTCACCCAGAGACGGTCCACGTCATTGAGCATCCGGAGACGGGTATGATCGCGGGCGGCCTTGAGGTAGGTGGTGATCTGACGCTCCGTCCGTTCCAGTCCGCGCTGCGCGGCGGTGTTGGTCGGGTCGATCGCGAGGATGCGGTTGAACTCGTCCTCCGCTTCCTTGAACTGGCCGAGATCGTAGTAGCCGAGCGCCTGGTTGAAGTGACGCTTCACCTCTTCGGTGTTGGCGTAGTGCTTCTCGGACATCGCCGGGTTGTAGCGGTCTGGATCATCCAGTTGCTTCAGCAGACGGGTGGCATCCGGGTGATTCGGATACATGTTGTCGGCCAGCACGCTGTTGAGAAGGGTCTTCGCCTTGTCGAACGCGCCGCGGTGTCCCAGCTCTTTGGCGTGGATGACCGCCGCCTTGGAATACTTGGTGATGATGCGCTGACGGTCCTTCTGGTTGCTAAGGCCGTTCGGCAGGGTGTTCAGGGCGAACTGATACCGCTCAATAGCTCCCGCGAAGTCCTGCTTGGCGAACATCCGGTCCCCTTCCCGCTCGGCTTCAAAGGCGTTCCGGACGCGCTCCTGGCGCTTGATGATTTCCAGTTCGACGATGGTGGAGGATACAGATACGGAGGAACGACTCTCTCCCGCCACGACGGTGGTGACGGGGACAGTATAGGCACACGCCAGAGCGGCGATCAGGGCCTTTTGATGAAGTTTGAGCACGGGCTTTCTCATGAGATGAATCAGATTGGGAGTAGAAAGGTGTGGGTAATTTTTGCGGTGTGAATTTTTCGGCGGTTTATGCCACAGTTTGTGAATTGCGCATCAACTAAAGTTCAGGGGGGCGGAGGAATTTTGTAAGTCTTCGTGACCTTCTCCTTGCCAGGAGCCGTAATTTCCAGGGTCAGCTCCTCGTCCGTGATCTTCGTGGCATTGAATTTCGTCTCAGGATCGGCCTCGAAGGAGAACTCCTCGTTCTCGGGAACGATCTTTTCCTCTTCCTTGCCCAGGTGGCAGGCCACCTTGGCGCGGCGGGCGGGCATTTCGAGAGTGGCCTTGTATTCGATCTCGATGGCCTCCACGTCCTTGGTCAGCAGGTCATCCAGAACGGCGATCTCGTTTTTCGTGCCACTCTTCGGTTTGATAGAGGTGACCTTGAAACGGGGCGTGCCTCCCCTCTCGGCGGGGAACGAATCCCCGACTTTGAGGTGCTCAGTGTTGAACGCCTTGGCGGCAGGTTCCGTGCGGCGGAACTGGAAGTCCTTGTCACTAATGAAGGTGTTGAACTTCAGTGTCATCGGATCCTTCACGACTTCCTTATACTCCACTTTGGACTGGATGCCTGGCGTGCTGGACTTGTCGCGGGGGTTGGATCCTCCCTCGAACTCCTCCTGGTTGGTATAACCATCCTTATCGGCATCCGCCGTGGCAAGATCCTGGCGGGTAAAATCCAGATCGTTCTCGTAAATCCACTTGTTGGGAAGCGGGGGGCGCGCCTGTTTGGCGTCCTTATCAAGAATGGCAATCACTTCGTCACTCGAGAGTTTGAGAATCGGGGCCGAAGCAAACAGGTTGATTTGCTTTCCATCCAGAACCGGGGGGACAAAAGCCGCGGGCGCGGCAAGCTGGACCTTTGCGGCGGCAATCCCGGATTTGTCATCCTTTCCGAAATCCTCTTTAGGATCGTGAGGACGATCCGCCGAGAATTGATTTTTGAAACCAAGCACCTTCACAATCAACAGACCACCAACAAGGATGGCGATGACTCCGAAGACTCCCAGTAGAAGGCGGTCATATTTGGCTTTAATCCAATCCATAAGAACAGTCGGGCGAGAGTCTAATTATTGACCGGAGGACGCCGGGGCTGGAGCGGCGGGAGCCGGTGCCGCGGGAGTCGTGGCGGGTTTAGGAGCAGCGGCAGGCTTCGGGGCGGGTTTTACCGCTCCGGTTTCCAACTCCTCGGGAAGCGCAACGAAGCGGACGAGATCCAGATCGAGGCGCATTTTCACCTTCTCGTTGCCCAAAAGATAAGTGGCATCCCGCATGAATGTAGGACTGCTCTTATCCTCGGGATTTTCCTGCTCCTCTTTCGGTTCCACTTTGATGGACTTCGGGGGTCCATCTTTGGACTCATTTTCAATCCGCAGCGTGCGGATGGTGAAAAAATGCGGGGCCGTGCCAGGAGCGGCATTGGAGATAGTCTGAAGGAAGGCCAGGGTGGACTTATTCTTCCCCGTGACAGTGATCGTTATCGGCTGGCGTTCCAGAACCTTCGATTCATCCACGACAGGCCCGGGAGCCGGTTTGTTCGCGGGAGTGGCCGCCGCTCGCGCAGCAGGAGTGTTTTTGCGCACCGCAGCACCCGCGCCGGAAGTATTGGCGGGGGCTTCGGGAGCTTTTTCCTTTTCGAAATCCAACGGAGTGCGCGTCAGGGAATCGATGCTGAGAACTCCCGCATCGAGAGCCGCGTCTGTCAGAAAGACGATTCCGTCCAGTTCCGCGCTCAAGCGGGGAGCGGCTCCGGAAACCGGGAACTGGGAAAGATAATTTCCAAGGCCGAGATCAAACTTCGGATCGAGCTTCACTCCTTTGGCAGCCGCGCGTTCACGGACCGCCTTCGTCACCTCATTCAACTTTTTCTGGAAGCCTTCGTTGGTTTCCGACCCATTGATGGGGGCCTGGTATCCCGTGAGCGTGTCGTTGAGGTCTTTTACCTCGCGGGCATAGGCATCCACACGGCGTTTCTTTTCGTCAGCATTCTCCTGTGTGCGGGAGAGGGGGGCCTCATCCAGCGTTTTGAACAGAATGGCGGCGTCTTTATATTTCTTTTCGGCGTCATCCGAGCTTTCGCTGGCGGCCCATGCAAGATAGCCGAGCCCAAGCGCCCCGACTCCCAGCACGGAAAAATAGATCGTCAAAAATTTACTTTGTTTTCCCTGGCTCATGTTTTCCTCGATTTCGGTTAGGTCTTCGCTCCTGGGGACTCTTATTTGGTAATGGGGAGCACCTCGATCTTACGCTTGAGCGGCAGGCGCATCTGGAATGCGTAGCCGAACTGGGACTGAAGATTTCCGACCTGATTGACCAGGTAGGACCGTGTCAATTCCTCCTCATTTTTCGGGCCGGAGAAATCAAAGTAGGCCTTCATCTTATCGTTTTTGGTGATCTCCTTGAAGAAATCCACGGCGTTTTCGCCACCCTCACCACGATTGATCGCGAGCACCCGCAGTTCAGTCACCTGAACCTTGGCTCCTTTGGGCGCGGCAGCCGGAGCTCTGTTGCTGGAAATATGCGGGAAGTTCCAGGGAGTTTCAGGCCCGTAAAGCGGGGGCGTCACTTCCTTGTCCCCTTCGGCAAAAGGAGTGATTTCCACGATCCAGATCTGCTCGTCCTTCATCAGGTTGTTCAGATCATTGAGCATGTTGACCCAGTATTTCTGGTCCGCCACGGCGGTCTCCAGAATTCCGGAGCGGGAACGGAGTTGGGATTCCCGGTCAATGGCTTTCCTGATATCGGTATCAAAACCTTGAAGAACTGCGGTCTTCTTTTCCACCGCCTGGCGTTTCGATTCATAACCGGAGGCAGCGGAGGTGTTATACAGCCAGACCCCGATAAGCGTGGCGAAAAGCGCCGCGGCGGCCATCATGAGGAATGGCTTGCGGTTCCCCACATCGCGGCTCGTTTGAACCGACTTAGGAGCAAGGTCGAGCGCCATCGGGGAGGACATCTCCCGCAACGCGAGACCGACAAGCTCACCAAGAGTGTGCGCCTCCTGGCTGATGCGTTCCACATCCACCTTCGGGCCGACAGAAACGTTCTTCAGCGGATTGAAATACTCCACCGGGATTCGCAGCTTCTCCTCGATGACCTCCTTGACGTAAGGCAGGTTGGCACCGGAACCAGCGAGGTAAGCGATGGACGGGGCGCTGCCGCCCTGTTGCTGGCGGTAGGCATTGGTACGGCGCACGATTTCCCCGTGAATCCGCGCGAGCGCATTCCGGATGACCTTCGACATGGTGTCGATTTCCGGGTCCTCGTGGTCCTCGTAGTTTCCACCCAGATTCACAAAACCTTCGGCCACTTTCCGCTGTTCGGCGGTGTCGTAGTCGAAGTTCATCTCCTTCGAGATGCTCTGGGAAATGGAAGCGCCTCCGGTCTGGAAGCTGGAAATGAATGCCCGGCGACCTTCGATGAAGATGAGATTCGTGGTGCGCGCGCCAAGGTCGATCAGCAGCGAACAGCCACCAGCATCCGCGTAATTATAACGGAACGCATTGTAGAGCGCCACTGGAGCGGCATCCACGGTGTGCGTCTTGAGACCCGCTCCTTCGACGGCGGCGTTCAGATCATTCAGGTGCTCGGAACGGATGGCAACAATAGCGACCTCCATTTCCCCGCCGCTCTTCCCCATGAGCTGGTAATCCCAGACGGTTTCATTCAGAGGGAAAGGGACCGCCTGCTGGGCTTCGAAGCCCACGATTTTGTCCACCTGATCCTCCGCGAGAGAGGGAAGTTTGACAAACTTGGCGATGAGGTATTGCCCGGGAACCGCGTAGTTCACCTCGGCATCCGCCGCGCGCAGGGCTCCCGTGAGTTGCTTCACCGCGCCGGTCAGCGCACCCTGGCGGGTGCCATCCGTCGTGGGGTCGCCATGCATCTCCGCAAAGGCATACTCTTTAAGGAGAAGCGATCCCTTACCGCCGATTCCAAAACGCCCCATTCCGACGCGTTGCGAACCGAGATTGAGTGTCAACACAGATTTCTTTTCTGCCATCGTGAGTCGTGCTTTAGAGCGGCGTTTAAAGGGGCCGTCAATGGAAAATGCCTTAGGCGGGGAGGTCGAAGGAGGAGGTTACTTGGCTTTGATGTCGAGGTAGTAGTCAGCCCAGAGCATTGAGAAGGGGGTCTCGTTCTTGTTCTTGAGAGCCGCCTCCTTGGCGGGGGCCTTGGGGTCTTCCCACCAGGGTTTTTCCGCGGTACCGGGGCTACCAGCCTTCACTTTATAACCCACCATCTCACCGCCGATGGTGACGGTCACCCCCCAATACTTGATAGAGCTCGGACTTCCCTCCTGCTTGCCGGTCAGACTCTTGATAGTGGAGGGAGTGATGAACATGCAGGAGTGAATCTTCTCCTTGATCGGCACGTTCGTGTGAACCACTTCGCCGGTAAGAATGCGGCTCTTATCCGGGGACTGCCCTTCGAGGTAAACGTAATACCTGAAGGTGGCTTCCGGATAGCTTATTTGCTTCTTGTCCGTGCTCTTCTTGGAAAGAATGGCTTCCGCCTCCACTTCGATCTCGATCCAGTCCAGCGGGGTCCAGTGCTTGTCACGAGGGCCGTCGACCTGGAATTTCGGGGTCTTCTGGAGGATGGTTTCTCCACTTTTGATCTTCACCAGTTCCTCCTTTGCGTTGGCCGCGGGAGCCTGGGCCCGGGCACTGGCAGGGGCAAACACAAGACCACCAATTGCGAGGGCAATGGCGGGAAACAGAGGGAGAAGTTTCTTCATGGGTGGGCAGGTCCTGAATTTTGGCGGAGGATGGAGAAAACTCTGCCCCAAGGCTAGAAAATTATCCGATCCCCCCTAAGATTTTTGGGTGAGAAGCCGAGACTACGGGGCTGACAAAGCGGAAGCAACTTTAAAACCACTTCCGTTTAAAAAAATGTCCGGCGATCAGATAGGAAGGTTGAAAAGATATCAGTCCGCGCCCCCTTTGCTTTCAGCCCACCGTTCCAGCCCCGGTCCCCCGCACGGCAAACGACGTTCTTCAATCGCCCGGCAAGGCATCAGGAGAGTCCAGGATGACCTCCTTCACGATTCCCCGGACCCTTCCTGTGCGGAAACGTGTTTCAAACTCCCCGCCCGGTTTCAATTGCGAAGGCTCTCGGACCACGCGCCCCGTCGCATCGAGAGTGCAAGTAAACCCCCGCTCCATGGTGGCCCCGGGTCCCAGGGTTCGCAGGAGTCCCGCCTGCCCCTCCAGTCCGGCCCGGGCGCGTTCCATAGCGGAGCGAACCCGGGACATCATGCGTTCCCCCAGAAGACTCAGCATCGCCCTCCGTTCCGCGAGGACACGATCCGGACGTTTCAGTTCCAGACGATGCCTCAAACCCTGCAGGGAAGCGATACGATCCTTTATTCCTTCCCCGGTCAATCCACGCAGAGCCTCCTCCATGCCATCCAGTGCCTGGCGACGCGGCAGCAACAGGCTGGCGGCGTCCCGCCCGAAAGCTCCCCGGGCCAGGAGTTCCTGGATCCGGCGCGCGGTGTCCACGGTCTGCTGAACCTGGCGGGTCATGCGCAGGCCGTATTGAGTCAAAAGCGCCAGGAGCTCCCCCCGGTCCGGAGCCAGCAGCTCGGCGGCGGCACTGGGCGTGGGCGCGCGGAGATCCGCGGTGAAGTCCGCGATGGTGAAGTCTATTTCGTGGCCCACCGCGCTGATCACCGGCAGGGGACAGGCATGAATGGCCCGCGCCACCACCTCTTCGTTGAAACTCCAGAGATCCTCCAGACTGCCACCCCCGCGAGCCAGCACCACGGTATCAATTACCGGCAGAGCCGTGCCGCTGTGTGCCGCGAGATAATGAAGCGCCGCGGCGATCTCATGCTCCGCGCCTGCGCCCTGGACCCGGACGGGAGCCACGATGACGTGAAGGTAAGGCGCGCGGCGCCCCAGCACCTGCAGCATATCCTGCAATGCGGCCCCGGTGGGGGAGGTCACCACGGCCACCACACGGGGGAACCTGGGGATGGCTTTTTTTGTTTCTGCGGCAAACAGCCCCTCCGCGGCCAGCCGGCGTTTCAATTCCTCAAACCTCGCCTGAAGGGCCCCCTGCCCCGCCGCCTGGACCTTCCGCACGAGCATCTGATACTGACCGCGGGCCTCGTAAACAGTAATGCCGCCAAACACCTGCACCACCAGACCATCCGCCAGGGGTGCCCGCACAAACTGGGCACTGCCTTTAAACAGCACGCAGCTCAATTGAGCATTGGCGTCCTTCAGCGTGAAGTAATGGTGCCCGCTCGTTTGCCGCCGGTGGTTGCTGATCTCCCCCTGCACCCATACTTCCCCTACCCGCTGCTCCAGCACATCCTTCACCTGACGCGTCACCTGGGAGACCGTGAGGATCGTTTCAGGATCCTGGGTTCTGGCGGGAAACGCGAAAAGGTCCACGGCGGGAGAACAGGCTGACAGGGTACATTTCCAGCCGCGGCGGGCACGGCCCGGGCCAGTCACTTATCCGGTAGCAGATCCTGAAATTGCTTCTCCAGCTCCGCGTTCGAAGGTTTAGAACGGCGTGTCGCTCCCGGGGTCCGCGGAGCGGGTGCCGCG
Source organism: Verrucomicrobiales bacterium (assembly GCA_965229245.1). Classification (GTDB taxonomy): domain Bacteria; phylum Verrucomicrobiota; class Verrucomicrobiia; order Verrucomicrobiales; family V1-33; genus V1-33. Next base: position 738,958 of record CBDDIW010000005.1, read on the forward strand.
GGCGCCGGAGCGCCGGGTTCAGCGGTCCGGTCATTGGCGGAGGTTTTCCCACGCTCCGCGTTCAAATCATCGCTGATCGTATTTCCATTCCCCGCGAGATTGATATCCAGAGAGGCACAACCCTCCTCCACGGGTCCGGCAATGCCGCGATTTTTCTCCGGCATTCCGTTTATGATGTTCTCATGCAGGCCCACGGTGAGGCGACCACTCACAGCGTCCTGCGCGGACACTGTCACATTTCCACTCAACCGGAACATCCCTTCCCTTGTGCCTGAAAGCCCGGTGAGTTCCATGCCGCCGGAAGGCGTCCATTTGAAGTGACCGGCCAGAATGGGAAACTCCGGACGGGAGAATTCAGGCCGCTGCGTCGCCACCGCGAGTTTTTCCGTAAACGAGAACCCTTGGACAATCGCTCCAGCAATTTTGAAATCCCCTTCGAATACCCGTTCCGGCCCCTTACCAGTGGAGGTGATGAAGGTGGCATTCTCAGCGGAGAACAAACCCAGAACCAGATCCTGCCATGTTTTGGACAGGAGGTTTTTCAGAGGAGTGGAGGAGAAATTGGCGCGGAGTTGCACCTCTCCATCGTTCACCAGATTGATAACCCCGGAAACGCTGGCGCTCGGTTTCGGTTTTTTACCGGCCATCAGCATGTCCGGCTTCCCACCGATGATGATGTCGGCATTGGAAATCTCCAGCTTTCTCCCGTTCAGGCTCCACTGCATGCTGTCCACATCGATTTCCGGGAGGAGATTCAAAGTGAGTTTGCCATTCTTGAAGAAACCGTCGACACCTTTTCCGCGGCGGACATTCACGGTACCCTGCAGTCCGCTAAGGGATTCCGGGGATGCGGCATCCGCGGAAGGCCATTCCAGGGAAAGGCCGTTCTGGAAGCGCACGGCATCAAGAGAGATCCGGTCTGGCTCGGGATTGATCCCCAGACGGTAACCGCCTTCCGCTTTCCGCCCGCCAGTCACCACCGGCAGAGTTCCCGCGGGGGAATTCCCCGGCGTCCGGAAAGGATTCAGTTTGATCCTCGCCTCATGGATGGAAAGCATCCGGATTCCCCATTCATCGGCCACCCAGGAGGTGGCGGTCATGGCGGCACTAAGGCCGTTGAATTCGCCGGACTCGATAAGATCCTGATTCCCCGTGGTGAAACGGCTCTCCGTGGCGGCCAGGGAATTGTCCCCACCGTCAAAAATCCGCCTGAACTCCACTTCGCAGCCCAGGGCCGAGGAGATGTTGCGGTTTACCCCGTCCCGGAAGGTTTCCCCTTCCAGACGCATGCGAAGGAACAGGCGGAACCCGAAATAGGCACCCACCACAATTGCCAGCAGGCCCACCCCCAAGCCGATCCAGAGGAAGCGGCGCTTCCGCGCGGTCTTCACCGGCTGCACACTGCGGCGCCGGCGGCGGCTGCCGTCCGGGGTCCGGAGCTGGGTCATCATCTCATCCACCGAAACAGGTTTCGGTGGGGTGGAGGGGGAAGGGGCGCCGGCATCCCGCCGCGTGGGCAGGACACCGCGGCGATCCCTGGTCGGGTCAGGAAGGCTGCTCACGGGGGGTTTAGGGGATGATAAACTCCGGCCTCATTCAGAAGACCGTGCCTGTAAAGCGGAAAGGGCGGACCTGCTTACCGGGGAAGCAGGATGGAACCTTCATCCGCGTGCGGCCCGGGCGCTCCCGCTTCACCAGCGGAGCCTGGTCCCACCTCTTTCGTTCCGCGAATCTTTTCTCCGGCGGGATCCACGATGCTGACCGTCACAAAATAGATCACCGCTGTCCGGGTGGACCGCTGTAACTTGCTCTTAAAGAACTTCCCGATGATAGGAATGCTGCTCAGGATCGGCACCCTGTCGTCGATGGTCTCCAGCTTGTTATCCGAGAGACCACCCACGGCCACCGTCTGGCCATCCCATATCTGCACGGAGGCATTCGCGGCCACGCGGCTGAAAACCGGTTGAATGATGCGGTTGTCCGTCAAAATCACGCCCTCGGAAGTGATAGGCGTGCCGTAGTTGATAAAACCATCAAACTCGGTGAACTGCATCACCAGATTCAGATTCACCGTGGCATTGTCTTCACCGATATTGGCTTCCACCTCAATGCTGGAACCGATGTCCTTTTCCTGAAAACCCGAGGGAGTGGCGGGAGTCACCGGAACGGTGCCGAGAGGGTTGGTCGCAATAAACGGCAGGCCCGTGGTGGGATCAAGCTGGAGCGACTGGTTTCCTCCGGCAGTCTGCGGGAGGGTGGGCGGATCGAATTCCGTGGGGTAGAAGAACTTTCTGCCGGAGAACGCGGAGGCCCGCTGGCCGCTCTTCACGATGGTCTTCGTGGCCACCGAGAGATCCACTCCCTTTTTCTGATTCAGACCACGCAGCAGCGCCTGGAAGCGGGGATTGGTGAACATCCCGCCGATTGCCATATTATAGGGCGACCGGTTCTGATTGACCGAGGCAAGATTGTTATTGCTGAGATTGATCAGGTCATCAATCGTCTGCTGTCGCGTGAGTTCATAGGAACTCCGGAGCCCGCCCGTGACCATGCCGTCCACCACATTGAAGGGCGCGGAAATAGCCGTGCCGGAATTTCCGGCCGTGCCCCCGCTGGCGAAGATCCCGCCACCAGCCTTGAAGGACTCCAGCACCAGGTCCATGCCCATTTCCTGGAAATTCGTCTGACTGCATTTCAGCAGGACGATTTGCACCATGACCTGCTTTTGATTGGTGGAGGAAATATTTTCCACCAGTGCCGCGATGGTCTCCAGATTGTCCGGTGTGTTGAGCACCGTCAGGAGATTCTGGGAGGGATTGTAACCCGCCCGTGATCCCTCCGGGAAAGACACGCCCTGCTGTTGCAGGAAAGTTTGCGGGTCCAGCCGGCCGAGCTTCGGTTTGGTATTCGCGGAAGCGCCTCCGCCGGCAAAGGGGTCGGAGCCGCCGCTATCCGTGGGCACCACACTGGCGGAGGTGGAGAGAAAACCAGGAGGAACCCGAAAGCGGCGGGTTTGCAGAGCGGAGCCTCCGCGATTCGTGATCCGCACCACACTGCCATCCGCGTGAAAATGAGTGCCGCTGGTTTCGCAGACGGCTTTGATGGCATCCCCGAGGCTGATGTTTTGCAGACTCAGCGTCACCGGGGCGGGAGTCCCCTCACCGGGAGCCCAGATGATATTGACACCGCGTGAGCGTTCGTCCGTGGCGGAGGCATCCAGTTCGGCACTCTTTTTGGTGAGATAATCCACCACTTCCGCCATGGAAGCGTCCGAGAAAGCGAGACGTGGAATAATAATGGTGCGGAGCTTGGAAGCCACGGCACTGATTCCGATGGGCGCGCCACCGGACGGATCCACCGCAAACCGGCGCACTCCCGCAGAATACGGCACCGCGGTTTCCCACATGCGGTCCACCTCATTCAAAGCCCGCACTCTGGTATGGTCGCGGGCGGCTTTAAGATACCCGGTAATGAGGCGCTCCGTTTTTTCCAGCCCCCGCTGGGCGGCGGAATTCGCGGGATCCACGGCCAGCACCTGATTATAAGAACTCTCCGCCGCCTTGTAATCCCCGATCTCCGTGAACTTCTCTCCCATCATGAGGAGATTGGAAACCTTCTTTACGTCCTCCACGTGGCCGGGACTGAGCGCGGGATTGTAACGGTCCGGATCCTTGAGATGTTTTTGCAGGGTCAGCGCCGGGCCATCCTTGGGAGCCATGTCCGCAGCGAGGACTTGCTCCAGCCGCTGTCTGGCCTTTTCGTAGTCTCCGGTTTCGGCCAGCTCCTTCGCGCAAGCCACGCCGGAAACGGCAAATTTCTTCACCGCTGACGTTCTCAGGGCCTGCGTGGCGGGCGCTCCCGGGAGCATCAGGGAAACCGCCGCGCGGTATTTGTCCGCCGCTCCACACTGGTCTCCTCTCACCGCGAGCGCATCCCCTTCAGCGATCAACAATTGCGCCTGATCCTTCACCTTCACGCGGCGCTCCACCTCTTTCTGAACGATTCCCGTTTCTCCCGGTTTCGCGCTTCCCGCCCGGACAGGCGGAAGGACGGAGAGACTCAGGAGCAAAGATCCGGCAAGCATCCCGCACGCGGGCAGCCGGATGCCGGAGGACTTTTTTGAGGATGAATACGAATTTTGCACCACGCGAGTCAGAGTTTTCCCTAAAGGCGGGCGAGACTAGGCAATGCCGCGACATTTGGCACGGGAAAAATTCAGAATTTTGCATCCGTCCTCCATCGGCCCGGCTCATGAAGGAAATGATGGGATTTGTATTAAAATTGAGCATTTGAGGCGTGGGATTTGCTGTAATCCTTTGATCCGCCATCATAATTTAATTTAACATGACTCCAAAGCTCCTACTCATTCCCGCGCTCACCGGCCTCACGGCTCTCACGGCGGACGCCGCTCTTATCGCTTCCTGGAATCAAAACCAGTCTTCCGGCGGCATCGTGGACTCCACCGGAGGTCACGTCACCGGCACTCCCGTGGGCACTCCCGCCTACGGCCAGCCCGGAGTTCCGAACGGCACCTACGGCTCTATCGTGGTTTCCAATGCCTCGGGGACTTCCATTGGCTACGGTCCCAATGTCTCGGATACCTGGTTCACCATCGGGACGGATAACAACAATCCGGTGATGAATCTTCCCTCCACCGGCAGCTTCACGGTCATGGGGTGGATCAATCCCGCGGCCGCGGACGTGGCCGGAAGAGCCTATCGCCTCGTCTCCACGGGAAGTGACGGTGGAGCGGACCGGGGCTGGGGCTTCGGATTGCGTATCGCGGACGCGGCCAGTGCCACGGCTACCGTCCGGTTTACCACCTACGGCATTGCTGACAATGACTCGGACGCCTTTTCCCTCGCGGTCGGCACCTGGTATCACCTCGCGGCCACCTATAACAACGGGGCCATCAATTATTATCTCAACGGCAACCTCCTCGGCGGCTCGGATACGAGTGTTTTCGGGAACGAAGCAGCCAATGGCCGGCTGACCATCGGAGCCCGTATCGGGGGCAGTGATTTTGACCAGACAAACGGGCGTCTGGACGGTATCCAGGTGTACGACAACGTCCTCACCGCCGCCCAGATCCAGGCGGCTGCTATCGGCGCGGTTTCGGTTCCGGAACCGGGAGTGCTGGCCCTTGGAGCGCTCGCGGCCGGCGGATTGGTCCGCCGCCGCAGACGTTGAGTCTGCCGCCACGAGGTAAGATTCGTATTGTGGAGAGGTCCTGACGGTCGTTCTGTGCGGCTATGTCAGGACCTCTTTCTTTTGATTTTGTCGTCATCGGAGGCGGCAGCGCGGGCTACGCGGCGGCCCGGACAGCCGCCAGCCTCGGTCTGAGCACGGCGGTGATCGATGGCGCGGAGGAACTGGGCGGGCTTTGCATTCTCCGCGGGTGCATGCCCAGCAAGACCCTTATCCACAGCGCGAATGTGGCGCTCGAAGTGCGGAGAGCCGGGGAATTCGGCATCCAGGCGTCCTTCAACGGGGCCAATACCCTGGCCATCCGGGACCGGAAGCGCGGCCTCATTTCTGAATTCGCCAGTTATCGCCAGGGACAACTGGAGGATGGGCGCTTTACGTTGCTGCGTGGAAAGGCGGCTTTTATGAACGCTACCACTCTGGAGGTGAGCCTCCGCGAAGGCGGCACCGCGACGGTGGAGGCACGCGCGGTGTTGATCGCCACCGGCTCCGTGATTTCCTGGCCGGACCTGCCGGGCCTGAAGGAGGCGAATGTCTGGACCAGCGATACCGCGCTGGACGCGGATAAGGTGCCGGAATCCTTCGTGGTGCTGGGCGGCGGGGCCATCGCTCTCGAAATGGCCCATTACCTGGAGGGAATCGGGCGCTCCGTCACTGTTATCCAGCGCGGGAAACAACTGCTGCGCGGCATGGACCCGGACGTGGCGGAGGTGGTGGAAGGAGCTTTCACCCGGCGCGGCATGACCGTTCATACCGGCACCACCCTGAAACGGGTGGGAACCGGAGACGGGGAAAAGCGCGTGGTTTTTGAAAAAGACGGAGTGGAGCACACCGCGGGGGCCGAGGAGATCCTCCTCGCGCTGGGCCGGCGGGCCGCCGTGGATGGGCTGAATCTGGAAGCCGCGGGCGTCACGCTGGAGAAAGGCCATGTGGGGGTCAGCGGCACCATGCAGACCAGCGTGCCGCATATCTTCGCCGCCGGGGACGTCTGCGGGGAGTCGGACGTGGTCCACGTGGCCGTGTTGCAGGGGGAAATAGCGGCGCGGAACGCGGCGAAGGTACTCCGCGGGGATGCCGGGGAACTGGAAAAGATGGACTACCGGCTGAAACTCTTTGGAGTTTTCACCGAGCCCCAGGTCGCTTCGGTGGGTATGAATGAGGCGGAGGCCGCGGCTTCAGGGCGCTCCTGGCGCGCGGCATCCTATCCGTTCAATGACCACGGTAAGTCCCTGGTGATGAGCGAGACGGAGGGTTTCGTCAAAATGATCGCGGACACCGCCACCGGGGAGATCCTCGGCGCGTCCGTGGTGGGGCCTCAGGCCACGGAACTGATCCACGAAGTAGTGGTAGCCATGCACTTCCGGAGCACCGCCCGCCAGTTTCTGGAGATCCCCTTCTATCACCCGACCCTCAGCGAAATCTGGACTTATCCCGCGGAGGATCTCCTCTAACCTCCGGCCAGGGCTTAGTTTTCAGGACGCGGCGATGTCCAGATAGGGCGGGACCTCCGCGCGGCGAGTTCGCCCCGCAGGCGGAGGATTTCCTCATTGGCCGCCTTCAATTCCTCCCGCACCGCGTCCGCCACTGTCCGGGCCTGGGCCAGTTCCTCCAGGGAGAGGTTGGGAAGGGCCACGCTCTCCCCGCCGGGGGACACCATGACAGACTCCAGCGCCACGGCGCGATTCCGCGCGTCCTCCAGATCGGCCTTCAGTTCCAGGATGCGGCGCTCTCCGGCAGTGGTAGAGGCCCGGGTTTCCTCCAGAGCAGCCTGGGCCTCCGCCAGTTCCCGCCGGAGTTGATCGCCAATGGCTGCCGCCGTCAGACTTTCCTCCCGTGCCTCCGCCGCCACGCGCCGGGCGGCCTCCAGTTCCTGCTCTTCCGGGGAGACGACAGCGGGTCGAGCCTCCAACTTCGTCAGGCGGGCACGTAGAGTCGCAAGTTCCCGTGAGGCCGCGGCTTCCAGGGAACGGGTTTCCTCCAGCAGCTTTTCCGCGGCCAGCCAGCGCTCTCTTTCCCCGTTGGAGGGTGGCCCAGCCTCAAAGGAGGCCGATGGCGTCGCACGGAGAGCCAGCTCCGCCGCCGCGAGGGCCTCCACTGCTTTACGATGTTCCTCCTCTAATTGCCGGGCCCGCTCCAGGGCCTCATCCGCCCGCGCGGCACGGGGCCGCAAATCGTCCAGCTCGCGCAGCAGTGCGTCCCGGTTGGCAACCACTCCGGCGAGCTCGGTTTCCATCTCCCGTGAACGCTCCCCATTCCCCCCCTGCCCCGCTGTCTCCGGGAGCAATGGAGCCCGGGATTCCATGATGGATTCCTTTCTCAGGCGGGCGTAAAGGGTTCTCCCCACCCAGCCCACGCCCGTACACAGAACGCCACTGAGAATGACATACAGGGCGCACTGAGTGGAGGGATCACCGGGGGTGCTGGCGAAAAGAGGGGTCATCAGAAACTAAGGGAGGGGAATGCATGGCGCAGGTCTCCGCCGGTTGTCAATCCCCGCCCGGGCAGGATGGGCAACCAGCGGTCTCCGCTGGAAAGACTTCATATTAGCCCTTCCCCGCCGCCGAACCTCGATAAAGTGAACACCCCATGTCTGATCCCGCCGCTTTTTTCGACCTTCTCGCCACTTCCCTGGAATCCGGAGGCTTTGTGAAAGCGACTCTCAGCCGGCCGGGAAAAGAAGCGCCCCTGGGATTGAGAAATATCTTCCTGCGCCCGGTGGAAATCCGGGGAGCCGCCATGGTCTCGTGGACCTGGCGTTACGAGCGCCGGGATGAAGTAAAAAACCTCTCCCCCTCCGAAACCGTCGCCCGTCTCCGGGAACTCTGCGGCCCGTGGTTCCGGAATACCGACCTCTTTACCTCCACGGGCGAGTCCTCTCTCACCCACAACCGCCGGGGGGAACCGGCTGTCTTCTTCCGCAAAACCACCGGAGCCGCACCTTCCGTCACTCCCGGACACGACCGCGACAAACAACGGATGCTGGATTCCACCGCTCCCTGGCTGCGGGAACTGGGGCTCACCGGCCCGCACGGTGAAGTCCATCCCTCTTCCCAGGCAAAATGGCGGCAGATCAATAAGTTCCTGGAAATCATCGCGGGACTGGTAAAAACCGCGAACCTCCCGTCCTCGGCCCGCGTGGCCGACATGGGATGCGGGAAGGGTTATCTGACCTTCGCGCTTTATGACTACCTGAGCCGGCAACCCGACGCCGCCCCCCAGGTGACTGGCGTGGAACTGAGGCCGGATCTCGTCGAACTCTGCAATTCCGTCGCGCGGCGGGCGAAATTTGATGGCCTCCAATTCGAAGCCGGGAGCATCGAAAGCTGGAAACCCGGGGAGCTGGACATGCTCATCGCTCTCCACGCGTGCGATACCGCCACGGATGAAGCCATTGCCACCGGCATCCGCGCCGGAGCCTCCGTCATCGTGGTCGCCCCCTGCTGCCATAAACAGGTCCGCAAGAGCCTGCGCCCCCGGCGGGAGAACGAACTGATTCCCCTGCTCCAGCACGGCATTCTGGAGGAGCGGCAGGCCGAGATTCTCACCGATGGCCTGCGTGCCCTCCTCCTGGAGTCCAAGGGTTATAAAACCAGCGTCTTCGAATTTATCTCCACGGAGCACACCGCGAAGAATCTCATGATCACAGCCGTGAAGCAGGGGCATCCGGTGGCCCGCGCTCTGGAGCGCGTGGCCGCCATCAAAGAATCCTTTGGCATCCAGGAACTCGCCCTGGAGGAAATGCTCCGGGAATAGAACCTCAGGCCTTCCGGCGGCGGCGGGAGGCGAGCGCCAGAAGTCCCACACCGCCCATGAGAGCGGTCGAAGGCTCCGGCACGGCTTCCACCACGATGTTGTCCATCTGGGTGCTCACAAATGCCCCACCCGTGCGGCCACCAGCGATCAGCCGGTAGTTTGAAGCAATGGCATCGAGATCCACGCCCGCGGCCGCGATGCCGGTATAGATCGCGTTTCCGTCGATGGACACATCAATCAGGGAGTTCGCTCCCACGTCCGTGATCGTCATCACCGCCCGGTGCCACGCATTGTTGTTCAGTTGAAAACTCATGGCAGTGTCCACGAGATTATTCCCGTTCCACCCGATGGACACATTGTTGGCTTCGAAAATATCGAACGCCAGAACGAGAGCCGGCACCCCTGGCACCACGCCATCCTCCCATGCGAAAGGCGATACACTTGTGGACGGATTGGAAGCCCCGGTCGCGCCATAAGCGGCGTTGGGGAAAAAGCCGATCGCGAATCCGTCAGCCGCCTCGCCGCAGCATCCTCCGTTGTTATTATTCGAGGCGTCGTCCGACATGAAGAAATCGAATCCCATGCGCAGCACCGGCGTGGAGGGAACCGTCACTGAGTTGAAGGCGATGCTGTTGTTGTTGCTGCCGGTGAGCGTGGTGAGTTGCGCCACGTTTCCGTGCGAACCACCAACATTCGCGGTGCTCGCGCCAGTATAGGTGAACGTCGAATTGACCGACCCTCCGTCAAAATTTTCGGAGAGGAGAATCGCCGCGCGGCTGGTGGACACAAGGCCGAGGGCAAGAAGAACAAGGGAGGCTTTCATGACAGGGATGAGGAATTCCGGTTAATTTACGGTGATCCGGGCGGACTTATAATAAAACCGCTCATCCTGCTCAAGAGTTTTGTCCTGGTTTTAATGTTTTTCCGCGATTGCGTGGCTGGGCCCGTTTCCCCCTGGTCGCGCTGAAGCGGTTTAAGCCGGCATCCGGAACCCATCCTGGCCGTGCCGAAGCCGCCACTCTCCGGGAGACGTGCCCTCCCAGGCGTGAAATGCCCGGAAGAAGGAATTCGCGTCCCCGTAGCCGAGCAAATAAGCGGTTTCGTGGAGTTCCACGACACTGTGCCGCAGGTAGTGGCAGGCAAGCTCCCGGCGGGTCTCCTCCACCACCTGCTGAAAAGACAGGCCCGCATCCGTGAGCCGCCGCTGGAGCGTGCGCACGCTGAGACGGAGTTCGCGCGCCACATGCTGGAGCGCGGGCCGCCGTCCGGCGAGAGAGCGGCGGAGGATTTGTTTCACCTGATCCCCCACGCCCGCGCTGGAAAGGCGGGCCTGGAGTTCGTTATCCAGTTGAGACCCCACCACCGCCAGGAGTTCGGCATTGTGGGTCACGAACGGACGGTCGAGATCCGCGTCCCGGAAGACGAGAGCATTCCGTCCCGCCTTGAACCTCACGCGGCAGCCGAAATGAGCCTCCAGCAACTCCCGGTGAGGTGCCGCGCGGGTGAGTTCCAGCCGCAGCGGCACCATCTGCCCTTCCGTGCCGCGGCGGCCGATGGAAAAAATCCAGGACAGGCACAGGTCCAGAAGCACGGAAGGCTCGCTCTCCCCGGCTTCGAGAAACACGAACTCCACGGAGGTCTCTCCGCCACCGGAATGGACGCGGATCTCCTCCGGGCAGGTCAGTTGTTTATAAATGGCAATGCGCTGGAGGGCATCGCGAAAGGAATGGCTGCAGACCGCCGCGATCGCCGCCGCGTCGTAGCGCTCCATCCTCGTTTCCGCCCCCAGCTTCAGGCCGATGGCCGGGTCCGGGCTCATCTCCCCGATGGCCCGCCAGAACGCGAAGAGTTCCGCCGTGGTGAGCTGGATCTTCTCCTGCTGAAACAGCGCCGCCGGGAGTCCCGCCCGCCGGACGACGAAGTCCGGCGGGAGGTGATGCTCCCGGAGGCGCTGGAGCAGGAGTTTGGAGACCTTGAACCGGCCGCTCATTTCAGCTCAGGCTTTCAGGGAGGCCATGTCGATCACGAAGCGGTAGCGCACATCCTGCTTCAGCAGGCGGTCCCAGGCTTCGTTGATCTTCTGCACGGGGATCAGCTCGATGTCCGAGACGATCCTGTGCTCCGCGCAGAAGTCCAGCATCTCCTGGGTTTCCGCGATGCCCCCGATGGCCGAGCCCGCGAAATTGCGGCGGGGCAGCAGGAGATTGAAGGCCGCCACGGGCAGCGGCTTTTCCGGAGCGCCCACCAGAGTCAGCGTGCCGTCCAGCTTCAGAAGCGTCAGGTAGGCATTGATGTCATGCTCCGCGGAGACCGCGTCCAGGATGAAGTCAAAGCTGCCCTGATGCTTCTTCATGGCGTCCGCGTCACGGGACACCACCACTTCATGAGCGCCCAGGCGCAGGCCGTCCTCGATCTTATTGGGAGAGGTGGTGAAGAGCACCACGTGAGCCCCGAAGGCGCGGGCGAATTTCACGCCCATATGTCCAAGGCCTCCGAGTCCCACGATACCCACCTTCTGGCCCGGGCCCACCTTCCAGTGGCGCAGCGGGGAGTAGGTGGTGATGCCCGCGCAAAGCAGGGGCGCGGTCGCCGCCAGGTCCAGGCTTTCCGGCACCCGGAGGACGAAGCCCTCGTCCACCACGATGCTGGAGGAATAACCGCCCAGCGTGGGACCGCCGAGCACCTTGTCCTCGCCATTGTAAGTGAAGGTGGGGAAAGCCAGGCAGTATTGCTCGAAGCCGGCGAGACAGTTTTCGCAGGTGCGGCAGGAATCCACCATGCACCCCACGGCGCTCAGATCCCCGGTTTTGAATTTGGTGACCCCGGCACCCACGCGGGTGACACGGCCCACGATCTCGTGGCCGGGCACGCAGGGAAAGATCGTGTTGCCCCATTCGTTGCGGGCCTGGTGGAGGTCCGAATGGCACACCCCGCAGTAGAGGATTTCCATTTCCACATCTTTGGGACCGGGCTCGCGGCGGTTGATATTGACGGGAGCGAGATCGGCGGTGGCGTTTTGAACGGCAAAGGCCGGGACGTTGGTGGTAGTCATGGGCGCAGCTTACATCAAACGCCAGACCGCATCACTTGCGGAATGCGCCAATTCACTTGCAAAACACGCCACTAAACGGGCGAATGGCGTAAAACAGATTTTGTTATTCCGTGCGCGCCGTCAGCATCTTGACCCACTCCGGCCTAACGCTCCCCTCTTCATTTTCTCTTTGAAGAGTGGAGCGGGTGACGCGATTCGAACGCGCGACATCTTCCTTGGCAAGGAAGTGCTCTACCCCTGAGCTACACCCGCAGTGACTGCCATACCGGGCAGCGATGGACTGACTATTTCAAACTTCCCGCTTTTCGCAAGCACCTTTTTCAATTTCTTGTATTTCCCCGCCAAAAAAGTCCCGCATGAACAAACTCGACGAGATTATCGCCCACAAACGAACCGAAGTAGCCCGCATTCTGCCCATGGCGGAGAAGCTCCGTCACGCGGCCCTGCTGCGGGAGGATTTCCGGTCTTTCTACGCGGCGCTGCACCAGGGACAGGAGCATCTGGCCGTGATCTCGGAGGTGAAGAAGGCCTCGCCCTCGGTGGGAGTCATCACGGAGGACTTCGATCCCGTGGCGGTGGCGAAGACCTATGACTGCGGCGGCGCCAGCGCCATCTCGGTCCTTACGGATGAAAAGTATTTCCAGGGCCACCTCGGCTATCTCTCTAAGATCCGGGAGGTCACGCGTGCCCCGCTGCTGAGGAAGGACTTCATCGTGGACGAGGTCCAGATTTACGAATCCGTCGTGGCGGGAGCGGATGCCATCCTGCTCATCGTGGCCGCGCTCACACAGCCGGAGCTGCTGCACCTGCTGAAGGTGGCGGCCACCTGCCAGATGGACGTGCTGGTGGAGGTGCATGACCGCAAGGAACTGGACCGGGCGCTGGAGACGGATGCCTGTATCATCGGGGTCAATAACCGGAACCTGAAAACCTTCGAGGTGGACCTGCGCACCACGGAAATCCTCAGCGAGGACGTTCCCGAAGATCTCATTCTGGTGAGCGAAAGCGGCATCAAGACGCCGGAGGACGCGCGGCAGGTCTTCGAGTGGGGTGCGAACGCGGTGCTCGTGGGCGAAGGGCTGATGCGGAGCATGGACCCCGCCGGGAAGATTCAGGAATTCATGGCGGTGGCCCGGGACTGACACGGAAGCATGAGCGCGAAAACCGTCATCATTACCGGCTGCACGAAGGGCCTGGGCCGGGCCATGGTCCTGGAATTCATCCGCCAGGGCTGGACGGTGGCGGGCTGCGGGAGATCCGGGGGAGCGCTGGAGGACCTGCGGAAGGCGCATGGCGGCCCGCACTTTTTCGCGGAATGCGACGTGGCGGACGCCGCCCAGGTGGAGGCTTTCGCAAAGGAGGCGCTCGCCCGGAATGGCGCGCCGGACCTGCTGGTCAACAACGCGGCGCTCATCAATGCCAGCGCCCCGCTGTGGGAGGTGCCGGTGGAGGAATTTGAGAAAGTGCTCTCGGTGAATGTGCGGGGCACCTATCATCTCATCCGGTCCGTGGTGTCGGCCATGATCGCGGCGGGCCGCGGGGTGATCGTGAATTTCAGCAGCGGCTGGGGCCGGAGCACGTCCCCGGAAGTGGCCCCTTACTGCGCGACGAAGTATGCTATCGAAGGCCTCACCTCCTCGCTGGCCCAGGAACTCCCCCGGGGACTGGCGGCGGTGGCGCTCAATCCGGGGATTATCGATACCGAAATGCTGCGCAGTTGCTTCGGAGGCGGCGCGGGGTCCTATCCCGGACCGGAGACCTGGGCACGCACGGCGGTGCCGTTTTTGATAAAGCTGGGACCGAAGGATAACGGCCGGGCGCTCACCGCCCCGTGAGCGACGGGAGATACGGGGTTGCCCCCGGTATTCCGCCGGACTACGCGGGGCGTAGCATGACGGTGACGGATGCCAGCAGTTCAGTCCTGATGAAAGCGGCGTCGCCGGAACTCTACCGGCGGAATGCGTTCCGTGTCACAGGGCTGATGGTCACGGCCACCGCCCGGGAAGTGGCGCGGCAGGCGGACAAGCTGAAGATGCTCGCCGAACTCGGCGGCCAGGCGTCGTTGCAACTGCCTGGCCTGCCGGAGGGCCCGCCCCCCACCCTGGAGGATGTGCGGGAAGCAGCACAGAAACTCAAGGAGCCCGAACTCAGGATGGTGGATGAATTTTTCTGGTTCTGGCCGGAGGACTGGAGCAGACCCGCGGAGGACGCGGCCTTTGCCGCGCTGAAAGCGGGGGATGTGAACGCGGCTTTCGATCAATGGACGGGCCGGGAGGAGGATGGCGTATCCGTCACCGCCATGCACAATCTGGCGGTGCTTTTTCACATGCGGGCCATGGAGTGGACCGGCAGGGACCTCCAGGATCCGCTGCCGCCCCCGGAACGGGAGCAGGCGTGGCTTTACTGGATGGAATCCGGAAACCGCTGGGAACAATTGGTGGCGGACAACCGGCTTTGGGAAGCCTTGCGTGATCGCATCCGCCTGGTGGACGAAGCCGCCCTGACCACGTCTCTGGCCTTCCGTTTACGCGCGGACCTGCCCCGCGCGCTGGATCAAATCCAGGCTGGTTTCGCTCTCGCCTTTGCCACGGAGGGCCGGGAGGACGAAGCCCGCCGCCACGCGGAGGCGTTGAGAGCGCGCCGCCTGGACGGCAGCGGCGCGGATGAAGCCCTGGACGCGGCCCTGCTGCCGGTGCGCCGGCGCATCCAGCGCCATGTGGAAACCGCGCGGGCGGAAGCGCGGGAAAACCGGGAGCAGGGAATTCTCCACACGCGCACCCTGCTGGACGCCGTCACTCCGCTTTTCCAGGTCATCACCATGATCCATGGCCGGACGAGCGGGCGGGCGGACCACACGGGGGACGAAATCGCGGAGGCCGCCCTGGCCTGCGCGGCGGCGGCCTACAATGGGATTCTGGAACAGGAGGATACCGCCGGTCCGGCGGACGCCGCGCACCGGGCGGATACCGCGCGGGAGTTCCTCGGCATTCTGAACGAAATCCTCGGTTTCACACGGGATGTGGCGTTGATGCGGAATCTCAAAACGAACATCGCCACCGTTCAGAAAAATCTCGCGTTCGATGTCCATGTGCGTCCCCTTCTCGACGGCATGTTGCGGATAAAGGACTCCCCGAAAAGTCCCGTGCACCGGCTGAAGCGGATCCGGAAGGAAGTGCTGCCAGGCCTGGAGGAAACGATGAAAGCGAAGGCACTGCCGCCGGAGCAGTTGCATGAACTGGGGGACACCGTCGCCTCCATTCTCATGGCGCTGGGCGCGGAAGCGTTCACGCGGAGCCAGCGGAATGCGGCGGTCGCCACCTTCACCACGGCATTGAAGTATGCCCATGATCCCGAACTGCGCGGAATCCTGACCCGGAACCGGAAGGCGCTGCGCGGATCCGGAAATCTTCTTCCCCCCATGGGTCTGCTGCGGATGCCCCGCCCCTTCCGGCAACTGCCGTGGTATGAAAAGCTGTGGCGGATCCCCCGGTTTTTTCTTTCCCCTCCTTTTCTTCTCACCGGCAGTGGACAGGCCCGGTGGCTGGCGGCGCTCGTGTGCGGCCTGCTGTGGATGAAGTTTGTCCTCCCCGTGATGCGGGAGCAGGACGCGAGGCGGGAGGCCGGAACGCCGGGCACCTATTATGCCCCGCTTCCGGACCCTCAGGATCTCAACCTCAAGGTCGCGAGGGAGGCTCTGGCGAAACTACGGGAACGGGAACTGACGCCAAAATCCCTTCCTCCCACCGGCACGCTCGTATATCCCCCGCCCGCCAACTCTCCGGGCACAATGACCCTCACGGCCGCGCCCGGCGACGGAGGATATCTGGTCAAACTGGTGGACCCCGCGACCAGGTTCACCATCGCGCTGTATTTTGTCCGTGCCGGCGAAAAGCTGGAGAACATGCCCCTGTCCGAAGGGACCTACGAAATGCGGTTTGCCGCGGGGGATTCGTGGTTTGGCTTTATCTATCTTTTCGGACCTCTGGGAAACTACCGGAAATCAGATACCCGCCTGACCATTTCCCCCGGCACTCCGCTCACCGTCATTCTCGAGCCCACCCGATCCCCCGGCTTGTCAACGCGCCGGATCGATGTAAAAAACTTCTAACGGCGAATGAATTCAAAAAACGATTTCCAGATAGATCCCGTGGACTGGCAAAAAGAGGTGCCGGAACTCCGGAGACTCCTGGGAGCGGAATCGTCCTCCGGCACGGGTGATCACGACCGCAAGGTGAACCAGGCGCTGGCGGAGATCGCGGTGCATGCCTGGCGCTCGGAGCGCCGCATGAAGGACCGGCTGACCGGCGAGGTGAAGGACGAACACCGCGCGACGCACCGGGGCATCGCGGGCATCCTGGACACGCTGCAGGGCCTGGGTTTTGAAGTCCGGGACCGGGAGGGCGAAGTCTATGACTACGGCCTGCCGGAGAAAGTGGTGGCCGCGGAAAAACGGGCCGGGCTCACCCGTGAACTCGTGGCGGAAACCATTCGCCCCAGCATCTTTGTGGATGGCAGGCTGGCCTGGGCCGGGGAGATCGTCATCGCGGTGCCGGAGACAGATCCCGGCCAGTGAGCAAGTCTCCGTTCCCCTGCCCTGCTTCCCTTTCCCCTGACCCCTCATGTCCCGGCAAACCATCGATTTCGGCATAGACCTCGGCACCACCAACAGCGCCATCGCGGTGATGGAGGGGGTGGAGCCGGTAATCATCAAAAACAACCAGTCCCAGGACATCACGCCCTCCGCGGTGGGCTACACGAAGGCGGGTGTGCTGCGGATAGGAGATGCCGCGAAAAACCTGCAACTGGCAAATCCCCGCGATGCCTACACGGAGTTCAAACGGCGCATGGGCAGCGACTCCGTTTACACCTTCCCGGCCACGGCAAAGAAACTGAAACCGGAGGAACTCTCCGCCGAGGTGCTGAAAAACCTGAAAGGCGACGTGGAGCAGAGCCGGGGGGAACCGGTGAGCGCCGCGGTCATCACCGTGCCGGCGGCGTTCGAGCTGCACCAATGCGATGCCACGCGGCGCGCGGCGGAACTCGCGGGCTTCACCGCCAGCCCGCTGGTGCAGGAGCCCGTGGCCGCGGCCCTGGCCTACGGATTTCAGAGAGAGGAGGAGAAGGCCTACTGGCTGGTGTATGATTTCGGCGGCGGCACCTTTGATGCGGCGGTCATCCGCGCGGAGGAGGGCATCATCAATGTGGTGGCCCACGAAGGGGACAACTTCCTGGGAGGCTCCGACATTGACTGGGCGATCCTCCAGGAACTCATCATGCCGCGCCTGACCTCCGGCTTCGATCTCCCGGATTTCCGGCGGGGCAGCGAGCGCTGGCACGGGGAGATGCTCAAGCTGAAGTCAGCTATCGAAAAAGCGAAGATCGAGGCCAGCCGCAACGCGCGGGCCCCGCTCATGGGCTGCATCTTTCTGGATGCCTCCGGCGAGGAGGTGGACGTGGAGACGCTGGGCATCGAGCTCACCCAGGCGGAGGTGGCCAAAGTGGCGGAGCCCATCATTGCGAAATCCGCCGCCCTGGTGAGGAAGGTGCTGGCTTCGAAGAATCTCCGGCCCGGGGACTTGCAGCGGGCGATCCTGGTGGGCGGCCCCACGCAGGCCCCCTATTTCCGCGAGCAATTGCGCGCCGAGCTGGGAGTGCCGCTGGATCACAGCGTGGACCCCATGACCGTGGTGGCGCGGGGAGCGGCGGTTTTTGCCAGCACCCAGGTGGCTCCCCGGAAGGCACCGGCTCCGGTGCAGGCGGAGGAGTATGCCGTGGATCTCAAATACAAGCCCGCGGGCATCGAGCCGGATCCGCTGGTGGGCGGGCGTATTTCGGGAAAAGAGCCGGGCGGCTTCACGGGATTCACCATCGAGTTCAGCAATGAAAAATCCGGCTGGAGCGGGGGACGCGCGCCGGTCCACGCGGACGGGACCTTCACCGTCATGCTGAGCGCGGAGCGTGGGATGCGGAATCACTACCGCCTCCTCCTGCGGGATGCCTCCGGGGCCGCGCGGAAAATCACTCCTGATACCATGCACTACACCATCGGCGCGGCGGTGGAGGAACAGCCGGTGATTCACAGCATCGGGGTGGGGCTCACGAACAACACGGTGCGCCCGTTCTTCGTGAAGGGCACCGGCCTGCCGCAGCGGAAGCGGGAGAAATTCCACACCACCGCCACGGTGCGGCCCGGCGAGGCCGGCAGCGCCATCAAGGTGCCCATCGTGGAGGGCGAGAGCGAATACAGTGACCGGAACCGTTTGATAGGGTGGCTCGATATCAAGGGCACGGACATCCGAAGGGAACTGCCGGAGGGTCAGGAGATCGAGGTCACGCTGAAGATCGATGAATCCCGCGCGATCACGGTGGAGGCCTTCGTGCCGTTTCTGGACGCGGAGTTCACCTCGAAGCTGGACACCGGGCGCAAGGCCGCGTCGAACAGCCCGGCGGTGCTGCGGGAGCGCTTTTCCCGGGAGCAGCAGCGGCTGAAGATCCTGCACGCGCAGGCGGACCGCGCCGAGGACCGCGTGGCGGGCAAGGCCCTGGGAGAGATCCAGCGGGAGGAGTCCACGAAGGAGCTCCAGCGGAAAATAAACGACGTGGAGGGGGATTTCGTCCTGGGCGAGCAGTGCGACAAGATATTGCTGGACCTGTCCTGCCGCATTGACCAGGTGGAGGACGCGCTCCGCTGGCCCTCGCTGGTGAAGGAGGTGCGGGATCTCGCCACCCGGCTGCATGAGATCGCGGTGGAGACGGGGAAGCGCGAACAGCGCATGAAGTCCCAGGAGCTTTACGACCAGATGGAGACGGAGATCGCGGCGCGGAACTCCGAGCGGCTGAAGCGCACGCAGGAGCAGATGTACTCGCTGGCGCGGGACATCCTGCATGACCAGCAGGGCTTCTGGGAGCGCTTCTTCCGGAATCTGGAAATGGAGGAGCCGATGATGACGGATCCGGAGCGCGCCCGGCGGCTGATTACCCACGGCCACCAGGCCCGGGCGGTGAATAATCTGCCCGCGCTGCGCCACGCCTGCATCCAGCTTTCCCACCTGCTGCCGCGCGAGGTCAGCGAGCAGGCCCAGCGAGGCTGGGATGCCGGAGTCATCTGAACTTTCAGCCTGACATGGACATCGATCCCGCGGCCCGCCATTTGAGACTGCTCTTCGCGCAGGAGTTCGCGGCGCGGGGTTTCTATCCGGAGGCGGAGGCCATGCTGGCCGCCGCGGATGCCGCGGGCCTGAACCGCCGGGAACTGGAGCTGCTGGCCCGCGTGGCGGCCCTGAATGGAGACTGGAGCACCGCGGGACAACGGTTTGCACTGCTGGCGGGCCGGTGTCCGGAGGGCGGGGAACGCGCGCATTTTGAGAAGCTCGCCAGCCACGCGGGCACGAAACGGAACCGTCTGCCGCTGAGCCGGGCCCGGGGACTTCCCCCGGTGTGGATCATGATCGCGTGCTTCCTGGCGGGGATGCTTTTTGCCGTGGGATTGCTGGGGCTTCTGGGCGGGCTGGGATCATGGGACTGAGCGGTCCGGTCCGCGATTTCGCGGATCGTGAACGGTTGCCTCACCGCGGGATCACTGGAACCTGTTTCCCGCAGCACCATGACCACCGACCAATTCTGGACTATCGTCGAACAAGCCCGCGATCCGGACAGTGAAGCCAACGGGGAACGGCTCTTCGAGCGCCTGTGCATCCTGCCGGAGCAGGAGGTGATCGCCTTCGACCGGCTGTGGACCGGCTATGCCGTCCAGCTCTACACGAATTTGTTATGGGGGGTCGCCTTTCTCGCCCGCGGAGGATGCTCGAAGGAGCGGTTCGCGGACTGGCGGAACTGGATCGTCGCCCAGGGCCGGGAGGTTTATGAAATCGCGCGGGGAAATCCGGACGGCCTTGTGCTGGTCATCGATGCCAATCCTGAGGCCGGACGCGGGGAGATCCGGGACGTGATCGGCCGGGCGCTGCGGGCGCGGAATTCCCGCTGGGAGGACGGCCTGCCGGAGCACAAAGATATCCACCAGCCCTCCGAACCCTCCGGCCCGGAATGGGGCACGGAGGAGGACCTGAAGCCGCTCCTGCCTAAAATGTGGGCCCGGTACGCGGGCGAAAGCTCCACGCCGGAAGCCGGAGCCGTGACCGCGCCTGATAAGGCGGAGCCTGCCGTGGTCCAGGAGCCGGTGGAGCGAACCGTTGAGGCGGCCATTGTGGAACCTGAACCGGTTTCAACGAACCTCCCGCCGCAGGACCCTCCGCCAGTCGAGCGCGCGCCAGCGGCTTCCGTTCCTGACGAACCCGCGCCCGCGAGTCCCCCGCCCTCTCCCTCCCGCGCCACGCCCGCCTCCACCCGGGAGCCGAAGGAAATCCCCGTCACCCAAAGCCCGGTCAAAAAGCCCTGGTGGAAGGTGTGGTAAGCACCGCGAGCGCCTCCGCCGTCCGCGCGGCGGCCCCGCGATGGCGCTCCAGCGCGGCCCGTCCGCGGGCGGCTGATTCCCGGGCTTTCTCCGGCGCGGCAAACGCCTGGCGCAAGGCGGGCAGCAGCGCCTCCACGGAGCCTACCTCCGTGATACCCTCCACCCCACGCAGCAGTTCCATGAGTGCCTGGAAGTTCTCCATGTGAGGACCGGTGATGACCGGCACTCCCGCCGCGATGGCTTCCGCCGGATTCTGCCCGCCAGTGGCGAGAAAGCTTTTCCCAATGATGACCACGTCCGCCAGGGCCTGCCAGTCCCGCAGTTCGCCCGTGGAATCGATGATGAGCACCTCCGGCCTGGCCGGCACCTCCGGCAGCGCGGACCGCAGGGCCGTCCGAATCCCCAGGGAAGCCAGATCTGCGGCCACCTCCCCGCGCCGCTCAAAATGCCGGGGAGCAATCAGGAACGCGATTCCGGGGAATTCACGCCGCAGTTCGAGAAAGACTTCTGTTAGCACCTTTTCCTCCCCCTGATGCGTGCTGGCCGCTACTAACAATTTTACGGATTCCCCGTCAAACAGTGGCCTCAGCAGTTCCCGGAACTCCGCCACACGCTTCGCTCCACCGGTGCCCACGAGGTCATACTTGATGCTCCCCGTGCATCGCACGCGCCCGCGCGGCACCCCGATTCCCTCCCAGCGGACGGCATCGCTTTCCTCCTGCACCATCACCAGATCCAGCATGGAAAAGAGCGGCCCCGCCAGCCAGCGGAACTTGCGATAGCGCCGCTCGCTCCGGGGCGAGAGCCGGGCATTCGCCAGGGCCACGGGAATGCCCCGCTTCCCCGCCCGGCGCACCAGATTCGGCCACAGTTCGGCCTCCATGAGAACATACTTCTCCGGCCGGATGCGCCGCAGCACCGCCCGCACTACCCAGCCGAAATCCAGCGGGCTGTAGATCACCGTGAGGTTTTCCGGTGCCCCCTCCAGCGCCACGGCATAGCCCGTGGAGGTGGTGACGGAAAGCACCAGGGGCCGGTCCGGCTCGCGGCGCAGGATTTCACCGATGAGCTTCCGCGCCACGTTCACCTCCCCCACGCTCACGGCGTGAATCCACCAGGTCCTTCCCTGCCCGGCGTCCAGCCGTTCTCTCACCGGCGGTTTGAAGAATCCCAGGCGCTGCCAGAAGTTCCCCCCGTAGCCTCCCCGGCGGCGCATTTTCAACAGGCTCCCTGGCAGCAGGATCAACAGGCCCACCGGCAGCAGCAGATTATACAGCAGCAGGGTCAGGTGCAGGCGCATCAGACGGCGGGAGTTGATAGAAAACCAGCAGGCAGTCCCCGTAGCGGCGCTCGTCCACCACCTGCCACGCGGCATCGGGTGGGATCACCTGACCGCCTTTGGCGAACGATTCCAGGATGAACAGTCCTCCCGGAGCCGGCAGGGACGCCAGCAAGGGGGAGCCCAGCAGCAGGGCATTCCAGTCGCGGTCGCCTCGCTGCTTCGCATACGGCGGGTCCGCGAAGATGAGATCGAACTTTTCCCCGCCCGCGCGTTTCAGCCAGGATTCGGCGGGAGCATTGGCCACCATGCCGCCGGTCAGCCGGGCCTTGGTGAGATTCTGGGAAATGACGCCGCAGCTTCCACGATCCTGCTCCACGAACACCACCCGCCGCGCTCCCCGGCTCAGGCATTCCAGCCCATAGGACCCGCTGCCCGCGAAGAGATCCAGCACCGCCGCCCCGTCCACGCGATCACCGAGAATCGAGAACACGGCTTCCCTCACCCGGTCCGCGGTGGGCCGGAGTACGGTGCGCGGCACGGTGATGGGAATGCCGCCGGCGCTGCCTGTAATGATGCGCATGCCCGCCGGATAAACGGGCCGCGGGGCGCTGGCAATGGCGGAGCCGCGCTCCGCGTCTCCGGCGGTGTTTTTGCTCGCCATCCCCCGGCCCAACTTCACACACTGCAACCTCCCCGCATTGCTTATGAATATCAATCGCCGTTCCTTCCTCCAGGCCGCCCTGGCCACCACGTTCCTCCCCTCCGTCCTGCGTGCCCAGGAGGCTAAAAAAGAGCCACTCTTCAAAATCTCCCTCGCCGAGTGGTCCTTTCACAAGGCCCTTCAGAAGGGCCAGATGAAAAACACGGACTTCCCAGTCCGGGCCAAAGCCCTGGGCTTCGATGGCGTGGAGTGGGTGAACTCCTTCTGGAAGGACAAAGTAAAGGACGCCGCCTACCTCGCGGAACTGAAGAAGCTCGTGGCGGACAACGGTCTCGTCAGCGTGCTCATCATGTGTGACGGCGAAGGCAACCTGGGCGATCCGGATGATGCCGCCCGCTCCAAAGCCGTGGAGAACCACCGCAAGTGGGCGGAAGCCGCGAAATTCCTGGGCTGCCACAGCATCCGTGTGAATGCCCACGCCGGGGACAAAGGCACCCGCGAGGAGCAGGCGAAACGCGCCACGGACGGCCTCGCCCGCCTGAGCGACATCGGCGCGGAATACGGCGTGAACGTCATCGTCGAAAATCACGGCGGCCTCTCCAGCGACGGCTCCTGGCTCGCGGGGGTCATCAAAGCCACGGGTAAAAAGAACTGCGGCACGCTCCCGGATTTCGGCAACTTCCACTCCTATGACCGCTACAAGGGCACGGATGAACTTATGCCCTTCGCCAAAGGCGTGAGCGCCAAGAGCAACGACTTCGATGACAAAGGAAACGAAACCCACACCGACTACCGGAAGATGCTGGACATCGTGGTGAAGAAGCACGGCTACCGCGGCTTCATCGGCGTGGAATACGAAGGCAGCGTCCTCAGCGAAGAGGACGGCACCAAAGCCACCAAAGCCCTCCTCGAGACCATCCGGAAGGAAATGTCCGACTGATTCCACCAGGCCTCCCAAAGCCCCGGCGGTCTCCCCGCCGGGGCTTTTGCTTTCAGGGACAGGGAGGCGCTACAATACCCGCCGGAGGACCGTGTCCTTGATTTCCCGGGGATCCGGTTCCGGAAAATCCAGGGTGTAATGCAGCCCGCGGCTTTCGTGGCGGGATTGCGCGCTGTCCACTATGAGAGCGGCGACCTGCACAAGGTTCCGGAGTTCCAGGAGTTCGGTGGTGACCTTGAAGTTCCAGTAAAACTCCTGCACCTCCCGGTGCAGATTGCGCAAACGGGTGGCGGCGCGCTGGAGGCGTTTCCCCGTGCGGACGATGGAGACGTAGTCCCACATGAGGCGGCGGATCTCGTCCCAGTTGTGATAGATGACCACCAGTTCATCCACATTGGTGACATTCCCCGGGCGCCAGGAGGGAATGTTATAAGCCGTGAGGTGCGGCTGGCCCAGAGGGCTGCGACGCAGGAAATCCGCGGCCGCCCGGTGCGCCACCACGGCGCCCTCCAGGAGGGAATTGCTGGCCAGCCGGTTCGCGCCATGCAGGCCGGTGCAACCCACCTCCCCCACGGCGTAGAGCCCGCGCAGGCTGGTGGCGCCATTCACGTCCGTGCGCACGCCGCCGCATTGATAGTGCGCGGCGGGCACCACGGGGATGGGGGTCTTCGAGATATCGATGCCCGCGTCGAGGCACGTCTGGAAAATGTTAGGAAAACGCTCCTGGAGGAATTCGCGGGACTTCGAGCGCATGTCCAGATAGACACACGGGCTGCCGGTCTTTTTGATCTCGCGGTCAATGGCCCGGGCCACGATGTCCCGGGGCGCGAGCGAGCCGCGGGGATCGTACTTCTGCATGAACTCCTTTCCATCCGCGCCAATGAGCACCCCGCCCTCGCCGCGCATCGCCTCGGTGATGAGGAAGTTCTTCAGCGTGGGATGATAGAGACAGGTGGGGTGGAACTGGATGAACTCCATGTTCGCAATCGTCGCCCCCGCCCGCCAGGCCATGGCCACGCCGTCCCCCGTGGCCACATTGGGATTCGTGGTAAATTGATACACCCGCCCGCACCCGCCGGTGGCGAGGATGACGCGGTCCGAGCGAAAGGTGATCACCTCGCCGGTCTTTTCATCCAGCACATAGAGCCCCAGGCAGCGGTCCTCCGTGGCAAACCCCAGCTTTCCGGCGGTGACGAGATCGATGGCGAAGTGCTCCTCGAAAAAGGTGATGCTCAGGGTTTCCCGCGCCCGCTCCAGGAGGCGGTCCGCGATTTCCCGGCCCGTGGTGTCCCCGTGGTGGAGAATGCGGCGGCGCGTGTGCCCCCCTTCCCTGCCCAGGTCCGGCGTGCCGCCGTTTTCCTGCGAGCCATCGAAATGCACGCCCCAGTCCATGAGCTCCCGCATGCGCTCCGGGCCTTCGGTCACGATGTCCCGCACCACGTCCTCTTTGCACAGCCCCGCCCCGGCATCCAGGGTATCCGCGACGTGCTGCTCGAAGCTGTCGTCATCCCCCATCACACAGGCCACGCCGCCCTGGGCCCAGGAGGTATTGGAATCCGCGGCCGCCCGCTTGGTGATGACGGCCACGGAACCGTGGCGCGCCGCTTTCAGGGCAAAACTCAGACCGGCGATCCCGCTGCCCACGACGACGAAGTCGAACTCTCTCATGCTACTGCTGTCATTGGATATTCCCGCCCCATAAGACCGCCCCGCGCGTTTGGAAAGACCGGAAACACACGCGGGAAACAGGAGGGCATCCCGACTGCCGGAGCCGGGATGCCCTCCTGAAAACCCTGGTTAGCGGGAAACCTCGAGCCGCAGGAAGCGCCGCTCCAGAGTGGCGGGCATGCTCGCACGGATCACACGCGTCTGGCCGTCGTCCGAAAGCGTCTCAAAGGTCACCGGCGCGGGAGACCACGCCGAGAGGTCAGCAGAGCTCTGCACGGCGAGGACCACGTCCGTGGCCGCCAGGTTCACACGATACGTTAGCGTGAGCGTGCCTTCATCCAGCGAAGCCACCGGCAGATGCGCGGCCACGGAGGCCCCAGGGTCGCTGTTGAGGGCGTATTCCACGAGATTGGTGAGCCCGTCGCTGTCCCCGTCCGCGAGATCGCCGGCCACCAGGGGATCCGAAGCGGAAGCCCCGAACTTCGCGGCCCGCCAGGCTTCAATGGGCGACTGCACGCTCACGTTCGCCGTGGTGTCGTCATAAGTGGTGATGAGACCGTCCGAAACCGTGAGCCGGAGGGTGTAGAGGCCGCTGGCGGAAAAGGCGGCGGTGGTGTCCACGAACGAAGCATTGCCAAAGGTCACGTTACCCGGCCCGGCCCATTTGCTCCACTGGCTGGTCAGGGTGATTGGGAGAGGCAGCGCGTCATCGGAGATCGTGGCATCCAGATTGAATGGACCTCCGCCGGAGAGAGCCGCGCCCGCGTTGACATACGGGCCGGTGTTCGAGGCGGGCTGGAAGTTCAGGGAATCGAAGACCGCCGTGGAGACCGTGCCCGGCACCGCGCTGGTGACCGCCAGCCCCACCAGCGGGGCATTCCCCATGTCCGGAATGCTCTGGGTGGTGCCGCGCTGCGACCAGGTGGTGCCATCCGTGCCGTGCCAGGTGGAGAAGTTATTCCCGCTCCGGACCACGCGCACCCAGTGGGGGAAGGTGTAGGCGGTATTACCCGGAGTGGCCGCGGTGGCGGCGTCCGCCGTGAGCCGTGTGTGCTGGGAGTGCGTGCCGTCCGCCTTTTCCAGACTCATGATATAAGGCGAGCCGGGGCTGTCCTCCGCGCGCACCATGAGCCCCACGCGGCAGGAGCCATTGCCGCCGGGATTCGAAACACTGAGCACGCGGCACTTCAGATCGAAGTCCCCCGCGCGCGGAATGGCGAGGAAGGTGAAGCCGTCCGCCGTGCCCGTGGAACTGAGCCCGCTGCCCGCGCCGCTCAGGGTATAGGTGGCCCCGCTGGTGCTCACCGTGCCCGCCGCGGTGGTGGTGCCGATATCCGCCCCTCTGAAAAGCGGGAGGCCCGCGGCGACGGTGAGGTCGCTCGTCACCGTCGAACCATGCGTGGCGGTGGCGCGCAGGACATAGGTGCCGTTCACCGGGAAAGTGACGCCCGTCATGCGACCCGCCGGACTCTCAAAAACCGCCGCGCCTGGCCCCGAAACCATGGACCACGCCACCGGCACCTGGGCCGTGCCGGACGGGGTCTCGCGGGTGGACTCCACCTCCAGCCGCAGCCCCACTCCCGCGGGAATGGCGATGGCATCCGCCACGGGGGAAATCCGCGTGATGACCGGCGCGGCGTCATCATCGACGATCGTGACCGTGGCCTCCGAAGAGAGCCCGATCTCATAGTTAGGATCATCCGCCAGCGTGAGCACCACCGTGCGGGCGGGCTGCTCCACGGTATTCGGCAGAGGATTCACCGCCACGGACACCGAAGTCTGGCCCGCGGGAATGAGCACCGTGCCAGGAAGCGCCGTGTAATCCACGCCGCCCGCGGCCGTCCCGCCAGTGGCGTAGCGCACCGTGACCGCCAGATTCGCTGCCCCGCCGGAACGGGTGAAAGTGAAGAGGCCCGTTCCGCTGTCCTCCACCGCCTCCGGCGAAGAAGCCGTGACGGTAATGACCGGCGCGTTGTTATCCGAAATGGTGACCGTGTGCGTGGGGATGCCCCCCAGTTGCGCGCCCGAGGGATTCGAGAGCGTCACGACCACGGTCTCCGCGAGTTCATTCACGCCATCCGGAATGATCACCAGGGGCAGCTTCTTGAACATTTCACCAGCGGCGAAGGTCAGCGTGCCGGACGGCAGCGTGTAGTCCGCTCCCGCCGTGGCGGTGCCGGAGACCGTGAAGCTCACCGTCACCGGCGAGGCGGAGGGCACATCCAGCGAAGCGATGAGCAGGGGCTCGGTGCCATCCGATTCAGAACGCGTGGTGGCGCTGGTGAGGAAGCTGACACGGGGCACGGGATTCGCCGCGGCGTTGTCCGTGATGGTCAGAGTGTGTTTGCTCCGGCTGGAGGAAAGCCGCCCGTTGTTCACGTTGCGGAGTTCCAGGATCACCGTCTCGCTGCCCTCCAGGATGCCGTCGTTCCGGACTTTGATCCTGACAAATTTGGAGGTGACACCCGCCGGAAAGGTGAGCAGGCCGCGGGAAATCAGGGCATTGCCATTGTCCGGGTCCACATAGGACCAGTCCACGTCATCGCCCACCGCCGTGCCGCCGCTGCTGACATACTCCACCGTGACCGGACCGGTATGCGCGGGGGTCAGCGTGACCTCGATGTCCCGGTAGGCCCCCGTGATGGCATCCGGGGCCTCGCTGGTGGTCCCGGTGGTGGCGGCAAAACCCACCGCCGGCATGGTGGAGTTGTCATTGTCCTGGAGATAAAGCGTGGCGGAGCCCACCTCCACGCCATAGCCCGTGCCCGCCGCCAGATTAAGGGTTACGGTTTCCGTGCCTTCGGCGAGGGTGTCATTGATGGGCGTGACCGCGATGTCCACGCCCGTGGATCCGTCAGGAATGACCACCGTGCCCGGGAGTTTGTTATAATCCGTGCCGTTCGTGGCCGTGCCGCTCATGGTGTAAGTCACCGTGAGATTGCCCGAGGAGCCATTACGCGAGATATAGAAGGAACTGGCGGAAGAAGGCTCCGCCAGGGTGGCGCTATGGGTGGAAACGGACACGGGCTCCGCGTCATCGTCCTTCAGCCGCATGACGGCATAGGCGTCATTGTAGAGCGAGTAAGTCGCCCCGGGCGTGATGGTGAGGATGATGGTCTTCGTGCTCTCGCCCACCGAATTGTTCAGCACGGGAATGTTCACCGTGGCGATGTTCGTGCCGTTTCCGGAAATGACCACGCTGCCGGACGGCGCGGTGTAGTCCGACCCCGGGATGGCGGTGCTGGAGAGGGTGTATTTCACCGTGATATTCCCTGTGATGGAACCGGTGGCGGTGAAGGTGAAGGTGCCGTTCGTGGAGGGCTCGGCGGCGGAATTCGCCGTCACCGTCACCAGGGGCGGGTCCGCGTTGTCCTTGATGGTGAGGCTCGCGGAGTAGTTCGGCCCAAGGGTGTAGGCATTGTCGAAGCTGGTGAGATTGAGCGTGATGGACTCATCCACCTCCCCGATGTCGTCATCGTAGGGCGTGATGACAATGGGCGCGGAAGCCATGCCCGCCGCCAGGGTGATCTGCCCGGGCAGCGCCACGTAGTCCCGGCCATGGAGCGCGCGTCCGCTCAGGCCGTAATAAACCGTGAGCGGCTGGCTGAGATTTCCCGTGCGGGTGACGAGGACAGTGCCCGTGCCGCGACCGGCTTCGTTCAGGGTGTCATCCAACACCGTGACGCCCACCGTGGCGAGGTCGTTGTCCGTGATGGTCACCGTGGCGGAGGAGGCGGTGGAGTCCACGATGTAAGCCGCGTTCGCCGCCACGGAGAGGGTGACGTCTTCTGGAATCTCGATGACCGCGTCATCCACCGGCACCAGACTCAGCGTGGCGGAAGACTGGCCCGCCGGAATGGTGAAAGTGGTGGACAGCGCGGGATAGTCCTGCCCGCGGGTGGCGGTGCCGCCGTAGTCCAGCGAGACGCTGAGCGCGGAGGCGGTGCTGCCCGTGCGGCTGATGAGATAGGTGCCGGTATCCCCCGGCGTCTCGGTGGCATAAAAGTCCGTGGCGGCGATGCTCACCACCGGTCTGGTGGTGTCATTGTCCTGAATGGTCAGCCGGGCCACGCCACCCTCACGGACCTGATAGGGTCCGGCGGCGAGCTGAAGCTGCACGGTTTCCGGCCCCTCCTGGGCGGTGTCATTCACCGCGGCCACCACGATGTTCAACGAAGCCTGCCCGGCGGGGATGGTGTAGGTGGCCATGGAGCCACTGGTGGTGTAGTCCGGGGAAAGAGTGTAATCCGTCGTCTTCGTGGCGGAGCCCGTGACCGGGGCCACCGTCACCGTGAGTGCCGCGCTGATGTCTCCGGTGCGGGTGAGGACGAACGAGCCATTCGCGCCTCCCTCCGCGGCATCCATGGCGGTGAGGGTCACCTCGGGCACGCTGGTGGCCGTCCAGTTTTGTGCGGTGGCCCCGGAGGTGGTGAGAGTCAGCGGATTGGTGAAGGCCGGAGTGAAGGTGTAGCCCATGAGCGTGGCCGTGAAGGTCCGGGAGCCGGTCTGGAGATCGGCCAGGGCGTAGTCGCCGTTCACATCCGTGTAGCAGTATTTGTCCGTGTCGCTGGTGACGCGCACGCCCATGAGCGGCTGTCCACCCGCGGTGATGCGTCCCCGCAGCACGGCGCGACCGGGATTCCCCACGGTGATGACCACGTTCCGCCGCACAACGCCGCCCTTCATGTCAGACACGGTGAGTTCCACGGTCTGCTGGTCCGCCGTCGGGAAGGTCCGCGTGATGACCGGGGTGTTCGTGGCGGCGTAGGCATCGCTGAAATCCCATGAGTAGGCGAGCGGATCGCCATTTGGATCGGATGCCGTGGCGGTGAAGGTAAGGCTGCCGCCCACCGCCACCGTGGTGGCGCTGGCGGCGAGGGTGGCCACGGGCGGGAGATTGTCCGGGAACGGACCGCGCATCACCGCCACGTCCATGCTGGGAGGCGTGGTGGCATTTTTGCTGACGACGGTGAAGTGCGTGTCCGATTCGAAATCGCTAAAGGTGCGGCCCACGCGGATGCCGCCGTCCCCCTTGCCACCGGGGCTGCCGGGCGTGGTATCGATGAGGTGCCCCGCGTTGCTCCCCAGACCGCTCAGAATCATGGTGACGGAGTCCACCCACTGGCCGCCCGCCGCCGGGTGATACTCCAGGTAGAACCGGCGCTGCGGATCCTTGTCCATGCGGAAGGAATAACGCTTCCCCTCCTCCAGCACCGGCTGGTCATAGGCATAGAGGCGATAAATGCCATTCGAAGAAGGCACCGCCGCGGGCCGGTGGACATTCGAGTCCGGCAGCCAGCCCAGTGAACGCTTGCTGTAGGAATTGTAGTGCGCGCCAAAGCCGCCGCCTCCACCCATCACGTCCAGGCTGTTGCCATATTCCTGGTTCGCTCCCACGCCGATGGCGGAGCCGTCCGAGGTTTTCCAGAAGTTCGCGTGATTCCGTCCCAGCGAGTGGCCGCACTCGTGATCCAGCACATCCATACCATCCCAGGAAACCCACACGCTGTCCCCTCCGCCCCAGGAGATGCCGCTGAGGCGCGGGCCTTCATTCACCCGGACGATGGTGCAGTTGTATTGATTCGAATCATACCCCAGGCGGCGGGCTTCGGAGCGGGCGTCGCTGTGCACCAGCCCCAGGCCGTCCACTTCGTCATCCTTCGCGATATACCAGGCCTTGGTGTGCGGCATGACGATGAGCGGCGTCACCGTGGCCGTGGTGGTGAGGCGGCCAAAGGAGGACTCCAGGTAATAACGCGAGACATTCCGCATGTCCCCCTGGGCGGTGGCCTCGGAGTTGGGCGCGCGCATCTGGTCCGGATAGGTGACGCGTATGTAGAGGCAGCGAAAGTTGCCAATGGCCTCGGAAGAGGTGCCGGGGTAGGTGTCCTTGAAATATCCCGAAACCCCCGGACCGCCGCTGGCCTGGCGCTCCGCTTCGTCGAAGATGCGGACGTGCGTGCCATTGCAGAGGAGGATGAGGCGTCCGCCGAGTTCCACCACGGGCGTTTCATCGTCCACGGTCAGGCCATCCGCTGTGTCCGCCGGGGTGGTGATATTGGAAACCGGGCAGGTCTGGTCCACGGCGGTGCCGGGAGCGATGCGCTCGCCGCTCTCCAACTGGCGCACCGGGCTCTCGCTGACCGCCAGTTCACGATCCACCGCCACCCCGCGCAGCGCGATGTTCTTCCGGGAGATGGTCTCAAGCTGGGAGCCATAGACATTCGCTTTGTAGCTTTTCCCCTCCGGTGTCTCAAAGTAACGCATCACCAGCTCCTGATCCGGCGGGAGTTCCACGCCCTCCGCCGCGCGGCCAAAGTAGGCTTTATAATCCCCCCGCGCACTGACCGGGGTTTCCAGTTGCTCCTGCACCTCCAGCGGCAGGTCCTGGCGGACAACGGGCCGCACGGAGGTCTCCAGCGCCAGTTGGGGATTGGCTTTGATGAGGCGTTTGAACTCAGGCCGCCGCGCTTTGGCGAGAGCCGTGCCCCGGGGGATCAGCGTGACCCGTTCTCCGGGGGAGGCCACCATGTATGTTTCCACCCAGGAATTGAAGGCGTGCAGCGGCTGGAAATCCGGCAGCTTCCGTTCAGGTTCGCCGTTAGCGGCACGGGCGCGGGCCATCCCGAAGTCCCTGACTTGAGCGGCAGGAGGCGGGTAACCCTCCTCACCCGGAATGGCGGACCGGGTGGACTCACTGACCGTGGAATCACCCGGGCGGGACGCAAAATAGACCGTTCCGCACAGCAGGAGAACGGAGAGACTGAGCAACAATTTCTTCATGGAAAGCACGCCGCGGCCCGGTGGTTTCCCGGAGCGGAGCGCTTTTATATGGAAAACAGGCGATACCCGCAATCTCCATCATAATGGAACAGGTGACAATCCCGTTACATAAGAAAAACCCCTATTAATAGGGAAAATCCCTAGCATTTTGGAATTATTCCATAATCCTTTAACGTCAACGGCTTCCGGTTTTCCAGGCTTATACCATTCGGACATGGAATCCGGTAAATTTGATCCGCTCCCGGAGTGTTCCCTGGTGGTATCGAGGGTTCCTCCGAACGGGGGTGGCCCGGGCGGTCCTCCGCCAGGGGAAGTTTGACCTTCATACGCATCCTCCCAATCCTCTGAATGCGCACAAGGAGCGGCGACATTCCTGTCGCCGTCGAATCCTCTGATGGAGAACGGGAAAGCGAAGGCTGCGGAGAGGCCTTGGAGGAAACAAAAGGATATGCATGGAGAGCAAACTCCCCTGGCGGAGGACCGCCCGGGCCACCCTCCATCCGGGGAGCCTTCCCGGGTGAAAACGTTATCGTTTCGTGACCTTCAGACGGTAATATTTACGGGTGCCGCCTCCGGCATCGGTCTTACCAGCGAGGGGCGTCCAGGTGCCCAGTTCAGTCGAGACCTCGGCGGTGAGGAGGGCGTCATCGGCATTCGCCGCGGCGGGCCAGTTGAGGGTGACGGTGCCGTCCGGGTTGAGCGTGGCGGTCAGCGGGGAAGGCGTGAACACGCTGTCACTGGTGCCGAGGGCATATTCCATGAGGGCGCTGAGGCCGTCGTTGTCGGCGTCGGCGGTCGCGGTGCCGGTGAAAGACAGCGCATCGCTGGTGCCCGGGTTTCCTCCCGCGACGGTGCTGGGACGCCAGTCCGTGCCATCCGGATCCGGATTCTGGCCGGCGAGTACACGCACGAGAGTGAAGCCGCCGCCGTCCGTGCTGCTTTCATTGTCCCTATAGGCCGTGCGGAGGATCACCTGACCAGCGGCGGAGTAGAGCACGATGCTTTCCCCGCTGTTGTCCAGCGCGCCGGTGTAAACCCCGGGCGCGATGGGACCGGCCGCGGGATAAGCGGCGGCAAACGCGGCGGCGTCCCGGATGACGAGGATGCGCCCGCCCGCGGGCACGGTGACTCCCGCCGGGAAGGTGTAGGCGATGCCCTCGCCGCCCTCTTCGTCGAAGTGGCATCCGGCGAGATTCAGCGTGGAGTTCGTGATGTTCAGCAGTTCCAGGAATTCCGTGGTGTCGCCACTGCCCGGGGGATTGTAATTCAGCTCACTGATGACGAGCGACTTCGGTCCCGCCGGGAAGACCCCGCCGCTGCCGGTGATGGTGATGGACGCGGAGCCCGTGCCGCCCGCGCCCGTGGAGAGCACGCCGGACTTATCATAAGCCTGAAGCGTGTAAGTCGCCGTGCCCGCGTTCACCGGCAGGCTCAGCGTCCAGGTAGTGGCGTCCGTCCAGGTGACCGCCAGTGGCGCGTTGCCTCCCTGGAGGCGGATGGTGTCCACATCGATCCAGCCTTTGCCCGTGAGGGTCACAAACGGATTCGCCGTGGTGATGGGTCCGGCGGTGGTGATGCTGAAGGCGTTCTTTGCCACGGGCGGCGTGAAGCCGTTGCCGGTCACGAGGTTTTTCGCATAGGTGGCGCGTCCCCGCAGATAGGTTAGCGTGCCCGTCATGTCCTCCGTGCCAAAGCTGGAGTAGTGCGTGGCCCAGCGGGTGAGGAACGCGTCGTTGAACGACTTGTTCAGGATATCCAGGACGTGGCCGTAGTAGAGCCGGACATTCACCGGATCCGCGAGGAATTTCCCGAGGTCCTGCCCCGTGGCGATGGAGGCATTCGTGGCTCCCTGGGCGAGGTAGTCCAGGTCCCACGGGAACATGAGCGCCTTTCCGTTAGGCGGGAAGTAGAACAGGACGTTGTGCTGCGCCGCGCCGGTGAGGTAATTGTCCGTGACGCCGAAAAGATTGGCGGGGATGTGCGCCCGCAGGACGCTGCTCACGTCGAAATACTGGGCCGTCTGGGTCTTGAAGGCCGTGCTGCCGGCGGTCTGGCCGATGGCGTTCACGGCCTCCATGATCTTTTGATAGTTATCCCCGGAGCGGGCATTTTCGATGAGCCAGTACCAGCGGTAGAACTCCTTGTCCGCGCCGAGACTCCCCACGTTCACCCCGGGAGGCCCGGTGGTGTCCTGGGGAATCTTGGGATTTTCCGGCACGATGATGGAATCCACCACGCGGGTGGTGGGGTTGATGGTCTGCGTGAGCACATACACGCGCTCGTATTTAAAAATGGGGCCATCGCCGCCACTGTCCCACTGCCCGTCGAGATAGCCGTCATCGAAGCGCGTCCGCGACATGATGGCCGGGCCGGTGAGGCTGACGCCGGAGTAAGCCGCCCCGGTGCCGGTGGCCACGGGAGCGATGACGCGCATGAGATCGTCCTCCGGCGCGTGCACGCCACCGGCGGCATTTTCCACGGTGCGGATGAGGAGTTCCCCCTGGCCTCCCGCGAGACCGCCGGAGCGGTCGATGGACATGGCGGAATTCACGCCCAGGAAGAGACCGTCGCTGGGGAACTTGAGATTGTAACCCACGCGGCCCGCGTTGAACCGGCCGTGCTCGCTGCTCTTCAGCGCCACGGTGGCGCGGTAATACACCTCACGTTCATCCAGGATCACCGTGCAGGGGAGCCCGGCATTGCTCATGACGTTCTCCAGCTTGTACATCTCATTGGCATCCGCGCCGGTGATGAGGATGCGCACATTGTGCGGCTTTCCTCCGGCGGGTGCCTGGAGCACGGCCTTGCCATCCTGCCACTGGACCATGGCCCGGGAGGCCGCCCCTCCGGCGGGGAACTGAGCGGCCACAGCGGGCATGGCCGCATCCGCGGCATCGATGTAAAACTGCACCCTGACGCCCGCGGCCTGGCCGGGAATGGTGCCGGTGTAAACCCCGCCGCCCGCGGTGGTCATGGTGGTGCTGGTGAAAGCCGCGCCCTCCACGGAGGTGAAGAGCCTCACGGCGGACAGGCCGTCCGGGTCCTCCACATGGACGCTCACCGTGACCGGCTGGGAAACCTCCGGCACCACCGGGCTGTGGGAGAGGGCCTCGAAAGTGGGACCGGCATTGGCGATGTAGCTGCCGTTCTTCGCGCCCGGCGTGCCGCCCGTCACCGGCACGTTCAGCAGGGTCTGGCGGGCGAGACGGTTGCAATACAGCCGGGTGTGGAGACGGTTGGAACCCCGCAGCCACTTGGCCCGGAAGCTGATGGTGTAGGTGCTGGCGGCGGAAATAGTATGATAGGACGCCCCCGCCTTCAGGGTGGTGGTGGCGTGGTTGTGCATGTGCTCGGTGGGGCCGCTGGCGGCGACCTTCAACACCTTGCCCCCGCCGGGCGTGAGGGGATCATCGATCACAGTGCCGGAATGCGTGCCGATGATCCGCCAGGTGGCGGCATTGCCCGCGGTGAAGGCTCCGTTTTGAATCAACTGCGTGCCGTTGGTGATGACGCTGATGTCGTCGATCAGAAACTCGCCATCGCCCAGCAGGCCGAAGACGAATTCATTCCACGTGGTGGGATCCCCGGCGGCGGGGTTCGTGCCCAGGCCGCTGTAGGTCACGGTCTGCCAGGCGGTCTTGAGGCTTTCGTCGCTGGCGGCCCAGGATTCGCCGGAATTGTTATCAGAACGCGGGTCGCGCAGTTCTAGGCTGCTGCCGCCACCATCCGCCCACGGGCTCCAGCGGCCGCCATCCGCGTAGGTCACCTGGTCCGCCACATTGTCCTCGGCATCGCGCAGGGTGATGGTTTCCCCCTTGCCGGAAAGGTTGCCGCTCCACGGCCCCAGCGCGGTCACGCCGGGATGCAGCGTGGCAAACGCGGCGGGATCCCACGCGATTACCAGATAGCCGCCCGGCGCGAGCGTGGTGCCCGCGGGGAACGCCCACGTGACGGCATCGCTCAGCTTCCAGGCACTGAGATCCACGGTGGAGGTGCCTTTGTTATATAGCTCGATCCATTGCTCCGGGCTGTCATTGAGGCCGTGGTAGAAGATTTCATTGATGACGATATCCCTGTTCACCGAGACCACATTCCCCGTCCCCGGCGTGGCCGTGGTGGGGTGTCCCCAGCGTCCGTCAGCGGTGAGGCCCCGGATGCGGTTCGTCACCGCGCGGGCATCCCGCAGCAGCGCGCCGCCGGGCCCCATGAGATAGAGCTTCGTGCCATCCGCCGGGGTGAATCCCAGCGCCGCGGCGTCCAGGGTGAGGTATCCTCCTGCGGCGATGGATTGCGCGGGAAGCGGCACGGTCTGGCCGGTGCTGCTCACGATGGTCCAGCCCGCGGTGCTCACGGCGGAGCCGGTGGTATTCTTCAACTCCACGTAAAACGAAGCCGCGGAGGCTCCGGTGATTTCATTGAAGACGAGCGTCCTTTCCGCTCCGGGTTCGGGCGGGCTTTCCGTGGCCTCCAGCGCGGCATCGAAGAGCACCCCGGTGCTGCCCGCAGCCTTGTGCAGCGAAACGGCCAGCACGTTCGCGCCATTCTTCAGAGCGGTGGCGGGGACATTGATGAGACCGGAGGAGGCTGCCGGGCTGATGATGGAACTCGCGGCGGTGGTGTGGCTGACGGCCCCCGCGGGCATGTTTGTCCGCAGGAGTTCCGTGCCATTGAGATAAAAGACCGCGCCGTCCGCGAGCGTGTGGCTGAGCCGCAGGGAAGTGCGCGCGGGGTCTCCGGAATAGGTGAAGGACTTCCGCAGGTAGCTGGTGGGCGCGGCGGAGGAAAGCGTGGTGGTGACGAGGCTGCCGGGGAACGCGGTGTCCAGACCGTATTCGTTTTCCAGATAGGTGCCCACGGCCTGGAATTCCGCGTCCGTGAGCTCGCTCTTATACATGAGGAACTCCGCGATATCCCCGGAGAAGCCCGTGGTGAAGACCGTGCCGTGACGGCCAAGATTGATGGGGTCCGCCGTGAGCGCGCCGCCGGAATCCGTGTCCGTGCCCTCCATGACACCGTTCACCCACATCTCGAAGCGGTTTTGTGTGCGGTTCCGCCGCACGGCCACGATTTGATAGGCCGTGGTGGAAACGGTGCTGGTGCTCACCGGACCGCCGAGGCCGGAGCCGTCATCGTAGCGCTTTTGCAGAGCGTAGCGGCCGTTCACTGTCTTGAGCGAAATGAGGGGATTCCCCGCTCCGGTGAGTTGCCGGTCCATGAAGTAGGTTCCGGCACCGTCGCCGAGCGCGCCATTCACCGGCGTGGTGTTTGCCTTTACCACCATGAAATAAACGAAGCCGCCGGTGGGTGCCAGACCGGGCAGGGAGGTGGTGCGCATTTCCGATGCCCCGTTGAAACGGATGACGGATTTGCCGGAGGGCGTGGCATTCAACTTCAGCACCGGGGAGGTGGTGCCCCGGGTGGCATTCTGGGAAACACCGTCGCCCGTGGCGTCGTCCGTCCAGGTGGAGACCACGCCGCCGTCCGCCACGCCGGTGACCGCCCCGGCCCGGTAGCGCTCCACGAGATTCGCCGTCACCGTGAGGGAGGCCGCGCCGCCCCCGGCTCCGGAGCCCAGCACCGCGCTGCCCTGGGCCCACGCCGTGTCATCGAAGGTGGCCGCTGCCCATTCCGCGGACGGAGCGGCGGCGGTGTCGCTGTATTTCCAGGCGGCGCGGGTCGCGATGAGCGAACGGTTCACCGGGACATTGAGGGGGAAGTTCTGCTCCCCGGGCGTGCCGCCCAGGCTGGTGCTGGTGGTCCAGGCGGCGGGACCGGAGGCCGCCGAAAGACCACGCCGGGAAAGCGTGGCTCCGCTGCCATCCGCGCCCACCGGCCAGTCGCCGCCATCCTCGTAGGTCACCTCGTCCATGATACGGCCATTCAGGTTCCGCAGCCGTACGGTCTCGCCCGCGTTGTCCAGTTGCCCGGTGAAGGGACCCTTCGCGCCGGGGATCAGCGCGGGATTCGCGGCCACCACGATATAACCACCACCGGGAATGATGGTGCCGGCGGGAAAGGTGTAGTCCACGCCGCTCGTAATGCTCCAACCGCCGATGTTCACATCCACCGCGTTCAGGTTTCGCAGTTCCAGAAACTCCGTCTGCCCCGCCGCCGGGGCATAATGAATCTCATTGAAGACGACAACGGAATCGTAGGCCATGGCCGTGCCGGAGCAGAGAGCCACGACCGCCAGCAAAGCAGCGGTGAATTTCATCAGAAGGAAGGGGAGGCGGAAAAAAGAGAAGCACCCGCACATTACGGGATTCCTGCCAGGAATGGGAAGCCTTAACTGTTTACGATCCCCGGAACCTTCTGGGAACGCGGATGATTCAATACTTGCGGGACGGGAACGGCGCGCCGCATAGTCCGCCCGCCAACCTCTTCACTATGAAAACCCGTTTCCTTCTCCCCCTCCTGGCTCTCGCCGGTCTGCTCTCCACCGCCTCCGCCGGCACCGGCGTGGGCGCGAAACCCGCGGAGGGCGCGGAGGTGATCATCGACGGCACCAAAAAGACGCTGGATGAAAAATGGATCTACTGGGAAGGCCCGGGCTTCAAGTCCGCCATGCCCATCAAATGGAAGATCGTGGACGATCCCGCGGACAAGACCGCCACCGTGCTGATGACCGATGACCGCGCGGCGGATGGCGGGCGGTTTGGCGCGGCGGACATCGTCACGAAGAAACAGTATCGCGACTTCCGCCTGCACGTGGAGTTCTACGTTTCAAAGCCCGGCGGCAACAGCGGCGTGTATCTCCAAAACCGCTACGAGATCCAGATCTGCGACGGGGATAAATCCAAGCACGGCATGGGCGCGGTGATCAATGAAACCGAGTCCCCCTACGCCGCCTATGCGGGCCTGGGGAAATGGAACGCCTATGACATTGTCTTCCGCGCCGCGCGCTTCAAGGACGGCAAGCTGGTGGAGAAGGCCCAGGTGAGCATGTACTTCAATGGAAAGAAGGTCCACACGAACCAGTCCATCAGCCAGGTGTGGGGCGGCGCGAACTCCGGCGTGGATGGCGGCAACGACGGTGGTAAAGGCATCACCGACACCCCCGGCGGCCTCAAGCTCCAGTGCGAAGGCCACGACATCCGCTACCGCAACACCTGGATCAAGGAACTGGACCTCAAGGAAGCGGTGACGGATTTCACGGAATAACTCCGTGAAGGATTCCGGCTATTTGTCAGCCGTGCGGGAATCTCCAAAAAGACGGCGCCAGTTGGCCGCCACGGCCGTGGCGAGGGTCTCCACGGTTTCCCCCCGCAGGGAGGCCAGGGCTTCATAGGCGGTCACCAGATTCGCGGGATGGTTCACCGGTTTGCCCGTCGCGGGATCCGTCAGCGGGTGGGCATTCCGGTCATCCGGAGGGACCAGGTCCGGGGCGTCCGTTTCCACGAGGATGCGGTCCGGGGGCAGGGCCTGGAAATGGGCGCGGGCGGCGGTTTTACGTTCGTGAAGGAAATACGGGGGAAAGGAAAAATGCGCTCCCCGCTCCAGCAGGAAGGGCGTGAGCGCGGCGGGGCCGTTCCAGGCGTGGAGGAGAAAGCCCCGGGCGGGCGCGGGGTTTTTCTGGAGAAACTGACGCAGGGGCTCATGGGCGCGGACGCAGTGCACGGTGATGGCGAGGTTCCGCTCCCGCGCCAGCTCCCACTGGCGGAGGAGGACGCGCCGCTGGTCCTCCAGGTCGTGACCCTCTATCCAGCAGTCAAGGCCGGTCTCGCCCAGGCTGGCACCAGGATTCGCGTCCAGCAAGGCTTCCAGTTTTCGATCCCACTCCGGGGACCGTCCCGTCACATACCAGGGGTGCAGGCCAAAGGCGGGCACCATGCCGGGAGTGTCCCGGCAGAGCGTTTCCACCGCGGACCAGTCCGCCTCCGAGGTGCCATTCACCACGCCGCCGGTGATTTGCAGGCGCGGCAGTTCGCGGAGGATGTCCGGCAGGAAGGGGGCCAGCCGGGCATCGTGCAGGTGCTGGTGGGCGTCGAGGAACACGGGGGAGAAATTACAATGACGCCGCGAGGGCCTGGATGCGGCGTCCAGCGTTCTCCAGGCCATTGAGGCGCGTGGGGGAAAGGCGGCGGTCCAGTTGCAGGCCCGCGAGGATGCCCGCGGCGTGCGCGGCGGCGGCGGGAGGCGGGCTGCCTTCATAGACCTGGCACACCAGCCCGGCGAGGCCCTTCACCAGCGGGGAATCCGCGTCCCACCGGAGATGGAGGACACCGTTTTCCGCGGAGGCGGTGATCCAGACCCGTGAGACACAGCCGGGCACGAGGTCCCCTTCCCGGCGATCGCCCTCCGGAATGCCCGGCCCGGCACAGGAAGCCACGATGGCACTCAGGCGCTCGTGGGGATCGGGAATGAGGGAATACGCTTCGATGAGCGCCTGTTCACTGGCGGCGGGGGACATGGGTGCGGTAACTTGCGGCGGGGTGGAGGGGGAATCAAGGAGCGGCGACATTCCTGTCCCCGTGAGTTCACCCGTTTGGCTACTCCTACTCCTACTCCGAGTAAGAGTAAGAGCCAAGGCAGGGCGAAATCCGCGGGGAAAAACCCGTGCCATGAGTCTAAAGGCCCATATCATAAAGCACCGTTCCGTGGCATCCCCTCTCCTTTCCCTGTCATGATCACCACCGAAACCGTCCGCCGTCAGTTCACCGCCAGCGATGGCGCGGAGCTGCATTACAAGTCCTGGATTCCCTCCACCGGCGCTACGCGGGCGCTGGTGCTGCTGCACCGGGGGCATGAACACGCGGACCGCTGGGATTCCGTGGTGCCGGGGCTGCGGTTGCGGGACACGGCCATCTACGCCTGGGAGGCCCGGGGGCACGGGCAGTCGGCGGGAAGGCGGGGGCATGCGTCCGGCTTCATGCAGTATGCGCGGGATCTCGCGGACTTCATGGCGCATCTGGAGGAGGCTCATGGGGTGAAGGAGGACCGGGTGGTGCTGGTGGCGCACAGTGTGGGCGCGGTGGTGGCCGCCACGTGGGTGCATGACTACGCGCCGCGTCTCGCGGGGCTGGTGCTGGCCACGCCGGCCTTCGATGTAAACCTCATCGTCCCCGGCGCGCTGGCCTCCATCCGGATGATGCAAAAGGTGCGCCCGGAGGCGACGATCAAAAGCTACGTGAAAGGCCACTGGCTGACGCGGGATGAAAAAGCCGCCGCCGCGTATGACGCGGACCGCTCCATTTCCAAAGACATCTCCGCCCGTGTCCTCGTGGATCTCTTCGATGCCGCGCGCCGGGTCATCCGGGATGCCGCCGTCATGGACCGCCCGCTGCTGCTCTTCTCGGCGGGCGTGGACCGGGTGGTGAAACGGGCCGCGCAGGACCGCTTCTTCGCCACCTATGGCAGTCCGGACAAGGAACACGTGACGCTCTTCGAAGCCCGGCACGCCATCTTCCACGATACCTGCCAGGACCACGTGACCACGGCCATTCGCGCCTTCGCGGAGAAGTGTTTTGACGCTCCGGCGGTGCCCGCCCCGGGCGTGAACCTCACGCACCCGGCCACGAAGGCGGAATACGAATCCCTCCGGAAGCCGCTGCCCGCGCTTTCGCCAAAGCGGCTCATGTTTGGCACCCAGCGCCTGAGTATGGCCACCCTGGGAAAACTGAGCCACGGCATTCAGGTGGGCTATCGCGCGGGGTTCGATTCCGGGGAGTCTCTGGACTATGTGTATGATAACAAATCCCGCGGAGCCCTGGGCATCGGGAGGCTGATTGATCGCGGGTATCTCAATGCCATCGGCTGGCGCGGTATCCGGCAGCGGCGGGAGTGCATGCGGACGGCGCTGCGCTTCTGTGTGGAATCGGCGGCGAAGAATCAGGCGGACTTCCGCGTCATGGACATCGCGGGTGGCGCGGGACGGTATCTCCTGGATCTCCTGGGCAGCCCGTGGTGCCCGCCGGGAGTCTCGGTGCTCTGCCGGGACTGGAGTGAAACCGCGCTCGCCACCGGCAGGGCCAACGCGGCGGCTCTGAAGCTGACACCGCGCATCACCCATGAGCGCGGGGATGCCTTTGACGGCGCGGCCCTGGCCGCCATCCGGCCCCGGCCCTCAGTGGCCATCGTGTCCGGGCTTTATGAACTCTTTCCGGACAATGACCTGCTTCGGCGTTCTCTGGAGGGGCTGTTCAACGTGGTGACGCCGGATGGCTGGCTGATCTACACGAACCAGCCCTGGCACCCGCAGGTGGAGATGATCGCCCGCACCCTGACGAACCGGGACGGCGAGCCGTGGATCATGCGCCGCCGTCCGCAGAGCGAGATGGACGCGCTGGTCGCCGCCGCCGGATTCGTCAAACACCGGCAGTGGGTCGATGACTTTGGCATCTTCACCGTGAGCGCCGCCCGGAAACCCGGGAATGCCCCGTGAGAGGAGCAGCCAGGGAACGCGGGCTGGCGTGGCG
This sequence comes from Verrucomicrobiales bacterium, assembly GCA_965229245.1. Classification (GTDB taxonomy): domain Bacteria; phylum Verrucomicrobiota; class Verrucomicrobiia; order Verrucomicrobiales; family V1-33; genus V1-33. The sequence goes on from CBDDIW010000005.1 coordinate 781,127, forward strand.
GGCGCTGGGATGTCTGGCGCTCGCGGGCGCGGTGTTCATCCTCGTTTATGGGGCGTGCAATCGCTTCACGGCCACGCGCGGGGATGTGGGGTCCTGCTATTTCGGGTGGGAGAAAGACCTGCCGTTCGTGCCGTGGCTGGTGGTGCCCTACTGGTCGCTGGATCTGTTTTTCTGCGGCTCTTTTTTCCTCTGTGCCACGCGGGCGGACCTGCGGCGGCACACGCTGAGGCTGGTGCTCGTCACGCTGCTGAGCGGCGTGTTTTTCCTGCTGCTGCCCATGCGGTTTGGCTGGGACCGGCCGGAGCCGGAGGGCTGGACCGCGCCGCTCTTTCACGCGCTGTATGCGAATGACCTGCCTTACAATCTCGCGCCCTCGCTGCACATCAGCCTGAGGTCGCTGGTGTGGATGGTCTATGGCGCTCGCCTGCGGGGCAGGTTGCGCCAGGTGGTGAAAATCTGGTTCATCCTCATTGGGGTGTCCACGCTGCTGCTCTGGCAGCATCACCTGCTGGATGTGGCCAGTGGATTTGTCATGGGCTGGGCCGTGCAGGCGCTGGTGCCCGCCCGGCACGCGCCGCGCGGGGTTTTCACCCCGGCCCACCGGCGGCTGGCACTGCGGTATGGCGCGGGCGCGATCCTCTGCGGGCTGGCGGCCCTCCCGGGAGGCGGCTGGTGGTGGTTTGCGTGGCCCGCCGTGGCGCTGGCCATTCCCGCGCTCGCCTACCTTCGCGCGGACCCGGCGCTCCTGGGAAAGGAAAACGGCACGCTCTCCCCGGCCGCCGAGTGGTGTCTGCTCCCGGTGCTGCTGGTGGCCGGGTTTATCCACCGGCGGCATTTGCGCCGCCTGCCCCCGCCGGTGGAACTGGTGCCGGGGATGCGTTTTAGCCGGAGACTGAAGGCGGCGGAAGCCCGGGAACTGCTCGCCGCGGGACCAGTGGCGGTGCTGGATCTCACGGCGGAGTCGAATGCCCAACCTCTCCTGCGGGAGCACGCCATTTACCGGAGCATTCCCATGCTGGACCTCGTGCCGCCGGATCCCGCCGCGTGCCGCCTGGCGCTCGCTTTCATCCGGGAGCATCTCGGAGTGCGACCGGTCTTCGTGCATTGCCAGCTGGGCCTGCTGCGCTCCGCCGGGGTGGCCACCGCCTGGCTGGTGGAAAGCGGTGGGGAACCGGATGAAGTGGCGGCTTTCCGGCGGGTGCTCGCACTCCAGCCGCGGGCGATGACAGGGGCGGTGGAAACCGGCTAGCCGGGTGCCCCTGGCCTGCCGCCCCGCCATGGTGGGAATCCTTTAAAAATGCCGCAGCCAGTAGCGGATGAGCACGATCACGGCGCTCAGGATCAGCGCTCCCGCGCCGATTTCTTTTCCGAGGTATTGCCGCCGGACCCGCTTCGCCATTTCCTCCCCCATGCGCATCTGGGCCTCAAGGGAGATAGTCTTCACCTCCGGCAGAGGTCCCGGTTCCACCTTCCCGGTGAGATGCCCGGCGATGCTCTCCTGCCGGTCCAGCCACAGCCGCTGGCAGATGCGGCAGACATTCAGTTCCAGTTCGCGCTCCTCCATGGGGATGAGCACGGCGGCCATGTCGCGGCGGCATTCCGGGCACAGTGCGCGGCGGGTGGGCGCGCGGGGCGCGAGCATGGCGGTCTCCCAGATCCCGTTGGCCCTCGCTTTGGGAATGAGGCGGCGGAATTGACTGAAGTTCAGTGATTGCCCGCCACAAGCTTCGCAACGCCAGGCGATCCCCGTCTTATGCCTGTCAGGCTTCAGGATGAGGTCGCAACGGGGACAGGTCAGTTTGATAACAAACCCCTGCTCCGAAGCAGGCGCGGGATCCGGAGTGGTGATTTGCCCATCGGGCGGAGTGGGCGCGGGGAGAGAGTCCATTGGTTACCGTCCGGCAGTGGAAGTTCTGGAGTGGCCGCCCCGGTTTGTCCAGCGGGACGGCAGGCTGTAAAAAGGCCGCATCCTTTCCTAGGGCCTGTTAACACTAATCTTGAAGTATGATGTATCCATGTATAGTATCTGGCATGGAACTTACCGAAGCCCAATTCCGCCGTCTGGAAGACTGCCTTCCCGTGCAGCGGGGAAATGTCAGGCTGAACAACCGTCTCCTGCTCAATGCGATCCTCTACGTTGCTGAGCAGGGATGCAAATGGCGGGGTCTTCCTCCGCGCTTTGGCAACTGGCACACGGTCTACACCCGCATGAATCGCTGGAGCAAATCCGGGGTGCTGCAACGTGTGTTCGAGCGGATGCAGGCGGAACAGATGATCACGTTTTCCATTGAGGCACTCTCTTTGGACAGCACTTCCATCAAGGTCCATCCCGACGGCAGTGGCGCTTTAAAAAAAACGGCCCGCAAGCCATAGGCAAAAGTCGCGGGGGATGGACCACCAAAATCCATCTTGTGGCGGCCTCCTCCCGGTGCGCCGTGACTTTCGCCCTTTCCCCCGGACAGGCGGGCGACGCTCCGGAAGGCCGCAAACTATTGCCCGCGCTGCAACGCTGGAGACCGGAACCGGGAGAAAAACCCGTGTCTGTGGTCATGGACCGGGCTTATGAAGGCGATGAGACCCGGCAGCTCGTTCTCGATTTGGGATTCGTCTCCGTCGTGCCGCCAAAGTCCAACCGCCTCAATCCCTGGAACTATGACCGTGCCATGTATGCCCGGCGTAATGAAGTGGAACGACTCTTCCGGAGACTCAAAGGCTTCCGCCGCATTTTCTCACGCTTCGAAAAGCTCGATGTCATGTTCATCGCTTTTATCCATTTCGCGCTCATCGTCGAAGCGGTGCGCGAACTTTAGTGTTAACAGGCCCTAAGAGAACGCGCTTCGTCCTGGTTTACCGGATATGCGCTCAACACTTTCCTCCGCGTTATTGCTTTGTTCCGTTTTGCTGTCACCCGTCCAGGCGAACATAGCCCTCCAGGGAAAGGATTTGGAAAAGACCTATGAGCCCGCCTCGGAGACCGCGGGAATGAATCCCTGGGCGCGGGGGCTGCTCTTTGGCTGCCTGGGCTTTGTGGGGGGATTTGGCGGATACATAATCACGAAAAAGGCCACGCGGAAACGCCGGAGGAGGAAATACATTCCCCGGACGGCAGTGGTGCTGGCCGGTTGCCTGGGCGGCCTGTTTTTGCCGGGAAAAGCGGCGGCTTGTCTCAATATCGGGCATCATACCCTGGAGGAAACCTATATCCCGGCCAGGGACTACCGGAACTACACGGACAAGGCCTGGCTCACCGGCACGGTAAGGAACGCGCTCGACGCGAAACCCGCGGATGATCCGCATCTAAAACCGGACGCGGTAGCCTATCCCGCGCCTCCGCCACCGGGCGTGCTGGACTCCGATGAAGCCGCGCGCATGATCCTCCGGGGAGACGCGGCGGGCGCGCTCGCGAAGCTGAAAGACATCGAGACCGCGCATCCGGGCCTCTATATAGTGGCGGCGAATATGGGCACCGCTTATGAACTCACGGGAGACGATGCCAATGCCCTGAAATGGATCAACGAAGGCATCCGCCGGAATCCCTCCTCGCACATGCTCGCGGAGTGGCTGCATGTGAAAATCCTGGAGGCAAAAATAGCGCTGAAGGACGATCCAAACTGGTTTCGCAAGCATACCATCACCGGCTTCGATCCCCGGCAGCTTGAATTCCTGACCTCCCAAGGAACCAAAGACGGCATGGGCATTCTTAAATCTGTGCGCTCCCAGGCCACGGTGCGCGCCCTGTTCATAAAGCCCCGGGACGTCATTATGTCCCGCCTGCTGCTGGAGGCCGCGGGATTTGCCCTCACCGCAGATCCCGGGTCAACCCTGGGCCTGCTGGACCTGGCCGTGGAATACGGCCTGCCCAGGGAGGCGACTCAGGCGGTGCGGGCGGCCTATGAGGAGCAGCGGGAGGAAGCCCTGAGACTCGCCGGACCCTCCGGCACCCGTGCCAGGATTCTGGATCACCTCCACTGGCTGGTCTTCGGACTGGCCGGTGCCGGAGGGATTCTGGTGGCGAGGAAGCGGCTGCTCCGGAGGATCTGATTATCTCCAGGAACGATGGACGACGGCGTAAAATCAATTTATTCCCTGTGCCCGGGGAATCCATCAGTCGTCGTATGTCCACGTCATCCAACTCACATCCGGGCGAACGGCTGCCCGCGCGAATCCCGCTTTGGCTGAAAACAGCCTGCACGGCATTCCTCGCCGTCTTCCTGCCGGTTTACTGGTATTACTACGGCCCCACGAATTTCCTCTACTTTTGCGATGTGGCGCTGATCCTCACGGTGGTGGGGATGTGGCGGGAGAGCCCGCTGCTCATTTCCATGTGCGCCGCGGGCATCCTGCTGCCGCAGGCCCTGTGGTGCGTGGACTTTGCGGTGGTGCTGAGCGGCGGACATTTCACGGGCATGACGGACTACATGGTCCGGGACAGCTCACTGTTTCTCCGGGGGCTGTCCCTGTTCCACGGGTGGCTGCCGTTCCTGCTTTTTTATCTGGTGCGGCGCACGGGGTATGACCGGCGGGCGGCGGTGGCGTGGACGGCCCTGGCGTGGGTGCTCTGCCTCATCTGTTATTTCGCGCTGCCGGGTCCGGCGGATATCCCCGGGGATCTCACGCCCCGGAATGTGAATTTCGTTTTTGGCATGAGCGAAACGGAGGCGCAGACGTGGATGCCCGCCCCGCTGTATTTTCTCTGCTGGCTGGCCGTGCTTCCCCTTGTGGTGTATTTCCCCACGCATCTGCTGCTGCGCCATCTCATCCCGGCTCCCCGATCCCCGCGGGCGGTCTGAAACTTTTCGCCTCCTCCACCATGAGTTCCAACGAATCCCCCCAGACCGTGCCCGCCGTCCATACAACGCCGCGCGGTTTCTGGAATCTGATGTTCACCCAGTTCCAAGGAGCCTTCAGTGACAACGCGCTGAAGTGGCTGGTGATCTTTCTCGTCTTCAAGATGGCCCTCCCGGCTGATGAACAGGACACTCTGGTCACCAGGGCAGGCGCGGTCTTCGCCGTCCCGTTTCTCCTCTTCTCCATCTGGGGCGGCTGGCTCTCGGACCGCTTCAGTAAACGCAGCGTCATGATGGGCGTGAAGGCGGCGGAGATCGGCATCATGCTTTTCGCTGCGGTGGGCCTGTGGATGGATTCCATGACGCTGCAAATGACGGCCATCTGCCTGATGGGCGTGCACAGCGCGGTCTTCGCGCCGGCGAAGTATGGCATCCTCCCGGAGGTGTTGCCGGCCTCCCGGCTCTCGTGGGGAAATGGCATTCTGGAACTCCTCACCTTCGTGGCCATCATCGCGGGCACCGTGGCGGGCGGGTATCTGGCGGATACCCTGCACGGGCAGCAGGTGTGGTCCGGCATTTTGCTGGCGGGTCTCGCGGCGGTGGGGTTCCTCACCAGCGTGGGCAGTCCGCGGGTGAAGGCGGCGGATCCCACAAAACGTTTCGAACCGAACTTCCCCCGGGAAATCTGGCGGCAACTCAAGAAGATGAAGCTGGACCGCGACCTCTGGCGGGCGAACTGGGGGAACACCGGCTTCTTTTACATCGCCGCCCTCGTGCAGTTGAATCTGGCGCTGTTTGCCAAACAGGACTTCGGGCTGAAGGCCACGGAGCAGTCCTGGCTCCAGGCCGCGCTTTGTTTAGGAATCGGGGGAGGCAGCGCGTTCACGGGGCATTTCTCCCGGGGACGGATCGCTTACGGATTCATCCCCATCGGCGCGCTCCTCATGGCTCTGGCCTCCATCTTCCTGGGGTGGCCGGGGATCAGCCAGACGGCGTTTACCGCCGCCCTCGCAGTGCTGGGCGTGGGCAGCGGCATGTTCATCGTGCCGGTGGCCGCCGTGCTCCAGCACCGCCCCCCGGCGGAGGAAAAGGGAGCGGTGCAGGGCGTGGCCAGCTGGGTTTCGTGGATCGGGATTCTCGCCGCGTCGCTGACCCTGGACCTGCTGGGCAAGGGACTGGGCCTCACTCATGCGCAGGTCTTCTGGTTCGCCGGGGTCTGCGCCCTCGTGGCGGGCGTCTATGTGGCGAGGTCCCGTCCCGGAGCCGTGCGCGCATTGTGGGGACAAGACACGGTCTCCGGGGAAACCCCTCACTGAAGCCTCAAGGCACGAACCGATGGATCAGCGCGGAGAAGGCCCGGCGCTCCACGATCAAGAGATAGGCCGCCAGCAGGGAGATGGCGACGACCGGGATCTGGAGCAGGGCGTCCTGGCCGAAGAAGAAGCCATTGAAGCACAGGATATTCACGATGATGGGGCCGAGGATCAGCAGTCCCAGGTTTCGCAATTTCGGCACGGCCACCAGCAGGCCGCCAATGAGTTCCATGGCTTTCACAAAATCGAAGTAGCCAGTCTCCGCCATAGCCCCAAGGAAATTCGCGGCGGGACTGCCTTGGGGAGCACCGCCGGGTTTGGGAAGGAAGTGTAAAAAATGGTCAGCACCGAAGGTGATAAAGGCGAGGCCGAGCAGGCCTCCGGCGATGGCGGGCAGGTGTTTCATAGTCGTTTTTTATGTGTGGGAATTCCGGGAAAGAGAGACCGGCGGGACACGGAGGTCCCGCCGGTGGTTAGGCTGGCTGGTTATTTCAGGTCGAAGAGCAGGCCCTCCGCGGCTTCACCGGCGGTGAGGGTGAGCGTGCCCGCGTCGTCCGTGCTCACGGCATCGCCGGGATGGAGCTTCCGGCCCTGCACCTCCACGGTGCCTTTGATGAGCTGGAACCACAGGCCGCGTCCGCTCCGCACTTCATGGGAAGTGGACTCGCCGGGCTGGAGACGCACCCGATAAACGTCCGCGTCCTGGTGGATGGTGGCCGAGCCTTCGCGGCCATCGCGGGAGATCACCAGCACCTTCGGGTCGTTCTCCGTGGCGGGATCCGGGTGCCACTCCGTGTAGCTGGGAGTGAGGCCCCGGGCTTCCGGCAGGATCCAGATCTGAAGGAGTTGCGCGCCCTCCGTGGGGGAGGGGTTGAACTCGCTGTGGGTCACGCCGCGACCGGCGCTCATCAACTGGATCTGGCCCGGCTTCAGCTCCCGGCCGTTGCCCATGCTGTCCTTGTGGGCCAGCGTGCCGTCCAGGATGTAGCTGAAGATTTCCATGTCCCGGTGAGGGTGGGTGGGAAATCCGGCCCCGGCGGCCACGATGTCCTGGTTGATCACCCGCAGCGAGCGGAAGCCCATGCGGGCGGGGTTGTAGTAGTCGGCGAAGCTGAAGCTGTGCTTGGTGTCGAGCCAGCCGTGGTTGGCGCCGCCGCGTTCATTGGAGGGAAGAATGTCGAGTTTCATCATGGCGAAGGATGCCCCGGAAGCCGGGGACCGGCCAATACCTCTTGCTTCAGATGTTCATGCCTTGCGGTTATGAACTTCCGGCGGGAGGGTGCGGCATGGAGTTTCACCAGCTTCGGTATTTCATCGCGGCGGCCGAGGATCTGAGCATCTCCCGGGCGGCGGGGCGGCTGCATGTCTCGCAGCCCGCGCTCAGCCGCCAGATCGCGCTGCTGGAGGAGGAGCTGGGGGTGCCGTTGTTCGACCGCATCCGGAAGCGCATTCACCTCACGGATGCCGGGAGGTTTTTCCTCTCGCGGGCGCGGCAGATCATCTGTGATTCGGAGACGGGCATCCAGCAGGTGCGGGAGCAGTTTGGCAAGGCCCGGCGCACGCTGCGGCTGGGATTTCTCTCACCGTTTCTGGATGACCTGGTGGCTCCGGCGGTGCGCGAATTCCGCCAGCGGCATCCGAAGACGCTGGTGAGTCTCTTTGAACTGTCGCCGCGCGCGCAACTGGACCGGCTCCGGAGCCATGAACTGGACGTGGCCATTCTCGGCAACATGGATGAAGGGGAGCGCGATCACTTCACCATCCGCCGCATCTCCCGGCACCGCATGGCGGCGGTGCTCCCGGTGGATCATCCCCTGGCGGGGAGGAAGTCCCTCAAGCTGTCCGCGCTGGCAAAGGAGCGCTGGGTTTCGCTTTCGGATGCCTTCTATCCGGGACGCCGGGAGTTCCTGCGGGGTATTTGTCAGGGGGCGGGATTTGAGCCGGAGATCGTGAGCGAAGTGGACTCCCTGTCCCTCATGCTGGGCGGCGTCTCCACGGGGGAAGGCGTGGCGCTCATCCCCGCCCATGCGCGCAAGATCCCGCATGCCGGCTGTGTGTTTGTGAACCTCGCCGCCCCCGTCCCCCACAGCGATCTCCTGCTGGTTCTCCCGAAGCATCCCCCCGCCCCGGAGGTGGCCACGCTCACCGCGCTCCTCTCGGACCTGGCCGGGCGCGGGCTGGAGACTTGATCCGGTTCCTCTTAATACCGATTGGGGTTGGAATCAGGTAAAATTGGTCTCTTCGTATTTCTACCATCCTGGCAATGGACTCTCACTGGAGTTCTAGGCCCGGAGGGCCGCCGGAAGGTAGCCGGTGGCGCAAGCCACCGGAACGGTCTAACAACAATTCGGAGCCCCGGCAGGGGCGATGGAAATCCCTGCGGATGGTTCCCGTTTACCTCTGTCTCCCTCCCGTTCCAACGCCCCGCCGGGGCTGTAAAGTTCTTATCTATACCTTTCCGGTGGCTTGCGCCACCGGCTACCTTCCAGCGGCCCTCCGGGCCTGATACAGTGAACCCTGGATCCTCCATAGTCCATTTTACCGAATTCCATTTGTAAGTGGTATATACTGATTTCCAAAAGTAATTTCCGAAATGGAGGGTGGAACTCCCTGACGAGGACGCATGTAACCGGAAATTACTTATGATAAATGCTCTAACTGGGTTGCCGAGGCCACCTCGATCAGAAGGAGCTTCTGGATCGCCCTGAGCTTTATTCCCCCATGAGCACCGCGCGGAGGTGTTCGCAGTCCTCCTCCAGCGTTTTCTCTCCGAAAGTGATGAGCGGCATCATGGTGACGGTGACGCGGGAGAAAGGTTTGGGAATCTGGAAGCGGTCCCAGGATTTCAGCTCCCATTTGCGGGCATACTCCACGCGGACCGGCACCACCGGCACTCCCGTGACGCGGGCGAGTTGGAGCGCGCCCGGCGCGGGGACATAGACCGGGCCGCGGGGGCCATCCGGAGTGATGCCGAGATCCCAGCCCGCGAGCAGGCGGCGGCGGCACTCCACGAGGGCCTGGGCGGCCCGCTTGTTGGAGGAGCCCCGCACGTTCTCCAGCCGGAACTGCTTCATCACGGCGGCGAGCATGGCTCCGTCTCCGCTGGGACTGGTGAGCACACAGCCCTGGCGGCCTTTCACATACCGGGAGTAAAAAACCGGTATGATCAGAAGCCGGTTGTGCCAGAAGGTCCAGATGAGACCGCCTTCCCTGGGGATATGCGCCTGGTCATCGATGCGCACCCGCAGCGTCAGGGCGTAGAGCTTGACGAACGTGCCGATGAGGAAGCCGACCACCCGCGCCTTGAGCGAGGTGGCGGGCACCGGGGTGAAGCGGGGCTGGGGGGCTTTGGGAGGAGTTCCGGAGGGCATGGATCCCTCAGAGCCAGCCGGAGGATTGAAGACCGCGGGTGAGCGCCATCTGACGCTCCAACTGGGTCTTGTAGAGCGCGTGGCGGCCCTCGTCCGGCACCTGCCGGGTGCTGTCGTCCAGACACACCAGACGGTCCGTGAGTTCCCCCATGGAAATTCCCTGGCCGGATTCCTGGAGCACCACATAGGCCGCCTGGATGGCGGCACCGAGGCCCGCGCCCTCCGCCGTGGTGAGGGTGACGACGGGAACGCCAAAAACATCCGCCACGATGCCGCGCCACGCCGCGCTCCGGCTGCCGCCCCCGGTGAGGCGGATCTCCGAAGGCGTGAGCCCCAGCTCCTGAAAACGGGTCATGCCATAGGCCAGCCCCACGGTGACACCCTCCACCGCCGCGCGGGCGAGGTGCGCCGGGGTCATATTATCCGTGCGCAGGCCATGGAGCACGCCGGTGCCGGAGGGCAGATTCGGCGTGCGCTCGCCATTCAGATAGGGGAGGAAAAGCAGGCCACCCGCCCCGGGAGGCGTGGAGGAAATGTGCTCCTCCAGCTTCGGAATGTCCCAGCCGAAAAGGCCCCGCACCTGCTCGGTGAGGACCGTCACATTCATGGTGCAGACCAGGGGCATCCACTGATCCGCGCTGTCACAGAAAGCCGCGACCTCTCCCTGGGGATCGATCACCGGCTTGTCAGAGCAGGCGAAGAGCGTGCCGCTGGTGCCCAAGCTCACGGTGACCACGCCGGAGCGTACATTACCCGTGCCGATGGCTCCCATCATGTTGTCCCCGCCACCGGCGCTGACCACCACGCCCGCCGGGAGGCCCCAGCGCTGGCGGAGTTCCTCGCGGAGTTCACCGTGGCGCTCCAGGGAGGAGCCCAGGGGAGGCAGCATATCGTGCAGGCGGGGATCGATGAAGTCGATGAACTCCCGCTGCCACTCCCGCAGGCGGATATTGAGAAGACCGGTGCCGGAGGCGTCGCCGTATTCCATGCGCTTCACCCCGGTGAGGTGGAAGTTCAGGTAATCATGCGGCAGGAGCACGGAGGCGGTCTTCGCGAAGTTCCCAGGCTCGTGATTTTTGAGCCACAGAATCTTCGGGGCGGTGAAGCCGGGAGGGACGGTGTTTCCGGCGCGGGCGATGAGCCCGGAGGGACCGCCAAAGGCTTCCGCCAGGGCCGTGCATTCGGCGGCGGTGGAGGTATCGCACCACAGCTTGGCCGGACGCACGGGCTGGTCATTCGCATCCAGAGCCACCAGGCCATGCTGCTGGCCGCTCACCCCGATGCCCCGGATCTCCGAACGGCGGCTGCCGATCTGCTCCAGACAGGCGGCGATGGTGTTTTCCACGGCGTTCGTCCAGGAGGAGGGGTGCTGCTCCATGTGGCCGGGTGGCAGGCCATCCAGGACCTCATATTTCTCCGAGGCGTGGGCGAGGATGGCGCCGGTTTCAAAATCGAGCACCACGGTTTTGGTGCTTTGGGTGCCGCTGTCGATGCCGATGAAAAGCATGGGTGAGTGAAAGTGTCAGGTTGGAAGTTGAGAGAAAATCAGTGGGATAAAAACAAAAGCCGCGGGCGGTGGAGACTCCCTGGAAACAGGAGTCACGGCCACCCCGCCTTTGCTTTCATGAAAAGTGATCCGCGGGCTGGAGGTCTGCGTGGATAGCGGGCGAGACCGGGGATTTCAACCCCGGCCTGTCATTTCGGCCATTCGCCGCTGGTTATGTCGCGGCCTTCCAGTTTCGCGGGGTCCAGCACCACGTGTTTGATCCGCTTCCGCTTCCAGGTGTAAGTGATGTGGACCAGGCCATCCGCGGACTGGATGACAGCGGGGTAGCTGAATTCCCCCAGGGGTTCCGTTTCCAGCACCTCCGCGGCCTGCCAGGTGAGGCCGTCTTTGGAAATGGCCACATTGAGCGGGGAACGGAGACCGCCCCATTTGCCAGGCAGTCCGGGCACGTGGTTATAGACCAGGAGGTGGCGGCCATCCTTCAGCGTCACGGCATCCGTGCCGGAGTTGGGATTTGGCAGGGAGCCCAGGGCCATGGGGCTCCAGGTTTTGCCCAGGTCCGGGGAGCTGAGCTGGAAAAGCTTGTCGTTTTTTGTGCGCCCCACGGCCAGCAGGGTTTCCCCGCCGGTAAAAAGGATGCTCGGCTGGATGGCCTCGATGGCCTTGCCGTCATTCAGCGGGCCGGAGCGGGTCCACGTTTTGCCAAAGTCCGCCGTGCGTTCGAAATGGACGCGCCACCCGTCGTTCTCGGTGCTGGACGGGCAAAGGATATCCCCGCCGGGAAGCTGCACCGGCTTGTTTTTCACCGGGCCGTCGATGTGCTCCGGGAGCCTTGCCGGCGGGGACCAGGTGACGCCCCGGTCCATGGAGGTGGTGAGCATCCCCCACCATTTCTCCGGGTCCGGGCCGCATTTGTAGAAGAGCATCAGCGGGCCCTCGCGGGGCTGGAAGAGCACGGGATTCCACGTGGGGTGGAGGTGGACGGAGCCGTCCGGTTTTGTGTATTGCACGCCATTCGCCACCTCCACCGGGGCGGTCCATTTCCCGTCCACCTGGCGGGCCACCCAGATGCCCACGTCCGGGCTCTTTTCCTTTTTCCCGCCAAACCAAGCGGCCACCAGCCCTCCGGGAGTCTCCGCCAGGGTGGAGGCATGGCAGGAGGGGAACGGGGCGGTCTCGTAGATGAATTCCGAGGTCACCACACCGCCACCCGCGGCGGCGGCACCGGCCATACCGGCGAGAAGAGTCAGGAAAGGGAGGATTTTCATGAGGGGAGGATGGGGCTTGTTATATCGCGGGCCGGGCGGCGCGCGGGAAAAATCCAGTCCGGAGTCGCGGAGAACGGCGCTTTTTCCACTTTCCATCCTTCCGGTTGGCTGCAAGGCACAGGGGGAACCCCATGGCCATCCACCGTTTCTACATCCCCCCTTCCCACTGGAATCCGGATCACCTCGCGCTCGATGAAGCGGAGTCCCACCACTGCGTGGACGTGCTGCGTCTGCGGCAGGGGGACCGGGTGGTGGTTTTTAACGGCCTGGGCACCGAAGTGACGGCGGAGATCACTCTGCTGACGAAGCGGGAGGTGGGGCTGAATCCCCTGATGACCCAGTCCACCGCGCCGCCCGCCGCCCGGGTCACCCTGGCACAGGCGGTTCCCAAGGGGAAAAACATGGACCTCGTGATCCAGAAAGCCGCAGAGTTGGGCGCGGCGGAGATCGTGCCCCTCATCAGTGAGCGCACGGTGGTGCGGCTGGATGCCGGGGAGGTGGCGGATAAGCAGGAGAAATGGCAGCGCATCGCCATCGAAGCCTGCAAACAGTGCGGGCAAAACCACCTGCCCCAGGTGCGCACGCCGGTGCCGCTGGACCGCTTTTTCCAAAACCGCCCGTCCCAGGAGCTGTTGCTCATCGGGGCCATCGAACCCGGGGCGCGGCGGCTGAAGGAGATCCTTGCCGAGTGGACGGTGCTGCATCCCGCGAAGGACCGGCCCTCCAGCGTACTGGTGCTCATCGGGCCGGAGGGGGATTTCACCCCCTGTGAAATGGGGCTCGCCAAATCCTCCGGATGCCTGCCCCTGAGTCTGGGGCCCATCATTCTCCGGACGGAGACGGCGGCAATTTACACGCTGAGCACGCTCGCCCACGAGCTGTTTTAGTTCCCCAGAGGACGCACTTCGCGGGAGGAGAATAGGGAAATAGGGAAATAGGGCACGTTTACAAACTTTTCCGGATTTCGGAACCCCCTGATCTCTCGGCGGAAAAGTTTGAAACCATGCCCTATTTCCCTATTTCCCTATTGTTGACCGCTTCGAACACCGCCTTGCCATAGGGGTTAACAAAAACCATATCAGCCAACATGTGGAAGGCTAACCCCGCCGGGGGGTGTGGAAGGAGAACCTTCAGAATTTGGCACGCCCCGTCATGAAGGCCGCCCGCCGCGGGAGGTTTCACTTCCCAGGTTCGAAAATGGAAGGAGAATGAGAGGCCTGTCCCTGCCGGATATTCCCTCGCTTTCGCGGGAATAAAAACATTTGCCCGTCCTCGCATGTCCGCCACCCTGACACCAGACGCCGCCATGATTCAGCCCTCTTCCATTTCCCGGGATAAAGGACGTTTCGCAGGACGGAGGTGCGATTCCTGCAACGGGACGGCGGGGCGGCGGCGAGAACCCGCGTTTACGGATAATAACCCCCGCCCCTGACGCCGCTTCAGCCCGCGTAACTGTTTCCACCCTCTCCGCACGGCATGGATGCCGGGCGGTTTCACCAAACAAAACACACCACCCAAACCACATCCCATGAAGAAATTCCTCATGACCCTACTCGCCGCCACGCTGGCCCTCGCCGGCATCACCCGCGCGGACGAGTATCCGGATATCAGCATCGGCGACCTCAAGAAGGCGATCGCGGAGAAGAAGGTCACCATCATCGATGTGAACGGCACGGACAGCTACAAGAGCGGCCACATCCCCGGAGCCATTGACTTCGAAGCCTCCAAGGAAAAGCTCACCGAAGCCCTTCCGAAGGACAAGAACGCCCTCGTGGTCGCCTACTGCGGTGGACCCCAGTGCAGCGCCTACGCCGCCGCCGCCAAGAAGGCCAAGGCCGCCGGCTACACCAACGTGAAGCACCTCAGCGCCGGCATCTCCGGCTGGGTGGCCGCGAAGGAAAAGACCGAGAAGGCGAAGGAAGACAAGAAGACCGGCTCCGTCGCTCCGAAGAGCGTGGAAAAGGCCGTCGCCCTGCGCTAATTCAGATCCCCGGGCCGCGTGTTCCGCTTCCGGCGGGGCACGCGGCTTTCCTGTTTACCCGCCCCGCTCTCCACGCCATCTTATTTACCACACGCCATGAAACGCCGCTCTCTTATCGCCCTCGCCGCCATTGCCTTTACCGGCCTCTTCGCCTGCAATTCCTCCTTTGCCGGTCACGATTTCCCGGAAGGCAGCCCCAAGTTTGAAACCAAATACAAATCCGCGCTCGCCGAAGCCAAAAAGACCGGCAAGCCGCTGATCGCTGTCTTCTCCGCCTCCTGGTGCGGCCCGTGCCAGGCGAACAAGAAGAACGTGTATCCCGCCGAAGCCGTAAAGCCCTATCATGACAAGTTCGTGTGGGCCTATCTGGACGCGGATGAAGCCGCCAACAAAAAGCCGATGCAGGAATTCGGCGTGAACGGCATCCCCCACATCCAGTTCCTCGACAAGGACGGCAAGACCCTCGATAAGCAAGTGGGCGGCACGAACCCCGAGGCCTTCGCGAAAGTGCTGGAAGGCGTGCTCGCCAAAGCCGGTCCCGCCGCTCCCTCCGCTCCCGGCGGCAAGCCCTCCGGCCTCGCCCCCCGCAAACCCGCCGCGGCCGCGACGGAGACGAAGTAAGACATTCCGCTGATTCCCCGGAATCAGATCTGAAGCCCCGCGCCGTTACCCTCCCCGGTCCTTTGACCAGGGAGGAAACGCCCGCGGGGCTTTTTTATGGCCGTGACGGGGCTTCGACGAAGCCCCGTGCACCCGTATTTTGCGCGCGGTTTCCCCTTCTTACTTCAGCGCCGCGTGCACGCGGTGGACGTCATCGTGCTCGTCCAGCGTTTGCAGGAAGGCAGTGACTTCCTCCCGCTGCTCGTCCGTCAGTTCCGGGTAGTCCTTCGGGCGGTAGCTGAGTTCCGCCGTGGTGATGGTCCAGCCCGCGGCTTTCAGGGCCTTGGAAACGGCATCCAGGGACGTGAGCTGCGTGAAGAAACGCGCGGCCACGGCTCCGGCGGGCAGGTCCTCCACGTCCTCCGGGGAGAGCACCTCCAGATCATCCGCGCCGGACTCCAGGGCATCCGTCTCCGGATCCGCCCCGGCCTTGGCCGTGTGTCCTTCGATGATCCCCAGATGATCGAACATCCACGCCACGGCTCCCATGCTCCCGGCGCGGAAAAGCACGCGGATCTCCGGCGCGGTGCGGTTGTTGTTATCCGTGAGGCATTCCACGATGACCGGCACGCGGTGCGGGGTGAAGCCCTCGAAGACCACCGTGGTGTAGGCGTCCGCCTTGCCATCCAGCCCCGCGCCCTTGGCGATGGAACGCTCGATGGTGTCCTTGTAAACCGACTGCTTCTTCGCGGACTCGATGGCGGCGAAAAGGCGGGGATTGAATTCCGGGTTCGGCCCGCCCATGCGCGCGGCCACCTGGATTTCGCGGACCAGCTTGGTGGTCATGCGTCCCTTTTTATCGGCGGCCAGTTCCCGCCACTTTTGTTTCCATTGTGCTCCCATGCCCGCACTGGAGCGCGGCCCGGCCCGGCGAAAAGGGAAATTTACACCGGCGGGCTCCGCATGTCCGCTTGCCGCGCCGGGCACCAGGTGAAGGATGAACGCGCACTTCACTTCCGCCATGTCCACTCCTCCCTTTGTTTATCAGGAACTTTTCGAAACCGGCCCGGACGGGACCACCTACCGCCTGCTCACGGCGGACCACGTGAGCACCGCCATTTTTGATGGAAAGGAAATCCTGCGCGTGGACCCGGCGGCGCTCACGCTGCTGGCGGACCAGGCGTTTCATGACATCAATTTTTTCCTCCGCCCCGCGCACCTGAAACAGGTGACCGCCATTCTGGATGATCCGGAGGCCTCCGAAAACGACCGCATGGTGGCGCTCACGCTGCTAAAGAACGCGGACGTGTCCTCCGCCGGGCTGCTGCCCTTCTGCCAGGACACGGGCACGGCCATCATCATGGGGAAAAAAGGCCAGCAGGTCTGGACCGGGGCGAATGACGAGGCCGCGCTCTCCCGCGGGATCTACCAGGCCTACACGGAGAATAACCTGCGCTATTCCCAGAATGCCCCGCTGGACATGTGGACGGAGAAGAACACCGGCACGAATCTCCCCGGCCAGATAGAGCTCTACGCCACGGAGGGGGACGCTTATAAGTTCCTCTTTATCGCCAAAGGCGGCGGCTCGGCGAACAAATCCTTCCTCTACCAGGAAACCCGCGCGGTGCTGAACCCGAAGACGCTGGTGGACTTCCTGACACAAAAGATGCTGAGCCTGGGCACCGCCGCGTGCCCGCCCTATCACCTCGTCTTCGTCATCGGCGGCACCTCCGCGGAGCACACCATGAAGACGGTGAAGCTGGCCTCCACGAAATACTACGACGACCTGCCCACCACCGGAAACGCCCAGGGCCGCGCCTTCCGCGACGTGGAACTGGAGGCGAAGATGCTGGAGGCCGCGCGCACCTGCGGCATCGGCGCGCAGTTTGGCGGGAAATACTTCGCGCTGGATACCCGGGTGATCCGCCTGCCGCGTCACGGCGCCTCCCTGCCCATCGGCATCGGCGTGTCCTGCTCCGCCGACCGTCAGGCGAAGGGCAAGATCACGCGGGACGGCGTCTTCCTGGAGGAACTGGAGCGCCACCCGCTGCAATACATCCCCGAGGCCCTGCGTCACCGCACGGATTCCGGGGCCGTGCGCATCGATCTCAACAAACCGATGGCCGAAATCCGCGCGGAACTCAGCGGCTACCCCGTCACCACGCGCCTGCTCCTCAGCGGCCCCATCATCGTGGCCCGGGACATCGCGCACGCGAAGCTGAAGGAGCGTCTGGATGCCGGGCTGCCGCTGCCGGAGTATTTCAAGGACCACCCGGTGTATTACGCCGGTCCCGCGAAGACACCCGCCGGCATGGCCAGCGGCTCCTTTGGCCCCACCACCGCCGGGCGCATGGATGCCTACGTGGATCTCTTCCAGAGCCAGGGCGGCAGCATGATCATGATCGCCAAGGGGAACCGCGGCCAGGCGGTCACGGACGCGTGTAAGAAGCACGGCGGCTTCTACCTGGGAAGCATCGGCGGCCCCGCCGCCATCCTCGCGAAGGAAAGCATCCGGAAGGTGGAGATCGTGGAATTCCCCGAGCTCGGCATGGAGGCCATCGCGAAGATCGAGGTCCAGGACTTCCCGGCGTTCATTCTGGTGGATGACAAGGGGAACGACTTCTTCCAGCACGTGGCCCCAGGGTGTAGTATGCCACACTGAATTCCCCGCCTGAGGCGGTATCTTCCCCCTCCGCGGTCACACGCGCGAGGGGGGATGCCGCGGGGCAGTTACTTCGCGCTGGCGGCCTTCTTCGCCGGGCCGTGGACGCGCTTCAGAAGCTCGGTCTTCAGCGCGTCGATCCCATTGCCGTCATGCGCGGAAACGGGAATGACCTTGACCTTCGGGAACCGGGCTTTGATCTGTTTGATGTTTTCCTCAGCTTCCGGAAGGTCCGTCTTGTTGGCGATGATGAGCCACGGGCTTTTGGCGAGCATGGAATCGTAGAGCGACACCTCCGTGCGGAGGATCGTGAGGTCATCGATGGGGTTTCTCCCTTCGCTGCCTGCGGCATCCACCACGAACAGGAGGAAACGGCAGCGCAGGATGTGGCGGAGGAATTCGTGACCCAGGCCCACGTTGTCATGCGCACCCTCGATGAGCCCCGGGATGTCCGCCACGCGCACCCGGCGGTATTCCGGATACTCGATGACCCCCAGCATGGGGTGCAGGGTGGTGAAGGGATAGGGCGCGATCTTGGGATGCGCGGCGCTCAGCAGGCTGAGGAGCGAGCTTTTCCCGGCATTCGGGAAGCCGACGAATCCGGCATCCGCGATCTGGCGCAGCTCCAGGAAGAAGTGCCCTTCCTCGCCTTTTTCCCCCTGGGTGAATTCATAGGGCGTCTGGTGGGTGGCGGTCTTGAAATTGTTATTTCCTTTCCCGCCCCGTCCGCCGCGGCAGAGCACAAACTCCTGGCCGATCTCCGTGAGGTCCGCCACCAGTTCCAGATCCCCGCCTTCCTCGATCCGCTTTTTCAGGGAGCGCTCGGTACGGGCCTCCTGGGTTTCGCCGGGGATCTCCTCGTCATCCACCAGGAAGTCATCCGGGCTCACGTCCGGAGGGGTCTCCCCGGATTCCACCGGTTCCACCACCTTCTCGCGATAGACCAGCGTGCCTGCGGGCACCTTGAAGACCCGGTCCTCGCCGCTGCGCCCGGACTTCAGACGGCCCGCGCCCCGCATGCCGTGGCCGGCCTTGAGGTTCGGGTCATAGAAGAAGGTCTTCAGGTTGTCGGTATGGGTGTCCACCTTGAGAATGACGGAGCCGCCCTTGCCGCCATCACCGCCATCGGGTCCGCCCCGCGGGATGAACTTTTCACGACGGAAGGAAGCGGCGCCATCCCCGCCGGTTCCGGCACGGGCAAAAATACGAATGTGATCTACGAACATGGAAAAAGAGAGGGAGGGGCCGCCTGATCAGTCCACGATATCGGCCGGTTTCGGCTTTGGACTCAGGGCAGCGTAAAGAAGTTTGAAGGGAAGGAACAGCAGACCCACCGAAAGGGCAAAGCCTTTCATGAGCGGTTGGGAGATCCGCACGAGGGGGCTCAGGGCGCGTCTCACTCCCGGTTTCCGCCCGTAGAGAAGAGCGATGCCGATGATGACAATGATGCCCGCGAACTTCGCCCAGGGCGGCAGGTGAATGTGCTCACCGGTGGCGGCGTTGTAAGCCTCCTCGTAAATCAGGATCGCGCCCACATAACCGATGAGCACGAACGCCGCGGGCTCCAGGATGGGGAATTTTTTAAGCAGCTTCACCGCCTGGGGGGCGATGGCCTGGAGGGCCATGATGGCCACCCCCACGCCCACGTAGATGGGCCACATGAGCGGGACGATCTTTCCGGTTTCCGGGTCCGGAACCTTCGGAGCCAGTCCCACGGCGGCGATGACGTTGTCCATGCTCAGGCTCAGATCCATGATGCCGATCTGCAGGAGAACGGCGGTCAGCGTCACCACCTTCCGCTTCACCTTCCCGTGCTCGTCCGGCGCGGTGGCCTTCGTCAGGTGGGAGGACATAAGCCAGAGGAGATAGCCCGCCCCCACCCAGCGCACCCACGTATTCGAGATCAGCCAGGAAACGACAAGCAGCGCGAGAATGCGGAAAATGTAGGCCCCGATGAGCCCCAGCCGGATGGCCCGTTTCTGTTCGTGCTCCGGCAGTTCCTTCGCGAGCGCGGCGATACCCAGGACGTTGTCCACCGAAAGCAGGCCCTCGATGATAACGAGGCTGACAATGACCATGAGGCCATCGGTGATTTCCTGGACAGTCATAACAGAAGAGGGCGAAAAAAGGCGGTCCGCATTCTACTCCCGGAAAAGGATGCGCAAGGGCTGTTCCGGACCGGGAGTTTTTGCCACCCGGCAAATCAGGATGTGGTGCCGCCCAGGCGTTGCAGGATGCTCTCCACGTCATACACGCATCCGCCCCAGGTGCCGCCGCTCACCGCCTGGAGCGCGGCCCAGAGCTTCGTGTCATCCGGCAGCAGCGGGTGAGGCTTGAGCGCCGGATGCATTTCGCGGGTGAGGAGAAAAGCGGCGGCTTCGTCCGGCGGCAGCGGCGTCCCGGCGGGACCGGTGAAATCCACGGTGCCGGTCAGGGCATTGCGATCAATGACAATCCGCACACGGTCGCCATCCCGGAGCTTCCCCAGGGGCCCGCCCGCCAGCGCCTCCGGTCCCGCGTGGCCGATGCACGCCCCGGTGCTGACTCCGGAGAAGCGCGCGTCCGTGATGAGGGCCACGTGTTTCCCGAACGGCAGGTGCTTCAGCGCGCTGGTGAGTTGATAGGTTTCCTCCATGCCCGTGCCCATGGGGCCGCATCCCGCGAGCACCACCACATCCCCGGCCTCCACCCCGCCCTGGCGGATGGCCTGCATGGCGGCGGCCTCGCTGGCGAAGAACTTCACCGGTCCCTCGTGGCGGTAAACGCCGTCCGCATCGACCACCGAGGGATCGATGGAAGTGCTCTTAATGACCGCGCCGTCCGGGGCGATATTGCCGGAGGGAAAGGTGACCGTACTGGTGAGGCCCCGGGCTTTTGCTTTGCCGGGAGGCAGGATGACCTCGTCCGGGTCCACTCCGTCCATTTCCCGGAGCAGCGCGCGGAACCGCGCGCGGCGTTCGCTTTCCTCCCACGCCGTGAGCACCCCGCCGAGAGTCCGGCCACTCACCGTGAGGACATTCAAATCCAGGAGCCCCAGGTCCCGCAGATGCAGCATGACCTCCGGCACGCCGCCCGCCAGGAAGACCCGCACGGTGGGGTGATGTACCGGACCATTCGGCAGCACGCTCACGAGGCGCGGCGTGCGGCGGTTCACCTCCACCCAGTCTGCCACGCCGGGACGGCGCAGTCCGGCGGCATGGGCAATGGCAGGGATGTGCAGCAGGAGATTCGTGGAGCCGCCAAAGGCCGCGTGGACGGTCATGGCGTTGCGGATGGCCGCGTCCGTCAGGATGCCGCGCATGGTCAGGCCCGCGCTCTCCATGGCCATCACGTCCCGCGCCGCCTGGCTGGCGATTTCCCGCCACACCGCCTGGCCGCTGGGAGCCAGCGCGGAATGCGGCGGCGCCATGCCCAGGGCCTCCGCCACCACCTGCGAGGTCGCGGCGGTGCCGAGAAACTGACAGCCCCCGCCTGGCGTGGCGCACGCCCGGCAGCCCAGGTCCGCGGCTTCCTGGAGACTCACCATGCCGTGGGAGTAGCGCGCGCCCAGGGTCTGAACGGCCCCGGCATCCTCGCCGCTGGCCGGTGGCAGGGTCACGCCGCCGGGCACCAGCACGCACGGGAGATCGTGCATGGCCGCGAGGGCCATCATCATGGCGGGCAGGCCTTTATCGCACGTCGCCACGCCGATGACTCCCCGCCGCACCGGCAGGCTGCGGATGAGTCGGCGGAAGACCACGGCGGCGTCATTCCGGTAAGGCAGGCTGTCGAACATACCCGTGGTCCCCTGGGTGCGGCCATCGCAGGGATCGCTGACAAATCCCGCGAAGGGCATCCCGCCCAGCCGCCGCAGTTCCTCCGCCGCCGCCCGCACCTGGAGGGCGATCTCCCAGTGCCCGGTATGATATCCCAGCGCGATGGGCTCCCCCGTTTCCCCCCGCAGCCCGCCCTGGGTGCTGAGGATGAGATAAGCCGGGCGTCCCATCTCCTCCGGCCGCCAGCCCATGCCCGCGTTCTGACTCCACCCGAACAAGTCCCCGCTGGGCCGCTCCTTCAGCATCGCCTCCGTGAGCGGCAGACTGCCGGAAGGCCCCGGCGCGGTGGTCCGGATGGCAAGCAGGTCATCGTCACAGGGGAAAAGGGGGGAGGTCATGGCGGCCATCCTTTCATGAAGGAATCCGGGCGGCAAGCCCCGCGAATGCCGGAAAGGATTTCCCGACGGAGAGGCGGCGGAACCTGGAAATGGATCGTAATTGCAGGGGCGGACCGCCCGTTTACACTTCACTCCCATGAACTTCCCGGATTCCCCACTCTCTCATGCCCTGCAGCGCCGGACCTTTCTCAAGGCGCTCTCCGCGTCCAGTCTGGCGGCGCTGATGTCCCCGGAACCGCGCCTGTTCGCGAATGAAAAGGTGGAGCAGCCCCCGGCGAAAGCGGACTGCTGCATCCTCCTCTGGATGGGCGGCGGCATGGCGGCCCCCGAGACGTTTGATCCGAAACGTTACCTCCCCTTCGAGGTGGGTCTCCAAGTGGAAAAGATCCTCAGCACCTTCCCGGCTATCGATACCTCAGTAGGCGGGCTGAAGATCAGCGAGGGGCTGGAGAACATCGCGAAGGTCATGGACCGCGCCACCCTCATCCGGTCCCACGTGCAGCCGGACCTGGGAAGCATCCTCCACTCCCGGCACCAGTATCACTGGCACACGGGCTACGTGCCGCCGCAGACAGTGGCCGCGCCGCATATCGGCGCGTGGATGGCCAAAGTGCTGGGGCCGCGGAACCCGGTGATCCCGCCGTTTATCAATATCGGCCAGCGCCTGGAGGGCGTGGGGGAAAGCGAGGAACTGAAGGCCTTCACCACGGCGGGATTCTTCGGCAGTGAGTTCGGCCCGTTCAATCTCCCTTATCCGGAGGAGGCCGCGCGTTCCGTGAAGCCGCCGGAGGGTATGGAGGCGGGCCGGTTCGCGAACCGCTACAAGCTGTATAAACAACTGGTGGACCGGAATCCGCGCCGGGAATTCATGAGCGACCACCAGCAGGAGTCCATGATCCGTGCCTTCGACAATGCCCACCGGCTGCTGGAGTCGAAGGAGAAGGATGCCTTCGATATCTCCCTGGAGCCGAAGGAGGTCATCGCGGATTACGATACCGGGCGCTTCGGTCGCGGCTGTTTGCTCGCGCGCAGGCTGGTGGAGGCGGGGGCGCGCTACATTGAAGTGACCACGGAGTATGTGCCGTTTGTCCACTGGGACACGCACGAAAAAGGACATGAAACCGTGGTGCGGCTGAAGAAGGAGATCGACCGCCCCATCGCCCGGCTCATCCGGGATCTGGAGGAGCGGAAGCTGCTGGACCGCACGCTGGTGATTATCGCCAGTGAATTCAGCCGGGATATGATGATCGAAGGCGTGCCCGGCTCCACGGCGAAGGATCAGTCCCTCGCCGCCACGGACGTGCTGAAGCAGCCGGTCCACTACGGCCTGCACCGGCACTTCACCGGCGGCACCAGCGTGGTGATGTTCGGCGGTGGCATGAAGCGCGGCCATGTGCATGGCCAGACGGCGGATGAACGCCCGCTGGTGGCGGTCAAGGATCCGGTGACCATCCCGGATCTCCATGCCACTATTTTCACCGCCATGGGAATCAGCCCGAAGACCGGTTATGATGTGGAAAAGCGTCCGTTTTACGCTACGGAGGATGCGAAGGGGAAAGCCGTGGGCTCCCTTTTCGCCTGAACTCCTCCACCTGACCACCACTCATGAAGCAAGGCCGCGTTCCTCTTTTCCGTTCTCTCGTCAGTGCCCTGCGCCAGGCGCAAGGTTTCAGCCGCCGGGATTTTATAAAGACGACCGCGGCCGCGGGAGCCGCCACGCTCCTCCCGGGATGCGCCTCCACGGGAGGAGGGAATAAAAACCCGAAGCTCACCGGGCCCGTGGCCGTGGTGGGCGGGGGCATCGCGGGCCTCACCGCCGCCTACCGTCTCATGAAGGCGGGCGTGGACGTGCATCTGTATGAAGGCACCAACCGCACGGGCGGGCGGATGTATACAAAACGCGGCTTCAATGCCGAGGGCATGTTCTGTGAACTGGGCGGCGAGCTGGTGGATACCAACCACACCGCGCTCATCAAGCTGGCGAAGGAACTCCACGTGGGCATCCAGCCGCTCAAGGCGGGGGATAAAGGCGTGGATATGTATTTCATCAATAACCAGCGTTACACGGACGCCGATCTCATCCCCGCTTTCACCAATCTCGCCCGTCGCATCGCCGCGGATTCCTCGGGCCTCCAGGATGAAAAAGAGAACTACACCGCCAAGGCCAAACGCCTGGACAATACCAGCCTGCGAACCTGGCTGGCGGATGCCGGGGCAAAAACGGACCCGTGGCTGATCAAGACGCTGGAACTGGCCTACAGTTGCGAATACGGCGTGGAGACGGACCGGCAGAGCGCGTTGAATCTCATTGATTACATCAGCCCGGATACCTCGAAGGGATTTGAGATGTTCGGGGAAAGCGATGAAGCCTACCGCATTGAAAACGGGAATGAATCGCTCCCCCAGGCAGTGCGCCACGCGCTGGAAAAGAAGGCCCGGATTCACACCGCGCATGTTCTGACCGGGATCGCAATGACGGGCAAGGACCAGTTGAAGCTCACCTTCCAGGCTCCGGGAAATGTGGTCTCCGCCACCTACGCTCACGTGGTGTGCGCCATTCCCTTCAGTGCCCTGCGCCGGGTCCATGGCTGGGAGGCCCTGCCGCTCACGGCATCGAAAAAACGCGCCATCCGCGAGATGCAGTATGGTCAAAGCGTGAAGTCCATGTGGGGCTGGAAGAGCCGCGCCTGGCGGGACACGCTCATCCCGGGTCACGACGCGGTGAGCAATGGCGCGGTGGTCTCCACGAAGGGCTATCAGCAGCTCTGGGAGACCAGCCGCCACCAGCGGGGCAGCGCGGGCATTCTCACGAATTTCATGGGCAGTCACACCGCCCTGCAATACAATCAATCCAAAGCCAGTGACGCCGCGTTCCTCGCGGAGATCGTCCAGACCTTCCCGAACCTCCAGGGCCTGCACGATGGAAACCGCGCGGTGATGAACTGGAC
This sequence comes from Verrucomicrobiales bacterium, assembly GCA_965229245.1. GTDB lineage: Bacteria > Verrucomicrobiota > Verrucomicrobiia > Verrucomicrobiales > V1-33 > V1-33. The sequence continues at coordinate 805,717 of CBDDIW010000005.1, forward strand.
GAAGGTGAAGTGGATCCAGGGCAGCTTCAGCGCCACCGGCGTGGGGCAATACACCTGGCTTTACGAAACCGCCGCTGAGTCTTCGCTGGATGGCGCGCTCATCTTCGCGGGCGAGCACACCAGCACCGTCTCCGGCGGCTTCATGAATGGCGGCGTGGACTCCGGCGAACGCGCCGCGAGGGAACTGCTGGGGGCGTGAGAAAGGCCATGGGTGAATGATTGATGGGCCCCGTTGGAGGGGGATCTCAGCCCATGGCATCCGGCGGGGCGCCGGATGCCATGGGCTTCGCCTCTTTTATTGTTAACTTCTACACGGAATGACAAAACCATGGCACTTCGTGCCCTGGCGTTATCTTATGTTTAGCGCATCATGAAATTCCCCAGCCTCTCCCTCCGCCTCCGGTCATCGGTCGCCGCCGCCGCGCTCTTCACCTCCGGGCTTCAAGCCGCGGACACACCGCCTGCCGCGGCCCCTGCGCCGGAGTTGAGTGCCATGCTCCAGCAGGCGCTTATGGAGGAGGAGACCACCCGGGATCTCGAGAAGGCAGCGGCGGGTTATGACGCGCTCCTGACAAAGTGGACGGAGCAGCGCCGGATCGCCGCGGCCGCGCTCTTCCGTCTCGCGGAGGTCCGGCGGAAGCAAAACCGGAGCACGGATGCCATCCCGCTATACCAGCGCCTGCTCCGCGAGTTCCCGGACATGGAGCCCCATGCCCGTCTCAGCCGGGAAAACCTCACCGCGCTGGGAGCGAAACCGGCTCCGGTCGAAACGCCAGGAGCCGTGCCTTCCCCCGCGTCGCCCGGGCAGCCCACCCTGTCCGACGAGGAAGAGGCCGCGCTGGCACGGGTGCAAAAGATCGCCGTCGAATCCCCGGACCTGCTTGGCCTGTGGCATCTCCAGGAAGCCTGCCGGAAAGGTCATCTTTCCGTGCTGAAATTTCTGCACGGGAAAGGAGTGCGGGACAACGGAGAGGGCCTGTTTCAAGTGGCGGCCGCGGGTCAGTTGCAGCTCTGCGCGGAGTTGCTCGCGCAGAAGCCCAAACCGGACCTCATTGGAGCGGCGATGTTCAAGGCCGTGGAGGGTCGCCGGACGGCGGTTTTGAAACTGTTGCTGGAAACGGGGACACCTCCGCGGACCGTTCTCCTCAGCCGGGCGATCCAGCTCTCCCAGCCGGTGATGGTGGATTTACTGCTGGAGCACAAAATCCCGGTAAATGATTCCGGCAGTGTCACGACGCCGCTTTTTGCCGCGGCCGGAGCCGGCGATCCCGTGCTGGTTGAGAGGCTTTTGAAGCTGGGCGCGAACCCGCGGGAGGGAGGCACAGCCCCTGCCTCCAGCGGCCCGCCGGGGCCGAACCGGCAGGAGCTGATCGACTCAGTCTGGCAGGGATTCGCGGGCAGCACCCCGCTGCATGCGGCGGTGCGGTATGGGCACACCGCCTGTATCGCCGCTCTTCTCAAGGCGGGAGCGGATCCTAACGCGGTCAACGAGAACGGCTGGACACCGCTCCAGGTGGCGGCAAAGCGGGGAAGCGTGGACGTTGTCAATCAACTGATCGAAGCCGGCGCACGGCCAGGTCCGCCTGCCCCTGGAGGATCTTCGCGCCCCATCCTCATTCTCGGTTTTGAAAGCGGCAGCGCCGGAGTGGTCGAGGCCCTCCTCAAAGCAGGATGTGACCCTAACGTCACATACGGGGAAGACCGCCCCGCCGTCACTTATCTGGAGGCATTTCAGGATGCCGGAACCCGGGATACCCTGGCGCGCCTCATGATCGAACGCGGGGTTCCTCCTGGGGAGGCGGCCTCCTATGCGTCTCCCGCCGTCTGTATTTCCCTTCTGCGGGATCATCACTACGGACAACTGGCCGGACGGCCGGAGGTCACGCTGGTTTTTGCCAGCGCGGGGAGAGTAAGCACGCTCGCGACCAAAGGCACGGAAAACGCGCCCGGGGAGTCGCTTTCCTCCCTGCTGTTGCAGTGGGGGGAAAAAGGCTGGCGTCCTTCTCTGCTCGCGGATTCCCCGCTGCCGGACTGGACCACCGCGAGCCTTTACCGCCGGGGAGCGGATGGTAAAATGACGGTGACGCCTGTTCCAGTAAAGGCCCGCGCGGCATTGCCCCCGCTGCAGTGGGGAGACGTGATCGAAGTGGTGTCCCCTCCCGGACAACCGGTGAAATCCACTGGAAACGGACCCGTTGCCGGCCGGTTCCCCAACAGTCCCTCTTTCCCGGACATGATGGTCCCCCCGCCCCGGAAAAAGGAGGCCACCCCGGAAAACAACAGCCTTGGGCCGGTGGTAACAGGCATCCTCAGGGACATGCAGTCCGTGCGGGTGAAACTCACCGCCGGAGATATCACGAAAGATCTCGTTCTGCGGGGCCACCTCCGGACCTGGAATCCCCTGGCCTCCGAGGCACCCCTTGTTCCGCTTTCCCTTCTTTGTGAATTGAGCGGGGCCGGTTCGAGCCGGGTCAGTTCCGGAGCCACGGTGCGTCTCCGCAGGAAACCGGGTGCCGGAGGGGGCGTTGACGCTGTTTACCGTGCTTCGGACTCCGCCCTGACCTCGCTTTTTCCGCGGGAGGGGGATGAAATTTTTATAGTGCCCGCGACTGCCGTCCGGTCAGGCATAAGGGAGGGTTTCTTTTCGTCGCCGGGACAAATAGCCGGGGGAGAGGCTGTGCCGCGGAGCGGCAGTTCCACCCTGTTTCAATTCCTGGCCAACCTCTATGCCGCGCCCCTGCCGGGGACCTGGGCAGAAAACGCCTTCAAGCCGGATGGCACGCCAGGGGACCCGGCCACGCTGCCGGACAAACTGACAGACCAGAAGACGCGCTTCCGGGTTTTACCTCACCCGGACCTGTCCCGCATCCGTATCCTCCACAATTCCGGATTCAGCCGCGACCGTGATAAGAAGACGACTGATGTGGATCTGCTCCGGATGGCGGAGTCTCTTCCCGGAGACGCCACCGGCGGCGATGTCCGGAAACTGGACATCCCGGTCAACTTCACGGACCGGGTGGAAATCCCCCTCCTGCCCGGGGCCTCGGCGGACCAGCCCTGGAGCGGATTGCCCGCGAGCGTGGAGCGTCTCCTCAGCCTCGCCACCGCCTCCCGTGTGACTCTGGATGACCAGAAGGGAGGCCTCCGTGCCGTGGAGGTGCGGTGGCTGCCCGCCCGCTGGGTAAATACCCCCGCCGGCCTGCTGCCCGTGCCCGCGCCTCCCGCCAATGATGGAAGCGTGAGTCTCTCCATTCCCACGGCCCAGGGACTGAACCGGGTGCTTTTTGGAGACACGAAAACCGCCTCGCTCACCCGGGGAGGTGAGATGATCTCCCAGGAGGCAGGCGCCTGGCTCCTGGACGGGGACCGGATTATTCTGACAGAAGCCAATAACATTCCCCGGCCCCCTTCCCCGGCGGGCACCCCGCGCGTGACTCCCCTCCCACCCCCCATCAATACCACGCGCATTCCGTGAACCTCCCCTGCCCGTCGCGGTGCCAGGCAGGAAGCTCCCCTCCGGTTCCGCGGTCTCACGGCGCTCCGCAAGGCCTGGCTCTTTGTGGAAAAATGGGCAGCCTCCTTGAACACGACAGTGGTCACCCGCGGCAGTTGCGATGTTTACGGCGTATCCGGCCGCGGCGGTTTCCGGCAGGACGGGCTTGTTCCAACTCAACCCCAGGATTCAGGTTCAGTCGCGGGCTCTCCCACACGCCCCCCTGCCACTCATGAAATACCCTGACGATTGCGACCTCTTCGAAATGGCGGGCTCTCTTTGGATTCTGACCCATCCCACGCAGGTCGCGGTTTATGACTTTCCGTTTGAGCGCTACTTTGAATGCCGTCATCGCTGGCGGCAAACAGGGGAGGTGACCGCCGTCGCGAGAACCGGGGCTTTCGATGACTATGCCACCGCTTACAGCCAGTTGATGGCGGAGGGGATCCGCCTCATTCACACGCCGGAACAGCACGATCTGTGCAGTGATCTCCCGCTGTGGTATCCTTTGCTGGAGGATCTCACCGCGCGCACCGTGTGTTTTGAACAGCGTCCGGCGTCCGCCGAAGTTAGCCGGCACTTCGAGTGGCCCGTGTTCGTCAAAGGCTCGCGCCAGACGCGCCGCCATCTGAGGCATCTGTCCATCATCGAATCGCCGGAGGCGTTCGATCACGCCATGGCTCTTTATGCCAAAGACCCCGTGCTGCACTGGCAGGGCGTGGCTGTGCGGGAACTGCTGCCCCTGCGCCCGGTGGAGGCCCCGGGTCCCGAAGACCGGCTTCCTCCGGTGTTCGAATACCGCACCTTCTGGTGGCGCGGCACTCACGTGGGGAGCGGCCAGTACTGGTGGACCGGGCGCGGCTGCTATGAATGGGACCGTCAGGAGCAGGCCCAGGCGCTCGAGATCGCCGGAGAGGCGGCCCGCCGGCTGGACGTTCCTTTTCTCGTCGTGGACGTGGCGCAGACCATCGACCGCCGGTGGGTGGTCATCGAAGTCAATGACGGTCAGGAAAGCGGTTACGCCGCCACTCCTCCCGCGGCTCTGTGGTATGCGATTCTGGAGGAGGAACGCCGGCGGGGCGATCACCCCGCCGGGCGGACGTGATTCCGGCGTGGACTCCAGGGAAAGGATGGCTACAGCAACCCGATGAACAAATCCCGTTACGTGATGATCGGTGGCTTTCTGGGAGCCGGGAAGACCACCACCCTGCTGCTGCTGGCGCGGATGCTCACGGACCGCGGGCTGAAGGTGGGGCTGATCACGAATGACCAGGCTTCCGGCCTGGTGGACACCAGCCTGGCGGTGAACCGGGGCGTGGCCGTGGAGGAGATCGCGGGCGGGTGTTTTTGCTGCCGGTTTTCCTCACTCATCGAGGCAGCGCGGCAGTTGACCGAGAAGACACGGCCGGATGTGTTCCTCGCCGAGCCGGTGGGAAGCTGCACGGACCTGGTGGCCACGGTGGCGCTGCCGTTGCAACAGATCTACGGCTCTCAGTTTACCGTGGCTCCTTACACCGTGCTCGTGGATCCCGCGAGGGCCGCGCGGGCCTTTGGCATGGACACGGGCCGCACCTTTCCGGAGCATGTGCTCTACATCTATGGGAAGCAGTTGGAGGAGGCGGAGCACATCGTGATCAACAAAGCGGAAACCCTGGAGCCCGCCATGCTGGAGGCGCTGCGCGGGGAGATCGCCCTCCGTTATCCCGCGGCAAAGGTGCACGCCGTTTCCGCCCGGGACGGTAGCGGCATGGAGGCGCTGCTGGAAATGCTCCTCTCCGGTGAGTCAGCACCGGCTTCCGTAATGGACGTGGACTACGAACGTTACGGCGTGGGCGAGGCCATGCTGGGATGGCTGAATGGCGCCGCGGATGTGAGCGGGGAGGACTTCGATGGAAATGCCTTCCTGCTGTTCCTCGCGCGGGCCATCCAGACCCGGCTGGCGATAGAAGGGGCGGAGGTGGCTCATCTGAAGATGGTGCTCAGCCCGGCGGGTGAGCCGTATGAACTCGCGGCCTGCAATCTGGTGCGCCAGGACGCGGAGCCGGAGCTTTCCCACACTCTGGCGGATCCGCTGGATGACGCCACGCTGCTCATCAACTGCCGGGCGGCGGGCGATCCGGAGATCCTGCGCGCGGCGGTCACCGGGGCGCTGGAGGAAACAGAGACGCATTTCGCGGTTTCTCTCACCCAGGGACCGCTGGAGTATTTCAAGCCCGGCCAGCCCGTGCCGGAGCACCGGGTCACGGTGCCCCTGGCCATGGCCTGAGTCCGCGCGTTCCCCTTCCCCACGCCATGATTTTCTCCCTCGCCACCCGCATCGCCACCACGGTGGACCCCCGTCTGCTGATGAAGATGGCATGGAATTTCGGCTTCAAGGGAGCGCGTTCCGTGATGCTCTTCAAGAAGCGGCTGAAGGAGGGCGTGGTCTTCCCGCCGTTCCTCTACCTGAGCATCCTGAACTCCTGCAATCTGCGCTGCCAGGGCTGCTGGGTGGATGTGGAAGCTCCCCGGAACATGATCTCCCTGGATGAGCTGAACCGGCTGGTGAACGACGCGCGGGAGCACGGGAATTCCTTCTTCGGGGTGCTCGGCGGCGAGCCCTTTCTCCATCCCGGGCTCTACGATTTTCTCGCGCAGCATCCGGACTGCTACTTCCAGATCTTCACGAACGGCCAGCTCATCACCGAGAAGGCGGCGAAGAAGCTCCGGCAGTTGGGGAATGCCACGCCGCTCGTCAGCATCGAGGGTACGGGCGCGGTCTCGGATCTCCGCCGGGGCAGCCGGGATGTGCTGGGCCGCACCCTCCGCGGCCTGCGGAACTGTCTGGAGGAAAAGCTTCTCACCGGTGTGGCCACCAGCCTGTGTCAGACGAACATCGATGACCTGCTCACCCGCGACTGGCTGCGGAAGCTCATCGGCTGGGGCGTGCACTACACCTGGTATCATACCTATCGTCCCGTGGGGCCGAAGATCGCGCCGGAGCTGGCCCTCACACCGGAGCAGATCACGCGCGTGCGCCGCTTTGTGGTGGAGCAGCGCGCGGAGATGCCCATCGCCATCGTGGATGCCTACTATGATCACAAAGGCCAGGCCCTGTGCCCCATGGCCACGGGCATCAGCCACCATGTGAGCCCGCGCGGCAGCGTGGAGCCATGCCCCATCATCCAGTTCGCCGTGGAGAACATCACGGACCAGCGGGGCATTTACGAGACTCTCACCCAGTCCGCGTTTCTCCGGGAGTTCCGCGAAGTCACGGCGAAACACACCCGCGGCTGCATCGTGCTGGAACGCCCGGACATTGTGAAAGCCCTCGCGGCCAAACATGGCGCGGGGGACACCACGCTGCGCGGCACGGCGATGGCGGAGCTGGAGTCCATGACGCCCCGCGTCAGCCAGCACCGGCCCGGGGAGGAGATTCCGGAAAAGCACTGGATGTACCGCCTGGCCAAGAAGTATTTCTTCAACGATTTCGGCGTTTACGGGAAGCCCGCCCCCCGTCCGAAAAAAGCGGCCACCGTGTGAGCCCGCGGGGTTTATCCCTGGCGCGGCGCGGGGCATGAGGCAAAATCGGTGGCTTCCCGGATTTCCGGTGGTCACTTATGATGAATCCCTCCCTCGAATGGCTCTACAGCGTGCAGCAGTTTGGCATCAAGCCGGGCCTGGAAAACACGCGCCGTTTGCTGAAGGAAATGCAACTGCCGGGGACGAACCAGAAGTTCCTCCATGTGGCGGGCACGAATGGCAAAGGCTCCACCTGCGCCTTCATGGAGAGCATCCTGCGCGCCGCCGGGGAGCGCACCGCGCTGTTCACCTCTCCCCACCTTGTGAGCTTTTGCGAGCGCATGCGGTGCGGGGGAAAAATGGTCCCCATGGACGAAGTGGTGCGCGGCATCGAGGCCCTGCGCCCCGTGCTGGCGGGCTGGAATCCGCACCCGACTTTTTTTGAACTGACCCTCATGCTGGCGCTCGACTGGTTCGACCGGAGCGGCGCGGAGGTGGTGGTCCTGGAGACGGGCATGGGTGGCCGCTGGGATGCCACGAACGCGCTTCTCCCCGCGGTGAGTGTCATCACGCCCATCGACATGGATCACCAGCAGTGGCTGGGGAATACCTTGGCGGAGATCGCGGCGGAGAAGGCGGGCATCATCAAGCCCGGCGTGCCCGTCGTGAGCGCCCCCCAGGCCCCGGACGCCGCGCGTGTGCTCCAGGAGACGGCGGCCCGGGTGGGCACGCCGCTCACGTTTGTCCAGAAACCCTGGAGCGGACCGGTGTCTCTCGCCGGGGATCACCAGCGGTGGAATGCCGCCCTGGCCGTGGCGGCGCTGGAGGCGGCGGGATTCCGCCTGGCCTCTCCGGTCATCGCGGCGGGCCTGAATACCGCGGAATGGCCCGGGCGTTTTCAGACCCTGCCAGGTGGCCGGGTGATCATCGATGGCGCGCACAATCCCCACGGCATGGCTACGGCGGTGAAGGCCTGGCGCGAAAAGTTTGGCACGGAAAAGGCCACGGTGATCTTTGGAGCCGTGGCTTCCAAAGACCACGCCACCTCCCTGGCCATGCTGCCGGAAATCGCGGCGGAGATCCTTTTCGTCACCGTGCGGAGTCCCCGCGCGGTGCCCGCCTCTGAACTCGCCGCCTCCGCCCCTCCGGGCATGCCGGCGCGGATTTTCGACGCGCTTCCCTCCGCCCTGGAAGCCGCCGAAGCCCTGCCGCGACCGGTTTTTATCTGTGGCTCGCTCTACCTTTGCGGCGAGGCGCTTTCGTTGCGCGGGGGCGGCGATTACGAAGCCAGCGCCCAGTAAACCACACGATCCAAAAGCATCTCCATCCTGATGAAAAAGCCCGCCATTCTCCTCGCCGCGCTCGCCCTGGCCACGGTCCCCTCAATCGCCGGTTCGTCCGCTCCGGCGGGTTCCGGAAAAGACCAGTTAGGGCCCGTGACTATCGATCCGTGCGCCACGCCGATCAACTACACCAACGTGGAGCTTCTTTATGCCTTCACGGATTTCGATGGCGGCGGCGATGATGGACATGGCTTCAAGCTGGACTTGGAATACACCCCCCTACAAAATATCTACGTCACCGGCGGCGCGCAGTATCTCGATTCCGGCGACGTGGACCTGTGGACCCTCAGTGCCGGCATGGGCGGCTACTATCAGGTGAATCCCCATCTCCACCTCGCCGTGGACGGCGGTTTCCTCTGGGCCCACCATGACGGAGACAGCCAGGGTGGCGGCGATTCAGATTCCGGCTGGTATGCGCGCCCGCACGTCCGCGCCCGATTCGGCTGCTTCGAGGCCCATGTGGGCGCGATCTACCGGGACCTGGGAAACAACAGCTTCTATGACAGCCGGTGGGCGGTCTTCGGCCAGGTTTATTACCAACTTGGTCCCGCCTGGGATGTCACCGCGGGCGTGGAGCATACTGACGACGCCTTTACCCAGGTGAAAGTGGGTGCCCGCGTAAGGTTCTGATTTCCCTTTGTTTTATTTGCAATTCCCTGGCGTCTCCCGGTAATTTGGAACGGGGATTACTCGTTCCTTAATCGGAGAGCCCCGCCGCCGGGCAACCACGCCCGGTGAACCTAAACCCTAGCAGCCACCCGATGAAAAGCACCACCAGCCTCCTCTCCGCCGCCCTGGTTCTGGGCGCGGCCACCGCCTTCGCCGGCACCGTCCCCACACCCGTGCCGTCCGGGAAAAGCCAGCCCACCATGCCCTCCACGGAGGAACCGTGCGACGGTCCCATCAGTTACAATAACATCGAGCTCACCTATTCCCGGACCGACTTCGACGGGAATCTGGATGACGGGGACGACATTGATCTCCGCGTGGAATTCGCCCCCGCCTCCCGCATCCACCTCACCGGCGGCCTGGATTACCTCAGCACGAGTTATGACTTTGAGCGCACCACCGTGGATATCGAGGAATGGAAGATCACCGCGGGCGTCGGCGGCCATATTTCCCTCTGTTCCCACATCGACCTCTCCGGGGACATCGGCGGCATCTGGGCCGACCGGAACGTGGATTATAACCTGCCCGGCGCGAATTTCCCGGATGACGACAAGAGCGAGTGGGGCTGGTACATCCGCCCGGAACTCCGCGGCAAATGGGGCTGCTTCACCGCCCACCTGGGCGCGGAATACCGCGACGTGAAGGACGACGAGAAGTGGAACTACTTCGGCAAAGTCTTCTATCAGGTGGCTCCCGGCTGGGATATCTCCCTGGGCTACAAGCATGACGAGGACAGCAATACCTACAGCGGCGGCATCCGCTGGCACTTCTGAGACCGTACTGCTTTTCGACTGATCCAGACCGGCTTTCCGGCGGGCCGTCATGCCCGCCGCGAAAGCCGGTCCTTTTTTAACCGTAACGGAGGCTCCCCTTATGTCCCCCATCCTCATTGTCATCCCCTGCTTCCGGGAGCGGGACCGGCTCCCGCGGTTTCTTCCGGACCTGTGCCGTCATCTCGCGGAGGCGGGACGCGCCGGAGTGCGGGTGCGGGTGGTGGATGACGGCTCCGGGCCGGAGCAGCAGGCGTGGATCCGGGAATACGTGGAGGGACTGCGCGGGGAGTATCCCTTCCTGGAGCCCGCGCAGTTGAATGCCGTCAACCTCGGGAAAGGCGGCGCGGTCTATTCCGGCTGGGACCTCCCGGGAGAGGCAGGGCGGCTGGCCTTCGTGGACGCGGACGGCGCGGTGCCTCCCCGGGAAATTCTGCGGGTTCTGGACGCCGCGGACGCCTTTCCGGGAAAGGCGGTCTTCGCCGTCCGTACCGGGGAAAACGGCACGCAGGTCACCCGGGACTTCCACCGCCGCGTGGCCGGCCTGGTCTTCCGCTGGCTGGTGCGGCGCTTTTTTCATTTCCCGCTGCCGGATACACAGTGCGGGTTCAAGCTGGTGCCCGCCGCCGCCTATGCCGCCGCGGCCCCTCACCTCCAGGAGCGGCGGTTTACCTTCGACGTGGAACTCACGTGGCATCTTCTCCATGATGGCACCGCCATCCAGCCCGTGCCCATCGACTGGACGGAGAGCCCCGGCAGCCGCCTCAGCGCGGGCAGTGCCTGGCAAATGTACCGGTCCCTCAAGACTCTCCGCGAGCGCCTGGGCGACTGGCGGAAAGCAACGCCCCCGGTCTCCTGAATCCGTCAGGGCAACCGGATATACCCGGCGGTTCACCGGGCCTTGCCTATCCAGGAGACCTGTTCCATGATCGCGGTCATGCCGCCGGAAGACCTCCCGCCCCCAGGCCTTTTTCCTGATTCCTCTCCCGCCACGACCACCGGTGATGAAAGGGAAGGAGAGGACGCGCCGATGCTCTCCGCGGCGCAGCGCGAGGAATTCGCGGGTTTCGCGGGAACGCTGGAGGCGTTCGATACGCCAGCCTCTCTTCTCCCCCCCGCGGCTCCGCCGGATGATTTTCTGATAACGCCTCTGGATCTCCCTTCCTCGTCGCTCTTTGGAAATGGCCGGCAGGTGGAAAAAGAGGAACCGCCGCACCATGTGGATCTTCTGGCCGTGCCTGGGGCTCCGGAGCCTCCCGCCGCCGTGAAGCCGGAGGGCTTCAGCCTGCAGAGCCTGGCTTCCGCGCTCGCCGTCCCGCCTCCCCGGCAGGGCCTGTTCCCCGGGGAAAGCCAGCCGCCCGCAGTCGCGGAGACCGCGGACATTCCGCCGCCATCCCCGGGACTGACCTGGCCCCCGGAACCTGGCGCTCCCCTCATCATTCCCCCGCTGCCTGGCGCGATTGCTCTGGAAGTAACGCCACCACCCGTTGCTCCTCCGGCAAAACCCGCCGCGGATACGCCTTCACTGTTTCCGCTCTTCCCCATCGCCAGGGAGAGGGAAAAGGAGAAAGAAAAGGAAGCTGCCGTCCCCTTGGTTCCCTCGCCTGTACCGGCCCCGGTAAAATCCGCGCCAGTCCCGGTGAAGCCCGCTCCTGTCTTCAAAGTCGTTTCTGTTCCGGTGAAGCCCGTGCCGGATCCGGAACCTGAGCCGGTTTTGGTGCCCGCGGCTTTTGTGGTGCCGGAAACCGCCGCCCTCTCCGCGCCCTCTCCGGCCAGTAATCTCCCCCTCGTGGACGAACCCTCATCAGACCGGGGCGTGTGGGTGATCCTCGCCGGAGCGTTTCTGGTGCTCCTGGGAATTTTCCTCGCGGGCCGGGTGCCGTTTCTGGGACTGGAAGCGGAGGCGGCCTCCGTTTCCTCCCGCCCGTTTTCCGGAGCCCGCGCGGACCTTGCCCGCGCGGCCATGCTCCTCCATGCCGCCGGGGCGGCGTGCTGCCTGTTGCTGGGAGCGGGAGCCATCACCCTGCGCCGCTGGGCACCTCCTCTGATCCACGCGGCGGGGTGGGTTGTCCTGCTCGCGGTCCTGACAGGCATGGGTGCCGCCGCCGCCTTTCTGTTTTATCTCCCGGCGGACACGGGAGACACGGTCCCCGGGGAAAGCGTGGGAATTTTCGCCGCCGCGGCGATCTTTGGCATCGCGCTGCCGCTCGCGTTGATCGCCGTCTTTCAGCGCCCGGAAGTGGCCGCGCTGTGCCGCGGAGCGGATGCCAAACCACGCTGGACGGATCAGCGCGCCGTGCCCGCGCTCATGGTTTTCACCACCGGCGTGCTCCTGGCCATTGCGGCCCTGACTCTCGCTCTGGCACACGCGGCCCTGCCGCTTTTCGGGGAGATCCAGGATAGCGGTGCCGCCGCCGCTGCGTGGATCGTGCTGGGCCTGTTGTCCGCCACCGCCGCCGGCTTCGCCGCCATGGGCAAACGGCTGGGCTGGTGGCTGCTCCTAGGGCTTTCCGCCATGACCGGCATCTCCCTGTTTCTGACGGCTGGAAAGCATGACTGGCATACCCTGCTGCATCTGCCCGCGGCGGGAGATGTCTCCACCGCGGACGGCGTCATGGCCGCCTGCGCGCTGCTGCCGGTGGTGTTGATCCTGCTCATCACCCGGAAGGCTTTCTCCCGCGAAAGCGAGGTGTGATTTTCTTTGCCTCCCCGCCTTTGCGGCTACGCTTCTCCACACGCCCTCCCGCCATGCGACTCCTCCTTCCTGCCATTCTGCTCAGTCTCTGTGTGCTCCATCCCTCCCACGCGGAGGATCCGAAACCCCAGCCGCTCTTCGACGGCAAGACCTTCACCGGCTGGGAGGGGGACACGAAGACCACCTGGCGCATCGAGGACGGGGCTTTCACGGCAGGCAGTCTGGAAAAGACCCAGCCGCGCAATGAATTCCTCTCCACCAAAAGGGAATACGGCGACTTCGAACTCACTCTGAAGTGGAAGCTGGAAGGCACCGAGGGCTTCGTGAATGGCGGCGTGCAGTTCCGCACGAAGCGGATTCCCAACAACCACGAGGTCTCCGGCTATCAGGCCGACCTGGGCGCGGGCTACGATGGCGCGCTGTATGACGAAAGCCGCCGGAACAAGATGCTCTCCCAGCCCTCCGAAGAGGTGCGGAAAAAAGCCCTCAAGCCCGGCGAGTGGAACGAATACCGCATCCGCGCGGAAGGCCCCCGCATCCGCATCTGGCTCAATGGCGTGCTCACCGTGGACTTTACGGAAACGGAAAAGAACATTGATCCCAAGGGCATCATCGCGGTGCAAATCCACGGCGATGCGAAATCCCGCGTGTGGTATAAAGACCTCGCCATCACCGAACTGCCCGCCGCGAAATAAGAGCATGACGGACTGGCAGCATCATTACGCCACCGGCAATACCCCGTGGGATCGCGGAGGCCCGGCCCCCGCCCTCGTGGAATGGCTGGGTTCCCACCGCCTGCATGGACGGGGACTGGTCCCCGGCTGCGGGCACGGGCATGACCTGGGCCCGCTCTCGGAAAGCGGGGCCTTGGAAGTAGTGGGCCTGGACCTCGCGGAGGGAGCCGCCAACGCGGCCCGGGAACGCCACGCCGGACGCCCTGACGTCTCCGTCGTTCACGGCGATCTCTTCGCTTTTGGAAAAGGAGAGGGTCGCGACTCCTTCGACTGGGTCTTCGAGCACACCTGCTTCTGCGCCATCGATCCTGCCCTGCGCGGCGACTACGTGGAAGCCGTGACCGCCGCGCTCAAACCCGGCGGCCACCTCGTCGCGATCTTCTATCTCGAACCCTGGGACAAAGACGAGGACCAGAACCAGGGCCCGCCCTTCCGCGTCACTGTCGCGGAACTGGATGAGCGCTTCGGAAAGGTCTTCACAGTCTTGGAGTCCTTCGTTCCCGCCGTGAGCTATCCAGGCCGGGAGGGCCGTGAACTCTTCCGCGTGCTGCGGAGAAACTGAGGAGCCGGGCCCGCGCCCGCGGCCTTACCGGCGGCGGGTTTTGCCGCGGCTGCGGCTCAGGTTCGCGCGGAGGTGATTCTGCGCGGAGGCGCTGTTATCCAGCAGCGTGGTGTAGAGGTAGTCGAAGTTATCCAGCCGGCGGCGCGGCACCTGCTGATTGATAAACCGCTCGATGGCCTCCGCGGCCATGAGTTCATCCGCGCTGAGAAGCGTGAAGGCGTCGCCTTCTTTTTCCGCGCGGCCCGTGCGGCCAATGCGGTGGACGTAGTCCTCCGGGTTTTCAGGCACGGAGTAATTGATCACGTGCGTCACCCCGCTGATGTCCAGACCGCGCGCGGCGAGGTCCGTGGCGATGATGACATCGAACTCCCCGCTGCGGAAGCCGATGAGGGCCTTCGTACGGTCCTTTTGCGGGATGTCACTGTGCATCACGGCCACCTTGTGATTGTCCCGGCGCACGCGGGCGGCGAGGAGGTCGGCATCCGCCTTCGTGCGGGTGAAGACCATGACACTTTCAAAATGCGTTTCCTTCAGCAGCGCGACGAGAAGATCCTCCCGCTGGAGACGGTTCACCGGGTAGAAGTAGTGGCTCACCGTGGTGGCCGCAGTGCGGGGACGCCCGATCTCGATCTTGAACGGATCCTTCAGCGCCCACCCCGCGAGGGAGGCGATCTCCGTCGGGATGGTGGCGGAGAAAAACAGCGTCTGCCGCTTTTCCGGACACCGGCTCACGATGCGGCGCACGTCCGGCAGGAAGCCCATGTCCAGCATACGGTCCACCTCGTCCAGCACCAGGATTTCCACGTGGTCCAGATTGATAGTGCGCTGTTGCATGTGATCCAGCAGACGTCCGGGCGTGGCGATGAGGATATCCACGCCCTCTTTCAGCCCTTCCCGCTGCGCGCCGTAGCCCACGCCACCGTGGACGAGCAAGCTGCGAAGGCCGGTGTGGCCGCCGTATTTCTTGAACTGATGCTCCACCTGGGCGGCGAGTTCACGCACGGGCTCCAGGATGAGGCACCGGATTTTCCCGGGTTCCCCCAGGCGGCTGAGAATGGGAAGGGCAAACGCGGCGGTCTTGCCGGAGCCCGTCTGGGAGGAACCGATAACGTCCCTCCCGTCAAGAATAACCGGGATGGCTTGCGCCTGGATTCCCGTGGGACGCTCATAACCAGCCTCGGAGACTCCCCGGAGAACGGCTTCTGAAAGACCAAGCTCTGAAAATGACGGCACCGGCTCTGTGGGCACCTCTACTGCTTCAACTGACGTATCGGACACTCCTTCGTTTACGCGCCACCTCTAATTACTGCAAAGGGAAAGAATGGCACGGTCCCGGGGCGTTCTCCGGGAGTCGCGGCGGGGGCTCCCGTCGTCCGGATTTCACCGCATGGTCTCTTCTGTTTCCACATTATTCATTTTTTCCAAAACGCTCCGCGAGCATTTTCCACTTCGCGTCATCCATTTCCCAGTCACAATAAACCGCCACGCCACGATAGTTCTCCGGGAGGGAATCGAACCGGCGCAGCCCGGCGTGAATTCCCAGGAGGGCGTTTTCCAGATTCTCCACCTCCGGGTGGTGATAGCCCACGCCCTCGTCTTCATAAGCAGGCACGCCCAAAAGCACCGGCTTGCCTTCGCTCCAGCTCAGGACCTCCTCCGTCCAGTCCGCCATCAGTTTCTGATAAGGCTTCCGGAAGCGGATGGAGGTGTCATACATCATGACGGTAAGGTGATCGCACCGCCGCGCCACTTCCCGGAAATAAGCCTCGTCCCAATGCACCTCCGGCGAGGGCTGCCAGCGGGTGGGAGGGGGATAGGCCACCACGGAGAGCAACCGGCCCGGGGGCAGGGCGGCGCGCAGTTCCTCCAGCAGCGTGAGATACGCCGCCGAGCCGGAAGTCAGGGGCTCCACATTCAGGCTCACTCCGGCAAGCCGGGGATGAGCCTCCAGCAGCGCCCGCGTTCCGGTGGTGAAGCCTTTCCTCCACGCGGGCGAATCCAGGCGGCCCTCCAGATAGCTCCCGCCCACCCACGGCCACACCCGCGCGGGCTGCACGGCATCGAGGAAGCGCTCCGTCCGCGCGGTGTCCACCGGAGGCAGGGCTCCCTGGGCGTCCGCCGGGCAGAGGTGGGGAAAGAGATCCCGGATGCCATGGGCTTTCACCCGTGCCGCCAGGGCGGCGAGTGCCTCCGGGGAATGGTATTTCGGCTTCTCCGCCTCCTTATGATATTCCGTAAACCACTGGTCCCCGCCCATCCACCCGTGCGCCAGCCAAAGGCCGTTCTCCCGGCGGTCATGGCTTCCGTCCCGGATATCCGTGCCCGGATTCCAGAACAGCAGATAAGCCCCGCCGAGCGCCAGCAGGACGGCCACATCAATCAGCGCCCGCTTGATGGAAAAAAATTTCCGCAGCCGGCCGCCGCGCTTTTTTACAGGGGGAGAGGTCTCTGCCATGCAGGGAAGGATGCCAGCCGTCCCCGGCGGGTGCAAGGATCGTGTGGTGAAGCCGGGGGGAATCCGGTGGAATTTCAAGCCTTCCCCGCGTGTCTCATTCTCCCATGCCTCTGCTCTCCATTCTCGATCTCGCCTTCGTTCCCGAAGGATCCGTCCCCGCGGATGCCCTGCGGAACACCCTGGACCTCGCGCGCCACGCGGAGGCATGGGGGTATCACCGGTTCTGGGTGGCGGAGCATCATAATATGCCGGGGATCGCCAGCGCGGCCACGGCCGTGGTCATCGGTTACATCGCCGGGGGCACGCGGAGCATCCGGGTGGGCGCGGGCGGTATCATGCTGCCGAATCACTCGCCCATGGTCATCGCGGAGCAATTTGGCACCCTCGAGTCACTGTATCCCGGGCGGATCGATCTTGGCCTGGGCAGGGCTCCGGGGACGGATCAGCGGACCCTGGTGGCCCTGCGCCGACGACCGGACAGCGCGGATGAATTCCCCGACGATGTGGTGGAACTTCAGAGGTTCCTGGCTCCGGTGCAGGAGGGACAGTCAGTCCAGGCAGTCCCCGGCGGCGGCCTGGAGGTGCCGCTGTGGATTCTCGGCTCCAGCCTTTTTGGAGCCCGGCTCGCGGGCATGCTGGGGCTGCCGTATGCCTTTGCCTCGCACTTCGCCCCGGGCTCACTCATGCCGGCGCTGAAAGCATATCGCGAAGCCTTCCGCCCCTCGAAACAGCTGGACCACCCCCATGCCGCCGCGGGCGTGAATGTTTTCATGGCGGACACGGAGGCGGAGGCCCGCCGCCTTTTCACCTCCCCGCAGCAGCAGTTCACGAATCTCCTGCGCGGCAGGCCGGGCAATCTGCGCCCGCCCATCGATGACATCGATACCTACTGGCTCCCGGCGGAGAAAGCCCAGGCCTCCTCCATGCTGGCCTGCTCCTTTGTGGGCACGCCGGAAACCGTCTCCTCCGGGCTGGACCGCTTCGTGGAGGAAACCGGCGTGGACGAGCTCATCGTGGCCTCCGCCTTTTATGACCACGCCGCCCGCCTGCATTCCTATGAACTGCTGGCGGACTGTTTTTCCATTTCGCGGCCCCGGCCCGTCACGGCCTGAAATTTCCCAGTGGAAACCCGGGGACGGCTCGCTATGAGGACGGATGGTCAGGAACCACATCGCCGTCATTGACTTCGGCTCGCAGTATACCCAACTCATTGTGAGGCGTATCCGCGAGCTGGGATTCTTTTCCAAGCTCTATCAGCCGTCCGAACTCGCGGAGGCCGGGGAACCCGCCGCCGTCATTCTTTCCGGTGGCCCCCGCAGCGTCACGGAGGAGGGCGCGCCGGACATTGATCTGGACCATCTGCGCGCGCTGGATGTGCCGGTGCTGGGGATCTGCTACGGAATGCAGCTTTTGAGCAAACGCCTCGGCGGCTACGTGGCCCCGGGGAATACCCGGGAGTATGGCCCGGCGCGTCTCATGCCCTGCCTGCTGGAGTCCCTCTTCGCCGGGCTGTCCCTGGACTCCCAGATCTGGATGAGCCACTCGGACACCGTGAAGCAGCCGCCGCCAGGCGCCACCATCGCGGCCACGAATCAGGACGGCGTGCCCGTGGCGCTCCAGTTCGCGCCAAAGTGGTTTGGCATCCAGTTTCATCCGGAGGTCAGTCATTCCCACGAGGGCCTGCAACTGCTCCGGAATTTCCTGCAAATGGCCCCCGCCGCCGAGCCCTTCCGCATGGAGAGCTTCAAGCAGGAGCTGATCGCCATGATCCGTGAGCGCACCCATGGCCGGGAAGTGGTCTGTGGCGTGAGCGGTGGCGTGGACAGCACCGTCCTGGCCGTGCTCCTGAAGGAGGCAAATGTGCCGCACCGTGCCATCTTCGTGGATACCGGCCTGCTGCGGAAGGATGAAGCAGAGCATGTGCAGGAGCAATTCCGGCAACTGGGCGTGAACATCCAGACCGTGTCCGCCGGGCCGCGTTTCCTCGCCGCGCTGGCGGGAGAGACGGACCCGGAGCAAAAGCGGAAGATCATCGGGAATCTCTTCATCGATGTCTTCTGGGAGGCGGCGGACAACGTGGACATGCTCGCCCAGGGCACTCTCTATCCGGACGTGATCGAGAGCGCCACCAGCGGCAGCATCGCCAGCAAGATCAAGACCCACCACAACCGGGTGGACCGCATCATGGACCTCGCGAAAGAGGGCCGCGTGCTGGAGCCCCTGGCGGAACTTTTCAAGGATGAAGTCCGCGCCCTGGGCCGCACCATGGGCATCCCGGAGGACATCCTGGGCCGCCATCCCTTCCCGGGCCCCGGTCTCGCCGTGCGCTGCCCCGGCGAGGTCACGGAGGAAAAGCTCCGGATCATCCGCGAGTCCGATGCCATCTGGGTGGACCTTCTCAAATCCAGCGGCCTCTACAATGCCGTCTGGCAGGCCTGCGCCACGCTCATCCCCGTGAAGACCGTGGGCGTGAAGGGCGACGAGCGCAGCTATGAATTCGCCATCAGCCTCCGCGCGGTGACGAGCGAGGACGCCATGACAGCGGACTGGGCCAAGCTGCCGTGGGATTTCCTGGGCCAGGTCTCCAATGCCATCCTCAATGGCGTGAAGGGGATCAACCGCGTGCTCTACGACATCTCCACGAAGCCCCCGGCGAGCATCGAGTGGGAGTGAGTATGAAACGGCGGGCGGTCATTCTCATGGCGAGCGCGCTCCTCCTGGGAGCGTGCCGCCGGGAGCCCGCGAAGCCGGAACCATTCACCATCAGTCAGGTGGTCGCGGAGAAAAACGGCGACCATATCCATCTGGAAGTCATCGTCCGCATCCCTGCCGGACCGGCACTGACCCTGAAGCCGCCGGTGTGCCAATTGTATGCGGGCGGGAAGCCGGTGCCCCCATTCATCGCCCCCGGCCTTCAACCCTCGATGGTTGCCGCCCGGGCGCAGGCGGAAGCCCCCACCCACTGGTGGCTACCCGCGGACACTCGCCGGAATTCCCTGGAACTGGAGATCAACGGGAGCCGCCGGAAGGTTCCGGTCGAGTGGCTGGAGAAGGGCAACCAGGACGCGGAGCTCTCCGACACTGTCCTCCAAAAAACAAACGCCGCCCCCCTCGTGGAAGGAGGCGGCGTGGGGGGTTAAGCCGTTGGGGGAGACGACTCAGTCTTTCTTCGGAGCGTCCGGTTTCGGGGCTTCAGGCTTCGGAGCCTCGGGCTTCGTGCCTTCCTTCTTGCCGCGGCGGGCCTTGAATTCATCCAGGGTCAGCTTTCCATCGCTGTCCTTGTCCAGCTTCTTGAAAGCCTCTTCGGCCTTGGCGGCGTCCTTTTTACCGGCCTTGAACTCGTCCAGCGTGACGGTGCCGTCGCTGTCCTTGTCCAGCTTCTTGAAAGCTTCCTCGGGGTTCGGGCGATCGCCGCCCTTGCCGCCGCCTTTTCCTCCCTTTTTGGGAGCGCCGTCATCCGCCATCGCCAGGGCGGGAACCAGAAGAAGAGAGAGCAGTATGGATTTCATAAGGTATGGGGGTGATATGGGGTAAGTTCGAAGCCGCTCCCCGTCGCCGGGGAAACCGTCTTCAGAGGAAATGCGGGGCCGTTGGTCGTTTTTGTATTCCGCGAGTGCGTAGGCCGTGGAAAAAACCGGAACCCGCGAAAACGAATGGCGGACCGCTCCCCGGCATTCAGGTTGGCCCATGGCTTTACCGAACCGCCCCACCGCTCTCCCCCGGTCTCCCGGAAGTGAGAGAGGGGTGACTCTGGCCGGCCTTTTCCTTTGGAGTTGCCTCGCGATCCTGTGCATGGTTCCTGGAATTCAGGGCCTCGCCCTCGCCTCACGGGTGAATCACTGGGTGGAGGTTCCCTGCACGGTTACAAAGGCGGCGCTGGAGGTGACGCCGAAAAGCGATGGCAGCGTGGAAGGTGTTCCTCTGATAGCCTATGATTTCCCGTGGGAAGGACAGACATTGACCGGCCGGGAAGCCCATTCCTTTGAGCTCGCCGGGCACGAACTGCGTTTTCTCGCGAACCGGGAAAACGAACTTTTCGATCTCCGCGACCAACCTGCCCGTGCCTGTGTCGTCAATCCCGCGGATCCGCGCCAGACGCTTCTGGACCCACCCGTTTATCTGGTCCCGTTGGGTTACCTGCTTCCGGGAACGGGCCTCCTGGCCGCGTGCACGGTGGGAGCGTGGCGGACGTTCCGGAGGAAAACGCCGCCCCCGCTACTTTTGCGGCATCTCCCCGCTCTGAGCGGCATCCTGCTTTTAATGGGCTGCGGAGCTTTATTGTCCATTGGCACTATAATGCATCACAGCCAGAAATCCCGGCTGCGCCAGGTGCCATGCACCATCGTCGCGACCGGAGAGGACCAGGTTCTCTTTCGTTATGAATGGAACGGGCACCCGATGCATGCCGGCAGGCTTGACTTCAAATACTTCAGAAAGGGGATCTTTGCTCCGGAACCGGCTGCCCCCAGCCTTGCGGGAGCCACCAGCACTTGTCAGGTGGATCCTCTCCGGCCAGGAAAGGCGGCGCTTGAGGGAACCTTCGACAGCCCATGGTGGACCGGATCGCTCGGAGTCGGCCTCACCATTCTGGGCATCTTCACACTCCTTCAGCTTTTAAAACGGATGGGCACCCAAAAACCGCCAAACAGCAGGACTCATTCCGCGGACACATGATGTCTTTCCACGCACTTCACTTCAAAGTCTTTGGCTTGGGAATGTCCAGTTCGAAGGGAATCTCCAGTCTGCCTGCGGGCATGAGGAGATCGAAATGCACGTCACCCTCCTTTGGCAAGGCCTGGACATTCGCGGTCCCGGCGAATTGGATTCCAAGTTCATTTGTGCCGGTTCCTTCCCATAGATTGAGCGACAGGAACGGCATGAAATCCCTGAGCGGGACAACGGTTGTCCCATCCCGGGAGTGAAGGGAGGCAGTGAAGCGGTCGATCCTGACCAGACTCTGCGTGGGGGCTATCTCGCCTGGCCCCATAAACTTCACCACGGACCACGGCCCGTCATTGCCACTGCCTATACAACGGATGTGCATTTCCGGGATGGCAGGCGTGCCAGTCAGC
Organism: Verrucomicrobiales bacterium; assembly: GCA_965229245.1. GTDB lineage: Bacteria > Verrucomicrobiota > Verrucomicrobiia > Verrucomicrobiales > V1-33 > V1-33. The sequence goes on from CBDDIW010000005.1 coordinate 827,011, forward strand.
GGGATCTGCCGGGTCCACCGTCTGGAGAAGAGCAGCGACAGTTTGCCCCGCGCCACGCACGGCCCGGCCAGGAGCGTGTTTGCCTCCTCCTGATTCACGGTGATCTGCCAAAGGGAGACCTGTCTCCCTGCCCGCTTCCGGAAGGTCTGAATGTGCTCCGCACGAAGCACGCCGGGCCGGATTTCCTTCTGATCCCCGGGGGTGAGTGTAAGGTCATAGAGTTTTCCCTGGAGCGCAAAGCCCTCCGGGATACCGCCGACCGCCAGCGGAATCTCTAACACGAGGTCCGTGCCATGGGACGAATCCCGCCGCAGCGGCACGCTGTCCGGCTCCCAGGAGACCCCGAGGTCCGCCGCGGCGATTCCCTCCGGCGGGGCATTCACCCGGCTGTCCAGCAGCCAGCCGGTGCCGGCCACGGACGTCAGCACCAGCGGTGGGAATCCGATGGCGGCGATCACAAATACCCTTCCCTGCCGGCGCCGCGCATACCCCGTGAAGAGACAGACAGCGGCGGTCAGCAGTGCCGCCGCCATGAACAGCACGGGATCCGCCATGTAAAGTACCCCGCCGGACATCATCATAAGGGCAAACGCCATCCCCCCCGCCCAGAGCGTGAAGATGGCCACCGGCAGCCACACAAAGGCAAGCCCCCACGACATGGCCGCGGCCCCCGCCATGAGCGCCAGCAGAGGTGGCAACAGGTAGAAGGCCATGCGTTCCCAAAACCCTCCGGAAGGATAAGCAAGCCCCATGAACACCGCCTCCCCGGCCAGCGGGATCACAAATGCCGCCACTACCAGGAGCATCGCCTTCGCGCCAAAGACGGCCATCCCGGAAGGCGGCCTCGTCTTCCAGAAAGACCGCGCCCCGCGCGCCGGATCATCCAGGAGAATTCCCAGGAGTAAACACACTTCCCCGACTCCCAGTATCACCGCGGGCACGCTGAGCCACAGGTCCCGGTCCCATAGATGAACCTCCGGGTGATGATACAGCCAAAGGCGGGCCCATGTGAAGAGAGCGACCAGCAAAGCCCACAAAAGAAGCCGCGGAGCATGACGGCGGAGATCGCGGCGGAGCCAAAGAAGGAAGAGATTCACGCTATTGGAGGAAAGGTTGGAAAATTGAAGAGGGAACACCGTTCAAGGCAGCACCCAGCGTTGGCGGCTGGCATCCCAATTGAGCTTCGCCGCATTATCCCGTAGCCAGGTCATGCCCGCGTCAGCAGCCTGGGGGCAGTCGCTCAGGGCACTCATGAAGCTGTGAATATGAATGGCCTCCCCGGTCCCTGGCGCAAGGTCCATCACTTCCGCGACGGCTCCCGGCACCCATGGCAGTCCGCGACGGGCCGCCTGCTCCAGCGCGGGTATACACAGCAACTCCGTCCGCACGCTGTCCTCCCACCGCTGGCGGAGAGTCCCGTCGCTCCGGTCCTCCCATTCAGGGCCGTCCGCTTCACGGCGCGTGATCAACTTCCGCGCAACGAGTTCACCACTGAGATAGTGAAACAACCCGGCCCGCTGCCGGAGAGAAGGCACATCCTCCGGGGTAAGCAGTTCCGCGATGCGGCGGCGGAGGGGTCCATCGAAGGGATAAAATTGCTCCACCCCCGCCCAAACCATGGGCGGCTCCTCTTCCGCGATGCCCAGCAACACCTCCAGGTGTTCACGGGGCACCTTTGCCAGAAACCGCTCAACCGCCCGCACTACCGGGTCCGGCGTGTCCGGGGCTAACTGCACGCCGGAAGCTTCGATCAGCCCTAGCGCATACAGCGTCTGTCTTCTCACCTCATCCTTCGAGGCCCCGGCGGGAAGGGCGAGCGCGTCGATCACCTCCACGGCACTCCGCCCGTCTCCCGGCTGTTTGCGGACGATCACGGGATCCAGAGTCACCGGCTTTTCCATCACCCCCTCTTTTTCAAACCACGTGACCTTTAAGCGCCAGTCTTCAAACCGTCCTTCCCGGGCATCCCGGAAAAACCGGGCCAGACTCATCATCGGGCTCGAGAGATCCGGGCCCGTCCTCCACACTTTTTGCCCCCGCGTAATGAAATAGCCAAACCGGATGTCCACGCCGGGGGCATTGAGCTCCAGACGCCGCCCTGTCCCCGTGTGTTCCAGCCAGAACCGCGGCTCGAAACTCCAGTCAAAAATCTCCGCCGTAAACGTGAACATGGGTTGTCCCATGCCTCCCAGCCCGGGACGGGCATCGGGATTCATGGCGGTGAGCCGCACGACCGCCTTGGGGAGATTGACCGTCGCCCCGGGGCTGAGAGGAAGCTCCACGGAATGCCTCTTCCGGAAGGTGAGGCTCAGCAGCCCCTCCGCCCGGCACGCGGCCATGGAAACAGCGGACAATTCGGGAGCGGGAAACGCCACGGGAGTGACCGGCATCGATCCGTCGCCGGAGGTCCACAAGGCCTCTCCGTTAAGATCCGGGCGGGCGGAAACCACTTCCCCGCCAGGGCCGGTGAGTTTCAACTCCCTCCATTCAGCAATCGCTGAATGGTCTTCCGGAACCCCGGAATGATGAAGTCTGAAACGCCAAGTCTGTCCCGCCGCATTTCGCCAGGAACGGTTGCCATAAACCGGACCTGCCGGGCTCATTCCCGACCGCAGGAACGGCTGTCCCACTTTGATCGCGTTTGCCACCCTGACATCCAAAGGGGGTAGCGGGGTAAAAGCCCTGTGTTCCCGGGGCATAAGCCCTCCCGCGAAGGCCACCAGCAGCGGCACAAAGAGAACCGCGGACCGGATTAATAAGCCAGGCGTGCGCTGGCGGCGTCCGAGCAGGAAGCACCCCAGCCCGGCAAGGAGCCACACGGCGGGCATGCGCATGTTATAAGCGCCCTCGATCACCGCCTTTCCGGCGGACATGATGAACGCCGCGGCTCGCGAATCCGACTCCCAGAAAGGCATGGAGAGAAGCACCGGAATCATAAGCACTCCAATGCCGGTCAACAGGCGCCCCACCGTGCCTCCCGCTCCGCGCGTGGCCCCCGCCGCCAAGGCAAGCGAACTGATGGCCAGAGCCTCCACCCAAAAGATGAAGTCCATCCATGAACCCGCGTCCCATTGCGCGGTCTGTCCGGATTCCAATCCGCAGGCCCTCAGCACGCACCACCACGCCAGCATAGGGAGCAGCAGGAAAAAGCCCACCACCAGCACCGCCCTGGCTCCCGCCACCGCCATGCCCGCGGGAGGGCGCGTTTTCCAGAACGGGCGCGCGCCACAGGCGGGGTCCGCGCTGAGGATGGGCAGGAGGATGAAGACCTCCAGGATGCCCAGCACGGAGGCGATGATCTCCGGCCACTTGAGCAATCTGGAAGGGACGCTCAACAGATGGGCATTCAGATACCCAACGAAGACCGCGAAGGCGGCGAGCATGACCACCCACGCCAGCAGCAGCCAGCGAAAGCGCCGGAGATCCCACAGAAGCCAGTGCAGCAGAAGTCTCATGCGGCGGGAAGCTTTTGGGCGGTTTCCCCGGGTTCCCCGGAATGACGCAGGAAATCGATATAGAACCGGCGCAGCCCCGGCGGATGGATGTCCAGCGAGGTGGCATCCGGCCAGTGTTTCTGAATCTCCGCCACCAGCACCGCGTCATCCTTGATGCCCTTGGCGGTGAAGGTAGCCCCTCCGGGACCGGTGACCACATTCCACCATGAAGCGGGGAGCCCCGGAGGAGGCCGCGTGGCACTGGTCCGGAACGTCACCTCCCGCGCGGCGGCCAGCAGGTCATCCACTTTCCCGTGAAGCGCCAGCCGTCCATTCTCCAGCACGCCGAGAGTATCGGCCAAGCGTTCCACTTCCTCCAGATCGTGGCTGGAGAGGAGCACCGTGCGCCCGCCTTCGCCCAGATATTCGATGAGGGCATCCAGCAGATCCTGACGGATCACGCTGTCCAGCCCGCTGAACGGCTCGTCCAGAATGAGGAGGTCCGGCTTGTAACACAGCGCGCCGAGAAACGCCGCCTTCATGCGCTGGCCCCGCGAAAGCTGGCCAAGTTTCTGATCCAGCGGCACGGCAAAGAGGCGCGTGAGCTTGTTAGTGAAAGCATCGTCCCAGGTGGGATACATGGGCTTCAGAAACCGCAGGAACTTGTCCACCCGCATCCAGTCCGGCATTTGCTGGTTTTCGCTGACGTAACCGATCCGCTGCCGGTGCTCCGCACGCAGCCTCCGGGCGGGCACGCCAAAGAGCCGGGCCTCGCCGCTGGTGGGGGCCAGGAGGTCGAGCATCATGTGAATGGTGGTGGTCTTCCCCGCCCCGTTCCGGCCCATGAGCGCGAAGACCGCGCCGGGCTCCACGGTGAGCGTGAGTCCGCGCACGGCATCGCGGCCGCGGCGGTATTGTTTGGTTAGCGAATGGAGTTCTATGGGCATGACAAACGGCTGGGTTCGATGTTTTGAAATGAATGAATAAAGGGCGCGGCGGGGCTCAGGCACCCAGGCGCTTCCAGTGCTCGCGGAGCGCGGCCTCCAGTTCGGGACGCGTCAGCCGAAGCTGCCGGGCCCGCAGCACCAGAGCCTCCAGATCCCCGTCCAGCAGGGCCGCGCGGTCCGCCGCGCGCGCCTCCGGATTCTCCCGCACCCGGTTCCCGATGCCCGGCACGGACTCCACCAGCCCCTCCGCCTTCAGCGCCACGATGGCTTTCTGCACCGTGTTCGGATTGATCCGCAGGTGCCCCGCGATCTCCCGCACGCTGGGGAAGGCATCGCCTGGTTTCAGCTCGCCGGAAATGATCGCCTTCCGCGCCGCATAGAGCACCTGCTCATAGATCGGCGCCCCGGCTTTCAGTTCGATGGCGAATAAGTTCACACACCTGTATTACGACACATAATACAGTTCGGCAAGAAATTTTTCCATTTCACACCATGTGGCAAATTCCAGCTCCTGCCGGAAAACCGGAAAGGCCGGAAGAAGAACGCCGGGCTCCCCGCCCCGGGTCAGTCCATCTCCCGCATGGTGGTGCGGGGCTGGAGCCAGTGGAGAACGGCCATGCGGGCGGCGATGCCGTTTTCCACCTGGAGATTGATGAGCGTCTTCTCGTAAGTCATGACGGCATCCACCAGTTCCACGCCGCGGTTCACCGGGCCGGGGTGCATGATGTATATGCCCCGCTCCCGGATGGTATTCAGCCGCTCGCCGGTCACCCCATAGATGCGGTGATACTCATGGAGGCTGGGGAAGAACTGATCCCGCTGCCGCTCCATCTGGATGCGCAGCAGGTAGATGACGTCCGGCTTCCAGTCGAAGACCTCATCAAACGTGCTGAAGGCCCGGATATCCGCGTGGCGGGTGTCCGGAATGAGCGGCCCCGGACCGAAGAAAGCGACCTCCACTCCCAGCTTTCGCAGGATGGTGCTGGTGCTCCGGGCCACGCGGCTGTGCAGGACATCCCCCACGATGACCACGCGGCGCCCCGCGAGATCGCCGCAGACTTCCTTCATGGTAAAGGCATCCAGCAGCCCCTGGGTGGGGTGGGCGTGATGACCGTCCCCCGCGTTGATGACGCTGGCGGCGGTGTGGCGGGCAATGAGATTCGGCACCCCGGAGGAGCTGTGGCGGACAATGATGTAGTCCACCTGCATGGCCTGGAGGGTATCGATGGTATCGATGATCGTCTCCCCCTTCACCACACTGGAGGTGGAGACGGCGAAATTCGTCACGTCCGCGCTGAGCCGCTTGGCGGCGATTTCAAAGGACGAGCGCGTGCGGGTGCTGGGCTCGTAGAAGAGATTCAGCACATGACGCCCGCGCAGGGGCGGCACTTTTTTGACCGAACGCCGGATGAGATCCTTGAACGGCTTCGCATTCGCGAGCACCAGTTCGATCTCCTCGTTGGTGAGGGATTCGATATCGAGGAGGTCTTTGCGGGGCTTCATGCGGGCACGGGGTCGCTCTTACTTTTCACCAGAAAAAGTCCGTCCTGTCCATCCTCCTCGCGCAGCAGCACGCGCAGGTATTCCCCCGGGCCGGTGACCCGCTTGAGACCGCAGTAGTCCGGCTGGATGGGCAGCTCGCGGTGTCCGCGATCCACCAGGCAGGCGAGTTCGATCTTCGAGGGACGGCCAAAATCGATCAGCGCGTCCATGGCCGCGCGGATGGTGCGCCCGGTATAGAGTACGTCATCCACCAGCACGACGAGGAGGCCATTCAGATTGAAAGGAATCTCCGAAGACCCAAGCACCGGGACCACGTCCACATTCGCCGGATCATCCCGGTAAAGCGTGATGTCCAGAGTGCCCGTGAGAACCTCCGGTCGTTCGGTTTCCAGCACCCGGGCCAGCCGGCGGGCCAGAGGCACCCCGCGACGGTGGATGCCCACGAGCACAAAGGGATCGCGGGGATGGTTCTCCAGAATCTGATAAGCGAGCCGGTGGATTTTGGTATCCACCTCACGCGCGCCGAGGATTTGCTGGCCGGGAGTATCCATGATTATTCTTCCACGGCTCCAAAACGCCGCCTTTCCGGGGCATGCAAGGGAGAACGGTGAAAGACCGTCCGCGCCCTTCAGACTACGGCAGGGAATCCCGCAGCCGGATCCGCTCCCGCAGCACCGCCACTGTCTGTTTCTTCGCCGCGGGCGAGGAAAGCGTGGACGCCCAGGCAAGAGCCGCCTCCGGGTCATTTTTCAGGGAAGCGGCGGAGGTCAGTGCCAGGATAGCCGCGTCCTTTCCCTCGCCCGCGGGCAGGGAATCCACCCACCGCGAGGCGGTGGCGGCATCCTTTTCCATCCACGCGGCGGTCACGCCGGAGAGCGCCGCCGTTTGTTCCCCGCCGGTGAGGGTGGCGGCCCACGTGGAGGCGGACACGGCATCTGAAACCGCCCACTGCGCCGCGAGGGAGGTGGCGGCCTCCCCGCGGCTGCCGCCATCCGGAAGAGTCTCAAAAAACCGGATGGCGGCCGTGGGATCGGAAGCGGCCAGCCCTCCGGCGGCGGCGGGCAGGGCGGCGGCGCGCAGCTCCTCCGGAAGGCCCGCCGCCCACTCAGCGGCGGCTGCGGGATCACGGCGTGCCCATTCCCCCGCCACGGCGCGCGCGCCGGACAGGGCGGCGGCTCCTCTCAATCCAAAACCACCTGTTTCACTCTCCAGGTGCCCCGCGGCCGCCGCGGGATCGAGCGCCGCCCAGGCCCCCATGGCCGTGGCCGCCGCCGCCTCACGCTCCCTGGCGGGCAGGGTATCGACGTAAGTAAGCGCCGTGAGCGGATCGGTGGCCGCGAACCTCGCGAGCAGAAGCTGCCGCTCCAGGGCATCCCCGGCGGGAGCCCCGGGGAGATCCATGGCCCGCAGCGCGGCGAGCGCCTGGCGGGCATCCAGTTGATCCACTTTCTCCACCATGCGCGCCGCACGGGAGGCTGGAGCGGAGGCGACGGTCCTGTCCCCGATGATATTTCCGCCGCCGTAGTTCCGCTCCAGCCTGCCATACGGCGCGCCGGTGCGATTCCCCCCCTGAAGCCCCGTGCCGTCCGGCCTGTGGAGCGACCAGCCACACACAAAAGCGCCCGCCAGGACAGCGGAATGCAGCAGGATGGATTTCAGGGAGCAGGTTTTCATGACGTGATTTTTTTGTTTTCCAGAGATCCGGGCCGGGCGGCCCCGCGGGATCCGCCCGGCCCGGCTGGAGGGGGGAAGAGGGAGGTTACTTGCCGCGCGCTTTGGTATTACCGCGGGGGGCGCAGACGGGCTTCGCGAGGAATTCCTCAAGGGAGATGGAGCCGTCGCCATCGGCATCCTTGCGGGTGAAGGCGGCGGCCACCTTGGCGGCGTCGGAGCCCTCCGCCGCGCCGGCGGCCCACTCTTCGGCGGAGAGTCCGCCGCTGGCGTCCGTGTCCAGCGCGGTGAAGGCCGCGGTCTGCTCCGCGAGCTTTTCCGCCTCGATGGCCGCCTTCGCCGCGGCGCGCTCCTCCGCGCTCAGGACGCCATCGCCATCCGTGTCATACTTCGCGATGAACTCCGCGCGCTTCGCCTCACGCTCGGCCTCGATGGCGGCTTTCATGGCGGCCTTTTCAGAGGCGGAAAGCACGCCATCACCATCCGTGTCATACAGGGCGAGATCCGCGGCGGAGATGGGGGGCGCTCCGTGCGGGCCGCCTCCCGCGGCGGCTGGTCCGCCACCATGACCACCGCCTCCTTTCCCTCCCGCGGTGGCGAGCGAAATGGAAAGTCCAAGGAAAGCAGCGGCGAGAGCGAATTTTGTTTTCATGGCGTTTTCTTTAGGGGTGGTTTTCTTTTGTAAGACCCGCCGTTTTTGCGGCGTCTCTTGAAGCCGTTTGTGACTTCGAAGGGAATAGAGCAGACCACTTTGACATTCCCGTGACGCCTGGATGACACCGTTGTCATGATTGCTCACAGTCCTTTCATCCCCCTGGGATTGTGCGATGAGTAAGCACCCGTAACCGTTCCCGTATGCGCATTCTCGTCGTGGAAGATCAGCGAAAGATAGCCTCCTTCATCCAGCAGGGACTGAAGGAGAAGGGCTTTGCCGTGGATGTCTGCCACACCGGCGAAGAGGGCTATCTGAATGCCACCACCGAATCCTATGACGCCATCGTGCTGGACATCATGCTGCCCGGCCGGGACGGCCTGAGCGTTCTCCGGAGCCTGCGGGAAAAAGGACTGACGCTTCCCATCCTGGTGCTCACCGCGCGGAGCGAACTCAATGAACGCGTGGAGGGCCTCAATGCCGGGGCGGACGATTATCTCATCAAACCCTTCTTCGTGGAGGAGCTGGCCGCCCGCATCCAGGCTCTGCTGCGGCGCTCCGCAGGCACGCCCGCGAGTGTATTAAAAATCGGTAACTTATCCTTGAACCTGTTGACCCGCGAGGTCCGGAACGGCGGGGAAACCGTGGAATTGAGCACGCGGGAGTTCTCGCTGCTCGAATACTTCATGCGCTCGCCGGGCAGGGTGCTCACGCGCTCCCAGATCGGCCAGCATGTGTGGAATCTCCATTTCGACACGGGCACGAACATGGTGGACGTGGCGATCGGGCGGCTGCGGCGGAAGCTTGAAACACCTGGCGCGCCCCATCTCATCGAGTCCGTGCGTGGCGCGGGCTATCGCTTCAGGGGAGGGCCGGCGCGGTGAGGCTCGTCCGGTCGTCACGGCTGAGGATCGCGCTTTCCACCGCCTTCGTGGGAACCCTTGTGCTGGGTGCCTTTGCCTCCGCCGTGTGGTGGAAACTGAAGGACCTCCGCGTGGCGGCCATGGACCGGGAAATGGAAAGCGTGGGGACCAATCTGGCTCTGAACAGCCGCCGCGGCATGACACTCACTACCGCCACCACCCGCCTGCGGGAACTCTTTGGCAAGGAACGGGAAAAAGGCTGGCAGGTGGCTGTCTCCGGCCCCGGGGAGAAGGCGGAGCGCTCCGCGCGCTGGCCCGCGGACATCGATCCCGCCGCCTTTCCACATAGCGCGGACATCATCCCCTACGAGGTCAACAACCGGGAGCGCCGCTTTTTTCCGGACATGGAGGATGGCCCCTGGCCGCGTGGAGGGGGAGAGCGGCGGCGGCCCTGGGAGCGGCGACCGCCTTTCCGGGAGAAGGATCCGGACCGGCCTCCCGTCCCGGAGGACGCGGAAAACCGCCGCCCTGAACGCGAGCGCGATAACGGCCCGGTGGGTCCGCCCGTGGGCCCCCGGCTTTACCGTTCCACCTACAGCAATGTGGAGGCGGAGGGGAAAACCTGGCGGCTGGGTGTTTACGGGCACGCCGGCACGGGCACCACCATTCACCTGCTCCTGGATCCGGATGTCTTCGCGCCGGATCTCGCCACCACGCGGCAAGCCTTTCTGCTCGCGCTGCCCGGGGCCCTTCTTCTGGTGGGGCTGGGCGGCTGGCTCGCGGCGCGGCGTTCACTCCTGCCCGTGGAGGGGCTTTCCGCCAGCATGGAGGCGCTCTCGCTGAAGCATCCCAATGCCCGGCTGGATGCCTCCGGGGCGGACACGGAATTCCAGCGTATCATCAATGCCTACAATGTAATGCTCGACCGCTTCGAGCGCAGTTATCTCCAGGCCACCCGTTTCAGCGCCGACGCCTCGCATGAACTGAAGACTCCGCTCGCGGTCATGCGGGCCACCGTGGAGCAGCGTCTGAGCCGTTGTGTGGACAGCTCGGAGGAGCAGCGCGCCCACGCCGGGATGCTGGATGAACTCGATAACCTCCAGGCGATTATCGAGAGCCTGCTCCTGCTTTCCCGCGCGGACGCCGGAGTGCTCGCCACCTCCCGGGAATCTCTGGACCTTTCCACCTGGCTGCTGCCTCTGCTGGAGGACGCGAGTCTTATGGCGGAGAGCCGCCGCGTGACGGTCCTCAGCGAAGTGGCCCCGGACATTCGCATCCTGGCGGATCCCGTCCTGCTCGCCCGCGCCATTCACAACCTCCTGCGCAACGCTGTCGCCTATAATTTTGAAGGCGGGGAAATCCGGTGCCGTCTCCATGCGGGCACCGGGAATGCCATCCTCACCATTTCCAACACCGGCCCGCCGATTCCCGCGGAGGAACGGGGCCGCATCTTTGACCGCTTCGTCCGCGGCACCGCCACGGGAGGAACAGGTGAGGGGCGGGGTCTTGGCATCGGCCTCAGCCTTGCCCGGGAAATCTTCCAGGCGCACGGCGGGGATCTGAGGCTCACCACCGAAGCCGGAAAGCTGACTATCTTTACCGGCCTGCTCCCGCTGGAAAGCAAAACTGTTGCATGAACAACAGCCGCGACGTGGCGGAGGTTTGCAACCAGTGGTGTTTGGCTAACTGATTTCACACGGCCCGCCCGGGCCTGAAAGACGTTCTCCGCCGCGCCCCGCGCCGGTAGCGTGGTCTTTGAAGGGCCAAAGGCCCGGCTCCATACCAGCCCGGGGCAACGCCCCGGGTATTCCCCTATACAAAGAGGAAAAGGGCTGACGGCCCGCCCCATCCAATTCTGCTGAACGGGAATGACACGGGCTTTCAGCCCTCCAAAAACATCGTTGCCGGTCATTCCCGGGGCGCTGCCCCGGGCTGGTATGGGTCCGGGCCTTTGGCCCTCCGGAGTTCCGGCACCGGCTTCAGGTGCCGGTCATCAACACAAAACCAGTTAGCCGAACACCCCTGGTTGCATACCTCCGCCCCAAAAAAATCCGGCATCTCCCGAGGGAGATGCCGGATGTGTGGGAATCAGTCAGAGATGCCGGTAAAGCGGCCCGTCCTTATTTCTTGAAGACCTTGTCCTCTTTGTTCCCGCCGCTGAGGAGGAAGGCCACAAGGTCGAGCACTTCATCCTTGTTCAGGGTGTTGAGGAGGCCCGGGGGCATGGCGCTGAGAGGATACTTGCCGCGGGTCTTCACGTCGCTCTGGCTCAGGACGGTGAGCTGTCCGGGCTCGAAGGGATTTTCAGCGACGGAAATCTTGTCGCCCTCCTCTTTCACCACGCGGCCCACGATGCTGCTGCCGTCCACTTTTTCAATGAGGGTGGACTCATACTGGTCCGAGATCACCTTGCTGGGGTCGAAGATGTTTTCCAGCAGGTCTCCCATGGAGTAGCGGTTCCCGGAGCCGGTGATGTCCGGGCCCACGCCGCCGAATTCGCTGCCGAAGCGGTGGCAACTGGCGCAGAGAGCGGCCTGGAAGGTGCGGTGGCCGTTTTCATAGCTGCGACCGGTGAGACCGTCCTTCGTCAGGGCCAGCACTTCCTCGGGCGTCCAGAAATGGCCGGGACCCTTGGGCTTCGGCAGGTCCGCGATGGTCGGGGCGTTCAGTTCCTCGGACATCTTTTCCAGTTCACCCTTCATCTCGGCGGGGACAGTCTTGAGAGCGTCCTTCCGGATGTTGTTGATGAAACCGATGAGGCTGTGACCGCCCTGGAATTTCCGGGCGGTGTTGAACCAGCGGAAATACTGCTTCCGCAATTCAGGTGACCAGCCCTGGGTGGCCATGCGCAGGGCGTAGCCGTAGGAGATCTGCTGGCGGTTCGGGCGGGAAGACTGGGCGTCCACGGAGGCCTTGGCGTATTCGGTATTCCGCGCCATTACCTTAGCCTCGCCGATCTCATTCGTATCGCCCTTGGCCGTGGAGAGAAGCTGCATGGTCTTGGACACCACCTGCGGGCTGTCCAGGAAGACGAGCAGTTCACAGAGGCCGCGGTTCAATTCATCCGTCTTCGCCGGAAAGTTAGGCTCGAAGCGCTGGCGCACCGCGGCGCAGCCGGCGGCATCCGGTTTCCCGAGGCGGGAGAAGAGCACCGTGTGCAGGCGCAGCAGGTCCAGTTGCTGGCTGCCGGAAAGGCTGGCCCACTCGATGCGGCTCAGCGACTTCAGAATCTCGTCGCGCAGGGCGGTCTGCTCCGGCGTGAGGGGGCGCTTCGCGCCATCCGTGCCTTCCTTCGCGGGGTGAAGCTGGCCGTAGGCGTCCCGCTCATAGGGATCGCCACCGGCACGCACCAGTGCCAGGAGGGCATTCATGCTGGCGTCCGGCTGGGTCTCGGCGAGGGCCTTGGCCTTCCAGGAATCCACGGGGAGGAATTCCACCACCGCGCGGGCCGCGTAGCGCAGCCAGCGGTCGGAGTGGCCGATGAACGGCCAGGCTTTCGCCAGGGCATCCGGTCCCGGATTGGCCAGGAGCAGTTCCAGCGTGTGACGCTGTTGCATTTCCGGCGTGGGAGCCGGGGCCGCGGCGGGAGCCGTGTCACCACCGCCCGTCCAGGTCACGCGGTAGAGCGCGCTCTGGGTCTTGCGTCCACCGATCAGGAAATACATGGCCCCGTCCTCCGGACGGATCACCATGTCAGTAAGCGGCAGCGGTTTCCCGGCCACGAATTCCTCCTTCTCCGCCACCCAGGACGCCCCCTGCTGCTTCAGGTGCAGGGCATACATGGTGCCGTAGGTCCAGTCCATCACGTAGAGGGCGTTCTGGTATTTGGCGGGGAACTTTGCTCCCGTGCCAAAGGTCGTGCCCGTGGGGCTGCCCGGCCCGAGATTGATAGCGGGCGGCAGGCTGTCCACGAAATACTCCGGAGTATTGGAGGAACCGGAGCGCCAGCCGAAGTCCGTGCCCAGCATCCCTTCGATGGCACGCGTGGGGCGATACCACGGAGCCCCGATATCCCACTCCATGTCACTGTCATAGGTGAAGACCTGGCCCAGCTTGTTCAGCGCGATGTCGTATTCATTCCGGTAGCCGGCGGAGACGAGCGTCCATTCCTTGCCATCGAAGTCCGTGCGGCAGATCCAGCCGCCGGGCGCGAAGATGTTCGCGGCGTGGCCGTTCGCGTCCCACATCCGGGGGATGATGAAGTCTTCGCCCCAGAGCTTCGGCACCAGAGTTTTTTCCGGATTCGGGAGTTTCGTGTGGTTCCCGCCCACCACCAGCAGGCTCTTGCCATCCGGCCCCAGGATCACGGCGTGCGGGCCGTGCTCGCCATCGCCATTGATGCGGCGGAGCAGCACTTCCTCGTCGAACTGGTCATCGCCGTTTGTGTCCCGCAGACGGTAGAGGCCGCTCGCCCCGCCATTGCGTGTCACGTAGAGGGATTTGTTCGCATACAGAAGCCCCTGGGCCTGGCCCACCTTGGTCTTGAGTTGCTCCACGGCGGGCTCCGCGCCGTTCTTCAGCGTGATGCGGTAGAGCGATCCATCCTGATCCCCGGCGATGAGGCGGCCCTTGTCGTCGCTGGTAAGGCTCACCCAGGAGCCCTCCTGACCCTTCGGCACGGTGTAGAGAAGCTCCCCTTTGAAACCGGATACCAGTTGCAGGTCCTCTGCCGCCAGGGCCGCGCCGGGCGCGCTATTGTCGAAAACATTGCCCCACGGGCCATCGCCCAGCTTTCCGGTCACCACGGGCTTGCCCCAGGCGCTGTCGTTGAAGCCCTCTTTCTCCCAGCCCGCGCCGGGGTTCGTGGCGGTGATCTTCCAGTCACCATTGGATTCCGCGATCACCTTCGGCTTCTTCGCGCCGTCGTCCAGTTGCGCGATCAGCGCGGCGGACCCGCCGGCATTCGCGCCCTTGATGGCGATGACGTTGTTCCCCGGTTTCAGGAACTTCTCCGCCTTCACCTTCACGGGTTCCTTCCACTCGTTGCTGCGACCGGCGGGCTGTCCATTGATCCAGACCTCACAGGCGTTGTCACAGGAAACCAGCAGGCGCAGCCCTTTGGCGTCCCCGGGGACATTCACCGAGGCCCGCACCCAGACCACATCGCGGTCTCCGGCGTTTTTCGAGGACCAAATCCACTGCGGGGCGGCGTGGACCGCCGCCGGCAGCGCGGCGAAAGTAAGTGCGGCAAGAATGCGATAGCGCGAAGTCATGAGCTTTGGAGGAATCAGAATAAAGTGCCGGGCCGAAACGCGGGCACCGGACAAACGCTTTCACTCATTTCCGGAAGCCTGTCCAGCGGACCCTTTTCCCGCACCCGCCTCCGCCATGCTCCCGCGGGCCCGTTTCTCACTCCACATCCATGCAGGTCAGCTCCAGAAACGTCTCCCCGAAGGAAGTACTCACCGGCACCCGGACCGGGCTGCCTCCACCCGCGAAAGCGATAAACGGCGCGTCCCGCGTGGTAAACCGGGGCTGAAGCGCGCGGTTATCCGTCAGGACGGTTTCTCCATCCATCACCGGCGCGAAGGTTTCCCCGGGCATCCGGGACATGGATTCCATGAATTTTTGGCTGAAGCTCCCCTTCAGCAAAAATCCGCCCGGCGCGCACTCAAATCCCACCTCCGCCCACACGCCCGTTTCCTCTGACAGGAGCGCGCTGGGCGTCACCGGTGTTACCGGCATTGCGGTTCCCTCCATGGGAACCTTCGGGAAGTTGAACGTCCCGGGAAATGGAAAAGCCTCCGTATGGGAAAACTCCACCTTCGTTCCCGCTTCGAGTTCCTGCTCTCCGAAATCCAGCGCCCGCTCCCCCGGCAACAGAAGCCGGGCCCGCACCTTCAGCTTTGTCACGTCCCGCACCGGGGAGGCCGCCAGCACTTTCAGCCGTTCCGGCGAGACCCGGTCCTCGGTCTGGATCGTCGCGAGGCTCATCTTTTTGTAAAACAACAGTTCCCGCTCGGTCATCTGCTCCGCCGGGTCCATGAACTCCATCAGGTTTTCCACGGACTCGAACTCCCCCTCATCCTCAATGTCCGCGACGACCGGCAGGGAACTGGCGGGTGGTGCTTGCGGGACGGAAGGCGGGTTACCCGCCGGATGCGCCGTAATCCGGGGCCTGACGGAATCCGGAGCCTCACGCAGGGATTGCCAGACGTTCACCGCGACACTGACGACCAGCAGGAGAAAAGTGACACAATGGGCGCGGGACATTTTCATGGGGATATCCTCCTGGATTAAGGAATGGAATGAAGTCAGTTCCTCCCGTCATTCCAGTGCCAATTCCACATTCACGGATTTTTCCTGGCACATGCACAATAATTGACCTCACGAGAGCCCCGGCTTCACCCGTTTCCTTTTGGAAGATAGGGCTCTCCATTTTTTCCGCCGGTAATTAACAGCCGGTTTGATCTCCGGAATATTCTTTTAACGAATCGTCCTGGCCCATGCAGGATTCCCGTGTGGCACCGGAATTCAAAAACCGTCTCCAGCCAGTGAGCAGGATCCCGCCAATCCAGAAAAACACCTGATAGAACGCGAAAAACAACGAACCCGCAAAAAAGAGTCCGGCACCGCTCAAGAGGGTGGAGAGGAGATCCCGCGACCGGAAATAACAGGCAAGCAGCACGATCCCCGAGACACCCACCAGCGCTGCGGGCACCACCGCGGAAAGCAGCCGGTGACGACGGGCCACCCATTCCAGCAGAAGAGTGGCCGGCAGCAGGATCACCACACTGATAGCCAGCGCGGTGCCGCCCGCATACAGGATAAACTCAGGAAAGCCCGGACCCAGGGGTTCTCCATCGATCACAAACACCATCCATAACGGCAGGGTAAAAATGACCCATACCGCCACGATAAATCCGCTGGTGGCACACACCGGCGGCAGGTGGCGAAGAAAATGATTTTTCATACCTCAGCCGGACGCTGTTTTTAGCCGGATACTTTGCCAGCACTCTTGCTGGTGCACCCATCAGGATTCGAACCTGAAACCTTCTGATCCGTAGTCAGATGCTCTAATCCGTTGAGCTATGGGTGCCGGTTTGGGGCCGCGATTCTATCGGCAGAATGGCGGATGTCAACTGTCTCGAAACACTTTTTGGCTTCTTTTTTCAGCCCTCCCCCGCGGCCCCGCGGGAGGGAGCCTCCGGAGGTCCTTTCAGAGCCCGCACGGAATAGAAGCAGGACATGTAGCGGCTGAGAGGACGGTTGCTCCCCGGAGGCCAGTTGTCCTCGTGGAAGCCGGTGATGTGGAATCCGGCATCCGTGAGGCCGCCCAGTTGCTCCTCCATGGTATGGCTGAACTCCACGGGCGCGTCCTTGAACAGCCGGCGGCGTTCCTCCGCGTCGAGATCCGCGAGATCGGAATACGGCAGCGCATGGCGGACCACCAGCTCCCCCCGCTCCTCGGCGGCCGCGTCAAAGAGGTAGGTCATGGGATAACACATCCCCGCCAGGAGAGCCCCCCCGGGCCGGAGAACGCGATAACACTCCCGCCAGACGGGCTCCAGCCGGGGCATGAAAACATTCGACACCGGATGCACGATCAAGTCGAACGTCCCGTCCGGGAAAGCCCCCAGATCCGCCGCGTCCCCCTCCACCGCGCGGAGGGAAAGACTGTCCCGCTCCGCCACCAGGCGATCCTGGGCGAGCTGGGCCGGAGAGTTGTCGAATACCGTGACCCTGGCTCCCGCCGCGGCCAGCACGGGAGCCTGCTGTCCTCCACCGGAGGCCAGGCAGAGGACATCCACCCGAGGAAAGGCGGGGCCGAACCAGGCGCGCGGCACCGCCTTTCGCGGAGTGAGGATGATCTCCCACCGTCCAGCCCGCGCATCCGCAATCACCTCCGGCCCCACGGGCAGGGTCCACTGGTTCTCTCCCCGGGCCACCTGACGGTCCCACGCTTCACGATTGTAGGCGCGCACATCAATCTCTGGTCCATTCGGCATGGGGGAACGGGGAGACTGGAACGGCCCGCCGGACAACCTATTTCGGACCGTGGACCCGGATCCACTCGATGCGGTTGAAACCCGCGGAGCCGGGTTCGCCAAAATCCCGCGCGGAGGCATCGTTGGGCGATTTCCCGATCCTCGTCACCGCGGGCTGACCAGGAAAGCGGTCGCGCGGGAAGGTTGCCAGTTCCTCCTCCACGTCCCCCATGGCTGGGCCGGAGGCGACGACGCGGACGTTGTCCTTGTCCCACTGGAGGCGAAACTCCACCGGAGCACGGGTGCTGATGGCGGAGGGCATCTCCTCCCGTCCATTCGCGGACACACAGAGCCGTCCATCCTGGCGGAGACTTACCCGGAGCGTTTTCCCGTTTGCCCACACGAGCGCGAGACCGGGACCCCACTGCTGGCCCTGGTCCTTGCCGTCCTGCCAGAGGCGGGTGCTGACAGCACTGGCGTTTTCCGGCAGCGCCGCCTCCAGATAAGCGTGGACATTGGCCGGCACCTCCAGAACGTAGCCGCCATCCACCCGGGCACCCTCTTTGGCTTTGGAAGAGAGCACCGGCTTCCAGGCAGCCTCCAGTCCTTTCGTGAAATCCGTCTCCAGGATCACTGGTCCGGGCCCACCCGCGGCGGCGGCTGTGACAGATGTGTGCTCCGCTTCATCGATGATGAACACAGCCCCTGCGTAAGGTTTTAACATCACCGGCTTCTCCGGGGAAAGGACGGCCTCCCGCTGCTTGAGCCCGGGAAGCGGGGGAGCATAAAACTTCGCCTTCGCGGGATCGAGCCCCAGGGCTTTCCAGTCGATCACCGTCACGGCCTGGCGGGGCTCTTTGGAAAAATTCGCCAGGGCCAGGAGGGTGGCTCCGGGTTTTTTCCAGACGGTGGCTTTCACATCCGGTGTGGAGCACTGGACCGGATTCTCCGTCCCTGCCCACCAGCCGATGAACTCGGCATCCTGGACGCCAAAGGCATCCCATAGTTTCCAGACCTCCCGGGGATCGCCACCCCAGCCCAGCCGCCCGGTCATACCATGGACCAGCCCCAGCCAGGGATTTCCCCCGCCCTCCAGCATCTCGCCCATGAGACCAAAAGGAATGCCGCTCAACTCCACCAGAAAGTGCTCCGCGGGAGGCCCGCTGTAGTGATGTCCCTCACCGAACCACAGCCGGTCCACGAAGGGCATGGAGTCCATAAACAGGTTGGGGCAATGCGCCCACGCGCCGCCTTCGTGGAATTCATTCCAGGAGTGCAGGTCAATCAATCCTCCCCGCGGACAGTAGCGGTCCAGCACCTTTCGAGCGCGCAGCATGATGGCACGGTCATAAGCGATATCATCCAGGTAAATGCCGTCACACCCGGCATTCTCACACAACCAGCGCAGGCCCTCGATGTAGTAGTTGTGGAGCCGGCTCATGGGCTGGGTGAGGAAGCTCACGTCCTGCACGGTGGGCTCATACCACGCCTGCCAGTAGTTCCCGCCCAGGTGCTCCTCTCCCCAGGGATGGCCCCCGCCTTTTCCTGACATGAGGATTTCGTCCCCCATGCTCCGGAAGGCAAAAAGCTCCGGGCACCAGTTCGAAAGCTCGCGGACGGTGTAGTAATACTTCGCCCGCATGCCCCGCCGGTGTGCCTCCAGAGAAAAACCGTCCAGCTTGCCAGCGGTAAGAAAGGGATAGTTGATATAGGGATTGAGCCAGTTGCCCTGGTGGATGTTCACCACATTCGCGCCCGCGGCCTTCGCACTGTCCAGATACTTCCCGGTATCCGCGGGCACGCCGCCGGTGTGGTAATAACGATCCGCCCATTGCTCCCGGGTGCGCAGGGTATGGAAGGGAGTGATGAGGAGATCGAAGTCAAAGTGGAGCGGTTTCCCCGGCTCCAGAGTGACGGGGCCGCTCTGGCACTTCAGCAGCGCGCCGCTGCCGCCGGTCCACGTCATACCGCCAGTGCCGCCGCCATTCCAGGAGGGAGGGTCATTCAGGGGGCGGCGCTTGTAGTGGATGTTCACACTGGGGCGGATGTAGTTCTCCGCGCGGAGCTGCAGCCGCAGCCCGCCATTCACCGCCCCGATCCAGACGCTGTCCTGATTTTTGTTAGGCGTATCCCAGGCCCACTGGAATCCGGCGGGTGTCACACCGGTCTCCTGCTGCAGCCCCAGCACATAATCCGTGGAATCCTCCACGCGGCTCACATTCAGCCCCGCGGCATCCAGGGACACCGCCTCTCTCTCGGGCTCCAGGCTCAGCCGGTAATGGACGGAACCATCGAACTCCATGCTGCCGGTGAGCGTTCCCCGGGCCCCCGCGCCACTGAGCCGGGAGGTCCACTGCACGATACCGGGAGCTTCTTTGGTGAAGGCGAAACCGGAACCGGTGAGCACCGTGGTCTGCCCGCGTGAGGGACTGACGGTAAAGGTCATGCCGCGCAGGAGTTCCAGCGTGGGCTTTTCCAGGATCTTCGTGACCGCCTTGTTGAAATAACTGCGGATCCGCACAGGCAGACCGTCGTCTCCGAGTTCCAGTTCCCGCCCGAGACAGGCGATGGTTCTTCCCGTGACCTTCAGCGGGGTATAGCCTTTCGCGGGCTCCTCATCCACGGCGGTGGTGGAATTCAACCAGCGCAGGCGGGAGAGACTTTGTGGGTCCCTATCTCCGTGATCGGGAACCGGATCGCCCGACACCTCGATATTGACAGGCAGGGTGACAGGTGTCCGGTTGTGCATCCGCACTTCCACCGTGCCCCGGTAAGCTCCCGATATTCCTGGGAGCTGTACTCCGCACCACAGTGGCTGGATACGCGCGGGGGGAAGCGGGTAACTCTCCAAGGTTTCCCCCCTTCCCTGCCAATCCGTCCGCTGAAGCGGGAAACAAGTGATCCCGCTGGCGGGGATGATGGTGCCGGAAGGACCTGTAAGAGCGGAAAATTTGAGAGAAACTCCACCCGCAGGAGATTCGCCGTCCAGCAGGTGAAAGCCCCGATAAGCCACTACCTGAAAAGTGAGATATTGCCCGGGCCGGGCTTTTAGTGTGCGGTCCGCGGAATCCTCCAGCCACTGCTTGGGGATGGCGTCAAACATTTTCACCGGATTGCCGGCGGATTCTATCCTGGCGAAATCCTTCATCAGCGGAGCGGGGATATCCCGCACACTTTTTGCACCGGATGGAGGTGGTCCAGCGCCCACCACTTCCATACCGGTCCACGCATCATGGGCGGAGATCGCCTCCCAACGCGCCACCTCCGCTTCGACGGGCGCGGCGGCTTTCTGGAGCCATGCGGCGTCCGCCTTGTTCCGGGCAGGAAGGTAGCGGCCAACCGGAAACGCGCCCCCCTCCACTTTCACGGGAAGGAAATAGACGGCGTATTCCCCCGCCCCGCTCACTGGCTCAAAAGTGACTTCGCCGGACTCTCCCGTGATCTTTGAGGAAACCACATTGATAACCTCCTTGCCCGTCGTTAAATCGAAAACCAGCACTCCTTTCTTTTCGGGATTCCGGTCCGGGCGTCTCCATTCCAAACGGGCATGCACGGCGGGAGCGGCCGTCGCGACCTTCACCACCACCCGGTGGGATCCCAGGCCCCGGTCCCATGGCTTCGCGACAGTCTCCCACTTTTCCAGGGGAGCGGCGGTGGCAGGGCTGAGGGCAAGAAGCAGAAGCAGCAGACGGTTCATGAGCCGGACTATACGGGCTGCCGGGGTCCGGTTGCATTACAGCTTCCCGTCAAATGCAATACTTTTCTCATCCGATACTATTTTGCGTATTTCGCCTGATAATAATTGACATTTATAATAATTTCTGTAATTAATTATCATATAATTTCTCCTCCCCACCATGGCTAAACTCGTAGCACTGAGTGGTCATACCCTTGACCTGCCCCGGCACAGAGTATCCCTGGGGGAATCCCAGGGATGTGATGTTCCTCTGAGCGTGGGCCTGGGACTGGCACCCCTCCATTTCGAAATAGAACCCCAGGCGGATGGATCCCACATCGTGCGGGATCTCAGCGGAGGCGCGGGGCTGACCGTGAACAACATCCCGGTGAAGGAGGCGGCCTTGCGCCACGGCAGCATCATCGGCGCGGGCACTCTGCGTCTCGGCTTCTGGGATCACATGGAACGGAAGGCGGAGCTGGCCACCGAGACCAGGCCGGTCCTGCTCACCGGGCTGGACTCCCGCAGCCGCGGGATGGAAAACACTCAACCGATGGTCATCACCGTGGCTCCCCTGGCCTCCAGCGGGCAACGGGCTCCTTCCGAAATCCACGCCGCCACGGCTCCGGCTCCCCCCTGCCTCGATACCCTGCCTCTCCCGGTGCCACTCCCTCCAGGACCACCCGTGGCCCGGCTGAGCCCCCCCTCCTCCACTACCCCGGCGACCGCCGCGGTCCCGCCGGGCCCGAAGGATACATTCCAGGTCACCCTGCCGGTAAGAACCAGCCCTGGCCGCCGCAATGGGAGCCGCCGCGTGCTGCTTTACGCCGGCCTCACCCTGCTGGCCGGGACAGGAGTGATCGTTTTCTACCGTGAACCTCTGAAAGCCTCCCTGACTCCCCTGTGGGCGCGGTTCACGTCATGGGTCAACGCGGACAAGTCTTCTGAAGCACCCGTCCAGCAGCCCCCGGCGGGCGTGATCACGCCTCCGCCGGGTCAAGCTCCCCCGGTCGCGCCTCCCCCCATTACCACCGGCATTACCTTCAATACGGAGCACAACGGGATCGTAAAACGCCTGCTCACGGATCGCACGGTCTCTCTGTTCCAGGCCGATCTGCGGCAACTGGTCCCGTATTATCAAACCCTCGCCGCGGCGCGGAATCTGCCGTCACAGCGCGAAATGACGGAAGCCTTCCAGCGTTTCTACGGGCTGCGGCTTGATGGCTTTGACACGCTCACCGGACTGCGGGCCGGGGGAAAAGACGAATTCGTTCTAATCCTGACGGCACCCTCTCGCATCGACCTCCATCAGCTTCTGGAGTCTCTCCCATCCCAGGAAACAGACGGTGGGCAGGCTGCTCCGGCGCCGGTACAAATCGGAGTTCTCCCCGTGAAGCTCATGGGCAAACAGTATGCCGCGGCCCAGTATGATCCCTTTACCATCGTTCTGGGGAATTCCGCCTGGGTCTCCGCAGCGGTCAACCCTGGACCGGAGACCACCCGTCAGGACTCCCTGAGTCTGTTTCCGGAAACCGCGGTGAAGAATCCCGGCGCGCTTATCCTGGCGGAGCGGCTTCCCAGGCCCCCTGCTCCGGCACCCCCGCAGGTTTTCCAAACGGCGGTCAGCAATCTTTTCCTCACGGGCAAAGGTGAGTCCCGGCTGATCCTGACGCGAAATCCGGAGGTGCCGGAGGAAACCTTCGTGGAGCACGGCAGCGCCACTCTCAAAGAGCAGTCCGCCGCGCTCACCCAGTCCGCGAAGCAGCCGGGCGTGGGGACGGCCCCACTGAATGAGATCATCAGCAGCGCGGAAGCTTCGATCACCATTCCGGACGGCGAGGTCCTGCTGAAGGACGCCATCGATTCCCTGGCGCGGGGTTTTATGAGCCAGTCGCCCTCCGTGGAACTGATCCTGACGGCACAAAAGGCGGTTCTCAATTTCAATCTGGCCCGTCTGAGACAGGCCCCGGAAACACGGTCTGTTTCCGGTGTTACCGAGGCCCTGGAACTCCTGCAGGGAGGGCTGTCCGTGCCCGGCACGGATCCACGATCCAGTGTTCCCATCCAGATCGACCGCCTCCAGCCGGAGGAAGCCGCTGAAGTGGGAAATCTGCTGGCCCTGGATCTTCGTGGAGGGCTTATCTTTCGACCGGATCCTGAAAAACTCACCGGCCCGATGGCCGGGCTGGCGATCAAAGCACGGGACTACCGGAATGCGGAATTGCTCATCAGCCTCTGGGTTGCCGCCAAATTCCCCGCCGACGAACGGCTGGACGTAACCGCCGCCACCCGCCGGGTCCTGGAGTGGGCGAACAGCGCGGGCGCGATGCAGCGGCTGAAGGTGGGGCTTCCCGCCCTCACGGAGGAGGAAATAAAAGGAACCGGGGCCTTCCTCCGGTTTGAAAACGGCCAACTGAAATGGAAAGAGGGGGAGGAGGGTTACCGGGTCTGGCTTCGCAAAATGAACCCGGACCCCAGGGCGGATGCCCTGAAGATCGCCGCCGTGTTTGCCGAAGCCAGCAAGGGCGGGGCGATTCCTAACGGTAAGGCCGCCAGCCTGACCGACGCCATCCAACTCATGCGGGATGGGGTCAGCACGCCGCGTGGCGGGAGCCGTCCCGGCACTTTGTATAAAGCCGGGGATTATACACCTGCCGAACTCCGTGCCGCCGCGCGCTATCTTCGCCTCGAAAACGGCGTTCTGCGGGTGACGGATCCTTGAGTGCCCCTGCCCTCCTAACCAGGATCAGGGATTAGAAGGCCAGATCTGATAGAGCACGAGGTAAACCAGCACCCCGGTGATGGAGACATAAAGCCAGATGGGAAATGTCCAGCGGGCGATTTTCCGGTGCAGCTCCACCCGCATTTTCAGACCCCGTTTAATCGTAATAATCGCCAGGGGCGGCACCGCCATCGCCAGCAGGATATGGCTGTAAAGCATTACCAGATAGGGAACCTTCCACTCCGGCGGCCCGGGAAAAACCGTGTGAATGTTCTTCATCACCACAATTTTGTGGTAAAGATAAAGAACCAGAAACAGGCAGGAAACGACAAAGGCGCTGATCATGCACGCCCGGTGCGCGGCGATCCGTTTCTTCAAAATAAAGCCCAGCCCCACGCAGAGCAGCACGGTGGACGTGCCATTCAGGCAGGCATTGATAAGGGGAAGGTCGTTTCCGGACATTTGGGCAGGGATACGAATTGATGAGGCTCAGCGTTTCTCCGCTTCCTCCAACAGCTTTTTGATATCCTCGCGGATGGGCCGCGGCCAGGGTTGCCCCCCATTCGCTTCAGCCACCGGATCCCAGGCGGATTCATTGTCGGTGGGAGCACGGACGTTTCCTCGGTCATCCGTGAGAACCATGGCCACCCGGTGATTCCACACATCAAAAGGGAACTCCTTGATGTGGTTGTCGTCATTCTTTTTTGCCCACAGTTGAAACGTGGAAAGCATCCAGTCCCTCAGGATTTTGCCCTCTTCCGAAGTGCCGTTCGGGCCGGTGAGGAACCACCAGTTTTCGCCGCTGTAACCGAGCGCGTCCGTCCACTCTTTCAATTGTTTGGGCCGGTCGTGCTCCGGATAGAGACTGATGGAAACAAGCTGGAACCGCGGATTGGAACCGAACTCCTCCTGCAACTCCTTCATCTTACCAGCCATCATGGCGCATCCCTGGGGGCAAGTGGTATAAAGATAGCTCCAAACGGTTACCTTCCCCATCAAATCATAAAGCTTGCGGGGCTTTTCGTTTTGATCGACCCAACTGATGGGGTCCTTTTCCACACGGCCTCTGATGGGAAGACGCCCCTGCATTTCCTCGTTCTGCAACTTAACCATGTAGTTGAACCAAACGACGGCGCCCAGGGCCATGATGACGACACAAGTCATCACGACCGTGGCTTTTTTTGGGCGATAAGTGGCAGAGCGGGGTTCTGACATAAGAGGTGGGGGGATGGGGAATGGATTACGGGTGGGCGCAGAGGAGCAGCGCCGCCAGCATGACCGGGAGGTAAATGAGCGTGGCGAAAAACAGCTTTCTCGCCCGCGCGCGTTCCGGCACCCGGAGAAACGCCAGGCTCAAAGCCACAAGCCAGCCGCCGAGAAACAAAGCCGGAATGGCAAAATACCAGGAGGTAAACCCAGCGAGAGGAGGCCAGACCGCCAGGGGCAGCATGAGGGCACTCCATGCCAGGGCGCGACGCGCGGTGGCGCGACCGGTTTCATCCGTATTGCACCACATCTTGAAGCCCCCCCGGATGTATTCGTCGCGGTACATCCAGTTGATGGCCAGAAAGTGGGGGAGCTGCCAGAGGAAGAGCAGGCTGAACAGGAAGAACGCCGGCTGGGAAAACAGGAGGTCCATGCGCAGTAATTCCCTGCTAATCTCCTTCCCTCCAGGCACCGCCACCCAGCCGATGACCGGAGGAATCGCGCCCGAAACCGCCCCCACCAGGGTATTCAGCGGGGACCGCCGTTTCATGGGCGTGTAAACAAACAGGTACACCAGCAGTGTAAGTCCAGCCAATGCCGCGGCCTCCGTATTCACCCGGACCCCCAGGTGGATAATACCCCAGGCACTGAGAATGCCCCCCAAACCGAAGGCCGCCTCCGTGGGAATCCGTCGCGCGGGCAGAGGACGCTCTGCCGTGCGGGTCATCCGGGCATCCGCGTCCACCTCCATGAGCTGGTTGAAAACCGCCGCGCCAAAGGCGGTCAGCGTGGTGCCGATGAGCGTGTTGATAAGTCGCCAGGGGAAATCCCCGGGCGCGGGGTGTAGAATATGGTGCAGCCAATAACCAGCCAGCGTGGTGACCACCACCAGGGCGCTGAGGCGCGCTTTGGTGAGAGTCATAAGGTCCTGCCGGGAGAAAGCCGCCTCCACGGAAACGGGGGTGTCCCCCGCGGGTTTTACCGGGATGTCTGTCATGCCATGACGAGAATGGGAGTGGTGGCCGGAATGTGCAACCGGCTCCGCATCAGGAGCGAGAAGAGCATGCCGTGCAAAAGGATGGCCATCACCAGATGCACGGGCTGAAGCAAAGCGGGAAGACCGGCGAGCACCAGCAGCACGCCGACCCCATACTCCACCGTGACCAGCAGCCCGGTGAGAGTGATCAGTACCGGCGCGGAGGCTGCCGATGGGGGTGAAAACTTAAGCCGGAAGAAAGCAATGGCCACGATGGTAAGCACCCCGATGGCTCCCACACGGTGCCATACGAGGGGCACCCCCAGAGCGGATTCCACCCGCCCTCCACAGCAATCTCCCTCCGGCAAATGGTCCACCGCCTCCCTCACCTGGGTGCCCACAAAAATCTGCACCAGCAGGAAGAGAAGCGAGGCCAGCAGATGCCACCGCAAGGAAGGCAAAACCGGCACCGGCCGGCCTGGCTTGATCCAGTGGCGGGCCAGCAGGGCTGTCGTGACCAGGGCGATCGCCAGGCTCATGTGAAGAGTGACCTTCCAGGGAAGAAGATTCGCATCCACCACTTCCTTCCCCAGCCAGGCCACGACTCCAAAAAGAACACACTGGACCACCAGCAACCAAATGAGCCGGGGGCTGCGCGGTCTGGCCAGAATGGCACACACGAGCGTCCCAAGAGCTGCCAGCCCACTCAGGGCACCGATACAACGGTTGGAAAACTCAATCCAGGTTTCCCGGGCATTGAACCCTTTCCGCAGCATCTCCGTGGTGACCTCTCCCGTTTCATGACCAGTCCGCCGCCACGCGGCCTGAAACTTGGGAAGATCCAGCTTAGAAAAATCGATCTGGGAGGCTTCCGTCGGCGGAATGAGCTGGCCATAACAGCGGGGCCAATCCGGGCACCCCATGCCGGAACCCGTGGCGCGGACCACGGAGCCGGCCAGGACCACAAGGTAGAGCAGCACCACCGTAAGGAGGGCAAAGCGGGGAAGCAGACGCTGGGCCAGGGTTTTCATATCAGGGCAGGGCGTTGGGGCAGCCAGCCATGGAGGGGATGCTAAAAGCAAGAACGGGCGCTGATGACCTCAGCGCCCGTTATCACTGAACAATAGACGAGCGGACGCGGCTCAGGGAGTCACCTTCAGCACGCCATTCATCAGGCGCCAGTGGCCCGTGAAGGTGCAGATGTAGGGATAATCCCCCGGAGTGGCGGGTGCCGTGAATTTGATCAATTCCTTCTGACCAAGATTCACCAGCTTGCTGCTGTGGACGATAATGTCCGGGCTCTGGGGCACATACTGCCGGGCCAGCGCGGCGGTGGCGTCCGTTTGCAGGTCCGCGAGAGCTCCCACGGCAGCCATGGTGCCGGGTTTGAGGAGCACGAAATTGTGAGGCTGGGGATCACTCTTGTTTTCAAAGAGCAGTTCCACCGAAGCTCCGGCTTTAACCGTCAGCGTGGGCTTATCGAACTTCATCTGAAGCGGAATCACCCCGAGTTGGAGTTTCGTGACTTCGCCCGACGCGGGGGCCGGGGCAGCGGCGGCAGTTGGCGCGGGGGCCGGCGCTGGGGTTGCGACGGGAGCGGCGGCAGGTTTGGCGGCTGCCAGTTTTTTCACCACTTCCGCGGCGAAAGGCAAATCACGCGCGGGGGTTTGTTCCTTCTCCCAGGATTCAAATGCCGACATGGAGTCCTTAATCTCAAGCAAACCCTTCATCGTCGCGTGGCCAGGTCCACAAAGCTGACCACAAATGATCTCGGATTTTCCAGCCACCACGGGAATGAACCAGAGGCGGTTGACCTTTCCGGGGTCGGCATCCGTGGCCGTGCGCATGCCCACCAGCGCGAGATTGTGAATCACGTCCTTAGAAGTCACCGCGATTTCAACCTTCTTTCCTTTGGGAAGCACGAGATCTCCGGTGATGATGTCATCGAGGGAATTCGGATCCTCGGGATCGAGTCCGATAGGATTGTTTCCCGATATGAGGAACCGGTTGGTGGTGCCGAATTTGCCATCCGGTCCAGGATAGTGGAAGTTCCAGCCGAACTGTTGCGCCCACGCTTCCACGCGCACATCCGGATCCGGGAACTTGTCCACCTGGGCGGCCCAGAGAGGGAAAGCGAAACCAAGAAGCAGAATGATCTCCGTGATAATCACCCCGATCTCTACGTGACTGGAGGCGTGGCCCCGCACCCCGATGTAATCCGCCCGGGGATGCCGTTTCCGGTGAAACCTGATGAGGGTCACCGTGAGGAAAATCGACCAGCCCACAAAAAGCACCAACATGAACCAGTGAACCACCTCCAGCATGTGGTCCACCATACGTCCATGTTCAGATCCCACGCTGGGGATACCGAAGAATTTGTTAATTATACCCATGAGGGAATGTATTCAGTGTTCAGTTTAAAAATATTCCGTCAGGCGGCGGAGGCGGCGTGGCGACGGGCGCGGCGCACAAAAGTGAAGAGCACTCCCATGATACCGAGAAAAACAACTGCCAGGGCTCCGATCATCACGAAGACCGCCCCGTTGGCCGCGACAACATCCTGCTGACCATCCTGACCGATACACGTGGCACAGGCAAAAAAACCGGAAGTATTCATAGACCAGACGATAAGAGGTTCAGATGATGATTTTCGGAGCTTTCCGGCGGACGAACCAGACGGTGTAAACGATCAGCAGGCCGGCAATGATCCCCATACCCACTCCATAGGACCTCAATTCCTTCGTCACGCTATTATCCCCGAGCCAGGCATACGCAAGCATCCCGAGATCGAACAGGATCGCCAGAATGAGGAAGAACACATGAAAGGTCTTGAGGGACATGGCGGCAATTCAGGGTTTGAGGAATGAATCGTAAATCGGATTCAGGAACGCCAGGCAGAACAGGAACATCATGCCGGTGAAGAAAACGAACGAGAAGAGGAGCACCTTGTAGATGAACCCGCGCTCATGGTTCAAGTGCATGAAGATGAGCCCAACGAGACTGACTTTGAACGCCGCGATCAGGAGACCGAGCGCGATATTCAGGTGCTTGTTTCCGAGATCCACCTTATAAGCCACGAAGATCGTGATGAAGGTGAAGAGAATGAGGATACCGCCGACTTTAAGATAGGTGCGGACACTCTTTGCCAGATCCACCGGAGGGTGGTCATGGCTGTCATGTGAAGGGGACTGGCCGTGAGAGGAATCCATAAAAGCCTTGGGTTACATGAGGTAGTAAAGCGGGAACAGGAAGATCCAGACAAGGTCAACGAAGTGCCAGAACAGGCCCGCGACCTCCACCCGGTTTGCCAGGTGCTCAGGATTCCGCCGATACATCTTCTTGCCAATAATCAGGAACCAGCCCAGGACAATTGCTCCGCCGATCACGTGAAGACCGTGGAGACCGGTCATGAGGAAGTAGATAGCGTAGTAAGGGCTGAGTGAAGGCGAGAAGTTTGAGTAGAACCGTTTCTCCGAACGGGGAACGGAAATCGTGTGCTCATGGTGGTGGAGGTAGTCCTCGGCCTCTTCGGCCTCCATGAACTCGTTGTTCTTGTTCTTGCCGAAAACGACCCGCAGGGCCTCGCGCTGGCAATCTTCATCAGTGGCGGGCTTCTCCGGGTGGTGCTCGTGGAACTCCGCGATCCGGGCATCCCGGTATTTGATGAACCGGGGTTTCAGTTCCTCGAGATGTTTCCAGACGAGGGACTTCTCAACATCTTTGACGGACCGGAGATCAATGAGGTCGGCATTGAACTGGATGGCGTCGGTAATCAGCTTTCCTGAAAGGGTCGTATGCTCCTTGTAAGTCAAGGACGTCGCCCCGTAGCCCTGCAGGCTGCTTTCTTTGGAAAGGAACGGGAACGGTGTGGGATTGCCGTCCTTATCCTTAAGCTCGAGAGTGATAGTAGGGGTAAGGCGCTTCCGCAGGTTGGCTGCGTCAATCTCCTCGTTTTTTGCCTTAATCTGCTCATCGATCGCGGCATTTTTCTCCGTCTTATCCGCTTTTACCACGGGATCATCACCGGGACGGATGTGGACTTTCTCAAGCTCAAGGGCGGTAACTGCCTTACGCCGCTCGTTCCGGGAATCGAGAAAATCCCGGTGCATTTTTTTGAACCACTCTTCGGTAAGCTTGAGGGGTTCTTTCGGCAGCAATACCGCCTGCGTTTTGGGATCCTTCACCTCGGGAAGGAGAACCTCCAGCGGTTCGCCATCCGTTTCGGCATAAGGAGCCTCCACGCCTTTGTTTACACGGCGGTTGGCGAGAAATTCGAGATTACCACGATCCAGATCAATCGTGATCGTCTCCGCGGTGAACGCGATACGGTCACCATGGTTCTTTTCGTCCTGAGGCACCGGATGGCCTGAGAGCACACTGCCATCCGTGAACTTGATGGAGTAGTGGTGCAGTTTGAGATTATACTCGTAGGACTTGATGAACATGAATCCCACCGCGCAAAGGAGCGTGATGATCATGTTGATCTGGAACCAGCCATAGCGCCGGGCCTTCAGGGCCGCCCAGGCAGCCACCACCGTCACCGATGATGCGATGAGCACCATCGTATTGATGAAGCCCGGAAGCACATCCAGTTCATGGAAAGGCCATGGGTAATCCGCACCGAGGCGCAAAAAGACGTAGGAGGAGAAGAGCCCCCCGAAGAGCATGACTTCGGAGGCAAGGAACAGCCAAATCCCGACCTTGGCATTATACAGGCCGGTTTCCGGATTGGCGGTGACTTCGTGAGGAATCTGCATCGTTGGGAAAAGTGATTCGCTGGATTAGTGCGCGGAGTGAGAGAGGGTCTTGAGAGCCTCTTCCTCTTCCGGGGTGACGGGTTCCCACTGCGGGCTGTAGTCTTTCGACGCACCCGGAACACTGTATTCGTAAGGTCCGCGATAGACGACGGGAGGGGTCAGGAAGTTCCCGTGGGGGGGAGGGGTGGGGGTGTTCCACTCAAGCGTCGTGGCATTCCAGGGATTGTCGGAGGTCACACGTTTGCCGCCTTTGATGGACCAGAAGAAATTGATGATGAACGGAATCTGGGAGATGCCGAGAATGAAGGCACCCCAGGTGATCACGGAATTCAGCTCAATGAAAGTGCCGCTCCAGCCGAGGAACTCGAAGGGCTGCATGCTGGTATTTTCAAAGGCCTTGCCCCCGTCAAACCACCGGCGGTGGAAGCCGGCCATGCCCTGAATGAACATTGGTCCGAAGAGAACGTTCATGCCCACCAGGGAACCCCAGAAGTGGAAATGCCCAAGCGGAGTGCTCATCATGCGACCGGTAATTTTGGGATACCAGTGGTAAACCCCGGCAAAGAGACCAAAAAGCACCCCAGGAGCCACCACATAGTGGAAGTGGGCGATCACATAATAGGTATCGTGCAGGAAGAGGTCGATGAACGGGAACGCCAGCGGCAGACCCGTGAGACCACCGATCCCGAACATCGGGAGGAACGCCGTCGCAAAAAGCATCGGAACCGGGAAGCGGATGGAACCACCCCACAGGGAAATCATGAGGCAAGTGAGCAGGATCACCGAAGGAACGGAAATCATCACCGTGGTGAACTGGAAGAACGTGGCCACCACCGTGCCCATGCCGGTGAGATACATGTGGTGCGCCCACACGATGAAGCTCAGGAAGGCGAGAACGAGCACCCCATAAACCATGGACTTGTAACCCCACAGCGGCTTCCGGGTATTGCACGGAATGATCTCCGCCACGATGGCGATCCCGGGAAGGAGAAGAACATAAACTTCCGGGTGAGCCAGGAACCAGAAAAGGTGCTGGAAAAGGACCGGGTGACCGCCACCGGAAACACTCAGAAGTCCGCTGCCGCCCACGCTGGAGACAAGCCCGGTGGGAAGGAAGAAGCTGGAACCGAAGACCTGGTCACTGAGCTGCATGAGCGCCGCGACTTCCAGAGGAGGGAAAGCAAGCAGAAGCAGGAAGGCGATGACGAACATGGCCCACGTGAAGAACGGGAGGCGCATCCAGGTCATGCCCTTGGCGCGGAGGTTCACGATAGTGGTGAGCACGTTCACGGATCCGAGAAGCGAGGCCGAGATATTGAAAACCATGGCGAAGAGCCATTGCGTCTGACCCGTCCAGAAGTGGGCGTCCGTATCCCGCATCACCGTCGCGGAGAGAGGAGAGTAGTTCGTCCAACCGGCCTGGGCGGCACCTGTGGGAAGGAAGAAGCTGTAGGTCATGATGACTCCGCTGATGAGGAACAGCCAGTAGCTCCACATATTCAGACGGGGGAAGGCCATATCCGGCGCGCCCACCTGAAGCGGTGTGACAAAATTCACAAAGGCCGCGAAGCCAAGGGGCACCACGCCGAAGAACACCATGATGGTGCCGTGCATGGCACCGAACATGTTATAGAGGGAGCTGGAGACCACGCCATTCGGTGCCCAGCGGGAAACGAAATCCGGCCCGAAAATATGGAGAACCCACCGCAGGGCGCCAGGAAGAGCCTCTCCCGGATGAGCGATGCTCCAGCGCATTACGAGCATGAGCAGAAAGCCCAGAGCGAGGAACAGCAAACCGGTGACGGCATACTGCACACCGATCACCTTGTGATCGGTAGAGAAGATATACTTCTTATAGAAAGGAAGCTTATGATCATGATGGTCGTGACCATGATCATGCCCATGACTGTCATGAGCGTTTTTGTGGTCGTGGGTGGCTTCCATGGGAATGAGATTTAAAGTGTTGGGAGGGGCTGCGTTCAGCAAACGCCCGGAAAATTACTTGGCGGTGGGATTGGGCTTGGCGGGTGCGGCGGCGGGAGCCCCGCCACCCTTCAGTTTCTCCGGCCAGGAGGAGGCCGGGGCGTTTGCATCCTCTGGAATGCTCCGGAGTTCAGCTTCGTTATAGGAGGGCCGGGTGCCCAGTTCCTTCATGAGAGCGTCAATCTGGTCCTCATAAATGAGGCTGCCCTTGTTACCCCACTCGTTGCGGATGTATGAAAGAATCTGAGCCGTCATTTTCTTCCCGACCTTGCCGCCGAGAGGTTCCATGACTCCATTGAAACTCTTGCCGTTGACGGACAAGCTGCCTGTGACGCCGTGCATCAGGATAGCGATGAGGCGTTTCTCCCCATGGATCACGAATTCAGATCCCTTGAGAGGCGGAAATTGCCCAGGAATACCTTCGCCGTGAAGCTGGTGACAAGCGGCGCAATTGGTGCCGAACGCCGCTTTGCCTTGGGCAATCCACATTTCGGGCTCATGCAGCTTTTCGTCAGAGGGAGGAGGCGCAGGGCCATCCGCACCCTCCGGAAGCACAGGGGGGTAACCGAATCCCCGGCTGTCAGAGATATCCGGGTGGGATATGGTGCCCATGTTGGAAAGAAAATACCCGCCGGCAACCAGACCGAGCCCGAGCACGAAACCCATGACGGTCAGCATCATGCCCATGGAAATCGGAGGAGTCTGAGTGACTGGCTCACTTTTCTCGCGGGCCGCCGCCGCATGGAGGCGGGCAACTGCCGGAGTGTGAGCATAGTCGATATTATCAGTGGTAAAATTGGGAGTCGGATCAGACATCGGTCGGCTCTCCGTTAATTGTTCTTCTTCTGTGGTTTGATGCCCGTTACCGAGGAAGGAACGGGATCGGCGCGCTTCAATCCGAGGAGGTATTGCACCAGATTTTTCGCTTCGTCCGAGGGAATGACTTCCTCGCCCTCCGCAGGCTTCAGATTGCCCGGCAAGGAGATGGCATCGGTGCGTCCCGCGGCGGTTTCCTTCTTTTTCGTCTCAAAAAGGTGACGTGAAGAAGGGCAATTGGACCATTTGTCCTGATTCCGGTCTGTGAAGGACCGGGGATCGTAAAGATGCTGATAAAGCTTCGCCACTTTCTCCGGATCAATGATCCACTTATCCATATTCGGATCAGCGGGAGTGGATGGCGGCTTGAGATAACGGTAACGCAGGTTTGTCAAATCAGGCCCGATCCGGTGGGTGCCGAACATGGCGAAATCCTCGTGCATATAGTCCCACGGGTAGGTGGGGCGGACATCGACCGGGGCATCCGTCTCATAGGTCTGCTCTTTGCCCATGTGTTTTTTCCATGGGTCAACAGCGAGGTGCGAAGGCCTCACCACCTGGGTGTGGCACTGGGCGCATCCTTCACGAATGTAAACCAGTTCCCCCCGTTTGTTGTCTCCCGGAAATGAGGTGGGATAATACAGGCCTTTCAACTCCTCCGGGTCGTTGGGTGGCGCCGTGGGGTTGTCCACGGGCGGCGTTCCAACATAAGCGATGGGAGTGCGTTCACGCTCAACGGCGTAAGGCCGCACGGCCATAATATAAGTGGGAACTCCGATGCAGCCCGCGAGGGCGATAACGAATGACTTCAGACTTTTCATGCCTCGGCTCCTTCGGTGGGAATGGTGATGGATGCCGCGGAAGGGGGAGCCGCGGGACGCTGGTGAATGAGAGTGGGAAGGCCCGCTTTACGCCCCCGGTTCAGCACCATGAGCGTAAGGTGACGCAGGAAAACCGTATTCGCAACGAGGAGGAAGATCCACATGATGACACGGCCAACACGATATCCCCGGGCGAAGAGCGCCCCGGACTGAAAGTCGTCGCGCCAGGCTTCATAAACCGCTCCCTGGGAAAAGCCCGCGACCGTCAAAAGAATGGTGAGGAAGATGCAGGCGTAGGCACTGAGCCAAAAATGAAGCCGGATTTTTTTTCCCGTGACCCATTCGCAGCCCGTGACCCGGGGGACAATGAAATAAATGGCCCCAAACATGGCCATGGTGAAAAACATGTAGTAACCCGCCATCTGAACCGCGTCCGCCGCCTCACTGGCGAAGGTATAACGGCTCACCGTGGAGGACCCGAGCACCGCGCTGAGCACCGCGCTGACCGCGTAGCCAATGGAGCCAAAGAAGGTAAACCGCAGGCTGGGGCTGACCTCCACCAGGGCGTGGGAACCACGAACCGTGCGATAGTGATTCAGTCCGACGGCCACCACGGGAATCAGCATCAGGACCTGGGCAGTCCCGGCGACAATCGGAAGGAAGCGGGGCACTGGCGCGCCGATCAACTCCTGGGCACCGGTCCAGGGAGCCAGAATGAGCAGGGACCAGAAAGCGAGGGAGCTAAGATTGTAGCTGTG
The DNA here is from genome assembly GCA_965229245.1 of Verrucomicrobiales bacterium. GTDB lineage: Bacteria > Verrucomicrobiota > Verrucomicrobiia > Verrucomicrobiales > V1-33 > V1-33. Next base: position 861,724 of record CBDDIW010000005.1, read on the forward strand.
GACCGGGCGGGCCGTGATTTTGGGAATGATATAGTAGGCGCTGGCGAGGCCCACGGGAACCATCCAGAGGAACAGCACATTACTGGAATACCAGGAAGCGATGACCGGGCCGGCAACCCCGGCTTTTTTCATCACATTCAGAATGCAATTCGTTACCAGATAAACCCACGGCCAGGAAAAGCAGGCGACCAGCACATACCACTGGGAAATATAAACGAGACCCTTCCGCTTCGCGGCGAACATAATGACCACCCACACGATGAGGAGCGAGTAAGTCGTCAGGAGGATCGGCCAAACCCAGGACGGAAACTCAAGGAGCTTCATGTGGAGGTTGCCCATTCCCGCGAGGATGCCCACGATTCCGAGAGTAACGCCGAGATTCCAGAAGTGCCCCGCCACCACCAGAGTCACCGGATTCCGGAGATCCGTCCGGCAGAGACGCGCCATGATCCAGATCATCACACCGATCCCCGCCTGGAAACCCCAGCCGTAAACGAGGGCGTTGATGAACGCGGCCTGCACACGGGGATAGTTGAAGTATTCGAAGTCCAGGAAGCCCGGGGAGACGAGCTTCACGGAGGCCAGCAGGCCGAACACCGTGGCGATGAAAAGCCAGGCGGCACCACTGGTGAAGAAAAAGAGCACCGGCAGTCGCGTCGATTTATCGATCGCGGCGCGCTGCAAAATGTCGTCCGGGCTGATATCCGGGGACAAGGTATGGGATTCCTGACTCATGGGTGGGTAAAGCGTGGTCGCGTGTTCAACAGCCTGCTACTTCTTCTCGAACTCCGAATCCACGGGATCGTGGACACCACTGGCAGCTTTTGCAGCTCCCTCGGCGGCGATAGCAGCAGGGGTTTTGAGGGTGGTGGGCTTGGGCTTCTCTTTCGAAAGCACCGTCACGGCATAAGGAATGGCGGCATCCGCGGGAATACGCACGGTCTTGCCGGGCTCGACTTCCGCGACGGTCGCAAACTCTTTGTGCTGCTCGGTGCGGACGGCGGTGAGGATCTCCAGACGTTTCGTACCGGCACCGCCATCATTGGCTTCGGTGTCAGCGGGAATGCGCCACCAGCGGTAAAGTCCAAGCAGCAGGGCCACGGCCGCGATGGCAGCCAGCGCTCCCCAGAAGGTGAGGAAGCGTTTACCAAGGGTATCTCCAGGATGTTCGTCCATGATGAAGCGGGAAAATTACGGTTAGCTGACGACGTTGACCGACTCTTCAAGACGGGGATCGCCGCAGGGGTAGATGCTGTGCTTTGCCAGATTGCGAATGAAGACGAATCCGTAAACACCGGCGAAGGTGATGAACGCGAGAGCGTCAAAGCCCATATCGCGCAGCATGTCCGAAGAGTTCGTGGCGGAACTCCAGTCGTAGAGAGAGCGGCCACGTTCCGGGAGAATCATCCAATACATCTCCAGCACGTGCACGGCGACCACCACGGCGGCGCATGCCATAACGTAGTTGATCTTTTTCTTAGCTTCGCTGCGCAACAGGAGCACAAACGGAGCGAGGAAGTGGAGGAAGACCACGCAAAGGGAGGTATACCACCAGCCATTCGTGTTCCGGATCGCGTAGAACTGAGTTTCCTCAGGGATGTTCGCATACCAGATCAGGAAATACTGACTGAAAGCGATGTAGGCCCAGAACACCGTAAAGGCGAACATGAGTTTACCCATGAGGTGGAAGTGCTGGCTCGAAACGATATGCTTCAGGTGACCGGTTTTCACCAGCATCCCCACGATGAGGATGATGATGGCCATGGAGGAGAGCGCGGAACCCGCGAAAATATTCACCCCGAACATGGTGGAGAACCATTTATAGTTCAGGGACTTCACCCAGTCGATGGCGGCGAAGGTGGAGCAGACGGCAAACACCGGCAGCATGCCGCAGGAGAAGCGGCGGGCGCTGAGCGTGGGCTGCAGATCGCCAGAGGCATCCTGTTTCAGGGAATAGTCACGCAGCTTCCAGGCAGTAAAGCCGAGGAGCACGAAATACAGCAGATAACGAATGTCCCATCCTGGGAGCAATCCGCCATTTGTGTCGATCCCAAGGTGGAGGTAGGCGTATTTCTTATAAAGAAGCAGGTTGGTGTGAGCCAATGCATCTTTTCCGGCACCCGCGCCGGAGTGGAGGAGGTCCTGATGAACGCCGATCCATTCCCACATGTTGTTCACATACTCAGGCTTGCTCATGTGAGGAAGCGTCACAAAGAGCGGAATGCCGAGAATAGCGAGGAAAACGAAAGACTGCGCGAGCGTTTCCGGAATGCGGCGGATCACCACCCCCCAGGAGGAGTTGGAGGCATTATGCAGCAGGCACCAGAAAAGCGCCCCGGCAGTAAAGGTGAAGAAACACTCGAACGCGAACAGGTAGCTGAAGGCGTAGGAGTTTGCCGCCTCTCCGCCCATGTAAAAAAGGATGGCGGAAAAGATGACTCCCGCCGCACCGGCAAGGAAGAGAATGGTGCGCCAGGCGACAAACTTCGTGGTTTGAAGTTTTTCGCCTTCGGCGGGAAGTTGGGAAACCGCAACGTAGTGGCTCATGGGTTCGGCAGAAATTTATTTGGCGGCGGGAGTAGCCGGGGCTCCAGCGGGAGCGCCAGGCGCGGGCGGTGTTCCTGGAGCCGGAGCGGGTGCCGCGGCAGCGGATGTCTTCGGCTTCAAAGTTTCCCAGGCGTCTTTCACGGCGGGCTCGGAAAGAGGAGCCACGCGAGCCAGTTGGAGAGTGCGGATCCAAGCGACGATCGCCCAGCGCTCTTTCACGGGAATATTGGGTCCATAAGCTCCCATGAGGCCCTTGCCCCTGGTGATCGTCTCGAAGATGGAACCGTTGGAACGGTATGCCGGATCAGCGGGATTGGTATAAGAGGGCGAAATGAAGTTGGCAATGTTCGGCACGCCATGTTTGGACATCACCCCGCCCGCGTTGCCGGACTGACCGTGGCAAGGGTAGCAGTTGATGTCGAAACGTTCACGTCCGAGCCGCAGGAAGCCGGCATCCACGGTGATTTCCTCGGGGAAACCGTCTCCATAGAATCCGTTGATGGCACCGGTTTCGTAGTAGCTGCTGCCACCATGACTGAAACCATAATCCTGAAAGCCGCCAGCGGCAGCGGACTTATCGGCGAGGTGCAGGCCCATCGGCACGGTCCCGGCGACGGGTTTCCGGGAGCCGTTCCCATCCGCGAAGAAGAAATTGGTTTGCTGGGCTTTCACCTTGGCCTGCTGGTCCATGTCATCCAGGATCTCCAGAGGGGTATAGGTGAACTTATCGCCGCGGAAACCGGCGATGCCGACGACCATCACAATGGCCAGAAGGTATGCGAGAAAAAAGTAGCGCATAGGTCAGGAGCGGTCAGGCTTCGTCCTCCACGAGTTCCACATTCTGCCCGCCGAGGCCGGCGAGGAATGCTTTGGTTTTCTCCGTCGAGAATTTCGGGTCGCGGGCCTCGATGCAGATGAAGAAACGGTCGTCCGAAAAGCGGGTGAAATTCCGGGAATTAAAGAGCGGGTGATTGAGCCGCGGCAGCTTCATCATCACAAGACAGGTGAAAAGCGCGGTGAAAGCGGAGAAGAGAACGGTGAGTTCAAACATCACCGGGAAGAAGGCCGGGAGAGTGAAGATGTTGGCGGGTTTCGCCTGCACCACCGTGGGGTAAATGATGACCTGGGTGACGTATTCGAGCGTGAATGCCGTCAGGGTGCCGGTAGCTCCACCCACCAGCACGAAGCGGGGCAGAATAGAGCGGCCCAGGCCCATGGCAGCGTCCATGCCGTGGATGGGGAATGGGCTGTGAACGTCCCAGCTGGTGAAGCCGGCATCACGCACCTGCTCCGCCGCGTGATAGACATCCTTCACGCTGGTGAACTCAGCGAGATAGCCGTGAACTCGTTTCAATGGTGTGCTCAAGCGGGTGGTCCGGTGAAAGGTTCAAACTGTGGCGGGTGCGGCGGCAGCCGGGACAACGGGAGACTCGGGGCGGCCTCCGGTATGTTCGAGGTCTCCTTCATAGGAAGGAGCGGGGATGATATTGTCCCGTTTACCGAGGGACGGATCGTGGTGGGGATCCGATTCCGGCAGCACCGCCTTGATTTCGCTGATGGCGATGATCGGGAGGAAGCGGATGAAAAGGAGGAACAACACGAAGAAGAAGCCGAAGGTGCCGATGAAGGTCCAGACCTCGACCCAGGACGGGTGATAACGGTCCCACACACCAGGCAGGAAATCCCGGGCGAGGGTAGTCACAATAATGACAAACCGCTCAAACCACATCCCTGCGTTCACACACATACAGACGGCCATCACCACCCAGAGATTCTCCCGGCATTTCTTGAACCAGAAAGCCTGGGGGGCGATCACGTTGCAGAAGAACATCGCGTAGTAATAGGCGACGTACGGACCATCCTTGATCCGGAGCATGAAGGCGTCGAACTCGAAGTCACTGCCGGAATACCACGCGATGAAGAGTTCCATCAGATAGGCGTAACCAACGATGGTGCCGGTGAGCACGATGATCTTCGACATATTGTCGATGTGTTTCATCGTGAACATATCCTGGAGTCCGTAGATTTTCCGGACCGGGATCATGAGCGTAAGCACCATGGCGAAACCACCGAAGATAGCGCCCGCCACGAAGTAGGGTGGGAAGATGGTGGTGTGCCAGCCGGGAACGATGGAGGTGGCGAAGTCGAAGGACACCACCGTGTGCACGGAGAGCACCAGCGGCGTGGAGAGGCCCGCGAGGAGCATGTAGGCCATCTCATAGTGGCGCCATTGGCGGTTACCACCGCGCCAGCCGAGAGCGAAAATCCCGTAAAGAAGCTTCCGCAGACCGTTCTTGCAACGGTCCCGCATGGTCGCGAGATCCGGCACGAGACCGAGATACCAGAAGATCACCGAAACCGTGAAATAGGTGGAAACCGCGAACACGTCCCAGAGGAGCGGGGACTTGAAGTTCTGCCAGATGGCATTGCTGTTCGGGATCGGAGCAAGGAACCAGGCCATCCACACCCGGCCCACGTGCAGTGCCGGGAAGAGACCGGCGCACATCACCGCGAAGAGCGTCATGGCTTCAGCGGAACGGTTCACCGCCGTCCGCCATTTCTGACGGGTGAGATAAAGAATGGCGGAAATCAGCGTTCCCGCGTGACCGATACCGATCCAAAACACGAAGTTCGTGATGTCCCATCCCCAGGCCACCGGTGTATTCGGCCCCCAGACGCCTACCCCCGTGGAGATCAGGAAGGTGAAGCACCCGGCCATCACGAGCGTAAGCAGGAACGCGGGAATGAACAGAATCCACCACAATTTCGGCTGGGGATTTTCGATCACCCCGGCGATCTTGTTGGTAACCCAACTGTAGTTCCGGTTGTTCAGCACCAGCGGCTCACGAAGCAGGACCTTCGCATGGGAAGGTGCGCCTCCGTGGGCGGCGTGGTCATGGGCGTGTGCAGCGGCGTCGGCCATGGGTTGGTGAATGTGAAAAGTGAGAAGTAATGATTTGGCTTAGTGTCCGTGACCAGCGGGCTGGCTGGTGGGAATCGGACGGGTCTTGCTTCCCTGCCCCACCTTGGTCTTCTCCGTCGGAGAGAGCGCGATGAGCCGGGGATTCGGATTTTTGATCCGGGCGAGGTAAGTGGTGCGCGCCCGGACGGAGAGATAGCCGAGCAGTTCGTAGTTCCGGCTGTTTTTCTTCCAGGCGACCACGGTGCTCTTCTCGTCTTTGAGGTTGCCGAAGGCAATGGCCCCGGCCTGGCAAGCGTCCTGACAGGCGGTCTTGATCCCGTTCGTGGGGATGGCGATATCCTTGTCTTCGATCTTCAGCTTTTCATCGTTTTCGCCAGTGGCGTGGCGCTTGGCGCGACGGCCCTGGGCGCGGGCTTCGATCCGGGCGCTCTCGATGCGTTGAATGCAGTATGTGCACTTTTCGATAACCCCCCGCATCCGGACGGACACGTTCGGGTTCTTCTGAAGCTTGCTGAGTTCCGTATCCTGCCGCTCACCCATGGGGCCGGCGTAGAGGTTGTTGAACTTGAGCGGGCCGAGGGACTTCTGGACGAGCGGGCTGCGCTTGTTGTAGTCGAAGAAGTTGAAGTGGCGGACCTTGAACGGGCAGTTGTTGGCGCAATACCGGGTGCCGATACAACGGTTATAGACCATCACGTTCAGACCATCCGGGCTGTGAACGGTCGCGTTCACCGGGCAAACCGTTTCGCAGGGAGCGGCCTCGCAGTGCTGGCAGGCCACTGGTTGCATGAGCATTTCGGGATCATCCATTTGATCCTCTTCCCAAATATCCGGTTCGTTTTTGCGACCGTTGAGCGAGGCATCGGAATCGAGGTCCGTGGCGAAATAACGGTCCATCCGGATCCAGTGCATTTCGCGTCCCCGGATGACCTGATCCTTACCGACGATCGGAATGTTATTTTCCGACTGACACGCGATGAGGCAGGAGGAGCAACCCAGGCATTTGTTGAGGTCGATGACCATCCCCCACTGGTGAAGTTCATCGTTCAGGTGGGGAACCGGCATACCCTTGCTGTCGCGACCGCCAACGGGTTTATAGAGAGAGAAGGAATTTTCCTTGTCCTTCTCCTCACGGTTGCCGTGCAGGTTACCGTCCGTGCCCTGTTCCAGCACAAAGTCAGCGTTCTCCTTCCAGTCTTCCACCGTGCCCTCACGCACCAGCGCGCGGCCATACATGGTCTGGAATTCGGAAGTCATACCGAGCGGATAAACCGCCGGGATCTCCGTGTGCCCTTCGATGTCGCTGTTCTCACCCAGCTCCACGGTTTCCGTCAACCGGGCCACCTTCGCGCCGGTGACAAAATAAGGGGTCGCCACTTTCCGGAGGCCGTAAGCGTCAAAGCCGGTGCCCGTGCCCACGCGTCCCGGTTCCTTTTGTCCATAACCGACCGCGATGCTGATCGCATTGTCCGCGTGGCCAGGGATGACCAGGACGGGATAATAGCGGGTCTGGCCATTCACTTCCACGGAGATCACGTCCGCAGAGTCTTCATTGAAGAGGTTGATGTTCAGCGCCTTCGCCGTTTTGACACTGATGACCGCGGCATTGTCCCACGTCAGCGTGGTGACGGTGTCCGGGGCTTCCTGGAGCCAGCCGTTGTTGACGAAGCGTCCATCGTGAATCTTCGAGCACGGGACGAACACCACTTCAAAGTCTTCGCCGAGGGCCACGTCCACCGCGGCGGAAAGACCGGCCTTGATGGCTCCTGCATTCACCGGGGCAGTGACAGCGGCGTAGGTGGTGCCGCCGATGAAACCATCCCGCAGGGTGGTGTTCCATTTGTCGTCGCTGGGGGCCTGCACCACCAGGTTGAACGTGTCACGCACCGCTTTATAGGCCGCGCCTGGATCCTCCGGTTGGCCCAGAGCAGGAGCCGCGCCCTCCTGCCCGGCGGCGGGGGTGTTGGCGAGCAGCGCCAGCACCAGTTCGATATCGCTCATCGCACCCGTGTAAAGCGGGGCGATCATGGGCTGGACGATGGCGTAGGTGCCTTCGAAGCCGCGAGTGTCACCCCACTGTTCGAGATAATGCGTCGCGGGAATCACCCAGGAAGCCGCGCGGGCCGTGGCTGTCCGGTAACGGGTGGAGTGGACCACCAGATTCGGGATCAGCTTCAGCGTGTCCGCGAGGCCGGAAGGCGCGATATCGCGGGGAGCTTCGAAAAGAGGATCATTGTCACCGATGGTGATCAGGGTATCGATCTTCTTGCCAGCGGCGGCGGCGGCCAGATCGGCAAGCGAGCCATCCGCGACACCCGCGGTCTGCTTCACTTCGATGACCGTCCCAAAAGCGCCCAGCGCCTGATTGATGGCGATGATCAGAAGGTGCAGCGGAGCGCCCTGCTGGCTGCCCGTAAGCACAAGGGCCGCGCCCTTCTTTTCCACAAGGTCATCGGCGGCGCACTGGATCCAGGCGTCGTAATCCGAACGCGGGTTGTAGTCTCCCACCAGCTTCACCGCTCCGGCGGCGGCTTTGAGGGCGGCGTCTCCCGTCTTCTCCGCGATCTTCTGGGCGAGTTTGACCGCGACTTTCAGCGTCTGGCTGGCGTGAACCCGCAGACGGTGATCGCTCATACCGCCGGTAGCGGTATAGCGGCCTTCCGCCACATAGAGACGGTTCATCTTCTCACCGTCCTCCGGAGCCTCGGCTTTCCGCTTCGCCATATATTGGCTTGTAGTATTATTACCCAGGCGGTCAATTCCGAGGAAATCACAGTCCAGGGCGAACACGCGGTCCGCGAGGTCGAGGCGGTAAGCCGGAATGGCTCCCGGGCCAAATGCGGTGGCATAAGCCGCCTGCACGTTGCCCTGACCGAAGGTCTCGTGGCTGTAAACTTTGACTTTCGGGAACTTCTTGCGCAGTTCGCCGATCAAACGGGCCCGCGTGGGGGTGACCGCTTCATCAATCAGGAGCGCGAGGCCCGTGCCTTCATTGGCGGCGAGCTCGGCCTTCTTGGTATCCAGGAATTTGAGGAACTCCTCGCGGGGAGCCTCTTTGCCGCCCTTCGTGAAGATCTGGGAACGGTTCGGATCATAAAGATCCAGGATGGAAGCCTGGGCATGGGCATCAAGGCCCCCGCCACTGTCCGGGTGAAGCTTATTTCCTTGAAGGTGCGTTGGGCGTCCCTCGTAGGTATGCACCACCATGGGCGAGCCTCCGCCCACCCGCGGCATCGCGGTGGCGTAAAAAAGGACCTTGCCAGGAATCACCCACTCCGGGGCTTTGGCGTAGGGACGGATATGAATTTCCGGGCGGCGGCACGAGGCGAGCCCCGCCAGCGCGGTGCTGGCACCCATCAGCTTCAGGAAGGTGCGGCGCGAAGTCTCGGCTTCGGCTTCGTCCTTCATCTCCGCCGCGCCGGTTTTGAATTCGCGGTCCATCGCCGCTTTGGAAGCGGGCGTTTTCGCCAACTGGCTCAGGCTGCGCCAGTAGCGCTTACCGGTCTTCGGCTCTTCAGGGTGGTGAAAAATGCGTTTCATCGACTTCCGGAAAGGTGCTGGGGTAAGGGCTTAGCGGTGGCAGGCGGCGCAGTTCTCGGGAGCGTGGATGTTGAAAGCCTTCTTAAGCTCCAGACCCATTTTCTCCTGATCCTTGCCGGCGTCCTCCGCCGTCCAGTTGAGATTGGTGATTTTATCCATCGGGCGGAGGAACTTCTCCGGATTCCGGTGGCAGGTAAGACACCAGTCCATCGTCTGGCTCTTGTCCTGGAAGACCACGGGCATTTCGTTGACCTTGCCGTGGCAACTCACACAGGAAACCCCGCTGTTCACGTGGATGCTGTGGTTGAAATACGCGTAGTCCGGGGTCTTGTGGACCTTCACCCACTCCAGCGGCTTGCCCGTCTCCACGGATTCCTTGATCTTCTGGATGTGAGGGCTGTTCGTCTTGACGTGCTGGTGGCAGTTGAAACAGGTGTTCGACGTCGGCACGTTCGCCACCCCGCTCTGCTCCACAAAGCTGTGACAATACCGGCAGTCCAGACCCACCTGACCCGCGTGGATCTGGTGGGAAAACGGGATCGCCTGGTTCGGCTGATAGCCCCGCACCGTGTACTCGTTCGTGAAGTAGTAAGTCACCCCCGCGGCGACGCCGACTCCAATGAAAACAAGGGCAACCAGCAGCTTGAGCGGCAGCGTATTGGTCCAGCGTGGAAAGATATTGGCCATCGGATTGAGCGGATGCTTTTGCGAAAACTAGGAGCTTGTGAAAAATTTCACAAGCCAAAAAACGGAATTATTTGAAAGAGAAAAGTTCGGGATGTCTGTCGCCGGGGAAAGAGGCACCGGAGGACAGGGGCGGTCCCCGCCGGTATCCGGCTGTGGCGGGGCCGTTGCAATGGAAAAATGCACGACCGGGCTACTAAATTTGCGGGGGTGGCAGAGCCGGAATTTGCCGCTTCCGACTCTTGAATTTTCACTGAAATGCCTCCCCGCACCGTTGCCTTGGGGCATTGATCCTTTCATCCACGCAGGGATCCAAGGTTTCCTCGATACGGCGGCGTCCCTATCATCTTGCCGGCCAGGTTCCGGGCTTGTCATAGGAAATCCCCGGATTCCTTACGGCACATACCACCCGTCCCCTTCCGCGGCATCCACCTCCGCCTGACCGGCTCCCGCGGCGGCGGGGGTGGCAAAGTAGAGGCGGAGGGCGAGACGACGGGTGGCACGGAGAGTTTGGGCTCCGGGGGCTGGAGAATCGCCAGGAGGGAGGACTTTCAGCGCCTCCATGAGGGTGGGGTTCCCGCGGGAGGCGTAGGCGTAAAAGGAGTGCTCCTCCGTGCGGTCAGTGATCCAGAGTGCCTGCCAGGCGGCAGGGTCCGCGTAGGCATTATTGTAATAATCCGCGCGGCGGACGTGCACCATAAGCAGCTTTGGAGTGGAAGGAGGCTGGCCGAGAAATTCCTCCACGCCCAGGTCGCCGATGCCGGAAAACGCGGGCCATTCCACCCGCCAGCCCTCCGGGGTTTCCACCGTGAGCACGCTGAGGCGGGGCAGCGTTTTGAAAGCGATGGTGGCATTCGCCAGCCGGGTACCCAGGGCCGGGCGGGGAATGGTGATATTCATCACCGGGCCGCCCAGCGGCAGCGCGCCGGGATGGGCGGGACACCAATCGCGCACGGCCTTTTCGAAGGTGCCGGAATTCCGGATGAGCGGCAGTAATTCCTCCGGGGTGCGGGCCGCGGTGAACTTTTTCGCCAGGGCCGTGATCGCCTCCCGGGGCGTCGGGGGCACGGGCTCCAGCTCCGCCTCCGGGGGTTTCCCCCTGGTTTTCATCCAAAGGGCAAAGAGGACCACCATCACGGCACAGAGAGCCGTGCCGGCCATGGGCATCCACACCCGCTCCCGGCTCCGGCGGGCAGACACGCCATCCGGGGCGAGCCGGTGCTTCCGGAGCCGCCGCTTCTTTTTCACCGGTTCCTCCTCCGCGAGACGACCGCAATGGGTGCACCGCTGTTTATGGCGGGGCAGATCCGCCGCCACCGCCGTCACGCCTTCACAATGCGGACAGGTAAGGAATGTCATGCCCCTGGGCACATACCCGGAGGCGCGCAATTCCGCGATCCGCTCCTCCGAAAGACCGGCCCGGGCCGCGGGATTCTGTTCCGCCGGGGGAAGTTCCCCGTCAGAGGGAGTTTGCGGAGCGTTATGGTCCATGAAAGCGGGTGAAGAGCAGGTAATCCCGCCAGGGAAAGAGCCAAGCTGAAAATCCCGCCGCGCACAGCCCCCGGCGGCCCTGGCGATCCGAGCTTGCATGGAAGCCGCGGCCCCGGTATGCGGCGAGGGTGTCCATGAGCCCTTTTCTTACCTCCCGGCCCGCCAGCGATCCCCTCCGTCTCTACCAGTACCGGGACGGCCTCTACGCGGTGGATCTGCTGACGGCGGCCATGGTGGAATTTCAGTTCTTCAGCCGGTTCGCACCGGAGGGGATGACGCCCGGTGAAGTGTGCGCGGCTTTCGGCTTCGCGGAGCGTCCCGCAGATGTGCTCCTCACGCTCTGCGCGGCCAACGGGCTGCTGATGAGCGAAGGGGGAAAATGGCACCTCACACTCACCGCGCGCGAGCATCTGCACGAAGGCTCCCCGTGGAATCTGACCCCGTATTTCAAGTCCCTGCATGACCGCCCCATCGCCCGCGACTACGTGGAGGTGCTGCGCACGGGGAAACCGGCGGGCTGGTCCGGGAACAAGTCCACGGGTGACTGGCACCGCGCGATGGAGGAGGAAACTTTCGCCCGCGCCTTCACCGCCGCCATGGATTGCCGCGGGAACTACCTGGCTCCGGCCCTGGCGGCGGCGCTGGATCTCACCGGCACCAGTCGCGTGCTGGATATCGGCGGCGGCTCCGGCATTTATGTGTGCGCCCTCTGCGCGGCCCATCCGGGACTGAAGGCGGTGGTCTTCGACCAGGCCCCCGTGGACCGCATCGCCCGCACCCTAGTGGCGGAGCGCGGCTGCGCGGAACAGGTGGAGGTGCGCGCGGGAAATATGTTCGAGGGACTGCCCGGGGATTGTGATGCCCACCTGTTCTCCAATGTGCTGCACGACTGGGATGTCCCGGAGGTGGAAAAGCTCCTCGCCTGCTCCCAGGCCGCCCTGCCCCGCGGCGGGAGGCTCATCATCCATGACGTGTTCATCGATGCCACGAAGGACGGCCCGCTGCACGCCGCTGAGTATTCCGCCCTGCTCATGCATTCCACCCAGGGAAAATGCTACAGCACGGCGGAATATGCCGCGCTCCTGGACGCGGCGGGATTCGAGCCCGGCCTTTATCAACCCACCGCGGCGGCGCGGGGTGTGATGACGGCGGTAAAGCGTTAGGAAAACCCGCCGCCATGTATCCCCCGGCCCTCCAGGCACTGGCCGATCTCTTTGCCGGTCTTCCGGAAAGCGAGCGCCGGGAATTGCTCATCCACCATGCCGAAGGCAGCGCGCGGTATGCTCCCCGCGAGGGTGAGGTCTATGATGTGGAGGACCTCCGCCATGACGCGGAGTGCACGGATGCCGTGGGCATACATCTTCGCGTGAATTCAGAGCGGCGGTGTCACGTCCGCGTGACTCTCGGCCGGGAGGTGCAGACACTCACCCGGGCGCTCACGGCCATCCTCTGCCAGGCGCTGGAGGGAGTGACCCTCGAGGAAATCCTGGCGCTGCCGGAATCCTTCGTGGATGATATCGCGGGCCCGGGTCTGGTGCGTCTGCGCAGCCGCACCGTCTATTATGTCCTGAGGCGAATAAAAGAGGCATGCGCCCGTCTATTACCCGCCGGAAGCGCGGATAAGTAAGAGATTGCATGGTTTCCCGAAAACCGGCAATTTCCCCTCGAAGCGGCCTTTCCCGTTCCACTCCCACGCTCCGGTTCCACCGCCGCTTTTCGCGGCCACCCCCGTATTCCCATGGCGCTTCGATTCTCCGCGGTAGTTGACGAAAGAAAAAGGCATCTCGGCTTCGATTTTCTCCCTCAAAAGGAAATAGTATGCCGGAAAGGAGCCACACGAATTCTCCAGGTGCCGCCCAACGAGCCGGGCCTCTATGAATTCCGCACGCAGGATAAAAAGGTCGCGACGATAGAAAACGTCACCTTTCCCAAACCGGGGACCTGGGAGGTGGAGATCACGGGACATTCCCCCGGCACCACCATTGTCGAGGCGGTCCGGAACAACGTGGTGGAGGACACCGTCAAAGTCTATGTCTATAAACAGCGGGTGGTGAAGGTGAACTTTTACCGGTGCCAGGACTCCTCCGGGGCGTGGCCGAGTGTGCTGCTTTCCGACATTCCGGACATCATCCAGCGGCTCAATGGCCTCTTCAAATACCAGGCGAACATCATCCTGGAAACCCATGTGATCCGGTCCCTGACCCTAGACGCGACCATGGACTTGCGCACCTCCAATCAGCCGGTGGAGAACATCGTCAAAATCTTCGAGGGCTTCAAAAAACTTCAGGATAAATACGATTCGAGCGTGGCTCACAAGAATGTCTTCCTCGTCCCCCGGTGGACGGCAAAAGACCGCCCGGGAGCCACTCTGGAGGATCCCATGCGGGATGTCTTTGGCACGACCAGCGCGAACTGCTGCGTGGTGGAAAACATGCCCAACAAGGACCTCACGGTCATCCTCATCGGCCACGAACTGGCGCACACCCTGGGAGCGGAGCATGCCACGAATTCCTACCCGGAGGCGCTCATGGCGGAGAAGCTGGGCGGGACTCACCTTCACATTTATCCTTATCAGGTGAAACAAATGCGGGGAGAACCCGTGGCCTAGCGGCGGGAGGAATCCATCTTTCAGGGAATGGATTCCTCATGGGGATGAGGGAGTTGCATGGCCTTCCGGTATGGGGGGTGCTCGCAGGGGCGGGTGTCGCGGCGTCTTCATGCCGCTTTATTCCTTCCCCTTCGCGTCATGAAATTCACTCCTCTTTTCGGGCTGCTCCTGCTCACTACCATCCCGTCCCGCGCCAACTATGAGGCATGGAAGACCGCGGTGGAAAAGAGCGCCCCCGCCTTCACCCTCTTTGAGGCCGTCTCCGGCACGGATCCGCGTTCCGTGGATGTGGGCACGCTCACGGGCGACCGGGCCTTTGAATTCATCGTCAATTCCGGGACGGTTGGGGCCTCCCAGGTGCTGACGGGCAGCGGCATGGCGGGCTCCGGCCTGCAGGGGCTGAAATTCGAGCAGTGGAGCGAAACCGGACTCTACGGCTTCACCGATTATGGAATCACCGACTACAGCGCCACCGGCGTGCCCTTCGATACCGGACGGAACGTGCACATTGTCTATTCCTCGGATGGCGCGACGACCAATCTCTATGTGGACGGAGTCCTGCGTTTCAACTTCCCCCGCCCGCTGAATCTCATGGGCATGACAGGACTCGCCGGGTGTCTGGGATCAGCCGGGACCTATAGCGACCCGCTGGACGGGTCCATCCTCGGATTTGCCGTTTACGATACCGCCCTCAGCGAGGCACAGGTTCAGGAACTCTACGGAAAATTCCACGCTTCCATTCCTCCCACGGACATTCTGCTCTCCCGTTCGGTCTTTGCCGCCAATACTCCGGCGGGCGGCCTCGTAGGCCATCTCACGGCGGTGGACGCGGACCATGCCACCCACACCTTCGTCATCGCCGGAGAGAGTGGCGACAGCAAGGAAACCCTCATCGACCGCGAGGCCGCCGCATGGTTCTTTCTGGACGGGAATAACGAGGCCCCCGAGGACTGGGCCTTTCCCACCTTCAATGCCGCGGGCTGGGCGAACGGCCAGGCTCCCCTGGGATACTCCGGCGAGGGCATGGAAACCTGGCAGCACACCCGCCTGTCCTACGGCGTGGATACCAACAACAAAGCCGTCACTTCCTGGTATCGCAAAACCTTCACGGTCACGAACAGCGCGCAACTCACCAGCCTGGCGGGCACCATCCAGGTGGACGACGGCTGCGTGATCTATGTGAACGGCGTGGAGGCCTTCCGCCAGAACATGCCGGAGGGGCCCGTCTTTTCCTCCACCTTCGCGCTCTCGGCCATTGGAGGCACGGACGAAAATGACTACACCGCCTTCACTGTTCCCCAAGCGCTGCTGCCGAACATCGTGGAAGGGGAGAACGTCATCGCGGTGGAGGTTCACCAGAGCAATCTCACCTCCAGTGATATCACCTTCGACCTCACGCTGGAGGCCACCTTCACCAACCCGGGCAGCTCCTACGACAACGCCCTGTTCGCCATCGACGGCAGCAGCCTGCGCCTGACCCAGCCCGCCTCCGCCATTCCAGCGGGGCCTAAATTTGTGCGTGTCATCGCCACGGACGCCGACCGGAACTCCTTTACCAAGGTCCTCACCGTCACGCCGCTTTCCACGGCCTTTGCCGCCCCGCCGACTTCCATTTCCCTGTCTCCCACCACCGTGGCCGGGGGACTGCCTGCGGGCACGCTGGTGGGGGTGCTTTCCGCGGCGGACACGGATACCCCGGAGGCGCATTCGTTCCAGTTCGCCAGCGGCGTGGGGGATTCCGGAAACAGCTATTTCACCATCGACGGAGAGCGTTTGTTCACCGCCGTCGTCCTGGATCCCACCCTGGCGCAGACACTCAGCATCCGGATTCAGGCCACGGACAGCACCGGAAATACGGTCACCAGCCCTCTGACCGTGACGGTCACGGGAGAAGGCGGGAATGTTGACTCCGACGGAGACGGCGTTCCGGATGCCATCGAAGCCCTGGCGCATACGAATCCGAACGACCCTCTGGATTATCTCCACATCACCGGTTCGGCGGTCTCCGCTGGTGGCACGGGCATGGCGCTGGAATGGAAGAGCGTGACCGGGCTGACCTACACGGTCCAGATCAGTGCCGATCCCGCCACCGGCTGGACGGATATCGCCACGGTCCCCTCCGCCGGAGCCACCACCATTTACACCGCACTCTTTCCCGCCGCCGCGGAGATGAAACAGCGGGCCTTCTACCGCGTGGTGCTGAAGCCCTGAGCCAGGGACTCAACCCGGCACGCGCGAAGGAAGATGCAGGCCGTCCAGGAACATCTGGACGGCCACCACGATGAGGAGCATCCCCATGAGGCGCTCCACCGCCATGAGCCCCCGGCGGCGGAGCACGCGGGCAAAAAACGGCGCGCTTAACAGGATGAGCGTGCTCGCCAGCCACGCGGAGACGATGGCCGCCACGATGCCCCAGCGGGAATTCAGCGGATTCCCCGTCAGGATCATGATGGTGGCGATAAGCGACGGTCCCGCGATGAGCGGGGTGGCCAGGGGCACGATAAAAGGTTCCTCATCCACCACATCCGGCCGCTCTGCCCCGTGGTTCGGGAAAATCATCTTGATGGCGATGAGGAACAGCATAAGCCCGCCGGAGATCCGCAGGGCCTCGGAACTGAGACCAAACACTCCCATGAACGACCGTCCTCCAAGAAAAACCGCCATGAGGATCGCCAGCGCGAACAGGCACTCGCGGGCAATGATCCGCATGCGTTTTTCCTCCGGTACCGCCTTGAGCGCGGCCATGAAATTGGGGATATTCCCCAGCGGGTCCATGACGAGCAGCAGGGTGAGAGCGGTGGAAAGCAGATCCATTTCACCAGAACCATGCCGGGCCGCCGGGAGGTGTCCAGGAGGACTCTCTCCTTGCCGTCCGTTTGAAAACCCGCGTCCGATAAGCAAATTTTGACGTTTCCCTTCGCCCGGGACCGTGCATCTTCACCGCCCTTTTCCACCTGTTCCCCTTACTGCTCCATGATTAAAGTCGGCCTCGTCTCCCTCGGTTGTGCCAAAAATCTGATCGATTCCGAGATCATGATCGGGCACCTGCGTGCCGCCGGCATGGAAATGACCCCCAATGAACAGGAGGCGGACGTGCTCATCGTGAACACCTGCTCGTTCATCGACATGGCGAAGCGGGAGAGCATCGGCACGGTGGAGGACGCCGTGGATGGCCGCGCCAATGACCGGAAACGCGCGAAGCAGAAGATCATCGTGGCTGGATGTCTCTCCCAGCGCTTCAGCAAGGAACTGCCGGGCCTCATGCCGGCCGTGGACGCGTTCATCGGTCTGGACCAGATCACCCAGGTGGCCCCCATCATCGAAGGGCTCATGGGCCGCGGGAAGGAAACGGAAGGGCCGGACAATCACGTCACGAAGCAACCACGTTACATCCCGGACTACGATACCCCCCGTTTCCGCCTCACTCCGGGGCATTCCGCGTATGTGAAGATCGCGGAAGGCTGCAACCACACCTGCTCCTTCTGCATCATCCCGAAAATTCGCGGACGCCACCGCAGCCGCACCCAGGAGAGCGTGGTGAAGGAAGTGGAGCAACTGGTGAAGAGCGGCGTGCGGGAGATCAATCTCATCTCCCAGGACCTGACCTATTTTGGCATGGATAAGTGGACGGAGGCCCGCCCGAATCCGCGCAGCCCCGTGGACAGCACCCGGGGGGAATCCCTGGCCTCGCTCCTCCGCGCGCTCAATGCCATCGAAGGGGATTTCTGGATCCGCCTGCTTTATACCCACCCCGCCCACTGGAGTGATGAACTCATCAAGACCATCGCGGAGTGCCCCAAGGTGGCCCGCTATGTGGACATCCCGCTCCAGCACGTCTCGGACCGCATGCTGAAGATCATGCAGCGCGAGACGACGGGCGACTACATCCGGGATTTGATCAAACGCATGCGCGCCGGCATTCCGGGCCTGGCCATCCGCACGACGTTTATCGTGGGCTTCCCGGGCGAAACGGAGGAGGACTTCACGGAACTGCTCCAGTTCATCCGCGAGACTCGTTTTGAACGTGCAGGGGTTTTCCGCTACAGCCGGGAGGAGGGCACCAAGGCATACAAGTTCGATGGCCGGGTCCACCACAAGACCATCGAAAGCCGCTGGAATCGCGCCATGCGCGAACTCCAAGTCATCGCCGAGGAACTGAACGCCGCCCAGGTGGGCAAGTCCCATCGTGTGCTCGTGGAGAAGCCCGGCGTGGCCCGCACCGCGTGGGATGCCCCGGACATCGACGGCACCGTCTTTGTGGAAAAGCTGCTCCCCGTGGGCCAGTTCGCGGATGTCACCGTGCATGACTGGCGGGGATATGATCTCGTAGCCGCGAGATAAAATGCTCTACCGGGATGAGCGCCCCGCTTCTGATCCTCGCGCCGCGTGTCACGGATGACTCCGTCACCGTGTGGCGGACCGCGCTGGCAAATGGATGGGAAACCCGGCGGCTCTCCAGTTGGCGGGTGCCGGACGAACTGAAAGGCGCGACCCGCGACCTCGCCATTTATGCGGAACCGCTGTTCGCGGAGGCCGTGGCGGACCAGTAGGGGCTCTCGCTTATCGAGCCGTCCGTGGACTGGCTGCCTTCCCTGCCCTCCGTTTTTCTTCACCGGCAGATCTCCCTTTGCTCGCTGGAGACCGCGCGGGCGCTTGAGAAGCCCATGTTTGTAAAACCGGCGGAGGGCAAAGTCTTCGAGCCCAAAGTTTACTCGCGGGGCTCCGGGCTGCCGGAGATTTCACAGGAGGGGGATATCCTCGTGCTGGTCAGTGATCCCGTCACCTTCACCCTGGAGGTGAGGTGTTTTGTGAACGCGGGGAAAGTGGTCACCAGCAGCCCTTACTGGCGGAATGAAGCGCTTGCCCAGGCTCCGGATGGCAGTTGGCCATTTTTGGGCACGGAACAGGAAGAGTCCCTCGCTTTCGCTTCGGAGGTCTTGAACCACCCCGGTGTGACTGTCCCGCCCGCTTTCGTTCTCGATATCGGCATCACCAGCGAGCACGGCTGGGCGGTTATTGAGGGAAATCCCTGCTGGGGCGCGGGTCTCTATGGCTGCGATCCGCTGGCCGCGCTGGAAACGGGTCGGCACGCCCTCCGCAGACCTGATCAATTGAGAGACGACGACCGGCGCTGGATCTCCCGCCGCCGGAGTGACGCGCCTTGATTATTTGCCGGCAGCCTCCCCACCATGTGGAGGGGAGTTCTGAGGCAGCAGTTTCTTCCCATTGGTTCTCAACGCGGTGAGAAATTCGCTGGTGGTTCCCACCGGCAACTCCTCAAGCTCCCACGTAAGGGGACTGAAACCGCAATAGCACGACTCCGCATCCAAATACGCCTCGCCCTTGGAGGTCACATAAAGGGTGGCGTTGAATCCGGCACCCGTACAACAGGCATGCTCCATAACGAGAGCTACCCAGGAGCCATCTTTCATCACCACCACGGTACCTCCCTCTTTGTTTCCCCTGACTGCCTTATCCGCGGCAGTCTGATCATGGCACTCCAAAAGCCGGTCCTTCCATGTTCTGATGAAGACGGACTTCGGCGTAAAATAATCCAGAAAAGTACCCTCGGGTAAAATCCCCGTTTTAGCGGTTCCGATAGCACCCATGGACAAGATACCCATGAACAACAGGATGCCGGAAACCCGCTTCAGCTTTTCAGACATGATCGCTATTCTATAAAACTATTGCCCGGCGAACAAGATCAAACCGTAGTCCCCCATGTACACCTGGATAACGGTTTGAGCCCCTACTCCCCCTCCATCGGCACGGAAGCCGGAATAAACTTGAAGGGCTGGGCCTCCGCGCTCCAGGTGCCCAGAAAGATGCTTTCTGAAACGGCTGACGTTTTTTTGGTGCCAGCCCCCTGAGAAACCGTCCTCGTCTCCAGATGGACCTCACAATCCCCGAAATTGCCCACCAGCACCACTCTCCTTTTCCCGTCCTCCCCTTTGAGAGTGTAAAGCTTGACGTGGGTTCTTCCACCGGTGTTCGGATGCAGATCCACGGTACCGGTTAACTTGCCATTCCGGCTATCCCCGGCATAGACCTCCAGCTTCTGGTCATACTCCGCCATGCCCACCGGGCTGCTGCAGCAGGTCAGAAGCTGGACGGAATAACCGTCTCCCACCCCGATGATGCCGCCTCCGTTCCAGCCATCCTCCGTGCTTTTTGAGGAATTGGAATTTTGATACAGTGCCGCCGCGGCCACTGAAACCGCGAACAGCAGGATCAGGATATTCAGAGTCTTCCGGGAGATGCTCATGCGCGGGTTCGTTTCACCGGTGAAGGTGGTCCCTGCAGTAGACAAGCCGGGACGGGATTTGTTCGCCCCGGCCATTCTCCGTTTTACAAATCCCCCGCCCCGTCCACGCTGACGATGCTGCACCCGGGGTGGCCACCGGCGGTTCGCAAGATCCGTTGGAGGAAAGTCCGGACACCACAAGGCAGCGCGCCGCGTGACGAACGCGGGCAGAGGCGTCGCAAGCCGCCTTTGACGGAAAGTGTCACAGAAAATATACCGCCGGGAGCGGACCGGAGTTTTTGAAATTCGCTACCAGGCGAGTCCCGAAGCTCCAGTCCGCTTCCGGTAAGGGTGAAATGGCGGGTTAAGAGCCCACCGCCCCGCGCCGCAAGGCCGGGGGCAGGACAAACCCCGCGCGGTGCAAGACAAACAGGGAAAACAGGCCGCCTGCCTGACTCCCGGGGCCTTCGCGGGCGCCGGGAATAATCCCGGGTTGTCGCACTTGGCTCCGGCCAGGGTCGGTCGCTTTACCGCGACCGTCAGAGGAATGGCCATCCAACCGCCGGGAAACCGGCCGGGGGACAAAATCCGGCTTATCAGGGTGCAGCACATTTTCCTCCTTCCCCGGCCCCTCCGGACCGCCTGCGCGTAGGTCTCTGCCCGCTTGCATGCCCCCGGCTTCCGCGAAGCCTCACGGCGTCATGAAGCGACTCCTCATCCGCGCCCTGGTTCTTGCCTTTTCCCACAGTGTTCTGTTCGCGGCGGATGATCCGCTGGCGCTGGGGCCGTTTGGCATCGGCAGTTGCCATGTGAACAACCGGTCCGCGAAAGACAACAGCCGGTGGATTCCGCAGATGGAGGCCATTGGGCTGCGCTACTACCGCACCTGCCACAGTGGCTGGGGAGAGGTGGAGCCGGTGCAGCAGGGGAAGTTCGAGTGGAAAAATCTGGATGAGCAGATGGACTACCTCACCAGTCACCGGATGACGTTTGGAGGCATCCTCATCGGTTCGCCGTCCTGGAACAAAGCGGACAAACCGGGATACATGCCGGTCAATAACCTCAAGGGCTGGTCCGCGTATGTCACCGCCGTGGTGGGGCACTGCAAAACGAAGGTAAAGCGGTGGGAGGTGTGGAATGAACCCCCGAACTTCACCGGCAAGGACCAGACGCCCGCGGACTATGCCAAGCTGGTGGTGGCGGCCTACGACGCGGCGAAGGCGGCGGACCCGGATTGCCTCATCGGACTCGCGGCGAAGTCCTGCCACGTGAACTACCTGGAGCAGGTGATTAAGGCGGGGGCGAAAGATCACTTCGACTACATCACTCTCCATCCCTACGAAATCCTGGATGGCGTGATCAGCGGGGCGGGAACGGAAGCGGTGTACATGAACATCGTGCCCTGTCTGCGGAAGATGCTGGCGGCACAAAACCCCGCGAAGAAAGACGTGCCCGTGATCTTCACCGAGCTGGGATGCGATGTAAAAAAAGGCGCGGACGTGCAGGCTCACGCGCTTATCAAAGCCTACACCATGGGCATCGCCCAGGGAGTCTCCTGCATCCAGTGGTTCGAAGGCATGGACGGCGACAGCGGCCCCATGGGACTGCTGGATGGAAAGGCGAAGCCCCGCCCGTGCTATCATGCCCTGGAGCAGATGGTCCGCCATCTGGGCGAACACCCGGTGTATCGCGGATGGGTACTGCTGAATGAAAAGCACTACGGCTTCGTTTTCGACGGCACCAAAGGCACGGTCATGGTGGCCTGGGGCAGCCGGGGTGAGGTGGAGGAGGTTTCCTTCGAGCGGGAGGCCGGCGTGGTGGACCCGCTCACCGGCGTGACCACGAAGTCCGCGAAGCTGGGCCTGACACCGGCCCCTGTTTTCATTCTCGATGTCCCGGAGGCGCTTCTAAAACAGGCCGCCGCAAGCAAAGGAAAGCCGCTGCCCTGGGGCGGGGATTTCACAAAGTCAGACTCCGTGTCCCTCACCATGGAGGACGGGAAACAAAACGCGAAGGGCCTGCATTCCCTCTCCGGGGATGATCTCGCGAAGGCCGTGGTGGACTACGGTGGCTCCGCCCGCGCGGGCAGCGTACCGGGAGGCAACGTCTTCGTGGTGGATCCCGGGTTCAGTTCCTACATCACCGAGCCTCTGGAGATCACCGTGGTGGTGCGGCGGAACGAAGCCAACGACAACTCCGGCTTCAAGCTGGACTATGAATCCACCACTGGCCTCAAGACCGCCAAAGCCGGATGGTACACCGTGCCGGACAACAAGAAGTGG
The DNA here is from genome assembly GCA_965229245.1 of Verrucomicrobiales bacterium. Classification (GTDB taxonomy): domain Bacteria; phylum Verrucomicrobiota; class Verrucomicrobiia; order Verrucomicrobiales; family V1-33; genus V1-33. The sequence continues at coordinate 884,043 of CBDDIW010000005.1, forward strand.
CACACGATGAAGTTCCAGATCGATGATCCGCAGTTCGTGAACTACTGGGGGTATAACTTCTCCCTCACCTCGGACGGGAACGTGTATAACAAATACTACCTTCAGAGCGTGACCGTGACGAAGCGGAAGTGAGCGCCGGGGCCGGGTGGCCCTATCTTACACGGCACCTCCGGATTCCTGAGGTGCCGGCCTCCCTTCTTAGGACTTCTTTCCAGGCAGGGACTCCACGCGGAGGAGCACGGGGGTGGCTTTCACACAGTCCAGGGCCGAGATGGCATCCCGCGCGGCTTTCATTTTGCCGTAGGGGGCTTTGTGCAGCATGAGCATGAGGTCCGCGGCGGTGGCGGTGTCCGCCACCGCGGGCTGGCTGATGGACAGAATACCGATGGAATGCTCGGCGAGGATCCCCGCGATGGACGCGATGACCCCCGGGCGGTCGTCCACATAGAGCCGCAGATAGTAACTGGAAGCCGTTTCGTCCACCGGCACGCAGGAGCCGTAGTGGCCATGGGGAACGAACCCGTTGTTCGTGCCCGCTTCATTGGCGAGGTTGTCGGCGGCGTCCACGAGATCGCTGATGACACTGCTGCTGGTGGCGTCCTGCCCCGCGCCGCTGCCATAGAAGAGCGTCTCTCCCACGATGTCGCCATACACCGCCACGGCATTCATGACGCCGGAAATGTGGGCGAGAATGCTGGCACGGCTCACCAGGCACGGCTGCACGCGGACCTCGATGTTGTTCGATCCATCCAGCCGGATGACCGCCAGCAGCTTGATCGCATAACCCATGCTCCGGGCAAACTGGAGGTCCGTCTGCGTGATGTGGGAAATCCCCTCCACGTGGATCTGCTCCGGCCGCACCCAGGTGCCGTAACTGAGCCAGGCGAGGATGATCGCCTTGTGCCCCGCGTCCCAGCCGGTGACGTCCAGGGTGGGGTCCGACTCCGCGTAACCCAGCGCCTGCGCCTCACCCAGGGCCTCCGCGTAGGTGAGCGAGGCCTCGCCCATGCGGGTGAGGATGTAATTCGTGGTGCCGTTGATGATCCCGTAAATGGCGAGAATGTTGTTCCCGATCAGCGCCTCCCGCACGGCCTTGATGATAGGGATGCCCCCCGCCACGGCGGCCTCGAAGTAAAGCGGCACGTCCTCCTGCTCCGCCAGCGCCACCAGTTCATACCCCCGCTCGGCCAGGAGCGCCTTGTTTCCCGTGACCACCGCCTTGCGTGCCAGGATGGCCGTCTTCACTAGTTCATAGGCTTCCGTGGTGCCGCCGATGAGCTCTACGATGACCTTGATGTCCGGATCCGCCACCAGTTCCCGCCAGTCCTGCGTGAGAAGCTCCGGGGGCATTCCCGCCGCGATGTGCTTCGCGCGGTCCCGCACGGCGATGCGTTTCGCGGCGAGCCGGATGCCACTCCGGCCGCTGACCAGCGCGCCGTTCTTCAGCAGGTTTTTATACACACCGGCTCCAACATTACCCAGGCCGGCGAGGCCAAAATGAACGAGAGGGAAATCTTCCATGTAAAAGGGGGCTCCCCGCGGTGGCGGAGGGGCGCGCAGTATGGGGACGGATTCCCCCGGGGCAAGCGGCGAAGCAGGCCGCTTACTCCTCGCCGTCAAAGTAGTCCAGCCCTTCGGAGCGCACGAGCTTTCGCTCCGGGGACCGGACCAGCCATTTCCCGCTGTCCGGATAGTGGCAGGATTCGCCCACGGGATTGTCCGCCACGACATAGACGGTCAGATCCTCCGTGCCTTCATTGATAAGTTGATGCGGTTCATCCGGCGGAAACAGGAAAGCGTCTCCCGGCCCGATGGGCGTGAGCCCGTCTTTATGCCGCACCTGGCCGGTGCCGGAGATGACATGGTAAAATTCCCACTGCGCGCTGTGGGAGTGGTAGGGGCAGTTCGTCTTCCCGGGCGGCACGGTGGCGATCTCCACATCGAAAGGATGCCGCTCGCGGAGGTCCATGGACTTTTCTTTCCGGCCCAGGGCGATGGAGACGCCTTTATACCTGCCTGAGAAACGGCCTTTCGGGGAGGTCCAGTCCTCCGCTTCCATCTCGTTCGTATTGATCTTTTGCATCGGGGAGGATTGTCAGGGTTTGCTCAACTCAAGCCAGCCAAAGCGCTCCGGAGTGTGGAAAGTGCCGGTCAGAGCCGGGCTGAAGGCGAGGCCGGCATTTCCCGCCGTGTCGTGGCGGAAGAGATTGATCCGCCAGCGGGTACCCGCGGCGGGAGCAACGGCAGAGATCGCCTTCATGGGAATACGCACCTCCAACCGCCAGACTTTCGCGGCTTCGTCCACGCTTACTTTAGACTCCATGCCGCTGCTCCAGGCAAAATCCTTCGCCGGAAGGTCCACGGCGAGATCCAGTTGCTCACCGCTGGGAGCCCACTCGTATTCCGTGTATTTCCCAAGCTTCGAGGGGTCCGCGCCGATGAACGCCTCCACCACGTCCTTGTCCCAAAGGCCAATGCGCTCCCCGGCCTGCACCGGCTGGAAGGTTTCCAGCTTCGTGTAAGGGCTCTCGTAGGCCAGGTAGAGAAACTGATCGCTCCACAGCGCCCGGACCGCGGTGCTGAGTTCCGGACGGGCGGAGGCATCGCCGGACTGATACTCCAGGCGCACCGGAGCGGCTTTACTCCACGCCCCATGAGACGCCTTCCCATCCGGTGTGAAATCCTGCTCCACCCGCGCGGCCTTCATGACCGGAAGCGGCATGGAGCGGGCCAGGAGTTTCGCGGCATTGTCAAAGTAGATGCTCCGGGCGACCTCCGGAGGAAGGCCGGTGGCATTGATCGTCCAGTCCCCCTGGATGGGGGTCATGTGCGGCCAGTTCCGGTCATTGGTCTCCATCCACCGCCAGCATTTGTTATAAAAGACCACACCGTCCTCGTCCGTGGGCCGCTCGGCATCCCCGGCGGAGCCCAGGATGAGACGATCATACACCATGAAGTCCGTGGCGAAGAGGATGCGGTCCTTGTGCTTCGTGAAGAGACGCCGCACCTTCGCGGGATCGTGCCGGCCGATCTCCGGAATGCGGGCCGCGATATCCGCCATCATGTTCGGATGCGTGTCCAGCATGCGCTCCACCCAGTCGATATCCTCCGAATTGTTCGCGAAATGGACGCAGACGAAGGTGGTTCCGGGATGACGCTCGATCACCCGGTTCAGCGCCTCCAGCAGTTGCTCCCGGGCCGGATACTTCGCGCCATCGCCGAACCACCAGTTTTTGTGGTCCTTCAGTTCCTTCCAGCGCTCGTTCTTGTCATCGAAGGCCAGCCAGAATGCCTTCGGGTCCGCCACGTGGATGGAAACGGGCATCCCGAGTTCCCCGCACTTTTTCCACACGGGGTCCAACTTCGGATCGTCTATGCGGATGAGCTGTTTGTTTCCGTCCTTCAGGTAAAGGCCCAGGCGTTTGTATTCCTTGAATCCCGCCGCTCCCAGCCGGTGGCCCTCCGCGATCTGCGCGGCGGCTTTTGCCCCGAAGTCCGGCTCGTCCCAGCCGGAGTAGTCGAGATTCATATAATGGACGAAGCGGCCCGGATAGCGGGTGTCCGCCAGCGCCTTCACCCGTTCAAACTCAGACTGGGCACCCTCCTTATGCGTCACCGTGCCCCCGCTGAGATTCACCCCGATCCCCACGCCCGCGCGATCCATGATGCGCACCGCGCGGTCAAACCGGTCCGGGGTGCCGTCGATGTGCATGTGCAGATCAATAATCCGGCGTTCCTCCCGCCAGCGGTCCGGCTGCACACGGTTCGAGGCATTCGCCACCACCCACTCGAATCCCGGATTTCCCAGAACGGAGCCGCCGCTCAAATTCACTCCCCTGCCCGCCCAGACACGATTCAGGGTGCCCATGGCATCATCAAAACTCCCCACTGCCTCCGCCTGCAACAGGGGCCTGCTGAAAACCCCGGCCTCTCCGCCTGGACGCATGGCAGCCCCCTCCATTCTCTCTCCCGCCACCCAGCCCGCCACGAGGGTCAACATGCCTGCCGCGAGGACCGGCGGAGAGAGGAAAAGGCGCTTCACTTTCATCCGCATGCTGTAGCGGGAGCGCCCCAGGGCGGGCAAGCTGGAAGTTGCGTAAGGCAGGCCCAGAGGACCTCCAGCCTGCGTCCGGGGAAACCCGCCGGACGTTCTCTTTTCCCGGCACCGCCCGCCGGATTCGCGGAAACCAGGGACATTTCCCGTTGCGGCCCGCGCCATCCGTCCGGACAATGCCCTGCTTAGAGCGGGTCCACCGCCGTCCTCCCCCCTGGGACGGCCTGGTTGGCAAATGTGACCGCCCGAAGCGGCGCGACCCCCGGCGGGCCGTTCCACTCCGCCGCTGTTTCAGCGGTTCCCTCCAGCACCGGAGCCACCCCTGGCTTCCGGCCCGCTGCCTTTGGCCTCAATGGTTTAACTCTCCACCTTTCAATTCCCGATGTTAACGATCAAAAAAGTTTCCAAGTCCTTCGGTGGCCAGCCTCTTTTCTCGAACGCCAGTCTCCAGATCAATGCCGGAGACCGCGTGGCGCTGGTGGGCCAGAACGGCTCCGGAAAGACCACGCTTTTTAACATGATCCTCCGCAAGGAGGAGCCGGACTCCGGGGAGATCGTCCGGGATGAGTGGTCCGTCACCGGCTACCTGCCGCAGATGTCCGAAGCCTCCGGTAACGAAACCGTGCTGGAGGTGGCCGTGGGCCAGGCGGGGGAAATGGAGACCCTCACCAAACGCCTGGCCGAGCTGGAGGAGGAGGGCCTGGTGAACGAGCCGGAATACTTCGAGGTGCAGAGCAAGTATGACCAGCTTCAGGATCCGGGCCTGGAGGCGCGGGCGAAAAAGATGCTGCGCGGCCTGGGCTACAAGGAAAAAGACTTCCACCGCCCCGTGCGGGAGATGAGCGGCGGCTGGATCATGCGCGCCCACCTGGCGCGACTGCTGGCCACCCAGCCGGACCTCCTGATGCTGGACGAACCGACGAACCACCTGGATCTCCAATCCCTCCTCTGGTTCCAGGAATACCTGAAGAGCTACCCGGGCGCGATCCTCATGATTTCCCACGACCGGGAATTCATGGACGCCATCGTGAGCAAGGTTTACAACATCAGCGAGCAGCGCATCACCGGCTACACCGGAAACTACTCCCGCTTCCTGGTACAGCAGGAGGAGAACTTCCAGAAACACGCCGCCGCCTTCAAGAACCAGCAGAAGGAGATCAAGGCGCTGGAGGATTTCGTGGCCCGCTTCCTTTCCGTGGCCTCCAAGGCCGCCCAGGCGCAGAGCAAGGTGAAGCAACTGGAGAAGATGGAGCGGCTGGAAAAGCCCGTGCTGCCGAAGAAGCCCTTCCGCTTTCAGATCCCCCAGCCGGAACGGTCCGGCCAGCGGGTCATCTCGCTGGAAGGCATCCACATGGCCTACGGGGATCACGTGGTTTATGACCAACTGGAACTCACCGTGGAGCGTGGCGAGCGCACCGTGCTGGTGGGGCCGAACGGCGCGGGGAAATCCACCCTGCTGAAGATCCTGGCCGGCGTGCTGCCCTTCCAGAGAGGCACGCGGAATCTGGGGCACAACCCGCGCATCGGCTACTTCAGCCAGCACCGCACCGACACCCTGGACCCGGAGAAGAGCGTGCTGGAGGAGGTGCTGGGAGCGTCCCCCACCATCAAGGAGGACGAGGCCCGGGGCATTCTCGGCTCCTTCCTTTTCAAGAAGGAGAACGTCTTCAAAAAAACCGCCGTCCTCAGCGGTGGGGAAAAGAGCCGGCTGAACCTCATCAAGTTCCTCGTGGATCCGCCGAACCTCCTCCTCATGGACGAGCCCACGACCCACCTGGACATCCTCACCGTGGAGAGCCTCATCCTGGCGCTTTCCAGCTACGAGGGCACGCTGGTCTTCATCTCACACGATGTCCACTTCATCCGGAAGCTGGCCACGAAGGTGCTCCATGTGGTGGACGGAAAGGTGAACCCGTATCCCGGCGGCTACGACTACTACCTGGAAAAGACCGGCGGCCTGCTCAATGAGCGCGCGGCCCTCACCGCCTCGTAAGAGCCCGGATCACGGCTTGCCGTAAGTGGTCGTGAGGTAGTCCACCAGTGCCGTCGTATCCGGCGGCATGGGGGCTCCATATTTTTCCTGCATTTTCTTCACCGTGGCCTCCCAGAATTTCCGGGGCATGGGCGGCTGGCTGGAGGTGTAGTCGGCGGAGTGGCAGTTCAGGCAAAAACCCTGGGCCAGTTCCACGTTTTTGCCGGGCTTGTAGCTCGCGGTCTCGGGGGGGAGCTCGATGCTGACCGGCTCCGCCGCGCGGACCAGAAGCACGCCGCCCAGAGCGGCCAGACCAATGAGGTAAAAAAGAGGTTTCATGACGGAAAATCAGGCGGCGGTGACGTTGACGGTCTCGGAGACGTTCCGGAGATAGCCCGCCGGATTCCAGAGCGGTTCCAGCGGCTGGGTCTCGCCGATGCGGTTGAAGGCCCGGCTGCGCAGCGCGTGTGCCTTCACCCCGGGGGCGGGCTTCCAGGCGAGGGTCCACTCACGGAAGGAGTATTTCCCCAGGTCTTTCCCCAGTTCCGCGCCCTGCCAGGACTTTCCACCGTCCGCGGAGATCTGCACCTCCGTGATGCCCTCCCCGCTGTCGAAGGCGAAGCCCCGCAGCATATTGACCTCTCCGGGACGGACACTGGCACCCTCCGTATGGCTGGTGATGAAGGAGCGGATTTTGAAGCGGTTGATGGGCACGGTCACTCCGGGCGTGGTGCCCGGCTCCACACATCCACTGGCATTCGCCGGGATGCGATAGGCGGTACTCATGAAGAAACCGGTGAAAGGATCCGCCGTTACTGTCAGGCTGCTGAGGTGCTTGATCCAGTAGGTCCCGAAATATCCCGGCACCACGAGCCGGAGTGGGAAACCATTGAGCACCGGCAGCGGCTCTCCATTCATTTCCCACGCCACCAGCACGTCCGCGCTCCGGGCATGATCGATTTCCAGGGCTTTCACAAAGTCCGGCGTCCCGGGCATCACCGGGCGGTCCAGACCATCGCAAACCACCAGTTTCGCCCCGGCCTTCACGCCTGCCTTGTCCAGAATGTCTTTCAGCCGTGCCCCTTTCCACTTTGCGTTCCCCATGGCTCCATGACCGAGCTGACCGCCGCCCACGCGGGGCTGGAAAAATCCCCGGCTGTTCCCGGAGCACTGGTTCACCGCCGTGATTTCCACGGCCTCGTATTTCTTCAGATCTTCCAGAGAGAGCGAAAGCTCATGCTCCACCAGTCCCTTCACCTCCAGCCGGTGCGCGGCGGGATCGATGCTCAGGGGAATGCCCGCGAGGTGATAGCGGACAAAGAAGGCATCGTTTGGCGTGATGATACTCTCGTTGAAAACGGAGAAAGGCGTCTCCAGTTGTGGCGGCCGGGAGGTCAGCAGGATCATCGGGCGCTTCTGCGGATACTTTGCCAACACGCGCTCACCGTTCTCAAACGGGAGCTTCACCGTTTCGCCCTGCGCATTCGTCGCGACGGCCGCCGCGGCCATGGTGCCGAACTTCAGAAACTCCCTCCGGGATTGACCATTCATGCCGGTGACTCTTCCGGCAACCCGGCCAAAAGTAAAGCGCGGGCCACCCGCATGCACGCCAAGGGTAACCTTGCCGGAGGAATTGGCCACGAGTGGATTTGGCTGGTCCCAGGACATTTTCCCCATGAAGATGGGGAATCATGAACACCCACACCATTCGACTCCACCGTGTGCTCCGGGCTTCACCGGAGAAGGTTTACAAGGCATTCATCGACGCGGACGCGATGGCAAAATGGCTGCCGCCGAACGGTTTCACCGGAAAGGTCCACCACATGGATGCCCAGGTAGGCGGGACTTTCAAAATGTCCTTCACCAACTTCGCCAGCGGTGCCAGCCATTCCTTCGGCGGAGAGTTTCTGGAACTGACGCCTTTTGAACGGCTGCGCTACACGGACCGGTTTGACGATCCGAACCTGCCGGGCGTCATCGAAGTGACCGTGAATCTGAAAGCCGTATCCTGCGGTACGGACCTGGATATCGTGCAGGCGGGCGTGCCCGCGGTGATCCCGGCGGAGGCTTGCTACATGGGCTGGCAGGAATCTCTCATCCTGCTGGGGAAACTGGTGGAGGCGGAGATACCCGAGTGAAGCGACAGTCCGCCAGAGAAGCGGCCATCCAGTGGCGGAGGTGGCTTGAATCACACCGGGATAACCTGCTGGCGATGGGTATTCCTCATTCTGTTCTGGAGGACAGGAGCCATTGGTATTACTTCCTGGACCACGGGTATTTTACCAGTCCCGGCAGTGCCATACCTGATGTCTGCGTCGATCGCATGAACCGGACAAACGTGGAGCGTCTGTGCCGGTTTTTGGAGAGAGACGGTCTCTACCCCTGCAACTCCACGCTCCGTCGGCTTCAGTTCGTGTTGAAAGAGCAAGGTTCCACAAAGGCAGGTTAACGGGGGCCCTTGGGGGTCACGCGACCATCCAGGAGTCAAAACGATCCCCCGGAAGGACTGACTCGTAAGTTTAAATCGCAGACCCAACGTGTGTCAGAAAACGCCAGGTGTGCCATTTTGGCCATCTCAATGAGTCATCATGACGCCCTAAAGCGCCATCCCCACAGCGACAGTCCGCTTTAAAAACAAACGCAAACTCCTAATTACCAGTGACATAAGGATACATGGAGCCAGGTGGCACAAGGGCTGCGAAGATAGAGTCTTAACCTCTCACCAGAGTCTTAAACCTCTAACCTTTTCAAACCTATGGGCAAGATACTCGGCATTGACCTTGGCACCACGAACTCCTGCATGGCCATCATGGAAGGCGGCGAAGGTGTCGTTCTCGAAAACTCTGAAGGCGCTCGCACCACACCCTCCGTGGTGGCTTTCACCAAAAGCGGCGAGCGCATCGTGGGCCAGGCGGCGAAACGCCAGGCCATCACCAACGCGAAGAACACCATCTTCTCAGCAAAGCGCTACATCGGCCGGAAGTTCTCCGAGCTGACCGAAGCGGACAAAAACGTCCCCTACAAGCTCGTGGCCGCCTCCAACGGCGACGCGCACATCGAAGTGGAAGTGGGCGGCGAAAAGAAGACCTACAGCCCGCAGGAAATCGCGGCCATGGTCCTCGGCAAGCTCAAGGCGGACGCGGAGACGAAGCTGGGTGAAACCATCACGGATGCCGTCATCACGGTTCCCGCCTACTTCAACGACTCCCAGCGGAACGCCACGAAGGCCGCCGGTGAAATCGCCGGTCTGAACGTGCGCCGCATCATCAACGAGCCCACGGCCGCCTCCCTGGCCTACGGTCTCGACAAGAAGAAGGACGAAAAGATCGCCGTGTATGACCTTGGTGGTGGTACCTTCGACATCAGCGTGCTGGACATCGGAGACGGCGTCTTCGAAGTGCTGGCCACGAACGGGGATACCCACCTGGGCGGTGACGACTGGGACAACCGTCTCATCGACTGGATCCTTGCTGAATTCAAATCCGACAGCGGCATGGACCTCAAAGGTCAGCCGGACGCCATCCAGCGGATTAAGGAAGAGGCGGAAAAGGCGAAGATCGCGCTCAGCAGCAGCCAGAGCTACGATATCAACCTGCCGTTCATCACGGCGGACCAGACCGGTCCGAAGCACATCCAGAAGACCCTTACCCGCGCCAAACTGGAGCAGCTCACGGATGATCTCTTCGAGCGCACTGTCGGTCCTGTGAAAAAGTGCCTGGAGGACTCCAAGGTCACCGCCAGCCAGGTGGACGAACTCGTCCTAGTGGGCGGCATGACCCGGATGCCCAAGGTGGTGGAAACCGCCAAAAAGCTCGCCGGTAAGCAGCCCAGCCAGGGGGTGAATCCGGACGAAGTGGTGGCCATCGGGGCCGCCATTCAGGGCGGTGTGCTCCAAGGCGATGTGAAGGACATTCTCCTTCTCGACGTGACCCCGCTCACGCTCGCCATCGAAACGATGGGTGGCGTGGCCACCCCGATGATTCCCCGGAACACGACCATCCCGTTCAAGAAGACGGAAACCTTCTCCACCGCCAGCGACAACCAGCCGGGCGTGGAAGTAGTGGTCACTCAGGGCGAGCGCCCCATGTCCCGCGACAACAAGGTGCTGGGCACCTTCAAGCTGGAGGGCATCGAGCCCGCCCGCCGCGGCGAGCCGCAGATCGAAGTTACCTTTGACATCGACGCCAACGGGATTCTCCACGTGGCCGCGAAGGACAAGAAGACCGGCAAGAGCCAGCAGATCTCCATCAAGGGATCCAGCGGTCTGAGCCAGGACGAAATCGAGCGCGCGAAGCGGGATGCCGAAGCCCACGCCGAAGAGGACCGGAAGCGTAAAGAAGGCGCGGAGGCGAAGAACAAAGCCGAAGCCCTCGTCTTCCAGGTCGAGAAGCAACTCGCCGAACTGGGCGACAAGCTGAACGACGAACAGAAGAAGCCCATCACGGATCAGCTTCAGTCCATCAAGGACGCCGTTGCCTCCAACGACACGGACCGCATCAAGTCCGCCACCGACGAACTGGAGCGCCTCTTCAGCCAGGCCGCCGCCGCCGCGCAGTCCGCGGGCTACAACCCCGGTGAAGCCGCGGGCGGTTCCCCGGACGCCACGGATAGCCAGCCGAATGAGCCGAAGCAGGCCAAAGGAAAGGTTGTTGACGCGGACTTCGAGGAAGTCGATTCGAAGAAATAATCCCTCCATCCCCTGGGTCGCCACTGCCGTCCGCGGCGCTGGCGACCCTCTTTTTCCCCATTTCTCATACGGGTCCCCGATACCCGAAAAAGGACCCACCACATCATGGCAACGAAACCCAAAACACAACCCACTACCACTGACACCAAAATGGCTACCAAAATCCAACCCCTCGGACAGCGCGTGCTCGTGAAGCGCCTCGAAAGCGAAGAAAAAACCGCCGGCGGCATCTACCTCCCGGAAACGGCCAAGGAAAAGCCCCAGGAGGCGAAAGTGGTCGCTCTCGGCACCGGTGGCAAGGATGACGACGGCAAGGCCATCGAGTTCACCGTGAAGGTGGGCGATGTGGTTCTCATCTCCAAATACGGCGGCACCGAAGTGAAGATCGACGGCGACGAGCACCTGCTCCTCTCCGAGTCCGACATCCTCGGCATCGTCGTCAAGTAACCCCCTCAGAGCGGCACCCCCACTCACTCAATCTCTTACACCAAAATCACCTTATGGCTAAACAACTCATTTTTGACGAAAACGCCCGCCAACTCCTCCTCCGCGGCGTGGAAAAGATCGCGAAAGCGGTCAAAGCGACCCTCGGGCCTTCCGGTCGTAACGTCATCCTCGACAAGAAATTCGGCTCCCCCACCATCACCAAGGACGGTGTGACCGTGGCCAAGGAAGTGGAACTTCCCTGCCCGTTCGAAAACATGGGCGCCCAGCTCGTGCGTGAAGTCTCCAGCAAGACCAGCGACATCGCCGGGGACGGAACGACCACGGCCACCGTGCTCGCCGAAGCCATCTACAAAGAAGGTCTCCGCAACGTGACCGCCGGTGCGAACCCCACCTCCCTCCAGCGCGGAATCATGAAGGCCACCGAGTGCCTCGTGGCGGAACTGGCCAAGATTTCCAAGCCCGTTAAGGACACGAAGGAAATCGCTCAGGTTGCCACCGTCTCCGCCAACTGGGACAAGGAAATCGGCAAGATCATCGCCGATGCCATGGACAAAGTGGGCAAGGACGGCACGATCACCGTTGAAGAAGCGAAGAGCATCGACACCACGCTCGACGTGGTGGAAGGCATGCAGTTCGACAAGGGCTACCTCAGCCCCTACTTCGTGACGGATCCGGAAGCGATGACGTCCACCCTGGACGGCGCCTACATCCTCATCAACGAGAAGAAGATCAGCAGCCTCAAGGACATGCTGCCCCTCCTCGAGAAAGTGGCGAAGAGCGGCAAGCCCCTCCTCATCATCGCGGAAGACGTGGAAGGCGAAGCCCTCGCCACGCTCGTGGTGAACAAGCTGCGCGGCACCCTCAATGCCGTGGCCGTGAAGGCTCCTGGCTTCGGTGACCGCCGCAAGGCCATCCTCGAAGACATCGCCATCCTCACGGGCGGCAAGGTCATCACCGAAGACCTCGGCATCAAGCTGGAGAACGTGGACATCACGGACCTCGGCAAAGCCAAGCGCATCGTGATCGAGAAGGAAAACACCGTCATCGTCGAAGGTGCCGGCAAGAAAGCCGACATCACCGGTCGCGTGGGCCAGCTCAAGCGCCAGATCGAAGAAACCACCTCCGACTACGACCGTGAGAAGCTCCAGGAGCGCCTCGCGAAGCTCGCCGGCGGTGTGGCCGTGATCCACGTGGGCGCTGCCACGGAAACGGAAATGAAGGAGAAGAAAGCCCGCGTGGAAGACGCCCTGCACGCCACCCGCGCCGCGGTGGAAGAAGGCATCGTCCCTGGCGGTGGCACTGCTCTCCTGCGCTGCCAGAAGTCCCTCGACGGCCTCAAGCTGAAGGGTGACGAAGCCACCGGCGTGGACATCGTTCGCCGCGCGATCGAAGCCCCCCTCCGCACGCTGGCCGCGAACGCCGGTGTGGAAGGCGCGCTCATCGTGGAACAAGTCAAGAACGGCAAGGGTGGCGAAGGCTACAACGTCGCCACTGGCAAGTTCGAAGACCTCATCGCCTCCGGCGTTGTTGACCCGACGAAGGTGACCCGCAGCGCTCTCCAGAACGCCGCCTCCATCTCCGGTCTCCTCCTCACCACCGAGTGCCTCATCACCGAGCTCCCGGAAGAGAAGAAAGCTGACGCGGGTGGCCACGGCCATGACCACGGCGGCATGGGCGGCATGATGTAATCATCAGCCGGTTAAAGATTAAAGCACCAGTCAAAGGCCGGGCGGTTTCGCGAAAGCGGGGCCGCCCGGTTTTTCCGTTTGGCGGGAAAGCATGCTCCACGTAATACCATTGCAGGTTTGAAATCTGAAAAGCCCATGAATTATGAGTTCACTCCGGTAGCGGCGAGGCAGCTCGAGTATACTCTAAGGAAACCATTCCGGAATAAGAGAGCCGCTTGCAAAAACGGCCGTTCTGGCGCGTTTTCGGAGTCCCCATGATCGAAGAAAACTCCCCTCGCCGTCTCGGCCCGCTTCCCGCCCTGATCTTCAGTTCCCGCTGGCTTCAGTTGCCGATCTACCTCGGATTGATCGCGGCGCAGGGTGTTTACGTGGTGCTGTTTCTGAAAGAGCTTTGGCACCTCGTTTCCCATGCCACGCAGCTCTCGGAGCAGGACATGATGCTCATCGTCCTCGGCCTCATCGACGTGGCGATGATCTCCAACCTTCTCATGATGGTCATCGTGGGTGGGTATGAGACTTTCGTCTCCCGGCTCCGACTGGAGCGGCATCCGGACCAGCCGGAATGGCTGAGTCACGTGAATGCCTCCGTCCTGAAGGTGAAGCTGGCCATGGCGATCATCGGCATCAGTTCCGTCCATTTGCTCAAGACCTTCATCAACGTGGGGGACATCGGGCTGCCCCGGGTTCACATCCCGGGTAAACTGGAGGTTCCCATCTCGTCGGAAGGCGTCATGTGGCAGACCATCATCCATACGATTTTTATCCTTTCCGCTCTCGGGATCGCGTGGACTGACCGGATCATGCATGCGGCGGCGACAAAACCGGCAAAGCATTGAGATCCGGCAGGGTCTCGAATGGAAAGGCACTTCGCGCCTGAATTGATGGGTTGCGACCGTGCCCGGCGGCTCTTTTGGTGTTCCCTCCACCGGAAGCTCCATGAACCGTGATGCCATCCCCTCGTTCGCTTTCCATGAGTATGGAGAGGAGGAACTGAGACGGAAGGGCGTGATGGTCATCCCGCTCTCCACCTCCATCACCCTGGAGCCGCGGCGGCTGAGGCCGCATTACCACGAGTTCTTCCAGGTCTTCTGGATCGATGGAAAGTGCGGGTTGATGCACGACTTCCGCGACTACCATCTGGATGGAAAAGCCGTGGTCTTCGTCAATCCCGGGCAGGTCCACACGCTGCGCCAGGGCGCGGGCATGCGGGGGCGGCAGGTCTCTTTCACCCAGGAGTTTTTCGATGACCGTATGCCGCCACCCAGCGGGTTGATCGAATTCCCATTCTTCTTCCAGCCGGAGGCGACTCCCTGCCTGCCGGTGCCGGACGGGGACCCTCACGGCATCGCCGCGGTATTCGAGGAACTCCAGCATGAGTATGATGCCGCGCGGCCCTGGGCCGGGGAGGTGCTGCGGTCCCTGCTGCACATCCTCTTTGTCAGGATGCACCGGCTCTTTTTGGAGGCCCACCCCGCCGGAGCCGCATCGCGGGCCTCACAGATTACGCGGCAGTTTTATGTGGCGGTGGAGCATCACTTCCGGGAAAAGTGGACTGTCGCGGACTTCGCCCGGCATCTTCATCTCACGGCGAATCATCTGAACGACACCGTGAGAGAGCAGACAGGACACAGCGCGGGGGAGATCATCCGGCGCCGTCTGCTGCTGGATGCGCGGAGGCTCCTGCTCTACTCGGAGCTCACCGTGGCCGAGGTGGCTTACCAGCTCGGATTCCCGGACCCCTCGTATTTCGGCCGGTTTTTCCGCCGGGCGGATGGCCGGACGCCGCTCGCCTTCCGGGAGGAAATCCGTGAAAAATACCATCGAAACACGGCATAACACCCGAAGACCCGTTTGTCCGGGGCCTCCCCTTCCCCAAAAGTGTGGCACCCCCATGGAAACGACAGCCCTCAAAGAAACCGAGGCGGACCCTTACCCGCCCCCCGTCACCGATCCCCGCCCCGCCGCGCTACCGGTCACCGCGCCGGAAACCAGCACGGTATTCCGCATCCTCTGCGCCATCAGTCTCGCGCATTTTCTGAACGACGTCATCCAGGCGCTGCTGCCGTCCATCTACCCGGTGCTGCAGCAGTCTTATAATCTGACCTACGCGCAGATAGGACTCATCACCTTCACCTTCCAGTGCACCGCGTCCCTGCTGCAGCCGCTGGTGGGTCTCTACACCGACAAGCGCCCCCGGCCTTACTCCCTGGCCCTGGGGATGACGATGACCCTCGCGGGCCTCGTGATGCTCTCCATGGTGGAATCCTACCCGCTGATCCTGCTCTCCGCCGCCACCATCGGGATCGGCTCGTCCGTGTTTCACCCCGAGGCTTCGCGCATCGCCCACATGGCCGCCGGGAAGCGGCGCGGGATGGCGCAGTCCCTCTTCCAGGTGGGGGGCAATGCCGGCAGTTCCGCCGGGCCGCTGCTGGCGGCGCTCATCATCGTGCCCCACGGGCAAAAGGCCGTGGCCTTCTTCACCCTCCTGGCGCTGGTGGGCATCGCGCTGCTCTGGCGCGTGGGCGGCTGGCAGCGGGCGAATCTCCACCGCATTCACCGGCGGCCCGCGAAGGGTGTGGTGGACGCCAATGCCCTCCCCACCAGCCAGGTGGTCTTCTCACTCGTCATCCTGGCGATCCTGATCTTCTCGAAATACTTCTACCTCGTCAGTATTACCAACTACTACACCTTCTATCTCCGGGATCACTTCGGGGTATCGGTGCGGGATTCGCAATACTACCTGTTCCTGTTCCTTTTCGCCGTGGCCGCCGGGACCATCCTGGGCGGGCCGGTGGGGGACCGCATCGGAAGGAAGCGCGTGATCTGGGTTTCCATCCTGGGCGTGGCTCCGTTTTCCCTGCTGCTGCCGCACGCCGGGCTGGCGCTCACTGCGGGGCTCACGGTGATCATCGGGCTGGTGCTGGCCTCGGCTTTCTCCGCCATCCTCGTGTATGCCCAGGAGCTGCTGCCCGGACGGGTGGGAATGATCGCGGGGCTGTTCTTCGGCTTCGCCTTCGGCATGGCGGGCATCGGGGCCGCGCTGCTAGGGATGCTGGCGGACCGCACCAGTATCGAGTATGTCTTCCAGGTCTGCGCCTGGCTGCCGCTGCTGGGGATCCTCACCATTCTCCTGCCGGACACGAAGCCGCCCGCGCTGGTCCGCGCCGCTTGAATTCCCGTTCCCTTCGCTTACACAGGGGGCTCCCCCTATTTCATGTCAGTCGAATTCAAAGACTACTACCAGGTCCTGGGTGTCGCCCGCGATGCCAGCGCGGACGACATCAAGAAATCCTTCCGGAAACTCGCGCGCAAATACCACCCGGATGTCGCGAAGGACAAAAAAGCCGCCGAGTCGAAGTTCAAGGAAATCAACGAAGCCTACGAAGTCCTGGGCGACCCGGCGAAGCGCCAGAAGTATGACCAGCTCGGAGCGAACTGGCAGAACGAAGGAGCCGGGCAGCCTCCGCCGGGACGCCGGGGCCGCACGGGTGGCGGAGCCCAGGAGTTCAACTTCGGCGGCACGGGCTTCAGCGATTTCTTTGAGCAGTTCTTCAGCGGGGGCAGCCGTCAGGGCTTTCCCCAGGGAGGGCCCCGCCGGGGCTCGGCCCGCAGCAAGGGGGGCGATATCGAGGGCGATATTCTCGTTTCCCTGGAGGAGGCAATGAATGGCGCGCTGCGTCCCATTTCCCTGCAAACGACAGACCCGCGCACGGGCGAAACGGATACCCACACTTTCCAGGTTCGCATCCCTCCAGGTGCCCTGGAGGGGAAACGCATCCGGGTGCCCGGCGAGGGTGAGCCCGGCACCGGCGGCGGGGAAGCCGGGGACCTGTATCTGAATGTCCGCCACGCCGCCCATCCCTTCCTGCACGCGGAGGGCGCGGACCTGCACCATGAGCTGGAGATCGCCCCCTGGGAGGGGGTGCTGGGCGCGGAGGTAGTGCTGCCCACGCTGGACGGCTCTATCAAGCTGCGCATCCCGGCGGAGGCGGAGCAGGGCCAGCAGATGCGCCTCCGTGGCCGCGGCCTGCCCCTGGGAAAAACCGGGGAACGCGGGGACTTCTATGTCACGCTTTCCGTGAAACTGCCCACGACCTTGAACGAGGAGGAACGGGCGCTCTGGGAAAAGCTGCGGAGCGTCTCCACCTTCAATCCCCGGAATCCCGCGTCCTGACAACTCAGGCGATCAGCGGGCGCATGACGTGGCCGTGCACATCTGTTAGACGGCGGTCCACGCCATTGTGCCGGAAGGTGAGCCTCTCGTGATCGATCCCCAGCAGGTGGAGGATGGTGGCGTGAATGTCATAGACCTCCGTCACATCCGTGCGGTCCTGGGGCTTGTAGCCCCATTCATCGCTCATACCGTAAGTCATTCCGCCGCGGATGCCTCCGCCGCACATCCAGTTTGAGAAGACGAAGGGATTGTGATCCCTCCCCTTCCCTCCCTGGGCGCACGGCATGCGGCCAAACTCCGTGGTCCAGAGCACGATGGTGTCCTCCAGCATGCCCCGCTGTTTCAGATCCTTGATGAAAGCGGCGATGGCGTGCGCCATGCCCGCCGCCAGCGGGCCGTGGTCCCGGGAGATGTCCTCATGACTGTCCCAATTGCGGCGCGGGAAGCTGTTGTCATTGCCGGACCATACCTGGACGAACCGCACGCCGCGCTCCAGCAGCCGCCGCGCCGTGAGACATTTCCGTCCCATGAGATCGATCTCCTCCGGGATGTTGATTTCCTTCGGCCATTCCTTCACGTCCTCCCGGAGACCATACATGTCCTTGATGTATTGGGGCTCTTTGGAAATATCCATCGCCTCCGGGGCCGCCATCTGCATCCGGGCAGCGAGTTCGTAGCTGCGGATGCGCGCCTCCAGACGGGGATCCTCCGCGCGCTCCGCGGCATGGCGGCGATTCAGCCGGGCCATCACGTCCAGAGAGGCGGGTTCGCTTTCCGTGGAGATGAAGCTGTTCTTTGGCGGGAACAGATCCTCGATGGGATTCGCCGCCCCCACGCGCACCAGCGTGCCCTGATGCTGCCCCGGCAGGAACGCGGCGTCCCAGTTTTTCGCCCCATTGGACGGGAACCCGCGAATGTCCGGCATCACCACAAAGGCCGGCAGATTCTCGCTCTCGCTTCCCAGCCCATAGCTCACCCAGCAGCCCATGCCAGGAAAACCAGGCGTGTTGAACCCCGTGGCTTGAAGCAGCGTGCCCTGGCTGTGGACCCCCGTCTTGCCCACCAGATTGTGGACAAACGCCATGTCATCCACCACATCCCCGAACGGGGCCACGATGTCGCTCAGCATCTTCCCGCACTGCCCGTAGGGCTTGAACTTCCACGGCGAGGCAAACGTGGAACCCTGCCCGTCCTGGAACAGCTCCACCTTTTCGCCCGGATCCCACTTCTCCCCGTGCCGTTTTTCCAGCAGGGGTTTGTAGTCAAACATATCCACATGGCTGGCCGCCCCCGCCATGAAAAACTGCACCACCCGCTTCGCCCGCGGAGCCGTCACCCGGGACGGATGAGGCGCGGTAGCGGCGAGGAGGCCGTCATTCTTCAAAAGGGACGCGAGCGCGAGGCCACTGAAACCATGGCCGATATTAGAGAGAAAATGACGACGGGAAAGCATAAGGGAAAACCTAAAATTGTTAGAAAGACGGCGCGGCTTTTTAATCCGTAAAAACGAATTCGTTAAGATTCATGACCACCCGGCAGGCCGCGGCGGTTCCATATTTCTCCATGTGTTCCCCCAGGGCCTCCGCCTCCTCTTTCACCGGGTCCCGCTGGAGAGCGAAACGGAAGGCCGCCCGCACCCTGCCTGCTGTATCCGGCGCCGCCTTTTCCACGCGCGCGGCAAAGTGCCGGGACATGGCCACGGCCAGTTTATTGTTCAGCAGGGCCAGGGCCTGCAGCGGGTTCAGCGTTTCATTCCGCTTGTCCACGGACATGGAGGGGTCCGCGCAATCCAGCACGGCCATGAAGGGCTGGGGCTGGCTGCGGACGAGGAAACGATACACTGAGCGCCGGTGCGTCGCGGGGTTCTCGGGATCCGCGAGCTGGTATTCATAATGCGGTGAATGCTCCGGACGCTCGACCACGAAGTCCTGGAACGACGGCCCGCCCATCGTCAGGTCCAGTTGTCCCGCCGTGCTGAGAATGGAATCCCTCACGGCCTCCGCCTCCAGTTTCCGGCGGTTCATGTGCCACAGCAGACGGTTATCCGCGTCCACCGCCTGGGCCGCGGGGGAGTCCACCATGGACGCCTGACGGTAAACCGCGCTTGTCACGATGAGACGGTGCAGTTTTTTGAACGACTGCCCGCCATCCCGGAACTCCACCGCCAGCCAGTCGAGCAGTTCCGGATGGGAAGGCAGCCCGCCCATGCGGCCAAAGTCATTCGGGGTATCGCTCAAGCCTTTACCGAAGTGATAGTGCCACACCCGGTTCACGATGCTGCGCCACGTCAGCGGATTCGCCCGGCTGGTGACCCACTCCGCCAGAGCCGCGCGGCGCGCGCCCTCCGGAGCGTCCGCCGGGAGGTCAAAGGCACCCGTCTCTCCCTGCACCAGCGGCACGGTGCCAGCGCCCACTTCCTCCTCGGGCTTGTTTACATCGCCGCGACTGAGCACGGAGATTTTCCGCGGCTTCCCGCCATCCGCGCCCGTGCCGCGAAAGGTCCCCGTGCCGGTATGAATGCCGCCCGCGTACACCATCTGCGGCGCGGGCAGTTTGGCCAGCTCCGCCTGGGCCACCGCGAGTTCCGGAGGCGGCACGGGATAGCTGTAGCCATCCACCAGGTTCTTCCGGCTCCAGCGCGTGGGGGCCTCCGTGCTGTCCAGGGAGGTCACCACCGCGCCGGTGGCCACGTTGTTGCCGTTCGCCGTCAGCACGGAGATTTCCGCGAGCGCGAAGATATAGTCCCCCTGGCGCGGGGCCAGTTTCGTGGCCGTCATGCGCACATAGCGCGCGCTCGCGCCCTTCGCATCGGCACGCTGGGGCACCACGCCGGGATTCGGCACATCCGCGCCCGTGCGATCCTCAACGACCGTCACGCCCTCGCGGAATGCCGGATCGTTGGAAACCTCCAGCCGGTAGCGCTTTGGGAAGCCAAACCCGGCACCGATGCCATTGAAGTCATCCCAGCAGGCCGCGTAGGTGATGGTGGCGATGCTGAACGCCTGGCCGAGGTCCAGTTGCACCCACTTCGCCCGGTCCTGCCTCCCCTCGATACCACTATGGTAGCCGTATTCCGGTCGTGTGGCCCCGGCCTTTTTCTCCAGGGAGCGTACCGTTTTCACCAGTTCCTCCCGCCGCTTCGCCAGCGCGGGATCCAGCATCACCGGACGATCCGTGCGGTCCAGCGCCGAGAAGACGGCCTGGAGCCGGTAGTAGTCCTTTTGCTTCACGGGATCGAACTTGTGATCATGGCAGCGGGCGCACTGCACCGTGATGCTGCAGAAGCTGTTCATCGTGTTCGAGACCATGTCGTCCCGGTCGAGATTCCGCGCGATGCGACCGTCCGTCTTCGTCTCCGGCACCTCCGCGTGCCCGATGAAATCCCACGGCCCCGCCGCGATGAACCCCAGCGCCAGGACACCCTCCGGCGTCTCCGGGAACAGCACATCTCCCGCGATCTGCTCCCGCACAAAGCGCCCGTAGGGTTTGTCTTCGTTAAAGGCCCTGATGAGGTAGTCCCGGTAGGGCCACGCATTGGGCCGGGGCTTGTCCTTGTCGTAGCCATGCGTCTCCCCGTAGTGTACCACATCCATCCAGTGCCGCGCCCACCGCTCGCCGTAGCGGGGTGATTCCAGCAGACGATCCACCAGCTTTTCATAAGCCTTCGGATTCGGGTCCGCCACGAAGGCATCCACCTCCTCCGGAGACGGCGGCAGGCCCGTGAGATCATAATACACCCGCCGGATCAATGTCCGCCGGTCCGCCTCCGGGGCCATGGCCAGCCCCTTCTCCGCCAGCTTCACCCGGATGAAAGCATCCACCGGCGTCCCCGTTCCCTCCTTCGTCACCGGCACCGCCGGTCGCGTCAGCGGCTGGAGCGACCACCAGTTCAGGTCCTTCTTCGGCGGCGCGGCAAACGCGCCCCCGCAGAAAAGCAGACCAGCCAGAAATCGGAGAGAAGGGATCATACAGGAGAATACGTTCCCGGGACCTGTTCTCAATTCACACGATGGTGGGAGCGGGGAAAAGTGGTCTCACGGCTTTAGCGGCCGGACCGCGATTTCGGTGGGGATTCCGGTTTGGAACGCAAGGCCCCATGTCTCATCCTTCCTGAAAACGAAGCTCATGAAGATAGCATTCCTCCGTTTTAGCGTGGTCATTATCTTTGGCATTTTCACTACCGGCTGCCAGTCCGTGATGGACTCCACCCCGCCTCAAGGGCGGCCTCCCACGGAGAAAGAACAAAAATTCCTCCGGGCCGCCGGATTCCCCACGGCGGCGGATATCGCGGGGACGCTGGTGAAGAGAGGAGAGGAGAGCTACCCATGGCTGGATTCCCAGCCGGATGACGTGATCCTGAGCGGGCCGCGCCCCGGCAAACGTTTCCGCGCCACTGCCGCGGAGGGAAAACCTGTGAGATACCGGATTTCGGATGCCTGGCTGCAAGGTAAACCCGGTGCATTTAACGCCTGGGCTCTTTATGAATCCCGGGTCCACTGGACTTCTCCTAGCGGGCAGGGTGTCCTTTTGCGTCACGATGCCGCCAACCAAAGCTTTCTGAAGAACCCGGACGGGCGCGTTATCAGCGGAGTCATGGTTTTCATCGCAGTCTCAGCCGGAACCCCGACGCACACCGCTTCCTGGCAACGGAACGGTAAATACTATTTTACCCCGCTGGACGCCAACCTTCGAATTTCCGGCCCCGCCCAGCCGGACCCTTCCCGTTGAAGCACGAAAGCCGCTTCCTTCTCCACTATCAGCCGGACACCAGGCCCCGCTGGAAAAGCAACGGATTCTGTCCAAACTCCGGCATGGCACTTTTCGACGATCTCACCCGGCTCCACGAAATGCGGGAGACAGGCTCCGTAAGCGGAAGGGAGTTCGGGCATACCCTGAAAGGCCTGGTGGAGGGTGAACATCCCCGGGATGCGGAGGCCATGGCGGAGGAACTGAGGCGGCTGAAATATGAGGCTGCCCTCACGCTGCTGGACAAGGAATTTGAGGCGATCCGGCAGGAGTGCTTAGGGCTTGTTTACATTGCTGAAAGTTACGGCAACTCGCTGACGTTAAATAGTTTGCGCGCCAGTCGCGCCCCTCCTCATGATTGACTTCCATCGCTTCATGCCGGTGCCGCTCCGCGAGCGGCTAAAAAAATTAACTCAAGAGATTCAAGGCTACTAACATTTCCCCGGGCAGGGGCGGACGAAGGGCTCCGGTGGACGCTCACCTTGACGCTTTGTGGTATGTCCTGCGCAATGGCATCGCCTGGCGGGCTCTCCCTCCGCAGTTCGGCAAGTGGTTCACGGTTTTCCAGTTCTTCAACCGTCTCTCCCGCGCGGGGTTCGCCGGGTTTCTGGAGAAGTTGCAGGTCTGCGCGCAAGGCGCGGAAGTGCATTACTTTGACAGCACCCATTGCAAGGTCCACCAGCACGCGCATGGCGGCGGGAGCCCCCGGAAACGGGCCGTGGGAAGCTCCCGGGGAGGGCTCAACACAAAGATCCATATGGTGGTCGATGCGCGGGGACGCCTGACAGCGCCTTTTCTTCTGACCGCTGGGAACATCAGCGATCATACCGCGGCCCCGGAACTCACCGGTACGCTGAGAGACAGCGCGGCGGTGGCGGACAAAGGATATGAAAGCAAAGCCTTCCGGGACCGGTTGCGGGCACAGGGGTGCGAGCCATGCATCCCGGCGCGTTCGAACGTCAAACAGCCGGAGCCTTATGACAAAGAGCTTTACCGCTCCCGGCATTGTATCGAAAATGCTTTCCAGCGGATCAAGGTTTTCCGCCGGGTGGCCACGCGCTACGAAAAAACCGACCGGATGTTCACCCTTTTCATAACCGTCGCTCTGTCAGCGATTTACGAAAAGGACAGGCTGTGGCCAGCAATGTAAACAAGCCTTAATCAAGTCCCGCCGCTCAACGCATGAGCCGACGCGGGATGGATTTTGGAATACCCTGGTCGTGGGCACCGGCTTTTGCATTTATGTTCTATATGGGGCATCCAAAGTAAAATCCGAAACCAAGCCAGGCAGTAATCAATGGATTTTCCTTTTTGTCCTGTCGCTGGTAATTTCCATCTTCCTGATCCGCCAGCTGATAGAGCATCATAAAAAGTGGCGGCGGCTGTCAGACGCCCGGAAAGATTGGCGTCAGGCTCGGAGACTTCTGGAGGAAGGCATGAAGGCTCACGCGGCGCGGGAATGACCCGGGGAAGATCGGAAAATCCGCTTTCCAGACCGCTCTCGGGAGTCCAGGCATGGTGGCATGCGTTCTCTCCCGTGGTTCCTTCCGATACTCACCGTATGCTGTCAGGCCCGTGCCGGGGAGGGACCGCCGTTCGGATTTAAGGACCACCTGCTCGTGCCGGTGCGGGTGCATCTCATGGGCTCCGTGGAAAACCCGGAACTCCGTACCTCCCTGGGGTCGAAGGACGTGGAGCGGATCTTTCAAAAAGTGAATCGCGTGTGGTCCCAGGCCGGGATTCAGTTTTACCTCGAACCCCTGGTGAACGAAGCCGCCGTGCAACCCGCCGCGGACGGAAAACCGGCGGTGCCCATCACGCTAAGCACGGTGCCCGCCTATCTGCCTCCGGCGACCCGGGCGACGGAGGCGTTCAATGTGTATTACATCAAATCCTTCGAGGTGAACGGCGTCTATCACAGCCATCCCGAGGCCATCATTGTGAAGGACACCGCCAGCCTCCGCCCCGTGGAGGGAGGCATCGATGAACCCCTGCCCCGCGTGACCTCCCACGAACTGGGCCACGCTTTTTCTCTCGTTCACCGGCAGGACAACTTCAATCTCATGGCCTCCGGCACCACCGGCACCACGCTGAATGAAGCCGAGATCAAACAGGCACGGGAGAGCGCCGCGAAGCGTTCCTGGATTCTTCCCGCCCCAAAGTGCCTGGAGAAAGCGGTGGCTCTGGAAAAGGAGGGCAAAGCCGCGGAGGCTCTCCCCGTTTACCGGTGGCTCTCCATGCTTCCGGTGGAGGCCGGGCTGGAAGTTCAGATGGCTCAACAAAAGGTAAAAGACGCCCCGCCCGAGGCCACCCCGGCTCCCGCGCCCCCGGCCCCCGGCGCGCCGGACCCGGATTCCCTGGCGCAGTGGCGCGAGCGGATGCAGGGCATCATCCCCCGGGGCTACGTCTGCGGCTTCACGGCCACGCCCCTCCAGGTGGATGGAAAAATGGACGATGCCGCCTGGGCGGACGCGCCGTGGACGGAGGACTTTGTGGACATCGAGGGAGATGCGAAACCGAAGCCCCGCTTCCGCACCCGGGCGAAGATGCTCTGGGACGAGCAGTTCCTCTACATCGCCGCGGAGATGGAGGAACCCCATGTGTGGGGCACACTGACAAAGCATGACTCCGTCATCTTTTATGACCCCGACTTCGAGGTGTTCATCGATCCGGATGGCGACAGCCATGAATACTACGAGTTTGAGATGAACGCCCTGAATACCGGGTGGGACCTCTTTTTGCCAAAGCCCTATAAAGACGGCGGCGGCGCGGATGATTCCTGGTCCATCCCCGGTCTGAAGACCGCCGTTCACGTGCGCGGGACGCTCAATGACCCCTCCGATAAAGACGAGGGCTGGGATCTGGAGATCGCCATCCCCTGGTCCGTGCTCGGCGCGAAGGCCAACCGCGCCGCCCCGCCCGCCGAGGGCGATCAATGGCGGGTGGGCTTTTCCCGGGTGGAGTGGCAGATCACCACGGAAGGCGGGAAGTATCAGAAAGTCCCCAATGCCCCCGAGAACAACTGGATCTGGTCCCCCCAGGGCGTGGTGGACATGCACCGGCCGGAACGCTGGGGGTATGTCCAGTTCACCCGGAAAAAGGACACCCCCTTTGTCCCGGACCCCAGCTACGCCGCCCGTACCGCCCTTCAGGAGATTTATTACGCGCAGCGTGCTTTTAAGAAAAAGAACGGCTCTTGGAGCGCCGTTCCTGCTGACCTGGGCATCAGCGCCCGCCCGCCCCTGGCGCTGCCGTCTCTCCGGCTCATGCCTGATGGCTGGGAGGCGGAACTTGAATTTCCCGTCACCGGCTCCACTCTGCAAAAACTCAAAATCCGGCAGGATGCCCTCATCCGTCCGGTCAAATAACCGACTTCCATGAAACCTCTTCTTCTAGCCTCCCTCCTCTTTACCTCCGCCCTCCACGCGGACGCGCCCAAGCCCTGGTGGCCCGCCACCGTGGAGGTGGCGCTCGCCGGTTCCGCTGCCAACCGCGCGGAACTCGCTAAAGCCCTCGCGGAGGTGCCCGAGGCCCAGCGCGAAGGCATGCAGTTCCTCATCGAGAACATGCCTGCCCAGGACCTCACCAGCCTCAAGGCGGACTACCTTCTGGAAAACACGAAGCTCGCCTACGAAGCCTTCAACGCCTCCCCCTGGGCCGCCCAGGTGCCGAAGGACATCTTCCTTAACGACGTGCTCCCCTACGCGAGCCTGAACGAGGTGCGGGACAACTGGCGGAAGCGCGTCCGTGAAATCGCGGCCCCCATGATCGTGGGCTGCAAAACCCCGGGGGAAGCCGCCCACGCCCTGAATAAAAAGCTCTTCGGCGAAGTGAAGGTGAAGTATTCCACCAAACGGAAGAAGCCGGACCAGAGCGCCCTGGAGACCATGGAAAGCGGTCTCGCCACTTGCAGCGGCCTCTCCATCCTCCTCGTGGATGCCTGCCGCGCCGTGGGCATTCCCGCCCGTGTGGCTGGCACCCCCATGTGGTCCAATATGCGCGGCAATCACACCTGGGTGGAGGTCTGGGACAATGGCTGGCACTATGCCGGTGCCGCCGAACCGGACTCAAAGGGCCTGGATCACGGCTGGTTCGCGGGGGACGCCTCGAAAGCTCAGAAGGATAAGCCGGAGCACGCCATCTACGCCAGCAGCTTCAAGAAAACGGACACCCCCTTCCCCCTCGTCTGGGATCTCAGCATCGAATGGGTGCCCTCCGTGAACGTCACGGACCGCTACCTCCCCGCCACGCCCGCCGCCGCCCCGGAAGGCAAGGTGCGCCTCCTCGTCCGCGTGGTGGACCGCGAAGGCGGAAAACGCGTGGCCGCCAAAGTGACCCTCTCCGACCCCGCGGATGCCGCCCTGAAAATGGATGGCACCAGCCGGGATGAGACTGCTGACCTGAACAACATCCTCCCATTCCAGGTGGCACGGGACCACGAGTTCAAAATCAGCGTCGAAGCCAATGGAAAGACCGTGGAGCGCACTGTAAAAACCGCGGCAGGGACGAATCCGGAGCAGACAGTGACAGTTTCCCTGGAAAAATAGCTTCCCAGAGGACGCTTTTTGGAGTCCAATATTTAAGAAGGCCAAACAATCCAGAGGGCCGTGATTGCGGATCAAAAGCAGTTGCGGGTGAGGGAGTTTACCTTTCCTGGGCCTGTATCGAGGTCTTCTCTCAAGAGAATTCGATACTTTTAAGTCATAGAAATCCCGGAAAATCGCATCTTTTTTGCTAGAAAAGGTAATTTTAATACTGAAATCCACCCGCAAGATACGGAAAAGACCCGCCCTCTCAAAAAACCGGGGTTCTCTGCCTGAAAATTAAGGGACATCAAATCATCACCAATGCCGTAAATTCAAGAGACAGCGATTGACGTCACTTTTTTACAAAATTTATTGAAAACGCTGCGTTTATGGAGATAGTCCGCACCAAATGTGCCGCTGTGTTATAAAAAATTCCGCCACTGTTTTTGCTCCGGAAGGCACGTTCCCCTGGTCCGGTGGCCCGCGCTCCCCCGGCCTCAACCAGGACGAACTGGAGGCCAGATGATGTGATTCCTCCCAGGACGATGCCCACGCCTCCGAAAAAACGCTCACATCGCGGCCTGTTTCTACGGGCCACGGTGCTTTCCACTTTGATGGTGATTTTCAGCGTGGGCCCTTGCGCGGTTCTTTTCATCCGGCAGCAACGGGAGGACGGATTGGAAAGCCTGAAACAGGACGCCCTCTCCCTCGCCAAGGTTGTGGATAACATCGCCCCGAAGGATCACAGCGCATTGAGCGACAACATCCTGAAAAGCTGTGGCAATATAAGCGAATCCCGGTTCGTCTCCTTTATTTCGATCTCATGGTCGTCCAACCCTTCCGTGATGTTTAGAAGGGACGACAACAATCCGTGGAGGAAAATGATTAATGCCCCATGGAAACCGCTGGAACTCAAGCCTGAGAACAAAGAGTCCTACAGTGTGGAGCGATCCGAGGATCCGGAGACAAAAGAACCGGTAATCCTCTGCGTGCTACGGCGCACCCTGGGGCATGATGTCCCCGTTGGATGGGTGAATATCGGTCTTTCTCTGAAAGAATATGAAGAGAATCAGCAAAAGACGCTGCAAAACACTCTCTCCACGGTCATCATCGCCTTTTTTGCTGGGATTACCGGCTCCTTCATTCTGGCCCGTCAGGTCACCCGCCCGCTAGCCCGTCTATGCGACATGGCCGGCGGGATCGCCGCCGGGGACCTTACCCAGCGCTGCCAGGTCACCACCTCCGGAGAGGTCCAGCAACTGGCGGAAACCATGAACCTCATGGCGGAAAGACTGGAGCAGAATGCGGAGCTCATCAGCCTCAACCAACGGGAACTGGAAACCGCCAACCATGAATTGCACGAGCGGGTGTTGAACCGGCAGTTGCTGGCGAAGATCTCCGCGGACTTCCTGCACACGGACATCGGCGGCACCGGTCCCGCCTTCATCTCCAGTCTGGAGGGCATTGCCACGCGTCTGCAGATCGACGGGGCCGCCATTTTCCTTTATGCCACGGCGGATCAGGCGATCCTGCAAAGGACGTGGGAATGGCACCAGCCGGAGGCTCCTGTATGCAGCGTGGAGCGCCTGCCCATCGCCGGATTTCCCTGGGCCGCGGGTCGGGCCTCGGCCAGCGCGGTGGCGGTCATCCCGGACTGCACGGATCTGCCCCCGGAAGCCTTGGCGGAGAAAATCAATCTCGAACGCCTGGGAATCCGCAGTGCCGCCCTGGTGCTCCTGGGCGCGGGAGAAAAAGCGGCCGGTTTCCTCTTTCTGCGGCACCATGCCGGGCCCCGGGTGTGGACGGCGGAGGAGGAGCAACTGGTCCTCATCGCCGCGGGGGTCTTTTCGAATGCCCTCGCCCGCCGGGAGGCCGCGCTGGAGCGTGAGCGCCTCCAGGCGCAGCTCCTCCAGTCCCAGAAGATGGAGGCCGTGGGCAAGCTTTCGGGCGGCATCGCCCATGACTTCAATAACATGCTGGTGCCCATCGTGGGCTACAGTGACAGCATTTTGAACAGCTCCCCGGAGGATGCGCCCTGGCTCCAGGAGATCCGTGAAATCAAGCGCTCGGCGGAAAGCGCGGCCTCGCTTACCCGCCAGTTGCTCAGCTTCAGCCGGAAGCAGATCATCTCCCGCAAGGAACTGGACCTCAACGGTCTCATCCAGACCCTGCAGAACATGTTCCGCCGGCTCATCGGTGAGAACATCAAGCTCCAGACGGAACTGGCACCGGACCTCTGGACCGTGGCCGCGGACTCCGGACAGATCGAGCAGTGCCTCATGAACCTCACGGTGAATGCCAAGGCCGCGATGCCGCACGGGGGAGTCATCCACATTTCCACCGCCATGGTGGACAGCGAAGACGCGAAGTTCGTGCAGCCGCCACTGCGGAAAATCCAGGGCCTCTTCGTTCGTCTCACCGTGCGGGACACCGGCTGCGGCATGGACGAGGCCACGCTTTCCCGCATTTTTGAACCCTTCTTCTCCACCAAGGGCGAGGAGGGCACCGGCCTGGGCCTCAGCGTGGTCTATGGGGTCATGGAGGAGCACAACGGGTGGATCACCGTGGAGTCCGCCCCCGGAAAAGGAACCTCTTTCCACCTCTGGATTCCCGCCATGCAAGAACCCGCCCCCATCCCCATGGACACCGGACTGGCCACTGCCCCGCCGCTTCCCAAGGGGAAAGGCCAGCGCATTCTCCTCGTGGAGGACGAGCCCGGCGTGCTCGCCTTTGTCTCCGCCGCGCTGCGCCAGAACGGATATAACATTCTCACCGCGGACTGCGGCAGCGTGGCCCGCCGGGTCTTTGAGGAGGAGGCGGAAAACATCGATCTGGTGATGAGCGACGTCGTCCTGCCGGACACCACGGGTGTGCAACTGCTGGAGGAATTCTTCACCGCCCGCCCGGAGCTGAAAGCCCTCCTCACCAGCGGCTACAGCGAAAAACCCTCCCTGGTGGAACTGGTCCGGAAGCGCGGCCTTTTCTTCCTGCACAAGCCCTACACGCTCATCCAACTGCTGGAGGCAGTCCACAGCGCGCTCCATGGAGTGTCCAACAATGTTGTGGTGACCTGAAAGTTGATACCGCGGCGGAATCGTTCTACGGTGGCCCATGTCCCTGACGGCCACCGCTCCCCGCCTCCTCTACTGCCGCTGCGCCTACGCGCAGGTGGTGCCGCCGGAGGTGAAGGATGAAGTCCTCCGCCACCTCAGCACGGGGGACGCAGCCTTCGACTCCGCGGCGGACCTCTGTGAAATGTCCGCCCGGCGCGATCCCCGGCTGGGGGCCATCGCCGCCTCCGGCCCTCTCAAAATCGCTGCCTGCCACCGCCGGGCGGTGCTGTGGCTCTTCCACGCTGCCGGCTTCCCCCTGGACGGCACGACCACCGAAGTGGTGAACATGCGGCTCCTCCCCGCGCCGGATGCCTGCACGCGTCTGGATGACGGGGAAATCGACTCCACCGCTCCCTAACCACTCTCTTTTCCCATGGCTATCGCACCCGGCATCCACATCCTGCTCTACGAGGGCACCGGCTCTCAACCTCTCACGGGAGACCGCCGGTTTTCCATCCTCACCGGCCTGCTGGATCGCGGCTACTCCGTCTCCCGCACGGGCACGGGTGCCTGCCTGCCGGGGGATGAAACCACCCTGGTGGTACTGGGAGAATTCCCCGGCGGCGCGGCTCCCTCGCTGGAGGACCGGGCGGGACGCGTGGATATCGCGGCCCATGACATCACGGACCGGGACGCGGAAGGCATCGTGGCCCTGGTGGAAAAAGCGCGCGGGGACCGCCCCATGAACCAGCCGGGTCAGTGGAAGCCCTGGTTTCCCGTCATCGACTACTCCCGCTGCACGAACTGCATGCAGTGCCTCAGCTTCTGCCTCTTCGATGTTTATGGCGTCAGCGGGGCCGGGAAAATCCAGGTCCAGAACAACGACAACTGCAAGACCAACTGCCCCGCCTGCAGCCGTGTCTGCCCGGAGGTAGCCATCATGTTTCCCAAATACACCGGCGGCCCCATCAACGGGGAACCGGTGAGCGAAAAGGACCTGAAGCGCGAGGCCATGAAGGTGGACATCTCCGCCCTCCTGGGTGGGGACATCTACAGCCGTCTGCGCGAGCGCAGCGATGCCGCGAAGAGCCGCTTCAGCAAGGAGCGCGATGCCGGCAAGGCTCTCGCTGAGCGGAAAAAGTGTCTCACCAAACTGGCGGCGGACGGCTTCATTCCCGCCGAAGTCCTCGCGAACCTCCCCTCTCCCGAGGAAATTCAGAAAAAAGCTGAGGAGGCCGCCGCGAAGGCGAAAGCCGCGCTGGCACTTGCCGCAAGTTGACGCGGCGTTCTTACTCCTATTCAAATTCAGGCGCATGAGCCTGACCCGGCAGCCAGTAACTCAGCAAGGAAAGCACCTCCTCCTGTGAAAGAGTAAGAGCGTACGGAGACCGGAAAACGTGGCCGGCTTCGTCTTTGAAAGATACCTCGGGCCCCGCGTTCCCCGTACCGCGGGAACGTGGGAAGAATTCCCTGTGCTCATGCAGGATGACGCGGGCACGACCCTCAACACTAACGAAAATGTATAGATTTCCATAATCCACATTTTCCGCGATGGCCATCACAACCACCACCAAATCCCCGCGGTACGGAAGAGGCACCAGAGGAAGAACATCTTTAGCATTGTCCACCACATGCTGGCTGAGTTGCGGCTCCGGAGCAAAAGTCGTTATTTCAAGATGGTAACGAAGGGAGGATTTCATGGAGCCTGCTTGTATTCAGGAACACCTCCCTGGAAATCGAACACCGCCGGGTTGCGCTTCTTCCTGTCACTCCCCGCCAGAAAGATCCTTCTGTGAGCGGAGAGAACGCAACGCCCGGTTGGCAATCCCACCGGTCCAATGCCAGCATCGCCCCTTTTCATGGAACCCTGGCACTATCTGCTCCTGCTTCTCGCCGGCCTCGCCGCGGGTTTTATCGATGCCATCGCGGGCGGAGGCGGGCTTCTGACCATTCCCGCCCTGCTATCCGCCGGGCTGCCGGTCCAGACGGCCCTGGGCACGAATAAAATGCAGGCCTGTTTCGGCACCTCGCTGGCGGTCCGGAATTACGCCCGGGCCGGTCTCATCCACTGGCATGAAATCCGCGCGGGCATCCTTTTTACCCTCCTCTTCGCCGCCCTGGGCGCCTGGGCGGTCACGATGATAGACCCGGGGTTTCTGAAGCGCATCGTTCCCTGGCTGCTCATCGGCATCGCCATCTACACCGTCCTGAGTCCCCGCATGGGTGACGTTAAGCGGGAGTCCCGGATGTCCCCGCTGACGTTTGCCCTGCTGGGGGGCGCGGTGCTGGGGTTTTACGATGGCTTTTTCGGACCGGGCACCGGCTCATTCTGGACGCTCGCCTGTGTGGTGCTGCACGGGCAGGATCTCCGGCACGCCACGGCCTTCACCAAGGTGATGAACCTCACCAGCAACCTTGCCTCCCTGGCCGTATTCCTCCTCGCCGGACACGTCCGCTTCGAGATCGCGGCGGTGATGATCGCGGGCCAGCTCACTGGGGCGCACATCGGCTCCGGCATGGTGGTGAAGAACGGAGCGGGCATCGTCCGCCCCGTTCTCCTGGTCACCGTGCTGGCGCTCGCCGGGAAGCTGCTCTGGGAACAGTGGTTTTTCTGAGCAGCGGGGAGTCCCGGATCAAATAGCCTCCACGTGCCAGGGCTCGGAGGACATGGGACGTTTCAAGCCATAGTCCGTCAGATACTCGTCCAGCGTCTGTCCGGCTCCCTGGAGAGCGGTCTTCAGCTTCGCCAGATCCCCCTGGTCCAGATCGGCGGCCATGCCCCCCACGTGACGGCTCCGGCCTCCGCCGCACTTGCAGGGGCCGGCGCAGCCGTCATAGCCAGGGGCCACCATAGCGCTGTTGGGATCCGTGGAACGCTCCGCGGAAGTCGCCACGCCGAAGTTTTTCAGAATTTCCAGCGCCCGCGCCCGGGTCTTGGTTTCATCCGGTTCCTTGCCCTCCGCCCAGGCCTCGCCCTGTCTCACGGGAGCCGCCCCGTTTTTGTCCCGGAGGTAATACGAGGCGTCCACATGGGTCCACACAGTTTTGGCATCGGACAGCACGGACCACGCGATCACCTTGTGCCCCTCCAGCAGATCATAGCTGGCCGGGGCGAGCTTCCCATAACTGTTATACCGGATCATGTGCGCCACGTGCATTTTCTGGGCGTCATCCGGCGCGCGGAAATTGCAGTTCTTGTTCACCGTGATGCCAAAGGCGGCGGTGGCCGCGCCAATGAACGCCTCCAGCCGCTCGCCAAAGGAGCCCGTGGCCCCAGGCACGCCCCCGGGAGGCAGCGGCGGTCCGGCGAGCCGCTTGATGGTGCGCCCATTGGGATCCACGCGCCCGTCCGGATGGGACTGGCGCATGACCGTGCTCTGGAACCATTTGATCGCGTCGATTGTATCCGCGTTGATCACGCCTGTCTCGTCGATGAAACGGAGCGGCGGCTGCCGGTGCTTGTTCAGCAGTTGCTGCACAATGCGGATATCCACGGGGCTGGACTGGGTCACGCCGGAGCCCACGGCGGTGGTGATGGTGGCCATCGTCTGAAGGAGGGTTGGGGATTGAATGAATGTGGGGGTGAAACGCCGTCAGGACGGGATTCCACCCTGACAACATCAAAGTCTGGGACGACCCGGCCCGGATTTCATTCAAAATGCCCGTCAGCCCGGTTCTCCCGGAGCTGATATATCCGCCTGTTAAAGCCGGAGCTTACTTCGAATCCGTGCCCGTGAAATAATTCCGCAGGTCCGCGTCCTTCAGGGCCGCCACTTTCTGGAACTCGTCCGCGACCATCTGGGAGCCCGTTTTATCCTGGGCCGCGTCCATCTGCTTCTCCAGTTCATGCAGGGCCAGCATGTAGCCGTCCTTCACCTTGTCGGTGTCATACTTCAGACCAGCCCACATCTTTTCAAGTTGCCCGCTCAGTGCCTGCTGGCTCTTTGCCACCGCGGCCACGGAGGAAATCGCGTCCGCCTTCACCGGCTCCGGGCTTTTCTGAAAACGGTCATACTCCTGCCGGATGGCGACCACCGCGGCGGCGTCTCCCTTGCCCTGGGATTCATCCTCCAGCTTTTGCAGCGCCTGGAGATACTGCACTGTCAGACGGGAAAGCGGTTCCTTCAGCCGGGGTTCCACTTTGGCGTTCCAGTCGTTCCTGGAGGTCACGCGGAGTTCATGCAGACGGGCCGTGGCCGCGGTGGGCGTGGCCCCCTCCGGGTTCTTCATGGGCGGCGCGTCCGGATTCGTATTCGGCGCTTTCACCGTGTCCCGGGGCGGCGGCGTGGTGGATCTGGGCGTCACCAGCGGGGGCACTACCGCCGGGGTGGCGGGCGTCTCCGGCTCCTGCTTCGCCTCCTTGTCAGGCTTCCCTTTTTGCTCTCCTCCTGACAAAATCAGCCAGACCGCGAGCCCGATCACCAGAAGCGCCGCTCCGATCAAAATCCCCCGCTTTGCATCATCTGAAAATCCCCCGCTTCCTCCCACCACCACCACCCGGCGCCGGCTGCGGGGACTGGACACCGCCTTCACGGTGGGACGGACCCCCGTTCGCGGTCCTGGAGCCATCTTCCTCTGGGTGACGGCTTTCTTTACGGGCACGGCCGCCGTGGTCCCCGGGGCAGGCGGGGAAACAGCGGGCTTCTTCTTCGCACCCGGGATCTTCACGCCCGCGGGTGTCCGGCGACCGGGGCGCAGGATCTTTTTCGGCTCCCGCTTCGCCGCGGGAGCCCGTACCGGAACATTCCTCCCCTCGATAATCTCCCGCAGGACCACCCGCACCTCCTGCGCGGTCTGATACCGCTGCTCCGGTTTGAGCTCCATGCACCGCGCGATGATCTCATCCACCCGCGGGTCCAGCCCCAAGCCTTCGCCCGGGAGCTCGAACTCGCCCGCCGGAGGCGCGCCCGTCAACATCTCATGCAGCACCACCCCCAGGGAGTAGATATCCGCCCGGTGGTCCGGCTGCGCGTTTTTGTCGTAGAGTTCCGGCGCGGCGTATTCAGGAGTCCCCATGGGAGTCCATGAATCCGAATCCTTGTCCCCCTGCCCGCCCATGAGACGGGCCAGACCGAAATCCGCCAGCTTCACCTGCCCATCCTGATTCATCAGGATATTCCCAGGCTTGATGTCCCCGTGAACGATGTTCCGGCTGTGCGCGAACTGCACGGCATCGCACACCTGGGCCATGATCTCCAGCGCCCGCGGCGGGGTCACCTCCCCCTGACGGATGAGCGTATAGACATTCGGCCCCTCCACCAGTTCCATCACCAGCACGCAAAACTCATCCACCACGCCGAAATCGAACACGGCGGGAATGTGCGGGTGTGTCAGCCGCGCCATGGCCTTCGCCTCCGTGCGGAAACGGTCGATCGATTCCTTATCCCTCGCGGCATCCGGCGGGAGAATCTTGATGGCCGCCGGGCGCTCCAGATCCCGCTGCACCCCGGAATACACCGCGCCCATGCCCCCGCTGGCGATCAACTGCTTGATTTCATAATGCGGCAGCAAGGCCTCCAGCGCCTCCGGAGTGGGAGGCACGAAAGGTACCGGTTGTTCAGGGGAGTATTCCTCGGAAACTTCAGACATGGTCGGAAAGGGGGGCGGGGGCGGGATACCTCGAAAACCCTCCGCTGTCATCAACGGATTGACGGGAGCCCACGATCAGTGCTCCCCGCGATTGACGCTGGCCGGGCTTCGCCTTTCACTCGCCACCGAAATGCCCGCCAAAAAAGCCGCCAAGTCCAAAGAACCCGCCGCTCCCAGCGGCATGTGGGCCTATCTGGGCACGGATGACCTGCGGGTAAAGGAGGCCGCGCTCACCAAAACCCGCGAGATCACTCCGCAGGAGGCCGGGGAATTCGGCGTCGAAATCATTGAGGGAGGCGCGGACAATTCGGAGCATGCCGCCCGCATCGTCCGGAATACCATGGAGGCGCTCCAGACACTTCCCTTCTTCGGCGGGGAAAAAGTGGTCTGGCTGAAAGGGGCCACTTTTCTCGCGGATAACATCACCGGCCGCGCCCAGACGACCATCGCGGCACTGGACCAGTTGATGGCCCTCCTCACCCCCGGGCTGCCGCCGGATGTGAAGTTCGTGCTCAGTGCCAGTGACGTGGACAAGCGCCGCTCGTTTTATCTCAATCTGAAAAAGGTCGCCCAGGTGGAAGTCTTCGACCTCATCGATACCAGCCGGGCAGGCTGGGAGGAGCAGGTGGCCCGTCTGGTGGAGGAGCGCGCCGGGGAATACCGTTTGGACTTCGACGCCGAAGCCCTGGAGCTCTTCACCATGCTGGCCGGGGAGGACACGCGGCAAATTGAGAACGAACTCGAAAAGCTGGATCTCTATCTCGGCGATCAGCGCCGCGTGCGCATGGAGGACGTGCGGAGCATTGTCTCCCAGACAAAGAGCGGCGTGGTTTTCGAACTCGGCAACGCCATCGCCCAGCGGCAATTGGCCTACTCTCTCGCGCTGGTGGACCAGCTTCTGGAGGAGAATGAATCGCCCATCGGCATCCTCCTTGCCGCGATTGTGCCCCGGGTACGGAACCTGTTCGCTGCCAAACAGATCGAGGAGCGTTATCACATCCGCCCGGGAGGCAGCTATCAAACCTACCTTGCCGCCCTGGAACGGCTCCCGGCAAAAGACGTCGCCCGCCTGCCAAAGAAAAAGGACGGCTCTGGCCTGAACGTATTTCCCCTCTTTCTCGCCGCGAAGGAAGCTTCGAAATTCTCCGGCGCGGAACTCCGTACCGCTCTGGAGGAGTGCCTGAAAGCCAACCGGCGTCTCGTCACCTCCAGCCTGGATCCAGTGATCGTCCTGAATCAGCT
Source organism: Verrucomicrobiales bacterium (assembly GCA_965229245.1). GTDB lineage: Bacteria > Verrucomicrobiota > Verrucomicrobiia > Verrucomicrobiales > V1-33 > V1-33. The sequence continues at coordinate 920,221 of CBDDIW010000005.1, forward strand.
CCTCTTCCGCATCCTCGCGGGAACGCAGCGCGGTTAATCCTAAACTCTGGAATGGAAAAGGCGTGACGGGGCCACGGAAGGCGGCTTGAATCGGGGAATGGGGACAACCTCAGCGACGAGCGAAGCTCACCCGGAGGGTGAGGTCACGACCGGATGGCCCGTGGACACGCCGGGAGGGCGGTATTACGCGGAATGGGATCCGGGAACTCCCGTCAGCGCGCACGGCCAGCTGGTGTTTTTCGCGCAGTTTTTAAGGACCGGGAAGCGGTGGGAGGATTTCATCAAAGAGTGCCCCCTGCGCTACGGGGGCAACCGGGGGAGCGGAGCCCGCAATGTGTTTGGCACGGCGGCGCTTTCGGTGCTGTGCGGCCACTGGCGCTATCTCCATATGAACGCGGTGCGCGGCGATGTGCTCAATGCCAGGGTGCTGGGCATTGACCGGCTGGTCAGTGATGATGTGGTGCGCCGCGCGCTCAATCATCTCATGGATGAGGGTGCCGCGCTGGCGTGGCTGGGGGAACACCAGCGACGCTGTCTTGCGCCCCTGCTGCGCGTGCCCTGGATCATGGATATCGATACGACGGTTAAACCGCTCTATGGACGGCAGCAGGGAGCGGAGATTGGCTACAACCCGCATAAACCCGGACGTCCCAGTCATGTGTATCACAGTTACTTCGCGGCGAACCTGCGGCTGTGTGTGGGAGTGGAGGTGCGACCGGGCAACGAGCATGCCGCCGGCCGGGGACAGCCGGGATTGTGGCGCACCCTCGAAGCCCTGCCGCGGACCTGCTGGCCCGCTTTTCTCCGGGGCGACTGCGGCTACGGCCAGGAGGGCCTGATGAGGGAGTGCGAGGAGCGCGGACTGCCGTATGTGTTCAAACTGCGCTTCACGGCGAAGGTGCGTGCGCTGGTGTCGCTTTTGCGGTGCTCCGGCGACTGGCAGTCCGCGGGCGATGGCTGGGAGGTGGTGGAGAGCACGTTGCGGCTCACCGGCTGGAGCCGGAAGCGGCGCGTGCTCATCGTACGGGAGTCGGCGGCCCGGGCTCCAGTGCCGGAGAATCCAGACCACCTGGTGAAGCCGGGAAAGCGGCGCGGCAAAGACCGCGGTCTTTTACCCGGGGTGCCAGACGCGGAGTGGCAAAGCGCGGCTCCCTGGAGTGGCAAACTGGCGGTGCTGGTGACTTCGCTCGATGCCAGGGCCTACCCTGCGGCTTGCATGCCCCGGATCTATCGCGAGCGCGGTGATTGTGAAAATAATTACGATGAACTCAAAAACCAGTGGGGATGGAACGGCTATACCACTAAAAAGCTGGCCCCCTGCCGGATCATGGCCAACCTTATCGCGCTGCTCAGCAACTGGTGGCACCTCTACACGCGGCTTTTTGACGAGGAGCACCACCGGGAGGCCATCACCACCCGCCCGGCCCTCCTGGGCGGCGTGGCGCGGGAGACCCGGCATGGCGGCCAGCGCCGGATGAAAGTGAGCTTGTTGCACGCCAAAGGGGAAACCCTGGCGCGGGCCATCACGTTGATCAGCAGCTATCTACACCAGGCGGGCACCATCACGGCGCGATGGACTCCCGGGCAGTGCTGGGCACTGTTACTGACCCGTATTCTGCGCCGCAAACTGGGCGGCCAGTGGCTCGGAGAGCTGCCGTCAGCCGCCCACCGGCTTCTCTCCGGATGATCCATGCGGTAATTTCCTGATTTTTCCTGCCACTCGTCCACCGGCTTCACTGTGGAGCGGTCGGTCATCCCTCCATTCAAGAATTTAGGGTAATACACCCCGCATGCCGGAATTACCGCCCCCCGGAAAGCGGGAGCATTCCTGTCACCGCGGGTTCTCCAATGAAGAAATGAACCTGGCAAACAAGCGGACCAAACGTATCGATTCCCGCCCTCCATGAAAACCGTGCCTTATACCGTGATCGTTATCCTGGGTGCCATCGGGATCTGGCTGTTTGTCAGGCTCCAAAAGGAAAGCGAACGCACCCAAACGGCGGTCGGGACCGCCTGGGGTCAGTTGATCCTTTCACGACAGATATGCAATGAATCCCTCAAGCTGAGGGAGGGCGGGACCGGAGAATTCCCGGACGACGCCCTTCTCAACGCCTACCGGAAAACCCTGTTCCTTCAGGCTGATTTCCTCGCGAAATGGTACGACCTCGACAAGGATATGGTGAACGAATTCAAAGCGGGGATCATTCTCCCGAAGGCTCCCCCTGCCTCTCCCCTGGAACCTGAGGGATTACCCAGGGGCAAGGTCGTATTGCCTCCCTGATCAGTGAGGACCGGTTCCGGCAGTCACCGCTGGATCCTTTATTTGAGTCCATCAACATTCCGGAACCCACCGCCCCGCACGGCGCAGACTTCCACCGGCACGTGCCAGCCCTTCACCCGGTGCGCGCCCAGGCTTGGGAAAGTGAAGCCGCTGTTCGCGGGCCAGCCGTTCGCGAAGGGCCGGCTCACCACCACGGGTTCCAGCTTCCGGGTCAGGGACTCGATGCGAAACACCAGATTCACATCCGCGCCCATGAGCGTATAGCTGGACGGCCCCAGACGGCTCAGCGCGGCCTCTCCGGTATGCAGACCGGTGCCGCAGCGGAGTTCCGTGCCATCGGACAGTCGGCGGAGTTCCGGCGGGGCTTCGTTGAGGAGCCGCGCCGCCTCCAGGGCGCGGGATTTCACCCCCGGCGTGCCCCCTTTCCACCAGGCGAACACGCAATCCCCGATAAATTTGTCGATGTGGCCGCCGCAGTCGTGCAGCACTGCCCGGCAATGCCCGCACCACACGCTGGTGGCCCGGGCGATTTCCGCGGCGGGCAGCCGGGTACTCACTTCGCTGAAGCCCATGATGTCTGACACGAGCAGCGTCACTTCACTGTCATCCCCGTGGGAGCGCGCCACGTGCGACATTTCCATCGTTTCATCCGCGCCGCTCCAGAGCGACCGTCCCTCCTCGCGAAAGACATACCGCGCGGGCCCGAAGCTGATCTGATCCCCTCCCCTCAGCCGGGTGCTCACGGAGGCCGGTAGACCATTCACAAACGTGCCATTGGCGCTCCCCATATCCTGCACCCACCAGCCGCCGTCCTTTCTCCGCAGCGATGCATGCTCCCGCGAAACCCCCGCGTCATCCACGCGCAGGCCTACCGCCGACCCGCGCCCGACCACCGCGAATTCACCCAGGGCCAGCCGCGCTCCGGTGGCGCAGCTTTCCAGCCATGCGTGCTCAGAGGACATGCCGCCGACTATGACGGCTTCTCCCGGGGCGTCAATGAGGCGTGGAGACCCTGACAAATCACGGGATCAGGGTGCCTGCCTTCCCGGGAATCCCGCTTTCATCACTTTTTATCCTGGATTCCCCCCGCCGTCCAGATGTGCCAGCAGCCTCGTCAGCGCCCGGGCGCGATGGCTCATCCCGTTCTTCACCTCCGGCGGCAGTTGCCCAAAGGTCTCACAATGTCCCTCCGGAATGAATGCCGGATCATAACCAAACCCCCCTTCCCCTTTCGCCTCGTTTGCCAGGATGCCTTCGATGGTCCCGTCAAAGGCCGCCAGCTTTTCCGCTCCCCGCGCCAGCACCAGCACACAGCGAAACCGGGCACTCCGGTCCTTGCCACGCACGCCGGCCTCCGCCAGCTCGGCGAGCACCTTCTCCAGATTCCCCCGGTCCCCGGCTCCCGGTCCGGCGTAACGCGCGGAATACACTCCCGGCCTTCCTCCCAGGGCATCCACCTCCAGCCCGGAGTCATCCGCCACCACCAGCACTTCCGGTCCCAGAGCGGCGCCGGCGGCCAGCGCTTTGATCGTGGCATTCTCTTCAAAAGTAGTTCCCGTCTCCTCCGGCGCGGGCAGTTCCGGATGGGCGCTCAGATCCTCCACCAGCCATCCCTCTCCTAGCAAAGCCTGGAATTCCCCGGTCTTGTGGGCATTGTGGGTGGCGATGAGGAGGCGCTGAACAGGTGGCATGGAAAATGATTATTTCGGTTTCCTTCCGGAAGAGCCAGGGTAAAAATCCCGCCCGCTTTCCCGGCGGTATCTACCCATCCTTTCAAATGCAGCCCGCCGTCATGAGCAACCCCAAAGCCCGTCACCGCACCTTCCTGATGTTTGGCGCTCCTGGCAGCGGCAAAGGCACGCAGGGAGCCATCCTGGGCCGTATCCCCCGCTTCATCCACTGCGCCTGCGGGGATGTCTTCCGCGCTCTGGATACCCGCACCCAGCTGGGCCAGCAGTTTGTCCACTACTCCAGCCGCGGGGAACTGGTGCCGGATGAACTCACCGTCAAACTCTGGCAGGCGAACATCGACAGCCGGGCCGAAAGCCACCTGTTCAAGCCGGACATCGATTTCCTCGTCCTCGACGGCATCCCCCGGAACGTCGAGCAGGCGCGCATCATGGAAAGCTACATCGACGTGCTGCACATCTTCCACCTCTCCTGCCCGGACCGCCGCGAACTCCACCGCCGCCTGCGGAAACGCGCGCTGAAGGACAACCGCTGGGACGACGCGAAGGACGAGACCATCGAGCGCCGCATCCGCACCTACGAGGAGGAGAGCAAGCCGATGCTCCAGTTCTATCCGGCGGACAAGATCACGGAGGTGGATGCCACGCAGCACCCTGCCGTGGCCTTCCACCAGATCCTCAGCCGCATTATCTCGCTCCCGGACTTCCAGAACGCCGCGAGGGAAGTGCATTGAGGATAATGGGGAATGGATGATGGATAATGGGCGCGGCGGGAGGAAAGGGAGGAGCGTGAGGTGGACGTCGTCCCCCTGGCTCTGTTCCTCTGCTAACTCCTGTTTATTCCCCTTCTCCCCCGCTTCGTTCCCTTCGTTCTCTCCCGTTCATTTCTCTCCGTACACGAAACGGGGAGGCACCCTCACGAAATCACCGTCCGCCCGTTTTTTCCCTTTCCCGCGATGGCTTTGGCGTAAGCGTCAGCCATGCCTCCGGAGGAACTGAGTTTCACCCAGCGCATGCTCATCGGGGGCATGGCGCTCCTGACGCTTGTGCGGTGGGGACTGGGCGCGGCGCTGGAGATTTCTCCCGGGGAGGCCCTGCTGGCGGAATGGGGGCGGCATCCCGCTCCGGTGGGGCTGCACGGCGGTTTTGGAACCGCTGCTTTTTCCTGGCTCAGCACGCTCGCAGGCGGCTGGACGCCGCTGGCCGTGCGCTTTTTCGCTCCGCTCCTCGCGGTCGCGGCCAGTGCCGTGCTTTACCGCATGCTCCGGAGTCTGACGGGGGAAAAAGCCGCCGCGTGGAGCGTGGCCCTGCTGAATCTGACGCCCCTCTGGAACTACTCCGCCATCTTTCTGGATGCCCGCATGCCGGGCATGCTTTTCCTCCTCTGCGGCATGGCCGCCGTGTGGCGGGCGCTGCGCCGGGCCTCGGCCTGGGACTGGCACTGGCCCCTGGCGGGCGTGCTCTTTGGCGCGGGATTTCTCTGCTGGTATGGCACGCTGTGGGGACCGGTCTGCGCCATTCTCCTCATGGCCTCCTCCCGCCGCTGGCGCCGCCGGCTGCTCCGTCCGGGCCCCTGGTGGATGCTGGTGAATGTGGGCCTTTTCATCTGGCCGGTGTGGCAGTGGAATCACGCGCATGCCATGGCGGGTTGGTACTACTGGCTGGAACAGATCCGGCCCGTTCAGGGCACCGGCCTGGCGGCTCCGCTCGTGATGCTGGGGAAATGGGCGCTGGCTCTCACCCCCCTGGTATTCCTTGCCATGGGATGGGCGCTCGTCATGGGGGTGAAACGCTGGCCACGTTCGGACACGGGCCGGTTTCTCACCGCTTTTGCCCTGCCTCCGCTGGTGGGGGCACTGATCCTCTCGCTAGCGGGCGGCGGGGAAGCCTCCTGGCTGGCCCCGGCCCTGCCCGCGCTCTGCGGCCTGCTGCCATGGGCCTGGGAGCAAATCCTCACGGAAAAGCTGCCATGGAAGCAGCGCTTCCAGTGGCTTACCATCCTCCCGGCGCTCATCCTCACGCCGCTGTGTCTGGATTCCCAGATCCTGCGCCATGTGGGGATTCCCTTTCCTCTCCGGTCCGATCCCTCCGTGGAATGGCGCGGCTGGCGCTCCACCACCGGGGAACTCACCCGCATTATCCAGGAAGCTGCCTCGAAGGCGGGGGAGGACGCGCAGGGAGGGAAGCGGCTCTTCCTCATCGCACGGGATGAACGCCTGGCCTCCATCCTGAACTTTTACTTTCCCCAGGATCTCCCCGTACGCTGGCCCACGCCCGCCCACCCGCTGGTGTATGTGGCGGAGTCCGCCATCATCGAAAATGCTTACCATACCTGGCCGCGCTATGACTCGGTAAGCTCGGGCCGCAGCCACTTCGTGGACTGTACCGCGCTTTACATTACCGATGACCTCTCCGCGGACGATCCCCCGCTGAATATCACTCGCGCCTTCCGCTCCTTCCGGCCCGCCGCGCTTTTCGACGTGGTCAGTGCCGGGGAAACCGTGCGCCGCATCCGGGTCTTCGCGTGTTTCGACTACAGCGGTATTCCCCGATAGCTCCCTCCCTCCTGGCGACCCTCCTCGACTTCATCCCTATGATCATTCTTATCACCGGCGGAGCCGGATTCATCGGCAGCCATCTCGCCGCCCGTTTTCAAGGAGAGGCCACCGTGCGCGTGCTGGATAACTTCCGCACTGGCTTCCGGAAAAACCTCGAAGGCCTGCGGGTGAAACTCGTGGAGGGAGACATCATGGACCGCGCCATCCTCCGGGAAGTCATGCGGGGAGTGGACTATGTATTCCACATGGCCGCGCTGGTCAGCGTTCCGGAGAGCGTGACCCAGCCGCTGGAATGCGAACGCCTCAATGGAGTGGGCACTCTGCATGTGTTGGAGGAGGCTGCCGCCGCGGGGGTGAAGAAGCTGTTTTTTGCCAGTAGCGCGGCGGTCTATGGCGATAACCCGGAGGTCCCCAAAGTGGAGACCATGATCCCCGAACCGAAAAGCCCCTACGCCATTACTAAACTGCTGGGGGAACAATACTGCCGCTTTTATCAGGAGCAGGGCCGCCTGGAAACGGTGTGCCTCCGTTTCTTCAATGTCTTCGGAGAACGTCAGGATCCCCATGGACCATATGGCGCGGCGGTCCCGGTATTCATCGAAAAAGCCGTGCGCGGTGACGCTATCACCATCCACGGCGATGGCGAACAGACGCGGGACTTCATCTGGGTAAAGGATGTGGTGGCGGCCATCGCCCACGTGGTGCTGACACCGGGAATCACCGGCGTTTATAACGCGGGCTACGGCGGCACACTCTCCGTACTGGATCTCGCGCGCAAAGTCATCGGGCTTTCCGGCTCAGCCTCTTCGATTACCCACCTGCCGGAACGCGCGGGAGACATCCGGCACTCCCGCGCGTCGGTGGAGGCTCTCCTCGCCACGGGGTTCGTGGCGGAGGGAAGTCTGGACGAGGGGCTGAAAGCCACGCTGGCCTGGTTTACACCGGCACCGGCACATCCGTGACGGGAATACCGGGGCCTGGATCCTGCGGCGGCGCGCCGCGATCCTCCCGCATGGCGGTCAGGGTGGAGATGTGCTCGCGAAGACGTGGCAGCAGTTCTCCGCGAATCACACTCTTGATGGAACTCATCACGTGATCGGAGGCGAGGGCTTCCTCATATTCACGGATGCCGTGCTGCTCACCTTCCTCCAGGGACTTAAGCCCGGCGGATTCACCAAAGAGCCCGGCGGTTCCCTGAATGGTCTGGGCCACGGCACCCCAGAGTCCGGAAGCTGCGGAGGGCTCGCCTCCCATGGAACGGACGTGATCGTGCAATAATCTCGCGCTGTCCTCGTGCTCGGAGCGGATGCGCTCCAACTCGTCCTTGTCAGACGAGGCATCCACGCGGGCGATGGCCTGGGTGTAGGTCTCAATGGCGGAGAGTTCGCCGCGCAGGAGCTTGTTGCAGGCATCAATGCAATCTTCGTTGATGGTATTGGGTTCGGTAATGGTGTTCATAGCGGCAGCCCCGGGTTGCACGGGACGTGCCTCCAGACTCCGGCCCGGGTTTCCAGAGACCTGTCACGTTCCCGTGAGAATCAGATCCGCCCCCGTGATGCAAAGTGCATGTTGTCACCGGCCCTTCCTTCAAAGAACGCGGATGACACCGGGCCTGGCGTGTGGCTGGAAGAGAATCACCCGCGCCTCCTCTTTTCTTATCACTATGTCCGCTCCCGCTTCCCGGCTCCGTCTCCGGCTTTCACCCGCCGCCGAAAAAGCGGTCCGCGCGGGGCATCCGTGGGTTTTTTCCGATAGTGTCCGGGACCAGAACCGCGAAGGCACGGCGGGGGAAATCGCGGTGATTTACGACCGGAATGACAAATTCCTCGCCGTGGGCCTCTACGATGCCGCATCCCCCCTGCGCATCCGGGTGCTCCAGGCAGGCAAGCCCGTGACCATCACCCCGGAGTGGTGGCGGGAACGTTTCGCCGCCACCGTGGCGAAACGGGAGGGCATGTTTGGCCCGGAAACAAATGGATACCGCCTCATCAACGGGGAGAGCGATGGCTGGCCCGGCCTGGTGCTGGACCGTTATGCCGATGTCTTTGTGCTGAAACTTTACTCCGCCGTCTGGCTGCCGCGGTTGGACGAGATCCGCGACCTCATTGTCTCCACCTTTTCCCCGGATGCGCTGGTGCTCAGGCTCAGCCGGAATATCACCGCCTTCGCCTCCTCCGCGCACGACGTCCAGGAAGGCCTCCTTCACGGGGAAACCGGGGATACCGGGGTCTTCACGGAAAACGGTCTGCAGTTTGAAGCCGAAATCCTGCGCGGCCAGAAGACAGGCTTCTTCCTCGACCAGCGGGAGAACCGCCAGCGGGTGGGCCGGCTGGCTTCCGGCGCCACCGTGCTGAACGCCTTCAGTTTTTCCGGGGGATTTTCCCTCTACGCGGCCCGCGGCGGAGCACGCTCCGTGACGGACGTTGACATCAGTACCCACGCCCTGGAGGCGGGAGACCGGAATTTCGCCCTCAATCGCGACATCCGCGCCGTGGTCGCCTGCGTGCGAGATCCCGTGAAGGCGGACGCCTTTGCCTGGCTGGCGGACGGACCTCGCGGCCAGTTTGATCTCGTGGTGGTGGATCCGCCCTCTCTTGCGAAGCGGGAAGCGGACCGCGCGGGGGCCATCGTGGCCTATGAAAAGCTGGCGACCTCCGCCCTGAGACGCGTGCGGCGCGGGGGTATTCTGGTGATGGCCTCCTGTTCCGCTCATGTCACCATGACGGAGTTTTTCACTGCCGTGGACCGCGCCGCCCTTCCCTGGATGACCCGGAAGCTCTGGACCAGCCAGCACGCCCCTGACCACGCCATCACCTTCCCGGAGGCCGCCTATTTGAAATGTGTGGCCATGCGCTGCGAATGACCTTTCATGGTTATTATCGAATATTTGGAAAATATCACAGAACAAACATACAAATAAGGCATCCAAACATCCTTTAAACTCAAACCATCCCCCTCTCTCTTCGTTACCCTGAACAAATCTGAACAAACCCTGCTTCCCCGTTGGTCTCTGCTTGTCTCCTGTTCAAAATCCCTCGCCCAGCCCCTCAACTTCCCGCTTTCCGAGGCTCGGCCATCCGTTTAGAAACCCGAATGATCTTTCCAAAAATTCTGAAACCTCTCGCCAAAGCAGTGCTTGCCGCGGCCCTCGCCGCCGGGCTGTCCAGCTGCAGCACCCCTTCCAAGCCTCATGCCGGGGTGGATGGCCGCACCTTTGACGTGCCCGCCTACCGTCCCAAAAACCCCGCAGCCGTGCGCGTGAAGGCCAGCGTGAGCAATCGCGCGGTGTATGTCATGGAAGGAGACCGCCCGCTGCTCGTCACCACCGCCTGCTTCGGCAAGCCGGGTGCCGGCACGCCCCTGGGGAACTTCACCGCCTACACGAAGATCCGGAACAAGCGTTCCAACAGCTACGGCCAGTATCCCATGCCGTTCTGGGTGGAGTTCAAAAGCGCCTACGGCTTCCACGCCGGCTGGATTCAGCCCGTCAATTCCACCCATGGCTGCGTGCGCATGCCTTGGAATGTGGCTCCGAAGTTCTGGGCGCTGGTCCCCACCGGCACGCCCATCAGCATCGCCAACAGCCAGCCTGAAGACGCCACCATCGGCAAAAACATCACCCGCATCAACGACGGCCCGGCTCCTGAGTGGCCGAAGGACGTGCTCTGGACGGACAAGGTGTTTCACCTGACCGATTCCCGCAAAGTCTTCGCGGACTGATCCGGTTCCCGTTTCCAGCTTCTTTCCGGCAAAGCCGGCGCGACCTCCCAGGCTCGCGCCGGTTTTCTTTTACCGGTGAAACACCACCTGGCAGAAAATCGTTGAACAAGGAAACAAATAATGGTCCTGGTGGCGCTCTCCGCTCCGGCGCTCCGGATTGCCCCTGATCGCCCGTTTTTGTTGCACCGCCACCCCTCCTCCCGAAAGTATGATTGAAATCAACAACCTGTCCAAACACTTCGGACCCAAGGTCGCCGTGGACAATTTGTCCCTGCGTGTCCAGAAAGGTGAAGTCCTCGGATTTCTCGGGCCAAACGGCGCCGGAAAGTCCACCACTATGCGCATGATCACCGGGTATCTTCCCCCCACGACCGGTTCCGTGGTCATCGGCGGTGAGAGCATGCTGGACTCCCCCAACGCCGCGAAAACGAAGATCGGCTACCTCCCGGAAAGCGCGCCGCTGTATCTGGACATGACGGTGAAAGGATTTCTCAACTTTGCCGCCGAGCTGCGCGGTCTCAATGGTTCGGCCAAAAAGGATGCGGTCAACAAAGCCATCGACATCTGCTTTCTCCACAAGGTCCGCAACCAGGCCATCGACACGCTCTCCAAGGGCTTCCGCCACCGGACCTGTCTCGCCCAAGCCATCATTCACGATCCCGAGGTGCTCATTCTCGACGAACCCACTGACGGTCTCGATCCGAACCAGAAGGACGTGGTGCGGAACCTCATCAAGGAAATGGGCAAAACGAAAGCCATCATTTTCTCCACCCACATTCTCGAAGAAGTGGAGGCCTGCTGTTCCCGCGCGATCATCATCGACCTCGGGAAAATCGTGGCCGATGGCACGCCCAATGAACTCCGCTCCCGCGCCAGCCGCGCCGGACTCATTCATGTAAAGATCACGGGCCAGTCCGGGAACAGCATCCGCCAGGAGCTTTCCGGCCTCCGCAACGCGGGCGCGGTGGAAGGCACCTCCACGGACTCCGGCTTTACCGGCACCGTGAAGCCCAAAGGCAAAGCAGTCGCCGGCGCCCTCGCCGCTGAAATCTCCAGCTACTCCGCGGGCAAAAACCTCCAGCTTCTGGAACTCCATGAAGACATCGGACGTCTGGACGACATGTTCCGCGAACTCACCTCCCAAACCCAGGCCTGATCCTGTCGAACCCCGCACCTTTTTTCCAATCTCATGCGAAACGTCTGGATCGTCTTTAAGCGCGAGTTGATCTCGTACTTCACCACGCCGCTGGCCTATGTGTTGATTTTTATCTTCACGCTGCTCAGCCTCGGCCTCACCTTCTATTTCGGCGGATTCATTGAACAGGGGGACGCCTCCCTCACCCGCTTTTTCTATTTCCACGCCTGGATCTACATGATCTTTGGCCCGGCCATCGGGATGCGGCTGTGGTCCGAGGAAAACCGCACCGGCACCACGGAACTGCTGCTCACAATGCCCATTTCCCCGTGGCAGGCCATCACCGGTAAATTCCTCGCCGCCGCCAGCGTGCTCGCGGCGACGCTGCTTTTCACCATCGGCATCGTTTTCACGGTCTACACCCTGGGCGATCCGGATGGCGGCACCATCTTCAGCGGCTACCTCGGCAGCTTCCTCGTGGGCCTGGCCACCATCGCGCTCACCTGCGCCTTCTCCGCCGTGACCCGGAATCCCATTACCTGTCTGCTGATCTCGGTGACGCTGTGCTTCATCATGGTGCTCATCGGTTTCGGCCCCATCAATGAATTCCTCCGCGGCGCGCATCTCAATATCCTCGCCGATATCTGCAACGCGATGAGCTTTACGTACCATCTCACGGAGATGGCCCGCGGTGCCGTGCGCATGCAATCCCTCGTTTATCTTCTCACGTTCACCTCGTTCTGTCTGTTCCTGACGAGTGTGTTCATCCGTTCCAAACGCTCCTAATCCCCCTCCTTTCAGCATATGAGCAATTCCGCAGAAAATACCGGAAGCAAGGGCCCGTCCTGGGTGCTTACCGGCGTGGGTGCCCTTCTCATCCTCGCCATTGTCATTCTGGTCAATGTGTTCGCGGGCATGAGCACGGCCCGGCTGGACTTCACGGCCAACAAGGTCCATACCCTCACCCAGGGTACCCGGAACATCGTGAGCCGTCTGGACTCGAAGACGACCATCAAATTCTATGTCTCCCCCAAGGACAACATGCCCGCCCAGCTCCGCCCCATGGTGGACCAGACGGACGCCTGGCTGGCCCGTTTCCGGGAACTGAATCCTGAGAAACTCATCATCGAAAAATACGAAGTGGAACCGGCCACCCAGGCCGAGGAGGACGCCGCCGCCGCCCGGATCCAGCCGATTCCGAACGCCGGTTATTTCGGCATCTCCGTGAGCTGCCTCGACAAAACCTCCAACATCGACTCCGTGCCGGAATGGCTCTCCAATGACGGCAAGGAGGATGACCGCATTGAATACCAGCTCGCCAAGGCGATCACCGAAGTGAGCCGCACCTCGAAGAAGAAGGTGGGCCTCATGACCGCCCTCCAGATGGACATGGGACCGCGCGGGGAAATCCGCTTCATCAAGGAACTCAAGGCCCAGTATGACATCAAGAAATTCGATGTCACCGCCACCGCCATCGACAAGGACATTGATGTCATGCTGGTGATCCACCCCGCCGGGATCACCGAGGAAGCCCAGTTCGCGCTGGACCAGTATCTCCTCAACGGTGGCCGCATCATTGCCATGCTGGATCCCGCCAGCCTGGAGGCCCTGCGCAGCCGTCCGCAAAACCCCATGATGCAAATGCAGCAGCAGGGGCCGGAAATTGCCTCCACCCTCAGCCGCCTGCTCCCGGTGTGGGGCTATACCTTTGACACCACCATGATGGTGGCGGACCCGGAATTCGGATACCCCATGGGGCCGAACCTCGTGAACCCGGTCATCCTCCGCATGGGCGAGGACGCCATCCGTGAAAAGACGGACGAGGTCACCAAGGACCTCACGGAACTGTGGGCCGTGTATGCCGGGGGCTTCAGCGGCTCTCCCGCCTCCGGCCTGAAGGAAACGGTCTTCCTTCAGACCTCCGGTAAACAAAGCATGGTGAACGCGTCCACCTATGGCAATGCGAACCCGGGCAGCGCCGAGTCCGTGAAACAGGCGCAGGAACTCGCCTTCAAATCCAAACCGGAGGACAAACCCCGCCTGCTGGCCTTCCGTCTGGAAGGCAGTTTTCGCACCGCCTTCCCGGCGGGCAAACCCGCGCCTCCCCCGCCGAAACCGGCTGGTGGCCAGGGTGGATTCCCCGGAGGTTTCCCAGGTGGTGGTTTCCCAGGCGGCATTCCCGGTCTCGGTGAACACGGTGGTCAAGGCCCGGCGGGCACGGAAGCACAACCTGGCACCGCCCAGCCCGCGCCTCCCGCCGCTCCGGCTCCTGCCCCCGCGCCCGCTCCTGCCGCCCCGGCTCAACCCGCCACACCTCCGGCTTCCAAGCCCGTGGAAGCCGTGACTCCCCCGGTGACCGTGCCCGCCACGGCCCCCGCCACTGCGACGGCTCCTGCTCCCGCTCCAGCGGCTCCCACCCCGATGCCGGTCACTCCAGCCACGCCTCCTGCCGCCGCTCCCGCAGTGCCGGCCACACCGGCGGCCCCTGCCGCTCCGGCAGTTCCCGCCGGCGAAGCGCCCCTCAAGGAAGCCGTCAAGGAGGGCATGGTTTATCTCGTCGGGGACTCGGACATGATCAGCGATGGTCTTCCCCCCTCCTACAACCTGCCGCTCATCCAGCGCATGGTGGACCAAGCGGCCAATGACCGGGACCTGATGTCCGTTCGCGGACGCGGCCCCGCCACCCGGCCCTTCACCGCTCTCCGCGAGATCGTCAAAAAGGCCAACGACCGCATCCAGAAGGACGTCAATGACATGGAAGCGGAGATCGAACGCATCAACGCGGAGATCAGCTCCAAGAAGACCGCCAAGGAACGGAACCAGTCAATCTGGCAGGGCCTCAAGGAGATGGACGAAAAGCAAAAGGAACTGACGAGAAAGAAATATTTGAAGATCAAGGAGGCGAAAAAGGAATACGACGACGTGATCTTCGGCTGGAAGTGGAAGAATGTCTTCATTCCTCCCGCCCTGGTGGCCCTGATCGGCCTTGGGGTCTTCATCACGCGCAAAGCCACCACCGCCGCTCACTAACCTCTCAATCCCTGTATCATGAAAAGTAAATCGCTTCTCATTCTCGGAGGTGTCGCGGTCACCGCGGGTGTCGCCGTGCTCATCAAGGGCTACTACAACGCCGCCACGTTCTCCTCCCCCCCCGCCGGGGTGGGCCAGCCCGCGCTGAAGGACTTCCGCCCCGGGGATGTCGCCTCGTTCATCGTCAAGGACAGCAAAAAACAGGTGGAGGTCGCCCTCAAGGACGGCAAATGGGTGGTCGTGTCCCGGGATAACTTCCCCGCGAGCATCACCGCCGCCAATGAAGTGACCGACACCGCCCTGGCGCTGAAAGTCCAGAAAGTGGAAACCGGCGTGGGCAAGAGCCTCTATCCACGCCTCGGTCTCGCCGAAAGCGGAGATGGTGTGAAAGAGGAGGAAGTGGGCAAACAACTGACCTTCAAGGACGCCTCCGGCAAAGAACTGGCGGGCCTCACGGTCGGTAAAATGACTCCCCCGGACTTCTCCCGTGAGACGATGGATCTCTCCGGTCCCAAGCCCGCTCCCCAGTGGATTCAGGTCAAGGGGGTGGATGCCGTCTATCAGACCACCAACGGTTATAACAAGCTGGAGGGAGACCCGAAAGGCTGGCTGGATAAGGACACCTTCTTCAAGGTGGAAAAGCACAAGTCCGTCACCGTGACCGGCCCCACGCCGGAGGAATCCTGGAAGCTCACACGCGACACGGAGGCCGGCGAGTTGAAACTCGATGCCCCGAAGCCCGGCGAGGAGTTCGACAAGGACAAAGCCACCAGCCAGGGCAGTCTCTTCTCCTACGTCAGCTTCCTGGACGTCCTCCCCGCGGCGGAAAAGGACAAGGCGGCGCTGGATAAACCCCTGACCTCTGTGGTCATCGAAACCTTCGACGGCCTGACCTACACCATCAAAGCCGGGGCCAAACAGCCCCCGGACGAAAGTGGTCCGGAAGCCCAGTTTATGAGCTTCACGGTGACCGGAAACATTCAGGATCCCGCGCCTTTCACCGCTCCGGCCCCCGCGGCTCCCGCCCCCCCGGCCGCCGACGCGAAGCCCGAGGACAAAGCGAAGTTCGACGAAGCGAATGCTGCCTACCAGATCGCCCTGGCGAAATGGCAGGAGGATAAACGGAAGGCGGACGAACAGGTGGAGGGAATAAAGACTCTCAAGGAAAAGCTGGCCAAAGAACAGGCTATCCAGGGCCGGATCTTCATTGTGGCGAAAAGCGCCTTCGATCCAGCGTCGAAAAAGCGCTCCGAACTCCTGAAGGACAAGCCCGCCGCTCCGCCCGCCGGGGAAACGCCTGGCGCGGGAACTCCGGCGAAACCGAAGATCACCACCCTTCCTGCTCCCGCCCCCAAACCCGGGGACAAGAAGATCGAGGCGACGACTCCTCCGATCGAAGTGACCCTCCCCGGCATGGAGCCTTCGAAGGAAGCCCCCAAGGTGACTCCTGCTCCTACTCCTACCCCCGCTCCCGAGGCTCCGAAACCCGCACCGGCTCCGGCAACCCCGGCTCCGGCAACCCCGGCTCCGGCAACCCCGGCTCCGGCAACCCCGGCTCCGGCAACCCCGGCTCCAGCCACACCTCCGGCGACTCCGCCTGCGGCGCCCGCTCCCGCCACGCCCCCCGCTCCCGCGCCGGAGGCTCCGCCTGCCGCTCCTGCTCCTGCGGCCCCCGCTACTCCTCCAGCCCCGGCGGCCCCCGCCCCCGAGGCTCCGAAACCGGCCCAGTAAGCCGCGTCTGAAAAGCTCCAGGTTTACCGGAGCCCGTCTCCACGGAGCGGTCCCCGGTAACTTGGAGCTTGTTCTTGTACCCCCCTTTGCGGATGATCCCTCCAGCCATGCAAATCCCCTTTGAGGACAATTTTGAGGATATTCTCGGCAAGGCCCAGCGCGGCCTCGAGCTGAGTGACGACGCGCTGGCCGCCCGCGCGGGCATCTCCACCAGCGTCCTGCGGGAGTTGAAATCCGGTCGCGTGCTGGAGGAACCCGCCCGCCTCGTGGCCCCTTGCCTGGGGCTGCATGCGGATAGTCTGCTTGCCCTGAGCCGCGGTGCCTGGCACCCTGCCCCGGTGGAAGTCGGGGGCTTGCTTGCTCTGCACACCAACCATCATGGCATGGCGGTGAATCACTACCTGGTGTTCGATCCCGAATCAAAATCAGCGGCCCTCTTCGATACCGGGGCGGACGCCGCCGTCACTCTTTCGGCGCTCCAGAAACACTCTCTCAAACTGGAACGCATTTACCTTACCCACACCCACCCGGACCACATCGCGGTCCTTCCGGCGCTCCAGAGGGCCTTTCCGGAGGTCGCGGTGAAGGTGGGACGCGGTGAACTCTTCACCGGCGCGGAGCCGGTGGATGAAGGCATGACCTTCACCCTCGGAAAACTGGCCATCGAAGCCCGTGAAACCGCCGGGCATTCCCGGGGCGGCATCACCTATGTCATCCAGGGACTTGCCCAGCCGCTCGCCATCGTGGGCGACGCGCTCTTTGCCGGCAGCATGGGCGGAGCCGCCGGAGCCTGGACCACGGCGCTCACGGCGAACCGTGACCGCATTTTTCCCCTTTCCGGATACACCGTCATCTGCCCCGGTCACGGCCCGCTCACCACGATGGCGGAGGAACGTGCCCACAATCCCTTTTACCCCGAATTCAAACCAACTGCCCACTAAGACATGGAGAAGATCGCATTTGTAGGAGTCGGACGCATGGGAGCCAACATGGCCCGCCGCGTCAAGGACCTTGGTTATCAGGTAACCGCCGTTTATGATGTGAACATGGCCGCTGCCGCGGACCTTGCCGCGGAGATCGGGGCCACGGCGTATGACAAGCTGGCCCCTGTCACCGCCGCGGCGGACATCATCTTCACCGTAGTCTCGAACGACCAGGCCATGAAAGATATCTTCTATGGCGAGGGCGACAATCTGTTCACCGGTACCGCCGGAAAGACCTTCATCAACTGCGCCACACTCTCCCCGGGCTTGCATGTGCAACTGGAGAAGGACTCGGAAGCCGCCGGAGCCACCAGCATCGAAGGGTGCATGGCCAGCTCCATCACCCAGGCCCGCGAAGGCACGCTCCAGCTCATGATCGGCGGGAAAGAGGAGGTCTTCAAAAAAGTGGAACCCCTGCTGAAACAAATGAGCGCCGTCCTCACCTACGTTGGGCCCGCCGGGAAGGCCGCCGAAGTGAAGGCCCTGGTGAACATGGTTATGAACATCAACACCGCCGCGCTCGCGGAGGGCCTGGGACTGGGTGCCGCGCTGGGGCTCGATCTTCCGATGCTCATGCACATCTTCAGCGTGACCGGTGCCAACAGCCGCGTGCTGCAAACGGACGGCGAGGACATGCTGAACCGCGAGCACTCCTGCTACTTCAGCGCGGAGCACGCCGCCAAGGACAGCAACATCGCTCTCGCCCTGGCGAAGGAAAAAGGCCTGGAGCTGCCGCTCGCCGCCGCCACCGCCTCTCAGTATGAGAAGATGGTCGCGGAGGGGCTTGGCGAACTGGACAAATCCGGCATCGCCGAACTCACCTTCCCCGGTCGCAAAGCCCACCCCGCGTCCTGACGCCTGTTCCCCCGCCCCGTTTTTACGAACGGCGGCGGCGTGTCAGTGCCAGCCCGGCCAGGCCCGCCAGCAGGGCCGCGCCGGGCTCCGGCACGGCTGTCAGCCGGAGATTGTCCAGCCCGCCGCGCGTGGCCTGCCCATCGGCCAGCACGGGAGCCTGGAGCAGCAGCACCAGCGGCTGGCCCTGGTCCGCGGCGGTGGCGGTGTAGGACAGAGTGATCCCGTTGGCGGTGAACCCGCCGCTGGGCACTCCCGCGAGAGTCTGCGAAACGTAGGTGATCGCGGGAGTGGCGCTCAATTGATTCACGAAGCTCACGCCCGCGCTGTAGTTCACCCCGGTGCTGGGACCCCCAAAGACATCGCCGAAAAGGGTGTAGGTGACGCCCGCCGTCATCGTTCCGAGATTCTGGGCAATCGCGCCGCGGTTGCCTGGGCTGCTGGAGTCCGCCACCAGCCGCAGCAGCCGGCTCCCCGTGGCGGTGCCCGCCGTGCTGGTGAATTCAGCATTCGGCGGATTCGACGCGGGCACGCTGGCCGCCTGAATGGTGAGACCGGAGAGATTCGTCCAGCCCGTCGCTTCATTGATGCCACCCAGCGCTCCGTTGTAGGTGGTACCGGTATCTTCAAAGCTGCCATTGATCAACGCTACCGCCCCGCGGGAGATCGCGGGCAGCAGGAATAAAGAAAGGGAAACAAAGGAAAGGCGGGACAGGGTCATCATGGGAAAGGGATCGCGGGAGGTTCTATGAAATGACTGGACATTGGGATACTATGAGATCCCCGGTTCCCGGTCCATGGCTGGAACCCTCCACCACCCTGCAAAAATCCCCATGCCGCCGGAGGATTTTCGTCGCGAACAGGTGGAGGCGGACCATGGCGGGAAGCGCCGGGGTGTGCGTGATTCAAAGACGCCATCCCCTCCGCCCCATGAACCGGCTCAAACAGACAGGTCTCGCCTTCCTCACCACCGCCACTCTGCTTTGTCCGGTAAAGGCCACCGCTGCGGACACTGATCCCGCGACCTCCTTCCAGGGAGGCCCGGGAGCCAATGCGGAGGAACGCCTCATCACCCGCCGCGCTCTCCGGCTGCCTTTGGTGCCCGCCCCGGAAGCGCCTCCCACCGTGAACGGCACGTCGTTCAATGAGGTGGATCGCTTCATCCTCGCCCGCTGGAACGAACTGAATCCCGTCCCGGATCCCCTGCTGTGCGATGACTCCAGCTTCCTGCGCCGGGTGTATCTGGATGTCATTGGAGCCATTCCCACGCTCGCGGAGACCCGGCGTTTTCTGGAGGACCCCCGCCCTGACAAAAGAGCGCGGCTTATTGATGAACTGCTGTCACGCGACGCCGACTACGCGGCGCACTGGACCGTGTTCTGGCTGGACGCGCTCGCCAGCAATGTGGCCACCACCTTCGGCGGCGTCATCAGCCGGGGCGATCACCTGCCATGGGTCTATGCCAGCTTCGCGAAGAACAAGCCCTATGACGTCTTCGTTGCCGAACTGATCGATCCCACCATGCCCGGTTTCAAACGCCCCGGCAGCGTGGACATCCTCGGCGTGCGCTACAGCGTGGGCTTTCTTCGTAAAGGCGAGCACAAGGAAGTGCTGCAAACCGCGGCGGATGTCGGCCAGGTCTTCCTGGGCACCGGGATGAAATGCGCCAGTTGCCACAGTCACTTCGATAACGACGAGTGGCCTCAAAAGCGGTTCCTGGCCTTTGCCGGTTTCTTCAATGACACGGATCTGGAAAGGATCCGCTGTGAAAAGCGATCCCGCGTTTTCATTCCCGCCGCCTCTCCCTTCGAGCAGCCGGGCGCGCCCGCCACCGCTCCCGCCGGGTCTGCGGAAAGGCTGCACATGGCGGCGCTGCTGCTCACGGATCCCGCGAATCCCCGCTTCGCCAAGACCATCGTGAATCGCCTGTGGAAACGCTATCTGGGGCTCGGTCTGTTCGAGCCCGCGGATGACTTCCGCGTGGACACTCCAGCCAGCCATCCCGCGTTTCTGGACTGGCTGGTGTATGATTTTCTCCAAAACGGCTGCGACCTCAAACGGACCACCCGGCTCATCCTCAACAGCCGGACCTATCAACTCCGGCACGATCCCGCGCTGGCGGATACTTTTGACATTCAGCACCCGAAGGACTCAAAACGCCTCTACCGCTCACCCGCCGCGCGCCGTCTGACGGCGGAGCAACTGCTCGACAGCGTGGCCGTGATCACACGGCAAAAGCTGGAGGATGGCCGTCGCGTTTATCGCGCCAGTGAAGGCGTGCCGGATACCCTGAACAGCGCCCTCGGACGGCCGGACATCCGCTCGGAGGTCAGCACGGAACGCTCCGGCGGCGTGGCCGTGCTGCAAGCTCTGGAACTGCTCAATGGCGCGAAATACAATGCCCTCATGAAGCCGGATGTTCTCCTGGCCACCGCCGGAGCCACGCCATCACCGGACGCGGTGGTGGAGACCATCTACCTCGCCGCCCTTCAGCGAAAGCCGTCTGAAAAGGAACTCGTTCTGGGCCGCGCCTTTTTGCAGGACTCCATGACCGAGGGAAAACTGAGCCCGCGCGATGCCGCGGCGGACATGCTTTGGGCCATCGTGACCAGCCCGGCATTTCAATATGTGAACTGATCCGGCCCCTATGAACCGCCCGTTTACCCGCAGACACTTTCTCCGCACCGGAGCCTCGCTCGCCGGTGGCCTCGCACTCGAAACACGCGCCTCCGCCAGCGAAGGAGAGCCGCCCAAAAAATTCGAAGGCCGCGCCCAGGCAGTCATCATGATCTATCTGCCTGGCGGCGTGGCGCAGCAGGACACCTGGGATCCCAAGCCCTTCACGCCCTACCGGGCCGGCATGCGCGGCAGTGAGCTGCTCTCCACCTGCCGCACCATCCGCACCGCCGCGGATCCCATTTCGCTGGGCGAGGGCCTGGAGCAGACTGCGGCCTTTATGGACCAAGCGGCCCTCATCCGCTCTCTCCACACCACCGCGAGATTCGGCGCCTCCCATGTGAAGGCGCAGTTTTATGCCATGACCGGCTATCTGGAGCCGGTGGGGCTGAAGCCTCCCTCCGTCGGGTCCGCCGTGGCCCGCACGCTGGGACCCCGGGTGGCGGATGTGCCGCCTTACATCTACATCGGCGCGGACGCCAATCCGGGCGGCAATGTGGACAAACAGAAGGCAGCGGAGTTTACCGGCCCTGGCTTTTACGGCAGCGACTATGCCCCGTTTCGCGTCACCGATCCTTCGCAGGGTCTGGAAACGCTCACGGCTCTCGCCTCCATCGGCAGTGCCCGGCTGGACCGGCGGCTGGCATATCTCGATTCCCTCTCCCGCGCGGCTGACCAGGACAGCGGCACCGCCGCGCATTACCTGAAGGTGATCGGCGAGGCGCGCCGCATGATGGACTCACCTGTGAAGAAGGCCTTTGAGTGGGCCAAAGAGGAATCCCCGGCAACCATCAAAGCCTACGAACCCCGAATTTCCCGCGAGGCCCTGCTGGATAAAAGCTACGACTACTACGCCCGTTTCGGCCACGGCCTGCTCCTCGCCCGGCGGCTGGTGGAGGCGGGTGCCCGCTTCGTGCAGGTGGAACTCCAGTATGATCCCTTCAAGGGATTCGACATGCATGAGAACGGCGCGGCCCGCATGGTGGAGATGAAGCAGCAAATTGACGGCCCCATCGCCCAGCTTCTCCGGGATCTGAAACAACGCGGCCTGCTGGACCGCACGCTGGTGGTGATCGAGTCGGAATTCGGCCGGACCATTGCTTCGGACCCCGCGCAACAGATCGATGGCAAAGCAGGCACCGAGGCCATCGGTGCTACCGAGGAGCACGATGGCGGCAAGCTCGTGATCGAGAGCGAAAAGATGTACGGCTTCCACGGCCACTTCAGCACGAACCACACGGTGGTGATGTTCGGAGGAGCCGTGCGCGGCGGCACCGTGTATGGAAAAACCGCGGACCGGCATCCCATGCTGCCGGTGGAGAATCCCGTGGAACTGCCGGATATTCACGCCACGCTTTACAAAGCCCTCGGCATCCCCGCCGACCACGGCTATGTCACGGAAGGCCGGCCGTTTTACCTGACAAAAGACGGGACTGGAAAGGCCATCGACGCGGTGCTGGCGTGAGGAGACGGACAGACCCTATACGCCTGACAGGACGAATAGGGCCTGTGAAATGACCGGCGTGTCACTTCCCACCCGTCACCGCCATGGCCCAGCGGTCTCCGTCGCGGGAGACGTGGACTTTGGCCCCGAAGACCCGGCTCAGCACTTTGTCCGTAAGCACCTCCGCGCAGGGACCCGCCGCCACGGCGCGGCCATCGCGCAGAGCGAGGACATGGGTGCAGGCCGGGGGAATCTCCTCCAGGTGGTGGGTCACGAAGACGAGAGACGGGCCTTTCCGTTTTGAGGCCAGTTCCTGAACGAAGACCAGAAACCGCTGCCGGGCCACGGGGTCCAGACCGGCGCAGGGTTCATCCAGAATCATCAGCGCGGGGCTGGCAATGAGCGCGCGTCCGATGAGCACGCGCTGGCGCTCACCCTGGCTGAGCACCGCCCACGGGCGGTCCAACACCGGCACGCAGCGCACCTGGCGGGCGATGCGTCGGGCCGCGGCCTGCGCCTCCCGGGGAATGCGGCCCCAGTAATTGATCTGTCCGGAAAGCCCGCTGCCGATGACGCTCAGGGCAGTCTCCTCTTCATCCACCAGCCGTCCCAGGCTGCTGCTCACGATGCCCACCCGGCGGCGCAGGCCGATCCAGTCCGTTTCCCCGAAGACCTCCCCCAGGAGGGAAATCCGTCCGCCGGAAGGCGTGAGAAAGCCGGTGAGGCAACTGAGGAGCGAGGTTTTCCCGGAACCGTTAGGCCCCAGGATGCACCACATTTCCCCGGGGTTCACCCGCCATGTGAGTTCGCTTAACACACGCGTGCCACGGCGGGTAACCGTGAGACCGCTGACTTCCAGGACCGGGGGATTCATGACAGATAAAAAACTGAATAATAATGGATAAACTCGCCTCAATGGCAGGCCCGGAGGGCCGCCGGAAGGTAGCCGGTGGCGCAAGCCACCGGAAAAGATGGATATAAAAGAGATGAAGCCCCGGCAGGGGCGATGGAACTTCCGTGGCATATACATCCCACCGGTTCCATCGCCCCTGCCGGGGCTCATAATGGTTGCTATTGTGGTTCCGGTGGCTTGCGCCACCGGCTACCTTCCAACGGCCCTCCGGGCCTTAAATCCAGCACTGCAAAAACGGATGGGTCAATCGCCGGGACGGGATTCAACCCAGCCAGCGATTCACACTACCGGCTCCTCCACCACGGGATTTGTCAGGGTGCCGATGCCGCTGATCTCCACGCTCACGGTGTCCCCTGGCTGGAGGAAGACCGGGGGAGTGCGGGCGAAGCCCACCCCGTGCGGGGTGCCGGTAAGAATGACCGTGCCGGGCAGAAGCGTGGTGCCACTGCTCAGAAAGGCGATGAGGGAGGGCACGTCGAAGATCATGTCATCCGTCGTCCAATCCTGCATGACCTCTCCATTCAGCACGGTTTTGATCTTCAGCGCGGAGGGGTCCGGGATTTCATCCCGCGTCACGAGACAAGGGCCGAGCGGGCAGAAGGTATCGAACGTCTTTGCCCGGCACCATTGGTTGCCCCCGCGGGCGCGCTGCCAGTCGCGGGCGCTCACATCATTCGCGCAGGTATAGCCCAGCACGTAATCCAGCGCCTCCTCCCGGCTCACGTTTTTACACCGCTTCCCGATGACCACGGCCAGCTCACATTCATAGTCCACCTGATCGCTTCGCAGATGGCGGGGCAGTTCGATGGGACCGCCCGGATTCTGGACGGCGGCCTTCGACTTCATGAACAGCACGGGAAACTCCGGGATGGGGGCATTCCCCTCCTCCGCGTGGCGGCGGTAGTTCAGGCCGATGCAGAGGATCGCCTCCGGCTCCAAAGGAGCCAGCAGACTCTCCGGAGACACCGTCTCCCCGGTTTCCTTGAGGCCGGTGAAGAGGTCGCCCTCCAGCTTGAGCGCGGAGCCGTCACTTTGCAGCGAGGCATGGCAGGGAAGACCTTCGCGGTCCAGACAGCGGATGATTTTCATAGGGGGGAAGCCGGGCGGTGGAAAACCCGGGGCCCGCGAAAGGACCCCGGGTTTTTCGTTACCGCGGATGCTTACTTCTTCGGCTCATCCACGCGACCGAGATTCCAGTAGAGATACATCTTGTCCGGCGGCGGGACCGTCAGCGGGCGCACGACCCGGAACCCGAGGAACTGGGCGTTCGTGTGATACCAGATGCTCTTCGGGAGCTGGGGATCCTGCAGCTTCCACTCTTCACCGGAGAACCGGCGGGACGCGGCGCGAAGGTCCTTTGCCATGTCATCCCAGGAACCGCCGCGGGCCACGCGGGGATAGATGGTCTTTGGCTGGTTGAAGGGATTGGCCGCGCCCGCGGTCAGGGTGCCGTAAAACTTCGGATCATACTGATCGAGCGTCCATTCGGTGACGTTGCCCAGAATGTCATAGAGGCCCCAGGGATTCGGGAGCTTCTTGCCCACAGGCTGGGTTTTGTTATCCGCGTTATCGAGGAACCAGGCATACTTCTCCATGGGCGCGGGATCGTCTCCCCAGAAATAGGCCGTGGTGGTGCCGGCGCGGGCCGCGTATTCCCACTCCGCCTCCGTGGGCAGGCGATAGAAGTGACCGGTCTGGGCACTAAGCCACTGGCAGTATTTGCTGGCGGCATGCTCCGTCATGGAAATAGCCGGGAATCCATCCTGTCCCAAGCCGAAGGTCATGTCCGTGTAGGGAGCCGTGGGGCTGCTCACGGAATCCACGATAGTGTCATCCTTGCGCGGGTTCTTTTTGACACCGTCCTTATAACGCGCGTCCTCCGTCATCATGAACTTCATGTAGGTATCCCACGTCACCTCATGGGCTCCCATCCAGAAAGGATCGATTTTCACCTTCACCTGCGGCCCTTCGTCCTCCTTGCGATCCGCTTCGGAAGCGGGGCTTCCGAGAGTGAATTCCCCGCCGGGAATGGGCACCATCTTGAATTCTTTATTCCGGGCTTTGGGCACGGCCTCGCTGTAGGGCTTCATCTCCGCCGCCGTTTTTTCCACGGACTTTTCGGTGATGAAGGCGTGAATCTTTGTCGCGAGTTCCAGCGTGTCCGGAGACGGCGGACGTTCATCCACCTTCGCCTTCTGTGACAGCACCACGCCCTCGGGCCAGGGGGCTCCCTGTTTTACCCAAAGCTGGAGTTTCGTCTTTTCCTCGTTGCGCAGCGGTCCGCCCTTCTTTTTGGGCGGCATCAGATCATCATCATCATCCGGCAGAAGCGTGCGGGCGAGGAGAAGACTGTTCGCGGGATCAAAACCCGTGAGCCCCGCTCCGGAATTCCCGCCTTCCGTGCTCTTTGCCAGGGTGGTGAGGTCCAGGCCTCCATCGTGCTTTTCCCCCTTGTGGCAGGCCACGCAGTTTTGTTCCAGGATGGGCTGAATGTCCCGGACGAACTGCATGCGGGGTTCGGATCCCAGCACCACACCGGCGGGCCATTTGGCACCGGCGGCGATCCAAGCTTTCAAACGTTCCGTCTGCCCCTTCGTCAGCGCCGGTTCCTTGGAGGGCGGCATGATGTCATCATCCTTGGAAGCGAGAATGGTGGTGGTGTAGAGCGGGCTTTCCTCCGGCTTGCCGGGGACGAGGGCGGGTTTATCCCCGTGCCCCTTCAGACTGGCCTCCAGGGAATCCAGCCGCAGCTTGCCTTCCTGTTTGTCCTTCCCGTGACAGTGCGTGCAGGAGGATTCCAGAATGGGGCGGACAAACTGGGTGAAGTATTCATCCGTTCCCGCCGCCGGTTCCGCGCCAGAGGCGGCGATGGTGTACAACAGCGAAACGGCGGGTAAAAGCAGGCGACGATGAGGCATGGGCACAAGTGAAGTGAAGAACGGAAAGAGCGAAAACCGTGCCCCATGCCTGGCCGATGTGCAACCTTTGATCCGCCACCCTGGAAAGCCCGCCCGCAAAGGCGCGCGCAGGTTCGCCCCCCCAGCGGTGCTAAGCGGGATCGGGAATGGCGATCAGCAGCAGTTCCTCCCGGCCATACCCTGCCTGGGCCGCCACCAAGCCATCCGGTCCCACCACCATGGAACAGCCGATGCACTCCCAGCCCGCCCATTCCCCGGCGGTGACCGGCCCGGTATTGCTGCACCCCGCGATCCACATTTTCCCGCGCCGTGCGGGAGGGCCGTAGCTGTCCCGCCAGAGCTTTCCATAGGGCTGCTTCACGGGATCATAGTCCGGCGGGACCGCCCACGCGCAGGGGGAAAGAATGATATCCGCCCCCATGTGCCCCAGGGTGCGGGTAATGACAAGGCCTTTGGCAAAAGCGTCCGCGCAAATCATGAGCCCCACCCGTCCGTGCCGGGTTTCCACCACTCCCAGCCGGTCCCCGCGTGAATAAAGGGCGCGGGCGAAATCCAGTTCATTCAGCTTCCGGTGGTGCAGCAGGAGCGTGCCATCCGGAGAGATCAACACCGCCGCATTATAAAGCACCTCGCCACACCGTTCCACCAAGCCCGCGCAGACCGTCACCCGGAAATCCACGGCGGCCTGTCGCAACCGATCGAAAGCCGCTCCCCCTGGAATGGTCCCCGCGAGTTCCCGCGCGGCGGGATGAGTCCAGCCGCAGTCCAGCGTCTCCGGCAGCAGCAGCACCTCCGCGCCTTCTCCCGCCGCACGGGAAATCCAGTCCACCGCCCGGGCCAGATTAACCTCCGGACAGGCCGGCTCCACTTTCATCTGGGCAAGGGCGAGAAGCATGGGAGGACGTTTCATTGCCCTGGAGGGGATTTTCAACCGGCCGGGTGGCTGACGGAGTCCACCGCCCTTTTCCGGACGAAGCCTCCTCCCTGGCCGGTCATTCGCGGCCACCGCAGGCATTCACCGCCCCCCCGTCAGCCGGCCACCCTGGTTTTCGGGTTGCGCCCCCGAAGCACGTTCGTAATCACCCGGACATGCCGACTCTGGAAATTGAAATCCGCCTGCGCGCCGCCGGACATGCCTGTGTGGCGGGCATCGATGAAGCAGGCCGCGGACCACTGGCGGGTCCGGTGATGGCCGCTGCGGTCATCCTGCCGGAGGGCTATACTCACGGAGTGCTCAACGATTCCAAACAACTCACCGAAAAACAGCGGGAGGAAATCTACCTTGAATTGACCACTGACACCCGCCTCCACGTCAGTTGCGCGGAGGCCAGCGTGGAGGAGATCGACCAGTTGAACATCCTGCGCGCCTCCCATCTGGCGATGGAACGGGCGGTGCGCGGCCTGCCGAGAATGCCGGACATGTGCATCATCGATGGCCTGCCGGTCCGCCGGTTTCCTTTTCCCCACGAGGCCGTGGTGAAGGGCGACGGTCTCAGCCTGAGCATCGCCGCCGCAAGTATCATTGCGAAAGTGGAACGGGACCGCAGGATGCGCCTCCTCTCAGAACAGTATCCGCAATACGCCTTCCACTCCCACAAAGGGTATGGCACGCCGCTGCATCTCACCCGCCTGCGCGAACATGGCCCCTGTCCCCTGCACCGCCGGTCCTTCCAGCCGGTGGCCCAACTGACACTGGATTTCTAGAGGCCCTTACTCTTTCGCTGCCGTCTTTGCATTCCCGTCCTCCTCCGGCTTGATCTCTTTTCCGTTCGCCGGATCGACCTTGAGATTCAGGTGCTCGGAGTCGTCCGTGTAGAAGAAGAACCCCTGCATCATCTCATGATACGTCTGCGGCCCGTATTTGACGGTCACGGAGGGATCCGGATTGAAGGGATTGAACGGAGAGTTGTCGAAATGTGAGAGGCACTCGATTTTTGTGCCTTTGGGGAAGCGTTGTTTGCCAGGCTCCCAGACATAACTTAGCTGCCAGCCGAAACTGTAGTTCGGCATGCAGAGCAGAGTCTCGGAACGTCCATCCGGATAGCGGGCTGTAAAGGTGCTGTCCTTCCCGCGCAGGTGCATGTGGGTAAAAAGCGCGATCCCCGTGGCATCACACTCCAGTTCCTTTTCCGCGCGGACGGGATGCGAGGAAGCTCCTGGTGGAATCCGGAAACGCCCCTCGTGGATGATCTTATAACGGACCCGCTTATCCACCGGCTCCCGGGCATAACGCAGGCCCACGGAGATGCGGTCCGTCTCCTCCTTTCCGGTAGTCACGTAGTGGATCTGGAAGGCCAGCACAGAGCCGGCGGGGATCATCATGGCCACGCCCGAATTCAGATTCACCGCGATGCCGCCCGGCACTTTGCCGGTGAGAAAATTACGGTCCTGGTCAAACTTCTCCGTGACCTTCGCATACGCGAGATTCGCGTGATGCACCACCCGGGGATTCGAGGGCATGATCTCGATCCCCTGCACCCATGTGTCGTGGGGAAACACATACGGAAGCACCACATACCGGTAAGGCAGATAACCGGTGGCCGGCAGTTTCTCCTCCATGAGAGCCTTGATGACCAGGTCCGGCTCACCGATGCTCCATTTGGCACTGGGAAACTCAGGCGGCTTCGGGGCGGTGGCCAGATCGCCGGACGGTTTGCCGCCCCGCGCCCACTGAATAATCAAAGAGCGCTCCGCTGCTGAAAGGCCCCGGTGATTCACGAATTTTCCGGAGCCCGGATGGGCGAACCACGGCGGCATGCGCTGTTCCTCCACGGCCTCCGCGATGGAGCCCGCCTTCGCCGCTACCTTCTCATACTCCAGCAGGGAAAACGGCGCCGCGGTTCCGGGCCGGTGGCATTCCACGCAGTGGGCATTCAGCAGCGGGGCAATGTCCTTCGCGTAGGTCAGGGTGGTCTTTTCCGGCACGGGGGCCGGGAAGGAAATCAGGCAGCCGTCCACCGCGGTCTCCGCCACACTCAACGGACGCCCTGCCAATACATCCTCAATGGCCTCCTTCAGGTCCTCGCGCCCGGCGGTGGGCTTGTCGCCGCCCAGGCGGAACTGGTCATCGATGCGGCCGCGATAACAAATCCGCCGCGCGGCATCCAGCACCACCACCTCCGGAGTGCGGGTGACGCCCAGGGCCTTCGCGCAGCCCCCGCTGAAGTCCTTCACACAGGGAAACTCCACGCCGGCCTCCAGGGCCTGCCGCGCCATGTCCATCACGGAATCGTCCGCCGCTTCATTCACCGCGATGAACTGCACGCCCTTCCCCGCATAAGCTCCGGAAAGCGTTTTCAGCTTCGGAAGGTAACGCGCCGCCAGCGGGCAGCCCGTGGAGGTGAAGGCCAGCACGAACACCTTCGGCTGGCCATAGTCCTCCAGGTTGCGCGGGGAAAAGCGAATGTCCGTGACCGTGAACTTCCCCGGAACCGACCCCAGCGGCACTTCCGCCGGGGCCTTCGGGCAAAGAGACAGCATGACTGCCGCCAGTGCCATGGCGGGACGGATCATGGAGCGCACTCGCGGGGACAGGTTCATCCGGGGAAAGCGGAGGCCGCTGGATAGAAAATCAGTCCGTTTCCTTTTTGCTCATCAGCCGCTGCATCACCTCGCGACCGATTTTCTCGCCCCACTTCGCGCCTGCGGTCATGGAAGCCTGGAGGATTTCCGGCTGTTTCTCCGCGAACTTTTTGCCCGCCGGGGATTTGTAGAATTCGGCGAGCGCCACCAGTTCACTCTTGGTGAAATGCTCGGCGTATACCGGCATCATGGACTCCACCAGTTCCGGGAGTTTTTTCCGGAATTCCTTCTCCACCTCGATCCAGAATTCCGGCGGGATGTTCGGGTTCGCGCCCGCCGCCTTTTTCCCCTGCTCGATCATGGTATCCACGCTCTTCTCCAGCGTGGCTTTTACCTGGGAGGCATCCATGACATCCTTCACCAGCTTTCGGGTCTCCGGATCCAGCTTCACGGTTTCCTTCGCGGGAGCGTCCTCGCTTTCCTGAGCGAAACATGGAGTGGCGGTGCAAAGGCCGAGCACGGCGGCCGCGGCGAGGAGTGTGTGTTTGATTTTCATAATGATAGAAGTGTCGGTGGTTGGTACAGAGCGGTCAAGAAGCATCAGTCATCGTCATCCTCCCCGGCCTTCACTGCCCAGCGGGGGTACGGCGCGGCGGAGCCCTTCATCGCCCGCCAGAGAATCTGGTTGAGCACGTCCTCCGGGCATTTGTCGGCCTCGTCCAGTTTGAGGGACTCGGAAACGAGCGCGTCCTCGCGCAGGATGGCATCCGCCACTTTTTTAGGCTCGGGATTGAGGGCATCCAGCGGGGTGGTGTTCGGCACGGACTTGAACGGCGTGAGATCCGGCGTGGGCATGAAACAGTCAGTCATGGGCGTGGCCGTGGCATCCATCTGATTCATCGGGGGCAGGCCCAGCATCAGTTCCATGGTGCGGAGCAGCCCCGGGTGATTGTAGGGCGTGCTGACCGTCTTGCCCCGCTTTGCGTAGGGACTGGCCACATAGCAGGTGGTGCGGTA
The DNA here is from genome assembly GCA_965229245.1 of Verrucomicrobiales bacterium. Taxonomy (GTDB): domain Bacteria; phylum Verrucomicrobiota; class Verrucomicrobiia; order Verrucomicrobiales; family V1-33; genus V1-33. The sequence continues at coordinate 950,689 of CBDDIW010000005.1, forward strand.
GGCACTCACGTGGTCCCAGCCCGCCTGGGGGTCATCCTCAATGGCGAAGAGGCACATTTGCGGCCAGAACTTGCTTTGGCTCAGCGCCTCCACCACCCGGCCCATGGCCAGGTCATTGTCCGCCACCTGCGCGGCGGGCGTGGGACCCCTGCCGCGCGTGCCACCGGTGTGGTCGTTCGGGAGGAAGAGAATGCTCAGCGAGGGAAACTCCCCCTTCGCCTCAAACTCCTTCAGTTCCTTGATAAAGGCATCCGCGCGCACCTGGTCCGTGATGTTGAGATCCCAGCCCACGGTGTCCAACTTGCTCACGGCCCGGAGGGACTCGATCCCGGGACGGCACGCCAGTTTTGTGAGGCCCGTACCGTTCTTATAGTCGTGCCAGTAGTCCTCCCATTTTGGCTTGTCCTTTTTGGTGGTGTCCTTCCAGCCGGCTTCGCTGATCATCCATTCGCCATAGTTGCGAAAGGTTTTGCCATGCGCCCGGGCATTGTCCCAGATGAAACCGGAGGACGCCCACGCCAGGGCATCCACGCCATCCTCCGTCTTGCCGCCTGGATAGCTCCGGGGAAAGCCGGACGTGACCTGCCGCTCCATGTAGCCATTGGCGATGGCGCTGTCCGTCCACTGGTGGCCATCCGCGCTCTGCACGCTGCAGCAGAAGGCATTGTCCAGCAGCACGAACTCCCGGCAGATCTTATGCAGGTTCGGCGTGATCTTTTCCCCGAAAACACAGAGCGAGGCATCGCCGTTCCCGGTGGTGATATCCCCCAGCACCTGGTCGTAGGTCCGGTTTTCTTTGATCACATAGACCACGTGTTTAATGAGCGAAGGCTCGCCCACACGCTCCGGGACCACGCGGGGCGGCTGATTGGGGCGCGGCGGCAGGGCGGCCTCCGTGAGCCGGGCGTAGCGCATGTTCAGGAGCGCCACGGTGGTCATGTCCTCCATCGCGTTCCCGGACGGCGCGGGCACGAGGGAAAGGGAACCGAAGAAGTCCTTGGAGTTCTGCTTCACCTTCTCGGTCGGCTTGAAGATCTTCCCGGACCCGATGCCCTTGATATTCGCCACACAGACCGTCTTTCGGGGCTCATCAAAGACAATGGCTCCCGGAAACCATCCCACGGGAATGAGCCCCACCACGGCGGACTCGTTTTCCTTCGGCTCGAATTTGATGACCGCCACACAGTTCTGCGTGCCGTTGCAGACATAGAGTCGCTTGCCCCGGCCATCGAAGGTCACCGCGTTCGGCTGGGCTCCGAAGAGATCGCCCGGCGTACGGCGGGCCCAGATCTTTTCCACCACGGTGTCCGTCCTGGTTTCAATAACGCTGAGGGTGTCGCTGCCCGTGTTGCAGACCACCACGTATTCGCCATCCGGGGAAACCGTGAGCGCCGAGGCGTGCAGTTCCACCATGATCTCCGTTTTGACCTTGTTCGCCGCGAGATCGATGACGGTGACGGAGCCCTCGTTCGCGATCTGCCGCTCCGCGTCCACACGCACCTTCGTGCCCGCGCCTCCGGGAGCAGAAGGACTGCTCTTATCGGCCCGCCGGCCGCCGGAATTGGACACGTAGGCTTTCCCTCCCGCGAGGACCACATCATAAGGAGCCTCCCCGGTATCCCAGGAGCGCAGCACCACTCCGGTCTCCGCGTTCAGTTCATGAAGCCGGTTAGCAACATTCCCCACCACATAGACCATCTTCCCGTCCGCGGAAACCGCCAGGCCACTGGGAATGTCCGCCTTACGCCGGGCGGTCTTTGCATCCGGGATGTGCCAGGTGCCGGTGGCGGTGACCTTCTCTTTATCATCCACGGAGAAGACCTTGATGGTGCCCACCACATTGGAGAGATAGATGTGCCTCCCGTCCGGGGAGAAGACCAGGCCAGTGAAGCTGAGCGCGGAGCCGCTGGCCGGTCCTGGGGGTTCGGGCGCTTTCGGTTTTTCGCCTGGCACGGCGGGGGCGTTGGGGTCTCCGGATTTCTCCGCCGGCTTTTTTCCAGGCGGCGGCGGATCAGCGGCAAAGGTCACCTCCTGAATGACCGCGCCGGTCACCGGATTCAGACAGACCAGTTTTTTCGTGCTCCCGGCGGTCACGAGCAGTTTCCCGTTGGGGCTCAACCGGAGAGCTTGGGGACGCAGTCCCGGCAGCGCGGCGTGGACTCCGGTCGGGGTCAGCACCTGATTCGTGGGCAAAAGATACCGGTTCGGCGCCACCCGGCCGATGACCTCCTTGGCGGCCACCGGGGCTTTGAGGATCTCCTGGGCGGAAAGTCCGCCGGCAAGGGTGAGTCCGGCGAGAAGAATAACGGGAAGCTTCATCAAAGAGGTCAGGAAGGGGAAAAATCAGGACTGCCCGCGGGAAGCGGCTCTGTCCAGCGGGAGCATGCCCGGGCTCGCGGAAAGGCCCTGGGCCGGGGTTCGCACATACTTCAAGCCTCGTTTTTGCCCTCAAAGATTTCACCTGAGTCGCATTTCTTTTTGCATTCCTTCCGGACAGAGTCAGGGTGTTCCCCCCGATTACCAAAAATGAGCGAACGCATCAAGACCATCAACGCCGCCATGCGTGGCAACCCCGACTGGCAGAAAGTCCTGGAGGTTATCCTCAAGGCCTTCGACTGTCAGACTGGCACGCTGCATCAGTGGAACGATCTCCACGCGATGCTGGATCTGGTGGCTCACCTCGGGATTCCGAAGGAAATACTCGCCAAGGTGGAGCGCATTCCCATGGGCAAGGGCATCGCCGGAGCCGCCGCCGAGCGCATGGAACCGGTGCAGCTCTGCAATCTCCAGGAGGACACCTCTGGAGTGGCCCGCCCCAAAGCCAAAAAAACCAAGGTGGGCGGATCGCTCGCCGTGCCCATCGACATGGGCGGCCTCCTCATGGGCACCCTGGGGATCGGCAAGCTGGAACCCTACGAGTTCACCCCGGTGGAAACGAACGAACTCCGTCAGGTCGCGATGAACATCGCGGAGAAGTGGATGGGTTAGACGACTCATGGAAATTCAACGCCGCCGTTGCACAAATCCGTGAACGCGGCGACGCTTGACTTGTGCCCGGTTTTCTAAAAAAACCGGCCGGAATTCACGCGCTCCCGGAAATATGGTGTTTCCCCCGCGTATCCACACCAGAACCACATGACCACAGACAAGACCCCGGAGGAAAAAAGTTCGGCGATGAAAATCGCGGAATGGAAGAAAGTCGTCTCAAAATACCAGACTCCCTCCCTCCCGAAAGGGATTTGGCAGCTGGTAAATACCCTGGTGCCCTACGCGGTCCTTTGGTACCTCATGTTCCTGAGCTTGAGCGTCTCGTTCTGGCTCATGCTGCCCCTCTCCATTGTGGCGGGAGCGCTGGCGGTACGGATCTTCATTATTTTCCACGATTGCAGCCACGGGTCTTTCTTTAAGTCGAAGACGGCGAATTCGGTGTGGGGCTTCATCTCGGGCCTTCTGACCTTCACTCCTTATTATCACTGGCGCTGGGAGCACTCCCTCCACCACGCCACCTCCGGAGATCTGGACCGCCGTGGCACGGGGGACATCTGGACCCTGACCGTCCAGGAATACATCGAGTCCTCCCGTTGGAAGCGGTTTGCCTACAAGCTGGCGCGGAACCCGATCATCCTTTTTGTGGTTGCCCCTCTGGTTCTCTTCGCGGTGCGGCAGCGGATCACCACTCCAAAAGCGAAATGGCGGGAGCGGCTTTCCGTGTGGTGGATGAATCTGGCCCTGCTGGCGGTGGCCACCGTTCTGAGCCTCACCTTCGGCGTTAAAGAGTATCTCATCATCCAGTTTACCACGCTCCTCGTGGCTGGTTCCCTGGGCATCTGGATGTTCTACGTGCAGCACCAGTTTGAAGGCGCTTACTGGGAGCGCGCCGAGGAGTGGGACTACACCACCGCCGCTCTCCAGGGCAGCTCCTTCTACAAGCTGCCGAAGGTGCTCCAGTGGTTCACCGGAAACATCGGTTACCACCACGTGCATCACCTGAGCCCCAAGATTCCGAACTACAATCTCCAGGCCTGCCATGAATCCCACCCGATGTTCCAGCAGGTGACCCCGGTCACGCTCGTCGGAAGCATGAAGTCCTTCACCTTCCGCCTCTGGGATGAACAGGCCCGCAAACTGGTGGGCTACCGCCGGATGCGCGAGGTGCGCCGTGAGAAAGAGGCGGAGGCGCTCATCAAGAAAGCCGCGGAAGCTGCGGGAAGCTGACCGTCACAGAATTTTGAAAAAGAGGGGCCCGGCGGAAACGCCGGGCCCCTTTTGTTTTTACACTGGAGCTTCAGAAGGAAACCCGGATGCCCGTCAGGCCGGTGACGCCATCAAAGCCACCGCCATTCCCGCCGCCGTCCAAGTGGGCCAATTCCACGCCCCCCATCAGTTTCAGGCGGTCTCCGTAGATGAAATACTGGAGGCCAAGATAACCCGCCTGATACTGGTCCCCCTGCCCTCCCCCGGTGATGAAGGGAGCGGCCCGTTCATAACGGGACTGCGCGATCACACTGTCCGGCCCGTCGCCCGTGGCAAAGGAATAGCGGGCCACGGCCTGCAGCTTCTTCGGCACGAGGTCATAGGTGGGCTGGATATAGAAGCCGAAGACATCCGGCGCGTGACCCGTGGCGTAAAAGGCCTCTCCCACCAGACTCCACCGGCCATTCTTCAGCCACAGGGTGGTGGACACAATGTCCTCATACCGGTTCAGGAGGGAATCGATCGCCTCCCGGTCGCTGTGCAGCCAGTCCACATGGAGTTGCGCTTTTTCCAGGCTCCAGACATCCTTCAGATCATACCCGAAGCCCGCGCCAAAGGTGATCCCTCCGTCAAAGTCACCGAACTCCCGGTTCATATCGTTGGAATACACGCCCGCATCCACACTCCATCGCCCTGTTTTCCACTCCGCCACGGCTCCGGTCACCCGGTCCACGCGCAACTGATTGAAGATCTGCGAACGCTCAAACGTGGGCTGGTAATTCGTGGATTGGACGAAGTCGTAGTATCCGATCTGCGGCTTCTGTTTCCCCAGGGTGAGGCTGAAGTGCTCGTTTGGGAGCCACTTCACGTAGGCATCCACCAGCCGGTCGTAGAACGGATCGAACTCATCATTGCTCTGGGCGTCCAGCCGCAGTTCGAAGTGCTTGAAGAGTTTGGCATCGATCCCGATCCGCGAGCGCCGGTTTTCCCAGTCGTGCTCGCTTCCCTGGTCGCCATCCACCCAGTGATACTGCCCGTGATACCGCCCGCGGAGCTTGAGTTCCTGAAGCCAGGGATTGGCCGGGTTTTTATAAAGCGTGGCCAGGCTCCAGAGTTCATCGAACGCCGATTTGTCGGAGGATTCCGCGGCAGGCTGGGGAGCCGGGGCCGGAGCGGGCGTGCCCGCATTCGCCGGCATGGCTGCCAGCAGAGAGGTAAGAAAGGCGAAACGAAGCAGGGGGGTATGCCGGTTTTTCATATTTGGGTGCGATGGGGATGCCCGCATCCAAATGTACGCACCTCCATTGGAGAGCGGACCTCCGTGCGGGTGGCGGTCGGTCTTCAGGGAAGTGGCCGGTTAATCCATACTATTCAAGTAGGAAATTAAAATTTCCACGCCAGCCGATTTCTGTTTTGTGGCTCGCCTGACGGAAAAGCTCAGGGCTTCACGGAGCGAACCAGGCGGAAGAAATGCTTTCCGCCGGTAAGCAGCGCCTGGGGAACCGGCCAGATCATTGCGCCTTCGGATTCCGGAGCCGGGGAGGAAACACTGGTCCAGGTGCTGAGATCCATGCCATGCTGCACTTCATAAGTCAGGGCGGCGCTTCCCTGCCATTCCAATTGCCACTGGCCCCCACCGCCTTGCGCGATAGTCAGCCGGGCCTCCGGAATACCGGCGGGAGCAAGGGCGGCGCTGAAGCGGAAGTTATCGATGGCCAGTCCGTCATCCGCGATGCTTACGGAAAGCGGTTTTGGATTCTCCACCGTGGGCGTGGGATGAAAGGCCAGTTGGGGGTCCGTCCAGCGCAGCCAGAGTTCCGCATCCGGATTCCAGGCAATACCAGTCACGGTGGCGGTGATACCGGGCACGCGCCCCTCCACGTTGCCGTTCACGGCGGTCCCCGACGTGCCGGTCCCCACGACTACCGGGGAGGTAAAATTAAGCGCCGGGACCGCAGTGAAAGTGGTTGCGGGCAGATACCAGTCATCCGCCGCGGCCACGAGGCTGTAGCCGAAGAACAGCGTTTCCCCCGTGGCCGACTGCCCGTCCCGCCATTCCTCGCCATCATAAGTCACCGTAAAGCTGCCCAGCAGCCTGCCCGTGCGGTTCACCAGCCGGAGGACGATGTACATGTTCTGGTCCATGTCCGTGTCCGGGTCCGCCATAGTATTTGACCCCAGGCTGCCCAGCGCCTTGTCCGAAGGCGTGATGGCATCGTTGAAAATCCAGAACGACCCGGTATTCGCCCCTGCGCCGATCCGCACCCGCTGATGCTGATTCGTGCCGCCCTCTGTCTGGGACATGGGGTGATACAGATACCATCCAGGCACGCCGAGGTGATCCCCGGCCACCGTGGTGCTGTCGTCCGCCCAGCCATTCGGGAAGGTGTCGGCGCTCGCGGTCTGAATATTCACCCCCGAGGGTTTGGAAGGCAGGAGATCGAAATTCTCCACATACTCCGCTCCCGGAGTGCTGTAGCTGATGCCGGTCCCGGCCAGCACCGGGAGGCCTGCGGAGCCGAAAAGGCCAGCCCATAGAAGAGTCGAAACAAAGGGTTTCATGCAAGTGCGTCCTCTTGTTTCAGCGGCGGCGGCGACCGGCGAGCAGCAGCGCTCCCGCGAATCCCAACAATAGAGCGGAAGGTTCCGGCACGGCGGAGAAGGTCAGATCATCGATGGCCAAACCATTGTCCGCCCGGGTGGTGGAAGCCGTGGGGTTCGGCCCGGGATAGTTCACATCCACCCACCGGAGAAACAGCGCGGTGCCCGGAGCCCAGGAAAATCCGGTCACCGTGGAACTGATGGCGGTGCGGTTGGCCGCGAGATTGCCATCGATCCCCGCCGCCACGCCCGTGGTTTGCGGGCTGAGGAAATCGAGAGCCGCCACGGAGGTGAAGAGGGAATTGGCACTGTTGATCGCCGCCGCCGGATCCAGGCTGTATTGGAAGGCGAGCCGGTCATCCGTCACCTGCGTGCCGGAAGCCCCGTTACCCGCGAGACGCCATTGTTCCCCCGTGTAGGACAGGGAAAAGGAAGTGAGCGTCCGCCCGGTATTATTGACGATCCGCACACCGATATACATCTGCGTCTCCTCCACCGTGGCGGGCGGCACCGCCGCGTTTGCCGGAGTGGAGAGTGTGTCCGCGTTCAGTCCCCCAAGGGCCCGGTCCGTGGAGCCGGAACTCCCGAAACTGTAAAACGCCCCCGTATTGGCCGTCCCGGCCCCGATGCGCATGCGCTGGTGATCGTTGGTGCCATTGTCCGGCGTGGGAACCAGGGGATGGTAGAGGTACCAGCCCTGAATGCCGGTCGTGTTCGCGGTGGAAGCCGAGTCATCCGCCCAGGGAACCGTGGCCTCGATGCTCGCGTTTTCCGGCGAGTTGGGCAGGCTGTCGAAGTTCTGCGTGTAGCTCCCTCCGAAGACGGTGTAGCTCACCGCTCCGCGGCTGGCGCTGGTGGAAACCAGGGTGAGGCATACCCAGGGAAGGAGGGTTTTCAAAGTGAGAGGGGACAGGGATTTCATGAATGAGATTATACTTTCTCATGAATGACATAATCCAGCCTGCCGGGGCAAGACAATGCCGCATCCCCGGGTCCAGGCCCACTCTCCCGGGCTTAGCGCTTCCCGAATTTCCGGGCAAGCTCCTGGAAGCTGATCTGAATGAGCGTGGGTTTTCCCTCCGGGCAGCAATAGGGCATCTCGCATTCGAGAAGCCGGGTCACGAGGCGGGCCACGCTTCCAGCATTGTCCGGGGGTTGGCGGCGGGCGGCCTGGCGGGCCACGGCGGCGGCGATGGCCTCGTGGTCCAGGCGGCGCTCGGGAGCGCGGTCCCCGGCGTGCTGAAGATCCGCGATGAGAGCACTGATAAGCCCCGCCGCTTCCCCATCCCCGGAATAGAAGGGAGGCAGGCTGTCGATGATCACCGTGTTCGCGCCAAAGTCCTCTGCTCCCACCCCCATCAGCCGGAGGGTGCGGAGGTGTGGACGGAGGAAATCGTAATCCCGCGGACTCAGGGCCACGCTGATAGGCGTGAGCAATTGCTGGCTGACCACGCCCCCCGCGACGGCCTTCGCCCGGGCCTCTTCAAACAGAATACGTTCCCACGCGGCGCGGTGATCCAGCACCACCAGCCCTTCATCGCTCTGCATGAGCCAGTAGTGCTCCCCCAGGGGATTCAGAATTTGAAATGGCAGAGGCCGGGGAGGTTGCACCACGACGGGCAGCGGCCCGACCGGCGGCTCCAGTGCCGGGATCTCCTGTGCAGCCGGGTACTCCGTGACCAGGACGGCGGGCCGGGGCGGCGCCGGGACCTGGGGAGTGATCTCCGGGAAAAGAGAGCGCTGCCGGGCAGGCATCTGCCAACGCACGGGAGGCGGCTCCGCCACGGGAAGAGGCCGGGGAACATCCAGCACCGCCTGATCCGGAAGAACGGCATCCCCCACCGGTCCTGTCCGTCCACCCCGGAGCGTGGCGGTGAAGATTTCGATGAGCGCGGACTGCACCCCGTTCCCGTCCCGGAAGCGCACCTCCCGCTTGGCCGGGTGGACATTCACGTCCACCTCCCGGGGATCCAGCTCCACAAAGAGAAATCCCACCGGCCAGGACCCACGCGGCAAGCCCTCCGCATAGGCCCCCCGCAGAGCGTAGGTGAATACCGGACTCTCCACCGGCCTGCGGTTCAGAAAGGTAAAAAGCTGGGCCCGGCTGGACCGGTGCGATCCCGCCTCCCCCAGGAATCCGGAGACCGTGATCCCCCTCACGGTCCGCCGCATCACGGGTAAAAGCCGCCCGGCCACCTCCGTGCCCGCGAGCCCCGCGATGCGCTCCTCCAGTCCTCCCCCGCCCGGAAGGTGAAACACCAGCCGGTCATCCCTGGTGAGACTGAAAGCCACCTCCGGATGTGCCAGGGCCTGCACCCGCACCTGCTGCTCGATGTGGCTGAACTCCGTATTCTCGGACTTCAGGAACTTCCGGCGCGCGGGCACGTTATAAAAGAGATTCCGCACCTCCACATGGGTGCCGGGGGCTTCGCCCGCGTCCGAGACCGTCACCAGCCGCCCGCCATCCACCACCACCCGCGTGCCCGTGAGAGCCCCGTGCTCCCGGGTGGTAAGGGTGAAACGGGAGACGCTGGCGATGCTGGGCAGCGCCTCCCCGCGAAATCCCATGGTGGTGATCGCCGCGAGGTCCTCTTTGGTCCGGAGTTTGCTGGTAGCGTGGCGTTCCATACTCAGCACCGCGTCCTCCCGGCCCATGCCACAACCGTCATCCACAATTTTGATCAACGCCGTCCCGCCTCCACGAACGAGGATGTCAATCCGCCGGGCGCCGGAATCGATAGAGTTTTCCACCAACTCCTTGACTACAGAGGCGGGGCGCTCCACTACTTCTCCGGCGGCCACCTGGCTGGCGAGGGCATCGGGTAAAACCTTAACTTTTTGCATGTGCCTGCAAGGACCACCGGCTGAAATTCGTAAGCATCAAGAGAAATCTGGCGTGACTTTAGCAGCCACGGGGACGATACTCTGAGTCGATGAAAAAATACACTCCACACCTTTAAAAATGATCCGGGTAACGGACAGCGCTGCCGCCCAGCTTCGTGACCTTTTGCAGGGAAAAGAAGCAGGGACTGGTTTGCGCCTCATGGTGGAGAAGGGCGGCTGTGCCGGCCTGCAGTATGCGATGAAGCTGGAATCGCCCGAAGAGGGGGATGATGTGGTGGAAAAGGATGGCATTTTTGTCTACGTGGAAGCCGCGAGCCGCGATTTCCTGAACAACTGCGAGGTGGACTACGTGGAAACCCTCGCGGACACCGGCTTCAAGATTCACAATCCCAACGCGGTGCGCAGTTGTGGATGCGGCTCCTCGTTTGAACCCGCCGCCGCCGGAACGGTCTCAACGGACGTCCCCTCCCCGGACTCCCGCGACGCCGCCGCCTGACCCCCTCCCCTCCTCTACTCTCTCTTTACCTCCAAACCCTCTCACTTCATACCGACTCAATGGCCCTTAGAGTTGAATTCATGAATTCCCCGCGCGGATCATGGTCCCGTTCGTCCGCGGTGGTAAAGAGAACCGATGGCGGACTTTTCTGGTGGTCGATCGCCATCACCCTCCTCCTGGGGCTCGCCACCTTCTCGTGGTTCTTCTGCATCTACGTGTGCTCCCACCCGGAAAAGCCCTTCAACTACAAACTGCTGGCGAAGTTCAAGAAGCTGGAGCCCCTCCAGACTTTCAGTGAGAAGAACGCGCCGTCCGGCAAGACCCTGGCCCAGCGGGACATCTATCAGAAGTTCTATTCCTTCACGGACGAGAACCTGACCCAGACCAACAGCGAACTCCATCGCGCCTACATCACGAACTATAAGGACGAGCGGCCCCTCTACATTCGGGGCAGCTTCAAAGTTCTTCACGCCCGCCCGCTGAATGGAAAGGATGTCTTCACCAGCGGCACCATCGCCCGCGCGGTGGCCGTGGTGGAGGATGACAAGGAATACCGCAGTGTCGTCATCGAGTACATCCTGCCCTCGAAGACCACTTCCCCGAATCAATTCCGCCCGGGCGATGTGCTCCGGCTGGACACTCCGGACCAGGCCGGGAAACGCCGGCTGTATGCCTCTCTCCTGAATGTGAAGCGCCAGCAGGATGACGGCCTCATCTTCACCGTGGTGCCCCTCGCCTATGGCGACCACGTCAATGCCGAGACCGGATTCAACATTCACGGCGAGCCGCCGGAAATGCTCAATCTGGAAGGCAAGTGGCCCATCACGGATGAGGCCTTTGGTGTGATCTCGAATCTCGCGGCGACGAGGTAAAATGTCTGGTCCCGCCAGGGACAGGAAGACTCCCAGCCCTCAGGGCTGGGGAATGGCGGCCCCGTCATGGCGGGGATCGCTGGCACCGAACCGCACACCCGCCGGGGTGGTCATCACGGCCTGTCCATAGCCAAAGGTGCTGGAGCGCGGTGGCACGACGGTGATTTCATGCCCCCGGGCAGCGAGCGCCGCGCGGGTGGCTTCGGGAATGGAGGACTCCAGTTGCACATCCCTTCCCTCAAACGTGGCCTTGGTGAAACGCCCGGCTTCCAGCGCCTGCTGGATGTTGAGGCCGAAGTCCGCGATATCACTGGCGAACTGCGCGTGCGCTTGGGCCTGATTCCATCCGCCCATGATGCCGAACCCGATGACCGTGCCCTCCCGTGACATCATGCCCGGGATGATGGTGTGCAGCGGTCGTTTGCGGGGAGCCAGGGTATTCGGCTTCCCTGGCTCCAGCACGAAGAGCGCGCCCCGGTTGTGCAGCATGAAGCCCGCGCCTGAGGGGACCACCCCGGAGCCAAACCCCATGTAGTTGCTCTGGATGAGGGACACCACATTTCCCTCACGGTCCGCGGTGCAGAGATAGATTGTGTCGTGCCCCGCGGAATCAGTCAGGCCCGGGAAAACCGAAGGCTCCGCGCGGGGCATGGCACGGGCGGGGTCGATGGACTTCGCGCGTTCCGCCGCATGCTTTTTGTCCAGCATGCACTCCACGGGAATGTGCCCTGCCCGGGGGTCGCCCACAAAGGCCAGCATGTCCGCGTAGGCCAGCTTCTTGGCCTCAATGGCCACGTGCAGGGCCTCCGGCGAATGCAGCCCAAAACTCTTCAGCGGGAAGTTCTCCATGATGGCCAGCATGGAGAGCGCGGCGATGCCCTGGGTATTCGGAGGGATCTCCGTCACACGCCAGCCCCGGTATTCCACGGAGATGGGCTCCACCCATTCGGCGCGGTACTCAGAGAGGTCCGCCGCCGTCATCGTTCCTCCCTCCGCCGCCGAAACCGCGAGGATGGCGGACGCGGTTTCCCCTTCGTAAAAACCGGCGCGGCCCTGATCCGCGACGCGCCTCAAGGAAACGGCGAGCGCGGGATTCCGGAAGACTTCGCCCGCCGCGGGTGAGCGGCCACCGGGCAGCCACGTCCGGGCGGCCTCCGGAATGGTGCCCAGCCATTTCTCCGAAGCATGCCAGTGCCTGGCCGTGATCTCCATCACCGGAAACCCCTCCTCCGCGAAACGGATCGCGGGCCGGAGCACCTCCTGGAGGGGCTTCGTGCCAAAGCGTTCACTCAATGCCGCCCAGCCCGCCACCACCCCCGGCACGGTCACGGCGTGAATGCCGCGTTCCGGCATGGCGGTGATTTCCTTCCCCGTGAGAAAGGCGGGGGTGAGTCCGGCGGGAGCCCAGCCACTGGCGTTCAACCCATACGTCCGCCCGGACTTCGCTTCATAATAGAGCACGAAGAGATCCCCGCCGATGCCATTGCCCGTGGGCTCCATGACTCCCACGCAGGCGTTTGCGGCGATGGCCGCGTCCACCGCGTTCCCTCCATCATCAAGAATCCTCACCGCTGCCGCGGCTGCCAGGGGCTGACTGGAAGCGACGATGCCTCCCCTCGTGGCTACGACCGACCTGCCCGTCACGATGGAACTTTCAGCAGCAGGAAGGGAGGTCATGGGGAAAAGAAGGATTCCGGCCACGACGCTGGTCCTGAGGAATGCGGAAAGGAAAGAACGCGGGAACACGCCTCATGGTATCCGGCCCGCCTCTCCTCTGCCAAGGGACGCGAATCCGGCTTTCGTGAATGGCTTTGCCTAAGCCGTCACCCGCGAAAAGTATCAAAACACGTGTGCGGGTATTGTTGCCATCCATGACAGGGCCGATACGGTCCGGGCGTTTCAGCCACCCTTATGATGAAAACCTCCGTGCTTTTAGCCGCCGCCACGCTCTGTGGCTCTCTATCCCTCTCATTCGCGGAGCCCTCCGCGCCGCTGGCTCCCGCCGCCCCCACGCTGCAAATGCTGGAGTCCGGTCCGGAGTGGGTTCCGATCTTCGACGGGAAGACGCTCGCCGGCTGGAAAGGCACCGGCTATGAAGTCCAGGACGGTGCCATCGTCTGTACGCCGAAGGGCAGCTTCCTCCAGACGGAAAAGGAGTACGGGGACTTCGTGCTCGATTTCGAATTCAAACTGAAAGCCGGTTCCAACAACGGCATCGGCATCCACTACCCCGGCTCCGGCGACGCCGCCTACGTGGGCATGGAGATCCAGGTGCTGGATGACCGCGATCCAAAATATGCCGGCCTGCAGCCCTGGCAGTTCCACGGCTCCGTTTACGGCATCCAGCCTTCCACGCAGTCCGAGGTAAGCCGCCTGAAGCCCCTGGGTGAATGGAACCGCCAGCAGATCATTTGCATCGGCGATCACGTGAAAGTCATCCTCAACGGCGAGACCATCACAGACGTGTATCTGACCGGCAAAAAGCCCATCCATGATGCCCCGCATCCCGGCCTGGACCGCACCACCGGCACCATCGCCTTCTGCGGACACGGCGACTACGTGGCCTACCGGAATCTGAAGGTGAAGGAATTCCCCGTGGCCAAACCCGTGCTGGAAGGCAACCCTGACAACACGGCCCCCGCCGGATTCACCACCCTCTTCAACGGCAAGGACCTCACAAACTGGAAGGGCCTGCAGGCCGGAAAGGGAGAGTTCCCCGCCGGTCGTGCGAAAATGACCCCGGAGGAACTGGCGGCCGGTCAGAAGGAGGCTGATGACAACATGCGCGCCAACTGGACCGTGAAGGATGGAGCCCTGGTCTTCAGCGGCAAAGGCCGGAGCCTGTGCACCGCGAAGAACTACGGGGACTTCGACTTCTATGTGGACTGGAAAATCCCGGCCAACGCGGACAGCGGCATCTACGTCCGCGGCCTCCCGCAGATTCAGATCTGGGATCCCGCGAACCCCACGCAGGCCACCATCGGCGCTCCGAAAGGCTCCGGCGGTCTCTGGAATAATAAAGGCCCGGGCAAGGACGGCAAGGACCCGCTGGTGAAGGCGGACAAGCCCATCATGGAATGGAACACCTTCCTTGTCCGCATGGTGGGGGACCGCGCCACCATCTACCTCAACGGCCAGCGGGTGGTGAATAACAGCATCCTTGAAAACCTCTGGCAGCAGGGCGTGCCGATCCCCCGCGCGGACCAGATCGAGCTCCAGAACCACGGGAACAATCTCTGGTTCAAAAACATCTACGTGCGCGAACTGCCCTACTGAGAACCAAGGGCCGGTTCCGCTGTTAGAATTCAAAGCCTTGCGGCGCGCCCCGGAAACGGGCCGCCGCAAGGCTTGCTTTTTGGCGGGAAACGATGAAAGGCGCTCTCGTCCATGGCCGCCCCCGTTACCCTTCAGGAGATCGAAGCGATCAAAAAAGTGTCCTATGAAAAGGTAAGGGACACGCTGCAAACCGGAGACATCGTCTTCTGCTCCGGCACTTACTTTTTCTCCGGCCTCATCCGGTGGTTTACAAATTCCACCTGGAGCCACTGCGGCATTATCTACCGGGATGAAACCTTGGGCCGCGTCTTCATTCTGGAAAGCGAGACGCTCATCGGCGTGCGCCTCGCGCCGCTCTCCAAATACCTCCGCGACTACCACGGGAGGAACCGCCCCTACAAGGGACGCATGATCATCGGCCGCCTGAAGCCGGAGCCGGACCCCGCGGAGGTAAAAAAGGCCATTTGCTTCGGCATGGATGAACTGACGAAGCCCTACGACAACTTCGAGATCCTGCGCATCGCCCTGCGGATTCTGCTCAAGATCGGACGCCGCAACCGGGACCGGAAATACATCTGCTCCGAGCTGGTCTATGAGTGCTTCCGCCGGGCGGATATCTGGTTCAAGTTCAACCGGCGGTCGATCAGCCCGGACGACATCTGGCAGGATCCCCGGGTGCATCATGTCTGCCGCATCCATTGAAGGGCGTCCCCTATCCCGCCTTGCGGTCCTCTCCCGCGGCGTCATGGTTTCCAACGTTCCTCCCCCTAAATGCGCATCGAGCACCTCTATATCAGCCCGGGGCACAATTACTTCGGTCACTACGGAAAGCCCGCCGCGCGCTTCCCGCTGGTGGAGGTGGAGGAGGTCACCCTGGTGGCCGGAAAGGGAATCGAGGGGGACCGGTTCTTCGGTTTCAAAGAGGACTACAAGGGGCAGATCACCTTCTTCTCCCGCGAGGTCTATGAGGAGCTGTGCCATCACTTCCAGGTGAGCGACCGGAGCCCGGGCGTCTTCCGGCGGAATGCGATTGTGAGCGGCGTGGACCTCAACGGATTGATCGGAAAGGAATTTACCTTACAGGGCACGCGTTTTCTCGGCATGGCGGAATGCACCCCGTGTGAGTGGATGGACCAGGCTTTTCACCCCGGAACGGAGGAGGCGTTGTGGGGCCGGGGTGGCCTGCGGGCGAAGATTCTCGAAGGCGGAATCCTAAGGGTGGACCGGGATTGAAGGGAAAAACGGCCTGTTTTTGCCCACTGGCGGTGCAACGAATGCTTTACGTTCCGGGGCGGACCACTATACTCCGCCCAAATTCCGGTCCCGCAGTTCCATGAAAAACGTGCTTCTTTCCACCCGCCGCTCCGCGTTTACGCTGCTGGAGCTGATGCTCACCATCGCGCTGGTGGCAGCTTTGGCCCTCATGGCATGGCGCGGGTGGGGTATCTACGTCCAACGCGCGGATGCCGCCGCCTGCGTGATGAAGATGAAAGGCTTCCACACCGCGCTCGCCGGCTACGTTTCCGAGCATCAGACCTGGCCGGACGAGTCTGTGCTGGAAGTCGGCGGAAAAAAGCCCACGGAAAACCAATTGTGGGAATGGTGGTACAAGGAAATGAAGACCTACGGCATGGGGGAAGAGGAATGGTATTGCCCGGCGGATTTGCGGACCCGGGCAAGGAACATGAAGGATGCCAAACCCGGCGAGGATGACGCGGATGAAACCGGCACCAAACCGGTGTTGAAGGAGCCTTCCTACATTCCGTCCAAGTTCAGTTACGGACCGGTCAAGCCCTTCGAATACAACCAGCCCTGGGTAACCGAGCGCCAGGACTTCCACGGGGGAGAGGGTATGAACAAGGTCATGTTCGACGGATCGGTCACAAAGTCCTTCAGCCTGGATGCCATCAAGAAGATGCGCCAGGGTGGCGGGGCCAAAAAGTGAAATCCGGCATGACGGAGGATCTCGCGCAAATCAGCCGCGCGCTGGGCCTGGCCGAATACCAGCGGCACATTTTTCTCTGCGCGGACCAGTCCGAGGCCCTGTGTTGTTCCCATGAAGCCGGCATGGCGGCGTGGGAGTATCTGAAAAAGCGCCTGAAGGAACTGGGACTCACCGGCCCCAGGCCCGCGGTCTTCCGCACTAAGGCAAACTGTCTCCGTGTCTGCGCGCAGGGCCCCGTGGCCGTGGTCTATCCGGAGGGAACCTGGTACCGCAGTTGCACCCCGGAGGTGCTGGAGCGGATCATCCAGGAACATCTCATCAGCGGGAAGCCGGTCGGTGAATTTGTTATCGCGCGGAACCCGCTTTGCGGGACCGGCGCAGAGTGAGCCCCAGAACGCCGCCCGCGAGCATCAGGGCGGAGGAAGGCTCCGGCACCGCCGTGAGCGCCAGGATCTGACTGCGGTAAAAGCTCAGGTCCGCCGCGATGGTCACGTGCTGCCCGAAAGCCGCGGTGTTGGCGGGTGGATTGTCAAAAGCACCGGGGTTCCCAAATGTCCCCACGGCCAGCATAATTCCGGAAAGCTCCCACTGCCCGCCCACCTTGCGGAAGACCCCGCCTCCACTATCCCCCAGGATGGCCTGGGCTTCATTGGGACGCCCGCCGATATCGTCATCGAAACGGGAAATGAACGACCGGTTGTCCCCCACGCCATCGTTGACGTTCTGGTTCACAAACTCGGCATCATTTGTTCCCCACCGTTTGGCAGCCCCGGCTCCCGCCTTGAATCCCTCGACATTGTGCGCGCCCAGGGTTTCCGTCCAGATGTCGTTACCAGCCCCCGCCTGCTGGGTCACCTGCCAGAAAGTGCGCGAGGCCTCCCGGTTGAGACCGTTGCCGATCATAACGAGGTCATCCCCCACCACCGGGGAGGAGGCGCTGATCTGAAGACCCGGCAGGCCAGGATCCCCATTGATCTGGAACACCACAAGATCAGCATTCGCGGACATGCCGGGAGTCCCGTTGTTCGTCAGTTGGGTGACCGTTCCCGGCACGGGGGTGTAGGCATTGCCGTTGATAACCACCGGCTGGGATCCATTGCCATTGACGTGAAAGGCGGTAATGACCCAGCGGTTGCCAAGGTAAACCGCCGAGGCGCTGTTGCTGCTTCCCACATTCAGCCAACCAGGGTCATCGGCAGGCGCGGTCGTGTTCCCGGTCGTTCCCGCCACCACCACCGCGGAGGCAGTGGAGGCGAAAGAAACCACCGATAAGGTGAAGCCCAGGACACGGCGGAAGGCAGGGAGGGTCATGGCGGGAAGTATGCCCTATTTGAGAACGCCCGTCCATTTTAAACTAAGGACTTCTTCATGTAACAAGTCCCCTCAACACTCAGCAGTCACACGAACAGCACCCGTCGCAATTCGAACAGCCATCGCAACCGTCACACGCGGAGCAGGCGTCGCCACACTGGCAGCAGTCGCAGCCGGAGGGACTTCCACAACAATTGCCACGCCCGGGTTTTCCCCCGCAGCAGCAGAGACGTTCACAGCCCGCGCAGCAGAGGTCCGGACAGCAGAACCAGGAGTTGCCAGACGTTCTCTGCACGTGTTTTCGTTCACGCTTCCTCGAGGATTTCCCGCGGGGTTTTGGATCGTCGTCCGGCTGACCGGGAGACTGGAGGGGAGGAGGAATGGGATCAGGCGGGGGCAATTCCGGCGGAGGCAGGGGTGGCGGATTTTCCACTCCCAAGCGCTCCAGGGTTCGCTGCCGGAGGCGGACACCCGAGAGAGAGTCCATCAGAGAACGGTGCCGGAACAATGGCAGCGCGCCCAGCACCCGCGAGAGAAGCGAGAGGTCCCGGGAAACCGCCTCCATCACGAGGTCGCGGCGGTGGTTTTCACCGGCAGGGAGAGGATTGAAGCGGTTCCGGCGACGGTCGGCTTCATAATCCTCCCAGGCATCCACGGTATAGATGAGCCGACCCAGCGCGGCCCCGGCTTCGGTGAGCGGCAGGATGGCGGAATCCGGGGCTCCCGTCACCCTGGGCAGGTGGCCGAAGATCGCTCCATAGGCGCGGGCGGTGGGACCGGCGGCCTCCACCAGCGAGGCTCCCGCGGTTTCCACCGCATCCTGGCCGCCCAGGGCACGGGTCACGGTTTCCAGGGGAAATCCAGTGGCCTCCAGATCCATGCGGGCCTTTTGTTCGGCACGGCGCAGCATCCACTTTCCCGCCCGCGCTCCGGTGCGGCGGAGGCCGCGTTCATCGCCCGCGTCATCACGGAGTTTCACCGTGAGCGCGCAGATGGTCACCGCGGCGGCATAACGCATCTGAGGCTCGTGCTGCACGAGGAGTTTCTTTTTCCCCAGGGGATTGCAGCAGGTGGCCCGGATCACCGGCGGCGGAGTGGCGGTGATGGCGGATCCCGTCAGTGCCAGAAAGGTGCTGTCCCGGTTGATGAGCCACCTGCTCCACAGGCCATAGCGGGCCCGCAGAGTATTACACAACCCGCAGAAATGGCTCCGCCACGCGCTTTGAGCCCCGGGGCCCGCGCACCCGCATGGGCCTGGCAGAAATCCGAACATGGCGCATCCCTGGCTTATTCCCCGTCACAGTCAAGGCGGCGGGAGGGAGTTGTTCCACAAGGTCGCAGAAGGTAAGGATAACAGCCTCCTGGGGCTCGGATTTTTTCGAGCTCATGGAATTCAATTCCAGACGGAGCAACCAGGTTCCGGGACTTATCCGATCAGAAACAAGCGCGTGGGCCCCCGGAGCGAACGCTGACTTCAGGGCTTTCAGATTTGCCTGGGAGAAGATATCGAGGTCCACGTTGATAAAGCCGGAAAACGGGGAAGAGGGTTTGCTCATGGCGGTGGATGAGCATAAGATTCCAGGTGCTTAATGCCACGGCGAAGTCTGGAACGCACGCGGGCCCGGCAGTTGGTGTATTACAAATTGACACACAAGGGAATGGGCGGGTGTTTCCGGAAGGAAAATTGAAATCCGGTTAGGCTCCGGGATTCTTTCACCGTGGAAGCGGAGTTGCGGGCGAGGGAAATCCACGGGAGAACCTGGCCCCATGACCTCCTCCATTTCCCGCCGCCGTTTCCTGGGAGCCGCCGCCACCGCCGCGGCCGCGCCGCTCATCCTGCCAGGAAGGGTGCTGGGCCAGGGAGGCGCCGTTTCCCCTAACAACAAGGTCCGGCTCGCCGCCATCGGCGTGGGCGGTCAGGGTTCGGGGAATTTGAGCGGCCTGATGACGGACGAGCGTGTGCAGGTGGTAGCCGTGTGCGACGTGGATGCCAATCACCGCGCCGCCGCCGCGGCCCGTGCCGGACTCAAGGAGGGGGACATCTACAAGGACTTCCGCGAAGTCCTTGCCCGCAAGGATGTGGATGCCGTGATGTGCGCCACGCCGGACCACTGGCACGCGGTGATCGCCACCGCGGCCGCCGCCGCAGGGAAGGATCTCTATTCGGAAAAACCTCTGGCCGCCAGCATCGGGGAGGGCCGCGCGGTGTGCGGGGCCGTGAAGAAATACAATCGCGTGCTCCAGTGCGGCACCTGGCGACGCTCCGGCATGAAAGTCCGCTCCGCCTGCGAACTGGCGCTGAACGGCTACCTTGGTGAGATCAAGGAAATCCTGGTGGGCGTGCCCGGAAAGTTTGGCATCAGCGGCGGATACACCGGGATGGAACCGGAGCAGCCCGTGCCCGCGCATCTGGACTATGAACTGTGGCAGGGCCCCGCGCCCGCGGCTCCCTACACGGCGGGACGGTGCCACTTCAACTTCCGCTGGGTCAATGCCTATGCCCCCGGCTACATCACGGACTGGGGCGCGCACTTTCTCGATGTCGCCCAGTGGGGCTCCGACCGGGACGGGATCTCGCCGGTGGAAACCAGCGCCACCCAGGTGACGCGCCGGGATAAAGGATACTATGACGCGCCGGAGAGCTTCCGCGTGGAGTATCAATACGCGAAGGGGCCAAAGATCGTGATGTTCAGCACCGTGAATCCGAAGGAGTATGGCACCAAATTCGTGGGCTCCGAAGGCTGGGTCTTCACGGAGGCGGAACGCCTGGAATACAGTGACATCAAATTCCGGAGCGTGAAGTTCAAGGACACGGACAAACGGCTCTTTGTGTCCACCAACCACTATCGGAATTTCATCGATGCCGTGATCAACCGGGGCCGCACCGCCGCCCCCCCCGAGGCAGCGCACCGCGCCGCCACCCTGTGCCACCTGGGAACCATCTCCGCCGCGCTGGGACGCCCGGTGAAATATGATTCGGAGGCGGAGACCTTCCCCGGTGATAAAGAAGCCACCGCCATGCATACCCGGAGCCTGCGCGGCGACTGGAAGCTGACGGCCTGAGCACGCCTTTTACAACGGATTTACAGACGGGCGGGGTAAAGCAGGCTTGGCTTGGAGGGTTATTCCCGCCATGCTATACCCTCCATGAAACGCACCGTCCTCCTGTCTTTACTGGCGTTCGCTGGTCCCCTACTACACGCGGCACCGCCCGATGACGCCGCGGCACTTCTCCAGGCCCGGAAGTATCCCGAAGCAGCCGCCGCCTTCGCCGCGCTGCCGCCCGACCCCTCCGGCCGCACGGTTTATCTGAATGCCCTCGCGCTTCACTACGCGGGGAAATACGACGAGGCCTCCACCCTCGCGGATAAAGTCCCCGCCGCCTCCACATGGGCTCGGAAGGCCCGTTTTCTCAAAGCGTCCTCCCTAACCAAAGCCAAAAAACACGCCGAAGCCGCCGCCATCTACGCGGAGGAGGCAAATCGCGTCATCGACCCCGCGCGTCGCGACGGACTGGTGAAGGCCCTGCTTTCCCTGGCGGATGAAGTGAGCAGCGATCCCGGAGCATCGGACATCGATGCCCCGCCGCCGGACTTCACCAAAGCCCGGGAGCTTTACGCCAGGACTCTGGAGCACGAACTCACCCCGGCACTCCGCGGTGAGGTGCTTTTCAAAAAGGCGCTCGCCGAGCAACGGCTGACGGCTCACTACGACGCCACCGATACCCTCCTCCTCTATCTGCGGGAATACGATCCCGACTGGAAAACGGAGAGTCCGCAGACCAAAGCCGGCGTCCCCGGCCCGCACCGTTGCGAAGCCCGTCTGCGCCTGACCGAAAGCCAGGTGCTCCTGGGCGACCGCGCCGCCGCCCGCGCCACCGCGGAGGGCCTGCTGGCGCTGCTGAAGATTGGAAAGAATATCACTGACGCGGACCGCGCCCTCGCCGGTGATGCCGCATGGCTGCGTTGCCGCACCTTCGCACCCGCTCCACCCGTGCAGCAACAGGTGCCGATGCAGGCAAAGCAACAGGCGGCTTTCCTGCAAACGGACAACGTCGCGAATCAAAGCGCCGCGGCCAACAATTCCTATCCCACGTTCTCCCAGGTGAGACGCCGCCCGCCGGATCCCCTGCCACCGGATCCCGCCGGCCATCTGGAGGCACTGCGGGCATTTCTGAAGGAGTATCCCTCCCACAAAGCCGCGCCGGAGGCGTCGCTGGCGATCGCGGAGACACTGATCTCCGGGGGCAAAGACCTCGAAGGAATCGCGGCGTATAACGATTTTATCGAAGCAAAGAACTTCAAGTTCGACGCCGCCACACCCGCGAATACGAAGGTGGACCCGGCCACGGGCCTCACCCCCGCAGAGGCGCTGGGCCGCCGCCAGCAGACCGCGTTCTTCACCATCGGCAGTATCCACTTCCAGCAAAAACGCTACCCCGAGGCCATCGCGCAATACCGGAAATACACCGTGCAATATCCAGCGGCCCCGGAGTGGTCCGCCTCGCAGAGCGGTATCATTGACGCGGAGTTTCAGCTTGGTCTCCAGGCTTCCGCGGCGGGGGATGAGAAAACCGCGCGGACGCGCTTCGACGACTTCCTGACACGCTATCCGCTCGACCCGCGATGCCGCCAGATCCTCTTCATTTACGGGCAGTTTCCCTACGCCGCCGCGCTGGAGCTGGAGGAAAAGAAAGCCCCCGCCGGTCTCACGCGCCCGCTCTTCCAAAAGGCCCTGGAGGAATGGAGCCGCGTCATCAGCAAATATCCCGACAGCGAGGAGGCTTCGCTGGCGCTCTACAACACCGCGCTCATTCTGAGCGACAAGCTGGACCGCCTGGAGGACGGGCTCAATGCCTTCAAGCGTCTCACCTGGGGCCAGTGGGCCGGGCCCGCGAAAAACCGCGCGTCCGTGATGGAGAACAAGTCCCTGGCCGTGGCCAGTGAACGTGTTTTCCGTCTCAATGAAACACCCGCCGTGAAGGTAAGCGTGCGGAATATCGAGAAACTGAAAGTCAGCCGCTATCCATTGGATGTGGAGGCCTTCTTCCGCAGCCGCCACCGGATCGACGCGGTGAATCTCCTGGATATCGACCTCATTGAGCCCGAAAAAACCTGGGAGGTCGCGGTGAACGGCTACGCACGTTACCGGTCCATGGAGCAGAGCATTCCCGTGGAGTTCGCGGAGGGGCAGAGCGGCGCGTGTGTGATCCGCGTGGAGGGGGACGACTGGCAGGCCACCACCCTGGTGCTGCGCAGCGATCTGGACGCCGTGGTGGAAACCTCCCCGCGGGAGGTGCTCACCTACGTGGTGGATGCCGTGAAGCAGCAGCCCGCCGCCGGGGTCTCCGTGCTGGTGAGCGATGGCACGCAGATCATCGCCACGGGTGAGACCGGCAAGGACGGGGTCTTCCGCACCGCCGTGGAGGCGGTGGGTAAAAGCCAGACGGTGAATGTCTTTGTGAAAGCGGCCAACGGCGTGAGCGGCAATTTCCTCGCCCGGGAGAATATGAAGCTGGTGAATTCCTCCCTCTACATGTCCCCCGTGCTCCTGGACCGCCGGGAATACACACCGGGCTCCACCATCCAGTGGCAGGCCTGGCGGCGGGAGGTGAAGGATGGCGTCATCACGGCGAAGCCGCCGGAGGAGGGATGGAAAGTCACCTGGCAAATGCCGGACGGACGTTTTCCTGGCGAGCGGCCCGTCACGTGGACGGAGTTTGGCAGCGCGGCGGGCACGCTCCCGCTGCCGGAGACCGTGGTGCCGGGCACTTACAAACTTTTCCTTCTCAATGGCCGGGAGCGGATCATCACCACCTTCGAAGTGGTCGCCACCCCCAACACAACCGCGCTGCTCACGAACATTTCTTTCAGTGAAGGCGTGGACCACTTCCCGGACGGCACGCGTGTCATCCTGGGGGACCGCGAGGTCAAAGGCACCGCCACGCTGCGCCTCGGAAACGGGAAGCCGCTTCCTAACGAGCCCGTGACCCTGACCCTCCCCGGCCAGCCCGCGACTGACACGCGGACCGGTCCGGACGGCATACTGCCCTTCACCTTTTCCTCCGCCGGACAGAAGGACATCGTGAGCATCACCCTCAAGGTGCCCCGGTTCGATGTGACGGAATTCACCCAGGTTTCGCTCACCCGCCAGGAATACCATCTGCGTCTGGCGAATGTACCGGAGACCGTGCTGGCGGGCGCGGAAACGGAGCTGAAGGCCATGCTCACCGGCTGGCACGGCCAGGGCATCGCGAAGGATCTTTCCCTGGTGGTCCTGCGCAACGCGGCCACGGGACGCAGCCGCGTGCTGGAGGGCGTGCCGTGGATCACGGATTACGGCCTCTCCACCGCCGCCACGGAGACCACACGGCTGGTGGTGAAAACAGATGCCGCGGGCCGCGCGCCTGTCCGGCTGAAGATCGATGAACCCGGCAGCTACCTGCTCCGCCTGGAGGGCAGGGACTCCGCGGGAAATCCCGTGGAAACCGTCTCCGCCCTGCGCGTGGCCGGCGATAGCGACTCTCCCGTGCGCCTCCTCGTGCGCACCGCGGAAATGGCCGCCACTCCCCTGCCCCAGGAAATCACGCCGGTGCCGGAAGAGGTGGATCCGCTCGTGGTTCGGCTGGGTTCGCCACTGAGACTGTTTATTAACAGCCGGGTGGCCCTGCCTAACGCGCTCGTGACCGTGCACGCGCAGAATTTCATCAGCCATCAGGTGATGGCGCTGGCGGCGGGGAACAACGCGCTGGAGATCCCCATAGCGGCGGCACATGTCCCGGACTTCCGCGTCACCGTCACCGTGCTGGAGGGCCGGAAGATCCACGGGGCCTCGCGGGCCTTTGTCGTGGAGTCCCCGCTGCGCCTCACGGCGGAGGGTGGCCGGTTCGCGCCTGGCGCGGCGCTCACGTTGGTAGACCAGGCGGGGAAACCGGTGGCCGCGGAGTTCCGGGTCATCATGCGGACGGAACTGACAGCCCCGCTGTTTCCTAACACCAACCGCCCCCCCCTGCGTGGCGGCAAACTCAGCATCGAAAGCAGCGCCGCCTTCTCGCATCCAGGCAGTTCCCGGCGGCGGCTGGTGGCACCGGGCACGGGGCTCATCAGTTACGCGGAGGCCAGTAACGACCAGGTGGTCCTGATGAACATCCAGCAGGCGGAGCTTAACTTCAACGGAGGCAATACCTTCCTGCGGGACAACTACGCCAATTTCATCGTGGGCTGCAGCTTCATCGACCGCGAAGTCGCACGGCACGGGGATATCCTGCTGAACAAAGGCATCTCCACCATGAAGATCGATGCCTTCGACGTCCCGGGACTGCCGGCCTTCCTGACGGACCTGAGCTACCGTCCTCTCACCGGCCCCGCTCCCGTGCCGGAGAAAGAGGACCCCGCCGGGCCGGAGAGAGCCGGAGCCATCATCCCCTCCTTTACCTCCCGGCATGTTTCCGGGGCGGATGGCAAAGTGACTATTCCGGTGCCTAACGATGGGAAAAACTATCGCCGCCTGACCATCGTGGCCGGGGCGAAGGATTCGCTCCTCACGGTAATGACCGTCATTCTCCCGCCTGGAGAGGCTCCGGTGGCTGCCGCGCCCAGTGCCGCTCCGAAGGACCGCGCGGACTTTGTGACCGCCGGGGGAATTTTCCCCGCGGGCACGTTTACCCTGAAGCTCGACGCTCCCGCGAATGCCGCGGACTCCACGCTGCGAATCGTGGCCGAAGCCTCGCCCCTCCACGCGCTGGCCCGGCTGGCCATGGAGGAGGGACGACTGGAAACAGATGAGATCCAGGAGGACGGCGAATCTCTCCTGGGCACGGTGGCGGCGCTCCAACTGGCCGTGGAAAAGAAAGCGGATGCCGCCATCCAGGACGCGCTGCGCGAACGGATTCACCGGCTGCTCGACCGGCTCGGTGTTTCGGAAAAAGACGGCGGCTGGTCGTGGGGTGGGCTGAAGGTGGCCCCGGACATCCTCTCCACCGCCACCACCTGGCGCGCACTCATCGCGGCGAAGAACGCCGGCTTCGCAGTGAACGACAAGCTCCTGGAGCGGGTGGATAAATTCCTCACCATGCGGTGGGCGGACATTCCCGTGACGGACTATGAAAAGAAAGCCGTGGTGCTGCACGCGAGGGCCGTGGCGGGGAAGGCGGATTACTCCCAGGCGAACGCGCTCTATCGCGGACGGGAATCGCTCAGCGAAGTGGCGCTGGCCCATCTCTGCGCCACCTTCCTCCACATGGGCCGTGAGGAGGAGGCGCGGGGTGTCCTGGACCTGCTGCTGAAGAAAGCAGTAAAGGCGAAGACGACGGATGGCCGGGACACCCTTTTCTGGCCCGGCAGCAAATCCATCGTGCGCCTCAGCGAACGCGAGGCCGTCACTTCCACCGTGCTCTGGTCCCTGCGCCGCCTCCAGGCAAATACGCCGGAAGTGGACGCCGCGGCGGCATGGCTGCTCAATTCCCCTGCCGCCGTGGCCGGTGGATTCACACACAGCCGCGGGCAGGTGGTCATGGCACTCGCCGCCTTTCTTCAGGGTCGCAAGGATCTGGAGATCAAGGCCGGGGAGGTGGCGGTGAAGTCCGCGGAGGATAAGACGAACCTGACCTTCACTAACGAAAAACCAGCCCCGGTCTGGGTCACCATCCGTCGCACCTTTTTCGTGCCGGTGGAGGACCGGAAGCCGTGGGAGTATCCGCGCATCGCTGCGCGTCACTTCTTCCATGCCCCCTACGAGCAGGGAGACATACGGCTGGGCTCGCTGGGCTCCTCGCCGGTGAAACAGGCGGCATTCGGGGAACGCGTGCGCCTCGTCATCCAGCCGAACAACGATCCCACTCCCGGGCGCGAACGGCACGATAACTTCCTGATCCTGGAGGAACAGATCCCCGGGGGCTTCACGGTGGAGGAAGGCCGCATCGCGGGGAACTTCGACCGCATGGAACGCCGGGGAAATCTGCTCCGCTTCTACTATGCTCCCGGCACACTGTCCCAACTCACCATACCACTGGTGGCCACCGCGCCCGGTGAGTGGGAGGCTCCGGCCACACTGCTCATGGATGCTTATGACCGCGACCGCTTCCGCGCGGGCACGCCCGCCACGCTCACGGTGCTGCCACCCGGCAAGGCCACGGAGGACGTGTATGTGCTGAACACCGCCGAA
Organism: Verrucomicrobiales bacterium; assembly: GCA_965229245.1. Taxonomy (GTDB): domain Bacteria; phylum Verrucomicrobiota; class Verrucomicrobiia; order Verrucomicrobiales; family V1-33; genus V1-33. The sequence continues at coordinate 977,390 of CBDDIW010000005.1, forward strand.
CATCTGGAACTGGCGCGTCTCCTCTTCGACCGGGGTGATCACGATGGCTGCCTGCGCGAGCTGGCGGCCGTGGAGGCCGCGAGAAATCCCGCCGTGGAATCGGAGAAGGACATCGCCCGCATGCGCCTGTGGATCCTCACCACACGCCCGGACGCGGACGCCGCGGCCATCGTGCAGGCGTTTGAAATCCTCACCAGCCGCCACCCGGATCTGGTTATTCCCTTCGATAAAATCCTGCGCGTGGGCGATGCCTACCGCCGCTACGGCGAGCATGAGCGCGGCGGGCAGGTGTATCACGCCGCGCTGGACGGCGCGTTTCTCCGGGACTCCGGAGTGAGTGCCGCTCTGGAGGACGCGGGAGACTACGCGGGCTCCGTGGACTATCAGGAGGCCCTGTGGCGGGAGTATCCGGACAGCAGCCAGGACGTGGTGGATTCCCTCTTTGCCCTCGCGCAGAGTCTCTCCACCCGCGCGCCGGACGCGGAAAAGATCCCTGTGCGCCGCGGCAAACCAAAGCTGGAAAAGAACGCGCTTCTCACCCGGAGCGGCGATCTTCTCCGCGGCTATCTCACGTTGTATCCCGCGGATGCCAACGCGGACGACGCGGCCTTCAGTCTCGTGAATGTCCACTTCGCGCTGAAGGACTACCCGGGCGTGGTGACCGCCGCCACGGCGGGTGCGGCACGGCATCCGGAGAGCCCGTTCCTGAACAGCTTCCAGTATATGGCCGCATTGGGCCACTTCTGGCAGGGGGACTTCGACAAGGCGCTTGCCGCCGCCGCGCCGGTGGCCAACGGCGACAGCAAGGACCGGGACTATGCCCGCTACGTGACCGCCCAGGTGCATCACGCCATGGGCAAGCCCGCCCTGGCCATTGAATGGTATCAGAAGGTGAAGACGGTGTATCCGGACGCGGCGGATGCCATCTCCTGGTTTGAGGAAAAACATGTGGGCCTGCCGGAGGTGAGTGTCTTCAAACCCGGCGCGGAGGTGAAGCTCACGCTGGACTACCGCAATATCAAAGAGGCCTCCGTGCAGCTCTACAAAGTGGACCTCATGAAGCTCTATCTCCGCGAGAAGAGCCTTAGTAACATAGCCCGGGTGAACCTGGCGGGCATCAAGCCGGAAGGCGGGGAAACCGTGGCTTTGGGCGATGGCAAGGACTTCGCCGGCAAGCAGAGGGTGATCACGCTTTCCGTGAAGGAGGAGGGGGCCTATCTCGCCATCGTGCGGGGAGATGACCTCTTCACCAGCGGACTGGTGGTGATCTCGCCGCTGAAGCTGGAGGTGAAGGAAATCGCCGCCGAGGGCCGGGTGCGGCTGAACCTCACGGATGCCCTGAAGGGCAGCGCCGTGAGCGAAGCGGAGGTGAAAGCCCTGGCCAGCGAATCCACGGAGGTGAGCAGCGGCACCACGGACCCGCGTGGCGTTTATGAAGCCACGGGCCTCAAGGGCCTGGCGACCATCATCGTGCGCCAGGGGACGAACCGCTATGCCTTCCACCGCGGCACGCAGCTCCTGGCCTCGACAGCCCCCGCCGCTCCCGAGGTGCAGTCCAACGAGGGCAAATCGAAACCCAAAGGCCGCGTTCTCGACAAGGAGGAGTACCTGAACAACCTCAACGACACCAACCGCGGCCTGCAGGAATCCCAGATCCAGAACTGGGATAACAAACGCCGCAGTAACAACAAGGGCGTGGAGGCCAAGGACGTCTTCAAGAAATAGCCGGACACGATCCCCTGGCGGCCCGGCCTCGCTTCGGCGGAGCCGGGCCGTTGTCGTTTACGCCTGAATCACCGTGATGCCAGCCTCCCGCATTTCCACCACGGCGGCCTCCACATCGCCGGGGCTCAGGTTCACCCCGCGGCAGGCATTCTCCAGAAGTGTTACCGCGAACCCTTCCCGCAAAGCATCCAGGGCCGTGAACTTCACGCAGTAGTCCGTGGCCAGGCCGCAGACACTCACGGCGGTGACGCCGCGTCCGCGCAGATACTCCGCGAGACCGGTGGAATGCCGGTGTCCGTTATCGAAGAGCCCGCTGTAGCTGTCCACGCCAGGGTCCGTGCCCTTGAAGAAGATGCGTTCGATTCCCTTCGTTTCCAGACCCGGGGCAAAGCAGGCCCCGCCGGTGTTTTGCACGCAGTGGACCGGCCACAGGGTTTGCGGCAGACCATTGAGATCGATCTGCTCGAAGACCGAACGTCCCGGATGATTCGCGGCAAAGCTGCCGTGCTCCGGCGGGTGCCAGTCCTGGGTGGCGACGATGAGATCGAACTCCGGCAGCACCCGGTTTACCACCGGGAGAATGGCATCGCCATCCGGCACGGCGAGCGCGCCGCCGGGGAGAAAATCGTTCTGAATATCGACGAGGATAAGAGCTTTCATGGTGTGAGGGAGGTGGCAGTGCGGGCGGCCTGGATGAGATCCATCTTCCGGCCATGGAGCCCGGCCTCCAGGCCCACCGCATAGGTGTGGGGGTTGAGAAAACGCTTCGTGCCGTCCGGCAGGGTAGCGAGTTCAGAGAGCGCCCGCTCACGGATTTCCGTCAGGGTTGGCAGAGTGCCGGCGGGTTCACCTCCCCGGAAAACCGGGACCAGCAGGTCCTCGCCGGAATCCGCCGCAAAGCGGGTGCGTATCAGCGGGTCCTCCAGGCTCACCACATTCCAGGCGCCTTCGCGCGGCAGCTCGACATCATAGATACAATCCGCCACGTATTTCCCGCCCGCCTTGAACCGCCGCACCTGCTGGATGCCGGGATTGGAAATCTTCACGGTCTGCTCGCTGAGTTTCACCTTGTAGTCCCAGCCGCCGTCCTCCTGGCGGATGGCTCCCAGCTTATAAACCCCACCCAGCGCGGGCTGATCATAACAAGTCACCAGCTTCGTCCCCACGCCCCAGACATTGATGCGCGCGCCCTGCTGTTTGAGGCTTTCGATGAGCTGTTCATCCAGGTCATTGCTGGCCACGATGGAAGTGTTATGGAAACCGGCGGCATCCAGCAGCTCCCGCGCGCCTATGCTGAGCGTGGTGAGATCCCCGGAATCCAGCCGGATACCCGCGAGATCATGACCCTGGGCCCGCAGTTTTTTCCCGGCCTTGATGGCATGGCGCACGCCCTCCAGGGTATCGTAGGTATCCACCAGCAAAGTGCAGTTGTGCGGCATGGCGTCCGCGTAGGTGAGGAAAGACTCCAGCTCGCTATCAAAACTCATGACCCACGAGTGCGCGTGCGTGCCCTTCACGGGAATGCCCAGGCGTTGCCCCGCCAGCACATTCGAGGTGGCCATGCACCCGCCCAGATAGGCCGCCCGGCTGGCCATGATGCCGCCATCCGGCCCCTGGGCGCGGCGCAAACCGAACTCGATAACCGGCTCCCCCTTCGCCGCCAGACACACCCGCGCGGCCTTCGTGGCCACCAGCGTCTGGAAGTTCAGGATATTCAGCAACGCGGTCTCGAACAACTGCGCCTGCACAATAGGACCCCGGATGCGCATCATGGGCTCGTGCGCGAAGACCAATGAGCCCTCCGGAATGGCGTCCACATCACACGTCAGCCGCAGTTCCGAGAGGTAATCCAGAAAGCCTTTCTCAAAAAGCTCCGAGCCATCATTTCCCTTCAGGGTCGAGAGATAAGCGATGTCCTCCGGGCTGAAGCGAAAGCCCTTCAAATACTCCACCGCATCCGCCAGTCCCGCCGCGATGGCATACCCGCCCCGGAACGGCAGCTTCCGGAAGAACAGATGGAACACCGCCTCCTGCTCAGCTTTCCCGGACTTCCAGTAAGCCGCCGACATGGTGAGTTGATAGAGATCCGTGAGGAGGGGAGTGAGGTTGGTCATGTCAGTAGGGAGGGAAGAGCCGGCGGAGGCCGTGAGCGAGGACGAGGAGTAAGAAGAGCAGATTTCTCAAAAGGACGAAGGGCCAAAATAACCCGGGAAAGCGTTGCCCGTTTCCCGCCAGGACCCCGGCGGCGCGACGCAGCACGGTCACCGAGAGCGGCCAGTCCCGGATGCCGGTTACCCATTCGCCAGGGATCGCTCCGGAGCCCAGGGCCGCACCCGCCATGGCTCCAGTGATGGCTCCCGCCGTATCTGTGTCACCACCGCATTCGATCACTGAAATGACCGCGTGGCGAAAATCCGCGGGATGCCGGAGCCATCCGTAAATGGCCACGGGAACCGTGTGAAAGGCGTAACCGGTGACGCCTTTGGATAGCCCCATCGCTTCCGCAAAGACGCTCACCGGACTCGTGAGGAGCAGGTGTTCGGAGATCAGGTCAAAAGCGCGCTGCCATTCGTCTTCGGGGCTTAAAGCACGGAGTTCTGCTGGAAGATTTTCGCGGCTGACGGCGCGGTCTCCAGCACCCCAGGCGGCGCATTCCGCCACGGCCAGCGCGGCGGCCTCCGCTTTAGGGTCCGTGTGGGTAAGACGGGTCGAGGCGAGCACATAGTCCCGGCGCTTTTCGGGAGAGTCTTTGAAGAAGGCTCCAATGATCGCGCTCCGCATGGCCGGTCCATTGCCCGCGGAAAAGACACCACTTCGCTCCGGTCCCATTCCAAGCCAAAGGCGGAGGCAGGCCTTCGCGGTAGCCATCCCGGTGCCCGCGGGAAGCGCGGCAAACCAGAACCGCAGCCTCCACGAAAGCGCCCGCTCGAACAGCCTGACATTTTCCGGATGAGCGGCGAGCGCGGAGGCCACCATAAAGGTGTGTTCCGTGTCATCGCTTACCATTCCCCGTCCAGGGAGGAGCCGCATTTTCCAGGTCCCCTGCCAGCGCCTTTGAATACGCCCGGGAGTGAGCCCTTCCGAAGGCAGTCCCAGCGCATCGCCCGTTGCGCACCCGAGGAGGGCTCCCTCCAGGCTTTGCAGAGTGGCGGGCGGGATCATGCGGGGGCCGGAGCACTCCGGCAGACGAGCAGTTGTTTCGGGGAATCCGCGGTGAAAGGGCCTTCCCCGTAGTCGCCCCAGCGTTGCACAACCTCCAGACCGCCGAGGCGGCAGAGGGCGAGGAGTTCCTCCGGGAAGAAGCAGCGCATGTTCACGCTTTTGGTCCGGAGTGTTTCGCCATCGTGGAGATAGAAGAGATCGAAGTGCAGGATCTGGGTATCCGCGCGGTAATGGCTGGCGGTTTCCACACGGATGGTCTCCCCGGAGGGCGTGGTGATAGTCTTGTGCAGATAACGGTCTAACGACGCGCGGCAAAGTTTGGCGGGCGAAGGATTGAAAACATCAAGGATCAGCAGCCCACCCGGCAACAGAGCGCTCCGGGCCGACCGCAGGAAGGCGACGGCGGAATCCACATCCAGCAGGTGCTGCATGGCATTCGTGGCGGAGAAGATAAGGCCGAACTGGCGTCCCGGGTTCATCGCACGGCAGTCCTGTTCCAGCCATTCCACATCCAGGCCTTCCGCGAGGGACTTGGCCCGCGCCTGCTCCAGCATGGGGCCGGAGATATCGATGCCCGTTACCGGAATTCCCTCCCTGGCGATGGGCAGCGTCAGGCGTCCCGTGCCGCAGGCCACCTCCAGCACCGGTCCCGCCGAGGCCCGGGCATGGCGCAGAAAGAAGGGGATCTCCGTTTCGCGGGTGGCGAATTCCAGATCGTAGAAGACGGCGTCCTCATAGATATCGAGGCAGTCGCAGGGGATCATAAGCAAAAGGTCAGGCTGCTGAGAATGGAAAGATCCCCGCGAGGGGAACCGAAGACCGCGGCGGGCAGGGAAAGAATCCCGTGGTCATCGAGCAGACTCCGCCATGGCCGCTCGATAGTCAGGAAATATCCTGGAGCCGCGCCGGGGTGCGGCACGGGAAGCGGAAAGGGAACGGCATCGCGGAGGCGGGTCATCCCTGTGTGGAGTGCCCCGGCCACGGCGGCGGGCATTCCGGCGTACAGGCTCATGAGATCCCGGGCACGCGCCAGGTTTTCCTGGGGTGGCGGGTCTTCACGAAAGACGGGCGTGAGCGCGGCGGCATCCTCGCCGGGAATAAGGGTGAGGCCGAAAAGCCGGGGATGCAGCCAGCCTTTCGTAAGTGAATGCAGCAGGAGTGTCCGGCCGGTTTCCAGGAGGTCCAGCGTGGTGGAATGGAAACGGGTGTCGAAGGTATAGACCGCGTCCACCAGTAACCGGCGTGAGGGGGAGGCGGTAAGCCATTCCTTCAGTGCCGCCACCTCGCCATCCGTGAGATAACGACCGCAGGGTTTCAAAGGGTTGGTCAGGAGAAGAATCTCCAGACCCTGACCATGAGCTGGGATGGCGGGAAAAACCGGATCCGGCAGTGTGGGGAATCCACGCGGCATCAGGCCGGCCTCCCGGGCCAGTTCGCCATAGACGGGATAGTTGTCCTCCGGGAGCCAGAGGATCGCGCCTTCACGGGCATAGTGCTGGAAGAGTCGCGCGAGACTGTCCCTCACCCCGCGGGAGATGAGAGCACGGCGGGAAGCCTCCGGGGGAAAGCCGAAACGCGCGACCCACTCCGAGGCAAGGTGACAGCGGTGAACCTTCACCTCCGGAGCCGCGGCGGGTGGCGGAATAAGCCGGGCAAGCGTCCGGTAAAGATTCGTCTCCGCGAGATCGATGATCTCCGGACGTTCCCGGAGCAGGGTTTCCCGGAGTTGCTGAAAGGCGGTGAAGTTCATGCGGCGGCGGGCTTTTGGACTTCACTGTCACGATCCTCCAGGGAGACGAGGCAGCGGCCATCCGCCATGAGATTCCAGCTCCGCGCGATGCCCTGCGTGCGTTCCCAGAAAAGACTGGGCTCCGTATAGGCGGCGATGGCGATTTCGCGGCCTCCGCATTCCCCCCGGAAAACCGGCGCCCCCCACGGGAGGCGGGACACATCCTTGAAGCCATGCTCCGCCGCGAATTCCGTCACGAGCGAAAGCGGCACCTGGTGGCGCGAGGCCCATTCGTTGGCCTCCCGCGAGTGATAGACAGACTCGCGACTGGTGGAGACATAGAGTTCCTTGAAACAAATCTCCGGCACTCCCAGGGCAGCCGCCCAAGCCACGTAATCCCGCACGCCCTCCGCATCCTCTATCCCTCCCCGCTGGAGGACGCAGGTGAGACGGAAGCCCAGGCCCGGGAAGGCCGCGCGGTGGGAATGCCACACGTCCGCGAGCCTTCCGGTGCCGGTGCCCAGCTTCATCACCGCCGCGTTTCGCGCCTCGTCATGGTGGTGGCGTGACACATTCAGCACGCGCAGACCGGCCTGTTCCAGGCCAGCCAAAGCCTCCACGCAGCGGGGCTCCTCCATGTGGGCATGGCGGTGGCCATTGGTGATGAGCACCACTTTTTCAAACTCCCGCGCGCAGGTGCCTATCAATTCCCGCAGCGGCTCCTCGCGCAGCAGCGTGGGCTCTCCGCCGCCGGTGATGACCGCCCGCCGGGCTCCCTGCCGCTTCCCCGCGCGGAGGATTTCCTCCACCCGCTCAAAGTCCACGCGCCCCTGCTCCTGACTGGCGGAGGCAGAGGCATCCGAAAAGCAAAACGGACACGCCGCCTGACAACCCCGCGCGATGGGCAGCACGGAAACCGTCCGGGGCTGGAGCGCGTCATAGGCCAGGAGATCCCGGCGGAGAAGCCGCAGGGACTCCGCCGCCACATCCTCCAGCAGCAATGGCGCGGGATGGAATCCCCCGTCCCCCGCCGTGAGATCACAGACAGCATCCAGCGGCAGCTCCGCCCGGGGCCAGACACGGCCCAATCCGTTGCGTTCATTCGGCTCCAGGGCGTCCGCGGGAAGGATCGCACGCAGGACGATCAGGCGGTTCCCTGGAATGTCCAGTTTCTCCAGTAATGACGATGCTTTGAGGACGCCAATGGCCAGTTCGTCCTCCCGCAGGACATAGAAGCAGTCCGGATATGTGCTCTCCGGAATGTCGGCCTTTGTATAAACCCGCCGGTATTTGTCATACCCCCGGGCGAAATTGGAAAGCACCGTGATGTGATACACTGTCTCATTCATGGGAGGAACCGGGTGAAGAGGTTGGCAACATCGTCCTTCCGCGCCAGCGCGTCCAGCCAATCGCGCGGGATGGCCTCCACGCCGTAATACACGCCAGCCAGTCCGCCCGCCACGCAGCCGGTGGTGTCGGTATCACTGCCGAGATTCACGGCCTTGAGCACGCAGTCAGAGAAATTGTCTGTGGTCAGCAGGCACCAGAGAGAGGCCGTGAGGGTTTCCATCACATAACCGCCGCTCCGGATTTCCCGTTCCGGAAAGACTGGAAGGCCGGGATCGAGAACATTGGCAAACGCCATCCACTCCTCTCCATGGCTGGCTGCGTACGTGGAGCGAAAGGCCTCCCGTGCCGCGGCAAGCGACTCCGGGGCCTCTTTGCCTGCCAGCAACTCCCTCACGAAGAACGCGAAAAACACGCACGCCATGCGCGAGCGGGGGTGGGCATGGGTAATGGAGGAGGCATGCTCCACATTTCTCACCAGCGTCGCGGGATCACTGTTCGCGAAACGCAGGCACACCGGCAGAATGCGCATCAGAGAGCCATTCCCGTTGTCATACTGGCCGCTCCCCCCGCACTTCAGCGGCGGGATTCCCGCCTGCACCCGGCTCAGTGCCTGACTGGTGGCGATACCAATATCGAACACCATGCCATGCGGCGTCCAGAGGCTCGCGCTTCTCCACCGGGCAAACCGCCGCGCCATGTCATCCACCGAAAATGGATGTTCGACCAGGCTCTCCACGGAGCATAACAACAGTGAGGAATCATCACTCCACGTTCCCGCCGGCTGCCTGTGCGAACCACCTGCCCGCATGCCGGATACCGGGTCACGTTGCACCTCCTCCCTGCTTTTGAACTCCACGGGCACTCCCAGGGCATCCCCCGTGAGAGAACCCCAGAGCCCGCCCAGGAAGCGGTCACGTTTAGTTAGGTTATTACTCATAAATCAAACAGCGGGGGCACTTGTATTATGTAACGAGATTCAACGAAAATCGATGAACTCCACCGGCACCGCGTCCACCAGCCAGACGCCGTTGGTGGAGCGGAAGAACGGGGTCCCCGCAGCGTGCATCTCCGCCGCTCGGATGGTGAGAAGCACTGGCTTGCCGCGCCTGCCTCCCACCAGGAGAGCCGTGGCGGGCTCCTCCGAAAGATGCACATGGTGGCGGGCCATTTTCTTCAACCCTCCGGACCGGATGGCCTCCTGGAATACCGCGACGGTTCCGTGATAGAGGACTTTCGGTGGCTCAAGGGGTTCGTATTCCAGTTCCACCTTCACCGAATGCCCCTGGCTGGCACGGATACGCCGCCGGTCAGGGCTGAATTCAAAACGCTTCTTCGCGCAGGTGGCCACGATATGGTCGAGCTGGCGGCGGGTGATCGCACGACGGGTGCGTTCACAGCCCGCCAGAAGTTCATCCACCTCCGCCCATCCGGCGGAGTCGAGAGCAATACCGGCGGTCTCCGGCTGATGGCGTAAAACCAGGCTGAGGAACTTGCTGGCGCGCGTGGTTTCTTTGGGGTTCATGTTACTAAAAGGGAAGCTCGGCCCATGGCCGTTTATTCTGGAGAAGCGCCCGGTAGGTCTCGATGGCGAGAGTCAGCTCCTGATAAGACTCCGTCGGACGGATGCGGTCGAGATAGCGGTTTCTGGCGGCGACTTTGTTCAAGTCGAACGACCAGTATTGAGCCATGAGCGGATTGAGAAACACCTTCGTCCCCTCCGTGCGATTCACCGGATGAAGGTCTCCGGACCAGCCATTGGCGGCGGCCATGATCGTGCCGTTCACTATGCTCTGACGGTCCGGCATGCACTTGTGCGCATAACGACACGCCGCTTCGTAAAATTGAAACCCGGGCATCTCCCGCAACAGGCTCCAGGATCCCAGGAAACCGCCATCACCGATAAGAGCGCTGACGTTCTCAAGGAAATGGGCATGACAGACGCCGTGATAGGCATCGAGGCCAAATCCGAGGCAGGCGATAAATTTCCTCTCCACACCGGCAATATCCGTCACCGCCGCCAGACTGGCCATATCCTCCTGGGGAGTTCCTAAACCCGCTTCATCACCGGTCATCAAAATATCAGTCCCTCCATCCACCAGGATGACCGTGTCGGGACGCAACGTGGAAACCAGCCACTCGTAGGCCCTGCGCACGGGAGCCGCTCCGCCGCGCACGATGGCGTGGACGGGGAGCGGGTGACCCTGTTCCTCCAACCATCCCGCGAGATGAAGTTCCGGAAAATAAGTGGCCCGGCCGCAATCATGTGTAATACAGGCCACCTCCGGCACCGGCATGGGTGCGCGGATTCCGGCAAGATCGGAAAAGGAGAGATTGGCCAGGTGCACGGTCTTTCCCTCTGCCTTCAGCCAGTGAAACAGAGGTAGAGAGGCAAAGACATCAAACCCGCCCCCGGCACCGGCCAGCAGCACGGTGCGGGATTCCCTGAGAATGCTGAAAAAAGGCGGGGTCATATATAAATGAGTCGAAGCCGGGAGCGGTTTGGATATCAGATTCCGGCATCTCCATTTCGGAATACCTCACAAAAGGCCCGGCAGTTGGATTTAACCTCGCCCGGATCATATACGGCGAAGACGACGCGTTCGAAGGCCGTGGAAAAGGGCGCGCCAGGTTCCAACCGGGATGCGAAGACCATGGCCACCTCACGGGGATCGTTGCGAAATACTCCGCAGCCCCACGCGCCGAGCACCAGATTTCTCACGCCATGCAGCGCCGCGGCGGTTAGCACCATATCGGTCCGGCGCATCAGCGCGGGTAAAATCCTGTCCTGATTTTGCGGTTCATTCAGACGCACGGCTCCAGCATTCGGCGCGGGGGCGGTGACGACGGTGGCCATAAAGGGCTGCTCCAGGAACGTACCGTCATCCGTGCGGAAGAACGGCACCTCCGGCGAGACGATCGCCTGATCCAGATAGATACTGCTGTCGTTGGCCCGGTTCCTTTCATAATACTCCGTCGCGCACAGCAAGGTCGCATGCAGCGCACTTGAACGGCAGACTGCCTCCTCCTGGGCCTGCGCACCATTGAGAAACCCGCCGCCGGGATTTTTCGCGGAGGCAAAGTTGAGACAGCCCAGATGATCGAATCCTTCGTTGGCGAGGCGCTGGAGCGCTGCAAAGGTGGATTCATCCGTCACGGAGAGTCCCGCGGGAGGTCGCTCTCCGAATTCCGGACACGGCGGCATGGTCTCCAGCGCATACAGCACGGTGCCGCGTTTCGCTGCTTCCACTGACTTCCGAATTTCCACCACGCGCCCGCGAGGGGACGTGTAAAATCCCTGGTCCGTCACACGCACGGTTTCACTGGCAATGCCTGCAAGGGTGGCCCGTTTCATTTTAGATAAGAGTGATAAAATGTTTCAGACGGAAATCGCTTCGCGCGATTCGATCCATTCCGGGGGAATACCGTCGCGGCCCGCTCCCAGCGCGACGATACCTCCCACGATAGCGCAGGTGGTATCGCAGTCCCCCATGCCCGCGATGGTAGCCCAGAGCGCCTCCTCATAGTTGTCAGGATGCCGCGCGGCGCACCACAGGCAGAAGGGCACGGTATCCTGGGAGATGACTTGCAGCCCGCTGCCCACGACGTTTGCCACCGTGGTCGGTCGACAGTCGAGGGGAAGGGTGAGCGCCTTTGCTATCCGGCGACGGGTTTCACTTTCGGGAAGCCACTGGAGCACGTACTCCATGAGATCCCGGCGGGGAGCCCCGCCGGATGGACGTTCCCGGACCATCCACGCGGCGGCGAGTGCCACCGCGATGGCCCCAGCCTGGCCATCTTCGTGCGCATGGGTCACCGCCGCAGACGCGCGCGCCTCCTCAATCACCCGGACAGGATCATCCGCAAAGTATGCTCCCACCGGCGCGGAACGCATGGCCCCGCCATTTCCGCAGGAGCCCGTTCCATCAAACACCCTGCCGGCCGCCTCTTTCCACGAGACCCCTTCTCCGATGGCCCGGAGAATGCCATGAGCCGTGCCCCCGTATCCACGCTTCGGATCACAGTCGTAAGCATCCGCAAAGGCACCGGCCAGCCAGTCCCGATTGATGCTTCCATAAAGATCGAGGCTACGCGCCACATTCCGGGCCATGATGGAATCATCGGTCACAAACCATGGCGGCGGGGGAGTGTCCCGGTCACGCACACGCCGTTCGGCAATGAGATGATTGCCAAAAAAGCACTCACCGAATCCGTCACCAGTGGAAAGCCCGGCAAAACTGAGACGGACACGCTCCATGCGTTCGCTGTGATCCGGCGGGAGGAGGACCTCTGTCATATACATTCCAGTGGTTGTTCCGTGAGCCCAATGTTCTCCACAGCCCGGCGGCTGGAGGGCACATACACCTGTTCCAGGGGAGTCTTCAGGTTTCCATAACCGCTCTCCAGAAAGGCTCGCTGTGTGGCGACGAAGGGTGTGATATCCTCAATGGAAAGCAGTTCCTCCCCGCCGAAACGGCGCAACACATTGCCGCGGAGGCCGAGTTGCACGGCTCGCCTTTCGAGAGCATTTCCCCGCGGATCATGGTCAGGATCCCACTGCAGCCGCACATCGGATTTCCCGAGAGCCTCTTTCCATTCCTCTTGAGTGGAAAAGCGGCTCGCGCCAAAACTGGAGGCGACCGCGGTCTCCAATATTTCATCGAAGAACGCCCGCCGGAGGCGAATGGCCAGAATGTATTCCTGGCCTGCTTTCATTGCCCAGCCGGAGCGATACATCATCCAAAGGAAGTTTGGCTTGATCCAGCTCATGCGGTTGAAACTGAATTCACCACCAAATCGCTGATGGGTCACCGCATAAATGGCGATCGCGGGGCGATAGGCCTGGTAAACGACGATGGAATCCTCGTCGAACTGAGCCAGAATATGGCGACCGGATTCCGGCCACATAACGGATTGCTCCGCGTAAGCACGGACCGTCAGGTTGGTGATTGACTTCATATTAAAAGGTGGAGTCCGCCTCCATGAAGGCGCGTTTCTTATTTCAAAGGCCGGAGCTGGATAACTTTTCCCGGACCGCCATGAGGGCAAATCCAAGGAGGTTCAGCCCTTTCCAGCGGGCAGGCTCTCCGGCGTCCGGATTTGAGGCACCCATGCCAATGCCCCAGATGCGATCGAAAGGGCTGGCTTCCACCAGGATCCGGTCGCCTGTGTTGAGCAGGAACTCGCGGAGGTCAGGGTGCCGGCTGAATTTCGCCAGGTTTGCTCTCACAACGATGTCCCATCGGGCTTCCAGCCAGACGACTTCATCCAAGCCCCTGACCTTCCGGCCCAGTTTTTTGGCTTCCGAGGGATGGCGGGAGGAAAGGATTTGAGAGAGGATTTCCCCGTCATCAAAGAGGCGGGCTTTCTCCGCCATCATATAGTGTTCGGCCGTGGGATAGGTGACCTCTTCGATCACAAACGGGTGCCCGTCCCACCACTGGCTGAAGCAGGATTTCGTAACACTCCTGTCTTTGGCCGGCGTGTGCCCCCAGAAGAGGCACCATTTGGGAATGAGCCCTCCGATCATGGCTTGCACCAGGGCCGCGCGACTGAGCGGGAGCAGCGTAGGGATTTTTGTGGTGACGTTCATAAAATTAGAAGCTTCCTGGCAAGTGCCGGGGGGAGAGGATAGATATTTTCTTTAGGAAGCAGCCGGGAGGCAGCAGTCGCATCGCCTCCGCGCAGGAGGGCGCGCATCTTTGTTACCAGCGAGGTGATGTCTTCAATGCGCGTGATCCAGCGTTCTGTATATTCACTGATGAGTGAACGCCCGACCCCCACCTGGATGCTGCGACGCTGAAGAGCCGCGCCTCTTAGAGATCTTTCCGGATCCCATTGCACGTGAACCTCTGCGTTGGCCATGGCATCCGCCCATATATCCTTCGTGCCATGCACGGAGGGTTCGAAAGCAGTCAGCACACCAATACCAAGTACCTTTTCCCATGATTCACGGGTGATATGAATGGCGAGTATCTTCTCCTGCCCGCTCTTTTGCGCCCAGTTACTTCGGTGCATCAGCCACAGAAAGGAGGGTTTTATCCAGGTCATGCGTTGCAAAGAGAAAGGAGGCACGAATTGCTGGCGCTCCACGGCAGGCCCCGCGATATTAGGCGCATAAGCCTGATAGACGACAATAGTCGTCCGGTCAAAACTGGCGCGTATTTCATATTCGCGGGACATGGGGATTCAGATTTCAAAGTGGAATCCCCGCTTCGTCAGGCGCTCATATTTATCCGGATCAAAGCTAAAGAGCCGGGCCGGCCGGCCGGGGCCGTCGCTGGTTTCATCCATGGGAATCAGGAGGTCCAGGCTTTGGACTTTTTTGCGGAAGTTCCGTTTGTCCAACGGGGTGCCGAGCACGGTTTCGTAAAGGTGCTGGAGCTGGGAGAGGGTGAATTTGGCGGGGAGGAGTTTGAATCCCACGGGCTGGTAGCGGAGCTTTCCGCGCAGGCGGTCCAGGGCGGCGTTGAAGATCGTAAGGTGATCGAAGGCGAGTTTTGGAATCCGCGAGACAGGGAACCACCGGGCATCCGCGGCATCCGTGGCGGCGCGGGTCTGGGAGAGGGACAGCTTCACGAGGGCAAACCAGGCCACGCTGACCACACGCTCGCGCGGGTCCCGCTTCACGTCTCCGAAGGTATAGAGTTGTTCCAGAAAAACATCCTTGAGACCGGTTTCCTCCTCCAGTTCCCGCCGGGCGGCTTCATTCAGGGTTTCCTCCACGCGGACGAAACCACCTGGCAGCGCCCACTGGCCTTTATAGGGAGCCAGGCCGCGCTCGATGAGCAGGACCTTCAGTTCGCCTTCGTCGAAGCCGAAGACCACGCAGTCCACCGTCAGCGCGGCGCGGGGATATTCATAGGTATGGGCCATATCAGCGGTGAAATTCCTGGATGACTTCGATGGGGCCGGTGAGGTTTGCGTTCATCTCCGCCAGATCCTCCGCGGGTATCCAGAGTTCCTTGTGGAGAGAGGCACCGACGACCTGGGTTTCATAACGGGAGAGAAAGGCTGTCCGCACCGTGAAGCGGGTCACGTAGCCACTGCCACCGGCAGGCACATTCCAGTCCCGGGCGATCTGGACGGCATACTCCTCATTGAGCACCGGGTAGAAAATAGGCTGCTCCGGCAGCCGGGGCGGGAAGGCCGTGAAGCCGGACTCCCGGATGAGAGCCAGCTCCTCCGGACCCACCGGGCGGTAGAGGGTGAGGCAAGTCGAGGCATCCGCGTTCATGCCGCCACTATTCGTGTTTTTTATACACTATGTCAAGGTGTAAAAGTGACACGAAGTCATTTCGATTCCGCTTTCCTCAGTCCCCTTCCCCGGAGCGGCCTTCCACAAACTGTCGTACCACCGGGTCTTCGGAGGCGAAAAGTTCATCCGTGGTGCCACTGAAATAAACCCGGCCCTCACGCAGATAGACCACGCGGTCCGCCACGGTGCGCACGCTTTTCATATCGTGTGTCACCACCACGGTGGTGCAGCCATAGCGGCGCTGGGTGCGGCGGATGAGGTGGTCGATGCTGTCCGAAATGATGGGGTCCAGCCCGGCGGTGGGCTCGTCATAGAGCACGCACTTCGGTCCCGTGACCACTGCCCTGGCCAGAGCCGCGCGCTTCCGCATGCCGCCACTGAGCGCGCTGGGCAGCTTCGCTTTGTGCTCCGCCAGGCCCACCTGCTCCAGCACGGTATCCGTGGCCTTCGCGATCTTTGCCGCGTTCCGCTCTCCCGCCTCGATGAGGGGAAAAGCCACGTTTTCCTCCACCGTGAGGCTGTCGAAAAGCGCGCCATCCTGGAAGAGCATGCCAATCTTCCGCCGGTGCGGGCCGAGTTGCCGTTCGTTCAGCGTGGTGATCTCCTGGCCATCCACGCGGATGGAGCCGGAGGTGGCCTCCATAAGCCCCATGATGAGCTTCAGCGTCACGCTCTTCCCCGTGCCGGAGCCGCCAATGATCACGAGGCTCTCCCCCTGATAAATGGTGAGGTCCACGCCATTGAGGATCCGCTGCTCCCCGATCTGTTTATGGAGATCGCGCGTCTCGATGAAAGGCTGGGCGGATGGGTCCGGCATGAGTCGGCGTCAGGTTTTGGCGATGGGCCAGATGTAATTGAGCAGCAGCGTCAGGAAGAAATTCACAATGAGAATCGCCAGGGAACTGGTGACCACCGCCGCCGTGGTTCCCTTCCCCACGCCCACCGCGCCCTGCTTCACATTCAGCCCCTGATGGCAGCAGATCATGACGATGAGGTAGCCAAAGACGAGCCCCTTCGACATGCCGAACCACACGTCATTCATGTTAAAATTCTTGTGCAGCTGGTCGAGGTAAAAAGCCGCCGGCACCTTATAAAGTCCCACCGTGAGCAGATAAGCCGCGCCCATGCCAAACGCGACCGCCTCCGTGATGAGCAAGGGCACCGAGAGAAGCATGGCGATGAACCTCGGTGCCACCAGAAAGTCCACGGGGTGCACCCCCAGGGAGCGCAGCGCGTCCACCTGCTCCGTCACCTTCATGGTGCCGATCTCCGCCGCCATGGCCGCGCCCACGCGGCTGGTGAGCATCAGGCCCGTGAGCGCCGGCCCCAGTTCCCGCGCCATGGCCAGCGCCACGATGCCGCCCACCACCGTCTCAAAGCCGAGTTGATTGAACTTGTAATACACCTGCGCCGCGAAAACCGCGCCCGTGAAGGCTCCGGTGACGATGACCTGCAACTGCGAGCCAAAACCGATGGTGACCATCTGCCGCGCCACCAGATTCCACCGGATGCGGGAACGCACCAGCGCATGCCAGATCTCGCCGGTAAGGGTGGCGAGTTCGCCGAGATACAGGGAGAGTTTCAGCAGGGGATTACCGAGCCAGCGGATGAAAGAGGCCATGCGGAGGCGCGCACGATTGGGGGGAAGTTCCGGCGGGGAAAGAGGGAAGGTGGGGAGTTTGCCTCACGTTTTCCCTGAACAGTTTCTTCGGTGGCGCGCGGGATTTTGAGAACGCATGTTACCGGGAATCCCTCATTTCCGGCCCGTTTATGAAGACACGCCTGCTGCTTTCCCTGCTCCTCTGCGCCAGCCCTCTGGCGGCCCAGGAGCCCGCCAAATCCGCCCCGCTGCCGCCCACGGCCCTGGATGCCCTGGGAGCCTTCAAGGCCCGGACCGGCCGGGAAAAGGTGACCGGCCTGGTGGAGGTGCGTGGCAAAAACGGCTCCCCCACCCCGCTGGTGTGGCACGTCGTCATCCTGGACTCCCGCAGCCCCACGCGGCTGGAGGAGTTCAGCATCCGCGGCCCGCGCGTGGAGGACCGGGGACCGAACCGGGAATTCTATCCCGAACGGGAACCGGACGGCCTGTTCGATCTCGCGAAGGTGGAGGTGGACTGCGCCGGGGCCTTCCGCATCGCGGACCGCGAAGCCGGGGCCATGAAGGTGGGGTTTGACTTCATCGACTACCAGCTCCGCTGCCGGGAGCTGAGCGAGGAGCCCGTGTGGATCCTCACCCTCCGCACCACGGACGGCGATATGCGGGGAAAAGTGACTCTCTCCGCGAAGACCGGCAAGGTCCTGCGCACCCTCTGGAACCGCCCCGGCCCGGACGGACGGCTGGTGCACGATGACAGCGCGCTGCCTCTGGAATTCCGCCCGCCGCCTCCCCCGAAGCCGGTGGCTCCCGCTCCGCCGGCACCCGCTCCCATGCCGCTGCCGGACCCTTTCCCCGCCAAGCCTCCCGTCCCGGACCCCGGCGCTCCCGCTCCGGAAACCCTCCCGCCCGAGCCGGAGACCAAACTTCCCCCGCCACCTCCGCTCCCACCCCTGGGCACCGAGCCTGCGGCCCCGAAAATCACGGGGGAGTGACTCCACTGGAAAACGCCAGCCTCTCGGGGTGAGTGTAAACATTGCACCGGCCCGCGCGCAGGAAGCCGCAGAGCGTGATATTGGCATCCCGTGCCAGTTGCACCGCCAGGCTGCTGGGGGCTCCCACGGCGGCCACGATGGGAATCCGCGCGGCGAGTGCCTTCTGCACCAGTTCAAAGGAGGTGCGGCCGCTAAGCAACAGCACGTGGTCTGAAAGCGGCAACCTGTCCTCCAGAAGGGCCGCGCCGATCACCTTGTCCAGCGCATTGTGACGTCCCACGTCCTCCCGGGTCATCAGCAGATTTCCCTGGAGATCAAAGAGCGCGCTGGCGTGCAGCCCACCGGTCTCCGCGAAGACCGGCTGAGCGGCCCGCTGCTTCTCCGGCAGGGAAAAGAGCACCGTGGCATCCATGATCGCCCCCTCCGGAGGATCCAGCGGCGGATGAGTTTTCATGGCCGCGTCGATGCTCGCCTTCCCACACACCCCGCAACTGGAGGAGGTAAAGACATGCCGCGTCAGGGACTCCATGCTGGCATCCTCCGGTCGCGCCAGCAGCACCTCCACCGCCGCCTCGCCGGGAGCCAGGGACGGACAGATGGAGACTTCAAAGACATCCTTCGTGGAAGCGATCACCCCCTCGCTCAGGAGAAACCCCGCCGCCAGTTCCCGGTCATGCCCCGGCGTGCGCATCACCACCGCGATGCTCCGGCCCTCCACCCGCACCTCCAGCGGCTCCTCCGCTGCCACGGCATCCTGGAGAGACGGCCCCATCTCCGCTCCCGCATGGGAGTGGGTGAGGCGCTGCATGGGAACGGACGAGAAGGTTTTCACTGGCCCCCATCGTAACCAGGAAGAGGCAGCCTCCGCCATGGGAAAACCAGTATCCTCCAGCCCTCCGGTAAAAGGGTGGGGATTTTTGAAAATACCTGTCCGGCAGTTCCTGATGACGCCCACTCCTTTACCCTGACGCACGGCAGAAAACAGGCAGACGAGCCCCACTGGCAATAACTTCCGCCGCTCTCAAAAACCGCGGCTCCTCAAGGCAACGATCGCCGCACCCGGTAAAACCGGCGCGCGGTTCCAACTGGGGGAATATCTGAGAAAACCGGGGACACTCCCGTGGAGGTGGCAGTGGAGGAGGAGCCGGGGAGATCGGTTTTCCAGACGGCTGTCAGATCATCCGTGTATTCCACCTGGTATTTGTAGAGGGCTTCATCCAGCCAGGTGAGTTGATTGGCTCCCGTGGTGTCATTGTGGATGAAATTAACGAAGACCGGTTCCGGCACGGGATCAGCGTGGATCGCGAAGTCGTCGAACAGCATATAGTTATCCCCCGGAGCCGGTCCCACCACATGAGTCGTGGTGTTCATGGCGGTATTGATGATCTGCATCTGCGGGGCGACGATGCCGAGATTCCTCGCCAGCGGACCACCATAGAAGACCTCATCCGTGAACAGGTCCACGCCGTCCAGCGAGGCGGTCCAGCGGTTCGTGCGGAAGTTGACGCGCACCACCAGTTCCATGAGCAGATCATAGTAGAAGACCGCGCCGGTGGAGATCTTCGTCAGCGCGGTGCCGCTATAAGTGGAGCGCCAGATGGTCTGCGATGGCAGGGAGGTTGTGGAATCCAGGGTGGAATTATCGAACTGAATGAACCCCAGGAGTTGTCCGGCCTGGTTGTAAAAAGCGAACTCGAAGTTATCCCGCCGGGTGGAGGTGGAATCCTTGATGCCCACGTTCACCCGGAAGAGCACTACTTCCTCCCCCAGGGTCACGGGATCGATGTTCATAGCCTTCCGGAGATTCACCGTCTTGCTGTAGGAGGGTGCAAGGACGGCGGTGTTCCCGCCAATGAAAGCGGCATTCCCGATGCCCGCCACGCCGTGCGTGGTCTCGGCATCCACGCCGCTCAGCTTCTGCCCGGTATGCGCCGAGCCCGTCCAGCCGTCTTTACCAACAATCGTGTCAAAGCCGGCGGTGAAGCTGTCAAAGCCCGTGAAATAAAGCTCCTCGCCCCAAAGCGGCAGGGGAAAAAGCCATGCGCAGAGGACCGCGAGGAATGGAAGCCGGATCATGAAAGGCGGAGTAAACCCGGAGCCGTATCAGGAATCCGCGGACCTGACAAGGCTCCAAATGTAAACCCGAAGGGCCTTTCGTTTACTTTTTCAGCAGGGCCGCGATCTCTTTATCCTTTTCCAGAATCAGCGGATCGAATTGCGGGATTTCCACGCCATTGTTCCCCTGCTCGTGTTTCCGGAAGCCAAAAAGATACGTCTCGTTTTGCGGACGCCAGCGGTGGAAGAAGAGGCGGTTTTTCTCCATGATTTTCTTCGTCAGCGCGGAGTTGTATTGCACGGCGCTGGCGGCGGCATCAGCGGGCAGCCCCAGGCTTTGCACCAGCGGCAGCGCGGTGGCGCGATAGTCGGCCTCCGTGAGGCTCACGCCGTTCACCGTGGTGAGCTTCACATCCTTCATGGAGGCGAGGAGATCGGCAAAGGGCAGGCTCCGCGCGGCGGCGAGGTCCCGGATGGCATCGCGATACAGCGCCTGTTTCGCGGCATGCCCCTCCAAGGCGCGCCACTTCTGGAAGTCCCCGCTGACAGTGGGGGGAGACATGAGCACCACGGACGCACCGCAGGATTTCTGTATGAGATCCAGGAGCTTTCCGTAGCTGGCGGTGAAGTCCTTCACCCCGGCCTCGCCCTTGAAGGCATCCACCGCTCCGTAGCAGGCGATGACCACCGCCGGTTTGATCTCCGCGAGTTGCTTCCGTAGACGGTCCTGCCCTTCCGCGGGCGGGCCGAAGTAGCTGCGGCTCTCACAGCGCGGGGTGTCCCCGCTCCAGCCCAGATTCCGGATGTGCAGCCCTTTTCCCAGAGCGGAGGTGAGGGCGGTTTCGATGTGACCGTAGTTGTAATCCCGCTCAAAAAAGACATCTCCCAGCAACACCACCGTGGCCCCCTCCGGCAGCGCCTGCAGTGCGGCGGCGGGCGTAGTGGCGGGAGCCGGATCAGCCGCGGTGGCCACTCCCGTGAGAGCGAGCGTGGCGGCGGCGAAAACTGGAAGCAGTCGGAAAATCATGGGGGTCTGTGAATGGAGTCCTCCCACTACGCCAGAGGAAGCCCTTACTTAACAGAGGAAAATGCGCCGGGGTGCCGGGTTTTCCCTCACGCCACCAGTTCCGGGAAGAACTCGATGGCCGCGGTCCGGCACAGTTCGGCAATGCGGGCGGCATCCCCGGAAACGAGGGACTGCTCCACCAGATGGCGGCACCACGATGCGGGCAGCCGGCGGATGGCAAATTTCACCTTAGGCAGTTGCACCGCGGACATGCTCAGCTCCTGGAAACCCAGCCCCACCATGAGCGGAGTGAGCAGCACATCCCCCGCCATTTCCCCGCACACCCCCGTCCAGATGCCCGCGCGCCGGGCGGCCTCCGTGACGTTTTTCATCAGCCGCAGGATGCCGGGATGGCAGGGCTGGTAAAGCCGCGCCACCATCTCATTCCCCCGGTCCACCGCCAGGGTGTACTGGATGAGATCGTTCGTGCCGATGCTGAAAAAGTCCACCTCCCGCGCCAGGCTGTCCGCGATGAGCGCGGCACCCGGCACCTCAATCATGATCCCCGTTTCCATCGTAGGATCGAAGGGAAAGCCCTCGCAGGTCAGTTCGTCCCGGCACTCCTGGAGCAGTGCCCGCGCCTCCCGCACCTCCTCCAGGCACGAGACCATGGGAAACAGCACCCGCACCTTCCCCGTGGCACTCGCCCGCAGGATGGCGCGCAGTTGCGTCTTGAAGACCGCCTTTCGCGTGAGGGATACCCGGATGCCGCGCCAGCCAAGGAAGGGATTCGACTCCTGATGGCCGGAGTGCAGGTGGTGCAGCTTATCCCCGCCGATATCCAGCGTGCGGATGATCACGCCCTCCGGTCCGGCGGCGGCGGCCACGCGGGAGTAGTTCTCCGTCTGCTCGTCCTCCGTGGGCAGGCCGGGGCGGCTCATGTAGAAGAATTCCGTGCGATACAGCCCCACCCCCTGCGCCCCGTGCGCGGAGAGCCCGGGCATCTCATGCTCAAACTCGATATTCGCGGACAGGATGATCTCCTGCCCGTCCGGTGTTACCGCCGGGAGATCAATCATCCCGTGGAGATGCCGGTCCAGCGCGGCCTTTTTCTCCCGGACTTTCCGGTATTCCTCCACCGTCTCCTCGGTGGGATTGAGAATCAGCAGACCTCGATAGCCGTCCAGCACGGCATCCTGCCCCTGGTGGCAGCGCTCCGTGACATCCGGCAGGCCCACGATGGCGGGAATGGCCATGCTCCGGGCCATGATGGTGCTGTGGCTGGTATGGCTGCCACTTTCCGAAGCGAATCCGATCACCTTCGCGCGGTCCATCGCCGCCGTCTCGCTGGGGCTGATTTCCCGGGCCAGCAGGATGTGCGGCTGATCGTAACAGGCGGCATCCACGTCCCCGCGCAGCACCCGCACCACCCGGCGGGCCACGTCATCGATATCCGCCGCCCGTTCCCGCAGATAGGCATCGTCCATGCGGGCCATGGCCTCCATGTAGCGCTTCATGATGGCATAGAAGGCTCCCTCCGCCCGCTGCGGATCGCGGCGGATGCGGTGCTCCACCTGGTCGATCAACGTCCGGTCCTCCAGCATGAGGAGGTGGGCATCGAAAATGAAGGCATCGTCCGAGCCCGCCTCGATGGCCACCCGGTCCCGCAGCCCCCGGAGTTGCACCTTCGTTTCCTCCAGCGCTTGGTGGAAGCGCTCCAACTCCCCGGCCACCGCCTCCGCGGGGACAGGCTCGCGCTCCGGGGTGTCGAAGACATTGGTGGAAAGGCACACCGGACCGCGGGCGATTCCGGGGGAAACGCCTATGCCAACGAGCACAACCTCGTTCTCAGTGCTGAAGGATTCCCCGGCCATGGATCGTACCCGTATAAAGGGGCGGGCGGGCCGGGATGCAAGGGTGCGAATGACTCCTTGCACGAGGGCCGGGCCTTTCCTATCTCGCCCCCATGCAAATCCTCTCCACCGAAAACGCCCCCGCCGCCGTGGGGCCCTATTCCCAGGCCATCCGCACCGGAAATCTCCTCTTTTGTGCCGGTCAGATCCCCCTGGTGCCCTCCAGCATGAAGATCGAGGCCACGGAGATCGAAGGCCAGACGCAACAGGTGCTGGCGAATGTCCAGGCCGTGCTGGCCGCCGCCGGGCTCACGTTTTCGAATGTGGTGAAGTCCACCGTTTTTATGAAGGATCTGGGCGACTTCGCCAAAATGAACGCCCTCTACGAGGCCGCCTTCGCCCCTCACAAGCCCGCCCGCAGCACCGTCCAGGTGGCAAAGCTGCCGCTCGACTCCCTGGTGGAGATTGAGGTCATCGCGGAGTTCGCGCAGTAAACATTCTGAAAAACCGGTCCGGGTCTCGCGGGAGCGACGGCACCTCTCTTATTTGACTATGAAAATCGCTTGTCTCGGTTCGGGAAAAATGGGCACGGCCCTGTTGCAGGGCATCGTGGCGCGTGGCGTGTGCGCCGCCAGTGACATCACTATCAGCGATCCGGTGGCCGCCGCCGTGGCCGCTGCCTCCGCGGCGGTGCCCGGACTGCGCGTGGCGACTTCGAACCTGGAGGCCGCCACAGGCGCGGATGTGGTGCTGCTTTGCGTGAAGCCGTATGGCATCTTGCCGCTCATCGAATCCCTGGGCGGGCTGCCGTCCACACTGCTGATCTCCATCGCCGCGGGGATCACGCTGCCGGCCATGGAGGCCGCGGCGGGGGTGCATCGAGTGGTGCGGGTGATGCCGAACACTCCCGCCCTGGTGGGCAAGGGAGCCGCCGCCTACGCCCCGGGCACAAAGGCCGGGGAGACGGACTGCCAGTTGACGGAACAACTGCTCTCCGCCGTAGGCACGGTCACGCGGGTGGCGGAGAAACTTCTGGATGCGGTGACGGGTCTCAGCGGGAGTGGACCGGCTTATATTTACACGGTCATCGAAGCCCTGGCCGACGGTGGCGTGGCCGAGGGGCTGACGCGGGAACAGGCGCTGCAACTCGCCGCCCAGACGGTCTCGGGAGCTGCGGAGATGGTCCTGCGCACGGGCATGCATCCCGCCGTGCTGCGGGATCAGGTGACCAGTCCCGGCGGCACCACCATCGCCGCGCTGGCGACCCTGGAGGAAAAGGGATTGAGATCCGCGATGATCGAAGCCGTGCGCACCGCCGCCCGCCGCGCGCGGGAAATGGGTAGCTGACGGCTCCTCCTCCCCCCTCATGGAACGGCGGCATTTCTGTCGCCGTGAGTCCCGGAGAGTAAGAGTGGGAGTATGAGTAGGAACAGCAGGGTTCCTGGCCGCGGGAATGTCACCTCTCCCTGGGGCTTCCCACCTGCCTAATCCATGTCCGGCACGATGTCCGGCTGGCCTGTATTCAAGACCAGTTGTTTCCAGAACAGACCTCCCACCGGCAGGCTGCGTTTGCCGAGGGAGAGCGCCAAGGGCATGAGCACATACTCATTCAGCCACCAGGAGACCATGCACCCGGTGTATCCCGCGAGAGCGGTTTCCACCGCCAGGGCCCCCAGGCGTTCACAATAAGTCCGGTCCGCCGCGTTCGGGGCAATCGCCCGGATGTGATGCCGGGGGCGATTCACAAACGTCGTCACCGCGCGCCCCCGGGAGTCGAAGAGAAAATCCCGCTGGAGCCGCGAGGCCACCTGCTGGGAGAAAACGTTAGGATCGATGGGCTTACCCATCAGTGTGACGCCGCGTTTTGCCAGAAGCGGCCCCATGCCCTCCGCGATGACCACCACCGCGCCCGCGCGATCCTGATGCCTTACCTTTTCGCGAAGGAAGTCGAGACACATTTCAAAAGCCCGCTCGATCTCCACCGCCGTTTTGAATCCCGCGAACATCTCCGGCACCAGCACCAGCGCAGCGCGCCCGGAGGCCATGGCCGCGTTGGCCGCCACAAACCCGGAGTCCGCACCGAAGAGTTCCACCACACCCACCCGGCGGGTGGCACTGGCTTCGGTGTGCATGGCCGAGATGACCTCCGCCGCCTTGTCCACGGAGGTGCTGAAGCCGAAAGACTGCCCCACCCAGGGGATATCATTGTCCATCGTCTTCGGCAGACCGATGACGCTGGTTTCCGGCACCAGAGGATAAAACTTCTCCGCCGTGCTCAGGGAGCCATCCCCGCCGATGATATAGAGCACCTGGATGCCCGCGCTCCGGATATTCTCCGCGACCTTTTTGGCCATGCCCGCTTTGTCGAAACGGTATTCCCGCCGGGAGCCCAGGAAGGAGCCGCCGTCATTAAACCACTTGATGGTGTCGTCCGGCGTCAGCTTCACCATGTCCACCGGGCGCTCCGCCAGGCCCGCCATGCCATCGAATACTCCGAAAACCGCGCCGTCCTGCGACGAATCCAGCCCGTAGGTCTGGCAATGCCGGTTCACGATGGAATGCACCACCCGGTTCAATCCCGGGGCCACGCCGCCGCTGGTCACGATGGCAGCCCGCACCGTGGCGGGATTGAAGTAAAGATGCTTCCGCGGTCCCGCCTCCAGCAGGCTGGGCACCGGCTTCCCCTCATTCACAAAGGACATGATGAAGTCCATGTCCGCGAGCACCGCCCGGCGGGAATCCGGTGAGCGGAAAGTGCCCACGCGGGACTCCGGCTCCGGGTTTGGAAAGGTGGCCGGTCCCAGGCGGGCCACCTCCGTGGGCAGGTCACCGCGAAGTGCCCACGCCTTCAGCCTCTCTCCGGCTCCCCGGGAGATGCTGGTAAGTGGTTCCGTCGGCCGGCTGTCTGCTGTCACTGTGTCCATGGTAGCCGGGACATACCGGACATTCCACACTTGTCACGCGAGCAGCTTCCATACCCGTGAATTATGTGATTCATGTTAAATTCACCGCACCCGCGTGACGGAACGCTGCGCGGTGATCTCCCACTGCCCCGGATCGCCCGGCTTTCTTTCGGGAAATCCCGGCGCGGAACAGCTGAAGACCATAAGACACGGCACCGCCAGCAAAAGCAGCCGCCAAGCCCTGGAGAGTAAGCTCCCGCCCGCCACCGTCAGGAGGCGCGCATTTCCTGCGCGAGTTGACAGAGTTTCTCCAACTGCGGCTTCGGCAGGTCATCCACCTGGATGAGGTGATCGTTCCGGTCCAGCAGACGGAAGGTGGTGCCCATGATGCTCTCGCTCATCTGCACGCTCATAATGTCCTTCCACTGATAGTCCTCCATGCGGCTGCCACCGAGTCCCTGGCGGCTGATGATGAGCCGCTCATTCGTCACCACCACACAGTCCGGCTTATGCTTGAGCATGCGGGGCTTCTGGTGGGCGATGTAAAAGATCTGCTCGTGGCTGCTGAGCACGCCATTCACCTGACGGAAGATCTCCACCACCATGGACGGGTCCTGGCCTTCATCCATGCTGTGTGTCAGGGCCTCCTCCACCTCGAACACATTGTCCAGAGGCACCCACTCGCCGCTGGCCTCATGATAGACCAGATCCTTCCGGGAAATGGAACCCTCCTGCAACAACTGAAGCAAATGCTCCTGTTCGTAAGGCCCGTGCTGCTGATTGTCTTTATAAACGAGGAATTCCATGGCTTGGGGGGTGGCGAATGATTCGGTAATTACATTGTGAGTATATCCGAAGCCTGATTCCTGGCTAGAAAAAAACTCCGGTTTGATTGCGGTGTTGCCGGTATAATTCTTCCATGCCCGCGACTTCCGGACGGGGTGGTCATCCCCCCGCCCGGCACCGCTCCAGCATACGGGTGAGATACAGTTGCTCCGGCCCCACCTGGGCCAGTTTCAATGCCTGGCGAAAGCTCTCCGCGGCGGTCCGGGGATCATTCAGCCGCCAGTGGAGTTCGCCGGTCACGGCATGCAGAAGGTAATGCGCCTCGATGCGGTCCTTCCCGGCGATACCCGCGATGGCGTCCAGTCCGGCCTGGGGGCCGCGCAGATTCGCCACGGCCACCGCCCGGTTCAGCGCCACGATGGGAGAGGGGCGGATGCGGTGTAGTTCATCGTAGTAATGTAAAATACGCCCCCAGTCCGTGAACGCATAGTCCGCCGCCGTGCCGTGGACCGCCGCGATGCCTGCCTGGAGGTGATACTCGCTCATCTCATTCCCCTGGGCCGCCGCGGCCAGATGCATGAGCCCGCGCTCGATGAGTGACTGATCCCACAGGGAGCGGTCCTGATCGTCCAGCCGCAACAGCGTCCCGTGCCCGTCCAGCCTTGAGGGAAACCGGGCGGAGGTCAGCAGCATGAAGGCGAGCAGCGCATGCGCCCGGGGCACGCTGCCCGCCGGGTGGGCGGTGAGCAGGGAGACCAGCCGCACGGCCTCCCGGCACAGGTCCTCGCGCAGCAGCCGGTCCCCGGCGGAGGCCTTGTAGCCTTCGTTGAAAAGCAGATACAGCGCCGCCAGCACGCCGTCCAGACGTTCGGGAAGTTCCGGCCCCTCCGGGATGACAAAGCCGATCCCCGCCTCGCGGATGCGCTGCTTCGTGCGGGTCAGTTGCTTCTCGATCGCCGCCTCGCTGGTCAGGAACGCGCGGGCGATCTCCCCCGTGCTGAAGCCACACAGCACCTTCAGAGCCAGCACCACCTGCGCGTCCGGCGGAATGCCGGGATGGCAGCACACAAAAAGCAGCCGCAGGGCATCGTCCCGGATTTCATGCACCGCGCCCACCGCCACCGCGGGAGTGGAATGCGTCTGTATGACATGGGTGACGATATCCGGTTCCTTGGAAGCCGCCATGCGCTGATGCCGCAGGGCATCCTTAGCCAGATTCATCGCCACGCACGTGATCCACGCCGCGGGATTCGGTGGCACCCCGCCCATGGACCAGGAATGCAGCGCCCGCAGCAGCGCCTCCTGGGCCACGTCCTCCGCCAGGGTGAGATTGTGCACCCCCAGCATGCGGATCAAGGCCCCGTGCAGCCGCCCCGTCTCATGGCGGAAGAAATGCTCCACCAGCCGCGCCGGGGGCACGCCCTCCGGCGGGGACATGACGGGGGTTTCCGAACTCACACGCGGGGTAATGGAAAATCAGACCGCCGCCGGCGCCTCCGCGCGCCGCCCCGCGTTAACGCCCAGATGGCACGCGCCCATCATGGAGCGCACCTCAATGACCAGCCCATACTCCAGGCCAGGATGCCGACGGGCGATCTCCGTGGCCTCCTCCAAGTCCCGGACCATCAGTTTCACATACCCGCCGATGGCCTCCTTCGCCTCGGCAAAGGGTCCATCCACCACCCGGGAGCCTCCGTTACCGGAGACGAGGCGGCTTTCCCGTTCCAGAGGCTGGCCCTCCACGGCTTTGCCCTGCGTCGCCAGACCTTCATACCAGGTGTTCCAGCGGGTGACCAGTTGCTGCCGCTGT
Organism: Verrucomicrobiales bacterium; assembly: GCA_965229245.1. Lineage (GTDB taxonomy): Bacteria > Verrucomicrobiota > Verrucomicrobiia > Verrucomicrobiales > V1-33 > V1-33. Next base: position 1,005,613 of record CBDDIW010000005.1, read on the forward strand.
TCGGGCGAAAGATGTTGGTGGGTTTCAGGTCCGGTATTCCGGAACAACAACAGATAGGGAGAGGATTCGGTGCTCATACGGGATGCGGATCCACGATGGATCTCTGTCTCTCCACGAATGAAGTGCGGCCCGGCGGACAATCACGGAAAAAAGCGCGGGAAATTTTTCCGCCTTTTCCTTCTCCTTAGTATTCCGGGTGCCGGGGGCGCGGCACCGCCGTCGTATGCCGGGAGAGCGGCCCCTTGCCCAGAGAATGCCGGGAGCGCAGTGCCAGGCGGTGTGCCCGCCGCAGAAACTGCCGGGCCCGGCGGGCGAAGGCGATGATCCCCGCGCGGAAATGACCGGCGGCAAAGCCTTTCTTCGCGGCTTCCAGAGCGAGGTAGAGGTCATCATCCCTTACATAGGGATCCAGCCCGTAGCCCACGGTGGCGCTGGCGGTGGAGGAGAGCAGATCGATCACCAGGAGCACACACCACGGACGGCGCGCGCTTTCCTCTTCATCCCGCGGCACGCTGGCATTCAGCAGCCAGAAGCCGCACTCCCGGGCGTCCGTGCCGGACGGGAGTTTCACCAGACAAACGTGCAGGCGCACCTGCGGGAAGGCATCCTCCAGGGCATCGATGACCTTGTCCATGCGCGCCCGGTCGCTGGAGGAAAGAAAGCGCCCAGCGTCCACATACCGGTCCAGCGGGGGAGGATTGTAGGGAAACCGGTCCACGCAGGTCCACGCATTGTAGCCGCAGTAGAGGCACCGCTCCGACGCCCCGGGCAGAAACGCCCGGCATCCCGGGCACGAAATGGGTGCCGGGCTGAAATCACGCGGGGACGCAGGGCGGAGAGTCATGAAATTCCCCTGAATATGCCGGAGGCCCGCCCGGCTGGCAAAGTGGTTTCTTCCCGGCGGTCCTGGAAAAGGAATTTTACAGCGTTTTCCGGCGGGGACGGCGCACGATCTCCACGGAGCACGCCGCGCGCTCGGCCAGGGCGGAGGAGACACTGCCCATCAACAGAAGTTCCAGAGCTCCGGCCCCGCTGGCACCGGCGAAGATACAGTGCGCGCCCATGCCGGTTGCAGCCTTCAGCAACTCGCTCTTCGGCGAGCCGTCCAGGACCTCGAAGGATGCCTTAAGCCCCGCTGCCTGGAATCGGGCCACCAGGCCGTCCAGCATGCCGTCCCGGGGTTCCCCGGCCACGGGGGAAAGCAGAGAACCCGCGAAGTGGGAAAACCGCGAGTCCAGCACGGACACCACGCGCACCTCCGTGCCCTCCGGCCAGCGGCGGGAAAGAATGGTCTCCGCGGCGGCCTGGGCGTCCGGTGAGCCGTCCGTGGCCAGCATCAGCAAAAGGGGCCGCCAGTGGTCATCCGTGCGGCCGATCCGCACGGAACAGCCGGCATGGCTCACCACGCGGGAGCAGATACTGCCAAAAAAAAGCCGCTCCAGCCGCGAGGTATGCGGCGCGCCCAGGCACAGCAGATCCGGCTGCCACTCCGCGGCTTTTTGCAGCAGGCCGGTGGCGGGCGCGTCCACGTCCGCCTCCGCCCGTATGGTCCAGCCAGGCATCCGCTCCTTCAGCAGCAGGGCGGCGTTTTGCGCCTCCGTCAGCAGGGTATCCCGGCGGATTTCCGCCTCCCGGCGGGCCTCCAGCCCGTCCACGTCCATGGCATTGTAGGGCGCGTCCGGCGGGAAGGGCGGCAGGAACATGTCCGCGAAACCCACCAGGATCGCTTCCCCGGTCTCCGGCAGCCCGGCATTGTGCAGGTCGTGCACGGCGAGCACGGAGGCGGGGGAGGCGTCGAATCCTATCAAGACTTTCATGGCATGGATAACATGGAAACCTTTCCAGGAATTTCAACCCCCCGCCCCGCCACTCATTGCGGGCGGCTTTAAACCAACTTCGTCACACCAGGGCGCGGCATTGGGGACGGGGTGAATGCGGAATCCCACTTCAGATCATCCGGAGCCAGGTCCTCCTGGGAGTTCACAGTTTGATCCCAGGTGAGGCGTTTGCCGGTGTAGGCGGCCATGCGGCCCATGAGACCGAGGAAGACACTGTGGCACATCCAGTCCCCGTCATACACGGGCTTTCCGGCGCGGAGGGCCTGATACATCTGCACGTGCTCATTCACATACATGTTGTTGTCCTTGCTGGACTCGAACCGCCATTTGTTTTCGCCGGTGATGTACACACGCCCGGCGTTGATGACACAGGTGCCCTTGGTGCCCACGATGAAGTCGGCATTCTCGGCGTCACAGTTGGGAGTCTGCCGGCTGCTCACCGTGGCGTAACGCCCGCCACCGTAGTCATACACGCAGGAAAAGTGGTCATAGATATTGTACCCCTCCGCGCCCTCGAAGGCCACCTGGCGTCCGCCGTTGGCCATGCAGGTCAGGGGGTCCTTGTCCCCGAACGCCCAGCCCACTTTGTCCACGCTGTGAATGGCCTGCTCCACGTAGCCGTCGCCGGAGAGCCAGGAGAAATTATACCAGTTCCGCAACTGCCACTCGAAGTCGCTCATGTCCTTCGGACGCGCCGAGGCAAGCTGCATGGGCTTCACCGGGCCGGTATAATAAGTCGCATGGTAATGGATGATGTCCCCGATGGCTCCGTCCAGCACGCGGGTAATGGCCTCCACGCGGGACGCGCTCTTCCGCCAGCAGAAGCCGGCGACCACGGAGAGCCCCTTTTCCTTCGCCTTCTTCGCGGATTCCAGCACCACGCGCAGGCCCGTGGCGTCCACGGCCATGGGCTTTTCACAGAAAACATGCTTCCCAGCCTCCACCGCCGCCTTGAACTGCAGGGGACGGAACCCCGGAGGAGTCGCCAGAATGACCACATCCACACCGCTTTCGAGCACCTTCTGATAGGCGTCGAGGCCCACGAACTTCCGGTCCTCCGCCACGTTCACGCGGTCCCGGAAAGTGGATTTGAGAGTGTCCAGACTGTTCTTGATGGAATCCTGAAAGACGTCCCCCGCGGACCAGAGCTCCACGTTGGAATCCGCGCTCATGGCATCCGAAGCCGCGCCGGTGCCCCGGCCGCCACAGCCCACGAGTCCCACCTTCAGCTTGCGGTTGTCCGGGGCATCGAGCCCCCGGGAAATGGCCGGGAAGCCGACGGCTCCCACGATGCCCGCGGCGGAGGCGGATTTAAGAAAGGAGCGACGGTTGGGTATGGGAAGGGAATTCATAGCTGCAAAAAAATATTTGGATGCCTGTAAACGGGTGCCGGGAAGACTCTTTTACCACCGCTTCAGGGCTGTTCTGATACTTTTTCTCCGGAGGCCGGGGATGGCTCCGGAGCAGGAGCCGGGGATGGTTCCTTAGGGGAATTTTCCGGCGTGGGCGGAGCCGGGATGGCGGGCGGGATGGCCTGCTCCAGTTGAGCCTCCATTTCCTTACGGGAGGCATGCACATTGTTCCGTTCTCCCAGGAAGCGGTAGGTTCCCGGCGGCTTGCTCTGGTCGTATTGCACCCGGAGCATCAGGAGGGGATCGTCATTGATGGAGAAAACAATGGTCTGCGAGCCCCCTCCCGCCGGCTGCAGCGTGATCACTGGAACCTGATTCGGCTTCGCGAGTTTGATAGCCGCCACCACCCGGGGCAGGTGCTCCAGGTCCTTTTGGATCTCTCCGGGCGCGGCATACAGCATGGAGGAGGACCCGTTCGCCCAGATCTGCTTCCCGGCGAAGATGAGGTCATCCTCCAGCACCGTGCTCACCTCGACGTCGGTCTCCGCCCGGCGGATATAGAAGAAAATGCCACCGCCAAACAACGCGCCAATGATGAGCATGGAAAGAACCCGCCGCATCACCGAAGGGCCCTGCCGTGGCTCAAAGGACGGGGGCGGCAGCGGACGCCTGCGCGGGCTGATGTCCATCGCCGCTTCAGGAGCCGCGGGCAGGTTCCGGTTCCTGGATTGCGGGAGATTGGTCTTCATGGGCGGCCACTGAACGCCGCCCCCGGAAAGCTGTAAAGAGACGGATTAGGGGGAAAAATGCGCCACCCGCCACCCGCGCACCCGTACGGCGCGCGCATACCACTCTTTACGGGACGATGCGAATTCTGTATTTCCCGTCCCCACTCTCATACCCCGCATGAAAAAAACGCTCACTCTTCTCTGCGCCCTCCTGACGGCCCTCCCCGTGGCGGTCTCCTGTAAAAAAAGCGCGGATGCCCCCCAGGTAAAGGCCGGGAAATTCGTGATTCTCGGCACGAAGACGGACAACGGCCACGCGGATCAGGCGAAGGCGAACGCGGAGAACGCTCTTCAGTTACACCCGGATCTGGGAGCCATGGTGGGCCTCTACGGTTATAACCCTGGAGCCTGTCTGGAGGCGCTGAAAGACGCCGATGCCCGCGGCGCGCAGGTGACAGGGAAGATCAAAATTTTCGGATTCGACGGCATGGAGCAGACGCTCAACGGGCTGAAGGACGGCTCCATCGAAGGCACCGTCGTCCAGCAACCGTTTGAGTTCGGCTATCAGTCCATGAAGGCCCTCAAGGATCTCACGGAGGGCAAGCCGGTGGCGTCCAAAGACGGCATCATTTCCATCCCCGTGAAGATCATCGTAAAGGAAACCGCCGCCGCCTATCAAACGGAGGTGCACGGCATGCTGGCCGCCGGAAAAAGCGCGCCCGCCGCCCATCCCGGAGCCCCGGTCTTCGCTTTCATCTCCAACAATCAGAGCTCTTTCTGGGAGGAGGCCCGCGCGGGTTGCTACAAGGCGCAGGCGGACCTGGGCATCAATGTGGACTTCCAGATGCCCGGCGGCCAGGTGGTGACGGAACAGAACCGCATCATTGAAAGCCTCCTCGTGAAAGACCAGTGCAAGGGCATGGCCCTCTCCGTCATCTCCCCGAAAAGCCAGGCGGACCTGCTGAAACAAGTGGCGGACAAGATGCCTCTGGTGACGCATGACAGCGACGCCCCGGAGAGTCCGCGCAAGGTTTACCTGGGCACGAATAACTATGACGCGGGCGTGGAGCTGGGCAAATTCATCCGTCAGCGCATGCCGGACGGCGGAAAGCTGATGCTCTTCGTGGGAGACGAGGACACCCTGAATGCCGCCGAGCGGAAGCGCGGTCTCATCGACGCCCTGAGCGCGCCATGACCCCGCTGCTCAGTGCCAGGGGAATCCACAAACGCTTTGCCGGGGTCCACGCGCTCCGGGAGGTGAGCGTGGACTTTTTCCCCGGCGAAGTGGTGGCCGTCATGGGGGAGAACGGCGCGGGCAAAAGCACGCTCATGAAGTGCCTCGCGGGCGTGCATCAGCCGGACAGCGGCGCTCTGGAGTGGGAGGGAAAGCCGGTGCGCCTGGAGTCCACCCGGCGCGCGGAGGCCCTGGGCATCGCCCTCATTCACCAGGAACTCAATCTGTGTGACAATCTCAGCATCGCCGGGAATGTTTTCCTGGGACGCGAACCCCGGCGCGGCGGCCTCTTTCTGGACGCCCCGGCCATGCACCGGCGCACGGCGGAACTGCTGGGGCGCGTGGGACTCACCGCACCTCCGGAGGCCCGTGTGGACGGGCTTTCCGCCGGACGCCGTCAGTTGGTGGAAATCGCCCGCGCGCTTTCGCAAACGGCGCGGATGGTCATCATGGACGAGCCTACCAGCAGCCTCACCAAAGTGGAGACGGACCTGCTCTTCCGCGTGGTGCGGGATCTCAAGGCGTCGGGGGTTTGCGTGGTGTTCATCTCCCACCGCATCCCGGAGGTGATGGCCATCGCGGACCGGGTCGTGGTGCTGAAGGACGGGCAGAACAGCGGAGGGCTCACGCGCGACGGGATGACGCCCGCGCACATCGTGAGTCTCATGGTGGGCCGGGATCTGGATTTGAAGCAGCGGCGTCCTCCGGGGCTGGCACCGGGAGAAACGCGGCTGGCCGCGCGGGATCTCCGCACCACCACCTGGCCGGGACACACAGTTTCCTTTGAACTGCGCGCCGGAGAGATCACGGGGATGGCCGGGCTGGTGGGCGCGGGGAGATCGGAGATTGCCCGCGCGCTTTTCGGCATCGACCGCCCCGTTTCCGGCACGGTCGATCTGGATGGGAAGCCTCTGCCCCCGGGGAATCCGCGTGCCTCCATCCGCGCCGGGATGGCTCTCGCGCCGGAGGACCGGAAGGAACAGGGTCTGCTCCTGGAAATGTCCATCCGGGAGAACATCGCCCTGCCTGGTTTGTCCGGCATGGCGCGCGGCGGTCTGGTGGACGAAGCCGCGGTCTCCTCCCAGGCGGAGGCCATGAAGGACCGCCTCTCCATTCGCACCACGAACATCCACAAAGCCGCCGGGCAGCTCTCCGGGGGGAATCAGCAGAAGATAGTCCTCGCGAAATGGCTGGCGCTCCAACCCCGGGTCTTTCTCCTGGATGAGCCCACCCGCGGTGTGGACGTGGGCTCGAAGCGGGAGATCTACGAAGTCATCGAATCCCTCACCGCCTCCGGAACCGCCGTGCTCATGATTTCCAGCGACCTGGAGGAAATCCTCCGCCTCAGCGACCGCGTGCTGGTCCTCCATGAAGGCCGCCTCGCCGGAGAACTCTCCGGAGCGGACCTGTCAGAGGAAGCGATCATGAACCTCGCCACCGGCCGGGAAGCCATGCCCGCGTAGCGGTTTCACCGGAACGGGCGGCATGAGGCGCTCCTTCACCTGTCAGGTCATGCCTTCTCCCGCCGCATCTTCGCGCCCACCATGACAAGCTTCTCGTCGATGTGCTCGTAGCCGCGGTCGATGTGGTAAAGGCGATTCACATCCGTTTCCCCGCGGGCACTCAGACCGGCGAGCACTAGGGCCGCGCTGGCCCGGAGATCGCTGGCCATGACCGGAGCCCCGGTGAGGCGGTCCACGCCTTTGATCACGGCCGTGGGCCCCTCCAGGGTAATGCGGGCTCCCATACGGTTGAGCTCCGGCGCGTGCATGAACCGCTGGGGAAAGATGGTCTCCGTGATGACACTGATGCCGGGCACCGTGCTGTAGAGCGCGGTGAACTGGGCCTGCATGTCCGTGGGGAAACCGGGATAAGGTTCCGTGCGGATATTGCCCCCCAGGGGATTGGAAGCCCGGGAAATCGTGATCTCGTTCCCCTTCACCTCCACCGGATACCCGCTGTCCGTCAGCGTGCGCAGGAAGGCCGTCATGTGGGCCGGCTCACAGCGTTTCAGGGTGAGCCGTTTCCCCGCGATGGCTCCGGCGATAAGAAACGTTCCGGCCTCGATGCGGTCCGGAATGACGGTGTGCTCGGCCCCGTGGAGTTCCTTCACCCCCTCGATGACAATGCGGGGCGTACCCGCGCCCTCGATCTTCGCGCCCATGCTGATGAGGAAATTCGCCAGGTCCTCCACCTCCGGCTCCATGGCCGCGCCTTCGATGATGGTGGTGCCCTTGATGAGCACGGCGGCCATCATGAGATTGTCCGTGCCCAGCACCGTGGACCCGTTTTTCCCCCGCATGTTGATCTCCCGGTCCCCCATGCCATCCACGGCCTTCACGTGAATGCTGCCGCCCTCCACATTCACCTCCGCTCCCAACTGCTCCAATCCGCGAATATGCAGGTCCACCGGACGGTCTCCAATGACGCATCCCCCCGGCAGCGACACGTTGGCAATGCCCGTGCGGGCCAGCAGCGGCCCCATCACACAGATGGACGCCCGCATCTTCCGCACGAGTTCATAAGGGGCTTCACTGACCACCTTCTCCGCCTCCACGATCACCATGCCGCTGGCCCGCTCCACTTGCGCGCCCAGGGCCGCGAGGATCTGGATCATGTAGTTCGTGTCACTCAAGTCCGGCACCCGGCGAATGACGCACTGGTCCCGGGTAAGCAGGGTGGCGGCAAGAATGGGCAGCGCCGAGTTTTTCGAGCCGCTCACATAGATGTCCCCCTCCAGTTCCTGGCCGCCGGTGACGATGAGTTTGTCCATGAGTCTGTGTGAGATCGGTAAAAAAGGAAAGCGCCGCCCCGGGATGGGGCGGTCGCCTTGGGATCATTCGTTCATACCGGCACCCTCCCGCAAGCCGGAAGTGACCTCACGGGGTCTCGCCCCGCTCCAGTCTCCAGTGCCGGGCCGGTCGATTACCGCCTGGCGCTCAGTTCCACCCGCTTCTTTTCCAGCTCCAGTTTCTCGTCGCGCAACGCCTTGTATTTCTTCTGCGTTTCAAGGCGGGCGGCCCGCTCCTTGTCAGACTGGTCAAACAGAGCCTTCCGTTTCGCGGCGGCAGCCTGTCCTTTCGAGCCTTTGGCCATGACCTCCTGGTAGCCCTGCCGCACCAGCTTATCCGCGGTGCGCAGAGAGTTTCGCATGCTGCCGCTCAGCTCCAGCAACTGGGCATCCAGATCCGCGATGCGGGCATTGACCTCCGCGAGTTTCGCCTTTGAAAGGTCGAGGGGAGCCGTATTGGCCCGTTCAATGCGGGAGGCGATGATGTCGTTCTCGGCCTTGGATTCGCGGCTCACATAGTCCAGGGCATACCTGGCCACCCAGCCTTCCGGCAGGTCCTCCGCCTGCACGCGGACGTTCCCGTCGCCGTGGGAGATATTGACAAACCCTTCGCCGAATTTTGTAATGGTCGCGTTTTTCAGCTCCTGGCCGGAGGCGAGCTTCACCAGGGGGAAGGTCTCCTTCTTCGCCTTCTCCCGCACGGACTCCACGGCGGCCTGATAATCCGCCTCCGCGGCATCCAGCTCCGTCGTGCCGTTTTTGATCGCCTCCTTCAACCCCTCGATATCCTTTTCCAGTTTCGCCGGATCATCATCGGGATCGCTGTGATTTTCTTTCTTCTCCTTCAGCGGCTTCAGCCGGCCGAGCACGATCTCTTTCTCCTTTTCTTTCCGGGTGATGTTATCCTCGGTTACCTTGATGCCGCTCGCCAGGGCTTCCCATTCATTGAAGCGTTCGCGCTGGTTGTTCCAGAAGTAGCCGAACACCGCCAGAATCAATAAAGCGATCAGAGTACGCATGGGGAAAAATGATTAAAAAAGAATAAAATTGTGAAAAACAAAAGCAACCCTCAGGGCTTTCCCGCGACGGATTCCCGGAGTTTCTTAGCCTCGTTGTTAAAATTGGCCACACGCTGATCAATCTCGGTCTTGATGGAGATCAGCTCCTCTTTCTCCCCCTTCAAACCCGTCGCTTTATTCACTTTGGCATCGAATTGAGGGCCGCCGTATTCATTCGTCAGCTCCTTCACCTGGGCGTTGAGATCTTTCATCTCCTTGTCCAGGTCCGCGTATCGCTGTTCCGCCTCCGCTTTTTTGGACCGGGTGGAGCTGAACTCGGCATCGGACACGCTGCGTTTGCAGGCGACGGGGCCGCTCATGAGCACCGCGGTTAGAAGGAGAAGCCGGGGAAAGGAGGCGGAGAGGGACGAAGACATGGAAGGTGGACGCGCTTGGTGCGGAAAAAGTGGCACTATTGCCGGAGCGGGCAAGACCGTATAGCTGGACTTTTTCACTTTTTTCTCCGGGGCCGGAGGCTTTCCCCACCCTCCCGCTTGCCCTCCTCCGGCGGCCATTTTACCCTGGCGGATGCCAGCGGCCCCCCTTCCTGAATCCTTCGTCCACCTCCACCTCCACACCGAGTATTCCACTCTGGATGGGGCGTGCCGGATCGACGACGTGGTGAAGAAGGCCGCGAAGCTGGGCATGCCCGCCGTGGCCATGACGGATCACGGGAATCTCTACGGGGCCATCGACTTCTACCAGGCCGCGAAGAAAGCCGGGGTGAAGCCCATCATCGGCTGCGAACTCTACGTCTGCGGCGAGGGCGTGAAAAAATCCCACCGCGCGGAGGTGCCGGGTAAGAAGAACAACTACCATCTCACCGTCCTCGCGAAGAACGAGACCGGCTTCCGGAACCTCACGAAGATCGTGAGCGGCGCGCACCTGGACGGGCAGTATTACAAGCCCCGCACGGATCACGATGATCTTTTCAGCCACGGGGACGGCCTCATCGTCCTCAGCGGGTGTCTGAACGGGGAGGTGAACGAAAGCATCCGCGCGGGCCAGTTGAACCATGCGAAGCATCTGGTTGGGAAATTCAAGGAACGCTGGGGCGAGGATTATTACCTGGAAATGCACAATCACATCTCCGGGGAGGTGGCGGGCATGCAGCAGGCCTGCAATGCCCAGCTCCTGGAGTGGGCGGACGAGTTTGGCATCAAGCCCGTGGCCGCGAACGACGTGCACTTCCTGAACCGGGACGACCACGAGGCGCACGACGTGATGATCTGCATCGGCACGGGGAAGATGGTCTTCGACGAAAAGCGCATGCGCTACAGCGAGGAGGTCTATTTCAAGACGCCGAAGGAGATGATCAAGCTCTTCAAGCATGTGCCCCAGGCGCTCTGGAGCACGCTGGAGATCGCGGAGAAGTGCGATCTGGAGATCAAACTGGACTCCTCCAGCAGTGAAAAATATCCGCAGTTTGACAGCCCGGACGGTTCGCCCCGGGAGGAATATTTCCGCCGCATCTGCCGGGAGGGCCTGGACAGCCGCTACGGAGCGGGAGCCTCTGCCCCGGAACTCCAACAGCGTCTGGATTATGAGATGGGCGTCATGGAGAAGATGGGCTTCCTCAGCTACTTCCTCATCGTCTGGGACTTCATCAAGTGGGCGAAGGACAACGGCATCCCCGTGGGCCCGGGCCGGGGCTCGGCGGCGGGCTCGCTGGTGGCCTACGCGCTGGGCATCACGGACTGCGATCCCCTGCGCTTTGGCCTCATCTTCGAGCGGTTCCTGAATCCGGAACGGGTCAGCCCTCCGGATATCGACGTGGACTTCTGCCAGACCCGGCGACCGGAGGTCATCGAATACGTGCGGCGGAAATACGGCGAGCGCTGCGTGAGCCAGATCATCACCTTCGGCACCCTCGGCGCGAAGTCCGTGATCCGGGACGTGGGCCGGGTGCTGGGCATGAGCTACGGGGACGTGGACCGCGTGGCGAAGATGATCCCGCAGGAGCTGAACATCACCCTCGCGGACGCGAAGAAGAAAAACCCGGACATGAAGGCCGCTATCGAGTCGGATGGCGCGGTGCAGCGTCTCTACGAGTCCGCCGTGAAGCTGGAGGGCCTCACCCGGGGCACGGGCGTGCACGCGGCCGGGGTCGTTATCGGTTCCTGCGATCTCACGGAATACGTTCCGCTCACCCGGGGTAATGAAGGGGAAGCCGTGACCCAGTTTGCCATGAGTCCGCTCACGGAACTGGGCATGCTCAAGATGGACTTCCTGGGCCTGAAGACGCTGACGGTGGTGAATGACGCCGTGAAGCTCATCAACCGGCACACCCCGGCCTTCCGCATCCAGGACATCCCGCTGGATGACCGCAGGAGCTTCGAGCTTCTAAGCCGGGGCGCGACGACCGCCGTGTTCCAGCTCGAGTCCGGCGGCATGGCCAATCTCTGCCGGAACTTCGGCGTGGAGACCATTGAGCACATCATCGCGCTCCTCGCTCTCTACCGTCCGGGTCCCATGGACCTCATCCCAGACTTCATCGACCGGAAGAAGGGCAAGGCGAAGGTGGAATACCTCCACCCGCTGATGGAGGACGTGAGCAAGGAGACCTACGGCATTCTCATCTACCAGGAGCAGGTGCAGAAAGCCGCGAACCTCCTGGCGGGCTACAGCCTCGGCGGGGCGGACCTGCTGCGCCGGGCCATGGGTAAAAAAGACCCGGAGAAGATGGCGAAGCAGCGGAAAATCTTCGTGGAGGGCTGCGAGAGCACGAATAAAATCGGGGAAAAACGGGCGAATGAAATCTTCGACCTTCTCGAAAAGTTCGCGGGCTACGGCTTCAATAAATCCCACTCCGCCGCTTACGGACTGGTGACTTACCAGACGGCCTTCCTGAAGGCGAATTACCCGGTGGAATTCATGTGCGGGGTGCTCAGCAATGAATTGAGCAACACGGACAAGATCGCCACCTTCGTGAATGAATGCGGGGCCATGGGCCTCTCCATCCTGCCGCCCCACGTGAACTACAGCGGCATGGGATTCCAGCCGGAGCACCTGCCGAACGGGCAGGAGGGCATCCGCTACGGACTCGCCGCCGTGAAGGGCGTGGGCGAAGGCGCGGTGGAGCTGATGCTCCGCGAGCGGGACGCCAACGGAGAATTCAAGGGCATGGACGACTTCGCCCGCCGGGTGGAGAGTAAGGCGGTGAACCGCAAGACGCTGGAAAGCCTGGTCCGCGCCGGAGCCTTCGACTGGTGCGGGGAGCACCGGGCCGCGCTCTTCAGCCGCATCGAGTCCGTGCTGGCCGCCGGAGCCTCGGCGCAAAAGGACAAACAAAGCGGTCAGTTCTCCCTCTTCGGCGATGACGAAGTGGCCGCCCCTCCCCCCGCCGCCAGTAGTGGTGCCGTGGTGGCATGGACGCAGGAACAAATGCTGGCGGACGAAAAGGAACTGCTGGGCTTTTACATCAGCGGGCACCCGCTGGATCCTTATCGCCAGATGCTGGAGAGCGGAGACTACCGGAAGATCGGCGCGGTGGAGGATCTCACCGAAGGCCAGCGGAAGAAGGCGAAGTTCGGCGTCTTTGTCGCGGAGGTCACGGTGAAATACACGAAGTCCGGCAAGCAGTTCGCCATCATGCGGGTGGAGGACTTCACCGGCAGCAAGGAAATGATGGTCTGGGGCGAGGAGTATGAGAAATTCGGCAAAACTATCGCCAAGGGCAGCGTCGTTGAAGTGGTGGCCAAGGTGGAGCAGGATACCCGCAACGACACGCTGCAACTGGTCTCCCAGTCTCTGAAGCCGCTGGAAGTCCAGTCCGCCGCCCTGCGGTCCGGGGACGATAAACCGTGGTCCCGTTCCGCTCTGCGCCCGCTGGTGCTGCGCCTCGACAGCTCACGGAACTCCGTGGAGGAACTCCAGGCCATCCAGGGCATTCTTTCCCGTCACCCCGGTGCCACCCCCGTGCATCTCAGCGTGCGCGCCCTCGCCGGGCAGCGCGTCCACCTCGTGACCCCGGCCACCGTCTCCACGGACCAGGCGGTCATGGAGAAGCTGAAGCCCTGGATGAACTGAGCCTCTCCGGGCGGGGACTCTATCAATCCGCCGGCTCCACCAGCGGCGCGGGCAGCGTGCCGTCCGCCAGCGGCAGGTGCAGCCGCGACCGCAGGTAATCCGCGATTAACGCGTTCACCGGCACCTCCAGCACGCCGTCTTTCATCCCGAAATCCTGCTCCACCGCCGCCTTTTTGGCCGGGGTCAGGTCGCGGTGCGCCCGCAGCTTCAGCACCTCCATGCGACCGGCTTCCCCGTCCGGCGGCGGAGGCGTCCCACCGGGCACCGGCCACTCGGCCTCCACGATGCGGGAAAGCGTGAAATCCGCCCACGCCCCCCGCTGCTCGCACCACGCGCGCACATGCCACCGGCTTCCGTTGTGGGCAAACACCCGCGGCCACAGCCACCGCCAGTCATCGCTCCCGCTGTTCACGGACCGATACCGTGCCCGCACCCGCACCCCTTGCAACACCGCCAGGAAAATCCGGCGCTCCACCGCCGCCACAGCCCGGCGCTGCGGCATCCGCACTACCCGCACCTGCACCGTCCCATCCGTCCCCTCCCCCGCCGCGCCCGGGAGCCCCGGCATCCCCACCCCCAGCGCCGCCGCCCCACCCGTCAAAAACATGGCCATCGCCTCCTCCAGCACCGGAGCCGCGAACTTCATCACCATCCCCTCCGTCCCCTCATACCGCTTCCGGTTCAGGTTATATAAGAGCGCCCCCGGATTCTCCTGCTGGTATTTCTGCAAATCCGCCGACGCCTGCGCCATCGAAAGCCCGAACACCCCCGCCAGATCCTGCCGGTTCACCACCCCGCGCCAGTACGCGCTCCGCTCGATGAAGCGCATTCGCTCCATTGTCGCCCATTGGTCAAGGTTGCTCCGGTTTCCCATCGTAAAAAACGACTATCAAGTTAAAAAATATTGACGTAGCCCGCCAGCCGCATAAAAAATATGCGTCGTCAAAAACGATTCGAGTTATGAAAAATTACCAAAAGTTAGGAGGAAGTCAAGATCCCTCAATATTCATAGAAACCACATTCTCCCTGATTTCCCCCTCCGTCGAATCTGCAAAATAGCCGTCACATCGGGCCTCCAACCGTATATTAGTGCACAAACCATGCCTGTACCCTCCCTATCGCAACACCAGATTCCCGGGGCACAGGTATTTGATGATCACACCGTAATTCACTTCCATCACTCGCAAAATCTCGCACGCCACCGGCCAATCCTCCCCAAACTTCTTACGCGCCGCCAAAAGCCCCTCTTCCAAAACCTCGGACGGAAACTCTGGTCGCTCATCCAGCCACACCGTCCCGAAGCCCAACAAAAAAGGCCGCTCTACGAGAGTCATTTGAACCGCCAACCAACGCTCGTCCACCCGCACCAAAATCGGTACCGCCACCCCATTGATCAACTCCACCCTCATTTCCAGCAGTCGCTGATAGCAATCCCGTTCACGGATATAAGAGGCCTCTCGGCGGTGAATTTTGAGCACCGAGGCAAAAGTTCCTTCTTTAGTTTTGAGGTTCCAGACACTACCGTGGATACCCCAGCCGAGAAGGTCCGCGAGTTCGAGCCCGTGAGCGGCTGCGCAGGCTTCCGCCTCTTCTTTCAGATCATCTCCACTCATGTCTTTGGTCTCGTCCTCCGGTTACTCGTCCCGAGTGGAAATGCGGTTTCATCTTCAAACTGGCGAAATCCTGCGCGTCTCTCACAGCGGTCCGGATTTCCTGATCTTGAAGCAGCCTGTCATGTGCCCGCCCATGGAGGCAGTCCTCGTCGTCAACGTGGACGGAGTCATTACCCGTTATCCCTGTTATCTGAAAAACGGAATCGACGGCACCCGGGTCACCAATGCGGAACCGCGCCACGAATCCCCCATTCTTGCCGGGACCTGAGGCTATTTGAAAGGAGCCGCGTCCCAAAGGACGCGGAGAATTTTGAAGAGGGAGCCCCTCATCTAAGCACCACCATGCTTCAACGAAACCGGCGGTTGATTGAACAGCGGGAGATTTCTCTTTCATGGTTGTGCTAAGATGAGTATCCATTTGCACTCCAATTCCTCGAAATCAAGCGTTTTAATCTCGTCTTCGGTTCGAGTTTTCTGACATGAGCTCCCACTCTTTTCCTACCCTCTTCCGCCAACTGACCAACTCGGAGCCGTTTCCATGGCAATCTGCTCTGTTTGCAAGAGTAGTACGAGAAGGCTTTCCCGAATCCGCAGACATTCCTACCGGCTTGGGGAAAACCTCCGTCGTCGTGATTTGGCTCATCGCACTCCTGCTTCATCCGGATCGGGTGCCTCGACGACTTATCTACGTGGTCAATCGACGGACGGTGGTAGATCAAACCACGAGGGAAGTGGAACGGTTAAGGGAAAAACTTCAGGAGCACCCGAAGCTTAACACGTTGCTAAACAATCTCTGCGCCATTCCCGCCAGTCCGCCACTAGCCCTAAGCACTCTAAGGGGACAGTTTGCTGACAACAGAGAGTGGAGTCTCGACCCCGCACGACCGGCAGTAATAGTTGGCACAGTGGACATGATTGGTAGCGGACTGCTCTTCAGCCGCTACACCTGCGGGTTTAAAACACGCCCCCATCACGCTGCATTTCTTGGCCAGGACGCCATTTTGGTTCATGACGAAGCGCACCTTGAGCCCGCCTTCCAAGCTCTACTCGAAACGCTGGTTAAAGAACAACGCCGGTATGGCGACCCGCGCCCCCTTAAAGTCATTCAGTTGACTGCAACAACCCGAGGCGGTGCCGGCACTCCCTTTGGGCTTACAACGGAGGACGAACAAAACGAGACTGTTCAAAAGCGTCTCCATGCCACAAAACGATTGCGGCTTGTTGAGATTACAGAGGAAAAACAATTGGCCGAGAAACTCAGCGAACTGGCTTTGGCACACCGTGAATCCGGCAGGGCCGTGCTGATCTTTGCCCGGTCGGTTGAGGTCGTACAGAAGGTGGCTTCCTCTCTCAAAAGCCAGCCTCACACCGTCCTTACTGGAACAATGAGAGGGAAAGAGCGCGAGTTGCTCCTCACCACGGCCATCGTAAAACGCTTCCTGCCTCCGTCCAGCACAGCCGAGCCAACGGAGCCCTCACACCCCGGCACATGCTATCTGATTGCAACCAGCGCGGGGGAGGTAGGCGTCAATCTCTCAGCAGACGACATGATCTGCGACCTCTCGACTTACGAGAGCATGGCACAAAGGCTGGGCCGTCTGAACCGGTTTGGAATGGACCTCAACTCCACCGTGGAAGTCGTTTATCCTGAAAAGTTCAAACCCGACGACTTGGTTGAAGATGCCCGCCGCCTGACGCTTAATCTGCTGCGTACGTTAAACGGAGACGCCAGCCCCCATGCCCTTCGTGGGCTGGATAACAATGCAAGGATCGCTGCCTTCTCCCCGCCACCAACGATCCTCACTACGACAGACATCCTTCTGGATGCCTGGGCCATGACATCAATCCGGGACCAATTGCCCGGAAGGCCACCTATCGCCGCATTCCTCCACGGAGAAGCCGAATGGCAGCCTCCGGAAACGCAGATAGCCTGGCGGAGCGAGGTCGAATTGATTGATCGGTCTTTGGCAGAGATCTACAATCCCGAGGACTTGCTGAACGAATATCCGTTAAAACCACACGAGCTTTTACGGGATCAGTCCAAACGTATTCGGAACGAAATAGGACTGCTCTGCAAAAAGGTCGGAGATGTAACCGCGAGCAGCACTCCTGTGTGGTTGCTCAACGAGGAAGGCAAAGTAACCATCCTCACTCTCCAGCGGGTAGCCGAAAAGGATTTTGAAGACGAACTCGAGAACGCCACCTTGCTCCTTCCCCCACGAATTGGCGGACTATCCTCTGCCGGCCTTCTGGACGCGAATGCTACTTCTCCAGAAGATAACCTCGACGTTTCTGAAGTTATCGGACCTGACGGAAAACTTATCCGGACACGGGATCGATACCCCTCGGTGAATGAGCCAAAAAGCCAGAAAAGCTTGGAGCATCTGAGGGTGAAACTCACTATCGATCTATGGGCGAACAGTGAGGAACCAGACCAAAACGGCTCTCCTGACGAACGCTATTGGGTATGGATGGAGTTGCCCTCAGCATCGGCATCCGACAGCAAACGGAACAACACTCGTTCAATTTCTCTCTCCGAACATATTCGGGACGTGGAGAGCCATGCCCGCAACATTGCCGTGAAACTTCACCTTTCGGAAAGTCACAGAAAGTGCCTCCTGATCGCCGCCCGGCTTCACGACTTAGGGAAAAAGCGAACTTTGTGGCAAAAGGGAATTGGTAATCTTCAGCCTGGTGTTTGGCTGGCTAAAGCAGGCCCGGATTGCAAGGCGGGGTTGGAGAGAGAATCTTACAGGCACGAGTTTGGTTCGCTTGTTGAAAGCCTGCCGGACGAGGAACTCAACAGCCTTTCCGAAGACGAAAAGGATTTGGCGCTCCATATGGTGGCCGCCCACCATGGCCGTGCCCGGCCTCATTTCCCGCATATAGAGGCATTTGATCCTGAAGCCATGCTTGCCGATATACTGACGGTAACAGAAGAGGTTCCCAGCCGCTTTGCCCGCCTCCAACGCCGCTACGGAAGATGGGGACTGGCGTATCTGGAATCCCTTTTACGGTCGGCGGACTACGCCGCCAGCGCTGAAATCCAACCGTTTGAAGGAATTTCATGAGCAATTACTCGCCTACTATTCGAGTCCGGGCAGACGTCACGAATCCCGGTCATTACTTTGCCTGCTGCGGGATGGCGGAATTGGCCTCCCGGGCGATGCCTCCGCAGAATGTACTCGAGCCTGAATCTTGGTTTGAAAACGAGTGGTTCCTCATCGCCAAAGGCCCATCACTAAAGGATTTGGTGGGGAATCTGACCAACGTCGAACTGAAACAGACCAATCCTTTGGATGCCACCGCCTCACCAATTGAGATTAAAGCACCTTTTTGCCTGTTACTGGACTGGTGGAAAGCAGGCGACAGGGCCTCTTCCGATCTGAAAGTATGGGCTGGCACCATGGAGAGTTTTCGCATCGCAAAAGCGATGCAAGCCGCGATGAAGGCACCCGAATTCTTGACCGAAAATCTCCTGAATATCGGAACCGTGGCCTACGATCCGGATAATCCGGAAAAAAAGGTGGAGCCTTTCTATTTTGACGCTCGTCGCGGCCCCAATGCCCATTCCCGGGATGTGGGATTTGCTCCGAACGATCTCGGAATGACCACCATCGGCTCTCCGGCAGTGGAATTGCTATGCCTTATCGGGCTTCAACGTGTGAGGCCAATCTCCACCGGCAAGCCGCGAGTCTTTGACTATCACACCTGGACCCGTCCGTTGCCATCATTGTTGTTACCCGCCGCCGCCGCAGGGCTCCTTCCTGATGCCCCGGCTCAACGCTACCGGTTCGAAAGCTGGTACCGAACCGGCCAGCGCAAACATAAAGCTTTTCTTTCAGCCAAACTCCAATCGAAAACCGCCATATCATGAGCAGCATACTCGAAAAATTTGATCATTACCTTTCTTCCAGTGGCCCCGCCGCACTGGTCATTCGTGAACCGCTGATGCCTGTCGAAGGTGAGGATGGTATCTTATTTCCTTCCACCTTCGCGGCAGGGGACGGATTTCCAGGCGGCTACAACATTGATGGCGACCCAAACGGCGAAAACATCGCCCTCGTGGATAGCGTGGGGTCCCAGGCAAATCGCATTGAACCGATGTTCTCTGAGAAGGAATATGAGAGCCTCGTTCCACAAGTAGTGGTCCTCGCGGGAACGAAGAGAATCAATCTCCTCGAAGCCGGTCACCGCGCGGGGGATGCCATCGTCCGCTGTTCCGCACTACAGGAGGAACTGAACCTGGCGTTCAAAGCACTACTGGACGGCGACGCCACTCCACTTGCAAAGATTGCTCCAACTTCACTGGTTTTTGGCGTCTGGGATTCGCGCGACACTCAAGCCAAAATGCCTCGCCTCATTGCCTCCACCATCCGGGCATACAACGTAAGAAAACTCACACGCTCCGCGCAATATGTTCCGGCGACAGAATATGTGTCCAGCGGATTGCTCGTTGAGCCAGCCGACAAAGCAGCAAAAGACGCTTACTCCGAGCGCGGTTTTATTCATGTGCCAGCCACCGGTTCCCATGGAGGCATTATCGCCAAAGGAGGGATCCGGCGTGATGCTACGCTCGGCATCGCGGCGTTGAAACTCATTCACGCCGGCAACAATGCCGAAGCCACCAAAAATCTGCGCCGTTACATCCTCGGCCTTGCTCTCGTCGCATTCACCAGACTACCAGGCGGCTATCTCAGACAGGGAACCATTCTGGTTTCAAACCCGGATAAAAAACGCACCGTTGAAGAGGTTTATCCGGACGGGAAACGGAAGGCTTTCACCGTCTCCCACGAAGACGCCCTGGCTTATGCTCAGGCCGCCGCGGCAGCCTTCGGAGTTGGAACCGGCCAGGAAGTGCCGTTCGATATAGAACGGGCGAAAAAAGATGTGGAAGGCAAAGGCGAAGGTAAACCCAAAGGCAAAAAAGCAAAATAATCTGGACTATCATGGCGGATCATCTCTGCATCAGCATTCGCTTTCTTGACGGAGCGTTTCACGGGCGCTCCGATTATGGAGAGCCCGAGTGGCCGCCGTCGCCTCTGCGACTATTCCAGGCAATCGTCGCGGCATCAGCCGCTCGATGGAACGAACGGCGCGGCCTGCGTCACGGGGAAGCTGCGCTTAAATGGCTGGAGCAACTTGCTCCTCCGTCCATTGCCGCCCCCCAGGCACGCCTGGCTCAAGGTTATCGAGCTTACGTGCCCAACAATGTCGGTGATTTAGTAGGCCGGTCATTGTCAAAGGGAGGCAATGACAGTCTCGCCAATTACCGGACCGAAAAACCCATTCAACCCAACCGTTTTGATCAGGAGCAGGAAGTCCATTACCTTTGGAATCTTGCCAATCAGACGCCGGAATATGACCGCTACCGGCAGATAATCTCAGAGGCCGTGCACGCCATCACTCATGTAGGGTGGGGAGTCGATCTCGTGGTCGCCACTGTCGCTGAAATTGACCACGCCGCGACCGGCAATTTGCAGGGCCACAAATGGACTCCCGTCGAAGGCGGGGCGATTGGCCTGCGATGCCCTAGGGCGGGCACTATGGATGACCTTTCCCAACGGCATCAGGCCTTTCTCAATCGGGTACATAAGGATGGCTTCGCGCCCGTTCCTCCGCTGTCAGTCTTCGACATCATAAGCTATCGCCGCGACACCGATCCCCCCGGCACTCCTTATGCGATCTTCGCATTGAGAAAGACCGATGACAGCGGTTTCTGCTCCTTTCAGCCCTCGAGGAAGAGCCTTCATTTGTCAGGAATGCTCCGCCATGCGGCAAGTGACCCCGCCCTTCTACGAAGTCTTGGATGGAACGAAGATTACGCACGACAAATCGTTTTGGGGCATGGGGAGAAACAAGGCGAAGCCCACCAGGCAGTGAATGGAGCCCGGCTGGCCTTCCTTCCCCTTCCGTCCATTGAATGGCGTCCGGACAAAAACGGACACGTGGCTGGAAGTATCCGGCGGGTCCTCGTGACATTGCACGGCTTCGCCTCCGGGGAGGCTTTCCAGCGCTTCATTCAGCGGTTTGGCAACCAGGACCTTATTGAAGAGGAAACAAGAGAGCCAGTTGCTGCTTTGCGAAGACAAAGAACTCACGATGGAGCTACTCGGCTTTATCTGGAAAAAGCTTCCTCTTGGGCCACCGTCACACCGGTCATACTTCCGGGGTATGATGACCCGCGAAAACTCCGTCAACGACTTCGCAATGAAAAAGAGAATCTCTCTGCTTCAGAGAAAAGTGAAGTATTACGCAGACTCGATCAACGCATCGACTCTCTCCTTCGGAAAGCTCTGCGCCACGCTGGTTTCTCCGATCTTCTCGTGAAGCATGCCGAACTTGAATGGCGCAACACTGGCTTTTGGCCCGGCACAGACCTAGCGACGAGTTATGCTGCGGGAGACCAACACCGTAGATTCCGGCGCCTTCACGTCAGAATTACGTGGCGCGACCAAAACGGCACTCCCCTCGAGCTTCCCGGCCCCCTGTGTATCGGCAGTGGAAAGTTCACCGGCATGGGCCTGTTCGCGGCGCTGCCCAGGGAAGCGGCGCAAAAAGACCCGGCCACGCAGTCCAACACAGACAGGGAGAATAGCCCGGAATAGCGAACAAACGGCAGGGACCCTGCACACCCCTCACTCCTGCGCCTTGAACTTCGGATAGCGGTCCTCCAGCTCCTTTTTCATGCTTTCGCCTTCCGCCTTTTCTTTGGCGTCGGCGCTTTTGGAGAGGAGGACGCTCATTTTCCAGATGGCGGTGGGGGTGAGGACGGGGTCCTCCCAGGTGGCGCGGACGACGTTGTAGCTGCTGACGGCTTCGCGAGTGCGGTGGCGGATGGCGGCGATGTCGCCGGAGAGGAGGTGCAACTGGGCGGCGACGAGGGTTTCGCGCTCCAGGATGAGGCCTTCCTCCACGCTCTTGGCGGCGTCGTCGTAGCGGGCGAGTTGATACTGGGCGCGACCGCGCAGGAGGTAGGCGCGGGCTTTGGGACCGGAGCGTTGTTCGGCGGCGAGAAAATAGTCCAGAGACTTGATGGCTCCCGCGTAGTCTTTGATTTCCAGGAGGCTTTCCCCCAGGATGGCCCAGATGTCCGGCGAGGTTTTCTCCGGTTCGGAGAACGTGGCGATGAGGTTCAGATACCGGGCGGCCCGCGTGTAGTCCTTGTTTTCCCGGAAGAGGGTGACGCCCAGCCAGCGGAGAATATCCGGGCCGATCTTCTTCGTGGTGGTGGCCTTCAGATAGGCATCCACCTCCGGCACGATGGCATCCACGTCCTTCATCACCGTGAGGGCCGCGATGAGCATGAGGCTGGCGTCCTGGAAATAAGCGCCCGCGTCCAGTTGCCGCGCGGTGCGCAGGGGCTCCAGGCACTCCTTGTATTTCTGGAGCTGGTAATTCCCCGCCCCGATCCAGTAGTTCGCCTCCGCGGCGGCGCGGGTTTTCGGGTAATCCGTGAGGAACTTCGTGAACCCCGTGACCATGCCCGCGAAGTCCTGCTTCGTGCCCCGGGCGCGCGCCGCGTTGTAGGCGGCGGTTTCGCCGGTACTGGTGCCCGCCGCGCTTTTCGCCACCTGTTCAAAGTCCGCCAGCGCGTTCGTCACGTCATCCAGCTTCAGGCGCACCAGCCCCCGCTGCACCCGCGCCATGGGCGCGCGTTCGTCCGACGGGTTCTTTTCCAGAAAGGCGCTGAGCGTGGTCACCGCGTCCTTGTCCCCGGAGGAAGCCTCCGCGCACCCGCGCTGGTAGAGCCAGGTGGCCACCTTTTCCTTTTCCAGCTTTGACTCCCGCACCTGCTTATAAGCCTTGGCCGAGACCTCCCAGGAGGACCGGTTGAAATACCACGCGCCTTTCACCAGGTGGGCCTTGTCCAAATAGGCGTTCTCCGGCACCCGCTCCTTCCAGGTGCTCACGAATTCATCCACCACTTCCGGCGTGGTGGGATCCCCCAGTTTGAAAAGACTCACGATGCGCTTATACCCGCCCTCCAGGCAGGCATCCCGCACCTGGCGCTCCGGCGAGCCCGCCACGTTTTCCAGCAGGCGCAGCGTTTGCGCCGCCAGGCTGTGCTTTTCCTGCGCGGCGTAGGAACTGCCCACGATGAGCCAGAGCCGCGCCCGGGTGAAGTCATCCAGATCCCCGTAGTCCTCCCCCTGGAGGCCGCTCCACGCGTCCGTCACTTTCACATACGCCTTCTCCTTGTAGCTGGACCACACGAGGCCAAACCGCGCCCGGGCCCGCGCCCCGCGGGATTTTTCCCCCGGGATCTTCATCGCCTCCTCAAACCGCTCCATGGCCTCCGCCGAGCGCCCGCCGTCCGCGAGGATCATACCGGAATTCACCAGCGAATTCGCCTTCGTCTCCGCGTCCGCGCTCTCATGCGCCAGCCGCTCGAATTTCTTCATCGCCTCCTCCGTGCGGCCCGCCTCCATGTCCATCTGCGCCAGTTCCTGCCACGCCTGGTCGTAGTAAACGTTATCGTCCTTTATCTTCGTCAGCTCCGTGAAGGTGGCCGTCGCGTCCTTGTTGTTTTTCAGGAAACGATAGCAGCGCCCCAGGTAAAACATGGAGGTCACCTTGATGCGCGGCTGCGTTTTCGGAGCCTGCGCGGAGGCGATGCCAAACCAGCGCGCCGCCTCCTTGTAGCGTTCCGGCTCGCGTTGCGCCGCGTTGTAGGAAAAGCTGCCCAGGCGGAAGGCCGAGTAGCAGGCGTACTGGCCCGTCTTCGCCGTCTGCACCGCCGCGCGGTAGGCATCGTAGGCGCGCCGCACCCGCTCCGGCTGCTGATCCAGCGGCCCCTTCGAGGCCATTTTATAATGCGATTCCCCGGCATGATAGAGCGCCGCCGCGCGGTTCTTCCCCGCGGGGAAATCATGCAGATAGACATCATACTGCGTCCCCGCCGTGTCCCAGGATTCCTGGAGGTAATAACATTCCGCCACCTTGAATGACACCTCCTCACGGTGCTTTCCGTTCGGATAGGTATTCAGGTACTGCGTGTAGTGCTGGAGAGCCAGCGAGTAGTTGGTCTTGGAAAAGAAGAGTTCGCAGAAGTCGAAGAGATCGTCATCCGCCGTCTTCGCGGCCCCCGGAGCCGGGCGTGGATTCTCCGGCTTGAGCTTGGGCGGCGTGGGAGCGGCGGGCTCCGGAGCGGCATCCGGCACGGGCACGGCCTTGGGAATGTTCGGAGCCGGGGCTGGACCCGCGTCCGTTTCCTCATCCACCGGCTCCGCCCGCGGCGGAGTGGTCTGCGCGGAAATGAGGCCCGCGAGACACAGGAACCCCGTGAGGCCAAAGATCAGCGTCCGGGGACCGTGTTTCCGGGAAGCGGGGCTCGGGGCAAAGGTGCTCATAAGGGGCGGAGGGATCAGTATTCTCCATCCGCGAAGGGCGCGGACGGACGGAGTCAAGGATAATTGGGAGGCGGTTGCCCGCGAAGCAAAGGAAATGTAGCGGGCTCCCCGGAGCCGCGAAAGCGTGATTTCCATCCGTGTGCTAAAAAATAAGCCTTTCGTGGGCACCGGCGGTTGCAACCTTGCGGGCGGGGATTACTCTGCGCGCGGCCTTTCGTTATGAAATCTCTGCTCCGGCTTTTCGCCGTCCTCCTGCTCGCCCTGGCCCCGGCCACCGGCCAAACCGACACCCCTGCCGGAAAACCCGCGCCCGCCGCCGCGGACTCCGGGAAACCCGCCACGTCGCCTTCCCCGGCCCCGGCCGATGCCGGCACTCCGGAGACCCCGCCCGAGGCCCCCGCGGCTGCCGCTAAAAAAGCCGCCGAGCCACCCACTCCCACGTTTTTCGACATCCTGAAGCTGGGCGGCACCACCGTCTATGTGCTCATCACCCTCTCCGTGGTGATGCTCGCCCTCATCGCCTTCTACATCCTCACCATCCGGCGCGGGGCCGTGGTGAGCGACCACTTCATGCGCACGGCGGACGCCCTCATCCGGAAGCAGCAGTATCAGGAACTCATGGCCGTGTGCGGCCGGAGAAACGAATGCATCGCCGCCGTGACGCAGAAGGCGCTGGACTTTGCCACCCGCAACCCAACCGCCACCTTCGACGAAGTCCGCCAGGTCACCGAAAGCGAAGGCCAGCGCCAGGCCGGCCGCCTCACGCAGCACCTCACCTATCTGGCGGACGTGGGAGCCGTGGCCCCCATGATCGGCCTCCTCGGCACGGTCATCGGCATTATCAAACAGTTCCAGCAGATCTCGAAAAAGGACATGCTGGCCGCGCAGATGGAATTCGCCGGCGGCACGGCGGAGGCGCTGGTGAATACCGCCCTGGGTCTCGGCATCGCCATTCCCAGCATGATCGTGTATTCCATTTACAAGGGGCGGCTGAATTCCCTCATCTCCGAGCTGGAGGCCGCCGCCACCCACATCATGGCCCTGCTCTCCGCCCAGTATAAGCGGGTCACCGCCCAGGCCCGCGCCCAGCAGCAGGCGCACGCCGCCCAGCAGCCCGCCGTCCGTCCCCTGCGCTAACTGGACCCCGCCGCCATGAATTTCCGCGTCCAGCACCAGCCCGCGCACACCGGCATGAATCTCGTGCCGCTCATCGACGTACTCTTCATCCTGCTCATCTTTTTCATCGTCACCTTCGCGATGGCCCGGTTTGAGACGGAGATCAAAATCAGTGTCCCCGCCGCGGACACCGGCACGCAGACGGCCCGCACGAGGGGCGAGTCCATCATCAATGTCCGGCAGGACGGGACCATCATTTGGAACAGCCAGGTCCGGACCCAGCAGCAACTCGTGGCGCAGTTGAAGGAGATCTCACGGTTCAACCCGAAGCAGCCCATCATCATCCGAGGAGACGGCCAGACACCGTATGAGAAGATCGTCCAGGTGCTGGACGTGACCCACGCCGCCGGGCTCTATCACGTTTCGTTCACCACCAAGACCCCGCAGGCCCCGTGAGGCGTTAGAGCAGCCCCCGGCGCTTGAAGTCGAAGCGGTTGATCCGGTAGGATTTCTGGATCATCTCAATGGTGAACTTCAGCAGGCAGATTTCCCAGGTGTCATCCACGCCCTGAATCACCGCCGTGAGCGGATTTCCCGTCTGCCGGGTCTCGGAGACCACGCGGTCCCGCACATTGGCCATGGAGTCATGCACCAGGCTTTCCGTCACATCGCTTTTGCGGAAGGTGAAGCCGTATTGCAGCAGGGCGGCGGTGTGGCCCCGGCTCTTAAACCACTCCGCAAAGGCCTCCGCCTGCGCTCCAAAGCCCTCGAATTCCAGATCCGTGGACGGCTCCGGCTTCACGATCATTGGCCGGTCCGCCGTGATGCGGCCGGAGCGGATCCTCACCTGCCCGATGTCATCCATGAGCTCGGACAGCAGCAGAAACTCGAAGCTGGTGGAGCCGAAGGTATCGATCCGGCGGTCAGGCTCATAAAGCACCTCGGTCGTTTCGAGGGCGTAGTGGATATCGTCTTCGGAATACATGGGTGCGGACGCGGTGCCGTGCGCACGGCGGCCCGCTGTTGAAGGGGAGAGTAGCCCATCCGCGGCCAGGTGCCGCATGGAAAGGGAAAAATTTTTCCCTCTCCGGGAAAGCCCCGGCGGTTGCGTCCCGGGTTGTGACGGACGACGGCGCTACGCGCTTCCTCTTTCTCATATCCCATGGCTTACGAACACGCTTTCCTGCAGCTTTTTATCTACCTGGCGGCGGCCGTCACGGCCGTGCTGCTGGGAAAACGGCTGGGGCTGGGAGCCGTGCTGGGTTATCTCATCACGGGGGCCATCATCGGCCCGTGGGGGTTCAACTGGATGGGGGAAAAAGGTGGCGAGGAGGTGAAGCACTTCGCGGAGTTTGGCGTGGTGGTCATGCTGTTCCTCATCGGCTTGGAACTGCGGCCCGCCCTTCTCTGGAAGATGCGGCGGGTGGTCCTGGGCCTGGGCGCGGCCCAGGTGGGCCTGAGCGCGCTGGCCATCGGAGGCGTTATCATGGCGTTTGGCATGGGCTGGCGGCCGTCCCTCGCCATTGGGCTCATCCTGGCGATGTCCAGTACCGCCATTGTTTTGCAAACCCTCACGGAAAAGGGCCTGCTGAATACCGGCGCGGGCCAGAAGGTTTTCGCGGTCCTCCTGTTCCAGGACATTTCGGTCATCCCCATTCTCGCCGCCCTGCCCCTGCTGGGAGGCGGCAGTGGCGGAGGCCCGGGCCACGGGAGTTCCAATGAATGGATGGCCCACTGGCCCGGCTGGGTTCAGGCGCTCGTCACCGTGGGGGCCGTGGTGCTCGTGGTGGTGGTGGGGCACATCGGCATGCGCCGGGTGCTGCATTCCGTGGCCCGCACGCATCAGAGGGAGGCCTTCACCGGCACCGCCCTGCTGCTGGTCATCGGCGTGGCCCTCCTGATGACCAGGGTGGGGCTCTCCCCCGCGCTGGGCACCTTCGTGGCCGGGGTGGTCCTCGCGAACAGCGAATACCGCCACGAACTGGAGAGCGACCTTGAGCCCTTCAAGGGCCTGCTGCTCGGGCTGTTTTTCCTCGGCGTGGGCGCGGGGATCGATTTCGGTTACATCGCCGCGCACCCCTTCCTGGTGACCGGCGGTGCCCTGGGTCTCATGGCGGTGAAAGGCGGGGTGCTGTATTCCATTTCCGCGCTCCGGAAAAATGACCGGCCCTCCTCCCTGCTTTTCTCCGCGTCACTGGCCACGGGCGGGGAATTCGCCTTCGTGCTCATCAGCCTGGCACTTTCCTCCTCGGTCTTCCCGGAGGAAACCGGGCGCGGCATGGTCGCCATCGTGGCCCTTTCCATGGCGGCCACCCCGCTGCTCATCATGGCCGCCCAGCGTCTGGGAGCCCGGCATTCAGGTCCCCGGGAGGAGGCCCGGGAATCGGACGTGGCGGACGAGGGGCACCCGGTCATCATTTGTGGCTTTGGCCGGTTTGGCCACGCCGTGGGCCGCCTGGTGCGGAATCTTGGCTACGGCTGCACAGTATTGGACCGGGACAGCGACCAGGTGGAACTGCTCCGCCGCATCGGGATTCCCGTGTATTACGGCGATGCCAGCCGGCCCGAGTTGCTCGCCTCCGCCGGGGCCGCTAAGGCCAAGGCGCTGATCATTGCCCTGAGGGATGAAGCCACCACGCTGCTCATCGCCCACAATGCGCGCCGGAATTTCCCGCACCTGAAAATCTTCCTCCGCGCCCACAGCCGCAACGAAGCCTATTCCTATCTGGATGCCGGGGAGGAGCAGATCTACCGGGACACCCTGGACTCCTCCCTGCGAATGGGTGTGGATGTCCTCACTCTTCTGGGCATGCCCACCCGCGCCGCCCAGCGGGCCGCGCGGCTCTACCGGGACTCTGACGAGGCCATGGTCCGCGAAATGGCCAGCCACCGGCACGATGCCTCGGACTACACCAGCGCCGCGCGGCAGGCGGTTCGCACCCTGGACGAGATCATGCGCCGGGACCTCGCGGCGGAGAAAAAGGAAGCGGACCGGCGCAAAAATCCGGAGGGAGAACGGCATGGGGAGCCGGAAGCCAACAAAGAGCCAACCACCCTTTGATTCATCATAATTTCACACATCTGCCTGTCCCCTTCGTTTTCCTGACCTGAATCGTCTTCAAAGCCTCCGCAAACCTAGGCCTCCGCGACGCTTTATTCACGCGACGCCGGTTTCATGGAAAAACCGGCAGACGTTTTGCTTTTCAGGAAAGTCCCCGTAGTGTCCCCGGCTTTTGGCCGGTCATCCTCAGCCCGCATGTTACCCAAATTCCCCGATCTTGAGAAAATCTCCGAGCCGCCCAGGCCGCTGCCGGACCCGGTCGCTTCGTGGTGGTGGGTGGCGGGAGCCATCATTCTCGGGATCATTCTGCTCGGGCTGCTTACCTGGGGCATTGTGGTGCTTATCCGGCGGTCATCGGTCCCCGCCCTGCCCGCCGGGCCGGAAAAGGGCGTGCTGGACGGGCTCATGGAACTGCGCAAACAAGCCGCCGGGATGACCCCGCCCGTGTTTGGCGCGGCGCTTTCCGGGCTGGTGCGCTCCTTTTTACACCGGCGCACCGGCATGCTCGCCCGCTTCGCCACTACGGAGGAAATCCTGGGGAAATCCCGCGCGGCGGATCAGGCTCCGCCGCCTCCTGTCGTGGCCGCGTTCTCCTCCATTCTCGAAAGCTGCGATGCCATGAAATACGGGACCACGCCCAATGCCCAGGCGGCTTTTGCGGACCTGATCTCCCGCACGGAATCCGCCATCCGGGCGGTGAGGGAAACGGTGAGCCGCCCTGAAGTCCAAGCTCCCGCTCAGGTTCCCGCCGCCCCCGCTCCTCTCCAGCCCGCCGGGACGCCCCCGTGAGTTCCCTGCCCCGGCCCGTTCCCCATGAATTTCCTTCCAGACAACTTCCGGTTTGATCAGCCCCAGTGGTTCTGGGCTCTGCTGGTCATCCCGGTGCTGGCCTTTCTCCGCTCCGCCGCCGGGCGGCAGTCCGTGCTGCGGTTTGGCTCCCTGCACCTCCTGACCACTCTGGGCCGGAGGACGACCTCCGCGCTCTGGCGGCCCGGGTTTTTCCTGGTCTTCCTGACCCTGGTGCTCGGGATCACGGCGCTCGCCCGCCCGCAGAAAATCACCGTGGAGGAAAAGACGGAGGAGAGCGGCGTGGAGATCTTTTTCGCCATCGACCTCTCGCTGTCCATGTCCATCGAGGACATGTTTTATGAAACACCCCGCGGCCGCCAGAAGGTAAACCGGCTTACGGTCGCGAAAAACGTAACAAAGGACTTCATCCGCGGCCGGGTCAGTGACCGCATTGGCTTTGTGGGCTTTGCCGGCCGGCCTTATCTGGCCTCCCCGCTGACGCTGGACCGCACCCTGCTGGAGGACACGCTCGCGAAGAACATCAACTTCGAGCGCCTCAAAACCCAGGACACCATGGGTACTGCCATCGGCAGTGCCATCGCTCTCGCCTCCACCCACCTGAAAAGCCGGGACTCGAAGAGCAAGATCATCATCGTCGTCACGGACGGAGCGAACAATTCCGGGAAGCTGGATCCCGTGCAGGCCGCGAAGCTCTCCCAGAAGCTGGGCATCCGTATTTACACCATAGCCATCGGCACCTATGGCCGCCACATCGTGCCGGAGTTGCAGAACACTCCGGGCATCTACAGCGGGGACACCGTGCGGCAGGAGTTCGACGAGGACACCCTGAAGGAGGTGGCGAAGGTCACCAATGGCCGATTCTACCCCGCCCGGGACGCGGCCACCATGACCAGCATTTTTGCCGAGATCGACCAACTGGAAAAAACCAAGCTCCAGATAAGGAAGCGCACCCTCACTGACGAACTCTATATCTGGCCCCTCTGGGGGGCCGTGGCCATGGTGTCCGTGACGCTGCTGCTGCACCAGACCCTGCTCAGACGTTATCCCTGATCATGAGCTTTGAGAATCCCCACGCCTTCTGGCTGCTCCTGCTGCTGCCGCTTTTCCTTTTGCTCAAGGTCCTGGCGGATGCGCGCGCTCGCCGGGCCGTCGCCCGTCTCGCCTCTCCCCGCCTCATGGAGGGGCTGCTAATGAATACCGGCAGGAGCCGTGCGTGGGTGATTCTCGGGCTGGAGCTGCTGGGCCTCGTCCTCTTCACCGCCGCGCTCGCCCGGCCTCAATACGGCGTGGTCACGGAGGAGGTGAAAAGCGATGGCAGGAATCTTCTGATCGCCATGGATGTCTCCCGGAGCATGCTCGCGGCGGATGTGAAGCCCAGCCGCCTAGAGCGGGCCAAGCTGGCCGCCATCGACCTGGTGGGCAAGCTGAACAAAGACCGCGTGGCGCTCATCCAGTTCGCGGGCAGCGCGAATGTCCTTTGCCCTTTCACGGCGGACGGGGGCGCGGTGCAGGAGTTCATCGAGTCCCTGGATACCGAAAGCGTCGCCCTGGGCGGGTCCAATCTCGCGAAGGCCATCCTTTATTCCATCGACACCTTCAAGCTCTCGGAACTCAGCGGCCAGCAGGCCATGGTCATTTTCAGCGACGGCGAGGAACTCCAGGGCGAGGCGCTGGCGGCGGCGCAGAAAGCCCGGGAGGCGAATATTTCCATCATCTGCGTGGCCGTGGGCACGCCCGCGGGGGACTTTATCACGGATCCTGATTCCCCCTCCGGATTTCTCCGGGACGATAACAACCGCGCGGTGATCACGAAACTGCACGCGGATGTGCTCAAGCGAATTGCCGACATCACGCGCGGCCTGTATCTTACCCTGGACGGACAAGGCGTCAGCGATTCGCGGCTGGACGTCGTTCTTCAGAAACTGCAACGCTCCGACATGAAAAGCAAAACCATCGAAACCAAAGTGGATCGCTACCAGTGGCCTCTCGCCGCCGGATTGCTGAGTCTGGTGGCTGCCTATCTCACCGGCATCGCGCGGAGGCACCGGGCCGGAGTGCCCCACGCCGCGACCGTCGCGCTCACGGGAGCTTTTCTGTTACTGCTTACTCCGTGGCCCGCCCAGGGCGCGGAGACTGCCCCGGACGACCATAAGCTGGGGGATCCCAGGAAATTCTACGACGAGGGTGACTGGAGGAATGCCGTCTTCAACTTCCGCCGTCTGGCCGCGAAAGCGCACACGGACCGGGAGATCGACGAGATGCAAATGGGCCGCGGCGTGGCCTCCTTCAAAGCCGCCGGGGCGGATCCGGCGAAGTTCAACAATGACATGATCGCCGAGTCCATGGAGGCCTTTGGCGTGGCCCTCGCCTCGGATAACCTGGCTGTCCGTGAGACCGCCCACTACAACCTCGCCGGGGCGATCTTTGAAAAAGCGAAAGCCGCCAATGCCGCCCGGGAAGCCGCGCTGGAGAAGGCCACCACCGCTAAGGAAAAGAAGTCTCATGAACTGAGCCTCGAATACCTGGACGAACTTATCCGGCAGTTGGAAAACAGCATGGAGCACTACCAGGAGGCTATTACCATCAACAGCGACAATAAGGCCGCGGAGAACAATCTGGCCTCGGTTTCGGATTACGTGAAAATGCTGAGGGACATCCGCAAAGAAAAAGCTGAAGGAAAAGGAAAAGGAAAAGGAAAAGGAAAAGGGGAGGAAAGTGGCGAAGAGGGCGAAGGCGACGGGGAGGAAGGTGAGGGTAACGGCGAAGGCGAGGGCCAGGGCAACAAGAGCGGGAAAGGGAAAGGAAAAGGCGGGGCCGGTGGCGACGGGAGCAACGACTCCACTGACAAAGCCGGCGGTAATTCCGAGGAGAACGACAAGTCCGGAGCCGGAGACAAGTCCAACAAGGAATTCAAAGGCGGCAAGCTGGGGGACGAAGGAAAGGGAGAGGGTCCAGGCAAGGACCCGGGGGACAAAGATTCCGGCGGAGAGAAGAACGACAAAGGTTCCAACAAGGAAAAAGGCGACAAAGGCCCGGGAAATGAAGACGGTAAGGAGGGGATGGAAGATGACGCAAAGAACGCGACCGGTGGACCCGGAGGCAGTGGCGAACCGAAGGAAATGAGCCGCGAGGAAGCCCTCCAGAAACTGGACAGCCTTTCCGGAAAGCTTCCCATCCGCGGCCGCCAACTCACGCGTCCCAATTCCACTGGCAAAAACTGGTAACCACGCCCCACGACCGGATGACCAAGGTTCCACACACTCTCCTTTTCAGCGCGCTGCTGGCGGTCCCCGCCTTTTGCCAGGTTCCGCCTTCACCGGCGGATCCCAGTCCCGTGGCACCCGCTCCCGCCGCGCCTGCTCCCCAGGATCCGGCGGCTCCGGCTCCTGTCCCTCCACCTGCTCCGGTGCCACCGCCCGTTCCGGCTCCGGCTCCTGCCCCACCTCTTCTGGAGGTCCGCATCGCCCCTTCCAACATCGATGTAGGGGACCAGGGTCGCCTCTCTTTCATCATCCCGGACGCCCGTGTAGTGGACCGGTTTCCCGCCACCATCGAGGTGGATGGGCTCAGCATTCAGTATGTGGGCAGAAGCTCACGCGCTTACCAGGATGGGGACCGCACGGTCAGCAACGTGGAGTTGCAGTATCACGTGGAGGCGCTGGAGGCCGGCACCTACACCATCCCCCGGCAGACCTTCACCATCGATGGCAAACAGGTCTCCTCCAAAACCGCCCAGATCACCGTGGGCGAGGGCGGCAGCCTGGATGACCGGCTCAAGCCCCAGGCGCAACTGGTGATCCGGAAGACGGAGATGTGGGAGGGCGAGGAAGTGGGCGTGGGTGTGAATGTGCTCCTGCACCGTGCCATCCAGGTGACCAGCACGCCGTTTCCCGTGATCAAAACCGATGGCGTGGCCGTCTCGCGTTTTGACCGCACGGCGCGGATCGACCAGACGGAAATCGACGGCCAGATATGGAACTCCTGGCTGCTGACCAGTTCCATGGTGGCCCTGCGACCGGGAGACATCACCCTGGGGCCCTCCGAGGTGAAACTGGAACTGCTGGTGCCCACCGGCGGCAGCCGCATGGACGCGAACGGAATCTATTCCACCGCCCGGCGTTCCATAAAGATCAAGTCCAACGCCCTCAACATCCATGTGAAGCCGCTGCCCGGCGAAGGCAAGCCGGACAACTTCACGGGAGCGGTCGGGAACTTCCAGGTGATGGCGCGCACCGACATTACCCCCGGCAAAACCCTCAACGTGGCGCTCGGCGAACCTATCGCCTTCGATCTTATGGTCACGGGTATGGGGAATTTCGACGCTGTGGCGGCTCCCGCCCTGGAAAAAACGGATGGACTCCGGCCCTACCGGGCAAAGGTGACCCAGGAGTTCCGCGGCCTCGGCACGGAGCAGGGCCAGAAAGGCTTCACGCAGATTCTTTTCCCGGAGAAACCGGGCACCAACACACTCGTTTTCACCCTGCCCTACTTCGATCCCGCCACGGGCAAGTATGCCCTGGCAAAGAGTGAGCCCATGGAACTCGTGGTCACCGGCACTCCCGCGGGAGCAGCGGCAGGCACCGCCGCGCCATCAGAGACGGTGGATTACAACGGCCCGTCCAAAGTCAACGTGCCTGGCGAGGACCTGCGGGACATTCTTCCAAATCCCGTGGCCTCCAGCCGCTGGTATCCGCTGACCGCCGCCGCCATCCCGGTCAGCCCGTGGCTCCTGCATGGTCTCCCCGCCCTGCTTCTCGCGCTCATCCTGGGCGGAGGCGCGGCGCGCCGCATCAAAGCCTGGAAGCTCGCCAACCAGCGGCCGGCCCACGCTCCCCGGGAATGTGCCGCCGTTGCCCGCGATCTCCGCGGGAATGCGTTGTCCCTCTTCCAATTCTACGGCTTCGTGAGCGAATACCTCCACGCGTGGGAATACTGGAAGGAATCCCCCCTGCCCGGCGATGAACAACTCCGCGAAGTGATGAACTCGCGGGACCGCTGGCTCTACGCCGCCAATTCCCAGGCCGCGACGGCCCCCGTGGCGCCGGAGGAACAGATCCGCGTGATTTCGGTCCTTACCTCCCGGCTTGGCCGCTGACCTTCCTTCATGTTTTCCGGCTCTTATTTCATGCGGTTTCTCTTTCTGCTAGCGCTGTTGTTTTCCCTGGCCCCGGCGCGGGATGCCTCTCCTGAATCCAGCCCGGAATGGCGGGATGCCATGACCGCTTACAAGGCAAAGGATTACCAGAAGGCCGCGGATGGCTTCCGGAGGATTGCGGAGGACGAAAACCAGATCTCCGCGGCGCTCTGCCACAACCTTGCCAACAGTGAATACAAGCTGGGGGAGGCTCTGGAGATCGCTGGAAACCTGGAGGAGGGCTTCGCCCATGAAGCCCTTGCCTCGCTCTGGTACCGGCGCGCGCTGGCGCTGGACCCGTGGCTGCCGGAGGCACGGCAGAACCTCCGATTCCTTCACGACAACAAGCTTGGCTTTCACCGCTTTGAGAGAGAGGGCTACATGGCGATCTTCTCCTCCTGGCTGCCTCGCGCCCGGTGGATGGCCATTTGTCAGGGAGCCATCTGGTGCTCGGTGCTCATGATCGTGTGGCTCATCTGGTTCATTCCACGACCCGGCAGGCGCTGGCCCCTGGTGACCGTCCTCTGTCTCACCGTGGCCTGTGTCATCACCGCCATTTGCGGCCTCATCTGGAAGGGCTTTGAACAGGCTCCACTCTCCAAACGCATCGTGTGCATCTACCGGGAAGCCCCGGGTCCCATCAAAGACCTCAATGCGCCAACTGTCTCCGAATGGAAGCTCAATCTCCTCAGCGCTCCCGCTGAGGCGGCCAAGGAAGTGATGAGCCTCAAGCCCGGCTCGGAACTCCTGCCTCTCCGGAAAGAGGGCTATTGGCTGTATTGTGAAGTGCCCGCCCCGGGCGACAGCCCGCCCGTGCGCGGCTGGCTCCGTGAAAAGAACCCGGCCGGGCAAAACGTCACCGAGCCCCTCTGGCCCTGGAACGCGGCGCTCGTCGATTGATTCCCCATTCCCACCAAACCCCCACCCGGTTTCCCATGTCCATCACTGTCAATGGCGAGCCCGTGCCCAATGAACTGATCAACGATGAGTTTCAGTCCATCAAAGCCCAATTCGAGCGCATGGGCCGGCTTTCCTGTTGCGAGCGCGATCCCGAATTCCGGGGCTATGCCAAGGATAACATCATCGCCCGCGTGCTGCTGAATCAGGAGGCCGAGCGGCGCTTTGCCGTCATCA
Source organism: Verrucomicrobiales bacterium (assembly GCA_965229245.1). Classification (GTDB taxonomy): domain Bacteria; phylum Verrucomicrobiota; class Verrucomicrobiia; order Verrucomicrobiales; family V1-33; genus V1-33. The sequence continues at coordinate 1,040,864 of CBDDIW010000005.1, forward strand.
GCGAAGAGGATGTCACCACCGCCCTGGACCGGCTCATCGGTGAACATGGCGGACGCGACACCTTTTTCTCCAACGTGGGCCTGACCCCGGACCAGGAGCCGCTGGTACGGGAGGATCTGCGCGCCGGTCTGCGCGTGGACCGGCTCATGAATGAGGCCTGGGGCGGCACGCCGCCACCGGACGAGGCCGCGCAACGCGCCTGGTATGAGAGCCATCTCGCTGAGTTCATGACCGCGGAGGAGGTGAGCGCTCTGCACCTTTTCAAGCATGTGGAAAAAGTGGAGGACCGCGAGAATACCTACAATCTCCTGCGCCGGTTGCGCGCCCACGCAAAAGCAGGCGCGGACTTCCTGGCCATGGCCCTGGAGCATACGGACAAGGAGGACAAGCTGGTGGACCTGGGCTGGTTCAAGCGCGGGGACTTTATGGAGGAGTTCGACCTCATCATCTTTTCCCTGGAGCCCGGAGAGACCAGCCCGGTCTTTGCCAGCCACTGGGGATTCCATCTCGCCCAGGTCACCGGCCACCGGGTTCCGGCTCCCATTCCCTTTGAGGAGGTCCAGGCTACGGTCATCGAGCGCATGACCGCTGAACACCGCCAGGCCGCCACCCAGGCACTCGTCACTGAATTGAAGGCAAAGGCCGTGATCACCGACGACACCGAGGCCCTGGCGTCAGCGGAGCCGGAAGCCTGACCCGCCATGGATACCCGGATCATCCACGCCGCCGCCCAGGCGACTCTGGCTGGAGGCACGCCCTTCCCGGAAATCGTGGGCCAACTACTGGCCGCGGGGGTGGAGCTTTATCATGTAGACTACCTCGGCCTGCGGAAGACTTTCCATGACGGCGAAGGCGGTGCCGTGGTGACCACCATTTCCTACGAAAACCTCCCGCCCGTGGCTCCCGTCTTCGATGCCACCGCGCTCCGGGCCAATATCCTGGACAGCCAGCAAAACGGCCAGCACTTCCGGGAGTTCACCATCCGCGCCATGCGGGCGGGCGTGCAGGGCTACTTTGCCTTTCTCAAAGGCAGGCGCGTGACCTATTTCGACCGCCAGGGAGACCAGCACACGGAGTGGTTTCCCGGTGCCGGGCCGGAGTAACGCGCCGGGCGGTTTCCCCTACTTCCTCTCCACTACGATGATCGTGATGTCATCGTGCTGTGGCTGGCTACCTGCGAATTCCTTCACGGTTTTCTGAAAGGCGTCCAGCACCGCCTGGGCTCCACCGGGAGCAGAGGTCCGGAAGGTTTCCTTGAGTTGCTCCATGCCGAATTCAGAGCCCTCGCTGTTGATGGCTTCGTTGATGCCGTCGGTGTAAAGGAGAAGGCAGTCGCCGCTTTCCATCTCGAACGTGCAGTCCTTCGTGACACGCTCGAAGACCTTCCCGCTGTCCACCCCGAGCGCCAGGCCCGGAGGCTTCACGGGGGCCACTTCGCCGGTGCGGCGGGAGAAAAGGAGCGGCGCATCCTGGCCGGCGCGGGCCATGACCACGCGCGGGCTGTGGCGGTCCAGGACACAGTAGGCGAGGGAGATGAACATGTCCTCGCGCACATCCCCCCACAGGCGGCGGTTCACCCGGCCCAGGGTGGCACTGGGGGAGAGATCGTTCAGCGCCATGCCCCGCATCAGCGCCCGGCAGGTGGCCATGACGAGACTGGCGGGAAAGCCTTTTCCGGAGACATCCGCGATGACCACGCCCACATGGTCGTCATCCAGCTTGATGAAATCGTAGTAATCCCCGCTCATCACCTTGGCGGGTGCATTGCTGGCGGCGATCAAATAGTCCCCCAGCTCCGGAGCCTTTTTGGGAAGCAGGATGCGCTGCACCTCACTGGCCGACCGGAGTTCGTCCTCGATCCGGCGCTTGTCCATGGCCTCCCGCTGCGTCATGGCACTGGCGAGGGCAAAGGCACACTGTTCCGCCGCGCTGCGGAAGACCTCGAACTCATGGCTGGTAAACGGCGGCTTCCCCGCCTGACGCACCGCCGCGATGACTCCCAGCCGCCGGGAGCCGGAGGTCACCGGAGCCACCATCACGCTCAATCCCGCCTGGGAGGGCGCGAGCCGGCCGCTCCAGTTGATGCCGGGAATGAGGGGGCCGTAGTTCACCGCCGCCTGTCCGGCAAAACATTTGCCGAGCATGCCTTCCGTGGCGGAGGCCGGAGTGAGTTGCAGGTAGCTGTGGAGCGTGGCGGGACTTTCGCCCGCGAGCTTCTCCGGCAGTTCCATCAGGGCCGGACATTCCCGCGTGAGCGAGGCCGGGATCAAGTCCGGACCGCCTTTCGGATCGGTGATATACAAAGCGGTGCTGTCCGCCTCCGCGACGCGCATCACCCCCTGGACGATATCCTCGTGCAGGCGGCGCATGCCGCGGTCGTGGGCCAGATTTTCCCCGATCTCATGCAGGAAGGAAAACATGCGGCTCTCCTCTCCCAGCAGTTCCTCCTTTTCCTGTTTCAGCCCGCGGATGGTCCGGATACCACGCCGCCGGAGAACGTAAGCAAGACCCGCCGCCGCGAGGAATCCAAGGATGAACGTGACCAGGGGAGGCATAGGAATCGGCGGTCAGTGTAACGGGAGTTGCCGGATGCGCCAGTATCAGAACTTCAATAAATTCCGATCTTTCGTCCGGCTGGAGGAAAGGGACCGCCCGGCACAAAAAAGAGCGGATGGGAAACCCATCCGCTCCTGATCGAAAGCGTTCCCGCGAAGGGAGCCTCAGGCCATCCGGCGTTTGCGGCGGAGCAGCGCCGCGGCACCGAGACCCAGGAGGGACACGCCCGCGGGCTCCGGAACGATCACCGCGCCGCTGATGGCGTAGATCACGTTGTGAGCGGCCGCGCCGCCGGTGAAAGTGAAGTCGATCTTGGTCACCGGGCTGGTGGTAGTGGTCAGTGTCAGCGCGGACTCATAGATGCGGGGATTGTTGCTGCCAACCTGGTCGAAAGTCCCACTGAGAGCGTTAACCCGTCCGTTTACCGTAAAGGCATTGCTGCCCCCGCCAAACCAGTCCTGACCGACAGCGGTAACGGCGGAGAAGGTCTGGGTGGTGGCGTTCGCATAATACACCGTGATGGTATCCGTGCCAGAACCGTTTCCGGTGGCTCCATAGACCACCAGTTGGCTCAGCAGCGTGGGGGAGGTGAGCGTCAGCGTCTTCGTGCCACCGTCCAGCAGGAGGGCGTTGTTGGCATTGTAAGGCTGAAGGGTGAAGGTATTCCCGGAGCCCGTACTGCTGGTGATTACTGTCCCGGCGGCGGGAACACCAGTGGTGGGGCTCGCCGCATTGACGCCCTGCTGATAATACACAAACGCATTGCTGCCGGCGGCGGGGACCGTCGTGCCTTGGTCCATGCTCGCGTTCACGCCGGTGAAACCGGTGGTGCTGTCACCCTGGCCGATGATGATGTCCACGTTCCAGCCGGTGGCGGAGAGCGCGGTGGCGGCGGCGCGGGCTCCCGTGGAGGAGAGCAGAAGGACGCCGCCGGCAAGCGAGGCAAAAGAGGAAAGCTTAAAAAGACTCATGGGTGTGCGCGAATGATTAAGGGTTTCCTATGAATCAGGAATTTCACCGCTTGGTCAAAGACGGAACAACTCATTGAGCTGAAACGTATTCATGGCGCCCATTAAATTACCGCGTTAGGAAATCACTAAATCCCGGCCTGCGGCAAAGTCCCTCCTCCTCCGTCCCGCGACATTGGAGACTCTCCGGAACTTCGACCGGAGAGACTCCCTGCTGCGTTTTACGATTCGCCAGTGGCCGCATGACCTGCGGAGTCCACCTGCAATTCATTGAAGGTGGATACCAGCTTTCGCGCCGCCACCGGTTTGGTCAGGTGCCTGGAGAACCCGGCCTCCTGGGAGCGCTGGATGTCCTCCGGCATGCCGTAACCACTCAGCGCGATGGCAGGCACTTTCCGGATGGCAAGCAGTCCCGCCACCAGCGCGGTGCCCGGTTCGTCCGGTAGCCCGATATCGCTGATAATAAAATCGACCGGGTTTCCCGCGAACAATTCGCGCGCCTCCCGTCCGTTTTTTGCCACGATCACCTTGTGCCCCAGGCGCTCGATGATGCGGGTGAAAAAGAAACGGGAGTCCTCGTGGTCCTCCACCAGCAGCACCACAAGAGAGGAGGAAGGCGCGGGCTCGCTCTTTTTCTCGACCTCCACCGGATCCTCGGACGGGGCCGCCTCTTTCTCCACGGGGAGCCGCACCACAAAAACAGCGCCTGGGCTCGCGGGGTCGCTCTCCGCATGGATGCTGCCGCCATGGGCGTCCAGCAAGGCGCGGGAAATCGCCAGGCCCAGCCCCATGCCACCGAAGCGCTTGGCGGTGGCGGGGCTTGCCTGTTCAAAGGACATGAAGATCCGCTCCAGGCTGCCGGGCTCGATGCCGATGCCGTTATCCTTCACGCGGATCTCCAGCAGACCGTCCGGTAAATTCCGGGTGGAAACCACGATATGTCCGCCTTCGGGGGTGAATTTCGCGGCGTTCTTTAGAAGATTCCAGAAGACCTGTTGGAGCCGCGCCTCGTCAGCGAGGACACGGTGGCTGGAAGCTCCGAATTCCCAGTCCAGATGCATGCGTTTTTGCCTCAGGTCCACTTCGCAGGTCTGGGAGGCGGAGTGCAGCACGTTCCGGATATCCACGGGCCGGGTCTCCACCTCCAGGATGCCCCGGGAAATGCGGGTGAGGTCCAGCATGTCATCGATCAACCGGGCCTCCAGCTCAATGTTCCTGCGGATGATGGCGGCGATCTCCGCCAGTTCTTCGGCGGAGGTGATCCCATCCTCCAGCAGAGAGACGGCGGCCAGCACAGGGGAAAGCGGGGTGCGCAATTCATGGGAAAGCGTGGCCAGAAAATGGTCTTTCCGTGCGTTCGCCTCTTTCGCCTCCCGGAAAAGGATTTCCATTTCCCGCTGCTGCCCCTCGATAAGCCGCTCCATGTGCGCGCGCTGAATGGCTCCGTCCACGGTACGGCGCAGGTTTTCAGCATCCAGCCGGTCTTTGACCAGATAATCCTGAGCCCCCTCCTTCATCACCTCCACGGCGATCCATTCACTGCCAGTGCCGGTAAGCATCACCACCGGATGCGTTTTGGTGCCGCCCGCCGCCTTGAGTTCACGCAGAAATTCCAGCCCGGTGCCATCGTGCAGGTGATAGTCCAGCAGGATGCAGTCCGGCTTTTCCCGGAAGGTTAGCTCCAGCGCGCCTTCGATGGAATCCTTCTCCAGAAACGTCCACGTGGCGGAGGACTCACGGCTCAGAAACCGGCGGCACGTTTCCCGGTCGATGCGGTTGTCATCGAGGATCAGAATTTTACGCGGTGAGGGCGGAAAGTCCATGGAATCGCAAAAAAGGGGAAGGAAATAGTATCAGACTTCAGGCAAAAGTGAAGGAAAAGACAGTCTCCTCCTCTGGAACGGACCGTACGCGGATCCATCCGCCATGACGTTCCACGATGCTTCTGGCTATGGCAAGACCGGTCCCCGTGCCGCCGCCATAGGCTTCCGGAGGATGGAGACGGCGGAACATGATGAAGACGACTTCCCAGTGTTTTTCCGGGATTCCGATACCGTTGTCCGCCACCTCAAAGACCGGTGGCCCCTCCGTACTGCTTCGTGAAATGCGAACGCGCGGCTCCGGGCCTTCGCTGTACTTCGCGGCATTGATGATGAGATTGGAAAAGACCTCCCGTGCCAGCACGGGGTCGCAAACCGCCACGCCCAGCGGTCCCGAACGCACGACGGTCATCCCCTTGTCCTTGAGAATCCTCTGCACGGAGCCCAGGGCGCTGTCCACCAGATCATCCATGTCCACGGTCCGGGGGGAAATATCCATGCGCCCGATCCTCGAAAAGCGGGCCAGGGAGGTGAGCAGTTCCTCGGACTGGGACGCGAGGGCCTGGATGGTTTTCAGCTTTCGCAGTCCATCCTGATCCAGCGTCGCGCCATTGTCCTCCTCAATAAAACGGCTGTAATGGGCGATGTTGCGCAGGGGCTCCTTCAGGTCGTGTGCCGCGATATAAGCGAAGGATTGGAGGTCCGTGTTTCGCTTCTCCATCTCCGCGTTGAGGGAAATGAGCCGCTCCGTGCGGCGGAGCACCTGGGCATTGAGCGCTGTGCGCAGTTCCACCGCTCCCTGGCACTGGACTTCCGTCCAGGGGAGGGACTTACCCCGCACGGTTTCTACCCAGGCGGCGAAGGACGGGCGGGGATGCAGGATCCCGGAGGCATCCGGCTTCTTGCGGGGGTCTCCCGCCCAAGTGACGGAGGTGACGACCTCCGGGCGGAAAAAGAGAAGACAGTGGAACTCCACGGGAGAGAGCCGCACCGCCAGCAGACCGCTGCCGGCTTCCCTCCAGCCCTCCGCGGGCGGGTATTCCTGTTCCAGGGAGTCGCTGACAAAAAGCGGGGTCATCGGCTGACTGCGGAGCCATTCCACCAAGGGGAGGATCTCCCCCTCCGGAGGCGTGGCTCCGAGCCGCGTGAGGCGGTTATTGACAAAGAGGGCCGCCCCCGCCGCTTCCACGAATTCGAGCAGCGCCGGGGTGTATTTGGTCAGCGCCTCCACGAAGTTCTGCTCGCCCGCGATGACATCAAAAAACCTCGTCTGAATCTCGGTGGCCCGCGCGTGGGCATTCAGCCGCCGGGATTCCTCCCGCGCCGCGATCTCCAGGGAAGCCATCTGGCCGAAGAGTTCGCACGCGGTCCGCCAGGGAAAAGCCAGGGGACGGGGTTCGCCGTGGTGGCAGGCAATGAGTCCCCAGAGCCGCCCGCCCGTGATGAGTGAGATGGACATGGAGGCCCCCACATCCATGTTCTTCAGATACTGAAGATGGATCGGGGAAACGCTGCGCAGAATGGAAAAGCTCAGGTCCAGCGGCCTGCCTGTGCGGGGATTCAGAGGTGGCACCAGGGAGGCCGCCGTGTAGTCCACCCAGGGGATAATGCGCAGCCAGTTTTTCGTATAAAGCGCCCGCGCCTGTTCCGGGATGTCCGAGGCCGGAAAGTGGTGCCCCATGTAGGAACCCAGGGCGGGATCCGATAGAAACTCTCCCACCACATGGCCGTGCCAGTCCCGGTCAAACTTATAGACCATCACCCGCCCGTAGCCGGTGAATTTGGCAATGAGGGAGGCGATCACACCATACAGGGCCGGGTCTCCGTCCGCGTCATGCATGGCCTGAAACGCCTGCTGCAACTCCCGGTGATATGGAGAGGCCCGGCCGGAAGCGGCGGGCTCCAGTTCCAGGATGAGGATTCCATCGTGCCGGTGGGCGGTGAGATCCCACTGCCGGTCCGTCAGAGTAACGGGCGTGACAAAATCCGGCGATGGTCCTCCCTCCTGGATCTCCTGCTTCAGCGTCTCCAGAGCCTCCGGCGGGAGGAGTGACTCCACGGTCAGCGAACCATGGTCCACTCCAACCGGAAGCGGCCAGTTGGAACTGACCTGCAAACAGCGCAGCGAGGGTTCCTCAAGGGCAAGCAGTAAGCCGTGCGGCTGGATGGAGCCCGGGATGTGGATGGGCTCCCGGCTGCATTGTTCCAAGGCGGCGGCATCAATGCTCATGAAGCAGGGTTTTCTACGAGCCAGCGACCGATTCCCTCGAACGTTTGCCGTGCGGCCTCCGCGGCGCGGGCTCTGCCTGCCTCATCCGCTCCGCGGCTGAAACTTTCCAGGATCATTTCAAAGCTCTTCCACCTCTCACCTGTTTGGGGTCCGTACCCCTGAAAAAAACGGCGGGCGGTGAAGGGAATCGCGGGGGAACTTTCCAGCAGACGGGAGATGTGCCGGCCTCCCAGGGTGGAACCTTCAATGACATAGGCACAGCCCAGAACCCCGGCGGTATCCTCAGGTTGGGGCAGCAAGTCGCGTGGGCAAAGTGGCAGGGACTCAATTCGTGCCTCGTCCCATCCCAGGGCGCTTAGATCCTCCAGAATCCATGGCGATTTCCGGCGGGCCTCGCCTTGGAAACCCATGGCCGCCAACTCCGCAGTCTCCTCAAAAACCGCTTCCGCTGCGGCATAAAAGCCCCAAAACGAAGCGAGGAGTCCCGCATAACTCCCGGCATTCTGCAAAACTTCCTGAATCTTTACCCCATCCTCCAGCTCCTGATGAGCCGTGGCGGTTTCCTGGCGAAGTCGTTGAAGTAGAAGGGGATAGCTCATGGACGGGAGGCGGGGGCAGCGCGCCATCCCGAAAAAAGGGGGAGAACAGCGCGGCGACCTATGCAGAAAGAGAGCCTGGAGTCCAACCCGGAAGTAAAAAACCGGCTTTGCGGCGCTGCTATTCCCGGTAATTAGTCTCACATGGGGAGAGATTCGGGCTGTCCCGGGCGTAATCCCATGTGGATTTTGCCGCCTTTTTTGAATCGCCATAATATCAAGCATTACCAAACTTTAATCCGCTCCTGATTTCTTATGCGTCTTCCACTTCGTTTAACCCTGCCCGCCGCCATCGGCAGCCTTGTGCTGTCGCTGCATGCCCAGAATCCACTCCAGGCACCTCCCGCTCCCGGCGGCAATGGCCCGGCGACCGTGCCGATCCCCGGCGTTTCCGCCCCTGATCCCGCCGCTCCGCCGGAATTTCCGAAGCCGGAGGACGCGCTCCGCGGCTTTGAACGCGTGGTCAGCACCGCAGACGGCCGTAAATCCTTCTACACGCTCTGGAGCCGCGCCAAGGACCAGCAGCTCTACGCGGAACTGCCCGCCCAGTTTGCCAACCAGCGCCACTACCTGGCTCTGACGGTGGCCAGCGGGGACAGCTACGCGGGTCTCCAGGCAGGAGACATGTATTTCTACTGGAAGTCCTACGGGAAGCGCATCGCCATGGTGACGCCGGAGATGGACATCCGTTCCACGGGTGACAAGTCCAGCCAGGACAGCATCAAGCGCCTCTTCACGGACCGCGTGGTGCTTGACCTGCCGGTGGTGACCGTCATCCCGAACGGCGGCCCGGTGATCGACCTCGATGACATCGTGGTGCAGCACGCGGAGAAGTTCTTCGGCTCCGAAGCCGCGGGCATGAACAAGGGGCTCTACAAGGTCAAAACCGCCAAGGCCTTCGCGAACAACGTGGAGATCGCCATCGAGGCGCCCGTGGCGGGCGGCAAGCTGCGCACCTTCCACTACAGCTTCAGCCTCATCCCGGAAAACACCGGCTACCAGCCCCGGATGGCGGATGAACGCGTGGGCTACTTCACCACGAGCTACAAAGACTTCGGCAAGTTCACGCCTGAGGATACCCAGGTGCGTTTCATCAACCGCTGGTTCCTGGAGAAGGCGGATCCCAGCCTGAAACTGAGCCCGCCGAAAAACCCCATTATCTTCTATGTGGAGCACACCACGCCCATCCGCTACCGCCGCTGGGTGAAGGACGGGGTGGAAATGTGGAACAAGGCTTTCGAACGTGTGGGCCTCGTGAACGCCATCCAGGTTTACTTCCAGGACGCCACCACCGGCGAGCACATGGACAAGGACCCGGAGGACGTGAACTACAACTTTATCCGCTGGCTCTCCAACGGTGTGGGCACCGCCATCGGGCCCAGCCGCACGCATCCGCTCACCGGCCAGATCCTGGACGCAGACATCGTCCTCACGGACGGCTGGATCCGCCACTGGTGGAAGCAGTATAACGAAGTCATTCCGCAGATCGCCATGGAGGGCGCGTCCCCGGAAATGCTGGCGTGGCTCTTTGATAACCCGCAGTGGGACCCCCGCGTGCGCCTCACCTCCCCCGGCAAGCGCACGGAGGTGCTGGACCAACTGAAGCGCTCGGCCATGCCCGCCATGGGCGGCCACCCCTTTGCCGCGGCGCTGGCCAGCGGGCCGATGGCAGGCAAGAATGAATACGACGGCCTCGCCGGCCGCAGCGTGCAGTTCAACGGATTCTGCCAGGCGGCGGACTGGATGAGTCAGGGCCTCGCGCTCATGGACATGGCCATGGCCACACAGTCCATCCAGGCGGCCCCGGGCGAACAGCTGATCGACGGCATCCCCGAGAGCTTCATCGGGCCGCTCCTCGCGGACCTCACCGTGCATGAAGTGGGTCACACCCTGGGTCTGCGCCACAACTTCAAAGGCTCCTCCCTCTACACCTACGCCGAACTGAATGGCGAGGGCGTGAAGGGCAAGAAGGCCTTCACATCCAGTGTGATGGACTACATCCCCATCAACATCGTGGCCAAAAAAGGCGCTCCCCAGGGCGACTACGGCATGATCTCCGTGGGACCGTATGATGAGTGGGCGATCGAATACGGCTACACCTTCGACAAGGACCTGAAGCCTCTCCTGGCGAAGAACACCCAGCCGGAACTGGCCTACGCAACGGACGAAGACACCGGCGGCCCGGACCCCCGCGCCCGCCGCTATGACTTCGCGAAGGACCCGCTGGCCTTCGCCGAGAACCAGATGACTCTGGTGCGCGAGAACCGCGGCACGCTGCTCGACAAGTTCGTGAAGGACGGGGACTCCTGGTCCAAGGCCCGCCGCGGCTACCAGCTCACGCTGCAAACCCAGGTGCAGTCCGTCATGATGATGGCGAACTGGCTGGGCGGCAGCTTCATCAACCGGAACCGCAAGGGTGATCCGAACGCTACCATGCCCGTGCAGCCGGTCCCGGCCGCGCAGCAGCGTGACGCGCTGAAGTTCGTGGTGGCCAACACCTTCCCGGATGAAGCCTACGGCCTGAACCCGAATCTCCTGAAGTATCTGACCGTCGATAAATGGTTCGACATGGAGACGAACTTCGAGGAGCCGAACTGGCCGGTGCATGACCGCGTGCTGGGCATCCAGGCGAGCGTGCTCACCGCCGTGCTGAATCCCGTGACACTGAGCCGCGTGTTCGACAACGAATTCCGGACTCCTGGCGACCAGGACGCGCTGACTCTGCCGGAAGTGCTGAATACCGTGCGCACCGCCGCGTGGTCCGAACTGGACAACGTGGATGCCGGGAAGAAATTCTCGGACCGCCAGCCGCTCATCAGCAGCCTCCGCCGGAACCTCCAAAGCGAGCACATCAACCGCCTCATGGATCTGGCGAACAACAAGCTGGGCACCTCCCCGGCCGCCAAGCCCATCAGCGATCTCGCCGCCGGTCAGCTCACGGAACTCCGTGACAAGCTGAACGCCGCCGCCGGAAACGGCAATCTGGACAACTACACCCGCGCCCACCTCCGCGAAAACGCCGCCCGCATCACCAAGGCTCTCGATGCCCGGTATGTGATCGTGAAGTAAGCTAACGGACCCCAGCGGAACAACGCTCAACCGGAAACGCCGGCCCTCGCGGGCCGGCGTTTTTCTTTGGCGGGATCCTCCTTCCGCAGGCGCCGGCCCTTCTTTACAATCCCTCCATTGTGGATACACTTTGCCCCGTGTCCCCTGATCCTCCGCCGGTCGAAATGAAACCCCTCCTCGTGGGCGATCCCTCCAGGTTCGCGCTGGAATCCCTTATCACTAGGGCATTCCCGGGCCTGGGGCAAATGGCCCTGGGCTTTTTTGTTATTCACGTCCAGGGAGTTTGTTATGGAGTGCGGGAACCTGATGCCACCTGCCTGGCCTGCTCCTTTGGCGGAGTAAGGGAAAGAATCTCCCGGCGGGGAAAGTATGACGCCCCGTTCAGCCTTCAGGGCAGCGCGGCGGCAACTGCCGACGCGGTGCGGCTGGCCCTCTATTCATCGGATCACGACCACGCAACCTTCTTCGGATTTTCCCGTCATGTGTTCAGCGTCCTCCTCTGTGGGCTCCTCATGGCCCCGGACGGCGACGCGGCCTTCGATGACAGCAGTTTCATCATCCACTTCGACACCGGCGAACTCGTGAGGCTCATTGCCTTCAAGTCCCCGGGCAGCTACCGCCACACCCCTTCCACCCTCCGGGAACTCCACCTCGATGCCGATGAGTTCTACGGAGTCCTGCAATCCTGGGCGGACGCCTTCGAGGCGGAGTGGATGAACTCACCCAAAGAGCCTGCCGTATAACGCGCACCCTTCGGGAACCGGCCAGTCGCGTGGCCAGGCATTGCGGATTATGGTGTCGTTTCTCTGACGATTCTGGCGACGACCAGAACAAGAGCGGCGAGAGCCACGCTACCCCACAAAACCATTAACGCGAAAGCTCCTTAGGAGGTTCCACGCGGCCGGACGATGATCGAGATCAGGGCCAGAAGATGAGTGACGACGAATCCCGCCACAGGAATGAAGAGAATCTCCGGCTCCGGTGGCGAGCCTCCCCAAAGATGCGGAGCGGGCCAGACGACCCCCACAAGGATGAGGGGAGGAACGCACCCTATCGCACCGGAGCCAGCCAGGTCAGAGCCAGGCTCCGCTGGAGTCGGGTTTCCTCATTCATCGCGGGCGCAAAGGCGGGTCCACCGCTCTTCAGAAATCGGAGATCTTCTTCGGCTTGGGATACCCGCTTATATCCTCTCGATCACTCCCCGCAGCAGCGTCCAGAAATTCGCGACGGAGGAAATGCTCACGTGCTCCTGGGGGGTGTGCACGCCCCACATATTCGGGCCGAAGGAGATCATCTGCATGTCCGGGTAGGACTGCCCGAGAAGGCCGCATTCCAGACCCGCGTGGAGGGCGGAGATTTTCAGCGGCACGCCGGTGATCTCCTCCTGGGCACGCTTCACGAGGTGGACCACATCGCTTTCGGGAGTGGGCTTCCAGCCGGGATAGTCGTTCAGTTCCTCGCAGGAGAATCCGTATTCCCCGAAGATCCGCCGGATGTCCGCGGCCACTTCATATTTCGCGGGGTCCACGGAACTGCGGGTCAGCAGGGCGATCTCCACCTTATCCCTGTCCGTGGAGGAAATCCCCAGGTTGGTGGAGGTTTCCACCAGGCCCTCGACGGCCTGGCTCATGGCGATGACGCCGTTCGGCAGAGCTGTGAGCGCATCCACCACCGCCCTCGCATCCTCCGGGCTCATCACCTGGGTGGGTGCCGCGGCGGTCACCAGACTGAGAGTGAGCCCGGCATCCGCCTCCCGCAAAGCGGCAAGCTCCTCCCCCTGCACGGACGCCAGGATTTCCCGCAGGTTCGCCTCCTCCGCGGGATTGCAAAGGAACACCGCGTTCGCCTCGCGGGGAATGGCGTTCCGCTTGTTGCCGCCCTGCACGGACGCCAGCTCCAGCGTGGTGGCTTCCATGAGACGCGCCAGGGCCTTGCCCATGATGCGGTTCGCGTTGCCGCGATTGTCCCCGATGTTCAACCCGGAGTGCCCTCCCGCCAGCCCGCGCACCTGCAGGGCCAGACATGCTTTCCCGGGCGAAGGCGGGGCGAGTTTCACAACCCGCGTGCCCTGGCTGTCCATGGCTCCGGCGCAGGAAATGGTGGCCTCCCCCTCCTCCTCGGAGTCCAGATTCAACAGATACTTCGCGCGCAGCCAGCCGGGTTTCAAAAGTCGGGCTCCGCTCATGCCGGCCTCTTCATCCACCGTAATGAGCACCTCCAGCGGGCCATGTTGCAGCGTGGTGTCCGCCAGCGCCGCGAGGGCCGCGCACACGCCGATGCCGTTGTCCGCGCCCAGCGTGGTGCCGGTGGCGCGCACGTGATCTCCCTCAATGCGGAGCGCGAGCGGTTCGGTGGCGAAATCATGGGCGCAATCCGCGTTCTTTTCGCACACCATGTCGATATGCGCCTGGAGCGCGGTAACGGGCCGGTCCTCGCGACCCGGGGTGGCGGGCTTGCGGAGGAGGACATTGGCAAACAGAGGCCGATCTGCCGCGCCAATCGGCTGGGTCTCCACCTCGCAGCCCAGCGCCAGGCCCGTCTGCACCAGCCACTCAACAGCCTGATCCTCTTTTTTCGATTCCCGGGGAATGCGGGAAAGCTGGCCAAAAAATCTCCAGAGAAGGGCGGGTTCCAAATGGTCCACGGGTGTTTGCATGGGGCCGGAGTAACACCCGCCCCTCCTCCCGCGCAAGAGCGGCCCTGGCGGGGAAATCAGAAAGGGTTTTTACCCGAACCGGCTTGCCGGGAACGCTTTTCTGCCGCAAATAGAAACCCCTTTCGCACTCCTTTCATGGCCTCCCTCCATCCCTTTCTTGACGATGCCTTCCACGTCCGGTGGTCCACGCTGACGCCGGACCAAATCGTCCCGGATATCACCAAAGCCCTGGAGGACACCACCGCCAGGCTTGACACCGTGTGCCGGACGGACCGGGGGCGGATGACTTTTGAAAACACTTTCCTCGCCTTCGAGGAGGCCCTGAGCCCGCTGAATGAAGCCTGGGGCAAGGTGAGCCATCTGGACAGCGTGTGCAATTCACCCGAACTCCGCGCGGCCTACAATGAAATGCTGCCAAAGGTGAGTGAGTTCTTTGCCCGGCTCTATCTGAACGAATCACTCTGGGATCTCTTCAAGACCTTCAGCGGAACGCCGGAGGCGGCTAAACTCACGGGGGTGCAAAAGCGGTTTTTTGAGGAAACCATGGCCGACTTCCGCGCCAGTGGGGCGGACCTGCCGGAGGACAAAAAGAAGCGCTTGGAGGAACTGGAGGCGGAACTGGCCCAGGTGACGCAGAAGTTCACCGAAAACGTGCTGGACTCCACCAATGCCTGGGAGCTTTACATCCGCGATGAATCGAAGCTGGCCGGACTGCCGGAATTTGCCCGGGCCGCCGCGCGGTCAGAGGCGAAGGAAAAGGGCGAAGGCAACGCGGAGAACCCGGCGTGGCGTTTCACCCTGAAGGCTCCCAGCCTCTCCCCGGTGCTGGAGTATCTGGATGACGAGGAAACGCGCCGCCAGGTGTGGGAGGGCAGCGCCGGCGTGGGCCGGGAGGGGAAATGGGATAATACCTCTCTCCTCCGCCGCATCCTCGCGTTGCGGCATGAGAAGGCGGAAATCCTCGGGAAAGCGAATTTCGCGGATCTCGTGCTGGACCGCCGCATGGCCCGCAACGGCGCGAAGGCGCTCGACTTCGTAGAGGACCTGCACCGGCGTATTTCCGTGGCGTTTGGCCGCCAGACCCGGGAGTTGCAGGAGTATAAAGCGGAGACTCTCCACGTGAAAAGCAGCCCCCTGGAACCGTGGGAAACCGCCTACTGGGCGGAGAAGCGCCGCAAGGCCATGTATGACTTCGACGAGGAGGAATTGCGCCCCTATTTCCCCATCGATGGCGTGCTGGGGGGCATGTTCCGCCTCTGCGAAAAACTCTTTGGCCTGGAAATCCGCGAGCGCGCCGCCGCCTTTGTGGAGCCCGGCCAAGAATGCCCGCCGGATACCGTGGAGGTGTGGCATCCGGAGGTGAAGTTCTACGAAATCCGCAACGGCAAGGGGGTGCATCTCGGCTCCTTCTACGCCGACTGGCATCCACGGGATCCCAAGCGGGGCGGGGCCTGGATGAACTATCTGAAAACGGGTCGCCCTCCCGGCGGCGAGCATGATCGCGAGCCTCACCTGGGGCTCATCTGCGGGAACATGACGCCTTCCGTGGACGGCAAGCCCGCGCTCCTCTCCCACCAGGAGGTGGAGACCGTGTTCCATGAATTCGGCCACCTGCTGCATCACCTGCTGGGGCAGGTAGAGATCAAGTCGCTCAATGGCGTGAACGTGGCGTGGGACTTCGTGGAACTGCCCTCACAGATCATGGAAAACTTCTGCTGGGAACGGGAGAGCCTGGACTTTTTTGCCCGGCATCACGAAACCGGCGAGCCGATTCCCCAGAAGCTCTTCAAGAAGATGCTGGCTGCGCGGAACTACCTCTCCGCCGTGACCACCATGCGCCAGCTTGCCTTTGGCAAGATGGATCTCGAACTGCACATCCGCCACGCCAACTCCGCGGAGGAGGATCTGGACGGGCTGATCGATGAAATCCTGAAGGGCTACCAGATGCCCCTGAAGACCCGGCCGCCTACCATGGCTCGGCGCTTCACTCACATCTTTGGCAGCCCCGTGGGCTACGCGGCGGGCTACTACAGCTACAAGTGGGCCGAGGTGCTGGACGCCGACTGCTTCAGCCGCTTCCTCCGCGAAGGGGTGCTCAATGCGAAAACCGGCCAGAGCTTCCGGGACACCATCCTCAGCAAAGGAAACAGCGAGCCCCCGGAGAAACTCTTCCGTGACTTCATGGGCCGCGATCCGGACCTGAATGCCCTCCTCGCGCGCAACGGGCTGAACTAAACGCCTCCCGTCAGGCACTCACTCCGTCCGGGGTTCCAGCCCCCGCCGTCCCCGGTAGCCGGTGACGAACAGGAGCGTGAGCGCCACGCAGGCCAGGGCGGGGAGTGTCCAGAACCGCGGCCAGTCCACCACGCCGCCGTCTCCCTGGCACCGGGCATACCACCAGCCCATGACGATATAGCCGGTGAGATTCCCCACCCCGCTGTTCAGCAATGCCAACAGAGCCTGTCCCTGGGAGCGCATGCGTGCGTCCACCCGCTGCTCCAGGTAGATCTGACAGGTGAGGAAAAACAACACGAACAGCGGACCATGCAGGCATACGCTGATGAAAATGGTGACCCGGTTATCGATCGTCAGCAGGACGAACCGCGCCACGGCCATGACCAGCGCGGCGGTGAGCACCCACTTGATCCGGAAGCGCAGCAACACGGAGGCGAGGCCAAACGCGGCCACCCCTTCAAAGATCTGCGCCCAGCCCATGGTGGCGGCGGGGGAGGTATCCCCGGCAGTCTTCAAATGCCGCACGGTGTAGAGATAGAACGTGGACAGCACGGCGGAGAGCAGCGTGGCCGTGAGGAAGATCAGCCGGTGATCCTTGTGCCGGAGCAGGGCCATGGCGTCCCAGCCCATATAGTCCCGCAACCGGCGCCGGGTGCGGTCCCGCACCGGCACGGTGGGCCGGAGCAGAAGGCAGAAGGCGCATTCCACAAAAAAGATGGCTCCCCCCACGTATCCGGACGAGGTGGACAGCGGGGAAAACAAAAACCCCACCGCAAGTGACGCTACCATCCATCCGATAGTCCCCCACACCCGGATGGGACCGAACTGCTTCCGGGCATCACTGAGGCGGCTCATGGCCACGCTGGTCACGAGGGAAAAGCCTGGCGCATTGCTCAGCGCATAGCCCATCATCAGTGCCAGGAAGACGTTTTTCCCCCAGCCGAACTCCACCGCGCAATGCACCAGGGTCAGCAGCGTGCCGGACAGAAACGTCAGCATGGCCAGCAGGCGCTCCGGCGCGAACCGCCTGTCCGCCAAGGTGCCCACGATCATGGGGGAAATGAAGGCCGCGAGACTGCCGGTGCCCCCGGCCAATGCCAGATAGGTTCCCAGGCCGTGGGCATCCAGCACGTTCGGAAACGGCACCGCATACGCCGCCATGGCCGCGGCATGCAGAAAGAACAGAGCGCAGAGCGCGAAGCGTCCTTTGACCACCGGTTTTGCCGCGGGGGACCTGGGAGGCTCAGACGCGGGCACCGTGGCGGGCGAGGTCCAAACACCCTTCCCGGTTGAACCGGAAGGCACGGGTGCTGGTGCCGGAACCAAAGACGGATTTTCCGGAGGCCCTCCGGAAGTCCGGTCTGGCGGCGGCGTGTTCAAAAGCAGGGGACGGGATGAGGAAAGGGCCTATCTATTGCTCTTTCCGGGCCAGCGTGCGGGATCGATGCGGTAAAAAAGCCGCAGGTCGTTATAAAATTCCGGGTGCCGCTGCTGAAGCCGCGCGGGCTCGGCGAGGAACATTTCCGTCGCTACCGCGAAGACATCCTGGGGATCGCTGGAGGAGATGGCAGCGAGACGGCCAGGGCAGGCGGCCTCGAATTCCTCCGCCCTCACCCGGGCCCAGGGAGCCACGAGCAGCGAATCCGGCAGCGCCGGCTTCCCGGCGGATTCCCATCCGAGTTCAGTGGCGATGGGCAGCAGCGGCGCGCGGTCCCGGTCGCGCAGATCCGTGGCCCGGCGGGTGGACTCGTCCCAAAGCAAAGTCACACAGTTGTGCCGGGGCTCCGCGTTCGGATCCAGGTGGTCGTGGACGTGAACAGTCAGGATGCGGGGGAAAGCCAGGGCGTTCCCCTTGTTGAGCAAGAGAAGGCAGGCATTCCCTGCGATGGGCAGTTGCTGCTGCCAGGTGATTTCCTCCATCTTGCCGCCGGGGCGGAAAAGTTTCGCGTCCACGAACTGGAGCACTTTGTCCTGATACAGCGCCCGCAGTTCCAGCGGCAGCGCGGAGTAGAAAGGCACGTCCTGGTGCAGATACTTCAGCCAGGGGCGGGGGAACGCGTAATAACGCAACTTCCAGATCCCCGCCGTGCGGCGGATCCGCATGATGATCCACCACCCCACAAGGATGGCGATGCAAATGTAAAACAGGTGGAGATAGGAAATGGCGGCGAAGACGGGTCGCATGGCGGAGAAGGGGGTGCGGGGACCCGATTAGTAGAGGCTTCGCCCTCTGAGTAAACAGAACGTTTCGCCAGCTCTCAGGGCGTCAGCACCACCTTCACTCGCAGATACTGCCGGGGATTCTGGCTCAAGGAAGTAACGGACCTTACCGTCACCCGTTCCAGGTTTTCCGCCAGGGGCGTGACCTCCGTCTCCGTGATGGGCGGGGCGATGGCCAGCAGGCTGGTTTTGTCCCACCAGGAGGCCAGATTTGTGCCGTGCTGCGCCAGCACCTGGAGGCCCGCGACACCCGTCCGGCGGATGAACCGGATGGCGGGATATGTCTCGCCCGCTTCCGTGATCGTGGCCACCGCGGGCAGCCCTCCGGTTTCCGCCCGCAGGGGATGCAGTCCCAGGGCGCATTCCATGATGTTAGGAATACCATCCTGGTCGGGATCGCCCGCCGGATCGGCGGCGGCTCCCGGGTTCTTCGGAAAGAAACGCGCGGTCCACTCCGCATAGGTAGCGCAACGGGGATCCACCTCGATGTCCCACGGTTCGGAACCCAGGGAAGCCAGCACCTCCTGGGGACCGCTGCCGTCCATGTCCCCGCGACTCACACCCTGGTCCCCCGTGGTATTGGGAAAGCCATTCGTGCCCGTGTCCACCCAGTAAACCCTGCCCGCGGGAACATCCAGCGTCATGCCATGCGGAGTATCCAGCCCGGCATACAGCGTCTGCACGGCGGGGCTGGTGGCGGCATTCACTGGAAGGTCAGCGAGAAGGCAGCGCATGATCTTTCCCGCGTTCCGGTTCACCCAGTAGAGCATGCCGCCCGCCGGATCCACGCAGACCGCGCGGGTCTCCCGAGTTCCGGTGACCACGGTTTCCCGCCCGCTGCCATCCAGATTCATGCGGAAGACGTTGCCGGTATTCGCCGTCACCCCGTCAAAGTCCCCCCAGTAGATCTTCCCCGCGGCCAGGTCCAGATCCATGTAATACGGCTGGTAAGTGGTATCCGTCACCAGGGTGGCGGGACTGCTGCCGTCCAGATTGATCCGGCGGATGAGACCGTTCTGTTGATCGCAGTAGTAGAGATGCCCGGCGGTCAGGTTGAGCTTCAGGTCCGCGGGAAAGGAGGAGCCCAGGACCAGCACGGTGGAGCGATTCGTCCCGTCGAGGTTCAGCCGGTAAAGGATGTCCGCGCCGTTGTCCGCGTAGTAGATGCGGTTGTTAGTGAGATCGAGCGCCAGGCCCCTCACGTTCGAGCCCGCGTTGGCAAGCACCGTTGTCCGTCCCGCGCCGTCATAGGAGGCGCGCTCCAGCAGACCCGCGCCACGATTCGACCAATAAATGCCACCCGCGTGGAGCACGGCGGGAAGAAGGATTACAGCCAGCAGGATCGTCTTCATGAGGGGCAGGGCGGAATATCCTTTCAATAGTGCCAAGAGGGCGGGAACCGGGTCAATCCTTCATCCACCTGGTTCTTTCGGCGGGGATTCCCGTATGCACGGAGACAGGGCGGGCCTTTACAGCGGGCACGGGATTTTCAGACTGCGGGAAACCCGCACCACCTTTCCCATGCCCGCTTCTCTGAATCTGCCCGTTCTCCGCCGGATGCTGCCGGTGCTTTCCCTGCTCGCCACCGCGGCGGTCGCCGGAGCGCAGGAGAAATACAAGGAACCGGACTTCCCCGTACCGCCGGAGGCCATCGTGAAGCCGGAGGTGCCCGCGGGAAAGATCGAGCACTTTCAGTGGAAAAGCACCGGAGTGTATCCAGGAACGATGCGCAACGTGTGGATCTATGTTCCCGCGAACTACAAGCCGGACGCCTCCGCGGCGCTCATGGTTTTCCAGGACGGGCACGCCTACCTGAATCCGAAAGGTGACTTCAAGACCACCATCGTCTTCGACAATCTCATCGCCGCCGGGGAAATGCCGGTAACCCTGGGAGTCTTTATCGATCCCGGCGTCTTCACGGATTCCCTCCCGGAAAAAACGGACTGGCAGGTGCTCAATAAAATGAAGAGCAACCGCTCCGTGGAATACGACACCCCGAACCCGGACTACGCGAAGTTTCTGGAAAAGGAACTTCTGCCGGAGGTGGCCAAACGCTTTCCCTACGCCCCGGAACCGGAGAAACACGCCATCGCGGGCATCAGCAGCGGCGGCATCTGCGCCTTTACCGCCGCGTGGGAGCGTCCGGACCTGTTCCGCAAAGTGCTCAGCCACGTGGGCAGCTTCACTGATATCCGGGGCGGCTATCACTATCCCTTCCTCCTCCGCAAGACCCCACCGAAGCCCCTCCGTGTCTTCCTCCAGGATGGCGCGCATGACCTGGACAATGAATTTGGAAACTGGGTCCTAGCGAATCAGATGATGGCCAACTCCCTCGCCTTCGCGAAGTATGACTCCAAATTCGTCAGCGACGAACGCGGTGCCCATAGTGGCAAACATGGCGGCAGCATTCTCCCGGATTCCCTGCGCTGGCTTTGGAGGAAATGATGAAGAGGTGAATTCCCGTTGGTCCAAGGGTGTCCGCTGGGATCATGATTCCAACTCCAATCCTCCCCGGAGTTACCGTGGTAAAAAAGCCAACCATTCTCCTTTGGGACTTAGATTACGCGGGGCTTCTTATCCCCTGCTCCAGCGGGATCATTTACCAGAACCAGACGGGTGGAAACACTTGCCTTCAGGATTCCCTTGAGGGGGTGTTCGTTCCACTGGCTTCCGAACCCATGAATCATTTGGAGGCGCTTCACGGCTTCTTTTTTGAAGGCCCGAAATGGGCGGGGGCCTGCGCCCGCGGGATCGACGAAGACACCGCTGTCTTCATCGATATACTACTAGCCCGCACGCCCGCTTACTCCGGCATCAGGGTAAATCGTGGACGGTTGAAGGATTCACACGAGGCATGGATATGGGTAATGATTGCCGATCCAGCCTCCACGGGGGTGCTGGAAGGTTTTAAGGCTCTGGAGGCGGTGCTGACATGGCCAAATTCCGACTAACAAAACCAAGGGTTTCTCAGGGGGGCATCCGGTCCACCGGCGCGATAACCGCACGGACCCAGCGGTGATCGGATTCCAACGGCGGGCCGATGCGGTAGTCCGTCAACTGGAGGGCTCCGGAGATCAGAATGTGATCCAGCGGCAACCCGGCGGGCATGGAAGGGACGGGAATCCACGTATTCACGAGGCCGAATCCCCGGGCACCGTCCCGCAGTCCGGCGGCTTCACAAAGTCCCTGGAAGCCCATACTGAACGGGGTGCTGTTGAAATCCCCCGCGAGCACCTGGTGATCGCATTGCAAACGGCGAAGAAGCGTGGGCCAAGAGGCGAGGGAGGCTCTCCATTTACGCCCCATGGCGGGACTCATGGGAGGCAGGGGATGCACGCCCAGGATCCCGATGCTCCGGCCCTCAAGAAGGATCACACCTGCGGCCACGGGAGAGCCGCCATCGTCCGTCGCGCTCCAGGACTGCCCGAAAGGAAGGCGGCTGGCGAGGCAGATTCCAAACGCGCCTTCCATGGGCCGCTCCACCCGGTGGGGATACAGGTCCCACAGGTCTTTCTTCAGCCGCCGCTGCCATGCCGGGGTGAATTCCTGGAAGACGATCACGTCCGCCTCCGCGGCACGCAGGGAATCGATGGTCCCGCCGGCTTTGCTCCCGGCTTCCCAAAGCAGATTGCAGGTGAGTATGGTAAACCGGGGCGCGCCTGATCGCGCGACGGGGCCATCCGGCTGTTGCCAAACATACCATGGATACCCCTGCCAGGCCACCGTGAGCAGAGCCACCGGCACCCAGCGCCACTGACGGAGGAGCAACATAAAAACCAGCAGCACGGCTCCCATGACAACGTACCCCATGCGGAAGTGGCGCGGAAGTTCAAAAAGCCATGGCTCCCACGGAATGAGCAGCAGGGCGCACCAGACAAACAGCGCCCCCACCAGAAACCGCACCAAAAGCACGGCACAACTCCGGAACCCGGAAGAGGAAGGGGAATCTACAGCCATTCCCTATCGCTACCGGGGACGGGGCTTTCCGCAATTGCGCGGGCTCCCGATTGTCTAGCGCCCGGCTCCTGTCGCCATCCGGCGGCGAAACCACCCGCCGCTGCTTCTACTCTCTTTCACTACCCTCCCAATCGGGAGGGTGGTACTCGGAGCGGGACTCGAACCCGCACAGATTACTCCATACGCCCCTCAAACGTACGCGTCTACCAATTCCGCCATCCGAGCATGTCCTGTGGACTAAAAACCAGAGTCCGGCAGGCCGTCTCTGGTAGGGGGAGAAAAGCACTGGAGACGGACGATGCAAGCGCTTTATCTCGAATTTATCATTTCATTTCCGCCCGGCCGCCCGAGCGGGTACCAGCTCACGGGGCGAGTTCCCGGAGCCTGCGGAGGACTTCCTCCACGGTCTCGTCCGGCGTGGAGGTGCCCGCCGTGACCCCGGCGTCCCGGCAGTCGAGAAACCAGGAAGCCTCCAGTTCCTCCGGGGCCTCAATCTGGTGAGCGGTGACGCCCAGGGCGCGGGCGGTGGCGGTAAGCTGCCGGGTATTGTTGCTATGCCGGCCGCCGATGACCACGATGACATCGCACCGCGCGCAAAGATCCTCCACCGCAGTCTGCCGGTCCTTCGTGGGCTGACACACGGTGTCCCGGAAGCGGATCGTGGCGTCCGGAAAGTAAAGGCGCAGGGCTTCCACCAGAGCCCGCACCCGGGCCACCGGTTGCGTGGTCTGGGAGACGACCCCGTAGAGGGGCACGACAGGCAGGTTTCCGAAATCCGACTCCGTCCCAATGACACAGGCTCCGGGGAAATCCCCCGTGAGTCCCCGGACCTCCACATGATCCCGCTGGCCAATGACCACCGGGTGGCAACCCTCCGCCACCAGCGTGGCCAGCGCGGCATGTGCCCGGTGGACCAGCGGGCAGGTGGTATCCAGCACCCGGTGGCCGGCATCCTTCCACGCCTGGCGGGTCCGGTCCGAGGCACCGTGCGCGGTGATCATGACGTCTGCGGTTTCCGCGCTCGCCATGTCCTCCAGGCTCCCCTCCCGCGCGCCCCGCGCGGCCAGACGGTCACGCACCAGGGGATTGTGCACCAGAGCGCCAAGAATGGTGACGGGTCCGGAGGCGGTCGCGGCGTGCGCGCGCTTCAGGGCCTCGCGGACGCCAAAGCACATGCCGTGATGAGTGGCGGTATGGATATTCATAGGGTCTCAGGTTTGATTTCTTTGTGACACAAAGTTGAGAGGCAAAAAAACTCAGCCTTTCGCGGAGCGCACGATGGATTCCAGCAGGCCGATGTAGGTACCAAACGCGGCGCGTCCCTCCGGCGTGAGGGCGTAGTTGGTCTGCGGACGGGCTTTCAGTTCGCGGCTTTCCGTCACGTAGCCGGCCTTGATGAGGGTGCGCAGGTGAGTGATGAGGTTGCCGTCGCTCATTTTGAGTTCCGCTTTCAGATCCTGAAAAGCCCAGGCCGTCCGCGCCGCGAGCAGGGACATGATGGCGAGCCGTCCTTTTTCATGGATGGTTTTGTCGAGCTGGGAGAAATCAATCATGCCCCGGACGGCGCTGCAGGGTTATCCCCCCGGCCCTTGAGCCAGACGGCGGCGGCATAAATGAGGTGCAGCGCGCCAAAGGAAAGCGCCATGTGCAGCACCGCCACGGAATACGGCGAGCCCCCGAAGTCCCGCACCACCGGCATGAGCGTCAGGAGCCCGAAGGCGAAAAACACCGCTCCCAGCAGATACATGGAGCGCGGAGAAAACGATCCCGTGGCCAGCAATGCCAGCCCGTAAAAAAGAATCCAGGAGGTCACGATACCGGAGTATCCCTCCGGCCCCGGCACCCCAGCAGTGACCTCCCTCAAGCTGAAAACGAAGCCCGCCGCCAGGGGTGGCATCAATGCCCGGAGCGCGTGCTTCATTCCCGGGGAGACAAAGTCCTCCCCGCGCGCCCGGGCACTGCGGTGGAGCAGCAGCACATTCACCACGCTCACCACCGCCAGCACGCCCAGCCAGATACAGAGAAAGGCCGCCGCGCCCGGTTCCCCAGGGGTATCGCGCCGGGTCCAGAGCCATCCACACACCCCCAGGCATAGCACCCCCGCGAACGCCGCCGCCGGAGCCGAGACAGCACGGTAAATAGTGGCTCTCTCCATGAGCGCGCGAATGGCGCGGATCTGGCTGGCGGCTTCCTCGACGGGATCAGGCATGGTGGCGGATATTGCTTTGCAATGCAAAGTAAAAGCTCCCCTTCATTCCCGCAAGCTCTTTTACGCGCGCCGCTCCCGCGGCTTCCAGATTTCCTCCTCCCCCTTCCCGGTCCATTTTTGCACTTTTCACGCTTCACGATCCTCCCTCCAGTTTCCCCACGAAGCCCTTGTCACCCCCGCGGGGACATGCTCCTTTTGCGCCCAGTTTTCCCGCCCCGACGCCGCCATGCTGAATGAATACCTTCCCGTCCTGATACAGATTCTCACCGCCAGCGGACTGGCGGCAGGCATGCTCATCGCGAGTGTGCTCCTGGGGAAATCCAGCAAGGGAAACAAGATGAAGGACTCCGCCTACGAGTGCGGGATGCTCCCCATCGGTGAGGCCCAGCCGCGCTTCAGCGTGAAGTTTTACATGGTGGCCATGCTCTTCGTGCTCTTCGACATCGAAGTGGTCTTTATGTATCCGTGGGCGGTCGTTTTCCGTGACATGGTCGCGGAGCACAGCATGATCTTCTGGAGCATGGCCGGGTTTGCGGGCATCCTCCTGGTGGCCTATCTCTACGCCCTCAAAAAGGGCGCGCTGAAGTGGAACGACTGATCC
Source organism: Verrucomicrobiales bacterium (assembly GCA_965229245.1). Lineage (GTDB taxonomy): Bacteria > Verrucomicrobiota > Verrucomicrobiia > Verrucomicrobiales > V1-33 > V1-33. The sequence continues at coordinate 1,065,981 of CBDDIW010000005.1, forward strand.
CCCATGGTCCACCACGTGGCGCTCTACAAGCTGCGGCCTGATCTTCCCCCCGGCGCGGTGGATGACATGATCCGGCGCACGAAAAGTCTCCTTCTGAAGATCCCGGAAGTCCTCAGTGTGCGGTCCGGGAAGCAAATCGAGGAGGATTCTGAATGGCCCTTCTTCGTGGCTCTGGACTTCGATTCCCGCGCGAAGCAGGCCATGTTTCATGACGACCCGGTGTATCTGAAATTTCTCCTCGAAGTAATAGAGCCTCACACCACCGGAGCCATGCTCATGGACTATGAGATGGAACCCGGCAAGAATGTGAAGTATTCCTGACCGTCCGCCCTTTCTCTCACCGTATTCCCCCCGCCATGAAAACGCTCCTCTGCCTCACTGCTCTCATCGTCTCTCTCGCCCCTGCCGCTCACGCCCAGGAGAAGCCCAAGACGGACAAAAAGCCCGCCGAAGCAAAGACCGGGGACGAAAAGACCGCGGATCTGACCGCCGGCAGTCTCACCTTCAAGGCAGGCTCTCCCTGGGTGGCGAAAAAGACCGCCCGCATGATGAGTGCCGGTGGTTATACCATCCCCGGCAAGGACAAGGCCCCCGGCGTGGAGGCGGACTTCTATCACTTCGGCGGCAATGGCGGGGGCGGGGATGTGGACGCGAACATCAAGCGCTGGCAGGGCCAGTTCGAGCCCAATGACGAAGGAGCCCTCCCCACGCCCAAAAAAGAGGAAGTGACCATGGGGGATAAAAAAGTCCTCTTCGTCCACCTCAAAGGCACCTACCTCTCCGGCAGCGTCATGGACGCCAAGCGCACTCCGCTCCCCGGTTACACCATGACCGGCGTCATCATCCAAACGGACGACGGCAGCATCTTCATCAAGGTCAACGGCCCTGATGCCCTCATGGCCAGCACTCAGGCGGACATCAAGAAGCTCGTCGCCAGCGCCTTCCCTGCCGCCAAATAAGGGGTAAGGGCTCTCTGCCATTTCCTGCCCGGCACCGCGTTTCCGTTTAGCGGGAATCCGGGGTGTCCGGTCCGCTGGCTGTTTTCACCTGACATTCCAGGGCCCGGTGTTCCGGTGGATATCGATCCCTGGGAAAAGCCTGGCTCCAGGGAGCAGCGACATTCCTGTCGCCGTTTGAATCATCCGTTGGGCCCTTCAATTCCGGCAGGCCAGGCTCCTTTCTCCATCAGAGAGTTCACGGCGACAGGAATGTCGCCGCTCCTTGGGGCTTGGCTGTCCTGGACTACGACACCACACCGGCGCGCCCCGGAAATAAGGTAGCCGGACATCACCAGCCGGAAACCTCCGCCACGGTGGCGGAGGTTTCCAACGACCTTACGGATCGAACTGCAGCCAGTCCAGATTCATCAGGCCGCCTTTGCCGGGGTTGATGAAGTCCACGAAGATATCCCCCCGGGCGGGGGACGGCACGGTGAGGGGGACGGTGATCTCCTTCCACGTTTCCCAGCCGCCCGTGACGGGGACCTCCAGTTTCGCCAGGAGCGGACCGTCCGGCTTCGCGGCATGGATCTCGATCCAGCCCCCCTGCCCCGCCGAGGCAACCCGGCAGGTGACTTTGGAACTGTGCGCCAGATTCAGCCCGGCAAAGCGCAGGGTGTGCCCGTGATTCGTGGCTCCGATGAATTTCCCGCCGCTGGCGCTACCGCCACCAATGGATTGCGGGCCGTTCTGGCCGTCATTCACCTCCGCCTCCAGGCGGCGGTTCCGCAGGGTCACCGTGGCGCGCGCGGTGAGGGGGCTGGCGGGCGGCTGCCCGGCATCCGTGAAGGTGGCATCGATGACCATACCGCGCACATTCGTGTCCCCGGCTGGCGGCACCACCTCGCCCGTGAGGCCACGGAGGAGCTGGGGCTTTTCACTGCCGGGCTTCAGGGAGAAAATCCAGGTCACCATTTCCTTGATCTGCTCACGGGAATGGTGGCCGTGGGGAAGCATGGGCACCGGGCCCCACACGCCACTGGACCCTTTCTGCACGCGGTCCGCGCTGGCCTCCAGCGCGCCGGCCTGGCCGCGATACTTTTGCGCGATCTCCACCAGGGGCGGGCCCACGATGCGCTGCTCCAGCGCGTGGCAGTTGAAGCAGTCCGCCGATTTCATGAGCACCAGTCCCGGAGCCTCCACGCCGCCGCGGTCCATGGCCACGCTGAGCAGCAGCCGGGCGGAAAAGGCGTCAGGGTTCTCGGCCGAGGTGCCCTCCTCTGCGTCCTGGACCGTCGCCCGCCAGGTCACGGGCTTGCCTGGGGTGTAGAAGTCTCCGGGGGCAGGCTCCAGCAGCTTGACCTCAGGCATGGTATTCCCCGCCACGATGGCCACCACGGAGGTGGCCGAGGCTCCGGCGGGATCGGTGACTTTCAGTTCATACACGTGGTCTCCGGGCTCCTTGATCACGATTTCCGGATTTGCCACCGACGCCACCACCGCACCCTTTTCCCGCCATTCGTAACGCAGCGCGGCGGCATCCCCGTCCGGATCCAGCGTGCCCTTGCTGCTGAGCGCCACCTTCAGCGGCACCGCGCCATTGCTCACACTCGCGCCCGCCACCGCTTGGGGCGGAAGGTTCCCGTGATTGTAGGAAATACACATCAGCTTCGAGTCGGCATTCGCGCCCCAGGTCTCGCCGTAGTCGATGCAGTAAAGGCGACCATCCGGGCCGAAGACCGCGTCCAGCATGCGTTTGCACGGCATGGCGGAAGTGAAAGGCTCGATGCCCTGGAGGTTCCCATCCTTGTCCAGCCGGGCCCACTTCACCATGCGGCGCTCCCAGTCCCACCAGAGCAGGCAGTTGTTATAATATTCGGGGAAGCCGTCCGTCTTTTCAAAGGACGCCTGGTAGCGGAAGACTGGTCCCGCGCAGGCCGTGCGCCCGCCCTGACCGACAGCGGGGAATTCCTTCGAGGCGCCGTAGGGATAATAGATGAAAGCCGGCTGCGCGGGCGGCAGCTCATGCGTCCCCGTGTTGTTGGGGCTGTCGTTGCGCGGGTGCGCGGGATCGAATTTCGCGCCCACCTTTTTCGCCGTGAAGTCATAGGCCGCGTAGGGGAAGTTGTTCCCGATGAAATAAGGCCAGCCGAAATTCCCCGCCTTCCTCGCCTGATTGATCTCATCATAACCCCGGGGACCACGCGGCCCGTCGCCGCCCGCGTCCGGACCCACCTCGCCCCAATAGACGAAGCCCGTGACCTGATCCACGCTCATACGCCAGGGATTCCGGCAGCCCATGCAGTAGATTTCCGGCTTCGTGCCCGGGGTTCCGGGAGGAAAGAGATTGCCCGCCGGGATTTCGTAGGTGCCGTCCGGTTTCGGGCGGATGCGGTTGATCTTGCCCCGCAGGTCATTGGGATTTCCCGCGGACTTTTGTGCGTCCCAGGGCTCCCGGCCCGCGCGATCATCCATGGGAGCGTAGCCTTCGGAGTCGCCGAAAGGATGGGTATTGTCCCCGACGGAGAAATAGAGGCAGCCGTCCGGCCCAAACTCCACGGAGCCCGCGTGGTGGCAGCATTCCTTCCGCTGTTCCCCGTAGGTCAGGAGCACCTTTTCGCTCGCGGTGTCCAGCGTGTCGCCCTTCATGGTGAACCGGCTCAACCGCTGCCCGTTGTAGTCCTTTGGCGAGTAGAGCATATAAATCCAGCCGTTGGTGGCAAAGGCCGGATCCAGGGCGAAGCCAAGGAGCCCGTTCTCCTGTTCCGTGGTTACCGTCACCTGGCCGGCCTCCACCACGGCCTTCGTATCCGGTTTCCAGATGCGCAGTTTCCCCGCGATCTCCACGAAGAAAATACGCCCGTCCGGCGCCAGTTCCAATTCCATAGGCTGGGGCATCCCGGTGGCGAGAACCTCCACTTTATAACGTCCATCGGGCGGGATGGGCGGAGCGGCGGAGGCCACCAGGGGCGGCAGGAAAGCGGAGAAAAGCAGAGCGGAGAGAAAACGCATGGCCCTCCATTACGGAACGGAGAGGCGGGGCTTTCGGAGACTGGTCAGGGACGAGGCTTCACTTCGTCGTCAGGATGAAATCCGCCGGGGACGGACCTGTCCGGAGGCCCGGGATGCGTGGAGGAATCCCCGGTGACCTTCTCTTCGCTCTCTTTCCCGGAAGTCCTTTTTGAACTGCCCTTCAATGTTTCCAATCCGCCAGCGATCCGGCTATCGCGGCAGGAGGCAAACCAGAACGGCAGCACCGCCGCGAGAAACGCCATGCCCGCCACACGGGGGCTCATAAACAGACGAGTAATCCGGCCCCGGAACGTTTCCGGCACCAGCGAGCCGTCCGCCCCCTGCCGGAACGTCACGCACAGCCTGCCGCCTTTTGTTTTGTCCAGGAATCGTGTCCGCTCCCGGGTGGTCATCGCGGAAAGGTTGTGAACCTGAAGCTGACAATGCTCGCAAAACCGGCATTAGGAGTCCCCCTCCATATCATCCCAGCGTTTCGGGCACGGGGTTCCGATTCTGACAGGTGAAGGCTGATTTTTCACGGCGGAATGTTTATAAAACAAGAGAACGGTCCATAGCCAATCCGGTCTTTCCACCTCCGCGGAGGACTCAGTGCTTTTCTGAAGGGGGCGGGGGCATGGGCGCGCCGAGCATCATTTGCTTTTCAGGGGGCGTCCGCACGGTCGGAGCTTCTCCCAGCAGCATCCCGCCAGGCCGGGAGGCATCGCTGTTTCTCGCGGGGACGCCCATGGACATCCCCTTATCCCGCCGGCCGGCACAGGAGGAAAACCAGAACGGCAGCAGCGTGGCCAGCACGGCCAGGCCCGCCACCCGGACACTCCGCAGAGGCCGGAACAGCCGCGTCCAGAAGCCGTCCGGGATCATCGTTTCCCCAGGTCCCGTCACATACGCGATGCAGGCCCTTCCTTTCGTCTCCGCCACGAACTTCCCGCGCTCCCGTCCGGACATGGCGGAGAGATTATGCACATGAAGCTGGCAGTGTTCACAAAAACGCTGCTTTGCATCCCCCGTCATGTCATCCCACTGTTTCGGGCAGGGCGTGCCCACTTTGAGCGGCGGAGGCTGCGGTTTCATGGAGGGGAATATGGACCCGCGGGGAGCGCATGTCATCAATTTATCCGGAAGCCGAAAGGCCGTCTCACTTTCCCCGGATTGCCTGTTTGACAGCGCGTCCACCACGCATAAGCCTCCCGCTCTCCGTGAACCACGCCTTTTCCACCTCTACCATGCCGCGCGCCCTTTCCGACTGGAAAGTCCGTGGTGGCGTGGCGAAGCGACTCGAATCCGGGTATCGCCATGGCGGGAAAGGCAGGGAGGGATAAAGACCAGCAGTATTTCTTTTTCCTTTTTTGCCATCACCCGCCGCTCTTCGCAGACCGGCGGGTTTTTTGTTTTTACCCACTCCGAATGACAACGATTTTATGAGAGCCATCTTTGCCGCGTTCCGCAGGCTGCCCGCTCCCTTCTGGGTGCTGGCGGGCGGGACGTTTATGAACCGTTTCGCCACCTTCCTCATTCCGTTCATGACGCTGTTCATGAGCAGGAGTGGTTACAAGACGGAGGAGATCACGCTCACCATCATCTCTTACGCGGTGGGCGGATTTCTGTGCTCCTTCGTCGCGGGACCGCTGGCGGACCGGTTCGGGCGGAACCGGGTGATGGGCGGCTCCCTGCTGCTGGAGGGGCTTTGTGTCCTGGGAGTGGGCTACGCGGACACCTTTCCCTCCATCCTGACGATGGTGGGCCTGGCGGGATTCGTGGCCCAGGCAGCCCAGCCCGCCACGCAGGCGCTCATCGCGGACATTGTGCCGGATAAGGACCGGGTGGCCGCGCAGCTCGCCATCCGGGTGGCCATCAATGGCGGCTGGGCGCTCGGCCCGGCGGTGGGCGGCATGGTGGTGGTGACCCACAGTTACCAGTGGCTCTTCGTGGCGGACGCCATCACCTCCTCATGCTTCGCGATCCTGGCGTGGATGTGCCTGCCGCGCGGGAGGCCATCAGGCAAGGCGGGAGGCAAATGGGGACCGGCATTGAAAGCCTTACGCGCCTGCCCGCCCATGATCGGCATTCTCCTGGCCACGCTCTGTGCCAGCTTTGTTTTCCGGCAGCTTTGCACCACGGTCAGTCTCTACGTGGTGAAGAACGGCTACACGGAGGCGCACTACGGCCTCATTCAGGGGATGAACGGCATCCTGATCATTCTCTTTGAAATCCCCCTCACGGCCCTGACCGCCTGGCTCACCTACCGGGCGGGTGTGGCGGCGGGTTTTCTCCTGCTGGGACTGGGGATGGCGGTGAATCTGTGCGGCGGCAATCTGTGGATTATCTCCACCGCCATGATCGTCTTCACCATCGGCGAGATGCTCTGCCTGCCCCGCCACGCGGCCTGGGTGCAGCAGTTGTCCCCACCGGACATGCGCGGGAGGTTCAGCGGGCTGGTGTCCTTCTCATGGCTGGGGGGAAATCTCCTGGGCACATGGCTGGGCTTCAAACTCTATTACTATGATCCCAATGCGCTCTGGGCGGTGTGCGGGGCGGCGGGCATCCTCTCCGCGGTCATTCTCGCGGCTATTCGTCCTTATGCCATTCCGGCCACGGATGACAGCGGGGCGGAATGTGCCTAGGATACGGTATGAATGAAAGCGCCGCGGGAACCATCGAATCCAAATCCAAAGTCCGCCAGATCAAGCACCTCACCGTCGGGGAGTTTGTGGACCGGCACAGCGCGCACCTGCACCTGGAGCCTGCGGGGAAGGACGCGGGGCGGGACCGGAAGATCAGCGAGCCGTCCATCAACCGCCCCGGGCTGGCGCTCGCGGGGTTTTACCTCTATTTTGCCTACAAGCGCATCCAGGTCATCGGGAACTCGGAATTCGCCTATCTGAACAGCCTCGCGGAGGGCGCGCAGCGAAAGGCCTTCCGGGCGATGTGCCAGAGCGACATTCCGTGCCTGGTGACCTGCCGGGGGCGTCACCTGCCGCCGGACATGGTGCGGATCGCGGATGAGGCGGGCGTCAGCGTTTTCCGCTCCAGCATGAACACCATGAAGTTCATCAATGCCTGCACGCTGTGGCTGGACTGGGAATTCGCTCCCGTGGCCAGCGAGCACGGCTGCATGGTGGACGTGAAGGGCATCGGCGTGCTCATCAAAGGGGAAAGCGGCGTGGGGAAAAGCGAGGCCGTGCTGGGCCTGCTGGAGCGCGGGGCCAGCCTGGTGGCGGATGACAAGGTGAAATTCCGCGCGCCGGAGGCCCGGGAGCTCACCGGCACCGCCGAGGAGCTGGGCCGCTTTCATCTGGAGGTGCGCGGGCTGGGCATTGTGAATGTGCCGCTCCTTTTTGGCGTGGCCTCTATGCGGCTGGAGAAGCGGCTGGACCTGGTGGTGCATCTCAAGCCCATCGAGAAATTCGTGGAGATCGACCGCCTGGGCACGGAGCAGCGCTACTACCGGCTGCTGGGGGTGAATGTGCCCTACGCCGAAATTCCCGTGGCTCCGGGGCGCGATGTGGCCCGCATGGTGGAGGCCGCGGCCCTGGAATATAAGCTCCGGAGTTTCGGCCACCACAGCGCGGTGGAATTCAACAAGAAGCTGTTGCAAGTGCTGGCGGAGAATCGCATCAGTTAACCTGTTTTTTCCCCTCGCATGGTTTCCAAAGAACTCACCATCGTTAACAAGCTCGGCCTGCATGCCCGTCCCGCGGCGATGTTCGTGAAGATCAGCAGCGCTTGTGAAGCCGAGGTCCTGGTGGAAAAGGACGACGAGCAGGTGAACGGGAAAAGCATCATGGGTCTGATGATGCTGGCCGCTGGTTTCGGCGCGAAGATCATCGTCACCGCCGAAGGGAAAGACGAAACGCAGGTTCTGGAGAAGCTGGAGGCCCTGGTGGCCGGAGGCTTCACGGAAGGGGCGTCACGGTAAGGAGAGGTGACGGGGCATTGGCCGGTTCGAGGAAAAAGATTCGTCTTTTCCTCAATCAACCGGCGGGGTGGCGCGATTGCCTCTCTGTCAGCACGCATTCCGCCGCTGGCAGAATCTAAAACCCACACTCCCCCCGCCGCCATGAAAACGCTCCTCACCGCTCTCGCCGCAACCCTGACCACGCTTGCCGCCGCCCCCGCCGCGAAGGCGGACTACTGCGCTCCCCGCCGCGTCTATTGTGCTCCGGTCCTGGTGTGCACCAAAGTGGTCTGCAGCCGCGTGGAGTGCCGCTGGGCCACCAACCACTGCGGGCAGGCTTACAGTTACGAAGTGAAGGTGATCACCTACGCGGATATCTACAGCGACGGCTCCCGGAATACCTACACCCGCGCCTACCGCATCTGAACCGGTCGGCCTGCCACGCCTCCGTTCTCCGGTCGGTCTCCGGAGACGGAGGCGGTCCTCCGCCGGGGAGAATGCCCTGGAAGACGCCGGTGCCTCGCGGTATATCAGAATCCGAAAACCGGCCTCCAGGATTCCCGCCCGCCGGCGGGCTCCCCGCTTAAAACCCGCCGTCCGAGCCATGAATTCATCCCGCTCTCTTCAAGTCCGTTCCCCCTGGGGCCTGCTTCTCGCCGCGATGTTTTTCGTATGCGGCCCCGCCGCCCAGGCGGCCCAGCGCCGCATCGCGCTCGTCATGGGTGTCTGGCAATACGACGCGCCGGGCCTGCAAAACCTGCCGGGGATCGAGGATGACGTGAAAAAATTCGCGGCGTCCCTCAAGCAACTGGGCTTTGAAGTGGAGACCTCCACGAACCCCACGATGAGCGAGGCCAAGAACGCCATCGACCAGTTTGGAGAAAAGCTGAAGCAGCCGGACACCGTGGGGCTTTTCTATTTCTCCGGACACGGCAGCGAACACGGCGGGGAGAACTATCTCATTCCCAGGAAGGCTAATTTGAAAACCACCGCCGATCTGGGCGAGGAGGCCGTGGCCGCGCAACGCGTGATCCACCGCATGGAGGAAAGCGGTTCCGGGATCAATCTCATGTTCCTGGACTGCTGCCGCTGCCCCATCAAATCCAGCGCCAAATCCGCGGACGGCGGCTTCGCGCAAATGAAGGCCTCCGGGGTGTTTATCGGTTATGCCACCGCCAGTGAAAAGGAGGCGAATGCCTCCACGGACGGCAGCATCTATACGAACGCGCTGCTCAAATACATGATCCAGCCGGGGCTCTCCATCAATGACATGCACACCAAGGTCACGGGCGAGGTGGAGAAAGTGACCGCGGAGCTGGGCGTGAAACAGACGCCTTTTCAATACTCCGGCCTGAACAATCTCTTTTACATGGTGCCGGATGGCACCACGCCTATCCCCGTGCCTCAGGTGCCGGTGAAGCTGCCGCCCCTGCCGCCGGTGGTTCCCATGACTCCGTCCGATACCCCGCCCGCGGCGAAGAGTCCTTTTCTTTTCCCGGACTCCAGTGAGCGTTATCTCCAGGCCTCCGAGGTGGCGGGATTCAGCACGGAGGACCTGTGGCGGGCGCGGAATGAAATCTATGCCCGCAATGGCTATATCTTCGCCTCGGAACGCGGGAAGGCGCTCGTGCGTCTGCTGGGGAATCAATACACCGGGACCAACGCGGACCAGACCTCTGTCAGCGATACCTTCAACCAGTACGAGGCGGCGAACGTGGAGATGCTGAAGAAGCTGGAAATCGGCGGAGCCCCACCCGCCCGGGGGACTCAACCCTATCCCCCCGCGGTGCCGGAGAAAAAATACAGCCCTTGGCTTTTCGCGGACTCCAGCACCCGGCGCCTGACGCGGAATGAACTCAGCGGCCTGAGCGCCACGCAACTCTGGCAGGCACGGAATGAAATCTATGCCCGCCGCGGCTACATCTTCACCAAGCCGGAAGGCAAGGCGCTGGCGCGTTCGCTCGGCGCGGAATACTCGCCCCGGACCGCCAACGCGGACGCCGTGGAGTCCTCCTTCAATGCCGTGGAGGAGGCGAATGTGAAGCTCATCAAGTCTCTGGAATAGCCCCTGTTCATGAAAGTGCCCCGCCCTTCACTTGTATTCCTTTGTATTCTCGCCCTCTCCCCCGGCGCGGCCACTTTCTCCCACGGAGCTCCGAAACCGCCCGCGAAGAAATCTCCCGCCCGGCCCGCGAAATCCAAAACCGCCGCCAAAGCAAAACCTGACGAAAAGGAGGCCGCGCCGAAGACAGAGGAAGCCGCGAAACCGGCCCCTGACAAAGCGGAGGAACTCGGGCCGGAGGAGAAGCCCGCGCCCGCCGCCACGGAGACGGAGGTGATCGCCTTCAAGGATTTCCCCGCCACGAAGGCCCTGGTGGAGAAGCTGCCCAAATCGCTCGCCACGGAACGCCTGGAGGCGCATCTGCAATTTCTCTCCGCCGCCTACCCGGAGGCCGTGACGGGCGTGGCGCTTTCGGCGGACCAGAAGCAACTCTTCATCGTCACCAGAGACGGCAAGCGGTTCCTCTACGATGACGGACGCGCCAAGGACCATGAGCAACTGCTGAACGCCGCGGACATGGAGGACATGTTCCTCGATAACTATCCGCTCGCCAATCCGACGGATCGTCTGCCCAAAGACTTCGATCCCGGACGCGCCCGGCCCGAGCCTTTCTTCAAAAGCCTCTACGGAGCCACGCCCGAGGCCGTGAAGAAAAACCTCGTGAACGTGTCCTTCGCGGGAAAGAAAGTCCTCTTCACCCGCCTCCACGGAGCCTCCGCCGCGCTGGAAAAGGTGGACCAGGAACTCGCCCCCCTGCTGGCCTCCAAACCGGAACTGAAGCTATGGACCAACAACCTGGGCGGCACTTTCAACTGGCGGAAGATCGAGGGCACCGACCGCCTGAGCACGCATTCCTTTGGCATCGCCATCGACCTGAATGCCGGGAAGGCGAAATACTGGCGGTGGGAGAAACCCTCCACGCTCGTCTCGTTCAGCCGGAAGGATTTCCCGGTCGAGCTCATTGAGATCTTCGAGCGCCATGGTTTCGTGTGGGGCGGCAAGTGGTATCACTACGACACGATGCACTTCGAATACCGCCCGGAGATTCTCGCGGCGGCACGCCTGACGGGGAATGTTCCTTCCGCTGCGGCTCCCGCTCCGACGCGGGCCTCCATCGCGCCCACACCCCTGACAAAAGAAACACCGGCTTCCCCGCCCGCCAGGAATCGCCGCGCGCTGTTGATCGAAACGCCCGGCCCCGCCGCAAAAACGGACGGACTGGCCCGGCTGCGGACCAGCCTGGGACAGTCCGGCTTCACCGTGGAGGTTTTAAAAGCCCCGGATCTCCCGCGTCTCCTGGAGGGAGTGGACCGGCTCGCCGCCTCCCCGGCGGGAACGGAGGCGGTGCTGCTCCATTTTTCCGGGGATGCCATGTACCGCGATAACAAAACGTTCCTCATTCCCTCCAAAGCGGCGATCAAATCACCGGACGATCTCTTTGCCGAAGCGGTGCCGCTGGATCGTGTCATTGAATCCCTGAAAAAAGCGGCCCCGCCGGTGAAGATCCTCCTTCTGGACACTCCCCCCGCCACGTCCTCCGGCGGCCACGAAGCCCCCGGTCAGCAGTTCATGGTGCCCGGCTTTTTCTTCGGATTCGCCGGCTCCGCCACCGCCGTCGGCTCCCGCGGCTGGCAGCCGGGCATCTTCACGAAATCCCTCGCCACCCAGATGATGACGCCAAAGCTCTCCCTGGGCGACATGTTCACCATGGTCACCCAGGAGGTGAGCCGCGACTCCGCCGGAGCCCAGAAGCCCCAGTCCTTCTCCTCCCTCCCGGAAATCTTCCGCTTCATCGAGCCCCCCGCTCCTACTCCTACTCCGCCATCGCCTTCTCCCGCCGGTCCCTAACCCCTCACTTCCCCGTCCCTGTAAACTTCCGGATGCGCGCGATGTTCCCATGCTGCGCCTGCTCGTACTCCAGCGGATGAATCTCTATGCCCGTTTCCTTCGCGCTCACGATAAGATTCTTCCCCAGATAAAGCCCCACATGCCCTGATCCCATCTCCGCCGGAAAACAGATGAGATCCCCCAGCTCCGGCTGGGCCTTTTCCTCTCCCGCCGCCCGCAGTTCCCGGGCATTGGTGAGACTCCGCAGATTCTTCGTGGGATTCGCCAGATCGTTGGCCACCGGCGGCCAGAGGGATGCCCCGTCCCGCTTCGCCGGCCATCCCGTGCCGGTGCCCTCGTCATACCAGCTGTCGCCCGTGCTCAGCCCGCATCCCGCGCCCGCCGCGTAGGCATCCGCCACCAGCTTGTTGCACTTTAGATCCCCCGCGCCAAACGAGGTCACGCTGCCTTCCAAGTGAGGACCGTGCACGGCTTTCGCATACAGCCCCCGCCGCCCCGCCGTGAGATACTGCCGCAACGCCCAGTTCAACGCCATGACCCGCGGCAGCGTCCCCAGCTCCGCCGCCACGGTGGCATACTGCCCCATAACCGCCGCGATCTTCACGGCCGTTCCCTGACGGAATGGCGTGATGACATCCGTCTGCCTCTCCCGCGAAGCCACCAGCGCGATCACCTGGGAAATCTGCATGCTCTCCAGCGCCCCCGCGCTCTCCACACCCCAGGCCGGTGCCCGGAACACGAACGGCATCAGAAAAGCCCCTCTCAAAAAACGCCTTCGGGTGTGTGCGGATATTGGATTCATGGTGCCACGAAATCAGATCCCACCCCGGAAAGTCAAGCCATTACCCCATGAAGAGGGCCGCAGGAGGAACTGGATCGCTCAGCGATTTCGCGCATTCCTGATTCCGGACTTTCCCCTTTTTCTCCACCACTCCGCCCGGACCAGAGCACCTTACTTTCTAATTTCCGGCGTGGTTCCCTTCCTGCCCACCGGCCCTGAGAGCGCACGCAGCAAATCATTCTCAAGTTTGCCCGCCCATTCCCTCACCTCCGGCTGCGAGGATTTCTTCCGGGTAGTGGCCGCTCTGGCGCGCGGCGCGCCAGACTGCACGGGCTGTTTCCTGGAAACTTTTGACATCAGCAGTACTATAGTGAACCGGTCCCCCAGGTGCAATATCGGAGATTGAAAGTTTCACCGGTGTTTGTGGGTTGGCTTGTGTGCCGGCGTTAAAAATCAGAATGAATGCAACCCTTGGGTCAGCGCCAAATACCTCGTGCAGATTTAAAATCGATTTCTGTGATCTGGCATGGACTCTAGGCAACTCCACAAGAGGGACGGCGCGACCTTCCTCAACCGCTCTGTTCAATGCTCCCCACAGCGCGAGCTCAACAGGGCGCTGCACATAAGCGATTTGCACCCGCCAACCGGATTCGAGAGCCTGAATAACAATCGCCGTCGCCCATCTGGAATCTCCCAACGTGCCATCCCAGGCAAGGTCAACCGGGTCCAGCCCGTCCAGTGCGAACGTTTTTCCTGAAGCCCAGCCACCTGCCATCAGCCGGAGGATGCGGCGGCTACCTCTTTTAGCGATTTCCCGTTCAAGACGCCCCTGGGCATATCGCCATGCCCCTTCCCAGGAAGGAAAAAGGTCCCGCAATCGCCCGGCAGGAGAGGTCCTGTAGGAAGCATCGAGAAACCTCGCGATATCCGTGCTGATGATACGCCCTCCCTTCGATTGGGGTAACGAATCATACACAGCATCAGCAACCGCCAGGTTGGCGATCATCTCTTCAAACTTCCGTCTCGCAATAAGCTGATTTCTGGTGGGGGGCATTTGCAAAGGATCTCGTTTCGAGAGCATGTATACACTCTGCGTCGTGAAACACGAGAACCGGAACCGCCTGTTTTCCTCCCAAGGTTGCAGGCGACGTCAGCCTTGGGGCGGCTTCGCGATCCTGGCAACTACCGCCTCGACAAATCTTTCCCTTTCCTTATCAGCCCGCTTTAGGGGGCTCTTCTCGCTACTTCTCGATTTATACTGATCGGCGGCGAGTTTAACCTTCCAGAATACGCGTCGTGCATAGAGTTCGGCCTCACTGTTATTCTCCCGGTCAAGCCGCCACGCCTCCTTCAACCAGTCAGGCGAGGCATCGTGGACTCCGGAAAAAGGAAAAGTGACCGGAGGCTGGCTTAAAAGCCACCAAACCGCTTCACTAATCCGACTAATCTCTTCATGATAAGGAGCATTCGGATCGAGTCGAGGACTATGGGATGGAGGAGGAGCCAAGGGGATTTTTAGTAACTTCTTCTCTAATTCTTTTTTTGAAAGAGGTGAACTGTTCATCATCACCGGCACCTCCAACCAGGAAGGAGCGGCAACCCGCGCCAATTCGGGTTGAGCATCGACTGCAACCCAAAACCGACGAATCGCCTCAGCAGCAATCCTGTGGAGTCGTCTTAGGGCCGCTTCACTTCCATCCTGTGCCCTTCTACCCATCCTGCCTACCATAAATTCAGCTTGATCACCAGCCGTTTTAATCTCCCCACCTGCGGGATTCTCCACCCACGATCTGTATTTTAGGAGCTGTCCCAATTCATCGCGACTTTCCTCCACATGAGTAACCGGCTCTTTCGACATCGCATTGAACTGTTCCGTCTGGTAGAGCAGCCAGGTTTCAGCTGGAGTGTCACCTTCACCAACCACCATCCAAGGCACCCGCAAAGTCCCTCCTTCAGACACATAGCGTAAGGCCTCCTCAATCAAAAGCTGCAGTTGCTCGTTGTAGATGCCGTCTATTTCCAGCTCCCGGGTCCGCATCTTTTTTGCCTCCGCCCACCTTGCATCCCATACTTCCTCGTCAGCGTGAAATTTTGGGCGATGAGCCTCCACCTTATCCAGAATGAAACGGTTCAACTCTTCAATATTTGCCTTGGAAGTATTCCGGGGCTCTCCGACCCCTTTTCCAGAAAACTTCACCCAAAATTGCGCCGCCGCCCTGACTTTGATTTCAAGGTCCTCAGAGGAAAGAAGACACCATTCATCAGGAATTTTAATCTGAACCATGCCGCCTTTCCCCAAAGGCTTGAGCAGTTTGAAATCCGACCAGATACTACGTCCGGTTCCTCCAAACGAAGGAGTCTCTCCTAATTCGAGGAGTGCCAAGGCCTGCTTTCGGGCTTCTTCGAAAGCCTCCTCAATCTTGCCGGAAAAACAAGGCTGGCATGGCGAAAAATCACCATGCTCTGATGAACTTGTGTTGTTTGCGAAAGAGGCACTCCCCACTTCCGTCTCTACCTGAATCTGTGGAAATTGAAGACACCTAACAACTCTCCATCCTTCGCGGGCCTCGAATCGGGTGGATACGAAATCAAGGGCAAGCAATAGTGAGTTTTGCCTGGAGGGATTCGCTAACGGATTTTCCATTTTATTTTATAGGAAGACCTGCCCCCGCCTTCAGCACCTCCGCCAGAAAGGGCGCGGTGCGGCTGATGGTGGAGAGGGCCACCTCCTCCGGGGGGCCTTCGGCCACGATGGTGCCGCCGTCGGGACCGGCTTCGGGACCGATATCGATGATGTAGTCGGCTTCGGCCATCACGTCCAGATTGTGCTCGATGACCACCACGCTGTGGCCGTCGTCCACCAGGCGGTGCAGCACGTCGATGAGCCGGGCTACGTCTCCCGGGTGCAGGCCGATGGTCGGTTCCTCGATGAGATACAGGTTCCCCGCGGGCTGGCGGTTCTTTCGCAGGCGGGCATGGGCGGTGCGCTGCACGCCCCGGCTGAGTTCGGCCACCAGTTTCAGGCGCTGGGCTTCCCCCCCGCTCAGCGTGGGGCTGGGCTGGCCCAGTTTCAGATAGCCGGTGCCGGTATCCACCAGCAGTTGGAGGGTGCGCGAGATCTTTGAATGCGCGGAGAAGAACTCCGCCGCCTCCTGGAGTGTCATGTCCATCACCTGGCCGATGTTCTTTCCGTTATACTCGATCTCCAGGGTGGCGCTGTTATAGCGCAGGCCCTTGCACTCGGTGCACACCACGTGGCTGGTGGGGAGGAAGGCCATCTCGTGTTTGATCACGCCATTCCCCGTGCAGGCCTCGCAGCGTCCGCCCTCCGTATTGAACGAAAACCGGCTGGCCGTGTAGCCCCGCATCTTTGCCGCGGGCAGGGCCGCGAAGAGCGCGCGGATGTCATCGAAGACCTTGATATATGTCCCCGGCGTGCTGCGGCTGGTTTTGCCGATGGGCGACTGGTCCACCTCATATACCGCCTCCACCAGGTCCAGCCCTGAGAGTGATTGATGCGTGGCCCGCCCACCCTTGCCGCGCGGCGCCGTTTCCCCCGCGGGTTGCTTCTTCGACCGGCTCAGTGCCTGATGCACCGCCGGATACAACACTCCGCGCATGAAGCTGCTCTTCCCGCTGCCGCTGATGCCCGTGATCACCGTGAGTCGTCCGGCGGGAATGCCCACGTCGATGGCCCGCAAATTATTCGCGCAGGCACCCTTCACGCGGATCCAGCCGGTCTTCGCTTTTGCCGACGGCACGGCCCGCCGTTCCCCGCGCGAGGGATGGACGGGCACCCGGCCCAGCACCCTTCCGGTGACACTGTTGGGATCCTGACTGATTTGTTCCACCGTACCTTGGGCCACGATCTGTCCGCCAAACATCCCCGCGCCCGGCCCGAGGTCCAGGATGTAATCGCTGCGCCGCATGGTCTCCTCATCGTGCTCCACCACGAGCAGGCTGTTCCCCTTGTCCCGCAGGGCCACTAGGGTGTCCAGGAGCTTCACGTTATCCCGCGGGTGCAGACCGATGGTCGGCTCGTCCAGCACATAAAGCACGCCCCGCAGATTCGAGCCCAGCTGGGAGGCCAGACGGATGCGCTGGCTCTCGCCGCCGCTCAGCGTGGTGGCGCTCCGGTTCAACTGGAGATAGCCCAGGCCCACTTCATTCAGGAATTTCAGGCGCTGGGAAATCTCCGGCAGGATGTCCCGGCTGATGATTTCCTGCTGCCCGCCGAACACGAAGGACCGCATGCGCTCCAGCACGCCATGCACCGGCAGGGCGGTGAGCGCGGCGATATCGATGCCATGCACATAGACGTGCATCGCTTCCTTCGTAAGCCGCCCGCCGTGGCATTCCGGGCAGGGCCGGGTCTCCACTTCGTCATCGTGCTCACGCCTGGCTTCCTCCTGGAGTTCCGCCTCCATGAGCGAGTTCGCGCGGGAGGTATCCAGCTCCATATTGCCCCGCAGGCTGCCGTAGCCCCGGCAGGTCTGGCACCAGCCGTGGGGACTGTTGAAGGAGAAGAGCCGGGGATCGAGGTCATCGAAGGAATCACCACACTCCGGACAGCAGCGCCGGGAATTGAGCACCGTGCCTTTGCCCTTCGCGTCGAGCAGCCGGATAACACCGCGCCCCGCCGCGAGCGCCTTGAACACATGCGCGTCCAGCTCCGCCACCGTGGGCTCGGTGGCCAGCGTGGCCACCACCGCGTCGATGCTGTGCTCCTTGAATCGCTCCAGCTTTTTGAAGTCCGCCACCGGCACCACCTTCCCATCCACCACCAGTTCCATGAAACCCTGGCGCTGCGCCGTCTCCGCGATCTTCGTGTGGAATCCCTTCCGTCCGCGGATGAGCGGCGCGCACAGCCGCACGGTGCCTTTCTTCAGCGCCGCCCGCACCGCCTCCGCGATGGCTCCCGGCGTCTGCTGCTCCACGGGCACGTCACACTTCGGACAATGCTGCACGCCCACCTTGCTGTAGAGGAGGCGCAGGAAATGATAGACCTCCGTGACCGTGGCCACCGTGCTCTTGCCACCCCCGCGGGAGATCCGCTGCTCGATGGCCACCGTGGGCGGCAGGCCCACGATGGAGTCCACCTCCGGCCGCTCCATCTGCTCCACGAACTGCCGCGCGTAGGTGGACATGCTGTCCAGAAAGCGCCGCTGCCCCTCAGCAAAAATGATGTCGAACGCCAGGGTGCTCTTTCCGGATCCTGACAAACCGGTGACGACCACGAACTTGTTCCGTGGCACTTCGAGGGAGATATTCTTCAGGTTATGCTCGCGTGCTCCGCGAATAACGATACCCGCCGGCAGGTTCACGCGCTTGCTCAGTCCCTCTGGCATCTCCTGAAGACGACCGGCCATTTCGGCGGGCGTGCTGCCGGAGAGCTTCTCCACCAGATAACGCCCTGTGTGGGACGCCGCCACTTTTGCCACCGCTTCCGGGCTGCCTTCCGCCACGATGTAGCCGCCCGCGTCCCCGGCCTCCGGACCGAGATCGATCACCCAGTCCGCGCATTTGATGACATCCACATTGTGCTCGATCACCACCAGGCTGTGTCCCTGGTCCACGAGGCGCTGGAAGACCTCCAGCAGGAGCGCGATGTCATCGAAGTGCAGTCCCGTGGTGGGTTCGTCGAGAATGAAGAGCGTGTTCTTTTCCCCGCTCTCCATCATGTGCCCCACCAGCTTCAGCCGCTGGCTCTCCCCGCCGGAAAGAGTGTTCAACGGCTGGCCGAGCCGCAGATAGCCCAGCCCCACATCCGCCAGGATTTGCAGGGAAGCGGCGGCCTTTACGGCTTTTGTGTCCGGAGGCTCGCCGGGTTCTCCAGCCAGAATGGCCAGGGCCTCGGTGACGGTCATCTCCAGCACCTGGTGGATGGATTTCCCGCGCCAGAGGATGCGTAGCGCCTCCGGGCGGAAGCGGCGGCCTTCGCATTCCGGGCACTTCACGAAGAGGTCGCTGAGAAACTGCATCTCCACTTTTTCATAGCCCGCGCCCTGGCAGCGTCCGCAGCGGCCCGTGCCGGAATTGAAGGAGAAATACCCCGCGCCCACCTCCTGGGCCACGCCGTCCGGGGTTTCCGCGAAAAGCTGCCGGATCCAGTCGTAGGCCCCCACATACACGGCAGGCGTGCTGCGCGGCGTGCGGCTGGGCGGCGACTGATCCACCATGACCACCTGCGTTATCTTTTCCGCGCCCAGCACATCCTTGCACCGCCCGGGTTCGTTCTCGGTCGTCAGGCCTTTGCGCAGGCAGAGGTTTTCATACAGCACGTCATGCACCAGCGTGCTCTTGCCGCTGCCGGACACGCCGGTGACACAGCAGAAGATGCCCAGGGGAATGGTGACGTCCAGCTTCTTCAGATTGTTCTGCGTGGCCCGCAGGATCTTGATCTCCTGACCCCGCCGGGGCTTGCGCCGCGCGACGGGCAGGGGGATTTCCTTCCGGCCGAGAAGATAGTCCGCGGTGAGGGATCGCGTGGCTTTGTGCAGATCCTGGTGTGGCCCGTGGAAGACCAGTTCGCCACCGAGTTCCCCGCGCCCGGGGCCGATCTCGATGAGATTGTCCGCCGCGCGCATCACGCTCTCCTCGTGCTCCACCACCAACAGCGTGTTCCCCTTGTCCCGCAGGCCGCGCATCACGTCGATGAGCCGGCCGGTGTCCCGCGGGTGCAGACCGATGCTAGGCTCGTCCAGCACAAAGAGCGTATTCACCAGCGAGGCACCGAGGCACGTCGTGAGATTCACGCGCATTACCTCGCCACCACTCAGCGTGCGGCTGGCGCGGTCCAGATTCAGATAGCTCAGCCCCACGTGATCCAGATACCGGAGGCGGCTGGCGATTTCATCCCGCACCAGTTCCGCCGTGTGGTCCCCGGCGGGCAGGCTCAGATCCTCCACCAGCGGCAGCAGTTCCGTGACCGGCAGGAGCCACCAGTCCGGCAGGACGCGACCATTCACCACGAAGTTCAGAGATTCCGGCTGAAGCCTGCGCCCCCCGCACGCCCGGCATAGGGTATAGCTGCGGTAGCGGCTCAGGAAGACGCGCACGTGCATCTTGTAGGACCGCTTTTCCAGATAGTCGAAGAACCCCTGCACGCCATACCACTCGCCGCTTTCCCACGCGGCCTCCGGGTCCGCGCCGGGGCCTTTGTCGCCATTCAGGACCCACGCCTGGTCCGCCGCGCTGAGTTCGTCAAAAGGGGTGGTCAGGCTCACGCCGCGCCGTTTTGCCCCGCGTTCCAGATCTTTCTGGCTGTCGCCATAGGTGGCCCCCTGGAAAGCCTTCACCACGCCCTCGCGAATGGAGAGGGATTTGTCGGGCAGCGCGCGGTCCAGATCCAGTCCGATGGTCCGGCCAAATCCGCGGCACTCGGGACAGGCGCCGATGGCATTGTTGAACGTGAAGAGCGCGGGCGTGGGCGGGCGGATATCCAGATCGCAGGCCGCGCAGTGCCAGCCTTTGGAAAACGCGAGCGTCCGTACCGGCTGTTTGGTCCCCGATTCCTCCGGCAGTGCGGTGAGGCTGACCTTTCCTTTTCCAAAGACGAACGCCTGCTCGATCGCCTCCGCCAGCCGCGAGGCATTCGTGGGCTCCGCCTTCACGCGGTCCTGGATCACGGGCACCAGCGCGGGCAGCATGGTTTTCTTATAAGCGGTGGCATCATCCGTCCGGAAAATTTCCCCGAAGACATAGATGCGCAGATACCCCTGCTGCTGGAGGAAGGAGAAGAAGTCCGCGGGCTTCGTCTTCGCGGGCACCGGCACGGGAAACGTGATCAGCACGTGGCGTCCCGCCAGTTCCCGCAGCGCGGCATCCGCCACCGTCTTTGCGTTATCCGGGCGCACGGGCTGGTGACAGTTGGGGCACGTAGCCTCCGCGATGCGCGGCCAGAGGAGTTTCAGATAGTCATTGATCTCCGTCATCGTCCCCACGGTGGAACGGGTGCTGCGGATGGTATTGCTCTGCTCGATGGCGATGGCCGGAGGGATGCCCCGGATTTCGTCCACCTGGGGTTTGTCCATCCGGTCGAAAAACTGCCGGGTGTAGGGAGAGAACGTCTCCACATACCGCCGCTGCCCCTCCGCGTAGATGGTCTGAAAGGCCAGGGACGACTTCCCGCTCCCGCTCGGTCCGGTGATGACATTCAGTTTCCCCAGGGGCAGGTCCAGGTCCACTCCCTTCAGATTATTCTGCCGCGCCCCGCGGATCAGGATGGAATCGAAAACCAGGGGAGCGGGGGAAGGCGCGGCGGCTTCGGCTACGGGAGCGGGAGGATTTTTCGGAGCGCGGACACTGGCTTTCTTCTTCGTTCCTGATTTGGGAGGCATGGGGAAGGAACGATGGAAAGCCCCGGCGCGGACGCAAGGAGGGGACCGTTACTCAATCTTTGTAAAGGTCCTCTAGGGTGTGCCATTTTTCGTTTGGCCTGGCCTCCACGTTCTTCACCTGAAATGGGGGACGGTGATCGGGTCATGACTTGCATGTCGTGACTTGACATCTAACAATTTTCTTCCCGGGAATCTCCGGGACGAACCTCTGGTTTCACGCTGCCGTGGCTTGTCGAGTTGAAGTAGCGCCCGGCTAATCCAACCCGGAAAATAATCATCCCCGCGTGGCAACCATGCTTCTCCCATCATCTCAAATCCCGGGCCGGAGTCTCACGGGATGAAGCTGATTCCAATGGCTGCAATCGAATCACTGCCACCCGCCCCCCAGGGCCCGGGCGAGCGCGGCGGCGGCGGCGGGGCGCTGTCCGGATATCTGGGCGCGGGCGAGGCGGATGCTGAGAAGCGTACGGTTTGTGTCCACAACCTCGAAGTAAGCGGTGATCTTCTTGTTATACCGCTCCAGAGCGAGGCGGTTGGCTTCGGAGGCGGCGGCCTCCGCGGCGGCGAGGACGGCGTCCTGGGAAGCCAGGCCTTTCAGGTCCAGGAGAGCGTCCTCCACTTCCCGCAGGGCCACGATGACCCCCTGCCGCCATACGGCCACGGCCTCGTCCCGGCGTGAAATAGCGGCCCGCACATTTGCCTTCAGACGCCCGCCATCGAATAACGTGCCGGTGACCGTGGGGCCGATGGAAAGCACGCGGTTTTCCCAGTTCAGAAAACTGCCCGCGTCCAGCGATTGCAACCCGCCGCTGCCCAGGAGTTTGAAAGAGGGCAACATCGCCGCCTGGGCCACGCCGATCTCCGCGTTTGCCGAGACAATGGCTCCCTCCAGCGCGCGCAGGTCCGGACGGCGCAGCAGCAGCGTGGAGGGCATGCCTGGCCGGATTTCCGGCACCCGCAGCGGCCCGCCCCCCGACACACGGAACTGCGAAGGCGGACGCCCGCACAGCGCGGCGAGGGCATGCTCCGCCGAGCCGCGCTGGCGCTTCACGTTTTCCAGATCCGCCCGTGCCAGCTCCACCTCTGCCTGGGCACGGGAGACATCCGCGCCCGCAATGAGACCCGCCTGGGATTTGGAGGTCTGCATCTCCACGGAGTCCTGCCGCAGCTTCACGGTATCCACCAGCACCGCCGCCTGGATGCCCAGGGACCGCCAGAGGAAATAGGTGCGCGCCACCTCCGCGGCCAGGCTGAGGCGCTGCGCGGTCACGCGGTCCGCCGCCGCGTTCAGCGAAGCCTGGGCGGATTCCGTTTGCCGCCGCACGCGGCCCCAGAGGTCCGGCTCGTAACTGAGGTCCACCGCCGCCCGCAAGGATGTGCTGGTGAGATCCTGCGTAAAACCCGGGGGAAGCTGCACATTCCCCGCGGAACTCCGGGTCGAGGTCAGCCCGCCGGAGTAATTCCCCTGCGGCCACCATCCCGCGCGCGCCGCGCCCACCAGCGCCCGGGCCATGTCCACGCGCGCCCGCGCGGCGGCGAGATCCTGATTCGCCGTCAGCGCCTGGGCCACGAGACTGTTCAGCGTGGCATCGTGATACAGCCGCCACCACTCATCCGGCAGGGCCGTCCCCTGGGAGGCGGCGGTCTCCTTCCATCCTTCGCCCGTGAGGGCTCCAGGGTTCCGGTAGTCCGGCCCCTGCACGCAGGAGGACAGCAGGACGGTGGCAGCGAGACAAACGACGGGGCGGATCATGGAGGCGGCGGGCGTCATTTCGGAGTGTCCTCAATAAACACGTCCACCTGCTGCCCGGCGTAGAGATTCATGTTCTCCGGACGCGGCAGCGTATGGATGACCTGGAGCACCCGCGTGTCCACCCGCTCCGTGCTCGCTCCGGTGAGGGAGACCTTGGGAATGATGTAGGGCTCGATACGGGAATAGGTCAGCTCCAGCGGGGTGGTGGGATTCCCCTTCACATAAGCCCGCGCCCGCTGCCCGGGACGGATGCGCACCGCGTTCTGTTCATCGATGTCCGTGCGTACCTGGAGCTTCTGGAGATCCCCCAGCACCATCACCGGATTCTTCGGGGCAATGGCCGCGTATT
The DNA here is from genome assembly GCA_965229245.1 of Verrucomicrobiales bacterium. Taxonomy (GTDB): domain Bacteria; phylum Verrucomicrobiota; class Verrucomicrobiia; order Verrucomicrobiales; family V1-33; genus V1-33. Next base: position 1,088,979 of record CBDDIW010000005.1, read on the forward strand.
CCCCGGCCCGAATATTCACCTGAAGAATGGTGCCATCCCGCGGCGCGAGCACCGTGAGCCGTTTGATGAGTGCCTCCGTCTGCGCCACTTTCGCCTCCGCCGCGAGCACCTGGCTTTCCGCGGAGGTGACCTGCGCGTCCATGACGGCAAGCTCGCTCTGGCGGGTGCGCAGATCATCCTGACTCACCGCGCGAAGGTCCTTCACGGCCTGGAAGCGGGAGAGGGAATCCGCCGCCTTGGCCTGCGAAGCTTTTGCCACCGTTACCCCGGCACGGGCCACCGCGATCTCCGCGCGCAGCCCGATAAGCTGTGCCTGAAGCTGCCGGTCATCCAGCCGCAGCAGAGGCTGGTCCTTCTTCACCGCGGCGTCCACCTTTACCAGCACCTCGCTCACCAGCCCGGCCTCCGGCACGCCAATACCAACATTTTCACTCAGGGCCTCGATGATCCCCGTGCCCGCCACGGTGTGGGCAAAGGGTTTCTCCGCCGGCTTCACCGGAGGGGGCGGGATGGTATCCGTGGTCTGCCCGTGCAACTGATGCAGCACCATGGAAATACTGACGATACCGGCGATGGCGGCGACGAACGTTCCGTAACGCAGAATGCGGGAGATCGGGTTCATGGTTCAGTGGGCTTCGGGTTCGCCGGTTCCGGTGTTCTCTTTGATGTCAAGGATGCGCCCGTCATCCATGCGGGCCACCCGGTCGGCGTATTTGAAAATGCGGTTGTCGTGCGTCACCACCAGGGCCGCGCTGCCGGGATGGCGGGCGGTCTCGCGGAAGATATCCATCACCAGCGTGCCGTTCTTCGCGTCAAGAGAGGCGGTGGGTTCGTCGCAGATGATGAGCCGGGGATTGTGCACCAGGGAGCGGGCGATGGCCACGCGCTGCTGCTGGCCGCCGGAGAGCTGCGCGGGGCGGCTCTTCCAGCGGTCCCCCAGGCCCACGCGGTCCAGCCATTCCTTCGCCTTTTGCTCAGCCTTGCCGGGCCGCACACCCTGGATGAGCAGGGGCACGCTGGCATTCTCCGCGAGGGTGAGCGTGGGGATGAGATTGAATTGCTGAAAGATGAAACCGATGTTCTTCGCGCGGAAAGCAGCGAGGGCCCGGGCCGACATTTTATCCAGCCGTTCGCCGAAGACTTCGATCTCCCCCTTGTCCGCCTTGAGCGTGCCCGCCACCAGGCTGAGCAGCGTGGTTTTGCCACACCCGGACGGGCCCACGAGCATCATGAGCTCGCCATCCAGCGCGGTGAGATTGATATCATGCAGTACCGTGCGCCGCGCCGCGCCGTCTCCAAAGGACTTTTCGAGACCGCGCACGGAGATGACCGGGGAAGCTGGAGAGGACATGGCGGATCAGGCGCGGAAAACCATAGCCGGCTCCAGCTTCGCCACCTTCCGGATGCCCAGGAGGGCGGCAAAACCGCAGATGAGAAGGATCACCGCCAGCACACCGGGCGCGACGGCCAGAGGCAGGTAAAACGGCGGCTGCGCGTTCTTCAGCGCGCCAAAGCCAAACCCCGCCGTCATCAGCATCCCGATGCCATACCCCACGAAGCCCACCGTGAACGCCTGCGCCACCACCATGCCGCAGAGACGGCCCGTGGAGGCCCCCATGGCTTTCAGCGCTCCCAGGTGTTTCAGATTCTCCAGGATAAAGGCATAAAACGTCTGGCTGCAAATAGCGATGCCCACGATAAAACCGATGAGCACCGTGATGCCGAAGGAAAAGGGAATGCCCGTATTCCGGATATACCACCAGATGGTGGAGGAATTGAAATCCGTCGTCCCGGTATCCATGGAAAACCCTTCATTCACATAAGCCTTCAGCCCGGTGTTTTCATTGATGCGCCGGGCCACCTCGGCATCCGTGAGGCCCGGCATGGGCGCGGCGATCACGGCGGAGAGCATCTTCCTCACGGGCGGCGCGTATTGCAGGGCGCGCTCATAGGTGGTCCAGAGATAAGGGCCGCCGGTGAAGCTGTTCATGGCGTCCGCGATGCCCACCACGCGGGCCTCCACGTCATTGATCTCAAAAACGTCCCCGATGTCCAGCGGGCGCTCCGGGTTGGTGCTCAGACGGCGGAGCGCCAGGGTGTCCACGATGACGGTATTCGGCAGCCGGAGGTCCTCCAGACTGCCTTTGATCATCTTTTGCGGCGCGCCGGCCAGCGTGGTGGCGTCGATGCCAATGAGCTGGGTGATCTTATAGTTGCCATCCGCCAGCCGCACCTTTTGCAGACCGCTGTAGATGGGCGAGGCCCACTCCACGCCATCCACGGAGCGCACGCGGGCCACGTCCGTGTCCAGGAGCGGGATGGTTTCGTTCACCTGCTCCACCTTGGGATCCACCACCCAGATGGGCGCGGGCACGTTCTTCAGAGTCGCCGTGGTCCAGCGCATGAGCCCGCAAAACACGGCTCCCTGCTGAGCCATGAGAAACGTGGCAAACACCACCCCGGCGAGCAGCATGAGATACTTGGTGGTATCTCCGAACAGCATTTTGAGACCGAGGCGAATCATGGATAAAGGCAGGCGCGAGCCTGCCGGGACGCGCATACGTCCAGAAAATGCCTCCGCGCAACCGGCGACACTCAGCGGCGGAGGAGAAACTCTTTCGAGTTCATAAGACTCCACGCCAGGTCCTCCAGGGCGGCCCGGCGGTCCGGGGCCTGCTCCAGGGCGGGGATCAGCCGGGAGGCCTCCGCCCCTGAGGGCGGGCGGTTGAGCGTCCGCCAGTAAAGGTCCGCCACCATTTCCGCCGGGGACTTTTTCTCCTTCAGCAGGAGCGTCAGGCGGTTCCCTTTGCTTTTTAGAAGGTTGTCCATGCCCGGGCCGCTGGTGAGAGTAAAGACCTGGGAGAGAGAGCTTTCATTCGAGCGCTCGCATTCGCTGGCCGTGTTCCGCGGCGGCTTTCCGAATTCCTTGAGGAACAGTTCCGGAGCGGAGGGCTTGCGGGATTTGATGACAAACCGGGCTCCCGGAATCTGCCCGGCGCGCCGGATTTCCGGAAACTTATCCATCTTCAGGGGCTGCCCCAGCGCGGCATAGATGGCGTCCAGTAGGGGCTCGGCGGGCAGCCGCCGCACGAGGGCGTGGCTGAAATTGATGTCATCCCCGGCGTTCGTTTCATTCGGCACGGAGGAGAATTGATAGACCCTGGACGCGCAGATGAGCCGCAGGAGAGGCTTCAGGCGGAATCCGTCATCGATGAACCGTCGGGACAGCACGTCCATGAGCGGGGGAATGGAGGGTGGATTGGTCAGACGGAAGTCGTCCACGGGATCCACCAGCCCCTTGCCCATGAGATGTGCCCACACACGGTTCACCTGCACCTTCGCGAAGAGCGGGTGTTCCTTCGAGGTCATCCAGCGGGCGAGTTCATCAAACCGCTCCGGACCGGCGGTGATCGCGGGCGCGCCCTGGCCCAGCAGGCCGGGCACCGGCTCCTTTTTGGTGCGCGGGTCTTTCAGGTCGCGCTTGTCTTTCAGGCCCACGATCTGCTCGCCCACGAACTCCATCTGGTCGTTCTCATCGGACCGCCGGTTGTTCAGGACGGTGTATTCGATTCCATCGAAAATCGCGGCAAAGTGATAATAGTCATCCTGCGTCCAGCGCTCAAAGGGATGATTGTGGCACTTCGCGCAGGCCAGCCGGGTGCCGAGGAAAATCTGGGAGGTGGTCTCCGAGCGCAGCGTCGGCTCCCGCAGCGCCCGGTAGTAGTTTGAGGCCGGATTTAGATACGTGCTGCCCGTCGCGGTGATGACCTCCCGGGCAAAAACATCCATCGGCTTGTCCTCCGCCAGCCCGTCGCGGATCCAGCGGTACATGGCGGCGGTGCCGGTGGCGTCCAGCACGCGCTCCTCCATGCGGAAGAGGTCCGCCCACTTGATGGCCCACCACTCCGCGTATTCCGGTCGCTCCAGGAGGGTGTCCACGAGGCGCGCGCGTTTGTCCGGACGGGTATCGTTCAGGAAGGCCTCCGCCTCTTCCCGGGACGGAGGCTGGCCGATGAGGTCGAAGAATACCCGGCGCAGATAGGTAGCGTCATCACAGACCTCCGAGGGCAGGATGCGCATCCGCTGGAGTTTCGCAAAGACGTGGGTGTCGATGAAATTCGCCTCCTCGGGGGCCTTCCACTGGAAGTCCGGCCTGTGCGGCAGAAACGCCAGGGGCACCGGCACCTGGAGATTTTCAAAACGCACCATCACCGTCGTTTCGCCTGGCCGTTTGGAGGTGATGAGCCCGTCGCGGCTGGCTTCGGCGAGAAGATTGGCGGGCTCGTAGATGGCCCACTTCGTGACATCCCGGGTGGTGCCATCCGAAAAAGACGCGGTGACGCTGAGCTTCACCGTGCGTTGCGGTTCGTCGATGATCGCTTCCGGCGGACTCACCGTGACCTTTGTCAGCGCGGGAGTGGTTTCCGGATCTTTCGGCGCGCCCGCGGCGATCCAGGCCCGCAGCATGCGGAATTCCCCGGAATCCGGCGCAAACCGGAGCCCGCCCTCGTGTTCCACCAGTTTGGCCGGTTTCCGCAGGAGAAAGCTGGCGTCCGGATCATCCACATTCAGCCGCTTTGACCGGAGGCTCTGGGTGAAGATTTTGAAATCCCCGTCCGGATCCTCGCCACGAAGGGATATCTTTAGATTTCCCTTCCCGTTCGCGCTGCCGTGGCAGGCACCCATATTACAGCCCGTTTTATTGAGCATGGGCATGATGTCATGCCGGAAGCCTGGCACCTCCCCGGCACGCGCCGCCACCGCCATCAGCGAAACGGCGACAAACGAAAGGACAGCGCGAAGAGACAACATGACCGGTGAAAGGAAAACGCCCTCCCGCGTCCGGCGCTTTCATACGCGGGAACGGCCCCGGGGGAGCGGCGGGTTCAGATTTCGTAGGCCCAGATGAATCCGGCACCCGGCTCCACGACACCGGCTTCCGGGCGCAGCGGGCCGGGGACCCAGCGTTCGAGCAAAAGACGCGCCAGCGCGGCGGCCTGGGCGCGGAGTTCCGGCACGGCGGTGCTTTCCCACAGGAGTCCCTTGCGCAGGCCCCCGAGGGCGAAGAAATCCGTCGCGGGCACGGCCCCGGCATCGATCACCGCTCCGTCCATGGTCACCTCCACCCCGAGCCCCAGGGGATCCGGGCTGACGAGTTCGCGGTCGATGAGGCTGGTGACGAGGGAATCTCTCACCCGGCGGAGGTCCGCCTCCGGGCCGGTGCAGTTCACCACGGCGGCCACATTCAGAGTCACTTCCGGCGAGCAGTCCCGGGGGCGGAAGGTCACCGCCACACCTTCCCCGTTCGCCACGATGCGCTGGATGCGGCCTTTGTGCAGTTTCGCCCGGCCACCGCTCAGCAGGTCCTCCAGAACCCCATAAGCCAGGGGCGCGGCCCGGTGGCGGGCCACCTCCCAGTAAGGCCGGACATGGCGCAAAAACCGGCGGCGCTCCGCCAGGCTCCATTTCCCCCAGATGGCGGCGGTCACGGGACGGAGGGAATCGATCACTGGTCGCCAGCCCCCGCTTTCCTCCACCGCCCGCCGGATTTCCCCGCGCACCCGGTGCAGCGCCTCCCGTACGGTGAGCGGCAGGGGCTCCCAGGAAACCGCCCGCGGCTGGCCGGGGGCGTGTTTCTGAGGCGGAAGCCCCCGGCGGGACAGCAGGTGAATGACACCGGCCGGCTTCGCCTCCTGGAGCGTCGCCAGGAGATCCAGCGCCGTGAGGCCCGTGCCCAGCACCAGCACGTCACCAGACCCAGCCAGCCGCCCGACCGCCGCGGCGGACCACGGGGAATTGAAATAGGCTCCGGCTTCCTCCAACTCCGGGGGAATAGCGGCGGGCCGGGTGGACGGGAAATTCCCCGTGGCCAGCACCACCGCCCGGGCATCCAGCGTGGAGCCGTCCTCGAACACCAGCCGCCACACACCGCTTTCCGCCCGCGTGAGATCCTTCACCGTGCGGTCCAGCAGACGCAGCCGGCGGGACTCGCGCACCCGGCTCATCACCTGGTCCGAAAGATACCGCCCATAGAGCCGCCGCGGGAGAAAGTCCCCTTCACCCACCTCTCCCAGGCCGAAGGCGCTCCGTTCCTCCGCCCGCTCCCGCACCCATTCCAGAAAGTGTCCCGGCTGATCCGGGAAGGCCCCCATGCGGCCCGCGGGCACATTCAGCAGATGCCGCGCGCCCGCCGCGCCATACGCCAGGCCGGTGCCGGGCGAGCGCGAGCGATCAATCAACGCGATGGACGGCCCGAGGTCCGCGGCGGAAAGGTGCACCGCCAATAAAGAGCCGCTGAAGCCCGCGCCAAGAATGGCAATGTCCACATCGGCGACGGGCAGGGAGGAAACCGGTTCGGTAATCATGGTGTCTGGCGTGTTTTTTTAAAGCATGGGTCGCCGGGGTTCCAAACCGGGGAAACCGCAATCCTGGCGCTCCGTGAAAATCCGCCGGACGTTCGGAAATCCGGCGGCTTGCACGGTGGCCGGGCTCCGTCATGATGCGGCGATGCCCTCCCCCTTCGAACACGAGATTCTGTTCTACATTCTCACCGCCGTCCTTGCCTCGGTCCCCCTGGCCCTGCTGGTCCGCACCTATTTTCCCCACCGGACCGCCGGAGAGCGCGCGGCCACGCGCATGGCCGCCGAAGCCGTGCCCGCCCAGGTAACGGTTTCCCCTCCGCCTCCGCCCGCGTGGATCAACCCTGAACCGGAAGTCTCCAGTGATCCCTGGTCCCCGCCGCATACGAAGGTGGGGAGCACCCCGCCGGTCGAGGGAACCTCCGGATGGGTGTGGACGAAAAAGGACGCCTGGTTCGCTGCCGTGCTCACCCTCATCGTGGCCTTCCTGCTCGGACCCATGCCTGCCGCGGCCGCCGCGCAATCCGGGACCGACCCGGCGGCCAACAGCGTGACCATTCCCATGCCCACGCTGTTCATCCTCTCCATGTTCATGCAGGCCATGCTCATCGGCATGGTGCTGGCCTACCTGGGCCTCCACCGGCGGCTGGATGTGGTGTCACTCTTCGGGCTGCGGCGCCTTTCCCCGCTGAAGGCCGCCGGGCTGGCCGTGCTCATCATCGTGCCCACGCTGGTTGCGCTGAATTATATCTCTTATTACGCCATCCAGTTGCTCCAGTATCTGACCAGCATGGAGCTGAAGCCGCAGACCCTGGTGGAGAAGGCCCCGGGCATCACGGATCCCGTGGCGCGGGTTCTGATGTTTCTGGCGCTCTGCGTGGGCGCGCCGCTCATGGAGGAGCTGATCTTCCGGGGTGTGCTTTTCAGCGTGGCCTCGAAATTCATCCATCCGGTCTATGCCATGGTGGCGAGTTCAGTGTTCTTCGGCGTGATCCATAACAACCTCCTGGTGCTCATCCCGCTCACCCTGCTGGGCATGGTTCTGGCTTATGTGTATCAACGTACACGCTCGCTGCTGGTGCCGGTGATGATGCACTCCATGTTCAACGCCATCACCTTCCTCTTCCTCTTTTATGGCCCGCCCGAACTGCGGTGAGCGGGTTTCCGAAACCGGCGAGGACCGGCTGATCCAGTTGCTCACACGGGGCCTGCCACGCACCACGCGGACTCTTACCGGACCAGGCGATGACTGCGCGGTGCTGGGCGGCACCGGGCGGGGACTCCTGACGCTTTTCAAGACGGACTGCCTTATCGAAGGCGTTCACTTCACCCGCGAAACCGAGGCCGCGCGCGTGGGATGGAAGGCGCTCTGCCGCGTCATCAGCGACATCGCGGCCATGGGAGGGGAACCACGGGAGGCGCTCATCACCCTGGCACTGCCGCGAAACACGATGACCTCCTGGGTGCTGGAACTTTACACGGGCATCAAAAAAGCCGCGCGCCGCTGGGGCTGCGGCATCGCCGGAGGGGAGACCTCCTCCGTGCCGGAGGGCGCGCCGGTGATGATTTCCGTGGCGCTCCTGGGAACGGTGGAGCGGAAGTGCCTGGTACTCCGCGATGGAGGCCAGGCGGGCGATTTGATCTGTGTCACCGGGAAACTCGGCGGCTCCCTCGGCGGGCGTCATCTGGACTTTACTCCGCGAGTGGCCGAGGCCCGCTGGCTGGCCCGGCACGCCCGGCCCTCCGCGATGATGGATCTCAGCGACGGCCTGGCCAAAGACCTGCCACGCCTAGCCGACGCGGGAGGCACCGGATTCCGTCTGGACCCCGCGGCTCTGCCACTGCATCGCGGCTGCACCCCCGCCCAGGGGATCGGGGATGGAGAGGACTACGAACTTCTTTTCACCCTGCCGCCCCGGAAATGGAAGCCCCTGATCAAAGCCTGGCCCTTCCCCCGCGTGCCGGTCACGGTCATTGGAGAACTGCTGGCGGACCGCTCCCACCGCACCGCGCTTTCCGGCGGGTGGGAGCATTTCAAAACATAGCCGTTAGAGAAACTTCGCCTTCAGATACGCCAGGTGGTAATCCGCCCGGGTATTTTCCCCGGTGGCGTGGCGCATGATGTCCGGCGCGGAATAACGGCGGCCCGGGCCGTGGATGTTTGTCCGCAGCCAGGAGAGCAGCGTGGCGTAGCTGCCCCCGGCCAGTTCCGCGTCCAGCGTGGGATGTGCGGCGCGGGCGGCCCGCATGAGCTGGGAGGCATTCAAATTTCCCAGGGTGTAGGTGGCGAAATAGCCGAAGCCCCCGAAGCTCCAGTGGATGTCCTGGAGGCAGCCCCGGGCATCATCCGGCACCTTCAGCCCCAGGAGTTCCTCGAACTTTTCATTCCACGCGGCGGGGATACCGGAGACCGGGAGGTCGCCATTGATGATGCGGCGCTCGATCTCAAAGCGCAGGATGATGTGCAGATCATACGTGACCTCGTCCGCCTCCACACGGATGAAGCTGGGCGAAACCCGCCGCGCCGCCGCCGCCACCTGGGCGGGGGTGAAAGCGGAGAGGTGCGGGAAATGAGCCGCCGCGCGGGGCAGCCAGTGCTCCCAGAAAACCTCGCTGCCGCCGATGTGGTTTTCCCACAGTCGGCTCTGGCTCTCATGAATGCCCAGCGAACACGCGTCCCCGGCAGGCTGGCCCCACTCCTCTTTCAGCAGGCCCTGGTCGTAGAGCCCGTGCCCGGTCTCATGCAGGACGCCGTAGAAGGAGGAGAAAAAGTCCGCCGTGTCATACCGGGTGGTGAGGCGGGTATCGTGCGGCCCCATGCCGCTGCAGAACGGGTGGGAAGTGGTGTCGATGCGCCCGCTCTTGAAGTCGAACCCGAACGCCTCCGCGACCTCGCGGTTGAACGCCTGCTGGGCGGCGATGGGATACTCCGCCTTCAGCAGATCCTCCGGCTGTCGCGCGGAGACCTCCGCCGCCGGGCCCACCAGCGCGGACTGCGCGGGGCCGAGCGTTGAGAAGAGGGTGACCAGATCCGCCGTGCGCGCCCCGGGTTCATATTCATCCAGGAGAGCGTCATAACGGCAGGCCTCCCAGCCGATACGGTCCGCCTTTTCCTGCACCAGACGCACCAGCTTCTCCAGCATGGGCTGATAGTGGCTGAAATCCGAACGCTTCCGTGCCTCCGCCCACACATGCGTGGCCTGGGCGGTGGTGCGGGACAGCTCCTCCACGAATTCCGGGGGCAGCTTCGTGGCGAGATCGTAGTCCCGCCGCCAGCCTTTTACATTCGTGGCCTCCACGGAACCCTCCGCGGCTCCCGCGGCCTCGCATTCGGAAATCCACGCGCCCACCTCCGGGGAGGTCGCCAGCCGGTGCTGCTGGCCCGCCAGCCATGCCAGTTGCTCCGCGCGGAAGTCCCCGGCTTTTTCCGGAAGATACGTTTCCTGGTCCCAGCCGAGCACGCTGCCAGTGCTGCGGACCAGGGCGACCCCGCCAAACCAGCGGCGGAGTTTTTGATAGGGCGTTTCGTTCATGCCCTGAGATGATCCGGCCTTCCCGCGGAGGCAAGCGCGGCATGTGCCCCCCGCCGGTTCCGGCACCGCGTAATCAAATCCGCCAGCGGACGCATTCCGGTGGTGAATGGATGACTCCACAATAATTTGGCCCTCCGTGACGCTAAAAAGGTCACGCGTCCCTTTTTCGCCTCCCGTCCACGCTCCACCATCATGACACCACTCTCCCGCGCTCTGATTCCCGCTCTCCTGCTGGCCGGTTCCGGCTTCGCCTTCGCCCAGGACAAACCCGCCGATCCTCCGAAAAAGGAGGAGGTCAAAGCAAAGGAAGGGGAAAAGAAAGAGGAGGAGAAAAAAGGCGACGGCGTCGAGACGAAGCACCAGATCACCATCGACGGTCAGGTGGTCAATTACACGGCGAACGCCAGCACCATCACGCTTACCAAGACCTATGGCGAGGCCAGAGCGAAGATTTTCCACGTCTCCTATCTCCGCACCGGCACGGACGCCCTGGAGAAGCGCCCCGTGTGCTTTTGCTTCAACGGCGGCCCCGGCAGCAGCGCCGTGTGGCTGCACCTGGGAGCCTTCGGCCCGCGCCGCGTGGTGCTGCCGGAGGGCGGCTACACCGCTCCCCGGCTACCATACTCTCTGACGGATAACGAATACACGCTCCTCCGCGATGCCGACCTCGTCTTCGTGGATCCCGTCAGCACGGGCCTCAGTCAGGCGGAGAAAGGCGAGGATCCAAAGCAGTTCTTCGGCTTCAACGAAGACGTGGACAGCGTGGGGGAATTCATCCGCCTCTGGATCACGAAGCACAATCGCTGGGGCAGCCCGAAGTTCCTCATGGGTGAAAGCTACGGTGCCATCCGCGTGAGCGGCCTCGCCGCCTCGCTGCAGGATAAGTTCGGTATGTATCTGAACGGGGTCATAATCGTGAGCGGCCTGCTGGACTTCAAGACCCTCTCACCCGACGACCAGAACGACGTGCCCTACATCGCCTGGCTCCCCGGCTATGTGGCAAACGCCCACTTCCACAAGAAGCTGGCTCCCGAACTCATGGGCGACTTCCAGGGGCTCTGGAACCGCGCCCAGGAGTTTGCCCGCGGGGCGTATGCCAATGCTCTCCTGCGTGGAGCATCGCTGCCGGCGGAGGACCGGGAGCGCGTGGCCTCGGAACTGGCTACCCTGACCAGCCTGCCGAAGGACTTCATTCTCCGTCAGAATCTCCGCATCGATCCCTCCACCTTCCGCCAGAAGCTGCTGGAGAAGGAAGGGAAGATCATCGGGCGGTTCGATGGCCGGGTCTCCGGCGTGAGCGGCGACCCCAGCTACTCCACGGTGTTTGGCGTGTTCTCCACCATGATGAATGCCTATCTGCGGGACAAGGACGGCCTGAACTATCAAACCGACAAACCATATGAAATTCTCAACGGTGCGGTGAATCCCTGGAACTACGGGCGCGGCAACCGTTACTTCGACGTGTGCCAGCAGCTCGGAGGCGCCATCACGGACAACCCCTCGCTCCAGGTGTTCATCGGCTGCGGTTATCATGACCTCGCCACTCCGGCGGAGGGCATCCAGAGCAGTGTGCGGCACATCCAGCTTCCTGACGAACTCCGCGGGAATTTCCACTGGGGATTCTACGATGGCGGGCACATGATGTACACGAACCTGCCGTCCCTGAAAAAACTCAGCGCCGACATCACCGGATTCATCCAGCAGGCGTCGAAGTAAGACGCCCTGCCATTGCCTCCGTCCGTATTCCGCGGTTCAGGAGGGAGAGGCCGCCGCCCGGAATCCGTCGCGGAGGGGCACGCAGTTGAGCAGTTCGATTTCGACGGCGTGCTTTTTCTCCGGCAACAGCTCCACCACGGTGACGCTGCCATACTCGATGTTGAAATGCGCCATGCGGGCGAGCGGCCATTCCAGCAGCATGGAGAGGATGACGCGGATGATGCCGCCGTGGCAGGCGATGGCCACGCTGCGGTGCGCGTTGTCATCCAGGATTTGGCGCAGGCAGGGGGTGACGCGTTCCACGAGCGCGGCGGCGGCTTCGCCATTGGGGATGCCGGGACCATCCAGCACCTCCAGCCAGTCGAAGGCGCTGATGCCGAACTTCTCCTTCACCTCGTGCCAGAGCAGACCGGTCCAGTCACCGAAGTTCACCTCCCGCAGCCCGGGCATCTCCACGGGCTCCAGGCCGCGGCGGGCGAGGAGTGGGGCGATGGTTTGCCGCACGCGCAGCATGGGACTGGCATAGATGGCATCCAGCCGGCTGTCCCCCATCCACCGGGCGAGCGCCTCGGCCTGCGCATGGCCCAGTGGCGAGAGTGCCATATCGATGACGGACCCGCCGAAGACCTTGTGATAGCGGGTTTCCACTTCTCCGTGGCGGATGAGATAGAGCTGGGTGGGGTGATTGGGAAGATGGGCTTTCATTGCTTGTGGCAGACAGCCCCCGGCGGGCGGGGATGCCAGAGCAAATTCCCGCGAAGGTGGTGAAATCCCGTTTTGCCGGAAGGCCGGGCCCCTTCGCTTTGGAACGTGGGGAGAAACACGGGCTTTCCGGTGCCTGGAGCTTCCGCGCGGCGGGTCATGGAATAGACTTGAGCGCCCGCCCGCGCCGCCCTACAGACTCCTCCATGGAACCCGCCACCGTCCTCATCGTCGATGATGAAAAGCACACCCGTGAGGGGCTTCGCCTCTCGCTGGAGGACGACTATGACGTTTACATCGCGTCCGACCGCGCGGAGGCGATGGAGGTCCTGAAGAACGAGAAGGTGGACGTGATGGTCACGGACCTGCGGCTCGGCGCGGATGACGGCATGGAACTCATCGGCCAGGCGCTGGCCATGCCATACAAGCCGGTGGTCATCATGATGACCGCGTATGGCAGCGTGGATACCGCCGTGGAGGCCATGAGGCGGGGGGCCTATCACTTTGTCACGAAGCCGCTGAACATCGAGGAACTGGATCTCCTCATCAAACGCGCGCTCCGCAGCCGCACCCTGGAGCATGAGAATGTCTCGCTGAAGCAGCAGGTCACAGAGCGCTACGGGCTGGACCGGCTGCTGGGCCACTCGGAGGCGATGAAACGGGTGTTTGAGACCATCACCCAGGTGGCCCCCAGCCGGGCCACGGTGCTCATCGAGGGCGAGAGCGGCACGGGGAAGGAGTTGGTGGCGCACGCGATTCATAACCTGAGCGACCGGCCAAAGGCGAAGCTGGTCATCGTGCACTGCGCGGCGCTGAGCCCGCAGTTGCTGGAAAGCGAACTCTTCGGGCATGAGCGGGGGGCCTTCACCGGCGCGATGGAGCGCCGCATCGGGCGCTTTGAGACGGCGGATGGCGGCACCCTGTTCCTGGATGAGATCGGGGAGATCGATCAATCCACCCAGGTAAAACTCCTCCGGGCCCTGGGCGAGCGCACCGTGGAACGCGTGGGGGGCAACACGCCCGTGAAGGTGGACGTGCGCGTGGTGGCCGCCACGAACAAGAGTCTGAAACAACTGGTGGAGGACGGGAAATTCCGGGAGGACCTCTACTTCCGGCTCAATGTGGTGAACATCCACCTGCCGTCCCTGCGCGAACGCCGGGAGGATATCCCGGTGATGGCCCGCGCCTTTCTCAAGGAACTGGCTAAGGAGAATAAAAAGGAGGTCCGCGAGATCAGCCCGGACGCCATGGACCTGCTTACTTCCTATCCCTGGCCGGGGAATGTGCGGGAATTGCGCACGGCCATCGAACACGGCGTGGTCATGAGCAGCGGCACGAAGCTGATGCTGCGCCACCTTCCCGCCAGCCTGCGCGAGGTGCCACTGGTCCTCCCCGGCAATCGCTCCTCCGCCGAACCACTGGCGCTTCCCACTCCGGGTAAAAAGGCCTCCTCCACCCCGGGGACCATGCCCGAGGACCTGAACATCCAGGAGATGGAGAACCAGTTCGTCCGCGAAGCCCTCCGCCGCACCGGGGAGAATCGCAGCGCCGCCGCGAAGCTCCTGGGCATCAGCCGCCGCACGCTCCACCGGAAGCTGCACGAGCTGGGGATGGCGGATTAGAAGCCGCCCCAGGTTACTTCCCTTTCGTCTCCTTTTTCTTCTCCGCCGGAAGATACTTTGCGGTAAACGCCGCCGAAGCGTCTTTACCGGCCTTGATCCAGGCGGCTTCATCCTTCGCCACTTTGGCCGCGAGGGCCACTCCCCTTTCCACGGCGGCTTTCAAGTCAGCATTGACGGCCTTCGCTTTGAACTCCTCATTTTGGGCGGCCACGTTCCGGTATTTTGTCTGGAGCCGGGTAACGTCCTCCGCCGCCGTTACTTTTGTCAGGGCCATCTGATAGGCTTCGTTGGCGAGGTTGCCCGCGCTGAACTTCATCCCCCCGGAGGCCAAAATGTCCCCCAGGGCCTCTTGAAGCAAAGGATTGTCAAAATCCGCGAACCGCATCATGCCCAGGACACCTTTCCGTGCTTCATTCAGCCGCACTTTAAGATCCGTGGAGGAGTGAGGCTGTTTCAAGACATAAGCGGCGAATCCAAAAAGCTCCGACCCCGGGGCGTCCACGTGCGGTGGAGGCAATCCCGGTTTTCCTTCCAGTACCCACTCCACCAGCCACTTCTGGTATCTCTCCCGGCCAAAATGGGCATCTGCGTTGATCGCCAGGGCTTTATCGATCCAGGTGACGGCCTCCTTCAATTCTCCCGTGTAAATATAGAAGGTTCCCAGATTCGAATACGTCTCATAGAGCCCCGGCTTCACTGCCTCCTTGGCCTGCATGGTGGCAATGGCCTCCTTGTGGTTTCCCAGTTTATGCTGGGCCACCGCGAGGTCGTCGTAGAGCGCCGGTTGGGTTTTATCCATTTCCAGAGCCGCTTTGCAAAATCCCACCCGCCATTCGTAGAAAGCCTTTGAATGCCGGGGGAAGTTTCCGCTCATGATATCGGAGACCTCCGGAAAGCGGGTCTTCTCCGTGGCCAGCGTATCCGTGTCCCAGAGACACGCGGGAGCCGTCACCGGGACAGACAGGGTCAGCGACAGCAATAGAAGGGCAAGCGGGCGGCGCGTCGTCATGGTGAAGGTAGAATAAGCCACCTCCTGGACGCCGGCAATCCCGCCGTTATTCAATCCCGCGCGGTCTTCAGGCCTCCACCCGGGTCTTCAGCCAGTGGATCACCTCTTTCACCATGGTGGAGGTAGCTTCGCCAGTGAAGGTGTGGTCCGCCTCGATCTCAACGAGATATCCGGGATTTCCCGCGCCGGTGTTAAAAAGCGCCACCGCCTCCGACGCGGGCACCAGATCATCCTGGATGCCGTGGAGGAGGAGATAAGGCACGGTGATCTTTTGCGCCTCTGCCGTGGTGGAGCCGATGGACCGGAGGTCATTGACGAAGGTGGAGGAGAGCGGGAAATCCGGCTCGTCCCACATGAGCCCCTCGTCCGGGACCACTCCGGCAAACTCCCGGTCCACAAAACCGGAGGTCTCCACCATGCCGGCCAGCGAGATCACATAGCACAGCCGGGGATCCCGGGCGGCCCGCAGGGTCCCCACGGCCCCCCCCATACTGTGCCCGGCGTAGCTCACGGAATAGCCCGCCGCCGTCACGGTGTCGATAATACTGCCCAGGTCCTCCACTTCCCGGCTGATACAGGACTCCCGGAAGTCCCCTTCGCTCCCGCCATTGCCCGACCAGGAGAACCGCAGGGCGTGGAATCCATTCGCCGCCAGTTCCTCCGCCAGGGCCTTGAGAAACGGACGGTCGAGATTCGCCGTCAGGCCGTGCCCGATGAGAATCACGTGGTTAGGATCCAGAGGCGCGGGGGATTCGTGAAAACGGTGGTCCAGCTTCTGGCCGTGACGGTTGACGAGGTTCATGGGAGAGAGGGAGGGAGATGAAGTTAGAGTTCTATCTGAATGCCGAATTCCACCACCCGTCCAGGCGGCAGATTGTAGTACGCCACCGCGCTCTGCGCATTCCGTGAAAGCACGCCAAAGAGTTTACCCCGCCATTTGGGAAGGAGTTGGCCGGAGGGAATGATGGTCTCCCTTCCCAGGAAGAAGCTGGTTTGCATGGGGTCGAGCTTGAGCCCCTTTTCCTCGCAGAGCTCCAGGAGATCCGGCACGTCCGGCTGTTCCATGAACCCATAGTGGCCGATGATGCGCCACATATTGGTATCGATCTCCTCCAGAGTGAGGCGCTCGCTGCTTTCCACATAAGGGGTGGTCTCACTGTCGATCGTGAGGAACAGCACCCGGTCATGCAGCACCTTGTTGTGCTTCAGATTGTGCAGCAGGGCGGTGGGGGTGAGCCCGCTGGAGCCGGCCATGAAAACCGCGGTGCCCGGCACCCGGGTGATTTTGTTCCCGCGCTTGATGCTCTCCAGGAACTGCCGCAGCGGCAGCGCCTGCTCCTGCAAACGCCCGCCCAGCAGGCGGCGTCCCGTGCGCCAGGTGACCATGACGGTGAAAATGCTGATCCCAATAAACACCGGCACCCAGCCGCCGTGGAGGAATTTGTGGGCATTCGCCACGATGAAGACCACGCACACGATGAACTGCGCCGCGATGGCCGCGATGGTCTTTGCCGGGCTCCACTCCCATTTCCGGCGCGCCGCAAAGTAAAGCAGCAGCGTGGTCACCAGCATCGTCAGGTTCACCGCGATGCCGTACGCCGCCGCCAGACGGCTGGAGGAACCGTAAGCCACCACCAGTCCGAGACACCCGAACATGAGCAGCCAGTTCACACGGTCGATGTAAATCTGGCCCTTCTCGATATGGGAGGTGTGGCTGATCTTCACCCGCGGCAGGTAGCCCAGTTGCACCGCCTGCATGGTCAGGGAATACACGGCGGAAATGAGCGCCTGGCTGGCGATGACCGCCGCCATGGTGGCGAGAATGAGAAGCGGCACGCGGAACCAGTCCGGGGCCATGTTTTGCAGGGGATTTTCGATGGCATCCGCGTTCTGGATGAGCATCGCGCCCTGGCCCAGGTAGTTCAAAATCAGCGCGGGCTTCACCAGATAGAGCCAGTCCCGCGCGATGGGTCTCCGGCCAAAGTGGCCCAGGTCCGCGTAGAGCGCCTCACCACCAGTCACGGTAAGAAATACACCGGAGAGCACTTTCATGGCCACCTCCGGTTTCTCAAACAGCATCACGATCCCCGGAAACGGATTGAAGGCCAGCACAACCCCCGGTTCCTGGACGATCCAGCACACCCCCATGACCGCCAGCACCAGAAACCATACCAGGGTGATGGGCCCAAACGCCGCGCCCACTTTGCCGGTGCCGAACCGCTGCACCGAAAACAGGCCCACGATGATGACGAGTGTGGCGGGAATGATGTAACTCGCCATCGCCGGAGCCACCACATTCAGCCCTTCCATGGCTCCCAGCACGGTGATGGCCGGAGTGATCATCCCGTCCCCGTAAAGCAGCGCCGCGCCGAAAACCCCCAGCACCACCATCAACTTCGCGGTGCCGGTGCGCCATTTCCCCTTCCGCTCCGGAAAGGCCACGCACAGCAGCGCCAGGATCCCCCCTTCCCCGCGCCGGTCCGCCTTCATCACCAGCCCCACATACTGCACCGTGATCATGAGCACCAGGGTCCAGATGATGAGGGACATCACTCCCATGATGTGGGCCTTGTCCACGGGCACCACCGGAGCCGCCACGCCTGCCTCCATGAAGCATTCCTTCATGGCGTAGAGCGGGCTGGTACCGATATCGCCGAAAACCACGCCCAGGGCGGCCAGCATCAATATCCACAACCGGGAGGGGGAGTGAGAGGAGGATTCAGATTGACTCATTGTCTTGGACCCAATGCCCGGCTCACGGGCCATGAGAGTCGGGAGCATGGAATGCCCCGTCAGCCCTGTCAGCAGCCACCGCAGCCTGCATCGTTTTTAATGCAGTAAGCCGCGAAAGAACGGATTTTCATGAGGTTGTCTGACATGCCAGGCATGTGGGTGAGCGGACGGAAGCACATCGCGTTCGCTTGTCCACAGGGGGAATGACGCGCTTTCCCGCATGGGGAAAGGGCGGGGAAATTGAGTCCGGCGGCCTCTTCTGGTGAAGCCCGTGAGCCCTCTCTTATTTCGTTTCCTTCATTAACGACTGCGCGGATTCCCCGGAACCGGTAAACCTGGAAGTGGCACTGAATAAGCAGACTGGCTGAAGCGTCCCACAGACAAACCCCCAAATCCATTTAGCCATGAATATTCCACGTGCATTCCTCAGGGCGATCCCGCTGGCCGGGGTGGCGCTCGCTTCTTTGACTTTGACCTCCTGCGCCACCTATGTCGCCGACGGCTACGTGGGCGGCTACGGGCCCTCCTATTACGCCCCGCCGGTGGGCCTCTACGTAGGCTCCCATGCGCACTACGGTTACCGCTCCTATCATTATCCCCGGTACCGCGGACACTACCATGGACGCGGCCACTACTATCACCGTGGAGGAGGCCATTACCATGGTGGCCACGGGCACGGAGGGAATCATCACCGCCACCGGTAAGACGCGGCGAAATATACGGGGAGAAGTGTTTGCCCGCGTTTAACGGGCCGATAGCATGGCCTCATGCGGAAAATTCTGACCCCTCTTCTTTTTATCCTCTCCTTCTGTGGCTCCCTGCGGGCGGAGTCCCCTCTGGCCATCCCTTCCACCGATGACGGCCTGCCGGGTGCCGGGCCCATCCGCCGGTATGACTGGTTCCAGAAACTGTGGTCGGAGAAACGGACTGCCTGGTCCTCCAAGGTTGAAAAAGACAAGGGTGCCGTGGTGTTCCTGGGCGACTCCATTACCCAGGGATGGGGCGATGACTTTGGCAAGAGCTTCGCGGGCATGAAAACCGCGAACCGCGGCATCAGTGGGGACACCACGCGCGGGATGCTCGTCCGCCTCAAGGAGGACGTGCTGGCGCTGCAACCCTCCGCCGTGGTGATGCTTCTGGGCACGAACGATCTGGAGGAGAAAGCCACGCCGGAAACCATCGCGGGGAACCTCAAGCTCATCATTGACGCCCTGCATGCGCACGACGCTGCCATGCCTGTGGTGCTCTGCCAGGTATTTCCGAGTTCCGCCTCGAAGTCCCGGTCCGCCGCGCAAATCAAGAAGGTGAACGAACTCTACGCCGCCGCCGTAAAGGGTGACCCGAAGGTGACCTACGTGGAAACCTGGACCCTCTTTGCGAACAAAGAGGGCGACGCGAAAGCCGGGGAATTCCCGGATCTCCTGCACCCGAACAAAGCGGGTTATGACAAATGGGCCTCCGCCCTGCGTCCGGTGCTCGCCACGCTCGGTTTCCTGGAAACCGCGCCGGATGATTTTAAACTGGAGGAAGGCTACGTGAGCCTCTTCAATGGCAAGGACCTCACCGGCTGGGGCTATGAGAAAAAGGACGCGCCGCTGGAATCCTTCGATGGCAAGACCGCCAGCAGCGACGGTCGTTACATCGCTAAAAACGGACGGCTCGTGGTGACCACACCCCCGGAAGGCCGGAAGATCGCCGCCCTCTGGACCGCGCGGCAGTTTGCCAAAGACTTCACGCTGAAGCTGGAATTCCGCGCCACGCCCAATGCCGACAGCGGCATCTTCGTGCGTGGCCCCCAACTGCAATGCCGGGACTACGTGCTGGCCGGTCCGTGGAAAGACCTGCCCCATTACAAGCCCCAGGACTGGAATGAGGTGGTGATCGTGGTGAAAGGCGACAAAGCCCACTGCACCTGCAACGGCGACGTGCTGGACGCCGCCTTCCCCGTTCCCGCCAGTGGACCTGTGGGATTTGAAGGCGACAAAGGTCAGATGGAATACCGCCGCATCCGTTTGAAAGAGGACTAAGACCTCACAGCGAGCGCACTTTCTCCGCCGCCTTCACAAAGTGCTTTAGCGCCTCTTCGATCTCCCCGCGCGTTGTAAACCGGGAGAGAGACACGCGGAGGGTCTGCGTCGCCTGGGCCCGGGTGAGGCCCATGGCGGCGAGGACATGGGAGATGTCACGGGAGCCGGTATGGCAGGCGCTGCCAGCGCTGACACAGATTCCCGCGCGGTCCAGCAGCACGATCATCGCGGCGGCCTCCACGCCTTCGATGTAAAAGTTGCTGGTATTCGGAACGCGCGGGACGCCCTGGCCGTTGAAGTGCACCCCGGGCAGCCGCGCGGAAAGTTCCGCCTCAAAGAAATCCCGCAGCCCGCCGGGGGTTCCGTCCGCCAGTTGATCCCGGGCCAGGGCCGCGGCCTGCCCCATGGCCACGATGCCCGGGATGTTCTCTGTCCCGGCACGGCGGTTTTGCTCCTGCCCGCCGCCGAAAAGCGAGGGCTGATAAGCCACGCGATGATTCACATACAGGGCTCCCACACCCTTCGGCGCATGGAACTTATGCCCGGAGAGCGAAAGATAATGAATGTGCCCGCCCTGGAGACTGATGGGCACCTTCCCCGCCGCCTGCACCGCGTCCGTATGAAAAAGCACGCCCGCTTTTTCCGTCATCGCCGCCGCCTCCCGCACGGGGGAAAGCACGCCGGTTTCGTTGTTCCCCCACATGAGGGAGACCAGGGCCGTGCGGCCCGGACGCAGAGCGGCCTCCAGATCCTCGAGGCGGATGGAACCGCCCGGCGTGACACCCAGGCGGGTGATCTCATAACCCTGGGTCTTCTCCAGCCAGGCACAGCAGTTGAGCACGGCATCGTGCTCCGTGGCACCGGTAATGATGTGGCGGCGGTCCGGATAGAGCCGGATGGCGGAGAGGATCGCCGCATTATCCGCCTCCGTGCCGCCGCTGGTGAAGACAATCTCCTCCGGCGTGCAGTCCAGGAGCGCGGCCACTTTTTCCCGGGCGGCCGCCAGGGCCCGCCGGACCGGCGCGGCGGCGGTGTAGCCGCTGGAGGCGTTGGCAAAATGGTCCCGGAGAAAGGGCAGCATGGAATCCACGACACCGGGATCGAGCGAAGTGGTGGCATTGTTGTCCAAATAGATCATCCTCCCGCCAAGCAACGCCCGCCCCTGAAAAGGCGCAATGCGAATCCCCTCTGCCAGGATATTCGCATTATGGTTGAGCGCGGGAAATTCCGTGTGCTATATCCCTCCCTTCCCGCATGAAACGCCCCCTCCTTCTTCCTCTTCTCTCCGCCAGCGTGGCGATGGCCCTCCTTTCGCTCACGGGCTGTAAGACCTCCCCGGCGGACGAAAAAAAGGGCGCGGAAACCGATAAGGATCGCTCGAAGCGCTCGGCGGCGGAGATTGCGTTTTACCAGCAGTGCGGCGAACTGGGGGAAAAAGGCGGGAATGTGGACGGGAAGGACGGCTGGCTTTTTGGTTCGCCAGAACTGCTGCAACTCAGCCGCATCAGCTCTACCTCCGCGGCCACCTCGGCCATCGCGGACTATGCCCAGCAACTGCGCGCCCGGAATATCGAGCTCATCCTGGTGCCGGTGCCGCCGAAGGCGCTGGTATATCCTGACAAAATTTCCCGCAAGGTGCCGGTGAAGTCCAAACGCCCGCCCCGGCTGGACTCCCTGCTGAAGACGGCCATGGATGAACTGGCCGCGAAGAAAGTAAAAGTGGTGGATCTCCTGCCCGCCTTCCTCGCCCACCGGGAGGACAAGGATGGCCCGGTCTTCCCGCGCACCAGCGGCACCTGGTCTCCCCATGGCGTGCGGATCGCCACGAAGGAGATCGCGGATGCCGTGCGTGAAAGCAAAGGGGGCAAGGGCGGCACGGTCACGGGCATCACCGCGGAACCGGCGACGCTGAACTTCACGGGCGCTCTGGCGATCATCACGGAGGACAAAGTGAAGCCGGAGATTTTCCACACCCAGCGGATCGGCCGCATCGTCGGGGACAAGGTTAAGTCCCTTTCCTTTGAAACCTCCGGCGGCAGCATCCTCCTCATGGGGGACAGCAGCATCGTGGCCTGGCGGGAGGCGAACAATCCCCAGGGTTCCAACGGAGCCTTTTGCAGCCTCGCGGAGCAACTCGCGGCGGAGCTTCAGACCATCCCGGATGTGCTCGCCACTCTGAACGACGGCCGGAACACACCCCGCCTGCGCATTCTCCGCGAACGCACCAACGGCCACGGCATGCTGGAAGGCACCCGGGTGGTCGTCTGGGTGATCCCCGGCCTGGACCTCACGGTCCCCAACTGGCAAAAAGTGCCGCTGCAGCTGGAATTCAGCGAAGGCTCCCAGGATCTGAAGCTGCGCCAGCCCGGTCAGGCTCCAGCCCCGGCTTCCGCGCCCGCGCCCATTCCGGCCCCGATCCCGCTCCCCGGCGAGTAACCGAAGAGAAACCGGTCCCGGCGGGAATAGTCATTCACCGCGCTGACCTCCTGGAGACCGTGCCCGCGCATGCTCTCCGCGAGGGCCGCCGTTTGCCCGGCTCCGACTTCCAGCGCCACGAGCCCCCCGGGCGCGAGGTGAGCGGAAAGCCCTTCCAGAAAGCGCTCGATGAGTTCCGTTCCTTCGGGGCCGCCATCGAGCGCCAGCAGGGGATCCCGCTGGACCTCCGGGGAAAGCGTGGAAATCTCCCCGGCGGGAATGTAAGGCAGGTTGGCGGCGATGAGGTCGAACCTCCGGCCCTCCAGCGCGGAGAAGAGATCGCTTTGCACGAAGGTGATCCGGTCGCCCGTCAGTTCCAGTTTCTCCGCGTTCTCCCGCGCGAGCGCGAGGGCATCCAGTGAGAAATCCGCCAGGGTCACGAGCGCCTCCGGGAAAGCGAAGGCCAGGCTGATCCCGATGACTCCAGAGCCGGTGCCCATATCCAGGATTTCCGCCGGAGGCACCGCGCCCTCCCGGCGGGCCAGCGCGAGGATCTTCTCTACCAGTTCCTCCGTTTCGGGACGGGGAATGAGCGCGCGGGCATCGCATTTGAATTCCCGCCCGCAAAACTCGGCGGTGCCCAGGAGATGCTGGAGCGGCTCTCCTTTTCCCCGGCGCTTCACGAGGTCCCGCAGCGGTGAAAGCTGCGACTCCTCCAGCGGGCGGTCGAAGTCCATGTAGAGCTGCATGCGCCGACACCCGAGCACCTTGGCCAGAAGGTGCTCCATGTTCAGCCGCGCGTTTTCCACCCCAGCCTTTTCAAGCCACGGGGCTCCGCTGCGGATCGTCTCCAGCACAGTCTTCATTTAACAAAAGCTAACCAGTGCCCCCGCGCCGCAAGCGGGATTCCCGGAGCCATGGCTCCACCCCGGTTACACCTTTCCGAAGATGGTCTGGCCGGTGCTACGGAGGTCGTCGCACGCCTGCTTCATGCGCGCGCAGAGACCCTGCTCGGCTTTCTTCAGGTAATTGCGCGGATCGTAAATCTTCTTGTCCCCCACTTCGCCGTCGATCTTGAGGATGCCGTCGTAGTTCTTCAACATGTGGTCCGCGATGGGACGGGTGAAGGCATACTGGGTGTCCGTGTCGATGTTCATCTTGATGACCCCGTAGTCCAGGGTCTCACGGATCTCCTCCAGCGGCGTGCCGGAGCCGCCGTGGAACACGAGGTCAAACTCCGCCGCCGCGCCATATTTGGCGATCACGGCTTGTTGTCCGTCGCGCAGGATTTCCGGACGGAGCTTCACGGCCCCGGGTTTGTAGGAACCGTGGACATTGCCGAAGGTGGCGGCAAACATGTACCGGCCCACGCCATTGAGCGCCTCATACACCGCCAGCATGTCCTCCGGCGTGGTGTAGAGCTTGTCATGCGGGAGCCCGGAGGTGTCGTGCCCGTCCTCCTCGCCACCCACCACACCGGCCTCCACTTCGAGTACGATCTCGTTCTCCGCGCAGAGCTTCAGCAGATCCAGAGAGAGGGCGATGTTCTCCTTCAGCGGCAGCTCGGAGGCGTCCAGCATGTGAGAGGTGAAAAGGTTCTTCAGCCCGGCGGCGCGGCGCTTTGCCGTCTCCGCGATGAGCGGCTTCAGGAAGCTGTCCACCACCTTTGGCTGACAGTGGTCTGTGTGCAGGCCGATGAGCACGTCATACTTCTCCGCCAGCCGGTGCACGGCTTCCGCCAGCACGATGGCCCCCAGCGCCGCGTCCTTCACCGCCGTGCCGCTGGCGAACTGACCGCCTCCCGTGGACACCTGGATGATGCCGTCACTCTTCTGCTCCGCGAAGGCCTTCAGCGCTCCATTGATCGTGGGAAGCGAGGTGACATTGATGGCCGGATAGGCATAGCCGCCCTTTTGAGCGGCATCCAGCATGGAGGCGAATTGTTGAGGTGTGGCGACAGGCATGGAATCAAAAAACGGAAGAACTCATTTCCGCCGTGGACAGCGGAGGGGTCTTATGGACCGCATTCCGGAAGGGGGCAACTCGAAAGCCGGGCCGCTCCCGGTGATGCTTTATTGTTTCTCCCACTCCGCCGCGAGGCGGGCGATTTCATCAGGCGGGACATCGCGGACCTTTTGCGCGAGATTCCAGCGGTATCCAAAGGGACACGCCAGCCGTGCCGTGCGGTCTCCCCAGAACTGCTCCGTGATGGGGTCCAGCACTTTGGCCCCCGCCGCCTCCGCCTGGGCCAGCGCGGCCTCCACGTCCGCCACATAGATCATGAACGCGCCGCCTTTGGCAAACTCCGGCGCCAGGCAGTTCCATTCCGGATACTCGTCGGACATCATGATGACGGAGTTCCCGATGCGGATCTCGGCATGCATGATTTTTCCATCGGAGGGAGACGCCAGGCGATACACCTCCACCGCACTGAACGCGGCACGGTAGAAATCCAGCGCCTTCGCGGCTTCCTTGCAGGTGAGGGAGGGAGTGACGGAATGATATCCTTCGGGAATATGCGGGTGTTCAGTGCTCATAGGATTATATGGATGGAAAACAATGTTATCACTCTTCGTCCAGACGCTTCAACAGACGCTTCAACATACGCTTCAGGTCAGCGGTGTCCCCGTCATCCGGAAGCAATCGCAGGCGAAGGATCTCCGGAGGCGGCGTCTTGATGCGGCCGGTTTTTTCCATCGCCTCCAGGCATAGATCCAGAAGATCCATGCCGCCGTTTTTGGAAGTGGGAATCTCCCGGCCCAGGGCGGCGGAAGTGCGTTCCAGCACGGCATCCCATTCGTTCAGAGAGGCCCGCGCCTGGGCAAAGGCAAGCACCAGCCAGGGATTACCAGGGCGCGCCTTCAACAGCGGCTCCTCAAGTTTCAAAAATCCCGCCGCGGTGGCTTCCGGCTGGTCCATGTAATCTGAAAACAGGGAATCACCAGGTCCACTGGTAAAAGGGTTGATCGCGAGCGCCGAGGCGATCTTCGCGAGGCGTGCCTCCTTTTCCTCTTTGGTGCCTGGCAGGGCACTTGCCAGGGAATACACGTCCCCGGCCCGGTAATTCTCCACCGTGGCAGTAATGAACCGGCGTGTCTCCTCCGGGAGAGCGGCATGCCAGGCTTCAAGGTCCGCCATGCGCCCCGCGAGCGCATGCAGGACGAGGGCGGAATAAAGCGCCTGGTCGCGTCCCCGGAAAGGCCACCCGGGATCGAGATGATCCGCAAGGCAGGCGCGCCAGCCCGCGCAGACGTCCTCCTTCATCCCGGGCCAGGCCGCCAGCACCCCGGTGATAAAGCCGGTGTGGAGACTTTGGGAAAGAGCCGCCTGGTCGGAATCATCCTCGCGACTCTTCAGCCTGTGAAGTGCTTTTCGCAGAGGCTCCGGATTTCCCGCCTGGGCCTCATTCAATATAAGGCGGGAATGCAGGGTTTCATAGCGGGTTCGCGCCTCGCTTTCCAGAAAGGGGAGGGCCTCCACGGGCACCCGCGCGGTGGCCTCCTTCAGGGCGGTGAACAAACTTCCGGGCACCGCGGGGTCCCCCGGTTTCCAGGCGTCGGCCTGCGCGAAGACCATAAGAATGCGGTCTTTCGCCTCCAGATCCCGCCAGGACATCGCGGCATAACTTTCCGCCAGCGCGGGGAGCCTGCTGATGGCGGAGTGGACTTTGGGTTCCGGCACGGGTCGATCCGGCAGCATTTCCAGCAGCACCCGCGCCTCGAAACGGGCCACCGGATCCTTGACACCCTCCAGCACTGCCGGCAGATGGGCCTGGAGTGCCGCGTCTTGAAACACGAAGGGAGAGGAGGAATAAAGGGAATGCAGAATCTCCGGCTTCCGGTTCAGGAGGGCGGCGAGGCGTTCTTTTTCGCCATGGCGCGCCAGGATGACCAGCACGGCAAAGTCTGGAAAATTCTCCTCCATCCCCAGCAACCGGTCCACGAGGGCTTCATCCCCGGCGGAGAGCGCCAGTTCCAAAACCCCTCCGAGACCGTCCGTGAGATAGTTGAAGTTCCTGC
This sequence comes from Verrucomicrobiales bacterium, assembly GCA_965229245.1. Lineage (GTDB taxonomy): Bacteria > Verrucomicrobiota > Verrucomicrobiia > Verrucomicrobiales > V1-33 > V1-33. The sequence continues at coordinate 1,115,114 of CBDDIW010000005.1, forward strand.
CCCCCAGACGGGAGAGCGTCGTGAGCGGCAGCAGGGACTTCACAAGGTTCATGTCCCGCGTGGCCTGGGGTAGAATCGCCAGCGCCTTGAAGACCTCCGCCTCCTCTTTGTCCTCCACCGCCATCCGCTCCTCCAGGATCCGGCGAAGCAGCGCGGCGGTTTCCAGAATCACGGGAGGCTCCACGAAGTCCGGATAACCCCGCGTGGACACTCCTGCCTTCAGCCGCAACGCGGGGGACAGCGACGCATCCCGCAAAAGCTCCAGCAGGCGCTTTTGTTCCAGCGGCAGGTCCTCCTCCCGCAATGTGCCTTTCACCGGCATATCCTCCGCCCAGGCATTATACAGCAGCAGAGAGGTCTCCAGGTCACGGATCATTTCGGGCCAGGGAGACTGCGCGCCGTTCTTCTTCAGCCACTCGACGCCTTCCCCGTAATCCAGCCCCATATATCCCACGCTCAACACCCTGGGTATCAGTAGCCGCGACTCCCCGGGTTGCAGGACCGGACCCAGCATTTCGAACACACGGCTTGTCTTTTCGCTGGTGAAGTAAGGGAGGTTCAGAAATCCGGAGTTCCCCCCATAGTTCCCCAGCAAATCGAACAGGGCCGGCCCGACGGAGGGGGAGTGCAGCGCCTCCGCGAGCATGCCCAGAAGCCAACCGTTATACTGCACCGAGCGCCAGTCCTGGGAGGACTTTCTGTTATCTGAAAAAGCCTCCGTAAAGGCGTGCCCCGCTCCAGGATCAGATAAAGTGACAGACAATCCACAGGCGTGACGAATGATCTCCCGCCCGCGGGGATGCCGGGTGGCCGCGAGGGAAGGCAGCAGGCTGGAAAGCGCACCCTCCAGGTCATCGGCGCTTTCGATGGCCCCGGAACCGGCTTTTTCAAAATACTCCGCGATCTCCTTCTCAGCCTTCTCCCGTTCCTTTGCACGAGTGTCCTCCAGCAGCCAGACCCGGAAAGCCCGGCCCTCGTCCGTGGTCTCAAGTGGCTTTTCACTTGCCCCATAGTCGTCGGAAGGCTCCAACCCCTCTCTCAAACTTTCCATCACATGCCGCCGGCGGGAAGGGGGCAGCGCGGCGATGCGGTCTTTCCAGGCAGCGAGCACGTCACAAATGGCTTTCGACTCCTTCTCCGCCAGCAGCCAGCGGCGTCCGAAACTCAGTTTGGCGGGATCCCCGCCAAAACCCAGCGCCTCCATTTTTTCCTCCGGCACGGATTCCAACGGAACTGCCAGCGCGTGCATCAGTTCCCCGCACCCCCAGAAGGCGGCCGGTTCTCCGGAAAGCGGCAGGGAATCCAGATACTCCCTGGCCTTCTGAAAATCCTTTTCCTCCAGCAGCGACTCCAGCGAAGCGGAAAACTGGGAAACCTGAACATTGTTGCCCCAGCCGGGGAAATCCACATCGCTCCCGCCGTCCGTCTCCGGCACGAAGTCCCGCGCGTAAGCCGATGCAAACCCGATCCAACTCTTGTAAAACAGCGGCGTCAACATCTGCCTCACAAAGAGACGGCGGGACTGGTTTTTGCTATCCTCAAGAAGAGCCTTTCTCCCCTCCGGAGGACCCGCGGCATTATCGAGGGCGGTCCGCATGAATTTTTCCGCCACCGCCCGGCCCTGGAGGTCTTCAATGAGCCCGGCCCAGTCGGCAAACCTGAAGGAAAGATCCTCCTGGTCTATTTCAGGAGGCAGCGTGGAAAGCTGGAGGATCGCGTCCGTCAGCTCCAGCCCGGTCTCCCGCAGTGTCGCCGCGTCCACCACCTGGGTCCACCGGTCCCGGCCGGGCCGCCGCACAAAGTCCCGCGCCGCCGCGGGAAACTCCGCCGCGGGCACTTCGTAGAGCGTCCACGGTTCCAGGGCCTGGTTCACTTCACGGGATTTCGCGTCCCGCGCCGCGGGAAGCACGGCGGCGAAGTCCGCCGTGCGGGAGGCGAGAGAGGCGTCCCGCATCAGTCGCGGGATCATGCCGGCGGCTCCCTCCGCTTCAGACGTGCGGTTGCCTTTTTTCCTCTCCGTCATGGCTGCCAGTTCTCTTTTCAGGGTGGAGATCCCGTCCCCGAAAAGGCTGGCGGATTCTGTTTCGGACCACCCGGGGAGGGCGCGCAGCAGAGTCCAGGCTCTCACGCCGCAGCCGGGTCTGATGAGCAGTTTCCGGCAGAGCTTTACATAAAGCTCCCGCCGTTCTTTTACCAGAGCCTCCACCCGGGCGGTTTCCGCGGGCAGGGGATCCGTGGAGAGGAGGGCCTCCGGTGGTTTCCCGCGGTTTATCTCCGGGACACGGTAAAAAATCCCGCAATAGGCATCCTCTCCCAGAGTCCCCAGCACCAGATCCACGGGGAAGGTCTGAAAAGCGCTTTCCGGCATGAGGTCTAGCACCTGATCGACAAACCTCCCATACGCGATCCTGGCTTCCAGTCCCTTGCCCTGATCGAGGACGACAAAAAATTCACCTGTCCACTGTCCCACTCCCTCGCGGACCCAGGCATCCGGCAGATCCCGCGCCACCTTCACAAAACGGGCGGGATCGGTCGTGGCCGCCAGGCGGGCCAGGAGTGGAGTCCATGTCTTTTTGAGTCCGGCGGCCAGCGCCTTCGCGTAGGATTCACGGGCGGTTTCCAGGTCCCCCTGGACGGCGCAGGCGGCGGCAAACCCGGCCAGCGCCTGGGCGGCATCGTCCGGAGGGCGGGCCGCGGCCATCACCGCCGGCATCAGACCGTAAGTCTGGACGAGCGTGCGCCACTCCACGGCCACTTCCTGGGAGACACTCAGATTGCCACTGGTGACACACTGACGGCCCCGTTCACGAAACTCGGAAACGAGAAGGGCCAGCCCCTCTTTCTCCCGGCCTTCCTTCAGAAACTTCCGTGCGCGCTCCAGAGGGGTAACCGCGGTGGCCGCCGCGGCATCCTGGGCCTTCCCCTGGCGTATGAGACGATCCGCCTCCTCCGGCAGGCCCAGGAGGTCCATGAGCCTCGCAAGCTCCGCGCGCAGTTCCTCCGTGACGGCATCCCGCCGCAGACGGAGCGCGGCCTCACGACCGGCGATGTAAAGCGGGTCTCCGGGTTTTCCTTTTTTCACGGCCCATCCAGCCAGCGCGCCATCCAGCCGGCGGCGGGTCTCCGGGGAAACGGGAAGATACAGCGCCTTCAGGGCAAGCTCCGCCGCCGCCTGAAAATGACCGGCTTTTTCCTGCCAGGCGGCGGCTAGAATGAGCGGCCCCGCCGTGCTTGTCTGCCGCTCCAGCATTTCCCCGATAGCCTTCTCCACCGGCTCCGGGGCTCCGCCGCGGGAAAGAAGGAGCACCCGCACCATGGGCTCCCGGACATGCGGGACCGTGAGCGCGGCGACCCCGGGGGGAATCGTTTTCTGAATGACCTTCCGGAATTCATCCGTGAGCCCGGGCAGGATGTCCGGAGGGAATCCCAGCCCGTCGGCCAGGCTCTCATTTCCCCGGGAGTGCCCCTGGGACTGCGAGGGGGTCTGGCGGCTTTCGTTCATCCTCCACTCCGCGTCCAGCAGGGCCGCGAGGGCTGCCGCCTCTTTGGTGGCCGCATACTCCCTGGCCATCCCGGTAAAAACATACTGCCGCAGATTCCCCATAAATCCGCGCGGGCTGCCCTCCGCGTCCAGAGCCTCCTGCCAGCGACGGAGCAAGGCGGTGAGCCACGCGCGCCATGCCGGGTTGGGAGGAGCCTTGCTCTTTGATATGGGACCGCCGTCATCCAGCGCCAGCCCCCCGGCCCGGATCAGGGAAAGCAGCACCAGGGGCGGGGCCTTTTCCAGCTTTTCCGCGGCGGCCATGGCTTCCTGCTCCCAGGCCCCCGGTTTCTCCCGCTGACCGGTGGCAGGCAAAGCCAGAAACAGCGCCGCCATGGGTGCATCCCCCTGGTAAGCCTTCCAGACTCTTTCCGCCAGGTCCGCGTCCGGAACATCCTGCCAGCTGCGAAACGCCGAGTTCATCGCCGCGAGAGCCAGGAGCGGGCGGTTGCCAGGATGCTTTTTCAACAGGCCCTCAAAAGAACCATCCCGTTCCGCGTAAAAGGTTTGCCTCATTTCAGGCAGGTCCGGCACCAGCCGGGCGGACGCAAAGCCGCGGGCCTCCAGTGCCTCCGCCCACTCCGCCGCTTTCTCTGGAAGACCCAACCGGCCGATCTGAAGAATGAGCGCGGCGGCGCGGTATTGCAGTTCCACCGGATCGGAAGGCAACTGGCTGTAGTACCCCGTCCGTCTCCCGAAATACGGATTCAAGTTCAACGCGGAGAAGGCCTGCACCAGACGCAGAAACCGCTGGGTGTCCGGAGGCATCTGCTGGATGGTCATTTCCTCAAAACCAGCCCCCGCGATCTGGGAGACCGGTCCGTTCCCCCCCGACAGGCGGGGCAGCGGAGTGCTGGTGGAGGTCAGGGGCAGGAGCCGGGCCGCGGCTTCCTCATTCTGGTCCGTCCGCCATTCCAGCATGGCGGTGAGATAGGCCAGCCGCCAGTCCTCCGGCCACGCGGCCACGCGGGGCCGCAGCCACTCCAGGGCCATTTTTTCATCCCCACGCCGGATGAGGGCGAGCGTGGCATTTTCCACCGCGCCGGGAGTGGCGGCGGTGGTCTCGCCGATCAATTTCAGCCCCTCCTCCTCCTTGCCGGTATTGAGAAGCAACTCCGCCATGAACGCCGCGACCTTGCCGGAGGGATCTTTCCCAAGAAACGGCCGCAGCGTCTGAATGGCGGCCTCATCATTCCGCTCACGGGATTCCAGCCGGGCGATTTCCAGGGCGATCTCGGGATCCGCCGGTTTCAACCGGGCGGCTTCGGTGAGCGCCTGCCGGCGGGCATCGTAGCTGTCCGTGAGACGGTGCAGCTCCGCGAGGGCCATGAGCGGAACCACACTCTCCCGGTTCTCCCGGCGGCGGTCTTCAAACTGGGTGATCAAGTCCCCGATGCGCCCCGCCTCCTGGGCAGCCTTCCCCCACGCCTGGAGCCAGCGCATTTTGGCGGTCAGGTCAGGGGCCTCTTCATAAAGATTGCTGTATAGACGCAGGGCTTCCGCCTCCCGGCCCGCCCGCAGGCTGGCGGAGGCGAGACTGGCGCGGATATCTTCATTTGTCTCAAAGCGCCCGGCGGCGGCCCGGAGGGCGGTGAGCGCCTCGGCATCCCGTCCGGCGGCCTGAAGCAGCCGGGCCTCCGCGAGCACCGGAGCCACGGCTCCCGGCGTGAGCTTCCGCCACTCCTGGGTCCAGCGGAGCGCGGCGGCGGTGTCCCCGGCGCGCTGGTGCAGGGTCGCCAGCATTTCCGCCACATGTCCCTGACGTCCGCCGGGACTGTTGAAGAGGTTTTCCGCCGCTCTCGCCGCCTGACCAAAATCCCCCCGCATACTCCAGAGGCGGACCAGCTGGGCCAGAGCCAGTTCCGGTGACAGCGCGCGGGCTTTCTCCAGCGCGGCATCGGCTCCCAGGGTATCGCGGGTGGACTCCCGCAGGGTGGCCAGCAGACACAGTGCCTGGGCGGTGGCTGCCGAACCGGCAAGCTCCGCCATGACGGCGTCCAGGGTTCCCCCGAGGCGCAGCACCCGGAGCGCGGCATCCAGGGCGGCGGCGAGATCCGAAGGAGACTTTGCGAGTTCCACCAGGCGGCGGGCGGCGGGCTCCACGGCCTTCGCCCGCTCCCCCGTGTCCGCCAGGGCACAGAGTTGCGTGAGAAAAACGGCATCGCCCTGGCCCCGGGAGGCGGCGGCCTGCATGAGTTCCCACGCCCCGGCACCTTCCCCCCGGGCCTGCATGGCGCGGGCGGCCTGCTGGACCACCGGCAGCGTGCCTCCGGTGGCAAGCGCCCGCCACTCCGTCAGGGCCTCCTCCTTTTTTCCCGACTTGTGCAGCAGGGAGGCCAGCATGAGCCGCGCCTCCGCCTGCCCGGGCGTCTTCGCCAGAACCTCCCGCAACATGCCAATGGCCTCCTCCATCAATCCGTAACGGTCCATGAGCCCCGCCACGCGCAGGGCGGTACCCTCCTGGTTGGCGGCGCGGGTGGCATAGTCCCGGAGTTCCGCCAGCGCGCCCGCTTCATCCTTTCCCGCGTGCTTCAAGTCCGCCAGAGTGAGCCGCAGTTCCAGATCCCCCGGGGCCCGCTTGAGCAATTGCGCGACTTGCGGAATGGCATCCCCGGCACGTCCCGCCGAAGTGAGCAGCGCGATGAATTCCTCCCGCACCGCGCGATCCCCGGGGGAGAGCGCCATGAGCGCCCGGCCACGTTCAATAGCCGCCTCCGGCTCCCCGGTTTCCATAAGCAGACGTGCCAGTGCCCGCTGCAGCCCGGCCCGCCGCGCGTGTTTATCGAGGAGCTTCGTGAAATATTCCTTCAGCCCGGCAAGGTCGTCCTCGCGCCGGAAGAGTTTCTCCATCTGGCTGAGGATCTCCTTTTCCAGCCACGAGCCTTCCCCGGTCTCCTCCAGCGAAGCCGCGAAGGTCTCCAGGGCCTTTTCCCGCTGACCCGCGCGGTCGAAAACATCCCCCAGCCGCATACGCCGCAGGACCCGGCGGTAGGGATCTTTCGTGGCCTCCACCAGCGCTGCGGCGGTCGCCTGGGCGGCAGGCCAGAGGCTTTCCGCGATCTGGAGTTCCAGAATATCCTCCCGCAGTTCTTCGTCCCCCGGCCGGGACTCCACGAGCGCCTTCCAGGTCTTCAGAGCATCCTCCGTTTTTCCCGACCTCGCCTGCAGACGCCCGAGCAACTGTGAGGCCTGGGAGGAAAGCATGGCCTGGGGTTTCGCCCCGAGGCATCTTCCCAGCGAGGCGATGGCGGCGTCGAAATCCAGCGTCCGGGACTCCAGGAGCGCCTTTTGATACCAGATGTCCGCGCTGCCGGGGTCCGCCGTGAGCGCCGCGCGGAATTGCTCCAGCGCCTTGACCGGTTCTCCCTGCCGGGAGTGGAAAAGCGCCAGCAGCACCCGGTTTGCCGGGGAGGGATCCGCCGCCACCCGGGCCCCCAGAAACCGGCCCAGCCCCTCCAGGGTTTCCGTATCCAGCCAGGCGTTCACAAACCGCTCGAACAGCGGACCGGAACCCGGTCGCTTTGTCAGCGGCTCCAGAAGGCGGACCGCTTTGGCATTCGGTTCCTGTGCCCACAGGCTCTCCCCGGCTGAAACAGACAATAACAGAGCGGCGGCAAGGGGAGCGGAATACCTTCGGTTCACGACCGGGATCATTAGTCACGGCCAGTAACCAGGCATCCGAATTTTTTCAAATTTGAGCATTATCCATGGCCGAAGACACCCTGAAAATAAAAAAGCCACCTGGCAAACCAGGTGGCTTCTTTTGGGAAGGAATTTTAACAGTCGCGGTCAGGCGATCACACAGCAGGACGGAGTGTAGATCAAAGGACCGTGCGGCACCTTGGGCTTCCATTCGTCGTCCTGATACAACTGGCCATAAACCATACAATTGTTGTAGCCATCGGTGGAGGTGGTCGCACAGATCGCACCGACGTTCTCACCGGCGTTGTTGTAAATCGTGGCGGGGCCGGAAGACGTACCGTGCCCGCTCTTCATCCCGACCACCCCGTTCATGCAATGCCAGGTGTAGTAGCAGTCATCCCAGGAACAGCCAAAATAAGCACTGCCGTTACGGGTCTCCCGGTAAATGGCATAGCGGTAGATGTGCATGGTGGCCGTCAGATTGCACTGCCCTTTGGGGGCATCCGCGTCGATCGCGATACCAAGCTCGATTTCGCCCTTACCGGAGCGGGACTTGGTAACCATGGAAACAGCGGGCCAGTTAAAGCTGACACCCGTGACCAGCGCCATGGAAAGATCCGTGGCGTGGAGCTTGCGGGTAAGAGAAGGCAGAACACCGAGCCCGAGAACGCTCCCCAGCGTGACGGCACCCGAGCGTTTCACAAAAGACCTTCTGGTTAATTTTTCCATTATTGTTAGTTTCTTTTAAAGTGTGGCCAGGGGATAATACACCTAGTTTATCTACAGGACTCGCTAAACGTCAACGACCTTTTAAAAAGAAATCAATTACAATAAACAGCGTTTTTATGGTATTTGTGAAGAATTTAACCTGTTTTAAATTCCTTATTTTATGAAATATCTCCGGATTTTTATGTTAATATATTTTCTGTAAAATCCCGTGATTTCCGGAACCCGGACTGGCGTACCGGGAACTCCGGTGGACATCGGGATGGGTCGTGCTCAAAGTGTGCCTCCTTAACTTTATGAAAGCACTCACTCTCACCGGAACCAGCCAGTTCACTTACGGCGATGCCCCCGAGCCGGACATGGCCGAAGACGAGGTGATCATCAAGGTGGACGCCTGCGGCATTTGTGGCAGCGACGTGCACGGCATGGACGGCAGCACCGGACGGCGGATTCCCCCGGTCATCATGGGCCACGAGGCCGCCGGGACCATCGTCCGGGCCGGAGCAAAGGCCGGCGCATGGCGGGAGGGCGAGCGTGTGACTTTTGACAGCACTCTCTACTGCGGGGAATGCGAATACTGCGTGGACGGGCAGGTGAACCTTTGTAAAAACCGGCGCGTTATGGGCGTGTCCTGCGCGGACTACCGCCAGAACGGCGCTTTCGCGGAATACGTGAGTGTTCCCGGGCGCGTGGTCTGCCGCCTCCCGGAGGAAGTGACTTTTGAAGAGGCCGTCTTCGTGGAACCCGCGGCGGTGGCCCTGCACGCGGTGCGCCGCGCGGGAGCGGGCCCCGGGCAGACAGGCCTGGTGGTGGGAGCCGGAATTATCGGGCTGCTGACCGTCCAGGCGCTGAAGGCGGCGGGCTGTGAACGCGTTTACGCCACGGACCTGAGCGAAGGCCGGCTGGCGCTCGCGAAAGAACTCGGCGCGGACGAAGTCTTTCCCGCGAAAGCGGGCGGGCTGAAAGAGGCCATCCTCGCCCTCACCGGCGGGGAAGGCGTGGATGTGGCCATGGAATGCGTGGGCATCACCGCAACCGTGCAGAGCGCCATCGATTGCGTCCGGAAGGGCGGCACCGTGGGCCTGGTGGGGAACCTGGCACAGCGGATCGAGTTTCCCCTGCAATCCGTGGTGACCCGGGAGATAGCCCTCTTTGGCTCCTGTGCCAGCGCCGGGGAATATCCCGCCGCGCTGAAGGAGATCGCCGCCGGGCGCATCCGGGTGAAACCGCTCACCAGCGCCGTGCGCCCGCTGGAGGAGGGCGCGGACTGGTTCCACAAGCTGCATGCCGCGGAGGGCGATCTCATCAAAGTCATCCTGAAACCCTGATGTCCCCTTCCCTGTCGAATAAAGTAGCCTTTGTCACTGGTGCCAGCCGGGGGCTGGGCAAAGGATTCGCCCTCACCCTGGCACGGGCGGGATGTGATCTTATCATTTCCGCCCGGGAGGCCGCGGACTGCGCGGACACGGAGAGTGAAATCAAGGCCTTGGGGCGGCAATGCCTCAGCGTTTCCCTGGATGTCCGGGACTACGACAGCATCCAGAGCGCCGCGGCGCTCGCGGAGGCCGCGCATGGCCGCATCGACATCCTCGTGAACAACGCCGGGTGCAATCGCCGCAAGCCCGCCCTGGAGGTGACGTGGGATGACTGGAACACCGTGCTGGAGACCAATCTGCGCGGCACGTTCTTTGTGGCCCAAGCCGTGGCGCGCGGCATGGTCGCGCGGGGCTATGGCCGGATCATCAATATCGGCTCCGTGACCTGCGTGGCGGGCTACGCGGGACTGGCCCCCTACGGTGCCAGCCGCGGCGGGGTGAAGCAGCTCACCATGAGCCTGGCCTCGGACTGGGGTCCTCACGGCGTGACCGTGAACTGCCTGGCTCCCGGCTGGTTCCGCACCGCCCAGAACAATGTGATGTATGAGGACACGGAGTGGGTGAACTATCTCAGTGAACGCATCCCCCTGGGACGCCCCGGACAACCGGGAGATCTGGACGGCACGCTTCTCTTCCTCGCCGGTGATGGCGCGGCCTACGTCACCGGCCAGACCCTGCTGGTGGATGGCGGCATCTCCGTGGGGCAAGTGCGCGCGCTGCCGAAGAAGTAGGCATAACTGGATTTTCTCTGACATCCGGGACGGAACGGACAATACCGTTGTGAGACAAACGGGGCGTTGTCCGTGGCAAAAGCGGGTGGTTAGTCAGGACGAACCGATGAAAGCCCGCGAGCCTGCCTCCCTTGGGGGGAGTGTCAAACCCCGGCATAGACCACGGCACCTCCGTTGGAGGAAGAGGTGCCTGGGCGTTTTTCCAGCTCGCGGCGGAAGGGGAGGTGCCGGCGGCGGGTCCATTCCACCAGGGGGTGCCAGACGGTGTGCACGAGGTCGTGTTTGATGAGAAAGTGCCAGAGGAGGTTCGACCGCTTGTAGAGGTAGCTCATGGCGAGGTAGGGCAGCACCGCGTTTCCCTGGCGGGGGCGGCGGTGCCAGATGCTGGCGTGGGAAAAGAGACGCTGGTAAAGCCACCCGTAGCCGTGAGCCAGTTCCTCCGGGGACATCAGCTTTGGCCGGAAGACCACGTGCGCGGTGTCATACTTCGACCAGTCGCGGTGCAGCAGGCGCCCGCCGGTCTCCATTTCGCGGAAAAGAGGAGTGCCCGGGTAGGGAGTGAGGATGTGAAACGTGGCGCACTCCAGCCGGTTTTCCTCAATCCAGCCGGCGGTTTGCGCGAAGACCTCCGGCCCGTCGTGATCGAAGCCCAGAACAAAGCTTCCATTCACTTGGATGCCGTGATCGTGCAGCAGGGCCACGCGGCGCGCATACTCCGCCGTGAGCGGGGTCCGCTTCCGCTGTTCGCTGAGGTTCCGGTCTGACAGGGATTCGAATCCGATGAATACGCCGGTGCATCCCGCCAGCGCCATCTCGCGCACCAGGGTGGGATCGTCCGTGACATCCAGAGTCACGGCGGCGCTCCAGATCCTCTCCAGCGGGCGCAGCTCCCGGCAGAGAGCCCTCAAATACTCCGGTTTCGATCCCAGATTGTTATCTGTAAACACAGCATAAGGCTGCCCGTCCGCCAGAAACGCGGCGGCCACCTGTGCCGGGTCCCGCATGCGGTAGGGCATACGCAGCCCATCCGTGGCCAGATAGCAAAAACCACAACGGTTATGGCACCCCCTGGTGGCGATGAGGCTGGTGGTGGTGAGGAAGCTGCGGCGCGGGAGCAGGGCGCGGGCAGGTTCCGGATCGTCCCGGTAGGGGCGGTCATACATCACGCGGTATTCCGGCTTCAATGTGCCCTCTCCGATGTCACGCAGGATCTCCGGCCAAAGCTGCACGCCATCGCCTACGGCCAGCGCGTCCGCGTGGGGACGCGCCTCCTCCGGACGGGACAGGATGTGCAGCCCTCCGAGAATGACCACGCAGCCCCGACGGCGGTACCACGCGGCCAGTTCATAGGCGCGCGCGGCAAACGTGAGATGCACGGTGATGCCCACCACTTGCGGGAGCGGATCGGACGGAGGCGCGCCGTGCAGCAGATTTTCATCCCAGTAATGAACCTCCCACGGAGCCGGGGTGGCTGCGGCGATGCTGGTCAGGGCGAGCGTGGGGGTAAGAACATGCTTCCCGAAACTGGCGTGCGGATCCTTGGGATAGAACGGATTGATGAGCAGCACGCGGAAGGGAGAAGGCGTGCCACCGGGAGGCGTCTGGTCCAGCGCCGGGGCCTCTCTCATTCCCCGCGGCAGCCAGCGCCGCCTGAGTTTTGTCCGGAACGGAAGGTCGGGAGGGATGGAGCGCGGTTTCACCCTTTTACTTTGTGTCGCAAAGCATTACCCGTCAAATGACACTTATGACCTTAAAAATAATATTCCAAGCCTGCGCCACAGGGGAAACTTGCCGTCACGCCAACCGCAGCCCATACGGATTGGAGAATTCAGGACTTTGCCGGTCGCCCCGGTATGACCTCGTCTCATTTAAGGAAACAGGAGTAGGCAGTCAGGGATTCGAACCCTGGACCAACGGCTTAAAAGGCCGCTGCTCTACCGACTGAGCTAACTGCCCCTGTTCCGGTTCCCCGCAGCCGTGAAGGCACGCGGGGCGGGGTTATTACGTGCGATTCCACGCAATGCAACTGATTTGTCGGCGGGATTTTGATTCCTCACAGGAATTTTCACCCCATGAGAAGGTACTGAAATCTGAATCCGGCGGGAGGCCGGAAACGGGGTTGCGGGTGGCTGGGCCGGGGAGTTGGTGACGGGGAATACTTTCCCTCACTTATGGACAACATCACACATGGGGCTCTTGGCATTGTGGCGGCGCTTTTGGTGGCACGGACGGGGGACAGGAAAAAGGCGGCGCTGGCGGGGCTGATCGCGGCGGAGCTGCCGGACACAGACATCTTTATCATGTCGCCGTCGGACCCGCTCTTCGCGCTCCAGATGCACCGGTATTTCACACATTCCCTGGTGATGATTCCGGTCATCGCGGTGCTGGGAGTGCTGCTGGCCAATGGGCTGCGCCGGCTTTTCAGGAGGCAGGCGGTCTGGCGGGGCATGTGGCTCCCCGCCGCCGCGGCGGTGGCCACGCACGGATTCTGTGACACCTGGACCAGCTACGGCACGCACATGCTCTGGCCGTTCTCGGAACGGCGGGAGACGTGGGATCTCATCTCGGTCATCGATCCCATCATGACCCTGCCGCTGCTGACATTTGCCGTCATGGCGTGGCGGAGGGGATCGCGCAAAACGGCCGCGTATGGCGCGGCGTGGGTGGCCTTTTACCTTGGGCTTTGCGGTCTCCAGTCCCACCGGGCGCGACTGGCCGTGGAGCAGTGGGCGCACGACCATGGTCACGTCCCCGCCCGGCTCACGGTGAAGCCCTCCTTTGCCAACATCCTCGTCTGGCGGGGGCTGTATGTGCATGATGGCCTGTGTGAGGTGGTGTGCGTGCGTCCAGGCATCACGGAGAATACCCGGGTGCTGGGCACGGACCAGGCTCCCCTCCTGGACCCGGATCACCCCGCGCCGCCGCTGGACCGGCTGCCCGCGGGCAGCGTGCAGGCGGCGGATGTCCGCCGGTTCCAGCATTTCTCGGACGGCTGGCTGGGAGTGCATCCGGATCATCCGGATGTCGTTGGTGACCTGCGCTACGCCACGCGCCCGGATCTCATCAGCCCGCTGTGGGGTATCCAGCTGGACCCGGGGAACGCGGACCGGCACGTGCGGCTGCGGACCTTCCGCGATGTCACGGATCAGGGCTTTGGCGATCTGTGGCGGATGATTACCGGGGCGGCCACCCAAAAGTGAAGGCGGTTTCGTCCCTTGCGCCGCGCCCTCTCCGGCGGCATGACGGCTTTCCTCCTCCGCCGATGAGTGCTTCTCCCGATTCCCCTGCCCCCGTGCTAGCCGTCAGCCATTTGCGCCGCGAATTCGAAAAAGGCGCGGTGGCCGTGGAGGATCTTTCCTTTGAGGTGCGGCCCGGGGAGGTAGTGGGCCTGCTGGGGGCCAATGGCGCAGGCAAGACCACGGCCATGAACATCATCCTGGGCCTCATGACACCCACCTCCGGCACGGTGCGGGCGTTTGGCTTGGACCCGTTCAAAAACCGCGTGGCGGTGCTGCGGCGCTGTAACTTCGCCTCCGCTTATACCGACCTGCCAGGGAATCTCTACGTGTGGCAGAACCTGACCATCTTCGGGCGCATCTATGCCGTGCCCAATTTGAAGAAGCGCATCGATGAACTGCTGGAACTCTTCGAGATCGCCCATCTCAAGAAGCGCGTCACCGGCCACCTCTCCGCCGGGGAGGCCACGCGCCTGCAACTCTGCAAGGCCCTGCTGAACAAGCCGGAACTCCTGATGCTGGACGAGCCCACCGCCAGCCTGGACCCGGACATCGCGGACAAGGTGCGCCGCATTCTCCGCCAGGTGCAGAAGGAAAGCGGCATCGCCATCCTCTACACCAGCCACAACATGCGGGACATCGAGGAGGTGTGCGACCGCGTGCTCTTCATGCACAAAGGCAAGGTGGTGGCGGAAGGCAGCCCGAAGGAAGTGGTGGCCCGCTTCCAGGAGTCGAACATGGAGGACGTCTTCATCCGCATCGTCCGCGGCGGCGATCTGGAGGAAGCGAAGCCGGCGGCGTAGCGCCGCGGGGTCACGCCGTGACGATGGCGATGAGGTGTTGCAGTTCCCCGCTGGTGTCCGCGGGATCGTAAACAGTGGCGGCCACCTCCGCCCGCACGAGTTCGCGAAAGCGGACGCGCAGCCGGTGAATGGCCACCCGCAGCGCCGTTCCGGACATGTCCAGGGCCTCCGCCACGCGCGACTGTTCACCGTCCGGCGCGGCTTCCAGCCAGGGTTTCAGGGCGGCAAAATATCCTGGCCGGTGGGTGTGCTCCGCTTCCAGCTCGTTGAGAGCGCGGGCGATGAGCGTGAAGGCCCACTCGCGATCAAAGGTCCATTCCGGTGGCGGTCCAGGCGCGACGGGAGGCGGCAGACCGGGCGCGGTGTCCGTCTCCGCGGTGAGCGGCACCAGCACCGCGCCGCCACCCCGTTTCAAGGCACCCGTGGCGGCACGTTGTTTGGAAAGGAAGTGCTTCAGCGATCCCAGGAGATAGCTCCGGAATCTCCCCCGCTCCTGGTCCGGACGGCCAACACCGCCCTCCAGCACCGCGGCAAAAAACGCATGCGCCATCTCCCGGGCCGCGTCCTCCTCCCGGCCCTCGCGCCGGAGGAAGGCGATGACCGGCGCGTAGTAAGCAGCGCAAAGATCCGAGAGCGCGGCCTTTGCCTCCACGCCTTCACCACGGGCCCGCAGGACGAGCGTCCACCGGGTGGGATGGAAGGCGGGATCACTCATTTCCCCGGAGGCAGTCCCGCGATGAATTCCTTGAGATCCTTTCCCTGAACGACCCGCTCCGGTCGCAGGGGAATCTGCCGCAGACTCCCGTCCGGTCGAACAAGGAAGACCCGTCCCAGGGTGAGATCATACACCCGCTGGTTGAGCGTGGCCTTGTCCCCGCTGCTGATCTCGAAGTCTATGCGTATGTTTTCGATTTCCGAAAGATGTCCGCTCAAATGGCCTGTCGAAGACTGATACTGAGTCGAGCTGGCGTAGCCTTTTCCCGCCACCATGAAAACCGGATTCCCCCCGATATGGACCGTTAGGGCACAGTAGTCATCCCCGGTCGTCTTTTCAGCTTTGGGGTCGCCCTGCAATTCAAACGCACTTGCCGGACGGCCGTCCGCGGCGGCGTCCGTGATCCTCCATTCAGTCGGTCTCCGCATGATGATCACGGGAGCGGGTTTCGCCTGTTGAGGCACTGGCGGTGATGGCAACGGCGCGCCCTCAGTGCCCGGGAATTTGTAAGCCAGGTAATGGCGGGGAAACAGATACTGCCGGGTAAGCCAGAAGTCTCCTTCGCTGATTCCTCCGGCACCGTCAGCCTGGACGAAGTGGGCCTCCACCGCCGGCGCGGACCGGTTCCATTCATTGATGAATGACAGTACCACTGGCTCGTCGCTGTCGTTCCCCACGCGCTGGGCGGTGAGTCTTGTCAGAAGGAAATCCAGGGCTTTCGCATTCCGGTTCAACGACCAGTCCAGAGCAGCCACGGACAGCAGATGAGATCCCGCCATCGCTTTGTCCTCCAGGAGGTAGCGGAACCGCTCCGACTTGTAAGCGCTGGCCAGTCCCATCAGCCAGCGGAGCCGCTGCCAGTCGCTGGATCCATAGTCGATCTTCCCCGGATTGCGTTGCGCGAGGTCTGCCAGTTCCTCTTCGTCAAACGGCCTGGTCAGATCGTAGCCGCCCTCCAGGTTGTCCCCTTTGATTCCCCAGCGGTCTCCTTTGCCATACCCCGAGAGCACCGCGATCGCCGCCCGGAAGTTTTCGTTGGCCGCTTTCCGGTCGCCCTGTACTGAGAGCACCTCACCCGTTTTCAGAAACAGGGTGCCCAGGGTCTTCCGGGGTTCACCCACCCCCTGACCGATTTCGCCCTGCGCCGCGGGCACGATGGGGTCCAAAACAGCGATGGCGCCGGTATAGGATTTCTCCGCCTTCTTGAAGTCCCCCAGGGCACACCAGGCGTCCCCGGCGCGCATGAGCGTCCGGCCCGTGCGCCAGCGCCGGTCCTTTTCCCGGAAGGGCGGCTCGTTTTCCTGCCCCGGTTTTTCCTCCAGGAGTGCCAGTTCATAGCTTCTGAGCGCGGCTTGAAAATCTCCGCGCAGCCGGGCCAGTTCCCCTTGTTTGAAATGGGCCGCCCAGGTGGTGGGTTTCCCCGCGGAGAAGTCCTCCGGTTCCTCCACGGAGTCTCCGTGGAGGCCGGACCAGTCTTTGCCGGGCACGCCACCCGCAGGATACCGCGCGCCCTCCTTCCTCCGCCATTCCTGATAGATCAGTCCGTTCGCGAGGACCGCCACCAGGGTAACGGAGGCCACAAGCCAGGAAACAGGACGCCCCAGCCCAGCCCGGCGGGACCTCCGCTGATGGACGAGCACCCCCGCCAGACCCGCCACCAGGGGTGCCAGCGAGACAGCCAGCAATTTACCCTGGGCGTAACCATGGGTTAGCAATCCAGCGCCGAGAAGCATCACAAAGCCGGTGATCAGCGCGATGACCGATAGCGGAAGCAACCCTCCGGCCCCGGACGCCGCGTCCACCCTGGGCGGGAGTGGCTCCGAAGCCTGCCGCACGTCCGTCTTTACCTCCTCCGCGCTCTGCTGACGGAGAGCCCGCTCCTTTTCCAGCGTTCGCAGCACGATCTCGTCTATCCGCGCATCCACCGCGGCCCGCTGGCTGGGCACGGGAAAACGGCCCAGCGGCAGCTCGCCGGTGAGCATTTCATAAATCACCACTCCCAGGCTGTAGATGTCCGCGCGGTGATCCACGTCGTGCGGTTTCTCATGCTGCTCCGGAGCCATGTAGGCGGCGCTGCCGAGGGCTGCCCCGGTCACGGTCAGGACGAAGTCCCGCCGGGGATCGCCCACCATCCGGGCGATGCCGAAGTCCGCGATCTTCACCCCGCCCCGGGAATCCAGGAGGATGTTCTCCGGCTTGATGTCCCGGTGCCAGATCCCCTGGGCGTGCGCGGCCTGGAGGGCATCGCAAATGGCCGGCACCACGCCCAGCGCCTGTCCGGGGGTAAACCGCCCGGCGCGCATGGCCTGCCGCAGGTTCACCCCATCCACATACTCCATGAGCAGGTAATAGAAAAACGGCATGCCAGGAGCGGCGGGCCGGGTGACGCCGTGTTCGAAGACGGTGACGATGTTAGGATGAGAGAGCTTTCCCAGCGCGCGCGCCTCGCGGGCAAAGCGTTCCGCGAAGGCCGGATCACCCCCCAGAGACGGGGCCAGGATCTTGAGCGCCACCATCCGGTCCAGCGCGGGCTGACGCGCCTTGTAAACGAACCCCATGCCACCCTGTCCGATGAGGTCTTGGACCTCCAACATGGGAAACGCCGCGCGCACCTCCTCCAGCGGCGGGGCTCCAGCCGGGACGGCGGGCACGAGTTCGTCCGCGCCCCGCAGGACACAGGCGGGGCAAAGATCGCCCGGGGCTCCGGCGGGAATGACGGCGTGGCAGTGGGGACAGGTTTTCGCACTCATGGAGGTTCCTGACGAATCGCGGACCCCGTGTTACAGACTATTTGTGTTTTTGCTTTTTTCCGCGCTCCCCTTCCCCTGACTGGAAAGCTCACTTCCAGGCACCGCAGAGGAACCGGATGAAGTTTCCGGAAAGGATGCCGTCCGTGTCCTCCTGGGTATAGCCACGTTCGTGGAGCAGAGCCGGGAGCTTTGTCAGGTCCGCGATGGTGTCCAGGTCCCCGGGGCTTTGCTCGGTGCCGAAGGCACCGTCGAGATCGCTGCCGATGCCCGCGTAGCGGGCGCTCCCGGCAAGCTGGCAGACATGATCGATGTGGTCCGCCACATTCCGCAGGGTCACGCCGCTGGATTGGGGCGTGGTGGTGCCCCGGATCCACCCGGGACAGAGCATCCAGGCATCCAGCGCGGCTCCGATGACCGCCCCGCGCTCGATAAGGACGCGCAGTTGTTCATCGCTGAACTGGCGCATGTGGGGCACGAGTTCCCGGCAGTTCTGGTGGCTGGCCCACAGGGGGCCCTCATAGAGGTCCATGGCCTCCCAGAAACATTCGTCACAGAGATGCGTCACGTCCAGGATGATGCCCAGACGGGAGATTTCCTTCAGCAGTTCCCGGCCCCCGGGAGGGAAGCCGCCACTGGCATCGGTGCCAAAGGCATACACGCCGGGCCCGTAGTGCGCGGGGCCGATGGCGCGGAGCCCGGCCTCATAGGAGCGCTCCAGGTGCTTCAGGGTAACGAGCGAATCCGCGCCCTCCAGCGAGAGGATATACCCCACGGGCCGCGGTGTTTCGCTTTCACCGGACCAGAGGGCCAGATGGCGATCCAGGCCCGCGAGATCGCGGATCTGCACCATCTCCCCGGCCTCCTCCATGGCCTGATACCACGCCAGTTGCCCCTGGGTCATGGCCCACGCCTGGGCCTGGGAACGCCAGCCAGGCACGGGACTCCACGCATTGTGCTCCACCCGCGCGATCTGCGTGGCCACGCAGAGGCTGATATTACCCCGCCGCATCTCCGGCAGGGACACCGTGCCGCGGCCGCGGTCCGGTTTGTCATTCTTGCCGGCCTCTCCCTCGCGCAGCGCGGCGACGGGCAGGGTGAGATCGCGGTTCCACTCGATGGCATTCATCGAGAGGTCGAGGTGGGCGTCAAAGATCAGGCTCATCAGAAAAGGTGCAGCACAAAGTCCACCAGCAGCGTGAGCAGCAATCCAAGAATGCCAATGATGGTTTCCGTGACCGTCCAGGTGCGCAGGGTCTGCCCCACGGTGAGGCCCAGGCAGTCCTTCACGATCCAGAACCCGCCATCGTTGAGGTGGGAAAGGAAGAGCGAGCCGCAGCCGATGGCGATCACCAAAAGCTCCAGATTCACCCCCGGCATGGTGCCCAGCAGCGGAGCCAGCACGCCCACCGCCGCCGTGATGGAAACCGTGGCCGAACCCGTGGCCACACGGATGAAGGCGGCGACCATCCAGCCGAAGATCAGCGGAGGCAGATGAAACGTCTGTGCCATATTCCCCAGGGAAGTGGCCACGCCACCCGCCTTCAACACAGCCGCGAATCCACCACCACCGCCCACCACCAGCAGTGTCATGCCCACGGTGCCCACGCTTTGCTCGGTGAACTTCAGCAGCTTTTCCTTCCCGTAGCCGCACCGCGTGCCCAGCGTCCACATGGCCAGAAGCACGGAAACCGTGAGCGCGATGGTGGGATGCCCGATGAACGAGGTCGCCACCCGCACGGAATGCTCCTTTGGCAGTACCAGCTCCGCGATGGTGGCGCAGAGCATGAGGGCCACCGGCAGCAGCATGGTGAAAAGCGTGGAACCGAAAGCCGGGGCACGCCGGGTATCATCGTAAACGCGGACAGGAAGCTCCGGGGGATGTGCCGTCACCCGCTTCACCGCCAGCCGCGCGAACATGGGCCCCGCCACGGCGGCGGTCGGCAGACCGATGACAAAGCCCCAAAAAAGCACCATGCCGGCATTTGCCTTCAGGCTCTCCACCGCAATCACCGGCCCCGGGTGGGGCGGCATGAGACCGTGCATGACGGAAAGACAGGAAAGCAGCGGCAGGGCCAGGAGGAGAAAGGGCCGCTTCGTCTCATGCGTCAGCGTGAGCAGGATGGGCAGCAGCAGCAGCAGCCCCACGGCAAACCACGTGGTGAGGCCGATGGCAATGGCCAGCGCCATGATGCACCAGCCCGCCCGCGAGGGACCGAAGAACGCATTGAACCGTTTCGCCAGGACCTCCGCGCCGCCGGACTCCGCGAGCAGCTTCCCCAGCATGACGCCCAGGCCGATGATGCCCGCCGTGCCGCCGAGGGTATTCCCCATGCCGGTTTGGAAAGCCTTCAGCACGTCCAGCAGGCTCAACTCCGTGCCCACGCCCAGCGTGAGCGCCGCGAGCAGCAGCGCGATGAAAGGATTCACCTTCAGCCAGGTGATCAGCACCACCAGCACTCCCACGGCGGCGACCGCCAGGGAGATGAGTTTCGTGTCGTTCCAGTCCATGGGATGGTTCTTTTTAACGGATCACTCGTTGAGTTCGACGATCGCCTCGATCTCCACGGCGATGTTCCCCGGCAGCGGCCCCATGCCCACGGCACTGCGGGCTCCGATGCCGTGGTCCGGTCCCCAGACCTCCGCGAAAAGCTCGCTGCATCCATTGATGACCTTCGGGTGATCGTAGAAATCCTGGGCGGTGTTCACCATGCCGAGGAGCTTCACGATGCGCTTCACCTTGTCCAGGCTGCCGAGTTGTTCCCTCAGCGTGGCCAGAATGGCCAGCCCCACCTGCCTCGCCGCCGCCTTCCCCTCCTCCAGCGTCAGGTCCTTCCCCACCACGCCGGTGATGAGCGACCCATCCGTGCGGAGCGGGCCGTGACCGGAGACGTAAGCGATGCGGTCCACCGTCACGAGCGGCTTATAGACAGCCACCGGTTTCGGGGCCGAGGGAAGGGCGAGATTGAGTTGGGCAAAATTTTGCTCGGGGGTCATCCGCTCACAGAAACGGTGCCAGGCCTCCCGTCAACAAACGTGAACTCGTTAATCCAGCGGACCAGCGGCAGGGAATAGAGGCTTGCCGCGCAACCGCTCCCCTGCAAAACTCCTGGTATGCGTTCACTGACCGCCGCCTTATTACTATTGACCGCGAGCCTTGGCTTTACGCACTCGGATCCGTTCGGAGAGACCCATCCAGGGGTGACGGCGAATACGGACGGAAGTTTTACGATAACCTTCGAATATCACACCGCGGAGCTAACCGGTAAAATGCGGATGGTGCTGGGCGCGGACGGAAAGGAACTGGTGCGGCGGCACTGGATTGAACCGGACGACGAAAGCGGCCCGGGAGCCTACCCGGACCTCGCCCCCAGTGTCCGCCTGACAGGGCCGGTGAAGCCGGGGGGTAGAGAATGGTTTTCCCTGAAGGCACTCCCGGAGAATGGAAAGGAGACAAAACCCAAGGCCCGTATCCTGCCGGTGGACGTTCCCGCGAGTGGAATGCAGTCCATGCGGATCGCCGGAAAGGAGTTGGCTTTCGCCTTCGGCGAACCGGTTGAATCCCACCGGTCCGGGATGGCGCTCAAGGTGGCGTGGTGCCGGAGTGACGGGTTTCAGCCGGCCCGTACCACCGCCGCTCTGGGTATGGTGGCCTGCATCTATGATTTTCCCCGGGTCTCACGGCTGTCCTGGAGCGGGGGGCGATGGTGGCTGGCATGGGTGCGGGAAAAGGAGGGGGATACAGTCACCTACACCACGGTGCTCAGCAGTGTGGACCCGGTATCCGGCAAAGTGGAGCACCACGACCTGCCAGGGACCAGCACGTGGAACACCCGCCTGAGCCTGGCGGTAAACGCGAAGGGGACTCTATGCGTGGCGTGGCATGCCGCGGCGGAGGGAAACTACCCGGGAACGGCGAAGATCGTCACCGCTCTCTTCACACCAGGAAAATGACGGCTTACTTTCCCGCGGCCCGGGCCTCCAGCTCCGCCGCGAGATCAGGAAAGCCCTCCGCCTCCGCTATGGAAGCCGCGGTGGCACCTTTCTTCGTTTTCACCGCGGGTGAGGCCCCGGCGGCGAGCAGGGTTTTCACCATGTCCTCCCCGCCCTGCCCCGCCGCAAGCTGCAGAGCCGTGAATCCATCACTATCCACCTCATCCACGGGCGCCCCCGCTTTTAACAGGAGCGGGATGAGTTCCTCCTCACCGTCCATCACGGAGCGTTGAAGCAATCCCTCTCCGGGGGACGGCTTGTGCCCTTTTGACAGCAAGGCTCGAACCATGGCGGGCCGGTGGAAGCGGGCCGCCCGCGACAGGTTGGATTCCCGGGTGACCCCTTCCAGGTCAGGGAGGGCTTCCACCAGACTGGTGGCCAGAAGCGAATCGAAGGCCTCCTGGTTTCCCCGGTAAATGGCTTCAGGGAGCGCCCGGTTCACACTGGCGCGCCAGACTTCCGGCTGGCGTGAGACCGTCACGGCGAGGAGGCATTCCATGACTTCACGCCGCGCATTCGGGGCGATGTCTGCAAGCAGGTCCGGCGAATCCCGGGGTCCGGTTCCACGCGGAAACTCCCCGCCACAGAAAGGAATGAGCTCCCGCGTCAACGCGAGGTCGTTGGCTCCCGCCGCGAGAAGGAGAAGATTCCCCGCCTGATCCCTTTCCGGTTTCCAGCCGGTGTGAAGAAGTTCCAGGGCGAGCGGGAGATTTTCGTAAGTCAGACTGGCACCGGCTTCCTTGAGGAGGGCGGGGCGGGCCGCCGCGGGAGCCCGTGCGA
Organism: Verrucomicrobiales bacterium; assembly: GCA_965229245.1. Lineage (GTDB taxonomy): Bacteria > Verrucomicrobiota > Verrucomicrobiia > Verrucomicrobiales > V1-33 > V1-33. Next base: position 1,137,404 of record CBDDIW010000005.1, read on the forward strand.
GAAACCAGCGGCACCATTCCACGTGCCCGGCGGCGACCGCGCAGGCGAAGGGGGTGGCATCCTCCGGGGACTTCATTTCCGGATCCGCTCCCAGTTTGATGAGGAGATCCGAAGTCCCGGGGTCATTGTTCAACGCGGCAAGGTGAAGCGGGCACAAGCCCACCCGCACAGCTTTCAGCGAGGACTTGTCCACGGCGACAAACTTCTCCACCGCGGCGTGATCCGCGAGAGCCACCGCGTCAAACAAATCCGCGGGAGGCCCGGGCGGCACGGCGGGTGGTTCCGGCGGAGATACGGGGGCCTGCTGGAGGAAGGCCGCCAGGTCGGCGGCGGTTTTGCCGTCCTTGTCGCGGAGGGTTTCGTCCGCGCCCGCCGCGTGCAACATTTTCTGGGATGTTTCCGATCCGGTGACCGCGGCCCACATCAGCGCGGTGCGCCCGCGTTCATCCCGGGTATTGGGATCCACGCCGCGCCGGAGCACTGCCTTGAGCAGTGAGGGCTCGCTCAGGAAAACCGTTTCCCGCAGCAGGTGAAATCCGTCCCCGGCGACGATCACGGGATCAGGGATGCGGCGCAGCAAACGCAGAAAAATGCCCCGTGTTTCCGCGGGTGTCGCGGGGGATTCGGCCCAGGCGGAAAGAACGGTCCTCAGATCCCTGGAGGCATCCCGCGGAACAGCTCCACTCTTCAGCAAAAGATTCAGCACCCGCCACCACCGTTGGCGCAGCGCGAGATCCAGCGGCGTGGCTCCCTCTTTATTTACGGTATCGAGCGGGCACCCGGCGGCAATCAGCGGCTCGAAGACATCGCTTTCCCCATCGCCAGCCTCCAGCGCGGCGAGCAGGGCCGTGCGTCCAGCCTTGTCCACGGCTTTCACATTCGCGCCGTGAGCGGTGAGCCAGGACACGGCGGGGCCGTTGGCGCTCGCGGCCGCGACCAGGAGAGGCGTCATGCCCTCATCGTCCGGCACATCCACCCCGAGCCCCGCGGCGAGGAGCTTTTCCAGCAACGGCGCGACCTCTTTCCCGCTATCACTTCCGCCAGGTTGGCCGCAGGCGGCATGCATGAGGGTGCGGCCTTCCGGCAAAGCGAAACGGAGGCTCCCGCCGGCTTTCACCAAAGCGTCAAGACAGTCCGTCTTCTGATGCGTCACGGCTGCCTCCACCGCGGCGGGGGATACCTTCGCTCCCGCCTCCAGCAGGAGGCGCACCGCGATGATATGATTGCCAGCGGCGGCGACCAGCGGGGTTTTGCCGTAGTGATCGGCGTGATGAATATCCACCCCGGTGGCGAGGATGGCCCGCAAATTCCGCTCCAGGCTGGCGGGTTCATTCCCGGCATAGGCTCCCGCCGCGGCATGGAGCGCATTGCGGCCTCTCGAATCCTCAAGGTCCGTTTTAGCCCCGGCCAGGAGGAGCGCCTTCACCGTGTCCGGAGCCCCGGGCCAAAGCATGGAATGCAGCACCGGCTCCAATTCCCCATCGGGAAAAAGATTCGGATTTGCCCCATGCCGTAAAGCCGCCTCCACTCCGGCGCTATTCAGATACCTGACCGCGCCGGCAAGCTCCCTGTCCGCTTCGGTCAGTTCCGCGCCGCGCGAAAGGGTGCCGGTCAGCAGAAGAATAGACAAAACGAATAGACGGCGCATGGAGGGAGTGGGGTTCCTCTTTTCATTTAACGGGTGAGCGGCGGGACGTCCAGAATGGAATCCGCTCGAAGCGGATCCGTGGACGAATCATGCAAAGCAAGGTCCAACACGGCGGAGGTGAATCCGTTACCCGAATATCGAAATCCGTGCCGACGGTCTCCGTATAGAAAATGAATGCCTCATTTTTTCTTCACCTCTCTATCCGGGAAGCCCTCTTTGCTCCTGTTCGCGGGAACAGTGCTGTGTGTCACAGGTTGCTGTGATAACAAGCACCCGGCGTCCCGGGAAAAAGGCGGAGCTTCCTCCACGCGGGGGAACATCGAACCGGAGCCCAGACCGGTGATCATCCGCCCGGCATTTCCACCCGTGATGTCTGTGTCGAGTCCCCGCATCTGGCCAAAGAACCCTGTGCCGGGATTCCTGTACAGCCATAAGCTTCCGCGTGAAGTCGCGGTGCCGGCGGGCGTTACGCTGCTATCCCTGAACCGCCCGGTAATCTGCTCGGATCCCGACCCTCTCGGCGATCCCAATTATGTCACTGACGGCATTAAAGACGGGGATGACGGATGTTATCTGGACCTGTGCGACGGCCAGCAGTGGGTGCAAATCGATCTCGGGGAATCGAAGGAGATTCATCTCATCTGGGTGTGGCACTTCCATAAATTCGAGACCTTTTATAACGATGTTATCATCCGTCTTTCGGATGATCCGGAATTCCGGAAAGGGACCACGGTCTTCAATAACGACGCCGACGGCAGTGGCGGCTTTGGCAAAGGCATGGACCACGTTTGGGAGGAATCCAACCAGGGGCGCCCTATCCAGGTGGATGGAATAAAAGGCCGCTATGTGAGACTCTACTCAAATGGAAAGGAAATTGATGACACCAACCAATACACCGAAGTGGAGATTTACGGACGGTAAAGCGCTAGCCTGCGGAAGGCGGGCGGGAAGAGGCGGATACGCGAAATCCCGGCTCGCCACTCGATTGACAGGGATTGCCGTGTATTAGAACCCATACGGACATGCCGTCCTCAACTTCGCTCTCCGATTGCCTGGCAATCCTCGGCCTTTCAATGGGCGCGGGGGCGCTGCATTATTTTTCCGGTATAGCGGGATTGACCCGTGGTTCCGATTTCCACGGATTTGCGCGCCGGCTTTCACGAATGAATCCGCCGGGCAGGTTAGGAGCGGAGGAGGCAGGTAGAGCCCTGCGCCGCTTTTACAGAAGCCCTGTCGCCTTTTTGATCGCGTGGCTGCCATGGCTCGCGTTCTGCGCTGGCAGCATCGGGGTCTCCTTGCTGAGAGATGCGGGGATCATGATTTTTCCGTGGCCCATTTTGATCAACTCAGTCTTGCTGATCCTCTGGATGAAACTGTCGGCCATACTCAAATTCCGTCGTCTGGCCCGCATTGCGAGCCCGGACAATCAATTTCCGGCTGAATAACATTTTATGTAGCCGGAGAACAACCCGGGAAACCGGAATATACCCCCTCCCACTTCAACGATGCACCTTGCCCGGCAACAGGATCCCTTTTTATGGCTTTGTGAATGCGAACTCTGGCCGCAACCGGTTCAGGTCGAGATCGCGACTGAAGAGGACACGTGTGATAACGATGAACAACTCGCGCGGGACGCGGCTCTTAAAGTGAGGGATTCATGGACCCTGATCCGCGAGAATCTGCTTCGCTCGGTCCATCCGCTTTACAATGATACCTGGCGTGCTCCTGAGAATCCGGTTCTGGATGCCGCGGAGTTTATGCAAAAAATTTCGCTCTCGACCATTCAGGTGATGGATGAAGGGTCGCTCTCGCTGTATTTCGCGGATGGCGACTTGTTTGCTGGCCACTTGATTGACATCCTTTGGACCGGCGAGGGGGAGATGTACGACGCGACACTCGCGGGTTGAGGGAAAGGGAAAATGCGTGTGTATAAGAGGGATGAATCCCAGGGTTTTCTTCAGGGTGCTCTTCACCGGCCCGGTGGTTGCTTTGCCGCTGTTTGCCGGAATGGCGGTTTGGCTCACGGGATGCTGTGATAACAAACGCGCTCCCGGGCATGGAAAAGGAAGTGCTTCGTCCGGTGTAAAGCCCGCCGGGCCGGAACCCAGGCCGGTGATTATCCGGCCGGAGTTCCCCATGCCACTGTTTACCACCAGCCCTCTCGCCTGGGAAAACCGTGCACCCAGGGGATTCCTGAGAAGCCACAAGATCCCCGGCGAGGTCGCGGTGCCGGCGGGAGTGAGGCTGCTATCGCTGAATTGCCCCGTAACCTCTTCCGACCCCGATTGCCCCTTAACTCCGGCGGAGTTTGATTTTAACCGCGACGGTGATTTATCGCTGGTGACAGACGGTCGCCGGGAGGGGGATAATGGGTATTATGTGAGCCTGCGGGAAGGCCGGCAATGGGTGCAAATTGATCTCAGGGAGTCGAAGGAGATCCACCTCATATGGGTGTGGCACTTCCACAAAATGGAATGCTACTACAAGGACGTGATCATCTGTGTCTCAAATGACCCGGAATTCCAGACCGGGATCACGGTTTTCAACAATGATGTGGATGGAAGCGGCGGGTTTGGCAAAGGCACTGACCGCATATGGGAGGAGTCCTCTCAGGGCTGTCCTGTCCCGGTGGCCGGGGTGAAGGGGCGCTATGTGCGGCTCTACTCAAGCGGCAGGGATATCGATGATACCAACCAGTATATCGAGGTGGAGGTGTATGGAAGGTAGAGAGCCGGGCAGGAAGCCCACCCGGGGCTCGCAACCGCTTTTCATGATGAACGCCGCCAACGGAGGATTGAAACGAAGCAGGCGAATTGCCACAAAGCAACAGATTCGCCACCACGGAGGATGCTTATGTGTGGCAATAACGACAACTCTCCCCCGGGTATTTTTGTTGTCAGGCCGAGATTCTACCGCAGCATGACTCCAGACGCAAAACACGCCTCACAAATCCCCGACATCAACTTTATCAAATATGGGAGCAATCATAGGCTACCGCAGCAGGGTAATTTACACTTCCAATGGGGAGTGGGAGCAGGCCATGGATGACGCCCTGGAAGTCGCGGAGGCCCAGGATCTGACCCGAGAGCAGGAGGAGTATGTGAGACGATTCCGGGAGGAAAAAGAATGCCTGTATCCCGGATACTGCCCTCATTTTGAGATCCTCTTTCCTACTGATGAGGAAAAAGATTTCTGGTCAGGAATTTGGCTGTCCGCCGCGCGAAAAGTGGTCTCCGGAGAATTGAACAGCAAGGAGACACCGGATGCCGCACGCAGGGTTTTCGTGAATTACTGGTGCGCAAGCATGACCGGATTCCTGAGAAAAGGAGAAGAGGTGGACTCCCGGCAGATAGAGCATGGTGTTTTGAACTCCCAGGACGCGGCACGCGCGGACGGGGAACTGCTGCTTTACGAACTGGAATGGGAAAGACGCCTTGAGGAGATCAACCGGCGGGGAATTTTACCCGCGATCATTGATGAAGAGGGAAAAGGGCAGTGCCCTTTCTGTGGTGAACGGTTTGATGTCAGGAACCCTTATCAGTGGAACGGGCGGCGGCACGTGCCATGCCTGACCTGGCTGCGGACTCATTCCGTCAAATCAACGAATGAGCCCGTGCCTGTCCCGCAAGCTGTCCTTCCGGCGCGGAAAAAAACGTGGTTTGGGCGTAAGTGACCGGAACAGGAATTGATCTTTAATCCGTTATGCGGATTAAAGGGCATGCCCATTTTGTGTTAGAAAAATCCCAGCCATTCAATCCACGAACAGAAACTCATTCGTGCAGAGCAGTACCTGGGCGTAGGCCTCCCAGGGGGAGGTACCGGGGCCGCCGAAGTCCTTGGCGGCGCTGGCGACGCTGATGCCGGAGCGGGTGTCCTGGATGGAGGGGGACCAGTTGAAGCTGTCGCTATTGGGGTCGCCGGCGTTGTCGAGGATGAAGTCGATGGTGTCACCGGGTTCGGCGGAGACGGGGGCGGGATCGTGGGAGGCTTTGCCGCCGGGACCGACGTCCGCTTTCCAGAGGAGGCCGTGACGGCTGGAAACGATGAGGGCGCGGATGCCTTTGCTGTCCTTCGAGGGCAGGGAGATCTCGCCCGTGAGGCGGAGGGTGCCGCTTTCCGGGACATTCCAGCGACGGATGACGGCGTGGTCCGCGTCGTTGCCCGGGTGGCCGCCTCCGGCGTGGAGGGAGGTGTAGGCGAGCTGGGGGTCCGGCATCCGGGCGGAGCCGCGCCAGACATCTTTCTCGAACCACGGAAGGGCTGTGAAGGTGACGGATTTCGCGGCTTCGTCGAAGCGGCCGTAACCATTCTGCCAGCGGGTGCCGGTCTGGCGGGGTTCGCGGGAAAGGGATTCCACGGCGCGGAGGCTGGACGCAATCTCGGCGGGCGAAGGCTCGCGCTGGAGAATGCGGCGGTAGAGGGTGCCGATCCAGGAACGCGGATCCTTGTCCGGCTGGGCGTTCAATTGCGTGATGAGCCGCCGCGCCTGGGCGAGGACGAAGGGGCTGTTCATCATGTAGAGCGCCTGCTGCGGGACGGTGGTCTCGTAGCGGCGGGCGGTGGAACTGTCCGGGCTGGCAAAGTCGAAGGTGCGGAAGAGGCCCGGGAGATTCTGCCGGTCGATGAAACCATAGACCGTGCGTCGGCCGGTGTAGGGCTCCGTGAGGATGTCCACGGGTTTGCCATACATGGCCTCATCCAGACCGCCGGAGACCTCCAGGAGGCAGTCCCGCAGGGCCTCGAAGTCCAGGCGCTGGCGGTTCTGCCGCCAGAAGGACTTATTGAAGGGGTCCTTCGCGGCCATGTCCGGGCGCTCCGTGCTGCTTTGCTGCCAGGCGGCGCTGAGGAGAATCTGCCGCATGAGTTTCTTCACGCTCCAGCCCTCGCGCATGAAGCTGTCCGCGAGGTAGTCCAGCAGCGCGGGATTGAGGGGCGCGGGAGTGCGGACGCCGAAGTCCGCGGCGGTGTCCACCAGGGGATCGCCACAGAGAGCGGTCCAGAGGCGGTTCACAAAGACGCGGGCGGTCAGGGGATTCTCCTTTGAAGCGATGGACTGCGCGAGTTGCAGACGACCGCTGCCCTCGGTGAGCGCGCGGGGTTTCTCCGGGGAGAGCGCGGTGAGGAAACGGCGCTCCACCTTCGGACCGGGGCGGCCGGGATTCCCCCGGATGAAGACCACGGGCTCGTTGAAGTTGTTATTGTCAAACATCACCATGGCCCGCGGCGGGGAGGCGGGGCTGGTGGCCTTGAATTTCTCCACCTCGCTCCGGAGCTGGTTCAGGGCCTCGCGGTCCTTGCGGTTGAAGCCGGGTTCCAGATCGTCCGTCTTCAGGTCCGCGAGGGTGGGGGGAAACTTCGCGAGGTCCGCGGCGTCGGCTTTGCCGGGACCATTGCGCCACTCGATCCATTTCGTGAGGACCACGGTGTTCAGTCCCTTGTCCCGGACGAAGTCGCGGAGCGCCTTGTCCTTGCGGTCCCCGGCCTCGGCGGCGGCGGCGCGGTATTTCTCCCGGAGGTCCGGCTTCAGGGCTTCGTCCAGCCGGTCCTTCCGATACCCCTCCACCTTTGCCTCACGCTCGGCCACACCTTTGGTGTAGTTCTCCAGTTCGGGCGAGGGCTCGGGCTTGCCGATCTCCGGCTTGTTGTCCGGCTCGTGACTGTTCGCGAAAACGCCGTAGAGGGCGTAGTAGTCCGCGGTGGGAATGGGGTCGAATTTGTGATCGTGGCAGCGCGCGCAGCCCACGGTGAGGCCCTGGGTGCCGCGGAAGACCACGTCCAGGCGGTCATCGATGATATCCGGCTGGTTGTTCAAAAACCGGCGGCCCAAGGTGAGGAAGCCCATGGCCGCGAGATCCGCAGGGTCCTTGTTCCAGTCCGTGGATTTGTCCGCGGCGATCTGGCGGATGAGGAATTGATCGTAGGGGAGGTCCGAGTTGAAGGCACGGATGAGCCAGTCCCGGTAGGTGTAAGCGTAGGCGTAGCGGCGCTCCTCCTGGAAGACATAGCCCTTCGTGTCCGCATAGCGGGCGGTATCCATCCAGTGCCGCGCCCAGCGTTCACCGAAATGCGGTGAGGTGAGAAGGGAATCCACAAGGCGCGCCATGGCGTCCGGAGCGGTGTCCTTGAGGAACGCCTGGACTTCGTCAAACGTCGGCGGGTAGCCCAGGAGGGCGAGATACGCGCGGCGGATGAGCGTTTCCTTTTCCGCCGGGGCGGACGGAGTAAGGCCGGACTGCGTGAGCTTCTGGAGCAGGAGGCGGTCCAGCGGGTCCGCCAGCCAGGCGGGGAATTGTTGCGGCAGGGCGGCGGCTTCCGGGATGGCCGGGGCCTTTACCGGCTGGAAGGCCCAGTGGGAACGCCAGGCCTCCGGCGCGGGAGCGGCGGTGTCCGCGGGCCATGGCAGGCCCATGGCCACCCACTCCGTGAGGGCGTTCACGGCTTCGTCCGGGAGCTTGCCGCCTTTTTTCGGCATGGCCTCCACGCCGGCGGCGTGGCGGATGGCTTTGATGAGCTTGCTCTCCTCCGGCTTCCCGGGTTTCACCACTTCCCCGTAGTCCGCGCCCTTTATAATAGCGGCGCGGGAGTCCAGGCGGAGGCCGTTGTTTTGCTTCTCCGGGCCGTGGCACTGCACGCAGCTCTGGGTGAGCACGGGGCGCACCTTGTTCTCAAAGAACTGCAACTGCTCCGGGGTGAACTCCGCCGCGGAGGCCGCGCCACACACCATCCAGGCGCTCCAGAAAAGCAGCAGCCGGGAAGAACGAATTTTCGGGGAAGAGGACATGGTCACGAAACTTTACGCGGCTGAACCGGGAATCGTTCAAACGAATGGCACCAGGCCCGGCATCCGGGAGCGGGCGGGCCTCGTTCTGTTACCCCTTCAGTCCGGGAGAAAAGGGGGAATGACCACTTGCGCCGTCCGGCGTGCCTGTCATCCATCCCCGCTCCCCTTCGACACCGAAATGAGCGACTTCATCAAGCACGAGTGCGGCGTAGCCTTCGTCCGGTTGCGCAAACCGCTGCAACACTTCGCGGACAAGTACCAGAATCCGCTCTGGGGCTTCCACAAGCTGTTCCTCCTCATGGAAAAGCAGCACAACCGCGGGCACGACGGCGTGGGCATCGGCTGCACGAAACTGAACATGCCGCTGGGCCAGCCCTACAATTTCCGGGTGCGTTCGGCGCGCACGGATTCCCTGGGCAGCGTCTTCCGCGCGCAGATGACGCACTACGAGCAGCACGTGAAGAAGGGCCGTATCTCCACGAAGGACGGCGAAAGCGTGAAGCGGCACTTCGAATTTGGCGGCGAACTGCTCATGGGGCACCTGCGCTACGGCACGAGCGGGGAATTCAACACCGGCTCCTGCCACCCCTATCTGCGCCGCAGCAACTGGCCCACGAAGAGCCTCATGGTGCTGGGGAACTTCAACATGACGAACACCCGGGAGCTGAACCAGCTCATGATCGACCGGGGACAGCACCCGGTCTTCGGCACGGACACCCAGACGGTGCTGGAGGAGATCGGTTTCCATCTGGATGACCTGCACACGGACATCTACCGGGAGATGCGGGACGCAGGCGTGGCCGGGCGGGACATCCCGGGGATGATCAGCGAGCGGCTGGACGTGGCGGAAGTGCTGCGCCGGAGCGCGGCCCACTGGGACGGGGGCTACACTATTATAGGGCAGATCGGGAACGGGGATTCGTTTGTGATGCGGGATCCCCGGGGCATCCGGCCGGCGTTCTGTTATCAGTCGGACGAAGTGATCGCCTTTGCCAGCGAGCGTGTGCCGCTCATGACGGTGTTTGACGCGGCGCAGTCGGAAATTACCGAAGTGGAACCAGGCACGGTGGTGGTGATCAAGAGCAGCGGGGAGATCCGCGTGGAACGGTTCGCGGAACCGGCGAAGTTTTCGCCCTGCTCCTTCGAGCGCATTTATTTCTCCCGGGGAAATGACCCCGAAATCTACAATGAACGCAAGGCGCTGGGCGCGGCGCTGGTGCCGCAGATCGTGAAGGCGATCGAAAACGACCTGGGACGCGCGGTTTTCAGCTTCATCCCGAACACGGCGGAGATCGCCTACCAGGGGATGATGTATGGCCTGCGGGAACACCGCCGGGCGGAGGTGAAGACGGCCATCATGGACGCGGCGGCGGCGGGCACGCTCACGGAGGAACTGGTGGACGACCTCATCCTGCGCAACTGGCCGCGCGGGGAGAAGATCGCGCACAAGGACATCAAGCTCCGTACCTTCATCAGCCAGGAGAGCAGCCGCCAGCAACTGGCCAGCCACGTGTATGACGTGACCTACGGGAAGGTAAACCCGGACGACTCCCTGGTGGTGATCGACGACTCCATCGTCCGCGGCACCACGCTGAAGCAGAGCATTCTGAAGATGCTGACCCGCACGAATCCGAAACGCATCGTGGTGGCCAGCACGGCCCCGCAGATCCGGTATCCGGACTGCTACGGCATCGATATGTCGGAGATCGGGAAATTCATCGCCTTCCAGGCAGCCATGGACCTGCTGAAGTCCACGGGGCGGCAGAGCGTGATCGATGAAGTCTATCGCGCGGCGAAGGCGGAGCTGGAGAAGCCGGCGGCGGAGCAGATCAACGCGGTGAAAGGCATCTACGAGCCCTTCACGGACGCGCAGATCAGCAGCCGCATCAGCGAATTTGTGTATCCTGAGTGCGACTGGCGTGGCGAACTGGTGGTCATCTTCCAGAGCGTGGCGAATCTGCACACCTCCATCTCCCAGGAAACAGGAGACTGGTATTTCACCGGGAACTACCCCACGCCAGGCGGGTATTCCGTGTGCAATCAGTCTTTCGTCCACTACATGGAAAACCGCGGCGGACGGGCTTATTGAGCAGACGGGCAGACCGCCCGCTCTTTCAAATCCCCTCCAGGACCATGCGCGCCATGCGCGTGGCTCCCTCGGGATTGCGCTGCACGTTCATGGAGTTCGCCATGCGGGCCAGGCCGTCGCCGGTGAAAAGCTCGCGGAGCAGCGCGCCGGTGTGGCGGGGCTCCTCGCTGCGGCAGCCGCGGCCCGTGAGTTCCAGGAGCTGGGCATTCCCCTCCTCCTGGCCGGGGATGACGTAATTGATCACCGCGGGCACCGCGGCGGCGATGCATTCATGCACGGTGGCCCCCCCGGCCTTGGTGAGGACGAGACGGCTGCGGGACATGAGTTCCGGCACGATCCCACACCAGCCAAAAACCCGCACGGGACGACGCGGAGCCATGCGGAGCTCGCGCTCGATCACCGGGCGCAGCCGGTCCTCGTGGCGGCCGGTGATGATATTCAGCGGCAGGTCCGGCGGCAGATCGCGCAGCATCCCCGCCAGCGTTTTCCGCACATGGCGTTTTGAGGTGGTGGCCATGTAGAGCACGCCCTCCTTTTCATGATCCGGCACCTGGGGCCCGGCAAAGGTGGCGGCGGTGGCGAATCCGGTGACGCTGCACTTTTCCGGCGGCACGCCCTGGGAGGTCACCACGTCCCGGCTGAAATGATCTGTCACAAACCACCGGTGCGCCGGGGCCTGTGTCCAGATAGGGTGGATGGTAATGGAATCCGTGACCGCCACATACACCCGCCGAGGTCGGGGCACGGCGGCATTCAGCTTGGGAATGAAGGAGGCGTAGAGCGGATAGGTCATCACCACCGTCTCCGGGCGCGTCTCCGCCAGCTTTTCCTCCAGCCACCGCATGAGCCCCACCCAGCGGTCCCACACGTGATTTCCGAAATTCCCGTGCCGCGTGGTTTCATACAGCCACTCCCACACTGCGGGCATGCGGTTCGTCATGAACTGATAGCCCCACTTCATGAAGGCGGAGAGATTCGGCGCCGCGCCGGAGAAGGGATCCAGCACCATGGGCTTCACCCGCCCACCCGAGACGGCCGTGAGCGCCGCCGCCAGATTCCGCGCGGCCGTATTGTGGCCTTCGCCAAAGCCGGCACTCAGTACCAGGATGGTCTCGCGGTTGTGTTGGGGCACGGGAACGGTGTTTAAGAGTGTTGAATTACCAGACGTTGAAGGTAGTTTTCACCAAAGCCCGATGAGACCCCGTTTCCCCTCACTTTCATGGTTGAACCACCTGTTCGCGATCATCCGCGAAATCCGCTGGCGGGATCCGTTGGCGCAAACGTGGGGACTCATGGGAGGCCTGCTGATGATGGGCATTGTCTCGCACTATGTGCCGGGCCGCGACGCGGGCGAGAAGAAAAATCCATCGCCTGTGGAAGCGCTTTTTCTGACAAAAAACCTTGCGCCCCGCGACCAGTGGCGGCCCGCCGTGGCTTTTTCCTCACAAAAGGCGTCCGCCGCTCCTCCTGGCCTGATGGGGGCTCCGGATCTGCGGGCCTTTGCCGGGCGCGCCGCCCAGGAGCCGGAGTGGCATCATGTGGCGCCCACTTTATTGAGTGATCTGCACACCGTTTCCGAAGGCCTGCCGCTCATCACGGTAAGCTGGAGCGGCACCCGCGGCGGGGATGCCGGGGCGCTGGACCTCTACCACCGCAAGACCCTGGGCCAGTCCGGCGGGCTGCCGGAGGACTTTGTCATCGGCAACGGCTGCCGCGGAAAAGACGGAGGCATTGAGACCACCGCCCGCTGGGAGCAGACGCTGACGGCGGCGGTTTCCTCACAGGAAAACCGCGGCATCTCCATTTGCCTCGTGGGGGAAGGCGGAAAGCCCACGCCCGCGCAGGAGGCCGCCCTGGGGGAACTCATCACCGCCATCGAAGCCCGCGCCGGCACCACCGCGCTGGCCATGCGCCAGCCCCGTCACGAGGGCCTGCTCGCCTGGGTGGACGGAAAGGAAGGGAAATAAGCGTCCTTTCACCAGGGCACGGATAAGGTCTTTGCCAGGGCCTCCGCCATGCACCGGCGGTTGCGCGGAAAAAAGCGGGCGATATATCTCCCGCGCCCCGGCCCCCCAACAAAGTCCGCCGCGCGCGCACTCATTTTCATGGATCACCGGGACGTCGATTTTCTCCTTCAACAATCGCGCCTGCACGTGCCCGGCTGGGCAGGTGCGGGGCTGGACATGGCCTTCATCGAAAAGGGAGGCTCGGACCGTTCTTATTACCGGGTGACCTCCGGGGATGCCCCGGACGGACCGGCAAGTGTCATCCTCATGGTTTATACCGACCGCCGTCCTGACAATCTCAGCTTCTTCCCCGCCACGGAGGTGCTGCGCCTCTCCGGCGCGCGGGCTCCGGGCATTTACCACCATGACCTCACCCACCGCCTGGCATGGATCGAGGACCTGGGCCGCGCTGATCTGTGGGAATACCGGGGCGATGAGGAAAACCGGCTGCCGCTTTATCGCAGCGCCCTGCGCCAGGTGGCTCACCTGCACCGGCTGAACTGGGAGGAGGTGCCCGGGCATCTCCGCGAGGGCATGCAGTCCGGATTCGACGAACGGCTCTACACCTGGGAGCAGGGGTATTTTTTCGATCAATTCGCCTCCCGCTTCTCGGCGGTGGAAAAGGAACGGCTGGACGGCATTCGTGAGAGCACGGACTTCCAGGAGCTCAGCCGCGCCCTCGCGGCCCTGCCCCGCTCGCCCGTGCACCGGGACTTCCAGTCGCAGAATGTTATCGTGCGGGATGGCCGCGCCTGGCTCATCGACTACCAGGGCCTGCGCCCCGGGCGCCCGGAATACGATCTCGCCTCGCTCCTTTACGATCCCTACGTCTCCCTCACCCCTTCCGAGCGCGAGGCCCTGCGGGACTATTACTTCGACCTCCGCCGCGCGGATGGAGCGGACTGCACGGAAACCGTGCTCGCCATGTGCGCCTGCCAGCGTCTGATGCAGGCCCTCGGCGCGTATGGAAAGCTGGGGGCGGGCGATGGCAAGACGGCCTTCCTCCACCACATCGTTCCCGCTGTGGAAAATCTGCGCGGAGTGCTCCATGCTTCCGGGCTCCTGCCGGAACTCCTCGAGGTGCTCATCCTGCGCGAAAGCGCGCTGGAGGAGGCCGGCCTCTCCCACTCCCCATGAAAATAAGGAAAACACTGCTGGTCCTGCTCTTTGGCGGCACCCTCGGAGGCTTTTTCCTCCGGGAGCAGCAGCGTGGCACGCTGGAGCGGTTCGACCGCGCCCACCGGGAGTTTCTCAAGGCGAACGCCTCTCCGGACGGTCGCTCCCCGGGCGGGGACTCCTCCGTGGTGTTCGCGCGGCTGGATGACTTCGATCAATCGAAGCGCGTCTTCGACCAGTGGCCCCTGGGCGACGCGGACTGGCAGGTGGTGTTGCAAAACCTCCCTGGCTACACACCCCGCACCGTGGCCCTGGGCGTGCCGCTTCGTTTTGAAAAAGCCAGCCCCGGCCTGGAGGCTTCCGCGAAGGGGCTCCCGGGCCTTGTGGCGGCGGTGGATGCCTCCACTTCCAAAGGCGAGGGCCAGACCGCCCTGCCGGAGTCCGTGCCGGTCCTGACCGTCACCGGCTCGCCCTCACACATCCCGGAGTTCAAGTCCATCAAGCAGCCGGTCCTCCCCGCCGGGGCCGCTCCGGATTCCATCGATCTCTCGCCCAAAGACCAGCGCATCAGCATGGAGGGCGACTGGTGCCGCGTGCCCATGCTCGCCCGCATGGGGGACAAGGTGGTGCCCACGCTCGCCCTGCGCGCTCTGCTGGAGTGGGCGCGCATCCCCATCTCCGAGGTGGAAGTCCAGCCTGGAGTGGGCATCAAGGCGGGGAAGAGCCTGCACATTCCCATCGATGACGCCGGGTTCTTCCGTTATTACCTTTCCCTCGCGCCGGAAGTCCCGGCGCTCAACGCGGACGATTTTGTGCTGGCCCGTGAACAGGCCTTCGCGGAACTCCCGGAGGGCGACCCCCGCCGGTCTGTGCTGGAGGGTCTGAAAAGCAGCCTGCTCTGGTTCGGGCCGGACAATGTGGGCGTGCGGATTCTCAAGCTCCCGAACGGCACTCCCGTCTCCCCGGCCGAGCTGACCGCCCGGGCCATCGCCGCCATCCAAACGGACAGCTACATGCGCCCGCTGGAGCCGGACTTCCGGTGGATCCCCATGGCGGGCACATTGGTCTTTTGCCTCTGGCTCGGTCATTGGCGGAAATCGCGGCTCATTCCTGGAGTTTTCCTGGCCGCCGCCGGGCTCGCGGGCATCAGCCTATACCTTTACCGGCAGGATCACCTCTGGGTGCCCCTGGGGCCCTCCCTGGGAGTGCTGGGCGGCACGCTGGTCATTGCCCTCCTCCTCCCCTCGCCCCGCGGCCGGGAACCCTCGGAGACCAATTCCACCGGCACGCGCAAAACCGTGCGCACCCAGCGCGTGGAGCCCGCCACTTCCCCCAAGCCCCCGCCCACCACCGCGCCCACTCTCACCCGGGTGATCCCGGACGCCGGCGCGGCCCCCTCCCAGGAGCCGGAGGCCAGCGGGGGAACCGCCTCCACACGGGAAACGGACATCGTCCTGGACGACGGGAAGCGCGGCTATCTGTAAAGGCCGGGTTCCGGGCGCGATCCTTCCTTCCCCATGAAGCCGAAACGCCAGGCTCCTCCTCCGGCCCCGGCCAGTCTGGACCGCCTCACGCCGGAGCGGCGCTCCTGGAATATGTCCCGCATCCGGGGCAAGCACACGAAACCCGAAGTGACCGTGCGCAGCCTCCTGCATCGCATGGGCGTGCGTTTCCGCCTCCACCGCGCCGATCTCCCGGGGAAGCCGGACATCGTGCTCGGCCCGCGAAAGCTCGTCATCTTCGTCCACGGCTGCTTCTGGCACCGCCACCCCGGTTGTCGTGAAGCCACCACCCCCACCGCCAACCGCGACTTCTGGCAGGCCAAACTGGACGGCAACGTCACCCGCGACCTCCGCCATCGCACCGCCCTCCGCCGTCTCGGCTGGAAAGTCGCCGTCATCTGGGAATGCGAAATCCGCCACCCGGAAAAACTCGCCCGCCGCCTCGCCCGGCTCGTGTCCGTTCCCACCGCGCCCTCTCGTGCTCCTTCCCCACCCGTCCCCCTGGACCTCCCCGCTCCCCCGGCCCCGTCCGATTCTTAAGCCCACCGGCATTTTCTACTTGCCCCCGCCGCCCCCGCGCCCACCTTCCCGGGTGCATCCCCGCACGGAGAGGTGGTCGAGCGGTTTATGGCAGCGGTCTTGAAAACCGCCGATGGGTAACCATCCGTGGGTTCGAATCCCACCCTCTCCGCCATGTGCTCCCAAATGGGAGCAAAATTCTCGAGCGATTCGGCGACACTGTTTGTCGCAGTGAGTGGAGCGAACGAATATGTTACACGGCATGAGCTGTGCCGCAGACTTCGGAAAAATACGCTCTTCCGACCGACCTCTTGCCGACAATATCAGCCGCCCGAAAGGCATGACACTAGACATTATTGCAAATCAATATCACGCGGCTGAGATAACATTGGTATTGGCTGACTTTAGAAAGCTGAACCGATGTGTTCTTGTTTATGGGGTAGTCGAATTCTGCCCTGAGGGACAGCCGGCATCACCAGCGATTGTTTCAGGGGCACACCCGCAGTTCAGGAAAAGTCTCGGAGACGAGGTTACCCTTTACGCAAAGCGCTATACTAAGAGCCCGGCGGAAGCGCTAGCATTCTTCCGCAACCCCGAGACTGAAGGGAGTGGATTGCGGGGAATGCCAGTGACCACGGAGGGCTCCCGGTTCGCTTTTCCACCAAAAGAGGAAACATTCTTGATCGGGCTTTTCGATGAGACCGGAGTAGGTGCAATCCTCCCACGCAGACCGACCAGCCTTCGAGTGACTTCGAAGTATCACGGATTGGGAGCAGCCTCCGAACTGCTGAGCGAGAAGAAAGAAGCGGCATTTTCGGCTATCAAAGAAGCTCTTGGTATCGACATTGCGCGGTTTCCCGAACACGTTGGAGCACTTCACCTATGCTTTTCGAATCCATTTGTCAGCAAGATCGGTCTGCGGCTTTCGGGAGACGGCAACCAATTGCTGCTCTCACTTACCGAACGACCAGGCAAATCAGTCAGGGGTTGCCGCGTGGAGCTTGGCAACGAGCGTCAACCATTTGGACAGGGATTTTCGATATTGCACAATCTCGATTCGCGCTTTACTGTGATTCCTTTACTGACGGACCCCGATGCTTTGCGGTTCCGGATGTTCGATCCGTTTGGCGTCTGCATTGAAAGCCATCCGGCCAGTGGCTTCATCAGAGGACTCTTCTCCATTGAGACCTCGGAAGTGACAAGGCAGGAACTGGAAAGAACTCTTCCTGACGGGGCGACTCAAACCATCGTTATCGAGGCATCCCGACCAACGAATGCGAGGGATGAGAGACTGCCCAGCCCTTCACCAGTCGATATCCTGAGAGACGCAGTCCTAAAACGAGAGCTCGATGACCTCAGGAGGAACAAGGTCGTCATGTATTTTCCCGGTGGTGAATCGTCCCGAGCGGAGGCGACTCAGACTCTCAGGGAATTGATTGGTCGAGCCAGACGTAAAGTTACTGTTGTCGATCCCTATTTCTCCATTGATGACGCAATGTCCCTACTGCAATTCGTAACATCCGGTAGGTGCAAGGTGAGATTTCTCGCTGGGAAAAGCCAACTCGCACGGGCGAGTTTGGACTTCACCACTGAGGAGTTCCGGTTTAGTTCGGAACTGGCGAGATTGCCCCCCAAGTTTCCCTTTTCGGTAGAGGCCAGAAAAATGACTGGAACGGGTGCACACGACAGATGGCTCCAAGTCGATGGCGCGATTTACTCGCTGGGTAGCTCGATCAACCATTTCGGGGAAAGAGCCACCATGTTGTTCAAACTCCCGTCGAAAATTGCCTCTGAGATCGAAGAACTTTGGAAAACATCCGAGGAACTCAAGACAACGCTTACTCTTCCCACCGTCAAAACTCTTGGCAAGCGTTGCATCCACCTAGTCACGGAACTGTGGCAAACTTTCCGACAGCTTCTTTCGGTTGCTTGGCGATCATTTTTCAGAGGAGACAAAGAATGAAGAGGGATTCAAGGCTGAGAATGGACACCCGGGAAGTGCTTCTGTATAGAGAGCGACGGAAAGCCCGACGCCGGGAGTTGGATGAATCGGTTTCTGCAGATATTTGGCGAATCATGATTAATCCGTTAGTGGATTTTATTCTGAGCAAGATCCGCGGCGCAGGCGAGGCTTCCGTCCCTGAATTTCCCACTGATGGAGACACCCGCTTCAAGGAATCTTTTGAAAGCTCGCGGGCTCTGATCGTGGATTTCCGTCCTCTTCATCTCGATGAGGATGTTGGGATTGTACTCGTCAGGCGCGTTGCTGCCGCTACAGCCATCCAATTGCCGGCGGACGTCGGCATGTGGATGAAGGCCGCGATGCTCTTCGAAGTGCCCGATTGCTGGGCATCTTTTGTGGACTCGATACCCGTGAATAGCATCGAATCCAAGATTGAGGATTTGATCGAAAGCCCTGCAGACCTGCAGGAGTGCTTCCAAGGTGCCGACGTTACCTCAGAGCATCTGAAAGCTGAGGAAAATCAACCTGATGAGGAAATATGGGACCGAGTTACCGACCGCAGGAGGGTGGCAAATCTTTGTTTTCTCGGACATAGGTGCCAGGTCAGTTGCGAGATCCTCTACCGGTCCTCGGTGACCGATTGGTCACGCTGGCTCGCAAACCTCCCGCACCCGGTGATCCAGATAATCGCCATGGATCGGGTGTCCGATTTGGACTATTTCGAAGCGGTCCTGAAAGAGGTGCTCGGCTGGCATCCGGCGGGGATTGATGCTCTTTTCCTCTTGGCCCTAGTCCGACGAATCCTTGATCTTTGGACTGAGATCGAGAGAGGCTTTGAGCAGATGGCTCGGGAGCGCCCGGAGGACGCCGCTGCGGTGAGGGAGCCATGGGCGTCCACCGAACTGCCTGCAAGGATCGAAAGAATCGTCACGCTCCTTGGGGAAAACGACTATGGGGTCAGAATCGCTGCAATTTTTCTTGAACGACTGAGTCCATTCCAGGGTGCCCTTCCGAACAGAATCGCATGTCTCGACAGATTTCGAAATACGATCCTGACCATGTTCGTCGGGCGAGGAGTAGATTGGGACACGACCACGCTATTCCAGCATCCTTCAGTGCCAAGTCTTACTTCTGCTGCGGCGCTGGTATCGAGCCTTCCCTCAGAGGGGTTTCTGTTTCGTCTTCGAACGTTACCGGGCTTGGCTGATCGGTTCGAAGCACATCTGGTACGAATCGTTCAAGCCTTACGACAAAGAGTTGCTGGCAGTTCTCGCTGCCGTGCTGGCCAAGAGCAATGATCCTGTGGGCAAAGCAAAGGGAATTCTAGATGCGGTCCGAGAACCATCACAGGGATGGAAGGCAAGCCTCGATAGTTGGCTCCAAAGTCTGCCAAAAACCACACACGCCGTCACCATGATTGCTCTAGCTGCGTGCGATGTTGTCGACCAGGAAGGGCGTGGCGAGAAGTCGGCAGATCTCATGGGATTGGCGTGGCGGGAATTTCACGCGATCATTGAGGGCGCTCCTGTAGACCTGACGCCAACCCAAATCCATTCTCCTCTCGCTTATATCTGGCGTTGCGCCGGCAAGGCGCTCGCTAGTGGAGATCACGAGCTTTCAGTAGCAATGCGGATGTTGGAGGACCCGGAACTGGTGCTGGTTGCTGCCGAGAATCTGGAAGCGAACGGAGGCCTGTCGGATACAATAAGAAATGTAGTCAGGGAGCAGAGCGAGTCACTCCTGGCATTTTATCATCACGCCAGAAACTTCGCTAAGGACAAAGAGGGGGATATCCGGCAAGCTTTAAGTAAGCTGATAGGTAATTCACTAGTAGAGAATTGAAATCGACCCTGCATCGTACAATACCACCGACTACGTCTACTTAGCACTGAAACGCATCGTGCGGGACAAGGAGTCCGGAGATTCCGGCCACTGACTCGGGCCGCACGGCCGTATGGGGAACGATTCATTTCAACTGGGCATCCCATGCCATTCGCAATCCGCCCTCATCCGCTGGAACGCCTCCGCCCGTTCAGGGACGGGTGTCTTGGCTACACCCGTCAACTGGCGGACGCTGAAGGCCCTGATAAGTGCCAGGGTGGTGAGATCCGCAAGGTAGTCTTGTGCGTCCTTTGGCAGATGCAGAAGGCTGAACATCTGCGTCGTTCTCGCTTTACTAAGGCCCACTTGCTCACCAATTTGCACTTTGGTCAACGCCTTGTCTTCATCCAGACGCCGCTGCCAGTCGAACACTCTCCAGATGGGATGCCACGCAGCTTCGTAATTCTCCCGCGCAGTGTCTCCCGACGCCCTGCGCTGTGGATTTGAGAGAGAACTGGAACGGCTCCGCCACGAAGGGATGAAGGTTGTGCTGGTAGTAGGGCAGTCCCAAAACGAGCTTGAGCCCGAAGGAAGTTCTTAAAGCATGAGCGCCCGCACCGCCACCTTTATAAAAAGCTGGCAATCAAGGAGAAAGGATCAGGGTTGAAACGTCCCTTTGTTTGGCGTTATGCCACATGGATACCAGACTGTCGCACGCCCGGAAAGAGCTGAAAATCTGTATATACTCTCCCGCTGCGGGCAACGTTTCTCCAAATCCGCATGCGAAGTCCCGCCCCGTCCTGATCCTGCCCGGGTGGCTTTCGAGCAGAATCAGTCGCAGTCCAGCGCGGATTCGACAGAGGAGCCTACAGCGGAATGCCCCGGGAATAGTAGGCAAAAGCCACGTTAGCCATCACATCTCTTAGCTTCGATAATTCCTCCAGGTCTTCACCCTTTGAAATGTAGGGCAATCTCGGAATTAGCATCGCTATAAAATCATGGGCCGCCAACAAGTGAGCCACCGGCATCCCCGCGACCACCTCCCGCATCTCAGGCGACGAACAAAACAGTGTCAACCCGTACCAAAGATGCCAACTATTGAGCCGCCGGAAGGGCGGAAAACCTGAATAGTCGTTATCAAATGCCCCATCCAGATGGTCATAAAGGGCGATCAAATGCGGAAGAAGGCAAACAGACCCCAATTCGACATTCAGACTTGAAATGAACCAGCAATCCGCCCAATCAAATCCGGAACAACATCCTCCAGCCTCGACGTAACCCTGCAGCCACGCCAGAGCCTCATCCGAGGCCCACCTCACTCCGTCAGCAATAGTCTGGGGCAGCACGATCGGCCCGGCTGGCGGGATGGCGCAGATTGCCCCCGCTCTGGCGCGCCATGCGTTGAATATCTCGGAATCATTCATTAGATAGTAAGACAGGGAGGCAGAAGAGGATGTATATGACCAATGGGTTACATCCTGAACTACCTGGGATAACCTTCCTCACACAAGAGCGATTTATCGTTCATTACGCGTCCTCAATGCCGTTGTCCCCGCGGCAGCGGCACGATTTCGGCGCTGCCGGCACGGGCAGCAAAGTCATTTACACCGTGGTTCCCGATACGGACTAGGTGGTGAATAAATTCCACTATAACTGGTCCACCAACGGCTTCGTCGCCACCATCAAGGGGACCTCCACCAGCGGAAGCCAGGGCACCCTGCCCGCGGGAGTGGAGGCGGCCAATGTGTATCCCGCCCACCGCGTGCAGTTCAGCACCGGCCTGGCATTCCTGAATATCCAGATCCATCTGCCCGCAGCCACGGTACCCGGCGATACGGATTCCCTTCCGGACGCCTGGGAGATGAGCTACTTCGGGAACCTGGATCAACCGGATGATGGCGATCCGGAGGGGGATGGTCAGAGCAATCTGACGGAATATGCCGTCGGCACCCCGCCCGTGGACAGCAAGTCCGTGCTCACCATCACGGAGGTGACCGGCGAGGCGGAGACCCTGACCCTCACCTTCAACAGCGTGAGTGGAAAGTCCTATATCGTGCAGACCTCCACGGACCTGAGCGAATGGGCCGATTTGGGGGGACGCGAAGGCGGTCGGAGGACCGATCAGCGCTTTCACCTCTGTGCCCAAGTACGGACCCGGGAAACAATTCTTCCGGGTGAAAATCGTGCCCTGAGCCCCTCTGTTTCCGGGATCAACGACGGCCGCCGGGAGGTTTCTTCCGGCGGCTTTTGCTGCCTCCACGACATCCCCGGAGGCATGGGAACCAGTGGCTCGCCGCTATCAGATTAACCCATATTAACCCGCTAGGAGGGCAATGTGATTCACGCGAATTTCCTTTGACGCCAGCCACCCTTCATCCCCTGGGTATTCCTGTGCATACACTGACTCATCCATTCCGCCAAGGCGGCTCGCGCTACCGGTCTCCTTCCAGCGGCCCTTTGGCCCTGAACAGGCACAGTCCACACGGCCCTCACGGTTTTCCCATCCCGCTCTGATACTAAACCGCCAACCATATCGAAAACCCTGAACAAATCTGAACAAAACCGGGGTTTCGGCCAAAAAATAGTATCAAACCTCCCGGTGATCGTGCTAAAAACGTTATTGCCGCCCTGTTGTCCTCATGTCCGGCTTTCCGGCGGGCGGGAGTTCTGGTAGCGCAGGTCGCCCCCTCATGATCCCCTTTCCTCCACGTCCGGCTCTCCTGGGGCTTTTGCTCATCGCTGTTCTGCCGCTTCCGGCGGGGGCGGTTCCGGCGGCGAGGCATGTCATCCGGGACGGAGGCCAGGCGCGGGTTTTTGAGACAGCGGTGGACGAGTTCTCCGTGCGCCGCGAGAGCGGGGAGTGGAAGCTGGAGAAATCCCAGGCGGGCACGGTGGCGGGACTTTCCTCCGCGATGGCGGCCAGGCAAAAAACGGCCGCCGCGGCGGAAACGGTGGATGTGGTCCTCTATGAAACGGGAAGACCGCGCACGGAAGCCAACCGCCGCTGGGCCACCCCGGGAGTGCTGGTCATGGCGTCTCCAGGGACAGACTTCACGGCACTCGCGACCAAAGCGGGAGCGGCAGCCTGGAAACCGGCACCGGCGCTGGAAGGGGCCGCGATTCTCAGTTTCAACAACGGCGCGGGAGCGGCGCTCACGGCGGCGGAATTCCTGCGGCTTCAGCCAGGAGTGCTCTCCGCGGAGCCCCTGCTGGCCCGGAAGCGCGTGCCGCGGTGGATTCCCAATGATGCCTATTTCGCCTACAGCCCCACCACCCCGGGCTACCAGTGGCATCTGCGCAATACCGGCCAGAACGGCGCGGTGGCGGGAATCGATATCAACGTGATCTCCGTGTGGGACACGTGGCGGGGAAGCGGCATCCGCATCGGCATTCTGGATGATGGCGTGCAGACCACCCACCCGGACCTCGCGCTCAACGTGGACACCGTCAACGATTACGACTGGAACGGAAAGGACAACGATCCCACCCCGTCATCCAGCGATCCCCACGGCACCTGTTGCGCCGGGCTGGCGGCGGGCCGGGGGAACAACGGCATCGGCATTTGCGGCGCGGCCCCGGAGGCCACCATCGTGGGGCTCCGGCTCATCGCGGCACCGGAAACGGATGAGGATGAAGCAGGCGCGTTCCTGCACCGGAACGATATCATCCAGGTAAAGAGCAACAGTTGGGGGCCGGATGACACGGGCGACGTGGTGGAAGGCCCCGGCCCCCTGGCGGCGGCGGCGCTCGCGGCGGGAGCCCGCTCAGGTCGCGGCGGGCTGGGCACAGTGGTCGTGTGGGCGGGAGGCAACGGGCTGGAGGATCTGGATGACTCGAACTACGACGGGTATGCGAATTCCATCTATGTCATCGCCACGGGCGCGGTGACGGATCGTGGCACCCAGGCATACTACAGTGAATCCGGCGCGAACCTGCTGATCACCACGCCCTCCAGCGGAAACAACGGCGCGGCGGAAATCACCACCGTGGATCCCGTGGGATCCTCCGGGTATAACAGCGGCACGGCGGGGAATTTTGCCGACGCCAGCTATACCAACGACTTCGGCGGCACCTCCGCCGCCAGTCCCATCGCGGCGGGGGCCGTGGCGCTCCTCCTTCAGTCAAATCCCGCCCTGGGCTGGCGGGATGTGCAGGAAATCCTGGTCCGCACCGCCACAAAGGTTGATGCGGGGAATACCGGCTGGCTCACCAACGCCGCCGGATTCCACTTCAATAACAAATACGGCGCGGGCCTTTTAAATACCCAGGCGGCGGTGACCCTGGCCACCGGCTGGACGAATCTCACGCCCATGGCCACGCAGTCCTTCACCTCCCCGGGCGGGGTGGCCATCCCGGACAATTCCACGCCCGGCATCGTGAAGACCTTTGCCGTCCCGGCGGCGAATTTCCTCAGGGTGGAGCACGCGGCGGTGACGGTGGACATCACCCACCCCCGGCGCGGGCAGCTGGCGGTGGACCTCATCTCACCCTCCGGCACCCTCTGCCGGCTGGCCCCACCCCGGGAGGACAATAGCGGAGGACTCGCCTGGACCTTCACCACGCCTCAGTTCTGGGGGGAATCCTCCACCGGCACCTGGACGGTGCGGGTGCGGGATACGGTGACGGGAAACACCGGCACGCTGAACAGCGCCTCCCTGACACTTTATGGCACCGGTCTGCCGGGAACTCCCGCGCTTACCAGCGCATCCACCCTGGACGCGCAGACGGGATTCTTTTTCAGCTTCCAACCTCAGGCCACAAACACGCCCGTCCTCTGGGCGGCGACCGGTCTGCCTCCGGGTCTAACGTTGAACGGGACCACGGGCCTCATTTCCGGAACTCCTACCGCGACGGGAACCTTTCTGGTGAATCTCACGGTCGCAAACACCACCGGCAGCCAGGGCACTGTCCTCACCGTTTCCGTCACCGAGCCCCCGGCGGGTATTCCGGAAGCGCTGGACGCTCCAGCGGTCCGCTTCCACACCGCCGGAAAAGCCTGGTTCGCGCAGAGCACGGAGACGCACGATGGCGTGGACGCGGCGCAAAGCGCGGCCCTTCCGGACAATGGTATCTCCGGTCTGCAAACCACCGTCACCGGCCCGGTGGCCGTCACCTTCTGGTGGCGGGTGTCCAGCGAGGAGCGGTTCGATAAACTGCGCTTCCTGCTGGACGATGCGGAGGTGAATGCCATCTCGGGGGAAACCTCATGGGCTGCCACCGGGCTCTATATTCCCCCCGGCACGCACACCCTGAGGTGGAGTTACGGGAAGGATGACACCGCCAGCAGCGGCCAGGATGCCGGATGGCTGGATTCCCTGCGGTTTCACTCCTCCATCGTGCCCCTGGCTGAAAGCGGCACGGGCACCGGCTTTCAGGAGTCTGCCACCGGTGCCACCTTCTCTTTTGTGGACCCGGGGAGCGGCCTGGGATGGATCGCCGAAGGCGGGCGGGTCGCGGAGGCGGGGAACCGCTACCCGGCCTTTACCGGGGGCAACGTCCCCGGCACGACGGGCGTCCAGGCCTTCGAAATCAACGGCACACCGGCCATCCTGTGCACGGATACCGTGGACCTTTCCGGGTTCCTGAATGTGCGGGGCGAGGCGGATGTCCGGGCCTTCACCACGAATTCCTCGGGCTTTGAGTCGAACGATTCGCTCCACATCTATCTGGAACTGAGCAGCGACGCGGTGACCTGGACGGATGGCCCGGACATCCTGCCGTTCCGCACGGGCGGGCCTCAGGATCATCTCATTACTCTGAATACTTCGGGGACAGCGGTTTACCAGCACTTCGCCACCGCCTCCGGGGCCATTCCCGCCGGCACCCGCTACGCCCGGGTGGTGGTGGCCGGCGTCCTCGACAGCACCAGCGAGTACTTGGTGGTGGATAATCTGAAAATCACGGGTAACCCCGATGGCGTGGACGCCGATGGCGATGGCTCCCCTGCTCTCACGGAGGCATGGTTTGGCACCAGCGATCTGGACCCGGTCGCCACTCCCACCCCGTTGTCTCCCGCCTCCGGCGCGCCAGGCATCTCCTTCCCCTCCCTTCCCGGTTATCCCTACGCCGTGGAATATTCGGATGACCTGATCTTCTGGAACGCCGTGCCCGTGACGGCGGACTCCGCCTTTACGGTCTGGCTGGACCCGCAGCCCTGGTTAGCCCGCCGTTTTTACCGGGTGAGGAGGCCCTGATTTTCCTCAGGACATGGAAATTACAGGTCGCAAGGATGAGAAATTTTAGGCTGAAGCCACCCTTCGGAAGAGAACCGGAAAATTTTAAAAAATCCCCCGGTTCCCTTGCCTGCCCAGGGAATGAATGGGGGATTTATTTTACACACCCACCCTTGTTTTCAAAGGATTGACTTGCGTCGCACTTAAAAAAGTCATAAGGGCGAAGGCATGAAGCCGGGGCCCTCTCCCGCTTCATTTTCCCCCGTTCCTCACCGCAAGATTCAGTAAAATCCACACCCACAACGCGCCGTGCTTAAGCAAATCATCGGTCAAAAACCGCAACCGCCGTCGCCTCCCGAACCCACGCCGGCGGCTCCCCAGGAGTCTGCCTATGGCCACGTCCAGGAACCCTATTACGAACAACCCCGAAAATCCGTGTCTGCTCCCGTCCGCACCTCCTCCCCCATGAGTACCAACAAAAATATTCTCAGCAGCGATGTCGAAATCAAAGGCTCGCTCAAATTCTCCAACGATCTCATCATCGATGGCAAGATCGAAGGGGAAGTCACCTCGGACGGCAGCCTGACGGTGGGAGAAAACGCTTTCGTGCAGGGGGAAATCCGGACGAAGTCCGTGGTGCTTTTCGGCCGGGTGCAGGGGAACATCACCGTCAGCGAGCGTTGCGAACTGAAGAGCAGCGCGGTGCTGGAAGGCGACGTCGTGGCCGGCACGCTGGCGATCGAAGAAGGCGCGACCTTCATGGGTAAGTCCTCCGTGGGCCGCAACGCCGTGGCCGCCTCCCAGAAGAACAAGGCTCCCGCCGCTCCGGCGCCGGCTCCGTCCCCCAGCGTCTAATTTCAGCCAGGCGGGAGAGAGCCGTGTCTCCCATGCCGTATTCTTTTAACTGTCAGCCATCCGGGGTCGTGAGAAACGGCGGACCCTGGCATGGCTGATTTTTTTTGGAGGTTCCCACTCTGAACGGCAAGGTAGAGGTCCTGTGTCCCCATTGCGGCGCCTCCCAAATGGAGCCGGCGAGCGGGCTTTCCACGTACTGCCGGGGCTGCGGGAGCCACTTCCGGATCAGCAAGGCCATTCCCACTGGTCGCCTCACCAGTCTGGTGGCCATGGCCCGGGGAAAGGCCACCACCACGCCTCCCCGCCCCGCGGAGCCGGTAAAGAGCCCGGCCATGCCATTCCAGATTTCCGGCTATGGAGAGCAGGACGCCCCCATGGTGGCCCGGGCGGATACCCTTTCCCGTGTTTCCGCTCCTGTTTCCAAAGAGCCCTCACGGGTAGTGGTGTGCTTTGACTGCGGAGCGTCCCACAAGGTCTCCGCTGCCTCCACCTCCACGCTCTGCCCTGCGTGCAGCACGTATCTGGACCTCCGGGACATCGAGGTGAAGGATCCCACAAATCAGCGCATCCGCACCCGGGGCAATGTGACGGTGCAGAAAAAGGGCGCGCTCCTGGGCAGCAGCATCCACTGCGGGGATCTCACGGTGCATGGCACCGTCTCCGGCAGCATCTATGCGTCCGGCGAGGTCCATCTGAAGGCCAGCGGCAAGATCATGGGGGAAATCCGCTGCCAGCGCTTCGTGGTGGACCGGAAATGCGAGGTCCGGTGCCTCCAGCCCGTGCACGCGGAGGAGGTGGAGATCCATGGCCTGGTCACCGGCCACTTCCACGCCTCCCGCCGTATTGGACTGGCAAAGCATGCCTCCCTCACCGGCAGCGTCACCTCCCGCGCCCTCTCCGTGGAACGCGGCGGCGTGCTGAACGGCCAGGTCCACGTCCGCCCCGCCGATCCCGCCCAAAAATAGGCCTCATCCTACTCCTACTCGCACTCCTACTATAAGTTTATAAATCCAGCCTCAATCCTCACGGCGACCGCCTCCACCACCCAGGGTTATATACATAGAATACACACCTGGAAGCGACACCTGGATTCCATCAATCCCGCTTAACCCACATGACCATTCGGACCTTTAAAACAAGTGATTCGGACGCGGTCATCAGCCTGTGGCAACGTTGCTCGCTTATCACTCCGCAAAACAATCCCTGGGCGGATATCCAGCGCAAGGTGGAGGACTCACCGGAACTTTTCCTCGTGGGTGAACTTGAGGGAACGATTATCGCGACCGTAATGGCGGGTTACGAAGGACACCGTGGATGGATCAACTATCTCGCGGTAGCCCCTGAACACCAAAAGCATGGCCACGGCCGCCGGATCATGGAGGAGGCTGAAGCCCTGTTACGCCAGCGTGGCTGTCCAAAAATCAACCTTCAGGTCCGCGCCACCAATACCCAGGTAATCGCCTTTTACGAAAGCATGGGCTTTTCCTGTGATGCCGCTATCAGCATGGGCAAGCGCCTCGTCCAGGATCCCCCACTATAAGCGCCTGGCTTCCTTCAAACCGGCGTGATTTTTGCTTGATTCCACCTGGCATAATTGCCTGACTGTCCCATGAAGTTTTCTCTGGCTGCCACTTTTGGCTGGGGAGGCGCGGGCGTCGCGCTGGGGCTCGTTGTGGGCTTTTTGAGTCCCGTCATCCGGAAAGAGGCGGCGGTGGCCCCACCGCCTCCACCAGTCCCGTTGCTAGAGAAACCTCCTCCTCCGGAGCCCCCGCCCGAAGCCCCGCCCGTGGAAACCGGAAGCCGCGAACTGCTATTGCTGGAAAAACTGGCCCGGGCCTCCCGCGCGGAACTGGAGACCTTGACCGCTGAAATGCTGAAAAACGGGGAAAATTATTTCACCATGCTGTCCCTGTGTGACCGCTGGATCGAGCTGGACCCGGAACGTGGTTATGAACTTCTGACGGCGGCAAACGGTCCTCCACCGGTGCCCCGCGTCAGGTCGTTCGTCTGGTCCTATCTCGGGCGGTGGTCGCTGAAAGCGCCGGACACCGCGGTAAAGAAAATGCTCTCCCTGGGAAATTATGATCTCCGGATCGCGTCGTCCCGCATTTCCCACGAACTCTCCATAAAACGCCCGGCGGATTTTTTCCGGCTCCTGCCTGAACTGAAAAAAGGCGACGATGCCGACTTCTGCATCGCCACTGCCGCGAAGACCCTGGGATTTCAGGATCCCGCCGCGGCGGTCAAGCTGTGGAAAGAATGGCCGGTCAACCAGGAGCGCCGCATGGGCGAGCCTTCGGCGGCAAGTGAACGCGCCCGGGTCCTGGCCTTTCTCATGACGGGCTGGGCAAAGGCCGATCCACAGGCGGCCATCGCGTGGGCGCGGGACCTCCCGGACAGCCGGGACCGCGCCGCGGCCGTCGCGAATGCCGCCCGCCACGTGGCCGGGGAACAGCCGGAAATGGCGGCCTCCCTCCTGAAGGAAGCCTATGGCGCCGGAGGTCCCGCCAATACCGGTGCCCTGAACGAGGCGCTGAGAAACACCGCCGGCGACTGGGCGGCCACGGACCCGGACGCGGCCCTGAAATGGCTGTCAGCGAATTTCGGAACGGCCGGGAAATCCGTCGCCCGGGATCTGGCGGCGGAGCAGATCCCGCGCGAGTCCGGCGCGGCCGTGGACTATTTCCTGCGGCACGCCGATCTCTTTAACGAAGCGGGGAAAATCCGGACTTTTTCCTATAACACCTGGACGCCGGATGATCCCCAGGCCGGGCTGGCCCGCGCCGCGGAAATAACCGATCCCGTCCAGCGCCAGACCGTGGAAGACTGGTTCCTGAAAGCGATGGCGCACAAATCCCCGGAGGAGGCGATCACCGCCGCGCAAAGTGGTGTCCGTGACGCGGGAGCCCGCCAGGACATCATCCAGACCGCGCTGACCGCCTGGGCCACCACGGACATCACCGCGGCCTCCCGCTGGATGAAAAGCCAAGCCGCCGGCACGGAGCGGGACGCGGCCATCCGGAGCATGCTGCCCGCGGTGCTGCGGATGGAACCGGAATCTGCCCTTCCCTGGGCCGCCGCGCTTTCAACCCCGGAGGCCCGGGGCACGGAACTGCTAACCATCCTGCGGCAAACCGGGGATGCCGCGGAGGCCGGAAGGATGCTCGCGGAACTGCCGATCCCCGGCGCGGAAAAGAGCGCCATTCTTTCGAAGCTCAACCCTTCACCGGCCACCCCTTCACGTCCATGAGCTGGTCCAGTGCTTTCAATACCGCCGTCTTCGTGGCCTGCTGCGTGGCCGGCTACCGGCTGGGGCTGCGCACGGAAGTGAAGGAGCGGGAAAAGCCTGCTCCGGAGGAAAAGCCCGTGGTGGCCGCCCGTGCTTCTCTGCCCCGTCCGCCGTCACCACTAGCCAAACCGGTCAAAGCCCCGCCGGTTTCCCCCTCTCCTCCCGGCAGCGAACTCTCTGAGTCCATCGCGTGGCTCCGCAAACTGGAGACGATGCCGCTGGAGGAGTTCCCTAAACTGTTCGAAGAAAAACTGCGGACCGCGGAACGGAGTGAAAAGATATCCCAACTGATGGACATCTGGATGAACCGGGATCTCGCCGGATACACCGCTTGGGTCAAAACACAGCCTGTTTTTCGCAGAATGACCGAGGCCTCCGTGGCCTCGGGAAACTTCGGGGTGGATATGTATGGCCCTGTTATCGCGCGGGTGGGATCGAAAAATCCGGAGGAGGCGTGGACGCTGGTGGGCGAACTGCCAGGGAGACGGGACACGGAACGCTGGCGGATCATGGGCGCGATTTTGAAGGAGGATCCCAAAGCCGCGCTGGAGTTCCTGAAGAGCCACCGGGAGGAGCTTGTGGGTGCCCAGAATTCCAGCATGGGATTCAGCGGATGTGATCCTGTCCAGTCTCTGCCCGTGCTCCTGGAATTGCCCGAAGGCCGCACGAGGATCGAGGCTGCCCGGGAACTCGCGCGGCGGTTTATCGAGGAGGGCAGCGACCTGACCGGAGCCGGTCCGTGGTTTGAGTCCCTGCCCCCGGATGCCCGGAAAGCACTGGCGGAGTCCATGCACCATGAATCTCTCTACAGCGCGGCCACTGATCATGTGAAGCAACTTGCGAAACTCTGGACAGTGAAGGATGCCGGACAGTGACGCTGGAAGACGAAACCGGGGACCGGATTTCCCCGGCTTGCCATTGCCCGCGCGGGGGCTTTACTCCCGCGACTTATGTCCACGCTTAAACTTCTCATCACCGGCTCCCGGGGCCGCATGGGGCAGGCCGTAGCCGCCTGCGCCGCCGAAGACCCGGAGGTCACCGCGGAACGTCTCATCGATGCCGGGGATGATCTTGCCTCGAACCTCGCGGCCTGCGATGCCGTGGTGGATTTCTCCTTTCACGGCTTCACCGCGGAACTCGTGGATGCCTGCGTGGCGCAGAACAAGCTCCTCGTTATCGGCACCACCGGTCTTAACGCGGCGACGGAAAGCCGCATCCGCGAGGCGGCCACGCGCATTCCCCTCGTTTTTGCCCCTAACTTCAGCGTGGGTGTGAACACACTTTTCTGGCTCACCCGGAAGGCGGCGGAGATCCTGGGCCCGGACTTCGATCTGGAGGTGGTGGAGATGCACCATAACAAGAAAATCGACTCCCCCAGCGGCACCGCCCGCCGTCTCGCGGAGGTGCTCTGTGAGGTGGAAAATCTCAGTTATGCCTCGGATGTGCGGCATGGCCGGTTTGGCAATGTGGGAGCCCGCACGAAGCGGGAGGTGGGCATGCACGCCGTGCGTGGGGGGGATGTGGTGGGAGACCACACCGTGATCTATGCCGCCCAGGGGGAACGCGTGGAACTGACGCACAAGGCTTCCAGCCGCCGCACCTTTGCCCAGGGGGCCGTGCGGGCCGCGAAGTGGCTCCAGGGCCGCGCCCCGGGCCTCTATGACATGGAGGACGTGCTGGAACTGCGGGGTCGCTGATCTCCCGGGATTTCCATGGAATGCGGCATCGCTCTAGGATCGAACGCGGGAGACCGCGTGGCCTGTCTGTCCGCGGCGGTGGCGCTGCTCCGCAGGCGGGATCCGCTGCTGGAGCTTTCACCAGTCTATGAAACGGAGCCGGTGGATTGCCCGGAGGGCTCGCCACCGTTTCTCAATGCCGCCGCCATCCTCCAGTGGGATGGCGGCCCGGAGGAATTGCTGGGATTTCTGCGGGGCATCGAGCAACACCTGGGCCGCCCCGCGGTGCGCCCGCGCAATGCGCCGAGGCCCATCGATCTGGATATTCTCTATGCCGGGGAAACCGTGAGCAGGGAGGAGACGCTCATCCTTCCCCACCCCCGGCTGCATCTGCGGCGGTTCGTGCTGCTGCCGCTGGCCGGCCTGCGACCGGAGCTCCGGCTGCCCGGCTTCCCCCTGACCATCCGGGAACTCCTGGAGGCCCTGCCGGAGGATGGCCCGCCGCCCCGGCGGGTGGACTTCCCGGAGGCGGGAGTCAGTCCCGCTTGAAAGCGTCCCCGTGAGGCACGGGGCGCATGCTGGTCACGGGGCGGGAAGTGGTCCACGCCCAGCACGCCATGGACGAGCCGTCCAGGAGAGCCACGTCCACCAGTTCCCGCTTAAACGGCGGCGGTCCCGGCAGGCCGGTGCCGATGCCCTCGTAGCGGTCCAGACTGGCCAGCATTTCCCTCGTGCGGTCGTGGGGCAGTTCAAAGACATCCCCCACCACGCTGCCATTTTCCCCCGGCTCATGGAGTGCCGCATAGACGGACCCGGTCCGGAAAAGGCGGCCCGCCATGCGGCCCTGCCCCGCGTGCCGGCAGCACGAGTGCAGAAACGACGCGTGCGGGTTCGGGCTCCCAATCCGGAGCGAACCATAGACAAACAAAAAGGGGACCACAAAAGCCGGGGACATGAGAGGGGATGCCGACCCCGCTCCCTATCAGAACCCGGAAGGCGTTGCAATCATTTCTTCATTCCACTCATATTATTCATCTGTACTGATATTTTTTACATAATTTGTAAAAAAAGTGGGCATTTCATATTTTTCATGCATCATCCGGGATTAATTTTTCCATACGATGATCACCCCAGGGGAGACTCTTTCCATGCCCTCGGGAGTCTGGCACCGCCGGATTCTCCATGTGCCTTTTTCACCCGGAGAACTGCCGTCGGTTCTTGAAAAACTGCCCGAAATCGCCGCCGTGCCTCCTTTCCGCGAGCCCCGCCAGGAGGCGGACGGGCGGGTGTCCGTGGAGGAGTTCCGGCACCCGGAGCTGCTGACGCTGAACGACTTCCTCAGCCGGGCGGCCGCGCCGCTATGGGTCTTTGTTTCCATCGTGGAACAGAGCCTCGAGGGCCTTGAGCAATTGCACGTGAATGGCTGGTGGCATGGGGCGCTTTCGGCGGAAACACTGCTCGTCCATCCCGCCGGGCAGGTGCTTCTGACGCATCCCGCCGGAGTGCCTTTTGAAGAAGGGGGACGGAAGGCGGCTGTCGCGCGGGATCTGCGGGACCTGGCGCTGGTGTTCCGCCAGGTGCTGGGTGGGGATCCGGATCGCCCGATGACTGTCAGCAGGCCGGACATCGCGCCCATGGTGGCGGAGTGGGTGGACTGGCTGGCCGCGCCGGCACCTGGACGGGAACCGCAGAGCGCCGCGAAGGCGGCGGCGGTTTTCAGTGACGTGCGGGCCGGTCGCGCGGGCCTGCGTCCCTGGCAAACCGGGGCGGACCTTTCCCGGACGGCCAAAGTGGAGGCCCCCAAAGACCCGCTGCTCATGACCCCGGAGCAACGGGCGAAACTCCGGCGGGCCGCAGCGCGGGCGCACGGCACGGACACGGGCACGTTGAAGCAGTTTATCATGCTGACGATCATCATCGTTCTCCTGGGAGGGGCGGTGGTGGTGACGAACTTTTACTTCGCGGACAAGGCGAACACCGCCGTCGCCCCGGAGCAGACGCCACCGCAAATGCCGGGCGGGCTGGGCGCGGCGGGAGGTGGAGCGCAGCTTTCGGATGAAACCTCGGATCTCTTCATTCCCTCGGGGGAGGACTCAGAGCCGCTGGCGGACACGGGGGAATCGATCCGGGATCTGATGAAGATCATGGGGGTGGAGGAAAGGGTGAGCGATGAGGAGTGGAAGGCCCTGATGGCAAAGTTCGGGCTGCAACCGCGCCGGGAGGGCGTGAAGCAAACCTTCACCGGCAACTTCGGGTATGTGAAAGAGATCCTGCCCGCTGTCGGCCAGGAGTCGCCGGGCAGGGAACCGGGAGACTACTACCTGGTGTGGCGGACGAACCGCATCGTGCTCACGCCGGAGGAATCCGCGGCGCTGCAGTCCGCCCTGCTGCGGTGCGCGCGGTTTTGTGGCGTGCGGGTGCTGGCGTGGACGGTGCTGCCGAATCAGGCGGCGGCGGTGGTCCGGGTGCCGGAGCGGCCCCGCTTTTATGTGACGGATGAAAAGCTGGCCCGGCGCATCGCCATTCTCCAGGGGGACAAGATGAAGGGCGAGGTCATCGCGGCGGTGAATGCCAGGCTGAAGGCCGGTGATCCCGCCGGGGCGGATGGCATCCGCCGCCAGTGGACCAGCCGGATGGGGACGGCCGCGGGTTTCTATAATGAGGTAAAAGGCGTCGCCGTGGTGGACCCGGCGCTGCTGCCGGGCGTGGCGTTATGGGAGGAGGCTCCGCTGCATCTGCGGGTGTTGAATCCGGAGGCGGATGAGCTTTTCAAGGCGGTCTCCACCGTGGACACGGCGGCCATCCGCGCGGAGCTGGCCACCACGCCTTCGGAGTGGCCGCTCACCGGGCTGCGGGCCGCGATGCACAACTACGCCCCGGCGCTGCGGGCCACCTTCGCGGTCATGAATCAAAGCCCGCGCATGGCCCACCACGTTCCCCGGAAGCAGGAGATGATGGATGCCCTCATCGCCTACCGCCAGTTCCTGCATGATCTGCCGATGTCCCCGGAAACCCTCACCGCCGGGCCAAAGCCCGCAGAGGAACCCCGGCCGGGCCAGCCTCCGCCGGAGCGGAAGGCCACCCCGTAGCGGGACAGGGGTCAGGCCTGCGGGGCAGGAGGGGCTTCCTTTTTCTCCTTCCAGGTGCTCTGCACGTAGAGTTCGCGCAGTTGCTTGAAGTCCACCTGGGTCGGCGAGTCCGTCATAAGGTCGCTGGCTTTGTTGTTCTTCGGGAAGGCGATGACCTCACGGATGCTGTCCTCGCCAGCGATGAGCATGGCGATGCGGTCGAGGCCCAGGGCGAGGCCGCCGTGAGGCGGAGCGCCAAAGCGGAAGGCGTCCAGGATGTGGCCGAACTTCACCTGCTGCTCCTCCTCGTTCACGCCCAGCACGGAGAACATCTTCGCCTGGAGATCCTTTTCGTGAATCCGGATGCTGCCGCCGCCCAGCTCGTAGCCGTTCAGCACCACGTCGTAGGCCACGGCGCGGACTTTGGCATACTCGCCCGCGTCCAGCAGGGGGATGTCCTCGGTGTTCGGGCGGGTGAAGGGGTGGTGCACGGCGGCCCAGGAACCGTCGTCGGTCTTCGCCAGGAGCGGGAAGTCCACCACCCAGAGGAAGTTCAGGGCGTCGCTGCCCTTCGTGAGTTCCATGATGGAGGCGATCTCCAGCCGCACGCGGCCCAGGATGGTGCACACGGTTTCCCATTCGCCCGCCGCAAGGAAAGCGATGTCCCCCTCCTGGAGGTCCAGGGTCTGGATGAAAGCGGCCTTTTCCGTTTCCGAAAAGATCCTCCAGAGCGGGCTCTTGTATTCGCCGTTCTCGAACTTCACGAAGGCGAGGGTCTTCACCGGCAGGCCGGCCTGGATGGCGATTTCATTCAGCCGGTTCATCTGGCCGGTGGTGATGCCCGCGAAGCCTTTGGCGTTGATGGCCCGGACCACGCCGCCGTTTTCCAGGGTGTTCTTGAAGATCTTGAACTCCGTGTTGGAGAACACCGCGGCCAGGTCCGTGAGCTTCATGCCGAAGCGCGTGTCCGGCTTGTCGATCCCGTATTCGTCCATGGCCTGCTGCCACGTCATGCGGACGAAGGGCGCGGGAATGTCCCGGTCCATGCCCGCCTTGAACATGCTTTGCAGCAGTCCCTCCACGAGAGTGATGATGTTCTCCT
Organism: Verrucomicrobiales bacterium; assembly: GCA_965229245.1. Taxonomy (GTDB): domain Bacteria; phylum Verrucomicrobiota; class Verrucomicrobiia; order Verrucomicrobiales; family V1-33; genus V1-33. Next base: position 1,173,012 of record CBDDIW010000005.1, read on the forward strand.
GGCCCACGAAGCTGGCCTCGATGTCGATCTGCGTGAACTCCGGCTGGCGGTCGGCGCGCAGGTCCTCGTCCCGGAAGCAGCGGGCGACCTGGAAATACTTTTCCAGACCAGCCACCATCAGGAGTTGTTTATACTGCTGCGGAGCCTGGGGCAGGGCGAAAAAGTGTCCCGGGGAAAGCCGGGCGGGCACCAGAAAGTCCCGCGCGCCTTCCGGCGTGGGGTTCGAGAGGATGGGGGTCTCCACCTCCACGAATCCGGCGCCATCCAGATAATTCCGCGCGGCGGCGGTGATCTTGTGGCGCTGGCGAATGTTCTTCGTCATGCGCGGACGGCGCAGGTCGAGGTAGCGGTATTTCATCCGCAGGTCCTCGTTGGAAAGCTCGCGGTCGAGTTGGAAAGGGAGCACATCCGCGCGGTTCAGGACGTTCAGTTCAGTGCAGACCACTTCGATCGCGCCGGTCTCCAGACGGTCATTCTCGGTGCCGGGCAGGCGCGCGGACACATGGCCGGTCACCTGGATGACATCCTCATCCCGCAGCTTGTGGCTGGCGGTTGCCGCCTCGGAGTTCTCCTCCGGACGGAACACCACCTGGGTGACGCCCTCGCGGTCCCGCAAATCCACAAAGATCACCCCGTGATGGTCCCGCACCGTCTGCACCCAGCCCGCCAGCGTGACCGTGCTGTTCGTGTGGGTAAGTCGGAGTTCGTTGCAATGATGAGTGCGATACATGGGCTGGACTGGCTAAAGAGGGCGCGCAGAGTGCCGCGGATTTCCCCGGGCTCAAGTGATTCCTTGGACAGGTGGAAGGTGAGAGGGGAGAGGTTGAAGGCGGGGGAGGGATGGGAACAGGAGTGAACGAAGGGAACGAAGAGGGGACAGGGCGCGCGGGGAGCGGTGGCGGGAGGGAAGGCGACTGATACTATCCTTTAGCGAATTCGGGGGTTTTGTTCAGATTTGTTCAGGGTTTCAGGCCATGCTGACGGTTTAGTATCGGAATAAAAGGAGGAAAATGCCCGCGCGGCCCCGGCAGGAAGGGGCCGGTGGGATCCCCGGGCCGGGGCGACCGGCGGCTTGCGGGCATGGGGGAGCGAAGGCGTGTTTCCATGGGAGTACAGCGGGGATCAGAAGGAGTGGACGTCAAGGACATTCACCCTCCCGGGAGTTTTGGGAGACAGCGGCGAGGCCCGCAAGATGCACGGGACGGCACGCCTGGAATCCCCCGCCGGGCGACCGGCACCGGCAACGAACTTGAATCGCCGCGAACAGACCAAGCCACCCCCTTCCGTATGAACACACCTACTCCTCCAAAACCCATTGCCGAAAACCTCTGGCTGCTGGCTTATCCCTTGAAAATGCTGGGGGCTGACCTGCGGCGCAATGTGACGGTCATCCGCCTGCGGTCGGGGAAACTGGTCATTCACTCCACCGGTCCCTTCACGCCGGAGGACGTGGCGGCCATCCGGGCGCTCGGGGAACCGGGCTGGCTGCTGGACGGCATTTTGCGGCATGACACCTTTGCCAAAGAGGGGCGCGAGGCGTTCCCGGGCATCCCGTATCTGGCTCCCAAAGGATTTTCAGAAGTCGTGGGATTTCCGACCAGCACCATCGTGCCCGCGCCCCCTGAATGGAAAGGCGAACTCCTGGCGCTGGAAATCCAGGGCGCGCCCCAGGCCCGGGATACCGCGCTGCTCCACATTCCCTCCCGGACCCTGATCCTCACGGAACTGGTCTTCAACTTTGGCGACGAACCGCTCTGGACGGAACTGCTCCTGCGCGTCGCCGTGGGCGGGAAGCATCATCCGGGAGTGCCCCGGCCGGTGAAGGCGGGCGTGAAGGACGAGGCCGCGTTTCAGGATTCGCTGAAGACGATCCTCGGATGGGATTTCGACCGGGTGATCGTGGGGCATGGGGAGATCATGGAGTCGGGTGGAAAAGAGAACCTGCGCACAGCTTTGAAGGCGGCGGGATTCTCAGTCGATTGACTCCCTTCTCTTTGCTCCTGGAAATCAACGCCCTATCAGGCAAGGGGGGCGGGTGCCATAAAATGATTCACCCTTTTGCCCGCTCTCGACGACGCGTTCCCGCCGTGTTTTATATCGAAGTCCACCTCCCGATCAGGAGTTCGGCGCTGCGGGGGACGGGGATCACGTCTTTCCAAGCCCCTGGGTTCCCTCAAACGGGAGAGGCGGAAGCTCTCCGCGACACCTTTTCCAGGGTTGAATGGATCGCGTGCCCCCATAAACTGCCCGCCTGATTTTACCAGCTCATGCAGGAAGGTTCGCAGACAAACGTTATTCCACAGTCACTCCTGGAAGCTGATTTTGATTCCTCCCTGGATTCTTTGACCGCCATGGCGGTGAAGATCCTGAAGGTTCCTATCGCGCTGATCTCACTCGTTGAGCGGCACCGGCAGTTTTTTAAAAGCCACTGCGGCCTGCCGGAGGATGTGGCGGCGGCCCGGGAAACGCCATTGAGCCATTCCTTTTGTCAGTACGTGGTCGCCACCGCGGAGGATCTGGTGGTCAATGACGCGGTGAATCACCCGCTGGTCAGGGAAAACCTGGCCATCCGCGACCTGGGAGTCGCGGCCTATCTGGGCACCCCGCTTCTGAATCCGGAGGGCCTGCCGATAGGTGCATTCTGTGTCATCGACACCCGTCCACGCGACTGGACACCGGAGGAGCGGGAACTGGCCCATGCCTTCGCGGCGCAGGTGATGAGCGAAGTCGCGCTCCGGATCGCTAACCGGCAGCAGCGCGAGGAACTGGCCTTTATGAAAGCCGCGGAGGAGGAACGCTCCCGGGCCATGCTGGCGGACCGGCACGATCTCCGGACACCCATGAATGCCCTGCTGCTCAGCCTGCAGGCCATCGAAATTCTTGGTGATTTGAACGGGGAGCAGCGGGAATGCCTGCGGATGGCGGAACGAAACGGAGTGGCCGTGATCGCCATGGTGAACCAGATGCTGTCGTCCGGTCTGGCCGGGAACCAGACAATGGAACTCACGAAGCAGCCGGTGGCTCCGGAGGAAATCCTCCGGGAGGCGGTGGAGCAAATGAAGGCCCTGGCGTCGAGCCGCGAGCAAACCATCTCTCTCCTCGCGGGATCTGTTCCCCTGGTGGCGGTCGACCAGGAAAAGATGGTCCGGGTGCTCGTGAATCTCCTCGCGAACGCGAGCAAATTTTCTCCGAAGGGCAGCGCCATCGTCGCCGGCGTGGAGTCCATCATCGAGGGGCCCGGTCCGGCCACGATGTTTACGGTGCGGGACAACGGCCCGGGAATCCCCGGCGAGTTCGCGGAAAAGATCTTTGAGGAAGGTTTCAGAATCGACGCCGCCGCGGATATCCGGAATTCGTCCGGCCTGGGCCTGCCCTTTTGCCGCCGCGCCGTGGAAGCCCACGGCGGCCGCCTCTGGCTGGAACAAACCCTGGACGGGGGCTCGATCTTCCGGTTCACCGTTCCCGGGTGAGATAAAGCGGCGGGGTTCCCTAAGAAGGAGTCATCAGCGGCAGGAACCTTGATTTCCAATTTAGGCGGAGCCTTCGCACCGCATTCCCGGAAATTAAAGGCTCCTCCCCCACCATTTGCTTTACACACGGACTTTAGCTGCCCCATGGCCAGATACAGAAGTTGTCCAGTAAGCTGCTGGACAATTAGAGTCGCAAATTCCGTGCATCTGCCTAGCTTAAATTTGAGCGGAGGGTAATGGCGCAAACGTTCCCCTGCACACTTGCTGTGGCCGCATCAATACTTGCCGCCGGACAAACTCAAGGGACCGGAAGAGCGGCTCTGGCATACCGCAAAAGCTGTGGAATATGCGTGATCGCGTACCATTCTCAGATCGAACCCCGTCTCCGGGAACGCAGCAACTTTAGTTCGATTACAAGCTGGCGACTGGACGACTTGTGCTACACTGACCGTCGCTGATTGCTAAACAACCACAAGCCACCGCATCAAAAACCGCCATCAGAACACAAAACAAATCAATCATTTCGAAAAATGTCTGAAAGCAATATTCCATTGGCAGTCAAACTGAGAATATGGGCCCGGGCTGGCGGACGGTGTCAATATCGTGGATGCAATGAAGACTTGACCAAGGACGAACTCACCGGATTCGCATTCAACGCCGCATACCTCGCTCACATTGTAGGCGATTCCATCGACGGCCCTAGGGGCGATCCAATTGAGTCGCCTCGTTTGGCCAAAGCATTCTCGAATGTTATGTTAATGTGTGACAAACACCACCGTCTAATCGATGTTGGGGATTTGAAAGGCCATCCGACGGAACTTCTACGCGCAATGAAACGTGAAAGCGAAACTCGGATTGCCAACGTCGTGTTCGGAAGCGCGCCCGACACCAAAACAGAAATTCTTCGTTACGCGGCCAACATTGGCGAGCAGAGCCCAGTGCTTTCAATGAAAGATGCCCTCGAAGCAATCACGCCAGAATATCATTCGGCGAGCGATGACGGGTTTGGAATGCAATTATTAAACTCCCTTAAACTGGATTCAGACAATACATACTGGTCAACCGAAGAGGAGCATCTCAAAATAAGCATGGAGCGAATGATTCGCTTAAGGCAAACATCGGGCTTCTTGCCTAGATTATCCATCTTTGCATTCGCCCCTCAACCACTTTTGATTCGGCTTGGATCTTTCTTAAGCGACATCCCCCACACTGATATTTATCAACTACATCGCGAGCCTCGAACTTGGCGATGGGGAGATCAGGAAACCGATATAGACTTCAGCCTCGAAAAGCAAACCCACGGCACCGAGCCAGTGTTAGTTTTCTCGCTCAGCGCAACGATAACAAACGACCGCATTCACTCAGTGCTTAAAAATGCTTCCATTTGGCAATTTACTGTCAAGGAGCCTTCACGCGACCTCATAAAGAGCAGACATCACTTAAAGTTATTCAGAGAGGCGGCGCGGAAGGCTCTTGACAAGATAAAAGCCCTTGAAGGCCACACAAAAATTCTCAACGTTTTTCCCGCGATGCCGGTGAGCACCGCCGTGGAATTCGGACGCGTGCGCATGCCAAAGGCCGACATGACTGTTAGGATTTATGATGAAATCAAAGGCAGCGGTTTTATCCCGACTTTAGTCTTCTGACACTAGACGAATGGGCTCAGATCCAAATACTCCCGGCACGATCGGATGCTCACCTCCCCCTGACCATTCATCAGTAATCACCCAATCTTCGAAAAAGCTCAACCACATTGACATCCACGGAACTACTGTGGAAGCCAATTGCATTCCCGCATTCCACTCACCTTTACTAGGGCGGAAAACACACATCTGAACCAGTGGGGTTTCTTGGTAAATATGAGGAATTGAACGACCGGGGGTCACCTCATCCGCCAGCCCCCTCGCGTCGGGACCAATAAGGAACGACTTTGGGTAACGCCCCAAGGAGTATTCGATCCGAACATCGTAAGACGGACTTAACGCAGTTGGCTGAAGGGCTCCATCCCAACGCAGTTCCGCCCCTCTCACAACCACCTGCCCGTTTGGAAACATGGATCGAAGACCGAATGCTTGAAGGTAAAGAGGGACTACTCTTCGAGAATACGGCTGCATAAAATTATCGCCCAAAGTTAGTATGAGGCCACACTGGCAGAGTCTTTGATGTAGTCATGTAAGGAGAAGAGGCGACCGCAGGAACGATCATCCCGGTAACCTTACTCACTCCAACCTCACGCATCTCGGATGCTATGCGACGGTCTTCAGATGCTTGATTCATAGCTTTTTTTGTTGCATTCTCACCGTAAGTCACAGAAAGTTCGCGGTAAAAATTATTTTTGCCCATCTTTCTATCTGCTAGACGGCGGAAATGCCCCGAAGCGGAATCGTGCCATTTGTCGAATGCCTCTTCGCGTTCCGGGTGCTCCGGCCATTTATCTGCGTAATTTTCTTTCCTGTTGGCCGGGTTGAGAACCGTACGTCGGCGACCCATTAGCCCAAAATGATTAGGCATATCCTCAACAACCGCGAGGAGAAATTCAATTTGAGAATCCCATATTTTCCCAACTTGAGCATAATACGCATGAGTGGCCAATGTCGTAATAATTGCTGATATTGGCATTTCCTTGCGGCCATCGAACATGATATCACGGTGCCGTTTCAACAATTGAATAATTCGATTCAACAGGGGGCGAACAGCCTTCGGCGGAGGCAGCGGCTCCCCCGCACTCTTTGCCATCAGCTCATGGGTGGCGTAGGAAATTTTTGGTTCAAGATCAGCGATTGCCTTAAACCACTGCGAATAATCCTTTGGATTACTCGATTTCCAGCGCCCACTGCCTTTGTCGGTCACCAGAATATTCTCCGGCGCGGCATCTTCATCCGGGATCGCAGGAGTGATATCAATATGAAACTGGTTGGCGTACTCCACCCGGACGCACCGGTTCATTTTCTTCAGCGTGTAGCAGCCTCGGGTTTTGAGACGATCATAAACAAGGTCAATGAACTCGCCTTGAGTAGTGCCGTCCGGCACAACCAGTTGACAAATAACATCAACGTCAAATTCATTTTCATTATGAGGCCTGACTGTAAGTCCCAGGCGGGCACTTCCCTGAAGATACACGATTGGCTTATATTTGGCTAATGGGGAGTCGGGTTCGCCCAAGTAGTCCCGGATACTCTCGTAGCGTTCTTTTGCCAACTCAAACATTGAGGGCATTATGCGGAATAATCTTGTTTTTTCTTCTTGATATGGTTTTTATAGAGATTAACGCATAAACGGGCGCATCGAAGAAGTCTTTGGGTGACAAAAAAGCCGTAGAACGCTGCCGAGGAGGATTTGATACGCAGATCTATCTTTAGTGGACACGCGAGAGGAGGGCTTCCACTTCTCCGACGGCGGGGCATACCGGCCCTCATAGGTGCCTCCGTAACTCAATGCTCTGTGGGAAAACACCTCAACCGTAGCGGGTAAAGGATATGGCACCAAGAGTTTTCTTGGGCGGACGCAAGTGCTGTAAGTCTCGTAATCCTCTGGATTTTAACGTCAAACAGCCAGAACCTCATGACAGGTATCACATCCCACTCTCTTCCTCCTTCGAGGGATGAATCGCATGCGTTCGAGAGAACCGAAAGAGATGGGAGGCTAACGGCTGGCGCACGCAAGACCCGTGAAAACAGGGTTTCCCCGCAGGCTCAGTAGGTTCTTCAAGTCTAAGGACTTACCTCACTCGCACGCGGAAAAACTTCCTGCTTTCAATGAAAGCCACATCGAAAAATCGCGGGCCGTTCACGGTGGCTTGGAAGGAGGGGCCGAGGGTCCAGGCGGGGGCTTTGGGGTCCGGAGAGGATTCGAGGGTGTACCAGCGGAAGGCGGAGGCCTGGAAGTTGATTCGTAAACCGCCGGAGGCGGGGGTGATGGTGAGAGAGGGAACGGTGAGGGGAGGGAGCCAGGAGCCGGGGGAGCCGAGGTCGGTGGATTTCGCGGAGGGGGCGACGCTGTTGATGCCGGATTGGCTGAGGCCGCCGAAGACGTTCTTGAGGGGGTCGTAATTGAGCGAGACGCCGGCGGTGGAGGGGCCGAAGGAGCGGGTGGTGAGGGTGAAATCCACGTCGTCCGTGGCGGCGTTCCACAGGCGGATGGTGTCCCCGGCGGTGCCGTTGAGGGAGAGGCCGCTGCCCTTGTAGGTGATGATTTGCGTGGCGGCGGGCAGGGCCGGGCCCCACCAGGCGCGGAACTTCTCCGGCTTCATGTCCTCCACAAAGATGATGGACTCCCCGGGGCCGATGATGAGGCCCGGGGGCAGGACGAAGGCGCTATCGAGATCGCCGCTGTCGTTATTGAACCGCCAGCCTGACAGATCGACGGGGGTGGTTTCGAAATTGGTCAGCTCCCACCAGTCCGCGCCATCGCTTCCGGCGGGCTGGGCCATGACCTCCGTGACGCGCACGTCCGGCCGGGGGACGATGGTGAGGGCGAAGGAGACGGTGGCGGTGCCGGAGGCATTGGTGGCGGTGGCTTCGTAGGTGCCTGATTGATCCGGTCGTGTATCGGTCAGTTTCAAGGTGGAGGTGGTCTGGCCGGGAACGACCACGCCATTCCGCCGCCAGATCCAGGCGGGCTGCGGGTAACCCGAGACCGGCGCGGGGACCTGGACCGTGGTGGCCTCAAAAACAACGCGGGCCGGGAGGGCGCTCCAGGCCACCGGGGCCATGGGGAGACGCGTTTGGAAAAAATAAGGCACGGGATTCTCCCCCTCGCTCAGCGTCAGGTAGCCCGAACCATCGGTGAGGAAGGTGATGGCCTCTCCATTGGGCTCCTTCGAAGGACCGATGACCGGGGCGGATCGCGAGGGCAGGGCCAGGGTGGCCGCGACGGTGGCTCCCTCCGCGCGCGTCCAGGTGCAGGCGGTGCCCTCACGGCGCAGGAGGATCTGGCGGCCATCGCGGGAAATGGCCGCGTCCGAGGGGACGGAGAACGGCACGGTGGCGGCCAGGGTGAGCGGGATGGGCGAGCTTTTGGACCCGGACTGAAAGGCGGCCTGATACACGCGGGACTGGCCGGAGGTCTTGGTGAACAGGTAGAGATCGCCACTGGCGGGCTCGATGAGCATGGCCTCGGCATCGTAAATCTCTTCGCCGGGATATGCGAAAGTGAAGGCCTCCGCGGAACTGAAATCCGCGGACGGCGGGGTTTTGCCCACCGTGAGGGACACGGCGGGCTCCTTCACCCGGAGGATCCGGACGGTATTCCGCCCGCCGTCCTTCGTGCCATTCCCGCCAATGTCCCCGATATACAAATACGACACGCCCGCGGAGGGACCGGGGCCGAGGGCGATGGCTTCCACATCGTCCACGCTACCATTGAGGCTGAAGGTGGCGAGGTGCAGCCCGGCGGGGGTGACGGCGTAAAACTTCTTTTTGCTCCCGTCATTGTGCGTCCAAAGCACTTTCGGATTCCGCCAGCTGGCGGCCATGCCGGAGGCCTCCAAGAGGTCCTTCACGGCGACGGTGCCCCAGGGGACGCCGGCACTATACGACGGCTGCTGCGCCCGGGCGGAATTCGCGAGCAAAGCTCCGGCGGCGAGGGTGAGGGCCAGGCAGGGAAAGGTGAAGCGAGCCCGCTGTAGACCTGGAGTAGTCATTCCAGAGGAATACGCCGGGAACCATGGTGGAGAAACGAGGCAAAGGGAATTTTGTGAAGATTACGTTACCAGATGGGTGCCCCCGATGATCCCGCGGCGGGAGGAAAGCGTCCGGGCCAGGGAGAGGGCCGCGGGAACCTGAAAGCACTTCCCTCTGGTGTTTGGGGAGGGGGAGGTATTCACTCATATGACCATGGCACTCTGGGGTATCCTCATCGTTTTGCTTGTGAAGCTTCTGGTGGCGCTCGCGCTTCCCGCGCTGGGGATCGCGTTGGCCTTGAACAAGCTGACGGGACTGTCCCCGGGGCTGTCTTTCGGAATCGGGTCCGTGGTGATGGTGCTCTTTTTAAAAACGGCGCACATGCTGAGTCAGCGTAAGAAAAGAGCCTTGATGGAAAAACCAGGAACGCCTCCCTGACATTTTATACCATTTCCAGTTGGGGTCCGGTAAAATGAAATGCAAATCCGCACCAGGCCTCCGGCCAGGTCATCCAGTCATCGTTTCCGGCCCGAGGGCCGCTGGAAAGTAGCCGGTGGCGCGAGCCACCGGAACCTGCCTAACAACAAACCAGAGCCCCGGAAGAGGCGATGGAAATCCCGGCGGATGGTTCTTCTTGAAACCCTGACGTCTCCTGTTCCAGCGCCCCTCCGGGGCTGCCTGTTCTTATAACACCTTTTCCGGTGGCTCGCGCCACCGGCTACCTTCCGGCGGCCCTCCGGGCCTGAAACGGTGACTGGAGGAGCGAGGGTGAAGTTCCGAAGGCTCCTCCTCCGACCGGGGAGGCCTAGGCGCTGGAGGGGGCTCAGGGCGGGGTGTTCGCTTTGACCCAGGCGAGGTATTTCTCCGAGACCATGGGGGCGGGGAACGCGAGGACTTCGGGGACCTGGTAGGGGTGGAGGTCGTGGAGGCGTTTTTCCAGGACGGGATAGCACTCCGCGGTGGTCTTGATGATGGCGAGGACTTCGCGGGAGGTATTCACTTTTCCCTCCCAGCGGTAGAGGGATTCCACGCCGGGGACCAGATTCACGCACACCGCGAGGTGTTCGTGAACGACGGCCTCCGCGGCGGCGCGGGCGGTCGTTTCATCGGGGAAGGTGGAGAAAACGACCAGCAGTTTCATAGGAGCGCGGGAGGTTACTCGCGGCTCTTAATCTCGATGAGGAGCTGCGCGTTATTATTGAAACGCTCCATGAAGTGAATGAGACGCTCCACGGCTTCCACGGGCTTGTGACCGGCGAGGCCGCGGCGGATGACGTGCACCTTTTCCATCTGGTGGGGCGGGAGCAGGAGTTCCTCGCGGCGGGTGCCGCTTTTGAAGATATCCACGGCGGGATAGATGTACTGCTGCGCGATGCGGCGGTCCAGGACGAGCTCCATATTGCCCGTGCCCTTGAACTCCTGGAAGATGAGGTCGTCCGCGCGGCTGTTCGTCTCCACGAGGGCGGTGCCCACGATGGTGAGGCTGCCGGCCTCCCGGGTATTCCGGGCGGAGGCAAACATGCGGCGCGCGCCTTCCAGAGCCCGGGCATCGACACCGCCGGAGAGGCTGCCTTTGCCGCCGCCGTGGCCGCGGATGGCGTTGTTGAACGCACGGGCCAGACGGGTGATGGAATCCAGGAGCATGAAGACATGCTCCCCGGCCTCCACAAGGCGGCGGGCGCGCTCCATGGCGAGGCCGGCGATGCGGATGTGATCCCGCGCGTCGCGGTCGTTATTGCTGGCCATGATCTCCGCGCCAGGGAGGGCGCGGGCGAGTTCCGTGACCTCCTCCGGGCGCTCATCCACAAGGAGGATGATGAGTTTGGTCTCCGGGTAGTTCTGCCGCATGGCCTCCGCGATGTGCTGGAGGATGGTGGTCTTTCCGGCGCGGGGCGGGGCCACGATGAGGCCGCGCTGGCCGCGACCGATGGGCGAGATGAAGTCGATGAGCCGCGTGGTGTAGCGTCCGGGCGTGGTCTCCAGGATGTAGCGTTTCGTGGGATTGATGGCGGTGAGTTCCTCGAAGAGAGGAAGCATGCGGTAAGCCTCCGGCTCCCGGCCATTCACGGTCTTGATTTCCACCACCTGGGGGCCGCGTCCGCCGCGGCGCATGACGGCGTCCACCCAGAGGCCATCGCGCAGGCCGAGATTCCGCACCATTTCCGGGGTGACGAAGGGGTCCGTGGGGAGGGGGGCGAAATTCCGCTCGCGGGGGCGGAGGAAGCCAAAGCCCTTGCCCGGAGTGAGCTCCAGGAGACCGGCGCAGTCCTCCGGCGGACCCAGCTGGATCTCCGGGCGCACGGGGCGGTCGTTGTCCTGATGCGGGCCCGCCGCGCCATCCGGGGAGGGATGGGGATGGGCGTTGTGATTATTGTTCTCCCCTCCAGGCGGGCGCCCCTGTTTCTCCAGGTAGCGCTGCTGCTTCATCTGCTTGAACTTTTCCTTCCGCAGCTTCCAGCGCTCCCACTTTGTGAGACGGCGCGGCTGTCCATCCGGCCCGGTCTGGGACTGGGGGGCGTGTGGTTGCCCGCCGCCGTTACCGTTGCCATGGCCGTTTCCATTCCCGTTCTGATGGGGCTGGTGCGGCTGGGAGGAATCCGGGCGCGGTCCGCGGGGATCCCGGAACTCCCGGCGCTCGCGATGACGGGGAGGGCCGGAGGGGGCGCGGGGCTCTCTTTCCTCCTGGGGAGGAGCGGAGGGAGGGGATTGATCGATGGCGGGAGCCGAGGTGGCCTCCGCGACGGGAGCCGGGGCGGCTTTCTTTTTCGCCGGGGCCTTCTTCTTCACGGTCGCGACCGGAGGTTCCGGTTCGGGAGCAGGAGGGGGCGGGGGCGGTGCCACCGGAGGCGGGGGAAGCGGGAGCGGCAGGGTCTCCGCCACGGGGACGGGAGCGGTCTTCGGGGAGGCGGCTTTTTTCGCCTTCACCGGGGCCACGGCAGCCGTCTTCTTTTTAGCGGCGGCGGCTTTCTTTTTCACCACCGGTCCGGGGGATTCCACTACCACGGGAGCAGGAGGAGGGGGCGGCGGCGGGGCCAGAGGGGCTACCGGCACGGGCTTAAGGGCTGGGACGGCTTTCGCGGCAACCTTTTTGGCGGCGGCTTTTTTCGCGACCGTCTTTTTGGCGGCGCGTTTCCTGGGCGGCGCGTCGTCCGTGGCGGTCAAAGTAAATTCGGTGTCAGTCATGGCTTTTCTGGCCGGGGATTTTTAGGGGTCCCGGCCGGCAGGGCGGAAAGGGGAGGATTTCAGGCATCCAGTTGTTCGAGGACCTCGTCGGAGATCTCGAAGTTGGCGGAAACGTTCTGGGTGTCGTCGAGGTCGTCGAGGGTATCGTAAAGGCGCAGCACCTGGCGGGCGACATCCGGATCCGTGAGGGTGATGATGGTGCCGGGGACGTAAACGAGCTTGATGGAGGCGGCATTGAGACCGCGCTCCTTCATGCCCGCGGCCACGGCGTAGAGCTGGTCCGGGGCGGTGTAGACGATGTGGTCGTCGCCATCACCGGTAACATCATCCGCGCCGGATTCCAGGGCGGCCTCCATGACGGCGTCCTCGCCGGCGGCGGAGACAGGCAGGCGGATTTCCCCGCGGCGGTGGAACATGTGGGCCACGCTGCCGGCGCTGCCCATGCTGCCGCCGCCTTTGTTGAAGGCGGTGCGGACATCCGAGGACGAGCGGTTTTTGTTATCCGTGACGCACTCAATGAGCATGGCCACGCCACCAGGAGCGTAGCCTTCATAGGTGATTTCCTCCATGGTCGCGCCTTCCAGCTCGCCGAGGCCTTTTTTGATGGCGCGATCCACGTTATCCCCGGGCATATTGACGGCTTTGCCCGCGGCGATGGCGGTGCGGAGCCGGGGATTCATGTCAGGATCGCGTCCGCCGTTTTTAGCGGCGATGGTCAGTTCGCGGGCGATCTTGGAAAAGACTTTGCCTTTTTTGGCGTCAACGACCGCTTTGATGTGTTTAACCTTGGACCATTTATTGTGACCAGCCATGACGGGGGAATTAAAGAGCCGGATTTACCGGGGAAAATGAGTGTTTAGGGAAATGCCTGAGGCTCCTGTAATGGATACGGACGATCCCTGGGCATGGAAGCCGGGGGAAAGCGCCGCCCTGCTCCGGTTTGGGACCGGTATCGGCATGTGGCAGGAACTGTCAGTGCGTGGGTACAGCATGGCTGTAGTGCAAACCCGTGAGGGAAGCGGGGTCTCCGGTGACTCAGCAGGGAGCAGACCGTCAGCAAAACCGGCTGAAACCATCACCCGGGCGAAGTCTGTGAACAGACCGCCCGCAAAGGGAAACCTGAGTGGAAGGTAGCCCCCCTATCCCGGGATTGGCAACTGATTTTCTCCTGAATTTACGGGGCGATCACGTAGCTGCCTCGCCCTGGGAGACAGGGTGGAGGAGGACGCGGCCCGTCATTTCCGGGGGCTGGGGCACGCCCAGCATGTGGAGAAGCGTGGGCGCGATATCCGCCAGAATGCCGTCCTGGACAGTGAAATCCTTCGCGTTCGCCGAGACATAAATGCCGTGCACCAGATTTGTGGTATGCGCGGTATTGGGGGAGCCATCCGCATTACGCATCTGCTCGCAGTTGCCGTGGTCCGCGGTAATGAAAAGCTGGCCGCCAAGGGCGAGGACTTTTTCCACGAGCAACTGCAGGCCGAAGTCGATGGTCTCGCACGCGTGGACCCCGGAGTTCACATTGCCGGTATGGCCGACCATGTCCGGGTTCGCGAAATTGATGATGGCAAGATCGTAATTCTCCAGGCGGCGGCGCACTTCGAAAGTGAGGTCCGGCGCGCTCATCTGCGGTTTAAAATCGTAGGTGGGCACTTCCTTTGGACTGACGGCGAGATAGCGGTCCTCACCGGCAAAGGGGATGTCGCTCCCGGCATTGAAGAAAAAGGTCACATGCGGGAACTTTTCCGTCTCCGCGGCGCGCAGCTGCGTGAGCCCGGCCTCCGAGACCACCTGGCCGAGGATCTTTGTCATGGAGGCGGCCCCGAAGATGACACGCACGCCAAGCTTGCTATAACTCTCCTTATATTCCGTTAGGGTATAATAGGATACTTTGGGTGTATGCTCTCTTTCGAAGCCGGTGAAAGCGGGGTCCATGAAGGCCTCCGTGAGCTGACGGGCACGGTCGGCGCGGAAGTTGAACCAGAGGACCACATCCCCGTCGCGCACGCGCTGGCGCACATCGTGGCTGAAGACCATGGGGTGCATGAATTCATCCCCCCGGGGATCGTCCGCGTAGGCGGCCTCCACGGCGGCGGAGGGCGCGCCGGTTTTCACCTCGCCGTGGCCGAGCACGATGGCATCCCACGCGATTTTCACGCGCTCCCAGCGCATATCCCGGTCCATGGCGTAATAGCGGCCCACCACGGTGACGATCTTCGCGCCGGTGGGGGCGATGTCCTCCTCCACCTTCCGGAGAAAGCCCGCGCCGCTCTGCGGATCCGTGTCCCGGCCGTCCGTGATGGCGTGGACCATTACGTCCTCCAGGCCCGCGGTCTTCGCCGCCTGGCACAGAGCCACCAGGTGGTCCTGATGGCTGTGGACGCCGCCATCGCTCACCAGGCCGATGAAGTGAATGCGCCGGCCCTTTGCCCGGGTGAAAGCCTCTTGGAGCACTTCGTTTTCCGGAAATTCGCCGTCCCGGATGCTTTTATTGATGCGCGTGAGATCCTGATACACGATGCGTCCGGCCCCGAGATTCAGGTGGCCCACCTCACTGTTGCCCATCTGCCCGGGGGGCAGGCCCACGTCCTCGCCGCTGCCGGAAACACGGCCCCAGGGATACGTGGCGTAGAGATGATCATGGAAAGGGGTCTTCGCCAGGAGGGTGGCATCCCCGTTTTCCTCCGCCTTCTCACGGCCTCCGGGATTGATTCCCCAGCCATCGCGGATAATGAGCACTACAGGTTTCTTCGACATGCGAGGGCAGATAATCGTGCCCGGCCCCGCGGCAAGCTGGAATCCGGGGGGTGCACAAAGGTTTGGCCAGGGGAGGGCGGCGGGCGTATCAGGCGGTATGGCCGTCCATACCCTCCAGCGCACCACCATTCTCCACACCACCGTGGAGCAGGCATGGGACTTCTTTTCCAGTCCGGGAAACCTTTCGCGGATCACCCCGCCGGAGCTGGGGCTGCGGGTCACGGGGGAGGTGCCGGGGCGAATCTACGCGGGCATGATGATCTCCTACCGCGTGCGGCCCCTGCCGGGGATCACCATGACGTGGCTCACGGAGATCACCGGGGTGGAGGAGGGGGCGTTCTTTGTGGACGAACAGCGCGTGGGGCCCTACCGGATCTGGCATCATGAACATCACTTCCGGCGGCTGGATGAGGGCCGGGTGGAGATGCGGGACATCGTCACCTACGTGCTGCCGTTCGGATGGTTGGGAAATCTGGCGCACCCGCTGCTGGTGGCGTCGAGGCTGGAGAGGATCTTCGCTTATCGCGAGGAGGTCATCCGCTCAATGTTCCCTGCCCCGGGGCAACCTCACTCCAGCCGGTGAAGCGTACCGTGGAGATTCCGCTCCACGGGGGCACCGGAGGCATCTTTTCCTGACAGGATCAACTCATAGCACTGCGTGGGAGCGAGGCCGGGAATGGAGAGGATAAGGGATTTTCCGTCCGGGCTGGAGACCGCGGAGACGGGCAGGCGTTTTTCGCCCACATGGGCGGAGCCGTAGCCCGCGCTGCGTTTCAGGGACCAGGTTTTCATACGGCAGGTCTCGGGGGTGAAGCTGGCGGGGATGATGGGATCGCTGAGCACCACCTCCAGCTGACCCGGGCGGGCATGCACGGCCAGCGGCACGCAGGCGGCCCGGCCGGTGGCGCGGATGCGGTGGAAGCCTCCGGGAGCAGTGGCGTTTCCAGCCCAGGCGAACATGCCGCAGGTGTAGAGCGTGCCGTCTGCGGAGAACCGCCCGCGCATGATGCCCGTGGCAAAGGGCGGGAGCGGAAGCTCGCACACGGCACCCTGCCAGAGCCCGCCTTTTTCCTCGCCCGGAACGGCGAAGACCTGGCCGGTGCCGTAGCTCAGGTTGAGCAGCGAGCCGCCCAGGGGACCCCAGGCATTTTTTGGCACCCAGAGGAGTTCGGCGGGGCTGCGGTCCTTGTCATTCGTGATCCAGACCATGGGCGGCTGCATGGCGGCATCCGAGGTGTCCGTGACGTCCGTGTAGCCGAAGAGATTGCCATAAAAGCCGCCGGGCTTCACGCGGTTGATGCGGTTTTTTGGCGTCCAGTGGCCCTCCTGATCGGTCACGAAGAAGGTGCCGTCGTCATTGAGGCACACGCCATTCGCGGCGCGGAAGCCGGTGGCCAGGATATCCGTGCGGGAGCCATCGGCGCTGACTTTCAGCAGCGTGCCGTGATGCGGGACCACGGCGGTCAGCGCGTGGCGGGCGGACTTCGCGTAGTAGAAATTCCCGGCGGCGTCCGTTTGCAGGCCCATGGCGAATTCATGGAAGTGCTCGGTGACCTGGTGGTCGTTGTTGAAATTCCGGATGAAGTCGATCTCTCCGTCGCCATTCAAGTCCTGGAGACTGACAATTTGATCCCGGCAGGTGATGAACACCTCATTTCCCCGGAACTTCACCCCCAGCGGCTGGAAGAGGCCCGCCGCGATGCGGTGCCAGTGCAGAAGACTGCCGGCAGAGGCGGTGAGGCCATCCACTTTCCAGACATCCCCGTTCCACATGGCCACGATGGCGCTCTTGCCGTCCGGTGTGAAGTCGAACCCGCCAGGGCGCAGCCACGCCTTCCAGGGATTATCCTCCGGAAGCACCAGGGTATCCGAGGCAAAGGGTCCGGTCTCCGCACCGGGAACGATGGCGGTGGTGACCTCCTGGGACCAGCGGGCGGGGCCGCCTTTGGTCAGGGGAGCGAGATCCAAGGAAGCGGTGTAGCTCTTTACCAGAGGCTCCAGGGTTTCCGGGGTGGCGCGGGAAATGGCCAGGCGGGTCCGCGCATTGCCGGGCAGTTCCGCGACCCAGAAGCCGTCCTGCTTTTTCAGCGTGCCATCGCCCGTGAGCAGCACCTGGACGGACACCGGAGCCACGCGCAGCAGCAGCGGCGTGACGGAGGCCCCCACATTCAGCGTGCGGAGGAAAACGGGCGTCGCGCCATAGTCCAGCCAGGCCGGGGACTCCAGCACCGGCACGCCATGCACAGTGGCGGAGATCACGGTCTTCGTGCCGTGGAGATACAGGCCCTCGTAGTGAGCCCACTCGCGCGGGATGGGGCCGTAGCTTTTTCCATCCCGCCCCTGGACACGCGGGGCGTCCCAGCGGCCATCCGGTCCGGCCCAGCCGGGAGCGTCCGGATTCACCAGATGGCGCTCGCCGGTGAGGCTGGTGTGCGTGCCGTGGCTGCCATCGAACGCGATGCCCCGCCAGTCCACGAAGCCCCCCGTGGTGGCCGCGGCCAGGCGCAGGGTATCGTGATCATAGATCATCCAGGCGCGGCCCTTGGTGACGCCGCCCGGGCCGTCATCGAGACGGATGGCGATGCCCTTTTGCGCGATGTTCCCCTCCTCCACCTGGAGCGTCCAGAAGAGCGCCGGGCCGAGTTCCATCTGCACATAAGGCGGCGGGCTGCGGTCCTCCTTTTCCGCCTCCGCCCGCGTCACACCGCGCGGCAGGGTATCGAGATACGCGGGTGTCACCGCGGTGAACTGCGAGGGATTGTGCGGGCGCAGGAAGGTCTCCCGGATATACTGGATAACCGCGTATTTCTGCCGCGTGGTGTATTGCTGCTGGGGCACCATCTGGCCGAAGCCTTTGGTGAGCGTGAGATACATGGAATGCGGGTCCGCTCCGTTCTTGAACGGGGCCTCCGCGAAACGCAGCGCGGTGGGCAGGGAACCCGGCTGCTCCTTCGTGCCGTGGCACACGGTGCAGAGCTGGGTGTAGATGGCTTTGCCCTCGGCGAGGGATTCATCGTTCCAGCCCTCCACGATTTCGCGTTGGTCTGTGCGCTCCAGGGACTGCACCCAGGATTCCTTGATTTGGAGGCCCGCGGCGGGCGTGAGGACGGGAGGCGTGCCCGTCTCCGCGGGGGCCCACTCGAAGTCCGGCGTGTTCGCGCCTTTCAGGCCGTCCTTGAAAATCGTGGTAATCTCCGGGGCTCCGAGGGCGCGCTTCCAGATCCGGACATCGTCCAGGTGGCCGGTGAAAACGCCCGCGAAATCCGGCGCGGCGCGTCCGGTTTTGAGCACGTGGCCCGCGATATCCGGGCGGGTGTGGCGTTCTTTTTTCGATACCGCTTTCCCATCCAGCCAGAGCGTGGCGATGCCGTCGCTCACCAAAAGCACCACCGTGTGCGGCTTCCCGTCATCCACGCGGGGACCGCCGCTCATGGCTCCCAGCCAGCCAATGTCATACACCAGCCGCCCGCCGCGAACGAAGAGGACCTTTGCGTCCGGCGACCACTTCCCCGCCGGGGAGCATTTGGAAAACAGCGCGCCGTCTCCCTTGGTCGTGAACCGGCTGTAAGCCGTGAAGTCCGTGCCCAGATTGATGCCTGAATCCGGGAAATCCTTGCCGCCCGCCGCGAGGGCCGGGGCCTCCTCCGGGCCGCGCACCAGTTTCCCGTCCGCCCAGACCCGCAGCACCGGCATGGCCCCCGGCGGCTGCTCCAGCGCCACATCGCAGACGGTGCCTTTGAGCGGCAGGGTGTAACCGCCGGGCCAGCTCAGCGTGCCGCCGTCCGGTCCGGAGAAAACCGCGTGGACGCGCCAGCCTTCCGGCCATTCCCTGGCGGCCAACTCCACCGCGGCCCGGGGGATGGTTCCCGCTCCGGCAGGGAGACAAGAGAGGAGAGAGCCGAGGAGGAAAAGAAGGCGTTTCATGGGCGAAGAGAGCGCCCTTCGAGCAGGAAGGCGGCCTCCGCCAGCGACAGAAATCCACGCATATCTGTCCCGGGTGCCCATCCGGGGAAAGAGCGCACGAGACAGGGTGGAGCGCCTCTTACGCTGTGTAAGGACCTCCACGGCCTACGTAAGACTCCCCGGAGATATCACCCGTTCGCCGTGCCCCAG
Organism: Verrucomicrobiales bacterium; assembly: GCA_965229245.1. Classification (GTDB taxonomy): domain Bacteria; phylum Verrucomicrobiota; class Verrucomicrobiia; order Verrucomicrobiales; family V1-33; genus V1-33. Next base: position 1,192,156 of record CBDDIW010000005.1, read on the forward strand.
CGGCGGTGGACGAAGCGTTCCCAGGGAGAGAACAGAACCTTGTCCGCGAGCACGCCGATGAACACGATCACAATCATGACGCCGATGACCTGATCCATGCGGTGGAGTTCCCGCCCATTGTGCAGCAGGTGGCCGAGGCCGAAGTCGGTGGCGACAGTCACATAAATCTCCGCCGCCATGAGTGAACGCCAGGCGAAGGCCCAACCCTGCTTCATGCCGCTGATGACATACGGCAGCGAGGCGGGAAGGATGACCTTGATAAGCGTGTGCATGCCCCTGCTGCCCATGGTGCGGGCGGCGCGGGTGTAGATGGGCGGGAGATTCCGGACGCCATTGTCCACGGCGATGAGAACGCTCCAAAGCGTGCCCATGATAACCACGAACTGCATGCCCTGCTCCGGCTCGATGAACCAGATGATGGAAAGCGGCACCCAGCAGACACTGGGCAGGGTTTGCAGACCCAGCGCGAGCACCCCGATGGTGTCGTTCAAAATCCGGCTGCGCGCGGTGAGGAGCCCCAGGGGGAGCCCGATGCCGCAGCCCACCAGATAGCCGATCATCAGCCGCTTCATGGTGATGAAGCCGGAGGAAAGCAATTCCCGGTCACCCAATGAAGAATAGAGATATTTCCCCACCTCCGCCGGCGACGGCAGGAGCACGGGGGAATACATCTCCATGGCATACATGAGATGCCAAATGAGAACGAGGCCCGCGAAAAAGAGGGAGGCAAGAAGAACGCGTTTCATTCAGCGGCGGGCTTACTGGAGGTATATTGTTTGAGCGAACGCGTGATCTCCGTGGCCAGGCCCGCGAGTTCCACGCTGTTGATATCGCGCGGGCGGGGCAGCGTGACGGCATACTCCTCGCGGATGCGGCCCGGGTTCGGCGAGAAGAGCACCACGCGATCGCCGAGACACACGGCCTCCCGCACGTTGTGCGTGACGAAGACGATGGTCTTCTTCCGGGCCTGCCAGATCTTTTGCAGGTCCGCGTAAAGCTGCTCCCGCGTCATCGCGTCCAGGGCGGCAAACGGTTCGTCCATGAGCAGCACCCGGGGATTTGGCGCGAGGGCGCGGGCGAGGGCCACGCGCTGCTTCATGCCGCCGGAGAGTTCGTGAATGTTGGCGTGCGCGAAGCGCTCCAAGCCCACGAGATTGAGATAATACTTCGCCACTTCCAGCCGGTCCTTGTCCGTCAGGCTGGGCTTCAGTTTGAGGCCGAAGAGCACGTTCCCCATGACATCCAGCCACGGGAAAAGAGCGTGTTCCTGGAACATGACCATGCGGTCCCGGCCCGTGCCGGTAATGGGCTGGCCGTCTGTTTGCAGCGTGCCGCTGTCCGCCGTGTCGAGACCGGCGATGAGGTTCAGGAGCGTGCTTTTTCCGCATCCGCTGGGCCCCACCAGGCAGACGAATTCGCCCTCCGCCACGGTGAGACTCACGTCGTCCAGAGCCGTGAGCGTGCTCTTCCGGGCGGTGAATGTTTTGGTGATATTCTTTACCTCCAGTTTGGAGGGGGCGATCAACTTCAGTTCTTCCGTGGCGCTCATGTAGAAATCAAAGAACAGGGAGGAGATCGTCCAGCGGCGGGATGTCTGAGTAGAAGCCGGATTTCTGGGCACTCTTCACCATCTTATCGAGAGACTCCCGGGAAATGACGTCCGTGACAAAGACGCGGGCGAAGGCACGGTTCAGGATCTCGTCCTTCGCCGGGAATTTCAGGGCTTCCAGCTCCGCTTTGACCAGCTTTTTGGCCTCGTCCGGATTCGCGAGGATCCACGCGGTGAGTTCCTTGTGGGCGGCCACCAGTTTTTTCGCCAGGTCCTTCTGTTCCTTCAGCCAGGCGGCGCGGGCGATGAGCAGGGTGACGTTCGTGTCCTTGTCCTCCAGGAAGATTTTGGCTCCGGTCTCGACTTCCAGACGGGCCACCCAGGGCTCCGCGGTCCAGGCGGCATCGAGCCCACCGGTGGTAAAGAGATCGATGAGATTTGAATTCTGCGTGGGGACGACAAACGTGTCGCCGGTGCCCTGTTGCGTCACTTTCATCCCGTTGTCGCCCAGCCAGGCGCGGACCTGCACGTCCTGGGTGTTGCCCAACTGAGGAGAGGCGATCTTTTTGCCGCGGAAGTCCTCCGGCTTCGTGATGCCGGAGTCCGCGCGGACGATGAGCGCGGAGCCGCCATTGGCCGCGCCCGCGAGGATGCGGATTTCCTTGCCCTTTGACCGCTCGTAGCCGGTCAGCGTGGGACTGGGCCCGATGTAGCTAACATCCAGACGGTTCGCGAAAATCTGCTCGGTGGCGGCCGGGCCCGCGTTGAAGGTGCCCGTCCACTCGATCTCCACATCCAGCCGGGACTCGAACCAGCCTTTGCCCTGACGGGACAACTGGTGGGCGATCAACCCATGAACGTGGGTAATGTTGGGGAAGTGACCGAAGCGGATGATCGGCTTGCCCGAGGCGTTGACCAGAGGGCCTTCCTTTTTGCCGCAGGCGGTGAGAGAGGCGGCAAGGCCTCCGGCACTGAGATTGATGAAATGGCGGCGGTTCATGGTGATCTTGAAAAGTAATGTCGTCTCGGGCGGGGCCTCCGGTGGTCCGGCGGGCCCTGGCCAGTATGGGGGGATGATGAGGACCAGGACCTCCCGCTCGCGCGGGCTGGTCCGGGCCGCCGAAACTTGAGGCGCGGCGGAGGCTCGCGCAACCCAATTTATACTAAATTACTAGGGATTGATTCCGGAGGTTGAAACCTCCCCCGGAAAATGCCTCCCGGCCCATGATCGCGGATCATTTAGCCGCGTCCGAAGGTGAGGTCCGTTTCCTCCGGCAGCTTGTCCGGAGGCACGGCATAGACGCGCGGCAGGACTCCGCGGGTCTCAAAATAGAGGAGGCCCCGGGAGTATCCAAGGCAGGTGGTAATCAAAGGCGGGGCGCTGTGCCGGGGTTCGGGCACGATCAAATAGCGGACGCGCCAGGCCCCCTGGTTGTCTCCCGGCTTGAAAAGGATAAACCGGCGGGTGGACCAGCATTCCTGCTCCGCCACCAGGAGGCTGCCGGTGGCGGGGTCGAAAAATGTCTGGACCGAGGCATCGGCATCCGGGGTCAGATCCTCCGTGGACAGCGTGCTCTCCGCCTCCGCCAGTACGAGTCCGCCTGGACCGCGCAACCGGTAGCGGGAGTCCGTGAAGAGCTCGCTGGTGACGGAATCACCCAGGCGGGAGCGGAGTTTGCCAAGGCTCAGCTCCAGGGTCAGGCCGGACACCGCGCGCAGTTTCATCCGCCGGGCGAGTTTCCGGATGGGTTCCTGATTTGCCACCGGAGCGGAGCCTGGGGGCACCTCAAAGGCAGCCCATTGGGAATGATATTCCCTGGCCCACCGGAGATCCAGTGTTTGCAGGATGCCAGGCGTCTCCCGCGCGACATCCACGGGCCCCATGGAACACGATCCAGTGCATAAAGAAACCAGCGATAAGAACCAAAGAGAGGCTTTCATGGAAAAAGATAGGGGATTAGCTGATTTAATCCCGCGGATATTCCGAAAGCAAGCCCGCCATGGCCCTGACCACTCGACACAAGGCGGGGCCCGGGACATTAACTCCGATGAAACAACACGAGGCGGAGTAGCAGAACCACAGGTGAGGCATTCCGCATCCCGGGTGAGATCCGTCTGGTCTCCATGGCTGCCGTTTGCTGTAAATCATGATCCGAAATCCCCATGCCCGAAGGCTCAAAGTTCTGCTGATCGCCCCCTATTTTGACCGGAACCTGCCTGGGGAAAGCTGGAGCACCTACAGGTGGGTGCGGGGGATTTGTGAACGTTGCGAGACCACGGTTCTGACCACACACCGGAAAGGATGGAAGGCCGAAGATTCACCAATTGCCCCGGTGGAGCTTGTCAACTGGACCCATACGGTGCTGAAGGGGGCATTTTCACGGTTTGAACGTGAACTGATGCCCAATTATATCCTTTTTTACCTCAGAGCCAGACGCTGGATCAGGAGGAGGCTTGAAGCGGGAGAGAGGTTCGATGTCGTTCACCAGATAAATCCCCTGGCACTGCGCTATCCCTCTCCCGCGGCCGGCCAGGGATTGAAGTATGTGCTTGGTCCACATGCCGGGAGCCTTGAAACGCCGCCGGGCTTCCGGAACGCGTGCCGGGATAAACAGTGGTACCGGAAACTCCGCGGCATCGACGGTTGGCGGATGAGAAACGATCCCCTGTTGAGGCGGTCCATTTCAGGAGCAGCCCTGGTGCTTGGCGTGGCCCCCTATGTAGGGGATTTTCTTAGCCCGGCCAAACCCGCGAGATTTGAAGTGATCCCGGAAACCGGCCCTGAACTGATCAGCGAAGCCGGGAGGACGTATGAAGAGAACCGGCCTTTGCGGCTGCTGTTTGTGGGAAGAATCATCCACACCAAGGGAATTCTGTATGCCATCAGGGCCATCGCGCTGGCCCGGGCCGTGACAGAGGTGACACTGGATGTGATCGGTGAAGGGGATCTGATGGACTCATGCAGGCGGGAGACCGGGGTTTTGGGTCTGGACACCGCGGTCACTTTTCACGGGAGGCAACCGCGGGAGGCCGTTTACGAGTGGTACCGACGCTCTGATGTTTTTCTCTTTCCCAGCTTCAGGGAACCAAGCGGGAACGTGGTTTTCGAAGCCATGGGGTTCGGGTTGCCGGTTATCACCAGCACCGCGGGGGGGCCCGGGCACATCATTGATGAAACCTGCGGCATACGGGTGGAGCCCCGCGCTCCGGAGCAGTATGCGCGGGATCTGTCAAAAGCCATCCTGGCCCTGCATGACGACAGGATGCTGCTGAGTGCGATGTCATCCTCCGCGCTTAACAGGATGCGGGAAGTGGCCTCGTGGGAAACGCGACTCGACCGGCTGGAGTCGGCATATCATTCTCTGTGAAGCTGGACATCGAAGAGTGCCGGACCGGGGACCTGACCGGACCGGTTTACCCCATGAGAGGCGAGCGAGGAGGCCGCGGCCCTGTCAGGAGCCTCCGCAGAATCCGGTGGAGCAAAACAGCGGCAAAAGCAGAAAAAATGCAAAAAATAAAAAAAATCCTTGTTGAGTATCAGCCAATATCGCGTGAAATCTCATTGTTCAGGTTTATTATCAATAAACCGCTTTGTTTCCTGGCGGTCATGAACCTGCTTTGAGCTCCTGTTTCTATGTGCGCCATCTGCGGGATTTACAATTCAGCGGGAGACCAGGTTGACCCCGCGGAGGTTCACGGCATGACAGAGGCGATGGCTCACCGCGGGCCGGATGGACAGGGGCACTTTATTGACCGGGAGGCCGCGCTGGGACACCGGCGGTTGAGCATTATTGATCTGGAAACGGGAGGCCAGCCGCTGGCAAGCGAAGACGGGCGGATTCAGGTCATCTTCAACGGGGAGATTTATAACCATCCGGAACTCCGCGCGGAACTGGAGAAGCTCGGCCATGTTTTTCATACGAAGTCAGATACCGAGGTGATTGTTCATGCCTATGAGCAGTGGGGGAAGGAGTGCGTTCATCGCTTCAACGGGATGTTTTCCTTCGCGGTATGGGACCGGAACTCGCGCGGAATGCTGATTGCCCGGGATCATCTGGGAATTAAACCGCTCTATTACACCTGTGCCGGCTCCAGGCTGATTTTCGCCTCGGAGATCAAAGCGCTGCTCCGGTGCACGGGTGTCAGCGCGGAAATGGACATGGATGCCCTGGAGCAATTGTTCACTTTTCGATATGTGCCCTCTCCGCTGACCCTGTTCAAAGGCATCCGGAAACTGCCTCCCGGGCATCTGATAACCGCCGGCTCCGGAGGGTTCCGGATCGAGAGATACTGGAACTCTGTTCCGGCGGTTATTTCCGGAGCCAGGGAGGAGGAGTGCACGGAGGAATACCAGCGTCTGCTTCAGGATACAGTCCGCCTGCAGGTGCGCAGTGATGTGCCCGTGGGGCTCTTTCTGAGTTCAGGCATGGATTCCGCCCTGCTTCTCGCCCTGATGAGCACCGCCCGCGGAGGGCCTGTGAAAACCTTTACGGTCGGTTTTGAGGGCGGGCTGAGGGAAAACGAAGTCACTGGCGCCGCAAGGCTGGCCGCAGCTTTTGGAGCATCCCATGAAGTCAGGATGATCTCACCGGGGAATTACATGGAATACTTTGTTCGCTACATGCGGGACCTGGAGGAGCCTGTGGGAAATGAAACGGCGGCGGCCTTTTATTTCCTGGCGGACCTTGCCTCCAAGCAGGTCAAAGTGGCTCTGTGCGGGCAGGGGGCGGATGAGGTCTGGGCCGGCTATTACAGGCATAAGGGAGTGAAGATGTCGCAGAGTTACAGCCGGCTTCCGCGCAGGTTGACGCGTGCCCTGGAGACAGTGGTGGCGAAACTTCCCGGGCGAATGGAGCGCATCAAAAGGGGCGCGGGTTCACTGGGAGAACGGAATGTTCTAACAAGGTTTGCCAGAATTCATTCATTTTTTACCGATGAGATGAAGCAGCGGCTCTTTACAGGTCCTCTCAAAGAGCGCTTCCATCAAACCAGACGTGCTCCGGGTTCCGCCATTGGCGGACTGCACAGGGATGTTCAGCATCTCGACCCCCTTACTCAGATTCTCTATCTGGACACCCGGTCGGGTTTGCCGGACGATCTTTTGATGGTGTCGGACAAAACTTCGATGGCGGCTTCCATCGAATGCCGTGTCCCCTTCCTTGACCGGCGTCTGGTTGAATTTGCGGAGAGCCTGCCTCCACGCTTCAGAATGAACGGCTTGAAAGGAAAATATCTTCACAGGAAGGCGGCACTGAAATGGCTTCCCCCGAAGGTGGTCCATCAGCCGAAGAAAGGTTTTGCAAACCCTGTTGAGGACTGGATGCGGGGCCCGATGTCGGGATTTGTTCAGGAAACCCTTTCAGGCAGAAATGCCACGATTTCCAATTATCTGGACCGCGAATGCATCCTGCGGATGATCCGTGAGGATGCCGCCGGGCGGAAACAGTATAAGCGGCACCTTTTCCTCCTTCTTTCCCTGGAACTCTGGCACAGGTCTTTTCTGAGCTGAAGGGCCTCCATTCAACGCATGCCATGACAGGGTTTCTCAACCGGCTGATCGTCCGGGGGCTTTTTGCGGCAGGAAGGCTTGCCGGTTTGGAGCGCGCCTGCCAGAGATTTTTGTGGTTTGGCCGCAGGTTGCGTTTCAGGATTCAGCGGGTGATCCGGAGACCGGCTATCCGCCGGGAATGGATTTACAGAGAAAGACACCGGCGGATCAACGAAGTTTCCAGTCAGGGAGGCGTTGAAATTGTCTTTCTCGGAGACTCCATCACCCAGGGCTGGGAGAAAGCGGGAAAGGCCGTTTGGGAAAAGAAGTGGGCTCCTCTCAAAGCCGTCAACTTCGGCATCGACGGGGATCTGACAGAGCACGTTCTCTGGCGCGTGGAGCACGGCAATTATGACGGCCTGGAGCCAAAGCTCACCGTGCTCATGATTGGCACTAACAACACCGGGCACCGCATGGACTCCGCCGCCGGCGCCGCCGCCGGGATCAGGGCCATCGTCGCCAAACTGCGGGAGAAGCAGCCGGGGATGAAAATCCTCGTCCTCGGCATCTTTCCCCGCGGTGCCAACCCGGAGGATCCCTTCCGTCAGCGCACCGCGGAGATCAATGCCCTCATCGCCCCCCTCGCCGACGGAAAACATGTGTTTTTCCAGGACATGGACGGAGTCTTCCTCCAGCCGGACGGCGTCCTGCCAAAGGACATCATGCCCGATTTTCTCCACCTGAGCCCCGCCGGATACGAAAAATGGGCCGCCGCCATCGAGCCGAAAATAAGAGAGCTTACAGGAAATACCGGAGCCGCGACCGGCATGGAAGCCGGTGACACACCCTGAGCCGGGCGGCAACGCCAGGGCGCGGGCCCGCGAGACGATGAAGCGGGAGATGCCCCACGTTCCGGGTTCATGCCACGCTCCCTCCAGCCGCGGGAGTAAAGGCGCGATAGTCCCGGGCGCGCATGGGCGTATTGCGGGCAATGACATTCCCACACCCGTTCCAACACGTTCCTTTCCGTCGCGGAATTTCGTCGCTTTATTCATTGATAGTAAGTAACTTACTATCAAAATCACGGGTGAAAGCCTTTCTTCTATTCACGTTCCTCGCCACGGTTTTTTCCGCGCGCGCGGAGCTGACGTCCCTGCAAAAAGCGGATCTGGATGCCCCCGCGTTCACCCAGTGGGTGGAGGGAAAGGAAACTCCCGCCGGGGATAAACACGGACCGGCGGGCGTGATCTGGACGAAGGAGAGCCGTGTAGAGTGGCAGGGCGTGTCCTACGGGGCGGACAAGGTGGCGGGGGTGCGGCACCTGCGCATCGGTTTCACGCGGGCCGTCCCCGCCGGGACACTGCTGGTGCGGGGCGGAGGGAAACCCTCCGTATTGAAACCCGGGGCATTGTATCCAGGAAAAGTGGACGACGGTTCGCAGTGGATCGAGGCCGCTCGCATGGGCGGCACGGGGGAAACGGGACGCGAGGACTTCGCGCTGTGGGTGCTGCCACCGGGCACGGTGACGAGGGCGCTGCGCTTCACTCACACGACCGCCCCGGCGGATGCCGACTACGCGGGCTGGCTGGGAGGCGTGATGGTGCTCGGGGAACGGTATGTAAACCAGGCCCCTCTGGCCATGGCCGCCGCGCCGGGCAATCCCGTGGATGCCGCGAAGCTCAACAACGAATCCAATGACCGCACCTGGGGCACATGGGCCAATGGCAAGGAGGGGCGGGGATCTCCCGTGACGGCGGCGAAGCCGGAGGTCATCACGCTTGTCTGGCCGGAGGAGGTGGAGCTGAGCCGCCTGATTCTTCTCAACAACGGCTGCGGCGCGGCCACGGCCCAGGTCTTCACGGGCCCCGCCTCCCGGCATCCCCGCGAGGCCCTGGAGAGCGACTGGAAAACCGCGGGCCAGGGCAGCGGCTGGGAGTCCGGTTATCCCACGCAACTCTGGCCGTGCGCGCTGGACTTCACGGCTCCGGTAAAAACCCGTGCCGTCCGCCTGCTGATGACCGCGCCGACCATCGAGGGACATCCCCATTTAAAGGGGAATACCAAAGACGGGAAACGGGTGTGGATGGGTGACATCCTGGCCCTCACCAGCCTGGGTAGCCGCGCCATTCCCGTGCCCCGCGCCGCGGCGGCGCTGGAGCACCCGCCGGTGCCGGTGAAGTTCACGCTCGCGGAGGCGGGATTCGTGACCCTGGTGATTGATGACGCGGAGGGCAAACGGGTGCGGAACCTGATCTCCGAAGAGCCCTTCCCCGCCGGGGAAAACACCGTGTGGTGGGACGGCACGGACGATCTGGCCCGCGATCCCGACGCGCCGCGGCACGGGCTTTACTCCATTCCCCCGCAGTATGTGGCTCCGGGCAAATACGCGGTGCGCGGGCTTTTCCGGAAGCAGATAGACCTCGGCTATGAATTCAGTGTCTATAACGCAGGCCGCCCCGGCTGGGAGACGGCGGATAAGACGGGAGGCTGGATGACGAATCACACGCCGCCCACCTCCATGGTTTTTGTGCCCGGTGCCCGCACGGCCGGCGGCGAGCCCCTGATGTATATGGGGGCCTTCGTTTCCGAGGGTGGTCACGGACTGCAATGGGTGGATCTGGACGGCACCAAACGCGGCGGTCAGGGCTGGGTGGGTGGCGTCTGGACGGGCGCTCCCACGCTGGCAAGCGACATGGGCCCGAAGGCGGACGCCGCCGTGGCGTGTTATGCCGGGAGCATCTGGGAGGGCGAACTACGCCTCACCGCGAAGATGAAGGATGGCAGCGACAAACCGGTGCTGAAGGAAAAGCTGGGCGAGGATAAAACGAAGCCCGGCGATAAGGATCATCCGGTGGCGCTGGAGGGCTACGATGGCGGGGACCGTATTTTTGTGCTCGGGGGCATCGCGGCGCGGGATGGCGTGATCGTCTGCACCCTGCCCCGGCAGAATGAGCTGATCTTTGTGAATGCCCGGGAGGGGAAAGTAGAATCACGGCGGAAGTTTCCGGAAGGCACGGGTTTTCGTGGCGCGGTGTATGACGCCGAGGGAAAGCTGTGGCTGCTGACTGGAAACCGGCTGGCCAGCCTGGGAGAGGGGACGGATTTGAAAGTGACCGCCGGGCTGGAGTTGGATGATCCGCGGCAGCTGGCGACCGGAGCGGACGGGAGCTTTTACATTTCACAGCGCGGGAAATCGCACAATGTGGCCGTGCTTTCGCGGGAGCTGAAGATCACGCGAACGATCGGCAAGCCCGGCGTGCCCCAGGCCGGGGTCTATGATCCTGACAGAATGCAAAACCCCAATGGCCTGGCCGCGGATGACCGGGGACGGCTCTGGGTGGCGGAGAACGATTACCAGCCGAAGCGCGTGAGCCTGTGGGACGCCTCCAGCGGGAAACTCCTCCGCGCGTGGTATGGCCCCGGGGAATATGGCGGCGGCGGCCAGGTCGATCCCCAGGACAAACCGAAGTTTTACTACCGGGGCATGGAGTTCAAACTGGACTGGTCCGCGGGCACGGATGTGCTGACCAGTGTCTATTTCCGCCCCGGCCCGGGGGATCTGGCCATGCCCTCCTCCTTCGGCAGCGATGGTTATCCGCAGACGGCGCTCTATTTCCAGGGGCGGCGCTATTTTACGAACTGCTACAACTCCAATCCCACCAACGGCGCGGGCATCGCCGTGCTGTGGGTGGATCGTGGGGGCGTGGCGAAACCGGCGGCGGCGTTCGGGCGGGCGAAGGACTGGGAGGTGCTGAAGAAGCCGGAGTTTGCCAGCCTCTGGCCGGAGAAGGACAAGGAGGCGACCTTCCTGTGGTGCGATGAAAACGGCGACGCGCTCATGCAGCCCGCGGAGGTCCACATGGAAAAAGGTAGCGGTGGCGGCGTGACAGTCATGCCGGACCTGGCCTTTGTCTCCGCGCGCTTCGGCCCGGAAAAGGAGCAGGCGGTCACGCGCTGGAGCCCGGCGCGTTTTACCGTCGAAGGCGTGCCGGTGTATGATTTGAAGGCCCGTGAGAAACTGCTGCCGGGAGCCCAGGGCCCCACGAGCAGTGGTGGAGACCAGGCGCTCACGGAGGGAGCCGCCGGATGGACCATCACCTCCGTGGCTCCCGCGCCCTTCCCGGCGAGCGCCCTCGGCGGTGCTTATAAAGGCGTGCCGCGCTGGCAGTATCCCAGCCTCTGGCCGGGTCTCCACGCGAGTCACGAAGCGCCCGTGCCCACCTTCCGCGGGCAGGTCATCGGCACCACGCGGCTTCTCGGTGGTTTCGTCACGCCTCGTGGCGGGGACGCGGGACCGCTTTTCTGCATCAATGCGAACATGGGGAATATGTATCTCTTCACCGCGGACGGGTTGTTCGTGGCGGAGCTTTTCAAAGACGTACGGGTGGGCACGCCATGGTCCATGCCCCAGGCGACCCGCGGCATGAACCTGAACGGCCTCAGCCTGCACGATGAAAACTTCTTCCCGGCCATCAGCCAGACGGCGGACGGCGAGGTTTATCTGGTGGATGGCGCGCGCACCAGCCTGGTGAAGGTGGGGGGCCTGGAAAGCATCCGCCGCCTGCCGGAAAAGACGCTGACCCTGAGTCGCGAGGATCTGGACCGCAGCCGGGAGTGGGTGACGCGGCGGGAGGCCCAGCGGCAGAAGGCCGCGGGCCAGGAGACGCTGGTGGTGACCCGCCGGAAAACCGCGCCCTCGGTAGATGGCAAACTGGACGAATGGAGCGCGGCGCAATGGGCGGTGATCGATCAGCGGGGTACCGCGGCGAATTTCGACAGCAATTCCAGACCCTACAACGTCTCCGCCGCACTCGCCGTGAGCGGCGGCAAGCTCTATGCCGTCTGGCGCACGGGAGATAAGGACCTGCTGCGCAACTCCGGTGAAACGGCCCTGGCTCCCTTCAAAAACGGCGGGTGTCTGGACCTCATGCTGGGGCCGGACGGCACGCGCACCCAGCCTGGCTTCGGGGATCTACGGCTGCTGGTGACGGTGATCAAGGAAAAGCCGCTGGCGTTGCTATACCGCCCCGTGATTCCCGGAGCCAAGGAGAAGACGAAGTTCTCCAGCCCGTGGCGCACCATCCTGTTCGACGGAGTGGCGGACGTAAGCGCGGATCTCCAGTTCGCCGCGGATGGCACAGGGAATTTTGAACTTAGCATTCCGCTGGAGAAGCTAGGCTCTCTGAACGCCGCCGGAAAACTCCGGGGCGATGTGGGGATCCTGCGGGGCAATGGTTTCCAGACGCTCCAGCGCGTTTACTGGAGCAACAAGGCCACGGCCATCGTCTCCGACGTTCCCAGCGAGGCGGAACTGACTCCGGCCCTGTGGGGGAAGCTGGAGATCAAGGATGGGGAGTGACTCTGGAAAAGGCGGGCGGATTTTTCTAAATCCGTTGGCCCATCAGCACTTTCATCACGTCATCCATGGTGATCCAGCCGGTGACGCCGGAGCCGTCCTTGTCCACGAGGGCGGCGATCTCCGCGCGGTCCAGGAAAAGCGCGAGCAGTTGCGTGAGGGAGGAGCGTTCGTCGATGCGCAGCACCGGGCGGATGAGATTCTGCCACGGGCCGTCGGGATTCGAGAGGTTCTGCACGAAGAGTTCGCGCACCCGTATATAGCCGGTGATGCCGGCGGTGGTGCCGTCCCTGCTGACGGGGTAACTCCGGTGCAGCTTGGGCCCCAGCGCGGCGACGTTCTCCCGGAAGCTCTTGCTGGAATCGAACACCTTCACCGCCTGGTTCGGCACCATGGCCGTGCGGACGCGGCGCGCGGAGAGGGTGGCGGCATGAATGATGATGATCTCCTCCCGGTTGTGCAGCACCTGCTCTGCGCGCGCGGCCTCCACCACGGTGACGATGTCCATGATGCGGTCACTGGCGGATCCGGCGGCGGGCGTGCCTTTTTTCAGCAACCGGCAGAAGCGCTCCATGACCAGCACCAGCGGGTGGGAAATCTTTAGCAGGAACGTGAGCGGGCCGATGAGCCGGGGGGCGATGCGCTCCGCGTTGTGCACGCCGATGATCTTTGGCGCGAGCTCGCCCCCGAAGATGACCGCGATGGAGATGAGCACCGTGAACAGCCAGAGCCAGTCATTTCCAAACGCCGAGGTGAAGATAGCCCCGGACAGCGTGGCTAATCCCGTGTTGGCCGCCGTATTGAAGACGAGGATGGCGGAAATGGGGCGCTCGATCTGTTGCTTCAGCACCAGCCAGCGGGCCGCGCTTTGCACCCCCCGGGAGCTTTGCATCTGGAGGGCGAGAGGGTTCAGACTGAGCAGCACGGCCTCCGTGAGCGAGCACACGAAGGAAATGATGCCGGTGAGAAGGCACGTGACAATAAGCAGGGCTACCATGGAAAAAAACGCGTTCCCCGGGGGACCGGGAGGGGAATCAGAGGTTCTGACCGAGCGCCAGAAGCTGCCGGTATTCCGCCAGGATGGTCTTCACCGCGATGACCGCCGCCTCCACCTGCAACTCCAGCGGAGCGCGGCCAGGCGTTTCAAAAACAATCTCCAGCGCGTGCGGGCGCTGTTCCGGCGGGGCGCTGAGAATGCCGGTGTAACCTTCGCGGATGATGCCGCGGCGGGCGGGAAAGCCATCGATCATCTCCTGATCGTTGCGCGGCAGCACTTTGGACGCCGCCGCGAGGGCGGGCTCGAGCAGGTGCTCGCTGAGCAGCGCGCCCCGGACAAAACCGTAAAGGCCGTCCGAGGTATCATCCTCATGGAGGGCAATGATGACATCGTAACGCTCCTCCCGGAGTTCTGCCTCCAGCATGCGGACCTCCGCCTGGTTCGACCCGCACCAGAACTCGCGGTTCAGGTCGAGCCCTGAGTGAGAGCAGCGGGTGCGCGCGGCGAGGCCGGTGGGATTGCACTCCGGAAAAAGATGCAGCTCGAAGCCCGCCAGTTCCACCGGCTGTTCGAGGGCCCACACGGCAAGTTCACGCGCGGCGAGAGCACCGGAGGGTTCATCGCCATGGATCCCGCCGAAGATGCCGGCCTTCAGGGGATCGCCGTGGCCCGGGACGGGCGGGCACTTGATTTTAGGCAGCACCAGTTCCTGGACGGGCTCCGGGCGCGGGGCACGGGCCCGCCAGAGCAGGGCATTCAGCGCGGGGGATCCTATCAGGTCTTCATCCGACATCGTCGCGATCATGGCATGCCCGGGAGGAATGTCATGCGGAGACCCGTTGCCGTGCTTCGTCCGCCAGGGCGGTACTGAGATATCTTTCGCCGGTGCTGCAGCCCACGGTGACAATGAGTTTGCCCGCGAATTCCGGACGCGCGGCGACCTGGAGCGCGGCCCACACATTCGCGCCGGTGGAGATCCCCGCGAGGATGCCGTCCTCCCGGGCGAGCACCTGGGCGGTGCGGATGGCGTCCTCATTCGTGACCTTGATCACTTCATCCACGATGGAGAGGTTCAGGTTCTTCGGCACGAAGCCCGCGCCCGTGCCCTGGATCTTGTGAGGGCCGGGAATGACGGCCTCGTTGTTCAGCGTCTGCGAAATGACGGGAGAAGCCGAGGGCTCCACGGCGATGGAGAGGAAGCCGGGCTTCCGCGCCTTCAGCACTTCGCTGACGCCGGAAATGGTGCCGCCCGTGCCCACGGCAGCCACGAAGACATCCACGCGGCCATTCGTGTCCTCCCAGATTTCCTCCGCCGTGGTGCGGCGGTGGACTTCGGGATTCGCAGGATTGTCAAACTGCTGCGGCATCCACGCGCCCGGCGTGGCCGCCACAAGTTCCTCCGCCTTCGCGATCGCGCCCTTCATGCCCTGCGGGCCGGGAGTGAGCACGAGATCCGCGCCGAGGAGGGCCAGGAGGGTGCGGCGCTCCAGGCTCATGGTTTCCGGCATGGTGAGGGTGATCTTATATCCACGCGCCGCGGCGACAAACGCGAGGGCGATGCCGGTATTCCCGGACGTGGGCTCCACGATGGTGCCGCCCGGCTGGAGCAGTCCCTTCCGCTCCGCGTCCTCAATCATGGCGCGGCCGATGCGGTCCTTCACGCTGCCGAGAGGGTTCTTGAACTCACCCTTGAGCGCGATGGTGGCGGGCAGCCCGGCGCTGATGCGGTTGAGCTTGATGAGCGGCGTGCGGCCCACCGTGGTGATGATGTTATCGTAGAGAGGCATGACGACTTCGGAGATATGGGAAACGGGGACCGTTTTTCAGGGAGTGTTGGCGCGCCGGACCGGAGTGGACTCGGCTTTCTCCGGAGCGATGCGTGTTTTCTCCAGGCTCTCCACCTGGGTGACGCGCCCTTCGTGGACGGTGATCTGCACGGAGCCGAAGCGGATGGCGCTCACTTTGCGGCGCACGATCTCCAACCAGGATTCCGCGGTGATTTCTTCGGTGGATGTGGACATGGGAAGGATCATCAGTTGTTAAGAGGTTTTCCGAGCAGCCAGTTGAGGAAGCCGTCTTCGGGGTCGGCACGGCGGGGCGTGCGCCCGGATTTCGGGAGAGGCACGGGAGCCGTGGTGGGAATGGCGGTGGCAAAGGGCACGGTCACGCCGTCCCGTTCCATCTTGCGGATGGTGACAGCCACCACATCCTCCAGGGTATACCGGTCGAGAATGCGGGAGATAGCATTTCTCACGTCGATCATGAGCATGCGCAGCCCGCAGTGGGTCTCGTCCGGGCAGGTGCATTTCTCGTAATCCGTCTCACTCGCGCAGCCGATGGGCGCGAGGCGGCCATCGATGAGCCGGACGACATCGCCGATCTTCACGTCCTTCGCGGGCTTTGCCAGATACACGCCGCCCTGCTTTCCGCGGCGGCTGCCCACGTAACCCTCCTGCCGCAGCAGGGCCAGGATCTGCTCCAGAAATTTAAAAGGCAGCTTCTCACTTTCCGCCAGGGTGGAGACTGAAACCACGTCACGATCCATCCGCCGGGCCACCCCCAGCCGGATGAGTGTCCGCAGCGCATACTCGCCCTTCTTCGTCAATTGCATGGGTTCTCCTATAATCTCAATCTACACTGCGCAAGTAGGAATTTGAGATTCAGAGAACGCGTTGCTGTTTCCGGCCTGGGGCCGGAGGAGGGCCTTACATCCGGGCCGGGGTCTGATACTTGCCTTCGCGCGCCGGGATGTAGTTCGGATTGTAGCGGTCCTTCGGGCTGAAGAGGAAGCCGGGCTGCGCGGAGATGAGCTCGAACTTCCGCGGGGAGAAGAGCGGAACCTCGCGGTCGCTGTTAGGATCGTACACCGTGCGGCCCGTGTAGCTGCCCCAGATACGGTATTCGTAGTTGTGGTCGAACCCGTGGGCATTGCCGCTGAGAGGAGCCTCCGGCAGGCGGTCCGGGGTGAGCAGGCCACGGCTTTCATCCATCACCACGAGTTGTGCGTCATCCCAGCGCTGGCCCGGGCTGCGGAGATAGCCCCAGTAGCGGACCTTGTTCGTGAAATAACGGCGCCCGATGAACCAGTCGCCCCGCGGCTCCGCCTGGATGGCGGCATTCCGGGACAGCACGGCGGGGCTTCTATCCACACCTCCCCCGGTGGTCCCGCAGGAACTCAGAAGGGGAAGGATGGAGACAAGGAGCAGGAAAAAGCGGCGGGTCATGGCGGGGGTCGGGGAGTCGGGGGTGGTGCCGCAAAGTGCGGGGAACCGGAGGGGAAAGCAAATGAGGGTTTAATGCCGCGCGCCCGGCGGACAGGGTTCACATTCCGCGTGGACACCGGCGCGCTTCCGGGGAAAATGCGCGGACGGATGTCCGCCCCCCGCGTCATTTTCCATCTGGACATGGATGCCTTCTACGCCTCGGTGGAGCAGAGGGATAATCCGGAGTGGCGGGGCCAGCCGGTGATCGTGGGCGGCTCGCCGGAGCGGCGCGGAGTGGTGTGCGCGGCGAGTTATGAGGCGCGGAAGTTCGGCGTGCGTTCGGCCATGGCCAGCGCCACGGCGTGGCGGCTTTGTCCGGCGGGGGTCTTTGTGCGACCGCGCATGGAGGTTTACCGGGACGAGAGCCGGGCCATCATGGAGATCGTCCGCAGCTATGGCGGGGAACTCATGCAGCAAGTCTCCGTGGACGAAGCCTATGTGGAGGTGACGCCGCAACTCCCCTCGCTGGAGAATCACGATGCCCTCCTGGAGAGCGCGGAGCCGCTGGCCCTGCGAGTCAAGCAGGCCATTCACTCCGCCCGGGGACTCACGGCGACGATCGGCATCGCGCCTAACAAGTTCCTCGCAAAGATCGCCTCCTCCCAGTTTAAGCCGGACGGCCTCACCCTGGTGCGGGATTCCGGAAAGGCGGCGTTTCTACGCCCCATGCCCGTGGGAGCCATCCACGGCGTGGGCAAGGTGACGGAGCAGATCCTGGTGAACGCGGGGTATCAGACCATCGCCGACATCCAGGACACTCCGCGCGATCTCCGCCCGCTGGTGGGCTCGTGGGGACCGGACCTGAAGCGGATGGCCTTTGGCGAGGACGACCGGCCCCTGCATACCGGCGACGAAATCAAAAGCATCAGCAGCGAGAACACCTTTCCCCGGGACACGGCGGACCGGGCCGTGCTGCGGGGTTGCCTGCGCGAACAGGCAGCGGACATCGCGGGGAAACTCCAGCGCCACCGGCTCTCCGCCGCCACCGTGCAGGTGAAGGTGCGCTATGGCGACTTCACCACCCTGACCCGGCAGGTGAGCGTGGAGGAACCACTGGAGGAGGCGAATGCGATCTATCGCCTGGGTTGCTGGCTGCTCGCGCGGCACCAACTGGTGCAACGCCCTCTCCGGCTGTTGGGGCTGGGGGTTTCCAGCGTGCGGGAAGTGACCGTGCGGCAGCTTCAGTTGCCCCTGGGCTGATGGACCGGTCCGCTTTCCAGGATCTCAGCGAAAGGAGGTTTGCCCGGCTTCCAGCGTCGCGATGAGATCCGCGCCGCCTTTCTTCTTCAAAGCCTCCGCGGCTTTCGCCGTGATCTCGCGATACTCATCGGCATCGATCCATTCACCCGTGGACAAAGGCTGCACCTCCTCCGCGCCGGTGAATCTGTTTTCCCTCATGGGATTACCCGCGGTGTCCTCTCCAAGCGGAGAATAAATAGTAGGCCAGACGCCCAGTCCGAAAGCAAGAGCACCCAAGGCAAAGAGAGGGCGGGTGAATTTCGGGCAGGCTTTCATGGTGGGGGATTTCCGGGAGGGTTGAGGTGTCCTCCGTGTGACGCCGCGCAAGAGGGTTTATTCACCTGCATTTACCAAGCCACGACCAAAGGCGAAATAGGGTGTTTCCCTATCACAACTCAGGCTAGGGCCGACGGGATAGGAAAACCGGGAGCAGGTGGAAACCGTGGTACGCCTGGTGCATGCCAATTTGATCCGGGCTGCAATTTAGTCTTTATGGAATTTACAGCCTCAATGGCCCCCTGGGCGTTTACGCTCCCCTTATGAATCCCAACGGTATCCAATCTTTACGCATCTTCGTGGTGGAAGACCACGCGGACACTCTTTTTGTCATCAAGCGCCAACTGGAACGGCTCGGTCACACGGTATATTCAGCCAGTACTCTGAAGGACGCGGTGGCGGAGTTGCCCGCCCGGGGCTGCGATGTCCTGCTTTCCGATGTGGGCCTTCCCGATGGCAGCGGCTGGGATCTCCCGGCACTGGTGAAATTGCCGCCGGATGTGCTGACCATCGCCATGACGGGGCGTGGGCTGGCATCCGACCGTCAGCGTAGTTACGAAGCGGGCTACCGCCATCATCTGGTGAAGCCCTATGCTCCGGCGCAGTTGCGCGAACTCCTGGCGGAAGCCGCCCCTTTGAAAGAGGAGAGACTTTATCAGGTGAATTAAGGAAAAAGCGCCCGGTTTCAGGCGCTTTTTCCCGTTTCATTCAGGGAGTCACGCTCACCCGCACCCTGCCAAAGCGCCGGGAGCCTGCATTTTGCAATGCATCCTGCACGGTCACTTTTTCCATCTGGGCATCCAGGGGAGTGACAACCTCTCCACCCGTCGGGCTCCAGTTGATCATGTCGCTGGAAAAGAGCACGGTGTAATTCAGTCGCGGAGCCGTGGCCGGACGGCGGCGGACGAAGGTAATTTCCAGCACACTCCCCCCGGCGACCGGAACCAGTTTCACGGAAGGCATGGCCGAAATGCTGCCGGCGGCGGGGTTGGCATCCGGAAGACGGGGATTCATGTTGAAAGCGTACTCCAGGAGATTCGGGATGCCATCGCCATCACTGTCGAGAAGGGCATCGGCGGCATTCCCGCTGTCCAGGCCATAGGCATTTTCCCACACGTCCGGGAGGCCATCGCCATCCGAGTCCGGGGGAACAGAACTTCCGGCATTGGCCGAGCCCGGCGTGGGAGCGAGGGAAGCGATGGTGGCAGTGCCATCCGGCAGGCGGCCCTCGGTGGCTCCAGGCGGAATGGCCGCGGTGACCACGCTATCCGCGAGAGCGCCGGAAGCCGCGTAGAGGGCGATCCCCTCACCGGCCTGAAGCGTGAAGGTCAGATGCCCGGGAAGGGCGCTCCCGGCATTGTCGGCAAAAAGCTGGAGCCAGCGGCCGGAGCCAGTGCCCGCGAGGAAGGAAAGCGGTGGCAGGGGGCTCTTTGTCCGGTCCAGGAAATCATCCGTGAGCGCACTGCCGCCGAGCGCGGCGGGGCTGGTGGAGGTGTTATAGAGTTCCACCCAGGCGGGCTCCGCGGCGGTCTGCCATTCATTGATCTTCACGCTGGTGGCCGGAACGGTGGTCGCGGCGGCATTGGTCGCGCCCCGGCTGACGGTGCTCAAGACGAAAACGCCCGTGCCATTCGGAACGCGCCCGATGGAGTAATCAGCGATCTGATTCCCGTGGTTCACCGAATCCAGCAGACCTCCGCCCGTGGCGCGGGACTTGAAGAGATAGACGCCACCACCTCCCGGACTCAAAGCGAAGCCGGTATTGAACGGCACGGTGGCCGTGGCGGGAAGTGACCCGTTGCAATAGACCGCAAGGTAGCCGCCCGCCGCCAGAGTGGTGCCGGACGGGAAAACGAAGGCCCGGGGAGCCCCCGTATCGGTGGTAAGGCTTACATCGGTGAGGTCCGCTGCGGCGGTGCCGGTATTGTAAAGCTCCAACCAGCCGGAGAGCGCGCCGTCCGGGTTTTGCAGGGCGGTATTCACTGCCAGCACCTCATTGATCACCACGGCATCCGCGTTCGGAGCCGGGATGCTGTAGTTCGCGGACAACTTCAGACCCCAAGTGGCGTCCGAGCTTCCGGCGGTGGCGCTTTGGGTGTCCGACTGGTGGAGGGAAACCGCGAGCACGTTGTCGCCATTGACCAGCCCGGTCGCGTTGAAGGTGTAGGTCTCGATGGTGACATCCGGACTGGTGCCGGTGGCCTGTAAGGCATAGGTGTCCGCGCCGTTCCCCAGGCGGATGCGCGAGCCACTCACGGGCCTGATTTCCTGCCCGTTGAGGTAGAGGATGGGCGCGTCATCCGCCAGCATCCGCGCGGTGAGGGTCACGCCGGTGAGCGGGCCGGTGTAGTTGAAGTGAGTGCGGAAGTAGTAGGTCTGATACGGATGCGTGCTGTTGTATCCCGTGAGGGCCGTGGTCTTCGCGAAGCCATCGGTGTTCGTGGGAAAGGCCGAATTCTCAATGTAAAACGACCCCGCCGCCGAAGACCAGGCCGCGTCATTGAAGCCGCTGTCCTTCCACGCGGTGGAGCCAGGGAACGGGTCCGTGGAGCTTTGCAGATACCGCCAGGTCTGGTTGGGAAGGATGAGATTCACGGACTGAGAAATGCCCACCACCGTGCTCACCTGGGGATTCGGACCGCCAGGAGTAGGCTGCGTGAAAGTGCCAAAGGTCTCCCCGCCATTCGGCGTGCGGCCCTGGCTCACATCCGCGGACCGCGGGCCGTAAACGATCGTGTCCACGGCGGCGAGAGTACTGTCGAAAAGGCCGATGGCTCCCTGTTCTGGAGCGAGCTTGAAGTCAAGATGCCCGGGACCCGCGGCGGGATTTCCATCCGCGAGGAAAACAAGGTAGCTGTTCGCGCCGATGAAAGAGAGAGGCCGGATGGCGGACCGGTCCGGCCAGCCCTGAGGAGTATCCGTCAGGAAAGCACCTCCGAGATTTACCGGCAGGGAGCCGGGATTGAAGAGTTCCACAAAATCGCCGGTCGCAAGCCACCGGGCGTCCGCGAGCCATTCATTGATCTTCACGCCGGAGAGCGCTCCCAGGGCGATGGCGGTATTCGCGCTTCCAAACGAAGGGCGTGAGAGATCCCAGACTCCGTCCGCCGGGCGGCGCCCGATGGAGAGATCCGGAAGCTGCGGACCAAACATAACTGTGTCCGCCGCGGTGCCTCCCTGGGAGGCGGGCCGGGTGAGCGTGAGGACATCCCCTGCCCCGCTCAGTGTGAAGCCGGTTTTCGGAGATGGCACGGCCGCCGCAGACCCGGTATAAACCGTGAGATACGCGCCCGGCGCGAGACTGGTCCCGGACGGGAAGGTAAACTGCCAGGGCAGCGCGGGATCGTTCGAGAGACCCCAGCCGTCCAGCACGGCGGGAGCGGTCCCCGCGTTGTACAGCTCGATGAGACCCGGGAAGACTCCGCCGAAGCCCGCGGTGGCGGTGTTTCGCGCCAGCACTTCATTCAGCCGCACCTGCGCCGCCGCGGGCGGGACGTAGGCGGTATCCACCGTCCAGGTGACACTGGCCGGGCGCGCGGACGGGCCCAGGTCCGGGCTGTCCTGATAGGTGCCCGCGTCATTCTTCCCGGACACCTCCACCGTGTGGGTGCCATTGGCCAGACCCGTGAGGGAAATGGGCGTGCTGATGACCGTCTCCGGGCTCCACGTGCCGCCGTCCAGCCGCCACTTGTAATGCGTCCAGCCGGAACCATTCTGCCAGGCTCCCGTGCCGGAGGAGATGCCGCCCCCCGTCATGCGGGTGCCCACGGTGAGGACAGCCCCCGTGGCATTCGTGGTGCCCGCGGGCGCGCCTCCGATGCTCACTCCCAGCGGCCGGATAGCCCCTTTGTCCGCACCGTTCGGGCCGGTGCCGCGGGCGGGCGAACCGGATTGCAGGCCGAACCTCCGCCGGATCTCCGCGGCAACCCGCTGGTAATCGCGCGGACCGGGCGTGGGAATGGCCGTGTCATTCAGCAGGGCGTCCGCGCTGACATTTCCGGTGCCCGCGCCCGTCCAGGTCATGCCGGGCGGGAAGAGATTGTTATTCCAGGTCACTGTCTGCTGGAGGCCCGCGCCGGGATAGTTCCGCACGAGGGCATGCGCGCTCTGGATGACATTCCCCTCCGCATACATGCCGCCGGCTTCGTGATAGGAATCGTCGCCGAAGTTCAGCACGCCGGTCTCTTCGTCCTCGCTGCCGGTGTTGCTTTGGTCGATGACCGTGTTGTTCAGGAAGGTGTAGAAGTTCCCCTCCTTGGCGGTCGCCACCTGGTCGAGATCGTAGAACAGATTCCCCACCATGGTGATGTGGGAAATGGCGTCCAGCTTTGTGAGGGAGAGGCTCACACCGGTGCCGATGGTGCCCGTGAAGTCGATGGCGTTCGTGTCCGCGGTCGCGTCGGCGGTGGTGAGGTAGAGCTTCACCACGGTGGTGGAAATCGCGCGGACGAAGTATGGTCCGCCATCGTGCAGGGTGGGCGTGGCGGCGGGAAAAGTGTTCCCCAGCAGCGCGGTGGCTTCCACTTCCTGACCGGTGGTGAAGCCGTGGGTGCCGCAGGTGATTTGATCCGTGGTCACATTGATGGCCGTGGCCGATTTCCGGCTGCCGGTACCACCACCGCCATCGTTCCCGCCGCTGATGGCACTGGAGGAGTCCGGCGAGCCCACGCGGTGGATGTGCATGAAGATATTCCCCTCCACCCACGCGTCCGTGCCATCGAGGTCGAGACAGTCGTCATCCGAGCCCGTGAAGACATTGTTATAAAACTGGATGATGGTGCCGGGGCGGTTGCCGCCGGTGAAGTCCACCACGTCATTATAGTCGCTGGAGATACTGCCGATCTTCCCGAAGAACGAGTCCCGGATAATGGCCCGGCCTCCCGCGGGGGGCGTGCCATTGCCATGCACGCCCTCGAAATAGGCTCCGGGAGCCGACGCGGGGAAGATGCAATTGCTCACTAGGAAGGAGGCGCCATCCAGGTGCAGATAGCTCACGGTGTCCCGCAGCCACTCGCAGTGGTCGAGCACCACGTTGGAATTTGTATTACACTGCATGGCCGGGTCGCCGCCGTATTCGAAGTAAGTGTGATAGAAGCGGCTTTCCGGATTCCCCGACTGGCCGTTGAGAATGATGGACCCGCCATTCCCCGTGGTCCCGGGAGCCCGGGTGAAGCGGATGGGGCGGGTCTCCGTGCCCTCCGCCAGGATGCTGGCTCCGGCATTTACCGTGATGCGGATGCCGCTGTTCAGATAGACCGTGGCACCCGGCTGAATGGTCAGGGTGACGCCGCTGTTCACCGTGAGATTCGCGGCGACCTGATAAGGGCCGCCCTCTGCCGTCCAGGTGGTGTCCGCGACGATGGTGGCGGGCACGCTGACCGCCGCGCCATTGTCATACCAGACATCGAACAGGCTTTGCTCGATCTCCACGCCCGCGGCATCGAATGCCTGGATGCGCAGCCGGTTCACGCCGGGGAAGAGCGGGACGCCGGTCGCATTCCACGCGCCGATAGCCGTGGTAAACGGGGCGGTACCCGTGACTTGCCAGGGCGCGTAGGCGGCGGCGAGGCCATTCACCTTCACGGAGGCGGTGCGGGTGCAGTCCGCCTTGCCGGAGAGATTGATGGAGGCCGCCGTGGAGCGGGGATAACCACTGGTGACCGTGAGCGGCGTGCCACCCGTGGTGCCCGCCGAAATTCCGGAAAGGGAGAGCTGCAGGAGAGAGCGGACGTAAGCCCCTCGCGCGGCATTGAAGTCCTTCAGTGCCTGAATGCCCGAGGCACTCCACACCGACCCGAGGCTGCTGTCCGCGAGACTGTTGAACTTCGCCGGGGAGAAGGGGCCATCCAGCAGGCGCTGAAGTTCCTGGAAATAGACGAGAGCGAATTCCGGACGCGCCATGAAGGGATAGAGCGGCGTGGGCGGATTCCCCGCCGCCGTGCCCGCAGCCATCCGGAACAGGCCATCCGCGGCGGGATCGCCAGGGGCGGCCTGGCCCGCGAGGCGGCGGAAGAGGGTATCGAGGTCATCGTTGATCAACACGGCCCGGGGATCGGTGGCTCCGAAGTAGAGGAAGTAGTCATCGCCCGTTCCCCTGGCCAGCGTGGGACCGTCATTGTCCGCGAGAGTGTTGGCGGCGAAGAAGGTCATCCACTGCTTCACATTCACCGCCGACTGGACCGCCGGGACGAAGTCGGCATCGTAGGTCAGGCCGTAGGCAGCGGTGGCGTGGCCCTTCGCGAGAGCCTTCGTGAGCCCGATGAGGTCCGCCCACTGGTCCGCGCCGGAGTTCGTTTCTTTTGTGTAATTGGCGCGGTAAGGTGCCGGGTTCGCCGTGGCGGCGGGCTGGCCCGCGCTTTGGTCCCGGAGATCCGCGCCCAGGCTCCCGTCCCCCAGGGAGCCGCGATAGAGATTGCCCGACGCATCGCGGGGAAAGTGATGATCCACGAAGTCCGTGTCCGCGGCCTCGTTGCTCGCGAAGAAGCCGTAGGTAGGGCCGGCGGGAACGGCGGCATCCCCGCCATTCACCCGCAGCCGCACGGCGCGGGATTCCGGGGTGACGAGGCCCGCCTGCCGCATCAGGGCGCTGCCGAACACCTGGAACGGAGTGTATTGCGAACTGAGATTCAGCGCGGACACACCGCGCCAGGGATCGTCGTTTGCGAACCGCAAATTCAGGCTCTGCGGCTGGGCCGCGCGGCTGGCATCCCCCCGGTTTCGCGTGCCGGAAAGGTGCCGGGCGGTGAGTGCCCCGGAGGCGTCCCGGCTGACAAAGGAACTGTTGAACCGGGCCTGGGAAAGAGTCTGGTCATTGGCCTCCCCGGCGTTGAACGGGAAAGGCGGGAGACCGGTATTGGCATTGATGGCGCTGAGCTCCGCTTTGTCCGCGGCTTTCATTACCAGGTAATACACTGGAGTATTCCCAGCGGGCACCGTGTCGTCCACCTGGTAGAGGGCGTTGCAGAAGTGATCCAGCGTGCCGGTATAGTCCCTGCCCATGGCGGGCCAGTCCCGGGTATTTCCCGCAGTGTCGGAGGCGTGGACGTAATATTCCACCACGGTACCGCTGGCCCGGGCCGGAAGCTGCGCGCCGTAAATGCCGTCGCCCGCCAGTCCATCCCCGTGCCCGCCGTCGTCGAACATGGAGGCGGTATCAAAAGAGGCCGCGCCATCGTTCCGGAACCGGACCGTGACCGTGAGACCGGACGGCGCTTCATCCCGCACCCGCGCGGTGATGGTCACGGTGCCCGTGCTGGAGGGCACCGGGGGATCGTGGGCCACCCGGGTAATGACGGGCGCGATTTCCGCGGCGAACGTGGAGTTGGCGGCTCCCGGGGTGCCGCCGTCCGGTGTGGAGGGTTTCCAGTTCTGGCCTTCGGCGTTGTCGGAGACCGGGTTGATCAATTCGAGGGACTTCCCGCCGCCGTCCGCCGGGCTGCTCCAGTGCCAGCCCCGGTGGCCGTGGTCCGGGAGGGCATCGCGCTCCCGCAGGCCCCAGTCTCCGTCATCGGCATAGGCCACTTCATCCACCACCGTTCCCGCGGCATCGCGGAGGATCAGGCGGTTTCCGGAGTTCGAGAGCCTGCCGGTCCAGCCGGTGCCGGAAAGGTAGTTTCCAACCGCCGGATACTTCACATGAAAGGCGGCGGGATTTCCGGTGACCACCAGATATCCTCCCGGCGCGAGGCTGGTGGCGGCGGGCAGGGTGAGGCTGACGCCGTCCGTGAACCGCCAGCCGCCGAGATCCACCGTGGCGGCTCCGGAATTGTGAAGCTCGATGTATTCCCCCGCCGGGTCATCGCCGGAGGGATGGTACATGATCTCATTGATGACCACTCCCGCGCGCGCCGCGGGCGGCAGGGCGAGGAGCAGCGGGAGGAATACCAGGCGGGGGTTCATTTCAGGGAAGTGTATTGGGAAAAAGGGATGCCTTGCGCGAGTGCTTTTTTCCACCTCCCCCGCGGATAGGGAAATCGCCGCCGGGGCGGACGGGATTTCCGACTATCTCCGGAACGGCAGAGACGGGACTTCGGGCCGGGCCCACGGACCGGAGAGCGGCAGGGAGAATCTTTTCCGGATTCCCCGGACGGCAATGAACATTGCTGTTATTCCAGCCGCATCAGTATTCGCCAGCTCTCCTAAATCTATTTTTAATCACATTCACTTTCTCCCAGGGATGAGTTCGATGAATAAAAAATGAATTAAAGAATAACGGCAAATGAACCCTGATACCTAGTTACGGAGACAAAGCCGTTGCCGAAGAAAAAGCGCAATTTGATACTCGCGCGCGGTTCCCCCGACGCATTTGCAACCACTCCCTCCCGTAACCACCATGAGCCCGAACTTCCTTCGCTCGCCCCTCTCCAAGACCGCCAACCGGCGCGTGCTCCCCTCCGCGCTGCTGCTTTCGCTGCTGCCGTTCACCAGCGCGCTAGCCCAAAACTTCACGCAACTGGACCTCAACAATCCCGTGCCTGGACAGGTGACGGAAAACGGAGGCAATATTTCCATCACCGCCGGCGGCGGAGACACCTACGGAACGGAGGACTCCTTCACCTACCTCTACGAGCAGCGGACCGGTGACTTTGACATCAAGGTCCAGGTGACCGGCGTGGACGCGGATGATGCCGGCGGGGCGCAGAAGTCCGCCAAGGCGGCGCTGCACATCCGGGCCACGCTGGACAAGAACAGCCCTGACATTCAGGTAAACGCCACGCCCCTGAACGGAGCGGGCTACGTGGAAACCATCGCCCGTCCTCTGCCTGGCGGGGAAACCGAAGACCCGCCGGAGAACACGCCGGAGTTCCTCTCCTATGGCGGCCCGTGGCCTGGGACCTACAAGCCTAATGGAGCGCTAAGCTATCCCTTGTGGCTGCGGGTGCGGCGTGAGGGGAATCTCTTCCAGACCATGGCCAGCCAGGACGCGGTGGCATGGTCCGTGCTCGCGGAATACAGCATGGATTCCTCCAGTTTCCCGCCCGCGGTATATGTGGGGCTGGCGGCAGTGGCTCATTCGAGCGCGTCCCAGGATACGGGGCTGCGCGTCCGCGCGGGCTTCTCCGGATACAGTGACGTGCCGACGACGCCAGTCACGAATCAGGGCGCGAACGTGCCAGGCACTTTCCCCAACGCGACGGTGACGGGGATCAACTGGAACGTGTCCGTCCCCGCGAACGGCATTGGCTTCACGGCGGACAAAACGCAGTCCGGTCAGATCGTGTGGCCCGGCAGCGACTTCAACAGCCTGAGCCGGGACATCATCCTGGACATCGGCGGACAGGGGCCGGTTCCTTTCTCGACCGGTCGCTACGCGCTGGGCGCGCTGGACTTCGGGATCTCTCCCTCGAATACAGTGGCCGCCAGCGCCAACCTGGGCACTGGTGCCAGCCGGGACCGCAGCACGCCGGATGCGTTTGAAGCTCCGGCCCAGGCGTGGTTCCCTTCCCCCCGGCATGGCGTGCTCCTGCCGGTGCTCCGCAAGAACGGGCCAATCCAGTGGAATGACGGCGCGCCTTCCTTTTACCCGCACGTCTATCAGGCCATCGACTTCTCCAGCGCGAAGTATTTCAGCATGGACAACGGGACCTACGGCAACGGGCAGATGTACACCCGCATGGCCAAGAAAGGGAACGCGGCCCAGCCGCTCGCCAACAGTGGCGTGTATCAGCGCTCCGCGGTGGATATCTCCGTCGCGTGGTTCCCCTACAGCCAGGGCTGGAAGGCCGGCTCCTTTGAAGACGCCAGCAATGGCGGCAAGGCCTACTGGCAATATCCCGCCTCCCACAGCGCGGCGGCCACGGAGAATACCTTCGTGCTGACCTCCAATCCCCGGAACACGGCGGAGGCCGTGCTCTCATGGATCGATCCAGGCGGAGCCGGGCTGGCGGAACTGGGCTTCCCCGATGTGAATGCCCAAACCTCCGGCATGATCTTCCTCGCGCCGAACAATGACGGCTCCGGCACCATCCGCGGCCCGCAGGCGAACTGTGCCATCAAGGCCGACGGCAGCGGCTGGACGGTGGCCATCCGCGATGTGGAGGCCAACAAGTTCGACGTCACCAGCTACGCGCAGGCGGCCGCTTCGGAGTTCTCCTTTGTCTATGTCCCCTACACGGCGGGGAACCTCATCGGCGGGCACATCAGCGCCGCCGGGGAGAAGACGAACGCGGCGGGGGATTTCACAATCTCGCGCACCGCGACGGGACAATACCTGGTGTCCATTCCCGGAAAGACCGCGAATTCCGGCATGCTGATCCTGCAACCGGTGGGCCTGCTGCCCAACAACCCGAACGTGGTGGATCGCGCCACGCTGAGCTACGAGCCCGCCGGAGACGGCAATGGCTTTGTCATCGAATCCCGCGGCATGTCCGCCGGGACCGGGGCGGGTGGGCTGGATGAGTTCCCGCTTCAGGATAGCGACTTCTACTTCGCGTGGGTGGACTTCACGAATCCGCTCACCCCGGTGGCGACGACTCCGGAAGTGCCGCCGGTGCTCGACATCGTGCGGGGAGAGGGCAACACGGTCACTGTGTCTTGGCCCGCCGCGGTCACCGGCTATGTCCTGGAATCCTCCACCACCCTTTCCGCTCCGTGGACGGTCGTCCCAGGAGTGATCAACAACACGGTGACGCTGACCGTCCCCGCGGAATCCCCGAAGCTGTTCTTCCATCTCAAGAAACTCTAACTCTAAGGCGGTTCCCTGAACCCCCGCCGGTGAGTTACCCCCTATGAATTCACGCAGTGTCGCTCTTGATCTATTAAGGACCATCGCCCTCCTTCTGGTTATCGGCAGACACCTGATTCCACGAATCAAAGAAGCCGGTCAAAACTCCTTCCTTACCACCTGGCATGATATCGGGTGGATCGGGGTTGACCTGTTCTTTGTTCTTTCGGGATTTCTCATCGGCGGCCTGCTTTTCAACGAAAGCAGAAAAACAGGCACCATCAATATCGGCCGCTTTCTGTTCAGACGGGGACTGAAGATATACCCTGTTTATTTCGTTCTGCTGGGCTACACGCTGGTGAAGACGGCCATCTCCGGATGGGCTCCTTTTGTGGATCTCGTCTCGAATGCCTGGCCGTGCTTCATCCTCGTGCAAAACTACGGCGGGACCTATCCGTGGGGGCACACGTGGAGCCTGGCGGTGGAGGAGCACTTCTATCTCCTGCTGCCGTTTCTCATCGTGTTTCTCGCCCGGCGGCAGGCACTGCGGCGCGTGCCGGTCATCGCGGGCACCGTGGCGCTGATCTGCCTGGGGCTCCGGCTGGCTTTTTATGGCCAGGCGGAAGATGGGGAGATCTACACCCAGACGCATTTCCGGCTGGACGCGCTCATGATCGGAGTCGCGGGCCGGTATCTCGCGGACGCGCCGTTTGTAAGAGCCATTCCTGGCTGGCTTCTTATGGTCCTGGGCGTGCTGCCGTTCGTGGCCGCGGGATTCATTCCCTGGGATGCCCCCTCCATGCTGATCGCCGGGCTCGGCCTGAATTCCGTGTGCTTTGCGTGCCTCGTGGTGGGGATTACGAGGGAAAAACCGGAAGCCTGGATGCGAGGATCTTTCGTGGCCGCGGGCCTGGCTTACCTGGGGAAATACTCTTACTCCATTTATCTCTGGCACCTCAATGCCATCGGCTGGTCGCTGATTGTTGCCCGGAAACTGGCCGGGAATCAGCCGGGAGCCCTCACCATTATCACCGTGGGGATGGCGGTCTGCCTGGGCGTGGGCATCGTGCTGAGCCTCGCGATCGAATCCCCCATCATGGCCTGGCGGGACCGGATTACGAAAGCCCGGGAGGGCCGGAAGGCCGCGCCAGCGGCCACGGGGACCTGACACTGGCCCTCGAAAGCTGAAAATGAAAAGACCGCGTGAGAAGCCCTCACGCGGTCTTTTGTTTCCCGGAACAGGAGGTTTTTGAAATATCAGGCTTTCACGCGACGGGACAGGCGCTTTTTGAAAGCGGCCATGCCGAGGAGGCTTCCACCCAGCATCGCGATGGTGGCTCCGTTGTCCGGAACGCTCACGACGATGGTGCCAATGCCCGCGACCAGCTCCAGATCCCCGGAGTCAACGGTGACGGTGTAGTCCAGCTTCCCGTCGGTGGAGATGCTGGTGAGGATGCTGAACTCCAGGCCCTGGCTGAAGACGGAGTAATTCGCGAAAGAGGTGATGCTGCCCACGTTCGAGAAGGCGGCCGTCACAAATCCCGTTTCGGAGCCATCAGCGGGGTCTTTGAAGAAGAAGGTGATAGTGCCTTCGATGATGGGAGTGCCGATGGTGTACCCGAAATTGGACGCATACGATCCGCTCGCGGGTCCGAAACCGGTGGCCGTGAAGAAGTTGGCATCGTTGTCGCCGGGATCGAAGTTGAAGGTCCCGCTGTAGATACCCGTCGGGCCGCCTGCGGACATGCTCAGTTCAATGGGGTCCACGTCCGCATAGGAGAACGTGGCGGCGGAGGCGCTAAGGGGGACAGCGACAAATCCCGCCAGGACACCCAAAGCCCATGGTAGTTTTTTAAACGTCTTTTTCATAGTTTTTGATTGGGTTTCAGCAGAAGCGCTGAGAAAACGCTTCAAAGCACCCCCGGTGCCAACCGGGAAACCGCATTCACTAACCATTGAACGTCAGCACGTTACCAGAAATAAAAACCTGTCCAGGCGCTATCCGTTATACGGAATTGTAAAATACCCCGACACTATTTCGGAAGAGAGTCCAGTGCCTTGCGGACAGTTTCCGCCTTTTCCCCGGTCAACCCAGCCTGAAGGGCCTGGTTGAGGGCTTTGCGGGCCCGGTCCGCGGGGGCCACTTTCACCAGAGACATGCTGAGCACATAAAGTTCCCCGGCGTTAAGAGGACGCTTCGAGCCGTTCCGTTCCAGCAACTGCACGACGCGGTTGAACTCCTTCCGCTGGAAGCTCAACGAGGCCAGCATGCCCACCAGTTCGCCATCGTCAGCCATGGTCCGGGCAATCGCCTGCCCGGCGAGATCATAGGCGCGATCCTGACGCGTGGGATCGTCAACATAGAGGGAAACAAGCAGCTTCTTCGCGGGGTCGAAGGCGGGGAAGCGGCGGAGGATATTCTCCCCGGCCTCCGCGGCGGCGGCCACGTTTCCTTTGGCGGCGCTGAGCGAGGCGGACGCCATCAGCGCGGGGAGGAAATCCGGCTTCCGGGCGGTCCATTCCTTGATTCGCGCCTCCGCGGCGGTCAGGGCCGCGTTGCCCGGAGTGAGGGCGGTGAAATCGAGAAAGGCGGTCACCTCCTCCAGCCGGGCCGGCTCGAGAGCGGCATTCCGCAGAGGTTCCATGATCCGCCGGGCCTCCTGGACATAACCCTGGGTGTAGGTGGCGGTCGCGAGATTGCTGGAAACCACCGGGTCGTTTTTGATGACCCGCGCGCCTTCCTGCATCAGTCGGTAGGCGAGAGGATAGTCTCCGCATTCCAGGGCGATGGCCCCGGCGTCCACCGCCACGCGGGGATCGTCCGGCGCGGCATCCCGGGCTTTCCCGGCGACTTCGAGCGCTTTTTTGCCATCCTTGAGAGGGCCGGAATAAAGACGGGCGAGACGCAGCGCCTGATCCGTCAGTTTCGGGTTCACCTTCAGCACCCGTTCATAGACCTCCACCGCTTTCGGAAAGTTTTTCTCGTTTTCAAACGCCTCCGCCAGCCGGGTCTGCAGCACCACGTCCGAAGGGCTCTTCGTGGCGAGCGCTTCCAGTTCCGCGGAGGCCATGGCCGGGGTGCCGCCAGTGGAGGTTCCCAGGAGTGCCAGTTTCGCGGGGATTTCAGACTTCCCGGGGAAGTCCTCGCCGGCCGGTCCCGCCGCCGCGAGTTGCAGGGAGGTCCGGGCGAGATCCGTTTTCCCCAGTTGGTAGGCGATCATCCCCCGGTGGTACTGAATTTCCGGCTTGTCCCCCACCACGGCGATCGACTCCTCAATCAGATTCAGCGCCCGGCTGTATTCCCCCCGCTGGAAATGGATCCAGGCCAGCGTGTCCGCGATGAAGCCCGTTTCCCTGCGGATGGTGGGACTGGCGGTGATGTCCCCTCCGGGCCGCAGAGCCCGCGCGCGGGAGGCGTAATCGAACGCTTTCGCCGCATCCGGCAGCCGCTGGGAGTAAATGGAGGCCACGTTGTTGAGCGCCATGGGGATATCCTTCTTAAGCGCCAGCAGTTTTTCGTAGGCATCCCGGGCCTGGGCATACTGCTGCTGCCGGTCATAAATGAGCGCGGAAATCATCCACGCCTGTTTATTGTCAGGTTTTTGTTTGAGCAGTTCCTCCAGGCGCTTGAGCGCGTTCGGCATCTCGCCGGTGAGGAGATAGCAGTCGATGAGGAGCTGGTAAGCCGCGAAGTGGGTGGGATCGATCTCCACCGCCTTCAGCAGGAGAGGTTTGGCCTTATCCCATTCCTTGGCTCCGGCGTGGATGCGACCCTGGAGGTAAAGGCCCTCCGGGGAGTCCGGCCGCTTCGCCATGATGCTCTCCGCGCGGGCCAGCGCCGAGGTGTAGTCCTTCCGCGCGACATCGAGATCCACCAGTTCCCGGACGATGGAAAGCTCATCCGGCCTCAGCGCCAGCGCCTGTTCCATCGCCGCGCGGGCCTCGTCAAAACGCCCGGCTTTGCTGAGGATTTTTCCATACTGGACCTGGTAAGCCGGATTCCCCGGGGCATCCTCCACCAGTTTTTTCATGACCGTGATGGCGGCGTCCGTCCTGCCCAGCATGTCATAGGCAGTGGCCAGCAGGGAGGCTGCCTGCACCAGATTGGGCCGTTTCCCGAGAACCTCGCGGAGCGGCCCGTCCGCCTCTCCGGCCTGGCCTCGCAGCAGATTGAGCTCCGCGAGAAGCACCACCGGCTCCACATAACCGGGAGCCACGCTCACCGCCTGCTCCAGCAGGGGCAGCGCCCCCTCCATATCTCCGCCCCGGGCATAGGCCAGCGCGAGGTGGAAATCCACTAGCGGCTGGTTCGGATAGACCGTGATGAGCCGCTTGAGCACATCCTGCGCGGTTTTCAGATCCCCGTCCGTGATGAGAATTTCCGCCTGGAGAATGCGGGCGGCCAGGTGATCCCGGTCCACTTTGAAGACTTTCTCCAGCGTGGCCTTTGCGCCCGTAGAGTCCTTCAGACCCACGGAGGCCTGGGCGGAGAGCACCAGCGCGGGAACGTAGTCCGGAGCCTGGCTGATCACCTCCTCCGCGAGCTTCACGGCCTCAGCGTAACCGCCGGAGTTCAGCTTGAACTCCGCGAGCGTCAGGCGCGGAATGGACCGCAGCGGGGCAAGACCGGCAGCCGTTCTGAATTCGCTTTCAGCGGCGGGAAATTCCCGTTTCGCCATGTGCATCTTCCCGGCGGCAATGCGGGCCACCGCGGACTTCGGATCGGCGGCGAAGGCTCTGGCGATCTCCTGCCGCGCGCCGGCGAGGTCACCCGAACGCATCGCAAAAACGGTATTGGCCACGTGCACGGCCACGCAATCCCTGACGGGGAACTTCTCCGCGCGCAGGCGGGCGGTGTTGAGTTCCTCCGGAGTCCTCGCGGTGTCCACCACCAGCATGAGGGCCTCCTGATTGTCCGGAGCGGTATCCAGGACCGTCAGGGCCTCCCGGTGAGCCTCTTTGGCTCCCCCCGCGGAGAGGTAAGCGGTGGCAAGCAGCACCCGGGACTCCACATCACCCGGGGCCTTCTTCAGAGCCTCCTGGAGAAAGGTCAGGGCCCGCAGCGGGACGCCCTGCAGCATCCAGATTTTCCCCAGCTTTGCCAGAGAGGCGGCATTGGTGGTCTCCAGGCGGGCAAGGCTGATATAACTGATCTTAGCCTTTTCGTAATTCCCGGCATTGAAGGCCGCCTCCGCCTGCTCCCGGGCTTCGGTCAGCTTGTTCTTGGAGGAGCACGCCGAAAGGGCGAGGGCCAGCAGCAGCGTGGCGGGCAGACGGGAGGAAAGGAGAAGACGGGCGCGCATAGAGGGGGGCGTGGCAAACGACAGGGTTTATATCAGCGCCCCGGAAAAAGAGGCACAAAAAAGAAGTATAGGAGTTCAGTTTAGAGGGAAACCAGGGAAAGCGCAATGCGATCAATCCCGGGCCATTCCGAGCTTTTCCATCAGTTCATAAAGCGTGGGCCGGCTGATGCCGAGCTCCGCGGCGGCGGCGCTGATCTTGCCCCCGTTCCTGCCCAGGGAGGCGGTCACCGCCTCGCGCTCCGCGTTCTCCCGGGCCTCGCGGAGGGTAAGCACCGGCTTCTCCACGGTCTCCGTGAGTTCCAGGTCGCTCGCCGTGATGCGTTTGGTATCGGCCATGATGACCGCGCGCTGCACCCGGTTTTGCAGTTCCCGGATGTTCCCCGGCCACGCGTATTTCATCATGGCCTGAACGGCCCCCGGGGTGAAGCTGAGCCCCTTCTTGCCGTTTTTGGCGGCGAACCGTTCGAGAAACTCCTTGGCCACGAGCACGACGTCCTCTCCCCGGTCTGAAAGAGGAGGGAGCGAGATGGTGACGACGGCGATCCGGAAATAAAGATCCTCCCGGAAGGTGCCCGCCGAAACCATGTCCTTGAGGTCCGCGTTGGTGGCCGCAAGAATCCGGGCATCGCTTTCGATTTCCTCCCGCCCGCCCACGCGCTGGAAGGTTTTCTCCTGGAGAAACCGCAGGAGCTTGACCTGAATGGGAGGCGGCAGTTCACCGATTTCGTCGAGGAAAAGAGTGCCGCCCCGGGCGCTTTCGATGTGCCCCTTCCGCTGGGCGGTGGCTCCGGTGAATGAGCCCTTCTCATGTCCGAAGAGTTCACTCTCCATCAATGCCTCGGGGATGGCATTGCAGTTGATGGCGACAAAAGGACCGTTCTTGCAGGAGCTGCGGCGGTGAAGGGCGCGGGCGGCCATTTCCTTGCCAGTGCCGCTTCTTCCCAGGATAAGCACCGGCGCGGTGCTGCCCGCCACCTTGCGGATGGAGGCGAACGCGGAGGCCATGAGCTTGCTGGAGCCCAGCATTCCCTCAAAAGTCTCCGTCTGGGGGCTTTTCTGCGTCTCATCGTAGTCCCGTCCGAGGCCCACGACGTGAACATAACGCCGGAGCATCTGCTTCAGTTCCTCGATCTCAATGGGCTTGGCGAGGAAATCGCTCGCGCCCGCCCCGATGGCCTGGACCGCGTTGTTCTTCTCACTCTGGCCGGAAAGAATGAGGACCTTCGCGGAACTGTCCGCCTCCAGAATGGCCTCCAGGGTCGCGAATCCCTCCGCGGTGGAATTCGGGTGGGGCGGCAGCCCCAGGTCCAGCAGCGTGACCCAGGGCCGCTGGAGGTTGAAGGAGGAAAGCGCTGCCGCACGGTCACCGGCGAGGGCGACATCATAGTCAGCCGCGAGGGCCCATTTCATCTGGGCGCGGATCTCCTCGTCATCATCGACAATCAGAAGCCTTGGTTTCATGGGGGGGGGAGTGAAAGAGGCAGGAGAACACGGAAGGTCGTTCCTTTGCCGGGTTCAGTTTGAACCTGAAGCGAGCCCCCGAGAGCGTGAACGATGGTACGGCATTGGAACATTCCGATACCCAATCCTCTTTTTTTTGTCGTTTGGAAAGGCCGGAAGAGCGATTCGCGCACAAATGCCTCCGTCATGCCGCAGCCGGTGTCCGTGACGGAGAGGACGGCGCGGTCCTCCTGGACGGTGGTCAGGAGGGTGATGCGGCCGCCTTCGGCGGGAAGCGCCTCGGAGGCGTTCATGACCAGATTGATCACCACGTTCTCCAGTTGCTCCGCATCCGCGAGCACCAGGGGAAGGGTTTGCAGGTCACGGATGAGTTCGGTGCCCGCGGGAAGTGACAGTCCCGCCACCACCGAATTCACAAGTCGATTGAGGTCCACCTGGACGGCCTTCAGGTCAGGCGCGAGCCTCAACGAACCGAGGCGCTCGATGATCCCGTTGATGCGCTTCACCGTGCTGCCAATGCCGCGCAGGGCATCCTTCCGGAACTCGGGATCGTCAAAATGCACCGGCAGATTCTGGAGCATGAGGCCCAGACTGGAGGCCGCGTTTTTCAAGTCATGGACGAAGAACGTGGACATGGACTGAAAGGCCGCGAGCTCCCGGCTTTGTGCCAGTTCCTCCGTCAGTTGCAACTGGCGGAGGCCGGCGGCGGCCTGGTCCGCGATGCATTTCAGGAGGTCCATTTCCTCGGTCGTGTAAGGCACGCCATCCACGCGGTCGAGAAGCGTAAAAGCGCCCAGAGCGTAGGCCGGCCCCACGAGAGGGACACAGAGCCGGGCTCCCTCTTTGGCAAAGTGAGGCTGGCTCGCCGCGCGGAGATCCTGCGCCCAGGGGGTGGCCACGCGGTCCAGATCGAAGGGCTTCGCAAAGTTCCACAAGCCACTCAAGACGGGAGCCGCGGGAATGGTCCGGGGAGTTTCAGAGGTGCCGGAGGGGGATTCCGCGGTGGAGGCCACCGCCGTGAGGCAGTCCATGCGTTCATCCCGCAGCCACAGAGTGACCGAGAGCGCCTGGAAGGACTCCGCCAGCAGCTTCACGGATTCGAGCCCATAGGTCTTAACCTCCGTGAGGCTGGAAAGCCGGAGGGTGAAAGTGGTCCACAGTCTCTTGGAATCATGCTGCGGCCTGCGGAAGTGACGTCCCACAAAAGAGCGGAGGCGCTGTCGCAGGCGGTCGGAAAACAGGAGGACCGCCAGCACGGCGACTCCCGCGAGCACCAGAAAAACCTGAAACTGGAAGCTGCCCACGCCTCCGAGCGCCGCCGCCACCTGGGCGAGGACCCCCACCACAAAAAGGTAGCCTCCCACCAGAATGAGGGTGAACGAGCTCTGCAGAACGGCCCGGGAGGGATAGATGTCCAGATTCCCGAATCCCTGCCGGGTGAGGGAGATCATCATGAGCGTACACCCCGCCAGCAGCGCGGAGGTTTCCACCATGGTGAGTTGCAGATCGAAGCCGGAGTAAAGCAGGGACTGACTGCGGGTGTAGATGCGGGACCCGAAAATGACACCGAGCCCCAGCATGGCGAACTTGATCTTCCAGCGGGCGGTGCCCACGGCGGCCCGCAGCGTCCGCTCCAGATTCATGAGAATGGTGATGGAGGCCAGCAGCAGGAGTACATTCAACCCCGTGGCCGCCGGCAGATACTCGATGCGCCACACCCCCCCTTCCATGAGACGCGGACGGAAGAGGGCTCCCTGAAAACCGGCGGCCAGGCTCACCGGCAGCACCAGAGCGGCAATCAGCAACAGCCGGTGCTGATGGAGGCGGCGGCGGGAGGCACCGCGAAGATAGCTCAGACTGAAAACGATCCAGACGAAGGGGATGAAGGATTTCACCAGCAGGAGCTCTCCGTGCCACCGGGCCAGCTCGATCACCCCGTCCGCTTTCAAAGAAAGTCCGCCGAGCGCGCTCTCGATGGCAAAAATGACCATCCCCGCGCTGAAAAACCACGCGGCGAGCGACCGCCTGCGCAGGAGCACGGACACCGCCAGCAGACCACAAAACGTGGCCGCGGCAATGGCGGTGACAAACCCGAAGGTCATTTCCGGCGCGGCAAACGAAGGCATTTCATTGAAACCATGAAGTGCAGGGCGCTGATGCTGCCCTTTTTCATACTATCCCCCTGCCAGTCACAAACCGGTTGATTATTAACATATATATATTTTTAATAACTTTAAGGTTTCGTGAAGAGTTTTCTATAAGGTGGATTTGATTAAAGATCAACAAATTACGCTTGATATAATTACCATAAAAACTATAATCCAAGTGTCATTCACCCCCTTCAAAAATGGAACTTGATACTAACTTTTCAATCCCCCGGCAGGGATCGCCCCGTGCCACCTTTACCGGGTTCCTGCTCCTGATTCTCTCAGGCCTGCTCCTTTCCGTTTCGTCCGCCCGGGCGGAAAACAAGGCCCGGCTGGAATGGGACTCCAACAAAGAGCAGAGCGTGCAGGGGTATAAAGTTTACTACGGGACGGAGACCGGCATTTACACCAACGAAGTGGACGCGGGGAATGCCACTTCTCTCGCGATCCCGGGCCTGAAAGCCGGATCGTCCTACTACTTCGTCGTGACGGCCTACAACAAGACGAAGAAGGAAAGCCCACCCTCCTCGGAAGTGGTCTTTACCGTGCCTCTCCCCGGGAATATCCGGGCCACGTCCCTGACGGCGGCGGATGTGCCGGTGGAAGCGGGCAGCGTTTCCTGCGAACCCGCTGAAACCACGGACGGAAGCTTCGGCTTCATCGTGACGGCGGCGGGGGGAATGGACATCACCATCCATGCCTCCACGGATCTCGTGCAATGGGAAGCCCTGGTGACGGTGTCCAATCCCACCGGGCGGATCATGATCGAGGACCTCGTGAGCCGGGATCACGCGAAGCGATTTTATCGCGTCACGGAATCCCCGCAGGGCACCTCCGGAAAGTGAGGTTCCCGGGACCGAAGCCCGGACGAACACACTCTCTCTAAAAAATCAGAGGCCGCCGGGAGTTCCCCGGCGGCCTTCACTTTTTGAAAAAGCTTACCAGTTACTCTGGGGAACGTAAACAATGTCCCCCGGCTTCAGGTAAATGAGAGGAACGGATCCGCCATTCAAGCCGTCTCGCAGATCATAAATGGAGGTATGGTAAGCACCGTTCACGAGGCGGATGAGACGGACCTTCTTCTTCACCGCGAAATCCTTAAAACCACCCGAGCCCATGATGGCCTCCAGCAGGGTGGTAGGACGCTCCAGCACCAGTTTCCCAGGAAGGCCGACGGCCCCGGAGAGGATCACCGGCTTCCCGCTGGCCTCGAGAGAAACGACCACCTCGGAGTTGGTAAGATGCGGCTGGTAGCGCCCGGCGAGGTCGGACTGGAGGCGGTTGAGTGTCTTGCCGGCCGCCTGGACTTCACCCACCACGGGCAGGCTGATCTTGCCATCCGGCCGGATCTTCTGGATGCCATTGTATTCCGCCGCGCCGGGGAAATACAGTTTCAGCACATCCCCTTCCCCGAGAACCACGGGGGCGGTGTCCGCCACTCCCGGGGGAAGTTTGCCCGGAGGGAGAGGCGGGGCGGCGCACGCAGAGAGCCAGAGGCTGGCCGCGAGGCCCGTCAAAAGTCCGCCCACGCGCAAAGCGGCAGCGCGGGACGACCGGGGTGAGGAGGCGGGGAGACCAGAAGGGCGGCTGGAAACAGGTGTGAGATTCATGGTGGAAGATTTACAAGGAGAAGGCACTGAGGGGACCAAAAGGACCGGAGCTCACCGGGGCATGCGTTTAAAAATTCCCGGAAACCCCCAGCGAGAACAGATGGCGGGAATACTCATTG
The DNA here is from genome assembly GCA_965229245.1 of Verrucomicrobiales bacterium. Lineage (GTDB taxonomy): Bacteria > Verrucomicrobiota > Verrucomicrobiia > Verrucomicrobiales > V1-33 > V1-33. Next base: position 1,231,627 of record CBDDIW010000005.1, read on the forward strand.
AGGGGGTCGTCAGAGGAAATCATGGAGAACGAGTAGTCCGCGTCGAAACGGAGGCGCTGCCCGAGAGGACGGGAGTACCGGAGCCCGATGACATCGTGAAAGGTCTTCAGCTTTTCGTTCCTTTGCCCGGAGGTGCCTTTGCTGTAATCCGTGCTCACTCCGTCCAGCCCGATATTCATGGAAAGCGTGGGCGTGAAATGGTGGGTCATCCGCACCCCGGCCCGGCGGGTCAGATTGCTTTGGCTTCCCGGGCGTCCCATGGCCTCCAGCCCGCCGCGATAGAAGGCGCTGAACGTGGTGTTGTGAAGCCCCAGGTAATTAAGAGACACCTCCTGGGTGGGGGCATTGATATTCCCCAGGGGGCCATCGTAGGACCGGAACTCCACCCCGCCCTTCACGGTGGCGGAGAAAAACCGGCCGATGGGGCGCTCCACTCCGAGGAGGAGGTAATTGGATTGAGAGTCCGCGGCGTCGTTGTCGGGATACCGGGTGAAGCTGTAGCGATAGTCGAACGTGGAAGTCGTCCGCGCGGTGAGCGCGTAGCGGAAGGTCTCACCGAAGGTATGAGTGATGTAATTTTCACTCTTCAGACTGTCCTCGTCATAAGTGATGGCGTTGAAAGAGTACGAAGTGGTGGTGGAAAAACGGGGTCCCCATTTGTATTCCGCCCAGAGCCGGTTGGAGCCGGTGGAATAACCGCGGGTGGGCCGGAGGATGGTGGCGCCGAGATCGAAGTTCGGATCCCCCTGGTGGGAAAACTGCGCGGTATTCCCGATCGTAAGCCGCGGGCTGAAACCCCGCTGATAGTTGAGCATGGCATGGCCGGTATGCAGGGTCCGGCGGGTGCCGGGAGGAGGATCCTCATACCAGGTGTTCGAGTAATCGAGGTCAAAATCGAACCGGTTGTTTTCCAGCTCCAGAGGGTAGTGGAGCACGATGGAATTTCTCCAGAACGCGGAGCCTCCGCTCTCGACCTCATTGTTGCCATCCCGCGAGGCGGAGCTGGCCCCCGGGCGGGAATCCCACCCCGCGGCCGAGGACAGACGGAGGGAAAACGGCATGCGCACTTTCTCATCAAACCGGGAACCGAAGTCCCACAGGCTCTGACCGGAGGACACGGCTGGCAGGCAAAGCAGCCCCCCCGCGGCGGTAAGGAGACGTTTCATGATGCGATTCCTGAAAAGAGGATTGAGCTCAACAGGCGAAGAACGCCGGGGGGAAATGTGGAAAGGGCGGCTCATCGTTTGAAAAGGCTCCCGGCCTGCCCTCCCGGGAAACGGAGGGTGTTCCTGACGGATAAATGAAAACGACCTTCAGCAGAGACGGAAGCCCCGGGGAAGCAAAGTCTTTTTCCGGAATTTTGCCGTGTCCGGCACGGACACTCAGGAAGGCTCCCCGTGTAAATTCTTTTCCCTGGAGGAGGCCTTGCGGGCGGCCCGTGTTTCCTGACGCCGGAACCACCAGAGGATCAAAAACAAAGGAATCAGGGAGAGCGCGAAAAGACCGGGCCGCCGCGGCGGTGGATGACGCTGTGAATCATCTCCGGATCTATTTCCACACACAGCCAGGAGATGACCAGAATCCGGAAACCATTCCGGATGACGCCAAGAGGAATTACCAACGCCACAAAAATGATCCGCCGCCAGGCGCCGGCGAGAAACATATGGGCCGCGATGAGGCTGGTGATCAGCAAAACCCAACTGGAACGGATGCCGCTGCATTCCCGCGCCACCTCGATGGGATTCACACCAGGCAGATAGAAGATCCTGGTGTTCTCCGCGTCCCTCACGTAAGGGAGGCCTGCCAGTTTCATGAAGACAGCAGCGGCTTCCGCCGAGGCTTTTTGTGAGGCGGTTTCGAGAACGTGGGCCACCTCATCCGGCATGGGGGCGAGAAATAACAGGAACGCCGCGGGAAAGGCCGCGACCTTCATCCATCCTCGCCCAAGGAAAAAGAAGCCGGTGGCACAAAGGAAGGAAACGTAAGCCAGGGCGGGAAGCACATGGCGGTCATTCGCACTCAGGTCCACGCCCGCAGCTCCCAGATAATAAATGATGCCCAGGAGCAAAAGGCCGATGGCTACAAACGCGCCACCCCAGCTGCTGGAGGCACGGAGTTCTCCAGGATACTCGCCGCGTTTGATCATCAGCAAATAAACCGAGACCACGGGCACCAGAATAATATGGGAATGCAGCTCCTTGTCCGAGGCATACATCATCAACGAGAACAGGGCCGGGCCGAAAGCCGCGGTCACAAGGACAACGGCGGCCATGGCGGCCTGCCGCCGCCGGTCCCATTTCTTAGCCGGAGCGGGCAGAATGCCGGTATCCGGCGGCGGAGCGGAAGCTGCGTTCATGGATCAGGGGGGGAAACGACTGGTCAGCGGCTCCGGGTACGGCCGCGGTTATGTGATCCGGAAAATGCCCGGGGAGACGTTGTCAGGCGTTCCCCTTTTCACCGGCGCCGAGGACCGTGGCTACCCATTCCTGATTGTCCAGATACCATTGCACGGTTTTTTTCACCCCGGACTCAAACGTATGCGCCGGTTCCCAGCCGAGATCCGTGCGGATCTTCGTGGCATCGATGGCATAGCGCAAATCGTGGCCTGGGCGGTCCTTCACGAAGGTGATGAGTTCGCGGGAATTGGAGCACGTGGCGGGTGCCAGTTCGTCCAGCAGATCGCAGAGAACACCCACGATCCGGATATTCGGACACTCGGCATTTCCACCGATATTGTAGGTTTCGCCGTCGCGTCCCGCCGTGAGCACGCGCCAGAGGGCGCTGGCGTGGTCCTCGACATAGAGCCAGTCCCGGACATTCTTTCCATCGCCGTAAACCGGGATCGGTTTACGGGCGAGCAGGCTCTGGATGACCACGGGGATGAGTTTTTCCGGGAACTGACGCGGGCCGTAGTTGTTGGAGCAGTTGGTGATCACCACCTGCATGCCATAGGTATGGTGATAGGCGCGCGCCAGCATATCGCTGGAGGCTTTGCTCGCGGAGTAGGGGGAATTCGGAGCATACGGAGTCGTCTCCGTGAAGGCTCCCTCAGGCCCAAGGCTGCCATAGACCTCATCCGTGGAAACGTGATGAAATCGGAATCCGCCTTCCGGAACGGGAGCCACGGGCGTTGCCCCCAACCACGCGGCACGGCAGGCTTCCAGCAGATTGAACGTGCCGATAATGTTCGTCTGAATGAACTCCCCCGGGCCATTGATGGAACGGTCCACGTGGGACTCCGCCGCGAGGTGCATCACATGGGTGATGCCGTGCTCCTTCAGCACGCGGTCCAGCTCCGGGCGGTCCCGCAGGTCCACCTTCTCAAAGGCATACTTCGGGTGGTTCTCCAGGCCACTCAGATTCTCCAGGTGCCCCGCGTAGGTGAGGCAATCCAGGTTCACCAGCTTGGTCACCTCGGGCCGGTCAATGATGTAATGGATGAGATTGGAACCAATGAAGCCGGCGCCTCCGGTGATGAGCAAATTCATGATAAAATAGGATTTCGGATGACTGGATTGAATCGGTGAGGATGCAACGCAAGGCTTACTTTTCCGGCTTCCATTGAGCCAGAGCCTCCGCCACGGCTTCCTCCACCGGACGCATTTTCACCCCGGCGGCGAGGAGCTTGGAGGAATCGAGAATACAGTTCGAACGCGGCGTAACCGCGCCCAGACGGTAGAACTCAGTATCGTCCGCCCAGAAAGTGAACTCCCGTTCCGGGAAGAGCTTCTGTTTGATCAACTCCACGACCTGCCCCGTGGAGACCGCGCCGGGGTTGGTGACATTGTAAATGCCGAAAGGCGCTCTGACCTCCCAGGTGTCCAGGCAGGCTTTCGCGAAATCACTCCGGTGGGAGAGGGAGTTGATGTTCTGGTAGACTTTCTGATACCGCAGCAGCTTCGAAAGGTAGTTCCGGCTGTTGTCCACTTCATCGAAGGGAATCCGCAGGCGCCAGACATAGTTTTGCCCGATGCCTTCGATCACTTCCTCGCCCAACGCCTTCGTGCCGCTGTAAAAGCTGCACGGGGTTTCGCGGAAGGAGAAGTTGGCGGCGTCCGCCTCAACGAATCCCTGAAAGCGTTCGGGCTGGGTGTGAAAGAGCTCCAGAATTTCCGGCGTGGAGAGGTCCTTCTGGACGCTCCAGTCATCGCCCTGCTTCACGCGGGCTCCGGCGAAGATACAGCCGGAGGAAACGTGCCCCCAGGGAATGTCCAGAGCCGCGCAGGCGTGGGCGATGGTCTGCGGCAGCATGGTATTACCCACCAGCGTGTCCGCTTTTTTCGCTTCGCAGGCATCCACATTCGGGCGTCCGGTGTAGCCGGCGGCGTTCACCACAAACTCCGGCTTCGTCTCCTTGAGAAACGCGAGAAGCTTTGGGAAAGAAGTGTAGTCCACCTCCGAACGGGAGAGGGTTTTAAATTCCCGTCCACGCCGCTCCAGTTCCGTCGCGAAGGCTTGTCCAATATAACCGGTGGCTCCAAGTAATACGATCATAAGATAAAAAGAAGAGAGGAAAGGGAACGGAAATCAGGGACGGGACCGGTGGTCCTCCGCGAGCACATTGACCAGATAATCGCGATATTCACAGTTCGGCATGGAGCCCACCAGTGACTGGAGGCTGGCGGCATCAAGGAAGCCCCGGCGCAGCGCGGCCTCTTCCGGGCAGCCGATCTTGATACCGGTCCGCCGTTCAATGGTTTGCACATACGCGGAGGCCTCATGGAGGCTGCTGCTGGTCCCGGCGTCCAGCCAGGCGAAACCCCGGCTGAGCGGAGAGACGCGCAGACGACCCTGGCGCAGATACTCCACGTTCACCGAGGTGATCTCCAGTTCGCCGCGAGGCGAGGGCTGGAGGGCCTTGGCAATCGCCACCACGTCATTATCATAGAGATAAAGACCGGGGACGGCGTAGTTGCTCTTGGGATTCACCGGCTTTTCCTCAATGGAAACGGCCTGGCCGTTGTCGTCGAATTCCACCACGCCATAGCGCTCGGGATCGTGCACGTGATAACCGAAAATGGTCGCGCCACTCTCGAAGGCCGCGAAGGACTTCTCGAAGCGGTCGCCACCGTAGAAGATGTTATCCCCCAGGATGAGCGACACGCTGTCACTGCCGATGAAACTCTCGGCGATGAGGAAGGCCTGGGCGATCCCGGCGGGTTTGGCCTGCTCCCGGTATTCAATGCTGATGCCCCACTTTGTGCCATCTCCCAGCAATTGCCGGAAACGCGGCAGATCCGCGGGGGTGGAGATCAGACAGAACTCCCGCACCCCGGACTCGATCATCGTGGTCAGCGGGTAATACACCATCGGTTTGTCATAAACCGGCTGGAGTTGCTTGCTGGCGACGAGCGTCAGGGGAAAGAGTCGGGAACCGGCTCCGCCGGCGAGGATGATGCCTTTCATGGAAGGTGGGAAATGTTGAGGATGGGAAGAACTTAGTTGACCGCGGGCTGACCGGCTGGTTCCCGCATGAGTTCGGAGGCCAGGACGGGCTTGCCCACTTCCCTCGCCGTGGCAGGGTCGAGAACCAGAGGACGGCGCAGGTTGCGTTTCAAAATACGTTTCACGGTTCCCGCGACGGCCTGGAATTTCTCTTTCCGGTCCAGATGCTTCCAGCAATGCTTCAAGTGAGCATTCTTCAGGTCCGTGACGGGCAGGCCGAACAGCTTCATGCCCAGGCGGCGTCCGTGAACCGCCGCTTTCTTTTTAAGAAGATAACCCTGGGACTTCGGCAGCTTCCAGAGGTCCGCCTGTTTCAGGGTGAGATAGCCGGCTTCGATGGCACCTTTCAAAATCTCGCGGCCCCGCTCCGTGCGGACAGCCACAAGAGAATTCCCGGCATTCACCCCGTCTGGAGCTTCATACCAGGCATCCCCAAAGCTGATATCCGCGGCTTCACCAGAACCATCCGGCCACAACTGGACGGACCATGGGCGGAAGGATTGCAGGAAGGCCCAGCTTTCGTCATAGGTCATTGACGGCCCGGGCTCGAGTTTTCCCCCCATGAGCGGGGCGAAATAACCCGGCCAGCCATGACCGCGGTACTTCAAATCCCTCACGGTATCCGGCGGGACCCCCATCTTTTTCAGCAGGGTATCCGTGCCATGGCTGGAGGGTGTCTCCGCGCAGAAGAAGGAAAAGGTAACGCCAACCTTTTTGTCCAGCTCAGGCCGCATTTGCCCGGCTTTCCGGACCGCGACGATTTCACCAGGCTTGCCCACCACCGCGCAGGGAGTGGGAGCCTTTTCCACCAGGTCCAGCCCATTGCAGACCGAGGCCGGGGAATAGCGGGAACCGATGGCCGCCATGAGTTGCTCCCGGGTCTGGCTGAGCCGCGTGCGGTTTTTGGTGGGCGCGTCGGGATCCTGACCGATGTGCAGCACCCCGTGCATGCCCAGGACTTCCAAACAGTAGGCACTGAGCGCGGTGATGGCACCACCGGAGGAGCCTTTGTAACGGATATCCGGATCCGTGGCATATCCCTCCCAGAGTTCGAGCACCGGGCCCCACTCCTTTTCAAAATCACTAGGCGCGGCGGGTTTAGCCTCCGCGACAGGCAGCGGGCCGAAATCACTTTCAAGGCCGGGGCAAACCTCCAGACAGGCTTTGCAGTTCCCGCAGTCCGCGCCCTCTTTTCCCACGGGGCGGATCCCCTCATTGGAGAAATCCAGGAGTTTGATTTTTTTGGACGGGCAGACGTAGGCGCAGGCACCGCAACCGATGCATAACCGCCAGCTTACCACATCACTGATTTTCTTTATTCTTTTCATCAAGATCGAGGGAAAGAAAGCACTGCAGCTTTACCGGGGGATGTCAGGACGCGGGATTCTTCGCGAACTTCGTGGCCATTTCCCCGAAGACTTCCTTCAGTTTCGCGCGGGACTGTGTGGCGCGTTTGCCGAGATCCTCCGAGACTTTGCCTCGTTCACGGAACAGCTCCACGATGCGCGTGACAGCCTCATCCTCCGTGTGGTCCCGGGCATCGATCACCCAGCCACCCATACCCACACTGTCAAAGACGCCGCCGAATTTCATGCTGTAGGCCACGCCCACGCAGGGGATGCCCTGGGACAGCGCGCCGATACAGGCGTGCATGCGGGATCCGACGAAGAATTCACAGAGGCCGATTACGCCTTTGATCTCGTGCTGATCATAGTTGCCGGTGACGATGCGGACGCGGGCTTTATCCTCCGGGGAAAGTTCCGCATAGAGTTTTTGAGAGGCATCCGGATCACTCTCCCGGTCCCCGGCGGGAGCATAAGTGTGGGGCACGAGCCACAATTCACCAGTGTGTTCCTTCAGGATGGCGGGCACCAGCTTCCGGAGAAACGCCGGATAGTCCAGTTTGAGACCGAACATGTTTTTCCCGTCATAGCCGCCATTGAACATGAGGCCATTCACATTGAGCCCCACGATGCCGGGTTTTACCGGGCCATCCAGCGGCGGCTCCACGGTAATGGCTTCCGGTCGCACCACTTCGAGGGAGAAGGCCACATCGGGACTCAGCGTGATCTTCTGCCCTTCGGGCATGAGGGAGCGCGCTACCGCCAGACTCTTTTCATCCCGGGCATAGACCGACGACCGTTTGAGCAGAAACTTCGCCAGAATGCTGGAAAGGCGGCTCTTGTAAGGGCCATAGGTCTGGGGGAACTGCACCATGGTCCGCTTGATCAGCAGCACGCTCCAGGCCGTGCAGAAGCCGATGAGGAAGCGCTGCATTCCATAGATATCACTGAAGCTGTCCCCGCCCCGCACGTCTCCCACGTAGTCCGCATCCCGCACGGTTTTAATCCACGGGATCCGGTTCGCGATCATATTCCTCAGACCCTTGATAGGAACAAAGCGATAGACCAACGACAGGAAAAGAATCCAGAACAAGTGATCCCGCAGGCGGGACTTCGGCGACAGCCGGGCATTGACGATGGCAATGGGACGGGGCTCGCCATTGACCCGGAAGGTCACCGGCAGGTTGTCCCGGTTGGTTAGGAGAAGCGTCACTTCCGTCCCCGGGGCCGCCTGCGCGCAGAGATTGATCAATGAAGCCCCCAGCGCCAGCACCCCCCGGTTGCCGGATTTCACGGGGGTGCCCATTATACAGATTTTCATAGATACCGATTCCAAAAATATAAGATCGAATTACTGGCCTGGCTTTACGGGAAGAGACGCCTGGGAGGAAATAGCCGACAGGAATTCCTCCATACTGTCCGCCGCGGCGGGCCAGGTGAACCTCTTCAAGGTCTCCGATGCTCCCGCCGTCAAGCGGCTTCGCAAATCATCGTTCTCCAGGCACCTTCCAATGGCCTCGACAAACGCGGGCCGGTCCCGGCGGGGGACCAACAGACCGTTTTCCCCGTTGGTGATGATTTCCATGCTGCCCTCGTTGTCGGACGACACGATGGTGCATCCGCAGGACATGGCCTCCAGCACCACACCCGGCAGGCCTTCCGTAAGGCTGGCGACGATCCAAACCTTGCTGCGGTTATAAATCGCCCGGGCCTCAGCCACGGGGGGCAGCTGGGTATAGTTCACATGCTCCAGTCCCGCCGGGCACGGCTCCGTGCCGAAGACATTCTGCGGGACATCCGGCCATTTGCGGTGGGCCTCCTGGAGGACGGCGATCAAATCATCCGGGGCTTTATTGGGATGCCGGCTGTAGAGCGCACCAATGCCGGTGCGGGGAATTTCCGGATCCATGAAATACTCCGAAGTCTCCACGCCATTGGGCACCACTCCCCACACGTTTCCGCCGGTGAGCTCCTGAAGCCTGGGCACCAGGGTCCGGGAGACCGTGATAGTGGGCAACGGCCCCTGCCAGGCGAGATCCTGGTCCGGGGTCGGCTTCGCGGGGAATCCGTGATTGAAGCGGACCTTCAGCACGTCCGCCTTCATGGCCTGGACCAGGCCGACAGTGTAGGTGCCAACGGCAATCACGATTTCTCCCGGCTGCCAGCTCAGGTCATCGAGATTTGTAAACTCCTCAATATTTCCCCGAAAAACATGGAGAAATCCCTTCTGCCCCTTCGGCTTTCCTTTGAGTTTTTGCCGCAGGGACACGAATGCCGCGCGGAGGGAGAACTTCGCCTTTTTTGAAGCGATGCGAACTTTATAGCCCCGGTCACGCAACAGATTGGCCATGATGGCCGTGACCCGGACCCCGCCGGAGCGCCCGTCTCCGGGCAGCACCATGGTGACCGCTTGAGGACGGGCCTTCTTTCCGGGCTGGGAGCCCTGGCCACCCGGGGCTCTGTCCGTCGTCTTTACCATGCTGTTCTTTATTTCCTCCACGGGAAGCACACTCGTTTCAGAATCGTTCATCGGGCGGCGTGAGGGAAAAGGCGGCGGATGAGAGGACGCCGCAACAAGCCGGGCAGCCAGGCAACACCGAGGCGGAGAAACGAGCCTGCCCGGGGGCCCGCCGTGAAGGATTTCTTCAACAGTTCGCGGCCCTCTTTGACATCCTCTTTGAGCACGAGCCTCAATCCCACGGAGCCCTGGGTATCGCTGAGGCGGCGCTGAATAAAAGCCTTTTCTTTCGGGCTCAATCCTTCGCGGCTCGACATGAGCCGGTAGGTTTCGATCAATTCGAGGCGCCCCTTTGGCGTCTTGGCGTGGCTCGAAATGGAGGCCACCTCGCCGTCATCCTGACGCAAAATTCGCACCAGCTGCTGGTGGCAGACCTCCCATGGCCCCAGGAGAGCCAGGCGGGTGCCCAGCTCGAAGTCCATGAAGATGCGGAGATTGCTGAGGAAATCCCCGGCTTTCAGGAACGTGGAGCGCCGAACAAGAGCGCACTGCATCCAGGAAAGCCCGTAGGAAATAGCGGGAATGAAGGGAGCCTCGAGACGGGTGGGTGACGAGCCGTCAGCACTGCGGAAGTTGGAGAGTTCGAAGAGGTTGAGTTCGTCTCCCAGATGCTCGCGGAAGATGCTGGCATTCGTGACGTGAACGGCGAGTTCCGGGCTGCGCTTCACGGCTTCCATCTGGACCGCCAGCTTCTCCGGCAGCCAGAGATCGTCAGAATCCAGGAACGCGATCCATTCCCCGCGGGCTTCCTGAATGCCGCGATTCCGGGCATTTGCGAGGCCGCCGTTCTTTTGCTGGATGTAGCGGATGCGGTCCTTCACCGGTTCCAGCACGGCGCTGGTGTTATCCGTGGAGCCGTCATCAATGATGACTACTTCATAATCCGTGAACGTCTGGGCAAAGATACTGTCCAGGGTTTTCAGAATACAATGCGCCCGGTTGTAGGACGGAACGACAACACTGATGGCAGGCGCGGGGCCGGCCGGATTTTGGATCTCAGTATTCGGAGTGACTGGCGTCATACGAAGTTACGATTCAGGGAAATGGTAACGGTTAGCTCAACGCCGACTTGAGGAACGCGACGGAGGACTGCACACGGGAGCCCAAGGCGGCCCGCGCGACCTCCCAGTTGATGGGCGTCGAGACCAGCCCCTTCACTCCGGACCAGTCCGGTCCATTGAGGCACCGATCACCCAGGGAAAGCGGCTCCAGCAGGGTTTTGACTTTCCGGACCCGGCCAGGGGTCGGCACGGTGAGAAACGGCCTCTCAAAGTTCAAAGCAAAAGCGGTGCCGTGGAAATAAGAGGTCACAATGAAGGAGGCGTGCTTGAACCAGTTCAGCCACTCCACCGGCCCGGGGGCCGCGATGCGCGTGCACTCTCCGTTATAGGGATACTGCAGGGTGACGATCTTCCGGATTCCAGTTTGCTCACTCGCCGCGCGAACGACTTCACTGGAAGCCTTGTTGAAATCTCCGAAGACCAGCAGATACGGCTCCTTGATCGGGGGCTCGTCTTTTACCAGACCGGCAAAATCGTGAAGGAAAGTGGGATCCACCGTTTCCGTCAGGGGATGCGGGGAAAGCGGCTCGATCAGCGAAGCCGTGTGGGCGTCACGCACCCCCACACTGGTATAGGAACTCAGGGCCTCACGGATTTTCGGAGCAAACTCGCCGAAGTCCTCCGTGCCGCCCACGCTGGCGGCATAACTGATCTTCCGGGTTTTCTTCGCGGGAAAATCCAGGAAGAACATGGGGTCATAATACTGCACCGGCCCCGTGAACCAGACCTGGTCACTGCCGGTGATCACGGCGTCATAACTGTCCGCGTCCGCCGCGAACTCCTCCGCCGAACGATACCGTTTCCGGCTCAGCGGGATCTTTTTGTTCACGAAGTCAGCGCACCGGCGCAGCCGCAGCCAGTTGTTGATAGCCGGGGGAAAACGGAACCGGAAACGGTACATTTCATCCAACTCAGGCTGCCGGTAGTCTATCGTCTCCGCTTCATGCCCCTGGGACCGCAGAAACGCCCCCAGCGCATAGGCCTGCAACATCGCCCCGTAGTTAGGTACAGCGAAAACGGTGGTTATTCCGATGCGCATGATTTCTTAAGCGGTTTCTTCATCATAGTTCGAAAACGGACGACCAGCTTGTTGGGAAGCGGGTTCACAAAGTAGACAGCCCGGTAACTCAAAGCTAAAACCAGGCCAAAGTAGAGCGAGGCAAGCAAAATCCCGGTCAGGATCCACATAAATACCGGCGCATCGGCCAGGTATCCGGGGAGTCTGAGAAAAAGAGCACCGGCCACAATCGCCCCACCGGTCAGGAAAGGAAAAGCCAGCGGCTCCAGATAGGATTTCAAGGAAATGCCGGTGATTTTAGCGACATACACCGGTTGCAGGAGCACCTTTGTGATCACCATGGCGCCGGTGACCGCGCAGGCCATTCCCAGTTCCCCGTAGAGCGGGACGAGAAACCATCCTCCAATGGCGATGATCCCGATCTCAATCAGGGAGGCGGCGGCCATGAAGTGATGCTTTCCGAGGCCGAACATCACACTCCATCCGGAAGACTGCGCCGCGGCGAGCCCATAGGCCAGAGCCAAGACATGGAGCACGGGAATCGCGCCATCAAAGGATTTGCCCACCCACAGATGCATAAAGCGTGGTCCGAAGAGATAGATCATCATCATGAACGCGCAGGCGACCGTGGAGCAGAAGAAAAGGGATTTCCGGAACACATGCCTCAATTCTTCATGGGAGGACTGTCCGTCGAGGCGGGCCACCCGGGCATTCAAAACGCCCACCACGGTTCCCACCATGGCGTTGAACTGGGTTACCAGACCGGAGGCGAGGCCGAAGTTTGCAACCGCGCCCACTCCGATGGATTTGGCAAGCATCAGAGGGCCGAGCCTCATCCGGGCAAGATCCACCAGTTGCATCAGAAAAGTGGACAGACCGTAGCGAAGTAACTCCCTGAGCATCTTCATGGACCTGCCGCGGAACGTCACCGCCCCGGCTCCAAAGATGCCGCGGACCTGACCGATATTGATCGCCAGCGAAAGAAGGGACATCGCCGCGGCCGTGACGCCAAGGCCTGTCAGGCCAAATCCCGCCGCCAGCACCGCGACGGTAAGGCCCCCCTTTCCAATGATCAAAGCGATCTTACGGACACCCGCGGAGGTGAACTGCTCGTGGGCATTCAACTTTGTGGTGTAAACCACTCCCATAAAATCGAGCAGTGCCGAAACACCGGTAAGCCGGATCAACCATTCAAAGTCCTTCACGTTGGCCGGAGCGACCCCCAGGAGGGCCGCCGTCTGGCCGGCAAAAATCCACGTCAGACAGCAGATGAACAGGCCGGTGGAAGCCAGAAAGGTCAGCGCGGTGGCCGAGACCTGCCGCGCTTTTTCATGCTCCCCGCGAGCGGAATAAACCGCCACGTGGCGGATGAGCGCCGAACCGAGACCCAGATTGACCAGACCGTAATTTCCCCCCAGCGCGCTCGCCAGCAGCCACACACCGTAGCCATCCCTGCCAACATGCCTGATCACGAAAGGAGTGAGCAGGATGGTAACGACAAACTGAAGCGCGTAGCCAAGACCGTTGAGCATCCCCCCCGCTTTGGAGGAACTGCGGGCGGGCGTGGGTTTGTGAGGTTTGCCGGCGGGTTCAGTGACCGGCAAAGTTTTCGCCGAACGTATTTCAGCCGCGGGCCTGGCGGGAAGGCGCACTGTCCCCGACCTGGAGACGCTTTGCGCGGGTCGCTTCCCTGGTGCTCGTGATTTGGCCATTTCGTGGTATTTCGGGCGGAGCCGGCGTCATTGCCGGAGACTGACCGCCGCGGATGGGGGTTTAATTCGTTAGGGGTGCCTCCGCGGGAGGCACCGTGCCGGGTTCCTCTTCGAGAGCGGTCTCCTCCTCGGGACCACCCATTCCATGATAGTTCGAGGCCAGACCGACAAGCACGTAGAACACGGCGAACATCTGGTCAAAATACGAAATCGACAGAAATGAAACCGCGTGCATCAGCAGCGCCACGCCCACACACCAGGCACTGAACTCTTTTTCCGAGGCGGGACCATCTCCCGTTTCCTCGCGCACCCGTCGCAGGTATCCACCCACGCGGTTGAATGAAAGAATGAGCGTGGCGATCAGCGCGCCCATAAGGCCCACTCCGCCGATGACGCCGAGGTGAATGTAGTAGTTCGTGATGTCCGTGTGGCGTGTGCTCCACGAGACACCGGAGAACATCCAGTTGCGGGTGTAGTCCGTGCCGGACAGCCACCACTTGGAAAATTCGCTGAACGCGTTGTCGATCAATTTCGCCCGGTGATACCCCGTGCTGCCCCCCACCAGGTCCATGTGCGCCATGAGGTACCAAATCCCCCGCGTGCTTATCAAGTGCAGGACAAAGGCAAGCGCCAGCACCCCCCATTTGATCGCCCGTACATTCCGCCGCCACTTCCACAGACTCATCCCGAAGAAACACACCGCCACCGCCGCGAGAGGGCCGCTGGAGGCGGAGGAGACCACCACGGTAACACTGGAAGCCAGCCCGAGCATGGCAAGTTTCCGGCGGCGGCGCCAGATGGCAAACATAAACGGAACCGCCGTGGCTCCACACGTCCCGCTAAGGATGGGATGCCGGAAGGGCCCCGCCGCCCGGATCTTCCCCTCACGTTCAATCGAACGCTCATTGGGAGCGCCCATCATGAAATAGGAGTTAATACCGGACTTGTGCTCTAACATCAGGAAAAAAGCCAAGGGGAGCAATATCACTGCCATCCCCGTCCCCAATCGTTGCACGATATCAGGTCCTCTCAAATAGAGCCTGCCATAGAGATAAGAGCCCCCGACATTCAGAATCAGTCCGAGGTTCTGATTGATAGGGCTGGGAATATCCAGTCGGGGTGCGATTGATACAATCAGAGCCGTTATTGCAAATACTATAATTGCAATATCAATAGGGCTTCGCTTGAGCGTAAAGAAGCTGCGGTTCACCACCGCCCGCGTGATACCCGCAAGAATAATCAGGCGGATACCAGTGAGTTCCGGCAGCACCTCGAAGTTTCCAACGTGGCAGGCGCAAATGAGGATCGGCAAAAATGCCTTCCGCATGGGTAGCACGAGTTGCGCCACTACCAAAAGTACGATGGAAAAATAAGCGATCATCCTGAAGCGGTTCTCTTCCGCTCATCAGCCCGGGGATTCCGGCGGGCAAGAGCACAGACCGTCCAAATGCGGACCCGGCCGGCTAAGGGGCTCCACTCACCTGCACATTTTTCGGAGAGACCGGGATTACATCCCCGGTCGCGGCCATCTGGTCATCATACCAGGCGAACCCGAAAACGCCGGCGTCCTGCATGGCTTTGGTATCTGAGTTGGGATCGGTCTTGGCCAGACTCTTCACCTCGGTGAGCGCGTCTCCCGCGCTGTCAGCCCAGCGCTCATTGATATAAAGGAGCATGGTGTAAGTGCTGCCAGCCTGGGGAGAAGGGTCCTTGGCACCGATGAAATCGCCGGACAGAGCGTTGGCGATGCCTATTTCCAGACGGGGATCACTTTTGCCACTCCCGAACATCTTCGACATATTCGCCCAGATCATGAGGTGCTGCCCCATAAGTCCTGGGGAGAAATAGGCCGCCTTGTCAAGCCAGGTGCCCACGGGGTAACCTTTTTGAGCCCACGTCTGATCCTGGGCCATGAACAGGGATTCCACCCCATTGTCCGAGATACCCGTGTGCCAGGAAAGATTCGGATATTTTTTCAGAGGCGTGGCGGAATCGTAGAGCGCGGCCTTCCAGGTGTACTTGTCATTTTCGTAAGGGCAGAGCGGGTAAGTGGTCTTTTTCGCTCCGAACCCGCTGGTTCCATAATACGAGGTGGAGTACTCCTTGAGGATCATCCCGATCGAGGTCCCGCACATCATCCGTGCCCCCCCCCACATGCCGGGGGCTCCCACGCCATTCATCCCAGCGCCCCACTGGACGGCCTCATAAGCGAAGCCCGCCAGGCGGTCCCGGATGAAAAGATCCTCAATGGGCGTGATGCCGCCGCTCACCTGATTCGATCGGAACTTCGAGATCATGATATCGTAAGCGAACAGGCAGTCGAGAACCGGCACGGCATCATAATAACCCCGGTAGTGGATTTCCCGGTTGGGAATCGCATCAGCGGAGTGATTGTATTCGAAACCGATGGGATCCACCGTGCGGGTGCTTTCCAGAAGCATTTCCTTCGCGTAGCGACCGTGGGACTTTGTCGCCCCGGCACGCCGGAATTCCCAGCCTTCCACCATCGCCACAAACGCGTTGCGGAGCGGCATCCAGGATTTCGTGCGGAGCCCTTTACGGCCATTGGTATCCCACAAATCCTGGGTGGAGGTGTCACCGCGGTTTTTATACCCGGAGTAAATGTTCAGGTAAGGATCGCGTTTGATGCGCGAGAGGGTCTTGGAATACGCCGCCGAATTGGGCCATAGGTAAGTCCCATGGGTCTCCGAAGCACTGGGAAAGCCCGGGGATTTGAAGACGGTCCTCGTCTTGATGTTCGCGGGGTTATAATAATAACGCAGCGAGTTCGAGCCCGCCTTGAAGACACTGTCCGGCAGAGTGATCGAAGCCCCTAAAGCAGGCTTGAACGCCGCCCCGTTGACGCTGTAGAAGACTACTCCCCCGTAGAGATTCCGGATCTCAGCGGTCACCTGCCCGTTCGAACCCGGATCAATGTAGGTGGTTTGGGCATTGAGCTTCGGTGTCCAGTAGGCTTTGGGGAGCGTGGTGTAAAACTGGGCATTTCCAGTGACCCGGAAGGTGAGGCAGGGTGTTTTAGGGTTTACCACCAGAAGGACCGTCTTGCCATCCGAGGCGTAGAAGGACTGGTCCACAAACTCCGTTTCCTTGCGGAGGAAGGACTCGTCGTCATCGCCATAAGCGAGGACGTGCCACTCATCGCCAAACTCGTCCTTCAGCCCTCTGAAATAATAATTCTCCTTGGAGGTCACATCCCCCCCATTGCTTCCCGTGGTTCCCACAACTGGAACTCCGGTTTCAAAGGTCTGGTCTTTCAGGCGGAAAGGGCCAGTGTAGGCGGGAAACCGCAACGCGGCGTCGGTCTTCGCGTAGTTCTGAGTCCACTTGAACTTCAACTGGCGGTCGCGATCAATCTTATACCGGATGGTTCCTTCATCCCCTGAATTGGCCACGCCGTCCCGGCCGTTTTTGCCCACCACCAGCCCCAGCCAGCCCCGGGACCGTGCGTAGTTCGCCGTATTGCGGTCGTTATGGGCCATTTGTATCGTGGTCGTGTCCCGGATGTACACCACCTTGTGGTCATCTATCAGCTTGTCCGAATAATAATACTCCTCACAGTAATCAACTCCCTTGGTCCCGCCCCACGTGACATCAATCCCTGAATTATAGTTTGTCAACTCTGTGTCCGCCGCGCCTGCCATTTGAGCGGCAAGAAAGATCCCGGCGGTTAACCCTGAAAAGAAAGAACGTTTCATTTTGGTAGCATAATTATGGTAATTATAATTCATAAACCATTTATCGCAACCCTAAACCGTTTTCCAGTCCATTAAATGAACAGGGTTTCAGAGGGCTGATTTAATCAGAGAGCATCATTGATCGGGGCTTTTAATGGGTCGGTGGACCTTAAAGAACAGAGTTATATAGGTTGATTACCGTATCGAACTTGCCTTCCCAGCTCGCTATCGCCTTCATTCTTTCAATAGCGGCGGTGGCCATGGAGGCCCGGAGCGGGGAATCGTTCGTGAGTTTGACGATCGCTTCCGCCAGCGCTTCGGAATACTGGACGGGATTCACGGTTGCCACCCGGAGACCACAACTGTCATCCACGATGTAGGCAGGCCCTCCGAGATCACTGCAGATCACCGGCAACCCGCAGCCCATTGCCTCAAGGATTACGCCGCCTGTCGGCTCCCGGAAGCTGGGAAATAAAAAAATATCAGCCTGCCCATAGAACTCGTAAACTTTATCCTTACTCTGTCTGCCATGAAAACGGACGATTTCATCGATTCCGAGCCGCGTGGCCTCATTCTTGCAAGCCTGGAAGTGGTCTCCATCGCCCACCACATCAAGTTCCACTTTGCATGAGCGGGAGGCGACGGCGGTGGCACGGATGGCATCGATAACCCCTTTAGTCCGAATGATCCGGCCCACATACAAAAGCTTGATGGCCCTCCCGTCCGAAGCATCCGGGCGGTCCGGAGTTTTGAGAACATCCGTTCCCACCTCACAGATCACTTCAAACCGTTTGAGACTGATGTCCCTCAGGAGATCCCTCACATATGGACCAATGCCGATAAAAATCTCCGCATTTTCATAGGAACGGCGGAGCCAGGGATCGCGCCGCCACCGGAATTGATCCAGCCCGCGAAGTTTTCTAAACCACTGACCATCTGTATTTTCGTTTTTAAAGCCAGAAGGAGTGGCCAGCCCACCCCCAAATGGCCCCACGATGTATTTAATGCCAAGACCCGCGCCGGGGCACGGATAGCGCATGCCTATGGGATTAACCTGATGAATCAGGTCAAATTTTGTTCCTTCTTTTAATTTTTTCTTTATCCACTTTCTAGCTTTTCTATAGAAAGAAAAATATTGCGGTTTCAGTTCCCGTGCCAGCCGTGCAAAACGCCCTTTTAACCTAAAATGGGTCCAATTGAGAATCTCTGACGCAGGGAGAGGTGAATCCTCGCTTTTCCATCCCTCCACATGGGAGGTCAATACAGTTGCTTCCGTCCGCTTACAGATTCCCTCCGCCCATCTATAGGCCACGAAACTCTCCCCCGGAATGTTTTTGTCATAAAAAGGAGCAATAACCAAAACCTTTAGTTTTGCGGTAGTGGGAGCCGGGGGAGTTGAAGTTTCCAAATTCGCGGATGCCATTGAAGAACCTTTTTTAGAGCGGTGAGCCGGGGGGGCTGAGTTGTTTAGTGCCGCGAAGTTGTTTGATAGAGCGCCAGGTCGCCGGCGCCAGGGCACGGCGGGCCCGCAGGGAATTGGGTGTCAGGGCAATCGCGGAACCCATAGCCCGGAGCCAGCCCAAGAAGCGGCGCTCCAGAACAGCGCTTACTCCTCCATAGGCCAGTCGCGGGACAATATATGACAGACCCTTAAAAAACGGGTAACATCTCAAAGTAACGAGAACTTGATTTCTCGGTTTGTAAAAAATCCGGATCTGACTGCGCCGCGAGACCTCGTTGGCATGGTGGAGTACTTTCAGATGCGGGGTGTGCAGGATGGTCCCCCCGTTATCCAGAATGCGGAAGGCGAGTTCCACCTCCTCATAGTGCATATAAAGAATCTCCGGGAAAAGCCCGGCGGCGATCACGGCATCCTTGCGAAAGGCATATCCGGTGCCGCTGAAGTAGGAGGTCAGAAACGAACGGTCCGCAAACTGCCCTATCGGCACGGGGTGCCACCAGCGGGGGGTGTCCTCCGTCACGCCGTCTGGCTTCAGAATGCGAAAAGCCAGTCCGTGGGCTCCGGGATTTTCCCGGAAGGCTTCCTCCACCTGGATGAGAAACCGGGTGTCCGGGACGGTGACATCACTGTCAAAGCCGACTACGATCTCCCCTTTCGCGGCCCGGATGCCCCGGTTCCGCGTCACGGCCGGGCCGCCGTTGACCTCATTGACGAGCACTGTCACTCGAGGGAAATCCCGCCGGATGGCTTCCACGGTGTTGTCCGGGGAGCAATCATCGACGACGATGATCTCAAATTCAGGGCCCTCCTGGCGGCAGACGTCGGCCAGCAGGGCAAGGATGCAGTCCCGACGGTTGTAGCTGGGAATGACGACAGAAATCACTGGGCGGGAGTCTCCGGAAGGCAGGGTTGCGGTGCTGCGGGAGTCGGGGTTTCCGGGGTTCCTCTGGTGGCGGAGGGCTGATTGTTATAGCCCTGAATCCACTGGTCCCGCTGCCGCCAGAGAGTGATCCAGCGGTCACCGGCACTCGCGTCCCCGCGTTTGCCCAGCACAGTTTTGCTCAAAAAGGCCCGCAGACCGGTGCCCGAGCGCAGCAGCAGCAGCCCCCACCATTTTCCAATCCCCTTCCAGTGACTGTGCACGAGAGAGGCTTTCCCTTTATAAAGCAGGAGCGTTTTATGAACCGGAGTGTCCGAGCAGGAGCCCACCTCATGGACGACCACGGCATCCGGGCAAATGACAGGGCGATAGCCCTCACGCCGGGCGCGCATGGAGAAGTCCACGTCCTCACCATACATGAAATAACGCTCATCCATACCGCCAAGCTTTTCCCACGCGGACTTCTCCGCCAGCAGGAAACAGCCGGTAATAACCCCTACCTCTCTCACGGAGTCACGCTGCCAGTTCCCCAGGGATTCCGGATCCAGCCAGCGGTTGCGGGGAGCGATGGTGGTAAGGCCAAAGGCGAAGAGCGTCATGCTCCAAAGCCCGGGCTGCCCCCAGCAGGAGGAAGGCTCCAGGCTGCCGTCCGGCTTCAGGGTGCGACCACCATAAATGGCATACTCCGGATGTTTCCGGGCAAACTCGATCACCACATCCACGGCGTGATCCCGCACGATAGTGTCAGGGTTCAGCAGCAGGACATAATCAGCCTGGGAGTGCTTGGCTCCGTAGTTCACCCCGGCAGCGAAGCCGAGATTTTTTCCGGGCAGAAGGAGTTCCACTTCAGGAAACTGCTCCTTGATCAGGGCCACCGTCCCGTCCCGGGAGGCGTTGTCCACCACGATCACCTGCTGCCGCACGGAACGGCGCTGGGCAAATACGCTTTCCAGACAGGCCGCGATGTGGTCTTCTGAATTGTAAGTAACTATAACAACAGCAACGTCGTGTTTCATGAAACTGGCGTGGGTTCTACTGGCTTGCGCTCCCCGATGACCCGGGCGGGAACTCCGGCGGCGATGGACCCGGCGGGAATGTCCTTCGTGACCACTGCTCCGGCACCGATGATACAACCGTCTCCAATCGTGACCCCGGCAGTGACGACCACCCGGGTGCCGAGCCAGACGTCGTTCCCGATCACGATATCCCGTTCCCGCTTGGGCTGCTGGCGAAAAGGCAGACCCGCCTGAAACTGGTAATCCGAGGAAGTGATAAAAACATCCGGGGCGAGGGAGACGTAATCTCCAATGATGATCCTTCCAGTGCTGTCCCCTGCCCACAGGCAGCAGCGCTCCCCTAGGTGGCAATGCTTGCCGATAGTGATCCGCGCCCCATTCCGGAGGGAAACATTCGGGGAAATCCCCGTCCCGGGGCCCACCTTCATACGCCGGCGCTCGCCGACATGACTGTAGTTATAATAGTGCACCAGCCGGAACAGATGCAGCCAGGCACGTGGATCTAAAAAGGAGGCAGCCGCCCCCAGGGCTTTGGAAAGTTTCCCTGACATTATTCAGCAATACGTCTCTCAATCAGCAATCCGGATGCCTAACGCGAACCGGAATGGATAAAATTTCTCAATCCCGCGACAAGTTCCGGACTGGCCGAGGAGCCAATCTGGGAACGGGGAGCCAGGGTGTCCACCTCGTTGAGCATGGTCCGGAGTTCCGTTTCGTCGGCGGCCACATGGACCTTCCCCATCTCCATCATCCGTTTGGCAGTGGCGAGCTGATGCTCATTGCGCTGTTCCCCGAGACTGGCTTTTTTAGGCATGACCAGTACCGCTTTTCCATGGAGAAGGGACGAAATGATGGTGCCCATTCCCGCGTGAGCGATGATGAGGGTCGCCTCTTTGATACGCTGCTTGAATTCCGCCGGTTCGAGGAATTCCGCGCTGGGGATGAATTCCGGCTTCCAGCCGCCTTCGCCGATCTGGGCAAAAACATCCTTCCGATCCGTCTCACGCGCCCATTGATCGACCACCCGCACCATACGGTCGAAAGGAAGGTCGGTTCCAACTGTGACAAAAATCATGGAAAAAGGATCGTTCGATTCAAAGGACGCTCCCGAAACACTGGGGACCGGTGCCGCTGGTTCCGGCAAGATGCGGCCACTGTGTGAGCCAGAGATCCACCACACGCCCCGCCTTCTGGCCGGACATAGAGAGTTCTTCCGCGTTGGCCACACTGTCCACCCAAATGGTGCGGGCCCCCACCAGTTTTCCAAACCTTACGGCAAAATAACCCGGAGCGGCTCCCGTGGAGATCACGATATCCGGGCGCACTTTGATGAGAAGCCAAAGGATGGCGGAGGCACAACGGACGAGCGCCAACTTGTTCCACCGGTTGGCATCCGGCACCACACGGAAGTCCGCGTCCCCTACATCCTCCCGGTAACCGGCCTTCACGGTGGCGAAGGTCACTTTGCAGCCTTCAAAAGCGGGCCGGAGACGAAGGAGTTGCACCCAGTGCCCTCCACCAGAGGAGAGGGCGAGGATTTTAATAGTTTTGCTGGCCATGGAATCTTTATCAGGACGCACCTCTTCCGAAAAGCACAACCGGAACGGTACGGGCGAGAATCTTCAGATCCAGCCACAGGGACCAGTTCTCGATGTATTCGTGGTCCATCTTCATCCAGTGATCGAAGGAAATCTCTTCGCGCCCACTGATTTGCCACACGCAGGTGAGACCGGGCTTCACGGACAAACGCTTCCGGTAGAGCCACTCGTAACGGGCCACCTCCTCCAGAAGCGGCGGACGGGGCCCCACCAGGCTCATCTCACCGCGCAGGACATTCAGAAGCTGGGGAAGTTCGTCGATGCTGGTTTTCCGGATAAACCGGCCGATGGGAGTGATCCGGGGATCGTTCACAATCTTGAACGCCGGACCGTCCCGCTCATTGAGGTGCTGCAGTTCCGCCTTCCGGGCCTCCGCGTCTACCACCATGGAGCGGAACTTATAGAGCACGAACTGACGCTGATTCATGCCCACCCGGGTTTGTTTGAAGAACACCGGGCCCTTGCTGGTCAGCTTGATGATAAGGGCCACCACGAGCAACGGCACCGAGAGGAACAACAGGGCGACCGCAGAAACCACGAGGTCCAGCAGACGTTTGCCCAGAAGCTGGAAGAGCATCTGCTCACGGAAAAGAGTGACGACCTGCTGTCCGTCGAATTCCTCCAGATGGAACTCGCGCAGCAACGATCCGTCCTGAAGATGAGGCAAAATCCGCACCACGATTCCCAGATCCCGGGCGTGCTGGACCACGGACCCAAAATCCCCGAACCGCGTCTCCAGTGGGAGGCAGATCATGACTTCATCCACGCGCTCCCGCTGCAGGATGGCTTGCAGTTCCTTCAACTCTCCCAGCGTGCGGGATGGCCGTTCTTCGGGGTCTTCGGAAAGCGGGGTTTCCGAGACGAATCCGACGATCTTGAATCCCATTTCCGGGCGGGCCTCAATACGCGCCCCTGTGTCCCGGGCCCAGGCATTATCCCCCACCACCAGCAGAAACCGGTAGTTGTACCCCGACCTGCGCGCGCTCACCAGGAGCCGCCGGAGAAGGACGCGACTGGCAACACAAATGACCGTCGTGATCGCCCAGAAGAGGGGGATATTGACCACGGTGATGCTCCGGATCGAAAAGACGGAACTCACGAGCATCAGCCAGAAAGAGGCCAGCACGGAAGCCTTGACCGCGTCCTTCAGCTGAGCGCGAATCCCCACAAAGCGGTCAGACTTATAGTGGACACAATAGTCGAAAATCGCGATCCAGCCCACGGCCAGCAGGAACACCCCGGCGGCGTCCGAGGCATGATAGTTTGCCTGGCTGAGATAAGCACCAGCCTGTCCTTCCAGTTCCGGCCGGAAGTAGATAATGGCGAAAACCGTGGCTGCGAGGACAATCTGATCCCACACGCGAAGCATGCGGATCAGCATTTTATGACGAAGTCGAATCATTTGGGGGAAGGGATGCCGGAGGGCACAGGAGGGCTCCAAGCTCCTCCGCGATACCAACGCGCCAATTCGCGTGGAATCGGATTCCAATAAGAGCCTCCATACTGGCTGGAGACGTGGTATAGCAACTGCCGGACCATTTCCACCGGATAAGTGCTGGAAGACTGCCCCCGGCCAGAGAAGTCTATATAGTCAGGATGGATGTTAACAAGTGCCATTCCTCCGTGGGATGCCACCCAATCCAACTTCCGGAGCCAAATGTCAGGTGACGTTTCCTTCAGGATCAGAAAAAGCGTGGAATCCTGGGGAAGAGTATAAGGGAGCTCTACGTACCCGCCCCTGTCCGCTCCAACTGGAGGGGGAACGAACCACGGAAAGATAGTGGCCGCTCCCTGGGGTTGAGGTTCGAAGGGATCAGTATCGAACGTGGACGCATCATAAAGAACGTTCAAATCATGCAGCCAGTCGAGCTCGCGCAGCATGAATCCGGAGCGGAATCCCGCCGCCTCCCATTCTGTCAGGTAATGATTGATCCGTGAGGCATTCCGGTGAAACTCGGAACGTGAGCGATAGAGAAACCCATCGTGCCGGAGGTCGTGAATGCCGACTTCAAAGCCACTGTCACAGATTTCCTTCCGCAATTCCGGGGACACGGAATAAGTGCCTTCGGGAATGAAATTGAAAGAGGAGCGGAAGCCCATCTCCCTTTCCAGTTCCATGAGGGCCTTGCTGTTTTGCACCCCTCGTGGACCTTCCACATCGTGCGTGAGCACGAAGGCGAACTTCTTCCCGTCGGGCCAGCCCGGCCAGGCTGCGGGGGGAGCTTCAGACCCTGGCATCACGGGCCAAACCGCACGGTGCCGGTCCCGCAACCGGGCGGCAACCCTGCGCCGGAACGCCATTCGGACAAATCTGGGCAGGAAAGGTTTGAGGCGGAAATAAAGGCGGTTTCTAAGCATGGGCGACGGAGGGGACCGGGGGGAGGATCCTCTGGGGAGGGAATGCCGGCGAAAGGGGGCACTGATTTGTTCAGTCCCTGGGCAGGGTTTTCAACTGCCCATCAAAGCTTTGGGACCATGAGCTTTGGCTTTGTTGAAGACCACGGAAATATCCGCTCCCGCGTCCACGAGGTCGCGATGACCCCGGCGGATTTCAGCCCGGGTATTGGCTCCGGCTTCAACGATCACGATCACTTTGTCCATGAGGCCCGCCACCGAGGCGGTGGGACGGGTTTGGCCCAACGGGGGCATGTCAAAGATGACATACTCAAAATCACTGGTCTTGAGTTCCGGCATCAGGCGGCGCAGACCCGCGGCGGAGACCCCGGAGGAAGGCGTTTCCCCGCCCGCGAGGAAAAGGTTCTGTCCGCCTTCGCCGTTCTGACCGTTCCTTCCCGCCTCCGCGGAGAGACTCAGGGCTTCGGTCAGCGAAGGGGCGGGTTGTCCATTGAGGAACGGGTGCGCCGTGCCTTGGTCTCCATTCATGTCCACCAGAAGGACTTTGCCTTCATGAGTCTCGGAAAGGGAGGCTGCCAGCCCCGCCGCGAGCGTCGAGACGCCCGCACCGGTCGCGTAACCCGTGACGGCGATCATTTTGGGATTACGCGTGATGCCGCGGGAATGGAAATAAGCGGTCAAGCGGTCACGAATAGCGTCCGTGAAGGGACGCAGGAATTGATAGTGCGCGCCTTTCTTTTCTCCCGCGCCGCCCTTGAGCGCTTTGACAGCCTGCCCGGCGGCGAGGCGCTGGCCGGAGCTGAAGTAGGGAATGGAAAGCATGAACGGCATGGTAGCCTCCAGCTCCGGGGAGCGCTTCACCGTCTGGTTCAGCAGCGCCGCGAAGATCAGAACGAAGATGACGGCCAGCAAGGGGCCGCCAAAGGCGATGCCGAGCACCACCAGATTCCGCTTCTTCACATCCATCGCCGCCGGGGTGGAGGACTGGACCACGGGAATACTCGCCATCTGGCCAGGAGCTTTTTCGAGATCCAGATCCGTCTCCGTTTTGTCCAGGCTCGTGGCCATGTATTTGTAGTTGACCTCTTCCGTTGCTTTGCGGCGCTCCAGTTCAGCGATGGCGGGAGCGTATCCGGAGAAAGCAGCGAGCCTCTTGCGGGCATTCTGGAGCGCCTGTTTGAGAAGCTGGTCTTTTGTCACGGCGGCGGCGTATTTGGCCTTCTCCGCCACGGGGTCGAACGTGTGGTCCGACGTGTTGCTGGTGATGGGAGCCGTCGCGAGCAAGTCCGGATGTTCCCGTTCAAGCTCCCGGCGCCGGGTCTCTTTTCTAGCGATCTGGCTTTCCTTTTGTTTATATTCGGAACTGGCCGGTTTGAATTTCTCGGAAAGCCTCGTAAGTTCCGCCCTGAGAGTGGTGAGCTCGCTGAGGCAGAGACGGTATTCCTCCACCAGGCGGCTGTCCGTTACCGGGGCACCGGCGGAAGGGGACTTTCCTTTATTGGCGTCCGGTTCTTCACCGGCTGCCGGGACCAATTCACCTGACGATGAAATGACAATCCCCGGAATCTGCTTCATGCGCGCCAGTTGCTCCGCGAGCTGCACGGAGGCCTCTTCGGACTCGGACTGTTTGTTCAGAATGTCGGCATTCAGCTTCGCGGTGATCTCGGCGAGTGTCATGAACTGGGTATCTCCCGTGGCCAGGGGATCCAGATCCTTTTGTTTCGAGGCATCGGGTTTCTGCCCGATTTCCTTCAAGGAGCCCGGAAGAGCCGTCGATGTCGCGTTCGGGTCATTCCCGTTTTCATCGGACTCCTTGCCCATCTTCAGATTCCGGAGCTTCTCCTCGATCTTCAGGAGGCTTGTTTGCAGCCCCTTCATTCTTTCCCGCACTTCCCGGGAGGAGGCACCCGGGCGGTGAATTTCCCGGTGCTTGGACTGATAAGCAGCCACAAGGCGTTGGAGGACGGCCCGCGCCTGCGCCCGGTCACGGTGCTTGAACACCACGGTAATCACATTCGTGCCTTTCTCGGGGGTGACGGTGAGACCGTCTTCAATCTGCGTCGCGGTGACAGGCTGCGCGCTCGATCCCGTAGACACCCTCTCGGCTTCCATGGCCGACGCGACCGTTTCCGCGAGATCCCAACTGGTGAGGATCGCCACCTCAGACTTGATCGCCGCCTCACTCGTGCGGTCTCCAGGCGTAGGGACGACCCGGTTCACCTGCTCCTCCAGATTGACCTCGGTGATATACCGCACCATCAACCGCGCCTCGGAGGCATAACTGACGGGAGCGAGTTTATAATAAGCATACGCGGCCCCCACTGACAGAATACCGGCCAGGGCGATGATCCATTTGTATTTAAACAATACATATATCATGTCTCCCAGGTTCAGAGCCGACGGGGCCGGAGGGGAAGGTGTCTTGGACATAAAAATAAGGGGCCTGGAGTTAATCGAGATGAGGATAGATCAACCGGCCGGCAAGCCGGTTCAAAGCGAGCGGAAATCGCGAGAAAAGGGCGGTATGAGAACCGGAGACGCGATCATTTCCTCGCGCCCATGTTCCGGTTTTAAAACTGTACTTGAAATACTCAAGCGTTGTTTCGGCGGCACCCCAGCCAAGTTTAAAACGCCGCAGACCTTCATGGCCGCGGGAAGTGCGCCCGAAATGAAGAGACGTGGCACCGCGTGACCGGGAAGAGCAAATTCCAGTCCACATGACCAAATGATTCGGTCGCCTCTCAAAAAACCGTTCATCGCTGGCCCCGAATTTATAAATCGCCTGGTCTCCCGCATGGAGAAAAACCGCTCCGGCGACCGGCTCTTTTCCCAGGGAGGCGACGACGATAAAACCCAGGCCTGTCCGAATGATCTCCTCCCAAAGGTTCAGGAAAAATCTCCACGACTGCGGAGGCAGGCCATGCCGCCTGCGGGTGAGCGTGTGCAACTGATAATAAGCCGCCATCGCCGCCTGGTCCTGGCGGGATTCCACCGTGAGGCCACTGTTCTCCGCCTTCCTCAGATTCCGGCGGAAGGACGGCTCCAGATT
This sequence comes from Verrucomicrobiales bacterium, assembly GCA_965229245.1. Lineage (GTDB taxonomy): Bacteria > Verrucomicrobiota > Verrucomicrobiia > Verrucomicrobiales > V1-33 > V1-33. The sequence continues at coordinate 1,258,779 of CBDDIW010000005.1, forward strand.
CTCTCTCAGCCCTTCCAGGCTGGTCCGGAGATCAAGGGTGTGGGCGAGGAAGGACACCGAGGAAAACGCGGAAGGCACGGGCGGCCCGCCACCTTTCCACTCCAGATGTTTCCAGCGTCTTTCCCTCGCGAGGTCCAGCAGCAGCGGGACGAACGCTTCTCCCGGCCCGCCTCCTCGGGTCAGAGGCTCACACAAATCCGCGAAGGGAACCGAGACCCCGCGCCGCCCGGTAACGAAACTCCGGACTTCCATGAGCGGCAGGAGCATCACCGGCCTGCCATCCCGGGTGCCAACCGTGTAAAAAGGGCGATGGCCGTAGGTGCGGCTCAATACCCTCGCCCACGCACTCCCGTGAAAGACATGCCGCCCGGGGAATTCCTCCACCAGCCGGTCCCATTCCTCCTCCGCCAGAGGATCCACAAACCGCAGCCGGAGTTCACCGGCCAGCGGACCCGTCTCCGGATGCTGCGGGCTTCCGGATGCAGGGCTTGTGGGTGGGTCTGCCATCCGGAGTCCAGTCATGGGAGTGCTTATCCTGGAAGTCCCGCGCAGACCGCGTCCTTCACTTTTTCCGCGACCGTGTGAATCTGCTCCGGGGTCAGCTCCGGATACATGGGGAGGGAGATCACCTCCAGAGCCGCCTGTTCGGACACCGGAAAGTCTCCTTCCTGATAGCCCAGATAACGGCAGGCCGGCTGAAGATGGAGGGGAACCGGATAATGGATCCCGCAGCCGATCCCGGACTGCGTCAGGGTATGAAACAACTCATCCCGGCGGGCCGCGCGGATGGCATAGACATGATAGACATGCCTCGCGTAATCCGCCTCTACCGGCAGCGCGATCTCCTCCACTCCGGCCAGCAGGCTGTTGTAAAGGGCCGCGTTCTCCCGCCTGCGGGCATTGGCTCTTTCCAGATGGCGCAACTTGACCCGCAGCACCGCCGCCTGAATGCCATCCATCCGGCAGTTCCAGCCCATCATGGCATGGTGATACTTCCGGGTCTGCCCATGCTCCCGCAGCATGCGCACTTTCTCCGCCAGGGCCGCGTCATCCGTGACCAAAGCGCCCGCGTCGCCGAAAGCCCCCAGGTTTTTCCCAGGGTAAAAACTGAAACACCCCGCGTCCGCCAGCGATCCGGCACGGCGACCGTGATACTCCGCGCCGTGGGCCTGGCACGCATCCTCGATGACCGTGAGTCCATGGCGGCGCGCCACCTCGAGAATGGGGTCCATGTCCGCGGGCTGTCCGAAAAGATGCACCGGGACCACCGCCTTCGTCCTGGGAGTGATGGCCGCCTCCAGCAAAGCGGGGTCCAGCGTCTGCGTGGCGTTATCGATATCCACAAACACCGGGCGGGCTCCAGCGTGCCAGATGGCCTCCGCCGTGGCGATGAAGGTGGCGGGAACAGTGATTACTTCGTCACCGTGGCCCACACCGGAAGCATGGAGGGCCAGAAGCAGGGCCTCGGTTCCATTCCCCACCCCCACGGCCTCACGCACTCCGCAAAAAGGGGCGAATTCCTTTTCAAAAGCCGCCACATAAGGCCCGCCCGCGAAAGCAGCCTCGGCGATGACCTCCGCGATGGCCTCCTCAAGTTCCTTCTGAAGAGGAAGGTGATGGGCCTGGAGATCAAGAAACGGGACGGTCATCGGCGGTCACGGGTGCGGGTTTCTTCAGGACTCTGGCGGGGTTTCCAATGACCGTGGCTCCAGGGGGGACATCCGCCGTCACCACGCTCCCGGCGCCCACTAGGGCCCGTTCGCCAATGGTGATCCCGCCGAGAAGCGTGGAACCGGAGCCAATGGAGGCCCCGCGCTTCACCAGCGTCTGCTGGCAGGTCCAGTCGGCATCTGTCTGGAGTTCCCCGCTCTCCGTCGTGGCGTGGGGATAGCGGTCATTGATAAAAGTCACTCCATGCCCCACGAACACTTCCGGTTCGATGGTAACGCCTTCACAAATGAAGGTATGGCTGCTGATCTTGCACCGGCTTCCGATACGGGCTCCCTTCTGAATCTCAACAAAAGTCCCAATGCTGGTCTCATCCCCTATCTCACAGCCGTAGAGATTTACAAACGCATGGATCCTGACATCCCGCCCCAGCTTCACGTCCGCGGAGATCCGTTTTCCATCAGGAAGGGTTTGCGTCATTGGGGTGGAGGCCGCGTGATGTTTACGCTTCAAACAGGGAGAAGTCCCCGGGAGGCGGAGGCCAGGGAAACGGAAGCCCCGTTCTTACTCAGAGAGAGCGAAGCAGCCTCAAGAATCCGGACGATCTCAAGCCCAAAGTGCCCATCGGTCAGGGTGGGAGTTCCATTCTGAATGCAATCCAGAAAATGCGAACACTGGGTCTTGAGAGGTTCCACGTGCTTTAAATAAGGAATGTAGCTGTTCCCGTAGTGGTAGGAATATTTGAAATCGTCAAACGTGTCGTAATGGGGCGGCCGGTCCACCCGCACATCGTAAATCCGGATAGACTGCTCGGCCTGCAAGTCGTCATAAACAATCATTCCCCGCGACCCCACGATGGTCATTTCCCGGATCTTCCTCGGTTCCAGCCAACTGTTCTGAATAGTGGCAAATTTGCTTTTCCCGAAGGTAAGTGACATATTGCACACATCCTCGATCCCGGCGGTCACATGGGCATTTCCCTGGCAGTTTATCGAGAGCGGAGACTCGCCCAGGATATGGAGAATGATGGAGAGATCATGCGGCGCCAGATCCCAGGCAACGTTGATGTCTTTCTGGAAGAGGCCCAGGTTCAAACGCCGGGCGTTGATGTACCGCACTTCGCCGATTTCGTTCGAATGGACGATCTCCTTGATCTTGCGAACCGCCGCCGAATACAAAAAGGTGTGCCCTATCATCAGGACGAGCCCCTTGTGTTTGGCGATCTGAATCAGTTCCTCACACTCCGCCACGGAGCCGGCCATGGGCTTCTCGATCAGCGTGTGCTTGCCGGCCAGCAGACTCTCCCGCGCCAGGGGGTAATGGTACCTGACAGGCACCGCGATGGCGACGGCGTCCACCTCAGGATCTTCAAGCATCTCCCGGTGCCCGGTCATCCCTTTCACCCCGGGATAGAGGGTGGCGAGACGCGTCAGGCGCTCCTCGCTCACATCGCACATCGACCTCAGCTCGCAGTTCGGCAGGTCGCGAAAATTGCGGATTAAATTGGGCCCCCAGTAGCCGCATCCAACGACTCCGACCGAAACCTTTTCTCTCACGATGGCATGGGGTTCTAAATCACTCCGCCGGAGGCAGGGAGTTTTCCTTTGAGGTGACGGACGCTTCCGCGGATTCATTCCGCCAGGTAGCCTCCACGACCTGAAGGGCCATGGCGGGAGGAGTTCCGAGGAGAATAGCGAAGTCGAGAAGCACGGACATCCTTTTCCCATAGTGGATGTCCATTTCAATCATCTGGTTGAAAGTGGTCTTATTTTTTCCGTTCACCTGCCAGTAGCCGGTGAGCCCGGGAGGAGCGTTTACCCGCTCCTTTTGCCAGTCTTCGTAGGTGTTGTACTCCGACGGGCTGCAGGGCCGGGGGCCCACAAGACTCATCTGGCCAAGGATCACGTTCAAAAGCTGCGGCAGTTCATCCAGCCCCGTGGCTCTCAACAGCCGCCCCCCCGGGATCAACCGCGGGTCGTTCATCGCGTCGAGCTTGGTAATCGGTTTTTGCGTCCGGACCAGTTCCTGCCAATGCTCTTCATGACTCAGGGTTTCTGCCCCGTGCTTCATGCTGCGGAACTTGAGCATCGTAAACATCCGCCCTTTGAATCCCACCCGCCGGGCCCGGTAGAACACCGGCCCCCGGGACGCCAGCTTGATTGAAATGGCGATCAGGATCATCAGAGGGAGCCATACCGGCGCGGTGAGAAAAACCCCCGTGAGATCCAAGCCACGTTTCCAGAAAGGAAATTTATAAAGTTTTGGAGAGACCGCGTCTGTCCGGGGCTGTTTTTCGCTCCGGCCGCCAGAGAGAGCGGCTCCCGCGAGTCCTGTGACGATTGAAGAACTGGAAGGCTGATAATTTTTAGGCCAGGCACCGTTGGCAGGCGCAAAACCCTCAGCCTCTTTTTCTGTCACGCTGCCGCCCTTGGTCAGACCTGCGACAGTCGATCTATTTTGATTTTGTAGAGTGATCATGCAACAACGCCCCCGGTTTGTCAAAGTATCTCAGCTAGCTTTCAAAGCCACCATAAATCTCATATCAGCGATCTATGCCCTCTTCATAATTCTCATTATTGGTAATTTTCTTGATTTCTCCTACAATTGTGGAGAATTTCTAAAATACAAGGATTTTTTTGCGAATCGCGCCATTTCCGTGTAAAGAAATTGCATTTTGCCCATAAATTTTTAACATTAGTTAAATTTTTGTTCAGACTGTTTGACGTTGGTTTTCTCAATCCCATTGCTCAAAGTTTCTGAGAATCCGTTTAAAAAACGATTTCAGGCAGTCCAGGCGTCGATTAGGGGCAGCATTTTGAAGGCCAACCCAATCTGACCAGGGCATTTCGGAGACGCGCCCACCATTCTCTCGTAACCGGGACTCAGGAAAGCGAAATTTTTGTTTGTCGGTAGAGTTTACAAAAAAACCCTATGGTCACTTGAGGAGTCACGCCCATGAGAAACCTCTCCCCAGCGCGAGTTTTTCAGGCTTTTACCGGTTAGAATGCTGTCGGCGGCCTCTTGTCCGTCCAACTGTTGAAGTGACGATTTTGTCGGCAAACTTGCCACTTCCCCGGTTCAAAGAGCCTACACTTAACGCCTTCTGCTTCGGAGAACCGATCGGTCGTTTTAAAAATTGACGATCCGAAGAGGCATTTGGAGCAGTCCCTCAGTGGTCCCGCCCTGTGCTTGGTCGTGCTTTTCGTTAAAAAACGAAAAAAGGCACCGGCCAGAGACCGGTGCCTTTCAGGAAACGATGAAGGAAACGAATTACTTCTTCCCGGCGGGCTTGGCAGGAGCCTTGGCCGCGGCGGCGGGAGCGGCTTTGCCACCCTTGCCTTTACCAGCGGGCTTGGCATCGGCCGCGGGAGCGACCGGCTCGGCGGAAACCTTGGGCTCGGAGACCATGGCGACGATCACGTCCGGAGCGGCCACGGCTTTCACGCCTTCCGGCAGCGCCAGCTCGCGGATGTGCAGGCTGCCATTGATCTCCAGGGCGGTGACGTCCGCGTGGAGAACTTCCGGCAGGTCCTTCGGCAGGCACTTGATTTCCAGAGTGTGGATGAGGTGTTCCAGAAGACCACCGGCCTTCACGCCCGCGGCTTCACCCGTCAGTTCGAGCGGGATGTTCGCGTGAATGACTTCGTCTTCACGGATGGCGTGGAAATCGAGGTGGGTGATGGTGTCCGTGAGCGGGTTGTGCTGCACGTCCTGGATGAGGGCCAGCACGGTTTGTCCAAGGTCCTCGATGGTGAGGTTCACGAGGATTTGCTCCGCGGCGGAGTGGTGGAGCACCGTCTCCACTTCCTTACGATTGAGACGGACGTTGAAACTGGCCTGGGTCTTGCCGTAAACGACGGCGGGGATGAGACCTTCCTTGCGCAGAGAGTTGAGAGCGCCGGAACCGCTGCGCTTGCGGGTGTGTGCGGTGAGAGCTTGAGCCTTGGACATGTGGATGGATTGGGATGACGTTGTGCCCTGTGTGTTGCTCCGGGCCGCGGTGTTGCCGAAGGGGGCGGAGGGCAGGGGGTTCTCCTCCCGGCAAATCCGGGAAAAGGGCGCGTAGACTAATCGAGAGGTCCGGTCTGTCAAATGCGGTTCCCGGTCCGGAAAACGGCCCGCGTTTCCCGGGACGGGCGGCACTTGCGCCCCGGGGCGGGTGTGCTTACGGGAGCCTTCATGCATTCCCTGATTCACTGGTGGTCCCGCAACCGGATCGCGGCGAACTTCCTCATGTGGGCGCTCATCGCGCTGGGGATTGTCACGTGGTTCCGCCAGCGGAAGGAGATTTTTCCCGAGGTTTCGGCGGAGGTCATTTCAGTGACAGTGATCTATCCCAACGCGCCTCCCGAGGACGTGGAGAAAGGGGTGTGCATCCCCATTGAGGAGGCCATCGCCACGGTGGACGGCATCAAGCGCATCACCAGCAACGCGGGGGAAAGCGTGGGCACGGTGTACGCGGAGGTGCGGTCCGGCTACGATGTCCAGAGCGTGCTGGGACGCATCAAGTCCCGCGTGGACGCCATCCGCAACTTCGCGGAGAACGCGGAAAAGCCGGTGATTGAGGAAATCCCCATCCGCCTTCAGACCATGAGCGTGGCAATCCTGGCGGACACGGATGAAAAGAACCTCCGGGCCATCGGGGAACAGGTGAGGGATTCCCTCCAGTCCCTGCCGGGTGTGACCCAAGTGGACCTGGCGGGCGTAAAGCGGCACGAGATTTCCATCGAAGTCAGCGAGGACACCCTGCGGCGGCACGGGCTGACACTGGACCAGGTGGCCGCGGCGGTGCGGGCTTCCTCGCTGGACCTGCCCGGCGGCTCCATCAAAACAGCGGCGGGAGAGATCCTCATCCGCACCCAGGCCCGGAAGTACACCGCGCCGGAGTTTGAGGAAATCGTGGTCCTGACACGCCCGGACGGCACGCGCCTGCTTTTAAAGGAAATCGCCCGCGTGGTGGACGGGTTTGAGGACATCGATCTCTTCACCCGCTTCGACGGGCATCCCGCCGTGGTGGTGAATATCTTCCGCACCGGTGACGAGGACACCCTGGAGGTGGCGGCGGCGGTGAAGGAATGGCTGAAGGAAGCCCCGGCCCAACTGCCGCGCGGCGTGAAACTGGAGGTGTGGAATGACCTCAGCCTGCTGCTGCAGGGGCGGCTGGATCTAATGATCTCGGACGCCTGGCAGGGGTTCATCCTGGTTTACATCATGCTCTCGCTGTTCCTGCGGCCGGCACTGGCGTTTCACGTGGCCATGGGCATTCCCATCGCCTTCGCGGGCGGGCTGATCTTCCTGCCGCTGGTGGATGTGACGGTGAACATGATCTCGCTCTTCGCGTTCATCGTGGTGCTGGGCATCGTGACGGATGACGCCATCGTGGTGGGGGAGAATATTCACGCGCGGATGGAAAAGGGAGAGCCAGCAAAGCTCGCCGCCCCGCGCGGGACTTACGAGGTCATGGTGGTGGCCATCTTCGGGGTCTTCACCGTGGTGGTGGCCTTCATGCCCATGCTGGGGGTGAGCGGCGTGGGTGGCAAGATCTGGCGGAATATCCCGTGGGTGGTCATCCCCACGCTGCTGGTCTCTCTCATTGAGACGAACCTCATCCTTCCCGCCCACCTGTCCCACCTGAAACCGGAGAAGCCGCTGGATCAGATGAATGTGCTGGTCCGCTCCATCGTGCGTGTGCAGCGGGCCATGACGCGGAATGTGGATGTCTTCGTCCGGAGGATCTACCGGCCGTTCCTCGGCTTTGCGCTGCGCTGGCGTTACGCCACCGTGGCGGTATTCATCGCGGCACTGCTTACCATCGTGGGACTCATCAAAGGGAACTGGATTCCCTTCCGCTTCTTCCCCCGGGTGGAGGCGGAGGTCATCTCGGCGAAGCTCACGCTGCCGCCAGGAGTTTCCGTGCTGACCACGCAGGCGGCGGTGGCCCGCATCGAAGCGGCGGCGAAGAAGCTGAACGAGGAGTTCAAGGGACTGAACGGTGATCCTATTATCAAGCACATGCTGGCCACGGTGGGCTCGCAGCCGTTCAAGGTGGGATTTAATCCCGTGGGGGCCTCGGATGCCGCGAACATCGGGGAGGTCACCATCGAACTCCTGGCCGCGGCGGACCGGGACGTGGTCTCGGACACCATCATCGCGCGCTGGCGGGAACTGACCGGAGCCATTCCCGGAGCCGTGGAACTCACCTATCTGGCGAATACCGCGAACGGCGGGAATGCCATCGACATCCTGCTCCGGGGCAAGGATCCGGGACGGCTGCGACAGGCGACGGATCTGATCAAAAAGGAACTGGCCGATATCAAAGGCACCACGGACATCACGGACAGCAACCGCGAGGGAAAACGGGAGCTGAAGCTGAACATCCTCCCACAGGCGGAATCCCTGGATCTCCGTCTCCAGGACGTGGCCCGTCAGGTGCGCCAGGCCTTCTACGGCGAGGAGGTGCAGCGTCTCCAGCGTGGACGGGATGAGGTGAAGGTCATGGTCCGGTATCCGGAGGAGGAGCGTGTCTCCCTGCAAAACATGAGCTCCATGAAGATCCGCACCCGCGCCGGCGCGGAGGTGCCCTTCTCAGAGGTGGCCGCGCCCGCGGAGGGACGCGGCTACAGTTTCATCCTCCGGCGGGACCGGGAGCGGGCCGTGACCATCGGAGCGGATGTGGACAAGAGCGTGCCCGGCGCGGACCCGAACGTTATCGTGGCGGCGCTCACGCGTCCCGAATGGAAGGCTCCCGCGAACGGCATGGAGCGCTTCATGGAGAGCATGGGCATGTGGCCGGAGAAGGAAACCACTGGCGTGCTCACCCGCATGAAGGCGGAGTTTCCGGACATCCAGTGGTCTTTCGAGGGCGAGCAGAAGGACCAGCGGGAGAATATGACGGACATCGCCACCGGGGCCATCCTCGCGCTCTTCGGCATCTACGTGCTGCTGGCCATTCCTCTTCGCAGCTACATCCAGCCGATGATCGTCATGAGCGTCATCCCCTTCGGGATGCTGGGCGCGGTTATCGGCCACATCGTCATGGACACGGAACTCAGCATCATGAGCCTCATCGGCATCGTGGCGCTCAGCGGCGTGGTGGTGAATGAAAGCCTGGTGCTGGTGGAATACGTGAACCGGCACCGCCGCTCCGGGGACAGCGTCATCGCCGCCGCGCGAAACGGCGGCGTGGCCCGCTTCCAGGCGATCATGCTCACCAGCATCACCAGCTTCATCGGCGTCATGCCCATCGTGACGGAAAGCAGCATCCAGGCGAAGTTCCTGGTGCCCTGCGCCATCAGTCTGGCCTTCGGCTGCCTGAGCAATCTGCTGAACACCCTGGTGCTTGTGCCCTGTGTTTACGCCATTTTGGAGGACATCCGCGGCCTGCTCTTCACGAAGAAAAAACGGGAGCAGTGGGAGCGCGAGGAAAAGGAGGACGCGGCGGAGCGTGGACTGGACTGGATGGATGGCGCAGGAGAAAAGTCCGTGGCGGACGGCGGGCATTCGTAGGCACGGCCACCGGCGCCTCCGGTACCAGGACCTGCCATGTAATGAAAGCCGCTCCTGACTTTTACCGTCAGGGAGCCTAGAGCCCCAGGACGGTCTCGAACGTCTCCTTCCCCTGGATGACCGCGCGGTAAAGAGCCCCCGCCGGATTCGCCAAGGCTTCGGAAAGGGTGTCACGGTTGGCGGCGGCAAGGACGGCGTGAAACTTGGCGTCGATGCCGGCGCGGGCGGTTTCATCCACGATACCACCCACCGCGACGACCGGCTTGCCCAGCCGGCGCGCCATGTCCGCCACTCCGGCGGGGCCTTTGCCATGGAGCGTCTGGGCATCAATGCAGCCCTCTCCCGTGATCACGAGGTCCGCCGCGCGCACGGCGTCCTCCAGCGCGGTGATGCGCGCCACCAGGTCGAACCCCGGCTGCATGTCCGCCCGGCAGAAAGTCATGAGCCCGAAGCCCAGGCCTCCCGCCGCTCCCGCGCCAGGCGCGGTGGCCCGATCCACCCCCAGGTCCCGTTTCACAATCCCCGCCAGTTGATGCAGTCCGGCCTCGAATGCCGGGATACGTTCCAGCCGGATGCCTTTTTGCGGGCCGTAAACCGCCGTCGCCCCCTCCGGTCCGAGAAGCGGGTTCGTTACATCACAAGCTGCGACGACCGAGGGGAAATTTGTATTCTCCGGCGGCACGATGGCGGCCAGGGTCTCCAGATTCGCGGGAAGCGGGAAAAAGCCCTTCCCGTCCGCGTCGAGAAACCGGTAGCCCATGGCCCATGCCATGCCCACGCCGCCATCATTCGTGGCGCTGCCGCCAATTGCCACGATGAGCCGCTCCGCACCCTTGCGGATGCCCGCCTGCATCAGCTCCCCCGTGCCCGCCGTGGTGGCGCGCCAGGGATTCCGCCGCGCCGCATCCAGAAGCTTCAGCCCCGAGGCTTCGCTCATCTCGATGACTGCGGTCTTTGACTTTTCCAGCCATGCCCATCCGCCGGTCACCCGGTCCGCCAGCGGGCCCGTGACCTCCTCCGTGAGCCATTCCCCGTCGCACGCATCACAAATAACCCGTGCCGTGCCCTCTCCGCCATCCGCCATGGGACGGCTCACGCACACGGCATTCGGCCATAAAGTCTTGATTCCCTTGATGATCGCCCCGCAGGCTTCCTCGGCGGTCAGCGTTCCTTTGAATTTATCGCAGGCGATCAGCACTGCCGGGCCGGTAGTCATGGAATGGAAGGAAAGGGACAGGGGTGGCCTGACGAAGACGATGGGCCGGGGGCCTTGTCAACGGAGGGAAGCGGCAGACAGCAGCCGGAATGCCTGGCAATCCTGTCATTTCCTCATTGCCCTCCCCTGCCCCGGCGGGCACCATCCCAGTATCCCGTTATGAAGACCACCATCATTCGCGGCCTTGTCGTTCTTCTGCTGATTACCTTTAGTTGGTTAGCGATGAGGGAAAAGCAGAAACCTGAAGCGCCCCTTGGAGCCCAGGTGGCTTTAGTGGAGGGTGCGTCTCCAGAAACTACTCAAGAGCCCCCAGGAGGGTATATCAATCGCGTCTGGTTCTTCATCTACATCATGATAGTAGCTCTGACCCTAGGGGTAATTACCCTGAAATGGGTCATTCCCACCATCGGGGACCGGGTGGCGGAGTCGTTTTATTCCGCGCCGGAGAAGGCCGGCCAGACAGAGTTGCAAAAGGCGATGGCTCTGGTGGCCCAAGGGGAATATCACAAAGCCCTCGCCGCGTTTGGCCGTCTCCTGGAGACCACGCCCCATGACCGCCAAGCGGTGCTGGAGATGGCAAAGATCTACCAGACGAAACTGGAGGATATGGACTCCGCGGTGGAGGTGCTGGAAAAAGCGGCGGCGGGCGACTGGCCGGAGGACGACAAGAGCTTTTTCATCCTGAGACTGGCGGACCTCCATGCCTCGGAGCGCGGGGACTTCGCGAAGGCCCGGGAATGGCTGAACCGTCTCATCGAAACCTACCCAGGCAGCCGTCACGCGGGCAATGCCCAACACAAGCTGCAAGAGTTGGAGGAAATGGAATTCCTCGCCCGGAAACAGTCCCCTGATCTGCCCGGGTGAAAGCACGCGCCGCGAAGTTTCTGACGTGGCTGAGCGATCCCCGGCACGGGCGGGCGCGGCCCTTCTTTTACCTGTCCCTCGCCGCCTGCGCGGGCATCTGGACTGCCGATGCCCTGCCGTCCTGGTCCGCGTCCCTGTGGCTGGCCGCCTGTGTGCCGGCGGCACTGCTGACGCCATGGAAAGCCTTGTCCCGGACGGCGCTCCTGCTCCTGACGGTGCTCGCGTTTGCCTTCGCCCACCGCGCCCGTGATGGCGATCCCCTGCGTGATCAGGTGGAGGCCCGCATCCGCCCCGGAGGGGCGACCGGGGCCACGGTCACCGGCATGGTGGCGGACGATCCAGCAGCGGACAGCACGGGCACGGGATTCTCCTTTCCGCTGCATGTGGAAACCCTGGAAACCCCGTGGACGGACACCCGGGAGGGCGGGGCGCGGCTTTATGTGCATCTGCGGGATTTCCCGCCCACTCTCCGGTATGGAGACCGCATCACACTCACCGGCGTGCTGCGGCATTCCCTGCCGCCGCAGAATCCCGGGGAGTTCGATTTCCCGGACTTCCTGCGACGCCAGGGCTTCAGCGCGGAATTCAATGCCGCGGCTCCTCATGACCGGCTGCGGGTGCTGGAACGCGACACCGGCTGGCCTCTCATGTCCGCCGCGCTGCGCTGCCGGGACTGGATCGGCGAGGTAGTAACCCGGGATATCCGGGATGATCCGGAACTCTCCGCCACCGTGCGGGCCATGGTGCTGGGCACGCGGGAAAAGACCCCGCCTGAGGTGGGCGAGGCGTTTATCGACAGCGGGACCATGCACGTCTTCGCCGTGAGCGGGCTGCATGTGGTGCTCTTCTTCGGGCTCATGGTGGCCGTGCTGCGCATGCTGCGGGTGCCCCAGGCATGGATCCTGGGAATCGCGCTGCCGGTCATGTTTTTCTATGTCTTCATCACCAGCCTGCGGCCCAGCGCCTGGCGGGCGGCGCTCATGGCGGCCATGATGGTGAGCGCCCCGCAGTTCAACCGCGAGAGCTCCCTGTTCAACAATCTGGGCCTCTCCGCTCTGCTGCTCCTGGGGTGGGACACGCAGCAGCTTTTCCAGCCGGGGTTCACGCTCTCCTTTGGCGTGCTGCTGGCGCTGGCCCTGCTCCACCCGCCACTCATGCAGTGGGTGAGGCCACTGACGGAGCATGATCCCTTTCTGCCACGTCAACTCCTCACCTCGCGTCAGAGGTTTTGGCTTTGGATCAAAAGAGGGGTGCTCACCTCCATCAGCGTCTCGCTCGCTTCCACACTGGGCTCGGCGTTTCTGATGATCCACTACTTCAGCCAGTTCACGCCCATCGGCATCGTTTCCAATCTGTTTCTGGTGGTGCTCTCGGAGGGCATCCTGGTGGTGGCCTGCGCTTCACTTGCCGCCGGGGCCTTGGGAATCGGGTGGCTCCTGGCCGCCATCAATCACTGTAACTGGCTCCTGGCACTGGCCAGCGTGCGCACGGCCCAGTTCTTCGCTTCGGTGCCGGGTGGGCATTTTCAGGTGGATCCCGCCCGCTGGTTCCGGGGCGATGTCTGTGAGATCACCGTGCTCAGCCTGGAAAACGGCGGGGCGGCCCACATCGATACCCCCGGCGGAAAACACTGGCTCCTCGACACCGGAGCCCGCCGCCAGTTCAACCGCGTCGTCCGCCCCCATCTTCTCCGCACGCCAGTGAACGGTCTGGACGGCCTGCTGCTCAGTCACAAAGACGCCGCGCACACGGGAGCCGCCGGGGAGGTGCGGCGCGTTTTTCATCCTGTGGCTCAACCCTTGCCCGTGGCCGGAAAAACCTGGACGCTGGAGCCCGGAGTCACGCTGCGATGCCTCTTCCCGCCCGCCGGTTGGAAAGCCGGGCTGGCTGATGACCGGTGCGCGGTCTTTCTGCTGGAGTGCAAGGATACCCGCGTGCTCTTTATGAACGATGCCGGGTTTATCACGGAAAAGGCCCTTCTGGAATCCGGCCAGGACCTCCGCGCGAACATCCTGGTAAAAGGCCGCCACGCCCGTGACTACTCCGGCCTGCCGGAGTTTCTGAATGCCGTCCGTCCCGGGGCGGTGGTCTTCACCAGTCATCCCTTCCCGGAGGGGGAAAGCGTGCCGGAGGACTGGATAGACCTGCTCCGGCGCAAAGGAATCCCCTTCTTCGACCTGTCCGCCACCGGAGCCGCGATCCTGCGCATCACTCCCGAAGCCACGACGGCCACGGGATTCTATAATCACCGGGAACTGACCCTGCCCAGGGGCCGGGACTGAGCTTCCGCCTGCTCACTTGAACTTCTCATCCATCACCGCCGCGAAGGCGGGGTCGCTGGCATTGATGAGCACCACGGAGGTGCCGCGCAGGCTGAGATGGATCACCCGGTGGGGATCGTCCACGCGGAACTCATTCGGGATGGCGTCGTATTCCTTTTGCCAGGGAATTTCAAACCGCTCCATGAGTCCGCGCCGGATGGCATCGAAGAATTCCCGGGCATCGCCTGGAGTCGCCCATTCCGAGCGCCAGAGGACGTGGTCCCCATGCTCCGAAGGCCCGCGCCAGACTGCGTAGCGATCACCGCGCCAGCCTTCCGTGGCGGTGGAAGCGTAGTCCACATCCGCGAAGGTCCGGACCATCCAGTAACTGGCGACTTCACCGGCCACGTTCGTGAAAAATGGCGTCTCGCCGTTCACGGTGAGATCCGGGAACGTCACCTTCACCGGGGTGAAGGGCTTCTCCATGTTGTAGAGCGTGTCCTGATGCAGGATCTCGGCAGTGGAACGCGGAGGGTGGGCCCACCCCTTGTTCACCTCGGCAAAGCCGCCTTTCTGATGGAGGGTCTGCACAAAAAGATTGCCCGCGGACTCCGCCCATTTCCAAAGGTCCACGAGATACTGGGGAACATTCGCCGAGGGCTGCGGATTCGCCGGAGCCTGCCCGCGATCATATCCTCCGGGCACCTGCTCAGCCAGCGTCAGCCGCAGACGGGTGAGGCTGGAGTCCCCCAGGACCATGGCCAGCAGGGCGCGGGCTTCGTCATCGTTATCCGTTTCCAGCAAGGGCAGCGCCGCGGGGGGGAAATTCTGGGCCAGCAGCACCGGCATGAGGGCGGTGGCGAAAGCCGCGCGGCTGTCCGACCTGGTGAGCGAGGCATCCGCCTCATAATAGAAGACGCCTTTCTCCTCCACGCCGCCCGGCTTCAGCGCGAGCGTGCCGGTGAGGGCCGCGAGATAATCAAACGGCTCTCCCACGAATCCCATGGCCAGGCTGGCGCGCACCCGGGCATCCGCCACCTCCGGCTTTACGGCGGCGGTGACCTTTGCCTGAATGCGCCGGATGATCTCCTCAGTGGGAAGGCCCTCAAAAGCCGGCACCTGACGAAACGCCAGTTCCCGTGCCGCGGCCACGCGGGACGCCACTTCCCCGGGGAGAGGCGGAGGCTGGCGGGCCACCATCTCGTCCTCTATCTGTTTTCGCAGACGGGAATTGTCCCGCATAAACTCCTGCATGCGGTCCTCCTGGGCGGTGGCGGTTTTACGAATGGCGGCCACTCCCTCCATGGTAGTGATGGGGCCGGTATCCTCCGCCAAAGCGGCCTCTCCGGGAGTGCCCTCAGGGCCGGCATTCGCGGGGTCCGGAGCCACCTCCGCGCCCAGCACTTTGGCCAGCTCCTTCCGGAGTGCCCTGTTCTCCTTTTCCATCTCCCGCAGGCGCGGCTGATCCGCCAGATAGTTTTTCCGGATGACCTCCGCCGCCTTCAGGGTGTCCGGCTCCGCGTTGCTACGGGGAGCAACAGTGGTCACCGCGTCCGGAGGCCGGACCGTGCCTGGAGGAGCATTTTTCTGACTGAGGGACCAGCACCAAATGCCGACTCCCGTGCCTGCCGCGAGCAGGCATACTAAAACCGCGCCGGGATTCATTCAGATAAAACTTAGGTCTGCGGCTTGCGGGCAGGGACAGGAGCGGGCTTTTTCCCGGTATCGCTACCCGCTGGAGTAGTGGCCGGCTGAACGGCCCGGGGAGGATTCGGCACCGGGGCCGGCTTCGGAGTGGCCGCGGGTGGCGGTGCCGGCATCGCCTGGGGGGGCGCGGCGGGCGCGGTCCCTCCTCCCCCGAAGAAGCTTTTTCTCCGTCCGGAGACCGGCGCGGGTGACGGAGCAGGCGGGGCGCTGGGAGCGGAAGCCGCCGCGGACGAGGCCGAGGCCGCGTTGGCCGCGGGCACCGACCGGCCCATGGGGATCTGGGGATCGAAGTCGTCCTGGTCACTCTCCACCGGACGGGTGGGCTTCACGATCTCCTTTTTTTCCAGCACAGGCTTCGCGGTGGGATCGTTCGGATCGTAGTTGAAGGCCACGAAACGGTTCCCGAGATCCACACCCTTGATCGTCTTTTTCAGGGCTCCGGGATATAGAAGCCACCGCACAAGCTGGCCCTTCTCATTGAACTGCCGCTCCTCCATCAACTGGTCCGTGTCTTTGCTATAGCCGAACTGGATGCTTCCCTTCGGATGTTTCTGCCCGTCGAAAATATACCCCTGACGGCAGCGACCCTTCGAGTCCGTGATGAACAGCCGCTTGATGATGAGGATGTTCGACTTGTTGTAAGTGAACTCCTCGATCTGGTTCTTATCGCCGTTTTTGTAGGACTCCGTGCGGGTGCCGTCCTTGTGCCGGAAGATACGGCTGTAGGCTTCCATGTTTCCGTTCCCCTGCTCGGCATGGAGCGGGGCGGAAAGCAGCAGAGCGGGCAAGAGCACGCAGAGAAGAGTTTTCATGGCGGGGAACGGGTGAAAGACGGGTAAAACAGGAAACTCAGGGAGTCCCTTTGGCCTCGGCGGCGGCCGCCGTTTTGGCCTGCTGCTGGCTGGCGGGAGAGAGATTCGCGAGCGGGACTTTGAAGGACTTGCCCTCGGCGGTCTTGATAACCACGGCGTCCGTATTCATGCGGACGAAGCGGGCCTTGATGGTCTTGCCATCCGTATTCGTCCAGTCCTGGAGCGGGGCGGGAGGAGCCTCCGCGGCGCGGGGTTGGAGTCCGCCGGCGGCGGGCTTAGTCTTGCTATCACCCAGCGACGCCCCCTCCTGGATCCACTCCCGGAGGAGCTTGATCTCCTTTGGTGTCAGCGCCTCTTTGCCCGCGGGAGGCATCCGGTCTTTGTCGCGGGTTACGATCTCCAGCAGGTTGCTCCTTTCGGGATCACCAGGAACGATCTGGCCCTTGGGGCTGATGTCAGTCGCCAGACGCTCCAGGTTGTCAAAAACGTAGCCCGCTTTTTCCTTCTTCGCCGCCTCGCTGTGACACTCGTAGCACTTCGCCTTGAAAATGGGGCGGATGTCCTTTTTGAAATCCGCCGCTCCCGCCGCGGCGGCGGAAAGGCCCAAAAAGAAACAAATGGCACGGAGCGAAGGCATGGAGCGTATAAGACACCGCTTCCGGGGATTTGGCAAGCTTCTCGTCCTGGGCGGCGGATCAGGGGTTTCCGGGGAATCTTTTCCATGGCCCTTCCCGCATTCCGGTCTTTGTTCGTGGTCCCATGTCCGCCCGTTCCGCCGCTCTCCTTTTGTCTCTGTGTCCGCTGGCGGTCCTGGGAGCCGATCCCCCTCCAGTCCCGCCCGTGAAATCCGAAACCGCCCCCCGGAAAGCCAACCGCCTCAGCAAGGAGAAGTCCCCCTATCTTCTCCAGCACCAATACAATCCCGTGGACTGGTATCCGTGGGGGGAGGAGGCCTTTGCCAAAGCGAAGAAGGAGAACAAGCCCGTGCTCCTGAGCATCGGCTACAGCACCTGTCACTGGTGCCACGTGATGGAGCGCGAGGCCTTCGAGAGCGAGGAAGTGGCCAAAGTGATCAACGAGCACTTCGTGGCCATCAAGCTGGACCGCGAGGAGCGCCCGGACGTGGACCAGATCTACATGACCGCCATGCAGGCCATGCAACTGGGTGGCGGCTGGCCGCTGAATGTTTTCCTGACCCCGGACCGCAAGCCCTTCTACGGCGGCACCTATTTTCCAAAGACCCGTTTCATCCTCACGCTCCAGCGCGTGGATGAACTCTGGAAGGAAAACCGCGCCGTCCTGGAAAAAGACGCCGACAGCCTGACCGCCGAGCTGGAGAAATACATGAACGAAGGCAAGGCCGGAGCCGCGGGCGACAAGCTGCCGGACAATCTGGTGACCGCGGCGGCGAAAGGATTCGCGGGAGGCTTCGATCCCGTATGGGGCGGCTTCAACAAGGCCCCGAAATTCCCCCAGCCGCAGGTGCCCTCTCTCCTGCTCCTGGCCGCCGCGCACACGGACGACCAGTCCTTGCGGGACAAAGTCTTTCATACCTGCCGCATGATGGCCGCGGGGGGGATGTATGACCAGATCGGCGGCGGCTTTTCCCGTTACTCCGTGGATGACAAATGGCTCGTCCCGCACTTCGAGAAAATGCTTTATGACAACGCGCAGCTCATCCAGCTCTATCTGGATGCCGGGCTGTCCGGCGGAGACCCGCGTTTCCACGATACCGCGCGGGACATCATCCGCTACATCCTGCGCGACATGACGCACAAGGACGGGGGCTTCTACTCCGCCGAGGACGCGGACAGCGAGGGGCACGAGGGCAAGTTCTACTGCTGGACGAAGGAGGAAATCCTGAAGGTCCTGGGTGCCGAAGATGGCGCGTGGGCCTGCGAATACTTTGGCATCACGGAGACGGGGAATTTCGTGGACCACAGCCACCCGGAGCCGCTGAAAGACCAGAACGTCCTGAGTGTGATCAAGCCGGATGTGAAGCTCTCTGAAACGGACGCCAAACGCCTGTCCACCATCAAACAAAAGCTCTTCGACATCCGTGCCAAACGGGTGCGCCCGCATCTGGACGACAAAGTGCTCACATCGTGGAACGGCCTCATGCTCGGCGCGCTGGCTCGGGCGTCCGTAATCCTGGATCACCCGGAGGCCCTGGCCGCCGCAAAAAAGAACTTCGCGTTCGTGAAGGCCACGCTCTGGGACGCGGGCACGAAGACGCTCTACCACCGCTGGCGGGATGGGGAGCGGGACTCCGCCCAGCTCCTCAGCGCCTACGCCTTCTATCTGAATGGCTGTGTCGATCTCTACGAGGCCACTCTGGACCCGGAGGTCCTGGAATTCGCGGCGGCCCTTGCGGAAGGGATGAGCGCGAAGTTCTTCGACGAAAAAGGCGGCGGCTTCTACACCAGCACCGGCACCGCCGATCTGCTCTTCCGCGTGAAGGATGACTATGACAGCGCGGAGCCCTCCGGAAACTCGGTGGCGCTCATGGCCATGCTGCGGCTCTCCGCCATCATGGACAACGCCGCCCTGCGCGCCCGCGCGGAGAAGACGCTCAAGGCCTTCCACAACCGCCTGACAGAATCCCCGCAGGCCGTGCCGCTAATGCTCCAGGCCGCCGCCTTTGCCGCGCGGGAACCGTATCGTGTGGTTATCGCAGGGGATCCCGCGGAGTCCCGCACACTGCTGCGCGCCGCCCACGGGATCTACCAGCCGCATCGCGTCATCCTCGGCACCACCGGACCGGTGGAACCAGTGGCCAAAGAAATGACCGCCCGCGAGGGCAAACCCACAGCCTATGTCTGCACCGGTGATTCCTGCCAGCCACCGACGAACGATCCCACGACGGTCCGGAAATACCTGACAGACTCAAAGAAGGGGAAATCCGAATAGCCGGTCATTTCCCGTCCTGGGGTTCCTCCCCCACCTTCTTCGGCTCTCCCGTGCCCTCCCAGATCCAAAACGCGCGGGCGTTCCCGTCCCGGTAGAAGAGGCGCGGGTGTCCATCCACTTCGCAGGCGCAGAAGGCAGTGATTACCCCCGTGTCGGCAGCGATGATCTCCGTTTTCGCCAGGGCGTCCCGCATGGCGTTCAATTGCGCCTTCGGGTCCGGCGTGTCCGCGGACGCTTCGTTATAGAGCGTTTTCGCGGGCACCGGGGTCCGGAGGACACAGCCCATGTGGTGGCCGCGCAGCCCGGCGTAAATCCATTTCCCCGCCACCGCCAGGTGCCCCACGTCCATGCTGCCGGCGTTGGCATAGTCCGTGTTCTGGATGGCCACCGGCGCGATCCGCGCCCCCACCAGCGTGGCTTTCCAGCCATCGGTCCCGGTCTCCGCCGTGAATCCCCCTTCCCAGATCTCCCGGTTTCCGGCGAAGAAAAACCGCCCGTTGGCCGTGAAACAGCCGCAGTCCGCCTCACTCACGCGACGGCAAAAGACCTCGGAGAATCCGGCCTCTCCCGGCTTGCGGACATAGAATCCATGGCCCCGGGCCTCCCCCTCTACCTTCTCGGCTCCACTGACAAACATCCAGTCTTTGAGCGGAGAACCTGGCGAGGTGACCACGAAGAGATCATTCGCGTTCTTGAGCGGCTTCAGAGCGGCCACCCGCTTCACCGCGCCATCGTCCTTCATCACCCAAACGGACTGATCCGCGAGGAACAGCGTTTCTCCGTCCGCGCCCCGGGCCACGCTGGTCACTTCTTTATCCTTCAGTTCGGCGGGCAACGGGAGTTCCCGCAGCTTTCCTGATGATACATCGAACTTCAGCAGAATCCCCGACTTCCACAACGGAACGGCGGTGACGGTTTTCCCGTCGGCGGAGAAGAAGGCGTCTCCGGCACGCGAGGAACCGGTGAAGAGAGAAACGAGAGCAGCGATAACGGGGAGGGTTTTCATGGCGGTATCAAGGCAATCCGAACCCCGCGACTCTGCACCAGTCCCGCGAATTTGCCAGGGCATCGCCCGCGGGCTCAGGCCGGAGGGTCCCAGCGTTCCGGGAGGACGTTCTCCCGCCGGTCTGGAGCCATGAGATACACCTGGGCCTCCATGGTACCGCCGTCCTCCACCTCCACGGTGAGGGGCACCCGGAGGTAAAAGTCATCCTCATAAGCATCCAGCCGCGCCATGGCCTCCGGGCTCACATTCAGATAGAGCAGTCCTGGCGTGCTAACGCCTGGGGCTTCGATCAACCCGGGAAAGGTCACGCCGCTCAACCTTCGCGCCTCGTATCCATGGAGTACCGCCCTCCGGACCGGACATTCCTCCAAGGCCACGCGCGCCCACACCTCCGGAAACATCAACGTGCCATAGGTGAACAGATTCATCCCGCATCCCTGCCGTGGTTCGCGGCTCCTGACAAGCGGGCCGGTGCCTCTTGCAGATCGCAATGCTTTTCGTTGCAGACCCTGCCGTCTCCGCTAAAACGTTGAACCGTATGGTAGAAGTGCGCTATCGCGGCGGTTTCGGGGACAATCTGTTTCAGTATTGTTTCGGACGGCTGCTCGCCGAAAGATGGGGCTGCGAACTCAGCGCCCTGCCCCTTCCGCATTTTCCCGGCACGGCGGAGCCGGTGCGGGGGCGGCGTTATCTTTCCCCCTTCCAATCATGGTCCGGCATGGCGGTGGAGGAGCGGCAACTGGGCATGCTGCTGCGGGGGCCACAAATCTCCGAACCGGTCCGCGCCCGCATGGTGCTCTACGGATGGTTCCAGCGCTGGGAATATTATCGCGGCCATGAAGAGACGATCCGCCGCTGGCTGGTGACGGACGCGCATTCCGAACCGGCGGGGGAAAACGATCTGGCTGTCTGTCTGCGAACGCGCCGCCCGGAGTCCTGGGAGGAACCGGGCATTCATCCCGGGCGGGCTCCGCGCTGGAAAAAGCCGGTACCGGACCCCGACCTCCTGACGGGCCTGCTGGGCAGGCTTTCCTTTGACCGGCTGGTGCTGTTCACGGACGACTTTCATTGTGAGGCGGTGCAAAAGCTGGCCCCCTTCAATCCCGTGACCGCCAACATCGACAGCTTTGCCTCCTGGCGGTGGCTGCGAACCTTCCCCCGCATGGTGCTGCCGCTCTGCCACCCCGCCGACTGGTGGGCGGCCTGGCTCTCCGATCCCCGGGAAATCTATGCCGTGGACCCCTGGCCCTCCCGCGTGAAGAACCAGTGCGCCGGCATCTACGGCTGTGGCTGGCTGGGAGGCCGCCCGCTGGCCCGCCCGGATCTCCGTGTCAACGAACCCCGCTGGATCTATGAGTGGTGATTCCCCCCCGGCACCCGGACGCCGCAAAATCCAGGCACTCACGGTTTCCGTCAACTACGCGGACTACCTGGAGTGCATCGCCCCTAACATCCGGCATTTCGACAACTGGCTGGTGGTCACGGACGCGGCGGATATCCGCACCCAGGAGGTGTGCCGCAAATGGGGCATGGAGATGCTGCTTTCCAAACGTCTTTACGAAAACGACGCCGCCTTTCACAAAGCCGCCGCTCTCAATGAGGGGCTCGACACCCTGGATCAGGACGCGTGGGTGATCGTGCTCGACAGCGATATCCTGCTGCCGCATGACTTCCGCGACCGGCTGGAGGCCCAGGATCTGGACCCCTCCTGCCTCTACGGCCTGGGAGGCCGCCGCATCTGCAGCACTGTCCATGAATTCACCACCCTGGCAGCCTGTGAGCCGTGGGCGGACAACCTGATCTACACCACCTTCGTCATCGGGTATTTCAATCTCTTCCACCTCAACCAGGAGAAGAACCGCTATCCGGAGGACAAGAGCGATGATGCGTCCACTTACGATGTGACCTTCAGCGAGTCCTTCCCCGCCGCGAAGCGCCGCTATCTGCCCTTCGTGTGCCTCCATGCCGGGGACGCCTCGCAGAACTGGCGCGGCCGGGTGACGGACCCGTTCTTTGAAGAGGGCACGCTGGAGGACAACCAGGCTCCCGTGTTGTTTACGGATGAGATAGCCTCCCTGCTCGGCGGGATGGGAACAAGGGTGGCGCAGATAGGATGCTATCGTGGCAGTCTGACGCGTTCGCTGGCCCGGTGTTTCGGGCAGGTCATCGTCATCGATCACTGGGGCCTGCTGGTGAGTTCCCCTTCCCCGGCGCTGGCCACGGACCTGCGGCTACTGGCCGGACGTTATGCGGAGGAAACGGCGGGCCTGACTAACGTGACGCCGCCCCTGGAGCATTCGGATCTCACGCTGGCGACTATTCCGGACGGCAGCCTGGATGTGATCTGGCTCACCGCCGAGCCGGAGTATGACTTTCTGATGACCTTCCTGCCCGCGTGGCTGCCGAAGCTGAAACCGGGAGGGGCCATCGCGGGAGGCTTTTACGAGCCCCGGAATCTTCCCGGTTCCTCGCGGGTAGTGCATCTTCTCCTGGGACAACCGGATGAAGTGTATCCAGACATGCAATGGATCCGGAGGCTGCCGGATCCCGCGGGGTTTGCCACGCGCCGGTTTCCCGCGCCTCCCTCCACGCGTCCGCGCCAGGGAGTG
Organism: Verrucomicrobiales bacterium; assembly: GCA_965229245.1. Classification (GTDB taxonomy): domain Bacteria; phylum Verrucomicrobiota; class Verrucomicrobiia; order Verrucomicrobiales; family V1-33; genus V1-33. The sequence continues at coordinate 1,281,338 of CBDDIW010000005.1, forward strand.
GTGTATGTCAGCACCGGCGAGCACGATGTGGAAGGGCTCCTGGTTTCCCTCAGTTCCCTGCGCCGCCACTGGAATGGCGCGGTGTCCGTGCTCTGCGCGGGGGATGAAGTGCCCTCTCTGAAACTGGCGTGCCTGCGGCTGGATGTGGAATTCCGGAATGTCCCGTGTGTCTCCGAAAATTTCCCGGACGATCTGAACGTCCTGCATGCTCTGGACTGGAGCCCGTTTGAGGAATCGGTTTTCATCGAATCCCACACCCTGGTGTTTGAGAGTCCCGGCTTTCTTTTCGCGGAGCTGACGGACCATGATAACGCTTTCTGTCTTTCCAATGGCCGGAGGGGAAGAGCGGTGTCCACGGCGGCCTTTGCCTGGCGGCGCGGCAGCCCGGTCATTGATGCCTGGCGGACCATCGCCGCCTCCATGCGGCTATTCACCGGCAGGCTGGCGGTGACTCATGGCGCCGGTGCTCTCAGGGAGGACGGGGCGCTGCATCTGCTGCCCGCGGAAAACACCTGGAGTGGGCCCGCGAAGCGAATGCCGCCCGGCACTGGCATCGTCTCCTTGCCGTTGCTCGCCCGGGCCGGGGCGCTGCACCTTTTCGGCCCCTGGGCGGAGGAGGAGCAACGGCTGATGGCCTGGATGGAACAGACCGCAGGTGTGGATGCCTGAGCTTCCGGATCAAGCGGAACCGGCCACGGCTTCCAGCACTCTCAGACTGCTGACCGCGGCCTCCACGTTATGCACCCGGAGGATCGCCGCCCCGCGCTGATGCCCGGCGGTGAGGCAGGCAATGGTGCCGGGGTCCCGGTCCAGGGGATCGGGAAGGTCCAGCGTTTTGCCGATGACGCTCTTCCGGCTCACCGGCAGCAGAATGGGCCGATGGAACCGGTGCAGACGCTCCATTTCACGCAGGATGGTGAGGTTGTCCCCGGCCTGCTTGGCAAAGTCGATGCCGGGATCCAGCACCAGAGAATCTTTCTCCACCCCGGCAACCAGGGCCGTGCGGATGCGGTCCGCGAAGAACGCATCCAGCGTGGCCATGATGTCGGGATAATGGACATGCGTGTGCTTCTCCTTGGGAAGCCCTTGGCTGTGCATGATGAGGAGCGCGGCCCCCTGCTTAGCGCACAACCGGGCATTCCGGTCATCCGGCAGGCCGCCGATATCATTCAGCAAATCCCCGCCGGACTCCAGCACGGCTGCCACCACCTCCGGGCGCCAGGTATTCACTGAAAGCAGCGGCGGCCAAAGCTGGCCGTGAACCGGAGCCTCAGAACCGGCCAGTGAGTCACGCCAGACGAGCCACTGGCTAACAAACGGAAAAAGACGGTCGATTTCCTCCTGGATGGTGATGGCTCCGCGGTTCGTCCGCGCGCTCTCCGCCCCGGCATCGATGATGTCCGCGCCCTGCCGGACCATTTCCTTGGCCTTTGCCATGGCGGCGGAGACATCCAGCGTGCCGTCGCCACAGAAGGAATCGTCATTGATATTGACGATGCCCATGACAAGAGGCCGTCGCGGAAAGATGACCATGCGCCCACGCGCTTTGAGGATCATGGCGCAGCAGGAGGAGCGACCGCCGGGGGCGGCACGGGTGCAGGCTTGGGCGGCGGCGGATTTTGCAGGCTTTCCGGAGTGACCTTCTTTTTGAATCCGTTGAAGCCGGAAGGCGAGGGTTTGTATTCCCCCACGGGGTCCACATTAGCTTCCCCTGGCAAGCCTGGTTCCACTCCACAGCCCCAGTAGATCGCGTTCACAAAGAGCCGGCGGAGCCCCGCGCATTCCAGATCCCGGGCGGAGCCCATGGTGGAAACGATGGCTTTCCCCGGCTTCCCCTCGGGATGCTGATATTCTCTAAGCCATGCGATGGGTCGAAGAGGGTCGTTTTTGGCACCACGTATAGCCGGGGCCTGCGAGTTCATCTCCTGAAGCACCTGCCCATGCATGAGGACCCGGGCGGAAGCCGGAAGATCCCTAATCTCATAAACCTCTTCCGGTCCCCAAATGTCCCGCACGTCATGGAGCACCGGATGGGTGACCTGATCCAGGGCGACGATTCCCCGGGTGCTTTCCCGCCCGCGGACTCCCAGGGAGCGCGTCCAGGTTTCTCCGGCAATCTGTTTCCCGAAACCGCCTGGCCAACCGCTGCTCTGCCAGTCCCATGAAGCGTAACCACTGTCCCGGTGAGTGGTGTAGGCGAAGGCAAACAGGCTGGTGCGAACGACGAGGAGCGGCTTTCCGGCTTTCACGAACTCCACGATGTGCCGCATGTCTTCGTCCGGGAGTTCCCGGAAGCGCAACATCAGGACCGCCATGTCCGCGTTATCCAGACTTTCTAGGCCCGGGATATTGTCAGGGGTATTGGGATCGATGGTGCCGTCGGCTTCGTCCTTTTTATCCTTTGCCCGGTTTTTATGGATCGGGAAAAGCACCGTCGTGCGGAAGCCGTGACGGACACTTAGCACGCGGGCCAGCATGGGAGCGGCCTCCTCGGACCGGCATTCCTCCTCACCCGTGACAAAAACGATGTGCTTTCCCCTTCCCTCAACCACCCCCGGCCAGAAGCTGAGCCACGGATCCGCCGCATGGACAGAGCCATAGAGACTGGCAAACAGGAGCGCGAAGGTAAGCGTGGCGAAAAACCTCATGGCGGCGGCGCGGGTTTCGCGGGAGGATTTTCCATCTTCGCCTTCAAATTGGCGAGGGCTTCGTCCAGATCGCTTTCCACGGAACCGGCGAAGAAAAGGCCGAAGTAGCGCTTGGCCATGTTCTGGCCAAAGTCCGACTGGAAGGACCACTCCACGGTAGTCGCCCCGCCGGAGGAGGTAAGATCCAGGGACATCTCCGCTTCCCCGTTGCTGCCGAAATCGACCGCCATCCGCAGGCTTTGACCGGGAAAGGAGGAGACGATCTTGATACGCCCCTGACCCTGACTTTTGCTGTTCCAGGACATCATGGCCCCCACTCCGGCAGGCGGATCCTTGAATTCCTTTTCCAGAAAAGGATCCCGCTTGAACCACGGAGCCCAGGTCTCCCAGTTCCTGAAGGACTGCAATTGATCATAGACCTCCATGGCCGGAGCCTGGATGGTAGTGGCGCGGGTGACTTGCAGGCGGCGGGGCAAAAGAAAACCGCCCACAACAAAGGCCACCATCAGGATGGAGATGATCCAGAATAGGGCGCGCAACAGACGGGGTTTGGGTGACATGCTCAAGGGGAGGAGGAAGTGTGAGGGGGACGGGTCAAATCGAAGTGCCCATCTCGGCCCGCACCGTCCTGACAGCTTCGACCATGTTATGCAGCTTTTGCTTCGCGGCCCACCGGGCGGTCTGGCTCAGGCCACAGTCCGGGGCGAAGGAAAGCCGCTCCGCCGGGGCGTGGCGCAGGCACTGGCGGATGCGGTCCGCGAGGTAATCCACGGGCTCGATGAAGTAGCTCTTCACATCGATGATCCCCACGCTGACATCCCGGTGGCGGCTGATGGAGGAGATGATCTCCAGTTCCGCATACTCCCGGCTGGCCATTTCCAGGTGGATTTCATCCACGCTCAGGTCGAGGAAGGCCGGGAACAGCGGCGCGTATTTCCGGAGTCCCACGGCGTGGCCTTTGAAGTTCCCAAAGCACAGGTGCGTGCTCAAACGGCAACCGCCATAGACGCCTTCGACCGTCCTGTTGAAGATGTCCACGAAGCGGCGGACATCCTCTTTATAGCCGTAACAGCTCATGCTGGGCTCATCGACCGTGATCTCGGTGCAGCCGGCGGCCACGAGGTCCGTGAGTTCCTTGCGCACGATGGGCAGCAGGGCTTCCGTGAGCGCCCAGCGGTCGGGGTATTGGGCATTGGGAAGAAGGCGGCCACTCAGGGTATAGGGACCGGGCACGCTGCATTTCAGGACCGGACCGGCGGGCGCGAGGGCACGCAGGCGGCGGTATTCGGCCACGGCACCGAGGCCTTTGGGAGCAGTCAGTTCGCCAGTGACCTGGTGTTTCCCTCGTTGATCGTGCGCTGGAGGCCCCCATTTCCGGGGCGGGCTGGCTTCCAGTTCGATCCCCGAGAGGTGGCCGTAGAAACTGAGATTGAAATCGAACCGGCCCTGCTCGCCATCCGTGATGACATCCAGCCCGGCCCGTGTCTGATCATTCACGGCCACGATGCAGGCATCCTCCTGAAGTTCGGTCACGTCCGAGGTCCCGAACTTATCGAGATTCCCGGCGGCGAACTCCAGCCAGGCGGGCATGGAGTAGCTGCCGACGACAGTGGTGCGCAGCGGGATGGGTTGCATGCAGGTTTAGCGGGAGGTTTAGAGGATAATTCCGGGTTCTGGGGAAGCCTTAACCCGGCGGCGGAAAACAGCAAGATGCCGGTCCACGGATTTGCCAGGAGTGGGGAGCGGGCGGGAATCGGGATTCCGGACGCTGATGATCAGTTCCCCGCCAGCCTCTTTGATGGCCTTGACCGCAAGGTCATGTTCACGATCAAAATAGCTGGTGATGACGAGAACGCCTTTGTCTCCCAGCCTTTCCAAGCCTCGAAGGAAAATCCGGATCCAGGTGTTCGGCTCGTTCCAGTAGTTCTGGTGCCGGAGGAAGACCATGTCGAACTCACTCCCCAGTTCGCTGTGGGCATCGATCTTTGAGCAGTCGTCGAGGAGGAATTCCGCTTTGAAATCCGGTGAGGTCAGCGCACGGGCCCGCGCTTTCGCCTCATCGATCTCCGCGCCACGGATATCCGCCCCAACGAAGCGAATTCCGGCGTTCCCACTGGAAGTGGCTTTTTTTAGAGCTGAGGAAATGGATTCCATTTCCCGGCAGGTGCCGCAGGCTAGATCCAGGATCTGAAGAGTGCTTGAGACACTTCCGTCCGTAAGGCTGGCAGTGCCACGGGCCGGGAGTTGAAGCGATTTAGTGAGAAGAGAGCCGAGGAGATTTTCGAGAATCCGGCAGTCCGCCGCGCTTGTGGTGAGATAGTCAGAATCCATAACCGGTCAGGGCTGGAGGCAGGTAAAAGATAGCGGGCTCGAAAGTCAACGGGATGACGGATGAAGGCCTGCCGGCTCTCCGTGAGAAGAGTACATAGAAAGAGGGCCTGCCTTCCTTTCGGAAGACAGGCCCGTTATTCTGGCGACGTCCTACTCTCGCAAGGCCTATAGCCAAACTACCATCGGCGCTGCGGCGTTTCACTTCCGTGTTCGGGATGGGAACGGGTGGTTCCACCGCGCCAGGGTCACCAGAAACGGGGCAGTCCAGAAAGAACCCGGGATTGTCAGCGGAGGCTCATGGTTTTGAAGCGGGTGACAGAAGTCACGCTTCAAAGACAAAGGCTTCGGAGACTGATTTTAAAGGATGGCCTTTTTTGAGAGGGCCGGCCGGTAAAACCGGGGTCTGGTCTGCGGCGTTTCCGAAGGCCCGGGCTGGCCGGGATCGGGGGGAACGTTACAGCATTTACGTCGGGGGAATAACAAAGAACTCAGCGGGATTCAGATCCCGGAAATCAAGCCGGTCAAGCCGGTTTTGGCATCCGCCGGATTTGGCGGGGCCGGGGTTTCAGGCATCCGGGGTTTCAGAAGGCCGGTCCGGCGGGAGGGCCGGGCGGGTCTGAAGCCGGGCGGCTGGAACCGGGGTGAACCGGAGGGTTTTGAGGCCCTGCCTTTGACAGGCCTTTAGGGCTCTGCCTTTGGTTTTGGCTTTGAAAGCGAAACAGCGAGGGAGTCACCGTTCCCTGATGTCTGCATACAGGAGGAAATACGTTAAGAAATAAGAAATAATGAATTAAGCCGAACGGATGATTAGTAATGCTAAGCTGAATGCATTGCTGCACTTACACCCGCATCCTATCGACGTGGTAGTCTTCCACGATCCTTCAGGGAAAACTTATCCTGGGATGGGCTTGGCGCTTAGATGCTTTCAGCGCTTATCCCTTCCGCACATAGCTGCCCAGCGATGCCTTTGACAAGACAACTGGAACACCAGAGGTGCGTCAGTCCCGGTCCTCTCGTACTAAGGACTGAACCCCTCAATTTTCCTGCGCCCATGGAGGATAGAGGACCGAACTGTCTCGCGACGTTCTGAACCCAGCTCGCGTGCCACTTTAACCGGCGAACAGCCGGACCCTTGGGACCTTCTCCAGCCCCAGGATGTGACGAGCCGACATCGAGGTGCCAAACTTTGCCGTCGATATGAACTCTTGGGCAAAATCAGCCTGTTATCCCTAGCGTACCTTTTGTCCGTTGAGCGACGCCGATTCCATCTTCAAGCGCCGGATCACTTTGACCTGCTTTCGCATCTGCTCGACTTGTGGGTCTCACAGTTAGGCCGGTTTATGCCAATGCACTCATCACCTGATTGCCAACCAGGTTGAACCGACCATCGCGCTCCTCCGTTACTCTTTGGGAGGATACCGCCCCAGTAAAACTGACCGTCTGCCATTGTCCTCCGCCCGGATTCACGGGACCGGTGTTAGATGTTTCAATCCCCAAGGGTGGTGTCTCATTGATGACTCAGCCGCCCCCGAAAGGGTGGCCTCGAAGTCTCCCACTTACGCTGAGCATGAAAACCGAAACAACAGTGACAGAGTACAGTTAAGGTGCATAGGGTCTTTCCGTCCTTCCACGGGTAGGCGGCATCTTCACCGCCAATACAAATTCACTGAGCGCCCCGTTGAGACAGCGCCCAACTCGTTACACGATTCGTGCAGGTCGGAACTTACCCGACAAGGAATTTCGCTACCTTAGGACCGTTATAGTTACGGCCGACATTCACGGGGACTTAGGTTCACAGCTTCGCCTTGCGGCTAACCGCTTGCCTTAATCTTTCCGCATTGGTCACGTGTCACACCCTATACTTGGACTTGCGTCTTGGCAGAGTGCTGTGTTTTTGATAAACAGTCGGTTGGGCCCATTCACTGCGGCCCCCCCAAAGGGGGGCACCCCTTCTCCCGAAGTTACGGGGCTAGATTGCCGAGTTCCTTAACGGGGGTTCACTCTTACGCCTTAGTATATTCTACTCACCCACCTGTGTCGGTTTGCGGTACGGGCACCTTAGTATACATATGGAATTTTCCTGGAGGTTCATTCAAGAGATCCGGTTTGGCGAACCGCCCCGTCAGCTTGCGCTCCCGCCACTTTCAATCGGCGGGCCCTCTCCTCAACCCCGTCCTCCATACTTAAATTTTCGGTGGTGCGGAAATATTAATCCGCTGTCCATCGCCTACGCATCTCTGCCTCGGCTTAGGTCCCGACTAACCCTGGGACGAATAGCGTGGCCCAGGAAACCTTGGGTTTACGGCGGGCAGGGATTTCACCTGCCTTCTCGTTACTAATGTCTGCATGCTCTCTTGTTAACACTCCACCATCAGTCACCTTCCAGCTTCAACGCGTTAACAATGCTCCCCTACCACGACAAACCGGCGAACCGGAATGCCATCCAGAGCTTCAGTATACCGCTTGATCGCCAATCATTTTCGGCGCGGGATCACTCGATGAGTCAGCTATTACGCACTGTTTAAATGGTGGCTGCCTCTAAGCCAACATCCTCACTGTCTCTGTAATCCCACATCCTTTCCACTGAGCGGTATTTAGGCACTTTAGCTGCTGATCCGGGTTGTTTCCCTCTCGACTACGAAGCTTATCCCTCGCAGACTCACTGCTGGACTTCATTGAGTGGTATTCGGAGTTTGATTAGGGTTGGTAGTCTGGTGTGACCCCTAGCCTATTCAGTGCTCTACCCCCACTCATCAGCATCCAACGCTGCACCTCAATGCATTTCGGGGAGAACCAGCTATCACGGGGTTTGATTAGCCTTTCACTCCTACCCACAGCTCATCCGAGACTTTCTCAAGAGCCACCAGTTCGGCCTTTCACGGCATGTTACTGCCGCTTCAGCCTGGCCATGGGTAGGTCACCTCCGCTTCGGGTCCAGTGCCCGCGACTATATCGCCCTGTTCGGACTCGCTTTCGCTGCGCCTGCGTCCCATAAGGACTTAAGCTGGCCACGGACACTGACTCGCAGACTCATTAAGCAAAAGGCACGCCATCACTCCATAAAGGAGCTTTGACACCTTGTAGGCACACGGTTTCAGGTTCTGTTTCACTCCGCTCACAGCGGTTCTTTTCACCTTTCCCTCGCGGTACTTGTTCACTGTCGGTCGCTGACTAGTATTTAGCCTTACGGAATGGTCTCCGCGAATTCACACGGCGTTTCACGTGTGCCGTGCTACTCAGGATCCCTCTAGAGCCATCTTGGATTTCGGTTACGGGTCTCTCACCCTCTGGGGAGCGATTTTCCATTCGCTTCACCTATCGTCGATGGTCTCACGTCAAGGTCCTATAACCCCGGAGGCAAAGCCTCCGGTTTGGGCTGTTCCGCTTTCGCTCGCCACTACTTACGGAATCACTGTTTTGTTTTCTTTTCCTCCGGTTACTGAGATGTTTCACTTCACCGGGTCTCGCGACGCCGTCCCTATGTATTCAGGACGGCACGCGCGGGTATTACCCCGCGCAGGTTACCCCATTCGGAAATCCCTGGATCATAGCGTATTTGCCGCTCCCCAAGGCTTATCGCAGCTTATCGCGTCCTTCATCGCCTGTCAGCACCAAGGCATTCACTGTGTGCCCTTCATAGCTTAATTCATTCATTTCTTATCAAATTGAAGAAATTCCGCCGTATTTCCTAAGATCGTAATTGTGCGGAGTCACGCTTTTACACGTACTCCAAATTTTTAATCTTTGTATTTTTTAATTAACCCTGTATGCAGATATCAAAGAACAGTTTCATCCTTGCCGCTTCGCGGACACAGTTTTTTCCTCAAAAGACATTCACCAAAGGGGCATAGGGTGGACCCGGCAGGACTTGAACCTGCGACCCCCGCCTTATCAAGGCGGTGCTCTAACCAACTGAGCTACGGGTCCAAATGTTCCCATCGCCGTCGGGAGCGCAAGGTCGCGGATTCCGTCAGGGGCTTTTCCAGCCCAACCCCGTTTCACCATTGTTCATGGTGGAGGTTAGGAGACTCGAACTCCTGACATCCAGCTTGCAAAGCTGGCGCTCTACCAACTGAGCTAAACCCCCCGGCTGTCCGTTTCCCGTTTTCCCTGGCTGTCACCGTTTAAGGTTTAAGCCAAAGTCCACGCGGACAATCACGCTTGAGGAAGAAGTAAAGACTAGTTTGCACGCCGCGGTTTTCCATAAACGCGTGGACCAAGGTGCCGGTTCTTTCAAATCCGGCGCACCGTGCCGGTTCCTGTTAAGGAAGAGGCGACAGTGTCGACCTGAGCAGTCATGATACTATAATAGTGGGGGCCGGGGTTTCGCGGAGGACTTGATGCCCTGCCGCTGTCCGGCCGCCGGACTGCTCTGTACTCCATAGAAAGGAGGTGATCCAGCCGCAGGTTCCCCTACGGCTACCTTGTTACGACTTCATCCCAGTCACCAGTCATGCTTTAGGATCCTGCCTCCGTGAGGTTGGCGCGGATACTTCGAGCGCGACCGGCTTCCATGATGTGACGGGCGGTGTGTACAAGACCCGGGAACGTATTCACGGCGCCGTAGCTGATGCGCCATTACTAGCGATTCCGGCTTCATGGAGGCGAGTTGCAGCCTCCAATCCGAACTGGGCGCGATTTTTACGATTTCCTCCACCTCGCGGTCTCGGTTCACATTGTATCGCGCATTGTAGTACGTGTGCAGCCCTGGGCGTAAGGGCCATACTGACTTGACGTCATCCCCACCTTCCTCCCAGTTTAACTAGGCAGTCTGTTCAGAGTTCCCGCCATTACGCGCTGGCAACAGAACACGGGGGTTGCGCTCGTTGCGGGACTTAACCCAACATCTCACGACACGAGCTGACGACAGCCATGCAACACCTGTGCATCCCGCGGATTGCTCCGCTAACCGGCTTTCACCGGTGACAAAATGCATGTCAAGCCCAGGTAAGGTTCTTCGCGTTGCATCGAATTAAGCCACATACTCCACCGCTTGTGCGGGTCCCCGTCAATTTCTTTGAGTTTTAATCTTGCGACCGTACTTCCCAGGCGGCACGCTTAACGCGTTAGCTCCGGCACGGCAGGGGTCGATTCCCGCCATACCAAGCGTGCACCGTTTACTGCCAGGACTACCGGGGTATCTAATCCCGTTTGCTCCCCTGGCCTTCGTGCCTCAGCGTCAGGAACTGTCCAGAGTCTCGCCTTCGCCACTAGTGTTCCTCACAATATCCACGCATTTCACTGCTCCACTGTGAATTCCAGACTCCTCTCCAGTCCTCAAGCGCGGCAGTATCGGAGGCAGTTCCGGGGTTGAGCCCCGGCATTTCACCTCTGACTTACCGCGCCGCCTACGCACCCTTTACGCCCAGTGATTCCGAACAACGCTTGAGACCTCTGTATTACCGCGGCTGCTGGCACAGAGTTAGCCGTCTCTTCCTCTTGTGATACTCTCAAACCGGCTCGCAGTTAACGACCGGCTTTACTCTCACATGACAGGAGTTTACAATCCGAAGACCTTCATCCTCCACGCGGCGTCACACCATCAGGCTTTCGCCCATTGTGAATGATTCTCGACTGCTGCCACCCGTAGGTGTCTGGACCGTGTCTCAGTTCCAGTGTGGCTGGTCATCCTCTCAGACCAGCTACCCGTCATCGCCTTGGTGGGCCGTTACCCCGCCAACAAGCTGATAGGGCGCGAACTCATCCGGAAGCGGCACCTTGCAGCACCTTTGGTGTCAGATGGATGCCCACCTGTACCACACGGGGTATTAATCCAAGTTTCCCTGGGCTATCCCCCTCTTCCGGGCAGATTGTTCACGTGTTACGCACCCGTCCGCCACTGAACGGTATTGCTACCGCCCCGTTCGACTTGCATGTCTTATCCACGCCGCCAGCGTTCGTTCTGAGCCAGAATCAAACTCTCCGTAAAGAATTAGCATTCTAAACATCTGATTCCGGCATGTTAAATGACCAAAATCGCAATGCTCAGAAGAAATATTTGACGTTTTCGTGAAGCGGTTTCCCGCCTCACAGGACCACGCGTCTTTTCCGACGCGCGGCGCACAAATTAGTCTTTTCTTCAACTTTTTGCAGCTTCATCGACTCCGGGACTCAAATCCCGCCGTCTCGGCTGCTAAAGTAACTGTGTTTTTCAAAGAACGCTTGGTTTCAGGGGGACAAAAACACCGGTCGTGGTCATTTCTGCCACAATCGGTTTGGGTCTCTGTCGTCCGCCGATCGCATTGTTTCGTGCGACGCCGAATCTTATAGCGGGGGTTTCCCTTCCCGCAACTCCTTTTCGCTTCTTTTTGGAAGTTTTTTGCGACGAATCCCCCTTTCCCGGTTCAAAACCGGGATTGAAGGGCTCGAAAACTTGCGGAAACGCCCGGAAAACAGGTCCCGGGAGGGGGTTTTGAGTCCTCCGGAGGGTTGTTTCCGGTCTTCCTCCTTTGCAAAAACGGGGCCAGAGGAGCCCGCCGGATGCCAAAATGCCCGTGGCGGACTTCAGAATTGGAGCCAAACCGGACAAAATAGAGTGGCCGGAGGAGGAAATGGGAGCGGGAGCGACCAAAACGGGTCCGGACAGAAGCAAAAGCAGGGACGAAGCGGACAAAACAGAACCGGAAGAGGGCCGGAAGGACAAGCCGCGCGTTCCGCGCGGGGTGCCTTCCGCCTCCAAATGTTCAGTTTTGTTCAGGTAGGCGAGCAGGCACCTCCCCTTCCCCGAAGCACCCGCAGGCCGGAATGTTCAGTTTTGTTCAGGGCTATACGCGCCTGCGACTGGTCCCACTGCCGGGGTCTGTGGGCCGAATAGGAAGGATGGGCCTAATAGGCCCAATCGCTGGAGAAGCCCAACAACACGGAACCTCGTCAGGGAAATGAAACGAAGGAACAAGGCTCGCTCTTTCGGCGGGGCTGCCACACCTTGTGGCTCGGCAGCCCTGCCGAAACCCTCATAAGATAAACTGGTTCTCCCAACCCCGCTGGCACAACAGGAGGAAGGCGGAGGATTTCAAGGGCGCCCACCTCGGTGATGCGCGGGAGCGTCTGGGCTACCTTTCATCAGAGGACCTTCGATACTCCCATGCGAGAACGGACCGCCGGAACAATCATCAGGTTTGCTCGGGGCACTCAGGGAGGAATAAACCCCCGGGTTTCCCCGGAATAGAAGCCGGGAGGATTTCAGACCTACCCTTATTCTGATGGCGCGGGCACGGGGCGGCGGGAGCGGGCCCAGGCGTCGGCGGTGAAAATGACAAGCCCCACCCAGATGAGGCAGAAGCTTCCCAAGCGGAGCCGACTGACTGCTTCGTCATATTTGAGCCAGCCGACAAGAAACTGGAGGCTGGGGGCGATGAACTGGAGGATGCCCACCACACTCAGGGGCAGGATCCGCGCGGCAGTGGCGAATCCGAGAAGGGGGATGGCGGTGATGACACCCATGCTGAGCAGCAACGACCACTCCCACATGCCGCCATTGCCGGCAAAATGGGCCGGGGGATTGAAACCCAGGCAGATGGCGGCGAAGGGGACGGCCACGATAGACTCTACCGTGAGTCCGGCCAGAGAATCCAGGGAGGCCTTTTTCCGGAGCAGGCCGTAAAAGGCGAAGGTGGCACAGAGGGAAAGCGCTACCCAGGGCGGCTTCCCGGCATCGATCATCTGAATGACTACTCCCGCGATGGCGAAGCCGAGCGCGATCCACTGGCCGCGCCGGAGGCGTTCGCCGAGAAAGATGGCCCCCATGGCCACATTGGCGAGGGGGGTTAAAAAGTAACCGAGGCTGGCCTCCGTGATGTGGCCGTTATGCGTGGCCCATACGAAGGTGATCCAGTTCCCCGCGAGCAGGGCGGCGGTGAGCAGGTGCAGGCCCGCGATGCGCGGATTTTCCAGCATGGACCGCATCAGGGGACGGAAGGTGCCGCGCGCCATCATGACGGCGGTCACCACCGGTACGGTGAGCAGCGCCCGGAGGCAAATGACCTGCGCGGGGCTCAGCCAGTAAAGGGCCTTCCAATAGCCCGGCAGCAGCCCCCAGAGGGTAAACGCGGTGATCCCGGCGACAAGGCCGCGCGCGGTATCACTGCGGGGGGGCGTCATGAATGGAGGGACGGAAAGGAACCGGTGCGGTTGCGGGAAAGCGGGATGCCGGTAGCTTTCCGGCACCCCGCCATGAATACTTCCAGGAAACTTCTGCTTCTGGCACCCCTGCTCGTTGGCGATGTCCTGGCGGCCATCCACTTCGCGGGCAAAGAGGACGACAACATCGCTGAGAATGCCTCCATGCTGCCGCTTTGCGTGCTGGGGATGATTTTTGGCACCCTGTGCATCCGGTTCGCGGATATCATCGGGCTCATGGAGGGGCCCATGGGCCATTCAGCCTGGGCCACCCCCATCCCGTCGCCGGTGGTGGCCGGCTTTGGGTGGGTGATGGTGAGCCTGCCGCTGGCGGCGTGGCTGTTCCTGGGGTAGGTCAAATCAAATGTGGATGGCGTGCCCCCCGGCGACTCCCACGGCCTCAAAGACGGCTTCGGACAAAGTCGGGTGAGCGTGGATGGTGGCTTCGATGTCCTCCATGGTGGCTTCCATGTTCATGGCCAAGCCGAGTTCCGCGATCATCTCCGTGGCTTCCTGCCCGATGATGTGCGCGCCCAGGACTTCGCCGTGCTGCTCGCCGAAGATGAGCTTCACAAAGCCCTCGCTCTCGCCCACGGCCAGCGCCTTGCCACTGGCCTGGAAGGGGAAGACGCCCACTTTGTATTTGAGGCCCTTTTCCTTCACGGCACGCTCGGTGAGGCCCACGCTGGCCACCTGAGGCTGGCAGTAGGTACAGCCGGGGAAGATGTCCACCTTCTTCGGCTTCTTGTCCGTGAACATGCCGTCCACCGCCTGGTGGGCCTCGTAGGAGGCCACGTGCGCGAGCCAGGGCGGCCCGATGATGTCGCCGGCGGCATACACGTCCTTGATGCTCGTTTGATAGCGGGCGTCGGTGACGAGGTAGCCGCGGTCGCTGAGCTTCGGCAACTGGCCGCCGGGGAGCACGGGGCTGACGCCGATGGCCACGAGGCATACCTCGGCGCTCAGCGTTTCCTTGCTGCCGTCGGACTTCTCCACGCTGATCTCCACGCTGGAGCCCAGGTCCTTCGTGCCCGTCACCTTGGTGCTGGTCAGGAGGTTGAGGCCCTGCTTTTTGAGGCTCTTTTCCAGGGCCACGCTCACATCCGTGTCCTCCACGGGGAGGATGTTAGGCATCATTTCCACCACGGTCACCTTCGTGCCAAAGGAGGCGAAGAAGTAGGCGAACTCGATGCCGATGGCTCCCGCGCCGATGATAATGATGTCCTTCGGCTGCTTCGGCAGCACCATGGCGTCCTTGCTGCCGATGACGCTGGTGCCGTTGAAGGGCAGACCGGGCATGGGCCGGGTGGCGCAGCCGGTGGCGATGAGGATCTTGGAACCTTCGATGACGCTCTTGGTGCCATCTTTCGCGGTCACTTCCACTTTGCCGCCGCCGAGGAGCGCGCCATTTCCGCGGATGTAGTCCACCTTGTTCTTCTTGAAGAGGAACTCGATGCCGCCCGCCAGTTTATTGCTGACATTGCGGCTGCGCCCGATGATCTTGCTCCAGTCGAAAGCGAGGTTGTCGAAAGAGAATCCGAAGTCCGCGGCGCGGTGCTTCATGAGGTGATAAAGCTCGGCATTCCGGAGGAGGGACTTGGTGGGAATACAGCCCCAGTTCAAGCAGGTGCCACCCGCGCGGTCCGCCTCGACACAGGCGACTTTTTTACCAAGCTGGGCTCCGCGGATGGCTCCGACGTATCCCGCCGGTCCGCCGCCAATAACGATGAGGTCGTAGTTCATAGGAAATAGTATCCGGGAAAAGAAGCGCCGCCCCGGAAAGTGATGACTTCCCGCTGGCGGCAAGAGGCTACCAAAAGCCGGGACGCCGGGTGAATGCAAGAGAGCTTTGGGGAGGGGAACCAGCGAAGGCGAAAAGCAAGCCGGATTCCACGGGGAGAAAGCGGGACCGGCGGGTATTTGGAATTAAGATTGCCCCGGCGGGAGGAGTCGCGATAAATGCGCCGCGATGAAATTCTCCCGTGCTTTCGCATTAATGGCCGCCGCCCTGGCTGCGGGGGTGGGGGGACGGCTGTTTTCCAATCATCTGGAGGCGGGGGGAGAATCAGTCGGCGTCCGGGCAGTGGGGCCTGAGCGGGGCGGAAAGGCGGAGGGGAAGCCTGTGGCGAGTCTCCCGCAGATAACGGAGCCGCGTCCGGAAGCGGCGGCGGTGCTGGCGGCGTCCGGGGCGGCGCGGCTGCGGCTGCTCATGGCGTGGCTGCCGGGAGCGGACGGGGAGGAGCTTCTGCAAATGGCCGGAGAGGTGGTGAAGACGGCGGACCGGGATAATCTGGATATCCGCCTGCTGATGGCCCGGTGGGCGGAGGTGAATCCGGAAGCGATGGTGGCGTGGGCGGAGTTTCAGAAGCCGCGAATGCCGGGCTGGGCTCCGGGGTTTTACATCGCGAATGCCATCGAGGCCTGGGCGCGCGTGGACTTTGAGAAAGCCTGGACGCAGGCGAACACCACTCACCGGCAACACCGGAGAGACGCCCTGTTGGGCCTGACAGCCACGGATCCGGGGAAATGTCTGGCCCTGCTGACGGCGGACCCGTCCCTGCTAAGTTTGAGTGTGGGAGAACCCGGTTACCCTGACCTGCGGCAGGTGATACGCCGCCTTGCCGGCAGCGCTCCCCAGGAAGTGGCGGCATTACTGGACTCAGCCCCCGCGATTCACCGGAAGCAAATGGCAGGCACCCTGGCGGAGGCCTGGGCAAGGAAGGAGCCCGCCGCCGCGCTGGCCTGGATGAAGACGCTCCCCCCGGATTCCCGGCAATCCACTCGCGAGGCCTCGGAGTGGATTGCTCTCCATTCTCCGGAGTTGCTTCCGGCTTTGCTGGAGGGGCTGCCCATTGGCGGCATGCGGTCCAGCATCCTGGCGACGGATTTGCAAAGACTGGCGGGCGCGGATCCGGCGGCGGCCCGGCAGCGGGTGGAGACCATGCCCGCGGGAGCCGCCCGGCAGTATGGCCGCGTCATCCTCATCGATGCGCTGATGAAAACTGGCGATCTCGCGGGTGCCATGGAACAGGCGGACAAAGTGGGCTGGCGCGGGCAGAACGAGTGGATGCCGCAATACGAGCACACGGTCACCTCCAATGGGGCCTCCTCCGGGTATGATTATACCAGCCTGATGCCGGGCGAGGTCATGAAAGCACTCATTCGCAAAGTCGCGGCGACGAACTCCGCAGAGGCGGCACGGATTCTTACCCTGCCAAACATTAGCGTGGAGCTGATGGTCGCGGCCACACGCGATAATCCGGCGGCGCTGGCAACGGCGCTCGCGAGCCGTGTCAGTGGTGAATACCCTCCCGGCAACAGTATGGAGTCGTGGGATCCGGTACATGCCTCCACCACCCCCGTATCCCGGGATCCGGCGGCGGATGCCTGCCGCGTAGTCATCGGAAGCTGGGCGGCACGGGATCCGTCAGGGGTGGCGGCGTGGGTGGACAGCCAGCCGGCGGGAAATCTGAGTACAGAGCTTGCGACCGCCCTTTTCGATACATGGGCTTACACAGATCCCGGGGCCATGGTGGAGTGGGCTTCCCGGCGGAACGGAATGGCGACACCGGCGTGGGAAAAGGTAATCGAAGCCGCGCCGGATTACGCGGTAGAGCATCTGGATGCCTTTCTGGCCCAGGGAACACCGGCGTCCGTGGAGGCGCTTTTCTCCAGCCTGGATGCGAAACCTCTGCAGGCCCGTGAGCTCGTGAAGCGTCTGCCGGATAACTCGAGCGCCGAGTTTGCCGGAGTGATGGGCCGGTGGCTGGGGGACAATGCGGAGGAAGCCTCGGCATGGGTGGCCTCCCTCCCTGAAGGGGAGAAACGGGATAAAGCGGCGGCGGAGGTGGCCGGTTGGTCCTTTTATCAAGAAAAGGACTACGAAGCGGCGGCCGGATGGGCGCTCCAGCTCCCGGAGGAGACAAGGGGCAAATTTTTGCTTGGCTCCCTCCGAGTGCTGCTGGAGGAGAATCCTGCGAAAGCCACGGCGCTGCTCCAGGCCAGCCGGCTCTCCGCGGAGGAGCGCCAGGCAATCCTGAAGGAGGCCCGCGAGGCTCCGCTGCCGGGTGCCGAGGCACCGGTCCCGTCCGAAGGATTGTCCCCGGATGTCGATCTCCCTTCCGAGGATCCCCCATGAAAAGCCTGCTCCTCATTCCCGCGTGCGTGGCTTGTGCCGTGGCTGGCTGGCTGCTCCCGCCGTTGTGGATGCCGGAGGCTCCACCTGTCCGGCGAAAGGTTATCGCGACGCCAAAGAACAGTGGGATTCCGGAGAGTTTCGCTGCAAAGGCCGCGAAGGCAGGCACGCCCATGGCGCAGTTTCAGGCCATCGTGAAAGGCGTCACCGGGCACGGTCGCGCTCTGCTGGCGAATCCGGCGGCATTATCCAGATTCAATTGCTCGGAGGCGGAGGAACTCGCGCTGCGTCTGGCGGGTGAAGAGTTGGCGGGGAATGTCACGGATGGCGCCGCGTTTCTGGCTTCCCTGAAGGACATGAACGGGCTCGCGCGCGCGGCGGCTCTGGACGCCTGGGCGGACCGGGATCCGGACGGGGCGCTTAGAGCATTAGTTACTCCACCGGGGGTGGCAGTGATGCAGGATGACAACGGCGGGGACAATAACTTAATCCAGCGGCTGGTGGAACGGGATCCGGAGAAGGCGCTACGGATTCTTCAGACAGCGGGGGCCGGGGCCAGGCAGGCCGGCTGGAAGGCGCTGCTGGAGACGATGGCAAAGACCGATTCCAAACGGGCTCTTGATGCCCTCCTCCTGGCTCCACGTTTCCTGCGGAACGATGGTATCCGGATCATTGCCCAAAAGATGATGGAAAAAGACGCCCGCGCGGCCCTGGCGTGGCGGGAGAGTCTGAGCCCGGAATTGAAAGACTGGGTGTCCTTGCCGGAGATTATCAGTAAACTCGCGGAGAGCGAGCCCCTGGCAGCGATGGACTTTATAAGGGCGGATCCACCAGAGGCGGATGATTGGGATGGGGAGCCTAACGTCTCTGGGCAATGGGCATTGAAGGATCCCCGGGAGGCCATTCGCTGGGCTTGTGAAAACGCGGGCAAAGCCCACCTGCCTTCCTATATCAGCAGCAGCCTGGAGGCCCTGGTGAAAAAAAGCCCGGCGGAAGCCCTGGAAGTGTTCGGCACACTCAAAGGCGAGAACCGCCAGGTTGGTATCAAAGCGCTCGCGACCGCATGGGCCGAAACCGACGTAACAGCGGCCCTGGCGTGGTCCCGTTCGCTGGAAGGAGAGGAACGGGCCACGGCTCTGCGCGGGCTGGGGCATGTGGGGGAGGCCCTGCCCGAGGCCGAAAAACTGGCGCTTGGCCGGGAGCTGGGCGTGGAAAATCCGGACGGCTTCCGGCTGCTGTGGATGGCAGATCATGCCGCTGCCGTGGCGGGTTTTGAGGCCATGCCCCCGGAAGCCCGGCTGGAAACGTGGGGAAACCTGAACCAAGGCTTTTTCCTGGCTCATCCGGAGGATTCCACCCGCATGATGAAGACTATACTGGAGGCCGGGGACTCATCGAAGGATGTCTCAACCTCGGGGTTTTCAACTTTCATGGGCCTGTGGGCGCAGCGGGACCCCAATGCGGCCGCCGCAGGGGCGAAGAGTCTCCCGGTGGATTTCCAGGTGAAGGTGCTGCCGGAGATCGCCTCCTCGTGGGTGCAACGCGATCCTGGCGCGGCCTCGGCTTGGCTGAAGGGGCTGCCTGAGGGCGAAGGCCGGACGCTGGCGACCCGGAACATCATCGACTACTGGAGCCGTCACGATCCGGAGACCGCCGCCGCGTTTACCCTCGCGCTTCCGGATGCCGGAATGAAGGGCATCGCGGCGGAGGTGTTATCGGAGGCCGCCCTCAGCGCCGGGGATGAGGCGGCGTCCATGAGATGGCGCGATCTGACGGCACCGGCTAAAGCCGCTCCGTGATGGCCGCGGCCATGCCTTCGGTGTTCACGAGCTGGATGCCCGCGCCCGCCGTGTGGATGTCGCCGGTGCGGTAGCCGTCATCAATGGTCTTCCGCACCGCGGCTTCGATCCCGGCGGCGGCTTCCTCCAGACCGAAGGAGAACCGCAGCATGAGGGCGGCGGAGAGAATTTGCGCGATGGGATTGGCGATCCCCTTCCCCGCGATGTCCGGGGCGCTGCCGCCGCTGGGCTCGTAGAGGCCGAAATAGAGTCCGCCCTCCTTTTGGCGGCCCAGGGAGGCGCTGGCCAGCATGCCGAGGCTGCCGGCGATCATGGCCATTTCATCGCTGAGGATGTCGCCGAAGAGGTTCTCGGCCAGAACTACGTCAAACTCTTTCGGACGGCGGATGAGCTGCATGGCGGCGTTGTCCACATAGAGGTGGGCCAGCTTCACGTCCGGATACTCCTTCGCGATTTCCTCCACGGTGGCACGCCAGAGGAGACCGTTTTCCAGGACGTTCGCTTTGTCGATGCTCGTCACGTGCTTCCGGCGGCCCTGGGCGGCTTTGAAGGCGACGCGGGCGATGCGCTCAATCTCGCTTTTCTTATACACCATGGTGTCGATGGCCGTCACTTCGCCATCGATCTCCGTGCGGCCCTTGGGTTTGCCAAAATAGATGCCGCCCGTGAGTTCGCGGACACAGAGGACATCGAACCCGCCCGCGATGAGCTCATTCTTTACCGGGCTGGCGTGAATGAGGCTGGGGAAGCAGACGCTGGGGCGCAGATTGGCAAAGAGCCCGAAGTGCTTGCGCAGGGGCAGGAGAGCCCCGCGCTCCGGTTGTTCCGCCGGGGGCAGCTTCTCCCACTTGGGACCGCCCACGGAACCGAAGAGAATGGCGTCCGCCGCCTCGCAGGCGATCACGGTTTCCTCTGGCAGGGCCTCTCCTTTCGCATCGATGGCAGCGCCGCCCACCAACTGGTGGTCAAAGGAAAAGGAAAGCCCGTGTTTGGCACCGGCGGCCTCCACCACTTTCAGGGAGGCGGCCATGACTTCGGGTCCGATTCCGTCTCCGGAAAGCACGGCGATCTTGAGGGGGGCGGTTTGGCTCATGGATAAAATAAGGATGAAAGGGGGGCGACCCTAAAGCACGCCCCGGGGTAAGGCGCAAGTCTGCGCTACCGCGCGCCGCCAAAGCTTGTTTTCAGAAGAACCGCGCCTGCCTTCGCCTGAACCGCGCGCCCGGCCTCTCCGAGCGTGGCGGGGATGAGGAGAAATTCCCCGGGAGCCGGCGTGAGCCCGCCAACCGTGATCTCCCCGCTCACCAGGGTGAGGATGGAGAATTCGCCCGGCCGGCCCCAGGCAGTGGACGCGTCTCCCTTCAACTCCAGGCGCTCTACTTTGAAATAAGGGCAGGTCACCAGCACGGTGCCATCTGGCACGCCCAGGGCGGGATCGGTATCCGTGAAGTCGATGCACTTCAGGGACTCCGTGACGTGCATGGCGCGGGGTTTTCCATCGAGCCCCATGCGGTTCCAGTCAAAGACGCGGTAGGTGGTGTCACTGTTCTGCTGGATTTCAAAGATCACCAGTCCGGCCCCGATGGCGTGGAGCCGTCCGCTGGGGACGAAGATGAAGTCTCCGGCCCTCACCGGCAGGCGGTGCACCAGATCCTCCACCGTCCCGTCCGCGATGGCCGCCGCGAACGCGTCGCGTGTCACACCGGGCTTCACGCCCACATAGAGTGCCGCTCCCTCATCCGCCCGGGCGATGTACCACATCTCGGTCTTTGGCTCGCCCTTCAACTCCCCAGCCACGGAGGCGGGCGGATGTACCTGGATGCTCAGGCGGTCCCGGGCATCGAGGATTTTGACCAGCAGCGGAAACCGGGGGGAATCCGGAGCCTGTTCCCCGAACACCTCCGCGCGGTGCTTTTCCCAAAGTTCACGCAACGTCAGCCCCGCCAGCGGCCCGTCCACCACCACGCTCTGCTCATCCTCCCGGTCCACCACCTCCCAGCTTTCCCCCACCGGCCCGGAACCCGCCGGCAGCTCCCGCCCGTAAACCGTCTCCAGTTCCCTGCCTCCCCAGACGCGTTCCATATAAAGCGGCTTCAGTCGAATGGCGGAGGAAAGGGCTTCAGTGTGCATCCCGGGCGTCATGCAGGAAATATTCCCGGGTGTCAACTTTATGGCAACGGCGAAGCGGTTGTTAGCGCGGGAATCCGTCTTGCCCGCGGGGCTGTTGTCGCCATATTTGCGACGCATGGCCGCGCAGCTTTCTCCCATCGCCCCTCCCCTGTGGGCTTCCGGTGATGATCCAGCGGCAGTCATCAGTCGAGCGCGTTTTTTCCGGAAAGACAGTGTT
Organism: Verrucomicrobiales bacterium; assembly: GCA_965229245.1. GTDB lineage: Bacteria > Verrucomicrobiota > Verrucomicrobiia > Verrucomicrobiales > V1-33 > V1-33. The sequence continues at coordinate 1,302,716 of CBDDIW010000005.1, forward strand.
AGGGAGGCAAATAACCTCGCTGCCAGTGTCGATGCTTTTCTGGACCTTCTGCAATCACGGCATATCCCGCCCGTGCTTGTTGGCGGACTTGCCGTGCTGGTCCATACCAATGGGCGAAACACCAGGGATTTGAGTTTTATCGTCAGTCTTCCGGATGTGACCGGAATCCCTGGTCTCGTTCTGGAGAACCAAAACGAGTGGTTCGCCAACGGTTCCTTTGGGCCGTTGCGGGTGGATTTTCTTTTTACATCAAACAAGCTCTTCGCGGAAGTTGCCGAACGACATGCCGGGGATCATGAATTCCTCCGCCACCGCCTGCGCGTGGCCAGTGCGGAAGGGCTGATCCTTTTGAAACTTTTTGCGCTCCCCAGCCTCTACCGTCAGGGGCAGATCCAGCGGGCCTCTCTCTACGAATCCGATATCGCATCCCTCATGGCCGCCAATCCGGTTCCGGACGAAAAGCTCCTGGAGGCATTGCGTCCGCACATGATCGAGAGCGACATCCGGGCGCTTGGCGACGTGCTGCGCGATGTCCGCGCCCGGCTGGGCCGGAAGTTCTGAGGTCGCGTATTCCCGCAGGTTATTGATTCAATTCATGCCCTCCACCGGGTTTCATAATGACATAGGGGCACATGCGGATGGAATCAGGCTTGCGCCCGGAAAGGGAAGCTGGCAAAAAGCGGCTCATTCACATGCCTAAAACACCCATCGATCTTCCCGCGGTCATCCTTGCGAAACTGGAAGCCGCCGGTAAACAGGGGCTCCAGACCTCGAAGATGCCCGATTCTAAAAAACAACGCGGCACGGTGCTTGCCCAGCTGGAAGCCGAAAGAAAGATTGGAAATCTGGGGAGTAAAAAATCGGGCAGGTATGTCCTCACGGAGTATTTCAAGCCTCTGGAACTCGCGGCGGAGCACATAGAGGCCCTGGCTACTCCTGGAAAGGCGACCGTCTTTACTCTCAGTAAACTCCAGCAAAAAACCGGTGGTGCGGTGAAGGAGCAGATCCAGAAGGCAATCAACATCCTCACCAAAGAAAAAAAGCTGATCCTGGTCAAAGTGGGGCAAACCAATTACTGGATTCATGCGGCATCTCTCCGCCCCCTTTTGACGGAGGAGATGGAGTCCTTTCCACCCGAAGGCCCCGAGTCCGTCATGTCCTCCGACCTCGGTCCCGCCTATGAGCGCGCGAAGGAAAAGGAAGGGTTCCCGGATGTCCTCATCTCGGCGCTGCTCAAGGAATCGGGTCTTACCGTGGCGCGACTGCATGAGGAACTGCCGCGTCTGGCCCGGTCCGGGAAAGCGGTGTTGAGCCTGGGGGATTATTCGCTTTCCGACGAAGAGGAACGGGCGGCGGCCCTGAGGCTGGACGGGCGGACCTATCTGCGCGTGCGGCTTCTCCCGTGAACCCGGTGCCTGGCCTTTCGTGACATGATTCCCAATCCTTTTGCCGACAACATCGTTCATGAGCCGCGCCGGATCGAGAAATCCGTGGCCGGTCTGAATGACGGACCGCTCCGGCAGATTCTCGGGAGATTCGCCGAACTGGAGGCGGGGGAGCCACCCCGGGAGGACGCGCGACTGCCCACGGCCTCCTTCCTCACCTCGGCGGAGGCGGGTTACGGGAAGTCCCACCTCATCGGCCGGCTTTTTCAGGAACTGACACGGCGGGCCACGGTGGTGTATGTGAAGCCTTTCGTGGATTCGGAAGGGTGCTGGCAGTCGATCCTCCAGACCACGGTGAAGGAAATGGATATGCCGGAGCCCGTGCCCGGCGGGACGGCGGGTGGAAACGGACCGCGACAGATCGAGGCGTTCGCGCGGGGCATTCTCACACACCTCACCACGGACCTCGTGGCGGAGGGCAAGGTGGGCTCGCAGGACATGCGCACCGCCGTGGGGTATCTCCGCCGCTACGCGAACGGCGGCGCGCGGACACCGGAGGAAACCGCCTGGGAGTCCACCTGGACGCCGTGGATGCGGGCGAATCTGGATCAGTTGATCCCGAATATGGCCGCGAGCCTCACCGCGCGGGGAGTCAGGCTGGAATCCGCCCAGGCATCCTCGTGGTTGCGGGTGCTGGGTTATCTCGCCTACGGCGCGCCCGACTTCAATCTCACGGCGGGGAGCTTCGACTGGCTGTGCGGGAGGAGCATTGATGAGGAGACGGCGATGGCGCTTAAAATCCGGCTTGGAGACTGTCCTCCCAGCGATGGCGGCATTTCCTCCCGGGAGAGCCTGAGCCGGCAGCGCATCATGGATCTCTCGCGGCTGGCGGGATTTTACCGGCCTTTCCTTTTCTGCTTTGACCAGACGGAGAACTACGGGCGTTCCCCGGTTCTCGGCCTCAGCCTGGCCGTGCTGATCCAGGAAATGGTGGACTACTGCCGGAACTCCCTCGTGCTCCTGACCGCCAACCAGGACTCCTGGAAGAAGCGGCTTCTGCCGCATTTCGAGGGCGGACCCTACCTGGCCCGCCTGAGCGCGCCGGTTTCGCTGGAGGGGATCACGAAAGACCAGGCCCAGGAGATGGTGAATCAACGGCTGGATGCCTGGCCGGACGATGCGCGACTGAAGCCCATGCGAAGCGGCGCGACGCTGGAGAAAATCTACTCCGGCCAGACGCAGATGGGCATCCGCACGGTGCTGCAATCACTCCGGGAGGAGTGGAGTCAGTTGACGGAGCCTGGTGTGGCTCCCGCCAAACCGGTGCCGGAGGAAATTCATGCCCAATACACCCGGGAGATCGAACTCCGGCCCTCCCGGCTCTTTTTTGACGCGGACTTCTTCAAGTGGCTGACCCGCGACGTAGCCGCCTGCTGGCCCGAGGTGGAAGTGAGCACGCCGGATTCCGACACGGATTATTTCTCCGTGCAGTGGAAAAAGCAGGGCCGGACCATCCGCTTCGGATTTGAAGGCGGCTCCCACTGGAAGCGCTGGGGAAGCATTGAAAAAGCCTCCCAGGCGAAGGCCGCCAGTGGGGTCATTTCCTTTTTCTTCCGCACCCCCGAGCACGCGCCCATCCCCGGTCCCAAGTGGGTGAGCCGGGATCAGGTCCAGGCGGCCCTGAAGACCCACCTGCGCGTGGCGACCCTCACGGCCAAGGATATCGCCAGCATGTATGCCTGCCGGTCCATGTATTCCGACGCGGTGCAGGGCGACTTGAAACTGTCCCCGGAGGAAGTCCTGAAATTCACCGCCGAAAAACTCAAGGTCTGGTGGGAGCGGCGGTTCCAGGAAACCGGGGAGCCGCAGCCCGCCTTGCCCATGGTCCCCCCGCCTCCACCCCGCCCCGGTCTGGAAGAGAGCCTCAGGAATATCATGCGGAAAGCGAAGTTTCTGAGCCTGGAGGAACTGGAGACCAAACTGGAGCCCGGCTGGACAAAAGAGGAGATCAACAAGGCAATCGAAAGCCTCCCTGAACTGAAGAGCTTTCCAAGCCCCACGATGACCGTCATTCTATGGCAAGCCCCCGTCTCACGGTAACCCAGTTGCGATGCGCCTGCCTGAGCCGGGAATGGCTGGAGGCCTGGCTCGCCGGAAAGAATCCTCCTGTCCGGGCATTCAGCCCTTCAGGCTCCGGAGTGGTGTTCGGGCAGAAGTTTCATCAGATCGCGGACGGCTTCACGACCTGGCTGACGGAGGCAGGAAGTCAGCCGAAAACAGAGCCCCTGAAGGACGCGGACGCGCTTTGGGAGGAGATGTATGACCGCTTTGCCGGAACCGCGCTGACGGAGATCGCGGCCTCCGGCCGGGTGGCAGAATCCATGGCATTGAAGGAGCGGCTCCACAGTTTCTGCGGACAGCTCGCGACTCTGAGGGGCACGGGCCCCGGTTTCAAATCCTGGGGGGATCTCCTGCTGGTGAGCGAGCACACCTCCGGGGACGTGCCTTTCACCTTCGGAAAACGCGAGGTCTCCGTTTCCGGGCGGATCGATGCGGTGCGGATGACCCCGGGAAATGAACTGGTGATCGTGGACTACAAACTGTCCCGGGGCACGCAGCTGAAGCACGATCTCCTCCAATTGGCGATCTACGCCGCGCTCCTGGAAAAGAACCGGCCCGGCCTGCAATTTCACGGACTGCTGGAATACTACGAACCGGCGGTGCATACCGTGACCGCGACTCCCCAGGAACTCCGAGCGCTGTTCGCCGGCATGGTGCTGCCGGTCTTGAAAGAGATCGCGGAACGGGGTGCCCTCTCGCCCGCGCCCACCCCTCCCGGCAAAGAAAAGCGTGCGACAAAATCCACCGACACGAGCGATCACTCGGAGGCCATCCGCAAATGCTATCTGGCATTCAAGCTGGAGGTCCAGGTGCTGGGACGCGAGCAGGCCCCTCAGTTGATCCGCTACCGGGTGAAGCCCGCGGCGGGCGTGCGCGTAGTCTCCCTGGTGAACCGGGCGGAGGATTTACAAGTGGCTCTGTCGCTTTCCCAGCCTCCATTGATCGAGGCGGCCGCGGGCTGGGTGACGGTGGACATCCCCCGGAAGCAGCCGGACGCGGTGATCTGGAAGGAAGTGATGGCCTTGCCCTCCGTGAAGGACCACCCCAGCCCGGTGAGCTTTCCCATCGGGGTGGGCGTGGACGGGCAGGTGGTGCTGGCGGATTTTCAGGACTCGAACATGGCCCACATGCTGGTGGCCGGGGCCTCGGGGAGCGGGAAAAGCGAATTCCTGAAGAGCATGGTGGCCACGCTCATCAGCCGGTGTCGGCCCGAGACGTTGCGGCTGATGTTGATCGACCCCAAGATCCTTACCTTTGGCCCGCTGAAGGACTGCCGCCACCTGCTCCAGCCGGTGATTACGGATCTGGAGGAAGCCCTGAAGCGCCTGGAGTGGGCGGTGGGGGAAATGGAAAAGCGCTACCGCCAGCTTCTGGCGGAGAAGTTCGAGAACATCGGCCAGCGGGCGCAGGCAGGGAAGAAGGGCATGCCGTGGCTGGTCCTGATCTTCGATGAATTCGCGGACCTCATCCTGGGCAGCGCGGGGGAAAAGAAGCATTTTGAAACGCTGGTGGCGCGCCTCGCGGCGAAGGGCCGGGCGGCGGGCATTCATCTGGTGCTCGCCACGCAGCGGCCGGACCGGAATATCGTGACCGGGCTTATCAAGGCCAACCTCCCCCTGAAAGTGTGCCTCCGCGTGGCCAGCGGCATCAATTCTCAACTGGTGATCGAGGACACGGGCGGAGCCTCCCTGCTGGGCCGGGGGGACCTGTTGTGCGACCGGGGCCGGGGCCTGGAGCGGGCGCAGTCTCCCTACATTTCCGCGCCGGAACTGACGGCCCTGGCGGAGGCATGAGCGGGTCTTTCGGGAAAGTTGATCAAATTCCCTGAAATTCGCGGAGCCGGTGGCTTGCATTCTCCGGCGGCAATCGCTACAGCGGCAGGTCCATGTCAGTCAGGAACAGTCCCTATACCATCATCGAAGGCGGCGTCGTCGCTCCGGCGGGCTTCGTGTGCGGAGCCGTGCAGTGCGGCATCAAAGACCCGGCGAAACTCCGTCTGGATCTGGGGCTCATCTATTCGCAGGTGCCCGCCGTGACCGCGGGAGCCTTCACTTCCAATAAAGTGAAGGCCGCGCCGGTCAAAGTCTGCCAGGCGCATCTACGCTCTAACGACATCCGCGCGGTGATCGTGAACAGCGGGAACGCGAATGCCTGCACCGGTCCCCGGGGCATCCGGGATGCCAAAGCCATGGCCTCCGAAACGGCGGCGGCGCTGGGGCTCCGGCCCGCGCAGGTGCTCGTGGGGTCCACGGGCATCATCGGCCTGCCGATGCCCATGGAGCGGCTGACGCCGAAAATTCCCGAGCTGGCCGCCGGACTGGGCCGGGAGAATAATGACGCGATCTCCCGCGCCATCATGACCAGCGACACGAAGCCTAAGAGCATCAGCATCGAGGTGCCGCTGGGGAACAAGGTGGTCCGCATCGGGGCCATCGCGAAGGGCGCGGGCATGATTTCCCCGAGCATGGGCACCATGCTGTGTTTTGTGACCACGGACGCGGCGGTGGGACTGGCAGAACTGAAGAAGATGGTCCAGCAGGCGGTGCAGACCACCTTCAACCGCATCACCATCGACGGCGACACCAGCACAAACGACACGGTGATCGTGATGGCCAACGGAGAGGCCGGGAACCGCACGCTAAAGTGCGGCACGCCGCAGGGAGAGACCTTTTACCACGCGCTGGAGTGGGTGATGCTCCAGATGGCCAAGGCCATCGTGGGTGATGGCGAACGGGTGACGAAGTTTGTGGAGATCGTGGTGAAAGGCGCGGCCACCCACATGGACGCCCGCCGGGTGGCGGAGACGGTGGCGAATTCCCTGCTGGTGAAGTGCTCCTGGAATGGCGGGGACGCCAACTGGGGCCGGGTGATGCACGCCATCGGCTACAGCCGCGCGCGCATCCGGGAGGAGCAGATCGATATTTTCTTCGACGGCCACGCCGCCGCGCGGAACGGCATCGCCGCGGACACCCCCGTGGAACTGCTGCGCAAAGCGGTGGAAAAAAAGGAATTCACGCTCACCATCGACCTGAACTGTGGCGAAGCCGCCTACCAGGTTTACACCAGCGACATTTCGCAGGAGTACGTGGACTTCAACCGCACCGAATACGCCGCTCCCGTGAAAACCCCGGCGGCCTCCCATTAAAACACTCCGACCTCCATGCACGATCCGCGTCTCGACCAACTCGCCCGCCAGCTGATTTCCCACTCCGTCACGCTCCAGCCTGGCGAGAACATCCTGTTCGACCTCTATGACACCCCGCCGGAAATGGGCCTGGCGCTGATCCGTGCCGCCCGCGCCGCGGGCGGCGTGCCGCATGTGCAGACGCACGACGCCCGGCTCACCCGCGAGATGCAGCTGGGAGCCACCGAGGCGCAGTATGAACAGTGGAGCGGCGTGCAGATGAACCTCATCGAGCGCATGCAGGCCTACATCGCCATCCGCGGCAGCCACAACATCACAGAAAGCTCGGACGTGCCCGCCGACCGGATGAAACTGGTGATGAGCAAGATGCGCCCGGTGATGAACCACCGCGTGCAGAAGACCAAATGGTGCGTGCTCCGCTGGCCGAATCCCTCCATGGCCCAGCTCTCCAGCATGAGCACGGAGGCCTTTGAGGACTTCTTCTTCCGTGTCTGCCTGCTCGACTACGCGGCGCTGAAGCCCGGCATGCAGGCGCTGGAAAAACTGATGGATGAGACCAAGGAGGTCCATATTACCGGCCCCGGCACGGACCTGCGTTTCAGCATCGCGGGCATCCAGTCCGAATACTGCGGCGGCGAAAAGAACATCCCGGACGGCGAATGCTTCACCGCCCCGGTGAAGGACAGCGTGGAGGGCGTCCTGAGCTACAACGCGCCCACCATCTACCAGGGCATCGCCTTCGACAACGTCCGCCTGGAGTTTTCCAAAGGCAAGATCGTCAAAGCCACGGCCAACAACACCGAGGCCATCAACCGCATCCTCGATTCCGACGAAGGCGCGCGCTACATCGGGGAATTCGCCATCGGGTTCAATCGGGAGGTCCTGCACCCCATGCGTGACATCCTGTTCGACGAGAAGATCGCGGGCAGCTTCCACTTCACCCCCGGTCAGGCCTACGAAGGCAAAACCGACAACGGCAACCGCAGCCAGGTCCACTGGGACCTCGTCTGCATCCAGCGCCCGGAATACGGCGGCGGCGAGATTTACTTCGACGGCAAGCTCATCCGGAAGGACGGAAAGTTCCTCCTGCCGGAGCTGGAGATGCTGAACTGAGGTTTCCCGGTTCGCGGCATTTCGGCGGGAATCTGCTGATTTTGCATGGAGTAACGGGTGGCTGAACGCCTCCTGTTACTCCATCAATTCATCCATGAGGATACTCACCGCCGGCAGCACACCGGGGACGAGCACTCCGTCCTTCTCCACCCGGCGCACGCAGGCGTAGCCTCCGTCTCCGGGAAGGGTGTAAACGTCCGCGAAGTTTTCCTCCGGCCGGATGATCCAGTACTCCTCCACGCCAGCCGCGGCGTAAATCCCGGCCTTCTTCAGATCCCGGTCCAGAGAGTTGATCGAGACTTCGATCACCAGCGCGGCGGTGACTGGATGGTGTTTGGCGAAGTCAGTTTCCTCACCACGAACAACTGAAATGTCAGGCTCGGGCTCGGAGTTCCCGCAGGATATTGGCTGCTCCTGCCAGACGGAGATCCCTTTCGAAGCTGCCGCCCTGAGAGCATTGAGCAATTTCTGACAGATGATGCGATGGCGCGGCGATTTAGGCATTTTCGGAAAGACAAACCCCTGAAGGAGTTCCGATTTCTCCTCCAACATTCCCAGATCCCCCAAAGCGTGATAGGCCTCGACACTCAGGGGTGTCACCTGATGACGCAGTGAGGGGGAATCGAGAACACTCTCCATGGCTTGGTCCATACCATCGTTCACACCGGGAGGCTAAGGGAAATTTTTTCGCGGAGCACAGGAGCCTTGCACCCCTTCTCTCTCCCTCATAGGCTCGACTGTCCCCGTCTCTTTTCCCTCCTTCTTTTCTGCATGCGCTGGCCCAACGAACGCGTTCTTGTCATTCCCCGTCCGCTTTTTGATTCCCTCGGAGCCTTCGATGGATTCACCACGGAGGTGGACCGTTACCTGCCCGCGTTTCTGAGCCCGGAGAACAACTACTTCCTCTCACGGGACGAAGCGGAGGAGGACCCGGGGCACAAGCAGATCATCCCCTACGCGCTCTTCCACTGCCAGGGACGGCTGCTGCACTACGTGCGGGGCGGAAAAGGCGGCGAAAAGCGGCTGGCGGACAAGGGCTCGCTGGGTATCGGCGGGCATATCAATTCGGAGGACGCGGCGCAGGCTTCGCTGGAGAAAAGCACCTATCTCACGGGCGTGGACCGGGAGATGAATGAGGAGCTCCTTCTCAATACCGCCTACCGCCAGCGCATCGTGGCCCTCATCAATGACGACTCCAACGAAGTAGGCCAGGTGCACATTGGCGTGGTCCATCTTTTCGATCTCGATTCCGAAGACGTGACCGCCAACGAAGCGCCCATCACGAATCTGGAATTCCTCTCCCGCGACGAACTGGAGTCCCGCCGTGACCGGCTGGAAACCTGGAGCCGCATTTGTCTCGATCACCTGCATCTCATCCTGCCATGAAAGCCCTCCTGCTCGCCGCCGCCCTCCTGCCCCTGCCCGCCGTCCTCGCGGCGGACCCGCCTCCCGCCGCGAAATCCACGCCCCTGGTCGCCATCGACCGGCAGCATGTGGACGCGGATTTCGCCTTTCAGGGGGAATACACGGGCAAGCTGGACGATAAGCCCGCGGGGATCCAGATCGTGGCGCTGGGAGGCGGCAAATTCGACGCCGTGCTCTACCGCGGCGGCCTGCCCGGCGCGGGATGGACGGGTGACAAGGCCAAGCTGGAACGCGGCAAGGGCTCGCTTTCCGGAGAGAGCGTCCAACTGTCTCTGGCATCCCTGCAAGGCAGCATCACCACCGGCAAACTCACCCTGGGGAAGGACACCTTCGAGCGCGTGGAAAGAAAGAGCGATGCCCTGGGAGCCAAAGCCCCGACCGGAGCCGTGATCCTTTTCGACGGCAGCAACACCAACGCCTGGGAAGGCAGCGGCATGACGGAGGACAAGCTGCTCAAGGAGGGGCAAAACACGAAACAGAAGTTCCAAAGCTACACGCTCCACCTGGAGTTCATGCTGCCCTACAAACCCGACGCCCGCGGCCAGGAGCGCGGCAACAGCGGCTTTTACAACCAGAGCCGCTACGAGGTCCAGATCCTCGATTCGTTCGGGCTCGAAGGAAAGGACAACGAATGTGGCGGCATCTACACCATCAAGGCCCCGGATCTCAACATGTGCCTGCCGCCTCTCCAGTGGCAGACGTATGACATAAACTATACCGCCGCGAAATTCGACGCCAAAGGCGCGAAGACCGCCAATGCCCGCGTCACCGTGAAGCACAATGGCGTGGCCGTTCACAAGGACGTGGAACTCCCCCATGCCACCACGGCGGCCCCACTGGCGGAAGGCCCCGGCGAGGCGCCGCTGCACTTGCAAAATCACGGCAATCCTGTCCGCTACCGCAACGTGTGGCTCGTGGAGAGCAAATAAACGCTCCTCCTCTTCCGCCCGTTTCCTGACACAAAACACCTGTTCCTTACCCCCTACCCTTACCTTTCCCATGGATCTGTCCCGAATGATGAAACAAGCTCAGAAGATGCAAAAAGACCTCGCCACGGCGCAGGCGGCTCTGGCTGAGCGCACGGTGGAGGCCACGGCGGGCGGCGGGAAAGTCCGTGTCACCGCCACCGCCGCGGGAGATGTTACCGCCATTCACATCGATCCCTCCGTGGTGGACGCCACCGACGTGGAAGCCCTCGAAGACCTCGTCCTCACCGGCGTGCGCCAGGCACTCGCGGAAGGCCGCCGTGTTTCCGAGGCGGAAATGAAGAAGCTCACCGCCGGCATGCCCCTGCCTCCCGGAATGGGATTCTAACCGAAGGTCTCCAATCAGCATACGGCACCGCCGCTCCGGCGAAGATATGATAAATAGTGGACGCGGCATGAGCCCTTCCTCCGGGACCTCCGGACACGTTCTCCCGGTGCCATCAATACATGCCGGGTGAGGACCGCGCCTGGGTGCGGTCCTCACCTTTTTCCGGCGCGTGAGATTTTCACTCCGGATGACGGGTTCGGCGTCCAGGGCTCGCATTTCATCCATAAAAAAAGAACTCCACCTGCCGGCGAAAGCTCTCTCCGCTTAACTCTCCCGCTTCCTGCCTTGCCCATGTCACCCGAAACACTTTCCACTCTCCAGACCGCCATCCGGACTGTTCCCGACTTTCCGAAACCCGGGATCTCCTTCAAGGACATCACTCCCCTGCTGGGGAACGGTCCCGTGTTTTCCCTGACCATCGACGCCATCGTCGAGACCATGGCCGGGCAACAGGTGGATAAGATCGTGGCCATCGATGCCCGCGGCTTCATCTTCGCCGGAGCCGCCGCCGACCGGCTCAAGGCGGGATTCGTCCCCGTGCGGAAAAAAGGGAAGCTCCCGTGGGAGACCATCGGGTCCACCTACAGCCTTGAGTATGGTGACAACACCATCGAGATCCATCGGGACGCCATCCAGCCCGGTGAACGCGTGTGGATCGTGGACGACGTCCTCGCCACCGGAGGCACCAGCGCCGCCGCGGCAAAGCTGGTGCTGGAACTCGGCGGCACCCTGGCGGGCATGACTTTCCTGGTGGAGCTGGCCTTCCTCAAAGGCCGCGAGGTCCTGCCCGCTGGAGTGCCGGTGCACGGCGTGCTCGTCTATTGAGATCCGGAGAAAACAAAGTCCCCCGCCGGAAACGAATCTCCAGCGGGGGACGGAAGGCAACGGTGATCGCTGTTTTTAGCGTTTACCGGCGTCCGCGGCGGCTCAGCAGGACGCTCACCAGGAGGGAGCTGAGGAGCACCACGCCGGAGGGCTCCGGCACCACTGTCACGTTATAGAGGGGCTGATTCAGCGGGACTTCGTTGAAGGAATCATCGAAGGCCAGGGCGGTGTTCGTGCCCAGGGTGTAGTTCCCGGGAGCGAGCGTGGGAGATGCCTGGATGGTGAAGCGCGCGATCTGGAATTCCCCGGCGCCATTGGGATCACTCGCCACCAGCGCGCCCAGTTCGAAGTCATTCACCGGATCCAGCAGCCCGCCGGAACCCGCAAGGGCGATGCCGTCCGTGACGATCACGTCCGTGAAGGACGAGCTAGTGAGATCCCGCGCCGTGATGGTGAATCCGGAGCTGGCCGAGCCGAAGGCCTCCAGCAGGTAGGAAACCCCGCTGGTGAATTCGGACGTGGAGTTGAGCCGCAGGATCACCTCGAAGGAGGCCCCGGGCGTGATAGTCACCGCGTCCGGCGCGCCGGTCGTGTCGGTGAGGGTGAGTGTCACGGCCCCGCGGACGGTGCCGGCGGCCAGCAGGCCGAGCAGAGGAAGCAAATAGCGTTTCATGAAGTTCAGGATCAGATATTGAATTGTATGAGGAATCAGGGGGCGAGGGTGTGGCCCAGATTGGCTTTCACGGCGGCGGTGTCCGCCACGTTGAGTTTTCCATCCAGCTTGATGTCGGCATGGGCGTTGAGCCCGTCGATGGTGGCCGGGGTGCTGATGGTGGCCTTGCTCTCCGCCACGTCCGCGTCATTCACCACGCCGTCGCGGTTCACATCGCCGAGGAGGAAGCCGACGGTGAGGGAGACGGAGGGCAGGGTATTGCCCAGCGAATCCTTCACGTTGGTCAGGGTCACCGTCACCTTTTGACCATCGGTCACGCCGGTGAGGTTCACGCGCATCTCGTTGCCGCCGAAGATGGCCGTGGCCGCTCCCGTGCCCGAAGTCACCGCGGCGGAGCCGCTGACGACAGGATTGCTGAAGGTGAAGACCAGCAGGTGGGCGCTGGCATCCGTCGCCTTCACGGCGCGCACTCCGAAGTCCGCCTGGTCCGTGAAGAAGCCGTCGAGGCCGAGGTTCAGGTATTTCACCGTTTCCCCCACGTAGTCCCCGTAGGCCGCGAGATCGGAACCGATGCGGTAGGGCGTCGAGAGGAAGTTGTTCTCGGCGCGGAAGGTGAACGCATGCACCTGGAGGCCGGCGGCGTGCGCATTGGCGATGAGCGCCGTGGGCGTGCCCAGCACGTTGCCGGGGCGGGGGATGATGAGGTCCCGCGTGGGCCCGATGCCCCAGGCGTAGTCATTCATGAAGTCCAGCCCGGCGGGCGTGGCGAGATCATTGTAGGTCCGGGTATCCCCGGCCACCACGAAGTCATACGGACGGGTGGAGCCCGTGTTCATGAGCTGGATCTTCCGGATGCTGGTCTGCGTCGCGAGGTATTGGAGATTCGAGACTTCGAAGGACTGGAGAAGCACCGGCGCGGTGGGCGTGTTCCCGAAGTTCGCGTGCAGCGTGGCCACCACGGTGTCCTCAAAGCGGGCCGGGTTCGTCCGGTTCGCGGCGTTCTGGAGGAAGAACGTGGGGTGTTTGGTTTCCGGATAGATCCCGATGGTGCGCGTGGGCGTGGAGTTCGCCTTCGCCAGATCGATCACCTCCTGCAGCGTGGGAATGCGGTAGAGGTCATTGTAGGCGGTATTCGCGGACCGGGTGGCGGGGATGCGCTCGCGGGCGAAGAGGGTCTTCACTTCGGCCAGCGTGAAGTCATCGGCCCAGAAGCCGGTCACGTTCGTGCCATCCAGATTCCGGGTGCGGAGACGGTCCGCGAATTCCGGGTGATCGAAGATGTTGGTGGTCGTGTATTCATTCGGCACGGTCACCGGGGTGCCGTTCACGGCGGTGGCCCCGAAGAGCGGTTCATGCCGCGCGATGGGCACGCCGTCCTTGGTCAGGACGAGGTCCGGCTCGATGAAGTCGGCCCCGAAGTCGATGGCCACCTGGTAGCTGGCCAGGGTGTGCTCCGGACGGTAGCCGGAAGCCCCGCGGTGGCCCAGCACCAGCGCCGGTTTGCCGCTTTGTCCGGCACGGGGTTCGATGCCCGGCGTGCCGCTCAGGGGCAGCAGGAAGTCGAACGCCCCGGCGGTCCCGTGGGTCTTGCGGACCCCGGCATTCAGCAGCGTCAGCGGCGCGGGCCCGAGGATCATGGCCTCACCCTGCACGGTGCGCGCGGGCGTGACGCCCAGGATGCGCTCGATGGTGGGGGCGATGTCGATGTTGCTCATCTCACCCAGCGTGCCGGGCAGAATGTCCGGACCGGCGGCGTAGAACACGGCGCTCATCTCCGGCTTCGCGGGATCGTAACCGTGGGCCCCGTAGAAGTTAGGCTGGGACAGCACCGTGTTGGAGCTGTCGCCCTGGCGGGTGATAGCGGGCGTCTGGCGTCCGTCGAAGTTATAGCCGATGTCCAGCAGCGCATAGACATCACCCGAGTCCTGGCCGATCTCCGCCGTGGTGCGGCGGCCGAAGGATGGATCGTTGATGTCCGCGGGCAGCGGGCGGGTATAGACTTTGTCGAAGAGCGCCTTGCCGGACGGACCGGCGAAGATGGGGTTCGTGTCCCGCGCGGCGCGCAGCGCGTTCGCGATCTGCTTTTGCAGGGTGATATACTCCGTGCGGCTCACGGGCGGCGTGCCCGGCTCGCGGCCCTGGAGGTTGATGTAGATGTTCACCGCCGGGCCGGAGGTCACCACCTTCACGCGGGAGGTGGCGGAACTCCCGATGCCGGTGATGCCGGCATTCGTGAGGATCTGCGTCATCTGCACCTGCGTGTGGAAGGGCGCGAAGCCGTGGTCGGACGTGACCATGATGTTGCTGTTAGGCCGTCCGTTGACGTCCGTGCCTACGTTGTCGATGATCCGCTGCACGGCGTTGTTCGCGGCCTGGTAGGCGGTCTGGAGATAGGCGGCGTAGCGCGCTTTCTTCACGGGATCCTGACCGGCTCCGATGGAGTTCGGATTCGTGAAATCCGTGCCCTGGCGGGGATCGGTGAGGAGGAACTGGTGGGCCGAGCCGTCCGGTTGCTCCAGGTAGATCATCACCAGATCCGCGTTCGGCAGATTGGAGATCGCCCGCAGGCCCACGTTCGTCTGGTAGGTCACGAATTCCCGCACCAGGTCCATGTAGATGGCCTCCAGTTCGGGATCGGGGAAATTGAGGAACGTGGAGGGCGTGGCATCCAGCTTTTCCACGATGCGGAAGTCCGCCTGCGGCTGCCAGAAGCCCACGTTGTTATTGATGTCATCCACGTTGGCGATCACCGCGGGCACCGGCGAGGTGCGCGGGATGTAGCTGGCGCTCGTGCGGGCCGCCCGTACTACCGAGAGATCCGGCGCGAGGTTGGAGACGAAGTAGCGCGTCCCGGCCTTCTGCGCGTGCCCCTCATAGTAGAAGAGCGCGGAGAGATTGGTGCCGGGTTTGATATACGCCGGACCCGTGGAGGGCAGGCTGAAGGGGCCGGGCTGGATGCCTTCGGTTTGATTGAAGATGACCACGGAGTCGTAATTCACCACGCCGTCATTCGTCGTGTCATAGGCCGCCATTTTGATGTCATAGCTGGTGGAGGGCGTGCCGGAGGTGAAGGTCTCCAGATTCGCCTGCATCACCGTGCCGTAAAAGGTCTTTCCGGCGGCGGTCAGTTGATTCACCGTGCCCGCGGGAGCAGGGGAAAAGGAGGCGCCATTGAGCGTGAAGCCCCGCTGGAAGGGCGTGGTGGAGGCGCCAAAAGGCACCGTGTAGTCCACCGTGCGCTCGGAGGCGGGCTGGATGATCGGATTCGTGGCGGAACCGACCGGACCCGTGAGCCCGGGGATGGTCACATTCACGCCATCGCCGCCCGGCCAGGTGGCCGTGGCCACGGTCTTGCCCGCGCCGCGCAGGGCCAGCCAGAGCGGCTCGGAGGTCACCACGCCGTCCGTGGGACCATCCAGGGAATACCCGCCGATGGCGGCCCCGAAGCCGCTGATCGTGGAGCCGTTGAAGGGACTCGCCAGATACTGGAAGGCATTGGCCACCACATCATTCGCCGCCGCGCTGGAGCCGGTGGCGATCGCCACGTGCGCCGCGGCGGTGAGCGAGGGATTGATGGTATTATTGCGCGAAGCCTTTACCCCTTTCGCCTCCAGCAGCCGGAGCCCGAAATTCGGCGGCAGCGCGTTGGACTGCGCGTAGGGATCCAGGATGGCGGGATTCGCGCCATCGAGGGAGATCAGGATCACCCGCGGCGCGGCGGAGGCGAGCGAGGTCAAAAGGCCCAGCATGGCAAGCGCCAGGGGCAGCCGCAGAGCAAGCGGAGGAAAAAGCAGTCTCTTTTTAGTCATAGGATCCAGGGTTGTGGTTTTGGAGGGCGCGGCCTCCGTCCCGGACGGGAGGACCGCGGGGCACTTAGTGGATGCTTTTGACTCTGCGGAAAGTTCCACGCCGCGAAGATTCCGCCACGCCCTCTGTCTGTTCCTCTTTGTCACCATCAGGGCACGGAACTCCACGTCACACAGCTACGTTAGCCAGTGCACAAAAACGTCAGTGACCGGATGCACACCCGGCGACAAGGGGCGGATTCGTCACAGTGGATGTTCAATAGAGGCGCGAGCGCCCCCTAAATGCCGGAATCCTGTATAGACCCAGGTGAAACAGGTTTACGACCTCATACGACAACCTGATAAATTGCGATCCAGAGAATCTCAAATACAACGCCAACAACCGGCCGGACGCGGCCCCCGGAGGCACCAGTCAGCGTAAATACACACCAATCAGCAAGCAGCCTTCATGGGCCTTGCGGAGAATTCAAGAAAACCCTCCGGCTCGCCTTGAATTTGTAATATCATTATTGGCGTTGACTGGTTTTCTTACGGCAAGCAACCTCAACAACCGTTGAAGTGCCGGAGCCTCCTGATGGCGGCCCCGGCATGCGCGGTCATTCACTTCATCGCGCCCGCCGCTTTGAAGAAAGTCTCCAGGTCGGCGTAGCCGTTTTGCCAGGTGGTGTACATCACGGCCTCCACGCCTTCATACGGCGCCGCGGCTTTGACCCACTCTTTCACCGCGGAGGGGTTGCTGTCGTAATAGCCGGCGATGACCTGGCGGTGGCCGCGGTCCGCGAAGAACTTCAGGCTTTCGGCGCGTTTTTCAAAATACCAGGGGACGATGGTCACGTCCTTTTCCAGCCCTTCCCAGGAGCCCGCGTAGTCGCCGCGGGCGAGATAGTAATGGTCTTTGGCATTGTGGTTCGGGTCGAACATATCGCTCCATACATAGACCCGGGCCGCCGGATTCACCTCGTGGATCAGTTTCGTGCACTGGCGGACGTTGTCGGCCAGCAACTGACCAGCGCTGAGGTTCCGGGCGCGGCAGGCAGCGCATTGATTCCAGACGCGCATTTCATCGTGGCTCATCATGAAGCCCGGGGGCTGCCAGAGTTTGTTCACGCCCTCGATCTGCGCGCGCAGCAGGAGCGCTGTTTTGGGTTCCGAGGGGCAGATGCCCGCCTGATCGTCATGCACGGTGACGCCGTGGTGCCAGTCCGCGGTGAGCCGGGTGCCGTCCGGGAGCGCGGTCTTCAGCACGGGAGGCTGATGCCAAACGGTGTAGCATCCCGCATAGGGTTTCGTGCCCATGAGCGGGTCGGTGAGCTTTTCAAAACCGCGCCCCTCCACGAGGGTTTTCCCTCCGGATTTCACCACGAGCGGGGCACCTTCCCGCCGCACCAGATTCACAAAAGCACTCTCCTCCAGCGTGGCATCGTCCCACCAGAGTTCGCCCGTGGTGCCGTCCCAACAGCCCAGGAAGAGGGTGGCCTCTGTCTGCTCCTGACTGTTGAAGGTGACATGGTGGACCTTCCAGTCCTGGGTTTTGGCGGTGCCCAGGTAATCGTAGTTCAGCGACTGGCCCGCTTTGGTGAGCACCTTGACCTCCGGGGTGCCTTTGAAGGCATTGGTTTTGACCCGGACGGAAAGGTGATACTGCCGCCACGGCTGGAGCTTCAGGGGCCGGGTGAGGCGGGCGTTTTTCCCGCCGGGATTGCTCACATACGCCGCCCCGTCCTGAAACCGGACGTTCTCGTCCTTCCAGCCCCACAGTTTCGGGTCGCTCATATCCCCGCCCTTGAGGGCGACCGCCGGATCCGGCTCCAGCACCGCGAGCCCGTTTTTCACTACCAGTGGCATGTCTTTCACCGGCAGGGCCTCGATGAGGTTGGGATCCCGGCTCAGGAGGTCGTTCGAATAACCGATGGGGCAGACGGTGGGAATGATCACGATCCCCGCCTCCTTCGCCGCCTCACGCACGGCGGCGGCGTTTTTGAAATAGCGCGCGTCCATGTCCTCCAGGCGGCAGAACTTGGAATCCGTGAGCAGCATATGGGTCACGCCGCAGGCCTTCGAACGGGTGAGCAGCGACTTTACCTCCGCCACGTTGGTGTCCACGAGGAGGTTCGTGGCTTTATAGACCCAGTATTGTTTGATGGCCGCCCCCCCCGGGAGGGCGGTGAGGAGCAGGGTGAACGCGAGGCGGGGGAGGAGTGTCATACTTCCCGTATAGCACCCGGGCCCCGGAGAGGAACGGGTGAAAAATCCCCGGAAACGCGTGACCCCTTCCCCCGGAAAAACCGCGCGTCTTTTCCTCTGTTTTTCACTGTTTCGCCCTTATAAAAAAGAGGCAAAAAACGCGCTATTGAAATTACGGGCATCCATAGCATCAATACCGGAACCCCCTTTGCCGCCCCATGAAAACGTTGCTCCTTTTCCTGACCCTGTTCACCGGTCTGACCTCCACGGTCTTCGCGGGATTCTCAGCGAAAGCCGCGATCCGCACGCTCGCCCGGGACCGGGGCACCTCGTGGCTGGATCGCATTGTCCAGGTGGGAGGGGACCGGGGCATGGATCAGCCTCAGGCCTGGCACATCGTGGCCCGGAATGAACAGGGGGGATTGCAGGAATTTTTCGTCGGGGCGAAGGGCATCGTCAGTGAAGGCCGCGTGCCCGCCGAAGCGGTGGCGGCGCTGGGCGGCCCCCGGATTTCCCAGAAGAAGTGGACCTTCGATTCCACCAATGCCTTCACGAAAGCCGAGGCCGTCGCGAAGAAAGCAAAGATCGGCTACGACTCCGCGACTTACCGGCTCCGGGGCTCGGACTCCGGCATCCCGGTGTGGACGCTGCAACTGAACAACGCCGCCGGGCAGAAGGTGGCGGAGGTGACCGTGCATGGAGCCACGGGAAAGGCATCGAATTTCCTCGCCTTCAATCCCGCGCCCCCTCCCCCGCCGGCTCCTCCCCAAACCAGCGGCCAGGTGGCCCTGGAGCGCACGAAGGAAGCCGTGAACCGGGGCACGCAGAGCGTGGGACGCGGATTGATCCGCGCGGGCGGGTGGGTCCGCCGCCAGCTGGGCACCACCACCGACCCGGCTCCGCCCTACCAGGAGCCCCCGGTCACGCCGCGCGGTTCGGCGCGCTAACACAATTCCGCCAGGCCGGGCAATTTTGTTGCACGATGGGGAGCGGGAGCCTATCCCGTGACTCATGCATCAACTCATTCCTGGAGGACTCTTGATCGTGGTGGAGGGTATCGACGGCGCGGGTAAATCCTCCGTCTCCACCCTGCTCGCGCAGTATTGCGGGGAGCGGGGAGTGGCGTGCGTGATCTCGAAGGAGCCCACCAGCCTGAAGTGGGGCCGGGAATTGAGAAAATCCGCCAGCGAGGGACGGCTCACCCTGGAGGCTGAGCTGGAGCTTTTCCGCAAGGACCGGCAAATGCACGTGGAGGGCACCATCCGCCCTGCCCTGGAGGAGGGGCATGTGGTCATCGTGGACCGCTACTACTGGAGCACCGCCGCCTACCAGGGTGCCCGGGGAGCGGACCCGGACGCGATCATCGCGGACCACGAGACCTTCGCGCCGCGACCGGATGTTTTTCTCCTGCTGGACATCCCGGTGACGGGAGGGCTGGAGCGGATCGGACGCCGGGGGGACAAGCCGAACGACTTTGAGAAAACCGAGTCCCTGGAAAAGGCGCGCGCCATTTTCCTGGGGCTCGCGGCGAAGTATCCGGACCACTGTCTCCTGGTGGACGCCACCGCCCCTGCCGGGGAGGTGGGACGCCGCTGCCTGGAAAAAATGCTCTCCCTCGCCGCCGCCAAACTGGGAGCGGACAGCGAGGAATATGCCCGGTTCACGGGCAACGACCGGTAGAGCCCCCGCGCGCGATGCAGCGGCGTTGACTTCACTTGCAAAGCCTGGCTTCCCCCTCGATATCTTCCACGGGGGCCCTGAAGGCATCCACCTTACGCACCGGCGTATCCAGGATGTTGGACGAGAAGATTGTTGATTGGCATAATTTTTGCGCCAATGTCGCGCCCCCCTCCTCCGTTCGTAGTCTTCCCAGTCCGTGCGGAGTTTCACCTCTGCTCCCCGTCACGGTCATCATGAAGAACAAGTACTACGACATCAAACTCCCCGAAGGCACTCTCCATCAAATGGGTCTGGAGCGCGACGCCTGTGGAGTCGGATTCGTGGCACATATCAAGGGACAGAAGAGCAACCGCATCCTGAAGTACGGGATCACCAGTTGTTGTAACGTGGTCCACCGCGGCGCGGTGAACTCGGACATGAAGACGGGGGACGGCGCGGGGCTCCTGACTCAGATCCCGCACAAACTTTTCCGCCGCGTCCTCAAAAACGACTTCGGCTACGAACTCAAGAACGACGCCGACCTGGGCGTGGGCGTCTTTTTCCTCCCGCGCGAGGACGACGAGCAGAAGACCATCTGCAAGCTGACCACGAAGATCATTCTCCAGGACATGGGGCTGAAGTTCATCGGCTGGCGCAAGGTGCCGATCAATGAACGGGAGCTCGGCCAGAAGGCCCGGGACAGCCGTCCCAGCATCTGCCACCTCTTCGTGGAGCGCCCCGAGGGTATGAGCGCGGATGACTTCGAGCGCACGCTCTATCTTGTGCGCCGCCGGGTGGGCGTGCATCTGGCACAGGAAGGCGTCACCGGTTTTTACATCCCGTCATTCTCCCACCGCACCATCGTTTACAAGGCCCTGGCGGTGGCCACGGCGCTGGGGAAGTTCTACCTCGACCTCTCGGACCCCGAGTATGAGACCGCCATCTGTCTCTATCACCAGCGGTTCTCCACGAACACCTTCCCCACGTGGGCGCTGGCCCACCCGTTCCGCATGCTGTGCCATAACGGGGAAATCAACACCCTGCGCGGCAACCGCAACTGGCTCACCAGCCGGGAGAATGACTTCAAGAGCGAGATCTGGGGCGACAAGGTGAAGTATCTCCAGCCCATGGTGGATACCTGCGACAGCGACAGCGCCACCCTGGACATCGCGCTCGAACTCCTGGTCATGAGCGGCCGCTCCCTGGAGGAAGCCATGGCCCTCCTGGTGCCGCCCGCCTACGGCATCGACCCCTTCACCACGCCGGAGCAGAAGGCTTACTACGAATACAACCAGTGCTTCTCCGAGCCCTGGGACGGCCCCGCCGCGCTTTCCTTCACGGACGGACGCACCGTGGCGGCCTGCCTGGACCGGAATGGCCTGCGTCCCAGCCGGTTCAAGCTGACGAGCGACGGCATCTTCACCCTCGGCTCCGAAGTGGGCGTGGTGGAACTGGATGACGCGAAGATCCTCCGCAAAGGCCGTCTCGCCCCGGGTGAGATGATCAGCGTGAACACCGAAACCGGTGAGATCCGTTACAATGACGAGCTGAAAACCTGGCTCGCCTCCCGCCAGCCCTATGGCGAGTGGCTCCAGCAAAACCGGCTGGAACTGAAGAGCCTCACCTCCCCTGACCCCCAGGCACCCGCGGGGGATCTGGATATCCTTTCCCTCTCCCAGCGCCAGGCGGCTTTCGGTTATAACAAAGAGGAGCTGGACATGGCCTTCGTGCCCATGCTCAAGGACGGCCAGGAGGCCATCTACAGCATGGGGGATGACACTCCCCTGGCGGTGCTGAGCACCCAGCCGCGGCTGCTTTACACTTACTTCAAACAACTCTTCGCGCAGGTCACGAACCCGCCGATCGACCCGATCCGCGAGCGCCTGGTGATGTCCCTTTCCGTGGCCCTCGGCTGGCAGCGGAATCTGCTGAGCGAGTCCCCGGAACATGCCCGGGTGATCCATCTGGACACGCCCTTCCTCTGGACTCATGAACTGGAGAAACTGAAGGGAATCGAAGACTTCCCCTCCCGCACTATCGACACCACCTGGCCGGCGGCGGAAGGCGAGGCCGGTCTGGAGAAAGCCGTGGAACGCCTGCGCCAGGAGGCGGAGACCGCGGTGAATGAAGGCGTGCGCATTCTCATCCTGAGCGACCGCACGGCGGACCATGCCAACGTGCCGGTCCCCGCGCTCATCGCCACCGGCGCGGTCCACCACCACCTGAACCGCATCAAAAAGCGGATGCGCCTCAGCATCATCGTGGAAAGCGGCGAAGCCCGCGACGTCCACCAGATGGCGTGTCTCTTCGGTTATGGTGCCCAGGCGGTTTGTCCGTGGGTGGCGTACGAAACCATCCGCGAACTTGTCGAAAGCCCGCATAAGGAGCTGGCCGCCGTGGACATCGCGAAGGCGTTCAAAAACTTCCGCTACTCCCTGGAAAAGGGTGTGCTGAAGATCATGTCCAAGATGGGCATCAGCACCCTGTCCTCCTATCAGGGGGCACAGATTTTTGAAGCCGTGGGCATTGGCAGCGACCTCATCCGCCGCTGCTTCCCGGGCACCTCCAGCCAGGTGGAAGGCGTGGGCTTCCGCGAGATCGCCGCCGAGAGTCTGGCGCGTCACCGCGCTGGCTACAGCGATGCTCTTCCCGGCCAGCCGGTGGACCTGGGCGACCCGGGCTTCTTCCGCTTCCGCCGCGAAGGCGAACGGCACGCGGTGGACGCGGGCTTCATCAAGAACTTCCACACCTTCGTGAAATCCGGCAAGCCGGAGGACTACGCGAGCTACGTCAAGGAGTACAAGCGCAACAAGCCCCTCGCGCTGCACGACCTCTTCGAACTGGTCCAAAGTAAAGACGGCCCCGTGCCGCTGGATGAAGTGGAGTCCATCGAAGACATCCGCGTGCGCTTCACCACGGCCGCCATGTCCCTCGGCGCGCTGAGCCCGGAATCCCACGAAGCCCTCGCCATCGCCATGAACGAGATCGGTGGGAAGTCGAACAGCGGCGAAGGCGGCGAGGATCCGGTGCGCTTCAAACGCTACGACAACGGCGACTGGGCGAACAGCAAGATCAAGCAGATCGCCTCCGGACGCTTCGGCGTCACGGCGGAGTATCTCGCCAGCGCGGAGGAACTGGAGATCAAGATGGCCCAGGGCGCGAAACCCGGCGAGGGCGGCCAGCTTCCCGGTGCCAAGGTGCAGGGGATCATCGCCCGGCTCCGCCGGACGAATCCAGGCGTGCAGCTCATCAGCCCGCCGCCCCACCACGACATTTACTCCATCGAGGATCTGGCCCAGCTCATTCACGACCTGAAGGAAGTGAATCCCCGCGCGCGCATCTGTGTGAAGCTGGTGGCCGAGAGCGGCATCGGCACCGTGGCCGCGGGCGTGGCCAAGGCGAACGCGGACATCATTCTCGTTTCCGGCCATGAGGGCGGTACGGGCGCTTCGCCCATCTCCTCCATTAAGCACGCCGGCCTCCCGTGGGAGATCGGTCTCGCGGAGACCCAGCAAGTGCTCATGATGAACGGCCTGCGGGACCGGGTGACGCTCCGGACGGACGGCGGTCTGCGCGATGGCATGGACATCATCCACGCCGCCATCCTCGGCGCGGAGGAATACAACTTCGGCACCATCGCCCTCATCGCGCTGGGTTGCGTGTATGTGCGCAAGTGCCACCTCAACACCTGCCCTGTGGGAATTGCCACGCAGGACCCGAAATACCGCGACAAGTTCAAAGGAAAGAAGGAATACGTCATCAACTTCTTCAACTCCGTGGCCGAGGAAGTCCGCCAGCACATGGCGTGGCTGGGCGTGAGGAAGCTGAACGACCTCATCGGTCGCGTGGAGCATATCAAACAACGGGAAGTGCCCAACCATCCGAAGGCGAACACCCTGAAGCTGGACCGCATCCTGCGGAACGTGGCCCGGGATCTCGGAGAGGACGTGCCGCGCATCAACCTGCGCGGCCGCAACGAGGGCAGCCTCACCACCCTGCCGCTGGATAACAAGATCATCCAGCAGGCGAAGGACGCGATCAATGATCAGGTCAACGTGCACCTCAGCCACAAGTGCCGGAACACGGACCGGAACATCGGCACCAAGCTCGCCGGGGAAATCGCCTATCATCACGGCGACCTCGGCCTCTCCGAGGGCACTATCACAGTGGACATTGAAGGTAGCGCGGGTCAGTCCTTCGGCACCTTCCTGTGCAGCGGCATCAAGCTGGTGCTCACCGGCGAGGCCAATGACTACGTGGGCAAGGGCATGACCGCCGGCGAGATCATCATCAAGCCGAAGCCCGTCATCACCTACGCTCCGGAGGACAACAGCATCCTGGGCAATACCGTGATGTATGGAGCCACCGGCGGGGTGCTGCTGGCGAACGGCCGGGCGGGAGAACGCTTCTGCGTGCGGAATTCCGGCGGCACCGCCGTGGTGGAGGGCGTGGGCGACCACGGCTGCGAATACATGACCAACGGCAAGGTGGTCATCCTTGGCCCCACCGGCAAGAACTTCGCGGCGGGCATGAGCGGCGGCGTCGCCTATGTGCTGGATGAGTCCGGCCACTTCCCGAAACTCCACAATGCGGACATGACCGAAGCCGTGCGCCTTTCCGACAAGGACGATGTCAAGAAGCTCCAGTCTCTTATCCAGCGCCATCTGGACGCCACGGGCAGCCCGAAGGCAAAGCGCATTCTGAACGACTGGGCGACCTACGAGCCCCAATTCTGGCGCGTGCAGCCGGCAACTCCGCCCGCGCCGGCAGCGCCTCCCGCGGCCCCGGCCGCCGCGGCGGCGAAGGCCTGAGCCATTCCTTCACTGAAGTGCCATCCGGTTTTGCCGGGTGGCCTTTTTCTTTGCCTTCTCCGGATCACTCTCAACCCGGAGCCACTGGGTGAGCAGCCCGGTGAAAACCGTCCGGGCCTCGTCCTCCGAGGGCGCGTTCCAGAGCCCGGTTTCGATGAACCGCTGCCCCGGATTCCGCCGTCCCCGGATCACGGACTGAAATCGGTTTCCATAGGTGAAATCGAACGGCCCGTGGCTGGTATCCCCGGATTGGTGGGTTTCGCTGACGAGATAGATGAGATAGAGCGGATGCCCTCCATCATCGAAGAGTAGAAACCGGGACTTCAACACCTCGCGGCCCAGCGGCACCTCTATGGGGGCCAGCTCCTTCACGAGATGGATCCCCAGGTTCGCCAGACATCCTCCGGGCCGGTGGACGTTCATGTTCTCGGGAGGCACGCGCCCCGGCCCCCACTCAAAATAGAAGCCGTGCAATGGCTGTCCCCCGGGGGCCTGCCACTTCGCGGACCAGCCCTTTGTATAGCGGAGCATGATGGCGGTCCGGTCATCAATAGGGACCTCCCGGAAGGACGGAGCGGTCACGGGAGCCGCGAGATACCAGTCGGGCCCCGCTTCCGTTTCCCGGCTGCCATACCACCACCCGGTCAACGGGAACATCAAAATCAGCCCGGCGGCACAAATGGCCGGGCCGCGCCAGGGGATGCCCGGTGTCAGCCGCACCGGGGCGGGCGGGCCCACGGGAGCAGAGCGTCCGTTTCTCCGCGCCAGCCTCATGCCCAGGAAAAGGATGAACGCGGCATTCGCCCCCAGCACTACCAGCCCGGCGGTGTCATGCCATGAGCGGGCGGCCTCCAGTCCCCCGCGCGCTGCGCAGAAACCGAGGAAAAGCGTGCGGAGGACATTGGTTAAAAACGCCACGCCCACACCCGCCGCGAGCAGCCCCAGCCGGGCCATTCGCTTTAGAAGGTTCAACTCCCCAATGAACCAGGCCGCCATGATGGTGGTCTGGAGGGACCTGATGCCGCTGCACGCCTCTTCAACGCCCAAGGTCCCGTGGGGCAGCGAAATGAGCGTGCCCCGCAGCGAGGCGGGAATCCCCATCCAGTGCAGTCCCTCCAGAGCGATCCGGGCATTCAGCGGCATGAGGGCTCCCGTCACCGTCTTCTCCAGCACCGAAGGCCATGGCACGGCGGCGAGGAAAAAAAGCACCGGCCCGGTGAAATGCCTCACCCAGGCACGGCCTCCCATCTCCCTGAGATAAAGCAGCGCCGCCCCCATCGCGATCACGGCAAAGATCACCCCCAAGAGCCGCCATTCCGGATTCGCCTCCCGGAAGAGCCACGCCAGCGGCAGCACGGCGGCAATGAGCATCCAGCCGGCCAGACGCTTCCCCTCCTGCCCCGGTGCCGGTGGCGGGCGGTCCCGCCACCGGACGGAGAAGAGATAAAGCGCCAGCACCGGCACCAGCCAGCAGTAATGGCAGGCTTCGTCATAAAGCCAGTCATACCGCATGTGCCAGAAGGCGGTAAAAAAACAGGCGGCCACCGGGAGGAAGCTCAACAAACGCGCGCCCCCCCTGGCAGCCGGTACCGTCATTGGAGTTCCTTCAAATGCTGGTCCAGCAGTTTCCTTTCTCCCGGACGCACCCCCACGTCCCGCAGCCGCACTTTGATCGCCCGCGCTTCATCCAGCCGCCCGTTGGCCGCGAGGATGGCTCCGCTGACCGCCTGCCAGCCGGGTTTCAGTTTCTCCCAGGCCACGGGAGCCTTGTCCAGGATAGCCATGGCATCCTTCGCATGGCCGCGGCGCAGCTCCGCCAAGGCACCCGAGAGACGATAGGAGAAGAACCACGGCGACTGACCGGCCTGCGAGACCGCCAGGTCCATCTCCCCGCTCTCGGCGATATCGTCCACCAGCTTCAGGTAAATGAGATCATTCCGGGCATCCTCCATGTGAGGCCAGAGCCGCAACACGGACTCCAGGGCTTCGATGAGTTCGCCGGTCCGGGACTGGGACGCATCCAGGCAGCGGACGATGCCCAGCCGGGCGGTGAGGTCCACGCGTTCATCCTGGTTTACCTTCCGGTAAAGCGAGAGGGCCGCCGCGGTTTCCCCCGCGCGTTCCAGGTTCTCCGCCGCGCGCACGATATCCAGCGGGCCCGCCCCGGTGGAGGCTCCCTCGAGACGGCGCATGCGCTCAGCCATGGAGAGCGCGTCCCGGCCCAGCGCCCGGTCGATCCGCAGCAGGAACACGTCCCGGGTAATGGCCGGAAGCGGCTGATCCGGGGAAGCCAGCAACTCCGCCGCCTTCTCCAGGTCCTTCAGCGCGAACATGGCATCCAGCCGCACGGTGAACCAGCGGGGATCCGTGGCCGCCTCCTGCGTGCCCGCGCAGACGGACATGACCTCCGGGAAGCTTCCGCTGTCATAAAGCCACCGCGCGATGGTCAGCCGTTCCTCCGCCGTGCGGCTGTCCACCGTCTGCATCACCGGGCGGATCAATTCCTCACGACGCGCCGGGTTCGCCGCCAGGTCCACGGAAATAGCGGCCAGGCGGTGGCCGAGGGCTCCCGGGGCATTCGGGTCCGCGTCCAGGGTTTCAAAGGAAGTCTTCAGTTTTCCGGCCCGCGCGGGCGTCAGCAGCGGCGCGTTTTCCTTCCGCAGCAGGACACTCGCCTGCAGACGAACGGCGTCCGCGCGCACCTTCGCCGGCACCGCGGTATCCGCGCCGATGGTGGAGAGCCGGTCGAGGGCCTCCATCATCCGGGATTCCGCCTCGCCCGGCTGGCCGGGATTGGCCAGCAGCAGCCCGCAGAGCGCCACTTCCACATCCGGCGTGGCTTTCAGCGCGAGGGCATCGCGCAGGCGGCGCTCCGCCTCGGGGGAGCGCCCGCGGGTGATGAGCCAGCGGGACGCGAGCTTCATCTGCCCTGGCGTGAGTTTCTCCACCGGACCGGACGCCCATGCATTGAGCAGTTCGGCGGGTGCCAGTTGCGGATGATTCCATTCAAAAGCCAGGCGGCTGAGCCGCTCCCAGTCCTCCATGGTGGCTTCCGGTCCGCGGGTCAGTTCCCGCAGTGCCCGGAGCGCCATCAGATCATGCCGGGGCTCACAAAAATCCACCATGGCCCGCATGACCTCGCCATCTCCCGGAGCCAGGATAGCGGCCTCGTCCAGCATTCCCCGGGCGTCCGCCGGATTGTTCGAAGCCTGGCGGAGGGCCTCCGCGGCGAGTTCGCGGGCCCGCCACCGTTTCAGTGCCAGATAATCCTTCTCCCCGCGCCACGCCACATAGCCACCGGCCACCAGCATCAGGATGAACAGGAGCCGCCACCCCCGGAGCCACTTCCGGTGCCAGCGCGGTTTGTATTCGAACTCCCAAGGCTCGTCGGATAACTCCTGACGGGGCAGCACGGGCCCCAGTCCGATGCTCTCCACACCGGAGGGCATATACCCGCTCGCGGGCGGGACAAACAAGTCCGGGACATCCCGCCGCGCGGTGTCCTCCGGTGGTGGAGATTCACCTCCGGAGTCCATGCCGCCCGCGGAGGGCTCCGCGGGCTCACTGGGACGGGAGGAGGTATTCATTGGAGGG
This sequence comes from Verrucomicrobiales bacterium, assembly GCA_965229245.1. Classification (GTDB taxonomy): domain Bacteria; phylum Verrucomicrobiota; class Verrucomicrobiia; order Verrucomicrobiales; family V1-33; genus V1-33. The sequence goes on from CBDDIW010000005.1 coordinate 1,330,771, forward strand.
CTTGCCGGGCGGGCCGGCGCTCCAGGGTGAGGGTAGTTGGGAGGTTCACTCATTTCCGGTAAAAGGATTCGGTCTGAGATGGTTCTAACCAGGGATCGGGCCTGGTTCGTTTGGCCCTCTGGGGCCATTGGCAGGCGCACGCGCGCCCGGGATTTACACAGTCAATCGCGAGAGCCTGCGGGCGTCCGCGCAGCGGAAGAAGTGCCTGCGTTCCCGCCAGCCGGCCAGGCCCACCAGGGCCAGCATGCCCGCGAGGGTGCTTGCCTCGGGAATGGGCACCAGCTCCCAGCCTCCTCCTGGCAAGCTCACAAACGACGCGCCCTCCCGCCCGATGGCGTGAACGCCATTATCACTGAAAAACTGGATCCGGTCCGCCGGAATATGATAGGAGCCGAATTCCTTGACCAGGAGTTGGTCCGTGCCGCCGGTGGTGCCGTAGTCGCCGGACCAGTTCCAGATCTGGAGTTGTCCGGTCCATTGATCCGCGTTGGTCTTCAGGAAGGTGAGATTCGAGCCGCCCACGCCGAAATCGATGATCGAGTTCGCGGTCACGGCGAGAACTCCCGCGGTGTCATCGAAGCCCGAGAAGCCGGTGGAGAGCGTGCCTCCATTGAGAGTCACGTCCGAGGAATCCGGAATCCGGTTGCTGCCGCCCATGAGAAGAGTGCCCCCGGAGATGATGGTGGGACCATCGTAAGTGTTGGCCCGGGAGAGCAGCATGGTGCCCGCGCCCTCCTTGATGAATCCACCGTTCGTCATCACGGCATTCATCGCGAGATCCGTGGCCGCGGCGCCGTCGGCGACGTTGAAAGTCCTGAGTCCACCCCCCAGGTCCACCAGGCCGCGGTCCGGGAACAGCAGCCCGCTCGCGATGGTGGAGGTATCGGACGAGGCATGGATGGTGACGTTCCCATTGAGAATCAGCCTGCCCGGTGCCACGGCGTCCGCATTCATGGACAGGGTCGCCCCGGTCATTTCCAGCCCCGCTCCACCACCGGTAATGCGGAGCACCCCTCCGGCGGGCCCTCCCTCCACTGAATGCGATCCCCCGGTGATGACAAGATTAGGGGATTCCATATACCCGCCGTCACCGATCACCGTGGTGCCGCCCGACCAGGTGGACGTGCCGGTCGTCGTGAGCCGGCCCGTGCCGGTGGTGAAGGCGCCGCCACTGTTGTTCAGAGCCGTGACGGTCTCGATTTTCCCGTCGAGCGACAAAGCCCCGGAAGTCAGATTGATGGTGGTGGAATCCGCGATCTGATGGTCCGCCAGCGAATGAAGGGTACCACCATTGACGGTCACCGTGCCCCCCAGCGCATTGGTCCCCGCAGACTTATTCAGCTCCAGGGTCCCGGCGGAGATCTGAGTGGTACCGGTAAGGATATTGGCCTGGGTGCCGGAAAGCGAGAGGGTTCCCGCCCCGGTTTTGGTGAATCCCGCGGAACCGGTGAGCGCGGCTCTGATGGAGGCATCGAAGGCCCCCGTATCAATGGCCGGAGAGGTTCCCGTGAGATTGAGCGCGCCAGTACCGGTGCTTTCGATGGAGTAGCCGGTCGTCGCGAAGGCGAGATGGTTGACGTCGATGACGCTGCCCGCCGGAATGGTCACGGTCCCCGCCGTTCCCCCGAACTGGGCCGTCGCCGTGGCACCTCCCGCGTAAATCAGCGGCGGTTCCGTGCCGGTGATGTCATTCCAGAAAGCGGTGGAGGTATCCCACAAACCAGGACCTCCCAAGCCGGGAAGGGCTCCATTCGAGTCCCAATAATTGGTGGCCGCGGTCGCGAGCGGGACAAAACTTAAAAAAAGCAGAGCCGTCCTGCGGACGGAATGAATGGCCCGGGGCCCTGCCGACAGAGGATGGAGATGGTGATTCATGAATCGGATCAGGACTGCGGCCATCAAATCCGGGCTCCCTTGGCGGGAGACTGAAGGCGAGGCCATGCTGCACATTTTTTTATGGACAGGCCATCGTATGGGTAATATACAGTATGGCTGTTGTAGAAATTATCGTTAAAGCTAGCCAAAAAGCAAGGACTGATGCAAAAAGCCTCCTTGTTTCTAGTAATTTTGGTCCGAAAGGTGCAGGCGGGCAGGGTTCGGCGTTAGGCTCGCGCCAGGGGATGCGAGGCACTTGAACCGGGAAATTCCGCACAGAACCCGGGAAACCACCGGGCAAAATTTTCGGAGGTTTGGCGGATCGTCCGTGCCCCGGATCTTCCCCAGGGAAATCCCTTAGAGGCATAAATAATGATATTTTAATCAACATCCATCCAAGGAGCAGCCCAATGGTTTCCGCCGTCAATCGGGCGGAACGAAGGCGCGATGAAGGCCGTTTCACGGGCAAATGAAGAGGAAACGTAGAAAACGTTTACAAAAAGATGTTGTTAATTTCTCAGGGGAGACCACATTTGTAATAATCACTAAAATTTTCATCATAACTGCCTTAGCTGCTCCTGTGAGACGCTGCAGGACAATGATGCACCTGATTCGCTCTCCATGGCTCCACGCTTTATCGACCGTCAGCCCGGTTTCCGGACTGGAAAAGACCTCTCCGCTGCCGCCAGCAGGCCATGCGCCGGTTCTTTCCCGCAGGCATCCGCCAGGGTGACCTCCCTGCTTTGTGTGTGCCTGAGCGTGTCCGCGCTGTCAACGTTGGCCGCCCAGGAAAAGGCGGTCGAACCTGCCCCGCTGGATTCCATTCCAGGCACGCCCATTCCCCTGCCCCCGGAGGCAACGCCCCTGCCCCCCGCGGATGGAGATCTGCCCCCCCTCTCCGGCCCCGTGGCTGCTCCCGCCACGGAAGCGGCCCCTCCTCTGATGGATACCAGCAGTCTTTCCGGCGCGGATCTGGATGCCGGCATGTCCGCGACCGGACTGGACGCGGCGGACCTGACTGCGGCGGAAGCGGAGTCCCTGGCCCGGGATTCCGGGAAAGAGGTCTCGCTTCTTTCCCCGAAATTCACCTTTCGCCTGAGAGGTGCCGTCACCTATGACGACAATGTCTCGCTGCGCGGGGCGGGCAGCGGCGGCAAGCAGGCGGATACTCTCTTCAGCGCGGGCGGCGGTTTTACCTGGAAGCCCTTCCAGACGGACCACCGCAAGTTCTCCCTCGATTACGAGGGTGCCGCGAACTTCTACATGGACCACAGCAAGTGGAATGGATCGGATCATAACGCGTCCCTCCAGGGAGTTCTGGATCTCGACCGGACGAAACTCTCCATCGCCGCGTCCTTCGCCAGTCTTTCCGGGGTGGATCTGGAATCCCGGCAGTTTGAGGACCGGACCATGGCCTCAGTCACGGCCATGGCGGATCACGAACTGACGGGGAAAATGCGGCTCAGCGCCGCCGTGTATTACACAACCAGTGAATACAGTTCCCTCCGCTCCACGGAGGGGTTGTCCGGCAAAGCCGGGTTGAACTGGAGGGTCACGCCGAAAATCACCACTGGATTCGCCCTCATGGCGGGCTACACGGACAACGACTCATTTGGCACACGGGACTATGAGTCCCTCGTGCTCACCGGCACCTACGATCCCTCCAGCAAGCTGAAGCTCTCAGCGGACGCGGGCCTCCAACGGGGCAGGACCGTGGGCAGCGATGACGATGACGACGGCTCCCATTTTGTCTTCGATCTGGGTGCCATCTATCAGCCGCGGGACACGACTTCCATCAATTTCACCGCGGGACTCGGTTCCGTGACCACCGCCGTGCAAAACGGGGGGGCCGGCGCGAGCAATACCGTCAACTACAGCCTGAACGCCGCACATCAGTTCAGCTCCAGCACCGCCGCCCGCCTTTTCCTCACCCGCACCACGCCCGCCTCGGCGGTGGAAGCCGGGGCCTCCATCGAGCGCACACGGTTCGGGGCGGGCGTGACTCAGAAATTCCTGGACCACTTTTCCGTCGGAGTTGACGCCGGATACGAAATATCCGATTATATCCCGAACTCAAAGGGAGGCACTCTGACTCTCAATCGCAACGAGAAGTCCTGGTTTCTCCGGTCCGCGCTCAAATGGATGCCGCGGCAGGATACGACGGTAATCCTTTCCTACGATTTCCGGGATGTCTCGGCGGATACCGAGAGCCTCGATTATCAGCAAAACCGCGTCGGCCTTTCCATTGTCCGGTCATTCTAATTTTTCAAATATCCGCATATGAACAAATCGCCATGGCTGCTTCGTGTACTTCTGGCCGGCTTACTGCCGTTGCTCCTTCTCACCTCCCGGGCGCAGTCGCCCCAGGAGCACCGTTTCACCCCCGGGGATACCGTGGTGGTGAAGGTCTATGAAGAGGCGGAACTGGATACCTCCGCGGTGGTGGGCAGGGATGGGAGGATTCCCCTGCAGCTCGCCGGGGATGTGCATATCCAGGGCATGACCAGCGCCGAGGCCGCGAAGGCCATCGAGGCAGCCTACCGGGATGGCTATCTGGTGAAACCCCGGGTCACCGTCACCATCGGTGCCGTCGCCCGGAAACGCTTCAGCATCCAGGGGCAGGTCACCAAGCCCGGGCCTTATTTCTTCCCGGAGGGTGAACAGGTGACGCTCCTCCAGGCCATCGGATTCGCCGGTGGATTCACCCGCATTGCCAGCCCGGCAAAGATCACCGTGGTCCGGGGCGGCCAGACGCTCAAGGTGGACGCCAAAAAAATGCAGAAAGAGGGCGGCACGCCGTTCTACCTCCAGCCGGGCGACGCGGTGAACGTCCCGGAATCCTGGTAAACCCTTCCACCTGACCTTTCTGAGCTCTTTTTCCTCCACCCCTGTTTCGCAATGATTCACGTCCAAAAATATCTCCTTCTTTTCGTTCGCTACTCATGGCTCGTGGTGCTGGTGGTGGCCGCCGCCGCCGGGATCGAATATCTCCGCGTGGACAGGCAGCCCAGCATCTATGGAGCCACGGCGGTCATGGAGGTCACGGCGGGAGCCTCCAAGGTGCTCCCCACGGTCCATGACTATCAAAATGACCGCATTGCCACCATGGATGTCATCAACACGGTGGTGGACACGCTGTCCAGCAATGACGTGATGCTCAAGGTGGCGGACGCCATCGGGCGCACGGCGGAATGGGCGGCCAGCTCTCCCTCCGGCAAGATCCCGGCGGACAAGGAAAGCAGCCTCGCCCAGTCCGTGCGCAACCAGATCCGCGTTTCCCTGCGTAAGGGCACACGGCTCATCGAGGTGGACGCGGAGGACGTGAATCCGGCCATGGCCCGGAACATCGCACAGCAAACCGTGGATCAGTTCCTGAAGATGCATGATTATGTCATCGACGCCGATTCCGATGCCACGGTTTCCTCGCTGGAAAAGAAGATCAAAGAGCAGCGCGACGTGCTCAACGAGGCGACGGCGAAGCTGGATAAATACACCCAGGAGAAGAACATCAATCTGAAGAAGGATCCGCTCGCCGCCGAGCAGATCACCCTGCTCAATACCCAACTGGCCAGCGCCTCCGCCAAACGGTCCTCGCTGGAAAGCGACCTCGCCCAGGTGCAGGCCGCGGATCCCAAAGACACGGAAACCCTGCTGCGGATCCCCGCCGTGGAGGTGCTGCCGGAAGTGGCGGCCATTCGTGGAGCCATCATCGAAAAGGAATCCCAGTTCTCCATCATCAAGGATCGGTATCTTCCCAAACACCCGAAATACGCGGATGCCGAGCGCGCGCTGAATGAAGTGAGGAACCGTATGGCGACCACGCTCGCCGGTGCCGGCGGGATTCTGAAGCGCCAACTGGACATGGCGGAAACCGACGTGACCCGCCTCAAGAACTCCCTAAAGGAACTGGCTCCGAAGGGAGTGGACTCCGGCGACTATGTGGAAGTCCAGACGCTGCAACGCGCGGTGGAACAAGCCCAGAAGCTCTATGATGACGTGACCAAACGCCGGGAGGAAGTGAAAATGAGCAGCGACGTGGAGAAAAAATCCCCCTACCGCTGGGCCTCCAAACCGCTGCTCAACCCGGTGGCGCTCCGTCCTGACAAAGCCCGCGCCCTGCTGAATGCCTCTCTCATCGGCCTGGTGATCGCCGTGGGCCTCATCCTGATGATTGACCGGCTCGATTCCTCGGTCCGCACGGTGGATGAAGCTGAGAACCAACTGGGGCTGCCCGTGCTGGCGGCCGTGCCGGAAGGGGATGTTTCGGGCATTCCAAAAGGAGGCACGGTGATGACGGACGCCGCGGGCAGCGCGCAGGCGGAGTCCTTCCGCACCCTGCGGGCCTCTCTCTCTCTCATCGGGGACGAATCCCGCCGCCGCGTGGTGCTGGTCACCAGTGCCATTCCGGCGGAAGGAAAAACCTTTTGCTCCATCAATCTCGCCGCCTGTCTCGCGGGCCAGGGCTTCAAAACTCTGCTGGTGGACGGTGACCTTCGCCGCCCGGCACTTTCCTCCACACTGCTGGAAAGGACGGACCGGAAGGCGGAACAGTATCGTGGCCTCACGGACGTTCTTTCCGGCAACTGCCAGCCTCTGGAAGCCATCCGCCCCACCAGTGTGCCGAATCTCACGCTGATGCCTGCCGGACGGAAAGCCCCGAATCCCTCGGAACTGCTCGCCCAGGCCACGCTGCCTGCTCTGCTCAAGTATCTGGAAGGGCACTATGACCGCATCGTGTTCGACACCGCGCCGATCAACGCGGTGAGCGACACCCTCGGCCTCTCCGCCCAGGTGCAGGGCGTGGTGATGGTCCTCCGCTTTGGCAAGACCCCGAAACGGGCCATCCAGCGCGCGCTCAATCTGCTGAAGAAAGCCGGAGCCCGCATGCAGGGGCTGGTGATCAACCGGGTGCCAAACCGCCGCGGAGCCTCCTACTACTATTACTACTACGGCGATCCCTACCTCAAGGACAGCGTGTATGGCGATACCGGCGGCAAGGTGAAGAAGAAGCGCCGGAAGGAAGAGGAGCCCGCGCCGGAGGAAGCGAACACCTTCTAAGCCCGGAGCCGGCCGGAAAGCGGCACGAAGCACAGCACCAATCTTGTTCCCACAAACAAGCCAGGGGCAGGCCATCGCAAGAGGCCTGCCCCTGTTATTTTCGCCCTGGCCTTCTACGGCAAGCCATTGCCGGGATGAAACCGGCGAGAGCCTTACAGGCGAGAGGAATCGCAGGCTCCTTCGATGAAGGGTGGCCCAGGCGCACCCTCACAATTCTCTGAATGCGCGCAAGGAGCGGCGACATTCCTGTCGCCGTCGAACTCTCCGGCGGAGAACCAGGAAGGAGGAATTGAGGACGCCGCCCAGATGTCAAACTCCCCCCGGCGCGAAAGCACCAGGCCACCCTCCGTCACTGAAGCCTTTGATTCCTCCGCGAAACCTTTATTCCATTTTGCCGGATTCCGATTCTATAGGAATCACTTCGTCTCCTCCACGGTAAGCAGGTAGCTGTGCCACTCGCCGCCTTTGTCGTGGGCGTCGGAAACGCAGATATAAAAGGGAGCCTGGGGAGAAAGGGTCAGAGCGGGATTCCGGCCATCGGTGTCATCGGCCATGCCGAGTAGGTTTCCGGAGAGATCGTAGCAAGCAAGGCTGGCATCCATGAGGAGTCCACTGCCGCCGGTGACGGTGATCTTCAGTTTCTTTCCTCCGCCGGCGGGATACTCGAAGACATCCACATCCTTGTCCGGCTGGAGGGTGCCGCGCACGGCTTTTCCGGGCTCCAGTTTTTGAGCGGCGCGGAAGCCGTTGTTAGGCTCTTTTTCCTCCACCACCGAAGCGGCGGGCACCACGGGCACGGACCCGGCGGCTTCCCCTGACGGGGTCAGAATGACATACTCGAGCAGCCCGGCGGGCAGGTCCGCTGGGAGGGTGAATTCCACCAGCAACTGGGACTCGCCCACTTGGGTGTTTTCCAGATTGTTGATCTTCCCGGCGTCCTTCTTCTCCTTGATCTCCGCTTTGAGTCCCGGGACTTTGGGGAACTTCACTTCCGTGGCGTCCTTCAGTTTGAACCCGCGAAGCTTCAGCGTGGCTTTCGCGCCCGTGATGAGGGAGGCAGGCTCAATGCCAGTAACAGCCGCCGCGTCTTTCTTCGGCTCATCCGCGTGGCTGAAGACGGCAGCGCACCAGGCGGCTGCCACCATGATGGGCATCCATCGCGACATCACGCGTAGAGATCATTGACCGTCGCTCCTTCGGCGAGAATGCTCACCGGACGTCCCTCCGGGGTGTGCAATTCCTTCGCGGGATCGATCCCCAGGGCGTCATAGACCGTCCACGCCACGTCCGCCGGGCGCACCGGACGGTCTGTCACAAAGGCCCCGTTCTTATCCGTGGCCCCGATGACCTTCCCCCGCGCCACTCCGGCTCCCGCCCAGAGCATGGAACCTGCGCGCCCCCAGTGATCCCGGCCGGCCTTGTCATTGATCTTCGGCGTGCGGCCAAACTCGCCCATAGCCAGCACCAGGGTATCCTGGAGCAGACCGCGCTGGTCCAGATCCCGGATGAGCGCGGAGTAGCCCTGGTCGAATTCCGGGAGCTTGCGGTCCAATCCCTTGAAGATCGCATCGTGATGGTCCCAGCCACCGTAATTCACCGTCACAAAACGCACGCCGTTCTCCACCAGCCGCCGGGCCAGCAGGGCGCTCTGGCCGAATTCCGAGCGGCCGTAATCATCCCGCACCTTCGCGTCCTCTTTGTCTATAGCAAAGGCCGCCTGGGCCTGGGGCGAGAGCACCATCTCCGCCGCCTTGCGGCCAAATTCGTCATAGGTCGCCATCTGGTCGTTCCCCTTCACGGTGGCCGAGAGATGGTCCACGGCGGCGAGCAGAGATTTCCTCCGCTCCAGGACTTGAGGGGTCACGCCGCCGGGCTGCGAGAGATCCCGCACGCGGTAGTCCTTGTCGTTCGGATTCCCGGCCTTGAAGGATTCACACCGGCCGCCCAGCCAGACACTTTTCCCCAGTTCCCAGGTGAATGACGGATTTTTCGGAACCGCCACATATGGCGGCACCATGCCGGAAAATCCGGTCTCGTGCGCCACGATGGCCCCCATGGCCGGATGGTCTCCAAACGCGGAGCCAAACCGCCCCGAGAGCACCCAGTTGCTCGCGGTCTCATGGTGATCGTTTTCATGCGTGCCGCTCCGCACGAGGGTCACACGATTCATGATCTCCGCCGTCTTTGGCAGAAGCTCGCAGATGTGCAGGCCGGGAACACTGGTGGGAATGCTCTTGTACTTCCCCCGGATCTGCTCCACGGCGTCCGGCTTCATGTCGAAGGAGTCGTGGTGGGAAATCCCGCCGCCGAGGTAGAGCAATATGACGGACTTCGCCCGGTTGCGGCTGCCAGGACGATCCGCCGCCAGCAGCCGGGGCAGGGACAATCCCAGGGGAGCCAGCGCCCCGATACGGAGGAAGTCCCGCCGGGAAGTGCCATTGCACAGACGGTGGCGTGCGGTGGAGAGGGAAAGATGCAGCATGGTCCTAGAGCCTGATTACCGGCAGTATTAAAAACGCACCAGCCCGAAAAGTACTTTCGCCTTACTACCCGGGCCCGCCGGAGTGTCCAACCCCGGAAACGGCTCACCAACCGGTGTGGGGCACGTCACGGAAGTGAATGGAATCCCCCCGCAGCTCCGTAGTGGCGGAGTTCATCCGCCGTCCGTACATGCCACTCATCCTTCATCAGCCTCCCGGAGGATGAAGACTTCCCCACAGCCTTGCCCCGCTCTCACAACCTTAATTCAAATCATCAACATTGTGTCAGCTCTTAGAATATATTCAAATGTCGAAAACACCGCCCTGGTAATTCTGGTTAAAAAAGGTTACCAGGTTTGGGAGAACAAAGAGGCAGGCGTGCTGTATGCAGAGAAAGATCGGTGGGATTTTTGTGGATCGTCCTTCGCTGAATTGCTCGCCGCAGTCAGCATTTTTGAATGGCATTCACCCGCGGAGAATTCTGACTACTGGTGGCGCATCGAGGAGCCCTGGCTCCTCGATCAGGTGTCGTCAGAGCCTCGAATTCCTTACGCCCCGAGGTTGCGGGACTGACTTGGGGAATAGACACCCCCGGTAGTCCGGCGTTTTCTCGCCGCAGGCTCAGCCAGGGGACACCCTTCCGTGGCGAAGGTTTGTAACCTCTGTACGGAAACGCCTCCTATCCGCCACCAGCTACCCGGAACACAGAAAACACCTCCTTACAGCCGCTCTCATCAATACGGGAGACACAGCCACATCCGGCCCGCATGGCGGACGGAGGTTGTAAACCTCCGTCATGGCTCGCGGAATCACCCCGCTTTGAAGCAGAGTGTTAAAGGAGATTAAAAAACGAAGCCCTTGAACACCCTTTTCATGGGAGTGAGATCCCGGAAAGACCACCCAACATTCCACCTGGAAGGCGGCGGAGCAACCTTTTCGTCAGCATGGCAAGACTGGATAATTTGAGGAAAACCGGTTTTGATAAATCAGACTTTGAACGATATCCGTTTTGGGTATGGGATGATGAGATGAAGGGCGTGATGCCCTGGATAATGACCGGCCCTCGCCTGATGAATGGGGGGATCTGTTTGTCCGCGCCAAATTCGACATTGATGGTGATATTTTGAACGGCTATTTAATCGGAGGACCTTCCTTCTATGCTTACGGGGTTTTTGTGGCGGGACACGAATTCATTTTTAACGTGAATATGGGCGGTCATGTTGAAACTTATCTGGCTGAGCTGAGAAAAGTCACCGCCAGGCCGTTTACACACTCCTTTCCTGTAAAATACTCCTCGGATGTGCGATTTGCTGATGGTGAGCCGATTGAGGGGTTTCTGACCGCATAGGTGAATCCAGGACGGACCTAACGGCGATCATGCCTTCAAAGGCTCCGACTAATACCATTTACAGTTGGAATCCGGTAAAATGATATCGTGGTTCCGCGGAGCAGAATCGAGGGCTTCCCTGATGGAGGGTGGCCCAGGCGGCCCTCCGCCAGGTGGAGTCTGACCTCCATACGAATCCTTTTGATCCTCCCCGGCCTCGCTTTTCCGTTCTCCATCAGAGGATTCGACGGCGACAGGAATGTCGCCGCTCCTTGTGCGCGTTCGGAGGATGGGGGGGATGCGTCAGGGCGCCAAACTTCTCCTGGCGGGGGACCACCTGGGCACCCCCCGTTCAGAGGAACCTTCAATACCACCGGGGAAGGCTCCAGGACGGGATAAAATTTACCGGATTTCTACTCAAAATGGTGACCACCCTGCCTTCGCGAGTCTTTGCTCCTGGGGTGATTGGACACGCGGTGGGAACGAACCAGCCGCAGGGCTCCCAGGCAGATGGCTCTGAAAACGCCCCACCATCACTCCGGCTCGCCGCAGCGCACATGGTCGCAGTAAAGGGACTCCAGCTTTGCCCGGGCCCAGGATGTTTGCCGGAGAAACCGGAGGCTGGAAGTGATGGTGGGGTCGAACATGAAACACCGCACCGGCACCAGCCGGGCCAATTGATCCCAGCCATACTCCTCCACCATGATGCGCAGGATTTTTTCCAGCGTCATGCCGTGGAGAGGGTCTTTCGGCTGGGGAGGCATGTGGGGGATCTCGCCATGCAACCCGCGACTCTCAAGCGGAGAGGTGTCCTAATCGTGGGGGAAACCGCGGGATGGGCACGGGCATCCCGTCAGGCCAGGATGCCCTTCACCACATTTCCCGCGACATCGGTGAGGCGGTAGTCGCGACCGTTGTGGCGGTAGGTGAGCTTTTCGTGATCCATGCCCAGCAGGTGCAGGATGGTGGCGTGGAAATCGTGAACATGGACCTCGTCAGAGACCACGCGGATGCCGCAGTCGTCCGAGGCTCCGTGGACGATCCCTCCCCTTACGCCTCCCCCGGCCATCCATGAGGAGAAGACCCAGTGATGGTGCTCTCGGCCTGCCTGTCCGGGGGCTTCCTTGAAGGGGGTGCGGCCAAACTCCGTGGTCCATACCACCAGGGTATCGTCCAGCATGCCGCGCTGTTTCAGGTCCTTCAGCAGGCCCGCGATGGGCTGGTCCACATTTTTGGCGAGCGGCCCGTGGGCATTCATATCGCCATGCGAATCCCAGTTCCCGGAGGTGCCGGAGCCGCCATCGATGACCTCGATAAACCGCACGCCCCGCTCGGCCAGGCGCCGGGCCACCAGGCACTGCCAGCCGAAGCCCGCCGTGGAGCCGCGCTTCAGATTGTAGAGGTCATGCGTGGCATCGGACTCGCTGGAGAGGTCGAAGATTTCCGGGGCCTCCATCTGCATGCCGAAGGCGGTCTCGAACGACCGCATCCGCGCGGTGAGCAGAGGATCGGAGGGGCGGGTGAGCAGGTGACGCCGGTTCATCCGCGCCATGGCCGCGAGCTCCAGAGACTGCAGCGTGCTGGTTTCCGCCCGGCGTTTGATGTTCGTCACCGGCTCGGGCCCCGGCACCACCAGCGTGCCCTGATGCGCGCCGGGGAGGAAATCGCTGGCCCACACCTGGTTGCCCGCGTAGGGCGTCTCCCGCGCCAGCACCACGAACGACGGCAGGTTTTTGTTTTCACTCCCGAGCCCGTAGCTGACCCATGAGCCGATACTGGGCCGGGCAAAGCTGAAGGAGCCGCAGTGCATGCCCAGCGTGGACTCGTAGTGGTTCGTGTGGTCCGAACGCATGGAGCGGATAACGCAGAGATCATCCACGCATTTGGCAATGTTAGGAAAAAGCGTGCTCACCTCCGTGCCGCATTGGCCGTGAGGGCTGAATTCCCACAGTGGCCGGGTGAGGAACATTTTGTAGTCCCCCTTGCGGCCCTGCCATTCATCCACCGTCACGGACTTCCCCGCCTCGCGGAAGAGCCGGGGCTTTGGATCGAAGGAATCGACGTGCGAGACACCGCCAGTCATGAAGAGAAAAATGACGCGCTTCGCCTTCGTTGGAAATTGTGGTGGCGCCGGTGCCAGCGGGTCCGCGTTTCCCTCTCCGGCCAGAAGCTGGGAGAGGATACCGGGGAAAAGCGTGGAACCGGCTAACAGGGAGCGGATCATACTCCTGCGACCGGGGGAAAAGGGGTGATTCATAAAACGCGGCGTTCAGTCGCAGTGGAGGAATTCATTGCTGCCAAAAAGCGTCCGGACAAAAGCGGCCATGGCGAGGAGGGCGGGATCCGGCTTGCCCGCCGCCGTCAGTTCGGCCCGGCAGGCACTGAGGAATCCGACCGCATCCGCGATCTCATCCTCCTCCGCCGGACGACCCAGGGCCAGCCGGTAAGCGAGCATGATCTGCCCTCTTTCCTCCGCCGCGTCTTTTCGAAGACGCGTGGCGCACTGCACCGATTTGGCGTGAACGAACGGATCGTTCATGAAATAGAGCGCCTGGGTGGGCACGGTGGTGACACGCCGCTCCGCCGTGGAGGAGTTGGGATCAGCGCCATCGAACAGCGCGAGATACGGGTGCCGTTTGATCCGCTGCACCATAAGATAGACGCTGCGTTTATCATGGTCATAGAGCGCGGAAAAAGGACCGTGCTGGGAATAGCCCCACGTGGGAGCGGGTGGGAACGGATGCCCTTTGCCTGGCGAGGGATCGAGCGTCCCGCTTACGGACAGGATGGCGTCGCGGATTTCCTCCGCCCCCAGGCGCCGGCGGGGGAAGGCCGTATAAAGCGTGGCCGCCTCCGGCATGGGATCCCCGAAGACACTGGCTTGCTGCCAGGTGGCGCTGAGCAAGATCAAGCGATGCATCGCTTTAACTGACCAGCCGCCACGTACGAACTCCGCGGCCAGATGATCCAGCAGTTCCGGATGCGTGGGCCGCTCGCTGCGGGTGCCGAAATCATTCGGCGTCCTGACAAGCCCATGTCCGAAATGGTATTGCCACAGGCGGTTCACCATGACGCGGGCCGTGAGCGGATTGTCCGGTCGCGTGAGCCACCGGGCCAGAGCCAGCCGTCCGCTCCCGGTTTCCTCCCGGGGCAGCGCGGCGTGGCCGAGCACCTGGATGAAACCCCGGGCCACCTCCACGCCGGGCTTGTCCGGCTCCCCGCGAATCTGCACGCGGGCATTGTGCGGCGTGCCTTCCGTGACGCCATAGGCCAGCGGCACGGGACCACCGGCCAGCCAGGCATCCAGCTCGCGGCGCTGGTGCTCCTCCTCCGCGTTCGGTGCAGCGATCTTCGCACGCAGCTCTTTGAGTCTGGCCTGTCTCGCGAGGTCTCCGGCCGGCGGGGCCTCCGCCGCCTCCAGCGGAGGCAGGGGCGTCTCCGGGACTATGAAGTTGTCAGCATCGAATGCCGGTTTCGCTCCTGGAAGATGCCCGCCGCTGTCGATGTAAAGGTAGTCTATGGTGCCATCCCAGCCGGGAGCGAAGGTGCCTGAGAACTCCGTTTTCCCCGCCCGTGTGGTCACGGACCCCGTGTAGGTTTTCGCCTTCAGGTCCATGATGAGCCTTACCTGATGCCACCCGCCAGCCAGGATTGGAGCGGCGTTGTCCCAGGCATCGCCGCTGCGGCGGAAAAGCGTGGTGCTGTTGAAGGCCAACTGCACCGCCGGAGACACGTGGGAATGGCCGATGTGAAAACGCCAGGTGCCGGTGCCGCCGGGTTCACACTGGAAGTCAAAGCCCGCCTCCAGTCGTCCGGTGGTGGCCTGGGTCCACGTTTTTGGCAGCCGGTTGCCGAAGCCGTTGTAGCCACCCGCCGGGGTGGCCGGGACGTGCAGACCCTGCGTACCCTCCGGGAAAAGATTGGTGAACGGGCTCTGGGAGGCGCTGGAAACCCTGACCGCGCTGTTAGGGCCGGGGTGCCAGGTGAGCGCGGGAGCGGCCCCGTTCGTCTGCGCCTCGAGATCCCCGTCAGCTCCGCTGAGGGTTTCCAGTTCGGCCTTCAAATCCGCCAGCGTGGGCGGCGCTCCCGGGGCTTCGCGGGCGTGGTGGAGACGGGAGCAAGGGGTGTCTCCTGGACTCCGATGTTATCCACTTCCAGCCCGGGCAGCGGTCCCTGGCTCCCTTTGGAATCGAAGGCAAGATAATCCACGGAACCTGCGAAATCCGGCCCGAACGGCCGGGCCACGATATCCGTGATCCTCCCCGGTACCCCGAAAGAGCCCGTGAAGGTGCGGGAGTCCAGATTCAGCGCAAGCTGGAGGCAATGCCACCCACCGGGCTGGGGCAGCGGGATTTCCAGAGGAGCCGCGCCAGGAAATGTCAGGCGGCCGGAGGAAAGGAACACCTCCACTGTGGGTGGCCCACCAGCGGTCCCCAGGAGAAACCGGTGGCGGCCCTGGGCGGCGGCAGCATCCGCCGCGACCCGGAATTCCAGATTCACATACACCACCCCCTTCGCGCGGGCGGGATGGAGAGCCTGCCTGATCCCATAACCACCGGCGTCCGGTGCCACGCTGGCTCCCGCGATGCCGAACGGATGCAGATGCCGGAAAGGGCTTTGCGCCGCCTGGGAGACCGAGACCCTGCCTTCATACAACCATGGGGGAACCAGCACGCCATTGCTGCCCCCGGCGGCGGCCCGCTGCATTTCAAAATCTCCATCCATGTCATCCAGCGAGCGCAGGATGGACGCGGGCATGACGCCGAGAGATACAAACCGCGCCTGCATTTCCTGCCATTTGGCCCGCGATTCCCCTGCCGACACGAGCGGAACCATGGCGCGGTATTTCCCTTTCTGCTCCGAGCCTGGAAAGGAAAAGCGGGTGCTCTCGAAGATGCCGTAAAGCCCGTAGTAGTCCTGCGTGGAGATGGGATCGAACTTATGATCGTGGCAGCGGGCACAGCCGGTGGTGAGGCCGAGAACGCTTTGCCCCATCGTATCGATCGCATCCTGGATGGTCAGGTGCTGATAGTTCTCCGAATCGAAGCCAAAACGCCGCGAGAGCGCCAGGTAGCCGGTGGCGGTCACCCGCTCCGCGTATTTGTCAGGAGGCCCCTGCCCCGCCATGATGTCGCCCGCGATCTGCTCCCGGATGAACTCATCATAAGGCTTGTCCGCGTTGAATGAATCGATGACATAGTTCCGGTATCGCCACGCTTCCGGCACCGGATAGTCCGCAGTATCGCCCGCCGTGTCCGCGTAGCGCACCACATCCAGCCAGTGGCGGCCCCAGTGCTCCCCGTAGCGCGGCGACGCCAGCAGCCGATCCACCAGCCTGGTAAAAGCATCCGGCGCGGGATCGGCGAGGAACCGGTCCACCTCCTCTGGCTCCGGGGGCATGCCCGTGAGGTCGTAGGTGGCGCGGCGGATGAGCGTCCGCTTTTCCGCGCGGGGCGAGGGCCGGAGCCCGCGGGACTCGATCTTTTCAAGAATGAAGGGATCCACGGACGTGAGCGGCCAGGAGGTGTCCCTCACCACCGGCGAGGCAGGATCTTTGACAGGCTCGAAGGACCAGGGTTTCGGCACGACGCGCCTTTGTTCCGGAGGGGTCTCCGGAAAGGGGGCTCCCATCTTCACCCACCGTGTGAGATCCTGAATGGCCGCGTCCGGCAGTTTTTCCCCATGCCCCGGGGGAGGCATCCGGAGTTTGCTGTCCTCATGACGGACCGCCCGGATCAACAGGCTGGCGTCCGGATTTCCGGGCACCACCACTTCGCCATCCGTGCCCCCTTTGAGCAGGCCCTCCCGGGTGTCCAGAGTCAGGCCTCCCTTCGACTTTCCGGACTTCCCGCTGTGGCATTCATAACATTGTCCCGAGAGCACCGGGCGGACTTTGTTCTCAAAGAACTCCAGCCCCGGATCGGCCTTAACCGGACCGCCCGCGGCAAAAAACGCGGCAGCCGCGACGCCGGGGATCCACGCGCCTCGAAGGAAAGTGACTGGGAGACGGAGATTGAACACAGGATGGCGCGGGGCGGCAGGATACGGCGTTCGGGTGGTTCGTGGCGGAGGCCACGGTTCTTTCAGGTCAGCCAATTTTAACGGAGCAAAACCAGCCGCGCGGTTTCTTTTTCCCGTATGCGCCGTCACGCGGGGAACCGGAGCATCCGCTCATTTTTCTCTCCCGGCGTCCGGATTCGGGGTTAAGGGTGAAGCCATGGCAGAACTCGGCATTCGCAACACCCTCACCGTCCTCCGGGAAAGCGCGCACGGATATTTTCTCGATGGCGGGAACTTCGGGGAAATCCTCCTTCCCGGCCGCGGCATGCCCGCGGGTAAGGGCGTGGGGGATGCCGTGGAGGTCTTCCTCTACCGCGACTCCGAGGACCGCGTCATCGCCACCACGGCGGAGCCGTATGTCATGGCGGGCGGGTTTGCCACGCTGGAGGTGGTGAGCTATTACCCCGGCACGGGAGCCTTCCTTTACTGGGGGCTGGAGAAGGACCTGCTGCTCCCCATCCGGGATCAGGTGGGTCACGTGAGCCCGGGGGACCGCGTGCTGGTGTATGTGCACGTGGACCCGCGCAGCGAGCGCCTGGCGGCTTCCATGAAACTGGACCGGTATCTGGATAAAACTCTGCCCCGCTATCATGAGGGGCAGGCGGTGAATCTGATCATCGCCGGCGAGACGCCGCTGGGAGTCAAAGCCATCGTGGAGAACGCCCATTGGGGTCTGCTTTACCGCTCTGACATGAGTTCACTGCCGGAGCCCGGAGAGCGCATGACGGGCTACATCCGCGCCGTGCGGGAGGATGGCCGCCTGGACCTGAGCCTGGACCCCGCAGGCTACCAGCGCGTGAAGCCCCTGGCCCAGCAGATCATGGACAGTCTGAAAGCCTCCGATGGCTACCTGCCCTATGACGACCAGAGCAGCCCGGAGGACATCCGCGCCGCTTTCAACACGAGCAAGAAAGCCTTCAAGCAGGCCTTGGGCGCGCTCTACCGCGACCAGCTCATCACTTTTGAAAAACCGGGGACCCGGTTGGTGGTAAAACCAGCTTCCCGGCTCCGGCCCGCTCAGCGCTCGATCCCCAGGGACGTGAGCAAAAACGCGTAGTTCCGCGCCACCTCGATGAGGCTGTCGTAGCGGCCCGAGGCTCCGCCATGGCCCGCGCCCATCTCACAATGGAGCAGGGTGAGGCCCTTGTCCGTGCGCAGGGAGCGCAGTTTCGCCACATACTTCGTGCCTTCCCAGTAAGGCACCTGGCTGTCATTCAGCCCCACGTTTACTAGGATGTCCGGATAGGCGGCGGCCTTGACATTGTCATACGGGCTGTAGGGCCGCATCCAGGCATATTCCTCCTTCACGGCGGGATTGCCCCACTCCACGTATTCCCCCGTGGTGAGCGGCAGGGAGGCATCCAGCATGGTATTGATGACATCCACGAAAGGCACGTCCAGCACGGCGGCGCGGAAGAGGTCCGGACGCAGATTCAAAGACGCGCCGATGAGCAGCCCCCCCGCGCTGCCGCCATTCACCGCCAGTTTGTCCGCGGAGGTCCAGTTGTTTTTGATCAGCCACTCCGCGCAGGAGACGAAGTCCGTGAAGGTGGTCATCTTCCGGGCCATGCGACCCGCGTCCCGCCACTCCTCGCCCAGTTCCCCGCCACCGCGGATGTGGGCGATGACAAAGATCATGCCGCGGTCCAGCAGGCTGACTTTGGTTTGAGAAAAGGAGGCCGTCTCACTGAGGCCGTAGGAGCCGTAGCCGTAGAGCAGCAGAGGCTGGGGTTTCGTGCGATCCAGGTCCTTCCGCCAGACGACGGAGAGGGGAATCTCCACGCCATCCACGGCCTTCGCCATGAGGCGCGTGGTTTGATAGAGGGAAGGATCGTAGCCGGGCACGCCTTTTTCCTTCAGCGTGCGCTGCACGCCGGTGACCGTGTCCACCGCGCGGACGGAGGGCGGAGATACCATGGACTCATAGGTATAGCGGAACTCCGTGGTATCGTAGGTCAGGTTCACGTCCGGGCTGATATCACAAAGCGGCTCCGGCATATCCAGCCGGTGACTCTTGCCGGTGGTGAAATCGAAGAGCCTCAGATAAGGCTGCCCCGCCTCGCGCTCGGTGACGGCCATGAAGTTTTTGAAGAGCGTGATCTCCTCCAGCTTCACCTCCGCGTGGTGTGGGATCACCTCCGTCCATTCAGTGGGCTTATCCACCGGGGCGCTCACGAGGCGGAAGTTTTTGGCGTCCTTGTTGGTGAGGATGTAGAACTTCTCCTCGCGTTCATCCACGCGGTATTCGTGGTCCGGTTCGCGGGGCCGCACCACGGTGAGGGCATCGCCGGGCTTGTCCAGCCGCATCACGCGGGCCTCGGCAGAGGTCTTGCTGGAGCTTTCGCAGAAGAGGAATTTGTTATCCGTGGAACGGGACACGGAGAGATCGAACAGCTCGTCTTTCTCATGGTAAAGCATCTCGCGCTTCCCGGTCTTGAGCGAGCAGCGCCAGAACTTGTCCGCGCGTTTGGCCTCGTTCTCCGTGACGATGTACACGGTATCGTGGTTCTCCCCCCACTCCACCCCCGCGACCTTTCCGATCTTCTGCGGGATCAGCTTGTTTGTCGCCAGATCCTTCACGAAGACCTCAAACTCCCGGTAGCCCGTCCAGTCGATGCTGTAGAGCAGCCGCGTGCCGTCCGGGCTCACGAAGTAGTGCTCCATCTCCGTGAAGTCGTGCCCTTTGGCGACCTTGTTGAGGTCCACCAGGATCTGCTCCGGCGAATCCGGCGCGTCCTTCCGGCGGCACATGATGGGGTGCTGCTTCCCCGCCTCCGTGCGGGAATAGTAGAGCCAGCCTCCCAGCGGCGCGGGCGCGGAGCTGTCCACCTCCTTGATGCGTCCCTTCATCTCCGTGAAAATCTGCTCCCGGAGCTTCTCCGCCGGCTTCATCACTGTCTCCGTCCAGGCATTCTCCGCCTTCAGCAGCGGGATTACTTTCGGGTCTTTCCGGTCCCGCAGCCAGAAGTAATCGTCCACCCGCTTGTCCCCGTGCACCGTCACATCCTTCGGCCTCCGCTCGATCTCCGGCGCCTGCCCCTCCACCGCCGGGAACCCGGCATGCACGCGCGATAGACAAAGCAGGACGAGAAGGGGCAGGAGTTTCATGAGCGGACAGGGTCAGCCCGGCAACGCGAGGTTTCAAGGCCGTCCGGAAGGATTTGGGAGGATGCTCAGAGACCTTGTCATCCTTCCGCGGTGAATGGGGCTCGCGCCCGGTTGCGGGAATCGAACCTCCCGTTTGTTTATTCCATCCCTTGCTTTGTCACTCCATAAGACTTGGAGCCCCCCACCAAAACGATTATCGACCATGGGAATGTTTGACGAATACGAGCCTCAACCGCCTGTCTGTTGTCCCTTTTGCGGCAAACAGACAGACTCGTGGCAGGGTAAAGATGGTCCGCGCCTCCTGCTCATTTGGCGTCAAGGACAGGTAACCCCCGGAGGACACAGATGCAGCGAACATCTCGCTCCCCAGGATCCGTCCAATTACAGACTTCCCCGGGAGTTTTCGTTTCAGGCAAATGCCGGCTGCCGTTTCTGCCCGCTATATGGCATCGGCTACACAGAAGACGGGATTTGGACACGCACTACTCTTGTCATGCCTGGCGAATCCCCCTTTCATGAGCAATTGGACCTCAATGACGGACACTCATTCAGCCCCCATTCCTGGACACGGACGTAATGCTCGCGGTTTTCACATCGTCTAACCAAAACAGGCTTCCTTTTCAGCGGAGTCCATACTCGACCGGGCTTCCCGCCCAACCTGTTCCAGGGCCGGATCATCAGCACCCGTAATCACTCAATGCAACGCCTCTATTTCCCTCCCTGCCCCGTGGAAGGCCCCATCGAACCACCTGTGCCGTTTGGCCATATGGGCACGACGGGCGCGATTCCCAACAAATGCGGCCATTGCAAACTCCAGTTCGAGGGAGGCTGCTTGCGGGTATCCACCCGTTTTATGCACCTCGACTATGGCCCCTGCGGGATCCACGGTCCCACGGACCCCGTTTTCATTGAGAATGACCTTGTTCATCCGGGGGTTGAGGTGCCGCGAAAGCGCTCGTCTTGTGTTCATTTTTTTCACGACCATATTCACGGTCTCATCTGCAATAAAGATCAAGAGAAATGGGGCGGATTCCCTCGGGGGCTGGACTGGGGCACCTGGGAACCTGAATGGATATACCTCGACATCCCACTCCCCCGGCGCTCCTCCAAAGCCCTCATCGGGCATGCTTATAAAAACGAATCGACCCCGTTCATCCTAGAGCACCGGAGGCTCAATCCGGACTTGCCGCTTACCGTGGCCCGGGAGGATTTTGCCATGCTGAGGCGACAGATTGATGCCCATTCCTCCGATGCCGCCGCCTCCGCCGGAGCACAAGAAGAGGAGGCTTCTTGAATGCACTATGGAACCGGGCATACTTTCCGATATCCCCCGGCCCATGGCTGAAGAAACACTCACCTTCCACATATCCTACACAAACCTCCGGGCGACGGCTATCTATGACGATCCCGTGCCGCTGGAATCGCTCAATGCCGAAGATCATGTCCACGGAGAGCTGCGGATTGAAATCGGAGGCAGACTGGTTCCCTGGCTGGGCTTTTTCGGTCCGGACGATGTGTGCTTTGGAACCTGGCTTGACGAGTTGTGGCAAGTGGAGGAGGCATTCCGGGCGGATATCAATGGACGGTATGTTTTCGACGAAGGGGAGCAGGGGCAGCCGGCTTACCTGTTCGAGAGATCAGGAGAGACCGCCTTCCTCAGTATCGTTGACGCGGAATACACCGGAGGGTTAGGGGACCCCGACTGGCAGCGGGTCGGATTTTCGTTTGCTGAGTTTCTGGCTGAACACCGTCGTTTCAGGGCCTCTTTCATTGCTCTCCTTTATGAAAAAGCCCCTCTGGTCGCGGCTGAATGGCTGGAGCAGAATACCTCGGTGAGCACTGCTGGCGAGCAGGCGGAGCGGGACGCTTCCTAACAGACTATGGAACTGACAGTTTCCGGTATTCTTCACCCTTCCCGGCTTCCCCGCGTGGCCACCACGCCCGCGGCGGCGGCCCAGGTATTGATGTCCTCCTTCCGGATGGCGGCGGCCATAAGGGAGGGGAAGAGGTCCGGGGTGCAGGCGAAGCTGGGGACGCCCAGGGCGGCGAGTTTCGCGGCGAGGGCTTCGTCGTAGGAAGGGCGGCCTTCGTCGCTCAGCGCCAGAAGGGTGATGAACTGCACGCCGCTGGCGACGAGTTCCGCGGCGCGGCGCAGGAGGTTGTTCTCCACGCCGCCTTCGTAGAGGTCCGAGATGAGGACAAGGATGGTATTCCGCGGCTCGCGGATGATGCTCTGGCAGTAGGCGACCGCGCCATTGATGTCCGTGCCGCCGCCGAGCTGGGTGCCGAAGAGCACGTCCACGGGGTCATCCAGTTTTTCCGTGAGGTCCACGATGGCGGTATCGAACACCACCAGGCTGGTGGTCACCGCGGGCAGCGAGGCCATGACCGCTCCGAAGATGCTGGAATAAACCACGGAGGCCGCCATGGATCCGCTCTGGTCGATGCACAGAATGATGTCCCGCTGGCTGCGGCGGGCCTTGCGACCGAAACCGATGAGCGTCTCCGGCACGATGGTGCGCAGCCCGGGCTGATAGTGGCGGAGGTTCGCGCGGATGGTCCGGTTCCAGTCGATCTCGGCAAGGCGCGGACGGCGGTTCCGCACCGCGCGGTTCAGCGCGCCGGTGACGGCGGAGCGCATGGGTTCCTCCAGTTTGGCCAGAAGTTCGTCCACCACCTTCCGCACCACCATGCGGGCGGTCTCCTTCGTATGCTCCGGGATGACGCTGCTCATGGAAATGAGCGAGGCCACGAGCTTCACGTCCGGCTGCACGGTCTGGAGCATTTCCGGCTCCAGCAGGAGCTGGCGCAGGTTGAACTTCTCCAGCGCGTCCTGCTGCATGACCTGCACGACGGACGAGGGGAAATACTTCCGGATATCCCCCAGCCAGCGGGCCACGTTCGGGGCGGAGGCTCCGAGGCCGCCTTTGCGCGAGCGGGGTTTGCCGTCCTCCGCGCCATCGCCATACAAAGCGGAGAGCGCGGCATCCATGGCCACATCCTCTTTACCCAGCGTGCAGCCCGTGCCCTCCGCGGGGCCGCCGCCCAGCACCAGCCGCCAGCGGCGGAGACGTTCATCGTTGGAAACGGGGGCGTCGCTCATGGGTTGAGAATCAGTTGGAGGACCGGCACCAGCTTGTCCGCGCGGGCTTCATCCCAGGCCACTCCCGCCCTGGACCCCACACGCGTGGCGGGCGCGGCACCCGGACCGGAGGCAGGCTGCCGGGCGCGCTCGCCGATCTGCCGGCGCTCCCCGGACGGGAAGTCTCCGAGGGTGCGGCGCAGCAGCGGCAGGATGCGCGTGAAAGCTTCATTGCCCAGGCCCGCCAGCCAGGAATCCAGCGCGGACCAGAGACGGTCATCGTGCAGCAGCACGATGCCGCTGCCGTGGAGAAATCCCTGGAGCCACGCGGCGGCGTCCTGGGGTTCCGCTCCGGGGGAAAGCGCGAAGCCCAGCCGTTGCAATGACTGGTCCGCGGGCTCGGCATCGTCATCCAGAAGCCGGCGGCACGCGGCCCCCGCGACAAGGCCGTGCAGGCCCTGTATGTCCGCGAGCTGGAACAGCGCGCGCTGCCAGGAGGCGGTGTGGTCGTCGCTCTCCATCAGCTTCACCGCCTGATGCACCGCCAGCAGTCGGGTGTGCATGGCCTGGGCCGCATCGTCATCCAGGGAGGAACAGGCCCCTGGCAGGCCGATGCTGATGCGCTCCACCATGCCGTCCAGGAGGTGGCGGATCTGCGGGGCATCGATTTGTCTTACACTGCCATACCGCGCGATGGAAGCCAGGGGCGGCACCGCGTCCATGAGCTGGCCCACCGCGCCGGAAGTGGCGGACAGAGTCTCCAGCCGGCGCACCACGCCCGTCACCGCCTCCGGCAGATTCGCCAGGAGCACGGCCTCCGCGATGGCCGCCACGTCGCCCAGGGATTCTGTCTTTTCCGCGCGGTCCACGGCGCGTGCCGAGGCGGCGCTTTCCACCATGTTCCCCCACACGGAAGCCTCCACCAGCCGCACCGCGAACTGCGGCTGCCACTGGAGATTCCAGAGCTCGTGAAATGTCCCCTTCCCCATGCCCTGCCCGCCCCGCGTGCCCCACGGCACGGCGAGCAGTGTCAGACGGTGCAGCAGGTGGCTGCGTTCGAGATCCCCGGGCTTCCGCAGGTCAAGGTCCAGCACCTTGTGCACGGCCTCGGGCTTGAAGCGCAGCCGCTTTTGCTCGCCGGTGAGGTCCCGGGCGAGCGGCACGGCGGGCGTGCCTTCCGGGATTTCCCCCAGGCGTTCTCCCACGATCAGTTTGTCATGGATCAGATGCAGCGGCGTTTCATCCCCCATGCAGATGACCGCGCGCACCGCTTCATTCAGTTCCGTGAGGCCGGGATGGGATCGATCCCGGAACGCGGCCAGCGACTCCGCGAGCCGCACGGACTCGATGACGTGAGCCGAGGAACAATCGATATCCTCCGCCCGCAGCAGGCGCGCCACCTTCACCAGCCAGGCCGCCGCGACGGGTTCGTCCGGGGCGGACTGTCCGCGCTGCCACAGGTATTCGTAGTAACCCGGTGAAGTGACGCCCGCGCCATAACCGCTGCTGGAAGCGAGGCGGCCATAGGTCCAGGGAGCCCAGGTGGACTCCACGGCCACCTTCGGCAGTTTGGTTAGAAGCTCGCGGTCTTTGGAGGCGGCGGGCCACGCGGCGAGCGCCGGGACGTGCCACGCGCCACAGATGACGGCGATGCGCTGGAAGCCCTCCTTTTGCGCGGCGCGCATGGTCTCGCGCATGAAGGCCTCACGGCGCTCCTCCCGCAGAGCATTGCGTTCATCATGGCGGCGCGGGGCTTCGCTCCGCAGCACGGTCATGGCTTCGCGGATGGCCGGGAAGATTTCCCCGGCTTCACGGCGCTCCTCCACCATGCGCTCCCACCATTCCTCGCCATCATTCAGATTCGCCGCTTTGGCCAGCCAGGTGAGGGGATCGTGATGCAGCAGTTCCTCCTGCTCCGGTTCAGGCCCGGCGGGTTCCAGGGATTCCTCCGCGGACTCCCCGTTCCCGGCTTCCGGTTCAGGTTCTTTGGCCTCCGCTTTCTCCTCCTCTATCTGTAAGGCCAACTGATGCCGCTGGGGCAGGTCCATGAACCGCACGGGCACTCCCGCGCCCAAGCCATGGCGGATGGCCTGCCACTCCGGGGAAAACTCCGCGAAGGGATAAAACGCCGCCTTCTTCGCGTCCTCCACCGCATAGACCAGCAGGGCCACCGGAGGCTTCATGGCTTCATCCCCGGCGAACGCCAGCAGGGCATCCGCGTCCGGCGGGCCTTCGATAAGAACGCAGTCCGGCTGGAGCCGTTCCAGTTCCGCCCGCAGCATGCGGGCGCATCCCGGGCCATGGTGCCGGATGCCGAAGAGGTGAAAGGCTGGAGGAAGGTCCGGCATGTCAGGAAGAACGTGTCAGCAAATCGAGGGCCTCTTGCATGGGTTCGATGTTGTCCTCTTCGGGTTCGGCTTCGATGGCCTTTTTGAGGAGCGGTATGGTCCAGTCCGCCTGACCGGGATGCCGCGTCAGAGCCCGGGCCGCGAAGACGCGCAAGTCCGGCTCCTCGTGTTCCATGAACCCGGCGATCCACCGGAGATGGGGCGCCAGAAGCCGGCCCACGGTCTGCACCGTCCTCCTCTCCTTCTCCAGTTCCGCTTCCAGCGTCGTTCCCTCTTCCGCCAGAGTTTCACGCAGCCGCCGGGGATCGCGGTGAAGTGAGGCGTGCACCTCCCAATATCCACTGCCCGCGCCAATGCAGACTACCAGTTGCTGAATCAGCGGCTTATTGGGACAGGCGGAATCCTCCAGCATAGCCAAGAGGATGGGCAGAGCCTCCGCCGTGGCTGGATAAATGGTGCCCTGATGCCAGATGTTTCCATACAGCTCATCCGCCGCGTCCGACCCCAGGTCCGGAGACATCAGATCCCGGAGCAGCCCTGACACGTCCGTGGCTTCCCCATAAGCATGCTCAAGGGAGGCCCAATCCACGGCATCGATTTGTTCGAACACAGTCATCTTTTACAAACCAGCGGTCTATTCCACTTCCTTGCTGGCGCGGTAGAGGTCCTTCCAGCCATCGCGTTCCTTCACCACGGTTTCCAGATATTCACGCCAGACCACGCTGTCCTGCACGGGGTCTTTGATCACCGCGCCGATGAGGCCGGACATGATGTCCGGGGCGTGAAGCGTGCCGTCACCAAAATGCCCGGCGAGGGCCATGCCGTTGCTCAGAACGGAGATGGCCTCCGCGGTGCTGAGAGTGCCGGTGGGGGATTTCAGCTTTGTTTTGCCATCCTCCGTTTTGCCGGAGCGCAGTTCGCGGAAGATCTGCACCACGCGCCGCACTTCGGCCAGCGCCGGGGGCTCGGAGGGCAGCTTGAGCGCCCGGCCCATCTCGCCCACGCGTTTGGAAACGATCTCCGTTTCCTCGTCGGCGGTGGCGGGCAGCGGGAGGATGACGGTATTGAACCGCCGCTTCAACGCGCTGGAGAGCTCGTTCACGCCTTTATCCCGGTTGTTAGCGGTGGCGATGACATTGAACCCGCGGGTGGCCTGGGCTTCATCGCCGAGTTCCGGGATGGGCAGCGTCTTTTCCGAAAGCACGGTGATGAGCGTGTCCTGCACATCGCTGGGAATCCGCGTCAACTCCTCCACCCGCGCGATGCGGCCCTGCTCCATGGCCTTCATCATGGGGCTGGGCACCAGCGCCTGGCGCGAGGGGCCGTTGGCCAGGAGGGAGGCGTAGTTCCAGCCGTAGCGGATCTGTTCCTCGCTGGTGCCCGCCGTGCCCTGGATGAGCATGGTGGAGTCCCCGCTCACCGCCGCCGCGAGGTGCTCGGAAACCCAGGACTTCGCCGTGCCCGGGAGGCCGTAGAGCAGCAGGGCGCGATCCGTGGCCAGGGTGGACACCGCGATCTCGATGACCCGGCGATTGCCAATATACTTTGGCGTGATCTCAAAGCCGCTCTTCAACTTCCCGCCCAGAAGATAGGTGGCGACAGCCCAGGGGGAGAGCTTCCAGTTCTCCGGGCGCTCGCGGTCATCGGATTTCGCGAGTTGCTCGAGTTCTTCGGCGAACTGGTGTTCGGCGTGCTGGCGGAGGACGGTGCTCATGGTGAAAGGGTGGATAGTTCTTCGTGAAGGGTTTTGCGGAGCTGGACGTTCTGCAAAAAGGTATCGAGCGCGTTCCGGAGATAGGGCCGGTCGAGCAGGCCTTCCCAACCCGCATCCGCTCCATCCAGCAGCGGAAGAGGCAGCTTCATGGCGATGGAGGGAAGGTGCATGTAAAAGGTATAGTCCGGCTCCTTGCCCGCGGTCTTCCGGGCTCCGGCCATCATGACGCCGGTGAAGGGCCCGCTCCATTCCGGCAGTTGCATGGCATGACCGAGCGCCGTCGTGAAGGACTCCTCCGCGACTCCCGTGAGCCACTGTTCCGTGACTGCCGCTCCCGCCACCGCCGCGATGACTCCAAAGTCGATATAGACCTTCTTCACCGGGCCGTGCGCCACCAGCGCCGCCGCCCACGGGCCATCCCCCTGGGCAATCACCGCCGCCGCGAGGCCCATGAGGAGAGGCGCGGACCAGTCGGTTTTCACCATGAGCCCGATGAGTTCCGGAGCCTGCAAGCCGGAGTGCCGCTCCCACCACTCCAGCGGTGTGAAAGCCACGATCTGCCGCAGCCAGTAGGCTTTCGCGCCCTCGCCCTGCAACGGCTTCTCCTCGATGCCATCCTTCGCCCACGCGGGGTCGAACTTCTCCGGCAGCGTCACCTCCAGCTTCGCGGAACGGAGAAGCTTTTTATCAAACGACAGTATCTCCCCGAGCCGGTCCGCCATGCGTTGGGCCAGAGCGCTTTGAGAAAGCCGGGAAAGATACTCCGCGGCCAGTTGCCGCACGCCTTTCGACTTGTCCGCGAGGGTGGCGTTCAGGAAAGGCTCGTCCTCCGGAGAGAGGGCGTCGCCCATAACGGCCAGCATTTCGAGGCGCTCTTTCGCCGCTTCCTTTGGCAGAACGGGCGCGAGCAGGTCCCGGGCCCTCGCGGGTTCGCGCAGGCGAATCTGGCGGAGCACCGCGATGCGCTCCGGCGTGGAGCCGTCCGTCCACAGGTGCTGGTCCAGGGTGGTATTCGTCTGGATAGCCTCCCTCAGAAGGGCGTGCCATTCCGGATTGAGCGATGCCAGCCAGCGGTGACGGTGTCCCGGAAGTCTGGCGATGGCGGTCCGCAGCGCCGGTTTATTCGTGGCGGATACGAGCAGCGGAGGCAGATACTCAGAAGGCAACGTCCGCCGTTTCCCGGCGAGAAGGTCCAGGAGTTCTATCAAAATCTCCACCGGCCCCGATTCGATCAACCGGAGCAACACCGTGCGCAGACGGGGAGAATCCGCCGCCTTTACCTCCTCCGCGGGTGCCGAGGGCAGGACGTCCGGGAGCAGGGCGGGTTGCTGACCGGCCTCCGCCGCGAAGGCGAGGATCCCGGCGGCCCGCAGGAAGCGGATTTCCGGCTCCATTCCCTCCAGGCCCGCCAGCACGTCCCCGATTCCCCCGGCGGCGGCAGGCCATACGGGAGGCTTGCGCGAGAGGCCCACCAGCGCGGACGTGCTCAGTTCTGTGAGGACAGAGGACATGGGTCAATCAGTGAGGAAAATCCATGTGCCATGCCAGGCGGTGAGCGGGATCAAAACGCCGCCGGTCCACTCCCCGAAGATATCCGCCGGCTCGCCGCCCGCGGCCGCGGCGAGCCGCCAGCCGCCGGATTCGGACAACCGCACGGGGACATTCGCGCCCGCGGCATCCAGAAGCGCCCAGGCGTTTTCCTCGCGGCGCAGCCGTGTCCCGGCCAGGGCGACGGGCTGGCGCTGGAGCCACGGGTTCGCCGCCATGCGCGTGGAGATGCTCTCCAGGGCCTCCGCAAAGGGCGCGGCCCGGGGCAGCGAGGGAGCGGGCAATGGAGCGGACTTCAACTCCGGCAGCGCCCGCAGCGGCAGGGCGGCGGGAAAGTAAGACAGCACCGCCTCCATGCGCGTGCCGTGCACGAAGGGGGTCTCAAATTTCCGGCCCCCGTGGGAGAAATCGAGCAGCATCGCCTCCCGCCCGGTGCGTTCGCCGGAGAGCCAGACGCGGCGTTCATGCAGCGGACCGTTCTCCTCATAGACCACGGCGAGCACGGTCCACAGGTCCTCCACCTTCTCTCCGGACTGCGCGGCCTCCTTTTCCTGCGGCCAGCCCAAAGCAGTGCGCACATCCGACTGGAGACCGGTCGGCAGGGATTCGAAACGCTCCAGCGCGTCCAGCAGCAGTTGCGTCCGGCCCATGGCCGCGAGGAGCCGTGAGGGCCAGTCCGTGCCGGAGTAAAGGGTGGACTCCATTTCCTCCACGCGCCGCCCGAGGCCGGTGGCCTGGGCATCCACCATGCGGGCGGCGGTCTCCCGCCAGAAGGAGGAGGGCCGCGAGGGCAGATCCGCGAAGCCCTCGCGCACGAGGTCCCGCATCCACAGTCCGAGGTAATTCCCACCCGCGCGCATCTTGTCCAGTCGGGCCTCCTGGCGTTTGGCCACCTTCGCGGGATCCGGTGGAGGGGCCTCGGCGGCAGCCTCTTTTTTCGCCGCCTGCTTTTCCGCCCGCTCCTTCCGGCCTTCGAGCCATTCGGTGAACCAGAGCGGCGGACTGTCCGCGAATTTCCCCGTGCCCTCCGCTTGCATGAGCATGAGCGCCAGGCCGTGTTTGCAGGGAAACTTGCGGCTGGGGCAGGAGCATTTCGAGCCAAACCCGTTCGCGTCCACCATGACCTGATAGGGCTTTGCGCCGCTACCCTGGCATTCTCCCCACAGACCCGTTTCCACGGCTCCCAGCGTGACCCACTTCGCCGGCTTCACCAGCCCGCGCGCGGCCTTCGACGACGCGTCATCCGGCGACAGCGCGAGAACCTGGGCAACAGTAAGAAGGGGGGACATCAGGGGGACTTTGGCGGGCGAGCCTGGCAGAAAGGTTCCACCTGTCAATCCATGGCGAATCCGGCATCACGCACGCCACGGGGGCCGGACAAAACAGGGGAACAGGAGTGAACGAAGGAAACGAAGAGAGGAGGCAGGGATTGATACTATTTTCCGGCAGAAACCCCCGGTTTGTTCAGATTTGTTCAGGGTATTCGATATGAATGGAGGATAAGTCTCAGAACCAGGAAGAGGGGAAACCGTCCACGGGTTCCTCCCCGGAACTGGCAGGAATCCCGCAACATAAAACAGGGATCTAAAAGCCGGGCGTCAAGAAGACGCCTCCGGAAAACACTCCCGCAGACCCGCGAAACCAACGCGTTACTTTTCCTCCACGCGGTAAAAGCCGTTTACCGACGCACGGTGGACCGTATCCTCGTCCGTGAAGCTGACGTCTCCCGTCAGCCCGGTCCGCAGGGCTTTCCAGTCCTTCAGATCCGCCGAATACTCAATATCATAGCTCTTTCCCTCCCGGCCATGGAACGCCAGATGGAAACCGGCGGCGCTCATTTCCGCCGCGGAGAGAGTCAGCCCGTTTTGACCGGCGGGTTCGTTATAAAAGGGACAGCCCCAGTAGGCGAAATGAGCCTGGATGTGGTCGTTCAACGAGGTGAAGGCCCCACCCATGACAAACCCGCCGGAGGGCAGCCCCAGCAGGGAATAGACATACGGCACGGAATTGTAAGCGCTGGCCACTCCGGTGCCGGGAGAGGTCCAGGCGGTGCCATTCCAGCGTGCCAGATGCCTCACCGTCACCGTGCCAGCCCGCGTGAAATTGCCCCCGGCCACGATGTCGCCGTTGCTCAAGGCCGTGACGGCATTGACGATGTAGGAACTGCCGCCGATTCCCGTGCCGAGGGCCTGCCAAGAGGCTCCATTCCACACCGCCACCCCTGGCGAGGTCACTCCGCCAGCCTGGCCAAACCGTCCTCCGGCCACTACTTTGCCCTCCGGCGTGACCGAGAGAGAAGTGATGGTTCCGTTCGTGCCCGTGCCCAGCGCGTTCCATGCCGTCCCGTCCCAGCGGGCGATGGCATTCACCTGCACGCCGCCCGCCCTGGCAAAAGTGCCACCGGCCACCAGACTGCCGTCCGGCAGCGCGGCCAGGGCATCCACTTCGCCCGCAGTGCCAGCGCCTAGCGCCGTCCAATGAGTTCCGTCCCACAGCGCCACATTATTCGCCGGCACCCCATCCACGGAAGTGAACAAGCCGCCCGCCGCCACCCGTCCGTCCGGCAGGGTGGCCAGAGCGGTGACGGGGCCGTTGGCCCCCGCGCCCATGGGGAGCCACTCGCTGCCATTCCACAGCGCGAGGTATTTGTAAGTCGTGCCGCCCACCGGCACGAACAGTCCGCCGGCGATCACGTTGCCATTGGGCAAAGCGGTCACGGCATCCACCTCCGCAGGCAGTCCCGCGCCCATGCCCGACCATTCCCTTCCATTCCACCGGGCCACATTCATGGCTTCGGCACTGCCCGCACTCGTAAAGTGTCCGCCGGCCACGATGTCCCCATTCGGCAGGCAGGCATAACATTTGATTACCGTGTCCAGCACACTGCCATTGTCCCCGCCTCCGAAGCCGGTGCCGTAGTAGTTCCACTGAGCGCCGTTCCATCGCGCCAGCCGGGCCGCCGCCAGTCCCCCGGCGGCGATAAAATCCCCACCCGCCACCAGGCCTCCGCCGGGCAGGGCCGCGAGGCAATTGACGAAATTGTTCATGCCCGTGCCCACCGGCACCCACTGCGTGCCGCTCCAGCGCGCCACGTAATTCGCCGGGCCTCCAGTGGAGACCGCGAACGAGCCCGCCGCCACCAGCGAGCCATCGCTCAAAACCTCCAGATCAAAAATAGAGCCGTTCAGCGCCTCATGATACGCCGTGCTTCCCACCGGGCTCCAGCCACTGCCGTTCCATGCCGCGATATTGGCCACGGACACGCCGCCCGCAGCACTGAGGCCGCCCGCCACCACCAGGGTGCCGTCCGGCATCACCGCGAGCGACTGGCCATTGCCGGAGAGTCCGGACCCCAGCGCCGACCACGCCGATCCATTCCACCGGGCGATTCCCATTGCCGTCTGTCCGCCCGCTTTGTTGAAGTAACCCGTGGTCACCAGATCCCCGTTGGGCATCACCGCCACATCCTGCGCATACCCCCCGCCGCTGGTGTGCGAAACCCCTCCTCCGAGATCGCTCCACGCGGAGCCGTCCCAGCGGGCGAGATTGGCCACGGAGACCCCTCCGGCATGGCTGAAGGAACCGGCGGCCACCAGGCTGCCGTCCGGCAGGGTCTTCACCGCTTTGACGGATGACTGGGAGTCAGGCATGCCCGTGCCCAGCGGGGCCCATGACGATCCATTCCACCGCGCGACCCGGTTCACCATGACTCCGCCGGCTTTCGTAAAATCCCCCGCGGCCACCAGGGTGTGGTCCGGCAGCACCGCAAAGCTCAGCACCTGGCCGTCAGTGCCCGTTCCCATGGCCTCCCACGAGGTTCCGTTCCAAAGCGCCACATCGGTGGCCGCCACCGTGCCCGCGATGGTAAACTGGCCGCCCACCACCAGCACCGGAGGCTCCCCGCCCGCGCCGTCCCGGTCCCAGAGCACCGCCGCCCGCACCGTGCCATCCAAACCCCGGATGCCCTCGCCGGGCTGCCAGTCCGGGGCATCACACTGAGCGCGGAGACCGGAAACCAATGCCAGAAAAGCGGGGAGCGGCAGAACGGCGGACATTAACCGGAAGGCCACTGATAGACGGAGGAAACACCCCGCCGGAATATGAGAGAAGGAAGGGAACATTATGCCCTAACTTCAGGCTCCACACCCCAGGGGTCAAATGAACGGAAAACATTCATTCGCGGGCGTGATTCAGATAGTATTGGAGGGAGCGCGGTTATGCAGGGTGAACGGGAAAAAATTAATGGTTTTCAAACCAGCAGGGTTTTTCCCGCGGATGGAGGTATGATCGTAAATTGGCGCTTAGTCTTCGACAGACACCACCGCATCCATATTGACTGATTTGTCACAGGGAGGGCAGGGACTCCGCATTTGAGAAACCGGTTGGCGATGGCCATGGCTTCCTGTCCGGCGAGCCAACTCATGTGGCCGGAGCACTTACTGGAAGCGCGCGGTGGTCATGGGGTAGATGGTAAGTTCCTCGATGATGGCGTCGCCTTCGAGGGTGAAGGCGGGGCCGTTGTCGGTGTGGAGGGAACCGATGGCGTAGGCGGCTTCCCCGCCGTTCCAGAAGCTTTCGACGAGACCGCGATCGATGACGATGCGGGCGTCCACGGTTTCTCCGGGATGGATGACGGTGGAGTCGCGGCCGCGTTTCAGGGTTTTGGTGGCCGCGTCATAGTTGAAGGTGATGCTCCGGACGGTGGCTTTGAGGGTACCCTGCCCGGCGGTGGCGGGGCGGAAGCGGAGGACGATGTCCAGGGCGGCGTCTTTGGCGAGACTGGCGAGTTCCGTGTTGGCTTTGGCGATGGGGAGGTTGGTCAGCTTCACGAGGGGCTGGCCGCGCAGGGCATTGACTTCCACGGCGGGCTCGAAGCAGAGGGTGTCCTCGCCATTGAGGGCTTTCATTTTCATCCCGAGCGGGAGGCTGGCGCACTGGTTGAACTTTTCGCCCGGGAAGCGGGTGTCGCGGGCCCAGCCTATCATGATGGGGCGGTTCTCCGGCTGATTGACGAAGGTCAGCGCGGCGTAGAAGTGGGGGCCGAGGTGGGCGTTCTTGAGCTTGGTGACGGGGGTGAAGGTCTTGCCGTCGAAGCGTCCGAGCTGATAGCAGGAGTTGGAGTGGAACTGCTCTTTATCGCCCCGCTGACTGCGGTAACAGCCGTAGAGCAGCATGAGATCCTCGCCGGTGACGGCGGATTTCATGGGGAGGAATTCCGGGCATTCAAACCAGTTAGGCAGGGAGCTGGTTTCCTCCCATTTCACCAAGTCCTTCGAGCGCAGAAAACGATAGGTATCCGGCCCGCCGACATAGAGGACCATGACATAATGTTGCGAGGCCTCGTGCCAGATCACTTTCGGGTCGCGGTCGCCGTCGCCCTTGTTGGGCACCACGGGATTTCCCGCATACCGCTTCCACGTGCGACCGCCGTCCAGGGAGGTGGCGATGTGCTGGGAAAACGGGCCGGTGGCGGCGAAGAAGAGGGCGGGTGCGGGGAGTTTCACGCCGTCATTCAGGCCGGGCACGGGATGCTGCTGCATGACGGCGGTGCCGGAATAACACTGGCCGGTGGCATCCGGGAAAAGGGCCACGGGCCATTCCTGCCAGTTCATGAGGTCCTTGCTGACGCTGTGGCCCCAGTGCATATCGAAGCCCGCGCCGCGGCTGGTGGTGGCGGGATTGAACTGATAAAAGATGTGATAGAGCCCGTCGTGCCAGTAGCTGCCGTTGATATCGTTCATCCAGCCCAGGCGGGGGCTGAAATGGATTCGCGGGCGGTTCGGGGTTTCCCAGGCTTTGGAGTCGATGATCTCTTTGTCCCCGAAGGTGAGCTTCTTCAGGGCTTCGGGATCGCGGGATTTGTATTGCAGGGTGATATCGCGGCCTTTGAACTCGCGGAGATCGGCGGAATACCAGAAGTCCGGCTCCTGCCCCGCTTTCGGCAGTTCCACATGCATGTAGCGGAGGAGCTGGCCGTCGGATTCTATGGTCAGTTTTTCCAGGCCTGGCTTCGAGCCATCCGGGCGGTGCATGAGGGGAAGCTGGAGGAAATCGCCGGTGATCCGCGTGTTGCGGACGACCTTCACGGCGGGCGGCAGGGGTTTGGGAGCGAGGGCAATGCCGCCCTGGTCGTCGGTCTGGACGATCTGGTCCACATTGATGTGCCCCCAGCCGTCCTGGTAGTCATCCACGAACACCAGCCGGGCTTCGCGGCCCGCGAATTCCGCCACGTCCCAGGCCAGGGGTCCCAGCCGTTCGCTGCCGCCGGGGTTGGTGTTCGGTCCGGCGGCGGTGCGCACGGTTTTCCCGTCCACCATGAGATTCATGCAGGTGGTGTCCTGCCAGCCGCCGCCGCCGATGAGAAAGGTGATGAACTTCCGCTCGATGCGGAAGGCGGGGGATTCCAGGGTGCCCCGGGCGCGGTCGCCCCCGTGGAAGGAGTTTACCAGGCCCTTCCCCTGGAAGCCCTCCACGCTCATCTGACCGGGCAGCGCCCCCCGGGCCGGACCGCGACCGAAGGCGTCGCCGGTGGTTTTCCAGCCGCCGTAGTCCGGGCCTTCGAAGTCGGCGATCACGATGGGGTCCGCTCCGCGGGCGAGGGTGGCGAGATTCAGTCCGGCAAGAAGGGGGAGCACCAGTTTCATAGGCATGGAATCAGAGGGAGGGATTTATCGGGGAAACTTTCCGGGAGGGAACCCGCGGCAGCGCGCCACCTTGCGCGGCAGCGGGAGGACCGGCCAGCGCGAAAAAGCGGCAGCGTGGACGGCCTTTCATGCGGGCACCGGGCTGGTCAGGAGATTCCCAGGTCTTTCTGGATCTCCTCCAGGCTGCGGCCTTTCGTTTCCGGCACCATGAACTTCACCCAGAGGAGGTGCAGCACCATCATGAAGCAGAAGAAGCGGAAGACATCGCCGGGGGCGAAAGAGGTGACCATTTCCGGGAAAAAGGTGGTGAGCAGCGCGGCGAAAATCCAGTGTGTGAAGCTGCCCAGGGACTGGCCCATGGCGCGGTATTTGTCCGGAAAGACCTCCGAAATGAGCACCCAGAGCACCGCGCCCTGACCCACCGCGTGGGCAGCGATGAAGCCGAAGATACAGCCGGGCACGATGGAGAAATATTCGTTATAAAAAGCCCATGAGCACAATCCCAGCGAGGCGATGTAGCCGAACGATCCGATGTAAAGCAGCGTGCGGCGGCCCAGGCGGTCGATGAGCCACAGGCCCACGAAAGTGAAGACGAGATTCGTGGCCCCGATGCCCACGGACTGGAGCAGCGCGGCCTCGTGCTTCAGGCCGGTGAGTTCGAAGATGCGGGGAGCGAAGTAAAGAATGGCGTTGATGCCGGAGAGCTGGTTGAAGAAAGCCGCGAGGAACGCGATGAGAATGGGCACGCGCATTCCGGCGCGCCAGAATCCCCGCGCGGAACCGGTCTCCGCCGCGGCGGCGGTCATGGCGTTGGCGCTGGCTTCCAGTTCGGCGGTGGTGGCACGGGGGCTGATGAGTTTCAGCACTTTCAGGCCAGCGGCGCGGTCGCCTTTGCGCGAGAGCAGCCAGCGGGGGCTTTCCGGAATGATGAAGCAGGCCGCGGTGTAGATCACGGAGGGCACCGCCATGATGCCGAGCATCCAGCGCCAGGCGTGCTCGCCCATTCCCGCGAACAGGGAATTGGAAACGAAGGCCATCAGGATGCCGAAGACGATGTTGAACTGGAACATGCCCGCCAGCCGCCCCCGGCTCCCGGGCGGCGAAATCTCGGAGATATACAGCGGCGCCGCCACCGTGGAGACCCCGATGGCGATGCCCCCCAGGAACCGGGCGATCATAAAACTGTAAACCTCCGTGGCGAACGCGGACCACAGCGAGCCCACCAGAAACAACGTGCCAATGCAAAGCAGCGTCCGCTTCCGCCCAAACCGGTCCGTGGGCCAACTCCCTATCAGGGACCCCAGCACCGTACCCCAAAGCGCCGCGCCCATCGCCAGACCATGCATCGCCGGGCTGAGCTCCCAAAGCGCCTGGATGGTTTTCTCGGCTCCCGAGATGACCACCGTGTCAAAGCCAAACAAAAACCCCGCGAGCGCGGAGACGACGGACCAGAGAAAGAGCCGGGAATTCATGGAGGTTGGGGGGGAGGCTTCCGCCGGGGTCTGAGCGGGAGCACCAGGCAGGACGGAGGCGGGAGTTGCGGGGACAAGACTAATTAAGTCCGCCCCGGCAGCGGAAGCTTAAAACCGGATTATTCAGCTTACGGATCGGACGATCCACTCCATCCACCACCGCGCGCCATCGAAGGCGTGAGCCCGGGCCATTACAATCTATCGCGCGACGGCAAGGATTCAGGTGGGTTTGCGCAACTTAAAATCGTCGAAATTGAAATCTTGAAGACGGCGCATGATCCGCTCACCAAACTCCGCCAGTCAAAGAATTACGACCCCAACCTCCTCCACCGCACGTCTTTTTTGTGTGCGGCATTGCCGGGTTTATTTACCAGCGGGCTACCCGGGCTTTAGGTCCTCCGCCGGCATGCGCTGGAGAATAAGGAGGAAGTCATTCGCAGTTCCCTTCTCGGTTTTGAACGCGTTGGCGCGCGGGGTATCAGCGTGCGGGTGGTCCGGGAAACAGATGCGCAGCGTATCGTCTTTCAGTTCGCAAATCCCAGGAGACTTCACGGGATCCGGCTTTCCGCCGCGTAAAATCTCAAGATCAATCCACGCCGGAGCATGGGACTCATCAAGGGTCCACTTCATTTTCTCGGTCTTCGCCTCGCCGCCGCTCTTCGGCTGTGTGATCAGCAGAATCCATTCAGCGGTGATCTCTACATGCATCCGTTTCGCGAGTTCGGCGCTCTCCTTATCCGAGGACTGCCGTCCGTTGTCACCAATGGCGACGATGCGCCACCGGCCGGACAGTTGCTTTGCTAAACCGGGCGATGTAGACGTTTTGGGGAGACTCTCCGCTTTCGGCGGATCCTGACTAAAGGCTGACCCAGAGAAAAGAAACAGCACGGTTAAGGAAGGAACGATGAAGAGGATATCTTTCACGCGAGAAGGTCGCCGATCCTCCTAAATAACAAAAGCCCGCAATTACGGCTTGCCGTTCACAAAGCCTGTATGGCGGGATTTCAAAACGTGGCACGGCGTGTCCTTGCCACGCAGTTGATAGATCATCACCACCGGGCCACGCTGCCGCCGCCGGGCCATTTCGATGCTTGCACGGATGGCCTCGCGCCACTCGCCCCATAGCTCGTCAATATTCGGTTTCCTTTGCTACCTCAGGCTGATCAAGGGCCTCGCTGACGGCGCGGACAGCCTTTGAGCCCTGGGCGAATACAGCATCACCGGGTGGCAACACGGCGGCGGAATGAGCATACAGGTTCACACCTGACCGGTCCGGCCATGAGCGGGAGATTTTAATACACCCTCCCTCGTATGTTTCCTGGTCCGTAAAGATACTGTGGCTGAACACCGGAAGATCCACCAACGATCCCGAAAAGCAATTCGGATACTCGCGAACTGGAGTCAATAGATCCTGCGCTATATCGAAGTGAGTCATTCTATCTGCCCAAAGAGCCTTCCGGGATTTTCATAGCTCCAGACTCCCTCCTCTCAGAACGCTACGCCACCAAAGGCCGCAGGACTTCAGCGTTCCTGGCGGCCCATCGTTTCAGCAGCCACCAGGGGGATGGCTCGTGCTGCCTGTTCACGCGGCCTTTGGACTCCTGTTCATCCATACGCTCTTCGCGATCCCAGAAGGAGGGCTCCATATTATCCATCTGGTGTTGCCGGAGGCTACGGTTGGGTGAGGGACCATCAGGGCCAAACCAACTCCAAACCTCATCAAGGATCCTTGAATCCCGTTCCGCGCCAATGATGAGAAACCCTTTTTTTGCCTCTTCGGCGAGGTCGCCGGTGCTGTTGCCGAAGACCTGCGAGAGGCCGCCGTTTTCCCAGTCAGCTAGAAAATAAGTGGTCGCGTAATAGATCCGCGCCGGTTCCGGCAACCGGGCATAGGCTTGGGGGTCGTCCGATACATCGCAGAGCCGGTCGTAGAGGTTCCTCAATCCGTTCGCGTGTAGAAACACCTCGCTGAGCGAATCGTCACATCCGCGCCATTTAGTCGCTATCTTTTCCGCGAGCGCCACCGCTTCCTCCGGTTTGTGAGCGGCCAGCGCGAACAGCGCCTCTCTCCATGCCTCAAACGCCGGTCCGCCTCCCCGGGATTTTTTCATCGCGGGCAGGTGAATCGCCAGGCTGGCCTCCGCGACGGCCAGGGGCACGGGCTGACCGGCTTCATTGAAGGCCTTCAAAACCTCCGTGGTAAGCACCGGATCGTCCTTCAGGAAATCCGCCCCCAGCAAGGCCTCCGCGGCCAGGCTGGCATCCAGCCTTGGCAGCGCCGAGACAACCAGGTCCCGCGCCTTCGGCAACCAGCGGAGGACATGCGGAGCGACGGCTTTCCTGAAATCCTCCTTTGCCCCCATGCGTGACGCATACCGGACGGCGTTCACGACCTCTTTGCCCGCCTTCCTGTCACTTAGTCCCGCGATTATCAAAGGGACGGCTTCAACATCACCGGTGCAGGCCGCAACCCCGGCCGCCAAGGCCCTCTCCTCAGGAGAAAGCGATTTAAACTCTTTCACCATCACCGCCGCCTTCCTCTGTCCCTCCGGAGAGCGCATCCATGCCTTGTGGGCTTCGTGACGGTCCTCATCCTTGTATTCGCGCCTCTCCATGCGCTTCAAAATGGCTTTGGCTCCCGGGGGCATGGAGTTACT
Source organism: Verrucomicrobiales bacterium (assembly GCA_965229245.1). Classification (GTDB taxonomy): domain Bacteria; phylum Verrucomicrobiota; class Verrucomicrobiia; order Verrucomicrobiales; family V1-33; genus V1-33. The sequence goes on from CBDDIW010000005.1 coordinate 1,370,144, forward strand.
GAAAACCGGACCGCTCGTCCGGCAAGCCAATTAAACCGGGGAAAGCCTCAGAATTTCCGGTCGAGGAGGCACACCTTCCGGGGACCGCCGGGGGAGCTCAGGGCGGCGTGTTCGCTCTTAACCAAGCGAGGTATTTTATGGAAGCGCTCCATGAAGCGGGAGCAGCCGTGGCCGCCCCGGGGGGGTCAATGATTGAACGCGAACTCCCCGGCGTTCAGGAGAGCCCAGAAGAGATCGGCGAAGACGGCTTCGCGTTTATCCGTGGAGAGGGACTGGTCCACCGCGGCGCGTTCGGCTTCGGAGGGGGGGCGGTTGAGGGTGGCGAGGAAGAGGGTTCCGGTGACGGCGGCGTTGTCCGGGTTCTTTAGAAGGATGGCGAGGCGGCCGGTGCCGTCATTGATCTGGCGCTGGAGGTCCTCGCTGTTTTTCAGGTGGAGGAGCTGAGGCAGGGTGACCTCGCCTTTGCGCTCGCAGGCACAGGCGGTGACGCGATCACTGCGACCGAAGAGGGTGAGGAAATAGGAGTCCGTGCCAGCATCGGCGAGCTGGGCGGCGCGAAGGCCGAGGGGGTAACCGGGGAAGGAATTCGGCACGCCGGTGGCTCCGGCGATGGCGTCCAGCATGACCTCCGCGGGGAGGCGGCGGGCATTATAGTGAGAGTAGAACCGGGTATCGGTTTCGTTTTCCGGCACGGTGGCGGAGTCGAGTTGATAGACCCGGGAATTCAGGATGAGGCGGATGATGTGCTTCAGGTCGAAGCCATGGCCGCGGAATTCATCGTTGAGCACCTTCCAGAGGGCGTCGTTGGAGGGCGGGTTGCTGGCGCGGAGGTCATCCACGGGTTCCACCAGACCGGCGGCGAAGAAGTGCCGCCAGAGGCGGTTCACCATGGCTCCGGAGAAATTTCCGTCGCCCAGCATCCAGTCCACAAAGGGCCGGCGGGGATCGGTCCCGGGCTCCATTTTGAATTCCTGACGGTCCAGGGGCTGGGGGGCCATGAACTTTCCGGTGCGCGGCTGGTTCACGCCGGGGGCGCGCTCCTGGATTTCCTTGAGACGCTTGTTCTGGCCATCGAGGTCCCGCTGGCGCTCGGCGATCTGTTTCGCTTTCTCCTCGTCCGGGAGTTCCGCTTTGCAGGCTTCGGCCAGCTTTTGCGCGGCCTCCGCGATGCGCTTCCGCTGCTCCCGTTCATCGCGGCTGGTGGTGGTGAGGATGGTGCTGCCGGTCTCCGGCGCGTGGCGGTCCAGGGCCACCTTTGAGAAGCAGGCGGCGAAGTGGTAGAAGTCGTCCTGGGTGTAGCGCTCCAGCGGGTGATTGTGGCAGCGGGCGCAGCCGATGCGCGTGCCGAGGAAGGACTGCGCCACGCTGTCCGGCAGTTCGCTGTTCTCCACGTTGTTCTGCTCGCCGATGACGGTCACGAAGTACCCCGCCTGCGGCTGTTTCGCGAGGTCGCCCTTCGAGAGAAGGACGTCCCGCGCGATTTCATTCCACGGACGGTTGGCAGCCACCTGTTCCCGCAGCCAGGAATGGAAGGCACGCACGCCTTTTTGCCCGCGGACATCGTGATCCCGCTCCTTCCGGTTTTGCAGGAGATCGGCGAGCTGGAGCGTCCAGTAGTCGGTGAACTCCGGGCGGTTCAGCAGGGACTCCACGAGGCGCGCGCGTTTGTCAGGGCGGGTGTCGTCCTGGAAGGCCTTCACCTCCTCCGGCGTGGGGAGCGTGCCGGCGGCGTCCAGGAAGGCACGGCGGAGGAACTGCGTATCGCTGCACGGCCCGGCGGGTGGCAGGTGAAGCTGGCGGAGTTTTTCAAAAACCGGGGCATCCAGCACATTCTGCCGCGCGGCATAGGCCTCCGCAGGGACGGTATGGTGGAACGGCATGGTAAAGCGCACCACCTTCACCAGTCCCTGGAAGTGCACCCGGATGCCGCCCTCGCCCTGGCGCAGAGGCTTGACCAGGCCGCCAGGTTTCACGGAGACCGTGTTTTCGTCATTGGAGAAAAACTGCGCCAGCCACGTCACGTCCCGCGTGCGGCCCCCGGCATACCTGGCGCGGACGAGGAGCTGCTGCGTTTCGCCCACCGTGATGAGCCGGTCTCCGGGCAGGACCTCCAGGCTTTCGGCATCCGCCTCCGTAGTCTCCGGGCCCGGCGCGCGGGCGGCGATCCAGTCCCGCAGGGTCTGCCAGGCGCGGGAGTCCTTGCGGAAACGCACACCGCCCTCGTGCGGGAGATCGCCGCAGGGCTTTTGCAGGAGCATGCTGTTTTCCGGAAAGGCGAGGTCCACGCGGCGGCCATTCACCTCGCGGGTGATCCAGTCGTAGTCCCACTCCGGCGCGAAGGCCCGAAGGGAAAGCCGGAAGCCATTCTGGCCCGCGAGTTTGCCATGGCAGCCGCCCATATTGCAGCCCGTTTTGGTGAGCAGAGGCTCCACGTCCTGCTTAAAGGAGGGGACAGGTCGCGCGGTGGAGGCGGTGACCGTGACCGGAATCCGGGCGGTGAGGTTTTCAAAACGGACGGCCAGTTCCGTGCCGCCATCCGCCAGGGCGGTTACCTGACCGCGCGCATCCACGGAGGCGGTCCCGGGCGTGGCGGACGCGAAGGTGGCATGGCGCGTGACGTCCGTCACTTTGCCATCGTCCGCCACCCGGGTGACCAGCACGCCATGCAGGGGATCCTGGCCGGTGAGTTCCAGTTTTTCCGGCTGGACGCGCAACTCCGCCGCGCCCGCGGGGAGCAGCCCCGAAACGACTCCCGCCAGAAAAATGGTCAGCCTGTGCATGAGAGGCAATTACGCCCCGGGCTCCGTGCAGCTTTCCTTAATCTTTGGAGGGGCAACCCGAAGGCGCGACTTTGGCGGCCAGCATCGGACAGAAGGCGCCGCGGTAGGCCCAGGCAAGATACAGCTCCAAGAGGAGAAACACCGAAGCCATGGGCAGCCCCCCGCGTTCGAGGAAGACATGGAACGCGATGCTGTTCAGGATGAACGGCGCGAAGATGGCAAGTCCGAGCGGCACGAAGCGATTCGTCACCAGCAGCAGGCCGCTGACCAGCAGCGTGGTGCCGATGAGGGGCATCATGTAGCCGGTGTCCTGGAGGGCGGCGGAGAAGGCTTTGACTTTCGCCGGGAGCGAGTCCACCTCCGGCGGCGGGATGAAGTTGAAGAACGGATTCAGCCCGAAGATGATGAGCGGCAGGCCCAGGAGATAACGAGCAATAGTGGGGAGCCAGCGCTTCAGGCGGGGCATGGAGGAGGGCCGGATTTCAGAGGAAGGTGTGGTGTACATGGCGGGCTTTGGTAAAGGGTTCAATCTTTGGCGAGCAGGGCCACGAGACGATCCAGGCTCTCGCCCCAGCCCTGGTGGAATCCCATCTTTTCGTGCTTTTCGCGGTTCTCCGCCGTCCAGTGAAGGGCGCGGGCGGTGTATTTCGTTTTGCCGTCCGGCAGTTCCTCAAAGGTGGTGATGGCCGTGAAGAAGATGTCCGCGGAGGGTTCCCAGCCGGGCTCGTAGGCATCCGTGAAGACGATGCGCTCCGGTTCCACCACTTCGAGGAAAACGCCCTTCGTGGGGTACTCCGTGCCGTCCGGGGCGCGCATCACGGTGCGGAAGATGCCGCCAGGGCGGAGGTCCATTTCGCAGAACGGGGTGGTCATGCCGTGGGGGCCCCACCAGTCCTTGAGCTGGGTGGTCCAAGCTTTGAAAACCCGTTCGCGGGGGGCGTCGATGGTGCGGGTGATGACCAGTTCACGGTTCGAGGAGGTTTCTGAATTCATAATAAGCGGTGTGTTTGCTGTTTGAGGACCAGGCGGATGCGCCACTCCAGGGAGGCAACGAAACAGCTTTCCCGTTCCGGACAGGCTGGCCTATTTTTTGGAATCTTTCCCCGGCAACACACGCGAGGCATCTCCCCATTCACGGTTCGGGGCTCCTGTAGTTTGAGCATCCATCACCGCTGCGGGATAAAATTTCTTAAATTATAATTTCCATTACAAACCATAAAGTTTACCTTCCCATAATGAACTCCTGGCTTTCTAAAACATCTGTCTGTCTGCTCCTCGCGGGAACGTGTGGCACCATGACCTCCTGCCAGACCATGGGCAAATATGCCCGGCAGACGGAAGTGCGGACGGATGTGCCGGAAAGCCTCGAAAAAGGACAACCCTCCAAAGGCCCGGCGGATGCCTATGCGGCAGGAGCGGCAGTCCCGCCAGGGAGTGATCTGATGGATATCCCGGAAAGCGCGTTCGTGTCCGTGACGCCGTCGCCAATGCCGGAGAATGATTTGCCCGGAGCGAGATCGCGGGGCGTGGCTCCCGGGCAGGGGCTGATGGAACTCCCGCCACCGGATTTTACCGGGATGCCGACCTCTGTGCAGGGGGAAAATCTTTTGCCGGAAATCCCCACGCGGGGAGCCCCCGTGACGATGGCGTCCGCGTCCAAAACACGGGAGACTCATGGCGTTTCGCAGCCCGCCGCTGCTCCCTCCGAGACCGGCGTGCCGCTGCTGGCCAGTGGCGGGAGACTGGGCAGTTTTTACCGGAACCTGCACCGGGACATCATCGATACCGGGCTCGCGGAATACCGGGATACCGTGTCATCCTCCACGGGGGTGGACACGGCGAGCTTCTCCCTGCCCCGGTGATTTGAACCGGGAACGAGCCCGGTCTCAGAGGAAAAAGCCGTCCTGACAGGGATCTCCGGCATCCAGGAAAAACGTATGCCGTCCCGTGATCCAGGCGCTGCCCTCCACCTCCACGATGGGAGCCGCCCTGCCCTGGGAATCATCCATGAGGGCCACGATCCGGCCGGTAAACGTGTGGCCCAGGATGCCCTCCACGGTATAGACACTGCCTTTCGCGACCTCGCCCCGGGCGGCCATGAGAGCCAGCCGGGCACAGATGGCGGCCCCGGACGGCCCGCGATCCAGGCAGCCCTCTGAATAGACACACACCTGACGGCTGTCCGCCCGGGCGGAGAGATTCCGCCGGGGACTGTCCACGAAGACGACGCCGAAGAGAAACTCCAGGTCCTTCCCCAACGGGTGGTGGAAAGTCTGCCAGGCATTGATCGCCTCCAGGATGGCGCGGCCCGCGCGCTGGATTTGCGCCGCGTTTTCCGGCACGCACTCCAGACCGAGGGAGGCGGCCTCCACGAAGGCAAAAAACGCCCCGCCGCAGGCCATGTCGTATTTCACCAGGCCCAGCCCGGGGACCTCCACCGCCTGATCCTCCGCCACGGCAAAGGAAGGCACATTTTCAAAAGAAACCCGGCGCACCCGGTCCCCTTCCACATGCCCCCGGCACCGCACCTGGCCGGTCATGGTATCGATATTCAACTCTGTTTCCGGTCCCTGGATGGGAACGAGTCCCGTCTCCAGCAGGATGGTAGTGAGGGCGATGATGCCGTGCCCGCACACCGGGCTAAACCCGCCGCGGTGCATAAAAAGAGCTCCGAAGCGGGAATCGCTCCGCTGAGCCCGGGTCAGGAGGCACCCGCACATATCCACGTGACCCCGGGGCTCAAGGAGCAGGGCGCGGCGGAGGTGGTCAAAATTCTCCCGGGCGAACCGCCAGCGCTCCATGAGCGTGCTCCCGCGCAGGGGTGGCAACCCGCTGAGGATCAACCGCAATGGCTGCCCGGCGGCATGCGCGTCGATGGTTTCCACCTTCAGGCCATGGGAAGGGGCCACCCATTCCTGCAGGGTCCTGAGACGTTCGGCAACTTCGACATCCATCGATCAATGGCGGGGGGAAAGGGTCGACACGTGCCATACCGTTCCTCCGGCTTCCAGCAGGGATTTCCGTAGTGATTACGGTTCGGGAAAACCCTGATCCCCCTGGGAGAGCCGGGGGTTCATCTTTTCCGCAAAATCTTAAAAAAATCTGTTCCAACGGTCCGGCTTTTGCGAATAGAATTTCCGTGACCCTCCGTGACCGGACCCGTTTGTCCGGCGCGGGAGTCCATAACAACCCCGGCGTGCGGCCATATGCGTGGGCCCGCACGCCGGGGTTCACTGTTTTCAGGGGGCGGCGTGCTTTTAAGAATTGACGGAGAACGGATTGGACGGTGAATGGCGGTATGAAGAGCCAGGCCAGCGCCACTCCGCACGGGAAAAGGTCGAAACTGAAACCGGCGAAAGACGGAACGGAGGTTCCCTCCGCGCAGGACTGGCGCTCCACCGACGAGCAGGAGATCGAGCGCCGCCGCCAACGGGCCAAAGAGGAGCCCATGCGCATTCGCAACGGGAGCCCGAAATATCCGGTCTTCTCGAATTTCGGGGTCCAGTCGGACAGCGGGATGAGCTATCGCGTGGAGATCCGGGATCTGGCGGAGCGCGCGTTTTCCTGCACCTGCGCGGACTTCCGGAAAAACGGCCTCGGCACCTGCAAGCACGTGGAGGCCGTGCTCCTGCACGCCCGGAAAAAAACGGGGGCGGCCAGGTGGCAACAGGCGGTGGAAAAAGGATCCCAGCGCATTGAGGCAGCGGTGCGGGATGGCCGGCTGAGCGTGTGGCGCGGCCAGGAAAACCTGCCGGTGCCGGTGCGCCGGATGTTCGATTCCCAGGATGGCTCGCTGACCGGTCCGGTGACACCGGAGGAAGCCGTGGACGCGCTCATGCGGCTGCGGGACGCGGATCTCCCGGACCTGCGGGTTTCCCAGGACGTGCAGCCGTGGCTGGAGGAACGGGCCGCCGCGGCGGAGCGCCGCCGTCTCCGGCATGAGTATGAACAAAAGGTCCACTCCGGCGAGTGGCCGCCGCACGAGACCCTGGTGCCGCTTTTTCCCTATCAGCGGGAAGGCATGCTGCACCTGGCCTTCAACGAGCGGGCGCTGCTGGCGGATGAGATGGGACTGGGAAAAACCATCCAGGCCATCGCCGCCTGCGCGCTGCTGCACCGGCTGGGTAAGGCCCGCCGGGTGCTGGTGGTCACCCCGGCTTCCCTGAAGGCGGAGTGGGAGGAGCAGATCGGGAAATTCACCCCGCTCCCGTGCCGGATGGTCTTTGGCGGACGCGTGGCCCGGCTGGCGTGTTACGGGGAGGACGCGCCGTTTTTCACCATCGTGAACTACGAACAAATCGTTTCGGATACCCTGGATGTGAATACCCGGCTGCGACCGGACATCGTGGTGCTGGACGAGGCGCAGCGTATCAAAAACTGGAACACGAAGACGGCTCAGGCGGTCAAACGCCTAGAAAGCCGCTATGCCTTCGTGCTCACGGGCACGCCCATCGAAAACCGGATCGATGAACTTTACTCCCTGGTGGATTTTCTCGATCCCCGGGTGCTCGGTTCGCTCTTCCGCTTCAACCGGGACTTCTACGACCTGGATGAGCGGGGGCGTCCGAAGGGGTATCGAAACCTGACCGCGCTGCACGAGCGCATGCGCCCCCTGATGCTGCGGCGGCGGAAAGCCCAGGTGGAAACGGAGCTGCCGGACCGAACGGACCGGAATCACTTCGTGGCGCTGTCCCCCCTGCAACGCGAGGCCTACGCGGAGATAGAGGCCCGGGTGGCCAAACTGGCGCAGATGGCCAAACGCCGCCCTCTCCGCCAGGAGGAGCAAAAGAAGCTCCTGCGGGACCTGGCGATGATGCGGATGATCTGCGACACGAATTACATCCTCAACAAGGAGGACCGCGAAAGCCCCAAGGTGGACGAACTGCGCAAGATCCTGGAGGAAGCACTCTCGAACGACGGGGTGAAGGTGATCATCTTTTCCGAATGGGAAAAGATGCTGGAACTGGTGCGCGATCTCTGCGCGGAACTCGGCACCGGTTTCGCCTGGCACACCGGCTCCGTGCCGCAGCAAAAGCGGCGGCTGGAGATCAATGCCTTCAAGAACGATCCGGCATGCCGCGTCTTCCTGAGCACCGACGCGGGAGCCACGGGGCTGAACCTGCAAAACGCCAGCGTGGTGGTGAACTGCGACCTGCCATGGAACCCGGCGAAACTGGAGCAGCGCATCGCGCGGGCCTGGCGGAAGCACCAGACGCGGGCGGTCACGGTCATCAATCTCATCGCGGAGAATACGATCGAGGCCCGGATGCTGGGCACGCTGGCGAGCAAGACGCGGCTTTCCGAAGGCGTGCTGGACGAGGGCACGCTGGACAACATGGACCTGCGCGGCAGCCGGGATTCCTTCTTCCAGCGGCTGGAGCAGATCCTCGCCACCGGTGGCGGGCAGACGGTCGAGACCCGGCCCCGGGTGCCGGAGGATCCCTCGGAAGCAGTGGCACAATCCGCCGCCCGCGCCCTGGGCCCCCTGCTCTGGCGGTGCGAGGAGCGCGCCGCCAGTAACGGAAAGCCCCCCGTGTGCCTGCTGGTGGTGGAACGGGACGCGGCGGCGGCCCGGGAACGGCTGAAGTCCGTCATTGAGGAAACGGGAGAGCGCCGGGGCATCGAGGTCATGGACCGCCAGGCCTATGAGATGCTGAAACGCCTGGCGGATGCCGGGCTCATCGCCTTCACCACGGGGCTGTGCCGCGAACTTTTCCCCGAGGTGGCCACGGTACCGCCGCTCACGGCGGAGCAGGAAGCCCGGCTGGCGAAGTGCCGGGAAACGGCGGAGCATCACCTGCGGCTGGCTACTTTGGTGGGGAACGCGGGATTCGGCCACGAGGCGCTGACCGCCCTGACGGCCGCCGCGCTCGCCATCGCGCAGGCCCGGGCCCTGCTGGCCCGGCTGGAGGTTCCGGAAACCCTCGCCGCCAGCCTGGCCCCGGCGGCTCCTCCGTGGGGCGACGCGGCGGACACCGCCTCCCTGCTGGCCCGGGGCACCCTGCCCCCATGGGCGGCGGCCGTGAGGGAACTCACCGCCATCCTGGCCGCGTGCCGGCAGGAATAACCGGTCGTCTCCCACCTTTTTGTCCTTTTTCCGCGGCCCGCGCCGTGCTGTAATCGGTATGCTTCTGCAGGCCCGACCCAAATACCGCGCGCTTTCCCGCCCTCCGGAGGAGGTAGCGGCGGGGTTGCGGCATTTGCCCGGATTTATCTGGCTGGATACAGCGGGACGGTGCCCGGCGGGGGAGCGGGACGGGGCGGTTTCCATCATGACGGCCCGGCCCTCCCGGATTTTGCGCGGCCACCTCCGGGAGACCGCGCCGCTGGAGGAAGCCCTGGCCTCGCTGGGCAATGGACGGGCGGACGTGGACTGGGGGGTGCCGCTGAACGGGCTTTTTGGGAGCGTGGACTATGACGGGCACTACCGGTTTGGACTTTATCCCGAAGTGATCTTCTACCGGCACGGCACGCGGGAGTGGTATGAAACCGGAAATCTACTCAGCCACGCCCGGTCCAGCGGGGATCCACCCGTCATGGAATCCCTGGCTTTCACCTCCGGGACGCGGGCGGAGGACTATGAGGCCATGGTGGAACGGGCGCGGGAATACATCCGGGCGGGGGATATCTATCAGGTGAATCTGGCCCACCGTTTTGAAGCTGACTGGCCGGAGAGGGCGGATCCCTTCGCGTATTATCTCCGGCTCCGGGAGGCCAATCCCGCACCCTACGCGGCGTGGATGGCGCAGGAGGAACGACTGGTGCTTTCCTCCTCGCCTGAATCGTTTCTCCGGATGAGCGGGAATGGCATCCGCACCCGGCCCATCAAGGGCACGCGGCCCCGGTTTTCCGATGCCGTTCTGGATGCCCGGTCGCTCCAGGAGTTGATGAGCAGTCCGAAGGAACGCGCCGAGCTGGTCATGATTACAGACCTGCTGCGGAACGATCTCGGGAAGGTATGTGAATACGGGAGCGTGCAGGTCACCGGGCTGCTGGAGCCGGAATCCTACGAGCATGTCCACCACCTCGTCTCCACGGTGCAGGGCACGCTGCGGCCCGGCGTTTCTCAGGTCCAGGCACTGGCCAGTTGTTTCCCGGGCGGATCCATCACCGGGGCTCCGAAGCGGCGCTCCATGGAGATCATCGCGGAACTGGAAACGGGAGAGCGCGGTATTTACACCGGCGCGATCGGCTTCCTCGGAGGCAACGGGGAGAGCCAGTTCAACATCGCCATCCGCACCGTGACAGTCAGTGGAGGCAAAGCCTCCTTCTGGGTGGGCGCGGGCATCGTGGGGGATTCGGAACCCGTGAAGGAATGGGAGGAAACTCTGCACAAGGCGCGGGGCATGATGCTGGCGGCAGGCGCGTGAACGTACTTCCCCGATAGTATCGAAGGCCCTCCGAACGCGCCCAGGGAGCGGCGGCATTCCTGTCGCCGTCGAACTCTCCGGTAGAGGAATCAAAGGATGCGTATGGAGGTCAACCCTCCCTTGGCGGAGGACCGCCCGGGCCACCCCTATTCGGAGGACCAGCTTTGTTCCCCGCTATATCCTGGCCACGCAGGCACGAAAAAAGGGAGGCCGGTGAGGGCCTCCCTTTTCGAGGATCGGGATGAAAGGGACGTCTGTTCAGGACTCGGTGGCGGTTTCCGGAGCGGAAGCATCCGGAGCCGGGGACGGCGTGGCGGGAGCCTCGTCGGCGGGGACGGACTGCTGGGCAGCCTCAGTTTCGCCCTGGGAGTTCTCCTGCTGGGGACCTTCGCCCTGGGACTGGCCACCCTGGTTTCCACCCTGCGGCTGGCGGGGCTCACGGGGAGGAGGCGGCGGGGGACGGCGAACGCGCATTTCCTCCTGCATGAAAATCTCGGCGAGGCGGAAGCTGCGGCGGGCGAGTTCGCGGGCATCGTTGTCCGGGAAAAGCTCCACGCCTTCCTCGCTCACTTCGGCGAGGTAGATCTTCCAGGCCTTCTTGCAAAGGTCGTCCACGGGCATGCGGGCGCGGTCTTCGGCCTCGCGGCGGAGGCGGTCCGCCTCACGGCGGCGGACTTCCTCTTCGCGGCGCTGCTGCTCCTGCTGGCGGCGCAGTTGCTCCTGCTGGCGGCGGGCGTTTTCCTGTTCCCGGCGTTGCTGTTCCTGTTCGCGGCGCTGCTGCTGGGCCGCCTGGCCCTGATTGTCACGCGGCTGCTGGGGCTGGCGTTGCTGGGGGTTTTGTGATTGAGGTGAAGGCGAGGGGGCGCCGGACGTTTCTTCCGCGGAATCCGCGGGAGGTTCCGTGGAGGCAGCGGCCTCCGCGGTTGATTGGTCCTGCGCCGCCACCACCGCCTCTGCTATTTCCTGCACGACCTCCACGGAGGGGTCGCCGGATTCGTCGGCATTGGGTTCCATATCGGCTTGATCGGGAGAGTTGGGACTGGCGGAAACACCCGGGCGGCTTTTGAACCGGCGGGGGCGTTTCTTGTTAAAATGTAATGGGTCTTCTTTCATCCAGTGGTTGGGGACCGGGGATGTAATGGCGGTGAATGCCGCGGAGTCCAGCAGTAAATTCCCCTCAAGGGAAATACCCCGGACCGGGGCTGGAGACCGACAATTGCCCCGCCGCCGGTCCGAAAAGCCTTTGCCAAACCACCCCCGGGCGCTATGAATCGGCCAAATATTTACCGCCGTTCACCATTTTCGTATGAAGTTTCGTATCAGCAAAGAGAAGTTTTTGGATGGATTGCAGCAGGTGCAGAACGTGGTGAGCAGCCGCGCCACCCTGCCGATCCTTTCCAATGTCCTGCTGGAGGTGGAGGAGGGCACGCTGCGCATGACCACCACGGATCTGGACGTGGTCATCAGCGGGCAGGTGCAGGCGGATGAGGTGGTGGAAGGCGGGAGCACCACGCTGCCGGTGCGCCGGCTCGCGACCATCGTGCGGGAGCTCCCCGCCAGCGACATCGACGTGGAGGTGAACGCGGACAACGCGGCCTCCATGCGCTGCGGAAACAGCTTTTTCAAGATCCTGGGCCTCCCGGCGGACGACTTCCCGCCGCCCCCGCGGTTCGAGGATGTCAAGGAGTTCAAAGTCATGGCCCAGGTCCTCCGGGACGGCCTGAAGAAGGTGGCTTATGCTATCTCCACCGATGAAACCCGCTACGTGCTCAACGGGGTCTTCTGCCAGTTCAAGGACGGCAAGCTCACCCTGGTGGCCACGGATGGACGCCGCCTGGCCATGACGGACGCGGATGTGGAATTCCCGGAGAGCATGGAGTGCAGCGTCATCGTCCCCACGAAGGCGGTGAATGAACTCCAGCGTCTGCTGAAGGACGAACTCCAGCGCACGCTGAAGGAGGGTGAGGAACGGGACGACGTGCGCATCCGCATCGGCGCGAAACAGGTCGCCTTTGAGATCGGCAACAATCTTCTGGTGAGCAAACTCATCGAGGGGAACTACCCGAACTTCCGCCAGGTGATCCCCGGCGCGGCGAAACACCGGGTGGTGCTGGAGCGGGAGTCCTTCCTCCAGGCCGTGCAGCGGGTTTCCCTGCTCGCCCAGGACAAGAGCAACAGTGTGAAGATCAACTTCACCCAGGACGGCATCGAGATCACCGCGAACAGCGCGGATATCGGTGAGTCCCGGGAAAGCATGGCCGTGCGCTACAATGGCCCGGAGATGGCCATCGCCTTCAACCCGGAATACCTCATGGCTCCTTTCCGGAATCTGGACGCGGATGAAGTCTTTCTGGACCTCATCGATGAAGTCAGCCCCGGCGTGGTACGAATCAATACCCCGTTCCTCTACGTGCTGATGCCCATGCGCGTCAGCCAGTAAGGCGGGGGCACCGCCTTGGCGGCTCCTCCAGAAGCCCGGATTTCCGGAACGGCGCGGGCTACCTCTTATCTTATAATGGCATCCCGCCCGACGGATCATTCTCCGGCGGGCAATGAAATTCAGGTCCAGCCCGGCGGCTGGACCTGAATCATGATCAGTTCGTTCAGAGTATCCAGCCCCTGGCTATTCCCCGTAGGTGCCCGCGGGGATCACCTCCGGTTCCGGTCCGGGGCTGTTGAAAGAGGCGTCTCCTTTAATCACCACTCCGGATTCGAAAACGACGGGGCCTTTCACCGTGAGGCGGCGGCACTCGCGGAGGCTGGGAATGCCGCGACTGAGCATGGTCTCGACACCGTCCACCAGTTTATAGAGGGCGGAGTCCAGCGTGACCACAGGGGGCTCGCAGTTCCGCTCCGCCACCAGTTCCAGACGGTGATCCGGGGTAATGGTGCAGGCGTCGCTGCGGATGATGAGCAGGTCACTCGTAGTCTTGACCGGAGCGAAGCGGTCGCGTCCCACGGCGATGGCGCTCGCGCCCTCGAAGCTCTCGATGGCCGCGCCCATCGCGGTTTCGAGTTGATAGACCTTCGGGCTCTTCCCGTCCCGGGGGTCCACGGTCTTTTCGTTCCGGATCATGGGCAGGGGGATGAGGCCGTCGTTGGCTTCCAGCGCCTCCTTCAGCTTGTCCAGGCGGATCCAGAGGGTGTTCGTATTGAAATAACGGTGGCGGGTGATGTCCTGGAAGGCGGCTTCGTCCGCCTTCGGACACTGGGCGCTTTCGCGCAGGATGAGGCGGTCATCGCTCTTCCGGCGGGCAAGGTGCCCCCCTTTTTTGTCCGCCTCCGTGCGCGCGGTCACCTCCATGAGAAACGGAGCGCCGCTGTGCGCGAAGTAGCTGAGCAGCTCGCGGTCCAGCGTGGCTCCCAGGTTGTCCGAATTCGATACGAACGCATACAGGATCCCCTCCGCCAGCAGGCGGTCCAGCCAGCCGCTGCCCGCGAGACTGGCGTAGATATCCCCGTGGCCCGGCGGGCACCATTCCAGCTCCGGATCCCCCGGCCAAGAGATGGGGGTGAGGTCCTCGGCGCGGAGTTTCGGCACCTTGTTCTGCATCATCTCCACTTCCCCCGCCCCGCCCAGGGCCGGGTATTTCTCCAGAAAGGCCAGCGTGTCCGCCGAGGTGGAAAAACTGTTCATGAGCAGAAACTTAGGCACCGTGCCCCCGCCACCCGCCTCTTCCCGCAGATGCAGGATCTGCCGGGCGATGAGATCCATGAACGTCAGTCCATCCCGCACTGTGAGCAGACTCTTCGCCTTCTCCAGCCCCATGCCCGTCCCCAGTCCGCCATTGAGCTTGATGACCACCGTGGCGCGCAGGAGCTTCTGAAACTCCTCCTCCCCAACCGGCGGCAGGGATTTCACATCCGGAGGCTCCGGTACTGCGCAAATGGTCTCCTCCCCGATGAGGCCGGTCTCATTCCGCTCCAGCGCCCGGTAATTCCCCTCAAATGCCCTGACGGCGGCACTACTCAGGCCCGCGGCGCGCATTTTCTCAGCAATGGGAAGGAAGGAATCAGGGTCGGTGGTCGGCATGGCGGTGCCTATATCAGGCATCCCGGGGCGTCAATGCGGAGACCGTCCGGGAAAACCGGCGGAAGTGCCTAATCCGGAAGTTTCAGATAGGAGCCGGACAGGTAATTTCCCCACGGCCAATGCCCCACGCCTGGAGCCGGCAGAAAACCCAGAACGGTCTGCCCATTCCTCCGGTACAATTCGACCCGCGACGGTGGACGCTCTATATCCATCCATCCCATCTCCCACCAGCCGCCGGGCTGGTGATAAAATCGGACGCGAAAGGTGTGCCACTTTCCATTTTCATACGCCTCCAATTCCGCGGGGCTTTTGAGAATGAATTGCGCGCCCTCACGCATACTCTTGAAAGTGGTATACCTTCCCACGAGGTCCCGGGGAAGATTATATCCCGCCGCTTTCATCTCCGCGGCGGACTTTTCCGGCGGAGGAAAAACCACGGGAACGCCGCGACAGCCCGTGAGTGCCATCAGGCAAAACAGAACTGAACAGGGGGAAGGAAAACGCGACATTGTTTTGAATCCGGGAAAGCCCGGGCAACGGCAATTCCCGAAGATATCCCCGGAACATGGGGCAGTGAAAGAGAGAATGACGGAGCACACCGTAACTGGCTCCAACCCGCTCTTTTTCCGGAGAACCTCTCCGCCAATAGCCAACGATACCCGGCGGCCTCCCCGGGGGGAGCGCCGGCCATCCTCCTCACAGTCTCTTGACGATGGAAGCGGTCTCGGCGACCAGTCCGCCATGCCGGAAACGGAATCCAGTGGAGGTGGCCGGGCTGCCAGAAGGCGGAGGCGGCTTCATGCGCCTGGATGGCTTCTTTTGTGCCTGGCGGTGTTTCTTCCCGGCTGCCGGCACATGGGATGGTCCGCGGTGGAACAGAGGACCAGCGCGGCCATGCTGCTCAACGCACGGCGGCCCGCCAGCTTGAAAGCGTGGTCGGGGAAACAGGTGGCCGGGCAACCGGTGATGGACTACGCGCTGACCCGGATAGGCCTGCTCCTGCCGCCGGGGCTGAAGATCACGGTGCGAGGGGACCGGAAGCATCCGTCCTCCCGGCACTATGATGCGAAGTTCAGCATCCAGGGCGGCGAATTTTTCGCGGGCACGGCGGTGGCCATCACCCCGGACGGTTATTTCCTCACGGCGGCACACTGTATGGAAAAAGGGGCGGCCACACTGGTGACACTGCGCCGCGGCGGGCTCCGGGCCTCGCAGGCGCGGGTGGTGTGGTGCGGCCGGCTGAATGACGGGGAGCCGGACCTGGCGCTCCTGCACGCGGATGCCGGATCCGGACCGGTATTCCCCATGAGGGAACTCTCCGGAATGGAAAGCCGGGACGCTGTTTTCACGGCGGGCTTTGGCTCCCAGGGCCTGCCCAGCCTGAAGGCCGGCGGAAGCGGCGGGCGCATTGTGAAACCGGGACCGGTCCTCGAAGCCCCCGGCGGCGTGCGCTGGCGGGAAATCCTCCACGACGCCCCCCTGGCACCAGGCGACAGTGGAGGCCCCCTGCTGGACGGGCAGGGCCGGTTGCTCGGCCTGAACACAGAGATCAGCCGGGGTTCGCTCATTTTTGTCACCGGATCGCCCTCCCTGTGGTTTTACCGGGGCACGGCGGTGGCACCGGATCCCGCGTGGATCCAGTCCCTTATTGATAAAGACCGGGCCGCCCGGCGGCAATGAAACCAGGCAGGCACTGTTAAATTTTTAAAACTTTCTCTTGCGCGGGAGTTTCCGTGTATTAGGAAACCCGCTCCAAAAATTTTCTCTCTCTTCCACCCTCCCTATGGCAAAAACCTGCTGGCTCGAACGCGAAAAGCGTAAACAAGAAACGGTCAAGAAGTACGCGACTCTGCGTGCCGAACTGAAGAAGACCGGTGACTACGTGGGCCTTTCGATGCTTCCCCGCAATGCCAGCCCGACGCGCTGCACGAACCGCTGTCTGATGAGCGGCCGCCGTCACGCTTTCATGCGTCGCTTCAAACTGAGCCGTATCGCTTTCCGGGAACTCGCCAACGCCGGGATGATCCCCGGGGTGACGAAATCCAGTTGGTAGCCTCATATCACAAAATTTGACGGCGCGGGCCGGAGTACGTATGTATTCCGGCCCGTTTCCGTTTTTCCCGGCACGGGGCCTTTCCATGCCTATCTACGAATACATCGCCGACGATCCTGAAAAGTCCTGTCGCATTTGCGCGAAAGGCTTCGAACTCATGCGTCCCGTGGACCGTGAACCGCTGGTGGCGTGCCTCTACTGCAAGAACCCCATCCGCAAGGTGATTTCCCTTCCGAATACCCCGCGGGTGACCAAACCTCTCTCCGTCAGCGCCGCGAAATCCGCGGGCATGACGATCCTCAAACGCCGGGACAAGGGCGTTTACGAAAAGCTCTGACAACCACATGGCGTGGCCCCCGGGAAAATAAATTTCCTGGCAGGGCGCATGGCCCCAAATATGATCACTTCATCCTTCTCTCCGGGGGTATTCGCCGATACCGGTCATCCTGTTTATCTCGACTGGAACAACGTCACGGGTTTCGACGTGGCCTGGCAGATCGGCCTGATCATCTTTTTCGTTCTGCTGAACGGCTTTTTCGTAGCCGCGGAGTTCGCCATCGTAAAGGTGCGCGCCTCCCAGATCGATGAACTCATCGAAGAAAAGCGCTCGGGCACAAAGCTGATGGAGGCGAAGCGCATCGTCGCCGGGCTGGACAGCTACCTCGCGGCCACACAGCTGGGCATCACAATGGCCAGTGTCGCGCTGAGTATGTTCGGGGAGAGGTATATCGAGCGGCTCATCCAACCCATATTCCACAAGTTCCTGCCGGATATTGGCGGTGGGTGGATTCCGGTGATCTCCTTCATCATCGCGTTCGGGATCCTGACATTCCTGCATGTGGTCTTCGGTGAGTTGATGCCGAAATCACTCGCCATCCGGCGCTCGCTCAACACCACCCTGGCGGTGGCCACGCCCCTGACATATTTCGAGAAGGTTTTCCGCTGGGCGATCAAGCTGCTCAATGGAACCGCAAACTCGCTGCTGAAACGAATTTTCAAACTCGACGCCGTGGGTGAGCATGAGTTCGTCCACAGCGCGGAGGAACTTCAGCTCCTGGTGGCCGAGAGCCAGCGTTCCAAACAAGTAACGCCCACCGAACGGGATATTTCCATCAACGCGCTGGAACTCAATGACCGGGTGGCCCGGGACGTGATGACTCCGCGGACGGAGATCGTGGCCCTGGATCCGAAGGAGGAGTTTCAGAAAAACCTGGCGATCGCCATGGAGTCGAAGCACACGCGGTTTCCCCTGCGGGAGCGGAATCTGGATGACAGCCCAGGTGTGGTGCACCTGAAGGACTTCCTGAAGATAGTCAACGATCCTCAGCCGGACCTCTACAAGATCAAACGGGACATGCTCATCGTTCCGGAAACCCAGCCGCTGGATGAATGTCTGAAGACCTTCCTGGCCCGGCGGGCGCACATGGCGCTGGTGGTGAATGAGTCCGGCGTGACGGTGGGCATGGTGACGCTGGAGGATGTGCTGGAGGAACTGGTGGGTGAGATCGAGGACGAATTTGACCTGCCCGCCACGGAAAAGGTGGCGACCGGATTCGAGCGCGTCAGCCCGGACGAATTCCACGTGGATGGCAAGCTCCCGCTGCATGAGCTCTCCGAGCACAGTGACGTGGATCTGGAGAGCGATGAGGTCTCCACCATAGGCGGGTATGTGACGAGCCACCTGGGGCACCTGCCGGCCTCCGGGGAAAAGACCCATCTGGGCGGCTATGATGTGACCATTACCGCCGTGGACGAACGGCGCGTGCTGCGCCTCCACTTCAAGCGCCAAGTGACCGAACCCGCGCAGGCGGAGGAACGGGAAGCCGCCGAAGCCGCGAACTGAAGCCCCCTCTGCCCTGCCCTCCCTGATGAATCCGCTCCGCATTTTCGTTGATCTGGCCGTGCCGCCGGACCTGATGCCGCTGCTCCAGGAGGAGACACGCGGTCATGAGTTGATCTTCCCCGCCGTGCCGGTTTCCTCCGTGCTTTCCAAGGGCGAGCCGGATCCGCGCATGGCTGAGGCGGACATCGCCTTTGGACAACCGGATGTGCAGGCCATCCGGGAGGCTCCGGCGCTGAAGTGGGTGCATGTCAGTTCCTCGGGGATCACGCGGTATGACACCGCGGAGTTCCGGGCTTTCGCGAAGGAAAAAGGCCTGACCGTGTCCAATAGCGCGGGGGTTTACGAGGAGTCGTGCGCCACGCACGCGTTCAGTTTCATGCTCGCCCAGGCGCGGCTGCTGCCCCAGGCACTCCGGACCCGGGCGGCCAGCGGCACGCCGGAATGGTGGGCGGTGCGGGGCGGCTGCGTTCCGCTGCGCGGGCAGACGGTGCTCATTCTGGGCTATGGCACCATCGGCAAACGGCTCGCGGAAATGCTGCGGCCCTTTGACATGAAGGTTATCGCCTTCCGCCGGAAGCCACGCGAGGACGAGGGCGTGCCGGTCATCACGGAGAAGGAGCTGGGTCAGGTGCTCGCCGAAGAGGCGGACCACATCATGAACATCCTGCCGGACAGCCAGGAGACGCGGAACTTTTTCGATACGGCCCGGCTTTCAAAGCTGAAGCCAGGAGCAGTGTTTTATAACATTGGCCGGGGAACGACGGTGGACCAGACCGCGCTTCTGGAAACCCTGCGGGAAGGCCGTCTGGCCGCCGCCTGGCTGGACGTGACCGATCCCGAGCCCCTGCCGGACGAACACCCGCTCTGGGCGGAGCCCCGGTGCTTCATCACCCCCCATACCGCGGGCGGCCATGTGAATGAAACCCGGACGATCATCAATCACTTCCTGGCAAACTTCCGGCGCTTCGTGAATGGCGAGCCGCTGGTGGACCGGGTGATGTGAGGGGAATCCGGCTTGCCTGCTTTCAATAGGGGAGGGCTCCCGCGCCTGAATCCTGGGGGAGGTTTCGTCTCCCTCCGTATCTGCAAAAGATGGCAGCCAGAATAAGGACCATCGGGAAAAAGTTGACGATGGTTCTGATGGAATCCGCCACGCCTCTGCCCAGAATAACCCGGCCTTTCAAGGCGTTCACAATTCCCTCCGCAGTCGCATACTCGAACCCGAAGAGCGTCAGGTAAGTCTGCAATCCACCAGCGAGAATGATCAGCGCGGAGGATGCCCACGCCTTTTTCCAGAGCGTAAATCCCACTATAAAAACGATGATGGAATCAATCGCGGAAAACCAGTGCCCCTCCAGCCATTGGAGAATGATTTCTCTTTCGTTCATGAGTTGGTCCTGTCAGGGGAAGTCGCATTACCGGGCCGCATTCCCTGCCGCCCGCTGGCAAGGGCCATTACAGTCATCAGGAAAAATACGATTCTGAAAGGCAGTCCTCCTGGAGAGGGCTCCCACCGGTCGGAGAGATCCGGGTTGTCGCTGATCCAGGCGGAAAACCCGGGAGACGTGTGTTTATAAAACTGCCAGAGGACAGTCATGATCAGCAAAACCCCCAGGCCACAGGTCACGGTGGCCGAGGCAACGGGGTGCCTTCGCCACGTCACCAAAGCGTAAGCCACCCCGCTGCCATAGAGGATTCCGTTGAGAACCGGCATGGCCAGCTCAGACCAGAGATCCGTAGTGAAAGCAGAGGCAAATTCCATCACTCAGGACAACCCTCAGGCGTTCGGACCCGTCGCCGGAGGATTTTTGTCGAAGAGATTCTTCATCCCGCCGAGAGCGCCGAGCACGGCGGAGGCTTCATAGGGGATGTAAACGACCTTGTTGTCCTTGCCGCTGGTCATCTCCTTGAGGGTCTCCAGATACCGGGCGGCGATGAGGTAGGCGGCGGCGTCCGTATCCGTGCCGGAGAGTCCTTCACGGATATAACGGAGAGCCTGGGCCTGGGATTCAGCGATGCGCTCCATGGCCTGGGCATCACCCTCGGCGCGGAGAATGGCGGATTGTTTCGCGCCCTCCGCCGTGGTGATGGCGGCCTGCCGGATACCTTCCGCCTCCAGCACGGCGGCCCCTTTCGACCCCTCGGCGGCGAGAATCTGCGCGCGGCGGTCCCGCTCGGCCCGCATCTGCTTTTCCATCGCCTGCTGCACATCGGCGGGCGGAGTAATGTCCTGGAGCTCCACCCGGTTCACCTTCACACCCCACTTGTGAGTGGCGTCGTCCAGGATGAGGCCCAGCTTCTTATTCACGGTGTCCCGGCTCACGAGACACTGGTCGAAGTCGAGCTCGCCGATCACATTCCGCAGGGTGGTCTGAGTCAGCTTTTCAATGGCGTCCGGAAGATTGCTGATTTCATACACGGATTTCATGGGGTCCGTGATTTGGAAATAGACGAGCGCGTTGATCAGGATCTGCACGTTGTCCCGCGTGATCACATTCTGGCGGGGGAAATCGTACACTGTTTCCCGAAGGTCGATCCGGTTGCTGTTGCGCGTGATGAAGATCACCCGGCCGTTCGGGCCACTCTCCGTGTAACGCCAGTGAATGGACCGGGGTCGGTCGATGACGGGCCAGATGATATTGATGCCGCTGTTGAGCGTGCGGTGATAGCGACCCAGGCGCTCGATCACGATCGTTTCCGAGTGCCTGACAATTTTCAGTCCCAGCACCGCGAAAACCAGGATGGCGATCAGCAGGGTGATCAGAATAAAGATCACTGGGGAATCCGCGGCGGCAAAAAGAGAAGCGAAGCTCATAGGAGGAAAGCGGGTTGGTGACAGTGCCAGCGGGGGCTGACGCGGGGACTTTATAAAGCGTTCCCGTTCCCGCGTCATTTATCATTTCGAGGGAGTTTTGTAGCCACGCGGGGCGGTTGCAAATGTGCCGCGGACATCGTCCCGGTGAAGCCATGGCCGATTTGTCCGATTCCCTCCTTGCCGCCGCCGATGACCTGCGGACGGCCCTGCGCCCGCTTACCTTCGCCGCTCCCGTGACGCACGTTTACAACCCCCTGGAGTATGCCTGGGGTCCGCACAGCACCTATGTGAAAAAATACGGGAACAGCCGAAAGCGCGTGCTGCTCCTGGGTATGAATCCCGGCCCTTTTGGCATGGCGCAGACCGGAGTGCCCTTTGGGGAAATCCCCGCCGTGCGGGACTGGATGGGAATTTCCGAACCCGTGGACCGGCCCGCCAAAGAACACCCGAAGCGCCCGGTGGAGGGCTTTGCCTGCACGCGCTCGGAGGTCAGCGGACGGCGGCTTTGGGGGTGGGCAAAAGATACCTTTGGCACGGCGGAGGACTTTTTCCGCGGTCACTTCGTGGTGAACTACTGCCCGCTGGTATGGATGAGTGAAACGGGTACCAACCTCACGCCTGACAAATTGCCGCCCGCAGCCATGACTCTGGTCTATGAAGCGTGTGACCGGCATCTGGCCCGCGTCATCGAAATCCTCCAGCCGGAATGGCTGGTGGGCGTGGGCGGCTTCGCGGAGGCACGGTTTCAACTGGTCTCGCCTGGCGGCGGCACGCGCATCACCCGCATTCCCCATCCCAGCCCAGCGAATCCCGCTGCCAATAAAGACTGGGCGGGCGCGACTATGAAGGCCCTGCGGACAGCGGGGGTTATCGACCCGGCGTAGCGGTTCCTCCGGGGGGCGCGCTTTTGATATTCAGCCGCGCCACGGGCGCGCAGATCAGGGCCACGAGGGAAAACAGATACAGGGCGGTCAGGGTCACGATGGTCATCCAGTAACGCACCGGGTGGGAATGGCGGTCGTGAATCCGCCTTCTGCCCTCGGTGGATCTGGTGAGCAGACCATGCCAGATCTTCAAAGCGGCGGCGAACGCCACCAGGATCCCGATAAGACTCCAGCCCCACTCCCCCAGGTGGCGTCCACGCCAGACATAGGCGGCCAATGGCGGCAGCAACAGGGCCAGCAGCCACGGCCAGCCTCTCCGGAAAGTATAGTGGAGGGGCTCGGCCACGGCGAGGTCCTGGGGGAGAAGGTAGCGGCGGCGTTTCATCCGGGGGCGGTCAATGTGGCGCGCTCCCTACCTTCAGGGAACGGAAGAGTCAATGCGACCGCGGTAAAGTGATGACTTGGCGAGCCGCCTTTGCCGTGTCATACCAACGGCCCCTTCTCACACGTTACCTGTCATTCCACTATCTCCATGTCCACCATCGCCGTCCTTGGAACGCTCGACAGCAAAGGCCACGAGCACGCATTCATCGCTGAACTCATCCGCCGGCAGGGGCATACTCCACTGCTGATCGATGCCGGATGCCTGGAGGCTCCGCAGGTGGCCCCGGATATCGCGCGGACGGAGATCTGTCCGGGCATTGGCGGACTGCCCGAAGACCGGGGCCAGCGGGTGGCGGCCATGGCGGCGGCGCTGCCGGAATTCATCGCCGGGCTGGCGGCCTCCGGGCGCATCCAGGGCATCATCTCCCTGGGCGGCGGCGGCGGCACGGCTATCGCCACTTCCGCGATGAGGGCACTGCCGGTCGGATTTCCCAAGGTAATGGTGAGCACCCTGGCGAGCGGGAATACCGCGCCGTATGTGGGCACGAAGGACATCATGATGATCCCCGCCATCGTGGACGTGGCCGGGCTGAACCGCATCTCCCGCAAAATCTTCACGAACGCCGCCGGAGCCATCTGCGGCATGGTGGGAGCCGCGGCGGCGGAGACGGGGGAAACCGGCGAGGCGAAGCCGCTGGTGGTGGCCAGCATGTTTGGCAATACCACTACCTGCGTGAATGAGGCGAAGCGCCTCGTGGAGGACGCGGGCTACGAGGTCCTGGTATTCCACTCCACCGGCACCGGCGGGCGCATCATGGAGAGCCTCATCGAAAGCGGCATGGTCTCCGGCGTGCTGGATATCACCACCACGGAGTGGGCGGACGAACTGGTGGGCGGCATCCTGGGAGCGGGGCCCACCCGTATGGACGCGGCGGCAAAGGCGGGCCTGCCCGTCATTATCACGCCGGGCTGTCTGGACATGGTGAACTTTGGCGAACCCGCCACGGTGCCGGAGAAATTCCAGGGCCGCACTTTTTACCATCACAATCCCCAGGTGACCCTAATGCGCACGAACGCAGGAGAGTGTGCCGCGCTGGGGAAAATCATCGCGGAGAAAGCGAATGCCTGCACGGGGCCCGTGACCGTGCTCCTGCCGCTGAAGGCCATCAGCATCATCAGCGCGGAGGGGCAATCCTTCCACGATCCCGCGGCGGACCAGGCGCTCTTCAGCGCCATCCGCGCGAATCTGAAGCCAAGCATTCCCGTGAAGGAGCTGAACTGCGCGATCAATGATCCCGCCTTTGCCGCCGCCTGTGCGGAAACGCTCCTCGCCCAACTCAAAGCCTGATGCGCGCGCTCATCTTCGACTTCGACGGTCTCATCGTGGATACGGAATCCGCGATCTATGAAGCCTGGCGCGAGCTTTACCTTCACCACGGGCAGGATCTCCCGCTGCCCACCTACGTGCAGTGCGTGGGCAGCACCTTTGGCCAGTATGATCCCATGGCCGCGCTGGAGTCGCTGATTGGCGGGCCGGTGGATTGGGATGCCATGCTCCCCAAAAAGGATGCCCGCATCCGTGAACTGCAAAGGACGCTGGATACCATGCCGGGCATTCGCGCGTTGCTCCTGGAGGCCGCGGAAACCGGACTACCCTGTGCCATCGCCAGCAGCAGCCAACGCACCCACGTGAATATCTGGATGGAGCGCACGGGGATCGGAAGAGCCTTCACTCTCATCCGCACCCGGGACGATGTGGCCCGGGCCAAGCCGGCACCGGATCTTTTCCTCGCCGCCGCCGCCGGGCTCGGCGTGGAACCTTCCGAGGCGCTGGTGCTGGAGGATTCCTTGAACGGACTGCGGGCGGCCCGCGCCGCCGGAGTGCCCTGCGTGGTGGTACCCTCACCCGTGACGCTGGGTTCGGACTTCACGGGAGCCGCCGCCATTCTGGAAACCCTGGATGCCGTGTCGCTGGAGGCACTGCGCGCCATCCACCGGGAGACAGCGGTGAATGGGCCGGGCTGAGGTATCCATCGACGCATCTTGATTCAATGATGGAGATGCCCTTGCAAACCACCTCCATTCCGGGAATCGTGTCTGCCGCCCATGCCCCAGCCTGACCAAACCGCAGAACTCCGCGCCGCCCTCGCCCGCCGCATCCTTGTGATCGACGGAGCCATGGGCACGACGATCCGCGAGTATAAACTCACGGAGAAGGACGCGCGGGGCGAACGGTTCGCGGACGCCGGAAAGGATGTGCTGAACAACGGGGACATCCTGACGCTCACGAGACCGGATGTCATCGGGGATATCCACCGCCGGTTCCTGGAGGCGGGCGCGGACATCATTGAGACGAATACCTTCTCCGGCACCACCCTGGCGCAGAGCGAGTTTTTCCCCGTGCACGGGGAGGAGCAAAAGGATCCGGAATACTTCCAGCGCTGCCTGGAGGACCCCATGCTGCTGAACCTCGCATGGGATCTGAACTACGAATCCGCGCGCCTCTGCCGGAAGTGGGCGGACGAGGTGGCGAACAAGACCGGACGGAAGCGTTATGTGGCCGGAGCCATCGGCCCGATGACCGTCTCGCTCACGCAGTTTCCGAATCCGGATGACCTCGCCTTCCGGCGCATCACCTTCGACCAGGCGGTGGCCGCTTACCGGCATCAGGTGCAGGCATTGATCGAAGGCGGATCAGACATCCTCCTGGTGGAGACGATCTTTGACACGCTGAATGCGAAGGCCGCGCTGGCGGCCATCACGGACGTCTTTGCCACCTCCACTTCACGCCTGCCGGTGATGATCTCCGCGGCGGTGGGGAATGGCGGGGAAACCATGATCTCCGGTCAGGTCTCGGAGGCGTTCCTCAACGCGGTGCGGCATGTGAAGCCTCTTTCGATAGGCCTCAACTGCGCCCTGGGACCGGAGCAGGTGCGCCCTCACCTGGCGGAACTGGCCAGCCGCTCGGACACCTTCATTTCCGCCTATCCAAACGCGGGCCTGCCGGATCCGCTCTCACCCACGGGATTTCCGTATCTACCCTCTGACATGGAGCGGCTGATGGAGGAGTTCGCCGCGAGCGGGCTGCTCAACATCGCGGGCGGCTGTTGCGGGAACACACCCGCGCACATCGAGGCCATCGCCCGCGCCGTGGAACGCCACGCGCCGCGCGCCGTGCCGGAGCCCCGGCATGAAATGCAGCTCTCCGGTTCGCAGCCCTACAATCTGCGCGAGGGCTCGAACTTTTTGATGATCGGGGAACGGACGAACGTCACCGGCTCGCCGCGCTTTGCCAAACTGGTGAAGGAGGGCAAGCTGGATGAAGCCCTGGCCGTGGCCCGCCAGCAGGTGGAGAACGGTGCGAATGTCATCGATATCAACTTTGACGAAGGGCTGCTCGATTCCGAGGCGATGATGACAAAGTTCCTCCTGCTCATCCAGGCGGAACCGGAGATCACGAAGGTACCGATCATGATCGACTCCTCGAAGTGGTCGGTCATCGAGGCGGGACTGAAGTGTATCCAGGGCAAGGGGATTGTAAACTCCATCTCCATGAAGGAGGGGGAGGAAAAGTTCCGGGAGCAGGCCCGCGCGGTGCTGCGCTACGGGGCGGCGGCGGTGGTGATGGCCTTTGATGAACAGGGCCAGGCGGCCACAAAGGAGGATAAGATCCGCATCTGTGAACGCGCCTACCGCATCCTCGTGGATGAAGTGGGCTTCCCGCCGGAGGACATCATTTTCGATCCGAACATCCTCACCGTGGCCACGGGGATCGAGGAGCATAACAACTATGCCGTGGACTTCATCGAGGCCACGCGGTGGATCAAACAGAACCTCCCATATGCCAAAGTGAGCGGCGGGGTGAGCAACATCAGCTTCAGCTTCCGCGGGAACAACGTGGTGCGGGAGGCCATGCACTCGGCTTTCCTTTATCACGCGGTAAAGGCCGGCATGGACATGGGCATCGTGAATGCCGGGATGCTCGAGGTGTATGAGGAGATCCCCGCCGAACTCCTGGAAATGGTGGAGGACGTGCTGCTGAACCGCCGTGAAGACGCGACGGAGCGGCTGGTGGACTACGCGGAGAAATTCAAAGGCGTGGCCGGGAAGAAAGTGGAGGCGGACCTGGCCTGGCGTGAGGCTCCAGTGGAGGAGCGGCTGCGGCACTCGCTGCTGAAAGGGCTCACAGATTTCATCGACGAGGACACCGAGGAGGCCCGGCAAAAATACGGGGAGCCGCTGAAGGTCATTGAGGGCCCTCTTATGGACGGCATGAGCGTGGTGGGCGATCTCTTCGGAGCCGGTAAGATGTTCCTGCCCCAGGTGGTCAAGAGCGCCCGCGTGATGAAAAAGAGCGTGGCCTGGCTGCAGCCTTACATGCTGCGGGAAAAGCTGGAACGCATCACGGCGGATTCCGTCGAGGGCCGGGAGGTAAAGCTGATCCCAGGTTTCAGCTACACGCCTTATCCGGGACTAACCGAAGAGGAGCGGGCGCTGGAACGGAAATTTGCCGTGGAGCTGGCGCTCGATCCGGAAGCCGCCGCAAAGCGCTATACCGCGCTCTTCGGAAACGTGCTGGACCGGAACAATGCCCAGGAACTGAGCGCGGAATACGCGGAAAGCCGCGAGTCCCGTCAGCGCTGGAGCGTGGCCACGCTGGAACCGGCAGGCGGGTTTATTGACTGGTTGTTTGCCTCCATTCTCGCGACTGCCAAAAAAGATGATGTGGTGGTCTTCAATGCCGGTGGCCAGGGCAGCGGAAAAACAACCGCCACGCAAAACCTCCGGGTAAAGGGGGAGGCCATCGCTGTGATGGATGGCACGCTTCAAAACTACTCGCGGAGCCGCGGACATCTCCAGGCGGCGTTCGACGCGGGCTGCGCCGTGGAGATCCGTTTCATCTACGCGGACTGGCGGGAGGCGATTCGTAATATGGTGCACCGGGCGCTGGAGGACACGGGACGGATCGTTCCCCTAAAACGCGCGGCAGGCGGGCACTTTGCGGCGGGCCGTACCACGCTCCACCTGATCGAAGACTTCTCCACCCGTCCCAATTTCGATGTCTATGTGGTGGATAACACCGAGCACGGGCGTCCGAAACAATGCAATCTCGAATGGCTCTTCAACCGGCTCCATCCTTCCCTTGAAGAACTGATCCTCTCCGGCGAACATGAACTCAATGAATCCTTCCGTAACCAATCCGACCGGAACGCCGCTGACCGGCTCCTGGCGCTCTTTCTCGCCCAGACTCGATCAGGCGGTGGCCGATCGCTTCCGGGAGATCGAGGAGGGAACGCTGGAGGCGCTGCGGGAAGCGGCGTTGAAAACGCACTCCCTGGCGGAACCGCTGCCGGAGCCCCCTCCGCTGAAGCGGCCCTGACGCCACCGCCCCCGGGACGTGTCATCGTGCTGGCCACGGTGAAAGGGGACGTGCATGACATCGGCAAGAACATCGTCGGCATCGTGCTGGCGTGTAATAACTTTGAGGTGATCGACATGGGTGTGATGGTCCCGTGCGATAAAATCCTCGCGAAGGCGAAGGAGGTGAACGCGGACATCATCGGGCTCTCGGGACTCATCACTCCCAGCCTGGATGAGATGGCACACGTGGCCTCCGAGATGGAGCGCTTGGGTTTCAAGACACCACTGCTCATCGGTGGCGCCACCACCAGCGCGCCGCACACCGCCATCAAGATCGCGCCGAAATACTCCGGCAGCGTTGTCCATGTGCTGGACGCCAGCCGCAGCGTGCCGGTGGCCACCGCGCTCCTCAGTGACAATCAGCGCGAGCAGTTCGTGCTCGATAACGAGGCCCGTCATGTGAAGCTGAAGGACCAGTTTGCCAACCGGCAGAAAAAGGCGGTCATTTCCCTGGAGGCTGCCCGGGCAAATGCGGTGAAAACAGACTGGGCCACCGCGGACATCGCGGTGCCGGAGTTTCTCGGGACGCGAGTGATCAAGGATCAGTCATTGCGGGAACTGGCGACCTACATCGACTGGACGCCGTTTTTCCACAGCTGGGAACTTCGCGGGGTGTGGGTGTATGGAGAAAACCGCTTCAAGTCCTCCAATCCGGAGGTGGTGGAGCAGGCCATGAAACTCCATGCCGATGCCCTGGAATGGCTGGAGCGCATCATTGCCGAAAAGCGCATCACCGCCCGGGGAGTCTTCGGCTTCTTCCCCGCCAACAGCCGGGGGGATGATATCGATATTTTCACGGACGAGTCCCGTGCAGCGGTAAGCCATACCTTCCACGCGCTCCGTCAGCAGATCGAGAAAAGCGGCACCGAAGCCCAGCGTCCGAATGAAGCGCTCTCGGACTATGTCGCGCCGCGTGAGACCACTCGTCAGGATTACATCGGAGGCTTTGTCGTGGGGATCCACGGAGCGGATGAATTCGCGGAGGAACTGAAGAAGGCGCACGATGACTACGGGGCCATCATGGTGAAGGCCATCGCGGACCGGTTCGCGGAGGCGTTCGCGGAACTGCTGCACCACCGGGCACGGGTGGCGTGGGGATATGAGCGGCCCAATGAATTCAACGCGGAGCAGTTGATCAAGGAAAACTATCGCGGCATCCGGCCCGCGCCGGGATACCCCGCGCAGCCGGACCACACGGAGAAGACCATCCTCTTCGACCTCCTGGACGCCACGGCGCAAACCGGGGTAACGCTCACCGAGTCCATGGCCATGCACCCGGGTGCCGCCGTGAGCGGCCTCTACTTCAGCCATCCGGAAAGCCACTACTTCATGATCTCGGATCTGCAAAAAGACCAGATCGAAGACTACGCCGCCCGGAAAGGCATGACAGTCCCTGAGATGGAGAAGTGGCTGAGCCCGTGGCTGGGCTACTGAGCCCGGCCCCTCAGGGGCTGAGGCGATCCAGCTTCCAGCCTTCACTCTCGCAGGTGTAGCGCAGGCGGTCATGCAGCCGGCTGGGACGTCCCTGCCAGAACTCGACCGAAACAGGAATCAGCCGGTAGCCCCCCCAGGAATCCGGGCGCGGCACGGTGCCCTCCGGCCAGCGGGCTTTGAGTTCAGCATAACGTTCCTCCAGCCACTCACGGGAGGGGATGACACTGCTCTGGATGCTGGCGTGCGCGCCGATCTGGCTGCCATAGGGCCGGACGGCGAAATAGGCGTCACTCTCGGCGGCGGTGGTGCGCTCCACCGTGCCGGTGATATTCACCTGCCGCTCCAGTTCCTGCCAGAAAAACGTGAGCGCCGCGCGGGGGCTGGTGGAGAGGTTCTCCGCTTTGTGACTCTGGTAACTGGTAAAGAACGTAAACCCGCGGTCATCCAGCCCCTTGAGCAGCACGGTGCGGCTGGAGGGCTGGCCTTCACCATCCACGGTGGAGAGGATCATGGCATTTGGCTCCAGGATTCCCGCCCGGCCCGCCTCTCCGAACCACCGCTGAAACTGAGCCAGCGGATCCCCGGCCACATCCGTGATGTCCAATGTGTGCAGCTTATATTCCTGGCGGAGACCGGCGATGTCAGACATGGGGGAAGTTTCGGGTTTTCAGGGTTCGATTCCCGTCGGAGGGATGCCGGAACAACGGCGGAAAACCGCCCCATGGAAACGGAAAACTCATCCCCGATGCATAACGACATCGCCAGTGTCCTCCATCATGAAACGACCATCCTGAGCCGGCTCGACGCCATGGCGCGGGAGATCATGCGGGACTACGCGGGCCTGGATCTCACGGTGGTGGCCATTCTCCAGGGCGGGCTCATCCTCATGGCGGACCTGCTGCGCCGGGTCCAACTGCCGTTGTTCATCGAGACAGTCACCGTGGCCAGTTACCATGGAGGCACGGAGAGCAGCGGCACGGTCACCTTTCTCCAAAACCGCCTGCCGGAGTTGAATGGGCGGCACGTCATTCTTCTGGATGACATCCTGGACAGCGGGCGCACCCTGCACGCCGTGCGCGAAAAGCTCTCCGCCGAATGCGCTCCCGCCAGCATGCGCATCTGCGTGCTGCTGCGGAAACAAAAACAGCGCGCCTGCGCGGTGGAGGCGGACTATGTGGGCTTCGATATCGATGACGAATTCGTTGTCGGCTACGGGCTCGACTACAAAGGCCGCTACCGAAATCTCCCCTACATTGGCGTGCTGAAGCCGGAAGCCGTCACCGATTCCTGACATGATCCAACCCGAAGAAAACTCCCCCGGCCCAAGTCCAGGCCCGCTTATCATTGATCCCGCGGTGGACGCCCATTTCATGAATGAAGCGCTGCGTCTCGCGCGCCGCGCGGAGCGCGCCGATGAAGTCCCCATCGGGGCCGTGATCGTGAGAAAAGGAGAGATCATCGGTCGCGCCTGGAATCAGGTGGAAACGCTGAAGGATGCCACGGCCCACGCGGAGATGCTTTCCCTCACGCAGGCCGAAAGCGCCGTGGGGGACTGGCGGCTCACGGACTGCGATCTCTACGTCACCAAAGAGCCCTGCCCCATGTGTGCCGGGGCCATCGTCCATTGCCGTATCCGCCGGGTTATCTTTGGCTGCCACGATCCCAAGGGCGGAGCGGCCGGGGGGTTCATCAATATCCTCCAGCTACCGAATCTCAACCATCGCAGTGAAGTGACCGGTGGTGTGCTGCTGGATGAAACCCGCGCGATCCTGCTGGATTTCTTCGGCCGCCGCCGGAAAGAGCGCGGCTGAAAATCAGGCGATCACGTCCAGGATCGGGTTCCCGCTGGAGATCATCAGCGGACGGCCCTGGGCATCGATAATCTCACTCCTGGGATCCGTGCCCATGAGGTAGTGAATGGTGGCCGCGATGTCATCCGGCGTCACGGGATTCTCCGCTGGTTTGCTGCCGGTTTCGTCGCTGGCACCATACACATAGCCGCGCTTCACGCCGCCACCGGCCAGAAGCACGCTGTAGCAGTGCGGCCAGTGGTCCCGGCTGATGCTGCCATTGATCTTCGGCGTGCGGCCAAATTCCCCCATCCACACCACCAGCGTTTCATCCAGCATCCCGCGTTGCTCCAGATCCAGCAGAAGAGTGGGCAGCGTTTGGTCCGTGATGGGAAGGTGATACTGCTCCACAATGGGAAACATCCGGGTGTTGTTAAACCCGTGGGTGTCCCAGCCGCCCTCCGTGGTGCTCTGCCCGCCAATACTCTGGCTGAAATAGCAAGTCACGAACCGCACGCCGCTCTCCACCAGCCGCCGGGCAAGGAGACTGCCCTGGCCATAAGTGCTGCGACCGTAGCGCTCCCGGATCTGCACGGGTTCCGCCGCGATATTGAAGGCATCCCGCACCCGGGAGCTGTTCAACATGGCCAGCGCCTTCTGGTAATACTCATCCATCCCCCGGGCCTCCATGCTGTAGTCCATGAGGCGGCTCTGGCTGTCGATGAACTGCTGAAGACCCCGCCGGTGCTGCAGCCGGTCCATGCTCAGGCCATCCGGCAGGCTGAACTGCGGGAGGCTGAAGGCCGCGTCATTCGGGTCGGACGGAATGAAAAGGGGATCATGCTGCTTCCCCAGGAAACTCGCGAACTGGCCAGGCGTGGGAGTGCCGTCCGAGATGAGATGCGGATAACTCACATAGGCGGGCATGGCGGGGTCCCGGTCCGCCAGCAGACGATCCGCCACGCTGCCGTAGCCGGGGAAGAGATCGATGGACTCCCGGAGCCGCTGGTCGTCCGTCGGCGGGCGCTTGCCCGTGAGAGCGTAGTAGCCGGCGGAGTTGTGATTCGTCATGTCATGGTGCACGGACCGGATCACGGTCACCTTGTCCATGATCTTCGCCACCTGGGGCAGGCGGTCGTTGACCTCGATGTCGAAGCAGGAGGACCGCATCGGCTTGTGCGGACCGCGGAATTTCTCGTCCGCGTTCGGCTTCATGTCGAAGGTCTCCAGGTGGCTCGGTCCGCCCCACTGGAAAAGGAAGATGACACTCTTTGCCCGGACTTTCGGTTTCGGCCCGTCATACTGACTGGAGGCCCGGAGGAGATTCGGCAGCGAGAGGCCCAGCATGCCGGAGACCCCGGCGCGCAGGAGATGGCGGCGGGTCAGCAGGGAGGAGCGGTGGAATCCTGGGCAGGCGTGGGACATGGCTCGTAAGGGGATTACGCGACGGAAGGGCCGTTTTCCCCGCCGCATGAGCGGAAATCTGTTTTTCGTGTCCCCTTCCCTTGCGCCGGACGGCGGGCGGATAGGCTGGGCCAATGCGATATTTTATTACCGGAACGGACACGGGAGCGGGGAAAACCTACGTCACCTGCCTGCTGCTGCGCGCCCTGCGGGACGCCGGGCATCCGGTGGCAGCCTTCAAGCCGGTGTGTTGCGGCAGCCGCCAGGACGTGGTGGACCTCATGGAGGCGGCCACTCCCGGACAAGAGACGGATGAGGTGAACCCGGTGCATTACCGCATGCCGCTCTCTCCCTTCGCGGCGGGGATGCTGGAGAACCGGCCCTTTCCCCTGGATACCATTCTGGCCACCTGGGAAGCAATCTCGGCAAAGCACGAAAACATCCTCGTGGAGGGAGCGGGCGGGTGGGAAGTGCCGCTCACCGCGGACCTCACGATAGCCAGCCTCGCGAGGGAGCTAGCCCTCCCGGTCATCGTGGTGGTGAATAACCGCCTGGGCGCGCTCAATCACACCATTCTGACCGTGCGCTCCATTGAGGACAGCATGCTGATCTGTGCCGGCATCATCCTGAACTACGTGGAGGACTCCCGTGACATGGCGAGCATTTCCAACGCCGCCGTCCTGCGCGAGGTTTTCCCGCATATCCCGGTCCTCGCCGAGGTGATGCACGGGGAAACCGAGCTTCGTCTGGAGGACCTGCCGTTTGGGAATTCCTAGCCTCCCGGTCAGGCGGACTCAACGCTCAATGCGCGTGGCCTTGCCGTAAATGCAGTGCGCGCCCACCCAGCCATTGATACCGCCCCGGTTGTTGCCAATCTGAAACCGGGGGCCATCGATGGCTTTGACGAGATGCAGATAATGACGTCCCGCGGCCTTCACGAGGACGATATCATCCGGACGGAGAGCAGCCGCATCACAGGGCTCCACGGTTACCAGATCGCCATCATTCACCCGCCCGCGCATGGAATGCCCCCGCGGGCGGATTTGCACGGTTTCGCCGCGCTGAAGCGCTTCGATGGCAAACGTGGCCCAGCTCATGGAATCCAGTGGCGGAACGTGGACCGGACGCGGAAAATACCGGGGCTGACTGAAGGAACCCGGGCATGCGGCCCTCAGCCTTAAGAGGCCGGGGTGGTCTCCGGCTCTTTCGAGTCTTTCTCTTCTTTCTCCGGCTCTTTCTCCGCGGCGGTCGCTGGAGCTTCCGGTTCTTCAGCCTTCTCGAGATCGATGATGCTGCCCTTAAAGTTCACCTGGAGACGCTCCAGCACTTTGACCGCGCCGCCAAAGATCAGGTCATCGATCACCGCGCGCCCCTCCTTTCCGTTTTCGTTCTTATAATAGACGTAGGCGAGTCCCTTGTGATCCCACTTCCGGCGGTCGATCTTAAAAGCGGAGGCAAAGGGCACATGCTGGCCATCCGGGGTGGAAAAGCTGGTTTCGTCCGCGGAGAGAGTTCCCCGGGAGGTCCGGATGTAGAAGTATAGCATGGCGAGTCCCGCCACCCCCGTGAGAATGGCCGAGATCGGCTG
The DNA here is from genome assembly GCA_965229245.1 of Verrucomicrobiales bacterium. Lineage (GTDB taxonomy): Bacteria > Verrucomicrobiota > Verrucomicrobiia > Verrucomicrobiales > V1-33 > V1-33. Next base: position 1,403,943 of record CBDDIW010000005.1, read on the forward strand.
TTCCCAGGTAATCGCAAACTCGAAGTTCTTCTCCAGATCCGGTTTCTCCGGCCAGCCCTTTTCCTTTGCGAGCGCGGCATATTCCGGGGTTCCCTTATCATAGGCGGCGGAGCCTTTTTCCAGACCCGCGACCGTGTTGAGGCGGATGAACTCCCGCTGCGCCGCGTATTCCCGGGGGTACTTGACCTGCCAGTCATACGTGAACCAGGCCGAAAGCCCGAAGACCATAATGAGCATGGCGATGCGTCGTTTGTGGTACCACGGGGTGGCTCGGCAGATGATTGGTTCGGCTCCGGTACTCATGATAAGAGAAAGTGAGGAAACAGGAGGCCCGGGGCCTTGTCAACTCACACGGTACGCGCCCCGCGCTCTGGACATGGCGGGCGAGCGGAAGCACTTTTCCTCATGTCCTTCCCTCTGCATTCCACCATCCGTCTGCTGGCAGCAGTTCTGTGTTTCAGCGGAAGTCTGGCACCCCGGTCAGTGGAGGCTGCCCCGGCGGCGGTGGATCTGACCCGGCAGCCATGGTTTCCGCCGGTGACCCGCCAGCAGAGTTTCTCCTGCTCGCAGCAGGTGGGGCTGTATTATCTGCTCACGGCGGAGTGGAACCAGTCCTGGCAAAGAAGCGCCGCCACACCTTCCCGCAGGTTCTCTCCTTACTTTGCCTACTCCATCCTCTCCGGGGAGGCGAACGGGCGGAGCCACGTGGTGGACGGCTGGACGCTGGCTCGGGAGGTGGGGGTGCCGCTGGAGCCGGATTTCCCCCGCTACAGCCGCCAGCTCATGAATGGCTACGACCGCTATCTCCGGGCGATGCGGAACCGGGTTAAATCGTGGGACATCATCCCCGTGGCGGATGACTCCGGGATTTCGAAGGCGAAAAGCCTCCTCGCCGGAGGGCACCTCCTGGCGTGCGACTTCCAGATCAAGGGAGCGGTGCTGAAAGCCCTCCAACCCTCCGGCCCGCGGGCGAAGGAACGGCTCGTGACCCAGTGGGGCCGCACGGGGCCGGGGCATGCCATGGTCTATGCGGGGTATGATGACAACATCGGGTTCGACATAAACGGGGATGGCCTCATTACCAACGACCGCGATCTCGACGGAGACGGAAAGATCACCCTCGCCGACCGGGAGCGGGGGGCGTTCCTGCTGGTAAATCCCTGGGGTGGCTCCTGGGGGAACGGAGGCCGGGCGTGGGTGCCTTACCGGCTGCATGCCGTCTCCCGGTGGGCATGGTCCCGGAGCGTGGCCCGGGTGGAGATGGCCGCGCCATATCAGCCACGCCTCACTCTCCGGCTGAAGATGAGTTCGCCGGACCGCCAGAACATCATCATCACCGCCCGGAACGCGAAAGGAAACGCGCTCCAGCCCTGGATGTTCAGTCATGCCCCGCCTCCCAAACCTGGGGACAATGTGTGGGAATCTGTCACCAGCCTTCAGGCTGGCGGCCCCCACCTTAGCCCAGGACCACTCTCCGCGCCGGGAGGAGGGCCGTTGGAGACAGGGCACGATCTCACGGCCTTGGGCAGGACAGGTTCTTACTCCCTCGAAATCCGGCCAGCGAAGCCAAGTGCCCTCAGGGGAGAGATCACAGAAGCCGCTTTTTTGGAATACAATTCCTCTGGTGAACTCATCCGCGAGATCCCTGTCCGTGGCTTCGCCGGGAAGTTACCCCAAGCCGGCGGGGTATGGAAAACGGCAGAGAAAGATTAAGGGACGAGGAAAGAAAATTGAGAGAAGATGAAAATTTATCTCGACCCGAGGGTTAAAAATTCATACATCGCCAACATTGCTTTAATGAAAGCATGATTCGTATGATTAAGACCCTATTATTGATTACGCTTCTGCCAGCAGCCGTTACCCATGCGGCAGCCATCTTTGCACCCGGCAACCTTGTTTATGGGGTCCGGAGTGATGGAACGAGCCTTCTGATCGCCTCTAACGGTGCCGATGGAGGAAACACAAACTACACCGATAACTTCTGGCCAGGGAACATCGCGACTCCAGCCACCAATGAGAGTCCGGAACACGCCATCGATGGAGTCGGCCAGAAGTATCTCAACTTCGCCGAATTGAACACCGGCATCATGGTGAGCCCCGGGGGATCGGCTACGGTGGTGGGCTCCCTTCAGGTCTGGACCGCGAATGACGCCATGGACCGTGATCCCGCCTCCTACGCGGTGTACGGGACGAACGCCGCCCTGAACGGAGGGGGCATGGCCCTGTCCCAGTTTACCCTGATTTCCACAGGTGCCCTGAACCTGCCCATCTCCCGGAATGCCGGAGGAACCGCGGTCCTGGATGCGGCGAACTCCACCACGGTGACCTTCGCCAATTCCACGCCTTACCTCAACTATCTGGTGATTTTCCCCACGGTGCGAACCGAGACCTCGGCCAACAGTATGCAGGTGGCGGAGATCCAGCTTTTCACCGCCGTGCCGGAACCCGGCACCGCCATGCTGGCGGGGGTGGGACTGACGATGCTCGCCCGCCGCCGTCGCCGGAGGGTTTGAGAGAACAGGGAAAGGATTCGAAGGGCGATCGCAAAGAGGGGGCGGTCGCCCTTTCGATTTTATAAGAAGGCACCCGGACATCCCCCTTGCGGGAATGGGCCGGTGGATCGCCTTGCCAGACCGCGCAAACCTGTGCATGGCACACTATCATGAGCAGACAAGACGGCAGAGCGGCGGACCAGTTGCGTCCCATCCATTTCATTCCTAACATCGTCCCGAACGCGGCGGGCAGCGTGCTGTGCTGCTTCGGCGACACCCGGGTCATCTGCACCGTGATGATCGAGGAGGGCGTGCCGCGCTGGATGAAGGAGCAGAATGTCCAGGGCGGCTGGCTCACGGCGGAATACGCCATGCTGCCCGCCTCCACCCAGGAACGGAAGGCGCGGGACATCAACCGGGGCAAGCTGGACGGGCGCAGTTCCGAGATTCAACGCCTCATCGGCCGCTCCCTGCGCGCGGTGGTGGATCTGAGCATTATCGGCCCCCGCACCGTGTATGTGGACTGCGATGTCCTCCAGGCGGACGGCGGCACACGGACCGCCGGCATCACCGGAGCCTGCGTGGCGGCGGCCATCGCCTTCGACAAACTGGTGGCGAAGAAGAAGGTCTTCCGCTCCCCGCTCCGCAAGATGGTGGCGGCGGTGAGCGCGGGCATTTTCAAAAACGAAGCCCTCCTGGATCTAAACTATCTGGAGGACAAGGACGCGGAGGTGGACGCCAATTTCGTGATGACAGAGGACGGTGAATTCGTGGAGATCCAGGGGGCGGGCGAGGAGGCGACCTTCAGTGGCAGCCAGTTCAACGATCTCCTGGCCCTGGGGCAAAAGGGCATCCGGGAACTCTGTGAACTCCAGAAGGCGGCGGTCCGGGCCACTCGTCCGAATGCCAGTGGAGAGGACCTCAAGGGTTTGGCAGATTTGTACCTGAAGCGCTGAAGCCGTTCTCCGGAGACAGACAGGGCATTACCGGGGATTCGCCCCCGGTTTGCCCCAGGCCCCGAGGCGTTTTGTTCTGGCGGTCTGCTCCAGTTGCTGGAGCCGGGCTTTTTCGTCCTTCACGGAGAGCCCGTTGGGACGCTTCGCTCCACTGGTATGAATGCGGGCAAGGCCGCGGCTGACGAGGGCCTCCGCGAGGTCTTCGCCGCCAGCGGTGACGAACGCATAATGACGCCCTGGCTCATACACCTTCTCCCAGCGTGTCTCCACGATGACCGGTCCCTTGCGCAGAAGCGTGAGGGCGAATTCGGCGGCCTCTTTTCCCACGCTCACGGTGGTTTGCTCGCTCAGACTGCCGAAATAAGCCCCCTGCTCCGCGAGGCGGTCTCCGTTGTACTGGTGCCGGCGTTTCTCCGGGCAGTCCGCGTAGTAAAGTCTGAAGGTGTGCGTCTTGTCACCCTGACGGAGGATAAAACTGTCCCCGTCATTGTCCCGGTCTTCCTTCAGAGTGAAGCCCTCCAGACGCTCCCACTGCCGGGAGGGAGCTTTACGGCGGTTTTCGGAGGATGAAGGCCTCCCCTCCTGACGTTGTCCCGGGCCGGTGTCTGGCCGGTTCAGGGCGGCCACCGCGGCGAGGATGGCACCCAACAGGAGGCTGATGGCGCGCCATACTTTCGGGGTCAGGGGAAACCGTTGCATTCACCGGTCCCTGTCACTAAATTGCCTCCCTGGAAACGGAAAATCCGCGCCCTGCCTGACCGGAGCCCCCGCCTGTTTCCTTCCCCCCATGGCCCGTCCTCTCAATTCCCCCAAAGATGCCGACTGGTATGCCTGCCCGTCCTGTGGCGCTGAAGTGCGTGTTGGTTCCCGGGGTTGCCCCCAATGCAATCCCGGCAGCCGACGAAAAAAGTGGGAACAGGAGGAATACATGGACGGCGTGGACGCGGGCGATTCGGAGGATTTCGACTACGAGGACTTCGTAAAACGCGAGTTCGGAAAAGGCCTGTCCCGCCTGAAACCGGACGGCATCAAATGGAAGTGGTGGTTCACCGCCGTGGTGCTTCTGGCGCTCTCGGTATGGGTGCTGATCAAAGTCCTGCGCCCGCTTTTTTAAGGCTCACTTGCCGCGCAGTTTTTCCACCGCGCCATCGACACCGGCGGGCGGTTGTTTATCGGCGAATTCGTCGTTGTCCTGGACTGCTTGCTTCACACGCAAAAGCTCGGCTTTGAGCGCGGTGATGGCTCCCGTCTGGGCCGGATCGTTGTAGAGGTTCTTCATTTCCCCGGGATCGCTGGCGAGGTCGAAGAATTCCCACTGATCCTTCTTCCAGTAGTGGATGAGCTTTTGCGTCTCCGTGCGGACGCCGAGGTGGGCGGCGGTTTTGTGATCCCCGGGGTCGTGATAGTAACGATAATAAAAGCTGTGACGCCAGTCCGCCGGGGTCCCGCCTTTGAAGAGGGGCACCAGGCTGCGGCCCTGCACATCAGCCGGCACGGGAATGCCCGCCAGATCAAGAAACGTGGGCATGAAGTCCGTGTTGATGGTCAGCGCCTTCTGCACGCTCCCGGGCTTGATGGCGGCGGGCCAGCGGACGAGAAACGGCATACGGAGGGATTCCTCGTACATAAAGCGTTTGTCATACATACCGTGGTCCCCGAGAAAAAAACCCTGGTCGCTGGAGTAGATGACCACGGTGTTTTCCCGCAGACCATTCTGGTCCAGGTAATCCAGGAGACGGCCCACGCTGTCGTCCACGCTCTGCACGCAGGCCAGATAGTCCTGCATGTAGCGCTGGTATTTCCACTTCAGGAGTTCATCGCCGGTCAGGGTGCGCCCGTTTACTTCCACCTCTGTGGGCTTTGTGCCGAGCCACTGGTTCCGCTCCGGGCCGGTCAGCGCGGCGGGAGGCACCAGCTTGAGATCGCGGCGGGTGAGGTCTTTGGCCACGGTCTGGAGGTTTTCGCGGAGAGCGTCCGTGCGGCCCGTGTAGTCGTCCCGCAGGGTGGCGGGTTCCGGGATGACCTTGTCTTTGAAAGCGGCGTAGCGCGGATGTGGCTCCCAGGGGCGGTGCGGGGCCTTGTGGCCGGAGAAGACGAAGAACGGTTTGTCCTTCGGACGGTTTTTGATGAACTTGATGGTGAGGTCCGTGGTGACATCACTGGCGTACTGGCCGGTGTAGGTCTTTTGCCCTTTCTCCGTGTAGAGCACGGGATCGAAATAAGCCCCCTGGCCGGGATAGATTTCCCAATAGTCAAAGCCCGTGGGATCACTGCCGAGGTGCCACTTTCCAATCATGCCCGTATGGTAGCCCGCCTCCCGGAGATACTTTGGAGCGGTGGCCTGGGCACCGTCGAACCGGTTGAAGACCGGCACCCCGTTCTTGTGGCTGTACTTGCCCGTAAGCACCGTGGCGCGGCTGGGGGCGCAGATGGAATTGGTGGCAAAGCAGTTATCGAACCGCATGCCCTCCCGGGCGATCCGGTCCATGTTAGGCGTCTGGTTGACCTTGCTGCCATAGGCGCTGATGGCATGCGCCGCGTGGTCATCCGAGAAGATGAACAGGATATTCGGACGCGTGGTGTCCGCCCGCGCGATGGCGGTCGCGGCCAAGAGGAGGCCAATGAGGAGACGTTTCATACCAGGGAGATAGCGGTAGTGCCGGGACAGGCCCAGGGGCATCGGAGGACGCAATCGCGGTACGTCCCGGCGGAACGCGCCCCAAGGAGCGGCGACATTCCTGTCGCCGTAGAATTCAGATGTTAGGTCCTCCAGCCCTCCGTCCTCCATCAAAGGACTCACGGCGACAGGAATGTCGCCGCTCCCTGGGGCCAGGTTGTCACCGGAAGGTGCATAGCGTTCGTGAACATCCACAGTCGTCAGCCATCAACGGACAGAATCCGGGCCCGGGCTTCATCGGTGGGATGCGGGGAGAGCCAGGGGGGCAGCGTCCGGTCCGGCCGGGCGCGGGCATAACGCCGCCAGAACTCCGAGCCCGCCTCCGGGCGGTAACCCGCGCGGATAAGGATTTCCTTCCCCTGAAGGTCCGCCTCCGTTTCCATCCGCCGCATGGCAGGAAGACGGGCGAAGACAGAGGTGGTCACGAAGAATCCGGCCCCGGCGAAAGCGGAGCCGGACTTTGACCCGCCCCACTCATGCGCCGCCCAGATCACCGCGCCCGTAAGAATGGCCTGGATCCAGTTGTTCCGCGCATTGCGACGGGGGTGATGCCGCACCGCATGCGCAAGCTCATGAGCCAGCGCGAAGGCAAGGAGATCATCGGTATTCGCGAAATCCAGGAGGCCCGTGGTCAGCCGCAGGATGCCCTTTCCATCCACGGAGGCATTCGGGACGGCGGAGGGAATGAGGCCGAAGCTGCGGCAGGTATCCGGAGGCACCTGGGGCAGCAGACGGGCGAGCACCCGGCGGACCCGGACCGCCTCCCGGGGCGTGGGGGCTTCCTCCGGCGTGGTCAGCGCGGGGATTACCCCCCGCTTCTCCGGATAAGCCGTGTGGCAGGAGCACGGCACCAGCACGAGAAACACCAGAGCCAGGAGGCGGAGGATCCCTCCGCCAGCGGACCGGCATTTCATAAAACCGCCTCCCTTTTCCCGCCTAGCGAAGCGTGGCAGGAAACGGCACCCGGATGAAAAGGTAATCCGAGTGGTAGGCCCCGCCGGTGTATTTTTGACAGCATTTGTAACAGGCGGTGTAAGGACCAAACTGACGGACCCGCTGCACGGTGAAGCCACAGTGGCGGCAGCGGTAGGCATACTTCCGCGCGATGCGGCGGCGGGGCAACGGAAGTTCATGAAAAGCGGGTTCGCCGGCAATGCCCAGGTCCGCGCAGGCGCGCTGCCACTCCACCCCATGGGACTGAATGGCGCGCCGCCCCACCCGCCAGTGCGCCAGCAGATGCGCGGCCTCGTGCTTCAGCGTGCGTTCCACCTGCGCGGGCCCGAAGGAGCGCAGCAGGGGGTTCAGCTCAATACAGGCCGTGCGGGTGCAGGCGGTCCCCGCCGTGGTGCGCAGGCGGCGGTTCCACACCACCACCACTCTCTCCGAGAGCACCAGGGCACCCAGTTCCCCACACCACCGGCGCGCCGATTCCGTAAGCTGCGCGTCTTTTCCCGAGGGAGGAAGGTTTTCCCGGGACGACCGGAGAGAGGCCACTGGCTGATGCCCGGCCGAGGGAGCGAGTTTCTGGCGCGGGGATTTGCGTTTCGGGGTGGCCATACCTCAAAAAGGCTCAGGCGGCGGGGACGGGACGGCGGCGGGGCTTTACCTCATTTTTCTGCTCACCGAGGGCCACCACGGAGTCCGCCGGCACACTCTCGGTGATAAAGACGTTGGCTCCGATGGTGCAGCCGCGCCCGATGGTGATGTCCCCCACCACGGAGGCATTGGCATACAGCGTCACAAAATCCTCCAGGCAGGGGTGGCGCCGGCGGCCCTTGAGCATCTGCCCGGCGGCCAGCGAGCGGGCCACGAGGCCCACGCCCTGATACAGCTTCACATGCTGGCCAATGCGCGCGGTTTCTCCGATGACCACGCCAGTGCCGTGGTCGATAAAAAAGTATTCCCCGATGCGGGCTCCCGGGTGGATATCAATGCCCGTGCGGGAATGCGCCCACTCGGTCATCATGCGGGGAATGAGCGGGACCCCGCTGTTGTAAAGCACATGCGCCAGCCGCTGGATGGCGATGGCCTCCAGGCCCGGGTAGGCGAGGATGACGGCATCATAACTCTCCGCCGCCGGGTCTCCATCGAACGCGGCCTGGACGTCGGTTTGCAGCAGACGCCGCACTTCGGGAATGGAGCGGAGAAAGTGGCAGGCGCTCTGGTGGGCTCCGGCGGAAATATCCCCCGGCACTTCCTTTTGCAGCGCGAGGCTGGGGCGGATCTCCACCTCCAGACGGCCCATGACATCCGCGATGCGCTCTTTCGTCAGTCCCTCCACCTCTCCACGCGGTACGGCTCCCTCCTCGAAGAAGCCTGGGAAGAGGATTTTCAGCAGGTCACCACACAACGAGGCGATAGCCCCCTTCGAGGGCAGATTGGCTCCATCCAGGTGATTGATCCCCCCGATCTCCTGGTAGGAGGCAAGGAGGGCATGAGTGATACTGGTGGTTTCGCACGCCATGGAAAAACGGGTGGAGTATAACGGACGGCCCCCGGAATTAAACAGAATTCACGGGATTCATTTATTTTCAAGACCAGCCTCCAGACCGCCACCAGGGCTTTCGGAAGCTCCTTTGATCGTGGAGATTTTCCCCTCCAGGGCTATAGGCGACGCCGGGTTCCAATAACCATTCCGGTCCTCCGGGCCGAACCAGCCCACGTGGTCGCGCTCGTTATTGCCTCCATAAAAATTCGTATCCTTATAGGGGGCGGGAGCTTCGAGAGTGATGTGCCCGTCACACCAGGCCACGATGGCTTTTCCATCCGCGCGAAAATGAAGGCTGGGCTGGAGTTCCCACATGGGATCCCCCCGCTCCGATGGCGCAAACCAGGGCTCCACAAAGGGATACTCCTGAACACCCTGCTCCCGGGAGAAAGCCGTGGTGGCGAACATCACTGTCCGGTAAGGCACCTCCACGTCCCTCACGGAGGTGGGCGAGTAGATATCCCCGGGACGCCCTCCGAGATAGGTGGCGTTGTATCCATAGCCTCCCGCGCCGTCCTCAAAACTTTGCGTCCCCTTCAACTCCCGGAGGAGCAGCGGGCAGGTCTCCAGCCGCTGATCCTTGCCGAAATAAGGCGTGAGGAAACCGCCCTCCGGTTCGAAATCATCGTTCACCGTGCGCCGGCTGCCGTGCCAGCGTTTGAGATTCCGCGGCTCCTGCGCCGGGCAGAAGTAGCCCTCGTGATCCGCCGAGTAGTTCAGATTCGCGGTGACCAGTTGCCGGAGATTCCGCGTGGAGACGGCAATGCCCGCCTTGAGGCGGCCCCAGTGGAAGAGGCTGGCTCCCGCCACGGTGAGGACCGCCACGATGGCCAGAGCGAACATGAGCTCCACCAGCGTAAAGGCCGCCACGCGTGTCCGGGTTTTCATGACCGGGTGATTTTAAGCCGGTAGAGCCTCCTTGTCCCCGCCGGAGGCACGGTGATGGAGACCTCCACCTGGGGGCTTCCGCTTTCATTCACGGCGGCATCCTGCACCGCGCCTGCCACGGGCTGTCCGCCAGTGCTGGAAGCCAGCGTGGTCCATGCCTGGCCGTCCGCGGATTCCTGAAGTGTCAGGATAACATCCGCCCGGCCATCATGGCGGTGGAAGCGGAGCAGAACCCCATTTCCGGAAGGCGTGATCTCCAGCGCGGACGCGGCTTCCGGAGCATTGGGAACGAAGCCGCAGGCATACTCCACCAGATTCGACTTTCCGTCGCCGTCCGGGTCTGCGGCGTGACCACTGATCGCGGGATCCGCGAGCGCCGCGGCATCGAAATACGTCGCGAGCCATGCCCCCCAGGGATCGGAAGCCTGGTGAATGACGCCCACCGCGTCCAGATCGAACCCGCCGCTCTGATAGTCCGTGGGGAAGGGATCGTTGATCCAGTTTCCCAAGGAATCCCTGCTGCCGAGCCCGGTTTTCACATCTCCGGTGACATCCACCAGCCGCACGTGCGTGACGCGGTTCACATTGAGGCCCGGATGATCCGCCGCGAGTTCCGCGAGATCGAAAGGAACGCCGTAGCCCGCAGGATGTTTGCCCGCGAGATTGTGCAGATTCCGGGGATCCAGCGCGTTGAACGCGCCTGTCTGCGTGGTCACGGGCGTGAGGGAAACGGCGGGAAACCGCGTAAAGTTCACGCCGTCCGAACTGACCTCCACAAAGGCCAGTTCCGCGAACAATGTGGTGGCGGTCACCGTGAAACCGTTCTCAAAAACGGCGAAGTCCGGCCCTTCCCCGTCCGCGATGGGCGGGGAAAAAGCCAGGGTGATGCTGCCACCGTCCCCCAGGCTGAGCACCGGGCCCTCGGCGGGCGGCATGTCATATTCCGAGCCCGCCGCGTCCGGCGGGCCCAGCGCGCTGGCCAGGGAGCCATAAGACACGGGGCTGGAGACCGCTCCCGCCTTGCGCGGACCCGGGAGGAAGGCGGCGACGGAGGTGGCCCAGCCCGTGAAGAGCGGGCTCGCCGCCGGAATGGCATCGCTGCCCGCCTGAGCAGGACCCGGCGGGTAAGGACCGTCCCCGGCCCGCACGAGGGAAGCCGTCAGCAGGCTGATCGCGGAGCAGAGGAGTGGGCGGTTCATGACTGGAGGGCGGTCGGATTTCCGGAGACTCCCGCCGGACGGCGGCGGCGCAGGAGCACCATGCCGGCGCCCAGCGCCAGGAGGGAAAGGTGCGCCGGTTCCGGCACGGCGGCGAAGGCCTCACCAGGCTGGGTGCCATAGACCCCATACGCCCAGCCATCCCAGGAGCCATTCACCAGCGGGCGGGCGGCGGCACCGGTGCTGCTCTCCACCCAGTGGCCCGCGGTGTAGGGATTTCCCAGCGGCACCACCTCCGTGGCCGGAGGGACGATGTGGGAGTTCAAATTGAAATCCACGGGATCATAATACACCTCGTTATTCACCCAGTAGCCCCAGTAGCTGTCGTCGAAATAGTTCTCCGGAGTCCCGTTGTCCGAATAGGCGCGGTCCCGGTCGGCCAGGGTGAAGCGGGAGGGGAAAAAAGTGCTGTCCACCGAGAGCCGGGGATCCGCCGCCATGACGGCGGCCAGCATGTCCAGGCCCGTGGCGGTCTGCCCGCCATCCCAGCGGTAGCCCCAGACCACGCCGGGCGAGCCGTCCTGGAAATCCACCACCAGGGCGGCTTCATTGATGCCGGGACCTGCGGGAACGCCCGCCCAGAGGCGGATGTCCGTGAAGGAAATGGCGGAGCGGGAAAAGGTGGCGATCAGCAGGAATGCGAAGGCCGCCCGCAGGAGACCGGCAAGGGTCAGCGGTTTTTTGTTCATGGAGTCTCTTTCTTATTGTTGGCGATAAGGCCGTCCGGTCCCGCGGAGGCGGGGGGACGTTGTTGAGCGGCTCCAGCGAAGTATTCTGACTCCCGGCTTCAAGCCTTCCCTCCACCTTCACCCGTTCACCCTCGCGGGCTTCAGGATTGGTTTGCGGGACGGGTTCTTGCGGACCAGCCCCCTGGAGGGTCGTAACCGGTTACAGCAGCGCAAACTGTCGCGGGATTTCACCGCATTCCATGCGCCGGAGCGGGAGCGACCCTGAAGCCGTTCCAGGAAAATAGCAAGCCCGGCCCGCGTAAACATCCCTTGATCCCCGCGGGAGCGGGGTCACTGTGGGCGTCCGCCACCGGACAGAATGCAGACGATCCTTGTTGAAACCGACCGCCCCGACCTGCTGAAAGCAGCCGTGACCCAGGCGGTCGAATTGTTGGAAAGGGGGGAGCCCGTGGCTCTCCCCACGGAAACCGTGTACGGCCTCGCCGCCGATGCGATGAACCCGGAGGCCGTGGCGAAGATCTTTGCCGCCAAAGAGCGGCCGTCCTTCGATCCGCTCATCATTCACCTGCCCCATCGGGACCGGCTGGCGGACGTGGCCATTGTACCGGAGGATATCGCGAAAGCGGTGGCCGCCATCACGGAGCACTTCTGGCCAGGGCCGTTGACCCTGGTGCTGCCGAAGCACCCGTCCGTGCCGGACATCGTCACCGCCGGCCTGCCCACCGTGGCGGTGCGCATCAGCGCGAATCCGGTTTTCCGTCGCGTGGTCACCAGCCTCGCCCGGCCTCTGGCGGCTCCCAGCGCGAACCGCTTTGGCCGCATCAGCCCCACCTCCTCCGCCGCCGTGCTGAAGGAGCTGGATGGGCGCATCCCTCTCATCGTGGACGGCGGAGCCTGTCACGCGGGGCTGGAGAGCACTATAATAAAGATCACCGCCCGCTCCCCCAAGCCCTTGATCCGCGTGCTCCGGGCCGGCCCCATTACCAAGGAGGAACTCCAGCCGTTCGGGAAGGTGGAATTCGCCAACAAAACTCCCGCGCCGGACGCGACGCATCCGGAAGTCCCCGGCCAACTCGCCAGCCACTACGCGCCGCGCACGCCGTTGCGCCTGATGGAGACCCCCGATGATTTCACCCCGGAGGAAGGCAAGACCTACGCCCTCCTCAGCTATCGCGGGGATGAAGAGGACGGCTATCTTTCCCTGACGGACTGGAAACAAACGCTCACCCTCAGCCCCGGAAACGGAAAGCTCCCGGAGGCCGCCGTGCGCTTTTTCCACTGCCTCCGGCAGCTCGACGAATGCGGCGCGGATGAAATCATCGCCGAGCCCGTCCCCGAACGCGGCATGGGCGTGGCGATCATGGAACGTCTGCGGCGCGCGGCGGCGAGGTGATCTTCACCGAAGCGCTGGAATTTTCGCAGTCCCTCACCTTGCAAAGACTCTCCCGGGGACTAAAATCCTTTTTAAGTTTTCTGAAATGCGCCGTCCCTTCGATTTCAAACTGACAGTCTCGCTGATTCCCGCCCCGGAAGGCGGATTCACTGCTGTATGCAATGAAATTAAAGGAGCAGTAAGCGAAGGGGAAACGGAAGAGGAGGCGATAGAAAATCTCAAGGACGCGATGGAAGGGCTTTTTCTGATCAATGCGGAGATCGCGGCGGAATGCGAAAAAAGTATCCGGGCCGAGGGTATGGTGCCGGTCAAACGTCCGCTGATGGAGTTTTGTGAAGTTGCGTGACCTCCAACGCCACCTCCTCGCACAAGGATGCGAAATTAAGAGGGATGTGGGGAAACACACTTTCTGGTGGAATCCCGCGACGGGGTCAGCCGCGCCAGTGCCCCGACACAGCGAAATCAAGGAGTTTACCGCAAAGGCAATTTGCCGGAGTCTGGATATTCCTCATCCGGGAGATCATTAGAACCAGCTTCCATGCCTCTGCGCTATTTTGAACCCCCGCAGGCTTCGCTGAAGCCGGACCCTGTTCCTCCGCCGCCGGATGACGAAAAGGGAGCGAGCGCAAAAACGACGGGGATCGTGGCGCTGGCCATCATGTGCAGCCGGGTGCTGGGGCTCATCCGGGAAATGCTGTTCATGGCACTGTTCAACGGATTCACGCGGGACTGTTTCCTGGCGGCGTTCCGGATTCCGAACCTGCTGCGGGACCTCTTCGCGGAGGGAGCACTGAGCACGGCCTTTGTCACCGTCTTTTCCCAGAAGCTGAAAAAGGATGGAGACCAGGCGGCATGGCTGCTGGCACACCGCGTGTTGAGCCTGACCGCCGTCTTCATGAGCGGGGTCTGCATCCTGGGGATTCTTTTCTCCGGCCCTATCGTTTCCGTTATGGGTGGCGAATGGAGTGAGGAGAAACTGGAATTCACGGCCCGGCTCACGCGGATCATGTTTCCCTTCATCCTCATGGTCTCCCTGGCGGCGCTGGTGATGGGCATCCTGAACGCCAAAAAGGTCTTCGGCGCGCCGGCCATGGCGAGCAGCTTTTTTAACATCGTGTCCATCGCCGGGGGCTGTCTGCTGGCGTGGATCATGGGGCCGAACGATCAGTGGGCCATGATCGGCTTCAGCACCGGGACATTGCTGGGCGGCGTGGCGCAACTGGCGGTGCAGTTTCCGGCGCTGCGGCGCATCGGGTATTTCTTCCGGTTTGACCGCCATTGGCAGGATCCGGATGTGCGCCGCATCATTACCCTGATGGTCCCGTCCATCATCGCGGGAAGCAGCGTCCAGATCAATGTCTTCCTGAACACCATCTTCGCCTCCAGCCTCGCCCAGGAGAACGGTCCGGTCTCGTGGCTGAACGCAGCCTTCCGCCTTATGCAGCTCCCGCTGGGTGTCTTTGGCGTGGCCGTGGCCACGGTGACCCTGCCCGTGCTCTCCCGAGTGGCCATCAATGGCATCACGCCCCGCGTGCGTGAGGTCCTGGGAGCGGGAAACCGGCTGGTGATTTTCCTGACCCTGCCCAGCGCGGCGGGGTTGATCGTCCTGGCGCATCCCATCATTTCCGTGCTCTACGAACGTGGGCATTTCAAATCCTGGGAGACCGCGGCCGCCGCCGGGGCGCTACGCTGGTATGGGGTGGGGCTCGTCTTTTACGCGTGTCTGAAGGTGGTGCAGCCCGCCTTCACGGCCATCGGGCGCAACCGTATCCCCATGTATGTGGCGTTCTGCTCCATCGGGGTGAACGCGGGGCTGAATTCCCTTTTTGTCTATGTCCTGCATAAGGACCACACCTGGCTGGCCCTGACGACCGCCGTGGTCTCCTGTCTGAATTTCACCGCGCTCTATGTCATCCTGACAAGGATCGCGGGCGGGCTGGAGGGCGGGAAACTGCTCAACTCCCTGCTGCGCCAGGTGGTTCCGGTTCTGATGCTGACGCTCGTTTCATGGCTGGCGTGGCATTATGTCATGGAAGTCCGCTGGGCCTATTCCTCGTTCTTCAGCCGGGTCATCATGCTTGGTCTCACCATCACCGCCGCCGGGACCGCGTTTGTGATGCTCTCCGACCTGTTCAAGGTGGAGGAAGCCAAACAGTTCCTGGATATGGCGAAACGGAAGCTGAACAAGTGATCAGGGAGGGGACCAGCATCCCAGCGCCTGCCAGGCGCAATCGCACAGGAACTGGACCTTCGAAGCATGGGGCCGGGCGGGGCGCATGATGGTCCACTGCTCATCCCTGGCCACCCGCTCCAGATGGGCGTCCGGATTCACCGCCACGGGATACTCCACATAGCGGAGCATGGGGAGGTCCGCCTCGCTGTCCGAGTAAGCATACGCGCCGGGCAGCGGGAGGGAAAGCTCCGAGCCCAGCACGTGGCGCATGCGCTTCAGTTTCTCCACGCGTTTGTTATTCTCCCCCTCCATGCGGGGAATGAGCGGGAGGGGATCCCGCTGAAACTGGATGCGGGTGCCAAAGCAATGATCGAACCGGAGCACCCGGGCGATGGCGGTGGCGTAAAATTCCGGGCTGGCGGTCGTGAGAATGAGGGTGCGTCCGGCGGAGCGATGGCGCTCCAGTTCCGCCACCACCTCCGGATAAAGAAGAGGAGGGACCACGTTTTCCGCAAACTCATGAGCTAGGGCCGTGAGTTTCGCCCGGGGCATCCGCCACAGGAAGCTGAAAAAGACCCGCTTTATCCCCGCGTTGCCCAGGATGCGCACCGCCCTCAGGGGAGCGGCGGCCCCGTAAAGGGCCAGGTAGCCACGCCGCCAGCCGTGCCGCTTGAGCACAAAATTGCAGAACAGCGCCTGGGTATCGTAAGGCAGCAGCGTCTGGTCGAGGTCAAAAAGCGCGAAGGACATGGCGGCGGAAGGTATCCGCCGCGTTTCCGGGCGGTTTCAACCTGAAATGATCCCGGATGAGGCCTGATTTTCCCACTTTCCCTGAACCTTCCGGAGAAAGTTCCGGAAGGAATCCCTTGGGTCTCAGGATCACCCTCTGAACCGGAAAACCTGCTCTCTCTGAGGCCATCATGAAAAAATTTTCCGAAAGTTGGTCACTCTGAGAGGCCAATCCGGTTAATACCTTCGACAGCCTCTGTTCCCGACGAGGCCGCGCAACTCTACCTTAAATCCCAAACCTTTCCCCACGGTATGGCCAAAGACTGGCTTCGCACTGACCGACTGGGCCGCCTGGCGCAGAACGAGCGCTTTTGTGCGCGTGTGATCGACTACACGGGAATATTGAGTCTGAGCCCCGCCCAGGTGTCGGAGGTCATTCGCGACCTTCACTGGTCCTCTTATTATCTGAGATACGAGCTGTGGCTGGAACGGGAAAGGGAGATCGCGGAAATGCGCACCCGGGCTCAACATGATCTCCACGCCGAGGCCGTGCGCCCGGTGGTCAATTTGCTGCCGTCACCTCCTTCCGGATTCTTCCAGGGTGAGCGCTCGCTTCCCCTGACCCCGGAACCGGAAAAGGGAATCGACTCCCGTTTCCGCGCGCTGGTGCGGGTCATGAAATGCACGGGGGCCTATTCCAACGAAATCGGGGCCGAACTGGATGTGCTGGCTCCGCCCTCACCCGTACTGGATACGACCGTGGCCCAACCGAAACTGAGGGTGCGGGCGCTGACCGGGGGAGCGATCCGCCTGACCGTGCGACCCATGAAGTTCAGTTCCGTGCTATTTCAGTGCCGGGTGGCGGGATCGAGTTCTTTTCTGACCATCGCGAAAAGCACCACGGGGAAACTGGTGTGGAATGCGCCAGGGCCTTTTCCCCGCGCCCTGGAGGTGCGCGCGCGTTTCGAGGAAGGCGACGAGCCGGTGGGCATTCCCTGCCCCATCCTGCCCGTCACGGCGGCGGCCTAGAGGGCTCGCGTTAAAACACTTTGTTGTGGGGACAAAACACGGGAGCGGCGGGGCGAAAGCCTCCCGCTCCCGCTGTCTTTTCCCCCAGCCCGGTATTCAATGAAACCGGATCGTCAGGGGCGACAGACTGATTTTATTTCGCTGTGTCAACATTGTCACCCTCTGTTCGTTGGCCCTCCTTCAAAATCGGGATATTAATTGAAGATGGGACGAAGACCCTTATTTCAGGAGCGACAGCATCCTTTTTATTTCAAGATGACTCCCCGGCCGGAGACGAACGGGGAAACGGAAGGAGACAACGTCCCCGTCCCTTCCACGCCCGCGGCAAAAGGCCCGGAGTATTTCATGGAGCAGGTCATGGAGGGTCTGTCTGACGCCTGCATGCTGGTGGATGGCACGGATCGCATCGTGTATGTGAACAGCTCCGGAAAAAACCTGCTGCGTCCCAAGGGCCGCATCCTGGGAAGAAAGCTGGAATCCGTGCTGGCGGACCGCCAGTTGAGCATGCTGGCGGCGGATGCCTACCACACCGGCAAGCCGCTCTTCTCCCGGCTGGCCCTGCCGCTGCCCGGTGAAAGATGGCGGGACGATCACCATTTCCATATCTCTATCGTGCCTCTCTGGATCACTCCCACGCGGCGGCTGGTCAGGATCGCGTTGCGGGGAGACGACTCCATTCAGGAGGGTGACCGCCAACACCCCGCCACCGTGCCACATCAAATGGGCGATGCGATGATGCAGATGAAAACCCCGCTCTCTATCGTGCAGGGGTATCTGGAAAACATGCTGGATGGCGTGATCAACGATCCCGTGATACTCCGCCAGTCCCTCCTAACGATGCGAAAGCACACGCTGACCATCGAGCGGCTTTTGGATTCCTCGCATAAGTAAGGAAACTAAAACGGGAGGCACGGCCGGGTTTTATTGAGATAGAACCGGAGACCCGCCGGAAGTCTGGAACAACGCCACACAGAAGCGGCTCCCGTTCAGCAGTTGTCTGCTTTGCCACCGAAGGCTGTGAACCACCGCAAGTATGGCGGTGGTTCACAGCCTTCGGTGTTTATGCCCGGAACCGCGCCACCATCCAGGAGAATGGAACAGGCTTCATAAAAAAGAGGCAGGGATTGCTCCCTGCCTCTCGTTTTTAGATCATTTCCGGCACTACATTACTGACCTCCTGATGAGGGCGGAGTGGCCGTGCCTTCGGCGTCTTTCTTCGTGTCCTCGCCATCTTTTTTCGCCTCCTCCGCTTTCTTCGCGTCCTCCTGCTCCTTTTTACGGCGGCGTTCTTTGTCCTTATCCTCCTCCACTCCCTCTCCGCCACCGCCGTAGCTGAGAACCTCCACGTTGATCAACGAAGCCGGATCCACCTGGGTTACTTGAGGCTTGGTGGAGTCCGTCTGGCCCGGAGTCGTGGGCTTGTCAGAACCTTGAGGCGTCACGGGAGGAGGCGGCGGGGCGGCGGTGCTCCCGGAGGAAGCGACTGCTGGAGTGCCTGTGCTGCTGCCACCAGCGGCGATGTTGCCTCCGTTGGCCACGGTATTGGCGGAGAGATTGATGTTCCCCGTCACGCGGATGCCCGCGTCACCGGCATCGATGGTTCCCTTCGGCGCGATGAGGTCCACGTTCCCCGCGGCGACCCCCGCCACGGTGGCGAGCACCCCGATACCACCACCGGTCGCGAGACCGGCAAGGTCGGTCTTCACATCACCGCTCTGCGGATCGATGAGAACCCGGGTGGGAGGCGCGGACTGCACCGTCTTGGAGGAGGCGCCCGCCGCGATGTCCCCGTTCGAGGACCAGATGATTTCATCGCCACCCCGGAGAGTGAAGATCCGTGAGGTCCCCACGGCCACGCTCTTGTCCGTGAAGATATTGATGGTGCCTCCAGCCTCTGTGAGAAGGCCCTGGTCCAGCGCCTGATTGCCCGTGGCGTCCAGTCCCACCGTCAGCTTGCCGCCCGGCGCGAAAAGGCTGATGTCCCCGCCGCTCTGCGTCTTGATGAGGCGGGAGGTAAGGGCGATGTCCCCGGTCCAGGCCTTGCCCTTGAAGAGCGTGGCGATGGCCGTTTCCCCTACCTTGTAATCACCCGTCTTCGACCGCGCGCGACCCGTGTCCCGGAGCAGGCGGTAGAAGATATTCAATGCCACGAGCTTCTGTTGCTGTTCCGGCATGGCATTGAACGCCTCCAGCGCCCGCGTGGCCGCCTGCTCCTGCTGCTCAGGCGTGAGCTTCAGGAAGTCCTCGTATTTAATGGCGCGCACCGTGTCCGTGAGATCCAGCTCCGTGAGATAGTAGTGTTTCTCGGAGGCGGCATCCACAATGGGGAATTCCGTGGCGGTGGTGACATACTTCGCGATGAACGCCGCGAAGTCGATGTTAGGATTGGTGAACCCGCCCGCCGCGCCCAGGCCCGCGCCGGCCACGATATCCGCGCCCTCAAAAGGCAGGGAGGGATTCCGCGCGTTGCCGATGCTCACGATCCCCAGCGCGGTGCGGTCCGCGTTGTTGGGACCGACACCGAGGTCGAGGTTCCGGCCCGCGAGGACTTCGAGCGTCCCCGGTCCGCTGATCTGGATATCTCCCGCGTTCGGTTTACCTGGAATGGTGGGGTCCAGAATATTGTTTCCGCTCTGGGCGATGGTGCGCAGCACGGAGTTGGGATTGTAAGCCACGATGTCCCGCCCGGAGGAGACAATACTCACGTCGCTGGCGCGCACGTTTTGCAAGTAGAGTGAAATATCCGAGATGTCCCCGCCCGCGAAGATTTGACCGGATTTGCCGCTGAAGAGCGTGAGCCCGGAAATATCCCCATCCAGCGCGTAGAGACGCACTGGAGTGGTATCCGAGGCATGCAGCACCCCGGCGGCGTGGAGAGCCTGCTTCGTTTGCAGCACCGCGTAGTTTCCGGTGGTGGAGCCACTTTCGCTGAACTGGAAGTTGAAGGTATCGAACACCGTCGCCAGCGTCTGCAGCCAGGTATTGGTGGCAAGTCCCGGGAGATTCAGCGGAGCGGTGATTCCCGGCAGGCGCGCGGGATCCGAATCCGAGAGATTGATAGTGCTGCCGGCCCACAGATACTTCCCAGTGGCCGTATCCAGACTGTTCGGCTGGAGCCCGTTGATATCACCCGCGGCGGCGAAATCGATCGTGCCCGTGGCAGCCGGAGAAAGCGTGAGATTTCCCGCCAGATTGATGTCGCCGGAGAAAGCGGTCACGCGCAGCGTGCCGGGCAGGAGGGCCGCGGCGGTGCCGAAGGGCGCGAGATTCAGTTCCACCAGCTTCAGCCAGGGCTGGGAGCGGGCAAACGTCAGCTCCGAGTTGTTCGTGTAACGCAGTACGTTGTTATACCACGCCTGGAGCGTACCGGGGCGGTCACCGCCCGGATCACTCTGGACAGTCACATTGCCGCCGAGCGAGGAGGCGGTGACACCCGCCGTCTGGCTGTAGGTGGAGAAGTAAGTCTTCTGGTAATAAGTGTTGTTGATCCCCTGCGGCAGCAGGAAAGCATTCGCCACCTGACCGAGAAGCAGATCGCCACCGGCGGAAACATCGAAGGTCGATTTTCCGGCAAACAGCGTGGTGGGCAGCCAACTGGTGGAGTCCGGCACCTTCCCCTGGATTTGCAGGGCGGAGATGTCGCTCTGTGTGAGAGCGGCGCGGGTGCTGTTCGTTTTGATACTGTCTCCCGCCGCGATGGTGCCCGTGCCGCGCTCCACGTAATAGACGCCGCCATCAATGTTTCTGCCGGCCTTGACCACGAGATCGCCGCCGCCGAGTTCCAGCAACGCGGAGGCATCCGGAGTGCCTTTCGGCATCCGGGCGTTGGTGGGAATCACGGCATCCACATTGGACACATCCCGGCCCGCGATCATGGTCACATCGCCGCCACCCAGGGCACCCACGCCTTCAAAGAAGTTCGTGAAGTCCACCCACCAGGAGGTGGAGGAAATCTCCTTCCCCGTCCGGGTGGCCGCGAATTGGCCCGTCACCGGATCCACATAACTGCGGCGGTAGAGCCAGTTCGTGGGCATCTCCCGGGTAGAGTCCGCCACCAGCTGGGCGGAGGCTCCGGAGCCCACGAGCCTGTAGCGGGCGATGTCGTTTTGCGCGTTGATGGACACATCCCCGCCATTGAGCGAATACTGTGGCGGGATGACCGGGAAGCTAGCCTGCGAGACACCCAGCTGGTTGTTATTCCCGTAGCTGAGATCCGCGAGATCGAAGTTCGCCATCGCCGACGCCTGAGTGCCCGCCGTGTAGATGGTTCCCAGGGGATTGAGGATTTGCACATCCCGTCCCGCGTTGATTTCGATATCCCCCGTGCCGGTGCGGATAGTCTGGTAGCGGGCCGTGATGATGGCGTCCCGCAAGACATTCACCGTTGCCGTCGGCAGCGCCATGGCGGAGGCGGTGCCATTGCTTCCAATGACCAGAGAGCCCTTGCCCGCCGCCAGCGAGGAGAGGGACTGGACCGCCTGGTAGTCCGCGGCACTCAGGTCCGCCCCGGCGGAGAGCCGGTAGGACCAGGAGCGCGTGCCCTCCGCGAGCAGTCCCTGCTGCCAGAGCGGGGCGGAGGCGTTGCCTCCAAAACCATCGCTCAGACTGCTGAGGAAGTTGAAGTTGAGATTCCCCGCGGCCCGCATGGTGAGCACACCCGGCGCGTTGTCCGGCCCGAAGCGGAAGGTCGAAAGATCCCACGTGGACGCCAGAGTGAGGTCCCCGGTGCGGTTGATGATTTCAGCTCCGGTCTGGATGCTGGTGATGCCCCGCAGCCCGGCATTGCCCGCCAGCAGACGGTTGGCGATGGCGTCCGCCGCGCCGCCGAGCGCCGTGCCATTGGCCATCACGCTGGTTTGCACGGCGGCATTGATGGTGCCGCCTGAGGACGTGAGGTCATACAGCTTATATGCCTCGACAACGATGGAGGACGCTCCGCTGATGGTGCTGTTGATGGCGTTCGCCTGGAGATCCGTGCCCGACGCAGTCTGTGGCGCGCGCAGGTGCAGCGTGCCGGAGAAGAGGCCCTTCGACGCGCTGTTGGCGTCCTTCGCGGCAATAGAGAGATCAACGACCGAACCGCTCTGCATATCCAGCAGGGCACTGGTGTTCAGCACTCCATTCCGCTGCGTGCCCGCCTCCAGGAGGGCGGAGCCGCCTTTACCGGAGGAACTGAATTTCTGTCCCGCCGCCGAGAGGCGGGCGGTGGGCGTGAGGATCAGGCTTCCATTTGCCTGAAGAGTGATATCGCCACCCTCCACTCCCGAGGCATCAATCGTGCCGCTCACGGTCAGCGATCCCTGGTCAGCCGCCACGCTGTAAGTGTGCGCTTTGGCGGAGCCATCCATCGCGACATCGCCGCTGATGGCGCGGTAGTGCCGGGCCTCGTTGAACTTCGCGGCGTTAAGCAGCGCGTCGAACGAAGCGAGCGAGGGCAGACTGCCCGCGGTGATGGAAGCGGAGCCGGATTTACCACCCGTGCCGCCCGCTCCGGAGAGAGTGCCCTCGAGAGTGACCGTTCCCGACGGGGCATTGATGGCAAGCGAGCCCGCGTTGCCGCCGCCCGCGTTGGCCATCACGCTGACGCTACCGCCGGAAGGCACGGTCACGCTGCCGCTGTTCGCGGTGAGGGTGACGCGGCCGCCATCGGTATATTTGGTGACATCGTAGAACTTCTGCGCGGTTCCG
Source organism: Verrucomicrobiales bacterium (assembly GCA_965229245.1). Classification (GTDB taxonomy): domain Bacteria; phylum Verrucomicrobiota; class Verrucomicrobiia; order Verrucomicrobiales; family V1-33; genus V1-33. The sequence continues at coordinate 1,426,362 of CBDDIW010000005.1, forward strand.
GAGGTATCGAGCCTCCCTCCCGCCACCAGATCGCCGGAAGTGGCCGTCAGGCTGAGATTCCCGCTGGGGAGCAGGATGCTGGCGTTATTGGAAACACTGGCTCCGGTAAGCGCGAGGCTCGCGCCCAGCCCGCCGGTAACAGTCGCCGTGCCCCCGCCCGCGGGAGCCAGGATCTCCAGGGCACCTCCCGCCTGGATGCCGCGCGTGACTCCGGCGGCACCCGTGAGCACCGGGGTGGTGAGCGTGGCCGCCTGACCCGTGCTCAAGGTCCCGCTTCCAGTGGCCAGGATTCCGCCCGTGGCCGTCAGCCGCAGATTGCTGAACTGATCCACCCGCACATCATTCGCTCCGAGGAGCATGGTGCCGCCCTTGAGTTCCAGAGTCCCCTGCGCCGCCCCGGTAGATCCGGGCACGGAGCCTTTCCCGATGTTATCCAGGGCGATGCTCTGCGCCGTGAAGGTGGCGGTGCCGCCCCCGTTATTGAAGCCGCGGATTTCCGCCGCGTGGAGCGCCAGATTCTTCGTGGTGTCCCGGCCCACCTGACCGGTGCCGTAGATGTCCAGGGAACTGTAGCTCAGGAACGACAGGCTTTGCGAGTTCTGAAGGTCCCGCAGGGCGTCTCCGGAAAGAATGAGACCCGCGTCCGGCTGGAGGGTGCCCGCGTTATCCAGCGCGATGCTGATACGACCGCTATTGAGGCTGATGGCATTGCTCACCAGACTGGCCGCGGGGTCGAGCACCGTAGCCGCCGTGGAATCAAGCGTCACGCTGGTACCCGTGAGGCTGGCGTTCGCCCCGATGGTCAGCCTGGGGCCGGAGGCGCTGGTGATACCGTTCCGGAGAATGCCCGCGGTGGCATCACCGCTGAGGCGCAGCATGGTACCATTCCCGCTGCCCGCGGTGGCGGCATTGCCAAAGACGAGGGTTTCCGCCGCGGCGGTACCGCTCTGGATGATCTCCGCGCCCTCCGCCACGGTGAGGCTGCTGTTGGAAACCAGAATGAGATCCTGCCCTCTGAGCGGGGATCCAGCATTGTCCACGGTGACACTGTTCGCCGTGACCGTAACTTCCGTGCCCGCCCCCGTGGACTCACGGAAGCCGCCGATGAGCAGGCTTTGGGCGTTGAACGCGCTGAGGTCCGCGGAGTTCAGGGCGAGCGTGCCCTCCGCTACCGTCGTGCCCGGGCCCGTGACGACGATGTCAGAGGGGCTGCTGATATCCACCAGGCCCCCGCGGGCCTTTTCCGGAGCCGAGGCATTCAACGTTCCGGAGAAGGAAATGCTCTGGGCGGCGGCCAGCAGGAGACGGCCCGCATCGGTGGGCAACCGCAGCACGGCGGTGTCCGTGTTGGTCGCCACCTGGGTGAAGAACGTGGAAGCCTTGTAGTCTTCGTACTGCGAACGGGTGCGCACCACCGCGGACGAGGCGACCTCGAAGCTGGACCGGAGGACGTTTTCACCACCCGGGTTGGCGGAGGTGAACCGGTAGCCTGCCACCAGGCTGGACTTATCCGGCTGCGTGATGGTGCCGCCAGGGGTAGCGGTCTTCGGCGTTACCAGAAACGCTCCAGGAAGCAGGGCATAATGCGCGGGCAGCAGGGTATAGACTCCCGCCGGCAGGCCGGTGCTGCCATCGAGATAGATCCGGTCTCCCGCGACAAGGGTTCCATTCACATAGCCCGGATCTCCTTTCAGCGCGGTGGTGGCCTGGGCGCTCGTATTGAAAGGTGCGTAAGGTGCGTACTCCGCGCTGTAACCCGGAATCACCGCGAAGCTGGTGGTGGAATTAAGCACGTCGCGCGAACCACCGTTCCCCTGCACCCAGCGGTAGGCATACAGATCCCCGCCGCCGCTGATGTCCAGCGTGCCGCCGCTCTTCACATCAACATTCAGACCAGAAAGATTGATGCTCTTCGCGGGCGGCCCCAGACGGGTGATGTCATTCCCGGAGGGATCGATCCATGCCGTACCCTCGGGATTCAATCCGTAGGGCAGCACCACCGCTTTGCCGGTGACAGGATCGATGGACGAAACCGAGGTCAGACTGCCGGACGAAACCGTGAGCGTCTTCGTGACCGGCACCGGCAGCTTCGTGATGGGATCAATGGGCGCGGTCCCGCTGCCGTCCCAGCCGAGATTGATAGTGCCCACCGGGGCACGCAGGGTGCCACCCTGGTTGATCACCGAGGCATGCACATTGAGCGTGCCGCCCGCGGAGTATGGGAGTTGGCGGGTGCCGCCTTTTTCAATGGTCACCGTGCCCTGCTGGGCAACACCATCTTTTTGATAGTCGTAAGCGGCGATGGTAAAGACAGCGGCCGTGGTGGGATAAATCTGGCCAGCCCGCATGGTGAGCCGTCCGGCAAGATCGAAGGTTCCGTTCCCCCGGATGTCCCCGTTCACCGCGTTCAGGTTCACGGTACCGATGCCCTGGAGCGAGAGATTCCCCACATCGATGAGATCCGCGTTCACCGTGAGATTTCCCGTACCCGTGACCGGCGGGAAAAATGTGTCCGCAAAGGGAGCGTAAGAAAGCAACTCCGCCGGAAGTTGCGGAACCGCGAAGGCCTGCCCCAGGGCCACCGCCGGAGCGTTGAGGGTAACGTTGCCATTGGCCAGGAGCACGCCGCTGGTCGCCACGGTCAGATTCCGGGAGGCCGAAAGAGAAACATTCCCATCGAACAGCACGGAACCCGAGAGAGTGAGGCTGGCGAGCCCGCTGCTGTTGAACTGGTCTGCGGTGAAGTAACCCATGCCCTGGAGAGGGGTGCCGTTGGCGGCAGTAACCGTTTCCCTGATGCCCCCTTCACCCGCCGGCAGGCTGAAGCCCCCCTGGGTAACCCGCAGTGTGGGAGATAAGACATTGAAGGTTTCCTGATTCAGGAACCGGCCGGAGGAAACCCGGAGAGATCCTCCCAGCGCCCCGGCTCCACCAGCGGCTCCACGCAGAGTGCTGTCCACAAACAACTGCTGTCCACCATTGAGGGTGATAGACCCCGCGTTGCTGTCAATGCGGGTGCGCACCACATCGGAGCCGGCCAAAGTATTGTTATCCAGATAAGAGGATCCCAGATATCCGGGAGCCACGTCCAGCTCCCCGCTGGTTCCGGACACATCGATGACGGACCCGGCCTCGGCGGCAATATTGCCGGACAGACTCACGGTGCCGCCCGGCAGCACGCTGCCGGTGCGGTTACCCCGCGGATCCGGAGTGAGCACCACTTTCCCGGCGGTGGACAGAACGCTCTCCGGTCCCACATGGACAGTGGTTACAGGAACGATGGAGCCGACAAAGAGCGACTGGGTATTGCTGGAACCGCTGACGGAAATAGAGCCTCCAGGGGCCGTGATACTTCCAAGAAGATCCACCGTCTGCCCGCTGAGGGAGACCGAGGCCTTCGCATCCGTGACAATGGAGGAACCCGCTCCCATAACCAGATCCCCCCGCACAATAGGCGCGCTTCCCGGAACAAACGAGTTTGATACGCCCGGAGCGCTGAAACTGATATTCACGGGAGAGCGGACACCCTCCGGCTGGAGAATGCGGGTAAGATTCACCCCGCCCTGAGTGCCGTTCAGCACGGCCATCAGGTTTTCCGCCACCGGATTGATCCGAGTGCCGGGCGCGATGGTCACGCCGGGAATATACTGTCCAGCCGTGCCCGTGGACATACCGGTACCGGTGAAGACATAACTGGTAAACCCACCCTGGGTGAAGAAGGATGGATCGAGTTTTAAAACACCCGCCGGGGCGGTGCCTCCCACTTGAACAGCGGGAGCGGTTACCGAAAGAGTCCCGCCCTTGCCCCCGGAATAGCCGGTCATGGTGGCCCCGAGATTCAGCGTGCCTCCATTGACAGAAGCATAGCCAGGATCCTGCCCGCCCTTTACCACAATGCCGCCACCCGAGCCATAAGTGAGCCTGCCCGTGGCTCCGATAAGCAGTCCTCCGGAGACATCCAGGCGGCTTCCCTCCGCGAGCAGTGTATGGTACCCATTGATATTGATACCGCCGCCATTCAGGACCGCCGGGATTCCTGGCAGGTCCGTGGAGGAAAGGCGGTCATCCACCGTCCGCCCGGCGGTGCTGATCACCGCCCCTGAACCGACCGTGACCGTACCCCGCCCCGCGTTAGGAGAAGGCAGCGTGTCCGTGACCACCGTATACGGCGAGACCGTGAAGGCGGTGAGGCTCACCGTGCCTCCCGGCGAAGTGATAGAACCGTTCACGGTCACATTCGCGCCCGTGAGACTGATACTCCCGAGCGCCGCTCCAGCGAGTGTGACACCCGCGGGCACGGTAATGTCGCCCAGGCTGTTCGTGACGGCCATGGAGCCGAATCCATCCGTGGTGAAAAGGGACGGAGACAGGAACACCTCGGAAAGCCTTTCCGCACTTAGAGGCAGCGGAAGCCCGGAGGCATCGAATCCAAAATCCCCCGCGGCGGTGACGGTGCCCGGATTCTGGAAAATAACGTCCGGAGGCGTGGGAGACTCCGGAAGGTGGGGTGCCGCCAGGTCTTCGCGCTGGAAATTCAGGGTCAGGCTGCTGGCCTGCGGGGGCTGGCCGCGCTGGATATCCCCGGCCACCGTGGTCCCCGTGAGCGTGCCATCCAGCGCCATGCCTGGCGCGGTGATCGCGAGGCTTCCACCGCTGGCTCCGAAGACACCGCCGGCTTCATAGCGCTGCCCGTTGGGCCCCAGGGAGGGGTAGGACTCCGTAATATTCCACTGGCCGTGAACGACGGTGCCGCGCGCGTTGTAAATGCCCTCGTAAACACGGTCCGGCGTGGCCTGCGCGATATCGATCACCTTTCCGCCGGAAAGCAGGCGGGTGGCCTGGACGTAGGCCCCGGTGTAATTGATCCAGCCCGCGGAAACGTCGATGGTGGCCCCCTGCTGGACGACCACGGAATCCCCCGCGTTGAGCTTCACGGTGCCACCAGCCACGGTGAGCTGACCCACGGTGCGCTGGATGAGATTCGCATAGCCGGACACATCCGCGATGGGGGAACCCACCCAGGCTTTTCCGTTATACGTGCCCGTGTTCCGGATGTCCACGATCACCGTCTGCCCGCGCAGCGCGCTGTCCCGCAGCAAGGGGGAGTCCGCGAGTTCCGCGGCGCGCAGTTCCGCCGTGACGAAGTTCTGGGAAACGGGAACTGATACTCCCGCCGTGCCCGCCACGCTGAGGATCGCGCCCGGATCCAGATAGATCTGACCATTCCGCAACACAAAGTCCGAGAGCGGCGGGCTCTCCTGCGGACGGTAGGCCCACACCCCGGCATTCAGCGCCACGTCCGCGCTGGGGGCCAGGAGCGTGGAGTTCTCCTCCATGTGGATGGCGAGGCCGGTGATGTTGACCTTGGAATTGAGGGCCAGCTTCGTGCCCACCACTTTCTCAGTGCTCGCCAGTTCCGGGAGAATGCGCGTGACGCTGTCCTCCCCCAGGGTGACAGTGCCGGTGCTGTTGTTCTGATAAAGGAAGGGAGCGGGCAGGCCGTCCGCGCCATTGGTGCTGACCGCGTTGTAGCTCGCGTTCAGATCGATGCGGCCGTTGAGGGAAACAGAAGTGCTGCTGTCGATGACGCCCGCATTCCGCACTTCCTTGCCGGTCATGGTCACGCTCGCCCGCGCGGCGCTGATAATGCCGGAATTCACCGCCGTGCCCGCATAGGCGGGAATGACGGAGGAGGGATCCGTGACCGCGCCCACGAAGACATCGAGCCCCCGCAGGGTGGCATCATTCGTGTTATGGGCCACCATGCCGACCTGCAGGCCGGCGGCGAGAATGGTCTGGCCGTCCGGCGTCTCGATGGTGCCCGCGTTGGTCACGTTAGGGCCGATGAGCGCCACGCGACCACCCACCTTGTCCGCGCTGGTGGGGCTGGTGATCTTCGCGCCCGCCTGCACCACCACGTCACCGATGCGGCCGTTCGGCGCATAGCCCGCGTCGGGAGTCATGGCGGGCGTGCCGTTCTTACCGGCGGGCTGGGCAAGGGCGGAGAAAAGGAACTGGGAGTCCGGATTATTCAGCAAACCGCGGTCCACCAGATTCTGGTTCAGCGGCAGCGAGGAGGCCACCAGAGTGTGGGTATTCACCTGGCTGGAACCGCCGAAGATAATACCGTTTTGATTGATGACATAGACCTGGCCCTCCGCCTTGATGGACCCCAGGATCTGCGAGGGCACGCCGGTGGGATCGTTCACCTTGTTGAAGGCAATCCACTGATTCCGGCTGGCTCCGCCGGCGGTCTGGTCGAAATAGAGTTCGGTCCCGCGTCCCACATTGAAGGACTCCCACGTCAGCAGGGCCTGCTGGGAGGTCTGCTTCACAGTCACCACCTCCGCGCCTGGCACGGTGGGAGTGGCCGCGCGGGTGGCCTGCACCGGCAGGTTCGCCCCCTGCCACAAAGAGCCACCGGCCACGGCACCATTGGCGACTTTCAAGCCACCGGTTCCCAGGCCATTCGGCACCTGTGGCAGATTGCCTCCGGCATTGTTCTGCTGGGCTGCCGCCGCCCGCGCGGCAGCCTGCGCGTTCTGCACGGAGGCGACGATCTGAGTGGTACGCGCCAAGGCGTCCTGCGCCGCGGCACGGGATTGCGCGGCCTGCACTCCGGAGGATTCACTCCCCGTCGCCGCGGCGCGGGGGGTGGACGGAGCGGTATAGCCGCCACCACGCAGGATGTCCTGCGCCTGGCTGGAGCCGGAGAACGCGAGGAGCAGCGCGGTGGAAACACGGGGCCACGTGGCGGGAATGAAGATGCGGTTGGGGGACTTCGGTCTCATGCCGTGAGTAAGGTTAATTTTTGGGGGACCCCGCCGCGCCGGGGACGCCGACGGGCGTGGATGGTTTCAAATCAGTAGAAATCCGGGGATCCGCGCTTTGCGGGGCCGGGCCGGCCGCCAGCTCCGCGCACCGGCGGGCGAGGGCCTCTTCGTCAATGGCCACGGGGTTCTCCTCCAGGAGACGGGCCACGAGGGCCTCGCTGTTCGCCTTCGTCTTCTCCGCGCGGAGTTGCGCCACCAGGCGGTCCCGCACGTCCTCCAGGGAGGGCGTGCCGGCTTCCCGTTTATCGAGACACTTCAAAATATGCCAGCCGTCGGCCAGGCGGATGGGCGTGGACACTTCATGCCGGATGAGTTTGGTAATCATGGGGCGCAGCTCCGGCTGGATCTGCGCCTCGGTCATCCAGCCGATCTCGCCGCCATTCGGGGCGCTTCCCGTTTCCTCACTCTCCTCGCGGGCGATGTCCGCGAAGACCAGCTTATACGCGGCCAGCTTTTGTTTCACGGCGGCCAGTTTAGCCTCCGCTTTTTTCAGGGTGGCCTTGTCCGCGTTTTTTGGACAGGCGATAAAAATCTGCGCGATGCGGAACTGACGGGGAGTGGCCAGGGCCTCCTTCTTCGCCTCATACACCGCCTTGATCTCCTCCGGTCCCGGATAGTCCGGAGGAAGCGCGGAGGCAGCCTGCAGCCAGCTTTCCGCGAGGGCCTTGTCCCGCGCGCGTTCGAGCTTTGCCTTCACTTCCGGGCGCTCGTCCCACTTGTTATCCCTCGCCTCACGCAAAAGCAGGCGCTGCGCCATGGTGAGGCGCACTACCTGCTTCAGCAACGCGGGGTCATTTGCCAGAGCCGCCTGTTCCCGCGGCTCCAGCAGAGCCAGGGCGGCCTGGATTTCCCCGGCCATGACCTTCGCGGTGGAGGGCGGCGGGGCGGCGGCGTCTTCCGACGCGCGCGTGCCCGGGTTGCCCGCCAGGAGGAGGGCACCACAAACCACCGGGAGGGACCAGGGACGGGGGATCATTGTTTGGGGGTCTGATCCAGGAGCTTCTCGCCGTAATCCTGGACCAGATTTTGAAGCTTCACCTTGGCATTGCCCGTGAAGGGCTCGCGGGCCGCGAGGGCCTCGCCGACGCCGAAGTTCTTATACCGCTCCAGGATCTCCATCCCGAGCTTGTAGAGTTGCGCGTTTTTCGTGCGGCAGTCCGCGAGCTTACGCTCCAGTTCAGCGGCCTGGGTTTGCAGCTTCGCGCGTTCGCTTTCTTTCTTCTTCGCGATGCCCGCGATGGCCTCGTGGGCGGCCTGCCATTTATCGAGGGATTTTTTGAAGGCGGCGAGTTCCGCGTCCAGCCGGGTGATCCGGGCGGCCTGTTCCGACTGGAGGTCGTCGGCCTTCTTCTTTTCCTCCTTCATCTGTTTATCCATGTCCTCCAGGCTTTTGGCCTGCTTTTTGGACACTTCCTCCAGGGCCTTGAGCCGGGCCTCCAAGTCCGCCTTTTCCACCTGGAGAGCGGCCTTTTCATTCGTGATATTGCGAAGCTGCACGGAAGTGCTTTTCAGGGCCTCACGGGTCTTGGCCTCCGAGGCTTCATCCGCGCGGGCAGGGGACAGCAGCGAGGCAGAGGCGGCGCACAGGAGTGCGATAAGGGTGCGGTTCATGGTCAGAATTTGATTTTGAGATCGAGCTGGAAGTAATCGCTTTGGAGCGGAGGACCGGCGATCTGCTCGGAACTCAGCCAGGAGAGGCCCAGCGCGGCGCTCTTCGAGAGACCGTAGGTGCCGCCGACGGTCCAGCCCTGCACATTCGTGCCACCGCCGCCGAATTCCGAATCCGCGAAGCCATCCACCACGGCGTCGGATTCCACATGGCGGTAGTTGAAGCCCGCCTGCCAGGCACCCTTCTTATCCATCGCCGGGCTGCCCACTTTGAGACCGAGAATCCAGGCGGTATCGCCACCTTCAAAGGCTCCCGTGGTGCCACCGGTGCCGACAGGGCCGCGATTATTCACGGCGATGCTGCTGATGTCCCCGCGGTCAAAACCCGTGTTCTTGATGAACTCGCCAAATGCCGTCAGCCGCACGGGCTCGAAGTGATCCCAGTCCAGTTTCCCCGTGATGGCGATAGGGCGGAAGGAGGAAGCCAGTCCGTAGTATTGCCACTGGTTGGTGGTGCCGAAGCCGTTGGTGGCATCCGGAATGATCTGGCGCAGCGGGCGGTAAGTGTTGCCGCGCTGGGCGAAGGAGGGACGGGTATTGTCCGTGTCCCCGCCATCACTCGCGGTGAGCGGAGTATAGGGGGTGGACAGCTTGCCCTCCACGCCATCGAAGATGTAATAGCCCGCGGACACTTTCGCGGTCAGATCTTTGGCGAGCTTGAAGTCAGCTCCGCCCTGCACCGCGAAGAGGTATTTATCCGTGCTGCCGTATTTGTCCGGACGGTTGCTGGAGAAGTTCAGATCCGTGTTGAAGACCGGGAAGGCACCCGCGGTGAAGAAGGGCTTCACCTTGCCACCGAAGTTGGGCTTCAATTTCACCGCCAGACCGTCCATGCCCACGTCTTCATCAAAAATGATCTCGGTGTTGAAGAACGGATTGTCAAAACGCCCGGCCCACAGGGACACGGATGTCTGGTTATCCCACTCGTGATCCCAGCGCATGTAGGCCCGGTCCAGCCAGATGGCATACTTGCTGAAATTTCCGCCTTGGCCCTGATTCGCGAAGCCCAGGCTCTGGTTGGTGGTGGTGGGCGAGTTGTTCTCCCCCGTGGCGATGCGGAAGCCAGCGTGCCAGCCGGAGTCCAGCTTGAACTCGTCTCCCACGCGGAAGCGCAGGCGATAACGCTCGCGGTCCTCCTTCACATTATACTGGGGGGAGAAGTCCGTGCCGGCAGTGTTGAACGGGGAGCCGGTGTTGATGGCGTTGAAGTTCGGGAAGACGCCTGGAGTGTTATCCGCGTCGAACTCGATCATCTCATACCGCAGCCGCACATCGCCAAAGAGGCCGGTCTCGTCATCATCCTTGATCGCGATGTTCCGGGGATTCTTCCCATCGGCTCGGCCGCGCATCTCGGCGAGCACCTGCTGGGTGGTCTGATCCCGGATGCGGTTTTGCACCGCGATGGGAACTTCGTTTACCTCGATGACGTCCGCTTTCTCCTCGATCTCCCGTTTCCAGGCCGCTTTGGCCTCGGCGAGCGCGGCGTCCGCTTCGACGGTGGCCGCCTGCACCATTCCCATGGCCTCCGCCTCGGTGAAGATGCCTTTTTTCACCAGCGCCCGGATCATCATGAGATTCACCAGTTCGGCCCTTCCAGCGGGAGGGCCGTCATCCAGCGGGTTTCTGCCCAGCGCCTTGTCGAGCGGCGGAGGATCAGGGGGCCCCTCCGTGGGAAGCGGGGGTTCCATGGCGGACGATTCATGGGCGGCGGCATCGGTGGTCTCCTCCGCGGCGGCAGCCGGTTCGGAGGTAGCGGGCCGCAGGGCCGCCGCGCCGAGGTTGGGGGTTTTCTCCGCCGGGGCAGAGGCAGCCGGAGCCGGGGCCGGTTGTTTTCCGGCGGGCTTCGTCTGAGCCGCGGACTCGAGAACCCCCAGGGACGGGGCAACAGCAAGGAGCAGCGCGAGCTTCGCCGCCCGCGGGTGTGAATTCATTCGCATAAAAAAGGGGAGAAAAATCAGGGCCGGCGGGCGGTCACCATGAGGTTTACAGGCATCTTCATGCCTTCCGGCGGAGGGCCGGAGAGTTGCATGCCCGCCAGCACTTCGTTTTGCAGCGCGCTGTCCGCGGCGGCATTGCCCGTGGAAGGCACCACGGCTTTCGAGATGCGGCCCGTGGCATCGATCCAGATCCGCACTTTGACCGCCATGGTGGCACCCTTCAGTTTATTATGGCGGCGCATGGCGTCCGCGATGCGGGACGCGGCGGAATTGGCATAAGGAGCCCAGGTGCTCACGGTGCTGCGGGGGGCGCTGATGCGGCGGCCCGCGCCGCCCTTGCCCGCGAGTCCGAAATTGTCAGGAGGGCCGTTGCCCGCCACGCCCGTGGAGGGAGCGGCATCCGCGGGGGTGTCCTCCTTCGGAGCCTCGTCCTCGGCCTTCATCTCGTCATCCATCGCCTGGGGGGGTGGAGGGGGAGGCGGAGGCAAAACCACGGGCGGAGGCAGCACCTGCATCACCACCACCTCCTGGGTCTTCCGTGTTCCCGCGCCACCCTTTGATGAGAGCTTGATGGCGGCAAACGTGCCACCCCCCAAAACCAGACCAGCCACCACGAGGGCGATCCAGTTGCGTTTCAGAAAGCTTCCCTCCTCGCGTTCGCTCTCGTCATCAGCGTCCAGCATATCGGTAGTCATGGGTCAGTCCCTCCGGTTTATTTGTTCTTGGTGGCCAGTCCCACCTCCGTGATTCCCAGGCGGCCCAGCACATCCAGCACATCCATGATGCTCTGATAAGCGGCGGTGGTGTCCCCGCGCACCACGACGGGAAACTCCGGATGGCCGGACTTATGCGCCTGAAGCTTCTGCTCCAGCTCCTGAATCGTCACCGGCACCGCATCCAGCGAAAGCCGCCCTTCATTGGTGACGGTGATCGCCTTCATCTTCGGCTGGGCGAGATTCTGCGGATTCGTGGTAAGGCCGAGCTGCACCTTCATCCCCTGCACGGAGGCCGTGGTCATGAGGATGAAGATCACCAGCAACACGTACGCGAGGTCCAGCATCGGCGTGATGTTGATGTCGTCGTAGGGCTTGTCGTCGTTGACTTGCATGGCGTGCCGCTCAGCTTGTGGTTGATTCCGCCCGTTTTATTATCCTCTACGGTCCGGGTAAAACTCGGCCATTTTGGTGACGAATTCGTCAATGAACACATGCATGTCCGTGTTCGCGTCCTTCACCCGGGACTGGATGTAGTTATACCCGAAGAGCGCCGGAATGGCGACCGCCAGGCCCGCCACGGTGGCGACGAGCGCCGCCGCGATCCCCGGAGCGATGGAGTTTACATTCACGTCCCCCGCCGCCGCGATGGCAGCGAAGGTGATCATGACCCCGATCACCGTTCCCAGCAGCCCGAGGAACGGGCCACCGGAAATACAGATGGTAAGCAATACGATGAGGCTGCTCAGCTTCTGGCTCTCCCGCACCTGCCCGCCGTCCATGCTCGCCTTGATGGCCTGGATGGACCGGCCGGAAAGCCCCACCTGGCTGAAGCCGACGGAGTCCGCCGCGATCCGGTGCCGGATTTCCTCTGAACCGATGTGATAAATCCGGTAAACCGAGGACATCCGCATGGCCTTCTGTCCCTCTGGACTCACCTTGCCGCCCAGGCTTTTCATCTTGGTGCTGTCCATGTCGTCCAGCACCGTGAGGTCCTGGGCCACGTGACGCCAGACGTTCATGAAGGCGTGGTTTCCTTTGGCGATGCCGTTGAGGTAACGGATCTTGCTATACATCACGTACCAGCTGACCACGAACATGATGGCCAGGATGCCGATAACGATCCAGCCGTCCAATGTAAGCGAACTCAACAGAATGGAGGTGGTGCTGCCCGGGGCAAACATGCCCGTGTTTCCGTGCTCGTCCGGGGCAAGGGTGATTCCCTTAGCCTCCCCGCCCTGCGTGGCGGCGGCGAATTTGACCCAGGAGGCCGGACGCGTGATTTTCGCGATCTGGAGTTCATCCATCTCGCAGGGGAAGGCCGGGGTGGTGCCAACGGCTCCGATAAAGAGCGGGCTGTTCAGCGCGGGCAGGACCGCGCCGAGAGTGGCATAGATTTCCCCGTTCAAATACACCGTGACCTGGGAACCGCCAGCCGTCACCGCGAGGTGCTGCCAGGCAGTGGCGAGCGCCGCTCCCGGAGTGCTCTTGACCGTTGCTCCGTTATTCTTCACCGACACGACAAGCGCGCCATTCTCCACACCGATATTGAAACCGTTCGTGGTTTCATCCCGGGTGAACAGGGCTCCCGTGCCACCCGCCGCGGCGGGTTTTACCCAGGCGGACCACGTCATGGTGCCACCCGCGGTCCATTGCAGCGTGGGGGAAGGAGCGACAGCCACCCCGGTCTTTGCGTTAAAACCCGCCGCGCCGCCAATGAGCCCGCTTTCCACCGGAAGAGGCTGGGAGTCGCCGACGTTGTTGTGACCCGAGGCGTCCGCCGGAGCGGTTCCTTTGTCGCTGAAGTGCCAGGCGAGCATGGTTTCCGCGTCCAGCGCGGCCTTGTCGCTTCCGGGCTTCCCGCCTCCCTTTTGCCCGGTGTTACCGTAATAAAGGCGGAAAGTAGTCTTCCCCCCGGGTTTCAAGTCCCCGGGCTTCACCCACACATGCGCCTCGCTCAGCGTGGAATCGAAACGCTCAATGAAAAACGGCAGCTCGGTTTTGTTATCGTCGGCGATGAACTGGATATCCGTGCCATCCTCTTTCCCAGCGGCAAAGCTGTAGTTGCCGTCATGGAGACGCACCAGCACGCTGGCTCCGCCCATGGCATCCGTGGCTCCGGCGGCGGCGGTATCGACCGTGATCTCCTTCCGGAGGGTCCATTCCTCATTCCACCATTCCCCGTCTTTTTTACAGGAGGTCAGCGTTCCCGCGGACACCAGAAGGAGGAGCGGCAGAAGAATACGGCGCGGCCTGGACAGACCTTTTACGTTCAATATGGGCATTGCTTTTCCGTTTTTTAATGAGTGTTAGAAATCCGTCCACATTCTGAAGGTGACGACAATGTCACCTGAATCCACGGCTCCCTGGCTGATCAGGGGGATCGCGGTGTCCACGGAACCATTGAAGTGGTTCTTCACGCGGAAAATGGTGCCCAGCCCCACGCTGGCCATGGGGAAGCTGGAATCCTGCTCCGGGAGGGGATCATAATTCGAGAGATACCCCACGTCGCCAAAGGCATAGACACGCCATTGATTGGGCCGGGAGGGACGCATCTCCCCGGCCTTCACCGGAATGGGAATGAAGGACGGCGTGCGCATTTCCACGGAGGCCACGATGGCATTGTCCCCCTGCACCGTGGACTCCAGATAGCCCCGGATGGTACCTAGGCCACCACCGCTGAACTGTTCGCTGTTGATCAATGGCCCGCTGGAAAGCTGCCCCTGCAATTTGGCAAAGAACTGCGATCCGTTCCGAAAGTCCTGAATGTGGGAGGCATCCGCCCGCACATAGGTGAACCCGCCATTCGCCTTATAGCGCTTGTCATCGAACTCGCCGGAGGGGCTGCCCACGCCGCGGAGATTGAACACCAGCGTGGCATTCACATCCGTGGAGTGCCGGGGGCCGATGTGGGTGCCGCTGTAGGTCAGGCTCACCGGCAGGTAATCGATGGGCGTGCTGATATTCGTTTCCCCCAAGGTCAGGTCCTGATCGAAATGTTTGAAATCAAGACCGCCGCTGAGCGAATGCAGCCAGGCCGTTCCCTGGGGCATATCCTTCCCCTGGGGCAGTGCGAGAGTCGCCCGCGCGCCGATCAGATAACCACGTCCGGCCACCGCCGCGCCGCCCAGGGTATTGATATCACTGTCCTGCTTCGTTCCATTGAGCGTCAGGGTCAGTCCGTCCACCTGGGGGATGGGGATGGTGTAGAACCCGGAGAAAACTTTGGCATCCTGGATCCGCTCGGGAGCCAACTGGAAGCTGAGCCCCAGGGTGTGGCCCTCCTGCCAGAGATTGCCATAACTGATCGCGCCGTTCACGCGCAGCTTTGTGGTGTCCGGGCTGTTACGGTTGTTCAGTTCCAGACTGCCGTGCAGGGGCAGGGTATCCTTCACAAAGAGGTCCACATCCGAAACCCCGGGCTGGCCCTCTCGGGGACGCAGAGAGTTTGCCGCGAAGGAAATCTGCCGGTCGGGAAACCGCCCGGAGGCCCGCAGATCCCGCTCCAGAGCTTTGGTGTTCAAAAGCTCCCCTTCGGCCAGGGAGGGAAATTCCTTCTTGATGCGATCCAGGGAATAATACCGGGAACCCTTGACCCGGAGAGTACCGATGCGGTTTTCCGTCACCTGCATCATCACGATGCCGTGGCTCAACCGCTGGGCGTCCACATGCGCGCTGCACCCCGCGTCACTGTAGGCCTTCTCCAGCGCTTTCGTGGCCATGTCGATATGCACCTGCGTGCATTCCGGCCCCATGTAGGGATAGACCGCGCTTTCCACATCCACGCGGGGCATTCCTTTGGCCCCCTTCACGCGGTACTGACGGATATAAAAAGGTTTTTCCCCGGACACCGCTTCCTCCTGGGTCTCCCCCGCCGGCGCGCCGGGTTTTGGAGCCGCCTCCTGGGCTGTGCCCGCCACTTGAAATCCGAGCGCCAGCATCGCCACGGGGATCCAGGCACCCCGCCGGCTGATGTAAAATGGATGGTTCTGGAAACGCATGAAATATGTCAAGTCAGGTCTGGCGCTATTCTATCCGCGCCGGTAAACACACAACATGTGGGGTGAAACATTCCCGTCACATTCGCGGCTCCGGCGTGTTTAAGTCGAATAACGCCTCTCGCTTCTGACATGTCTTTGCGTTCGTGGGAAGCCCCGCCGCGGCAACACCTGCGCCACGATTGAATTCATAACATGTGTCAATTCCGTCACATTATGAAGGCCCGCATCAAACCATATACTAACACAACAGTTGCGGCGGCGTCCACCTCCGCGTGCGAGGGACGGCTTTGCCCGAAGGGAGGATCGCCGGAATCACCTCCATGGAGCTAAGAGCGGATGGAGCGGGGTGATTTGTGGCCGGGACGTCCCGTCAGGATGACAACCGGCGGGAGGAAGTCGTCGCGGTGGGCCCGCCAGGGCAGGGGCCTCCTGGACCCGGCTGACCGGATGAGCGCGGAACGCCACCGGCAGAAATTTCCCGCAGCCAACCCATGACTGATTTCAATTACGCAAAGCTGTAAAACGGCACGGAGGCTGCTTTGTCTCCGGGATCAGTAACAAATTGATTATCATGAACCAACGTCATTCCCTGAGCCGTCTGAAGGCCGCCGCGCTGTGCGCCGGTGTCGCCGCCGTGTCCCCTGAAGTCTCCCGTGCCGCGGCACTGGCGGTGAATTTTGGAGGGGATGGATACGGTGCCTTTGGCCAGAGCGTGACCGCCACGGCCTACGGCGTGCCCGTCTCCGGCTGGACTGCTCCGCTGGGTTCCGCCGCGGCAGAGCCGTCCCCCACGGTGGCGACCACCGCCACGGTCTCCGGGCTCAGCTTCAGTTGGACGGCGGCGAATGACTGGGCGCAGTTCAGCGCTTTGAGCGGCACGCCCGGGAATCCGGAAGTGAATTTCGGCTATCTGGACGACGGTGGCGCGGGAGTGGCCCTGACGATCACCGGACTGAGTTCCTGGCTCACCGCCAATAGCGCGGTGAGCTACTCTTTGATGATCGTGAATTCCACGGACAACGGGAACAGCTTTGCCTCCACTCAGGTTTTTACGGCCAGTGGCGGCACGCTGCTGGGAACGCTGACAAATTCCACGGTCTGGACCTCCGGCCCCAACGCGGGAGCCTCCAGCACCCTCACCGGACTGACCAGCAACACTCTTTTCCTGGACGGAGCCACGGGCGTGGGCGGCCAGGCGCGCGCGGGTCTAGCCGCCGTGATCCTCACGCCGGTGTCCGTGCCGGAGCCGGGCGTGATGGCACTGGGCTCACTGGGAGTGGCCCTGCTGGGCCGCCGGCAGCGGAAGTCCTGACCCGACTACTCCGGATACCCGGCGGCCGCCGCGATCTCCCGGAGTTTCCGCAGCGGCTTTGAAAGATCCGCGGGAAGATCCCGCCAGCGATCCCGCGCCCTGACATGGGGTGCCTCGCGGATCTGCGCATAGGAGGGATTTTCCACCAGCCGGACCTGGGCCGGAACCGGAGCGGGTCCGGCAGCCTCCGGCGCGCGAAGGGAGGCGTGCCGGTTCAGAACGTCCGGATTCACCGCCACGTCCTCGTAGCGCAATTCCGTGACCTGTCCCGGCGGAAGCAGTTCCCGCACGCGCAACCAGCAGCGCAGCGTGTGGTCCACGGCTTCCACCGCCCCTTCCAGGGTTTGACAGGCCCCGCCCAGCAGGGTGGGGCCGAAGTTTTGGGTGTAACAACTGAGGGCCACGTCCCGCGGATCCCGCAGGAGATAGACGGCACGCCAGCCTGGGAGGAGCGCCATAAGAATAGGAATGGAACAGGAAAGGCCGGGATTTTTATCCAGCAACGGCCCGCCTCCCGGCGTGACCGGTCCCCAGTCCTCCACCCGTGAGAGGTAATCCCGCCGGGCAGCCAGCCGGACTTCAGGGGGAACCGCCCCGAGCCGGTCCGTCATGCCCTGAGCGGTGGCCGCCTCCGGCCAGGTCCGGGTGAGTTCCCGTGCCACGGCGGTGAAAGCAGGGGCTTCGTCCACCCAGCGCCAGCCCCGCGAGGAAAGCAGACGGGCCAGCAGGGAGGTGCCAGAGCGGGGGTGCCCGAGAATCATCAGAGCGGACCGCCCCTCACCGTCCGCCTCTACCAGCCGTGCAAACCAGTCCTGGTCAACACATTGCAGGGTGGCGAGATCGAAGGCGCGGCGGGCCGCGAGGCGTTGTGAGTGAGCAGACGGGAGAGCAGGTTCCTCCCATCGCTTCACTACCTCCAGCCATTTGAAGGCTTCCATGGCCCCACCCTCCTGCCGCAACAGCAGGCGGGCCAACCGGCCCCCCGCCTCCACCCCGAGCGGTGAACCTGGAGCAGCTTCCAGCACGGAGTGGAATCCCGCCCGCGCGCGCTCGCCGTCGCCCCGTCTTTGGGCAAGCACCGCCTCCGCCATTTTCCGCAATACGGGAGGCGCGCCTGCCCATCTCTCCCTGGCGAGGTTTTCCGGAAAAGAAGCCTCTTCCTGTCTTTCTTTCAGCAGGCACTCCTCCAGCAGGGCCGCGCCATGCCATTGCGTGCCAGGAGGGATGGTCCGGAACCAGTGACACGCACGGTCAGCATCTCCCGCCTGGCGCCACACCCGGCCAAGTTCAAGATGCAGTTCCAGATCGTCCAGATCCGCGTGCTCCGCTTTTTCCAGCGCGGTGATCGCCTGCCCGCGGCATGACCGGAGCAGGTGACACCTGGCAATCTCCAGGAGCACCGCCGGGTTACCCGGCTCCTGGTGGAGGACTTTCTCAAACAGTTCCACCGCCAACTCCGGCAACTCATGTCCCAACGCCTGGAATGCCTGGACCAAAAGCGCATCCGTTGTCATGGCAACCCCTTTACGCAGAGGCGTTCACCCACGCAACTCCCCTTGAACTAAAGTTCTTTTCATCGAAAATGTGACAATCTTAGTGTTTGTGAAAAGACTACGGAAGGTCTAGTATTTACAATTCGTGTAAATTCCTCGTCTCCTAACTACAATGACCGACCTCCTTTTCTCCCGGCAGTTCGCTGTCGCCGCGGCCGCCGCTCTGTTCACCGCCGGCAGTGGCCAGGCCGCCCTGGTAAATCTCTCTCTCACCGGCACAGCCAATGGTTCCAGCGCGGATTACGGGACGGTCTTTGTGGACGCCATCGATGGGAACCGGAACTCCAACTATGCCGCCGGCTCCGTCTGGCACTCGACGGACCCCGGGGGCGGCGTGGGATCTCCGGTGTTCTATGAGGTGACGCTTCCAGCGGCCCGGGTGCTGGATCACCTGACCCTTTTCAATCGGATGGACGCCGTTCAGGGATCAGTCACCAATTTCCGGATTACCGCCTACAACGGGGCGACCCAGGTCTTTTCCAATACCTATCTGCCCTCCTCCAGCACCCACGGTCTGGTGACGGCTGCCTCTGTCGCCTGGGGCACGGATGACCTGCGGGGCATCACCGCCACCCGGGTGCGCATCGAACGCCTGAACACGGCGGCCCCGAATTTCATGACCTTCGCGGAACTGGAACTCTGGGGATCCGGTGCCGGACAGACCATGGCACCCTACATCACTCCAGCGAGCCTTTCCGCCAGCCCGGCCGGCTTTTTGACATCCATCGGCAATGGGGCGGACGGGAACATCGAGGGGAGCTACAATTACCCGGGGAACCCCATTTATCACAGTGCCGTCCAGGGCGCGGGTCAGTTCTGGGAAATGAATCTGGGCGGCAGCTACTCGGTCTCTGAACTCCTGGTGTTCAACCGCACGGATGCCATCACCACCACCACGGTGAGGATCTCCCTGTTCAATGCCGCGAATGTGGAAACCTGGTTCGCCATCCAGGACCTGAGCCGGGGAACGGGTCCCACTTACAACTATGAGCTCGACCTCCCCGTGGGAGCCGTGGGGCAGCGCATCCGCGTGGAGACCGTGGGAAATGAATTTCTGGCCTTCGGGGAAATCCAGGCCTTTGGCACTCCGGTCCCCGAGCCCTCCTTTGCGGCGCTGGGTCTGGCCGGGCTGGGCTTTCTCCTGGCGCGCCGCCGTCCCCGGGCATGACGCCCCGTCCGCGACGGTTTCTTATTTGCCGCTACTGTCGTTCTGAAGTGATTTCAGGTATGCCTCCGCCTGCCAGCGGGCAAACGCCAGGGCTCCGATCATAGCCCGCAGGCGCTGATCACTGATTGACTGTTCGCGCCGCCACCGGTCATGATATTCCGGCGTGGAGGGGTCAGCGGGCTCGCCCGTGGCGTCGGCAAAAGCCTCCTCCGCCGCTTTTGTCCCCTCCTCCTGCGCGGGAGTCAGAACCACACTCCCGGGTTCCGGATCCTGAAAAACAAGCGGCAGCCTGGCGAGCCCGGAGCGGACAGGGAGTCTGGCACGCCCGGAGGCGACCGCCCGCGCGGAACCGCCGGAGGAGGCCGGCTCATGCCGGAGGCCTGGGAGATCCTCCGGCGAAGACGTCTCGAAAGCCCGCGTGGAGGAAGCGGCGACTCTATCAGATGATCCCGTCACCTCAGTTCCCGGGTCGGCGTTCCGCGCCGTTTCTCCGGTGGCACGGGCACGGGAGGACGGCTGCCCGGCGGTAATTTTTCCGATGACTGGAGTGCGCCGCACTTTGCGGCTGTTTTCCGCGGCACCGGTGTCCACGCCGTGCCACGCCAGAAGGCCCATGGCACCGAAGAGCGAAGCGCTGATTAGAATAGCCGTTTTCATACACGAAAAGAGCGATGCGGGTGGCCTTCCACCCGCATCGCCGCTGATTGTTACGCCTGAAGAAAGAAGGATGTTAAGCCTTCAGAGGATCAGGGATACGGATTGCCCGGGGTCACGTCGCCACCTTCCACGGGGCGGCCGACGTTCATCGTGTTGAGCAGGATGCCGGAGGTGCTGGCGTCCGTGTTCTTGATCTGGGCCGCGAGCTGGTCGGCGATGGCGCTTTGAGCGTAGCCGCTGCGATAGAGGAGGTGCTCATAGGACCAGAAGGTATATTGGCCTTCGCGCACGGCGGAGGGAGTGTAGTCATAGCCGTTCCACTTCAGAGCGGCACCGGACCGGATGGCAACCGTGGGAGCGGAGGTGTAACCCGAGCCACCGCTGGTGACGGTGATGCCGGTGATGACGCCCGCGGCGTTCACCACGGCCGTGGCCGCGGCTCCGGAGCCACCGCCGCCGCTGAAGGAAATCACCGGGGACGCATTGTAGTTCGTGCCGCCGTTGTCCACGGTCACGCTTTGCACCGCGCCGCCGGAGAGCACCGCCGTGGCAACCGCCACCGTGCCGGGGTTGATGTTCGCCGCGTCGGAAACACCGGCGTAGCTCACGTAATAGCCGGGGTTGGCGGAGGTGGTGTTGCTGCCAGGAAGGTTCATGGCGGTCACCAGGTTACCACCGCTGCTGTAGCCGGAGTGACCCAGCGGGTAGTTGGTGCCCAGCACGGTGGCCGGAGGCCAGACCACGAGATCCGTGATGTTGGGAGTGCCCACCACCTGATACTGCGTGGGGGTGGAGAATACTCCGAAGAAGGACTCGGCATAAGCCACCAGACGGGTGCCGGAGTCTTCATCCCGGCCCAGGGCGTAAACGATGGTGTTGTTGTCCGCAGGGCTGCCCGTGAACTGGGAAAGAAGGATACCACCGCTCAGGAGGTTGCTGGCCATCAGCGGGGTCATGTTGTTGAGCGTGGAAGGGGAACCGTTGTTCCGCACCCACTGGAAGGGCAGCACGCCCACCACTTTGTCCACCAGCACCGGGGTGCGGTAGGCCGTGGAGTTCTGGAAGGAATCGCTCATGGCGATGTCCGCCGTGGGATTCGGGGATTCACCGGGGGTGGCCGGGAGACCGGAGGTGCCCGCGCCCGTGGAAGTGGCCGCGTCGCTCGGGAGGAACGTGCTCAGAGTCAGGTTTTGCGTGAGCGTTTTGACGCCGCCCACGGATCCCGTCCAGGAGGTCTTGATGATCACGGACTGGCTCGTGGGAGCCTTCGTGGTTCCTTTGAAAATCGCCGCGCCGGCGCCGGAAAGGCTGGTTCCCGTGTAGCCCACGGTGTAGCCGGACTGGAGGATGTTCCCGATAGCCGCATGGGTGGCCCCGCGGAAAGCGGAGGAGCCGGTGATACGAATGACCGTCTGCGCGGAGGCCGCGCTGGTAAGAGCCGCGGCCACGAGGCCGAAGAGAGCGATGCGTTTGGTTTTCATGTGTGGTAGGTAATTGCAGGTAGCTTGCTTTGGATGGTTCTAAGGGGGGCCTGGAAGGCGTTAGCGGCGGCGGCGCAGGAGCATGCCGGCGAAGAGGGCGAAGGCGGTGAGGGCGGCGGAGGGTTCCGGCACGGCCGTGAAGACGCCGGGGTTGGTGCTGAAAACCAGGGTGCCATTCTTATTGAGTCCGAAGGCTCCAACGAGAGTCCCCGGCGTCCCGGCGGCACCCGGGGCCACTTCCCAGAGGTCCTCGACGGCGTAGCCATTGATGCCGTCGTAGAGGGAGGCAGTGGAAGGGATGGCATCCATGCTGCCCCGGATGCTGGGATTGAAGTAACGGAAGCTGACGCTGGCCACCGCGTCCTCCTGGGCGGTCCAGCTGCCGGCGAGCGTGTCGTCCACCAGGGCGGAGAAAGAACTGTTCGCCGTGGCGGAAGCCTGATCCAGGCTGCCAGGGCTGCCCGTGTAGAGAGCACCGATGGTGTTGGAGGGCGACTGGAGGGTCAGGCTGACAGCCCGGGACCATGCCAGGGAGGGTGTCCCCGCCACGGTTTCCGCGCGGGTGGCCCAGATGGTGCGGGCCACTTTACCGTTCACCGCGCTGGCTCCCGTCGTTCCCACAACGCCCCAGGAAAGATCCGTCCGCGTGGACCAGTTGGCCCCGAAGGTGGTGATCAGATCCTGGACATTGAGTTGGGGAACCACGAACGAGGAGTTCGCCGCGGCGTTGTAGTAGGTCGCGGCCGACCCGAGATTGACCATGAGGTCCTTCCCGGCACCCACGCCACCATCGGCGCGGACCCCCAGAACGAGATTGCCGTAGTCGATGGTGATGGCACCGGCGGTGCCGGTAAGCAGGGCCGCCGCGGCGAGGCCGGCAAGGAAAATCCTATTGCGATTTGTCTTCATGTGGGATGGAGTTGCTGTATGGTGGTGAGAAGAGGACCGGCGGTTCCGGCCCGGGCCGCGAAATACCCGCGACAACGTATCTCTAAACAGCGCTCCGGTTTCCATCCATCATTCCCGTGCGACACTTCCGTGACTGACGAATTTGTAGCATACAAGAATGCGTGACATTTAGACTAACAATAATTCCTCGTGGTCCGCCCACGCATCACGGAGCCTTTTTGATGCGATAAAACGAGCGGGAGGCCAGCGGCGCGGAATCCGTGAACGTAAGCGTGCCGCTGGAAAGGCTCTGGGTCAGGTAGGAGGTCCACGTTCCCTCCGCCATGGAGGGGGAGCGCTCGAGGATGTAATTTCCTGCCGGAGCGCTATCCAGACTCACAATGATATTCCCACCAGCCTCCCGCGAGATCACCGGCACCCCGAGAGTGACCGGAGGCGTGGTGCCGGAGCCGAATTTGGTGACATCCTTGCTGAAAACCAGTTTACCCGCGCTGTTCAGACCAAATCCGCCGATCAGAGTCCCCTGGGTGCCAGTGGGAGGCGCGGAGCTGGGGAGCATTTCCCACAGATCGAGCACGTTGTAAGCCGTGCCATCCAGCGCGGAGGCTCCCCCCGGCATGGGGCCCACCGACTGCACGACGCTGGGGTTGAAATATTTGAAGCTGACAGTGGGGGTAAGATCCTCCTGCACGGTCCAGCTTCCGGCCTCTCCGGCATTCACCCGGTAGGCGCTCCCGTTAACGGAGGTCGCGGTGGCGAGATCCATGCTTCCCGGACTGCCGGTATACATGGTCGAGATGACGTTGGCTGGATTCTGGTGGTTCAGAATGCTGCCCCGCGACCAGGGTGTGGAGGCCGTGCCGGCAGTGGTCTCCCCCTTCGAAGCCCAGAGAGTGCGCGCCGGAATGCCACTCACCGCCCCGGCCCCCGTGGTACCGGCAATGCCCCAGGAAAGGTCCGTGCGCGTGTTCCAGTCGTCTCCGTAAATCGCGACGAGATCCGCGACGATCAGCGGGGTCAGCACCTCGGTGGCGTCCGCCGCAGCGGTCCGGAAATGATTCGCGGGACCGAGGTTGATTTCGAGATTGATATCCGCCCCCGTGCCTCCGGAAGCCCGGAAAGCGAGAATGAGATCACCATAAGTGGCGGGACCAGCCTGAAGCCCGGAAACCATGGAAAACAGCGCGGCGGCAAAGGAGACCAATTTAAACTTTTTCATCACAAAAGAGGGGTGGAGGGTCACGTTGACTTCAGGGTATTTTCGTTTAAACTTCGTTAGCATCCCTTTACCGGGACACTCATTGGGGTGTACATAATCCATTAATAGAGACCGGATTTGCCTCAAGAATCCTTTTTGTCACACACCACGGCGGGGGTCTTCTGACGAATTCGTCACATATCCGGTAAAAAGCCGCGCCGCGCCGCCTCACCTAACCATTTTATTCTCCTCCCGGGGTTACTTTCCTTCTTCCACCTGACAATCCCGTCACTTTCGCCTCATCCGGTCTCCTGGCCGGAATTCCACCCTTCCCCGCGGAAACCGCGGCCGGCAACCGTTCCCTCCGCGGACCATTACCCCGGGGAGAGCCCATGGGCGGGAAAGCAAAGGGACTTTGACAGCTTTGGGTTTCCACGGGAGTTATATTCCTCCCACACCCCAAACCATTATGAAACTGCTTCCCGCTCTTCTCGCCCTTGCCGCGACCGCCCTTCCAGCCCTCGCCGGTGACCAGTCTCTCTTCAACGGCAAGGACCTCACCGGATGGAAAGGTCAGGAGGGTTTCTGGAGCGTGAAGGACGGGGCCATCACCGGCCAGGCCACGAAAGAACATCCGGTGAAGGAAAACACCTTTCTCATCTGGGACGGTGAGGTGAAGGACTTCGAACTCCACTTCAAATACAAAATCGTGGACGCGAACGGGAAGTCCGAGGGTTTTGGCAACTCCGGTGTGCAGTACCGCAGCAAGGTGGTGAAGGCGGAATACTCCGTGGTGGCGGGTTATCAGGCGGACTTCGAGGTCGGAAAGTCCTACAGCGGGATCCTTTATGAGGAAAAAGGCCGCGGCATCCTGGCCCAGCGCGGTCAGAAAGTGGTGGTCAAAGAAGGCGAAGCCCCGAACAAGCCGAAGATCGAAGTCACCGGCACGGTGGGCAAATCCTCCGAGATCCAGGCCGCCATCAAACCCGGCGAGTGGAACGAGTACGTCATCAAGGCCAAGGGCGGTCACCTGGAGCACTTCATCAACGGCAAGCAAACCGTGGACGTGACCGACGAAACGAAGATCGGCGCGAAGGCGGGCGTGCTCGCTTTCCAACTGCACCAGGGCGACCCCATGACCGTGCAGTTCAAGGACATCGTCCTGAAGACGGAATAACCGGTCCACCCGGCGGCGGGAGTTCCTGCTTACTTTGGCAGCGAGGCGATCACCGTGTCCCGGATCGCCTCCGCGATAGCGTCGAACGCGGCGGGGCGGGCGTCTTTCTTGAGAAGCGCCTGCTCCACCGCGGGATTATCCATGAACTCCACTTCCAGGAAGCAGGCGGTGAGCGGAGTTTTGATCTGGTTTTGCAGCTGATGGAAGAGATTGGAGCCCTGGCCACCGTGAAGTTCATGGTCGTCGGTCAGCGCCATGGCTTTTGAAGCCGGCAGCCACTTGCGCACTGCGGTGTTCACGGAGGCGGTAAGCGCCGACGCAAAGGCGGCGTCCTCCTTATAATGTGGGTTCTTACTCTTCATCCGCACTACTCCCACGGTGCCGCTGGCTTTTTTGGTCCCCTTTGGGACGGCGTTGAAGTGAATGCTGAGAAACCACGCCGCCTTATTGTCCGCCGCCGTTTTGGCGCGTTCCGCGAAGTCCGGGTTCACATCCGTGGTGCGGGTGGGCACGGCCCGGAGTCCCGCTTTTTTTGCCTCCGGGGAGGCATTGATGGCCGCGATCACTTTGGCCGCGAGCTCCAGGGTGAGGTCTTTTTCCTTCAGACCACCGGGTGACTCCGCATTGTTAGCGCTGCTCAGAGTCCGCGCCTCCTGGGAACCACTGGCCGCCGCGCCCCCATGCCCGGCATCAATGACGATCACGTGTTCCCCACTCAAAGCGAGACCCGCGCAGAAGAGGAACAATAGAAGGCGGATGAGCATGCCGCCAGCATCGCTTTACGGTTTTTTGAATCAAGCCCGGCGCGCGGGAATTCACACGGTCTCAAATTTGATACTTTATCGAACATTCGACTCACCATCCCGCCAGGAAGTGTTTTTGTATTGAAATTACGGAACGCATCGAAATACAACTTGCTCCTGAATTCACAAATCGTAGCTTGTATGGAATTTATATAATTAAGGAGTTTCCGGCTGTTCTTACATCGGTTTCCCCCATTTCCTTAAAGCCTCAATGAACACCGCCCAGTCTCCCTGTCTTCTGTCGGCGCGCCTCCCGGTTCTTTTGCTCATGATGGCCGGACTATCCTTCCAGGTCGCGCAAGGGGAGCCCGCCGTGACCACGGTGCAAAGCCCCTCCGCCCAGGCACTGGTGAACTCCGATCCGAACTATGAGGCGGTCCGCGAACGTCTCATCAACCAGCCGGCGGGAGAGGTAACCTTTGACCGGGCGTCCCTGAGCACCGTGATGCGCATGCTGGCCACCAAGGCGGGCATCAAGTGGCTGGCTTCCCAGCAGTCCCAGGACTGGGATAAACTCCTGGTGACGTTGAGCATGAACACCAGCCCGTTCGCCGCGCTGGAAACTATCGCGGAGGAATATGGCATCGCTCTCGTTTATGACCGGGGCGTGTGGCACATGCGCCCCTTCAACGACGCGGAGATGATCGCCCGGACGTATGTGATCAAATACAACACCGCGGAGAAGGCGGAGGGTGACACGACGGGAGGCGACAGCGGTAACAATTCCGGCGCCGGCAACAGTTCCGGATATGGAGGGGGAGGAAGCGGGGGATTCGGCGGCTCCGGAGGATTTGGCGGGTCCAGTGGAGGCGGGGGCCAGAGCGGGGGATTCGGAACCGGCATGGACCTTGGCTCTATGAACACCAATTTTAAAGTGGAGGCCAAAGCCCTGGTGGAGAATGTGGAAAAGCTGCTCGGCATCGGGTCCACGGGTTTTGATGCCAACGTGGCGTCCAATTTCGCCGTGGATGAGTTCTCCCAGTCCCCCATGCGGCTCCACTCACGCCCGGGCTCGCGGACGCCCGCCGCCGAAGGAGCGGGCGCTGAAAAAAACGCCGCCGCCACCGTGGTCTGGAACTCGGATGGCAATACCCTGTTCGTGGTGGCCACCCGCCAGCAGCATCAGGTGGTGGGTGCCTATCTCTCCACGCTCGACAAGCCACAGCCACTCATCGCGGTGGAGTTTAAATTCGTGGAGACCACAAAAGACCCGAAAAACCAGATGGGCATCGACTGGTCCGGCACGTTTGACGGCGGCTACAATCTCGACCTGACCGGTCTGGACACCTCGGTGAATCTCAATCGCGTCCGCAGCACGGTGCTGCCCTCCGCGGGCATCCTGACACCGGCGGATCTGAACGTTAAGCTCAACTTCCTCCTCAAGGACCGGGACACCAGCACCGTCAGCTACCCCCGGGTGCTCACGCTGAACAACCGCTCTGTGTCCATGCGCAGCGTGGTGAATTTCCCCGTGCTGGCGGCCAGTTCCAGCGTCTCCGGCGCCACGGGCACGGGCACCAGTTCCAATCAGGTGGCCTTCATGCCCATTGGCACCACGGTGAACATCCTGCCCAAGGAGATGGGGAACAACGAGGTGCTCATGCAGACGAAGATCGTCGTCGCCAACGTCATCGGGGAACAGATCATCGAGGGGAATAGCTACCCCATTCCCAGTTCGCGGGTCTATACTTCCCCGCTGAAGGTGAAGTCCGGCTACACGGTGGCCATTGCGGGTCTGGACGAGGCCACGGATACCCGGACGGGCACGGCGGTGCCGGTGCTGAGCCGCATTCCCGTGCTGGGCTGGGCCTTCAAAAGCCGGAACCGGGACCGCACGCGGAAGAACCTGATGATCTTCATCACCCCCACCATCATCATGCCCAACGGGCGTGGCGTGGCGGAGCCGCCGCTCTCGGAACTCCCGCGCTTCCACGGGGATCTGCCGAAAAACGCCCCCGTCTTCCGCACCACGGGAGAGCTGGCGGGCGGACCAGGGAAGCTGGGGGAGGCCATCCTGTGGGCGGACCGCGAGGAACGCCGGCTGCGCGTGATCTGTGGCGAAGGCCGGGCGACCGAGACCACGTCCCAGGAAATCTCGAATCTCTGTGCCTCTGTCGCCAGCCTCCAGGCCTACGCCACGGGCCTCGCCGTCCAGTCCTCCGGCACGAACGAGACGCTGGAACTGCGCCTCTACAATCTTGAGCAATTGAACCGGCGCGCCTTCTCGCTGCGCAAGGTTTATCTCAATCAGAAAATCGTTCCAATCAAAGGACTCCCGCGCCCGTAGACGACGCGGCGGGAGCCGGAGCGTTGGCCCTCTCAGCCGGGGTGCAGCATCCGGTGCACCGCCCACAGGACCTCGATGGCCGTGAAGGGTTTCTTCAGGATCACGGAGATCCCCATGGCGGTCAGTTCCGCCGTCTTGTCCTCACCCGTCCCGGCATCGCCGATGCCGCTGGCGGCGATGATCTTCACTTCCGGGACCATCTTTTTCATGATCCCCGCCATGGCGACCCCGTCCATTCCTGGCATCATCACATCCGTCAGAATCAGCCGGATTTCGTCGTAATGGCGTGAGAACAGCGTCACCGCCTCCAGGCCGTTCCCCGCGATGAGGACCTCGTAGCCATGACTCCGCAGAGTCATCTCCACCACGCGGCGGATGCCCGGTTCATCATCCACCACCAGGATCGCCTCGCCGGAGGCCCTGGGAGGTTTTTCCAGAGCGGCCACCTCCGGGGGGGGCTCTTTCGGAGCTGGTTCCCGCGCGGCGGGCAGGTGAATCACGAAGGTGGTGCCCTCCCCCACCCTGGTGCGCAAGGTCAGGAAACCCGCGTGACTTTTCACGATGCCCATCACCGTGGAGAGCCCCAGGCCCGTCCCCTTCCCCGGGGACTTCGTGGTAAAAAACGGATCGAAGATCTTTTCGACCACCTCCGGAGGAATGCCTCCTCCGGTATCCGTGATTTCCACGCGGACATACGGGCCAGGCGTGGCCCCGGGGTTTAGAATCACGTCCTTGCCCTCCAGAATCACGTTTCTCGCCCGCAGGCTCATGACCCCGCCGTCCGGCATGGCATCCCGGGCGTTCACGCACAGATTGAGGAACACCTGATGAAGTTGCGTGGGGTCCCCGGTGACCTGCCAGACTTTTTCCGGGACGTCCGGTGAGAAAGTGATACTCCGGGGAAAGGTCTCCCGGATCATGACCGCCAGATCCCGGATCAGATCCTTCAAAGGGACGGCCTGTTTGCGCCCCGTGGTCCCCCGGCCAAAGGTCAGCAGTTGTTTCACCAGGTCCGCTCCCCGGCGGGTGCTGATCTCTATGGTGTCCAGAGTCCTGCTCCGTTCCTCCGGCGTAAGGTCCCGCTCCAGGGCGGAGACGCTCATCAGAATGGGGGTTAGAATATTGTTCAGGTCATGAGCGACCCCGCAGGAGAGCCGGCCCACGCTTTCCATCCGCTGGGAGCGCAGCAGTTGCAGCTCCATATTCCGCCGTTCCGTGATGTCCTCAAAGACCCCCACGAACGCCCGTAGCCCGCCGATCTCCAGGCCGCTGATGCTGGCCTTCGTCACCAGGGAGTCCCCGTTCTTCTTCCGGCAGGTGAGGTCTCCCATCCACGCGCCGTTTTCCTCCAGATGAGTCGGCAGCTGCCTGAGAATGGAATTGTTTCCCTCCGGCGTGGAAATATCCAGCGCCTGGAGATTCGTTCCCGGCATTTCTCCCGGCCCGTAGCCGAAGACGGTACCGCAAGAGGCGTTGCTGAAAAGGATCCCGCCTTTTTCATCCCATACCATCACGCCCTCCGCCATGCTCTCCAGCACCCGGCCCTGCATCCGGAGTTCCTCGCTGACCTTTCTCTGCTCCGTGATGTCCTTCGCCACTCCCACGATGCGGAAGATCTGCCCCTCCACATTGCGTACCGGAAAGGCCCGGTCGCGGATCCAGCGTATTGACTGATCCGGGCGGACGATGCGGTATTCCTCGTCATAGGTCCCGTCCTCCTGCCGGTGCCGTGAGGCATGGAGCACCTGCTCCCTGTCCGCGGGGTGGATAGCCTCATGCCATCCGTGTCCACCAGCGTAGAGCTCCGTGCTCTTACGTCCCCAGATGGACTCGTAGGCCGGGCTCACATACAGGACACGGCGTTCCACCGGGTCGCTGATCCAGAACACTTCATTGATGTTTTCCGCCAGTTGACGGAAACGCTCCTCGCTTTCCCGCAAGGCTTTATCCGCAGTTTTCCGGCTGGTGATATCATGCTGGATGGCCACGAAATGAGTGACGGTGCCCGCGCTGTCCCGGACAGGGGAAACCTGCCATTCGAGATCGAACGGAGAACCGTCCCTCCGGTAGTTGATGGTCTCCCCCTCAAACGACTCGCCTTTTTCCAGGGATCTCCGCAGCCGCGCGAGCACGGCCCGATCCGTGCGCGGCCCCTGCAAAATCCGGGGTGTTTTTCCCACGACCTCCTCGGGAGTATAACCCGTCAGGCGGGTGAATGCCGGATTCACGAACACGATGCGCGGTCCCGGCAACTCGAGATCCGCCTCCGTGATCATGATGGAATCCTTCGCCTGCTGCACGGCGGAACTCAGCAGGCGCAGGGAAATTTCCGCCTCCTTCCGCGAGGTAATGTCCGTCCAGAGGCCCACGATTTCCGCCGGTTTTCCATTCCCGTCCCGCAATACCCGGCGGGTATCCTCTACCCATACATAGTTCCCGCTGGCGTGCCGCAGACGGTATTCCATGGAATATTCGTCCCCCGTCGTGACCCGCGCCACGTTCCCCTCAAACTGCCCCCGGTCCTCCGGGTGGAGATTTTCCACCCACCAGGCGTGCGTGGCCTCCAGGGCCGGCACCCCCAGGAGACGCTCTATGTTATCACTGACCACCACCGGGGTTACCTTCTCCCCGTCCACCTTGAGGGTATAGAGCACTCCCGGACTGTGCTCCAGCATGTGCCGCAACTGCTCCTGGGCCGCGTGGAGCTCCATCGTGAGCTTCAGCAGATCGCGATTCCGCTCCTCCAGCGTGGCCACCAGTTGCGTGCTGCTGTAATTCCGGAACTCATGCCCGCCGCGGGTTCTTTCCGTGCTTTCCAGGAGACCATTGCCCGCGGCCTGCTCCAGCGCGTTGATCAATTCCCCGGTCGCGGAGGAGGACCGCAGGTAAACATCCGCGCCTACCCCCAGCGCCCGGCTCTCATCTTTATCGGAAAAACCGGTATCGGTATAAAAAATGAAGGGCAGGTCACGAAGACTCTCGCTGTGGCGCACTTCATAGCATAATTCATAGCCGCCCATGTTCGGCATCACGATGTCCGAGACGATGGCATCCACCGGCTCCCGTTCGAGAATAGCCAGCGCCTCCCGCCCGTCAGCCGCCGCCATGATCGTATGCCCCTCCGCCTCCAGCGTCTGGCGGAGCCGACTGCGGTTATCCGGATTATCGTCCGCGATGAGGATCTTCATGGCGTGGTCCGTTTAGATAATCCTGGGTGCCGGAGTTGATGGTTCTTCCACCGGCCTGTTTTGTATCACCGCACCCCATGGCCGTGAGGAATCCTCCCGGTGATCTTTTTTGCGAAGGATGCCCATAGGCCGGACAGCGGCGGAAGTGCTGCCCGCACAATATTTGACCTCCGTATTAATCATCTCTCCGCGCAACTGCACACGATCACTTATCAAAACCGGTCTTGAGCAGGATTCCCCGGTTTCTCCCGGATCGGCATTTCCACAGACGGTCATCACTCCACCAAAGGTTTTGGAGGAGGAAAAAGCCGGAAAGAACTGAACGGGGAACGATATCAAACAGACGGGGGTGCGGGGTTTGGGATCGTAAACTTCGACCGGAGTCGCCGATGAGTCTATATTTTTATTAAATTTAAATAAAATGAGAAGCGACTCAAGTATGAGTAAACTCCGCATTTACGAATACTCATGGGGTATTGTGCGGACGGCGGGGGATCCGTTACCGCCATTTTTCTCACGCCGGCAGGAAGTCTGGGACTGCAACGGGGCCCGGATTAGCATCGACATCCATGAGGGATTTCTGTTAAAGAGGACTCGTTTCCCGGAAAAACAATCCGGATGGTGCCCCTCTCCTTTTGCGCCCTCCTTTGGGAAACCGCACCGCGCCCCGGTTCGGCGTTTGCACGTCCCTTAGCGGGACTTAATGAAGTCACTATTACGGCGGGCACCCCTTCCCGCCATCCCTCAATGAAAACAGCACCCTCCCTTCTTACTGCTCTCCTGCTGCCTCTGGCGGCCCAGGCCGCCGACATGGCGGTCGTCTTCAACGAAATCCAGTATCACCCCGCGGGCACGGACACCGAGTGGATCGAATTTCACAACCTGCACGGTGTGAACGTGGACATGTCCGGATGGTTCATCGACAGTGGAGTGGATTACAAATTTCCCGAAGGCACGGTCATCCCCGGACATGGCTATCTGCTGGTGGCCTCCCAGCCCGCCGGACTGCCCGGCTCGCTGGGGCCGTGGACCGGAAATCTGAGCAATTCCGGGGAAACCGTGCGCCTGAAAAACCGGGATGGCCGCATCATGGCGGAGGTGACCTACAGCGACTCCGGCGACTGGCCGGTGGGCCCGGATGGCTCTGGCGTCACTCTCGCCCGGCGCGCGCCCGGTGCCCAGGATGGCCCGGCGGCCTGGACTTCCAGCAACGAAATCGGCGGCACTCCCGGAGCGTCGAACTTCGCCTATGCCGGAGCCTCCGGCAAAACCACCGTGGTGCTCCCCATCACGGCGACGGGCTGGAAACACCTCACTCCTGGCACCACTCCCCCCGCGGGCTGGGAGGCCCCGGGCTTCGACGATGCCGGCTGGTCCACCGGGCAGTCCGTTTATTATGCCGGCAGCGCCCAGATGGCCACGCCCACCGCGCCCCAGACCGTGCTCTCGGATCCGGGCGTGGGGCTATATGGCTGGTGGGCCTTCGATGACAATCTGAACAACTCCGGCGGGGCCACGAACGGCAGCGCCGTGGGGACGGACTTCGCCTACGTGACGGACCCGCCGTATGCCGGGAAAACCGGCAAGTCCCTGCGCATCAATGTGAATGCATCCAACGTGGACGTGGCCACGACTCACATCGCCCTGGGGAACCTCCCGCAACTGACTCTGACCTCCGATTTCACCTGGGCAGCCTGGGTGAAGTCCCGCCAGACCGGCGGTACCAACATCATTTTCGGCAATCGCTACACCGCTACCGGAGGCGAGACCGCCCCCCTCCAGTTCATCAAACTCACCCCCAGCAACTTCGAATGGTATGCCAACGGGGTGGCGGAGCACAACGACTTCGTGGACCTCATCGGCACCCCGGCCTCGCCTTCCCCGTGGACACACTTCGTCTCGGTGAAAACCGGGAACCAGCTGGCGCTTTATCGCAACGGGGTCCTGGCCGCTTCCCGCACCATCACCGGCACGCCCGCCAGCATCCAGCCCTTCTTTGTGGGCGGCAACCGCAGCGGCGCGGGCACCACGGAAGCCTGGACGGGATTTGTGGACGACGTGGCCCTATGGACGAAGGCACTCCCGGCGCAGGCCATCGCGGGCCTGGCCAGCGGCACCTATACCCCGGCGACCACACCGACCACTTCCGCCCTCGTATCAGGTGTTCCCCCGCGCCCCGCGGACATTGAGTTCCCGCTGGTTTCGACGGAGGTGTTCACGGACACGTTCGATGGTCCGGCCATCGATTCCACGAAGTGGACGGTCACCAATCAAGGGCTGGAAGGCAACACGGCGGCTGGATACAACGCCGCGATCACTAACAGCCAACTCGTGCTTTCCGGCACGGCCACCAATCAGTACTGGTATGGGAAGACCCTCCAGAGTAACACCCGCTTCAGTTCCCGGAAACGGCAGGACGTCTCCGTGGACCGGGTGCTCCTCACCCGCGGCGGCCCCGCCACCAGCTCGGTTCGCTCCAGCCTCTGGCTCTATGGGGATGCCAACCACTACCTGCACTTCTCCCAAAACTGGGGGGAAAGCGGCTGGACTTATAACAGCAATGACATGGGCGGCACCGGCACGCTGAATCCCACGGGCGAAGGAAACAACCTGGCCCTGGCGGACTCCGCCGACAATGTGGGCACGGCCGCGACGATGAAACTGAGCTGGACCCCCGGGGATCTCCCCGGCTCCGGCACTATCCGGATTTATAAGGACGGCGTGCTTCTCGGCTCGCAGGCCGTGAGCAACTGGCCCGCGGATTTCCAGGTGATGCTCACCGGCCAGGCCCGGGCGACCGGCGACATCGTCTCCGCGACCTTCGACAATCTGAAGGTGACGGAATCCACGGAGCAGACCAAACAAACGCAGCTCCCGCTCGCCAACACACCTTATTACTTCCGGAAGTCCTTCTCCTTCACCGGAGACCCCGCGCGGGCCTCGGCCACGCTTTATCCGCTGATCGACGATGGCGCGATCATCTATCTCAACGGGACGGAACTGACCCGGATCAATGCCCCCTCCGGCGCGCTTACGTCCTCCATGACGGCGGTGGTGCCCGTGGCGGATGCCTTCTTCCCCGCCTCGCCGGTCAACATCCCCGGCAGCGCCCTCGTGACCGGCACCAACGTGTTGGCGTTGGCCGTGCTGAATGCCAAAAACGACGGCACGGATCCGGACATGATGTTCGGTGTCCAGATCAAAACCACCGAGCTGCCCTCCCCGGCCCAGGATACCGCGCCCTCGCTGGTCTTCAGCCTTCTGCGCGGCCCGGTTGATGCCGCCGCGAATCCCACGAACGCCGCCGTGATCCGGAATGCCGGTGCCACCGCGGTGAACTACACCGGCTTCCAGGTCCGCGCCGGAGACACCGTGCTCTACACCTTCCCCGCCGGATCACTGGCCCCTGGAGCCACGCTCCCCATTCCGCTGGCCAGCCTGGCCGGATACGGGGATGGTCTGGAACTGAACCTCGTGGCCGGTGGCGCGCGGCTGCTGGACTCCCGCCGGGTGGATGCCGTCAGCCGCGAACGCTACACCGCCCCGGACGGGACTCTGGAGTGGGCGGTCACGGGCACGCACAGCACCGCGGTGGTCATCAATGAAATCTTCTACCAGGGCCCGGGAAGCTCTCCGGAGCAGTGGGTGGAGCTCTATAACAAATCCGGCGCGCCAGTGGCTCTCGACGGCTGGAAGTTCAGCGAAGGCATCGATTATTCCTTCGCCCCTGGCACCACGCTTCCGGCGGGTGGATATCTGGTGGTTGCCTGGGATCTGGCGGCCTTCCAGGCTCTGCACTCCGGCGTGACGAATGTGGTGGGACCTTTCTCCGGCAGCCTCGCGGGCGGCGGGGAGCGCCTCCGCCTGAAGGATGCCGCGGGCAATCTCGCGGATGAAGTCAGCTATTCCCCTGGCGGAAAAGGCGGCCCGCTGGGCATCGGAGGTCTCTGGCCGAAATGGGCGGATGGCGGCGGTTCTTCGCTGGAGCTGGTGGATCCCGCTTCTGACAACAACAACCCCGGTTCCTGGGCGGACAGCGTCGCCACTCCGGGTGCCTGGCTGCCGGTGTCCTATGACTTCTCCGGAGCCAATATCGCGGGGGATCCCGTGCAGTGGAATGAGGTGATCTTCGGCCTGCTCGATGAAGGGGAAATCCTCATCGATGACTTCCAGCTCACCGTGGACCCCGGCCTGGCCACTGCGGCAACCCTGGTCTATAACAGCACCTTCGAGGCGGACACCATCGGTCAGGCCCCGGCGGGCTGGCGCGTCATCGGCACCCACCGGCACAGCTTCGTGGAGGCGGACCCTGACAATCCTGCGCAAAAAGTTCTCCACGTACGCGCCAGTGGAGCCTACGAACACCTGCACAACCAGTGCTCCATCACGCTGAAGAACGGTGCCTCCTACTTCACCATCAACCCGGCGAAGACCTACCGGATCAGCTTCCGTGCCAAGTGGCTCCGCGGCTCGAACCAGTTGCACACCCGCCTGTATTTCAACAAAGGGGCGCGCACCACGCTCCTCCCCCGGCAAGCCACGGGAGGCACGCCCGGAGTCCAGAACTCCACCTACAGCCTGAACTCGAAGCCCTTCACCTTCTCCGGAGTCACTCATTCCCCGGCGGTCCCGGCGGTGGGCCAGGCGGCCACGGTTTCCGTGAAGATCGTGGAAACCACGCAGACCATCTCCACAGTCAATCTGGTCTATACCGCCATTGATGGCGGCGCGGGCTCGGGCACGGTGGCCATGACGGCGGCGGGCAATAAGCTCTGGACGGCGGACATTCCGGCGCAGACCTCCGGACGGAAGTTCGCGTTCTCCTTTGCCGCCACCGGCAGCGGCGGGGCCAATGTCACCGCCCCCGGCGGCATGGTGCAGTGGAACGACGGCCAGGCGATGCTAACCCTCGCCACCGGCGTGAGCCCCACGAATATCCGTATCATCATGTCCAACGCGGACCTCACCTTCATGCACACGGCGGTGAACGTGATGTCCAACGATCGCCTCCCCTGCACGATCATCGAAAACGAGCGGGATATCTATTATAACTGCGCCATCCGTCTAAAGGGCTCGGAGCGCGGCCGGAACCAGTCCGTGCGCGTGGGCTTCAATATCCTCTTCCCGCCGGACCGTCTCTTCCGCGGCACCCTGGGCGTCATCACCATCGACCGCAGCGGCTCGGGCAATGAGTTCTCCCAGAAGGAAATGCTGGCGAAGCACACCATCGCCCACGCGGGCGGCCTGCCCAGCATGGAGGACGACCTCATCCGTGTGGTCGCGCCTCAGTCCGCGCAGACCGGCCCGGCCATCATGACCCGCCGTTATGACGGGGACTGGCTGGCGGACCGCTACAGCGGCACCCAGGACAAGGGCACGATGTTCGAGTACGAACTCATCTACTACCCCACCAGCAATACCCCCGCGGGCGTGGAGAATCCGAAGCCTCCGGAGCCGGACAACGTGGTGGGCGTGGGCGTGAACAGCCTGGGCACAAACAAGGAGCTCTACCGCTGGCACTGGCTCATCAAAAACCGCCGCGCGGCGGACGACTACAGCCAGTTGATGGCCGTCCTGACCGCCATGGGGCAATCCGGCACGGCTTTCAACACTGCCGTGGAGCCGCTGGTGGACGCGGATGAATGGACGCGCTCCTTTGCCGCGCAAAACCTCTTCGGCGTGGGCGACAGCTATGCCTCCGGTGGCCAGCACAACATGATCCTCTACACCCCGCCCGCGGGGTCGGGGCTGAAAGCGCTCTACTTCCCCTGGGACATGGACTTTGCCTTCAGCAATGGTTCCACCTCCTCCCTGACCGGCGGGGATCTGGGCAAGTTCCTCGCGAATCCGAAGTGGAAGCGTCTCTACTGGGGCCACATCCTGGACATCTGCACCACCAGCTTCAACTCCACCTACCTGGGCCCCTGGGCGGCACACTACACGAAGTTCGTGAACCAGGACTTCACCGCCTACATGACCTTCGTCAATGAGCGGAACGCCTATGCCCTGACCCAGGTGAACGCGGCCATTCCCCCCGTGGCCTTCACCATCACCACGGCCACGGGAGGCTCCCCGGGCGCGAACTTCTCCGCCGCCGGACCGCTCGTGACGCTGGACGGGGATGCGTGGGTGAACGTGCAGTCCATCCGGATCAATGGCGGTGCTCCGGTGCCGGTGACGTGGACGGATGACAACAGCTGGCGCATTTCCGTGCCGGTGCAGTTTGGTCCGAACAACCTCCTCATCGAGGGGCTGAACAGCACGGGAACAGTGACCGGCAGCGACAGCATCGTCATCACGGGCACCACCGCCACCCTGCCCGCCGCGAGCACCAACATCGCGCTCACGGAACTCATGTATAATCCCCCGGCGGGAGGCGCGGAGTTCATCGAGCTGCTGAATGTAAGCACCAAACCCGTGGACTTCACCGGCTGCTACTTCTCGGCGGGCATCACCTACAACTTCCCGGCCGGCACCCAGGTGCCCGCGGGAGGCCGCATCCTCGTGGTGCAGAACCGCACGGAATTCGCCGCCGCCTATCCGGGCTTCACGGGGCTGCTCGCCGGAGGAGACTATGCCACCACCGCCCTGAGCAACGGAGGCGAAACCGTGACCCTCACCGGCGCGGACGGTTCCGTCATCTTCACGGTGGATTACACGGACAGCCTCACCAGCACGGACGGCAACGGCCGCAGTCTGGTGCGCGTGCTGGCTTCCACGAACCCATCGCTGACTACCTACGAATGGCGGCCCAGCCTGCAAAACGGCGGCACTCCGGGCGGCACGGACGCAATTCCCTTTACCGGCAATGCCGCGGCGGACGCGGACAAGGACGGCTACAGCGCGCTGCTCGAATACGCTTTCGGCACCAGCGACACGGACGCCGCCAGTTTCCCGCCCGCCGTTGCCATCCCCGTGAACGGCGCGGTCTTCAATCTCACCTATACCCGGGCCGCCGGGGCGGATGACGTGATCATCGAGCCTCAGTTCTCCGCGGACCTCACCACCTGGAGCCCGCCCGTGAACTGGGAATCCATCCGGAACAGCGGCACCATCACACCGCTCGCGGGAGGCAAGGAAGAGGTCCATTACGGCCCGGCCACCCTGCCGCCGCCGGGTGCCCGCTACTTCTTCCGTTTCAGCATCAAGATGCGTTGAGGCTTGCCTGACCGCTTATTCCCTCCGCCGCGGCGTCAGTCCCCGCGGCGGGCCTGGACTTTCAACGAACCCCGGGGAAACCCGGGGTTTTTTCGTTCCTCCGGACGATTTGTCTCGTCAAAATCATTAAGGACAATTAAGAGGTCCACATGCAATCGGCAGTTGCCGCTGGCACATGACTTGATACGCTCCTCCCTCCATGAAGGAATTAATCACCCAGGGTGGACCACTCGTTTTTCTGCTGCTGGGCTGCAGCGTGCTCGCCGTCGCCATTTTCCTGGAACGGTTTTTTCACTTCCACCGTTCTACGGTGGTGGTGCAGGATCTCTTACAGGGGGTGGGCAATTTGATTAACCGGAAGAACTACGTGGAGGCCCTCACCGTCTGCACCGGCACCCCCGGTCCCGTGGCCCGGGTGATGAAAACGGTGCTGACGAGACCGGAGGCCCCCCGCGAGGAATTGCGGGACATGGCTCAGGAAGCCGGGCAACTGGAGGTGCCCCGGCTGGAGCGACATCTCCCTGGACTGGTGGCCATCTCTTATATCGCGCCCCTCATCGGGCTCCTGGGCACGGTGCTCGGCCTCATGGATACCTTCCTGCCCATCTCCAGAAGTGGGAACGCCACGGTCACGGAAATGTCCGCCGGGATCTACAAAGGTCTCGTGACCTCCGCGGCGGGGATCGCCGTGGCCATCTTTGCCTACGTTATCTACGCCTACCTCGCCTCCGTGGTGAAAAACCTCATGCACGACATGGAGCGCGCGGGGATCGAAGTGGTGAACATGGTCATACTCAGCCGCCAGACCACGGACATCGTGGGCTTCAAGGAGGGAGCCCTCGCCGTGGCTGAGGAAAAGCGCCGCAAGGCCTCCGCCGCGCAGAAGTGAGACTTTGACCGGCACCGGCCATGAAGCTCCAGAGCACCATCCGCATCCGTCCGGATTTTCTCTACATCACACCACTGCTCAATGTGGTGCTGCTGCTCATGGTGTTCTTCCTTTTGAACAGCACCTTTGTGGTACGCTCCGGCTACCGGGTGGATCTGCCGGTCGGCGGTTCGAGCCTTAAGGTGGCCGAGCGGGCGCACATAGTCACCATCACCGCCGGGGATTCCCCCAGGGTTCTCCTGAACAGCGAGGAGGTGGCCATCGGCGATCTCGCCGCCCGTCTCACCGATCTGAAAAAAGTGAGCCGGGATGTGGTGGTGAATCCCGACAGCACGGCCCCCATCGGTCTGATGACCCGGGTCTTCAAAGCCATTCACGCGGCAGGCTGTGACGCTGCCCTGGGCACCCAGGCGGAGGAGGAATAACCCGTTTCCCGCGGCCCGCCGGCGCGTCCCATCGCCGGGTTGCGCCGGGGCTCCCGGGATGTCATACTCTTCTCATGTTTGAAATCAGGGAAAAGCCCAAAATGGTCGAGAAGGCACTGCTGATCGGTGCTTACTTCGACAAGCGGCAGCAGGAGGAGGCTCAAAGTCTGCTGGAGGAATTGCGTGAACTGGTGGACACCCTGGGGATTCCCGTTTCCGAAAGCATCCTGGTGCACGTGAAGGAGTCGAACCGGAAATACCTCACCGGCAGCGGCAAGTGCAAGGAACTCACGGACCATGCGAAGGCGACGGGCTGTGACGTGATCATCTTCGACAACCAGCTCGCCCCCATGCAACAACGCGCCTGGGAAACCGAAGGCGGCGTGACGGTGATCGACCGCGAGGAGGTCATCCTGGATATCTTCGCCATGCGCGCGCGCACCGCGGAGGCCCGCCTCCAAGTGGACCTGGCCCGGCAGCAATACGCGCTGCCCCGCCTCGCCCGCATGTGGGGGCACCTCGACCGCCAGGGCGGTGGTGGCGGCTCCGGCAGCGCGGGAGCGGCCCGGGGCGAAGGGGAAAGCCAGCTCGAAACTGACCGTCGTCTCGCGCGGAAGCGCATCGACACGCTGAAAAAGCAAATCGACGAGATCAAGCAAGTCCGGGTCACGCAGCGCAAGGAACGGCAGCGCGTGCCCGTGCCGCAGGCCGCCATCGTGGGCTATACGAATGCCGGGAAAAGCACGCTGCTGAATTCCCTCACCGGTGCCGACGTGCTGGCGGAGGACAAGCTCTTTGCCACGCTGGATCCCACCACCCGAAAGGTGCAACTGCCGGACGGCCAGCAGCTTCTCCTTACGGACACCGTGGGTTTCATCCGCGCGCTGCCTCACCGCCTGGTGGAGTCCTTCAAGGCCACCCTGGAGGAGGCGGTGGTGGCGGATTTCCTCATCCATGTGCTGGATGCCAGCCAGGAGCGGGTCTTCCAGTTCTACCAGACCACCATGGACGTCCTGAAGGAACTGGACGCGCACGGGAAGAAGATGCTCATCGTGCTGAACAAGATCGACCTCGTGCCGAAGGAGCAGCGGGCACGCATCGCGTCTCATTTTGACAAACCGGTGTGCGTTTCGCTCCACACGGGCGAGGGCGTGGATGAACTGTTGCTGCGCCTCAGCGAGATGATGCTGGACCGCACGGTGCGACTGAAGCTGCGCCTGCCGCAGTCGGAATTCGGGCTGATGAGTCTCATCCACACCCAGGGGAAACTGCTGCATCAGGAGTATGAGGACAACGATGTGCTCATTGACACCATCATTCCCAAACGGTTCGAGGCGCAGTTTGCCCCCTTCATGGATCCACCGCTCCCGGCCCGGGTGCCGGAAGCGTGGGAGGCGTGATCCCGCGGGAAGAGTCCCTTGCCTTCGCGGCCTCCGGACGTGACGGAGCCGGGCTTTCGCCCCCATGACTCCCTCCCTGCTCCAAGCCTGTGAATCCACCCGCGCGGCGCTGCTCGCCGAACGGAATGCCGGTGGCTGGTGGGAGGGCGAACTGAGCAGCAGCGCGCTCTCCACCGCCACCGCCGTGCTGGCCCTGCTGGTCACGGATGCCGCGACTCACCGGCCTCTGGCGGAGCGCGGGCTGCGCTGGCTGGCAGGGACTCAGTGCCCGGGCGGCGGCTGGGGGGACACCACCCTGAGCAAACCGAATCTCTCCACCACCCTCCTCTGCCACGCGGCCTTCGGTCTCGCCGGTGGGGATGCCTGGCGGGACACCAGGGCCATTTGCGAAACCTGGGTCACGGCCAAAGCCGGTGGCACCACCCCCGCCATCCTCGCGAAGGCCCTGGAGGAGCGCTATGGCAAGGACAAGACCTTCTCCGTGCCCATCCTCATGGCCTGTGCCCTGGGAGGCGGGTTGGGTCCCTCTCCGGATTGCTGGAAGCTGGTGCCGCAGTTGCCCTTCGAGCTTGCCGCCCTGCCCCGGGGACTCTTCGCGGCGGTCCGCATGCCCGTGGTGAGCTATGCGCTGCCCGCGCTCATCGCCATCGGCCAGGTGAGGTTCCACCATGTGCGGGGAAACCCGCTGACCGCCACCTGGCGTTCCGCCGCGCGGAATAAGACACTCCACCTGCTCCAGGAGATCCAGCCCGCGGGCGGCGGATTTCTGGAGGCCACACCGCTCACCTCTTTTGTCACCATGGCCCTCTCCGGCATGGGGCTCCAGGATCACCCGGTGGTGCGGGAATCCATTGGCTTCCTCCTCCGGAGCGTGCGCGGGGACAGCTCATGGCCCATCGATACCAATCTCGCCACCTGGGTCACCACTCTCAGTGTGAAAGCCCTGGGCGATTCCCCGCCGAACTCCGCCCCCGCCATCCGGCAATGGCTGCTCGGCCAGCAATACCAGACCGTCCACCCCTACACCCTGTCCCGGCGCGGCGGCTGGGCCTGGACGGACCTCCCCGGCGGCGTGCCGGACGCGGACGATACCTCCGGAGCTCTCCTGGCGCTGCGCCTGCTGGGCGAGCCGGACGACAGCCCTGCGGCTCTGCACGGGGTGCGCTGGCTCCTGGGCCTGCAAAACCGGGATGGCGGCATCCCCACCTTTTGCCGGGGCTGGGGCACGCTGCCCTTCGATCTCAGCACTCCGGAAATCACCGCCCACGCCCTCGCCGCCTTTCACGCCTGGCGCGGGTTGCCGGAGCCGCGCATGGAGAAAGCCATGGCGCGCATGCTGAAATACCTGCGCGCCTCCCAGCATGCGGACGGTTCCTGGGAGCCCCTCTGGTTTGGTAATGAGCACACCGCCACGGAGGCGAATCCCGTTTATGGCACCGCCGCCGTTCTGCGAAAGCTGACCGCCATTCCCGGCACGGAGGACCTGCGCAACCGTGCCGCCACCTGGCTTCTGAAAGCCCGGCGACCGGATGGCACCTGGTCCGGCGGCCCCGGTGATCTGCCGCCCTCCATCGAGGAAACATCCATCGCTCTCGAAGCCCTGGCCCTCCACGGCTGCGATCCCGCCATCCTCATCTCCAGCGGAGAGGCCCTCGTAAGACTCACGGAAAACGCCACCCGCTTCCCCGCCGCTCCCATCGGCCTCTACTTCGCGCGCCTCTGGTATCACGAACGGCTCTACCCGCTCATCGCCGCCGCGGGAGCGTTCCGGAAGCTTGTCCGGCGCTAATGCGTCAACGAAGCGACGAGAGCAGTGCCCGCGTTTCCGCCTGCACTTCGGTGGCGATATTCGTCCGCAAGGTTGCGCCGACGCACCGGCACAGCACTTCCCGGAATTTTGCGCGCAGCCGGTGGACCCGGACCCGCACCTGATCCCGCGGGATTCCCAGGGCCGCGGCTACCGCCGCGGTATCGATGGCCGTCGCGGTGGGTTCAGTGAGCGCGGGTTTCAGGAGGGCGAACTCCCCTCCCCTGTATTCCCGCTCCAGCACCCGCAGAGCCTCCGCCAGCAGGGTGAGCGCCCAGCGGCGGTGGTAAAGGGTCTCCGGGGTTTCCTCCGTGCGCGACTCCTGGCCGTAAAGCCGCTCCGCCTCCACGGCATTGATGGAAACCACGGACCGGCCTCCCCCGCGTTTCGCCGCCGCGCGTCTGCGGATATCATCCGTAAGGTGGCATTCCAATTGATGAATAAGGAAGGATCTCAATCTCCCCCGCTCCCTGGAGGCCGTCGCGAATGTCTCCCGCCCGATGAGCCGGGCAAAGAATCCCTGCACCAGATCCTCCGCGTCCTCCGGCCCGTATCCCCGCCGCCGGGTGTAGGCATAAAGCGGATACCAGTAAGTGCCGCACAGTTTTTCCAGCGCCGCCCGCGCGACCGCCGGATCAGCGCCTCCAACCTCCGCGATGAGCGTCCAGCGCGTGGGCTGAAAGTGCCTGACAGGGGAATCCATGAGAGAAACTACACGGACTCCCGCCCGCTGGCCGGCATCCGTGAAACAATCACAAGCGAAGGCCCGGCGGGAACCGGATTTCCGGAAATGTGTGCTCGATTCGCCCTCTTCATTCTCTCTCTCGCCGAAAAAACGCTGAAC
This sequence comes from Verrucomicrobiales bacterium, assembly GCA_965229245.1. GTDB lineage: Bacteria > Verrucomicrobiota > Verrucomicrobiia > Verrucomicrobiales > V1-33 > V1-33. Next base: position 1,469,770 of record CBDDIW010000005.1, read on the forward strand.
AGACAAACGATCAAAAGCAGTGAAGCCAGACTCAGATGCGGATGATGGCGGAGCTGGAATGGCACGATGAGGAATACTAGGAAGAGTAATCCAAGAGTCAGTGAATCGATCGCTATGAACCCGCCGAATGGGGTCGGCGGGAGAATCATGCCCAGAAGGGTGCCGGTTAAAGCGCAACCCGCTTCGAGCCTCCAGCGGAGGCTTATTTCAAAAAACAGACTGAGAGCCAGCCCGATAACCACCATTCCCGCAAGATACCAGGAATTCCCCCAGGACATCATGGCAGCACCGGCGGCCGCCGTGACCGCGGGCACAATGAACGGGAGCGAGTCGCGGCGCGATTCCGGCCCGGAGAGCGGCGGGGACGGAGAGGACCGTGTTTGGGCGACCGGGGCTCGATTGGCCGCCTCCACCGCGGCTTTCATTTCGCCGGCCTGTTGATAACGCTTCGCGGGTTCGGTTTGCATCGCGCGCCGGACTACTTCATCCAAACCCGTCCCGGCGGCAGACGTGCGCACGCTGGGAGGTTCCCAGGCACCGCGCGGAAGATCGCCGGTAAGCATTTCATAAAACATCACTCCCACACTGTAGATGTCCGCCCGGTGGTCCACGGTCCGGCCCTTGAGCTGTTCCGGGGCGGTATAGTCCGGCGTACCCACCACCGTTCCGGTGAGGGTAGCCGCGGGATTTTCAGTTTCATCGTTGAGGAGCTTCGCGAGACCAAAATCCGCGATCCTTACCCGTCCCCGGGTGTCCACGAGCACATTCCCCGGCTTGATGTCCCGGTGTACGAAGCCCCGCTCGTGCGCGTAATGCAATGCGTCGCAAACCTGGCTGACGATTCCCACCGCCCGCGGAACGGTAAGCCCGCTGGTGTGGATCATGCGGCTCAGGTCGGCACCCTCCACATACTCCATGACGATGAAAAGATGCCCTCCCGCCGTCCGGCCGAAGTCATAAAGGGTCACGATATTCGGGTGATTCAGCCGCGCCATGGTCCGGGCCTCGCGTTCAAACCGGGCCACCACTCCTTCGCGCGAGGCAAGACTGGCGGGGAGCACCTTGATCGCCGCAGGCCGGTCCAGCTTGTGATGAACCGCCCGGTAAACCGCTCCCATGGCACCACGTCCCGCGATTTCCATCACGGTATAGTCCGGAAACCATGGCGCGATTTCCTCTGGCGGAGGGGGCACCCAGCCAAACCCCGGTGAAGAGACAGGAGCGCCGGGGAGCGCGCTGGCCAGCAGTCGCTCCGCGTTCAAGCCCTCAATGGAGGAGGCAGAGGAGGATGGGGGGTCGGTCATGAAAAAGTGAGAGAGGAGTCAGGCAGTCAAAGGCGTGTGAATGTCTTTCCGGATTTCCCACAAGAGCGTAACAAAAAATATCCGCCGGGAAAACTTCCCAGGCATCTCTCCACGGACCAGCCCGTGAAGACCCCCTGGGATATTGTCATATCCCCGGATTCTCACCTCTGTTGACGAATGCCCGGGCCGCGGGAAGGACAGGCCGCCATGACCGAAACGGAAGCCCTCGTTGTCCTCAATATGTTGCCGAAAATCGGTCCCGTGCGGGCGCGGCGGCTTATGGAGGCGTGCGGGGGCGCGGCGGGAGTTTTGAGGGACGCGGCGGCCTCGCTGCCAAAGGTAAGCGGCATCGGCTCCGAAACCGCCGGCATCCTCCGGAACTGGGAAAACCATGTGGATCTCTCCGGGGAACTGGCCCGGCTGCGGGAAATGGGGCTGTCCCTTTTCACGGAGCAGGACGAGGCCTGGCCGGAGGGCCTCCGGCAGATGCATGATGCCCCGCTTCTTCTTTATGTGTATGGCAGGGTGGAACCCCGGGACCGGTCGGCTATCGGCGTGGTGGGTTCCCGGAAGGCCACGGCCTACGGGCTCACCTGCGCGAAGAAGTTTGCCTTCCAGCTCGCTCACGCGGGCGTCACGGTGCTCAGCGGCCTGGCCCGGGGAATCGACACGGCGGCGCATGAGGGCGCGGTGGCGGCAAAGGGACGCACCATCGCGGTCATCGGGTCCGGACTGGGACGGCTCTATCCACCGGAGAACCGCGCCCTGGCGGACCGCATCGCGGACGGTCACGGTGCGGTAGTGAGCGAGTTTCCCATCCTCACCGAACCTGACAAGCAGACCTTCCCGCAACGGAACCGCATCGTCAGCGGCTGGAGTCAGGGCATTCTGGTGGTAGAGGCTCCGGCCTGGAGCGGCGCGCTCATCACCGCGAACAACGCGGCGGATCAGGGCCGCCCGGTCTATGCCATCCCGGGGCCCATCGACAAGCCCACCTCCATGGGATGCAACAAACTTATCCAGAATGGCGCGCGCCTGGTGATGGATGCGGCGGACATTCTGGACGACCTCAACGCCCTGCTGCCCGTGTCCGCCATGCCCGCCGCTCCGGCAGCCGCCCCCGTGCCGAACCTCACGGAGACGGAACAAAGTCTGTGGGACGCCATCGGCAGCGACGAAACCCAACTGGACATCATCATTGGCCGCACGGGCCTGGAGGCTTCCACGGTCTCCTCCCAGTTGATGCGCATGGAACTGAAGCGGCTGATCAAACAGCTTCCCGGCCGCCACTACGTGCGCATCATTTGATTCCCTAACGCTTTTCAAGAGAAGCACCTGGGCCGGAGGATGGTTCCTCCGGCAGGGCAAAAGGATGCCTCAGTTCTTCAGCGTGAGGGCCGCCACGGTGATGATGATCAGGGCCTCCATGAGAGCCTGGCCCGCGACAAATCCGGAACCCACGGACACCGTGTAGTCATCCGCCTGTTTGGCGTTCTTTTTCTTCCAGAGGTAAGCGATCACCGCGCCCGTGGTGAAGCCCAGGCCACTCGCGAAATCGATGACAAACCCGAGCCCCAGGCCCATGGCGCTGGGAATCCAGTTCCGGTGTTTGGGATACAGCTTTTCCAGCACCGGAAGAAGAATCCCCAGCACGGCACCGATGATGATGGCCGTGGCGGCCCCCCAGGGAAGGGCGTCGAAAGCGGACTTCCCGTCTCCGGGATTGAGCAGGTCAGCCATGGCCCTCCAGGCGCTTGCGGCCTGCATGGGGAATTTTTCCTGCAGTTTCGTGTAGTCTCCGGCCAGGAGATACCAGGCGGGAATGATGATCGCCGTTCCAAAGAACACCCCCGCCAGCTGGGCAAGGAACTGACGCCGGGGATTGGCACCAAGAAGATAACCACTCTTCAGGTCCGTCAGCAGGTCCGCCGCGCTCGCCGCCGCCGCGGAGGTAGTGCCCGCCGTGGCGAGGTTCGTCACTTTGTTGCCAGGATGCATCACGGCAAAGGCAAGCTGCGTCACCTTCCCCATGGCACCGATGGGAGTCGTGTCCGTTTCCCCGGTTGCCCGGCATGCCACCAGTGCCAGCGGGAAAGCCATCAGAGTCCCGATGAGTGCCAGATACCAGGGAATCCCCATTCCCATGTCGAGAACAAGGATCAGCCCGACGATGACAGGAATGAGCCCCATAATCATCCAGCGACCGGGAACCTCAATCGCGGCCAGAGCCGCCGCCTCCTCGGCGTTGCCGCCGGTCTTACGGCGGAAGGCACGGGCAATACTCTTCCACTGAAACGCGAGCGAGGTCAGGCTGGCCATGACCATCAGGGCAGTGCCACCCCACACCCCCCACCGGAACAAAGCGGTGACGAGCATTCCATTTTCATCGGTAATCAGCGCTCCGCTTTTATCCGTGGCATACTTCAGCGCATTGTTGGCGACCAAGATGGGGCCAAGAGCGAAATGAAGAAACGCGGAGGCACCAAGCATGGCAAGAGAGGCCCGCAAGCCCACGATCATTCCCGCCCCGATCGTCAGCAACGAGGGATCGAATTTGAACTCCGCGAAGGCCACATATTTTCCACTGGCCTGGTGAAGGGCCGCGGGTTGCCAGATAGGGATGTGCTGAATCTTTTCGCTGAAGTCCACCACGAGCTTCGTGGTCTTCTCGCCCAGCCAGTTGGGGAATGCCGCCACCACGTCCCCGGCTTTTCTCAGGACTCCCAGCAGCGCGGAACCACCCATGGCCCACAAAAGGGTAAATGCTTTTTTGGAAGCCTCCACCCCGGCGGCATAGAGGCTCTTCAATGTCTCCGCTGCCGCGATGCCGCTGGGGAACGGAAGCTGCTCGTGATTGATCATCTGCCGCTTCATGGGGATGGCCAGGAACACCCCCAGGCACGCCGTCAGGAAGACGAATGGGGTCATAACATACCAGGGCATGTGAACCCCTTCGTTCACCATGAGCAAAGCGGCGCAGGCGGTGCCCACCACGCTGCCGGTACTGTAGCCGGCGGAGGAAGCGGTGGACTGCATGCAGTTGTTCTCCAGCAGGCTCATCTCGTCCATCCGGCCGCCGGTCACGATCCGGAGCCCCTTCCACAGTGCCCAGGACATAACGCAGGCGGTGATAGCCACGCCAAAGGACCAGCCAATCTTGAGCGTGGTGTAGAGGTTTGAAAGGGAGAGCACGGCCCCCAAAAGTCCCCCGGTGAGGATCGCGCGAAAAGTAAGCTGCTTCTGACGGTCTCCCTGATAGACATTGCGGAACCACCACAGATCCTTTTCCTCCGGCGAGGCATCCGGGCCGGGGGCCTGCGAGGCCAGCGATGGCGGGGCCTCCGGGGTGACGACGGTTTGGGGAGGGAGATAGGGATCTGGTTCCTGGGACATGGGTGAGAGGAAAGTGGCTGCGCGCTTGAAGCCTAAAACTCCACCCGTGGCAACATTACTCTCCGTGATAAAGGAAATTCTTCTGGCGAAGTTCCAGGCGGCGCGGCATAGGAAACGCTTTCACCCGCCCACCATGCGTCCCCTCCTTTCACGCTGCCTGTCCCTCCTTGCCTGCGGCTCCCTGCTGCTCCTGGCGGGCTGCGGCGGCGACCCCATCAACGCCCGGGAGGGGGCGAAGCGGAAGATCCTGCTGGTGAACAACAAGGACGATCCCCGCTGGTTGGATCTGCAACGGTGCAACAGCGTCATCGAAGCATCCGTGGTCCTCGCTCTCTCCGAAGGGCTGGTGGCCGAGGGGCGCGACGATGAAAAAGCCGCCGTGCCCGGAGTGGCGGAAACATGGGAACCGGATGCCACGAAGACAGTATGGACCTTCCATCTTCGCAACAACGCAAAGTGGTCCGACGGCGCGCCTTTGACCAGCAGGGACTTTGTGTGGTCCTGGCGGCGCATGCTCAATCCCACACTCATGGCGGAGTATTCCCAGATGCTTTATCTGCTGAAGAACGGGAAGGAACTTTACGAAAAAAAGGTACCGCAGGAGGAACTGGGAGTAAAGGCCATCGACGACCTGACCCTGCAAGTCACCCTGACCGGTCCCACACCTCACTTTCCCCAGATCCTCTGCCACACCTCATGGTATCCGGTGCCGAGGCATTGTATCGAAAAGTATGCGGGTGAAGGCGGCGGCATCACGGACGCGACGAATCCCTGGACCGATGAGGACAAGATCGTGACCAACGGTCCGTTCCGCATGAAGCGGTATCTCTTCCGGCAGTATCTCCAGGTGGAGAAAAACCCACACTACTGGGACGCCGCCACCGTGAAGCTGGACGGCATCCGGTTTTACCCCATCGACAGTGATAAGACAGAGGAACGGCTTTTCCGCCGCGGACAGTTGCACACCACCTACAATGTGCCGCTTTCCAAGATTCCATTCTACCTCAAGGAACACCCCGACGTGGCGCGAAATGAACCGAACCTTGCGGTGCGGTTTTACCGGATCAATACCACGCGCGGTCCGTTGAAGGACGCGCGGGTACGCCGTGCCCTAGGTCTGGCATTGGATCGTCAGGGAATTGTGGACAATATCCTGCGGGCTAATCAGAAACCGGCCTACGGGCTGGTGCCTGCCATGAGTGGCTACGAGCCCGTGGTGGAGTTTTCCTACAACGTGGCCGAAGCCCGTCGGCTCTTTGCCGAGGCGGGATATCCGGACGGCGTGGGATTTCCGGATACACTGAAGCTGCTCATCGCGAAATCCGAAGCGGAAACGCAGGTCGCGGAAGCGGTGCAGGCCATGTGGAAAAAGAATCTCGGTATCAGCATCCAGATACGGCAGCAGGACTTCAATACCTACCTCTCGTCCCAGCAAACGATGGACTATGACATCTCCGTCGCGGGCTGGAACGCGGACTATTACGACGCGGCCACCTTCGTGGACATGTGGATTACCAACGGGGGTAACAACCGGACAGGCTGGAGCAATCCGGCCTTCGACAAACTCATTGATGAAGCCGGCCAGTGCACGGACGCGGAGAAACGCATCAGCGTTCTCCGGGAGGCGGAGGCCATGATGCTGAAAGAGGCGCCTATCATTCCCAGTTACTTCTACACCCGCACCCGGCTGATCCATCCGGCAGTCATCGGTTGGAAGGTCCGGCTTCTGGATGACCGCCTGTGGAAATACTTCGACCTCGCATCGCCGATTCCCGCGAGCAGCATGGATGACGAAATCGCCCGCGACTAACAATGCTCCGGTTTATCTTCAATCGCTTCCTGCAAGCCATCCTCGTGATCTTCGCGGTGTTCACCATCACCTTCGTGATGATCCGGGCCGCTCCAGGAGATCCCTTCGTGGAGGAAAAAGCCCCGAATCCTGAAGTAACCGCCGCGTGGCACCGGCAGTACGGACTGGATAAGTGGCCCATCCATCAATACTGGATCGCGCTCTGCAACATGGCCAACGGAGACTTCGGAATGTCGATGAAGATCCGGAGCATGCAGAATGTGAAGATCATCAAAGACTCGTTCCCCGTTTCATTGGCCATCGGCCTCGCATCTTTGGGGATCGCGCTGGGAGTGGGCCTCCCGGCGGGCATCATCGCCGCGCTGCGTCGCAACACCTGGCTTGATTTTGGCCCCCTGTCCCTGGCGCTGGTGGGGATCTCCCTGCCCACATTTGTCATGGGGCCCTGTCTCCTGGCCATCTTCGGACTGAAACTCCGCCTCTTCAACGTGGCCGGATGGTTTGAGCCCACGGACTGGGTGCTGCCCTCTGTCACTATGGGGCTGGGCCTCGCCGCCTATATCGCCCGTCTGACCCGCGGAGGAATGCTGGAGGTTTTGAATCAGGACTTCATCCGAACCGCCCGGGCAAAAGGAGTGCCCGGCTGGCTCATTGTGACACGTCACACCCTGCGCGGCGGGCTGTTGCCCGTGGCCGCGTTCCTCGGTCCAGCGCTCGCGGGCGTCACCACGGGCTCGCTCATCATTGAAAAGATTTTTCACCTCCCCGGTCTGGGACAGCATTATGTGAGCGCGGTGCTGAACCGGGACTACACCCTGATCATGGCGACCACCGTGCTCTACGCCGGCCTCCTCGTGCTGATGAATTTCCTGACGGATGTCCTCGTGGCATGGATGAACCCCAAGGTAAGGCTGTCATGAGTAGCGCCAGCCTCCTGCTCCCCTCCTCCGAATTCAAAGGCCGTTCCCTCTGGCAGGATGCCTGGTCACGTTTGCGCCGGAACCGCCTCGCGGTGGTCTGCATGGTGCTTCTGGCCTGCATTACCGCCGCATGCTTCATCGGCCCCTTCATGGTACCGTGGAATCCCCGGGTCACGAATCTAAAGCTGAAGGCGGTGCCGCCAGGAACTACCGAAACATTGAGCCGGGAGGACTTTCTCCGTCACCGGTTCGCCAATGATACGGACTACGAAAAAGCTCTTAAAATCGACACCGCCACCCCCGCGAAAACAACTCTGACCCACTGGCTGGGCACGGACACCCTGGGACGCGATCTTCTGGCCCGCATTCTCACAGGTGGCCAGGTGTCCCTCATGGTGGGGATCATCGCCACCCTGGTGGCCCTGATCATCGGGGTGGGCTACGGCGCGACGGCCGGGTATGTGGGGGGGCGGGGAGATGCCGCCATGATGCGCGCGGTGGATATTCTCAATGCCCTGCCATTTTTGATTTTTGTCATTCTGCTGACCACCATGCTGGGTGAATGGGCGGAGGAGAGATTCGGAAACAGCCTTCCGCTGATATACGCCGCCATTGGCGCGGTAGAATGGCTCACCATGGCCCGTATCGTGCGCGCCCAGGTACAGGGGCTGGTGAAACAGGAATTCGTGGATGCCGCCCGCTCGCTGGGGCTTCCCCCCAATCGCATCATCTTCCGTCACATCATCCCCAATGTGCTCGGCCCCGTCATTGTCTTTGCCACGCTGACGGTTCCCGCCGTGATGCTGCTGGAGGCTTCGCTTAGCTTTCTGGGGCTGGGAGTGCGTCCTCCTGACAGCTCGTGGGGCACGCTGATCGACGACGGGGCCACGAACATGGAGACCAGTTGGTGGATGCTGGCCTATCCAGCCTCACTGTTCTCCCTGACGCTTTTCTGCCTGAACTTTGCCGGGGATGGCCTGCGTGACGCCCTGGATGTGAAATCCTCCAAAGACTGACCTCATTTCCCTCTCCATGCCGTTGCTCAGTCTGAAAGATCTACGCGTCACTTTCCACACCCGGAATGGCGTGGTGCGCGCGGTGTCCGGTGTTTCCCTGGCCGTGGAAAAGGGCCAGACCGTGGGCATCGTGGGGGAGTCCGGTTCCGGGAAATCGGTGACGTGTTATTCCATGCTGGGGCTCATCCCCATGCCGCCAGGCCGTATCGATGGCGGGACGGCCCTGCTGGACGGTGTGGACCTGCTGAAGATGTCCCCCCGGGAACTCCGGACTGTGCGCGGGAAAAAGATCAGCATGATCTTCCAGGATCCCATGACCTCACTGAACCCCTACCTCCGCGTGGGTGCACAGATCATGGAGCCGCTGCTCATCCACGAAGGGCTCAATAAAAAAGAGGCCCTCGCCCGCGCCATCCAGGCCATGGAGGAGGTGGGCATCAGGAACCCGGAACAGCGCGTCCGGCAGTATCCCCACGAGTTTTCCGGCGGCATGCGGCAGCGGGTGATGATCGCCATGAGCATGATCACGCGACCGGAAGTGCTAATCGCGGATGAGCCCACCACGGCCCTGGACGTGACCATCCAGCGGCAGGTGCTGGACCTCATCAAGGCCCGGCAGAACGCCCTGGGCACGGCGGTGATCTTCATTACCCACGATCTCGCGGTGGTGAGCGAAGTCTGTGACTATGTAAACGTCATGTATGCCGGGCGTGTGGTGGAGGCCGCGCCGGTCAACGAGCTTTTCCGCTCCCCGCGCCACGCCTATACCCGCGCCCTCATGAGGAGCATTCCCGCCCTGCACAAACGCGGGGATACGCTCTATACCATCCCCGGCGCGCCACCGGACATGACGACACTGGGCCCTGGCTGCGCCTTCCGCCCGCGCAATGTGGAGCACGGTCATCTTTGCCTCACGGACCGCGATCCGGAACTGGTGGAAGCCGCGCCTGGCCACTGGGTGCAGAACTGCCCGGGCTGCATGGAAAGGGGTGTCATCGTATGAGTGCTTTTCTCAAAGTGGAGGATGTGTCCGTTTGGTTTTACCCGAAGAAACATCTCTTCAGCCCTGTCGGGGAACCTGTTAGAGCCGTGGACGGCGTCTCGCTGGAAATTGAGAAAGGCCGCATCCTCGGCCTGGTGGGGGAATCCGGCTGCGGGAAGACGACCCTGACCCGCGCGATCATGCAGCTCCAGCCGGTGACCGCCGGAGCCATTTATCTGGATGGCAAAAACCTTTCGCACCTGGATGCGAAGACCATGCGCCTGGCGCGGCTGGATTTCCAAATGGTCTTCCAGGACCCCTACGCTTCGCTGAATCCGCGGCTCACCGTTTTCAGCACCCTGGCGGAGGCCGTGCAGGCCCGCACCGGTCCTCTGGAACGGGAGGCTCTGCAAACCGCCGTGGCCGCGCTCATGAAGCGGGTGGGCCTGAATCCGGCGGATGCCTTGAAATACCCGCACGAGTTCTCGGGCGGCCAGCGCCAGCGCATCGCCATCGCCCGTGCTCTTGGTCCCCAGCCGAAACTGCTTCTGGCGGATGAACCGGTGAGCGCCCTGGACGTTTCCATCCAGAGCCAGATTCTGAACCTCCTGCTCACCCTCACCCGGGACCTGGGCCTGACCATGCTTTTCATTTCCCACGATCTCGGCGTGGTCCGCTACCTGGCGGACCGCGTGGCCGTGATGCAGGCGGGGAAGATCGTGGAACAGGGGGAAACGGAGGCCGTCATGGCCAATCCTTCCCATCCCTACACCCGCACGCTGCTTGCCTCCGCTCCCGGCCTGAAACGGCTCACGGAAATCTGATCACCGCCGCCGGCGGCGGCCGGCAATCAGCAGTCCCGCGCCGGCGGTAAGAAAAGCGGATGGCTCCGGCACCGGCGAGGCCTCCACGGCGAACTCCGTCAGCCCAATGAAACCACCACTGGCCGAACCGCCTTCGGAGCCAATGAGGCGGATGCCATTGATGCCGGTCACCGGCGTGGTCAGGGTGAAAACCGAAGTGGAGGCAGTGGGCGGGCCGAAGGCCACGGGCAGCACCACTCCCGTCATGGCGGCCAGGTAGTTGGAAGTGCTGGGAACCGTAGTCCAGGTGGTGCCGCCATCCAGGGTGATCTGCACCACCGGCGCGATGAGATAGGTGCTGTTGAGCGTGCCGCTCGCGCCGGGGTCGATCCCGTTCGACCCGAACCATCCGCCATCGAAAAACGAAGAACTGTTCAGAGTGATGGAATTCACCAGATCCGTGCGGGGCGCTCCCCAGATGATGCCCGCGTAGCTGGCATGGGCGGTGCCATTGTGCGTTTGATCCCCGTTCCAGGTATCGACCGATAGCGTCAGCCCGTCATTGAGATACGAGGACAGCCCGGCATGCGCATAGGGTGTCCCCAGGGTGGAACTCACCGCCGTATTCACCCCGATGATCCCGGTTCCCTGACCGGCGATGTTCACGGCCAAGGCCTGTCGCGTGGTACCGGAAATCAGAATGACGGGCAGCAGGAGCAGCAAAGGGGAAGGTTTGGCATTCATGGCGGAAATGAATTTTTGATGATTTTTACCAAAGCCTCCCGAAAGGCACAAGTTTGATTCATCACGCGAATGAGCGTATCAAATTCGCCCGCCATCCGCTTCCCTCCACTCTCCCCTATGAACATCCCCCGCCTCACTGTCGTCACCCTGGGCGTTCGCGATCTCGCGGCGGCCACCGCCTTTTACACCACGGTCTTCGGTCGCGGCCCCCGGCCAGGCACGGAGGGTGTCTCCTTCTTTGAGCTGCCCGGCACTTGGATCACCCTCTTCCCGCTGGAGAAGCTGGCGGAGGACATTTCACCCACGCAATCCGCTGAACGCGGGGCCTTCAGCGGCATCACCCTGGCCCACAATGCCCGGAGCCGGAAGGAGGTGATACGGATCGTGGAGACCGCCGAAAAAGCAGGAGCCCGCGTGGTGAAGAAACCTCAAGAGACTTTCTGGGGAGGATTCGGCGGCTACATCACCGATCCCGATGGCTACCACTGGGAAATCGTCTGGGGTCCGATGTTTGACTTCACCGCGGACGGCTCCCTGTGCTTCAAGGACGAACCGGCTTAAAGCCGGGGCCGCTCACTTCTTCACCAGCATCAGGATGAGCGCGGTGAGAAACACATTGGCGAGGGCGAGTTCGAAGAAGAACACCCAGCCCAGGCGCATGAGCTGGTCAAAGCGAAAGCGGGGCAGCGTCCAGCGCACCCACATGAAGAAGAAGATGAAGCCCACCACCTTCGTGAGGAAGCAGCCCATGTGCAGGAAGCCCATCCACCAGTTGGACTTCGCGAATTCCCCGCTGGGAATGAATGGAATGCTCCATCCGCCCAGGAAGAGCGTCACCACCAGCCCGCTGCCGATGATCATGGCGGCGTATTCACCCATGAAGAACATGGCAAATTTCATGGAGGAGTACTCCGTGTGGTAACCGGCCACCAGTTCCGTTTCGCACTCCGGAAGGTCGAAGGGCATCCGGTTCGTCTCCGCGAAGACCGCCACCGTGAAGATGACGAAGGAGATGAACATGGGCACCAGGAGCAGCCACCGCTGCCAGGACCAGCCATCCCCCCACATCGGCAGGAGCAGCCAGCCGTTCGCGTCCTGCTCGGCCACGATCTTTCCGAGGTTCAACTCCCCGAAAACCATGAGCACCGGCACGATGGAAAGGCCCATGCTGATTTCGTAGGAAATCATCTGGCTGCTGGAACGCACGCCGCCCAGGAAGGAATACTTCGAGTTCGAAGCCCAGCCGGCGATCACGATCCCGTAAACCCCGAGGCTCGCGATGGCGAAGGTGAAGAGCGGTCCCACATTCAGGTCCGCGATGACCATCTTAAAGGTCTCGCCCCCGAAGTGCAGGTAACTGCCAAAAGGAAGCACCGCCACCGTGAGGAGCGCGGGCACCATGGTGAGGACGGGCGCGAGCCAGAAGAAGAACTTTCGGACATGCTTTGGCGTGAGGTCCTCTTTCAGGAAAAACTTGAGACCATCCGCCAGCGGCTGGATAAGACCAAAAAACGGGATGTCCTTCTTCGCCCCGAGAATGGTCAAGGGAATGCCCGCGCGGTTCGGCCCCACGCGGTCCTGGATGAAAGCGCTCACTTTTCGTTCCGCGAGAGAACAGAGAGCCACCAGGGGCATGATGACCAGGAGGGTCATGCCCATGATTTTGACGAGCGAGGCGATGATGAATGGATCCATAACCGGGACGGGAGAAGGCGCGGCGGCGGACCGTCGCTATTCACCAGCACGTTTATTCCCCTCCCGGCGGTCCCGGCAAGGCCGTTTGTGAAGTTTTTCACAAGCTCCCCGCATGCTCACGGATTCACCACCCGTGCCCGGAAGACCGCCCGTGACGCGGAAAGGGGCAGACACCAGGAGACAATCTCCCGCCCGTCCGCGCCCATGGTGACCGTGGGGGCGGCGGACACGGGCACCCATGAGAGCATATCCGCGGAGGTTTCCAGCCCCCACGCGGAGGTGCCCGGGCGCCGCCGGAGATCGATCCGCACACAGGGCTCGCCGCCTCTGATCACCGCGCTGGCCACGGGCAGGCCGGACTCATAGGGGGACAGCGGATTTGTGGCGGCGGCGTATTCTGCGGCATTGGTCATGCCGTCGCCGTCCGGGTCCGCGTTCGGGGCCGCGTTTGCCCCGTTACCCGGAAAGTAAAGTTCCTGCCAGGCGCTGAAGCTCAGCGGCCCGGGCGACGGGGCCTCGCCATTCGGGTCCAGGCTGTGCCGCCATGAGGCCGGATCGGACAGGTCCGTGGCCCCTGGTACCCGCACCATGGAATATCCCCCGCCATCCGCGCCCCGCGGCCATTCCCCGCCATCGTCCCACAGCATGGAGAAGATCACCTCACTGTTTGCCGCCAGGAGAGTCAGTTGCTCCCCCGCGTTTGAAAGCCGGTCCCGGTATTCCCCCAGGATCGTCAGGCCCGGGGCGGACCTCATGGCGAAGGCCGCGCGGTTCCGGACGACGAACGCCCGCGCCCCTGGAGCGAGCACGCTGAGCGGCCCCAGGGGCATGGTGAAATCGATGCCCGCGATGAAACGAATGCCGGTCAGATCCACCGGCACATTTCCAATGTTTTGCAGCACGACGTATTCAAATTCCGTGCGTTCCGTAAAACCCGCGTCCAGCTCCGCGTGGCTGAGCGGCCCCGGATGATACATCATCTCCGCGATGGTGAGGTTCGCCGCGGAGGCGGGCACCGTGCCTGTCAGCAGACTCAGCCGCAGCGGAGCGCTCCAGTGGCTCCCCACCGGCGTCATGCCGGAGCCCGCGCCGGTGTAGGGGTAAGGCGCGTAAGGCCCCGCCGGATCATAGGTACGGGCAATGATATGGGTGGTGCCATTGATGGCCCGGGGCTCGCTCCAGGTTTTTGCCCGGGGCGAAATCTCCGGCCCGTTGACCGGCACATAGCCCCCCAGGAGTTCCAACTGGATGAGAAAATCCGTGGAGCTGACCAGGTAATTGAGCCCCTGCACCGCCAGGATATTCTCCCCCGGCTTGAGCAGTTCCCCGGGATTCGGAATGATGAAATCCGTGAACTGTACGGCGGTGGAATCTGCCGTATTCGAGGTGGCTCCGCTGTTCCAGACTAGGGTCGCGGGCTCTTTGATAGAGGCCGGCAGCTTCGTGCCATTGAGCCAGGCCACCATGCCATCGTCACACCGGACCCGCAGTTTCAGGAACGTCAGGGACTGAAGCTGCGCCGCCGTGACGGGAAAGTGCCACCGGATATAGCAGGACTGGGTGACTCCCTTCATGCGGCGCTCCGGCGGAGGCGACTCCAGATTGAACCCGATGTAAGGATCGTAATCCGTGGTGTCATCGAATCCCACTCCCTGGGTCCCGCTCCACCATGCGGAATCATCAAAATTGCCGGCGTCCCGCCAGGCGGTCCCGATATCCGAGGTGGGCAAAAACACCTTCACCTGGGAATTCAGTGGGATGAGCGTGTCCGTGATGATCTGCTGCCCCGTGGTCACGTCGAAGAGCCGGGGATCCGTGCCGTCCGTAGTGTAGTAGATTATTGCTCCGGGTTTGGAAAGAGAGGGCGAGGTCAGGTTCAGTTGGAACCCCGGAGCCACCGGCCCTCCCGCGGTGTTCGCCACCGGGGGACGGGTGAACTGGTTGTCCATCCAGTTCAGCCGGTTCACGAACCAGGTGCGCAGATTGGAAATCTCGCCGGACCACCCGCCAAAGCGGGGCGGCTTGTCACTCCACCGGGCGAAGTTCCGGGCCGCCGCCTCGGTCAGCTCCGCCGCCTGCGCGTCCACCACGGCCCGCACTCCGGCATCGCTCAGCGCCCCGTGGCGCAATTCATCGAACCGGTCGATCCATTCCTGCCAGAAGTTCTCGTCGCGAAAAAGATCTCCATACCACGTGTAGCGGAAGAAGTCCGTGCCCAGATCCCCGGTTTCCCCCCGCCAGGTGTTGAAGTTGTTATCCCGGGAGTCACTGGACTCCAGGGAGCGGTCAAAGTCCCACAGCGGCCCGGCGGAGAGACGGCCCATGCGGTCCTTGTAGAGATAGGCGCTCAGCCGCAGGGCATCCACATTCTTTGCCGCCACATTGAGAATATGGTGGTCTATGAAGGTCGCGGGATCGATCCACTTCGCGTAGCCGGTGGCGGGCTGGTAAAAATCCGGGGCATAGAGCGCGGTTTTGAAATCATTGATGTATGCCGTCAGCCACGCTCTTTGTGCGGAGGTGATCTGCGGCTCGTCCGGATCCACGAAATAGAGCGTCTGCCCCCCGGCGGTGAAGCCGGACTCCCCGGGATCGGCACGATCCACCTTTAGCAGATATCCTCCCGTCACGGCGGCCCCGGCATTGTCGAGGGAGCTGATAGCCGTGACATTCACGCGATTCGAGCCGCGCTTGATCCGCTCGGTGAGAGTATAGACACCGAAATAATCCGAGGCCTGCACGGGTCCGCCGTCCGTGTTGAGATACAGTTCCACCTGCCGGGTGCGCGGGGCGTAGCGGCCCGAAAGGCGGCTGAGGGCGTACATGAGCGGATTCCGGATGAGGGAGCGGTCATATTCGTAGGGCGCGCTCAGCACCCAGTCGGAGTCATCCGGCAGCCCCAGCAGGGGGAGATCGCGATCCGCTCCCGTCTCATTGCGGGACTCCAGGGAGAGGGAGTATTTCGTGGCCGTGGAGGTGGAGCTTCCGCGGACCTTGATCCAGGCCCGCGTGGCCGCGGAGGGGCTGGCCGTGAGCGTGGAACGGGCGGCCGTGCCCCCGGGCTCGAAGATCATCCAGGCCGCGTCCGTGCCGGAATCGGGACGCCCGGCGCTGAAGTTATCCAGAATCATCAGCGGCAGATTGGAATTCGCCGCCACCGCGTCCGGGGCCAGTTGCAGATAGGTGGCTCCACTGATGAGGCTCACCAGGAGATCCGGCGCCACCGCCACGGCGCGAAGGCGGGTGGTGGCGCTGACGGCAATGGGGCCGGTGTAAGAAATGGAGGCAGGCGTGGGCAGGGCTCCGTCCAGCGTGTAAAAGATGAGCGCGCCAGGCTGCTGGGCGCTGAGCGTCACCGTGAAGGGCTGCGTGAAGGTGCGGCTGCCCGTACCGATGACCGGAGGATCAGTGGCCCGGGAGGCCACCGCGTTTGGCCCTCCCGGCGTGGGGGTGTAAAAGTAGGCGTAGCTGGAAAGTTCGCCCGGCACCCGGCCCCAGGAAACATCCGCCACCTGCGGCGGCAGGCCCTTCGCGACTTCATCCACCAGCATGCCCGCCGGGTCCGAGAGGGCCAGATACTCCCCCTCCGCCGCGAGCGAGAAGTCCGTGTGCAGAGCCGCGCCGGGATCGCTCCGGTCCTTGCCGGAGGCGAAGACCACGAGATAACCCTGCGCGGGAATGACTACCGGGGGGAATTCCCAGCGGGCCGGCCGGGCGGGGTCGTCCGTGAGATGCCAGTGGTGCAGGTCCACGGGGGCTTCGCTGTCGTTATACAGCTCTATCCAGTCGGAATATGCCCCGTTTTCGTCGGTTAGGCCCGCCTTGTTCGCCGCCATGACTTCGGATAAAATCACCCCGGCGGAGGTTTTCGCCAGCGGGGTGAAAACCAGTGCCGCCGCCATGAGGCGTCGCAGTGGAAACATCATTCTTCCTTGGGGAGGGGGAAAGGGGTGAGGAACGGGCAGGTTACTGGAAACGCGAGGGGCTTACAAGTCTTGCTTTCCTCATAGAACCTTCACCGGAAGGGCCTGGCGGACAGAAAAGCCGCTTTCCAAACGGGCCTTTTCTTTTGCGAATCCGCCTGCTACGATTCCTCACCCTGGGGAAAATAACCCCTGCCCTTTCCGACAATGATCACTCGTTTCCTCCCCCCGCTCGCGGCCCTGCTGGCACTCACCACCCGGCTCTCCGCCGCCTATTTGATTTTTCCCGAAGGCGACCCCGTGGATCTGCGCGGTGAGACCAAATCCGCCCACGAGGCTTACAAAAAAGGAAATCTCAACGAGGCCCTGCGGCTTTTCAAAGCAGAGGCCACCAAAGGAGACAAGGACGCCCAGTTTGCCATGGGGCGGCTGTATGAAGAGGGGAAAGCCGTGGATGCCTCCGTGGCCCTGGCGGAGAGCTGGTACCGGAAGGCGGCCCTCCAGGGCCACCCCTCCGCGGAGTTGAACCTCGCGATCATCCTGCTCAATACCCCGGGCCAGACCGCCGAAGGCGCGGAATGGCTGCGCAAGTCCGCCGAGTCCGGCTCCCCCCGCGGGATGCTGAACCTGGGCACCCTTTCTCTCACTGGCACCGCCGTGCCGAAGAACACCACCGACGCAAAGAAGTGGCTGGAAAAAGCCGCCGGGGCCGGGGAATCCGAGGCCTATGACCTCTTGGGTCAGATGTATGAAGCGGGTGAAGGCGCGGAGAAGAACCAGACGAAAGCTCTGGAAATGTACGAGAGCGCTGCCCGCCGGGATTTCGAGAAATCCATGATCCGCCTGGGTCTCATGTATCTCAATGGTGTGGGCGTGGCGAAGGATGCCGCCAAATCCGTGGAGTGGTTCACCCGCGCGGCGAATAAAGGCTCACTGGAGGCCATGCGGGCCTTGGGGCAGATGTATGAGACCGGCACCGGCGTCGCCAAAAAGCCCGCCGAAGCCGCCGTGTGGTTTCAAAAGGCCGCCGAGGCCGGGGATCCCGCCGGAAGCACGAAGCTGGGCATGCTTTACTCCGAAGGCACGGGCGTGACCCAGGATGACAAGAAGGCCCTGGAGTGGTTCCAGCGCGCGGCGGAGAAAGGCGGCGCGGCGGCCATGTATGCCATCAGCGGATTTTACGAAAAAGGCCGCGGAGTGGCGGCCAATCCCCAGGAGGCCGTGAAGTGGAACGTGAAGGCCGCCATCGGCGGGCTCCCGCTCGCGCAGCGGGAGATGGGGAAGCGCTACCGCGCCGGTAAAGACGTGAACAAGGACACCATCGTGGCGCAGTCCTGGTTCACCCGCGCCGCCTACGGCGGCGACGCCGAGTCCGCCCTCACCGTGGCGGAAATGCTCATCAGCGGCGAAGGCGGCCTCCCCTCCGACCCGAAAACCGCCAAGGCCATCCTCACCCGCGTCTCCGAACTCGGCATGGTGGAGGCCCAGCTCCGCCTCGCGGACTACTACGAAAAAGGCCTCGATGGCCGCCCGGACCTCATCCGCGCCTATGCCCTCGCCCTCGCCGCCGGCGAAAACGAGAATGCCAAAAAAGTCCGCGCTTCCCTCGAAAAGAAAATGGGCAAAGAGCAGATCGACCTCGCGAAGAAGGAATTCGACCGCATGAAAGCCGCCCCCGCGCCAAAGGAGGGTGAGAAAGCGGCGCCCCCCGCCGATGGGAAGAAAAATCAGTAGCCTTCTTTAGATGTCGCGGCCCGTTCTCTTACGGGCTTTCCAAAACGGACACGTCCCTGGATCCGGGGCATTGGCGCGATCTTCTCAGTTTAATTGAACCGGCCCCCAACTCTCGTCATGGCTCTCCCTGCTTCAAAAGAGGTGTGGCGGATCGTGTTTCACCGTAACCAGTAGAGCCTCCGGCCCGGGTAATCCGGGAGGCGTCTTTAAGAGGGAGATTGAGTATCCAAGTGTGATCGTCCGGCTCGCTGGAACCGCCCGCGACGATCCGGATGAATGCCTTTGACTTCTTAATCTCAAACTCGAATTCCACCGGCTTGAAGCCCCCGCCAATATGCGGAAACTGGATATCGTCGAACAATGACTCTGGCAGAATGAACCGCGCCGCACCTTCCCTGACGACAATCGATGAAATGACATAGGGGCCAGTGCCATTCGCGGTAATGGTCACGCGGTAATCACCCGCGACCCTTGTGTCTTCCACAACCTTGCCTTCTGAGTGCGTGGCCAGGGAAAGGATGAGTTTCAAGACCAAACCACACAAGGACATTGCCAGGATCAGAAGAAACGCCCGCATTTAATTGATCCCTTGCGTCCGTGTTACCGGGTATATGGATCACTTGCTCGCCTTCAGCTCCTCCTCCGTCCACGGCAGTTGGCGCGCGGCGGTTTCCTGGCGGATGGGAGCTACTTTATCGGCGGGAAGAGGCTGTTTCCAGTCGTGCCAGCGCTCGCCGGCGTAGGTGAGGACATCGGCAATCTGTTCGTCCGTGTGGGATTTCTCCAGGGGCGGCATGAGGCCCGCGCCGTAGGTAATGCCATCGATAGGACCGGACTGGCCTTTGAGAAGAATGCGAACGAGGCGGGCGGTATTGCCGCCGCGGGCGAACGACGGGGATTTCGCCAGGGGAGGAGCCAGCAGGGTATCGGCGGCTTTCACGCCCATACCGTCCGCGCCGTGACAGGTAATGCAGAGGTTTTCATAAACCAGCTTTCCGCGGCGGGCGGATTCGCTGAGAGGCTTGCGCCGGGCCTCGGCTTCATCCCGCTCCCGGATGGCGGTGACGAGCGTGAGGGAACGACCGGGAGCGATGGCAAAATCCCCGGGCTGTCCAGCGGCACGGCGGGCCAGGAAGACCTGGGTGGCCACCTGGGGATCGGGATCCGCGTCCAGAGGCTTCAGGGCGGCGGTGGTGTCCGGCTCCTTTTGCACCAGCAGCGTCTCCGCGAGCTGCACGGCGGCACGGCGCACACGGGGCTCCTTGTCCTTCAGCGCGGCGAGCAGGGTTTCGCTGGTCAGGGAATCGAGTCCCCGGAGCGTCCAGAGCGCATGCACGCGGGCGTTCGTGTCCGGATGGGTGGTCAGCGCGCGCAGCGCGGGCACGGCGGATTTATCCCCGCGGGAAACGATGAGCATCTGCGCGGTATCCCGCCACCAGCCATTGGGACTGGCAAGGTGGGCGGCAAGTTGCGCCGGGGTTTCATCCAGCATTCGCGGGGCCGGGCCCGCAGGCTGCCCTTCCGGCAGGAGACGGAAAATACGGCCATGGCGGAAAACCTTGAGCATACCCCAGCGTTTGACGCGGTGGTAGCGGTCCACCCAAAGCTCGAGCTTGTTCTTGCGATAGTCCTCCACATAACGGGCGCGCAGTTCCGGCGAGACCTCCGTGGGAAACCACTCCTTTTCCTGAATGATGCCGCGATAGAGATCCGCGATGTAGAGCCCGCCATCCGGCCCGCTCTCCGTCCACACGGGACGGAAGTAGGCATCCTTCCCCCGGATGAACTCGCTCCCAGGAAACGCATTGTGTGCCATGCCCTGGCCGTCCTTCCATGAGAATCGGCTCATGCGGATGAGACGTCCCACGGGTTCGCAGGTGACGGCATTCCCATACCACGTGGGGAAGAGCGGGCTGCGCAGCACGGTCTGCCCGCAGGTGGCGGAAAAGTTAGTGAGCTGCGCCTGGCGTTTCACATCGTAGCCACCATCGCTGAAGTCCCACACCGGACAGATGCCCCAGGGACGTTCGTAGTCCGCGTCATGCTCGCGCAGATCCAGGATGGGATACCCGGCGGGAAGCTGGAAGGAGTGCGCCGGATTCGCCCCGCCACCCCAGCTGCACATCAGCCGGCCATCGTCGTCGCGGGCCAGCCCGTGCTGGCTGATGCGTCCACGATCATGCGGGAGCGCCTGAAGTTTCCCGCCGTTCCAGATAAGCCGTCGGTCATTCGTGCAGATGGTGTTGTCCAGATTCCAAAGCAGGCCGGACTGCTGGTGCTCGATATTCCCGTGATCCTCGTGCCCCTGCCAGGCGACCTCCCGGCGGTCGGCCACGCCGTCTTTGTTATCGTCAAAATACGCCCATATGGTTTGTGATTCCGTGAAATACACCAGCACACGGTCATGGAGCGGCAGCACCGCGCGGGGGAGGATGACGTTGTCGATGAACACCGTGCGCTTGTCCATCTTCCCATCGCCGTCCGTGTCGGTGAGTTTCACCACCCGGCTCACGGGATCCAGTTGACCTGTGGCGTGCTCGTCCTGCATGTAGGTGCGCCACTCGCAGACGTAGAGCGAACCGTTGCCGTCAAAGGCCATGGAGGCCGGCTCCTCCACCATGGGCTCGCTGGCCACACACTCCAGCCGGGTGCCTTTGGGCACTTCGATGGTCTTGATCTCATCCGCCGGGTTCAGCGCCGGAAAGGTGGTGTCCGGATTCCATTCCCCCTCCGCGTGAACGGACATGCCGGTGGCGGCCAGGAGGAAAAGCGCGCCGGTAACGTAACGCAGGGGGGGCAGGGTCGGGCTCATAAGAGACCGCGATGATGCAGAGCGTCCGCCCGCATGCCAATCCGCATCCGCGCCCGTCTTATTTCCTCGCGTCCGTCATCGCCTGAAGGATTTCCTTCGCGGCACGGGTGAAGATGTCCACATGGTTCCCCGAAGGCACGACCATGAGCTTCACGGTGTCGTTGTTTTCTTTGGCCAGAGTCTGGCTCATGGTCACGGGGATCACGCCGTCGGCATCGCCGTGGAAGATCCACGCGTGGCCGCCGTTTTTGCCGAGCACCGCCATCCCCGGGCGGTTGTCGAACTTATGCTGGAACGGGAAATCCGCGGGCACGTTGAATTTTTCCCGCGCCATGTCCACGGTGCTGGTGAACGGCGCACAGAGCACGGCGGACTTCAGGTTGAACTCCGACACCGCCAGCATCGCCGCCGCGCAGCCCAGGGAATGGCCAAACATACAGACCCGTCCCGGGAGGTCCGCGGGCTCGATGTTCAACTGCTTCGACACCAGAAGGATGGCGATCTTCAAATTGTCCCGGATGCCCGCCGGGCTCGGCTCCCCCTTGCACTCGCCATATCCAGGATAGTCCACGAGGAGAAACGTATCATTGGTGAATCCCTGCTTACGGCACAGGTTCTCCAGTTCCAGAGCCAGCGTGCCGTTCCCCCCGCACATCACCCACAGCTTTCCCGGAGTATCGCTCTTTGCGGCGGGAATCACCCACGCGGTCTGGTCTCCCGCATCCGTCTTATAATCCACCCGCTTCCCTCCCCGTTCCAGGAACTTGCGCATCACCGCCGGATCATACTTCCGGGGGTGATAAAGCACCTGCTTCTCCAACGCGAGCAGCGCCGCGCTGGGCACCACCGGAGCAGCGGGCTCCGCGTGACTGTACACCTGAGCAAAACTGAGCAACGTGACGAGAGAAAGAGGGAGCGGTTTCATTGCGGTCTTTGCCAGTGGATGGCGGGCGGCGGAAAGGATGGCCTGATTGATTACGCCCGCAATGGGAGGCTGGATGGTGAACTGACCATGTCCCCAACATCAAACTGCGGAGCCGAGGGAAAACAGCCCTCTCCTTTCTGAACCAAACAGCGCATCAACCGGGATAGAGCGAGAGAAAGTCCTCCATCGCAGCATCCGGCCGACAGAGAATCACATCGAATGGAAGAAGTTTCCCCTCGTTAACGAAGCAGTTTCGCGGCAAAGCGTCGATCGCAAGAATGCCCCACGCATAATTGAAGAAAAGAGAATGCCCATGCTCTCCAGAGGAGTCCTTGATAAACTCCCAACCTCCATCCCGGAAGAACTCTTCGATTTCTCTCTCCGACGCGGGTTCTCCCGCATATTGCGGCTGGGTGATGCCAAACGAAAGTCGCCCGTTACTCCACTCGACCACTGAAGCAAGCTCCACATCATCTCCGAACACAGCATTTGCGTCGAGGCACCGGCACAAATACTCCCTTGGACCAGCCGGAAAAAACTCTATCGCCTGCCGCTTACCCGGCTCTCCTCTCAGGTTCACTACTGGAATATCGGCGATCCCGGGCATAAAACCGAACTTTCCCGGAAGTGTCATCTTCCCAACCCTCTCCCGCCCTGAAGAAAACTCCACAATATGTTCTGATCCACAGAATATCCCGGACTCGTCGTCGTCCACTAATTCGTCCAACGTAAAAGCGGGATGCTTCAGGAGTCCAAATTCGTGAGCCAAAGTACGGACTTGCTGGGCTTCGTTTTCACCTTGACCCCCTTCGGGCTTCCCAGGACCTTCGTCGTCATCCGCGCAAAGGTCGCATAGTCTGTCGTAAAAGGCTTTAAGCATATGGGCTTAATTGGCTGCCTGGGGACTGGGGATTCTTTGGTCACGACAGGAGACCCTTATCACCACCAACTCCTCAAATCAAGAGAGGGATCGATTTCACTCCTTCCGATACCAGAATCACGTCACCGTGAAAAATTGACAGGATGCCCCGGAGATTCTCATGTGGCGGGTAACTGATTACCCATGAAGCACTTCGCGTTTCTGCCACCCCTGGGTCTGCTCGCCGCCGCGGTGGCGGGCATTGCTTTTGCCGCGACGGCCACGCCCCAGGCCACCACTTCCACCCCAGCGAAGGCCCGGGTGTTTACCGGGGCCCGTATCATCACGGCGGCGGGCGCGCCGGTGGAGGATGGCGTGCTGGTGGTGCAGGCGGGGCGCATCGTTTTCGCGGGTCCCCGGGCCGGGGCACCGGTGCCGCCGGATGCGGAAATCACGGATTGCAAAGGGAAGGTCATCATGCCCGGGCTGATCTGCACGCACTCCCACATCGGCGAGCCCTCGGGCGGCGATGCCTCGGCTCCCATCCAGCCGGAGACGCGGGTCATCGATTCCATCGATATCCGGGACACCACCCTGCCCCGGGCGCGCGCGGGCGGGCTCACCATGGTGAATATCATGCCCGGATCCGGCCATCTCATTTCGGGGCAGACGGTGTATCTGAAACTCCGGAGCGGCCGCACCGTGGAGGATCTGGCGCTGAAGGACGCCAACGGGAAAATCATGGGCGGCCTGAAGATGGCCAATGGCACCAACAGCATCAAAGACCCGCCTTTTCCCGGCACGCGGGGCAAAGCGGCGGCCCTGGTGCGGCAGCAGTTTTTAAAAGCCCGCGACTATCAGCGGAAAGTGGCCGCCGCCGGTGGCGATGTCTCGAAGCTCCCGGACCGGGACCTGGGTCTGGAGACGCTGGTGGAGGTGTTGGAGGGGAAGCGCGTGGTGCATCACCACACGCACCGCGCGGATGATATCCTCTCCGTGTTACGGCTGAAGGCGGAGTTCGGTTTCAAGGTGGTGCTGCACCACGTTTCGGACGGCTGGAAGGTGGCGGACGAAATCGCCGCCTCCGGGGCCATGTGCTCTGTGATCAATGTGGACTCGCCCGGCGGCAAGCTGGAGACCCGGGATCTCGATTGGAAAACCGGCGCGGAACTGGTGGAGCGCGGCGTGATCACGGCCGTCCACACGGATGACCCTATCACGGATTCCCGCTGGCTCCTGCGCAGCGCGGCCCTGGCCGTACGCGGTGGAATGTCCCGGGAAAAGGCCATCGAATCCGTCACCCTCGCGGGAGCGAAAGTGCTGGGACTGGAGGCACGCACCGGCTCACTGGAGGTGGGGAAGGACGCGGACTTTGCTATTCTTTCCGGGGACCCGCTCTCCATTTACACCCGCGTGGAACAGACCTGGGTGGACGGGGAAAAAGTCTTCGATCTCTCCCGGCCCGAGGACCAGCTCATGGCGGAAGGCGGCTACGGTGCCGGCGTTTCCCGCATCAACACCACCTGCTGCTTCAACAAATGAAAACCGCCCTGCTTCTCTCCCTGCTCCTCTGCGCCGGAGCCCGTGCCCAGGTGGCGGTGAAGGCGCGCACGCTTTACCCCATGACGGGGGACCTGGCTCCCATCACGGACGCCGTGGTGCTGTGCGGCGCGGATGGAAAAATCCAGCGCGTGGGCCCCTCTTCGGAAGTGGCCGTGCCCGCAGGATGGCGCGTGCTCACGGCGGAGGTGGCCATGCCCGGGATCATTGATGCCCGGACCACGGTGGGGGTCAGCGGCCTGCTGAACTGGGACCGCCGGGACCAGGAGCAGTTCGAGGCTTCCTCGCCGGTGCAGCCGGAATTGCGGGCCATCGATGCCTACAATGGACGCGACCCCCTTGTGCAATGGGTGCGGGAATTCGGCATCACTACCATTCACACCGGACACGCGGCGGGAGAACTGGTCTCCGGGCAGACGATGATCCTCAAGACGAATGTCCCTTCGGTCACGAAGAAGGAGGACACACTTTCCGCCTTTGCCGGTGTGTCCGTGACCCTGGGGTCCGAGGCGCTGAACAAGGACAAGAAACCGCCCGGCACCCGCGCAAAGTCGGTGGCCATGCTCCGCGCCGAACTGATCAAGGCAAAGGAATACCTCGCCAAACAGGAGCGCCCGGAGGCTGACAAAAGACCGGACCGCGATCTCCACTTGGAAACCCTGGGCGAGGTGCTGAAAAAGGAAGTGCCGTTTCTCATCTCGGCGGACCGGCATCAGGACATTTCGGCGGCGTTGCGTCTGCGGGAGGAGTTTGGCTTCCGGCTGGTGCTGGACAGCGCGGCGGAGGCCTATCTCCTGCTGGATGCCATCAAGGCAGCGGGCGTTCCCGTGATCGTCCACCCGGTGATGGCACGCGCCGCGGGGGACAGGGAGAACCTTACTTTCACCCTGCCCGCGAAGCTGGAGGCCGCAGGCATCCCGTTTGCCCTGCAATCCGGTTATGAATCCTACGTGCCCAAAACGCGCGTGGTGCTGTTCGAGGCCGGCATGGCCGCCGCCCACGGGCTCACACCTCGCCAGGCTCTGGCGGCAATCACCATCCGCCCGGCGGAAATCCTGGGACTGCAAACCCGGCTCGGCTCCCTGGTTCCAGGGAAGGACGCGGACCTGGCCCTCTACGATGGCGACCCGCTGGAAACCGTGACCCATTGCACCGGGGTGATCATCGACGGAAAAGTGGTGAGCGAGGTTAAGCGTTAGGACCCGCGCGTCCAGTGGTCCTCCGGCCCGGAACGGCGGAGACATTGGACATAACTCCGCGCCGAGAAGAAGCCGCTCTCAAAAGCCGCCGCGGGCCAGTCCGGATGGGCCTCAAGCAACGCGGCGAGTTCCTCCGCGGCCGGTCGCGGCGATATCCAAGGATCGTCTCCGTATTGTGACCACCCCTCGCCACACTCCTTCAGGCTGGCACGAGTGATCTCCATGCAGGCGGCGACAGCTTCCTCCAGTGTGGCAAAGCGACCGCGCGTCACGCGGCTGTCTTCGTCCATATAGTGGAAGTTATCGTCCACAAACACCGCCCAGGGAAGCTGGCCGGGAGGAGTCATTTCGCGGGCGCGGCGGCGGGTGGCGCGGGAGGAGGTGGCGGCGGCGGACTGGTCACGGTCAGCCACAACTGGTCCGTCTGATTGATGAGCAGCCGGCTGAAGCCCTGGGGCACCCCGTTGTTCTCGCCGGGAGTTGTCAGAGAATAGCGGACGGGACGCTCTTTGCCTCCCTCCACCTCACGAAGGAGAAGGCGGAAGGGCTGGGAGACTGCCGCGGCACCCGCGTCGGCGGTGAGCTTGAGCACTGTCTCCCCACCTTTTTCAGGAACCTCCACCTCTGCGGCGGAGATCCCCGCGGGCAGGCCGGTAACCACGAGCTTGAGCCTGGAATGAAAACCGTTTGCCAGGGAGACGGATGCTTTGATTTCCGCGGATTTCCCCGCCTCCAGCTTGAACGTATGAGCCGCGATGGAGGCTGCTGCGTCCGGCACGGGCTTCTCGATGAGGAGGCGATAGTAAATGCCATCTCCTCCCCTTCGCGGGATGTCCCCCACAGCCACGGTGTAGGTTCCATCCGCCGGTACGGTCCATTGAAGGCGAGATTCCTCCCCGCCTCCATCATCGTCGTTCGAGGCCAGCACCTTGCCATCGCCGCCGAGCACTTTAAGCCAGGGATCGATGACCGATCCAAAAGCCGCTCCTGAAACCGAAAGGATCAGCACCGTGTCTTTCGCGGCGGTGAAGGAATAACGGTCCTCCGCGCCGGGCTGGACCAGTCTGCCACTGACAGCGGAGGGAATCTCCAGCATTTGCGGGCCGCCGGTTTCGATGACCTCCGGCACCCCGCTGAAAGTCACCGGAAAGGACGGCGGCATCGCTTCCTCCACCTCCGCTTCGGTGCTGGAGAGATTCCAGCCTTCGAGCGCCACCTTTGTTTTCTTCCCCCGCTGGATCGCGAGCGGCCAGGTATTGCGCACATAAGGCTCCGTGGAAACATGCAGGCGGTAAACACAGTCATCCCCGCTGGCGAACCGGATGTCGGTGGAGGCCGGATACTTCTGCCCCATGGTCTGGATAACATAACGGCCATCGCGCGGAGCCTTGAAGACGATGAGCGGGTCCATCGAGACATGATCATGGTTGAACGCCACCGTCGTCCCCGCGTCATCCACGATCTTCAGCATGCCATCGAACCCGGCGGCGAGAATGTTCGCCTCCACCCAGGTAATCATGGTTTGATCCTTCTTCAGCGTGACGGCGAAGGAGTCCACATCGTCCGCCTTGTCGAGCTTTCCATTACAAACGACGGACGTGCCGGACAGCACCTGGGGATTGCGATAGTCATCATTCGGCTCCGCCTCGAGCGTCTGCAGCGCGGCGTCCACCACGATGGAAATGAGCAGTGACGCGCCCTCCCCATTGAACGCCCGGATAAGGTGCGGCCCCGGCCGGACGCCCGCAGCCACAGTCACATGGAATTTCCCCGCGTCCTTCCCCGCGGTGAAGACAATGCCCGGATCATCAGCCCAGACCGCGCAGGGCCAGGAAGCAAATTTCCCCGTCAGCTTCACGTCCACCTCCGTTCCGCGCTGAACTCCGGCGGGGTGCATATGGGTCAGGACAGGCTCCGCGGCAGGCGCGGGGGGGACGGCGGAAAGCAGCGCGCCGCCCAGCAAATATACCTGGCGCATAGCGGCTAGACGAACAGTTCCCGGATGAGGCGGCCATCCGTCACCAGCGGCACGGGACGGCCCGCCGCGGTGTGCAGCGTCTGGTGGGGATCGATCCCCATCTTCGTGTAAATGGAGGCCGCGAAGTCCTCCGGACGGTAAACGCTCTCGGAGGCGTAATAGCCCCGGGCGTCCGTGGCTCCCACGATCTGCCCTCCCGGGATGCCCGCCCCGGCCATGAGCACGGACATGGCGTGCGGCCAGTGATCCCGCCCGCCGCCGGGATTGATCTTCGGCGTGCGGCCAAATTCCCCCAGCAACACCACCAGGGTGGTCTCCAGCAGACCGCGCTCCTGGAGGTCCGCCAGCAGCGCGGATACGCCCTGATCCAGCGACTGCAACTGCTGGCCGTTGTAAGCCTCCGCGATGCCCCCGTGGTGGTCCCAGCCCCCCCAGTTCACCGTCACCCATGAAACCCCCACCTCCACCAGACGCCGCGCGAGCAGGAACCGCTGGCCCATGTCATTCCGGCCATACCGCTCCCGCACTTTGGGATCCTCCTTTTGAATATCGAAAGCCTCCTGCGCTTTGGCCGAGGAGACGAGATCGAAGCCCTGTTCGTAAAACCGGTCGAACTCCACGGAAGGATCCTCCACAACCTTGTCATTGAAGCGCGCCATGCGGTCCAAGGCCGTGCGCAGATCCCGGCGGGACTTCACCCGCCCTGTCGCGAGCCCGTCCGGCAGCACCACATCGTGCACCTTGAAGTAATCCGCGTTGGGAGAACCCCCGATGATGAAAGGAGAATGCTCGCCCCCCAGGAAATTCGGCCCGCCGGAGCGGGTATTCCCCGGCATGGCCATGTAGGGCGGCAGACCGCCGCGCACGCCCCGCTCATGCGAAACCATGGAGCCCATGGAGGGATGGAACGTCACGAAGGCCCCGCAACCCACCGGTACCGGCGTGGGCGATCCGGTCATCATGTAGTGATTCCCCCCGCCATGATTCGGGTCCTTGTGGCAGATGGAGCGTATGACGGTGTATTTATCAAAAACCCCCGCCAGTTTCGTCACCGGCTCGCTGAAATGCACGCCTGGCACTTTGGTGGGCACCGTCTTGAACACCCCGCGGATGTCAGCGGGAGCATCCGGCTTGGGATCGAAGGTCTCGAAATGCGAAGGCCCGCCATCCAGCCAGATCATGATGCAGTTCACCTGCTTCGAAGCGGGCTTGCCCGGCTGGGCTTCCGCGGCCCGGGCCTTGAGGCGCAGCAGATCACAAAGCCCCAGGCCCAGCATGCCCCGGAGCCCCAGCTGGAGGAAGTCCCGGCGCAGCGTGCCGTCACAGTTTCGATGAATGGCCATGGTCGGGTAAAAGGCTAGTGGTTGAAGACAAATTCCGCCGAGTTCAGCAACGCCCACAGGACATCCTCCGCGGCCTGGCGACGCCCTTCCGGGCTTTCTGTAAACGCCGCCGAGGCCACCTTTATTTCCTCCTCCGAGGGTGGTCGTCCGTAGCAGGCATAATACAACTCAGTGACAATCTCCGCCGGAGTGCCGGTGCCGGACGCCAGACGCCCGGCCCGGGACTGCGCGGACTTGCTCACCAGTTTCCCGTGCAGCTCCTCGGAATTCATGAGGTGCAGGGACTGGCCGATGGCCGGCTTTGCGTTCCGCTCACAGGGACAGTCGCTGCTGGAATTCGGACGCCCGAAGGCATCCATGGTCCGCGAGTCCACTTTATAGGTCCACGCCTGATCCGCGCGACCGCCCTCTGGAATTCCCGGGTATTTGGTAGGCACGCCGGTCACGTCCGCGATGGCATCGGCCATCATTTCCGCGCCCATGCGGCGGCGGTAGAAGCGGGAGAAATTGCGCAGGTCGGCCCCATTGGTTTCGTTCGGCGCGCTGCTGAGTTGATAGAGGCGGGAGTTCAGAATGGCGCGCGCCAGCTCCTTGAGATCGTACTTCACCCGGATGAGCTCCTGGGCCAGGGCATCCAGCAGCGCGGGATTTGCGGGAGGATTGGAAAGGCGGAAGTCGTCCACCGGATCCACGATGCCCTTTCCGAAAAACTGTCCCCAGAGACGGTTGGCCATCGCGCGGGCAAAGAAGGGATTCGCGGGGTCCAGCATCCAGTCCGCCAGCGCCTGGCGGGGATCCTGATTTTCCTTTCCCTGGGATGGCGGGCCATCCGGAGGCCGGGGCTCCAGGACCACGCCCGTCACGGGATGTTTCTGCGTGCCGCCGGGAGTGAAATAGAAGGTCTCGTTCCCGCCGGAAATGGGCGTGGAGATCCCGCCTCCTTTTTGCCGCAGCGGAGCGAAATAAGCCGCCATGCGATAGAAGTCCTCCTGGCTCCATTTTTCGTTAGGATGATGATGGCAGCGCGCGCACTCCAGCCGCACTCCCAGGAAGAGTTGGCTGAACATGGTGGTGAGATCCGCGGGCTCCCGGCGGTCCCGGTAAATCACCGCCGGTCCATAGCGGTGGGTATTGCCCTGCGCGGTGAGGATCTCCCTCACAAATTGATCGCACGGCTTATTGTCACGAAAGCTCTCCCGGATCCATTGATCCAGAATATACACACCCTTCACCCCCACGCGGTCCGGATTGGGCCGCAGCAGGTCCGCCCACCGGGTGGCCCAGTGGTCCGCGCGGGCGGGATGCTCCAGGATACGATCAATGGCCTTCCGCCGCTTGTCCGGAGAGGCATCCGCCAGAAAGGCCTTCACGTCCTCCACCGGCGGGAGCACCCCCAGGGTGTCCAGCCAGGCACGCCGCAGGAATTCCGCGTCGGAGCACAGAGCGGAGGGCAGCAGCCCGAGTTTGCGGAACCGGGCGTGGGCCTGTTCGTCGATGAAGTTGTTCACCGGCAGGCCCTCATAGGCGTTTTCCGGCAGAAGTTTGTCCGCGGGCACGATCACCTGGGAGCCGCCCACCATGCCCATGAACCGGCCCACCACCATCGCCTGGCCGCTCACCTGGTCCACGGTGATCACGCCGTTTTCGGAGACGTTGGCGATCTGCTTGTCATTGACATCGAAGGCCGCCAGGGCGGTGACATCCCGCGCGGAGCCATCCGAATAAAGTGCCCGGACGATCAGCCGCTGCTTTGCCCCTTTGCGATAACGCCGCTCCTTCGGAAAAAGCTCCACGCCGGTGAGCGCGGGCTCGTTCGCATTGATGTAGGTCATGCCGCCGCCGATCCAGTTCGCGAGCGTGCGCCAGGCGTCCGAGTCTTTGGGGAAGCGCTCGCCGCCCTCATGCGGCACCGCCTGGGTGGCCTTCAGCAGCAGCAGGCTCTCCGCCGGTTCCGCTGGAAAGACACGGCGTCCGCGGGCTCCCACCACGATGTTCCGGTAGTCCGACAGGGGGTCGAAGGAAAATACACTTAATTTGAATCCATTCTGACCGTCCGCCCGCGCGTGGCAGGCTCCGGCGCTGCATCCCGCCCGGCTGAGAACCGGCAGCACATCCTGGACAAAGGACACCGGAAGCGCCGGAGGTGCCGTGATCTCCACGGGAATCTCCACCTGTTTCCCGTCCTGATTGACCGTCAGCACCGCCTGCCCAGCAGCCTTTGCCCGCAACACGCCGGGAGATTCCAGCGCCGCCAGTCCCGGCGTGTTTACCGCGGCGGTCGCGGTATCCGTGACATCGGTTTCGGAATCCCCCTGCCCCCGGGCGGTGATCAAAAAAGAAACGCGCTGCCCCGCCACGACACGCAGCCGCGCGGGTTCCACGGACAGCGAGGTGATGCCGCCGGAGGTGGCAGGCGGAGCCTGGGTTTCCCCGGCCCTGCTTTGCAGGGGAAGGAAAACGACCGCAGTCGCGAGAAGAGAGAGAACAGACGCGGTCATCATTTCGGGGCGGTGGTCACGGGTTTCGCCGCGGTGAGATCAATATTGTCGAGAAGCTTCCCGTCCTTGTCCCAGCCAAACAGATGCCCATTCCCGTCCCCGGCGAAGATGCGTCCGCCATCCGCGGTGATGGCGAGAGAATAGAACGGCGTTTCCGAGCGGCCCAGCTGGCGTTCATTGCCGGAATCCGAACTCTGCGCTCCGGTGTGAGTCTTCATGTCCGTGTAGCGCAGCAGCACGCCATCCTCCGTGACGGCCAGCACGGCGGGCGCGGAGGGATTCCAAAGCACCGCGTTGAACGAAGCCGGGCGGGCGGCGAAGGCGATGGTGTTCTCCTTCGTTTTCACGTCCCACACCTTCAGCAGCCGGTCCGCGCCTCCGGTGACGAGCTGGGAGGCATCCTGATTGAAAGCCAGGCCCAGCACCTGGGTGGAGTGTGCCTCCAGCCGTGCGGTCTCCGTGCCATCCTCCGGATTCCACAGCCGCACCAGCTTGTCTCCTCCGGCCGTGGCCAGGAGTTTGCCATCGCGGCTCAGATCCATGGCAAAAATCGTATCCTCATGGGCCCGCCAGGAGCGGAGCGTTCCGCCGCCATTCACATCGAGGATCCTGACAAATCCGTTCTCCCCCTCCTGTCCGTCCGCCAGGAAAACCCGTGTGCCATCCGTCGCGGGGCGCAGGGCAGTGACCCGGCCCGTGAGGCCGGCGACGATTTCCCGCCGGGGCGCAAGAGGTTCCGCGTCCCAGACGATGACCCGCCGGAAGGCTCCGCTCACCAGTCGCTTGCCATCCGGCATCCATGCCAGGGACTGGACCGCATCCAGATGCACGCCGCCGGCCTTTGCGCGGAAGACAAGTGCCGCCGGACCGGTCTCGAAGACATGCACCTCATTCCGGCAGCCCACCGCCAGACAGGTGCCATCCGGGGAAAGCGCCATGGCCATGACAGGGTGAAAGGCCTCCGGCAGAGCGGCCAGCGCCACCGGGCGGGGTGCCGGGGCCTCGCCCGCGAGGGCGGCGGCATCCCAGGGCGTGCCGCGGCGCACCCAGTCCTCCAGCACTTTGATCTGTGCGGCGCTGAACTGTTTCTTCGGCGGCATGTGGGGATCCGCGGCGGCCCCCAGGGACGTGATGAGCGTGCTCTCCCCGGGCTTTCCCTCCACGATCACCGGCCCCTCTGATCCGCCTTTTATGAGAGACTCGCGGCTGCCCAGCGAGAGGCCTCCTTTTCGTTTTTCCTCATCGTGGCATGACAGGCAATTCGACCGCAGCAGCCGCATCGCCAGACCGGCCTCCGTATTCTCCGGCGCGGCCTGGGCGGGGGAAAAGCTCAACACCACACACAGCAGCGCCCGCCATCCTGGCAAACTCTTTACCCCTGAAGTCCTCCCGCCACGCCATTGCCGTCCGGCCACTCCGCTCCGCGGAAGCGCGGGCGTGGGGGCCAGGACATTCTCCGGGCAGTGTGTTGAAAACAGGTTCATGGGGGGAGGAGGAAAGAATGTCGCCAAACGGATGCCATTCGACCGGTGACCACCAACCGTCGCGCGGACGGGAGGAATGGTTTTTCGCGACATTTACCAACCATGCTTCAAAGCATGGCAGGAATAAGGACGCAGAAAGCCGCGCCGTACTTTCTTTCCCCCTCCCGCGCTACTAGGGGCCTTCCGGTTAAGCGTCCCTTTACACCGCCTTAATTATATCAAAGATCGTTGAAAAAAGCCTACCGGACCGGACTTCACTTCCCGAGCTGGAAAAGATAAGCCAGCAGATCCAGCCGCTCCTGTTCGGTCATGCCGGCGGTGAGGCCCTCGGGCATTAGAGTGCCCGCGTCGGCGCGCTCAGCGATGTCCTTCGTGGCCACGCTGAGGGTTTCCGTACCGCCGGGGGGAAGAAGGGTGAGCGTTTTATCGTCCCCCGCACGTTTGTAGCCGCTGAGGATGCGCCCGTCCCGGGTCGTCACAGTGGTGAGGAAGAAGCCCTCTTTGATCTGCAGTTTCGGCCAGAGCACGGATTCCGTGATCAGCTCCGGCGTCATGCCGCGACCAATGGCGGTCAGGTCCGGACCAGTGATACCGCCCTCGTTGCCCACCTTATGGCAGGCGGCACAGGCGCTTTTCGCCATGCGGAAAACCTCCCCGCCACGTTTGGCATCTCCGGCAGCCCTGGTGGAGGCAATGAGCTTCGTCACAAAGTCCGCGCTGTATTCCGCCGGGGCCGCGCCGGAAGCCATACCCGCCGCCTTTTGCAAAACCGCCAGCAGTTCCGCGTCCGCGCGCCCGGCGGTGGCCAGGGAGGCCAGGAGGGCCTGGGCTGTCTCTTTTACGGGTGGCTTGCCCTCCAGGGCTTTCGCCAGTTCCACCGTGCCGTTTTCCCGTTCGAGGAAGATTTTCAGCAACCGGGGCGCGAGGTCCGGAGAAACGGATTGCCCCGCGAACTCCGCCGCCGCCAGGGTGAGCTTGAGCGGCGCCAGCGCCTTGAGAGCCTCCTCCTGGATGGCCGCATCCTGATGGGAGCGGAATAGCGTGGTGAGGTCCGGGATGGCAGCCTCCCTGGCAAGCGCGGCATAAACCGCCAGCGCGGCCCGGTCCGGCTTGCCCACCAGGGCTTTGACCCGCGCGGTGAACTCCACAGCCTGGAAGGCTCGGACCACGTTCAATGCGGCGGCACGTTCCTCCGCGCTCCCCGAGTCCAGCCAGGCGGGAATTTTGTCCTTCACCCGTTCCGGCAGGGCGAGTCCCGGGAGAGTGCCCGCGCGCGCGGCCAGGGCCTCTACCAGCGCGGGGGTGGGCGGGGCCTCCGCATACAGCGCGGTCAGGTCCGAGGCGGACCCGGTGGTGACGAAGAGCTTCGTGAAAAACGCCCGCTGTTCGACGCTGAGATCCTCACGCTTCGTAATATGGCGCAGCACGGCGGAAAGGTTTTTGCCGCCGTCCGTTTCGAGCACATAGCCGAGGTGCGCGGTGTTCCCCTCGAAGGTCAGCTTACCGGATTCCAGCGCGGGCGTCCACCAGGGCTTCAGCGCGCGCACGGTATTGGCCAGCGCGTAGTCGATGAACCGGTCCCGCGGCTGATCCAGGGCGGCGCAGGCGATGACCACGGAGACGGGACTTTTCAAATACCCCGCCGCGATGACCGCCTCCAGGCGCACACGTGGATGGGGGTCGTTCACCATGTTCGCGAGTCGCTTCTCCGCGTCCTCCTCTTCATCCGGAGAAATGGTCGCTTCATCGGCAAAGCCCTGCTGCGACCAGACACGCACCGCAAAGGCCCGCAGATTCGCCTCCGTGCCGCCGAGGCACTTCGCGAGGACCTGATCGCTGATCTCTCCCCTCGCGGCCTGCACGCCCAGCGCGGAGAGAAGAAACGCGGGAGTCGCTTCCGGTTTGAGGGCTTCAGCCTCCAGCAGGGGGGCGGCGTCTTTTTTGAAGAAGAGCAGTCTGGTGGCCTGATCCCGCGCCCAGCGTTCCGGAGAGGTCAGCTGCGCGATGAGTTCCGGGGTTCCCATTTTCTCCAGTACCGGACGCTTTGTCAGGAGCCGGTCTTTGGCGGTGAGACGCCAGATGCGCCCGTGTGTCTTGTCCCGGTTCGGGTCCCGGTAGCTCGCCTGGTAGTGGCCGATCACCGGGTTGTACCAGTCACAGATATAAAGCGCGCCGTCCGGTCCGGTCTGCACGCCCAAGGGGCGGAAGGCGGTTTCCGGCGAAGTCAGCAGCGGCCCGAGTTCCTGGGTTTTGAACCCGCTGCCGTCGTCCACCAGCTTGTAGAGCTGGAGCTGATTCGAAAAATACACCGGCTTACAAAGTACCCCGTTCAATTCCGGAGGCAGATGCGACCCGGCAATGTATTCCATGCACATCCCCTTCACCGGGGAGACGGCCAGCGACCCGATCTCATAATAACGCGGAGGATTCGGCCACGTGCCAAGACCAGCGGTGGTGTAGAAGCCCGGGCGGTCGTCCGCCGCGCAGTGAAAGACCTGACCCCAGTCGTCAAAAGTAACGCCCCAGCAATTCGCGCCCGCGGCCGCGTTTCCGAAAAATCCCTGGAGCTTCCAGGTGCGGGGATTGAAACGCCAGATGCCCGCGCGGTCAAAGCGCACGATGCCCCATGGCGTCTCAATGCGGGAGAAAATGTGCAGCCCCTGGCTGAACCACAGGCATCCATCCGGACCCCAGCGCAGGGAATTGATCATCTGGTGGGAGTCCCCCGTGCCGAAGCCGGAGAGAATCACCTGACGCTCGCCCGCCCTGTCCGAGCCGTCGTTCGGGAGGAACACAAGCTGCGTGCTCTCGCAGACATAGACGCCGCCATCGCCGAACTCCAGACCCATGGGCATGGTGAGGCCCTCGGCGAAACGGGTGAACTTGTCCGCCCTGCCGTCCCCGTTCGTATCCTCGCAGATGAGGATGTAATCCCCGTGCGGTTCCCCGGGAACAAGCTGGGGATATGATGGAGAGCATGCCGCCCAGAGGCGGCCCCGTTCATCCCAGCGCATGGAAAGAGGCTTCACCAGGCCATCCGCTTCGCTGGCGAAGAGATTGACCTCAAAACCGTCGCGGGGTTTGAAGGTCGCGCGCTCCTGCTCCGGCGGGAGAGGCGGCGGCGGGACGGGAGCAGGCTTTGCTACCACGGGAGACGCCTCCCTGCCCTGGGCGGCATCGTGGATGCGGGCGTCGGCCTCACGCAGCAGGACTTTGTATTGCTCCAGTTCCTTTGCCATGGAGGGATGCGACCCGATCCCCCTGCCAAAAGGCTGCTGGGTGCGGTCGCTGTAGGCAAAGGCCCAGTTCATGGTCTTCCAGCAGTCGTGCCACAGGCGGTTCTTTTCCCGGATGCCTGACAGCACGGGGCTCCCCAGGGAGAGGGATTCCCCCGGAATGCCCAGCGCTTTGTCCAGCAACGGAGTGAAAAGAGACCGCAGCGCCTCCGTGCCGGGGTGAACACCATTGATGGTCACGGGAGGGGAGGACTCCTGACGCGGGAAGTTCTTGAGTCCCTTCAAATCCACTACGATGGCTCCACGGTCGAGGGCCAGCCCCTTCATGATGCCTGAGAGCGTGGCCATCCGTTCGTTTCCTGGCACGAGCGAGGGGAAGACGCCCGCCTTCTCTGCGGTCTCGAACGGCGCGGGGAGAATGACCACCAGGCGAGGGGTGACCGCTTTGTATTCGTCCAGCAAGGCGGCGCAGGCTTTGGCAAAAGCGGCGTCATCCCTGCTGGTATCCAGCGCCTCCATCTGGCCGAACCAGGTGACGATACAGGAGGCATTCACCGCATCGAACTGCTCCCGCCATGAGCCGAAGTTCTGGTCGCGCCACTGTTCGTAAACCGTGTCCCCCTCCCACGCCATGTTCCGGAAGCGGGGTTTTTGGTCCCGGGAGGCCAGCGCGAGCGACATCTCGAACCAGCCGTCTTCGATGAGGCGCACCATGCTGGTGCCGCCGGTGAAAACGATGACCTCACCAGGGCGGATCTCGAATTTCCCGTCCTTGAAAGGCTCCCGCGGAGGAGCCGGGAGAGGATCCGCAAACCGCTGCCGCACCGGCTCAAGCGGCGGGTCCGCGAGGACCGGGAAACTCAGGCCGAACGTGAGCAAAAAGAGGAGGGATCTCATGAGAAGGACTCATCGTCTTCCACCAGCCAGGGGAATGCGAATCCTTTAGCGCGGAGAGACTCCGGCCCGGGGCGGGGCGGATTGCCGGTTCCGTTTTGCCGGATATGGACTATCACCCGGCATGTCCATTTCAGAAATCACCGCACGTATCCGGGCCTTTCGCGACGCG
Source organism: Verrucomicrobiales bacterium (assembly GCA_965229245.1). GTDB lineage: Bacteria > Verrucomicrobiota > Verrucomicrobiia > Verrucomicrobiales > V1-33 > V1-33. Next base: position 1,507,054 of record CBDDIW010000005.1, read on the forward strand.
CGGGACTGGCTTCAGTTTCACAGCCCCAAGGATCTTTCGGTGGCCATCATCGCGGAAGCGGGTGAACTGCTGCAGCACTTCGTGTGGAAATCGCCGGAGGAATCGTGGGTGCGGGGCCAGGAGAAAAAGGCTGAGATCGCGGACGAAGTGGCGGATGTGGGGATCCTGCTCTTCGAGCTGGCGGACAGCCTGGGACTGGACCTGGGAGCCATGATGCTGGCCAAGCTGGAGCGTAATGAACTGCGGTATCCGGTGGAGAAAGCGCGGGGATCGAACGCGAAATACAATGAACTATGAATAAGTGAACGCGCGGCGGACGCCGCCGTGGTTGCGGCCCGGACGGGACTTGCCGGGAGGGGCGGATTACCGGCATAGAAAGGGACGAACCCTCGCCACCCATGAAACCCGCCAGCACTTCCCGCCGCCGCTTTCTTCAAACTTCGGCAGCCACTGCCGTGACCTCATGGACGGCGAAAAGCTGGTCCCAGGTGGCCGGGGCAAATGGCGACATCCGCGTGGCGGTCATTGGTTTTGGCGGGCGGGGAGCCGGTCACATCGGGGCATTTTCCAAAATGAAGGGCGTGCGTCTGGTGGCGCTCTGTGACGTGGACCAGAAAATTCTGGATGGCGAGGTGAAGAAGCTGAGCGAAAAGACGAAGACCGATGTGAAGGGCTACCGGGACATCCGCCAGCTTCTGGAGTCGAAGGACCTGGACGCCGTGTCCATCGCCACGCCGAATCACTGGCACGCGCTGGGAGCCATCTGGGCCATTCAGAGCGGGCGGGATGTGTATGTGGAAAAACCGGTTTCCCACAATGTGCTGGAGGGCCGCCGCATCGTGGAAGCCGCGCGGAAGTACAACCGCATCGTGCAGACCGGCACGCAGAGCCGGAGCAGCCGGGCGGGGATCGCCGAGGCCATCAAGTGGGTGCGGGAGGGCCACCTGGGGAAGATCACCGTGGCACGCGGGCTTTGTTATAAACCCCGGCCCAGCATCGGGAAAACCACCGGCCCGCAGGCGGTGCCGGAGAATATCGACTATGACCTCTGGTGCGGCCCGGCGGAAAAGACACCCCTGCGCCGGAAGAAGCTGCACTATGACTGGCACTGGGTATGGAACACAGGGAACGGCGACCTGGGGAACCAGGGGATCCACCAGATGGATATCTGCCGCTGGTTCCTGGACGAGCAGGCCCTGGCCCCTAAGGTCCTCAGCTTCGGCGGGCGGGTCGGATATGAAGACGACGGCGAAACGGCGAACACGCAGATCGTTTACCAGGCGTATGAAAAAGCCCCGCTGATTTTTGAAGTGCGCGGCCTGCCCACGCAAAAATACATGGGCGGCGGCGCGAGTTGCATCATCCATTGCGAAGGCGGCCATGTGCTGGTCCCGGACTACCGGTCCGCCACGGCGCATGACAAGGATGGGAACGAGGTCAAATCCTGGAAGGGCGACGAAGACCATTTCGGAAACTTCATCGAAGCCGTGAGAAGCCGGAAAACAGAGGACCTGCACGCGGACATCCTCCAGGGGCACCTCTCCAGCGCCCTCTGCCATACCGGGAATATCTCCCAGCGGCTGGGCCAGACAAAATCCCAGGAGGAACTGACCGCCGCGCTGAAAGACGACAAGGTGCTCACCGAGTCCTTCGGACGCATGAAGGAACACCTGGCGGAGAACAAAGTGGACCTTTCCAAAACACCCCTCACGCTGGGCACCCCGCTGACCATGGATCCCGGCACGGAGAAATTCACCGGCAACGATGCCGCGAACGCCATGCTCACGCGGCCCTACCGCGCGCCCTTCGTGGTGCCGGATAAGGTTTGAGAGAGGCTATCTCCTCCAGCCAGTCCGGGTAACGATGGCGTTGATGTTGGCGAGGACGCAAGCCGCCCATTTCACGCAGTCTTCGCCGCCGTAGTGCACGCCATCGGAGCCGGACTTCCCCATGACATAGCGGGTGTATTTCCGGGAGTCGATGATCTCGAATTTATGCGTCCGGCACACATCCTGGATGATGTCCCACACGGCGGTCTGGATTTCGGGGGAAAACCGGGAGGAATCCGGCGGTGTGATCCAGATAACCAGCTTCAGGGAGGTTCCGTTTTTGACGATGGTATCGGCAAAAGACTCGAAGAGCTTCTTCTGCGCAGGAAGGCATTTGGTGCCCCCCTCCTGAATGGCATCGAAGTGGTTTGTGCCAAGCTGGATGGCCAGGATCTCCGGCTTGAAGCCGTTGAGCATGGTCTCGATCTTGGGGGTCGAGTATGTCGGGCCGGACTTGGGATCCAGAATGTTCACGCCCGTCCGCGTTTCCCGATAACCGCAACGGGTGACATAGGCGGGGAATTCGGACATCCAGCTGTGGACGCTCGAGCCGCCAGAGGCCACCATGACCAGCCGGGACGCCCCGATACCCTTGAGGAAGACTTTTTGCAGCTCATCCCCGAAGTCTCCCACGGAGAGGGAATCCCCAATGTAAAGCAGAGTGGGGTTGGCGGAAAGCGTGGCCTTCCCGGTGGGCCGGGCCTTTGAGGAGCCGTTGCGAACGGAAGGTAGAGAGCCGCCCCCGGAACCGGCAATCGGAGTAGGGGGAGCCGCCGCCTTGCCTGACGAGACCCCGGAGAGGATGACCGCCGCTTCCGGGCAATCGGCATCCGGAATCCAGATGCCGCTGTAAACGCGGGACTCGGCGGGAGCGAAAATGAGATTCACGAAGGCCTCCCCGCGGGCCGGGATGAGCACCTTCCGTGAAGCCGTGGACCAGGGCGGCGGGGGCTGGGACAGGGTAAGGGGATATTCAGCGTCCCCAGGATTGATGATCTTCAGCACCCCCTGACCCATGGTTCCGGCAGGGACAGTTGGAGCGGTGCTCTCATAGCTCCAGTGGAGAAGCAGGTGAGGCTCCGGAAACGAAAGGATGACCTCGGTAACAGGACCGGTCTTGCCCTTCCCATTTCCACCAGTGGTGGTGGTGAAGGTGAAGCGGTCCTCCTTCGCAGTGTCCCCCGCGGCGGGCTGGTAACTCACGCCCCACGGAGTGTCCGGGGAGCCGGTGGAGAAAACATTTCCCAGCTTGCCATGTTCCGGTGCTTTCAGGATTTTGATTTGTTCTCCCGCCGCCCGGCGGCCTGGGAGGGACAGCGTGGTGGAGCCGTCCCGGTTTACCGCGAGGCTCACGGTCTTCGCGGGAGCCTCCGGAGGCGTGGCGGGTTTCTCCGCCGGCGCGGGAGCGGTCTTCTTTGGCGTGGAGGATTTGCCCTTCGGCGCGGCGGCCAGCGTGGCAGTGAAGCCCGGCAGCAGGACGGCGGCAGCCACCAGCCGGCAAAAGGCCACCGGAGGAAGGGCGCGGCGTTCCCCGGGCGCGGCCCGCCACCGGGATGGCAGGCAACGTCGGATCCGGTTCATTTGGTGAGGGGGACGACCTTCCAGTCCGCGGCCTGGGTGAGATCCCGGGCGGCGAAGCACCAGACCACCACTTTCACGGAGGACAGGAAGGCGGGCTCTTTAACGTTCTTACGATACAGGTTCACCCGCGCGGCGGTAGAACCGCCCCCCCGCACGCCCATGAGCGCCGGGGAAAATCCGAGCCGTGCCGAAAGGTGATCGAACACCCCGGACCCGCTGGCCAGCATATCGCCCCCGCCGTGAAAGATCAGGCAGTGCGAGTCCCCCATGAGCAGGACGGGGGAAGTGGCGGGAGGCTCCAGGGGAGCGGCGGAGGTTTTGGAAGTCTGGACCACGCTGGCCTGAAGGGTCTCCGTGTCCCCTTCCGCGGCGAGGTCCCCGTGAATTTTGACAGGCGCGCCGGGGAGGGCCGCGGGACCGTCTTTTTTCGCGGCGTCCGCAAGGGCGGGCGCGGCCTTGAGGCAGGAATCGGCCACGCTGGCGGCGATGACTTCGCACATGCGGGGGGAGACGTGGGAATCCGTGCGGCAGTAGCCGGGGTCTTCACCTTTCGCGACTTCCCCGCGGAAGGTCTTTGTCAGGTCCAGCACTTCCAGTCCCGCCTCCCGGAGTTTGCCATAAACACGCCCGGCGGCTTCATCCAGCGCGGGAGCCGCGGCGGATCCGGCGGCGGTGAGTTTATCCGCGCGGATCCGCGCCTTCTCCGGGACGGGCACGACAATGAGCTTGATGCCCTTCGCCGCGAGCGCCTCGCTGAAGTTCTTCATGGCGGGTACGGGATCGCGCGGAGCGGCGAATTTAAAGGCGGGATTCGCGATGGTCTCCAGGTGTTGCAGTTCCGCGCGCAGAAACCGCCACTGGTCCAGCCCCGTGAAGGGACCGGCTTTGGAGGCGGCCTCTTTTTTGATGGTGGCAAGGAAATCCGCCGGGACCTGGGCGCGGGCCGGGGAAACCGCGGCGGCCGCGAGGAGGCAGAGAAAGACCGGGCGGGTGAGGAACGCGGCAATCCGGCGGGGAGAGAGGGGGCTGATCATGGGAAAGCGGGGGAACGTTAACGCGGGGCTCCCGGAGAGGGCTTGAGGCTGTCTAGCCAGTTGACGGGCTGCAGGAAGAGGTCGCCCTCCGGTTCCCCGCGATTCAGCGGACCGAAGGCATCCTCCACGTCGGCCCAGCATTTGGCTGTGACTTCCACGGAATCACCCGGGTGGATTTTTGCAAGCGCGGTCCATTCGTTGTCCTTCATGGCGAGCCCGTAGAGCAGCATTTCCGTGCCCTCCGCCGGGCTACCGTCCGCTCGGGTCACCCGGGTGAGATGAAGGGTGGCCACGTAATCCCGGTAAGCCACGGTGCCCGGAGTGGGCACGGTGGAGACGGACACCACGGTGCCGGTGAAGGTGCCGCTCTGTCCGGCCTCGATCCCGAGGAACCGGGCCTCCCCGGCCTGGGGCGTGGTGGCGGCGGGGGAGTAACTGTAGTTTTCCCAGGTGCCGACCATGAGCTGGGTGGCATCGAATTCCCAGATGACCACCTTTTTTCCGGCGAGGCGGTCCGTGCCTTTTTGCAATGCCTGGGAAAGAATGCGCCGGGTGGCGAAGGCGCCGTCCCCGTTGCGCAGGATGGTATCCACCGGCTGTCCGAGCAGGTGGCCCAACTGGTCCGCGAAGCCGGCATGCGTGCCCCAGCCCAGGCTCTCCTGGCTGAAGATATTGCAGAAGCTGTCGCCCATGACGAGCACCGGCGACTCACCCGGGGCGGAAGCGGGAGGCACGGGGTGCGTGGTGGTGGTCTCGCTGGGGAAAAGCGGGGAGTTTTCGTCCACCCGGAGCATGCGGCGCAGGTCGCCGAAGTTCGTCACCTCCATGGCGGCAAGCGGCGGGGGCGGGGTGGCGGGAGTGGTCACCAGACCCTCCTGCGCCAGGTATTTTGCCATTTCCGCGACAGCCTTTTCCATGGCAGGAGCGGTCCAGTGGGTATCGGTCTTGAGGAATACCAGAGTGCCGGCATCCCGCGCCTCGCTCAGGACAGGGCGGACATCGAAAACATGCGCTCCGGCGGCCCGGGCCTGACGCAGCCAGTCCTCGTAATTGGACGGCATGATGGTCTCCGTTTTCAAAGAGCGGCCATACTTGTCCGGCTGGATGGAGACCTTCGGCGGCACGGGCATGAGCACGAGGGCGGTGTCCCGTTGTTTGAGATAAGCGGCGAAGGCTTCGATGGCCCGGATGGACTCCGCCATGGAGGCGGTGGCTCCGGCGCGTTTTTCCGCGGGCCAGGGACGGGTGAGGAAGCGGATGGCGTTCCGGTGAATGAGCCAGCCGTCCTCGCCGAGGAGGACATCGTCTCCGCCGTGGCCCAGGGCGGCGAGGAGTTTTTGCACCACGGGCTGGGTCGCCTTGCAATGGGCGGACTCTTCATCGTAGGCGGTCTCCACCTTTTTGATGGCCGTCATGACACTGGTGTCCCAGGTCATCACCTGGTCCCACCAGCCGCGGCTGCCCTCCCGGGTGGCGGCGGGACTGCTGGTGGTGGCTTTGATCAGTCCGCCCCACTGGTCGTGCAGGTGAAGAAGATTGAGGACGGCGATGGTTCCGGTGACCGCCAGAAAGGTGAGGATGAGCACCAGGGCCGCTCCCCGGGAAACCCGGGTGGCGTCTATTTCCCCGGAGGCATCGTCCTCTCTCCGCCTCCGGTTTTTCGCGGGTTCCGCGGGCGCATTCATGGGGCTAGAAATTGAAGTAGATGAAGGGATTGTAGCTCTGGCTGGCCAGCAGGGCGAGGCTGATTCCAAAGAGCAGGAGCAGGAGCACGGCCTTCGTCACGGTGAGTTCGCGGGTGAACTTCCAGGAGGTCATGCCGAAAAACGCGATGACGGCGGCCAGCAGGAGGCTGCCGGTGAGATAGACGGAATTGATGGACGGCCACACCAGGGCCTCACCGGACGGCGTCAAGCCGAGCAGGGAAGCGAAATAGTTCATCGAAGTCGCCAGCGTAGGGGACCGGAAGAAAACCCACAGCAGGCAAACTCCCAGGAAGGTCAGCGGCGTGGACACAAACACCGGCAGTTTCACCCCCCGGCCGGAGAAGAACCGCTCCGCTGCCAGCCACAGGCCGTGCGCCGCACCCCAGAGCACAAAATTCCAGCTCGCCCCGTGCCACAGGCCGCCCAGCAGCATGACGAGGAAGAGATTGATATAAGTCCGGACAGCCCCCTTCCGGTTCCCGCCGAGGGAAATGTAGAGGTAATCCCGCAGCCACAGGGAGAGAGTGATGTGCCAGCGCCTCCAGAAGTCCGTGAGGCTGACAGACCGGTAGGGGGACTCGAAGTTCTTCGGAATGACAAACCCGATCATGAGCCCCAGGCCGACGGCCATGTCCGAATACCCGCTGAAGTCGAAGTAAATCTGGAAAGCGTACGCCGCCAGGCCGGTCCAGGCTTCGTGTAACTGAAGAGACCCGGCATCGAAGCAGGAGTCCGCGATGCGCCCGCAGGCATTGCCCAGGATCACCTTTTTGGACAGGCCGAGGATAAAGAAGGCGATGCCGCGGGTGAACTTTTCCACCGTATGCGTGCGGTGGAGGATCTGGTCATTCACATCCCGGAAGCGGACAATGGGGCCGGCCACCAATTGGGGAAACATGGTGACGTAGGAAATGAAACAGGGGAAGCTCCGGAGCGCCTGGACGTGCCCGCGATAGACATCCACCGTGTAGCTCATGGACTGGAAGGTGTAGAAGCTGATGCCCAGGGGCAGCGCCACCTGGAGCGGGGCGGAGGCCCAACCGGCGGGGATGTGCAGCGCGGTGGCCAGTTGCTGGATGGCATCCAGCCCGAAATTGAAATACTTGAAGAAAGCGAGCAGCCCGAGATTGCACGAGAGGCTGATGAGGAGGGCCGTCTTTTTCCGCCGCGCGGCTCCCGGGACGGCGGCTTTGTCCGCGGCATCCGCGTTGGCAATGGCGATGCCCGCGAGGTAGTCCACCGACGTGGTGAAGACCATGACGAGAACGAACAGCGGATTGGACCACCCGTAAAAGAAAAGCCCGCAGACCGTGAGCAGGTGGGGGCGGAACCGGGGCTGGCACCCGTAGTAGAGCGCCAGCACGATCGGCAGGAAGAAGAAAAGAAACAGGTTGGAGCTGAAAACCATAGGGGAGTCTTACATCCGCGGGGATGACGATGCGGCGGAGCGGCCTTTAGAGCCGTAGCCGGAAACGGAAAAAGGCCACGACTTTTTCGCGGTGTTCACACGGTGAGGGCTCCAGCGGCTTCAGAGGGGGTCGCTTTAAAAGCGTCCATTGATCGCCCGGGTGACCTGATCCGCCCATTCCAGCGCCGGCACTTTGGCGTAGTGGACCCCGTCCGAGCCCGTGACCCCGCGGACATAATGCGTGAGCTTCTTAGAGTCCACCATCATGAACCCGTGCCGCCGGCAGGTGTCCCGGATGAGGCGGTCCACGGCGGCTTCGATGGCCGGGGAAAACTTCGCGGAATCCGGCGGCGTGATCCAGATGACCTTCCGGACCGAACCGGTGGTCCGGGTGAGGGCATTGGCAAAATCCTCAAAGATGGCCCGCTGGTCCTCTATGATGCCCATGCCCTTCTGCTGGAACTTGTCGAAATGATTGGTGCCCAGCTGGACGATTACCGTGTCCGGGCGGCTTTTCCTGAGCAGGTCCTCCACCTTGGGCGCGGAGTGATAGCGCCCGGTGTCCGCGTAGAGATAATGCCGGGAGGGGGTGGACTCCCGGTAGCCGCACCGGGAACTGAACACCGGGTTGGAGCCCAGCCAGTGCTGCACGGAGGAGCCGCAGGAGCCGTAGATGAAGATATTGCTCCCGCCGAATTTCCCCGTCAGGTAACGCTCCATGCCGGTGCCGAAATTCCCGACAGTCAGCGAGTCGCCGATCATGAGAACCCGGCGGGAGGAGCGCACGGGAATGGCGGCGGCGGGAGGGGAGGAGTTCCGAACCGGCGGAGGCTGCACCGGAGGATTTTCACAGCCGGACAGGAACAGGGAGGTGCCCGCGAGCAGGCAGGCAAGGACTTTCCGGAGGCGGGAGGAGGGGATCATTTCTTTTTGAAGTCCGGGTGGAGAGCTTCGTCTTTTACCTGAATGTAGGGGATCATGTCCAGGTCTCCCACGGTATCCTGCCGGTTCACGGCGGCCCACAGGGATTTTTCATCGATCTCCACCAGCTCCAGGTCGTACTTCGCACCCACCTTGAAGGCACTGAGGTCATGCACCTTCTTTTTGATATAGGAGGGGTGCAGGACGAGAATTTCATCACCTTCATAGTCCCCGCCTTTCTTCTCCAGGATTTTATAGCGGAAGCCCACCAGAAACTCCCCGTAAGGGAACGCGCTAGGGTCCGGGATGTCCGTCTGGGCGGTGAGTTCCGCGCGGACTTTCACCACTTTCCGGTGGATATTCGCGGCGGCGGCCCGAGTCAGAACGCCGGGCGGATGCTCACGGCAGTATTCGGCGAGCGTGGGCATGGTCTCGAAGTTCTGCGCGAGGAGGTCTTTTTCGAGGATGGCAAAAGTATCGTCCGCCCACTTGAGGGCCTCATTCCCCCAGAAGTGCTCCTTGTCCTTGTCCATCGCCTTGTAGGGGTAATGGGTGATCTCCCGGCTGTCGATCAGGGTGGCCATGCCGTCGGTGCAGTACTTGATCTCATCGAAGACAAACTGCTGGATCTCCGGGGTGACGCTGCCGGCCTCCGGGCTGGTGATCCAGTAAACCTTCTTCACAGTCGAAGGCGTTTTCGCGAGGTAGGCTGTGAGGGGCGCGGTGAGGGCGTCGATATACTTTTTGTGATACTCCGGCTGGATCGTCTTCCGGTCCTTGAAGCAACTGAAGAAGTTGTTCCCGCACTGGAGCACCAGCACCTCCGGTTTCACCGAGACGAGCAGGTCCTCGATCTTTGGCACCGCGTGAAGGGCCGGGATGTGGCCTTGGGGAGTGCCGTGGACATCGATGAGGGTCTTCGGTTTCGCCGGGTCTTTCGTCGGCTCGATGCTGATGTAGCCGCACCGGGTCTTCGCGTCGGTGAACGGTGGCTGCTTCAGCCAGCTCACGGGGCAGATGCCGCAGGCGACGTAGGTGTACATCCTGTCCACCCGGTCGCTCGCCCGCAGATGCTTATCCAGCCGCTCGCCAAATCCACCGAGGCTCATGGAGTCCCCCAGGAAAAGCACGGTCACCGGTTTGTCCACGACCTCCGCTTTGGGAGGGTCGTCCACCGCCCGGGCAAAACCGGGGAAACCGGAGAGAAAAACGAATAGAAGAAGCCAGGGAAAAAAGCCTTTGAAGGCGGTCCCGGGGCACCGTGCGACCGAAGGGCGGCTTGTGGTCATTTTATGCCAGCTTTCCACTGGCGGGTATATGCCTTGGGGATTTTTGTGAAAACAGGTTTTGCGGAGGCGCTTTTCCCCGGAAAAGGGGTAAAGCGACGGGGAACAACAGCGCAAATGCGGCGGCCCGGGTTCACAGTTTATGGCACATTGGAATAGGGGCGGTAAGTATGCAGGCCCCCTTGTTTTGCAACCTCGGTTTCGAGTGTTTTTAAAATATTTCGCGGAGCTTAACCATCTCCCCGCCGGGCAGCCGCCCAGGAGACCCCGAGGGATGGCAAAATGCCCTGGAAGGAGGCCCCGGGACCTCCACATCCCTCTGGACAGGCCGCCGCCCGGCGTGAAGGCTGAAGGGCTATGAACACCATCCAGGAGAAGATCGCCACTGAACTGAAGGACGCCATGCGCGCGAAGGATCAGGTGGCGATGACCGCGCTGCGCGCGCTGAAGTCCGCGCTGCTTTATGTTTCCGTGGCCCCGGGCGCGCAGGCGGAGATCAGCGAGGCCGATGCCCTGGCGGTGGTGCGCAAGCAGATCAAGCAGCGCCGGGACTCCGTGGATCAATTCACCGCGGGCAACCGCCAGGACCTCGCCGATAAGGAACTGGCGGAAATCGCCGTCCTGGAAAAATTCCTGCCCGTCGCCATGACGGAGGAGGAAGTGCTGGCCTTGGTGGACACGGTGATCGCGGAGCTGGGCGCGACCTCCAAAAAACAAATGGGTGAGGTCATGAAGGTGCTCCAGGAACGGACAGCGGGACGCGCGGAAGGCAAGGTGCTGTCCAAAGCCGTGGGCGCGAAACTTCAGTAACCGTCATCCTCTTTCTCAGGCCTCCCCTTCCCTGCCGGAGAGGGAGGCCTGAGGGGTTTCCGTCATGACCGCCGCTCTTCTCGTCGCCGCCGGCAGCGGCACACGCATGGGTTTTGATAAGCTGCTCGCGCCGCTGGCCGGGGAACCCGTGATCCTGCGAGCGCTGCGGGCGTTTGAAGCCTGTCCGGAGATCGGCGGCATCTGGGTGGTATCCGGAGAGGAGCGTGGCACGTTGATCTCCCGAATGGCACAGGACGCGGGACTCACGAAATTCCGCGGCATCGTGCCCGGAGGAGCGGAGCGGCATCTTTCCGTGTGGAATGGCCTCCAGGCGCTGCCCGCGGAGTGCGGCCTGGTGGCCGTGCATGACGGGGCGCGACCGCTTATCGATCCCGCGCAGATCAGCCGGTGCCTCGCCCGCGCGGCGGAGACCGGAGCCGCGGCGAGCGCGCGGCGGTGCACGGAGACGCTGAAGCGCGCGGATGCGGCGGGGTGTGTCACGGGGGGAATCGATCGCGAGGGCGTGTGGATCATGGAGACCCCGCAGGTGTTCCGGGCCTCACTTTTAAAGGAGGCTTACGCGGACATCATCCGGGACGGCGTGCTGGTGACGGATGAAGTCTCCGCCGCGGAGCGCGCGGGAAATCCTGTCTGGCTGGTGGAAAATCCCCGGCCCAATCCGAAGATCACGCTGCCCGGCGATCTGGAAACCGCCGAACAGCTTTTACGATGACGAAACATCACATTTTGAAATTGAAGACCGGCGAGCGGCTCTGCGTGGCGGAGATGCCGCACATGGAGAGCGTGAGCCTGGGCGTGTGGGCGGGCGTGGGCGGACGGCACGATCCCCTGGATCAGGGCGGGCTGGCACACTTCGTGGAGCACATGATTTTCAAAGGCACCAAACGCCGCAGTGCCCGCCGTCTGAATACGGACGTGGAAAGCGTGGGCGGCAGCATGGATGCCTACACCAGCGAGGACCACACCGCGTTTTTTGTTCGCGGACCGGCGGAGCATTTCCAGAGGTTCGCGGATGTGCTGATGGATATCTACCGGCATTCCATTTTCACGGCGGATGACGTGAAGCGGGAGCGGGAGGTCATCGCGGAGGAGATCTCCATGTATAAAGAGCAGCCCCAGCAGCAGGTGGAGGATCTGCTATGGAAATCCTCCTGGCCGGACCATCCGCTGGGCCGCCCCATCGCGGGCACGGAGGAGAGCCTCCGCCGGATCAATGTCCGCTCCCTGAAGGAGCACGCCGGAGCCTGGTTTGGCCGGAAAAACAGCATCCTCTGCGTGGCTGGGCGCGTGGAGGCGGGGAAAGTCCGCGAGGTACTGGAAAAACTCCTGGAGCGCGGCCTGCCCGAAGGCCGGACGCCCCGCACGCGGCTCTTCCCGGCGAAAGCCCCGCGGAAGGTTCCGCATGTCGCGCTGGAGAAACGGGAGATCGACCAGGTGCAACTGGCCCTCGCCTTCCATGTGCCGGGCCGGAAATCCGAAACCGCCCCCGCGCAGCGCCTGCTGAATGTCATCCTGGGCGAGAACACCAGCTCCCGCCTCTGGTCCTCCTTGCGCGAGGACCATGGGCTATGCTATGACGTGGGCTCGGATCTCACTCCGTTGTCCGAGACCGGCCTGCTCCACATCTTTGCCGGGGTGGACCCTGACAAACTCCCGAAAGCCCTCCGCGTGCTGATGCGGGAACTTGGCAAACTGGTGGACAAAGCGCTCACGCCCAGGGCCCTGAAAGCCGCCTGCGAATACGTGCTCGGCTCCGCCCGCATGGGCCTGGAGGCCCCCGCCAGCCAGATGACCGCCATGGCGGAGTGCCTGCTTTTCCATGGACGCTACATCCCGGCGGAGGAATACGAAAAACGCCTCCGCTCCGTGACCCCGGCGCAGGTCCACGCCCTCGCGAAGGAGACCTTCCAGACCGGAAACCTCACCGCCGCCTTCGTGGGGCCCGTGCCCGAAGAAGGCGCGCTGATGAAGATGCTGGTGATGCCATAGGTGGTGAGAGGCAGCGGGTTCCATGCCTGACTATCAGTCTTCCACTCCCGGGAAAATTGGGGGAGGAACCGCGGGATACTTCGAGCCGCATCTCATCGCCGCCGGTTTGAGACGAACACAACGACCGGCTAAAAGTTTCTGCCGGTTCCCGGCGGAAACCCCCAGGGAAAACACGGTCCCGGCGTTCTGAGCATGGCATTCTATTCCATTTCCCTGCAATGCACACCGCCCTCCCGCATTCCCGGCTTCGTTCCTTACCATTTCGCGGGTGGTGGCGGGAAAAGGGGATGAGCTCCCTCGCGGGCAGTGTGCTGATCCATCTCACGGGAGCAGTAATGGCGATGATGATTGTATGGAAGTGCTGGCACCAGAGTCCATTAGCCTCAATGCCAGGAGGGCAGACCGGAACAGGAGAGCACTCCAGCTTAACCCTCTCACAGCCATCGAGTCCCATATCCGGCAGCTCGCGGAATGTGCTGCTCTCGACTCCGCCCGGCATTCCGACCTCCCGGAACGCGCCGAACCACCTCTTGCCGCCCCGTCTGGACAGCCCGGTATCGGGAGGTCCTCACGGTTCCGCCGTGCTCATGAACGCGGTCATGACAGGCTACGTTGGAGGTTGGGGACATGGCAGCGGCTGCTGCCCGCCGCGGATCCCAGCCCCCGTCAGCGCGATCGATCTCTCCATTTTGCTGCAAAAGCCAGGAGCCACCCGCGCCTCCGTCATGACGGAATTAAAAGCCACACTCTCCCGCCTCCAGCCTGGTGAACTTTTTACGATCCTGTCCGCCAATGGAGAACAATACCCCGCCTCAACAGGCGGTGTGTCCCTGACCCCTGAATCCTTTCGCGAGGCCCTGCGGTTCGCTGAGCAGCAATACCTCCGGGATCTTCATACCGGCGAGTGAACGGTCCACCTCATTCCCACAGATGAATACCACCCTTCCCGGTCACATGGAGTTCCGGCTTTCCACACGGCCATCCACTTCCGGAGACCGGGGTGTCAAGGCCCTCGCAGCCAGCGTGGTCCTGCATCTTCTGGCGACGGGACTGGCGGTCGGCATTGTCTGGAGACAGTGGGCGGGCACCGCCGAAAAAAGCGGACCTGCTGCTGATCCCCCCGACGGACGGAGGGACTGTGGGACAGTTGGTCACTGTCAAACCCAGGGTGCTGACAGAGTCGCCCTCCACTTCACAACATCGCAAGGTGCTGCTTTCGGCTTTGCCTTCGAACCTTGCCAAAGCCGCGTCCGCCACACCGGTCCAGTCACAGGACCGTTCGTATCTGCCGGACGTTCGAGGGGGCGGCTTAAAGGGTGGCCAGGGAAACGGCCTGCTGGAGGGGAGAGGCCTGAATGGATATTCCATGGGCTCGGGCACGGCGACAGGCATGAGAAGTATGAGTTGCCCCGACATCGGGCAGGGAGATCCTGGTCACCGGATTTCCGTTCCCCTGCGTGGAAAGAACACCGTTATCGTGCTCGATCTTTCCGGAAGCGTCAGAAACCGTGAGGCGACACGCGACAAGGCGCTGGATGAACTGGCGGAGGGCCTCTCCCGACTGCAAAAAGGAGCCGCTTTCAACGTGGTCTGCTTCGCGCGCCACGTCGTCCCCTTTTCCTCCTCCAGCACGCCGGTGACAGAGGGCAATACCGCCGCCGCGACTGCCTTTGTGGAGTCCCTGTGCCACAATCCCGAACTTCTCGCAAGACCAGGAGAAGATCCGCTCGAAACCGGAACAGGCACCTCCCGACTGGACGCCGGTCTGCTCGCCGCGATCCAGGGCAAGGCGGACGAAGTGCTTCTCATCAGCGACGGTGGACTGATGGCACGCGAGGAAAACCGCGGCCTTTCCCGCCGGGAAGTCCTCTCACGCCTGCACCGGACCGCGGACAAACAGGGAACGGCACCGGTGATCCATACGGTGGCGATCAATCCCCAGGGCAGTCCTTTTCTCCGCCGCCTGGCACGGGAATTTTCCGGGGAATACCAGGAGTGATCCACCCTTTGCAGAACGGGCAGCGTTTGTTGGAAATTCACCTCCTGGAAGTAGCCACCGCCTCACTTTTCCTTCTCTTTTTCAATGTTCAGATTCCCCACGATAGGCAGGCCATTGGCCCCCAGGGGGATGTAGATGCGGTTCGCCCCGGCAAAACCGCGGATGGCTTCGTAGCTGAGATATTCCGGAGTGAGCTGCTCCTTGATGGCCTTCATGGCGAGGGCGCGTCCCTTCGCCTCCTCCACGTCCTGGGCGGCCATGGCTTTGCCTTCGGCGGCTTTGATGGCTTCCTGCTTCAGCGCGATCTCCAGCTCCGTGGTCTTCCGTTCGAGCTCCTGTTTGCTGGCCACCTTTTTGGCGATCTGCTCCGTGACATTTACCGGAGGAACACAGGTGCCGATGACGGCGCTGATGATCTCAAAAGGGGTGTCCTTGAACCGGCGCGCCAGTTGGTCCTGAATCTCACCGGCGATTTGCGGCAGGTGTTCGTTGATTTCCAACCCTTCGTATTTGCTGATTTCATCCCGCACCAGATTCCGGAACGGCTGTTTGATGAAATGGTTGTAAGCCGACTGTTCCAACTGGTCCGCGGGCGCGTGCTCGTCCCAACCGCCGTAGTGTTCCATGAAGTCCTGGATTTTATCCGGCTTCAACCGCCACGTAAGGTGCGCGGAGAGAATGATGGAGAGTTTATCCTTGGCGAGGACGCCGTCCGCCTGGCTCCACTGCTCATTCTCCGTATAGGGAGTCACGCAGACATTATTGCCGGTGTAGAGCCAGTGCTTTCCGCTGGAGGTGGGCCCGGTCTGGGTGCCCACGAATTTGGTTTTCCCGAAAATGGAACCCTCGCGGATGTAGCCCACGTATCCCGCCGGGGTTTCAAAATTTGTGGACCCGCAGGCCCAGATGATAGAGCCCACGATCAAAGCGAGCCCCCCCAGCACGATGCCGGCGCGGGCAGGATTTTTTGCGTTGTTCATATTTGGCTGGGTTCCCTTCTTTTGGCGTTGGCGTTGTGATTCGACCGGCGCGCCCCGCCGCTTTCGCGGCCCGCGACCGGTCGCCTCCTGATGGAATGCCGCGGGCTGTAATACCGCGATCATGACGGGACGTTCGTGTTCCTGGCAGGGTTGTCAACTTTTCAGCCGGTCCGGCGGATCCGTACCCGAGAATCCACGGGTTGTTTAAGCCGCCGCCTTTGGCGATGGCGCTAAAAAATCCCTTCTTTTAATAGAGATCGCCGGAGACGGACTGCATCCGGATGATTACAATTGAGAACATGTAGTGTGGTTCGGCCAACAGGAGTCCTCCCTGTAAGAAACGGCCCCGACCACTTGAAGTGCAACTCCCATTTGTCGTTTCGTGGATGGAAGAGCCTCGTGAGCTTGCCGGTCAACGGGTCCTGCCCGGCAATGCAGGCACCCTTATAACTGTTACAGTAGAAGCACGACCACGCAAGGTTCCCGGATTTAGTCGGGCCATTGTGTTTCAGCGCAATGATATGGTCCGGCTGGAAAGGCAGAATACTGGCAGACTGCGGGAGGCAGCAATATTCGCAGCGATCATTCGCGCGCCGCCGGGTTTCCTGGAGTAACCGGGTTGATATTCGCGCCATCCGTTAGTCACCGGAATGCCGTTTGAGAGCCTGCCTCGCCTGGCTTTGCAAGAGGTCCACCATGCGGCCCACATTCCGGTAATTTTCCAGTTCGATGGATTCATCCGCCGTCAACCCGCCCGCCTGCGCCGCGGCAAGAAGTTCGGTCATCCTTCTATGATCCGCCGGTTGGAAACTTAACCTCAGGAGAGATTCCGCCGCAGCGGGGGACAGAGCCGCTCCGGAAGGACGGATGATTCTCTCAAGGATGGCTGTCTCTGTGTTGCCGGCAAGTGTTGGCATGGAGGGAATGTAATGGCAGGGAACCCCGTGCCAAGCCAATTATCATACCGGGCGGGTCGCCCAGGGGCCGGGAGCACGGGTCCATTTCCGGATCAACCGCCCTCTGCGCTATCGCCCCCCCCGGAACATCCCGTGATGCCACCGGGAGAAGGGAGCCCAATGGCAGAAGGAACGGCATCCGCTACCAACTGGATTATTTAGCCTCCATCGCTTTTCCCTCTCCACCCTCCGCGATGGCACCCGTGTCCAGGGCGGGAGATTTCACGCGATAGCTTAAGAGGAGGGGGGCCTCACCGTTGTAATCAAAGAGATACTCCTCCGTGCCGGTTCCTTTGGTGAAAATGGCGTCATAGCCGAGTTCGATGGTCTTTTGGCCGTTGTCATTGCTCACATAGATGCTGGTGCGTTCGCCGCTTTTCCATTCTCCCAGTTTGTCATGCAACCGGGCGGCGAGAGCCTGAAAATCCTCAGGGGTAATCCCGGTCCGGAAAGCAGGCGCCGCGGCGGCGTAGGCATCCGCCACGGCATTGGCGTTGTATTGCCGGTGAAACACGGCCACGGCGGCATCCCCCAATTCACCAGCCGTAGTGACCGCCGAGACCAGTTTGTAAATTCCAATGCCAGCCAGGGCCGCGATGACGGCGAGGATGATGAGGAGCTTTTTCATATGGGGAATATCCGCTGGGGAGCCCCGGATCTTGCCACCATATGCCCTCTCTCCGGAAACTCCGGGAAACCGGGCGCGTTTTCCAGTGGTGGAAAACGGGGAGGCTGGCTATGGTGCGGTCCTCGCGGCGGCGTCTTTCCCCGGCGCGGGCCTCCTCTTTACCGACCGACCGCCAATGACGCCCGATCCAGATTCTGCTCCGGACCGGCCGGAATCCGATTCCGTGCCCAAGCCCCAGCCTCACGGGAAGCAGCGGACCCAGGACACCGCGCTAAAAGGCACGGCAAAGCCGGGCACGGGGTGGAACGGTTCCGGGAATGGCGGGGAGACAGCGCTGGAGCCCCCGGATTCCTCCGCGATGCCTGAAGCCGCCGGGGAACTCACAACTACCGCGGATGATGAACTGGAACCTGGTCCGCGGGAGGAGTTTTTGATCATCCCGGATGATATAAACGATTTTCCATCGCTGCTCCGCCGTGCGACAGGCCGGACGGAGGGTGCCAACTGGCCACCGCTTTTCCCGGCTTCGTCCCGGGAAGGGCTCGCGCCTGAATCCTGGGCGGAACGCCCGCTCCCGCCGGAGCCTGCCTCCGCTTCCTGCTTTGAGGACTCCCTCTCCGCCTTGAATGCGTCATCCGGTCTGAACCCGGCAGGCGGGTTCCTGCCGATAGGAGACACGGAGCCCGTGCCCGTCTCCCTGGAATCCGCGGGAGACCAGCCGCCACCGGAGGCGGAACAGGAAATCGACCCGGAGGAAATCTGGCGCCGGGCCGCGGAGGAATTCCGGGAGGCGGAGGAAAAGGCCGCCCTGCTGGCTCCAGTGGAGGAGACGCCCGGCGATGCACCCGCGACCGCCCCCGTGGAGGAGACGCTCGAAAATTTCACCACCCAGTCTCCGGCACTGGAGGAGGAACCCTTCGCTCCCGTGCCGGAAACACCCGCGCTGGAAGCCGTCCCCGCCATAGACAGCAACCCAACGAAGGAGCCGCCGGACCACCGGATTCCGCTGCCGGATCTTTCGCGGGAGTCTTTCCCGGAGGTGGTGGAGGAGGAAGCAGTGGACGCGCCAGTGACCGTGGGGGCGACGGATTCCGGCACGGGCCTTTCCCTTCCCATGGCAGCGGATGGGGAGGAGAAACCCGCCGGTGTCCTTGTGCCGCCAGTTTCCTTAAGTCAGGAGACCGGAAAAAAGCCCCCCTCGCTCCGGCGTGTCCTGCTGCTTTTGCTCCTGGTCGGAGTGGTGGCGCTGGTGGTCGTCCTCTGGTTACAATCCAGGCATCCGCTCGTCGTGGAGCCGCCCCCTCTACCTTCCGAAAAACCGCTTCCCGCCACCGCGCCTTCCCTGCCGGAAGCGCCGCCTTCACCGTCCGCGCCGGAGCCGGTAAACATGGAGAAGGCCTCTCCGCCGGTCCCATCCCCGGCACCCCCGCCAGGCCCGGAGCCTGTAGTGCCTCCTGTCGCCCCGGACCCGTCCGCGCCGCCACCCGTCAGCGAAGCAGGGGCCCGGGCTCTCATTGACCGGCTCCTGACGGCCACCAGCGCCGAGACAGTGACCCCGCTCATCCTCGACGCAACGCGTCTGAAACCAGGCGTGGAGAATTATTTCACCGCCGGAAAGTTCACGGCAGGCCCGGCACAGGGAATGGAACTGGTGGACACGGAGCAGCCCGGACCGGAGGGGAAAAAGGCCTGGAATTTCAAGGTGACCACCGCGGCGGTGCCGGGCGGGTTTCCCGTGACGGTGGAGGAAACTCCGGAAGGCCTGAAGACCAACTGGGATTTCCTCATCCAGTGCCGGGACCAGCGCCTGGCCGCGTTTCTGGCAAACCCCGCGGCAGTACCGGCAGTGTTTTACGTCACCCTCACCCGGGTGCCGTCCCCCGCCGCTACCGGCACGGAGGCGGGCGAGCCCGGGTTTCTGGCATTTGATCTTTTCTCTCCAGGAAGCAGTGACGCCCCCACTCGCGTGCTCATGCCGACAAAAACCCCGCGCGCGACCCAGGCGGAGGCCCTGTTCCCCCTGGGGCAGTCGAAGCCGCCCCAGGTGGCCCTGAGCCACCGGGAAGGCCGGGTGGAAATTACCGGTATTGTGCGGGAGAACTGGCATTCCGCGCCGCTGGGCAAGGCCGAGGGCGGGCGCTGACTTTTTTTAAAATGAAAAAGACGGGACCGCGGACCCGTAGCGCTATATGCAGGGAAGGCCGCGCCGCCTCCCGCCGGATGCACGCCGTTTACCTTGCCCCCTGCCCTGTTTTTTGCGGGGCACCGGAAGGAGAAATGGCTTCGTTCGGTCTGCTTGTTCCCCGCCCCCGTCCCCTGCCCCGTGGAAGTTTGTCCGCCCTTGCCGCCCGGTATAATGGGTCTGAAAGTGCCCGCAAGTTTCCTTTACAACCCCCAAACCGCGCCTTAAACTCACACTCAAATGAACACTCCTTATATCTTTGCTCTTGGTATGCCTGGTGGTCAGGAATGGTTCCTGATTTTCCTGGCTGTCCTGCTTCTTTTTGGAGCCAAGAAACTTCCGGAATTTGCCCGCGGCCTTGGCCGGAGCATGGGTGAGTTCAAGAAAGCCCGCCAGGAGTTCGAGCACGAGATCACCAAAACGATCGAAGAGCCGACCATCCAGCCCAAGACCGAGCCGAAGGTCTGATCAGCCGTGCGCCTGCCGCGCCCTGTTTCTTCTATTTTCAAGGGAGCCCGTTTGTTCGCGGGCTCCCTTTTCTTTTATACCTGTGGCTTCGCTGGAGACGAAACCACCGGCAAAGTGACCTTTGTGGAGTGGAATTTGAAAAATTATCTCCACACGGTCACCGTCCCCGCCACCCAGGCACCGCGCGAGACCAAGCCCAAACCGGCCCGTGAAGTGGCCGCCGTCACCCGCATTCTCACGGGTCTCCGGCCGGATATTCTGGGAGTATGTGAAATGGGGGACGCGGAGGATCTGGCCGGTCTCCAGCAGCGACTGAAGGAGGCAGGCGTGGACCTGCCCCACAGCGAACTGGTGGAAGGCGCGGACCGGGAGCGCCACGTGGGCCTGCTCAGCCGGTTTCCCATCACCGTCCGCCAATCCCAGCCACACCTTTCCTATCTCCTGGACGAGGCAAAGCTGCCCATGCAGCGGGGCATTCTGGATGTGACGCTGCAAGTGACGAAAACCTACAGCCTGCGCTGCGTGGGAGTGCATCTGAAATCCCGCCTCACCGTACCCGGGGCCGATGAAGGCCTTATGCGGCGCAATGAAGCGCACCTCGTGCGACGGCATCTGGATGGCGTCCTGACCGCCGCCCCTGAGACGAATCTCCTCGTTTTCGGGGACTTCAACGATACCCGGGATCAGCCCTCCATCCGGGCTATTCCAGGAATGCGGGGAGAGCCCACCTACCTGACCACGCTCACCCCATCAGATGCGCATGGAGAGCGCTGGACTTATTATTATAAGGACAACGACACCTATTCCCGCATCGACTACCTCTTCGCCTCCCGGGGGCTGATGCCGGAAGTGGATGCGGAGGGGACCACGGTTTATTCCGGCGCGGACTGGAGCGTGGCCAGCGACCACCGGCCCATCACCACCCTCATCCAGCCGGTGGAAAAGGTCCGCCGCACCCGGCCCCGGAAGCCCGCCGCCGCCGAGGAGACTACAGAAGAGGAACCGGAGGAATGACCAGCGTGGATTTTAGATTTCAGATTTTGGATTCCCGCTTTTACTGCCCCCATGCTGCTCGTCATCGACAATTACGATTCCTTCACCTACAACCTCGTCCAGTACTTCGGAGAACTGGGCGCGGAGTTGCTGGTAAAGCGGAATGACGAGATCACGCCGGAGGAGATCGAGCGGCTGAATCCGGAGCGCATCTGCATTTCCCCGGGCCCCTGCACCCCCCGGGAGGCGGGCATCAGCAATGAAGTGCTGCGCCGATTCTCCGCCAGCCGCCCCATCTTTGGCGTCTGCCTGGGGCACCAGTGCATGGGGGATGTTTTCGGCGGCGATGTCATCCGGGCACCGCGCCTCATGCACGGGAAAACCTCCATGATTCACCATGATGGAAAAGGGCTCTTCGCGGGACTGCCGAATCCCTTCGAGGCCACGCGCTATCATTCGCTCATCGTGAAACGCGAGACCCTGCCGGACTGTCTGGAGATCACCGCGGAGACGGCGGAGAGGGAAATCATGGGCCTGCGGCACAAGACCCTGAATGTGCACGGCGTGCAATTTCACCCGGAGTCCATCCTGACCACGGAGGGGAAACGGATTCTCAAAAACTTCCTCGAAATGTGACGCGGCCATGAGCGCGAAAAAGAAGAAGACCTGGCGGGAAAAGCTGGCCGATGACAAAGGCCTGCCGAAGATCATCGTCATCGATGACACCATGCCCGCGCACTATGATCGCGGCAGCTCCGTGGTGCCCTCACCCCTGGAGGTGGACGGGCTCATGAGGGCGGTAAAGAAGGGGAAGCTGACCACCATCAGCCACCTGCGCCAGGCCCTCGCGACAAAGCACGGAGTGGACCATGCCTGCCCCGTCACCACTGGCATCTTCGCCTGGATCGCCGCCCACGCCGCCAATGAAGGGGAACTCGCCGGTGAAAGCAAAACCACGCCCTGGTGGCGCACCCTGAAATCCGGCGGGGAACTGAATCCCAAATACCCCGGCGGCATCGAAGCTGCGGCGGAACGGTTGCGGGATGAAGGGCATGTCGTTTTCCAGAAAGGAAAACGGTGGTTTGTCAGGGACTACGAGAAGGCGGTGGGGAAGTAACCGGGCGTTATTTGGCAGAGGTTGATCAGAAAAACACCAGTCCATCCCGGGATTTGATCCGGATGGGTTTTGAACGTGTCTGGTGCCGCGAAAAAGTTTGCCAGAAAGCGCTGGAAGCGGAGTATCCGCCCCCATGTCTGATCAGCTCATTTCCTCTGTTCCCGGCAGGGCACTTTCCACCTCCCGCCGCGGGTTTCTGCGGGCTTCGGTCCTAGCGACGGCTTCCCTCGGTTTTCCCTCCATCGTACGGGCACAGAATCTGAACAGTAAGCTCAACATCGTGGTCATCGGCTGCGGTGGCCGGGGGGCTTCGAACCTGGGGGATGTGGCGGCCCACGGGGACAACATCGTGGCCCTTTGCGATGTAAACGAGCAGAACCTCAACGCGGCGGCGGCGAAATACACCCAAGCCAAAAAGTTCATCGATTTCCGCCAGCTCTACGCGGAGGTGAAAGACTTTGACGCCGTGGTGGTCAGCACGGCGGAGCACACTCACGGGCTCGCCACGCTGCCCGCCCTCCAGGCCGGGAAGCATGTTTATTGTGAGAAGCCGCTGACCCACAATGTATGGGAAACGCGCATGATCCGCGAGGCCGCGAAGAAGGCCAAAGTGGCCACCCAGATGGGCACGCAGATCCACGCGGGGAGCAACTACCGCCGCGTGGTGGAACTGGTGCAGAGCGGCCACATCGGCCCGGTGATGGAAGTCCACGTGTGGGTTTCCCGCGCTTGGGGTCTGCAAAGCCCGGAGGATGCGCGAAAGAACGGAGACATCATCGCCATCCAGGAGCGGCCCGCGGAGGCGCAGACGCCGCCTCCGTATTTCCACTGGGATCTCTTCCTCGGCCCGGCCGCCGAACGGCCTTTCAACAACGCCTACTTCCCCGGCCCGAAGTGGTACCGCTGGTGGGACTTCGGCAGCGGCACCATGAGCGATCTCGGTTCCCACTGGAACGACCTGCCCTTCTGGGCGCTGAACCTGGACGCGCCCCTCACCATCGAGGCCGCCGGTCCGCCACCGCATCCGGAACTGGCACCCGCCTCCATGTCCGCCACCTACGAATACGGCGCGCGCGGGGAAATGCCGCCGGTGAAGCTCACCTGGTATCAGGGGGAGCTGAAGCCCGCCATCTGGAAGGAAAAGAAAATCCCGCAGTGGGACAGCGGCGTGCTATTCATCGGCAGCAAGGGGATGCTCCTCGCCAGCTACGACCGGCTCCAGTTGCTGCCCGCGGACACCTTCAAGGACGTCCCCCTGCCGAAGCCCACCATTCCAGACAGCATCGGCCAGCATGCCGAGTGGCTGAAGGCCTGCAAAACCGGCTCGCCCACGACGTGTAATTTCGACTACAGTGGCGGCCTCACAGAGGCGAATCACCTGGGCAACGTGGCCTACCGCCTCGGGAAAAAGATAACCTGGGACGCGAAGAATCTCACCGTGCCCGGAGTGCCGGAAGCCGCCGCGCTCCTCAAGCGCACCTACCGTAAAGGCTGGGAATTCAAGGTCTGATCCCTTCGGGATGGCGTCCGCTGCTTTGACCTGATACTCTCTCTCCCCATGCTCGAACTCAAGGAAGTCCACTACACCCTCCAGCGCGATGGCACGGAACTGCACCTGCTGCGGGACGTTTCCGTGACGGTGAAACCGGGACACTTCATGGCCATCGTGGGCCCTTCCGGCTGCGGGAAGACCACGCTGCTGAAGGTGGTGGCCGGGCTGCAACTGGAGACTTCCGGACAGATCCTGTGGCGCGGCGAGGCTTTGGGGGATGGCGGGGACATCCAGCCGCAGGAGCTGGGATACGTGCCTCAGTTCAGCATCGCCCATGACCACCTCACCGTGGAGGAATGCGTGGAGAACGCGGCGAAGCTGCGCACTCGCGCCGGGGGGGAGGAGGTGCTGGACATCGTGGACCGCGTCATGACGGAGGTGGGCATGGAGTCCATGCGGGAAAAGCGCGTGGCCGTGCTCTCCGGCGGGCAGAAACGCCGCCTGGGCCTGGCCATGGAGTTGGTGAGCCGCCCCCACCTGCTGCTCTGCGACGAAGTTACCAGCGGTCTGGACCCGCAGAGCGAGGTGGACATCGTGCAGCTCCTGCACCGGCTCTCCCTGCACGATGAACGCATCGTGGTGAACGTCACCCACAGCCTGAGCAATCTGGATCTCTATGACTCCGTGCTGGTGATGTATGAAGGCCATGTGGTGTATCACGGCCCCCCGGAGGCCATGCCGCATTACTTCAGCGTGGAGAAAGCGGAGGCCATCTACGCGGCGCTCGCGAAACGACCCGCGCCCGCCTGGCATGATTCCTGGACAAAATACCACGACGCCTACTACGAAAAGCTGGACCGCCGCCTGGCCGCCCGCCCGGCTCCGGTGAAGCCGGAACCGGCCGAGACCGGAGGGGAGACCCCGGAGGAGCCGGAAACGGAGGAACACATTCCCGCCGGCGTGTTCCGTCAGTTCCTCATTCTCTTCTTCCGGCGTTGGAAGCTGTTCTTCCGGGACCGCACACAGATCCTGCTGCACGCCGCGCTGCTCTTCGGGTTCCCTCTCCTGGTGGTTATCTTTTGTTCGGACGGACGGCTCCCGGACATGCCCAACCAGGGGATTCCGGATGGCATGAACCCCATCGACGCGGCGCAACAGACGATCAAAGTGGTGCAGAAGCAGGTGTCCATCGGCGGACTGATTTCGGGTCTTGTGATGTTCCAGGTCATCCTGCTGACCCTCATGGGATCCAACAACTCCGCGCGGGAGATTGCTTCAGAACGACTGACCTATGAGAAAGAACGCCTGGGCGGGCTCACGCCCCTGGCCTACCTGGCGAGCAAGGTGTTTTTCCTCGCCGTGCTGGTGGCGTTGCAGTCCGTATGGATGGGCGTCTTTGTGAATCACTTCACCGGCCTGCCCGGCAGCCTGGGGGAAAAAATCACCATGCTGCTCCTGGTGAATGGAGCCATGACCTCCGTGTGCCTGGCCATCTCCGCGAATATGAAGTCCCCGGAGCAGGCATCCCTGCTGAGTATCTATCTCGTGGGGTTCCAGTTGCCACTCTCCGGAGCCGTGCTGGCCCTGCCGGCGGCCCTGGAGAAAGTGCTCCAGCCGCTCATCGCCGCCTACTGGAGCTGGAGCGGCCAGCTCAGCAGCATGCGGCCGAGTAATTACTTCGTGTGCATCAATCAGTCGGTCCCCACGAGCGTGGTCTCCAGCCCGGGAGTGAGTTCCAGTGTGCTTATGGCCCACATCCTTTGCGGCCTGGTGGCCGCGTGGATCGGCTGCAAGCGGCACCGTTGGGATTGAATCCAGGAGCCGTTAGGAACGAAACGCTGCCGGTCATAGAGAAGTAACCGTATTACCTTGCCCCGGACCGGGCTGTCCGTTAGAATACCCATATTCGCGCCAGCGGGAATTCACCGCGACGTGACCAGCCCCCCCTAAAATTATGCCCGCACGCAAGAAAACCGCCGCCCGGAAAAAGGCTCCCGCCGAGCCCACCATGCTCGAAAAAATCAAAGAGTTCGGAGAGCATGTGCTGGAAACCGTGACCAAGCCGTTGCGTCATGAACCCGCGAAGAAGGCAGCCAGGAAATCTCCGGCGAAGAAAAAGACGGCGGCGAAGAAGGCCGCAACTCCAGAGGCACCTGCCCCGGCAAAAAAAGCGGCTCCCGCCAGGAAAACTGTTCCCGCTAAAAAGACAGCTCCCGCTAAAAAGAAATCGCCGGTCAAGAAGAAGGCTGCCAGGAAATAAGTTATCCGGCGGCCTCTCTTCATGACAAGGTGGTTGTTCACCATGTTGGTGTCCGCGGCGGGATTGATTTCCTGCGCCAGCCCACCCAGGGCCACTGGACCGGCTCAGGCCGTTTTGCCGGCCCTTCCCTCCGGGCCCCCGCCAGGGCCCTCCGATGAGAAAATCGCGGAGGCCGTGGCCTTTGTGCGTGACGGCCTGCCGTTTCCCGTCGAAATTGACCCTTTCGGAGCCATTTGGGATGCTCCGTTGGAGACAAGTGAGCTTAAGAATTTAAAAGCGCGGTTTCTTGAGCCGCTCGCCCGTCCCGCCTTCGCCGGTATCATTGCAAAGGTTTCCGTTGATGCCGGATCGCTGGACTGGTCACAATGGACATGCCGGATCGAACTGAAGGACGATTCAAATCCGATTTCGATTACCCATGCCGGAGGGCTTTACGATGGCAAATCCAACACTGATCCTGACGGATATAAAGCCTCCAGAACCTTTGTTCTCAATCTATTGGGAAAAATCGTGAAGCGGGCTGACGGAAGGGATTGAGCCACGGTTTTATTCCTCTGGAAGAGCCCGTTCAGACTGGACCCGGCGGACGGCTTGGATAATCCCCTCGGGCTAAGCGCCGCTCACCGACCACCCGCCGTCCACGGCCAGAACCTGCCCGGTGCAGAAGCGGCTTTCATCGGAAAGAAAATAAAGAGCCGCCGCGGCCACATCCTCCGGATGACCGATGCGGCCGCCGTCCAGGGGCTGCTTGTTCCTGACAAACTTCATGATGTCCGGATTTTCCGCCGCGCGGCGGGACATGGGGGTTTCCACAAGGCCGGGCGCGATGACGTTCGCCCGGATGCCACGCGGGGCATAGGTGGCGGCCACGGTGCGGGTGAAGCCTTCCATCGCGGCCTTGGCGGCGGGGTAAGCGATGGTGGCAAAGTGCCGGGGAGATGGAGAGGATGCGAGCACCGATCCGAGATTCACGATACTGCCGCCAATATCCCGCTCCAGCCAGGAGCGGACAGCGGCCCGGTTGGACCACACCACGGAGTGGAAGTTCAGGGCCATCGTTTGCTCCAGGCCGGCATCGGTCAATTCATGCAGCGGTCCGTCGCCGAAGGCCCGTCCACTTCCCCCCGCCACATGCACCAGGCCATGGAGCCCCCCCAGCCTTTCCCAGGCCGCCGCGATCAAAGACTCCGGTGCATCCGGTGAGACGGCATCTCCCGCGAGCACAATCCCCGCCAGTGCCTCCCTGGCAGGCGCGAGGAAGGCGTCCTCCCGGCCCAGCACCGCCACGGTTCCCCCGGCTGCGCAGACCGCGCGGGCAATCGCGAGCCCCATGCCGGACGTGCCCCCCACGATGGCGACGACCTTTCCCTGGAAGGTGGTAATCATGGGGCGCAGGCTGGCACGTTTGCCCGGCGATGCTATGGGAAGATGTGAACGTTCACAAAACACCCTATTCCCTATGGGATTAGTCGATTTTCCATTTGCACGAGGATCGTTCCGCACAAAAATGATCTCTTCACGCAGCCCCCGCTTTTCTCCCCCCAACGCATGGATCTTCTTCGCTTCACCACCGCCGGTTCCGTCGATGACGGAAAGTCCACCCTCATTGGCCGGTTGCTTTACGATTCCAAGTCCATCTTCGAAGACCAGCTCGCGGCCGTGGAACGGTTTTCCAAAAAGCGGGGGGATGCCCACATCGATCTCGCGCTGCTCACGGACGGCCTGCGCGCGGAGCGGGAGCAGGGGATCACCATCGACGTGGCCTATCGTTATTTCGCGACGCCGAGACGGAAGTTCATCATCGCGGACACCCCGGGGCATATTCAATACACCCGGAACATGGTCACCGGGGCCAGCACGGCGAACCTGGCCATCATCCTCATCGACGCGCGGAAGGGCGTCATCGAGCAGACCTGCCGCCACGCGTTTCTCGCGAATCTGCTGCGCATCCAGCATGTGGTGCTGGCGGTGAACAAGATGGACCTCGTGGACTACAGCGAGGAGGTTTATGAGCGCATCAAACGCGAGTTCACGGACTTCGCCAGCCGCCTGGATCACTTCGTGGAAATGACCTTCCTGCCCATCAGCGCGCTGAACGGGGACAACATCGTGGAGAAGTCCCCTAACATGCCGTGGTATCAGGGCTCGACCCTGCTTTACCACCTGGAGACCGTGTATGTGCGGCCTGGTGAAAACCACGTGGAGGCCCGTTTTCCCGTGCAGACGGTGATCCGCCCGCACAGCGACGAGTGGCATGACTTCCGCGGCTATGCCGGACGCGTGGCGGGCGGCGTATTCAAGCCCGGGGATGCCGTGGTGGCCCTCCCCTCCGGTTTCCAGAGCAAGGTCAAGGCCGTGCATACCGCGGACGGGGATCTCCCCGAGGCCTTCGCGCCGCTTTCAGTGACGCTGACACTGGAGGATGAGATCGACATCAGCCGGGGGGACATGATCGTGAAGCCGAACAATCCGCCGGAGGTTGGCCAGGAGGTGGAAGCCATGATCTGCTGGTTCAGCGAACGCCCCATGGCCACACGCGGGAAATATGTGCTCCGGCACACCACGCGGGAGGTGCAGGCAGTGATCAAGGAGGCCCGCTATAAGGTGAACATCAATACGCTCCACAAAATCGAGGACGACGTCACCTTCCGGATGAATGACATCGGGCGCATCGCGGTGCGCACCAGCTCGCCGCTCATGTATGATTCTTATGCCCGGAATCGCACCACGGGCAGTTTTATCCTCATTGATCCCGGCACGAATGAAACGGTGGCGGCGGGAATGATCCTGTAACGCGGGTTCGCCACGCTTCGTGCTCCGGACGGCATCTGCCCGGGCTGGATTACCCGCCCGTGTTATTGGAATGTAGAGGCACCAGGCCGTTCGCCGGGTCTCCTCAACATTGCATGTTGGGAAACGGACAAAATTTGATCGCCCACCCCTCCGGACAGGACATAAAATAACCATTTTCAGTAATTCATAACACCCTGTTTATAAAGTGATTGTAAATATGTTTGACTGAGGATTCCCCTCGCTCTACGGGGCGGCGCGCCTCCGTGCCGGGGGCCGCGTCTAACTTTTGCTCTCATGGCATCCACCCGATTCGGATTCTTCACTCCCATGATCGTCCTCCTGGCGCTGGGAACCCCCCGCGCTTTCTCCGCCGAAACGACCGGTGAGAAAAAAGAGGAACCGGCACCCGCCGCTCCCGCCGCCAGCACTCAACTGGAGGATCTGGTGGTGACCGCCTCCCGGGTGGAGGCCGCCACGATCGACATCCCCGCGCCGGTGACCGTGATTCGCCGGGAGGATTTCGCCCCGCAGACGAAG
Source organism: Verrucomicrobiales bacterium (assembly GCA_965229245.1). Taxonomy (GTDB): domain Bacteria; phylum Verrucomicrobiota; class Verrucomicrobiia; order Verrucomicrobiales; family V1-33; genus V1-33. The sequence continues at coordinate 1,536,044 of CBDDIW010000005.1, forward strand.
TTCGCTGTGGATGCGCTGGACATGGTGCCTGGCGTCCGGGTGAACAACCGCCCGGGAGAGACACTGCTGGCCGGGTTTGAAATCCGGGGCCTAACCACCAATGACACCAGCGGGTCAAATGTGCTGGTGCTGCTGGATGGCATCCCGCAGCGCCGGCTCTCCTTCGGCGGCCCCTACATGGGCGGCCTGCCTTTCGCGGCGGTGGACCGGCTGGAACTGGTAAAGGGCCCCCTGGGCTCCATCTACGGACGCGGTGCTCTCGCCGGAGCCTTGCAGCTTTTCACCAATCCGGGCACCCCGGAGTGGCATGTGAACGCCACCTCCTCCTACCGGAGCGATCTGAAGAGCCTCTACGGTTCCCTGCAGGTCACCGGTCCCATCAGCGGACTGGAGGGCGCCACGCTCTCTCTCACGGCGGACGGGAAAACGGCGGACGGCTGGCAGCCACGCACGGATTCGGACATGCAGAACTATTACCTGCATCTCCATCTTCCCCTCGGCCCGGACGATACCGTCACCGCCACCGCCGGGTGGCACGATGGCAAGGACAACATCGTGGGCCCCGTGCCGCTCACCCCGGACGGAAAGCGCTCTCCGCTCGTCAGCCGCGGGGCGAATCTCGCCATTCCGGATCACAACTTCATGGACGCCCAAGAGTTTCGCGCCGGTCTCGCCTGGGAGCACCGGTTCGATGAAACGCTGCACTCCAACCTTTCGCTCGGCTACTGGAACGGCCAGACGGAGACCTTCCTGGGCCGCCCCTCGGATGGACCGGCTCCCGGCGCGACGACCGTCAACCGCCTGACTTCCGAGCGGGATTGGGACGAGGAAAGCTGGATCGGACAGCTTGAGTTGCAAAAGAAGCTGGACCTGGGATCCTCCGTGAAGGCCACCCTCACCGCCGGGGGCAGCCTGGAATACCTCACCTGGAACAACCGGACCCGCAACGTGCGGCTGGCCAACACCACCTTCACCCAGGGCATCCCGCTGAATCTGATCACCCGTATCGAGCCGGACCCCTCCACGTATGTCTATAGCGCGTGGGGCACGCGGGATACCTCGGAGACGGACTACGGTGGCTTCATGCGCTCCCAGTTCGACTTCGGCAAGACGCTCACGGCTTTCGCCGGGGTGCGCTACGATGGCTACCGCCGCCACCAGAAGAATCAGGACACCGGTGCCAGCTCCACGGTAAGGGAGTCCGCCTACAGCCCCTCCGCCGGGCTGCTCTGGCACGCCTATGAATCTCCCTCCACGGTCATCAATCCCTACTTCTCCTACGGTCGCGGCTTCGCCCCGGCTTTCCGCGCGGTGGGCACCACGGAGATCGTGAAGATCGATCCGGAGACGAGCGAGAGCTTCGAGCTGGGCGTGAAGTCCACCTTCGCGGAGGGCCGCATCCAGGCCGAGGCCTCCGTTTACCAGTTGGAGCGGCAGGACGTGGCCGCGCTCGATGCCATCACCGGCACGTATGGCAATTTCGGCGACTGGCGCATCCGCGGGGTGGAGGCCGGACTGGCCTGGCAGCCTGTCGATGAATGGAAGTTCTACACCAACTACTCCTATCGCCAGCCACTGGTGGAAAAGGACCCCACCGCGCCCGCCACCGTGGGCAAGGACATCTCCATGGTGCCCCGGAACGTCGCGAAGGCCGGGGTGGAATACCGCCCTGACAAACAATGGACCTTCGGCGTGGAGGGTGCCTGGTATGGCAAAGCCTATAACAACCTGACGAACACCGTGAAGGTGTCCGACTATTTCCTGCTCAACGCCCGGGCCAGCTATGGATGGAAAAACTACCGCGTCACCGGCTTTGCCACGAATCTCCTGGACGAGGAATACGCCGCGGACACCTTCACCGGCGTGGTCAACGGCTCCGCCTTCGAGGGCCTGCGCCGGGGCTTCGGAGTGAAGGTGGAAGTGCAGTTCTAACACCATCATATGGAGGCCGCCTTCTTTGACGTGGACACGCAGTGGGGCGACCGGGCCAGCCAGTGCCTGCTGCTGCGCGTGCACCTGAAGGACATGGCTCCCGTCTATGACCGGATGGCGGAGATCATCCAGGCCCGCGCGGCCAGAGTGGTGGCCACCCTCTGCGTTCAAAGCCCGGTCATCGACCTCACCACCCATCCGGACCTGGTGTGGGTGCCCATGGAGGACTCCCATCCGGACTGGCGGGACCGCGTGGAAAGCGGCAACCGCTTCGTCCTGGAGAAGCGCACTTGCGGCAGCCCGGAGGCGAACCGGGAGGCACGGGCCTTCGATGTCTTCTTCGCCCATCCGTATGCCTCGGATCTCATCCGGCGCATCGGCATCCGGAAGTGGTATGTCTTCGGTCGCGCCGAGATGTGTGTGGGCGCGGTGGTGAACGGACTCCTGGCGCTGGGCCTGGACGTGACCGTGGTCTCCGATGCCGTGGCCCCCGGCTCGAAGGGGAATGCGGAGACCGTCCAGGAGTTCCTGCGCACCTGCGGCACGGACCTCATCACCGTGGAGGAACTCGCGGCCCTCCAGCCGGCGTGAAAGCGGCGGACGGCACGGAACTGACTCCGGAGGAAAGGCGCACCTTCCGCCTGCACCTTTTCCACGCGCTCTTTGAGGCCCTAGCGGGGGGCATCCTGACCAACGCGACCCTCATGGGCACGAAAGCCCTGGGCGCGAAGGACTGGCAACTGATGCTGCCCATGGCGGTGTCCAGCATCGGCATGTTCGCCGCGTGGGGCTCGGGGCAATGGATGGCCCGCCGGGACAAGCGGCCTTTTATTCTATGGCCCTTCGCCCTGCAGGCGGTCTGTGCCCTTGCCATGGCCTGCCTGTCGGCACCGGCGGCGTTCCTGCTTCTGGCCGGAGCCGCCACCCTGTTCGAGATGACCGTCCGCCCGGCCATGGGGGCGTTTTTCCGGCAGAGCTATCCGGCGGCTTTGCGCGGGAGGATCAGCGGCGTCATCCGGGGCTGGTGCTCGGTGGCCTTTCTGGTCTCGAATCTCGCCTCGGCCACCGCGTTGCAGTACGGCCGGGGCTGGATGCAATGGATCATGCCCCAGATGGTGCTGGCCGCGGTGTTCCTTGTCCTGTGCCTCATGTGCATCGCCGCCGTGCGCATCCGGGAGGCGGAGGGCAAGGTGGAGGTCCCCGTGCCTGGCGGGAGTTCCGGGACTTCCAGCCTCGGGATTCTGAAGAATGACCCGCGCTTCCGGATTTACCTGGTGGGGGCTTTTATTTTCCTGATCGGGGGCCTGCTCTATATCCAACTGCTGCCGGCGGTGCTCTCCAAGGATTATGGCCTGAACTATGTGCACTGCGCCCTGCTGCTGCACGTGGGACCTTCGCTCATCGCCTTCGCGGCCACGCAACTGCTGGGGCCGGTGGTGGATCGTGTGAATCCGTTGCGGCTGTGGGGTTTCATCCGCTGTGGCTGGGGGCTGGATCCCCTACTGCTCGTTCTGGGAATCGTGCTGGCACCGTTTCAGGCGCTGAGCCTGTCGCTGGCCATCACGGGCCGCGCTCTCCGGGGAGCCACCATGGGCACCTCCTACGCGCTGTGGTGGATGGTGGGCGTGGCCTACTTCGCGCCACCGGGGGCCGGGACCAGCCGCTACATGGGCATCCAGACGTTTCTGAATGGCCTCGCCCGGCTCGCGGCGGCGGGCATCTCCGCGTGGCTCCTCACGGGCCTGAGCCGCTCCGCCGTGCTGGGCATCGGCGGCACGCTGGTGCTGCTCTCCGCGCTCCATGCCTGGTGGCAGGCCGCTCATGACCCCGGCGGCGCGGGCTCTCTCAGCGCCCAGGACAGCCGGTTCCGGCAGCCGTAAGCTGTTCTCTCCAGGCCGGGCCGGTCATGACGATCCGTTCGACGCCGCCACCTGGCTGTTCCGCCGCCAGATGAGGGCGGCGAGCCAGAAGCTGAAAAGCACCACCTCCCTGGGGACTTCGGGCTCATGCTCTATAAACGCCCGGCGTGTGAACGCATGGGCGGCCCGGATGGACACGACCACCCGCCCACTGTGACGCACCTCAAACCGGCGGGAGAACCACCCCGCCGCCCGCAACAGGAACACTTCCCCGCCCGCGTGGATTTCAAACGACCGCGAAAACATACCGGACTTCCGCCCTTCCAAGAGCACGCCGTCTCCCCCCGTCATGGCCCAGGCACTGCGGAAAAAGCCCTCCTTCTCAATCGCGAACTCCACGCCATCCAGAACGATAGTGCCCCTTTCCCTCATCCGCCCGAACTTCACGAAGACGTTTGCCTCCGGCATTCCTATGACGCGGTAGTTCCAGGAGCAAAGGGACTGGGGCAGGCAGGTCAGCATGGCGGGGATACTCTATAGAGATCTATACATGGAATATCCGGGCCTTCCTCTTTTCCACCGCGCTTCCCCGTAGGGAAAACACGGTCACGTGGACGCACTCCCCGTCGTCGCCGGGCCAGGCGGCGGAGGCGTGGGAATGTCCACCGGCAGGCGGCCCACGATTTCCTCGCTCAAACCGATCTCCTCAATGAGCAGCCGCATCCGCTCCGTGTGCGTGACCTCCCGGCTCACAACGCCTCCCTCCGGCGGCAGCGTCACGGCTTTGCCAAAGGCCAGACCGGCCACCCCTTCGCCCTGGTTCAGTCGCGCGGAGACCTGATAATTGAAGGGACTCCAGCCGCGGGTATTTTCATGGGCGTTCCGGTATTCCGCCGCGCTGGCGAAGAAGCGTTCATAACGGCACTGGAAGCCCTCCGGCTTGTGCAGCGCCCGCCAGTCCAGCAGCCACGTGCCGGTTTGCTCCAGACGGGCGGTGACGCCCCACGCGGGGTGGGAGACGGACGCCGTTTCGCCGGCGAGCTGCAGCGGCTCCCCGTGCAGCACGGCGGAGTCCACCAGGTAGCGCTCCGTGTCAAAGGTCACGGTGACGGTGCCGTGGTTCGGCGGCAGGTGGGGCGCGGCCAGCATGGTGGCGATACCCCGCGATGCCTCGAATCCGAGCGTGCCCAGCAGCGCGTGGAGCGCCCCGGAGCCCGCCCAGCAGGTGCCACCAGTGCCATGGTCCAGCCACGCGGTGAAGAAGTCTGCGGGCGTGCTCCCGGGCAGCGGCCCGCTGTCACCGGAGCGCACATGGATGAGCTTCCGTACATTATCGAACGGCACCTTCCGGCACCATCGCGCATAGAGATCCCGCAGCGCCTCACGGGTCGGTTCCGGACGGCGTTGAAAGCCGAGTCGGGCCAGAATGCGTTCGGTGAGATCCTCAGTGAGCACCTGGGAAAAAAGGGGCCGGGGCCACGCGGGACGTTTGGGAGCGGGGAGAGTGGCGGTCATGAGGAAAGATCCGCACCCCCGGCGGGAATCTTGCCGGGGAATTCAGGATCCTTCCCGCTTTGCGGAACACCCATCACCCCTTCGCCAGCGCCATGACCAGTTCATCCTCCGCCCGGCGGGTGAGGCGCATTTCCTTCATGGCCAGGACGATGGCGGCCAGCATCCAGACGGAAAACGAGATGGTGGATAAAATGCAAAGTTGTTCCTCCCGCTCGCGTCTGACCGCCAGCCAGTCTGGTCCGTAGTAGGAACCGCGGACCCCGCGCGCCTCCAGCCGCGCCGTGGCCTGCACGGTCAGCCCGCCGGTCGGCAGGATCAAAGCCGCCCGCGCGATGCCCGGGGAGTTCGCGGGCATGGAGGCCAGGAAGAAGATCAGCCAGTGAAACAAACCCGTGACCAGGATGACCGAGATCCACTTCACGGAGTTCCACCGCGCCATTTTCCGGAACACGCCCCAGAAGACCACCGGCAGAATCAGCAGGCCCAGCGTGCCCGTGGCGAGGGAAACCAGCATTACCAATTCGACCTCCCTCGTCACACCAAAGCGGCTTAAAGTGCCCAGGTAGCGGTCCACGATCAGAGCGAGAGCCAGCATGGCTATCAGGAGTGTGAAGACCAGTCCCGTATGCCAGCCCGGGTAGAGAACCCGCCCCGCGAGACGGCCCGCCCAGCCGCGTTTCACAAAGGGCCGCAGGATGGGCGCGAGATCCACGCGCCGCTCTCCCAGCGCCTGGACGGCCACCAGCGCCATCGCCAGACTGAGGATAGTCCCGCAGACCAGGCCGCCAGCCACTTCCTTAATCCCCAGGCAGCAAAGCCCGCCCAGGACAAACACGGCCAGCGCCACCAGACGCCGCCGCGTGGAGCGGTTTTCCGAAATGGGCGCGATCTGTGAAGCTCCGATATCCAGGAAGAAAAAGCCCGCCCAGATGACCATGACAGTAATAAACCCGATCCCCGCCCAGCCCAGATCGTTATAGATATTCTGGTCACGGGTGGCGGCCATAATGAGCAGGGTGCAGGCCCCGGCGGCCCCGTAGAGCACCAGCAGCATGATCACCGCGCGGGCAAAGAAATAGCGGAACCATGACAGCCCCAGCATCACCGCCGTGACGAGCAGCCCCAGGATGACCATGAACCCCAGCGTCAGCAACTCCATCGGCGTGTTCACCCCGCCCGCGAAATAGCGCAGAATCAGATATGGCAGCGTGGTGATGACGATCAGCACCTGCAGGGCCCCCGTGGCCAGCCATTTCCCCAGAGTGATGCGCCAGGCCGAAAGCCGCGTTAGCACCAGGGTGTCCATGGTATTCCCCCCCATCTCCTCCCGCAGCGCCCCGGAAACCCGGAAGGGCAGGAGAATGCATACCGTGACCGCCACAGACCACCAGAAGGCCATGGAGGACTCGCTGGTGTTCCCTTCGTCCATGGATACCAGCGACATCATGGCGAGGACCAGCTGCATGACGATCAACCCCCAGACGAAGACAGGGGACTTCAGGCCCTGGCGTAACTCCTTCACCAGCATGGGGCTGATGCGGTCAGGGAAATCGCGCAGCCCGGCGCGGGGTGCGGTGGCGGGACCCTGGGGAATGGAGGCGGCGGCGGTCGTCATGGCGGGAATTCGCGCCGATGATGGCAGGGGAACGCCGTATGGCAAGTTTTGTTGCCCTCGCGTCCGCGGAGCCCGGCACTCTATGTCATTCCGGGCCCTGTATTCTTTATAACAGCATCACCACCGCCATGACCAGCATCAGCCCGTCCTCGATGATGGTCACCGTGGACATGGGCAGGTTGAACCCCGTGCCCAGGCAGGCGCAGCGGATCTGCTTTTTGGAAAGCACCGCCCGCAACACCCCGGCCAGGCTCACCGCCATGACGATGGCGGTCACCAGATTCACTGCGAACGGCTGCCAGTTCGCCAGATAGGCCAGGCCGAGGCCGAATTCGATAAACGGATAGATCAATCCATAAGCCGGCCAGGCCTTCGCCACGAGGTCATAGCCCCGGTAGGCATCCGAAAAGCCCCGCAGGTCCAAAAACTTGAAGAACGAAAACGCGACAAAAAACCCGCCCATGAACAACCGCATGGAAACGTCCGGATCCAGCCGTCCCGCCGGTGCTTGGGCCGCGACGGTGACGGCGACCAGGAAAGTGGCGACCAGAATGATCGGCTTCCAGCTTACCGGGGGAGCCGCCTCCGTGACAGCGGCGGAAGCGATGGGCCCGGCGGGCTCCTCCACATGGTAGCGCTTCAGCGGCTCCAGCCACGTGTTCACCTCCGCCGCGCTAAGGGGCCGGGAGGCATCCACCGTAATCTGGGGAGGCTGCAGCGAGACGGTGGCCTGACTGACAGCATCATGGGCGCGCAGCCGGTCGCCCACTTTCTGCACACAGCTTTGGCAATGAAGACCGTCGATGGGAAAGACTTGTGAGGACATAAACGGGGATAATGAAGTCAGTAAAGGATGACAAAACCGCCGCCCGGCGTGGCAAAGGTTGCGGGAAAACTCCAGACCGGCACTCCCTTTTCCCCGCCCCGGGGACCGGTGGGCTTGCCCGCGGCATCCAGGATTTGCCAGCCCAGCCCGCCACCGCGCTGCCAGCCGGTGCCGGTGCTCCAGGTAATGAGGGTCTCGCCGCGACTGTTCACCGCCGCGGAGGGATGGCGGGCTCCCTTTGCGGAAACCGCCAGTGGCGCGGACCCGGACCCCGGCAGGGCGGTATAGATCAGGCCATCCGTTTCCCAGACCGCCCGGGGTGTGGGAGTTCCCGGAATGAGACCGGCGCTGCTCATGGGACACGCCTGGACCGGCCAGGGATGCAGCAGGCGCGATTGAAAGACGCCCCCGCCAGTCCCGGAGCTCAACACCGTCATGTCCCGGCCTCCGGAAGCGTTCACGTTACGATAAAGAATCCACAGGCCCCCGCCTGGCGTGGCCAGGGCCTTGAGGGAACAGCAGGCACAGACGCCTGGCGCCACGCCTTCCACGGCGGTGGCGGAGGTAAAGGTGGTGCCGTCATCCGTCGAGTGGCGGACATAGACCAGCCGGTCGGTTTCCATCCCCTCTTTTGAGGGCGCGGCGTGCCAGACCACGAAGACGCCGCCGGAGTCCGTGGCCGCGATGGAAGCCCCGCCGTCCAGATGCCGGGTGTTCCCCAGGAGATCCCGCTGCGGGGAAAAAGACTTGCCGCCGTCTTCCATCCGAGTGTAATACAGCGGCGCGGCGGCGTGGTCCCCGCCCAGGGCGGCACCGTTCCAGACTACATGGACCCGCCCGTCGCGTCCCGCGGCAAGTTGCGCGCCGCGAATTGTCCCCGCGGCCACGGCACTCCGGGGCACGCTGTTCACCGTCAGCGGAGGCTCCCAGGTCTTCGCGCCGCCTGCCCTCCGGGTATAGCGGAGATCGCACCCGCCCGGGTCCCCGCGCAGGTAAACCAGATGCACGGTGCCGTCCGTCTGGACGACCGCTTGGGGTTGCACGCCCCCCTCCGGCACCCGCTCCAGCCGCGCGTCGGCGGCGCTGGCGGGACAGGTGAGCAGGGGCAGCAGGAGGAGGGCGGCTTTGATCATGGGAGGCAGGCGCTTACTTCTTCAGTTTGGCGAGATACTTGTCAGGGTCTTTCTTGAATTTGGACACGCACGGTTTGCAGCAGAATTTCACCTCCTGCCCTTTGTGCTCGATACGCAGCTCCCCGCCCATGGATTCCAGGGCGTTGCCGGAGACCACGCAGGTTTTCAGCGGGTAGGGTTTGGTCTTCGCGCTTTCCTCCGCGCGGGAAATTCCGGCGGGAGCCAGGACGGAGAGCAGCAGAATGGCGAGGGTCGTTTTCATGGTGTTGTTTTGGTTTGGTTGATGGATTGGGAGATCAGAAGCGGAAGGAAAGGCCTCCGCCGAAGCCGTAGTCGGAATCATGCGTGACGATGAGTCCGGTGTTTTGTGTGAGAGTGTATTGCAGTCCGGTGGACCACATCCAGGCCGTGCCGGTGTCGTAGTCCACCCGCCCGAAGGCGCTCAGACGCGGGGTAAGCTGGAAACTCTTTGCCAGGCCCACCCGCGCGTCCCCCTCGCTGTCGAGCGTGAGAGAAAGTGTGGCCATGAGAGGCAGCCGGTAGTCCACGCCGGCCAGCGCGCGGCTTTCCTCGTCGTCACGATTCGTCAGACGCACGCCGCCAAAGACGGTCCACTTCGGATTCAGATAGCGCTCCCACAGGAGATCGGCCTGATACTCCGTGTCCGGCACCCGGCCCCAGCCCACGTTCCACAGCAGGCTGAAGTCGTTCTTCGCATTCCGCAGCACCGCGGAGCCCTCGCTCATGTGGCTCTGGATATTGCCATCCACAAGCAGCCGGTACTCCGGCATGCAGTCGCAAAAGACATCCGGCTCATGATCCGCTCCCTGGTCATCATAGCTGAAGACCCGGGCCATGCCGGACTCCATGTGATAGAGCAGATGGCAGTGGAAAAACCAGTCGCCGTGTTCGTTCGCGAGAAATTCGATGGTCCGCTGGCTCATGGGCGGCACGTCCAGGGTGTGCTTCAGGGGCGCGTAGGGCGAGGGATGCTTCGGATCCATGAGCACGCGGAAAAAATGCCCGTGCAGATGCATGGGGTGGTGCATCATGGTGTCATTGCTGAATTGCAGCCGCAGCACCTCGCCGCGTTTCACCTTGATGGTGCTGTCCTCTTTCAGCGGCTTCCCGTTGATGGACCAGGTGTAGCGCACCATGTCGCCCGTAAGGTGCATGGGAATGGTGCGGTGCGGCGCGGACGCGGGCAGGGCGGTGGGCTTCACGGACCTCAGCCGGGCATAGGGCGGCAGCGGGCGCGGGATCTCCGCGGCCAGGGCGGCGGCGTCCGTTTGATCTTTTGCCGCTTCGGACTGCTCCAGCACGGCATCCATGGCGGCGCTCATGTCATAAAGATCCGGCCCCGGCACATCCGGCGCGGCGTGGGGCGCGCCGGACCCGATCCATGCGGACGCGTGCCCGGAGCCATCCTGCGCGGTGGCCCGCAACTCCCACGATCCGGACGGCGGCACGGTGAAGAGAAGATCATACGTTTCCGCCATGCCCATGAGCAGACGGTTCTGCCGGATGGGCCGCACCGCCGGACCATCCGCCGCGATAATGGTGACCGGCCCCGCGGCGGACTGGACATAGAAGTAGCTGGCCGCGCCCGCGTTGATCACCCGCAGCCGCACCCGCTGGCCGGGCCGGGCGGGAATCTCCACGCGGCGCTTTCCATTGATGAGGAAGGCATCGTAGGCCACGTCGGACACATCCATGGGCGGCATGCGGGACCACTCCCGCTCCCAGTATTCCTTCGACTTCCCGGCCTGCCACGCCCCCAGGATGGACTGCGCGGTGCCTTTTTTGATGGCATACCAGTCGCTGCCCCGCATGAGCGAACGCATGACGTTGTTCACGTTCTCATTCGTCCAGTCGGAAAGCACCAGCACCTCATCCCGGTCCGCCTCGACGGGCTCGCCCTCCCGCGGCGTGACCACGATGGCCCCATACACCCCGCGCTGCTCCTGCAAGCCCGTGTGGGAGTGATACCAGTAGGTGCCCGCGTGTTTGAGGGGAAATTCGTAAGTATAGGATCCGCCCGCGGGAATCATCGGCGTGGTCAGTCGCGGCACGCCGTCCTCCTTGTTCGGCACCAGCAGGCCGTGCCAGTGGAGGGAAGCGGATTCACGGGTCAGGCGGTTGTGCAGGCGCACCTGGGCGGTGTCGCCTTCGCGGAAACGCAGCACCGGTCCGGGAATGCCGCCATTCACGGTCAATCCGGCCACGGGTTTGCCCGCCGGGGCCACAGTTTCTTCGGCCACGGTGAGGTCATATTCCACGGTGCGTCCGAATGAAGCCGCGACGGTGGCAAGAAGAATAAAGAGTGCCGCCAGGGAACGGCGACGGTGAAAGAAAGAGGTCATGGGAATTTGAGAGGGTAAACACCAGCCGGATCTCCGGCGGGCAGGCGCGCCCGGATTCCAGGCGCGGGCTTGTTTCAACCACACGGCAACTCAATGCCGGTGCAGGCCGGGTGCCGCCGCATGGGCACACCACGGGCGCGAAAGCCCTCTCAAATCAAAAACGCGCGATGCCGCACAAACAGCGGCACCTCTCCGCCCGCCGGACGCAGGCCAGCGGTGGGCACCACCACGCCCTGGCGTTCCTGTTCCGCGGGCAGGGTGGAAAGATTCGTCTCCTCCAGCGGCGGCGTGGCCGCCACGGGGTAAAAGTCCGCTCCCTGGATCACCGGTGCCGGGGAGGCAGGCCGGGGTGCGGACTCCGGAGCGCGCATTTCGCATCCGCAGGCTCCCGCCTGGCAACAGGCGCATCCTGGTTCCATTCCGGGCTCCTCCTCCGCCGCGGCACACGCCTTCGCGTCACCACACACCCCCGCGAGCAGCGCGGGATGCGGCAGCACGGCCAGCAAAGCAAAAAAGATGGCGAGGAGGAATCGCATGGATCTGTCCGTGAGACGGATGACGGGTTCACCTTATTCCCCTCCCCGGGGAAAATCAAGCCGGTGGCGTTTCGCCCTCTTTCGCGTTTTATTGATGCCCCGCATGACTCCTTCCGCCCGACCGTTTCCGCTGTTTCTCTTTCCCCTTCTGGCGGGATGCGCCCTGCTGCTGGCCTCCTGCGGAAAGACGGAGGATCCCGCGCCTCCAAAGGTCGCCGTCAAAGGCATGGAGGTATTCGTCGCGAAGGCTCCCGTGGCGGGCGTGGATGCCAGCGAGGCCCGCACCGCGCTGGTCATCGGCGTGGGGGATTACAAAGACACCTACTTCCAGTCCCTGGAGGCCCCCGCCGGGGATGCCCGGAAGATCGCGGAAAAACTCCGCGTCCTGGGCTTCGAGGTCACGCTGAAGCTGAATCCCGCGCGGGGCGAAATGCTCACCCTGACGGACGATTTCGGGGCTTCGCTCGCGCGACGCCAGGGCGTGGGGCTCTTCTATTTCTCCGGCCACGGCTGCATGAAGCCGGATGAGGCGGACCCGAATTTCCTCATTCCCGCGGGCACCCGCATCACCGGTCGCGAGGACCTCCCCCAGGAAGCCGTGAATGCCCAGCGCGTGGCCAACCGTATGAAGGAGGCGGGGAACCGGCTGAACCTCGTATTCCTGGACGCTTGCCGCAGCAATACCCTGCCCTCCCGCGCCAAGGCGGGTTCCGGAGGCCTGGCTTCCATGCGCGGAGCCAGCGGGCTCATGTTTTTCTTCGCCACCCAGCCTAACGAATTTGCCCTCGAAGCCCGGGAGACGCGCTCCAGTCTTTTCACCGATGCCCTCCTGGCCCACATGGACACGCCGGGCCTCAGCTTCATGGACATGATGGCGGACGTCACCGCCGCCACCGAGACCGCCAGCCTGGAGCTGACCGCCGGGGACACGCCCTTCAAACAAAGCCCCTTCATGACCGGCACACTCAGCGGGCGTTTCAGTTTCGTGCCCACCTCCTCCCCCGCCACGCCTCCACTGGCGTCCGCCGGGAAACCGGAGACCCCTCCCGCCCCGGTGCCCGTGCCCCGCGTCGATCCCCATCCCACGCCGGAGGATGAAGAGCACATGGCCGAGGATTCGGAGGGCATCTGGAAGTCCCTGGAACTCGGCAGACGGGAAACCCCGGTCGTCGCCAGCGGCCCCCTGGACCAGCCGGGCCTCAAAAAGAGCGTGGACATCACCCTCCAGGGCGGCGTGAGGCTGACCCTCCAGGGCATCCCGGCGGGCACCTTTACCATGGGCAGTCCCGCGAACGAGCCGCGGCGCGGCACGGATGAAAAGCAGGTCCAGGTCACGGTTTCCCGTCCTTTCTGGATGGCCCGCACGGAGTTCACCCAGGAGCAATGGAGCGCCGTCATGGAGGGAAATCCTTCCAGCTTCAAAGCCCCCGCCCTGCCGGTGGACAGCGTCACCTGGACGGAGGCCGCGGCCTGCGTGGCGGCCCTGAATCAAAAAGCCACGCTCCCTCCGGGCTGGACCTGGGCGCTCCCCACGGAAGCCCGCTGGGAATACGCCTGCCGCGCGGGCACTACCACGGCCTTTTCCTTCGGGGACACGCTGAAGGAAAGCCAGGCCCGCTTCGACGGCACGTTCCCCTATCAAAACGCCCTCCCTTCCTCGAAACCGGCCCGGCCCATGCCCGCCGGTCTTTGTGAAGGGAATGCATGGGGCCTCCTGGGCATGCATGGAAATGTCTATGAATGGTGCCAGGATGCGTGGGACGGCTCCAGCCCCTTCCCCGGCGGCCGGGACCCCGCGGGCACCACCGGAAAATACCGCGTCATCCGCGGCGGCTCCTGGAATCACGGCGCGGTCGATTGCCGCTCCGCCAACCGCAACGGCGCGATGCCCGAAGGCCGGAGCAATACTCTCAGCTTTCGTGTGGCGGTGATCCCTCTGCTGGCCCCGTAGATCCTGCCACGGCGGGGCTGAGGGTCTCATTGACTCCGGTTTCAGCCCCCCATCATCAACTGACAACAGTGGTGTTATCATTTGGCAAAAGACGTTGTGGCCTTCCTGTACCTGGATCGTCTCTCATATTTTCCTCACTCAATGTCCGTCATTTTCTTGCGAACTTCATCAGGGTCGCAATAAGATGGCAATTTAATTAAAATGGCTCCTCATCGCCACAGAGAACATCCGAAAGTAAAACACGCGGCTCTCTTCCGCGTGTTATGCGCTGGAGTGGGCCTGTCGTTCGGGTTCGCTGCCGGACTGTATTTCTCCCACCCGCTGGTGGAGGCGGTGAGCCCGCGCAATACCCCTGGGCCCATACCCACCACGGTCTCCACCGTGCCTCCCGCGGGAGCCCCCCTGAAGGACAGAGTCGCCGCCGCGGGCTTGATGGACCAGGACGGGCTCAAGGGGCTGCTCCTGACGGCCCAGGAGGAGTGGAGCCGCCCGGGGCAGTGGACGGAGGAAACCATGCTCCTGAATCTGCGGACTCTCTTCTCCCGCTGGACGGATCTGAAGGGCGCGGAAGCCATCAAAGCGGCGCTGGATCTCAGGAATCCGCGCTTCTGCGCCATGGCCCTGGAGGCGGCGATGACGGAATGGGGACTTCGCGAGGTGACGGCGGCCTCGCGGAATCTGGCGCTCATTCCCTGGCCTGCCACCCGGCACCGGGCGGCGGAGGCTCTGGTCCGGGCCCGGGCTCTCCGGACCACCACGGAGGGGCTGGCCCTAGCCGGAACCCTCACCCCCACGGCCTGGTATCGAGGGATCGCCGGAGCGGAGGGAATGCGGCAAGATGCCACTCATACCCTGCGCCTTCTTACCGGGACGCCTGGCATGGAGGGGACCCTCGCCGCCGGTTACGCCCTCGGCGGATGGCTTCTGGAGGACGCCGCGGGATTCCTCGCCTGGTGGAGAAAAGATCCCGGCCAGGCCCTGCCGCGACCGCGCTTCGCCCCTGACTCCTTCACTCCAGGGAAGCTCTCACGCATGATGGAGGTGCTGGCAAAGGAGCACGGCTCCCGCGAAGCCGCGCTGGCCTGGCTGGAAAAAACCACCGGCACGCTACCGGAAGCGCTTCGTCTGGAATCCACTCTCCCTCCGGTAAAACCGGATGCCGCATGGCTGGCACACATGGACCGCGCGGGGCTCATCCGTCTTTTTGCCCGGAAACTGGCCGCCTCCGATCCCGCCGCGGCGCTCCCCTGGCTGGCGGCTCTTCCCCCTGGAGATGACGCCCAGGCTTTTGCCCCGGAGGTGGCCCGCCGCTGGCTCTCTGTTTCCCCTGCCGCGGCACCCGCGCTCATCTTCGCGGGGGATCTCAGGAGCCCCGTGATGAAGGCGGCCGCCCCCGTGGCCATCGCGGGCATGGTGCGCACCGATCCCCGCCGTTTCCTCGACAGTCTGGAAAAACTGCCGCTCGATGCCGCCTCCGCGGAGGCCTTCCGTCTCATGGCTCTGGAGCAACTGGCCACCGTGGAACCAGCGGCGCTGCTGGATTGGGCCCAGGCCCATCCCGGCACGGCGCTCCCCCCGGGAGCCGTCCGGTCCGCCCTGCTCGCCCTGGCGGAAACGGATCTCCCGAAAGCCCTGGCCGCCGCCCGCTCCCAACCGCCCGGGGATCTCCCCGGCCTGATGACCGGCCTCTTCCACATCTGGCTGGCCAAAGACCGGGATGCCGCCATGGACCGCATCGCCGCCCTGCCCGCGGGAGGGGAACGCGATGGCGCGCTCACCGCTCTTCTGGAAAGCGAACTGAAAATCTCCGGCAACGACGCCCTCTTCGCGGCCAATCTGCTGCCGGAGAGCTTCGAACGCGCGCTCCTGATCCAGGATGCCGCCACCCGCCAGGACGCCCTCCGGCGTGTGGCGCGGTGCATGAAACAGACGAACGTGCCCGTGGAACCGTCCCTGAATCACCGCGCACTGAGCCCCGCTGACCGCGCCGCCCTGCTCAAACAGCCCTGATCCCATGCCTCTCCCCCAGCCCCGCGGTGTCATCAATTTTCTCCTGCTCTTCCTCTTTGGCGGAGGCGGCTGGTTCCTCGCGGCCTGGCTGAAAACCACCCGGCTCCGGCAGCCGCCCGCCGACAGTCCGGTCGCCGCGGACATTCCCGGCAATACCGCGGGCATCTTTGCGGCCGATGCGCTTTCCCTGCGTGCCGCGGAAAAGGCGGGGGCCCGGGAATTCGATACCCTCCTCGCCCGCTATGGCACCGGCTCGCGGGATCTTTGCCTGCTCGTCCTTCCTCTCATGGAAAAGTGGATCGCCTCGGACGCCGGCGGTGCTCTCACGGATGGCCTGCCGCGCTGCCGGGATCACGCACCGGACGCTCTGCCTGGGGTCATGGCCCTGCTGGCCGCCCGCCGGGAAGTCTCTCCCGCCAGTCTTCTCGCGGCCATTCCCTCCGGGCCGCTGCATGCCCCCTGCCTTGCCCCCTGCCTTGCCACCATGGGCACTGCCTGGGGACGCGCGGGAACGGAGGAGCCTTTGGCCACCGCGGGGACCGGAAACCGTGTGGAGCGCACGCTTTTCCTCCAGGAATGGCACCGGGGCCGCGCCTCCGCGGACGCCGCCGCTGCTTCCAAATCCGCCTCCACGCAAAAGGACCCGGATGACCGGGAGGCCGCGCTGCGGGGCTGCCTCCTCGCCCGGGGCGTCTCCGAACCGGAAGCCACCCTCCGCGAAGCCGCGCGGCGGGAGGACTTCCTCGAAATCGCCGGGGAGACCCTGCGGGTCTGGCTGCCCCGTGATCCCTCCGCCGCGTGGAATTTTGCCAACGGTTTTAAAAACGATCCCCGCCTGCCCGCCCTGGCTGCGGCGCTGCTCCGCGCGGAGGCCGGAAGGCGACGCTTGAGCGAATCCCTGCCGGAACTCACTTCCCTCCTGGGGCGTCTGTTCCCGGAGGGAAATCCGCACGAGGTGGAGGCCTTCCTCATCCCCGCGCTGCTCCAGGAGGATCCGGCCGGCCCGCGCCGTTACCTCGCCGGTCTGCCGGGGAAAACGGATCTCTTCCACCGCCCGGCGGGAGTCATCCTGTTCGATGCCCTGTGCGCCTCCGATCCCGCCGGAGCCTGGCGTTTCGCGGAGGCCAGCGTGGAAGCATCCGGCGGCAAAGACGACCGCACGGTCAATCACTGGACCTCCGCCTCCCTGCGCGAGCACGCCACTCCCGCGCAACGGATCGGGGCCGGATTTCCTGACTATTCGGACATGGCCGTGCTCGCCCGCCTGTGGGTGAAAGCCGATGCCCCCGCCGCGCTCTCCACTTTCTGCGGCGAAAAAGTCCCCGCTTCCCTGCAAAAGCTCGCCATCGAAATGGCTCTCAGTCCCGCAGGGGCCCACATCCCGCCGGACGATCTCAAAGAGTGGGCCAAACGCCACTCCCCCCGCATGCTCAAGATCGTGACCGTCTGGTTGGATCAGACTGAAGCCCGGTGACCTTTTCCTTCTGGCATGGCCGGAAGGATTGCCTGCCGCCGTTCTTATTCCCCCGGCGGGGGGAGCGTGGAAAGGTCCAGCGTGCCGACCAGGGCCTCGCCCGATCTCACACTGAGGATTCCCGCGTCATCGATGGCCACCTGCATCTCCCGCGTATCCTCCGGAATCTGAGTCATCTCCGTGCCGTCCACCATGATGCGCCGGACGCCGATGGTCACGCGGTGCGTGCCGCTGGTGACCGTGACGGCTCCGTTTTCGCCGCGGATATCACCGGGGTCCGGCACACTGGCGTGGACTGAACGGTTGGGGATGGTGATGTCGAGTTCCTTACGCGGAAGAGCCTTTTTGGGCACCGGGGTTTCCACCTTCGCGGCGGATGGAGTGGACGGTGCCTTCACCGCTTTGATGGAAGGGGCCGGAGTCTCCGCGGACTCCGGCTTACAACCGGCAAGCAGACAGACCAGCAGAATGGAGGATCGGGATGGGGACATTGGGGAGGGGGATGAGGGAGGATAGCGGAAGTTTCACGCGCGGTAAACCACGCGGGCACAAAGCGGCGGCGGCCACGCATGGGAGCGGGGCCGCCGCGGCGGATGGAGGAAAACGGAAAGGCGCTCAGGCCTTGCGGGACTTCCGCAGGAAGCTGCGCGCGGCTCCCAGGGAGGTCATTCCCAGCGCCATGAGGGCGAAGGTGGAGGCGGTATCCGGCACCGGATTCGGAGAGGCGGCGAGCACGGTATGACTGGCGAGTCCGGCTTCCGGAAGATTGCTGCCGGGGGCGAGGAGGGAATCGCTGGTGAAGAAATTAAGCGAGAGATTGGTGGACTCGCCCGTGGTGACCCAGGGATCGCTGCCATCCAGTCCGAGAAGGTCCGAGTAGTAACCGTAAGGGGTGCCGACGGACGGCCCCGAGCTGCCAGTGGTCAGGGTGGGATACCAGTAGAGGCGGAGCGCGTCCCCTTCGTCCCACAGGCCGGAGAACGAAAGATCCCCCGTGGTATCGGCGAACGCGCCATCGAGTCCCACGGCGGAGAGATCCCAGAGACCCAGGATCACTTCATCCCCCGTCACGAAGGATGTGCCGGAAGGGCCATTGAAGGTCCCGGTGGTGGCGGCGGTGAGGAGGACGATGCCGCTGGTGGGCATCGGGGTATTGATATCGGTCGTCTTCAGGACGTCCGAAAAGATATTGATCGTAATAGCGGGGGCGACGGCGGGGAAAAACGCCAGCAGCGCCGCGGAAAGAAGAGAAAGCTTCATAGAGAATTAGTAATTGGGAATATTGATCCAGGAGGGAGCGGTGGAACCGGTGGCCTTACGGATAATAAAGGCACTGCCGGGCGTGAGGAGCGGCGAGGTATCAAAAAGAGTCGAACCCGAGCCCACTTTCCGCCATCCGCCGCTCCAGTAGAAGTAGGTGGCGGAGGCGGACTTGTTCTTCTTCGCCACCGTGTTGTCATAGACATACAGTTCATCCGTATGACTGAGGAGCGACGGGCTGACCGCAAAGGCGCCACTGGAGACCAGGCCGGAGGAGCCCAGGGTGAAGGTGGTGGGCCGCTGGAGACCGAGGAAGTTGTCCCGCTTCGAGGCAGGATTCACACCCAGCACGGTCCGCAGCTTCGAGGTCACCACCATGCCATTCGCCAGGAGCGTGGTGGCGGTGGGGATATTGTGCCGGACGATGATGAGAGAATCTGGCAGAATGATCTGGTTGTTCCGGACATTCGCGGGCTGGCCTTCTTCGGTCCAGTTTCCATTCAGGCAGTAGAACAACCTGGAAACTCCACCCGTGAGGCTGGGGGCATTCAGATCCGGGAAAATGATCTCCGTGCGGATGTCCGAAGCCGAAGGCGAGACGTGGACGCCCGCCCCGGCGGGAAAGAGCGTGCCGAGCGTCCAATAAGGGATGACGGCGAGAAGGTCATTCGCCGCGACATTCAGCGTCTCGCCATCCAGGTCCACCGTGAGGGAGGAAGCCCCGCTGGCGGTGATGGGGAAGGTGCTGCCCTCCCCCGCCCCGGATACCACGAGGAGGTAGTAGGTGTCATCATTCGCGCCGCCCTGGTTCACAAACCGGTTCGGAGTCCAGGGGGTGATGCCCTTTACGGTGATGGTGTTTCCGGACACACTCTGCACCACGGCGGTGGCGGCCTCCGGCCTGGCAAAGGGCACGGAGATGTAGGAGTCGGAATTTCCAGGCAGCGGGATGCGCTGGAAGCCGGTGTAGCCCGGAGCCAGCACCTGGGCTCCCGCCTGGGAGACGGGCAGAGAGGCGCCGAGGGCGAGAAGGAACAGAAGCCGCGTGGCGGACAGGTTCATAGGAAGTGGGAGGGAGAAGAGTTAGGGAAGAATGGTGACGCGATAGACCCGGCCCTGGACACCAGTGGCTCCGGGATCTGATACAGGCACCAGACTCCCGGTACCGGCGATGTTGGTGGCCACCGTGGCCCACGGCCCGGAGGGGAAGGCGTTGTTTGCCTCCACCTTGTAGGATTTGCCGTTCACGGTGTTGAGCTGGATGAGGACCGAGCCGTCCGGCTGGACGGTCATGGCGGACACCTGGGGCAGGTCCGCGGATTTCGGAGCGGTGCCCGCCAGGTATTCCTGGAGGTTGGTGAGGCCGTCACCGTCCGTGTCCAGTGCGGCGTCCGCCGGGTTGTTGCGGTCGAGGCCGTTGGCGATCTCCCATTCATCCGGAATGCCGTCCTTGTCGGTATCCGCGGCACCTTCCTTGAAGATGGTGTAGGTATCGGGCGTGGTGCCGTTTTCGCGAACGAAGGTGGCATCCAGACGGGTTCCATTCACATCCAGCACCAGGGAGCCGAGGTTGTTGAGGGAGACGAAGTAGGCGGGGTGATTGAGGGAGCCGCCGCTGATCTGACCGGCGGAACCGGCCACGCTGTAAACCGTACCGAAGTGATCGCGCGGTCCGGTGAGGGGCTTCACATAGGCTCCGGTGCCGGAGGGGCGTCCATTGCCCGCGTCCACCTTCATGGCGGAGGTCATGCTGGTGGAGAGACCGTAGTGGCCATCCAGCAGGTAGGAGCGTTCATAACAGTGGCTGTGACCGTTGAGCACGAGATCCACGCCGCCGGCCTCCAGGATCGGATTGAAGTTCTGGCGCATCTGGATGAGCTCCGTCTCCGAGTCCGAATTGTGCGAGCCCTTGGTGTAGGGCGGGTGGTGGAAAATGGCGATGATCCACGTGGCGGTCGTGTTCGCCAGATCCTCCTTGAGCCACATGGCCATGGCTCCGGAAGTGGACCGGCTGGCCGTCATGGAGTCGAGGCTGATGACGTGGACATTGCCGTAGTCGAACGAGTAGTAGTGCTCGGTGCCGGAGGCCACGCCGCCGCATTCCCCGGCGGTGGGGAAGGTATAGACGTTGAAGTAGGGATAGGTATCCACGAAGGCCGTGGCCTGGTCCGTTTCATGGTTGCCCAGGCAGGACCAGAAGGTGGTCTTCCGGAGCATCGTGGGGTAGGTATCGAACATGGCGGCCTGGAACTCGGTGTCCGTGCCGGAGTTGTAGGCGTTGTCCCCCAGCTGGAGGGCGAAGTCCGGTGTGCGGCTGCCGGTCCAGGTGTAGAAGGCATCACGCACCGCCCGCTGGTTGGCGTTGTTCGTTCCCGCGTCGCCCAGGGCCCAGATACGGATAGGCTGGGAGGTGCCGGGCAACGGATGGGTGGTGAAGGTATAGTCTGTTCCCGCCGCCGTGAGGGAGTCCCCGGCGGACCCGATGCTGTAGTAATAAGCGGTGTAGGGAGACAGGTTGGTGATGGGCACGATGTGCTCCGTGGTGGCCGCGGCCTCCTCGACGAATTGTGTCAGGGCGGCCGGGCTGGAGCCGTAGCGGACCCGGCCCTTGATGCTCTGGCTGCTGCGCCACCGGATGGTGGTCTGCGTGGGAGAGGTCCGCTGGAGGTACGGCCCGCGGGTGAGCGTACCTGAAGGGCCGGGCACCACGGAAACCGTGATCGCGCCGGAGGTGCGCACCGCGCCTTCATTGTCCGTGGCCTTCGCGGTCAGCGTGTAGCTGCCGGCGGCGACTCCGGTCCAGGTGAAGTTGAAAGGAGCCGCCGTGGTCTCACCGATCTTCGTGGCTCCGTTGTAGAACTCCACCTTCGTAACGCTGCCGTCCGCGTCCGCCGCGTTGGTCACGATGGGGATGGTGGCGATGCTGTTGAAGGACGCGCCGTTCGCCGGAGAGGTGACAGCCACGGTAGGCAGGGCATTCCCGCCGATGAGGGTGGCGGTGAGGTCCATGTCGAAGCTGATGTCCGAGCTGCTCGTGGCGCTCTGGTGGACTTCCACCGCGATGACGTTCGTGCCATTCACCAGCACATTCGTGGGGATGGTGAAAGGGAAGTAGGTGGTCTCATCCGCCGCCGTGTCCCCGGTGTTGTTCGGGGCGAGCGTAAGATAGTTGATCGTGCCCGCGGGCATGTTGGTGCGGATGACCTCCACGCCATTGATGTAAACCACCGCGCCGTCATCCCGCTCCAGAGTGGAGGCGAGGGCCAGCACCTTGCTGGCATCCGCGATGGTGAAGGTGGACCGGAAATAATAAGTGATAAACTTCGTGCTGCTCGTCATGCCGGACGGACCCTGACGGATGGCCGTGACCGGGCTGTCGCCGTAGCCCAGCTCCGCCGGACCGGAAGCCCAGTCCTCCTCATAGTTCACTTCCCGCCAGGCGGTGCCGAGGTCCGTGCCCTGGTCATAATACTTCCACACCGCGCCGCGGGGAAGCACCACGGTATCCGTGAAGGTCACCGCGTTCACCGTCACTGGAGCGGAGACTTTCACCGCGCCGTCGTTGTCCGTGGCCGCGACCGTGAGCACGAGATGGCCAGGATCGACATTGGGAATGGTGAAAGTGTAGGGCGCGGTAGTGACCTCACCCTCCTTGATGCCATCCATGAAGAACTCCACCTTGCTAATCACGCCGTCCGTGTCCGAGGCATTCGCCGTGACGGTGATATGGGAGGCCGGTACCGTGATGTCCGCCGCGGGCGACGTAATGGCGACCGACGGCGAGACGTTGTTGGGATTCGTCACCGTGACATTGACCGCGGACGAAGTGGCCGAGGCTCCTTCATTATCGGTGGCCACCGCCGTCAGCGCGTAGCTGCCGGAAAGGGAGGGCACCCAGTTGAAAGTGTAGGGGGAAGTAGTATCTTCACCCAGTTTTGTAGTGCCCGCGTAGAACTCCACTTTGGTGACCGTGCCGCCGCTGTCCTCGGCGGTGGCGGTGAGAGCCACCGGACCGGGCAGGGCGATGGACGCGCCATTCGCCGGGCCCGTGAGCGTGACGGTGGGTGGCGGCTGGGCATTCTGAATGGAGACATCGTCGAGGCCGATGATCTGGTCCGGGGAGGTGGTGACCGCGTTGTCATCCACCCAGCGGAACCGCAGATTCGCGCCATTCGCCCAGGTGGTGGCGAGGCTTACCGTGGTAAGCGGCACGGTGGTGACGCCCGTGGTGTTCGGCACGATGACGCCCGCCGGGCCGGCCAGCGTGGGATTCAGCGCGGAAACATTCACCCAGGAGCCGTTGGCCACGCTGTAGAAAAGCTGGTAGCCAGGAAGCTCATTGGCCGCGGAGGCGGCGGTGAACCGGCGGATGAGGTAGCCGACTTTGACGGAATTGAGCGGGCCGCCAGTATTGTTAGTGAGAGACAGTTGCAGGGCGAGTCCGGATCCGCTGGTGGGGGAGGTGCCCAGGCTGCGGTCCCCCGTGGAGGCCGGCAGGGCGAAGTTGAAGCCCGCCGTATTGCTGGAGGTGGTGAAGGTGGTCGCCTGGGTCAGCGTGGCATTGACGGTGCCGCCACCCACGCCGCTGGCGGGAATGCCGGTGGCGTTCGACCAGGTGCCATTGTCACCACCGAGGGCACCATAGAATGACCACCCCGTCGGAGGGGCGGTGGTCATCGAGTTGAAATTCTGGGTGTATCCCGCGCCGGTGAAGCCGGCCTGGGCGGAGGCGTCAGCCAGCGTGAGCAGCGATAACGCCGCGGTTAGCAGAGAGAAACGACATTTCATTTGTGGGAGGAAAGAGGGCTTTGGGAGGGCTTGGAAAGTTGGGGAGGTGTTTGGGGAGTTTCGAGCGTGGCCAATCCCTGAAGGCCCTGGAGGGCCTTGTGTGCCGCTTCGGAAAAACGGCACATGGCATTGGAACCGCGTTCCCTGGGAGGCAGGGTCGCGATACGCGTCAGAAGGGCCTGCCAGGCATCCCGGGCCTCGGTGATGCGGGCGGCGGTCTGGAGAATTTCCGCGCGCCGGGCCATCCATGGCTCCGGCCGGGGCGCGGCGAGACGCATGGTCTCCACGCGGGCGAGCGCGGCATCGAACCGCTTCAGGGACAGCTCGATCTCCAGCGCGCACTGGAAAAGGGAGGGCAGATTGCCCAGGGTTTTAAGCCCTTGGTCGAGCACCGCGAGAGCCGCCTCCGGCTGTTTGTCCTTTGAAAGCGCCCCGGCGACCTCCTGATACAGATCCGGCTCCGGAGAGGCGGATCGCTTCAGGGCCTCCCGGTAGTCCACCAGCGCGGCGGCGGAAGCAGACAGCGCGCTGAGGGCACGGGCCCGGAAAAGGAGCGCCGGAACATCCCCCGGGTAGCGGGTCAAAAAACGATCCAGCGCGGCCCGGGCCTCCGGATAGCGCTGGAGTGCCAGGAGCGTGGATCCGCGCAGCTTATCGGTGGGAAACTTTCCGGGAGCCATGCGTTCGAGGCCGTCGAGAGTCGCGAGGGCTTCCGTGAAATTCTCATTCTGGAAGTACAGCCCTGCCAGGGACAGCATGAGTGATCCGTCTCCCGGATGCGCCAAGACCTCTTTTTGATTCTCCGCGATGCGATCACCGAGGTCTCCATGCGCCATAAGCCTGCCCATGTTGCAAAACGCCGTGAAAAGCGCTGCTATAAGAACAGTTTTAGAGAAAAAGGCCATGGATGATCGGCGCGGGTTTTAGTGTCTGAGAGTCATCTTCACAAACACCGGCCTGCAACGATTATGTCACTTGGCTTCAACGCGTTTCTGTCGTTTCTCCGCAAATCCGGAGAACCGCCACTAACACATTCGCGCCGGAAAATAATTACAGCCCCTTTAGAATCCACCCGGCCCGGGGAGGAAATTCAATATACCAATGATATGAAAAGACTCATAACCATGCTTTTACCGGCGCTCCTCGCAGTCTCCACCGCCCGGGCCTGCCCGTGGTGCAAGACTTACGGGGTGAAGGAAACGGTCTCCGCGGGGCAGCCGGATCCGGGAGGAAAGTTCTTTGGCAAGGCCCCTCCCGCGGAGAAGACGCGGCATTATTACATCGCGGCGGAGCCCGTGCTGTGGACCTTTGCCCCGCTGGGAGTGAATACCTCGAAACCACTGCCTCTGCCGCCGGATCTGGAGGAGCGGCCCTCGGCGGCCAAGGTGCGCTATGTGGAATACACGGACGCCACGTTCGCCACCCGGGTGCTCGATATTCCCCGCCTGGGGATCACCGGCCCGGTGCTGCGCGGGGTGACGGGGGAATACCTGTCGGTCACCTTTCTCAACAAAAGTGACAAGCCGCTGAGCATGCACCCTCACGGCGTGCGCTATGACAAGGACAGCGAGGGGGCCTACTCCCAGCCCGGACCAGGGCTCGGCTCGGCAGTGGGACCGGGGGCCACCTTCACCTATGTGTGGCACCTGGACGAACTGAGCGGCCCGGAGCCGGGGGAGCCAAGTTCCAAATGCTGGCTCTACCACTCCCACTGCATGGACGAGGAGGAGGTCAACAAGGGGCTGGCCGGCTTCATCGTGGTCACGGACCCCGCGCGGGCCCGGCCGGACGGCACGCCCTCCGATGTGGACCGTGAGATGGCGGCCATGTTTTACATCTTCGATGAAACCCCGGAGGACGAGGCCCTAGAGTATAAAGACGTGGAACTGACAAAACCTTTCGAACCCCGGCCCCTCCTGAAGACGCTGGAGCTCCAGTCCGTGGGCATGCGCCCGAGCATCAACGGCATGGTCTTCGGCAACCTGCCCGGCATGGAAATGCGGGACGGTGAGCGGGTGCGGTGGTACTTGGGGTCCATCGGCGAGGACACCGGCATGCACACCGCCCACTGGCATGGCGCGCGGGTGAGGGATGATCACCGCCGGGTGTGCGATGTCATCGCCATGCTGCCCGGTGAAACGCGGGTGGCGGACCAGAAAGCGGACAACCCGGGAACCTGGCTGCTCCATTGCCACGTCTCCGACCACATGATGGAGGGGATGTTCGCCAACTATGTGGTGCTCCCCGCGGATGCAGAAGTCCCCGCGCAGCCCTTCCTGGGCGTGGCGGCCAATCGCGAGTCCCTGCGCTGGACGGCCACGGAGGCCAGCCCGGGGACCGGCGTCACTCTTCATGGGAAAGTGGCGGCGTATCGCGGGTTTTATCCCCGGAAAAATCCCCCCACCGTCCGGGCCGGCGGCAGGGAGGTGACTCTCGCCTTTCAAAGCGCCCAGGCCGCCACTGGAGAAAATGCCGCCCTGAAAGTGCTCAACACCGATCCCCAGGGCGTGGTGATGGATGAAATGATGGAGTTCGAACTCACGCTTCAGGGAGCTGAATGGGCAGACGCATTGCTGCCAAAAGAGCCCGGCAAGGCTCCTGTCTCCGTGGAGATGGAACTCGGAGGCGTGAAACACAAAGGCACTCTCCCGGTATCCTCTCCACCAAAAACGGAAAAGAAGTGACCGCCAGACAGGCAAAAGTTATTCCTCCACACATAAAAAAACCCGGCCTGCAAAGGCCGGGTTTTTTATGGAGCGATTTAGCAGGAAACCGTCACGTTCAGAACGCGCGGGCGCGCTCAGTGCACCTTGTTGGCATCGTCGTTCGGGAAGATCCGGTTCAGGATCGGAATGCTGCCAGGCCGCTCGGTTTGGACGATGATGGTCTGGCCAGGAAGAAGGAGGAACTTCCCATTCACCGAGGCCTCGGTCGGGTATTTCACAATGACATCGCGGCCATGCACGCGCTGGTGCGGCAGCGGGCTGGTGGCATCGGTCAGGTTGTTGATCCGCGGGGAAACGTCTGTCACGACACTTTCGTAAACCCTGCCTTCCAGATCTGAGGTGGAGGTGACCCACACTTTCTGACCAAGCTCCAGCTTGTTCGCCTGGTCCTGGGGCAGGAAGGCGATGAGGTTTTCGGGATCGCCCACGATCTTCAGCACGCCACCGCCCACGGGGACGTATTCGCCCACTTCCTTATCCACGCGGTCCACGATGCCGCCGTGGTAGGCGCGCAGTTCACACTGACCCAGCTTGGTCTTCAGAGCGATATATTCCTGCTGCTCTTCGGGAGTCAGCAGGGTGGATTTCGCGACATCCTCGGCGGCGAGGTCCAGCTTCGCCACTTCCGTCGCCTGTTTGGTGAGGGTGTCACGGGTGGTCTTGAGCCGGGTCATGGCGTCATTGATCGCCGCCAGGTGCTTGTCATTGTAAGCGGAGCGGTTTTTGGCCTTGGCCAGTTCCACCTGATTCCGCACGGAGTCCGTCTGGGTGCTCAGGAGGCGCTGCAGCGCCGGATCCTTCGCGGTGCCAGGAGCCGCAGCGGCGGCGAGAATTTTGCCGAGTTCGTCGATCACCGCGTTGTCCGTGGCGATCTCGGTTTCCACTTCACGGAGATCGGCATCCAGCTTGATGATCTGGAGATCATAGTCGTGAATATCGCTCGTGCGGTCCGCGATGACCTTCCGGCGAAGAGTCTCCAAGTCCTGAAGAATGGGGGCCGTGTCCATGACCGCCACCACGGTATTCGGGGCCACCCGCTGGCCGCGGTGAACCTTGATCTCCTTCAGGCGCCCATCGTGAATGGGAGTCACGTTTTCCTGATACACATCCACCGCGCCATTCATGCGGGTGAATTGCGTGCCGCCTTTATAAATATAGAAGGCGAGCAGCCCCATGGCCACCCAGATCAGGAGCGGCCAGCACTCGACGATGCGGCGGGAGGTCAGCTTCGGTTTGGTGCGGACCGGAGCGACGCGGTTTTGGTGAAATTCACTCATGGTGATGGAGGGGCGGGCGGTTAGATTTCAACAGTGGTCCGTTGCATCACCAGGCTCACCTCGCTGGACTCAGGCAGCTTGGCGATGGCGTCCACGAGATCGACTTTGTAGGACGGGTCGATCAAACGGATCTGATAGGCGAACTCCAGAACCTCGCCCTGGATGGCCTCACGCGTGGCAATGAGTTCCGAGCCCGTGCAGTACTGGGAGAAAATCTCCGGCAGACTGGCGGAAGCCTTGCTGTCCGCGGGAAGCATGAAGCGGAGGAGACCCTCGAACTCACGACGGCTGGCCCACGGGGACCAGGAGAGGAAGAAAGCCGTGAAACCGAAAAAGAGCGTGCCCAGCGTGGCGACCATGAACACCTGCGCGCCGCAGGAAATCCCGATGGCCAGCGCGGCGAAGATGAAGATGACGTCCCGCGGGTCCCGGATGGGCGTCCGGAAACGGACGAAGGCCATGGCTCCCAGGATGCCCAGACCGCGCGCCATGTTGTTCCCGATGGCCATGATCATGATACAAATGACGATACAGGCCAGCACCACCGTCTGAATGAAGCTCCGCTGATAACTGAAGCCCTGGTGCGTCCAGCGGTAGATATTCGCGAGCACCAGCGAGAGAACGAAGGCGATACAAAGGGAGTAGAAAATCTCGGTGGCCACCAGCGTGCGCATGGAGCCAAGGGCATCAAATAAAGGAGCGGGTTCGGTGGGCATTAGGCGGAGTTCTGATGATTGCGGAAGAAGGGGAGGCGAAAAAGGAACGGAAACCGGGAAAAACGGGCGGGTTACCCTGGCGGGCACCCCCGCGCGCGCAATGGAATAAAGCCGGGCGGGCTTTAGATCCAGTTGGGCGTCGTGGTGGTGTTTTCGCTTCCGTCGGCGTAAGCAAAGCCACGGAAGAGTGTCTCCAGGCGCCAGGCGGCGGCGTACTTACAGAAGCCGGTGTTGCCGAGATTAAAGCGGCGCACCAGTTCCAGCATCCATGTAGGCGTATCCCGCATGGCTTTCAGTTCAAAAATATATCCGGCGTAGTCACGGCGGAGCGCCATTTGCACGTCCATGGGGCGCCAGTACTTAAAACTGGCCACTTCCTCGCCCGGGAGCGCCCACACGCGCGTGGGGCGATAGCAGATGCGGCGGTCAAAAGTAATGCGGGCGTAGTCGTCATTCGCGCCGAAATAACTCTCCCGGATATAGCGGATGAGCATTTTGGGGCGGGCCCCGATGGTGTTGGAGATCCGGCAGAATTCCAGGAAGTTGTTGTTTTCCTTGGGGGACTTCAGCATGGGGGCAGTCTCCGGATGCGGGATCACCGTGGGGGTGAACTGGGAGCGCTTCATCCGGGCGCGGCTCTTGATGATGACCATGCCGACCTTCCGCTTCAGCTCGAAGAACACGGGATTTCCCGGATTGCTGTCCGTGCCGTAGGTCCGGATGCGCAGCTTGAAGCGTCCGAAGCTCTTCCGCTCCTTGGCCAGGGCAAGGTCCATGGTGGGGGTATCGAGCTGGAGCGTGGTGGTGATATACTCCGGGATGTCCCCGCGGCCATTCGGGTCCGCCACCACAAAGGGTTCCATGTATTTCCGGATCTGGGGCACCAGACGCGGGTGCAGCACGAACTTCTGCTCAAAGCGCTCGATGACCACGTCCTTGGCTCCCTTGCGGCTCGGTCCGATCTGGCGTTTCGGAGGCGCGGCGGGAGCACCCTCCGCGGGAGAAGCGGCGGGAGGAGAGGAGGGCTCGGAAGGTGAGGTCATGGCGTCCGGGGAATGAGTCTGTCAGAATACGGGGAAATTGTGACAGAAAAGTTGCTTTTTTTTCGGAAATCTTTCGATGAATCTCCCGCATTGCCTGAGAGGCGGTGAAAATCCAGTGAACCGGAGGTTTTATTGAAAAATTCCGGTTTGGGAAGCTTGGTCTTTTCGACTGGCAAAAAACAATGCGGCACGGTAAGGCCCGGATATGAACGTGGAAACCGCCCTGCGGAAGCTGGCACGGCATCACCCCCCGGAGGAGAGGAAGCTGGTGGCCGTCTCGGGCGGCCGGGACTCGGTGGTGCTGCTGCACGCCCTGCATGCCGCCGGGCACACCCGGCTGGTGGTCTGCCATCTGAATCACCGCCTGCGCGGACGGGCCTCCGGAGGGGACGTGGCATTCGTGCGGCGGCTCGCGGCCCGGCTGGGATATGAATGCGAAGCCGGTAGCGTGGATGTGGCCCGGCTGGCACGCCAGGACGGGGAGTCGCTGGAAACAGCGGGACGCGGAGCACGGCACCGCTTCCTGAACGAATGTGCCGGACGCCACGGATGCCACACGGTGCTGATGGCCCACCATGCCGGGGATCAGGCGGAAACGGTGCTCTTCAATCTCTTACGGGGATCCTCCGGGCTGCGGGGCATCCCGGAAACGGGGGAAATCCATGTACTTGGCGCCCCCCGGCCCCTGCGGGTGGTCCGCCCGCTGCTGGCTGTTCCCCGGGCGGAGATCGACCGGTATGCGGCGGCCCGCGCGATCAATTACCGGGAGGACGCCAGCAATGCCACCACTGGTCCGGCGAGGAACCGTCTGCGGCTGGAGCTTCTCCCTGCCATCGACGCAGCCATGGGCCGGGAGGTGCGTCCTCTCCTGTGCCGGGCGGCGGAGCTGGCGGCATGCGAGGACGATTTTCTGGATTCCCTGGCCGCGCCTTACGCCGCCATTGAAGAACCGGACACCCGGGAGCTCTTCCGCCTGCATCCCGCGCTGCAACGGCGCGTCATTCATCTTTGGCTCAAAGCGCGGGGATTCACTGGCATCGGCTGCCACGAAGTGGAAGCTGTGCGCGGGATGCTGGATCTCGCCAGCGGGCCTGCCAAAGTGAATCTGCCAGGCAATCGTTTTGTCCGTCGCACCAAAGCGAAACTCCGCGCGCTGCCGTGAGGCAACGGGCGGAGTTTGCCAAGGGGAGGCGAAAAACCGGCCGGATTACGGTTTGGTGACCCGCAGACGCATGTAGGCGCGTCCGGCGGGGGCCGTGACCGGAGCCACGAGGCGGAAGGTGGCGGTCTCCGTGGTACCATCCGGATTTGCCACGGCGGCACCGGCGGCATCCACGGTAGAGCCATTGTTCACCCAGGACTTGAGATCCGTGGAGGTTTCCACGGTGTAGCTGTAGCCACCACCGCTATAAACATCCGAGGCTGAGGTGGTGCCGCCCTTCAGACGGCGGTAGGAGATAGAGGCATAGGTCACGCCGCCGACGGTGGTGGTGCCCACGACAGGGTACGGATAGGGGGATTCCGCCACGTTCGGATTCGTCCCGAAGGCCCCTTCCAGAAGGGCTCCCACGCCATCACCGTCCGGATCGTCACTGCGGCTCAGGTTCGGAAGACCGGGAGTAACACTGCCCGTGAATCCGGTGGGGAACGGCGGGTTGGTGCCGTTCGCTCCGGTTTCATAAGCAAGGCTGGTCCCGGAACCGCCCGTGGCGCCACCGGTGAGGTCACCGCCATACCAGGCACCGGCGAAGTTCGGTGTGTTTTCGCCACGGAAGCGGGCGAACGTCTCCGGGTGATAGTAGGTAGTGGTGAGGTAGTAGCCACTCAGATCCGCGAGATTGTAGGTCCAGCCATCCCAGGGGGCATAGGCAGGCGCGGTCCCCGTGATCTCAGGCTGATCCCGGAACATGATGGAGTCGTGGATCGAATCCCAGGCACTCCGGTCAAAGATACCGTCACCAGGGGAATCCACGCCATTGGAGGCACCCACCTTTTCATCCAGATCCTGACCGATGTAACCCGTGTATCCGCGGACCAGCATGAGATTGAAGCTCAGGTTGTCATTGTCATCCCCCAGTACGCCGTCGCTGAAGCTGGTGGCCAGACCGTCCCGCCCGCTGGGATCGCCGGTGTTCGTCTGGGGAGACATGATCGCGGAGAAAGGATTGTTGGTCCCACCGAGGGGATACTTGTTCCCGATCAGGATGAGACCGTTCGCTCCCGTGCTCATGCCGTCCAGGCTCCAGGCGTGACGGATGGAACCAGTGTTCGGCCCCACGTTATCGATGGACACCAGCGTGTAGCCGTTCAGGGAGCGGGAGTCGCCCGCCGCGCTGAGCAGTTCCACGAATTCAAAATTCTTATCGGCTCCGGCCGGATTGACGTTCACTTCATTGAGCAACACCCCGCCTTCGGCGATGGAACCAAGCGGAGCCGAATGATTCGGACGGCCGGGCGAAGCGGCCCCGCGGAAGGGACCACCGAAAGCACCGGTGTATTCGATGGTAGCCACACGTCCCGGAGAGTCCTGCACGATCTGACCCCACTGCCAGGCAGCCTTGCTGTTGGCGGTGAAGTTTCCAGTCAACCGGGCCACGTGGTCCGCCTTAAAGGCCGTGGAGTCGATCCAGGCATAAGCAGAGCCGGGATTTCTGGGACCTGTGGTAATGCTGTCCACAAGTTCCGCGCAATAGGCGGAGGGAGCCAGCAGCGTTCCGTCGTTTTCCGGATCAAGGTCACCCGTGAAACGAAGTCCCGAAACAGAAGGCGTGAGCACGCCGCCGCTGATGGGATTCCGGACAAGCAGGATGGCCACGCCATTATTCGGGAAGTCATCGCCGCCAAGGCCTTCGGGCGGGTCAAAGTAGTTGCAGGTGCTCGGAAGGGGTCCGTCCGTGGAAGTGTAGGGGTAACCGCCCGGATTGTCATAGCCGTCCCCGCCAATGATGATGCCGTTGAGGCCGGTATTCAGACCGTTGAGCGGGAAACTGCCGACAATGGTGCCGCTGGCATTGTCCTCCAGGCTGACGATGAGAATCCACAGACCGTCCAGGTAGGCGATGCCGTTATTGGAACTGACCAGTTCGATGTATTCACGATTGTCGTCTTTAATCGTGGCACTCACATCCGAGGGATTGATCATCACCTCGTTGATGCGGATTTGCGCGGGAGCGAGAGTATTCGTGGAATCGATAGTGGCCGAAACATTCGGTAGACCCGGCGTGGCCGCGCCGCGAAAACCGCCGAACCACTGGGGGGATCCATTCGCGATTTCCACGTCATAACCGAGGTTCGTGGGAGCGGTGTTGTTCGTGAAACTGCCGCCATACCATGCCGTGGTGGACACGGACATATCCCCCGGTTTCCGGGAAAAATTGTCCGGCACCAGAGTGGCGGGCATCACCGCGCGGAGATCCACCGTGGAGTAAGTCTTGCCAAGGCCCGTTTTTCCCGCCTGGGAGAAGCCTACCTGGTCCACCACGGTGCCCAGTTGGGAAAGGGAGCGACCGGGGTCGATGACTCCGTCATCGCCGATGTCGAAGTCATCGTTCGTAGGTTTTACGAAACCTTTGACGAGCACCAGCGTGAACCCGTCTTTAAAGCGGATGTCTCCAACGGAAAAGCCCGTGGCGGCCGGCGTGGTGTCCGGAGACACCGGCTCCCCGCGGGAGGTAGGGCTGCCAAGGGAGGTTTGTGGCGAGACCAGATCCCGGAAGGGATTGACGGAGGAGGAGAAGGAATCGCCGAGCAGGAGCAGCCCGTTCGTGCCGGTGGCCATGCCCGAGAGGTCCCATTTCTCCAGGATTTTGCCTCCACCGGGTGAGTCGTCTCCGTTCGGCTCGGAACTGCCATCGTAACTGTCCAGCAGCACCAGCCAGTAGTTTTGAAGGCTTCGGGCGGAGAGGTTGGTATTGATGATCTCGATGTACTGATAGATGTCATTTTCACTGCCACCCACCGGGTTGAGGTTCACCTCATTGATCCGGAAATCGGTGTCAGGAAGACCTTCGGCAAGATTCGGGCGGCCCGGAGTGACTTCTCCAAGAAGCGCTTTCAGCGGGTTGCCCGCCAGCGGTCCGAAAAACCGGTTGGTGACATAAGTCACCGTATTGGAGGTCGTGCCCTGGAGCTTGCCGCCATACCAGGACGCGGCGTTGCTGGGGGTGTTGTTGTTCAGTTGCCGGGCAAAGGTGTCCGGATCCCGGTCAGCCAGGGAACTGCTGATCCAGGTGGTGAAAATATTCGCGGCGGAGACGACGTAAGGATTCGTCCCGGAGGGGGCCGGAGCCTTGGTGTCCCGGTCTTTAGTCCCGATGCTGTCAATCACCGCCGTCCAGGGGGTGGAATCAAGCACGCCGTTGTTATCCGCGTCCAGATCCTGATCCTTGGCACCCGTGAAGCCGGAAACCAGAAGGATGGAAAGGCCGTCATTGGATTTGATATCCGAGTCCCCCATGCCGGAGGGATCCCCCACTTCCGTGGCGGGGTCGATAAACCCGGCCCACGGACCTCCGCGGGGGCTGCCGGTGTAGCCATTTCCCAGCAGCAGCAGACCATTGGTTCCCGTGCTCAATTCATCGAGACTCCACGCCTCCTTGATGACACCAATGTCCTGAGCCGCGCCGGTATCGTTGTCATAGCGGTCATTGTTGATAATGACGAGAGTCAGTCCGGCACAGGACTCGACCCCGTTGCTGACGCTCTTCAACTCGATGAACTCGTAGTTGCCGTCCGGATTGGGCGGATTCAGATGGACTTCGTTTAAGCGAATGCCCGCCTGTGCGAACACTGCTTTCGAGCCCAGCAACAGCCCCGCGAGGGTGAAGAGGAGTTTTTTCATTGAAGAACGGAAGAGAGGGAAGGATGGTATGATGCCGAGACTAGGCGTGCGTGGATTAAGGCGTGGAGAAGCGGGCGCGGAAGATGTCGAAAATGTCACACTTGGCGAGCCCTTATTTCCAGGGCGCTCCGGGATCGGGGAAATCCCCACGGATTCAACGGAACCACCGGTATCATTACGGGAGCGGGGAGTGTCGCGGACGCCGGGTCCCACCTCTTCACGTAGAAAAAAGCTGACTGGTCCAGCCCGGAACCGGCGAGAGTGCGGCGGCAACATGTGGTTTCGTTTGTTGATCTGTCTGACGGTTTTCGTCTGCCGCGCGCGGGCGGCGGAACGGCCTCACGTGCTCTGGATGATCAGTGACGACAACGGGCCGCAGATGGGCTGCTACGGCGACCCCTACGCCACCACCCCCGCCTTGGACCGGCTGGCCGCCCGGGGCATGCGGTATAATAACGCGTGGTCTGTCTCCCCGGTCTGCGCGCCCGCGCGGGCCGCGCTCATCACGGGCATGTATCCCTCCTCCACCGGAGCATTGCATACGCGGGGGGATGTGAAACTCCCGGAAAGCGTCCGGCTTTTCCCCCAGTTGCTGCGGGAGGCGGGCTACTACTGCACAAACCGCCAGCGGGAGGACTATAACCTGGAGATGACAGGCAAGGTATGGGACGACCTCTCGGCGGAAGCCCACTGGCGCGCGCGCCCCGCCGGGCAGCCGTTTTTCTCTCTCTTCAATCTCATGGATCCCCGGGACCGGGAGACCTATTCCCTGCCCGGAACGCGGCACGATCCCGCCCGGGCACCCCTCCCTCCCTATTGGCCGGATACCCCGGAGATCCGGAAGGACTGGGCCCGCTATTATGACCGCATGACGGTCATGGACTCCCAGGCGGGCACCCTCCTGGACGAACTGGAAAAAACGGGCCTGGCGGCGGACACCATCATTATTTACTGCTCGGACCACGGGCCCAATATGCCGCGCTGCAAACGCACCGTGCGGAATTCCGGGCTCCGGGTTCCCCTCCTGGTGTATTTTCCCGAAAAGTGGCGGCATCTCGCGCCCCTGGGCTACAAGCCGGGCGGCGCGAGCGACCGGCTGGTGAGCTTCGTGGATTTCGCCCCCACTTTCCTCAGCATCGCCGGGGTGCCGGTGCCCGCTGGAATGCAGGGCCGGGCCTTCGCTGGTCCCTCCGCCGGACCGGATCCGGAATTCCTTCATGGGATGCGGGACCGCATCGAGGAACGCTACGATCCGGTGCGCGCGGTGCGGGATCAGCGGTATGTGTATGTGCGGAACTACCTCCCGCACCACGCCGGAGGCCAGGACTACCAGGCACCGTTCGAGCCGGTCACCACCGGCGTGTGGCGCCGCCTCTTTCTGGAGGGACGGCTGACCCCGGTCCAGTCCGCGTTCTGGCTGCCGCATCCCCCGGAGGAACTCTTCGATCTGGTGGCGGACCCCTTTGAAGTGGAAAACCTCGCGGGCAGCGGCGCGCACCGGGAAACCCTGGAACGCCTGCGGGCCGCCCATGTAGCCCATGAGCGCGCGGCGCGGGATGTCTGCCTGCTGCCGGAGGCGGAGATGTTCCGCCGCGCCGGGCCTCTCGCCCCCCTGGCACTGGGACACGATGACATCCGCTACCCTCTGGAAGCGGTGTTGCGCACGGCCCAGCGCGCCTCCTCCGGCAAGGAGGCGGACCTCAGGGAATTGCGGGATGCACTGAAAGCCACGGACCCCGCCATCCGCTGGTGGGCGGTGATGGGTCACCTCGCCCAGGGGAAAAAAGCCGTGCAGGAGGCGGCGGACCGTCTGGTGCCACGTCTCAAGGACGACAACGCCTCCGTGCGCATCGCCGCGGCCGAGGTCCTCGCCACTCATGGACGGGAAACCGAAAGCGCCCCGGCCTTCGATCTTCTCCTCTCCGCCGCCGATGTCCGGACGAATGACTACTTCGACACGCTGCGCGCCCTGAATGCCCTGGACGATCTGCGCGAGCGGCTCACTCCCCGGCAACGGGAGATGCTGGCCTCCCTGCCGGTGAACCGTGAAGGGCAGAATCCCAAAACGGCGGACTGCGTAAAGCGCCTCCTGGACCGCCTGGCGGGCCGGAACAACTGAGGCTCAGAGCCCCACGGCAATGGCGCGCCGTCCGTAATAGGCGGCGGTCCCGGTGTGTTCCAGGCGCTCGATCATCACATGATCCTGCCCGTGCTCATGCTCCAGCTTTTCAAGCTTCTCATGCTCCTCGCGCAGGATGGATTCCAGCCCTTCCACCCGCCTTTTGAGGCGCTCCACTTCGGACGACAGTGCTTTGATGACGGGATGATCAGCGATGTTGGTGTCCATTTCAGTAACCCTGTTGTTAGTTTAAGGGCACTCATACCATGCATGAAACGGACCGATAGGCAAGCCTCGCTCTTATTAAGGAAGGATGATTGAAGCCCAGGGGAAATACTGAAGCCCGGAGTGGAAATGAACAAAAACCGCCTACCCCTGTCCTCCGTCTCCACCGGGCGCAATTCCTCCACGCCGCTTCCGGTATAGTAGAAATAGCCTCCGTCATGAATGACAAGGAGAAATCCAAATTCCCTTTGACCGCTTCCCGGAGTGGGCGGAGTCTCCGCGCTCCCTTTCCCGGGCGGTCCGGGACTTTGACTGTCTCTCATGACTCTGCATACCATCTCCGTTCTCGTCGAAAATAAATTCGGCGTGCTGGCCCGCGTGGCCGGCATGTTCAGTGGTCGCGGCTACAACATTCATACCCTGAATGTCGGCCCCAGCCACGATCCTGGCATCAGCCGGATGACGCTCGTAGTCCGCGAGAAGGAGCATGTTCTGGACCAGATCATCAAGCAACTGGATAAACTGATCGACGTTATTCAAGTCATCGATTTCCGCGAAGGCGACTTCGTGAACCGGGAGCTGGTGCTCCTCCAGGTGCGCGTGGACGGGCAGACCCGCCCGGAAGTGATCGAGCTCTGCCAGATCTTCCGCGCCAAGATCATCGACGTGGGCCGCGATGTGGTCACCATCGAAATCACCGGGGACGGCGGCAAGATCAGCAAGTTCGTCGCCCTCATGGAGAACTTCGGCATCCTGGACCTCACTCGCACGGGCCGCATCGCCCTCCCCCGCGTGGACAACGCGCCAAAGGAAATCGCCTCCTGACCTCCCTTTCCCTCCCCTGATTCCCCCGGTTCCCGCAGACATCCCAATATAACAAGAAAATGCCAGTTAAGATCTACACGGACAAAGACGCCGATCTCGAAGCCCTCAAAGGCAAGACCTGCGCCGTCATCGGCTTCGGCTCCCAGGGCCACGCCCACGCACTGAATCTCAAGGAAAGCGGCGTCAAGGTCATCATCGGCCTCTACTCCACCAGCAAGTCCATCCCGGTCGCAAAGGACCTCGGTTTCGAAGTCGTGGACACCGCTGAAGCGGTGAAACAGGCGGATGTCATTTTTGTGGCCGTGCCGGACACCAAGATCCCCTCCGTGTATGAAAAGGACATCGCTCCGAACCTGGTGAAGGGCAAGACGCTCCTCTTCAGCCACGGCTTCGCCGTACATTATAAGACCATCGTGCCCCCTGCGGACATCGACGTCATCCTCGTGGCCCCGAAAGGCCCGGGCCACATCGTGCGCCGCCAGTTCACGGAAGGCAAAGGCGTCCCCAGCCTCATCGCCATCTACCAGAACCCCAGCAAGAAGGCGAAGAAGATCGCCCTCGCGTGGGCCAAGGGCATCGGCGGCACCCGTGCCGGCGTGCTGGAAACGACTTTCAAAGAGGAAACCGAAACCGACCTCTTCGGCGAGCAGACCGTGCTCTGCGGCGGTGCCAGCGCGCTGGTGCAGGCGGGCTTCGAGGTGCTGGTGGAAGCCGGCTACTCCCCGGAGATGGCCTACTTCGAGTGCCTGCATGAGCTGAAGCTCATCGTGGACCTCATGAACGAAGCCGGCATCGCGGGCATGCGTTTCTCCATCTCCGAAACCGCGAAGTGGGGCGACGTGACCGTGGGACCGAAGATCATCGACGCGGGCGTGAAGAAGCGCATGCAGGCCGCGCTGAAAGACATCCAGAACGGCAAGTTCGCCAAGGACTGGGTGGCCGAATACAAAGGCGGCTACAAGAAGTATGAAGCCCTCCTCAAAGAAGGCGAGAAGCACCCGATCGAAAAGACCGGTGCGAAGCTGCGCAGCCTGATGCCATGGATCAAGAAGCGCGACATCAAGGGCACCCAGGCGAGCTACAAGTGAGCCGCTGACGGTTTACAAAGATTCATCGAAGGCCGGACCGCAAGGTCCGGCCTTTTTTGTGTCCACGCATCCTTTAACCTAAATTCTTGAATGGAGGGATGACCGACCGCTCCACAGTGAAGCCGGTGGACGAGTGGCAGGAAAAATCAGGAAATTACCGCATGGATCATCCGGAGAGAAGCCGGTGGGCGGCTGACGGCAGCTCTCCGAGCCACTGGCCGCCCAGTTTGCGGCGCAGAATACGGGTCAGTAACAGTGCCCAGCACTGCCCGGGAGTCCATCGCGCCGTGATGGTGCCCGCCTGGTGTAGATAGCTGCTGATCAACGTGATGGCCCGCGCCAGGGTTTCCCCTTTGGCGTGCAACAAGCTCACTTTCATCCGGCGCTGGCCGCCATGCCGGGTCTCCCGCGCCACGCCGCCCAGGAGGGCCGGGCGGGTGGTGATGGCCTCCCGGTGGTGCTCCTCGTCAAAAAGCCGCGTGTAGAGGTGCCACCAGTTGCTGAGCAGCGCGATAAGGTTGGCCATGATCCGGCAGGGGGCCAGCTTTTTAGTGGTATAGCCGTTCCATCCCCACTGGTTTTTGAGTTCATCGTAATTATTTTCACAATCACCGCGCTCGCGATAGATCCGGGGCATGCAAGCCGCAGGGTAGGCCCCGGCATCGAGCGAAGTCACCAGCACCGCCAGTTTGCCACTCCAGGGAGCCGCGCTTTGCCACTCCGCGTCTGGCACCCCGGGTAAAAGACCGCGGTCTTTGCCGCGCCGCTTTCCCGGCTTCACCAGGTGGTCTGGATTCTCCGGCACTGGAGCCCGGGCCGCCGACTCCCGTACGATGAGCACGCGCCGCTTCCGGCTCCAGCCGGTGAGCCGCAACGTGCTCTCCACCACCTCCCAGCCATCGCCCGCGGACTGCCAGTCGCCGGAGCACCGCAAAAGCGACACCAGCGCACGCACCTTCGCCGTGAAGCGCAGTTTGAACACATACGGCAGTCCGCGCTCCTCGCACTCCCTCATCAGGCCCTCCTGGCCGTAGCCGCAGTCGCCCCGGAGAAAAGCGGGCCAGCAGGTCCGCGGCAGGGCTTCGAGGGTGCGCCACAATCCCGGCTGTCCCCGGCCGGCGGCATGCTCGTTGCCCGGTCGCACCTCCACTCCCACACACAGCCGCAGGTTCGCCGCGAAGTAACTGTGATACACATGACTGGGACGTCCGGGTTTATGCGGGTTGTAGCCAATCTCCGCTCCCTGCTGCCGTCCATAGAGCGGTTTAACCGTCGTATCGATATCCATGATCCAGGGCACGCGCAGCAGGGGCGCAAGACAGCGTCGCTGGTGTTCCCCCAGCCACGCCAGCGCGGCACCCTCATCCATGAGATGATTGAGCGCGCGGCGCACCACATCATCACTGACCAGCCGGTCAATGCCCAGCACCCTGGCATTGAGCACATCGCCGCGCACCGCGTTCATATGGAGATAGCGCCAGTGGCCGCACAGCACCGAAAGCGCCGCCGTGCCAAACACATTGCGGGCTCCGCTCCCCCGGTTGCCCCCGTAGCGCAGGGGGCACTCTTTGATGAAATCCTCCCACCGCTTCCCGGTCCTTAAAAACTGCGCGAAAAACACCAGCTGGCCGTGCGCGCTGACGGGAGTTCCCGGATCCCATTCCGCGTAATACCGCCCTCCCGGCGTGTCCACGGGCCATCCGGTCGTGACCTCACCCTCCGGGTGAGCTTCGCTCGTCGCTGAGGTTGTCCCCATTCCCCGATTCAAGCCGCCTTCCGTGGCCCCGTCACGCCTTTTCCATTCCAGAGTTTAGGTTTAATCCTCCTCCCGCTCCCAATAGGCATGAGGGTTCCAAGGGTCCTCTTTCCACTGCTTCACGGGAGGAAGCGCGGCCTCTTTCCTGCTTGACGGAAGGACTGGTTCATAAAGCCGGGGAAACGTGGAGAGCCCGGAAGCCCAGATACAGATAGATCCAGCAGGCATCAGCCAGCGCATTAAGTGGCAGATGGAGCCTGAGATTGCCGTATAACGTCCAAATCGTGAAAGCCACGAACAGGCCGAAGAACAACTCAGCTTCGATCCTGCGCGCCCATGCCAGTCGCGGTGGACTGTTTACCAGCCAGCCGCGCCATGCCGGAAGCGGCATGCGGAGCACCC
The DNA here is from genome assembly GCA_965229245.1 of Verrucomicrobiales bacterium. Taxonomy (GTDB): domain Bacteria; phylum Verrucomicrobiota; class Verrucomicrobiia; order Verrucomicrobiales; family V1-33; genus V1-33. The sequence continues at coordinate 1,576,323 of CBDDIW010000005.1, forward strand.
AAAGGACGAAAGCCATAATGGGCAACAGGACAAAGGTAAGACAAAAGAACAGGGAAACATTGCTCCCCCCATAGGTCGGCCGCCCCTCCTCATGGCGCCGCGCATCCGCCGCCTCGGGCAAGAGCCACCACTGTGACGTCCACAGCACCGCCCACAGGAAGAACCAGCCCGCACGCCGGAACTGCTGGCGACTGGTAGGAGTGGGGGAGTCGGACATGGGGCAACGATAACGGAAACGGCAACTGCGGCACCAAAAAGCAAAGAAGGGCAACCATCCGTTTGGAAACGTGGAGGGAAGACAAGTTCATCCTCCCCGCCCTCTTCCCAACCTCTCTTGAACGAATGCCAGGGAATCGATTCCGGCCCTTGCGCCGGGAGGTCCCGCGGGGAAAGTAGCCGCCGCTGATGACTGAGCCCACTTTGACAAGGCCGGAACAGGCGCGGGTGATTCCCGCGTGGGGATCATTGTGGCGGGTCGTGGAGAATCAGGCGCACAACGCGCTGAATGACAAGGTCGCCCAGTTCATTCTGCTGGCGGTTTCCCAGGTCATCGCGGTGAGTGCCTACTATCCGCAGATCATCAGCGCGCTCCTGGTGCTGCCGCAGTTGTTCTTCGCGCCGGTGGCGGGCTGGATGGCGGACCGGTTTTCCAAACGCCGCATCATCATCTGGTGCAGCTTTGCCCAGGTGGCGTGCCTGCTGACCATCGCGGCGGCGTTTTACATGCAGATGTTCTGGGTGGCCACGGTGTTGTTTTTCGGGCTGGCCTTCCAGGCGGCCATCTTTGGACCGGCCAAGGCGGGGATCGTGAAGGAACTGGTGGGGGAACGGCATCTCACCATGGCCTCCGGGTGGATGCAGATGACCATGATCCTGGCCTTCGCGGGCGGGCAGTTGCTGGGCGGGAAGACTTTCGAGTATTTCCATGACGTGGTCTTTGAGGGCGCGGTGCGTGCGGACTCCGCCCCCTGGGAGGCGGCGGCGGTGCCCATGGTCATCCTCGCCGTCCTGGCGCTGGTGCCCCTGGCCTTCGCTTTCCAGTTGAAGCGCACGCCCTCGCATTCGGAGGAAAAGTTCCACCGGAAGCTGCTCACGGAGCACTTCACTCACCTGGGGGATCTCTTCCGGAACCGGCGGCTCTGGCTCACGGCCCTAGGGGTTTCCTTCTTCTGGCTGGCGGCCACCATGCTGACGCTCATGCTCATCCAGATGGCGGCGGTGATCGAGCCAAACCGCGCGGCGCAGGCGGGGCTGAGCAGTGAATTCCTCGGCTTCGTGGCCCTGGGCGTGGTCATCGGCAGTTTCCTCACCGGCTGGCTTTCGGCGAACCACATCGAACTGGGCCTCGTGCCCCTGGGTGGCGTGGGCATGGCGGCGTCCAGCGTGTTGATTTTCTTCGTGCAGCCGGGCGGCGCCTGGTTCTGCGTGTTCGTCACCGGTATCGGGGCATGTAGTGCTCTCTTCATGGTGCCGCTGAATGCCTATCTCCAGGATCTGGTGGAACCCCGCGTGCGGGGCCGCATGCTGGCGGCGGCGGGGCTCCTGGATTCCCTGGGCATGGCGGCGGGGATTCTCCTGCAACTGGTCCTCATGAAGCTGGGCATGGGCATTCACGGCCAGTTCGTGATGCTGGGCATCCTCTGCCTCCTGGCCTCCGCCTGGGTGCTCCGCATCATCCCGCAGAACTTCATCCGCTTCTGCGTCCTGAGCTTCGCGAAGATCATCTACCGCATCAAGGTGGTCCACGCGGACCGCATCCCGGAAAAAGGCGGCGTGCTCCTGGTGTGCAATCACGTAAGCTATATCGACGCCCTGATTCTCTCGGCGGCGTGCGAGCGCCCGGTGCGGTTCACGGCATTCGACGAATTCTTCCGCAATCCCCTGCTCTCCGCGGTGATGCGCATGTTTGGCGTGGTGCCCATCTCCACCCGGCGGGCCAAGGATGCCATCGTGGCCCTGGCGGACGCTCTGAAGGCCGGGGATGTGGTCTGTATTTTCCCGGAGGGCCAGTTGACCCGCACCGGCATGATGAATGAAATCCGGAAGGGCTTCGAGCTCATCGCCCGCCGGGCGGGCGCGCCAGTCATCCCGGTGTATATGGATGACCTGTGGGGCTCGGTGTTTTCCTTCGAACGCGGCCGGTTTTTCCGGAAGCACCCGCACCACTTCCCCTATCACATCTCCGTGCTCTACGGCGAGCCCATCCCCGCGGCGGAGGCCACGGTGGACCGGTGCCGGGAAGTCTATCAGGAGCTGGCGGCGGAGGGGATTTCCCTGCGGGGCGAGGTGCGCCGCGGGCTGCCGCTCTCGGTGGCCCACGCATTCTGCCGCCACCCGTGGCGCACGGCGGTGGCGGAGGGGGACGCGGCGCAGCATTCCCTGAGACGGGGGGAACTCTTTGGCCGCGCGCTGCAACTGGCCCGCCGCTGGCGGAAGATCCCCGCGGCGCGCATCGGCGTCATCCTGCCGGAGGGTGTGCCCGCGGTGACGGCGAACGTGGCGCTCATCTTTGCCGGAAAGACGGCGGTGAACATTTCCCTCGCCGCCGCCAGCGATCCGGAGGCCCTGCGGAGACTGCTGGAGGAGCAGGGTATCAGCTCCCTGGTCACCACGGTGGCCATGCATCCGAAACTCCCCGGCTTTCCCTGGCCGGAACACGTGCTGCACATCGAGTCCGAACTGGAGGAGGTGGACGAGCTCTACCTTCTGGTGGAAACGGCGGTGGCCTGGCTGCTGCCGCGTTTTGCCCTGCGTTGGATCATGCCGCGCACGGCGGGCTATGGCGGGGCGGGATTGATCTATCAAACGCCGGCCGGGCCGGGCATGAGTGTCATCACCGGCCCGGAAATCCTGGCGCAGACGGAAATGCTGCGCGGCACGGACCTGCTGCGGGAGGGAGACCGCGTGGTCAGTGGCGCGCCCCTGGCCTCCGCCGCGGGCACCATCATCGGGCTGTGGGCTCCCCTGCTGCGGGGGCTGCCGTGCCTGCCCGTGGCCCGGGGACTGGGAGTCGTGGAATTGCGCAGCGCCGTGGGCCGCCAGTCCGGTACCAGCGCCATGGGGGACGCGGCCTTTGCCGCCAGTCTGGCCCTGGCACTGGAGGGCACGGACCGGAAAATGCGGTCCTTCATCCTCGTGGGCGCGCCGGACGCGGGGGCCGCCGCGGAAACTCTCCAGGTATATCCCTGTCTGGAGGCCGATGCCGGACCGGCCATTCTGGCGGTCTCCATGCCGGACCCGCCCCTGCTCACGGCCACCTCCGAACCCCAGGCAGGCAGCAGGGCCGGAAGTCGGGGACGGTTGCTCCCGGGGGTCCGCGCGCGCCGCGGCGAGGACGGTGGATTCTTCTGCATCCTGCCTTTCGGACGCCAGGTTCCCCTTCCCCCCGGAACACAGATTGATAACGAGGGATTCGTTTTCCTGCCGGAGGAGTCCTGAGCCGCCCCGGGGACGTTTCTTTATTTGCATTGAATAACCCCGCCGCCAGGTCCGTCGCACCTGGTGAAAGTTCCAACTTATTTATGAAGGTCCGCCAGATTTCCCGTGTCGCCGCGATGTGCTCCGTCGCCGGCCTGTTCACTTCCTGTGCTTTCCAGCCGTATGCCTACGAGGCTCCGCCCGTGCGTTATGCCGCCGGTGGAGGCACTTATTATGATGCCCCGGCCCCTCCGCCGCGCGTCGTCTCCAGCACTTCTTATTCGGGAGACTACTATGATCCCTACTACGCGGATCCTTACTATGGCAGTGTTTACAGCCCCACCGTAGTGGTGAGCGCGGGCTACTGGTCCGGCGGGCGGTATTACTCCGGCCACCGTCATGACCACGGCTCCTATCGCCCCCGTCCCGGTCAGGGACCACGCCCCGGCCAGGGAGGCGGCGGGCATGGGAACGGACCCGGAAACGGCGGACACAATGGCCCTCCCGGAGGCGGCTCCGGTGGGGGGAATCATGGTGGAGGAAACCACGGCGGCGGAAATGTCGGCTCCCCGGGCGGTGGTCATTCGGGCACCCCCGGCGGGACCTGGAGCGGAAACAATAACGGTGGCGGGGGTCCGCGCGGTGGCGGCAACTTCAGCAACGTGGGTGCCGCCAATCCCGGCGGAGCCGTGCGCATGCCCGCCGTACAAAGCGCGAGCCGGCCGCAAATGCAGCCGACCCGCGGTCCGGTGAGCAGTAATCCCGCTCCCTCCGGTGGCGGAGGAAACGGGGGCGGCAGCCGCGGGGGTCCCCGCGACCGCCGTTGATCCTCAGATTCCCTCCACGCTCCAGCCGTCCCGATACTTCGGTTTGACGAAGGCGTCGGCTTCCGGCGCGTCCGCAAACTTCAGCGCGGCAGAGTTCCAGGAGAATTTCTTGCCCGGGAATCGCACGGCGATGCTGCCGAGGTGCGCGGACTCCACGAGGGGCACGGCATAGTCGAAGTGGCTCGTCGTGGTCCCTTCGCCGAGGCAGGCTTTCACATAGCTGTGATAGTGCTCCGTGGGGCTGCCGGGAACGGCGGGCTTCTTGAGCGCGCGGTATTCCTTTTCCTTCTCCAGCGGGTAAAGCTGGGGCTTGGAACCGTAGTGCACGATCACCAGGGTGCCGCCCTCGCCCACGAAGGCGGAGCCGCCACCGGGCATCTCGCGGCCTTCCATGCCCGGGATGGAAGCCGGATCCGGTTTCTTGCCGCCATCATACCAGTAAACGGGCAGCGTTTTGCCGGTGGTGAAGTCCGTGCCCGCGAATTCATAACGGAAGGTCTCCCATTCCGGCCAGCTCTCGGAGCGGCGGGCGGGCGTGTCCAGCCAGGCCTGCTCGGCTCCGGTGCATTCCACGCTGATGGGGGCGGCGAGGTCGAGGGCTTTGTAGGGGTTGTCCAGCACGTGACACGCGAAGTCCCCGATGGCCCCGCACGCGAAGTCCTGCCAGCCGCGCCAGTTGAAGGGATGGTAGATGCTCTTGTTGTAGGGCCGCTCCGGGGCCACGCCCAGCCACAGATCCCAGTTCAATCCTTCCGGGATAGGATCCGCCTCCACGGGGCGGGGCTTCTGCGGGAAGCGCGCGCCGGACCAGCTGTGGACCTCTTTGATTTTCCCGATGACCCCGTCTTTGATCATCTTCACCGCCGTGCGGTATTCGCTGCTGCTCTGGATCTGATTTCCCATCTGGGTCACCACGCCCGCCTTTTTCGCGGCGGCGCGCAGGGCGTGGGCCTCATACACGGTGCGGGTCAGCGGCTTCTGACAATACACATGCTTCTTCCGGTTCAGCGCGTTCATGGCCACGATGGCGTGCATGTGGTCCGGAATGGTGATGTGGACGCTTTCGAATTTATCGCTCTCCTTCGCGAAAAGCTCCCGCCAGTCCTGATAGATCACGGCATTCGGGAACTTCGCTTTGGCGGCGGCATGGTTGTTCTTGTCCACCTCGGCGATGGCCACCACCTCCATACGGCCGGAGCTCATGAGGGAGTCGATATCCCCGCTCGCCTGGCCGGTGATGCCGATGGCGGCGTGCGCCAGTTTCTTCGAGGGAGGATCCGCCCAGACCTTGGAGGGCAGGATGAAAGGGGCCGCTCCGGCGGCAGCGGCGGAGCGAAGGAAACGACGGCGTGTGGATTGACTCATACGTACCGCATTTTTCAGGTACATCGCGGCAGGGAAAGGAGAATCTCAACGAAGTGAGCCCCGCCGCTTCGCACAAGTATCAGAGCGTCAGGGAAAACTACCGGATCATTGGTTATCAGCATGACAGCGGGTAATGACGCCGGCCAGTTGCAGGGCGACAGACGCCCGCGGGCGTGTATCGTTCCCGCGCATGTCCACCACCTCCTCCTCTCCCGCCGCCCTGGCCCGCGGAGTCATCTACCTCGTGAGCGGAGGCCGCAGTTATCTGGGGGAACTCATCACTTCACTGAAAAGCCTGCGCCGCCACGATCCGGCCCTGCCAGTCACCGTCTTCTCCCGTTTTAAAGTCCCGGCCTCCCTCGGCTGCGAGCACGTGCCGCTGGATTCCCGCGAGCATCCGCTGAAGCTGAAGGTGCTCACTCTGCGGCGCTCCCCGTATGAACGCACCCTTTTCCTGGACACGGACATCACCCTGCGCGGTCCGGTCAGCCCCGTCTTTGAAAACCTGGACACCCATGACTTCTGCGCCGCGAATTCCCACGAGGCGGACTGGACGGTGAGCCCGCCCAGGTTCGTGGCCATGATAAAACCGGGGGACTACAATACCGGCGTGCTCCTCTACCGGAAAACCCCGGCCATGCTCCGCTTTCTGGACCGCTGGGAGGAGGCCGTGCTCGCCCAGGATCCCGCGGACATGTGGGCCGGGCACAATTGTGACCAGCACCACTTCAACCGCCTCGTGCGCGAGGGAGCCCTGGCGGAATGCGGGGTGGACTTCCACGAACTGGACAACGTGGTCTATAACTGTCGCGGCGCGATGCTGGAGGCTGTGCAGGCCTCGGGACGCGAAGCGGACATCCGGGTCTTCCACCACCGCACCCGCGCCATGAAGCTCCGGAAGCTGTTCTATTCCGCCACCGACCCCGGGACGGCAAAAGACGTCCTCAGGAAGCTTTGGAAAAAAGCCGCCGGACGCTGAACCGGCGGCTGAAACGCATTGGTGTTCGGCCAACTGATTTTGCGTTAACGACCGGGACCTGAAGCCGGAACGGGAGCCGGAACTCCAGAACTCAGGCCCCCGGCCCGGGGCGCGGCAGAGGACGCCTTCCAGCCCCGGCGGGCACGGCGAAATCAGTCAGCCGAACACCAATGACTGAAAAGTCCCCGAAAAAACCGCTCCCCCCTTTTCCTCTTTTCGTTTAGTTCCCACGCATGCGTAAAAAGTTACTCGGCTGTTTCGGGGTGGTCCTCGTGCTGGCCCTCATCTTCAGTCTCATCATCAACGTCGTCCTCTCCGGACTCCTGGGAGGAATGGGCGCGGGGACGGCGAAGCCGCCGGACAGGTTCGTGGAGACGCTGACGCAGCCGCCGGCGGACGGGGACGGCGAGAAAGGACCGCGCATCGCGCAGATCGATCTCACGGGCATTATCAGCAATGACTCCCTCCCCGGCGGGGAATCCGTGGTCGGCCGCACAAAACGCGCGCTCCAGCAGGCGCTGGATGACCGGCGGGTGAAGGCCATCGTGCTGCGCATCGACTCCCCCGGCGGGGAGGTCACGGCCAGTGACACCATTTACCACGCGGTGAAGCAGGCGGCGGCGCGAAAGCCGGTGGTCGCGTATATGGACAGCATCGCCGCCAGCGGAGGTTACTATGTGGCCTGCGGGACGAACAGGATCGTGGCGAATGAAAACACCTGGACGGGAAGCATCGGGGTCATCGTGCAAACGCTCGGATATCACGGGCTGCTGGACAAGGTGGGGCTCACCATGCGGGTCTTCCGCAGCGGGGCCTTCAAGGATACTTTTGGCGGTCACCGGGACCTGACGCCCGAGGAGGAGAAATACATCCAGGACATGGTGACGCAGACCTACAACCGCTTCACCACCATCGTGGCGGGGGCGCGCGGCATTCCCGTGGATGATCTGCGGAAGGGCGTGGCGGACGGCCGTATCGTGAGCGGCGCGGACGCGGTGAAGCTGAAACTGGTGGACCGCACGGGCTATGTGGAGGACGCCTGGCAGCTCGCCCGCGAACTGGCCGGACTGGAGGATTCCGCCGTGGTTTCTTATTCGCGCAGCAGCGGGTTCAGCATCCTCTCCCTGCTCACGCAGATGAAAGAGGACTCCGCCGCCTCCAATATTCAAAAGCTGGAGATCGATCTCTCCGACCGCCTCCTGCCCCGTCTGCTTCCTGGCCGGATCTATCTGGTGCCGGAGTTCATGGCACGCTGAAGGAGGAATCCCCGGCGGCGACTCAGGACTTTTTCGCCTTCTTCGCGGCGGGCGCGGAATTCGCGGGCGCAGGCTTTCCGGAAGCCTCCGCCGGGGCTTTGGCGGGAGCGGCACCGCCCTCCGCGTTGTAAGCCCCCAGGCCCTTCAACCCGTCCGCGGTGACCTCGAACGCCTCCTGGCTGCACGGATACACGGACCGCGCGTGAGACTCCAGGATGGCCGGCCCCATGGTCTGGAAGCCGGAAAAACTCCGGGGAAACACATACACCGTGAACCGGTCCGGCATGAGCACCACCAGCCGGTCCCCGAAGGTCTCCTTGAACTGGGTGAAAAACTCGGGGCACAGCACCACGCTGGCGGTCAGATGACTTTCAGATTTCAGAATCGCATACTCAGCGTTGCCTTTGGCGTCCTTCCGGATCTCCGGCTTCAGGGTATTGAGGTGCGCGGCGGCCCCGGTGGCGGCTTCGGTGAGAAACTGTTCCCACTTCAGCCCGGTGGCGGTGAATTCGTCTTTGGACAGCCGGGAAAGCCCATACTCCTCCTCCCGCGCGGGTACGATGACCGTGCGCTTCGATCCCGGGAGCAGCCGGGCGGCCTCGGTGCGCATCACCGCTGGCTCGATGCACGCCACCAGTTTCTTCGGGGGGTCGCCGGCACGGACGGGGATCGCGGCCAGGCAGAGGAGGGAGAGAAGGCGGAGGAGCTTCATGCGGTGGCGGGGGTTTCTTCGGAGAACCCGGCGGCGCACAGTTTCGCATAAAGTCCGCCCCGCGCCATTAATTCCGCGTGAGTGCCGCGCTCCACGATGCGGCCCGCCTCCATGGCGCATATACAGTCCGCCTTTTTCACCGTGCTCAACCGGTGGGCGATGACAAAGCACGTCCTGTTCGCCCGCAGATTCTCCAGGGCCTCCTGGATGAGTTGCTCCGTGGTGTTGTCCACGGCGCTGGTGGCCTCGTCCAGCAGGAGCACGGGTGGATTCTTCAGCAGGGCGCGGGCGATGGAAAGCCGCTGACGCTCGCCGCCACTGAGCCGCGTCCCCCGTTCGCCGGTCACGGAGTCGAGCCCCTCTTCCATGCCGCGAACGAAGCCGTCGGCATTGGCGGATTTCAGGGCCTCCCACAGTTCGTCGTCCGTGGCGGACGGTTTGGCCATCAGCAGGTTTTCGCGGATGCTGGCGTTGAAGAGGAAGCTCTCCTGCGTGACGTAGCCGATGTTGTCGCGCAGCCACTCCTTGGACAGCGTCTGCACCTCGTGCCCGTCCAGGAGAATGCGTCCGCCCCCGGTTTCATAGAGACGGGTCAGCAGATTCAGGAGCGTGCTTTTCCCCGCGCCCGTGGAGCCCACCAGCGCGATGGTCTGCCCGGGCTGGGCCTCCAGGGAAATGCCGCTCACGGTGGGAGCCTTGTCCGCATAGGCGAAGGTGACATCATCGAACACCACATGGCCCCGCACCGGGCCCGGGCGCACACCCTCCACCAAGTTTGGCTCGTCCGTGAGGTCCAGGATGCTGAAGACCCGCTTCCCGGAGGCGATGCCGCCCACGAAGGTCTGCATGAGCGGATTTACGCGGCTGATGGGATCATACAGCAGCGCCCAGGACATGAGCACCGCCGAGAGCGTCCCCAGCGTGGTCTCCCCCTGGATGATCCAGTAGGCACCAAAGGCGATGGTAAGAATGATGCCGCTCTCCGCCACCAGGGAAACGAAGGGCCACACGGCGGCGTTCGCCTTCACCACACTCATGTGCGCGCGCCGCACTTTGGTGCTGCGGATATCGAACCGTTCCAACTCCTGGGGTTCGATGGTGTAGGTCTTGATCTGCCGGATGCCGGAGATGTTATCATGCAGCAGGGAATTCAACTCGCTGCCCGCCTCGCTGGCCGCCCGGTAGCGGGGCTCCGCGAACCGCTGGTAAACCATCGTGGCCAGCCCCACCAGAGGCAGGGAGGCGATGGTGAGCAGTGCCAGTCCCGCGTGCTGCATGTAAAGATAGATAAAGACGATGGCGAACTGCAGCAGGCCGCTCATCCCCTGGTCGATCCCCTCGATGATCACCCGTTCCATGGCCGGCACGTCGCTGGCCAGCCGGGACATGATGTCCCCCGTCGGTTGCTTGTCGAACCACCGCATGGGCAGACGCTGGATCTTATCATACAGCTTTCGCCGCAGGTCATGCACCACCCGTTGCTCAAAGGAATTGTTGAACAGCGTGCGCGCCGTGAAGAGCAACTGCCGGATGGCGATGAGTCCCGCCGCCAGGGCGGCGAGGCCCACGATGCGGTCCGTCTCCCGGTTGGGAATCACGGAGTCCATGAACTCCTTCGTCACCCCCGGCAGCACCAGCACCAGGCAGGTGCAGGCTACGGCCAGGAGAAAAGTGGTCAGCGCCCGCCATTTATATTCGAGGGTAAAGCGGAAGATCCGGAGGAGGGTGCTCATGGGGGGTGCCTGTCCCGCCCAGGATGGGCGGCAACGGGCAATTAGCAATCCCCGTTCCCCCTGCGGGGCGCATAAGGCGTGCCTGGTTTACAGGGCGGGTTGCAAGATTCCGGAGCCCGTTCTCCCGGAGTTGCCTCCATGGGCTTTGGGTCAAAGCGCCACGCACCGGTAAACCGGTGACGTTTTCCTGCCGCCCGGAGGATCGCCCCCGAACCCCGCCTTGCGCAAGGCCCCGCGTGGCGCGAAATCCCGGGAAACCACCCTTCCCTCCGCATGATCGCAGACGCTCCCCTCCTTGCCACTCTCCCGCCCGCGACCACTCTGGCCCGGGGCTTCAAGGAGTGGACGATGGTGTGCGATGCCCTGGGCGCGGGAGCCCAGAGCATCATCCTGCGAAAGGGCGGCATCCACGAGGGCCGGGGCGGCTTCTTCTGGAAGCATGATTCATTCTTCCTCTTCCCCACCCGTTTTCATGAGCAGGCCGTGCAGTTTCCATGGCCGGGCGGCAGGATGCCGGACACGGAGGAAGCCGCGGATGCCCACACCCTCACCCTCTTCGCGGAGGTGGTCTTCAAGCACCAGCTCACCACCTGGGAGGAGGTGGAACGCCTGCGGCCTTTCCATTTCTGGACGGACGAAACCATCCGTGAACGGTTCGACTACACGGATAACGCTGGCATCAGCCTGGCCTTCCTGCGCGTATGGAAAATGGCCGCCCCGTGGACCTTCCCGGACCTCCCGCGCTATGGGGGGTGCCGCTCCTGGCTGGATCTGCCGGAAGTTCCCAGGGAGACCGCCCTTTCATCCGTTCTGCCCGGTGACGTCCACGAGGCCCGCCTCGCGGAGGTCCGTCATGCCCTCGCTCTTTCCTGACTTTCATGGATTCCCCGGAAAACCCCACGCCCCCCTCTTCCACGTCCCCGCCGGCTCCCGTCAAGGCCTCCCACACCCGCATGCTCCGCGCCTTCGCGCTGCGGGAGGACGCGGAGCGCGCCCGCGCCGCCCTGGCGGATCACAACATCGAGAGTTCGCTCCGGGAGTTCATGGTGCCGGACGGCGTCACCGGCAAGCTGGTGTCCCGGGAGTGCAATTTGCTGGTGGACCCCGCCCAGGCCGGGGAGGCCACACGCGTGATGCTGAAGCTGCCACCCAGCGAGGCTCCGGCGGCGGCAAGTCTCCGCCGGGGCACGAACAGCAACAGCAGTGGTGGCAGCCGGCTGCGCCGCCGCTCCGGCCCGCGCGTGAAGCAACGGGGCTCCCAGTTCATCATCATCGTCGCCGTGGCGGCGGCGGCGGGGAGTATCATCTTCGCCACCACCTACTTCAATCGCGTCAAGCCGTCACCCTTCCCGGAGGATAAGACCCTCATCCTTGTTGAGGAGGATCTCAACGGGGACACGGTGCCGGATGTGTGGCGGGAATTCACCCGGAAATGGGTGCCTGTATCCCACGCGGAGGACCGGAATTTCGACTCCCTCCCGGACGTCCGCTGGGCTTACTCCGAAGGCATCCCCAGCCAGCGCCGCGTGGACCTGAACTTTGACGGGAAGTTCGACGAATTCACGACCTTCAGCAAAAACGGGCAGCCGTTTTTCACCGATCTCCGCCCCGGCGAGCGCGGCCCCATCCTGGTGCGCAAAATCTACCGCGGCGGAGCGCTCTGGAAGATCCTGGAGGACCGGGACGGGGACAACACCTTTGACCACGTGAAGGAGTTCGACGGCATCGCCGCCCTGATCCGGGACGAAGACCTGCCGAAGGGCTCCAAGGCAGGCATTGAGGAAAACAAATACCCTTCCTGGCCTCCGCCTCCGCCGCCAAAACGTCCGGATGACGACGATCCTCCCGCTGAAAAGGTGCGGGTGAATCCCTGAGCCGTATACCCCTACGCCGCGCGGGCGCGGGAGGGTCACACGCGGAAGCGGGGAATCCCGCGCGTGCAATACGCGGCGGTCCCCTGCGTTATACCTGACACCTCATGAACACCCGCTCCTTCCTCGCCCTCGCCTGCGCCACCGTGCTGGCCTCCGTCGTTTCCACCACCGCCCAGACTCCAGCCCCCACGAAATTGCAAACCATCCCGCTCAAGGACATCGACGGCAAAGCCACCTCGCTCAAAACCTACTCCGGCAAGGTCCTCCTCGTCGTGAACGTGGCCTCCCACTGTGGCTACACGAAGCAATACACCGGCCTGGAGGCGCTGCACCAGAAGTATAAGGACAAGAACTTTTCGGTGCTGGGCTTCCCCTGCAATGACTTCGGCGGACAGGAGCCCGGAACGGCGGAGGAGATCAAGACCTTCTGCTCCACGAAATACAGCGTCACCTTCCCGCTCTTTGAAAAACTGCACGTCAAAGGGAGCGACCAGCACCCGCTCTATGCCGCTCTCACCGGCAAGGACTCTCCCTTGCCCGGCGATGTGAAATGGAACTTCGGCAAATTCCTCATCGGCAAGGACGGGAAGATCCTGAAGCGCTGGGACTCCGGCACCACCCCGGACAGCAAGGAGATCACGGAAGCCATCGACGCCGCGCTCGCCGCGAAGTGAGCGTTCGCCCGCGCCGGTTTCCTGTTGTTGAAAATCCCTCCGCCGGGTCCGGCGGAGGGCAATTCAATACAGACCGCTGGAAGCCTTGAAGAGCGGAAACGGTCGCGGCTGTCACCCGCAAATCGACTTCAAAACCTGGCAGGGCGGCTTCAGCCAGAATCCGTTAGGCATCACGCCACCGGAGGACTGCATAATATACCTCCCAAGGGGGCAAAACCGCGGACTTTCCCCGCGCCATGTTTATCCTTCACAATATTGAGGTCCTGGTCATTTTAATCGCCCTGCCGGGGCTGATCCTGCTTGTTTTGAAGCTCTCCCAAGCGCTGAAAATGTCCTGGGAGGCATTGTCACATGTGAAATCTTACTGCTCGTGCTGGCGGTAATTCTGGGAGTCATCGCCGCTAACATCGCTCAAAGCGTCTGATACCATGATCGGTTGAAAACGGGTTTTTAACAGACTGCATGATCCGGATAAACCCGGACGATTCCCGCCGCGATGAAAGACCTGTTTTTCAAAAGCTCATGGTATGATTCCCGTTCCACTTTGAGGTCCCGGCTGCAAAACGACCCGGGACCATCTTCGGGGCGGCGTTCCTAACAACACGCCGTGCCTTCCAGCCAGCCCGCCGGATGATCCTCCGGTGCTCCCGGGAGTGGGGAGCCTGGGGGATCACCCGGCCTTTGAGAGCCTGGACACGAACACCACCAAACGTATCCAGGGGCGGGCCCCGGCGCTACCTGAGGGCAGTGCCGGGGGAGGGGAGGCTGCGGTCAGAATTGACCGGAAAATGATGGCTGATCGTGTCCCGGTGGTGGTGCGACGCGCACCACGAATCCAGAACAAGCTCAAATGCCACGATGAGCAGGGCAATAATTACCGCCGCCTTCGGTCCTGGAAAGGCGGCGGTTTGTTTGTCGCGGGTGGGGGGGAGGTTCACTTGTGGGGTAGTGAGTTTGGAGGGAAGCAGGACCGTCCCCGCAACTCAGCCATCATCCACTTTTCCGGCATTCCCGCCATCCTCCCCCCGTCCGACCGTAAATAGGCAATCCCCCTAGGGTTCCCGGGGGCCGCTACCGCTGGGACTCCACCCACCGCACGGCCTCGCGGATCATCTCCGCGCTGGTGGCGTGGGAGAGCTTTTCCTTGATGTGGTCCCGGTGCACGGACACGGTCTTGGGGCTGAGATTCAGACGCTCCGCGATCTCTTTGGCGGTCTGTCCCTCGCCGAAAAGACGGAAGACTTCGAACTCGCGGTCACTCAGCCGCTCCACGGGGGAGGCGCTCCCGCGGGGCCGGGTGCCGGCAAAAGCATCCAGCACGCGGTTGGCCAGCTTTTCACTCATATAAACCCCGCCACCCATCACCTTTCGGATGGCCCCCAGGAAGGTGGGGCCGTCCGAGTCCTTCATGACATAGCCCTTCGCGCCCGCCCGCAGCGCCCGCTCGGCGTAGAGCAGTTCATCATGCATTGAACAGACGAGAATACGGAGCCCGGGATGAGGGGCGAGCAGGTCCTTGATGAGGTCCAGCCCGCCGCGGCCCGGCATGGTGAGGTCCGTGATGACAAGATCCGGACGCGCCTCGCCCACGGCGGAAAGCGCGGCGGGAGCACTGGTGGCCGTGGCACTGACCGTCAGGTCCGCCTGGGCATTGATGAGCAGGGCATAGCCCTCCAGCACCACGCGGTGGTCGTCCACGAGGAGGATGGAGTGTTTGAGAGCAGGGGGGGAGACAGTCATGACAAATCCGGTATGCGACAGGTAATACGCGCTCCACCCGCCGGTGGCGAGCCTGTTTCCAGTTCCGCCCCGATGGTCCGGGCACGGTAGCGCATGACGCGGAGCCCGATGCCGCGGTTCTCCGGATTCTCCTCCGGAAAGCCTTCGCCGTCATCATCCACCTCCAGAATAAGCGCCCTTTTTTCGCGGCGTAAACCCAGGCGCACCTCCCCCGGGGAGGCATGCTTGAGGGCATTGTTCACGGCCTCCTGGGCGATACGGTAGAGCTGGCCCGCCACTTCCGGATTCCGGAGGATCACGCGCTCCGGGCATTCAAAAACCCCACGCACCCCCGCCTGGGTGGCGCTGTCCGCCAGGCCCGCCAGCGCGGCCATGAGGCCGTCATCCTCCAGGGACACGGGGGCGAGACCGTGGGACAGCATGCGCGTCTCCGCGATGGCGGCGCGAAGCTGGCGGCCCACCTCCTCCGCGCGCCGGGCCAGGTCCGGCCCGCCATCGCGCAGCGACTCCAGCAGTGCGTTGGTGCCCATGGAAGCGGCGGTGAGCCGCTGGCCCAGGCCATCGTGCAGATCGTGACCGATGCGACGGCGCTCGGCTTCGGAGATTTCCAGCACCTCACGCTCCAGCCGCGCCTGCTCGATGTCCCGTTCGCGCAGCTTTCCCGCCATGACGGAAAACGCCTGGGCCAGAAGCCCCACTTCATCCCCGCCGCGCGGCAGTTCCGGCGGCGCGGGCTGGCCTTCACCCAGGGCCTTCACGCTTTTGGCCAGGCGGGCCAGACGGTTGGCAAAGGTGAAGTGCAGCAGCGCCCATAGAACCAGGGAGAGCAGCCCCAGCGCGGAGGCCATCCACTTCAACTCCATGCGCGCGTCCTCCAGCGCCGCGGCCATGGCGGGAGCCCGGTTGAATTTCAGGAGGACCCAGCCGGTCTCTCCCCCGGCCATGGGAAAAGGATGGGCGCTCAGCGTGATGGCCTCACTCTCCCCCGGACAGACAACCGCCTTTCCTCCTGATCCGGGAATGAGCGCCGCCACCGCCACCAGAGGCGTGGTCTTCACGTCCCGATCCTTCAGAAAAACGGGACTGCCCGCCATGATGAAGCCGTCCTTGTTCACGATCCCCGCGTTTTCCAGGACCGGCAGTTCCTCCGTGCCCTGCACGTCCGCCTGCAACACCGCGAGCCCCCCCTCCTGATTGAGCAGACTCGTCGCCAGCTTCGCGAGACGCCGACCGTTCGAGTCCGCGCGCTCCTCCAGTTCCTCCTGATGCCGGGCCAGATCGAAGTGCAGGTTCAACTGGTAGTCCATGAGCGTCGCCGCGAGACCGCACACCAGCGCCACCAAGGGAGCCTTGAGCCGGAGAGGGAGGGAGAAACGCATGCCGGAGAGTGACCGGGCCGCGGACTTTTGGCAAGGTTGGCGGAAACAGACACCTGGCGAGGCGTTCCGGTTTTGATGCCTTGCAAAGCCTGGCGCGGGCCCCACACTCCGCGCCCATGCCACGAGTCCTGCGGAGAATTCTTTACGGCGCGGCTGCCTTCGGGGCGGCCTTTGTGGTGCTGTGGCTGCTGGACCGGGAGCTGTTCCAGCAGCGCGGCGGCACCCCTCCTGCGCCGGATACCATCAGTCTGGAGCAGCGCCCGCGGGTGGATCTGGGCCTGACACCCATCTCCACCGCCCTGAACAATGAGATGGCTCTGGTGATCGAAAAAGTGATGCCCGGCGTGGTGAGCATCCAGGTGCGGCGGGCGGTGAAGGTCATGGAAAAGGTGCCAAAGGGAGGGCAGTTCGTGGAGGAGGAGCGGGAGATTTTCGAGTCCGGCTCGGGCTCCGGCACCATCATCGGAAAGGACGGCCACATCCTCACCAACTGGCATGTGGTGGAGGGCGGGGAGAACGCCATTTCCATCACCCTCAGCGGCGGGGAAGCCTCCCGTTCCGCGAAGCTCATCGACAAGGACGACCAGCGGGATCTCGCGCTGCTGAAGATCGACGCGCGGCCCGGCGAGCAGTTCTCCGCGCTCCGCCTCGGGGACTCCAGCCGCCTGCGCGTGGGCCACACGGTGCTCGCCGCGGGCAGTCCCTTCGGCCTGCGGGAAACCGTGACCCGCGGCATCATCAGCAACTGCGCGCGCCGGGTGAGCGATACCTACACCTCTTATCTGCAAACGGACTGCGTCATCAATCCGGGGAATTCCGGCGGCCCTCTTGTGAATCTCCAGGGCGACGTGGTGGGCATCGTCACGCGCAAGCTGCTCGGCCCGGAGGACCAGGCTTCCTCGGAGGGCTACGGCCTCGCCATTCCCAGCAACGATCTCGCCCTGGCGCTCGATACCCTCATGAACAAGGGCCGTCCGCTCCCCTACGCGGGCGTCATGGTGGAGAACTGGCCGGAACGCTACTGGCAGAATCAGAAGGAGCCGGAGGCGGCCATCGTAAAGGGCGTCACCCGTGATTCCCCGGCGGAAAAAGCCGGGCTGAAATTCGGTGATATCATCGAGTCCCTGGAGAGTGAGCGGATCACGAGCATCGACGACTTCTGGCGCCGCGTGCGGCTGCGGAAACCGGGGGACACCATAACCATGACCCTCCGCCGGGGCAAAGGCGCGGTCCAGGCGCGCATGACTTTGAGCGGCCTGCCGAAGTCCTCCATGGAGCCCTCGCTGGTCCGCGGCATCACCATCCGCCAGCTCCGCCCTTACGAACGGGGCCTGCTCCACATTGAGGACGCCATGGGACTCCATGTGGAGGAGGTGGCTTCGGATTCCCCGCTCGCCGCCGTGATCTTTAAGGGCATGAACATCCTGCACCTTGCCACCCCGGGCCGCATCGCCACCGCCGTGGTCACGCCGGAGGAATTCCGGAAAGGCCTGGACGATCTGGCGGCCACCGGCGGATTTATCATCACCGGCAGCCCGGGCGAGCCGGACAACTGGGTGAAACTGCCTCCTTTCCGATGAGCCGACGCGCCCGCCTGTCCCCTGCCCTGACCGATCAACCCGATCTCTTTTCCGAACCCGTCGTGCCCGCGCCCGGCTTTCCCCCACTGGCGGAGGAGTTGGCCGCTTTCCAGGAGTTTGGCGAAAAGACCATCCTCCAGGAACTCGCGGCTCCCGGCTGCCCCACCGTGCCGGTCTTCGTCAATGAATTCTGGACCTCCGGCCAGCGGGCCGCGCACTCGCTCCACGAGGTCTCCTACCGCGCGTGTTTCAAGCCGCAGCTCCCGCGCTTTTTCATCGAACGGCTCACCGCGCCGGGCGATATTGTGTATGATCCTTTCATGGGCCGCGGCACCACGCCCGTGGAGGCCGCGCTGCTGGGCCGGGTGCCCTGGGGGTGCGATATCAATCCGCTGAGCCCCATCCTTGTCCGCCCCCGGCTGAATCCTCCCTCCCCGGCGGAAATCACCACCCGTCTCGCCACTCTCCCGCTGGCCCAAGAGGTGGAAACCTGGGACGAACTCCTCGTCTTCTATCACCCGGAGGTCCTGCGCGCCCTCGCCAGTCTGCGGCATTATTTCCACGAACCCGGACGGGACAACGTGGACGACTGGCTCCGCATGGTGACCACCAACCGGCTCACCGGACACAGCGCGGGCTTCCTCTCTGTCTATTCCCTGCCCCCCAACCAGGCGGTCTCCATCAAGAGCCAGATCCGCATCAACGAAAAGCGGAACCAGATCCCGCCGCCACGGGATGTGCCGCGCATCCTGGACAAAAAGACACGCCAGCTTCTCAAAGACCTCACCGCCGGGGAGCGGAAAACCCTGGCCTCCGTCTTCTCCGCCTCCCGGCTCGTCACGGGCTCCTGCGAAAACACCCCCGCCCTGCCGGACGACAGCGTCTCTCTGGTGGTGACCTCGCCCCCGTTTCTCACGGAGGTGCAGTATGCCATCGATAACTGGCTGCGCTGCTGGTTCAACCACATCGAGGCCAAAGACGTGGCCATCTGGCACATTAGCAAACCCGCGCACTGGCAGGCAAAGATGGCGGATGTCTTCCGGGAACTCCGCCGCGTGCTGAAACCCGGCGGCCACATCGCCTTCGAAGTGGGCGAGGTCCGCCGCGGCACCGTGAAGCTGGAGGAACTGGTGGTCCCCGCCGCCGTCAGCGCCAGGCTCACCCCGGTGCTCGTCATGATCAATGCCCAGGAATTCACCAAGACCAGCAACTGCTGGGGTATCAACAACTCCGAATCCGGCACGAACACCAACCGCATCGTGCTGCTCCGGAAGGATTGAAGACATTATAGGGAAAGCCTCTATCTTTCCCTCGACTTGCGGGTTGTGCCTTTTTCCGGGACGGCTATAACAAGGCAAAGCAGCGAATGATACAATTCCGGCCTTTCCCGGACTTTCCTCATGCCTCCTCCCGCCAATCCTCATGAAGTCCCCGGCGTGTTTGCCACCACCCGATGGAGCGTGGTCCGGCGCGCGGGCAGCGGCGCGGGCGGAGAGGCCCGCATCGCGCTGGAGCGCCTTTGCCAGAGCTACTGGTACCCGCTTTACTGTTGTGTGCGGCGGCACGGATATCAGCCCTCGGACGCGCAGGATGTCACGCAGTCCTTCTTTGAAAAACTGCTGCGGAACAACGCCATCGAGGACGCAGACCCGGAGCGTGGCCGCTTTCGCACCTATCTCCTGCGATCCCTGGAGCGGTTTCTCCACAACCGCCACCGGGACGCCACGGCGCAAAAGCGCGGTGGCGGCAACGTGGTCTCCTGGGACGCCCAGACGGCGGAGGAGCGTTATGCCTCGGACCCCTCGGACGGGCTCTCGCCGGAACGCCTTTTTGAAAAACAGTGGGCCGCCGCCACGGTTTATGCCGTCATGGAAAAACTCCGGTGTGAATTCGCGGACGGCGGGAAGAGCGAGCTCTTCGATGAACTGGAGCCCCACCTGTGGGGGGATGAGACCTCCACTCCCTATGCCCTGCTCAGTGAGCGGCTGCAAATGACGGTGGTGGCCCTGCGGGTCACGGTACACCGGCTAAAAAAACGGTTCCTGGAACTGCTGCGTTCCGAAGTGGCGGAAACCCTGGAGTCCCAGGATTTATTGGAGGATGAACTGTCCCACCTCACCCGCTCCCTCTCGGGGGGCTGAGGAGGTTCCAGTGTAACGGCGGGCGGGGTTTCCGGGTATGTTCGCATGACTTTCCATGGAAACCGCCTCCCCTGTCGTTCCACGCTACTGCCGCCGGTGCCAGATTCCTCTGGCTTCGTGGGCACGGGGCAGCACCTGCCCGGCGTGCATGATGACGTCCTCCGCCACCTTTGGCACCGCCTCTCTCCACGTACCGGAAACGGTGGACCTGCCGGTGGAAAACAGCGCGGCGGAGCAACCCCTGGTGTTCGGGGATTACCTCCTGGAAAAGCAGATCAATCACGGCGGCATGGGCGTGGTCTATCGCGCGCGGCAGCTCAGCCTGAACCGCACCGTGGCGGTGAAGCTCCTCCTGCTGGGACGCTATTCCAGCGAGGAAAGCCGCCTCCGCTTCCGCCGTGAAGCCCAGTCCGCGGCGCGCCTGCGGCATCCGAATATCGTGGCGGTCCATGAAGTGGGGGAATGCGATGACCAGCCGTTCATCGCCATGGAATTTGTGGATGGCGGCAGCCTCGCGGACCAGTTGCGCGGCGGACCCCTGCCCGCCCGGGAGGCGGCGGAACTTCTCCGCAACGTGGCCGGGGCGATCGAATACGCGCACCGCCAGGGGGTGATGCACCGGGACATCAAACCCTCCAATCTTCTGGTCACGGCGAATGGAGAGGTGCATGTGACGGACTTCGGCCTCGCGAAGCAGATCGACGGCACCTCGGACGTGACCCTCAGCGGCCGCATGCTGGGCACGCCGAATTACCTGCCGCCGGAGGCCATCCAGGGAGCCTCCGGGGCATTCGGAGCCACGGGTGATGTTTATTCCCTCGGCGCGGTGCTGTATGAGATCCTCACGGGCCGCCCGCCGTTTCTCTCCGGCTCGCTGCCGGAAACCCTGCGCCGCATTTCGGAGACGGACCCCGTGCCGCTGCGCACGCTGAATCCCGCCGTGCCCCGGGACCTGGAGACCATCTGCCTCAAGGCGCTGTCCAAAGACCCCGCCCGCCGCTTCCAGACGCCGGAGGCGCTGGCCGGGGAGCTTACCCGCTGGCTGCGTGGCGAGCCCATCCGCACCCGCCGCGCCGGGTGGGCGGAGCGGCTGGTGAAGTGGTCCCGGCGGAAGCCCGCCGTGGCCGCGCTCACCGCCCTGAGCACCGTGGCCATCGCCGCCACCATCGGCACCCTGGTGGTTTCCTACCGCCGGGTTTCCACGGAGCGGGTCCGGGCGGAGGACGCGCAGGGAAAGGCCGAGACGGCGGCGGCGGACCGGCTGCGCACGCTCCTGCACTTCATCGCCATCGAGGCGGATCACCTTCTCCGGCAGAATGAAAACCACTCCGCCCTGCTGCATCTGGGCGAGGCCCTGCGGCTGGATCCCCGGCCCGCCAGCCAGACCATCAACCGCCGCCGCATCACCGCCGCCCGCCTGACAGCCCCGGAACTGAAGGGCCTGTGGTATGACCCGGCGGGGACCGGCATTCCGCGCTTCTCGCCAGGCGGGGCTTTCCTCACGCTCATGTCCCCGGGGACGGGTATCCGGATGTTCGACACCGTCACCGGGGAGCGCACCCCCGGTTTTGCCTCCGGTTCCTGGAGCGGCCCGGACCAGCCCGTGGAGGTCTGGCCGGTGAATGACGAAGCCCTGTGGATGCTGGACGGCGCGGGCCGTATGCACCGCCTGGACGGCGCCACTTTACAACCCGCCGGGCCGGTGGTGGAGACCGCCGTGATGCCGCAGCCCCGCCGGTGGCGCGACGGTCTTCAGTTCAGTGTCAGCCGCTCCCGGTTCATCGCCCTGCTCCCAGGCGGGGGCGCGGGCATTTTTGAAACGGCCACCGGAGAGCCTGCGGGCGCGCCTTTCCTGCCAGGCGTGCCCGTCACCCGGGCCCGGATGAGCCAGAACCGCGCCGTGGTGGCGCTGGGGAAAAAGAAGGGCGGTATCGTCCTCCTGGACACGGCCACCGGCGCGGTGAAATGCACCCTGGAAATCCCGGGGCATCTCCAGGCCATCGAGCTGCATCCCCAGGGCACGGGCATTCTCGTGAGCTACCTTCGCTCCGCCCCCTCCGGCGTGGAGCGGTGCCTCGACTGGTGGGACTTCACGCCCGCCGGCCCGAAAAGGATCTGGTCACGGCTTTTTGGCGCGGAGATCTTCGACTGCCGTGTCAGCCCGGACGGCCAATGGGCGGCCGCCGGTAGCGGCAGCGGCGAAGTCCTCCTCGCGGAAACGAATCCCGATGGGCAATACCGGGAAATGCTCCAACAGGAAAGCCCCGTGTGGAGTGTCGCCTTTCACCCGGAAAGCACCCAGTTCGCCACTGGCTGCGAGGACGGCACGGTGCGGGTGCGGGACACCCTGGGCCGCGGGCAGTTCTGGGGCACCATGCACAACGGGGATCTCGTCTCCCACGTGGAATTCAGCCCGGATGGCCTCAGCATTCTCACCACCGGCCGGGGGAACATCGCCCGTCTCTGGAGACTGAACAAGGAGCCCCGGGAACTCATCATCATCAACCAGCCAAACCTCTGGGGACAGCGGGTCTTTCATCCCGGCGGGAAATGGTTCTTCACCACCACGAATCATCATCTCTTCCTTTGGAACGCCGGAACCGGCGAGCCTGAAAGCGGCCCGGAGATGATGAATCACGACTCCACCCTGACATGTGCCCTCCTCAGCCCCGATGGCTCGCGCATTCTCACCGGCTGCGGGGACGGCACGGTGCATCTCTGGGACACCGCCACCAAAACCCGCCTCTTTTCCCAAAGCCTCGAAATCCCCGCGCCGGGAGAGGTCTGGACCCGCGATCCGCCCCCCCGCAAAGCACAGGTGGTGCAGGTCGATTTCAGCCACGATGGCACGCTGTTTCTCGCGGCGGGCACGAACGGCGTGGTGCGGCGCTGGAAAAATATTCCGGGCTTTCCCGTCGCCGGAGCGGACTGGGAATATCCGAATGAAATCCGGACCTCTGTTTTCAGCCCCGATGATAAAACCGTGCTCACCGCGGCCCGGGACAACACCGTCATCCTGCGGGACGCCAGGAGCGGCGAACCCCGCTTCACCCATTCCATGGAATGGGAGCCCCATTCCGCGCTCTTCGACCACGCAGGGCGTCGCTTTGTGGTGGCGGGCTGGGACGCGGAGATCCAGGCCCGGCCCGCGCAGATCTGGGACGTAGCCACCCAGGCTCCCGCCGCGCCGCCGGTCTTCCAGAGTGATGGCCTCACCCAGGCGGTCTTCAGTCCGGATGACCGCGTGCTCGCCACCACCGGGGAGGAGGACCGCGTCATGCTCTGGGAGGCGGACACGGGAACCTATCGCGCCACACTCCCTTCGAATCGCGGCACTGCCCGCTCGGCCACCTTCAGCCCCCCGGGGGATTTGATCGTGACTTCGGGAGGGCAGAGTTCCGCCCAGGTCTGGGAGGTGGCCACCGGGGACCCCGTCACCGGTCCGCTGCTCGCTGGCGGCAGCGGACCCTGTGAATGGAGCCCGGATGGCAACAGGCTGCTCATGTCCACGTCTTCGCAGACCTGGCTCTGGAATCTCACCCCGGCCACGGAGAGCACGGAGGACCTCCGGCTGGAGGCGGAGCTGCTCTCCTGCCAGCAGCGCCGCGGGCTCTTTGGCATGGTGGCGCTCTCCCCGCGGGAAATCGCGGAGCGGTGGGAGACCCTCAGGAAAAACCGGGCCGCGGCCCGCGACGGGGAAAAATGAATATATTATGTGTAACGCCTGGAGGGCGGCACGGGTAGGGCTTCATGCAGCCATCCTAATTTCCATAATATAAAATCCCTGCCTCCCGGGGGAGGCAAAAAGGGTGTGCCGCGCCTAACCCACATTCAGCCAATGAAAAGGCACTCCTTGTTTCTAACTTTCCTTATGGCGTGTTTCGCCGCCCCTTTGATCCAGCGGGCGGGCGCGCACGGCAGCGTGGAATACCCACGCTCCCGCGCCATGCACGTCTGGGACGGCCTCAAGCAAAGTCCCCGCCCCGCGTGGACCGTGCAGGCCGTCGCGAAGGATAACGAGACCTCTTATTACACTTGGGCCCAGATCTCGCGGAATTTCCCGGCGGCGCTCAATGAGAGCGCGCAGAGCTACAATACCTACATCGCGGGCATTCCGGATGGCCGCCTCGCCAGCGCGGGCATCCTGCCAAATCCGGCCGCGCCCTCCTCCCTCAGTTATTCCGGACTGGATACCATCAGCACGGAGTGGGACTGGCCCGTCACGCAGATCTCCGCCGGGCCGCTGGCCATCCGCTGGAATGCCACGGCCACGCACAGCCCCAGTTTTTTCCGCGTCTGGCTGACAAAAACGGGTTTCGACTACCGCCTGCCGCTGAAATGGGCGGATCTGGAATATCTCGGCCATCCCGCGGTGACGCAGAGCGGAAATATTTATACCTTCAATGTAAATCTCCCGGAACGCACGGGCCGCCATGTTTTATATGTCGCATGGCAGCGGGTGGATCCTGCCGGGGAGGTTTTCTTTTCGACCTCGGACGTGAGTTTCGGCAACAATCCCGAACCGCTCAAGCCATCGCTCTCGTTCTCCCCCTCCACCCTCAGTGTGAATGAAAACGCGGGCAGCGTGGTGGTCACCGCCACTCTCTCCGCGGCGGCCCCCGCGGGCGGCGTGACCGCCAAATATGCCACGGCCCCCGGCACCGCGGGAGCGGCGGATTTCACCGCCACCTCCGGCACCCTGACCTTTGCCGCCGGGGAGAAGCAAAAACAGATTTCGATCCCCATCACGGACGATACCCTCCAGGAAACGGATGAGGCCTTCACCGTGAGCCTCACGAATATCACGGGAGCCATCGCGGGGCAGACCTTCGCGACGGTGACGATCAAGGACAATGACACCCCGCCCACGCCATCCACCGGGGCATACAACTTCACCATCTATCAAAACTGGGGCACGGGCTGGCGCGCTTATCTCGATGTCACCAACGGCGGCACGACGAATTGGACTAACTGGATGCTGGCCTTCGATGGCCCGTGGTCCATCACGTCGATTTCCGATGGCAAAGTGGTCGCCCACGTGGGGACAAAATACACTATCACGACCGCGGGGTGGAATTCCGTGATCCCTCCCGGCGGCACCATCCGGCTGGAGTTTGGCGCCAACACCTCGGACATCACGCCGCCCACGAACGTGCGCATCAATGGCCAGTTGATCGGCTCGGGAGTCCCCGGGCTTTCCATCGCCTCCCTCTCCGTGACGGAGGGGAACGGCCCGCGCTCCGCGGTCCTCACCGTGAGCCTGGAGTCCGCGCACACCGCCGCCATCCAGGTGGCCTATGCCACGGCCAACGGCACCGCCATTGCCGGCACGGACTACACCGCCGCCTCCGGCACGCTGACTTTCGCTCCTGGCGAAACCTCGAAGACCATCACCATTGCCTTCACCGGAAACACCGTCCAACAACCGAACAGGGCTTTCAC
Organism: Verrucomicrobiales bacterium; assembly: GCA_965229245.1. Classification (GTDB taxonomy): domain Bacteria; phylum Verrucomicrobiota; class Verrucomicrobiia; order Verrucomicrobiales; family V1-33; genus V1-33. The sequence goes on from CBDDIW010000005.1 coordinate 1,601,442, forward strand.
CGTTTCCCTCGCGGGCGTTCCCGGACAAACGGCTCCCCGCTTTGTGACCGGCGGCCAGACGGCCACCGTGACCATCATGGACGATGACACGCCCGTGCCGGTGGCCGGCATCCCGCTGGTGCTCACCGGGGACATTGTCATCGAAGGGAACAGCGGCACGAAGAACGCGGTGTTCACCTTCAAGCTGGGACGCGCGGTCAAGACCGGGGAAACGGTCTCCGTAAAATACGCCACCTCGAATCTCACGGCGAATTCCGGCACGGACTACACCGCCGTCAGCGGCCTGCTCACCTTTGCCGCGGGGGCCAGCCGCGCCACGGTGAACGTGCCGGTGAAGGGCGATACCGTGGATGAAACGCTGGAACTCTTCCAGCTCACCCTCAGCAACGCGATGGGTTGCGAGCCGCTGAACAACTCGGCGGTCTGTCAAATCGTGGACGATGAACTCACGCCCCACGGTTTCGGAAATCAGCGCATCGTCGCTTACATTGATGCCACAACGGGCCAGTTGAGCCTGCCTCCGGCCAACCGGCTGACACACATCATGGCTGCCTTCGCGAATGTCGCGGCGGAGGGCAATCTGATCTTTCCTGTCAGCATCGACTTCAATGCCCTCAACGCGCTGAAGATGCAAAATCCCTCCCTGAAAATCCTGCTCTCGGTGGGCGGCTGGGAATGGTCGGAACGCTTCACGGCGGTGGCGAACAACGCCACGAAACGCGCCGCCTTCGCCGCCAGTTGCAAGGCCCGGGTGAAGGAGTTCAACCTCGACGGGATCGACCTCGACTGGGAATGGCCCGGCGGCGGCAATACGGTGCCGAATGCCAATGACCGGAATAACTTCACGGCCCTTGTCCACGAAACTCGTCTCGCCCTGAACAGCCTCACCGCCACCACGGGGAAATCATATGAACTGACCTGCTATGCTCCCGCGACCGCAGGGAACATCGGTTTTTGGGATCTCGCCGCGCTGAAGAAGGATTTCGATTTCTTCAACGTCCAGGGTTATGACCTGCACGGCACGTGGGAAAGCAAAACCGGCCACCAGTCCGGTCTCCGCCGCAATCCCGCCGGTCCGGATGACCGGCTGAATCAGGAGCAGATCCTGGCTATCTACACCGCCGCCGGGGTTCCCAAAAGCCAGCTCCTCCTGGGCGCGCCCTTCTACGGACAGGTGTGGACGAGCCTGAGCGCGACCTCGAACGGCCTCTTCCAGAATGCCAATCCCTATGGCCAGATCACTTACAGCAATCTCGCCTCGGGTCCGGCCACTCCGGTACGGGAATACCTGCGCACCTGGGATGAACACGCGAAGGTGCCCTGGCTCTACGATGCCCTGGGCACCAAACGTTTCGTCAGTTATGACGATCCCCAGGCCATTTATGAGAAAGCACTCTACAGCCGGGACAACGGCTACGCGGGTGTCTATTTCTGGCAGATGGGAGGAGACACCGCGGACCGCCAGTTGCTCATGACCCTCAGCGATACCATGGCCACCACGCATAGCGCTTTCGCCGCCGCCATGAGTCCCGACATTGACGGGGACGGCATTCCGGACGCCTGGGAGCGGCAGAACTTCGGGGACCTGGAGACGGCTTCAGCAAGTTCCGACTACGATGGAGATGGCGCTTCCGATCTGCTCGAATGGGCCTCCCGCACGGACCCGCGGAATTCCTTCCTCTTCCTGGAGGTGGGCGTGCACGGTGCCGGAAGCGCGGAGCCCATGGTGGCCTTTGACTCGGAGGAGGGCGTTTCCTATCGCATCGAGCGCTCCACGGATCTGCTCACCTGGACGGCGCTCGTCACGCTCCCCGGAACGGGCGGACACCTCCATTACCCGGACACCACCCTGCCCGCGGGCAGCCTGAAAGTCTTCTACCGCGTGGCCCCGATTCCCTGAAGAAAGTCCGGCGACACAAACAGGCTGGGCTTTTCGACCGGCCTTTCCCAAGGACGGGCCACCCCGGGGACATGCTTCCCCGGGGTGGCTCCGTTTTAGGGAAACCAGCCCCCCGTTCTTCCCGGCATCCGCGGACGGGTGCGGATTCGTTGCTCCTTCAGTTTTCCCTTTCCACCGCGCCATGCCGCCGCGACCAGTCACCCGAAAACCATGCTGTGCGATGTCTGCAAACAGAAAAAGGCCAATGTGTTTCTCACCCAGATCGTAAAGGGGGAAATGCAGAAGGTGAACCTGTGTGACCACTGCTCGAAGGAGAAGGGTGTCACTGATCCCACGGGGTTTGCCATGGCGGATATGCTGCAGGGGTTCGGTCAGGAACAAAAGATAGATACCGTGCCCCAGGAGCGCTCCTGCCCGGCATGCGGCATGCCGCAGACGACTTTCCGGAAAACCGGACGGCTCGGCTGCTCGAAGTGTTATACCGTTTTTGGCGAGGGCATGGATAATCTGCTGAAGGCGATGCATAAGGGCACGCGCCACACGGGCAAGGTCCCTGCGCGGGCCGGCCTGGTGCAGTCCACCGGCCCGGATCTGGAGGAGCTGCGCGCCGCCCTGGATGAAGCCGTGAAGGGCGAGCAGTTCGAGGAGGCCGCCCGCCTGCGTGACGAAATCCGCCGCCTCACTGAAAACGCCTGAGCCCCTTTCGCCGCCATGATGAAATTTGCCACCCTCCTGCGGAAGCCGCCCGAATGGATGCAGAACGACGGCCCGCACCGGGACATCGTCATCACCTGCCGGGTCCGTCTGGCGCGGAATCTGGAGGGAGCCACTTTCCCCGGCTGGGCGCGCAAGGAGGACCGCGTGGTGCTCATGCAGCAACTCCAGCCGCACGTGGAGTCCCTGCCGGAAATGAAGGACTGCTTCAGCGAGGACCTGGGAAATCTGGACGCCATCCGGAAGCAGGTGCTGGTGGAAAAGCATCTTATCTCCCGCGAGCAGGCCGCGAAGGCGGGTGGCAGCGCCGCGGTGATCAACCGGGATCAGTCGCTCTCCATCATGATCAATGAGGAGGATCACCTGCGCATGCAGAGCATCCGCTCCGGCCTGGACCTCCGCGCCGCCTTCAACGCGCTGGATCGCGTGGATACGGAACTGGAAAGCCTGGTGCCGTATGCCTTCGACCAGCGTTTCGGTTACCTCACCGCCTGCCCCACGAATCTGGGCACGGGCATGCGGGCCAGCGCCATGCTGCACCTTCCAGGGCTGGTCCTCAGCGAGCAGGTGAACCAGGTGATTTCCGCGGTGAACAAGATCGGCCTCGCGGTGCGTGGCCTCTACGGGGAGGGCACGGAGGCACTGGCGAATCTTTTCCAGGTGTCCAATCAGCACACGCTGGGCGAGCGGGAGACGGACATCATCGCGCGGCTGGAGCGGGTCATCGAGCAGATCATCACTCATGAGCGCAATGCCCGGCGCAAGCTCCTGGAGGACAATCCCCACAAGGTGCTGGACCATGTGGGCCGCGCCTATGCCATTCTCCGCTTTGCCCATATTCTGGAAAGCAAGGAGGCCCTGACGCATCTCTCCATGCTGCGCATGGGCGCGGATCTCGGCATGCTGCCGTCCTCCGAGGCGAAGGTGATCGATACCCTGCTCATGGAGATCCAGCCCGCGCATTTGCAGATCTCCGCCCAGCGGAAACTCGCCGCCGAGGAGCGGGACAGCCTGCGCGCCGAAGTCCTGCGCCGCCGCCTCGCCAGCCTGCCGGAGCCGCTCAACGACGTGGCCACCGGACCGCCGCCGGAGGACCCGCCGCTGATCTGACCGCTTCCGGTTTTTGTTTCTTTTTCCGGGAACCGGGGCATTATACAGGGATTCCGGTCCCATGCGTATTCTCCTTTTCCTTCTGTTGCTGGGTATCCCCTGTTCCGCGGCGGATCGGGTGGTGCATATTTTTGTGGCCCTGTGTGACAATGCCAGCCAGGCGATTCAGAAGGTGCCGCCGAAAATAGGAAACGGCGACGATCCCGCCGCCAATCTCTACTGGGGCTGCGATGACGGCGTGCGCGCCGTTTTTTCGCGCAGCAAGGAGTGGAAGCGAGTGAGCGCGGCGGACCCGGATGGCGATGGCCCCATCCTGGAGCGGCTGGTGTTTCACAATGCCACCGCGAATGCCTGGCTGGTGGCGGACGGCTACCGGGGCAAAGAAATCAAGAGGTGCATTTCGGATTACCTCGAAGCCATGGCGGGCAACCTGAAGGTGAACGCCGCCGCCGGGGACCGCACCGTGGCCGCTGGAGGCGCGGCGGACCTCGTGGCCTACGCGGGTCATGACGGGCTCATGGAGTTTTCCCTGGAGACGCCCACACCCGCCCCGGACAACAAACCGAAGGCCGCCATTTCCATCTGCTGCATCAGCCGCGCGTATTTTACCAGCCACATGCGGACGCTGAAAGCCACGCCGCTGCTGCTCACCACACAACTCATGTATCCCGCCGGACAGATCCTGCACCAGAGCATCAACGGCTGGCTGGCGGGCAAGGACGGCAAGGGTTGCCTCCAGTTGGCCGCCGCGGCTTATTCAGCAAACCAGAAGATCAGCCTCAAGTCAGCGGCGGGGGTTTTCTGCACGGGATTCCCGGAGGAACAGGAAAAACCAAAGAAGTAAGGACCACTGGAATTTCCAGCGCGGCGGTTTTCTTCCCCTCCCAAATTACGAGTCCCGGCCTGGCTGGCCTGAAGGATGCTACTCCGTAATGACGTTTTCCCGCTGGGGAGTTCCCCTCATTTGCGGAAAGGCGGCTGCGGGTAACGTCCAGGGCTTGGAAACTGCATGGCCGGGCGGCCCTGGCGGATTTACGCCGGAAGGGCTCGAATAGGCCTTGTAAAAACCATTAGAGAAGCCATTTGTCCGAACTTTTAGATTTCTTAATTCCCCGCCATGCTTAGAATTCTCGTAGGAATCACATTGTGCGTCGGCCTCGCCGTCGCGTTTCTGCTTTCGACCACCAAGGCGGACCCGCTTCCGCTGGGTGCCACGGCTCCCGTGGTGGTCTCCGTGGATGAGAACGGCAAGGAAGTGGATCTCGGCGAGATCATGAAGAAGGGGATCACCCTCGTTTATTTTTACCCCAAGGCGGACACCCCGGGCTGCACCAAGGAAGCTTGCGCCATCCGCGACAAATGGGAGGATGTGCAAAAGCTGGGCGTGCAGGTCTATGGCGTGAGCATGGACAAGCCGGAGGCTCAAAAAGCCTTCAAGGAGAAATTCAAGCTTCCCTTCACGCTTCTCGCTGATCCCGATGGCAAGGTCGTGAAAGCCTTCGGCGTCTCTACCATCCGCGCCGGCTTCGCCACCCGCCAGTCGTTCCTCATCAAGGACGGCAAAATCGTGTGGGTCGATCCCAAGGTGAAAGTCGAAGACCACCTCGACAACGTCATCAAAGAAGTGAACGCCCTCAAAGCCACCCCTGCTCCAGCCCCCGCCGGGGAAGCGAAGAAGTAACGGTAGTTCAGCGGAACCAGGGAGGCTCTCTCCCCGTACACCCTGAACAAAACTGAACAAATTCCAGTTTTTATAAACAGGCGTCCTGAAAAGGACGCCTGTTTTGCTTCCTGCCAAGGCTCACTTTCCAAAAGTCGGCTACAACCAGGAGCAAAGCCCCAAGGAGCGGCGACATTCCTGTCGCCGTCAGTTCTCTAATCGAGCACCACCAAACCTGAGGTTTCCGCTCCCTGAGGCCAGGCGTCCGTGGCATGGCATAGTCCCCGCAAAGCGTCCCGGCACCTCGAATGCCGTTCCTTCACGCTCGCGCCGGGGGAAAAAATAAAATAAGGTGAAAATGAATATCCGGTGGGCCATCCCCGTCCCACCACTGACGTCACTCCATCCAACCGAGGTCCTCCCCCATGAAACCTTTCTTTATCACCGCCCTGGCGGCTTCCGCTGGTATTGCCCTCACGTCCTGTGACAAGCCGGGCACCGCCTCCAATGGGAACGATTCCCCTAAAGTCGGTGAAACCATCCGCAAAGCCGCGGAGGCACCGGCGCAGGACCCCTCGGTCCCCTCCGAAGCGGAAAGAAAGCTGGCCGCGCAAATCCGGGACCTGGAGTCCCGCCAGATTGCCATGGAGCAAAAGATGGCGGATGACCGCCTTGCTGCGGCGGAGGCGCAGATCGCGAAGGAGGAGGAGCTTCTCCGGAAAGAGCGCGAAGCCTGGGCTCTGGAACAACAACTGGCGGCGGCAAAAGCGGCTGCGGTTCCCGTGCCCGCCGCGGAGCGGGTGGATGAACCGGAACCTCCGGTCGCATCCGATCCGGCGGTCATGGCGGACTACCAGACTTTTTACACCGATCTGGAACCGATGGGCTCGTGGTATGAATCCCCGGATTACGGCTACGTCTGGCAGCCTTCCGTGGCGGTTTCAGACCGGGACTGGCGTCCTTACACCCGGGGCCGCTGGCTGTCCGCCGACCAGGGCTGGACGTGGGCTTCGGAGGAGCCGTTTGGCTGGGCCTGTTATCACTATGGACGGTGGGCGAAATTGCGGGGCCGCGGCTGGGTGTGGGTGCCGGGCGACCAGTGGGCTCCCGCCTGGGTGGCCTGGCGGAAGACAGACAAGCATGTGGGCTGGTGTCCGCTCCCTCCCGAGACCGTTTATGACCGGAACGTGACCTACGGGGCCGGCGTAGACCGGGACTGCGGGATCTATCCGGGAAGCTATGTTTTCGTGCCCCAGGATCGTTTCGATGAGCCGGTGTATTCCCACTGCGAACCCGCGCCGGTCTGCCTCACGATCTACACTTCCAGTGTCAACATCACCAATTTCATCGTGCGGCCCGGTCGCGTGGATTGCGGAGGCCCCCGGCGGGAATGGGTGACCAACTGGATTCACCGCCCTGTCCCTCACTATACTCTGGACTGCGAACCCCGCCGGCCTGATGACCGCCCCCGCCCGGCCCGGGTGGAGAACGACCGCATCCATTGCTACGCGCCGAAGATCGCCGCGCCCTGGAATTCCGGCCTGCGCCCGGCATGGACGAAAGCGAATCTCGCGGATGCCAGGGTGGAACGCGCCGACTCCGGGGTGCCCGCGGGACTGGCGGGACGTTTTGAAGCGGAGAAAAACCGTCGCGGCAATGAGGTGAAAAATCTGCCTCCCGTGGCCCGGAAGATCGTGGAGCGGCAAAACCGCCTCGCCTCCCTGGAAAAGACCCGGGAGGATCTGAAGGAACGCATCGAAGAGGAGGCTGGCCAAAAGCCCGGTGGTCCCCCCAGCGGGAACGGCAGGGAAACCGCCACGCGTCCGGATCGGCAGCCCGGCAGACCCAACGGTCGTCCGGCCCCCTCCCCCGGGGCATCCGGGCAACCGGACCAGGGCCGCCCGGAAGTCGCGGATAACCCCGGCGACCAAAAGGAAACCGGCAAACCGCGCGAAGCCCGGCCCGGAAGACCCGCGGGCGACGTGCCTGAAAATCCCCGGCTGGCCGCCGCCCGCGAGGAGCTGGCCCGCTTGAAGGCACAACGGGAAGCCGGTCGTCCGGCCACGCCTGACGCGACCCGTCCTTCCGATTCCCGCTCCGGAAACCCTCGTCTGGCGGGGGCAAAAAACCGGCCCGAAGAACAGCCTAAGGACAAGGCCGGTGCCGAAACCAGCGGCAAGCCCAATCCCGCCACTTCCAATCCCCCGGCAAACACGGCCCCTAACGGCCAGCCGAAACCGGATCCCCGCGACACTGCCGCGAACGGAGAACAGCCTCCCCGTGTGCCTGAAGTCACCCCTCCGCAAATCGCAGAGAAGGAAAACCCCACACGTCCTCCCGGTCGCGAAAAGCCTCCTGTCCAGGATGGAAACCCGACGCCCGATGGTCGCGGGAAACTCAATCCCCGTGACACTGCCGCAAGTGGAGAACAGCCCCATGTGCCTGAAGTCACCCCTCCGCAAACTACGGAGAAGGAAACCCCCACACGTCCTCCCGGTCGCGAAAAGCCTCCCGTCCAGGATGGGAATCCCACCCCCGATGGCCGCGGAAAACCCTCTCCCCGCGACACTGCCGCGAGCGGAGACCAGCCTCCCCGCGTGATTGAAGGCACGCCTCCACAAACTGCGGAGAAAGGAAACCCCCGCCGTCCTGGCCGCGAAACCCCTTCCGCCCAGGATGGGAGCCGGAATGCCGCTGCCCGCGAGCAACGGGCCGCGGAGGAACAGCAACGCCGGGCTGCGGAGGCCGCCGCTGCTGACGACGCCGCCCGCCAGAACAACATGAAACGCGGCGCGGAGGAACAACAACGTCAGCAACGTGAAGAGCAGGCGAACAATGCCAAGGAACAAGTGACCCGCCAGCGCGCCGCCCTGGAGGAGCAACGACGCGCCGCCGAAGCCGCCGCCCGTGATTCCGGTCGCCAGAACGCGGACCGGGCCGCGATGGAGGAACAACAGCGCCGGCAACTTGGGGAGGAACAAGCACAGAACGCCCGGGAACAGCTCGCCCGCCAGAGGGCGGCCCTGGACGAGCAGCGCCGGGCCGCCGCCGACGCCTCACGTGAGGCAAACCGCCAGAATTCGGATCGCGTGGCGATGGAGGAAAAGCGCCGTCAGCAGGAGGCCGCGAATGAAGAGGCAAAAGCCCGCGTCGCCCAGGAGCGCGCGGCGATGGAGCAGCAACGCCGTCAGCAGCAGGAGGCGGCCAACGAGCAGGCCCGTGCCCGCATTGCCGCGGAACGCGCCGCCATGGAACAGCAGCGGCGTCAGGCCGAAGTCCAGCAGCAGGCTCAGGCCGAACGCCAGGCCAGGGAACAGGCCGCCGCGCAACAACGCGAAGCGATGCAGCGCCAGGCGGCGGAACAGGCCGCCCGCCAGCGTGAGGCGATGGAAATGCAGCGCCGTCAGGCCGAGGAAGGTGCCCGCCAGGAAGCCATGCGCCGTCAGGCGGAAGCCCGGGAGGAGCAGGCGCGACGCCAGGCGGAGGAAAACGCCCGCCGTCAACAGCAGCAGGCCGAAGAAAATGCCCGCCGTCAGGCCGAGGAAAACAACCGGCGGCAGCAGCAGGCCGCCGAAGAGGCCCGCAAACGGGCCGAGGAGGCCGACCGCCGGAAGGGGAAGTAATCCCGCTTCCGGCACGGGCCGGAAACGCCGCTTACTTCGCGAACACCTCCTGGAGGAACACCATCAGGTGTTCCCAGGAGCGCTTGTCCGCTTTCGGATCATAGGCATTGCCGCTGGCGGCGTCATTACCCGCGTGCGGATTGCTGAAGGAGTGCACCGCGCCGCCGTAGGAGACCATCTGCCAGTCCACGCCGGCATCGGTGAATTCCTTCGTCATCGCCGCGATTCCTTCGGCGGGCACGAACTTGTCCGCCGCGCCGTGAAGCACCAGTACCCGGGCCTTGATGTTCTTGCCGTCCGCCGGAGTGGGGGAATCGAGACCGCCGTGGAAGGAAACGACGCCCTTCACATCCGCGCCCGCGCGCGCCAGTTCCAGCACTCCGGTGCCGCCGAAGCAGTAGCCGATGGCCACCACGCGGGAGCCATCCACATTCGGATGCTGTTTCAGCTGCTCCAGTCCCGCCAGCAGGCGCTGACGGTAGAGCGCCCGGTCTCCTTTATAAACCCCCGCCTGCTTCGAAGCCTCCTTCGGATCGGCGGGATGCACATCCTTCCCGTAAATATCGGCCACCATGGCCACATAGCCCAGCTTGGCCAGTTGGTCGGCGCGCTCTTTGGCGTACGCCCCCACGCCCATCCAGTCATGAATGATGAGGATGGCCGGAGCCTTGCCGTTCACATCCTTGGGCACCGCCAGATACCCCTCCAGCACGGCGTCCGCCTGTTTATACTCAACGGTTTTGGTGGCAATCTCCCCCGCGCCGGCAGTCAGGACCGTCAACGAGGGAATCAGAAAAGCGGAGAAAACGAGCGAGCGGAGGAGGGTTTTCATGGTGGGGCCAGTATATGCCAATTCTCAAATCAGCAAGGCGGGCGGGCCGGAACGGGGGAACTTTTCCCGTTCCGGATTTCATCCCGGGTTCACTGGGCGAGGTAATCCACCACCAGCACTTTATCCAGCACCGGTCCCAGCAGCGCGCCAAACTCCTTGTGGGCGGGCTCCTCCAGATAGTGCTTCTCCAGGGATTCCTTGCTCTCAAAACTGAGGGTGAAGCAGTGGGTGAAGCCCTGGCTGTGCTTCTCCGGGCTGATGTTCGTGCCCCATTCCAGAGCCTTGATGGCGGGCAGCTTCGTCTTCAGCGCCTTGAAGGCCTCCACCACGCCTTTCACTTTGTCAGCGGCGGCGTCATCCTTGAACTTGAAGAGGACGATGTGCTTGTAAGGGGCGGCGGGAGCAGAGACGGCGGCTTTTTCCTGGGCGGTGGCGTTGGGCGTTTGCATAAAAAAGACGGAGGAAAGGGGAAGAGCGGCGGCGAGAAGAAGCAGGAATCGTTTCATGGCCCACCAGCATCCCGGAGCCCTCCCCGCCGTCAAGCGCCGCTCCGGTCCGCATGACCGCCCCGGGGCTCGGGCCGTTCCATATATAGGGAAATTCCTGACTTGACGATAATTCTTGCCTTAATGAAAGGGTTATATTAATCAATCCCTCACCTTCCCGGCCCATACCGGCCCCTTTATACCGGATGGCGCGGGAATCAACCACCTAACACCCATACCCATGCTCAGATCCCCCCGATTTCCGTTGCTGTTCGCCGCTCTCCTTGCCGCTGCATTTGCCAGCCCCGCCCAGGCGGTGCTCGTAGGTTTTGACGGATTCTCCTATGCCAACGGCCCGATCGCGGGACAAACCGGGGGCACGGGATGGGCCTATGAACGCTACGACGAGCCGGGCGCTCCCGCCCAGTCGGCCTCCAACTGGGACGCTCTTACCGGCGCTCCCCAGGTGACGGGCGGCGTCCTGGTGACAAACGGCACCGCGGCCAAGAGGGAATTTGGCGGACCGGGCACCGGCTCGACCTCCCCCTCCAACGAACGCGAAGGGGCCTTCCAAGGATCCGGCGTCGTTTATTTCTCTGTAAGCTATTCCGTGGACACGCTTTTCGCGAATGGCACCAGCCAGTGGGGCGGTCTCAGTTCCTATGACTTTGGATCGGAGCGGCTGTTCTTCGGGATGGTCAGCCAGAGCACCAGCACCCGCATGTTCGGAATTCAGATCAGTGGAGGGGCCAACGCCTTGTCCACCATCCCCATCACCGCGGGAACCCTTTATACCCTCGTCGCCGCCGTGGACTTCGACAGCGACCTCGTCAAGCTCTGGGTGAACCCGAACGGCGCGGACTTCGATTCCGGGCTCACGAGTTCCGCGGACGTCTCGCTCGCCTACACCGGCACGAACTGGTCCACGGCGGTCCGCCTGGCCTCCGCTGGCGGAGCCAATGTGAGCTGGGACAATCTCCGGGTAACCACCACCTTTGCCGAGGCCGTCCCCGAACCGAGCGTCGCCCTGACGGCCTGCATGACGGGGATGCTCGCGTTCCTGCGCCGTCGCCGCCGGGCATAATGGCCAGGGCCGACTGGCAAAGGACTTTCGCCCCGCATCAGCATCCCGCCAAACACTCCGGCCCCTCTGCCTTTACCGGAAGGCAGAGGGGCCGCGCTGCTGTTTTGCAGTTCGTTTTCCCGCATGCCGCCTTCGGCCATACCGTCGGCGCTCATCGCACGGGCCCCGGGGCTGGATGCCTTGGACATCGGAGCTGAAGTACAGGCACACCTTGATGCTGTTTGCCATCGACCGGGGAGGAGCCCCGCCACAGCCTGTACAATGGTCCGGGCTTTCAGCCCTTAAAAATATCGTTGCCGGTCTTTCCCGGGGCGTTGCCCCGGGCTGGTATGAGACCGGGCCTTTGGCCCTCCGGAATTCCGGCACCGGCTCCTGGCACCAGCGGTCAACACAAAAATCCGTTAGCCGGACGCCGCTGGTCGCGAACCGCCGTCATGCTCGCCTTCAGATTCAGAGGAACAATTCCAGTTCCACCTGCCGGGTCACGGGGCCGTCCACTTCGACGGCGTTCGCGGCTTTCCTGGCACGCGGTTTCTTTGCTTCGATGGGCCCGTGGCCCACTTCGTCCGGCTGCTGGCTGGGGGCTTCCAGTTTCCCCAGGATTTCCTTCGCGCGCTCAATGATCGGCTGGGGCAATCCGGCGAGACGGGCCACCTGAATGCCGTAGCTCTTGTCCGCCGCGCCGGGGATGATCTTGCGGAGAAAGATGATGCGGTCATTCCACTCGCGCACCGCCACGTTCGCATTCCGGACCGCGGGACGTTTGTCCCCCAGGGCGGTGAGCTCATGATAGTGCGTGGCGAAAATGGTGCGGCACTGGACGTTATCGTGCAGGTGCTCCGCCACGCTCCAGGCGATGGCCAGGCCATCGAACGTGGCCGTGCCGCGGCCGATTTCATCCAGGATCACGAGACTGCGATCCGTGGCATTGTTCAGAATGGCGGCGGTCTCGTTCATCTCCACCATAAAGGTGGACTGGCCGCGGGAGAGGTCATCGCTGGCCCCCACGCGGGTGAAGATGCGGTCCACGAGCCCGATCTCCGCCTGAGCCGCGGGAATGAAGCTGCCGGTCTGCGCCATGAGCGTCAGCAGGGCCACCTGACGGATGTAGGTGCTTTTCCCCGCCATGTTAGGACCGGTGAGAATGATGAGCCGGTTCTCCGCCGGCTCCAGCAGCACATCGTTGGGGACGAACTTCTCCTCCGTCAGGTTCTGGTCCAGCACGGGATGGCGGCCGTCCTTGATGTAAAGGGAATGCGATTCATTCAGCAGCGGGCGGCAGTAGTTAAAAAGCCGCGCCGTCTCCGCCAGCCCGCAGAGCACATCCACGGCGGCCAGCGCGTCCGCCGTGTCCTGGATGGCATCCATGTGCAGGAGCAGGCGGGCGCGGAGGTTTTGAAACTCCTCGTATTCCAGCCGCTTCGAGCGTTCGTCCGCGCCGAGGATCTTGTCCTCCATGCGCTTCAACTCCGGGGTGATGTAGCGCTCGCCGTTCGCCGTCGTCTGCTTCCGCGTGTAGTCGTCCGGCACGCTGGAGAGGTTCGACTTCGTGATCTCGATGAAGTAGCCGAAGACCGCGTTGAACTTCACCTTCAGGCTCTTGATGCCCGTGCGCTCGATCTCCCGGGTCTGAAGATCCGCCAGCCATTGCTTTCCGTCCGTGCTGGCGCGGCGGAGTTCATCCAGCTCCGCGTGCCAGCCGTCGCGGAAGAGATTTCCGTCCTTCACGCTGGCGGGCGGTTCGTCCACGATAGCACCGGAGATGAGATCCGTGACCTCCTGGAAATCCCGCAGCCGGGGCGCGAGTTCATCCACCAGCGCGAGCCCCTGGCCCAGGGCTTCGAGATGGGCGCGCACATCCGGCACCTGCCGGAGGGAAAGCCCCAGGACCTGCATGTCCCGCGCGTTCCCCGCCTGATTCAGCCGCCCCAGGGTGCGCTCGATGTCCCGGATCTCCCGCAGCGTCTCGCGGCATTTTGTCAGGATGAACGGCTGGGAAATCAGGGCCTCGATGACATCCTGCCGCGCCCGCAGAGGCGCGAGCTCCCGCAGCGGGTGCAATATCCAGTCCCGCAGACGGCGCGCCCCCATGGGCGTATTCGTGCGGTCCATGGCATGGAGCAGCGTGTTCTCCATACCGCCGCGATGGCTCACGAGATCGAGATTCGCCCGGCTGGCGGCATCGATGATGACGGTCTTTTCATTCCCCGCGGCCTGCATGCGGCGGATGTGCGCCACGTTCCTCCGCAGCACGTCCCGGATGTAATACAGGATAGCCCCCGCCGCGCAGGCCGCCGCGCGCAGGCCCGAGCAGCCGAAGCCGTCCAGCGACTGCACCTTGAAGTGATCCAGCAGCAAGTGGTGCGCCTGGTCATGGAGGAAGACCCACGTCTCCAGAGAAGTGGCTGCCTTCAGCGCGCCGAATTCTCCCGTCTGGTCGTCCGCGTATAACAACTCCGCGGCCTGGAGCCGGCCCAGTTCGTCCAGCAGATCCGCGATGTCCACGAACTCCGCCACGCGAAACTCCCCCGTCGTGTGGTCCACGAAGGCGAGGCCCAGCACCTTCGGCCCGCCGCGGTAAACGGCGGCGAGGTAGTTGTTCCGCCGGCTCTCCAGCATGTTCAAGTCGATCACCGTGCCCGCGCTGATGACCTGGGAAATCTCCCGCTCCACGATCTTCCCCGGCACCGGCTCGCTGGTTTGCTCGGCGATGGCCACGCGCTTTCCATTCCGGATCAGCTTCGCGATGTACCCCTCCGCCGAGTGAAAAGGCACGCCGCACATGGGCATGTCATTCCGCTTCGTAAGCGCCACATTCAGAATGCCCGCCGCCGCTTTCGCGTCCTCGAAGAACATCTCGTAGAAATCCCCCAGCCGGAAGAACAGCAGGACATCCGCCGGCAGGGTGCGCCGGAGGGCGTGATACTGTTTCATCATGGGGGTCTGGCCGTCGGAGGACATAGGAGGGCGAGCCTAGGGCGCGTGCCGCGGATGGCAAGCATGGGAAACACCGGCCAGACGCGCGGGAATTAACGTATCGTTCCGGAACTTGACAGAAGGGCATACGGGAATGATTTTCCATAAGTTCTCAATTTTCTGGAACATGCCCCCCCGGACCTCCATTCTCTCAGTGTTCCGCGCGGTCGCGGTTCTCACTCTCCCGGCGAGCCTTTCCCAGGCCGCCTCGGTTTCCATCGGTGCCCAGCACTTTACCAACGGGCAGACCGGTATTGGCAGCGGCATTTTCAATACCGCCGTAGCCGGTCAGCCTTCGCCGTTCGATCTCTTTAATGGAGGCGATGTCTCGGGGCCGGACTTCGATGCCACCTGGACGTTCGTTTACTCCCCGGTGGCCATCGTCGTCAGCGCGACACTCACCATCGGCCTTTATGACGGGGACTTCGCGGCCACGGGCCTGCAATTGAACGTGCTGACCGTGGACGGCACGTCCATCGCCACCCTCGCGAGTCCTATCTTTGAAGCCGGACCGGGATTGCATGCCCAGTATGGGGTTTATACCATCCCGCTGCCCGCGGGCCTCCTGCCCTCCCTGGCGGACGGTTCGGCCACCATTCACATGTCGCTGGCCGGTCCCGGCCTGGGAGTCCTCGGCGAAACCTCGAACAACGGCGCGGGGCTCGACTTCGCGACTCTGGACTATCAATGGGTTCCGGAAGCTTCCACGGGATTACTGACCGTGATAGCGGGACTTGCCCTGACACTCCGCCGGCGGAGAATGCGGCACGCATGAGCATGGTGGATCTCTCGACCCTCGTCCCTGAAAGCTTCTCCCCGCACACCGTGGAGACTTTTTTCGTCACGCCGCCCGGCGGGCCCCGGCTGGCGCTCTCCCTGCTTCAAGTGCGGACCGCGAAACATAAAACCCCCCGCTGTTTCCGTCCTCCCTTTTCCGTGGAATTCACGCCTCCTCCTGGCCCCGCGTTTCCCCAGGGACTTTATCTTGTGGAGCATGAAGCCATGGGGACCATGGAGCTGCTCATCGCGCCCGTGCAGGCCAACGAGGGGTTTGTTTACGAAGCGGTGTTCGGTTGAAATCCGGGTGGAAGATACACCAGTTCCTGGTGGATGCTGTGATCCCCGGAAGGTGAAAAGCCCAGGCGGTCATACAGCCGGCGGACCGGATTGCCCTGTTCCACCCACAGGCGGATCGCGCGCCCGCTTCCGCGGGCTTCGTCCATAAGGCACCGGATCAGGAACGTGCCAATCCCCTGATTTCTGAAAGGTGGCAGCAGGGCGATATCCATGACCTCGATCCATTCCCGCCCGCGATGGACGATCAGCCTCCCCGCCCCGGTGGAACCGGCAAGGATGATACTGCACTCCGCGCCTGCAAAAGCCTGCCGGTAATGGCGGTCCTGAAGCGTAAACTGCTCCTCCAGAAACGCGGCCTTATCCGCGTCGCCCCAGGAAAGCAACGCCATCTCGCGATCACGCGAAGAGGCGTAAATCTGCAATAGCAGGGCGCGATCCTCCGGGGTGGTGGCCCGCAGGAAGACTTCAACCGTCATGCGACGCGGCGCTGGCGATCCGCCGCCTCAATTCCTCGAAGGAAAGACTCCGAAGAGAGCGATGATGAAGTTCACACAAAGATAGGGCTGCAAGTTACTGTGCGGCTGCGTGCCGCCCGCCAGGGCCGAACTGGTCCCCGCCAGATTACCGTTCGTGGCTCCGCTGGAATATCCCGCCGTGCCTCCGGCAGCGTCCGTGGCAAGGATGTTCCCTACCGGCGTCTGCCGGTCACCGCCCGCGGAAGTGACAGCCACGGTCACCGCATGATTGTGAGCGGGGATTTGATTGATGTTCAGCGTGGTGTTCTCAGATCCCGCGACTTCGCCGAGGGTATAAGCTGACAACCCGGGCCCCTGCCCCGGATGAACCGGCACCCGCCCCCGAAGATCCGGAAGCGCGAACGTGCTTTGTCCGTTTCCACCATAGGTAGTGCCAAGGATGGAAAAGAGAGCCGTGTTCTGGGCAATGGAGAGAAGCTGTCCGCTGCAGAAAGCCCAGTTACGGGGGGCGAAATTTCCAGCGAAAATGGTGATTTGACCGAGAAAAGGCGTGGCCATGGTTTCGAGAGATTCGGGGGGTTAAGAGACGGTGCGGGCGAGAGAACGGGCCGCGGCGAGCGCGGACCGGGTTTGTAGGAAAGAATGCCGGTCCGGGTCCTGGATCCACACCGCGCCCTGACGGATGCGCAGTCTCTCCGTTCCCAGAATACCGAGCAGCCACGGCGCGCCCGGGGCGTCACCGGAAGCAGCGGACGTTTGCACGACGGACACCACTTCCCTTCCCGTGCGACCGAAGGTCTTCCGGAGGCTTTCACTGATGAGCGGGCTCGTGAGCAGGCCGGGAAGGGCTCCCGGGGAACAAAGCGCCAGGCGGTTGATCCCCGCGGTTACCTCATTCGCGATGGCCGAGGCCTCCGTGTCATTCGCGGGGGCCCCGGTGAGCAGGCGTTCCTGAAAATCCTTCATCGCCTGGACGGGCGGGAGTTTATAAACCGCGCTATCCGCCAGCCCCTTGATCACCGCGGCCACTTTTTGATCCACTGTCTGGCTGGCGGTGCCCACCATCCGCAAAGTCCGTCCTCCAGCGGGCAGTACTTTCCACGGATCGAAAGCCCCGCCTCCATCCAGAGACTGGAGCAGGGCTTCATGCGCGAAGGTAATGCCCTTTCCGCTGGAAAGCCCCGCCTTCAGATCCCGCAGATCCCCTTTGCCCAGGACCTCCACATTAAAAAACGCGCCACCCGTGCTGAAGGACATCGCTCCGGCGGCAGCGTAGAGGTTTTCAAAAGGAATCCGGCTGGACGCCACACGCTGGAAAAAAAGCACGGAATTCGCGGTGATGCCCGCGAGATCAATGCTTACCTCCGCGCTGCTTTGGCCCAGCACGCTGCCGCCGCGCAGGAGCGCCTCTTTCACTCCGTTCCGGTGCAGGAAGTCCAATACCGTCTTTGGAACGCCCAGGGGAGAACGCCGCAGGGGAGTGGTGTTTTTTCCCGCCGCTGAAAGCGACACCGGCCCCAGCGTCGCCGCCCCGATGAGTGTTCCGCCGCGCCGGATGAATTGCCTGCGATTGTCAGCCATGGGAGGGGTGGGGGGTGGGAGTGGAAGACCACGGAACCGGTGTTCAGCGCGAGTCCGTCTGAATTTCCATAATTTTTATCACGAGTCAATCTTTTGCTGCAACCAGCTCGGACCGCCTTTGCGGTGCGGAGAGTGTGGAATTCTCCGGGATCCGCTCCGGATTCGGAGTCCGGCTACCGCATTGCGTTTGCCCCCCCCCGCGCGGTTTTGCCCCCGGTCCGCCGGGACTGCCGGACAGCAGAAAGGCCCGCGTCGAGTCCACGCACCTTGCATTCAATTTCCGGCCAGGGAAATACTGGAGCGCATCCACTCTTCACAGGTTTTACCATGGCTGTCCATACCGGTGAGACTCTCCCCGCCGCGGACCACCGGGCACATAGCGCGATAAATCACCTGCCGTCATAAAAAGGCATCTCCAGCAGGGCGGAACGCGCCTGAAGGATAACAATCCTGAGTCATCACTTTTACTTCCGCCTGGGATGCCTCTCCTCCGTGTCCAAGGGCCTGGTTTCCGCTCCTGTAAAACCACGGTCGGCCCTGGAAGTCACCTTCCTGTACGCGCGTGATTAATTAACGAATCCGTGCACACGGAAAAAAGAGGCACAAAAAAAATCGCGCCACGCCGGTAACGCGACCGCGGGGGACCGGGTATGGCTGGAGGAACGCGCCCTCCGGCGCGCCCCCCATCCCCCTATCGATTCCTTTCCCCCGCCCCTGAAACCAGCGCGATAAATCCCCCGCCCTTCGTTGCCTCCAGGTGTCCTGTTTCCCCTGGTTTCCGCGACCTCCCTAACTCATCTTTTTTAAAGAGGAATGTGCCGCGCTTTTGGTGATGGCGTGGCGGTGTTGTGCCGGGTGACGGAAGCCCCCGGAAGCGAACCTTACATCTATACCACCCTTGTTCGCGTGAATTTCCTTTAACGAAAATTTATTACTAT
This sequence comes from Verrucomicrobiales bacterium, assembly GCA_965229245.1. GTDB lineage: Bacteria > Verrucomicrobiota > Verrucomicrobiia > Verrucomicrobiales > V1-33 > V1-33. The sequence continues at coordinate 1,619,898 of CBDDIW010000005.1, forward strand.
GAAAATCCTGCCGGTCGTCCTCTTGTTGGTCTCCCCTGTATCCCAGGTCTCCGCGTTTCCCCCGGCCCCTGGCTACACCCTGTACGGGATTGTCAGGGACCAGAGCGGGCAGGTGGTCCGGGCGGACAAGGCCTCCGTGGTTCTTTTAAAAGGCACGACCGAGGCGGGACGGGCGACCATCGGGCCGCTCACGGACGGGGATAAGAATTACCAGCTGACCATGCGCATCGACCAGGCGAGGCCGTCCACCAGCCTCTATGACCCGAGGGCGGTGACCGCGGAGGGACAGTTCAGCCTCATGGTGGAGCTGGGCACGCAGCGTTATTACCCCATAGAGGTGAAGGGCTCGCTCACGGCGGGCAAAGGCGGGGAAGCCGTGCGGCTGGACCTGACACTCGGCGAGGATCTGGACAATGACGGGCTGCCGGACATCTGGGAGCAGTGGCAGCTTTATCAGGCGGGGAAAAGGCCCGGCGCGGATGGAAAATGGCCGCTGCACCTTCTCGACAAAGACGGAGACTTCGACGGCGATGGCCAGTCCAACTACATGGAATACCTGGCGGGAACCTTTGCCGGGGATGCCTCCGAGCGGTTCGAGTTGAAGATCAAATCCAAAACCACCGGCGACGCGCGGTTCGAGTTTTTCGCCGTCACCGGAAAAACCTACACCCTGGAGCGGAGCACGGATCTGAAAACCTGGACCACCGTGCCCTTCACCGCCGGAGGGCAGGTGCCCGCGCCCGGCACGGCGCTGCCCGCGGGTGCCGGTCTCTACACCGCCACCGCTTCGGGCATCACCACGGCGGCCTGCGTGCCCGGCGCGGACTCCGAAAAGGAACTTTACCGCCTCACCGTCCGCTGACCCTGGCGGCCAGCCTTCACCTTTCGCCACCCATTCTCCATGAAGAAGTATCCTTCCGTCTTCACTCTCACAACCTTGCTGGCCAGTGCCGGGATCTCCCGAGCGCAGTGGTTCCAGACTCACTATGAACTGAAGGGCGGCTGGAACGCCATCTACCTTCACGGGGACGCCACGCACGCCACGCCGGAGGTGCTTTTCCCGGACAGCGGCGGCGCGGCGGCCGTGCAGGAGGTGTGGCGCTGGAACGCAAAATCATCCCAGGGCCAGTTCAGCACCTCCTCCCTGGTGCCTTACTCCGGCACTCCGGAATGGGTGGTCTGGAAGCGCGGGCTCCCGGCGCAAAGCACGCTCTCCCTTTTCACCGGCCAGACGGCCTACCTGGTGAAGTGCGCGGGCACGGCGGCGGACACCTACACCGTGCCCATCACGCAGCGGGCGATGCCGCCGGCAGCCAACTGGGTGCGCTCCGGAGCCAATCTCCTGGGATTTCCCTCGAAACTCTCGGGAGCGAACTATCCGCTTTTCTCCTCCTACTTTGCCTCGTTCCCGGTGGCCACGGCGGCGAATGCCAAAATCTTCAAATACACTGGAGGCGACCTCGGTCCCGCGAATCCCCTCCAGATTTTCTCCCCCGCCACCGAACCACTGGACCGGAACAAAGCCTACTGGTTTGAGGCGGAGGTGGTGGGGAATTTCTCCTCCCCGCTGGATATCAGCCTGAGCAAAGCCTCGGGCCTCGACTTCGGGCGCACGGGTTCGGTGATCACCGCCAGGGTCCGGAATACCACCTCCGCGAATATCCTGCTCGTCCTGACCCCGCTGGCCTCCGCGCCCGCGCCCGCCGGTCAGGATGCCATTTCGGGGCCGGTGCCGCTCACCAGGCGTTTCTTTGACACCAATACGGCGACCTGGACGGAGGCTCCCGTCACGGGTTCCTACACAGAGGTGATTCCGGCCAATGGCACCGTGGAACTGGGCTTTGGCGTGGACCGCGCGGGGATGAACGGTCCCTCCAACGCGCTCTACGCCAATCTGCTGAGACTCACGGATTCCGGGAATCTTTTCGAAATCAATCTCCCGGTATCCGCGCGTGTATCCTCGGTGGCGGGCCTGTGGGTGGGAGATGTCACGATAACCAATATCTCCAGCAAGGTCCAGACCACGGCCACTGCCCGCGCGGTATTGACCAACGGAGTCGTCACCGGCATCGAGCTGTTGGGAGGCGGGTTCGGTTACAGCCAGATCCCGGTGCCGGACATCGCGCCTCCGGCCGGCGTGGCCGCCACCGCGACCGCGACGCTCACCCCCGGAAAGCCCGCCACGGCCACGGCGGTGCTCACCAGTGGCGCGATCTCCGGCATCAGCATCACCGACAAGGGCACCGGCTACGGGGCCGCCCCCACCGTGACCATCGCCCCGCCAGGCCCGGGCGCTGGAACCACGGCCACCGCGACCGCGACAATCGCCGGCGGCAGCATCACGGGCATCACCATCACCAGCGCGGGCTCCGGATACACCACCATCCCCACCGTTACCCTCGGCGCGCCGGGCAGCATCGTGACGGGTCTTAAACTTACCGGTCCGGGATCCGGCTACCCGTTGATACCCGCGGTAACCATTGACGCGCCGGTCGCGGGCTCCCCCGCCACGGCTCAGGCCACCGTGAAGAACGGCGTCGTCACGGGGATTTCCCTCACCGGCGGCGGCTATGGTTATATGTCCATGCCCGCGGTGACCGTGCAGCCCCCGGCGGCTTCGCCCATGCAGGCGGTGGCCAGGGCCAACCTGACGGACGGGACGGTCACCACCGTGACGGTCATCGATCCTGGAGCGGGATACTTTTCCCCTCCGGCCATCACCGTGGCCCCCCCTGTCTCCGGCACCGCGGCGGTCGCCGAGGCCCAGGTAAAAGACGGCCGGGTCACGGGCATCCTGGTGACCTCCCCCGGCACGGGCTATACCGCGGTCCCGGAAATCACGATCACCGCGCCGCCCCCGCGCGCCGGGGCCACGGCCACGGCCACCGTGCAAAACGGGAAAGTCACGGGCTTTACCGTCACGAATGGCGGCGGAGGCTATCTCGCCGCTCCCGCGGTCACCATTCCCACGCCCGTGCCTTCCGGTACCGCCACCGCGCGCAATCCCGCGCTGCGGACGATCCTCCATGTGGATGACATGGGCGATGCCCGTCTGCTCTCGCAGGTGTTCCTAGGCATCCTGGCAGATGGCTCCCAGGGTGTTTGCACCAGGGAGGCCGGGCTGCGCGCCACGGACAAAGCCTCCGCTCTCCGCCTGGTGGCCGCCCACATGCCTCTGGATCGTGTCATCGATACCGGCAGCGGAATGGTGGCCCCGGGGCAGACCCTCACGCGCACCGTGACCATCCCGTTCGACGACCCGACCAACCCCTTCGTGCACGGCTACCACCCGGACCACAATAACAAGGACGCCCGGGGAAATCCCCTGCCCGCCGGTGTTGAGAGCTACAACATCACCCGCACCTTCAGCTACCAGTTCACCTCCTCCCCGCCCGCGGGCACCAGTGCCACCGGCTGGGGGAGCACCTTCATCGGGGGGAACTACACGGAGGTCATCAAGGGTCTTCACAAAGAGGACCTCGTCATCACGGGCACCTTCGTGCTCCGCCGCGCCAGTGAAAACGGCACTCTGACTGTCAACTGAGCCGCCCGCATCCTCTCCCAAAAACTTCACCCATATCCTGTCCTTCCATGAAAAAATCCACACTCCTTCTCACTCTCGCCGGTCTTCCCCTCGCTTCCCTGAAGGCGCAAACCGTGCCCCTCTTTCTGAATTATCAGGGGAAACTCACGGGCAGCAACAACATCCCCCTGGGCTCCGCCGGCACCGCGCCGAATTTCACCGCCAAGCCGGAAAACCGGAAGATCATCTTCCGCATCTACGATGCCCAGACGGGTGGTAACAGACTGTGGTCCGAGATGCAGACCGTCACCGTGGCCCTGGGGGAATTCAGCGTCCTGCTAGGCCAGGGCGGGGAGGCGATCTATGATTCGAAGGCTGAGTCCCGGCCCGCCCTGGATACCGTTTTCACCAATGGCGGGAACGTCACGCCATCCGGACCGCTCCGTTATCTTGAGATCGTGGTGGATAACGGGAACAACACCTTCACCTCCGCGGAGGATCCGCCCATCTCCCCCCGTCAGCGGCTCACCGCCACGGCCTATTGCATCCTGGCCGCGAAGGCAAGCACCGTGGCCGCCGGTTCCATCACCAATGCCGCCCTCAGCGACGGGGCGGTCACTTCCAACAAGATCGCGGACAAAACCCTCACCGCCGCTCAACTCAACGATCTGGCCATCACCGCGGCTAAAATCGCCGACAAAGCCGTGACTACCCTCAAGCTCGCGGACCAGGCAGTCACCGCCGCGCAGATCAAGGACAAGTCGATCACCGCCGCGCAAATCGCGGACCAGACTCTCACCGCCACCCAGATCAAGGATCAGGCGATCGGAGAAACGCAGATCAGAGACGAGTCCATTTCGACGGCCAAGCTCAAGTCCGACGCGGTGACTACCGAGCGGATCAAGGACAGCGCCATCACCAGCGCGAAAATCAAAGATGGCTCGGTGACCGCCATCAAGATCCCGGACAGTATCATTACCGGTGCCAAGATCCTGGACGGCACCATCAACACAAGCGATCTGGCCGACGGCTCGATCACAGAGGCGAAGTTGAATCTGCCAAATGTGGGCCTCTGGTCCACGGGCGGCTTCAGCGTTTACCGCTATACCGGCAATGTCGGCATCGGGACCTTCCCCGCCGGAAGAGGTGCCTCGGATAAACTCCATTTGATGGGGATCGACGGGAATGGCAGCAATGCACTGAGACTTGAGGACAGCTCCGACCGTTACATCCGGATGTGGCGGTCTGAAGATGGAATGATCATTGAAGGCAATTCCCTTTCCCGGGTGGCGAACCGCGGGTCTAACAGAATCCAGTGGGATGGGGATGGAAACTGGGACTCGCTCTCCGACAGAGCGCTCAAGAAGGACATCACCGACGCGGAGCCGCTCCTGGACCGGCTGATGAAACTGCCCGTCCGCAGTTTCCACTGGAAGGGCGAAGCGGAGAGCGATGTAAAAACCTTCGGCGTGATCGCCCAGGAGGTAAAGCCCCTGTTCCCGCTTTCGGTAGGCAAGATGAGCAACGGAGAGGGCCAGGAGCCCAGCATGACCGTGAAGTATGCCACCTTTGGTCTCATCGCGGTCAAAGGCGTGCAGGAACTTAAAGAGGAAATGGACGCCCGGTTCACCGCCCTGAAGCAGGAGAATGAAGAACTGAAAAAGCGCCTCGCCGCCCTGGAGGACGGTGAAAAGGCGCGGGACGCAAAACTCGCCGCCGCCATTGAGGCGCTCACGCGTGCCTCCGGCAATGCCGCCGCGCGCCCCGGCGCTGGAGCGGAATAACAATCCCCCGGCTCCCGCCGGTCTCTTTTTTCCCCGTCCTTCCGGGATCCCGGCCCTGTCCGGGACCGGTTGGCCGGGGCTTTCACTCACCATTTTTTTCCCATGAATCGCATGCGCGTTTTTCTCCTTGCCGCCGGCTGTTTGTTTTCGCTCGCGGCCCCCGCCCGCGCGGAAATCTACGAAGTCAAGGCCGGCAACTTCAACAGCACCTTCGTCCCGCCCGCCACGCCTCCCGTCGGCGGCAACGAAGCGGCCACCCCGGCCACCCCTGGCAGCAACTTTCAGGGCGTGGGCACCGTGACCGGTTCCTCCGGACATCTCCAGCCGGACGAGACTCCCCAGGAGCCCACCCTCACACTGATTTATCCTTCCAACCGTCTCAGCGGGACCAGCGTCATCACGCTCGTACGATCCTCCACCGGCGGCATGTTTGCCTCCGGGGTTCCGCTTTATCTGATGGGAGATGAAATCCTGCCTCCCTTCACCAAAGTTGACGGGACGCCGCTCACTTCCGATGGAACGACGGCCGGAATGCTGGCCGCCGCGCGGAGTTACTGGCGCCCCAAACCGCTGGAGCCCGGGGAAAAACTTCCCGGCATGGAAACCATTTCCATTCCCCTGGGAAGCGCCACGGTTACCTCTTCAGATACCAACAGCACCACGGTGCAGGTGGCCGGCACGCCGGAGCCCACCGGCCTGGTGGTGGGGGCCACGCTGCTCGGCCAGCCGGTGACGAATATCGCCGTCTCCGACTCCGGGCCGAAGGCCTACACCGTGACGCTCGCGCGCAAGGCGAACGAGACCATCACTGGCAATGTGGCAAAACCCGTCACCCCCGCCGTGTCCTTCCGCTACAGCCCGAGCGCGAACCAGGTGTTCGCTTCCCAGCCCGGGCAGGTGTCCATCACCTGGGTGACAGTGGATGAGACGGCCAAAAAGGAGGAGATCTTTACCGTGGCCACCGCCACTTCGCTTCCCCTGCGCACCATCTACTGGACGGACGCAGGGTTTGACGGTCCGGTGGTGCAGATCAAGGATCCGCGCGTCACCACGGTCAGCCCCGCTTACTACAGCACGGTGCCCAAGGCAGTGGCGCGGGAAGTGGACATTCCCGGCCGCACGACCGAGACTGCCAATCTCAACACACTTTACTTCGATAAGTTCAACGGCACGGGACAGATCCATGCCTACAACGTGGAGGGTCTCATCCTCGTGGAGTATTTTGGCGAGGCCCGGCCGGGAGGCGTTTACGAGTATCTCGGCAGAGACATCATTCAAATCAAACGGGAGCCGGAGGTCGAGCGGGTGGTGCGGAATCTGGGCACGGAACTCATCCCCCGTGTGCCGGCACAGCCCGGGGACGAACTTCTGGAGGCATCCGCGCCCACGTCCGCGGCCCAGGGGGCTTCCGGATTCTACGGCACCTCGGTGCGCCCGGACGGCTCGCTGGTTTACCACGCCGAGCGTGAAACCAGCCCCGCCAACGATCCGGACAACGGCACCCCGGTTTCCTCCAGCGCCTACAATCAGGTGGTGCTCAACTGGATGGAGTCCCCGCCGGATAATTTCGGCATCAAGTGGCCGAAATTCCAGTCCCGCTACTGGCAGCGCTGGTCCCCGGAACTGTCCGACTATGTTCACTACACGGTGGACCCCTCCGGCAGCACCCCGGACACAGGAATCTCTTTTACCGGGGGCAATCTGCCGGTCGTCGTCTTCCAGGATGACCCCGCGCAGGCGGAGGCGGTGATCAACCCGTCCACCCAGCGGCTTTCCGTGACCTTCTCCGGCACCAACGGCACCGGACGAAACCGCTCGCTCCTCAAGTTCCGGAACAATGGCGGCGGAAAAGACAGCGTGTGGTATGTCAATGTTTACACCCAGGCGGAGAACCGGCAGGCCACCCGCTCCGTGCAAACCGGAAACTCCACCACCGTCACCCTCACCGGACAAGGCTCCACCACGGGTCTGGAGGCCGGCATGGTGGTCACCGGGTCCGGCATCCCCGGCGGAGCCGCCACCATCGTCAGGATCACGGATGACAAACACTTCGTTCTCTCCCAAAGCGTGGCCGCAGGCACGGGGACTTTCACCTTCACCGTCCAGAGCGACAATGCCGCCCCGCTAGTGGCGGATGTTCCCGTGGGCGAACGTATCCCGCCTCCGCCGGGCCATGAAGTTGGCGGCTATATCTCGGGAGGCACGGACTATTCCCCCGCGGCATACCGGAACCCCATTACCCTGGGGACCGCGGTGGCCAATACCGGGGCCATCATTCCGGTGAATGACCTTCCTGGTAAGAACCGGCTGGCCGTCCGCTGGCTCAGGAAAGTCTCCGCCCCCGGGGTCGGATTTAAGGAATTTTATGTCCCCGGCAAAACCGGAATCTACACGGCCAAATGGGTCCCCAACCCTGACCGGCAGATCGTCATCGCGGAGGAAATTGGCACCGGGACTTTCGACGCGAACATGATCAACCCGGCGATCTATTTCGAGAACAGCTCCGGCAAACCGGGCTACAATCCCAACGAGGAACACGCGGTTCTCATCGGAACCCGTGCCTATGCGATGCGGGATGACTTGAACATGATCGAGCCCCGGCAGTCGCCGCCCGCTGTGCTCATAAGTTTCATCAATGCGGACGACATGCGTCCCGATATGAAAGCCTACCATGTGGTGCGGGAAGTGGACGCGGGAGATGATCGGGTGGCGCAGGAGGGGGACATTCTCTTCGACCGTTACTCCGAGGCGGGCACCCTCCTCGTGGCCCCGTATCCCCTGCCGCTTTTGCCCCTGCCCATGGACTCCCTGGGCAACAGCCTGAATGTGGAGGTGACGCCCAAAGAGGGCAGGGATCCGCGCATCAACAGGGACGGCACCCCGGATTACTGGGACTCTTTCACCATGGAGGACATCCACGGATTTCACTGGATCTACCGGGGCCCCCACTCCGCGACGGGCGGAGTGAAACGCTTCAGCATGCAATACCGGTATGTCAGCCGTCCGGGATTCTTCCAGCCGGACTCCAATGGAGGACGGGAAATCACGCCCGGCACCATCCTGCCCTTCCTGCGACCCCTGAAGGACGGAAAGCCGGATGACTCGCTCCCCGCGGACACGCCTCTAACCATCGATTACCTGCCTTTCTGGCCGGATCATGCCCCCGAGCTGCCGGAGGGGGATACCCTGACCAACGCAAAATTCGGCCTGCCCCAGGTGCGCGGGCAAAAGAGCGCCATGGTTTTTTATGAGCAGTCCATGGCTGGTCTCTCCCCCAGCCACAGCGTGGTGCTCCACGACCCCACGCGGGAGAAAACCATCACGCTGGCGGATGTGGGCCTCACCGCTCTCCCGCCCTCCATCGCCACCACCTCCCATCTCGGGAAAAATTACTTCCAGAATCTGTCGCCGGACCTCCAGGAGCGCATCTGGCATGACCCGCTCCGCTCCCCTGCCCAGGGCGGCACGCTGGTGCTGATTGGCCAGTTTGTGGATGAGCCCGCCGGAGAGGACTACCTGCATTTGAATGTTCTCACCGCACAGCAGATCAAGGATTTGAAAGCTCTCTGCGCGGCCACGGACACGAAAAAAGCCGGATGGGACGGGCTCGTCACAGGGCTGCAAACAAAGGTGGAGACCTTCATCGAAGACCCCGCCAAAAGGGGCACTTACAAGGTGGGACGGACGGAGAATGTCCCCGTGGATAAGCTGGCCGTGATCACGGACGCGGACACGGCCGTGGACAGCTACGCGGCGACCGCTACCGGTGGGGGCGATGGCTGGGTGACGATGGTCTTCGGCAATGGCAAAGCCTTCACTCCGGAGGGGGATCCCGTGCAGGTGAAGGTCTTCAAGGTCACGAAGTCCCTCTACACCGGCGAGCTGAAGACCCTCTACAGCAAAAATCCCCTGGATGAAAAAGTGACGCTTCGTCACACCGGGGACTTTGCCGCCCGTCCGGAGGACTATGTGTTCGAATGGAAATGGGCACCGGGCTCCGCCGCGGCACCCGCCACCTACACCACCTCCTGGTCCCAGCGGCTGGGCGGACTGAATAACGGATGGCTCGTGGTCCGGAATCCCTCCCTGGCCCTGCCCTCCGCGGCGGAATATACCAGCGCGGAACCGGCCCTCCCCTTTCCCCGCGCGCTTGTGCTCCGGGACAGCGGGTATGATCCGGCGGGCGGGAAACCGGCCATCGTGCTTAAGAGCACGGTCACCAATCCCCTGGATTTCTCCGGCGGAGTGCCGGGGGACATCGTCCTCAGCACCACCCTGGGGGATCTGACCGGCTTCGCTCTTTACGTCAATGGAGTCCCCGCCCTGGCCAACCGGGCACCGGCGGCTTTTACCTCCACGGACGCCACCTCCGGTCTCGTGCCGGGGAATCCGCTCGCGCGGCAGTTCCGTGTGCCCCGCCGCTTTTTTACCGCGGGTGCCAACCGGGTGGAGATCGCGCTCTTCACCAACGCGGACGCCAACACCAGCGACTATCTGGATTTCCGGCTGGATGTCACCCTGCAGGAGGATGTCACGACTTCCACTTTCCAGAGTGTGAATGACCCGGCACCCAACCAAAAGAACACGAATGTCGCCGTCATCAGCGGGGACGGAACCCTGCCTTTCGGCGGATCCCCCTTCGTTCTCAATGACCGGTGGTTCACCATGCGCTATCGTCCGAAAGGCACCGGCAATGAGGTGGGCACCACATGGTCCCAGTGGATGCCCCCTCAACTGGTGGAGGGCTGGATCAAGCGCGTGCTGCGCGAGATCAATCCCTTCGAGCAGCGGATGAAGGACATGTTTAACAACCAGGTGAATACCGACACCAGCGTGCTCACCCAGGCGGGCACCCGCTGGGAGGGGGATGTGGCGCTGACCCAGGATAACCTGGAGGATACCGGTCTCATCGCCATCTATGAGACCCTGCTCAACCGCGCGCGGAGCATGAGCATCGACGCCAATACGAATGATCCGGACACGAACAATGCCCTGCTCCTGGCGGCCGGCTATCTGAGTGATCTCTACACGCTCCTGGGCAACGAAGCCTATGCCGACGCCGCGAACCCCACCATCTCCACCAGCACCGTGAATGGAGCCATGGAGATCAGTACCAGCCGGTACTCCTTCGAAGGCCAGGTCTCCAGTGCACTGGATGAGGCACTGGCCCTGATCATCGGGCGGGATGCCTCCAGCACCCGCGTGGATGTCCCTCCGGCCTACAACAAGCTCTACTGGAATTTCACCGGCGGCATCAATGCCGGAGAGGCGATCTATGCCACGAACTATAACATCAAGGAGAAGGCGGGCTCCAGCACCGCCAATGGCGTCATCGACGCGGCGGATGCCCAGCGCATGTTCCCCCAGGGGCACGGGGATGCCTACGGGCATTACCTCACCGCGCTCAAGGGTTACTACCGGCTCCTGGCCAATCCCAACTTTTCCTGGCAGCGCCGGGCGGAGGCCGTCCTGGTGCTCGGCCAGGCGGTGACGGTAGACTTCGTGGACGAACGCCGGTTTGCCGCGGACGCCGCCGCGGTGGCGCGGACCGCCGCACAAGCCTGTGCCCTGATCTGGCGTAAGCAGTATCAGGAAAACGCGCCGGGCTGGAGCCATTTCCGCGATACCGCCACGGCACCCAATACCACGGAGAAACGGAACTGGGGGCTCGATGAATGGAGCAGCCGCGGCATGCAGGGAGCCTACTACCACTGGGTGGTGGCTAACGCCATGCTGCCGGATGTGGACAACTATCACACCGGGGTGGAGAAGATAGACCGCACCACCGTGCCGGAACTCAATGAACTGGCTACTTCCCTCGCCGACTTCCAGGCCACGGTGGACAGTGCCGGAGCCCGGCTCAATCCGCTGGGCCTCAGCCCTGGCGCGCTCCAACTGGACATCGACCCCACTTTCCTGGAGGTGGGCTCCACCGCCGGCATCGGCAACGGGGCGGTCCAGGGAATGGGCCACTTCGACCAGATCTATCAGCGTGCCCTGAAGGCGTTGACCAACGCCGCCGGGGCCTTCCGGCAGGCTTGCCTCATGACGGGCGCTCTGCGCGACCAGGACAACCAGGTGGACGACTACAATTCCGTCATCGTGGATCAGGAGCGGACCTACCTGAATCAGTTGATCGAAATCTACGGCCGCCCGTATGAAGGGGACGTGGGCCCCGGCAAGGGCTATGCCCAGGGCTACTATGGCCCGGACCTGGACAGCTGGTTTGTGGTGGACCGTCCGAATGCGCTGGTGGACACCACCTCCAGTGACAGCGTGAAGCTCCGCATCTGGAAGGCAACGGACCGGGAGTTCAAGATTCCCACCCTGACAGCCCAGGGACTTCTGGACGACTATAATGTTTTCCAGGACAGCACCGGGACCGTGCGCACTGAAGTGGAAGTCATCGCGTATCCGAACCAGTTCATCCAGTACGCGGACAGTTGGATGAAATACACCAATCCGGGCAAGCGTCCCGAAACCGGGGAATTGCAGGCCGCCCTGCTGGACGCCCATCGCACCTTCCTGGACGTGAAAGACGCTCTCTATAACGTAAAGGTGCTGGGATACCGCTTTCAGCGGGAAGGCGCGCTCGCCATGGAGGCGCTCAATGCCCACATGCAACACCTGGACACTCAGGAGTCCGCGCGGGACGCCGTGCTCATCATGAGAACCGTCCAGAAGAGCCTGGAAACCGTGGCGGCAACTACCGACGCGATCGCCGAACTGGCAAACCTGGGAGGCGACGCGGGAGCGGAAATGTTCCCGAAAGCCGTGGGAGTGGCTCCTGACGCCACTTCCACCGCGCGGGGAGCAGTGAAGGTCTTCTGGGCGGCCGCGTGGACGATCTCGAAGATGAGTTCCGTGTTCGCCAATATGAGCGCCTCCTTTATGGACGTGAGCATCGAAGGCACGACTATGAACCTGGAAAGGACGCTGGACGAGCTCGCCTTCACCATCGAAGAAAAACAGCAGGTCTATGAGCTGGAGAATCTCTACCGTGACCTCACCACCCAGGAGTATGCGCTCGCCCCGGTGCTGGCGGCCTATCAGGCGGCCAATGAGCGGGTGCTCAGCATCCTGGGACGCGGCACGCGCATCCAGGAGGAGCGCGCGGCCTTCCGCAAACGCGCGGCCGCCGTGGTCCAGGGTCAACGGGTCAAGGATGTGACCTTCCGGGTCTTCCGGAATGAAGCCCTGGAGCAGTACCGCTCCCTGTACGATCTCGCCACCCGCTACACCTACATGGCGGCGAAAGCCTATGACTATGAGACCGGACTCCTGGGCACGGCGGAGGGGAAAGCGTTCATTTCCAACATCGTTCACAGCCGTTCGCTGGGGGATGTGCGGGACGGGGATGTCTTCGCCACCGTGAGTTCACTGGGGGACAGCGGCCTGGCCGGTGCCATGGCCAAACTCTCCGCCGACCACCAGGTGGCGATCGGCCGGCTGGGCATCAATAATCCGGACATCTACCGCACTCTCTTCAGCCTGCGGGGTGAATACTTCCGCATTCTGGATGATCCCGCCCAAACCGCTGATGACGACGCGTGGCGGCAGGTCCTGGAGCAATGCTTCAAAGCGAATCTGCTGACCGACCCGGATGCCGCCATCTGGTGCCGCGGCCTGAAGAAAGCGGACGGTTCGCCCGTGCCGGGGATCATCATCCCCTTCCGGACCACCATCAAACAGGGGCTCAACTTCTTCGGTAATCCCCTCGCTCCCGGAGACCACGCCTACACCACCTCCAACTACTCCACCAAGATCCAAAGCCTGGGCGTCGCCCTGCCTGGATACGTGGGCATGGATGAGTATGCCAGCGGACTGCCCAATGCGGGCATCCCGGCCCTGGCGGATCCCAACGCGCTCAGTGCCACGCCTTATATCTATGTCATCCCCACCGGCACGGACTATCTCTACGCGCCGCCGCTGGGCGGGGAGAGCGTGGAGCGCGGGTGGTTCGTGGAGGATCAGGCGGTGCCGCTCCCCTTCAACATTGGGGCCTCCGGCTTCAGCACCTCCCGGATCTTCGATGCCAACGGCACCCTCACGGAAAAGCCCTGGGTGCTGCGTCAGCACCAGGCATTCCGCGCGGTGGCGGACCCGTCCATCCTTCTGGGGGATCTCCCCACCGAATTCACCAGCCGCCGTCTGGTGGGCCGCAGTGTCTGGAACACCGAATGGAAAATCATCATCCCCGCCTACACCTTGCTCAATAACGAACAGGAGGGGCTGAACCGCTTCGCGAAAACCGTGAGGGACATCCGCATCTTCATCCGCTGCTACTGCTACGGAGGGAACTGATGCCCGGGAGGTTTCCCTCCCCCGTCCCGTAAACCTGACAGGAATCTCCCGCTTCCGGCCCGCGTGCCGGAAGCGGGATTTTTCGTAAAGGCATTTATAGATAACGCGGGCTGGCTGACGGCCACCCGGCTATGCCCGTTTCACCGGCAGGTTGTGACTGGCAAACCGCTCATGTATAAACGCCAGAGCCTCCGGGGGCACCTCCGCCCGGGGCAACGTCAACCGGCCCGAAGACCCCAGGCTCAAAATCAGGAAATCCGGGTGCTCCATTAACTCCCGGAAAGCACTCCAGCGCAGCTCACTGCCGCCAAGGTTCGACGTGGCCCGGAGCGACTCCGGCGTCAGATGATAGTGAACGGGGGCGTCTCCCTGCATGCGCGTCCAATCGGCAATGGACCGCCGCTGGCGAAGATAATTCGCGCCATAGAACAAAAGCAGAAACCCGAGAGCCGTAAGCCCGAAAACCGAACCGGCGCCCCATCGACTTCCCGCGGGCCCGAGCCAAATGCCGGTGACGACCAGCGCCCCGGCGGTCAAATCCAGAGGCCAGCGGCGCAGCAGCCTTCGCCTGGCGACCTTTCGCAAAAAGGCCCCGGTAATATGCACATCAAATTCCATGTCTGCATCAGGAGGGTTAGGATTCGGGGAGCGCCGGTTGATTTCGGCACCGGATTTCCCGCACGCTGCGGGAAATCCCGCCGTTTGGCAAGAAAGACCCTGTGTGGCAAAGGCGGGGCGCGGAGGACGCGTGGCACAATTCCACGTCAGAAAGGCGGCAAGGCGAAACCGCGCGCGGACCGCGCTTCGCGTCCTTCCCCAGACAGCCCCGTCAGCTCTTTAAACGGAAGCTGATTTTCCCCGAGCGCTCCAGCCAGGCCTCGCTGACAAGGTCGATCTCCACATGCTTCCCGTTCAGCCGGAGGTGTTCGAGGATATCCGCCTCCGTGAGACCGGTTGACCTGAGAGTGTGGATATCCAGCACCCCGTTTTGAATGAGTGGCACACGGCTGCCTTTGAGAATCCTCCCGGCCTTCCGGCTGGCATGGGAGAGGCGGGCGCAGAGCCAGTGGAGCAGCATGATCACCGCCCCGGCCACTAGGAATCCGATGAGAGGTTCATTGAGAGTCACCACCCCTTTCCCCATGATGGCCCCCAGCATCAGGGCGGTGAGATGGTCAAAGGGGGACTGCTGCCCGAAGGTCCGCATCCCGGCGATGCGGATATAAAGGAGAGAGACCACAAAGACGACCACGGCCCGGGTGGCCATTTGCGCCATGTGGGAAAGTTCCTCTTCATCGATACCCGGATCCCACCAGGCACCCAGCGTGGCACTTTGGAAAAGATAAGCGATGCTCATGAATTCTCCCGGGGCAGGAGGGGACCGTTGGCCGGAACTTTTCCGGCGCTGCCCGCGGAATCACCGCGGTGGGCTTCGGGACCAGGGGTGTCGGCCGTGCCGCCGGATGTCTCCTCGCAGGCCGAGGTCCGCATGAGCCCCGCATACCCCATGCGTGAACCGCACAAATAGCGGTCCGGGTTTTCAGGATCCTGCACGGAATGGCAATAAGGACATTTTTCAGAGATAAAAGCAGCGTTCACGGAAAGACGGCGGAAGACGTTAGACTGGAAAACGGCCCGCGGGGGAGCGCTTTACGCCCACCCCGCAGGTCATGCCTGAAAGCACATCACAGGCGATACCTGCATATGCAGGAGCCGGACCAGAGGCGGGCTCAGGCCGCAACGGCTTCGCCCAGATGGGCCTCAATGACGGCGGGAATGTTCTCCAGGAGGATGTCCGCCATGCGCCGCTCGTCTTCCAGAATATGCTCGCACACGGCGACGATCTCCGTCTCCCCGAGACCCTCCGCCGCGGCACGGAGCGCGGTGTAGCAGGCGATCTCAAAGTTTTCCGTGGCATAGGCGGCGAGGATGTTCTTCACCTGTTCGTCACTGGCAAACACGGAGCCCGCGCTGCGCACCGCATCCGAGACTTTGGCGAGCGCCACCTTGATGGTGGAGGTATCGCTTCCGAGTCGTTCGAGGCAACGCTTCACATCGTCCGCGTGCCGTTTGGTTTCCTCCAGGTGGCGCGCCGCCTCCACGCGGAGCGTGGGGATCAGGTCGGTGGCTTCGGATTGTTTTTCGAGAGCGGATTCGAGTCCGCGTTCCATGGCGTAAGCGTCGCGGAGCCAGTCGATCAGAGTTTCTTTGGGGGAGTTCATAAGAGTAGGGGGTATGAGGGATTTACCGTTGGAAAAACGGCGGGCCGCCCCCTTTTGCATGTTCAAGGCCACCGCCCTGGAGCGGAGACCTTGCCACCTTCATGGGATGGTTGACAGCCACCCTGGCGGGTTCACTTTCAGGCATGTCCACCTCCGCTCTTGAGGAATTCCGGGAACGTCTGGTCCTGGATGGAGCCCGCCGCGCCGCCCTGCTCGATGCCGGGGACACCGGGGGCTTTTTCACGGCGGCCCTGGAATTGGCGAGGGAATGGTCGCTCGATCTCACCATGGAGGACCTGGAGACCGCGAACCGCCTGGGACACCAGGCATGGGCTGAACGGTTCATCGCATGAAGCTTCCCGCGTCCCTGGACGGCTGGATGCCGGTGGGCATTTCCTGGCAGGCCAGGAGGTGTCTGGTGGAGTGGTGCGACTTCACGGGAGTGAAGCTAACGGACCGGTTTTTCGACGAGACGGTCTCCCATGTCCTGCAAAACCCCTGTCGGAATATCCTCCGCCTCCGGACGGACATGGAGGATCTGTGCGGGCACTTCGCGCCCCAGGCGGAAAACAGGCCGGGAGGCATGGTCTTCCATCTCTCTCGCAGCGGCTCCACTCTACTGTCCCGCATGCTGGGCGCGCCGGCGGGCAATATCATGCTATCGGAACCCGCCCCGCTGGATCAATTCCTCCGTCTGCGCCATCAGGCTCGTGGAGTGCCGGAGGAAACCTGGGGCCGCTGGCTGCGGGGCCTGCTGGGAGTCATGGGCCGCCGCCGTTTTCCAGGGGAGGATGCCTGGTTCGTGAAATGGGATGCGCTGCATACCTTCGACCTGCCCTTCATCACCGCCGCGCTCCCTGGTGTGCCCTGGGTCTTTCTGGACCGGGATGTCCTGGAGGTGATCGCCGCCCATCTGCAACTGCCCGGACGCGCGATGATGCCCGGGGCTTTCCTTCCCGGGAGGGAGGAGCTTTTCACGCCCTTGGGAACGCCGCCGGAGGATCACATCGCGAGGATCCTCGCGGGCGTCCGCCGGGCCGCGCGCGAGGCCCGGGCAGCGGGCGGTCTGTGGATAGACCACAGCCAACTCCCCTGGAGCACCTGGCCCGGGATTGTCCGGCACTTCCATCTGAATCTGTCCGCCGGGGATGAAGCCCTGGTGGCTGCCGCCGCGGGCCGGGATTCCAAGGCTCCGGACAGATCCTGGCAGGATGACCGGGAGGCAAAAATGGCGCTCATCACCCCGGCCATCCGCGAAGCCGCGGCGCGGTGGTGTGGCGAAACCTCCATCGTTTCCCCATGACCCCGGAAGAGGATACCACCTGGATTCCCGCGGAGATCGAAGCAGGCGCATCCGGCCCCGTGGTGGTGTGGCGGCACCTCGGCCCGCTGCGGTTCACGCATCCCTTCTTTCGCGAGACCCTGCAGGCCGCCGGGGACGCGCCCACGTGCCGGACGCCGCTGGCGCGACTGGAGGAACTGGCCGCGGCTACCCCGGGCCTCCCGCCCGCGGGCTTCATCTTCCATCTCTCACGTTGTGGCTCCACGCTCGTCACCCAAATGCTGGCGGCCCTCCACCGGCATAGCGTGCTCTCCGAGCCATCCCCGGTGAACCACCTCCTGTGGCCGGAAACTCCCCTGGGACATGAGGAACTCACCGCGGACCGCCTCCGTTGGCTGCTGGCGTTGCTGGGCCGCCGCTGGTTTCCGGAGGAGGAGGCGCTCTTTGTGAAATTCGACGCCTGGCACACGCTGGACCTGCCGCTCATCCGCCGGGCCTTCCCGGACGTGCCGTGGGTTTTTGTCTATCGCGACCCGGTGGAAATTCTCGTGTCCCACGTCTGGAGTGCCGGACGCCACACCATTCCGGGCACGCTCGATCCGGAACGCCTCGGCGTGGGACCACCCCGATGGACCGAAGAGGGACTGCGCACCCATGCCGCGCAAGTTCTGGCACGCATCGCCGGAGCCGCGCTGGAGCACCTGGACGGCCACGGACGACTCCTGCATTACCACGAACTTCCCGGGGCTCTTCCCGGAATACTCCGCCATTTCAAGACGCGGGCCGATGCCAGGGAAATCGCCACCATGCTGGCCGTCGCCGCGCGCCACAGCAAGGAGCCCGGCCGGTCTTTCACCCCGGACTCCGCCCTGCGCCAGGCCCAGGCTTCCCCGGAACTGCGCCGGATCGCGGAAACAATCACCGGCGAAGTCTATCAAGCCCTCGAAGCCCGCCGCCACGCTCAACCCGCCTGGTGATTTCCCAACACGCCGCGGGCCACCTCCGCCTCGCGCAGCAGGAGTTCCCGCAGCCAGTCATTCACCGCGCAGTCGATCACCAGATGCACCCGGTCCACGGTCCCCCGGTTCGCCACCCGGTGGGGAAAGTTCACATTCAGATACCAGCACTCCCCTTCCCTCATGATGATCTGGTTTCCATTGAGCACGAATTCCACGTCCGGATTCGTCACCACCGGCACATGCAGCCGGACCTCCCCGTCATCGAAGCCAAGGTCATAATCCCGGTGTTCCCGGATAATGGAACCCGCCTTCAGCCTTAGAAACCGCACCGCCAGCAACGGGCACAAAAACGCCTCCATCACCCTCTTCACCCCCGGAGCCCGCTGCATGAGCGGCGTGTCCACAAATGCCTGACTCTGCTCCGGATCCGGAAAAATATGGTCCCCCGCTCCGCCCACCGACCGGAACGGAATGGCACTCCAGTCCCCCGAATACTGGTGGATATTGAAATGCGGGACGAACTCCCCTCCGGTGAACCCCTCCAGATCCGCCCGCAAAGCCTCCGCGTCAAAAGTGAACGGCAGCCGCAGAGCTTCAGGAATGGCGGAAGGCGGTGGCGGCACGGCAAACATACCCCGTCAATTTGCCCTTCCTCCCCGCGCAGCGCAAGCAATCAAGGCCTCCGCGTCACGGGCCCGTGGAAACAAACATCCCGATAACCCAAAATACCCCTTGCGGGACCATCTCCCCGTGACTAAGGAAGCCACGCGGGATAGAGCAGCCCGGTAGCTCGTCAGGCTCATAACCTGAAGGTCAATGGTTCAAATCCATTTCCCGCAACCATTTCAAAACCCTTGTGATTTCATCAGTCGCAAGGGTTTTTAGTTTTAGCACTAGGTTTCCCGGCATCCCTTAAGACATGGGATATCCCGGACGGCTATATAAACGGAATCACGGAATTCCAGTAATGGTTCCCGGTTTCACGCGGATATCGAATCAAACCCAGTTCGCTATGTATTGCTCTCCGCTACGTCTTCTTTCTCTTTCCGCCGCGCTTTGCGCCCTTCCACTTACCGCATTTTCCCAGACCTGGACGCGAGTCCGGTCGGAGGCGGCCAGTGATCTGGTGGCCGTGCATTTCGCGGACGCGCAGAATGGCTATATCGCCGGGGCTCTCGGCACGCTGCTGAAGACCACGGATGGCGGGGAGACCTGGACGACGGTGCAGACGCCCTCAAATGTCAGTTTTGTCAGTGTGGCGGCGCGTTCGGCGGATGAGGTTTTCATCGGGCGTGTGGGACTGTATCGCACCGCGGACAGCGGGGGCCAGTGGGATACGGATGTCGGCGGTTTCGAGGATTTCTTCGGCTCCATCTTCGACGTGCTCTTTATCAACGCGAACGAAGGTGTCCTGACAAAAGCCGGGGCTATCTTCGCCACCGGGGACGGTGGCACCCAGTGGGAGATGGTGGCGGATACCGGCCTGTTTCTCGATGACCTGCACCACCCAGGCGGCCGGACGCTCTTTGCCACCGGTGGCATCACCTATTCCGAGATCTTCGGTTTTGTGAGCCGGGGGGAAATGGCGCGCTCCCGCGATGGCGGGGAAACCTGGGACATCCTGCAAACGCCGGGCATCAATGAAATCCATGCCGCCATCTGGGAAAATGAGCAAAAGGGCACCGTCTTCACCTTCACCAACAAGGCCCACCATACGGAGGACGGCGGCGATACCTGGGAACTCCTCACTGGTGAAATGACGGACCTGGACGGCAATCCGCTTCCGGACATCATCATGGACGCGGTCATCGACGACACGGGACTGATCGTCGCCGTGGATTTCGGCGGCAACTTTCTGGAGTCCATCGATGGCACCCAGTGGGTGGTCACTCCGGGGAGCGGCGAGTCGTTTTCCGCTCTCACCAAACTCCCGGATGGCTCACTGATCGCCGTCGGAAACAGTGGCAACATCTGGAAGCGCCCCCCGGCGGATCCCGTCACGCTGCCGCTGGCTATTGAGGACATCCGCTACGATTCCGGCAAAAACACCGTGACGCTCGACATCACCGGCACCCTGGGCGCGGACTACTCACTCGAAGTTTCCCATGATCTCACCAGGTGGGAAGGCACAAAAATCACCACCGCTCCCGCCTCCCGGTTCTCGATCACCATTGATGCTCCTTCCGGGGCCACCAAAGCCTACTTCCGGGTCGCGGAAGTACTCAGGCTGACAAAATGATCCGCCAGGCTGTTCAGCGGGCATGCCAGTTGGCGGCGAACCAATTGTAGATTTCCCCGATCTCATTGTCATACGTCCCCATGGCACTCCAGCCACTGCAACAAAAGAGCACCGGCTCCAGGTTATACAGTTGTCCCTGCTCATTGATGTGAGGCCGGTAAAGACGCGGTCCGGCGGTGGCGAGGACAAACTCCTGCCGCCCGGGAGGCTGGGGATCGATGACCTTGAGAAAACGCGGCAGACCCTTGATGGGCTGGAGGAGCTCCTCATCGGACGGCTCCGGCTCCGGTCGGGCCAGCAACAGGGAGGTGAGCGCGCCCAGGGCGAGCTGCCGGTGGTCCTCCGGCAGTTCCGGCGCGTAATGCCGGAAGCGGGAGGTTCCGTCCGGATGCTGGATGCACACGAGGATGCTCCTCATGGTATCCAGAGCCACGCGATGCTTGTCAGGCTCATGGGGAGTGGTCAGGTAACGGGAAGGCGCGCGCATGGGGAGAGAGGAAAATGGTAATCCCCTGTTTCCTCCGCCCTCCGGACTCCCGTGGCAAGAGAGAGCGAAACGCCGTTCCGGCCTTAAGAATCCGCCAGACTCACGGAAATTCCCGCTGACAAAATCGTCACGGAACGGGAGCGGACTTCCCCCGGCCCCCGCGGCATTCTCCAGCCGCACCCCTCCGCCGCCATGCAAGTCAACGAAGACAAACCCTACGACGACATCAACATCACGCCCATGCTGGACCTGGCGTATGTGCTGCTCGTCATTTTCATTCTCATGACCACGGCGACGGTGCAGGGGCTGAAAGCCAGCCTGCCCCGGGCCAGCAACACCCCTTCCAGCAAGGTTTCAGAGTCGAAGACAAAGTCCATCACGCTCAACAACCAGGGGAACGCCTTCATGGATGGGAAACCCGTCTCCCTCGCGGAGCTGGAGGCGCTGCTGAAGGCGAACAAAGCGAAACATCCTGACTTCCCCGTCGTGATCCGCGGCGACTCCGGGACGCCCTATCAAAGCATTCTGGATGTGCTGGACGTGGTGAACCGCCTTGGCATCACGCAGCGCGGCCTAGCCACGAAGCCCCGCGCCTGACATTCCGGGCACGCTCCGTGCATGGGGACGGCTGAACACCGCCCCCCGATGTCTCTGAATCTTTCCAAGCTTATTGCCGATGCCCTTCAGGGGCGTGCTCCCGCCGTAAGAGAGTTTACGGACAACGGGTCCCCTCCCACCCCGCCTGAGGAATTTCTCGAACGGGATGTCTGGCCGCTCGTTTTGCAGGCCCGTCTGGCACTGGAGGACAAGGGCTTCCTCGCCACCACCGTCACGCCTGCGGAGACAGATGAAAGCCGCACCCATGCGCTTCTTTTTATGGACTGGTCTGCTGGCGTAGAAAATCAGGACGCCGGCTGCCTCCGTTTCATGCTCCAGGAGGGGGTGCTCCACGCCTCTGTCAAACAACCCGGAGGCGATTCCAAAACGCTGGCCTTGGAGCCCGCCGGGAACATCATCCCCGTCATACGGGTGATCGAAGAGTTTCTTTACCATTGTCTGGCCCCCATTGGCCGGCGGCGGAATCCCACGCTTCGCAAGCCCGTGGCGCTGAAGCGGTCCGCCTAGTGCCTCCCCACCCAAAAACCCAAAAAACACCCGTTCCCTTCGTGGGAACGGGTGTTTTGCCTGTCGAGCCGGGGAACCGGAACCGTCACTTCATACGGGCCATTTCCTCGTCCATGGGATGCGAGTGATCGTCCCACGCCGCACGCACGGCTTCTTTCGCGCGCTCCCACGTCAGACTGGCATCGCCCCGCGATTGGTCCCATCGTTCCCGGATGTCAGCTTCGCGCAGATCGAAGTCATCGATCTCCTCCCGCAGGGACGATCCGAAACGATAAGCAGGCTCATAGTCCTCGAACCGGTCCGAATCCACCGCGTAAGACTCGGAGGGGAAGCGCTCCCGCCACTGCCCGGCATCGAATTCGTCCTTTCTCATTCCGTGAGTGGTCATCCGGTCTTTCTCAAGGGTCGTATTCATAACTTCTTAGGGTTGAACTCAGCAGTGACAGATCACCGCTTTGTCTCCTTTGGGTGCAGCACCCGTTCCTCTTTCTTCCCGTGCCGGGGGACCCAGGAAGCAACCATGGATGCAGGGTGCACGGGCCAGGATGCAGAATGCGAAAACCCGATCTTCAGGCGACCCTCAAATTTAATCAAACTCAACCACCGCCCGCACCTCGCCCGCATCGCGAGGATTGCGTGGAAGGTGAAGATGAGTTAAAGTTCCCACAAATTCGGTTTTCACCCTCCGTTTCTTTCCCATGTCCCCTACCCTTTTGTCAGTTGCCGCCGTGGTCTTACTGTCGGGCTCCCAGGCGGGCGCTGGAGAAAAAGCAGAGGTGCCGGCAACGGCGCAAACGGAAGCGGGAGCGGTGAAGCTGCCTCAGTCCCCTTCGGAACTCTTCGCGGCAGTGGCAAAGGATGCCCGTCCCCAATGGCGGCCCTACTTCCGGGAAACCGTGCCCCATTCCGCCAGCGACCGCTATAAAGCCGCGCTGGCCCTGGGAGCGGTGAGCGCGGACTGCTACCTGGCCGTCGAAGTCCGGGATGCCCAGCAGATCCGGAACCTGCTCACGGACATGGCCTCTCTGGAAATGGCGCTGGGCATCACCAAACAGATGGGGCCGCTGAAACAAAAAATCACCTCGCTGGCCGGCGAAAGTGACTGGCCGGGCGTGCGCGCGGAAATCGGCTCCCTGATGGCCAGCCACTCGAAATTTCTGGGGGAACAAAAGGACGAACATCTTGCCGAATTGGAAAGCATCGGCTGCTGGCTCCGCTCGTTTCACATT
Source organism: Verrucomicrobiales bacterium (assembly GCA_965229245.1). GTDB lineage: Bacteria > Verrucomicrobiota > Verrucomicrobiia > Verrucomicrobiales > V1-33 > V1-33. Next base: position 1,643,052 of record CBDDIW010000005.1, read on the forward strand.
TGCGCCCAGTTCGCAGCCAGGCAGCCCGCGCCTCCGGGACGGGCCTGCATCTGGTCCGGCGCGCTGCTCAAGGATCTGCATACCCGGGCCGCGAAACTGAACACGGCGGTGAATTCAAAAACCATCCGCTCGCTGAACACCGGCCTGGAAACCCTTGCCAAAACGTGGAACGGGGAGACCAACCGGGCCAACGCCTCCACCCGCCTCACCGCCACCCTGCCCTTGCTGGATGCCATGGTGGCGGAACTCATCAATGATGAGCCCCCGGCGGCGGAGACGGAAACCGACTGACTTTCGCGCCCCCCGCATTCCTCACTCACTCATGGACACCGATACCACCCACCAAAGCCCTTACGTTCGCCAGTTCTCCGTCTTCCTCATCAATCGCGCGGGAGCTCTCCTCAGCGTGGTGCGCCTGCTGGAGGACGCGAATGTGCTGGTCCTGGGGCTGAGCCTTCAGGACTCCGTGGATGTGACCGTGGCCCGGCTCATCGTGAGTGACCCGGACGCGGTGGAGACCATTTTTATCGAAAAGGGTATCCCCTTTGGCGTCACCAGCCTGCTGGTGGTCCAGCTCCGCAATGGAGCCCAGAGCCTCAGCCAGTGTCTCACCGCCTTCCTCCAGGCGGAGACGAACATCCACTTTTCCTACCCCTTGCTCGCCCAGCCCGGCGGCCTTCCCGCCCTGGCACTGCACCTGGAGGACATTGAATTCGGCGCGTCCGTCATGGAGACGGAGGGCTTCCGCATCCTGCGGCAGAACGACATCAGCCGGTAACTCCCGGCCCGGTCATTCCGGGAAAGGCGTGCGGAATTCCTCCGCGGATTCCCTCTCGCGCGCGGGAGGGCTCCCGCTAAGAACGGCGGCATCATGACCAGCACCTCCACTTTTCATCCCTCGCAGCGTGTGCTGCTCGGCCCAGGCCCCAGCGATGTCTCCGCCCGTGTGCTCCAGGCGCTTGCGGCTCCCACCCTGGGCCATCTGGACCCGGAGTATCTGAAGCTGATGGATGAAACGAGGCAAATGCTGCGCGCGGTTTTCCGCACGGAAAATGAAATGACGCTGGCCATGAGCGGCACCGGCAGCGCGGGAATGGAGGCGGCGGCGGTAAATCTCCTGGAGCCAGGGGACGCGGCCATCGTTTGTGTGAATGGCGTCTTCGGCACCCGGATGAAGGATGTCATGGAGCGCTGCGGCGCGCGGGTGCATGCCATCGAGGCCCCGTGGGGGGAAACCATTCCGCCGGAGCGCGTGGCGGAGGCTCTGAAGATGGTGCCGGATGCGAAGGTCTTTGGCATCGTCCACGCGGAGACCAGCACGGGGGCGCATCAGCCGCTGGAGGAAATCTCCAAACTGGTGCATGACGCGGGCGCGCTCTTCGTGGTGGACGCGGTGACCTCGCTGGGCGGGTTGCCCGTGGAGGTGGACGGGTGGGGCATCGATGCCTGTTACAGCGGCACTCAGAAATGCCTGGGCTGTCCACCGGGACTCTCTCCCGTGACGTTTTCCCCGAAAGCCCTGGCCCGCATGGATGCCCGGAAAACCAAGGTCCAAAGCTGGTATCTGGACATGACCATGATCCGGAACTACTGGGGCGCGGAACGCGTGTATCACCACACCGCTCCCATCAACATGACCTACGCCCTGCGCGAGGCCCTGCTGATGATCCTGGAGGAAGGGCTGGAGACCCGTATCGCCCGGCACCGGGAGAATCACCTGGCCCTGCGCGCGGGTCTGGAGGCCATGGATCTGAGGTTCATCCCCAGGGAATCCCTGACCACGCTGAATGCCATCCATGTCCCGGAGGGCGTGGACGAAGCCTCCGTGCGCCGCCGGTTATTGCAGGAATACGGAATCGAGATCGGTGCCGGGCTGGGACCGTTCAAAGGCAAGGCCCTCCGCATCGGCCTCATGGGCAGCGGCAGCACCCGCCGGAACGTGATGCTGGTGCTCACCGCCCTGGGGAACATCCTGGGCCGGAGTGGAGGCGCGGCCGCAGCGGAGGCGGTTTACGCGGGCTGAAGAGGATCCCCTTACTTCCGCCGGCGGAGGGCCAGGGGAGCGAGGCCCGCCAGCAGGAGCGCCGGGAGGGCGGGTTCCGGGATCACGGCGGTGGCCGTGAGGGTCCCCGTGAATCGGATGCTTCCCGGCGTGCCGCTGAAATTCGTGGTGTAGGTATAGTCGTAGTTGGGAATCGTCAGGGTGACGGTGTTCCCCGCCACCGAGTAGGAACCATTGGCGGTGCTGTCATTCACATCCGAGAGCCCCACAAGGCTGCCGGTGCCGGCCGCCACGCCACCGAAGTCGATGGTGCCCGCGATCGGGGCAAAAGTAATGCCGGAAGTGGCAAACGCGCCGCCGCTCATGGGGATGATCCCGCTGGTGGTATTCGTGACCGAATCCCGCCACGCGACCACTTCCGAGGCCGGGAGCCCCACGGGGGTGAAGTCGAAAAGCAGCCCGAACTCCGCGGGTGCCGATCCCGCTGTTCCTCCGATTCCCGGCTGAAGATTCGTGCCAAAATTGGCGGGATCCAGAGTGGCGCTCACGAAGGTGATGCTGTTCGGCGCGGTCAGGTTATCCACATTGACCGTGATGGTCCCGGACACCGTGCGTGCCCCCAGGCTGCCAGGGGCCTGCTGGGCTCCATCCAGGTTTGCACCAGGGTTGAGCGTCGCCCCGGCCACGGTGGCGGTGCTTGTTCCCGTGAGGGTGAAGATCACGTTCACCGCTTTCACGGCGGCGGGTGTGGAGAGAAGAACGGCGGTGGAAAGAAGGGTCAGGATTCTCATGGAGACGGAAAGAATACGAAACGGCGCGGAGGGTCGGGAATGACCGCATAACCGCAAGATGTTTTTCCGTCACATAGCGGGACCTGGGGATTTCCCCAGGATATTTCGCGGGTTTTCTCTGTATTTCCCGATAAGGCCGGCAGCTTTTAACACCCGGATTCCGGATAGAACCCAAAAACGTTAGATTCTTATGAATTTTCCGCGCGGCTTGAAAAGGACGCGCTCCAGGTTCCAGCCCCGGATGAGACCGGATGCGCAAAAGGGCCCCCGCTTGCCGCCGCGCACCCGCGCTGTAGAGTCAGGGCAACCCCTCGCTTCCCCGCCATGGATTCCCCCCTCACCCCTCCCGGTTTTCCAGGCATTCCCGCGCGCTGGACCTCCAGTGCCAAGAACGGCGTCGGCACCAGCACCGGGGCGCAGAGTCCAGTGTGGTTCACCCTGTCCCACGGCATTGTCAATGAAGTGTATTACCCGCGGCTGGACCAGGCGAACATCCGGGACCTGGGCCTGATTGTCGCGGGTCCGGATGGTTTCCTCTCCGAGGAGAAACGCCACACCCTGACCACCATCGAAAATCTCTCGCCCGGCGTTCCGGCATATCGCATTCAAAATACCTGCAAAGACGGACGCTACCGCATTCACAAAACCATTTTCACCGATCCCCGCCGTGCTTGCCTTTTACAGCATATTCGTTTTGAAGTCCTGCAAGGCAGCGCGGCGGATTACCGGCTCTATGCGCTTATTTCCCCGCACCTTTGCAATCAGGGCGCGGAAAATGACGGCTGGGCGGGCGATTATAAAGGCCTGCCCATGCTCTTCTCCGAACGGTGCGGCACCGCCCTTGCGCTCGCCTGCTCCCAGCCCTGGAGCGCCATGAGTTGCGGCTATGTGGGGGCCAGCGACGGCTGGCAGGAACTGCACAATCATCAGCGGCTGAACACCGCCTACCGCGAGGCACGGAACGGAAACATCGCGCTCACGGGAGAGATTGATCTCCGGGAGGGCCTGGAATTCCTGATCGTGCTCGGCTTTGCCCACGCCTCCGAGGCCGCCGGGATGCGAGCGCGGCTCAGCCTGCAATCCCCCTGGCAGGAGGCGCTGGCGGAATACGTGGCGGGCTGGGAGGACTTCCAGCGGACCTGCGCTCCGCTGGCGGACGCGGACCCCGCGCCTCCGGATATCTATCGGGTGAGCACCTCCGTCCTGCGGACGCATCACGAAAAGATGTTTCCCGGCGGCATGATCGCCAGCCTTTCCATTCCGTGGGGTTTCAATAAGGGGGACCAGGACCTGGGCGGCTATCATCTCGTGTGGCCGCGGGATCAGGTGGAGACCGCGGGCGCGCTGCTGGCCTGCGGGGATGTCCACGATGCCCGGGAGGTGCTGCTGTATCTGCGGTCGGTCCAGAACGCGGACGGGCACTGGCCGCAAAACATGTGGCTGGACGGCACACCTTACTGGAATGGGATACAACTGGATGAAACCGGATTTCCCATCCTGCTGGCGGATGCCCTGCACCGCGAGGGCGCGTTAAACGGCATCGACGCCTGGCCCATGGTGCGGGCGGCGGCGGCGTATCTGGTGTGCGAGGGTCCGGTGACCCAGCAGGACCGGTGGGAGGAGGAGGGTGGTTATTCCCCCTTTACCCTGGCAGTGACCATCGCCGCGCTGCTCGCGGCGGCGGATTTCGCGGATCGCGCCGGGGAACGGGAGGCGGCGGCTTACTTCCGGGAAACAGCGGACCTTTGGAACGGGGAGATCGAAAACCGGACCTATGCCACCGGCACGCCACTGGCGGCACGGCTGGGCATTGAAGGCTATTACGTCCGCATCGCTCCTCAGGAAGAGGAGGGCGGGCCGCCTGCCCTGGAGAGCCTCATCCAGGTGAACAATCGTCCCCCCGGCGAAGGCCTGATCCGGGTGGCGGATCTGGTGAGCGTGGACGCGCTGGCCCTCGTGCGCTTTGGCCTGCGCGCGGCGGACGATCCCCGCATTCTCAACACCGTAAAGGCCATCGATGCCCTGCTGAAAACAGAAACCGCCGCCGGACCTGCATGGCGTCGCTACAATGAGGACGGCTACGGGGAAACGGCGGATGGCGGCCCTTTCGATGGAGTGGGCATCGGGCGCGGATGGCCGCTCCTCACCGGCGAGCGAGCCCACTATGAACTGGCCGCCGGAAACCGCGCGGAGGCGGAGCGGCTCTGTGGGGCCATGGAACTCCAGGCCGGCCAGGGCGGCATGTTTCCCGAGCAGATCTGGGACGCGCCGGACATCCCGGAAAAGGAACTCTTCAATGGACGCCATACCGGCTCCGCGATGCCGCTGGTGTGGGCGCATTCGGAATTCATCAAGCTGCGCCGCTCCCTCACGGACGGCCATGTCTTCGACCTGCCGCCTCAAACGGCGCGGCGTTATCTGACGGAGGGGATCCGATCCCCCCACACCTCCTGGCGGTTTACCCGGAAAGCCCGGACCCTGCCCGCGGGCGGCGTCCTGCGCATCGAGACCCGCGCCCCGGCCCGGGTGCGCTGGAGCGCGGATGGATGGCGCACCTTTCAGGACCAGGACTCCAAGGATACTGGCCTGGGCATGCATGTGACGGATCTCCCCACTTCCGGCCTGGCGGCGGGGAAAAGCGTGGCCTTTACCTTCCACTGGCCGCAAACCGGCACTTGGGAGGGTGCGGATTTTTCCACCAGCGTGATTTGAAGCGGCCCGCCATTTATCCATTCCAGCCGGCATCAACGCTTCCCGGGAAGCGGGAGACCTTTTGCCCCCGTGAACTGTCTGACGGAGAGGCCTGACAGAGGAACCCCGTCGCTCCTCAAGCCTGGTTGAAAAATCCCCACCGCCGGTGTCTCCCGCTGCCACCCGGGACAAAGAGGTGCCCCGGCACCGGAACGGACAGGCTCCAGGGGCATTACGCAAATTCAGGAAACTCTCCGGAAAATGATTCCCTCTTCCCGGAATTCACCGGTTCCCACCTGCCCGCAACCGGCCGGGTCATGGTGCCGGTGTTCATTTGTAAGAGTGAAAATCATTTTAATACATTAACAATCCCCATCATGGACTGAGCGGTTAAAAAGGGAATCGCGGCGGGAGATACGCATGAGCACAACACCCCACTTCCCGCAATATCGAGACGCAATGCTCCCGTGTGAGAATAATCCCAGGGAAAACCCCTAGGATCCAGGAGCTTCCGAACCGGGGGCGGATACATATTTTTCGAACGCGGCGGACTCTATTCTTATAACATATATTCCAAAACGCGGCATGCGCCGGGAAAACGAAACTTGTCCACTTTTACACTGTTTGTATCATATGCCAGCCTGAGGCGGCGCGCCTTTGAGGGTAAATCCATCCCCCAGGATTCGTTTATGAAAAACAAATATGTTAATAACAAGGGCCCGCGAGAGGCGGCTCCGGGAATGTCGGAACAACAACCGCGGCACACCTCCGCCACTTCCATGGAGGTCCGGTATGGCGGGTTCAGGGTCACCCATGCCGCCGCGGGCGTGCTGGCCCTTGCCATGACCGCCACCAGTTCGCTGGCCGCCGTGAATCATGCCTCCAGCACGGGGGTAGCGGTCACCGCGAAACTCAGCGTGGCCACTCTGCCCATACTGGACACGGCGGTGGGCCAGGCCACGGGCACGGCCCCTCCGGCGTATGACAAGACCACCGGCTCCATAGGCGTGAACACCACGGGTGGTCTCCTCGGCCTGATCGCGATCAACGGCACCGCCCTGAGCACCGCGAAGTCGGATGTGGATGGCGCTTCAGGCACGCGCACCACCTCGGCCACCGGCGGGGTGACGAATCTCTCCATCGCCATCGCGGACCTTCCCCTGCTGGCTCCGCTCATCGAGGTAGGCGGCACCGGCACGGTGGTGAACTCCAGCGCTTCGGTAACGGGGAACGGTGTCACCTCCACGGTCACGGCCTCCTCCACGGTGACGAATCTGTCGCTGAAGATCTCCGGCCTGCCGGTGAATCTGCCAGTGAATCCGGCTCCGAATACGGTCATCGGCGCCGATGTGCTGGGCCTGGCGGGTCTGACCATTTATTTGAATGAGCAGACGCCCGTGACTGGCACGGCGGGGCAGCAGGTCACGGTGACCGCGCTCCGCATCAAGCTGGACGCGGTGAGCGGTGGCTCCTTCGGGTTGCTCTCCGGGGATATCAAAGTGGGCACCTCCTCCGCGAATCAATTCGCGGACACGGACGGAGACGGCATTCCGGACAGCGCGGACGCGGACTCCGATGGAGACGGCATCCCTAACTCCGTGGAGATCGCCAACGCTGCGGCGGCAGGCGGAGACACGGACGGGGACGGCATCCCGGATTACCTGGACCTCGACAGCGACAACGACGGCATCAATGACGTCATCGAAGCCGGGGGCGTGGATCTCAATGGCGATGGCCGCCAAGACGGCACGGACACGGATGGCAACGGTCTCGTGGACTCCGTGGACCCCGGCAAAGGCGGCACCGCCCTGGCGGTTCCAGATACGGACGGCGACGGCGTGAAGGATTACCTGGATCTCGACAGCGACAACGACGGGATCTCCGATCTCGTGGAGTCCGGCAACGCGGCGGCGGATACGGACAATGACGGCACGGCGGATGGCACGGACCTGGACGGGGACGGCATCCGCTCCTCCGTGGACGGTTCCCCCACCTACGGCGACGCCGGAAGCGCGGCCCTGCCGGACACGGATGGCGACGGCATTCCCAACACCCGTGACCCCTCCAGCAATGGCCCCGGCAGCCGGGACATCGTCACCGCGGGCTATGGCGCGCGGGACGCGAACGGTGATGGCAAAGTGGACAACGCGACAGACGCGGACCACGACGGCATCCCGGATGTGATCGATCACAAACCCGCGGTCTTCGGTGGCCTGGGCAATCCCTCCAAAGACTCGGACGGCGACGGCATCCCGGATGGCAACGAGGGCAACGGCTTCACGGATACCGATGGTGACGGCGTGCCGGACAGCGTGGACGCGGACAGCGACGGCGACGGCATCCCGGATGCCGTGGAGAAAGCCAATGCCCCCGCGAACGGTGACACCGATGGCGACGGCATCGTGGACTGGAAGGATCTGGACAGTGACAATGACGGGATCAACGATGTCATCGAAGCCGGGGGCGTGGATGCCAATGGCGATGGCCGCCAGGACGGCTCCGCGGATGTGAACGGCAACGGTCTGGTGGACACCGCGGACCCCGCCGTGCCGGGCGGCGTGGCGCTGCCCGTGCCGGACACGGATGGGGATGGCGTGAAGAACTACCTGGACCTCGACAGCGATAACGACACCGTCTCGGACCTCGTGGAATCCGGCAATGCCGCGGCGGATATCAATGATGACGGCGTGGCCGATGGCACGGACACGGATGGTGATGGCATCAAGTCTTCCGTGGACGGCTCTCCTACCTGGGGAGACACCGGGAGCCCCGCGCTCCCGGACACGGATGGCGATGGTATTCCCAATGTGCGGGATCCCTCCAGCAATGGCCCGGGCACCCGGGACATCGAGACGGCGGGCAACGGCGGGCTCGATACGAACGGGGACGGGAAAGTGGACAACGCCACGGACACCGACCATGACGGCATCCCGGATGTCATCGATAAAACCGATACCGGCTTCGGCGGGCTCGGTGACACCACCAAAGATTCCGACGGCGACGGCATTCCTGACAACGAGGAAGGCAATGGCCTGGTGGACACGGATGGCGATGGCGTCCCGGACAGCCTGGATCTGGACAGCGACGGCGACGGCATCCCGGACGCCGTGGAGTTTGCCAATGCCCCCGCCAACGGTGACTCCGACGGCGATGGTGTGGTGGACTGGCTGGACCTCGATAGTGACAACGACGGCATCAACGATGTCTTCGAAGCCGGTGGCGTGGACGCCAACGGGGATGGCCGCCAGGACGGCGTGGACGCTAACCACAACGGAATCGTGGACAGCGTGGAGCCCGCCCAGGGTGGCACTGCCCTGCTGGTCCCGGATTCCGATGGCGATGGCGCGAAGGACTACATAGACCTCGACAGCGATAACGACACCATCTCCGATCTCGTGGAAGGCGGCTCCGGCGCGGTGGACAGCGACCACGACGGCATGGTGGACGGCACGGACACGGACAAGGACGGCATCATTGACGCCGTGGACGGCCTCGTGGGCTTCGGCGACGCGGGAGCCACGCCTCCCACGAACACGGACGGAACGGACGTGCCGGACTACATCGACACGGACAGCGATAACGCGGGCGGCCCGGACATCCTGACCTCCGGCAATGGCAACCTGGACCAGAATGGCGACGGTCGCGTGGACGGCCCGTTCTCTGATCCGGACCATGACGGTGTGGACGCAAAGGTGGACACCGTGCCCGGAGCCTTCGGCGGCACCGGAGGCTGTGTGAAGTCCGGCGGTGCCTGGAAACAAACCACCTTCACCGCCGCCGAGCAGGCGAACCCGGCCATCAGCGGCTGGACCGCGGATCCCGACCAGGACGGCATCAGCAACGCGCTGGAATTCGCCTTCGGCACGGACCCGAAAACCCCCAATGCCCCGAGCCCGTTGGTGCCTGAGTTCACCTCCGGCAGCAGTGGCGGGATCAAGGTCACCGTGGACCGCAACGAGTGCTCCCGCGCCTTCATCAATGTGGAATACTCCACGGACCTGGTGACGTGGACCGGCACGGGCCCGGGCATCACTTATAACGAAGAGACCCCGGAACGGCTGGTGGCGACGGTCACCGGGCCCTCCGGCGGCACCCAGCAACGGCTCTTCGTGAGAATTCGCGTGACGGTTCCCTGAGGCAACCCCTCAAGGCCCCGTCCGGGGAAACACGGGAGTGTCTGCTCTGAAAGGGGGGCGGACACTCCTTTCCTTTTGTACCCCGGAGGGCGGCGCGGCTATTGTTTCTTATACACCGCCACGAAGTGGTAATCCGGCACGGTATTGATGAGGGTATTCCCGCTCACACTGTAAGTGGATTCCTGCCCGGCTTCGTTGGCGATGATCACGTTGCCGTTCGCGTCCGCGGACTTCACCGTGTATTTCATGGATTCCTGGCTGCCTCCGGCCATGGCGGTGATGGTGTCCTCCGTGAAGATGACGGAGGAGTCATTAGAGATATCGATGAGCTTCTTCGTCTGGCTCTGCTGGGCATCCGTGAGCCCGGCATTGGCGGCGTAGGCGGCGTTATGCACCACGGACCCCGTGAAGTCGAACTTCCACGTTCCCACCAGGGGATTGGCCTGGGCGGCCTGCTTTTGCGGGATGGAGCAGGACGAAACCAGGAGAGCGGAGGCAAAAAGCAGGGGGGTGGAAAGAAGGCGTGACATGGATAACGGACGGATGGAGCGGCAGTTTGTGATAACAAGACCAAACCCTTCCGCCGGGGGCAACTACCGGTTTGACTCCCCACCCCGCGCCGCCTAGTATCCGCGCTCCATTTCCGGGCCGGTGGTGAAAAATGCCTGTGCATTTTGTTTTCCCGCCGCCCGTTTCCCAAAGCAAACCAACCCAATACGTCCACATCATGCCTGCCAAGAAAACCGCCGCCGCCCCCGCCGGCAAGTCCGCGAAATACGTCTATACCTGGGGTGCGGGTAAAGCAGACGGCGACGGCTCCATGAAAGCCCTGCTCGGCGGCAAGGGCGCGAACCTCGCGGAGATGACCCGCATCGATCTGCCGGTGCCTCCCGGATTCACCATCACCACGGAAGTCTGCACGTATTTCTACGGCAACAAGAAGACCTATCCTCCCGTGCTTCAGGGCCAGATGGAAGCCGGCGTGAAGAACATGGAGAAGATCATGGGCTGCAAATTCGGCGACGCCAAGGCCATGCCCCTCCTGGTGGCCGTGCGTTCCGGCGCCCGCGACTCCATGCCCGGCATGATGGACACCATCCTCAACCTGGGCCTCAATGACGAAACCGTGCTCTCCCTGGTGAAAGCCACGGGCAACGAGCGCTTCGCCTGGGACTGCTACCGCCGCTTCGTCCAGATGTATGGCGACGTGGTGCTCGGCGTGCAAAAGCGCGAAGGCGAAGACCACGAGCCCTTCGAGGTGGTCATCGAGACCTTCAAGCACGAGACTTATCACAAGGACATCATCGACTCCGACCTCACCGCCGACGACCAGAAGGAACTGGTGAAGCGCTTCAAGGCCCTGGTCAAAGAGCGCACCGGCAAGACCTTCCCGGCTGACCCGTGGGAGCAGCTCCGCGGCGCCGCCGGTGCCGTGTTCGGTTCCTGGATGAACGACCGCGCGATCGTGTATCGCCGTAAATACAACATCCCCGCCGAATGGGGCACCGCCGTGAACGTGCAGGCCATGGTCTATGGCAACACGGGCAACGACTCCGGCTCAGGCGTGGCTTTCACCCGGAACCCCGCGAACGGCGTGAACGAATTCTACGGTGAGTTCCTCATCAACGCCCAGGGCGAAGACGTGGTGGCCGGTGTCCGCACCCCGGAACCCGTGCTCGAACTGAAGAAGGCGATGCCGAAGGCCTACGCCGAACTCCTCAAAGTCCGCGCCACCCTGGAGAAGCACTTCAAGGACGTGCAGGACGTGGAGTTCACCATCCAGTCCGGCAAGCTGTTCATGCTCCAGACCCGGAACGGCAAGCGCACCGCCGCCGCCGCCCTCAAGTTCTCCATGGACATGGTGAAGGAAAAACTCATCGACTGGGAAACCGCCATCCTGCGCAACCCGGCTGATCAGCTCGACCAGCTCCTGGCCCCGATTTTCGACCTCGCCGACGTGAAGAAGGCGAAGGAACTGGCGAAGGGCCTCCCCGCCGGTCCTGGTGCCGCCTCCGGCAAGATCTACCTCAACGCCGACCGCGCCGCCGCCGCCGCTGACCGTGGTGAGAAGGTGCTGCTCGTCCGTAACGAAACGTCCCCGGAAGACCTTCGCGGCATGATCGCCGCCGAGGGCATCCTCACCGCCAAGGGCGGGGTCTCCTCCCACGCCGCGCTCGTGGCGCGCCAGATGGGCAAGGTCTGTATCTGCGGTGCCAGCGCCGTGGAAATCGACTATGACAAGAAGACCGTGACCGTGAGCGGCCAGACCTTCTCCGAAGGTGACTACATGAGCATCGATGGCACGAGCGGCACCGTCTATGGCGGCGAGCTCAAGACCGCCCCCTCGGAGATCATCACCGGCCTCCTCCACGGGGACAAGGTGGCGCAGAAGACCGAGAAGTTCAAAGCGTTCAAGACCCTCATGGAGTGGTGCGCGAAATCCTCCCGCATGCTCGTCCGCACGAACGCGGACAATCCGGAGCAAACGGAGAACGCCATCGCCTTCGGTGCCCAGGGCATCGGCCTCACCCGCACGGAGCACATGTTCTTCGAAGGGGACCGCATCGACGCCATGCGCGAGATGATCCTGGCCACCACGCTCGAAGACCGGAAGGCGGCGCTGGCCAAGCTCCTGCCCTATCAGCGTGAGGACTTCACCGGTATCTTCAAGGCTCTCAAGGGCCTGCCGGCCACCATCCGTCTCCTCGATCCTCCCCTCCACGAATTCGTCCCGCACGAAGAAACGGCCCAGGCGGAACTGGCGAAGAAGATGGGCGTGACCGCCGCCCAGGTGGCTCACCGCGTGAAGCAGCTGCATGAATTCAACCCCATGCTCGGCCACCGCGGCTGCCGTCTCGGCATTGCCTATCCGGAAATCACCGAGATGCAGGCCCGCGCCATCTTCGAAGCCGCCGCGGACGTGGCGAAGAAGAAGATCAAGGTGAAGCCGGAAGTGATGATCCCCCTCGTGGGCTTCAAGAAAGAGTTCGACCTCCAGGCGGAGATCGTGCACCGCGTGGCGAAGGAAGTGATGGCCGAGAAGAAGGTCTCCTTCGAATACCAGGTGGGCACCATGATCGAAGTCCCCCGCGGCGCGCTGACGGCTGACGAAATCGCGCAAAGCGCCGAGTTCTTCAGCTTCGGCACGAACGATCTGACGCAAACCGCGCTGGGCATCAGCCGGGATGACATGGGGAACTTCCTCATGCCCTACACGGAGAACGAAATCTTCAAGAAGAACCCGTTCGCCACGCTGGACACCGTGGGCGTGGGCCAGCTCATGCAGACCGCCGTGACCAAGGGCCGCAGCGTCCGCCCGGACATCAAGCTCGGCATCTGCGGTGAACACGGCGGCGATCCGGATTCCGTGAAGTTCTGCCACAAGATCGGCCTCGCCTACGTGAGCTGCTCTCCCTACCGCGTCCCCGTGGCGCTCCTCGCCGCCGCCCAGGCGACCATCGAGGAAGCCCGCGCCAACGCCGCCAAGCCCAAGGCCGCGGCTCCGGCGAAGAAAGCCGCGCCCGCCAAAAAGGCCGCGAAGAAGAAGTAAGCCGCGAAAGTCCGGAACGCCTCCACAAGCGGCGTTCCTCTAAATGCCTTCACCGCCCCGGTCAGCAATGGCCGGGGCGGTTTTGTTTTCCCCAGGACGGTCTTTCGCGGGGATGAAGAGCTCCGCAGGGTGCGCTACTTTTTCAGCGCCACCGCGATGAGATCCGTCATGGTGGCCACGTAGAGGGTGCCATTCGCCGCCTGGACCGTGCTGCTCACGGGCGAGCCGAGATGGGTTTGGAAAAAAAGCTTCTTTTCCTTACCGGCCTCGAAAATCCAGAAGTCCCCGCGGCGGGTACCCGCATACACCCGTCCGTCCGCGATGAAGGGGGAGGCCCAGAATTCAGCCCCGGTTTCGTGTCTCCAGTATTCGCGTCCGGTCTTTGCATTCACGCAGCGCAGGATGCGCCCGGTATCGGCGATGAAGCAGAGCCCGTCCTTCACGGCGGGCGTACTCATGACGTGTTTCTCCAGCGGCAGGGACCAGACCTGCGTGCCCTTCACGGCATCCACGCAGTGCAGCCAGGCCTCGTTCTTCCCCCACCAGAGGTCTCCGCCTCCGGCGATAAAAAGCCGCCCCTGGTCAAAGACCGGCATGCCGAAAATATCGCTGGGGCCCTCCTTTTTATTCTGCGTGTAGCGGTGCACCTCCTGCTTCGGGCCGGTGGGGTCGGGATCGTATTGCCAGATTTTCTTCAGCGTTTGGACGGCATCGCTTTTCACCGCCGGATCCAGAGGTTCGAAGGCGTAAACGATGCCGTTGCCGCCGCAGAAGAAGATCATGGGCTTGCCATCCACCTCCGCGCAGGAAGGCGAGGACCATGTGCAGTGGAAGATATTGGGGGCGATGTGTTCCCCATCCCGGGCCAGGAGTTTCCCGGTGGCCTTGTCCACCACCACCAGGCTGGGGGCGTCCGGGGTGCGAATGACACGGTGCGTGTTATCCACGCCCGTCCCGGTATTCAGATAAAGATGCGGGCCGCGAATGAGAATGGAACTGTGCGCCGCGTCATGAGGCCAGATGCCGGTCTCCGCTTTCAGATCCAGCACCCAGAGAATGTCCGCGTCCAGCGGACCGGGCTCCATGGGTGGGAGCCCGGCGGGAGTCATGTGGCGGCCTTCGTCTTTGAAGGGGCCGTCGTTCCCGTTGGCCATGCCCTTCAGATCCAGGCAAACGACCTCGCCCCGGTTGGTCACGATATAAACCCTGTCCCCCTCCACGGTGGCGGGGGAGGAAATGCCGGTGCCCGGCCAGTCCATGTACTGGTCCTCGTCGCGCTTCGGGACCACCAGTTGCCAGAGGAGGTCACCGGTTTTTTCGTCAAAACACATGAGCACGCCACGGTCGCCCTTGTGTTTCGGATCCCGGGGTTGGCCATTGTTCGTGCCCATGAGCACCCGCCCTCCGGAGATCACGGGAGTGGAATGGGACTCCGTGCCCAGCTTCACCCGCCAGCGGATGTTTTCGCCGGTTTTGAGATCGAACCGGTCCGCCAGGCCGGTTTCCGGAGACACCATATTTCGCGTCCCCGCGGTCCCCCACTGCGGGGAATCGGCGGCGGCGGAGGCAGTAACGGCGGCGAAGAGCAGGGCTGGAAACCGGAGCATAAAGGAAACGATGCCGGTGAACGGGACCCGGGCAATGGCACAGGACTCCGCAGGGACGGTATCGAAAGCCGTCAATCAACCGGGCGCGGCGCCGCTTTCTCCAGAACATCCACGGGGCTACGGGGGTGGCATGGCTCGGCGGCCAATGTGGCGATTCGCATTCTCAAGTCATCAGCCTGGCGGCATCGTTCGGAGTAATCCTTTTTTGCCTTCAGATAGATAACCTTAGCCTTGTCCAGCCCGTCCGGTTCTTCAGCCGGTATAGTGGCTTCTATCCATTCCCCTGGGGTGGCTTCCGGGTGCAGCAGGGAACTGGTGAACTCCGAGTGCTCCAGGATACCGTATCTCCGGATGACACCAAGCAGTTCCTCTTTCGCCTCATCAACGACCGGCTTTTGGCGCTGCAACATGGTTTCGAAATTCCTGAGCGACCATTGCTTCCACTCCCACTCCGCCATGCGCCGCGTTTCACGGTAGGCGTCACGCACGGCATCGGCGAGCTCAATCGCCGCCTCCTCGGAGCCAAGGCTCCGGACGGTGACGCCCACGATAGCAGGCTCATTTTCGCGGGCGATCTCCACGGACGCTTTCAGTTGGGCAAGGACTGCCGGTTCAGGGAGATTCCATTTAGACATCAGTTCACAGGACTCCGCCACGCGCTTCAAAACAGGGTCACTGGTGAGAGACTTTACTTCCTTTTCCACCCATGCAGCTCTGTTGGCGGGATCCGAACCCTCTAAAAGTGGATCACCACTGTCGGTCTGTTGGATCCAGAACCGGGTGGTGGCATGATAAACCGGAGGAGCGGAGGACTTCTTTCCGGAATAAAGCAGAAAAGCCAAACCGGCCAGCAAAAGAAGAGTGAAAAGACCGGCCAGGGAACGGGATGGCATATGGGGTATGGGCTTTCGTGATCCTTGCCGCTGTGATCCTGCAAGACTTTAACAGAGGTTATCTCCTGAATGAGATGCCTGGCGGGCGGGCGCCACCTGGAGTGCCTGGAAGTGATGGAGATCTTCCGCCGTAAAGATGCCTGTGGCAGCGCCTGCTCCGGTGAGGATACGAAGACGCGCGGATTTCATGGTGAGTGTGGAGCCGCTCGTTTTCAGGAGGCGATCAATCGCTTACTAAAACAGGCCGGGAGAGGATTCCAGAGTGATGACAAACCTCGTGGAGGCGCTGACTTCGTTAAAATGGACCCGCCCTTTTTTATCCGGTTTCACAAGCATATAGGGCACCCAGGCTCCGAGGAGAAACGCCGCGATCAGGGTGTGGGAAACAAGAAGCCAGGAGGTGATTTTCATGGAGCGGGAGAAATGAAAGAAGTCTGCCGGGCAGGCCAGAATACTGCGGCGGTCCTTCTGACTCCCGGCCCGGCACCGGCGTTCAAATCCCGGATTTTTCCATTTCCGCGCCAGTGCAAGCACTATCCCACCCGGGAAAAACACTTTGCCTGCACGGGGACGGCTCCCCCATAATCCCGCCCGGTCCTCCCGCGGGCGCGCTTGTCGCGTTGGGGGTGGGGACTTCCACCACACCACTGCATCCCTATGAAAATCACACATTTCCTCGTCGCCTCTCTCGCGGCTTCCGGTTTCCTTTTCACCTCCTGTGACAAGAAAGCGGAGGAAGCCAAGACCGGCGGCACAACTCCCGCCCCCAGCGCGACTCCGGCTGTCAGCGAGAAAGACGCGGTGGAACGCTTTAAGAAGGACATGGATGGACTTGAGGCTCACGCGGAATCCCTGAAGGAGGCCTCGAAAACGGATCCGACCGTGCAGGTTACGCTGCCGTCGCAAATGATGGCGAAAATGGACGCGATTAGCACCGACGGGCTGCCAGCCGATCTGAAGGATGCTTTTGTAAAATCCCGCGAAAAATTAAAAGCAGTGGTTACGGTGCTGAAGGATGTCCCCCAGGAAAAAGAGGCGCAGATGGCTTATCTGAAAAAAGTCATGGGCGACGCGGATTTTAAGGCCAGAATGCAAGCGGGTCTGAAAGATCTGAAGGAGGCCGGAATGGAATTGAATGCCGCGGGGAAAAAGCACGGCATTGACATTGATATCACCAAATAAGCCGTAAGGACGGATATCTTACCCCCGGACACCGGTCAGGCCGGTGCCCGGGTTTTTTGTTCCCCCCCGCGGGAATATCCTGACAGATTCCGCAGGGAATCGCGTGCCATCCCGGCGGTCCTCCTTGCCCGGCGGGGGGAATGCCTCCATTACTCGCGGCATGATTCTCCAAGCCATGCTCCAGCGTCTTTACGCGAGCCTTGTTCACGGGCCGTCGATGAACGCGCGTCCCCACCGCTCCCGGCAGCGGTGCGATCTCATGGAGCTGGCTTGTTTTCAGGGAATCGATCCCGCCACGGCGATGGCGGCACTGCTGGAAATGGGGAAGCTGGAGTTTCCCGCGAAGGTGCCCGCCTATTCACTGCCCGGCGAGGATGGCGAGGGTAAACGGAAGGCCGCGGCCAATGGCAATGGCGGCAAAGCCCTGGAAGTGACCGCGGAGCAGCGGGCCGCGCGGGATGCCTGGCTGACGCAGACCCGTCTGCTGAAGAAGCTGCGGGACATCGCGGAGGACGCCACGAACTATGTGAACGACCACGGCGAGTCCTGCCTGGCTCTCGGCTTCCCGCTGCTCTCCATGCCCGCGGGCGCGGAGGACTCCGCGGTGAAGGGGCGCATCCTCGCCCCCCTGCTGCTCATGCCCCTGCAGGTCCAGGTGCGCACGGCCTCCCGTGCCGGAGTGACCCTGCAATGCGCGGGCGAAGGCGCGGACCGGCTGGTGGCGAATCCCGCCCTCCTGGCATGGCTGGAGCGGCAGACGGGGAAAGCGGTGGGCGATCTCTATCTGGACGAGGACGCCTCCGAGCCCTGGCGTGAGATCACGGAACTGCTCACCCAGATCAGCACCCTCCTGGGATTCGAGACCCCCGCCAGCTTCACGGCGGAGACCGTGCTTTCCGAAGTACCCGCCACGGAGAAGTTGCCGAAAAGCGTCAGTGTCATCCCCTCCGCCGTGCTGGGGCTGTTCCCGCTTTCAAATCAATCGCTCCTCCGGGACACGCGCTGGATGCTGGATCACCAGACGGCCCTGGCGGAGCCGGTGTCCGCCTTCCTCAATCCCCGGGCGCTTCAGCCCGGCAACGACGACACCCCCCCGGAGCCGGTGGAGGTGCGCGGGCGGGATTTTGCCACCGAGTGGCTGGTCTCCGCGGCGGATCCCTGCCAGGCGAATGCCGTGCTCGCCGCCCGGGAGGCGCGCGCGCTGGTGGTCCACGGACCGCCCGGCACGGGGAAAAGCCAAACGATCACCAACATGATCGCGGACCACCTGGCCCGCCGTCAGCGCGTGCTTTTTGTCTGTGATAAACGCACGGCCTTGGACGTGGTGAAATACCGGCTGGACGCTGCCGGGCTGGGCGAATTCTGCGGCGTGGTGCACGATCCCGGCGGTGACCGGAAGGACTTTTACATGGGCCTTCGCGGGCAGTTGGAAAACCTCGCCGACGCCCCCGTGCCGGAGGACGCCCGCGCCCGTCTGGCCGAGGTGAACCGGCAGCTCTCCGCCGTGCATGCCGAGCTGGACGGCTACCGGCGAAAGCTGCATCAAAGCCCGGACGGAAAGCTCCGGTCTTTCCATGATCTCCTGGGCACCTGGCTGGAACTGACCGGCCGCCCGGAACTGCCCGCGCTGCCTCCGGACGAGACCATCACCACGGGCGTGGCGGAGGCCGCGCGCACCACGCTGGGGGAGATCGCCCGCCGGGCGGAAAGCGCCGGTTATTCCGGGAATCCCTGCGGGGCCTGCATGGCATCGCGCTCAGTGACCTGCTGCGGATCTCCCCGGCGGATATCCGCGCCACGTTCGCCGCCCTGCTGGAAGCCGCGCGCGCGGCGGATGCCGCCAGGCCGGACGCCTCCACCACCCTGGATGGCCCGGGCACCCTCGCGGAGCATGCGGACCGGCGGGCCAAAGCCGCGCTGGCGCTGCGGGATCTGATGGCCGCCCCGGACGCCGCGGCGGCACGGCGGGCGCTATTGCTGCCGGATGCCACCAGGCTGCCGCTGGCCGCGGATGTGGAGGCTTCCCGGTCCTTTCTGGAGCAACTCGCCCAGCCTCTGGACCGGACGATGCTCGTTTCCGCGCGCGGCGCGGGCGTGCTCACCCTGCCCGAAGTGAACCGGCATCTCGCCGCGCTCACCGCGTGGGAGGCGGTGGCCGGGAGTTTCTTCAAGCGACTCTTCGCGGGGAAGGTGAAGCAGGCGGCCTCCGCCGCGCTCTCGCCCCTGGGACTGAGCCTGCCGGGTGGTACCGCGGGGGCCAGGGCCTTCTATGACGCGGTGAAATCCCGCCTGCTCCTGGCGGACCTCGCGGCACGCATCACGGGAGACAGCGACACCGCCCTGCCGGAGGACGCGGCGCTGAAGGGGAGCATCGACTCCGCCCGCCTCGCGTGGAAAGCCTCGGCCACCTGGACGGCCGCCCGTCGCGCGGGCACGCTCGCTACCCAGGCGGATCAACTGCCGGCCTGCGCCGCTCTCCTGGAGGCGGAGGCCGCCTGGGCCACCGCGCTGGAAGAGCTGCGTGGACTGGTGGTTTCCAGCGGTTTGTTCAACGCCGCCGCGCCGGAAACGCTGGCCGGAAAATGGAAAGCCGGAGAAAGCGCGGAGCGCATGGCCTCCGGCTGGCTGGATGCCGCGCCCACCCTGGAACACCTGACCCGCCTGAGCACCGCCGTGGAGCAACTGCCCGCGGCCCTCCGCTCCGGCGCGGAAACCCTGGCCCTCCAGGAGGCCACGGAGGAGGAGATGCATGACACCTTCACCAGAGCCGCCGCGGAGAACGAACTCCGCTCACGTTTGCATTCCGATCCCGAATTGCTCGCCATCGATGGCGACCGCATCGAGGCCGCGTTCAACACCCTCCTGACCCTGTCCCAGCGGAAGATGGACATGGTGAAAAACAGCATCCGCCATGCGTGGCTCACCCACCAGCGCGACCGCCTGCTGAGCACCACCGGTTCCCAGCTCAACCGCCACGGCACCTCCCTGCGGCAGCGGCTTTATGTGAAGGGGAAGAAAGCGCTGAAGCTCCGCCAGATGCTGGCCACCGGCGAGGGCGCGGAGGGCGGCGATCCTATTTTTGACCTTTGCCCCGTCTGGATGGCCAGTCCGTCCACGGTGGCGCAGATCTTCCCGCGCGCGCCGATCTTCGACGTGGTCATCTTCGACGAAGCCTCCCAGTGCCGTCTGGAGGAAGCCCTGCCGGTGATGCTGCGGGGCCAGCGTGTGGTCATCGCGGGGGACCAGAAACAATTGCCTCCCACCCGGTTCTTCGAGTCCACGCTCTCGGACTCCGCCGACAGCGAAGCGGAGACGGCGGAGGAGCTTTTTTACCAGCAGCAGAGCGATGCCGAGGATCTCCTGAGCGCGGCGCTGAATCTGGAGGTGCGCGAGGCTTATCTGGATGTGCACTACCGCAGCCGGAACGAGGCGCTGATCGGGTTTTCCAATGACCACTTCTACGGCTCCCGGCTCCAGCCCATCCCCGGGCACCCGCGGAACAAAGCGCTGAACACGCCCATCGAAATCCGCCGCGTGGACGGTGTGTATGAGGACCGCGCGAATGTGAAGGAGGCGGAGGCCGCCGCGGAGCTGGTGGCGGAATTGCTCGCGAGCCCCGAACCGCCGTCCATCGGGCTGGCGTGTTTCAATCTCACCCAGCGGGACGCCATTTTGGATGCCCTGGAGGCCAGATGCGAAAAGGACGGTGCTTTCGCCACCCGTCTGGAAACCGCCCGGAAGCGGAAGGGGAAGGATTCCTTCGAGGGGCTGTTTGTGAAGAACCTGGAGAACGTGCAGGGGGATGAACGGGATGTCATGATCATCTGCACCACCTTCGGCCCGGACCCGGCGGGGAAGTTCCGGAGAAACTTCGGCGTGCTTTCCCAGATGGACGGCGGGCGGCGGCTGAATGTGCTGGTCACCCGCGCCCGGTCCGCCATTCACATCCTGACCTCCATCCCTTCAGGCGAATACAACGCCGCGGAGCAGACACCCCCGGGCACGGTGCCCAATGGCAGGCTCCAGCTCTATGCCTATCTCCGTTATGCCGAGTCTCTCGCGCGGCAGTACACGGAATATCAGGATGAACTGGAGCGCATGAAGCGTGACACCGCGCCGGAGCTGAAAATCTGGCCCTCCGCCACGCCCTCACGCGTGGCCACCGCCATGGGACGGAGCCTGCTGGGCCTGCGGAATACGGGCAGCCATGTTCACTGGGGCAATGACGGCTTCAGCGTGGACGTGGCCTGCATCCATCCCCTCATGCCCGCGGATGTCACCGTGGGGGTGCTCACGGATTTCAGCCGGTTTCACAAAACCCCGGACCCCATCGAGTGGGATCTCTTCCGCACCCGCATTCTGCGTGGCCAGGGCTGGGAACTCCAGCGCGTGTGGTCCCCCGTGCTCTTCCGGAAACAGGAGGAAGCCCTGGCGTCCATCTCCGCCGCCCACGAACGCCTTTCCCGTCCAGCGATAACATTGCCGGGACTGCCGGTTGTGTGATCCCCTTGGAAGCTGGAGATTAGTGTTTCCCACAGGCACGCTGGCCCGGGCTTCCGGTCCCCTTTTCTAGAAGAGGAACAAAAACTCGTTAGCGTTGAGCAGCGCGCGGGTGAAGGCGGGCAGGCCGTGGTCCTGGATGAGCCCCAGCGCACCGGCGGCCTCCTCCGGCGAGGGAGCCCGGCCAAAGACAAGCTGGAAGGCCCGCTCCACCTGGGCGGCAGCCGCGGCGGGGGCCTCCTTTTTCAGGCGTTCCGCCATGAGGCCGGCCTGCTGTTCCATAAAGGGGCTGTTGAGAAGATTCAGCGCCTGGAGCGGGGTGGTGCTGCGCCCGCGTTTGGGGGCCACCTGCCCGGCGTCCGGGCAGTCGAAGGCTCCAAAGGTGCCATCCACCCGCATGCGGATGCGCGTCATGTAGATGGCGCGCCGCCAGTCGCCAGGGCCGAACGTTTCCTTCGGCACATAGAGGCGCACGTAGTTGCTGTTCTCCTTGAAAGCGGAGAAGCCGGGGCCGCCCATGGCGGGATCCAGCACGCCGGAGGCGGAGAGGATGGCATCCCGGATGGACTCCGCCTCCAGACGACGCGGGGGAAAGCGCCAGAGGAGGCGGCTGCCGGCATCCACGCGCAGGGCATCGGCGCGGGGCGCGGAGGACTGACGGTAAGTGGCGCTGGTGACGATGAGCCGGTGGATGGCACGGGAACGCCAGCCCTGGGCGAGGAATTCCGCGGCCAGCCAGTCGAGCAGCGCGGGATTCACGGGCGGGGAACCTTTCACGCCGAGATCTCCCGGAGTATTCACAAGCCCCTCGCCAAAGTGCCCCTGCCAGATGCGGTTCACCACCACACGGGGGGTAAGGGGATTTTTGGGATCGCCGATCCAGCGGGCCAGCGCGAGGCGGCGGTTCTGGTCCTCCGTGAGGGCCGGAGGCGGCGGCGTGCCGCAGACCCGCGCGGCTTCGCTGGTGAGCACGTCAGGTTCGCGGGTGAAAAGCACCGGCACGGCGTGGAGACCGGCGGGCAGGATAGTGTCCCCGGGCTGCATGGCGTCCCCGCGGCGGAAGAGACGGGTGGGAACGGGCGTGGCGGCGAAGGTGCCCGCGTAGATGACGGGGCCGCTCCCTGACAATTCCCGCAGCTTGCGCTCCAGTTCCTCCACCCGCGCGGGAGGCGCCGGGGCGCTGGAGTCCGGACCGAAGGCCCGGCGGTTTCCGGAACCGGCCACGATCTGCCAGGCGTCCGGTTCCACGGCGGTTTCGATTTGATAGGTGACCGGCAGGCGGTCCGCGAACTGGCCCTGGCGGTCCCGGCCCCAGACGATGCGGTCGATGCGGCGGGGCTCCGGAAACTCCAGCGTCACCCAGCCGCGGCCCGGCGTGCTGGAGATCCAGCTCCGGGCATTGCCGGTGCGACCGTCATTCACATAGCTGAGATCATGGGGCGGACCGGCGTAGTTGCCGGAACTGGCGGGCTTCGCGCCCAAGGCCACGTTTTCGGAGGTCCCGGCGGCATAGACTTCCAGTTCATCGATGCAGGGTTCGGCGGAATTGCTGGCGGCGATATTGAAACGCACGAACTTCGCCGTGACGGGAGCGAAGCGTTCCACATTCCGGCGGGCATTGACGGAGGGCCGGGGAGTGGGGGATGTGGTCAGGGGGGCGTCCGCGTCCGCGGCGGTCCAGGCGGCGGCGAGTTCCGCTTCCAGTTTTTTCCGTTCCGTCTCTCTAACGTTCTCTCCGGCCACGGGCAGGCGTTTGGCGCGCGCGCCATGGGAGACACCCTCAAACACGGCCTTCATGGCATAGTATTCTTTTTGAGGGATGGGGTCGAATTTATGATCGTGGCAGCGCGCGCAGCCGACGGTGAGCCCCAGGAACGCGGAGCCCGTGGTATTGATGATGTCGTGCAGGACATCCGCGCGTTGCTGGGAGGTGAGCACGGGGTCCGGACTGGAAACGATGTCCACCGCGCCGCCCACAAGGTATCCGGTGGCTTCATCCGTGCCCGTCACATCGCCCGCGAGCTGCTCCATGACAAACCGGTCAAAGGGCAGGTCTTCATTGCAGGCCCGGATGACATAGTCGCGATACGGCCAAGCATTGGCGCGGGGCCCGTTGGTTTCAAAGCCGTCCGACTCCGCGAAGCGCACCGCGTCCAGCCAGGGAGCCGCCCAGTGTTCACCGAATTGCGGGGAGGACAGGAGTTTATCCACCAGCTTTTCGTAGGCCTGGGGATCCGGGTCGCTGACGAAGACAGCCAGTTCCTCCGGCGAAGGGGGAAGGCCGGTGAGGTCGAAATAGACCCGGCGGCAAAGCGTGCGCCGGTCCGCCTCCGGGGAAGGCGTGAGACCTTTCTCCGCGAGCGCCACGCGGATGAAGGCATCAAGAGGCGCGACATCCGCGGAGGGCGGCACGGGACGCCGGATGGGCTGATAGCTCCAGTGCGCTTCGGGAGAGGCAAAGGCGGTGGTGCCGAGGCAGAAAAGGACCGCGAGTTTGGATTTCATAGGGCGGCCGGAATCAGGTTAGGATGTCGTGGATGACTTCGCCGTGAACATCGGTCAGGCGTCGCTCGGCTCCGTTGTGATAAAAGCTCAACTGCTCGTGATTCAATCCCAGCAGATGCAGCATGGTCGCGTGCAGGTCGTAAATCGTGGTCGGATTCACTTCCGCTTTGAAGCCGAACTCATCCGTCGCGCCATAACTGAAGCCGCGTTTCACGCCCGCGCCGGTCATCCAGATGGTGAAGCCGCCGGGGTTGTGATCGCGGCCGCTGGCACCTTTCTGGAAAGTGGGCATGCGGCCAAACTCCGTGACCCACATGATCACGGTATCATCCAGCAGGCCACGCTGTTTCATATCCTTGATCAATGCGGCGCAGGGCTTGTCCAGGATGGGAGCGTGGATGCTGTATTGTTGTTTCAGCACCTTATGACCATCCCAGTTGCCCACGCCTTCGCCCATGGCGTAGGAGCCGTTGAATAACTGAACGAAACGCACGCCACGCTCCACAAGACGGCGGGCGAGCAGGCAGTTTTTCGCGAATCCAGCCTTGGTTTTGTTGGCGTCGTTCACGCCGTAGCTTTCGAGCGTCGCGGCGGATTCGTCTTTAAAATCCCCCACCTCCGCGGCCTTGAGTTGCATGCGCGCGGCGAGTTCATAGCTGGCGATGCGGGCCGCGAGTTCCACATCCCCGGGATGACTGGCGAGGTGGCGGTCGTTGAGGAGACGGAGGAAATCCCGCGTGGCGAGATCCGTGCCGGCGGTGATGGCGGAGGGCCGGGCGAGATTCGGAATGGGGGCGTCTGCGGTGAATGCCGTCCCCTGGAAGGTGGCGGGAAGGAAGGCCGAGTTCCAGTGGTTCGGCCCCACCTGGGGGACACCCCGGGGATCCGGAATGGCCACGAAGGCGGGCAGATCCGCGTTCTCCGTGCCCAGCGCATAGCTGACCCAGGAGCCCATGCTGGGGAAGCCATCCAGCGTAAAGCCGGTGCTCATCTGGTTCTCGGCGGGACCGTGGGTGTTCGACTTCGCGGTCATCGAGTGGATGAAGCAGAGATCGTCCGCGAGTTCCGCGATGTTCGGCAGGAGATCGCTGATCATCTTGCCGGTCTGCCCGCGCGGCTTGAAGTCCCAGAGCGGCTTGATGAGGTTTCCATTCTCCCCCTGAAAGGAGATAAAGCTCCCCTTCCCCGGCATGGGGGTATCGTGCCGTTTGATGAGTTCCAGCTTGTAGTCGAACGTATCCACATGGCTCACCGCCCCTGAGCAGAAAATGACGAGCACCTGCTTCGCCTTTCCCGGATAGTGCCCCGCGCGGGGTAGATAGGGTGCCTGGGGATTGATCTCCGGCCGCACCGGCAGCGCGGAGGCACGCGCGCGATCCCGGGAGAGCAGATCCGCGAGCGCGATGCCGCCCAGTCCCATGGCGGCCCGTCCGAGAAATCCCCTGCGGTCCAGGAGGGAGAGGCCGTGGCGGGAAAGGGGCGGAGTCATAACGGGAGATTACGGTCCGGACAGGCCGGGGTTTGCAAAAAGATGACGGGCGCGAACGGCGGTCACCAGCGCACCGTCACGGTGAGCCATTGCCACTGCGGGCCGGTGGTGACGGCGCTGAACCGCATGCCGGACACCGCCCGGCACAGGGCGTCCTGGGCTTCCATTTCCACGCCGGTGGTGGGAGTGAGGAGCATACAGTACTCCGGAACTCCCTCGCGGGTGATCCCCACCTTGAAGGAGACATTCCCGCTGGGAGGAAGCGCGCCGTCCGGCAGCTTTCTGGGCCACTCCGGCTGGAGGGTCACGGTACGGGAGCCGGGATTGTCATCGATCAAAACCGAAAACGAAGGCCGCGCGGCTGCCGGCGCTCCCGGGGATGGCAGGGCCTCAACATCATATTCCGGCAGCAGGGGCTCACCCGCCCGCATGATGCCCGGAAGCTCCCGCGCCACGAGAGGCTGGGGGTAGGATTTGAGCGCGGGCCGGTGCGCGGCCCAGGAGGGCACGGAGGGCGGCGTGGCTTTGGCCAGGGCCTCCATGTCCGCCTTCAGGGAATAGTCCTCCGGGCGCAGGAGCGCGCCGGGATAGCGGTCATCCAGCGTGCTCAGCAGCGACCGGGCGGTGGCGTCATACGAAGGAAGATACAGCACGGACTGCTGCGGCGGAGGCTGGCGCGAATCCACGGGAGGGGTCACGCGGAAAAGATAGAATAACGCCGCATGCCCCGCCGCCGCCACCACCAGCCACGCCGCGAGCCGGCGCTTCACGCCACGGGGACGCCTCCACTCGAAAAGGAGTGGTGGCGGATCTCCCGTGAGTCGCTGGGTGCTGGTGGATTTTTCGGCCACTCCTCCATCCTCCGCGGGGCCCGCGCGCCTGCAACCGGACCGTCGGCCCGGATGACGGTCTTACCCGGTAAGACCGGGTAAGACCAGGTATGACCGCCTGGAAATTGCCAGAGGCCGTGCCGGACGTTATTCTCGTGCCTTCCGCCGGTTTCTCCCGGCTTACCGCTTATGAATCCCTCTGTTTCCAACCAGCCTCTTCTCGCGGCGACGCTCGATCAACTTGTCACCTCCACCGGTGACGAAGCCTCCCTGGAGGCCTCGCTGCTCTCCCAGGCGAATGTCCTGTCCATGATCTTCAAATACCAGGTCCAGAGGGCGCTCACCCATGGGGAGGGCAGCCAGCAGGCGGATGACGCCATCCGGCTGGCCATGAAAGCCCAGACCCAGAGCGGGCGCATTCTCCAGGACCTCGTCCGCGCGAAGCGGGCCTCCGGCAAAGCGTCCGCCACCTCCCGCAGGCAGGCGAAATCCGCGCCTCCCGCGCCGGAGGCCACTCCGGCCCCGGCGGCTCCCACTCCTCCGGAAAAAGAGACGCCCCGGCCCCAGGCTGCCACGACGCCCCCCGCCCCTGAGGCAATCCCCGCCCGGAGTGCCGCCCCGGCTGCCGCCTGGCCAGTCCCGGAGGATACCGCCTCCCCGCCCGGACATCCCTCCCGGCGGATGGTTCCCGGTCGTTTCCCGCAGGTCCGCCCGGGCATGCGATCCCCCGGGGCAATGGCGTCTGAAACAGGATGCCCTGACCGTTCCCTTAATCCGCCAGCCGCAGGGCCAGCAGAGAGGGCTTTCCATCCGTGAGCACACGGACCTGGTTGACGCCGCGCCGCAGGGCCGCGCGGGCTTCGCTGATGGAACTCACGGCTTTGGAATTGATCTCGGTAATAATCTGTCCCGCCACCAGTTTCAGCGGGCTGCCCTCCTTCACGGTTTCCACCTTTAGTCCTTTCGGTTCTTTGCTTATGCTCAGAGTCACGCCGGGTAGAATCTCCGCGCCGCCATCGCCGCTCAGGCGGCCCGCGCCGTCGTTCGCGATTTCCTCAAAGGCGATCTCCAGGGTCTGCGGTTTCCCCTCGCGGATGAAAGCCACGGGCTTCGGCTGGCCGGGAGGCATGAGGGAACTGAAGAGGCGCAGCGCGGACTCATCCGTCACGGCCTGGCCATCCAGCGCGGTGAGGAGGTCATCCTTTTTCAGGCCCGCCTTTTCCGCCGGGCTGCCCGCCTGCACGGAGGTGATTTTCACGCCTGCCGGGAGAGTGGCGTCCGGCTTGCTGTTAATGACATCCACGCCGAGACGCGCGCGCGTGACCCTGCCTTTTTCGATCAACTGGTCCGCCACCCACACCGCGAGGCGCGAGGGCACGGCGAAACCGATGCCGATATTCCCGCCACCACCCGCGTTGCGGATCGCGGAGTTGATGCCCACCAGCCGGCCCGCCGCGTCCACCAGCGCGCCGCCGCTGTTCCCAGGATTGATGGAGGCATCCGTTTGTATGAAGTCCTCATACGATCCCGGACCACCCATGTTCAGCCCGCGGCGGTGCGTGGCGCTCACGCAACCCATGGTGACGGTCATGCCCACCTCGAAGGGATTCCCGATGGCAAAGACCAGGTCCGCCACGCGGGTGTTCGCGCTGTCCGCGATGGGCAGCGGCGGACCCTCCGGCACGGGGTCCATCTTCAGCACCGCGATGTCCGTCAGCGGGTCCGTGCCCACGATCTTCGCCGGATACCGGCGGCCCGTGTGCAGTTCCACCATGATTTCGTCCGCCAGCGTGTCCGCGCCCGTGCGCACCACGTGGTTGTTCGTGATGATGTAGCCCTCCACGCTCACGATGACCCCGGAGCCATGGCCGGTCCCGCGTTTTCCGGGTTCGCCCTCTTCACCGTCCTTTTTGCCAAAGTAGCGGTCCAGGAAAGCCTTGTCATCGCCCTTCGCCTCCTTGAGCAGCGTGGCAGGGTAAACGCTCACCACGGATTGCTGCACCTTCTCCAGGACATCGGCATAGGAGGAGGGGCGGGGCACCTCGCGGTTGGGCACCGGCGTCGGGTCCAGGGGGAGGGCGGATGCCAGCGCGGGGGCGAGGCACAGGAGCAGGAGTGATTTCATGACGGGAAAACAGTATCAGGTATTGAAGCGGCGGACCACCCATTCCACGCCCAGCAGGCCCAGGATGAGCGCGAGAAACGGCCAGCGGTCCCAGGCCGGGACCATGCTTTCGGTGGCGGCGGCTTCGGCGGCGGCCTCTTTTTGACGCAGCCATTCCACCACCTCCGCTGCGCGATGCAGCACGGGCGCGCCGGTGGTGGCGGCCATTTCCTCCAGCACCTCCGGTTTTGGCTCCGGATGG
Source organism: Verrucomicrobiales bacterium (assembly GCA_965229245.1). Lineage (GTDB taxonomy): Bacteria > Verrucomicrobiota > Verrucomicrobiia > Verrucomicrobiales > V1-33 > V1-33. Next base: position 1,671,594 of record CBDDIW010000005.1, read on the forward strand.
GAGAACTCCGGATCATAAGGCAGCACCCGCACGCTGAACTCCGCGTGATACTTCTCCTTCTGGTCCGGCGAAACCGTTTCCACAATCACCGTGTTCTCCCCCTCCGGCAGGCTCGCCGGGCGCGGGATTTTGCCGGTGAAGCGGTTGCCCTCCGGCAGCCAGCGCAACGTGGCCCGGGCGGCGGGCTGTTCCTTCACCCACGCCACCGTGCGCCAGGTGGAAACACGTCCTGACAACTCCGGATCCCCCGCCACGGCATAGACCTCCAGTGGATTGTCCTCCGGCCAGGTGAGCGAGGGACACCCGGCAAAGAAGCGGCCCGCGTTTTGCGCGATGCTCTTTTCCGTGAGCCAGTGGACCGAGGAGGTCCAGAAACGGCGGTAGTAGGAATTGGCGGGAGGTTGCGGATACTTCATCCCCGGGCCGGGCGGGGTTCCTTTTTCCTCCCATCCCGACTGAACATCCTCCCGCTCCAGTCCACCCAGGCCTTTATCCCCGCGCGGTCCCCACGCGGTATCGTGCAGGCTTCCCCATCCCGTGGTCACATCACTGGCGAAGGCCATCGTCCGGCCTTTGCCAAAGGGCTGCACGGTCACGATCGGCTGGCCGTCCCCATCGTTCATCCGCATCAGGGTCACGGCGGCGGGCTTGGACCGGTTGATGAAGTTCGTGCCGAAAAACTGCGGGTGCGCGTTCAGGATTTCGTCCAGGGATTCCCCCTGCCGCGGCAGATTCGCCAGGATGGGATGGCGCTTCCCTTCGTCCGTCCAGAAAGGGCTGAAGGATTGCCCGGTGTGCCCCCGGCCCGCGTAGGACATATCCACCGGAATCAGCTTTTCCCAGGGCGTGCGGTCCCACTGTCCGGTGCCAAAGGAAGTGTATCCACCGATCATGACAAACCCTCCGCCTCGCTCGGCCACCAGTTCCACCGTCCAGTCGATCTGCTCCTTCGTGAATGAAATCTGCGGGATGTCCGAGCAAATGACGAGATCGTAGCGGAAGAGTTCCTCCTTTGTCCGGGGGTAACCCCGGCGTTCTTTTTTGATTTCGGCCGGATTGTCCCAGGTGGCCCGCATGAGGACCGAGCCGCCGCTGGAGTTGGCCACGTTCAGCGTGTAGGTATCCACCTCGATGCGCGGATCCTCCTGGTGGACGGCGTCCCCCAGCATGGTCACTTCATTACGGCCCAGGGAATTGTAGTTATCCGTACCCTCCATGTAGAGCACGCGGATCTTCGGCTCCGTGGACTCGACCGTGAAGGAGGCTTCGTTATCCGCCAGCGTGGTCTCGCCAGGCACGGCGGCGACTTTGGCCGTCACCTGGAGCGGGGACGCGCCGGTGGTCACGTGGAGTTCCACGGTCTCCATCTCCGCGCCACCGGGGCGGGCGGAGAGCAGCGTCGAGTCCAGTGGTTTCCCCGTGGCCTTGTCCACCAGCGTCACCTCCAGGGCCTGCTCCTGGCAGTGCAGGCGCTGCACCGTGACTCCCACCGGCAGCACGGTACCCGGGACGGCGCGGCGCTCCACCAGGCAACCGGAGATGGCCGCGTTCACCACGGGGCTGCCGGTGCCCACGGGCATGGCTGCCAGCGGCAGCTTACCATTAGCGGCGAGACGGGCCATCGCGGAGGTGGCGGGCGCGTCCTGGGTGGCGCCATCACTCACCACCACCACGGCATTCAGGGGAGTCTCGTCACCGCGGGCAGCCAGCAGTTCCCGCAGGGCCGCTCCCAGGCGGGTGGTCTTTCGGGAGTCATCGCCGGGGCCCGGCACGGCATCGGGATACAGGCGTTCGCCAAAGGATACCACCTTCACCCGGTCCTTCAGGATGGTGTCGTTCAGCACGGCGTCCCGCACCGCGTTCGCCTGCATGTCGCGGGACTGGCCGTCTTCGCTGGTGAGTGACATGCTGTTGGAGGCATCCAGCAGGAGAATGGCATCCGCGGATTTCCGGAGATCCCGCGTGGTGAACATGGGATTTCCCAGGAGCCACGCCGTGGCCGCGATGGCCCCCAGCCGGCAGACGCACACCAGAACCCGCGACCAGCCGCGGAGCGCGGTGCGCCGCCAGAACCACGCCTGGGCGAGCAGCGCCACGACGGCGGCGACGATCCAGACGGACGGAGGAAAAGGCGGGTCGTAGCGGGTCGGCATGGCGGGGAAAGGGTCAGGTTTGGAACCTCCGGATCATCCAATCGGCGGAAAGCAGGAGCAGCACGGCGGCGAGCACCCAGGCGCGGTCCCACGCGGGCATGGAGCCCACGCGGTCCGGGGCGTTCATGGCGGTCTCGCGTTCGTCCAGCCAAGCGGCAGCCTCCCCGGCGGAGCGCAGGACTTTCCCGCCCGTGGCCTCCGCCAGGCGGGCCAGCACGTCCGGACGCGCGGCGGGCTCCGCGCTTTCCGGATCCGTCCGGGGCGCGCTCACGGTGAAGCTGGCCTTCCGGGTCTCCCGGTCCATGGGGTCCACGGCCTCCACGTCCACGATGACTTCCGCCGGGAGGCTCGCGGGCCGGGCCAGGGCTCCGGTGAAACGCCGGGCCGCCGCGTCCCAAACGAGGCGCGTGCGCGTCTCCGGCAGGCCCCGGATCTGCGCCATGCAGGGCACCGTGGAAAGCCGGGTCATCATACTCTCGTCCGGCGTGGCCGCATGGACGGTGAGCGGCGCGCGGCCCGGCCAGGCGAGGTAAGGCGTGGAGGCCTCGAAGAGGGAACCCTTCACCCGCACGCTGTTCTCCGCCAGCCAGTGGACGGCGCGCTGCCAGAAGCGACGGTAATAGGCATTGTTCACCGGCGTGGGGGAGGTGGGCTTGTTGTCGTAGTGCTGGGGAATCATCTCCACCGCGGTTTCCGGAGGTCCCCACGCGCGATTATGCAGCGTACCCCAGAGAAAGGTCACGTCACTGGTGAAAGCCATGGTCCGCCCTTTGCCAAACGGCTGCACGGCGATGACCGGCGCGCCATCCGCGTCGTCCATGCGCATCACCACGGTGGCCGCGGGCTTAGCACGGCGGATGAGATTGCTCCCCAGGAACACGGGGTGATTGTTCAGGATACCGTCCAGCGTTTCCCCGCTCTGAAGCGGCAGTCCGGCCAGCATGGGGTGCCGTTTCCCCTCGGGCGTCCAGAAGACGGGGAAGGTATCGTAGCGGAAGCCCCGGTTGGCATTGTCCATGGTCAGCGGGATGAGCTTTTCCCATGGCGTGCGGTCCCAGTAGCCGGAACCGAACGAGGTGTTCCCGCCCACCATGACGAACCCCGCTCCCCGGTTCGCCACCAGGTCCACCGTCCAGCGGATCTGGTCGTTCGTGAAGGCCATGCGGGGGATATCCGAGCAGATGATCACGTCATAACGGCTCAGCTCCTCCACGGTACGGGGATAACCTTTGGACGGGTCCGGCTCCCAGTGGCCGGGGGTCTTCCACGGCCAGCCCACCAGTACGGAGCCACCGCTGGTGTTGCTGACATTGAGGCAGAGCAGGTCCACATCGATGTCGCCGTGTTCCGTCAGGGCCTGGGCGAGATAACAGGGCTCGGGCAGTCCATGCTCGATGCCCGTGCTGCCCTCCATGTAGAGCACGCGCAGCTTTACCGTGTCCGGCTCGATGGTGAAGGGGGCTTCATTGTCCGTCCGGGAGACTTCGCCCTCCACGGGATCGATGCGCACCTTCCCGGTGAAGCCGCCCGCGCCGGTGGTGGCGTAAAGCGTGACCGTCTGCTCCGCCGGGCTGTCCGGCGCGGCACTGGTCAGGGCCTGGTCGATCACCTTGCCATCCTCCCCCATGAGTTCCACACGGAGAGATTCCTCGCAGCCGGTCTGGCGGGTGGTGACGGTGATGGGCACCCGGGCACCCGGCTTTACGCGACGTTCGGAATCGATGGCCAGGAGGGTCGCGTTTTTCACCACGGCCTCGCCACCCGTGCAGAGGACACTCACGGGAATGCCGAGCTTTCGCGCCGCCAGGGACACGCCCGGCAGGGCGGCCTCGTCCTGGGCGGCCCCGTCACTGATGAGCAGAATGCTGTGCGGCTCCCGGCCCGCGCGGCTGGTGAGGACTTCACGCAGGGCGGCGGCGGGCAGCGAGGCATCCCGCAGGCCCTCCCGGTCTCCGCCCTGGCTTCCCCCGCCGGAGAGCCATCCGCCAAAGTCCAGGACGTCCACCTGGCCAGGCGTCTCCCGGGCCGTGAGATGCTCCACGATGCGGGTGGCCTCCGCGGCGCGCGTAGTCCCGCCGGAGGGGAAATCCATGCTGCGGGAGATATCCCGCAGGACCACGAAGCGCTGTTCCTCCGGAGCGGACAGGATGGGCTTTTGCGGGCCGGAAAGAATCCATGCCAGCAACGCGATGGCTCCGAGCCGGAGCCCCATGGCCAAAGCGCGCCACTTCCCGCGCAGGGCGGTGCGTTTCCAAAACCAGATTTGGGCCACCGCCGCGAGACAGCCTGCGGCGATACAAAGAGGAAGGGGGATGACCGGGTTCACCAAAAAGGGGGAGGGGGGACCAGGGACGGATGCTCGCGCTCTGTTCTACGTTTGTCAGCGCGGCAGTGGCGGCTCCGGCGGGAACGGAGAGCCGGGGGTTTCTCTCTGGGGAACGGAAGGCGTGACCGGGAAGTTGGAACCGCCGTTGAAGAGTCCCGCCGGAGGGTCGCCTTGAACCTGGGGAACCACCGGTGGATCGAAGTCCAATTGAATGCGCTGCCTTTGCTGCGCGCGCGGGGGCGTGAATTCCTCCTCCTGTTGCTCGTCCTCGTCGTCGCCGGTGTCCTCGGAAAGGCGGCGGAAGTAGTTCTCCACACGGCCCTCGAAGTCCGGCGGCACGCGGTCGCTTTTGCCCGCGAGAAGCTGGCGCTGCACCACATCCTGAATCAGGAGCTCCAGGCGGGCTTCGATCTGGCCCAGGGTCCTGGGATCAATGTCCTTTGTGTAACCCCTGGCCATCAGTTCGCGGACGAGATCGTCGCTGAGTTCGGTAAGTTCGGAGTCCTTGAATTCCTTGAGCAGATCCGCGAAGTCCTCCGTGTATTTGAGGGAGCCGGGCTGCGCGTTGGAGAAGCCGCCTTTTTCCACGAAGCCCCAGCCCTGGCCGCTATTAGGTTTGGCCGGGCCAACGTTGCTGCCACCGGCCATTTGAGGCGCTCCCTGGCCCGGGCCTTTACCCTGACCCGGGCCCTGACCGGGCTTGTCGCCCTGGCCTTCGCCTTCTCCCTCGCCTTCGCCGGGCTGGTCACCTTTACCCTGCCCTTTTCCTTCCCCCTGGCCGGGCTGGTCACCCTTGCCTTTGCCCTCGCCGGGTTTGTTGCCCGCGAGTTCGCCTTTACCCTTACCCTTCCCGTCACCCGGCTTGTTCCCAGGTTTGCCGTCCTTGCCGGGCTTTTCGCCCTCACGCATGGCCTTCGCGGCGGCCTGGGCGGCGGCGAGTTTTTCCAGAGTGCCCTGCACCATGCGCTGATGCTCAGCGGCGAGGGAATCCGAAAGCTTTTGCATCTCCCCGGCCAGTTCCTTGCGTTCGGCGGCATTGCCAGGAGGCGTGGTGACACCAGCTTTCCGCTGGGCCGCGAGTTCCGCCAGGCGTTTCGCGAGGTCGCCGGTTTTAGCGTCCTTCTGCAACGCGCCCAGGCGTTCCCCGGCGCGGCCCAGGCTTTCATTGTCCGCCAGATTTTTAAGCCAGTCATCGATGGTCGCGGCATCCCGCGCGGCTTCGGCTTCCGGGGAGGTCTTACCTTCGCCGGGCTGGTCACCCGGTTTGCCTTCCCCGGGTTTGTTTCCGGCAATGTCTTCGCCGCTTCCCTCTCCTTCACCCTTACCTTCGCCTTTTCCTTTTCCACTGCCTTTGCCCTCTCCCTGGCCTTCACCTTCCCCTTCGCCGGAACCCTCACCTTCCCCTTGACCCTGGCCCTCGCCTTTGCCCTGCCCCTTACCTTTGCCGTCCTTGCCGTCCTTGCCGTCCTTGCCGTCCTTGCCGTCCTTGCCGTCCTTGCCGTCCTTGCCGTCTTCCCCGGGCTTCTTTCCTTCCTCGTTCTTTCCTTTTCCGTCATCCCCCTTCTTTTCATCCTTCGCCAGGGCCTCCGCGTTTTCGTGGGCCATGTCGGAGGCTATCTTGAGAGTGTTGGCGGCAAGCTGGGAATCCAGGCCGCGCAGGTGCCGGGCGAGATGCAGGAGGGATTCCCGGGCATCGTTCAACGGCGGCAGGGCGGTCTCGCCTTTCCGCTCGCGCAGTTCCCTGGTGGCGGCGCTCATGGCGTTCTCGGCCTCCTCCATGCGGGATTGCGCGAGGTTCGTCACTTCCGGGTGAGTCACGATCTTATCGAAAAGCTCCCCGGCATCCGCCTGCGCGTTCGCCTGTTTTCCTGCCAGCTTGTCTCCCTCCGCGGCATTGCCTTTGGTGAGGGGGACGCCTTTACCCACCTCCGCCTCCTCGGCGGCCAGCCGCTCGGCCTCCTTCGCCAGTTCGGTCAGGCTGGGCATTTTGAAATCGTCCTTCTTGTCCTGCGGGCTGCCTTTTCCTTTCCCTTTGCTCATGAGCTTCATCACTTCCTTCCGCAGCTCCAGGAGAGAGGAGAGAGCGCCGTCCGCGTTTGTCCAGGCGGTGTCGAGATCGCCAGGAGGCAGGGCGGTCGCGGCTTCCTTCATTTGCAGGCCGGCGGTATCCAGCAGGACCAGATCGTCCTCGGAAGGCGGCACCTCGCTCTCCTTCAGCGCGGCATGCAGGTCCGCGGTATCGGTGCTGAGCGAAGCTTCCTTTTTGCCTGTGTCCGCCAGATCCTTTTCCCCGCGCTGGTTTTCCTCCCGGAAGCGGAAGACGCTGTTCACGACACCGCGCTGTTCCTTGATAAGCTCCTCCAGTTTCTTCAGCGCCTTCGCCGCGTTCGGCATTTCCGCCATCATTTCCTCCGCGGCCTCCTGCGCGCCACCCGACATGGCGCGCCACATTTTGAACTGGCGGATATCGATGTTCAGGAGATCGGTCACGCCCCGGCGCTCCTTACCGGCGGGCGCGGGGTAGCGATCCCGGGCGAAGGCGAAGATCTTCACATTGTCCCGGATGGAAACATTCTGCTCCTCCATAGCCGCGAGGGCCTCCGCCACGGCGGTGACCGGCACGCCGTCCGCGTCCTTGAAGGACTGCGTCATGAGCACCTTTTGTTTGCCCCCGGCCATGATGACGATGCCCGTCTCCAGCAGGCCGAAGTCGTCCTTTGCCTTTGCCCGGAGAGTGACCTCCGCGAGCGGCGTGGCCTCCGTATCCTCCTTTGGCGTGATCCATTCCACCTTCGGCGGCTTGTCCTCCTGACCGATCCACTTGCCGCCCGCGCCAGCGGGCTTGAGGCCGCGTTCATCCCCGGCGTCCAGCTTCCAGGTGAGCTTCCCGCGCTTCACCGGCGCGGAGAAGGTGACCACCGGACCATTGAACGTCACCGGGGCCGAGGTGCCATCCGAAAAGGAAATCCCGCCGCTCTTCAATGGCCGGTCCGTGGTGAGGGACATGGTGACCTCCGTGCCCTCCACGGCCTCCACATCCGGGGACTTCTGGGTCACCGGCTTCAGGCCGGTGTAGGCGGGATAGGTCAGCGTGGTGCTGATTTCCCGGAGCTTCGGAGGATAGATGACCGGGATCACGATCTCCTCCGTGCGGCCATCCCCAGCGGTGGCCCGTAGCGTGACCGCCGCGCCGGGCTTGCCTATAGACACAAAGTACCGCCCCGCCTTTGACCCATCGCGCCGCATCACCAGCGGCTCGTCCAGCACGTCCCCGCGCCGGATTTGCAGCACCGGAGCCGCCGCCGGACGTCCCTCCACCATCACGCTCACCGTGCATTCCGTGCCCGCCACGATGTCCCGCGGGGTGTCCGTGAAGGCCAGCCGGGTGAAGGTGATCTCCGCGGACGGCAGGAGGAACCGCCGCACCGCCGTGCCAAAGTCCCGCCATGAAAAGATCAACACCGCCAGCACACCTCCCGCGAGCGCCGCGCTAAACCAGCGGCGGCGGTATTTGCTCCAGGGAAGGCTTTTCTCCGGATGAAAGTGTCCCGCGATTTCCCCCGCCTGGCCCAGCAGTCCGGCGGTGAGCATGGCCCGCGCGGGATTCGGCGAAGCCGGGGCCGCGGCCTCCTCCAGGGCCGTGCGCATGAGCTGGCCCCTCGCCGGGAGCAGGGCTTCGATTTCATCCATGGCATTCCGCCGCCGCACCCGCGCCGCCCGGCGAATGCCCGCGAGGCTCAGGGCCGCCAGCGCGCCCGCCGCCAGCACCAGCACCGTCCAGCGGAGCCAGCGCGGCAAGGTAAAATAGACATCCAGCACCGAGGAGGTCAGGCACACGATAACCGCCACGGTCAGTGCCGCCGCGAGTCCCATGCCGGTCAAAAACACCCGCCGCTTACGGATGTACCGCCCGAGCCAGCGGAGTAGCGGTTTTCCCTCCGGGGAAGCCGGGGCGGGCAGCGGACTGGATGCGGTGAGCGTATTCATACACAAAGATCTGGCGGATACGGGGGACGGCGGCTCAATGACGGGCGCGCGCGATTCTAAAGGTGATCCCGTAACGTGAAAGTTTTTTCAGCACCGCGTTTCCCGCGACGGGGTGCCAGGTTCTACGCGGTTCCGCGGGTTGACGGACCTTGCGGCTGTCTGGCCCCCTTCTATGCTTCGTCACCAAATCCCTGCCATACCCTGCATATGCGTGTTTCACCGTCCTCCGTTCTTTCTTTATTACTTCTTGCCGGGACGGTTTCGCGTTCCAGGGCGGCAGTGCTCTTTTCAGAGAATTTTGAGAGCCGGGTTCTCGGGCCTTATACCTCCCCCAGCGAAGGCGGCGGCGACGGCACGGACTGGACTAACGTGGCCCCGGCAGGCTGGGTGCGGGATCAGGGCTCCACACCCCTGGGCGGGCCTATTGAGTTTTACGGCTTTACTTTCCACGATAAAAACTCCTGGATCGCCACGGAGCAGGATCAAAACCGCAGCTCCTGGACCGGCGGTCAGGGAGTGGTGATGGTGGCGGATCCGGATGCCTACGATGACGGAGAGGCGGATATCGGTGGCGGCTTGTTCAATGTCACCATTACCACGCCCGCTATTTCCCTGCTCAATGTGTCGGCGAATTCGGTGATCCTTTCCTTCGATTCCACCTTCCGCGTGGAGGGCAACCAGACAGCGGCAGTGGATGTGTCCTTCAATGGCGGGGCTTATACCAACCTGCTGACATATAACAGCGCGCTCCTGACAAACGGGGATACGATCAACGCGCTGAATTCCCTGCCGGTGAACAACGGCACCTCCGGCACGATGCAATTCCGCTTCAGCCTCACGAACGCGGAGAACAACTGGTGGTTCGCCGTGGATAACATCGTCGTCACCGGCACCGTGGTGCCGGAGCCGTCCGCGGGGCTGCTGGCATTGCTGCCGGCCGGCGGTCTGTGCGCGCGCCGCCGCCGGGCGTGAGGCGTTAAAGCTTCAGGTGAAGCAAGCGTTCCCCGTAAACCCCGAGGATGGTCGTGTTTCCAAGAACTGTCACCCGGTCGAGGTGCTGGTGACCGTGGATGAACAGCCGAGGGCTGGTCCGTTCGATGTAGCTGATAAATCCATCGAAGCCCTGATGGACATCGAAGTCCCGTTCATGGATGCCGCGCGGTGAATTGTGCGCCACAAAGACGTCCACCGGGGGAAAGGCGCGCATCATTCCTGACACTTCCGTCTGATCGAACAGGTGATGACCGCGCGGTTTGTAACGCCAGCATCCGCCAAAGCCACCGAACCGGACGCCTTCAAAAGTCTTCCGCGTGAGATGCTGGTCCACGACGCCCCCTGGATAGGGAATGTCAGGGTCATGGTTGCCGCGAACCGCGAATACCTGCTTCGGGCGATGATATTCCATGGCTCTTCGAAGCGCGGTGTCATGGAGATCCCCGCAGGAAATCAGAAGATCCACCGGTCCGGAGACGGATGGCCGACAAGGGATTCATCATCCGCGATAACCACAATGTTCATGGAATGCCTGTTTTTACATTGAGCCGCGGCAGGAGTTTAAGCGGGAGTATTTCCCTGGCGGAAGGGCAAATCCTGTCTGTATTCATGGACTCATGTCATCCCGCGTTGTTCAAATCTGCCGTGATCTGGTCGCCCTGCCCAGTGTGAATCCTGACGGAGAGACGGGGACGGACCGGACGGGGGAGCTGGCGTGCGCGGAATATGCGGGGGAATTCTGCCGGAAGCTGGGGGCGGAGGTGGTCTATGAGGAGGTCCTGCCGGGACGGCCTAACGTGATCGCGCGGTTTCCTTCCGATACTTCCGGCAAATCGCGGATACTCCTGGGGCCGCACACGGACACCGTGAGTGTGGCGGGCATGACCATCGATCCCTTTGGCGCGGAGTTGAAGGACGGGCGCATCTATGGCCGGGGAGCCTGCGATACGAAGGGCACCATGGCGGCCATGCTGGCGGCTCTGGAGGAACTGGGGGACCACATTCCCCGGCTGGGCGCGGAAATCACCTTCGCCGGATTCATGGGCGAGGAGACGGGGCAGTGGGGGTCGAAACATTTCGCGAAACACCACCCGGACTACGATTTCGGGCTGGTGGGTGAACCCACCGGCTGCGCCGTGGTGCATACCCACAAGGGCTCCTGGTGGCTGCGGCTTTCCACCGCCGGGCATGCCGTGCACGGCTCCCAGCCGGAGAAGGGGGACAACGCGGTGCTGAAGATGCTGCCGGTCATCCAGTTGCTGGACGGCCCCTTCCGCCGCCTGCTCGCGGCCCCGGAATTCCGTCACCCGGTGCTGGGGGACAGCACGCTGAACATCGGCATGATCCGCGGCGGCAGCCGGACGAACATCGTGCCGGACTCCTGCACCATTTGGCTGGACATCCGTTTCACCCCGGAGATCCACCGGGCCGGGCTGGAGACGATGCTGCGCGAATTCCTCCGGGAGCAGGGATGCCCCGTGACCATCAATGCCGACGCCGTCTGCGGGCCACTGGAAACCCCGGCCAACAATCCCTTTGTGCAGAAGCTCGCGGCGGCGGGGAATGGACTCACGGGAGCCACCTGGTTCTGCGACGCCCTCTGGCTGGCGGAGGCGGGCATTCCCTCCGTGGCCGCCGGGCCGGGGGATATCGCCCAGGCGCATACGGCGGATGAATGGGTGAGCGTAGCCCAGTTAGAGGAGGGCACCGGCTTTTACCGGCGCTTCCTGGAAAGCCTCTGAGACAATTCCAGGCTGGAGAAAGGAGCCTGATTTGTTGGGATGGAGGACCGAACGGATGAATTCCAGACGGCGACAGGAATGTCGCCGCTCCCTGGGCGCATTCAGAGGATGGGGAGGATGCATAGGAGTCTCAAACTCCCCTGGCCCGGGAGGGCGTGGGCCACCCTCCATCAGAGGAACCTTTGACCGGTCTCGTTTTACCAAAAAAAGACCCGCCCCGGATGGACCGGGGCGGGTTTGATTAACGAATTTTTCCGGCGTCCACTATTCTCAGTGGAACTCGGGGCCGGCCATCCAGTCCACCCACGCTTTTTCGAGGGCGGCGGCATCGGCGAGGCCATAGATTTTGGCGATTTCCTCAAGGTCCGGCACCTGGTTGGCGACGTCCATCTTCTGGCAGAGCTTGTTGAAGGCGGAGAGGGATTCCGGGGATTTTTGCAGGAACTTCGCGAAAGCCCAGGAGAAAACGATGTCCGAGGTCCGGGCGGAGTTCCCGTTCACCTTCATGAGCATCTGGAGGTTCGGGACCCACTCGCCGCCTTTTTTGATCATCTTCTTCAACTCTGGAGCCCAGTTTTTGTCAGGGAAACCACCGGCGGTGCCGAAGGCTTTCTGGGAGCCCTGGGCCTGGGCGATGGAGGTCTCGGATTTTCCATTGAGGAGGATTTCCTTGTAATAAGCGTGGCCTTTGAGCACGGCGAAGGCGCCCTCGCCGCCACCGGCACCGCCGGACTGCACGGCGATCATGTCGTGGGCCAGGACGTTGGTGTTGAAGGGCACCCACACGCCTTTGACCATCTCAGTCTTCTGCTCCACGATCTTGCCATTCTGATCCACCTTGCCCGTGGTGCGGTAGTTTCTGAAGACCTGGATCATGCTGAAGATTTTCTGGGCATCCGCCTGCTTCGCGGGCATGATGACCGAGCCGGCGGAAGTCTCCGGCCAGACGATGCGGGTGCGCTCGGCCCCTTCCTTGTTGCCCGCGTCCATGAGCATGTCCGCGTACCAGTTCCCCACGTCGTCATACTGTTCTTTGTCGTTCACGAGCACGAGCGCCATTTTCCGGTCGTGCCACTTGGGGATGAAAGTGCTGTGAAAGAAAGCAGTGTCGATCCACAGACGCTCCGCGAGTTCCGCAAGGCCCATGGGGTCCGCGGGCTTCAGATACATGATCTGGAAGTGCGGGGTTTCACAGATTTTGTAGGTCCGGCTGTTGATCTTGAAGCTGCCGGCCTCTTTTTTGAAGGCCTTGGTGTCGATCTTGACGTCCTTGGCGGGATTCGGCAGCTTCGGCTTTACGGAGACGCTGCTTCCCAGGGGTTTGACGGTGGTGTCCGGAGGGGAATTGTCCGCCACGTAGTCCAGATCGCCAAAGCTGAGGCTGGATTTCGGGAGTTTGATGACGCGGTTGTCCTTGTCCCGGAGCTCCACGCTGTCTCCCAGCGGGCGGACCAGTTCGGCCTCGATGATTTTACCGTCGATGGTAAGCCAGGAGCGCATTTCGAGAGCGGCGCTCTTTTGCGGCGAGAACCCCAGCAGGACACCGGCCATCAAGGCCAGGAAGCGGAAAGAGTGTTTTTTCATAACAAGCGCGATTTAGTCCTCCCGTCAGCGCCTGTCCATCCTGAATTTATTCCGTAAAGTATGAAGCCCCCTTCGCGGGCGGGCAAATCCTCTCGACAACCCGGAACCCGCATGCCAGGGGATGAGGCTGGCCCCTGCCGCAACCACCCTTTTTTCCGTCATGACCGCTTACCAAATGTTCCAGAAAATGTCCCCTGATCTCGGCCAGAACATCGCCGGCTGGCTGCGGGACTCGGAGCGGGACGTCTTCCGCACTGCGCTCACCTCCCTGGCCCAGGCCCGCAAGCTGCGCCCCGTTTTCGTAACCCGGAAGACCAAAGCGGAGCAGGGCTCCTGGCTGATCGAACAACTGAAACTGCGCGGCAATGAAGCGGTGGCCGAAAATCTTCTTCAGATCTGGCTCATGAAGGGCCACAGCGACATGCTGGTCTCCTTCCTCGATTCCGTGGGCATCCCCCACGACGGCAAAGGCGGCGTGGATGGCGAGCTCCCCACGTCCCTGGATGCCGCGAAGGTGAAGGCGGGCGCGGCGGCGCTCCTGGAAAAATTCCCGGCTCCCGAGGTGGCGCTGTATCTCAATCTTTTCCAGCTCCAGCAGCCGGACGGATGGCCGGAGATCGCGGAAGTGATCGCGGCGGAGCCCCGCCTGCAGATCGGGGAGTGATTTTTTGAAAGCCCGCAGGCGGCAGGGGGAGGATGGCGGGAAGCTCTACTTTCCGCCGCACCCCGCCGGTTCGCGGCGCGGACAGGCACGGGCTTCGAGTTCCTCGATGGCTGTCTCCACGAGGGTGGCGTCCATTTCGTGGACCTCCAGGGCTTTGCCGGGAGAGGTCACGAGAGTGATGGTCAATTCCCCGCCGAGGTGTTCGCGGAAGTCCTCCAGGCCGCGGAGCACGCTGAGTTTTCCGTCCGGCTCGCGGGCGTGGAGTTCATCGTGCCACAGGCGGAAGCCCGCGCGGTCGATGAGGGCCAGCACGCGCTCGCAATCCCCGGCACTCAGCAGGCCGCTGTGCTTCGCGTAAATGAGGTCCACCGCCATGCCCGTGGCCACGGCCTTTCCGTGGCTGATGGCGAACCCGGACATGGGCTCGATCTTGTGCGCGATCCAGTGGCCGAAATCCAGCGGGCGGGCCGAGCCCAGCTCGAAGGGATCGCCCCCCGTGCAGATATGCTCCACGTGCAGCTCCGCGCTGCGGCGGATGAGGCGGCGCAGTATGGTGTCATCCAGCGCGCCCAGGGCCGCGGCATTGGCCTCCAGTTCGCCGAAGAACGCCGCGTCCCGGATGAGGGAGACCTTGATGGCCTCGATGATTCCGTCCCGCTTGTCGTCATCCGGCAGGCTGGTGAGAAACCGGTGATCGTTCACCACCGCCCAGGGCACGGCGAAGGTGCCCACCCAGTTCTTTTTGTTGAAGAAGTTCACCCCGTTCTTCACCCCCACGCCGCCGTCCCCCTGGCTGAGAGTAGTGGTGGGCATGCGCAGATGGCGGATGCCCCGGTGAGCCGTGGCGGAGGCAAAACCCGTGAGATCCAGCAGGGCACCGCCGCCGATGGCGATGACATAGCTGTGCCGGTCGATGCCCGCGTCATTGATCTCCCGCCAGAGCCGCTCCACCAGCGGCCAGTCGTTTTTACAGGGCTCGCCGCCGGGCAGCACCAGGGGCTCCCGCGCCAGCGTCCAGCGGTCGCCGGTCTCCGCGAACCAGGCGGGAATGGATTCCAGGAGTCCGGGCTGGGAATGCGCCACCGCCTCCTCCACCACCACCAGCACCTTCCGGCGGCGGGCATCCGTATCGCCATCCCCGCGCAGAGCCAAGGCAAGCGTTTCGTTCCCAATATCGAAGACCCCATCGGTAAAAAGGACCCGGTGGGGAAGGGTGAGCTGGACGCGGCGTTCGATCACGGAAGGGGGATTGAGGGAAGGAGGTAACGCAGCGTCGCCCCCGGTGCTTACGGGGCGCGGAAAAATAACGGCGTCAAGCCCGCGGGAGATTCCCCGGAAGGGTGGAAACCGGCGCGGGCACGGGAGATTTCCCCGGAAGGCGGGCGTGGCGGTCACCTCACCGGGAAGGCGGCAGGCGGTATCTGCCGGAGACGGCATCCAGGATGAAGTAGCCCCGGTGCTTCCGGAACCACGCGGGGCGCGAGGCCTCGTCCTCGGGGAGGCCGTCGATCAGCGCGGCCACTTCGGGCGGGGCGGCGGGGGGCTCGGTATCCAGGAAGGTATTGAGAGCGTCGCTGTCCCCGGCGAGGATGGCGGCAGTCTGGAGTTCGGGGGGGAATTTTGTATCGAAGCCGCTTTCCATGAAAACCCGCCGCCATTTGGTGAGGACGGTACCGTGCCAGTCAAAACCAGGCAGGGCGCGCAGCCGGGCCCAGAGGACGGCATCCGGAGAGACTCCGGAGGGATCGGTGTCCGGTTTCGCCATGGACACCGCCTGCAGGGCGTGGAGGCGCAGGGCCGGGTAATCCGCCTCCCCGGCCTTTTCCGCTGCCGCAACCACGAGGCTTTCCGGCAGGGGGAGGTGAGTCTCCCGCAGCATGGAGAGCGCGGTGTCCCCCAGCTTGCCCGCCAGCCCGTTCCGCCACGCGGTGTCCATCCAGCGCGGATCACGGCTAACGGCTTGGGCCAGGTCCGGGAGGTAATCCGCGAGCCGCAGTTCCGGCTCCAGGCGGCGGAACTTTTCCGTGTCCAGCGGCGGACCGGCTTTCTCCCACGGGTAACGTAACAAAGAGGGAATGGCCCTGGGGCCGAGCGCCTTCAGTCTGGCGGAAATACCCGAGGTATCGAGGTGATCCAGCATCCAGCCGGTGTCCCCTGCTTCCGCCAGGGCCGGATGGGCAAAGAAAGTCTTTTTCTCCTTTGGAGGATGCACGATGAAGTCCCCACCGTTCACCGCCGCGCAGAGCATGACCGTTGCTCCCCGGAGAATTTCAGGCGTAAAGCGAAGACCAGCCGCCCGTTCCGGCTCCGGCATCTCCACTTCCAGCACATACTGCCGGATGCGGACCTGCCAGGAGCGGAATTCCCACTCCCGGGGGGCCTCGCTCAGCAGCACGGCCATGGGCACGGCGGGAAAATACAGCACCGGCACGCCATAGTGCCGGGCGGGATCACGCCCGGCAAAACCGCCAGGAGGGACCGGTTCCAGCCCTCCCGCCAGGCGGGCCTCCATGGAAATGTCAAGACGCGTATCCCGCCGCTCCAATGACCGGATGCGAAGATGCGTGCCATTTCCCGCGCCCGAAGCCCCCTCCTCCAGGGGCAGAGTCACCAGCCGGGCGGCGGTGAAGAACGAACCTTTCGCGATGCCCTCAAGGCGGGTGGTGATGGGTCTCCGTTCGATCGGAAACTCCACTTTCCTGGCGTGGCCGCGCTTTCTTTCATCACGGACGGCAGAGTATCTTTGTGGATACAAAGTAATGGATGGAGGCCACTCTATATACCCACTGCCTTTGTACCAGCGGGTGTTCCCAGGGACCAACGACTTCAATTTTTTATCCGCCACCTCAATATAGAGGGAATCCGGATTGGCATCAGAGGGCCACCCGCTGGAGGTCAAAGAGAAAAAGGGAACCCACCCATAATCGCGCTGAATATCGATATAACGCTCCATTACATCCGGCATGGAAAGATCCGTCTGGCTCAAGATGGCCGCACTCTCTTCCGGCACGTTTCTCAGCACTACTTCACCCGCCTCCTGAGCGTCCGGCGGCAGTGGACCCTCCGCGGGCCATTCCGCCTGGAGAGCCGTGACGTCACCTGGCGGCCAATCCCGCACCACAGGCCATATCAGCATCCCTGAAAGCGGCGCGGTGACGAGCGCGACTCCGCTCAATACCACGATCTCCGGTGCCTGGGGTCTCCGCAAATGAACGGCCCAGGTCCAGAGCATGATGACCGTGACCGTGAAGGCGAGCAGGAGGAGGCGGAACACCCATTGCCTTGAGTAAGTAACCTCAAGACTCCAGATGTCATGCCTCATGGGACTGAAGGTTTCCATCCACGCCACTCCCAGAAGAAAGAGGAGCAGCAGGCAGGTGAAAACCGCGCTGTATTTTCCGCGCACGGTGGATGCCACGCCACCCGCGAAAAAGAGAGGGCACAGAATGAAGAGGAGGTCCACGCTTCCCCCAGCCCACTGGGCGGCGGTATTGTGCAGCAGCAGCCCGTTTACCAGCCAGCCCAGCAAGGGAGGCCCGGCGAGGGGACAGAGGAGAAACATTAACTGGGAGCACCAGATTTCCCGCCAGCGCGGAGGCCTCGTTTTCCAGAAGGCATCCGTGCCTACTCCGGAATCCGCCAGAACGGCCTCCGCCAGCATGAGACACGCCCAAAGCAGGAGCAGCACCGGAACCACCCAAAAGACCGTCGCGGGAATCTCTCCCGCGGGTAGCAGCCAGGAGGCGGTGGTGAGAGCGCCCCACAGGAGGGCATAAGGAAGAAGCACGAACCGGAAGCGCCGTCCCAACCAGAGAAAATGGTGGAGGATTCTTTTCATGGCGTTTGGAAGGCGGGTTTTTTCAGGAAGCGGTGGCGCACGGGGTCATAGAGATAGTCATCCACCGTGGTGTCCCTGGAGGCATCCGCCGCGGAGCCGTCCAGCGGCAGCGGGCGATCCTCCTCATCGCGGATGCAGGCATGGAATCCTGCCGGACCTGAACCGCGCCGTTCGCGCAACAGACTGGACAGGGCACTCCGGTCTCCGGCATACAACCGGGCGGCGGTCGCCTCCTGATAGTCGAAAGAGGGACGCCGTCTGGCCTCCACCAGCTTTGAAGCCAGCCCCGGAGCCAGGTCCGGCATGGACTGCCAGTAGCGGATGAAGGGCAAACTGAGATGAAAATTCCGGAGGAGCACGGGATGGAAAGCCGGATCGCGATATTCCCGACACAGGGCGGCCAGGGAGTAATCCCTGTTCAGCCCGTCCACTCCCAAACCTTTCAGCAGGAAAGGTTTGGCTTCCTCCTGCCACCCGCGCGCCGCGGCAATCTTCATCAAACGGGGAACCTGGGGAATGACCTGGAGGAACTTCATCCTTTTTTCCTCTGGCACGCCCTCGATCAGCGCGGAGGCGATGAAACCCTCATGCCCATCCCGGCCTATCTGTTTTGCGAAGAAGTCCGGGCGGCTTGCGACCAGGGCCTTGAGACGCCGCAGGGTTTCCGGGTCACGGTTCCAGCGGAAGATTTCACCGGTGCGCCGGTGGAGGGAAGCCTGATCCAGCCAGGTGCTCACCTCCTCATAACCCGCGTCCGGAGAGGGAATGCCGGACCTCCGTTGGGTGATCCATGGCCGCAGCACCGGCCTGGAAGGGGGCTGCGCGGGCAGGGACGGCGAAGATTCCACCCAGGGAGTAATGGAAGACTCTGTCTCCAGTGAGGCGTGCCGTATATGGATCACCGTATCCACCACCTCCCGGGTACGGGCGTAGCGCAACGTGAGCTCCGGCGTGCTGGCCGGGGGGGCGACCTGCCAGGAGGCACGGAAAGTTTTCGCGCGTGTGGTGATCAGGGAGGTGTGCTCATTCTCAAAGGGACGTTTGAGGACTCCGTCTCTCCAGTCCGGTCGCAGAAAGTGTGATTCCGGGGACTCCACCTCCATCCTCCAGCCCGGCTGCAGGGAGTGTGACTCCGGTGGCACTCCCAGTCTCCAGCGGGAGAACGCGGCGTGCCGGTGAACGGCGCTCATCTCCAAACGCCCCTCCCGGTATGGGTGTAAGAGAAGGGATTCGGAGAGCCAGGCATCGAAATGCCTGTCATAGTCCAGGATTTCAAAAGACCACCCGTCCCTGCCGGTGGAGCCATGTTTTTTCACTGGAAGGCGGACGGAGCTTTCCTCCTGAAAGATCATCCGTGCCTGGAGGCGGATTTCGCCCTCCCGCATTTTAACGGCTGGCGGCCGTCCGGTCCAGGACCAGCCCAGGATGCCCTTGCCGGCATCTTCACGGGAGGCGTCGGGGAGAATGCCGCTGCCGCTCACTGGCTCAGGAGGTGACCAGTCGCCGGAAGGATTCGCGCGCCATGAAAACGTGGACAGGGAGACGGACTCCACCCTCAGACCGCTCGCGGCTTCCGGAAGGGTTCCCTTAAATGGGAGATACAGAGAGGTGCCAGCTCCACTCCATTCCTCATCCGTCACGGGCCGGATTTTGGTGGCGGGCCCGGTGGCTTCCACACTCCATTCACCCTCTTTGAATAACGTGCTTTGCAGTGGCCCGGCGGCTTTCAGGCTTTCATAAAACGATTGGAACAACGGCAGCATCGCCAACAAGACGATGGCGGAGACACCTCCAAGAAAACCCGCGAAGATCCATTTCCCCTCCGTCTGTTTGTGCCGGAGATCACGGGCGATCCACAGGACCGGCAGGGTGAGGATGAACGCGCAGAGGACCGGATGAGGCCACGCCCTTTCCCACGGGGCGGGAGTCAGCCATTCCCAGGTGCAGGCTCCCGCGAGCACCAGCAGGGAGAGTCCGGCCCCAATCAGCAGCCCGGCCCGGCTGGGGGCGGCTCCGGCCCACAGCATGAGCATGGCACCGGTGGCCAGCACCGTGAGGAACAGATGGAACGCCTCACCCGCGACGGTCGCGGCATCGAATCTCATCGTCATCAATTCCACCGCGTAGGCCGCCGCCAGAGGAAGCGCGAGCGTGAGGAGCACAAAGAGCAGGCGGGCCAGCGCCAGCCTCCAGCCCCGGCCCGGGCGGGTGCGCATCCAGGAGGATTCCCGGGCAGGAGAATCCGCCCAGGCGGCGAAAACGCAGAGCAGCACCCCTCCGGCCACCAGGAGCACGCGGCAAAAGGCCATGAGATCCCGCATACTGCCCCGCTGCAGGGAATCCCAGAAGGAGAATAAACAAAGATCCGCGAGGAGGGCATACAGGGCCGCGAGCCCCCACAAGGTCCGCGCCAGGGTCTGCCAGCGCTTCATGTCGAAGGAGAGATAATGAAGGGTCAGTTTCATACCGGCGGAGTCAGGGGGCTAGGGGTTGGCCACGCGGTATCTGCCAGAGGCCACGTCCCAGGTGAAGTGCCCCCGGTGCTTCCGGAGCCAGGCGGGGCGCGCGGATTCCTCCGCGGGAAGGCCCTCGATCATCGCGGCCACTTCGGGCGGGGCGGGGGGTGGTTCTGTATCCAGGAGGAGATTCAGCGCATCGCTGTCCCCGGCGAGGGCGGCGGCGGCGCGAAGCTCTAGAGGCAGGCCCGCCGCGGAGCGGCTTTCCGTGAAGGCCCGCCGCCATTTTGTCAGGACAGTGCCGCGCCAGTCGTAGCCAGGCAGCGCGCGCAGCCGGGACCAGAGAGCCGTGCCGGGAGAGACCCCGGAGGGATCCTCGTCCGGTTTCGCCATCGGGACCGCCTGCAATGCATGGAGATGGAGTGCCCGGTAGTCCTCCGGCGTGGCTCTGGCTGCCGCCGCGGCCACAAGGCTCTCCGGCAGAGGCAGACGGCGGTCCCGCAGCAGGGAGAGCGCGGGATCTCCCAGCTTGTCCGCCAGTCCAGTCCGCCACGCGGTGTTCATCCATCGTGGATCTTTTTTGATAGTAAGGGCCAGATCAGGGAGATAATCCGCGAGGCGCGCTTCCGGTTCCAGGACGCGGAATTTCTCCGGGTCCGCGGGAGGACCGTTCTCTCCCCATGAATGCTGTAAAAGCAGGGGAATAAGCCTGGGCCCCATGGCCTTGAGACGACGGAGAGAAAGGTCGGGGGGGAGACTCATCAGTCTGGCGGCATCGTCCGTGTTCTCACGAAGCCGCTTCGGCAAAAAGGTGCGCGGGGCGGCGGGCAGGTTCACCTCGAACACCCCCTGACTGGCCGCTCCGTAGAGGATCATCCGGGCTCCTTTCAAGGTCTCCGGGGTGAAACGAAAACCGCGCTCCACCTCCTCCTCCGGCATGGTGACGTCCAGGGATTGCAGGCTGGCCCGGGTTTGCAGTGAGAGAAACCCGCCGCCGTTGATTCTGTTTTTCATCAGCAGCGCTGCGGGCAGGGCCGGAAGATAGAGGACAGGCGAGGAGTAAGGCAAAAAGGTATCCGTGCCGTGGAATCCGCCCGGAGGCACCGGATACAGTCCGCAGGCCGTGCGGAGTTCCATGGAGATCCGGAGTTTTTCCCCGTCCGCGGAAATCTCCGGAATGCGAACATGCATTCCGTTTTTTGCCGCGGAGGCTCCGGCCTCCAGGGGTACGCTCACCAATTCCACCACTGAGACCAGGGAGCCACCCAGGTAGCCCTCGAGTTTTCCCGTGACCGGATTCAGAGGGGTGGAGGTGGGAATCGGCTTCCTCCCGTACCAGGCTTTTTCCTGTTCATTAATTACAATCCTGGGCGGGCCTCCGGGCGGATCGCCCTCCCGATACCAGCGGGTCGCGACGGGAAGGCGGGACTTGAGCAGGGCGTCCGCCACCTCGATGAGAATGGAACGGGGAGTGCCAAAGTTCGGGAGGGTATCCTGCTGAATCAGGAATACCGGCTCCCAGCCCGCGGTGTCCAGCCCATCCGCCACTCCGTTCTTCCGAAGTAGGAGCCCACTATTCCCCTCGATGATCGCCAGCGTCTCCGGGGGGAGGTTCCGGAAAAACAGCGCTCCCACGTCCTGCGCTCCAGCGGGCAGTGTACCGCCAGGCGAGGTCCAGTCCGCCTCCAGAATCATGGGCGTGGGGAAGGAGGAGACTGGCAGGTAACGCAAAGCCACCGGCGGAAGGGCGACGAAGACCAGGCCGGTGAAGATCATTCTCCAGGCCGGGCGGCTCACCCGCAAGCCCCACGCCCAGATGAGTAGAACCGCCAGGGACATCATGGCGGCAAAGCCGAAAGATGCCCGCAATTGCCACAGAAGAGCATTGGCAATCCCGTCGGAAACTCTCAGGAGATTACCCGTTCCCACCTCGAAGTAACCTTGTCCCGGGCGGTTGCCAGTGAGGAACCAGCCCCCTCCCAGACAAAGAAGCAAAAACAGCAGGGAAGAAATAAAGGAATACCAGCCGGTGGAAAACGAAGCCGCCCCCGCCAGCAGGAAGAGCGGGACCAGAATATAAAGCAGGTCAAACGTGGCATAGGCCCACTGCACGCCGGTATTGTGCATGAGCAGGCCATTGGCTACCCAGCAGAGGATGGGCGGCCCGGCGAGGAAGCACATCAGGAAAAGCACCTGGGCTGCCCACACCTGGGGCCAGCGCACGGGCCGTGTCCGCCAGAAGGTGTCCGTGCCCCGGCCCGGGTCCGCCCACTGCATGTCCGCGAGCACCAGGGCCGCCCAGCACATGAGCAGCGCGGGTAACATCCAGAACAGCACTGACCCTTCGGCCTCCACCGGCATCAGCCAGGAGGCGGCGGTCAGCGCCGCCCATGAAAGAGCATAGGGCAGCAGCACATTCCGGAATCTGCGGCCCAGCCAAAGGAAATGATGCAAAGCGCGGTTCATGGTTTTTCAGACGTGGTTTTCTTCAGAAACCGGCGGGTGGCGGGATCAAAGACATAATCCTCCGCCCTGGTGTTCGTAGTGGGGTCCTCCGGGGAGCCATCGAAGTGGAGAGGGCTGCCATCGGGATCTCGGATATGTTCCTGGACGAATGCCCGGGGCAGGCCTCCCGTCAGGGGGTGGCCCTTCAGCAGAAAGCCGAGGACTTCGCGGTCCCCCCGGTGGAGCAGGACCGCCATCTCCTCTCCCGTGAACGGGAGTTCCCCTCTCAAAACCTCAGCCTTCACCGGAGCCAGCCGGGCCTCCAGTTCCGGGGCCAGATCCGGCATGGATTCCCAGTAGCGCACGGTGGGCACGTCCGGCGTGAAGGAGGCCCGCATGGCGGGATGGAACGCGGGGTCACGATACCCCCGGCAGACCGCGGCCAGGGGAGCGGGGATCCGGCCTTCTGCCAGGACTGCCTGGAGGACATAGCGTTTTGCGTCCGCCTCCCACCCCCGGGCTTCCACCACCGGCATGAGTTCCGGGGCCTTTGGAATTTCCCGGAGAACCTCTCCGGCTCTTTCGTCCGGCAGTCCATGGATGAGGGCGTGGAGGAAAAACGGTCTCCTGTAGTTTGGGACGCTTTTCGCCATTTTCACAAAAGCACCGGGCCACCGGACCACCAGTTCCCTGATCCGGTCCATGCCTGCCGGGTCCGGCTTCCGGGTGAAGGTGTCATCCGCATCCGGGCTCAAGGCCATGCGCTGGAGCCATGCGACAACCACCTCTCCTGATACCTCCATGGCTGGAATCTCATCTCCCGCGTTCGCCAGCCATGGGCGGAAAGAGGACTGCTTTTCCCTCTTCCGGGGACTCTGGGCCGGATGAGGGGACGCAGGGGCTTTACGATCCTCCTGGCCGGTGGTCACGCCCGCGACGTAAATCAGAATGTCCGCTTCCTCCCGTCCCGTGACAGATTCCAGAGTAATGCTCTTAAAGGCCTTTTCCAATTCCGGGGAGGAAACAATGTGATAAAAACCGGATACCGGAACAGTGTGTTTTTCCAACCACGGTCCAGGAAATCCCTCGCGGAATTGAAGCAAAGAACCCTGTAGTTCCATGCTGTCCGGCATTTCCCAGCGTGCAAACCAGGCCCGGCGGTACACGGCATGGCGATAAAAGGAATCCGCGATGACTTTATGATCAAGAATACGGTATGTCCAGCCGTCACCGCTGGCGAAGGCGCCGGGATCCGGCGGGATTGTCAGGGACTGTTTCCGCTGAAACAGCAGTTTTGCTTTAAACCGGAGTTCTCCATTTACCATTGCTGGAATGGATTGGTCTCCCCGCGAAAGGGGCGACCACGACAAACGCCGGGAAAGGGGGTCTGTCGGCCGCTCCGGGGCATCTTTGCCGAGGTTTCCTTGCACCGGCTGCCACGGAGACCACTCAGCCGCGGGGCCGCCACGCCAGGAAACCTCCGACACCAGCGCGGATTCAAATTCGAACGGGCTGACATCCGGAAAGTCTCCTTTAACACGAAGGGACCAGGCAAAAGCATTGGTGTGGGATCCTGGGGGTTCAACCGCCTGACAACTCCAGGTGCCACCAGGAAAAACGGTTTGCCGCAGTTTCCCCGGGCGCGCGGCTTCCTCCAGCTTACCCGTGAGCCGCGGCGTGAAGCCAATGACAAGGACCGCCGTAACACCTGTCAGGAAGGGGGAAAGAATTTTCCGCCCGGACTCCCCGGAACGCCGGAAAGCCCCTATCCCCCAGAGGCACGGAATGGAAAAGAGGAGTGCCGCGAGTGCCGGATGCGGCCAATGGTCATCGTGGCCGCCCGCCGGCAGCAGGCCCTTGGTATAAAGCAGGAGCAGGCTCAGAGACGTCAGGGCCGCGCCCAGGAAAAGTCCGGCCATCCCGGGTGAGGTGAAGGCCCAGATCATGAATGTCACTCCCGCCGCCGCCGCGAAGAGGAGCATCTGGAGGGATTCACCGGCCACCGTGGCCGCGTTGAACTTCAGTAAAGTCAGTTCCAGTCCATAGACGCAGGCGAAGGGAAGGGCGATTGTCAGCAGAATAAAAAGCACGCGCGCCGCTCCCAGCCGCCATCCCCGGCCCGGCCGGGTGCGCTGCCAGGATTTTCCCCGTGCCGGCGAATCCGCCGCGCCCGCAAACATACAGAGCATGGCCCCGCAGAGAACGATCACGATACGGCAGACACCCAGGGTGTTCAGAAGGGAGCCAAGGAAGTAGCCCTTTTCCCAGTCGTGATCCTCAAGAGTGCCCTCATTCAGGATCTTATACCAGAGAAGCACCAGATAAAGCGCCATGGCTCCCCACAGCAGAAGGAGCAGCGCCCGCCAGCGCCTGGTGTCGAAGGACAGATAATGCAGCACCAGTTTCATAAGAGAAAGAAATGATTAGTGCCTCAGGGTTGCTTCACGCGGTATCTCCCGGAGGCGGCGTCCCAAGTGAAACGGTCTTTGTTCTGCCGCAGCCATGCGGAGCGTTCCGGCTCCGCGGCGGGGGCTCCCTCCATGAGGGCGAGCAGCTCCCTCCATTCCGCGGGGGAGGGCTGAGACGGGGAGGGGCCCCGGTCAGGCTGGGTCCGGGTCAGGAGCCAGTTCAGAGCGTCTTCGCCGCCCGCGAGGGCGGCCATGGCGGCGAGGAACGGCGGAAAATCCCCGGCCCGCTCCCGGTAGATCCAGTCCTGCCATTTCCAAAGCGCCGCGCGCCGCCAGTCAAAGCCGGGTAATTGCCGGAGTCGCGTCCACAGGAGCCGTCCGGTGGAGCCATTGTAATTTGCGTTCCTTACATGGAGTTCCAGCGCGGGATAGTCCTCCGGCAGAGCCGCGAGAGCCGCGGACTCCAGGATGGAAAGCGGCAGCTTCTCCCTCCGGTGGCGCACCACGTTCAGGGCCGCAGTGGCCAGCTTGTCAGACAGGCCCACATCCTCCGCGATGATCATCCAGCGGTAGTCCTGCTCCACGGCGGCGGCCAGCTCCGGCAGATACTCCTCCGTGAGCCGGCCTTTACACCAGGATCTCAAGTTAAAGTTCCGGTCCGGTCCCATGATTCCCCACGACCTCGCGAGCATGGCCCGCATGGCGGGAGCGCCCAGCTCCCGGAGGCGGGCGAGGTCCTGGAGGAGCAGTTCCTTGCTATAGTCAACCATCGACCCGTGAACGCTGGGGATCAGGGCAAGCCGCTGGAGAATGCCCTCCAGCTCCTCTCCCTTTGCAGGCGGCAGGAGGTTATGAAGCTCCTTCTTTGTGGTGGCATGGAATTGGCCCACAAGCCGCGGCGCGCAGAGCACCAGCTCCGCGCCCGCCAGGGTCTCCGGAGTGAAGCGTGTCCCGCGGATGCCTTCCGCGAGTGGCATCTCCGTGGTGGCGGGCAGGGTTATCTGCTGGCACTGGAGTGAGCGGAAGCGGTCGTAATCGTAGCCGGGCTCCATGAAAACACACATGGGCACGGCAGGAACATGGAGAACCATGAAGAGCCGGGGATGAGGGGAATCCGGCACGCGTGCCCGGTCCGCCGCGATATCATTCAGGCATCCTGCGGTGCGGACATCCGCGGTAAGGGCAATCCGCAGCGGCTCGATCTCCAGCTTCGTCAGGCGGAGACAGGTGCCGTCTTTTGCCTGACGTTCGTTTTCCCGCAGCGGCACCCGGACGACGATGTCCGTGGTCACCAGATCCCCCTCGATGCCGCCGGTGATTTGGAAGGTGGTGTTGCCCGCGTCAGGATTCGTTAGAAAATAAGCCCGGACCTTTCCTGATTGATTCTCCCGGGGGGATTCCACGAGCGGATCGAAGGCATAAGGTTGCCGGAAAGTTCCATACCACCGCGCGGGTTCAGGAAACAGTGGTTTCAAGGTGGGCAGGAGCGGCGTCAGCCTGTTACTGACATCGCCATCGTGCCACATTGAGAGATAGGGGATCAGGAATTTGGCCGGAGTGCCGGAAATATCGGTCACTTGCAGATTTCCCCACTGGGACAGCGCCACGGTGCGTGGCGGCAGACCCGCCAGGCTGGCATCCTCTCCGGCAGTCTCCGGCAGGATGATGGTCAGTTCCTGGACGGGCCCCTCCTTCATGGCGGCACTGAGCAGGGCCGGAGGGATGACCGCCAGCGCGAGCCCGGTCCATACGGCCCGCCCTGTCAAAGCGGAACGCCGCATGCCCATCATCCACGACCAGAGTAGAATGATCAGTGGCCCGGCCTGAAGGACGGCCAGCAAAGATCTGGGGTCCTGCCGCACCGGGCTGAACCGGGTGGTGGAATAACAAACATAGATCCCTGCCACAAAGCAGAGCGCCAGCCCCATGAAGGCCAGCACGGACGAGTACCACCCGCGGGCAAAGGAGAGAATGCCGGGGAGGATTCCCAGGGGGCCAATGAAGCACAAAAGTTCCCCCAGCCCGTAGCCCCACTGCCAGAGGGCGGAGTCCAGCAGGATGCCATTTACCACCCACAGAATGAGCGGAGGCCCCGCGAGAAAGACCGCCAGAAAAAGCGCCTGCGCCAGCCACACCGACTGCCAGCGCGGAGGCCGGGTGCGCCAGAAGGTATCCGTCCCCGCCGCCGGAGCGTGCCTCAGCGCGCCCATGGCCAAGGGCAGCGACCACCCCATGAGCACGCCCTGGAGGATGGCATAGAGATCATTGTCACCCCGGCGCGCCGGAAGTTGCCAGACCGCCACGCCCAGCGCGGCCCAGGCGAGGGCGTAACCCAGGAGCGTAAAGCGGGCCCGTCGCGCCAGGTGGCGGAAAATGTAAAAAGTGTGATTCATCGGGGCCGGGGCTGGAAAGCAGGGTCCTGGTAGCTCCGGCACAGCGGCAGGAGTTCCGGGGGGATATCGCCATATTTTTCAATGGCTTTGGATACAAACGGTTTCGCCTCCGCCTCCCATCCGCGGGCCCTGACGACCGCCACCAGCGCGGGGCAATCCGGCAGGCGCCGCAACACTTCCTCCGTCCGCTCCTCCGGCGTGCCCGCGATGAGGCTTTGTATGAAGGGGGCATCCTCATTCGAGTAGCGGACGGCCATTTCCAGAAAGAGAGGAAGCCAACGGGACACCAGTGCCGCCAGCCGGGCCCGATTCTCCGGTGCCCTCCAGTCCGGCAGGACAGAAGACTCCCTCTCCATGGGAGCCGGCAGAAGCAAGGTAAGGAAAACCGCCACCTCCGCTTCAGAAGCCTCTGGACCGGGCAGCGGCGGATAGCTTGTGGCCGGCCAGGGTTTGGGCGGGTTCTGCGGGGCAGGCACCGGCGGAAGCCACCCAGGAGCGCGTTCTTTCCTCGGGCTCCCGTCATCCCGGACCGGCAGTTCGAAGGTGACGCCGGAAAGCAGGATGGTTTTCTCCACGGTGACGGCCGGCTCCAGATGGGTCACCAGAAATTCATCAGACAAAAGATCGGGTGTCTCACCGCCGGAAATCCAGGGTGTGTTGGTGTACTCCACCTGGCGTGAGTGGATGAGACCGCCGATGTCTCCAAGAAATCCAGTAACGGAATCTCCGGGGACCACGAACCTGCCCTGCCGCGAGAACAGGAACGATTGAGGAGGATCAGCTTTCACGCTCCATCCCCGGCCGATCAGTGAGAAGACCTCCCCTGCACCCCGGACTTTCACAATTTTATAGTTCCATCCTTCCCCTCTGAATACAGCGCCTCCCTTTATGGGAAGGGACGCCGTTTCCCGGCGCTGTAAACCCACCCTCGCTTTGATACGCAACTCGCCGTCGCGCAGGGCCGTGATTCCGTCTTCACCGTTTTCCAGGCGCAGTGTCCAGCTGGGGGGGGTGATTTTGCGTCTGGCCCGGTCCACTCCGCCTGCGGCAAAAAGCCTGCCGCCATACATGGGCCATTCCACCCAGGGCCCGTCCGGCGTATTCCGTGAAGCCACGGCGAGCACGCTGGTATCATCCAGTTGAACAGCCGCGGGCAACCCTAAGTTCTTCAAGGACACCTCCAGGGAGTATCCACGCGGCTGTTCGGGACCAAACCACCGCGCCTCCACGTTACCCGAGACCTGCAATTTCCAGTCCGCCCCGTTCCCGCCAAACGCCATACGCTCCAGTTCCTTTGCTTCCAACCATTCGCTCATGGCTTTGACCACGGGCCCGAGGGCAAATGCCGCGATCACCAGCATGCCGCCCGCGATGCCCGCCACCGCTTTTCTTCCCGGCGTTCCCTTTCTCCCGGCTCCAAAAAAGAGGCCCGCGACGGGAGGGACGACGGCGAGCAGAAGAAATATGATCCCCGGGCAGGGAAACAGAATCCACAACAGGTAGGAGATACTCCCGTTCCAGATAAGGACATAGAGCAACACCCCTGCGGTGGCCGCGGCGATCATTCCCGCCAGCACCATGCCAGGACGCAGCCGGATGAGCGCCCAGCTCACCAGCATCAGCGCCAGGGCCGCCAACACTCCCGCCGCGGTCAGAGACTGTCGGATCACGGTGGCGGCATCAAAGTCCAAAGCGGAGAGCATCAGCCCCCAAGTGACGGCGACCGGCAGCACCGCCGTGAAGAAAATCAAAAGGGCCCGTGCCGTCAGCAGCGGTCCGCGCCGCGTGGGCCGGGTCATCACCCAGCCGCTGCCGGTGAGGGGGGAATCCGCCCCGCCCGCCAGCAGGCAGAGCGCCACCAGGGAAAAGACCGCGAACCCCAGGCTGAGGGTGGCCATGTTCTCCAGAGCCGCCACCGTTTGATCCCGGATGGTGGCCAGTTGGATGCGATGCGCCAGAATCACACACGGCACGCACGCCAGCCAGAGGACCACCGGCAGTTTCCACCACCGGGTCCACTCGAATCGCAGATAGTGCCGTACCAGCCTCATGACGCGGCGGGCAGGCTGGAGCCGAGGCGGAACTGACGGGAGAAGACGACGAAGGTCTCGCGCAGGGAGAGCCGCACCGCTTCCTCAAAGACCGCTCCAGGAAAAGGAACCGCGGCTCCGGCGGGTGAGGTGTCGTCGTCCCAGGCGGTGTCCACGTAGCGGAGCAACCGGCCGGAGGGCTCCGGGAGGAGCCAGGTGGCAGGCAGCGTGGAGGGCACGCTGGAGAGGGGTTCCGGCAGGCTGAGGGTCACGCGGCGCACACGCTGCTGGAGGTCCGCGGTGGACTCGTGAAGCTGGAGCCTGCCTTCATTGAGCACCGCCACGCGATCAGCCAGGCGCTCCACTTCCCCGATGTCATGGGAGGAAATGAAGACCGTCCAGTTTTCCCCGCCGGTGAGTTCCAGGAGGCCGTGGATGAACTCATCCCGGGCGAGGGGATCGAGACCGGAGAAGGGCTCATCCAGCACCACGAGCCGCGGGCGGTAGGCGAGGCTGGAGAGCAGCGAGGCCTTCATGAGCTGGCCGCGGGAGAGGTGCTTCAGCTTTTGTGTGGGCGTGAGGGCGAACTCCTTCAGGAGCCTCGCCTCCAAGTCACGATCCCACGTGGGGTAGAGCGGGCGGCAGTAGTCCAGCAACTGCCGCACGGTCATCCAGAGCGGGAGCTTCTGGTTCTCGGAGACATAACCGATCTGCTCGAAGGCCCGCGCCGGGAGCTTCCGGGCATCCAGCCCCAGGGTGCGCACTTCCCCCTGGGTGGCGGCGTGCAGGCCCATGAGCAGCTTGATGGCGGTGGTCTTTCCCGCGCCGTTAGGGCCCAGGAAGGCGGTGACGCTGCCCTGTGGGATGGCGAGGTCCAGGCTGGAGAGAGCCTTGCGGGTTCCAAAACGCATGGTGACGTCCTTGAAGAGAATGGCGGGATCGGGCATGGCGGTGATGATGGTGAGGGATCGAATCAGGCGGGCGGCGGGTCTCCGCTGCCGGCGGCTTTGGTGAGGGCCTCGCGGACGGCGTCGGCGAGGGCTTTGGGTTTGATGTGGAGAGCGGCGGCCTTCCGGGCCAGGTCCTCGATGTCCTGGGCCAGCAGGGCGAGGCGCGCGGCGGCGTCCGGCGCGGCGGCGGTGCGCACCACCATGCCCACACCCGGGCGGCTGCCGAGCAGCCCGGCATCCCGGAGCTGACCGATGGCCTTGTGCGCGGTGGTGGGGGAAATGCGCAGCTCCTGGCTGAGCACGCGCACGGAGGGGAATTCATCCCCATCCCGCAACTGCCCCGCGAGGACCGCCCGCCGCACCGCCAGCACGATCTGGTCCGAGGCCGGCAGGCCATCGAGGAGACGGATCGTGAAGGGGAGCATGACGGACGGCGGGCTGGTGTAACAGTCATACTGTTACAGTTGATGCGGCGCAAGATTTTTCTTTTTCCGGTTGCCCGGGAGGGAGCGGAAGTCCGGAGCGCGACCGGCGTCCGCGCATTCCTGGTTGCAAGATACCCCGGGCGGCTGCCGTTATCCGTTGCTTCCATCAGGCCATCGTATGAAACCCACCCACCTCCCTTTCGCCCGCGGTGCCGCGGTCGTCGCCTCGCTCCTGTTGATGCTGAAACCGGCGGTAGCCGATAACTGGTACGGCTGGCGCGGACCGTCGCAGGACGGACGCAGTGCCGAGAAATACGGCAAACAGGAATTCAAAGAGCAGGCGCTCTGGAAATATGATCTCTCCAGCCGCGGGAGTCCCGTGGCGGCGAATGGACGACTCTTCATCTTCGGCTACCACGGCGAGCGGGATGAACTCCAGGAAACCCTGACCTGCCTCGACGCGGCCACGGGGAAGAAGCTCTGGGAGAAGACCTTCTCGGACTTCCTCAGCGACAACTCCTATTCCCGCTACGCCATCGGCCATCCGGCCGTCGATCCGGAATCGGGGAATGTCTATGTCATGTCCCAGGCCGGGGAGTTTGTGTGCGTGGACCGGGACGGAAACGTGAAATTTTACCACAGCATGATGGAGGAGAACGGCCGCCTCACCTTCCCCAACGGACGGAACGGCGGACCGGTGCTGGTGGGGGATCTGGTGATCATGCGCGGCATCACCGCCAACTGGGGCGGCGACGGCCCGGCACGGGACCGCCTGTATGCGTTCCACAAGATCACTGGCGATCCGGTGTGGGTGAGCACGCCGGGAACAGGCCCGTTCGACAACTCCTTTGGCACCGGCTACCTCCAGATGTGGAATGGCATCCCCGCCATGTATATCGCCACCGGCTGTGGAAACTACGCCGCCATCAATGCCCTGACCGGCAAGCCGCTCTGGCGCTGGCCCATTTCCAAGGGCGGGATCAACTCCTCCGCCATCGTGGTGGACGGCAAAATGATTTGTATCCACGACAAGGAAAACGTGGACCGCGCGGAGATCGGGCGCATGACGGCCCTGACCATTCCTGAGAAGCCCCTGCCGCCCGGCCCGCCGGATGACCCCGTGCCCGTGGTGGACGCCAAGGCCGAGGCCTGGCGCCTGCCTTACACGGCGGAGACCAGTTCCCCCGTCTATGCGGATGGCATCGTTTACCAGGTGGTGACCAGCGGCGTGCTGAACGCCGTGGACCCCGCGGACGGCAAGGAACTCTGGTCCGTGAAGCTGGGCCCGGGGAACCTGCACTCCTCCCCCACGTGGGCGAACGGGCTGCTCTATGTGCCCATCCTTAACGATACCGCCAGCGAGGATGGGCTGCTTTACGTCATCAAGCCCACGAAGGAGAAAGCCGAGATCCTGCACCGCGTGAAGCTGGAGGGCTTCTGCTTTGGCGCGCCCGCCATCATGGAGGGCCGTCTTTTCGTGACCACCACAAAACACACCTACTGCTTTGAGATCGGCACGGAGGTCACGGGCAAGGGGGACTGGTTCACCCTGCCGAAGGCTCCCGCCGGACCCGCCGTGGCGCTCCAGGTGATGCCTCAGGAGTTCACCCTTTTCCCGGGCAAATCCCAGACCTTCAAGGCCCGGGGCATCGACGCCAACGGCTTCCCGCTGGGACCGGTGACGGACGAGAAATGGGAGTCCTTCATTCCCCCCACCGCGAAGGTGCGGGCCACGCTGGACGCGTCCTTCAATGACAAGGGAGAGCTGACCGCCGGACCGCAGGCAAAGGTGAGCGGCGGGGCCTTCAAGGCCACCAGCGGCAAGGCCTTTGGCGTGGTGCGTGGACGCGTGCTCCAGAGCCTGCCCATCACGGAGGACTTTGAGAAGACACCGATCAATCAGGTGACACTTTCGGACAATCTGACCGTGAAGCCGCTGGCCGCGCCTCCCGGGCCCGCCACTCCAGGGGCTCCGGCTCCGGTGGTCGCCACCCCGGAGGAGATCGCCTCGGGGACGAAGTTCGCCTACCCGCCGCTCCCGTGGATCGGGGCGCGTTTCAAATGGGAGGTCCGTGAGGTCGATGGCAACAAGGTGCTGGCCAAGACGCTGTATAACATCTTCTTCCAGCGGGCCACCTCCTTCATCGGGAACTCCGACATGAAGAACTACACCATGCAGGCGGACGTGATGACGGACGGCAACCGCCGCATGAAGAGCGAGGTGGGACTCATCAACCAGCGCTATCTCATCGCCCTCAAGGGCAACGGCAATGAACTGGAGGTCAGTTCCAACCAGGAGCGGCTGAAGATCTCCGCGCCCTTCACTATCGCGGCGAAGACCTGGTACACGCTGAAAACCCGCGTGGACGTGAACCCGGACGGCACGGGCGTGATCCGCGCCAAAGCCTGGCCGAAAGGCGAGCCGGAGCCGGAGAAGTGGACGCTGGAGGCTCCGCACAAGATCGCTCATACCCACGGCTCCCCTGGTCTATACGGCTTTGCCCTTCAGGGGAAGAACGCGGTGTATATCGACAACATCAGCGTGACGCCGAATAACTGACCGGTCCGCCGGAACGAATCTTCAGAGCCTCCGCCGGGTCCTCCTGGCGGAGGCTCTTGTGTTTCGAACCGCCCCCGTCAGGCCATTCCGGATGGAAGCCCGGCAAGGAACCGGGCCGCATACTCCGGCCCGGTGCCCGTGTCCTCGTGCTTGAAATAGACAAAAGCCTCCCGCCACTTCCCCGCCTGACTCTCGACAAACCGGGCCCAGCGCTTCAATTCCGCAGGCGTGTAGTCCAGCCGCCGGAGGCGCAAATAACCGAAGCCGGTCGTGATCTCCGGGGGAGTCGCCAGGTCCCCATCCTCGGCGAGGCACAGGGCCGCGCCGCCGGTTTTCAGCGCTTCATACACTTCGTCCTTGAACCACGAGGCATGGCGGAACTCGAACGCCGGGCGGATATTCCCCGGCAGCCCGGCTAGGAAGTCCGCCAGCAGCGGCACGTCCTTCTTGAACGTGGGCGGCAACTGGAACAACACCGCGCCCAGCTTCCCGCCCATGGGCCGGATGGCCGTTAGCAGGGCCTCCACCGTATCCTGGCAGTCCCGCAGTTTGGCAAAATGCGTGACCCGCTGCGGGGCCTTGAAACTGAACCTGAAACCCTCCGGCGTGGCCGCGGACCACGTGCTGATGGTTTTTTCCCCCGGTATCTGACGGAACGAGTAATTGATCTCCGTGCTGGAGAAGCGCCCCGCGTAATACCCGAGCATCCCGCTCAGCGGCAGCTTTTCCGGGTAAAATTTCCCCTTCCATTCTTTGTATTGGAATCCCGAGGTACCGGCTTGGATGTCCATGATGCCGCCACCATGGCGCGGCGCGGTTCGGATTTCCAGCACTTCTCCACTTGAGCCCGCGGCGGAACGGGAGGTGAAGAACGGTCTCCGATTTTCCACGATGGCTCCCTCCCGCTTATCCTTCCGTCTGGACGCCCGCGCCACCGGCTCGCGCGCCCGGGCGGCCACGTTCCGCACCCTGCACAATGAAGTGCGCACGCCCGTCTTCATGCCGGTCGGCACCCAGGCCACGGTGAAGGCACAACTCCCGGAAACCCTGGAGGCGGCGGGCTCCCAGGTGCTCCTGGCAAATACCTATCACCTGCTGCTGAGGCCGGGCACGGAGGTCTTCGAAAAGATGGGCGGCATCCACGGCTTCATGAAATGGGACCGGTCGGTGCTCACGGATTCCGGCGGCTACCAGATCTTTTCCCTGCCCCACTCCCGGGCCATGAGCGAAGAGGGCGCGGTCTTCCAGAGCTACGTGGACGGGAAGTCCATCCTCCTCAGTCCGGAGCTGAGTATCGGCGCGCAGCGGTCCATCGGCAGTGACATCATGATGGTGCTGGACCAGTGCATCCCCTCCACGGCGGACGAGACGGCGGCGCGCGCGGCCATGGAGATCACCCGGCGCTGGGCGGCGCGGAGCCTCACGGCGCGCGGGGATTCCCCGCAGTCCCTCTTCGCCATCGTCCAGGGAGCCCTCTTTCCCGGGTTGCGAAAGGAGAGCGCGGAGGGCCTGCTCGCCATGCCGTTCGACGGCTATGCCATCGGCGGGCTGGCCGTGGGCGAGGGCAAGTCCGAACGCGAAGACACCTGCGAACTCACCGCCGCCCTGCTGCCGGAGGACCGCCCGCGTTACCTCATGGGCGTGGGCACGCCGCTGGATCTTCTGGAGGCCGTGCATCGCGGGGTGGACATGTTCGACTGCATCATCCCCACGCAACTGGCCAAGCGGGGCTCTGTCTTCACCTCCCGCGGGCTCATCCAGCTCCGGCGCTCGGTTTACAAATTCCAGGACGAACGCCTCGACCCGGCCTGCGACTGTCCCACCTGCGCGAAGTATTCCCGCGCCTATCTGCACCACCTGACAAAGACGCAGGAAACCCTGGGCTGGCAGCTCATGGGGCAGCATAACATCTACTTCTACCACCGCCTCATGCGGGAGATCCGGGAGAGCATTCTCGCGGACCGCTTCCTCCCGCTCTATCACGAACGGCGCGCGCTCCTCGGCCTGGAGGATGTGGACCATCCCAGCGTCTCCCACGCCCGGCCCGCGCCGGATCCCGCGCGCGCCCTGACGCTGGGGGAATACGAGGTCCACACTGCTCCAGAGGGTTTCTCCAGCATCCGCCACCGTGCCTCCGGGGAGATCATGCACTCCCACACGCCTCCCATGGAGGAGGCGCGCTCTCTCTATGTGGAGCAGTCCGCCCTGGCCGAACGCCTCGCGGAAACCGGAGACGCCACCCCGCTGGTGATCTGGGACGTGGGCCTGGGCGCGGCGGCCAACGCCATGGCCGCCATTCTCTGCTACGAGGAACTCGCCGCCCGGGGCATCCATGAACGCCCGCTGCATCTTGTTAGTTTTGAAAACGACCCGGACTCCCTCCGCCTGGCGCTGCGGCACAAAGCCCGCTTTCCCTACCTCCGCCACGGCGCGCCGGAATCCCTCCTGGCCCGCGGCGAATGGCGTTCCCGCCGTTATCCCGGCCTGAGCTGGCAGCTCGTCCTGGGAGATTTCCAGGAAACCCTGGCCACCGCCGCGCCCCTGCCGGACCTGATCTTTTACGACATGTTCTCCAGCCGCACGCACGGCAATGAATGGACCATCGCGGCCTTTACCAAACTCTTCCAGGTCTGCGGTCACCGGCCAGCGGAACTCTTCACCTACAGCACCTCCACCGCCGTGCGCGTGGCCCTGCTGGCCGCCGGATTCCACGTCGCCCGGGGCCGCAGCGCGGGCGTGAAAACGGAGACCACCCTCGCCCTCACACCCGGCTATGCCCTGCCCTGCCGCCACCCGCTGCTGGGCCCGGAATGGCTGGCAAAATGGCACCGCTCGCACACCCGCTACCCGGAAGGCCTCCCGGAGACGGAACGTCCCGCCTTCGACCTCCGCATCACCGGTCACCCGCAGTTCTCCCCCGCCGCCTCCAGGGACGCCGGTGTATAATTCCCCCAAACGGCCATGACCCTCACCCGCCTCTCCGAACAGGCCCCCTTCACGACAAAGGACGGCAGCACCATCCGCAGCATCCTGGACCTCACGAACGCCCCGGTGGCGAATCAATCCCTCGCCGAAGCCACCGTCCCTCCCGGCCGCCCCACGGAGCGGCACTATCACAAACTCAGCGAGGAGATCTACTTCATCCTCGAAGGCTGCGGCCACATGGAAATCGACGGCGAAATCCGCCCCGTCTCCCCCGGCGACGCCATCCTGATCCCGCCCTGTGCCTGGCACCAGATCACCGCCGGGGAAACCCTCCGCTTCCTCTGCTGCTGCGCCCCGCCGTACTCACACGGGGATACCTACTTTGCGGAGTCATCTCCGGAGACGCACTGAGAGAAAAGTTCCACTGGCTCCGGGAGTTTTCCGGAGCTCGAAAAGTTCGATGGCGGCAAAGAGATCGCTGAGTTTGGCGAAACCGTAATTGCGGCAGTCGAAAGAGCCCTGATTTGAAATGTGGGATCCCACGCCACCGAGAGCCGCCCATCCATCCTCACCGGTCAGCGCGGTGACGGCGTTTTTGAGCATCGCTTTCAATTTGGCGTCCAGAGGCAGGCGCACGGGGCCAGGAGCAGCATCTGTCACCCGGGGAGACTTCGTGGGCTCGCTCTCATCCAGGTAAAGGAAACGGGAACAACTGGCCACGAAGGGCGGAGCGGCGGATTTTCCGCCAAAACCGATCACCTGCTTGCCATCCGCTCGCAGACGCAGGACCAGGGGCGTGAAATCACAGTCGGAGGAAACGAGGGAAAAAGTGCCCACCACTTTTGTGTAAAGGATGTCCATCGCATCGACGAGCAACGCCATATCCGCCGCGTTCTTACCTTTTACCAGATCAAAGTGCTGTATCGGCTGGATGGCGTATTCATGCAGCACCTTTTCCCATCCGGCCAGCGTGGGCTTTTTCCAGTTTCCGTACGCCCTGCGGATATTGACCACGCCGTATGAGGCGAGTTCCGCGATAATAAATCCGACCCGGGCCGCCGGCGCGTTATCGGCATCAATGAGCAACGCGATACTTCCGGAAGGAGTGGGCTTGATCATAAAAACGACTCATCCTGAAAACGATCACTTTTTTCACCGGGATCCTTTTCAGGAACGATAATAAACCCGGAAGAGGCCTCTCCGAAAGCCTTTATTTTCCGTTTGGAAATGAATCAATAAGCGGCAAAAGCGCGGAGAGCGGCATCCACACAATCAATCCCCGCGCGTTCGAAGCCGGAAATTTGACGCTCTTCAAGCATGGGCGGCCCTGGTTATTTCACGGGAGGCCACGGAGTTCATAGTCAACGGGGACCGGCGCGTGTTTCCACCGCAAATCCCTGAATAGTATTTCCTTCCAGTTTCAAACCCTCCACCCCTTCCCCTACTGAAATAGCAGCCCGGCTGGCGGGACCCCGGGTTTCCTTCAGGATGTTCCCTGTCAGCGTGATGCCCTTTACCGGAGCGGCGAGGGTGATCGCGGCCCCGTTGTCACCGCCGTTATCGGTGAGGAGATTCCGCTCGATGAGATTCCGGTGGCCCGCGGCCTCCACGTCTTTTTCCGGGCGGAAGAGGATGCCCGTTTTTCCACTGCCCGTGATGGTGTTTCCGCGGATCACGTTATCCGTGTCATGATGGCCGATGGAAATACCGGTCTGGTTTCCCGTGAGGATGTTTCCCTCCGCGAGACCGCCACGCACGCCCCAGCAGAAGAAAATGCCGATGTCATTCCCCTCCAGCCGGCACCCGCGGATGACACTTCGCTGGGAGCCGCTGCCGGGATGCAGGCCGAGCCCGCTGTGGTCCCGGGAGCGGCAGTTTTCCACCAGCACGTCATGGCAGATCTGCCAGGAAAGCCCGTCGCCATGGAAGTTCCGCGCATCCAACCCGCGCAGGGTCATGCGGCGGCAATCCTGGAGCCAGACACAGCCGGCATAGTTCCCATCCAGCAGGCCATTGGCCGCGCGGTTTCCGTCTAAAGTCAAATTTTCGATCACCACGTCCTCGATGTTTTCCCCGCTGATGAGAGGAAACAGCGACTCCGCCGTGGTACCATCCTTCGCCGCGCCGATCCACACATTGCTGCGCAGAGGGCGATCCAGTTTGAAGCGCGCCCCGTCCCGCGCCACGAGAGTACGTTTGATGACGGTGCCTTTGGAGCGGAGGCAAATGCCGTCACCTAACTGAAAACCCCGCGCGTCCTTCAACGTGATTTCCTGGTCATACCAGTCGCTGTCCTCCGCCAGCATGGTGGCGCTCGCGGCGTCCTTCACGAGTACGGTCTCCGCGCCATGACCGGTGAGCCGCACGCGGGAGGCGAGGAAGACGGAATTCCGAAAACGATAGGTGCCTGGCAAAATCTCCACCGTGCCCCCGCCGAGCCGCGCCACGTAGTCCACCGCCGCCTGGATGGCCTTGTCTGAATCCCCTCGTATATCCCCCGCCGCGGCTCCCACCTTCACCGTAAGCTTTTCCGCCCATGCCGGTTCCTGGCGGTCATCCCCCGAGGTGGCCCGCTCCGGAGGTCCCGCGAGCACGACGAGCGGAAGGAGCAGGAACGAAAGAGCGCCAGGGATTCT
The DNA here is from genome assembly GCA_965229245.1 of Verrucomicrobiales bacterium. Classification (GTDB taxonomy): domain Bacteria; phylum Verrucomicrobiota; class Verrucomicrobiia; order Verrucomicrobiales; family V1-33; genus V1-33. The sequence continues at coordinate 1,710,109 of CBDDIW010000005.1, forward strand.
CATAAGCAGAGTTTACTAAATCCCAGCCCGTATCCAACCAGAGATGTGGAGGCCGGATCCATGGCAAACCTGCCGCCACCAATGCGAGCAGACCGGAGCCGGAATATTCCCGGCTCCGGCCTTCCCTGCTGCCAAGGCAGCCTGTCAGTATGCCATCAGTCCTCCGTCGGAGGTACGGGACATGGTCATATTGAGGAGGCGGATAGCTCCTCTCACCGCGGAATAGTCGGTGTTTTCAATCTGGCCCGCCAGTTGGTCCGCCACGGCGCTGGCGGCATAACCGGACCGGTAATAAAGGTGTTCGTAAGACCAGAGACTGTAGCTGCCACTTATAACTGAGACATTGGACCAGGGGCATCCATTCCAGGAAATCAAACCGCCACCGGAAATCGTCACCGTAGGCGCGGAGGAATAACCGGAACCCGTCAACGTCACCGCGATTCCTGTCAGTGTTCCAGAGGAATTCACCGTGGGGTAACCCGCCGCTCCGGTTCCCCCACCTCCCGTTATGGTAATAACCGGCAGGGAGGTGAAGTTACCACCCCCTCCTGTCACGGTAATTCCAGTCACCTGTCCACCCGATACGGTAGCCGTGGCGGTCGCCACTGAGCCCGGGTCAACCGAAAGTGCGGAGTCGATATCAAGACATGTCACCAAACTGTAACTACCGGAATTTCCCACCGTTGAATTCATGGTCGCCACTAAATCGGCGGTGCTGGCATACCCCGAGTTTCCCTCGGGATAGCTGGTGCCAAGGACCGTCGCCGGGGGCCAAAATGGAAAAGCTGTGATCACGCCGGTTGAGGGGGAGGGCTGAGTATGCAACAGGTTGCCCGTCACCCCTCCCTCCAGCAGGGATGCGATACGGATCCCGGATGCTTCATTCATTCCAGTGGCCACGTAAGTATGATAGGCAAGCAGGGAATCTCCCGTGATCTGGCTCAACCGCAAATACCCCGGATCCTTCAGCATCGGCCCCAGCATTTTGGAGGTAACATTGGTAAACTCCCGCCGCGAGCCGTATCCCCTTACCCACGAATAAACCAGGACACCCACTTTTTTATCCACGAGAGTATTTGTGGTGAAAGGGGTGCTCGCCTGAAAGGTATCCCCCATGGCGATGTCCGGGGTGGTCGCCGTATCATAGCTGGCAGGCGCATTCGCGGTTCCCCCCGTGGACTGGGTGGTGCCATTCACCAGCCAGGTCGCAATGGTATCATTGTCATCCAGGGCTTTAATGCCCGCGGAGGAGGAGGACCATGATACCTTGACAATGACCGAAACCGAGGTCGTTTTGGTGGTGCCGGTAAATATTGCCTGATCAGCCGTGGCAAAGTCCGTGCCGCTGTAGGCATAAGTAAATCCGGTATTCAGAATGTTCCGGATGGCACTGTGCACGGCCTTGCGGTAAGCCGTGGAACCGGTGATCCGGATGGTGGTGGTGGCCTGGACGGCGGGCGCCGAAAAGGCAAACGCAAAGGCCAGAAGGGTAAGTTTAATCGGTTTCATATTTTATTTTTCTCAAGCGACTCGAGGAAGGGGTTTTGCTGGCGCGGGTTATTCGATGTAGTTTACATAACCACCCTCCGCGGAGCGGATGGCCCGGTTGTTGATGTCCGCCTCCTGCTTCGGGATCCCGGAGTATTGAGCGGTATAATTTCTGATATAGTATGCGAGATTCTGAGACCAGGTCGTCGCGCTGGTCCCGTTGCGGTAAAGGAGACGCGCATAGGACCACAGGGAATACTGGCCTGTTCTCACGGCATCCACGGAATAGGGCACCCCATTCCAGCTCATAAACGCACCGCTTCCAATGGACACTGTGGGGGCGGAACTGTAACCACTTCCGCCATTTGTGACGGTGATGGCGGTAATCACTCCGGAACCGTTGACCGTGGCAGTGGCCGTGGCCCCGGAGCCGCCCCCTCCTGTCAGGATGATTTCCGGATTTGCGCAGTAATTGGTCCCGCCGTTTGTCACGGTCACACCTGACACGGCTGCCCCACTGACAGACGCGGTGCCCGTGGCCTGGGTGCCAGGCACCACTCCTTTCGCACTGTTTACATCGAGGAGAGCCACCAGGTAGCCAGGATTCGAGGCCGAAGCGCTCCCGGGAGTATTGAACGCCGCCACAAGATCCTGCGGGGTGGCATATCCGGACTCTCCCGCGCTCCTGGTAAAACCGAGAACCGATTGGGAGGGATACACCACGATATCGGACACGCTTCCCGCGGTGATCGTGGGCTTCCAATGCTGGGGCGTGCCCGAATAACCGATCTCCGCAAAGTTGATGAACCGTGAGCCATCAGCTTCGTTCAGTCCGACCGGAAAGAGGACGTCCAAATCCCCCGCCGACCCCGTAAGCTGCATGCCCATTGTCGCGGTGGCGAGCATTGTTCGCAACGCCTGGGGATGCATGTTGGAATACTTGCGGGGACATCCTTTGTTGCGCGTCCAGACGTAGGGAATCATTCCCACATCAACCAGGGGAGGGTCGGTCCCGAGACCCATCGTGGACGGGAGGGCGTCGGTCATCGCAATGTCAGCCGTGACGGCGGATTCATAAACCGCGGGACAGTTCGCCTCGCCGCCGGTCGAACGGTATGTCGAGGAGTCCAGGAAGGTCGCCACCGTGTCGCTGTTCACGATGACTTTGGCTCCCTCGCCGGAGGTGGTCCAGGAGGTGACAATCAGCACGGGATTGAAACCGGGGGCATTCAGCGTGCCGGAAAAAACCGCCTGATCAGAGTCGTTCAGAGTGGCGCCCGTATATGCGTAGATATAACCCGAATTCAGTATGCCCTTTATCCCCTCATTGACCGCCGCCCGGTACGTTTTGGATCCGGTGATCCGAAGGGGGAAGGCCGGCGCGTTCAAAATGCCGGCGGCGGCGAAAAACAGAATTAATGGCTTGGATTTTAGTTTCATTATTTTTCTTTGTTTGCTCCCTTTCGGGAAAATCAGCACGTAAATCCCCCGGGAACATGGAGATAAGTCCATGGCTCCGCCTCCGCGAAACTGCCCGTCCGCCTGTCTCCAGGATACCCTGATAAATCACCCGCCTCGCCGGTCTTCCGGCCATGGCAGGAGCCTTTGCCTCCACACAACTTATCGAAAACCCTGTTAATGTTTCTTAATCATATTAATCCCGCGCAAAACTTTCACACCCGCCCTAATAAGCATCCGGCGGATGCCGGCTGTTTTATTATCCGCTAGGCGGCCCGTATTTATCGCAAGACAAACAAGACCGTCAATAATTTTCCATAAATTTCACAACAAATAGAAGGGCGCGACTACGGAGCGGCGGCCGCCTGTTCTCCATGGCCGAAAACCGTTCATAACCATCTACAACATAACGGATAACGTCTACCGGCATGATGCAGGCCCCGCGAGAGTCATCTCTCATCCCAGGAAGAATTGTCAGGCTCAATAATCATTTTTGCCCGGCCTTGGGATCACGGACTGCCGGTGCCACGATCCAAGAGACGCCGCCCGCCAGGATTTTGGGGGAATTTACAGTGTCTCCGCCAGCGCGGCCGGCTCTCAAAGACCTCCAGGCATACGTGGGGCTGGCTGGCCGGAACTCCGATCCCGGCCCTGTCAGGGAAATTCCTTCTATAGTTCCCCCGCGTAAGCCAGTGCCAGCAGCTCCATGGTGTGCAGCACGCGCGGATTGCCCGGCCCCCTGGCCTGGAGATGCGTGGCGATCTGTGTCATGCAGCCGATGTTCCCCATGACCACATAGGCCGCGCCCGTGGCGGAGATGTTCGCGGCTTTTTTCCGCCCCAGCCCGGCGGCGATCTCCGGCTGGTCGATGTTATACGTCCCCGCGCTGCCGCAGCAGATTTCGCCGTCCGCGACTTCCTTCAGCGTCAGCCCTGGAATGAGGCGCAGCAGATCCCGGGGCGCGGCGCGCACGCCCTGGGCGTGGCTGAGATGGCAGGCATCGTGATAGGCCACGGTCACCGGCTTCTTCACAGCGGGAGGCGGCTCGATGCCCAGCCGTTCCAGGAAGAGACTGACATCCACCACGCGATGGGCGAACTCCGCGGCCGCCGCTTCATCCGGGGTGCCCTGGAGCATGAGCGGGTATTCGTGCAGCCCGGAGCCACAGCCCGCGGCATTGGTGACGATGGCGTCCACGTCCACCGGAAAAGCCCGGAGATTCCTCCGTGCCGCCGCGCGTGCCTCCTCCCCCGCGCCCACATGCCAGGCGAGAGCCCCGCAGCAGCCCTGGGCCTCCGGCACATGCACCTCCACGCCGTTGCGGGTCAGCACTTCAATGGTCGCCGCGTTGATGCCCGGAGCCAGCACCTGCTGGGCGCATCCAATGAGCAACGCCACGCGGGCCCGCGCAGGTCCCCGGGCCGCGTAGAAGGGCTCCAGCTTTTGCGCGGCGGGAAGCTTGTCCGGCAGCAGCGCCAGCATGGGCTTCATGGCTCCGGGCAGCAGCCCGTGAAACGGTTTGGTGAGAATCCCGCCAAAGGCCGCGAGGCGAAACCGCCAGGGATACGGCAGCGTGGTCAGCAGCAGGCGGCGCTTCAGCCGGTCCGTGAGCGTACGGGGCCGCGTGGCCTTCACCAGATCCCGGAAGGGGCTGATGAGCTCCCGGTATTTCACCCCGCTGGGGCAGGCGGTTTCGCAGCCCAGACATCCCAGGCAGCGGTCCACATGGGGCAGTGCGTCCGTGAGCGGCAGCGTGCCCTCCAGCACCTCCTTCATGAGCACGATGCGGCCCCGCGGGGTATCCATTTCCTGTCCCAGTTCCTGATAGGTGGGGCAGGCGGGCAGGCAGAATCCGCAGTGAACGCAGGTCTCCACGGCCTCCGTCATGGAATGAAGCGCCGTGCCTTTTTCGCTGGGCGGGATGGTGTGTTTCATGAATCAGTTCAAAGCACGGGAAATTTACCGGTCGCGTCCATGGCGGCCTTTACCTTCGATTCCATCAGCGCTGCGGGCCGGAGCCCAATGCGGGCCGGGCCGTCTCCACGCAGCATGAGGCCGGTCAGTTCCTCGCGCCGCAGCACGGCATCCAGCTCCGCCGCCTCCATGCCGGAAATGAGCGCCACATTCCCGGCCATGCCATAGTGCCGCGTGGTGCCGGTGCCCGCCAGGGCCGCCTCCAGCGGCGGGATGCGGGAAGGCGTCAGCGGCACCCGCGCGAGCGGCGCTCCAGGTTTACCGGTCTCCAGCGAAGCCAGCGGCTTCCAGACGGCGGCGGCCTCGTCCTCCGAAAGGATGCGGCCTCCGCGCCCGATGGCCGCCAGCGCGGCTTCCGCGCGCGCGGTGAGCGCCGGTTCATCGCCCATGAAGCGCACCAGGAGCCGGGGCCCGGCATCTGTCAGGATCAGCTCCGCGGCCTCCACCTCCCATGTCTGGCAGCATAGGAAACCCAGGCGGTCCAGGGCATCCGCCAGATCCGGGCAGTCGATGGCACAGGTCACCCGCGCGGTCGCCTCCGGAAACACCTTGAAGGAAAGCTCCACCATCACGCCCAGCCGCCCCAGCGAGCCGCAGAAGAGCTTGGGAAAATCAAAACCCGCCGCGTTCTTCACCACCTTGCCTCCGCCCCGGATCACGGTACCGGTATTGTCCACCCAGCGGACGCCCACCACGAAGTCCCGCACACCGCCATAGCGCAGCCGTCCCGGCCCGCTGAGCGCCGCCGCCACCGTGCCGCCCAGGGTGGCTCCCTCCGCCGCCAGCGGGGGATCGAAGGGGAGATACTGCCGGTTCGCCGTCAGCGCCGCCTGCACCGTGGCCAGAGGCGTGGCCGCGAGGGCCGTGAAGGTGAACTCATCCGGCTCATACTCCACCATGCCGCTGAGCTTCCGCAGGTCCAGACGCGTGGTGCCTTCCGGAGTCCGGGAAAGCGCGGGCTTCGTCCCGCCGCCGCACGGCAGGAGACAGGCGTGCGCCTTTACGGCGGCACACACTTCCTCGATATTGTCAGGGGCTGCGATCACTCACGCTGTTTGCCCGCTGGCGGCGGGGAATGCAAGGCTCAAGGCACCTCTGTTTCCCGGGGCTTTTCCGGGCTTGCGGGCCACGCCCGCATGGCCATTTCCACCACCCCGCCCAGCGCCTGCATGCATGCGCCCCCGGAAGCCTGGATGGACATGCCCTGCATCACGGTGGAAAGGAACCGCGCCAGTTGCCAGGTGTCCGTGTCCGGGGGCAGATCCCCGTCCTCCCGGGCACGCTCAAATCTCGCCCGGATGGCTTCCAGGGTATGCCACCGGGCCTTGATCAGGGCCTCCCGCACGCTGTTCGCCTCTTCGCCGCACGCGAGGGCGCTCTGTGTAATAAGGCAGCCGCGCGGGTTCTCCGAACACCCCAGCAATTCCCGGGAGCCCTCCAGCAGGCGCACGGCCACGGCCCGCGCGGTGGGCTCGGCGAGCGCGGCCTCCACATAGCTGGCGGGTCCACTGGCATAGCGCTCCAGCACCTTGCGGAAGAGGGATTCTTTGTTCCCGAAGGCTGAGTAAAGGCTGGGACGATTGATGCCCATGGCCTCCGTGAGATCGGTCAGGGAGGCTCCTTCGTAACCCTTTTCCCAAAAGACGCGCAGGGCCTGGTCCAGCGCGGTTTCGGGATCGAATCCCCGCGGACGGCCCGGGGCGGAGGGGGAAGCATTCGTTTTCATACCAGACAGTAAATAATTCCTTGACGGATCTTTGTCCAGCGTATAGATGTGTATCGTTCGATACAAAACCCAACGACAACACAACCCTATGAGCACTTCCTCCACTCCCGCCGCCTCCAAAAAGCTTGCCGGTAAGACCGCCCTCGTGACCGGGGGCTCCCGCGGCATCGGGGCCGCCATCGCCAAGCGCCTTGCCGCCGAAGGCGCGGACGTGGCCATCAGTTACTCCGCCTCCCCCGACCGCGCGGCGGAAGTGGTGAAAGCCCTGGAGGCCCTGGGCGTGAAGGCCGCCAGCTTCCAGGCGGACCAGGCCGATTCCGCGCAGGTGGCGAATCTGGTGAAAAGCGTCCACGAGCGTTTCGGGCGGCTGGACATTCTGGTGAACAATGCCGGCGTGTCCGTCACCGGCCCGGTGGATGATCCCGCCGCGGATGCCGCCGCCTTTGACCGCCAACTGGCCATCAACGTCGGGGGCGTGGCCGCCGCGACCCGGGCCGCCGCTCCTCTCCTGCCGGAGGGCGGGCGCGTGATCTCCATCGGCTCCGTGCTTGGCTCCACCGTGGCCTGGCCGGGTCTCGCCGACTACAGCGCCACGAAAGGCGCGGTGCAACTCTACACCCGCGGCTGGGCCCGGGACCTGGGAGGCCGGGGCATCACGGTCAATGTCGTGCAGCCGGGCCCCATCGACACGGATATGAACCCGGCAGACGGCCCCTCCGCCGATGGCCTGCGGGCCGCCGTGGCGCTGAAGCGTTATGGAAAGGCCGAGGAAGTGGCCGCCGCCGTGGCTTTCCTCGCCAGCCCGGAGGCCAGCTACATCACCGGCGCGGTCCTGAATGTGGACGGCGGCTACAGCGCCTGAGGAATAAAAGCCCCGCCGCGCCCCTCTCAGCAGGCATGCCGATGGTGGCATGAATCGAGCATCGAATAATAGACTTACAACTTCCTGAATCCATGAAAGCGATTAATCTAACCAAAGACAACTTCGACGCCACCCTTGCCGGCACTACCCAACCCGTGCTGGTGGACTTCTGGGCCGAGTGGTGCGGCCCGTGCAAAATGATCGGCCCCGTGGTGGATGAACTGGCCGCCGAACATGAAGGCAAGGCCATCGTGGCCAAGGTGAACGTGGATGCCGCGCCGGAACTGGCCGCCCGCTACGGCGTCACGGCCATCCCCACCCTCATGGTCTTCCGTGACGGAAAGCTCGTGAAGAGCCTGCGCGGGATGCAGAGCAAGGGCGACCTCACCAACGCGATCCTCGCCGCGTGAGTCATCCCTCCCGCCGTGTCACCGGAACCAGTGCGGCACAAACCGGCTGAGATTCCCGGTGATGCGGCCGGTGTCCTCCCGGATACCCATACCGGCGGGTTCGCCATCCACGATCCATAGCCCCAGCGCCGCGCGGCAGCCATCCAGCGGCTCCGCCTTTGCCAGGGCCTGATAAATGTAGCCGCTGTCGCCATACGGACCCTGTTCCGAGGCGACGGTGGCTCCGTTTTCCACGATGGTGACATTCGCGCCCTCCCGGCTGTGGACGGGCTTCTTTACATAGGACCGCCCCAGCGGATCCGGCTTCCGGAAAGCGGGCAGGAGATACGGGTGATCCGGGAACAGTTCCCAGAGAATGGGCAGCATCCCCTTGTTACTCAGGAGCAGCTTCCACGGAGGCTCCAGAAACCGGCAGCCGCCGCCGGGAATGTAGCGGGCAAATTCCTCCTTCAGCATCGTCTCCCAGGGATAGAGTTTGAAGAGCGCGCCGATGGGCTCCTCATCCTCATCCACAAAGGCGTTCAGCTCCGTGTTCCAGCCGATGCGGTCCACAGCGATGGGCACGGTTTCGATGCCCGCCTGGATGGCGGTGTCCTGGAGATAGACCACGGTCATTTCATCCTCCGGGCAGTCCGTGACGCTGGAAAAATGCACCCGCTTCAGCCCGCTCCGTTTCCAGGCGGCGATGAGCTTTTCATGCAGGGAGTTGAACTGGTCCTCGTGCCGCCGCGTTTCCTCCAGCCATGTCCACTGGATCACGGAGGCCTCCAGCAGGGAGGTGGGTGTGTCGGCGTTGTATTCCAGGAGTTTCGGCTGGCCGCTTTCGTCCAGGATGGCATCGAACCGGCCGTAGAGGCTGAATTCCTGCGCCTCCCAGGACTTGGTGATCAGCGGCACATCCCGGGCGTCGATGCCCACGTCGTGCCACCAGCCATTCCGCACCACCTGGGCGGCGGCTTCCAGATACATGCGGTGCCACTCCGCGGCGGCCTCCTCCAGGATATCCACCTCCGCGGAGGTAAATTCATAAGCGACGGTTTCATCCCAGTAGGGACGGCCATCCTGGGTATGCCAGAGCAGCCCCTGGCCCTCCACGGTATCCCGCCAGCAAATGCGGGGAGGCACGCGATGTCTTTTCATGTCAGGAACTGCCGCCGCGGAAGGACGAACCGAAGCCGCCACGCGAAGTGGACCGGGCGCTGGCGATGGAGGCCTTCCGGCTGGCGACCAGCCCGGGATTCGCGCTCCGCCACTGGCTGTTCACCCGGGAAACGGTTTCGCCGGCAGGGACGGAGGAGGTGATATTCGAGGCATAGGCCTGGCTGTTCCAGTTCCCTCCCGCGTAATACCCCCGCGCGGGATCGTAATCGTTATACGGACGCGAGAACCAGGCGGCAAACGGCGCGTGGTAATAGCCCGCCCCGTGCACGTAGTGGTTGTTTTGATACATATGACCGCCCTGCACCTGGGTGACTTCGCTGTCCGCCACCCAGTCGTTCTCCTCGTCCTGGGAACACGAATGGATCCCATAGCCGCAGAGACTGACCACCGTTCCCAGCAGTACCAGATTGATGCACCCGCTGCGCTTCTGGGGATTGAATTTTTCGACGTAACTCATGGCTTGAACCCTCCGGCGGGATTACCCGACAGCCGCGGCGATGATGAGGCACACGCCTATGATAAAGGCCCCGGCCAGCACGGCGGCGGCCATGTTCCGGTTCTCGAAAATCTCCTTCTGCATGTTCCCCGGCGTCATCCAGTCAAAGATTTTGAACCCCAGGATGGCGAGCGCGATTCCCAGAAGCCCGAAGAGAGCACTGCGGCCCAGAAGTTCCTGGAGATCGGTGGCATCGGCGAAGAAAAGCAGGGACTGCGGAAGGCTCATAAATCCGAGTATGAAGCGGAGGGGCGGACCCGCTATTACAAATGAGTGAAAAATTTCCCACGAATCCAGGAAGGCCACACTTCGTGGTTTCCAATCCCGCATTCCCTCCTTTGGTTGACCGTCCCATGTCTGTCCGTATCCGCTTCAACACCGCCTTCACCACCGGTCTCGTCCTTGCCAAAGTAGGCAATCCCCAGCGGGACGAGCCCCTCGAAACCTCGAAAGAGGTTTTCAAGGTCCCGGAGCAGGATCAGGAGATGCTGACCTCCCTTTTCCTCAAACCCTTCAAAAATCTTACCGGTCACCGTTTCCACCACCACACCTCGCTGGACCAGCATGAGATGAACAACTACGCGAAGACCATCTTCGCGTCGGAGGACTCCCTGCTGGAGACCGGATGCGCCATCGCGAAGCATCTCTACTCGAAGTCAAACCACCCGAACATCAAGTCCGGGGACCTGTGCATCGCCTCCATCCATGACATTGAACTGGAGGGAGAGGCCGTGCGGGGCATCTGCATTCTGAAGGCGGAAAGCGTGGTGCCGTTTCTCAGCATCATCGCGAAGGACGGCGACCTGCAACTGGCGACGGATCACGGAATCAACCCGGAGAAGATCGACAAGGGCTGCCTCATTCTGAACCACTTTGAGAACAAGGGGTTCTACCTCCTTACCTTTGATCGCTCCGGCGCGGAATCCCGCTTCTGGATCCGGGACTTCCTTGGCGTCCAGCCGGTTTCCGACGCCTCGTTCCTCACCAATACCTACGCAAAGATGGCCGTGGACTTCCTGGAGGAGGAGAAAAAGCCCGCCGCGGAGGACGATGCCGTGGAGGAGCGCTGCTCCGCCGCCGCGGATGCACTGGTGTTCTTTGAAGAGCACGAGGTTTTCAATCTGGATGAATTTGAGGACCAGGTCCTGAAGACACCGGAACTGGTGGAGAAATTCGCGGATCACCGCTCCCGCATCGAGGAGGATCGCGGCCAGCCCCTGGAGAAGACCTTCACCATTTCCAAGAAGGACGTCACGAAGGCGAAGAAAAAAATCGGCGGCGTCATGCGCCTGGATACCGGTGTGGAGATCCACCTGAAGCCCGCCTTCCCCGGCCAGAAAGACCCCGTGCTGGAACGCGGCTTCGACGAGGACCGGAAGATGAAATACGTCAAAGTGTATTACAATAACGACCTGAACGCGTGAGCGGAGAGGATGGCTCCCGCCTTCCTCCTCAAAATAAAAAAGACGGCTCCGGAGTCATCCGGAGCCGTCTTCACAAAGGTTGGGAAATCCCGCTTATTCCTCGATCTTGAGGAGTTCCACCTCAAAGACCAGCGCGGAGTGCCCGGGGATCTTGGGAGGGGAGCCATCTTCGCCGTAGGCGAGGTAGGAGGGGATGAAGAACTTATACTTCGAGCCGGTGGGCATGAGTTGCACACCTTCCGTCCAGCCCGGGATGACGCGCAGGAGCGGGAAGGAGATCGGCTCATTACGTTCCACGGAGCTGTCAAAAACAGTGCCGTCCGGAAGCGTGCCGTGATAGTGAACATTCACGGTGTCCGCGGCGGAGGGCTTGGCTCCGGTGCCGGCTTTGACGACTTCATACTGGAGGCCGCTGGCGGTGGTGGTCACCCCCTTGCGCTTGGCGTTCTCCGCGAGGAAAGCGCTGCTGGCCGCGGCGGTTTTGTCACCGGCGGCGAGGGCTTTGTCATAGACAGCCTTGCTCTGGGCGGCATGCGTCTTCTGCGCGGCCTCCTGGGCGGCGGACTGGGCTTTCGCCATCTCCTTCTGATTCTTCTGGCGGTAAGCCTGGAAAATCTGCTGGCACTGGGCCTCCGAGAATTTTGGCTCCTTGCCTTCGAGGGCATCCGCCAGGCCTTTGCTGAACAAAGCGACATCCGGCTTCAGGCCCATCTGCTTGAGGTTGCCGGCCATGAGCACACCGATGGCGTAGCTCACGTTTTCAGTGGAGGCTTCCGGAGCGGCGGCGGGCTTGGCAGGGGGAGGTTCCGCGGGTTTGGCGTCTTCCTGGGCCAGCGCGGGGCCGGAAACAGCCATAATGGCCGCGGCGGTGAGAGTGGTGATCTTCATAAGAGCGCGCAGGCTATGTTCCCGGTGCCCACCGTCAACGGGTTTATAGGGCGGGCTCACGGCACGAGGACTCCCTGAACTTTTTAAATTTCCCCTTTAGCCACGGGATCCGGGGTAACTTGAGGTGTTATCCCCCCATGAAGTTACGGGGCAGGTGCTCCTTCAAGTTCGGGAGCCATGCAGGATCCGTCCAATTTCCACGAGCCCATCATGCACCCGGTAAACGATTAGGTGGCGTCCACAGAGCTTGGCGCGGCAGTCCGGATAAATATCAGGGCGTGAGCGCCAGCGTTCAGGAGTCAATGAAATCTCCTCCAATGCCTGCCAGATAGACCTCAAATAACTCGAAGCCTGACTCTCCCCCCATTTCTCCGTGGTGAACTCACGGATTAGATCCAAATCTTCGAGAGAGAGGCGGGAAAATCTCAATCGCATGCCTCCGTCTTGCCTCCACACGCAAATCGGGAAAAAAACTCCTCCCGGGTGAGTTCCTCAAATTCACCGTCATCCAGTTGAGCAAAGCCTGCGGCGACTTGGGTGCGCAATTGCTCTTCCACGGTCTCCCGGTCAAATTCCCGGCGCAAGGCCTCACAGACCACTTCAGTTTCACTGTTGTAGAGACCGGATGCCACCTTGTCCCTGACAAGGCGATCAAGTGCGGGCGGAAGCTGGATGGTCATGACCAGCCAACTCTTCACTTTTCCGGAGTGAAACGCAACTGGTGGGGCGGGACTTTTGTCACAAGCCGATGCTGCACGCCTGTGTTGAAAAAACTCCTTGCGCCCCGCCATATTGTGACTACTAAAGTAACAGTTATGGCGGCCAACACTCAATTTTCCATCGCGGTCCATTTGATGGCCGGGCTGGGCTGTTGCAGTGGGCAGGATACGACCTCCGCGAAGCTGGCGCTCAGTGTGAATACGAGCGCGAGCTTTGTGCGGCGCACCCTGGCGCGGCTTTCCAAAGCAGGGCTGGTGCACACCTCCACGGGGAAGGCCGGGGCGTGCTGGCTGGCGAGGAAGCCGGGGGAGATCACCCTTCTGGATATCTACCATGCCGTGTCGGCTCCGAAGGCCTTCGCCATCCATACCTACCCGGAGCAGAAGCCCTGCACCGTGAGCTGCCGCATCAAGGGGGCGCTGGAGAAACTCCTCCTCAAAACCCAGGCCGCCATGGAGGCGAGCCTGAAGGAAACCACCCTGGCGGACATCATCGCCGACATCAAGCCCTCCTGATTTTTACACTTTTTTGTTACTTATTAAGTCACAGTTCTCCTTCAAAACCCAAGAACAAGTCACAGCCATGAATACATCCAACTCACAAAAACTCGCGGGTAAAACCGCTCTCGTCACGGGTGCCTCCAAGGGAATCGGTGCTTCCATCGCCGAACACCTCGCCGCGGCGGGGGCTTCCGTGATCGTCAACTACGCCAGCAGCAAAGCGGGCGCGGATAAAGTGGTGGCCGCCATCACCGCCGCCGGAGGCAAGGCCGTCGCCATCCAGGCGGACGTGTCCAAACAGGCGGACATCGACCGCCTCTTCGCGGAGGGGACCGCCGCCTTCGGAAAAGTGGATATCCTCGTGAACAACGCGGGCATTTACGAATTCGCCCCCCTGGAGGCCATCACGGAGGAGCACTTCTACAAGCAGTTCGACCTGAACGTGCTGGGCCTCCTTCTCACCACGCAAAAGGCCGTCGGGCAGTTCGACGCCACCGGGGGAGTGATCATCAACATCAGTTCCGTGGTGGTCCGGATCACGCCTCCCGCCGGTTCCGTTTACAGCGCCACGAAGGGCGCGGTGGACGCCATCACAGGCTCTCTGGCGAAGGAACTGGGGCCGCGCGGCATCCGGGTGAATTCCCTGAGTCCCGGCATGGTGGAAACCGAGGGCTTCCACACGGCGGGCATCGCGGGCTCTGACATGCAGACCCGGGTGGTGGCGGACACGCCGCTGGGCCGCATCGGCCAGCCGGCGGATATCGGAAAAGTGGCGGTCTTCCTCGCTTCGGACGATTCCGGGTGGCTCACGGGCGAGACGTTCATGGTCTCCGGCGGCTTGCATTGATCCCCGCCCGCCACGTCTTCCCCGTCCCTCATGATCCTCGACTCTCCCTCTGAATCCACCGGGGAAACGCCGTCATCCATGCTCAAGGCATGGATGGCGGTGCTCTCGGTGGCCCTTGGCGCCTTTGTGGTCGTCACCTCTGAATTCCTGCCCATCGGCCTGCTGACGGAAATCGCGCACGGGCTGGAGGTGTCCAAAGGCACCGCCGGGCTCATGGTTTCCATCCCCGGCATCGTCGCCGCCATCGCCGCGCCCGTCATCACGATCGCGGCGGGGCGCTTTGACCGGCGGGCGGTGGTGCTGGGCCTCATGGCCCTGCTGGCCCTCGCGAACCTCACCGCGTGGTTTGCTCCGAATTTCGGCGTGATGCTGGCGGCGCGGGTGATGTTCGGGATCAGCCTCGGGGGATTCTGGACCATCGCGGTCACGCTGGGCGGACGGCTGGTGCCAAAGGCCTCGATGGCACGGGCCACCACCATCATCCTCGCGGGGATTTCCATCGCCACCGTGGCGGGCGTGCCGGCGGGCACGCTCATCGCGGGGGCGGCGGGATGGCGGGCGGCCTTCGCCGTTTTTGGTGTCGTGGCCCTGCTGGCGGGAGTGGCCCAGATGTTCGTGCTCCCGGCCCTGCCGCCGCCGCCCGCGCCGGGTTTGCGGCAGCTCACGCATTCCCTGCGGCACGCGGATGTGCGGCTGGGACTGCTCACCATCGCGTTTGTGATCGCCGGTCACTTCGCGGCCTACACCTACGTGGAACCGTTCCTCAAGGAAACCGGGGAACTCCAGGCGGGGACCCTCAGCATGCTGCTGCTGGCCTACGGGGTGGCGGGCATCGTGGGAAATTTCCTCGGAGGCACGGCGGCGGGACGGAATTTGCGGGCCACTCTGATTGCCGTGGTGGTCATGCTGGCGGGAGCCATCCTGCTCATGCCGGCCACCGGGGGTTCCCTGGCCGGGGTGGCGGTGCTGCTCGTCACCTGGGGCCTCGCCTTCGGGGCGCTGCCCATCACCCTGCAACTGTGGGTCTTCAAGGCCGCGCCGGAAGCTCTGGAGGGCGGGGCGGCGCTGCTGGTCTCCACGTTCCAGGTTTTCATCGCCCTCGGGTCCGTGCTCGGGGGACGCGTGGTGGATGCATGGGGCACCTCCACCGTCATGTGGGCCGCCGGGGCCACTTCCCTGGCCGCCCTGCTTCTGGTGGCTCTTTCCCGGCACACTCCCGCGACGGAGACCGCCGCTGCCGCCCCGCAATCCACCCCCGCCTGACCTCATTCATTCACCTCCCATACACTTCATGAGCACCTCCTCCACTGTAACGAATCTCACCCAGCGTCCGCCCCGTAGCCTCCGTGTCCGGCTCGGCGGGTATGTCATCCTGCCCCGTATCCTGGACAAGGCGCGCGCCGCCGCCGTCGGCACGCTGGGGGAATATCACTACTCCGGGAAGGGACTGGACCGCCACTTCTTCAACTTCACCGGTCTGGACCATGAGGCCCTGAAAGCCGAGGCCGCCAAAGGCTCCGGCGATGGCGAACTCCTGGAATGGGTCACCACCAACGCACAGCATTCCCGCCAGCCGTGGGAGATCGCAGCCTGGAGCCACTATCATGAGAACCGCACGCCGGACAGCGACGCGGAGACGCTCCAGGAATTCGCCGCCTCCCTCGCCCGCTTCAGCACCACCCGGGAGGATATCCGCACCTGGTTCGACCTCGTGGACCTGGACGATCACTGCACCTTCGGCGGAAAAGCCTGAGTCCACGCCGGAGTCTCCACTCCCCTTCCCCCCAAAAAAGCCCGCGTGCAGGTCTTCACACCTGCACGCGGGCTCCAGGGTAGTCCCGGTAAACGGGAACTTATTTACTTCCGCTTCCGGCGCAGGGTCAGGAAACCGAGCGCGGAGACGCCCAGCAGCGCGGAACCGGGCTCCGGCACCATCGCTCCCACCTGGAAGTTATCCGTCCAGATGCGGTTTCCGTTTCCACCCACGCTGACAAAGGCGTTCGAGAAACCCGCCGAATAAGCTCCGGCGGCAAAGGTGTTCAGGTCCACCGTTCCTCTGGAGACCTGGTCCACATAGATATTGAGGGTTTTCGCCACGGTGTCGAAGGAAACCGCGTAGTTGTGCCACTGTCCGGCGGCGGTGGTGCCGCTGTTCAGGCCCGTGGCCGTCTGAAGACCGCCGCTAAAAATATCGATGCCTCCCGTGGCGCGGAAGAAGACGGAAACGGCACTCGACGCGCTGTAGCCAATCCCGGCACCGGAGGTGATATCGATCCGGTCCTCCGAGGAAACCGCGTCAAACTGCACCACGTATTGCGTCCGGAAACCATAAGGAACGCCCCAGTCACCGCCGGCGCCCGTTTGGGTAAAGCCGGTGGAGTTTCCAGGCTCGTTCCCCGGGTAGGGAGTGGAACCGGCGACGAATCCGCCGGTGACGGCATTGCCATTCGTGAAACTGAATTCCCCGATCCCGGTGCCCGGGCGGGTGCGGCTTTCGAAATTCACGGACGGGTGCCCGTAGGTATTCTGGACCACGTAAGCAGGGGCGGCCTGCACGGCAGCGATATACAGCCGGGCCGGATTGGAACCGCCATCAAGGAATCCGTCGAAGGTATCTGTGTAGTCGTAGGTTCCTATCAAAGCGGAGCTTCCGGCGATAACGGTCACGGCCTGCGCCCCGGTGGCACCGAGGGCGAGCGCCGCGCACGCGACGAACGTTTTGGAGAGAATTGCGTTCATGGGCTTGATTATCATTGGTTTACCCCCGCCCTGGGAGGCGGGAATTGTTATTTGGGAGGGTGAAGCGGCAACTCTCGTTCATAAAATCAATATTTTCCATTTTTTTTATTAAACGTATCCCCGGAGTGGATAGCGGGTACCCGCCAAAGGCCCTTAAATCCCTCAGGATCAGGCTCCGAGCCGGGACATGAGGCGGAAAAACAAAAAACCCGGCGGCGAACATGACGTTCACCACCGGGTTCTTTAAAATATAATGAGTTAGGCCTTACTTCCGTTTCCGCCGGAAGACAAACAGACCGAACGCGGACAGGCCCAGCAGAGCGGAACCGGGTTCCGGAACGGGAGCTCCCACCTGGAAGTTATCCGTCCAGATCCGGTTCTGAGTTCCGCCGGATCCCCCCACGCCCACCACGGCATTGGAGAAGTTCGCGTAGATCCCGCCCGCGAAGGTGTTCAGGTCGATGACTCCCTTCGAGACCTGGTTGACGTAGATTTCAAGCTGCTTCCCCACGGTATCGAAGCGCACCGCGAGATTCGTCCACTGGCCACTGCCGGTAATGCCCGTGCTGAAGGTCGGGATGACACTCTTAATGGGGGTATCCACCGCGCCATTGTAGAGCGAGGCATTGCCGGTGCCATCCCCGCGGAAAAACACCGAGAGCCCGCTTCCGATATTGGGCGCGGTGCCGGAGGTGATATCGATGCGGTCCGCCACCGTCACGGCATCCACCTGAACGATATAATTCGTGCGGAACCCGAACGGCACGCCCCAATCCCCGCCGGTGCCGGTCTGGGTAAAACCCGTGGCGCTCCCGGCGCCGCTTCCCGTAAAGGTGGGGGTTTCCGGGAGAACGTGCCCCTGGGTATCGCTGGCGATACTGAAACTGGCCACCCCCGCCGCCTGGCCGGTGGAGAAGAAACTCGCGCTGGGATGCCCGTAGGTCTTCTCGATCACATAGGTCGGAGCCGGTTGCACGGCGGCCACATAGGGCCGGTTCGCGTTCGTCCCGCCGTCAGCGGTACCCGTAAAGGTGTCGCTGTAGTCAAGAACACCGATCAAAGTGGAGTTGCCCACCATCACCCCTGCGGCGTGAAGGGTACCGGTAAGGCACGGGAAGGCGGCGATGGCTGCCAGCGGACAAAGGAGGCCGGTCAGGTATTTTCTCATGGATGGAACGGAGCTTTAAAGTTGGGAATCAACTGGTCATGAGGGACCAATTAAGGTTGAGTGAATCAAATCCATCGCTTTAATGCAAAACTTATCTGAGAGAATTCTGAAAAATCCCTTAAAAGGATAGGGGAGTTCCCGATGATCCCTGCTTGACCTGGGGGGCGTTTATGAACGAGAATACCGCCCCGGTTCTCCGGATCCTGTTCTTTCCAATTTCATCCCTTTCCTGCGGTGCGCGAGACTCCTGGTTTTACTGAGCCCGCTCCGATACACTAGCCAGGGGGCCTGGTCGACCAAGCCTAAGTCATGCCTTTACAGGAAGGCTGCAGTTTGGATTTGGCGGCTGCCACCTATCTTTTTCCCTTTGGGAACGAGAGCTCTTAGCCATAGACGGCATCGCGGGTCTTTCTTTCCGGCCACGGGGCCGGGCACCCGGTATCACCGGCGTGCTTTCCCGGTGACCACGCGGCAGGCGCGGTCATCCGGGACGGAACCGTAGTTGGACGTGGCGGTGGCCGCGCCGTCTTTTTCGAAGATGAGACTGCCGCTGGTGAAGTTCAGGTAAAACTTCGCCCTCGCCTCCTCCGGTTTCCCGTCATCCATGGCCGCCGAGACCCCAGGCACCCGGAACACCATGGCCTTGTTCACCCCGCTGCCATGGGCTCCAGTCCCCACGGCGTCCATCGCTGCGGCTACATCCGTTACAGCCATGAATTCCGGCGCGCCCATCATTTCCCCGGCGTTGAAAACGGTGACGATCTCCCTCGCCTTTTGCCGGGCCGCCGAGATCCCCGCCGCGGAAGAGACCGGGCCAAGATTCGCAATCGCCAGGCTGGCGATCAACCCGAGGATGCCCACGGTGACAACGAGTTCTACGAGGCTGAAACCTCGCGGGAGGCGTCTTCTCTGGGGGCTGTTTTTCATCTTCCGGTCGGTTTTGCGTGGGATTCCTGGGAAGGATGTCCGGCGGCGACCGGTATCCTCACGCAGATCCATGCAAAACCACCGGGCGATGGTTACGGAAAATGTGGATATTTTTGAAATTCTCCTGACAGGCCACCTATTCCGTGACTGGCGGGGAATCCTCCGGGCTGGTCCGGAAAGCTTTCCGTTCGGCGTCCGTGAGTTCCCGGCCTGCCACTTTCCGGGCGAGAGCCACAAGGGTGGAGATATCCGTCTCCCACAGGAAGGCGTGCCCTCCCACTCCTCCTGATAAGAGGCGCCCCCCCGGCAGCCACTGGAGAGAGCGGACCTTATCCCCCGTAAAAAACCGGCTCCGGTCCGCGCCCCCCAGCCGGTGCCAGAGATTGATCTCCCCTTCATTCCCTCCCACCGCCAGCCAGGGGCGGTCCGGGGAAAACGCGAGGGCTTCCAAAGCGTGCCCGGTCACCGGCACCCGGCACATGGCCCCGCCGGGGGAGGCTCTCTCCAGATCCCAGAGAAACGGCTCGGCCCCCGCGGCCCCCGCCGCCATCCAGCGGCTGTCAGCGCTGAAGACCACATTCGTGCTTTCCAAAAAAGAGGCGGGCAGGGTCGCGCGGGGCACCGGGCTGCCGGGGGCACTCACATCGTAGAGCAATACCATATTCATGCACTGCGTACTCCCCGGTTCAGGGTTGGGATCCCATCCATGGCGGCAGACCGCCAGCCAGTGTCCGTCCGGAGAGACCTCCACGTCTGGTAGCAGATAAAGAATGGAATGCAGGACGTGCATTTGGCCCCACACCCCTGCCTCCGAGAGATTCCACTCGAAAAGCATCCCATCCCCGGAGGTGCAGTAGAGCGTGCCGCGCGGGTGAAAGGCCACCCTCCGCTCGAAGCCGGGGCGGGTTCCCTCCATTCCCAGCACATGGCGTGGTCCGGGAGGCGGCCTTCCCGCGGCCCTCGCCTGGACCGCCGCGGGGACATCAAAGATCATAGCCGAGGCGCTTTTTCCTGCGACCGCCAGCCACCGGCCATCCCGGCTGAAGGCCACGCCCGTGGCGGGAAAATCCAGGGAAGCCAGCCTCCAGGAACCGTCTCCCGCGCCCGGAGAGAGCCAGACCTCCCCGCTGCCCGCGCCACCTCCCGCGCCCTCCCGGGGACCGCAGGCGAGAGCGATCCACCGGCTGTCCGTGGAGACAGCGAGATCGTTTACCGGTCCCTCATTGCCGGACACCACGGAGGGCTGGGCCCCGGTGCTGAGGCCGTCGAAGGCCCAGCGGCGGAAGGCACCGTTGAGACCGGTGGCCACCAGGGAACGGCCATCCGCCGCCATCTGGATATCCATCACCGGCGTGGGCAGTCCCCGGAATTGCAGCGGCGCATCCGCCTCCTCCAGCCGGTCCCTCCGCCAGGCCCGGACCACGCGGTCATGCCCCCCGGCGAAAAACCATTCCCCGTCCGGGCTGAAGGCCGCCACGATGTTCCGTTTCCCGTCCGTGCGCAGATTCGCCACCGGCTGCGAGGGATCCAGCGGCTGGAGCTGGAGCTGATCCCCCACGCCCGCGAGACAGACGGTGCGACAATCCGGGGAAAAAGCGAGGAAGATGCAGCCCTGGACCTGACGGCACAAAGTCCGGCCGGTGCCTGCCGAGGCCGCCGGGTCACCGGAGATAAGATCGTAAATCCGAACGATTCCCGGATCCCGATAGAGAAGCAGGTGACGGGAGTCCGGACTGTAAATCACCGGCCCGACATAAAATTCCCCTTCCGGAAGCTCCACCGGCTTTTCCCCCGGACCCGCGTCCAGGTTCTGGAGGTATCCGCGACCGGCCCGCCCGATCCCCACGGACAGCACCCATTTCCCATCCGGCGAAACCACCCGACCGGTGGTCACCGCCGGACTGGCGGGCAAGGGCATCCTGTTACCGGACTCCAGCGGCACCGGCGCGCCGGGAGTTAGAAGCTGCCGGACGCAGATCCCTCTGGAGTCCTGATCCTCTCCTTCGGGGGGTGAAAAGAAACTCACGATCTCCACCTGGTTCCCCTCTTTTCGTGGAAGTAACGCCAGTTCCTTCAACTTCCGCCCGGTGATTCCCAGAAAGCCCAGCACCCGGCCCGGCGGAGGCTCATCCACCGTTCCGGTACCTTCCGCCGGGGTCACCGTCCAGAGCATGATCTCCCCGTTATCCCGCACCGTCACGACTCCCCGGGAATCCGCCAGCCAGCACCAGGCCCGGAAAATCTCAGACCCGGCCGGCCACGGAACCCAGCGCCGCCGGGGGGCGGTTTCCCGCTGGTCATGGAGGTCGAACAGCGCCGCCGTGATCCCGGTCTTCCGGCTTCCCTCCCAGTCGATGTTCATGAGCCACCGGCCATCAGGGCTGATCTTCGCGGCATGCAACTCCATGGGGCCGCGTTTCACAAAACCAGGAACCCGGGAGGAACGGTCCGGGCCGTTGGGCGAGGCATCCATGCCGCCCACCTTCCGGAGTGTTTCATAAAGCGCGGCACTGGCCTCCGGCAGCATGGTGCCCCCCCTCCCGGCGGGACTCCTCCACCGCCTCCACGGCCAGCAGCAGGGCGCGGGCGGGATCCTCGCCGATCTGCAGCCGGGCATCCCCCGCCAGTTTTGTCGCCGTGGCGATGCTCAGGGCGGAGGCATACCGCTTGTTCGCCTTTTCGAGAACGCGGACGCCATTTTCCGCCCGCCACCACAGGACCATCACGGCCACGCCGCCCACCAGCAGGGCGGCATAAAGGGCCGCGAGCGAAGGCTTGCGCTTCACCCACTTCACCAGCCGCTCCCGGCCCGTGATGCGGCGCGCGCGGATGGGCTCCCCCCGGAGCCAGCGGTCCAGATCCAGCGCCACCTCCCGGGCGGAGACCGGACGGCGCGCCGGGTCCTTCTCCATGCAGCGGCGCGCCAGGGTGAGCAGATCGCCATTCCGCCGTCCCGTGTCCGGCTGGGAGGGCTCGTCCTCCACGATGCGGCGCATGATCTCCACCGCGCTCGTCCCTCGAAATGGCAGCGTGCCGCACAGCATCTCCCACAGGATGACCCCCAGCGCCCAGACATCACTGGCGGCGGAGACGTGATTCACCCGGCCTCCCGCGACCTCCGGGGACATGTAATGCGGCGTGCCCAGGTGGTCCGTGGTCAGCGTCAGCCCGCTGTCCGCGTTCGCCCGCTTCGCCAGCCCGAAATCCGTGAGCCACGGCACGCCCGCGCGATCCAGGAGGATATTCCCCGGTTTCAAATCCCGGTGCAGCACTCCTCTCTCATGAGCATGGTGGACCGCCCGGGCGATGCACCCCAGCAGCGCCGCCGCCTCCCGGGGCGGGATGCCACCCGTCTTTTCCCGCAGTCGCTCCGCGAGGGACTGCCCCTCGATGAGCTTCATGGTGAAAAACGGCTCCCCCTCCAGCCGCCCCACCTCATAGATGGGAACGATATTCGGATGATCCAGACCCGCCGCCGCTTCCGCCTCCAGGGTGAAGCGGGCGAGTTCCGCGTCATTCGCGAAGCTGGAACCCCGGATCATTTTCAAAGCCACCACCCGCTTCAGCTTCCGGTCCTCCGCTTCATACACCACCCCCATGCCTCCCTGGGCGAGACGCTTCTTTAAAGTGTAGCGCCCGAACTCCATGCCGCGGGCGAGACCCGTGTCCGGCACATGGTTTCCCCCGGCCTCCTCCTCTTCAAAGGCGAGGCCCCCACCCAGGAGCATCCCCAGGGCGCAGGCCGGGCAGGCTCCAGCGGAAAGGGGGGTCCCACACTCCACACAGGTGGAGCGGTTCGTGGAAGTGCCTGCCGGTGTCACCTGTTCATCCTCAAGGAAATTCACGTGGAATTTACCATGGATATGAAATTTATCAATATTTCGACATGACCGAAAACAGATGCCGGAGTTCCTCCTCGGCATCCTCGTTCGTCCGGACGGTGGACCGGATCTCCGTCCGCAGATGTCCGGCAAAGGCATTCCGGAGATCAAAGACCGCCTTTTTCACCGCTCCCTCCGTGGAGCCCAGGAGCACGGCCAACTCCTGGTAAGGGCGCAGCTTTCCCAGCCCGGGGAGAGCGGGGGAAAGAAATTCAAACCAGGCCACGCGATTCCGCCGGGCATAATCGTTCCGGGTGGCCGCCACCGCCCGGCCCACCATGTCCGAGGCCCACTGCCGGTCAAAGGCCACCTCCGCCTCGATGTCCCCGGCCAGCCCGGGTGCGTCCTCCATTTGCTCCAGACCTTCCAGCGGCACATGCACCACCTGCCCGCCACGCTTTTGGGCTCCCTCCCGGGTCTGCCGCCGGCTCCGCCAGCGCTCCAGCGACTTCAGCAGATAGGACCGGAACTTGCCGCCTTCCCGCTCCACATGGGTGAAAAACCCGCTGCTGAAGACAAATTCAAAAAACCCCTGCACGGAATCCGAGGCATCGTCGTGCCCCTCCCCGCGCTTTCTCAGATAAAGATAGAGCGGTCTCCAGTAATCCACCGCCATCCGCCGCAGGCCCTCCACGGCCTTTCCTTCGTCGCCATGCCGGGCCATGGAGATGGCCGACCATTGAGTGGCCGGGAAAAGCTCTCCCCGCGCCGAAGTGGACGGTGGTGGTTTGCGTGAGGGTCGTTCCGGCATACGGCGGGGGCGGGGACAGTATAAAAGATAGTGGCGCGAATGTCTCCCGCATTCACGCCCCTCCGAAACCGTCGTTTAATCTTGCCGCGTACGGGGAGAGGACAATATCCTGACCGCCGTATATCGTCCCCTCATGTTCGACTTTCTCGCTGAATCCCCCCGCGACCGGGCTGTCCTTTGTGGACCCGGGCACTCCCGGCGTGAATTTCTCCAGATAGGTGTCCTCTCCGCGCTGGGGCTCTCGCTTCCCCAATACCTCCGGGCGGAGCAGTCCGGGCAGGTCCGCCCGGGTCACGAAAAGCGGTCCTGCATCATGATCTTCAACCTGGGGGCTCCCAGTCACATCGATCTCTGGGACATGAAGCCGGACGCGCCCCGGGAAATCCGCGGTCCCTTCAAGCCCATCCGCACGAAGTCCGACGCCTTTGAAATCTCGGAACTGCTCCCCCTGCACGCGAAGCTGGCGGACAAGTTTTCCCTCGTCCGTTCCTGCCACCATGACGGCGCGGCGGTGCATGACGCGGGATGGCAGGTGATGCAGACGGGGCGGCGTTTCACGGGCGGCATCCAGACCCCGCATGTGGGGGCGGTGGCGTCCTATCTGCTGGGGCGGCGCTCGGATCTGCCGCCCTTCGTGGTGCTCCCCCAGCTAATGGGCCGGGGCGGCGGCAATCTGCCGAACGGGCAGGCGGGCGGTTTCCTCGGCAAGGCGCAGGATCCCTTTGCCCTCATGGCGGACCCTTCCCAAAAGGATTTTAAAGTGCCTGATCTTCTGCCGCCGGATCAGGTGGGAGCATCGCGGCTGGACCGCCGCCGGAAAATGCGGGATGTGGTGGAAAGCGCCGTAAAGGAATTTGAAGCCAGCGAGGACGCGCGGCTCCTGGATTCCAACTTCGCCGCCGCCTTCCGCATGATGACCAGCGAGCAGGCGCGCTCGGCCTTCGACCTGACAAAGGAACCCCTGGCCGTGCGCGAGCGCTATGGCATGAACCGCTTTGGCCAGTGCTGCCTGCTGGCCCGCCGCCTGGTGGAGAACGGGGTGCGCTTCGTCACCATCAATACCTTCCTCACGGTCTTCGACGAAATCACCTGGGACATCCACGGCTCGAAGCCATTCACCAGCATCGAGGGCATGAAGGACATCGTATGCCCCATGTATGACCAGGCCTACAGCGCGCTCATCGAGGATCTGGACCAGCGCGGTCTGCTGGGGGATACACTGGTGGCGAATCTCTCGGAATTCGGCCGGACGCCGAAAGTGAATCCCGCGGGCGGACGCGACCACTGGCCGCAGTGTTTCACCGCCTACTTCGCCGGTGGCGGGGTGAAGGGCGGGCAGGTCATCGGTGCCAGTGATCCCGTGGGCGGCTTTCCCGCCGAGCGGCCCGTGGCTCCCGGGGATCTCGTGGCCACGGTGTTTCACAGCCTGGGGCTGGACCACACCTCCCACCTGCCGGGGCCGGGAGGCAGACCCTTCCCCCTCACTGACCTGGGTACGGAGCCGATCCGGGAACTGTTTGCCTGAATGGACGAATGAAACGCCTCCTGTTCTTCAGCCTCACCGCGTTCATAGCCCGGGCGGAAACCTTGCCCTCCTTCCGGAATGACGTGCTGCCCATTCTCTCCAAAGCCGGGTGCAATACCGGTGGCTGCCACGGGGCGCTGGCGGGGAAAGGCGGGTTCCGGCTTTCCCTCTTCGGATACAATCCGGAGGCGGACTATCTCAGCATCACGAAGGAATCCCGGGGCCGGCGCGTGGAACTCACGGACCCGGGCAGCAGTCTTTTCCTGACAAAACCGACCGCCGCGCTGGCGCATAAAGGCGGCAAGCGGCTGGACGTGAATTCCCCGGACTACCAGCGGCTGGCGGAGTGGATCACGGCGGGCTGCCCGCCGCCCGGGGCCGGGGAACCGGTGGTGACGGGTCTCGCGGTTTCTCCCGCCGAAAACGCCCTGACTCCCGGCGGCACGGAGCAGCTTTCCGTAAAGGCAAAATACAGCGACGGCACGGAACGCGATGTCACGCGCTGGGCAAAATTCACCTCCACGGATGAGACCGTGGCCTCGGTGGATGGCGCGGGAAAAGTGACCGTGACAGGCAGCGGCCAGGGAGCGGTGACGGCGTGGTTTTCCTCACAGATCGTCATCGCGCGCGTGACCTCGCCTTTCCCTAACGAGGTGCCGGGGGACGTCTATGCCCAGGCACCGCGGGCGAATTTCATCGATGATCTGGTGCTGGAGCAACTCCGGAAACTCCACCTGAAGCCCTCGCCCGCGGCGGACGACTCCACGTTCATCCGCCGGGCGTTTCTGGATACCATCGGGCGGCTGCCCACCCCGGCGGAGGTGAAGGCCTTTGTGGCGGATGCCTCCCCCGGGAAGCACGAAAGGCTGGCGGATCTCCTGCTGGCCCGGCCGGAGTTCATCGACTACTGGACCTACACGCGCGCGGACATGCTGCTGCTCACGGGCTCCAAGCTGCGGCCGGAGCCGCTGGCGGCGTATTACAACTGGATACGCGACCGGGTGGCCTCGAACCAGCCGTGGGACCAGTTTGTCCGGGAACTCATCACCGCGCGCGGCTCCTCCCTGGAGAACGGAGCCACGAATTTTTTCGCCGTGCACCAGGATCCGGAGACGATGGCGGAGAATGTAAGCCAGGCGTTTCTCTCCCTGTCCATCGGCTGCGCGAAGTGCCACAACCACCCGCTGGAGAAGTGGACGAACGATCAATACTACGCCTTCGCGAACCTCTTCTCCCGCGTCCGCGCCAAAGGATGGGGCGGCGATCCCCGCAGCGGGGACGGGCGGCGCACGCTTTACCTCGATGACCGGGGCGAGCTGATCCAGCCCCGCACCGGCAAGCCCCAGCCGCCCGCGCCGCTGGATGCCACCGCGCTTTCCCCGGACGATCCCCAGGACCGCCGCGAGGCGCTGGCAAAGTGGCTCACCGCGCCGGACAATCCCTACTTCACCCGGGCCATCGCGAACCGTGTGTGGGCGAACTTCATGGGCACGGGCATCGTGGAATCCGTGGACGACCTTCGCGTTTCCAATCCCGCGAGCAATGAAAAGCTGCTTGCCGCGCTGGGGGATCATCTGCTGAAAAACCGCTATGACCTGAAGTCGCTCATGCGGACCATTCTGGTCTCCCACACTTACCGGCGCTCCAGCGTGGCGCTGCCGGAGAACAAGGATGACCGGCGCTACTATTCCCGCTACTATCCGCGCCGCCTCATGGCCGAGGTGTTGAGCGACGCCATCGCCGATGTTACGGCGGTGCCTGACAATTTCACGGAGATCCTACTCAATGACGGCTCCACCGAAAAGACTGCCTACGCCCCGGAGACCCGTGCTCTCCAGCTTCGCGACTCCGCGGTGAAGTCCTATTTCCTCAAGACCTTCGGTCGCAATGCCCGGGAGATCACCTGCGAATGCGAACGCTCGAACCAGCCCAGTCTGGTGCAGGTGCTTCACCTTTCCAACGGCACCACGGTGAACGAAAAGCTCGCCGCGAAAAACAGCCGCCTCACCGGCATCCTCGCCCGCGGCGATGCCCCGGCGAAGATCATCGAGGACGCCTATTACCTCTGCCTCGGCCGGCCTCCCTCGGCGGAACAGCGCAAGCAGTTCGAAGCCCTCCTGGCCAGTGCCCCTCCGGAGGAAAAACGCCAGGCCGTGGAGGATCTCTACTGGTCCCTGCTCACGGGTCGGGAGTTTCTGTTCCAGCACTAACTGAATCGCGCCTGCCGTATGAAACGCCGCGACTGGTCGTCCACGAAAAAATCCCCCGTTTCCGCAAAGATACCCCGGGGAGCAATCGCGGCGAACCAGGAAAAACTGGTTACCTGCTCCGGCTTTCCGGAATTTCCGCTGTGGTATGTGGACAAACCATTCGCCTGCGCGGACTGCGGTAAACGCGAGGTTTGGACTGCCGGTCAGCAACAGTGGTGGCATGAAGTGGCTGGCGGTAAAATCGAGTCCACCGCCATCCGCTGCTGGGACTGCCGCGCCGCCAGGCGCAAGAGGGGTGCCGCCGACAACGAAAGGCTGCAGGCACACCGGAAGGCCCGCGCGCAGGAAAAAGCAGCGGAACTCTCGGCAAAGCTCGCCCTCCAGGGCCCGGAAGCGTTTGACGTTCTCGAACGGCCCGTGGACACCCTGGTGCTGAGCCAGGGAGTCCTGGAAACACTCCGCCAGCGCGGCGTGCTAACGCTTGGTGACGTTGTAAGTCTCGATCCCCATAGCTTTCTCGCGGGGCTTCGCCCGGAGGACCGGCAGATGCTCAAGCGGGCGCTCTGGGAGACCGGTCTGTCAATGACCGGCGCTCCGGTAGCCCGCCCGGAAAAACCCTAGCCGCGGGCACTGCATGCCAGTTTTCACGGAGCCTTGCCGGAATTTCCTGCCACATATTTTCTCCCTCCCATCTCTATGAATTTCCGGAAACAAACTCCGCACTTTGGTCGGATTGAGACACGGTCGCCTGCCGTGGCGGAGGTTTTTAACCTCCGTCCGTTACCGCCAACGGCTGGCGTTGCGTGCCCGTCTTCTGAAAACGGGGGCTTTCCAGCGGAGGTTGGAAACTTCCGCCCCGGCTTCTCCATCATCACGCTCATTTTGTTAAGCGCGTCCGCTCGCTGGACCCGGGCTGAGGAACCAGTCTCCTACGAAAAGGAAATTGCCCCCATCCTGCGGAGTCACTGCGCGGGATGCCACAATGACAAGGATCTGGAGGGAAAGCTTTCCGTGGAAACCTTTACCCAGCTAAGGAAGGGCGGAGAGGATCACGCGGATCCTATCAAACCCGGGGACGCGGAGGCTTCGTTTTTCATGCGCTCCCTGGAGGGCCGGGAGAAGCCGAAGATGCCGCCAAAAGACGAGCCTCCCCTGCCTCCCGAAGACCTGGCCACGCTCAAAAAATGGATCCTCGCGGGCGCGCCCGGTCCCAAAGAGGATGTTTCCATCCTCCGCACTCTAACCACTCCGAAGGTCGCGGCCTCGGCAAAGGTCCCGCCCGTCACGGCGGCGGACTTTTCCCGTGACGGCAGGCTCATGGCCGTGGCCCGCGCGGGAAGCATCGAAATCCGCGACGCCGCCACCCAGGCTGTCGTTCGCACCCTCAGCGGACTGCCCGCGAAAGTGAACGCGGTGCATTTCACGGCGGGGGACCGCCAGGTCATTCTCGCGGGTGGCATTACCGGCCTGCATGGCGTGGCCCAGCTGCGCGACGCAACGACCGGCGCGCTCGTCCGGGAATTCGCCGGGCACTCGGATGTGCTCTATGACGCGGAGATTTCCCCGGACGGTAAAACGCTGGCCACGGCGGGGTATGACCGCGTCATCCGCCTGTGGCAGGTGGAGGACGGAAAACCGCTCCGGAGCATCGATGTCCATAAAGGCGCGGTCTTCGCGCTCGCGTGGCATCCTGATGGAAAAGTGCTGGCCTCCGCCAGCGCGGACGAGACGGTGAAACTCTGGCGGGTCTCCGATGGCCTCCGCCTCGACACGCTCAATCAACCCCAGGGCGAGATGACCTCCGTGCTGTTCACGCCGGATGGAACCCACATCATCGCCGCGGGCTCGGACCGGCGGATTCACCTGTGGAAGTTCGTCTCCCGGGAAGCCCCGGCGCTGAATCCACCGCTGCACTCCCGCTTTGCCCATGAGAGCGCGGTCAGCGCCATCGCCCTCAGCGCGGACGGAAGGCACCTGCTCTCCAGCGCGGATGACCGCACCCTGAAGCTCTGGACCGTGCCGGACCTCGTGCTGGAGCATGCCTATCCCGCGCAGCCGGACATCGCGTCTGTTCTGCTGGCCGGGCCGCGACCGGATTCCTTTCTCGCGGGCCGCATGGACGGCTCCACGGAAGTCATCCCGTCCAGCGCCTCCTCCGGCCAGCCCGCGCCGCCCGTCGCGGTCGTGTCCGGCGGCTCCGCGACACCCCCACCCGCCGCGGGCACCGAGGCGCCAGAGGCCGAGCCTAACAACAGTCCCGCCCAGGCCATGGCCGTGCAGATTCCCGCCATGCTCAAAGGCTCCGTGAGCGCCGCGGGAGACACGGACCTCTTCCGCTTCCACGCCGCGGCGGGCCAGGAACTCACGCTGGAAGTGAATGCCGCGCGCTCGAAATCGAAACTCGACTCCCGTTTGGAAATCCTGCATCCGGACGGCACGCCCGTGGAGCAGGTGGTGCTCCAGGCCACGCGGGACTCATGGTTCACCTTTCGCGGCAAGGACTCCGATACCTCCGATGACTTCCGCCTCCACAACTGGGCGGAGATGGAACTGAATGAATACCTCTACGCCAACGGCGAGGTGGTGAAGCTCTGGCTCTACCCGCGCGGACCGGACTCCGGCTACAAGGTTTATCCAGGCGCGGGCAGGCGGCAGACCTGTTTTGGCACCCCCGCACTGGTCCACGCGCTGGGCGCGCCCGCCTATGTGGTGACGCCACTGCCGCCCGGCAGCCAGCCGCCGCCGAATGGTCTGCCGGTGTTCCACGTGAACTACGAAAACGACGACGACTCCAGCCGCCGGCTGGGAGCGGATTCGCAGGTCCTCTTCACCGCCCTGGTGGAAGGAGACTACCTCGTCCGGCTCACGGATGTGCGCGGGTTCGGCGGTCCTGGGTATGACTACGCTCTCGCCATCCGCCCGCGGAATCCGGATTTCACGGCCTCGATCGGCGGCCTGGGACCAAAGATAAGTCCCGGCAGCGGGCGGGAGGTGACGTTCAGTATCGAGCGCCTGGAGGGCTTCGAGGGTCCGGTGCGGATCGATGTGGCCAATCTTCCACCAGGCTTCACCGCGAGCACGCCCGTGGAGATCGAGGCCGGGCAATCCTCAGCCATCGCCGTCATCAATGCCGCCCCGGCGGCCATGAAGCCGGACGACGCCGCCGTGAAGGCGATCAAGGTCACCGCCACCGGTCGCGCCGGCGGGAAGGAGATCAGCAAAGACCTCGGCGGCCTGGGGGATCTCCAACTGGGCCCGGTACCAAAGCTCGCCGTCGAGATTCTTCCGGACACAGACCGGTCCTTTGTCAAAGAGGTACCCGGGCAACCGCTGGAACTCAGCATCCACCCCGGCCAGACCATCACCGCCCTGGTGAAAGCCACGCGCGCGGACTTCACGGGCCGCATCGAGCTGGGCGGCGATGACTGCGGACGGAATCTCCCCCACGGGCTCTATGTGGACAACGTGGGGCTGAACGGGCTGCTCATCGTGGAAGGCCAGACCGAGCGGCAGTTTTTCATCACCGCCTCCCGGATCGCGAAACCCGGCACCTCCCGCCTCTTCCACCTGCGCGCGACCGCGGATGGCGGCCAGGCTTCCCGCCCGGTGCTCATCCGCGTGCTGCCTCCCGTGGAGGAAGGTCTGAAGTAAGGGCTCCTTCTCAAGCCCCCCGAAAGCCGCTTCTCCTCGCCGGAGGATAGCCGGACAGTCGTAACGTACCCATACCATTTACAGTTGGAATCCGGTAAAATGGGATCGTGGTTCCGCGGCGCAGAATCGAAGGCTCCTCAAATGGAGGGTTATACCGGGCGGTCTTCCGCTAGGGGGAGTCTGACCTTCCTGCGCATCCTTTTGCTTTCTTCCGGTCTCCTCAGTGGCCTTCCCATCCTCCACCGGAAAGTTCGACGGCGACAGGAATGTCGCCGCTCCTTGTGCGCATTCGAAGGATTGGGAGGATGCGAGGGTGTCAAACTCCCCTGGCGGAGGACCACCCCCATTCGGATGACCTTCGATATCACCGGGAAGGCTCCAGGAGGGGATCAAGTTTACCGGATTCCTAACCAAAATGGCATCATGCCCGGAGATGAGAAACCAACCGGCAAAAATCAGGAATCTATGGTGAAATTGCCTCCAAAATTTGAGAAACACCCCCTCAATTGGGGGGATTGCTTTTTGTTTTTTCCCAATTCTCAAAATCGACCGATCATTTTCTCAAAAAAGATTTGCCTAAATCCATATTGAGTATAATTTCCATCAACAACGCAACCCACACCGATCTCCGGCCATGAACACCAGCAGCAAAGATTCCACCGCCCTCAACAGCCTCTCCTTCATTGCCATTGTGAGCTGCCTGGTGTCCGTGGCCTACTTCCTCTGCACGAACGTGCTCGCCTGAGACCGGCTCGCGAATTTCCTCCTTTCCCGGCGTGGTCCTGTGAACACGACCGGGGGGTTAAGGATCAGCCCCCTGGGTTGATCCTTTTCTTTTTCTCAATCCTTTCCGGAACGGAGCCGGAGCTTTCACCCTCAATCCACCGTGGCCTTGCCGGGCGAGGGAGCCAGGAGAGGCCCGTTCCCCTTTCCAGGCAGCGGCGCCGAAGGAATCAGCGGAGGGGTGTTCCCGTCCGGCAGCGCTGAAATGGCAGGCCCGGCGGTCGGGTTGTTCGGATCAATCTTCGCCCCGGTGATGGACTGGTAGGGGTCCGTGCCCACCACCACGGGCGCAGTCACCACGAGGGGTTTGGCATCGCCGGGATCGCCGCCGGAGCCGGAGGCATGTTTCAGGACCATGGGGGTGACGGGCGCGGCGCTCTGGGTCGAAGGATCGTCTTTGGTATGGAAGGTACACCGCATCTCCAGTTTCGATTCCGGCCGGACATACTCCATGTAGGAACACTTGATGAACTTCTGCCGGTCCGGATTCAGCGGGTCCGGTCCCAGCCGCAGGCAGGAGTCCGTGGCCAGTTGCCCGGAAACGTCGCAGAGTTCCACCAGTTGCAGGCCTTGGGGCGGCTCGAAGGGCTCCGGCATCTTTCGGGCGGCGGAGGCGTTCATGATGTCCACCCACACCGGCAGGGCCGTCTCGCGGCTGAAAGCCTCGGGATACACACTCTCCCGCTTATCCAGTCCCACCCACACGGCACAGGTCATTTCGCCGCTATAGCCCGCGAACCAGAGATCCGTGGAGTTCATGTGCGTCCCGGTTTTCCCCGCGACGGGAATCTCCTTCAGCCCATACTCCCGCGCGGCGGAAGCGGTTCCGATGTCCATAAGTATGGACTCCTCCAGGCAGCTGTGCGTCATCCATGTGGAGACCGCGTCCGTCACGTTCACCATTTTGGTGCCCGTCACACGATTGTAGATAGGAGAGCCGTCCGGCTTCTCAATGCGGGTGACGAAAAAGGTGCCCTCCGGCTTCACCCCGCCGTTCGGGAAAATGGTATAGGCCAGACAGAGATCCCGCAGGGTGACCTCGCCGCGACCCAGGAAGGTGGACGGGTCCTGGGCCATCTCCCCCAGCCCGGCGGCGGCGGCCAGGTCCGTGACTTTTTTCACGCCAATTTCCAACCCCAGCCGCGCGGCGGAGTTGTTTTTCCCCTGGATGAGCGCCCGGCGCAGGGAGGTGGTGCCTTCGTGGGAAGTGACCAGTCCCTCCGTGCCCCACTCACCCAGCGTGCCGGTGGTGGCTCCCATCATCACCTTGGTATTGTCCATCCGCTCATCCATGATCCGGCTGCCAGGAAATGACCGTCCCTCGAACGCCGCGGTATAGACAAAAGGAACGAACGTGGTGCCCGCCGGGCGGCGCGTGAGCATCACCCGGTTGTATTGAGACTGGGCGAAATCCCGCCCGCCGCACAGCGCCAGCACGCCGCCGGTTTTGTTATCCACCGCCAGCACGGACCCCTGGAGATAGGCGGGCTGGGGGCGTTCGTTGGCGGGGCGCTTCGATTTCGTGAACTCCGCCAGCTTCGCTGTGTAGTCCTTCATTTTCTCCCGCGCGGGATAATTCTGCGTGGTCTCCTCGATCTGCGTCAGCCGTTTCGCCAGGCTCTGCTCGGCGGCCTGCTGGAGTGCGCCGTCCACCGTGGTGTAAATCTTATACCCCTTCCCCGTGATGCCCTCGATGCCCATGCCCGCGAGGATGTTTTCCACTTCGTCCTGCACCTCCCGCTGCACGTACCCCGCGGCCCGCATCACCTCGGAGGGATGGATCACCACGGCAGCGGCCTTGAGCTTGCCGGCGTCCGCCTCGGTGATGTATTTCATCGCGAGCATTCGGTCGAAGACTTTGTTCCGCTCCCGCGTCGCCAGGGGAATGCTGTTGAGCGGGTTGTAGTCCCGCGGCGCCTTGATGAGGCCCACGATGGTGGCCGCCTCGCTGACCGTCAGGTCCTTGGCGGACTTGCTGAAATACCCCTGCGCCGCCGCCTCGATCCCGTAAAATCCTTTCCCCAGTGGAATGCGGTTCAGGTAATGCTCCAGGATTTCCTTTTTCCCGTAAAACCGCTCAATGCGCCGGGCGATGAAGATTTCCAGAATCTTCCGTTCCTTCGATTTCTCCGTCAGGCCGTAGGTATTCCGGGCCAGCTGCTGCGTGATGGTGCTGGCCCCCTGCATCGTTTCCCCACCCAGCAGGTTGTCCTTGGCGGCGCGGGCAATGCCCCGGTAGTCCACGCCATCGTGCGTCCAGAAGCGCTGGTCCTCCGTGGCCACGAGCGCCTCGATGAGGTGCTTCGGCATGTCCAGGTAGGGAATGATGACCCGGTTTTCATTCGCCAGCCGCCCGATCTCCGCGCGGTTCCGGTCATAAACGATGCTGCTTTGCTCCAGCTTCGCCACCAGCGACATGTCATACGTTTCCGCTTTGTCCTCGAACGGACGCAGATACGCCATCGCTCCCAAGTAGCCTCCCACGGTAATGAGCAGCATAAGCCCGAGCACCACGTGGACCCAGCGGCGTTTGAAAAATGCCTTCTTCCGCGCCTTCCCGGGCTCGGGAGACTGCCCGGGGTTGATTTTGATGAGTTCGCCGATCATGGCATCCAGGTCGTTCGTGGGGGAGAAAGGGTGTGAAAAAGAGGGACCGCACCCGAAGTGCTGATTTTATAGCTCTTCCCGGGTAAATTGCAACCCGGGCGCGAAAGGGCGGTCCGGTCAGGGGAAATGGAGGGCGCGCAGTTCTGAAAGATCGTTCACCGTGAGGTCCGGTCCCGCCGCCGCGATGACGTCGGCATATTCATAACCGGTGAGCACGGCCACGGAACCGATGCCTCCCGCCTGGGCCGCGTGGACATCGTGACTCATGTCCCCGATGAGCAGCGTGGCCTCCACCGCCAGCGCGTGGTCCCGGAGGATGCCGCTCACACGCTCACGCTTATCATGCACCCCGGCATAAATGCGCTCGAAGTAGCCGTCCAGACCCAGGGCCGCGGCCTGCCGCTCCACCGCCGCCTGGGGCGCGCTGCTGAGGACGAACATGCGCCGCCCCGCTGCCGCGCAGCATTCCAGAAACTCCCGGGCGTGGGGCAAAACCGTCACCTCATGCCGGGACGCCGCGAAGGCCGCGTGAAACACCCGGTCCAGATCCTCAGGGCTGACTCCGGGCAGGATCTCCGCGTACCAGTGCAGGAACGGCAGGCGGAATCCCCGGCGGAATTCATCCCGCGTGAGTTCACTGCCACCGAATTCCCGCAGCACCGCGTTCGTGGCCTCCAGCACGGGCGGCAGATCGTCCACGAGGGTGCCGGACCAGTCGAAAAGAATGTTTTGCACGGGCAGCCGGGTCATGTCCCCTTATCAAAAGCCGCGCCCGCTTCCGTGCCAACGGGGAATTGACAACCCGCGGCGGTCTGGGCCATGCATTCCCTCCCCCCGCGATTTTCCCCATGCAACCAGAACAGACTTCCCTAGAGGCCCAACTCGCCGCCGTAACCGCCGCCCGTGACGGAGTGGAACGCGAACTGGATTCCCTGCGCGCCCGCATTGCCTCCGCCGATGCCCTCCACAAACGGTGGAACCAA
The DNA here is from genome assembly GCA_965229245.1 of Verrucomicrobiales bacterium. Lineage (GTDB taxonomy): Bacteria > Verrucomicrobiota > Verrucomicrobiia > Verrucomicrobiales > V1-33 > V1-33. The sequence goes on from CBDDIW010000005.1 coordinate 1,745,288, forward strand.
CGCGAGAGCGAGCACCAGAAAGCCATCGATGCCCTCGCCGCCGCGGAATCGAATCTGAAGGCAGCCCGCACCGCCGAATTCCAGGCCACCACCCGCGCCGCGACCGCCGAGGCCGCGCTCACCCGGGGTGGGGCCGTCGCCAGTCCGGACGGGGAATCCCTGCTCGCCCTCCAGAAACAACTGGGCGAATCCCGCCGACTGGAGTCCGCCGCCACCACCGAGGCCGCGGAACTCCGCGCCCGCCTCGCGGATGTGCGCGCGCAAATGACCGCGCTGGCCACCAAACCCGCCAGCGCTCCCCAGGAGGACGAGGCCGGCAAGGCAAAGCGCGAGCTCCAGGCGGTCATCGCGCAGAACGCCGTTTTCCGTCATGATCTGGATAACGCGCGCACCCGCATCACCCAGCTGGAGGCTGCCGCCGTCACTCTCCAGGCCCGCCAGACCACCGGCCCCTCCCCGGAATTGCTGGAGACGCGCATTGCTCTGGACAAGGCCCGCAATGCCGTGCGCTCCTCCGAAGGCAATGCCTCCCGGCTGCGGAAGGACGTCACGGACGCCCGCACACGCATCACCGCCCTGGAGTCCACTCTGGCCGCCACCCGGGCCGCCAGCGCCGCCAACATCACGGCGGGCGCGGAACTGGAAAAAGTGCGTGCCGCCGCCGACCGCCTCCGTTCGGACCTGCTCGCAGTCACCGAGGAAAACCGCCGTCTGAAGCGCGACCAGGCCCCCCGGCCTGCCCGCCCGCCCCGCGAGGGCAAACCGGCGGCGGATGCTCCTGCTTCCCCGGCTCCGGCACCGGCGGGAGAGACACCCGCGCCCGCTTCCTCCACCGCGGAGACCTCCCCGGAGAGCGCCGCTCCTCTTTCGTAAGGAAGGTCCGGTTCCTCACCCGCTCTCCCAGAGCGGGTGAGTGGCCAAGGGGTGTACGGGTGCTAATAAATTCCCCGTTTCCAATCCGGGCATCCTGTGTTCCAGGATGGTGGAAGTCTTTCCACCCCCCGCTCACGAGGACCCGCCCCCCTATGTCCACCACCTGTCAGTTTTTCCACCATGGCCTGCCGTTCACGCTGCGGACCGGAGAGGTGTTGCCGGAGTTCACCCTGGCGTATGAGACCTATGGACGGCTGAATGAGGCGAAGTCGAATGTGGTGCTGCTGTTCCATGCCCTTTCCGGCAGCCAGCACGCGGCGGGCATTTGCGAAGACGTGCCAGGCACGGAGGGACGGTGGACGGAGGACTGCCAGTCGGGATGGTGGAGTGACTTCATCGGGCCGGGAAAGGCGCTGGACACAAACAAGTGGTTCATCGTGTGCGCGAATTTCCTGGGCGGATGCTATGGCTCCACGGGGCCCTCATCCGTGAATCCCGCCACGGGCCGGCCTTATGGATCAGCCTTTCCGCACATCAGCGCGGGGGATGTGGTGGCCTCCCAAGTCCACCTGCTGGAATACCTGGGGGTGGCGAATATCCACGCGGTGGTGGGTGTGAGCACGGGTGGCCTCATGGCGCTGACCTTTGCCACCCGGTATCCGGACCGCGTGAAAGTGGTGATCCCCATCGCCACCGGTGGGCGCACCACGGTGCTGAACCGCCTGATCATTTTCGAGCAGATCCTCGCCATCGAGAATGACCCGAACTTCAACGGCGGTGACTACTATGAGGGCCCGCCTCCCACCTACGGGCTGGCGCTGGCGCGCATGGTCTCGCACAAGACCTTCGTCCACCTGGATGAGATCGAGAAACGGGCGCGCGGGGACGTGAAGCAACCCGTGGAAAACCTGAAGTGGTACCGCCTCCGGGACAGCGTGGAGAGCTACATCCTGCACCAGGGCACGAAGTTCGTGCGCCGGTTCGACGCGAACACCTATCTCCGCATTTGTGAAATGTGGAGCAGCTTCGACCCCGTGCGCGAAGCCGGAGCCCCGGACTGGCAGACCCTGCTGGAACCCTGCCGCCGGCATGGGCAGCAGTGGCTCATCTTTAGCATCGACAGCGATTTTTGCTTCTATCCGGAGGAACAGGCCGCGCTGGTGCAGCATCTCCGGGAGGCCGGGGTGAATAACATGCACATCACCGTGCATTCCCTGAAGGGACACGACTCCTTCCTGCTGGAGCCGCTGCTCTACACCCCCCACCTGGTCTATACCCTGGAGGCACCCCTCCTGATCCCGGTGGAGGGGAAAGAGGATCCCGGGATGTAGGGATTTTTCCTACCAGAGCTAGGGAAATCCTGGATTCTCCTTCTGAGAAGAATGAGTTAAAGATTGACTTGCCTGACAAAAAAATGGCAGGCTTCCCATCCGCCGTGAAAAGCCCCCGTCACGGTGCGCACCGCGTTTACGTGGTTGCAATGTTAAGAAAAGGAACTCCCCTTATTATAAATAATGAAAAATCAGTTAAAAGTTCTTCTCGCCTTCGCGACGGTCTCTGTCAGTTCCCTGTATGGCGCGATTGACATTGTGTCCCCTCCCGTCCCGAACCCCTTTACGGCGGTACCCCCCACGGACCAGTGGACCACCCTGACCGTGGGCACGGCGACAGACGCGACGATCACCACCCCGGAACTGTTTGACGCGAAGATCATCGCGGCGGCGAATGCGGCGAATATCATCACTGTGCTGGGCTCCAGCCCCACCATTCCTCCCAGCGCGAACGCCATCGCCCGGCAGAACACGGGGGTGAACACCGGCGGCACGAACTTTCTCCAGACCCGCCCCACGGGGAATGACTACATCCTTCTCCTCGCCCACCTGACCAACGCTACAGGCGGCCCGCTGAATTCAGTGGAGATTTCCTACGAATACTCCAAGGGCTCCGCCGCGGATGCCACGGCGGAAACCATCAAAGGTCTCCGCGCTTACTCCAGCCTCACCGGAGCCCCGGGTACATGGACCCTGGTGCCCGGCCTGAGCGTGGATACGGTGGCCACCTATGCCGCTCCGCAGGTGCTGAACACCTCCATCCTGCTGCCCTCCCCCCTGCCCGCCGGAAGCCCCCTGTATCTGCTCTTCGCGGACCAGAACTCCACCGGAACGGATGCCTCCTATCATATCCGCAATTTCTCGGCCGGTCCCGGCCTCAGCGTGTCACTTTCGGCGAGCGCCACGGCCAGTGTGCGGGGTCCCGGCGTTTCCCTCGCGGATCCCTCGGACGACACGGTGTCCTTCTCCGTGACGGCCACCGCCAGCGGCACTGCCAGCCCGTCCGGCTGGGTGGTGACGGAACCGGCGGGCCTGGCAGGCACCACCGGCACCTATGGAACAGCCAAAGCCTTCACCAACGTGCCAGTCTCCGCCTTCACGAACGGCACGCTCCAGGTCAAGATCGCGGACGCCACCACCGCCGCCGCGCAGACCTCGGTGAACGTGCTCCTGCAACATGTGCTGGGGACGAATACCGTGTCCAACACGCCCATCTACACCTTTGGCGCCGCGGTGGCCGGGTGGACGCAGGATGACGCGACGCTGACCGCCACGCAGACCGCCGCCACGCAGGCGGATCACGTGCTGGACTCCCAGGTCATCGACCTCTCCACCACGGGCTTCATTCAGTTCGAAGCGGACCTGAACGCCATCGCGGGTGCCTCCTCGGGCTTTGAAACCGCGGACAGCTTCGCCCTCCAGTTGATCATCGACGGCGGCACCCCGGTCAGCGCGCTGGGTACCTTCGACGTGAACAACAGCGGACGGCTGACTGGTCTCGACAACGGGAATCAAACGGACGAGCTTCCCGGAGCCCTGGATAAGGATGTGGACCGTCCCTTCCACTTCACCTATCTGATCCCGGCGAGCGCCAGCTCGGTGCAGATCCGGATCATCGGGAACAGCAACTCCGTCGCGGAAACCTTCAAGGTCAGCAATGTGAAGCTGGTGCCCGCCCCGGCCTCCCTCTATGCCTCGGTGGCCGGCCCGGTGACCGTGAACAACAAGGGCACGGTGGATCCCTCGGATGACGAATTCTCCGCGCCGGTAACGGTGGCCCCGGTGAATCTGGGTGCCAGTACCGGCTACCACAGCGATGAGACGCCCGTCCGCAACGGCCTCTACAGCGCGCCGAATCCCGTGACCTTCGGCCCTTACAAGGTGACGGACGGTACAAAGACGGTGATCCTCACGGATAACACGAATCCGGCCATCTCCTCCGCTCCCCTGGTGATCGCGCCCTCCGCTCCGGCGCTGACGGTGTCCACGCCCACGAACTTCGTGCGCCATGCCAATAACACCGTGAGCTTCGACGTGAACATCACGGGCACGAACGGCGGCCCCTCTTACTCAGTGACGGGCGCGACCCCGGTCACGGGGAACTTCGGACCTGGTGCCACCACCCTCACCATCTCCGCCGCTTACGGGGTGTCCACCGCCGCCGTGACCATCACGGACAACAGCTACGCCGCCGCCACGCAGACGCTCAATGTGAACTTCCCGGCGATCTATGTCCTGGGGCAGAAGAACTTCGGCGCGGGTGCCACGGATGTGCTCTCCGCTCCGGTGGAGGCTCCCAACACGGTGTGGGTGAATGATCCCGTGCTGCGGACCATCACCATGGCGAACGGCAACATTCCGGCTGGCTCCGGTCTGAAGACGGTTTCCTCCGAGGTCATCAACCTCTCCAATGTGTCCGGCGACGTGACCTTCACCGCGAACCTCCACGTGCGGGACCTCACCACCGGTTTTGAGGCCGCGGATGTCTTCGAAGCCTACCTCATCTACAACGGAGACACCGCCAACCGCATTTCCGTCATCGATCCCGCGCAGGACACGAACGCCTCCGGCGTGCTCGAAGGCGCGGAACTCGCTCCCGCCAAGAACCCGGCGGGAACGCAGGATCACGATTACGTCCTCACGAAAGTCATTCCTGACAGCGTGAACACGGTGCAGCTCTTCATCACCGGACTCAACGACTCCACGAATGAGATCATGATCGTGGGTTCCGTTCTCTTCAGCGGCGGCAGCGTGGTGCCCACCACGGATGCCGATGGCGATGGCGTGAGCGATGCCAACGAAGCGATCATGGGAACGGATCCGAACAACGCCAGTGACGTGCTCCGTCTCGCCCAGGCTGCCGGGAACCCGAACCAGATCACCTTCAACTCCAAGGGCGGGAAATTCTACCGCGTTTACTCCTCGACGGATCTCCAGACCTGGAGCGATGCCGGTCTGGCCACCATCGCGGGGGATAACACGGCGAAGCTCTTCAACATCCCGGCTCCCACGCCTGGACAGCGCCGCTTCTTCCGTCTCCATGTGATGGGCACGGATGGCAACGCCGGTGTCTGGCCCCCGGTGTATCCCTGAGAGGAACGCTGACGGAATCCCGTTAGACCAAAGAAGTTACAGGCCGGCTGCCCGCTCCAGGGCAGCCGGTTTTTTTGTGCCCGGGGGATTTGTCAGGAAAAGGCATATGAAAAGACCTCATGAAAACGGGAAGTATTTTTGCCGCCGGAAGCTGTTTTTATTGACCTTGGAGGCTTCTTCCTGGCACACTCGCCCGGCGAACCGGTGTCCTGGTTCGTTGCTTCAGGCGACTCATTACCCCCCTTTCTTGAGCCTAAACTTGAACAGTCACCCATGCGTACTTCAAGCCTAACTTATGAAACTCCTGCCTTCGTCGCTTCTTCTCCTTACCTTCACCGGGGCGGTCCTCCGCGCCCAGACTCCGCTGTTAAACTGGACTCAATCCTGGGATTATATGCATCCCATGGGGGTGCTGCCGGATGCCCCCGCCGGCGGGGCGGACACGGATTTTGACACCACCTGGTATCTGGAGTCTTCGGATTTCGCCGCGCAATACAACGGCCCGGAATTCGGCGGCGTTCAGACCGCCGGCAATACCGGGGTACCCAACAGCTATGACCATGGCAGCGGCGCGGGGCCACTGGGTTATGACGTGATGGATTACTGGACTACGGCCAGCGCGCTGTTCACATCGAACGCCACCCTGCTCACCCAGCCGGCCTCCGGCTCGCGCCACACCGCTTATTTCCGCACCACCTTCACCGTCCCCAATGACGGAAGCCTCTACGCCCAGCCGGTCATCAACTACCTCATGGATGACGGCGGCTTTATCTATCTGGATGGCGTGCTGGTCATGACGGTGAACATGCCCGCGGGAGCCACGGATACCTACAATCAGTTTGCCACCAATGCCACGCTGAATGAAAACCAGATCCGCTCGGGGGACCTGAGTCTGCCCGCGGGGACCGTCACGGGGATCGGCCTCTCCGGCGCGGCGGGGAACGCGACCATCGTCCAATCCATCTCCACGCTCTCCGCGGGGGAGCATACCCTGGCAGTCTCCCTCCATCAGGTGAATGCCACCAGCAGCGACATCGGTCTCGCCATCGAACTCACCGCCGGACCGGTGGTGCAGGGCATCACGGGCGTGAAACTCAATGACACGCGGCGCAGCCTCAACGGCACTCCTGACAACGCGGCGGACGATACCGTGGACTTCGCCATTACGGTGGAGGGTTCCGGCAGCGCCTCCGGTTGGAAAGTGACCGGTCCTCCGGGGAGTTCGCTCCTGGGCCAGACGGGGAACTACCGCGTGGCGCGTCCCTTCATCGCCGTGCCGCTTTCGGAGTTTGGCGAATCCGGCCTCACGCTCACCCTGCAGGATGCGGACAATCCCGCCTTCACCAGCACGGTCACCGTGACCGCGCCGCTGCCGGTGCTGGACTGGAGCCACGCCTGGGACTATATGCAGCCCATGGGTCTCTTCCCGGACCGCCCCGCCGGCGGGGTGGACGAGGATTTTGACACCACCTGGTATCTGAAGAAGGCGGACTTCACCGCGCAGTATGACGGCCCGGAGATCGGCGGGGTCAATACGGCGGGTGATCCCCTCGTCACTAACAGCTATGACCACGGCAGCGGGGCCGGGCCCCTGGGGTTCGATGTCTCGGACTACTGGAACACCGCCGGGGCACTGTTCACGGCCAACGCCACCCCGCTCACGGTCCCGGCCTCCGGCTCCCGTTTTACCGGCTATTTCCGCACCACCTTCACGGTGCCAAACGATGGCTCCACCTGGGGACGACCGGTCATGACTTATCTCATGGATGACGGCGGTTTCGTTTACCTGGATGGTGTGCTGATCATGGAGGTGAACATGGGCCCCGCGGCGACCAATGCCTATACCCAACTGGCTCTCAACGCCACGGACACGGAGAACCAGCTCCGCGTGGCGGACCTCACCCTGCCCGCGGGCACCGCCACCGGCGCGCTGACCACCAGCGGCGTGACGAATGCCACCGTCCTCCAGCCCGTGTCCTCCCTCGCGCCGGGCGAACACACGCTGGCCATTTCCGTGCACCAGTCCGCGGCCACCAGCAGCGATATGGAACTGGCAGTGCGGCTGGACGTGGTGCCGGTGACGGGCGGAAACCCGGGCGGCGGGGACACGGACGGCGACGGCGTCAGTGATGCCAATGAAGCAATCATGGGCACGGATCCGAACAACGCGACGGACGTGCTGCGGCTGGCACAGGTGGCGGGGACCCCTAACCAGATCACCTTCAATTCCAAAGCCGGAAAGTATTACCACGTTTATACCTCCACGGACCTCGGAGCCTGGACGGATTCCGGACTGACCACCATCCCAGGGGACAACACGGCCAAACAATTTAACATCCCCACCCCGGTGCCGGGCCAGCGCCGCTTCTTCCGCCTCCACGTGATGGGAGCGGACGGCCCGTGGCCGGCCACCTATCCGTGAGGCTCCGCGTTTCGCTCTAACTTTTCCGGAACCCGGCCGCCCTCAAAGGGGCAGCCGGGTTTTTTGTGTCCGCGGAGCCCGTGTAAACGGTAAATTCATGGAACAAAACTCATCGAAAGAAGGAGTAATTTTATTAAAATTCGCTCTTTTTATTGACCGGATGGCGCTCCGGCGGGCAAACTCGCGGGCGCGAAGAGCCACTGGTTCGTTCCTCTGGACGGGCCGGCGTTTTCCGCATGCACCCTAGCACCCTCCCCCCCATAAATGAAAAAAAGACCGCCTATCCCCCTTATTCCGGTTCTTCTGCTGGCCTTCACCGGCACGGCTTTGTACGCCCAGACCCCTCTCGTGAACTGGGATCACACCTGGGACTACATGCAGCCCATGGGCGTCCTGCCGGACAGACCCGCCGGTGGAGCCGACAGTGACTTTGAGACCACCTGGTTTCTGAACACCGCGGACTTCACCACGCAGTATGACGGCCCCACCTTTGGTGGAACGAAAACCGCCGGCGTTCCCGGCACCACTAACAGCTATGATCATGGCTCCGGTCCCGGCCCGCTGGGATTCGATGCCATGGACTACTGGACCACCGCGGGTGCCCTCTTCACCAAAAACGGCACCACCCTCACCGTTCCCGCCTCCGGCTCGCGTTATACCGCTTATTTCCGCACCACCTTCACGGTGCCGAATGACGGCAATGTGTATGCCCAGCCAGTCATCAACTATCTCATGGATGACGGCGGCTTCATCTATCTGGACGGCGAACTGGTCATGGCCGTCAACATGGCCGCCGGGGCCTCCGATACCTACACAGGCTTTGCCGCGAACTCCACGAACAACGAAAACCAGATCCGGGTGGGCGATCTCAGCCTGCCCGCGGGCACGGCCACTGGAGCCGGTCTCGCCGGGGCGGGAACGAACGCCACTATCGTAAAGCGGCTCTCCGCTCTCACTCCGGGGGTGCATACCCTGGCGGTCTCGCTGCACCAGGTGAATGTCACGGGGACGGACATCGGGCTTTCCCTCCAGCTCACCGCCGGACCGGTCACCCCAGGCATTACCGGGGTGAAGGTGAACAGCAGCCGCCGGAACACGAACGGCACCCCCACCACGGCGGATGACACCGTGGACTTCAGCATCACCGTGAATGGATTCGGCGGCGACGCGGGCTGGAAAATCACCGGCCCGGCGGGCAGCTCTCTCCTGGGAGAGACGGGAGACTATCGCGTGGCGAAGACGTTTACCGGGGTGCCGTTTTCGGAGTTTGGAAACTCCGGTCTGGTGCTCACGGTTCAGGACGCCACCAATGCGGCCCTTTCCGGTACCGTCACCGTGACGGCCCCCCTGCCCGTGCTGGACTGGAACCACACGTGGGACTACATGCAGCCCATGGGCGTGCTGCCGGAGCGTTTTGCCGGAGGGCCGGATACGGACTTTGACACAACCTGGTATTTGAAACGGTTGGATTATTTCGCCCAGTATGACGGTCCGGCATTCGGAGGCACGCTCACTACAGGAAATCCCGCGTTGACCACCAGCTACGACCATGGCAGCGGCCCCGGCCCTCTGGGGTTCGATAACACGGACTACTGGGGTACCCCGGGAGCCCTGTTTTCCTCCAATGGCACCACCCTCACGGTGCCCGCCTCCGGCTCCCGCTATACTTCCTACTACCGCACCACCTTCACGGTGCCGAATGACGGCAACCTCTACGGCATGCCGGAACTCACCTATCTCATGGACGACGGCGGCTTTATCTATCTGGATGGAGTGCTCGTCCTGCGGGTGAACATGGCGGCGGGCGTGGCGGATACCTATACCCAATTGGCCGCCAATGCCACGGACAATGAAAACCTGCTCCGGACCGCGGACTTGAGCCTGGCGGCGGGGGCTGCCACCGGCACGCTCTCCTCCACGGGAGCCACGAATGCCACGGTGGTCGTTCCCGTGGGAGGACTCGCCCCGGGAGAACACACGCTGGCGGTCTCCCTGCACCAGTCCGCCAACACCAGCAGCGACGCCGAACTCGCGCTGCAGCTGGCTGTCAGGACCGTGACGCCGTCGCTCAGTGGCATCAAGCTGAATGAGGTCCGCCGGAACACGAACGGAACGCCCGCCTTGCTGGAGGATGACACCGTGGACTTCAGCATCACGGTGAATGGCGTGGGCAGTCCCGCCGGGTGGGTCATCAGTGGTCCGGAAGGCAGCTCACTCGTGGGACAGACGGGAACCTACGGCGTGGCCCGCGCCTTCACGGCGGTGCCCATCTCGGATTTCCCGTCCAGCATCCTGGTGCTGACGGCGCGGGATGCGGATGCCGCCGCGGTCTCCGGCACGGTCACCGTGCCCGCGCCGCTGCCCGTGCTGGACTGGAGCCACACCTGGGAATACATGCAGCCCATGGGCGTCCTGCCGGACAGCCCGGCGGGCGGAGCCGATACGGACTTCGAGACCACCTGGTATCTGAAGGCTTCGGATTTCACGGCGCAGTATAACGGCCCGGAATTCGGCGGCACCCTGACCGCCGGGGATCCCCTGGTGACCAACAGCTATAACCATGGCAGCGGAGCCGGTCCCCTGGGGTTCGATAACACGGACTACTGGGCCACCGCCGGGGCTCTCTTCACCGCGAATGGCACCACCCTCACGGTCCCGGCCTCCGGAAACCGCCGCACCGCCTACTTCCGCACCACCTTCACCATACCGAATGACGGGCTGACCTACACCATGCCCGCGATTCATTACATCATGGATGATGGCGGCTTCGTTTATCTGGATGGCGTGCCGGTCCTGAATGTGAACATGACGGCGGGCAGCACGGATGCCTACGCGCAGTTCGCCCTCAATGCCACGGACAACGAAAACCAGATCCGTGTGGCGAACCTGACCCTGCCCGCGGGCTCCGCCACCGGCGGGCTCGTGACGACGGGAGTCACCAATGCCACCGTCCTCCAGCCGGTGACCACTCTCGCTCCCGGCACCCACACCCTGGCCATCTCCCTGCACCAGGTGAACGCCACCAGCACGGACGCTGAACTGGCCATCCAGGTCACCACTCTCCCGGGCACCGGCGGCGTCATCCCCGGAGACTCGGATACGGACGGCGACGGCGTCAGTGATGCCGACGAACTCGTCATGGGCACGGACGCTAACAACGCCTCGGATGTCCTGCGCCTCGCCCAGGCCGCCGGAAACCCCGGCCAGATCACCTTCACTTCGAAGGCCGGGAAGTACTATCGCGTTTACTCCTCCACGGACCTCGGCACCTGGAGCGATGCCGGACTGACCACCATCGCGGGGGATAACAGCGCCAAACAGTTCAATATCCCCACTCCCGTGCCGGGACAGCGCCGCTACTTCCGCCTCCACGTGATGGGCGCGGACGGCGTGTGGCCCGCCAATTATCCGTGATAGCGGGAAGCTGGATGATTATATAAAAATAGCGACCGGCTGCCCTGTGATGGGGCAGCCGGTTTTTTATGATCAGATTTCCCCTTCCGGAGGCAATTTGGAAAGCACATGCTGTTGCCAAAGACTGGTCAAGTCCCTCGCCGCAACAAACCGCGCCACTTCCGCGGTTCGGAGGGGTTCTCCGGTGGCGAGAACTCCACGGATATCGCGAAGATGTTTCTCTGATCCTCCTTCGCGATAGAAGTCCAGTTTGTTGACAATCACATACTCCGGTGGCGCGAATACAGCCTCAACTCCCTGGATCGTCGCGGTCACCGTATTCTCAAAGGCCCAGGCCTGAAGTGGATCCCCGGCGAAGAGATAAACATCCGCCTTCGTGTTGGAATGGTGGTGGAGGACATTCAGATGCCCCCGGTGACGCCGCGCGATCTCCGCTTCGATAACCTCCACGGGCGGCACATAGAAATCCTCCCCGGGATAAACCCCGGGCAATTGCCTGACCTGCTCCCGGCGAAGATGGATCACAATGTCCACATCGGAAGTCAGACGCGTTTCCCCATAAAACATGGAGCCCACGCTGCCCGTGATCATATAGCGGAAGCCAGCCTGATGAAGAGGCTGGATGTAAATGGAGAGCAGATCCGTCATGCCGATGCGCAACTCAACATTATGATGCGCGCGGCCTCGCGACGCAGCGTTTCCTCCGGCCAGTCCGGATTCCTGCGGCGCAGTCCCGCCATCTTCACCAGGAGGGCGGTGCGGTAGAGCATGGAGGCCACCTCCAGTTTTTGTTCCCCGGTCATGCGCCGCAGACCGGCCACATATTCCGGCGTGTAGTCTGGCTCGATGGCCTGCCAGTCAAAGTCTGGATCTCGGGAGGTCATTGACGTTTCAGTGGGGACTTATCCGGAAAGATTTCCGCCACTCCCCGGCGGTAATGCGGCGAAAGAAGGATCACGCATACGAATCTGGCGAGGAAAAACAGCAAACCCGCGCAGAGCACGATCACCAGCATGAGAAGAGTTTCATCACGCGTGGAGCGGAAAACCACTCCTGCCAGTATGAGGAGGCAAAGTCCACTGATAGCCACCAGCTTCAAAGCGCGGGTTTCCCGCCGGTTCTTCTGGAGTTCCGCGAGGAGCGATTGAAACTGTTTTTCGTCCATGGATGAGCGGTGAGGGAGACCGCAAGAACGTCCCCGGAACCCTGCCCTTTGCAAGCCCCGCGTTCCCGCCATGCCGCCGTTCCAGGCTTGCGCGGTCCCGCCGCCGGTGCCAACTGACTGCCATCGTCCGCCGGTTTCCCTCCTCCCCATGAAAGCCCCCGAGCCCCCCTCCCCGCAGAGTTCCCCTGGCAGTGACAGGGGGGAGATGCAGCGGGGATTCCTGAAAAATCAGGGAAAGGTAAAACGCATGGTGAGGCGCATCCGGGGGCGCGCCTCAAAGCAGCAACTCCTGCCCGTGCTCATCAAGGTTTACGCGGGTTTTAGCAAGCTGGACGGCGCGGCCAACGAGGATGAAATCGAGAGCAGCCTGGGGTTCATGCGCTACGATTACCCGCAGGCGGTTTACTCGGAGCTCCAGTCCCTCTACCGCCGGGCGCTTCGCGAGCCCCAGGACCTGGACGCCATCGCGGGCCAGTTGCGGGGCATGCTGAATCATGACGAGAAGATCCAGCTCGCCGTGCAGCTCTATGTGCTCATTACCCGCTCCAGTTCCGTGGCGGAGGAGATGAAGGCGTTTCAGAAATTCATGGCCCGCCTGGGCATGGCCAGCGAGGTAAAGGAAATCGTGGGTCAGCTCTCGGAGGATTCACCGGACGCGGCGGCCCCCGGCCACGTGCTGGACCTGCTGGACATCGGCGGCATGCCGCCCGCGCACCTCGTGCTGGATCACGTGCCCGGCCCGCATGCGCTCACGGTTTTCCGTTTTCAGAATCTGCTCCTGCTGAAGCGCACGGGCGTCGCCCAGGTTATCGCCCGCGGGCGGCGGCTGGGACGCGGGGAATTCCTGCGGCTCTACGAGGGACAGCGCGTGGTGGTGGGGGAGCACGTGCTGGACTACCAGGACCTGGTCTTTTACCTGAACGCTAGGAAGGGCGTGTCCTCTACGCAACTCTACCTCAGCCTGGGCTCGAATGACGCCCCGTTCATCGAGCGGGAGCGCTCGCGGAACAGCGTGCTGCGCCTTCAGTTTGGCCTGGCGGTGACGGTGGAGGCTCTGCGGGCGTCCCCGCTGAAGCTCGGCAACCGGGACCTGGTCCCGGGGAAGCCGGTCATGGCCACGCTGCCGGAGCGCATCCTCTTCCCGGACGGCACGGTCATCACCTTCGCGGAACTCCGCCGCCGCGCGCGGGAAATGGGAGGGCGCTTCAATCTCAATCCGAACCGCGCGGCCTACCGGGTCTCGAACAATCCCGCCCTGCTCCGGGAGGGGGACATCCTGCTCTCCCCTTCCCTCCGGAATGAAATCCTCCTGCGCATTACCTGCGACTACGAGAACAAAACGGGCGAGCTGGAAGTGCTGAAGTCCCCGCGCGGCGTCCTCGTGGAGCGCCTGACCGTGAAGGAAAAGGAGAAGGTGCCCCTGCACGATGGCGCGCTCATTTCCCTGGGCGAAGGCCAGTTGCTACGCTGCCGCTTCGCGGACGGCATCATCGAGGAGGAGCGCACCATCATCCGGCAACTGGACGTGACGGACCTCACCCACCGCTTCGGGCGCACCCCGGCGGTAGATGGCATCAGCTTCTCCGTGCGGCGCGGGGAGATGGTCTGCGTGCTGGGCCCCAGCGGCAGTGGCAAGAGCTGCCTGCTGCGCATCCTCGCCAGCCATCTGCGCCCTAACAGCGGACGGGTGCTCATGAACGGGCAGCCGCTGTATGAGAACCTGGGGCGGCTCTCCCCCTTCATCAGCTACATTCCGCATGAGGACGCCTTCGATCCCCTCCTCACCGTGGAGGAAAACCTGACCTGCGCGGCCCGTATGCGCTCGCCGCACCTTCAGACGCGGGACATCCGCCGCCGGGTGGACGCGAAGCTCATTGAGCTGGGGCTCAACGAACGCCGCCACTCCGTGGCGGGCCTGCCGGAGCAGAAGACACTCTCCAGCGGCGAACGGAAGCGGCTGAACATCGGGCTGGACATGATCACCCCGGCGGATGTCTTCCTTTTCGACGAACCCACCTCGGGACTTTCCTCCAAAGACTCGGAGCACATCCTGGAGATCATCCGCGGGTTGTCGCATAACAAGATCGTCTTCGTCAGCATCCACCAGCCCAGCGCCCGGCTGTTTCACATGTTCCACAAGGCCATCCTCCTGGATAACGGGGGGAAGATGGTCTTCTTCGGCCGGCCCCAGGAGATGCAGGACTACTTCCGCGACGCGTGGGAGGAGCAATTGGCCCGCCCGGCGCGGGACGCGGGCGCGCACCTGCCGCAGCCGGATTTCCACCAGCCGGAGTTTATCTTCGATGTGCTGGAGACTCCCCTGCGGGATCTCGGCGGGGACGTGCTTTACGAGGAGGACGCCCGCGGCCACATGGCCCCGGCCCGGCGCTTCCCCCCGGAGTTCTGGCGGGACCGCTACCACACTCACACGGTCATGCGGGAGGTGAAGGAGGCGGCGCTCCGGGGCCAGGAGACGGGCATCACCATGACGCAGACCCAGCCGCAGGAGGCTCCGGTAAAACCTCCGCCGCGGGAGCGGGGAGTGCGCCTGGCGGTCATGTTGCAGCGCGCCTTTCTCAGCCGCCTGCGCAACCGCTCGAACATGGTGACCACCCTCGTGGAGGCCCCGCTGCTGGCAGTGCTCATCGCCATGGTGCTGAAGTGGTCGGAGGATGGGAGCTACACCTTTGCCTCGGCGTTTCACATTCCCACCTATCTGTTTCTCTCCCTGGTGGTGGCCATGTTCCTGGGCCTCTCGAACAGCGCGGACGAGATCATCCGGGACCGGGTACTGCTCCAGCGGGAGCGGAATTACTCCCGGAACGCGGCGGGCTTCATCCTCTCCAAGGTGCTGGCACTGGGGGCCGTGTCGCTGCTGCAAAACATCATCTATATCTTCATCGGAAACCGTATCCTGGAGATCAAGGACATGTTCCTCATCTACCTGGGGTGGATGTTCTGCACCTCCCTCTGCGGACTGGGAATCGGCCTGCTCATTTCCAGTCTGGTGCGGGACGCGAAGACCGCGCTGAATATCATCCCGCTCATCCTCATTCCCCAGATCATCCTGGGCGGCGCGCTCATCAAGTATGAAGAGATGAACCGGAATCTGGACTTCGTGTACAGCGTCCGGAAGTGGCTGAATGAGGATAAGGACAAAAAGGAGGGCGGCGGGGACAAACACAGCGACCTCCAGGTGCCCATGCTGGGCAGCCTCATGCCGCTGCGCTGGTCCTACGAGAGCATGGTGGTGGCCCAGGCCACGCAGAACCCCCTGAGCGCCGCCCAGGAGGAACTGAACAACCGCATGCGCCGTCTCATCGCCCCGGGGCCCGACGGAGCCCGGAAGGTGCTCTCCCCCCAGGAGGAAGTGCAACTGGAGGACGCGAAGCAGGCCCTCACCGTCGTCTCCGGACTGGAGGAACGCACGCCCCGTAAGCTCGCGCAGCGCATCGACGCCATCATGGCGGATATCGATAACGGGACCTTCAACGCGGAGAAGCACCGCGTGCCCCCGGAATACCGCACCCTCAGCGCGGAGCAGGTTTTTGAAAATCAGAAAGTCCTCCGCCTTTTCAGCAAAGCTGAGATGGAACGCACGGACAACCGCCTTAAGCAGCGGCCCAATGTGTTCTTCGGACGGGACAAACGGTATGTCATCAAGTTCGACGCCTTCGGCCGGGAGTGGACTCCCCTGGACCTCAAAATCCACACCCTGGACATGAACCGCATCGTCCTCATCCTCTGGATCCTCGCCCCTCTGCTGGTGCTCTACTTTGTGCTCCGGCGGCAGTTGAAGCGGGTGTAGGCACGGGCATCCGCGTCCCTCTTTGCATGGAGCGGGGCATCTCTCCAAACAAAAGCCCGGACCTCACGGCCCGGGCTTTTGTATGTCCGGCCTTTGCCGGGAAAATTGACTCAAGCGCAACCTGCCCGCCCTTATTTCTTCTCCGCGATCGCCTTGATGAGCATGTCCGCCATGTCCGCGGGCGAGTCCGCCACGAGGATACCGGCGTCCCGCAGGGCCGCCTGCTTGGCCGCCGCCGTGCCCTGTCCACCGGAGATGATGGCTCCCGCGTGGCCCATGCGCCGTCCGGGAGGAGCGGTGGCTCCCGCGATGAAGGCCGCCACCGGCTTCTTGCAATTTTCCTTGATCCACGCCGCGGCCTCCTCTTCGCCGCTGCCGCCGATCTCGCCGATCAGGATGAACGCGTCCGTGTCCGGATCCTCCGTGAACATTTTCGCGCAGTCCGTGTGGCTCGTCCCGTTGATGGGGTCCCCGCCGATGCCGATGCACGTGCTCTGGCCCAGGCCCCGGCTGGTCAACTGCCACACCGCCTCATACGTGAGCGTGCCGCTGCGGCTCACCACGCCGATCCGTCCCTCTTTGTGAATATATCCGGGCATGATCCCGATCTTCGCCGCGCCCGGCGTGATGATCCCCGGACAGTTCGGGCCGATCAGGCGGCTCTTGCTGCCCTTCAGGGCCTCATGCACGCGCATCATGTCCGTCACCGGAATGCCCTCCGTGATGCAAACGATGAGCTCGATCCCCGCGTCCGCCGCCTCCAGAATGCCGTCCGCCGCGAAGGGAGGCGGCACGAAGATCATCGTCGCGTTACACCCGGTCTGTTCCCGCGCCTCATACACGGTATCAAAAATGGGGATCGTCTCGTCAAACTTCTGCCCGCCTTTGCCGGGCGTCACTCCCGCGACCACATTGGTGCCGTAATCCCGGCAGCCGCGCGCATGAAAGGCACCGGAATTTCCGGTAATTCCCTGGACCAAAAGACGGGTGTTTTTATCGACGAGAACGCTCATGAGGGCGTTATCCGTGGCATGTTTCCCCCCGCTGGCAAGTGGACGCTTCGGATTATGCGCGACCCCGTAACCGGCCGGCGGGTCCTTTCTTTTGACGCGCCCCCGCGCCGGGGTGACAGCACGGCATGCTCCGTCCGCTCCTCCTTTTCCTCCTGCTCCTGTCCGCCCCGCGCGCCTTCGCGGGCAAAAAGGTCGTCGCTTATGTCCCGAACTGGATCGACCTGAAAACCTTCGCGGAGAGCATCGACTATACGAAGGTCACGCATCTCAATATCGCCTTCGAAAACCCCGTGAACGACGCGGGCGATCTCTCCTTCAGCAAAAAGAACGAGTTCCTTATCACGAAGGCCCGGGAGAAAAAGATCCCCGTGCTCCTCTCAATCGGCGGCGGCGCGGCCTCGGGGGACAAGAAACTGTTGGCCCGGTATTTCGACCTCATCAGCGAAGCGAAGCGTCCGGCTTTTGTCGCGAAGCTGGCGGAATATCTCACCACACATAGCTTCGATGGCCTCGACGTGGATCTGGAAGGCCCTTCCATCAACAAAGACTACGGTGCCTTCATCCGGGATCTCGCCGCCGTCCTGAAGCCAAAGGGAAAACTCCTCACCTCCGCGCTCTCAAAAGGCTATGGCGGACAGAATGTGCCGGACTCCGTCTTCGCTCATTTCGACTTCGTGAACATCATGGCCTACGATGGCGCGGGCTACTGGTCTCCCAATGCCCCCGGCCAGCATTCCTCCCTGGAGTTTGCCAAAGAAAACACCGTCTACTGGCTGAAGCGCGGCCTGCCCAAAGACAAAGCCGTGCTCGGCGTGCCCTTCTATGGCTATGGATTCGGCGAGGCCTTCAAGAAACGGGACTACCCTTATTCCACCATCGTGGCCACGTTCCCCGGCGCGGAGAATACGGACCAGACGGGCAATACCATCTGGTATAACGGCCTCCCCACCATCCGCGCGAAGACTCAGTATGTGCTGGATGAAGACCTGGGCGGCGTGATGATCTGGTCCCTGGACTACGACGTGAAGGGCGAGAAGTCCCTCCTGGGAGCCATCCACGAAACTCTCACCAAAACAAAACCCTGAGCTCCGCCACCATGGGAGACCGCGTGAAATGGGATGTCATCGTGGCCGGCACCGGGGCCGCGGGCAGCGCCGCGCTCTATCAACTGGCGCGCCGCGGCGTCCGTGCGCTGGGGCTGGACCGGTTTCACCCGCCCCATGCCCAGGGCTCGTCGCACGGGGAGACAAGGGTGACCCGCGTGGCTCTCGGCGAGGGCCGGGAATACGCGCCCCTGGCCCACCGCTCCCACGCCATCTGGCGGGAACTGGAGGCCGCCACGGGACGGTCGCTTTTTAAGGAAACCGGTGGCCTCTACTTCGGCCCCTCGGCCGGGCGCACCCGGGCCCATGGCGCGGAGGACTTCCTGTGCACCACCCGTGAGGTGGCCGTGGCGGAGGGCCTGTCCCATGAGAACCTGGACGCCACCGCGTTGCGCGAGCGCTTTCCGCAGTTCCGCTGGCGGGGGGATGAAACCGGTCTCCTGGAGCACGGGGCCGGGTATGTCCATCCGGAGGCATGCATCGCGGCCCAGCTCGACATGGCCCGCCGGCTCGGCGCGGAGACCCGTGGCGGTGAGCCGGTCGTCCATTGGGAACCGCATGGCGATGGCCTCCGTGTGATCACCTCCCAGGGAGTCTATGAGACCTCGCGCCTCATCCTGGGCGCGGGCGCGTGGCTGCCCGCTCTCCTGCCGGCACTGGCCTCCCGCGCCCAGGTCTTCCGGCAGGTGCTCTTCTGGTTCGAGCCGGAGGGACCGCATGAACTTTTCACCCCGGACCGGATGCCCGTCTTCATCCGCATCCCGGACGATGGCACGGAGATGATTTACGGATTCCCCGCCATCGACGGCCCTGGGGGCGGCATCAAGATCGCGGGCGAACAATTCACCACCGCCACCACTCCGGAGACCATGGATCCCCGGGTGAGCCCGGCGGAGGAGGCCGCCATGTATGCCCTCGCCGCGCCCCACCTGCGCATCACGCCCCGCTGTCTGCGGGCCACCGCGTGCAAATACACCGTCACGCCGGATTTTGGATTCGTGATTGATCGTCATCCGGACAGCGACCGTGTATGGTTTGCCTCCGCCTGCTCCGGCCACGGCTTCAAGCACTCCGCCGCCACCGGCGAGGCGCTGGCGGAACTCGCCATCGACGGGCGCACCGGCTACGATTTATCCCGGTTCGGGCTCGCGCGGTTTTCCGCGAACGGCGAGGGATGAACCCCCTTCCTCACATGCCCGATCCCGTCACCACTCCTTCGCCCTCCTCCCTTCCCCGGCTGGTCCGCATCGCGGAAGTCTTCGCCCCGCAGAGCGCGGAGATCCTCCAGGAGCTGGGAGCCGGTTCCTTCACAAAGCTGGGCACGGAATATTATCTCCTCAAATCCCCGCCGCCCGGCCGGCTCCAGGATTCCCAGGCTTCCCTCTATGTGCGGTGGCAACTGCCCGTGGAGCACAGTTGGCCGTGCTGCCCCCAGGAGATGGATGGCTTCATCGAAAAAGCCGCGCAGGCGCTTCTGCGGAAATTCGGCCCGCGCCGCCCGCAGGCCATCCTCATGGGCCAGCTTCACCCTGGCTCCCCGCTGAAGTATTACCGCACCCTTGCCTCGAATCTCCGGGGCCGTGTCCTCCAGCTTTTCCCCGGGCTCCCCGTCGCCGCGGCGGAGGATCAGGATCCGAATGTGCCCACCCTCTTTTGCCTGGTGGGCAAGGAAGGTCTCTTCTGCGGCATGTGCCCGCCCCGCGAAACGAACGGGCTTTATCCCGGCGGCACGAAGTACATCAGCCAGAACACGCCGGACACCATCAGCCGCGCCGGGGCCAAGGTGGCGGAGGCCCTGCATTACCTGCTCCTGCACCACGCTGTCCCGTCTCCGGGCAGCCACTGGCTGGAACTGGGCGCCAGTCCTGGCGGGATGACCAGCGAACTGCTTTCCCGTGAATACCGCGTCACCGCCGTGGACCGCGCCCCGCTGGACAAACGCCTCGACCGCCGCCCCGGCCTCACCTTCCTCCACGCCGATGCCGCCACCTTCCAGCCGCCCTCCGGCGTCCGCTACGGGGCCCTCCTCTCTGATCTCAACGGCGACGCCCTGGAATCCCTCCGCATTGTCACCCGCGCGGCCCGTCACCTCACCCCCGGCGGCCTGGTGATCTTCACCCTCAAAACCCCTGGCACTGCCACCGTGGCGGACACCCTGGCCCTCTTCTCCGCCGCCATCACCGCGGCCGCCGCCTCCGGCCTCACCCTTCTGGCCCGCACCCACCTGACCTATAACCGGCAGGAGTTTACGCTGTTTTTTGAGAGGAAGTGACCGCCCACCAAGGGAGCGTGGCAGAGGTTCCCAATCAGTGGTGTTGGCTCACTGATTTCTGCGGTGCGTCACAGGCACGGTGTTCCAATGTAAAGTCGTTTGCCGGGACTGCCAAGCATCAAGGAGCGGCGACATTCCTGTCGCCGTGAACTCTCCGATGGAGAAAGAACCCGGCGTATTGAATGGCCGCCGGATGAATTCAGACAACGACAGGAATGTCACCCTCGCTGGAGCACCATCTGCCCTCTGAAATCAGTTAGCCGACCACCATCGGTTTCCAAAAACCTCTTCCAAATCCCGCCGCAGGGTGGATATTCCCCCGCGTTTGCCATTGGAGGCCGCTTTGCCCTCCGTCCTTCGCTGTCCAGTCATGACACGTATTCCGATGCCTCCTGTCCGGATCGCGGCTGCCCTTGCCGGACTTCTTCTTACCGCCTCATGCGGGAAAAAACCGGAGGATCCAAAATCCCCCGCCGCTCCCCGCGAGCCGGTCAAAACAGACTCCCCGGCCCCTTCTCCTTCCCCGGCTGCCGCCGCTTCCACCCCGTCGTCCCCCGCCGGAAAAGAAAGCGACAAGAAAACCCCTTCCATCCCTCCGCCGTCTTCCGCATCCTCCCTCAACGACCACGGCCTCAACAAAGCCCTGGAGATCGCGCTCACCCCGAAGGTAAAGCTCACTCTCCAAAGCATTCCCGCCGGTACCTTCACCATCGGCAGCCCGGAAACGGAGGACGGTCGCAGCGATGACGAAAAGCCCGCGCGGATCACCCTGACAAAAGACTTCTGGCTCGCCCGCGCGGAGTTCACCCAGGCGCAGTGGCTGACCGTCATGGAGGAAAACCCCTCGAATTTTAAAGGCGACGATCTCCCCGTGGACAGCGTGAGCTGGGAGGACGCCCAAAAGTGTCTCACCGCCCTCAACCAAAAATCCCCGCTCCCCGCCGGATGGATGTGGGCCCTGCCCTCCGAGGCCCAGTGGGAATACGCCTGCCGCGCCGGAACTACCACCACCTTCAGCACTGGCGATACCCTCACCAGCACCGCCGCCAACTTCAACGGGGAATACCCTTACGGCACGGACGCCAAAGGCCCTTACCTCGAAAAAACCGCCGCCCCTGGCCGTTATCCCGCCAATGCCTGGGGGCTGGTGGACATGCACGGCAATGTCTCCGAATGGTGTCAGGACGCCTGGGACGGCGGCCCCTACACCCCTGCCACGGATCCACTCATCTCCGGAGGCCCCTACCGGGTCGCCCGCGGCGGTTCCTGGCTGGATGCCGCCAAATCCTGCCGCTCCGCCTTCCACGTCCGTTACACCGCCGACCACCGGAATTACGATACCGGCTTTCGCGTCGCCGCCCTGCCGGTGGAAAAGCGTTAGCCTGCCTTTTGCCTCGCGACCGTAAACATGCCCGTCCGACATTTCAAAATCCCTTCGGAATCCGGATCATTTTTAAAAAATCCCCTCGGCGGTCATCGATCACCCTGAACAAAACTGAACATTCCGGGAAGTCCCGGCCGGAAAAAGCGCCGCCTTTCCAAAAAGAACCAGAAAACCTTCAGGCCGCCCTAACGGCCCGGAAGCGCGAGCGCACGGGTTAAAGCCAGGAAAAAACTTCCCAAATTCCCTCAATCGAACGATCCTTTCCCGCGATTGAACCTCTGAACCGGCGATCCGTCCGCGGCGAGCTGGTCATCCTCACCCCCCTGTTTCCCAGCTTCAGTCCTTTGTCATGAAATTCCGCCCTGTCCTCATGCTCTCCCTTACCGCCGCGGTGCTCGGCGGCTCCCTGCCGGTCGCGCTGGCCGATGACGCGGGAGTGCTCCAGCTTCTGGAGAAACGCTGCGCCAACTGCCACAAGGATGACGAGACGCCCGTCCTCCACGGAGGCATCTCCCTGACGGATCTGCGCAAGGACGCGGACGCCGTGAAGGAGATCGTCACCCGCGTGAATCTCCCCGCGGATGACAAAAAGCGCATGCCGAAGAGCAAAGGAGCGAAGGGCGGCAAGGACTATCACGCGCCGCTTTCAAAGGAGGAGATCACCCTCATCACCACGCTCACGGAGACTCCCGCCGCCGCCAAGCCGGACGACGATTCCAAAGCCGGTGACGAAGACCCGAAGCCCGCCGCCATTCCCGCCGGGTTCAACACGCATTGCCCCATCGATACCCTCCAGGAGGCGGACCCGAACCTCTTCCTCGAATACTCCGGGAAGAAGGTCTATTTCTGCTGCCGCCAGTGCATGAAGCTGTGGGGCAAACAGGCGAACTACGTCATCAAAGCCCGCGGCGTGGAGCACATGCCGCAGTTCAAAGGCATGGAGGAGGACCTGGGTCTGGAGACCATCAATCTCCTGCCCCAGCGCCACTGCCCGGTGCGGGAGGGTGCCCTCATCCTGCCCGGCGCGCCCAGCGTGCAATACAATGGAAAGAAGCTCTTCCTCTTCGCCAAAGAGGAGGCGGACGAGTGGAAGCAGGACCCGAAGAAGTTCGCGGCCCACGTGAAGGCGGACGGCAGCGTGCCCGCGAAGTTCAGCGACACCGCCGCCGCGGAGGAAAAGCCCGGCAAACCGGAAAAACCGGAAGCGCCCTCCGTCCCCGCCTCCACGCCCGCGGGCGGCGCGGACCTCGCGAAGAGCGTGCTGCAAATCTTCGAGGCCCGCTGCGTGGCCTGCCACGGGCGGAATGCCACGGAGCCCCGGAAGTTCCAGACCATCGATGACCTTGCGAAGCTGCGCGTCAGCCCGCTGGTGAACCTCCAGCTTCCCGAGGACTCAAAGCTCTTCACCGTCCTGAAGGACGAGGAAATGCCCCGCCCTACGAAGGCGGAGAAAGCCGCAGGCAAGTCCACCGTGGCCCCGCTCACCGCCGCGGAGACCGCCACCATCCTTTCCTGGATCCGCGCCGGGGCCCCGGTACCGGAGGGTGCCGCGGAGGTCGCGAAGACCGATCCCGCCACTCCCGCTTCCAGCGAGCCGCCCATGCGAGGCTCCGCCAGCCAGTCCGCCACGCCCGCCCGGAAGCTCATCACCCCGGCGGAGGAGATCACCGCCGCCATGGCGGATCTGCAAACGGTGGACCGTGAGGACCAGCCGGACATCCGCTACGTGTCCCTCGCCGTGGCGCATAACAACGCCGCTCTCCGGGACGACGATCTGGAGAACCTGCGCCGCGGCACGCGGAAGATGCTGAACAGCCTCTCCATGGGCCCGCGCATCGTGAAGTTCGAGGAAGTCGGACCCGGCAAGACACTCCTCCGCGTGCGCCTCACGGACCTCGGCTGGGATGCCGCGCTCTGGGAAAAAGTGGCCTCGCACTTCCCGCTCGCCGTGGATACCGGCGTCTCCGGCGCGCTGGGCTCGGCCTGCCGCACCACGGTGCCGGTCATGCGCGCGGACTACCTGGCGGCCACCGCCACCCGTCCCCCCCTCTATCATGACATCATGCGCCTGCCGAAAACGCAGACGGAGCTGGAGCGGAAGCTGGGGGTGGACGTGGCGGATAATCTGAAGCGCGGCCAGGCCATGCGCGCCGCCTTCAGCAAGAGCGGCATCTCGAACGCCAACCGTCTCGTGGAGCGCCACGACCTGGGCCGCGGCGGCAGTTACTGGCTGTCCTATGACTTCAAATCCAGCCACGGCCACGGCAGCCTGCTCCAGTTCCCCCTGGGACCGAAGGCCTTCCCGGACGGCAGCGCGCCCCTCATGAACGGCTCGCTCGCCTTCGAGCACGATGGCGGGGAATTCGTCTTCACGCTCCCTAACGGCCTGCACGGCTACTACGTGAGCGATGTCCTGGGCAATCGCCTCGATGGCGCCGCGCCCACGGCCATCGTGGGGGACCGCGATAACATCACCGGCCGGGTGGAGATTTCCAATGGCCTCTCCTGCATCATCTGCCACGAGAAGGGCCTGAAGGATGCCGTGCCGAAGGACGAAGTCCGTGCCCTGGCCGCAACCTTTGGCGCGGAGGAGCAGCGGATGATCGAGCGCCTCCATCCGGAGCAGGCGGTCTTTGACGCGAAGCTGAAGGAGGACATCAGCAGCTATGCCGTCGCGCTGAAGGCGGCGGGCGCGGAGCCCCTGCCGGGCCATCGCGAGCCCGTGGGCCAGCTTGCCCGTCTGTATGAGGAGGAGGTGGCCCTGGAGCACGCCGCCGCCGAACTGGGGCTCGCGCCGAAGGACTTCCTGGAAAAACTGGACGCCATTCCCTCCCTCACGGACATCCGCCTCACCTTCCGCCGCGGCGGAGCCTTCCAGCGGGAGCACTTCAACGACCGCTTCCCGGAGATCGTGCGCCGCCTCACGAATGACACGGTGCGTCCCTTCCAGCCCATCGTGGCCGTGGGGGCGTCCCGTCTGTCGAACCTCCGACCGGTGCCTGTCCTCCTGACGCTGGACAAGAAGAACTACCGCGAGGGCGAGATTCCGAAGATCACCCTGGAGACCGCGGAGACCTGCCACGTGCGCCTGCTCTATCAGGATGCCCGGGGGGACATCACGGTGCTGTTCCCGAACCAGTTCATCTCTGACGACAGCGTCCGCGCCGGGAAGTCCCAGCTCCTGCCGGTGCCGAATCCGAAGCGCCGGGGCGACGAGGTGGCCATCGAGATCTTCGGGGGCGATGACGGCAAGGTCTTCGGCACGGAACGCTTCATCGTAGTGGCCACCGATCAGCCCTTCACGGACACCACCAGCCTGCTGGCCGCCGCCCGCGAGGCGTTCGATAAAACGAAGGTGCCCTTCGCCACGGAGGACTCGAAGAGCATGGACCTCGCAATGACCAAGGCCGCGAGGGCCATTTCCCGCCCGTCCGGCGGCTCCTCCAGCAGCGACAGCCAGGCCCGCGTGGGCTTCTCCGCGGTGACCGTCACCACCCGTCCGAAATGACCGCCGGCGAATAAACTCCATTCCGGCCCCGTCCCAGCACCGCCCCCGCATTGCCATGAAAACCCTCCGCCTGTCCGCGATTCTCTCCGCCTCCCTGCTGCTCACCGGCACGCTCACGGCCCAGGAAACGAAGAAGCTGGATGCCGCCCTGCTGAAGAGCCTGGACGCGGCCCCGGTCACCGAGGCTCCTAAAACCGCGCCGAAGTTTGTCCCCAAAGGCGCGCCCCGGGAAACGAAGCGGGAATACCTGACGAAGTCCGCGGGCGGCATCACCAAGGCCGCGCGGGTCATTACCATGAGCACCGGGGATAAAGTGGAGGCCCCCGTGGTGGACATCCCGCTGCTCTTCAACAAGAACGAGGCCACGCTGAAAGACGCACAGTCCCGGGAGAATCTGAACATCCTCGCCACGCGCATCCGGCAGTTGGAGGCCTCGGGCGCGGTCTTCTCCATCGAGGGGCACGCCAGCGCGGAGGGGGATGGTACCTTCAATCAAAAGCTCTCCCAGGACCGCGCGACGGCCATCGTGGCCCAGCTCCGGGCCTGCGGGGTCAGCGCGACGGCCATTGCCGGGGCCACCGGTTTCGGCTCCCGCCACGCCACGCAGCCCGCGAATGCTTCGGAGGCGCAGCTTGCGCAGGACCGCCGGGTGTTGATCGTGCGGGAGAAATGAGCCGGGGCCTTCGCCTCTGACCGGAATCTGAAACCATGGCCATGCATCCGCTCCGCTTCCTCCCCGCGCTGCTGCTTCTGTTCGTATCGCTCCAGCGTGCCGCCTTTGCCGAGGCCCGGCTGGCGCTCGTCATGGGCGTGGGGGAATACGACGGCACCTCGAATCTCCACGCCCTGCCGGGCATCATGTCGGACCTGAACGGCATGAAGGCCTCGCTGGAGAAGGTGGGGTTCAAAGTCACCCTGGTGCCGAATCCCACTCTCGTGGAGGCGGAGGAGGCCATTGAGAAATTCGGCGAGGAACTGAGCCGGGACAAAGGCGTGGGCCTCTTCTACTTCTCCGGACACGGCGGCGAGTTCGAGGGCAAGAACTACCTCATCCCCAAAGCCGCCCGGCTGGGCAAGCCGCGGGATGTGAAGCTCCAGGCGGTGGCCGTGGACCGCGTGCTGGCCCGCATGGAGGAGGCGAAGAACGAGACGAACATCATCTTCCTGGACTGCTGCCGGAATGACATGAGCAAGGCGGCGGGTAACGCCCCGGGCATGGCCACCATGCAGGCGAGGGGCACATTCATCGGTTATGCCACGGCCTCGGAGAAGTTCGCCCAGGCCTCCGCCTCCGGCAGCCCCTACACCATGGCGCTGGCACGGAACATCCCCCAGCAGGGAGTGAGCATCAATGACATGCACACCCGGGTGACCCGCGAGGTGGAGGACATGACGGCGGAGAGCGGGGAATCGCAGACGCCTTTCCAATACTCGGGCCTGAACGCGGTATTCTTTTTCCAGCCCTCCAGCGGACGGACGCTCCCGCCGGTGGATCCGCCCAAACCCGCGCCCCCGCCCTCCGGGGGTGGCGGCACGAAGCTCCCTCCCCTGCCGCGCCCGCCCCAACCACCGCCTCCTCCCGCTCCGCCTCCGGTGGTGAAGGATGACACGGGCATCACGGACTTCTTTATCAAGTGGTGGGATCACCAGAGTTCCGATGAAGCGGAGGTCTGGGCGAGCGATTTCCAGTCGCCCTGTCAGTATGGCTATGCCACCAGCAAGACAGGGCTCGCCTACCGGGACTTCATCTCGGAGGACCGGCGGAAGCTCATCGTCCGCTACACCCGCCGGATCTACAGCCTGCTGGCGCGTCCCCAGTATGTGCTTTCCCCGGACGGTCAGTCCGCCACCCTGGTGGTGAGATTCGAATACCGCTTCAGCGGCAAGAAGATCACCCGCGGCCAGGCGCTGGTGGAGATGAAGCTCGCCCGCAAGGACACCGGCTGGCTTATCAGCGCCTACAAGGAAACCGTGGATAAAGGCGAGATCCAGGATGCTCCCGCTGGCGGAGACAACCCGCCACCCCAGCCCCAGGGGAACGTGGCCGCGGCCCGGGCCGCGCTTCCCGGATTCGTGAAGCTCTGGTGGACGCACCAAAGCTCGGACGACGCGGATGTGTGGGCGGCGGATTTCCGCGATCCCTGCGACTACTGCTACGGCGAGGGCAAATCCACCCGCGCCTTCATCGCGAAGGACCGGCGCTCCCTGCTGGGCACCTACGACCGCCGGGTGCTCCGCCCCGCCGGGGAGCCGGATGTGACCCTGGCCGACAACGGCCTGAGCGCGACGATGAAGATGACCTACCACTACGCCTACAGCGGGCGCAAGACCGCCAGCGGCACCGCCACCATCACTTTGTCACTGCTCTGGAACGGTAGCTCCTGGGGCATTTCGAAGTATAGTGAAAAGACCCGCCGGGACTAAGAGCCCCGTTATCCCCCATGAGACCCTCTTCCCTCCCCCTCCTGCTGGCCTCGCTCCTGCCCCTGGCATCGCTCCTGCCCCTGGCATCGCCCCTGAATGCCGGGGCCGCGAAAACGAAGCCCGCCGCCGCCGAACCGGCGAAACCCAAAAACCCGCCTGCCAAAGAACCCGGCGAGGCCAGTGCTCCCAAAACCACTCCCGCCCGTCCTCTTCCCAAAGGCACCGGCTACAATGCTCTCATCCTGGAAGCAATAAAGCGCATGCCGGAGGGGGGCGGTTATGCCTCCACCAGCGCCGCCACCGCCAAGCTGGTGGAAGCCTGCGCGATCAAGAAAGACGCCAAAGGCGGCCTGGGTCTGAACCCGGAAGTGGCCCAGCCTTCCTATTGCTCGGGGGCCACCTATCTGGTGTTCCTCGAAACGGTTAGTGACCTCGTGAAGTCCGGACGCTTGAAGCTGAGCGATGACATCCTGGACATGCTGGAGGTGAAACGCCAGGTGGATGGCGTGGGCGTGTGGGGCCGGTGGAACGCGAACGGCCCCGGCACCGGCAAGTTTTTCCTCGACCTCGCGCTCGGTCCTAACTACGACGGCCTCGACCAGGCGCAGCCCGGCGATTTCCTGAAGATCTGGTGGAACGACCGCATCGGCAAAAGCGAGCGGGGTCACTCCGTGATATTCCTGGGCAGGGAAAACACCGCGGAGGGCGAGCCTGGCGTCCGCTTCTGGTCCTCGAACCAGCCCGGCGGCATGGGCGAGAAAACCGTGGCGCTCTCGACCATCAAACGGTCACTCATCACCCGCCTGGAGCATCCGGAGAATCTTACCAAACTCCCGGCCCTGGATCCGAAGGATCCGTTTCTCGCGGAGATGTTGACGAAGGATTGCAGCGAGGAGAACTATCTGAAAGTCATGGGGCTCGCCAAAGGCGGCACGGAGACCAAACCACGCTCCCGGGGGGAAAAGATCGCGGTGAAGATCGACGGGGTGGAAGAGGCCACGGGAGACGGAGACAACCCGCCAGCCGCTCCCGCCGGGCATATGGACGCCGTCACGGCCTTCATGGGAGACACGCCCTACGCCGCTTACAGCGATTGGTCGAAGCGGGCAATCGTCCAGCTTGTGCAGACCCGGCTGCGTTATGACGGAGCCTTCACCGGCTCCCCGGATGGGAGGGCCGGCGCGACCACCATCGCGGGCCTGAAAGCCTGGCAGGAAAACGTCGGCCTCGAACCCGCCGGCACGCTCAACCAGCCCACTCTTCTGAAACTGGGCCTCACCGGTCTCAAGGAAACCGCCATCCCCCCGCCCAGCGAAAAAGGAGCTGCCTCCACTCCTCCCAGAAAAGCCGGGGCTGCCGCCCCGCGGGAATAAGTCACTCCCCCGCCTCCCGGCGGTCCACGATCTCGTGGGCCTGCCGGAGCTTCACGATCTTCCCCGCTCCCAGGGTGCCGCGCCAAACGACTCCGGGGTAAAGCACACTGCGGCGGCCAATGAGGCTGCCGGGATTCAACACCACCCGCGCGCCCAGGTCCGCCTGGTCACCGATGATCGCGCCGAACTTCGGCAGGCCGGTTTCGATCCGCCCCCGTTCGGGGTCCAGCACCGGGATGGGGCCGGCATCGTGCCGCCAGTTGGAAAGCACCACGCCCGCTCCCAGGTGGGACTTGTAGCCCAGAATGGAGTCTCCCACATAATTCCAGTGCGGGGCCTCCACTTTGTCAAAGACCACGCAGTTCTTGAACTCGCAGGAGTTTCCCGCGATGACTCCGTTCCCCAGAATCACGTTTTCCCGGATGTAACATCCCGGGGCAATGAAGCAGTTTTCCCCGATCCACGCCGGTCCCAGGATGGTCACTCCGGGGAAAATGACCGTCCCCGCCCCGATGCGCACGTCCGGCCCGATCCACGAGGTTTCCCGCGCGTTGCCCCGAAAGGTGCCTTCATTCCCGGGCCGCAGATTCTCCTTCAGCCAGGGGCCGATGCGGGGCAGCACGTCCCAGACTTCACCACCGCCTTCAAAGAGTTCCGCCGCCTGAGTTTTGGTCAGGTCGAGGTAGGAGGAGACGGGATGCAGCGGCATAGGCAAGTCTCAGACGGTCATGATCTCCGCCTCTTTCTTCACCACGTGGACGTCCACTTCCTTTGTGTACTTGTCCGTGAGCTTTTGAATCTCCTCCTCCACGCGCTCCAGATCGTCCTCGGAAATCGCGGCCTCTTTCTGGGCCTTTTTGGCGGCTTCCATGCCGTCCCGGCGCTGGGCGCGAATGCGGACTTTGCCTTCCTCTCCCATGCCTTTGACGCGCTTCACCATTTCCTTGCGGCGCTCCTGGTTCATCTCCGGGATGGGCAGGCGGATGGCATTGCCGTCCACGGCGGGGTTGATGCCGATGTTCGCCTCCTTCAGCCCGCGCTCGATGTCGCGCAGCGTGGAGGGATCGAAAGGCTTCACATAGATGAGCCGCGGCTCCGGCGTGGAGATCAGCGCCAGTTGCTTCAGCTTCATATTGCTGCCGTAGGACTGCACGTAAATGTCGATGCCCTCCACCAGGCTCGGGCTGGCCTTGCCGGTGCGGACGGTGGAAAACTCATGCAGGGTGTATTCGCACGCCTTCTGCATGTGCTCTTCGAGTTCGAGAAGGAAAAGTTCGGTGTCCATGGGATCGGGGGGAGGATGAAAGGAAACGCGCCCGCTCAGGCCACCGTGACGAGGTCCGCCGGGAGCGTGGGCCCCGCGTTGACCAGCGTGCCGATGGGCTCACCCGCCAGGGCGCGGCGGATGTTGTCCGGCTGGTGCATGTCGAACACGATGATGGGCTTGTTATTGTCCATGCAGAGGCTGAAGGCCGTGGAATCCATGACCTTGAGCTGGCGGGCCAGCGCCTCCCGGAAGCTCACCTGCTCAAAGCGGCGGGCCGTGGGGTTCTTCTTGGGGTCGGAATCGTAGATCCCGTCCACCTTCGTGGCTTTGAGAATGACGTCCGCGTTGATCTCACTGGCGCGCAGCGCGGCGGTGGTGTCCGTGGAGAAGTAGGGATTGCCGGTGCCCGCGGCGAAGATGACCACGCGGCCCAGTTCCAGGTGGCGGATGGCCGTGCGGCGGATGAAGGGTTCCGCCACCGCCTCCAGCTTCAGCGCGCTCATGACCCGCGTGGGCACGTCGATGGCTTCCAGCATGGACTGGATGGCCAGGGAATTCATGATGGTGGCCAGCATGCCCATGTAGTCCGCCGTGGTCCGCTCCATCCCCTTGTTGCTCGCGGTGAGGCCGCGCCAGAAATTGCCGCCTCCCACCACGATCCCGATTTCCATGCCCGTCTGGAAGGCCGCTTTGATCTGATGGGCGATGTCCTCCACGATGGGCGGGGAGATGTTATCCATGCTCCCATCCTGTCTCAGTGCCTCCCCGCTTAGTTTCAGGACGACCCGCTTATACTGTCTGCGGAGTGGAGAGGAGCCGGTGGATTCTGACATACGAGGGATAAGACGCGCTGCTCCAGAGAATCAGGTTCGCCCTGGCTTGCAAGGAAATAATACGTTGTTATGAGGTCCGGAGCCCGGCACGGAGGCTGAAAAGTCAGCCCGTTTCCGGCATGAAAGTAGGAAAGGTCACGCCGGTCATGGGAGGCGCGTGACCCAGCACGGAGGCGAGGTGCAGCTCCACATTCCGCGCGCCCCAGGCGTAGCTCTGGCGCACCAGTTCCGCGCAGTGCACGGGCACGAGGCAGACCACGGACTTCCCGCGGAAGTCCGCGTTCAAAATCGCGTGCAGCAGGGCCGCGCCCGCCGTTTCATCCTCCATCACGCCCGGGCCCACCATTTGGGAACAGGGATGCACCACGGCGGCGAGGAAGCCCGCGAGGCTGCCGTCCGCGCGCTCCGCCAGCCAGAGACGCCAGCAGTCCTGGGCGTTTTCGATAAAATGGCGATAGTCCTTTTCCCGCCGGATGCCGTTGAGCTTCAACTCCAGATCCGCCACCCGGGGCGCGTCCTCCATGGTGGCCGGGCGCAGGGTCAGCGCATGGGCGGGAGGAGGCGGCAGGCCGTCCGCGGGCACGGCGAACTTCAGATCCTGAAACGTCATCCGCGGCACGAACCCAAGCCGCGTGTAGAGCGAGAACGAGTCCAGATTCATGGCGCTGGAGACGAGCCGCACAGGCTTTCCCGCCGCCTTCGCGAGGTCAATCACCGCCCGCATCACCAGCTTTGCCACGCCACGACCGGCGAAATCCGGATGGGAATTCACGATCCCAATGGACCAGTGCGTCTCCCGGGGATGGTAGAAAACGGAAGCCGCGAGCCGGCCCGTTTCCGGATCCTCCGCCACGAGGCAGCAGCCGGGATCCAGCGCCTCATACAGCTCCGGAATGACCCGGAGCGGTGAGGCATCCGGGCCAAAGCGTTCGCTGTTCAGCCGGGTGCGGTACCACTCGCTGAGCGAGGCATGGATAAGCACCGCCAGGGCGTCCCAGTCCTGGGAAAGGAGAGGCCGGAGACGCATGGCGGCGGAGTCCTCAGATGAGCATCAGCGCCGGGTTTTCCACCAGCTTGCGGAGAGCGGCCAGATAAGTGGCTCCCACGGCTCCATCCACCACGCGGTGGTCGCAGCTCATGCCGATCCACATGCGGTCTCCTGGGACGATCTCGCCCTTCGCATTCACCACGGGGACTTTTTTGGAAGCACCGATGGAGATAATCGCGGACTGGGGAGGATTGATGATCGCGTCGAAATTATCGATCCCGTAAGCGCCGAGGTTCGACACCGTGATGGTGCCGCCCTGGAACTCCTCCGGCGTGAGCTTCTTGCTCCGGGCACGTCCGGCGAGGTCCTTTACCGAGGTGCTCAGTTCCAGCAGGGACTTCCCGGCGGCGTTCTTGATGACCGGCGTGACGAGGCCGTCCTCCACCGCGATGGCCACGGAGAGATTCACAGTGGCGAACTGGACGATGCTGTCCCCGTCGAAGGCGGCATTCACGGCGGGCACCTCCGCGGCCGCGGCGGCCACGGC
Organism: Verrucomicrobiales bacterium; assembly: GCA_965229245.1. Taxonomy (GTDB): domain Bacteria; phylum Verrucomicrobiota; class Verrucomicrobiia; order Verrucomicrobiales; family V1-33; genus V1-33. The sequence continues at coordinate 1,778,106 of CBDDIW010000005.1, forward strand.
CTTGAGGATAAAGTCGTTGAGCGTGTATTTGTTGCCGCCGGTCTTCTCGGAGGAGGCATTCACCTCCTGCCGCAGGGCGATCAGCGGGGCCGCGTCCACCTCGATGTTCAGGTAGAAGTGCGGGATCTGCGTTTTGCTGGCCAGCAGGCGCTCGGCGATAATGGTCCGCATGCTGGTGAGCGGGATGCGCTTGTCATCCGGGCCCGCCACGGGGCGGATGGTCTGGACGGCCTTCGCGGCCGGGGCGGCATTCTGCCCGGCGGCCAGCACGTCGGCCCGCACGATGCGTCCGCCAGGGCCGGTGCCCGTGATCTGCCGGAGGTCCACGTTTTTCTCCGCCGCGATCTTCTTCGCCAGCGGCGAGGCCTTCACCCGGCCTCCGGAAGCCACCGGGCCGCGTCCACCCGCGGCGCGTGCCGCCGAAGGGCCCTTTGGCGCGGAGGGTCCCGTCTGCCCGCCGGTTTTCGGAGTGGGAGCGGCGGGAGCCTCGGGAATCGCCTCCCCCTCCTTCACCAGCACGCCGATGGCGCTGCCCACCACGGACTTCGCGCCGGCGGCCACGTAAATTTTCCCCAGGATGCCGCTCCCGTCCGCGGTCATCTCCATGGTGGCTTTATCCGTCTCCACCTCGGCGATGACGTCTCCGTTGGCGACCTTGTCGCCCTCTTTTTTCAACCAGCGCGCGAGGGTGCCCTCGGTCATGGTATCCGTCAGCTTCGGCATTTCGATGATATAAGCCATAAGGGTGGCATTCATGACCGCGCGGCCAAACCGGGCAACTGGAAAGTGGCGGCCTGCGGAGTTCCTTCGCGTTTCCCCCGGCGGGACCGGCGCTCGGACAGTATAATAATTGGAAACAAATTCCCGGTATCGGAACGCTCTCATTACAGCAATCAGTCCGCTGACATCCGTATGAATCCCAACAACGCCTCCCCACCCGCCGCGTGGAAACAATGGTTTTCCGCCCACGGCTCCCGGCTTCTTTTGTTCGCACGGCAGCAGACCCGCACTTCCGAGGACGCGGAGGATGTGCTCCAGGAGGCGATGCTGCGGCTTTGGAAGAGCGGCATGATCGACATGACCGGGGACGGTTCCAATGAACCCTGCCTCGCGGCCGCTTTTACCCAGATCCGCCGCTCCGCCATCGACCAGGCCCGCAAGAACCTCCGCCGGGCCAACCGCGAGACCCGGGCCATGGAACTGGATGGCGCCACGGACGTGGTGTGGTTCAAGGATTCCCTGGAACAGGACGAGCGCTCCCAGCAGATCGAGCAGGCCATCCAGACCCTGCCGGATTACTACAAGGAGGTCATCATCCTGAAGATCTGGGGCGAACTGACCTTCGATCAGATCGCCGAAACGCTCGACATTCCCATGAATACCGCCGCCAGCCGCTACCGGTATGCCCTGGAGCGGCTCCGCAGAACTCTTACTCCCGCCAAGCTCGCATGAACCCCGACTTCTCCGAACCCATGGACCCTTCCTTGTTGCAGTTGGAGCGTGAACTTCAATCCCTGACGCCCGCCGCTCCCGGGCGCGATCTCCTCCGCGCCCTCCAGGCACGCATGGAGCCTCTCACCGTCGCTCCGGAACCCCCGGCGGCCAATAAAGTGTATGTCTTCCCCTGGCGCCGCATGATGACTCCCGCCGCAGCCGCGGCAGCCGCCGCCGTGGCGGTCATGAGCATCCAGAACGGCTACCGCCGCCCAGGCGTAGCCGCCACGGACACTCCCGGCGACCACGCGGACGCGCATCCCTCCATCAAATGGGAGCCCATGCCGATGCGCAGTGAATACCGCGCGCTGCTGGACGCGGGGTATGTGCTGGACGATCACGCGGTGCCCGTGAAGCAGTTCTATATGAACTCCGTGGACCACCACGAATGGCGCAGCCCGGGAGGAAATTCCTCCGTCCGCCTCACCATTCCCCGCCAGGAGCGGGTGCTGGTGCCCGCCGCCCTGGAGGACAGGGAAAGCCGGGGAACCGGACATCATCTTCAGTTCCAGTAAGCGTCATGGCCTGGAACGGCCCTCCTTCCGGTTTTCCGGGAGGAGGGCCTTTTTGTTTTCACGGCGGTCCGCCTTGCAGCCTCCGGGGCACGGATGGATGGGTATGACCAATTAATGTCCTCCTCCAAAGACAAAGCCCCCTCGCGGTTTGGCAGCTATGAGGTGATCCAGCTCCCCGGCGGTGCCCGGCACGAGCTGGGCCGGGGCGGCTTTGGCAGCACCTACCGCGCGCGGCATACCTTTCTGGGGACGGAGGTGGCGCTGAAGGTCATCGCGGACCGGCTGATTTTCGACGAACCAGCGAAGGCCCGGTTTCTCAAGGAGGCGCGGGAGCACGCGCGGCTGGACCATCCAGGCATCGCGCGCATCACGGACTTCGGGGAAATGGGTGGCAGCCTCTACTATGTCATGGAGCTCTGCCAGGACGGGGACCTGAAGGAATACGTGCGGAAAAAGGGACCGCTGCCCGCGGTGGAGGCCATGCACTTCATCCTCCAGACTGCGGAGGCCCTGCGGTATGTGCATGAGTGCGGCATCCTGCACCGGGACATCAAGCCCTCGAATCTCCTGGTGGTGCTCAAAGGCGGGGGACCGCCAAAGGTGAAGATCACGGATTTTGGCCTCGTGAAGAGCATCGCCCACGAGGAGCACCCCGCCGGGGAGCAGGAGGCGGGCTCGTCGTGGTCCCCGGCGTTTGCCAGCCCGGAGCAGATCCGGGAGGAGGCGCTGGATGAACGGACGGACATCTTCTCACTGGGGATGACGGCTTGGTTTTTGATCATGGGGGAGATTCCCATGGATGCCTCCGTGCAGGAGATCGTGGATGAACGGATCAGCCCCGCGGACTACACCCCGCGCCTGCCACGCGAACTCACGGGAAAACTGCGGGCCGTGGTGGCACGCATGGTGGAGAAGGATCCCGCGCGGCGTTACCGCTCCTGCGCGGAGCTGGTGGAGGATCTGAGACCGGCGCTCCAGCGCGACGGCCAGGATGCCGGGCAGACCACGCGCCGGGCGCTGGAGCCGCTGGCGGCGCAGTTCACCCTGGGTCCGGGGCAAAAGGTTTTCGCGGGGGAGGTTTTTCACGGGACGGATCTTCGCCGGGAGGTGCCGGTGAGGGTGACGCTCTGGCATTCCCGGCACCCGGCGGCGCTGGTGGAGCAGACGCGGGAAAAGGTGCGGCGGCTCGCCGCCACGCAGCCTCCTGGCCTGGTGCCCATACTGGAGATGTCCCGGTTCACCGAAGGCTGGGCAGTAATGGAGCAGGAGATTTCCGGAGTGACCGTGGCGGCGGCCTTGCGGCGGGAGGGAGCCGTCCCCCTGCGGGCGGTGGCGGGGCTGCTGTGGGACGCGGCGACCGGGCTGGACGCGGCGGCGGAGTGCGGAGTGACACCCGCGCCGCTGGAGACGGCGCTGCTGGAAGGCGTGCCGGAGAGCGGAGCGGTGGACTGGTCCGCGGCACGCATCCGCATTTCCCTCCAGTTCGTGGCTCCGCCGCCGGACTGGGATTCCGGCGCGGACCTGACGGCGGTGCCCGCGCTGGCCTCGCCTTTGAAGATGTTTGCCGGGCTGGTCTATCAGGCGCTGAGCGCGCGGCAGGTGCGGTCCGCCGCGCTGCATTCCTCCGCCGCCTGCCCGCCCATCCCGGCACTGGGCAGCGAAGGAAACCGCATCCTGGCCACGTGTCTCGCGGGAGAAGCCCGCGCCGCGGACTGCCGCCGTCTGCTGCTTTCCCTGCTCTCCAGCGAAAACATGCCGGCGGAGGGCGTGGAGCGGCGGGCTCTGGAACGCCGGCTGAAAATGCTGGGCGAGGCGGTGGACCACGAAACCCGCCGCATCGAAACCGCGCCGGAGCACCAAACCACCACCAACCGCGCCGCGAAGCGGGCCGCCGAGGTGAAGGCGGGTCTGGAACAACAGCACGGCGAGGCCACGGAGGAGGCCTATTTGGAGGCCCTGGCGGAAATCCGTACGCTGGCGGAGCAGGTGGAGAGCAGCATGGAAAGTGAACCGCCGGAACCCCTGGTGCCTCTTTCCCCGGAGGAATGCGGGGAAATCCAGCGCCGCATCGCGGAGGCGGCCCGCCAGGCGCGGGAGTGGTCCGGCCAGGCATGGAGGGCGAAGCCGCCTTCCGGCAGTGACGATCAGGCGCTTTCCTCCCGGCAACTGGAGGCCCACCGCTCCGCCAAAGAGGCCGCCGCCCTGGAGCGCGAAGCGGGAGAACTCGCCGCCGCGGGACGGCTGGACAGCGCCGCGGCGGAGCGCCTGCTGGAAGCCGCGGAGACCGCCGCCGCCCGGGCGCGGGAGGCGGCCTCGGCTTGTCTTCAGGCGGAGGAACCACCGCCGGATGCCACCGTGGTCCATGCTCTCCAGGCGGCGGAGCGGACCCGGGACGGAGTGGTGTATCAACTGGTCCCGGCAGGCGGGGAAAAGGCTGCCGGGCAAAAAAAACCGGGAGCTCTCCTGGTGGTGCTGGTGCTCCTGATTCTGGCCGCGGCGGGCGGTGGGGGCTACTGGTGGTATCTGCAAAGGGAGACCAGGGTGGTGTCACCTCAGAGCACGGACGTTCCGGTTTCCCCGGTGCGTGGAGAGGCCGCGCTTCCAGCCACCATCCGGCTGCGGAGTTTCCAGTCTCTGTATCCGCTGCCCCCTGCCCTGACGATCGGTGGCAAGACTGGGACGCTGGACGGGACCACGCTGGTATTTAAGAACGCCGCGGCTGCCGATGGAACATTCCGTCCGGATTCGCCTGCCTGGCAACTGACCGGTCGGCCCGTGGCCCTGGAGGAGAATGACTATGAGGCGAAGCTCAAACTGGTGACGGTAAACGTGCCGGTCACGGGCAAAGAGAATGCCCACGCCTGGGCCTCCGTGCTGCTCACCCCGAATAAACCGGAGGAACTGCCGGACATGGATTCCCTCCGCGCGCTTTTCGGCGCGACCGGCGAGGATACTAAAAGCCTGAAATTCCCCCTCGATGCGGACACCCTCCACCCGCTGACGCTGCCGCCCGGCACCTATCACCTGGCCTGGGAGCCACGACCCAGCCCCGGCGGGTCCCCAAAACCGGTGGATGGCGGAGCCTTCACCGTCACGGCAGGGGAAACCCAAGCGCTGGCCATCCCGCTGGCGGAGCTGGAGAGGAAACCGGAAGGAGACAATCCCTGAGCGGGCACAGGGCGAAGTTCCCTGCCCGCGAAAATAATTTTTCGGGATTTCCTCCGCCCGTCCGTTTGACTACGGGAACCTCGATCTACACGACAATCACATGGACTGGGACAGCATCGGCACTTTTTTCACCACCGGCCTCAATCACGTTTTGGTCGGATGGGATCATCTCCTTTTTGCCTCCGCCTTGGTGCTGGCCCTCACGGGATTCTGGGAGGTCTTCAAGGTCGTGGGGGTGTTTACCATCGCGCACTCCATCACCGTGACCATCTCCGCGGTGCATGGCGCGAGGGTGATTCCCGCGGCGTACGTGGAACCTGCCATCGCGCTCAGTATTATCTTCGTGGCGGTGGAGAACATCCTCATGAAGCAGCGCCGGCTCACGTCCCGCCGGTTGGGACTCGCGTTCATTTTTGGTCTGATCCACGGGCTGGGCTTTGGCGGTAAGCTCATCGATAGTCTGCAACTGGTGCCGCCCGGGGCGCTCGGCTGGTCGATCGGGGCGTTTTGTGTGGGCGTGGAGGCGGCGCATCTTTGCATCGTGGCTCCGCTTTCAGGCGTGTTGAAGATCGGAGCCGACCTGGGCGGCCAGCGGTTCCGCGACGGGGCTCTAAAATGGGGTTCGGTGGTGATCGCTCTGGCGGGAGCTTATTATCTTGTCGTGGCGATCATAAACGGCGGCGCGGAGTGACCAGGGCACGGGGAGGGTTGCAATCCCCGCCGGAATTCACTAGGTTCCCGGCCCATGTCCCTGATGCTTCGCCTCGCCGCCGTCGCGGCCCTGTGTTTTCTCGCCAGTTGCTCCTCCGTTCCCCGGAACAGCGAGAGCAACTACAGCGGTCCCCGGCTGGTGATCATCAATGGCGAAGCCACCGCGCCCACCAGCGTGCCGGTGGCGGTGAAACGCGCCGTGGCCGCCGCGAACAGCATCAATCACCTGCCCTACCAGTATGGCGGCGGGCATGGCCGGGAATGCTACGGGCTGGACTGCTCAGGCACGGTTTCCCACGTCCTGCGGAATGCCGGTCTCCTCCAGGGCTCCACCACCAGCCGTGCCTTCCGGGACTACGGCAAATCCGGCCCGGGGAAATACATCACCATTTATGCCCGGGACGGCCACGTCTTCATGACCATCTGTGGCATGCGCTTCGATACCACCAGCGGCGGCAGCGGTCACGTGGGCCCGCGCTGGATGACCAAACCCCGCCTCACCAAAGGCTTCAAAATGCGGCACCCCCCGGGGCTCTAAAGCCCGGGAGATACAAATCACTCGATGGTCCCCTCCTCCGGAGGAAAGGAGGTGCCGCGCTCCTCCATGCGCTGGAGCAGAGCGCTCATGTCCTCCGCTTCGTCCCACACCGGCCTGGTCACATACACGGGGGCGCGGGCGGCCACGGCGAGGGCGATGCTGTCGCTGGGGCGGGCGTCGATCTCCACGATCTTCCGTTCGTAGAGTTCGTTTTCCGCCACGAGCACAAGCCGGGCGTAATATACGCCCGACTTGAAATCGTTGATGATGACCCGCTCCACCTTGGCCCCGAATCCGGCGAGGATGTTGCCGATGAGGTCGTGGGTCTGCGGGCGTTCCCGCGGCTCCTGCCGCATGGCCATGGTGATGGCCAGGCCGACGCTGTGGTCGATGTAAATGACGAACGTTTTCTGATCGTTCCCCAGGAAGACCGCGCAGCCTCCGCTGGTGGGCAGCACCGCCTTGATCTCCGCCTGAATGACCTGTTTATCCGGGGGCATGGTAAAGGATAGGGGATCGGGCCGGGGAACGCAAGGACCGCTCAAAGATGCTTCAGCGCGTCCTCCGGGGAGGCGCTTTCGTGGACCACGGCCATGAGCGCGCGGGTGATGGCATTCGGGTTCGGATGGTGAATGATGTTCCGTCCGTAAACGATCCCGGCCACGCCCTGCTGCATGAGAGCGGAGGTGCGCTTCAGGATCTCCTCGTCGCTCACGCGACCGCCGCCGCGCACCAGCACGGGGATCTCACAGGCGGCTTCCACCACTTTGTGATAAATGCTCACGTCATCCGTGGGATCGGCCTTGATGATGTCCGCGCCCAGTTCCACCGCCTGCCGCACCAGCGGGATGATGACTTTTTCGTCCCCGTTCACCGTGTAGCCGGCACCTTCGACTCCCTTGAAGACGAGAGGCTCCACCATCATGGGCATCCCCAGGCGTTCGCACTCCACCTTCAGGCGCAGGATGTTCTGCACGCAGTGGTCATGGACCACGGAGGCCCAGGGAATCTGGAACAGGTTCACGCACACACAGGCGGCATCCAGACGGCAGGCCGCCTCCGCCGCGTTCTCAATCATGCGGCTGAAGGGAGCCTCGGCGGGAGTCTTCCCGTAAATATTCGCCACGTCCGTGCGCAGCACCAGGCTGGGCTTTTGACGGCCGGGGATGGCCTGCAAATGACGCGCCTGGCCCTGGGTCAACTGAATGGCGTCCGGAGCGGCATCCACCACCGTGCGCACGGCCTCCCCCAGATTTTCGATGCCCGAGAGAAACCCGTACTCATTGAAGAACCCGTGGTCGATGGCGACATCGAAGCACTTGCCATCGGGTCCAAAGAGACGGTGGAAACGGTATTTTGAGGAAGACATGCCGTGGCCTTAACGCGGCTTTTTTCCGGGAGCAATAGGCGCGTGCGCCCGTCCGCAAAAGGTTCCGGCGCTTCCACGGCGGTTGGTTAGGCTCGCGTTCCGACGCCCCAGCCACCCTGAGGGTGGCCAGGGAGGCCTCTCCTCCAGGCGGTACCCAGGCTCCTGGAAACCAGGTTCAGAGAAAACCCGGCGCCTTCCCGGGAAAAGGAAGCGGGACAATTTCTCGAGGACAGGAAACCGGGAATCTTTGAGAAAACTGCCTCCTAAAAATGATAAACACCCCCTCAATTGGGGGGATTGCTTTTTGAATTTTCCGTATTCGCAAAGCTGAGTGTTCATTTTTGCAAAAAAGATTTGCAGTGATCCATAATTAGTGCAATTTCCATCAACAACGAAACCCACACCGTTTCCCGCCATGAACACCAGCCGCAACGACACCAGCTCCCTGAACAGCCTCTCCTTCATCGCCATCGTGAGCTGCCTGGTTTCCGCCGCCTACTTCCTCTGCACGAACGTGCTGAGCTGAGAGGTTCCCGCCCCGCCACTCCGGGGCACCCCCGCTTTCCCACTTTCTCCCGGCGTGGTCCTGTGAACGCACCGGGGGGTTTAAAGGACCGGCCGTCCCTGTGCGGCTGGTCCTTTTCAGTTTTGACTCTGAATCACCGGGCGGCATCCGGCCGGGTAGCGGCACGGAAACCGGTGACGATAACCGCCGCGAGTTTTTCCCGCCACTCCTCCCCGGAGGCGAGAATGGCGTCGTCCATATTCTGGAGATTCCCGGCTTCGATGAAGAGACCCGGAAGCATCAGCCTGCTCATGAGAGAGGCCTCCGCGACACCGACTCCGCCGTCCGTTCCGGCCACGGGGATACAGGACCGGTGGATGGAGAGCCCGATATCGGTGGCTTCGGGAGCGACCGCCGCCTTGAGAATGGAAGTCCTGATCCCGCGCTCCTCGGATGGCCGGTGCCCGAAGTGGAGGCTGATGAAGAAGGCGTCCCGCTCCGCGTTCGCCGTGGCGTAGCGTGCCTGAACGGGGACGGATTCATCGCCGGAGCGGGTCATCACTACCTTCCAGCCGCCTGCCTCCAGCCGTTTTTGCAGCCGGAGCGCCACATCCAGGGTGAGCGCGGACTCCTTAAGCGTGCCATTCCGCTCCCCGCTGTCCCGGCCCCCGTGCCCGGCATCGATGACCACGGTGCGAATGGAGGCCGCAGGGAGGGAGATCCGGGGACGCAGGGCGTGATCCAGGAGGTTTACCAGGTCCACGCGGGAGAACCAGTTTTCACCATCCCGCCGGAGCACCGGAGAGGAGAGCAGAAGGCGGGTGTTGTTTACGATCACCTCCGGCTCATTGTGCTTCCACGTCATGCAGAACCATGGATTGGCGAGTTGCGCGGGATTTACCTCATCCCCAAACCGTGGATGCAGTTCGCATTCGTAAAAGAACGCCATCTCATGGGCACTAAGAAAGTCCCGGTCTTCAAGTTGGACAGGATGCCAGGGAAACGGGCCATCCGCGCGACCGGTGCTCAGAAAGGTGTGCACCTTTTTGAACCGGTCCCACGATTGCTTCACAACGACCCTCCTGGATTTTGCATCCACGGCGGTGAAGGTTCCCTCAACGAACGGAATGCCCGCGTTTACCATGGCTTCTTTTAAAAGAGACGGCTTCTGAAGCAGGTCGCCGGGAACGGCGGCCCCGGCACGCCAGGAGTTAACCGTGAAAGGGACGCATCTTTGGAGGGGGCCCACATAAACCATCCAGTCAGGATCTGTCCCGGCCTCCCTGCGGAAACCCACCGCATACTCTGTCCCGAAGGCCCGGCTGACAATTTCCAGACCTTCGTGGAGGTTTGTATCCGGCCATTCCAGCGATAACCGTTTATTGTCAGGATCGGTCATCCGGAGGATGTTGACTTTGCCCTCGGGGCCGCCGCGCAGGATTCGGATGAAATCCTCCAGCGTGCCCTCCGTGGCTTTCAACGCGGGGATTTTGATCCAACTGAGCGCGGGCGATGGCGGAGGCAGGTCCGGCAGGAGATTCACCACTTCACCCGGAACAGGGCCGGGCGTAGTCTCCGGAGTGGTGTTCGCGGGGGCATCCTCCGCGAGTGTCACGCGGGGGGAAAAGAGGGGGATCACCACGGCGAGCAACACGCCCGTCGCTCCGCCAAGACAAGCCCAGGCCAGGCCGGGAGGACGGCGATCCGTCCCGGGATGGAGGATGGCCTCCACCCGTCCCGCCACGGTGGAAGTCCGCGCCATGAAAGCCGTAGCGGCCCCGGTGGCACGGGGAACGAGCCATTGCCGCGCGCACTGCACGAGGAGCCCGGCATAAGCGGGGGCATCCTTTTCCATGGCCAGAACAATATCATCGGCGGCCCGTTCTCCGGCCGTGCGCAAGGCGCGGGACAGAAGCCAGGCGCAGGGATTGAACCACTGGAGGGAGAGAAACAGCCTGTCCGCAATCTGCCAGAAAGCATCCCGCTGGAGGACGTGAGCACATTCATGGGCGAGCACCATGCGGCGGTGGGTGGGCTCCCAGGTTTCCGCGTCCTCCGGCAGCAGAATTACCGGCTTGCAGACTCCCCAGGTGCAGGGAACCGCCGTATCCGGATGCCGGAGCAGGTGGGCGACACGCTTCCCTCCGGGGATGTCCCGCAGGATCGCCTGCCATGTTCCTCCCATGACCGGGACCGCCTTCCGGGCCCAGCGCCACCGCAGGAAGACCGCTGCCAGCCATGGAAGCCAGACGAGCACGGCACCTCCCAGCCAGACTGCGGAAACCAGGGATAGCTGCGCGGCGGACATCGTCCATCCGCCCCGGGGTGAAGTCTCCGGCTTCCGGCCTTGATCGGTAATCGTGGCGGCTGCTGTCAGACGCACTGGATCCGGAGTTCCCGCCGGAACAGTAACAGACGACGTACTGGTTCGCAGCGGGGCGGACGGCACTTCACTCCCTCCCTGGGCGGGCGATGCGGCGGCATCCGCGGACTCACTGCCTAGGGCCTGTTAACACTAAAGTTCGCGCACCGCTTCGACGATGAGCGCGAAATGGATAAAAGCGATGAACATGACATCGAGCTTTTCGAAGCGTGAGAAAATGCGGCGGAAGCCTTTGAGTCTCCGGAAGAGTCGTTCCACTTCATTACGCCGGGCATACATGGCACGGTCATAGTTCCAGGGATTGAGGCGGTTGGACTTTGGCGGCACGACGGAGACGAATCCCAAATCGAGAACGAGCTGCCGGGTCTCATCGCCTTCATAAGCCCGGTCCATGACCACAGACACGGGTTTTTCTCCCGGTTCCGGTCTCCAGCGTTGCAGCGCGGGCAATAGTTTGCGGCCTTCCGGAGCGTCGCCCGCCTGTCCGGGGGAAAGGGCGAAAGTCACGGCGCACCGGGAGGAGGCCGCCACAAGATGGATTTTGGTGGTCCATCCCCCGCGACTTTTGCCTATGGCTTGCGGGCCGTTTTTTTTAAAGCGCCACTGCCGTCGGGATGGACCTTGATGGAAGTGCTGTCCAAAGAGAGTGCCTCAATGGAAAACGTGATCATCTGTTCCGCCTGCATCCGCTCGAACACACGTTGCAGCACCCCGGATTTGCTCCAGCGATTCATGCGGGTGTAGACCGTGTGCCAGTTGCCAAAGCGCGGAGGAAGACCCCGCCATTTGCATCCCTGCTCAGCAACGTAGAGGATCGCATTGAGCAGGAGACGGTTGTTCAGCCTGACATTTCCCCGCTGCACGGGAAGGCAGTCTTCCAGACGGCGGAATTGGGCTTCGGTAAGTTCCATGCCAGATACTATACATGGATACATCATACTTCAAGATTAGTGTTAACAGGCCCTAGGAATTAAGGCCGCGGATAAAAAGACTCCACCAGCGCGAGGATGAGGACACCCGCCATGAGCACCCGGCCCGCCGCGGAAAAGCGGGCGGCGGATTGCCTCCGGGCCAGCCACAAAAGGCCGCCGCCGATGGCAACGAAGATCATGCCATGCAGGAGCAGGGCGGGAAGAGCGGGAAAGTTCATGGCTGGTCTTGTTTGCGGCGGGCTTCACGGATCATTTCCTCCATACGATCCAGCTCCGCGGAGGACGGCGGTTTGTCCCGGGCGTCCAGAAGACCGGAAACCGCCCGCTCCACGGAGCCCGCGAAGAATACATCCACCAGACGGCGCAGGGCGCTCCGGGCGGCATCACCGGCGGGCTGGGCCGGTTCATAGAGAAAGGCGCGGCCCTCCTGGCGGTATTTGACGTGTCCTTTTTCCAGCAGCACCCGGAGGAGCGTGCGCACCGTGGCGTGCGCGGGAGCGTCCGGCATGCGCTCCTCGATCTCCTTCGCCGTGGCCCGGCCCGCCGCGTAAAGGATGTCCATGATCTGGCGCTCGCGGCGCGTGAGAGGATCGGCGGAGGCGGGCTTCTTGCGGCTCATGGGATGGTGTGTAAAAATACACAGATCCCAAACCCGTCCAGTCTAAAGTGTGTAATTTTACACATCAATGGGCATAAAAAACCCGGAGGACGAATGCCGTCCTCCGGGTTTCCGGAATCAGTGGTTGCTCAGCGGATCACTTCGCGATGCGGTAGAACGCCCTTCCCCCGGCGGGAGGAGTGGCGTCCTGGAAGTCGAGCACTCCGGAGGCCGGGGCGGTCTTCACATCGATGTCCGCCCAGGTGGTCAGGTTGAGGGACCGCTGGAGGTGATAGGAAGTCCCGGCGGTGCCCTGGAAGGCGAAGCTCACCTTGCCACCGGAGAAGGTGGCCGTGAGCGGCAGCGGAGCGGGAGCGCCGGGGCCGTCCTGCACGGTCACGAATACGATGCCATTGACGGAGCCGCCGTAGCTGTCCGTCACGGTGTAGGTGAAGTTATCGCTTCCCACGAAGGTCGCGGAGGGCGTATAGGTCACGTTGCCGCCCGCGAGGACCACGGTGCCGCCCTGGGCGCTGGTGGCGCTGACGGCGGTGACAGAGAGGGTGTCGCCATCGGGGTCCGTGTCGTTCCCCACCAGAGCGGCGGCGGAGACGGTGACGGCGATTCCCTTCGAGGTGGAGAGGGTATCGTCCACGGGAGAGGGCAGTCCGTTGGCCACACTAACGGTCACGGCGGAGGAGGTCGCGGAGCCCGCGCCATTCGTCACCACCACCTTATAGCTGCCCGGGGCGGCGCTGGTATCCGCGGTGATGGAGAGCGTCGCGTTCGTTTGACCCGGGATGAGCACGTTATTCCGGTACCACTGGTAGCTCAGAGGATAACTGCCGCTGGCGGCCACGGCCAGGCTGCCCGTGGCATTCCGCTCCAGCGTCAACGCGGACGGCTGGGCGGCGATGTGCGGAGCGGTGCCCGCCGGGATGGTGCCGATGCCCGTGAAACCGGAAATCCGGAGACCGGTGTAGCCCACGGCCACGGTCTGATTTCTTACGAAGAAGTCCACGGTGTTGACCCCGGCCACGAGAGTGGCGTTGGCACTGCTGATGGTGAACGGAGTATAGCCGGCAAACTGCGCCGTATTGACCTGTCCGGTGGAGGAATTCGCCACCACGCCGTCGTTCACCTTGATGTCCACGCCATCGTTATCCGTGGCCCAGTTGCCGCTGAGCGTCACCGTGCTGAGATCAAAACCGGTGAGGTCCACCATGGTGCGGTAAACATAGATCCCCAAGCCCGCGCCTCCATCCACACCCTCTCCGGCGGAGGCGATGGTGCTGAGTTTTGGCCCCACCCATTTGGAAGTGGCGGTGTTCGCCACCCAGGGTCCCGCGACGATGGGGAACGCGCTGGAATCCTCCACCACGGGGGGAATGAGAGAATCCCCGTCCGGATTGACGAGCAGGAGGTAGTGCAGGTCCGCGGTGCCGTCCGGCAGCGCCACGCGGTCGTCCCCCACGCCCGTATCAAACAGAGCCGGCACGCCATCTTTCACAATGAGTTCCGCGGGGTCCGAGGCCTTCGAGCCGGAGCCGTTGGTGGCCACCACGGTGTAGGTCCCCGCCTGCGCCGGCGTGATGCTGGTGAGCGTGAGGGAGCTATTCGTGGCCCCGGGAACGTCCACATTGTTCCGCTTCCACTGATAAGTGATGGGCGCGCTGCCGAAGGCGGACGACGTGAAGGTGAAGGAGGCTCCGATGCCCACCGTGCCACCGACAGGTTGCAGGGCGATGGTGGGAGGCACATTCGCCAGAGGCTGGGCCTCGTGGTTGGTGAAGCCGTAGTGGTGGATCGAGGCGGGCTGGTAGGGCATCGACATGAACGACGCCGTGCCCGAACTGTTGGCGGTGTAGCGGCATTCGAACCGGATGCCCGCGTTGTCCCCGAACATATCCTGATCGATCAAAACGGGAGAACTGTAGTCTCCCGGCGCATTCTGCTGGAAGGCCGCCAGCCGCGCGCCCGCTCCCTCCCAGCCCACGGAGTAAAGCGTATAGACATACTCCTTGCCGGGGGTAAGCCCGTTCAGCGTCACCACGGCGGGGAAGCCGTTGTAGAGGAAGTCATTGGCCAGCGTCCGGCTGCTCGGCGTGTTCAGGAGGTTGGCGTCGTTGGCATAGACCGCACCCAGCCCGGCGGTGGAGAATTTCCCGGGGTCGGCAGGATTGGCACCGCCGATTCCCGTGAAGGGCACGCCATTGAAGAGGAAGGAGGTGGCGGAGTTGAGGCTGTAGGCGTGGGTGTAAAGATAGCTGCCGTCCACCCCCGCGGTGCTGTCATCCGTCCATGCCGCGGCGGTCCATGCGGGCTGGGGATTGGTGGCCTGCGCTTCGCGGTTCGCGAACGCGCTGGTGTGGAAGGAACTGTCCCCGGGCATCACGTATGTGAGCACCACGGCGGACCCGGAGGCGTCGGTGGTATAGGAGTAGTCCACCGCGATCCCGCCGGTCTGGTTATACTGGTCCACGTCAATCGTGAGCCGGTTGTCCGGGTCCAGATTGCTGCTGAAAGTGGAGGCCCGACCGTAGGGTTGCAGGTCAAAACCGATGCCGTAGATGGTGGCCACATAGGCGGTGTTCGGCTTCAGGTTTTCGATGGTGAGGGTGGTCACCGGGCCGCCATAGACGAAGGACTTTACCAGGATATTGCTGGCTCCCGTGACCTGACGGGCTCCACCAAAAGCCTCACCGAATCCATTGGGCAGGCCGGTGATGGCGATTTTTCCAGCGAGGGTGGGGTTACCTCCCCCGATCGCGGCAAACGGGATCCCGTTTACCTCCGTGCTGGTGGCGGCCCCGCCAAAGGTGTAGGCATGGGAATAGCGGTAGGCTTTATCAACGCCCGAATCCGCATCACCGGTGAGCCGGCGGAAAGACCACTTCCCGGGGGAGACTTTGACGGAAAAGTCGTCCAGCAGCAGGGTGTTGTCCCCGGTGCTTTCATTCAGCAGCGTCAGTATCTGACCGGCGGCGGTCGCCTTGAATTCGTAGTCGATGTACTTGTAGGGCTCCGATCCGCCGGCCGCGCCCGCGGCGTTCACGCGGAATTCCAGCGGTTCCCCGGCTCCGTCCGTGGAAATTTTGATCACCGGATTGTGTGCGGGGGTGAAGGCCGGGGTATTCACCCGGAAGCTGACCTTGTAGGCCGTCCCGGCGGTGAGCCCGCCGATGGTGGTGCTCATGGAGCCACCGCTGAGCAGGAAAGCCACCTTCGATCCATTCGGGATCGTTCCGTTGTTGGCAAAGGAACTGGAGGAGATTGGATTGAGCCCGTAGCGGGTGCCATCGGTGCCGGACCAGCCGGTGATGGGGCCATTGTCCGAGACGTAGCCCGGGTCCACCGAGAAGGAGTCGGCTTCAAAACTGGGATTGGTAATGGTCTGCGCACCCGCGAAGGGCGTGGCGACCAGGGAGCCGGCGAGGGCGAGGAGTGCCAGCCGGGAGGCTGGCACCGGGATGGTTCGGCGTGGGTTCATGTGTTGGGGGATGAAGAACAGACCAGGCTTTCGGGAAGCCGGATTAATATTTGCAATGAGTGGTTTTCTCAGATTTTGCCCTTTCGGGTCAAGGTACCTTTTGTATCAAAACCGCCTTTTCGGGCCGGTTCCGGACAGGGTGTTTTGTGCTTCCATTGCGGATGGAAAAATGGCATGGTCCCTGCGTATGATCCCCCCCTCAAGATTTGGCCTGTGCGGACTGGCCATGGCCGCCGCGTGCCTGTGTTCCCCGCGCCCCTCCCGTGCCGCCGGTCCTCCCGTGGACTCCGTGGTGGTGTTCAATGAGATCATGTACCACCCGCCCGGGTCTTCGGAGGCGGGAGAATGGATCGAGCTGCATAACCAGATGGGGATCAACGTGGATCTCTCGGACTGGGCCCTCACCGGCGGGGTGGACTATACGTTTCCGGATGGCACGGTGATTCCGGGCGGCGGGTATCTTCTGATCGCGAAAACCCCGGCCACGGTGCCCGGATCACTGGGCCCCTGGTCCGGCTCCCTGGCGAACTCCGGGGAAACCATCCGCCTGCGGGACAAGAACGCGCGGATCATGGACGAGATGACCTACGGGGACAGCGGGGAGTGGCCGGTGGCGGCGGACGGCTCCGGGGTTTCCCTGGCAAAGGGGAACGAAGGCACCTCCAGCCCGGAGGCCTCCCACTGGACCATCAGCGCGCAGACCGGCGGCACGCCGGGAGCCGCGAATTTCCCCCCGCCGCCCGCGCCGGTGACGGGCACGCCGGTGACGCTTCGCTCCGCCTGGAGGTATAATAACATGGCCACCGATCCCGGGGCCTCATGGAAAGACCCCGCCTACGATGACACCCAGGCGGGCTGGCAGAGCGGCACGGCGCTCTTCACTTTCGGCAATCCTTCGATCTACGATGACTACCCGAACGGCACCCCCGCGGTTTCCGGCTTTCAGGAAGTCACCGGCGTGACCATCGCCGCGAAGTCCTCCGAGGCCAGCGCCGCGAGCCGCCAGGCGGTGAATTGCATCAATGGCTCCGGCCTGACCAATGGGCTCCACGGCACGAGCCCGGTGGGCACCATGTGGATGACCAACGGCACCACGCTTCCCCCCTACAACCCGTTGCCGGCATCCATCACTTTCGACCTCGGGGCGGCGCAAAACCTCACGTCCCTGCGCGTCTGGAATTACAACGAATTCGGAAGCTCGGACCTCACGGACCGCGGCTGCAAAACGGTGGAGATTTTCGTGGCCTCCAGCGCGGGCGGCGCGTTCACCAGCGCGGGCACTTACACCTTCAACCGCGCGAGCGGCCTGGCCACGGAGGCAGGGCAGGCGATTACCTTCGCCCGCACCGGCGTGCGTCAGATCCGGTTCGACATCACGGCCAACTGGGGCTCCACACAGTCCTTTGCCGGGCTGAGCGAGGTGAGGTTTTACAACGACCAGCCCGCCACGCCTCCCGCGCCGCCGCCGCACCGGGAGAGCATGCTGAGCGTGCTCCCGGGCACGGGGGTGAACCCGGACGGTTCGCTGATCACGCCTGGTCAGCGGGATCCCCGTTATCTCAATAAAGCCGATGGCCAGGGAGCCTATGTGGAGGTGGGCAACGCGGCGTGGCTGGGCTCCGACGCGCAGTCCCAGTGGATCGGGCCCACGGCCAGCGGGAATGACAACGTTGCGGCGGGCACCTACACGTACCAATTGAACGCGGACCTCACCGGCTGGAAAAAGGAGTCCTCCATCATTTCCCTCTACACTGCGGCGGACAACAGTGTGGACCGCGTGCGGGTGAACGGGACGCTCATTTCCGGGGCGGTGGCCGCGGATTTCACGAAGATGTACGGGCCGTTCTCCGTCCCCGTGTCCGCGCTGGTGGACGGGAAAAACGTCATTGAGTTCGACTGGACGAATTCCGGCGCCGCAGCGAACCCCGGTGGCTTCCGCGCGCGGTGGGACGCGACCGGCGTGCCGAATCTCACCGGCACCACTCTCACGGCGAATCCGGTCACCACACGTTACCGCCGGAAGTTCACCTGGAGCGGGAACGCCGCCTCCACCTATCAACTCCGCCTCCAGCATGTGGTGGATGACGGCGCGGTCTTTTATCTGAATGGCCAGGAAATCCTGCGGGTAAACATGCCGGAGGGAGACATCACGAACAGCACGCTTGCGTCCTCCGCGGTGCTTTATCCGAAGTTCAGCTCCATCGTGAATGTGCCCGCCACCGCCTTCCACACGGGTGAAAACGTGCTGGCGGTGGAGGTCCACCAGGCCGCGGCGTCGGACACGGACGCGGTCTTTGGCGCGATCCTTTCCCTCACCGAAACACCGCCCGCGCCCTCCGCGGCTCCCGCGCTGGTGCTGAATGAAGTGGCGGGCGCGAACACAGGCACCGGCGGGTTCTTCGTGGAACTCCGCAACACGGGCACCGCGACGCTGGATCTCACGGGCTACCGCATCACCTCCTCCACGGGAGCCTCCGTGACGCTGAATGGCCAGACCCTGGCGGCGGGCGCGCTGCTCTCCGTGAACGAGACCACGCTGGGATTCCGCCCGGCGGACGGGGATAAGCTGTATATTTACGCGCCTGGAGCCACCAGCGTGGTGGGTGCTGCGGTGGTGAAGAAGAGTGCCCGGGCGCTCACGGCCTCCGGTGCCTGGCAGGCCCCGTCCTCCGCCACTCCCGGCGGGGCGAACACCTTCGCGATTTCCAATGCCATCGTGATCAATGAGATCATGTATGCCCATATCCCGGCGCATCTGCCCACGGGCAAGACGGATGATCCGGAGGAATGGGTGGAACTCTACAATCGCGGGGCCACGCCGGTGGATCTTTCCGGCTGGGCGCTGAAGGGCGGCGTGGACTTCACCTTTGGAGCCACCACGCTGGCTCCGGGTGGCTATCTGGTGGTGGCGAAGGACCGCGCCACGCTGGCGGGGAAATATCCATCCATCACCATCGTGGGAGACTGGTCCGGATCTTTGAGCAATTCCGGGGACACCGTGCGCATCGAGGACGCGAACGGAAACACCGTGAATGAAGTGCGTTATCTGGAAAGCGGGCGCTGGGACGAGCGGGCGGACGGTGGCGGCTCCAGCCTGGAGTTGAAGAATCCGCTGATGGACAATTCCCAGCCGGAAGCCTGGGCCGCCAGCGACGAAAGCGGCAAGGCCTCCTGGCAGACCTTTACGTACACCGGCCTGGCAACCCCTCCGGCCGGCAGCAACGATCCCGTGCTGTATAACGAATTTGTGGCCGGCCTGCTCGCGGCGGGGGAATTCCTGCTGGATGACGTGAGCGTCATCGACCAGACCGCCGGAAACACACAGCTCATCCAGGACGGCGGCTTCACCTCCGGGAATGCCTCAAAATGGCGGCTCCTGGGCACCCACGGCAGCCATGGCCGCAGCGGCGTGGTGACCGTGGACGGGAATCCCGCGCTGAAAGTGGTGGCCACGGGGCCCACGGAGCACATGCACAATCACATCGAGACCACCCTGAAAAACGGGTCGTCCCTCGTGACGCTGGACAGCTCCCACACCTATGCAATCTCCTTCCGTGCCCGGTGGGTCTCCGGCAGCCCGCGGCTGAATACCCGGCTTTACTTCAACCGGCTGGACCGGCAGTCCCTCCTGCCGGTGCCTATGAACAACGGCACGCCCGGGGCGGTGAACTCCCGCTACACCGCGCTGCCGGTACCCGTGTTTACCGCCTTTTCCCAGGATTCCCCGGTGCCCGCCGCCGGGCAGCCTGTCACCGTGCGCGCCAGTGTCTCCGCCGCCGTGCCCGCCTCCAGCGTAACGCTGAAGTGGCAGAAGGACGGAGCCACGCAGTGGAATGACGTGGTCATGACCACCACCGGGAATGGAAACTACGAAGGCAGCATTCCCGGGCAGACGGGGGGAAGCCTGGTGCAGTTCTACGTAGCGGCGCAGGCGGCCAATGGCACAAACGCCACCTTCCCCGCCGCGGGCACCGCCTCCCGCGCGATGGTGCGGTGGAATGATGGCACGGTGCCGCCAGGACCGGGATACGGCATCCGCATTCTCATGCGCACGACGGACGCGGATTTCATGCACTCCTCCACCAACGTGATGAGCAATGACTATCTCCCCTGCACGGTGATCTACCGGGAGAGCGAGATCTTTTATGACGCGGGGGTGCGGCTCAAGTCCAGCCAGCGGGGACGACTGGGTGATCCACGGCTGGGCTTCGCGTTGAGTTTCGACCCCAGTCACAAGTTCCGGGGCGCGCATGAGGGCATCAATCTGGACCGCAGCGCCTACGGCCCGGGCACCACGGACAGCGGGTTTGGCCAGGTGGACATCATCAACCAGATATTCACCGAACGGGCGGGCGGCGTCCCGGCGATGTACAATGACATGGTGTATGTGATCGCCCCGCGCAGCACGCAAAATGGCTCCGCGCAGTTGACGATGGCGGAGTTCAACGACGTGTATCTCGACAGCCAGTGGGACGGCGGAGCCTCCTCGCCCACCTTCAAGTTCGACCTCGTCTATTTCCCGCTGTCCTGGGTGGGGCCGACAATCGAGTCTCTCAAATACGCCCAGCCGGACGACGTGCGGGGCGTGAACATCGGACAACTGACGGGGACGAGCAAAGAGGACTACCGCTGGGCTTACATCATCGGGAACGCGCGTTCCTCGGATGACTACACCCGCCTGATCAACTTCAACACGGCCTTTCGCCTGCTGAGTCAGGGGAACTCCTCGCAGATCGCCGCCGCCATCGACGTGGACCAGTGGCTGCGGGCCTCCGCCGCCATGGCGCTTATCAATTCCAACGACAGCTACTCCACCGGCGGCCTGCCGCACAACCTGAAGCTGTATGTGCGCCCGTCCGACGGACGCGTGCTCTATCTGCCCTGGGACGCGGACTTCCAAAAGATGGCCACAAACTTTCCGGTGGAGGGCAATGCGGACCTCCAGCGCATTCTGGCGGCCAGCCCGGTGTGGCGGCGGCTCTTTTACGGCCACCTCCAGGACCTGATAAACACCAGCTACAACACAGCCTATCTCACGCCGTGGGTGAACCACCTGCAGGCCTACAGCACGGCGGGCGGGAACTGGAATGACATCCTCACCTATGTGAGTCAGCGCGCGGCCTATGTGACCTCCGACTATACGACGAAGTTCCCGAACGTCACGTTTGCCATCACCCAGAACAACGGCGCGGACTTCCAGACCACCGATTCCCTGGTGACTCTCAATGGCCGGGGATGGATCAATGTGCGGGATATCCGGCTCAAAGGGGTGGCCCAGCCGCTCACGGTAACGTGGACGGGCACGAGCACCTGGCAGGTGAAGCTGCCGGTTTCCAACGGGCCGAATCCGTTCGTTCTCGAGGCGCTGGATTATCAGGGAAATGTGGTGGGCACCGCTTCCATCACCATCACCGGCACGGGCGGGGTGACCGCCGCGAGCGCCGCGAACCTGGTGTTCTCTGAATTCAACTACCATCCTCCGGATCCTACCGCCGCCGAGATCGCGGCGGGATTCATGGATGCCGAGGACTTTGAGTTCCTGGAGCTGCGGAACATCGGCATGGCCACCGTGGACGCGGGCAACTGCCGGTTCGATGCCGGGATCACCTACACCATCCCGGCGGGCACCACCATCCCGGCGGGCGGCACGCTCATCATTCCGCGCCGTAAGGCCGCCTTCAACCTGCGGTATCCCGGCGTGGCCACGGCGACGACGGACTACTACGTGGCGGGAGGTAACGTGCTGAGCAACAGCGGCGAGCAGATCGCTCTGCTGGACGCGGGGGGACAGGACATCAAACGCTTCACATACAGCGACCGCTTCCCGTGGCCCGCGGCCGCCGACGGAGACGGCCCCACGCTGGTGCTTATCTCACCGGCGTCGAATCCGGATCATAACAATCCGCTCAACTGGCGGGCCAGCACCGTCCGGCTGGGGAATCCGGGGGCCTCGGATCGCGTGACGCCGCCGCCCAACCCGCTGGGTGACGATAACAACAACGGCGTGCCCAACCTGACGGAATACGCCCTGGGTGCGGGCGGCGGCCTGACAAACCTGACGGTTTCCGGGAGCACGCTGCAATTCACCATCCCCCGCCCCGCCGGGGTGGACGCGCCCTTTACCGTGGAGACATCCGCGGGCCTGGGCACCTGGACGGCCACGCCCGCCACTCTCGTGGCCCGCGCGGCCACGCAGGACGGAGGGGAAACCCTGACGCTGTCCGTGGCCGTGCCGCCGGAGAGCGCGGGCCACCTCTTCGTGCGTCTGAAGTTCGCGATGCCGTAAAGACCGTTACTTCGTCCGGCGGGGAAGTTCCTCGCCGGACGCGGTGTCTTTTTCCCGGAGGGCTTTCCCGGCCATTCCGGTCAGCCAGAGATAGTGGTCGCCGGGAACGTCCGGCTCGGAGACAAAGAGGCTCGCGCCCGCGGGGGGATCGTTCCGGGTTTTGAAGATGGCGGTCCCTTCGTCCAATTCATCGAACATGGCCACGTAGAGCATGGAGGCTCCGGCTTTTTGAAACTGCCGGCACTGGGACCAGAGGAAACGGCCCTCGCGGCGCGGGATGGCGTTCACCTTCGCCTCCTTGCCGCGACCCGCCTGGAGATTGTGCCAGCTGAAGCCGGGGAAGGCCACGGGCAGGTAGTCCAGCTTCCGTTCCTGGCACCAGGCGAGATCGCCGGTCACCGTTTTTGTGATATGCGCGGCGGATTCTTTGGCGGAGCCGTAACGGCCCACCGTCCACGGGCTGACCACGTCCGCGGAGGCGATGATTTCCAGCAGCGCGGGATCCTTGATGGCATCGCGCTCCAGGGTGCGCCAGAAGGCGGGCACGCCGAGCATGAGTGTGCAGCCCCCGGGCGTGGCTTCGGTTTTGAAGAAGCGCGCCAGTTCCCTCCAGTCCTCCAGCATGGGATCGCGATCCGAGAAGCCGAGCCCCCAGAGCGCCACGAGAGGCTTGTCCCGGTGGCGCATGAAGGCCGGGTTTTGCGTGGCATCCGTGAGATGGTATTCCTCTTGAAGGCGCTTCCAGTCCGCGATCACCACGCGGGCCTCGCCGGGCTTCAGGCCGGAGAGATCATACATGAGCGCCCAGCGGCGGCCGTTTTCCCGCGCGGCCTTCCGGCAGGTGTCCAGCACGGTATTCATGGGTTTCCGGAAGCGGGGATCCTTCGTGGTGGTGGCGAACCGCTGGAGAAAGACCCCATCGATCCCGTATTCCTTCATCCACTGGAAATGCAGTGTGATGGCCGCGGGGTTCACCGAGGAATATACCTCCGCCACGCTGCCGTCCGGGTGCTTGAAAGCCGTGGGCACCCGGGCCGCCGCCGGCAGTTCCCGCACGTCCGGCCAGAGATCGATCCCGCAGGCTCCTGGCTCGAACTTCCGCCCGCCGCCGTAGTGGAACCAGCCATTGTTCGTCCCGTCATCCGGCGTCCGGAACCACCCCTGATACCCGCACATCACCTTTCCCTCCAGCCCGTCCCCTACAGGCTGTGGCCACGGCTCTTGCGCCTGCGCGAAGAGCCGGAGGGGGAGGAGGCAAAGGAGAATCAGGAAGGCTTTCATCCGGACGGATAAGCGGGCGGCAGGACGGAGGAAACGGATTGCCGCTCCGTTACCGCGTGCTTATTTTCCCGTCATGGCCCCGGACCCTGCCGCTGTTCAATCCCCGCCCCCGATTGTCCGGGTGCCGGTGCGGCGACGTGGACCGAAGAAGCTCTATCACGGAAAAAAGTTCCGGCTCGATGACTTCCTCGATTGGGAGCCCGCTCAGCCGGATGGCTGGAAGTATGAATGGAATCATGGAACCGCCGAGGCATTTGAACGCCGTATGAAGCCGGAGGAAAAACGGATCGTGGACCGCATTCTCTCCGCTTTTGAGTCCAGCATCCCCACCACCCGGGGACGGCTCTATGTGGAGACGGATTTCATTCTGCCGGGAGAAATCCGGGTTCGCCGTCCCGACCTTTCCTGGTACACGAGGGCGCAAATCGAAGACTCCGTCAGCCAGCGGTCCCAAGTGCCTTCGTTTGTCATCGAGATCATTTCCCGGTACGACAATAATCTGGAGCTTGAACGGAAGCTGGACGACTATTTCGCCGCCGGAGTGCTCTGTGTCTGGATGGTCCTTCCGGAACTTCAGGCGATCCGCGTGCTGCCCACCCGTGACCACAGCGATACCTATCGCTCCGGCTCGCGGTGCTCCGCGGAACCGGCGCTGCCGGAGTTTTCGGTGGAGGTGGAAAAGCTGTTTGACGGGTTGGCTGCCTGACCGCGATAAGGCTCACGCCATCAGCGGATCGCTCGTGGTTTCCGCGCCGGTTTCGTGGCGGCCGGCGAGGCGCTGGAGGAAGGACGGATAACCGGCGGCGGTAACGCGGAGGTCATACCAGCCATGGCTTTTATCCGCGGGGATGACGTGGCGGACCGTGCTGCCAGGGGCGATGGTGAGAGTTTTCACGGACGCGCCGTAGCCGAGGTCCTCCACGGTGATCTCCAGCGGCTTTGCGCCCCCACGGGCGGTGAGGACCAGGACAGGATTTCCGGGGGGATCGCCAGGAGTGCCTTCCAGAGAGATGTCCAGGAGGGGATCCCCGGCGGTGGCGCGGAACTCGCGGAAGAATCCGTTAGGCCCGTGCACACGCAGGTGGCAGGTGGCGTCCGCGAAGCCGGCCAGCGGCCAGGCGTAGGGCACCGTTTCCCCGGCGGCGGCGGCAAAGGCCCAGGTGCGTCCGGCGGTCATTTCATTCGACCCGACAGCGCGATGCAATCCCGGGGCGTAAACGTGAAACGGAGCCCCCGCTGCCCGCGCCCCAAACAGTTCTCGTTTGGCCTCGAAGCGGATGCCAAAGGACAGCCGGTCCTCCGTGATCCCGCCGCGGACGGAAAGCTCGTAAGGCAGCGCGCAGGCTGGACGGGTGCCCTCCTCCTGACGGGGCATGACGTTGAGTGATCTCGTGGATTGCCGTGCTGTCGCGATTTCCGAAGACGCGAGACGGCGGGGGAAGACGGGCGGCGGGCGGAAACGCGCCTGGTGGATGGAGGTGAAGAATGCCTCCCGGTTCACTTTCCCCGCGCCGGTTTCCGGTCCCTTCGGCGAAGGCCGGAAGGCGGAAGTGAGGTCCCCGCAAACCGCGCGTCGCCAGGGCGTGATGTTCGTTTCCTTCAAGGGCTTGCCCGTGCGGTGGGAAATCAGTTTCTCCAGAAGCTGGAGGATGGAGGTGTGGTCGAACACCTGGGAGCAGACATACCCGCCCCGGCTCCAGGGCGAGGCCACCACCAGGGGCACCCGGTAGCCGAGCCCGATAGGGCCGGTGTAGGATGGCTGGCGCGGGTATTTCGCGCGGTGCTCCTCCTCCTGGGGAGCGCGGACAAATTCCAGTTCTGTCTTCAATCCGGGCGAGGTTTTCCCGCTGCCGGGCTGCAGCGGGTCCGGCGGTACGAAGGGAGGCACGTGATCGAAGTAGCCATCATTCTCATCGTAGCAGAGGATGAAGATCGTCTTCTTCCAGACCTGCGGACGGCTGGTCAGGATGTCCAGCGCCTCCGAGATATACCACGCCCCATACCACGGGGAGTCCGGATGATCCGAGAACAACTGCGGGGCCACCAGCCAGGAAACGGCAGGCAGTTTGCCTTGTTCCACATCCTGACGGAACTGATGGAGGACGTCCCCCTTGGGCACCTTCATGCGGCGCTCCGCGCCATCCTGCACATACGCGGTCTCCTCCAGCTCGCGGTAGTGGGGATCCCCTTCATTGGTGGTGAAAGCGTGACGGTGCAGTTCCTTTTCGCGGGCGGGCAGGGCGTTGAACTTCTCCTCCGTCCACTGCGCCGCCTGTTTCCGGTACCATTCCAGAGCTTTAAGCCCCCGGGCCAGCTCCTGCTCCATCTCCGGGGTCCACGGTTTGGGACGGGCCTGGAGGTTCTCCACGGCGGCGGTCACCTCCTCCACGTTTCGCGCCAGATACTCCCGGTGCCGGGGGGCAAAGCGCACCTGATACTGGCGGAAATACTCCAGCGGATTGTCCCCGAAATTCCCCAGCCAGGAACCGGCCTCTCCTTTCAGCCCGGTAAGGACCCACAGTTCATTCTGATACACTTTCCACGTGACCCCATGCTCCTGCAGCCGCTCCGGAAAGGTGCGCCAGGAGACGCCCTGCTCACCCTCGATGTCACTGTTGCGCACGTTGGCCTTGGCGGTCGTGTCCGGCTTTTCCCGGATGGTCCCGCTCCAGAGATGAAGGCGGTTTGGATTCGTGCCCGTGAGGCTGGAGCAGAAGTTCTGGTCACAGACGGTGAAGGCATCCGCCAGGGAATAGTAGAACGGCAGGTCCTCCCGGTTGTGAAATCCCAGGGTGAGGGGGAGGTGAGCAAACTCCTGGCGTCCGGAGCGTTTATAGTCCAGCCAGGCATCGTGCCGTCCTTCGTTGCGGGCGCGGGACTGGTCCGGCCAGTCGTGCGGCAGGCAGCCCATCCAGGTGGCGTTGCTGCCTTTGATGTCCATGCGGAAGGGCGCGTAGGTCTCACCCGCGGCGTTGGATTGCAGCCATACAGGGTTCCCGTTCGGCAGCGTCACCGCCCGGGGATCATTAAATCCGCGCACGCCGCGCAGGGCTCCATAGCAGTGATCGAACGAACGGTTTTCCTGCATGAGGATCACCACATGCTCCGCGTCCAGAAAGGTGCTGCCAGGGGCCGGCTCGATGGCGAGGGCCTTGCCAATGGAGGCGGGCAGCGTGCCCGCGCCGGCAAGCGCGGCAGCCTTCCGGAGAAAATCGCGACGTGAATCCATGCCGGAGCCTGACAGCACCGGGAAAGGGCGGCAAGGCAAAGTCACATCCCGGGGCGCGGAGGGCATGCGGCTGCCATTCCGGCGGGAAACAGGGGGGTGGTCAGGGCCTGACTGGAAAAAAAACCGCCCATCGCGGCACAGGCCGGATGGGCGGGCATGTTAGAACAGAAGTGCCTCCAAAAATGGAGACAAGGAGCCTTTTACCGGGAAGCCCGGCGGCGGACGGAGAGCAGGCCCAGCGCGCCGAGACCTCCGAACATCGCGGTGGAGGGCTCCGGAACCGGGATGGCGGTGCCGCTCAGGGCGAAGAGGGCGGCGGTGCCGGTGGTGGAAGTGCTGCTGAGATTGATGGAAACCACCGCGCTGTTCGTGTTGGTCACCCCGAAGTCGAAGGTGTAGAGACGGGGATTGCCGGCATTGACGTTATCGAACCCGCCGGTGTTCACCGTCAGCCGCCCGTTGGTGGTGTAGGCCGCGGTACCAGCGAACCAGTCACCCACGGAAATGGTGCCCGTCTGGGTCGTCGCGTCGGCGAAGTTGATCGTGTAAGCCACAGTCACCGGCCCGTGACCCGCGGAGCCGATGAAGGACAGCACGGAGTAGCGGGCGGGAGTCGTGAGCGTGACCGTGGGGGAGCCGGAACCTTGACCGACAACGAAGGCGTTCGGGGTGAGGCCCGCCGCGCCGTTACCGGGACCGTAGCTCAGCGGGAAGGTGTAGGAGTGATCCGACGCCGTAAGACTGGTAATGGTCGTGCCGGGTGCCGGAAGGCCGGTGGCGAGAGCCGCGGTATTGAATCCCTGGGCATACCAGGTGCCCCCGGTGGGGGTGGTGGCCCCTCCGTCCATGGTGGCATCCGTTACTCCCGCGGCGTTCGTGGGAGCCCCGGCTTCCACCACGACATCGCGATTATAACCGGTAACGGAGATGGAGGTGACTGCGGCGGAGGCTGTGGAAACCGCCGCTCCAAGAGAGAGAAGCAGAGTGAGTGAGTGACGCATAGGCTGAATTGAAGCAGGGTTGAAGCTCCGTTTGATTACGAAGCAGAAAGGCAAAGAGAGCATTAATTCTGCCAATTCAGGAGGGAAAAGTGTCAGAATCGAAACGCAAAAGCGGGTCCGGACCTGCCGCTTCAACCGGGGCGGCTCCCAGGCATTCCTTGTGAAAAAGTAGTGGTACGGCTCATGCCAGAATGGAGGGAACAGCCCGCGCCGGAGATTCCGTGCCGCCAGGCGGCTTTCAAACCCTAATAAACTGATACCATGAAACTGAGCCCCAAATTTTTAACCGCTGCCTTGGCGGCGATGGTGACCTTTACTCCCGCGATTCTGATGGCGGACATCAATGAGATCGCTCCGGTGCCGGACCCGGCTGCCGGCAAGGAACCCGAAAAAATCCCGGGCAACGTGCTCCGGGCCAGCGATCTGATCGGGATGAAGGTGGAACGCGCCGGGAAAAAGGAGGCCGTGGGCAAGGTGGAGGATGTGGTGGTGGGCCTGGACAAGGGCCGGATCATCGCCGTGCTCATTGCTCTGAAAGACGGCGAAACCATCCGCGCGGTGCCGCCGAGAGCCTTGCATTACGATCTGCTGGGACAGGTGATACATCTTAAGCCGACCCTGGAAAAAGTTCAGTCCGCCCCGGTGATCGAGCGCCCCACCTGGCAGGTGGCGATGAAACCGGAGAAACTGGCGGCGCTTTACAAGCACTTTGATGAAGAACCCTTCTTCGCGGTGCCGGAAAAAGACAGCAAGGAAGGCCCCGTTTCGCTGGGACCCATGGAGATGGCCACAAAGCTCGGCGGTGGTCCCGTGGTGAACGGGAAGAAGGAGAACATCGGCACGGTGAACAACTGTATGGTGGACCTTTCCACGGGCCACATCCCTTTCGTGGTGGTGGATACCGGGACCTACCTGGGGAAATCCGGCACCCTCAGCCCCGTTCCCTCCGAGGCGCTTTCCTACGATACCAAATTGGAAAGCCTGGTGCTGGACGTGACGAAAAATTCCCTCGCACAACTACCCCACTTCACCACCCGGGAATGGCCGGACATGAACAAGGGGATCTTCATCGATACCGTGTATGCTGCTTACGGGATCAAACCGCAGAGCGCCACTACTCCCGCCCCTGCGGGTGAAAAACTGACCCGCAACACGCCGGAGACTACGGAAAAGGCGGTGGATCCGCAAAAGAGCAAGCAGGACGCGGAGATCACGGCGGATATCAAAAAGGAGATCATCAGCCGTAAGGACATCTCCGCCGAGGCGAAAACCGTGAAGGTCGTGACGAAGGAGGGTAAGGTGACCCTGCTGGGCAAGGTGAAGACCGAGGAGGAAAAGCGCGTCATCAATGAGCTGGCCGTCGAGTCCACGGACCGCGACCGGGTGGATAACCAACTGGAGGTTAAGTAGGGCCGCGTCCTCCGCACACTCCAGAGACTCCGCAGAAGCGGGATACCCAGGACGGGCATCCCGCTTTCTATTTATGGGAATCCAATGCAGACTCCGTGACCATGACCGCACTGAAAACCCGCCGCGCCCGTAAACTGCGAAGGGTGACTGGAATACGGTCGCTGCTTTTTGTGGCGGGAACCCTTGGCTTTACCGGGACTTTCCCGGGGATCGTTCCGGCACGGGGCGGGGAGCGTATTGGCGATGCGTGGTCAGATGCCCGGAATCCGGTAAAGGTATTATTTAAAGGAGCGCGCTTGGATTTGTGGTCGTTGAAACCGGTTCAAGCAGTGGAACTGCCCGCCGTAAAACGAACGGAGTGGCCGCGTCAGGAGATGGACCGGTTCATCCTGGCAAAACTGGAGGCCGGGGGGCTGGAGCCCGCGCCGGAGGCGGAACGCCGGGTGCTGGGACGGCGGCTGTATTTTGATCTCACCGGTTTGCCGCCCTCCCCGGAGGATCTGGAGGCCTTTGTAAAGGATCCCGCGCCGGAAGCCATGGAGCGTCTGGTGGACCGGCTGCTGGAATCACCCGCGTTTGGCGAACACTGGAGCCGGTGGTGGCTGGATCTGGTGCGTTATTCCGACAGCAACGGTTATGACTGGGATGAATTCCGCCCACAGGCCTGGCGCTACCGGGACTATGTCATCCGCTCCCTGCAAACGGACAAGCCGCTGAATCTCTTTGTCACCGAACAACTGGCGGGGGACGAGATGGTAAAGGGCGCGCCGAAGACGGAAGCGGAACGGGATTCCCTCATCGCCACGGGTTATCTCCGGGTGGGGCCGTGGGACAATTCCTCCAAGCTTTTCAATGAGGAGCACAAGACGAAGGCACAGTGGATGGCGGACCTCACGGAGACCACTTCCGGGGCTTTTCTGGGCATGACCATGGCCTGCTGCCGGTGCCACGATCATAAGACCGAGCCCCTGGCCCAGGCGGATCACTACCGGATGCGGGCGTTTTTTGAGGGCACGAAGTTTGCCGATGACCTGCCGCTGGATCTGGCTCCGGAGAAGGCGCGCATCCAGGCAGCGAACGTGAAAGTCGAGGAAGAGGTGGCCCGCCACCAGGCGGAGGTAAAAGCCGTTCTGGAAGCGGCGAAGACACGGCTGGGCGGCAAGCCGAAGGAGGCCAAAGTGCGCCAGTCCCTCACGGAGGAGGAGAAAGGAAAGCTCCAGACGGCAGAGACAGCGGTAACAGAGGCGAAAGGCCGGCGGCTGGCTTTGACCACTGGCCTTTGTGCCACTGGGGAGGACACCCCCGCTCCGGCACGGATTTTCTCCCAGGGGGATCCGGACCTGCCGAAAGAGGAGGTGCAGCCGGGCATCCCCGCGATCTTTGACCCCCAGCCTCTGGCGGTCGCGAAACCGGAGGGAGGCGGCAATGGTCGCCGCACCGCCCTCGCAGCCTGGTTGTTTTCCCCGGAAAATCCGCTGACGGCCCGGGTGATGGCGAATCGCGTGTGGCAGCAGTGCTTTGGCACCGGGCTGGTGGCCACGCCCGCAGATTTTGGGTGGAGCGGCAGGCGCCCTTCCCATCCGGAACTCCTCGATTACCTGGCGGAGAAACTGGTGCAGGATGGCTGGTCTTTGAAAAAGACCGTGCGCCGCCTGGTGACGAGCGCCACCTATCGGCAGGCGGCCTACGTGTCGGACGAAGCCGCGCGGACAAAAGCCACGGGCATCGACGGGAACAACGCGCTGCTCTGGCACATGACCCCGCGCCGCCTCACCGCCGAGCAACTGCGGGACGCGATGCTTTCAGTTTCCGGAGTGCTTCAACCCTGCGAAGGCGGCCCGCCCCGCTGGCCCGTGCTGCCGCCGGAGGTGCTGGCCGCGAACCCCGCCTTCTTTGACGACAACGAAACCAAAACGAAAGGTTGGTATCCCAGTCCGCCGGAGAAGCTGAACGTGCGGAGCATCTACCTGATCCAGAAACGCAGCGTGCGCCTGCCATTCATGGAAACCTTCGACCTGCCGGACAATTTCACCAGTTGTTCCCGGCGCGTGGTCTCCACGGTGGCTCCGCAGGCGGTCACACTATTGAACAATCCCTTCATGACGCAAACCGCGAAGGCCTTTGCCGCCCGGCTGGAACCGCTGCCGGATCCGGAGGCCCGCATTACCCGCGCCTGGCAACTGGCGCTGGGGCGCGATCCTGCGGAAGGCGAGAGGGTAGTGGCGCGGCGGCTGCTGGCGGAAGGTTCCCTCGCGGAATTCTGCCGCGCGGTAATGAACCTGAATGAGTTCATCTACCTCGACTGACCGGACGCATGGCCACGAAAACCAGAACGCATGCTCTCACCGCCACGCCGGAATTGGTTCTGCGGGTGCGCCTGGTCCAGGGAAAGACCGTGATGCTGGGCCCCGGAAAGGTGGAACTGATGAAGCACATCGCGGAGACGGGTTCCATCTCTGAAGCCGCGCGGCGCATGGCTATGTCGTACAACCGGGCGTGGCTGCATGTGAAGGTGCTCAATGGAGCCTTCCGGGAACCGCTGGTACAGTCCACCCGGGGCGGCACGGAGGGCGGCGGGGCCACGCTTTCAGAGACCGGCCGGGAGGTGATCGCGCTCTATGACCGGATGACGGCGGCGGCGGAAAAAGCGGCGGAGGTGGCAGGACGGGACCTGAAAAGCCTGATCCTGCCGTGACGGCTTATAAATAGTCCCGCGGGGCCTCTGCTTCAGTAAGGGTGACGGGAACGATCCGCAGCCTCTACATCTGGAGCCGGCAGGAGGTTTGGGGACCGGACGCAAAGCTGGCCAACATCTCCTCAAAACGGTGCCGCTGTCTTTTCCGGATCCGCCGGTAAACGATGACGGGGACCGCGAACATCAGAAGCATCAGCAGGAAAAGCAGTACCTGCACAAGGCCTAAAAGCTCGTTCATTCCGGAGTACGCCGACACCGCAAGTCCACCGCCGATCCACGGCAC
Source organism: Verrucomicrobiales bacterium (assembly GCA_965229245.1). Lineage (GTDB taxonomy): Bacteria > Verrucomicrobiota > Verrucomicrobiia > Verrucomicrobiales > V1-33 > V1-33. The sequence continues at coordinate 1,809,994 of CBDDIW010000005.1, forward strand.
ACAGAAGGCAATAAATTTGTACACTCCCCACATCTGCCGCCGGTGAACCGGGAGGCGGCCCACTACCCTATAGGACCGGGAATTGAAGACCACGGCATATACATTCGATCCAGGAACAAACGATAACCGGTAGGATGCTAAAGGGATCAGGGGAATGTAGAGGGCGGTGATCCATTCCGTGGTGACGAAGCTCCCGTCCGGAAGAAAATCGGACAGGCCATAATAACTCGTTCCAAATCCATTTAATGTGAAAGGCATTTTCGTTTCAGAGGATTGATCGCGGAGAAATGAAGCGGCTTTCCTGATCCGCAAATCATTCTCACCCTTATTTCCAGGAGATCACAGCGGGAAAGGATCGCCCGCCTTGACCTCCATGGAATTCGAACCGGTTTTCCGGGAAATGCGCGAGGCGGGTAGTCAGGTGAGGGAAGAGGAGTCGTTATATTTGACAAAGTATAACCAGGGTCCCATGCTCCCCGCCGGTTCCCGCCAAACTCATCCGCAACCTCATCGATTCATGCCGTCCTTTTTCCGCCCGGCCGCCCTGGTCCTCACCTTTTCCCCCGCACTGCTGTTCGCGGCGGAGCCTCCGAAAAAGACAACGGAGGAGCCCGCTCCTTTCTCCCTGGGAACCATCGAAGTGGTGGCGGACTCGCTCAAAAAAGCCGCCGGTCCCGCCACGGGCACCATCGATGCCCGTGACATCCGCGCCTTCGAGCGGCTGGACCTGGGTGAAGCCCTGCGGCTGACGCCCGGTGTGGTGGCCAGCAACAATGGCCCGCGAAACGAGTCCGGAGTCTCGGTGCGTGGGTTCGACCTGCGCCAGGTGCCGGTATTCATCGATGGCGTGCCGGTGTACGTGCCCTATGACGGGTATGTGGATCTCCACCGCTTCACCACGGCGGACGTGGCGCAAATCAACGTGGACAAGGGATTCAGTTCCACGCTCTTCGGCCCGAACACCATGGGGGGTGCCATCAACGTCATCACCCGCCGTCCGGAGCGCCCGCTGGAGGGGGACATCATGGCCGGGTGGCTGGAGAATGGGGGCTATCAGTCCGCTCTCAACCTCGGCAGCCGGCAAAAGGACTGGTATTACCAAGTGGGGGCCTCCTACCTGGATGTGGACTCCTTCCCGCTCTCGCACGACTTCGACCCCACCACCCGTGAGAACGGAGGAGCCCGGGACAACTCCTACCGCAAGGACTGGCGCATCAGCGCGAAGATCGGCTATACGCCGAACGAGACGGACGAATACGCCCTGGGATACGTGCAGCAGAGCGGAGAAAAGGGGAATCCGGTCTATACCGGCACGGACCCGCTGGCTCCCGTGCGCTACTGGCAGTGGCCGGAGTGGTCGAAGCAGACTCTCTATTTCATCTCCGAAACGAAGATCGGCGAGACGGGTTATGTGAAGCCCCGGCTCTACTATGACTGGTATCAGAACTCGCTCTTTGCCTACGACAACGCGACCTACACCACGCAGACCCGGCCCTCGTCTTTCCGCAGCTATTACGACGACTACACCTATGGCGCGAGCGTGGAGGCCGGCTTCAAGCCCGCCGATAACAACACGCTGAAGGCGGCGGTGCACGGAAAACTGGACCACCACGAGGAACACAACGCGGGCGCGCCTTTCTACACCTTCGAGGACACCACCTGGTCCTTCGGCATCGAGGACACCCACAAGTTCAACGACCAGTGGAGCCTGGTGGCGGGCGCGAGTTATGACGTCCGCGATGTGCGGGAGGCCGTGGACACCAACACCGGGGCGGATCTCGGTGGAAATACCACCCACAGCTTCAACCCCCAGGCGGGCGTTTTTTATAACCTGCCGGGCGACGCGGGCGCTTTCCATGTGTCCGTGGCGAAGAAGAGCCGATTCCCCACCGTGAAGGACCGCTACTCCTACCGCATGGGCCAGGCGCTGCCGAATCCGGACCTGGACCCGGAATCCGCCATCCACTATGAACTGGGCTATTCCGGCAAGGTGCTGGACAGCCTGACCATCCGCGCGAGCATCTTCGACGCCGAGGTGAGCGATACCATCCAGCGCGTGGACAACGTGGCCCCCGGGCGCTTCCAGTTGCAGAATATCGGAGACTCCCGGAACCGGGGTTTTGAAACCGGGTTCGACTACACACCTTCCAGCAATGTGCGGATAGGGGCCAGCTACACCTATCTGGACCGGGAGAACAACGCCCAGCCGCAAATCCGCCTGCTCGACAGCCCCCGCCACAGCCTCATCGGCTACGCGGATCTGCGCCCCGTGGAATGGCTGAGCGTCATTCCCACCGTGGAGTATGGCTCGGAGCGTTACTCCACCACCTACGGGGTGAAGGCCGGCTCCTATGTGGTGGCCGGGCTGAAGCTGGAACTCCACCTGCCGGAGGAACTGACCCTCTCCGCCGGGGTGAACAATATCTTCGACCGCGACTACGAACTCACGGAAGGCTATCCCGAAGCGGGCCGGTCCTTCTATGTGAATCTCCAGAAGTCGTTCTGAAATCCTCCGCTTTTCCCTCTTATGAAACGCCTCCCCACGTTCCTTCTCTCCGCGTTCCTCCTTCTCCCCGGCCTGTCCGCCATGGCGCAGACGCTGGAGGTGGGGGGCGAGGTCCGGACACCGCTCACGCTTCAGGCGGCGGATCTGAAAGGATTCCCGCGCGAGAAGGTCAAGGCGAAGGACAAGGACGGTGTGGAGGCGGAGTTTTCCGGCATCCCGCTGCACGCCCTCCTCGCCAAGGCGGGCGCGGCCTCCGGCGAGCAGCTCAAAGGCCCGGCGATCTCGCAATATGTGCTGATCACCGCCGCGGATGGCTACACTGCGGTGCTGTCCCTGCCGGAGATCGATCCGCTCTTCACGGACAATCAGGTGCTGGTGGCGGACATGAAGGACGGAAAGCCGCTGGAGAATGCCTTTGGCTCGCTCCGCCTGATTCTGCCTAAGGACAAACGCCACGCCCGCTGGGTGCGCCAGGTGGTCAAAGTGGAGGTGCTCAAAGCCCCCGTGCCGCCGAAGAAGGAGGGAGCGTCCCCTTATAAATAACCGGCCGCCGGAATCCTCCGGCGGAAAAAGATTCCTGAACGGGACAACCCCGGATCATCGCCCATGGAGGCGGTGATCCGGGGTTCCTTTTTCCGGTGCCAACTTTCCGTGAATGCGAATTCACTCTGGCTGGATGCCGGCGTTCACGGGCGGCTTCACTGTGGCGGCGTGAGTTTCAGGGGTCCGGCAAACGGTTTGCCCTCCTTGGGAATGAGGGAACTGGTCTCCGTTCGCAGGTTCGTCCACAGCTTCCGGAACGCCTGAAATTCCTTCGTATCCTTCGCGATTACGTCTTCCCGCTTACGCCCCTCAAGGGCCGTAATGCCGCCGTTGACGGCAACCAGGTTGGGATTCTCTTCGAAAAGCTCATGCCAGGTGTCGATCCGGGTATTCCTGTCACCCCGGCGGAGCCAAATGGAATGGCTGCTCGAATCGGGGCCGGTCCACGAATGCCGAAAGCTGTTCTTATCAAACACCGCGGCCTTTTCAAATGCCGCCAGCTTTGCCTCCACGGTTTCTGCTTTGATAGTCCCTGTTCGAAACGGGGGGCCTCCCTTTTTTTGATCCTCCGACCAAACGATCCGTCCGTCCGTCCATACCGCCATGAGCACACGCGGGTATGATTCCGGGTTTGCCACCCTGCCCTGGCTGTTGATGGCAACCACTATGCCCGGCAAAGGCGGGTCAGCGGCCCAGGACGAAGGTGTCCCAAAAAGGATCGCGGCGATGAGCGAGAGAAGCACTTTCATGCGATGCACACGATGTCGCGGCAAAGTTCCTGGATAAAGCACCAAATTTTCACCATTGAGCCCTCCTGATCAGGAGTTGTTGGTCAGGGCCTGGTGCACCGCGGTCATGGCGTCCGCGAGAGCCTGCCAATCGGCCGCGGTTTGCTCCCAGGTGCTGCTGATCCGGAGGACGCGGCGGAGATCCTCCTGGGGGAGGCCCATGGCGGCGAGGACTTCGGAGGCTCCGCCGCCGCTGCTGCACGCGGAGCCGGTGGAGACTTGGAAACCCGCGCGGCTCAGGCGGGCCAGCCATTTCACGTTCGGGTGGTCCGGCATGATGAGCATGACGGTGTTCCACAGCCGTGGGGAATGCTGGCCTAAAATCTTCACTCCTGGAATAGCGGACTGGATGACGGATTCGAAGGTGTCGCGAAATGCCGCCTGGGGAGGGGTGGCACGCAGGGTCTGCTCCCGGGCCTCCAGCGCGGCGAGCATGGCTTCGATGCCAGGAAGGTTCTCGGTCCCGGCCCGGCGGCGTTCTTCCTGGGGGCCTCCCTTCAGCCACCGCAGAGGGGGGTCGGAAGAAGGGACTTTCAGGAATCCCGTGCCCCTGGGGCCGCCAAACTTATGGGCGGAGCCGGTGACAAAATCACAATCCCCCAGCCCGGCGGCGGGCAGTTTTCCCAGCCACTGCGCGGCGTCGCAATGAAAGGCTGCCCCGGCAGCCCGGCAGAGGTCCATTACTTCCCGCCAGGGCTGGAGCACGCCGGTCTCATTGTTCGCGGCCATGACGGAAACCAGCCGGGGCTTTCCGGTCTCCAGAAGGTGACGCAAAGCCACCAGGTCCACCAGCCCGGCGGCAGTGATGGGGATAGTGCGGCTCCCGGCGGCGGGCTCGCGCACGCTGGGGTGCTCCAGTGCCGAGACCGCGACGCTCCAGGACCGGCGGGCGAAGTGATCGATCACCGCGTTGTTCGCTTCTGTGGCTCCGGAGAGAAAGACGAGGTCCGCGGGATCGCAGCCCAGGAGTTCCCCCAGCCGTTCCCGGCAATCCTCCAGCCGCTCCCGGGCCGCGGCGGCTTCGCGGTAGAGGCTGGAGGGATTATGCCAGGGAGCGTCCAGCCAGGCGGCGCGCGCGGCAGGGTGGAGGGGCGTGGTGGCGTTGGCGTCGAAATAACCGTTCACCGCGCACAGAACGGACGGGCCTCAGCCTCCATTTCCGGATTCCGGTTCCACCGGTTCGATTTTTACCTTCGCCAGGCCCTGACCGGTGCTGAGACCGATCTTCGCCGCGGCGGCGGGGGTGAGGTCGATGACCCGGCCCTTCACATAGGGACCGCGATCATTGATGCGGACGATGACGCTTTTGCTGGTGCCCAAGTGAGTCACGCGGACAGAGGATCCCAGGGGCAGGCTCTTGTGAGCCGCCGTCATGGCTCCGGATGAAAAGCGTTCCCCGCTGGCCGTCCGGTGGTCCGTGTAAATAGAAGCGATCCCTTGCTGCGCCGCCTTGTCCGGCACCCGCACGGGCGCGGTCGCCAGCGTGTTCGACGCGGGCGGGACGGAGGAGCACGCCATTTGCACAGCCGCCGCTCCAACGGCGGCACATTTGGCGAGAAGGGAGGAGATGGAGATAGTCATGATCATTATTAATGGCCAAGGGGCAGGCCGCGCCCACTCAGGACGGCCTAACGGATGGGGTAAAGGGAAAATTTCCAGATTAATTAATATTTGATGAACATGAAAAACTACAAAATCCCCATCCTCCCTAACTCCTTCAAACCACGTAATTTCCCGCACGGGTGGACGGTGAAAAACCTAACACCTAATCCCGGCATCCATGAGTGGGAGTCATGTGGACAACGTTCCTTGAGGCCGCCAGTCCAGCAGTTACTTTCATCCGACGGGACAAACATCTGTCTCCTTTTGGTGGAGGGCTCCAGGAAAAGAGAGGCCCCATACCTTGCAGCGTTTCCAACCTCCCGGTGCCAGAGAACCGCTCTTTCGGTAGACCCGGTGGCTGCCCACCAACAGCTTGTATCCAGAGAGTTCCCGATTCCCAGGATGACACGTTCCACCATTCACGTTCATAGAGGAGCACCGAATCCGGGTCACACAGTGTCCGTGCTTCTTTGACTTGGAGGTTGTCCCATACCGGGAAGTTCCTCACCCCGCCGTGGTGGCTCCGTGCTTCAACCCTCCAGGAAGGAAACTTTTGCCCGCACACATGGACCGGAAAACGAAACTGCCGCCGGGAGGGACTCCGCGGCGGCAGTGCTGGCGACTTTTCTATATTCTGGAAGTTACTTCAGTTTTTCCGGCTTCACTTCCTTGTGCTTGCCTTCAAACTTGTGGGCGAGCTTCTTCAGCCACTTCTCCCCTTCCTTGCCTTCATCGGTATCGGAATAGATGGAAATGGTGTTCACGGTAAGCTTCACCTTGTTCCCCATCAGTTCGCGGTATTTCTCAAAGATCATCTTGATGAGATCGTCCTTATCCATCGGCTGGTCGGCGTTGGACTTGCGGGTGCCCGGAGCACCGTCGCTGAGGACGAACAGAGTGGAGGGCTGGCGCTCGAACGCGGCGACCATGGCGAGGTCGATACGGCTACCGCCTTCGGTGCCGGCGAGTTCCTCGATGTCATCCGGCATCAGCGGGATATACTCGATGCCATTGGAGTCCTTGCCCGAGCGGCCATAACGCTCCGTGCGTGTCCGACCGAAGTCAGCGCCTGCTCCGCCGTAGTAACCCTCAAGGAAACGAACGGCCTCCTCTTTGATCTCCTTGGAAGCCATGACGCTCTTCTTCTTAAAGATGTCCGCGGACTGGCCGAAGCAGATGAGGTTGAACTCAGTGTTCGGGGGCAGGTCCATGATGACCTTCTTCAGTTCCCGGCGCACGGCGGCGATACCACCGGCTCCGAGGTTGGTGCGCATACTACCGGAAGTGTCGATGCAGAAGATGATGTTATTCCCGGCGGAGAGCATGCCCATGAAGTTCGCCGTGAAGCCAGGCTTGGTGCCAGGGCCGAAACCATCGCCCACACCAGGACCGCGGCCCTTGCCTTTGCCGCCGCCGTAGCCGCCGCCGCTGCCGGGGGTGCCGCTCATCATCCCGGAATTTTTCGAGACGGAGCTGAAATCCGCGATGGAAGAGTGGGTGTCCGGAAGCGTGATGGCCCCCACGGTGGCGGAAGCGATCTTCATGGCCGGAGCCTTGTTGACCATCATGCGGGACTTTTGCTCGTGGATCTGGGTATTCCCCTCGGTACCACCGCCACCACCGCTGAGGAAGTCCTCGATCTTATCCTTCGGGTCCCCGCCGGATTGCTGCCAGATGATAAGGAAGGCGATAACAACGAACAACCCGTGAACCAGCAGGCTGATGCTGAACGAGCCGCCCCCCATGCGCTCCCAGTAACGGGCAAAGGGGCCTTTCTTTGCGGGGGCCTCCTCGCCTTCGATATACTCCGCTTCAAATTCCGGTTCGGTGGACATAGAAAAAAGAATTTAAGTTTTTAGATTCCGCCGGGGTTTTCCCGGTATAACGGTTCCAGAGCAAAGACGCGCGGGGTGAATATTGTCTTAGGAGAATATTATTCCTCCGTGACCGTGAACGTGACGTTCCGGATGCCGGCGGCGGCCATTTCATTCATGACGCCCGTCACCTTTTCCCAGGGGGTTTCCGGTTCCGGCGCGATGGTCACCACGATGGGGGTGGGTTTGCCGCCCGCGCCCTCCGCCTCCGCCTGTTTGGCGAGACGCGTGAAGTCAGCCCTCAATTCCTTGATGGTGACGGGTTCCTCATTGTGAGCGACATCACCGTCCGTGGTGATGCTGATCTGCTCCTCCATGGGCTGGGATGGCTGCTCGTCACGGGACTCCGTGGAGGGCAGGGTCATCTTCAACTCCTTTTCCACCTGACGGTCGCCCGCCATGACCATGAAGAAGAGCATGATCACGAAGACGACGTCAATCATCGGCGCGATCTGGAAACCCAGTTCCGGGTCGTTATGTTTTTCGCGATGGCGTCTCATAGGAAAACAGGTCGTTATTTACTGACAGTCGCGAAAGCCACTTTGGCGGTGGCTGGAAGGAGAACCTGAAGGGCGGCGGAAACCTCCTTCGCGGGAGCTTTGGCATCCGCGCGGAGCAGGATCTCCAGACGGGAAGCCCCATCCGGGCCCATCATGGAATCCGCCACTTTCTTCAGTTCCTCCGTCAGGGCCTCCCGGTCATCCCAGGTCTTGCCCAGGTAGGTGAGGGTGGACCGTCCTTCGTTGGCGTTCCAGCGGACGTTGACCGTCCGCTGGTTCGTATCCATCTTCAAATCGGCGGCATCAGGTGCCACCGGGAGCGTGATGGTGTTGTCCAACTGTTCCACCTGCGTGGTCGTGATGCTCATGAAGAAGATCAGAAGCACCAGGAGCACGTCGATCATCGGCGCGACCTGAAACTCCGGCTCTCCTCCTTCTATGGAACCGCCTCCACTAGCCATGGGATAATAAGGTAAAAGTTATGCCGCGCCTGGGGGAAATCAGCCCTGGGCCGGAGCTTCGGCACCGGCGGCTCCTTCGACCCACGTCGGGGCGTTGGCGTAGAGCTCCTGGTCGCCCACGTGCACGCCTTCGGCGAGGTGGTAGGGGAACTTGCGGAAGAGGTTGCTCACTTCGTTCTCCACTTCGTGAATGGCGGCCTGGAGGCGGTTGCGCAGGAAGTAGAAGCCCATAAAGGCGGGAATGGCGACGAAGAGACCGGAAGCCGTGGCCACGAGCACCTCCCCGATGTGCTGGGAGAGTTCGCCCGTGTTTTGCGTGGCGCCAGAGCCGCCCTTACCGAGGGCGTCGAACGCCTTGATCATCCCGATAACCGTTCCGAGCAGACCGACCATGGGAGTGCAAACCCCGATAACGGAGAGATAGGAGAGACGGGTGGACTGGCGGGACTGCTCGCGGCTGGCCTCGGCGAGGAGAGCGTCCTCCGTGGCGTCCTTGCCATCCCCCACGTTCACCAGACCGGCACGGACGATGTTGTTCAAAACGCAGGGAGTGTCCGTGCAGGACTGGTAGGCACCCACGTAGTCACCGGCGCGGAAGAAGTTCCGGAGTTTTTCGAGCTCGATTTCCGGCAGAATGCGCTTCAGGCTGGAGCGCTGCGTGCCGTCAATGATGAGCCAGACCATGGCGATGGAGAAGCCCGCGAGCGGGATCATCACCCAGCCACCAAGAACCAGCATACCCCAGAGGGATTTATCCGTGGAACCGCCTTCGGCGGCGGAGGCGAAAGGAGCGGAGGCCAGGAGGAAGAGAGCGGCAACAGAGAGGGCGCGGTAAAGGCGGCTGGCTTTCATAGAGAAATCAAATGGAGAGGTGTGTGGAGGTGTAATTTTGTTTTTTCAGGAACGGTTTGTAATGAAAATCAACGGGGTGTCGATGCCTTATTGGCACCGGCCTCCGGTTTGTTTTCAATTCTTAGGCTTTTCTTCATCTTTCACAGGAACGGGAGTGCCGCCGGTGAGGGCCTTGTCCACGTCCTCCTTGTCCTTCTGCGCCTGGGCGGCCTCGGGGGTGCCTTTGTGACGGGCAATGATGAGCTCAAAGGCCTTGGAGGCGTCCGCGAGACGGCGCATGCGCATGAGCGTGCGCGCGGCCCCGAGTTCAGCCACGGGCAGGAGAGCACCCTGCGAGCCATAGAATACCGGAACCTGCAGATAAGCATCCATGGCCTCCAGGTAGTTCTCCTGCTTGAACTTGATGTCCCCCATCAGGATGTAGAGGCGGGCCAGGGTGGCGGAGTCCTCGGTGTCTTTCACCAGGCTTTCCGCCTTTTTGATCGCCGGGCCGGTCATGTCCTTCTGGAAAAACTGGAGGGAATCCAGAATCCCGAGGCCCGTGCGCTGCGCCGGGGTGAGGGTGGTCATGGTCCGGATCTCCGTCAGGATTTTGTCCGACTCCGTGAGGTTGTTCTTCCGGATGTAGGACTCGGCGGCCAGGAGGGAAGAGTTCACATACCAGGAGCCGGGCTTGTCCTTCCAGTTCCGGTGGATGTCCCGGACGGTGGTGGCTTTGGCCAGAGCCTGATCGTACTTTTGCTTGAGGATCAGGTCGAGAGACTCGGTCAGCTCCTCAGGATAGGGCCAGTCCACGCGAACGACATTGGAGGCAGGCACGCTGCTCGCGGGGCCGCTTTTTGTCATCAGATTGGTGCCGTTCAGGGTGACGGCGTCCCAGTCCACTTCGCTGCCATTGGCGAGATAGAGACGTTGCGCGGAAGCGGTGCCGGTGACGCCCATGAGGGCGAGAAGGATGAGTCCAGTTTTTCTCATACCGTGTGATTTGTTCTAAGGTTGGAAGGCCGGAAGGGTATCAGTTCAGCTTTCTGTAGTTGACCTTGATCTTTTCGAAGTCGGGCAGGCCCTTGAACTTCTCGGCGTTCTTCGGCTCGTTCAGGGCTTCTTCATAGACCTTCTTGGCGTCCTCGTACTTCCGCATCTCCTCTTTGGTCTCCCCGGCGCGGAGGTATCCCTTGCAGGCCCATTCCGGGAATTTTTTGAAGGAGAGGTAGAGACGCTGGAAGTCCATGTAGGCATCGCCAAACATCTTTTGCTTGAACCGGATCTCGCCGATGAGCCAGGTGGCCTCCGCCTTGGATTCCGGCGGGTAGGATTTGTCACCCACCACGCTGTCGAGCAGGGTCTTGGCTTCCTCCAGCTTGTCCGTGTAATACATCACCCGGGCTTTGCCGAGAACGGCCTCGCCATACTTCGAGCCCATGTATTCGTCCGTGGCGAGCGTGTATTTCTTCAGCGCGGTATCATAGTCCTTCGCCTCCATGGCGATGTCCCCGAGGCCGACGGCCGCCCAGTCCAGGTAGAGGGATTTCGGAAAGAGGAGGAGGAGGCGGTTGAAGCAGTTCGCCGCGCCCTCTTTATCGCCTTCACGCAGATACTTGTCACCCACGGAGGCCAGCATGGCGGAGCTGTAGTCCGAGGGTTTGAACTCGGTGAGCGCCCGCTTCATCAGCTCGTCCGAATATTTCGGGCTGGTGTCCGGGATGATGTTCTTCTTCTCGTCCCGTTTCTTCGGCGCGCGGTCCTCCAGCATCTTGTAGAGCTGGGCCTTCACGTAAAGCAGGCGGGCCTGACCGATGTTGTTCAGTTTTCCTTCGGCGGCAAGGAGACGGTCCAGTTCGGCCTCGGCGGCCTTGCCCTGCTCGGCCACGGTGGGCGGCTCCGGCTTTTTCACCGGGGCGGTGGTGCCGGCGGCGGGCGGCGGCGCTTTGAAGGGCTTCGGCTTCGGAATGGCAGCGACCGCCAGCTGTTGCATCAACTCTTCGACCCCTTCTTTCTGGGGGTTGTTGATGTTCTCCAGGATGGTGGAGGCCAGATATTCACGGGATCTCGCCTGGGCGTCCTCCTTGGCCTTGATGCGCTCGGCCATGAGTCCTTTGACCTTCTCGTCCACCTTCGCCTTGTCCGCCTCGGTCAGCGCGGCGGCTTTTTCCTTCTCCGCCTCCGCGAGCTTGTCCACATTCACGCTGTCGCTAGTGCGGACGATGGCCTTGCAGATTTCCCCCACGGCCGAAAGCGAGATGCGGTGATCCGGATACGCCTTGCGGAAGGTTTCATACAGGAGCCGGACTTCCTCCCAGCGGCCCTGGGACTTGAGCATGGGGGTTCCCGCGGTGAGGGCGTATTCCGCCACCTGCGCGGAGTTCTGACTGTCCGGCGGTTCATTCGGAGCGAGTTTGGCGGCCTCCTTCAGGGCTTCCACGTAGGCATTCGCCGCGGCGGTATTGACCGCGTTCAGGTCCATCTTCTCGCTGCTGATCTCCGCTCCGGTCATCTCCTTGTAGCAGTCCCCGATGAGCGCGTAGGCGTTCGGAACGGAATCCGTGCCGGCGTGATTCTGAATGATTTCCTCCGCTGCCCGGATCACCCGGCGGAAGGACGGATCGCCCTTGGCCTTCTTCGCCTTGCGGGCCATTTCCTCCCCCTTCATCAGGGCGGCGAGCCGGTATTTCGCATCCGCGATGTACTTTCCGTTCGGATACTCGCCGATGTATTCCTTCAGCTTGCCCATCGCTCCTTCGTAGTCACCCACGAAGAACCAGGTGAGGCCCTTCATGTAATAGACGCTCTCATAGGAGGGGTCGTCCTTCGCGGCGGCGGCGAGGAACTTGTCCGCGGCATCGCGGGCCTTCAGGAACTCATACTGTCCCAGGTAGCCCTGCACCTGCTGGGCGAGGAACTGGCTGCGGTTCGGGGAATCCTTGATGAATTCCATCACCTCCTCGAACACCTGATTAATCTTATCCGGGGCCTTGGAACGGGAGACCAGGTTCACCAGCATTTCCGCCACCTGCGCGGCCTCGGGCTTGTCCTTGTATTTGGTCAGGAATTCCCGGCAGCGCTTCTGGGCTTCGTCGCCCATCTTCAGGTTATCCTCGTCCGGTATCACCGGGGCGAGATTGTAATAACAGTAGGTGAGGGCGTAGAGGACCGCCGGGGCGTCTTCGAAGGTCGGGTAGTTGTCGAGAACGAACTTGAACGCCAGCCGGGCCTCCCAGAAGCGGCCAAGGGCGGCGAAACAACGACCGATGCGGTAGAAGAGGATGGCGTCGTAGTTCTTGGCCTTTTCCAGCTCCACGATCATCGCCTTCGCCTGGGCCTGGAAGTTTTTCATCCGGTCCAGTTGCTGCATCTTCGCGGCGGCACCGGGCGCTTTCGGGGCGGCCTCGATCTGACGCTTGAGCCCGGCGCTGGCCCGGGTGTAGTCCTCATCCAGCCCCTTCAGGGTATCGAGCACCTCTTTTTGCTTCCGGATGTTCTGGAAGGCGGCGAGGGCCTGCTCCGGTTTTTGGGCCTCCATGAGGCCGTCCGCCAGCTTCATGGCGGCAAAATTGATCTCCGAGGCCACCACCCGGGAGCCGGGGGTCATCTTGATCTTATCCAGCAGGGCGACCCCCTTCTCCGGCTTCTCATCCTGATAAAGCTCCACGAGGAAGAGCGCCGCGCGCACATCCGCCGAGGTTTTCATGCCGGGGGCGAGGGCGGTTTCGAGGAGGACAATGGCCTGGCCCTTTTCCTGATTCTCCTTATAGGCGTCCGCCAGCTCCAGGAGCGCGTCCTCCTTCAGGGCGGGGACATTCACGAGCGGCTTGTACTGCCGGATGGCCTCCGGCCACTTTTTCTGGAAGCGGAAGATCCGGGCGATGGCCAGGTTCACCGGATGGACGTTCGGGCCCGTGGGATATTTCTGCGTGTACTCCGTAAATCTCTTGTACGCTTCGTCGTAGTTCGGGAGGTTGTACATGCACACCCCGATGATGAAGTAGAGCGGCTCCAGCATCTCCGGCTTCACATTGCCCTGCTTAATCGCCACTCCCAGCAATGCGTTGTAATGCGCCGCCGCGTTCAGCCAGTCAGCCTTGGCAAAAAACTCGTCCGCCTTCGGGCCGAGTTCCGCCACGTTTTCCAGAGAGACCTCCGGAAGAACTTTGCTCTTGTTGGCATCCGCGGCCTCGCCGGGTTTTTCCTCCTTTTTGTCCCCCTCTTTGGGCGCCTGGCCCGGTGAGGAAACAGCGAGGAAGGCGAGCAGTCCGAAAGGAAGGCAAAAACGCAATGGAAGGAGAGAGCGGGTTTTCACGGCGGGGAAAACGGGGTGAGGTTCAGCGCGGGGAGCCGCGTTTATAGGGAATGACCTGGCTTTGCAATAAGAATTTGGATTCGAAAAAGTGAGTCTTTTGACCAAAGCGAGGGACGTGCCCCCAAAGGCGTCAGTATCCGATACTAATACACCTCCAGGGGATTACCTTAGCAGCTACGCCTCATCCATCCCACCCCCTGGGTGAATTTTTAAACTTTTTCGCGTTCTCCCGCAAGCGGGGGCTCAGACGGTCTTTTCCTCCGTGCCGGAAGGCACGGAATTCCCTCCCGGGGCAGCCTCCGTGCCTGGCGGCGGAAGCGCGGCACCCTCCTGGGTGAGACTCTCGCGGCCTCCCCCAAAAAGCCGGGAAAACAGGCGCTTCGGAAGGCTGCGGCCATGATCCTCCGCTGTCACCTCCTCCGCGGCCACGGACTTGGCCACTTCCCACGCCGCGGCAAAGCCGGGGGCCTGGAGCATCATCCGCTTCTCCGCCCGCACCAGGATCTCCATATCCCGCATGACCCGCTGATCCGGCTTTTCATTCAACTGCCCCACGCGCACCCGGAGGTTTTCGTTCTCCTTCGCCAGCACTTCCCTTTCCTTCCGGATGAGTTCATACTGACGGGCCTCCAGCTCCAGCTTGTCGCTCAGGTGCCGGCGATAACGGCGGAATTCCCGTTTGGTTTTGAAGTGGCTCCAGAACGACAGGAAAAAGAAGAGCAGGCCGAGGCAAAGCCCCCAGACGAAGGGGTAGGAGAAAAATTCTTTGATGGAGTCCATGGGGGGAGAGGCGGGTGGCGATGGCTCAATACGGCACAATTCGCGCCAGCCTTCGCCTTATTACGACCGATTTGCGCTCCCCGCAATCGCTGGAATCCCCACGGAGCCTTCCGGCCGGGCTCCGGAGGGTGGAGAAACGGGAGAGCGGCAGCCTAAGCGGCAGGGCCGGAGGTGCCCCCCATAAAGTCGCCAATGCGGGCGTAGAGCTCCCGCTGTTCCCGGCTGTGCGTCACCAGATCCTCCGCCAGGGTGACCTTACCCGGCTCAAAAAGAGTGATGGTGGTGGAACCGCCGAAGCGGAAGTAGCCCTTTTCCGCGCCCCTGGCCACCGGCACGCCGGGCGTCATGGTTTGCACAATGCTGCCCACATTCGTGGCCCCCACTTCGATGATGAGCACCGTGCCCAGGTCCGGGGTCACCAGTTCCGTGAGGACGCGTTTGTTTTCCCAAAGGTAGGCCAGCCGGCGGCGGAGGGCGATGGGATTGACGGAATAGAGCGGCCCATTGAGCAATCGCGGCTCCCCGGGCACGCCGGCGCAGGGAAAGTGAAACCGGTGGTAGTCCACCGGACACAACCGGCTGAGCACCAGAGTTCCCTCCCGGTAGCGCTCCCCCAGAGAGGCACTGCCCACGAGGGCGGGGATGTCAAAGTGCTGGCCTTTTACAAAGACGCCGGGGATGTCCGCCACATTCTGAAAGCCGAGGTGCCGGCCGTCCGCCGGGAAAAGGACCGCGCCCGGCGCGGAAGCGAACGGGCGGGCTTCCGGCTTGAGCTTCCGGAAGAAGAACTCGTTGAAGCTGCCGAAGGTGGCGGGATCGTCCGCGAATTCCCCGGGATTCAGCCCGTATTTCTGAATGAACGGGGCGATCCGCCCCTTGCTGGCCGGGGCGCTCATGCGCCAGCCATACCACCGGGAAAACGCCGCCCGCTTCACCAGCAGCCCCAGCAGCGCCCGGCCCAGGGGGTTCTGGTAAGTGAACCGGAGGGGGGCTTCACCATAGATGTGCTCCTGCTCGATTTTTCCAGTGTAGCGATTGAAGAAGGTGACGGGGTCCTCTGACATACGCGGAGGAGAAAGCGCGGATGCGGGCCGCTGGCAAGGCGGGGTTCCGCGGCGGGCTGTCCGGTTATTTGGTGTATTCCGGAATGGTGAGGGGACCAGGCACGAGGAACGGGATGGTCCATTCCGGGTGGGCGGGCTGTTGCTTCGCCCGCACCATGGCGCGCCAGGCCTGATCATTGAGCCGGGCTTCGCCAAACGGGCGGTTGAACTCATAGTAGGTGAAGACCGGGCCGCCATGAACGCATTTCCGGCCGTTCACATCGATAACCACCAGCATCAGGGCGGCGCTGCCGGTGGCATTGTAAAGGACCGCGCCGGGATCCCCCGTGAGCACGGGGTCCGGCGCGTCCGTATAGATATCCGCCACCAGCGGATCCCACATTTCCGAAGGATGCGGGTCATTGTTTCCAGCAAAAACACTCTTCAGGTGCATGCGGGGATACCAGCCGGAATAGGTACGCCCCACGCTGCTGTCACTATAGTCATTCTCCGCCTGCACCATGGACCTGACAAAGCTGGTTTGCTCCGGGGTAAAGGGCACCCGGTTGACCTCCGCTTCGGCGAGCGCCTGAAGGCCCGCCAGGGAAGAGGACATGCTGTCAAACTGAGCCAGCCACTGGGATTTTCTGATCGCGCGGTCAACGGTGATATGCGCGGGAGTTTGATTCGGCATGGGACGCCCGGTCCAGGTCCCGGTCACCGGCAGGGAGGCCACCGTGGTCCGGGCGAAGTCCATCAGCCGCTTCATGGCCGCGAAAAACGCGGGACGCGGCTCGACATACCCGGCGGGATACTCACACATCACAGGCGGCGTGTAGCTTTGCTTCGCGTAGAGCAGATTATCGTGCCGGAGTTCCGTCCAACCCGCCATCTGGGTATGCACGGTCTTCCATTTCCACGCCTCCGTGCGCAGGGCTTCCGGGACGGAGCCTGGCAGCGGCGCGGAGAGCGTTCGCAGGGCCGCCAGATTGTGCAGGTAAAGAGTGCCCTCCCAGGACGCCGGAGGCTGGGCATCGAACACCTGGCGCAGGGCCACGAGTTCCCGGGAGTAGTCCAGTCCGTCCCGGTACTGGACGCCACCCGTGGTCGTGGTCATCCGGCTGGAGAGCAGCCCTGCCGGGGTGTCATTTCCCATCACGGCAAAGTTGATGTCCAGCGCGGAGGGAAGCCTCCGGAGCACCCGCACCATGGGCGGGCCGGAAGCCCCGGTATTCTCGCGCCAGATGCGGTCAAACACTGTCCGGCTGAGAGCCCAGCTCTCCGGTGTGAAGTGCTGGCCAAAGAACGTAAAGAACCGGGGCAGCACCAGCTTCCTCTCATTGATGGGAGCTTTGATCGGATGTCCGGTGATCTGCTGCACCCCGGCATGGCCGGTCTGGATTTTCGCCAGCAAAGCCGGGAGCACCTCCGGTGCATAGAGGTCCGCGAGTTTCGTGATCCCCGCGGCATGCAGGATCTCCAGTAATTGAGGAGGGGTAAGCGAGTCCGCCGTGCCCATAAAAGGCGTGGGCATCCCATCCAGTTCCAGCCATTCATCCATGAGCCCGGCCTCCGCCAGGGAAAGAGTAAGGACAGCCGCCACCCCCAGCTCCCTCAGGCCGGGATTTGCAGGATCCTCCGAAGGCTGATCAATACGGAGATCTATCTGGCCGAACCACATCATGGTCCCGAAGTAGGACGACAGGGTATCTGAATTTGTATAATGAGCCCGGGGCGCGAACTGCGTCCAGTCCACCCAGCGGCCTGTGCCACACATGGGTGTTTTTGTAAACCCGCCAGCCTGCCTGGCAACTCCGGCTCAGCCCCCGGGTGGAGAATAACCTTCCGCAAGGTAGGAAGCGGCATTTATGAAAAGGCGGGCATCGGCCAGCACCAGCCCGAATTCCGGGGCCTCGATATCAACAGGTATCCTTTGTGAATTATTTAGATAGGTGGCAAGCCCCCGGGTGAGCGCGAGCGCGCGATCCCGCAGCGTCAGTTCCTCCAGCTCCTCCAGCATGGTGATCCACGTGCGATGCCGGAAGTCCGTGAGGCGGCGGTCCGGGGAATTTGCCGGCAGCGCGGCATTCCAGTCCGCAGGGGAGGTGTTCCACTCCGTCCAGTATTCCGCCTGAGTGGCGTCGAAAGAAATGCCCGGCAGGCTTGTGGAACCGGGATAACGAGCGGGAAAATCCGCCGGAGTCACCCCGCCATTCAAAGCCAGGGCCTCATCCAGCGCGCCGGTATAACCCAGCACATCGCCTCCGCCCTGCGCCAGAAAGACCGGTTCGTCCGTGATTTTGAACCGGAAATATCCCGCGGTCCCAGGATTCAGAATCTCCATCTGGCCCAGCGACAGACCATCTCCGGGAGCAGAAATAATCTCATCCCCCTCCGGTTTCCACAGCTCCAGGCCCACGGTGCTCTGCAACTGCCAGCGCCGGTCGTCAAGGCGTGATCCGGCCCCGCTGGTCTCAACGGCCAGCTTACACGGACACGATCAGGGGAAACCCGGAGTGAAATCTCCGGCGGCCCTGGAGCCTGATCTTGCGCGTGGGCTGTGGCGTAAATCAATAAACCGGTGGCAACTGCATAGACATGACGGGGACTTTTCATGGCCTGAAAATTGTGCCCCGGACACATCTCTTATGTCAAGTTCACCCATATCCGTGTTATTGAGCGGAGAAGCCCGGCCGGAACCGTGAAGGCCGCGCGAATGAACAATAAACAAAAACGGCGTCCGTTACCGGACGCCGTTTTTGAAAGGATAAATTGTCTGCCTGCCCGGAATTAGCGGGAGTAGAGTTCGACGACGAGCTGCTCGTTGACGATAGGATTGATTTCCTCACGGCTCGGGAGGCGGTTCACCTTGCCACCGAGCTTGTCCTTGTCCTGGCTAAGCCAGTCGGGAACGAGCACGGCCTGGGTGAGGTCCAGAGCGCGGAGGCCCATTTGCTGGGCACGGGCGCTTTGCTTCATGGCCACCACATCCCCGGGCTTCACCTGGGCGGAGGGCACATTCAGCTTCTTGCCGTTCACGGTGACGTGACCGTGGCTCACATACTGACGGGCGGCGTTCCGGGAATTGGCGAGGCCAAGGCGGTAAACCACGTTGTCGAGACGGCACTCCAGCATCTGGAGAAGGATTTCACCCGTCACACCGCGGCGGCGGGAGGCTTCTTCGAAGAACCGGCGGAATTGCTTTTCCAGCACTCCGTACTGGTAACGGAGCTTTTGCTTCTCGTTGAGAGCGATGGAATAGTCAGACTGCTTCTTGCGTCCGCTGCGCGCGCCGTGCTGGCCAGGGCCGAACGGGCGGCGCTCCTGAGCTTTCGACGGGCCAAAAATGGCGACTCCGAAGCGGCGGCTGATCTTGTCTTTAGGACCGGTATAGCGTGCCATGGGAAATGGATTCTTCGATTAAAGGGAGGGTGGATTACACGCGGCGGGCCTTGGGAGGACGGCAGCCGTTGTGGGGAACGGGGGTTACATCACGCACGGTGGTGACTTCCACGCCAATGGCGGAAACGGCACGCACGGCGGATTCACGACCGGCACCCGGTCCTTTGACGCGAACTTCGGCTTCACGGAGACCATGGCCCATGGCCTGGCGGCAGGCGTCCTGGGACACCATCTGCGCGGCGTAGGCGGTGCTCTTACGGCTGCCCTTGAAACCCATCTTACCGGCGCTGGACCAGCCGAACACGTTGCCGCGGTGGTCCGTGATGCTCACGATGGTGTTGTTGAAGGTGGACAACACGTGAACGATACCGCTCGTGATGTTCTTGGAACCCTTGGCCTTGACGACCTTCGGCTTGTTTTCCTCGGGATCGAGAAGCGCGGCAACCGCCTGCTTGGCGACGAGAGCGGCGGCTTCCTTGGCGGCCTGAGCGGCAGCCTCCTTGGAAACTTCGGGGGCGGCAGCGGGGACGGGAGCCGCCGGGGTGACAGGTTGTTCTTCGGCCATGGAAATAGGTTCTACTTAAACAGGTGGTTTACTTACCCTTGGCCTTCTGCACACCCACCGTGCGGCGGGGGCCCTTGCGGGTGCGGGCGTTGGTCTTGGTGCGCTGGCCGCGGACGGGGAGACCCTTCCGGTGACGGATGCCGCGGTAGCAGTTGATCTGCTGGAGGCGCTTGAGATTCAGTTGGAGATCCCGGCGAAGGTCGCCCTCGATGGCAATACCGTTGGCCTGAATGGTGGAAACGATAACCCCGATCTGCTCGTTGGTCAGTTCACCCGTGCGGGTATCCGGGTTGATGTTCGCCTGGCCAAGGATCTTCTTCGCGAGAGGAAGGCCGATGCCGTAGATGTAGGGGAGGGAAGCTTCGATGCGCTTCTCGTTGGGAATATCAACGCCGAGGAGTCGTGCCATAACGGTATGCGGTAAAGTAGGGAGCTATCAGTTGCCCTGACGTTGTTTGTGACGCGGGTTCGTGCAGATAATACGGATCACGCCCTCGCGGCGAACGACGCGGCAGGATTCACAAAGTTTTTTGACGGAAGGACGGACTTTCATGGAAAGGTGAGGGAGGAGGGTGATTATCCCTTCCGCATTCAGCCGGTTTTTTTATTGCGGCGGAGTCGGATGTAGAGACAAAAACACCACACCGGACCTGAAAAGGCCCGGAAGCGGGAGGCGACCCGTAGCATAGCCATCCCCGGTGGCAAGTGGCAAAAAAGGTTTTTTTGAATTTTTCTTCAGCCAGGAGGCTAAAGCTGCCGGATTTGACGGACGCGCGGATTAAGGAAAGACCATCTTGCCCTTGACCGTTCAGGAAACGAGCCGACTCGTCCGGCGGATTTCCGGCCCCGCGCTCAGGGGTCGCACACCGGCTCCCCGGCAGCCCGGGGAAAGTGCGGTTCACAGTGCGAAACCGAAGCGCCCGGCGGCAGCCCGCGACAGGCTTTCCCGCCCCCCCCAATCCGTCATTTTCCTCATTTCCCCAATCTTTTTCCCCTCCACTTTTTTACATGTTCGGCAGACTGTTCGGCTGGTTTTCCAACGATATCGGAATCGACCTCGGCACCGCAAACACCCTCGTTTACGTCAAAGATCACGGCATTGTCCTGCGCGAGCCGTCCGTGGTGGCGGTGAAGGCCGGCACCAGCGAGGTGCTGGCGGTGGGGGATGACGCAAAGCGCATGCTCGGGCGGACGCCGGGCAACATCGTGGCCATCCGGCCGCTGCGGGACGGGGTCATCGCTGACTTTGAAGTCACCGAGGCCATGCTCCGGCACTTCATTCAAAAAGTTCACAACAGCCGGCGCATGGCGCGGCCCCGCGTGGTCATCGCGGTGCCCAGCGGCATCACGGAAGTGGAGAAGCGCGCGGTGAAGGAAAGCGCCACCCAGGCCGGAGCCCGGGAAGTCTATTTGATAGAGGAGCCCATGGCCGCCGCGATCGGTGTGGGCCTGCCGGTGCAGGAAGCCAGCGGGAACATGATCGTGGACATCGGCGGGGGCACCACGGAGGTGGCGCTCATCTCCCTCTCCGGCATCGTTTACAGCCGCAGTGTGCGGGTGGCGGGCGATGAGCTGGATGAGGCGGTGATGCAATACATGAAGCGCGCCTACAATCTCATGATCGGCGAGCGCACGGCGGAGGACATCAAGATCCGCGTCGGTTCCGCCTACCCCATGCAGAAAGAGACGACCATGGAGGTCAAGGGCCGGGACATGGTGGCGGGTCTGCCAAAAACCATCACCATCACCAGCCAGGAGGTGCGGGAGGCGCTGCTGGAGCCTCTCAATACGATCATCGATTCCGTGCGGGTGACGCTGGAGCGCTGCCCCCCGGAACTCTCCGCGGACCTCGTGGACCGCGGCCTGGTGCTGGCCGGTGGCGGGGCGCTGCTCCGCGGCCTGGACAAACTGCTTTCCGAAGAGACCGGTCTCCCGGTGCATGTGGCGGAGGATCCGCTCAGCGCCGTGGCCGAGGGCACTGGCAAGGTGCTCGCCGAGCTGGCTTTCCTGAAAAAAGTGACCACGCGGGACGGTTAACATCCAACCAGTCTTCCCCCCAAGTCATGCCACCCGACCCCGCCGAGCCCACGCCCACGTGCTGGTGCCGGGGTATCGCCGGAACCTGAGGAAAACCCACCGCCATGAGAAAGTTCAATCTCATCGCCCTCGCCATTTTCATCGGCGCGCTCGTCTGGGTGTTCACCATGCCGTCCACCACGACGCGCACCATCCAGAACCGCATCAACGCCGTCTTCTCCTCTTTTAAAAAAACCGGAGCGGATGTGCAGGAGGCGGTCTCCGGTGCCAATGAGGAAACCCGCACTCCGGAGCAGCTCCGGGCCATTAATGAAAAGCTGGCGCGGGAAAACGCGGAACTGAAAATCTATAAGGACCGCTCGCAGGAGATGCAGACGGAGATGAACCGGCTGAGCGCCCTGCTGAAATTCGAGCAGCGCTACCCTTTCAGCCTCATTCCTTCAAAAATCATCGTCCGCCGCACCACCGCCTGGTACCGGGGCGCGACGATCGACAAAGGCAGCCGTCAGGGCGTGCAGGATGGCAGCCCCGTCATCGTGCCCACCGGTCCGGACGGGCGCGCCAGCCTCGTGGGCCGCGTGGCCCGGACGAGCGAAAACGAAGCCGAGATCCTCTTCATCACGGACGAGCTGTGCAAGGTGGCCGGCCAGATCGAAGGGGCTCGCGAAGAATTTAAACTCCGGGGGATTCTGGAAGGCATGAGGGTGTCCACCTCACGTCGGCCGGAACTCCGCCTCCGTCCCCTGCCGAAAGACGCCAAAGTGGAGAAAAACCGCCGCGTCGTTTCCTGGGATAACACCAACCGCTTTCCTCCCGGGCTCCTTCTGGGCACCGTCGTGGACTTCCGCCAGGGGGACTCCTCCAGCGAAGCCGTCGTCGAGCCAGCCGTGAACTTCGATGATTTACCGTATCTTTTCGTGATGGAGCAGAAAGTGGAGGACAAGCCCGCCCCACCGCCTGCCTCTCCACCGCGATGATCTTCGTCCTGCTGCTCTTTCTTCTCTCGGGCTTCGGTTTTGTGGTCCAGGTTTTCATCCCGGACATCGACTGGGCCTGGCACGCGCACATCTTCGCCGTGCCGGTGGTATTTTTCGCCTGCGCCATCAGTCTGCCGTTTCCGGTAATGCTGATTTTTGCCTTTGCCACGGGGCTGGTCTGGGACGCGCTGAATCATGTGGCCGTGGTGTTCCCGGATGTGACCCACGCGGCTCTTGAGGTGGATGCGGTGGTGCCCGGGCCGGGCGGCACCTTCGGGGTTTCCGTGCTGTTCTACGCCCTTCTGGGAGCGATGATGCATGGTGTCCGTCCTCTCTTCCGGCGCGGGCGCTGGGAACTGCCGGTGCTGATGACAGGCGCGGGCACCTTCCTGCTGCTGGTGCTGGAGTTTCTTTTCCTCAATTTCCGCCGCGCGGGCTTTTCCATGCCCGTGGAGGCCTGGTACAGCATGGGAGCCACTGGCGTGCTGAGCATGACCATCGCCCCCTTTGTCTTTTTTTTAATTGACCGCCTCGCCAAACTCAGCGGCTACCGTATCCGCTACGAGGGCCTTAACTACCGACGCAGGAACGCGCCATGAATCTTTCCTATCGTATCCGCCTCATTTTCCTCGCGCTCGTCATCTTCGGCGGGTGTCTGGTGCTGTTTTACCGGCTGTGGGTTCTCCAGATCAAAAATCAGGAGGATTATATCAAAAAGCAGCCCGTTACCCGCACCGCGAAACAGCGTGTGCCGGGTACCCGCGGGCATATCTTTGACCGGAACCGCGTGGAATTCGCGGGGAACGAGACCAACATGGAGGTGGGGCTGAATCTCTCCGTGGTAGAAAACGCGTGGAAGGAAAAACACCACAAGGACCTGCGGCGGAAACAACTGAAGATCCCCACCTTCACCTACGGAGCCCGCGCGGATGAAGCGACCGACATCATCGCGCTTCTCAATGAAATGGTGTTTCCGGAATTGAACCGGCTGAAGCTTTACCGTGATTTTTCCAACGAAAAGCAGAAGGAGAAACAGAAGCAGGCCATTATCAATCACTACCTGACCAACAAAGGGATCATCCCCTTCCCTTACGAGAAGGATCTGCTGCAAAACGACGAGGAGAGCTTCAAGCGCTACGTGGCCTACGCGGAAAACGCGCCGAGCATCCCCGGCATCACCCTCACGGAGCGCCCGAAGCGCCGGTATCCGCTAAAGGCCATGGCCGGCCACCTCATTGGTTACATCCGGGAAAACCGTGATCCGAAACTCCTCCCGGCGGAGGAAAAGGCGGCCATGGATAAGGAGGACGCGGAAGCCGTGGCCGCGGGACAACCTAAGATCCAGCGCTTCATGGAGGCGGATGACTTCGGCTTCGCCGGCCTGGAAAAGTCCATGGACGACAAGCTCCGGCCAAAGCCGGGGGAGCGTGTGTGGACCATCAATGAACACGGCCGCCTGACGGATGAAATCGAGTCCCTGCGCCGCGAGCCGCTGCCGGGCAGCGACGTTTTCCTGACTATCGACGCGTCCATCCAGATGATCGCGGAGATGGCCCTGCGCGATGCCGGCGTGGGCCGGGGCGCGATCGTGGTGATGGACCCGAACACCGGGGAAGTCCTCGCCATGGCCTCCACGCCATCCTACGACCCCTCCATCTTCATCCCGCCCATGGACGCGGCGGCGATGGATTATATGTTCAATGACCCCACCGGTTCCCAACTCCCCTATGCCCTGCGCGCGGACCTTCCTGGCTCCACGTTCAAACTGATGACCGCCATCGCGGGGTCCATGGCGGGGATGGACGGCAGGAGTTATAACTGCTCCGGAAATGTCGATTACGGACGCCCCATGGCCTGCTGGATCTTCCGGCAGAAAGGGGGAGCTCACGGCTCTCTCAATCTCGCCGGAGGCATCAAAAACTCCTGTAACTGTTATTTCTTCCAGCTTGGCAATGACTCCAACATAGAACGCATCAACGAAGCGGCGTCCTATTTCGGATTCGGTGCCCCGGATGCCAAAGGAAGCTCCGGAATAGAGCTGCCCCCGGGGATCGAAGCTAATGGCTATGTGGGAACCAAGGCATGGAAACTCTCCACCAACCAGGGCGGGTGGACGAAGTCTGACACCGCGAACATCTCCATCGGCCAGGGGTATATGGGAGCCTCACCACTGCAAATCTGCATGCTCGGGGCGGCCATCGCCAATGGAGGAAAAATCTACCAGCCCACGCTGATCCATCACTTCGTGGACCACGACTATGACCGGGACGGTCTCCGCCGCGATACGATCACGGATTTCAAACCCCGGCTCCGCGCGGACCTTCTGGAGCATGGCGTGAAAAAGAAGGACATGGACAACATGCGTGAAGGCATGCGCGAGGTGGTCAATGACCGCGGGGGCACGGGCGGCGGCGCGAAATCCGCCATGTGGGTCATCGCGGGGAAAACCGGCACCGCCCAGAAAAAACGCTTTGATAAGGAAAAGAAAGCCGTGGTGATCGACAACCGCACACTCTTTATGTCCTTCGCGCCTTATGACGCGCCCACTCTGGCCGTCTCCGTGATGGTCCTGAACGGCGAATCCGGCGGGAAAACCGCGGCCCCCATCGCAAAACGGGTCATAGAGCAAACGCTCTCCATGCGCGCCGGAAATTACCGGCCGGTGGTGCATGCCCTCGAACCCGCCAAAGGGAACTTCAATAAGATCGACCAGGTGGTCTATCCCGGTGACAGCGTCCCGGATATTTCCGGAGATGAGGAAATGGCCGAAGAGGAGGATATGGAATACAGCACGGATACCGGACCCGCCGCCGGCATGCCGGAGCTCGCCGTGGCGCCTCCTCCGCCCACGCCCCGCGCCGAGATCGTTCCCGAGGACGACGCCAGAAACACCATTCTTCAAAAGCTCCAGCCCGTGCAGTTCCGGCTCAAAACCGATCCCCTGAACCCGCCCGCCTCCCCCACTCCGGAGGAGGAGCGCTGACCCCTTCGCAGGCGGTGCCGCCATCCCGTGACGGGACCGGGCGGGCGACCGCCATCCGCAACATCATCCCAATGCCCATATCCAACGTGATAAAAAGAATTCGCAGACTATTTGGAGGTTCCACTAATTTCAATGAAGGTATCCGTGTCGTCGTTAATACCGAGAGGCTTGAGCAGCGCGTGGCCGTCGTGGAAAACGGCATGCTGGAGGAATATACCATCGAGCGTACCGGCACGCAGCACATCGTCGGCAGCATTTATAAAGGCCGGATCCGGAACATCGAGCAGGGGCTGAAGGCCATGTTCGTGGACGTGGGCCTGGAAAAAAACGCCTTCCTCCACTTTTGGGACGCCATCCCCGCCGCCGATAATGAGGAGGAGGGCGGCAACGCCCAGCGCGACGAGATCGAGCACATCGACCGCGGCGGCAAAGCGAAGGTCAAAAAGAAGAAGATCACCGCGCGGGACATCCCGGGGCTTTACCCCGTGGGCGCGGAGATCCTCGTGCAGGTGACCAAGGGACCCATTGGCAACAAAGGACCGCGGGTGACCACGAACATCAGTCTTCCCGGCCGGTTCCTCGTCCTCATGCCGCTGAACGACATGTTCGGCATCAGCCGGAAGATCGATGAACCGAAGGAACGCGACCGCCTGCGGAAGATCCTGCGGAAACTGAACGTGCCGGAGGGCATGGGCGTCATCATGCGCACCGTATGCATGGGGAAGCGCGCGCGCTACTTCGTCCGGGACCTCGCCATGCTGGTGAAGCAATGGAACGAAATCTCCGCGAAGGCGAACAACCGGAACGCGCCCACCTGCGCCTTCCAGGAGCCGGATCTGGTGGAGCGCACCGTGCGGGATTTTCTGACCGAGGAAGTGGACGAGGTCATCTGCGATGACGAGGCCACCACGGAGCGCATGCGCCAGCTGGTGGGCCTCATCAGCCGCCGCAGCAAGAAGCGCATCCACTATGTGCAGAGCCCGGAGCCCATCTTTGACAAGCTGGGCATCCAGAAACAGATCGACAACGCCTTCCTCCGCCAGGTGTGGCTGAAGTGCGGGGGCTACATCGTCATCGATGAAACGGAGGCGCTCATTGCCATCGACGTAAACACCGGGCGGAATAAAGGCTCGGACGACTTGGAGAAGACCATCCTCCAGACGAACCTTGAGGCCGTGGAGGAAGTGGCGCGCCAGCTCCGCCTGCGGAACATGGGCGGCCTCATCGTGGTGGACCTCATCGATATGAAACACCGCCGCGACCAGCAGGCGGTGTATAAGATGATGAAGGACCGCATGCGCCGGGACAAAGCGAAAGTCCAGGTGCTCCCTATCTCCGCCCTGGGCCTCCTGGAAATGACCCGGCAGCGCCTGCACGAAAGCCTGAGCACCGCCGTCTATGACACCTGCCCCACCTGTCACGGGAACGGACGTCTGAAGTCCACGGAGACCGTGAGCGTGGAACTCCAGCGCCGTCTGAACACCATCCTGCAAAAGTATCCTGACACGGAGCATGATCTCATGATCACCGTCAGTCCAGAGGTGATGCACCGTCTGCGGACGAAGGACGAGCAGCTTCTGGTGGAACTGGAACGGAAGCACCGCGGCCGCCTTTCCTTCCGCGTGGATCCCGCCCAGCACCGGGAGATCGTGCTCATCACCAATGCCCAGTCCGGCAAGGAAATGAAGTAATTCACCCCCAACCCTCCTCCGAACGGTATGATCAGACGCTTTTTCAAAAAAGTGCTGACGCCGCCGATGATCGTCATCGCGGCGCTGATCATGCTGTTCGAGGAGTGGCTCTGGGACAATCTCACGGCCTTCATGGCGTGGGTGGGCCGGGCTCCGGTGCTCCGGAGCCTGGAGCAGTGGATAGCCACCCTGCGGCCCTACCCGGCCATGGGCATGTTCCTGCTCCCGGGGCTCATGCTGCTGCCGGTGAATCTTTTCGCCATCTATCTGACCGCCCACGGACATCCGCTCACGGGCACCGGCATCCTCATCGCGGCGAAGCTGGTGGGCACCGCGCTGCTGGCCCGGCTCTTCACTCTGTGCCGGCCCTCGCTGCTCACGGTGAACTGGTTTCGCCGGATGTACGAGGGCATCACCAGGCTGAAGCAATGGCTCTACAATTCCCCTCCCTGGCAGTCCGTGGTGCGGTGGAAAAACGCCATCAAACTCCGCTTTGCTCACATGACCCGCCGCTGGCGGGGCGGCGCGCTCAAACGCCGCTGGAAAGCCGTGGGCCGTGTGATGCGCCGGAAGTTCCAGAAGAAATCCGCCGCCCCCTCCCCTGCCCCGGCTCCCGCCAAAGAAACCCCTCCCCCGGACGATCCTCCGCGCTGAACACGCGCTCCGTCCTCCTCTCTTTACTTTGACATGGAAAAACTTCAGTCCCTCCCCGGATTCCGCGACTTCTATCCTGACGTTTGCGCGGTGCGGAATTACGTCTTCACCCGCTGGCGCGATGTCGCCCGCCGCTATGGCTTCGTGGAATACGAAATCCCCGTGCTGGAATCCACGGAGCTTTACCGCCGCAAAAGTGGCGATGAAATCGTCAAACAGCTCTTCCACTTCAAGGATGGCGGCGACCGCGAGGTGGCCCTGCGCCCGGAGACCACCCCTTCCCTCGCCCGCATGGCCGCCGCCCGGCAACGGGACTACCGGAAGCCTATCAAGTGGTTCCAGATCGGTTCCTGCTTCCGTTATGAAAAGCCCCAGAAGGGCCGCGGGCGGGAGTTCTATCAGTTCAACTGCGACATCCTCGGGGAAAAGAACAACGCCGCGGACGCCGACCTCATTGCCCTCGCCATCGATGTCATGCTCTCCCTGGGCTTCCGCTCCGGGGACTTCCGCGTGCGCCTGAGCGACCGGAACGTATGGCCGGAATTCCTCCGCCGGGAAAATGTGGGTGAAGAACACACGGGAGCTTTCCTCCAGATCATCGATAAACTGGAACGCGAAAAAGAGGAAATCACCGCCACGAAACTCGCCGACATGGGCACCAGCCTGGAGGCCGTGCGGGCATTCATCGCTTCAAAGGCTGCCGGCTACTCGCCGCTGGAGGCCGTCATTGCCGGGCTGACCGCGCGCGGTCTGGGGGACTACGTGGAGATCGACCTGAACATCGTCCGCGGCCTCGCCTACTACACCGGCACTGTGTTTGAAGTGTTCGACCTCGGCAAAGGCATGCGCGCCGTGGCCGGGGGTGGGCGTTATGACAATCTCTGCCAGCTCATCGGCGGCGTGGATCTCGCCGCCGTGGGTTTTGCCATGGGAGACATGGTCATCTCCGATCTCATCCGCGAAACCCCGCACGCGAACGCCCAAATGCAGGAATGGCTTACCGGCACGGGACGGCTGGATCTTTACATCGTGATCGCCAGCGAAGCCCGGCGTCCCGAAGCCCTCGCCGCCGTGCAAACCCTCCGCGCCGCCGGTCACTCCGTGGACTTCAGCTACAACGCGGACAAGGTGGGCAAACAATTCCAGGCCGCCGAAACCCTCGGCGCGCGCCTCGCCATCGTCATCGGCGATGAGTATCCCATGGTGAAGGTCAAAGACCTCGCCGCCCGTACCGAACGGCCCGTGGAGATTTCCGCCCTCGCCACCGCCGTGGCGGCCTCGCGAAACGAATGAATTTCCCTTTGCCTCGCCCATTGACAGCCGCGCCTCCCGCCTTACTCTCACCGCCCCGAGCAACGGCGGAGTAGCCAAGTGGTAAGGCAGAAGTCTGCAAAACTTCCATTCGCGGGTTCGATTCCCGCCTCCGCCTCCAACGCCTGACGTTCGGGCAATAACATCCAGAAAAACGGGTTCGAAATGTCTGTAGGAACCGCCCACAGCATAAGATAACCCTTTTATGCCGGAGGCCCGGCTGAATACCTGGCACCGTTCTCTACATTGGGGATTTCAGGAGTTGATCGTCAAATGCTGGAGGGCCACCAATTGCTCCTGTTCACGACTCAAGGGGATGGGAGCCCATTCTCAAATGGAGGGAAAATGCGCCAGATACGGCTCCTTTGCGCCCACAATATGAGCTTCCTCTTTGGTAATGCGGACCGGGCGTACCGTTTGGTTTGAGGCAATCCAGGCAAAAATAAGGGTGAATGGCAATCCCGCGACCCCCAACAGAAAATAGCCCGTGGACGCCCGGGGCTGGAGGGACGTCGACCGGAAAAACATAATGGCTCCCACGACGGTGACCGCCAGGAAAAGCCAGGAGAGGAGGATCCAGAATGCCCGGCGGGAGGCGTGGCGTTTGCACAATCCTATTTTCACTTTCAGTGTCTTACTGACAATCATCGCCATGAGAAAATATAACACCGGCGTGCCTATCAGATGGAGATAGTGCTCCGGGGAATGCCAGGTAAGTTTTCTCTTTAAAACCTTCGAGGATGGCCGGGAGCATTTGACGCAAATATCGCAAGGCAGGAGGTGCGCGCTGGAGCGGGCAAGAATGAGCGTTTTGTCCCGGCGGAAAATACCGGGGAATTCGTCCTCCACCTTTGCGGACGCCGGGTTGTCGTGAATGTCAGGGAAACGGGCGTCGGAATTGTACATATCGATTCCAGGCCCTAATGAGCCCCGTCATGACATGCAATGGCATTCGTCTTCCCCTCCCCGGGAAAAAGACGCGGACCGTTTCAGGACCGAGTGCTTTTACTTCGCGATCTCAAACGCCCCGGCCTGGGTGGTACTGCGGGCGTAGATGCGGCCACCGGCGAGGGTGGGGGTGCTCCAGCATTTGCCATCCAGCACGTCGGCGCGGGCGAGTTCCTTGTAGGCGTCCGGAGTGGCGTTGAAGAGCACGAGTTCCCCTTTATCCGAAAGCGCGAGGATGCGGTCACCGGACATGATCACGTTTCCGGGGCCGAAGCCGTCTTTGCTCCACTTCACTTCACCGGTGCGGATATTCACACATTTCACCGGGCCGTTCCCGTAGTTTTTGAACTGGAACATGCCATAGAGATACCCGTCCTTGCACACCGGAGTGCTCCAGTGGTTGGCGAGGTCATTGCCTTCTTTCCGCCAGAGTTGGGAGGTGGTCCACTCGTCGCCTTTCTTTTCGATTTTGAAGGCTCCCGCGCCCACATTGTAGCCGGCGGAGCAGTAAACCACGTCTTCAAAAACCACCGGCGAGGCGGCGGTGGAGACGGAGAATTTGTAAGGCTGGCGCCAGAGGACCTTGCCGTCCTTCGGCGTCACGGAAACGAGTCCCTTCTGGGTGAAAAAGATGACCTGCCGCACGCCGAAGATGGTGGCGGGGGTGGGCGTGGCGTGGGTGATGCCGTCGTCTTCGCCCTTCCACTTCAGGGCACCAGTGGTTTTGTCGAAGCCCAGGAGCGCGGCCCCTTTGCCTCCGCCGCCCACGATGACCACGTCTCCCTCGATGACCGGGGAGGTCGCGTTCTGCCACTGGATATTGCGGCCGCCATATTCGCGGGGGATGTCCTTTTTCCAGAGCTGCTTGCCGGTTTTGCCGTCAAAGCAGTAGAGATCCAGATTACCGCCATAGGCATAGACCTTGTCGCCATCGATGGTGGGCGTGCTGCGGGCACCATCGCCGCCGCCGCCGGAATCGCCACCGCCGTCGTATTTCGCGATCTTCAGAGGCATGGCCCACAGTTCCTTTCCGGTGTCCGCGTCCAGGGCCACACAGTGCTCGGTGAGGGAGCCTTCGAAATCCCGCGTTTCCAGCGTGGAGGCGATTTTACCGCTCACGGTGATGCTGCTGAAGCCGTTGCTGGCCTCCGTCTTCCAAAGCGTTTTCGGACCGGCGGGAGCCCAGGCTTTGCCGAAATCCGCGGTGGTGATGCCGTCCCCGTTCGGTCCACGGTAGGAGGGCCAGTCCGTGGGACTGGCGGGTTTTGGCGGCAGCGCGGACTGAGCCGTGGCCGCGAAGCAGATCAGTGACCCCAGCGCGAGAAGAAGGCAGGTTTTCATAAGTTGGACAGGCACAACAAGTCCGGAATCCGTGCCCGCGTCAAGCTCCGGGTATGGGGAGAAACTTCCCTGGGCCAGGCTCAACGGCGCCGGCGCCGGGCGAGCAGCATCCCCGCCGCCGAGAGCGCCAGGCCCGCGGTGCCCGGCTCCGGTACCCCGATGATGACAATGCCCGAAATGGAACCACGCACGGAACCATTGATGTGACCGCCCTGGAGAACCAGATTGTCCAGCGTGCCGGTGAGGGCCGCAGATTCCCCGATGCGGAGCGCCTGATCCAGGAACTGGTCCCCGTCCAGGATGTTGCCTCCAGTGAAGTCTCCCACGATGGGCCACGCGCCGGCTGTGGCGGGATCCACCATCCATCCGCCGGGGAGCGCGCCGCCCGCATCGTCCGCCTGGGAACCCCAGCGGATGTCCGTGAACGTCGCGTTGTCCGAATCCGTGGACCGCAGCACCACCACCTGGTAACTGGTCATGCCCGTGGCCGCCAGCCAGGCGTTCAGGCCGCCGAGCATGATCGTCGCCCCCGCGTTCAGACCATTGGAGCCGCCGCCGGCGTTGTAGTTCCAGTCATCCAGGTAGCCCCGGTTCACGGAGGTGGCGGAGACGTTGCCATTGCTCCAGACGTTGCTGGAATCGTAATAGATCTGAACAGAGGCTCCATTCGCCTGGAAAGTGGTGGAATTGCCGCTCCAGTCCCCGGTGAAATTGACCCATGAGGTCACCGTGGTGTTGTTGCTGAGATTGTGCGTGGTGTAAGCGTCCGCGGGAGTAGCTTCCGCATCCGCGCCGAAATTGATGCCGATGACCGCCGCCGGGGCCGAGGTGACGAGCGCCAGCAGGCAAAGGAGAATGGGTGAGGTCTTCATGGGGGTTTGAGGGTGCATAGTCATCGGCAGGGACCAATTCCGATGACGGTTAAGCTATTTGCAATGAAACCGGTTAATTTGGCGTGAAGCCCTCAGGATTTCCCTTCTAATGATTAAAATATGCCCCCACGCCGGAGGGCGGCGAAGCCCCGTTCCGCCGCCACGGTAATCAACCGGGACGGGCTGAAGCCTTCCGGGGCATCACCATCCAGCAGTCGCGTCTGCTCCGCAGCGAACCCCAGGAGCCAGGAGCCGAGGGCCGCCGCGTCCGGGAAGGCCATGCCCTGGGCGGCGAAGGTAGTGGTGAAGCCGGTGAGGACATCGCCCATGCCGCCCTTGGCCATCATGGGGTGGCCGGTGGTATTGTAAAAAACGGGCCGGCCCCCGGAGACCACCGCGCTGCGCGAGCCTTTGCTCAGGAGCGTGATGTTCTGGGCCTCCACCAGAGCGCGGGCCGGGGAGTCCGCTCCCGGCACGAAGGCTTTGGTCAGGCGGGCCAGTTCGCCCGGATGAGGGGTCAGCAGGCGCGGGCCACCGGCGCGGCCCGCCAGGGAGACGCCATAAGCCGCCATGGCATTCAGCGCGTCCGCGTCCACCACCACGGGGCGGGGATCATCCCGCAGCAGCGCGGCCAGATAGGGCAGGGGCGCGGGCCCCATGCCGGGGCCGATGCCGATGGCATCCAACTGAAAATCTATCACCTCCAGGCAGGAATTCACCGGGCGCACCATCACTTCAGGAGGGCAGGAGGCGGCCAGGATTTCATAGACATCTCCCGGGCAAAACAGCGTCACTAGCCCGCCACCCGCCGCCACCGCCGCCGTGGAGGCCAGCCGCGCCGCACCCGTGAGTCCCCGGGAACCAGCCACGATGCCCACGCGCCCGGCCTGGCCCTTGTGCATGGTGAAGCGGCGCGGGCGGAGCAGGGGAAGCAGGGTGGCCGGTGTCACCAGCCGGTCGCGCGTTTCCGTGTTTTCCGGGAGGGGTAATCCGGTGAGCGGCACCACGGCGAGGCGGCCCGTGTGCTTTTCCGCGCCCGGGGCGCAAAGCCCGGTTTTAGGATATCCCAGGGTCACGGTCACGTCCGCCACCACGGTGTCCTGGTCCGCTTCACCGCTGTCCGCGTCCATGCCCGAGGGCAGATCCACGGCCCAGGTTTCCGCGAAGTGCCGTTCGCGCAGGCGGTTCATCGTCTGGCAGGCTTCTTTTACAGGGGATTTCAGGGCTCCTCCGGTGCCGATGCCCAGCAGGCCATCGATGAGGAGCAGTGGCTCCCCCGGCGGCACCTCCGCCCGGTCCATGGGGACACAAGTAACCCCACCGGGGAGGACCTCGCGTTTCCTGCGCGCCAGGGGTTTCCAGGATTCGGCGGCCCAGGCTTCGCGGAGTTCCACCCGCCAGCCCGCGTCCAGCAGGTGGGAGGCCAGCACACAGGCGTCCCCGGCATTGTGGCCTTTTCCGGCGAAGATCACCGCCGTTCCCGGCCGGGGGTGAAACTGCCGCACCACCGCCGCCAGCCCGGCTCCGGCTTCGTCCATGAGGGCCTCCTCCGGGATGCCCGCCGCCATGGCGGCTTCCTCCAGACGGCGCATTCCGGCGGCTTCGATCAGGACGGGCGGGGGAGGAGTCATGTCCTGTCCTGCATCCCAGGCGCGGCCCGGTCAAACCGGAAACACCCTGAGAAAAGCCACCCTCCAAGCCGTAGGAGATGGCCTGTATTTTGCTCTCTTTCACATCCCGTTTTAATCCTCCCCTTATTCGATGATCCTGCTCCCTATAAACAAAAAGCTTTTACGAGCTTTTCGCCCCGCCCTTCCGGCGTTGCTTCTCCTCCTGCCTTTTTCCCGGGTGGGAGCCCAGGAGCAGACGCTGGTGAACTGGGATCAAACCTGGTCCTGGATGCACCCCATGGGGGCTCTCCCCGTCCGTCCCGCGGGTGGCGCGGACGCGGACTTCCTGACCACCTGGTATCTGGGCCAGTCCGCGTTTCTTACCCAGTATGACGGCCCCACCTTCGGGGCCTCGCCAAAGCTCACCGGGGCCACCGGCACCATCGCCAGTTATGACTCCGGCAGCGGTCCCGGACCGGTGGCCTATGGGGATTTTCAATACACTGCCACCCCGCTACCCGCGGGCACCACGGCGGAGTTTGCCAAAGTGGGCACCTACCTCACCACGCCGCTCTCCGGAAACCGGCGCACCGGTTATTTCCGCACCACCTTCACGGTGCCGAATGACGGGCGCAGCTATCAAAATCCCGTGCTGCGTTATATCCTCGATGACGGCGGCTATGTCTATCTGGATGGCGTGCGCATTCTCGCGGTGAACATGACCGCGGGCGTGGCGGATGACTACAGCATCGTCACCGAGGGCAAGGCGGACACCGAGTCCGCCATCCGCACGGCGGAACTGTTCCACACCGCGGATACCTTTACTGGTGGGAACACGGCGGCGGGCATCGTGGCAAACGCCCGGGTCCTCGTGCCGGTCACCTCCCTGGCTCCGGGCGAACACACGCTGGCGATTTCCGTTCACAACGAAAGCCTGACCAGCTCGGACCTCGGGCTTGCCGTGCAATTGCTGGCGGATGCCTCCAGTTGCGTCATCGCCGCCTCCTCCACCACCGCCACGCGGGGCCTCGGGACGGACGTGGAGAATCTGACGGACGATACCATGAGCTTCAGCGTCACCGTGACAGGCACCGGGACGCTCAGCCCCTCCGGCTGGGTGGTGTCCGGCCCCGCGGGCAGCAGTCTCATCGGGCAAACGGGCAGCTATGGCAGTCCGCGGACGTTTTCCGTGCCCGTCGCGGAATTCCTCCCGCCCGCCGGACTGACTCTGGAGTTCCACGACGCGACCACCACCACCAGCAAGGCCACCGTCACCATCCAGGGACCGCAGCGGCTTGGCTCCGTGAATGCCGGCGGGGTCTCCGGACTGATCCTCAACAAGACCCCATGGATTCCCGTGTGGGTCATCGAAGAAGCGGCGGGCACCCTGACACTGCACAATCCGGGAGTGGGCGCGGACCGGGTTCTCGAATCTCTGCCAGTGGATCTCTCGGGCATTAGCGGCGAGGTGAAGTTCACCGCGGATCTGGTGGTGGACAATACCTCCGCGGCAATGGAGGCGGCGGATACCTTTGTCGCGGAGCTGGTCCTCAGCGATGGCGTCAGCACCTCCACGGTGAATCTGATCACCCCTTATGACCTGGACGGCTCCGGCCGCATGAACGGCGGGGCCACCGCCGCAGCGGACGAGTTCAACCAGACGCATGCCAACTACGGGACGCCTTATAATTACACATTCCCCCTCAGCACCATCATCCCGGCCCGGACGACCTCCGCCACGCTGATCCTGCGCGGCATCAATGACTCCGTCAGCGAGACTTTTATCGTGAAGAATATCCGCATGGCGGGGCTCACGCATTCCATCGAAATCGCCACCGCCGGGCCCGCGGTGCTGGATAACAAGAGCACGGCGGATCCCTCCGACGATACCTTCTCCATCCCGGTGACGGTGCAGCCCGCCATGCTGCCGCTCGGCAGCACGGGCTGGACCAGTAATAGCGTGCCCGCCTCCGGCCTCTACAGTGCGGCGAATCCGGTAATGTTCGGTCCGTTCCCCCTGGGTGGCGGTCCTCAAAACATCACCCTGCGGGACAATCCGGTCTCGTCGGTGGAGTCCAATACGATCACCGTCAATCCCCCGGGCCCGGCAAAGGTGACGGCCACCCTCATCGCGGGGTCCATCCTCCGGCATCCGAATGGCCCCGGCACGGCGGATGACACCGTGAGCTTCGAAGCCATCGTTTCCGGCAGCGCCACGGGTCCGGACTTCAGCATGAGTGCCTCCGCCGGCACGCCGGTTTCTCCCCTGGGCGGCTACGCATCAAAGGCGGTCATGTTCACCCTGGCCGATGTGCCGTCCTCCGGGACGGTAACGGTGACCTTCACGGATGTGAGCTACTCCGCAGCCTCCGCGACGATCTCCATCGCGCTCCCGCTGGTCTATGTCATCGGCACCACGGATCTGGGCACGCCGTTGGAACTCGTCACCTCCGGCACTCCCGCGCCGGAATGGGTTATCGATTCCGCGGCCCGCACGCTCACCATGAGCGCCGGGGGCACGGGAGACAAGATCGTGGAGTCCGCAGTCCTCAATCTCAGCACCACCGGGGCGGTGGCCTTCACCGCAAAGTTCCGCGCCTACGAAACCAGCGCGGCTTCGAACTTTGAAGTGATCGACCGCTTCAAAGCGGAACTGGTCATTGACGGTACCGTCGTGAATCTCGTCGCCCCATGGGATAAAGGGAATGGTTCCTTTGGCTCGCTGGGGCCTAACGGACTTCCGGACGGTTATCTGAACGGCTACAGCGGGGAAGGGGCCACGAATCCCTTGATCACGGCGGACTACAATCTCTTCCTGGACCGGGACGAGTTCAACTCCGGCACCCAGCAGGCGGAGGTGAAGATCGATAACACCTTTGATCTTTCCCACACCATTCCCGCGGAGGCCAATTCCGTGCAGTTGAAGATCTACGGCACCGGCATCAGCGGCACGGAGTTTTTCGTGGTCTCGGATGTCCTGTTCACCGGCGCGACGAATGATCCGGACTCGGATGGCGACGGCATTCCGGATAGCGCGGAAATCGCGGCGGGGCTGAATCCTAGCAACCCAGCGGATGCCGTGCTGGATCTGGACGGGGACGGTCAGTCCAACCTGGCGGAATACCGGGCGGGCACCTCCCTGACAAATCCGGCCAGCCGCCTGCTGGTCACAGGCCTCACCCGCGCGGGCACGTCCGCCACGCTGCGCTGGGCCAGCGTGGCTGGAAAAACTTACGCCATCCAGACCGCCGCCAGCCTGGCGGGCCCCTGGAGCACGCTGCCGGGCACCTACGCCGGGGCTCCCAGCTCCGCGGCGGGGGCGGACTTTGGCACCCAGGCCGCCACGATCACGCTGCCGGTGCCCGCCGCGGGCCGGTACTTCCTGCGTGTGATAATTCCCTGATCCCGCACCCATGATCAGGGGGGCCGGGAGACCGCGAGGTTTTCCGGCCCTTTTTTTTGTCTGGAAACGGGACCCGTCCACCCCGGATTTTCGCGGCTTCGTCTCAAACGGGAGCACGTTCATCCCAGGACGGGCGCGCGTGGACCGGGCGGGGATTACAGAGTCCGGTCCTCCTTTTTGTCCGTCATGAAAAAACCCACCCTTATCCTCTCCGGCCTCTGTGTGGCACTAGCCGCTCTCTCCGCCTGGCAATGGCAGCAACTCTCCGCCCTGCGCGAGGAAAACGCCGGACTGGGGACACGGGTGAAGAAGCTCACGGCTTCCGTCCGCACGGTTTCCCCGGTGATCGCCTCCCGGAACAGTGAGGCTCCCCGCGGCGGGGAAACTGCGGGCGGGACAGCGGAGAATGGAAATGCCACTGGCCCTCCCGGCCGCCCGGAGCGCACTCCTGAGGAACGGGCCCGCTTCCAAAAGATGCGGGAAATGCAGCGCTCCCAGCGCATCGAATCCCGGCTCCTGGCGCTCACCACCGCGCTCAATCTGACCCCGAAACAAAGGGAGATCATCCAGGCCGCGCTGGAAAAGGGCAGCTCGGAGCGGGACGCCATCCGGGAAGCCGCGTTCACCAGCGGCAAGCCACCGACGCCGGATCAGTTCGCCGCCAGTGAGAAAGCCCAGGAGGACGCCCTGCTGGCCAGCCTGACATCGGATCAGCTGGGGGCCTATACACAATACAAGGAGACCGAAAAGCAGAACCGCGCCGAGACCCGCGCGAACCAGCAGTTGAACGAGCTCCAGAATTCCCTCTCCCTGACCGCCGACCAGAAGGACGCCGCCTATCAGCTTTTTGCCTCCCAGGCTCTGAACCCCGCCACTCCCGCCGAGGGAAGTGATCAGGCAAAAGCGTGGGAGGAGCAGCGCCAGGCAACCCTGAGCGCGATGGAGAAAATCCTCACGCCGGAGCAGTATGAACTCTATCAGAAACAGGACGCCCAGCGCACCGAGGTCTTCGGGAATCGCGGGCCAGGCGGTCCCGGTGGCGGAGGTCCGGGTGGCTTCGGCGGCCCGCCGCCTCCCTGAGAGGTCTTGAGTTTGTCAGGCGACGTGCACGGATTGCCGCGGATCATGTATCCATGAAAGCGCGGAGGTTTCCGGCGCGCCTGCCGGAAGAGACTCCCTTCCCGCGTGCGCGAGCGATCACGGCGGGCCTATCCTTGCGGTGCGGCGGCGGCCATGCTTACCTCCCCCATGGCCCTCCCATATCCCACCCTCATTCCTGGTCTCCGCGCGCCGTCCGAACGAGTGAATGGCATCGTCTATTTCGGACGGATGCTGGACAAAATCCGGCTCCACGCGGAGGGAAAACTGCCGGAGGGCTGGCAATTCGCCCGCGGCGTCACCATGAAGGGCAGCTTCGATTTCCGCTGCTGTGCCTTCCTGCACATCGACTATGCGGAAATAGAGGCGGAAACACTGAAGGGAGGCACGGATGAGGAGCTGCTGGCCTGGGCTTTCCAGCGGGGACGCCAGCCTTCAGAGGAGGAAGTGGAGATCTGGAACGGCTTCATGCTGAAACGCGGCTGGCGGGACGCGGGCACCCAGCGCCTCAATGAACGCCTCGCGGAGATCGGCCTGGCTCCAGGCACCGTGCTGACGATGTTCGAGTTTATCGATCTGGACGAAGGACGAATCCAACTGACAAAATAGGGCAGGGGAGGTCCCCGCGGACCGTTCCCCCACCCTTTGATCAACTCACGGATTTCCGCGCGGGACGGTTACTTCGTCGTGTGCTCCGCCTCGTAGTGCTTCTTCAGGAGGTCCTCGCCGAAGTCATTGGCGAAATCGCGCCACACGGCGTGGGCGTGGTTGGCTCCGTTCTGGGTGTTGTCGTATTCAAAGACAAACTCCGGGGACTGAATGCGGTAATAGTTAGGCTGGCCGCGTTCGGTGCCTCCAGACCAGGCGAAGGTGAGCTTGTCAGAGCCGGCAGCGGCGAGTTTGTCCGCCACGGGGGTGGCGAGATCCGGACGGAAGCGGCCGATGTATTTTTCGATCACCTTCCAGAGGAGCTGCCGCTGGGTTTCATCCAGCTTTGAGGACGCCAGTCCGGCGGGCATGAGGGGATTCACCTTCCGGTCCTGGCCGGTGAGGACCTCCTTGGGCACTTCACCGGGGATAACGGCTTCTTTTTTCTGCTCTTCAGTCAGGGATTTGGCGAGCTGCACCGCCAGGTCCTCCTCTTCACCCAGCACGCGGAGCCCCTTGCGCGGGCCCTCCTTCACCTCGCCCGGGTTCGTGCCCATGAAGGACGGGGTCATGCTCACCACTTTGCCGCCCGCGATGGTCACATTGCAGGAGGTGTGGTGGCCCTCCCAGCGCCAGCCCCACACACCGGTCTCGCTGGGCTCGCCGAAGATGGCGAGGTAATATTTCTCCGGGTTCCGCACGGGCGAGCCTTTCTCCATGTCGAAGAGGATTTTCTCCTGGCTCATGATGGTGAGGGTCTTCGCGAAGCCTTCGTTGCTGAGCACGGTATTCAGCATGGCATAGGCCAGGTGGTCCTGCTCTGGGCGCAAGGCCTGAAGGGTGATGCCCTTCCGGTCCATGGGTACGAAGTGCCAGTTCTTGCGCTCATCGTCGTTCAACTGGAACACGGCGGCGGATTTTTGCTCGGAGTCCAGGCTGGCGAGGAAATTTTTGGCCGCGAGGATCATCTCCGTCACCGCTTTGGACGGCGCGGGCGTGATGGCTCCGGTGACGACTCCGGCCGGGGCGGCGGGTTTCGGGTGCGCGGCGTCCCCCCGGGAGTCGAGGTTCGCTTTGGAGGGCAGGGCGGCAAGAGCCGCGAGCCCGGCGACGGGAATGAGGAGCAAGGATGGACGCATAGGAGTTGGGTGCATACGTGCCGGGGGCGGTCTCTATTGCGCAAGGATTTTCACGGTCCATGATGACGGGTGCCCGCGGGCGCTTTTTTACTGATGTCCCCCTTCACCCGCCTCATCCTGTTGCTCTTCCTCGCATTGTCCATCCTGCCCGCCGGGGCGTCACCAGGAGGAGTGGAGCCAAAGTGGAAATCAGAAACCGAAGGCGTGGCGGATCAGTATGCCGCTTTTCCCCTGCCGCTCACGGAATACGCGGACCGGAAGGCGGACGCCCCCGCCATGCCGCTGGAGGAAAAGCTGAAGGCCCGCGCCGCCACCGATCCCTTCAATGTGGCGGCGGCGGTCATTTTCATCTGCGCCATTCTGCATACCTTCGCGGCGGGCCTGTTTCAGAGCTGGTCCCACCGCGTGGAGGAGCGGCATCATGCACGCATGAAGGCGGAGGGCCGCACGCCGGAGCGGAGCCGCTACGCGGAGGCGCGGGAGATCGTGTCCTTCAAGGCGAAGGTGCTGCATTTTCTGGGTGAGGTGGAGGTGGTCTTCGCACTGTGGGCGGTGCCGCTGCTGCTCAGCGCATGGTGGTTCCATGGATGGCACAATGTGGAGCGGTTCGTGGGCATGGACTGCAATTTCACGGAGCCGGTGTTCGTGGTCATCATCATGGCCATTAGCGCCTCGCGACCGGTGGTGCGCTTCGCGGAGCAGTGCCTGGCCATCGTGGCCAATGGAGTGGGCAAAGGGAGCCCGGCGGCGTGGTGGCTCACGGTGCTCACGCTGGCCCCGCTACTGGGATCGGTCATCACGGAGCCCGCCGCCATGACCATCAGCGCGCTGCTCCTGGCGCGGAAATTTTATGAACTGCGTCCGGGCCGGGTTTTCGCTTATGCCACCCTGGGGCTGTTGTTTGTGAACATCTCCGTGGGCGGAGTCCTGACAAATTTCGCCGCGCCGCCGGTGCTCATGGTGGCGGCGAAATGGCAGTGGTCCTCATGGTTCATGCTTACGCATTTCGGCTGGCACGCCATCGTGGCCATTCTAGCCTGCAATGCGCTCTATTTTCTCATCTTCCGGGGGAAGTTTAAAAAGCTGGGCGATCCCCTGGACAAGACCGTGGATGGCCCGCGGATGCAGCATTGGAAAGACCGCGATGAAGCGGTGCCGCGATGGGTTACGGTCGTGCATCTGGGCTTTCTGGCGTGGACGGTTTACACCCTCCACTTCCCGGCGCTCTTCATCGGTGGTTTTCTGTTTTTCCTCGCGTTCATGCAGTCCACGGAGCATCACCAGAATCCGCTCTCCCTCCGCGCGCCGCTGCTGGTGGGCTTTTTCCTTGCCGGGCTGGTGCTCCACGGACGCTGCCAGGCCTGGTGGCTGGAGCCGGTGATGAACAATGGCCTGCGCGACTGGCAACTGATGCTGGGCTCCGCGGCGCTCACCGCGTTCAATGACAACGCGCTCATCACCTTCCTCGCCAGCCAGGTGCCCGGGCTGGGGGATTCGCTCAAATACGCCGTCATGGCCGGGGCGGTGGCAGGGGGCGGCCTGACGGTCATCGCGAACGCGCCCAACCCGGCGGGGCAGGGGCTGTTGAAGGAGTATCTCGGCGGACGGGTGAATCCGCTGGGCCTGCTGCTCGCGGCGCTGCCCCCCACGGTCATCGTGATCGCGGTGTTCATGTTCCTCTGATTTACCAGTGACAAGCGGCGGCGTCCGGGGTTATAGCGCGCGGCATGAACGACCGCGAACAGACCGTCTTTTCCCGTCTCCAGCAGAGCGCCA
Organism: Verrucomicrobiales bacterium; assembly: GCA_965229245.1. Taxonomy (GTDB): domain Bacteria; phylum Verrucomicrobiota; class Verrucomicrobiia; order Verrucomicrobiales; family V1-33; genus V1-33. The sequence goes on from CBDDIW010000005.1 coordinate 1,851,695, forward strand.
TCGTGGCGGTACTGATCATTGAAAAAGTGGAGGATGCCATGCCCGTGGCGGAGGCCCTGCTGGACGGAGGCGTGGACGCCATGGAATTGACGCTGCGCACGCCCGCCGCCATCGGGGCGCTCACGGAGATCCGCGCGCGGTTTCCGGAAATGCTCGCGGGTATCGGCACCATCCTCACGACGGACCAGGTGGCGGAGGTGGTGCAGTGCGGGGCCGCCTTTGGAGTAGCCCCCGGCGTAAACCCCCGGGTGGTGGAGGCGGCGCTGGCGCTGGGCCTTCCGTTCGCTCCGGGCATCTGCACGCCCTCGGACATCGAGCGCGCGCTGGAGTATGGCCGGAAGTTTCTCAAGTTTTTCCCCGCGGAGCCCTGTGGTGGCCTGAAGTATCTGGAAAGCATCGCCGCGCCCTATCAACACCTGGGCCTCAAGTATGTGCCCCTGGGCGGCGTGAACGAGGCGAACTGCACCGCCTGGCTGCAAAGCAAACTGGTGGGCGGCATCGGCGGTTCCTGGCTGGCCTCGAAGGAGATGATCGCCGCGAAGGACTGGACGGGCATCACGGAATGCGCGCGGCGGGCAATCGCCATCCGGGAGCGCGTGCGGGAGACGGCGAACGGATAGGTTTGCCCGCGCCTTATATTTATTTCCCACGCTTCCCCTTCTTTATCCCCTGAAATTCCCACGCTTATGCTGAACTGGATCTGGCTGACAATGATGACGGTTTCGGTCACCGCGGCCCTGATCCTGGGGCGGATGGAGGGCGTGACCAAGGCCGTGTTCTCCCGGTGCGAGGACGCGGTGATCAAGGTGATGCTGCCCATGGGCGGGGCCATTGTGCTGTGGATGGGCCTGATGCGGCTCATCGAACGCAGTGGCCTCATTGTCATCGTGGGCAAAGTCATCGCGCCCGTGATGCGACGGCTGTATCCCGACATTCCGGCGAACCATCCGGCGCACGCGTCCATCGCGCTGAATCTGGGAGCCACCATGCTGGGCGGGGGGAATGCCGCCACGCCGCTGGGCTTGCGGGCCATGGCACAGATGAACTCTCTAAACCCCCATCCCGGGGTGGCCACGAACAGCATGTGCCTGTTTCTGGCGATGAACTCCTGCGCCATCACGCTGATCCCCGCCACTACCATCGCGCTGCTCCAGACGCACAAGGCAAAGACCGCCACGGGAGTGATCCTCCCCGCGTTGCTCACCACGGTGGTGGCCACCATCGCGGGCGTGCTGGCCGCGAAAGTGATGCAAAAGATGGGCGTGTTCCGGGTCCAGCCGGTCCCTCCGGAGGAGCTTCCCGCGGCGACTGACAAGAAGGAGGATTATCAACCCGTGCAGCCAAAGCGCCTGTCCGGCCGGCAACGGACTCTGATGCTGCTCTGGTTCCTGCTGCCGCTGGTGACGGGGGTGCTTTTTGTTTGGCTTCCCGGGACCCTTGCGGAGATGCAGCGTTCCCTGTGCGGATTCCTGGGCCTGGGCGATAACGTGCCCTGGATTAAGGATATGTCGGCCGGTCCCATGGCCCGGGCGGTGACGTTTTTCTCCCTCATCACCGTGCCCGTTTTTATCGGCTCCTGCGTGCTCTTCGCGGCCATGCAGGGCCTCAAAGTGTATGAAGAACTGGTGGAGGGGGGAAAGGATGGCATGCAGACGGTGCTGCGCGTGATCCCCTACGTGGTGGCCATGCTGGTGGCCCTGGGCATGTTCATGGAAAGCGGGGCGCTGACCATTCTGGAGAATCTCCTGCGCCCGGTCCTCAGTCTGGTGGGTTTTCCCGTGGAGGTGCTGCCCATGGCCGTGGTGCGGCCCCTAAGCGGCGCGGCGGGCCGGGGCGTGCTGGACAGCATCGCCACCACGCACGGGCCGGACAGCCTTATCACCATGATCGCCGCGACCATCAATGGCAGCACGGAGACCACCTTCTTCGTCGCCGCCGTTTACTTCGGCAGCGTGGGCATCAAGCGCCTGCGGCACGCCGTGGCCGCCGGTTTGATCGCGGACGCGGTGGCCATGTTCTGCGCGGTGTTCTTCTGCTGGCTCTTTTTCCTGTAAGCGCTGTCAGACGGTTTTCTCCTCCGTGCTGATCACCGGGGACTTCTGGAAAGCGGAGTAGAAGAGAAGGACTGCGGCCACGCAGATGGCGGAGTCCGCCACATTGAAGGAGGGCCATTCATTGGTCCCCACGTAAAAGTGCAGGAAGTCCACGACGTAGCCATATTTGAAGCGGTCCACAAGATTCCCGAGGACACCGGAAAGCAACAAGGCCACGGCCACCCGGCTCACACGGGTGGGAAAGGCCTTGGTCTTCCACAGCCACCCGATCAAAAACAGGGCCGTCACACTGACGCATCCAAACACTACGTTTGACCAATCCTTGTTATTCCCCAGGCCGAAGGCGACCCCTTTGTTATGCACGCGGACGATGTCGAAAAATCCATCGATGACCTTCACCCGGTCTCCCGCGTACCCCAGGTCAGGGTCCGCGAAATGGTCGTAGATGTATTGTTTCGTGAAGTAATCGAGAACGAACAGAGGCAGGGTGATGAGGATGAGGAGGTGACGCATCGGGGGGGAGGAGGATAGAGGGAATACGGAGCTCTGCCGGAAAAAATTCAGCCGGCGGCGAGGGCAGGGCGGCGGACGCTGCGCAACTGCCCGCAGCCGGCCCCGACATCAATGCCCCGGCGCTGCCGGACCGTGGAGGGAATGCCCGCCTCCTGGAGGAATCTCTGAAATGCCTCAACCACCGAAGCTTCGGGAGGCCCGGCGGCATAACCGTCCGTGGGATTGAGCGGGATGAGGTTCACCTGGACGTTCATGCCTTGCAGCAGGCGGGCCAGACGCGCGGCGTGATCGAGGGTATCGTTTTTCCCCGCGATGAGCGTCCATGCGATGAACACCTTCTGCTGCTTCCGCGCGGAGTATTCCCGGCAGGCGTCCATGAGTTCCGACAGGGGCCAGCGGCGGTTCACGGGAAGCAGGGCGCTGCGTTCTTCGTCCGAGGCCGCGTGCAGGCTCACCGCGAGGTGGTAGCCCCGGGGATGCGCCGCCAGCCGCCGGATGCCCGGGACGTGGCCCACGGTGCTGATGGAGACCCGCGCCGGGCCGATATTCAGCCCCCGGGTGTCCGTGATGATGTCCAGCGCGTGCATCACGGCATCGAAATTATGCAGCGGCTCCCCCATGCCCATCAGCACCAGATTCCGCACCTTCTCACCGTGCTTTTCCCGGGTGTGACGCTCCACGTGCAACGCCTGGGCGACGATCTCCCCGGCGCTGAGGTGCCGCACAAACCCCATCTGACCCGTGGCGCAGAAAACACAGCCCATGGCGCATCCCGCCTGGGTGCTGAGGCAGGCCGTGTAGCGCCCCGGGAAACCCATGAGCACGGACTCAATCTCCTGCCCATCCCGCAGACGCAGAAGAAACTTCCGCGTCCAGCCGTCCGCGCTGGGGGTCTCCGCCGTGACCTCCGGCACCTCCAAAAGCGCGCCGGGCCGCCCCTCCACCCAGCGGCGCAACGGCGGGGCCAGTGTCTCGTCCCCCAGACCCGTGACCAGCCCGCGATGAAGCGCCCGGAACAGCGTGGACGCGTGCATGGATTTCACGCCTCCCTCCAGCAGGCTGGACTGCATCTGGGCAAAGGTCAGGTCATGGAGCGTGGCACTGGTCATGGGCGGGTGGCGGGCACACCGAAGTAGCGCCGTGACAGATAGTCCACGGCAGCCTCGCGTTCGGCGTCATCGAGAGCGTAATTGTAAATCAGGAGGCTGGCGATGCCGCCTTTCAGAAAATCCCCGGGACGGCCGCTGCTGTGATTGAGCGCTCCAATGCGGATATCCGCCACGTTGCCAAAGTCCACCGTGCCCGTGACCACCGGACCCGCCGCGGTTTTCCCGTCGGGCCCCGTGACCCACTGGCGGAGACGGTCCGACGGACCATCCCACATCACCGCGACGATGTGAAAGCTGCCGGCGGGCTCCCACGGAAGCGAGGCATGATTTTCCGCGCCCCCCGCTTTCCGTGCTCCGGAAAATACCAGACCCCCGCGCACGAAGGTGTCCCATGCACGGAACTCCTGCCCCACGTGTGCCGAGAGCAGGGTCTGGTCCCCTTCCGCCGGCTCCGCGGAGAAAACCCCGATCCAGGAAGCCCGGGCACCGCTCAAGGCTCCTCCCACCGGGTCTCCCACTTTATCGCCATCCCGGGCACAGACGAGACAGTTTTCCCCCCGGAACCTCAGGATATCGTGCGTGCCTTTCAGCCCATCTTCGTCCGTGACCCGTTCCAGGGTGGGACGCCGCAGGATCTTCTCCGCCGCCGAGGAACTGGTGGTGTGGTATTGCGCCGCGTTGTTCCCGGCAAGAGGAGCGCGGTCATTCCATTGATCTACCCGGTCACCCGGGACAGCCTCCTTTTGTCCCGCGTCCTTCCGGGCTCCCTTCCCGGCATCGAACCACATGACCAGGCCCTTTTCCGGAGGACCTCCCGGAGCCTCCACGGGAACCTGGGTGCTGTCGTTTCCGGAGCCGGGTTTATCCTCCGGCCCGCGGGAGAAAAAATAGATTCCCGCCGCCACGGCGGCCACTCCCGCGAGAATCCCGGCCAGGAGAGGCAGGTTCAGAGATTTCCGGGATTCTGCCGTTGGCGGTGGCACGGCCTGCGTGACCGGAACGGGGTGCGGGATGGGAAGAGTCACCGGCCTGGGAGCGCCTTCCAGGGAGGGCAGCACCGGTTCCGTCGCGTGAGGGGAGGTCCCGGGCGGAGGTCCCGGCGGCACCACCGGTGCCGAGGCGGCGCGCACCCGCGCGGCCACGTCTTTGTTCAGCGGGGCGGCGGCGACTTCCAGCCCGGGAGTGAGAGGGCGGGTCTTCAAAGCCTCCTGGGCCGGGATGCCGCTGAGATCGCCGGTTTGAATGCCCCGCAGAACATAAAGCGCCTCGGCGGCATTGCCGGGACGCTCCTCCGGCTGGCGGCTCATGAGCCACATGACCCACTCCGTGAACAGGGGAGGCACATCCGGACGGAGTTCGTGCAGCGGTACCACCTGCCGCGCGAGATGGGCCCGCATGACTTCCTCCGTCGTGGCTCCCCCACACGGAAAACTGCCCGTGAGGGCATAATAGAGCACGCACCCCAGGGAGTAGAGATCCGTCCGCACATCCAGTGGCTGGTGGAGAAACTGCTCCGGCGCCATGAAGTGGACGCTGCCCGCCACCGCGCCCTCTCCCGCGAGCTCCTGCCGCGCGGGACGGGTGCCCACGTTCGAGAGTCCGAAATCCAGGAGCTTCGTCTGCCACCGGCCGTCCGGCAGCCAGTGGAACATCAGATTCGACGGCTTCAAATCCCGATGACACATCCCCTGCCGGTGCGCGGCCACCAGACCTTCCAGGGTCTCCGCCGCGAGCTGGAGGAAATCCGCCAGCAGTACCCGGCCCCGTCGCACGGTGCTCTCCAGGGTCTCGCCATTCAGATGCTCCATGACCACGAACGGCTCGGGACCGTCCGTGTCCAGATCATAAATGGCCACGATGTTCGGATGCTGCAGCGCGGAGAGCGCCGCCGCCTCGGAAGCGAGGTCATCCCCGGAGCCGGGAGCCAGCCGTTCCTCCAGAGGGAGGAGGCTCTTCACCGCCACGAACCGCTGGAGCTTTTTGTCCCACGCCTTGAAGACATTTCCCGTCCCGCCCTCGCCGAGCTTTTCCAGGATTTGGTAGCGGTCGATCATGAAGACGGGAGCTCGGAAGACAGGACGGAGGAGGCCGCGCCAGGCTCCGGCGCGGCTTCGTAGCATCATAGGCCCTGAACGGGGCGGATGAAAGGAATCAGTTTGAACCGGGAGCGGGCGATTCCGGCGCGGCGGGCGGAGGCGCGGGCGTGGGGTCACCCGAGGGAGCGGCCGGGGCCGGAGTGGCGGGAGCAGGAGCCGGGGCGGGAGTGGACGGCTTGATGTCCGACTCCGGGGCCGGCGGGACGGTTTCCTCCGCGGGCTTGTTCTTCAGGCTGGAATGCACTTTCGGGGAGCGGGCAGGGCGGCCCTGGCTCTTCCCGATGGGAATGCCATACTTCGTCCCGCGCACCGCCACGGGCGTGCCGAGCTGCACATTCGTGAAAAACCACTCCGCCATGGCATTCGGCAGACGGACGCAGCCGTGGCTGGCGGGATATCCGGGCAGTACTCCGCGGTGCAGGCCCATGGCCGTGGGCTGGCCTTTATAATGGAGGCGCAGGAAATACTTCATCAGCGCGCCTTCAAAGCGGCCACCCACCGGGGTGGGATCGAAGCCGGACTGGACATCGCTCATCATGACACCGCCCTTGGAATTCACGTAGTTTCCATAGCTGGAGGACCGGTGGTTCAGATCCTTCTGGCCGATGGTGTAGTCGCCGGTTTCCGTGCGGTAATACTTCCGGCCCGAGGCGACGGGCGAGTAGGCGATCAGCTCACCGTTTTGATACAGCAGCGCCGCCTGGGCATCCAGATCGATAAAAAACCGGGCATTTTGCGCCGTGAGAGGCTCTTTCAGCCCTCCCTTACCAGGGTGCCATCCGTTTTTTCCCTTCGCTTTCGCGGCAGCCACCTCGCCGGGTTGCTCCGCCGGAACGGCATTCTCCTGGGCCTTTTTCGGGACGCTGTGGCAGGCAGACAGGAAGGTGCCGAAGCCGACAGCCAGGAGGGTGCTGAGAGTTTTCATGGGGGCGAACAGTGCCTCCGGCCCCCTTTCCGGGCAACTGAAAGCTTGCAAGGGCTTTACTATTTTGCTCCCCCGTTATAAATTTCCTTCCGATTATCTTAATTTCAGAAAACATGAGTGATACCTACGCCGTAATCCTGGCTGGTGGCAGCGGCACCCGCTTCTGGCCCCTGAGCCGCGACAACCGTCCCAAGCAACTCCTGGAACTCTTTGGAAAAGAAACACTCCTGGAACAGGCGCTGGCCCGGCTGGACGGCCTGGTGCCCCGTGAGAACATCCTGATCCTCACCAACAAGGACCAGGAAACGGCGGTGCGCTCCCTGCTCGGCGCGTCCCTCCCAGAGGAAAACATCATCGCGGAACCGGAAAAGCGGGACACCGCCCCGGCCATCGCGCTGGGGATCGGCTGGGTGGCCGCCCGCAGCCCGGACGCCACCATGCTTGTGCTGCCTGCGGACCAGCTCATTCAGGACCAGAGCGCGTTCGTCAACTGCCTGCGCGGAGCCCTGGAAGTGGCTACCCGCACCCGGGCGCTCGTCACCATCGGCATCAAGCCCACCTGGGCCTGCCCCAGCTACGGATATATCGAGCGCGGGCGCCGGGCGTTCATTTCCGGCCTCAATCACAGCCCGGCGGTGTATGAAGTCCACCGCTTCCGGGAAAAGCCGGACCCGGATCTCGCGGAGCAGTTTCTCCAGCAGGGGAACTTCTCGTGGAATGCGGGCATGTTCATCTGGACGGTGTCCGGGGTCATCGCGGAACTCAGCCAGCACTGCCCGGAACTCGCGGGCTTCATCCGGGAAATCCGCCAGTCTAAAAATCTCGAGGCCACCCTGGCCAGCCAGTTCCCCACCCTGCCGAAGATTTCCATCGACTACGCCCTCATGGAAAAGGCGGGGCGTGTCCTGAACATCGAGGCCAGCTTTGACTGGGATGACGTGGGCTCCTGGATCAGCGTGGGCAAATACCTGCCGACGGATGAAACCGGGAATGCTTCGAATTCCCCGCTCTCCGTGATCGACTCGGACAGCAATATCGTTTTCACCGCCAGCGGCCAGCGGGTGGCGCTTCTGGGTGTGGAGCATCTTATTATCGTGCAGACTCCGGACGCCCTTCTGATCGCGGACCGGCACTCGGCGGACTCCATCAAGAAGCTGGTGGACCTGATGCCGAAGGAACTGCGGTAAAAGACAATACCCGAAGCCCGGCCCGGGCCTGCCTGTTGGATCAGGCAGGCCCAGCCGGCTCGAGACGGTCACTTCGTGAGTGGCCGGTAGAGGTCCGTGCGGTAGGCGGCGGGATCCGGGGTGGTGTGCGGACCTTCCACATAGTGTTCCCAGAGATCGCTCGCCTCGGCGAGGTCCTGGGACTCCATCCAGGTGCTGAATTCCCCCCAAGCGCCGGGAAGGCCTTCATACGGGCCGTGGTAAGTAGTGCGCGCCACTTTTTGGGCCGGCCACTCACCGGGTTTCATCCGGCCGGAGGGAGCGACGGGCGTTTCCGTGACGAATCCCAATTCGAAGTCGAAGGTCTCCTCCGTGATCTCGAAATGGTGGGCAAACGCGGAACCCTGGGGAGGGATGCCCTGGGCCGAGAGTTCTTTTATCAGTTCCTCCAGCGCGGGACCAAAGAGGTGCATCATGTCCTCCCGGCGGATCTTTATGCGGATGGTGGCCGTGAGCCGGGCCGGAGTGTGGCTGATTTCGGGGGTGTCGATCATGGTTTCAGGCGGATGGAGTGGAACGGTCGTCCGGAGCTGGCCGGAGGAGAAAACCGCGTCTCCTGGAAGCCAATTGGCGACCGGTTTGTCAAAACAATTCGCCGGGGCGGCCCCTGGCGAACTCATCCAGGGATGGCCGGAAAAGGGAGCCCTAACGGGTGGAAAAAATGATATTCAAAACTCAAAAAATCAGTTGCACGCGCCAATATCCGCCGGTATGGACGCGGCCCCAACCGGCACACAAGTGGCCCTCTGATTTCTTCGGAATGAGGAGCGGTAGCTCAGTTGGTTAGAGCGCCGCCCTGTCACGGCGGAGGTCGCGGGTTCGAGCCCCGTCCGCTCCGCCACTTGTTGCCAAAAAGCGCCTGATGTTCGCATCAGGCGCTCTTTTTTTGCCTTGATAACAGATTTCAGAGGCAGCCCCCGGAGAGCGGCGACATTCCTGCCGCCGTGAACGCTCCGGTGGAGAAAGAAGGGAAGGGGGGGTGAGATCAAACGGGCGAATTCCGGAGACAGGAATGTCGCCGCTCTTTGAAGCTCCCGTGGAGAGGTCATTCCATCACGTCCCTCCTCCAAACCTCCGCTTCCGGGCCGCTCCCCTTATGTCATGGTAGCGCCATCATGAATACCCCAGCTTCCCCAAAAACCGCCATCGTCACCGGCTCCTCCCGCGGCATCGGGGCCGCCATTGCCAAACGCCTGGCGGCGGATGGCTTCGCGGTGATCATCAACTATGCCGGCCGGGAGGCGGATGCCCAGCTGGTGGTGGATGAAATTCAGAACGCCGGAGGCCGGGCCGCGGCGGTCCAGGCGGATGTGTCCCAGGAGTCGGACGCGGCGCGGTTATTCGACCGCGCGGAGGAACTCTTTGGCGGGGTGGACGTGCTGGTGAATAACGCGGGCATCATGCAGCCCGGGCTCACCCCGCTGGCGGGGACGGATGACGCGTGGTTCGACCGCCTGCTGGCCGTCAATCTCAAGGGCACCTTTCACATGTTGCGCCTGGCGGCCACGCGACTGCGCCAGGGCGGGAGGATCGTGAACTTTTCCACCAGCGTCATCGGCCTCGCCCTGCCGGGCTACGCGGTCTATGCGGCCACCAAGGCGGCGGTGGAAACTATGACGAACATTTTTGCCAAGGAACTCCGGGGCAAAGAGATCACCGTGAATGCCGTGGCCCCCGGCCCCACCGCCACGGATCTTTTCCTCACCGGCAAGACGGACGAGCAGGTGGCGCATCTTGCCAAAATGGCCCCCCTGGAGCGGCTGGGGACACCGGAGGACATCGCCTCCGCCGTCTCCTTTCTGGCAGGTCCCGATGGCGGCTGGGTCAACGGCCAGACCCTGCGCGTGAACGGCGGCATCGTGTGATCCTTACCGGAACTCGGTCGCGGGATTTGCGGAGCCATAAAATGAGTGCGGGAACCGCTTTTCATGCGTGGGTGGGAACCGCGCCATCGCCCTCTTCTCCCATGAAAGCCGCCGCTTTGTTTTTACTTTTCACCCTGGCCGCGAGCCCTGCCGCCGAACCGGAGTTTTTCGATGTCTTCACCTCCGGCCAGGAAGGCTACCCGTCCATCCGGATTCCCTCCGTGATCTTCACGAAGGGCGGAAGCGTGCTCGCCTTTGCCGAGGGGCGGAAGAAGAATTCCGACCAGGCGCAGAACGACATCATCATGAAGCGCAGCACCGATGGAGGGAAAACCTGGGGCGCATTGCGGGTGCTGCATGACGATGGCGCGAATTCCCTCAATAATCCCACCGTGGTGCAGGAGGCCCGCACGGGCCGCATCTTCCTCTGGTATCAACGCATCCCCGCGCACCTGCGCGAAAAGGATCCCAAAGTGGCCACCGGCCTGGAGGGGGAGAACATCTACCGAAACTTCCTCCTGACCTCCGATGACGACGGCGTCACCTGGGCCGCGCCTCAGGATATGACGAAAACCACGAAGCGGCCGGAACGCGCCACCACCATCGCCAGCGGGCCAGGCATCGGTATCCAGCTGACCCAGGGTCCCCACGCGGGCCGGCTCATCATTCCCTTCAATGAAGGCCCCTATCATCACTGGCAGAACTACGCCGTCTATAGTGACGACGAAGGCAAAACCTGGACCTATGGCGATGACGTGCCCGGAGCCGCCGTCCCCGACGAAAAAGGCGGCGAACGCAGCCAGATCAACGAAGTGCAGATGGTCGAAATGCCGGGCGGTGGAGTGATGATCGACAGCCGCCAGTTCGCGGGCGCGAAAGTTCGTAAAACCGCCACCAGCACGGACGGCGGAAAAACCTGGTCCGCCGTAAAGGATATCCCGGGCCTCACCGATCCCGGCTGCATGGCCTCCACCATCCGCTGGTCTTTTGGCAACTACCGGACCCCACGCGTTCGCCCCGGTATCCTGCTCCACAGCGGCCCGGACTCCACCAAACGCGAGAACGGCACCCTCTGGATCAGTAATGACGAGGGAGGAAGCTGGCCGGTGAAACGCCTCCTCTATCCCGGCCCCTTCGCCTACAGTGTCCTCACAATACTTCCGGACAACACCATCGGCTGCCTTTTCGAAGCCGACAACTACGCCCGCATCACCTTCGCCCGCGTGCCCCTGGATTGGGTCCGGGAGAAAGAGAAATGATCTGGCAGGTTGTCACCATAGACTTTCTTTCTTCGCCCGCTGAATGTTCTCCGAGCTTTTGTTGCATTTTCTGCAACCAGTCATCCTCCAAAATCAAGGAGGGAGAGGCGAGCCCTTCAAGTAAGAGGCTCTCCAGACGTAGTTGACTGCAACCGCCCGTGAACGGCGGAACTTTGCGGGATTCTGTATTCTTATCCGGAGGCATCTGCGAATAGAAAATATTAGCGCCACCTTCGCTGAAGGCACGAACTTTTCCGACCGGATTCACTCAGCCACATACGGCACCTGCGGCAGGAGCACCGGGGAAACCGAGCCATCCTTCACGGAAATCCTGATCCCTTTCCCCCGCCCTGCGGGAGTGAGGGGATAGAGCGTCAGTTCCTTCTTTTCCGCCCATTCCGGAGGCAGGCGCCAGGCGCGACGGGCGCCGTCCCAACTGAAGAAATAAATCTTCCGCCCGCCGCTCCAGGTATCCGGCCACATGCGGTCATATTCCTCGGCAAAGGTCAGGTCTCCCTTTTTGACGGAAAATCCCTTTCCGAGATAGGGGGTCTTCCACTCGGCCACTGTTCCATCCGTCCAGATGGCGCGGATGATGCCGATATCGAAGGCGATCCGGTTCTCCCCTTTCTTCAACTCCAGCGTCCCGCCGTTCAGATTCGCCCAGTCATCATTGGAGGTGGACGGAATTCCGGTAAGCGACTGCTGGAGCGTGTCATTAAGATAGATATTCAGATTCGCGCCCCCGCGTCCCGGCGCTTTGTGTTTTACTGTAAGGGTATATTTCCCATCCTCAGGCACGGTCACTTTGGTGACGATCGGCGTCTCCAGCATGATCTGTCCGGCTTTTCGCGCGCCTTCGCCCTGCCAGGTGGTGACAAAGTCCGGCACGGAGACGGTGATCGCCTTGCCGGAGGCGGCATTGGTCAGAGTGTAAGTGCCCAGATGCACACCTCCGCTGTGCATCACCCGGGCGCGGGTGTTCCCGAGGCCGATGTGATAAAGCTCCTGAATGGTGGCCAGGTAGAAATTGTTCACCAGATCCACCCAGTCCCCGCGGAAAGGATCGCCCGTGCCGGGAATGTCGAACTCATCCTTCACTCCGGCGCGCCAGGCGATGTGGTAATCCGCCGCGCCCGCCACCTTACGTGTCGCGGGCTTTCCCTGGAGCAGGGCGGCATAGTGCGCCCGTGCCCGCTCGAGCCCCTCTGGGGTCAGGGCGATGGGGGACACATTGAACGAGCCGTTGTTCCCGAAGACGTGATGCGCCGCCAGTTGGAAATGCCCGCCGCTGATGACACTGTAGTCGTCCGCGGAGTATCCCTGGCCGTGCAGCCAGACAAAGCCCGCGCGGTTCCCAAAAATGGGCCGGTCTCCCTCCGTGGCCAGATCCGAGCCTTTGCTCCGCAGATATTCGATGATGGAAATGGCACCCTCCAACTGACTCTTTTCGCTCCCTCCCAGCAGCCCGTCCGGATAGCCCGTGCTGAAATTGCCGCCCGCGAGATTGAAGACATCCAGATACAGCAGCGGCGGGGCGTAGGGCAAATGGCCGTAAAACGTATCGAACATCTCCCGCGCCAGCCCGCTTTCCCAAAACCGTTTATAGTTCACCAGGGCAAAAATATTCACCGGATCCGGCTGGCCCGCGCCGTCTTTGGTAATGTAAGGCGCGATCTCCCGCGGCACATACGGCGGCTCCAGATCCCGCTTGCCCGTGGCCTTGTTCAGGTCCCGCCGGTAGATCGCCTGGGCGTCCACCAGCTTTTGGAAAAAAGCGCGGGTCTCCGGGTAATCGCCCAGTCCCGTGTTCACATCCGTAATGTTCAGGTGGAAGGACATCAGCGCGTTGTGCTCCGCCTTTGTGGCCGTCATGAATTCCGCGAGGGTCTTCCAGTCATTGCCCGCGCGAAAGGAGGGCCGGTTCCAGTAAGGCCAGCTCCCGTCCCAGTTCCAGGGCCCCGGGTGATCGTGCCCGATGATTCCATTCAGGATCATGATCTGCGTCACGGACCCATCCAGCAGCCCGGAAACAAAGCCCGCGCCCTCCTTGATACGCGGCAGCACGTTCCGCTCATCCGGCGTGGAGACACGGAAGACGTAAGCCCCCTTCCGGACCCACGCGGGTGCCTTGTTGCCTGTTTCATTTCCGGCCTCTTTTTCCGCCCGCGCGACCCCTGGAAAAATGGAAAGCAGGCTGCACGCTGGAAGCAGAAACCGGAGGATGCGGCATGGAATTGTCATGCCACTGAAACGGCTCCGCGGGATTTGATCTTATCAGCTTTTCCCGCGCGGCCTAGCACAGCCTCCGGATAATCCCACCGAGCGTGCCCACCGCGCGTTCCAGACGGGGGCTCCACGGGTGACCGCAGCTGATGCGCAGGAAGTTCCGGAAGCTCTGGCGGGCGGAAAACATAGGGCCCGGGGCCACGCTGATCTTCGCGGCCAGGGCGCGTTCATGGACCTCCAGAGCATCCACCTTTGCCGGAAGCTCCACCCATAGAATAAACCCGCCGGAGGGTCGCGTGAGCTTCGTGCCCTCCGGAAAAGCGGCGGCGATGGCCCGGCTCATGTGTTCCACTTGTTCCTGATACACCTGGCGCACGGAGCGCAGGTAGTGATCGTATCCCCCGTTCGCCAGGAATTCCGCGATGGCCTCCTGGGGCAGGGTGCCGGTGGCGAGCGTGCTGGTGAGCTTCAGTGCCTTCACCCGGTCATAGTAGCGCCCCGGAGCCACCCAACCCACGCGATAGCCGGGAGCCAGGGTCTTGGAAAACGAGCCGCAGAGCATCACCAGGCCCTTCGTGTCCCAGGACCGCACCACGCGCGGCCGGTGGGGACCGAAGTGGAGATCGCCATAGATATCGTCCTCTATGAGCGGCACCTCATGGCGCGTGAGGATCTCCAGCAGGCGCTGCTTGTTCGCGTCCGGCATGAGGGAGCCGAGCGGATTGTTGAAGTTAGGGACGGCCAGGCAGGCGGCGATTTTCCGGGTCCGTAATGCCCGGTCCAGCGCCTCCACGTCCATGCCATCGCGCGGATGCATGGGGATTTCCAGAGCCTTCAGCCCCAGTTCCTCCACGGCCTGGAGCACACAAAAGTAAGTGGGCGACTCCACCGCCACCACATCCCCCGGCTTTGTCACCGCGCGCAGACAAAGCGCCAGGGCCTCCGTGCCGCCGCAGGTGGTAATGAGGTCCGCGGGGGAAAGATTCGTCCCCCAGTCCAGCGAGCGTCGGGCGACCTGGCGTCGCAAAGCCTCCGAGCCTGGCGGCATATCATAGCTCAGTCCGCGTCCTCCCGCGCTCCGGCTCACGGAGGCCATGATGCGCCCCAGCTTCTCCACGGGAAAGAGCGCCGCTCCCGGCGAGGCCGCGCCAAAGGGAATGATGTCCGCGTCCCGCGCCACCTCAAAGAGCCGGGACTGCAACGCGCCCACGCCCACGCTGGTGGCCGCCGCGGCTGGCCGGGACACCCGGGGCTCCAGCAGGGGATCCCGCGTGAGCGGGCGCACAAAAAAACCGGACCGCGGCCTCGCTTCGATAAGCCCCCGGTTTTCCAGGTCCAGGTAAGCCTGCACCGCCGTGGTGAGGGACACCCCATGCTGTCCACTGGCCCGGCGCACGGACGGCAGGCGCTCGCCCGCCCGCAGGACCCCGGAGCGGATGAGATGCTCCAGCTTCAGGGCCACCTGGGCGTGAAGCGTGGATTTTTCCAAAGCAGCGGCGCGGGGATTCACGGCGTCTCATTCCACCACGCCAGCAGACGCTGACGCGCCCGGCGGATGCGGGTCTCCACCGCCCGGGTGCTCATGCCCAGCACGGCGGCGCATTCGTTTTGCGGGAGGTTCTCCACACAGCAGAGCCAGAGTGGCAGCCGCAGTCCCTCGGGCAGGAGATCCATGCCCTTCGCCAGTCGGGCAAGATCCGCACGGAGCGCGGCGGCTTCATCCGGGGAATCCGCCGCGCGGGATGCCGCCTCGGGCACCGCCCCGTCCGCGGCCTCATGGAGCCAGCGGTGCCGGGTCTTCCGCGCGCGGGCGTGGTCCCGGCAGAGATTCAACGCGATACGCCAGAGCCACGCGCGGAACTGTCCGGCCTCCCGGTAGCGGGGCAGGGCGTGCCACGCGCGCACGAAGGTTTCCTGGCACACATCCTCCGCGTCCCGCGCGCAGCCCAGGAAATGCAGGCAAAAACGGTGCAGGGCATCTCCATGGCGCTCCACCAGGCGGCGGAAGGCGGTGGCATCCCCCCGCGCCGCGGCGACGGCCTGGAGGGAATCCCACGCGGCGACTTCCGGATTCGCCGGAGCGGCGGCGGCCAATCCTTCAAGGATGAGGCTGGAGGCTGTCATGAGTCCACTGGATGAGTTTCAGACGCTGCGGTTCGTTGAGTTTTGCCGCCATTTCAAACAGGTGCGTGAGCGTGGCCCGCTGGAGCGCGGCCTGCGCGGTGGCCAGCCGGTCCAGCGCGGTCTGCACGCCGGGCGAGTCCGCCTGATCCCGGGAGATGGCATCCCGCAGGGCCACGTTTGCCGAGCGCATGGCTTCGCGCAGTTCTCTCCGGCGGCTGGCGAAGGCGGCTTCCTTCGCATCCAGCAGGGCGTGCTGGCCCGGGGTGAGCTTCAGGTTTTCATGCACCCAGGCGTGAAACCGTTCCTCGGAATCCACCGGGACAGCCTGGGAATTTCCACCACCCGGGTGCTCATGCGCCACATGCCAGCGCATGACACCCCATGCCGAGGCTCCCGCCACCGCGGCGGAGGAAAGCAACCACGCGATGGCCATGCGCGTCCGGTTCATGACGGCCCTCCCGGGGTGGCCGCCGCCTCCTGAAAAAGCCGGAGCGCCGGAGGCTCCTGGGTAGTGGCGTGCCGCCCGTGCGGCCACTCGATCACAAAAGCCGTGGCCGCCGCCGTGGAGAGCACGGCCCACGGCCACCAGCGGCGCAGCCAGCACTGCCACTCAATGCGTTCCGGATCCCATCCCAGGGAGATGCTCTGCCAGACGGATGCCGACCGGTCCTTCGCCGCGGGCTGGGTGGTGGAGTCGGAGGCCGCGTGCAGCAGCCGGTTGAGATCACGAGGGGTCATGGATCCGCGGGGAAGGGGAGATGTCCGGGTTATGCCGTGCGGGCGTAGTTGAGTCATGGAGGCGGGCTTGTCCACTTCGCATTTCACCAGGGCCTACCGCGCGCCCGGCATCCCTCCGCCACCACTGGCTGGTGAGTAGTCCCCACTCCATGTCCCGGCGGTGGTGAAGGTGGAAGCCCTCACTTTCCAGGCAGGGGGCCGGGCATACCAGCGAGGACGCGGGCAGCCGGGTGACCACGCGGAAAAACCGATAGAGCATTCCCACGATCACCTGGCTCCTCCATCGTGCCACGCCCCGCCGGGCGATCTGGAAATCCGCCAGCAGCCAGTGTGCCTCCGGAGCCGCCGCCCCGGCCAGCCGGGAGACCACCCTGGCGAGAGACTCCGCGGAAAAGCAGTCCAGAAAGAAGTGCGTGACAATCAGGTCATACTCCCCAGGCGGCGGCTCCCAGGTCAGAAGGTCCGCCTGAAGGAACCTCACGCGCCCGTCATCCAGCCCCGCCCGCCTAAGCCGGGACCTCGCCTCCCGGAGCATCCCGGCGCTGGCATCCACCGCCGTGAGGGCCGCCTCCGGAAACCGGCGCATACAGGCCTCCAGCGATTTCCCATGCCCCTCTCCCGCCAGCAGAATGGCCCGGGGCATGGGCACCGCCTCCAGCCATGCCTCCCGGCACCGCTGCAACCTCCGGCCCGCGCTGAGGAATTCCATCGCGCGGTAAAAAGGAGCCAGCCGGTCAAAGCTCATGTGAAAAGCACGCCCCTCCCCGGCACGAAGGCAACCGGAACCGGGCCTTCCGGCAAGACCCGACGATGGAGAAACCTCCTAACCCAGAAGATTCCTATCCAGTGTCCGGTAGCCGATCGCTTCGAGTAGGTGATCCGCGGTGATATCCTTGCAGCCCGCGAGGTCCGCGATGGTGCGGGACACCCGCAAAATGCGGTCATAGGCGCGCGCGCTGAAGTTCATTTGTGTCATGGTGTTCTCCAGCAGCAGGGAGCTTTCCTCGTCCAGTCGGCAGTATTGTTTCATCTGCTTTGAGGAGAGCATCGCATTGCTGGTGGCACTGGTGCCCCGGAGACGCAGTTGCTGGATGGCACGGGCCGCCTCCACGCGGGCCCGGATCGTGGCGGAGGAATCGCCGGGCTCTGATTTTGCAAGCTCCCGGAATTCCACCAGCGGCACTTCCACATGAATGTCGATGCGGTCCAGCAACGGCCCGCTGATGCGCTGCCGGTATTTAACGACCTGTGGTGTCCCACAGCGGCACTCCCGTTTGGGATCTCCATAGTAACCGCAGGCGCAGGGATTCATGGCACCCACCAGAATGCAGCGGGAGGGAAAGGTCATACTCCCCGCCGCCCGGCTGATGGTCACTTTTCCATCCTCCAGGGGCTGACGCAGGACTTCCAGAGTGCTGCGGTTGAACTCCGGCAGTTCATCCAGAAAGAGCACGCCGTGATGTGCCACGGAGACTTCCCCGGGCATGGGATTGCTCCCGCCGCCGAGCAGCCCGGCATCGGAAATCGTGTGGTGCGGCGCGCGATAGGGCCGGTGTACCATGAACTGATGGCGGCTGTCCAGCAGGCCGCATACGCTGTGGATCTTTGTCGTCTCGATGGCCTCCGCCTCCGTCATCGCGGGCATGATGGTGGGAATCCGTTTCGCGATCATGGACTTCCCCGTGCCTGGCGGCCCCACCATGAGGACATTGTGCCCGCCCGCCACCGCCACCTCTATGGCCCGCTTCACGCTTTGCTGGCCTTTTACGTCCGTGAAATCGATATCCCACGTCTGGCCGCCCGCGAAATCCGCCAGGCTTTTTTTCTTCAAGGGCAGCAGCGGGGCGCGCCCGGTCACATGCTCGAAGGCCTCGCGCAAGCTGCGCACACCGATGACCCGGATGCCCTCCACCACGCAGGCCTCCTCCGCGTTCTCCAGCGGCAGGATCAGTTCCTCCCTCCCCGCCGCCCGGGCACACAGGGCGATGGAGAGGATACCCTTCACCGGACGGACTGTCCCGTTCAAAGCCAGTTCCCCCACCATGCAGTAATTGTCCAACTGACGGGCATCCGCGTAGTCCACCCGGTTGGCGATCATCGCCACCGCCATGGGCAGATCGAAAGACGGCCCCGCCTTTTTCAAATTGGCCGGAGCCAGATTTACCGTCGTCCGTCCCCCGGGATTGATGGGATACCCGCTATTGGCGATGGCTGTCCACACCCGGTCCCGGCTCTCCCGCACCGCCGCGTCCGGCAGTCCCACGATGACGGTGATCGACTGCATTTCATTGCCCGTGGTCTCATTGACCTCGATTTCCACCTCAAGGGCATCAACTCCATGAAGAGCGGCGGAAAAGACACGCGATAACTGGGCGGGCATAATTTTGCCCGGACGGTGGGAGCACCCGGCCAAAAGGCAAGGGAAGCGAGGCCGGTGCTTGCGAAGCCGGAGCGCGGGATTCGGCGGGGCCCCGCGCCGCCTTCCTCACATCATCCGCCGCAACTGCGTCTCGATGACCGCGATGCGGTGGCGGACGCCGTCGTCCTCCGTGATGCGGCGCTCGATGGTGCGGCAGGCATGCATGATGGTGCCGTGGTCCCGGCCGCCGAAGGCGCTGGCGATTTCCTGATAGGAGAGACCCGTGAGTTCCCTGGCGAGATACATGGCGACCTGGCGAGGAAAGACGATGGCGGCGGGACGCTTCCGGCTGACCATGTCGGCGAGGCGGATGTCATAATTCGCGGCCACGCCCTTCTGAATGCGGTCGATGGTCATGACGTTCCGGGCCTCCTGCTGGAGGAGATCGCGCAGGAGTTCCTCCGCCACCTGGAGATTCATGGGGCCGTGGAGGGAAATCCAGGAGGCCACGCGGATGAGCGCGCCCTGGAGGCGGCGCACGCTGCTGCTGATCTTCGCGGCGATGAACTCCAGAATCATGGAGGGCACCTCCACCTCCAGCGAGGTGGCTTTTTTCCGCAAAATGGCCACGCGTGTCTCCTCGTCCGGAGGAGTGAGTTCCGTGGTATGGCCCCACTCGAAGCGGGTCACGAGACGGTTTTCCAGGTCCTTGATTTCCCCCGGCGGGCGGTCGCTGGAGAGGACGATCTGCTTATGCCCGTCCAGCAGCGCGTTGAAGGTGTGGAAGAACTCCTCCTGGGAGCGTTCCTTCCCCGCGAGGAAGTGGACGTCGTCGATGAGGAGCACGTCCGCCTGACGGAAGCGTTTCCGGAACCGGGCGATGGAGTGCGTCTGGAGCGCGTTGATAAACTGGTTCGTGAATTCCTCGCTGGTGATATACACCACCCGTGAACGCGGCTTCCTCACCCGGGCGGCGGCCCCGATGGCGTGCATGAGGTGGGTTTTCCCCAGACCGCTGCCACCGTAGAAGAAAAGAGGGTTATAAGAACGTCCCGGACGCTCCGCCACGGCCTGGGCGGCGGCGTGGGCGAACTGGTTGTTCGCGCCCACCACGAAGGACTCGAAGGTATGAGCCGGAGAAAGGCCCTCGGCGGGGGTTTTTTCCCCGTCATCTTCATAGAGTCTCTGCTCGGCGACAGGGCGCTCTGTTTCCGCGCCCTCGGCGGAGGGAGCGGAAGCATCGTCTTCGGACGGCTGCCCGGCGGATTGGTCCTCGCCCGCCCCGCGTTCGAGGGAGGAATCCACCTCAAAGAGAAAGACATGCTGCAGCCCGGTGATCGCGCCAAAGGCGGCTTGCAGGGCAGACAGATAGTTCATCTCGATCCACAACTGGTGGATCGAGTCCGGAACGAGGATACGAACGCCGTCATCGCTGGCGGCTTTGAGCTTCAGGGACGAAAACCAGCGCGCATAGGCATCCGGGCTGACGCTGGCACGGATGTGCCCGGTGACGTGTTTCCAAAGGGTTTCAAGCTGGTCGTTGGCTGGCATTGTTGAGGAACGGCATCCGTCATTCGCAAGACCTGCCCCGACCCTCCCCCAAGGGTGCGCGGCAAGCGTGCGCCCCGGGCCGGTAAACACCGGAAAGCACGTTTGAGTCTCATAAATGACAAGGTAAGGAACATGGAACGTAGCAAAAAAGTCAGACGCGGGGCGAAAGGCGGGATGCCTTTCAACCGGGCAGTCCGCCGCCGCGCGGGTGCCCTCCCCGCTCCTCGCGGCATCCCGGGCCCTGGGTGCCGGGGGGCACAAAACAGGGTATGAGAGGAAGCGGGCGGGAGGACATGAGCAGGGGAGGCGCGTGAAATTCTGGTGTGCTCAGGATTAGTCGGCGCGACCCATGTGCCAAGCAAATTTCGGAGTTGGAGCGTAACTTTTTTTAGAAGCAACGCTTGACGCCCTGGAAGCCTCAAAAAAAGCCGCCGGACACGCTGGAATGCCTGAAAAATCAAGGTTTCCACGCTATTTGACCTCCCGCGCGTTATGGGCGGGAAGAGCATGAAGTCAAGCCCTTGGCGGAGAATATTTTTAGGATTTTGAAAGACACCGGACAACCGGTTTTCACCCCGCCGGAAGGGGCCGGAAAAAGCCTCCCCCGGACGCGCGTTTTCTTACGCGCGTGCGCCGCGAAGGGCCCGCCTTTCGTGCTTGAGCGCGGATTACCGGCCCGTTAGCCTCGCGCGCTTTTTCGCAACGCAGCAACCTCCCATGGCACAGAACATCGAATCCTCTCTTTCCGAAAAACGGGTTTTTAAACCCTCCGCCGCTTTTTCCAAAGCCGCCCGCGTCAAGTCGCTGGCGGAGTATAAAAAGCTCCACGAGGAAAGCGTGAAGACCCCGGAGAAATTCTGGGCGCGCGAGGCTTCGGAACTCACCTGGCAGACAAAATGGACCAGCGTGCTGGAGTGGAAGGCCCCGTTTGCGAAGTGGTTCACGGGCGGAAAGTTCAACATGGCGGAAAACTGCGTGGACCGTCACGCCCTGAATCCCGCGCGGAAAAACAAGGCGGCCATCATTTTCGAAGGAGAACCAGGCGACACCCGCACCCTGACCTATCAACAGCTCCACCGCGAGGTCTGCCGCGCCGCCAATATGCTGAAAGCGAATGGCGTGAAGGCCAAGGCCCGCGTCATCATCTACATGCCCATGGTGCCGGAGGCGGTGATCGCCATGCTGGCCTGCGCGCGCCTGGGAGCGGTGCATAGCGTTATCTTCGGGGGCTTCAGTGCCAGTGCCATCCATGACCGCATCCAGGACAGCGGGGCCACGCACGTCATCACGGCGGACGGTGGCTGGCGGCGCGCGAAGGTGGTGCCGTTGAAGGACAATGTGGATGCCGCTCTGAAGATGGGGCCGAATCCCGTGAAGCGCGTCATCGTCCTGAAACGGACTTGTCAGGAGATCAGCATGACGGTGAGCCGAGACGTGTGGTGGCATGACGAAATCGCCCAGGTGGACGCAAACTGCCCGGCACCGGGATTCGATTCGGAGCACCCGCTCTACATTCTATACACCAGTGGCAGCACCGGAAAACCGAAGGGCATTCTCCACACCACGGGCGGCTACGCGGTGGGCACCTATGCCACCAGCAAATACATTTTCGATCTCCGGGATGACGATGTTTACTGGTGCACGGCGGACGTGGGCTGGGTCACGGGACACAGCTACATCGCCTACGGGCCGCTCCTGAACGGGGCCACGGTGCTGATGTATGAAGGCGCGCCGGACACACCGCACATGGGCCGCTTCTGGGAGATCGTGGAGAAATACCGCGTCTCCATTCTCTACACCGCGCCCACCGCCATCCGGGCATTCATCAAGTGGGGGGATCAGCACGTGACCAAATACGACCTCTCCAGCCTCCGCCTGCTGGGCAGCGTCGGCGAGCCGATCAATCCGGAAGCCTGGATGTGGTATCACCGCGTCATCGGCGGCGAGCGCTGCCCCATCGTGGACACCTGGTGGCAGACGGAGACGGGGGCCATTCTGATCAGCCCGCTGCCCGGCGCGACACCCACGAAGCCCGGCACCGCCACGCTGCCATTCTTCGGCATCGATGCCGCCATCGTGGACGAGGAAGGAAAGGAATGCGGCCCGAACCAGGGCGGACGCCTCGTGATCCGCCAGCCGTGGCCCTCCATGCTGCGCACGCTGTGGGGGGATAAGAAGCGTTATCAGGAGGTTTACTGGAAGGAATATAAGGGCAAAGGCTGGTATCTCACGGGCGACGGCGCGCGCCGGGACAAGGACGGGTATTTCTGGATCGTGGGCCGCCTCGACGACGTGCTGAATGTGAGCGGTCACCGTCTGGGCACCGCGGAGGTGGAGAGCGCGCTCGTGTCCCACCCCGCCGTGGCCGAGGCCGCGGTGGTGGGTCGCCCGGACGAGATCAAGGGCCAGGCCGTGGTGGCCTTCGTGACCTTGAAGACCGGCCAGCACGCCAGCGAGGACCTCGTGAAGGCCCTGAAGAATCACGTGGCGAAGGAGATCGGAGCCATCGCGAAGCCGGACGACCTCCGCTTCACCGCCGCCCTGCCGAAGACCCGCAGCGGCAAGATCATGCGTCGCCTGCTGAAGGAAATCTGCGCCGGCGGCACCGTGAAAGGCGACACCTCCACCCTGGAGGACTTCAGCGTCGTCGCCAGCCTCGCGGCGGGCGGCAAGGATGAGGATTGATGGGAAGTAAGCCCGGCCTTTCTGACCGTCCCCGTCATCCGGGGACGGTCACGGGCGGGAATTCAGGGTTTACGGGCCGTTTGAGATCGCCTCCGCGGCCTTGCGGTCAGCGGCGGCTTTCTCCGGCTGCTGGTGGTTGTCATACCATTTGGCCCGCTCTGTCAGGGCTGCCATCCGGTATTTCGCCGGAGCCTCCGGCAGCGCCAGGATGTCATTGATCACGGGCATCAATTCATCCTCTCCTTTTTTTAGTTTGTTTTTAAAGATATCAAAACGCAGAGAGAGGGCCTGGGCCTTTTTCTCAGCGGAGACCCCCGGCAGTTTCAGGAGAGCCTCCACATCAGCCAGGGCCCCGTCCGCATTGTTCATTTCACCGTAAAGGGCGGCGCGGAACATCAGCGCGCCCTCCCGGATGAACGCCGGAGCTTCTGAGAAGTTCAGGCCGCGCTGGATGTCTTTCAGCGCTTTCTCCCGGTTTCCCTTTTCCTCCTCCGCGAAGGCCAGAAGCATACAGGCGGAGGCCCGGTGCTCGATTCTCGCCCCCTCCAGGGAAATGAGCCGTTCAAAGTCCACCTTCATCGGTTCCCTTTCGCCCTGGTCCTTGAGGTATTGACCGCGTCCGAACAGCGCGTGCCCCACCTGCTCAACCGGAGCCCCCTTCATGCCGATGACCGTCGAATAGTCCTCCATCGCGTCCGTGTAGAGCCCCCGTTTCATCTGCTCCTTCGCCCGGGCCACGTAAGCCTGCGCCAGATACTCCACCGGCGCGCCTTTCAAACGGATCACCTCCGTAAGCTCATCAATGACCCGGCCTGACCACTCCCTTTTCTGGAAGATGCCGGCACGCGCGAGCAGCGAAGTGCTCACTTCCAGCGGCTCCGCGCCTTTGAGATCGATCACGCGCTGATAGTCCTCCAGAGCCTTGTCCGGATTCCCCGCCTTGAGCGCCTGTCCGGCGCGATTGTAAAATCCCTTGCCTCGCAGCGCGGGGGAAACGCCGGGCAGCTTTTCAGCCACCTCCGTGGCATCCTTTTCCGCCGCCTCCATTCTTCCCATGTTCATGAGGAGGGAACCGCGGCTCACCAGAATTCCCGCGCGCCAGTCCGGCGGCAGATCCTTTGTAAGAAGCGCCTTCCCCATATCGGCGAGCGCCTCCTTCTGTTTTCCGGTTTTGGTGAAGAACTCCAGCCGTTTTTGCAGGGCCATCAGGCGCACCGCCGGCAGGGCTTCCGTGTTTTCAAAAGCAGTGATGCAGTCGCGCACCGCCTCTTCCGTCCGGCCCGCATCGTCGAGTATCAGAGCCCGCTCCACCAGGATGGCGGAAAGCAGCCGCAGAGGAACTCCCGGAATCTCCAGAGCTTTGTTCACGCTGCTCAAGGCTTCGGCTTTCTGGCGCCGGCCTCCCTGCCACGCGGCCAGATCCGCCAGGGCCAAAGCCCGGAGAGAGGGCGTCGCCTTGCCGGTGGCGGCCCGCTCGAAGGCCTGCGTCGCTTTTTCCGGAAGATTCTGCTGTCCGAAAATCCCCGCGCACTTGATCAGGGCGTAGGCTGATTGTGACGGGCTCGCATTGGGATCGTCCACCACCGACTGCAACACGGAGAGGGCTTCCTTCGCGCCAGGATCGAGGGCTCCGGCCACCATGTCATTCCGGAGTTTTTCGGTCAATTCGGGCGGGCCCTCCAGAGTCTCGAACGAAAGAGGGTCCGCCTTGTGAAGGAAGTCACTCAGGCCGGCGGTTTGTCCGCGGACGCGTCCGGAGACCAGCAGCAGAAAACAAAGAGCGGCCAGGGAGACAGTGGAATATGGACCTCTCCCTGACGGGGATCGAAAGGAGTTCATGCCACCGCTTACTCCCGCCCGGAAAAGGCGCATTCACATAAATGAAGAAAAACGCGGCTACCTCTTCCCCCGTTTTGCCGCCAGCACTTCCTCTATTTTCCCCAGCGGCAGGCAGTTCACCACGTCCGCTCTCGTGAGCCAGCCTTTGCGGGCGGCGCGGATGCCGTGCCAGAGATCCTGGAGTCCGGCGGTGCTGTGGGCATCGGGGTTGATGGAACACTTTACCCCCTTTTCCTTCGCCATGCGCCACCAGCGCCAGTCCATGTCCAGACGCCAGGGGCTGGCGTTGAGTTCGATGATGGTGCCCGTGGCCGCGCAGGCGTCGATGATGGCGGGCACGTTCACGGCGTAACCGTCCCGTTTCAGCAGGAGGCGACCGGTGAGATGGCCCAGCATGGTCACGTGGGGATTTTCGATGGCCCGGATGATCCGCTTCGTCTGCTCCTCCTCGGAGAGGGTGAAGACATTGTGGACACTGGCCACCACGTAGTCCAGCCGGGCCAGGACTTCATCCGGGAAGTCCAGGGAGCCGTCCTTGAGGATGTCCACCTCGCTGCCGGTGAAGATGCGGAAGTCCCCGCCCCACTGGAGATTCATGGCCGCGATGGCGTCGATCTGCTGGAGCAGGCGTTCCTCGCTCAGGCCGTTCGCCTGGAAGGACGCCTTGCTGTGGTCCGCGATGCCCAGGTATTGCAGGCCCAGTTCGAGCGCCGCGTCCGCCATTTCCCGGAGCGTGGCCACGCCATCGCTGGCGGTGGTGTGGTTGTGGAAAGTGCCGCGCAGGTTTTCCAGATCCACCAGCACCGGCAGTTCCCCGGCCTCCGCGGCGGGCACCTCTCCGGAGGCCTCACGCAGGGCGGGGTCTATATAGTCCAGCCCCAGGGCACGGTGCAGGTCCCGCTCTTCGTGGATGTTCGCGGGAGGGGCAGGGGAGTCCGCGTTCACCGGAGCCAGGCGGTATTCGTTCAGCGTCCAGCCATGGGCTAGGGCGCGGGAACGCATGAGGATGTTGTGCTCCTTGCTGCCGGTGAAGTAGGCGAGGGCAAAGGCCCACTCTTCATTGCGGATCGCGCGGAGATCACACTGGAGGCCATTCGCCAGACGGATGCTGCTCTTGGTTTCCCCGTTCGCGATGATGGACGCCACGAAGGGCGCGTGGACGAAGGCGTCCATGACAGCCTTCGGCTCCTTCGTGGCCACCAGAAAATCGAGGTCATGCACCGTTTCCTTCCCCCGGCGGTAGGAGCCGCCGGCCTCCGCGCGGGAGGTCTCCGGGAGATCGCGGAGGAATTCCAGGATCTGTGCCGCCGCGGGCGCGACATCGTCCATGCGGAAGGTGTCCGCGTGCTGATCCCGGAAAGCGATGGCCTCCAGAAGTTTCTGCACCGTCTTTTCCCCGAAGCCCGCCAGCTTCGCGGCCTCGCCGGATTCGCACACGCGCTTCAGGTCCGCCACGCTGGCGACCGCGAGTTCCTTGTGCAGCGCGGCGATCTTCTTCGGCCCGAGCCCCCCGATATCGAACAGCTCAAAGATGGACACGGGAAACTCCGCCTTCAGCCGTTCGTAGAACCCCAGCGTGCCGGTGGAGGCCAGTTCGTGCAGCTTGTCCCGCAGCGCCTCACCGATGCCCTTGATGCCCGCCAGCTTGTTTTCCCGCGACAGTTCCACGATGTCTCCCGGATATCCCTGCACCACCTCCGCGCCCGTGCGGTAGGCACGGACCTTGAAGGGATTCTCCCCCTTCAGCTCCAGGAGGAGGGCGATCTTTTCCAGCACGTCGACAAGCAGTTCGCGGGTCATTCCGGGAGCTAACCCGGGCCTCCCGTGCTTGTAAAGCCGCGCCTCCCAAAACCGTTCCTGGAAAAATGTCATTCTCCACAAATGGATGCGCCCGGGCGCTCCGCTTTCCGGAGGTAACCATGAACCTATGCCCGAAACTTCCCGGAAATCCGACCGCTGGCGTCACTGGATCGCGGAACGGGCGGAGGGCTTTCTCCTCTACGCCCGTCAGCGGACCCGGTGCGAGGAGGATGCCCATGACGTGGTGCAGGAGGCGCTGCGGGAATGCTGGCGGCGGGCCGGAGGCGAACCTCCGGACAACGCGCTCGTCTTCGCCACCATCCGCCGCCGGGCTATCGACCAGGGACGCGCCCTGGAGAGCCGCCGGAGACGCGAGACCGCGGTGGCGGCGGAAACCGAGCTGTGGTTCCAACCGGACTTCACGGAGTCCGATACCCACCTCACCGTGGCCCGCGCCGTCCAGGAACTCCCCGTTCACCTCCAGGAAGTGGTCAGCCTCAAACTCTGGGGCGACCTCACGTTCCCGGAGATCGCGGAAATCACCGGCGTGCCCGTGCCCACCGCCACCTCCCGGTATCGCTACGCGCTGGACCGCCTGCGCGAAACCCTCGCCGGACTGCTCACATGAATGACGACTTCGAGTCCCGCCTCCGCGCGCTCCGGCCCGGAAAGCTGCCGGAGTCTCTGGCCGGTCGTCTGGAGCAACCGCCGGTGGCGGTATCCCGCCGGGTGCTGACGGGAGTCTTCCTCGCCGCCGGGGCCGCCGCGGCGCTTGTCATGATGTATGTCCGCCACATGCCGCCCGTTTCTCCCGTGCCGGGGAATGCCCCGGTGCTGGCCGGGAGCCATGAAAGCCGCGTCACCGGCGTGCGGCCCCTCTCCCTGGTGACGGACAGCGCCCACCGCACCTGGCGCATGCTGGAAGTCTCCTGGGTGGAGGAATCCACCGTGGTGAACGCGGACCGGCCCGCCGCGGTGCGCGTGGAGGACTACCACCGCACCGTGGTTCCCGCTCCGGTGGATTTTTACTGACCTTTTCCCTCCGGCGATGGCGCCGGTTCATCCTGACACTCCAACCTCAAAATAACACGCTATGAAACTTAAATGGATATTATTCACTACACTCTCCCTCACGTCCATGCTTCGCGCGGAGGGCAGCCAGACTATCGATCTCGGCAACGGCACCTCCGTGGAGGTGAGCGGGGGCAGGGTCTCGGTGAAGATGAATCCCGGCGTTGAAAACGTGACCGGCAGTGTCTCCCAGAGTGTCAGCAGCCACTCCAGCGGGGATGGCGAAACCGTGACCAGCGTCACCTCCGAGCGGAACGGCCAGCGGGTGACCCGCCGCATCACCGTGTCGAAGGATGGGAAGGTCACGATTTCCGGAGACCCGGAAAAAGAGCCCGCCGCGAAGGAAAAGCCGGCACCCGCGCCAGCGCCAGTCCCGGCGGGCGGATGGCTGGGAGTGCACACCATTCCCCTCAGTGAATCGCTGCGCGCCCAGGTGGACGTGCCGGAAGGCGAGGGAGTGCTCTTGGAGGTGGTCTCCAACGACGGCCCCGCCGCGAAGGCCGGCCTGCTGCCTAACGACATCCTGCTCTCCCTGGATGACGCGCCCGTCAAAGGCGTGGACACCCTCCGGGAGAACCTGGGCAAACTCCCCGCCGGAAAAGCCGTGAGCCTCAAGTATCTCCGTAAAGGAAAAACCGCCACCGTCCAGGCCACGCTGGGGGAACGCCCGGCGGAGGCCCTTCCCGGAAGCGACGTGGACGCCGCGGTGAAACGGCTCGTAAAGGAAATACAGTCCAAAGGAACGGCGGCAGTGCGCGCGGCCATCGTGGACGACAAGGGAAAAGTCCACGTGGTGGAGAGCACGGGGGAGGATCCTTTTGACCTTCTCCTCAAAAATCCGGATGTCCCGGAGGAAATGAAAGAGCGCCTTCGCAAGACACGGGAGGAGATGTCGAAGCTCCAGCGTTGAGCGGAAAGACAAAGTCTGTTTAAAACCCGGAAACCCGCGGAGCCCCCTCCGCGGGTTTCTTTGTTTACAGGAAAGCCGCAAAGAACCGCATGGGCGGAGATTGACGCCTCCAGGAAGCCCGGTTAGAGGATGCCCCGAGTCCTCCCATGCCCGAGTCCCCGTCATCCTCCTCCTTCATTCTTGTTGAAGAATGCTATGCCGCCGGGGACAGCCGTTTTGTGGATCTTCTGCGCGGGTTCTATCTGTCCGGAAGTCTGGAAAAACTGGTGAACCGCTGGGTGGCGGACCCGCGTCCGTGGGCGAAGGCGGAGATGCTGAAATATGTGGCGCTTCCCTTTGACCGGCCAGGGCACGCGGTGGTGGTGAAGCGGCTTTTCAAACACGCGGAAAAGACCGGGGATGACGCGCTCATGGGGGCCTTTATGGTGGCGTTCGACTGTCTCGTGCGCCGGGTGCGGAGAACGTGGAACCGGTGGGACATTGCGAGCCGGTCCGTTTATCAAACCGAGGGGCTTCACCTGCCGAAGAACTCCTTCCCCGCGCCCGTGCGCCGGGAGCCTCCGGCCAGGGGATGGGATATCATGAGGTTAGGCGAGCCGGGCAAAAACCGGCGGCTGTTTCATTATCGTACCCGGTATTATCTCCAGCGGCGGGTGTGGCGCTATTTCCGTAACCTCGGCCGGAAGGACCCGGCGCGTTATCTCGCGGCACTCGCGGCGGCGCTGGCCCGTTATCAGGAGGAGGATTTCCGGAAGGGGGAGAATCTGCTGGACTCGTGGAGCTTCATGCACGCCTGCTTTGCCGGACACGCGGCGCTGCTTTTTACCTCCTCCCGGACAAAACTGCGCGAAGGCCGGACCCTGGCGGAGCTGACTCCCGCGCCCGCTTTTGCCGGCCACTGGCAAACCCCGGAGGGGTCCGCTGCGCTGGTGAGGCTGGCCACGGACGCGGGCTCCAAACCGGTGCGCGCCTGGGCCGTGAAGCTGCTTCTCTCCGCGGCGGGACCGCTGGCCTTCGTGGACCTGCGCCGTCTGCTTTTCTCCCCGGATGAAGACGTGCAGCCGGTGGCCCTGCAACTCCTGGAGAGACATCCGGAAGCCGCGGGCTGGACCGTGGCGCAGTGGCTTTCCCTTTGTGAAGTCCCCGGCCCGGCGGTGCTGGAAGCGGTGACGGCGGGCATGCAGCGCCATGTGCGCTCGGACCGGCTGGATGCCGCGCGGTGCCTGTCGCTCGCGCTGGCCCGGCCCGTGCCGGTGGCCCGCATGGGGTTCGACTTTCTGAAGGCCCGCACGCTCACGGCGGCGGAAACCACCACGCTCCTTCCCCAGGCCGCGAAGGCGGAGTGCGCGGTGCTCGCGCCGGAACTCACCGCCTGGTGCTTGGACCGCCTGCTGGCGTCCGGAGTGTATGACCGGGCGCACCTTTCCCGCTTCTTCGACAGCCTCCTGGAACCCACCCGCGGGGCCGCGTGGGAATGGCTGACACGCCACCAGCAATCCCCCGCCTGGGAGGATGCCGCGCTGTGGAGTGAACTGGCGGAGACGCCCTTCGATGACCTGCGCCTGCGGCTGGTGGACACCTTGGCCATTCGCTCGGGACTGCCAGGGCGGCGCGCGGATGATCTCTCGCCCGTGTGGACGGCGGTACTGCTGGGGGTGCATCGCGGCGGGCGGCAAAAGCTGAAAGCGGTGCGGCAGATCGCGGAGGCCATCCGGGCGGAGGAGGCGCGCGCGGTTTCCCTGCTGCCGGTGCTGGCGGTGGCCACCCGGTCCATTCGCGGACCGGAAAGCCGCGCGGGCCTGGCCGCCGTGGTGGGTCTGGCCATGGAAAG
Organism: Verrucomicrobiales bacterium; assembly: GCA_965229245.1. GTDB lineage: Bacteria > Verrucomicrobiota > Verrucomicrobiia > Verrucomicrobiales > V1-33 > V1-33. Next base: position 1,881,879 of record CBDDIW010000005.1, read on the forward strand.
CCCTGCCCTGGAAGCGGCAGTGCGCGCCCTGCTTCCCGAACTCCAACTCTCCCCGGCGGCGTGAAATATTCCTACGCCTACCATACCCGCAGCCGGTTCGCGGATGGCCAGTGCGCGCTGGCACCGAACCTCACCCGGGAGCCCGTGGCCTTTGACGCGGTGCTGAAAGATCCGCCGCGTTTCCGCGAGGCCATGTCCGCGCTGCATGACGTGGTCATCTCCGATCTCCGGTTCAAAAAACGGGACAAGTCCGCCCACGAAGCATGGAAACAGCAGGATGGCGAACGCCGCGCCGCGCTCGCGGCCCAGGCCCGGAGCGAGGCGGAGGAAGCCGCGAAGGGCGCGCCGGGTCCTTCGAAGGAACTGACGAAACGCTACCAGACCCTGACCGGTCGCTACTGGAAAGCGCGGGATGCTTACACCCTCCACCTGCAGCGCCACGATCCGGAGCTGCTGCGCATGCTCATTCCCTGCGATCCGGTGATCACCGTGGCGGAGGATGTGGTGTTTTTCGAGTGCTTCTCCGCGGATGAGTCCAGCTACGGCTGCCTCACCATGGAGCGGGACGCCGCCTTTGGCCCGGCGGCGGGAGTGCAATATGGCACCACGAACGTGGATTACTCCTGGGCGCTCTATCATCAGTTTCAGGCGCTGCGGAGTTACCGCGGGACGCGCTTCACCGTGGATCCCGGCGGAGCCACCGTGCGGACCGGCGTGGAGGAATATCATGAGGGCAAGATTGATCTCCCCGCGGGCTGGCTGCGCGGGCTCATGCAGGTGCAGGGCGCGATGACCCTGCCGTCCCGCGTGGTGCGGCTGGGCCGGGACGCGGTGTATTCCCTCATGGCGTGGCTGCGGCGGCACAAAGCCTCCACCAGTCCGCGCGCGTTGCGCTTCGAGCTGATTCCCGGAAGTCCCGCCCTGGTGCTGGAGCCGTGGGAGGTCCGCATTCCCGCGCGCATGCAGTCTTGGGTGGACACGCCGCACGAGCCCATCCGCATCTGGGGCCGGCAGCGGCTGCTGGCGCTGGCCCGGGCGCTGCCGCTGGCGGAAAGCGTGGACGTGCATCTGTTGGGCACGGGGCTGCCCTCCTTCTGGGTGGTGAACATGGGCCCCATGAAACTGACCATGGGGCTCTCCGGCTGGACCACGAATGACTGGACAAGGGGCTCCGCGCTGGACCTCCTGGCGCCGCCCGTGCCGCCCTCCCCGGCGGTGGTGCGCGTGGTGGCTGAGATCCTCCGGGAGAAACGCGCGGCGGACTTTGGCCACATCGCCCGGCATGCCATGACGGATGACGGCCAGGTGGCCGCCGCCCTGAAGCATCTGGCACACACGGGGCAACTGATTCATGACCTCCCGCACGGGCTCTACCGCTGGCGGCAGATCATGCCGGAAGTGGTGGGCGAATCCGAAATGGGACCGGAGAACGAGGAGTCCGCCGCCTCCCGCGTCATTCTTTCCAAAGGTCAGGTGAAAGTGGAATCCGCCACCGACGGGCCGCGCGGCACGCGGCTGCACACGGGCAAGGTGGCAGGCAAGCCGGTGGAGCTCCTGCTGGACACGGACGGGGGCATCCGGAATGGAAAGTGCCTCTGCGGCCACCACCGCATGGCGGGCCTCCGGCGCGGGCCCTGCCGCCATCTTCTGGCTCTGCGCGCATGGGTTTTGCAAAATGATGGTCGCGGAGTTGAAGAAACCGCCGCGGGATGGTATCAACGCCTGACTAATTGGGCCACACGATGAAAGGAGGGCGCTTCCACTAACAATTTTTCCGGATTTGAAACGGGGTGAGCCGGTCGTTCTGAGACTATCATGCCGCGGCGTTCCGCCGCGGTTGCCTCTGGCCTGACATGCATCCCCGGAGCCGTTGTTCGTTCGGCCCGCCGCACTGCTGCCGCGTTGGCCATGGACGACCCAGGGGTCTCCACCGCGGCAGCAGTGCGGCGGGCCCTGGTGAACGGCCCCGGTCCTGAGTACGAAGTCAGACGACCGGCTCCCCCGAATCATTAATTACGGAAAAAAGACAAAGGATAGCGCCTGTATTATTTCCATGAGCCCCCTGCCGCGGATCTTGAAAGTCCTTTTCGCCATCCTCGCTTTTGGTGGCATTTTCCCCATCGCGGATGCCTTGCGGGAGCTGATGAAGCCCTGGAATCCGGAGGTCACCGGACTGATCCGGGGACACGACCGCACGCTGATATGGGCCGCCCTGACGGGGGGCTGCTTTGTCACCGCGGGATGCCTGGGAATGCTGGGAAACTCCCGCACGGCCTGCCGGCTCGCGGGGCTGGGCTTTTTTATCCTGTCCGCGGCCGGAGCCTATGCCCAGTACATTGAAAAGAGAAAAGGGGATGAATTCACCTGGTGTGCATTAGGTGTTATTCTGGGAATTTCCTGCTGGAGGCTGGCGCGGGGCAAACAAGGAAGACCCTCACGCGACCCCGGCGGCTGGCCCTCTTCCCCCAACACCTGGGGTTCGGGGGCAAGTTTCACTCCTGCCGCAGGCCAACAGTTTACCGGGAAGACCCCGGTGAAAGATTCCCGACGTTCCGCTTCGCCCCCACCGCCCGTTCGACCCTCACAGCCCCCGCGTCCCGCGGGCGATACGCTGAAGCACCTCGATGCGGGGGCCTTCGAACCGCTCTCGGATGCCGAGATCAAACGCCGTGTCAAAAAAGCCGGTACCGGCGGCTCCTGGTTTCAGATGCTGGGGATGCGTGGCCGCATTCCCCCGGTGACGGATGAGCGCACGCTGCTGATTGACCGCGCGCTCGTCGCCCACGGGTTGCTCACGCCGGAGACGCTGAAGGAAATCCATGAGGTGGGTGAGGAATACCAGCGCCTCAGCAAATCCGCCGAGGGCATCCATGCCGCCGGGACGCTCGCCTCCACGAAAGCCCTGGAGGAGGACACCGCCGCCCGGAAGGCACTCCAGGCGCAAAAGAAAGCGGAGGCCGCCGCGCGGCGTGAGGCCCGGGCGAAGGGCGTGGCGGAGCGAAAGGTGGCCGCTATCATCCATCTGGGCCGCGGGGTTTCCGGAGGTCTGGCGGACCGGCGGGCGAATGTAGAAAAGCTGGAGGCGCTGGGGCTGCCGGTATTGACCGACCCCGCAGGCATCGCGCGGGCGCTGGGTCTCACTATTCCCCGCCTGCGCTGGCTGGCATGGCATAGCGAGGCCTCGCCGGTCTCGCACTACATCCGGTTTACCGTGGCGAAAAAGAGCGGCGGCACTCGCGAGCTGGCCGCGCCGCATTTCGACACCGCCAGGGCGCAGAAGTGGATTTTGATCAACATTCTGGAGAAAGTGCCCGTCCGGGAGGCAGCCCATGGGTTTGTCAGGGGCCGCAGCATCATGTCCAATGCCGTGCCGCATGTGCGCCGGGACGTGGTGGTGAATGTGGACCTGAAGGACTTCTTCCCCACCATCACTTTTCCCCGGGTTCGCGGCATCTTCGAGGGGCTGGGTTATTCCCCGGCGGCGGCCACCGTGCTGGCCCTGCTCTGCACGGACAGCCCACGCCGCGCGGTGACCTATGATGGAAAGACGCTCCATGTGGCCACCGGCCCTCGCGCCCTGCCCCAGGGAGCCTGCACCAGCCCGGCGCTCAGCAATCTGGCCGCGCGTAAACTGGACTCCCGTCTGAACGGTCTGGCCCGGAACATGGGGTGGACCTACACCCGCTACGCGGACGACCTCACTTTCTCCGCCACCGGGGAGGCGGCCACCCGTCCCGGCGGACTCCTCCAGGCGCTGCGCCGCCTCTGTGTGGAGGAGGGCTTCACGGTGAACGAAAAGAAGACCCGGGTGCAGCGGCAGAGCACCCGCCAGACGGTGACCGGCATCGTGGTCAACCACCGCCCGAACGTTCCCCGGGATCTCCACCGGCGGCTGCGCGCCATCCTCCACAATGCCCGCACCACGGGCCTGGCGGCTCAGAATACGGACAACCACCCGCACTTCGCCCTCTGGCTGCGGGGCATGATCGCCTGGGTGTCCATGGCGAATCCGGAAAAAGGCCGGAAGCTGCGGGAAGCGCTGGAGAGCCTGCGGGCGGGTTAAAACTCTGTAGTCGTGATGGACTTCACCTTTGTGGCGGATCTGTGCCGGCCCTGCTCTCGCGCACGCGGGCTGACTTTCTGATAGCGCCTGGCCCGCGCGTGGCTTCACTCCGGGCCATGACTTCCTTGCCCCGCCCGCGGCGTTCTTTTCTGAAAGCCCTGACTCTCCTGGGCTGCGCGCTCCCAGCCGCCGCCCCGCTCCTGGCGGACACCCCCGGCCCCCTCATGGCCTATGTGGGCACCTACAGTTCCCCGCTCAAGAATATGCGGCCCACCCAGGTGGATCTGCCGCCGGGGAACGGGCGTGGCATCCACCTCTTCACGGTGGACCGGGGAACGGGGGCGATGACCCCGGCGGGAGTGGTGGAAATGGGCACCAGCCCCAGCTGTCTGGCCTTCAACCCGGCGAAGACACATCTCTACTCCGCCAACGAAACGGAGCGCATCGGGAAAGAGGAGGCCGGTTCCATCAGCTCGTTCTCCATTGATCCCGCCACCGGCCTGTTAAAGCTGCTGAACACGGTCAGTTCAGGGGGTAAAGGCCCGGCCTATCTGAGCGTGCATCCGTCCGGGAAATTTGTGCTGGTGGCCAACTACTTCGGCGGCTCCGTGGCCGTGCTCCCCATCCTGCCGGATGGCAGCCTGGGAGAGGCCTCGGATCTGAAAAAGGACGAGGGCACCGTGGGCCCCACCAAAGCCCCTAACGCGCCGCCCGGCAGCTTTGCCTTCAGCGCGCACGATCAGCCCCATGCGCATATGATCGAAGCGGACGCGTCCGGGCGCTTCGTGGTGCATGTGGATGCCGGGCTGGACCTGATCTATTCCTGGAAGTTCGACGCCCAAAAGGGCCTGCTGGCCCCGAGCGATCCTCACACCGTCCCGCTTCCTCCAGGGGATGGGCCGAGGCACTTCTCGTTTCATCCTAACGGAAAATGGCTCTTCTCCATTCAGGAGGAGGGCTCCACTATCACCCGCTTCGACTACGAAGCAACCACCGGCCGGCTGGCTTCACGCCAGACCATTTCCTCACTGCCGCCGGGTTTCGCGGGCAGCAATTTCTGCTCGGAGATCCTGGTGTCCGGCGATGGCCGTTTTGTCTATGCCGGCAACCGGCTGCACGACAGCATCGGCATCTTCTCTATCGGCGCGGACGGCACGCTCGCGTTTGTCACGGAGGAGTGGACGCGCGGGAATTATCCACGCAGCTTCACCTTCGACCCGACGGGCAGGTTCCTCTTCTGCTGCAATCAGCGGGCGGACAATGTCACCGCTTTCCAGGTGGACACCGCCACGGGCGGGCTGAAATTCACGGGCCAATACACTCCCGTGGGCAATCCTTCCATCATCGTCTTCCTCGATCTGGCGAACCGGAAATAGAGAACGAACACTGGGGAGTGCACCTTGGGCGCTCCGGAGTTTACCGGAGCAGGTCAGTCACGATCAATGGCCGCCGCCCGCGGCGCGGCGCTATCAAGGCCAGCACACTGACAGCCAGTGCCATGAGCCCGAGGACACCGAACTCCAGCCAGCTCAGGGAGGATTGGACAGAGGGCGATTCAGCGGAGTAAACGGTTGAAGCGATCATGTCTGTGGAGGGTTGACTCCACAAAGGATACGCTTCTGCCCGGAGATCCGTGGAAAACAGCCCGTGCCGTTTCTGTCACGCACCCTCTTTCGTTGAAGAAACTATTCCGTCACCTTTTACCTGTTCAGCGGGAGTCTTCCAGACCACCGCTGGTTCCTACCCTGACCTTCCACGCATGCTGTAGCGGATTTTATCAAAGGGCTTCTCCACCGCAAAAACCAAAATAACGGCCGCGGCAACGGAGACGGCAAGAAGATAAAGGGCATTTGAGTGGTGGAACCATTGCAGGGTCAGAATCAAAACAGATTCATGAACCAGGAACAAGGGGTACGAAAGCAGTCCGAGACGCCGGTCCCAGATGACTTTAGGCGTGAGTCCGGAAAGAAGGAAAACGGCGGGAAGCGCCAGCAGGAAACCGACGCAAACATTGACGTGGATTCCCGTGGGCAGACCGCTCTGGCTGACCTTGGACCATCCAAACGCTCCTAAAAGAACCAGGAAAAAGAGCCACCCGCGGCGAAGAAACCAGACATCGCGCCGCTGGATGAGCATACCGGAGAGAAACGTAAACAACATCCCAGGAAAGCCGGTGTAGGCCCAGAACGTCGAATGAGGCAGGAAGGGCGAGACAATGAAAACCGCCACGCTTCCGGCGGCCATCCAGCGGAGAGCTTTGGTGGAGGCCCGCGCCAGAAAGGGCACCAGCAAATAAAAGTGAGCTTCACAGGCAAGTGACCAGGCCACTCCCACCATGGCGGTGCCTCCGGTGAATTCGAAGTAGTTAGTGGGGAAAAGTAAAAGGTTCGCCACCACGGTGGAAAATGACCGGGGAACAAGGATGCCGGCCAGCACCAGAACCGTGACGTATAATGGGAAAATGCGCAGAAGCCTGTCGAAATAGAATGCCCGGCTTCCACCGCGGGGACACAGCTTCCGGTATTGACGTTCCATGAGGAATCCGGAGAGCACGTAAAAGGCGATCACCGCCCAGCCTCCAGGATTGAGTCCCCTGTGAGCCAGACCGAAGTGACTCAGAGCCACCAGGCATGCCAGAACGAAACGAAAGGTGCCAAACATTCTTTTATATTTAGTTACATGGTGCCCGCGCCCATCAGGAATGGCGGGGACGGGCGGGTTCTAATTGAAATGCCTCCCAGAATCTCTTCACCGGATGCGCCATCCATGCTCCCGCGGTCCTCAGCTCCTCCAGACGGGAGGAGAAATCCCCCAGGGGACAGATCCAAGGCGACTGGTCCTCCAGTCCCCGGACCCGGAAACCCAGATGATGGGCAATAGTAGGCAACGCAATTTCCAGATACAGTGGCGGAGACTCCTCCACGACCGCTACGGCGGTAAATGCCTCCCGCCTCCAGAAGGAGACGCAGCCCAGCATGGAGAGAACCACGCGGTGGTCCTCCCGGACGGAGAGATTCCGCAGAAAGGCCTGGAAAGAGGGATCGCTGGAATGATAAAGATAGTGAGGGTGATTCGTCCCGTCCACCCGTTGCAGGTGGCATCCCAGGACGTCCGCCTTCTCCTCTTCCAAACGCGTTTCCAGCCTGGAAAAGAGGTCCCGGCAAAGTGGAATACAATCGAATTCAGAAAAGTGGATATAACGGTAATCCAGGTGGTCGCTGAGCCACCGGTTCACGGCAGTGAAAACACCGCCAAACGATTGCCGCTCCCGTTGATGATCCCGAGTGCGCAGGCGGGCGTCCTCCACAAAAACCTTCGCGGGTACATCAAGTGACTCAAAACGCTCACGCGTGCCTCCGTAGGCGATCAGAATGCCCGACCCAGGGACATGCTGTTGCCACCATGCCACCATCGCCTCCACAAGAGATTCAGATTGATGAGTCAGAAGAACGGTCAGTCTTTCGCTCATGAGGAAAATCGGGCTCCGGATGAGTGGAGAACGTTAGAGCCTGTTGCCAGTAAGTAAGGCGTTGCTGGCTTTCAAAAGAGGGAATCACCCGTTTATCTCCGAGACCGATGATCCTGAGCTTCCCGCCCCACGGAATAAAGAGCGCCTTTCCCAGGGGGCGACCTGTCCGCTGGTCGATAACGCGGGCTCCGAAAATCGCGACGATGCCCCGCAGGAGAACGAGAAGGATCTTTTTCATGAGCACTGTGCGGACAGATTGAAATCCCCGGTCCAGTCAGCCGGATCCCGCCGCAACTGGTTCCCTTCTCTGGAACAGCAAATCCCGTCGCTCAAACCTTTGCGTGAACGGGCGCGGGCACCGGCCCCTGACGGGGAGGGGCGATTTTGGAAGGATCGCGCGCCCATGGCGGGGCCTCCCTGCTACCGGCCTCGACTCCGGCGGCCGCGGCCGCGGCCTGCGCGCGCTCCAGAGTGTAGAGGTAAAGGGAAATCGCCACACTGGCGAAGAACCAGATAAAGAAGTTCACAGGGTAGGTGGAAAACTGAGCCCCATTGACGGTCGCTCCGGAGGTAATGCTCAGGCACAAGGCAAGGCAGGTGGCGACGAGTGATCTTACCAGGGGCTCGGGGTCCCGGAAAGCGATACGGTGCAGTTTCCACAACTGGCGGAGAATATAACCCGCGCCGAGAAGAAGCGTCACAAAGCCATAGTCCATCAGTAACCGGGTAAACGCATCGTGTGTGTTCTCAACGGAGTTCATCACCGCGGAGACGGAATAAGGACTCAGTTTCAAACCAAATGGCGTCCACACCCGAGGTTCCGTCATCAAAGCAGCGAAGCCCTCAAGACGGTCATTCAAGGTCGCGATATTCGTGGCTTGCCCCCATTCCGCCGTCCGGCCTTGCTCCCAGATTTCCTGGCTGACGGAATTGAGGAGTTTATGCTTCAGAAGGTAGGGAGACGAGATGATAACCGTGACCATCGTGGCGATCACCAGACAGTAGCCCGCGAGAGTGGTGATCCTGCTTTTCAGGAAAGGGACCGTGAGGACCGCCACGACAGCGATGATCCACCCCATCCGGCTGTAGGTGGCGGCCATGGCCATCGTCAGCAGCGGAATCAGGAAGAACCGGAGCTGAAAAGGCTCACTCCGCCCGCCAAAACGGGAAGGGGACCGCCAAAGGCCGGAAAGACATAGAGCCCAGATCCCGGCAAAAACGACGGAGGCATTGGCCGCGGAATTCAAGGTTCCAAACGGTCGGAAGATCTTTTCATTCAACTGTCTGATCTCAATAGTCAGACCGCTCTTCAGGTAAACCTCCTCCCATTTGAAAATCCCGTGAAACTGGTGGACAATCATGTAAAGGATCGCCGGAACGTATAAAACGACCAGCACCTTCAGCAGGTGCCGCAAATCCTCCGGCGTCCGGAAGAGAACCGGCGTGATGAAGAGAAGCAAAATGTAGATGGAGGCATTCACTGAGTCCCCCAGAGAGCGGTAGCCACCACTATTCGAGGAAAGCGCGAGCGCCAGGGACGCCCCGCAGGCACAGACCGTCACAACGATGAGCTTATTTAGCCCAGGCCGCCCCGGGAGCTTTCCAGTGAAGTGCTGGTAGAGAATGTTTCCGGTAATACCGGCAAGAAGAGCCGGCGCGATCCCGAGCACGTAGTACAGATCAAGCTTGGACCATCCGCTGTCGAAAATCATCAACCGTTTGAAGAAGTCGAGGTAACCCGTCAGGAAAATCAGGATGAAAAAGCCGCGCCGGGCGTTCAGCAGGCCGAAGATGCCCGCTCCCACCAGGGTGTACATGTAAAATCTCGCCACCGTGTTGCTTCCGGAGGTGAAGATATCAAATGACACCCACAGAGAGGCTATCAGAAGGGCAAATGTTGCCAGGATGCGAATGAGGGCGTTTCCGTTCATCGAAGGGAAAAACTATGGGGAAGAAATGGAGGACCAAAGGGTTTCGACCCCGTGGAACTAAGACGGTTCAGAATAGGCAGTGGATTTCATCTGTCTACCGAATTGGACGCGTCATAGTGGCACAAAACCAGAGGCAACCCCACGCTCAGGAAGTGGGTCACCGGTTCCCTGTCTCTCTGACGATAGTGTGCGCGCGTTGCGCCTGGGCCTCCGGGGAGTAAAATGACGCGAAGGAATCCACCACCTGGTCACTGAGTCTGGTCCCGGGCTGGGCGAGCACGGTTTCCAGCGCACCCGCGAAGCCATCCGTGTCCAGTGGATCGAAGGAAAGTCCGGTCACACCACCGCGGTAAAGCTCAGCAGTGCCTCCGTTCAAGACCGAGAATAGTTGCGGCAGCCCGGCCAGGAGCATTTCGAGCGTGGCCAGCGGCCAGCAGTCCTGCAGGGTTGGCATGAGGCCCCAATCGGCGGCGGCAAGATAATCCGGCACCCCGTCGATCTGGACAAAACCCGGGAAAATGCATTTCACGCCCTTCGGAAGAGAATCCGCCCAAGCCTGGGTTTCGGACAATTCCTCCCCGTTTCCGAGGAAGATCAGGGAAAATTCCAGACCGGGGTGCCGCTCCAGCAGACGGCTCACGGCATTCCGGAGTTGAGGGATCCCCTTCAGGCGGGAGAGTTTCCCGAGGATCAAAATTGCCGTGCCCTGGATTCCCAGCGTTGCCCGGAAGGCCTCGCGTCCTGACAAGCGCTCCCTCGCCCGCCGGGTAAAGAACGCGGTATCCACCCCGGTCATGCCCGTCTGAATACGTTCCCGGGGGGCACCGCAGGCGGCCAGGTATTCCTCGGAATCGCTCCCGTTTGCCCAGAACGAGGTCGCCTGGCTCACGAGGTATTTCCGCAGCAGCCTCCGGACCGGACCGATCGATCTCTCTGTATGAGGGGTCCCCTCATTCTGGATAATCAACGGAACACCTGTGCTCTTGCAATAAAGCGAGGCCATCAAGGTGCGTGGCCCGAGTTCCGTGGACACCACGACCTCCGGCTTTTCCTTGGCAAGCACGCGCAGCACCCCCGTGGAAAAATAGACGGTTTGGTCCTGGGTGAACTGCAAATCCGTCTGGTTCTGCACCCGCTCCATGCTCCGGCTGTTCAGGCAGGTGAAGCGAAAGCCGGTATTGCTGGTGTCTATGATCCATTCCGCCCGGCCGTTGTCGCGATCAAAGACAACGAGCAGGTCGTCGAGCTCCGCCCACCGTTCATAAAAAGACAACCGGTAGGGGGCGGGCGTATTGGTTAGATAAACAACTTTCATGAACAACGGAAGTCGGGCCTTTTCAGGCGGAGGCTGACACAGAGTTTATGAGGGAGAACAATTGCGGGCCGAGATGTTCTTTTGACAGCTCCGCGGAGACGTTCGCATCCCGTTCACTGGCAAATCCGGCCTCAAAACCGGCACGGTCCGTCAGCATACGAAGAATCACCTCCCGGAACTGTTCATAGGTCCGCGTATGCCACCCCAGCCGCCATTTTTTCATAAGCCGCTCCCGCGCGCTGGAATCATGAGGATCCACAAGCAGCATGGGGCGTCCCGTCAGGGCATACTCATAAAATTTTCCACTGATACCACAGGCTTGCCAGTACTGACTCTCCCCGCGCATCAGGAGCAGATCGGAATCCAGCATCAGTTGCAGCGCGCGGTTGTGGGGCAGCGCGCCGAGATAGTGGAACGATTCTTCGGGAAGGCCCAGTTCACGGCAAAAAGGCGCGAGCCATGCGATGTCGTATTCGGGGCCGGCGAACTCGAACGCGAGCCGTCCGCGAACCTGTTCCTCCTCCCGGAAAATCCGGGCCATCCATTCCACGAAAAGAGCGATTCCAGTCTGGCGGTTGGCGGCTCCGAAATAACGGATGCAGACACTGTCGCGCCCGGGAAAACCGGCGTCCCCGGAAACCGGCGGCATCCGGTCGGGTCTAGGGGTCAGCAGGCCAAACTTCTTTTCCTCCGGTCCCGCGACAAAGGGATTCATCTCCTGGCTCAGCACAATGATCTTCCTCGCGGACTCCGTGCACTTCACCTCCTGGCGGAGAAGCCGGTTCCTCAGAAAGCGGGCCATCCTGTCGGCGGGGTCTATCCTGAGCGCCCCCGGATCCCTGAAATCTGCGATCCAGGGAATGCCCCATATTTTCGAAAGCCTGGAGGCGGCGCGCAGGGGCGCTATGGAAGGAAAACTGGCGATAATCAGATCGAAACTTCCCGGAGCCCAGTGCTTCCTGGCGTGATGGAAAACAGACGCTCCGGCAGCCCAGGAATGGTAAAAGAAGGATCCTTGATACCACAGCTTCAAATCCCGTTTCCAGTGGCCCGACTTTCGATCCGTATTTGCCTCCAGGGGAACCACGGGGGTATCGGAGCCCTCGCGACGCTTTATGAAAAGATTCTTCAACCAGAGAAACCGGGGATGGGCCTCTTCGAATTTCTCGGGAAAAGGAACACGGTAAATTTCCTTAAGCGAGCTGGAAGTGCTCAGATTTGAGTCGGTATTGACGGACGACGTGGAGGAAGTCAGGACCGTTACCTCCGCGTGGGACGCAAGGTAGTCCGTGTATCGTTTCCAGCGATGGGTGCTGGATGAACTGAAAGGTGGAAACAACTGCGTGATTACAAGAATACGGAGTTTCTTTTCTTTGGGCTCAGCAGAAGTCATAAAGGTCGTCGTGGCGGGTGCCTTGTCTGGCAAGGGTCCACCGGCAATAAAATGTTCAACCGCTGCTCAACGGGCCGTCACCCCCGTTTGGCGCATCCACGCGGACAGACTGATGCATCGCCACAATATCCAGGAGGAGGAGGCCTTTTCCGCGGCCGATGCCTCCCTGAGGCGCTGGAGAGCGGTATGATCCAGCATCGGAAGAATCCCCGGGTCCATCAGTTCCGCCTGGATCCAGGGCATTAAAGCTCTCAGCCATACCGCCTCCGGAGTTGCGAACCCGATTTTGTCCCGCCGATCCAGAATGGCATCGGGCACGATGCCCCGCATGCCCTTACGCAGCATTAGCTTCGTCTCGGCGGAGTCCGGGATCAGAAATGATTCCGGAATCCGGGCGGTGAACCGGGCCATCGCCGGGGTGAGGAAAGGAACCCTGCTCTCGATGGAAAAGCGCATCGAATTCCGGTCTTCGTAACGTAAAAGGTCCGGGAGGCTGCTGTTGGTGAGGCTCAGAGCCAATGCCTCATGGAGAGTGGTGGCCTTACCCCGGCGGGTTCCGTGAACGGCCACCCCGCGGGAGGCAAACCAGCGGAGATCCATACACCCCCGCTGATGCCCGCCGCCACTCTTGCCCGCCTGCAACGCGGCCCGCAGGCGATCCGGCAGCAGGGAAACCAGGTAGCTCCGGAGAGTGGCCCCCCGGGAACCGGATCTGCCCAGTGCCTGAAGAAACCGGACCGCGCGAACCCAGTTTCCGGAATGCAGAAGCGCGCGGAGTTTTGCCACAAAAAAGGCGGGGTATCCTCCCAGCAGTTCATCCGCACCCTGGCCGTCGAGCATCACCTTGATACCGTTTTCCCGCGCCAGTTTCATGACTCTGTATTGAGCATAGACACTGGTGGTGGCAAAAGGAAGGTCCTGGGTTCTGACAAGATCCTCAAGGTCCGCGGCCAGCTCCTCTCCACGGCTGGATATCTTGTGCATGATCGCCCCCGTGGCCCCGCCCACGATGTCCATGTAGCTTTCCTCATCGATGCCTTTGGCCTTATCCACAAAGCTGAAAGTATGGATCTCCGCGCGTGGCTCCAGGTGCCGGATGGCGGCCACGATGGAACTGGAATCCAGACCACCGGACAACGCGACACCGAGGGGCACGTCACTGCGCAAATGAAGCCCCACGCTTTCAAGGAACAACGTCCTGAACTGGAGAGCGGCCTCCTCCACCTTCATGGCTTCCGGTGCCGCGGAAGGGCATTCCCAATAGCAAAATTGCCGGGGCGGGCTCCATTTTCCTTCCGAAAAAACCACCTCCATGGCGTGCGCGGGAGGCAACTGCGCGAATCCCTCGATCAGAGTGGCGGGAGAACCCTCTGAATTGCCAAACTGTAAAAAAGTATACAGACGCTCCGCATTGATGTGATGCGTCCCTGGGGCGAGGGCCAGCAGGCCTTTGATTTCAGAGCAGAAGAGAAACTCGTCATCCCTTGAGGTGTAATAGAGCGGTTTGATCCCGAAGACATCCCGCGCCAGCAAAAGCGTGGTCCGGGACGGCACCCTCTGATCTGCCAGGCAGAAGGCAAACATTCCCGTGAAGCGGGTCAGCATGGCCGCACCCCACTGGAGGTAAGCCGCCAGGATCACTTCGGTATCCGTCTGGGTTTGAAACCGGTGTCCCTCCTTCTCCAGTTCGGCGCGCAGTTCCCGGTAGTTGTAGATCTCCCCGTTGAACGTGATCCAGAGTTTCCCGCCGCCCGCGCTCATCGGTTGATGGCCGGCGGGCGACAGGTCCAGGATGGAAAGCCGCCGGTGCCCCAGGAGCGCCCCGGCTCCTTTAACGGCGGCGGGGTCCAGGGCGGGAAGAGGAAGGCCCGGGTCCGTATCGGGGCCGGCAAAGGGCACGGCGGCCCCACTTTCCGCGTCTATCCACAGGAAGCCCTCGTCATCCGGTCCTCTATGACGGATGGTCCGTGAAGCGCCGCCGGCGCGGGCCACAAGCGATGCCCCCGCGTTTCCGCTAACAATTCCTAGTATGCCGCACATGGTTTTTTTATTGTCCGGAAAAAAGTGCCGCGCCGCGCGAAGCGGCGGGGACACGGTTTCTATTCCCGGCGGAATCAGGCATCAAACTGATGACTCTTCAGAATAGTCGCGATCCGGGAGGAGGCCCCTCCGTCTCCGCCGTAAAGATCCGGATGTGACAGGGACGCCGGTGGAGAAGCCAGGGCTTTGGAAATGAGCGCGGAATCCGTTCCAGTGAGCACTCCCCAGCCGCGGCTGACGATCTCCACCCACTCTGTTTCCTCCCTGAGAATGATACAGGGGCGGTGTGCCCAGTATGCCTCCTTTTGCAGGCCGCCGGAGTCGGTGGCCACCATTTTACTTCCCAGCATGAGGGCGATCAGGTCATGGTAGCCCACGGGGGAAATGGCCCGGATGTTTTCCGGGAGAGCCATGTTGAGCTGCTGCAGGATTTTAGCGGTGCGGGCATGCACGGGAAAAATGACCTTCCCTCCCCATTGGCGGAAACCTTCGAGCAGGCCCGCGAGCCGGGAGGGATCATCCGTGTTTTCCGCGCGGTGGGCCGTGAGCAGGGCGTAGCCCTCCGCGCGTTCCCCGGGAGAGGTCAGGCGTTCCAGCCGCGCCTGCAGACGGCTGTCATCGTCCCTTGCCTGGAGAAGCGCATCCGCCATCACGTCCCCGGCGATGTGCACCCCGCGGGTGATCCCTTCGGCCTTCAGATTGATCTCTCCCTCCTCACTTGAGCAGAAAAGCAGCGAGGAGAGGTGATCCGTGCAGACCCGGTTGATCTCCTCCGGCATCCGCCGGTTGAAACTTCTCAGGCCTGCTTCGACGTGGATAAGCGGGATGTGAAGTTTCGAGGCCGCGAGGGCGCCCGCGAGAGTCGAATTCGTATCCCCATAGACCAGGACGGCCCCTGGTTTTACGTTCAACATCAGATCCTCCAGAGGCCCCAGCATGGCTCCCGTCATGGCCCCGTGCCTGCCTCCGTGAATGCCTAGGTGATGATCAGGCTGCCGGATGCCCAGCTCCTCAAAAAAAATATCAGACATTTCAGCGTCGTGATGCTGTCCTGTATGAACCACGATCTCCTCGATGCCGGATTCCCGGAGCGCGCGCGACACCGGAGCGCATTTGATGAATTGAGGGCGAACCCCAATGACCGAAAGTATTTTCATAGCAATGTTGATTACAGGCAGACAAACCGTGGCCGTGATCCCAGGCACGTCACCACGCTAATGACTGCCACCGGAACCGAAATCCTCGGAGGTATAAGCACGCCCCTGCTGCCCCCTGGGTTCCTGAGAAGTATTTCCCCGTTTTGCAAGGCGGCGGGCAAATCTCACCGTGCGGACAAAAGCACTCAGAAGAGGCCGGGGAATATGTCCCAGCCGGTCCGCCAGCCGGAACCAGCGGTTCAGGCCCTGGAGATTCAAGGATCTGGTCCACGCGGTCAGTTCCTGGTAGGCTTTACGTTCCGCGGGGGTATCGGAAGTCGCCAGCAGGCGGGCCAGATTCCAAAATCTCATCCGCACATACCCAGGGGCGCTGAGATGATTGATCGCCGCGTCGAAGACTTCCGGGCCCACCTGGGAGCGCATGTTGAGGGCGGTTTTCACCAGACCCACCATGGTGGTCTCCCAGAGATAATAGGCCGTGTAACGGGTATTGGGTCCGTGGTGGGGACTGCTGCTGCTGATCAATGGGGAGAGAACAAAGGGCAGGGGATCACCCGAAAGCACCGCGGCACGCAGCATAATCTCTGTTTGCAACCAGCAGGTCCAGGGATGGGCGGGCCCGCATTGTTCCACGACGAGCCGGGCAAGATCACTCCGCACCACAAACACGCCCGCGTTTCCCATGTGATAATAAGCCCGCTGTACTGCCTCCACCGCCGTTACCCGCAGCGTTTCCGTGACGCGATAGTCCCCTGTATCCGGGATATTCCTGAAGACAAAAACGGGGGCGTCCCCGTGGCTTTCCAGGGTGTGCCAGACGGCCTCCAAGCCTCCAGGGGCGAGCAGATCATCATCTCCCAGCAAGTGGAGAAACCTGCCGCCGGCGTTTGCGAGGCAAAAAAGGAAATTCGGCAGGGGGCCGAGATTTCTTTCATGCCGGTGGTAGCGCACCCGTACCACGTTTGCATCCATATGTTTCCGGGCCACCACCGGCGTTTCGTCATCCGAACAATTGTCGGCAATCAGCACCTCTATCCGGTCCGCGACGCCGAGCGCGACCGCCTGGGAGGTGATGGACTCCAGTGCGTCATTGAGGTAGCCGCTCCGGTTCCAGGTCGGAGTCGTGATCGTCAGCAGGGGAGGAGTCATTGAATGCGGGTGGGAGGAGCTTTAATCAGGCGGTAAACCCACCCCGCGAATACCAGAATGCCCAGTGATTCCGCGACGACAAAACAGGCGATGGTGGCGACAGGGGAACGCAGACTGGAACCGATCCAGAGAGAGACCACTCTCAGGATGGTGGACAAAAGGGAAAACCAGAGATGCTGATGCTGCCTTCCCAAAACCGAGGGAAGCATGCTGATGGGGGAGACGATCAAAGTAAGGCCGGTGCTGACCGCAAGCAACCGGGCCAGTTCACCGGACGCCGTGAAGCCATGACCGAAGACCCAGCCAAACAGTTGTGGTCCGAACGGAACGAGAACCAGAACCGGAACCAAAGCCACCGAACCAAGGACAGTGCAGGTACGGAGGGTAAGGGATCTCAACGCCGCAGGGTCATTTTTCAATCGCGAGGACCGTTCATAGAAAACCTGTGCCACCGCGCTCCCCACGAAGACCAGAGGGAGCCGTAGAGTCTGAAAAGCAATACTCAGGATGCCCGCCCAGCCTTTTCCGAATTGTGAGGTGAATACCAGGATGGGGAGCGCTCCAGTCACCTGATCCACCGCCGTGATGGGCAAATTGAAAAAAGGAAACTGCCGGTATTGCCGTGCCATGGCTTTCACGGATTCCCGTTTCATCACCGCGTGAGGACCCATCCCGCGACGCGCCGTGCCGCCCCACAGTACGGTCACCAATACCGCCTGACCCGCCAGATTGGCTAGGATCATCCATCCGGTGGTGGCGCCGAAACACCAGCCCAGCCCCACCGAAATCAGGGCGACGGTCAGCGCGTTTCCTCCGCGGCTGATCGAAAGCAGGTTGTAACAGCGCATGCGGTTTGCCCAGACCGCCGCCATCGCGCCCAGCGCGGTGATCCCGCACAGAACCGGCAGGAGCCATAACCAGCCTCCCAGATCCGCCAAAGCTCCCATCCATCCCTTCCGCAGGGAAAAAAACAGGCCCGGGATGCACAGGAGGCTAGCTATCAGCAGAATCCCTCCCGCGAGCGTCCACAGGGCATCCGCCTCTCTCCTTTCTTCGGGAAGCATCAGGGCTTGTTCATATCTCAGGCTGGCCACGGAAGCCAGGGATCCGGCCACGCCCATAAAGGTGGCGTAGAGCCCCAGGTTTGCGGCACCGTAGATACGCGTCAAAAGGGGCGCGGTAGCCATCCCGATCAACTGAGCGATCCCCGCGCCGGTGGCCAGCTTTGCCGCGCTGGCAAAAAAACCGCTGCCCTGCAAACGGGCCTTAAGCGTTGCCCTGCCGGATGCCGGGGACGCCTCCGGTGTCATGCCCGCGGGCATGGTTTCGCTTTCAGTTGGAGGGTTCGTTTCCAGTAAAAACAGTTCTCCCGAAGCTGGGCCGGCCCTCCGGCTTATGTTATCGGAATCCAGCGAAAAGTTGTCCTCCCGGACCGGTTCCCGCTTCAAGTGGCCTCCATCTCCACCGGTTTCACCAGGGGCTCCATATCGCCGAAATTCCTCCCGAACGCCATTTTCGGATAGGCATTCGTTCCGGTATCGATTTCCACCTCTATCAAACAGGGTTCCAGCGGATCGCGGACAGCACGTTCGAGTCCCTCGCGGATCTGCTCCCCTGTCCGGATGCTCACCGCGGCGAGTCCATATGCCTTCGCTACCGCCGCGAAAGAAGGCGTGTCGTATCCCCACAACGTGGACTGGTAACGCTCGTTGAAGTAAGACTCCTGAAACTGCCGCACCATTCCGTGGCAGTGGTTGTTCAGAACAATCATCTTCACGGGAAGATTGTTCCGGCGGATGGTTTGCAGCTCCTGGATGTTCAACTGGAAGCCTCCATCCCCGGCAATGAGCACCGCCGGTCCGGAGGCAATGGCCGCGCCGATAGCCGCCGGCAGTCCGAAGCCCATGGCACCCATTCCTCCGGAGGTGAGGAAGCGCTGGCCTTCATGCAGGAAGAGGCTCTGCGCCGCCCACATCTGGTGTTGTCCCACGTCGGAAATGAAGGAGGCCGCCCAGGGGGCCTGTTCGGAGAACCGCCGGATGAAAACATTAGGGTTGATGCCCGGCGCGTCCCGCAGTTCGGCGGAGTCCGGCCACTCCTCCCGCAGCGCCCGCAACGTGGACAGCCATTCGCCGGACAGTGCCGGCATCTCTGTCCAGTGACTGGAGGCATATTCCAGAAACGCGGCCAGTTCGTCCCTGAGGCAGGCGCACCCGGTCACCCGGTTGTTCAATTCGCCCTCTTCACAATCCACGTGGAAAAATTCGCGGGTTCCCTTGAAGCCCTCCAGGTCGGATCCGGTCTGCCGGATATCCATGCGGCTGCCCAGGACGATCACCACGTCACTCTGCGCCAGCCCCAGGTTCGACCACCGGTTTCCGTAGCTGCCGATGAGTCCGCAGCGTAGCGGGTGTTCGGAGGGCAGAAGATCCACGCCCTGCAGGGAATGGACGACGGGGATGCCCGCGCGATCCACGAACCGGCGGAACGCCTCCCCGGCGAGTCCGCTCCGGACCCCGCCACCCGCGAGGATCAGCGGCTTTCGCGCCCGGAGCAGCGCGCTCCGGAGCCTGCCCAGAAAAGCCTTCCGCTCCGCATCCACGGCGGTGGTGGTATGATCCCGCGCCGGCATTGGCGGAATCACCGTGTCTTCAGGCAGGGCAAAGCGCTGCACATCCATGGGGATATCCACCAGCACCGGCCCTGGACGTCCGGAAATGGAGACCCGGTAAGCCTCCTCCAGGATGGCGGGCAGCTCCGAAGGCTCGTTCACCAGCCAGGCCGCCTTCGTGATGGGCTTTGCCATGGAGACGATATCCGTCTCCTGGAAGCCCAGCTGGCGGATATTCCGTTCCCTCTTCTGCTCGTGGCGGTTCACCTGTCCCGTGATGAAAATGGCGGGAACGGAGTCAAAATAACAACTGCCGATGGCGGTGAGCAGATTGGTGGCTCCCGGGCCGCTCGTGGCCATGGCCACTCCCGGCACTCCCTTCATGCGCGCCCACCCTTCGGCGGAAAACGCGGCCCCCTGCTCGTGGTGCATGCTCACGATGCGGATGCCGGTGGTCCGCTGCATGGCGTCCAGCATCACGGTGATCATTCCTCCCACCAGTTCGAAGACATGGGAAATGCCGCGGGCTTCGAGCCACCGGGCGGTGTATTCGGCATTATTCATGGGAAATATTCTGTCTTACAGTACGGGTGGCCGCCGTCTCACCGGGCCGCGGTTTTCTCCTCCACAAACTCCCGGATGACTTTGATCTCATACGCCAGCATCTCCGGACTCAGCCCGGGGTAGGTCCCCAGAAACAGCGAACGGTTCATAATGCGGTCCGCGCCTGGCGTGGGACCCACCCGGCGGAAAGCCGCCGGGTCATCACGCAGGAGCTGCACCAGCGCGGGCTGGCGCATCAGGTTCCCGCCAAAAAGCATCCGGTTGCCGATTTTGTGACTGTCCAGATGGACCGCGAACTCCGTCCGCGTGAAGGGCGCGTCCTCTTTGACCGTGATCTTGAAGCCGAACCAGGAACAGTCCGTCCGGCAGCCGGAGTCATCCCAGAGAAAGCCGCCCGGTGTCCATCCCGTGGCATGGGTGGGAAGCGAAAAATCGAACACGTTTTCCAGGCCCGCGAGGCCGGAGCGCAGGGTCTCCCAGTTCTCCTTCCGCGCCTCGATGAAAGCAGGCAGGCGCTTCAACTGAACGCGCCCGATGGCCGCCTGGGGATCCAGGGGTTTCAGATTATATCCGAGGTGGCTGTAGATGTACTTGTGGTCGTAGCCTTCGGGCAGTTCCCCCAGTTGCCACTGGAAGCGTTTGTTGCAGGAATTGTCCTTCCCGCTGGGGCACCAGCAGTCCCGACCCCAGTCACGGAAGCTCTCCGCGTAGGACTTGAGCGGCGGCCTGCGAACGATATTCACCGCCCCGCCCTCTCCCATGGTCAGGTGGTGGGGAGGGTAAAACGACTGCGTGGAAATATCCCCGAAGCTGCCGGTGTAGGCGGTAAGGATACCGTCGCTCATCGCTGGCAGTTTTCCGGAGCCGGCGTTGTTCTCCGCCTGCTTCAGTAGATGGTCCAGACCCAGTTTTCCGGCGGCCTCCGCGGGCAGGCTGTAGGTGCAGCCCAGGGCGTCGCAGTTATCCTCCACCAGCCAGAGTTGATGCCTCTGACAAAAGGCGAGGACCGTCGCGAGATCGAAGGGATTGCCCAGGGTGTGGGCCATCATCACGGCCTTGGTTTTTCCCGGAGTGTAAGCCTCCTCCAGTCTGGCGAGGTCAGCGTTCCCCGTCAGCGGGTCCGCGTCCAGAAAAACCGGCACCGCTCCATATTGAATGATGGGCGCGACCGTGGTGGGAAATCCAGCGGCCACGGTGATGACTTCATCCCCCGGCCGGATGCGGCGGTCCGGCGGCAGTTTATGCGATGTCAGCGTGGCAAAGGCAACGAGATTCGCCGAGGAGCCGGAGTTCACCAGAATGGAGTGCTTCACGCCCATGAAAGCCGCCAGCTCCTTCTCAAACGCCTCACCCTCCGGCCCCAGGGTGAGCCAGAAGTCCAGGGTGGCGGACACCGCCGCCTCCACCTCATCCTCATCGAAAACCCGCCCCGCGTAGGGAATAGTCTGGCCTGGGGTAAAAGGTGCCTTCCCGGGATCCGAGCCGGGACGCTGCGCCTGGTGAGTGAGACGGCTGAACTCCCGGGTCAGTCGGAGAATCTCGGCCTTAAGCTCTGCGGGTGTGGTGGACATTGTTGAAAAACAGGGAAAAAGAAAGCTGGGGGAATCTCTCAGGCGGCGGCGGGAGAAGCTTCACGGCGGCGTTCAAAATCGACGGTCGCGGCCAGGCCTTCCACCAGGTCCGTGACTGGCCGCCAGCCCGTGGCGGCGGTGAGCCGGCTGATGTCCGCCTCCAGATGCATCACCTGATCCGCGCGATACGGCAACGCGCCATATTCCGGAACGATCCCTGTGCCCAAAACCCCGCGGATGGTTTCAATGCAGGTCTTTAAAGAGACCGCCCGTCCGGACCCCACGTTGAAAACACCGCGCGCGCCCGCCGCGGCCACCGCCGTCACCGCCCGCGCCATGTCCGTGATGTAAAGGTAGTCCCACAACTGTTCACAGGCGGTAAGCCGGGGGACACGCCCGGCTAGAAATTCCTGGATAACATAAGGAATGAACAGCGACGGCGCATCTCCGGGGCCATAGACGGAGAAAACCCGCAGCCAGCTTCCCGCGAGCCCTCGGGCCTCACACAAGGCCAGGGCAGCGATACCGGCGGCCAGTTTTCCTTTGCCGTAGAGGGTCTCCGGGCGTGTGGCGGCCTCTTCATTCACGCGGGCATTGGCGCGGCCATACTCCGCTTGGGAGCCCAGGCCTATCCACTGCCCGCAACCGCTGCCTGCCGCCAGTTCCACGGATTGCAGTGTCAGGGGAAGATTCTCCGTGATCTGAAAAGCTTCGTTCCGCCCGCCCGCGCTCACCCCCCGCCAGGCACAATGGATAAAAACTCCGGGCCGTCGCGCCTTCAGCGCGGTCTCCAGTCCGGGATCGTTCAATCCCCGGTATTCCAGAACCGTATAATCCCCCTGGGGCAAACGCCGCCGGTCCGAATCCGGTCGCAGGAGCACCGTTACCTCACAATCTCCCGGGGAGAGAAGCTCCTCCAGCACCGCCCTGCCGATGAACCCGGTGGCTCCCGTGATGACTACGCGTGATGAAGGCTTCATCTGTTATCGAGTCCAGGCAAGGCCGGAGCCGCCGGCGGCGGCCTCATACGCGGTGATCTGGGAGCGGGTCCGGTCCGCCGGGGCCTCTCCGGTGGACAAATACCACTCCGCGGTCCGCGCGATGGTTTCCTCAAAATCCCACACAGGCTGCCACTGGAGAAGGTGGAAAGCCTTGTCAATGGCGAGGTTCAGCTTAGACGCCTCATGGGGAGCGTCCGGGTCCGAGGCATCCCGCCAGGCACCGGGCGTGTGTTTCAGCAGTTCCGCCACCAGATCCGCCACGGTCCGGTTGGAGTCCAGCCGGGGGCCGAAATTGAAGGCGGAGCTGAAAACCGAAGCGTCGGTTCGCTGGAGGAGTTCCGGCCAGGCCTGTGCCGCCGCCAGCCAGAGATAACCACTGAGAGGCTCCAGCACATGCTGCCAGGGACGGGTGGCGGTCTTATTGCGCACGGGGATGGACTCTCCAGCCCGCAGACTGCGGAAGCAGTCCGGCACGATCCGGTCCGCGGCCCAGTCCCCGCCTCCCAGCACATTTCCCGCCCGCGCGGATGCCAGCCGGACCGGAGAATTCAGGAAATAAGACCGCCGGTAGGAGGCGATGGCGATTTCCGCCGCCCCCTTGCTCGCGCTATAGGGATCGTAGCCTCCCATGGCGTCCTCCTCCCGGTAGCTGTGCAGCCACTCCCGGTTTTCATAACATTTATCCGTGGTGACACAGACCACGCTGCACGGGCTCCCGGTGACCCGGAGCGCCTCCAGCACATGGATGGTGCCCATGACATTCGTCGCGAAGGTTTCCACGGGCTGTTCGTAGGAAAGTCTCACCAGCGGCTGGGCCGCGAGATGGAACACATACTCCGGTCGTATATCCCGGACCAGTTTTGTCAGTCCCGGCAGATCCGCCAGATCCGCGCGCCAGTCTCCGGCCAGGCGTTTTTCCAGTCCCAGTTGATCGAAGAGCACGGCCTCCGGCGCGGGGTCGAGCGCATAGCCATGGACCTCCGCGCCCAGGTCCAGCAGCCACTGGCTGAGCCACGAGCCCTTGAAACCGGTATGCCCGGTCACCAGGACGCGCTTTCCTTCATACGTGCCGGAAAACATAATGTGTGGTCGCCTCCCCGGAGCTTTACCAGACTTTCCAGGGCGCGGCCCCGGTGTTCCACAGATGATTCAGGTGCTGGGATTCCTGATAGGTATCCATGGGTTGCCAGAAGCCGATATGGCGGTAGGCATTGAGCTGCGCGTCCTGGACGAGATTATCCATGGGCTCCCGCTCCAGCATCATGTGAGGGTCGTTGGGCAGATAGCGGAACATCCCGTAGTCGCAGATCATGTAGCCGCCATTGACGAGGGTATCTTCAAACTGCGGCTTCTCGGCAAAGGAATGAATCTGTCCATCCTCCTCGATCCGCAGCGCTCCGAAGCGTCCGGCGGGATGAACGGCGGTAAGCGTGCAGACCTTCCCGGCGGCCCGGTGGGCGGTGATGCTCGCGTTGATATCAATGGTGGCCAGCCCGTCCCCGTAAGTGAGAAGGAAAGTCTCCCCCTCTGGAATGTAGCGCTGGATCATCTTCACCCGGCATGCCGTCATGGTGTCCTCGCCGGTGTCCGCCAGGGTCACGGTCCAGTCCTCTTCATCGTGGCCGTGGTGGCAGGTGATTTCGGATTTATTGCCCAGCTTGAGGGTGATGTCACACGTGTTCCAGAGGTAGTTCCGGAAGTAGTCTTTGATCATTTCCCCTTTATATCCCAGGCAAAGAATAAAATCCTTATGCCCGTAATGGGCATAGGTCTTCATAATGTGCCACAGGATGGGCCTCCCGCCAATGGGCACCATGGGCTTTGGCCGGTACTCGGTCTCCTCCCGGAGACGCGTGCCTTTCCCGCCGCAAAGAATGACAACTTTCATTGTTGCGTATAAACTGGTTATTGGCCCGCGAATTCCCCGAGCGCGGCGATCACCGCATCCTGCTGTTCGCGGGAGAGTTCCGGGTAGATGGGGATGCTGACGACCTCGCCCGCCAGTTGGTGGGCGGTTTCGCAGTCCGCCCGGCAGAAGTCACTGGTGTATTGGAAACACTCCTGCTGATCCATGGTGACCGGGTAATAAATCTCGTGCCCGATGTTCCGCTCTGTCAGCAGCTTTCTCAGGGCATCCCGACGTCCTCCGGGGATCCGCAGGGTGTATTGATTCCAGATGTGCCCGTTGTGCGCATAGGGAGCGGGAAGAATGACTTTGACTCCGGTCTGCTCCACCCAGGCATTTTGCGTGGCGGCGCATTTGCAGTGGGCGGGGTCCGCCACCGCCACGCCAGGCAGGGCGCTGAGTTTTTCGGTATAATAGGCCGCGTTCGCCTGGCGGTTCGTCGTGTATTCCCCGTAGCGGGCCAGCTTCACCCGGAGCAGCGCTGCCTGGAGCGGGTCCAGGCGGAAATTTCCACCCACGAACTTATGATAATATTTCGGCTTACTGCCGTGGGTGCGGAGGATGCGCGCATAGTCCGCCAGGGCATCGTCATTCGTCACCAGCAGACCGCCATCGCCAAAGCCCCCCAGGTTTTTGCTGGGGAAGAAACTGTAGGTCCCGAAGTGTCCGATGCTCCCCACCGGCGTCCCCTTGTAAGTAGCCCCGATGGCCTGGGCTCCGTCCTCGATCACATACAGATTATGCTCCTTCGCCAGCGCCATCACCGCGTCCATGTCCGCGCTCTGGCCGAAAAGGTGGACGGGAATGATCGCTTTGGTCTTCGGGGTGATCTTCGCCGCGGCTTTGGCGACATCGATGTTGAAACACACCGGGCAGGCATCCACAAAGACCGGTGTCGCCCCCGCCCGCGCCACACAGCCGGCAGTGGCGAAGAAAGTGAAGGAAGGCACCAGCACTTCATCCCCCGGCCCGATGTTCAGCGCCATGAGGGCCAGAAGAATGGCGTCCGTGCCGGAGGAGCAGCCAATGCCGTGCTTCGCCCCCACCATCGCCGCGCATTCCTTTTCCAGGGCCTCCACTTCCGGCCCCATGATGAACTGACCGGATTGCAGCACGCGGGTGAACGCGGCGGTGAGTTCGGCCTCCAGCGGAAGATTCTGCGCGTTGACGTCGAGAAGCGGTACTTTTGTCATGGGAATGGATTGGGGGGATTCAGGTCCGGGGCTCACGGAGTTTTGAATTCATCGTAGGACCGGGCTCCGGTGGAAAGATCCGGCGGCAGGGGAGTCTCTTCATCCAGGGTGAGGCATTTCACCGCTCCGTCACGAAGCTCGTAGTCGAAACCCGACTCCGGGCACCGCGCCCGCCCTTCGGCATCGAAGTGCAGCAGATGTCCGTGGCGGCTCATCCAGCCCTTGAGGCGTCCAGGCACGCCCATGATGAAACCGTAGTCCGGAACATCCCGCGCCACCACCGCTCCAGCGGCAATGAAGGAGTAACGTCCCAGCGTGATCCCGCACACGATGGTGGCATTCGCCCCCACCGTGGTACCGCGCCGGATGAGCGTCCGCTCATACAGGGAGTGCCGTTTCACCTGGCTGCGGGGGTTGGTCACATTCGTCAGCACGCAGGAGGGGCCCAGGAACACATCATCCTCCACCACGGTCCCCGTGTAGATCGCCACGTTGTTCTGCACCTTCACGTTGGACCCTATCACCACGTCATTCGCCACCATGGTATTCTGACCGAAGATGCACCCCGCGCCGATCCTCGCTCCCGGACAAATGTGCGCAAAGTGCCAGATCTTTGTGCCTTCGCCGATAGTGACATTGTCATCGACGATGGCGGTGGAGTGAACGGAGAAGCTCATTTCCGGAAGAGTTAGCGCGCGGCTTCGAGAATGCGGATGACCTCCACGCCGCTTCGTCCGCACGAAAGCGGAGTCTCCCGGGTTTCCATGCAGGTCTGGAAATGGCTGATCACCGCCATGAGTGGCTGGAAGTCACGCGGCGCTTCAAAAAGCAGCTCGCTTCCGCCGTCCACATTATTCAATTTCCCGTCGATCGTTTTCTTCAGCAGTGTCACGGTCTCCGCTTTTTCGTCATAAACAAGCATTCCCCGGCTGCCGATCACACGCAGGCCCCTCCTGTCCTCCGGCCAGAGCCAGGAGTTGTGCAGATGAGCCTTTCTTCCATCCGCGAAGGTCATGTGGAGGTAGGTATCGTCCTCCACTCCGGCCTGAAGTCCCCGGTGACCGCTGAAGAGCACCTCCACCGGAACCGCTCCGGCAATGTAAAGAAGCGCGGCCACATCGTGCACGCCCAGACTCCAGAGCGCGTTCTCCACCGCCCGCACCTTGCCCAGCTTCATGCGCTCCTGATGATAGGTATAAACATCCCCCAGATGTCCTTCCGCCAGATAGTCCCGCAGGAAACGGACAGCCGGTTTGTAAAGCAGGAGATGGTTGACCATCAGGATACGCCCCAGCTTTTCCGCCGTCTCCACGAGATCCCCGGCCTCCCCGGCGGTGAGGGTCATCGGCTTCTCCACCAGCACATCCTTCCCCGCCCGCAGACATTCTTTGGCAATGCGGTGATGGGTGGGTGCCGGAGTGGCGATGGTCACTCCGGTGATCTCCCCGCGTTGAAAGATTTCACCGTAATCCGCCACGATCTCAACACCTGGATATTCCTGTTCCAGTTGCGCGCGCAGTGCCGGGGAGGCTTCCACGATCACGCCCAGCACGTTCATTTCGTGCAGGGTGCGGACGATGTTTTTACCCCAGGCTCCGGCTCCGATCGCGGCGATTTTCATATCATTTGTTCTCAAGCGGCTTTCCGGCATTCCTCCACAAAATACCGTGCGAAGGCTTCGGGATGCCAGAGGCGGCGGAAACGCTCGCGAATGAAATCCGCGCGCTCCCCCCACTTTCCGGGGTCTGTATCCGCCATCTCCCGCAGACGGCGGAGGGCTCCCGGAAGATCCGCTTCCTCCGCCAGTTCATACCCCAGTTTTCCAAAGGACACCATTTCCACCTCTTCATCGAAGGGCGCATACCATCCCACCACCTGGTCATCCGTGGCGATGGCCGTGCCCAGACTGAAGCTGTCCACGAAACGGAAAGGGATGCTATTTCCATTCCCTGACACATTCACATTGTAGCAGGTCGAGGCCACCCGGCCGGGATAATCCGCCAGAGGGATAAACGGCCCCGCGGTTTCCGGAGGCCCGCCGGTGACGATGCGGGCATCCACCCGGGGATCATTCCACGCCCGCAGGCCTTTTACCAGATCCACCCGTTTGGCGTTCGGGTGGAGAAACCGTTCGCCATTCAGCGTCTGTTCCAGAAGCTGGTGCGGGTTCATGCTGCCATAGTAGGCAAAGAGGGAAAGATTCCGCGTGCCGGTGCCGGAGCTTTCCCACCGCTTCAGCGCGGCGAGATTCTTTTTTCCGTTCAGGGACCGGGCCAGGGGACGGCCCAGCATGGCGCGCCGCACCTTGCTCCAGCCCTCCACCACCGCCTTCGGCAGCGGCATGGAGATCCGGCGGCTCAGGGGAAACGGGGCGGGGGAGTTGAGTCCCGTCTGGGCTTTGAAATAAAGATCGCACCGCTCGAAAGCCGCCAGATTGTAATCCCAGGGCTCGTCGATGATGTCATAAGCAAACCGGACGGTCCGGTCTCCAAACCGGATTTCGCCCTCCATGACTCCGCCGGAGCCCGCGGCCAGACGTTTGAACATGGTGGGAGCCGCCCGCCGGGTCACGTAGCGCAGGGCGCTGTGCCGGATGAGCGCTCCGGTGAGCGGTGGCAGGCGGAACCGCACCGGCTCCATCTCTCCGCGCTCTGCCATGGCTGCCCAACCGGCGAGAATCCAGTCGAGATAGTTTGCCCAGTTCACACTGGACGCCGTGACGGTGATGGAGGTTTTCATCGGCGCGGGATTGCCGGGGGCGGACCTTGCAGGAACGTTTCGTATTCAGCGGGCGTGCCCAGGATCCAGTGTCCTTCGCACTCGTGGACCACAAAATTCCTGCCCTCTTCGATCAGCCGGTTATACAAGGGGGCCACGTAATACTCGCCTGCCTCCCGCTGTCCGGCGGCGATGGCGGCCTCCGCGACCGTGAGGAAATCCCAAGTATGGCGGAAATGATAAAGGCCGGTGAGCGCATGGTGGGAAATCACCTTTTTTTCCCTGACCTCCACGACCCGCCCGCCCGCCATCCGGGCATAACTGAAGCGCGGCTCCGCAGAGGGAAAGGAAACGAGCACGCCGTCATTTCCCGGATCCAGCAGCGCGCTCTCCAGCCCGGGTGCCGTGTAGGCGGTATCGATATTGAAGATCACCAGCCCGGCGCCAGGGTCCAGGAGGTCCGCCGCCACCAGCACGGTTTCGGACTGTCCCCGCGTGGTTTCCGGCAGCCAGCGGAAGAGGGGGCGGAACTGTTCATACCGGCGGGTGATGAACTCCTCAAACCCATGGGCCCGGCGGTGTTCCTCCAGCCCCACAAACACCAGCCTGGTGGCCAGATGCAGCGGCAGGGAGTCCACGCTCCATTCCAGAAGCGTCCGCCCGTGCGCGGGCAACAGCGGCTTGGGGAGGGCCCATCCGGCCTCCACAAAGCGGCGGCCGGCCCCGGCCATGGGAATCACGATATTCATCAGCCCTCTTTCTGTCCGGAATAACGGCTGGAGGCCAGGTCATCCATGGCCTGATCCCAGTCCGAAAACCGCACCGCGTTGTCATCGATATAAAAATGTGCCCACGGCTTGGCGAAGTGCATCTCGTCATACGGAACTTTATGACGGCGCAGCCATTCGAGTGTGATTTCCCCGATGCGCGCCATGACCAGCCCGGCATTCCCCCCGCAGGTCTTCATATGCCGCGCGGTATTGATGATGAGATAATGCCCGGCGGCCTTCAGCTCCTCCAGCCGCTCCACGGCACCTTCGATCACCGCCACATCCGCGTAGGTTTCACCCTCCCGCCGGTGCGCCGCGATGACGCCGTCCAGATCAATGCAAATTCTAGCCATATATTGTTTTATATCAGGAGAGGGATTCGTTAAGGAATTGCAGGCCCCGGAGCAGGAACGCGGTCTGGCGGTTCTGATCCTCGGCATGGAGCGGCAGCATCGAGAGAAAGAGCAGCCCGGTGAGCATGGAGATTTCGCGGGCATCCGCCTGCTGCGCGCGCAGGAGATCGTCGTGAAGGCCGGCGAGCAGGGTATGGTTTTTCCGCAGCTTCAAATGCAGCTGAAATTCATCCGCGCCCTTTTGCTCCACCTGAAAGAGCCCGTTCACAAAATAGTCATAGTGGCCCGTGGCCGAGTGCGTGAGCTTCGCCAGGTCATACCGGCGGTCTCCATAGATTCCCCGGCAGTTTTCCCCGAAACTCCCCCGGGGATCGATGAGGCGGACCACTCCGGAGGAGGCATCACACAGAATATTATTGAAGCAGAAATCCCCGTGGGAGGCGCAGAATTCGCTTTCCCGGTACATTCCCCGGACCGCTTTTTCCACCTGTTCCTTACAGGCGGGCCAGCCAGCCAGGAGTTGGCCGTTCACCCGTATTTCCCGCAGGGCCAGCAAACGGGCCACCGGTGCCTGGCTGGCCTCCAGCGACCGCAGACGTTGTTCGGTCTTGCCCCAGATGAAATCCTGGAATTGACCCGGGCCGATGGAGAACGACCATTTCCGGAACGCGCTCAGAATTTCATTGAACCGGGTAAAAATACGCTGCCATACCCCAGGAGTGAGATCCCAGTAGAGCTGATACTCGGCGATGCTGGGATAGCCGTAGTATTCCATTTCATAACACTCCATTCGCCCTCCGGGCCGGCTTTCCCGGACGATGCGGGGGAAAAAGGTGGCCAGTTCCGTGGGGAGCATGCCCAGGTAATCAGCCTCGTCCCGCAGCTTCGCGGTATTGCTGGACCGCTTTACCACCAGACCCGTGCCGGGATCGGCCAGCAGGGAGTTGAAAGACCGGCTGGCCAGCAGTTCCGCGCGGCTGCGCGGGTAGTTGGAATCATGTCCGCAGTCGATCCACCGGCACTTGCGGATGGAAATTCCACGCGCCTCGTCCAGCTTCCGGATGACATTGATCAGGTCTCCCGTTTCGGCGGCCGCGGCGGCTTCCGTGAGGTCCTGCCTGCTTCCACGAAACACACCGGTGAAAGCATGTCCGGAGGCTCCTTTGGTGCCCCGCCCGGTGAACCTGGCCTGGCCTTCCAGCTCCGGGTCCACCACCGCCCACTCATCCGCCGTGGAGGTCGCTTCGTCCACCAGCACTTCCCCCGGACCCGGCAGCACTTCGGGCACGGTGGTCACCAGACAGACGATGATATCCCCGGCCAGATCCTCCAGGGCGAGAGCGGCCCGCAGGGTCTCGATCACACCACCGTTTTCCGGCAGCCCATGCACCCGGCAGCCATGGTCCGCCGCCCGGGTATTCCAAACCACGGCATCCTCAAAACCTTCGGACACCACCAGCCGCAGATCCAGCGGGGTGTCTCCCTCCAGGCGTTTAAAGGCCTGGAGCACCAGCGCTCCCAGGGCCCGGGTATTCACCGGCAGCAGCGCCGGGCTTTCAAACCCTGGCAACAGCAGCGGGAATTTCCCCCGGATGCTGCCGGCGGCCAGAATGAGCACGGATGTCTGCATCTCCTGAAAAATGACCTCTTCGGGCCGGTGAACCACCGCCGCTCTATGCCTTGGTGACCTGCCCCGGTTTTACCGCCACATTCACCATCGCATTGCGGGTATCCAGAATGCACGGCGCCCACGCCGCCAGTTCCGTGAGGTTATACTTCGCGTGATTCGTGGAAATGACCACCAAGTCGAATCCGGACACCACTTCCTCCGTCCACGCGATGGATTTCCACCCGGTGTATTCCGCGTGCTCCCTCGTCGGCGTGATCACGGGAATATGCGGATCGTAGTAACTGACCTCCGCGCCCTGTTCACGGAAGAGGTCGAACAGCTTGAAAGTGGGGCTTTCCCGCATGTCGTCCACGTTCGCTTTATAAGCGAGTCCCATGATCAACACCCGGCTGCCATTGACGGCCTTTTTATAACCATTGAGCCGCTCCCCCGCCCGCCGCACCACATAGGCGGGCATGCCTTCGTTGATCTGCCCGGCCAGTTCAATGAAGCGGGTATAAATTCCGAATTCCCGCGCCTTCCACGTGAGATAAAACGGATCGATGGGAATACAATGCCCTCCCAGCCCAGGCCCCGGATAAAAAGGCGTGAACCCGAACGGCTTGGTCTTCGCGGCCTCGATCACCTCCCAGATATCGATCCCCATGGCATCCGTCACGATCTTCATCTCGTTCACCAGGCCGATGTTCACCGCGCGGAAAATATTCTCCAGCAGCTTCACCATCTCCGCCACCTTCGTGGAGGAGACGGGCACCACCTTATTATAAATAGCCCCGTAAGCCGCCTGTCCCTGCTCCAGACAGGCCGGCGAATGGCCACCCACCACCTTGGGAATGTTCGTCCCCGAGAAATCCGGGTTGCCTGGATCCTCACGCTCCGGTGAGAACACCAGATAGAAGTCCTCACCCGGCGTGAATCCCTTTTGCCGGATAGGACGCAGAAACTCCTCCTCCGTGGTGCCCGGGTAGGTGGTGCTTTCCAGGCAGACCAGTTGCCCGGCCCGCAAGTAGGGCAGAATGGCATCCCGCGTGGCGCGCACATAGCTCAGGTCTGGCTCATGGTGCAGGTCCAGCGGCGTGGGCACACATATGATGATGATATCCACCTCCGCCACCTGGCTGAAATCCGTGGTGGCCCGCAACACACCCGCATCCACCGCCCTTCTCACGCGCTCCGCGCCAATGTGCTCGATGTAGCTCCGGCCGCCATTCAGGGCCTCCACTTTCCGGGCATCGATATCGAAGCCGGTCACGCGGATGTTCTTTTCGGCAAAGCCCAGCACCAGCGGCAGGCCCACGTAGCCAAGACCAAGGACGCCGACGACCGCAGTGTTACTGGCGAGTTTCTCTTTAGGAGTCATGCAGTGAAATAAAGCCGTCCCGCCGTTCCTGCGCGGGATCGTAAAAAGGACCACCCGGACCGGTCAGACGCTCGTATTCCTTGAGCGCCAGGCCGGTTACCTGATCCATGTTGTAGTAGTGATAAGTCGCCAGCCGCCCGCAGAAGCTCACGCCCGGCTCGGCCTCCGCCAGCAGGCGATATTGTTCATACATCGCCCGGGCATCCGGCGCGGGGATGGGATAGTAAGGTTCCCGCCCTGGGGCATCGTCCTGGGAAAACTCCCGCACGATGTTAGAGTATCCCGTGGCCTGGCAGGTGGCGTGTTTGATCTCCACGATGCGCGTGTAATCGTGATCGTTCGGAAAATTCACCTGCATGGCCGGCTGCCAGAAGCCCGGCTTTCCGGAAATCGCCTCCCGGGAAACCAGCTCCCCCGGGGTGAAGGACTCCACTTCAAATCTCAGCGACCGCCAGGGCAGCCGCCCGTGCCGGTATCCAAAATACGCGTCCACCGGCCCGGTATAGATAATGTGCCGGGCCTCATACCGCCCGCGAGCCTCCTCAAAATCCGTCTCCAGCAAAACCGTCAGGCCCGGCGAGGCTTCCACCATTTGCTCGAAAAGATGGTTATATCCCTTCAGCGGCAGCGCCTGAAACTCCTCCCGCAGGTAGCGGTCGTCCCGCGTGGTGCGGATGGGAATGCGCGCCGCCACGGAGGCGTCCAGTTCCCGGGGATGCCGGTGCCAGTGCTTGATAGTGTAGCCCCGGAAGAACTTCTCATACAACTCATGCCCCACCTGGGAGAGGATCATCTCCTCGCTGTTCCGCGGGTTTTTCACCGGCACCCGCTTTTCCTCCAGCCACGCCTTGAAGTCCTCCTCCGTGGCCCCGTGCCCGATGAGCTGCTCAAAGGTGGCCAGGTTCACCGGAAAGCTCCAGTAGCGCCCGTCCGTCCAGCTCTGGATGCGGTATTCCACCGGCTGCCACTCCGTGAAGCGGGACAGGTAGTCCCGCACCAGACGGCTGTTCGTCCGGAAATAGTGCGGCCCGTAGGGATGATAGAGCACCCCGTTTCCATCCGCCCGGTCCCATGCGTTCCCGCCGATGTGCGGGCGCTTTTCCACGACCACACATTTCAGACCCCGCGCGCTGAACCGCTCCGCCAAAACCATGCCGGAGAATCCCGCTCCGGCGATGAGCACATCTATTTTCTCCTTCAAGCGTCCTGGGTGCCCGGGGCGGGCAGTGGCGGTCTCCTCCGGTCAAGCTGCCGCCCGTGGTCAACCACCTCTTTTCGGGCGAAACCAATGATACGGGACAATAGGGAAACAGGCGGCACGGAAGGCTGCGGGGTTAGGGGGCGCGCCGTTCTCCAGAGGAGCACGGCGCTATGAAAGTTTACCGGAACTCAGGCCGCGCTCCGTGGCAAGGCCTGAACGCGGGGATCTCGTCCGCTGATGATGCTTAGCAGGCTGACCTCCACCTCATGCGGGGAACCGAGAAATTCGAGCAGCACCCGCACCCGGTCCGTCCCGGGCAGCACCTGGGTGACCGTGACGGACTGGCCCTGGAGCGGTCCGGTCACCACCTCCACGGCATCGCCGGTCTGGATGGCCGTGTTCACCGTCACCGTTTCCTGCACATCCACGGAGTCCCGCAGGTCCACAATCACCTTTTCCGGCACGGCTCCAAAGTCCTCCATGAAGGTCAGCACCTGGCTCACAAAAGGCGTCGCCGCCACCTGTCGGACATTCGTGGGCGCGAATTTCACAAACAAATACCCGGGAAACAAAGCCTCCACGAACCACACCGGCCCCCGCGTGGTCTGCTTCTGGTGCCGGATTCTCGGGCAGAAGGACTCATACCCCGCCGCCTTCAAATGCTGGGCCGCCAGATGCTCGCTCTTCGGTTTCCCGCGAATGCACCGCCACTTTACGAGGTCGTCAGGAGTCGTCATGGGATTCAGTCCATCATTTGGGTGAGAAACGGGAGCACGGACTGCCCCCGGGAGTGCCACAGGGCCAGCTTGGCCACGCGGGTCTGGAGAAAGCTGCCTTCGGACGGCTCCAGCCTCCCGGCCAGGGACTTCAGCCGCGCCAGCCGCTCCGCGCCGCTTTCCAGCCGCGGCTGTACCTCCTCGCGGATGAACCCCGCCGCCAGCTTCTTGAGCTCGATCTCCGCCGTGTAGTGATCCCGCCGGTCTCCCCCCACATACACCTGCCGCACCGCTCCCAGCGCCCGCAGCACCTTCAGCCCCTGGCTGGCCGATCCCTTGCTGATGTTCAGCCGCACCACCAGGGTATCCAGCGACAGCGGCTCGGACGAGATAAACAGCAGCCCGTAGATTTCCCCGATGGACTTCGGCACGCCCAGGAGCTTCACCGCGTTCACAAACACCCCGATCACCTCCACCTCCACCGGCGTCAGCGCGGCGGACTCCTGGGAGCTGGCGGGAATGGTTTCGGGGGTAAACATGGTGACTTCGACACCATTTGTTAACCCGGGCACCCAAATTGTTCAAGAAAAAATGAACAGTTTGACGAAAATGACCCAATTGAAGATAGCGGACGACGTTTCCGGCATAGTGGAACCCTCCCCGCCGCCGCCATTTCCCTTGCACACCCCGGGTGAAAACTTATCACTGCCTCTTCCCTCCCGGTTAAAACCGGCCATCCGGAGGCATTTCTTTCCCGACCACCTTTCCATTTATGAACAAAGTCATTCTCGCCAAAGCAGCCAATGAAGCCCGCGGACTCGCCATGGACGCCGTCCACAAATGCGCTTCCGGCCACCTCGGGCTGCCCCTCGGCGCGGCGGAAATTGGGGCCGTGCTCTTCGGACACTCCCTCCACTGCGACCCGGCGAACCCGAAATGGCTGAATCGCGACCGCTTCATCCTCAGCGCCGGTCACGGCTCCATGTTCATCTACTCCTGGCTGCACCTCGCGGGCTACGATCTCCCGCTGGAGGAGCTCACGAAGTTCCGCCAGCTCGGCAGCCACACCCCGGGCCACCCGGAATCCTTTGAAACCGCGGGCGTGGAATGCACCACGGGCCCCCTGGGCCAGGGCATCGGCAATGCCGTGGGTTTCGCCCTCTCCGGCAAAATGGCGGCGGCGAAATACAACACCCCCGCCCACACCATTCTCGACTACCACGTGGTGGCGCTCGCCGGCGACGGCTGTCTCCAGGAGGGCGTGGCCCGTGAGTCCGTGGCCTTCGCCGCGCACAACCACCTCGACAACCTCATCCTCATCTATGACAGCAATGACGTCACCCTCGACGCCATGGCGAAGGTCACCCAGAGCGAGGACACGAAGGCGGAATACGAAGCGCTCGGCTGGGACGCCGTGATCCTCGACGGCCATGACCTCGATGCCTTCCAGCACGCTTTCCACGACGCGAAGAAGAACGACAACGGCAAGCCGAAGATCCTCATCGCCAAAACCGTCATCGGCAAAGGCATCCCCGAAGTGGCCGGCACCGCCAAGGCCCACGGCGAAGGCGGCGCGAAGTTCGTGGACGCCGCGAAGAAAGCCCTCGGCATCCCGGAAGGCACCCACTTCCACGTCAGCGATGATGTGCGCGAGCACTTCGCCCACCTCGCGAAAGCCCGCGCCGAAGGCCACGCCCACTGGGAGGAAAAGTTCAGCGCCTGGAGCGCCGCGAATCCCGCCCTCGCCGCCGAGCTCGCCGCCGCCCGCGCGCACGATCTCTCCGTGGACGAACTGCTGAAGGCCATTCCGGAATACCCCGCCGAAGGCAAGGCCGCCACCCGCAACAGCGGCGGCGAAATCCTGAATCACCTCGCCAAATCCATCCCGCACCTCATCACCGGCAGCGCGGACCTCTTCGGCTCCACGAAGAACTACATCAAGGACGGCGGCGACTTCTCCGCCACGAATCCCCTCGGCCGGAATATCTGGTTCGGCATCCGGGAGCACGCCATGTGCGCCATCTGCAACGGGATCGCCTACGACGGCCTCTTCCTCCCCAGCGGCGCCACCTTCCTCGTCTTCGCCGACTACTGCCGCCCCTCCATCCGCCTCGCCGCCCTCTCCCGCCTGCCCGTCACCTACATCTTCACGCACGATAGCGTGGGCGTGGGTGAAGACGGCCCCACCCACCAGCCGGTGGAAACCGTCAGCGGCCTCCGCGTCATTCCGAATCTGAACGTCATCCGCCCCGGCGATGCCGAGGAAACCGCCGCCGCCTTTGCCTCCGCCTTCAGCCGCAAGGACGGCCCCACCCTCCTCGCCCTCAGCCGCCAGGATATCCCCCACCAGGGCAGCGCCCCCGCCTCCGTCCGCCGCGAAGGCACGCTCAAAGGCGGCTACATCCTCGTGAAGGAAACCGCCTCCCTCACCGCCATCGTCATCGCCACCGGCAGTGAACTCCAGCACGCCGTGGACGGTGCCAAAGGCCAGCCTGGCGTCCGCGTCGTCTCCATGCCCTGCACCGAGATCTTCGACCGCCAGCCCCAGTCCTACAAAGACGAAGTCCTCCCCCCCGCCGTCACCAAGCGCATCGCCATCGAAGCCGGCGTCACCGCCCTCTGGTGGAAATACGTCGGCACCCAGGGCACCGTCCTCGGCATCGACCGCTTCGGCATCAGCGCCCCCGGCAACATCGTCATGGAAAAACTCGGCATGACCGTCGACGCCGTGAAAAAGGCCCTGGCCTGATTTTTCCCGGATAAGACACTCTGAAGGTCCAGGACTGCCCCGCGGTCCTGGACCTTCTTTAAGAAATGATACGAATTAAGGAGAGGACTCGGCGATCCACAGTATCTTGATGCGTATTCAAAGATAACCAAAATTGAACAACTCGCCAAACAACTTCAATCTAAAACCCCTGAATATGCGACATCCCCTCTCTCAGAAGTGGAGGAAAATGCATTTTTAATCCGATTCATTAAGGGCTAAAAGGGCCATTATTCCCAAGGATTCTGGGTGTGCGTGAGCGCTTAACACCGCTTCGATGTGAGGCGCTCCTACTTTTAATGCGCTCCAATCTTCGGAGCGCAGTTCCCGTTCGGCTCCTTTCAAAATATCGTAAAGAAACGACTCGTCAGGTATGGATTTGTGTTTTGGAAGGTACAATCGCCATTGCGCAGAAGGGAAAGAGTAATCTATCCTAAGTTTTTCTTTGGGGTTTGGAAATTCAAGGCCAAGATTTAATTCAGGGGTTTTGCCCTTCTTCTCCATAGGCTTTAAGCGTTCCGAAAGCCAGACCAAGCAGCAGGGCCTTCCTGACAAGTCCACCATTCTGCGGGCAGCAGCCTCCTGCGACGAGTTGAAAACACCTGCCAGTTCAGCGGCCACAGTGAAACTGAGCCCGAGACCGTCCATTTTCTCGGAAAACTCATGCAGCGGCATTAATAATTCACCCGCACCCACGTGGCAGAGCATTTCCAACTCCGCATGTATTCTATCGAAATGCTTGGCGCTGCGGCGATGTTGAACCTGCATGTAACAGTCGGGAAAGAAGGTGTGAGCGATCTCATGACAGATAGAAAAACGCCGTCTCTTTTCTGGTGCCTCGCCTGAATATTCAATGAGCAGTCGCTTTTCGGGTAAAGGCATTAACCTTGCTTCCGCACGGATGTCGTCTTTTGCACACCGAACTTCGATGCCTTGCAACTCCGAAAGAAGTTCGACATCAAAAGGGGGGCCGTCCCAGCCGATATTTTTTGCTGCGCCGACCATGTTGCGCGCTAACCTGCGAACAGTTTCCTGAGGGGTCTCCGATCCCTCAGATCTCTCCTGCATTAGAGCAATGACAGATTGGTTTGACCAGCGCTTACCTGTCCTATCATCAAAATAAGAATAATTTTTATCCATTTTTTCTTCGCATATCAAAGTTCATCTTGATGGTTTTGTAAAGAAACTCCCAGTCGTCTGCTGTTTTTGGAGCGCCATCCCGCTCCTGCATGCCGTAACAGCCTTGCAGTACATCTTCATCAAGTGTATCTCCACGTTTTCGCGCCCTCGTTAAGAACGCAGACAGGCCTGCGTCGAGCTTCTCCGGAATATAATTACGGGCCTTAACGACTGGTGTTCCCAGTAAATCTGCCACCGTAACCTCCAAGGCGTTTGCGATCCTCCGGAGCGTTTGCAAGTTAGGATTAGCAGACTCGTCGTCCGCGTTTTCCAATTGGGAAAGCAATCCCACTGAGACACCTCCCTTTTCGGCGAGCTGGGGTAGGGTGAGCCCTCTCAGAAGGCGGAGAGAGCGAACGCGAGAGCCTACATGCATGCAAAAGCGGATCTAAGTTCATCAAAATGAACGTGTCGAGGAGGAAAAACTTTTTTCCATTGACTTTCGTTTCATTTAAGTGAACTTCACACCGCAATCAGTTCACTTAAACGATACCCAACCCTTTAATTAAAAATCATGGCCACCAACCCTCCCGCAGGTGACGGGCACCGTAATGGTGCAGTCAAAAACCGTTCCCAAGTTTTTAATCCGAACACGGGTCACTACGTCAAACGAGATACCGGCACCGGGCGCTTCATCGACCAAAAAGCAGACTCGAAGCCCTTTAAAGGAGTGCGGCGCGAAAAATAATCTGATCGAGCCTTCAATAACAAAAAATGAGCTGGAAAATTCAAGTCTATCGCGCAAAACCCAACCCTCAGGGAAAGGACCGCCTGCGATATGGAGCACCCGATGCTCAGCAATTGCTGGCAGAATGGGTTGATCTCAAAAATATTGGCGATGAGGCGGTAAGGATGTCCACATTGCATCTCGCGCATCGACAGTTTGATAAGAGCGGAAATATGATGGCGCAACCCTCAATTTATTGGACAGGTTCGTCATCGGAACTGTTATTGCCGGGGAAAATAGTTCGTGTACATACTGGGAAATCTTCGACAGCTTATCTTATGCGCCAAGAGGACCGTCTTGGGGTGGATCACCATGAATTCGCCGAAAACGGGAATTTTGTGCTCAATAATAAGGAAGGAGATCATATTAGTGTGTGGTGGAAAACAAGCGAGGGAAAATGGAATATAGACGATCAGGCCTCTTATGATCCAAATCCTCGAGAGGGCGCGATTCTAATTAGGGTTGGACAAAAATTGATCGCGGCCTCAATCTGAATATTGGCTGGTGTGCTCGGGACGCTAGGCTAACGGCAAAGGTGAAGCTACTCTTCACTGGTGAAATGCGAAGGAACGCAGCTTCAAAGTTCCGCCAACCTCCACAGCCCATAGGGATTATGGAATAAATGATCCGGCTCGAACCGGTCATCCTCAGTCCAACGCAGACGGCGGCGCGGCGACTCCGCGTCCTTTGAAAAGGTATGGCCGGACTTCAAGGCCGGGGACTCCATCAGGAGATATTGATTGAATGCCTGCAGGGACGCGAGCGGCTCTCCGCCGCCTTCATCGGTGGAGGTATCAGGCAGGCCAAAGTGATGCATGCCGCAGAAATACGCCCCTCCGGGATCGCTGGCCAGAAGAACAACGGCAAGATACTGTTGATTCTCAAACGGTGAGGAAAGCCACTCGAACCACCTCGGCCATGGATGGGAAAGGCCGGAGTTCTCCAGCTTCAGCGCGATGCTTCCGGCTTTGCGCAGGACATCCGTGTATTTCAATAAACGTTCGCGTTGTTCCGGCACATTCAGGGGGAAATGCAGATAGACCACCGACTCATGAGCTCTGATGGCGGCAAGCGTCTCTTCATCATGGTCACTGCAACAGAACGCGTTTTCCATTCGTGGATCGCATGGCGCCCATTCTGTGGTTACGTGGTCGTTCGCGACGGCATCCAGAATAATGAGACCCGCGAACAGATAACGCCCGCCATGGGTTTCAACAAGTGCCTGGACAAATTCCGTTCGGCTCCGCCAGGGTCCGGGAATACAAAGGATCATTTCGCGTTCAGTGCTCACACCGGAAAAAGCCCTTCCCCGGAAGGGCCGCAAGCTGAAATCAGGTTCGCCGGCGGCTATCACACAAATGCCAGTTGGAACGCCGTAAGTGGAGCCGGGAACTATTGGGAACTGTTCATCCGACAGATGCCTTCCTGTCCTGGCCCGGATAAAAATCCGTTAGACTTGACCTGTGGTTGCGCCCGTGAGCTTTATACATACCTTTTCAGTCAGAGGTAGAGCCCGGCCATATCAACCCGGGCCCTCTTCAGCCACGGAGTGGCGAAAGAGATTAGCCGGTGGTGGAGCGCGGCACGCGCGGAACCACCGGTCAATATCGCAAAAGATTCATGCGCGCCGGAGGTGCGCGAGAATCTTCCCCGTTAGCCGCTGAATGCCACACCTGCCCCCTCGCCGCTTCCACGCATTCCTGCCGCCGCATCATGCCGGTTCCCTCATCTCCCTCACCACCGGATTCACGCCTCACGGAAGGCTTGGCGTGCTGGAGACCCTCGGAAATCCTTCCTCATGCCATCGACGCACCTTTCCCTTCACTATCATCTCGTGTTCAGCACCAAAAACCGCGAGGGATGGTTCAATATGGAACAGCGTGAACGGATTCACCGCTACCTGGGCGGCGTCATTCGCGGAATGGACGGCGTGGCTCATGCCGTGGGGGGAACCGCGGACCATGTGCATGTTTTTGCCGGCCTGCGGGCCACCCACCGCCTGGCGGACGTAATGCGCGAAGTAAAGGCGGATTCCTCCTCATGGATTCACCGTGAACTCGGGCTCGCGGGATTTAATTGGCAGGAGGGCTACGGCGCGTTTACCATCAGTGCCGGGCATATTGAAAAGGTGCGGCAGTACGTGCTGGATCAGGAGAGCCATCATCGAAGGACCACATTTCAGGAGGAATATATTATACTGTTGCGCAAGGGTTTGGTGGAATATGATGACCGATATCTGTGGTGAGCGGGGGAGGTTTCTCGCGCACCTCCGGCGCGCATGGATCCTTCTCCATGCTAACCGGTGGTTCCGTTCGTGCCTCACTCCACCACCGGCTAATCTCTCCCGCCACTCCGTGGCGGCGGGCAGGCAATACTCCGGAGAGTTGAAAGCAGCCGGTCAACGCGGAAGTGATCCACGCCCCGGAAAAAACTGTTTCAATTCCTTATGAAATAACGGTCTTTTCCCGAATCCTCCTGCCAGAATCATCATCCCGGTCCCGCGTGACCTCCTAACTCGGGGAGACAGGCCACCACATCTCTACCCCGTCTCTCCTCTCCACTCCCCCGATTCCCTGCTGAACTTGCCTGCTTCCTGCTCTATCCATCCCCATGGTTGGAGCTGAGAAACGCCGGTTGGCGGAAGACAAATCACGGGAAAAAAACTGGAAGCGCTGGGGGACTTACCTCCCGGAGCGTCAGTGGGGGACCGTGCGTGAGGACTACTCCGGGCATCAGGAGAGCTGGGAGTATTTCACCCACGATCAGGCCCGCAGCCGCGCCTACCGTTGGGGCGAGGACGGGCTCATGGGCTGGACGGACCGGGAGTGCCGCCTCTGCTTCGCCCCGGCCCTGTGGAACGGCCAGGATCCCATTCTGAAGGAACGGCTTTTCGGCGTCACCGGCAAGGAGGGCAGCCACGGAGAGGATGTGAAGGAGTGTTATTACTACCTGGACGCCACTCCCACCCATTCCTACACCAAGGGGCTCTACAAGTATCCCCAGGCCGCCTACCCCTACGCTGAACTGGTCCGGCAAAACGTGGGACGCGATAAAAAGCTGGGCGAGGTGGAACTGGCGGACCTCGGCTATTTCAAGGACGAGACTTATTTCGATGTCCTCCAGGAGGTGGCCAAACGGAGCCCCAATGACCTGCTCTGGAAGATCACCGTCACGAACAACGGCCCCCAGGCCGCCCCCCTCCATGTGCTGCCTATGGTGTGGTTTCGTAATGTCTGGAGCTGGGACGGACTCCACCCGGAGCGCCGGCAGCGTCCCGCCATGGCCTATGATCCGGAACTCCGGGCCATCCGCCTCCAGCACGGGCAACTGGGCCGCATGCTCTTTTACAGCGAGGCGGAGGGAGCCACCACCCCCGGGGACTGGCTCTTCACCGGCAACGAGACCAACCGGCAGCGCATCTTCGGCACGGAGAATCCCGCGCCCCATACCAAGGACGCCTTTCACCGCCACGTGATCGAAGGTGAAACCGGCGCGGTGAATCCCGCCCGCACCGGCACCAAAGGCGCGGCGCACTGGCAATTCCAGATTCCCGCCGGGGCCACCGTGGTCATTCGCTGCCGCCTTCATCCCGTGGCGGAGGACAATGGCCTCCAGGGGCTGACCGGTTTTGAGGAAACCCTGGCGCTCCGCATCGCGGAGTGCGCGGAGTTTTACCAGGATATCCTCCCGGGCGGCATCACCGCGCAGGACGCCATGATCTGCCGTCAGGGCTACGCCGGCCTGCTGTGGACGAAGCAGTTTTACGAATTCATCGTCACCGACTGGATTCACGGCACCTCCGACGAACCCACCCACCCGGAGTCCCGGAAGAGCGGCCGCAATCATGACTGGGGCCATTTTTTCGCCCGGGACATCCTCTCCATGCCGGACAAATGGGAATACCCGTGGTTCGCCGCCTGGGACACGGCCTTCCACATGATGCCGTTCGCGAATCTCGATCCGGACTTCGCCAAGAGTCAGCTCCTCCTCCTGCTGCGCGAGTGGTATATGCACCCCAACGGGCAGCTCCCGGCCTACGAGTGGAACTTCTCCGACGTGAATCCCCCCGTCCACGCCTGGGCCGTCTGGCGGGTCTATAAAATGGCGGACCCTAAGGGCCACCGCGACTTGGAGTTTCTCGAAAAAGCCTTCCAGAAACTGCTGCTCAATTTCACGTGGTGGGTGAACCGCAAGGACATCGAGGGCCGCCACGTCTTCGGTGGCGGTTTCCTCGGACTGGATAACATCGGAGTCTTCGACCGCTCCCGCCCCCTGCCCGGCGGTGGTCGGCTCAATCAGGCGGACGGCACCGCGTGGATGGCCTCCTACTGCCTGCTCATGCTCTCCATGTCCATCGAGCTCGCCCTCCACCGGCCTGCTTATGAGGACATCGCTTCCAAGTTTTTCGAGCACTTCGTGAATATCACGGACGCTATCAATGCTCTCGGCGGCGACGGCCTCTGGGACGAGGAGGACGGCTTTTATTACGACCAGCTCATCATCGACCACCAGAATCCCATCCCGCTGAAGGTCCGCTCGCTCGTGGGTCTGCTGCCGATGATCGCCGTGGCCGTGGTCGATCAGAAAACCATCAACTCCCTGCCTGGCTTCAAGAAGCGCATGAACTGGTTCCTCGTGAACCGCCCGGAACTCGCCCGCTACGTCAGCTATGGCGACCGGGGCACCGGTCGCGACAATGATGAGTCCCTGCGTCTCCTCGCCATCCCCTCCCAAAAGCGCCTCCGCCGCTGTCTCGAACGTCTGGTGAATGAGGACGAATTTCTCAGCACCTTTGGCATCCGCTCCCTCAGCAAGGTGCATGAGAAAGCCCCCTTCCAGTTCAATCACGGCGGCGAATACCATGAGGTCAGCTACGTGCCCGGCGAGAGCGACAGCTGGATGTTCGGCGGCAACTCGAACTGGCGCGGCCCCGTGTGGTTTCCCGTGAATTACCTCATCGTGGAGGCTCTGGAGCGGTACCACCATTTCTATGGCGACTTCTTCAAAATCGAAGCCCCCGCCGGCTCCGGCCAGGAGCTCACCCTCGGCCAGGTCGCGGACCTCATCCGCGGGCGCCTCATCTCCATCTTCCAGAAGGACGCCAACGGCTATCGTCCCTGTTTCGGCGGCGGCATTGCCAAACGTTATGACGACGTCCCCAACTGGCAGAACCTCGTCCTGTTCCACGAATACTTCCACGCCGAAACCGGCGAAGGCCTGGGCGCGAATCACCAGACCGGCTGGACCTCCCTCGTCGTCCGCCTCGTCCACGAACGCGCCAGCAAGGCACCGGACACCCCGAAGGGCTGAGAGGAGAACGGGGCTTCCCATGTTTCTAAAAATGCCAATCCGCCGGCAGATGGCGTGAAATTGGGGATTTCTATCCCTTCCCGCCATGCCGGCGGCTTGAATAAACCAACGGATTCCCTCAAGGTTCGGGCATGAAGAAAAAGGACAGCCATCAACGGGAATTGCCCGCCGCCGAATGCGGGGAACTGCTTCACACACTGCGGACGCGTTTCGGGAAACATCCGGAGCGCCATGCCGGGCTGGAGTGGTCCCAGGTGGAGGCCCGGCTGAAAGCGCATCCGGCTAAGCTGTGGCCGCTCCAGGAAATGGAGCGCACGGGCGGAGAGCCGGATGTGGTGGGCCAGGATCCCAAAACCGGCGAATACCTGTTCTTCGACTGCTCCGCGGAAAGCCCGAAGGGCCGCCGGAGTGTTTGTTATGACCGCGAGGGACTGGAATCCCGGAAGGAGCATAAGCCGGAAACCACCGCCGTGGATATGGTGGAGACCATGGGCATCGCGCTGCTGACGGAAGAGGAGTATCAGGAACTGCAAAAGCTGGGCGCGTTTGATCTGAAAACCTCCAGTTGGGTCCTGACACCG
The DNA here is from genome assembly GCA_965229245.1 of Verrucomicrobiales bacterium. Classification (GTDB taxonomy): domain Bacteria; phylum Verrucomicrobiota; class Verrucomicrobiia; order Verrucomicrobiales; family V1-33; genus V1-33. Next base: position 1,926,554 of record CBDDIW010000005.1, read on the forward strand.
CCAGAGATCCGGAAAGCGGGAGGCGCGCTCTACTATGAAAAGCGCTATGGTCGCGTCTTCGCCGGGCACAATGGCGCGCAGTCTTACTACGCGGTGCGGGGTTTCCGGGGCTCCCTGAGAGTGTGAGCCGGTTTCCCCGGCACCACACGCTCACTCAATATAAAGCAGTCCGCTGCTGCTGAGCAGGGAGTGGCAGAGGTCCGCCACGGCGGCCTCGCGGGCATTGGTCTCCACCGGTGCCAGGGGCTGGATGGTGTCCCTGCCGCTCACCGATTCCCGGCCAAATCCCGGCGAGGGCTCGAACTGCCAGCAGGCCACCGTGTCCGGCGTCAGGGCGGGGGACTGGAGAGAGAGAGTGGCACGGGTGACGGCTCCCTCGCGGATGCGGAGTTCATCCACCAGCCCGTCCCACTGCCGGCGCGTGCCGCCGGAGGTATCCCCGATCACCAGCGGAAACGCCGGAATCACCGGCCCGGCGAGTGAATGCGGCACGCTGGTGGTCTGCAGCGGTTCATCCGCGTTCGCGAGATCCTTTACAAAAAACGTCACCGATCCCCCGCCCTGGGCCTCGAAACGCACGGCGGCGGCGAGGTAATAACTCCGGTCCATTTGTAATACAATGTCACTGAAAACCGGTTCCTCCACCACCTGTCCGGCCTTGTCCCGGCCAATCAATTGCAGCACCGGCATTCCGGGTTTCCGCCGGGATTTCTGGCCGGTGACACCGAACGACCAGCCAGGATGCGCGCGGTCCCCGTCCCAGCGGGATGCCAGGGTGCGTACCTGCCCGTCCGGGAAAATGGACCGTAGCAGCATCACCGACTCTAGGGAAAAATCCCCCTTTGGAAACTTCATATCCTCCGAAGCCGCCACCAGCCGCTCCTGCGCGCCACCCGGGGTCAGCACCGCCGCCTTCCCTTCCCGCTGCGGCATGGTCTCGGTGATGAAGTCCCCGCCCGGCGCGTCCGCCTGGGCGGTCTGGGATTTCAGAAACGCGATGGCCTCCTCCCATTCGTCCGTGGTCGGCTGCCGGTTCATGGCCGCCTGCCAAGCAGCCTCCACCAGCGGGCCGTCCTCTTTGTATCGTGGCACCAACCGCTTCGCCATGGCCTCCGCGCGGTCCATGAGGAACCGGCCGTTGGCCAGCAGGAGGGACTGCGTGGCCGTGGTGGTGGTGTCCCGCTCCGGCGTGCTGTTGAAGTTCTGCGGGGCATCGAAGGCATCCGCCAGGGGATCCCTCACATTTCGCAATACTTTTACATACACTGATCTCCGGGGCTTCGTGGCGTCCACGCCTGGACCGCCCGTCGCGGGATTCATCTCACCGGTGGCGGAGAAGATGGCGTCCCGGATCTGCCCGGCATCCATGCGCCGTGTATTCCAGCGCCAGAGCAGACGGTTCGCGGGATCGATGACCCGCGCGTGGTCCGTGACCGTGGAGGCCGTGCCCTGCCGCCAGGCCGCGCTGGTGAGGATGAGGCGGTGCAGCCTCTTCATTTGCCAGCCATCCGTCATGAAGCGGCGCGCCAGCCAGTCCAGCAGCGCCGGGTGGGAAGGCCGGTCCCCCAAGGTGCCAAAGTCGCTCCCCGTGTTGCTGAGCCCGCGCCCGAAGTGCTGCTGCCACACGCGGTTCACCAGCACCCGGGCGGTCAGGAGATTCGAGGGGCTGGCGATCCACCGCGCGAGTGCCGCGCGGCGTCCCGTGCTGGCGGGCAGTGCCGTGACCTGGGCCGGCGCGGCATCGAGGATGGTGGGGAACCCAGCCTCCACGGGCCCGGCTTTCTCCCGCCCGGGAATGAACACCGGCGGAGCCTCCACGCCCCGGTCCCGCGCGATCTGCGCGGACGGCAGCGGCGCGGGCTTGAGGGCATCGAAGGCCGCGAGTTCTTTGCGGTAGGCCAGCAGCTTCTCCTTGTTCGTGCCGCGGATAAGCGTGTCCAGCCGGTCCCATTCATAAGTCACCTGGCGCCATGCCAGATCGAAGATGGCCTGCTCCGCGGGCGTGCGCACGGAGGCCGGTTTTTCCATGATGGCCTGGGTTTCCGGAGGGTATTTTTTCACCACCTCGTTCCTCGCCTTCTCTCGCGCGGCGGTCTCGATGGGCTCTATCTTTTCCCGCACCTCCGCCGTCGCGGCCTCCCAGATGGCCTGCCTGCGCTGCCACTCCGCGCGTTCCGCGGCGGTGGCAGCGGTGGCCTGCTCCGGCATTTCCAGCGGCGCGAAGAACGCCTGGAGGCGGAAATAGTCCCGCTGCAGCAGGGGATCGAATTTATGATCGTGGCACCGCGCGCATTGCAGTCCCATCCCCAGGAAGGCATCCGCCGTGTTGTCTGTGATGTCATTCAGCATCGCCGCCCACTGGCCCGCCGCGTCCCGGTTGTTATACTCGTAGATGCCGCAGCGCAGGTAACCGGTGGCGACGAGCGCCTCCGGATTGTCCGGGAAAAGTTCGTCGCCCGCCAGTTGCTCCAGGATGAAGCGGTCAAAGGGCTTGTCCGTGTTGAAGGCGTTGATCACGTAATCGCGATAGCGCCAGGCATCCGGACGGTAGTCGTCCGCCTTATAGCCATCGCTCTCCGCGTAACGCACCAGGTCCAGCCAGAACTGGGCCCAGCGTTCGCCATGACGCGGGCTGGCCAGGAGCCGGTCCACCAGTTTCTCCCATGCGTCCGGCGCGGGATCGTTCACAAATTCCCGCGTCTCCTCCGCCGTGGGAGGCAGTCCGGTGACATCCAGATAGAGCCGCCGCGCGAGCACCTCCCGGGACGCTTCCGGCGCGGGTTCCAACCCGGCGGCGAGGAGGGAATCCAGAATGAAGGCATCGATTTCGTTGCGATCCCAACGGCTCAGCCGCTCGTCCTTCGTGGCCGGAACGGGGACCGGCACCGCCGCGGGAACGGGCTGGTAGGACCACCATCTCCGGTCCTCCTCCGTGATCTTTCCACGCCCCGCCGCGGCGGGCGAAACGGACGCCAGCAACAGGACGGTGGAGAGGAAACGAAGCGTCCAGGGTTTCATGCGACCGGACTGGTAACACACCGGACCACACCGCGCCAGTGCGCACGCGCGGAGGGCTCCTACTCCTACTCTGAGTAAGAGTAAGAACCCGCCCGCGAATCACTTCACCACCATTTCCGTGAACGGCCAGACATACGCCTGCAAAGTCACGAGCACCGCCACCAGCACGGCCAGCGCGATGCTGTGGAAAAACACGCGCCGCAGGACCTGGGACTCCAGCCCATAACAATCCGCCGCCGTGCTGGCCACCACGATGCTCTGGGCATCGATCATTTTCCCCATCACCCCGCCCGTGCTGTTGGCCGCGCACATAAGATGAGGGCTGATCCCGGTGCGGTCCGCCGTGATGTGCTGGAGGCTGCCAAAGAGCACGTTGCTCGCGGTATCGCTGCCGGTGAGGGCCACGCCCAGCCAGCCCAGGAGCGTGCCGAAGAACGGATAGAGCACCCCCGTTCCCGCCAGCGCCAGGCCCATGGTGGCATCCGCTCCGCAATACTTTGTTAGATGTCCCAGGCCGAGCATCGCGGAGATGGTGATGAGCGACCACCTCGCCCGCCAGAAGCTGGCCGCCCACGCGCCCGCCAGTTCCTTCAGCGGGAAGCGCAGCCAGAATCCGGTGAGCAACGCCGCCAGCAGAATCCCCGTGCCGGTGGCCGAGTGGATGTTCAGATCCAGCATGGCCTTTTCCGCCGCGACCGGTTTTCCCGGCGCGGGTTCCGGAGCCACGGGGGCGCTGCGGGAGACCGCCAGGTGCAGGCCCGGGACTTCAAGCGCGGGAGCCCACCATTTCTTCAAAGGATCCTTCAAAGCCCCGACCACGAAGACGCTCACCGCAAGCACCACCCACGGAGTCCACGCGCGCCGCTGTTCCGCGCGGGAAGGCCGCGGGGTATCGGATGCCCCGGCGGGTTGCATCAGTTCCCCGCGCGGCTTCCATCCATCGGACGGCTGCCAGCGTTTCAGGAGCAGCACGAGGGAGCCCATGCTCACGACACTGGCCACGATATCCACCAGCCACGGGCCATGGAAGTTGGATACAAAAAACTGCGGAACCGCGAATCCCAGGCCCGCCGTGAGCGCCGCCGGCCATACCCCGCGCATGCCGCGCCAGCCCGCGAAGGCCCACACCACCCAGAACGGCACCAGCAGCGAAAAGAAGGGCAGCTGCCTTCCCGCCATGGCGGAAAGCGCGTGCAGGTCCAGCCCGGATGCTCCCGCCAGCGCGATGATGGGCGTGCCCAGCGAACCGAATGCCACCGGCGCGGTATTGGCGATGAGCGAAAGACAGCAGGCGTGCAGCGGCCGGAATCCCAGCCGGATGAGAATTGCCGCCGTGACCGCCACCGGGGTGCCGAACCCCGCCGCGCCCTCGAAGAAGGCACCGAAACAGTACGCGATGAGGATCACCTGGACACGCGGGTCCGGCGCGATCCCGGAGAGGCTGCGCTGCAGGACCTCGAACAAACCGCGCCGCACTGTCAGCTCATACAGGAACAGCAGATTCACGATGAGCCAGCCGATGGGAAACAGACCATAAGCCGCCCCGTAGGCCGAAGCCGCCGCCGCCATGCCCGCGGGCATGCCATAGACAAAAAGAGCCACCAGCACCGCCGCGACCAGTCCAAGGACCGCCGCCGTGTGGATCCGCATTTTCCCCAGCGCGATCGCGCCGAGCAATACCGCCACCGGCAGCGCCGCCGCGGCGGTGGAGAGAAAGGGATTCCCGAGAGGATCGTAATTTTGAGCCCATGTCATGCCCGCCCATCACACCACACCCGGCGCGGCGGTGGCAATCCTGGAACTGGATTTTTCGGTGGGCGTTGTGCCCTGTTAAAGCCCCCGTTATCCCGTCATTTCCAGCCACGCCCCGGGCTGGTGAAAATTCGGCTTCTCCCCGGGCAGCGGCGCGAGGGAAAAGTAAGCCGCCGGGCCCGTGCCGGGATAGATGGTGGCGCAGAGATTGGCGCGCAGGTCCATGAAGGAACGCGCCTGGAGGAGCCGGCACAGGACCTCCGCGGGCACCTGGACGGAGGCTTCCCAGCGGGTGCCCTCCTTATCCCGCCGGTGCTCCACCACACTCAGCGGGAGAGGATGGCCCTCCGGAATCTCCGCCACCCGGATGCCGGTGAAAACACAGGCCCACCACTGGCCGGTGGGCGCGAGATGGATCTCCAGATACCGACCGTTCTCCGGGTTTCCAAAAAAGCACTCGATCACATCCCGTTGCCAGAGGCCGGTGACGAACTCGCTCTGGCCAGAGGGAATCAGCACCCTCCTGGCCGGTCGCAGGGCGGCTGAGAACTCCATGACGCCGTCCTCACGCAGATTCAGTCCCGCGCCGGGAGTATGTATGCCCCCGGCGGCCAGGGCATCCTGAATCCGCAAGCCAGGCAGCGGCGTGATTCCGGGCCGCAGCCGGAGCCGCGGGGTTTCCCCGGGACCGGCACCGGCGAACGAGATCATGGCGGCTCAGCCCTCCGCGGGCGGTTCCCCGGCGGTTGGCGGCTCAGGTGGTGTGTCTTCGGACGCAGCCTCCGCGACGGCGGATTCCTCGGCGCTGTCGGTAAGGACGCGCGCGATGTCCTGGAGCAGTTCGCCCTCGCGCAGGGAGATGAGTTTCACCCCCTGGGTATTGCGGCCCGCCTCCCGGATCTGGTTCACGGGAATGCGCACGCTCTGCCCGGTATTTGTCATGAGCATCACGTCATCCGTGTCCGAGACCACCAGCGCGCCCACCACCTTGCCCGTCTTGTCGGACGTCTTCATGGTGATAATACCCTTCCCGCCGCGGCTTTGAATACGGTAGTCGTCGAACTGGCTCCGCTTTCCGATGCCGTTCTCGCTGGCCACCAGCAGCATGGCCGCCGTGTCCACCACCGCGAGGCTCACCACGTAGTCCCCCTTGGAAAGCCGGATGCCGCGCACGCCCGTGGCCCCCCGGCCCATGTCGCGGATGCCGCCTTTTTCCTTACCGCCTTCCTCATCACCGGCCCCGGCCTCCGTGTCCGCGGCTTCCTCCTCCACCACTTCGCCCTCTTCGGGAGCCTTGCCCGCGATGGCATCCTCCACTCGTTCCGGGTATTCGCGGAAGCGGAGGCTCAGCCCCTTGTGCGTCACCAGGACCAGTTCATTCCGGCCCGCGGTGAGGGCGCAGCCTATCAGATAGTCTCCCTCGCGGATGTTGATGGCGATGATACCGTCCTTCCGGATGTTCCGGAATTCGCCCAGATTCGTCCGCTTCACCGTGCCGTTGTGCGTGGCGAAGACCACGTACTTGTTCACGTCCCAGGTGGTGTCCTTGTCACCTTCGCCCACGGCGGGGATGCGCAGCACGCTGGCGATCTTTTCCTCGGGCTTCAGGTTGAGGAGATTCTTGATGCTCCGGCCCTTCGCCGTGCGCGCGCCTTCGGGAATGAGATAGACCCGCTCCGCATACACGCGCCCGTTGTTCGTGAAGAACATGAGCCAGTCATGCGAACTGGCCGTGAAAAGGTGCTCCACAAAATCCCCGGGTTCGCCTTCCTCCACCCCGGCCTTCGAGGTCTCCATCCCCTTCAGCCCCTTGCCGCCGCGGCGCTGGCTGCGGAATTCGGTGGCCAGCGTGCGTTTGATATACCCGCGGTGCGTGATGGTGATGATCTGGCTTTCGTTCGCGATGAGGTCGATGGTGTTGATCTCCCCGTCCTCGTCCGCGAAGTTCGTCATCCGCGCAGTGCCGTGCTTCGCCTGGATGGCCCGGAGCTCCTCCTTGATGATGGTGAGCACCCGCACCTCCCGCGCGATGATGTCCATGAGATCCCGGATCTCCAGCATCACCTGGTCATACTCCTCCTTCAGCTTGTTCCGCTCCAGCCCGGTCAGTTTGTAGAGCTGCAGCTCCACGATGGCCTTCACCTGGCGGTCGTTGAAGAAATAGTTGTCCCCCTGCACCTGCGGCTGCCCGCGGATGATGATGCCCAGGGACACCGCGGCCTCCACCGTGAACGGATACACCTTGATGCGCTGCTCCGCCTCCTCCCGGTTCCGGGAGTCACGGATGATTTTGATGAAGTCATCGATGCGGCTGGTCGCCAGCAGCAGCGCCTCCAGGATCTCCGCGCGGGCCTCCGCCTTCCGCAGCAGGAAGCGCGTGCGCCGCAGGATCACCTCCCTCCGGTGCTCGATGTAGCACGCGATGGCGTCCTTCATCGTGAGCAGACGCGGGCGGCGGTTGTCGATCGCCAGCATGTTCACGCTGAAGCTGCTCTCCAGCGCGGTGTATTTAAAAAGGTTGTTGATGACCACCTGCGGGCGGGCATCGCGCTTCAGTTCGATGACCACGCGTGTGTTTTCATCGCACTCATCCCGGATGGCACTGATCTCCGGCAGAATCTTTTCCGTCACCAGCTCCGCGATGCGCTTGATGAGCACCGCGCGGTTTTCCCGGTAGGGGATCTCGGTAATGACGATCTGTTCCTTCCCCTTCTCATCCAGCTCTATCTCCACCTTCCCGCGCACCTTGATCTGGCCGCGCCCCGTGGTCATGTAATTCCGGGTGCCGTTCCTTCCGTAGATGGTGCAACCCGTGGGGAAGTCCGGCCCCTTGATGTGCTGCATCAGCTCCGGAATGGTGATCTCCGGATTGTCGATCTGCGCGCAGATGCCGTCCACCACCTCGCTGAGATTGTGCGGGGCCATGTTCGTGGCCATGCCCACGGCGATGCCGGTGCCGCCATTGACGATGAGATTCGGAAACGCCGCCGGGAAAACGGTGGGCTCCGTGAGGCGTTCATCGTAGTTCGCGACGAAGTCCACGGTTTCCTTGTCCATGTCCTCCATGAGCACCGTGCCCAGGTGGGTGAGGCGGGCCTCCGTATAACGCATGGCCGCCGGAGGGTCGCCATCCACGCTGCCAAAGTTCCCCTGCCCGTCTATGAGGGTGTCCCGCATGCTCCAGTGCTGGGCCATGTTCACCAGCGTGGGGTAGATCACCGCCTCGCCGTGCGGGTGGTAGTTACCGGAGGTGTCACCGCAGATTTTGGCGCACTTGATGTGCTTGCGGGTGGGCCAGAGCGAGAGTTCGCTCATGGCGTAGAGAATGCGGCGCTGGCTGGGCTTCAATCCATCCCTCACATCCGGGAGCGCCCGGCTGATGATGACACTCATGGAGTAGTCGAGGAAGGACCTCGACACCTCGTCCGCGACGTTGATGGGCTCGATGTTGCGTGGCTCGGAATCGCTCACAGTGAAGGGTGGGTTTTGAACAGAAATGGTTTCCACCCGTCACCTTCCGGCCAAAAGCCGGTCGCCTGTTCCCGGGGGGAAGGGTGGAACCCTAAAGGGGACGGCCCCGGGTGCAAGGCTTACTTGGGTTTCCGCCGGGCCTGTCAGGCGGGTGGAACAGAGGCGGGGACGCTTTTCAGTTCCCCCCGGTTTCCGGAAACTGCTTCAGGTAATCCTCTCCCGCGCCCGCAAATTCGCCCTGTTCCCTCGTGATGCGGCGGGCGCGGATGAATGTCGAGGCAAGCCACGCGAAGAGAAACACGGGGATCAGACAAAGGCACGCCAGGGGAAATCCGCTCCCGTCCGGGTGACTGCTTTTACTTTCCAGTTCAAGGGCCAGCACCCCTGCCGTGAGAAATAATGACAACCATGCGAGCACAAGCCGGCGCCGGCGGATGCCCGCATGTCTGGAGCAAAGGCCCAGGCGCAAGCCAAGCTTTTTCCGGGTCAGAATGGACGCCGGAAAGTATGGCAGAACCAGAGGCAGCAACAAAAAGTAAAGCCTGGGGGAATGCCACGACAAGATCCGGTCCACCAGCTTTACCGCCGGCCGGCCACACTGAAAACAGGTATCGCGGGGGAGATACGGCGCGCTGGCGCGCGGCACCACCAGCAGCGGACCCCGGCGGAGGATTTCCATGACCGGAGTGTGCGCCAGACTGCTTTCCGGCGGCGCGTAAGGATTGATATCTTTTGAAGCCGGAGGCGGGCAATAAGCGGGAGACTCCCCAGGGAACAATCCCTGGGGAGTCTCCACATGACTGCCACCGCCGGGCAGCGGGTCCGTCGCCGGGGTGATGGCCGACCGGTTCATTCACTCAGGCCCGGAGGGGTTTGAACCCTCCGGGATAAGACTGCCAGTCGTATTCCAAAGGGAAGGACCGGTCGTTCAGGTGTTTGGAGTCCACTCCGACAGGGGTTACTTCTTCTGCTGTTTCGCGAGCAGTTCCAGATAATCCAGGAGGCTGGCGAAGTCCTTCACGGTCATCTGGTTCATTAGGCCGGGAGGCATGAGGCTGGTGGGGAGCTTCTGGCGCTCCTGGATGTCCGCCACGGCGAGCTTCGATTCCACGCCGGCCTGGTTCCGGATGACCACCTCCGTGGCGCTCTCCTGGATCACAAAGCCCATCTGGGGATCCCCCTTCTTCATGATGAAGAAGTTCGTCACGAAGCCCTGGGCGATGGTCTTGTTCGGGTCCAGGATGTTGGCCGCGAGTTCCGGGCGTTTGTAGGTGTCCGCGATGTTCCCCAGGAACGGTCCCCTGGGAGGGGCGTCCTTGCTCACGGTGTGGCAGTTCACGCAGGTGGCTTGCTGGAAGATCTGCGCGCCCACCACGGGGTCACCTTTCGTCTTCAGCACGGCGGCGATGACGTCCTCCATCTTCATGCTTTCGATCTTCGGGGCATTGGCCTCGGCGGGATCCAGCTTCAGCACCTGGAGAGCCTTGTCCGCGGCGGCGGCCACGGCGGGGTCCGCGTCCTTCAGGGAGCCCAGCACGCGGGAGGAGTAGGGCCGGTGACGGATGGCAGCCACGGCGGTGAGGATCCGCGCGCGGCGCGCGGGCTCGGCCCAGCCGATTTCCAGGGCGCGGGCGGTCTGCTCGCGGGACTCCGGCGAGCCGCCGTTGCGGGCACTCAGCGCCAGGAGCGCGGCATCCGCCCAGAGACCGGCGGGCGTGGTGGATTTCGCGGCCTGCTCCTCATACCAGGTGTGGTGGTTCTCCAGTTTCGGCGCGTTGAGGAAAGCCTGCCCGGCCTTCTCCACATCTTTGGACTCGAACAGAGCCAGCGCGTCGGGCATGGCGTGCCAGGCGTCCGCGTTGTCCGTCTTCGTCAGCAGGGCCAGGGCGTCCGTGCGCTCCCCGGCGGGGGCGTCCTTGGAGGTGATGGTTTTCGTGAGCAGCGGGATGGCTTCCGCGGGGACGCTGTCTTTTTTCGTAAGCTGCAGGATGAGCGTGGCGCGGAGTTTCGCATCCGTGGCGGCGAGAACGATCAGTTGCTTCGCCGCGCTGTTGTCCTCGATGCGGTTGCGCGTCATTTCGGACGCCAGCCAGCCGGCCTCCTCGCCAGTGGCGGTGGTGAGGGCGTTCTTCAGCGCGCCCAGGATTTTGTCAGACTGCTCCCATTTCTCCGGCTGGTAATACGGCCCGCGGGTATCCGGGCGTGTGCCCCAGGAGTCGCCCTTCCACGGACCTTCGTGGAAGTAAAGACGGGCCAGCGCTCCCAGCAGGCCCCGGCGGCGCGGGGCCTCGGTTTCCGCCGCGAGGCGGGAAATGAGACCGTCCACCACGGGGGCTTCGTGCATGCGCATGAGCGCCCGCAGCGCGCCCGTGCGGCGGGCATCCGGGGAATTTGTATCCAGCACGGCAAAGCAGGCCTCATACGCATTCAGCATCGCCATGGAACGGAAAGCAGTGTGCGCGATGACCGGATCCGCGTCTCCCAGGAGCGGCGCGATGGTCGCGGCGAGGGCGGTCTTTCCATAACGGGCGAGCCCCACGATGGACTCCAGCTTCGTGCGCGGATCCGCGGATTCCGCGCCGTTCTTAAGCAGCACGGGGTCCAGACCGGCCATTTCCTTTTCGCGGTCCGTGAGCGCCCGGAGGGCGAGCGCCTGGATGCTTTCGATCTTCGCCAGTTGCGACAGCACCGGCGTGGCCTTTTCACCCAGGCCCTGCTTCAGGGCGAAGAGGGCGGCTACGCGCGGATAGAGCGGCTTCGCGCTGTCTCCCGCCAGACCAGCCAGTTTTTCGGCGGTGGGGCCGGAAAGTGTGCGCCGCACCAGCGCGCGCTGCGCCTCCATGCGGCGGCGGGCACTGGGGCTTTCGAGGACCTTCAGCAGGTCGCCATCGCTGGCTTTGTCAAAATCCGGCAGCGGCTCAGGCTTGTAGCCCTTCGGTTTCACCTGGACGATGTAGCCCACGTTCTCCCCTTCATAGCTGAAGGTGGCCCCGCGCCAGCTCGCGGCGTAGATTTTACTGTTCGCGTCCACGTCCACGTCCGTCACGCGGGTCATGCCGATGAACTCGCGGCAGTCATCCTTGAACGTGGCACCGTTCGGCGTCACGTGGTGGCTGAAGGTGAAGTTCCGTCCCCAGTCGCAGGTGAGCGGCACGTCCGCGTAGCGCTCCGGGAAGCCCGGCTCATTCAGATAGCAGCCGCCGCAGCCGGAGCCGCCGCCGTATTCCATGAGGGGTTTGATGTGCTCATCGCCAAAGTTCATGTAGAGCCGGGGATACCCGTGATCCTCCAGGCCGGTGAAGTGATGGAAACGGATGTCCCAGCCGCCACCGTCGTTCGTGTTGTCCCGGGTGAAGGCATTGAGCGCGGGGCTCATGGCCACGTCCAGAATGTTCCGGGTGCCGGTGCTGTAGATCTGGAGTTCCGTGCCGTCCGGCCGCACGCGGATGACGCCGCCGCCGCGATGCTGGAGCTTCCGCCCGTCGGTGCCTTCCGCCTCCATGAAGCCGAAGTCCCCGCCCGCGATGTAGAGCCAGCCATCGATCCCCAGGGTGAGGCCGTTGGTGGTGTGGTCCGCCGGGCGGTCCTTGAAGCCGAAGGCGATGTTCTTCACCAGGATCTTCTGCTCGTCCGCCACGCCGTCCCCGTCCTTGTCGATAAACACACTGAGGTGCGGGGGGTGGATGAGATACAGCCGGTCGTGGTCCCACACGCTACCGCGGGGGCTGTCCACATTTGACACGAAGAGGTTCGACTGATCCGCCTTGCCGTCGCCGTCCAGGTCCTTCAGGCGCACGATGGAGCCGCGCATGGGCTTGCGGTCGAGTGAGCCGTTTTTGTCGGAGGAAACGAAGAGCGTGCCATCCGGAGCGGCGGCCACATAGACCGGATAGTTCGCGGCGGGCGGCGTGGCAAAGACGGACACGTCAAACTCCGCCGGCACCTTCACATCGCTCAGCACCTTCCCGTCCTCCTCCGTGGTGTCCGTGGCTTTCACCAGTTCCGTGCCGGTGCCATAGACCTGCATTTCCCAGATGCTCGCCCAGCCGCCCGTGTCCACGCCAAGGAAGGTGGCGCGGACATAACGAATGCCATCCGCCTTGAAGATCACTTCGTTCGTGCCCTTTTTCGCGTTCTTCGAGGCATCGTTCAGCACCGTCCAGGTGGTGCCGTCCACGGAGCCCTCCAGCTTGAACTGATACACCCCCTGCGGGGCCTCCCACGCGATGCGCGCGCCGGTGAGGGTTTCCGGCTTGCCCAGGTCCACCTGGAGCCATTCGCCCTTCTGGCCGCCATTCGCGCACCAGCGGGTGCCGGTCTTGCCGTCAAAGGCCTTCGCGGCGTCATTGCCCTTGGCCTTTTCAAAGGAGGAGGCGGTGGCCTTTTTGTTCAGCGCCAGATTTACCGGCACGCGTTTCGGCTCCGGCTTTTTGAGATAGTCCCCGTTGAGCTTGTCCGCGGACCACAGCACCCCGCGGGCGAGGAGGTCCAGGAATTTCGGGTCGCTCACCGTTTCATTGTGGTGTCCCAGGGTGGTGCCGAAAACGCGGGTCTTCCCCATGTAGTTGTTCGTCCACACGCAGGGCTCGCTGTTGCCCTTCTCCTGGTTTTTCGACTCGCACAGCATGTGGGCGTCCGGCCAGAGTTTTTCGATCCAGTAGAGCTCGCCGGCGGGATTCGCCCACGCCGGACCCCAGCCCTGCATGACGGGGTGCAGCGCGTCCGTATTCCGCACCTCGTGAGGATAGGAGGCCCCGTGGCGGCGGGAGGTGACGCCGCAGAAGCGGAACCACTCATCCGTCCCGTCCCGGTAGCAATGCATGGCGCAGTGGATGACCACGCCGGGCTTCCCGTCCTTGTGCGGCTTCAGAATGCGCTGGGTCCACTCCGGGTCCTTCGTGTCCGAGTAGCACTCGTTGTGAATGATCACGTCGTAGGCTGCGGCCCAGTTCGCGTCTTCATACACTTTGATACGGGAGGCCGTGGAGGTGTTGGGATCCTGGAAGGAGGTGACCTTGATGTTGGCCCGCTCCTCCAGTCCCTGCGGGATGAGGTCCGCCTGGGACGTGTAGTCGTGACAGCAGCCCCCGGAAATATACAATACCTTGAGCGGCTCCGCGGCCCGGGCCGCGGTCAAGGCTAAAAACGAAAAGAGAAGCGTTCGAATCATGGGAAAAAGTGCGGGCCTCCATACGGGAGGGTGGCGGCCAGTTTGTCGCGGGGATGCGGTGAAGCAAGCCCCCTTCCCCCCAAGGCGTGAAGAGATCCGGAAAAACCTCCGGGATTCGTCCGGTGTGGCCCCGACAGGTTGATAACACTTTGACCTTCATTGCGTCTCACTGTTCCTTCATATGTCTCCCTCCCCCACTGGCATCCCGGCTGCTGAATCGCAGACCTGGCCCGGCGCTCCGGTGACGGGATCGACTTAACCCATAAACTCCCTCACCCATGAACATGATCCTCCGTTCTCTGGTGGCCTGTCTCGCCGCGGTTCCCGCGGCCCATGCCGCCCTGCCTGACTGGAAAACCGCCACCCAGACGGACCTCACTCCGGCTGCCAGTTACTACTTCAGCGACACGAACACAGGTATCTCCGGATTCGCTCCGCAAGCGACCTTCATCGGGGACTTTACCGGCGCGCGTTCGTTTGAGTTTATCGTCAATGCCGGTCTCGCGGGTTCCTCCTCCTCTCTGCTGGCCTACCGGGGATCCCAGGGGCTGAAATTTGAGCAGGGGGGCGATACCGGTCACATCGGCATGACGGACTTCGGGGTCGCGGACTACGATTCCCCCGTGGCCACCCCGGCGAATGAAGAGGCACAGATCGTCTTCACCAGCGATGGGACGGATACCCTGCTGTACGTGAATGGCGTGCTGCGCCACACCTTCACCGGCATTCCGCTCCGGATCTCCGGCACGGCGGGCCTGGGCGGGACTTCCGAGACTGCGGACACCACCTTCGCGGACCCGCTGGATGGCCATATCCTGGGCTTTGCCAGTTATGACTCCGTGCTCACGCCGGAGGCGGTGGCGGCCCACTACACCTCGCTGGCGAAGGACCGTCCCGCGGTTTCCATCCCGGCCTGGCAGGCGGCGGTGAATGCCAGCCCGGTGCCGCCGGTAAAGACCATCTTCAACCCTATCTCCGGCCGGGCACCCGTGACGGAGAACGTGGGGGATTTCACCGGTTCCCGGACTTTTGAGTTTCTGGTTTATGCCGGGGAGACAGGTGGTTCCGAAGCGCTCATGGGCCTAGGTGGTGCCCAGGCGTTGAAATTCGAACAGTGGAGCGATACGACCCACCTGGGTCTCACAGGCTACGGAGTGGCGGACTACGATTCCCAGATCTCCGCGCCCTTTTATCAATTGTCTCAGATCGTCTATGTGTCTGACGGCACGAAGACGGATCTCTATGTGAACGGGATCTACAGTTATACTTTTACCGATCCGGCGGCGGCCCTGTCCGCCACCGGCCTCCAGGGCCTGGGGGCCGCCGCGAGCATCACGGGGGGCACCTCCTCCTTCCGCGATCCGCTGGACGGCACCGTGCTCCGCTTCGCCAGTTATGACCGGGCGCTCGCCGAGGACGAAGTCTCCCGGCATTACAAAACCTTCACGACGGATGCCGGAGCCGGGCTCTTCTCGGACTGGGATGTGGAGGCCTTCGGTGACTCCCCCGTCGCGATGAAAACCGAGCCCGCCACCGGAGCCGGGCAGGTCACCGTGGATACCGGGAATCTCACCGGTGACCGGAGCTTCGAATTCATCGTGCATGCCGGCATCGGTCTGGACAACGGCGCGATCCTCGGGGACGCCTACCAGGCTCTGAAATATGAGCAGTGGTTCAACACGGGCATGATCGGCATGACCGACTACGGCATCGCGGACTATACCTCCACCGCCGCCTCACCGGAGAATGTGGATGCTCACATTGTCTATTCCTCGGATGGCACGGACACGAAGCTGTATGTCAATGGATCGCTGCAATACACCTTCGTGGGCGCGCCGCTGAAAATCACCGGTACGGCGGGGCTGGCCTGCGGAGCAGCCGTGACCCCGGCCACCTCCACTTACTTCGATGTCATGGACGGGCATATCCTCGGGTTTGCCAGCTATGGCGATGCCCTGAGCGCGGAGGAGATCGCCGCCCACTACGCGGCGCTCATCACTCCTGTCGTGCAGCCCCCGGCCGGGCCGTTCTACATCACGGACATCAGCCGGAACGCCACTTCAGGCGAGATCAGCCTCACCTGGACATCCTCGCCGGGGCAGAAGTTCGGCATCGTGTATTCCACGAATCCGGCCACGTTCCCGAACACGGTTTCCACCGGCATTGACGCCGGAGCGGGCTCCACCACCACCGCCACGTTCGCGACTCCGGCGGCCGGGGCGGAGAAACTGTTCTTCCGGGTGGTCCGGCAGTAACGCTCAACGGGCTGCCGTTTCCTTTTCCGGGCGGCCGGACTTCACGG
This sequence comes from Verrucomicrobiales bacterium, assembly GCA_965229245.1. Taxonomy (GTDB): domain Bacteria; phylum Verrucomicrobiota; class Verrucomicrobiia; order Verrucomicrobiales; family V1-33; genus V1-33. Next base: position 1,942,267 of record CBDDIW010000005.1, read on the forward strand.
GCTGCCGCGGCATTTTCGCTTTCCTCACAAGGCTGGCGAATTCGCCGCGCAGCCCGCCAGGGTCCTGGCCCCGCGCGGCGGAGGCCCATTCCAGCACTCCCTCGCGGGTGGCCGTGCCGGCATAAGGCGATCCACGCAGCAGCAGCCCGAAAGATGTGACCGCCGCGGCAAAGCGAAAGTCCTCCGGAGCTGCGGCAAAGGAGGTGGTGCCACCCGCGGGGCAGGGGAAGGACACCAGCGTGCTTTGCCCCGACTCCGGCAGTTTGTGCCGGACGCGCAGTTCGGCCAGTTGCCCCGACGCGGAGGGCGCGGGCTCATATTGATAGAGCGCGGTGACGCGATGCCCCGCGCCCATGTCCCCGCTGTCCTTCGCGTCGTTGTCGAAGTCTTCGTTCTCCATGACGCGGTTTTCATACCCCACCAGCCGGTAGCGCCGCACGGCTTCTGGATTCCACCGCACCTGAAGTTTCACATCTTTCGCCACCGTGAGCAGGGTGCCCGTGGCGTCCGTGGAGAGCACTTTTTTCGCTTCCTCCGCGCTGTCGATGTAGGCGTAGTTTCCGTTCCCTTTGTCCGCCAGCATTTCCAGGGTGCTGTCCTTCAGATTTCCCATGCCGAATCCGAGCACGCTGAGGAACACACCGGACTTCGCTTTCGTTTCGATCAGATTCCGCAGGGCGCTCTCGCTCGTCGTGCCCACGTTGAAATCCCCGTCCGTGGCCAGAATGACGCGGTTCACCCCGCCGCGAATGAAGTGCTCCGAAGCCTGTTGATAGGCAAGCTCGATGCCCGCCGCGCCATTGGTGGAGCCCCCGGCATCCAGCCGCCCGATGGCCTCGCGGATGGTGCCTTTGTGCTCCCCGGAGGTGGCGGGCAGCACCAGCCCGGAGTTCCCCGCGTAGGTCACCATGGCGATCCGGTCCTCCGGCCTCAGGCCGTCGGTGAGGAACTGGAGCCCCTGTTTGACCAGCGGCAGCTTCAGCGGGTCTTTCATGGAGCCGCTCACATCCACCAGGAAGACCAGGTTCGCGGGCGGACGCGAGGCCGGGGCCACGTCACGGGTGCGCAGGGAGATTTTCAGCAACCGCTCTCCCGCCTGCCATGGGCACTCAGCGGTTTCCAGCTTCACGCCAAAGGGTTCGCCCGGCGCGGGCTGGGGATAGTCATAGGGGAAATGGTTGATCATTTCCTCCAGCCGCACCGCGCCCGGCGGCACCTCCTGTCCGCCCCGGATCATGCGCCGGAGATTGGAATAGGACGCCGTGTCCACATCCGCCCCGAAGGTGCTCACCGGTTGGGTGGCGGCGCGGACATATTCGTTTTCCTTCACGGGCGCGTAGGACTCTGTGTTCTCCTCCGAGACGGAATCGGCATCCGTGTAAACCATCGCCGGAGCCGCGCTGGGAACCGCCGGGCGCTTTCTCATGGCCTGGGCACGCAGAGCAAGCCCGCCTTTTGTCTTCGTCATGGCCGACGCATACCGCGCCGTGTGGGACGGGGACATGTTTGGAACCGAGCATCCCGTGAAGGCTACCGCCAGCAGGAGCAGTCCGATGGAGAGAGGAAGAATCCGGAGCCTGGGTTTCATGTGTGATTTGCTAAATTTGCAGCATTCAAACCCGATTCGCTGCCCTGGTCAACTTTTTTGCTGATTATTTAGCACATTGTGGAGGCCGGCAACTTGCTCCGGTTTCGGAGTCCCTGCGGGAGGGAGAAAAACGATGCAAAAGTCAGAATAAGAGAAAAGGTTGCCGGAAAACGCATGGTCTATAGGATTGTAAAAAGAAGTCATGTCGCGCGGCGCTTCGGGAAAAGAACTAAAACTTTGTTTGAACGCCGGTTATTAGACAAAAACGGATTTACTGTTTTCCGCGCCCAGGCAGCCCTGGTGTAGGGAATAGCCTTATAGGGGAAGGCCTTATTAACAAATGCGGACATTCTTTTTCTTGAAAACTTCATAGGATCGCCATGCTTCCGGCCCCTATGAAAGCAGTCCCCGCTTTTGTTCTTATTGCCTTATTGTGCCTTGGTGCCACTCCTCTTTCCGCGCGTGTCTGGACGGATACAGAGGGCCACACCCGGGAGGCGGATATCATTTCCGCCAATGATGACACGGTCACCCTCCGCCTTACCGGAGGAAAATCCGTGACTCTCAGCCAGGAGCTCCTTTCGGGAGTGGATACCATCTACATCAAAGACTGGCTGAAGAAAAATCCCGGCAGGCGGACGAAACCCGCGCCGGCTCCGGCTGCTGTCGCCCCGGCGGCGGTCACTCCGGCCTCCGCGCCTGTTTCCCCTGGTCTGAAGCCCGTGAATCCCATGGGGCTGCAAAAAAGCGAGCCCGGAGTGCCCGTGAGTTTCGATGGCAAGTGGCCGGACAACGTGGGTGTGCCGGAGGAGCTGAACATCGAGGTCGTCAAAGAGGACGATGCCGCGAAGGTTTATATCTACCGGAGCACGCATTTTGAGTTCACCAGCAATGTGCAACTCCGGGCCCGCCTGGTGTCCGGGTGTGCCAAAGTCTTCGAGGCCACCCACGAATTCCTCCGCCTGCTCCCGCTGAATAACCGGGCCACCGGCGCGCGCTCCAAGCTGTTTCCCGTGCTTCTTTTTGAGAACTATGACCAGTATCTCCAGGCTGGTGGTCCCCGGGGCTCCGCGGGGGTTTGCATGGAGCGTGGCAGCGTCATCAAAGTCCTGGTGCCGCTGAAAAGCCTGGGCGTGCGGAAAACCGGCGGCGACTACACCGTGGATACCCGGGCGAAAGACTATTCCGTCCTCGCCCACGAGATCACCCACATGCTCATGGAACGGGACGTGAAAGACGCGAGCTGGTATATCGAAGGCTCCGCCGAGTATGTCGCGAACACGGAATACACCGGCGGCCGCTTCAAAGTGGCGGCGAACAAGAGCGCCATCGTGGCCAACGTGACCGCCTACGGCAAGGACGGCAATGGAGGCTCCGCGCTTGGCAAGGATATCAAAATGCCTCGCCTGGAGGAATTCATGACGCTGTCCTACGGCAACTTCCTCATCAATTCCCGTCTCAACTACGGCGTCGCCTGCCTCCTCACCTACTATTTTTATCACCTTGACGGCAACGGTGACGCCGCCCGCATCAAGGAATACGTCAAAGCTCTCCAGAGCGGCGAGTCTGACGAGACGGCCCGGGCCAAGCTCACTGATGGGCGCTCCTGGGATCAAATGGAGGCGGACTTCGTGAAAGGCATGCGCGGCGTGGGTGTGAAAATCGAATTCCGCTAACCCCCGGCGGCATTTCGTTCCCCTTGGCCCGCGCCCTTCGTCCCCTGCTGCTCCTGGCTGTCTGCGCCGCGTTCCTTTGCGGCGGGACGGCCCGGGCGCATGTGGTCCGGCAGTTGTTCGTGGAACTCAAGACCAGCCCCAGCCACTGGCAGGCGGAGGTGACCATGGACGCGGGCTATGCCTGGCCGGAGTTCCGGGACGATCCCAAAATGCCCCAGCCCTCCCTGGAATGGCTCCAGGCGCGCACGCCCAAAGAATATGCCCTGCTGCGTTCGGAAGCCGAGGCTCTGCTGCGGAAACACCTGGAGTTTTCCAGCGCCGGAACCCCGCTCTCCTGGACCTGCCGTTTTCCGGACTTCGATAGCCTCCCTCCGGACTTCCCGGAACTCCCTGGCGGTCTCGCCTTCTTCACCGTCCGCATGGAGGGTGCCCTCCCGTCCGCGGCGGCACCCCTCACCGCACGGGAACTGACCGGCACCCTGCCGGACTTTCTCTTCAAGACCGGGCCGGACCACTACCTCACGCTGTATCCTGGAAAGGAACTCCTCCTCACCCCGGACCCTGGCAGTCCGGAGACTCCCGCCTTCCTGCACTTCCTCTGGCAGGGCTTCACCCACGTGCTGCCCCTGGGCTGGGATCACATCCTGTTCATCCTTTCCATGTTCCTGCTGGACCGCCGCCTGCGACCGGTGCTCCTCCAGAGTCTTTGCTTCACCGCCGCCCACACCGTCACTCTGGGCCTGGTGATGCATGGCGTCCTCCAGCCGTCCCCGGCCATCGTGGAGCCGCTCATCGCCCTCAGCATCGCCGCCGCCGCGGTGGAGAACCTTTTTGTCTCCCGGCTCCGGCCTCACCGGTTTGTCATCATTTTCGGGTTCGGCCTCGTGCATGGCATGGGCTTTGGCGGGGCGCTGGCCGCCGTGCTCCAGTCCTCCGGCGGCATGGCTCCGCTGCTCGCGGCAAATCTCGGCGTGGAGTGCGCGCAGGTCGCCATTCTCCTCGCCGCCGCCCTCATGTTCCACTTCCTGCCTGGTGCTCCCGTCCGCCGCCGCGCCGCGCGGGTTATGAATATCCTGCTCGTCCTCACCGGCCTGGCCGTCATGATCCAGCGCCTCCTGGAGTGATCCGGACTTCCTTTTCCAGGTTCCCTCCCCCGGGTCCACTTTCTCCTTTTATCCCGCCCGTCCCCTCCTATACTCTCCTCCACATCGCGGGGGTGCCGGGTCAGCCGGCTGAGATTCTCTGATCCATGCAGGGGAACCCATTGAACCTGATCCGGCTAATACCGGCGAAGGGAAGCGGGCAGGCACGCGCGCCTTCCGGGATGCTTTCAGCACCGTCCCCTCCATTCGGGACATTCTCCATTTTCCCATTCCCCATTCTCTTTCCATGATCGCCACCGAATCCTCCTTCGCCCCTCACTCCTCCCAGTCTCTGCCCGCCAGCGCCCGCGTGTATGTGGAAGGCACCCGCGGCATCCGGGTTCCCATGCGGGAGATCACCCTTTCCCCCACCAAGGCATTCAATGGCCGGGTGGAACTGAATGAACCCGTGCGTGTCTATGACTGCTCCGGCCCCTGGGGCGATCCGGAGTTCAAGGGCACCTCCGATGAAGGTCTCCCGGCTCTCCGTTCCGGCTGGATCACGGACCGCGTCGATGTCGCGGAGTACGATGGCCGCGAGGTCAAGCCCCAGGACAACGGCTACCTCTCCGGCAAGCACGCCGAATTCGCCAGCAAAGCCGAGCGCAACCGCCTCGTGGAATTCCCCGGCCTCTCCAGCCAGCGCCGCCGTCCCCTCCGTGCGTCCGCCGGGCATCCGGTGACCCAGCTTTGGTACGCGCGTCAGGGGATCATCACGCCGGAGATGGAGTTCATCGCCATCCGGGAAAACATGCGCCGCGCGAATATCGCGGACCACGGCCAGGACAATCTCCGCAACGATCTCGATAAACAGCACGCCGGCTCCACCCAGCACCCGGACAGCCCCTACACCCCGGGCATCTTCCGCCGCTTCCCCCAGCGCATCCCCGCAGAAATCACCCCGGAATTCGTCCGCTCCGAAGTCGCCGCCGGACGCGCCATCATTCCCGCTAATATCAATCACCCGGAACTGGAACCCATGATCATCGGGCGGAATTTCCTCGTGAAGATCAATGCCAACATCGGCAATAGCGCTGTTGCCTCCAGCATCGAGGAGGAGGTGGAAAAGATGCGCTGGGCCACCAAATGGGGCGCGGATACGGTCATGGACCTCTCCACGGGGAAGAACATCCACGCCACCCGCGAGTGGATCCTGCGGAATTCCCCCGTGCCCATCGGCACCGTCCCCATCTACCAGGCCCTGGAGAAAGTGAACGGCAAGGCCGAGGACCTCACCTGGGAACTCTTCCGGGACACGCTCATCGAGCAGGCGGAGCAGGGCGTGGACTACTTTACCATCCACGCCGGGGTGCTCCTGCGTTTCGTCCCATGGACCGCCGGCCGCATGACCGGCATCGTCAGCCGCGGAGGCAGCATCATGGCCAAGTGGTGCCTCGCCCACCACAAGGAGAACTTCCTCTACACCCACTGGGATGAGATCTGTGACATCATGGCCGCCTATGATGTCAGCTTCTCCATCGGCGATGGCCTCCGCCCCGGCTCCATCGCGGATGCCAACGACCGCGCCCAGTTCGGCGAACTCGAAGTCCAGGGCGAGCTGACGAAACGCGCGTGGGAAAAAGGCGTCCAGGTCATGAACGAAGGCCCCGGCCACGTCCCCATGCACATGATCGAGGAAAACATGGCCAAACAACTTGAGTGGTGCCATGAAGCCCCCTTCTACACCCTGGGGCCTCTCACCACGGACATCGCTCCCGGTTATGACCATATTACCAGCGGCATCGGTGCCGCCATGATCGGCTGGTACGGCTGCGCCATGCTGTGTTATGTGACCCCCAAGGAACACCTTGGCCTTCCGAACAAGGAGGACGTGAAGGTGGGGGTTATTACCTATAAACTCGCCGCCCACGCCGCCGACCTCGCCAAAGGCCACCCCGGTGCCCAGTACCGCGATAACGCGCTCAGCAAAGCCCGCTTCGAATTCCGCTGGGAGGACCAGTTCAACCTCTCCCTGGACCCCGTCACCGCCCGCGAGTACCACGACGAAACCCTCCCGCAGGAAGGCGCCAAAAGCGCCCACTTCTGCTCCATGTGCGGTCCTCACTTCTGCTCCATGAAGATCACCGAGGACGTCCGCAAATACGCCGCGGAGCAGGCCATCTCCGAAGAGGAAGCTCTCCGGAAAGGCATGGAGGAGAAAAGCCAGGAGTTCCTGGAAAAAGGGGCGGAGGTCTATACCACCGCTCAATAGAAGAGCGCACAGGGATCTATCTATCGCCATACGCGACAGGCCGGTCGCGGCCTTTATCTTGACGGGTGCCGCTTTTAAACGAAAGTTTAAAAGTAATGGCGAAGCCCTCACAAATACCGTGACCCGCCGCCCGGAAGAAGGCTTGCCATTAGTTCCAGGACTGGCGGGGGGCGATTCCGTGTATTTAAATTCACCTCCCTCTCCGCCATGCCCAAGACCTTAGCCTTTGGATCCTCCGGTCCCGATGTCTCCCTGCTGCAGACGAAACTGAATCTCAAGCTGCCTGGAGTGCTTCCCCCGTTGACCGTGGACGGAATGTTCGGGCCGAAGACTCTGCAGCGGGTTAAACAGTTCCAGATGGCCAAAGGCCTGGTCCCGGATGGCGTGGTGGGCCCGAAGACCTGGGGCGCGCTGGAGGCGGGAAGTGGCGGGCTGGTGACGCCGCCTCCCGTCATCGTCGCGGACCGGGGTGGATGTAACTGCGGGCAGCATGACCCCGCCAACGCCGGGATCGCCCAGATCATCAGAGGGCTCTACCAGCAGATGGTGAACTTCGCCGCGTCCTTTGGCATCGGGGCCATGGGGCCAACGGCTTCCGGGAGTTCCGGAGGCGACGGCCCCATCCGGATGCTGACCGAGGAACAAAGAAACTCCCTGGCTTCCTTTTTCGGTGACAGCATCGACTACTCCACGGTGTTCATTTCGAATAAAAGCGGCGCGCAAAACCGGCCCTTCACCGCCGCTTTTCCTGACGGAAATCAAACCGTGCAGATCATGAACTGCGGCACCTTCACGCCGCATATCAGGACCCTGTCCCATGAAATGATGCACGTCTGGCAGTCCCAGCACCACGCGGACAAGTATGCATTCATGCGGGCCGCCGTCGCCTGCCAGGCCGCCGCGGCGGCGAAGAGCACGAAAGAACCGTTCTCGGACCCGGATGTGATTCTCCATCATGAATGGCCCATCCAGTACCCCTACAGTGCCTACGCGTATCTGGCGGGTTCGGATCTGGACGGTTACGGCGCGGAGCAGGCCGCGAATGCGCTGGAGCACAAGGACGCCACCGTCCTGGCGACGGTAAAAGGAGCTCCCCGGAATTCCATCAGCGCCAAAAACACCACCAGTCTCTCACTCACCGAGTACGGGGACCGGCGGGTTCCGGGAATTGTATTTTGAATGCCGGCGGGATAATTTTTCCCTAACTGAAACCCGGTTGCCTTGATTTAAATATAAAGGCATGGAAACGAAATAAAAATCCTCATTTTCCCGTCGCTCCACGCTGGACAAACCCGGGAAACGCCCTGCATTTTCCACCCATGCGAGACGATGCGATTTCCCTGCTGAAGGAACTGACCGAAGCCCATGGCGTGCCTGGATCCGAGGACGCCGTCCGGGCCATTTTCCGGCGGCGGCTGGAAGGGCAGGGCGTGTTTTCCACGGACCGGCTGGGCAGCATGGCCTGCGAGGCCCAGGGGCCGGAGGGCGGCCCGCGGGTGCTGGTGGCGGGACACTTCGATGAAGTGGGCTTCGCGGTGCAGAATATCACGCCCCGGGGATTCCTGAAGATCACGGGGCTGGGCGGCTGGTGGACACACACCATGGTGGCGCAGCGCGTGCGCATTCTCACCCGGACCGGGCGGGAGATCCTGGGGATCATCGGCAGCACGCCCCCGCACTTCCTCACGGACGGGCAGAAGGACAAGCTGATGACCATGGATCAGTTGTGCATCGACATTGGAGCCTCCAGCCGCGAGGAGGCGGAGGAGTGGGGCGTGAACCTAGGGGATCCCGTGGCTCCGTTCAGCGAGTTCACCGTCATGGCGAACCAGGATCTTTTTGTCAGCAAGGCCTTCGACAACCGCTGCGGCGTGGCCGCGGCCATCCAGTCCATGCAGATGCTGGCGGACTCGCCCCGGCCCCTGGCCTGCACCCTTATCGCCGCAGGGTCCGTGCAGGAGGAGGTGGGCTGCCGCGGCGCGCAGACGCTGGGCGACCTGACCCGGCCGGATGTGGCCCTGGTGATGGAGGGCACTCCGGCGGACGACACCCACGGCATGGACCTCGCGGATTCCCAGGGCCGCCTGGGGCGCGGCGTGCAGATCCGCGTGCTGGATCCGACCGCCATCATGAACCGCCGTCTGGTGAACTTCGTGACGGACACGGCCATCGGCGAGGGCATCCCGCACCAGTTGGCCGTGCGGAAGTCCGGCGGCACGGACGCGCGGAGCTTCCAGTTGATCGATACCGGCGTGCCCTGCGTGGTGCTTGGCGTTCCGGCCAGATATATCCACAGCCACAACAGCATCATCGATATCAAAGACTATCTCAGTGCCGTGCATCTCGTATGCGCGGTGGTGAAGCGTCTGGATGCCGCCGCGGTGAATGGCTTCACGGACTGGTAAACGGCGCATGCGGCGGATGAATTTTTCTCAGTGAAGCTCCGCGAAAGCGGCAGTTGGCGGTCCGTTAGGTCATGGGGGATGAGAAAGCCCGGAGGAAAATAGAGAAAATATGGGTGCCCCGTGTAACGCGGCGGGGCGGATGGGGTAGGACAGCGCGCGGTCTCCTTTTCCTCTCGCTCTTTCCCACACTGTTTCCTTCTCATGAGTATATTCCGCCTGCACTTAATCCTCGCCAGTCTCCTGAGTTCCGCCTCTTTTGGAGCCGCCACCATCACCAGCGGCTCCACGCTGGGCACTTTTGCAGCCAATGACGGCAACTATTCGATTCTGTGGGAGGGAAACACGCTTCTGGGCGCGGGCAGTGTCACCTCCTTTTCCTATTACTCCCGTGCCGCGGGTTCCATCCGCCCGCTGTTGATCGAGCAGACCGGATCGACCTACAATGTCATCGGCGTGGGGACCCCTTTTACCGCCTCCTCGGCGGGCTTGCAGAATAACGTTTCCTTTAACCTGGCTTCCGGCACCTCCAGTTTCAATACCGGCACCGGGAGTAAATACTTTTTTGCGTTCTCGCCGGTGGGGGCCGCTGCTCTTCAGGTGGGCTACAATGTAAATTCCGAAGTGGGTGCCAACCCCTCCGGGCTGGGACACGCTCTCAACTTCATCCTGGGTGAGCTGAGCACCACCGGGCCGGTGACCTGGGGGGGCGCTCTGAATGGAGCCCAGGGTCGCCTTTACGGTATCTCGGTCACCACCACGCAGTCCGGTTTTCTGACCTCGGTGGGAAACCCTCTGGTGAACCGCCAGTTCGTGGACACCTCGGCGGGCTTTGGGTTTGTGAAAACCGATGCCAGCTTCAGCGCCACGGGCGAGCTTGCGCGCTGGGAGTTTTTCTCGGATGACGCCTCCGGCCGGAATATCACGCCCGTGCTTTACAAGGCCGGTTCGGTGGCCGGAACTTATGATGTGGTGGGCGTGGGCACGTCGCGGAACATCACCTCCCGCGGCTTTATGGAATTCGACTTCGGTCTCACCAGCGGATCGAATGTCATCACCGCCGCCGGGAATTTCTACGCCGGCTGGATCGATTCCAAAACGGACGGCACGGGAGCCCTGAACGGCGTGATCCCCTACACCCCATCCGGTGGCACCGTCGCTTTTTTCCCGATCCCCGCGGGTGGACCGGTGGCAGGTAGTAATATCGTTCCCGGTGGAACCGACCCCCGGGCCTACTCGGTCAACTTCCTCGTAGTGCCGGAGCCCGCCACTGCCTCGCTGGGCCTGCTGGCGGTCGCCGCCCTGCTGCGCCGCCGCCGCTGAATTTCCCGTCCTTCACCGCCCTGTCCCGGACCGCCGGGGCAGGGTCTTTTTTTACCCCGTCATGATCCGCGCCCACTGTTTTGCCACCCTCCTTTCCGGCCTGCTCACCGTCGTGGCCGCCGCCCAGTCCGTCACCGCTCCCGCCACGGCCCTCACGGACCGGCCGCTGAACGACACCGTCCCCGGCTCGCTGTTTGTGGAAAAGACCCCGCTGACCGCCGCGGAGGGCTGCCGGCTGAAACAGTGGTCGTTTTACGATAATGATACTCCGGGTCTGATGCTGGTGCCGCTGCTCTTCGAGCGCACCTCGGCCACCACCTATGCTATCCGGGGCATCGGCACGGCGCGCGCCAGCGCGGGCACGGGCGTGCAGGTGAATCTGCCCTTCGGGCTGGTGAGCGGCTCGGATGTGGTGGGGCCGAATTTCTTCCTTGGCTGGAAGGACGGCTCCAACGGCACGAATAACACCGGAGTAATCGATTATACCAACAGCGGCACGCCCGGGGCGGACTGGCTGGGGCAGTCGCACACCACTTTCGCTGCGGGCGATTCCAAAACGCTCAATCAGGCCCTGCCACGCACCTATTCCCTCAACGGTATCTTCACCCAGCTGACGGATCCGCCGGAGATCACCGCGCAGCCCGTGTCGCTCACGGCGGTGGAGGGCACCAGCGCCACCTTCACCCTCACCGCCACCGGGGACGGGGGGCTCTCCTACACCTGGCAAAAGGACGGCACGCCTTTGCCCGCGGCCACGGAGCCCGCGCTCACGATTCCCGGCGTCACCGCGGCGGATGCCGGAGAATACGTCTGCACGGTCCAGGGAGGGTTTGGCACTGCTCTCAGCAAGGCGGTGTTCCTCACCGTCATTCCCCCGCCGCTGGTCGCGACGGGCGGCCTCGCCATCAATGAATTTGTGGCGGATAACAAAGGCGGCTTTCAGGATGAGGACGGGGTCTCGCCGGACTGGATCGAACTGGTGAACACGAATCCCCTGACGGTGAATCTGGAGGGCTGGCATCTCACGGACAATCCCGCCCTCCCGGCGAAGTGGACATTCCCCGCGACGTTTGTCCCCGCCGGAGGATATCTCGTGGTCTTCGCCTCGGATAAGAACCGGGCCGTCCCCGGCCAGCCTCTGCATACGAATTTCAAGCTGTCCCCGGACGGCGAGTATCTGGCCCTGACAAAGCCGGACGGCAGCGTCGCGCATGAGTTTGCCCCCGCGTTTCCAAAGCTCCCGGAAAACGCCAGCTACGGTACTGGCGTGCTCAAAGAGGACAGCGTGTTCGTGACCTCCGGAGGACAGGTGAAGTGGACCGTCCCGTCCGACGATTCCCTGGGCACCACCTGGAGAGCCGCCGCCTTCGATGACGCCACCTGGGCTTCCGGGTCCTCCCCGCTGGGCTTTGACACCACGGGCTCTCCCGCCGGGCCGGTGGTGGAGACCGCCGGGAATCCGGTGATTTCCCGCTCTCTTTACGACTCCGCCTCCGGCAGCATCTTTGTCCTGGAATCCTCCAGCTTTACAAAGAGCGGCGTGGTCACGGACTGGTCATTCTTCAGCGCGGTCCCGCGCCAGATCACTCCCTTGATCCTCCACCGCGAGACGACGGGGAGTTTTACCATCAAAGGCATCGGCACTCCGCGCACCGGCTCCGCCACCGCCCCCACGCAGACCAATCCTTTCGGGCTCGTGAGCGGCAGCGCCAATGTGGGGCCGGGAGATTTCCTAGGCTGGAAGGATGGCAGCAATGGCACGAATAACACGGGCACGCCAATGTTCACGGATGGAGCCACGCAGACCGTGCGATGGTTCAACCAGGTCACCGCGTTCACCGCCGGGCAGAACCTGGGCGCGGGGCAGGGCTTCGGACGCGCCTACTCCCTCTCCGCCACGGTGAAGAGCACCCTGGCCACCGGCCTCGGCACCAGCCTGGAAAGCACCATGCTGAATGTGAATGCCTCGGTTTACACCCGCTCCATTTTCACCCTCGACGCGGTGCCCGAACTCACAAAACTGAAGCTGCGTGTGAAGCATGAGGACGGATTCACCGCCTGGCTCAACGGCACCAAAGTGGCGGAACGCAACGCCCCCGCGGAGCCCGCCTGGAACTCCCCCGCCACCGTGGACCGCTCGCGCGATGACGCCCTGACGTGGGATGAATTTGACCTCTCCGCCCACTTGGGCCTGCTCCAGACGGGAACGAACGTCCTCGCGATCCAAGGTTATAACAGCGCCGGGGACAGCGGGGACTTCCTGCTCCAGGCGGAACTGACCGGCAGCAAGATCACCCCCCAGCCGAATCACTTCATGCTCATGCTCACCCCGGGGGCGGAGAACGCGCAGGGGTTCACGGGCTTTGTGGCGGACACCAAATTCCTGCCCCGCCGCGGCATCTTCTCCACGCCCCAGAGCGTCACCATCACCAGCCTGACCCCTGGGGCCACGATCCGTTATACCACGGATGGCTCGGAGCCCACCGCCACCAGCGGCACGCTCTACACCGGTCCCATTTCCGTCACCGGCACCACCACCATCCGCGCCATGGCCTTCGCGGAAGGGCTGGTGCCCACGAATATCGATACCCACACCTATCTCTTCCCCGGGCAGGTGGCCGGGCAGACCAACACGCCCGCGGGCTTCGATACCTCATGGAAGGACTACGAGGTGGACCCGAATGTCCCGCTCACGGAGGCTCACCTTACGGCCATTCCCAGCGTGAGCCTCGTGACCAGCCGGAGCAATCTTTTCGGCGCGAACGGCATCTACACTAACTCCGGCAGCCGCGGCGATTCCTGGGAGCGCGCCGCAAGCATCGAGTTCATCGTGCCCGGGGACAATGCGACGGGAGACCTGGGCTTTCAGGTGGACTGCGGCGTGAAGATCGCGGGGGATTCCTCCCGGGACCATGCCTTCACGCCGAAGCACCACTTCCTGGCGAGTTTCAAATCCACCTACGGACCATCGAAGCTGCACTTCAAACTCTTCCCGGACACCGAAGAGAACGACTTCGATATCCTGGAACTCCGCGCCTGCTCCACGGATTCCTGGCCGGTGCAAAACGGCTACGTGGATCACGGCGAAATCCGCTGGGAGACCCGCCGCGCCACTTACCTGCGGGACCAGGTAATGCGCGATACCATGCGGGATATGGGGCAGGCCACCAGCCACGGGCGCTACGTTCACCTCTATGTGGACGGCCTCTACTGGGGACTCTACAACCTCTGCGAACGCATGGGCGACGGCTGGGCCAGCGAATACCTGGGCGGGCCGAAGGATCAGTATGATGTCATGAAGGACTATGCCGAGGTGGAGGATGGCGAGATGACGGCGTGGAACCAGCTGATGGTGGAGGTGGCCACCCTGCCCGCGAACGATACCGCCGCGAATACGCTGTATCAAAAACTCATGGGGAACAACGCGGACGGCACGCGGAATCCCGCCTTCCCCATTCTCCTGGATGCCGGAAATCTCATCGACTACATGGCCGCCCACATTTACGCGGGCTCGGAGGACTGGCCGAACCACAACTGGTGGGCAAGCCGCCGCCGGGACGACAAGAGCGGGGGCTGGCGCTTCCATGCATGGGACCAGGAGATCTCCAATATCAGCCTCACCCGCACCGTGAGTCTCTTCGGCCAGCGCTTTGAGGAATCGAGTGCCGCCAACAGCCCGGGCATCGTTTACGACCGCCTGCGCCGCAGCCCGCAGTTCCGCGCCCGCTTCCAGCGCCGCCTGGAGTCCCTGATGTTCGGCGGTGGTCCGCTCACGGTCGCGGCCAGCGGGTCCCGGTGGATGAAACGGCAGACGGAGATCGACCAGGCCATCGTGGGCGAAAGCGCGCGCTGGGGCGATGTGCGCAAGGAGCCGCCCTACACCCGCGAGGACTGGCTGACGGAGATGACCTGGCAGCAGGCGTTCTGGGCGAAAAACCAGCCGCTCGCCATCGCCCGCTTCCAGCGCGTGAATCTCTACCCTGGCGATGCGGATAACGACGGACTCCCGGATACCTGGGAGATCCGTCATGGTCTCAATCCCGCGGTGAATGACGCCGGCCTGGATCCGGATGGCGATGGCGTGATCAACGCGATGGAATTCCTCGCGGGCACCGATCCCCAGGACAGCGGCAGCCGTTTCACCGTTTCCGCCGGCGTGGTTGACGGCAAGGTGGTGCTTTCCTTCGAAGCCGCCGAAGGCCGGAGCTACGCCATCCAGCGCAGCACTGACCTGGGCACGTGGACCACGCTCACCACTCTTCCGGCGGAAGGAGACGCCCGGAGCGTGGAATACACGCCCCCGGCTTCCACTGACCTGCATTCATTCTACCGGGTGGTGACGCCGGCGCCGTGATCCGGCACCGTCGTCGGCGCTGACTACTCCAGCTTACCTGACAGAACCAGGCAGATACATTCGAAAATCACGATCAGCACCACGGCAAGGGCCGCCGGCACGGCGATGGAAAGAATGCCGGCGGCGAGCGCCTCGAAGAACGTCCAGACACCCAGGATACCCGCTATTCCGAAATAGACGGCGAGCATCTTAAGTCCGGTCGTTCCGAAGAGGAACGGTGCCGTGAATGCCGCGAGGCTGCCGAACAGGGCGAATAGAAACACACGGGCCACGCGTTGAAGCCGGAGGGTGCTTCCCGGCGGGGCAAACCGCGATCTGTTTTCCTCAGGATCTCCGGCCGGGTTTTCTGGTGTCATGACTTCTGATGCGGTTTACCTGGCTTCCGGAGGTCTGGATAGCGGGGCAGGGGACGACACATTTCTCGTGGACAGCCGGGAGCTGACAATCGAGAAACAGCCCCATGGCCACGACGCTTCAAATCTCCCGCCCGCTCGACATGCACCTCCACCTCCGGGACGGGGACATGTTGCGGCTGGTCGCGCCGCACAGCGCGGAACAGTTCGCCGGGGCGGTGATCATGCCGAATCTGGTGCCGCCCGTGACCTCCGCGGAAATGCTGCGGGAATACCGGGGCCGCATCCTGGCCGCGTGCGGCGCGCACGCGGCCACCTTCCAGCCGCTGATGACGCTGTTCTTCCAGCACTACACGGAGGCTCAACTGGCGGAGGCGCTGCCGGATCTCTTCGCCATCAAACTCTATCCCCACGGGGTCACCACCAACAGCGAGAGCGGCATCCACAGCATCGATGCCGCGGAGCCCACCATGCGGCTCATGGAGGAGATGGGCATTCCCCTCCTGGTGCACGGGGAGACCACGGGGTTTGTCATGGACCGGGAGGCGGAGTTTCTTTCCATCTACGAACGCCTCGCCACGCGGTTTCCGAAGCTCCGCATCGTCATGGAGCACATCACCACTGCGGCGGCCGTCGCCCTGCTGGACCGGTATGAAAACCTGCACGCCACGGTCACGGCGCATCATTTGATCATCACCCTAGATGACGTGGCGGGCGGCATGCTCCAGCCGCACCTGTTCTGCAAGCCCATCGCCAAACGCCCCGGGGACCGGGATGCCCTGCTGGAGGCCGCGCTGGCCGCGCATCCGAAGCTCATGATGGGCAGCGACAGCGCGCCGCATCCGCGCCATGCCAAGGAATGCTGCGGGTGCGCCGCCGGGGTCTGGTCCGCGCCCGTGCTGCTGCCGCGCCTGGCGGAGCTTTTTGAAGCGAACGGCGCGCTGGAGAATCTCCAGGCCTTCGTCTCGGACAACGCCATCCGTGTTCACCGGCTGAATCCGCCGGAGAAAACCGTGACCCTCGTCCGCAAACCATGGACCGTGCCCGCGCTGTATGGCGGCACGGATCAACCCTCCGTGGTGCCCTGGGAGGCGGGCCGCGAACTGCCATGGGGCCTGGCCTGAGAGCCGGAGCCCTCCTTGAGGGCGCTTAACCCGCCAAATAAAACGGGCCAGCCTGATGACAGGCCGGCCCGGAACTTCGGATGGACTCTCCTCCCGCGCTTACCCGAGCATCTTGTCCCGCTCCAGCTTCAGCCCCATCTTGCGGTAGAGCGTGGCGATGGAGACGCCGAGCATGGAGGCGGTTTTCTCGCGGGAGCCTTCGTTATACTTGAGCGTCTCGCGGATGAACATGCGCTCCTGTTTTTTGATGAAGTCGTTGAGCTTGCTGCCGATAGGTAGGCTGTGCTTCATGCGCTCGTTCTCATCGTCGCTGATCTCCACCTTCTGGGTGATTTTGGGCGGGAGATCGCTGGGGCGGATGCGGCGGTCGTCCGCGAAGGAACAGGCGCGTTCGATGGCGTTCTGAAGCTCGCCCACGTTGCCGGGCCAGGCGTAGTCCACCAGGAGCTTGAGCGCGTACTTATCCACCTCCTTTTTGGGAGATTGGGTGAGGCGCGTGTAGTTATTCAGGAAGTGATCCACCAGCAGGGGAATGTCATCCCGGCGGCTTCGCAGGGGAGGCATGGTGATGGGGATCACCGAGATGCGGTAGTAGAGGTCCTCTCGGAATTTCCCTTCACGCACCAGTTGCTCCAGCGGCTGGCTGGAGGTGGCCACGAAGCGGAAGTTCAGATCCCGCGGGAGATTGCCGGAGAGGCGGCGGGAATTGATATCCTCCAGGAAGGAGTCCAGTTGGGACTGGAGGCGCATGGGGAGGACATTGATTTCCTCCAGCACCACGGTGCCGCCGTCCGCGCGGTAGAAGATGGTGTTTGCCCCGCCGAAGAGTTCCTGCTCCAGAAGTTCCGCCGGGAGGGAGGAACAGTGCAGCACCTTGAAGGAGGAATTTTTCCGCCGGCTGGTGTTGTGAATGGTGCGGGCCACCATCTGCTTGCCGCTCCCGAATTCGCCTTCCAGAAGGATGGGGCTGTCCTTGTCCGCCACCTTTTCCACCAGCTTCAGGATTTCCCGGATCTGGGGGCTGCCGCCGATAAGATTCGAGGAACCGGGCATCTGGATCAGCGGATCCGGACGGGGAGCCGTGAAGCCCGCCGTGCCGCCGGTGCCGTTCTTTTGCATCGCCCGGTTGATGGTGCGGTGGAGGTCATCCAGCTCAAAGGGCTTCGTGAGATAGTCGAAGGCACCCAGCTTCATCGCCTCCACGGCCGTCTCCACGCTGCCGTAGCCGGTGACCATCACGACTTCCGTCTGAGGGTAACGCGCGCGGCAGTCCTGGATGATCTGCAGGCCGTTCATGTCCGGAATGCGCAGGTCCACGATGAGCAGTTCAGGCTTTTCCTGCTCCATGGCCTGCATGCCGGAACGCCCCGTCTGGTGCAGTGAGACCTGATGGCCCAACCGACGGCACACCTGCCCCATGAGCTCCAGCACCGGGGCCTCGTCATCGATAATTATAATTTTTCCCATATTAGTTACGACCAGTTGGAAGGAGTAAGTGGATAGTAGCCTCGAATATCAGTTGGAATTAAACGTCGGCGCTTCTGAAAAGCAATCCAAAATTCGCACTTTCGAGAACGAAATGATGTCGAGTAATGACAAAAGCTACTGGAAATTTTGGAAACCACCACTTTCCACTGCCAACAGAGTCGAAAAAAGACGAAAAGCTGGAATTTTTGTTAAAAAATACCAGTGGACAAAACCCGCTTTCGCGCTCTCGCAGATCCCACTCCAAAAGTCGCGAGAGTTCCGCTGAAATTCCGGCTATTGAGAGTGCTCAATGAGCCCCAGGAGACCAGGGAATTGCTTCTGAATCTCGCCGGTGCGGAGAGAGTTCATACAACGGGTGCCCTCCACCCGGGTGCGGATGAGCCCGGCATCCCTGAGGATCTGAAAATGGTGGGACCGCGTCGCCTTGGACAGAGGCATGGGAAATTCATTGCAGGCGAACTCGTTGCCCTCGCCCGCCTCCAGCAGCCGCCGCACGATGCTGATCCGCACGGGATCAGAAAGTGCCTGCATGACCTCCGGGAGGGTCACGCGGTTCAGGGCGGGGTGGACGTATTCCTTGATCACAAGGGCATGCTACCCCGCTTTTGATTGTTCGACAATCATCGAATTAGAATTTGACTTTCCGGGGCGTCATCGGATTTGTTCGAGAAACATCGAACAACATCATGCCCACCCTTTCCGATCCTCTCACCGTCGGCGCCTGGCACCTTCCGAACCGTGTTATCATGTCCCCGCTCACCCGCTGCCGCGCCAGCGAAGGCCGGGTGCCCAATGCGATGATGGCCGAATACTACCGCCAGCGGGCCTCGGCGGGGCTCATCATTTCCGAGGCCACCTCTGTCACGGCCATGGGCGTGGGCTATCCGAATACGCCCGGCATTTGGTCGCCGGAGCAGGTGGCGGGCTGGAAGCTGGTGACAAAGGCCGTGCATGAAGCGAAAGGCCGTATCGTGCTGCAACTGTGGCACGTGGGCCGTATTTCGGATCCTGTTTATCTGAATGGGGAATTGCCGGTGGCTCCCAGCGCCATCACACCCGCCGGACATGTCAGCCTGGTGCGGCCTCTCAAGAATTTCGTGACACCCCGGGCGCTGCGGCTGGACGAGATCCCCGGCGTGATCGAAGCCTATCGCCAGGGCGCGGTGAATGCCATGGAGGCGGGTTTTGACGGCGTGGAGCTCCACGGGGCCAATGGCTATCTCCTGGACCAGTTCCTCCAGGACAGCACGAATCACCGCACGGACGAATACGGCGGCCCCATTGAAAATCGCGCGCGTCTCATGCTGGAGGCCACGGACGCGGCCATCGGCGTCTGGGGAGCTGATCGCGTGGGGGTGCACCTCGCCCCGCGGGCCGACGCGCATGATATGGGAGACTCGGATCGCGCGGCGACTTTTGGTTATGTAGCCCGGGAACTGGGCCGGCGGAAGATCGCTTTCATCTGTGCCCGCGAAGCCCTGGGCGAAGACAGCCTGGGACCGGATCTGAAAAAAGCCTTCGGGGGCGTGTGGATTGCCAACGAGCGCTTTACCCGGGAAACGGCGGACAAGGTGCTGGCCGCGGATGACGCGGACGCCGTGGCCTTCGGCGTTTCCTTTATCGCGAATCCGGACCTGCCCGCGCGGCTTGCCGCGAACGCGCCGCTGAATGAGCCGGTACGCGAGACCTTCTACGGCGAAGGTCCCGGGGGATATCTCGACTATCCCTTCCTCTTCCAAACCGCCGCCTAACCTTTGCCCACGCTTCCCATCCCATGAATCTCCAGCTCGAAAACAAGACCGCCCTCGTCACCGGCTCCACCGCCGGCATCGGCTTTGCCATCGCCCGCGCCCTTGCGGCGGAGGGCGCGCACGTGGTCATCAATGGCCGCACCCAGGCCCGCGTGGACGCGGCCATCGCCACGCTCACCGCGGAAGTGCCCGGCGCGAAACTCTCCGGCCAGGCGCTGGATCTCGGCTCCGCCGAAGGCTGCCGGGAACTGGTGTCCCGACTCCCGGACGTGGACATCCTGGTGAACAATCTCGGCATCTTCGAACCGAAGGAATTCACGGAGATCCCGGACGAGGACTGGCTCCGGTTTATGGAAGTAAACGTCTATTCCGGCGTGCGCCTCAGCCGCGCTTACCTGCCCGGGATGAAGCAGCGGGACTGGGGACGCATCGTTTTCATCTCCAGCGAAAGCGGCCTCCAGATCCCCGTGGAGATGATCCACTACGGCGTGACGAAGACCGCCCAGGTGGCGCTGGCCCGCGGCATCGCGGAGTCCTGCCTGGGCACCCAGGTGACTTCCAACAGCATCCTCGTGGGGCCGACGGCCTCGGAGGGCGTGGGCACCTTCGTGGCCACGCTGGCGGAGCAGAAAGGACAGACGCCGGAGCAGTTTGAAAAGGACTTCTTCGAGACCATCCGCCCGTCCTCCCTGCTGAAGCGCTTCATCCGCCCGGAGGAAATCGCGGCCCTTGTGACCTTCGTTTCCTCTCCCGCCGCCTCCGCCATCAACGGCGCGGCCCTCCGCGCCGAAGGCGGCGTGATCCGCGCGGCGGTGTAATTCCAGCGATTATTTCATGGGCTGGCAGGTGGAGGGCTTAAAGCACCCTCTCCTTGCCCGCCCATTTTTCGTGGAACTCGCGGTACACCTTTGGCGAGATTTCACTCGGCTTGATCTCACTCCGGCCACCCCAGAAGACGGCGGTGTAGCTCACGGGAATCCCCTGTTCCACGAGGTGCTGGTCGATGGCGGCCTTGTGCTCCAGGACGCGCTCCTTTTCGCTGCCGTGGATCACGGCCATGATGTTCACATCGCCGAAGCGCGGCCCGCCCTCCCGCCAGTAGCAGTGCGTGAGAATATAATGGCGGCCGATTTCGCTGCCCGCCAGTTGCTCCATCCCCTGGGGCACGGCCCAGTGAAAGAGACCGTTGAAGCGGGTGACGCGCACGCCGGTCTGTGAGGGTTTCACGTGCTCCAGGAAAGTGGAGAAACGACCGATGACCCGCTTCCGGTTCAGTTCCTCCGCCACTTCGCAGAAGCGCTCGAAGGAAACTCCGGCAGTCACGGCCCGGTCCGTCCAAGGCTCTTCGCGGACTTCGTCCGGAGTCAGCTCCTCCTTGAGAGCCAGCAGCACATCCCACTCCTCCGGCGTGAGGGCCACCGTGGCGGTGGTCTCCATGTGCACCGGTTCGGGCGAGCGGTCCCCGGGCTCCATGGTCTTCCGGCGGACGTGCCCCACGCCGAGGGCGAAGATGCCGTTCGCGGGCATGAGGAGATATTCGTGCGCGCCGGTGAGGCGCTTCAAAGCGTCCGCGTGCTCCTCCATGGAATGGCCCTGGGGGACCTTCAGAGTGGTCCACAGGCGGTAGTCGGAACCGGAGATTTCCCGGTCCGTGCTGCGGGTCACCACGTGGCCGCTGAAGGGGTCCTCGCGGAAAAGCCAGTCAAAGGTGCTGTCGATCTTGTCCGGGTCCACCTTCCACGCCACCAGCGCGCCATGCGCCAGCTTCGTGGCCAGCAGAGTCTGCCGCACACGACGGATGACGCCCGCCTCCAGCATGGCGCGGATGCGCTCCAGCACCACCGGAAGCGGCACTCCAGAGGTCTCCGCGATGACGTCAAACGGCCGGCGCACAAATCCCTTCACCATGTCCTCCGACACAGCGAGGATGCGGGCGTTGATTTCGTCAGTGTGTTCGATGGGAACGGTGGCGGCGGTCATAATAGGAAAAGGGTTCCGGCGGGGACGCGCGGGAGCAAGGGGAAACGCTTTCCCGCTCCAGAGTCTTACTCAGGCTCTTACTCCTACTCTTACTCGGCGAGGAGTAGGAAACAGCCCCCCAACCCGCTCCCCGGCGCCGCACCCTCTTTTCCGGGCAAACCAGTTGCGTCACGACAGCTGCACCCGCATGGTCGCTCCCGTTTTTCTTTATGGCTTCCCAAACCCTCCCCCGCAGACCCCGCCTCATCGGGCCTCGCAAGACGTTCGCCATCGTGGCCAGCATGTACAATGAAACCTGTATGAACGGGTTGCTGGAATCCACGAAGGGTGAGCTCCTTGGCATCATGCCCGCCGCGAGCGTGCCGCTTTACCGCGTGCCTGGCGCGTGGGAAATCCCGGTCTGCGCGGAGTACGTGCTGCAGCACACCCACGCGGATGTCATCATCGCGCTGGGCGTGGTGATTCGCGGGGAAACCGGCCACGCGGATCTCATCACCGCCGCCGTCGCCCAGGAGTTGCAGACCATGGCCACCCGCCATCTCACTCCGGTGATCAATATGGTGCTGCTGGTAAACAGCGAGGCGGAAGCGCAGGCCCGGTGCTTCGGAGACCAGTTGAACCGGGGAGTGGAAGCGGCGCGCGCGGCATTGAACATGGCGGAACTGTTCACGAAACTTCACACGGCTTATCCGCTGCCAAAGTCAAAGCAGGAGGATGAGTAAGCGACGCGAGGGCCGCGAGACGGCCGTACAATTGCTCTTCAGCAGGGAATTCACCCCCCGCGAAGGAGATCATGATGTCGAGGCATTCTTCCAGCTGCACTCCGCCGACAAGCAAGTGCGTGCCCACGCGGAGGATCTCTTCAGGGGCGTGATCGCCAGGCTGGAGGAGATCGATGCCCTCATCGGTCCCGTGCTGGAGAATTTCAGCATGGAGCGTCTGAGTGGCGTGGACCGGAATATCCTGCGGGTGGCGGTGTATGAAATGCACCACTGCGAAAGCGTGCCCCCCGTGGTGGCCATCAGCGAGGCCATTGAAGTCGCGAAACGCTTTGGCGGCCTGGAAAGCGGACGCTTTATCAACGGGGTGCTGGATAAGTTAAAACAGGGGCTTAACCGCCCGCTCCGCGAGGCCGTAAAACCGGCCATGAGACAAAAGCGTGACCGTGAAGGCAGTTGATTGGAAAAGGAACGTGTTTTAAGCTCCCCGCTTAATCACGAGTTCATTTCCTGCTCCTGTCTTCGCTCATGGATATTCCGCACCAGAAAAGCGAGCCCCATCCCATCACGGGCCGGTCCTCGTACGCGCCGGGGGAAGCCGGGGCCGTGACCACAGAAAACGGTGCCCGGAGCGGGGAGACGGTGATCGATGATGTGGTCTTTGAGCGCCCGTCCATCGCGGTGACCTCCACTTCCTCCCGCTCCATTTCCACGGAGGCTCCCTCCGTGAACGCCGCCCGGCGCAAGGCCCCGGTCAGGGATGCCGATCTGGAACGGACGGAGGAAGCCCGGCGGAAAAATCCCCTGGAGCGCCGCACCAGCGGACAGCCGCTGCCCTTCAAGCGCGTCATCCGTCCCCGCACCGCCCTGGCGGCCAGCGCGGCGGCGGATGAAAGCCGGGCGGAGTCCCACGCCTCCCTGGAGTCCGTGGATCACGGCGCCATGCAGTTCGGGAAAATCCATTCCCGCCAGGCCACGCCGGAATACCGGCCGAACCGGCTTTTCCGCGTCCTGGATGGCATCTATACCAATTCCCCCCTGCGGTGGCTGGACGTTATCGAGAGCCGCGCGGTGCGTGTCTTCGCCGTCACCTCCATCCTTGGCGTGCTGGGGGTGATCGTGATGTGGAAATTTTATGATACCCTGCTGCCCGCGTTCCAGACTGGCGGGAAGGAGCAGGTGGCGGATCTCACGGCAGAGCAGCGCATGGAGCGCGGCAGGCAGGCAGTGCGGGAATTTCTGGCCGCGCGGACCATCGAAGCCCGTCTCCCGCTCGTCATGGATCCCAGCCGCGCGGAGCCCCGGATGCGGCAGTTTTACGAGAGCATGAAAGGCGTGGACCCGAAGGTGTCCGCCTGGGAGGTAGGAGCCCCCCGGCACGGAAACCAGGGCTCTTGGCTTCCGTTCACCTTCGATGATGGAGCCGGGCGAAAAGTCACGGTGGTCCTGGGCGAAACGGAAAACGGCTGCCTCGTGGACTGGGAGAATTTCGTGGCCTTCGGCGATATGCCGTGGGCCGACTACGGCAAAACCCGTCCCGCCACTTCGCAGGCCATGCGGGTGCGCGCCCGCCAGTCAGACACCTACACCGGAGCCTATCCGAAGGAAAACTGGCAGGCGTATGACATCGAGCACCGGAGCGGCGGACTCCCTCTGGTGGGCTATGCCTCCCGCGCGGGCCGCACCATTCAGGCCCTGGGGGAGCTGGTTAAAGACAAACAATGGAGAGCGACCCAGCTTTACCTCCAGTTCGAAGCCGGCGCGGCTGAAGGCAGCCCGGTGGTGATCCAGGATATCGTGCGCAGCCGCTGGCAGGACGAGAATACCTCCTGGACTGGCCAATAAGGCCGTTCGTGGGGAAAATCGCCGTGGTGCCCCGCTCGGGCCACGGGGAACTCACCCTGCCTGTCCCGCTCCCAGGGAAAGCAAAGCCCGCATGGCGAGCTGCGCGGTCCGTTTTCTGAAGGTGGGCAACGGATCCGGAGTAACGCAAAGCCGGCTTAAGGCCCTTCCTTATTGATCAGGAAGGTCCCGATGGCCACCACGATCCCCACGGCCACCAGCGCGGCCATGATCCACAGGAAGATAAGGCGGTCCCGCTCCGCCTCCTTCTTCGCTTCATTGATCTGCTTCTCCCGTCCAAACCGGTGGATATGACGCGCCCTCGAAGTGAAGGGTTCTTTCACCTGCGGACGTTCGTTCACACGCTGCCAGTTGGAGAAGTCGTCGGCCATGAGGGGGAGGAAGAGGGCTGATGTCCAATACCCCGGAAACATCTTTCAGGGCAAGGCATTTCTTAACTTTCGGGCCATGAACGCGAAAGCCGCGCCCAGTCCGGCGTGCACGCCGGACTTCTTCTAAAGTTCTTTAACTGACAGAAACTAACAGTCGTAAGCCCGGTGAATAACTCCAGGAAGCTGCGAGGGGTCCGTGAAACAAGGGTTCCACACCTGGAGCTGCCCGGAGGAAGCATGGGCTCCACGCGGTGAGCAACCACGGGCGGGCTTATTGGAAAGTTTCCCGCAGGCTAACGTCCGTCCCGTTCACAGAGTTGTTCCCTGTATAAGAAGGCCGGGTTTTGTCATCGCGGGTTGGGAGGCCTGGATGGGAAGGCCCCCGAGGAAGGGTAGCGCGACCAAACACCCCTCTCAACGCGGTGGTCACCCTTGTCCCGGCTCCTGATTACCGGCCATCGGGTCGATGGCGAAAGCAGGGGAGCCCCATCCCTTGCTGGCAGGCCAGTTACGGATGCAAATGGGGCTCCTGCTAAGACTTTATATATGGCAGAAACTAATAACCGTAAGGTATGTGAATAACTCCAGGAAGCGTTTTGAAGCCCGTGAAACAAGGGTTCCACGCCTCCAAATCCTGGGGGTAAGCGCTGGCTCCACGCGGTGAGTAATCCCGGACAGCGTTATTAGGAAGTTCCTGGCGGGGTTAACCCACCGTCATTCACAGGGTTTTTCGCCGGATTTCGGGGCATTTTGGACCGGTTTTCAGCCTTCCCGGGGACTGTATTTTGAATCCAGGAGGTGGCGGGAGGATTCCGCGGGCTGCGCCTGGACTTCATGCCAGGGGAGAGCTTCACGGATTCCGACCAGGAGCGACTGCTTCTTCTAGGGCTTTATAGATGATGGAAATCAATAACCGTAAGGCCTGTGAATAACTCCAGGAAGCCATCCATGGCTTGTGAAACAAGGGTTCCACGTGGTGACCGGTCATGGGTAAGCATGGGCTCCACGCGGTGAGTAACCGCGCCCGGGATTATTGATAAGTTTCTCCCGGGAAGTCCGTGGGTCCGTTCACAGGGTTGTTCGCAAAGTGGCGGTGCCGCCGGCTCCAGGGAACAGGGATGGTCCGGTGAAATGCGCCCACCAGACACCCGCCCCGGATTCGGCATTTTCAGCCCGGAAACGGGCCCTGGCGGCTTCCGGCCCATCGATTCCCCGCGGATGGACAGGGGAGGGGAAGGAACGGCGTGGAACGCTTCCAGCACCCGCGAAACCACATCAGGGCATTTGCGATTTTCCTGTCCGGCGGACCTCTTCCGTTTCAGGAAGGCCGCGCATCCGGCCTCTAAGAATATCTCTTAAATGGATAGAAGCCAATAATCGTAGGGCCTGTGAATAACTCCAGGAAGCGATGCCGGCCCCGTGAAACAAAGGTTCCACGGCACGGCTCTCTGCGGGAAAGCCGGGGCCTTACTCAGCGAAGAACGCCCGCGCGTCTTGTTGGGAAATTCCTCACACGCTGGAATGCCCGTCATTCGCCGCGTTGTTCACCGGCACGGGAGAGGGATGTTCCATGCGGTCGCGCACGATGGCCTTCACGGCTTCCGAGATCAGGGCAGCCTCGGCGGCGGCGGTCTCCGCCTGCTTCTTGCTGAGCCCGCTGCCGGTGCCCAGGGTCACGCCATTCCAGTCCACCTGGGAGACGAAGGTCTTCTGGTGATCCGGGCCGTCCTCGGAGATGATGGTGTAGTGCGGGCTGGTGGCGGAGAGCGCCTGGAGCATTTCCTGGAGCTGGCCCTTGGGGTTCACCTCCTTGGGTTCCTCGCAGATCCGGCCGAAGTCCGCGGCGCAGAGGCGCAGGACCACTTCCCGGGCCACCTCCAGGCCGGCATCCAGATAAATCGCGCCGATGAGAGCCTCGAAGGCATCCGCGAGGGTGCTGGAGCGCTCCCGGCCGCCGGATGCTTCCTCGCCCCGGCCCATAAGCAGGTGGCTGCCGACGCCCCGGGCGCGGGCATAGGTGGCGAGGGCGGTGCGCGAGACGAGCCGCGCGCGCAGCTTCGTCAGGTTCCCCTCATTGTAGTCCATGAAGGTGCGGAAGAGTTCGTGCGTGAAGATGAGCTGCAGCACCGCGTCCCCCAGGAATTCCAGCCGCTGATTGTCAAAATGGGCCCGGTGGGTCTCGTAGGCCAGACTGGGATGGGTGAGCGCCTCTGCCAGCAGCAGAGGGTTCCGGAACTGGTAGCCAAACTGCTCTTCGAGCGACTGCATAGGCACGGTGGGCGGTAAAAAAGAAGGCGGCGCAACCCGCCCGGAGATGCGGGGAAACGCGCCCTGACACCGGGGAAAGGGAAATGGGGTGACCGACGGGGCTCGAACCCGCGACAACCGGAATCACAATCCGGGGCTCTACCGACTGAGCTACGGTCACCATATCCCGCAAGGCGGCCCGTTTAATAACGTGCCCGTGAATAAATTCCAGCCGAAATTTTCACGAAAAGCGGAAGTTTTCAGGAAATGGGCTCCGGACGGGCCATTGCGCGGGCGCACGGGCCGGTTTTTCCTCATCCATGACGCCTTCCCACCCGGATCTCCGCCGCTACCGTCTCGTGCTCGGGTTTTTCATTTTCGGACTGGTGATCAGCGGGGTCACCGCTTTTCCCCTGGAGGCGGAGCTGGACTGGCTGGTCTCGCTGACAGGGGCGCCTGGGGCTCCCGTGCCGGATTCGATGGCCCGGTGGATACTCACCGTGCGCGATGGCCTCCATGACACTTACCAGCGGTATCCCTGGATGGGCTACGGCACGGACTGGCTGGCGTTCGGGCACCTCATCATCGCGCTGTTTTTTATCGGCCCTTACCGGGATCCCGTGCGGAATGTGTGGGTGCTCCATGCGGGTGTCATGGCGTGTGTGCTGGTGATCCCGCTGGCGATGATCTGCGGGGCTGTCCGCCAGATTCCCCTGGGCTGGCGGTTCATTGACTGTTCGTTTGGCGTGGTGGGGATTTTCCCTCTTTTGTATTGCCTGAAGCTCACGAAACGGATGGAAACGGCGGGGTAACGCGAGCGCGGGGGCGGGTTTTATGCCCTTGTGTCCGCTACCGGGGGCCTCGAAAATAGGGGCGAACCCGCTTACCTCCCATGTCTCCTTATCTGGGTTTTCTCATTGTGCCGCTGCTCCTGATTTTTGGCGCGCTCTGGTTTGCGCGGAAGTTTCTCAGAGCCGGAAGGAGGGAGGCCTACACCCGGCGTCCGGACGATAATGGCAGTGACTACATGCCGTTCCTTTTTATGGCGGACGGAGGCTGTGCCCCGCGGCGGCAGGATGCCGGGGATCAGGGGATTATTCCGGATAATGAAGAGGGAGGCCGCCACGATGGCGATCACTATCATTATCATGGCCACGGTCACGGTCACGGCCATCATTATCACCATGACGGCGGGTCCGGGGATGGCTGGCACTCTCACTCGCATTCACATGACTCCGGTTCACATCATGGCGGCGGATGGGATGGTGGTGGTTTCCATGGCGGAGGGAGCGACAGTGGAGGTTTCAGTGGCGGTGGATTCGACGGTGGCGGCTCCAGTGGAGGAGACTGCGGCGGCGGGGGTGGAGGAGGGGACTGAAGTCCTTTCCCCAGGCTTCCTCCCGTGCCAGGGTGTCCCCGCATGACTCCCGTTTTTCTCCAGGTCCTCGATGAATCCCTGACCCTTCAACTTCATACACTGTATCAAAACGAGTGGTGGTCCCGGGGCCGCACCCTGGAGGAAACCCGGCGCCTGGTCACGGGCGGGAGTCTGCTCTTCGCCCTCGTTTCGGAGGAATCCCGCGAGCTGATCGCCTTCGCCCGCGTCATCACGGACGGAGTGTTCAAGGCGTTCCTCTTCGACGTCATCGTGCATCCCGGCCACCGGAGTGCGGGCCTGGGCCGGCTGCTCATGGACCGGATCTTTTCCCACCCCGTCATCCGCGGCGTGCGGCATCTGGAACTCTACTGCCAGCCGGACCGCGTGACATACTACGAGGCTCTGGGATTTTCCTCCAACCCGCAGCGGGAGCTTGTGCTGATGAGACGGGAAAGGAATGACGGCGGGGCTGGATAAATCCCGCTGACAGCCATGGTGTGAAGAAGTATCATTCAGAAATGAGTTCCGAGGATTTGAAAAAGCTACCGCTCCTGGAACAGTTTGAAATCATGGAAGCGATCTGGCTCGATTTGAAAGATCGCGTCATTGATGTCCCGGTCCCGGCGCAACACCGGCAATTACTTGATGAGCGGCACGAGCGGGTTGTCGCTGGTCACGGGGCAGTTCGAAGCTGGGATAAGATGGAGCACACGATTGGCGAACAACGGTAATGGTCCACCATCACCACTGGCGAGCCGCGGTGTTCCAGAGGGCGCGCATTTTCTGAGATGGCAAACCTCCTTGCCGCCGCTTGCACTGCCCGCGGCCACCTTTTAAGGACTTCACCCATGTCCACCATACACCCCACCGCCATTATCTCCCCGCGGGCCTCGCTCGGCCCGGATGTGGAGGTGGGGCCGTACTGTGTCATCGGGGACGGGGTGGTGCTGGGAGAGGGGTGCCGGCTGCACAACCACGTCACCATCCAGGGACCCACGCGCATCGGGGCGCGGAATACTTTTTACACGGCGGCGGTGATCGGCCAGCAGACGCAGGACCTGAAGTATCGCGGAGAGCCCACTCTTCTGGAGGTGGGGGACGACAATGTGTTCCGCGAATTCTGCACCGTGAATCGCGGCACCCTGCCGGGCAGCAAGACCATCATCGGCAGTCACAATCACTTCCTGGCCTACTGCCACATCGCCCATGACTGCATCGTGGGGGATCACGTGATCTTCTCAAACAACGGCACGCTCGCCGGGCATGTCATCGTGGAGGACCATGTAATCCTGGGCGGGCTCACCGCCGTGCACCAGTTCTGCCGCATCGGCACTCACGCCATTACCGGAGGATGCTCCAAGATCGTCCAGGACGTGTGCCCCTACATGATCGCCGATGGCAATCCCGCCGCCACGCGTGGGCCGAACATGGTGGGCCTGCAACGCGCCGGTTTCCTGGACGGGGACATCCGCGCGCTGAAGGAGGCCTACAAAGCCCTCTTCTTCCGGAAGCCCAATACCGCCACGGCTCTCGCCGCCCTGGAGAAAACCGAGCACGCGGCCAATGCCTGCGTGGCCCGGCTCATGGCCTTCATCCGCGCCAGTGAGCGCGGAGTGACAAAGTAGGAGTGGGAGCCTCCCGCGCTGGCACCCTCAAAAGCCGAAGAGGATCCACCGCCATCGCCGCCACCGGGAGCCTTTAAGATCGGGAAGGGAGGCGGCTTGCCGATCCGCCTCCATTTGCGCGATCAGCGCGTGGCCCTCTTTTTTCCTGCCCGTCCTTTTCAGGAGGGAGGCCAGTTTGAGACGGGCGGACTCCAGCCACGGCAGCCACTCTGCGCCGGAGGCACCCGCGCACGCCGCGGTGGCCAGACGGAGACTTTCCTGGCGGTGATCCAGGGCCTCCTCCAGGCAGTCCCGGGCCTCCTGGAGATCTGCCATGCGGCTTTGATGGACCGCCATGCCGCCCAGCCATTCGGCATCCTCCGGCTCTTTCGCCGGATCAACTGTCAGCAGACCGGCCGCTTCCTGAAAAGAGAGCAGCGCCTCGTCCAGGCGGCCCAGCTTCAGATGGATATCCCCCACGCGGTCATGCACCGCGGCCATTTCCCGGGGCCAGTCGGGGAAAGAGGGCTCGATCCGGCGGAGGTTTTGATAAGCTTCAATGGACGAGGCATAGGAATCCAGGGCCTGGCGGGCGCGACAGTGGTCCGCATGGAGGTCCGCTATCCGCCAGTGGGTGGTCGCCAGCCGCTGGAGCCATTTGCCCGTGGAGGGTTCCAGGGTATGGAGCTGCTTGCAGAGACCGACGGTCCCGGAATAGGATGTCAGCGCACCACTCTCCCACTCATGCGTCACATGGATATCGCCCATCCGGAAATGGGCCGCGGCCAGAAAGTCCAGCCTTCAGATGTCTGATGAATCGCTGGGCCCGGGGGAGCCGAGCAGACGGATGGTCTCCGCGTAGGCATGGAGCGCATCGCCGGTCCGGCCCTCGTCCTCATGAATTTCCCCAATACGGTATTGGAGGGTACCGAGGTCGGTGGTCACGCTGTCCGGACTGGAGAGCCCGGGCGTCTGAGCGTCGTTATAAAAGGTCAGCGCCGTTGAGTAGGCGTCCAGCGCCTGGTCCGTCCGCCCTCCCGCCAGGTGAACCTCCCCGATATCGCAATGAACGGTCGCGAGGTCCAGAGTATGGACGCGGGACTCCGGATCCCGCGATTCCTTTATGATTCGCAGGGACTCCTGGAGCGCTTCCAGGGCCTCGCCATGCCGGCCCATCTCTCTGTGGAGATTTCCAGTTCTGCAAAGAATGTGAAAGAGCGTCATACGCCAGTTCTTCCACTGGGAGTCCTCTGCCGGGAGTTTACGCAACAGCCGGATAGCCTCCTGAAAAGACGCCACCGCCGCCTCGCGGGCGTTTTGGCGGGCATGAAGCTCCCCGGTTCTGATGTGAATCACCGCCATCGTGTTATCCCGGTCCTCACCGGAGCCGGGAGCCGCGGGATGCCTTTCCAGAACGGAGAGCGCCTCCGCCCGGGAAGCGAAGGCCTCTGGAATCCGTCCCTGGAGTTCATGGATTCCGGCAAGGTGCATATGCACCCGGCTGATGGAATCCGGGAGTGTAACATCCGGAAAAGCCTCCCGTTCCAGACCGAGGAGTAGTTCGAGCTCATGCGAAAAAGCCTGGAAAGCCGCCTCCGTCTCCTTCCGGTCCAGATGGATAACGCCCTCCCGGCTGTAAACGAATCCCAGCGAACGCCGCCGGGCCGCGCGGGCCGGATTTCCGGTGATGAGTTGAAGCAGTATGCGGCGTGACTCCTCATACCCGGCCATGGCCCCCTCCACGTCTCCCCTGGCGGCGAGGGTGTCCGCGTGAAGACACCGGGCCGACGCGGCCTGCCAGGAATCCGGAAACTCCCTGGCCAGGGCGAGTAATTCCCGGGCCGGCTCCTCAAGTGTGGCGACCCCGGCCGCTTGAAACCGTGACCATAAAACGATCAACCGTGCCTTCACGAACGGCATTCCGGAGAGCCACCCCGCTTCCGTTAGTTCACCCAGGGTTGAGATCAGGGGCGTCAGTTCTTTCTGACGGCCGGCGAGGATATATTCCTCCTCTAGGGCATCACATTCCGTCGCCCCGGTTTCCGGGTCCGTGACAAAGAGGTGATAGAGCCCTTCCATCCGCGTGTGAAGGGAGGACGGTTCCAGGGCCAGCCATGCCTGTGCATGGGCAGCCAGCGCAGTCCACCGGTCCGGATCTTTTGTCCTGAGGTGTTCGCGAAGACCGGTTCGCGCGGGCTCCGTGATTCGCAGGGCTCCGGCTCCGTCTTCATCGCGGGGCTCCACCATGGCGAGTCCGCGCAACTCATCCAGAAGCATGCCGTTTTCTCCATTCGCAATGTCCGGAAGAGCGCTCAGATACCGGGCATCGAACCAGTGCGGCACGGCGGCCGCGAGAAGAGGGAGACGCAGATGCCCCCTGTCACCGGCGGCAAGTTCAGGTACCAGGAGGTCCACTGCTTCCAGGGAGGCATCACTCATATCGCGAGGGGCATAGCCGGGAAAAAGATAGATAGCAAGGAGGCGGCAAACCTCCGGGCCTGCGTAAATCCGGCAGTCACGGGTGAAATGGGAACGTCTCTCGTTTCTCAAAAAGGCCGCGTGGGCCCGCTGTCGGGATGCGGTTTCCCTGAGGGGCATCACAGGCAGCGGAGCGTTTCACTTTGCCTTATTTTCATGGGATGATGAAGGAAATCCCATCGATTCCCCGCAAATGCTCCTGGCATCAGGGGCCGGGTAGCGTTACTGTCCGCGCTTCGTTCCGGAATCTCCCGGAATTTTAATCCAACACTGCTCACTTCATCGATTACATGGCATCCGACCTTCCTTCCGGAGAGAAAAAAACGTGCGTGGTCACCGGCGGTGCCGGGTTCCTGGGTTCGCACCTTACTGATCGTCTGCTGGCCGAAGGCTGGAAAGTCATTGGGATCGATAACTTCATCACCGGTTCTCCCCGGAACATCGCGCACCTCGAAGGGAACGCGGATTACCGCTTCATCGAGCACGATATCAGCAAGCACATCAGCATCGATGGGCCGGTGGATTATGTTTACAATTTCGCCTCGCCGGCGAGCCCCATCGACTACGCGGTGCATCCCATCGCGACGCTGAAGGTTGGTTCCCTTGGCACGCACAACTGCCTGGGCCTGGCGAAGGCGAAGGGCGCGGGCTTTCTCATGGCCAGCACCAGCGAAATCTACGGCGACCCGCTGGTCCATCCGCAGACGGAGGAGTACTGGGGCAATGTGCACACCATCGGGCCGCGCGGCTGCTACGATGAGGCGAAGCGCTTCTCCGAAGCCATGACCATGGGCTACCACCGCCAGCATGGCGTGGACACCCGCATCGTGCGCATCTTCAATACCTACGGCCCCCGCATGCGGCTGGAGGACGGTCGCGTGGTGCCCGCGTTCATCGGGCAGGCGCTGAAGGGTGAGCCGCTTTCCATTTTTGGTGATGGCTCGCAGACGCGCTCGTTCTGCTTCGTGTCGGATCTTATCGATGGCATTTACCGTCTTAGCCAGAGCAAGGAGACGCGTCCGGTGAATGTGGGAAATCCCCATGAAATGACGATCCGTCAATTTGCCGAGGAAATCCTGGGCATCGTGGAGACGCCTTCGAAAATCTCTTATCATGACCTGCCCAAGGACGATCCTAAGCAGCGCCAGCCGGATATCACCCGTGCGAAAACTGTGCTCGGATGGGAGCCAAAAGTAAAATTCAATGAAGGAATAAGGGAAACCGTGGAATATTTTCTAAAAGTGCTGGGAAATGAGGCGAAATGCCGTTTGCGGGCGTAGGGTTTCTGAGTGTTTGCGCCCATGCGGCGTCAATGCCACATTTCAAAAAAGTCCCCGTAACTCACGCCCCACCTGCCCACAATGAAAGTCCTCGTCGTTGAAGACAACGAACCACTCCGCAAAGCGATCACTCAGAGACTGCGTGAAAGCGGCTTCGCGGTGGATGAAACCGGTGACGGGCCCGAGGGCTTGTGGCTGGCCACGGAGAATAAATACACCGTAGCCATCCTCGACCTCATGCTCCCCGGCATCGATGGCCTGGACCTTCTGAAAAAACTCCGCAAGACGAATGACGAGACCAGCGTGCTCATCATCACCGCGCGGGACCAGGTGGGCGACCGGGTGGCGGGGCTGGACGCGGGAGCGGACGACTATCTTGTGAAGCCCTTCGCGCTGGAGGAGTTGCTGGCCCGTGTGCGCGCGCTGACCCGCCGCACACACTCCGTGAAGAACCCCATTCTCCGGGTGGGGGATCTGGAGATCGATACCCGCCGCCGCTCCGCCTCGCGGGGTGGACGGGAGATCGAACTCACCGCGCGGGAGTATTCCCTGCTGGAACTGCTGGCCCTGCGCAGCGGCGAAGTAGTGAGCAGCGCGGAGATCTGGGAACAGCTCTACGACTTCAACCAGGATCCGGAAAGCAACGTGGTGGACGTCTTCGTGGCCTACCTGCGCCGCAAGATCGAGAGTGAGGACAAGCCGAAGCTCATCCATACCCGCCGCGGCATGGGATACATCCTGGAGGAGCGCGTGGAGGCCGCCGCCAGCGCCTGAATGATTTGAAGACCGCGGCCACCAGGCCGCGGTCTTTTTTTCCGCAGGAAGTACGAATAATTTCGTTGATTGATACGAAATAATTCGTAGATAACGCGCATGGCCGCGAAACGAATCCCTGATCTGCCGCATCCCACGGATGCCGAACTCACCATCCTCCGCGTGCTGTGGGATCGCGGGTCCGCCACGGTGCGGGAGGTCTTGGAAGCCCTGCCGCCCGGGCGCGGGGAAACCGGCTACACCACGGTGCTGAAGCTCATGCAGATCATGCACGGCAAGGGATTGCTGACGCGGGATGACAGCGCGCGGACGCATGTTTACCAGGCCGCGGCCCCGCCGGACCGGACGCAGCGGCAGGTGGTGGGGGATCTCATGGACCGGGTTTTCGGAGGCTCCGCGCTGGCCCTGGTGCAGCAGGCACTGGGGGCGAGAAAAGTGAGCCGGGAGGAACTGGCACAGATCCAGGAGCTTCTGCAAACCCTGAGCAAACCCGGACAAAAATGAACCTTCTGTCTTCTTTATCCGGATGGATGATGCCCGCTGGCTGGGCGCTCCTGCACTTTCTCTGGCAGGGAACGTTGATCGCCCTGCTGCTGGCCGCGGCCTTGGGATGTCTGCGGAAAGCCGGCCCCCAGGCACGGGGCGGAGCCGCCTTGGTGGCCCTGCTGCTCATGGCGGCGTGTCCGGTGGCGACGGCTGTGTATTACCATCGAATGCCGGGGAAAGGTCCGCGAATTGAAGGGCCAGCCCCGTCCTCGATGGCAACGGCACAGGATCCCGGACATGCGATTTTTCCCGTCGGCGAAGGGTTCGAAGAAACAGGCGACACTAAACAGGCAAGGAGCGGGAAACCTCCGGTGGTGGCGGGTGTTCCCGGGTCCGCGGCCCATGCGGAAGCCGGCTCATTGTTCACCTGGACGAAGGTGCGACAGGTGGTATCCAGGCACCTTCCGGTCGCGGTATGGTGCTGGCTGGGAGGCGTCTGCCTGCTGGGCCTCTGGCGTTTTGGCGGCTGGTGCCTGCTGGGCCGCTGGACGCGGCGGGGTGTCAGCCCCGTGCCTGCCGGGCTCGCCGCGGCTTTCCTGGATCTTGCGAAACGTTGTGGCGTGCGGCGACCGGTAAGATTGCTGGCCAGTGTGCGTGTGGCGGTGCCCCTTACCGCGGGCTGGCTGCGGCCCGTGATTCTTTTTCCGGCCTCCCTCCTGAGCGGTCTCCCCTCCGGACAAATCGAGGCGCTGCTGGCCCATGAGCTGGCGCACATCCGTCGCATGGACTACGCGGTGAATCTCCTTCAAACGGCGCTGGAGACGCTGCTCTTTTACCATCCCGCCGTCTGGTGGACGGGCCGGATCATTCGCCAGGAGCGGGAATACGCTTGCGATGACGCCACGGTGGCCGCGTGCGGGGACGCCGGGGGATACGCCCAGGCCCTGGCGGGGCTTGCCTCCCTGCGGGGGCCCGCCATGGCGCCCGCGGCACGGGGCGGAGTCCTGCTTTCGCGTCTCCGCCGGTTGCTCGCGCCCGGGCCGGTGCCCGGCCCGGCGTTGCGCATTCCGGTGAGCCTCGCGGCGGCGGGCGCGGTGCTGGGGCTCACGCTTTTCCTTATGGGAAGGCAGGACGGGTTTGCGCAACAAAACAAACCCCAGGCCGCCGCGGAGGCCAAAGTGATCCGGGGCCGCATCCTGGACAGAAACGGAGTGGTCCTTGCCATGACGGATACAGCGGGAGTCCGGATTTATCCCTGGGGGGCGACAGCTTCCCATGCCGTGGGCTTCGCGGGAGAAAAGGCCCGCAAGGGAACCGAAGCCGCCTTTGAAGATACACTGGCCGCGGGACAGGACGTGTCCTTGACGCTGGACATCCGCCTGCAATTGAGCGCGGAGAAGGCCATGCGGGATGCCAGGGTGGGCCGGGGTTCCGCCGTGGTGCTTGATCCCGCGGATGGGAGCATTCTCGCCATGGTCTCCGTGCCGGATTTCGATCCAGGCTCATTCATTCCCGGGGCACCGGATGAAGGGCGGAAAAAACTGATTCTCGACCCCACGGGTCCGCTGCAAAACCGTGCCGTCACGCCGACCTCCCCGGGATCTGTTTATAAGGTGGCCACCGCTATTGCCGTCTGCCGCGCGGGGCAGGGACAGCAGTCATACAATTGCGCGGGTGTCGTCAACTATGGACACCCCTATTCCTGTTGGATCTACGCCAGCCAGAAGGGCATGCACGGAGTTTTGAATCTCAGTGGAGCCTTGAAAAATTCCTGCAACTGCTGGTTCTTCCAGGCGGGGAACGACGCCGGGATGAAGAGGATTCTGGAGACCGCCGGGCTTCTGGGCCTGGAGGATGTGGCACCCGATATTTCCCAAAGCGAACAAAGGCCTGCCCGCCACACTAACGGAGAGCTTCCAGAGGAATGGGGGAGACGCACACCGGGCCTGACGGCCAACGTGGCCATCGGTCAGGGTCCGGTGGAAGCGACTCCTTTGCAAATAGCGTCATTGATCGCGACCGTGGCCAACGGCGGGGACGTGTGGGCGACGAGACTGTGCCAGGGGACCGCGGCGCGCCTCACGCAGAAGGCCATTGTCCCTCCTGAACAAATGAAGCCCGTCCGCGAGGGGTTGCGCCAGGTCGTAAACGATCAGGGAGGGACTGGAGGTGCCGCCCGGTCCGAGAAGGCCGTTATTGCGGGAAAGACCGGGTCCGCGATGACCCTGCGCAAAGAGGGAGAACGGACCGTGGAGGACGTTCGTGCGTGGTTTGCCGGTTTTGCCCCTTATGACCAGCCGCGTTTCGCCGTGAGTATCCTGGTGGAGAACGGAACCTCCGGCGGGAAATCCGCGGCACCGATCGCAAAGCGGATCCTTGAGGAATCCCTTGCGTTGAAACCCGGAGAGCCGGCGCCCGCTCCGGAACGACGGGCTCCGGTGGAGGGGCACTTCCGGAAACTGGACGCGGTGGTTTACGGCGGGACGAAGTGATCCCATGGCGGGTGGACGAATCGCCGCATTTTCCGTGGAGTCTTCCGCGGGGGTGTGCGATTCGTAAACCGACACCATGCCAGACTCCCCGGATCTCACACTTCTCGGCCACGCCAGCCGCCTCCCGCAACGGCCGGAGGATGCCGTGCTGGAAACCTTTCCGAACCGCACGCCGGGGCGGGATTATTGGATTCATCTGGATTATCCGGAGTTCAGCTCCGTGTGCCCGGTCACGGGCCAGCCGGACACGGCGCGGCTGCGCATCTGCTACATGCCCTCGGAGCGGTGCATTGAGACGAAGTCCCTGAAGTATTACCTGGCCTCCTGGCGGAACACGGCGCTGTTCAACGAGGACATCGTGAACCGCGTGCTGGATGATATCGTGGGCGCCTGCGGCCCGAAGCAGGCAATCGTCCGCGGGGATTTCTCCGCGCGCGGAGGCATCAAACTCACCTGCCAGGCCTCGGTGCCGGAGCCGGTGGTGGCCAACCCTTTTGGACTGTGAAGTCATGAGTGAAGAGCAGCCAGTCACAACGAAGAAGCCGCATCCTCTCCCTGGCCTCTGCTGGGTGTGGGCGGTGGGATGCATCTGCCTCACGGCCCTGGGAGGCCTGGTGGTGGCGACTTATCTCTACCGTCACGAAACCGCCCGGTCCGGCGCGAAGGTGCCGGCTCCGGACGATCCTCTTTGGCAGCGGGTGCTGGCCCTGGGGTCAGTGGAGATACTCACGGGTCTCGCCTACGGGTGGCTGTGGTACCGGTTTGCCATCCTGCGCCTGCTGAACCGCAAAACATGGAATGTGGGCACGGGACTGATCCTCGCGGGAGCGGCACTTCTTTATTTCACCGGCTGGCAATGGCCTGCTTTGGTGTTTTTGCTGGTGCTGGCCATCTGGGGGCAGGGGTTCACACGGCAGCATTTCGACAAGCTATGAAAGCGGTGGTTCTGCTGTCCGGTGGCATGGATTCCGTGACCGCTCTTTATCACGCGGCGGGCGGGCTGGAGGTCACGGACGCGCTGTCGTTTGACTACGGATCGAAGCACAATCACCGCGAGATTCCCTTCGCCCGCTATCACGCGGAGAAGCTGGGCGCGCGGCATACCGTTATCCCGCTGGATTTTATGGGGCAATACTTTGCCTCCGATCTCCTGCAAAGCGGCGGGGATATCCCGGACGGTCACTACGAAGAGGAAAGCATGAAGCGCACGGTGGTGCCGTTCCGGAATGGCATCATGCTCGGCATCGCCGCGGGCTTCGCGGAGAGCCGGGAAGCCGGGGCACTGGTGATCGCGGCGCACAGCGGGGATCACGCCATCTACCCGGATTGCCGCGAGCCGTTTATGCAGGCCATGAGCGACGCCATCCGCCTGGGCACCTATGCCAGTGTGGAGGTGAACCGGCCCTTCATCCACATGACCAAGGCGGACATCGCGGCGCGGGGCGCGGCCCTGGGAGTGGACTTCAGCCAGACGTGGAGTTGTTATAAGGGCGGCACGGTGCACTGCGGCACCTGCGGCACCTGCGTGGAACGGCGGGAGGCCTTCCTCCTCGCCGGACTGACGGACCCCACCGTCTATCTGCACACCGGCCCGCTTCCGGTGAAAGGGGAAGGCGGACACGGCCCGCCATGCTGATCTCGGAGATCTTTTACAGTGTGCAGGGAGAGGGCGTGCTCACGGGCGTGCCCTCCATCTTCATCCGCACAAGCGGCTGCAATCTCCGCTGCCGCTGGTGTGACA
The DNA here is from genome assembly GCA_965229245.1 of Verrucomicrobiales bacterium. Classification (GTDB taxonomy): domain Bacteria; phylum Verrucomicrobiota; class Verrucomicrobiia; order Verrucomicrobiales; family V1-33; genus V1-33. Next base: position 1,981,093 of record CBDDIW010000005.1, read on the forward strand.
CGCCCTACGCTTCCTGGAATCCGGAGGGCGAGGAACTGAACGTGGCGGAAATCCTGGACCGCATCGCCACCTGGCCCGCCGCGCGCCATGTGGTGCTCACGGGCGGAGAGCCGATGGTGGCCCGCGGCATCCACGAACTGGCCGGAGCTCTGAAAGAACGCGGCCTGCACATCACCATTGAAACCGCCGGGACCATCCTGCCTGGCGGCATCGCCTGCGATCTCGCGAGCCTCAGCCCCAAGCTCACTCATTCCACGCCTCTGCCGGGAGAGATAGAACCCGGGTGGATCGAGCGCCATGAACGCCGCCGTCTCCAGCCGGAAGTGCTGCGCGCATGGCTGGACCACGGCGGGGACTATCAACTCAAGTTCGTGATCTCCACGGAGGCGGACCTCCTGGAAATCCAAGGCCTTCTTACCACCCTGGACTGCCCCATCCCCCCGGACCGCGTGCTCCTCATGCCGGAAGGCCGTACCATGGAGGAACTGCGGCAGCGCGGCGGCTGGTTGGTGGAAGTCTGCCGCCGTACCGGCCACCGCTTCTGCCACCGCCTGCACATCGAACTTTTTGGCAACAAGCGGGGGACCTGAGGCCGCCTTCCCGCGGTGGGTGATCTCTTGCATCCGGTGCCCGGGCGTGTGAATAGTCTCCGGTGAAGATCGGACTGCTTGAGCCAAACCCATCCCTGGGGATTTCCCTTCAGGGACCAGCGCGGATTGCCTTGAACACCCTGCCATCCAAAAAAGCCGGGGAATTTGTGGACCTCCTCAGGCGTTCGGCGGTGAATCTGCGCAATGGGCGGCGTGATCGTCGCGTGAAAGCGATCAAAGGCAGCAAGCCGCTCTTTGAGGTCCGGCTGGATCAAACGCACACAGGTATTTTAAGCAGGGAAAACGACCTTATCGAAGTGGCGGCGATTTTGGCGAAGGATTGAGTGAGGGCTTTGACGTAATGAAACGGCTGAGGGATCATTGCCTGAATGTATCCGCGTTGCCCGGGCAGGTGGAAATGTTGCGCGCGCGGCTGGAGGAGACGGGAAAGGAAGATGATCTTCACAAGGCGCTGGAGGAGGCACCGGACTTCTGCCTGAGCATCGGCAGGATGTTTATGTTTTCCGCACCGGACCAGTATGCCACGGAATTTCAACTCTTTGGGGACTTCAGAGCGGATGTCGTTATCGCGGATAGAAGAAACCATGCGGTTGCCTTGATCGAATTGGAGGACGCGGAGGAGAACAGTATCTTTGAAAAAGGGGGCAGGGCGATGCCCGAGTGGGGCAGGCGGCTGGAGCACGGATGCAGTCAGATCATTGACTGGGTTTGGAAACTGAGAGACCTCAGGCAGACCGATGCGATGATGGACGCTTTCGGTTTCAGGCCAAGAAGAGTAGAGGTGGCGCTGATTTTGGGAAGAGACTGTTTTCTGGATGAAACCGCGCGCCGCCGCCTGGATTGGAGGTCGGAGCATTTTCTCATCGACTCCCATAAGGTTCAGCACTGGACCTATGACTTCATGATAAGGTCCGTGGAGGAGTGGTATACCAGCCTGCCGGCGCGTGGTTGAGGACCCGTCTGCTCACCTTTTCATATCCAGCCAGATGCCATATTTCAGTGCCAGCTGGTTTACGAGTTCCGCGGCGGCGAGGCCGCGGGGGCCGGGGGCGCGGGCCATCTTGCCGGCGATGCTCACGGCCTCCTGATATTTCCGGCGGGTGTCCAGCATGCGCAGGGCTTTCTCCCCGGCACGGTGGAACCAGTAGTCATCGTCCGCGGCGGTGGCGGGCGGCTCGTTGAGGACGGAATACCAGACCTCCAGGGCTTCGTCGGCGCGCTTCAACTGCTCCAGGCTGGTCCCTTTGAGCACCATGGCCTCCTGACGCCATGAGGCCGGCATTTTGGGATCGTTCGCGACCTGATCAAAGGAAGCCAGGCCCTCGGCGACAGCGTTAGGCGAGGCGTTTTGAGCCACCAGGATTTCGCCCCGGGCGCAGAGCACCTGGCGGCGCATCCCGGCATCCGGCGCGGGTTTGGTCTCTTTCATGATGCTGGAGAGCAATTCCAGGGCTCCGGCGAAGTCCCCCCGGCGCTGTTGCAGGCGGGCCTCCTGGAGCCGCGCCTCCAGCTTCAGAGGACCGCGTCCTTTATAAACCCGTTCCCACAGCGCGATGGCATCATTGTCCGCGGCTTTGCCTTGTAGGGTGAGCAGCGCGGATTTCCCCGCCCAGAACAGCGCGGCCTCCGCGAGGGCATGGGTGGGATCGTCCTTCTCCAGTTGCTCGAACTGCTGGCGGGCTCCGCTGAAAAGCTGGCGGCGGAAATACATTTCCCCCAGGCGCATGCGCAGCGGCGCGCGGCGGGCGGTGCGCGGCCAGGCGGTGAGGAAGGCCGCGGCTTCCTTCGCGTAGTCGTCCGGCGGCGCGGTTTTTTCAGAGGCCAGCACCTTCAGCCAGGCGGCGGTTTCCTGGGCGTCGGCCTCCTTTGCGGCGGCGGTGGCGTCGGCAATGCGCTGGCGCACTTCCTCCGGTTTTACCGGGGTGGCGTTCAGTGAGAGTTCGGCCAGGGCGGCGAGAGCTTCAAACTTCCGGGGATGGTCCGGCAGGGCGTCCACAAAGGCCCGGAGCCCGTCCTCCGCGCCCAGCTGTCCGGCCCTGGCCATGTAAAGTGCGTGCTCCAGATGAAACTCCGCGCCCGCGACGACGGCGGCGGGAGTGCCGATGCCATCCAGCGTGGTGAAGGGAGTGCGTGGATCGATGAGCCCCGCGCGCAGGTCCGAGAGGGCCGCGTTGTAAGCGGCGGCGGCCTGGGCCTCCGGGGTGGTGCTCTCCTTCGCGGCGGCGGTGAATTCGCGGGCGGCGGCCTCGAATTTCCCGTCATCGAAAGCCGCGGTGCCCTCCAGCCAGGCGGTCCAGGAGCGCAGGGCAGGGGAAACCGCCAGCGGTTTCAGACGGGCGGCGATGGCCGCGGTGGCGGCCCGGTCTCCCAGGGCGAGGGAAAGCCGGGCTTCGCGCAGCATGACCCAGGGCAACAGTTCGCTCTGCGCGGCCTCTTTCTCCAGAGCCTGGCAGGCCGCGAGGGCATCCGCCGGTCGCCCGGCGGTCTGTTGCGCGGCGGCGATCGCCAGCCGGGCGAGGATCTGCACGGGGAGGTTCTCGGCTTTGGCCCAGATGCGCAGGAAGTTATCGGCCTCCGCGGTGGGCGGTGTGTTCATTTCCTCAAAGGCATCGAAAGCCGCGAGCAGCGTGGAAAGTTCCGGCACGGGCGTCTGGCCGATGAGCTTCTCCACCGTGGCGAGGGCTTCATCCTTTTTGCCAAGACTCTGCAAAGCCCGCGCGAGGCCCAGGGTGGCGGTCTGTTGCAGGGCGGGAGGAATGCCGCGGCCTCCCGCGGCCAGGACGGTGAACTGATCCACCGCGCCCTTCGCGTTCCCGGACTGGAGAGCCAGTCGTGCCTGCAGGTAGCGGAAGGAAGTGGCCTGGCGGCCGGGAGCCGGCGAGGATAAAAGCTGCTGGATCTCCGCCGCGGGCTGGCGGGTGGAGAGCATGAGCTCCGCCATCCAGAGCCGGGCGCGGAGCGCGGTGTCGGCCTCCTTCGCCTGAGTGAGCGGGCGCAGCACCTCCAGTGCCTGCGTGGTCTGGCGGAGCGCGGCGAGCACGGACGCGCGGGTGAAGGCGGCCTCCGCGGCCACGCGGGAGTCCGGCGGCACGGTGGCCAGTTCCCGGGCGGCCTCGGCAAACCGCTGCATTCCCGCCAGGGCCGCGCCGCGCCAGTAGGCGGCCTCCGGCAGATCCCGCGCCTCCGGCGTGGAAGCGGCGGCGTGACCTTCCGCGGCTTTTCCGGTCCGCACCAGAGCCTCCGCCAGCGCCAGCCGCACCGGACCGGAGGAGGGGCCTTTGATCGTCCCGGAGGCCAGCAGTTTCCGCAGACGGAGCGCGGCCACTTCCGGCAGATTCTCCCGCAGCGGCTTCATGGCGTCCTGCACCTCCCGCCGCTGGGTCACCGGCGGCTCGGGCGGGGGCGGGGCCTTTAACGTCTGCGCGGGGAGCCAGGCCACTGGCAGCAGCAGGGCGGGGAGTAAGGGAAAAAGACGCACGCCCCAATGTGCGCAAATACGCGGCGGCGTCAAAAAGCGATCCGCCAGCCCCTCTTGCCCCCCGCGGCGGGCGTGACGAATCTGTCACGGAGAACCGACTGACTCCCGGTGGGTTCCTGGTAGTTATCGTCCCCTGTGTACATTCCCATGAAAGCCACTCTCGTCGACGGGGTGCCGTTCCGGAGCAAGGAGGTCAGCTGGCTGGCCTTCAACTCCCGCGTGCTCCAGGAGGCCGCCGATCCGGCCCTGCCGCCCGGTGAGCGTCTGAAATTCCTCGGCATCTATTCCTCGAACCTCGACGAATTCTTCCGCGTCCGCATCGCAACACTCCGTCGGCTGGTGGCCCTGGGGCGGGACTACCGGAAACTGCGGCTGCCGGATCCGAAGCAGACGCTCCGCGAGGCAATGCTCATGATCAAACGGGAGACCGCCGTTTTTGACCATACCTATCGCGATATCTTCAAGTCGCTGGAGAAGCATAACGTCAGGCTCATCGATGAAACCCAGGTGCCGCGCCCGCTGAAGGAGTGGCTCCTGGATTACTTCTTCACCAAAGTGCGCCCGCACATCATGCCGGTGATGATCCGCGGATACAGCCGCTTCAGCACGCTGCCGGACGCGCCCATGTATCTCGCCGTGGAGATGTCAAAGAGCGACCGGAAGGGACGGCCCGCGCATTCCCTCATCGAGATTCCCACGGCGGTGCTGCCCAGGTTTGTAACGCTGCCCCCTTACAAGGACGAGACGCTGGTGATGTATCTGGATGACATCATCCGGTGCGGGCTGCCCAGCCTCTTCAGCGGGCTGCCGTATGATCAGTTCGGCGCGTACGCCATTAAGTTCACCCGCGACGCGGAACTGGAGTTCGAGGAGGACGTCACGGAAAGTCTCTACGATAAGATCACGGAAGGTCTGCGTGCCCGGCAGACGGGGGATCCGGTGCGGATGAATTACGATGCCAGTCTGCCCAAGTCCTTCCTCAAGCTCCTGACGCATAAGCTGCATCTCTCGGAGGAGGGGACGCTGCTGCCCGGCTCCCGGTATCATAACCGGAAGGATCTTGTGAAGTTCCCCACGCCTTCCTCGCTGGGGGTTCCTCATGAGCCCGCGCTCCCGCATGAGGCTCTCAGCGGTGCCCGGGAAAGTATCTTCCGGACCTTGCAGGAAGGGGATGCCCTGCTGCATCTGCCGTGGCATTCCTTTTCGCACTTCCTGGATTTCCTGCGCGAGGCCAGCCTGGATTCCCTGGTCTCCAGCATCCAGATCACTCAATACCGGCTCGCCCGGACCAGTTGCGTGGCGCGGGCGCTCACGGCGGCTGCCCGCAATGGTAAGAAGGTGACAGTCATGGTGGAACCGCAGGCGCGGTTCGATGAAAAGAACAACATCGACTGGGCGAATCTCTACCAGGAGGCCGGCGTGAAGGTCATCCTGGGCGTGCCGGGCCTGAAGGTGCACGCGAAGATGTGCGTGGTGACGCGGCACGAGGGCGGGACGGACCGCTACTACAGCGCGCTCAGCACGGGGAATTTCAACGAGGACACGGCCTCTTTTTACACGGATCACCTGTTGCTCACCGCGCATCAGGGCATCGGTGCGGACATCGTGGAGAGCTTCCGCTTCTTCGTCTCCAATTGGCAGCCGCCGCGGCTGAACCATCTGGTGGCGGCTCCTCTGAACCTGCGGGCGAGCGTAAAATTCTGGATCCAGAATGAAATGGCGCACGCCTTTGCCGGCCGGGAGGCCTTCATTTTCCTGAAGCTGAATAACCTGGCGGATCCGGAGATCACCGGCCTGCTCTACGAAGCCAGCCAGGCTGGGGTGGAGGTGCGGCTCATCGTGCGGAGCATGTTCTCCGTGGTGACCGGAGACCGGAAGGTGAGCAAGCACATCCGCGCCCTGGGCATCGTGGACCGGTATCTGGAGCACAGCCGCATTTTCCTCTTTGCCAATGGCGGCAACCCGCGCTGCCTGCTGTCCTCGGCGGACTTCCTGCCTCGGAACTTCGACAGCCGTTTTGAAGTGGTGTTCCCCATCCTGGATGAATCCCTCCAGGCGGAACTCCGCCGCGTGCTGGAAATCCAGTGGAGCGACAACGTCAAAGCACGCGTGCTGGACCGGAATCTCAACAACCGGATAGCCAAAACCGGCAAGGAGCCCTTCCGCTCCCAGGAGGAGGTCAGGAAATGGCTGGGAAAAAAGAAGGACAAAGCATGATCCGGACGAAGGGGAAAATTTCAGCGTCCGCGCGAATCTTCCCCTTGCTCCGGACCAGCGGGGCATTCAAGATGTCCACGTTCTGACCTTGCATGGCGGGGTCCAGTGATTTTGAGGGGGTATAGCTCAGTTGGTAGAGCGTCTCGTTCGCAATGAGAAGGTCAGGAGTTCGAATCTCCTTACCTCCACCAAAATCACCTTTCACTTCCCGGAGAGGGAATCTGTTTATTCGAACATGTAGGGGCGCATGCCCGGCGTGGGCTCCTCCTCCCACCTTTCAGGTTCCCGTTGTCGTTTGGCTACGGGCGGAGGAAGTGATTCGCTGGCTCCATAGAGAATATACTCCACCCGTTTCGAGCGGGGTATTTCCGGAGAGGGTTTGGCAGGGACCACGTGAGGGTTGTCAGGATCCGGATTCATAAACGGTATCAAAGCACGGGCTGATTTCCGGCGGCGACTGTCATGGCGGGCTGCTCGTCGTCGGCCCCGGGGAAATCCTGCACGGGCGCTCCGCTTTTATTCATGGGCTCCACCCAGGCGGCGGTGTCTTCCTCCTCCACCTGAAAAACGGCGTCCGCTTTTCCTTCATGGGCTTCATCCCGGAAATCGTATGGGCGGATGAGCGCCCGGGGTGGACCGGGAACTTCGCTGCCGTGATCGAAGTCACCAGGGGAGGTCTCTTCGGTTTCGTTCAGGGTGCGGACAGGGGCATCTGTGACAAGTGTGTTCATGGAGGCAGGTATTGTAAGAACCTCCGCCTGCCAGTCCCGTGCCAGACCTCCCACCCCGCGGGTTGACCAGGGCCGGAGGATATTATAACCACTTCCGGTGCCGGAAGATCCAGAGTGTCACCACGGTGACGGCGATGAATATCCCCCACACAAAGGGATACCCGTGCGCCCATTTATACTCCGGCATGTCCTCGAAGTTCATGCCATACACTCCCGCCACAAACGTCAGGGGGAGAAAGACGGTGCTCAGCGCGGTAAGCACTTTCATCACCTCGTTCATCTTCTGGGCGAGGATGGCCTGATGATACTCCCGCATGGCGGTGACGGCCTCCCGCAGGTGGTCCGCCGTCTCGATGGCGTGCCAGGAGTGATCGTAGAGATCCCGCAGGAACGGGGTGAGCGTTGGGGAGAGGAGTTCGCTTTCGCTGTGCTGGAGGGAAACCACGAGCTCCCGCATGGGACGCACGGTGCGATACAGGAAATGCGTGGCCGTGCGCAGGAGGTGGATGTCCGCCAATGTGGTCGAGGGATTGGGTTTGGTCAGTTCCTCGTCCTGGACGGAGACTTTTTCCTCCATGTGGGCCAGCGCGGTCAGGTAATAGTCCAGCAGCGCATCCAGCAGGGCCCACATGAGGTAATCCGGCCCGCGGCTGCGCAGCTTGCCCTTTCCATCCCTCAGACGGCGGAGCACGGGAGCGAAGACTTCGCTGGGAGCCTCGTGAAACGTGAGCAGCACCCGGTCCGTGAGGATGAGTGAGAAGTGCTGGAGATCGTAAGGCTCCGCGCATCCCGCATGGGTCTCGGTCAGTTGCTTGGCGGTGACGAAGAGGTAGCTCCCGAAGTCCTCCACCTTGGGAGGCTGGGTGGTGTTCAGAATGTCGTCCTGCACCAGGGGGTGGATGCCATAGGCTTCGAGGAGCTCGCCGATTTTTTCCACCTCATGAAGGCCGGTGACCATGATCCAGGCCGGGCTGTCGCTGCCCTCAAACGCGACACAGTCCGGCACGGAGGCGGTCTCCAGTTCTTTGACCCCGTCCGCGTAATAGTCCGTCACCCGGAAGGTGACCTCCTTCACCCGTTGGCGACCCACGTGAATGAGCGACCCGGGCGCGGTCGCCGGTGGCCGGGGATCCGGGTGGGAACGGAACGGAAAGCGCCGGAAACGGGAAAGAGGGGTGGATTTCTTTTCAGAGGACATGGGCCGTGGAGAAAGGTCAGAAGGATGGCTGGGAAAAACCGCAGGAGCCGGAGGATGATTTTCCGCGTTCCGGTTGGAAAACATAGCGTGCTCCCGCGCGTTTTCGGTGTGCTTAAACCCCGGTGAATACCCCATTTTGATTTACAAAGCCTGATTATTTCCCTTTACAAATCCTTGTAAATCTTGTTTTTATGGGAAACTTTCCCATACTGAATCGAAATGCAGACTTCCGAGCCCACCCCCCAAGGATATGTGATGGCGTTACCTCCACAGATTCAGGGGTCTCCCGTGGGGGATTTCTTCAATGTGCTGCTCCGCGGGCTGACCCATAAGCAGAACAATTTCCTGGCGGTGATTCAGGGGTTTTCCAGTCTGATCCTCATGTCTGACGGCCTAGATCCGGGGGTGAAGGAGAATTTGGACCACATGAAGGAGGCGGCGCAGGGGGCCGCGGGGCTGGCGGAGCGCATCCTGGCGGCCGCCGGCTGCGTACGCATCAATCCCCAGTCTGTGCAGTTGAAGGATTATATCCCGTTGATCGAAGGGAGCTTGCGCACGCCCTGCCAGCGGCTGGGAGTGGCGTTCCAGCTCAATATCAGCCCGGATCTGCCTCCAGTGAGCGCGGACAACGGCCGGCTGAAGGATGTGCTGACGGAGGTGATCCTGAACGGTGCCGAGGCTGTGGTGGCGAGCGGGAAGCCGGGGGTGGTGGGGCTGGATATTCTGCCGCCTGGCCAGATGCCGGGAGGCCGGCCAGGGTGTGTGGACATTTTCATCCGGAATACCGGAGCCACGATTCCCCCCGAAAAGCTGAAGGATGTCTTCAAACCCTTCATGAGCACCCGGGACAGCAAACACTATGGTATCGGGCTCACCATCGCGGCGGTTCTCCTGTCTCAGATGGGGGGAACCATCGGAGTCAAATGTGACGCCGAGGCCACGACTTTCTGGATCAGTCTGCCTGCCGCCTGAGGCAGAGGAAGGGGTTGGCAGGAGGGCAACAGGGTCCACGGGGCGAAGTCCGGACCCTGCGCGGGCTGATAGGAGATTGCCCTATTTTTTGCTTGTCAGAATCCCGGTCTTTTTGGCAAAAGACAGGAGTCTGCTCCCGCAAATTTATGAAAACTTTTTCCTGTTCCCTGCCTTTGGCGATTTTGTTGGCTGTGTCGGGTCTCGGACTTCCGGCGGGAGGGCAGGAGACAAAGCTGACCGGCACCCAGGTCTATGAAAAAGGCCGTGCCGCGCTGAACCGGGGGGATCTTCCCGAGGCGCGGAAGTGCTTCGAAATGCTGCTCAAAGCCAAACCGGATTTTGAACTCGCCCGCATTCAACTGGCGCAGGTGGTTCTGGCCGAAAAAGAGCAGGCGAAGATCCCGCAATCTCTCAAGGTAGCCCGTAAGGCGGTGGTGAACCGTATTGAATGGAGCGGGGCGACTCTGGATGAAGCCGTGGCCACCGCCGCGAAACAACTGGAGAAAGCCAGCGGCGTGGAAAACTGGACGGTGACCACTACCAACCAGTTGCCGGAGAAGGTATCCGGTCGCCTTGTCAGCTTGAGTGTGTCCGGAATACCAGTCGATCACCTACTGGAGGCGCTGGGTTTCGCGGGAGGGGTCCGTTTTTCCTACACCGCCAGTGGGTTGGCCGTGAAGGAGGAAACCGGCGGAGCCCGCGCGGCCTGGGACGCGGGGAATCCGAAGCTCCCCTCCATGGACGAAGCCGCGAAAAAGCTGGTGATTGACCGCCTTCAATTCAAGGAAGCGAAAGTGGAGGACGCGCTGGCATTTCTTCAGGAAAAGGCGGCGACAGTTTCCGGCGGCAGGCTGAAGCCCGTCTTCGCGGCCCGGTATGACTTGGCCGCCGGTTCGACGGTGACCATGGACCTGCGCAATATCAGCCTCTACGATGCCCTGCACTCGGTGTGCATGGTGGCGGACATGGAGGAAAGGTGGTTCCCCTGGGGTGCTGGAATCGGGAATCAAACGGTCCCGGTGCCCGCTTCCGCGCCGAAGGGGAATGCCCCAAAATAGGGGGAACTGGTTATCCGGTCAGGCGGGACTCAATTCCGCCACCTCTTTGCCAATCCATTCCTTGATGATGCGAAGGAAGGCATGGACATCCACCGGCTTGTGCAGGACGGCCACCGCGCCCATTTCACGCAGAAGTTCCACATCCAGTTCCGGATCCCCGCTCATGATAATGACGGGAAAAGAACGCGCCGGTGGTTGCTTCCGGAGGCTCTCCAAAACAAAGTCTCCGCCTCCGCAGGGCAGGTGCATGTCCAGCAACATCAAATCCGGTTCCTCGCTATGGGCCAGACGCAAACCCATGGTGCCGTCTCCCGCCTCCACTGCGGCAAAACCGGATTGCCGGAGAACGGCGGAGATCCACAAGCAACTGTCCTTGTGATCTTCCACCACGAGTATTTTTTTTCCGGTCATAGCTTTGGGGTACCAGTCGTCGCGGGCTGGTAAAGGAAATTGAATTTTGTTATAACTATTGTAATTGGTTGATCCTCTTTTGCAATCTTTAAAATCTTTCTGGGTGCCACGCACACCCGGGAGGGATTCTCTAAATTGACCGATGCTCCTCTCCTCCGCCATCGAACGGTTCATTCTCTATCTCGCCACGGAGCGCGGCCTCTCGGTGAATTACCAGCTCTCGGTCCGGCAGTCCTTGGATGGTTTTGAAAAATGGATAGCTCCGACCGGCAGGCTTTTAGGAGAACTGGAACTTCAGGATCTCGCGGATTATCTCCATTTTCGAAAAAAATCCGGGATGACCGCCGCCACCATCCGGCTCAATGGCATCGCCCTGAAGATTCTTTTCCGGCATTTGACCGCCCGGGGAATTCTGTCCCGGGATATCTCGGATGGCCTGATGGTTCCACGTCCGGAGGGATCACTCCCCAAAACCCTGGAGAGGGAGGAGGTGGATCACCTGCTCGCGGGAATCGATCCTGTCACCCCGCTCGATTACCGGGATCTCGCGATGCTGGAGTTATTATACGCCAGCGGGCTGCGGGTTTCTGAACTGGTGAACGCCACCCTCGACCAGCTTTCCTTGGAGGAAGGGCTGATTCGCGTGACGGGGAAGGGGAACAAGGCGCGGATAGTCCCCGTGGGCCGGACCGCCCTCCTTTGTATCAAGGACTGGCTGAAACTGGGGAGACCCCGTCTTCTCGCCAGACGGACCCGGAGCCATGTGTTCATTTCTGTCCGGGGCACCAGTCTTACCACCACCCGCGTGGAGCAGATCGTGAAGGAAAGAGCCGCGAATGTGGGGCTGGAAGTGCATCCCCATCTCCTCAGGCACTCCTTTGCCTCCCATCTGCTCAGCGGAGGCGCGGACCTGCGGGTCATCCAGGAAATGCTGGGGCATGCGGACATCGCCACCACTCAGATTTACACCCACGTGGACAAGGAGCGTCTCAAAGACGTGCACCGGACGTTTCACCCGAGAAGATAGCAGAGACGGAGACAGGAAGGCCTTTGAATCGCCCGTTTCCCGGTTGGAGACTGGTGAAGTTGATCCGATCATCGAGGTTTCCCCCAGTGGAGGTAATTCCGTGCGGTCATTGAAAACGGTCTTTTAAGATGAATGAGTGCTGTGTCGAAGGAACCTCTGAATGCGGGTGTCCCGGTCCAGCCCCGGGCAGGTATCTGCCACTCCCCTGTGCGGCCTCCGGTTCCTTCGCCACCTTCATGCAGGCCCGGGCCTGATGCCGCATTCCCCACTCCCTTATCAGCTCCCGCAGGGAATCAGGGGGAGGATGGCAAGGAGCGCACGGGGTTCATAGACCCCCTTCCCGGGGCCGGGCCACTCGCGTTCGGAGGTCCCTTCGACAGGTCCGCGCCGCCACAGAGTGGAGGAAGAGCGCCTAAGTTGGTGCCGCCGAAGCCGTGTCAAAAGTTCTGTATAAACCTCAGGGCGCAAGCCCCCGGAACCGGATTAATAAACAAACCGTGGCCCCAGCAGGGGCGATGGAAAGCCCGGTGAATGGCTCTCCGCATCCCAGAACCGCGCTTCTTCCTGCGCCCCTCTAGGGCTGTCTGCTCCTGTAATGCCTTTTCCGGTGGCTGACACTCGAAGCCTCACACCCAACTGTTGCCTCAACAGGGACAGGTGCTCAGCTACACCCGCCTAAGCGCTCTTCAGCCACGGAGTGGCGGGAGAGATTAACCGGTCGGTGAGCCGACCAAAGGGAACCTGAGCGCGGCGTAGATAGCCGAAGGCAAACAGCCAGCCGAAGGCTGCCCCGCAAGGGTGAGCGCAGCGAGGCAACCGCAGTACGCGCGGAGCCACCGGTCCTTATCTGGAGAGATTCCCGCGCGCCGGAGGTGCGCGAGAAGTCTCCCCGGCAGTCGTCGGGCATTCCCGCGCGGGCACCCCTCCAGCCTTCTCGCGGGCCTGTTTGTTATGTGGTATCAGTCCTATGGTTCCGCCCGCGCCGGGGTTTTGCTGCGCTCGCCCCTTTGGCGCGGCCTTCGGCTGGTTGGTTGCCTTCATCTATCTACGGTTCCCTCCGGTAGGCTCATCACCGACTATCCTTCCCGCCACTCCAATCGTCGCGGTGAGTGACGGACACCTCTCCACGTAATTTATTTGTAGGGCTCAGGGTGCAAGCCTCTCCCTTCGCACATCCCGGTTATTGCGAAAATTGGACATTTGTTCCATCAGTCCCCTTTCGGGGGCGCAAAACTTCGGCTTAACCACAGGAACGGAATATTCACCCCTCCTACCTCCGCGTAAATGTTCCACGTGGAACATTTGAAGATTCCCCGGACTCATTCCACACGGGGACCGTAAAGCGTTGTGCGACATCCTCCCGTATGCTTTAGTGCCGCCCGCTTCATGTCAGACTTCATTTACCCCAAACACTACGACGTAATCGTCGTGGGAGCCGGTCACGCTGGTGTGGAGGCCGGTCTGGCTGCCGCTCGGATGGGTTGCCAGACCGCGATCCTCACTCAGAACCTGGACACCATCTCGCAGATGTCGTGTAATCCCGCCATTGGAGGCTTGGCGAAGGGGAATATTGTCCGGGAAATCGACGCGCTGGGGGGGCAGATGGGGCTCAACACGGATGCCACCGCCATTCAATTCCGGATGTTGAATGGCAACAAGGGCCCCAGTGTGCGTTCTCCTCGCGCGCAGGCAGATAAAAAAGCCTACCAGTTCCGCATGAAGGCCGTGCTGGAGAATACGCCCAACTTGGAGCTTCATCAGGGGAATGTCGCTGAATTGCTGGTGGAAAACGATCGGGTAACCGGGCTACGGACCAACTTAGGCCTTCAATTTACAGCCAGTGCGATTATCATAAGTGCTGGAACATTCATGCGGGGTCTCCTCCACCTTGGGCTGAAGAACACCACCGGTGGACGCATGGGCGATGCCATGTCCACGGTCAGCGACAGCCTGAAGCATCTCGGCTTTGAGGTCAGGCGCTTTAAAACGGGCACCCCTTGCAGAATTAATGGGCGCAGCATCGATTTCTCGAAGTGCGAACTGCAACAGGGCGACGAACCGCCACCGCTCTTCAGTTTCATGCCGGATACCATCGGTGGCGGTAAGGAAGACATTTTCACTTTGAACCCGTGGAGCAATCCATTGTTCCACGTGGAACAAATTCCCTGCTGGATTACGCATACCTCCCCGAAAGCCCACGACATCATCCGTGCAAACCTGGATCAGTCTCCGATGTACGCGGGTGTTATTGAGGGAGTCGGGCCCCGCTACTGCCCCAGCATTGAGGACAAGGTGGTCCGGTTTGCAGAAAAGGAGCATCACCAGCTTTTTCTGGAGCCAGAAGGCCGCCACACCAACGAGTTTTACATCAATGGGGTCTCGACCAGTCTCCCCTATTCGGTCCAGTATGCGTTTCTCCGGGCAATTCCCGGGCTGGAGAACGCGGAAATCCTGCGCCCCGGCTATGCCGTCGAATACGATTTCTGCCCGCCCACGCAGCTTTATCCCACCATGGAAACAAAACGGGTGGAATCCCTTTACTTTGCCGGGCAGATCAATGGAACCTCGGGTTATGAGGAGGCCGCCGGACAAGGGCTGATCGCGGGGATCAATGCTGCACTGAAAATTCAGGGAAAACCGGCTTACGTTCCACGCCGCAGTGAATCCTATCTGGGAGTGATGGTGGATGATCTGGTCACCAAGGGAGTGACGGAGCCCTACCGCATGTTCACCAGCCGCGCGGAATACCGGCTTCTCCTTCGCCAGGACAACTGCGATCTGCGCCTCACACCGGGAGCGGCGGCGCTCGGCATTGTGGACGCGGAACGGGCTCGCCGCACCCAGGAAAAGGCGGACACCCTGGCTTCCGCCCGGAAACTTGCTCAGGAGACGAATCTGGAAGGCGTGCGGATCGACAAATGGATGCGCCGCCCGGAGAATACCTGGCCTAAGCTGCCTGAGGACATTCGCGCCAAATTCAGACCTGCCATCTGGGATCTTCTGGAGACTGATCTTAAATACTCAGGGTACCTCGACCGGCAGGTGGATGCCGTGGCCCGGGTCGCCCGCATGGAGGACCGTCCGATACCTGCCTGGTTGGACTACACCACTATCAAGGGCCTGAAACGCGAGGCCCAGTTGAAGATGCATTCCATCCGTCCCCTGACGATTGGTCAGGCCAGCCGGATCCAGGGAGTGACCCCGGCGGATATTTCCCTGCTGACGGTGATTCTGGATCGCGGCCAGCCGGGCAATGAAGGGCCATCCCAACCGCTCCCGGTAACCACCGGTTGAATTGGGTCGGTTTCACCCTGATGTCCCTGGCATCCATGGTGACCCGTTTCGCTCCCAGCCCGACCGGCCTGCTGCACCTGGGGCATGCTTTCGCCGCTCTCCGGGCTTGGCGGGAGGCTCAGGCGGGAGGGGGCACCATGCTCCTTCGGCTGGAGGATATTGATTCCACGCGGTGCCGTCCTCACTTTGAGAAGGCGATCTTCGAAGATCTCCATTGGCTGGGATTGAGCTGGCCGTTGCCCGTATGGCGTCAGAGTGAGCGTCTCCCTGTTTATCGAGAAGCTTTGGACAAGCTGACCAGCATGGGCCTCATCTACCCCTGCTTTTGCACACGTCAGGAGCTAGCCCGGATCGACGCTCCCCAAGGGCCGGATGGTCCGCTTTATCTTGGTCACTGCCGGGGGCTCTCTGGTGGCGAACGCGCGACTCTTATGGAATCCGGGAGAACTTACGCTCTCCGGTTGGACACCTTGAAGGCCTGCCAGCTTACTGGGCCTCTGATCTGGAATGATCTCGATACAGGGACCATTGTGGCCCGGCCGGAATTGCTGGGCGATGTCGTTCTCGCTCGCAAGGATATCGCGACCTCCTATCACCTTTCTGTCACTGTCGATGATGCGGCTCAACAGATTACCGTTGTGACCCGTGGCGAGGATCTTTTTGCAAGCACCCACATTCACAGACTCCTCCAGGAACTTCTGCATCTGCCAGTTCCCGCTTGGAGGCATCACCGGTTAATTCGCGACGAATTTGGCAACCGGCTGGCAAAACGGGATATGGCCCGCTCCCTCCAATCCCTGCGAGATCAGGGTTCCAGCGCATCAGAAGTCGTAAAAGCGGTCGAAATCGAGCTGCTTTAGTGTGTGGGATAATTTTTAGTTTCATTAAATAACAATCAAAATAAAAACAGTTGAGTAATGTTCGTTAAAAGGATTCAATTTAACTGAACAGTTCATTACGCTTCCTCAATCATTATCAGCGGAACGTTTCAGTCTCCTCCAGTATCGATTGGAGATTGAAATTAGACTGATCTAAGTAGATTCTCTCGCATGACGTGGGATTTGACCACCAACCCGTTCGAAACACTGACCCGGCGCCGCTTTACCGCCATGGATACCATCCTTGCGGACCACGCCAACCGGTGCGCGGAGCGTTTGGAGCGTGCGCTTGGAGACCAGGACCTGAAACTTCTCCACCAGCGGGCCATCGCCGCGCGTGCTGCGTGGAATGTCATTTACGTCCGATGGTCTGTTGGCCGGAGAACTCACAAAGGGAGAACCTTTGCCCTAAGCCAGCTCATCGCGGATCTCCGGGGTTCCCGCATCCCTCTGTGGCAGGTCATGATCCAGCGCACCGGCCTGGAACATCCACAGTGGATGAAAGGCGGCGGAGGTTTTGAGGCTCTGTTCCCGGACGGACGCCGCCCGTTTCAGCAGGGAGGAGTGGAAGCCCGAATCGCCGCGGTAAGCCGCCTCACTGCGGCCACCGCGACCGTGCCGGAACTTGCCGAAGTCCACACGGCGGCTCACACCTTTCTGCTCACCCTCACCACCGCCCGCACGCTCCAGCAGGAGGCTCGGGGTTCCACCTCCCATGCTTCCGGTGAAATCGAGCGGCAGCGGAAAGACGCCGCGCTGGTGCTCTATCGGAATATGGCCCGCCTCATGGAAAAATACGCGGAGAGCCCCGCCTCGCTCTGGCACTTCTTTGACCGGAAGCTTCTGGCTCGGGCCCCGGTCCGGGCGGCGATGGCAAAAGAATGAAGGCCGGTTATTTGCCCTCCAGGGGAACGGCGGCTTTATAAAAATCCGGGCTCAGCGCCTCCGCCCACATCCGGGCCGCTTTCCTCTCTCCGGCCTCGCTGAGATGAATACGGTCCACCGTGTCTCCGGGAGCCAGGGTGTCATAGTCCGGACCCGGGAAGCAAAAGGGCTCCTCTTTGATCACACGATCCTGCACGCGGCGGATCTGCCCGAACCCATCCGGCGGAGACTGCCGGTTCACCACCACCGCCAGCCCTGGGAATCCCGCGTCCGCGCGCGCCTGGGCGATCCATGCTTTATAGTTTGCAAAAATCATCCCTTCATCCCTCTCCGGCCAGTCGTTCTGGCCCTGATCCGCCAGGATGGCCCGGGCCCCGGTGACAGTGATGTATCTTTTCAACGCATGCTCCAACCGGATGTAAGGCATGCGGATGGAAGACAGCACAAAAGGGTGCTCAAAGGATTCCCCCCGCGCGGATTTCGCCCAGTGCTCCAGACTGGTGCCGCCAAAAGCCGCGTTGAGCACGAGCACCGGCACATTTTGCGAACGCGCTACCTCTTCCCCAAACGCGGCCCAGAAGTAAGTGCCGTTCCCCGCCGGAGCCGGGCAGACATTCGATCCGAAATGAGCACCCTCCGCTTCCGGCAAAAACGCCGGGTCGCCGGAGAACTTATACCGGCGCTGCGACTCCATGTCCCCGGCCGGAAGCGCGATGGTGTTCACCCGGTCATCCTCCGCTCCCGGCAGATTGATGTGGCCGCCGTGGGCCACCGAATGTCCCACCACTACAAAAACCTCTCCTACCCCCACGCGGGCCACGGACGCCGTCAACGTCCCGCTTTCCCCGCGCGCCCTCACCTCCAGCCGGTACCAGCCACTGGTTAGATTCATCCGGCCCTCGTAGCCATGATCAGGCCGCGCCGTTCCCAGCGCGGTCCACTCGCCTTCCTTGCCCGTGACCAGCTCCATCGCCCGGGTTTCAATCACGGCCCCCGGCCAGGCACAGGTGCCTGCCACCCGCACGGAGGCCTTTCCCGCCTGGTCCCGCTGGAATACGAGACGGTTCGCTGGAGAGGTGATGGAAAGAATCCGTTGCGCCTTCTCCCTGTCAGCCGGGCGGAGACGCACCAGCATCAGGGCTGGTGCCTTCAAGGCGAGATGGAGAGAAGCGGTTTCACCCTCCAGCTTCTCTGTCCGGATATCTTTATAATCGCGCCCGGCACTCACCGTGTGAATTTCCGCCGTCACGCCTCCCGTCCATGCGAACCCCTTCCAGTTAAGAACAAAATTCTCCCGGGAATCCGCATAGTTGCTCACCAGCACCGTCGCCTCCCGTCCGTTCCCGCTGAGGCCCGCGGCAAAACCAAGCTTTCCCGGCACTCCGCCAGCGGCCTCCACCCGGCGCGGCGTTTCCACCAGCGCCTGGAATGCCCGGAATGCCTGCCACGCCTTTTGCGGCACACCCTGCTCATTGAAAATACCGAAGCCCCCCAGCTCGCCGTGGAAGAAATTCCCCATATCCAGCGGTGACTCCTGAAGCTCGATCAATGACGTGGCAATGAACGCCGCGCCCGGAGCGCCCGCCATCTCTTCATAATACCGCTGCCGTGATTCCGGGGCCGCCGTCTTCCCGATCGGCTCCCAGGTATTGCCCGGCAGGTAATTCCATTCATTGAGATGGCTCTCCGTGTCTGTGAATCCATGGGAGTCCAGCAGCCGCCGGATGGCCACCGCTCGTGCCGCGAGCTCGGAGGGATTGTTGGTATAGCAGTGCCAGGAGAAAAAATTCAGCGCCACGTTTTCCTTGCGACACATCCGCAGGAATTTCTCCACGAACTCCGTGGGTTTGAACACCCCGTCCACAACACTCCCGCTCGCGCCGAATGCCGGTCCCCCCACTTTGAGCGCTGGAAATTCCTTCTTAATGGCCGCCGCCGCGGTGGCATACAGCCGCAGGAAATCCTCGTCCGTGCCGCTCCACATCACCGGGCGGTTCTCCGGCTCGTTCCAGATCTCCCAGTGCCGGATATTGTAGTGAAATCCATTGGCCCATCCTTCATTGTAGTGGCGTATGATTCCCAGGCACACCGCCGCCCATTTTTTCATGTCCGTGGGCGGATGCACGTAACGCTTCACGCTGGTGTGCTCGATGCTCTCTCCCAGGCGATAGGCTGGCTCCGCCCCCGTGCTCCGGACTGCCGCGATGTATTCGTCCGTAAGGCGGAAGTCATAGCTCTCCGGCAGCGAGGGATCCGCCTCCGGACGGGGAAACACCACGTGATGATCCACCACGTAGGGATTTGGCCACCCGCAGTCATGCAGGCGGGTGGAGGGAATCCCCAATTCCTTTTGTTCCTTGCTCACGTCGATCAGCCCCCCGGGTGCCAGTGGCCCTTTATTGATGCCGTGCAGCGCCCGGATTTTCCCTGCATGGATGGAAAAATCCACATTCAGCACCGCCTCCTCCGCCAGGCATCGTGTGCAGCATAGCAGCAACGCCACGAGCCACCGGCACAAACGATAAAAAGGGAACAGAGGATCACGGGTTCCGGCGGACGGGAGATTCATAACAAAGAGCCTGCGCTGGAAACCTTCCCAGGCAAGCTCGCGTCCGCGCATTCAACCCCGGCCCTGGAGCAGACCGCGGCGTCATCTTGATTTTCCGCCCGCTGGAAGGCAGAGATGCGCCCATGGGATATCAACTGGCACTGAGCCCGGCAGGGCGCATCTACGTGGAGGAATCCAGCGATGGCGGCGGGGAACTGGAACCCTTCGCCGTTTCCTTCGCGCGTTCCTCCGCGACGGGGCTGCTTGACCTCGCGAAAACGAAAGGGTCCGTGCCAGGCTGGCCTGCGGAGGCGGTTTTCTGGCGGGAGTTTGCCAATGCCTTTCTCCATGCCGTGGCCCACCTGCCGGAGGAGGCGGGGGAGAATCTCCACGTGGCCGCTCCTCCGGATCTCTTCTTCTCCCTCTCCCTACGCATTCCCGCCATGCGTGGAGCCGAGTATGCCGCGCCGGAGGCGTTCGCCGGCCTGTGGAGCGAAATGGAGACGGAGGCCGCCACTCAGGCGGGGAAGGCAGGCGGTCTGAAAAAATGGCTGGGAAAGATAAATCCGTCCCTGCACCTCCTGGGGCGCGTGACTTTTCACCTCGCGGAGAACAAGCGAACGCCGGAGACTCCTTTCGCCTTCATGGCTACTTACACACACCGCCTCTCCGCCCAGGAGAAGCCGGTGCATCTGCCTCTGGCAAAGGCCCTTCAGGAATACGCGGGCGCGAAAAATCAGGCCGCGCTGTGGACGCTGCTGGAGCCGGTGCAGCGTGCGGCGGAACGCAGTGCCTGGGCCCGCCGTATGCTGGAAAGCCGCCGCATTTTCCAACCCCAGGCGTGGACTCCGGCGCAGGCGCACGCTTTTCTGAAGGAGGCTCCCGTTCTGGAGGAATGCGGCATCGTGGCCCGCATTCCCAACTGGTGGCGGGGAGGGAAAGGGCCGCGGCCGGGTGTCAATGTCACCATCGGGGATGACAAAGGCGCGGGTCTTGGCGTGCGGACTCTCCTGAGATTCCACGCGTCCGTGGCTCTGGACGGCGAGGAGCTGACGGACGCGGAGTGGCTTTCGCTCATGGCTTCCCAAGAGAGCCTGGTGCTGCTGCGCGGCCAGTGGGTGGAGGTGGACCGGGAGAAATTGAAGTCCGTGCTCGACCACTGGAAGCGCGTGCAGTCGGAAGCCGCGGATGGTGTCAGTTTCCTTGAAGGCATGCGCATGCTCTCGGGTTTTCATGGCGGGGAGACAGGCGGCGAAACGGAAACCCTGGCGGATTGGTCTCAAATGACCGCGGGAACCTGGCTGCGGGAAACTCTGGAAAAACTGCGTTCCCCGGAGAAGGCCGCCGCGTTCGATCCTGGCACCGGCTTGAAGGCGTCCCTGCGACCCTATCAAGCCGCCGGTGTGCGCTGGATGTGGTTCCTCCAAAGTCTGGGGCTGGGAGCCTGCCTCGCGGATGACATGGGCCTGGGGAAAACCATCCAGGTGATCGCCCTCCTGCTGCAACTGAAACGGGAGAGCGCCCCTCTCGCGGCCCGGCCCTCGCTGCTCATCGCGCCCGCCTCCCTGCTGGCCAACTGGCAGAGCGAGATCGCGCGGTTCGCGCCCGCGCTGCGTGCGGTCACGGCCCATCCCTCTGGTGATGCCGGAAACGGGTGGCGTGAGGAGTCCACCGCCGCGGCATGGATGCGGGGCGCGGACCTGGTGATCACCACCTACACCCAGGCCGTGCGTCTGGAGTGGCTGTCGCGGGAACGGTGGCGGGTGGTGGTTCTCGATGAAGCCCAGGCCATCAAGAACCCGGGCGCGCGACAGACAAAGGTCGTGAAAAAACTTCAGGCACCCGCCCGCATCGCTCTCAGCGGCACGCCGGTGGAAAACCGTGCCGGGGATCTGTGGTCCCTCTACGATTTTCTGAACCCGGGCCTCCTGGGCAGTGCCCCGGAGTTTTCCCGTTATCTCAAGACCATCCAGAAAACCGCGCCGCCGGACTTTGCGCCCCTTCGCCGGCTGGTGCAGCCGTATCTCCTGCGGCGTCTGAAAACCGACAAGTCCATCATCGCGGATCTGCCTGACAAAACGGAACTCACCGCCTCCTGCGGTCTCGGTAAAAAACAGGCCGCGCTCTATCAGGAAAGTGTGGATAAAATGGCCCGCCGTCTGGACCAGGCCGGCGATGACATCCAGCGCCGGGGGCTTGTGCTCGCTTTTCTGATGCGCTTTAAACAGATATGCAATCATCCCTCCCAGTGGCTCAATGACGGAGAGTATAAGCCCGGCGACAGCGGGAAATTCATGCGGCTTACGGAGCTCTGTGAGGAAATCGCCAGCCGTCAGGAAAAGGCGCTTATCTTTACCCAGTTTCAGGAAATGACCGTCCCGCTGGCGGAGCATCTGCGCGGGGTCTTCGGTCGGCCGGGGCTGATTCTTCATGGCGGCACGCCCGTGAAGGAACGCGCCAGACTGGTGGCTGGATTCCAGCGCGAAGACGGCCCTCCCTTCTTCGTGCTTTCCCTGAAAGCCGGGGGCTCTGGACTCACACTTACCGCCGCCAGTCACGTTTTCCACTTTGACCGCTGGTGGAATCCGGCGGTGGAAAATCAGGCCACGGACCGCGCTTTCCGCATCGGGCAGAAGCGGAATGTCCTGGTGCATAAATTCGTCTGCCGCGGCACCCTGGAGGAGCGCATCGACTCCCTGCTCCAGGAAAAACGCGCCATGGCGGAGTCCCTGCTGGGCACGGGTGGAGGGGCGGAGCAGCTTCTTTCCGAAATGAGCAATAGCGAGCTGCTGCGTTTCGTTTCCCTGGATCTCAATACGGCGGCGGGGGAATAGTTCACGATGCCCGCGGTTGCGCGCCGTTCTTGTTGGTTTGAAATCGCGTGGTGTCCGATCCCGAGCCCTTTGATATCTTTTCCGATCCCGGCTTTGCCGCCCATCCGCACGATGGGTTTTTCAAAGCAGTCTTCTCAGATCCTGACAAAGCCGGAGCCCTCTTTCGCGCGCACCTTCCGGAGGAACTGACCCGGGGCATCGAATGGAACAGTCTGGCGCTCCTGCCGTCCTCCTTTGTGAAGCGGGATCTCCGGCAGACGCATTCGGATCTCCTGTTCTCCGCGCGGCTTCACGGACGGGAGACGCTTCTCTACCTTGTATTTGAGCACCAGAGCACTCCGGATCCTCTCATGCCCCTGAGCCTTCTGGGATACATGGTGGAGATCATGCTCGCGCACACGCGGGATCGGTCTCTCCCGCTCCCGCCCGTGGTGGGATTTGTGCTCCATCAGGGGCCGGAGCCCTGGAGTGGGTCCACCGCGTTCGAGCATCTGTTCGATCTCCCCCCCGCCATTGCGGAGCCACTGCTTCCCTACCTCCCCAAATTCTACCATGCCCTCCTGGATCTCTCCACTGGAGACTCCGCCGACAGGGAAGGGCGCGCGGACCTGCGCATGATTCTTCACCTCATGAAGTGCGCCCGTGAACAGCGGCTGCTGGAGTTCTTTGCCTGGCTGGCCGCGGAGTATGCCACGCTCAAGCAATCCCTTACCGGCGCTCTGTTGCGCCTTGCCCTGTGGTATGCGCTGCATGCGGACAAGAGTCTTGACGTGAAAGGGATTTACCAGCAACTTCAATCCGAACCGGAACTGCGACAAAAGACGATGACGACCGCCGAACATCTAATCGCCATCGGCAAGGCCGAAGGTAAAGCCGAAGGAATGGCTCAGGGTGAATGGATTGGCAGGCTCCACGTATTGGAGGAACTGATGAACGAACCAGCTACTCCAAAGGAAACGCTCCATGCGCTTACGCCAGAGGAACTGGAGATTCGTTTCCGGGAGTGCCAGCGGCGCTATGACGAGCGGTTCAAGCGTTGAAACGAATTTCCGACAGCTTCAAATCGAACCGGAACTGCGATAAAAGACGATGACGACCGCCGAACATCTAATCGCCATCGGTAAAGCTGAAGGAATAGCTCTGGCTAAAGCCGAAGGAATGGTCTGGGGCATATGGAAGGGCAAGCTCGAAATGCTGGAGAAACACATGGGTGAACCGCCCACTCCGGAGGAAACGCTTGATGCGCTTACGGTGGAGGAACTCGAACAACGTTTCCGGGAATGCCGGCGGCGCTATGACGAGCGGTTGAAGCAGACGCCTTGACCGCCGGGTCACTTGAGGCTTGCTCTTCTTTCTTTTTTCTATGTCTTGGAACGAATATAACGATTTTGGTCCGTACGTATCCGCCGCGGAGCGCCGCCGCAAGGCGGCAAATGCCGCGAAAAAAATGGCAAAAAACGGAAAGCCTCTGGAAGGGGTGACCATTACGGGTCGACAGATCGCCACCACATTCTGGGGCAGGGAATGGTGTGTGAACCTGGAGGCCTATAGCGACTTTGAAAATCGTCTCCTGCGTGGCCGGACCTACGTGAAAAACGGATCCGTCATCGATCTGCGGATCACCTCCGGCAAGATCACCGCCCTGGTGCAGGGAAGTTCTCTGTACAAGGTGCAGGCCACCATCCAGCCTCTTCCGGGCGCCTCATGGAAAGCCTTCAAAAGCCGCTGCGCGGGTCAAATCGGCAGCCTGCTGGATCTCCTCCAGGGCAGGCTGGACAAGGGCGTGCTCCAGGAGATCACCCGCCGCCCAGGCGGGCTTTTTCCCGCTCCCCGTGAAATAGAGTTCTCCTGTTCCTGCCCGGATGGCGCGTGGATGTGCAAACACGTGGCCGCCGCGCTTTATGGCGTGGGAGCCCGGCTGGACGGCAGTCCGGAACTGTTCTTCACGCTGCGCGGCGCGGAGATGCAGGAGCTCATGACCGCTGCCGGTGCCGGTGTGGCTTTGCAGGAGGCGGCCCCGGACTCCAGCACTCTGGCTGAAGGGGATCTCAGTGCCATCTTTGGCGTGGACATGGAGACCTTCGTTCCTCCAGGCGCTATTCCCGTTCTTACAGTTCCAGCCCGCGGACCACGCAAAACCAAAACCGCGGCGAAGAGGAAAACTGCTGGCAGTAAAAAGGCCGCCGCGAAGAAAAAGTCTCCGGCCAAAAAAGCGGCTGCCAGGAGGAAGACCGCGGCCAGCGCTTCGAAGAAAAAAGCCTGACCGCCGCCGGTCACTTCCCGCGCATGATGGCCAGCGGGCGGCGCGGAGAGTAGAGCGGTGTGGAGGAGGGCTCTATTTTAGCCCGTCCATTGACCTGATCCCATGTCAGCGGACGGCGCTCCAGCATGCCGCCTCCCGCCTGATAGATTTCGTAGGTAAGCGAAGGCTCGGCCCCGGTGGTATCAATGTCCAGCACCATCCACAGGCAGCCCTCGTCATGTCCGGTGAAGCGTTCCGGATTCGGCGTCATCATCGCGTTCCGGCTGCCCAGGGGGCTGCTCACCAGTTCGACGAACCTGCCCAGCACATGATAGGCGGAGGAGAAATGCCGGTCTCCGCTGAGCAGCACCACGCCCTGGATCTTCTCCTGGTCTATCCATTTCAGCAGGGCATCCCGCTCCACCTTATACCGCGAGTAGGAATCCACGGAACCGAACGACTGCCACTCACTGCCATTCGCCAGCAGTTTTACGGTGGCCTTGGAAGCCAGCAGTTCCCGCTTCAGCCACGCCAGTTGCGCGGTGCCAAACATCGTTTTGTCAGGCCCGTCCTTCGCTCCGTCCGGCGACCGGTGATAGCGGCCATCCAGCATAAAAAACTGCACATCCCCCCGCTGAAACGTGAAGTAGCAGCCGGGATTGTCCGGCTCCCCGCAGCCCGGGTTTGCCCAGAATTCCTGGAAGACCTTCAGGGAATTCTCCTTCCCCTTCTGGGTGCCGTCGGAGTTGTTCGCGCCGTAGTCGTGGTCATCCCAGATGGCATAGACCGGCCGGTGCGCGCTGAATTCCCGCCACCCCGCCGTGAGCCGGTGGGCGGTGTAGAAAAACCGCAGCTTCTCGGTGGCCGTGGTGTTCGCGTAGTGATTGTCCCCCAGCATCAGGAAGAGATCGAATCCCCCGCCCCCGGCCCCGAGATCGCGCCGCGTGGCGATTTCCCCCCAGGCCGCCGAGCACTCCAGCGGGGTTTCCCCCACACAGGAGCCGAAGGCTATCCGCTGTCGTCCTTTGGTCCCGGTCTCCGGCGCGGTGGTGAAGAAGGGCAGGGGAGCCACCGTCTGCGACCGTCCCTCCAGCAGGACCTCATAGTAGTAATGCGTCGCCGGCTTCAGATCGCGCACGATGGTGGTTCCCGTAAAAGCTGAGTCCAGGCTCAATCCCGGCCCCGGGATTTCCCGGGGATCCTCCATCTCCGGGGACTCTGAAATCCGCACGCTCCACGGCACCGCCGCTCCGGCGCGAATCCAGATGCGGGCCTCCGCCGGGCCGGTGTGGCCCAGCATGGGGCCCGCCATCAGTCGCGCTGTTCCCACGCGGGGCGGGGCTGCCGGGGCATCGCTCTTTTCCGGAGGCGGTGGAGCGGAGGCGGTTCCCGGGTTTTGCCCCTCCTCTCCTGCCAGGGCGGGTGCCGCGCTGCCGGTGGCCACGAGAGTCAGGAATTCTTTGCGGGTCATCCGGGTAATGGATCAATGATGCCCCGCGCGGCAAGCGCGGTTCCCTGGCACCGCGATCATGTGAATGCAGGACGCCCTGGACCGCGTATCGAAGCCACGGTCCCACAACCATCCTTCGCCGAAACCCCCCGTCCTTATCCATGAAATCACTCCGCTCCCTCGTTCCCGCCGCCTGTCTGGCCGCCGTGGTCACGCTCTGCTTCGGGCAGCATGACGAGAACAAATTCGCCATTTCCGCCGACAAGGTGGAAAAGATCAAAGCCGCCCTGCCCACCGCCACCCCCGCACCCGTGCAAAAGAAACATGAGGTCCTCGTCTTCACAAAGACGGCTGGCTTCCGCCACGGCTCCATCCCCGTGGGCGTGGAGTGCATGAAGCAACTGGGCGCGAAGACCGGCCTGTTCAACGTGACGCATTCCGAGGACGCCGCCGTCTTCGCCGCGGACAGCCTGAAGAAATTCGATGCCGTCATCATGCTGAACACCACGGGCAAAGTCTTTGAAAAGGCCGAGGCCGGCGAGGAAGTCCTCAAAAAGAATCTGCTCGATTTCGTCAGCAATGGCGGCGGCCTCGTGGGCATGCATTCGGCCACGGATACCTACAATGACTGGAAGGAATACAACGACCTCATGGGCGGCTCCTTCGAGTCCCATCCCTGGGGCTCGGGCGATACGGTGAGGGTGAAGAACCTGGATCCGGACCATCCGCTGAACGCCGCCTTTAAAAAAGACGGCCTGACGGTGAAAGACGAGATCTATAAATTCCGCCCTCAGACGGCCCAGCCCTCCGGTCGCCGCATGCTCCTGGCGCTGGACGCCAATGGCACGGATATGAAGAAGGATGACGGCAACAAAGACGGCATGCCGGACCGTAGCTTCTACCCCATCGCCTGGCTTTCCAGCCACGGAAAAGGAAAGACCTTCTACTGCTCCCTGGGCCACAATGACGAGATCTACTGGAACCCCGTGGTGGTCCAGCACTACCTCGCGGGCATTCAGTATGCCCTCGGCGAACTCCCCGCCGATGCCACGCCGAAAGCGGTGGCCATGCTGATGAATGACGGCCGCATGGTGGCCGGCAACTGAGCGATTGTTTTGTTAGCAGCCGCGCCCGCCTTCACCGGCGGGCGCGGCTTTTTTGTTTTAAGGGGGCGTTCCCTGGATTTCACGCCGCCTCCGCAGCAGTTCATTGCTCCGGTCCAGACTCCGCTGCACGCTCGCGCGTTGCCAGGTAGTCGGCTCGTAGCGTTGCACCACCGCCCAATAAAGTGCGGAGGCCTCTTCATACTTCCCCGTGCGCATCAGAAAATTGGCGTAGCGCCAGTGAATGAGACGGGAACCCCGGGCCCACCGGATGGCCAGCTGGAACCAATGTTCCGCCTCTTCGTTATTCCGGAGCGCGTCGTAGGTCGTGGCGATGTTGGAGGAAACGACCGCGTTGTACGGGTGCAGTTCATGCGCCGCCTTGAATCGCTCGATGGAGGCTTTCAGGAATACGGGATTCCCCCCCAGCAGGGCCGCGGAGCCCGCCTCCGCCATGCCCCAGTGGTTCCAGGCCTCGTAGTTCAGTGGATCGACATCCACCGCGGATTTCATGTCGGAGGCCGCCGTGAAATAGGCATCCGGATTGTCCACCGTCTGCGTGAAGACCCCGCGCGCCATTTGATATTTGTAGTCTCCCTCGGCCCATGCAGGGACGTGCCAGGCCATCGCCACGGCGGGTGCCGCCGCCGCCAGGAGGGTCATTCCTTTGAGCGCCCGTCCTTTTGAGGCCGTTTCACCCCGTTCCAGCCACACGCCCGTGTCCGGCTCCCCGGGGTTCGCCATCAGTCCCAGCACCGCCGCCGCCAGCACCGCGTTGATGCCGATGTGCATCTGAAAATCCCCAAAGCAATGCACGGCGAAGGGGATCATCCCACACACCACTCCCAGCATCACGGCTCCGCGGTAGTCCGTGAAAAGCCCCCCGCCGCTCTTCGCGGCGCGGATGGTGTCCGCGCGGAGAAACGCGATCGCCTTCCAGAAATGCAGCCCCAGCACGGCGACCGCCAGGACCAGACCGATCAGCCCGTAGTCCGCCAGCAACTGTACCCAGTCATTGTGGGCGAAGATCGCATCCACATCCGTGTCGTTCCACGTGACCCAGGGGATCCGGAGATCACGGAAAGAGGGCTCGTAGTATTCAAAGGAGCGTGCCCCCGTGCCCGTGACCGGAGACAAGGTCCACTGCTCCAGAGCCCGGGACCAGATCTGGGTCCGTCCGTTCAGGTTCTCCAGCACCTTGCCCGTCCCGAACTGCTGATTGAGAAAATACCACGCCAGTCCGCTGATGGCGAGAAGCGCCACGCCCACGACCGCCAGAGGCAGGCCAAAGGAAATCCGCCTGCCGTTCCCATGCCGGTTCCGGATCAAATGCAGCACCCACGCGATGCCTCCGAACACCGCCACTCCAAACCCGAATGCCAGGCTGCCCGCCCGGCTGGTGGATTCCACCACGCAGAAGGAGGCCGCCACAAACACCAGACCACAGAGGACCCGCACAAAACTATGCACCCGCCCGAACACCGCGATCGCCAGCAGGATGAAGGCGCTCAGTTCCATGAATCCGCAGAGGTGGTTGGAATTCGGAAACAGCCCCCCGAACTGCGCGTCCCGTGCATCCCGGGCCACTCCCAGGAAGCCAAGGGCCGTGGCTCCATCGTTCACCTTGATCTGATAAATACCCATCCCCAGGTTGGCCAGGATGAGCAGCGACCATACGGTGATGAGGGCAAACCGCTGGCGGGGCCTCTCATACCGCACGGCGGTAAGTACCCAGCCAATGAACGCCGTGGCGCAAAACACCACATCCTGCCGCGCCAGATAGGCGACATCCGACATCAGCGCGCGCCCCAGGATATAGGCGGTGAAGACCAGCACGGAGACCGCGCAGGACCGGCTCAACCGCCCCCGCAGGCCCTGCCGCAGGGTGAATACACCGAAAAGCAGGGCCGCCCACAGCAGGGGGGCTCCGAGCCAGAACGGAGCCGTCTCCTGCCAGGTGCCAAAAAGCCCCAGCGCCAGCCAGCCCAGCAGGCACAGAAGAAAGGACAGAATATCGAGCGCGCGAATCACGGGCGAGCCTAGGCGGGGGCTCCAGGGATTCAAGCCCGCCGGAAAGAATTGGCGAGGCGCCAGGGAGGCTTGCGGGGAAAGATATGAGGTGGTGCCGGGTTTGTAATTACCTCAACCCAAAGCGCCGACACCACCTCAATCCCCTCAACACATAAGCAAGAACTCGTTGCCCATGCATGGCAACTTTAACTCCAGTATCTATGGTAATCAATGTAAATTTTATAAATCCCACGGCAGGAGGGTGAATTTTTGCCATTTCGCCCGGGCCGCCCGGGCGTTCCGGTGAGCGACCATGCCTCCTCCCCTGAATGAACTGCTGCTACTGGATGACCGGCCCACCCCCGGTGGCGCGGCGTGGAACATGGCCATGGACGAGGCACTTTTGAACAGCGGCATCGGAGCGATTCTCAGGGTTTATCGCTGGAGGCTGCCGGCCTTTTCCTTCGGTTACTTCCTCTCCCTGGAGGAAGCCGCCACCGCCGCGGGTCCGGCCCGTGAAGTAGTCCGCCGCTGGACCGGCGGGGGGATGGTGCCGCACGGGGACGATTTCACCTGGTCGCTCATACTGCCCTCCGGTGAACCACTCGGCAAACTGCGGCCCGTGGAAAGCTACGCTGCCATTCACGGGCTGCTGGCGCTCGCGCTTCGCCAGGCGGGTCTCTCCGTGGACCAGGTGGACAGCCATCACCAGGCTCCGGCGGGCGGGTTGTGCTTCGTGGCTCCCGCTCCAGGGGATTTGCTGGTGAACGGAAGGAAGATCGCGGGCGCGGGCCAGCGCCGGTGCCGCCACGGGCTGTTGCACCAGGGCAGCATTTCCGGTGTGGATCTCCCCGATGATTTTCCCGGACGGCTGGCCTCTGCCTTCGCCCGCACCGTGCGCCCGTATCCCCCCGCCGCCCTGCCCCTGGCGGAAGCCGCGCGACTGGAACAGGAGCGCTATGGCTCCCCCGCCTGGCTGCAAAAGCGCTGACGCCGAGTCCATCCGAACAGAATATCCTCCCGGAAGGCTCTTCCGGCCAGGAGGAGTTTGATCTTCCTCCTCCCAATCCTCCGCTCAAGCCCAGGGAGCGGCGACATTCCTGTCGCCGTCGAACTCTCCGTTGGAGAACGGAAAAGAGAAGACCTCAAAGGAACATCGAGGCACTCCTGACACGGAAACGCCTGGCACCAGGCGAGGGCACCTCACCACAACAACGGATGCTCCAGCCACGACTGAACCAGAGGCATGAGAAGCCCCGCCGCTTCCTGAGACCACTCCGGTGAAAACGCCCGGGCCGTCCCCGTGCCGCGCCCGTGGTCCAGCATGGCTGCCGCCCATTGTGCCGGAGTCCACGGGCTCCCGGACGGTTGAGGATTAAGCGGCAGGCCCAGCACCGGATTTCCCGCCAGGCACGCCCGGAGAGTGAACTCCGGAGGATGGTCCAGCACCTCCAGTTGCGCCGGAAGTGTCAGCCTGCCGAAATCGATATCCTCTCCATCCTCCACCATCCTCCTCTCCAAAAGGCACCGCAGCTCCTCCGGCAGCACTTTCTCCAGCCTCGCTTTCCCCTCCTCCAGTCGCGAGCACTCCCACGCCCCATCGTAAAATTGACGCGGCACCCGCAGCGTTCTCCATGCGGAGCGAAACCGGAAGCCCATCGCCCCCATGGTCTCCTCCACTCCCGGCGGGATGCGCGCCAGCAGCGGACGCCCCGCCGCGGCGGCCTCCTGATACGGCAGCCCGAATCCCTCCCGCAGCGAAGTGACCGCCACCACCCCTGCCGCCGCGATCAACGCGGGCACCGGCGGCACCTCCACGCTGTCACACACCGCCGGATAAAAGCCCCCGCCGGTTCTCTCCGCCCCCGCTTTCACCGCCTCAAAATACGCCGCCTCCTCCGCCGAACTGACCCCTCCCGTCGTCACCAGCGCCGCCTCTGGTGCCAGCCATCGTTGCACCAGCAGCGCCTCCGCCAGGTTTTTCCTCCTCAACGCCCGGCAGGGATAAAGCCACACCCGTTCCCTCCCCGTGATCCCCCTCAGAAATTCCCGCGCCCTCGCCACCTCCTCCCCGCTCACCCTCTCCGGCACCATGGGATTCGGAATGAACCCCGCCTCCAGCCCGCTCCATTCACGCACCCGCCGCGCGTCCGCCGCATTGATGCAAAAATGCCGCACCCTCTCCCCTCCGGGTAGCGTCATGCTCATCGCCCGGGGCAGGGAAGTGATGCCCTGCTGCTCCATCTCCGGCCACCGCTCCCACCGTCCATCCCACCACCAGTCATGATGATGCAGCCAGATTCCTCCCGGCAGGGCCGCCACCTCCTGGAGTAATAACAAGTTCCGCCCCACCGAAAGATTGTGCGCCCACAGCACTCCCCCGGCGTCCACCGTCCCTCGCAGTGTCTCCCGGATTCCCCCCGCCACCTCCGCAGCCGTCCCGGATTGTCCGGACCAATACCCCAGCACAGGCTCGATCACCCACTTCACCTCACACGGAAAAAGCGCCGCCTCCAGCGCCCGCCGCCACCCTTCCTCCGGCGCTTCGCCTCCCGCCATCACCACCCGCGTAAACCCGCCCGCCCGCGCCAGCTCAGGCAGGCCGGTTTCAATAACCCGCCGTACCCCGCCGGGCCGGTAGTGGTAGTGCAGGACGGTCAGTTGCATTCAGCCCTCACATAGCCCCGCCACGAGCGGCTTGCCAGCGCCCCCTGACCACCGCATGGATGGCGGCCCTTCCCATGCCAGACATCCATCACCCCGGCCCCGTCCTCCCGCTTCCGCTGCTCGGCACGGAGCATGAGGATCGTCTGGAGACGGACCTCACGGCCTGGACCCGCGACCGCCCGCTGGCGCTCATCCTGCCCTGCCATGCCCGGGATCTGGAAAGCGAGGCCATGGGAAACATCCTCGACACCCTCTCCGGCGTGCCCTGGATCTCCCGCCTCATCCTCGGGCTGGATGGCGCGAATGCCGCCGCTTACGCCTCGGCTTTGCAAAAAACCGCCATCCTGCCCTTTCCCCGCGAAGTCCTCCATCACCCGTCTCCTCCCGGCAAAGGCCGGAACCTCCAGGACTGCGTGGCCCGCCTGCTCCAGGACCGCTCGATCTTCGCCGCCGCCCTGCATGACTGCGATATCCGCACCTACAGCCGCGGCTTCCTCGCCCGGCTTTGCTGGCCGGTCCTGCATCCGGACGCCGGCCTGCGCGCGTGCAAGGGCTACTACGCCCGGAACTCCCGCCGCCTCCACGGCCGGGTCTTCCGTCTTATGTTCCAGCCGCTCCTGCGCGCCTGGGCGGAACAATTGCCCGGCCATCCCTGGGTTTTGTTCCTTCAGTCCCTGCGCTACCCGCTCTCCGGCGAACTGTGCGTGGAGACCAGCCTCCTTCGTCGTCTCCCGCTGGATGCCGGATGGGGCGTGGAGGTCAGCGTCCTGCACGGCCTCTACCGCCACGCGGCCCCCGGCGAAATCTGCCAGGCGGAACTCTGCGCCGCCTACGATCACAAACACCACGCGCCTCCCCTCCTCACGGAAATGGCGGGCGAAGTCGCGTCCACCCTCGCCCGTGTCATGATCCAGGAAGGCTGGACCCCGGATCAGCCCCGCGTCGAAAAACTCACCGCCGCCCACACCCTCCACGTCGCGGCGGCGGTCAGAGCCTCGGCCCTGACCGCGCGCCTCAACGGACTGGAACACGACCTCGACGAAGAGACCGCCCTCGCGGCCCATATGGCCGCCGCCACCGCCTCCCGTCTTGCCGCTCTTTAGAACCGGTATTGCACCCCCGCCGTGAACGTGCGCGCAAACGTCAGTGTCCCCCTACATGCACGGCCCTTATCACCACCTCCGCCTCCACATCATACATCACCCGGTGCCCCGGCCTTATTAAAACAACATCCCCCGCCCCGGCACCTTCCCCTCTCCCACGTCTTCCCCTCGGACCAAGCCCCCACCCCCACACTCCTCACCGGCCCCGCCCATACGCTAACCGGCAACAACAACAGACCAAACCAAACCAGCCCCCTCGGGAGCCAGGGTTTACGACGGAAAGAAACAGATGGCGTGTTCAAGCTCAGGAAAATTTCCAGGGACGCGCCCTCATGCCACGCCCCCCGAAACCCCTCAAGATTCACTTTTAACCACTATGCATCACTGGATGGGTAAATACTGACCAATTAACTCAGGTGGGAGGCCGCGCATTATTTGGGACAATTGGCATCGACTTGGCATTCGCTTGTGCCTGCCCGTATTCGCCAATGAGACCCAGTAACTGTTGCTCTCGTTGTCGATGTTCTGCCGTGGCGAGTTGGTTAAGTGCCTTTAGATCATTCGTGAATTGAGAAATCTTAGCCGCCCGCAGACTCCGCAATTTATCTATATCACTTTGAATTATTAAACTCCGCCACTCACCACGGAGGACTTGGTATTCGTCCAGAATATCCTTTTCTAATTTTTGTGAATCTCTTCGGATTTCGTGTTCTGCGGCGTCGGACAGCTTTCCTGTGGTGTTGACCCGGAGATTCTTTTTCAAGCCGGAGGCCCAGCTTTCCAGGTAGTACTGGCCCATATTGAGTCCATCCACCCGACCCATGTGAAGCACGTCCCAAGCCGTAATTATCCCTCGCCGGGCCAGTTTAGCCGCGCGGGCGGGCCCAATTTGGGAAATCTTATAGTCAGAAATCCTCTGCGATTTCAGATATCCCTCCATCTGATTGTTCTTCAATTTTGAAATCCGCATTTCCTCCCTGCGCTGGGGCAACTCCCGGCACCGACGAAGCAAATCGGTCGTTTTGGACGAAAGGCTCGCGTGCCTGAGGTTGAATTCAGTCACCGCATTGGTTTGTATCGATCTGATTTCCCCGCAATATCTTCTTTTCTCCGCATCAAATTTCGCCATGGATTCACCCGCCAATCGTCCCATATTATTCAAATGCCTTGTAATGGCATCATGCGACTGAGATAACTGACGTGCCCGCCGTGTCCTCTCATAGCCTTCGGCTTTGCCGCATTCCTCCAGTTGAGACGCAATCACTTTTCTGCGGTCGTCTATCTGACGGGAATACGCGGGATTTTTCCACCCAGGAAAAGCCCATACGATTCCCATAATACCCGATGCCAGCCAAATAACTGTGAAATTTGGAGCGATAATAAATAAAAGAATGCTGATTAATATGAATATCCAGCCTACCACAAACTCCGGCCGATAAGGCTTCACGGAAGGGCGAAAATATGCCAGAGCTATCGGTTTTGGCGGAGGAACGAAGGGGGCTGGTGCGCACAGTGGGATTTGTAAAGTTGTGAGTGCGGGCACCCGGAAGCCGACGGGGGCAAGAGCGGAAATCAGATCAATAGCTTCTTCAAGAACCGGAGGCTTGGATTGAGCTATGTCCCTCAATAGATTTTCTATTTCACTGGCCGATGAATCATTTGAAAGGACAATGAAAAAATTCGTGCCTCCTTGATTCCAGATCACACACCATGGACAGTGGCTCAATTGCCGGTAAAAAACATGACCCCAACGGCATTTCTGAAATTCCAGTTTTCCCAATTCCCGATGCCAGGTGGCCGGAGTTGGTCTCGATTTCGTGAGGAAAGCCTGCTCAAAAAGGTCTATTAACGACTCTGGCAAGCTCGTGAGCGGAAGCGAAAAAGGCGGAGCGCTGAGTTCAACTTGTCCTCTGAGGGTGTGAGCAAACTGAAACCTTTTTATGCACTCTTCGAGTGAAGGAGGGTTTTCAAGTAGTTGTGGAGTATGGGGAACTCCCGAATAGGGATGTTTTCCCATAAACAGGAGATGGAAGATAAGAAGGGCGAGCCCAAATCCATCATGATGCTCACTACGTGCCTCGTCACGGGATTTTCCCTGCAATTCAGGGGGAGTCCACATGCCAACTCCTACATTACAAAGGTAAGTTTTACGCTCAGCTCTTATTTGATATGAATCACAGTCTATCAACCTGACCTCTCCATTTTCCGTGACGAGTAAATTGCTTTCATTTATGTCGGCCATGACAATTGAGCGCGCGTGCAGACTGTGAAACGCGGCCGCTACATTCTGGGATACGGTGATGAGGCTTTGCCAGGTTGCGGTGGGAAAGTGATCTATGCGATCATTTGGACGATAAAGAAAATGTATGGGCTTTCCTTTTGCTTTTGCCATTAAAAAGCCCGAGGGTTTTCCGTTGTAATAAATTAAGCGTTCAGGCCAAGCCGCGATTTTTCTCAATTCATGATCTGATCCTAGGAGACTGATTTGTGAATTTAGCTTCTCAAGCTTCAAACCATCCGGCGGTTGATGATATATCTTCGCCGCGTGATGGGGAGCACCTTTTACTTCATAAACACAGCCCTCGCCACCGCGACTTCCTAGTTGCGGTCCAAGTTCAATTTTTGCGTTCCTGTCATCCGTGAACATTTGTTTCCACGGTTGCGTGCCATGCAAGAACCAGTGTCTTGTCGTCGTCAGTTCTCTCGTTTATCAATACTGATGACAATAATGATGCGATCTGTGACTCAATCTCTACTGGTCGGGATGAGGGATTTACTGCTCCAAAGATTTTACTAACAAAAGATTCACGGGCAGTCTGGGCTGAGTAATCCAGGGCCATGTGCTCAAGGCCATCTGAGAACCCCATGGCCGCGTTGATGTCCGCCATGAAGGCATGCGTCCAGTTGTCCAGATAATTACCCGATGTAACGAAAGTTGTTTGATTGATGAATTCCCCGGACGATGGCCAGGTGGCCACTTCGATGCCTCGCACAGTCTCAACGACCCACCCTCCATCTCCCAGTTGCCAAAAATGGCCGTTCCTGCCTTCAATTAATGCGCCTAAAAGAGTGCATGAATAATCGCTTAGGGAAACTTGAGACTTCAACGCTTCTGACTCAAGGCGTTGTCTTACGCTGCTAAGCCAGTTGCTGATTTCAGTCTCGGAAATTTCTTTTAGGTCTCCTTCATAAGCAGCCATTAGATCCAATGCATGTTCAACGGCAATATGAGCGGCACTGTCAGCATGCTTCGCAAATCCTGCTCCATCCGCCAGTGCCACGAGAACTCGCCCTCCGTTTTTTTCCGTCTTTTTAAACGCCCAATAATCCTGGCATGGAAGCCCGCTTTTTTCGTGCGACGTTCCAATGACATTTTGCCCCGCAAGTGCCCACATGGGAGAGGAATTCACGCGGAAATGCTTCCCCATCCGACCGGCGGGAGAGATACACTCTCTCCAGGCTGTGAGCTGGACACGACCTTCTGAGAAGCCGACAACCATTCGAACAGATCGCGAAATCGCAGTCCATCCAAAGTAAGCGGCGGTCGTTCCACACACAGTTCTTTCAACTTCTCGAAATTCGACCCTTTGACGCCGACTGCGAAGAACATGAACGATTTTCGTTGTTCTCCGTCTCGTATTCTTTCAATGGCTTCGTTCCATGCAGGAAGATTGTCGTCAGTAGGCCCCCCGTCTGTTATAAGAAACACCCAGGATCTGAACTGCGGAAGCCCCAACCGGCTCAGTTCCATCTTCCGTTCTTTCAAAAGGTTGAGTCCAGCAACCACTGCCTGCCCCATTGGTGTGTCTCCCGATGCAGTGAGTGTGGGAGCCACAAATTTTTCGGCGGTGGAGAATCGATGAGCGATTTGGACTGCACCCCCAAAGGTTACGATGGCAATTTCTACTCTCCTCCGGGCGAGCGAGTCTGCGGCGAGTTCGTCAATATACTGGACAACACCTGCTTGGAGTTCCTGGATTGCCCGGCCGTTCATGGAGCCTGATACATCCAGGAGCAAGATCGTCGGGCATCTTGGGTCACTGTTGCCTAAATCATCAGAACTGATGTCAAAGGCGGACTTCTGTTGAATCGTGTCACTCATTACGACGTAATTAGGTTAATGCGAAAGACCCTGCGGGGATAAGGCCGAAGGCCATATCAGGTTTATGCGGCTATACTCATCCGCTGGTGGTCCTGCCAAGCGAAAATTCTTAGTTTCGCGACTCTTTTTGGGGCGTGGTAACCTACTTGAACATATGACTGGGCAGGCTTGCTCCTCTGCCGCCACGGAGTGGCGCGAGAGATTAGCCGGTGGTGGAGCGAGGAACGAGCGGAACCACCGGACCCGTTTCCTCGCGAATATTGCGCGCCGGAGGTGCGCGAGAAACTTCCCCGCTCACCATAGATGCCGGTCATCATATTCCACCAGACCCTTGCGCAACAGTGTTATGTATTCCTCCTGAAACGTGGTCCGGCGGTGGTGTGTCTCCTGGTCCAGCACGTACTGCCGCACCTTTTCGATATGCCCGGCACTGATGGTGAACGCGCCGTAGCCTTCCTGCCAATAAAATCCCGCGAGCCCGATCTCACGGTGAATCCATGATGAGGAATCCGCCTTCAGCCCGCGCATCACATCGGCCAGGCAATGAGTCGCCCGAAGACCGGCAAAGACATGCACATGGTCCGCGGTCCCTCCCACTGCATGAGCCACCCCATCCATTCCGCGAATAACCCCTCCCAGGTAACGATGAATCCGTTCACGCTGTTCCACATTGAACCGTCCCTCGCGGTTTTTGGTGCTGAATACGAGATGATAGTGAAGGGAAAGATGAGTCGATGGCATGACGGAGGATTTGCGCGCGCTTTCAGCGCGCCAGGCATTCTGTGGTGCGCAAATCCGGGACGCCTGTCACACACACATTATGGGGTTTGGCGAAGAGGACCGCCCGCTGGAGGAAGCGGGGAAACGCGGGAGTGGCCTCAATGCGACGTGTGATACCAGGCTGCTTGCGGGGACACTTCTCGCGCACCTCCGGCGCGCGGGAATCTTCTCCGTGCCAACCGGGGGTTCCGTTCGTTCCTCACTCCACCCCCGGCTACCCTCTTCCGCCACTCCGTG
Organism: Verrucomicrobiales bacterium; assembly: GCA_965229245.1. Classification (GTDB taxonomy): domain Bacteria; phylum Verrucomicrobiota; class Verrucomicrobiia; order Verrucomicrobiales; family V1-33; genus V1-33. The sequence continues at coordinate 2,018,929 of CBDDIW010000005.1, forward strand.
GCGGCAAAGCAGGTGAAGGGAATTCTTCCCCGTAATGTTGTGTAAAATGCTCAGACCTTGCTCTACCGGGAGTTTCCATCGGTCCAATTTCTCCCGTTACTCCGTGGCGACGAGGCGGGTAGGGCATTTTCCACGTCCGTGATACCTCATTGAAGCAGGACACCGAAGCGGGTTTCAGGAAGCGGCTCGACGCCTCACGGTGGAAGATAACGTGGATGTCTTTTTCAATGAGTCACCGCGCGTAATGTTGTATACGATGTTCAGGTCTTGGTTCACCAGGAAGCTTTTCCCTGGTCTTTCGGGTTTGGTCCGTTGAGCGGACAATCAAAGTGGATTACAGTATTTCCCATAAATACCCTTTCGGTTCATCTCAACAGGAAATGGTATGGAAAACCATTTGCATTTCTCCGGCTTAAATCCCCGCGGTGGATAGCATGAACGAATCATCCTCCTTCACGTCGCCCGCCCTCTCCCCCCGCCACGAGAAGTTCGTGCGCTTGCTCTCCATCGGCCAGACCGCCGCCGAGGCTTACCGGAATGCCGGATACGCGCCGGAGAACAGCGAAACCAGCGGCCCCCGCCTTGCCCGCAGTGAGCCCATCCTGGCGCGACTCGCCGAAATCCACCAGGAAGCCCGTGACCTTGTCAGAATCTCCAAAGCCGGAGCCCTGGAGATGCTCTACCGCATTCTCCACTCCTGTCCCGGCACGGCTTCGGAGGACAATCCTCTGTGTGAGAAGCGCATGGGCCGGGATGGTCCGTATTATGTCTTCCCCGCAAAAATCGCCTGCCTGAGACTCCTCGGCAAATACTGCGGCTGGGAACACGACGCCAGAAAACGGGACGAATCCGCCCGTCCCCTTTCGGACCCGGAAAGCATGAGCCTCCTCGACGCCCTCCGCGCCAGGGAAGCCTCCCTCCCCTCCCCACCGCCACCTACTCCTACTCCTACTCCTACTCCTACTCCTACTCCTACTCCTACTCCTACTCCCGGCCCTTCCATCCCCTCTACCCCACCGCCTCTTCTCCCCAACCCACCCTCTTCTTCCCCCGTCTCCCCCTCTTCTGAAACTTCGTTGTCTTCGTTCCCTCCTGTTCAAATCCCCGCTCCCTCCCAATCCTCCACCTCGCCTCCTCCCTCCCGGCCCCGCGCGTTGCTCACCGCCGGTAACTCCCCCGTCCTCCTCCGTTTCGTGGATCCCGTCGCCGCCACCCCGCCGTCCGCCGCTGATAACTTCCCTGAAAATTCCCCCGCCGCCTCCCGCCCCGGTGCCCTCACCTTCGAGCCACCCCCGCCTCCCCCCTCTTATCTCTTGTCCCCCATGCTCTCCACCCTGAACAAAACTGAACATTCCGGGGAGGAACCCCACCCTCCGCGAGCGCGACTTGCCACCCGCCGCTGAAATCCTCCCCCTGCTCCCGCTCCTCACCCCACCAGCCGGTAGCCCACCCCGGGCTCGTTGATGAGCTTCACGCTGGATTCCTCCGTGAGCGCCAGCTTGCGCCGCAGGTGATTGATATACACCCGGAGATACTGTGCCTGCTCGGCCGCCTGGGGACCCCAGACTTCCCGCAGGAGCTGCTTTTGGGTCACCACTTTCCCCGCGTGCCGCGCGAGGATCTTGAAAAGCGAATATTCCGTGGGCGTGAGGTGAACCTCCTCCCCATGGGCCCGCACGGAGCGGGCGGTGAAATCCACATGCAGATGCCCCAGCGTCGCCTCCACCTGACTGCCCGCCACCTTCCGCCGGCGAATGGCCGTGAGCCGCGCGGCGAGTTCCCCCGTGCTGAAGGGTTTCGTCACATAGTCATCCGCCCCGTTTTCCAGGGCCGCGATCTTCACGGACTCATGATCCCGCACGGAGAGCACCAGCACCGGCACGTCGCTCCATTCCCGCAGCCGCTTCAACACCTCCAGCCCGTCCATGTCCGGCAGCCCGAGATCCAGCAGGATGACCTCCGGGCTCACATACACGGCTTCCTGGAGCCCCAGTTGCCCGCTGGCGGCATCGTGGACTTTGTATCCGCGCGTTTCCAAAGCCAGCCGGAGCAGGCGGCGGATCTGGATTTCATCATCGATGATCAGGGCGATGGGCGCGGCGGTCACGGCTCACAGGGTGGACGTTTCCACCGGGAGCGCGAGGGTGAATTCCGCGCCGCCCCCCGGATGGTTCCGCGCGCTCACCGTGCCGCCCAGCGCCTGGATGAATCCGCGCACGATGGCCAGCCCCAGACCCGTGCCCCCGGCGGGACTGCCCGGCGCGCGATAGAACTTCGCGAAGACCAGTTCCTCCGCCCCCGGCGGAAGCCCCGGCCCCTCGTCCCTTACGGAGATGGAAAGCGTGGAAGGCGCCACCAGGGAAACCGCGATCCGCACCGGCGTCCCGGCGGGCGTGTAGAGCGCGGCATTGTGCAGCAGATTCGCCACCGCCTGCCCGAGCAGCATGGCGTCCACTTTCACCGCCGGAAAGTCCGGGGGAATCACCAGCTCGATCATCCGTCCCGTGAGCGATTCCCGCGTGGCCTCCCGCGCGCCGCGCAGGATCTCCGCCACATCGCACCACTCCCGGCGCGGCTCCACCACGGAGGACTCGATCTGCGTCATCTGGAGCAGATGCCCCACCACGCGCTGGAGCCGTTCGTTGGCCGTGCGGATCTCGCTGAGGTAGGGATTCGTTTCATCGCCCAGCCCCTCCAGCGCGGCATGGATGACGGCGAGCGGGGTCTTGAGTTCATGGGAGACGCTGTCCAGCACCGTGCGCCGCAGCTTCTCGCTCTGTTCCAGCAGTTCCGCCCGGCTCATGGCCTGAATGATGTGCTCCTTCTCCAGCACGAGGGCGAGGTGCAGCACGAAGGCCTCCAGCGTCTGCCGCATGCCAAAGTCCATCACCCCGTCCTTCGGCAGCCACACGCCAAACACCCCCATGATGGACGTGGAGGTCTGCACGGGAAACCACGTGGCGGAGGACTGCGGCAGGGTGTCCGTATAGCGGCCCGCGGGCTGCCGGTGCTCGTAGGCCCAGGTGATCACCCCCCATTCCCGCGCGTCCGGCTGGCGGCCCGCGCCTTTGTGCGGCTCGGGCTTCAGCCCGTGATCCGGCCCGCGCTCGATGAGCACGGTATCCACCTTGAACAGATCCTCGATGATCCGCAGCGCGGTCAACAGCCCGGTCTCCGGATCCGCCGCCAGCGCCGCCTGGCGGGTGAACTGCAACAACGCCGAGGTCTCCCGCTGCCGCCGCCGTTCCACCCGCTCCCGCGTGCGCAGCCGTGCCGTGAGATGCCCCATGCTCAGCGCCACCGCGAAGAAGAGGACGAACATGATGATGTCCTCCGGACGCGTGATGTAGAAAGTGTAGGACGGCTGGATGAAGAAGAAGTTCCAGCTCAGCGCCAGCAGCGTGGCGAGCACCAGCACCGGCCCGCGGGACATACGCAGCGCGGTCACCACCACTGCCAGCAGAAACAGCAGGGCCACCACCATGTAGCCCGCCACGGCGGCGAGACCGCTCCCCGCGGAGGTGAGCATGAAGACCAAAGCCGCCACCCAGCCATACTCGCCCCACAGCGACGCCGGCGCGGGCGGAGCCAGGGAGGAAGCGGGCGTGGCCTTCGCTCCCGCCGCCGAGGCCAGCGGGCGGATGACACAGACATCGATATCCCCGCTCTCCGCGATGAGCCGGTCCGCCAGGGACGCCCGGAAGCGGGCCCGGCGCTCCGGTTTGCCCACCACGATCTGGCTGACATTCCGCTCCCGCGCCACGCGCAGCAGGGCTCCCGCCACGTTCTCCCCGGTGACGGGCACGATCTCCGCGCCCAGCCGCCGCGCGAGCCCCAGCGCACGCGTGAGCCTTTCCTGGCCGTCCGCCGGGAGCGGACTCAGGCCCTCCACCCACACCACCAGCCAGGGACAGTTCAGCCGCCCCGCCGCCCGGCGGGTCCACCGGATGAGGCTCTCCGCGTAGGGACTGGGCCCGATGCCCACCATGAGCCGGGCGCTGGTTTTCCACGGGCTGCTCACCCGCCGCGAACGCCGGATGTCCTCCAGGTCGCGGTCCACGTGTTCCGCCGTGAATCGCAGGGCCAGTTCCCTCAGCGCCGTGAGATTCCCCTCCCGGAAGAAGCCCTCCATGGCCTGCCCGGCACGCTCTCCCGTATAGACCCGTCCCGCCGCCATGCGGTCCAGGAGCTTCTCCACACTGAGGTCGATGAGCTGGATCTCATGAGCCTGATCCAGAATGGAATCCGGCACGGTTTCCTGAATGGTAACGCCCGTGATCTGCCTCACGGTGTCCACCTGACTCTCGATGTGCTGGACATTGAGCGTCGTGTAAACATCGATGCCTCCGGCAATGAGTTCCAATACATCCTGATACCGTTTCGAATGGCGGGATCCCGGCGCGTTCGTGTGCGCGAGTTCATCCACAAGAACGAGTTCCGGATGCCGCCCCAGCACCGCGTCGATATCGAACTCTCCGATCACATGCCCCCTGTGGTCCAGCATCCGGCGCGGCAGCACCGTCAGCCCCTCCAGCAAAGCGGCGGTTTCAGAACGGCCATGCGTCTCCACGATGCCCGCGAGGATATCGACGCCCTCCCGCATCCGCTGCCGCGCCGCCTGGAGCATCGCGTAGGTCTTGCCCACCCCCGGGCACATGCCCAGGAAGATGAACAACCGGCCCGGCCGGGCCTGCGATTCCTCCCGCCGCATCGCGGCCAGCAGCGCGTCGGGATCAGGACGGGGATCGGGTTCACGGGACATAGGACTGGGAGGGGAGGAGACTGTCGTTTATTTCAGGGCGTCCAGGGCGAGGTTGAGCGTCAGGACATTCACGCCCGGATCTCCCAGAATGCCAAGGTCCGGTCCGGCGGTATGCGCGTGGATAAGTTCCCGCACCTTGTCCTCCGTGAGCCCGCGGGCCTTCGCCACCCGCGCGGTTTGCAGCTCCGCGTTACGCAGGCTGATGTGCGGATCAAGGCCGCTGGCGGAAGCCGTGACGGCATCAGCGGGAACCGCGATGTCCGCGGCCAGCCCGTTGGTTTCCCGGTAAGCCGTGACCCGGTCTTTGATCTGGTCCGCCAGCTTTTGCGAGGTAGGCCCGAGGTTGGAGCCGCTGGAGCCCGCGGCATCATAGCCATTCGCTCCCGCCGCCGAGGGACGGGAATGGAAGTGGCCAGTGCCGGTGAACGGCTGGGCCAGCAGCGTGGAACCGCGCACCGTGCCGTCCTTGTCCACGATCAGGCTGCCGTTGGCTTTGTCGCGAAAGGCCACCTGGCCGATGGCCCACACGGCGGCGGGATAGAGCCCGCAAACGACCACGCCCAGCACGAGAGTGGAGACGACCGCGCCGCGGATTTCAGAGAAGAGTGCTTTCATGGCTTAAACAAGATGGAGGGTGGAGACAAGAAGATCGATGGCTTTGATCCCGATGAAGGGCAGGATGAGCCCGCCGAGACCGTAGATGAGCAGATTCCGCTGGAGCACGGCCACCGCGCCCACCGGCCGGTAGCGCACCCCACGCAAGGCCAGCGGGATCAGCGCCACGATGATCAGCGCATTGAAGATGATAGCGCTCAGGATGGCGCTCTGCGGCGACGCCAGGCCCATGATGTTCAGCGGCGAGATGGCGGGGAACGTGGCCATGAGCATGGCGGGAATGATGGCGAAGTATTTCGCCACATCGTTCGCGATGCTGAAGGTTGTGAGGGAACCGCGGGTCATGAGCAGTTGTTTTCCGATCTCCACGATCTCGATGAGCTTCGTGGGGTTGCTGTCCAGGTCCACCATGTTCCCCGCTTCGCGCGCCGCCTGAGTGCCGGTGTTCATGGCCACGCCCACGTCCGCCTGGGCCAGCGCGGGCGCGTCATTCGTGCCGTCGCCGGTCATGGCGACAAGGTGCCCCTCCGCCTGCTCGGCGCGGATGCGCTTCAGTTTATCCTCCGGCGTGGCCTGCGCCATGAAGTCATCCACGCCCGCCTCCGCGGCGATAGCGGCGGCGGTCATCGGATTGTCACCGGTGATCATTACCGTGCGGATGCCCATCTTCCGAAGCTGGGCAAAGCGTTCCTTGATGCCGCCTTTCACCACGTCCTTCAGTTCCACCACCCCCAGCACCTTCGCGCCTTCCGCCACCACCAGCGGCGTGCGTCCGGCCCGGGAGGCGGACTCCACGGCTTTCTCCACCTCCGGCGGATAGTGTCCGCCCTGGCCCTCCACATGGCGGCGCACGGAATCCGCCGCGCCTTTGCGAATCTGACGTCCCTCTAGATCCACGCCGCTCATGCGGGTCTGAGCAGTGAAGGGAATGAACACCGCGTGCGGCTCCTGGAGCTCACGCCCACGAATGTTGAACCGTTCCTTCGCCAGCACCACGATGCTGCGACCCTCGGGGGTTTCATCCGCCAGCGAGGCGAGTTGCGCGGCATCCGCGAGCTGCTGCTCCGTGATTCCCGGAGCAGGCCGGAAGTCCGATGCCATGCGGTTCCCGATGGTGATGGTGCCGGTCTTGTCGAGCAGCAGCACATCGATGTCCCCCGCCGCCTCCACCGCGCGTCCGCTGGTGGCCATGACATTCCGGCGGATGAGCCGGTCAATGCCACTGATGCCGATGGCGCTCAGCAGACCACCGATGGTGGTGGGAATCAGACACACCAGCAGCGCCACCAGCACGGGGATGGTAAAGTCCGCCTCCGCGTAAATACCGAAGGGCTTCAGCGTCACACAGACGAGCAGGAAGATGAGCGTCAGCGCGGAGAGGAGAATGGTGAGCGCGATCTCGTTAGGCGTCTTCCGGCGTTTCGCGCCTTCCACCATGGAGATCATGCGGTCCAGAAAGGTATTCCCTTTCTCCGAGGTGACGCGCACCACGATGCGGTCACTGATCACCCGCGTACCGCCCGTGACGGCGCTGCGGTCACCTCCGCTCTCGCGGATGACGGGAGCGGACTCGCCGGTGATGGCGGCCTCGTCCACGCTGGCGATGCCCTGGATGACCTCGCCGTCCGCGGGGATCACGTCGCCGGTTTCGCAGACCACGGTGTCTCCTTTCATGAGGTTACTGGCGGGCACCTTCTCCTCGCGGCCATTGGTAAGACGGCGGGCGATGGTGTCCTTGCGCGCCTTGCGCAGGCTGTCGGCCTGGGCCTTGCCGCGACCCTCCGCCATGGCCTCCGCGAAGTTCGCGAAGAGCACGGTGAACCAGAGCCACACGGCAAGCTGGATGATGAAACCGCAGTCCGCCGCGGCGGTGAAGATGCTGGCCGTGGTGAGGATGGCGGCCACCTGGGTGACGAACATCACCGGGTTCTTCACCATGAGGCGGGGATCGAGCTTCCGGAATGCATCCCCGATGGCGGGGACGGCGATCTTTGGATCGAAAAGAGAAACGGGTTGGTGTGACATAATGATTCCCTGGTGTGTGTTAGAACAAAGAACCCTTCAGCATGAGGAAGTGCTCCACGATGGGCCCGAGGGCGAGGGCCGGGAGGAAGTTCAAGGCCCCGATGAGCACCACCGTGCCGATAAGCAGGATGGTGAAGGTGGCCCCGGAGACCGGGAACGTGCCCGCGCCCGGCGGAGAGATACGCTTCTCCACCAGCGACCCGGCGAGGGCCATGATGGGGATGATCATGAGAAACCGGCCGATGAGCATGGAAATACCCAGCGTGACATTGTAGTGCGCGTCCCAGTCCGCCGGCGTGGCGGTGAGGCCGGCGAAGGCGCTCCCGTTATTCCCCGTGGTGGAACTGTAGGCGTAGAGGATCTCGCTGAAGCCGTGCGGTCCGCTGTTGTTCAGCCCGGCCAGACCCCACTGGCTCACAGTGGCCCACGCGGTGAATCCGAGAATCGTCAGGCACAACACCAGGAGCGAGAGCATGGCCAGCTTTACCTCCGCGGCCTGGATCTTTTTCCCCAGATACTCCGGCGTGCGGCCCACCATGAGCCCGGCGATGAAGACCGCGAGGATCACGAAGACCAGCATGCCATACAGCCCCGCGCCCACCCCGCCGAAGACCACCTCACCCAGTTGCATCATGAAGAGCGGCACCAGGCCACCGAGGGGTGTGAGGGAATCATGCATCGTATTCACCGCGCCGCAGGAGGCCGCCGTGGTGGTGGTGGTGAAGAGCGCGGAATTCATGATGCCGAAGCGCACCTCTTTGCCTTCCATATTCCCGTCCGCCGTCGCGATGCCCAGGGCGTGGTGGATGGGATTTCCCTTCGCCTCCGCCCACCAGCAGAAGAGCACGCCGCCCACGAAGAGCACCATCATGGCACTCCACACCGCCCAGCCGTGACGCTGGTTCTTCGTCATGCTGCCGAGATAATAAGTGAGCGCGCTGGCGATCGCGAGGATGGAGAGCATCTGCACGAAGTTGGAAAGCGGCGTGGGGTTCTCAAAGGGATGCGCGGCATTGGCATTCGTGAATCCGCCGCCGTTCGTGCCCAGCATCTTGATCGCCACCTGCGAGGCCATGGGGCCTTGGGCGATCAACTGTTCCTCCACGGTCTGCTCCTCCATCACCGGCTTGCCGGCGGCATCCAGGAGAGTTACGCCGCCGGCATCTTTCTTTTCCACGGAGACCTTTTGAGCCTCCACCAGCTTCGCCTTGTCATACGGCTTGAAGTTCTGGATCATGCCCTGGGAAAGCAGGAAGACCGAGAGGATGAGCGAGAGTGGCAGCAACAGGTAATAAGTGACCCGCACCAGATCCACCCAGAAGTTCCCCAGCGTCTTCATGGAATGCCGCGCGATGGCCCGCACGAACGCGGCGGCGATGGCGATGCCGACCGCGGCGGAGGTGAAGTTATGAATGGTCAGCCCCACCATCTGGGAGAAGTAGGAAACGGCGCTCTCACCCGCGTAACTCTGCCAGTTGGTGTTCGTGGCAAAGCTCACGGACGTATTGAACGCCAGGCGGTGATTCATCGGGCCGATCCCCTGCGGGTTCCACGGCAGCAGATGTTGCAGCCGGAGGACCGCGTAGGTGAGCACCACGCCCACCAGGCTGAAGAGCAACAGCGCCAGGGTGTATTCTTTCCAGTTATGCTCCTTGTCACGCTTCACGCCCATGAGGGCGTAGGTCATGCGTTCCAGCGGAGAGAGCACCGGATCTAGAAAGGTTTTCCCCTGGGCATCCAGCACTTTAGTGATATACCTTCCCAGAGGCTTCGTGATAAAACCGAGCAGTCCCAGAAACGAGACTAGTTGCATCCATTGAGCGTACATGGCGGGAGGACTAGAATTTTTCCGGGCGGATCATCGCCACGAAGAGGTAGATGAAGAGAAGGAGGGCGATGAACCCGGTGATGGCGGTTTCCATGGCACGGGCGGGTTCAGAGTTTTTCACAGAAGCGCACGTAGAGCGCCCCGAAGAGGAAGAAGGCGGTAATGCCCGCGAGGTAGAGAAGGTCAGTCATAGGAGTGTTTTGGGTCTTCCCACGGGTCCTTCCGAAACCCCTTCCCGGCGAATAAAAGGGGGGAGGAGAGGTGTAAAAAAAGTATAAAACTCCCGTGCCGCGTTTGCCTCAGGACGCGCACGGCCTCCTCATGATGAGAGGGGACTCGACATTGAATGGGACAGTGTTATTCTCCACCACGGGAGAGTCCCCATGCACTATGGATCCGAAAACTTTTGCCGAAGAGATGCGCCAGGCACGATGGAAGTCGCCTTTGCTGACACGCGAGCACGCGCTGCGGCAATTCGCCTCGGTCCAGGCATCCATGCTTCGACACGACTCTCTGCCGAAGTCGAGGCCCTCCGTCAGCACGCCACCGGTGCCGGACTCCCATCCTGTTTCGAGCCACTGAGCCGACGCCCCGAGGCTTTCGGTTTTGAGCATGAAGTATGGTTCATGCCGCACCGTGACGAGCCGTGGGTTTTGAAGGCCACTTACCCCGATGCTTTCGGGCATCTACCGGATGGCCGGGCCTGTTTCCCGACGGAGTATTTCGAGAGGCTATTGCTTCAAAATGAAGTCTTCGGCGATGATATCCGGCTGGAAGGTATCGCCATAGAGATCGGCACCTGCCGGGTGATCACCTCCCAGCCCGCCGTGGCGGGAAGGTTTGCCGAACCGGAGGAAGTGGATCGCTTTTTCCTTGATCGGGGATTCTCGGAAATAAAATTGAAGGTGAGAAAGCTGTGGTGGAGGCCAACGGACGACATTGTCTGCGCGGATACTCATGGAGGGAATATCCTGGTCACTGAAAGCGGGATGATGGTAGCCATCGATGTTCCAGTGATGCGGGGGCTTCCTTTCGAAGGGAGGAACGGCCTATAATATTCTCTCCTCCGCTTCGAGGGGAACGCGAAGAAATTCCAGCAGTGCCTCCACGGATTGTCTTGTGATCGGGACGCTGGCGAGATTCACTGAGAGCGGAATGGGAAAGCGGTTTAGCCCCCCGCATTCAAAAGCCAGTTCCCAACCTGAACGCCGGGAGATCAAAATCACCTTGAAAGTATTTTCAAGGTCCCCAAAACGGTGAACTCCCCGGCTGGAAAATGTCTCCAGCGTTTTTTGTGTCCGTTCATAAAAATCCGCGAGACCGCCTTTCGAAAGCCAGCCCACACATTCACCCGTAAAGGATTCCACCTGAAGACATGCCCTCAGGCAGCAAATGCTGACAGGTTCAGGCTCCCGGCCATGCGAGAACTGGTCTTCAAGGATGAGTTTTAGGCTGCCATGGATATGGTTCCATCCAGAGATAACCATGGTATGCTCTATCGTTTTCATTGGAAGCGGAGATAGATGGGAGTCTCCTTGTGGGCTTGTTACGGACGATAAATTGCCTATCCACTGATGGCGGGCGGCTTCTGAAAGTCAGGGAAGCAGCCAGAGCAATCGCCACCACTTCCGCCTCCGAGGACTCCCCCGCCCGGCGGGACCTGAAGGGGCCCCGCCGGGTGTGAAAGATCCGTCACTGGTGGAAGAGGTCATGGAATTCTCCTCCCGGAAGCGGGGTTACACCCCCAGCTTCGTCCACGTCGCGTTGGCCTTCGAGGAGGCCACCACGGCTTCGATGAACGCCATTCCGCGGACGCCGTCTTCGATCTTCGGGTAGTCGAGAGCGAGGTCGGTTTCAGGCAGTTCTTTGCCTTCGAGCTTCGCGCGGATGTGGGCGGCGAAGTTCTTATAGATATTGGCGAAGGCCTCCAGGTAGCCTTCCGGGTGGGCAGGGGGGGTGCGACCGGCGGCGAGGGCGGCGGCACCGAGGTAGCCGTTGGCGGTGCGGTACACCTGCATGGGCTGGTCCGGCCATTTCACCAGCATGGTGTTCGGCTCCTTCTGGTGCCATTCCAGGCCTCCCTTTTCGCCATAGACGCGGATGCTGAGGTTGTTCTCCTCGCCCACGGAAATCTGGGAGCAGTGGAGCACGCCCTTCGCACCGCCTTCGAAGCGGAGGAGAATGTTGCCGTCGTCATCCAGCTCCCGGCCTTCCACGAAGGTGGTGAGGTCCGCGGCCAGTTCGGAAATCCTGAGGCCGGTGATGTATTCCGCCAGGTTCTCGGCGTGGGTGCCGATGTCCCCCACGCAGCCGGCGGCGCCGCTGCGCTTCGGGTCCGTGCGCCAGGCGGCCTGCTTTTGCCCGCTTTCCTCGATGCGGGTGGCCAGCCAGCCCTGGGGATACTCCGCCACCACTTTGCGGATCTTGCCGAATACTCCGGCGGCCACCATTTCCCGGGCCTGCTTCACGAGGGGATATCCCGTGTAGTTGTGCGTGAGGCCGTAGAGCTGGCCGGTCTTTTCCACCAGCGCCGCGAGGGTTTTCGCCTCCTCCAGGTCAAAGGTCGCGGGTTTGTCGCTGAGCACGTGAAAGCCGTTTTCCAGCGCCATCTTCGCGGGCGGGAAGTGCATGTGATTCGGCGTCACGATGGCGATGAAGTCCATGCGTTCCCCTTCCGGGAGGGCCTTCTCCGCCGTGATCATTTCCTCAAACGTGCCGTAGCACCGGGAGGCCGGGAGGTAGAAATCCGCGCCGGAGTCCTTCGACTTCTGCGGATCCGAGGAAAACGCCCCGCACACAAGTTCGATCTGCTGGTCGAGAGCCGCCGCGATGCGGTGCACCCCGCCGATGAAAGCTCCGCGTCCGCCGCCTACCATGCCATATCGAATTTTTCTGCTCATGTCGTCTGAAGGTGTTGTTTTGAGTGAAGGGCGGCAGTGATAGCGGTCGCCTCCGGGCCAGGCAAGAAAGATTCAGTCCGGACGGACGGAGCCGCCGGACACGCGGGCGGCCGGTTTAGTGGAAATTCCGCCCGACTGACTGGAAAAGATGCGAAGTGACGCCGTTTTTAGTATATCCCGGGGCTGCCGCCCCGTATTCTTTTCCCCATGCGCCGTTTGATTCCCGCCGTTCTCATTTCCTCCGTGCTTTCCGTCGGAGCGGAAGGTCTCTCGTTCAACCGGGACATCCGACCCATCCTTTCGAACAACTGCTTCGCCTGCCACGGCTTCGACGCGAAAACCCGCAAGGCCAGCCTGCGTCTGGACACGCCGGAGGGCGCGTTCACGAAGGACAAGGACGGAAAGAGCGCCATCGTCCCGGGCAAGCCGGATGAAAGCCAGGCCTGGCTGCGTATCATCACCCAGGATCAGGATGATGTGATGCCGCCGCCGGATTCCCACAAGACGATGACCCCTGGGGAAAAGGAAATCATCCGGAAGTGGATCGAGCAGGGCGCGGTCTATCAAAAGCACTGGGCCTTTGAGACCCCGGTGAAGCCCGGGATACCGGAGGGCGGGGCGGGGGAGATCGACCGTTTCGTGGCGGCCCGTTTGAAGAAGGACGGCCTGGCGCTTTCCCCGGAGGCGGATCGCGAGACGCTGGTGCGCCGGGTGAGCGTGGTCCTCACCGGCCTGCCGCCCGCCGTCGCGGAGGTGGATGCCTATTTGAATGACAAAGCGGACGGCGCGTATGAGCGCATGGTGGAGCGCTACCTCGCCTCCCCGCACTATGGCGAGGAAATGGCGCGGCACTGGCTGGACGTGGCCCGCTACGCGGACACCCACGGCATGCACCTGGATAACGAGCGCCAGATGTGGGCCTACCGGGACTGGGTGGTGGGGGCCTTCAACCGGAACCTGGGCTTTGACGAATTCACCATCCAGCAGCTGGCCGGCGACCTCCTGCCGAATGCCACGCAGGACCAGATAGTGGCCACCGGCTTCAACCGCTGCAATGTGACCTCCGGCGAAGGCGGCAGCATCGACGCGGAGTACCTTTTCCGCTACGCCGTGGACCGCGCCAGCACCACCGCCCAGGCATGGATGGGGCTCACCGCCGGGTGTGCCGTGTGTCACGATCACAAATACGATCCCATCACGGCGAAGGACTTTTATTCCCTCTATGCTTTCTTTTATTCCAGCGCTGATCCCGCCATGGATGGGAATGCCCTGCTCACCCAGCCCGTGGCGAAGGTGAAGCCCGCGGAATACGACGCGAAGATGAAAGCCTTCGACGACCGCTCCGCCGCCGCCCGCAAACGGATGGAGGAGAAAGCGGCCACGGTGTCCTATCAGGATCCCGCGGACCTGGTGCCGAAGCCCCAGGTCACCACGCTGGAGGAAGTGTGGTTCGAGGATGGCTTCCCGGAGGGCGCCCAGGTGGTCGGGGCCGGGCATCCCACCACGCTGGTGGACTCCCCGGTCCATAGCGGGAAGAAGTCGCTGAAGCGCGGCGGCCCCGCCATGGCGCAGGACTCCTATGATACCGGAGCCGCGCCCTTCACCGTCCCTCGGGACGGGAAGATGTTTGTCTATGTGTATCTCGATCCCAAGGACCCTCCGGAGGAGGTGATGGTGCAGTTCAATTCGGACCAGTGGAAACACCGCGCGCTGTGGGGCGAGGACACCATCGAATTCGGAAAGAGGAACACCACGGAACGTTTCAAGGCCGGGATGCTGCCCCCGCTGGGCCAGTGGAGCCGGCTAGAGGTGGACGCGGAAAAGATGGGCCTGGCTCCCGGCACGAAAATCCGCGGCTATGCCTTCACCGTACACGGGGGTACCGCTTACTTCGATAAGATGGGCTTCACTGGACGCGCCGATCCCTCCACGGATCCCGCCTTGTCCTTCGCCGCCTGGCGCGCCGGACGGAAAGGCAAGGACCTCGCGGGCGTGCCCGCCGATCTGAAAGCCTGGCTGAAGGAAGGCCCTGAAAAAGAGCGGAAGCCGGAGGAGTTGAAACGCCTCCGTGACTACTATGTGCAAAGCGTCTGCGCCACCACCCGGGAGCCCTTCGCGGAAATGAATGCCGAACTGGCGGCGGTAAAGGCGGAGCGCGATGCCTATGACGGCATGGTGCCGTCCACCTTTGTGTGGAAGGATCTGGAAAAACCGCGCGACAGCTTTGTCATGCTCCGCGGCCAGTATGACAAGCCTGGCGAGAAAGTGGAGCCTGCCACGCCCGCCGTGCTGCCTCAATTGAAACACCAGGGCCGCGCCACCCGCCTGGACCTCGCGCGCTGGCTGGTGGAGCCGGAAAATCCGCTCACGGCCCGCGTCACGGTGAACCGCTTCTGGCAGCAGGTGTTCGGCACCGGCCTGGTGCTCACCAGCCATGACTTTGGCACCCAGGGTTCCCTGCCCACGCATCCGGAACTGCTGGACTGGATGGCGCTCTGGTTTCAGGAGAACAAGTGGGACGTGAAGAAGCTCATGCGCGTCATGCTCACCAGCGCCGCCTTCCGCCAGCAGAGCGGCGCGCCGCCGGAGAACTGGCAGCGGGACCCCGCGAACCAGTGGCTCAGCCGCGGCCCGCGCTTCCGTCTGGATGCCGAGCAGATCCGGGATCAGGCGTTGTTCGTCAGCGGCCTCATGAGTCTGGACATGGGCGGCAAAGGCGTGAAACCCTATCAACCGCCGAATATATGGGAACCGGTGGGCTTCGCGGGCTCGAACACCCGGTTCTACACCCAGGACCGCGGCACGGCGCTCTATCGCCGCAGCCTCTACACCTTCTACAAGCGCACGGCCCCCGCGCCCTTCATGATCAACTTTGACGCGCCAAACCGTGAGCAGTCCTGCACCCGCCGCGAGCGGAGCAACACCCCGCTCCAGGCGCTCCAACTGATGAATGACGTGCAGCACTACGAGGCCGCCCGCGGCTTCGCGGAGCGCATCATGGCCGGGGCCGCAGCCCCCGCGGAGCGCGTGGCGTTTGCCTTCCGCTCGGTGCTCTCCCGCGGGCCCTCGGCCCCGGAGGCGGAAGCCGTGCTGGATCTTTATAACAAGACCCTCGCCAAATACCAGGCTGCCCCCGCCGAGGCAAAGAAGGCCATTTCCTTCGGTGAATCCAAGCCCGCCGCCGGTCTCAACGAGCCGGAACTCGCCACCTGGGCCCTCGTGGCGAATCTCATCCTGAACATGGACGAAGCCGTCGTCCGGAACTGAAATGCCCGCGCTTCGACCATCCGGAAACGAGGAGGAGGTTTGTAACCTCACTTCGCTCCGTGGGCGTTCATCGCTAACGTGGTCCCGGATACTCCCGGATCACCCGCAGGTCCGGGATGAAGTCGAAGTGTTTGTCATACGTCAGCACCGCCGCGTCCGCCTTGAGGGCGCAGGCGGCGATGACCGCGTCTGTCAGGGGAATGGTGTGGCCGGCGCGGTCACAGGTCCACAGAATGTCCTCCGCCACCTCCCAGACATTGTTCATGGTGGGCACGTAGAGCAGGCAGTCGAGGAAGTCGCCCAAGGCCTTCCGGACTTTCGGGGTTCTTGCTCCGCGAATGATCTCACACCGCACCACCCCGCAGGTGGCGAGGTCCTCCTCTTCGGCCAGAACGGAAAACTCCCGCGCCGGGTCGAGCCCCTGGCGCAGGAGCGTGATGTAAACGCAGGAATCGATGAGGATCACAGCCTGGCTTCAGGGTTTTCTCTTTTTGGCGGCCACCTTCTTGTAGTCCACTGTCTTTTTGGCGGTGGCTCCACTGTAGGGAATGTTGTCCTCCGCCACTCTGAGGGTCATGAGGTCGTAAGCGGGATCGATGGCTCCCATCAGTTCCGCTTTGGACAACCCCAGTCCCTTCTTCCCGAATTCCCGCAGTCTGGCTTTCCGGTCCATTTCCTTCAGGGCGATGCTCACGGCCTCCGTCTTGCTCGCGGCACCGGTGATCCGGATGACTCTCTCCAGGAGAGCGTCATCGATATGCATCGTCATTTTCATCTTTCGAGTATGGCATGCATGCCATACTCCCTCAACTGATTTCTCCCTCTCCCCATGAACCCGCTCCTCGAAAATCAAATCCTTCAGACCCGCCGCCAGTTTTTCGGCCAGACCGGACTGCGTATGGGCGGGCTGGCGCTGTCTTATCTTATGGGAAGCTCCCTGGGCCGCGCGGCCTCGGCGGTGCATCCGGCACTCCCGGGGCTGCCGCATTTCGCGGCCAAGGCGAAGGCCGTGATTTATCTGCATATGAATGGCGGGCCCTCCCAGCTGGATCTCTGGGACTACAAGCCGGGCCTTCAGGAACAGTTCAATAAAGACCTGCCGAAGTCGTTCCTGGGGGACCGCATCACCACCATGACGAGCGGTCAGGGCCGCTTCCCGGTGGCTCCCTCGAAATTCAAATTCAGCCAGCACGGACAATGTGGGCGCTGGGTAAGCGAGTTGCTCCCGCACACGGCGAAGATCGTGGATGACATCGCGCTGATCAAAACCGTCCATACCAACGCCATCAATCACGATCCCGCCTGCACCTTCGTCATGACCGGCAGCGAGGTGCCGGGCAAGCCCAGTATGGGCTCCTGGGTTTCCTACGGCCTCGGCGCGGAGACGAGTGACCTGCCCGCCTTCGTGGCGCTCATGCCCCGGTTTCCGGAAGGCTCGAACGGCCAGGCGCTTTTCAGCCGCATGTGGGGCCCGGGATTCCTGCCCGGAAAACACAGCGGCGTGGTCCTGCGCGCCGGGGCGGACCCCGTGCTCTATCTGGAGAATCCCCCGGGCGTGGACCGCGCGGACCGCCGCGCCATGCTGGATACCCTGGGCAAGCTGAACAACATCGGTTTCCAGAAGATGGGCGATCCGGATATCCAGACGCGCATTTCCCAGTATGAAATGGCCTACCGCCTCCAGTCCAGTGTGCCGGAACTGACGGATCTCACAAAGGAATCCCAGGCCACCCTGGACCTCTATGGACCGGAGGTGAAGAAGCCCGGCTCCTTCGCCGGCAGCGCCCTCCTGGCCCGCCGTCTCGTGGAGCGTGGCGTGCGCGTGGTGCAGATCATGCACCGCGGCTGGGATTCCCACGGGAACCTGCCAGGGGAAATGGGTGCCCAGTGCAAGGACACGGACCAGGCCTGCGCGGCTCTCGTCCAGGATCTCAAGCAGCGCGGGATGCTCAATGACGTGCTGGTGGTGTGGGGCGGGGAATTCGGACGCACCGTCTATTCCCAGGGCACCCTCACCCGGGAAACCTACGGACGGGACCACCACCCGCGGAACTTCTGCATGTGGATGGCCGGCGGTGGCATCAAGGGCGGCGTGACCCTGGGCGAGACGGACGATTATTCCTACAATCCGGTGGCGGATCCCGTGCACATCAATGAAATCAACGCCACCCTCCTCCACTGCATGGGGATCAATCACGACCGGTTCACCTTCAAATTCCAAGGGCTGGACCAGCGTCTCACCGGCGTGGAGCCCATGAGGGTCATCAAACAAATCCTGGCCTGATATTCCTTCCCCCAGTGCCTCTTCCCTCGCCCCTCACCCGCGCCGGTTCCGCCGGTCCTGACTATCACCGGATTCCCAATGCCCCGCCGCCCGGACTTCTGGTGCGGGACGCGGGCCTGCTCCTGCTGCGCTGGTGCGTGGGGCTGGGCCTCATCTTTTTCCACGCCCGCGCGGAGGTCATGGCGGGCTGGCACCACATCTGGGAAAAAACGGCGTGGCCTTACGCCCTGGAGATCCGGGAGCGCGGCTTCCCGCTGCCGGAGGCCGTGGCTATCGGCTCGGCGGCGGTGGCGCTGCTGGGTTCCCTCTTTCTCGTCACCGGCCTGCTGGCCCGGCTTTCGGCGGTGGCGCTGCTGGTCTGCGCGCTGTGTGCCCTCTTCCTCTACGGGAAGCTGCCGGACGTGGCGGAGCGGCTGGTGCTCTACGCGGGCATTTACGCGGTGCTGGTGGTTTGCGGACCGGGCCGGTTTTCCCTGGATGCCCTCTTGGTGGGACGTCAGCCCGCCCCGGCGAAACGATGAAAGTGGTGGTCACCGGAACGGGCGGCCGTCTCGGGGCGGCGGTCGCGCGACACCTGCGGCAGCGGCATCGCGTGGTGGCCTACGACCGCCGGGCCATGGACCTGCGCGAGCCGGAACAGATGGCGGACCACCTGCTGGGGCTGGACTTTGAGGTGCTTATCAATTCCGCCGCGCTGACTTCGCCGGACTACTGCGAGCAGCATCCGGAGGAAGCCCGCGCGGTGAACGCGGAAGCCCCGGGTATCATGGCCAGGCTCTGCCGCGAGCGTGGCGCGCGCATGATTCACATCTCCACGGACTACGTCTATGATGGCACGCTGCCGGGCTCCCGCCGGGAGGACGCTCCGCTCGCGCCGCTGGGTGTCTATGCACGCACGAAGCGGGAGGCGGAGGAACGGGTGCTGGCGGAGAGCGCGGATAATGTGGTGGCCCGCACCTCCTGGGTGTTCGGCCCGGACCGCCGGAGCTTCGTGGACCAGATCATCGATGACGCGATGAAGAACCCCGTGTGTTCGGCCATCGGGGAAAAGTTTTCCTCCTGCAGCTACAGCATGGAGATGGCCGGGCAACTGGAGCGCCTCTGCGAAAACCCCGCCGCCACCGGCATCTTCAATCTCTGCAATGACGGCCCCTGCTCCTGGCTGGAGCTCGGCCAGGCCGCACTGGATACCGTGGCGGATCTCGGCTGGAACCTCCGCTGCCGCACTCTGGAAAACATGCGCCTTGCGGACATGACGAAATTCATCGCTCCCCGCCCGGTGCATACCTCCCTGGACGTGACCCGGCTCGCCGCCGCCACTGGTCTCAGGCCCCGCCCGTGGCGCGAAGCCCTGGCGGAGTACCTGAAGACCTATTACGGCGAACCGGCAAAGTGAGACTGCTCGCGCGGTCGCGGGAGGTCAGTAAACCCCCTCGATCACCTTCTTCTCCAGCGCGCCGAAGGGCCGGACGTCGCCCACGCCGTCCCATGGGTATTTTTCGCAGGGGCGGCGGCGGATGGCTTCATCGCGTTCGAGGAAGCGGGGCATGAAGAATTCCTTCGTCATGGTGGTGAGTTCCACACGGCCGTAGGTATCGTAGTCCACTATCTGGTCCGTGTTCTTCGAGTCCACCACGCGGAGCACGGCGCGCGGCTGGGGAGACCAGTAGGTCACGGAGTAGTTGTTATCCCGGAGAGTGTCCGGAAGGCTGCACGCCAGGCCCATGAGGGTATTCCCATAGGTGGGCACGAACTGGCTCTTCCCCTCCAGCACCTCCTCCATGAGGAAGCGCACCATCTGCGGCGTCATGCTGGTGCCGCCACAGAAAACTCCCTTCACGCCGTGACCGGGGATGCTGATGCGCTCGGAGAGTGCCTCCAGCAGACGGGGGGTGGTGAAAAGGCACTGCACTCCCCGGTGTTTGATCATTTCCACGCCTTGATCCACCACGTGCTTCATGTAGCGCTCCACTTCGTCCACCTGCTTGCGGGCGATGAGCTTCTTCACCCAGCGCGGGTCCAGGTCCACGAAATAACAGGAGCCATCGCGATAGTTCGCCAGGTGCTCGATCGCAAGGCGCAGACGGCGCGGGCCGGTGGGGCCCATCATGAGCCACTTCGCCCCGCGGGGGAAATACTGGTCATCCAGGCGGTCGCCGAATTCCTCGTAGTCCACCTTGTAGTCATCCCAGCCGATGCGCTGCTTCGGCACGCCCGTGGTGCCACCGGTTTCAAAGATGTTGAAGGGCCGGTCGCCGAATCCTTTGGGGGCGAACCGCTCGTTCTGTTCATCGCGCAGCCACACGTCCTCGAAGTGGGGGAACTTGTTGATGTCCGCGAAGGTCTTCACTTCCTCGCGGGGATCCCAGCCCGCGTTCTTCGCCCAGTCCAGCCAGAAGGGGCACCCCGTGGAAGGAGAGAAGTGCCACTCGATGATTTTTTGCAGGTGGATATCGAGGTATTCGGCGGGAGTCATGGATGGAAAAGGAAGTGGGGCCGGTGAACCGGGAGCGTCATTCAAGACAGGGGGACGCGCCCGTCCACCGGTTTCAGAGCACGGGACAACGGCCCGCGCCAGCGGTTCCTTTCGCCGTGGCCGCCGTATGCCAGGGGAGCCGTGGCCGCATTTCAGGTTCCCTCCCCGGGTTTCCTCTCTATACCGGACGGGATGCCCACTGATTCCACCCCCGCCGGGGACCGCCCGCCGCGCCGCAAACGCTACTCCGGAAAAAACCCCCGGAAGTTCGCTGAGAAGTATAAAGAGCACCGCGGCGACCAGGACACACTGGCCAAGGTGGAGGCCTCCGGCAAGACTCCCGCCGGACGCCACCGCCCCATCATGGTCGCGGAGGTTCTGGAGGCCCTGGCTATCCAGCCGGGGGAGACCGTGGCGGACGGCACCCTGGGCTATGGCGGGCACACCCGGGAATTCCTCGCCGCCTCGGCTCCGGCAGGCCGGGTCATCGCGCTGGATGTGGACCCGGTGCAGCTTCCCCTCACCACGGACCGCCTGCGCGCGGATGGCCATGGCGAGGACGTGCTCGTCACCCGGCACTCGAATTTCGCGGGCCTCCCCCGGGTGCTGGGGGAGCTCGGACTCACGGAGGGCGTGGATGTGTTCTTCGCGGATCTCGGCCTGTCCTCCATGCAGATCGACGATCCCTCCCGCGGCTTTTCGTATAAAGCGAACGGCCCGCTGGACATGCGGCTGAATCCCGCCCGGGGTCTCACCGCCGCGGAACTGCTGAAGAAGCTCACCCCGCCCAAACTCACGGCCATCCTGGAGGAGAATGGCGATGAACCCCACGCCGCGCTTCTGGGTGAAGTGCTTGCCGGACGGGACTACCCCCGCACCCTCCCCCTGGTGAATGCCATCCGTGCCGCCGTAGCCCCTTTGCACCGGCTCCGCCCCGATGCGGAGACCGAGGTGGACCGCTCCGTGCGCCGGGTCTTCCAGGCTCTGCGCATTGCCGTGAACGATGAATTCAGCGCGCTCGATTCCCTCCTTCGCGCTCTCCCGTCCTGTTTGAAACCGGGAGCCCGCGCCGGTTTTCTCACCTTCCACAGCGGCGAGGACCGCCGGGTGAAAAAAGCCTTCGCCGCCTGGGAGGCTGCCGGTGGCTGGACCCAGGCACCGGACCAGCCCTTGCGGGCGTCCTCCGCCGAACAGCGCGCGAACCCCCGCAGTTCCAGCGCGCGGTTCCGGTGGATCACGCGGGATTGAGGAGCGCGGAAAGCGTCCGGGGAAAAATATTCCAGATTCTCTCAATCGATCCCGCGCGCCGGGCGATCACGGAATTGAATAGCACCGGAGCGGAGCCCGTCGAAGGCCCGTCCGCCGGTGTTCACCACCCACCTGACGCCATGAAATTCCTTCGCCTGCTCTCTTTCTGCCTCCTGACCCCCGCCGCGCTGCCCGCCCAGACGGGGCTGGAAGCCCGCACCGCTCTTGTCATCGGTTGTGACTACGTGGGCACCGGAAATCAACTGCCCAGCCCGGCCCGGGACGCGAAGGCCATCGCCGCGAAGCTGGAGCAGCTCGGTTTCGCCGTCACCCTGCGGATCAATCCGGAACTGGAGGAGATGGATAAAGTCTCCAATGAATTCTCCGCCGGTCTGAAGCTCCGGAAAGGCGTGGGGCTCTTTTATTTCTCCGGTCACGGTGCCCAGGTGGACGACCGGAACTACCTGATCCCGAACAAAGCCCGCCTTTCCTACCGCGAGGACCTGCGCACCCGCGCCTACGCCGCGCAGGACATGATCACCCGCATGGAGGCCTCCGGCACCCGGTTGAACATGCTGTTCCTCGATGCCTGCCGCACGAATGAACTGCCCTCCGCCAGTTCCAAGAGTCTCACCTCCGGTTTCGCCTCCATGCAGGCTGCCAGCGGCATGCTCATCAGCTTTGCCTCCGCGCGGAATACCGTGGCCCTGGACTCCGGAGCGGGTTCCGTTTACACCAATGCCCTCCTGGCTCACATGGCCACCCCTGGCGTCTCCGTGCTGGACATGCTCACCCGCGTGAACGGTCAGGTGAAACGGGACACCGGCGGAAAGCAGATTCCCTTTATGGAAGTGGGGCTGGATGGCACCTTCGCCTTCGCCCCCGCGGGTGTCTCCGGCTCCCTGGTTTCCTCCCTGACGCTTCCGCCCCGGACCACTCCCTCGCTGATTCCGCCGTCCGTTCTCTTCGGCACTTCCGGTCCCGCTGCCACTCCCGCGGGCGGGTCCGGCCAGCGGATTCTGGAATCCCTGCGTCTTCCCCCGTCGTCCCTGAACGCTGCGGGGACTCCCGCTCCTGCTTCCAGCCAGCGGATTTTTGACTCGCTGCAACTTCAGCCCGCTCCCTGGCGCGCCCCTTACTCCGTGGCTCCCGCCACGCCGGCGAACCGCTGATTGGAGGCCGGGAATCCCCACGCTCCTGCGGGCCGGGGTGGCCTGGTCGCTCCCATGCGCGTCCTCCGGGTCTCCTTTCCCCTGTCCTCATGCTTTATGAGAGAAGGAAACCGGAGGGCGCGCATGGCGGCGACAGGTTCATCCCTCCGTTTGCCCTTCCCTTCCGCGGGCGGTTGGAGCATATTCCGCGCGTCATGCGTCCTCTCCTTCTCCTGCTCTGCCTCTCGCTCCCGGCCTGCGGCAATCTGCACAACCTTGCCGTCAAAGCCAAACAAAACAGGCAACGGGAGAAGGCGCTGAAAAACCCGCCCCCCGCCGTTTCCCCGGATGCCGCCCGGCAGGTGGTGGGGGAAGTGATGGGTGTGCGTGACGGCTATGTGCTGGTGCAGGCTCTCAATGGCGCGCCGCTCACCGCCAATCAGGAACTGGAATGCCGGGGTGCCGGCCCCGGCTCCGCCCGTCTGAAGGTCACCCCGGCGCGCATGAAAAACCTCTATGCCGCGGACATTCTTTCCGGCACGCCCGCGGAGGGGGATGCCGTGATAACCGTGAAGGGCAATGCCAAAACCACCCCCAGGCTGGTGCCGGTGATGGCCAATGCGCTCCCGGGCAGCAGTGCTCCGGCGAATACCGTGGTGCTGGACCCTTCCGCCATTACCCAGGATGATCTGCCGAAGACCAACCTGGAGCCCATCCCGTTGCCTCCCATGCCGCCGCGTCCCGGACCCCGCCAGGCGGAGACAAAGGACGCCGGCAACCTGCTGCTCAGCCCGCCTCCCGCCCAGCCGGCTCTCCCACAATGATCTCCGAGGAGGAGGCGCTGGCCGCCGTTCCTGCCTCCCAGGGTCAAAACGCTCCCGCTGGCCCAGGCTGCGGGGCGCATGGTGGCCCGACAGTCCGGTATAGAGGTTTCAGAAACACTCCCCTAAAG
Source organism: Verrucomicrobiales bacterium (assembly GCA_965229245.1). Lineage (GTDB taxonomy): Bacteria > Verrucomicrobiota > Verrucomicrobiia > Verrucomicrobiales > V1-33 > V1-33. Next base: position 2,042,437 of record CBDDIW010000005.1, read on the forward strand.
TAACACGGCACCGCGGCAATTTTATGAAAACAAAGCTCATCAGGCTGTTCGTCATGTTTGGTCTCCCATGCCTCTGTGCCGCGCAGGAAGGCCCTCCGGCCTCGAATCCCGAGAGTGCGGGTGAGCGCGCCGGTCGTCGTGGGAGGTTTGGCGGACCTATCGAATTGAAAGCGGATGACAAGCCGGCTTTTCCCGGGCCGGTGGAGGGATTCGACAAGGCGCGGAACGGCATCAGCCGCGGAAAACTGGAACTGGTGGAGTATGACTCCAAATCCGTGGGAGCCAAACGAAAGGCCAGTGTCTATACCCCGCCGGGGTATTCTCCGGATAAAAAATATCCGGTTCTTTATCTCCTGCACGGCATTGGCGGGGATGAGCACGAGTGGCCCCGGGGAGCCCATCCGGAAATCATCCTCGACAACCTCATCGCGGATAAAAAAGCGGAGCCGTTTCTCGTCGTCATGCCCAATGGAAGAGCCCAGCCGGATGACCGTCCGGGTCCGGATGCCATGGCCACCGCTCCCGCTTTTGGAAAATTCGACAAGGATCTTTTGAATGATCTGATCCCGTTTATTGAGTCGAAATATTCCGTGATCAAAGACCGGGAGTCGCGGGCGCTGGCGGGGCTTTCGATGGGCGGCGGTCAGTCTCTGAATTTTGGCCTGGGCAACCTGGACACATTTGCCTGGATCGGCGGCTTTTCATCCGCTCCAAACACCAAATCCGGCCCTGAACTGGTGCCCGATCCCGGGAAGGCAAAAGAGAAATTGAAGCTGCTCTATCTCTCCTGCGGCAACAAGGACGGGCTCATCCGGATCAGTCAGGAATTTCACGCCTTCCTCAAGGAAAAAGCCGTTCCCCATACCTGGCATGTCGACGAACATGCCCATGACTTCCATCACTGGAGGAAGGCGCTGTATCACTTCTCCCAACTGATCTTCCAGCCCGCCGGCACCCGCTGAACCTTCAAGTGCTGGAGGAGAAAGCAGTTTCCGGGAAAGCGGCACCGCCTACCACTTCCGCCCCGCCGGCTTTCGCGGGCGGAAAAAAGTGATCGCCATGGGATAGCTCCACGCGATGCCATCATTGGCTTTCAATGCGGCGATGATGGAGAAGATAGCGCTCACGATGCCTCCCAGGATCAGCAGAGGCACCCCGATAATGACAAACACCAGCGGGATGCAGATGACACAGAAAATAAGATAGGTAACGATCCAGTTCGCGGCATTGCAGCCATGCACGTCCAGCCGGGGAAGCTCCTGCTTTTTAACCTGCCAGATCACGATGGGCGCGATGAGCCCCGCGTAAGGGATCACAAACCCGGCGAGCATGGAGAAATGCAGGATCATCGCCCACTGGTTGGTGGCGCTTTCCATATCCCTGGGGATGGGCGCCTGCGGTGGCGCATACGGGTTGCCAGGGAGCGGTGGCGGCCTCATCCCGGGAACGGGGGGCGGTCCAGATGGCACTCCGAGAAGCCGGGCTTTCGCCGCGTTGAACTCGGCATCCGTCAGGGCACCGGAGTTCCGCAGGCTTTGGAGTTTCTGGAGTTCATCGGCGACGCTCATACCTGGATTCTGTCGCGCCCCTTTGTTCTGTCCAGGCTTGTTTGACAGTCTTCCGCCGCCGCGGCACCTTCCAGACTCCCCATGTCTCTTTTCCAACTCCACTCTCCCTACCCGCCAGGAGGGGATCAACAGCAGGCCATCGGCAAGCTTTCGAAATCCCTCCAGGCCGGAAACAAACACCAGACCCTGCTGGGGGTGACCGGATCCGGAAAAACCTTCACCATGGCGAATATCATCGCGGAGACGGAAAAGCCCACGCTCCTGATGTCCCATAATAAAACGCTGGCCGCCCAGCTTTACTCGGAGCTGCGGCAGTTCTTCCCGGAGAACGCGGTGGAGTATTTTGTGAGCTATTTCGACTATTATCAGCCGGAGGCCTACATCCCCCGGAGCGATACCTACATTGAAAAAGATTCCAGCATCAATGAGGAGATCGAACGCCTGCGGCTGAGCACCATGAGCGCCCTGCTCACGCGGAAGGATGTCATCGTGGTGGCGAGCGTCAGTTGTATTTACGGCCTCGGTTCGCCGGAGGACTACGCCCAGGCCATGTTCCCCGTGCGCCGCGGCATGACCATGGACCGGGATCACTTCCTCAACCGCCTGGTGGAGGTGATGTATGAACGGAATGACGTGGCCTTCCAGCGCGGCCGCTTCCGGGCCCGCGGTGACGTGGTAGAAGTCTGGCCCGCCTCGCTCGAAAACGAAGGCGTGCGCGTGGAGTTCTTCGGCGACGAGATTGACCGCCTCACCATGTTCGATCCCCTCACGGGCAACAGCATCCAGACCCTGGATTCCTTTACGTTTTATCCCGCGAAGCAGTTCGTCACCGCCACCCAGAAACTCCAGGGGGCCCTCCGCACCATTCGCGAGGAGGCGGATGAACGCGTGGCGTGGTTTGAAAAAGAGGGGAAATTCCTGGAGGCCCAGCGCATCCGCCAGCGCACGGACTATGACTTGGAAATGATGCGCGAGATGGGCTTCTGCCAGGGCATCGAAAACTACAGCCGTCACCTCACCGGACGCGCGCCCGGGGCCACGCCCTACACGCTGCTGGACTTCTTCCCGGACGATTTCCTCCTCGTGGTGGACGAAAGCCACGCCAGCATCCCGCAGATTGGTGGCATGTATGAGGGCGACCGCAGCCGGAAAACCACGCTGGTGGACTTCGGCTTCCGGCTTCCCAGCGCGCTGGATAACCGCCCGCTGCGGTTCGAGGAATTTATGAAACATACGCGGCAGCTCCTCTACGTGAGCGCCACCCCGGCGAAGTTTGAGATCCAGAACAGCTTCGTGGGGAACGAGACCTACATCCCCCACGAACGCCACCGCATCGGCGAGCCGGAGACGAAACCCGCCCGCACCGTGCGCATTTCCTCCACCAGCGAGCCCGTGTCCGTCTTCGATGTCCACACGCCCGGCAAGCCGCTCGTGGCGGAGCAGATCATCCGTCCCACGGGACTGCTGGACCCGGTCATCACCATGAAGCCGCTCAAGGGACAGATCGATGAAACCATCGAGCTCTGCCGCCAGCGCGTGGAGCGCGGCCATCGCGTGCTGGTGACCACCCTCACCAAACGCACCGCCGAGGATCTCACCGACTACCTGCGGAATCTGAACCTCCGCGTGCGCTATGTGCACAGTGACATCAACGCCATTGAGCGCGTGGAAATCCTGCGCGGTCTGCGGGCCGGGGAGTTCGACATTCTCGTGGGCATCAATCTCCTGCGGGAGGGGCTGGACCTCCCGGAAGTGGGCCTCGTGTGCATCCTGGACGCGGACAAAGAGGGTTATCTCCGCAGCGAGACCAGTCTCGTCCAGACCGCCGGTCGCGCCGCCCGGCACGTCGAGGGGGAGGTAGTGCTCTTCTGCGATGAAGTGACAAAGAGCATCCAGGCGCTCATCGGCATCACGGAGTATCACCGCCGGATGCAGATCGCTTACAATGACGAGCGTGGCGTGATCCCCATGCCCGTGCAGCGGGGCAAGCAGGAAACTCTGCGCATGGCCGCTCCGGAGGCCGGATCTTCGGCCCGCGTGGCGGAAGGTCCGGACGAGGATGTGGAGGAGGTCATCCGCCAGCTCCAGCAGGAGATGGTGGAAGCCAGCCAGGCCCTGGAATTCGAACGCGCCGCCCTGCTGCGCGACCAGATCCGGGAGCTGAAAAGCGGCGGCATCCCCGCCACGAAAACCCCGCCAAAGAAAGTGGACTACCGCGCCGTGCTCAAGAAATCAAAACGCGCGAAGTAGGCTTCAAAAATCCTCCGTCCGCTTCACCGCTCCCTCCGGCCTGAGCTGGGGGCGGTGCATCCGTTCGAAGTCCCCGTCCTCGCACGCGCGCACGAAGCCCTCGGTCACGGTTTTCAGATCGTCCCAGTGTTTCCGGATGAGCCGGGTCTCCGCCTTCGTGATCTTATGGTCCGCCGCCGCCTCGCTGATGGCCGCCAGGAGATCCGCGAACTGCTGGATGATTTCATTCGTGGCCGGCACCAGGCCGCGTGGCTCTTCCGTGGTCCGGGGATTCGCCACGAAGTAACCGCCAAACCGCTGGCACAGCCATTTGATGACCGCCACGTGCCGCGTGGCCCGCATCAGCTCCTCCACCCGGTCCAGGGGATTCGCGATGCCGCCGGTTTTTCCCACGCCGGGGGGTTGGGCCCATTTATAGACCAGGCTGAGGGACACTCCCATTGCCTTCGCCACTTCCTTGGGACCGGCCTTCTCAAAGGCTTCGTTGAGGACTTCGTAGGATTCCACGGGCGTCAGGGGAGGGGGAAAGCAGGGTTCCGCGCGACCGCCAGTCCGGCCTTGTCACGTAAATCCCCGGGTGCGGGTTCGATCATGACCCGACTCAATCAGTGATTTTCCCCCGCGCAATCAGGCAATGGCGTCCCGGGCGGCGGTAAAGGCGCGCACCGCTTCGTCCAGATCCCCTGGAGTGTGGGCGGCGCTCACCTGGGTGCGCACGCGGGCCTTTCTATGCGGCACCACGGGGAAGAAGAAGCCCACGGCATAGACGCCCCGGGTCAGCAGTTCCGCCGCCATGCGCTGCGCCACCGTGGCCTCACCAAGCATGATGGGGATGATGGGGTGTCCCGCCGGACCGGTATCGAAGCCCGCCGCGCGCATGCCCGCCACGTATTGCGCGGTATTCGCCCACAGGCGGTCGCGTAGTTCTCCGGAGCGGGTGAGCAGTTCGAGCACCTTCAGGGAAACGGCGGTGATCACCGGTGCCAGGGTATTCGAAAACAGATAGGGGCGGCTGCGCTGGCGCAGGAGCTCGATGATCTCCTTTTTCCCGCTGGTGTAGCCACCGCTGGCTCCGCCCAGGGCCTTCCCCAGCGTGCCGGTGATGATGTCCACGCGGTCCATCACGCCGCACATCTCATGCGTGCCCCGGCCCGTGTCCCCCACGAAGCCCACGGCATGGGAATCGTCCACCATCACCAGGGCCCCGTATTTGTCCGCCAGATCACAAACCTCCTTCAGCGGCGCGTAGGTCCCGTCCATGCTGAAAACGCCGTCCGTGGCGATCATCTTGAAGCGCGCCCCGGCGGCGTCCGCCTCCTTCAGCTTTGCCTCCAGATCCGCCATGTCCGCGTTGTTGTAGCGGAACCGCTTCGCTTTGCACAGCCGGATGCCGTCGATGATGCTCGCGTGGTTCAGCGCGTCGGAGATCACCGCGTCCTGGTCCGTGAGCAGTGTTTCAAAAAGCCCGCCGTTCGCGTCGAAACAGGAGGAATACAGGATGGTGTCCTCCGTCCCCAGGTAGGTGGAGAGCGCCTCCTCCAACTGGCGGTGCAGCGTCTGCGTGCCGCAGATGAAGCGCACGCTCCCCATGCCGTAGCCCCAGCGGTCCGCCGCTTCGTGCGCCGCCGCCACCACCTCCGGGTGATTTCCCAGGCCGAGGTAGTTGTTCGCGCACATGATGATTACCTCGCGCCCGTCCTCCAGCTTTACCCGGCCACCCTGCGGCGTGCCGATGAGGCGTTCCGTTTTGAAAAGGCCCGCCTCGCGGATTTCCCCGAGGGTCGTCTGTAGATGCTGCTGAAAGGTCCCGTACATGGCGTCCGGAGTGTGGCCCGGTCCCCTCCGCGATGCAAGAGATGGATTCCGCCATACTGGAATTCTTTCCACTGGCCTTGTATCCTCCGGGCTTCCGGTGTTTTTTCCCGCATGTCTGAACGCCGGGTCCTTACGCTTTTGCTGCTCCTCGTCCTCGCCGGTGCCGGCTGGCTCTGGTGGTCCCGCGCCCGGGAGGAGGCCGCCGCGAAGAAACCTCCCGTGGAAGTGGAGGCTGCGGACCGGGTGAGAGCGGATCCGTTTCCGGCTACCAAACTGAAGAGCAGAGATTCTGGAGTCCAGTCAGAATAGTTCAGCGCAATAAATCATCGCTTTCTCTTGAAAATACTGACATGAGTGTGAGTATTTCCATGGTGAATGATATGCCGCCATGGTGCCGCGATCTCTTCGTCTATGGACTCTCAACCCCCGTTCTACCTCATCCGGCAAACACTTTCGGATGAGGCTGACAAGTCCAATGTTTGGGTAAGTAAGGAGATATTTGCCGCCTTATTGGCTGGTGAAGAACTTGTTTCCAGACCCAGAGTCTGTTTGAGACGTAATGGCCGATTTATATACGCGGAACTGCTTGAAATTGACAAAAGGGTAACTAAATCCTTGGCGGCTCGGGACGTGCCGCCGGAGAGGAAGACCGAGAAAACCGAGGAACCCGCTGCGAATGCCGCAACGATCCTGCTCAACAAGTGGCAACGGATGCCTCTTGGTCTGAATTCAGGTTGGGACTGGGTGTTTGGCGGGATTTACGGGCGGAAAATTCCAAGAGGAAAATCGAGCGGCATGGCTCTGGAGGATGAGCCTCTCAATTTGAGCTTTTGCAGGGGGAGGGTTAATAATGTCCGAGCAGCGCTTTGGATTAGTCAGCATCACCCGCAAATCATTGTAAGATGTGCTTACCAACTGGCGAAATGGGGTATTGTTCTAGGCGTAATCGGGATTGTCATCAGTATTTTCAGCGGATTCACCACATTGACTGGCGAAGGCCCGTTTAACTGGGCTAAATGGCTTTTGCTTATCCTGCTTCTGCCGCTGAGTCTTCTCTTGATAGTTGCCGTTTGGTTTGGGGCTCTTGTGTTTCCTGTGTGCGTCGTTCTGCGCTGGCTGCAATGTGACTGTGTTTGCAGAAAAGAATAAGGATTTGTCTGATGATTCGAGCCGTTCTTGATACGAACATCCTGCTGGCCGCTCTTCGTTCCCGTAATGGGGCTTCCTTCGAAATCATCCGGCGATACCGTATGGGTGAATTCGCGCTGGTGATGGCCAACACCGTGCTCATGGAATACGAGGAGATCCTGAAACGGGAGGGGCCTGCCTTCGCATTGCTCGCGGAAACAGTGGACCGTTTCTTGAACGCCCTTTGTGCGGGGGCTGAACAAATCCGGACCTCCGGGTTTTGGAAACCCTCCCTGCCGGACCCGGATGATGAGCCGCTGGCTCAACTGGCATTGGAGGCGAAAGTGGGTTATCTGGTGACTCACAATCTCCGGCACTTTCCCTTGGACCGCTTTACTGGAATACAGATCGTCTCCCCTAAAGAGTTTCTTCAATTGCTTCAGTCCTGCCCGCCATGACGACCATCCACGCCACCATCCCCGATTTTCTCGCGCGCCTCGCGACTGATGTCGCGGAGAGGGAGCACACCACTATGGATCAGATCATCGCGGTCGCTCTGGCGTCGCAACTCGGCGCATGGCAGGCGCGGGACAGCATGGAGCAGCGTGCCCGCCGCGGAGCGGTGGAGGATCTCGATGAAATTCTTGCCGCCGTGCCGGATGCGCCTCCGTCTCCCGGTGATGAGCGGTAGGAATACATTATCTGCACCGGGGCTCCCCGAAAGACTCGTTCGTCATTATCGCGGAAGCCCCTCCCCTCCTCCGGTCCACCGCGCTCCGGATGAGCCGGTAGAGCATTTCCAGCCTCCCCGCGTCCAGGCCGGCGGCGACGGCGCGCCGCCAGGGCTCGCCCCAGATGGCTTCCACCTCCACGTCGCGGCCCTGGACGTAATCGATCATACTGCTGGGAAGATAAGGCCCCATGCCCGCCGTCACGGCCACCTGTTCCTCCACCAGTTCCGCGGGCAGGGAATGTCCGAGCACCCCGGCACAGCCGATGACCTCCCGCATGATGGGGCGCAGCGTGGCGTGCAGCGCGGGATCCGCGAGAATACGGGCGGTGTCGATGCCGCCGCCCAGGATGGCCAGCCCGTTGAAAGGGATGTTCCATACCAGCTTCCGCCACCGTACGGCGGGAATGCTTTCCGCGAGGGAGCACTCCACCCCGTGCCGGTTGAAAAGGTCCACCGCCGCCGCAGCCGCCTCCTGGCTGGTGGGCGTGTGCGCTCCCAGCGAAATCTGTCCCTGTGCCGTATGCTCGATCACCCCCGGCCCCGTCCGGTTGATGCAGGTGAAACACACGCCTCCCAGCACCCGGTCCGCGCCCCAGCGTTCCGCCAGGTATTCCTCATTCCCCAAGCCGTTCTGGAGGGTGAGCAGCCGCGTGCCGGCATGCAGCAGCGGCGGCACCAGTTCCTCCAGCGCCCCGTTGGCCGTCGCCTTCAGCGTGATGACCACCAAGTCCACCGGTCCGATTTCCCGGGGATCGCCATAGGCCTGGACTTCCGGCAAGGCGAAGTCCCCGAGGTAGCTTTTCACCACCAGCCCGTGTTGCCGGACGTGCGCGAGATCGCTCCGCATGTGGAACCGCACATCGCACCCGCTTAGAGCCAGCCTCCCCCCATAATAACACCCCATGGCTCCGGACCCGAGAATGGCGATGCGGTGGAAGGAGGGAGCGTCTGAAAGCGGCTGGGACATCCCTTCACAGAGCACCGGAAACGGAAGGGACTTCAAGGAACAATTTGCCTCGGCGGTTCCGGCATTGCTCCCGGGATAGCGTGGGCTTTTAATGCTAATTTCCCTGCCTGTCGTGAATGAACGCCGCCGTCCGGACGCGTAAAAAAACCTGCCCCGTCCGCTTTGCATGAAGCCGGATCATGCTTTATGAGGCCGGAGTGTTTCAGATCATCTTCAACGAATTGAGCGCCGCTGAGATCAGTCAGTTGGACACCGTGCTGCAGTTGGAACTGCTGACGGAGTTCAAGGTGACTGCCGATGACCTGCAAAAGGTGGACGGCGAGCGCTTTGGAAAGCTGGAGCGGGACGGCAAAACCCTCTACCGCTACCGGGCCAAAGGCTACCGCATCTACTTTGAGGTGGTGGACAATGGGGTGCGCGTCCACCGCGTGCTGCACAAGAACTCCCTGGGGGACTTCCTTTTCCGGAACGGCAGTAAGGTGGCCGGGCACGAGGACGAGGTCCTCTCGAAGAGCAAGAACTTCTGGAAGCTCATCGAGGAAGGCCAGCGCGCCAGGAAAGCCTGAGTCTACCGGGCAAACCGGGCGTTCTTCCCGCAGCCCGTAAATTCCCGCCATGAACGCGGGAACTGTAAAAGCCGGTGGCGGTGGCGGTTCCCCCGCATTAGGAGCGGCATCCTCTCAGGAATGGCCCGCCGCTTGTTCATTCGTTTCCTCAGCCTGCTGGCAGTGCTCTTCGTGACGCTGACCATCACCTTCATCGTGCTGCGGAAGTCGCCGGGGAATCCCTTCGTGGGAGAGCGGGACCTCACGCCGGTGCAGCTCGCGGAGAAGGAGCGGGAATATAAGCTGGACGGCTCCCTCACCTCCCAGGTGGTCCGCTGGTGGGGGGATGTGCTCCAGGGGGACTTCCGGAAGTCCATCAAGGCGAAGAACTTCACGGTGAAGGAAATCCTGGGCCAGAGCCTGCCGGTGAGCTTTGCCCTGGGTGGCGTGGCCTTCCTGCTCGCCACCGCCGGCGGGGTGGTCTGCGGAGCCCTCGCGGCCGCGAGGCGGAACCGGCTCACGGACCGGCTGGCCATGACGGGCGCGCTCCTGGCGATTTCTCTCCCCGCCTTTGTCACCGGCCCGCTGCTGGTACTCGTCTTCGGGCTTTTACTCGGCTGGTTCCCCGTGGGTGGGTGGGGCGGCTGGTCCCAGCTGGTGCTGCCCGCCGTGTGCCTCGCCATCCCCTACGGAGCCTATGTGGCCCGTCTCATGCGGAACAGCATGATCGAAGTCCTGGGCATGGACTTCATCCGCGCCGCCCGGGCCAAAGGGCTGCCGGAATGGAAGGTCCACGGGAAGCACGCGCTGAAAGTGGCGATTCTCCCCGTGGTGAGCTATCTCGGCCCGCTGGCGGCGAATCTCCTTACCGGCAGCGTGGTGGTGGAAAATGTCTTCGCCATTCCGGGGGCCGGTCAGCATTTTGTGAACAGCATCGTGAACAAGGACGGCTTTCTGCTCCAGGGAGCCGTGGCTGTGTACTGCGCGCTCCTCGTGGGCCTGAACTTCGTCGTGGATATCCTTTACGGGGTGCTCGACCGCCGCATCCGCCTCCATGACTGACGCCGCCCCCGCCATTCCCGCGCTTTCCCAGGCCGCCGCCGCCGGTGCTCCCGGCGGGTGGGAGCGCCTGAAACGGGACCGCATGGCCATGGTGGCGCTTGGTTTCCTAGTCTTTATGATCCTCGTCTGCTTCGGCGCGCCCGTCTTCATGGACGCTTCGTGGCGGAACGCGCCCTCGGACAATGTCTTCCGGAACCCGGGAACCGGCAATGTGTTCGGGACGGATGCCAACGGGCGCGATCTGCTCTATCGTGTGATCTCCGGAGGAAGGGTCTCTCTTCTCGTGGGCATGTGCGCCGCCGTGGTCAGCCTCGTCATCGGGACGGTGGTGGGCATGGTGGCCGGGTTCTTCGGGGGAAAGGTGGACGCCTTCATCATGCGGGTGGTGGACGTGCTGTATTCCATGCCTCGCGTCCTCTTCGCTCTCGTGCTCATCGCCGCGCTGGATGAGCCCATCCGGGCCGCGCTGGGAGGCTGGCTCACCGCGGCGGACAACGCGGGACATGTGAACCTGAAGAACATGCTGGAGTCCATTCTGCCCTACTCCCGCACCCTGGTGCTCATCGTCTGCCTGGGCATGCTGGAGTGGCTGACCATGGCGCGCATCGTCCGCGGCCAGGTGCTGGTATTGAAAGAGCAGCAGTTCGTGGCCGCCGCCCGGTGCCTGGGGCAGACGCGCTGGCGCATCATGTTCCGGCATCTGCTGCCGAATCTCTGGACCGTCGTCCTCACCTATCTCACGCTCACCATTCCGGTCGTGGTGCTGGACGAGAGCTTCCTGAGCTTCCTCGGTCTCGGAATCGAAGAGCCCGCCTCCAGCTGGGGACTGCTCCTGGGAGAGGGCGCGCAGTCCATCAATCTCATCGAACCCCGGTGGTGGCTGCCGCTGTTCCCAGCCCTGGCGATGACGGCCACGCTGCTGGCGCTGAATTTTCTCGGTGACAGCTTGCGCGACGCGCTTGATGTGCATTAATACCGCCCCGCCGCCGCAAGGAAACCGGCGGGCGCGCCCTCCCGGGCCGAATAGTTCATCGACATTGAGAATTGAGTTGCGCAAATTACGGAGGTTATTAGATACCCCCGTGCGTTCGCGGGCATAGCTTAATGGTAAAGTTCCAGCCTTCCAAGCTGGCCATGCGGGTTCGATTCCCGCTGCCCGCTCCATTCTCATCGTGACTCCGGTATCCGGAATGGTGTGGTCGCCGTGAGGGTGACTGCGTTCTCCGGGAGTTCCTGAGCCGGGGATTCTAAAAATTTCCGCCGGATGAGTCTGCTGGATGCGCCGGGACAGGGAAAAACTGTCCGGTGGGAAGGATGCAGGGGGTAATCGGTGGCAGGGATTTTTTTAATTTGTCCGGAAACGGCTCGGGCGGCATCATTGCTTTTGTCGTTCCTGGAAGGCGGTCCGCGTCCTGTGATCCCCGCGATTCACCCGGGAATGGCCCGTTGACTCCCCTCTCCTGCTGTCCTTTAAAAGGTAGCGGGATTTCAGGAATCTTATCAAAAATCTTGCCAGCAGTGCGAATTGCTTCCATAATCGAACGCCCACTCCCCAAAAAATCCCTTTTACGACCTCATGAAACAAAAATTGAGCCTCTATACCTCGGCCGCGCTTCTGGCGGCGGCATCTCAGGCAAGTGCCCAGGGTCTTTCGTCCATCGGACGCTCGGCGGATTCCGAGTTTGCCACGAAGGTGCCGTTTTCCTGGTACGTGGGCGGGCAAGTGGGGTGGGATTCGAATCCCCTTTCCCGGGAAAATGATGAAAAGTCCAGTGCCTATGCCAGCGCCACCATCGGTGCTGACTACTCCACGGGGGACCGCCGCCGCACGGCCTACGACTTTCACTTCCATTACAGCCCCCTCTATTATTTTGACGCTCCCCGGGGAATGGATGACTTCCAAAACAACGTCGGAGCGAGCTTCGACTGGCGTCACCGGGTGAATCCCCGCCTCACACTCACGGGGTCTGCCTACGCGACTTACGAGGTGGAACCGAACTTCAACGTCGGTGCCGGCATCTCCCGCCGCACGGATGAGTATTTCTACGCTTACAACAACATCGCCGCCGCCTACTCCTGGAACCGCCGGTTCTCCACGGTCACGGGTTTCACGATCAGCGGGATTTCCTATGATGAAAATTCGCTGAGCGGCGAAGACTACCTTAACTACACCTTCTCCCAAGACTTCCGGTATGCCTACAGCCGCACCACCACGGGCGTGCTGACCTACCGTTATGCCATCGGCGAATACGACAACAATCTCGGCGACTACGATTCCCACTACTTCCTCATCGGTGTGGATCACAAGTTCAATCCGCGACTGACGGGCAGCCTCCGGGTGGGTGGTGAAATCCGTGATCGCGACTTCGGTGGCAGCAGCACCGATCCCTACGCGGAAGGTTCCCTCGCTTATCTCGTGTCCCGCCGGACGGATGTTCGTTTCTATACCCGGGTTGGTTTTGAAGACGGCGAGGTCAGCAGCTACGGCAAGCGTTATGGTTACCGGGTGGGCCTCACGGGCAGCCACCTTATCAATTCCCGCCTGAAGGGGAATGTCGGAATCCACTACATCCGCGATGAGTTCAAGGACGGTTTCTTCCTCTCCGGTTTTGATGAGGATGTCATCGCCCTCAGCGCCAGCGTGGAATATGCTCTGTCCAAGCAGCTGAGCGTGAATGCCGGCTATTCCTTCACGACCACCTCCAACGACTCCCCCGGCAACATCCGTCCGGAATACGACCGCCACAACGTGAACGTGGGCTTCCAGGCCCGCTTCTAAGCCGGGAGTAAAATTCAAAAATATTTCAACAAAAAAGCCCTCACGGTGTCAGAAAAGATGCCGTGGGGGTTTTTAACTTCACGGTGAATGATTCCCGCCGCCGCCTCACCGGGCCGGTCATTCACAAGGTCCCCCCGCCCGGTCCCACCCCTCTACTAAATCCCCATCTATGAGAGAGCAACTCACTGAGTCAAAAATGCACGCCCTGGATTACTGGCAGGTAATCCGTAACCGGTGGGGGGTCATCCTCCTCACGTTTTTCCTCATCACTCTGGCCTCGCTGGTCATCATTGCGTTGCTGGACAAAAAATTTGCCGGGCAAACGAAATTCCAGATCAATCTCAGTTCTGCTCCTGGCCTGTTCGATACCGGCTCGCAGGAGGCACGTGAGACGCGGTCCGGAAGCTGGCTGGAAACTCAGTTCAAGGGGATCGTCTCCCGTGACACCCTCATCCGGGTGGTTAAAAATCTGAATCTGGAAAATGAGTGGAAGACGACCACCGAGGAGGCCGCTGGTCGCCTGGAGCGGATGTTGGACACCGAGCAGGAACGGGGCACTGAAATCGTGACCATTACCGCATGGAGCACCAGTGGTAATGAGGCAGCCTCCATCGCCAACGAAGTCCGGAAAGCCTATGAGGAACGCCGGAATGAGGTGGAAGCCGAGCGTATCAGCCGTCTCACCGAGAGCACGGAGGAGGAAATGGAGCGTCAAAAAGACAACGTGGAGGCGGCCCGCATCAACATGATGACGGTGATGCAAAAATACGGCATCGTGGATGGGGGAGGCGTGAGCATTACCGGTTTTGGCTCCGGCATGGTGCAAACCAACGGTTCCATGCGTGTGCAAACCGCCCAGCAAACCCAAGACACCCTGGAGCAGGACGTGACCAAATTGAAACGGCAGTTGTCCACTCTTCTGAATCGTAAGGGAGAGGAACTGATCCAGGGCTTTCAGGAGCTGCGGGTTGAAAATGCCACTATCACCAAGCTTTATCCCGAGTATCAGACGGAGATTGCGCAACTGCGATCAGCCTCCATGGGCGGCTTCGGACCGAAACACCCGAAAATTCTCGCTCTCAAAGAGTCCACGCGGGTGAAGTGGGATCAGATGGAGAAAGCGGTGGAATCTTATAAGAAAACCCTGACCATTCAGATCGAACAGGCCGAGGGCATGTTGTCGGATGCGAGGAAAAACACGGATGGCAAGACGGTCGATGCCGTGGATGAGCGGAAAAACCAGAGTGAATACGCTGCCGCGAAGTATAACTACGAAAGCCAGTTGCAACTTCAGACCACCCTCCGCGAGCGCATCATGCGGATCAAGGTGGACAACAAGGTGGGTAAGAAACCCATTCAGACTCTCCAGGAGGCGAGACCAGAGCCCCAGCCTTCCCGGCCGAACACGATGCTCCTTCTCAGCCTGGGCGCGGGCCTTGGCTTGGCGCTGGGTCTCATTCTCGCCTTCTTCCTCGAGTATCTTGACACCAGCGTGAAGTCCCTGGATGACGTGGAGCGTTACCTGGGTGTGCCCGTGCTGGCGGTGATTCCGAAAGACGTGGGCGTGCTTCACAAGCAAAGCGGTCTCAGCCCCGACGCGGAGGCTTACCGGATTCTCCGCACGAACATCGAGTTCAACCGCCGCAGCGCGGACGCGAATGCCATCACCATCGTTTCCGGTGGTGCCGGGGAAGGGAAGTCCACCACGCTGGTGAACCTCGCCTACATCTGCGCCCAGGGTGGATACAACACGCTGATGATCGACGGTGACCTTCGCCGCCCGAAGCTGCACACCTTCTTTGACATCAACAACTCCGTGGGTCTCACGAACTACCTGACCACGGCGCTCATGCTGGAGGACGTGATCCTTCAGACCCCTATTGAGAACCTCTACTTCATGCCGTCCGGTATTCTTCCGGCCGACGCCGCGGGTATTCTCAACAGCCGCCGCATGTCCGAGCTCATCGCGGATGTGAAGAACCGCTTCGACCTCGTGCTCATCGACTCCCCGCCGATCCTCGGCGTGTCCGATGCCTCCGTGCTCGCCTCGGAAGTGGACCTCACCATTATCGTCATCCAGCACCGCAAACTGCCGCGCAACATGCTGATGCGTGTGAAGCAGGCGATCGAAAACGTGGGTGGCAACCTGCTCGGCGTGGTGCTCAACAACGTGGATGTCCGCAGCGACAGCCAGTATCAATACTACACCAGCTACTACACCTATTACTCCCCCACCAACGTGGATCCGAAGTCCAAACCCCGTCCTGCCGCCCAGAGCGGTCAGGCCATGCGCCCGTCTCCGGCTCCCGCCGGCAAGGGAGCCGACAAGGATGACTATTAACATTCACCCCGTTCCATACTTAAACCGTTCTATAATCATGAAAACATTCGCCTCCCTTCTCATGGCCGCGGCAGCGCTGTTTTTCGCGACGCCGGCTTCCGCCCAGCAGTCGAAGCTCAAACCGAGTGATCCGGTTCAGATCAATCTGATGGTGCCCGCCGAAGACGCGCAGAACGTCACCCAAGTCTACACTATCTCAGATAGCGGTACCGTAAAGCTGCCATATCTTGACAAGGAAATTCAAGCAGCCGGATCCTCCACGACGGAGTTGGCCCGCCGCATTGAGGCCGCCTACCGGGCCGCCGAGATCTACACGAACCCCACGATCAACGTGACTCTCAATGGTCCGATAATCGCCTCTCCCCACGTCGTTACTGTTGGTGGCGAAGTAAAAGGTGGCGGCGGTCAGGTGCCCCTGCGCGACAAGATGACCCTCTACACTGCCATCATGAGCGTGGGCGGGTTCACAGAGTTCGCGGATGTGCGCCGCGTGAAGCTGATCCGCGGGAATAAGGAGACGATCTATGACATGCGGAGAATTGAAGCGAACGGCTCCAACAATCCAACTCTCATGGACGGCGATACCATCGTCGTCCGTCAGGACTGAGGTTGGCTTCTGATTTGTTTTGCCCCGGAGGCAGCGCCTGATAAAACGGGCGCTGCCTCTTTTCGTTTTACGATATGAAATTCCACCTGCCCACTCTTCTCGCCTTCACCACTCTTCTGGTTTTCCCCGCCCGTGCCGCGGAGACCCGTCCGTGGAAGGACTACCGCACCGTCATGTGGGTGGGCGACAAGGTATGGAAGAAGCCGGAGCGCCTGCCGCTCTTCATCCAGCGGCTCAAGGAAATGGGCATCAATACCGCCATGGTCCACGGGGATGCGGAGGCCCGCCCGTGGGTCGAAGCCGGGTTCCCGTATTACGTGGAGAACGTCATCAACAAAGGCCTGTGCCTGAAATGGAATTCCCCGGTCACGGACTGGAATGACTTTGTGACCAAGTGGGCGAAAAACGGACGCCCCGCCGCGGACCTGGTGCGTCCTTATTCCCTGGATGATCCCGCCTGGCTTCAGTGGGGCACGCAGCGCATGAAGGACTTCGCCACCCGGCACCGCCCGAACAGCCCGCTGGCCATCAATATCCGGGACGAACTCTCCACCACGCTCTCCGCGAATCCGTTTGACTATGACTTCTCGGACCACACGCTGAAAGCCTTCCGGATCTGGCTGAAGACCCGGTATCCCTCCCTGGAAGCCCTGAACAGTGGTTGGGAAACCAAATTCCGCTCCTGGGACGAGGTGAAACCCTTTATCACGGACCAGATCAAAAACCGCATGGCCAGCGGCGATGCCCTGCCGCGCGGGAATCCGGACTGGCAGGCGGTGCAGAAGCTCACGTTCTCTCCGGGCGAAGCCGCTTCCGGGAAAGCCACGCACTGGAACTTCGCGCCATGGGCGGACTTCCGGACCTACATGGACCTTTCTCTCGCCCGCGCGCTCGATGCCTTCCGGCTGGCCTCGCGCGCGGTGGATCCCGCCACGCCCGTGGGGATTGAAGGAACCCAGATGCCCCATGCCTTTGGCGGCTACGACCTCTGGGAACTCTCCCGCGCGCTCGACTGGGTGGAGCCTTATGACATCTGCAATGCCCGGGAAATCTTCGGCAGCTTCATGCCCGGCAAGCCCATCCTGAGCACGGTGGGCGAAAAGGATGGCCGCGCCGCCCTGCGCCGCCTCTGGCATCTCCATCTCCTGGGGGACCGGGGCTGCATTGTCTGGTGGAGTGAGGACTGTATCGACTGGAATCAGGACACCTGGCCGCTGACCGCCCGCGCGAAGGCCCTGGCTCCCGCGCTCCAGGCCATGACCACCCCGCTGGCCGAGCTCTTCCTGAGGGCCACGCGGGAGACGGATCCGGTCTTCATCCACTACAGCCAGCCCTCCATCCAGGTGGCCTGGCTTCTGGAGACAACCGGCGATGGCTCCTCATGGTTCCGCCGGTTCTCCAGTTATGAGAGCACGCACAACCGCCACGCCCGCGTGCGGGAGGGCTGGGTCAAAGCCATTGAGGATCTCGGCTTTACTCCCCGTTTTGTCCACGGCAGCGAACTGGCTGCGCTCCCCCAAGACGCCTCCGTGATCCTGCCGGATTCCTGGGCCCTCTCCGCCTCCGAGTTGAAAGCGCTGTCCGCTCTGCCCGCCGGGACGGTCACGGGCAGCGGCTGCGCCGGAGTCTTCGATGACCATGGCCGGTTGAGAACAGAGGGCGCTCTCGCCTCCGTCACCCGTCAGGACCAGTCTTTCTCTCTCGGCACCGGAGGCCTGAAGGTTTCGGACGAGTCCGCCGCCACGTATGCCGCCGGGCGTCTGAAGCCCTCTCCGGATCAGGGCTTTCCCTCCTTCGTGGCCTCCGCGTTGAAGAAAAAGCCCGCGGTCGCCATTGATGCCGCGGAGCGTGTCTATTGCCACCGCTACCGGTCCGGAGCGCACCGGTTGCTGGCTTTCGAACGGAACATTACCTGGGAGATGAGTGAGGCCCTCAGCCAGGCCGGGGGCAATGAAGCCCTGGAGAAAACCGGCGAGGTGACCGCCACCCTGCCGGAGCCGGCTCATTTGTACGATCTGCGCACGGGGAAGTATCTCGGGCACCAGAGCCGCTTCACCTTCACGCTTGATCCCTGGCAGCCCTCCCTTTTCGCCGCCTGCGTGGAGAAACTGCCGGGGGGGGATGTGGTCGCGCTGCTCGCGTCCCAGGCCACCCGGTGAGGCTGTATCTTTTGCCACCGCCTTGTCAGGGGTTGAATTGACCCCGTGCGTATGCTTCTATCACACGCGATCCCGGGCCGTGGCGTGAGGCACCGCGAATGACAGACGCACTCCCCGTTGCCACGCGAGGCGGGCATCCCGCCGCCCAGGCCACCACTCCTATCTCTACTTCTTCATGCCTTCAGACGCGGACGAACCCGCTTATATCGTCAAATCCTCCACGATTCACAACCGAGGCGTCTTCGCCGCCCGGGACCTCGTCAAAGGGGAACGCATCATCGAATACAAAGGCGAAAAGATAACCAAGGCCGAGTCCGACCGTCGCGGCATGGCGCAGATCGACGCCTCCAAACACACCGGGGATGGCGCGGTGTATCTGTTCATCCTGAATAAAAAGCACGATATCGACGGCAGCATGGAGTGGAACCTCGCCCGTCTCATCAACCATTCCTGTGCCCCCAACTGCGAGGCGCAGATCGTCCGGGGGAAGATCTGGATCATCGCGAAAAAGAAGATAAAGGCGGGGGACGAACTCTCCTTCGACTACGGATTCGATCTCGATTGCTGGCAGGATCACCCCTGCCGGTGCGGAAAGGAGAACTGCGTGGGCTACATCGTTGGCCGTCAATACTGGCCAAAGCTGCGGAAACTCCTGGCCGCCAAAGAAGCCCCCGCCGGGAAGGCCGCGCCTCCCGCGAAAGCGCCCGCCAGCCGTCGCGGAGGAAAACGCGCGGCGAAGTCCGGGGCTCAGGGTTGAAGCCTCCCCGCCCGAAGCGGCCCATTCCTCCTTGCGTCCGTGCCGGGGAGCGGTCATGCACCGGGAATGAGTACGTTGACACACCTGTTTGAGAACAACCGCCAATGGGCCGCCGCCATTGAGGCACGGAATCCCGGTTTCTTCCAGGCCCTCTATCAACAGCAGGCACCCGAATACCTCTGGATCGGGTGCAGTGACAGCCGTGTGCCCGCGAATGAGATCGTGGGCCTGCTGCCGGGCGAGTTGTTCGTCCACCGGAATGTGGCGAACGTGGTGGTGCATTCGGACCTGAACTGCCTCGCCGTCATCCAGTACGCCGTGGAGGTGCTGAAGGTGAAGCACGTCATCGTGAGCGGCCACTACAACTGTGGCGGCGTCAATGCCGCCCTCCAGAATCTCTCCCTGGGGCTCATCGACAACTGGCTCCGTCACGTGCAGGACGTTTACCGGAAACACCGGGACGAGATCGACCCTCTTACGGAGTCAAAACAGCGGGCCCGTCTCGCGGAGTTGAACGTCATGCAGCAGGTGGTCAACGTAGGCCGCACCTCGATCGTCCAGGAGGCCTGGCGGAAGGGTCAAACGCTGTCGCTGCATGGGTTCATTTACGACGTGAAGGACGGCCTGCTTCACAACCTCGTGGAGGACATCGCGAACTCCGAGGACGCGGACGCCCTTCATTCCGGGGATCTGAAAAAGGTGAAGAGGGGCGTGGCAACCATGCCGGACGTGGTGTGAGCCCGGCCCGGAGGACAGCCTTTATTGGTTACTCACCACGTGGACCTGGGCCACGAGGCCCTCGGAGGCCTCGCTGATCCCGCCCTCGCCGTTGCGCTCAAAGCGGCTGTTGGCCACGGAGTTTGCCACGCAGCTCACGTCATTCACGCGCAGGCCGGCACCCTTGTTGTTGGTCACGGTGAGGTCCGTGAATACATTGCCGGTGCAGGGAGTGTTCTGCGCGTCGTCCGCCTGGGCGAGGAAGATGCCCTGGGCACCGTTCTTATCCACCGTGAGGCGGGTGAAGGTGTTGAAGTTGCTGTCCCGCATGAAGATCCCCTGGCTGCCGTTGTTCTCCAGCCGGGCGTGGGAGACGATGTTGTGGTTGAAGCGGATGTCCGCGCTGATGCCGGCGGCCGCGTTGCCATGGAGATACATGCGGGTGAAGACGCTGTCCTCCGTTTCATAGGCCGCGAAGCCGTCGAAGTGGTTGTCCGTGGACGTGAAGTCACTGATGTGAATGCGGCGGCAGCCCTTCTCCAGCACCACGCCCCCACTCCGGGCCGCGCGGGCGGTCACGTGCGTCACGCGCACATCCTCCGCGCCGCGGATGGTCAGAGCGTTGTTCCGGATGAAGGACCAGCCGCCGTTGTCACACGGACCGCCGCTGCATTCCTCATCCTGGGCCACGCGGTTCCCGTCGAGAATCAGTTTGCGGATGGACACCCCGGTCACCTTGCGCTGCACGGGGGTCACGCTTTGCCCCACCACCAGGAGCGGGCAGTTGCTTTGGTCCGCCAGTTTCAGAATCGTCAGTTCCTGATCGCCGCTCAATTCCACGTCGTCCCGGTCGATCACCACGGGCTGGGAAACCGTGAACGTGCCCGCCCCCAGGATCACCCGTCCGCCCTGCGGCGGGAGCGAGGTGATGGCCCGCTGGATTTCCAGGCCGCTGCCGCTGTTCACGCGGATCTCAAAACGCTTTCCGGTGGTGCTGTCTCCGGCCATGCCGCCGGAGACCCGCGGCCCTTTCTTTTCAGAGACCGCCCCGGTGGAAAGTGTCCGGATCCCCACCGCCGCCAGCGGCACGCTGACCAGAAAAGCGGCGACGGCGACCAGTCGGCGGGTTGTATTATTGTTTTTCATTGGGATCATCTACTCCCTTCATAAGTTAAGCGTCACGAGGACCTTGCTTTACTGACGGCTGCCATACCTCGTAAATTCACGGGATCCTGGAAATTACCCGGCCGCCCTCCCGGTGACCGGCATTTCCACGGGGATGGCCTCGCACACCTGCCGCCAGCCGGGGAAGTTCCATTTGTTAGGGAAGTCGCGGCATTGTTGAGGCTTTACGTCATTGATGACGCAACTGTTCTTCTCCAGGAAAATGCAGGAGTGATCCTCGCGGTCGATGATGGAAAGCCCGCGCCGGTCCACCCGCAGACGGGTGTAGCGCTCAATGAAGGCTCCTGTCTCCATGCCGAGGAACGCCGCGATGGACTCCGTCTCCGCGTCCGTGATTTTCACATCCCCGGGCCAGCGGCAACAGTTCGTGCAGCGCTGGCATTGATAGTAAATCGACTTTTCCGTCATGCGGGGGGAGAACCGGAAGCTACAACACTGTAGCCCCGCCGCTTATCCGGGCAACCGGGGTTACGCAGTAAAAAACGCTGGCCGCCCCGGGGTGGACGTCGCCTACCTTTCCGGCATATGAAATTCCTGATACCCCCCGCCATCGCCGCCCTTTGTGCCCTCTGCCTGCCGTGTCGCGGGGAGGAGAAGCCCGCTCCCGGCACGCAGACCGCGCAGTCCACCGAGGTCACCGCCGAGAAGGGCGGGAAGACCACGGTGAACTATCTCCTGGCCCTGCCGCCCGCCAGTGAGGCCAAACCCGCGGAGGGGTATCCTCTCATCTTCTTCATGCACGGCGCGGGAGAACGCGGCACGAATGTGAACCAGGTCAAAAAGCATGGCCCTCCGAAACTCATCGGCACCATGCCCGCGCTGAATAAGTTCATCGTGGTCTCCCCGCAGTGCGCTCCCGGAGTGTGGTGGGACATCACGGCCATGAAGGGGCTTATCGATCACATCGCCGCCACGCAGCCGGTGGATAAAAACCGGATCATCATCACCGGTCTCAGCATGGGAGGCTTTGGCACCTGGGGACTGCTGGCGAAGGAGCCCGGCCTGGCCGCCGCCGCGGTGCCCATCTGCGGGGGAGGGGACCCCTCCACGGTGGCCCGCTTCAAGGATGTGCCCATTCACTGCTATCATGGAGCCAAGGACCCCACGGTGCCGGTGAAGAAGAGTGACGAAATGATCGAGGCCCTGAAGAAGGCCGGCGGCAAACCGGAATACACCATCTTCCCGGAGGCCGCGCACGATTCCTGGACGGCGGCCTACGCGGACCCGAAGCTCTACGAATGGATGCTCGCCCAGCGGAAACCCGCGAAGTGATTTGACGAATCCGCCGGCTTAGAAAGTGCCCGGCGAATACGTTAGCAGAGTCTCCGCCGCAGCCGGTGGTGTCGTCGCCACCGCCGTGGCGGGCCGGGCTCCCGCCTCCAGGGAGATGAGGCCGCTCACGGTCTGGAATTTCATCCCCTTGTCCCGTAGAGCCGGAAGCGCCAGTGGCATGGCCTCCACGGAGGTGGGATGGATGTCGTGCGCGAGAATGATGGAGCCGGGCCGGGCTTCGTTCAGGATGCGGCCGGAGACGATCTGGGCATTCCGGTCCTTCCAGTCATTCGTGTCCACGCTCCAGAGGATGGTGGAATAACCAAACTCCGCCGCGATCCACTGCTTCTGCTTCGCCGTGATGGCTCCGTAGGGCGGGCGGAAGATCCTGGGGGCCACGCCACACGCCTGCACGATGGCCTCATGCGTGGACTTCAGTTCCGTCCGCACCTTCACATCCCCCAGTTTCGCGAGCACGGGGTGCGTCCAACTGTGATTCCCCACTTCATGCCCCTCCGCGATGATGCGCTGCACGATCTTTGGAAACGCCCGCGCGTTTCTGCCGATGAGGAAGAACGAAGCCTTCAGTCCCCAATCCTGGAGCATGTCCAGCAGCCGGGGCGTCAGCTCCGGGTGCGGGCCGTCATCGAAGGTCATGCTGATCTCCTGGCCAGGCACCTTGCAGGACACGTAGGTCACCTTCACTCCCGGCGGGAGACTCACCACCGGAGAGGCGGCGGGAGCCGCGGCTGGCTTATTGCCGCGTCCGGCCCGGCCCTTCGTTCCCGCGACGGGGAGGGTGGCGGGCAACCGGCAGGAGGCGAGACCGGAGGCCCACAACAAGGCGCTGGACTGGATAAAGTGGCGGCGGTTCATGAGAGGGGAGAGATTAAGATGGCCTTTCATACCCGGCCCGCAACAGCGGGCCTGTTCCCGCATATTTTGCCTTATTTAGCCGGATCGAGAATGCTCTTTGAAATGGCGATGTCCATGGCCTGCCGGAGGGCGTGGTCGGTCAGGGGCTGGGGCTCCGGTGTGGAGGGCCGGGAGGTTTTTGAGATGCGGTCCGGCCACTCCGGATTCACCCCCGCCACGAGGGCGGCTTCGTTTACCCGGGGACGCGGAGGATGGATGACGGTGGCGGCGGGGCCCTCTTTGGCCTGGAGGGCGAAGACGGCGGCTTTGTTTTTTTCGTCCTCCTTTACCGGCATGTCCGGCACAACGCCTTTCCCAAAAGGATCCGGCCCGGCGGGGAAACCCGCAGGGCGGCCGGTGAATTGCAGGGTGAGAACACCCCCATCCCCGCGCCTCACGGGCAGGGAGGTGATGGCGGCGGTGCGGCCCCGGGTGGTGGCTCCCAGCAGGAAGGCGCGGTGATTCCGCTGGAGCACGGCGGCGAGGATTTCCCCGGCATTGCAGGTATCGCGGTCGATGAGGACCATGAGGGGCCGTGTCCACACGGGTTCCGCCGCGGTTTTGACGGGGCTGTCCAGGGTGAAGAGGACGGTATCGCGGGGAAGAAAGAGACCCGCGAAGGCCGCGACCACGGCTGGCTCAGCATCCGGCGCGGGAGCCCGGAGATCCAGGATGACCGTGGAGGTTTCCGTGCCTGCCAAGGCGGTGAGCGCTTCCTTCAGCGTGGCGGCATCCTCCGGCCGGAACGAGCCGGGACGCAGGCAGGCGATGGCGGGAGTAAGACGGGCCTGGAGCAAGGGAGGCTGCGCGGGCGCGTTCTCCGGAACGGTGACCAGTTGGATGGTGTCCGGATGCGCGCGCAGCAGGCCCTCGATGGCGGCCTGGTTCAGCGCTTCATAACCAGTGTCACGCGGACGGGCATACCCCGCCTGGAGCGCCTGCAGGAGCGGCTGCATCTCCGCCTGCGTGAGCGTGGGCACGGGGGCTTCCCCCGCGGTGGCGACTCCCGCCGCGAGGAGCCAGGACAGTGGTCTAACAAATGCCATGACGGAAGTGATTGAGGGCGTCCACCTTCCGCCGTCCCGTGCCCCAGCGGAAGGACTCCGCGATGGCGCGGCTGACATAGGCCTTCGCGGTGGTGACGGAATCGTTCATGGAGTGCCCCAGGGCCAGCCCGGAGGCGATGGCGGCGGAAAGGGTGCAGCCGGTACCATGCGTGCCCGTGCCGGAAACGAAGGCGGCGCGATACTCCGTGACTCCCTGGGCATCCCGCAGCACGTCCACGGCCTCCTTTCCGCGAAGGTGCCCGCCCTTCACCAGGACGCCACAGCCGTAGCGGGTGTGCAGCACCTCCGCGGCGGACCGCAGGTGCTCCAGGCGGGTGAGCTTTTTCCCCAGCAGCACGGAGGCTTCATCCATGTTAGGCGTGATGAGATCGGCGAGCGGGAAGAGAAGTTCCAGATAAGCGCTGACCGCGTCGTCCTTCAGCAGCGCGTCCCCGCTGGTGGCCACCATGACGGGGTCCACCACGAGCTTCGGACGCACCTTCGCGGCCCCCAGGAGGCGGGCGACGAGTTCGATGACCCCGCGGCTGTGGAGCATCCCGGTCTTGATAGCGGCGACGGGAAAGGCATCGAGCAGAAGCCGGAGCTGTTCCTCGAGATTCTCCAGATCCACGGGCTGGATGAGCGTCACTTTACCCGGCACCTCGGCGACCACACAGGTCACGGCGGTGAGTCCATAGACCCCATGGGCGGAGAAGGTCTTCAAATCCGCCTGGAGGCCCGCGCCGGACGAACAATCGCTGCCGGCGATGGTCAGGGCCACGGGAGCGGGAGAGAAGGTGGGAGGCATGGCGGGGAGTGTGCCAGGGGATTCCTTTGACCACAACAGCCATGTGGATTACTCCCTTCGCGTGAGCACAAAATACAAGGAGTTGCCCGGCCTCGAAGTGACGGTGGACGATGTGATCTACATGCCCAGCCTGGACGCCCCCACGGACAGGCCGTTTCCCTTCGTGTACTTCATCAGCATCCGGAACAACTCCCACGTGACGGTGACCCTGAAGGCCCGGAAATGGGTGGTGCGGGCGTCCAACGGCGAGACCATCGTGGTGGAGGGCGATGGCGTGGTGGGACAGTTTCCCCGGCTGGAGCCGGGCGGTGAATACACCTACAACTCCTGCCATACCATCTCCCGGAACAGCCGGGCGGAGGGGGCCTATTTTCTGGAGGGGGACGACGGTCAGTTTTACGTGGTCCGCATCCCGGGATTTGATATGGAGCTGCCGCAGTGGGTGTGAGCGGGTCCTGGTAATCCGTTATTTTTGTCCATCGCGGCGGACACGCCGGGCGGTCATAAAACCATCGGGCAGAGCCCCCGCGGCGATCCCGATGAAGTAGGCCGCGAGGTCCGGCCAGTTGAACGTGGAGCCGAGGACCAGCGCGCCCATGCGCGTGGCGCGGATGCGGTCGATCCATTCCGCGTGGTAAAGCTGGGAAAACTCGATACCCCACGCAAAGCCCAGCGACAGCAGAGCCAACCGCAAGGTGGAGGCCCGGGGGAAAACGAAGGCAAAGCCGCAAAACACCAGCAGCGCCCAGAGTGCGTCCCCTCCGTATTTTGCCAGGAACACGGGCAGGGGGAGAAGGCGTGAACGCCACAACAGGCCGCACCCCATCACCAGGAGGCCCGAGAGAGCACACAGGAGGCGGCTGCGATGGACAGGCCCGGTCATTCCGGCAGGGGGATTCGGGTGAACGTGCATGCTCCTGGGTGTGGCCGATATTGCGTCGCCAGGCCCCCGGAAGCAACCGTTCCGGCAGGGGAAGAAAAAACCCGTTATCCCCACATGCGGGGACAACGGGTTTTCCTGTTAAAAACCGGAACCTGACCGGATAACCTTACCAGTTATTCTCTTCGAGGAAGGTCTTGCCCGCGGGGACAGGGATTTTCTTGAAGCGCTCCGTGATGTCGATGAGGGACTGTTCCACGCCCATGCGCTCCAGACTGGAGGCACCCACGAAGCCGACGCAGCCGGTGCGCTCATTCACCTGGGCCGCGTCCTCGGGGCTGCAGATGGGGCCGCCGTGGCTGAGGAAGATGATGTCCTTCCGTCCGCTGGACTTGGCCCCGGCGATGATGGCGTTCGTGCGCTCCACGGCTTCATCCATGGAAACGACGGCTCCGGTCACGCCGATGGAACCACCCACGGTGGTGCCCACGTGGGCGATGATGGCGTCCGCCCCGGCTTCGGCCATGGCCTTCGCCTCCTCCGCCGCGCCCACATACACCACGCTGAAGAGGTCCATGCGGCGGGCCAGCTTCACCATTTCGTATTCCTTTTGCACGCTCATGCCCGTCTCCTCCAGCACGCCGCGGAAGTGACCGTCCACGATGGTGTGGGTGGGGAAGTTGTTCACCCCGCTGAAGCCCATATCTTTCACTTTAAGCAGCCAGTGCCACATACGGCGGCGGGGGTCCGTGGCGTGCACGCCGCAGATCACCGGGCATTCCTCCACGACGGGGAGCACTTCGTATTCACCGATTTCCATGGCGATGGCATTGGCGTCGCCATAGGCCATCATGCCGGCGGTGGAGCCGTGGCCCATCATGCGGAAGCGGCCGCTGTTATAAATGATGATCAAATCCGCGCCGCCTTTTTCGATGAACTTGGCGCTGATCCCGGTGCCGGCACCGGCCGCGATGATGGGATCGCCCTTCTGGAGCGTGGCACGCAGGCGTTCGACAACTTCAAGGCGGGTGTAGGGGTTTCCTTTTCCGGTCCAGGGATTCGGCATGGCAGTGGTGGTGTGGGTATTTGGGTTGCGGTTACGGCCACGGGGATCACGGGACCGGGGGATAATCGATGGGAGTGAAATGGCTGACCCACGGCTCCTCTTTGAAGCAGTCGATCACCATGGGTTCACTGCCGCGCACATTGTTGAGCACGGCGAGAAATTTCAGCGGCTCCGGGCCGGGATTGAAGGTCATGTGGGGCAGACCGGCGGGGATGAGGGCCATCTCTCCGGCTTTCAGCACGCGCTTCTCTTCGCCCACCCACTGCTCGGCCTGGCCTTCGAGGACATAGATGATCTCCTCGCGGCCGGGATGATAGTGAAACAGATGGGCCTCCCCGGGAGGAAAGGTGGCGCGGCAGAGATAGAGTTCCTCGGAGCCCGCGTTGGCCGGGGTGATGAACTCCTCCACATGGCACCACGGGAGGTCTATGTGTTTGGCGTCGGGGGCGGAAAGGTGGGTTTTAAGGCCGGACATGGGAGGACGGGGAGTGACGGCACGAGAAAAGCGTCTTCCACGGGAAAGTCCAGCGCCAGGGGCTGTAAAATCAAGCAGGCGCTTTTATGGATTCGGGGCGTATGTTTCCATATGAAAATAGGCATCACGGGCGCCACGGGATTCGTGGGAAGACATCTTCAGGCGCTGGCACGCGGGGCCGGGCATGACGTGGTGGGGTTTTCCCGGAAGGCGGAACCACGCGAGGGATTCGTGGAAATGCGGCCCTGGCAGCCGGTAGCGGGGGCGGACTTCAGCGGGCTGGACGCGGTGGTGCACCTCGCGGGAGAAAGTCTCCAGGGACTGTGGACGAAGGGGAAGCGGGAGGCCATCCGCCGCACGCGGGTAGAGGACACCCGGGCCATGATCGCCAGTCTGCGGGCGCTGCCGGTGCCGCCGCGGGTGCTGGTGAGCGCGGGAGGCATCGCCTGGTATGGGGATGGCGGGGAGGAGGAATTGACGGAGGCGGCCCCGGCGGGGACGGGGTTCATTTCTGAGGTGGCCCAGGCGTGGGAGGCGGCGGCGCTGGAGGCGGCGGATTTCACCCGCGTGGTGACGCTGCGCACGGCCATGGTGCTGGGGCGGGATGGCGGGGCCGCGCCGCTGCTGCGCCGCATTTTCCGTCTGGGGCTGGGCGGACGGCTGGGTGCGGGACGCCAGTGGATGTCGTGGATTCACATCACGGATCTGGCGCGGCTGTATTTGCACGCGGTGGAGAACGAGGCCCTGAAGGGGCCGGTGAACGCGGCGGCGGGAGCGGTGAGGAACGTGGACTTCACACGGATCGTGGCCCGGGCGGTGCACCGGCCCGCCATTTTCCCGGTGCCCCGGTTTGTCTTGAAGACCTTCCCCGGGCAGATGGGAGACCTCTTTCTGGACAGCCAGCGGGCGGTGCCGGCGGCGGCGAAGGAGTCAGGGTTTTCCTTCCGCTTTCCGGACCTTGCCGGGGCGGCGGCGGAGGTGTTCGGGGAGAAAAAGGAGTGAGGCGGGTGGTCTTCCTGCCAATGCGGGCTTGAACCCCGGGGGCTGCGTCGCGTATGACCTTGTCCTTCGACATGGACATCCTGGCCCTTGAAACCTCCTCTCCCACCGGCAGCGCCGCGCTCTGGCGCGACGGGAGGATCGTGCGGGCGCTGGAGTTCCGGTCCCAGCGGGCGCACAATGCGGTGCTGTTCCAGCCGCTGCGGGAGTTGCTGGGGCTCGTGGAGAACCTGGGCCTCATCGTCACGGGCACCGGGCCGGGAAGCTATACCGGCGTGCGCGTGGGCATCGCGGCGGCTGCGGGGATCTCCGTGGCACGTGATGTTCCCATGATCGGGCTGCCATCCATTCTGGCACTGGAGGGCACGGAAAGTCTCCCGCGTTACGCGGTGTGTGGCGATGCCCGCCGGGGAGCCTGGTGGTGGTTGGAGATCGAAAACGGGAGGCTCCAGGCACCACCGGTGTCGCTTTCCCTGGAGGAAGCCACGGCCCGCGCGGCGGGATGGACGGGCCCTGCGTTTACCATGGATCCGGCGTCCCCGCCATTCTGTCAGGCGGTCACCGTGCTGCCCGCGGCCGCCTTGCTGGCCAGCGCCGCCGGACGGCTGCCGGTGGAGGAGGTGAAGCATCTGACCACGCTGCCGGTGGAGCCGCTTTACCTCGCGGCCCCGTACATCACCACCTCGAAGCAGCCGGTGTTCGCATAAGACCGGCGGGATGTGCCCACCGGGGGAGAGGGCGGGGAAAATCCCGGATTTCGTCCGCTTCTTTCACACCGGGAGCCTGGCTCGCTCGTTGCTATTCAGCCGCTCCGGAGTGATGCCCGCCATTTTCCCCGGCCCGTGAGTTCCTGTTTTGCGGTTTTGTATTCACTCGCGATTCATTCTCCCGGTGTAGTCCTCTTTGCCATCCCCTGGGCGCTCCCCTGCCCTTCTTCCCGCACCCGTAAATGAAACTTCCCTTCCTGTCCGCTCTCCTCGCGGCGCTCTCTCCGTCCTTGATCACCGCCAGTCCGGTCATCTCGGAATTCATGGCGTCCAACACCCGCTCCCTCCAGGATGGCCACGGGAACTACGAGGACTGGATAGAGATCTGGAATCCGGACGGCACGCCGGTGAATCTGGAAGGCTGGCGGCTCACGGACAGCGTTTCAGACCCGGCCAGATATGTCTTCCCGGCTCTCACGCTCGCCGCCGGGGACCGGGTGGTGGTCTTTGCCTCCGGGCAGAATGGCTCCACGGGCGGGGCCACGCATGTGGATGCCCTGGGCTACCGGCACACGAATTTCAAACTGAGTGCCTCCGGGGAATACCTGGGGCTCTCCCGGCCGGACGGCACGGTGGTCTCGGCGTTTTCCCCCACGTATCCCGTGCAGGCGGATGATGTCAGCTACGGCGTCACCACCGCCACGCAGCCCCTGATTACCGCCACTTCGCCTCTCAAAGCCCTGGTTCCCGCCGCGGCCTTCAGTGGAACCTGGACGGGAGGAACGGAACCCTTCGATGATGCCACCTGGCTGACGGGCACGCCGGGTGCCGGATTCAGTGGCTCCTCCGGTGTGGTGGCCTCCGCGAATCTGAAGCTGCGGCTGAACGCGGACACCGCCGCGGGCATCGCGCTGGATACTTCGGCGGCGGCCCGGGCGGGCACGAACAGCGGAGCGGTATGGCAGGAAACGCTGGCGGATGTTTCCAATCCCGCCGTGACCCGGCGGGGTGTCATGCAGTTCTCCGCGCAGACCGGTTCGCAGGTGTCCATCACCGCCAGCGCGGATTACAATACCACGCAGGGGACCATCGCTTTCTGGATGAAATCCTCCGGCATGGCGGGCAGCGGCCAGGAGGGCGCCATCCTCCTCGACCGGCGGAACAATGGCGGCAACGTGCTGGTGCTGACGACGAACGGCCGCATCTACAGCCAGCCGAACAGTGACGGCACGCCGTGGTTTTACTCCGTGGGAAATCTGGCGGACAACCGCTGGCACCACGTGGTCTTCACTTACAACACCGTGGCCGGGGGCACGGATGCTTTTTACATCGATGGCGTGCTCAACAACTCCATCACCCACAGTGGCGCGTGGGCCTGGCCCGCCGCGCAGCAGATCGAGCTGGGGCGTTCGCACGATACCTACTGGTACCGGCTGAATGGCGCGATGGATGACTTCCGTCTGTATAACCGCATCCTCACCGCGTCGGAGATATCCCAGGTTTACGGAGCCGCCGATGATCCGGTGAACCCGGCGGACATCGGGCTCAATCTCCAGGCCCCGATGGCCGGGGTGAATGCCACGGCGTATCTGCGGGCACCCTTCACCGTGACAGACCCGGCGGCGTTCCAGTCCCTCCGCCTCACCGTGCGGGCCAGCGATGGCTTTGTGGCCTGGATCAACGGCCAGCAGGTGGCCGCGTTGAACGCCCCGGCTTCCCCTGCCTGGAACTCCACCGCCACGGCCTCCGGGCTCTCGGGCGTGGCGAAGGTGTATGACATTCCGCTGACCCCGGGCCTTCTGCGCGCGGGCGCGAATGTCCTGGCGCTCCAGGCGCTAAACAACACGGCGGCGGATGCGAATCTGCTGGTCTATCCCCTGCTGGACGGGCTGCTGGTGAATGGCATCCCGCAGTATCTTTCCACGCCCACCCCGGGCACGGTAAACAGCCAGGGAAGCACCAGCCTGGGACCTTTCATCCGCGAGACGACGAACCAGCCCACCCGTCCCGCGGGAGGGGCCGGCAGCGCGCCCCTGACCATCACGGCCAAAGTGGCGCCCAGCGTGCGCGCCCTCGCCGCCACCACGCCGGTGCAACTGGCCTGGCGCATCATGTTTGGCGCGGAGACGCTCGTGACCATGAGCACCGTGGGGGACGGCACCTGGACGGCGAATATTCCCACCACGGCGCTTACCGCCGGGCAGATGCTGCGGTGGCGGATCATCGCCAAAGACAGCACGGGGGTGCAGTCCACGGATCCGCCTTTCGCGAGCGCGACGGATTCGGACCAATACTATGGCACCGTGGCGCCGGACGGCATCACCACCCAACTTCCGGTCTATCATCTGTTCGTGAACGGGTATGTGCGCGGCGCGCAGACCACGGCGGACTCGGACGCGGGCACGCGGGGTTCCTTTTTCTTCGGGAATCAATTGTATGACAATGTATTCATCCGCATCAAAGGGGACACCACGCGCTATCTGAACAAGCGCTCCCACCGGGTGGACTTCAACAGCGGGCACCAGTTCAGGTGGTCGCCGGATCAGAAGCCCCTGAAGGAACTGGCGCTGAACTCCGAATACGTGGACCCCAGTTATTCCCGGCAGTATCTCTCGATGTGGATGCACCGGATGACGGGCACGGGAGCCACGCCGCATTTCCCCGTGCGGGCGCAGATGAATGGCGCGTTCTGGCAACTGGCGTTTCACACCTACACGGCGGACTCCGAACTGCTGGATGTCATGGGCCTGGACCCTAACGGCGCGCTCTACGCCAGCGTGGGCCAGCTCATCCCCGGCGGCAGCGGGGAAAAACAGACCCGCGTGACGGAGAGCACCGCGGACTACACAGCCTTTGCCACCGCCATGGGCGAGGGCCGCACGGTGGCCCAGCGGCGCACCAGCCTCTTTGACACCGTGAATCTCCCGGCGGTGATCAATTATCTCGCCGTGGCGCGCTTCTGTCAGGAAGGGGACGACGTGTGGGCGAACATGACCGTCTATCGCGACAGCGACCGCACGGGCGAATGGCGCATCATTCCCTTCGATACGAACCTCTCCTGGGGCCAGCTCTTCTACGCGGACTACCCCTCGTTCAACAACGTGGTCCATGCCGCCAACGACAACAACAAGAGCCATCCGCTCTACGGCAGCAACTCCTGCCGGCCCATCTACAGCGGCAGCTTCAACCGGCTGTATGACGCGGTGATCCAGGTGCCGGAAACCCGGGCCATGCTGCTGCGGCGCATGCGCTCGCTCATGGACCAGTGGGTGCAGCCGCCCTCCACTTCCGCGGCCTCCCGCCTCATCGAGACGGAACTGGACGCCCATGTGGCCCGCATCAGCCAGGAGGCCGCGCTGGACCGCACCACTTGGGGCTGGCCGCCGGACAGCGGTCCCTATGGGCTGGGGCAGGATTCCCTGGCCACGGGAGTGAGCGAACTGAAGAACCTCTTCCTCACGCCGCGGCGCACGCATTTCTTTACCACCCACAGCGTGACGAACACGGCGAAGGCCGTCGGTATCGCCAACGCGAACAACGCGGGCATCCCGGACTCCATGCCCGCCACGGTGCCGGTAACCATCCAGCCCATCACCGCCGCGCAGTTCAATCCACCGGGAGCGGTGAATCAGTCCGGGGAGTATCTCCAACTGACGAATCCGAACACGTATGCCGTGGATCTGTCAGGATGGAAGCTCGCGAACGGCGTGCGCTTCACCTTCGCGGCGGGCACGGTGGTGAACGCGGGAGCCTCCATCTATGTGTCTCCGGACGTGGCCGCCTTCCGGGCAAGGACCACCAGCCCGAAGGGGGGAGAGAACCTTTATGTCACCGGACCTTATGACGGCCAGCTCTCCGCGCGGGGGGAAACCGTGGAGCTGTGGAATGCCGCGGGCACCCTGGTGACCTCCCAGACCTACACCGGCACGCCCACCCTGGCGCAGCAGTATCTGCGGCTTACGGAACTGGACTACGCGCCCGAGCCAGTGACTCCCGCGGAGTCCGCCGCGCTGCCCGGGGTCATGGCGGGGGATTTTGAATTCATCGAGCTCCTGAACTCCTCCAGTTCCCCGCTGGTGCTCACGGGCGCCCGTTTCACCAAGGGCATTACTTATATCTTCGATGCCACGCCCGTGCCCGCGAATGGCCGGATCATTCTCGCCTCCCGGCCCGCGGCCTTCGCGCTGCGGCATCCCGGCGTGGCCGTGGCAGGGACGTTCTCCGGCAGTCTGGATAACAGCGGCGAGGAGATCGAACTGGTGGACGCCACCGGGGAGGTGATCCTGGACTTTTCTTATGATCCGAAGTGGTTCCCGCCCGCTACTGGCGGTGGATACACTCTGGTGACGCGGCAGGCGGTGCCGGACTACGCGGGGTATTCCAGGGCCACGCAGTGGGCGCTCAGCGGCACTCCCGGCGGATCGGCGGGAACGGGGGACACCAGCTTCAGCAGCCACTTCAGCGGCTGGCGGTGGGACTTCTTCACAAAGACCGAGATCGAAGACCCGGCGGTCTCCGGACCGGAGGCGGACCCGGATGGCGACGGGCTCACGAATGCCCAGGAGTATGCCTTTGGCCGCAATCCCCGGCTGCCGGACAACAACGGTCTCGCCACGCCCGCGCTCGTGAGAGTGGACGGAGCGGACTATGAGACCGTCACCTTTGACCGTGCCCGGCAGACACTGGATCTCACCTATACCATCGAGACCTCCACCGGTCTGACGGGATGGAATCTCGCGGGAGGGTCGATGACCACCCAGGCGCTGACGCCGTTCACGGAACGGGTGACGTGGCGCAACAGCCAGCCTGTTTCCGGGCAGGGCCGCGTCTTCCTGCGGGTGCGGGCCTCCCAGTGAAGAGTAGGGGAATCAATGGAGCGCGAGGACAGCGCGGGCGCGCGCGCTGTCCTTCGCGATCTGATCCTTGAGCTGGTCCAGGGTCTCGAACCGGACTTCTTCCCGGAGACGCTGGACAAAGCGGACCTCCATGGACTGCCCATAGAGGTCGCCTACAAAATCGAAGAGATGCACCTCGAAGTGCCGCTCACTGCCGCCGGTCTCCACGGTGGGGCGGAGGCCGAGGTTCGCGACCCCCGAGAGCAACCGGCCCTCCACGAGAGCGCGCACGGCATATACGCCCAGGGGCGGGAGCTGCTCCGCCTCCAGCGAGAGATTCGCGGTGGGGAAGCCCAGCTTCCGCGCGAGCTGGCGGCCGTGGATGACGGTGCCGAGAATGGAATAGTCCCGCCCCAGGAGTGTGGCGGCGGCGGCGAATTCCCCGCGCTCGATCTCCGAACGGATGCGGGTGCTGCTCACGGGCTCGCCGCCGGACATCACCGGGGCGATGCCATGCGCGGCGAAACCGAACCTCCGGCCCAGAGTCTGGAGCGTGGCGAGCGTGCCCGTGCGCCCGCGCCCGAAGGCCCAGGATTTCCCCACGGTAATGGAAGCTAGGGGTTTGCCCGCGGCGGCGAGGCGCTCCACGAACTCCTCCGGCCCCAGCGCGGCCATGACGGCATCGAACGGCAGCACCACCAGATGGCTCACCCCGAAGCGGCCCAGGATGAGCGCCTTGTGCCGCGTGGAGGTGAGCAGGCGCGGGGCTTTGTCCGGCCGGAGAAACTTCAGCGGATGGGGATCGAAGGTGGCGACGGCGGGCGTGCCGCCGGACTCCGCGGCGAGACGCCGCGTGTGCTGGATGACCTCCTGGTGACCGGTGTGGACGCCATCGAAAAACCCGACGGCAAGATGCACCGGCCCGGGAACGGAGGCGAGGTGATCAAGACCGGTGAGGATCTCCATGGCGGCCTGGCGCTGAAAGTTCAGGCTCCGCGCAGGCGGCTCACATCCCGGAGGGTGAGCACACGGGCGAGGATTTCCTCCCGCGGGAGAGTCTTCAGTTCATCGAAGGTCAGGTTCCCCTGCACGGTGAATTTCCCGCTGCGGGTGCGGCGGAGGCCAGCCATGTGACCGCCGCAGCCGAGACGCTCGCCGATGTCATGGCAGTAGGTGCGCACGTAGAAGCCCTTGCTGCACACCACGCGGAAGTCCACTTCCGGCACGGCGATGCGCTTCAACTGATGATGGAAGATGGTGACCAGACGCGGCTGGCGCTCCACTTCCTGACCCTTGCGCGCCAGTTTATAAAGCGGCACGCCATCGATCTTGATGGCGCTCACCATGGGGGGGAGCTGGTGGAAGTCGCCCCGGTAGTGAGCGAAGGCTTCCTCGATCTGCGCGTCGGTGAAGGCGGGCACGGGTTTGGAGACGAGGATTTCGCCCTCGGCGTCCTGGGTGCTGGTGGTGGCTCCCAGACGGAGGGTGCCTTCATACTCCTTTTCCTCGGCCATCAGGAGATCCTGGATCTTCGTGGCTCGGCCCACCACAAGAATGAGGAGGCCGGTGGCCATGGGATCCAGCGTGCCGCAATGGCCGATCTTCTTCGTTCCCAGACGGCGGCGGGCCACGGCCACCACATCGTGGGAGGTCATGTCCGGCTGCTTGTCGATCAGGAGAACGCCGTCGATCTCGGCTTCGGGGATGCGCGGCTTAGGCGGGAGGGAGTGCTTCATCAATGACATGGAAAACGCGGGGGATAGCTTCAGACAGAGGGCCGCGAAGACGGGCTCCGGCGGCGAGGGCATGGCCTCCACCTCCGAAAACCGCGCACACTTTACCGACGTCCACTCGCGGGTCCTTGGAACGCAGGCTGAGCCGGATTTTGCCCTCCGGTCCGGGAAGCTCTTCAAACGAGGCGGCCACGATCACGCCGCGGATGGCGCGCAGGGTATCGATAAGACCCTCCGAATCCTCCGGCTTCATGCCCGTGGAATCGATGAGGTCCCGGGTGAGCGACCAGGAGGCCACCCGCCCGCCATGCGTGATCTGCATGGTATTCAAAAGACCGCGCAGCACTTCGATGCGGCGCATGGGGTGACTTTCATACGTCTCCTGGGCGAGCGCGGAGATATCCACTCCCAGGCGGATGAGCGCCGCGCCGATGTCATAGGTCCTCGCCGTGGTGCTGGGATACTGGAAGGATCCGGTATCCGTGCTGATGGCGACATACAGATTCGACCCGGTATCCCGGTCCAGCGGAAGGCCAGTGGCGGTGAGCAGATTGTAAACGATCTCACCGGTGGCCGGGGAGTCGCTGTCGATGAAATGGAGATTCCCGTAGTCCTCGTTGCTCCGGTGGTGGTCGATGTTGATCCACAACGGCGCGCCCTCCAGGGCGGCGATGCACTTCGCTCCCAGGCGCTCATGGGTAGCGCAGTCCACGGCGATGACCACCTCCACGGAAATGGGGTCGTCACCGGGTTGCTCCACCAGTTCCGAGCCCGGCAGGAAGCTCAGGCTCTCCGGCACGCCGTCCTCATTCAGGACACGCACCTTTTTACCCAGGGATTTCAAAGCCAGCGCGATCGCGAGCGTGGAGCCAATGGCGTCCCCGTCCGGGCGGTAGTGGCTGAGCACGGCAAAGGAATCCGCGCGCCGCAGGTGGCCGGCGATCTCCTCAAAGCTGGTATTGGTACGCAAGGGCATGATGGTGGTGCGGGACGCGCGGGGGGGACGGATCAGTCCGCCTCTCCGCGCGGTTTGAAGTCGCGGGGGCTGCGGCGGGGAGCGGTCCGGCGCACGATGTCGCCAGGTTTGGCGCGGCGCTTTTCCGTATCCTCTCCCTCCTCCTCATCGTCCTCTTCGGAGACCGCGTCATCCTTGGTATCCTCTTCCTCTTCGTCGATGAACTCCTCATCATCGTCCTCATCGGGCGGAGGCACGGCCGGAGGATTCAGGGCATCCCGGGCAGCGGAAACCGCGAGCTGCTGGTCGATTGTCTCCATGATGGCGGTGACGCGCACGCCACGCTCGATGCTGTGGTCCAGCCGGAAGTGGAAATACGGCGTGTTCTTCAGAACCACCCGTTTCGCGACACGGGTCTGCAATTCCCCGTGCTGGCGGTTCAACACATCCACCACATGCTGGGCCTGATGTTCCCCGCCAATGACTCCGATGAAGAAATAGGCGTGTTTCAGGTCCGGGGTGATGTCCACGTCATTCACGGTGACCAGCACATTGGGGAAGGCATGGTCACGCGCGAGGATGCTGCCCAGTTCACGCTGGAGCAGCTCGCGGACTCTGACGAGACGGTTTTTCACGGCGGTGGGATCAAATAGAGGTGTTCGTTGTTCAGCGGGGAAGCTCCACCGGTCGCCGGACGGAAAGTCCGGCGCTCATGTCCGAGGGAGTCTGCCCGGCCTGCCGGGGATCAGAGAGTCTGCGCGATTTTCTCCAGTTCGTAGCACTCGATGATGTCGCCCTCTTCGTAGTCGTGGAAGTCGCCGAGGCGCACCCCGCATTCGAGGCCGTTGCGGACTTCCAGCACGTCGTCGTTCACCCGGCGCAGCGTATGGAACCCGCCATCGTAAACCGCCTGTTTCCCGCGCAGCACGCGGGCCCGCGCGCTGCGGACAATGCGGCCATCCGTGACGATACAGCCACCCACGCGACCCTTGCTGACCTTGAAGACTTTCTTCACCTGGGCGTGACCCAGCACCT
This sequence comes from Verrucomicrobiales bacterium, assembly GCA_965229245.1. Taxonomy (GTDB): domain Bacteria; phylum Verrucomicrobiota; class Verrucomicrobiia; order Verrucomicrobiales; family V1-33; genus V1-33. The sequence continues at coordinate 2,079,776 of CBDDIW010000005.1, forward strand.
TCTCGCGGCTAAGCGGATCAAGGAGGCCCACCATGGCTTCCTTCACCTGGTCGATGAGTTCGTAGATGATGGAGTAGAGCTTGATCTGCACGCCTTCGGCTTTCGCGGCCTTGAGTGCCTTGCCTTCGACCTTCACGCCAAACCCGATGACCACGGCGTCCGAAGCGGAGGCTAGGATGACATCGTTCTCCGTGATGGGGCCCACTCCTTCGAGGAGGAATTCGATCCGGACCTTGTCCGAAGTGATGTTGCGAAGCTGGGCGACGATGGCCTCCAGGGATCCCTGCACGTCCGTGCGGAGGATGATCTTGAGGTTCTTCTTCTGCCCGGCGTCCATGTTGGCGAACAGCGTCTCCAGCGTGGCCCGGCGGGGCGCGGCCAGTTTTTCCATGCGCTGCTGGGCGGTGCGTTCCTCGCTGAGTCGCTTGGCATCCCGCTCATTTTCCATCTCGACCAGCTCATCCCCCACGTTGGGCAGGGCGCTGAAGCCGAGGATTTCCACAGGGGTGGCCGGTCCGGCTTCCTTGATAGCCTTGCCGCGGTCGTTGAGCATGCCTTTGATCTTGCCGGAGAGGACGCCGCAGATGAAAGCGGTGCCGATCTTGAGCGTGCCGGTTTGCGGGATGACGGTGGCCGTGGGGCCTTTCCCGGCTTCCACCCGGCTCTCGATGATGAGCGCGCGGCAGGGAGCCTTGGGATTCGCTTTCAGTTCCAGCATTTCCGCCTCCAGCAGCGCGGCATCCAGCAGTTCGTCGATGCCAATGCCCTTGGTGGCGGAGACGGGAATACACGCCGTCTCGCCTCCCCAGTCCTCGGTCATGAGACCTTCGGTCTGGAGCTGCATTTTCACACGGTCCGGATCCGCCGTCTTGAGGTCGATCTTGTTCAACGCGACCACGATCTTGACTCCGGCGGCTTTCGCGTGGGCGATGGCCTCCTTTGTCTGCGGCATGATGCCGTCATCCGCCGCGACCACAAGAATGACGATGTCGGTGACGTGCGCGCCGCGGGCCCGCATGGCCGAGAAGGCCGCGTGACCGGGGGTGTCCAGCACGGTGATGGAGCCGCCTTTGTGATCGATGGTATAAGCCCCGATGTGCTGGGTGATGCCGCCGGCTTCGCCGGTGACCACGCGCGTTTTCCGGATGGCGTCGATGAGACTGGTCTTGCCATGGTCCACATGGCCCATGAAAGCGATGATGGGGGCGCGGGGCAGCAGCTTGTCCACTTCCTCCTCCACCTTCGGCGGGGGCGGCGGGGCAATGACTTCCTCCACCTTGTGAATGCCGGCACCCTTCTCGCGTTTTTCACGCTCAAAGAGAAAGCCGTGCTTTTCACAGATCTTCACGGCCACCTCGGTCTCAATGGAGACGCTGGGGTTCGCGAAAATATCCAGCTCCATCAGGTCCTTGATGAGGACAAAGACCTTCACCCCCATGCGCTCCGCGAGTTCGCGAACGATGATGGGAGGCTTGATGCAGATCACTTTTTCGTCCGGCACGTCCGCGGGCAAGGCGGGAGCCGCTGGCTCCACCGGAACCGGGGCTGCCGGGGGCGGCGTGGGAGGCGGCGGATTGTTCGCGGCATTGGCGGCTTCCTCTTTCTCCGCCAGCAGGCGGGAGATGGGCTGCACAAAAGTATTCGGAGCCCCGTCCACCGGACGGCGGCGTTTCGGCTTCGGCTCGTCGTCGATCAGCGAGAGCACCTCACGGGGAGGCGGGGGCGGGGGAGGCGGCGGCGCCGCAGGCTCGGCGGGAACGGCCCCGGGTTTATTACGAACCCGTTTCGGCTTCTCCGAAAGGAGATCCAGGGCAACGGACTGGGGCTTGAGGGGAGGAGGGGAGGAGGCGGCGGGCGTGTCAGCGGCTTCCCCGGGCCTGGTGCCAGGGGGGCGTGAGGGGACCGCCTTCTTCGCGGCGGCGGAGGAGGCATCGGTGCCCGGGGCACCTGGGGATTTCGGTTTTGCTGACATGCGTTGGGGTAAGAGCTTTCATGGCGGCGCTGGGTGGTTCCGTATTAAGGAACTCAGGCCGGTTGGGGGGAACTGGCTTTGGCCAGAATGGCCTCGGCTTTCTCCAGGGGAATTTCGAGAATGCCGGCGATATCGTCGGCCCCCGCGGTGGAAATCACTTCAAGGCTGTGGAGACCGTTGCGGACCAGCACTTCAGCCATATCCGGCTCAATACGCAACCGCGCGGCGAGGTCCGCGACCGCATTGTGAACCTTGCCTTCAAATTTCTCGTGGGCGCTTTCATCCCGGTCTACCTGGAGGTCCCAGCCCATGAGGGCCTTGGTGAGACGGACATTCTGACCGTGGCGGCCGATGGCCTTGGAAAGATCCTCCTCCCGCACGCGGACAAAGATGCGGCGGTGGACGGGGTCCACGGTGATCTTCTCGTCATTGATCTGGGCGGGCTTGAGCGCGTCCTTCAGGAATTCCTTCGGATTGTCGCTCCACTTGATGATGTCCACCTTTTCGTTGTTCAGCTCACGCACGATGTTTTTCACACGCGCGCCGCGCATGCCCACGCAGGCCCCCACCGGATCCACCTTCGGATCGGCGGAAAAAACGGCGATCTTCGTGCGGTAGCCGGCCTCCCGGGAGATGGAACGGATTTCCACGGTGCGGTCGGAAATTTCGCTCACCTCGCTTTCGAAGAGGCGCTTCACAAAATTCGTGTGCGCGCGGCTGAGGATGATCTCCGGCCCGCGGGCTCCGTTTTCCACGGCCACCACGTAAAGGCGCAGACGGTCACCGATATTATAGTCCTCCGTGGTGACGCGCTCCTTCTTGGTCATCACGCCCTCGAATTTCCCGAGGTCGATGATCACGTCGGATTTTTCAAAGCGGCGCACCGTGCCGTGGACGATGTCGCCCGCGCGGTCCTTGAACTCTTCATAAATGAGGGACTTCTCCTCCTGGCGGATGCGCTGCATCATGGCCTGGCGGGCGGTCTGCGCGGCGATGCGGCCCATGTCCTTGGGCGTCACCTCCACGTCGATCTCATCCCCGAGAGCCACCTCGCCCGGACGCTTGGCTTTCTTCGCGATTTTTTGCGCCACTTCGAGAGAGATTTCCTCGTACGGCTGCGTAACCGCCTCCACCACAACCAGCCGGGCAATCGCTTTGATGGTACCCTTCGCGGGGTCGATATCAATGCGCAGTTCCCGCGCCGGTCCGATGATTTTACGCGCGGCCGTCAAAATAGCGCTGGAAAGCGCATCCACCATTTTGCTGCGGGGGATGCCCTTTTCACGTTCGTAGTAATCGAAAACTGCCAGAAGTTCGCTGGTCATAGGAGTCCTGAAATAGAAAAACAAAAAAACGGGAATTTCTTCCCGTTTTCCTCACGGAGGGGGATTGTATCCGGGAAATATCCGGCGTCAACAAACTCAATTGACAAAAATTCCCCACTCGCCCGGCAGTTTGTAAAAACTTCATCGCCGGCGGATTTTTCTATGTCTGGGAAGGTGGTGGAGCATAGCGGATTCGAACCGCTGACCCCCACAATGCCATTGTGGTGCTCTACCAACTGAGCTAATACCCCAAAATCCCAAGTCTTTCGGACGGCGGAGGTTATAACGCTCCCGAACAGCTTGCCAAGCGGTTTTTTGCTTTGTTGGTTCAAAATTTGCCAAATCCCGGAGTGGGAGGAGTGGAAAAATCTCCCGGCAGGGGGTTTTTGCGTGAAAATGCCCCGCCCCGCCCTCTGTTGTGGGACAGTTCCGCCGCGTGGATCCCACCTCTCCGCTTCTTAAATAGTGCCTGGCGGATCCAGATGCTCCACGATGTCCATTCTCCTCTTCTCCACATCCCGGATATACTGTTCGACATAGCCGCAGTGCAGACAGACGAAGACTTTCAGGTGAACCACCTTCCACATGCCGAGGTTTTCTGGAATAGATCCGGGTGGACGCGCATTTCGGGCATTTTCCTGATTTCATCGTGAATCCGGGTCGGCATTGATCTCCGCGCCGTCTTCCTAAAAGATATCCCGCGGAACAGCAAGCGGACGCGGACGACACCGGCATATTCCCCCTTTCCCTTCCGGGTGGGCACTACCAAAATGCACGCCCCCCGCCCGGAGGCGGGGCCAAATGTTTTCTCCCATGAGCGCCGAAGGCCAGAACTACAAAGACACCGTCAATCTCCCGAAGACCGACTTCCCGATGAAAGCGGATCTCGTGATTCGCGAACCCCAGCGCCTGGAGAAATGGGAAAAGTCCGGACTCTACCACCGCATCCAGGCGAAACGGAAGGCGGCGAAAGCCCCGCGCTTCCTCCTGCATGATGGCCCGCCCTTCGCGAACGGGGATGTCCACATGGGCACGGCGCTGAACAAGGTGATCAAGGACCTGGTGCTGAAGTCGAAGACCATGGCCGGATTTGAGACGCCCTACATCCCGGGATGGGACTGCCACGGGCTGCCCATCGAGTTCAAGGTGGTGAAGGCGGATACCGGTCTGAGCGCGCCGGAGGTGCGGACGCGTTGTGAGGAATTCGCGCGGAAGTGGATCGATGTGCAGCGCGCCTCCTTCCGGCGACTGGGGGTGTTTGGAGACTGGGAGAATCCCTATCTCACGCTCTCCGCCGGGTATGAAGCGCACATCGTGCGGTTCTTCGCCACCGCCGTGGACAAAGGGCTGGTCTATCGCAGCAAGCGCCCCGTGCAGTGGAGCTACGGCGCGAAGACGGCGCTGGCCGAGGCGGAGGTGGAATACAAGGAAAAGACTTCTCCCGCCATCTTTGTGAAGTTCCCGGCAAAGACAGGCCCCGTGGCGGACGCGGGCGGCTCCTTTGTCATTTGGACCACCACTCCCTGGACGCTGCCGGCGAACCTGGGGATCATGGTGCGGCCGGAGTATGTCTATGTGCTGGGCGACTTCGCCCACGGGGATGGTCGCGTGGAGAAGCTGGTGATCGTGAAGCCGTTGGTGGAGGCGTTCGGGGCCAAGACCGGCTTCAAACTCACCGGGGAACCGGTGGAATTCAAAGGCACGGACCTCGCGGGTTCACTCGCGAGTCACCCCTTCCTGGAACGGGACAGCAAGGTGATCGCGACGCAATTTGTGACGGATGACACCGGAACGGGTCAGGTGCATACCGCGCCGGGTCACGGTAAGGAGGACTATCTGGCGGGCCGGGAGGCCGGGCTGGGGCTGATCTCGCCGGTGGATGACGATGGAAAATTCACGGAGGAGGCCGGACTGCCGGACCTCGTGGGAACGCTCGTTTTTGAAGCGAACGGCCCCATCATCAAGCTCCTGGCGGAAAGCGGTCACCTGCTGGGCAAGGAGAGCTACAAGCACGAATACCCGCACTGCTGGCGGAGCAAGACGCCCATCATCTTCCGCAGCGTGGAGCAGTTCTTCCTGAACATCGAGATGATCCGCGCGGACGCGCTGCGGGAGATCGCCAGTGTGCAGTGGCTCCCGCCGTGGGGCCGGGCCCGCATCTATGGCACGGCGGAAAGCCGCCCGGACTGGTGCATCAGCCGCCAGCGCACCTGGGGCGTGCCCTTGCCCGTGTTTTATGACAACGGCGTGCCCGTGGTGGACGCGGCCATCGCCCGGAAAGTGGCGGACCTCATCGAGAAGCACGGGACGAACCTGTGGTTCGAGAAGACGGACGCGGAGCTTACCGCGATGCTCGATCTTCCAACGACCTGGACCAAAGGCCGCGATACCCTGGATGTGTGGATCGACTCCGGCTGCAGCAGCATGGCCGTGACGGAGGCGCACCCGGAACTGGGGAACGGCGGCATCGCGGATCTGTATATCGAAGCCACGGACCAGCACCGCGGCTGGTTCCAGAGCTCGCTGATGTGCAGTGTCATCCACCGGGGCACGGCTCCGTATAAGACGGTGATGACCCATGGTTTCGTCACGGACACGACCGGCAAGAAGGTGTCGAAGAGTGACCAGGAGACTTCCACCGAGGGCGCGAAGGACGCCAAAAAACCGGCCAACGCGGGCAAGCCGATGACGGCGGACCACTACTATAACAAGTATGGCGCGGACCTCGTGCGGCTCTGGGTGGCCAGTGTGGACTGGCAAAACGATGTGCCTTTTTCCCAGGACCTCTTTGAGCAGAATGGGGAGGTTTACCGCCGCTTCCGCAATACCCTGCGCATTCTCCTGGCCAACCTGGGGGACTTCGATGCCGCGAAGGACACCGTAAGCAACGAAGCCCTCACCCTGCTGGACCGCTGGATCCTGGAGCGTCTGCACGTGGTGACAAAGGAATGTCTGGAAGCCTACGCGCTCTATGATTTCCGTAAGGTGTTCATCACGCTGAACCAGTTCTGCGCCGTGGACCTCAGCGCGCTGCACATCGATATCACGAAGGACCGCCTCTACTGCGATGCCGTGGAAAGCCCGCGCCGCCGCAGCGCGCAGACGGCCATGCACCGCGTGTTCCATGACCTCTGCCGCCTGCTGGCACCCGTCCTTGCCTACACGGCGGATGAAGCCTGGGAATTCGCCGGGCACACGGACACCGTGCACGAGCAGGACTTCCCGGTGCCGGACCCGGCCTTCGCGGGCACGGAGGCCACCCAGGCCATCGGGGCTCTGCAAACCGTGCGCGATGTCCTCCTCCAGGAGGTGGACAAGGCGCGGAAGGAAAAGCTCATCGGCAGCAATCTGGAAGCCGCCGCCGTCATCACTCTCCCGGCGGACAGCCCTGCCGCGAAGCTGATGGAGGATCGCGAGACCGCCGGGGAATTTCTCATCGTGAGCGACCTCCAGGTCCGCCTGGGCGATCTCCTGGGAGCCACCGTGGGCCGCACCTCCTTCCAGAAGTGCCAGCGCTGCTGGAGACACCTCCCGGACGTGGGCAGCCACGCCGTGCATCCCTCCCTCTGCGGCCGGTGCGCGTCAGTGGTGTGAGGACTTATTTCACCGGATGACAGGGGCGGGTACTGGGATATTTTTCCCCGTGCTCGCTCTGCCCCGTGCCCAAAATTCCGAACCCGCCGTCTGGCTGGAGAATGGTTACCGGCTGACCACCCGGGAGTTCCTCCGGCGCTGGGAGGCACTGCCTAACATAAGGCGGGCCGAATTGATTGATGGAATCGTTTATATGCCGCCGCCGCTCCGTGCCGACACTCACGCCGAGCCCGATGCCCTGGTGCATTTGTGGCTCGGGTTTTATGCGTCCCGGGCCGCGGGGGTGAAGGTGTATGCGAATCCCACCCTGATCCTCGACCGGGAAAACACTCCGCAGCCGGATTCCGTGTTGTGCCGCGTTCCTTCGGCGGGAGGCGCGGCCTCCATCAATGCGGAGGGCTATCTGACGGGAGCGCCGGAATTGATCTGTGAAGTTTCCTCCAGCAGCGCCTCGCTGGACATGAACGCGAAGTTTGCCCTCTATCGCCGGAGCGGAGTGCGGGAGTATCTGATATGGCTCACGGGTGAGCGCCGGGTGCTTTGGTTCGTCCTGGAGGAAGGGGAATACATCGCCCTCACCGAAAAAGCAGGCTTGCTGAAAAGCCGCGTTTTCCCAGGTCTCACCTTGGAGGTGGAGGCCCTGCTTTCCCTGGACAGCGCGCGGGTGCTGGCGGTGCAGCAGCGGTATTTCAAAAAACAGGCGTAGCGCCAGGCCCTGGCAGTCGGAGGAGTCATCGCAAAGCCTGAGGGAGAGAGCGCCGGTTTCGTAGAGCCGGGCCGTCCGCGCTTGCGTTCCGGGAAGGTGCTCCGGACCGGGAGGACGGGCGTATCCTTTGAAAGACAGGGCTTTTCCCGCCCGTGCCTTATGAGGGAGGTGGCATTCCGCCTGCTCCTTTGCCTTTTGATCCCATGACTCCAGACCTTTCCCGCCGCCGTTTTCTCCGAGGGCTTGGCACGCTGATCGCGCTGCCGGCGATGGAATCACTCGCTCCCGTGCGGGCTTTCGCGGCCCCGGCAAAGGCCGCCGTCTCCCGGTTCCCGGTGCGGATGGCTTTCATTTACTCGCCGAACGGGCGGAACATGACGGAGTGGACGCCCTCTAAAACGGGAACGGATTATGAGCTTTCCCGCTCTTTGAAGCCGCTGGAGGCCGTGAAGAACAACATCCACGTCATTTCCGGCCTGAAGCATGACAAGGCGGCGGCGAACGGGGATGGCGGTGGTGACCACGCCCGCGCGAACGCCACTTTCCTCACCGGCATGCAGGCCCGGAAGACCGCCGGAGCGGACATCCGCGCGGGGATTTCCGTGGACCAGGTGGCCGCCAATGCCATCGGGCAGCTCACGAAGCTCCCCTCCCTGGAGTTGAGCTGTGACGAGGCGCGCCGCGCCGGAAACTGCGACAGCGGCTACAGCTGCGCCTACCAGTTCAACCTGGCCTGGAAAAACGAGTCCATGCCCATCTCCCCGGAGCGGGACCCGAAGCTGGCCTTCGAGCGGCTTTTCTCCAACGGTCTTGCCGGAGAAGCGGATGCCGCGCGGGCGAAACGGGAGTTCTACAACAAGAGCATCCTGGACTTCGTGAACGAAGACGCCCATTCCCTCCAGAAGCATTTGGGTTCCAACGACAAACGAAAGCTGGACGAATATCTCACCTCCATCCGTGACATCGAGCGCCGCCTCACCCAGGCGAACCGGGAGGCCAAGGACATGCCCGCCTACACCATGCCCACCGGCATCCCGGCGGGCTACCAGGACCACATCCGCCTCATGTATGACCTGATGGCGCTGGCTTTCCAGACGGACACCACCCGCGTCAGTTCCTTCCTGCTGGCGCATGACGGCTCGAACCGCACCTTCCCGGAGATCGGCGTGCGGGACCAGCACCACGGCATTTCCCACCACCAGCGGGATCCGGAGAAGCTGGACAAGATTGCGAAGATCGACGAATACTACAGCCGTCAGTTTGCCTACTTCCTGGAGAAGCTGAAAGGCATCAAGGAAGGGGACGGCACGCTGCTGGACAACTGCATGATCGTCTATGGAGGCGGCATCAGCGACCCGGATGCCCACTCCCACCGCGACCTGCCGGTGATCCTGGCCGGCGGCGGTGGCGGCACCCTCAAGATGGGCCGCCACACCCGCGTGGACAATGTCCCCATGTGCAATCTCTACCTCTCCATGCTGGACCGCGTGGGCCTGAAAGAGGAACGCCTGGGCGACAGCACCGGACGGCTGGATCTCATCGGCTAACGGACGGAGGGAAAAACGGCGGCGCTCCAATTGCGCGACAGGCCAGGGCTGGCATATTGACGGAATGGATTACACGAAACGCATCATCGCCCCCTCTCTTCTGGCCGCTGACTGGAGCCACCTCGCGGATGAGTGCTCCCGGGCCATCCGGGCGGGCGCGGACTGGCTGCACCTGGATGTGATGGACGGGCATCTCGTGGATAACATTTCCTTTGGCCCGGCCTTCGTGGCCACGGTCCACCGGACGAATGACATCTTTCTGGACGTGCACTTGATGATCGAACGTCCGGACCACTTTCTGGACCGTTTCATCAAGGCCGGGGCGGATAACATCTCCGTCCATGTGGAGGCGGATCACGACGTCCGGGATACCCTGCACCGCATCCGTGCCGCCGGACTCACTTGCGGCCTGGCAGTGAACGTGGACACGGATTTCGCGACGGCGGAGCCGTATCTGGATGAAGTGGATGTCTTCCTCGTCATGACGGTGAATGCCGGATTCGGAGGTCAGGCGCTCATTCCGGAAACCCTGGAGAAGGTGCGCGCCGCCGCCGCCCACCGGGAACGGCACGGGCTGAAGTATCACATCGAGGTGGATGGCGGTATCTATCTGCACTCCCTGCCGCCCGCACTGGAAGCCGGAGCGAACGCCATCGTGGCGGGTTCCGCGCTCTTTGGCGCCCCGGATATGAGCGAGGTCATCCACCAGTTCCGGGCATTGTAATCCGCCCGGCTTTGCCGGCCCCGAAACAGCGCGGCTCCCGCGGCATACCAGTCCCCCTCACTCCGCGATCTGCTTCCGCACGGCGTGGAGCAGTTCGTGGTAGATCTGAGTGGCGGAAATATAATCCCGGTCCGTGAGGTGGGGCAGTTCCCCGGCCAGGATGGGCCAGTCCAGGCGGCTCTCCGGCACGCGCCCGTGGCTGCCTTTTACCAGCGTGGCATCCAGCGGGATCACGTCCATGAGATACCGCATGCCGATCTTTTTCTTCAACAGACGGCTGCCCACGGCGAGCTTCGGGTGTTTCAGCGTGGGGTCCAGGAAAAGTTCCACGGGATCATAGCCCGTCTTCCGGTGGATATCCACGCAACGCGCGAAATCCGGGGCCACCTGGTCGTCCAGCCAGTAGTAATACGTGAACCAGCTCCGGCTGTCCGCCACACAGATGATGTCCCCGGATCTCTGGTGATCCAGCCCGATGCTCGCCTTCCAGATCCCATCGATCACACTCTGAATCCGCGGCGTGGCCTCCAGCGCCTCCCGCACCTCATTCAGGATGGAGGGATCATTGACATACACATGGGCGAGCTGGTGGTCCGCCACGGCAAAGGCCTTGCTGGCCCCGCAGTCCAGGATCTCCAGCCCCAGTTCCTCACGGACGGTGATCCAGCCCCTCTCGCGGAGGATCCGGTTGATGTGCACCGGTTGGTCCACTGCGGTGATGCCGTATTCACTCAGCAGGATGACGCGGATAGCGCGCTCCTTGTAAAAGCTGATCAGATCCCCCACGATAGTGTCGATCTCATTCAGATCCTTCACGATAGCGGGATCGTCCGGCCCCAGCCGCTGCAGGTTGTAATCCAGGTGCGGCAGGTAAACGAGGCTCAGATTCGGCCAGTATTTTTCCTCGATCCACTTCGCGGAGTCCGCGATCCAACGGGAGGAGCCCTCTCCCGCCATGGGACCCCAGAAGGCGGGGAACGGGAAATCCCCCAGGTCCTTTTTGATTTCCTCCCGGACCTCCGGGGGATGGGTGTAAACATCGAACACCTTCCGTCCGTCCGAGGGATACATAGGCCGCGGGGTGATGGAATAGTCCGCGGTGGAATACATATTATACCACCAGAAGAGCTTTGCCACGGTGAAGCCGGGATACTCCTTCTTCAGCACGTCCCAGAGTTTCTGGCCTTTTACCAGGTGGTTGCTCTGCTTCCACATCTGCACCTCCGCCAGCTCCCGGTTATACCAGCCGTTGGCCACGATGCCGTGATCACTCACCCGCCGCCCGGTGAGATAGGTGGTCTGCATGGTGGTGGTCACCGCGGGCAGCACCGGTTGTATGGGGGCTATCTGCTTGTGTTTCAACCACCCCATGATGTGGGGAGTCGTCTCCGCGCTGATGTGACGCGCGGTGAGACCTACGACATTGATGACAGCGGCTCGGGACATGGGAGGATAGGGGCTTCAAAAGGGACCCCGGGACAGCTACTGTCAACGTCGCTCTCAGGCCCGGCCCTTCATCCTTCTCTTACTTCCCGCGCGGGCCTCCAGCTCTCCCCTGAAGGCGTCCACGCGGGAAGTTTCTTATAAGATCGTGTCACGCACACGCCGCTGAATCTGTATTTCACTACGAAGGAATCGTAAGGGGTTCCGGAAAGCCGACCTCCATGCCATTACGTTTCGCCGCGCAGTTTCTCCCCCCCGGGGCCGGGGCTCCGTCATCCGTGGCGGTGGTCCCGGTCCTTACTGCCTGGCACTTGCTAGGAGGAAGGCGGGGCTCCGGACAGTATTTTAAAGAGATATTCCACCTCTTCGTCGATTTCGGAGGGCGTGGGGTTCGAAAGATACTGGGCCGCGCCCTTGCGCACCGCCTTCTTAATCTCCGCCGCCAGCCGGCTCGCGGCTTTACGGACAGCTACCGGCGTCATCCCGAGACTCGCCCCCAGCCGGGTGCTGGTGGCATCCGGAATATCCCGCATGAGATGATGCTTCAGTGTGTCGAACAGCAGCAGATCGTCAGCCTCCTGCCACTCCCGTTTCACGGATGCGACCGCCTCGCAGTAAATCTCCGCCGCCCAGCAATAGTCAAAGCGGTGCCGGCGCGCGAAGTCCTCCTCCTCCTCCAGGACATCCTCCAGCAGATCCTCGATCGAAAAGGTGACGTTGACCATGCGCTTCTTCGCATGCGCCCGCTCCAGGCAGCGTTTCCGGAAATTCCGGAAGCATGTGAACATAAACGTCCGCAGGCGGCCGAATTCCGGGTTGGCCCGGGTCCACAGCTTTGAATCGAGAAATATCACCCAGAATTCCTGAACGATGTCCGCCGGTTCCAGAGGAAAATTATTGAGCGCTTTTGCGTCCGACAATAAAAGCGGATCGAAGCGGGAGCAGATGCTTTGCAGGGCGGCCACCGCTTCCGGTCCGTCCCCGTTCGCCGCGAGAACGACAGTCCATCGAGTCCGGGAATCGCTGGCGTTCAGAGTTTCCATGGTATTAATGATCACAAACGGGGCGCGGAACGCACCCCTTTCTGTTCTCCCTTAACGAAAACTTTCAAGCCGTGCAATCTCTCAAACACGAAAAATGCCCGCGCTGCGGGGGGCCGGTCCTTTTGGCGGCCGAAGGCATCTGTTTTTCCTGCATGACGGGAGGGTCCATGCTGGACCCCGTCTGTCGTGTGGGCCCTTATGAAATGGTGGAAAAGCTGGGGGAGGGCGGCATGGGGGTGGTGCATCGCGCCCGCCACATCGCCCAGCGGCGGGATGTGGCGCTGAAGCTCATGCTCAATCCCCTTTACGGGAAGCAGGAGGCCCGCAGAAGATTTGAGATGGAGACCGAGGCCCTCGCCTCCCTGGACCATCCCTGGATCCTTCCTCTCTACGAATCCGGGGAGACTGACGAGGGCACTCTCTGGTATGCCATGAAACTGGCCCGGGGAGGCACGCTCACCCGCCGGAGGGAACGTCTCACGGGAGAGTGGAAGGCCTGCGCGGAAATCGTGGAAAAAGTGGCTCTGGCCGTGGACCATGCGCACCGCGCGGGGATCATTCACCGCGACCTGAAACCCGCTAATATCCTTTTCGATGAGGAAAACCATCCTTATGTCGCGGATTTTGGCATCGCCGGGCGGGCGGACCGGACTCAGGATGAACTGACCCTCACCGGTGGATTCATGGGCGTTCCGGTTTACAGCGCCCCGGAGATTCTGGCACGCGGGGCAAAATACGCCACCATCGCGAGCGATGTGTATGCCCTGGGGGTGATTCTCTACGAACTGCTCACGGGGAAACTCCCGTTTTCGGGAGAAACGGAGAGCGCGCTGCTGGGCAACATGGCGGCCGCGCCCGCCCAGCCCCCCCGAAGCCTCAATCCCTCCATCCCGCGGGATCTCAGCGACATCGCGATGAAGGCGTTATCCTACGAAACGGCGCGCCGTTATGCCACCGCGGCGGATCTGGCGGCGGATCTACGGGCCTGGCTGGAAAACCGGCCTGTCACGGCGCGGTCCGTGTATGCCTGGGAACGCACACGGCTCTGGGTGCGCCGCCGGCCGCTCGTGGCCACTCTTATCGCCCTGCTGGTGGTGGTGGCGGTGATTTATAATGTGGCGATCAGTCGCGCCCTCGCCCGGGCGGAACGGGGGGAAAAATCCGCCGAGGATCAGGTGGCCTACATGACTGTTGCCCTCCCGGATGTGCTGGAACCCCTGGGAAAGCTGGATCTTCTGGAGATACCCTACAGCCGGGTGGCCTCTTTTTATGAACAGCAGCCCTTGGAGGACTCCACCATCAGCGGCCTGGAAAACCGCATGGATTTCTACATCCGCTGGGTCCGGGTAAAAGAGCGGATGAGCCAGCGCGACGATCAATCAAAAATCTCCGGACTGGCGGTGAAAACCGCGGATTTTCTGATGCGCTCCCGGGAGGACGAAGCTACCGCCCGCGCGTTTTATCTCGCCGCGCGGGTTTACCAGCATCGTGCCGAATTCATGCGCGACCGGCTGAATACACGCGAAAGCAAGGCCGCGATGGCCACGGCGGAGGATGTCATCGCGCGGGGGAAAAAGAGGTTCGAAAATGATCCCCTGATAATCCAGGCCTTCCTGGAGTGGGAATCGGCCCGGTTCAACGAAATGAAGGATGAGAAAAAAATCGTCACTCAGGCACCGGATCTGGAAAGTGGCTGGAAAAAACTTTTCCAAAGAGAGTCTTTTGATGGGGAGCCCGCGATTCAGAAATACGGCCGCATTGCTTATTCGGTATTCATGACCACCTGGGCCCAGACTGTTTCCGACAGCGCGGAGGAACGCCGCGCCATTCTTCTGCGGCGCCTGAATATGGTGGACCAATGGAGAAAACCTGGCAATAAAGGCATGGAAATCCTGTATGCCGAAGCAAATGAATGGCTGGGGCAGGAGTATATGAATTCCCAGCCTGTGGACAGGGACGCTGCCGCGAAGTATTTAAACACAAGACTCGAGATCACCACCAGGCTCGCGGAGGTGGACGCTGGCAATATGTGGTACCAGCAGCATCTCTCCAATGCCCATGCCAACCTTTCCCGGTACTACCGCCTCGGAAATAACTTTGCGGGTGAGCGCCGGGAACTGGAGGAGTCCCTCAAATGTCAGGCGAAAATTTTTGAAACGGAGCGTGTCCCCATGGAGTTTCATTTCCGGGCGAGGGGTGAGGATCAATCCATCCTGGGAGACAACATCATCGTCCATGGCACGGAGGACGAGGCTTCCAGGGGATTTGGTTATTTGAAGGGGGCCGTGGCGGACAAATTCAAAATAGTGGAATTGAACCCCGGAAAACTGGAGCAATACGCATGGTTTGCCCTGTATCTGAACCAGGTGGTCGACTCAGTGGCCCATGCCAAGGGTAATGCCAGGGCCCGTCTGAACTACGAGACCAGGGATCTGATGAGGGAGTTGCTCGCGCAGGTGCAGGTGAACCTTAAAGCCGCCGGGAGCAGCCCGCCGGATCAGAACGGCTGGAACTGGGTCATGGCGGGACTCAAGTGGAGTCTCGCCACGCTCCATACCAGGGCCGGTGAACCGGAAGAGGCCGGGAAGGCCGCCAATGAGTCCTGGGATTTACTGCTACCGTCCCTGACTCAGGATATGAAAACGGTGACCGCCATGCGGGGCTGCCTGCGTTGGCCCTTGAAATCCCTATGCTCCACTGACGTGCCCATGCCGACGGATACGGCCACCGTGAACCGCCTTCTTTCCGGCCTGCTGGATGCGGCGGAGAAGGCCGCGGCGGCAGCCCCGGACACCAAATGGCGGGAAAAATGGTGCGAAGTTCTCGAAAAGGTTAAAAAAATTCCGGATTATACCCCGCCGCCCGAACTTGAGAGCCGCATGCGGGCCTTTCTTAAAGGGGAAACCCCTGAGGAGGCGACGCCGCCTCCACGTGTGCCTCCCCGCCCCTGATTTATTCTTTATTTCTATTCATGCCTCTCGATACCTGCTTTGACCGCATCGTGGTCATTTCCCTTCCGGAAAACAGGAGCCGCCGGGACCGGCTCCTTCGTCACCGGGAGGAACTGGGAATCAGGGCTTCGTTTACCTGGTTTGATGCCATCAACGGAAACCAGAGGGGGATCCCCGGAGGGTGGACGGCGGGAGGCGGCGGCTATGGCTGCATGCTGTCTCACTGCGAGGTCCTCAAAGCCGCCGCGCGGGATGGAGTGCGGCGCCTCCTGGTGCTGGAGGATGATGTCGTTTTTTCCCCGCATCTCACCAAATGGCTTCCCCGCTTCCTGCGCGCGCTGCCGCGGGACTGGGACCAGATTTATCTGGGCGGACAGCACCTCTGCTACCCCGAGGATACCCGCGATCCCCTGGTCATGCGCCCCCGGGATATCAACCGCACCCATGCTTACGCGGTCCAGCATCATGCCCTGGCGCCGGTGCTTTCCCACATCTCTGATCTCCAGGAATATCTTACCAGAGAGGGGTGGCATGTGGACTGGCAGCTCGGACGGGCCCATGCCCGGCTCCTGTGGAGCACCTGGTGCCCACCATGGTGGCTTGCCGGGCAGGGCGCGTGTGTGAGTGACGTGGCCGCGGGGCAGACCCTGCCGGAACGCTGGTGGCAGCCCGGTCATCACGCGCTTTCCCTGCCGCTCACTTCTCTCACGGAGAGTGTGGAGGAGTGCCCGCCTGAATGGCGCAGGCGGCTCCTGCTGCCTTCCGACCCCTGTTTGGAGAAATCTTTCCGGGAGTTTTTCACGACCCACCAGGACAATGATGCCCGGCTGGCCACCTGGTTGCGCTGTTTTGTAAATGAAGCGCTCACCCTCTGGCGGCTCCCGGTTATCCCCGCCGCGGAGGTTGCGCAAAGCAGACTTGCCAGGCTCTGGCCGGCGGGAGTCCTCCGCCGCTCCGCCCGCGAGGCGGTGGCCCTGGCAGACTATCCCTTCAACGGACTTTTTCCCCACGCCATGAACAATGTCCGTGCCGGATCCTTTCACCTCCTTCATCCCCAAAACCATCTCCATGATCCATCCCGATCTCTTCACCCTGCTCGGCCAGCTCGACGTCGTTCTTCACACCGGGAAAAAATATCCGGATGAAACCTCTCCGGAAATTATCAAGACGCTCTCCAGCCTGCATGGTGTGATCTCCCAGGCAGTGACCGGGCTCGCCGCGGCGCAATTTGAATTTCAGACCGCGATCGAAAAAGGCGCGGTGCAGTTGCAGAAGGTCCGGAGGGATCCCCGTCATCGCAAACCCAATGATTCCAATTTTAACCGGCTCCTGGGCGAGTTTCTTGTCCTTTACAGCCAGATTGTGGAACCCGGGGCCATCACCGCGCTGAGGGAGGATCCCAGTGGCAGCAGGTCTGGAACCGGAACCGGCTCCGGCACCCCGGAACAATAGAATCCTCCTCCCGGCATCGCTCCCCTGAAGCGGGCCGGCAACCTTTTCTATACGGCGCGTGAAGCACGCATCCTGATAACCCCTGACCATAAAATCCCGCGGGGCCGCCCCCGCCCGGAGCACCCCCTCCGGTTTTCGCCTCATGATAAAACAACGGATTCTCGCCTGCTGCCGCACTGGTGAGGGAGATACCCTGCTCTTCGAGCACTGGCTCGATCATTACTCCTCCCATGTCGAGACCGTGGTGGTGCTCTGCGTTCACCGGCCAGGTGGAGACACGCGCGCCCTCCGGGATCTCGCCAAAAGCCGCCCCCGCCTCCAGCTTCATTTTATGGAGGCCCGGAGGTTTGAAGATGGCGCGAGCATGACCCGGCTGGGAGAACTGGTGGCGGCCAGCCAGCCTCACGACTGGGTGCTGCATGCGGATACGGACGAGTTCATCGACATGGAGCGCATCCAGGACCGTCTTCACTCCGCCTCCCGGGAGGACGCCTGGTGGATCAAAGGCTGGATCGTGGACCGCCTGGCCGCTGGAGGGATCATCGCGCCTTTGGAACGGCACCGGCCTCTCGAATCCCAGTTTCCTGTCTGGGCCAGTGTCACCCAAAACCTGTGCGGTGCCGCGGGGGAGAAATGCAGTTTTTGTCTGTGGCCGCATATCGGCTCGATCCATTCGTTTTCCAATGACTGGCGGAATGACCGCGTGGCCTCGTCCGCCGTTCTCGTGCATCATTTCAAATGGCATTCCGACCTCATTTCGCGGACCCGGCGCTGGATCGCGGACTACATGTCCACGGGAAAACCCTGGGAGGGGTGGACCGCCACCCGGCACCGGCTGCTGGATCACTATCATAAACATGACGGGCGCATCGCGGTGGAGCAGTTCCTCTGGCGCAACCGGGTCCACGGCTGGTTCGATTTCGCGACCTGGTATGAACAACTTGCCCGCGAAGTGCCGGAAGGGGGGAAGATGGTGGAGGCGGGAGTCTGGCAGGGAGCCAGCCTCATTCACCTGGCCCAGGCCTGCCGCGCGCTGGGACGGAAAGTATCGCTCTACGGCATTGATCTCTTCGCCCGCGCCGGATATCTCGGCGCGGCGGTCCCGCCTTCCCTCTCCCGCATCACCCGGGACGGCTCCTGGCTCCATCTTGCCGCGCAAAATCTGCTGGAGCACGGTGTCCTCGACGAAGTGAATCTCCTGCAACTCCCCATCGACCGCGGTGCCCGCTGCTTCGATGACGCCAGCGTCTTCGCCTGCCACATCGACGGAGCCCATGACTACCACTCCGTGACCAGCGACATCACCGCCTGGTGGCCGAAGATCGCCCCCGGAGGTTATCTCTCCGGCCATGACTGGAATCAGACTGAAGTGCACCAGGCCGTGACCAGGCTGGCCACCGCCGAAGGCCTGTCCGTCATGACCCACGGTCCCACCGTCTGGATTTTGCAAAAATCCTCTTCGCTTCCAGAATCAAAATATCGCTCCCCCATCCGGAAAAGCAAAACCTCCCGCTCAGCCAGGCCTGCGGCAGGCTGATTGACTTCGACTTGTCCGCCATCCGTGAACTCCGATACGTGTGCGAAGAGAGATTCCAGAATTCATTTATTCCTTCATCTTTGTAAAGTCTCCCATGTATTTCTCAAATTTACTAACATTTATTAGTTGCTGCGGTTTTCTCCTTTCCGGTTGTGCCGGGAGCGTGCTGCGGCTGGACAATCACGGGGGCATTTCTCACGGCGGACGGCGATTGATACTGCTTCCCGGCGGCAGCTTTACAGAGACCGTTTACAGCGATGTCCTTGGAGATGAGCATACTAAGAAAAGACGTTATAGGCTTGATGCCGGAAGGACCCATTTGGTGCTGTCGCTGCCGCAAACCTCGGAGGAGGATCTTTACCGCGTAGATTTCCAAGGGCGACAATATTGGGTTTCAGCGGTCGAACTCCGGCGCATCACCCGGCAGGATGAGTCGTGGTTCAGACAGAGTGCTCTGAGAGCGGAGCCGTGAACCCCCGCGCTGCACCCGGTCCAGGGAGGCTCCCGCAGTCAATGTGGACTCCGGTAAAGTGGTGCAGGTTTTGCCTCCAGCCAATCAGCGGGGAGAACGCATAATTCCTCCGAACAAGGGTGGCCCATGCCCCCGGACCAGAGAAGTTTGGTGACCCATTACCTCCTCATAATCTCATGGAAGGAGAGCAGCGCCTTTCACTGGAGGAAAGGAGTATTGTCCACGATTACCTGAAACGGTGCGTCGAGGATGGGCCGGAGATTGAGGGGGGATTGAAGGGTGCCGATTATGAAAAAGATCCTCCAGAGGCCAAGGCCGGACATCCGTGATCCATAGACGCGCCCGGAGGTTCACTCCGCTGGAGGACCAGGCTTGGAATTCCCGCCTCCAAAGACTTTGCCAGGAAGAGCGAGCAGGCAAAGTCCTCCCAGCACGCCGCCCACTAACCGGGCTCCTTGATAATCCCGTTCGATGCCGATCAATTTCGTTACTTGAAAAGACAATGTGGTTCCACGTGCCATCACTCCGCCGACGACCGCGAAAAAGAAAAGGAGGATCATGGAAAAAACGTCGGAGGGTTTCATGGTGGCTTTCAAGGGTGGCACCAGCGTGGCGAAAGGATGACTGCAATTGCCGGGCGCGCTCCTGAAGGGTTGGGTAAAGCTTTAATCAAACGAAGCGGTGTGCTGGTGGAGCTCAAAGGACATGCCGGGAATAAGGTGAGGCGGCCCAAGGCCGGTTAGACCCTCCTCAGGCTCCGTGAGAATGCCGGATTTTGCCCCTTCCGGTGCGACATTGTGTACAGGTGGCCGTGTACAGATCTAACAAGTAGGCGCTGGAACCGGCCTCCAGACGTGCGCGGAGAGGGATTCGAACCCCCGACCATCTGTGTGTAAGAAATATCCCTTTCCCTTCCAAAGGGGAAATTCCCGGTTAAGAACCCGCATTTTCTGCATTTAGCCCGTGACTGTGTACACCTTTTGTGTACACCTTCTCCCGACATGAAGGGACTGTTCATCCGAAAGAAATGCTGGTGGTATCGTGGCCGGGTTGGCAAAGAAGTTGTTCAGGTCAGCCTCAAGACCCGGGATGAGGCGGAGGCCATCCGGGCCGCCCGCGAATTGCTCGCCGGATCGCTGCAACAGCTAAGGGAAATCCGGGAAGGGCTCATTGACAGTCTTGACGCATGGAAGGAGCACCTGAAGGAGCAGGGGTTAGCAAAAAGGTGGGTGGGTCAGCAGCATGCCACCCTCCTCAAAGTGGCGCTCGCGAAGGAGTGGAAATCCGTGTCGGCGATAACTGCGACTGCCGCCCGGGAATGGATGCTCTCCCAAAAATCTAAACGGACTGGAGTTCAGTATCTGGAGATGCTTCACCGGTTCCTCCGATGGTGCGTGGAGACCAGACGGCTTTCAAAAAACCCACTCGACAACATGAAGCGGCCCAAACTTTCCGAATCCATTCGGCGGCACTTTCTCTCCCATGAGGAAGCTGCCAAGCTCATCTCAACGCCTTGCGAGGACGGGTTAAAGTTCGCGATTTACTGCTCCCTTTACGCCGGTCTCCGGAAAGGAGAGATCATCGCCGCAAGGCCATCATGGTTCGATCTGAAAGCGGGGCTGCTCCATATCGTGTCCGACTCGCTCTGGAAACCGAAAGATGGAGACAACCGAACTATTCCACTTAGGAAAGACTTCATTAAGTTCTTGGAAAGCTACGGTCTTCGAAAGCCATTCATGTTCCGGCCGGAAATTGCGGACAACGAAAAAGGGATTTATCGCTCTGATTTTAAACGATCGTTCGCTACGCACATCAAGAACTGCGGCGTAAAATGCACGTTTCACGACCTCCGCAGAACATTCGCGAGTCTCTTAGTATCCGATGGAGTCTCCATCTACAAGGTCGCACGGTGGTTAGGTGATGGTGTAGGGGTAGTTGAAAAGCATTATGGTCATCTCATATCACAGGATGGGGACATTGAGCGGGGAATGAGATGCTCAATTGAAAGTGGCGAATAGACTAGCAGTCTCAGCCAAGTTATCGACGAAAATTCCTTTGCCCCACCTCAGCGCGGTTTGGGCGCATGGACCGTTATGAGGCAGCATGTATCAAAATCCTGCTTGGAAGCCGGGTTCATTAGGAAGCCGCTTCAAAACGAGATCTGTGGTGGCCGTCTCAATTCGTGCCTCTTCTAAGACTTTTCGTAATGCGTCCAACACCTTGGTCTTCTTACTATCCTTCACCCCCTTCATTTCTTCAATTAACGCAGCTACATTTAATAATGTGGGATCCGCGATGCCAGCCAAGCGCCGGACTATCTGCTTGTACATCGATTTTTCAATCCAAGTAATTGGGTTCGCATTTATAACTTGCTCCTGTAATTTCTCAAACTCCTCCTTTGTGCAGGCATCCGGAACCCAGTCTTGCGTTCCGACCCTTGAATATAGGTTTCCAACAAGATGTCCGAGCTTATGCTGAAAGGCGTCATTTAACTGCAATACCCTCGCAGCCAAAAGAGTTTGATAGTGAAAAACGGTTTTGACCGTGACGGACAATTGAAGGAACGCGCAGTGATCCTCTTCTAATCTTGACCCCGCTTGTCGACGTAAATAAAAAAAGTCCGGCTCATTGTTATTGAGGAGTCGAGCAGCAAACTGTAGAAGTTTTGCTTTGAAATCTTCACTACAGAGATTTAGGCGTTGCTCATTCAGGCCCCGTTGATACTTCTGGACCTCCCGCTCTAAAACCAACTTCAGCGGCCTAACTGCTGCCAACGTGATATAGCGCGCCTTGCACTCGCCGCCATCTCGCTGTACTAAATCACAGCTTTGAGTTAAAACGATAAAATAACTATACTTAAAATGCGGATAAATATCGGCAAGCGCGTTTGCCACATCCGCAGTATACTGGATGACATCCCCTTGATTCAGGTCGGTTGCAGGCGCCGAACCATACGTGAAGTGCATGCCACGCCAAGACTATTTATTTTTTAATAATTTGGCGATTCTTTGCCTGACGCTCGCCTCCGCTTCAGTCTTAGAGTCGGATTTTATGCTCTGAATTCCATCCTTGTTTGATCGTAACGGACGCCATGTTCCAGTTGCCTCCTTAGGAGTTGCGGTCGTCCCGCTGCTTACGCGCCGAATAGGAACTTTAATAGCGGACGTTGAGCAGGTATCAAAAGTTTTAGTTGTCATGCTTCAATCCAGTTAAATGTTAATCGTCATTCTGCACTGCTGCATCATAAACCCTCCCGACAAAAACAGTTGCGACGTCTCGAAGAGTAGTGATGTCTGTCGATAAGGCAGCCAGCCCCTCCGCGATGTTGGTCGCTGGAAAATGGTAGTTGAAGTCAAGAATGACCTTACCCTCATTCAGGGTCGCTTCGAAGTTCAGGGCATATCCCGATATTTGAAGCGCTCGCCGTATCATCGTCGATTCCACGGGGCGTTCGGTATAATCCCCTATAGCAGTCAAATCAGACGTTCTAAATGCATCAATAAGCTTCCCGTCCGGCTCTTCGCAACGGAACCTCATGTTGATGCCAACTCCGCTGATAGGAGTATGCGATAAATCGCTTAGGACACGATGCGCTGCGGCGAGGGCACTTCGCATTAATTCGGGCGTAGCTTTTGCAACACCCAGTTGAAGCCGGTCTTTGGACACAAGTAGCGCCAAGCTGTCGAAGCTTAGTCTAAACATCTGCTCCCCTCCGCCAACTAAGAGTTCCAAGCCAATGTCCTTTTCGTCCGTCAGGCGGCCACTGATCCATGCAGGAAGAAAGATCGCTCGGTTCCAATGGCCGATTACGACGACGTTCCATCCCTCCGAATCTGGAGTCAGTTGCGGCATTTGAATTTGATTGTGATTGTGATTTTTTTCACAAGGACTAATCAGGGTAGGGCGGAGTGTCAACATTGGATTGGAAACTCGTTGACGCTTTCCGCGGTTGCGTAACGGAGAGGGCTGAGGGCGTGGTGGGTGGGCGGTCATCTTTAAACAGCGGTGATCTCTGGCCCGGAGCGTCAAGGAGAATCATTTTGATGTGAAGTTACCATGCCAATTGTTTCATCCACTCCGGGAAATCGGCTTTAGGTTTAAATTTTGCATTTTGCAGTCAGGTAAATTCGATGCCTTCCGCAGGCAGTATTGAGGTCAGGCCCATGGTACGGTGCTCCTTCCATCTCTCAGTAACCTGAGTCGCTTAGCGGATTGTGCTGAGGAAGTGGCCGTCGCGGCTGGTGAAGGGGGCATGGGTGCGGTAGAAGTTGAGGCGTAGCTGGGGGAGTTGGATGTCGATGGGGCGGCGGATGGGGTAGCCGTCCTGGAGGGCGAGGTTCATGGCGCGGGGGCTGATGGCGTAGGCGACGCATCCATAGCCGGGAACCGTCATGCGGGCGAGGTCGGGGGTGGAGCCCGCAGGGGCGTAGGTGATGGGATCGTATTCCGCCACGGTGTGGAAGTGGATGACGTCCCATTCCGGCGGGGCGTCCGCGATGACGCGGAGGAAGTCGGCGGCGGGGCGGAAAATCTCCACGTCGTCCTCAAAGATGAGGGCGGGGGCGGCGGGATCGGCGGTGAGGGCGTGCCGGTAGATGGAGAGATGCGACTCCGCGCAGGCCATCCAGGAGGACGGGCGGCCCCAATGGGAGCAGTAGGGGCGGCTGAGGCCGGAGTGGGGGAATGAAAGATCCCGGGAACCGTCCGTGCCGAAAAAGAGGCGGCCTGCAAACCCGGAGGCTTGCAGGCCGGTCTGTATGGCGGCGGCGCGGTCCGGGGTCCGTTCCAGTGTCAGGGCATAGACAGGAATAGACGGCGGCATGGCGGATCAGGACGGATTATCGATCAGGATATAAGGGAGGAAGGGCTGGGCGGAAGCGGCCTTGTAGCTCGCCAGTTGGAAGGCTGGCCACATGGAGGCCGGAGCCGTCTGGCAGCCCCACGAGCTCGTCCCATACTGCCCTCCCCAATGGATGTTGATGGCATGATAACCGGTATCGGTGGGGCTGGCTGGGGTGGGCAGGCCGGGGGCGCGGAACACTTTGAAATGCCCCTGGCCGCGATAGTCCGGAAACCAGGTGGAAAGCTTCACGCGGCGGGCATCGTTTTCGTCCGGCTGCCGCCATGCGGGACCCTGGCCTTTGTGGAGCCCACGGATAAAGGGCCAGATGCCGGGGCACAGCATGGCGAAGGGTTTCCCCACGCCGGGATTCCATCCCACTTTCGAGGGGTCGGTATTCCAGTTGAACCGCTCGATTTTGTCAGGGGTGACAAGAAAGGCCGCGTCGTCATACATCCCGACATCGTTCCGGGCGGGCTCTCCCATGGTATCCCGGTAATACCCCCGGATGGCGAGGACTTGCGCCGGGCAGGCAGACAGGATCGAGGCCGCCGGGAGGGCCGGGACGGATGCAAAGGCTTTGGCGATGAGGCTCCGGATTTCCGGTTCCGGCAGTTGAGGGACAGAGGCAGGTTGAATCATGGATGGGGTTTGTGTTGGTTAGGATGAGAGGGCGGAAAGTTCGGCGGCGATGCGGGCGAGGTCGGCCTGGAGGGCGGCCCGGCGTTTTTCCCGCTCCGGCGCGATGGCCTGGGCGGCGGCGGCGGCGAGGGCCTCCGGCCCGGCGGCGTGGGCGTCGGTAAGGCTGGTGATGAGCGCGGCCCTGGCTTGTTCGGCGGTGGCGAGGGCCGAGGCGGCGGCGGCGCGGGCGGCCTCCTTTTCCTCCACCTGGGCGGACAGGAGCGCGAGGTCCTGGGCGTGTGTGGCTTCGAGGGCGGAGAGGGTGCCGGTCAGTTCCGAGTTGGCGGCCAGCGCGGCGAGGTTGATTTCCGCGGCGACGGCGGGCCACGGAAAGGCGGTGTCCGCTCCGATGGGCTGGGCGGGATCAAGCGCGCCGGTGGCGGGGTTCCGGCGGATGGTGTGGCCGCCCCGGTAGGCTCCGGCGTCATCAAACCGGAGGAGGATTTCATACGGTGTATTCATGGGTTTCAGGAAATCACGACGCGGTCCGCGTAGCGCCGCCAGTTGGTGCCATCCGAAAAAGCGGGGGTGGCTCCCCCGGATTCGTCCGAGACATAGATTTGCCCGCGCGGGTAGGTGGCGGCGCTGGGCACGGTGGCCACGGTGTAGCTGGCAAGCTGGACCGGGCCGGAGAACGCGGCGGTGGAGGCGGTGAGGCCCGCGTCACCGGTCCCGGCGCGGGTGCGGACTTTCAGGGTGGCGTCCGTGGCCACGTCCAGGATGACTCCCGCGGTCTGGCCTGAGTTGGTCAGCAGCGTCTGTCCGTCAGCGGGGGCGGATAACCGGAGGCGGTTGCCGACAGAAAATACCCCGGTGGTTCCCATGTTGAGAGAGGAACCGGCGTTGAGGGAGCCGCTCACGGTGAGATTCCCCACGTTGGTGAGGAACAGCCGCCCCGCCCACGCGCCATTGTTCGTCCGGGCGGAAATGGTGAATTCCGCGCTGACGGAGGTGTTCTGGATGGGGTTCACCCAGGCCATGAAACTCGTTTCCTGGGAGGCACTGCTCCCGTTGGACCATGCGTTCCCGGTCCAGAGCACCGCGGGGGAAACCTGCACCGTTCCGGAGACGGCGGCGGTGGGATTGATGAGCCTCGCCGCATAAGCGGTGGTGGTCCCCAGGCTGGATTGCTGCCAGCTATGGGGCGCGGTCCAGGTGGGGGCGATGGCCTGACTCAGGGCCGGGGCGGCGTCCGCCCGCATGCCGCTGGTGGAGACTCCATTGTCCGGCGTGAGGCCGATGGTCCCGGAGGGATTGGCGAGGGTGCCGCCGCCGCTGCTTCCGGTCTGCCAGGCGGGATCGGCGGCGGTGCCCGCGGTGGTCAGGACCTGCCCGGAGGTGCCCGGGGGAAGGAGGGTCCAGCCGGACGCGCCCCGGTAGAGGATCGCACCCTGTACGGATCCGCCGATGAAATCGAGGACCTCGGAAAGCGTGCAGTCCTCCGGATCGCCGGTGCTGCCGGTCTTCCGTGCTTTGATTTTCAGCGCGGTCATGTTGGCGAGCTTCGCATTCGTGACGGCGTCCGCCGCGATGGTCAGCACTCCTCCTCCACCACTCCCGGAGACGTCCCCGCCGGTGTAAGTGATTGCGGCCAGGGCCGACTGAACGAAAGCGGTGGTGGCAAGCTGGGTGGTGTTCGTGCCGCCCGTCGCCGTGGGCGCGGTGGGAACGCCGGTGAAGGCCGGACTGGCGAGCGCGGCTTTGGCCGCCAGGCTTGTTGTCATGGTGGCGGCGAAAGCCGCGTCATTCCCCAGGGCGGAAGCCAGTTCGTTGAGAGTGTCGAGAGCAGCGGGCGCGGCTCCCACCAGGGCGGAGACTTCGGCGCGTACGAAGGCGGTGGTCGCAAGCTGCGTGGTGTTGGTGCCACCGGCGGCTGTCGGGGCGGTGGGCGTTCCGGTGAAGGCGGGACTGGCGAGCGGAGCGCGGGAGGCGGTTTCCGTGCGCACGAAAGCCGTGGTCGCAAGCTGCGTGGTATTGGTCCCGGCGGCGGCGGTGGGGGCCGTGGGCGTGCCGGTGAACGATGGGCCGGCCAGGGGAGCGAGCAGGGCCAGGGCGGCTTGAAGGTCCGTCTGGTTGGTCAGGGTGCCGCCGATACTGCCCCAGGTGGCCGGGCCGCCGTTGCCGACCGGTCCGGCGGCCTCCAACGCGGCGACACGGGCCGCGAGCGTGGCCAGGGCTCCGGTGGTGGCATAGACCAGGGCGACGGGCGGCAGGGCGGTTGTGAGAGCCAGATGGTGCCGGAGGAGCTTGAGGTCCCGCACGGCGAGCAGTTCGATACGGTCCGCCGGATAGACGGCGGCCACCACGAGCCAGAGCCCGCGGTAAGCCATTCCGGCCGGAATGGGCTGATTCATTTCCGGGCCGGTGAAGTCGAGCGTGAACGGTCCGGCAAAGTCCGTGGTCAGGATCTTTTCCTCAGCCGCCAGCGGCACGGTGGCCGCGTCCACGCGGGAGCCGTGGAGCTCCGCCACGATGGAGAGTGCCCCGGCGAGCGTTTGCCCGGCGGGGAGGGTGAGGGAGAGACGGAGCGGGCAGGCCTGCCAGTGCTCCAGAGGGAGCACGGCGGGCGAGCGGTCGCCGGTGAGGCTGGCGGTGGCGGGGTCCATGAACGGCGCGGCGGAGGCTTACTTCGCGGGTTTCCCGGAGACGGTGAGGCTGGCGTCTTTGTAGGTCAGCGTGACCGTGGAGCCGTCCGGCGGCGTGAGGGCGCAGGAGGAGACGGCCAGGGGAGTGAGGAGGAGGAGGAGGGCGGCGAGACGGAGGCGGGTTTTCACAGGCGTTCTTTGTGGGTGTTGCGGTGGCGGGTGGAGCCTCCCCGGAGGGCGAGGCGGACGGATTTCGCGCGTTGCCGGAGCACGGCGTTGGCGACGTGGAGCAGGCCCCATCCGTTGAGGCCGAAGAGCAGCCCGCCGAAGGCCCACACCTGCCAGGGCATCAGTTGCTGGGAGTCGCGGGGCACCCATCCGCGCCACACCGCGGCGTGATACACGAGGCCGGGGACGATGCTGCCCATGCTGGCACTGCCAAGGAACACGCTGAGCGTGTGCCCGAGTTCCCGGTCCTTTTTCCGGGCTTCGATGAGGGCGAGGATGGAGGCGATGATCGCGCCCAGGACGGCGTAGGCGTCGCCGCTGTCGGGGTTGTGGACGACAACGGCCACGCAGGGCAGGGACAGAAGGGCGGCGAGCACGGGGAGGCCGCAAATGGCGGTGGCGAGTGGCATAAAATGCTTGTTAGGGATGTGGGGTTTTAGCCGTCTTCCCGGCGTTCGGTGAAGTAGTCCCGGACGCTCCGGAGCATGTCCGGATGGTCGCGGCGGGCGGCTTCCGTCCATTCCGTCACGCCGGAGGCGGAGGGCGCGACGTGGAGCCGGGGATTGAAGGGCCGCGTGTATTCCAGCCGTTCCATATATTTCCGGTCGCGGTGGTCCCCGTGCCAGAGGTGGACGAGGTCCGCCGGGATGCAGTCGATATTCCCGCCGGTCCATTCGCGCACCGGTTCACCCCAGGCGCGGGCGTGCTCGTAAACGTGTTCATTGAACGGCGCGATGTGGGTATGATCGCGGCGGAGACGTCCCATGGCGGCGAGGGCCACGATGCTGTCACCCGGTCCAATGATGCTGTGATACAGGCCGCCGAAGCGTTCCCAAAGCTCGCGGCGGGCGGCCCAGGCGAAACCGCAGTGGAAGTGGGACCAGCAATCCCGGCGGGGATCGCGGATCGCACCGGCAAACCCCGTGGAGGCTTTGCTCCCGCTCTCCCGCAGGCTGGAATCCGTGTAGATGGCCCGGGAGAAAAGCTGGATGAGCGGGGTTTGATCGAGCACCGCGCTGGCGCGGGCCGCCCACTCCGGATGCCGGATAATCACGTCCGCGTCAATCCACGCCAGTTTGCGGAACTGTTGCGGGACGATGGACGGCGCGAGGTTGAGCAGGCCCTCCTTGTGCCAGAGCGAGTTTTCCGGCGAGGTGCGCACCTGGAGCACGCGGGGACTGTCGAGCGGCAGGACCGGCGCGGGGCCGCCGTCAAACGTGAGCTCGACCATAAAGACCGGGATGCGCAGTGCCCAAAGCCAGGAGAGGAACGCGCCCATGTTCTGACGCGGGCGTTCGTAGCCGGAAGGGTTGAAGTGGCAGGCGATGACGGCGAGGTCTCCCGCGAGCGGCACTTCAAAGGCCGGATGGTTGTCGAGCGGATGGCCGGAATAGACCGGCGCACCGGCGGGGGATTCAAAAAACGGTGGATACATAATAGTAACAACGGGTCAAGTGTAGGCACTGCCGGTGGACTCCGTTCCCCACAGGACGACCGTCACGCGGGCGTTGCTGTTGGCGGCGAGACTGATGCTCAGCGCGGACGTTCCGCCGGTCGCGAAGGGGCGGGATTGCAGGAAGACGCCCGGCGCGGTGTAGGCGATGGACTCGGACCCGTAGAGGACCGTGCGCGCCACGGTGACAGTGCCGAGGGGCGCGGCGGGGTTCAGCGGCTCGATGAGGATCAACAGGCCGGAAAGGGACTCAAAGGAGACATACAGGCCGTTATCATTTCGGAGGAACGCGCCGCCGATCTGGATGAACGGGAAGTGATTGAGCGTGACATTCAACGCGCTGCCCGGGTCCGGAACTTCGAGCGTGAAGGCGTGGAAGGAATTGCCCGGCTGGACAAGGGTCCGGTCGCGGACACCGAAGGCCCACGAAGTGAGGGCGGGAGGAGCGCCGGGAAACGCGCCGGTGAGGCCGTCGGGCTTGATGGCGGCGGAGATCCCAAGCCGCAGAGAGGTGATGAGGTTCATGATGGTTAGGAGCCGGAGACCAGGACTTGCGCCTTCCAATGGCGGCAGAAGTTCAGGGAGGGGGTGGCGGCGATGGAGCCGACCGCGATGGGATCGGCGGCGCTTTGCGGCTTGGCGTAAATCTCGATGGTCGCCGCGGGGTGGAGGACATAGCCGTCCGGCACGGAGAAGGTGAACTCGGACCCGGGCCGCAGGGAGAAGTGCATCACGTCGGTGAGCGGCGTGGAGCCGTAGAGGCAGGAGAAGCCGGTCAGCTTGAGCTCCATTTCCCCGAACGGGAAGGCTTTGGGGGAAACCGCCCCCTGGTCGATGAGGGTGCCCGCCACGGACTGCACTTCCCAGGCGAGCGCGGCGGGCGTGGCCACCAGTTTCCCCACGCACCGGTCCGTGCTGTTGTATGAAACAAGAGTGCCCGTGCCCGCGGCTCCGTTCAGCGGGCCGCCGGTGGCTTCAATGGGCTCCGTGGGGGAGGAGATATTCAGCACGGTGCAGCCGAATTGCTCCACGCGTTCATAGGAATGCGCATGGCCGACAAGGATCAGGTCGAACCATCCGGAGCGGGCGAGTTGCGCCACTTCAGGGATAACGGATGAGCCGGGAACGGAGGTGGTGCTGGGCCAGTGGACACAGGCCACGCGGTAGCGGGCATTCTTCACCGTGCGGATGCGGTCGAAGATCCATTTCCACTGGTCGGAACCGTATTCCAGCCCCGGCCCCACCTGGCTGGTCATGGCGGAATTGAAATTCCCGTCCAGAAAGAGGACCTGCAACATGGGGTCCGTGTCCCCGACATTGCCGTAAAAGAGCTTTTCATAATACGCTTTGCTGGCCGCGAACTCCGTCACGTAAGGGAATTTCGCGGCCACGAGGGCGAGGATGCCGGAGCGGTCCCACTCATGATTGCCCATGACCGGGAAAACTTTCTGCGCGGTAATCCCGGAGGCGAAGACGGCCACGTCTGAATTGAGGGAGGCCGCGCCCCCGGCCTGCACGTTGTAACTGAAATCCCCCACCAGCAGCGTGGCGGCCGGAGTGAAGGAGGCCACGCGGTTCGCGGCGGCGGTCTGATTGGCTCCGGGCGTGCCGCAGTCAGCGAGCCATCCCAGGGTCACGGAGCCCGCCGGGTTGCCGGTCCAGTCGGCGGCCACCTGGGGGGCGGTAGAGGGGCAACGGATGGTGACCGTCCGCACCACGGTCATGTCCGAATAAGCGGAGACTCCGTTGTAAGCCTGCTTTGAGGAATCCGTGACCGTCTGAGAGCCCAGGTAAATCCGGAGGAACGTGCCGGGGGTCTCGCCATAGAGGAAATTCGAGCCGTCCGGCACGATGGTTTCCATGAGCGGGGCGAGGCCGAAAGCGGCGGCGTCCGAATGCAGCGGGGTCAGGGGAGTCACGGAAGCCTCCGCGCCGGATTGCGGGCGGAGGGAGAAACGGAAAGTCGGGTCCATGACAGAGCCCGCCGGTCAAGGAACCGCGTCAAAAGTCCCACTCGTGAACGAGGATGAACTCCGCGCTCCACTCGAAAAGCATCACGCCGCCGTGCGAGGAAAGCAGATTGGGCGTGAAGGAATTGAGGATCCAGGCGTAGGCCTGTCCGGATTTGCCCGGCCACCAGTAGGCGCGGCGGATGCGGACGGAGGCGGCGTTCTGCGACTGCCTGAGATTGATGCCGCCGTCCGTGTCGATGTCCATGCCGTTGCAGGTGGGCTCCGGAAGGGTGTCCGTGGTGGCGATGCACTTCCCGGTGTAGTTGCGGGAATAGGTTTTCAGCATCAGGGAGGCCCGCTGGGGCTGGTTAGTCGCCGGGTTCAGTTCCGCGGCTCCGGAGGGCAGGAGATTGACACCCGCGTAAACGTCCCCGTCCGGAAGCTCCACGCTGCGCCGGGACATGGGCATGCTGAAACTCTCCACCAGCATGAGGCCGGAGAACGCGGGGAAGGCAAGGCTGACGGAGGACGGCGTGATGCCCTGGCCATCGGCAATGCCGATCCATGTCAGGTCGTAAGTCTCATGGTCGTGGACGGTCTCCACGATGACCGGCTGTTGCAGGTGAAAGCGCCCGTCCGGGACCGGGACGGAGAGGCCGCCGGAGAAATCGGAATCCTTCAACTGGCGGCCCTCGGTGAAGACGGCGGGCATGGCGGTCCGGCGTTCGCGCCGCACCACGATTTGCGCCGACACCGTGGCGAAACCGGCCTGGACGGCGGCGAGCGCGGGAGCCTTCTTCCAGAGCCAGTCGCCCAACGAAAGGAGGGAGTGTCCGGTAGGGGGAAAGCTCATGCTCCGGGTTTGGCTCCGTTCTTCAAAAGCTGCGCGGAAATGCGCTCCAGCTTCGCGGCGATTTCCTTCACGGCGGTGATCGCGGTCTCCACGACGGACGGCCCGGCGGCCTTGTCCCGGGCGGCCTGGGCGGCGGCCTGCTGCTTGCGGTTGGAACCGGCACCGTAGTTTTTGGCAAAGCCGGGAATCCCCTCGTCGAAGAACTTCGCAAAGTTGGTGGGATCTGAATGCCAGCCGCTCAGGCTCCCCTTCATGCCGCCGTCCGAACGCACCCGGTTGTTCTTTGAGCTCATGCCGCCATCCCCGCGGACATCGTTCCCGCGGCCCCGGATCTTCCGGCGGCCCGTCCGGGAGTAATGCTCCGCGTCCTCGCGGTTCCGCTGGTCGGTTTCCGCCATGGAACGGGCCTCCTCCGGAGTGAGTCCCATTTTCCGGTAACGGTCCGTTTCCGTCTTCAAGGTGTGCTCCTTTTCCAGCCGGTTCGCGGTTTTCGTCCGGCCATTGGCGCGGGCTCCTTCGATGGCCTGGCGGGAGCGCTCCTCCTCCATCGTTTTGGCGCGGGCACGTTTCTCCTCGCGCTCCGCGATTTCGCGGGCGTGGTGGTTTTGATCCCGGATAAACTGAGCGGCCCGCTCATGGCTGATGGAAAGCTTTTTGGCGAGCTCCTCCGCGTGCTGCAGAATGGCCAGATTGTCCTCGGCGGCGGCCTGCTCCTCCTTGTTGCCCGCCTCTTTGGCATCCCGGATTTTCTCCTCCAGGTCCTCGATGTCGTTAAGCTTTTGCAGTTCCAGCCGGGCGGTGTTTTCGATGCGGTCCCGCTCCTGCTTTGCGCGGGCGGCCTCCACTTCCTTCCGCTTCTGGATCTCCTCCTCCCCCTGGGCGTATTTTTTCATCGGGTCGGTGTTTTCCCCCATCGCGGCCCCTTTGACCTCCTGCCACGCGGCCCCCATGGACTCGATGGAGAGGCCGCCTTTCATCGTCCTCTGGCCGAAGTCCGCGACGGCGGAGGCCACGCCCGCGACGCGGCCCTTGGATTCGGTGGCCTTGTAAACCTCCCACTGGTCCTTGATGTTTTTCAGGGATTCCTGAGTGCCCGCGATAACCCGGGGCATTTCCTTGAGGCGGCCCAGGAGCCCGGCGAAAAAGCCCTTGGCGTTGTCCCGGTCCAGCCCCTGCGCGGTCTTCATAAAGCCGGTGACGTGCTCCGACATGATTTTAAAGTCGTCCATCTCGACTTTGTTTTTGGAGAGCGTCTGCGCCATTTGCGTGAGGAACCCGTCCATGTTTTCCACGGTGCCGCCGGTGCGGGCCACTTCATTGCCAAGCTCCGCGATGTATTCGCGGGCGTCCTTCGCGGTATAGCCCAGGGATTGCAGCTTGATCGCGCCCCGGGTGGCAATCTCGAAACTCAGGCCGGGGAGGGAGCCGGTTTTCGCCAGTTCCTTCACCTGAAAGTCCAGGGTCTCCGTGCCATCGGAGGCGGCGGAAAGAGCGCGGATGAGGCCCTCAAAGTTGGTGTCCGACTGGAGCAGGGAGCCGCCCAGCTTCGCGATGGTCCGGACTCCTTTGCCGACCACTTCCAGCTTGCTGTTCAGTTCGGTCCAGGTTCTTCCCCCGAAGAATCCCCGGCCTCCTTCGCCGGGAGCAGGGATGTTGCCCAGGCCCCGGGCATGGGCGCGGGCCTGCTGTTCAAAATTGCGGAGCGCGGCTTGCGCGTCCCGGGTAGAAATGTCCACCTGTCCTCCAATGACGGCGCGGGGCATGGCAAAAAGGGTTAGTCCTGAATGGCGGCGAAACGGGCGGCGGCGCTCCGTTTCAGGCGGCGGGTGCGCTGTTTGAATTCGGCGCGGGAGACGGCGGCGGCGGCCCAGGTGGTGACGGGCACGTCACGTTCCAGCCACCGGCAGTGAAGGGCGGCGTAAGCATCCCGGAGAGGGAGGCGGTCCAATACGTCACTCCGGCGGAGCATGTCTCCTCCGGTAAGGAGCCAGGCGAATTGATCCTCGGCCCGGGGATGAAAAGAGCGGGGCTGGTCGTCTCCCGGATCCTCGTTTTTTTTTGCGGGATGGGCCGGGCGCGGCAGTGATGGTCCCACAGGCGGCGGGCGATGAGGAGCACGGTTCTCCGGCTGGCGTCTGAGATACCGAAAGTGAGGTCGGCCCACTCTTCGATGGCGCACCAGAAATGCGTCCAGTTCTCGCGCAGAGGCGGATTGTCGCCGGTGGGAGCGCACCAGGTGGAATGGTGGTGCGCGGAAAGAAAGAGCAGCGCCGCGGCGTCCTGGAGGGTCTCGGGACGGTCGGCGTTGTCATCGCCGGAGAACCCAATCAGTTTGTGATACAGGCTGATACGGGAATAGGTCAGGAGCAGCGGCAGCGCGGGCCGGACACCCGGAACGGGCGGGATGTGGACCGGGCTTTCCGTGCGGGCAGGCAGCAGCCGGAAGCATGGCACGAAGGAGAAGGATTCCTCCTCTTCCTCCAGGGCGGCGGCGGTGGTTTCAACGGAGGGAATCGGGGGAAGGTCCCAGGATTCCACGGGATCGGCGGCGGTATCGTCCATACCAACGAGGCCACCGGTCAAGTAAAGGGGCTTACTTGACCTCATGAAATGGAAGAATTAATTTACGAATTATTAAGAATTCCCCCCCCCATGAATTCTGATACCATCGAGAACCACAAACTGGCGCAAACGTGGGCTTTTATGCAGGAATTGAGAGCCAGGCGCGGAGACTCTCATTCAGTCCGGGCAGACCAGCTTTTGAGGACAGCGGCCCTTTCCCTCTGCGAATATCTGGTGGAAGTCGACCGGGATGGTTTTTTCCAGTTCCTGGACAGCAAAGATGCTGATTTCCCCTCTTTTGGGTAGCCTCAGAAATGCGCGGCGTTGGACTGAGGCTTAAAGCCCATCCAGATGCGGCTGGACGGCGTCCCGGAGCGCGGATTCCCGGCAGGATTCCTCCATGAGGGACTGAGTCACCACGGCGGAGCGGAGGCCCCGCCCCCGCATCATGAGGATGGGATCTTTCCGGGCTTCAAGCTGGGCGGTCTTCGCGGCGTTGGCATTGGCCAGTGCCTGGATGGCATAGCACCATGGATGCTCCCCGGCGGGGGAGTTTCCCAGGAGGATGCCGGAGGCGTCCACGCCCAAAATGCTGGGCCGGTGGGAGGCGCGGGCGGCGGCCTGGAACGCGGCGCGGGGGATCTCGGGAAAGGAAAGGGACTCCGCGGCGAAGGCCACGCCTGGCGGCTTGCCCGGCAAGACGTGCCATTGAGGAAGAGGGCGGAAGCCGCACACGATGAGCGCGGCGGCGTGCCGCAGGTCCGGCACGGAGAACGCGATGGGGCCAATGTGCCCGGCGGGGCTGAGAAGCGAGGGCGGGAGCAGACGGCAGAGCCTGCCATTGCCGGGCCGCTGGAACACCGGCACGGCGAGGGGGTCCCGGGACCATGCCAGGAGGGCGCGGTGCGTCTCCAGAGCATGCAGGCAGGCCAGAACCGGATGATCCGGCGTCTTGCGGCGCGGGGATTCCGGGTCTGTCTCCGGCAGGCGGGCGGACTGTAAAATCTGCGTGGCCGCCTGGACCTGCTCCCGGATGACCCAGGTTTCCCCGGCGGTGCCGGTCCGCTCCACGAGGTAGGCCATGGGGTGCGCGAGAATGCCCCACACGGTCTCCAGCATGACCGCTTCGTCCCGCGTGCATTCAATCTGTTCCGTCGAAAGCGAAAGCATGGCGGGGATCAGGCGGAGGGGGCGAGCACGATCTCAACGGTGTCGTTGGCGTCGCACCACCATTCGAGCTCGCCGGAGACTTCGTGGAGCGTGCCCTGTCCGGATTTCAGCGAGGAGGTGTTGATCCAGTAGCCCGTGGTATTCGCCACATCGTGGCCGTGGTCGATCTCCGGATACACGTCCGCCAGGAAGGACTTGTGGAAGGCATAGCCGGGGGAGCGGGCATTGAGGCCGGAGGCCAGCTTCTTCACGTCCCCGGTGTACTTCACTTTGAGGTCCGGGGTAATGCCCACCTTGGTGTCCTTCGCGGCCCGGTGGCCCTTGTGGTCGGTCCACTGATAGGTGGAATCGTAGTCCAGGGACTTCAGGAGGGTGCCCTGGGTGGCGAGGCCGTAGCGGATGCCGATGGTGGAATCGATTTGCCCGCGGGCGTGGATGCGAACGGAAGGGAGAGCCATAAATCAGGAGAGCGGGAGGATGTGAAAGAGGCCCGGGGTCAAGGCAGCGGCCAGTTGAACGAATCAATCTGGTAAGGGGTGCGGTAGGCGTCCCGGACGAAGGGCGCGCCGTCGCCGGTCCAGCCGGACGTGGACCAGTCCCACACGGCGGACAGCGGCGCGGCGGGGTTGACGGCGGCCACGGCGGGCGGGCGGAGCGCGGCGGGGTCCTGGAGGTAGAGGAACGGTCCCACGGGATAAGTGAGGGCAAACCAGAGGAGCTGCGGAATGGCGGAGGTCTCCGGCGTGATGCCGGGGACCGCGCTGCCGATCCAGACGTTGTCCCGGTGGTCGAAGGCTCCGGCGAAGGCCGGGGACGTGTCCATGTGGGACCACGTCTCCGGCTGTGGAGGAAACGCGCGGTCCGTGAAGAAACCGTCCTCCGCGGACTGCCAGAACCGCACGCCGCCCTGCCACGCGGTGAGGTCCGCGAGGGAATCGAAATGGGCCACGCATTCCGCGAGGGTGGGACGCCGGGGCGCGAGGCGGAACACGCGGGACACCACGCCCGTTCCGGGGCGGAGGTAGTAGAGGGAAACAGGGTGGCCGGTCCACGGCGCGGCCGCGCCGGTCTCGGTGGCCGGGCCAAAGGAGTTCACGAGGCCGGTGGGCACGGAGGCCCCGAAGCGGGTGGGATCGTATTCCCCGAACTTGAGCGCGATGGTGAAGGACACGGCGGGCAGGCCGCCGGGCGGGGGATCGTAGGAGGGGCTTTCATAGAAGAGAACGCCCGTGTTGCTCTTGAACAGGAAAGGCAGGTCGTTCATGTCCGCGTTGAGGAACGACAGGGCATGCCGGGAGAGCGGCAGGCCGGGGTGATAGTTCGCGAGGCCGCCCCGGGCGCGGGCTTTGGCGGTGACGCTCCACCGAAGCTGCGGGTTGCTGGTGGCGGAAATGTAGAGGCGGCCTTTCCAGTCCTTGTCTTCGTAAAGATCCTCGGTGGTGGTGGCGTGACAGCTTTCGATGAGGAGATAAGCCTCGCGCCGGAGGCTGAAAACGCCGGGATCAATGGGGGAGCGCGTGTGGAGGCGGATGGAGGGGAGCGGCGGCATGGTCAGACAACGGGAAAGCGGCAGCGGACGGTGAAAGAGACGTGGGCCTCGGTCTCCCAATCGTCGGAAATGCTGAGAGTCTCGGCGTGTTCGTCGTAGATCAGATCCACGGTGACGGCGGGCGAGGAAAGCCGGTCGCGGGCGGAGGAGAGCAGCACGTCCCCGGAACCGTCCATCAGATCGGCGGTGAAAAGCGCGAGGAGCTCGTTGGCAAGGTCGCGGGGATCCGCGCCAGGCTGGACGCGGTCGAAAAGCATCTGGCAGCGGAGGGGGATGTTCCAGATTTCCTTTACCTGTTCAAAGGCCTGCTGGGGATCGCCATCGACATGCAGGAGCACGCATCCGCCCTGGTGCTCGCCGGGATCGTCCGTCCGGAAAAGGTGGAAGCCTTTCGGAATCAGATGCTCCGCCGGAGCGGGTGTGGGGGCTTTGGGGGTTCCGGCCGGCCAGGACGGCCAGGCGGAAAACGGGAAGCCGGGGCCCTGGCGGACGAGTTGCTCCATGCGCGTGAGGAGCGCACCGGCATCGGCGGTCTGGTAATAGTTGGGCATAATCAGGCGGCCATGCGGGCGGTGAAACCGGAGCGTCGGGCGGGCGGCAGGAGGCGCTCCGTGAGCCACTGCGCGGTGATGCGCTCCAGCATGCCCATGGTCTGGTGGAAGACTTTCCCGGCGACTCCCGCCATGCCCTTGGGGCGGGGATTGGACTTCGTCTTGCGGGAGGAGCCCCAGGCGTCCACGGCGATGCTGGCGAAGGCCTCCGTGGCCTTTTCCACGAGGGCATGCGGGGAGTGTTTGGCTTTCATGCCGTCCCCGGCGGTGCCCTTGAGCTTCCGGAGGGGATCGATCAGAGAGGCCCGGTGGACGTTCACGCTGGATTTCCGCCGCGAAAGATAGCGGGCGCAAAGCTGGTAAAAGGCGGCGGGAGCCCGGCGGGCGCGGGCTCCGTAGATATTGAACTTCCGGATCAGGCGGGCAATCAGGGTGCCCCGGAAACGGTCCACGTTCGCGGCCCGCCGTTTCGCGTTTTTTGAAGCATCCCCGGACAGGGCGGCGACCGCTCCGGAGGCTTTGATGTGGTCCACCTCTTTCATGAGGTAGTTTTCCACCTTCGCTTTGTCTCCCTTCGGCACGCGCTTGAGGCAGAAGCTCAACCAGAAGCGCATGACCTTCTGGAGGGTCTGCATGTAGGAGCGGCCCCGCATGGCCTCGGAGGCGATATAAGCCGCCGTGCAGGGGAGCAGGGAGGAATCCGTGACACGGATAAATCTTTTCCCGAACATTTTGTTGTTAGGATTGGGGTAGCGGATGGGGTAGGAATTTCAGGCGATGAGATTGCCGATGCGCTCGGCATCGATCTCCCAGGCACCGGCACCCATGCGGAGCTCCGCGATGCGGTGACGCTGGACGCGGGCGGGGTCCGGGCGATCCGTGCCCGGCAGGGCGTAACCGATGAGGAAGGTGGTGCGGCTCTTGAGCGGGACGTAAGGCAGCGGGGCGAGGGAAACGGACCGCGCCGTCTGCGGGGACAGATGGAGGCCCAGGGCTTCGGCGCTGCGCATCTTCATGGGGGCGTCCGCGACATCGCGGGCCTTGAGGGTATAACCGGCGACGGAGTCCGGCGCGTCGTGGCCGTCCGGCGGAAACCAGGCGGCGAGAGGCTCTCCAGCGGCGTTCCGGGAGAAGGTGAAAGCGGCGGTCTGGAGGGCGAGGCCGGAAAGGGCGGCGAAGTTCATGGGAAAAGAAAAAACCCGCCCCGCACGGGGGCGGGAGCGGGTTTCAGATGGGTTGGCCGGTGGCGGGACTTACTTTGGCTTGGTGGCGGACTTGGTCTTTGGCGGCGCGGCGGGGGAGGGATCGCCCAGAATCAATGGGAGGGCTGTTCCTTCACCGGCACCGGCCAGCGGTTGATCCGCGACCAGGACCGCCGGAACCGGCTCGCCTTTTGCCACGAGTTCCGCGATGCGGGCTTCATCGCGGGCGCTTTTGGCCTCCAGTTCCTCCCGCGCGGCCCGTTCGTTTTTCAGTTCCTCCTGCACCGCGAGGAAGGAGGATTGGAGTTCCAGCGTCCGGGAGTCCAGGAGGGCGGCCACGAATTCCGGCACGGGGCATTCCCCCTTCTCCGTCTCCAGGGCCGGGCTGGGGTTGTCGAAGGAACGCCCGGCAATGGCGTTGCTGTAGAGGCGGGCGCGGGAGACGCGGGGATCTTCGCGGCAGGCCTCGTAAGCCGCGTTTGCCTCGCTGCCCTCCGTGAAGGCGGCGGCAAAGGGTTTGAGGTCGAAACCGATGATAACCAGAACGTGAATACTCATGGGCGGAGGTCGAGGGGTCGATGAGCAGGGATCAGGCGCTGGTAATCATGCAGCCGTTGACGGGGTTTCCCACGGCGCACCCCTGGAGCCACACGAGTTTCACGTTGTAGCTGAGTTCCCCGGCCCACTCGATGACCATCACGGAAATTCCCGTCTTCGGCTCCGTGATGATTTCGTAGCTGTAGGAGGATTTCCCGGGGTTCACGCCGGGGATGTCGGCGGGGTTCGTGGGCACGCGGCTGGCGTAAATGACGCTGTCCCGCGACCCGAAAAAGCCCACGAGGTTGGCGGTGGCGTTCGCGGTGTTCAGGTCGCTATGCTCGCAGATTTGGGAGAAACCCGCGAAGTTGGGAACGCTGCCCTCCACGGAAGGCTGGGTGTTCAGCGCGTAGCGCTGGGCGATGGTGGAGTCTTTGATGAGGGAGCCAAAGCCCACGCTGTTCAGGCAGAGGAACCGGCCCGCTTTGGGCATCTTCTTAACCGCCGCGATGGTCCGGGTATCCACGACGGCGGCGTAATCCCAGGAGGCCGCCGCTTTGACATACCGGCCACCGACACCGCCGGAGGTGCCGGGGGCGGTCATGACGGCATGAGGGAAATTCGCGTGCGTCCACTTGCTGACGATGAGGTCCACGATGTGCGCGGCGATGGCCTCCGCGAGGGGCGTGGCGGCCTCCAGGATGATATTCCGCTGGCCGCTGCCGTCCGCGTTGAAACAGGCGTTAATCTCGGCGGGCGTGAAGCTCCGGGAGGTCTGCTTCATCTGGTCCATGATGACGGGAATGTCCGTGTCGGCGGCGGTGGCCTGCATGGTGCCCTCCGCGTAATCAATCACGGCGGGGATGGTGTTGATCCGCGCGGTGATGGTGCTGTTGAGCTTCGCGGTGCGGGCCACGGCGGGATCAAGCTGGGAAAGGTCCAGGGAAATGGAGCCCAGCAGGGGACGGGAGGCGACGGCGAGGGCCAGCGCGGCGGTGATGATGGGCGCGGAGGCGACGGTTCCGAAAACGTTAGGCATAAGGGAGGTTCGTTAAAGTGGAGAGACGGGGGAAAGGTTAGAGGCCGAGTTGTTTCAGGCGAAGCTGGGCGCGTTCGATGGAGCTCATTTCCGGCGTGATGGCTGTCGGGCCGGAGGCCTCGGTGGTGGT
Source organism: Verrucomicrobiales bacterium (assembly GCA_965229245.1). Lineage (GTDB taxonomy): Bacteria > Verrucomicrobiota > Verrucomicrobiia > Verrucomicrobiales > V1-33 > V1-33. The sequence continues at coordinate 2,119,874 of CBDDIW010000005.1, forward strand.
GGGAGGCACTCCGCCGGGGACCACGCCCTGCGAGGCCGCGAGGGTGGAGAGCTCCTTGTTCCGCACGTCCTGCCGGATTTCGCCGGTGGTCTTTTGGGCTTCGGTTTCGAGCTCCGCCACGCGGGCCTGGAGGGTGTTCCGTTCCGTGGTCAGGCTGGTCACCTGGGTCTCCAGTCCCTCCGCTTTCGTGGTCAGCGTCTTCACGCGGTCCTCCGCTACCAGAAGGTTGGCGGAAACGGTGGTAAGGCTGTTTTTCGCGGCGTCCCGCTCGGCGAAGGCGGAGGCGAGGATCGCGGAAACATCGGTCTGGACGGCGGGCTGCGGAGGGCCGGAAATGGGAGCGGGACCGGCGGACGGCGCGGGGGAGGCAGGAGGGCCGGAACGCTGGAAGAAGGGAAATTCGGAGGAGAGCTTCATCATGACAAAGGAAGCCCAGGGTCAAGCCGGGGTCAGAGAGCCGCCGCGAGGGTGGCCATGAAGTCGGCGAAAGTGGGAAAACCATCGTTGCCGGAGTCGTCCGGACAGGAGTCGATGAGGTGGCCTTTCCCCACGGCTTTGGCTTTCCGGAGGGCGCTGGCGGGGAAGGACTGGCCCTCCATGAGGGTGTCCGGCACGGCGGGGCAGGCGGACCGGATGAAATCCTTGAAGTCCTTTCCGGCGGCGGCCACGCGGGCCTGAATGAAGGAATACCAGTCCTCCGACCAGGCGACGCCTTCCGCTCCCATGCCTTTAAAGACGCCGTCCGCGTAGAGGCGCACCTCATAGCCCTGGACGGCGTAATAACGCGAGGCGTCCCAGGTTACGATAAACGTGCCAATGCCGCCGATCTCGGCGAACGAGGGGGCATGGCGCTGCTGGCACCCGGCGGCAACGTACATGGCGGCGGAGGCGGCATTCTGGAGCCAGGCAAGGACCGGCTTCCCCGTCACGCTCCGGAGGGCAATGGCGGCCTCCCGGATGCCGGGGGTGTATCCGCCGGGGGAGTCGATATAAAGAACCAGGGCTTTCACCGCGTCGTCCGTCGCGGTCCGGCGGGCGGCCTCCACGATGCGGGCCGTGTTGAACCATCCGCAGTACGCTTCATACACGGGGGACACGCCCTGCATCATGCGCCCCATGACCGGCTGGACGGCAATGCCGGTGGTGGTGTCGATCATGAGGCCGACCCGCTTGTTTGCCTGACACATACAGTAATCCTCCCAGGTGTCCGCCTGGGGCTGGAGACAATACGCCTGGAAAGCGACATCGGAGGGGAGGGGCTGGCCGGACCGGGCGGCCCCGCTGAATTCCGCGAAGGCCCCGGGGAGCATCGCGAAGGGTGCCGGTAAAAAAGTGGAGGGCTGATGCATTTTCTGCCGCGAAATAATTGGTTAGGATTGGGGTAGGGAGTGGGGTAGAAAATCAGGCGGCTTTTTCGGCGGAGTCCGGGAGGTGGGAGACATTCGCGCCCGCGCTGCTGCTGAGCTTTTCGGTGAGGCGGCCCGGCGGCAGGCCGTATTCCTTTTCCAGGTCCATGAGCATCCGCTCCTCTTTCGCCGCCTGGCGGAGTTCCTCCTCATAGTCCAGGCCCAGGCCCTCATAGACGCGGGCATGGGTGGTCAGGAGGGACTTCCGCATTTCGATGAGGAGCCGCCCCATCTTGCCAAGATCCACGGAAACGTCCCGCTGGGGCGTCCAGCGGACGCGCCAGAAATCCCCCTTCGAGGGATAGGGAAGGCGACCGGCCTTCATCTCCTTCGATATGGCGTAAACCCAAAAGCGCTGGCAGAAGGGGAGGATGTGGTCCCGGTGACAGTTGAGGATAAAGCGGGCGAGGACTTCGATTTTGAAGCGGATGTCCGCGCCGCCGGGGGAATCCATGAAATAGAGGACTTCCGGGGGCACGCCGAGACCGATGGCGACTTCCCGCAACAGGCTTTCCTTGAAGGCCTGTTGATTCGGATGCGGCCTGTCATCGTGGAGCACGTCCAGGGGAACACTGGCGGCCATGCCTCCTCCCAGGATGTTCTCCACCGTGTAACGCTCGGCGGGGGGAGCGGCCCCGCCAGGGGACGCGGAACCGGGAGGGCTGAAAACGTCCGTGGACAAGGGAGCGCCAAGCCCGTGCAGGCTGGGCGTGCCGTTTCCGGTGGAATCCGAAAGGCGGGTGAGGCCCATGAGCGCGGCCTGTTTGATCGCCTGTTTCACGAAACCGTTGGTCTCGATGATGTCGTGAAAATGGTTGATGGCGTGCGCCAGGATCGGCGTGCCGCGGGTGGCCCCCAGGGTGGTAAAACGGGCGTGGTGGTGGACGGCGGAGGAGGGGAGGGCGCGGCCCTTCCCGCTGCCGTCCTGGGCGGGGAACCAGTAGGCGAGGGGGAAGTTGTCGCCGGTGACTTTCACCCCGTTATTCCAGACCGCGTCTGCCTCCGGAGGCTGGGCCACCTGGTGGCCCTCGCGCATGGCCACGCGGGCGCTGCCGCTTTCGGTTTCCGTGAGGATGGAAAAGGCATCGCCGTCCGACCACGGATGGAAAAGGCAAATCCGCACCTGGGCCTGCGCGAAGTTGATCCGGCCCGAAGCATCAAAAATGCGGGGGGACATGGCGATGCGCTGGAAGGCCTCCTCCGCGAGCTCGGACCATGAGGCATCGCCGGAGATGGACTGCGGCTTGAGCGGGCCGACCATCCATGAAAGGTAGTCCAGGGCGTTCGCTGGGCCGTAGTTGGCAATGAGGGTCCGGGACTTGAGCCGGAGCACCTGGAGGGAGGAGGCGGTAAGCTGGCGGCGGGTGTCGTCCCGGAAGGTCCAAAGCTCCCGGCGGGAATTACTCTCCTGGGTGGCGAAGTAGGGAGAAAATGCGGCGGGCGTGAGCGCCGCGTCCGGATAGGGGGTGCCGTCTGATTGAAGGAGCATAACAGGGCGGCGAATGGTTAAGGTCCCCAGGTGACTCCGGCGGGATCGGCAAAAGGCCGGAATCGCATCTGGTGGGCGATGGTGGAGGCCGGGAGCGCGGCCCCGGTGGCCGCCGGATCGGCGGCGCGGAGGGTCCGGACATGGTCCACGGCGGAAAGAATCACGTTCGCGTCCTCCCGGCTGAACGTGGTGGACAGTCCGAGATTGGTGATGCTGACGGCCAGGCCCAGGGCGACGCTTTCGGCCTGGGAGGCAATGAGGTCTATCTCCGCGTCAGTCTTGCGAAGAAGGACCCGGGCAACGGTAAGTTTATCGAGAGAGGCGGCCACGGAGGAGGCCGGGGGTCAAGCCGAAACGATGGCATGTAGTTTGCAGCGCGGGCAGTCCTTCCCGGCCCGCAATAATTGCCTGTTGCAGCAGTGGGAAGACTCAACCTCAACAAATACTTGAACTATGCACGATCCTGATGGCAGTCCTCAGCCGCAAGAAAATGACGAGAAGGAAAAACCCCGGTTGGAGGATCAGGTATCCGCTGAAGAGCCCGCGCCCGTGGAAAAAAGAAGAGAATCAGACCAGTCCTGGAAAGAGGGGTTTGGCTGGACCCCGAGGAATAATGGAGTGCTAGGCGACCTGATGGCTGGTCGCATGGATTTTGAGGTGCGCGATGCGCAGAACCTCCTCCAGCACTAGAAACCATTTAAGGCAGTCGCCCAGGTCATTCGGCCCTTCGGTGGTCCAATGATTGACAATGATCGGTTTCCCCGCCGCGTTTTTGGACTCAACCTGAGTATAGCGTTCACTCTTCAGGTGGCTGATAAGGGTAGCGTCCACATGATCGCGGCGGGGGAAAATGATCCGGCCCCGGTCGCGGGCCAGCGCGGTGGGCCGGGAGGGGTCGGCGGCCAATCGAATGTTGTAGAGGTCGCGCTTAAAGGCGGGGTCGTCGTAGTGCAAAAGCGGCACCTCGTAGCCCCGGACGATGACTTTGGAGTCCACGGTAAGCGCGTTGATCTGCTGCCCGGCGCGGCCTTTCACGGGGCAGAACAGGAACCGGCCTGAATCACAGGAACGCAGGGAGAAGGCATACACGGATTCCTCCCGGGCGTCGGAATCGTCCTGCCCGGCGGTGCGGCCACGGGCGCGATAGCCGGAGTCGATGATGCCGCGATTGCAATAGACATGCGGGGGAGGGTCTTTTTGAAAGCGCTCCCGGTAGGCGTGCGCGGTGGCCGTGGAAAGCCGGAGCGGGATGGGGTGCGTGTAAAGCCCGTGGAGCTTGCCATCCGTGGAGCGCATGAGCAGGTCATCGAATTCCGTCACTTCGCCCCAGTCGATGACATAGGTGTCCACGCGCCCGTCAGGCCGGTAATGCAGGGCGGCCTTCATCCACGGGAAGCGCAGGTCGGAAACGCCGTCCTCGCCTTTCTGGACGTCCGCCACGAGACCGACCACCCAGGGGATCACGGGGCAGGTGCCCCGGTCATGGGTGCCGCAGTGGCGGAGAATGCTTTCATCCGTCCGGGCCTCGCCGGTGGAGTGGATGTCCTCCGGCTCCGCGAGGTGGTTCCGCCGCACGTCCGCGTTCTTGATGGTGCCAGCGGTGCGGATGAGCTCCTTTTTGATCGCGCCCCAGGTGGCGTTGCCAATGAGGCTGCACCAGTCCGTGTGTTTGGCGCTCCAGACGCGGCGGGATTCGCCTTTGGCGGTGGCAATCCATCCGGCCTCCGGATCGTTGACCATGTCCCGCTTTTCCAGGCCTTCGTGGACGACGTGGCCACAGGACGGGCAGTGCCATTCCGTCTCCAGTTCGACAAGGTCCAGGTCGTAGGAGCCATCCAGGCCCTTCGCGCGTTCGCAGTGGAAATCGTCCTCGTGGAACGCGTGGGGGATGCGGCAGGCGGGGCACGGGCAGCGGAATTCCCGCTGGTCGCCGCGCAGGAAATTCCGGTGAATGCGGGTGCGGGGCTGGGTGACGCCGGGGCGCTTCTTATCGTACGCATAAATCGGCGTGCTGAGCCGGATGATTTTCCGGAGGCCCGCGTTCTTGGTGCGGGCCATCTGGGAGCCTTCCAGGTCCTCGCCGCTCCCCAGGACTTCGTCCGACATGGTGTCGGATTCGTCCTCAAACAGATACTTCACCTGTTTGTTCCGCATGAGGCCGCCGGTGGGGCTGCCGCTGAAAATCTCACACCCGGCAAGGTGGAGGTGAAGGTTCCCCTGTTCCTCGGTGTCCACCTCGCGCCCGAAGACCTGGCGGAGGAAGGGTTGCCAGACGTTCTTACTGAGCTTGATGCTCTCCTCCCGGTTCGTGATGAGGTAGAGGATGTTCCCCGGGTCCTCCGTGAGCATGTGAATCGCCGCGATGATGCAGGACGTGGAGAGCGCGGCGGCGCTGCTCTTCATGATGTTCAATTCCTCGGCGTAGGGGTCGCGCAGGAAGTCGAAGATGATGCGGGCATGGGGAACATTCCGGATGTCCACCGGTTCCCCGGCGCGGTCCGCCGACTGGTTGGCGGAGAGGCGCAGTTTGCGGAACATCCAGTCCTCCGTCCGCTCCGGCTCGCGCGGCGTGTACAGACGTTCCAATTGTTCCACAAGGAACGCCTCCGTGTCATCGCAGGGCAGGCCCGGCGCGGGTTCGCCGCAAAGCTGGAGGTCTTCGCAGAACATCAGGCGAGGAGGGTCAGGAATTCGCGGGAGGTAACAGGGCGGGCCCCGCGGGCGAGGGCGGCGGCGTGCTGGTCCGGAGTGAGGCGGTAGATGGGTTTCCCCTGCATGGCCGTGCGCGACCGGCGGAGACAGCCCAGGGCGCGGGCAAAGTCATCCAGGGCGCGGGGGCAGGAGGTGTAAAGGCAGGCAGCGCGGGTGGCCGGGCAATCCGCCGTGGGCGTGTTCGGACCAAGCGGAGAGAGCGAGAAAACGGGCGCGGGAGCGGGCATGGGATCAGGCGCTGGCGGCTTCGCTTTCGCGGATCACGTCCGCGAATTTGGTTTTGGTTAGCGAGGTGAAGAAGAGTTTCGCGAAGCGGTCCACGAAGGCCCGCCAGGTCTCCTCCGGGGTGTCCGTGGAGAGAGCGCGGCGGGCGTCTGGAAACGCGGCGGTGAGCGCCTGGGTGAACCGGCGGGGAATCCGGGCGTGGAGGGTGTCCAGGAGGTCACACACGCGCTGGCGCGGGAGGTCATCGGTGGCCCCGGCTTTGCGGGCGCGGCCTTCGATGCCCTGGAGCTTTTCCACGGCCTCGAAGTATTCGCGGGCGGCGGCGGGGTCGTTGGGGTCGCGGTCAAAGCGGGCTTTCTTGAGGGCCACGATGGACCTGGCTCCGTGGAGCATGACCTCCGCGGAGAGCGGGGCCTCCGGCATGGCGAGGGGCGGCAGGGAGGGCACCGCTGGCGCGGGGGAAGGGGTGGCCGGGGTGGAGACGACGGGGGCGCGGCCCTGGGCGGCTAGGAGCCAGTCCGGGAGTTTATCGCGGCGGCTGGGGGGCTTCGATATGTCCGACCGGTAATGGTCGCGATACCACGGGAGGAGCGCGGCGGGATCGTGCCACGGAGGCGGGGCGGCCACGTCGGGGAGGGAGCCAATGCGATTACAGCGGTTCACCGTGGCGGTGGTGATGCTGTAGAAGGCGGCGATGTCGGCGGGCGTGGAGAACGCGGGAGCGACGGAAGGGGAGGGAGCGGGGGAGGTTTGCGGGGCCGCTGGCTGGGAGTGGGCGTGGATGATGTCCCATTCCCGCTGGGTGAGGGTGCCGCCGGTGTTGAGCTTCTCCAGGACGTTCTGGAGCTCCTTCGCCTTGAGGCTGGCGAGGGTATCGGCATCGAGCACAAAGGTGGCGCTCATGCGTCGGCGGGCGCGGGGTTGAACTCGCGGAGGCGGGCGGCTTCGCCGGTGAAGGAGACAACATGCTCGTATCCCCCGGCCTCGGCGAGACGGTGGAATTCGGAGATCCATTCCAGATGAAACGCGTGGAGCTCCGCGCATTCAAACACGGTGACCTGCTCCAGATTGCGGCAGGCGCGGAGGTTGGCGCTGGTCTCGATAACCAGATGGCGCTCCGGCTTGTCCGGCCCGCGGGAGGGGACGTGCCAGAGAATGATTTTGGTGTGGAGGCGGCCCAGGGCGAGGCGGAAGTTGGGCAGGGCGCAGAGCTTGTGCTCCAGGGCGGCAAAGATGGTTTTGTTTGTGCTTTTGAAAAAGTAGGAGAGGGCGAGGGTCCAGTGACACGCGGGATGGGCGCGGAGCAGGCGTTCGAGTTCCGCGCAGTTGTCTTTGGAGACGGAGAGGCTGGTGAGGTGGACAGAGTCCGGCGCGCCGGTTTCCTCCGCCATCGTGGTGAGGATATTACAAAATTCAAAATCCCCCGGGATGAGGGCATGCGTGGAATCTCCGGGAGCGGAGGGAAAGGCGCGGACGAGGTCGCGGGCGTTGTCGGCGCGGATCACCCGGCGGACGCGGCGGCGGTGGCGTTTTTGCTCGCGCTCCCGGGCGCGGTGAATGCGCGAGCCGATGGGGAATTCGCGGGCGTGGGTTTCCGCGTCGGTATCGGCGGAGGGGGAGAGCGAATTTTTGATGGCCGCGAGGGTGGCGGCGATGTCCGGCGGTTTGACCATACCGGAGGCGGCGGGTCAAGTTTCTGTCAGGAGGCGGGACAGAAAACAGAATAAAAAAGAGCCGTGTGTGAAAGCCTGGTGCGCTGCGGGAACTGTGCAGCCCCGGCGTCCCCCCAAAGAGATTCCTTACCCCCCCCCCAACATTAAAATTTTAATCTTTCTTCTCGGCCCAGAAGATTAAAATTCCTTCATAAAACCCGGGATGGGCGGGCCGGGGCAGCTGTCTGGCTGCGGTCTCCCCGGCCCGGTGGGCGCGCTGGTGGTCAGTCGCGGTCCACGGGGGACGGACTCGCCCTGGACCGGCCAGGGATCAATCAGAATTTGTCTGGCGGGGGGCAGGCTGTCTCCAATGACGGCGAAAACGCGGAATTTCAAAAGCTGTGTCATCAGCAACTGATTGATGTTCAGGGGGTAATTGGGCCAATGACGCGATGACACTTAATTCCTTATATTCTGTCGGAGAAATGAAGCAGAATAATCGGGACTACAGGACAGAATCAAAGCAGCCGCACAGGCTGAAAAAAGTTCCGGCGGCAGGAGCTAATGCCGGAATTTGGCGTCATCGCGTCATTACGCAAACAACCCCTTGGAATCCAAGGGGTTGCTGATGACAGGGGAAATTTTAGCGCTGGGACTCTCGCGTCATAGGGAGGCCACAACGGCCTCCTGTTCGTCCTCCTCCGGCTTTGGCGAGAGGATCACCCACAGACGTTCGCTGGGAGTGCGGTGCATGGCCACGCGGTGGGGCTGGTCCTGGGAGAGGCGGCCAAGCATCCGGGCCACGGAGTTATGATGGATCAGCTTCCCGGCCACGCGCTGCCGGTTGGAGGTGGGATGCTCCAGGATGTCCTGCAACTGGGCGTAACGGCCAATCCAGAGACGGCGGTTTTCGCGCCGCGCAATCTCGACAAGCTGGCGGGCGGGAGTGCCCGCCTGTTTGAATTCATACTCCGCGACGGCAGCTTCCGCGGTGTAGCCGCACGGCGTGTGGAAGATCGAGCGCCGGTTGGCATGACCGGCTTCCCGCTCAATCGTCAATTCCGTCTCGTCTATCAGTTCGAGGAACTCAGCGGCGGGCGAGTCGTCCCACAGCATGGAACGGACTTCGAGGTCCGCGAATTCCTTCACCCCGAAACGCTCGTTTTTCAGGGACGGGTCCAGCTTCAACTCATGGAGAAGGTAATGGATATAAGCCGGAAGCTGCTCCTGAATTTTTTCGCGGAACGCTCTCCTCTCCGCCGGGGTGCCGGTGGGCATGGGCAGCGGGCGGTTATGGACTTTCAGAAGAATCACTTTATCCCGGAAGTCCGGGGTCAAGGGAGGGAAGAACCGCACGGCGTCCGGATCGATGTTGAAGGACTGCGAAACCCGGAATTTCGGCGTGACCGTGAGGGCTCCCCGGTAAAGGCCGCGCCAGCGGTGGTTGTCATTCACCACAAGGCCTTTGAGCTTCTGAGCGAACTGCACGCGGTCATGCAGCTTGGCGGAGGGGCGCGGATCCTCGGTGCAAAGGTGTTCGGCCTCCATCCATTCATCGTTGAAATCCGTGTCCCCGAAAAGGTAGGGCTGCGGATCGGCGGAGCGGCCCCCCAGGGCCGGGGTGATAATGAAGTGTTGGAGGCGGCTTTTGCCGCTGCCCTGCTCCCCGGCGAGGGCGAGCACCTGGCCGTTCAGGACCACGTCCCCGGCAAGGTAAAGATTTTCGAGCGCCCGCTGGAGCCAGCCTTCAAAATACCAGACCTGTTGCAGCGGGTTCGTGGATTCCGCCGCGTCGTAGCCAAGACGGCTGGAAAGCATGGCGTCGATCACCGACCAGTCACCGGCTTCGGGGACTATAAGTTGAGCTCCACGTTGCATAAGGGTCTTTCGGTTGTTGATGATGTGAACGCCCTTGGAATACCCCGCGAGTCCTTCAATGGCCCGGTCCAGCTTGCGGCGGCGTTCGATGTGCAGGACTGTCTGGGCCTGCGGGGAAATGAGCTCCGGGCCTCCCATCGGCACGTCAGGGACGCCGATTTCAGAGAGGCGGAGCATGAGGTTCTCTTTCTGGATGCGGAGCCAGTCCCCGTCTTCATCCACGTAAAAATTCCCGCCATCTCCATTCACCCACCATGCTTTGAGACGCTCCGCGGTGGCCGCGGCGGAGAAACCGGTTCCCTCGCTCCGGGGTTCCCGGCGTTCACGCTCCTTTTTAGCCTCGGCGGCTTGCAGGCGCTTCCGCTCCGCTGGCTTGAGCGGCGGCCCGGAAATCAGCCGGTTCCGGAGTTCCTCAATCTCGCGTTCCTCGGCGGCGGCCAGAAGCGCCACGATAGTGCCGGAGGAAGGTGGCGCTTCGGTTTGCTGTGCCGGCCGCGGAGTCGAGGGCGCGGGCTCCTCCAGGGAGGCGGGCTTTGTGGTTTCCCACTCGGGTTCTTTGCCGCGAAGGAAGGGCTTCAAGCGGCCCACATAGACGCGGGCGCGGTTCATGGCATCGGCCTCCGGCTCGCCAAACTGGAAGAGGGCCTCCACGTCCAGCGTGCCGTGGTCCGCTTTGGCGAAATCGTTCAGGTCTTTGATATCCGGGAGCGGCACGGAGGACCAGTCCACGACATCCACGGCGGCTCCGGCCTGCTCCAGTTGGTCCTGCCACTTCGCGGCGGCCTCCCATCCGGTGCGCACGATGACCGGCCCGGAGGTGAGCTGCTTTTCTTTCGGCGGATCGTTGTCGGCAAAGATGCGGACGCGCTTCCCGCGGAAGTGCGGCAGGGCTTCCGGCGCGATGCTCATCGCGCCGCCAAGGATACACACCACGGCGTGCGTGGCGTGGAGGCCCAGTTGCGCAACGAATTGATAAGCGGCCAGCATGTCGGCTCCGCCCTCGGTGAGGATCACGTTTGGCCGGTCGCCGATTTCCGCCGCTCCAATGGGCCAGGTGGTGTTGCGGGTGGACAGGGATTTCACGCCGTCAGGCGCTCCAAAATAAAGCTCCCCGTCCAGCCGCCGCCATTGGGCGACCCATCTTTCCGCGTCGGTGACGCACCACGAATCCCACGAGTTCGCGGTCTCGCGTCCCGTGGCCTTGTCCACGGGGTAAAAGCAGAACCAGAGTCTCCCGTCTTCGCTGGCGGCTTCGATGCCCGCGAGGCTCACGCCCCGAAGGGCGGCGAGCTCGCGTTTCTCACGTTCGTTGAGGGGCCGCATTTCAGGGAGGCGGGGTTTGCCGGAATCCGCGAGGGTGGCGGGCTTGTGCTTCACCGGCTCCCGTTTGAACTGCACTCCGGACTGCGCGGGGCCGATGCCGCACAGGCCCGCGAGCTCCGCGACGGCCTGCCCGAACGCGGTCACTCCCCGGCGCTCCTGCCAGAAGGCAAACACGTCGCCATTCCAGCCGCACGAATAGCAGTGCGCGTGCTGCGGCGTGTTCCCGTGGATGGTGAAGCCTTTCCGCGTGGTGCAGGTCCAGCAGGGGCCAATCCAGTTGCCTCCCTGCTTTTTAAACTCCATGCCCTCGCGTTCACACACGGTGAGCATGGGCAGGGCGGCGCGGATCGCCTCCAGGTCGTAGCGGTCGCTATTGGGCTGACTGAGCATCGAAGTTGTCTTTCCTTGTCGTTCCTTTGTTGGATTGCGGTTTGTGGCGGAGGCCGGGAGCTCTCATGCCGGAGCGGGCTCCGGTGAGGCGGCGGATACGGGAATCCAGTTCCTTCCGCCGGAGGGAGGTGGCCTGTTTGGTCTCTCCGAAGAGCCCGGCCCATTCGGCCCCGTTGCGGCCTTTGTCGGCGGGGCGGACGAAGTCGGCGAGGGTGGCCATCTTTTTGGACACGGACTCTTTCGCGAAGACCTTCACGGGGCGGAGGTAGCGGTATCCAATAAGGCGGCCCCCCCGGGGGGCGGACCGCTCCCGCTGGAACCGGGCATAAGGGATGGCGCGGATCACGATGCCGTCGCGGATCACGCAAAGCGTGGTCGCGCCAAGCAACGGGAAGCCGGAGATAACCACGGAGCACGGCTCATGCGTGACGATGTCACCGGCCCGGAGGGTGATGGTTGATTGCGTGGCTTCCCAGGCGCGGCGGACTTCGCTTCCCCCCGGAATCACGAAGTCGACCACACCCCGGACAACGTCCGCCTGGGTGGCCTCCGTGGAGCCGCGGAGAGTGATGGCGATGGCGTTGCGCTGCTGGAGGGAAAGCGGCTCGCCGCGTTCGAGAGCGCGGGCGAGTTCATTCCTTTCCTCCCGCGTAAGAACGGGGGCGGCAGACTCCAGAAGAAGCGCGGTAAGCAGGTCCGGGGCAGGGGCTGGAAGCGCTCCTTCCGGCACATTGGGAGCGGGAAGGGTGGCGGCGGCCTTTTCAATCAGGGCCGCGTCATCGGCGACTCCCCTGCTTTCGGGCCGGTGCGTTGGCGCGGTAATGGCGGACAGGTCCGAATAGTCGGCGGAGGGCTGAAACCGCCGGTCCTGGCACCATGCGGCCAGGTCGTCGATCATCGGCCCATAAATCCCCAGGGCGGAAGCCAGGGGACCGAGTGAACCACGCCAGCGGCTGGCGGGGATCACGGGTGGAGGTTTGCCAATCTGTTGGAGGATGAATTCAACGGCGGCGGCGCGGAGGTCCGGACAGGTCCAGTCAGTATGCACAAAGGTTGAGGTGAGGTGGTCGCGAGGAAAAAAGGTTATTCGAGGCCGCCCGGCGGAGACCGGGGGCGGAAAGACTCTTCGCTCTCAGTGGAGGAAGCGGGTCAAGGAGCGGCAGGCTCCGGCGGCGGAATGGGCAGGCGTCCCTGCCGCTCCAGTTCCGCCAGGATCAGGGCCAGGCACTTTATCAGGTTCCGGCGCGGCGTGTCCCCGGGGTCCGGTCTGGACCATCCTTCCGGCAGGCCCAGGACACGTTCCCCCAGGGCGGCGCGGGCGTAGAGAATGGCCTGCCGGACAAGGGAGCCGTCGCGGTGGCAGTCATCGTGGGCCGCCGTGAAGCCCAGGAGTTCAATTTGCCGCCGACGTTCGGCGAGGATCTCTTCAATTACCGTTTCGCTTCCAAACAGAGAGGCCATGAGGGCCAGTGACTGATTCATTCAGATATGGTCTTGATGCGTTGATAGCAGCCCGGGGAGAGGTATGAGAATCCCCGTGCCTGTTGAATTTTCCGGATCTCCTCCCGCGCGGGCAGGCAGGGCGTTTTCCGTTGATCGATTTTGACGGACCCTTTCCGCCGGTGCTTACTCATGTTGAAATGTCAGAGTGTTATGGTGCTGACGATGATTCCTCCCCGTCCCCATACCGGGCCTTGAAACAGGCCTCGCAGGCCCTGACAGGTTTGGGCTTTTCCCCTTCAAGGGGATCATCCTGTATATAGGGGTCCTCCTCCGGAGTGATGAGGCGCATGTCTTTGATGGGCATTGGCCCCTGCGCGCAGAGCACGCAGTAAGTCTTTCCCTTCCGCCGCTTATCCGCCGACACCTTGAGCAATATGGCCTCCTCCGGGCTTACGAGGCTGCCGGGGCCGGGCGTCCAGCCGTGACGGAGTTTCCATTCCAGTAGCAGATCAATGGGCTGATCCATTGCGCGGACGATGGGAACGGGAGCGCTCGCGGCTTTCGAAGTAAAAAGCTCAACCGTTGAGTCTCCCGGCAGGCTCATGAGATTGTTCTGTTAGTTTGACCACGGCATGGGACAGGACACAGATGTTCCGTGCCTTGCCGGTCTGGACGTTGCGGATATTGATTTCCCCGGGCAGCCAGCCGCACCGCTCCACGACAGCGGTAATTTGGGTGCGGCAGTTGACGGCAACACGAAGCATCGTGCCCGCCGGGAACTCTTGCTCACAGGCACTCTTTAGAGCAGCGGCAGCATTGCGATAAGAGGCAATCGCAGTGGCCACGGGGCTGGCGGTTAAAGCGCTCATGCTTTCAGTTAGAGGCTCCGGGATATTGCCCGGATGCGATGCCATTCAGGATATTCATTACGTCCGTAGTGCGGTAGAATACCATCCGCCCTTCCCGGCGGCAGGGCTTGAGGTCCCCTGCCTTAAGAGCGTCATCGAACACTTTCCGGCGCATGTAGGCGATGGCCTCCTCGCCGGACATGACCGGCGAGTGCGGAAACTTCTGCATGCGCGCAAACAGCTTGGAAGACATGTTAGGCGGCCTCCTTTGTAACGACTACGGATTCCGAGAGGTGCTTCCGGATTAGCTGGGAGACCGTGAGGTCATTTTGTTTCGCAAGTGCCTTGAGCTTGTTCTTCAAGCCACGCGGCAGGCGGATGGTAAGAGTTGTTTCTGGGGGAGTGCTCATTTCGATTTGCGTGTAAAACTGTGTAAGACACAGCGCGACACATGTCAACTTTTTAGTTTGAACTTTTCTCATCGTGTCTTACACAACCCCATGCCTACACGAAAACGCGCTCCGCAACGTCGCCCGGATAAAACCACGTTGACCATCTCACTCCCCGTTGACCTAAAGGAAGCTATTGAAAAAGCTGCGGCCGCAGATCACCGCACCACGAGCAACTTTGTGGTTCTTGAGCTGATGAAACTAATCAAGAAAGAAGGGGACTCAGAGACGCACCCGCAAGGCTGACAATTGTAGAACACGCCTGCTAACTCTTATCCGGAAAATGTCGTTGCGCTCATGAGGTGAGTATGAACTATCCGGGGCAGTGTGCGCTAGTGTGACATGGTACTACCTGGTCAGCACTCCGCACCCTTCCTCACACCCAATACCGCTCCCTAACCTGCCTCATGGCCGCCAATGATAACCGTTTCACCGTCACTGTCTCAAACGACCTTCTCGCGATCGAGAAGGCGGTTAGGGACCGGGAACGCTACCGGTCTCACTCAGAGTGCTATACCTCATTTCTCCGGCATTGGGCCGTCAGCCAGCAGGAGCACGCCCTGACGGGCGGCATAGCGGGCCTGAGTCCGAAAGAACGCGAAGCCGTGGACAAGGGACTGCGGAGACTGCTGGAAAACCGTGAAGGCGAGGACGGCAAATGGTTGTTGGGCCGGGTCGCGGAGGTCATCGCGGAACTTACGGCTCCGACACCGCATCAGCCGACTATGGCGCCCACGATACCGGGGGGGAGCAAATCCAATCCCGGTACTCATCGTTTCACCATTTGCCTGTCTGACAACCTCGCGGCCATCCAGAGGGAAATCATTCACCGGGAACGCTACCGGTCTCATTCAGAGTGCTACGCCTCATTTCTCCGGCATTGGGCTCTCGTGCAGCAGCGCCACGTGACGACGGGAAACATGGCCAGCCTTCCGGCAACGGAGAGGGATGCCCTGGACGCGGAACTCCGGGAGCAGGTGGAGACTGGTCGCGGGAAGAAAGGCTCCTGGTTAAAGGCGCGGATCTACGAGGCCATCAAAGCGAAGCTGGGTCCGGACGCGAAATCCCCCACTATCGAGCAAGTGATGATTCGCCTCCCGCAGGTCATCCGGCGCGAACTCACAGCCCTTGCCAAGTAAGACCATGAACAGAGGCCTCACCCCAGGCAAGCCCGATACCGGCTACCACGAATTCCAACTCGACATCCGCCTATGGGAAAAGGCACGGCAGCTCTGTGAGGAAGAGACAGGAAGGCCAGTCACCGATGACGAAGTGAATATGTGGCTCGTGACCCAGTTGCTCTTCAACAAAACCGCTGCACGCCTTGTGGAGGAAGAGCAGCGGCTTTCACTGGAGGAGAGGAAGATTGTCCACGATTACCTGAAACGGTGCGTGGAAGATGGGACGGAGATTGGGGAAAAAATTGAAGGGGAGCCGACAGTGGAAAAGATCCTCCGGGAGGCGAGGAAGATCCAAGAGAACTGAGGCTGTGCGCACGCGGTAACTTCACAGTTTCGGAGGCCTCCACAGTATCAAAATTTTCCGTCCCAAGGGCATGTGCCCTGCCTGCATCCCACTACGAGACCGTTTCAGCTTTCCCCGCCAGCCGTTCGAGTTGCGCTTCGAAGTAGGTGATTCTCACGCGCTGCACTTCGGTCCAGTGTTCGACCCTGCGAAGGATCGATTCAATCTGTCTGATGGCTGAGCGGAGGTCGCAAATCAAGCAAGCGGCCCGGGAATGTAGAGCCTCGGCGCGAGTAGGCACCACTTCGTCCTGCGGAGCAAGACTGCTTAGGGATAACCCCAAGGCTGCGTGAGGAGGTAACATGACAGCAGGTTTCCTTGATCGGTATCTTTTTACAACTCGCCCGGAAGCCGACTTTGAACAGGACAGGGGAGAGCAACTGAGGGAGTGAAAACCGGGACATTCTGTCCCTTCTAGGAAGGCGCTGTGTACACCTTTTTGTGTACACCCCTAACAAGTAGGCGCTGGAATCAGCCACCAGACGTGCGCGGAGAGGGATTCGAACCCCCGACCATCTGTGTGTAAGACAGACGCTCTACCGCTGAGCTATCCGCGCGTCGTGTTGGCTCCGGTTACCGGATCATTCCATGGGATGTCCGGTGTGCAAGTGGTTTGGTAATCTGTGGAGCGGGGCCATGGCGGCCTGATCCTGACAATGGCATCCCGTGGCCGGTTCAGGGGGTCTTCTTTGGAGCCTCGGGGACGGGGGCTCCGGCATATTCCTGCCACCAGGTGTTGGCCTGTTCCAGGGCGGGCTTGCCGTCGGCGAGGATGAGGCGATAGCGGGACACGTAAGGGGTGCCGGGCTTGATCTCCATTTCGCCGTCCTGCTGGGGGGCAAAGCAGACGAAGGGCTCGGTGGGATTGATGCGCAGGGGCTGGGGATAGCGGTAGTTCGCAGGGTGGCAGAGCAGTGTGAGGCCGGCGGTGGCCCCGTCCACAGTTCCTCCGGTCCAGAGCCATTTGGCATGGGACTCATTTCCCTTCACCCGGTCCGTGATGCCTTCGGAAGTGAGAAACTGGCAGTTCGCGGCTCCGTCCCAGTCCCGGTGTCCGCGAAAGCCGATGCCACCGTAGTGATACTTCGGCAGCTTCAGGGGAGACACACCCGCGCAGGTCTGGGTGGTGGTGAAATCCAGAATGTAGCGCGGGGTTTTGCCGGAATCGTCCGCCGCGGCACGGACCTCCCATGTTTCCTGGAGGGCGGTTTTGGGGGGATTCGAGAGGAGATCCACATACCGGTGACGGGCCGTGAATCCCGCCGCCCCATCCTTTTCCCACACGCTGTCCAGGGCCACGAATTCCACGCGGCCCTTCTTATCGCCCATGTTCCAGAAGTCCGGCGCGCGGCCTTCGAAGGCCGTCTTCGTCCATGACCACCATACGCCATGGTGATGGATGTGCGCGGGCGGGTAGTCATCGCTCACGGTCCTGCCGGAGGGCGTCAGCAGCGGATGGAGATAGCCACCGCGCAGGAAGGCCTCTTTGATCCCGGGGCGGGGGAGAGTTCCCGGCTCCGCCTGATAGCGGAACATCTCCCGCTCCCCTGCACGGAAGACCAGTTGAGTAGCCTCTTTTTTCACGGTCACTGGAGGGCTTGCCAGAGACATACCGGTAAGCAGTGGCAGAAGGAGGAGGGGAAGCAGACGCATGAGTGTAACCGGAGGCCGGGTAAGGCTCCAGACAAGGGACGCGTTTGTGGAGAGGCTTCCCGCGCTCCCGCTGGCTTTCACCCGTCTTTCTTCGGGCTCATGGCCATGCGGAATCCCTGGTTTGGCAGGGAGCCGTGCAGGGGCATAGTGCCGCAGTCCAACAGGTTGTAGGCGGCGCAGGTGTTCGCGGAGCACCACCAGGAGCCGCCGCGGGCGGAGGTGAGGGGCTGGTCCTCCTTCACAATGATCCCGGGCGGGAGATCCGAAACAAACTCGAACACGTTCCCGATCACATCATACAACCCCCAGGCATTCGGCGCGAAGCTGCGCACCGGGGCGGTGAATTCCCAGCCGTCCTTCATCGTGTTTTTGCCGTGAGTGCTGCCGTTCCAGGTGTTCGCCTTATCCTCTTCGAAAGTGGTACCCCAGGGGTATTTCTCCGTGCTGCCCGCCCGTGCGGCCACCTCCCACTCCGCCTGGGTGGGGAGCCGGCCTCCGGCCCATTTGCAATAGGCGGCGGCATCCGCCGCGCTGATGGACGTCACGGGGTGGTTCGCCAGTTCCTTCACCGCATTCGGCCCGGAAGGTCCCCGGGGACGCCGCCAGCAGGCTCCGGCGGTATCGATCCACTTCCACTCCCGCTCTCCATAGCGGAAGATGTGCGCGGACCCGCGACGCTCCGCGTCCGTGCGATAACCGGTGGCCTCAGTGAAGGCGGCGAACTGTGCGTTCGTGGTCTCCGCGTCGGAAATGAGGAAGGTCTCCAGCTTCGCCGTACGCGGGGGATTTGTGGGATAGCCCCGCGAGCCCACCCGGTAGTCCCCGGCGGGCACGGGGACCAGGCGGTGCCCGTTCGGCCCCTCCGTCTTCGCAGGAGAGGCCTTCTCCGCCGGGGGCTCCGCAGGACCGGCGAAGGCGGACAGCGCCGCCAGCCCCAGGATGAGCGCGGGGATTTTCACGGCTCTTTCTTCGCCGGAGCGTTCTTCGAGGCGATGAAGGACTTCGTGATGTCCAGGATTTCCTTCCGCACCTCCGGGGTGAAGGGAATGCGGACATTGGGATTCACCCGGTAGGCCAGTTTATGGATCGGGTCGAACTTGATATACTCCCGGGACTCCTCGGGGATGTCTGCCGCACTTTTGAATTTGGACAGCTCCTCGTCCGTGGCGAACTCCTCCTTCAGTCCCTTGCCGTAAGCCTTTTCCACGGAGCTGTTGAGCATGGGTTCGTAGCCGGCCTTCCGCATGATGTGGACACACACGGCCAGCATGTCCCGGTGCACCGCCTGGGCGCGGAAGACATCCTGCAGCCGCTCCACCTCCGCGAGACGCTTTTTGGAGAGCTTGTCATACTCCTCGTTTTCCTTGAGAAACTCGGCATACACCCCGGCCCCCTCCGAGCCGTCCGCCTGAGGCACGGCGGCTTTGGGGTCTTTCTCCGCGGCTTCCAGGAGGGCGAAGTATTTTTCCTCTACTGCCAGCAGTTCAGGCAGGACCTCCACGCCATCCAGTTCCTCCACGATGCCGATGAGCAGGGTATTGAAGCTGGACGGGTCCACGCCGCGCGGCTCCACGTCCTGGTCCTCTTTCGGGATGGACGGATCCTTCGGCTGCTTCTTCGGTTTTTTGAGCAGGTCCGCGGAGGCCAGCTTGACCTTCACCGCTGCGAGGATGCCGGCCCGGTTCTTCCTCATGTAGTCCATGTTGGCCACGGAGAATCCGGCCTCACCGTGCATGATGCTGTAGAAGGCCGGGATGGGCGCGGGGGAAGTGGAAAGCATGGCGTCACACACCTGGCTGTAGTCCCCGGGGAAGCGCAGGAGCTTGTCCAGCTTCTCCGCCATGGCCGGTTTTTCGGAGGATTCCCCGGCTTTTTTGCTCTCGGGGGCCGGTTTTTCGGCGGCGGGTTTTTTATCCGCGGCGGCGGCCTTCTTTTCGGCGGCGGGAGCACCCGCGGCGAAAAGGCAAACCGCGGACAAGGTGAGCGTGAGGAAACGGGGGGTATTGGGTTTCATGACGAAGTGGATGGTATCAGTCTCTGACGAAAGTTCCCGGGGAATCTTCAGCGTGATGCGTAAGGTGTTTGTAAAAGGGAAGGGGCGTTACTTTTTAGCCTGCGAGGCAATGAAGGCTTTGGCGAGGTCCAGAATTTCCTTCCGGAGTTCCGGCGTGTAGGGAATGGGGAGGGCTCCACCAAAGTATCCGTGGTCGGCGCGAAACGGGACGTGATGGACGGGATCGAACTGGATTGCGTGCCGGTGCTCCTTTGGAATGTCCTCAGGCGTCTTGTAGGAGGCGAGCTCCTGGTATTTGGCAATCTCCTCCTTGAGGAGTTCCCCGTAGCGTTTCTCCAGCGAACTTGCGAGCAACGGAGGAAAGCTCTTTTCTCTGATAAGCCGGACCATAACCGCCAGCATGTCCCGGTGAATCGCCTGGACTCTGAAGAGGCTCCTTTGACGGGCTAGCTCTTCTTTGCTCATTTCCTCCCATTTGTCCACGTCACCCACAATGACACCAATACCGTCCGTCCCGTCCACCAGGGGTGCCGGTGCCGCGGGATTCTTTTCGAAAGCCAGCATGAGAAGATAGTATTTCTCCTCCAGAAGAAGAATCTGGGGAAGAACCTCCACCGCCTGAAGTTCTTCGATTATCGTGAGAAGCAGGGGGCTGAAAACTCCGGGATCCGCCCCCACCGGATCCAGTTCCCGGGCCTCCGCATCCGGATGTGCTGGAAGCGGCCGGGGTTTTCTCAGAAAATCCAGGGACTTCATTTTCACGGAAAGTGCCGCGATAATGCCTTCCCGGTTTTTCTTCATGAACTCCACGTTTGCTTTCGAGAAGCCGGCCTCTCCGTGCATGATGCTGCGGAAAGCGGGAAGAGCCGCCGGAAATGGCGCATCCATGAAATCACAGTTCTGACTGTAATCCCCTGGATGCTGGATCAGCTCGTCCAGCTTTTCCGCGAGGGCGGGCTTTTTGCTCGGTTTGGATTTCCCGGGAGCCGCTTCCAGGCTGCCGCAGGGAAAACCAAAGCCCACAAGAACGGAAACGGCGAAACAAAGCGCGCGGGGACTCATGGTGGACATTATATTCACCCCCGCGGATTCCGCGTGGGAAAAGAGACGCCAAATGCTGATTTTTCAGCAACTCAAGCTCACTCCCGGATGCGGAGCCTCCGCACCTTGCGCCCTGGCACGTGACCAGCTACCGGGGGCGCATGAACGCCACCCTGGAGAATCCTGACACGCCCGTCCTGCAACGTACCCTGGGTGGCTGGCATGTCCTTTTTTACGGCCTGGGCTCCATGCTCGGGGCAGGCATCTACGCGCTGGTGGGCAAGGCGGCGGGCATCATGGGGAACGCGGTGTGGGCGGGCTTCGTGGCCGCCATGGTGGGGGCGCTGCTCACGGGTCTATCCTATGCCAGCGCGGGCAGCCGCTATCCGAAAGCGGGGGGCGCGGCCTTCATTACCGGCAGGGCCTTCGGCTGGCCGGTGCTGAGTACCATGGTGGGCATAGCGGTGATGATGAGTGGCCTCACCAGCATGGCCACCGGCCTCCAGGCCATCGCGGGAAAGCTGGCTCCCCTGGCGGGGGACACGGGTATGAAGCTGCTGGCGATCGGGCTCGCGGCGGTGGTGGGCGGCGTGATCTTCCGGGGCATCCGGGAAAGCATCTGGTTGAATACGGTGTGCACCGTGGTGGAGGCGGGGGGGCTGCTTTTTATCATCGCGGCGGGCTGCCGTTTCTGGGGGAGCGTGGATTACTTTGAAGTGCCGCCGGTCACCAGTGGCAGCGCGGCGGCGGACGGGCTCACGGCGGCGCTGGTCATGCAGGGGGCCGTGCTCACGTTCTTCTCCTTCATCGGGTTCGAGGACATCCTGAACGTGAGCGAGGAGGTGAAGAACCCGCGGAAAGATGTGCCCTTCGGACTGGTGGGCGCGATGATCGCCGCCACGATCATCTACGTGGCGGTGGCGGTGACCGCCGTTTCCGTGCTGGGATGGGAGGGGCTGGCAAACAGCAAACATCCCCTGGATGACGTGGCCAAAGCCGCCGCGCCGTGGTTCACCGGAATTGATAAAGTGTATTATTTCGTGACCATCTTCGCCATTGGGAACACCGCTCTCCTGAACTACATCATGGGCTCCCGCCTGCTTTATGGAATGGGCATGCAGGGTCTGCTGCCCAAAGGGTTGAGCCGCGTGCACCCGCGGCGCCAGACGCCGCATGTCGCCATCCTGTGCCTCTTCGGCATTGTCTCCCTGCTGATCCTGGCGGGGGATGTGAAGGCGATGGCGGAGTCCACGGTGCTCCTCCTGCTCGCGGTTTTTGTGCTGATGAACGTGGCCCTCGTGATCCTCCAGCGAAAGCAGGAGGAGGAGCGGGGCGGCTTCGAGGTGCCCGCGCTGGTTCCCATCTTTGGCGCGCTGGTCTGCGCCGTGCTTTTCAGCAACCGCCTGCACTCCGCCCTCACCAGTGATGACGATTCGCTATGGACGGCCCCTCTGGTAGCCCTGGGCATCCTCGCCGCGGGGGCGCTGGTCGGCCTCTTGAGAGGAAAAAGCGTCCCCCGCGAAGCCGCCCGGATGCCCTGACGCTTCTGAAAGCAGGGAATTGGTCTCTGGTCCGTGACGGAGCCTGGGATTATTTCCCCTCGGAGCGCCCCTGGACCATCACGGCCATCAGCACGCCCACGAGGATCATGCCGCCGCCGCCGATCAGGCAGGCCGTGCGGTCGTCCGGGTTGATGGTCGAAGTCTTGTCGAACGCTGTCAGCAGGAAGGAAAAGGCCAGCGGGGCCACGAGCAGCATGGCACCGAGAACGAGCAGCGTGAGAGCGATAGGCGTTTTCATAGGGGGAGGGAACACGGACCGGTTGGAGCATAGGCACGGTTTTTCCCGGCGTCAAAGCCGTCCGGGTCCGCCCTTACGCCAGCAATCCATGCGCCACCCGCGCTTCGTCGGACGGGCCCACCAGCCGGTTGTTCAATCCCTGGAAAGGATAGGAAAGCCCGAACGGCTCCAGCCCGCACTGATGCAACAGGGTGGCCTGGAGATCCCGGATGGTCACCTTCCCGTCCACCACGTGGTAGCCGAATTCATCCGTCTGTCCGTGGACCGCGCCCGCCTTGAAGCCGCCACCCGCGAACCACATGGTGAAGCTGTGCGGATGGTGATCCCGCCCCAGGAAGGTGCTGCCGCCCCGCGCTTCATTCATAGGCGTGCGGCCAAACTCCCCGCCCCAGACCACGATGACATCGTCCAGCATTCCGCGCTGTTTCAGATCCCTCACCAGCGCCGCGCTGGCCTGGTCCACCTCCCGGCACTTGCGGGGGAAGGCGTTCATCAGGTCATCCCCCGCGCCGGTGCCGTGAATGTCCCAGCCCCAGTCGAAAAGCTGCACGCAGCGCACGCCGCGCTCCACCAGACGGCGGGCCAGCAGGCAGTTGTTCGCGAACCCGCCCTCGCCGGGCTTCGCGCCATACATTTCGAGAATGTGCTTCGGCTCCTTCTTCAGATCGAAGGTCTCCGGCACCGTCATCTGCATGCGGTAGGCGAGTTCGTATTGCTCGATGCGCGTCAGCGTCTCGGGATCGCCAAAAGCGGCGGCCTCCTGTTCATTGATGGTCTTCAGCGCATCCAGCGTGGCCCGGCGGCTCTCCCGGCTCATGCCTGCGGGATTATCCGCGTAGAGAATAGGCTCGCCCGTGGTGCGGCACTGCACCCCCTGATAAACACTGGGCAGAAACCCGCTGCCCCAGAGGCTCTTCCCCCCGGTGGGATCCGTCCCGCCACTCAGCAGCACCACAAACCCGGGCAGATCCTGATTCTCCGTGCCCAGTCCGTAGGTGAGCCAGGAACCCAGCGATGCCGACCCGGCCCGCATGTTCCCCGTGAAGAGAAACAGCTCCGCCGGCGCATGGTTGAACTGATCCGTCCACATCCCGCGTGCCACCGTGATGTCATCCGCGATGCCCGCCGTGTGCGGCAGCGTGGAGGAGAACCACCCGCCCGCCTGCCCGCGCTGCTTGAATTCATAGGGCGAGCCCAGCATCTTCGGCGTGCCTTTGATGAAGGCGAACCGCTGTCCTTTCAAGAACGTGTCCGGGCACGGCTGCATGTGCAGACGCTTCAGCTCCGGTTTGAAATCGAACAGGTCCAGTGCCGGCGGTGCCCCGCTCATGTGCAGGTAAATGACCGCCTTCGCCTTCGCCGGTTTCGGTGCCGCCCGTGGGATCATCGGCCTCCCTCCCGCGCCAACCGCTCCGGCCTTCCCCATGAGCGACTGCAACGCCATCGCCCCCAGGCTGAGCCCGGACCCTGCGAGAAACTGACGCCGCGTGGCGGCGCGCGCGCGAAGCAAACGGAGTGGATCGGGAGTGGACATGGAAGGAATGGATACTACGCGGCGGAAAGATGCCGCTCTTTCGCCCGGCTTGCACGGGGAAATTACAAACTGCCCGCGGGACGGCGGCCCGTGGTTTCGGTGGACGGCCACCCTTTCCGGGTGCTCACTCCCGGATCACCATGAAGCTGACCAGCCTCACAATCGAAGACTTCCGGCAGTTTAAGAACTTCCGGCTGGACTTCACCGACCCGGAAACCGGAAAACCCTTGGAAAAGGTTTGCTTCATAGGACCGAATGGGACGGGAAAGAGTACAGTCTTACGACTGATTATGGACCTCTGCATCGGACAATGGCAATTCGGTAAGCGGAAATTTCTAACGCACTTCTCAAACGAACAAAATGGGAAACTATATCAAAAATTTTGTTCGGCGCAATTCAGCGAAGGGGGCGTCCCCATTGAATCCCAAATTTTTCCTGGAAATCAATTCGGGGAGCCGGAATCCATTTCAAGCCTACTCGCTATTTACTGTCCTCCAGAAGGCGAAGGGGGATCTTCGCAGAGTGATCCCTCTGCTGCTATCCTTAATAACGCGCTGGATCTGCTGAAGAATACCCAGCACAAGCATTTTATCAGCAGTGAGAATATTCAGAATTTCTGGCTGTGGGTGATTGCTCATCTAAAATATCGGGAGAAAAATTATTTGGAATACCAGCGACTTCCGGAAAACTTGAAACGAACGATGGGGGAGATAATCGCTGATTTTGACAGATCCTACCCCCAAGTGCTGGACGGTTTGTCGGATGTTTGGGATAAAATCCTGAAGATCACGAATCTGGAGTTTGATCGCGAATCCGTGGAGGTGCCCGTTCAACTTAACGAGGGGCTTAAAGCTTATCTGCGGACCCGGACTGGCAAAACCCGGGTAGGCTACGAAGACCTCTCCACCGGCATCCGCCACTATCTCTTCCGCCTCGGTCACATCTGGAGCCTCTACTTCAACCGCCCTCCCGGAGACTCTGTGCTTCTAATCGATGAGCCTGAGAGCAGCCTTTACCCGGACTTTCTTTACGACATTGTGGGTAATTACCTGGAGGTGGCCCCAGGCTGCCAGTTGTTCATGGCCACTCACAGCCCTATCGTGGCCTCCCAGTTCAAGCCGGAGGAGCGGTTCCTCCTCGAATTCGGGGAGGACGGCTATGTCACGGCAAGACGGGGCATCAGCCCGGAAGGCGATGATCCCAATGATATTCTCCGGCAGGACTTTGGAGTCGAAAGCCTCATGACGGAAGTGGGAGAGCGGGCTTGGGAACGTTTTCTTTCACTTCGGCGCTTAATCCCCAAAACCCCGGAGCCGGAAAAAACCGCTTTGATCGAAGAGTATGCCCGGTTGGGGAGCGCCTATCATTTCACCGCTCCGGGATCCATCTCCCAATCCCATGAGATTTCTGCGCAAGTCTGAGGAAATTCCGGCGGGATTTGAGGGTCTGGAATATCCCCGGGATCAAAAGGGCATCCTCAGAGAATTGCTTGCCGGGCAGAAAGGATTCTGCGCGTATTCCGAAAAATTCTTCGAGCCCCTGGACTCTCCGAACGTGGAGCATTTCGACCCCCGCATCAAAGGAGCGGACGATTTCCGGAACTGGTATGCCGTGGTGGGGAAGATTAACGGCCGGCGGGCCAGAAAGATCGATTCCTACCTTCCTCTGCCCGCGCCGGGAAGCGCCGATGTCCAAAGCCGTATCAAATACGAGGACGGGGAATTCCGCCCGGTGAATGATGAGGACGTGGAGATCGAAAACCTCATCCGGTTCGTCCGCGCCAATGACGAACTCACCGTCAAGCACCGCGAGAGCCATGTCCGGAGGATGGCGGATCTGCGGGAGTGGAAATCCGAGGCGGAATTGCACTTCCATCTGTCGCGACATCCTCAGGACTTGAGCTTTCCCACCGCCCTGGAACATGCCCTTGGCATTCCCGCGTTCAATTTGATTGAGAAAGCCACCGTCGTTCAATCCCCCCTGATCAACTCCCATGCTCAATCCTCCCTTCCGCAGTCCCCGGGTCAAAGTAGCCGGGCTTTTTCATCTGGGCCGGATGCTGGATAAGATCCGGCTGTATCTGGCGGGGGAACTGCCGGAGGAATACCGTCCGAACTTCGGGCGGGCGTTCGGGCTGGATGGGCATCTCTGTGGGTTCCTGGCGGTGGATTTTGAGGCGCTGTGTGCGCGGGTGGCGGAGGGTGGCACGGACGAAGAACTGGCGGAGTGGTGTTTTCAAAACGGGCTCCGGCCCAATGGCACACAGGCCCGCGTCTGGAATGAGTTCGCGCGGAAGATGGGCTGGAACGACCGGGCCAGTGCCTTCGTGGCGTCCGTGCGGGCGGAGGATGGAGCATCCGGACGCGCGGACCTGGTGACTGCTTTTGACCAGATCGATTTCCGCGAGGGCCGAGCCCCGGGGCCGGAAAGCGGCCAGGGTTGAGCGCCCGCCGGGGAAGGGTGGAATCGTAAGTTGTCTCCGCGTCCGGCACCGCTATGGATGCGCCACGGGCATGACGCCCCCACCTTTCAAACTCACAATGAGCCACGATCCCATTCAAACTGTCGGACAACAATATAAACGCCGCTCCTGGGCGGAGCCTTACAAAATCAAGATGGTGGAGCCCATCCGTATAATGTCCCGCGCGGAGCGCGAGACCGCCATGCGCGAGGCTGGCTACAACACCTTCCTCCTGCGCAGCGCGGAGGTTTACATCGATCTCCTCACGGACTCCGGTACCAGTGCCATGAGCGACTGGCAATGGGCCGGGATGATGCTGGGGGATGAAGCCTACGCGGGTTCCAAAAACTTCTACAATCTGGAAGCGGCGGTGCGGAAATACTACACCCATCGCCACGTCATCCCCACCCACCAGGGACGCGGCGCGGAGCACCTGCTGAGCCAGATCATGATCAAGCCAGGCGACGTGGTGCCGGGCAATATGTACTTCACCACCACCCGCTTCCACCAGGAGCACGCGGGGGCGAAGTTCGTGGATGTCATCATCGATGAAGCGCACGACCCTTCCGTGATCCTGCCGTTCAAGGGCAACGTGGACCTCGCGAAGTTGGAGCGTGTCTTCACCGAAAACCCTGGCAAGGTCCCTTATGTCTGTCTCGCCGCCACGGTGAACATGGCGGGCGGCCAGCCGGTGAGCATGGCCAACGCGCGGGCGGTGAAGGAGCTTTGTCTCAAATACAATATCCCCGTGATGTGCGATGCCACGCGTGCCGTGGAGAATGCCTTCTTCATCCAGCAGCGGGAGGAGGGCTATGCCAACAAAACAGTGGCGGAGATCCTCCAGGAATTTTGCCGCCTCACGGACGGAGCCACCATGAGTGGCAAGAAAGACCCGCTGGTGAACATCGGCGGCTGGCTCAGCGTGAATGATGACAAGATTGCCGAGCAGGCGCGGAATCTCGTGGTGGTCTATGAAGGCCTCCACACTTACGGCGGCATGGCGGGCCGGGACATGGAGGCCATGGCCAGGGGCATCGAGGAGGCGGTGCAGGATGACCATATCCGCGCCCGCATCGGGCAGGTGGAGTATCTGGGCGAACTCCTCCAGGACTGGGGTATCCCCATCGTGCTGCCGGTGGGCGGGCACGC
Source organism: Verrucomicrobiales bacterium (assembly GCA_965229245.1). GTDB lineage: Bacteria > Verrucomicrobiota > Verrucomicrobiia > Verrucomicrobiales > V1-33 > V1-33. Next base: position 2,146,865 of record CBDDIW010000005.1, read on the forward strand.
CATCTACCTGGACGCGCGCCGCTTTTACCCGGACGTGCCGCAGACCGCCTTCCCCGCGCAGACGCTCGCGGCGCAGTTGTATCTGGACTCCGGCGTCCGTGCCATGGAACGGGGCATCGTCTCCGCCGGCCGGAATATCGAGACCGGCGACCACTACTATCCGAAGCTGGAGTTGGTGCGTCTCACCATTCCACGCCGGGTTTATACCCAGGCCCACATGGACGTGGTGGCGGAAAGCGTGCAGGCGGTTTATCAGAATCCGGACAAGCCGAAGGGCATGAAGATGGTCTATGAGCCGGACTGCCTGCGCTTCTTCCAGGCGAGGTTCGAGCCTCTTTGAGATCATTTCCAGCCAGGGACTGGTAAAAAGAAGCGTGATATCCGGGTGGTTGAAAGCAGGCCTTTTTCGGGAGAATTCCTGGTGCCCTGTTCCCCGGTCGGTTTTCAGCTTTCCGTGGTATAAAACTTTCCCGGTATCCTCCCGGCTCCCTCCGGTCACCTTTTCAGGGCCGGAGGGTAGCCGGAATGGCGGATGCCCGGGAATGCATGCCCGTCCATCCGGGAATTCAGGATAAAAACAACCTTGCCCTCCCTGAAATGAGAGATAAAACCTGCTTGAGAAAACCACGAATGGCACACCTCCGGGCATCTATTCTCCTCCGCAAAATGCATCGTCCGAATTTAACGGTGCGTCCCCAACAGATAACCGGGACCGAGGGCATTTTGAAGGGTTCCGGGGAGGAGTTTCTGCGGCAGTTCCCCGTGTTGTAATCACGGATTCAGTCGAGGCCCGATAATATAAACCATGAGCCCCCACCGGAGTTCCCGCCATCAGGCTTCGTCCTCCAGCGGTCCCGGGGGCCCCGGCGCTCCCGCGCGGATCGTCAGTCCCTGTTCAGTCCCGTTAGGTCCCAGTTCCCATTCAACCGGTTCCGGGGGCATTTTCCGCCGGGGTGATCTTTTGATAGTGGCCCGTCATGCGGCCCCGGATTTGCCTGACAATATTTGTGTGAAGTGCGGTCTGCCTTCGGCGAAACGGCTGACCCGGACATTGTCATGGCATCGCCGGAGCCTGTATCTTCTGATGATTTTTAATATCCTGATATATTTGGTTGCCGCCATCATTGTCCGGAAACGGTTGCGAATTACCGTGGGCCTTTGCCGCGCGCACCAGGCGGTGCGCGGGCGCTATGTCGCGGTTGCCTGGCTGTTGGTCTTCGGGAGTTACACTTTATTCTTTGTCGCGTTCGCAGGGCTCTCTGTTAACGACATGGATATGGAACTCGCGCTCGCCGGGCTTGGGGTTCTTTTTGCCGCGGTGGTGGCTGGCTGCCTGGCCTCCAATCAAACCGTGCGCGCCAAAAAGATAAACGCATCCGTGGCCATTCTGAAGGGTGCCGGAGAGGATTTTCTGGGGTATTTTCCCGAATTGTAAGGTGCCGCCGGCTTCCCGGTTGGAAGCCTTCAGGCAATCACCCGCAGCGGGAACGGAGCCTTGCGGAATTTCACCGGGCTCTCTCCGGACAGTTCCCCGTCCGCCTGGAAGGGCACGGTCTCCGCGCAGGTGATCTCCAGCTCCGCGGTCTGGAAATAAGTGATGTCCCGCAGCTTCGGCGAGTAGCGCCCCTTCGCCGCGGCCATGCTCAGGCGGGCCACGTTCAGCAGGGAGTGGTTTTTCATGACCATCACGTCCAGCAGGCCATCCGTGAAGGAAGCCTTCGGAAACAACCGGAAAGGGCCGCCGTAGTGGATGCCGTTTCCTATCAGGACCACCCGGCCCTCCAGCGTGCCGTGCCTTGGGGCGGTCACGGTGAGCATGGGCGTGCCCCGGCGCATCACCTCCACCATGCCGATGACGTAACTCAGAGGGCCATACTTCTTCTTCCGCTCCCAGGTGGTGCCCGCGATGACCGTGGCATCCAGCCCGGCTCCGGCGAGCTGGGCAAAATAAATGTCATTCGCCTGCCAGAGGTCGATCTCCCGGACAGTGCCGGTCTCAATCAGGCTCCAGCATTCGTCGATGCGATGGGAGGGAAGCTTCAGGTCCCCGGCGAAGACATTCATGGTCCCGCTGGGGAGAATGCCCAGCGCGGTACGGCATTCCGGCCCGGCGAGCGCCAGACCGTTCACCACTTCATTCACCGTTCCGTCTCCCCCCGCGGCCACCACCACCGGGGCACCGGCAAGGGCCAGATCCCGCGCGAACCTCCGGGCATCGCCGGGGCCGGCGGTGGCATGGATCTCCACCCGCGGGCTCAGGGCGCGGATAATGTCCGCCCGCTCCCCCGCCCGGGCGCTGCGCGCGCTGGGATTGAGGATGACGGGGATGGGTGCGGGCGCAGACAAAGCGGTCTCAGAGGAAGCAGTTTTGAACGATAGTGGACAGCCAGCTCCGGAACGCACCCGTGTAGACCGGGCCGATGTGGCCGTGCACGCTGGTGCGGGAGCAGGCGATGGTGACGAAGCGCGGCTGCGGTCCCCGCTGGAGCATGAACACGCCGTAGGTGCTCACAATGTAAGTGCCATCCGCCCGGCGCGGGCGGGTCCCCAGGGCCTTCGCCTGCTCCTCGGAGCCCGCGCCTTTATCCGCCGCCTGCTTTTCAAAATACAGCACCGGCACGCCCAGGATTTCCCCGCGCTGGAGACTCTGGAATCCGAAGGAATTGTCCGTCCGCATCACCCGTTCCATGTCCTCGAAAGTTTTCACGGCGGGATCCACGGGGTGGGAAAATCCGTAGAAGCTCACCACGTCCTCCATATCGCCCAGGACCTGCACATACTCCGCCCCTCCCTCGCGCTGGATGGGCGACCATTTGCCAGTGCCCGCGCCCGAGGCCATGGGCCGCGGGGTGGGGAAGTTCAACGGACGGGCCACGGAATCAGTATCGTCCTTTTTCGTGGTCTCACAGCCCGTCCCGCCCAGAAACGCGATGACGAGGACAGCCATGCCAGCCAGCCGGCGGAATAAAAGGGGACACACGACGTTCATGGGCCGCATTCCAGCCGTGAGCGCCCGGTATGTCAACCGTCGCGGCCATTTGGTTTTACTTCCCTTTCCCGCGCGCAAAGTGCTCCCACCCCGCCGGATTTCCCCGTTGACTCCCCGGCGGCTGTGATACTCTCCGCGCCCGGCCCGTCCGGAGTGGCCTGAACCCCATTCGACATCCATCCACAGTCATGAAAAAGACCCTTATCATCGGAGCGGGCGGCGTGGGCCGCGTGGTGGCGCACAAATGCGCCCAGTTGCCGGCGGTTTTCGGAGAGGTGCTCCTCGCCAGCCGGACGAAGTCCAAATGCGACGCCATCGCCGCCGACATCCTGGCGAAAAAAGGCCGTGTCATCCAGACGGCGGCCATCAATGCCGATGACGTGGCCGCCACCGCCGCGCTCATTAAAAGCTTCGGCGCGGACATCCTCATCAACGTGGCTCTGCCCTACCAGGACCTCACCCTCATGGACGCCTGCCTGGAGGCGGGCGTGGACTATGTGGACACCGCCAACTACGAGCCGCACGATACAGCGAAGTTCGAATACAGCTGGCAGTGGGCCTACCAGGAGCGTTTCCGCGCCGCAGGTCTCACCGCCCTGCTGGGCAGCGGCTTCGACCCCGGGGCCACGAATGTCTTCTGCGCCCACGCGGCGAAGCACCACTTCGACGAGATCCACACCCTGGACATCGTGGACTGCAACGCGGGCAGCAACGGCCTGCCCTTCGCCACCAACTTCAATCCGGAGATCAATATCCGCGAAGTCACCGCCCGCGGCCGCTTCTGGAAGGACGGTGCCTGGCACGAGACGGACCCCATCAGCGTGGGCACGGAGTTCGACTTCCCCGGCGTGGGGCCAAAGAAGATGTATCTCCTCTATCACGAGGAACTGGAGAGCCTCTCGAAGAACTTCCCCTCCGCCCGCCAGATGCGGTTCTGGATGACCTTCTCCGACAACTACCTCACTCACCTGCGCGTGCTGGAGAACGTGGGCATGACGAGCATCAAGCCCGTGACTTATGAAGGCCGGGAGATCATTCCCCTCCAGTTCCTGAAGGCCGTGCTCCCGGACCCGGGCAGCCTCGGCGCGAAGACTGTGGGCCGGACGTGCATCGGTGACCTCGTCACCGGCGTGAAGGATGGAAAAGTGAAGCACTACTTCGTCTGGAACGAGTGTGACCACGAGGAGTGCTTCCGCGAGACCGGAGCCCAGGGCGTGAGTTACACCACCGGCGTGCCCGCCATGATCGGTGCCAAGATGATCCTCGAAGGCAAATGGAAGAAGCCTGGCGTGTGGAACATGGAGCAGTTCGACCCGGACCCCTTCATGGCGGACATGAACCTCTACGGCCTCCCCTGGCAGGAAAAGGAACTGCCGGAGAACCCGTTGGCGGGCATCCAGGCTTAAACGCCCCGGTCTCTTTAATCACTCCCCGTCCGGCGTCCAAACAAGCCGCCGGACGGGGTTTTTCGTGTCATTTTACCGGGCGCAGTTTAAACTCCCGCTTCATGCCGGACTGACTGGCCTGGGAAACCGTGCCGCTGGAGAGATCCAGGCAGGAAAGGAAGCCCCCGCCGTAGGCCCAGGTATCCAGGCAGATGATGTGGCCGAGATCTAGGGGGCGGCCGGTATTCTGCACCGTGTGCCCGCAGAGGACGGTCTTGCCGGACATATGGGGTTTCTGGTCCGGACTCAGGAATTCCCACAGCAACGTGCGGTCTGTCTGGCTGACGAGCGGCAGGTCCGGCTGGACGCCTGCATGCACAAAGATGTGTGTGTCCGTTTCGTGATACTCCAGGCAACCGTGCTCCAGAAACTCCCAGTGGGCCTCCGGCACATCGGAGAGCGCGGGTTTCTCCTTTCCGGGAGCGTAGGACCGCAGGGTCTGGTCTCCACCATGGCCGCGCCAGGTAGGCTCGTAGTCCGGGTCGTGACGGGAACCGGTCATCATCACCTCATGGTTGCCCTTGAGGGGGATGAGCGTGCAGTAGGCTTTGATCTGGAGGAGGCGGTCGATCACGGCCTTTGTATCAGGCCCGCGATCCACGTAGTCCCCCAGAGTAATGACCGTGTCGTTTTTTTGCAGCCGCACGAGCCGGAGCACATGGTCCAGCGCGGCGGAGCAGCCGTGAATATCACCGATAACAAGGGTACGCATGAATCAGGAATAAGAAACCCGGGCAAAATTCACCTCCCCCGCGCAGGCGGCAGGCGGCGTCACGTCCATGGCCGGAACGCCGGTGAGGTCCACGGAGGGGCCGGGAAAGGGAACGTCGCGGGGCATTGCGGGGACGCCTCTCAGGCGCGGGCGGCGCGGCGTTTGAAAAACCCGTGCAGGACAGGCTGGTAGTTCGTGTCCGTGCGGACATCCAGTTTGTCCACCGAGGCGCGTTTGAAAGTCTGGTTCAACTGCTCCCGCCAGCGGGCACGGAGGCGGTGGTATTCGTCCCGCACGCGGGCGGACCCGGTATTCACATCCAGCATCTGATCCGTCTCCGGATCCACCAGCCGGATCCACCCGGCGTTTGGCAGTTCATCCTCCGCGCTGTCGCTGATCTGCACCGCCACCACGTCGTGGCGCACGGCGGCCACGCCCAGGGAGCGGGCAAAGTCCGGCGCGATGAAATCGCTGATCAGAATGACCAGGCTGCGGCGCGGGAGCAGGCCGGTGAGCTTATCCAGCGCCATGCCGATGTCCGTGCCCCGGCCCTTTGGCCGGCAGTGGAGGATTTCCCGCACGATGCGCAGGCAATGGGTGCTGCCCTTTCGCGGAGCAAGAAAAAGCTCCGCCTCGTCCGAAAACAGCAGCAGGCCCACCTTGTCCTGATTGTGAATGGCGCTGAAGGCAAAGACCGCCGCCATTTCCGCCGCCAGCTCCCGCTTCGACTGATCCCGCCCGCCGAAATTCTTCGACGCGCTCACGTCCACGGCCAGGAAGACCGTGAGTTCCCGCTCCTCCACGAACTTCTTAATGAACGGCTGCCCCATGCGCGCGGTGACATTCCAGTCGATGCTCCGCACCTCGTCCCCCGGCGCATACTCCCGGAAGTCATCAAAATCGATTCCCTGTCCTTTGAAGACGGAGTGATACTCTCCTCCCACGGCGGCTTTCACGATGCCCCGGGTGATGAGTTCTATTTTGCGCACCTTTTTCAGGATTTCGCTGAGGGTATCGGCCATGGAGCGGGGGGAAGTGTGCTGCTTCCCGGAAGCTGCCCCGGGGGAACGCAAAAAGAAAGCCGATTTCCCGCCTTCCATCGTTGATTATGGAAATTATAGTTAGAAGGCGTCTGCGGCATTATAGGGGCCGTAGATACGTATGGTATTCGGGCTATAAAGTTGCATCGGGCCGCGAATACCGCTAAACACCCCATTTTTAAACTTAGCGGGTTTTCCGGGATGCCCTTTCATCCTGGATTTATCAATGCGTCATCTTGCCTCGTTCTTTTTCGGTCTTTTGTCCGTATCCACGTATGCCGCGCCTGCGAAGGAAGTCACCGACATCCTCGCACCGCCTCCGGCACTCCCTCCTGGAGTGAACCCGAAGGCCGTGCCGGCTCCCTCTCCGCGCACCACGCTCTGGTCCATCGGAGATCCCACGGATCAGGAGCAGTACTACCTGGAACTGATCAACCGCGCCCGGGCCAATCCCATTGCCGAAGGACTCCGGCTGGCGGGATTGACGGATCCGGACGTCAAACTTGCTTATACCCAGTTCAAGGTCAATCTCGTCCTCATGCAGACGGAGATGAGCCTGCTGCCCGTGGCTCCTCCCCTGGCCATGAATGCGAAGCTCATCCAGGCCGCCCGCCTGCATTCGAACGACCAGCTCACGAACAAGTTTCAGGGCCACACCGGCTCGAACGGCAGCACCGTTCAGAACCGCATCGTGGATGCCGGTTTTTCCCCTACCTACTACGGGGAGAACGTCTATGCGGCCTCCAAGTCCACCCAGTTTGGCCACGCGGCTTTTGAGGTGGACTGGGGCGCGGGCAATGGCGGCATGCAGCCGGATCGCGGGCACCGCGCCATTTCCCACGCCGGGTTCCGGGAAGTGGGGATCGGTATCAAGGAGGGCACCAACGGCTCCTACGGCCCCCAGGTCATCACTCAGGACTACGCCATTCCGGCGGGGGAAAACCTCCCCTTCGTGACCGGCGTGGCGTATTACGATTTCAACGGGAACAACTTCTACGATCCCGGCGAGGGCATCGGCGGCCTCACGGTAAATGTGGAGGGCTCCAGCTACCACGGTGTCACCGCCTCCTCCGGCGGGTATGCGGTGCCTGTTCCCGCTGGCGTGGCCGTCCGGGGCGTCACCTTCTCCGCCCCCGGCTTCTCCTCTTCCACTACCGCCGTCTTCACGGGCTCGAACAACGTGCGCGTGGACTTGAAACCCGCCTACGCTCCTCCCCAGGTGACCGGCCCGGCGAATCCCGTGGCGGGAGTCGCCTCCTCCTACCAGATTTCCGGCGTGGCGGGCGCGACCGCCTATGAGTGGAAAGCCGTGAGCAAGACCGCCTCGCCCGTGGACGCCGCCAACGATCTCACCCGCGTGATCCCCGCGGTCTCGGACTACACTGTGCTCTCCACCGCCGTGAAGCATGAGGGCACGGCCAGTTATCACCTGATCCAGCCGAAGGGGAAGGACGAGGTCCTGCTCTACAAGACCCCTCTGCGGGGTGGTGCCTCCGCTTCGCTTCAGTTTCAAAACCGCCTCGCCGCCGCCTCCAATGTTCAGAAAGCCCTGGTGCAGGTTTCCACGGATGGCGGGGCCACCTGGACCACGGTGGATACGCAGACCGGCTCCGGCAACGGCCAGGCCGCCTTCAGCCAGCGCAGCGTCTCGCTGAGCAGCGTGAACGGGAAGGACTTCCTCCTGCGCTTCAACTTCACCATCTCCGGCAGCGGCTCTTATAACACGGCCAACAATGCCACCACCGGCTGGTATGTGGATACCGTCACTTTCACCAACGTGTATGACACCTCCGGAGCCTCTGTTTCCCCGTCCGGTTCCGCCAGCTCCTTCCCATTCCAGCCCGCTTCCCCCGGTTCCTGGCTGCTCTCCGCCCGGGCAGTGCTTCCAGGCCGCGCCACGGATTTCGGCCCGGCCACGGAAGTGACGGCCGTCAGCGCGCCGGCGCAGCCCGCGTATGCCTCCTGGTCTCTCCAGTTCGAGCTTCTGGGCGGCCTCCTCCCGGGCACGCTTTCCGGGGACCTCCTGGGGGATTTCAACAAGGACGGCCTCTCGAATCTCGCCGCCTACGCCTTCGGCCTCAGCCCGGTGGCTCCTCTTGTGAATTCTGTGCTCCAGCCCTCCAGCGTCGCCGGTGCCCTGCGTCTGGACTACCCCCGCGCCACGGACCGCCCGGATGTAAGCGTCACCCCGCAGGTCTCCACAGACCTCAAGACCTGGTATGCCCCCGGCCAGCAGGGCGCTCCCGCGGGCTTCTCGGACACCTTGATCTCCACCGCCGGAAATGTGGAAACCCGCCGCGCCTCGGTTCCCGCCTCGGGCAAGACCTACTACCTGCGGGTCAAAGTCACGAAGCTGTAAGCCCAGGCTTTCCCCCTTCCTGTTTCCCGTCAACGAAAGAGGCCGCACGGACGGATGTCCGTGCGGCCTCCTGCTTTAGAAGGGAATAGCCGGCGGGCTGCAGCTCAGTTTTTCGCGCGGAAGAAACGCTTCCGGAGAGCCGCCACGCCAAGAAGGCTGCCGCCCAGCATGACGAGCGTGGAGCCGCCATCCGGAACATACACCGTGATCGTCCCGATCCCCGCGATGAGGTCGAAGTTCCCGGTGTTCGCCTTCACCGTGTAGGTCAGGTGACCCGTGGCGGTGATGCTGGCGAGGATGTTGAGCTCCAGGCCCTCGCTGAAGATGGAGTAGTTCGCGAAGGAGGAAATATTCCCGATCGTGGTGGACAGCGCGGTCACCGTTCCTGTTTCGGTACCGCCTTTCGGATCCTTGAAGAAGAAGGTCACGGTGCCTTCGATGATGGGCTGCCCCAACTGGTAGCCGAAGTTGGACACATACGTGCCGCTCGCCGGGCCAAAGCCCACGGCGGTGAAGGTGTTGGCATCATTGTCCGGCGGCTGGAAGTCGAACGTCCCGGTGTAGGTGCCGGAGCCGGTGTTGGCCGTCATGGGCTTGGTGATGACATCCACGTCCGAGTAGGTGAACGTCGCGGCGGTCGCCTTGCCGGACATCGCGGCAAAAGCGAGGAGCACGCCTAGGGCTCCGGAGAGTTCCGTTAATTTTCGTTTCATTGTTGATTGGATTGTTCGCCGATTGAATAACCGGCGGTCGCTTAAGAGCAACCCCTATGCCATCCGCTATCAAATTCACGTAAGTATATTATAATCAACGAATTAAAAAAGTTAAAGGATTTAGCTTCCCTCTGTGATTTCCGTCAACACGTAAAACTTTCCGACGTTTTTTTAAGGAAAACTTCAGGTTTCGATAAACACGCCGCCCCCGTCTTTCTTCCGGATCTCTTACCCGCAAGCCGCTGGACCAGGGCGGCAAAACCGGCCTGGAATCCGCGCACGGGGATCTTGAATCCCGCTCCACCCGCCTGAGGATGGAGCGATCTGTCTTCTCTCCCCCGCATGCGCCTCCTCACTCTTCTCCTGCTGCTCCCATTGATTTCCGCCTCCGCCGCCCCCGAACGCATTCCTCTCTGGCCCCAGGGAGCCCCCGAAGCCAAGGGGAATACTGACAATGACCAGCCCCGCCTGGAGATCTATCGCCCGGCTAAAGAGCGGGCCAACGGCACCGCCATCGTCATTTGTCCCGGCGGCGGCTACGGCGGACTGGCGGCGGATCACGAGGGTACGCAGCCCGCGAAGTTCTTCAACAGCCTGGGCGTGACTGCTTACGTGCTCTTTTACCGCCTGGGCTCCCATGGCTACCGGCACCCGGTGGAACTGGGGGATGCCCAGCGTGCCCTGCGGGTAGTGCGTTCCCGCGCCGCTCAGGACGGCATCGATGCGGGACGCGTCGGCATCATGGGCTTCTCTGCGGGCGGGCACCTCGCCGCCAGCGCGGGCACTCACTACGATGCCGGGAACCCCGCCGCCCCGGACCCGGCGGACCGCCCCGGCTGCCGGCCGGACTGGATGGTCCTCTGCTACCCCGTGGCCTCCTTCGATCCCGCCATCACCCACCAGGGCAGCGTGAACAACCTTCTGGGTGAAAAAGCCAAAGACCCCGACCTGCTCAAGCTCCTCTCCAACGAACTCCAGGTCACTCCGCAGACCCCGCCCGCCTTCCTTTTCCACACCACGGAGGACCAGGCCGTGCCCGTGGAGAACAGCCTGCGCATGTATGAGGCCCTGAAGAAAAACAAAGTCCCCTGCGAACTCCACGTTTACCAGAACGGTGTCCACGGCGTGGGCCTCGTGAATGGAGATCCCGTGCTGGGCACCTGGCCCGGGCACCTCGCCGCCTGGGTGCGGGACAACGGATTCCTCACCGCCAAAGTGACCCGCGCCGCCGCGGAGGGCACGGTGACCATCAATGGCCGCCCCGCCAGTTGGGCCACCCTGTGTTTCACCCCGGAGGATCCGAACCAGCCCATCGCCACCGTGCGCGTCCAGGGCGGCAAGTATCGCATCGGCGCGGGCAATGGCCCGGTGGCAGGCAAGACGAAAATCACCGCCACCCTTTCCGCCGCGGACGTGCCTGGCAGCAAATCCGACACCGGCTTCCTCACCACCACGGAGAAAGTCTGCGGCAAAGGCGAGGCCCTCACCGCCACCCTGGAGCCAGGGAAAAACACCGTCAATCTGGACCTCACCTGGGCGGAATAAGCTTGGTAATCCCCTGCACAATCTCCCCCGCGAGCGCCCGTTTCGTCGCTCTCGGCAGCACCCGTGTGCCTCCATCGCGGTAAACCAGCGTCACTTCATTCTCCTCGGAGTCAAACCCGGTACCCTCCCGCGAGACATCGTTTGCCACCACCAGATCGCACCCCTTCCGTTCCAGCTTATCCCGGGCATACCCCAGCAGATTCTCCGTCTCCGCCGCGAAGCCCACCAGAAAACCCGTCCACCCGAAAACCCCGCGCACGGACCCCAGGATGTCCGGCGTCCGTTCCAGGACTAACGTCATCGTCTCCCCCGTCTTCTTGATCTTCTGCCCCGCCGGGTTCGCCGGCCGGTAATCCGCCACGGCGGCGGAAAAGATCGCCACCCCGGCGGCGGGCAGCGCCGCGCGCACCGCCTCATACATCTCCGCGGCGGAGACCACGTTCACCCGCTCCACTCCCGGCGGGGTCGCCAGCGATACCGGCCCGGCGATCAAGGTCACCCCGTGCCCGGCCTCCGCGACGGCGGCGGCGAGGGAAAACCCCATGCGCCCGGATGACCGGTTGCTCAGGTAACGGACCGGGTCCAGGGCCTCGCGTGTGGGACCGGCGGTGATGAGGAAATGCACGGTATGAAGCTTGCAGCTCGGAAGAGGGATTTCAAATGGAACCGCCGTCCCCGCGTCCCGGCGAATTTTATTTAGAATTATTCTTGATAAGCCCGGTTCCGCACGTATCGCCTTTTTGTCCCCATGAGCCAGCGTCCGTCCAATCCTTCTCCCCGTCATCCGGACACCCCGGCCCTGGCACTGGGACCAGAATTCCGGCTGACAAAGCAGCGGCGGGAGGTGTTCGAGGTGCTCAAAGAGCAGCGTGATCACCCCACCGCCACGGAGGTCTTCATCCGCGCGAAGGAACGCGTCCCCGGCATCTCCCTTGCCACGGTTTACAACTGCCTGGAAACCCTCGCCCACAACGGCCTGGTCCGGCAGGTGAATCTGGATCGCGGCCCCTCCCGGTATTGTCCGAATCTGGAGGAGCACGGCCATTTCCACTGTGAAGGCTGCGGCACGGTCACGGACGTGGATCTCAAGGACACCACCTGCTCCACGCTCACCCTGCCTCCCGGTTCCATCGTGAACCGCATGGACATCGCCCTCCGGGGCCTCTGTCCCCGTTGCGCCGCCGCCAAAACCGCCGGCTGACCTCCCCACCTCCTCTTTCCCATTTTACATGAAACTTGAAATCAAAGACCTTCACGCCTCTGTCGGCGACCGTGAGATCCTCAAAGGCCTGACGCTTGATCTCCCCGCCGGTCAGGTGGCGGCCATCATGGGCCCCAATGGCTCCGGGAAAAGCACGCTGAGCAAGGTGCTCGCGGGGCATGAAGACTATGTGGTGACCAGTGGCGAAGTCCTCCTGGACGGCCGGAACCTCCTGGAAATGTCCGTGGATGCCCGCAGCCGCGCCGGCTTCTTCCTCGCCTTCCAGTATCCCATGGAAATCCCCGGCGTGAGCAACGCGAACTTCCTCCGCGCCGCCCGTCAGGCCCGCCTGCCGGAGGGGGAGCAGATCGATGCCGTCCAGTTCTACCAGTTGCTCTACAAGCGCATGGACGCGCTGAAGATGGACCGTTCCTTCACCGCCCGCAGCGTCAATGAAGGCTTCTCCGGCGGCGAGAAAAAGCGGAATGAAATCCTCCAGATGCTCATGCTGGAGCCCCGCTATGCCGTCCTGGATGAAACGGACTCCGGCCTCGACATTGATGCCCTGAAGATCGTTTCCGAAGGCGTGAATCTCATGCGCAGCCCGGAGCGCGGCATCCTCCTCATCACGCACTACCAGCGCCTTCTGGACTACATAAAGCCGGACGTGGTCCACGTCCTTTCGGACGGGCGCATTGTCAAAACGGGCGATGCCGGACTGGCGCTCGAACTCGAAGAACGCGGCTACGACTGGCTCAAAGCCGCCTGAGGCCCCTCAACCCCTGACTCCTTTCCCCACCTTATGAACGCCACTCTGACTCCGGAACACGAGATCGATGACACTACCCTCCAGGCGGTGGACATCGACCGCACTGCCGGGGATTTTTCCTACCCGGAAAACCACAAGTACGATGCCGGTGTGGGCCTCAGCGAGGCTACCATCGACTACATCTGCGATGTGAAGAATGACCCGGACTGGGTGCGGGATTTCCGGAAACGCGCCTACAAGGTGTTTCTGGAAAAGCCCATGCCCACCAACTGGGCCACGAAGGATCTGGAGAACATCGACTTCAGCAAGATCCGTTACTACCTCAGCAGCGGCAGCACGCCCAAGCGGAGTTGGGATGATGTGCCGGACGATGTGAAGCGCACCTTCGAACGCCTCGGGATTCCCGAGCAGGAGCGGAAGTTCCTCGCGGGTGTGGAGGCCCAGTTCGACAGCGAAGCCGCTTATTCAAACATCAAGAAAGTGGTCTCGGACCAGGGCGTCATTTTCGTGAACAGCACCGAAGGGTTGCGCGAGCACGCGGACATCTTCCGCCCGTGGTTTGGTAAAGTGATCCCCACCGGAGACAATAAGTTCTCCGCCCTGAACAGCGCGGTCTTTTCCGGCGGCAGCTTCATCTATGTGCCGAAGGGCGTGAAAGTGAAGCACCCGCTCCAGGCTTACTTCCGCATCAACTCCGAAAACTTCGGCCAGTTCGAGCGCACGCTCATCATCGTGGATGAAGGCGCGGAGGTCATGTATATGGAGGGCTGCACCGCCCCGAAATTCGAGACCTCCACCCTCCACAGCGCGGTGGTGGAACTCGTGGCCCTGAAGGGCGCGAAGATCCAGTACGTGACCGTGCAGAACTGGAGCAACAACGTCTTCAATCTGGTGACGAAACGCGGGATCGCCCATGAGGACGCGGAGGTCCGGTGGATCGACTGCAATATCGGCAGCCGCCTCACCATGAAATACCCCGGTGTCATCATGAAGGGCCGCCGCGCCCGCGGGGAGGTCATCAGCATCGCCCTCGCCAACAACGGCCAGCACCAGGATACCGGCGCGAAGATGATCCACGCCGCGGACGAGACCACCTCCAACGTGGTGAGCAAGTCCATCAGCGTGGGCACCGGCCGCTCCACCTACCGCGGCCAGGTTCACATTCCGAAGCACCTCAAAGGCTGCAAAAACAACACGGAGTGCGATGCCCTGCTCATCAATACGAAGAGCCGCACGGACACCTATCCCGCCATCACCGTCCGCGGAAACCAGCACGCCACCCAGCACGAGGCCAGCGTCAGCCAGGTAAGCGCCGAGCAGGTGTTCTACATGCAGCAGCGCGGCCTCACCGAAGCCGAGGCCATGAGCCTTTCCGTGAACGGTTTTGTGAACGACCTCGTCCGCGAGTTCCCCATGGAATACAGCGTGGAACTCAAGCGCCTCATCGACCTGGAAATGGAAGGGAGTGTGGGGTAAGGAATGAATGGCGGAGGTGATGATAAAGGAAAACCGGTACTGCGTCCGTTTGCCAGGCGCGCGGCTCCCCTTTACATTTCCTGCGCGATGTTGTTACTCTTCTGGGTTTGCGCGGAGGCTGGCTGGATTTCGAATGCCCGGCCCGCCGGGATGGTTGGATGGATTTTTGCATTCTACGTGTTCAGCTCCACGGGGATAATCCAAAATCTTAATGCCCGTTTGACGGTGCTTGAAGAGGCACTGGAGGAAAAAAAAGAGGCCGCCAATAACGAGCCTCCAATTCTTCAACCGCCGGATAATGAAACGCTTTGAATATTATGTCCTGACACACAATGTCAGAGGAAAGGGGATCTTCAATCAGGGAGGGATTGTTGATCCCGAGGATTTGAATAAAGAGTTGAATTCACTCGGTCGGCAGGGCTGGGAACTTGTTTCCGGAACGACGACCAATATGGTTCATGGGAATTCCCGGGATATCGTTCTCATCCTCAAACGCGAACTGCCCCCCGCTTCCTGACAAACCCTTTCAGCCGGTTTGTTTTAGAATAAAACGCCATCCTCCCTCCATTCTCTTTCCCCCCGGCACCGTGCTCCAATCCACTACCAACTCTTCTTTCGTGCCCTCTGTTTTCCTTGATGCCCCCGCTCTGACTCATGCCGGACAACCGGACTGGTTTGTCGCTTCCCAGCTCAAAGCCTGGGAGGACTTCACCAATCTGCCGATGCCCGGACGGAAGGATGAGAACTGGCGCTTTGCCAATTTTTCCCTGCTCCAGTTCGACGCCTTCAGACACCTGCCCGCCGCGGAGGCCCCGGAATTTAATGGCCTGGAAAAAACCGCCGCCCGCGTGGTGACGGTGAATGACGCCACCGCCCTGCGGGAGAAGACGGACACCGGCCTGGAAGTGCTTTCCCTCGTGGAAGCCCTGGAGTCCCGCGCGGAGATCCTGAAGCCCCTGCTGGTGGCTCCGGATACAAAGCTGGGAGGGACGAAGTTTGCCGCGCTGAATCATGCGCAACTCCGCGAGGCCACGGTGATCATCGTGCCCGCGAATGTGGAAGTCGCGCATCCCGTGGAAATCGTGCACTGGCTTTCCGGGGAGGGTGCCAGTTCCTTTCCGCGCACCATCATCCTGGCCGGGGAGAACGCCCGCGTCACCGTGGTGGAGCACCACCTCACCACCGGCGGCGAAGCCGGATTTGCCTGCGGTGCCGCGCAGATCGTCGCCAGTCGTGGAGCGGGAGTGAAGTATATCCAGATCAACCGCCACAACGCGGCCAGCAAATTCGTGCACCTCTCCACCGTGCGCTGCGAACGGGATTCCCAGGTGAAACACGCGAGCTTCAATCTTGGCAGCGGCTACGTCCGCGGAGAATCCCTGAGTCTCATCGCCGGGGAGGGCAGCCGCAGTGACATGCTCAGCGTCTCCCTCGCCAGCCCAGGCCAGGAGATCGATCAGCGCACGCTCCAGGATCACCTCACGCCCCGCGGCTACAGCGATCTGCTTTATAAGAACGTGCTCTTCGATCACTCGAAGACCATCTTTGCCGGTCTCATCCGCGTGGACCCCGGAGCCCACTACACGGACGCTTATCAGAAGTGCCGGAATCTCCTCCTCAGCGACGAATGCGAGGCCAACTCCATGCCTGGCCTGGAGATCAACGCGGACCAGGTGAAATGCAGCCACGGCAGCACCAGCGGTCGCCTCAGTGACGAGGAAGTCTTCTACTTCCGCTCCCGCGGCATTCCCTGCCAGACCGCCGAGCACATGATCTCCCTCGGCTTTACCATGGAAGTGATCTCCCGCCTCGAATGCGAAACCGTCGAGGCCCTGCTGGTCGCCGAAGTCGAGCGCCGCTTCGTGGAACTGGAAAAGTAAACCTGTCCTCCCGGCGGATGGAGCCCGAATCCCTCATAAAGAATCCTCCCGCTGTTTTGGCTGGGAGGGGGCTTATGCACGGCACAAAGACCCTCTCTGGGACCGGTTTTGATACTATTCAGGCTTTCGGTGGTTTTTTCCCGCCAGCCTTCTGCGTGTACCCTGAACAAATCTGAACAAAAGCACTTTTGGAAGGCGCGGATTGTAGGCGACCGCTCTGGCGATACCCTTCTGGTAAAGCACTCGCATGCGGCTTTATTCCAATCCGCCGCCTGACGTTTCCCCATTTACTCCGGCGCGATCCCCTGTCATATTTCTCCCCCCGGATTTCCGGATTGGCGCATTTCACCCGGTGTGGCGTGCCTCTTTTTCCAATTTCCCACCGCTTTTTCTTTTCTTCATCCACCCCCGTTTCCATGTCCTCCACGATTTCCGCCCGAATGAATGTCGATCTGCTGGAAGAAAAATACCAGCAGTGGAAAGAGAATCCCCGGTCCGTGGAGGCGACGTGGTCCTCCTTTTTCGAAGGATTCGAGCTCGGCACCGCGCAGCCGAAGCCCCGCACTCCGGTGAATGTGCTGGATGAAAACCGCGGCGTGCAAAGCGTGGGCCTGAGCCAGCAGGAAATGATGTTCCGCGCGAACGTGGCCCGCATGCTGGAGGCCTATCGCGCGCTGGGCCACACCGCCGCCTGGCTGGACCCGCTCTCCGAACGCGGCGAGGAATCCCCCCGGCTTTCGCTCAAAGCCTTCGGCTTCACGGAGGCCGACCTCGATAGCGAAGTCGAGACCATGTTCTACAACGACGGTCGCCGCACGAAGCTCGGCACCATGATCGAGCGGCTGAAGAAGACCTACTGCGACCGCATCGGCTTCGAGTTCATGCACATCCTGAATTACGAGGTGCGGGACTGGCTCATGGCCCGCATCGAAGCCCGGGTGGATATGCCGAACACCAGCACGGAGACCCGCGAGAATGTGCTGCGCTGGCTCTGGGAGGCGGAGACCTTCGAGCAGTTCCTCCATACGAAGTACAAAGGCCAGAAGCGTTTCAGCCTCGAAGGCGGCGAAAGCGCCATGGTGGCGCTGAATACCATCCTCCAGGAGTGCCCTTCCCGCGGCATCCAGGAAATCTCCATGGGCATGGCCCACCGCGGCCGTCTCACGGTACTGGCGAATTTCCTGCAAAAGCCGCTGAAGGTCATCCTTCACGAATTTAGCGAAAACTACGTCCCGGATCTCGTTTCCGGTGACGGGGACGTGAAGTATCACCTGGGCTACGAAGTGAAGCGCCGCCTGCCGGGCGGCGAGGTGAATGTCCTCCTCGCTCCGAACCCCAGCCACCTCGAAGCCGTGAACTCCGTGGTGGAGGGCATTGCCCGCGCCAAGCAGCGCGCGCTGAATGACGGCCTGGAACGGAAGAGCGTGCTGCCCATCCTCATCCACGGGGACGCGGCCTTCGCCGGCCAGGGCGTGGTGGCGGAGACGCTGAATCTTTCCCAGCTCCCCGGCTACCGCACCGGCGGCACCATCCATCTCATCGTGAACAACCAGATCGGGTTCACCACGTCCCCGGCGGACGCGCGCAGCTCCGCTTACTGCACGGACGTGGCGAAGATGATTGAAGCTCCTGTTTTCCACGTGAACGGCGAGCATCCGCTGGAGGTTTACTTCGTCGCGAAGCTGGCGCTGGAATTCCGGCAAAAATTCGGACGGGATGTCGTCATCGACATGTATTGCTACCGCCGTCACGGTCACAATGAGACGGACGAGCCCAGCTTCACCCAGCCGAAGGTGAGTAAGCTCATCGCCGCCAAGCAAACGGTGGGCACTATCTTCCGCGAAAAGCTCACTACCAGCGGGGAAGTGCCGGCGCAGCGCGCGGACGCGATCCTCACGGAAATCCAGGAACGCCATGAGCGCGAGCACGCGGCCCTCCTGGAAATCGAGCGCACGCATAAAGGCAGCGATCTCAAAAAGCAGGTCTTCGCCGGTTCCACCGCCATCTTCCAGGCACCGTACTCCCATGATCCCGTGCCCACCGGCCTGGAGATCGCCCGCTTCCGCGAGCTGGGGGAACGCATCACGGACGTGCCCGCCGGATTCCGCCTGCACCCCACCGTGAAGCGCACGGTGGTGGACAAGCGCCGCGCCGCCACGGAGGCCGGTGGCCCCTACGACTGGAGCCATGCCGAGCATCTCGCCTTCGCCTCTCTCCTCACGGATGGCAATCCCGTGCGCCTTTCCGGCCAGGACGTGCGCCGCGGCACCTTCAGCCAGCGCCATGCCTGTCTCTATGATTCCGAGAACCGGGACCGCTACATTCCCCTCCAGCACCTGACGGAGGACCAGGCGACCTTCCGTGTCTATAACTCCCTGTTGAGCGAGGCGGCGGTGCTCGGGTTTGACTACGGTTACAGCCTCATGGCTCCGAAGATGCTGGTGCTGTGGGAGGCGCAGTTCGGCGACTTCTCAAACGGTGCCCAGGTTATCATCGACCAGTTCATCGCCAGCGCGGAGTCGAAGTGGCAAAAGCCGAGCAGCATCACCCTGCTGCTCCCGCACGGTTACGAGGGCCAGGGCCCCGAGCACAGCAGCGCCCGTCTGGAGCGCTTCCTCCAGCTCTGCGCGGAGTGCAACATCCAGGTCTGCAACCTCACGACTCCCGCCCAGTACTTCCACGTTCTGCGCCGTCAGTTGAAGCGTTCTTTCCTGAAACCGCTCGTGCTCATGACGCCGAAGTCCATGCTGCGGAATCCCCAGGCGGTCAGCACGGAGGCGGACTTCACGGGTGACAGTTGCTTCAAGGAAATCCTCGATGACGAGGGCCTGCTGGCCCCCGCGAACCGCATCACGCGCCTCGTCTTCTGCAGCGGCAAAGTGTATTACGATCTGTTGAACTACCGGAACGAGCAGCAGATCAAAAACACGGCCATCATCCGCATCGAACAGCTTTACCCCTTCCACGAGGACCTGCTCCACCAGATCGTGGCCCGCTATCCGAAGGCGGACAAGAAATGGGTCTGGTGCCAGGAGGAGCCTATGAACATGGGTGCCTGGTCCTACATCGTCCACCGTCTGGAAAAATTCACGGACTCCCGCGTCCGCTACGCCGGCCGCGACCGCGCCGCCAGCCCCGCCGTGGGCAGCAGCACGCTTCACAAAGCCGAGCAAAAGCAGCTGGTGGAAAAGGCCTTCGAGGTCTGATTCCCTCCAGAACTCCTTCCAACTGGCACAAGCCTCCCCTGGAGACGGGTAGAATCTCCAGGGGAGCGCTTGTGCCCTTTGGTCAGGAAATTCCCCCGGCCAAAGCCTGGGATGCTATTCTTTGATTTGATATCCGCCCCGCTCAGAGCTTCGGCGGATTCCGTCCGATAAACGGATACTGCTCCAGATCGATCACCGCCCCGCTCACGGGGCCGAATTCATCGCTGAGGAACAACGCCGCCGTGGCCGCGATTTCCTCCGGCCGGAAGATGCGGCCGGAAGGCGCGAAGAGGGATGGCAGGTGCGCGGGCCAGTCCTCCGCCATGCCTTCCGCCTGCTTCGCCTTGCGTTCGTTTTCCGTGAGCACCCAGCCGGGATTGATCTGGTTCACCCGTACCCCGTTTGTCCGGTGCAGGGTATCCCCCAGGTTCCGGCTCAGGGTTTGAAGCGCGCCCTTGCTGATGCTGTAGGGCAGCAGGTTTTCCTCCCCGGCGTAGGCATTCACGCTCCCGATATTGACCACCACTCCGCGGCTCTTCTCCAGATGCGGAAGGGCCGCCTGAATAAGCAGCAGGGGAGCCCGGACATTGATGGCCATCACGCGGTCAAAGAAATCCGCCGTCACCTCTCCCAGCCTGCCCCGCACCACCCACGCCGCGTTGTTCACCAGACCATCCAGTTTCCCGAAAGCCTTCACCGCCGCCCCGACGATCCGCGCCGGTGCCGCCGGGTCCGCCAGATCATCCGCGTGAAAGACCGCTTTTTCCCCCAGGGAAGCCGCCACCCGCTCCCCGTCTTCGATCACGATGCCATGGATCAGCACGCTCGCTCCCTCGTCCACACAGCGCCGCGCGATGGCTTCGCCGATGCCCGTGGTGCTGCCGGTGACAATGATAACCTTTCCGTCCAGTCGATTCATGCCCGGATCATGCGCGGCCCGGCTCCACCGTCAATTTGCGCGACACCGCATTTTGTGAGGGCCATCGGCCTCTCAGGGCTCCGCGGGAAACGGATCGGCGCTCAGCCGTGTGTCCACCTCCACCTCCTCCGGTGTGCCGGGAACGGGCATATAGGGACGAGGAAGGAACGTGGCGGCGGCGGTGACCAGCCCGGAGGCGGAGAAAAGCAGGGCCACAGCCAGCCGGCGTCCGCGCCCGGCGGGGCGGGGAACATATTGCAGGATCGTGCGCACCCGTTGTTCCAGTCCCGGTCCCGCCATGGCAGCGGAGGGGAAGGGCTGACGGAGCAGACTGCGGAACCGCTCCGCGATGTCCACGAGGTGCATGGCATACCCCTTCGGAGTCACGCCCGTGCTGAGCACCAGGGCATCGCAGGCCATTTCCCGCTCCCGCATCCAGGTGCGGTGGAGGATCCAGACGAAAGGATTGAACCAGTGCAGCGCGCAGGCCAGGTGCCCCAGCGCCTGCATGCCGGGATCCCGGCGCTTCAGGTGCGCGAGCTCATGCAGCAGCACCATCCGCAGTTCCTCCGGGGTCCAGCGCAGGGCGTCCTCCGGCAGGAAGACGGTTCCGTGCCAGAAGCCGCAGGCCGCCGGCATGGCGCGCCAGGTGGTGAGCCGCACCTCCGGCACCGGATGCAGGTCCAGCGTGAGCGCCGCGTCCCGGGCCTCCGCCAGGAGACGCATCTTTGTGGCACGCACGGATTTCCGCCGCCACTGCCGGATGGTCAGCCAGCCCGGCAGCAGCCGTCCGGCGATGAGAAGAAACCCGATGCTCCAGATGGCCACTGGCAGCTTCCAGGAGGCGGAGAGCGAGGCCACCGTCTCCACCGCCGTGGCCACGTTCGGCATCGTGACCTCCCAGCGCGGCAGCATCTGCGCGGCGGGCAGGATGAGCAGCGCGCAGAGCGCGAAGGCCGCCGTCACGATCCGTTTCCGTCCCCGCAGCTTCCACACGGCCACCGCCGCCACGGAGGAAATGATGAGCCCGCGCAGGGCGAGGTCCAGGAAAAACGAGTGCCAGTTCACGGTGGGCGGGGATGGTTAGGTGTTTTCGGTTTCGGACGCGTTCACCAGCGCGCGGATGCGCTCGATCTCGCGGTCGCCCAGCTTCAGATCCTCGGGGTCCAGCAGCGCGGCCACCAGCTTTTCCGCCGAGTTGTCATAGAAAGTGGAGAGCAGGCGCTTCAGCGCGCTGCGTTTCGCCCGGTCCGGGCTCACCGTGGGCTTGTAGATATACTTCCGCCCGTCCCGCTCATGTTTCAGCACTCCCTTGTCCACCAGGATGGCCAGCAGCGCCCGCACGGCGGAGTAGCTGGGCGGCGAGGGAATGTTCTCCTGGATCTCCTGGGCCGAGGCCTGCCCCAGACGATACACCGCGTCCATGATCTGGCGTTCGCGGCGGGAGAGGTTCTGGTTTTCGGTGGCGGGTGTCATGAGCGTATGCTGCTAAGTTTTAAGCAACACCGGCCCGCCGTCAACACCGGCTCTCGCTTTCTGCTAAAATATTTGGCAGAAAGCATTTGACTGAATGAAAATGCTGCTGGAAAATTAGCAGAGATACCGCCCGCCGCCTCCGCATGATCCGCCGCCTTTTGTCCTTTCTGGCCTCCGCCTGCGCCGTCCTGACTCTCAGCAATTGCAGCACCGCCCCCAGCCGGAATGCATCCTCCGGCATCGTCGCCCAGGCGGACCGGGCCCCCACCTGGGCCAAATCCCCCATGCTGCCATGCGCCAGGACAGGGCTGGCCACGGAGTGGGGCTCCAAGGTGGATGACAAAGTCTCCTCCACGGTCTTCGAGCGGGACGCCACGAAGCCCGTGGGCGTGGCGAAGGTTTTTTACAACAATGCCGAGGGTGCCCGCGCCATGGCGGGGACGGATTTCAGCCAGAGCAATTCCTTCCGTGACTACGCGGCCGGGCTCTTCCGGTTCGGGATGCGGAACAATCGCGGCGCGGCCCTCTCCGCATATCAAAGCGGCGGGAATCTGATCTGCGTGGGCGAGGACGGGCAGCGGTATTCCGTGGAGGTGGAAAACCTCAGCAATCACCGGCTGGAGCTCGTCATCACCGTGGATGGCCTGGATGTCCTCAGCGGGAAGCCGGGCAGCTACACCCTTCGCGGTTACGTCCTTTCCCCGGGTGAGCGCCGCGAGATCAAAGGCTGGCGCACCAGCGAGAATGAAGTGGCCTCCTTCAAGTTCGGCAATGTGGACGGTTCCTATGCCGCCGGAAACGGTGGCGAAACCCGGAACGTGGGAGTCATCGGCACCGCAGTCTTCGCCGAGCGCGGCACCACGCCGAAACCCTACGCGGGCACCGACAGCTACCGGCGTCTGCACGCGGATCCCTTTGTGGTGAAGGATGCCGGCTTTTCCAAACCGCCGAAGGACTGACCGCGCGTCCCCTCGCGGCAGGATCCCGGGGCACACTGGACAAACACCGGCCGGGAGGTCCCCCCGGCCGGTGGCTTGTTTTTAAACAGAAGCCGCGGGACCGGCCAGTCCGGCCATGGCTTCCAGCGCCGGGCCGCTGATGCGCATCCGCCGCCAGTCCGCGTGCATCTCCGCGCCGAGGCTTTCGTAAAATCGGATGGAGGGCGCGTTCCAGTCCAGCACGGACCACTCATAACGCCCGCAGCCCCGGGCCACGGCCACGCGGGCCACCTCCGTGATGAGCGCCTTCCCCAGCCCCAGCTTCCGGAAAGGTGGCCTCACATACAGATCCTCCAGATACAGCCCGGGCAGCGCAAGGAAGGTGGAGTAGTTATACAGAAACACCGCGAACCCCGCCGGAGCGCCATCCACGCATCCTATCAAGGTCTCCGCGAAAGGCCTTTCGCCGAAAAGCGTGGCCCGCAGCAGGGACTCCGTGGCGGTGACCTCATGAGTGAGCTTTTCGTATTCCGCCAGTTCCAGAATGAAGGCGAGGATGTCGGGCACGTCGTCCGGCGTGGCGGGACGGACGGTCAGTCGGGAGGCGGGCTGGGTCATACGGGCAGGGCTGCCCGCGAATCCCCGGCGCGCAATCGGATTCCCTTTTACGGAGCCTTGGGTGCGGGCTGCGGCGTCAGGGTGGGCGTGATCTTTGGCGTTCCGTCTCCGGTGAATTCCAGCCGGTCCAGGCGGAAGGTGCGCCGCCCGCGGTGGTTCCCCTCCTTCCCGGCCTCCCACGCATGATAGGCCATCCACCATTTGCCCTCGCTGTCCGTCAGCACATGCTGATGCCCCGGGCCGGAGATGGCACCGGTGGTGCGGAGAATGGGGTTCGCCGCGCACTTCGTCCACGGGCCGGTCAGGGTCTTTGCCGTGGCGCAGCCCACCGCGTAGGTGCCGTCCGCGAAATTCCCGCCGGAGTAAAAGAGGTAATACGTGCCCTCCCGCTTCACCAGCGTGGGAGCCTCCACCACGGCTCCCTCCCACGGGGCGTCATTCACGATCATCTTCGCGGCCTCCCCCTCCAGCCGCAGGCCATCCGCGGAGAGCCGCTGAATCCACAGCCAGGTCTTCTGGCGCACGGCATTGCCGTCATTTTTCCACAGCAGCCACAGCGTACCGTCCTCCGCCGTATAAGGGCTGGCATCGATGGCCCCGCCCAGGTCCGCCTGGGAGACAAGTGGCTCCATGGCGGAGTCCACGAAGGGACCGGCGGGGGATTTTGAAAAAGCCGCGCCCACCACCTGTCTGCCGGTCTTTTTACCGGTGGCGGTGAAATACATCACATAGCCGCCCGGCACCACGCTGACCTCCGGAGCCCACGTTTTGCCCTGCTGGGCCCACGCGGGCAGCTTCGGCAGGGCATCCGGCAAAGCCTCCCACTGAATCCAGTCCCGGGACCGCAGCGTCTGGACATTCGCGGAGCGGGAATTCGTGGCCCAGGCATACACTTCCTTACCCACTGGAAGAAGGAATGGGTCCGGGAAATTCTGCGGGGCCAGCGGAT
The DNA here is from genome assembly GCA_965229245.1 of Verrucomicrobiales bacterium. GTDB lineage: Bacteria > Verrucomicrobiota > Verrucomicrobiia > Verrucomicrobiales > V1-33 > V1-33. The sequence goes on from CBDDIW010000005.1 coordinate 2,171,100, forward strand.
TCCTGAACTCCCCCTCCGCCATTCCGGTGCCGCCCAGCGTCAGCACCAGAGCAGGGATCAACGGAAGGCAGGGGATGCGGCGGGATTTCATCCCGCACACAACGGCGGCCGGGGCGCGCGCGTTTCACGGGATTCGCGGTGCCTGCCATTGTAAAAAGGCACACTTTCAGCAAAGTGGGGCCGCATGAGAATCGATGACCAGCGGGAAAGTGACAATGTCGAAGACCAGCGGGGAATGTCCCGGGGAACCGTCGTGGGCGGCGGCATCGGGGCCGTTGTCCTCGCGATTGTGATCGCTCTCCTGGGAGGAGATCCCGGAGCGGTGCTGAATCAGGGCCAGCGCGGTCCGTCCTCCGCCGCCAATGTCCCGAATACTCCGGAAGCCAATGCCGCGAAGCGCTTCGTCTCCGTGGTCCTCGCGGACACCGAGGACGTGTGGGCGAAGATTCTTCCTCAACAGGCAAACAAACGATATGAAAACCCCCGGCTCGTCCTTTTCACCAGCCAGGTTTCCTCCGCCTGTGGCCGGGCCTCCGCCTCCATGGGGCCGTTTTATTGTCCGGGGGATCAGAAAGTGTATATCGACCTGAGTTTTTTCGATGACCTGCGCACCCGCTACCGTTCCCCAGGTGACTTCGCCCAGGCCTACGTCATCGCCCATGAAGTGGGTCACCACGTCCAGCAACTGCTGGGCACTTCTGAAAAAGTGAGCCGCCAGCAAAGCCGCCTGCCGGAACGGGATGGGAAACGTCTGTCAGTGCGTCTGGAACTCCAGGCGGACTTCTACGCCGGCGTCTGGGCTCACCACGCCCAGAAGATGCGCAACATCCTGGAGGAGGGTGATATCGAGGAAGCCCTCCGCGCCGCCAATGCCATCGGCGATGACCGGTTGCAAAAACAATCCCAGGGCCGCGTGGTCCCGGACTCCTTCACCCACGGCACCTCCCAGCAGCGCATTCGCTGGTTCACGAAAGGTTTCAAAACGGGGGACATGCGACAAGGGGACACGTTTTCGGTTCCCTACGAGAGCTTGTAAGGGGGGAGCCTGTCCTGGTCGTCATATTGTTTCCTGGTTCATCGGTTCAGAACTGTCGCTACCACAGAAATGTTCTTTATGCGGAGATTCATGCTGTTGGGATCAGCGTTGTGTAAAGAAATAGCAATGGTGTGAGTCCCGGGATCCAGTTTATCTGCCAAGCGGAGTCCCGTTGGTTCGGAGAAATCACTGTCATTGACCGGGGATAGGGCCATCAACTGGTAAAGATCTGACGTTGCGGGCATATTGTGGCGTCCTGCCTCCCGGCCGTCCAGATACACGATAATGCCGTCGTTGCATTGACATGCCAGTTCCACTGAACTGAGCTAGGTCGCGGTCGTAAACGTGGCGCGAAGATAAGCGCTGAACCTCCGGCCCGGAGCAGGCGCGGTAAAATGATAGTTCATATCGGAAGTATATCCGAATTCCCCTTTCCCTGGGAGCGCGGCATTCGCCGGAAAAGGGGTATTTGTTTTCCAGCCATTTTCGGGAAATTCCCGCAGGAAAAACTGTTGGTGGAAATAAGGGTCCAGAATGGCGGGATCCGCCCCGTCCGCCGGATGGAGCCATTTCCACTCCTGCGTGGGCAGCAGGATGCTTCCCGAAAGCGGGAAGTCCTCAATAGGACGGTCCTGGGGAAAGTCGGTGGCTTTCTGATATGTTGCCAGAGCGGCCCGGGAAGCCGCTATCGCATCCCTGTCATTTGGCGTTGCCCTCAAAAGCCTGGCAAGCAATCTGCGTTCGCGGTCAAATGCTTCATAGTGCCTTCCCATGGCATTCTGTGTCATGTGAAGGTCGTGCTCGACCGCCATCTGGAAAGGATGTGTATCGCCGGGAAACAACCTTTTGGCCTCGTTGAGAGCCTCATTTCCCAGGTTGAAGGCGTCATCCCTTCGGTTCGCCAGGAGATAAGTATTTGCCAGTGCCCGGCGAACAGCCCGGGTTTCAGGATGCCAGGGACCGCGCTCCTTGAGATTTGCCAGCACTGGGAGGATGGATTCGCGAATGAAGATCGCTTCGTCAAAAAACGAATCGCGCTCGACGTTCTGCGCCATGTGTTCCAATATTCCGGCGGTGCTGAGAACTTTCCTGGAGTCCGGGCTGAAAAGCCAGCCTCTATTTCCCGCGACCAGGCGTAAACGTTCGACTTTCTGGAGCCGTTCATTTGCTTGAACAGGATCGCTCCCCTTCTGCACGGTAGCCGAAGCTTCCATCAAGCGAATGGTTTGGGGATGAAGCGGGGAAAGCCTGGAACTCAAATGTGGCAGGGCATCCTCCATCAGTTTCCATCCCTCCATGATCTGGCCGGCGGCACAAAGCGACTCGCCGTATCGGCCCGCCCATATTACAGTGAGGGGATGCAGGGGGCCATTGCCGAGGGAACTCTGGGCGCAAACTCCCTTCTGCAGTTCAGCCCGTTTGGCGGCATCCGTGACGAAGAACGAAGTCAAACCGAGAACCCGGATAGCCTCTGGATGGAATTCCCGGAGATTCTTTTTGCAGAGCAGTAGAAGATTCCCGGCCTGGATCCTGGCCTTTTCGCGGAGTACGGGATCACTACTCTCCTCCCACGATTCAGCCAAAAGACGTGTCAGGGTAAGAGTCTGCAAGGCCTCCGGACCAGGGTTTTTTTTGCTCATATTCATCGCGTCCTCCAGCAGTGCCAGACCCCGTCCGGACTGTCCGCAGGAAACAAGAAGTCTGCCAAGCCTGCCTTTGGCTTCGGAGGTGCCCGGATCGCCGGGCACCCGTCTCGTTTCATACCATTTCAGAACCCGTTCCTGGAGAGTGAGTGCCTGTTCCGTCCGCCCGGCAAACTCGTAAGAGGAGGCCAGGGCGGCCGCGGCAATGATGGTAGTGAAACTGTCAGGACCATAGTCCGTGGAGGCGTCATAAAACCGGAGGGCCTCTTCTTGCAAGGGCATGGCCTTTTCCAACGCTCCGAGAGCAGCATATCCGCGCCCGACGGCAGACTGAATCCGGGCCAGGATGGCAGGTTTTGGAGTGGCTGTTTTTGAATTTAGCAAGACCCTCTCCAGCATCCGGGCCACGGTAATGTCCCGGTCCCCGAAAGCGGGGTCGGCCCCCTGCATCAGGTTGCTGAACAAATCCCCCTGCTCCCGCGTTTCCTCCCACGCTTCATCTTTTTGCCGTCCCAGGGCGCGCAGATCCTCCACTTGTATCGCCAGTTTCCTCTCCGCCTCGCGGGCGCGGATGGCAAAGGGCGTGCTGGTAACCGTCCCTCCAACCAGCAGGAACAATAACACCGCCGCGACGCTCAAACCGGAGCGGTGTCTCCGCGCGAACTTACGCATTAAATAGCCGCGTCCCGGAGGCCGGGCGCTCACCGGCTCATCCGACAGGAACCGGCGGATGTCCGCCGCGAAGGCATCGGCGGATCCATAGCGCCGGCTCCGGTCCTTCTCCAGGGCCTTCATGACGATCCAGTCCAGATCCGGCTCCACCGTTTGGCCGATACCCGTTTTCGGCCTCTCACCGGAAGGCGGCACTTGCAGGGACGACTGTACCCTTGTGGATGGCCGGAGTGATTCCACCTCCCGGATGACACGCCGCATTTCCTCATAGCCCTTCGAGAGTAATTTCGACTGCTCAAAGGGGGGATATCCGGTGAGCAGTTCATAAAGCAGCACGCCCAGGCTGTAGATATCGCTTCGTGTATCGATGTCCTGGCCCATGGAGGTGGCCTGCTCCGGACTCATATAGGCGGGAGTGCCCACGAACTGTTCCTGACGGGTCACGAGGGTTTTCTCCGTGAGCGGACTTTGAATGGCTTTGGCAATGCCGAAGTCGATCACCTTCGGGCAGGGCTTTCCATCTTTCTGCGCGACAAGGATATTGGCGGGTTTAATGTCGCGGTGAATGATCCCCTTCTGGTGGGCGTGGCTGATGGCGGAGCATACCAGGGAAAAAAGCTCCAGCCGTTCCCGCATGCCCATCCCGTGGTCATCACAGAATTTTGTGATGGCCTCCCCGCGGACGAATTCCATCACAAAGTATGGGCGTCCGCCCGGAGTTTCACCCGCCTCGAAAACCTGCGCGATGTGCGGGTGGTCCATCATGGCGAGGGCCTGGCGTTCCTGTTCAAAGCGGGCCACCACTTCCCGGGTATCCATACCGGCCTTGATCACTTTCAACGCGACGGTCCGGCGGAAAGGACGGCGCTGCTCGGCGGCCCAAACAACCCCAAACCCTCCCTCTCCTATTTTTTCGGTGAGATGATAACTTCCAATGACGGGGCCTTCACCTCTCAATGAGTTATCCAGTTCATTCTCAAGGGTTTCGAAATATTCCTGGGCGGCATCCGCCCTGGCAAGAAACCGCTCCGCCTCCTCCCGGAGTTCCGGTTGTTCCTTATATATTTTTTCAAGGAATGCCGCCCTCTCTGCGGAGGGCATCTCCCGGGCTTCAAAGATGATGGTTTCCAGTTTGGGATTCACGGTGAAAAGAAATAAATAACCGGCTGCCGTATTTTCAGGCCGGGCGGTTTTCCCTTTAGACGCCGGAACTCCGGAAATCTTCCCGATTCCCGCCGATTTACAAAAAAGGTTCCCCTGCCCCGGAGGGGTTTCCCTGGGCTGGCTTTCACTTCCGGTTCCCCTTCCAGCATGATCTGCCGGGAACTCCAGGACCAAAGACGGAGAGAAAAGAGGCGTTTGGAAAGCCTGGCTCCCCCGGTGGTCTTATAGCGGAAAAACGGTTCCGCGGAACAGTGGCCTCAGCAGCGCATAATGCCTGGTAAAACCCAACCGAACCCAAAATCCGTCCACCGTTATGAACCGTAATTTCACTTCCTCCCGCCCTCTGTTCACCCTGGCTGCTTTCGCCGCCCTCGTTTCCACCGGCTTCGGCCAGGGCAGCCTCACGCCTCCCGCCGGTCCGCCCGCTCCGGTTTTCAAGACGCTGGACCAGGTGGAGGCCCGCACGCCGCTGAACACGCTCTCTGGGGATTCCACGGCCGTACACGTCATCACCCTGCCGGGCAGCTACTACCTCACGGGACCGGTCACGGGAAATACCGCGAAGGCCGGCATCCGCATTGAGGCGGTGAATGTAACGCTCGACCTCAACGGATTCACCATCGACGCGGTCACCGGTTCCACCAAAGGGATCACCAGCAATGCCCCGGGCGGCGCGCTGGTGATCCGGAACGGGATGATCCGGAACTTCCAGCAGGGAATCGATATTTCAAATTCCGCCCAGTTCCAGGTGCAGGACATTCAGGTGGTCGCCCCGCAAGGCACCGGCGTGGTAGTGGACGGCCAGGGCACCCTGGAACGCGTGAGCGTGCTGAATGGAAAGTCCTACGGCATCGATGCCACGGGGACTTCCAAGGTAACGATCCGTGACTGCCGGGTGGATGGCATCACCACTTCTAACTCTGCGGTCGGCATCCGGGCCCCCCAGGGGGATATCCGGGGCTGCGCGATCACCAATCTCAGCGGTTACACGGCCGTTGGAATTCTTTCCAGCAGCGGTTCCGTGGATTCCTGCCTCGTCCGCGGGGTCACCGCCTCCGGGAGTTCCAACGCCGCGACTGGCATTAGCGCCGATCTGATTTCCCGCTGCACCGTCGCGGATATTTCCAACACCACCGGTACTGCCAACGGCATTGTGGGCGGAAGAAGTGTGGCCGGAACCCGTGTTTCCACCATCGCCGGCAATACCGCCCTGGGGATCTACAACGTGGGGCGCGTGACGGACTGCGAGGTGTCCAACGTCAAGGGGGGCACTCTCAGGGCCGTCGGTGTGAGCGATTGTGACGAAGTCGTGGGGTCCCGGATCACGGGAGTGATCGACTCTACCGGCAACTCCTATGGCATCGACCTTCCCGTGAATGGAAGGGCAGTGCGCAACCAGCTTCAAAATGCAGGCAACTACAGCATCAGGCTCGCCAACTATGGCCTCGCCGAGGGGAACCATGTCACAAATTCCAGCGCGGCCGGCCGGGGCATCACCGCGGCGGCGGGGGTTACCGGAGTCCGGATCGACGGCAATCACGTGGCCGGGTTGAGCACCGGCATCGATGCCACCCACACCAGCGCCGTGGTCATCCGGAATACGGTTACCGGGGTGGGTGTCGCCTACTACACGGTTCACGCGGGCGTCACCGTGGTCACCGCCACGGCCATCGGGACCAATCCCTTCGCCAACATCCGGCAGTAACCGTCCGTCCTTCTGAAACCGCTCTCATCCGCCTAAGATGAATATCAAACCCATACTGACCGCCCTGGCGCTGACCGCCGCGGCGCATGCCGGGCCCTCCACCTTCGGGGAGGGGGACAGCTACGCCTGGGGTGCCAATATCGGCTGGCTGGAGTTCATCCCGCACCGGCCTTCCCCGGGGGATGGCGTCGCCGTCACGGACACCTGTCTCGGTGGCTTTGCGTGGAGTGACAGCACGGGCTGGATCAATTTCGGCGACGGCACACCCGCGAACGGAGTCCGCTACAGCAACACCACCGGCGCGGACTCCGGCGTGAATCACGACGGCACGGGCAATCTGGGCGGACTCGCCTGGAGCGCCAATCTGGGCTGGATCAATTTTGGCTGGGCCGCGGCCGGGGATCCCAACCGCCCCCGCTTTGACCTGCTCACCGGTGGCTTCACCGGATTCGCCTGGAGTGCCAATGCCGGGTGGATCAATCTGGACACCGGCATTCTCCGGACAGAACTCCTCCGCGTGACCGATGCCGACGGGGACGGCATTTCCGACGCCTGGGAAATCGAGCGGACCGAAGGCACCAACATGCTCACGGCCACCGGCGACCGCGATGGCGACGGCATGAGCGACTTGGACGAATACCGGGCCGATACCGATCCCCTGGACCCCGCGGACAACTTCCGGATTCTCGACTTCACGCAAGGCGGCACCAAAACCATCCTCACCTGGGTCAGCCGCCCCACCCGCCTCTACCGCATCTCCCGCAGCACGGATCTGACCACATGGCAGACCAGCGACGCCTTCGCGCCGGACGGGAGTTCCGAGACCACCCGCCAGGCCACCCACGAGGCCGCGCCGCGCCAGTTCTTCAAGGTGGACGCCGTCCTCCCCCTTTCAAAATAACCGCTCTCCCCCAGGAGTGCGCTTCCACTCCCCTGTGAAGCCTGCTCTATATTCCCCCCGGTCCTGTCCCGCGTTCTCCGGAGAGCGCGGGACAGTCGTTTTGTGATGGAGGGGTTATGCCTGGCTTTCCTCTTGCCCCGCTTGAAGCCGTCGCGAGCCTTCAGGCCATGCGCTTCATGTTCATGCGACTGACCCTTCCGGCCTTGGCCATCCTGACAGGTTGCGGGGACTCCGGGTCAAAAAGGAAGCCGGTGGAAGCGCCCCCGCCCGCGGCCCAGGCCACCCCGGAGATGGAGAGCCATGCCAGGGAGGAGAAAAGGCTGTCCGGGTTGATAGCCAAAGAGCCCGGAAACTTCGAAACCCTCATCGCCCGCGCCAAAATCCGCCTGTTGCTAGGGGACGGTCAAGGGACGGTCTCGGATTTCAGCGCCGCCGCGGCGCTGGACCCGGAAAAGGGGAGGAAGACAAAGTTTCAGGTCTGCAACCGGGCCATCTGGCACGCCCGGGAACTCAGTATGAAGGAGCGGAATACGGAAGCCCTGAAAATCTATGATGTGCTCCTCACGCTCTACCCGGAATCAGGCATGGCCTATCATGATCGGGGCGCGTTGAAAATAGATACAAAAGACTACGAGGGGGCGATTGCCGATCTGACCCAGGCGATCAAGCACGACGAGGGCAACAACAGTGCCGGAGACTCCTTCTCACCGCGGGCAAAAGCCCGGCGGGCGAAGGGGGATGAAGCGGGTGCCGCGGCGGATGAAGCGCTGGCGAATTCAGCCTTCGATTCCGCGAAATAATCCCGCCGCGTTGCTCAAGCCTCTCCGTCCTGCCGATCTTTGCTCCAGAGAGGCAGCCGCACGGTAAACTGTGTGCCCCGCCCCGGTTCGGACTCCATTTCGATGCTGCCGCCGTGCAGGTCCACGCAACGCTTCACGATCACAAGGCCCAGACCGGTGCCGGGGATTTCCCCCACGTTGGCGCAGCGGTGAAAGGCTTCGAACAGGCGCGCCCGTTCCCCCACCGGAATGCCGATGCCCTCGTCCTTCACGGCAAGCACCGCCTCCGTGCCCTCCCGCCGTCCGGTGAAGTTTACTGGGGCTCCCTCGGGGCTGTATTTGACGGCGTTGGAAAGCAGATTGGAAAAGATGTGCCGCAGCAGGGCTTCGTCCCCCTGGGCTCCGGAGAGATCATTGAGCGCGGTCCACTGGATGAGGCAGCGGCGGTTGGTCGCGGAGTGGGATTCGTCCGTAAGCTTGAGCACCAGCGTTTCGAGATCGAGCGGCCGCGGCCGGAAGGCGAGGCGGCCGGCCTCCACGCGTCCCAGGAGGAGGACCTGCTCCATAAGACCGGCCATGCTTTTCGTGCTGCCCTGGATGTCCGCCAGCAGCACGGCTTTCTGGTCCGGCGGCAGGCGGTCCTCATAGTGCTGGAGCAGCTCCACCGCGCTCATGGTGATGCCCAGGGGCGTGCGAAACTCGTGGCTCACCATGCTGACAAAACGGCTTTTCAGCTCGCTGAGTTCCCGCTCCTGCGCCAGGGCGCGGGCGAGATCGCTCTCGGCCTTCGCGCGCACGGCCATCTCCGCCTTGAGTGCCTCATTGGCCCCGGCCAGGGCGGCGGTGCGCTGGCGGACGAGCTGCCGCATCCACCAGGCCCCCGCGAGGGCTATTACGAGCCCCGCGGCGAGGGTGCCGATCCACTGGCGCGCCAGAGGGGTGAGCGCCCGCCAGTTTGAGGGCGGATCCGAAAGCCGCTCCAGAGCGGAGGGCCCTGCCACCTGAAGGGTGAGGGGCCGTCCGTTCTCCGCGGGCAGGAGGACCCCGGTGGCCCGGAGCACATCCCCCGGCTGCCAGGTATCCGGGGTTTCCCCGCTTGAAGGGAAAACGGCGTGTACCTTCACGCCCTCGCTTTCCAGCTCCAGCCGGGCGTCCTTTCCAGGATCATGCCAGCGCACGCGGCCCGTGAGCGTGACCAGGTCACAGGCAAAGGCTTCCGGATTTTTCCCCGCGGCGTTCGCCGGTTTGGGCAGGGCTCCCTGTCCGGTGACACGCAGGGAGGCAAAACTCATCTGCCAGAAGGGGGAGACCGAGAGCGGTGACGCCACCAGCTCCACACGATCCCCCGGCTTCAATTCCTCCGGCCTGGGGGGAGCCAGCAGGTCCAGCGGGTGCGCCTGGGGTTTGCCCGGCGGGTAAGGAGCCAGCAGGCTGGCGCGCAGGGGGCATCCGGCATTGTCACGCAGGTAAACCCCGTCCGGAGAGGCCCGCAGCACCGTGGCCTCCACGCGCAGCCGGTCCGCCGCGCGCCCGGACTTTTGCAGCGCGGCGAAGTCCGCCTTCGGGGCCTCGAACCACTCCGCCGTTCCGGGCGTCACCACCGTGATGTCATCCGAGGAAGTCACCCGCAGCGCGGAGTGTCCCCGGCCGATATTCGCGCCGGTAATGCGCAGCCGCGCGCCCCACCAGCCCCGCGTGGTGGTGCCGGGACGCCAGTCGTGCACGTTCACCACGGCCCAGCCATACTTGTCCGTGAGATGCAGCTGCACCACGCCGTTTGCCACCGTGGCCTGCATGACCACGCCCTCCACCTCCACCCGGCGGCCGGCCGCCGCCCCCTGAAGCGCCAGGGGCAGGATCACCTGCTCCGCGGGTGGCAACTCTCCTGGCCCGATGACGCGGATGCCGTCAGCCCGCAGAAAGAAGGCGGGATCCAGCAGATCCGCCGTGCGGTAGGACACACTGGCCTGAACTTCCAGCCTGTCCCCCGGGAGCGGTCGCGGCTGGCCCGCCGGAGGCTCGATGAAGATGCCCGCCGCGCCATCCTGCAGGCAGAGGTCCCCCACATGGCTGATGAAGATGACCGTGCCGCGAAACACCACCAGCCGCGGCATCGTGCCTGCCGGGTCCGTGAGGAGGCGGTTGACCTCCGGGATGGTCAGGACCTGGGGCTCTTTCTGGTCCTGAGCCGGCACGCCCGCCGTTCCCGCGGCAAAACCCAGGAAAGCGCACAAACACCGGAGCCCGCGCAGCAAATACCACTTCATGCCGGACGAATGCCCGCGGCGGGCGCTCTGGCGAGGTGTTTTCCCCGGGGAAAGATCCGACTTTAGCCGGAGGCCCGGGGAGCCGTTCGCCGGATTTTGTGGCCGGCGGCCTTCTGTACACCCCGGTCATTTCCCTATCTGTATCTGGCGCGTTTCCGCCGCCGCGCGATGCTCTCCCATGCACGATTCACTCTATCTACTCTTCCGGATTTTCTGTGTGGGCGGTCTGGTGCTCACAGCCTTGGCCTTCCGGTATGTGTCCAAAAATTTCGACAGGCTCTTTGGCCGGGATCCGGATGTGCCGAGCGAAAACTCCGGCTCCAGCACCTACAGCAAGACGCAGATCTATGCCGTGCTGTTCCACCTCGTGGGGTTCTTCGTCATGGCGCTGCTGGCGCTGCACTGAGCCCGGTAAAATAAAAGCGCGGGGTCCAGGACGCGGGTCCGTTGGGGAAAGGGAAGCTCTCTCCCTTTTCCCGAAAAACCCCGCTCCTCATGCGCCGCGCCACTCTCTGTCTCACCGCCGTTCTTCTCCCCCTGCCGCTCATGGCGCAGGGGAAACCGAAGCCCGCCAAACCAGCCTCCCGGTCCGCTCCCGCCGTCGCGGCCCCGGCGGAAAGCCCCGCACCGGCGGCGGCGGAATCCCTGCCGGATCTGGTGGTGGAAGGCAAGGCGGCCAGTCTGCTGGGCACCGCCCCCAGCGCCTCCAAGGGGCAAAGCAGCGCGGAGGAACTGGCGGCGCGCCCCTTCCTCCGCCGGGGGGAACTGCTGGAGGTGGTGCCGGGGATGATCATCACCCAGCACGCGGGCGGGGGGAAGGCGAACCAGTATTTCCTGCGCGGGTTCAATCTGGATCACGGCACGGACTTCGGGGTGTTCGTGGACGGCATGCCGGTAAACATGCGCACCCACGCACACGGGCAAGGGTATGCGGACCTGAATATCCTCATCCCGGAAATGGTGGAGCAACTGGACTACCGGAAAGGCCCTTACTTCGCGGACTATGGGGACCTCAGTACCGCGGGCGCGGCGCGCTTCCGGCTGTGGGACGCGCTGCCCCAGGGCATCGCCAGCCTCGGCTGGGGGGAGAATGACTATGTCAGGGCGCTTTTCGCGGACAGCATCCAGCTTTCCGGTCCGGGTATTCCCTCCGGCAAGGACGGAACCACCAGCACCGCCGACGGCACTTCCACGCTGACCTATGCGTTGGAATACAACTACTACAACGGCCCGTGGGAACTGGAGGAGCACTCCCGCCGCTGGAACGGTCTGATCAAATACGTCTGGCAGGACGTGGACGAGAAATTCTCCCTGACCGCCATGGGCTATGACGGAAAGTGGCGCAGCTCCGACCAGGTGGCGAAGCGCGCGGTGGATGGAGGCTTGATCGACCGTTTCGGCAATCTGGACCCCACGAACGGCGGGGAATCCTCCCGTTACAGCCTCATGGGAGAGTGGGAAAAGAAGACGGCGGACGGCGGGAAATGGCACGCCGACGTGTGGGCGGGATACTATGACTTGGACCTGTTTTCCAATTTTACCTACTTCCTCGACGATCCGGTAAGGGGCGATCAGTTCGAGCAAACCGAGGGTCGCTGGCTCGCGGGAGCCACGGTGCGGCGGGACTGGGAATTCCACCTGGGCGGCGCGAAGGAGGCCAGCACCTTCTCCGCGGGCGTGGACACCCGGCACGATTTCATCGACGACATCGGGCTCTACAAAACCACGGCCCGCGTGCGTCATGACACAGTACGCGTGGATGATGTGTATGAAGGCAGCGTGGGGGCCTTTGCCATGGCGGACCTCCATGTGAATGACTGGCTGCGCATCCAGCCCGGTGTGCGTGCGGATTGGTACCGCTTCCGCGCCAGTGGACCGGTTTCTGAAAACGAGGGCTCAGACAGCGACGGACTGGTGAGCCCGAAGCTGAGCTTTGTTTTCGGACCGTGGGCGGAGACGGAGTTTTATGTGAATGGCGGTATCGGCTTTCACAGCAATGACGCCCGCGGCGTGCTCACGCATCTGGACCCCGCCACGGGAGAAGCCGTGAGCCCGGTGGATCCCCTGGTGCGCATCTATGGCGCGGAGGTGGGCGTGCGCACGGAGGCCATGAGCCACTGGGTGCACACGCTGAGCCTGTGGTATCAGAAGAGTGACAGTGAGCTGGTTTACATCGGTGACGCAGGCACGAATGAAGCCGGTCCCGGCAGCCGGCGTTATGGCCTGGAGCTTTCCAGCTACTGGCGTCCGAATGACTGGTTCACCTTCGACAGCGAGTTCACCCTGACCCATGGGGAGTTTGACGAAGGCGAAGACACGGACCTCCCGAACAGCGTGCCCGTGAGCTGGAGCGGCGGGGTAACGCTGGGGAAAGCCGAGGGCTTCTTCGGCAGCGTTCGCGGCCGGTTTTTCGGCAAGCGCCCGCTGGAGGAAAGCGGGGAGGTGAAATCGAAAGCCAGCTTCCAGGTGAACGCCAAAACCGGCTACCGGCGGAAGAACTGGGAGCTGGCCGTGGAGTGCCTCAACGTGCTGAACCGCGCGGACAACGACATTGAATATTACTACACTTCACGGCTTCCCGGCGAGGGGCTGGATGGCGCGGATGACATTCACTTCCACCCGGCGGAGCTCCGGACCTTCCGGGTGATGGTAACCCGGCGGTTTTGATACGATCCCGTTTGGCCGGCCGGGGCGGAGGTTTGCGGGTGACGGCGATATTTCAGTCGCCGTGAGGCCTCCGCGGGATGAAGGACCGGGCACGGTGGAACCGGGGACCCGAACAGATGCAATTCAGGCCGTGAAATCACGCGGCTGACGGGAATCCCCGTCGCGATACAGCGGGTTTTCCCGACCGCGGGTTGCCGGATGGCGGAACACAGGGTATGTTCTCCTAACCTGGCGGTGCGTCCCCGTTTCCCCGCCTCCACCCATGCACCTCTCATTCATTCCCAGGGCGGCTTGCCCGGCCGGACGCCTCCCAGGAGTCCGCCCGCCGTCCACCGTCCAGCCATGGAGACCACTTCCCCCGGCGGCCTGACACTTCCCGGCCCGGTCCGCTTCCTGTCCGACCTTCATCTCGGTCACGATATGTGCACCCTGGGGAGCGTGGCGGAGTTGTGGCCGCTCATAGACGGCGCGGGCACCGTGGTCTTCAACGGGGACACCACCGAGGAGCGTTCCACGCACTTCCGTGCCCGCTCCATGGATCGCTTCGCGGAACTCCAGGCCCTCTGCGCCCGGGCCGGCGCGGGCCTGGTCTGCATCAATGGAAACCACGATCCCGAACGCTGGCCCCACGATTGGCTGGATCTCGCGGACGGGCGGCTGTTCGTCACCCACGGGCACGCGCTGCTCCGTTATATCTCTCCCTGGAGCCCCAAGACGAGGAACTGCATCCCGGACCTGGAGCGCATCTGGTCGGAATACACCCCGGAGCAACTGGACTGCCTGGAGGTCCGCCATGAGATCGCCCGCCGTTGCAGCCTTGCCATGCCTCCTGGCGAAACCCGCCAGCGGGACCGCGGCCTGGCCGCGCGCATCAGCCTCTTTTTCCGGGAAATCTGGCCCCCGTCCCGCCCGCTCAGGGTACTCCAGGTATGGGCCGGTCTGCCCTCCACCACCGCCGCTTTCACAGAGCAGTTCCGGCCCAAAGCCCGTGTGGTCCTCGTGGGCCATACCCACCGCGCCGCCTCCTGGCGTCGCGGGGGCCGCCTGATCGTGAATACCGGCGGCTTCGTCACCTTCGCCCGCCCGCTCCTCGCGGAAATGAAGGACGGCAGGCTCTCCGTTTACCACGTGAACTCCCGGAACGGCGAACACCACCCCGGGAAACTGATGGTTTCTGAATCCCTGGAGGGATAGTTGGTCTGTTCGTAAATACTACGCCACCGTCCGTCGGGTATAGTAAGCGTAAATGGCCTCATCGCTGACGGCGCGGATCATGCGGAGGCTTCCGTGAATCCACCTGCCGGTGAGAAAGGCCGCGAGGCCGGTCAGCGGCCATTTCCAGACATTCACCTCCTCCAGTATCCGCTGGAGGAACGCGAGCCCTTCCGGGGCCAGGGTGCTCCAGAGGATGAAAAATGCCATGGCCCAGTCCAGCGGAAAACGCCTGCCTGCCGGTTTGCTTTCGCGGGAGTCATCGCCGCCCGCGATCAGCCGGACGGGCGGAAGAAGGATGTAAACGCCAGCCGCCGCTATAACAGCATAAGCCGCGTAAGAATAGTCCAGAGCCGCCAGCGGCAAAGAGGCGAACAACAGGAGCGGCGTGAGCACCGCTCCCAGCGCCATGCCCCCGCGAATCAACGGAAAGCGGCTCCCGGTCATCATGCCGCCACGCTGGGCGGATTCCCCCTGGAATCAAGGGACGGATTCCGTAGCGGCCGGTGGCCTGCTCTTTTTCTGGATTACCCCGTAATAAATTATCAGTCCCATCGCCACCATCAGCAGGGCGATGTCCCGCAGTATTTTATCCCAATACCCCGCGTCCGCGTCCTCCTTTCCGAAGCAACCGCAGTCGATGTCCAGCCCGCGCTGCCAAGAGTAGATGAGCGCCCAGAGGAAGACCGCCAGCATGCCCGTGATGAGCGCCAGCCCGCCTTCCAGAAGGATGCCCATCACCAGGGCCACGCCCGCCAGGATCTCCAGCCACGGCAGCCCCATGGCCAGCCAGGCGGCATACGGGTCCGGCAGGATGTGGAAGGTGCGGATGCTGTCCAGAAAGGAGATCGGATCCATCGCTTTCAGCGTGCCGGTATAGACGAAGAGCGCGCCGAGGAGCACGCGCAGGATGAGGGCGACGAGACCGGCGGCGGTGCGGGGCAGGGGAGTCATGCGGGGACGAGGGTCAGGTTCGGGTTCACATCCTCCTCCAGCGCGGAGCGGTCGCCGGCCTGGAACCGGTGCAGCGCGGCAAAGGCGATCATGGCGGCATTATCCGTCGTGAGCGCGGGCGCGGCAAGGAACAGTTCCAGCCCCGCCTTCCGACAGCGCTGGGTAAAGGCCTCGCGCAGCCGGTGGTTGCAGCTCACGCCGCCGCTCACACTGATGCTCCTGGCCCCCAGGGCCTTCGCGGCCCGCAGGGATTTGGTCACCAGGATGTCCACGATGGCCTCCTGGAATGAAGCGCAGAGATCCTCCATGCGCGCCTGCACGGTATCGCCCAGTTGTGGCAGCAGATAAAGCAGGCTGGTTTTCAGGCCGCTGAAGGAAAAAGCGTAGTCCCCGCTGTCCAGCATGGACCGGGGGAAGTCGAAGGCTTTGCGGTCCCCCCGGCGCGCCCGGCGGTCGATCTCCGGTCCCCCGGGGTAGGGCAGGCCCAGCATTTTCCCCGCTTTGTCAAAAGCCTCGCCCGCCGCGTCATCCCGGGACCGGCCCAGAAGTTTATAGTCCCCCGGTCCCCGCAGATGCAGCAGCATCGTGTGACCGCCGCTCACGATGAGGGCGATGCCTGGCTGTATGCCTTTCTCATTCCCGATGAACGGGGAGAGCAAATGCCCCTCCAGATGATTCACCGCCAGGAACGGCTTGTCGCAGGCCAGCGCCAGGGCCTTCGCCGCCGTGCTGCCCACCAGGAGGGAACTGGCCAGTCCGGGCCCGGAAGTGGCCGCGTAGCAGTCCACCTCCGCGGGAGTGATGTCCGCTTTTTCCAGGGCCTGGTGCAGAAGCGGCCGCACCCGCAGGATGTGGCTCCGCGAGGCCAGCTCCGGCACCACGCCGCCATACGGCGCGTGCTCCGGGATCTGGGTGGAGATCTCAGAGGCCAGCACCGTGCCCCCGCCATCGCAGATGGCGACGGCGGTTTCGTCACAGGACGTTTCGAGAGCCAGGATGATAGGCGAACGGGGCATGGGCCGTTTTCATACGTGCGGGTGCCGCAAAAGGGAACCCGGTTTTCCGCGGAGGCATCGCCTGCGTGTAACCTGAACAAAACTGAACATTTCCGGTTCACGCCCCCTGGAATTGCCTGGAAAAATGCGTCCGCGGCCCGCGCTCCGGATTTTCCAGGTTGCATTCCGGACGATTGATTCCCCCCATTGGTGGTATCATAATCGCGGCCCCCATGCTGACCACGCTCACCATCAAAAACCTCGCGCTTGTTGAATCGCTCACCTGGGAAATCGGCGGAGGGCTGGTGGGCATTACCGGGGAAACCGGCGCGGGAAAGTCGATCATCGTGGGTGCCTTGAAGCTGGTGCTGGGCGAGCGCGCGGACCGGGATCTCATTCGCACCGGCGAGGACCAGTGCACGGTGGAGGCGGTTTTCGAGACTTCGCAGATCGGGGAGATCAATACGGTGCTGCGCGCCGCCGGGCTGGAGGAGTGCGAGGGCGGCCAGTTGATCCTGAAGCGGGTCATCTCCGCCGCCGGGCAAAACCGGCAGTTCATCAACTGCGCGCCCGCCACGCTGCAAATTTTGAGAGCCCTCGGCCAGTATCTCGTGGACCTGCACGGGCCGCATGAGCACCAGTCCCTGAATTCCCGGGACCGCCAGATGGCCATGCTGGATGCCGCGTCCGGGGCCGGGCAGGCGGCGGAGACTTATCAGAAAGCCTACCGCCAGTGGCGCGCCATCGCGGCGGAGCTCCAGGAACTCAGCCTGTCCGAGCGTGCCGGGGAACAGGAGCTGGAACTCCTGCGCCACCAGGTCCAGGAAATCGATGCCGCGGAGCTCCGGGTGGATGAGGAGGAACCTCTCCACCAGCGCCACCGCATGGCCAGCAACAGCACCCGCCTGGTGGATCTCACCAGCCAGGCCTTGGGCCTCCTGAGCGATGCGGACAGCGCCGTGCTCAGCCAGTTGGGGGAACTCCGCCGGGTGCTGCGCGACATCGAACGTACGGACCGGGGGGCCGCGGAGGTCACATCCGGTTTTGAAAACGCCTTCGTGGAGCTGGAGGACCTGGAGCGTGGCCTGCGCCGGTACAATGACGGCCTGGAGATCGATCCCCGTGAGGTCCAGGAAATCGAGGAGCGCATCAATACCATTGAGAATCTGAAGCGGAAATACGGCGGCAGCATCGAGCGTGTGCTGGACCGCCGGGACGCCGCCGCCGCGAAGCTGGGGAAGATCGAAGGCAGGGGCGACGAACTGGAGCGCCTCACCAAAGCCCAGGCCGCCGCGCTGGAGACCGTGCGGAGCACCGGCACCGCCCTCGCCCAGTTGCGGAAAAAAGCCGCGCCCCGTCTGGCCAAAGAGATCAGCCGGCATCTGGGCGATCTCGGGTTCCTCCAGGCGAAATTCACCGTGGACCTCACCCCGCTTTCCCAGCCCGGTCCGTACGGCCTGGAGGAGGTGGACTTCATGTTCGCCCCGAATCCCGGGGAGCCCGCGAAGCCCCTCCGGGTCATCGCCTCCTCCGGGGAAATGAGCCGCGTCATGCTCGCCGTGAAAAGCGCCCTCGCTAAGGAGGACAACATCCCGCTGCTCGTCTTCGATGAGATCGATGCCAACGTGGGCGGGGAAATCGCCGCCGCCGTGGGGCGGAAAATGGCGGAGCTGGGCCGCACGCACCAGATCATCAGCATCACCCACATGCCCCAGGTGGCTGCCCTGGCCTCCTGCCACTATGTGGTCTCCAAGAGTGTGAAGCAGGACCGCACCTTCAGTGAACTGCGCCGCGTGGAGGGGGACGCCCGCGTGGCGGAGATCACCCGCATGCTGGGTGGCAAGGCCGCGAGCGCCCGCGCTCACGCGGAAACCCTGCTGGCGGGCTCGGATTGAGCCCGCCGCGGCGCGCCGTTCCTCCCGGTTGCGCCGGACCCTGGAATCCCGGAGGATAGGCTTTTGGATTTTGAACCGGTTCCATGACTCGCAACTCCAGATCGACTACCGAACAGGACAGCCGACCGCCATCACCGGCCCCGTCGTCTCCGCGCGTGGACGACAGGCTTGCTCCGCCCTTAACGCCAGCCGAGCTGAAGGAATCATGGCAGCAATTACAGCGCCTCCACCCGGGGAACCGCTTTCGACTGATGGCTGGGCTGCCCTTGTTGCCACAAGAGCCCTCCAGCGGGAAGTCCCGCTGATCCCCCTGCCGGTCTTCGGCTTTCACCGGGACGAGGAGGGCGGCCTCGCCTCCGGCGCGCTGGACAAACTGGTCTCCGGTGCCGAAGCCGAGCCCTATCTGGACCCGGAAGGCCAGGTGGTTTACAAGCTCTTCTTCCTGCTCCCCGCGGGGACTCTGGGGAAGAAGCTGGATTTTTCCCTCAACCTGGAAGGCGAGTTTGAACTCACCTATCAGGCCGCCAGGCTGGAGGAAACCGTGGAGAAAATCCGCGTGCTCCACGATGCCGGCGGCCACCCCACGGAAATCGTGGGTCTTTCGGAATCCGGGGATTACCTCATCGTGAAGCAGCCCCTGGCCGTCTTCCAGCCCTACTCGAAGGGGATTTCCTCCTTCCCCACGGAGGACCTCTTTATCCACGACCGCCTCCGCGCCTGTGAAGCTATGAAAGCCATCCCCTGCGTTTGTCCCGGCTTCCGCCAGACCATTGCCGTCACCTGGCTGGAGGGCGCGGCCTGGCTTATCGGCGACCTCCATGAGCGGAACATCATGCGCGATGCCGCGGGATTCCCGACTGTAATCGACGCTCTCATCGGCCCCGTCACCCCCGCCGCCCACGAAGCCGTTCCCCGTCTGGCGAATACCGTCGCCCGCGCCCGTCTCTGGCGTGAGGAAGGCACCCTGCCTCCCGAGCCGGACTTCATGGCGGTGGATGATGATGAGCTGTGAGAGGATGGCCTGTATTGGGGTGGTATTTGTTAAAATGCATTAAAAGGGCTTGCGGAAAAATGCCTGAATACCCCATTTTTCCGGAATGCACGAACCGGAACTTTATCGCAATGCCAGCTTCACCCGTCCGCAACGGATCGCGACGGCTCTCAATACACTGGATGGGATTCTCAAAGGAATCGCTATCGATGGGAAAATCTCCCCCGCCGAATGCCAGGAGTTGCTGAACTGGTGCTACGATAAGAAAGAACTGCTGTCGAAACACCCCTTCTCCGAGCTGGTGCCCCTGGTGCAGGCCGCGGCGGCTGACGGCACCATCGATCCCGGGGAACAGTCCGATATTCTATGGATGTGCGACAATCTGAGCAACGGCCTCTACTATGACGCCCGGACAGGCGAGATTCAAAAGCTGCAAGGTATCCTCCACGGCATCCTCGCGGACGGAGTGATCACGGAGGAGGAGGCCAAAGAGCTGGCCCGCTGGCTGACGGAGAATGATCACCTGAAAGGCACCTATCCTTTCGATGAACTGGACAGCCTTTTGACGGGCGTGCTGGCGGATGGGAAAATCGACGAAGAGGAACAGCACACTCTCAAAAGCTTCTTTGAGGAGTTTATTTCGTATTCCATGGCCCGGCGAATTTCCAATGCCCGCGAGGCGGCGGCTGAGAAAAGCAGTCTGAAACTGCCCGGCATCTGCTCGCTGTGCCCTGACATCGTCTTTGCCGGCCGGACCTTCTGTTTTACCGGCACCTCCCTCCGGGCACCCCGCAAGACCATGATGGAGGAAGTCCAGGACCGTGGCGGTCTCTACGATCCCCGCATGGGATCGGATTTGAGTTACCTCGTCGTCGGCGCCGGCGGCAACCCCTGCTGGGCGTTTTCCTGCTACGGTCGCAAAGTCGAAACCGCCGTGAAAATGAGGCGCTCCGGCCTGCCAGTGGCCATCGTCCACGAAAACGACTTCTGGGACGCCCTGGCGGGCACCTAACTATTAATCGGCGCTACCAGGCCCCTGCCCGGGCAAATGGCGGAAGAGGTGGGATTCGAACCCACGGTAGGGTTGCCCCTACGTCTGATTTCGAGTCAGGTGCCTTCAACCACTCAGCCACTCTTCCATCATTACAGATCAATCACTTGCTGGTATCCAACGAAAGCGTGATACCCTGCAAGCGTGTGAACGCGCTCTACTATGTCCAGGCTCGCGCGGGTGGCAAGCAAAAGTGGGCCGATTTAAGACTTCGCTTTTGGCAGGATGGATCTGGCCTGGGGCGCATCGGGTAATCCTGTTCCGTTCTGCCGGGAGATGGACAGGGCCTTTCAGTGGCGGTTTTCCGGCAAAATGATTCGATCTTAAATGGAGTTCCCCTTGATTTACAATCCGCGGCGGCTGCGTGGGAGCAGCAGGGCGAAGGAGACCAACCCGCAGAGCAGGGCGGTGCCGGGTTCGGGAACGGTGGTGAACAACAACTGTGAGGGAGTAAGCGCTCCGAGCGAAACCCGGGGCTCGTAGATCAGGCCGTTGAAGAAGTCCCCGGAGAAGCCGGAAGGGTGGGCTCCCACGGAGATGGTCCGGTTGAGGCTGTCTCCGAAGTTGTCGATTGTCTGGGCGGCGAGGGTGCCAACCGGCGTCGTCCCGTCGAAGTAGAAGGTGAAGTCGCCAATGACGCTCGTGCCCACGAGGGAGGTGGCGGTGAAGACCGCGGCGACATAGTGCCACTCATTGGTACCGGCGTTGCCGATCAATTGATCCGCGACGCCCGGGCCTGAGTGCAACATGGACGTGCCGGTGGAGGTGGCCCGGCGGATAAGTTTCTCCGTGCCGGCGTAGTCGATGATTGAATTGACGTTGCCGCCGCCGCTGTAGTTAAACCAGGCCTCGTAGGTAAAGCCGCCGGAGGCGCTGATGGTGGAATTGAGCATCTGCTGCGTGCCGGGCAGATTGATACCGGCATTGCCCGCGAAACTCAGCGAACGGTTGCCCGCCCCGGCGGGAACCCCGAGCGTGGGAATGCTGGTGCTCAGCGTCACTCCGCCCGCCGTGCCAATGGTCGTGCCGTTCGCGCTGCCGCCGAAGCCCGGAACCGTGCCGCCAGCCACCGTGGCGGCATTGGTGTCATTGACGCGGTAGTGCAGGACGGTGGTCGCGGCTTCGCTCAAACCCGTGCTCAGCATGCTGACGACAAGACAGACCGGAAGAAAAGAGGTTTTGTTCATAAAGTTAGGCGCCGAGGGCAATGACCGACAGACGGTCAAAGCAGAATCAGGACCAGTTCAGAATGAACTGTTTGTGTTATACCGATGACCGCCATTCCTATAACAATATGGACCAGGCAAGGCCTGGCGGATAAAGACAGGGCTGCCGCGCGGTCCGGGGCCATCCTGACCGCCGTCTGTGCGGTCAGACTTCCGGTGTAATCCGGCTTCCGCAGGCCAAGGCGAAGACGTCAAAGTTGCGGAGGTCGCCGTTCAACAGGTGCTCCACGGATTTGGCCGGGCGTTCGCTCATTACCATGGGCACCATTTCCTCATAACGGCCTCCGTGGGAGCGCAGGCCGCTTTGGATGCCTTTCAAATCATGCCACGCGGGCGTGCGGCCCAGCACCACGTCCCGTCCGCTGACCACCACCACGTCTCCCATGCGGTCCTCCGGAAGTTCCATGAGCCGCGCGGCGGTCGCCCGGTCATGGCATTCGGTGACGCCGGGCTTTTGCAGCAGCCAGTTTTGCACCTCGCGGGCCTCCACCTGGGGCGGGAGATGCACCTGGGCAAAGGAGCCGAGCGCGCCGTGATGCACCACATAAGGATCCGTGATGGGGAGGATCACCCGGAAGCCTTCGCCGAATTGCGTGGTGAGCTCGTCCTCCAGATAGATCACGTTAGGCGTGCCGTCCGCGCGCTGCTTGGCGTTCATGCCGTGGTCCGCGGTGAGGATGACGAGCGCGCCGAGTTTCAGGAGGTGGCCTATTTCCGCATCCACCTGACCGTAGAAGTCCACCGCCTCCGCGTCTTCCGGCGCATACTTGTGCTGCATGTAGTCCGTGGTGGAGAGATAGAGGAAATCCGCCCGCCCCGCCTGGAGCAGGGCCACGCCCGCCTGGAGCACATAGACACTCGCGGCCCCGCTGTAGATCTCCGGCGTGGGTCCCGCCAGCGCCTCCACGTCCCCGATGCCATGAGTTTCCTTCCGGGCTTCACCGGCTTTCTCGGAGGAGAAGGCGATGCCTCCCAGCCCGATCAACCCGGAGGCAAAGATGTCCCGCAGCTTTTCCTTCGCCGTGATGACCGCCACTTTCCGCCCGGCACGCTGGGCGGCGGGAAAGATGGTCTCCGCGCGCAGGAAGCGGGAGGAGTTCATCATCACCTCCTCACCCGTGGTGGTGTCGTAGAGAAAGTTGCCCCCGATGCCGTGCCGGGAGGGCGGCACCCCCGTTACGATGCAACTGTTGTTCACATTGGTGAAGGTGGGCATGGCAGCCCGGGCCATTCCCCGCCAGCCGTTCCGGGCCATGGATTCCAGATGGGGCATGCGCCCGCGGGCCATCGCGGCATCCAGGTATTCGTCGGCGGAGCCATCCAGGCAGATCACCGCCACGGGGCGGTCCGGAGGATGATAAGCTCGCTGGTTGACGGTGAAAGGACTCTGCGAAAAAGGCATTGCTTAATAAGAAACATAGTTGATTTAAAGTCAACTGTTAACTTTTACCTTTGTCCCTCGCCGTCCTGTGCGAGACTGCCCGTTTTTTATGAATCTCGTCGAATTATCACAGCGGTTGAAGCATCTGCGCCAGGAGCGCGGACTGAGCTTGGAGGAAGTGGCTGGAGCCGCCGGACAGACGCGGAGCTGGTTGTCGAAGGTGGAGAACTTCCGGATCACGCCCTCGCTGTCGGCCCTGAGCCGGGTGGCGGACGCACTGGGCACCACCAGTTCCAAATTGCTGGAGGGGCTGGACGCGAAGCCGGAGATTCAGGTCACGAAGGTGAGCGACCGCCGTCTGGTGGAGCGGGACGCCCAGAATTCCAACATCATCTATCATCAACTCGTCACCGGGCGTTTGAGCCGGTTGATGAACCCCTTTCTGCTGGATGTCCCGGCGGGGGGCGGGCGCACGGTGCCGCGGCCTCATGAGGGGGAGGAATTTCTGATCGTCCTCAAGGGCCGCGTGCTGCTCGACTACGATGGCGAGGACCATCCGCTGGAGGAGGGGGACAGCGCTTACTTCGATGCCGAGACAGCGCACCGGCTGCACAATCCCTATACGACCGCCGCGCAGGTGCTGTGTGTCTTCCATGAGCAGGCCTGACAGATCCGGTGGTTACCAGGGAAGGGAGAAGGTCTTCACGGTGGTCATGAATTTGATCGCCTCCACCACGCCCTCCTTGATTCCCAGCCCGCTGTCCTTGAGGCCGCCAAAGGGGGACAATTCCAGGCGGTAGCCCGGGATTTCATTCACATTCACCGTGCCGGTGCGGAGGCCCTTCACGGTTTTGATCATGCTCTCCAGTGACCGTGTCACCACCGCGCTGCTCAGGCCATAGGGCGTCGCGTTGGAGTAAGCGATGGCGTCGTCCAGATCCCGCACGGTAAAGATGGGAGCAATGGGGCCGAAGCATTCGCAGGTGCCGAGGACAGACTCGCGAGGCACGTCAGCGAGGATGGTCGATTCCAGTTGAGCCCCGCGGCGTTTTCCTCCATGCAGCAGGGTGGCACCTCGCGCGGTGGCGTCCTGGATGGCTTTCTCCAGGCTCATGGCGGCGGGTTCATCGATGACCGTGCCCACGAAGGTGGCCTCATCGCCGGGATCGCCGCAGGTATAGGAGGCGGCAAGCGCCAGAAAGCGTTCCGTGAAGGACGCCGCCACGCTTTCCTGCACGAGGATGCGCCGCACGGCGGTGCAGCGCTGGCCGCTGTTCCGGAAGCAGCCTTCGCAGGCGAGTTTCGCGGCGAGATCCAGATCGGCATCGTCGAGGACAATGAGCGGGCTGTGGCCTCCGAGTTCCAGACAGAGCTTTTTGTAGCCCGCGGTGCGGGCGATTTCATGACCCACCTTCGCGCTGCCGGTGAAGGAGACCAGTTCCACGCGGGGGTGTTGAATGAGCGGGCGGGTGACCTCATCCAGATCCCCATGCACCACGCTCAGCATCCATCCGGGCAGTCCGGCTTCGTAGAGCAGGCTGGCAAAGAGGGCCGCGGTGAGCGGGGTTTTTTCCGAGGGCTTGAGAATCATCGGGGCTCCGGCCGCCACGGCGGGCGCGATCTTATGCGCCACTTGATTGAGCGGATGATTGAAGGGCGTGATGGCCGCAACTAGTGCCAGGGGTTCGCGCAGGGTGAAGATCTTGCGGGCTTTCCCCGCCGCACTGATGTCGCAGGAGAAGATCTCGCCGTCATCGCGCAGCGCCTCGATGGCTGAGAAGTGCAGGACATCCAGCGCGCGGGAGGTCTCATACCGGGTCTCCCGCAAACACAGGCCGGACTCCGTGCTGATGAGGCGGGCGAACTCCCCGGCGCGGGCCTCCAGCAAAGCACGGGCGCGGAACAGGATGGTGCTGCGTTCATGTCGGGTCAGCGGCGTGCCGCCCGCCAGGTGCATGGCGACCGCTTCTTCCAACTGAGCGCGGGTAATGCGCGTCACTGATCCGGCGCGACGGCCATCCCACGGGCTGAAGACCTCAAGCACATCCGTCGAAACCGCGGGCGTTCCCGCGAGGTAACTGTGTAAATCCATACGAGACAAAAAAATGTCAGGGTCAGGGAAGCACCGAAACACGGAAGCCCGGGCGCAGGGTGGCGGCGGCGAAGGCTTCATTGATGGATTCCAGAGGAAACGATTCCGCGAGCAGCGAGGTCAGCGGATAACGATGTCCCGCCTGGTCCAGGAAGCGGACCGCCGCGGCGAGATCCCCGGGCGCGTAGTTGTGCAGGCCGCGGATGGTGAGCATGCGGCGGACCACGCGTTCCGGATCGAGCGGCACGGCGGGGGAGGGGAGCACCGTGCCCGCGAGGATGGCCGTGCCGCCGGTGCGCAGGGACTCGATGGCGGAAGCCACGGCGAGCGAGGAGCCGGTGAATTCGAGCGCGGCGTCCATGCCGCGTCCGCCGAGCGATGTCAGATCGTCCGGGGCCACCGCGCGGGTCGCGCCAAACTCCAGCGCGCGGGTCGCGCGGGCCGTGTCCACGTCACAGGAAATGACTTCCAGGGCACCCGCTTCACGCAGCATGGCGCAGGCCATGAGACCCAGGGTGCCCGCGCCCATCACCAGCACGGTGCTGTCTTTCACCGGTGCCGTCGTCGTTAGGAGCCGCAGGGCCGCGGCCACGGTGGCCCCCGCGCAGTTGGCGGTGGCGGCCAGGGCATCCGTCAGAGAGTCCGGCAGGCGGAGCACTCCGGTGCCGGGCACGAGGATACAGTATTCCGCGTAGCCACCGCCAAAGACCTGCTCGCTCACCGTGGCGGTGTGGCCATACTTGAAGAGAGACTCACATTTCTGCGGCAGCCCGTGTTCGCAGAAAAAGCAGGTGCCGCAGGAGGCCGCGAGCGTCCACGTGACACGATCCCCGGTCCGCAAAGGCTGGCCCGCGAGATCCACGAGGGAGGCGTCCGGACCGAAGGCGGCGATGGTGCCCACGATTTCATGACCGAGCACGCAGGGGCACCGCCCGCCGCGGCGTCCGTGGACCGTGTGCAGATCACTGGAGCAGATGGTGGTGCAGGTCACGCGGACGAGCAGTTCACCCGGGCCGGGAGGCGGCACCGGATACCGGCGCACCAGGAACGGCTGGTCCGGGCCATGGAAGACAGCGGCGCTGCCTTCCAGGATGGGGGCGGCGTCCCGCGAGGGGAGAGTCAGGATGGGTGTACTCATGGGAAGGGGAAAAGGGAATCAGGCGCGGACGAAGAGGATCAGCAGCGTGCCGGCCAGGCAGGCCGTCGCGACCACGGCGAAAACAATGGAGGTCTGGCCGGAGCTCTCCATGAAATGTCCGATAAGCGGCTCGCCGAGACCGGCGAAAGCGTAGGCGAAGAAATTCATGACGCCCGTCCCCGTGCCCGCGTGGCGGCGGCCCAGCAGGTCCGGGCAGAGCGCCCAGTAGCCGGCCTGCGGTCCATAAACGAAAAACCCGGTGAGGAACAGCGTGGGGATGACGAAGACGCTTCCCCTCGGCAGCAGCCACATGCCCGCGGCGGAGAGGGCCGCGCAAAACAGGAAGATGGCGATGCCCCGGCCCCGGGCTCCGCCAAAGACGCGGTCGGAGATCCAGCCATTGGCGATCGCGCCGATCGCCATGCCCACGGGCAGGGCCACGCTGAGCCATTTGTCAGGCGAGTTTTTCCAGTCCGAGCCCAGGAAATGCACGGGCACCCACACGAGGAGACCGTAGCGCGCGAGATTCTGAAATCCGATGGAAAGACTGGCGAGCATGAATCCCGGGTGCGTGAGCGCCAGCCGGTAGCGCTGCCAGCCGGTTTCCTTCACCGGCGTTTCGGGCTCCCCGGCCTCCGCCGGGAGTTCTTTCATGCCGAGATCCGAGGGCCGGTTGCGGGCCACCAGCCAGAAGACCAGCGCGCCCAGCAGCAGGCACAGCACGGGCAACCGGAAGATCCAGCGCCAGCCCAGATGGAGCACGGAAGCCGCCATGAGGAACGAAACCACCGAGGACGAACCGGCGGCGAAGACGTAACATCCATAGACCAATCCCCGGTGCCGTTTCTCCCACCAGTTGGAGAGAATGCGGCTGCCTGGCGCCCAGCCCATGGACTGCGCGAGACCGTTGGTGGCCCACGGTACCGCGATGGAGACCGGGCCGCGACCGAAGCTCACCACCCAGTTCAGCGCGCAGGAAAAGACCGCGCCCAGGGCCATCATGCGGCGGCCGCCAAAACGGTCCGCCAGTTGCCCGTTCAACGCCTGGCCCAGCGCGTAGCACCAGAGCATGGCGGCCCCGCACCAGCCGAGCTGGGTCTTGCTCATCTTCAGCTCCTCCATGATCCCCGGGATGGCGAAGCCGAAGGTCTGCCGCCCGGTGTAGTAGAAGAGATAACAAAACATGACCGCCAGCAGCATCCGCACGCGGGCGCGGTGGAAGGCGGGGTCCGCGGATTCGCTCATGCGGGTGTGAGGCCGGCGGCGGTCAGGTTTACCTCATGGAGGACCTTGCCGGCCGCGTTGAGAAAAGTGGCGGAGAGCCGTCCCGGTTGTGCCGTGGTATCGGCGGTGAGGCGGAGGAACGAGCGGGGCTCCGGATGTCCCCACACCAGATCCGGGTGCGGCACATTCAGCGAGGGAATGATGCGGTCATGGATGGGGGAGGAGACGAACTCATGGAGATCATATCCGGCCCGGCCCTTTGAACAGAGATGGCGGGAGCAGTGAATGTCCCCGCCGAAGAGCATCACGCCGGGGATTTTTTCCGCGCGGATGTAATCACAGAGCGCCTCGCGTTCATAAGGGAACGTCCCCATGTCGTCCGTTTCCTTGTTCATCTTGTCCTGCCACACCTCGCCCATGGCGAGGAGTTTGAAGGGCGCGGTGCTGGCCTTCAGCGTGGTCTTCAGCCACTGCCACTGCGCCGCGCCGAAACAAGTCGGCTGGCTGGGGTCCACGGGCGAGGGCTCCGTCATGGAAAACCAGCGTGGATCGAGCAACCACACCTCAAGTGGTCCGGTGCGGAAGCGGGTATAAACGCCGGCGTCCTTTTCCCCGTGGCTGGCCAGCGCGCGGTATT
The DNA here is from genome assembly GCA_965229245.1 of Verrucomicrobiales bacterium. Classification (GTDB taxonomy): domain Bacteria; phylum Verrucomicrobiota; class Verrucomicrobiia; order Verrucomicrobiales; family V1-33; genus V1-33. The sequence continues at coordinate 2,198,730 of CBDDIW010000005.1, forward strand.
CCACGAAGCCTTTGCGGGTGGATTTTTTGCCCGCCGGATTGCTGTTCCCGAGGTGGGAGTTCAGCCCGAAATCATGGTCATCCCAGGTGCCCCAGACGGGCATGCTGGACAGCAGGGGCTCCAGTTCCGGTATGTGCAGAAACTCCCGGTGCCGCCGCCGCACCACCTTGAGATCGTAGTTATCGATATACGGGGTGTCGCCCATGAAGACGATGGCCTGGCAGCCGCTTTCCCGCATGCGGGTCCACACGGGCGAGGGTTCGTTCAGGGCACACGAGCCGAAGGCCAGCGTCACCTTCGCCGCCTTTTCCGGGGAGGTCCAGGTGCGGAAGGTGCCCTCGCCCAGCAGCCTGCCGCTTTGCTCGAACCGGTAGGAATAAGCCGTCTCCGGTGAAAGCCCAGGAACGTGGATGGCCACGCAGAGATCGTTTTCCTCGGTCGACTCTCCGGTGAAGGAACGCTCCGGGCGGTTTCCCCGTTCCTCACGGACGACCAGCGTCACCCGCCCCGGAACCGCGGGGCGGATCCAGAGGTGGGTGTCCTCGTGGGAGGTGTGCCCCACCATGGGCCCCGTGACAGAACCCGGCGGGACTTCGATTTCCGGGCGCTTGTCTTTCGCGGGAGCTTTTTTCGCCGCGGCAGGCTCCTGCGCGTGCGCCGGGACCAGTAGTCCCGCCAGCGTGGCGGCGATGGCCTGGCGGCGGGTGGTTTTCACTCCTCTTTCGGATGGTTGCTGCGTGGACATGGTGTGGTGTGGGGGTTGAAGCCGGGGTGCTTAGCGCCGGCGGCGCAGCGCCAGCACGAGTCCCAGCATACCGGCCAGCGCCGCCGTGCCCGGCTCCGGAACCACGGACAGACCCGCGAGACCGAGCGCCCGGAGATCGCTCACTTCGGAGGCCGTGAGGGCGCGGTCCCAGATGCCGATTTCATCGAGCATGCCGTCCCAGTCGCGGTCCGTGGTGTTCGTGCCCCGCTGGCGACCGAAATAGAGGCTGGCGAAATTGATATCCACCGTCGCCTTCGTCCCGGTCAGACCCGTGACCACTCCATCCACATAGACCTGGAGAGTGGTGGTGGTGCCGTCCGAGGAAAAAGTATGCACCACCTGGTGCCATTCTCCCTGGCTGAGGGCCAGAGTGCTGGGGGTACCCACCGGCCCGGTTTCCCCGATGTATGCCGCGAAACCGATGGGGTTCGTGGTCGGCAGAGTTCCTGTCAGGGTGGTGCTGCCCCAGGAGACATCGAAGTTATCGCTGGCTTCAAAAACGAAATACCGGTTGCTGGCATTCGTCGCGCCCGGGGACAGATACTGCCAGGTGGAGATGGAGAAGCTGTTGCCGAGCTGGGCGGAGCCGAGCACCACTTCGACGCTCTCATTCCGCGCATCCACCAGATTGAGCGCCTTGCCCGCGAGCATCCTGCTCCGGTCGCTCAGGCCGTCGCCGCCATTGAAGGCCGGGCTGCCGGAAAATCCGGGGCCGGAGGGATTCGCGCTGGAGTCCCAGGTGGAGTTCAGCACGGGAGTAGCACCCTGCCGGCGCTGGGCCACGGTGCCGTTTCCGGAGGAATCGGAGAGGTCGGTCTCGAAGGTAAAATAACCCCGTAAGCCGGAAGTGAGCGCTCCCTGGGCGGAGGAGGAGAGCGCAATAATAGAAGCAAAAATTCCCACGCTTGAGAGGGATGTTTTGCGAATTTGGGAGGTGATAAGAGTCATGTGGAGAAAATGTTTCTTGCCGGTCAACACTTAGCAGGCTTTAGTGTTGATCGTAAATCAATTTTTGTGACGAAAAAGAAACACTCCGCAAAAATGCCTATGAAATTACCATTCATTATCACTAATATATTTTTAACTTTTTCTGCTTTTGCAGACATCCGGAACGGCCTTTCGGGCTATTATTCGTTTGAAACCCACACCGCCGGAGTGGTTCCGAATACCGCCCGGACGCTGGGAGCGGCGGGATTCACCAATGACGGAGCCAGGCTCTCCGGTGGTGAGCTCGCGGGCGGCACGCCTCAGGTGCCGTTGAGCAACGTGGAGGGAACTTTCATCGCGGGCACCGGCGCGCTGGCCTGTGACGGCACGGGGGATTACGCGGATCTCACGGTGGCTCCCATCAGCACCGCGACGGACTTTTCCGTCTCCGTCTGGTTCAAGCCGCAAACGGGCGGGGCGGGTATCACCGGCACGGCGCGGGCCTTTGTACTGGAGAGCAAGGCCACTTACCCGGTCTCCTTCGGCCTGCGCGCGGGCACGGCGGGCACCACCAGCTTCCAGCTTTTCACGGACACCGCGGGCACGGACCCCAGCCTGAGTTACAATATACCCAACGGCGAGGTGGATCTGTGGCACCACCTGGTCATCGTGTATTCCTCCGGCACGCCGGAGGTCAAAGGCTACCTGGACGGAGTGCTCCGCTATCAATTGACACCCCCAGGACCGCTTCTGGATATCACGGGGATCAACACCGGAACCTATCGCGGTGCCGATGGGCGCTGGTTCAAGGGGTTCATCGACGAAGAGGTCTTCTGGCAGCGTGCCCTGACGGAAACGGAAGTGGGCATGCTGAACCAGGGCGGCATCCTCGGCCAGACGTTCGCGGAAACCTCCGCGGCTCCCGCGAATCAGGCGCTGCGCACAAACCTCACCGCTTACTATGGATTCGACAGCCATACCAACCGGGTCATGCTCAACGAAGCCGTGGCCCTGGGAGCGCCGGGCTATGTGGGGGATGCCGCGGAGTTGAAGGGGGACTACAACACCTCCTCCGCGGTGGTGCAGCCGCTGACGACCAGCGCGGCGCAGGCCCGGGCCGGGCAGGGCGCTCTCCTGTGCGATGGCACGAACAACTATGCCATCATCGATGGCAATCCGGTGGACCAGACGCAGAGCTTCTCCATCTCCGTGTGGTTCAAGCCGGATACGGGCGGGCTGGGTTATCCCACGGCGACCGACCGGGCTTTTGTGTATGAGACCGGGACGAACTATCCCATCTCCTTCGGCCTCCGGGGCTCGGATGGGGTGAATGCCAACTTCCAGTTGTACACCCTCCGCTCGGACGCCAGCGCTTCGTTCCAGGATTACAGCGTGCCGAATTCGGAGGTCGACAAGTGGCACCACTTCCTGGAAACCTACGACTCCACCACGGGGATGATCACCGGGTACCTCGATGGCGTGGCCACGCACGCGCTGAGCAGCAATGGCATCGCGCTGCAAACCTACAGCGGGTTCCGCATGGGCACCTATCGCGGGGCGGATGGCCGGTGGTTCAAGGGATTGATCGATGAAGTGGCGATGTGGCAGCGCCCTCTGGACGCCGGGGAGGCGGCCACGGTGTATTCCATGGGCTCCGCCGGAGTGCCGCTGTCCACGGATTCCGGGGACATCAATGTGACTGGTTTCAACCCCGTGGCCGGGGGCGGGTATGAGCTTTCCTGGGCCACCACCGCGGGACTCAAATACACCATCGAGGCTTCGTCCGATCTCGTGGACTGGTCCACGGAGCTGGCGGCGGAAGTGGCCGGCACCGGGGCTCCGCTGAGTTTCCGGATCTCTCCCTCGTTCCCGGCTCCCGAGGGCGCGCTCTACGATCCCGGCCTGGAGGGCGGCGAGCGCCGTTTCTATCGCATCCGTCTGAAGTTCTAAACGCGAGACACTGAATTCATCCCGCACGTCCCCATGATCCCGCGAATCCTTCTGCCACTTTCCGTGGTCCTCGCCTGCTGGCTGCTTCCATCCCCGGCGCGGGCGGAGGTGGTCATCGCGGAGTTCATGGCCGCCAATGACCACACCCTGGAGGACGAAGATGGCAACGCCTCCGACTGGATAGAGCTGCTGAATGCCGGAAGCTCGCCGGAGAACCTGAGCGGCTGGAGCCTGACGGATAAAGCCTCCAGCCCCCGGCAGTGGCTGTTCCCGGCGGTGACGCTCGCGCCGGGAGCCCGCATGCTGGTCTTCGCCTCCGGGGAAAACCGGCGGGATCCGGGGCGTGAGCTGCACACGAACTTCAAGCTTTCTGAAAACGGGGAATACCTCGCGCTCGTGAAGCCGGACGGCAGTGTGGCTCACGCCTACGCCCCCTCGTATCCCCCGCAGATCACGGACGTTTCCTACGGTCTCGCCCAGTCCACCTCCACGGTCACGGTTTCCAGCGAGACGGCACCGGTCCGCTACCGGCTGCCGGTGGATGGCTCGGCGGGCCTGCAATGGATCGCGCCGGATTACGATGATTCCTCCTGGTCCTCCGAGGCGCAGGGGCTCGGCTTTGAAACCACCGCCGGGGAATTCGCCCCATTCCTCTCCGCGGGCGGAAATCTCCTGGGGACCATGTACGGGAAAAGGAGTTCGCTTTTTGTCCGGGTCCCCTTTGAGATCCAAAGTCCGGGGACGGTTTCCAGCCTTCTCGTAAAGCTCCGCTATGATGATGGCTTCGTGGCGTGGCTGAACGGCGTGGAAATGGCGGGAAATCTCGCGCCGGACGTGGATCCGCTCCCGTGGAATGCCGCGGCCACCGGCGAACGCACGGACGCGCAGAGTATCGAGTGGGAGGAACACACTCTCACCGGAGGAAACCTCAATCTCCGCGCCGGTAAGAATGTGCTCGCCATCCAGTTGATGAACCGGGCGGCGGGGAATTCGGACACCCTGCTCCAGACGGCCATCCTCGCCTCCGTGACGTCCCCGGATCTGGTTTCCAAAGCCTACTTCACGGTGCCGACCCCCGGAGGGGCGAACAACGCTGGCACCGCCAATCCGGGGCCTGTTTTCGGAGAGGTGACGGAAACGACCCTGCCGCCCGCTCCGGGCGCGCTGAGCATTCCCGTCACCGCGACCGTGGCTCCCAGCGTGCATCCCGTGGCCTCCGTCTCGCTGAAATACCGCGTGATGTATCAGCCGGAAATCTCCGTGGAAATGCGGGACGACGGCGTGGCTCCGGATACCAAAGCGGGCGACGGCATCTACACGGCCACGATGAGGCCCACGCTGACCGCCGGGCAGATGCTGCGTTGGCGCGTGGTGGCGGCGGACAGCCAGGGGGCCTCCACCACTTCACCACCCTTTCCGGACCCGCTGGACTCTCCGGAGTATTACGGCACGGCGGCCAGTGATCCCTCGCTGAACGACAGCCGGATTCCCGTCATGCACTGGTTCGTCCCACCGGGAGCCAATCCGGACACGGATGCCGGCGCGCGCATCTCCCTCTTCTACTTGGGAGAACTCTACGATAACGTAAGCGCCTCGCTGCGGGGACGAAGCACGCGGAGCTTTCCGAAAAAAGGGCACAATCTCGACTTCAATCACGACGCCCGGTTTCGCTGGAAGGACGACGAGCGGCGGGTAAAGGACATTGATCTGCTCACCACCTGGGGGGATAAATCCCATGTGCGTCTCACCCTGGCGTTCGAAGTCTGCCGTCTCGCGGGTATTCCCGCCCACTTCGCCTTTCCCGTGCGCGTGCAGCGCAATGCCGCTTTCCACGGTGTCTTCGACATGGTGGAGGATGGCGATGACCGCTACCTGGAGCGGGCCGGGCTCGATCCGGAGGGCTCCCTTTATAAGTTCACGACCTACAATCACCTCCGGGCTCCGGTGAATGGCTATGAAAAGAAGACCCGGAAAGAGGAGCCGGACACCGACCTCGTGAATCTGGTCAGTGACATCGCGGAGTCCCGCCCGCTGGCCGACCGCAGACGCTACGCTTACGACTATCTGGATATGCCCGCGATCGTGAATTACCACGCGGTCAGCGCGCTCCTGGGCCACCGGGATCAGGGCGGGAAAAACTTCTACGTGTATCGCGATACCAACCGCACGCAGCGATGGCAGTTTCTCCCGTGGGACCTGGACCTCACCCTGGGCCACACCTTCACCTACGCGGGCACCACCTCGTGGGGCACGGCCTACGGCGGGCAGGGATACTTCGATGACGACATCGACAGCCAGCAGATCATCCAGACCGGATGGGACAATCCTATCAAACAAATCCTGTGGGACGTGCCGGAGTTCAATCAGATGTTCCTGCGCCGGCTGAAGACGCTCACGGACCAGTTCATAGGACCGGCGTCGGCCCCCTCGGATTACTTCCCGCGCCGCGTGGCGGAGGTGCTGGATCTGGTGGACCCTCCGGGCATCACGGGCCTGACCGATGCCGAGCTGGACTTCCGCAAGTGGGGCTTCTGGGTGGACGGGTCCAGCAGTTCCACCGTGATCCCCTATACGGACAGCCGCGCGTCTTTGCACCGTGCCCGCGCCCAGGCCGCGCGGATCATTTCGGACAATCCGCATCCCGCTTATCCGGGCGCGGCGGAGTATGCCCCGTTCTATCCCGTGGATGGCGTGCCTCTGCCGGTACGGAATCTCAACACCCTGCCCGCGTGGCTGCCGGGGCGGCGGGATTTCCTTTATACTTCCGGCGCGGCGCTCAGCAACGGGACGGGCCTGCCTGCTTCACAAGCCGCCGCCGTGACCACCCTCGAGATCGCCGCCGTGGAAGTGAATCCCGGTGCCGCCGGCCAGGACGCGGAATACTTCGCCATCCGCAACGCGGGCGCGCAGGCCGTGGATGTGAGCGGGTGGAAGGTGACGGGGGCCGTGGACTACACTTTCCCCGGAGGATGCGTCATCCCCGCCGCGGGCACCGCGCCGGTCGGGACTCTGTATGTGGCCAAAGAGATCGCCGCCTTCCGCAGCCGGACCACCGGCCCGCGAGGCGGGGAATTCCGCCTCGTGGTGGGCGGCTATTCCGGACAGTTGTCCGCGCGCGGCGAAACGCTGGAACTGCGCCGTCCGGACAATTCACTGGTATTGAGTTATAATACACCGGCGCAACCCACGCCGCTGCAACAGTCGCTCCGGGTCAGCGCCGTGTTGTATGCGCCAATGCCGCCCACGTTCACGGAATCGACCGCCGTGCCCGGTGCCTCCGCGGAGGACTTCGAGTGGATCGAACTGCTGAACACGGGAACCGCCACGCTGGATCTGTCCGGCGCGAGCTTCGTGGAGGGCATCGCGTTCGTGTTCCCCGCGGGCACGCAACTGCTCCCCGGGCACCGCCTCCTTGTGGTGGGGAATGTGGCGGCGTTCCGCGCCCGGTATGGGGCCGGTCCGGAGGTGGCGGGGGCGTTCACGGGCAACCTTAACAACGATGGGGAGCAGATCCATCTGGTGGATGCCGCCGGTGAAAGCGTGCTGGAATTCCGCTATGACGGGAAATGGTCCCCGGCGGCTGACAACCTGGGCCACGCTCTGGTCATCAAAGACCCCTCGGCCCGCTGGTCCACCTGGGATCTCCCGGAAGCCTGGGCCCCCGGCCTGAGCGTGAGCGGCACACCCGGCCAGAGTGAGGAGACGGGTGTCAGTTTCCTTTCCTGGCAGACGCAGCACTTCGATCCCGCCGCGCTCGCCAATTCCGAAATCTCCGGCCCGATGGCGGACCCTGACAAGGACGGCCTGCCAAACCTGGTCGAATACCTGACCGGCGGCCTGCCTCTGGAACCCGGCGCCGGTGGCCAGGGGCCGGTCTCGCGGACGGGGAACAGCCTGCAACTTGAGATCCCGTTCAATCCTCTCGCAGTGGACGCGGTGCTCTCCTTTGAAGCGAATTCCACCCTCACCTCCGGAGCCTGGCAGCCGGTGGTCCCGGCCACCACCCGGACGCTCCCGGGTGGAATACTCCGCGTTTCCTTCCCCATGGGAGGCGGGCATTCCTTCATCCGCGCGAAGGCGGTCCTGCCGTGAGACTCGATGATCCGGAAAACGGGATAAACACGGAAAAGACCTGGTGATCCGGTGGCGGGAAGCATTCGCCCTTTCGTGAATTTTCCGGCTGGCGGCAGGGCCTTGTTTCGCCAAGGCTTAACCTTCATGGACGACCCTTCCGCTCCACTTGTCTCCATCCGTTCGCTGGTGAAACGCTTCGGCGGCTTCACCGCGGTGAATGGACTGTCCCTGGAAATCCCGAATGGCTGTCTTTTTGCCCTGCTGGGGCCAAACGGGGCGGGGAAGACCACCACTATCAAACTGCTCATGGGACTGCTGAAGCCCACGGAGGGTTCGGTGACGGTGCTGGGCATGGACGCCTTCACGGACAGCGTGGCGGTGAAATCCCACGTGGGCTATCTGCCGGATGAGCCGGTCTTTTATGATTTCATGCGGGGGCGGGAGATCGTGCGCTTTTGCGGGGAGATGCGGGGGCTGCCCGCCGCCCTTATCGAGGAACGGAGCCAGGCGCTGGCCGCGCGGCTGCAACTCACGGAGGCGCTGGAGGAGTTCGCGGAGAACTACTCCCGCGGGATGAAGAAGAAGCTGGGGCTCATCTGCGCCATGATCCACGATCCCGCCCTGCTCATTCTGGACGAGCCCACGAATGGCCTGGATCCCCACTCCACCCTGGTGCTGCATGCGCTCATGAAGGAAACGGTGGCCGCCGGGCGCACGGTGTTCTTTTCCACCCACCTGCTGGATCAGGCGGAGCGCCTGTGTGACCGCGTGGCCATCGTGAGGAGGGGAGCCGTGGCCGCGGAGGGCACGCTGGCGGATCTGAAACGGAGCTTTGGCGAGGACCGGAGCCTGGAGCAGTTGTTCTTTGAACTCACGGACAGTGCCGCCACCTGAGCCATGCATCGTCCGTCCACTCTGAGACTGTTCGGCCTTTTCGCGCGCATGGCGGTCCGGCGGTTTTGTAACCGCTTCCTCTTTGTCTGGCAAAAGAAGGCCGAGGCGCGACGGAAGCGAAAAGGCGCCGGCGCGCCGGTGAGGACGGCCACCGCCCACCGGCATCAGCGTTTCCGCCCGGCCAATCTCCTGGCCGTGCTCTTCACGGCGTATATGATGTTCGCGCTGGGCATGATGATGAATATGTCCTTTCTCCGGGCGGTGGATGGCGTCGCCCGCATCCAGGAGCCTGTGCCTGCGGTGGAGGAGTATGGTGGAGGGAAAGGATGGGGCAGGGAGGGCATTCATGCGGAGGATCTCACGGGCCCGGGACGCCCGAAGCCGGTATATTCACCGGAACGTCTCGCGATGACCCCGCTGCAGCTCCTGCAACCAGCCACGCGCGTGGCGGCGGAGCAGGTCACCGCGCTGCTGATGTTCGTGGCGGGGCTCGGCACGCTGCTTTTTAACATCGGCATGCTGTCCCGCCAGCTGAGCCGGCCGGAGCCCTCGCTGGCATGGCTGTTTGAGTTTCCCGTGCCGCGTCCGGTCCTCTTTTCCTCGAAACTGTGCGAGGGGCTTTTTGATGGCGCGTCCCTGCCGCTGCTCTCCCTGCTGCCGGGCATCTGGATTTACCATTCGGGAAAAACCTTCTGGCCGTCTGCGGGATGGGGGCTGGCGTTCGGATTTCTGATGGCGCTCACGGTGGCCGCGCTGCGCATGGCGGCGGAGGTGTTGTTACTGCAAAAGGTCTCCCGGCGGAGACGGGGCACACTGGCGGGGATGTCCATGGCGTTCGGGACCCTGCTCATGGTCGTCGTGCTCTATGGGGGTAACACTCGCGGACTGGTGGGCGTCCTGCTGCAAGCGGCGGAATGGCTGCCTTCGTGGGTGTATCACAATCCGTTCAGCGCGGGGTTTGGAAACGGCATGGAGCTTTCCTTTACGGCGTGGCTGTCCGCCGCCGGAGTCACTGCCGGGGTTTGCGTGGGGGCGGTCTTTTTCTGCTCCCGTCTGACAAGATTTGGACTGGAGCCCGGGCTGGAAACCCTGCGGGGCACGCGGGACCGGGGGAAAGGCGGACGGTTTTTCCGCGGGCTGGTGGGCAAGGAAATGCTGATGCTGGTGCGCCAGCGCACGATCCTGGTGCAGGTGCTGCTGGCTCCCGTCATCATGGTGGCGATGATGTATTTTCAGAGCAGTGGCAAACTGGCGGAGCGCGTTTTTGGCAGCGATGGAGCGCTGGCCTCGGCCATCTACGGAGTCTGTGCCTACATGGTGCTCATCGCCTCGCAGGTGGCCATGAACACGGAGCTGCGCACGCTGTGGCTGCTCCTGAGTCTGCCCCGGCCCATCGCGGATTCCCTCCGGATGAAGGGCCGCATCTGGGGCGCGACCGCCGCCGTGCTGGCGCTGGTGCTCGCCGTGGCCGTCCTGGTGGCGGAGCGGGGTTTCCTTTCAGGCCTGTCCATGCGCCTGCCCTTCATGCTCGCTTACATTGTCCTCATCGCGGACCTGAGCGTGGGCATCCGCACCATGGGCTCATCCATTGTCTCGGAGACGACGGTGCATTTCCGGCAGTGGGCCGCGTGGCTCCCACTGGCCCTGAGTGCCCTCGCGGGGCACGCAGTTTTTGTGGGGGACGTGTGGTCGCTGTGCATGCAACTGGTGCTGCTGGCGGCGCTGGACATCGCGGTGTGGCAAAAGATGAAGGCGGAGCTTCCGTGGCTCACCGAGCCGGCGGAGGACCCGCCGCCGAAGCTGTATTTCATGCACGGGCAGCTCGCGGCCTGCGGGTATTTCGCGCTTCAGTTTCTCGGCACCTGGATCGCCCGGGACAAAGGCTGGAATGATGCCCTGGCCATTCCGGTGGTGAGTGGCCTCGCCGCGGCGGTCATCGCGATGCTCACCTTTCTCCTGCTCACGCGGCGGAAGGTGCGTCTGCTGCCGGAGCATGCGGTCCCGCCGGGGACTTCCGCGCTTTTCGGGGTCGCCGGGCTGGCGGTGGCGTGTCTCGCGGGAGTGCTGTGGCTCTGGGTGCTGCGGACTTCCTCCTGGGCTTCCAGACTGATGGAGACTCCGCCGGTCACGGACTTCACCGCGAGCCCGGGAACTTGGACCGGACTCATCGTGCTGGCGGTCGTCATCGCGCCGCTCAGCGAGGAATTCATCTTCCGGGGCCTCCTGTATCAGGGGCTGCGCCGGGCCAATGGAGTGGGATGGTCCATTTTGTGGAGCAGCCTCCTCTTCGCCGTCGTGCACCCTCCCGTCGGGGCACCGGCGGTCTTTGTGCTCGCGGCGGTGAATGCGTGGGTCATGGAGCGCACAGGGCGCATCACTCCCTGCATCCTCATTCACGCGGGCTACAATGCCTTTATTATCTGGGTGCAGACCAGAGGTTAGGGAGAATCCGCGGGAAGGATGTAACGGAGCGAGCGATAGTGTGCGTCAATTCCGTAACCCTGGCTGGAGTGACCGATAAGTTGCATTGCGGAAATTGATCGCCCCGGGGGCGTGTGAATCAGTTTTAGTCCTAACAGCCTGCCCTGGCGACAGCCAGGTGGGCCGGATTTTCTGTTTCACCCGAGCCTTCCCCCATGATTACCACCGCCGACTGCCCTTTCGCTGTCCGTCCATCCGGTTCTCCTCCTCCACGATCGCGCCGCGCGCGGCTGTCGCTCGCCATGGGACTGGCGCTCCTGGGTTCCTCCGTGGTCTCCCACGCCGCGCCGCTCACCCCGGGGAACCTCACGGTTTACCGCATCGGGACAGGCACCGGAACTCTGGTGGCGACGGGAAATCCGGTGTTTCTGGATGAATACACCCCGGCGGGCGTGCTCGTGCAGTCCATCCCGCTGCCGGAGACGGCCTCCGGCACGCAGAAGCAGTTGATCGCCAGCGGCACGTCCACCTCCGAGGGGATGATGACGCGTTCCACGGACGGACGGTATATCGTTCTCACCGGCTATGCCGTGAACACCGGCGGCAGCGCCTCTCTTTCCGGCACGGCCAGTGCCTCCGTGCCCCGCACGGTGGGCCGCGTGGATGCCGCCGGAGCGGTGGACACCTCCACGGCCCTGACGGATTTCGCGAATGCCAACAACCCGCGCGGCGTCACCAGCACGAACGGCACGGATATCTGGGTCACGGGCGCGGCGGGTGGCGCGCGCTACACCACCTTTGGTGCGAGCACCTCCACGCAGATCAGCACCACCGTGGCGAACATCAAGGGGGTGAGCATCTACGGAGGGCAGATGTATCTCAGCACCTCCAGCGGCTCCACTTTCCGGCTGGGACCGGTGGGCACGGGCATCCCCGCCACGGCGGGCCAGACCATCACCAATCTTCCCGGCTTTCCCCTCACGGGCAGTCCTTACGCCTTTGTCTTCGCGGATCTGGACGCCGCCACTCCCGGCGTGGACACGCTCTATGTGGCGGATGACACGAACTCCTCGGGCGTGGGCGGGATTCAAAAATATGCCCTCGTTGGCGGGTCATGGGTGGCGAAAGGCGTGGCCGGTCTCCCGGCGGATACGTATCGCGGGCTTTTCGGAAACGTCAGTGCCACCGGCACGGTCACGCTCTATGCCGTGCGTAAGGGCGGCTCCACCGCGACTGGCGGCGGCGAAATCGTCAGCCTGGTGGACAGCTCCGGCTACAATGCCACACTGACCGGCACCCCGGTGCTGGTGGCCACCGCCGCGGCGAATACGGCCCTGCGCGGCATCGCGGCGGCTCCCTTGGTGGCCGCGGATCTCTCCGTGGCGGTCAGCGGTCCGCCCAGCGCGGACGTGGGCGCTGACTTCTCCTACACTCTCACGGTTTTCAATGGCGGCTCCGCCGACGCTTCCGGCGTGGCGGTCCGCTTCACGCTGCCCGCGGGGCTCAGCTACTCCTCCGCCTCCGCCACCGGATTCTCCGTGGCCGAGGCCGCGGGTGTGGTGGACTTCACGGGCGGCTCCGTTCCGGCCGGGGCCTCCCGGACGCTGACGGTGGTCGTTTCCCCAGCGGCTCCCGGCACCTTCACCGCCCCGGCCTGGGCTGCGGTGGTGGATCCCGCGGGCACCATTTCCGAAACGGACGAAGGCAATAACAAGTCCCCCCTGCCGGTGACCACCCTCGCCTCGCTGACACCGGATCTCACGGTGGGCCTGGCCGGTCCGGCGCTGGCGGTGAAGGACGTGCCCTTCGATTACACCCTGACCGCCACGAACGGCGGTCTGGGAGATGCCACCGGAGTGAGCGTGCGTCTCACGCTGCCCGCCGGCGTCACTTATCAGTCCGCCTCTGCCGGTGGCTTCACCGCATCAGAAACCAGCGGGGTCGTTACCTTCTCCGGCGGCACGCTCGCGGCGGGAGCCTCGACCACGCTTACCGTCACCGCCTCCGCGTCTCCCTCCACGCCCACGACCTTCACCGCCGCCGCGGGGGCCGCGGTGATCGATCCCGGCGATACCTTGGATGAAATCAGCGAGGCCAACAACGCCTCCACCACCGCGGTGAACACTCTCGTGCGGCTCTACCCGCTGCCCGCCGCGAGCGCGGACAGCTTCACAACCCTGACCAACGCGCCGCTCACGGTGAATGCCGCCACCGGCCTGCTTTCCAATGACCCGGCCTCCGCCCGCAGCGTGGTCAATGTCTCCACGCCCGCCCACGGCACGGTGACCGTGAATCCGGACGGCTCCTTCACCTACACGCCCGTCACCGGTTACACGGGACCGGATACTTTCACCTACACTGTCACGGACGCGGCGAAGCTCTACCGTCACAATCAGCCCGCGCTGGGTGTTTTCGGAGGCACGCCGGTGACCGGAGACGGCTACGGCTCCGCCTTCGTGCCGGTGCCGGGGACCACGGATGAATTTTACGGTCTCTCGGATCGCGGCCCGAACGTGGATGGCCTCGGGGAAACCTCCAAGGTGTTCCCGCTCCCGAACTTCGTTCCGGGCATCGGGCGCTTCAAACTGGTGGGCAACGAACTGCTCCTCCTGGGGGATCTGATCACGTTCAAGGCTCCGGATGGCACTCCGTATTCCGGACGCTTCAACTCCGCCAATCCCGGGCTCGATCAGGGCTTCGATATCAACGGCAACCTGCTGCCGACCGATGTGAACGGCTTTGACTCCGAAGGGCTCGTGGCCATGCCGGACGGCACCTTCTGGGTCTCGGACGAATACGGCCCGTTTATCACGCACTTCGACGCCACCGGCAGGGAACTGCAACGCCTCTCGCCCTTCAATGGCGGTCTCCCGGTGGAGTTTGCCCGCCGCGTTTCCAACCGCGGCATGGAGGGCCTGGCCCTCACGCCGGACGGCACCATGCTGGTGGGCATGCTCCAGTCCGGTCTCGACCAGCCTGACAATCTTGAGCAGCCGGCCAACCTGCCCGCGGATGCCACGAAGGTGGCCCCGGTGCGCATTCTCACCTACACCCTCGCCACCGGCGCGGTGCATGAGTATCTCTACATGCTCGCCAACCCCAACACGGGGAACAAAGTGGTGACCAGCGAAATCATCGCCCTGAGCAACACCACCTTCCTGGTGGATGAGCGGGACAACAGCTTCCCTCCCTCCGCCGCGAAGAAGATTTTCCTCATCGATCTCGCCGGGGCCACGGACGTGGGACCGCTCCATACAGTGCCGGGCGCGGCCTATGAATCCACCGGGGACAAGCGGGGCATCCTGCTCGGCGGAAAATCCCTCGAAGCTACCGTCGGCCTCCAGGGCACCACGGACGCCACGGCCACGCTCGCCGCGCTGGGGATCACGCCGGTGGCGAAGAGCCTGTATTTTGACCTCGGGGCCATGCTCCTCTCCTTGAATCCGGCGGGCAAATACTTCGCCCACGACAAGATCGAAGGTCTCGCCCTGGGCGATGGTGGAAACACACTCTACATCGCCAATGACAGCGATTTCGGGATCGATGCCCTCAGCAATGCCGCGCCGCCCTTCACCTTCCGCGCGAAGGTGGCTCCGGCCACGCCCACCGTGACGGATCGCGGCGAAGTGCTCGCCGTGGACCTCACCCGTCTGCCGGCCGCCACGGCCACGGCCACGGTCTCCATCAATGTCCAGCCCGCCACGGACATCGCGGTCTATAATGGCGCGACAGTGGCCTCCCCCGCGCTGACGGACGGCCAGGTTGCCGCCGTCGCTTTTGGCAACACGAAGCTTCTCCGCTCCACCACCCGCACCTTCACGGTGCAGAACGCGGGCAGCCTGGACCTCACGGGCATCAGTGTTTCCATCGATGGAGCGAACGCCACGAACTTCGTGGTCACCGGCACTCCCGCCGCCACGCTGATCCCCGGTGCCACCAGCACCTTCACCGTGCGCTTCACACCGCCGGCCACGGGGACTTTCAACGCCGTGCTCCACATCGCGAGCAATGACGCGGATGAAAGCTCCTTCGATGTCCCGCTCACGGCTACCGGCATCCTGAACCCGGATCTCGCCAGCCTGGCAATTTCCCCCGCCGCGCTCGCGCCGGTCTTCAATCCGGACGTGGTCACCTACTTCGCGAACTATCCGAACGACGTCACCAGCGTCACCCTTACGCCCACGCTCGTGGATGCCGCCGCCAGCCAGCATGTCCGGCTCGGTACGGGTGCCTTTATTCCCGTCGCCTCCGGAGCTGCAAGCGATCCGCTGCCTCTCACCGTGGGCTACAATACGATCACTGTCCGTGTGACGGCCGCCGATGGCATCACAGTGAACAACTACACCATCACCGTGAACCGCGCTCCCGTGGTGTTCACCTCTGATGTGCGGGACGTGCTGCTGCCGAACACCCGCTCCTGGGATCCCAACGGAGTGGCCCTGGGCGGCACCCGGTTCATCAATCTCGGTCTTCAGGGTATCGGTCGCGTGCCGTCCAGTTCCATCGACCCGGCCACCGGGGAATCGCTCGGCTCCATCTCGGACATGCAGATCAGCGGGTTCACGAACAACCATGATGGAACCTGGAGCGGTGTGATGAGCACCCTGCCGGACCGCGGTTATAACACCACCATCGTCAATCCGGCTCCGCTGCCGCCCACGGTCATCTTCTCGAACTACGCGGCGCGCATCAACCGCTACGACTTCACCTTCACCCCCTATACGGGCACGACTCCCATCACGGCGCAAAACCAGATCGCGATGACCTTCGGCGGGTCCACCCGCTTCACCTACGATCACGATGGCAGTCCCGCCACGCCGCCGGTGTTCTCCACCGGGCTCCTGGCGAACGGCAGCACCACGCTCTTCGGAGCCACCGTGCCCATCGCCACGGGAAACACCACCCAAAGCGACGGCACCATCGCGAACCGCCTGACGCTGGATACCGAGGGCCTGGTGCTCGATACCCGCCCGGGTCGTGAGGGCAGCGGCTGGATCGGCGACGAATACGGCGCTTACATTTACCACTTCAACAACGCGAAGGAGATCGACGGCGAAGTCCCCCTTCCCGCCGCCCTGGTGCCCCACGCGCCGGTGGGCACTATCAACTTCCTCCTGGATCCGCCGCTGAACGGCCGCCGGATCAACCAGGGCATGGAAGGTCTGTGCCAAAGCCCGGACGGGACCACGCTCTTCGGCCTGCTGCAGAGCGCCACTATCCAGGATTCCGGCAGTGGCAACCAGGGGCGCACGAATGCCCGCCTGGTGGTCTTTGACATCACCGGCAGCGATACCCCGGCGGCTCCCGCCCGGCAGTATGTCTTTCAGCTTCCCCGGGTGGACACGGATGCCGTGCCCGGCGTGGACCGCGCCGCCGCGCAAAGCTCCATCATCGCGCTGAACAACCACCAGATCCTGATCCTCTCCCGCGATGGCAACGGTCGCGGCGCGGTGGGCTCGCCGGTTTTCAAATCCATTCTGCTGGCCGACCTCCACGGAGCCACGGACATCAATGGCCTGTATGACGGCGAAGGTGTGAATGGAAAGCTCACCAGTTCCGGAGATACCCTGAAGCCGGGCATCACTCCCGTCTCCTGGACCGAGGCGCTGAACATGCTCGGGAAACTGGACCTGAACATCGTGGAATTGGCGAAGTTCGGCATGAACCTCAATACCGCTCCGGGCGATATCAATTCCCTCGGAGAGAAGTGGGAGGCGCTCTGCCTGGTGCCGGTGAATGATCCGGCCTTCCCGCAGGATTACTTCCTCTTCATCGGGAACGACAACGACTTCATGTCCGCCACGGGCAAGTATCTCGACACCAACGGCGTGATCCAGAGCTACGATGCCGGTCTGGAGAATGACACCGTGGTGCTCGCCTACCGGGTGCGGGTGGTCCCCCGGCCGGACGTCCTGGTTTACAATGGAGCCTCCACCGCTTCGCCGGTGATCATCGACGATCAGGCTCCCGCCGTGGACTTCGGCACCGGCAACCTGCCAGGTGGCGTGGACCGTGTCTTCACTATTCAGAACAGCGGCAACGAGCCGCTGACGCTGGCCAATCCCGCCGTGACCGTCACCGGTTCCGAGCCCGTGGAATTCACCATCATCACGCCTCCCGCGGTCTCCACGCTGGCCCCTGGGGAAACCACCACGTTTACCGTCCGCTTCACGCCCTCGACCACCGGCGCCCGCACCGCCGTGTTGCGTGTCGCCAGCAGTGCGCCAGGTGACAAGGCCTCCTATGACATCTCTGTCCGGGGCACGGGGAATCTCCCTCCGGTCGCGCCCCCGCAGACCTTCACCCGCGGGGCGGGCATGTCGCTCAAGGTGAAAGTGGCGGACCTGCTCGCGGCGTGCAGTGATCCGAATGGCGGCACGCTGAGCCTCACGGGCACCGGCCCCAGCGCCCAGGGCGCGGCGGTCTCCGTTGGCTCCGGCCATCTGCTCTACGCTCCGGCCACGAATGCCGCGGAGGACGCGTTCACCTACACCATCAGTGACGGCCAGGGCGGCACCGCCACGGGCACCATCACCATTCAGACCATCCAGCAGGAAGGTCTCACCACCGGGGCCACCACGGCACCGGGAGGGGCGCTCACCGCGCACTTCGCGGGGATCCCCGGATTCAGCTACACCGTCGAGCGCTCCACGAACCTCACGGACTGGGTGCCCATGCAGACCTTCACCGCTCCCGCCAACGGACTCTTCCAGTTCACGGACAATGAGGGGCTGCCCAGCGCCTTCTACCGTCTGCGCTACAACCCCGCTCCCTGAGCCGCGCCACCACTCTTCATACCGCTCCTCCTCAAGCCATGAAACATCCCTTCACCCCCGCCCGGCGGCTGCTCTCCGCGGCCCTGCTGCTCTCCGCCGGCCCGCTTCACGCGGCCATCTACTCCGCGAGCTGGAATACCGGCTTTCTGAACAACGGCACCGTCCCGGACGGCAATGCCACCGGCTGGTCTGATACCCGCTCCGTGGCGATTCCCGCCGGGGAGACCGTGGTGGATGTGAATGTCGTCATCAGCCTCAACGGCGGATGGAACGGCGACCTCTACGCCTACCTGGCGAATCCCAACGTCCCGGGCGTGGCGGTTCTCCTCAACCGCCCGGGCCGCACGGCGGGGAACTCCTTCGGCTTCGGAGACAATCTCCTCACGGTGACGCTGGATGATGGCTCTCCCAACGGGGACTCGCACAACTACCAGAGCGCCGTAAGCTACCTCACGGTCATCAGCACGAATGGCTCTCTCCAGCCGGACGGCCGGGCCGTGAGCCCGCTCACCGTGAACGGCACGGAACCCCGCACCGCCATGCTCAGCCTCTTCAACGGCATGGATGCCTCCAATGGCGGCTGGACTCTCTTCGTGGCGGACCTCTCCACCGGGGATGTCAGCACGGTGAATTCCTGGGGCCTGACGATCGTCACTGTTCCGGAACCCGGTGCGGCAATGCTCGCGCTGGCTTCCGGCATGCTGCTGCTCGCGCGGCGGAAGCGTGGATAGCCAACGGTCGGTCCATCGTTTGATGCACACCCGGTCCGGCGGGCAGCCGCGCTGTTCGCCGCCCGGGTGTCGCTTTTCGGGGAAGTGGCGGACGCCAGGGGAACTCCCTATATGATGTCTTAAATCTTGCCCCTTCGTTCGTTTTTCCATAGGACGGCTCTCATGAGATGCCCGTCCTTGCTTGCTGGTTTATTGGTTTCCGGAACGATCTCCGCTCCTGTCGCAAAGGCTGTCCCGGAACTCGTCCCGGGAGTCTGGAAGAACATCACTCCGGCGGGTGTCACCATGACGCGTGATAACCACGTCTTTTGCCAGGGCGTCACTCTTGATCCGAATGACCCGAAAACGATTTACCTCTGCGTTTGTGCTTATGAGGTGAAATACGGCGGCCTCTTCAAGACCACGGACGGTGGCTCGACCTGGAGTAAAATCGGCCGGCTCGATGAACCGCTACACGTGGTGGTTGACCCGAAGGATTCGAATCACCTGTATTGCGTGGACGGGGTGCGCGGAGCCACGCTGGGGTTCTGGGTGTCAAAGGACGGAGGGCTGAACTGGTCCATGCCGGAAGGCTTCAGGACGGCGACGGAAAAGCCAGTGGGCACGCGGGACCTGTATTCCATCGCCGTGGATCCAACGGACTTCAGGCACATCCTCGTCAGCTTCCACTCACCATGGGCCGCGAAAAACTGCGGCGTTCTGGAGAGCCGGGATGGCGGGGAATCCTGGATCGCCCACGACCCACCGCCGTCCCTCAAGGGCGGGTATGGCATGGCGATCTTCTTCCTTTTCGATCCCGCCAGCAAAACCGGCGACAAGGACACATGGCTGTTCACCGCCCAGGAGGGAGGTTTCTTCCGCACCGCGGACGGCGGGAGAACATGGGCCAATGTTTATAAAAACTCCATGACTCACGGAGGGAATCAGCTTTATCGCGCCAAAGATGGGACGCTGTATTCCGGCGGCTATCAATACCCGGCCCGCAGCACGGATAACGGTGCCACCTGGGAGCAGGTAAAAACCGGGCTGACCTACAGCTGGTACATGGGCATCACCGGGGACGGGAAAAACCTTTACACCTCGTCCTCGAACAAAGACCAGCCATTCTTCGCTTCCCCTGAGACAGACGGGAAAAACTGGCGGCCTTTCAGCAAACAGACCTTCTCCGAAGTTTCCTTCACCATGGCCCTGGATCCCGTAAACCGTATCCTCTACTCCGCCAGTTGGGGAGAGGGCCTGATGGCCGTAAAGCTGCCCGGGGAGTGAACCTGGAGGGCACTAACAACACTCACGCCGTTCCCGCCTGTTCCGGGAAAGGGCAGCCGTCGCAGCCGGAGAGGTCGGCGAGGCAGAAGTCCTCGTAGATTTGCAGGAGGGCCTGGTGGTGCCAGAGGCGGGAGGAGTATTTGGCCGCGCGCTCCGCGGAGCCGAAGAGGCGGACGCCGGCGATGTCCGTTTTCGTGCTTTCAACGGAGGCGGGCAGGCGGAGGTAATCCTTCCAGAGGGCCTCGCGGGAAGGGACGAGGAGCGGATAAACCAGGTTCGCCAGGATGTCCCGGATGCGCTGGGTGCCCAGCAGAGCCAGCGGGGTGGAAGAGGGTTTGGCGGAGAGGGTGTAGTGGGTGCTCCAGTAGGGATGCGTGAGGCTTTCCAACAATGTGGTGAGAGCCTTCGCGTCAAAGGCCGCGGGTTCGAGGAGGCAGCGGATCTCCCGCCACCGCGCCGTGATCTGCCACAGGGCCGCGATGCGGCGCTGCGGGTGATTCACGGGCCGGGTGCCGCTCAAGGTCCAGCGGATGGGCTGGGCCGGGCGGCCAGGAGTGAAGCCCGCGCGATATTTCCACCAGCTTTCCCAGAGATCCCGCAGCCACGCGCGGGTGGCCATGTCGCCATGCCCGGACTCACGGCCATCGAGAAATCCGGCCACGCCAAAAAGCAGGGCCTCCGCGTCCCCGGGGCGCTTTTGCAGAAAGCGCAGGGGCAGGCGCTGCGCGAGGACGCTCATGGGCAGCTTGTTCCGGCTGTAGCCCAGGGCTTCGGCGATGCCCGTGAAGATGGCCTGATCCATCCCGTGAATGCCCGCCACGCGTTGCCAGCGCAGGCCCTTCCGTTCCAGCCGGTAGCGGGCGGCGTCCTCCATGATGGCGAGGACCCGCGCCTCCGGGAGGGCGGTGAGGTGATGCACACACCGGCCCGGACGGGCGGGCGCGCTGCGTTCCCCGGCCCGGCCATCGAATGGGGTTCCATCCAGATGCACCTGCGGCACCTCGCGGTTTTGCGTGGTGCGGGTGAAAAAGGTGCTTCCTGTCCGCGGCGAGAGGAAGAGGTGAAGCACGGTATCGTCATACGCCGGGTTCACCGCGTGGCCGTGCGTCTCCCAGTCCCGGGGCGTGGGATCCAGTTCGATACTTCCCCTCCGGCTGGTACCCGCCACCTCCACCACACAGTCCCGGAAATCCGGCCCGGCCCCGTGATTCCACCAGCCGAAATCCACGATGCGCACTGGCTCTCCGGTTACTGTCACGAAGTCCCGGCCAAAGTCCCCGGAGAACCAGCGGCTCTGCCAGGCCAGCTCATCCATCCCCGGCGCTCCGGCGGGCACGGGGTCCGGCTCTGCCACGCGGGTTGCCGTGACGGTGTCGAGAAATTCCGGATAGCGCCTCGCAGCCCGGGAGAACCCGTGAAAGTCCCTCATGGGAGGCGGGTCAATTGCCGCGAACCTGCGGGATCAACACCCGGGCCGCGGCGGCTTCCGGAGCCGAGGGATATTTTTCCACCACGGAATTTAGCAGCTTCAACGCCTGCTTTTTGTCTCCATCCCGGCGATGGGCTTCGGCCATGAGGAACTGGAGGCGAATGAGTCCCTCCGTGGTGGTGGTGTTCTTCGCCGCGAGGTTGAGCCATTTTTCCGCCGCGATCCATTTTTCCCCTCCACCAGCCTGGGCGTGCAGGCCCATGAATTCATAAATCACCGGGCTCTTCAGGGATTCCGCCGCTTTTTTCAGATTACTCTCGAGTTCGTCCTCCTGTTCCGGTTTCCCCCACCGCTGCATGGCGATGCGCAGGGCTTTGTAATCCGGGTCCACTTTTTTATCACCACCCCCGGCCACCGGGCCAAAGGGACGGTAAAGGGGGTCTCCGATCACCACGCTCATCCAGGAAAGCATCTGAGTGCTGGACCACGCGGCTTCCGCCAGATTGAAACCGGAAGTCAGACGGTCCGCGAAGATATCGAGATTCGCGCACAGGCCCAGGTAGGGCTCAAAGACATTGCCCAGCGTACCGCAGGCCCCGTGTGCCAGCAGGGGACCGCACCATGCCTGGGTATCGCTCCGGATGGTGGTGGCGCTGAAGGAATGAATATGGCAGGCCACCGCTCCTTTCCGCAGGCGGAAAGCGGGATTGGCGAATGGCCCGTCCGCCGTGGCCGTGTACCAGCCGAAGTAGAGCGCGCAGTCCGCCATGGGATAGTTCGTGGGCAGCGTGGGAGCCCACTGGTCCACGATCACGGGGAATCCCCGGGTCTCCAGCGTGGCTCCGGCATTGATCAGCCAGTCCTCCCCGACCTTGTATCCCCCGTCGGTTTTCTGGGCGAGGTCAATGTAGGCCTTTCCATAGAGGCCCTCCTTTTCCACCGCGATGGCGTCGTCGATCAGGCGCTTCGCCACGGCCTTGCTGGGGCCATCGATGCGGCCCACCAGATACATGGGCGTCAGCGGGACTTTGTTAAACGGCTGGGTGCTCTTGTAATAAGGGTTGGTGACCACTCCACGCGATTGCTTCGCGAGAACCCCAAGGGCCACCAGTTCAGAGTCCACGCTCGCCGCGTTCTCATCCAGCGGGCCGGGCGGCAGGTCTTTGCCATTCGCGTCCTTCTGGGCGGGCTGGTTCTGGTGATTGATACGCAGGGGAATTCCCTGGATGAGAGTGATGACCCGCATGGTGGTCTTCAGCGCGATCAGTTCCCCGTTGCTGGTGGCACCAGTTTCCCACCATTTCCGTTCGTCAAAGACGGCCCGCAGCGGTTGCTCTATATCCTTTTCAAAAGTCTCACGGTTGATGGTCTCCGCGTTCGGGCATTTCAGGGCCACCAGATTTTTGACCGGAATGCCGCGCTGCTTTACGTAATAATTGGCCAGCTCCGTGGAGGCCGCGTCATTCGCGTTATAAACCACCACGGTGGCGGGGCGGTAATCGAACGGCGCCTCCTGCGCGCGCAGGGCGGGGGACAGCAGGGCCGGGAGGAAAAGGAGAAAGCGTTTCACTGGGGCGGACTGTAGCGTCCCCCGCGGCGCGCGCCAGTGCCGGTTATGCGGACCCAGGCTTTTGATAGAGGTTGCGCGAAACCGGCGGATGCACCGTGAATCCGGAATCCGGCTGGCCTCCGCGGCGGGATAAATGAATGAAAGATTTGCCCGCTGGAAAGTTTTCCCGATAATTTTGTCACGTCCTGCCGCTCCGGCGACGGTTGTAGTCATCCACCCCTTCTCTCATGCGCTGCCTTGCCTCTATTGCCTCCGTGTTTTCGCTGCTGTGTGTCCCGCTTTCTGCCGGACCGGCTACTCTGGAGTTGAATCAGGGAGGGTCGGTGAAGGGAGAACTGCTCTCCGAAACCGCGGAGAAGCTGGTGATCGATCTCGGTTTCACTGTTCTCACCGTGCCCCGGGATGCCGTGGCCCGCGTGGTGAAGGAGGATTCAAAGCCTGCCACCGCCGCGGTTTACACGGACGATCTTTATCGCACGGACGCCAATGCCCGGCCCCAGGCCGTGAAGGATCTGGTGAAGGCCATCGGTGATCGCGTGGTGCTCATCAAGACTCCCTCCGGGCTCGGCTCCGGATTCATCATTCACCCGGACGGTTATCTCATGACGAATGACCACGTCATCGCCGGGGAAAATGAGGTCACGGTCACGGTTTTCGGCAATGGCACGGAGCGCCAGACCTACAGCAACGTGCGCATTCTCGCCACGAGCGGGGAACTGGATCTTGCGCTGTTGAAGATCGAGACGCCGGACAAGCGCCAGTTTCCCACCGTGCCCCTGGGGGACATGGACGACCTCAAACAGGGCCAGCCGGTGTTCGCCATCGGCGCTCCCCTGGGGCTGGAGCGCAGCGTGAGTGAGGGCATCGTGTCCCTGCGGAACCGTCAGGATGGCGGGCAACTCTTCATCCAGACCACCACGCAGATCAATCCTGGCAATTCCGGCGGACCTCTCTTCAACCTGAAAGGCGAGGTCATCGGGGTGAACAACATGAAAATTGTGCAGACCGGCGCCGAGGGCCTGGGCTTTGCCATCCCCGCCACCGTGGTGCGGAACTTTCTGAAGAACCGGGACACCTACGCCTTCGACCCGGCGAACCCGAATTCCGGCTTCCGTTATAACAAGCCGCCGAAACCGGAGGCAAAACCTGAAGGAAAACCCTGACATCTCCGTCACAAACGGTCCCATATTTTATCCTTAAACCCATGAAATCCCGAACGATCTCCCCCCTGTTCCGTAAATCCGGCATCCTGCTGGCTTTCTCCGCCCTGACGTCCCTGCCGCTGCAGGCCGCTGATCCCGCCGCCATTGTCCCGGACGACTCCGTCGCCTATCTGGAGTTTGACAACGCGGGGATCTACAAACTGGAAAACCACCCCGTGGTGAAGGCCTTCCCCCAGGAGGAACTCAAGAAGCTCATGTATAAGATGAGCAACGCCGCCCCGGACTACGAGGAACAGATGAAGAAGTTCATCGCCGAGGAGACGGGCGTTTCCTACGACGATCTCGTTAAGAAGGCCGGCAAGGTGGCGGTGACGGTCCATGACCTCAAGATCCCCGCGAATCCCACCCCGGAAAACGTGGGCGTGGAAGTCTCCGTGGCCTATGAGTTCGATGCCGACGAGGCCTTCGTGGATAAATACATCGGAGCCATCCTGAAAATGATGGAGAAGGAGATCGAAAAGCAGGGCAAGGTGAGCGGTGAGGATTTTCAGAAAGCCCTGGGCAAGATCTCGGAGCATTTCGAGCAAAAGACCGCGGAGCACGGCGGCGCGAAGATCCACGTCTTCAAGCTGAAGGAATCCGACGACACCAAAGACGTGCCCGTTTGTCTGCGCGAGTGGGCCTATGCCGTGCATGACAAGATGATCCTCGCCGCCTCCGGCCAGGAGCAGGTGGAGGAGATGATCGACCGCATGAAGTCCGGCAGCGACGCCGGTTCCCTGGCGGCCTCCGCTTACTACAAGGCGGACCACGACAAAACCGGGAAGACGCTTTCCCTGGCGAGCCTGAATCTGGAAACCATTCTGGGGCTGGTGGAAAAGCACGCCCTCCCGCACGCGGACTCCGGCACCGTGGATGTCGCGAAGGTCTGGTCCGTGCTCGGAGCGGACAAGCTGAAGAGCGCCATCCTGAGCCTGAGCGCCGACGCGGAGACCCTGGATCTCGCGGCCACGCTGACCTATAGCGAAAAGCCGGGGCTCATTTCCTTCCTGGCCCTTCCCGGTTCCGGTCCCGCTCCCGCCTTCCTGCCAAAGGGACTCGCCAGCGCGGGGTATCAGCAGATCGAGGTCTCGAAGACCGTCGATAACCTTGAGAAGCTCATCGTGGATATTTATCCGGACGCCGGACCCGCCGTGGCCATGGGGATGATGATGGTGAAACAACAGACTGGCGTGGATATCCGGGAGGAAATCCTGGGCCAGCTCGGCCCGGATATCTGGACGGCCTCCAGCATTTCCAAAGAGGAGAAGAAAGCCAGTGGTGATGACGAGGAGATGGCCGGACCGTTTGCCGCTCTCGCGGCCAGCAAGGCTGTGACCGGCATCCGGGTGAAGGATTCCCGTGCTCTCGGCACCGCCCTGAAGACGCTGATCAACAAGGCCGCCCAGGAGGAGGCCATCTTTGAAAAACAGGAGTATCAGGGTTTCACCATCAATGTCGCCAAAGGCACGCCGGACAATTTCAAGGTGGCCTATGTCCTCACCGACGACTGGCTCATCCTGAGCCTGGGAGACCAGCCGGCCCTGGAGCAGATCCTCTCCCGCCTGGGCAAGAGCGGGGATGACGGCTTCTTCGCGCAAAAGAATATCACCCGCCACCTCAATGCCATGCGGGATGGCCAGGTCGCCGTAAGCGTGAGTGACGTGGGAGCGGCGCTTTCCTCCTTCGCCACCATGTTCGGGGACCTCATGAAGAGCCAAAGCCCGTCGGAGGCGAAGGCCATTCCCTTCGATGAACTCAGCAAGCTCCTGAACGTGCCGCTCGTGGGCATCGACAAGACCTGGGTGGATGCGAAGAGCACGGAATACCGTGTCCGGATCGCACCCAAGGGAGAATAATCCGGAAACTCATGCGCTTCCTTCTCCTCTCCTCCGCCGCGCTGGCAGTCACCTCCTTCGGCCAGCAGCCCCCCGTTTCTTCCATCCCTCCGGTCCGTCTTGACGGTCCGGAAGTGGCGAAGGTCTCCTGGGATTCCGGCTCCGCCGTTCCCGGGGACTTCGATGGTGATGGCAGGCTCGACCTTGCCCTCATCAATAACGAAAACTCGAAGCTCGTGCTGCTCTATCAGCGCGCGGCTGGAGCGGGGAAGGACAGCGCCAAACAACGGGTGGTCTCCCGCGACCGGTGGGAGCCGGTCGTCGAGGACTCCCGTTTTGAAAAAACCTCGCTTCCGTGTGACCAGCGGCACTTTGCCATGGCTGCGGGGGACTTCGACGGGGACGGTAAACTGGATCTGGCGCTCACCGGCACCGCGGACGCGCTGACCATCCGCTTTCAGGGCAAGGACGCCGCGTTCACAAAGACCTGGAAGTGGAAGAACTTCGAGCCGCTGCAAAACGGCATGACGCTGGCCGCCGCCGATCTCAACGGGGACAAAAAGACGGACCTCGCGGTGCTGGGGAAGGGGAAGCTGCTCGTTTTCCTGCAGAAGGCGGAGGGTGGCTTCGGCGAGCCGGTGGTGTATGCCACCGGCGAGGACAAGGGCGGCTACCTCATGGCTCAGGACGGTGATGGCGACGGAGCCGCGGATCTGCTCTACTTTACGCCCTCCGGCGAAGGCTCCCTGCGCTTCCGCCGCCGCACGGGGCCGGGCACCTTTGCCAGCGAGGTCTCGATTCCCTATCAAACGCCCGCGGGTACCATTTATCCCTCACGGGACGCGCAAAACCGGCTGGTCCTCACCCGGGTGAACGCCCGCTCCGGCCTCATTGAGCGCCATACCCTCGTCACCGGCGGAGCCGGCGCGCAGGAGGGGGATGTGCTGCTGCCCACTGTTTACGCGCCACCGGGAGGGGTGAAAGGGGCGGTCTATGCTCAGGGGGATATCAATGGAGACGGCCTCATGGACGTGGCCATGGCGGACGGCAAGGCCGCGCAGGTGATTCTCTTCCTCCAACGGGAGGATGGCAGCTTCGCGGAGCCCGTCAGTTATCCCTCGCTGTCCGGGATCAACAGCCTGGCCATTCTGCCCCGCGCGGGTGGCGGCGGCTCCGTGGCGGTGAGCAGCCAAAAAGAGGGGTGCGGCATCGCGTCCTATATTTCCACCGTTGTCTCCGGCCAGCCTCAAAGCGAGCGGCTCGGGTTTCCCGTGCTCCAGACGCTGAAGGGGCCGCCTTCGGTCCTCACGACGGTGGATCTCAAGGGAGACGGCCAGCCCGCCCTGGTGGCTGTCACCGGGGAGTCCCGGGACTGGTCTCTGGAAATCCTGACGCCGGGTGCCGAACCCGGGACGAAGTGGAACGTGGCCACCACACCGCTGAAATCCCTGAAACGCGAGCCGCTGGCGGTCAAAACCGGCGACCTCAACGGCGATGGCCATCCGGACCTTTTCCTGATCTGCGCGAAAGAGCCATCCCTCATTCTTCTGGCCAAAGCGGACGGCACCGGCTTTGCCGACCCCCTGCCTGAGACCGCCGTCACCCGCAGCCAGCTCGGCGATCTCAGCCCGGAGCGCGTGACGCTCATGGATCTGGATGGCGACAAGCGCAGTGAGATCGTCATCGGCGGCACCGGCTATGCCCGCGCCCTGCGTTTGAAACAGGATGGCAAGGATCTGGAAATCAAAGACCAGTACAATGCCCGCCTGCCGGATGACCGGTTGGCCACTCCGGCGTATTTCACGCTGGATGAAAAAGGGGGCTCAAAGCTGGTCTTCAGCGAAGCGGGTACCGGTTGGCTCCAGATTTTTGAAAAAGATAGCGCGGGGGTGTATCGCTCCACGCGGCGTCTTGAAACCGGCAGCCCGGACACCCAGGACCTGCTGCCCCTGAAGCTGGGCAAAGCAGGGGTGCCTCATCTGCTCCTGGCCGGGAAGGAACGTTTTCGCACCGCGCCCCTCAGTGGCGATCGTCCGCGTCTGGAACCCTCCGGCACCTACGAGACGGACTTGAAAAACTGCCGCTACTTCATGGCTATTCCCGGTGACCTGAACGGTGACGGCAGGGAGGAGATCACCGCTTTCGATGGCAGCAGTCACCTGCTGGAAGTCCTGGAGCCGTCCCCGGCCGCCGGAAAGCCGTGGGCCAGCCTCATGCACTTTGTGCTCTTTGAGGAGAACATCCACTACCGCGGCCGGAAGGGTTCCACCGCCGTGCGGGAAGCTTTCATCAACGACTTCACCGGAGACGGACGAGCGGACCTCCTGCTGCTTCTACATGACCGCGTGCTGCTTTATCCGCAGGGCTGATCGTTTCTGATCAGGGAGACATATTGAGTAATTCTGAACCGGGGCTCGCGCCCCGGTTCTTTTGTTTGCGCGACTGATGCCTTTTCAGCCTGGAGGCCGGTGGGATTAATCCCTTCACGAAAGCCCCCTCCAGATGTTGTCGGAGGCTCCTTTGATGGAGAGTGGCCAAGGGGAGTTTGACCTCCCATGCATCCTTTTGATTCCTCACCGGCCTCGCTCCGTAGCCATCCCCTTTCCTATTCTCTACCGGAGGGTTCCACGGCGACAAGAATGTCGCCGCTCCTTGAGCCCGCTCAGAGGATTGCGAGGATGCGCAGGGAAGTCAAACTCCCCTTGGCCACCCTCTATCAAAGAAGGCTTTGATTTCTCCCCGCAGAACCCGCCACTTCAATTTATCCTAAACTCTGGAATGGAAAAGGCGTGACGGGGCCACGGAAGGCGGCTTGAATCGGGGAATGGGGACAACCTCAGCGACGAGCGAAGCTCACCCGGAGGGTGAGGTCACGACCGGATGGCCCGTGGACACGCCGGGAGGGCGGTATTACGCGGAATGGGATCCGGGAACTCCCGTCAGCGCGCACGGCCAGCTGGTGTTTTTCGCGCAGTTTTTAAGGACCGGGAAGCGGTGGGAGGATTTCATCAAAGAGTGCCCCCTGCGCTACGGGGGCAACCGGGGGAGCGGAGCCCGCAATGTGTTTGGCACGGCGGCGCTTTCGGTGCTGTGCGGCCACTGGCGCTATCTCCATATGAACGCGGTGCGCGGCGATGTGCTCAATGCCAGGGTGCTGGGCATTGACCGGCTGGTCAGTGATGATGTGGTGCGCCGCGCGCTCAATCATCTCATGGATGAGGGTGCCGCGCTGGCGTGGCTGGGGGAACACCAGCGACGCTGTCTTGCGCCCCTGCTGCGCGTGCCCTGGATCATGGATATCGATACGACGGTTAAACCGCTCTATGGACGGCAGCAGGGAGCGGAGATTGGCTACAACCCGCATAAACCCGGACGTCCCAGTCATGTGTATCACAGTTACTTCGCGGCGAACCTGCGGCTGTGTGTGGGAGTGGAGGTGCGACCGGGCAACGAGCATGCCGCCGGCCGGGGACAGCCGGGATTGTGGCGCACCCTCGAAGCCCTGCCGCGGACCTGCTGGCCCGCTTTTCTCCGGGGCGACTGCGGCTACGGCCAGGAGGGCCTGATGAGGGAGTGCGAGGAGCGCGGACTGCCGTATGTGTTCAAACTGCGCTTCACGGCGAAGGTGCGTGCGCTGGTGTCGCTTTTGCGGTGCTCCGGCGACTGGCAGTCCGCGGGCGATGGCTGGGAGGTGGTGGAGAGCACGTTGCGGCTCACCGGCTGGAGCCGGAAGCGGCGCGTGCTCATCGTACGGGAGTCGGCGGCCCGGGCTCCAGTGCCGGAGAATCCAGACCACCTGGTGAAGCCGGGAAAGCGGCGCGGCAAAGACCGCGGTCTTTTACCCGGGGTGCCAGACGCGGAGTGGCAAAGCGCGGCTCCCTGGAGTGGCAAACTGGCGGTGCTGGTGACTTCGCTCGATGCCAGGGCCTACCCTGCGGCTTGCATGCCCCGGATCTATCGCGAGCGCGGTGATTGTGAAAATAATTACGATGAACTCAAAAACCAGTGGGGATGGAACGGCTATACCACTAAAAAGCTGGCCCCCTGCCGGATCATGGCCAACCTTATCGCGCTGCTCAGCAACTGGTGGCACCTCTACACGCGGCTTTTTGACGAGGAGCACCACCGGGAGGCCATCACCACCCGCCCGGCCCTCCTGGGCGGCGTGGCGCGGGAGACCCGGCATGGCGGCCAGCGCCGGATGAAAGTGAGCTTGTTGCACGCCAAAGGGGAAACCCTGGCGCGGGCCATCACGTTGATCAGCAGCTATCTACACCAGGCGGGCACCATCACGGCGCGATGGACTCCCGGGCAGTGCTGGGCACTGTTACTGACCCGTATTCTGCGCCGCAAACTGGGCGGCCAGTGGCTCGGAGAGCTGCCGTCAGCCGCCCACCGGCTTCTCTCCGGATGATCCATGCGGTAATTTCCTGATTTTTCCTGCCACTCGTCCACCGGCTTCACTGTGGAGCGGTCGGTCATCCCTCCATTCAAGAATTTAGGTTTATCCGATACCAACTCCCCAGGGTATAGGCGTGGCCTCCGTTTTATGGGGCCGCACCTCTCATCCGGTGAAGCGCCCTTCAAGGGAATCCATTGATGCCGGCGATAACCGCCGCTGGAAAATCAATTCCCGTTTTCCTCCGCCATGGTGGACAGACTCCGCCATGGACTCCCGTGACTTCATTCCTTTCGGTCTCTCCCACTGGGTCGCGATGGCGCTGACCGTCATTGCCGCCACCGGCTTCATCTATCTCCACCGTTCCCGCCACTCCGGATTTCGTGTGAAGCGGACCGCGGATCTGGTACTCGCGTGGGTACTTATCCTCGCCGTCGCGGCGGATCCTGTCCTTACCTGGCTGCGTTACCGGGGGGATGGCGCGGAGTATGCCTTGAAGCTTATCGTTAACAATTCCCTGCCGCTCTACCTGTGTGACGTCGTTTCCCTCGTGCTCGCGGCGGCGCTGATTACCCGTCGGCGGGCACTGGCGGAGGTGGGTTACCTGTGGGGCATGGGAGGCACGCTCCAGGGACTCATCACTCCCACTCTTTATTTCAACTGGGACCAGCCGGAGTATTACGCCTTCTTTCTCCAGCACGGCGGCGTGCCCGTGGCTTCGGTTGGCGTGGTCTGGGGGCTGGGGCTCCGGCCCTTGCGGGGCGCGTTCACCCGCGTGGTGCTTTGGAGTTGGGTTTACATGGCCGTCGTCATGTCCATCAATTCGCTCATCGGGCAGAACTATGGCTTCCTCAATGGCAAGCCCTCGGTGCCCACCATGATGGACTACATGGGACCGGCACCCTGGTATCTGGTCACGTTGAATCTGGTGGCCATGGCTCTCTACGCACTGTTTCTCCTGCCGTTCCTCAAAGAGTGGCGCCGGGAGGCCGCTGTGGATACCGCGGATGGGTCCGTTCCTTTCCAGGCTTGAAAAGCAACCGTTCTGATCGTGGCTTTTGAGTGAGGGAATTTCCGTTGCAATCCCGGAGCGGGCTGATACTGAGTCGGCCAATTCGACCCAGCCACCCCTAAATTTTATGTCCGAAAAATCCATCGAAGACAAAGTCAGAGACATCATCGTCGATCAACTTGGCGTGAACGCCGAGCAGGTCGTCAAAGACGCCCGCTTCATTGAAGACCTTGGTGCCGACTCGCTCGACACCGTGGAGCTCGTGATGGCTTTCGAGGAGGAATTCTCCATCGAAGTGCCGGACGAAGAGGCCGAAAAACTGCAAACCGTGGGCGACGTGGTTTCCTACGTCGAGGAGCACAGCCAAAGCTGAAATAAATCGCCCAGGCGGCCAGTCTGAATTTTAAGAGCGCGTTCGGTTTGCCGGACGCGCTCTTTGTTTTCAGAGAAACGATAACGGAAGCGCGGCGCGGGCCGCGGCGTTTTCCCTGATATGAGCGCCACCAGGCGCCCGGGGGATCATTCTTTTTGCCATTCCTTGATCATGTCGAGGCGGATGATGTCCGGAGCGAGATCTCCGAGGAACTCGCTCACCAGAGCGTCCGCTTTTTCCTCTGTGAGGGGCCGCCGCACAGGTTGCTGTTGCTCGCCCGCCAGAGCCCGGACATCGTTTTTGCCGGTACCGTCCGGATCGTCCAGGGCCATGGCGTCCAGCTGCGCGGTGATGGTGATGTAGGCCCAGTGCTGGGCGTAGCCCTTGAAGATCCGGTCCGTGAAGTCCTTGATGCCCCGGGTCACGTGGTTGCTCGTGGTGGAGTCATGTCCCACGAACCAGTAATAGGAAATGCTGTTGATCACCCGGGTTGACCCCATCACGGCCTTGTTACAGACCAGCCGGCGCACCGCGAGACTCTGTCCGGTGCGGAGCTCCACATGCATGGTGGAAGCCTGAGTGATGTTGAATCCCTGGGCGGTCAGACAGCGCTCCAGAGCGTGGATACTGTTGCTCAGATCCTCACCGGAAAGAACGATGCCCGCGTTCAGCACGTCCTGAAGGTTCGGGTAAAGGATGGGGGGTTCCCCCCTGGCTTTCGCCTTCACGGCTTCCTCCATCTTGTCGGAGTAACTGACCTCCCGCCAGTAGTCCCGGCGGAAGAACCGGGTATCCTTCGCGAGAATCTCCCGCTCCTCCTTTGAAGCTTCGCCGAACTTCTTGCCGCTCCACCCGCTGGGGCTGATGAAATTGGGCAGATCCGTGTTCAGCGCCGCCGGTTTCATGGTGGCGGAACGCGGAAGAGCGAAGACGATACTCAACCCCGCGAGGAGGATGACCTGGAGAATGATAAGACGTTTGATCACTGGACGCATGGGTTTCCCGTTCATTCAGCTCCCACCTTCGTGACTTTCACCTTCGGTTTCAGCGCCCGGATGCCCTGACGCATGACAAAACTCAGCAGCAGCAGCAGCGCGAGGGCGGCTCCAAAGCTGAAAAACCCGGAGTAGCTGTGCCAGGTGGCGGCGGCAAATTCCCGGCTCACCTGGGCCACCACCAGGATGCTGGTGATCCGGAATCCGTTGGCGATGATGGCGATGGGCATGGCCGCGAGGAAGATGACGATCCGTTCCCACCATTTGCGGTGCACCACCATGGCGTAGCCATAGCTGATGAGCATCAGTGCCACCAGGGAGCGCAGGCCGCTGCATCCCTCATTCACCTTCCACTCCCCCCAGTCCTGCCCGGGAGGTGCCATCAGCGTCGTCCCGGACTGCACGGTTTCGATGCCGATCAGCATGCCCACCTTGTGGGCCATCTTGGTCGCGAAGATCGCCAGCCCGTTCGTGGCCTGTTCCAGGCCTGGCACCGGGACCATGAAGGCCACCAGGCTCAGGGGGAAAACCAGGTGCCGGGCCACCTTCCAGCCCCAGACATAGTGGACTCCCCCCATGACGAAGCAGGGGAGGCTTAGCACCGCCGCCCGTGCCTGGATGGCGCGGAAGCCGCCCACCCACAGGAAAATACCCAGGGCCAGCCAGCACAGCCCCACCGCGCTCCCGGAGACCGGCTCTTTTTTCATTGGCTCCCACGCCTTGTAGAGGAACCAACCCATTACCAGGACCACGATCCAGCCGTGCTCATAGTTCTGGTTCTCCGCGTTCCACGTTTGAACCAGCCATTGGAGGGTGGGATTCACATTCGCCACGGAAAACCGCGGCACACAAAGATAGAAAGCGGCCAGGGTCAGCGACACCGTGGCGCACAGAATCCACAAGGTGCGGCGGGTGCCGTCCTCGGACCGCGAAGAGGAGCCGGGTTCATTCATGGCCGCCATCTTTCCCGAGAACCTTCCGCGAATCAAGCCGCGTATTCCCCTATACCCACATCCGGGCCGGGATTTTCCCGGCCCGGAGGGACCCGTTTA
Organism: Verrucomicrobiales bacterium; assembly: GCA_965229245.1. Taxonomy (GTDB): domain Bacteria; phylum Verrucomicrobiota; class Verrucomicrobiia; order Verrucomicrobiales; family V1-33; genus V1-33. Next base: position 2,232,405 of record CBDDIW010000005.1, read on the forward strand.
TCGCAGAGTTTTGAGATAACTGAAGAGATCGGTCACATCGGCGTCTCCCAGCCCTTCCAGCAGCCCCTCGGGCATGATGCTGCGCTTCAGGTAACCCCCGCCGCGGATCTGGTCTTTGGGAATGCGCTGATCCTCCATGCCCACCTGGCGGAAGATGATGGCCTTCGCGTCCTCATGCACCAGGAAGCCCTCCTTGAGGGTCCCGTCGTTCATTTCCACACGGTAAACCCGGTAGCCCGGCTCCATGGCGGCATTGGGCGTCAGCAGATTCCGCAGCAGAGCCTCCGTGCCCATGGCACCCGCTCCGCTGAGATTCGGCCCGATGAGCGCGCCCTGGCCTTTGATCTGGTGGCATCCGATGCACACCGTGGCGATCAGCTTGCCCTGGTCGGCATTGCCCGGCATTTCGGCGAGTGCCCGGTATTTCGTGAATTTGGCGTCCGCGGCTTTGGCCTCATCCGGCGTGAGCACGGCGGGGAAGTCCGTGGTCTTCGCCACCCGGGCCGTGCCGCCCAGCGTGCCCCAGTCCGTGCCGGAGTGTTGCACCACCAGCCCGGCGGGAGCCGCGGGGAAGCTGCGATCAAAATTCGCGCGGATTTCCTCCGGCGTGCGGCAGACATTCCACACGCGGTATTCCGCGAAGGCCGCGCTCGTGCCCTGGAGGGCTGTGCTGTGGCCTATCCGCAGATTCTTCAGATCCCGCGTCACCGTTTTGCTCTCCGCTTTGTCCGGCTCTCCGTTGGTATAGATTTTCATCTTTCCCTGGGCGTCCCGGGTCACCGCCAGGTGGGTCCACATGTCCGGGGCCACCGGCTTTGTGGACACGATGGCGTCATTCACATCCCCCACCCACACCCGGAGCGTGGAGTCGAAGAAGTTGAAATCCGCCTCACCCTTGCCGCCCAGCAGGCTGTCCTTGTTGGAAATCCCCGGGGCCAGGCGCACCCAGCATTCCACGGTGAACGGTCCGGACAGGGTGATCGCGTCCTTCACGATGGAATCCTTCTTCCCGTCCAGCACAAGCACGGGGCGGAAGGCTCCGGCCATGGTCCCCATGAGAGACTTCAGCGGGCCGTCGTTCTCACCCAGGATCACGGACAGTTTTTCCACCGCCGGTCCATCCAGATCCTCCTGGGGAATCGTCTTTCCGAGCACGGCGGCCACCACGGCGGAGGCTCCGGCTTTGGAATTCGTAAGGGCCGCGAGCGCCGCGCGACGTTGCCCCGGGGTCAGATCCGGCCAGAGCGGAATGAGCTTGTCCGGCACGGTCGTGAGACAGGAGAGCGCTTCATTGCGCACCACCGGGTCTTCGGATTTCACATAGGGCAGCATCACCGCCGCGTTTTTCGAACCCAGCAGGCGCAGGGTGCGCAGGGCGGTGGCGGGAGCCTTGTCCACGGCGGCGGCCACTTCCGGCTCCAGATCGGTCAGGCCGAAGGCGGAGACGATTTCCAGGCCCAGGGGCACCCGGGTCTTCAGCAGGCTGGAGGCCTGTTCACGGACGAGCGGCGCGAGCACCCGGGCATCGAACCGGGTCTTCTGCCGCAGCAGGGACTGGATGCCTTCCGGCGTGGTGACCAGCGCGGCGAGGGCGGCCTTCACTTCCGGCATTTCCGGGGACTCCGCGAGGCGGAGGATTTCCTCGTCACCGGCGGGCCGTTTCAGCTTCACCATGAGCCTGGCCACGCGTGGCGCGGATTCCCGGGGTGGCAGGGAAAGACTGGCGAGCATCAGGATTTCCGGCGAAAACTTCGCGGCGGCGGGGGAGTCGAGGTACGCGGCGACCTGCGCGGGATAACGCTCCAGGAACATGCGGACGAGATAGCGTTCAAAGTCCCGCTCATAGGCTTCGCCGGTCTTGATGACGCGGCTGGTGAAGGTGGAGGGGGCCACCGGACCGGGCAGCGGATCGCGCACCAGGCGGAGGAGGTAATCCAGCGCCAGATGGGACTTCGCGGCATTGGCGTCGCCAATGATTCCGCCGAGCACGCCCGCGAGGATGAACCGGACTTCCGGGTCCGCGTCCTGGAGCGCGGGCTCCAGCGAGGCGAGGTCTTTTTCACTGGAGATCAGCGCGGCGAAGGCCCGGGCGGCCTCCCGGCGGATGTTCCGGTTGGGATCCTTCAGCAGCGGGGTGAGAAAGGAGACGGCACCCTCCGCCGGTTTCGTGTTGGAGCCGGTCAGCACCCATAGAGCCTGGGCACGGGCCGCCGCGCTCTTCGAGGCATCCCCGGCCATGGCGATCGCCTGGCTGGTGACTTCGGGGGAAAGCGCCGCTTTGTCCGTCAGGGCCTGCCACGCCAGGTGGCTCTGGGCCAGGGATTGGCCGCCCAGCTTAGCCAGGAGCGCCGTGTCTGTCACCGCCGGGCTGGTGAGATCCTCCACGGGGAAGCACTTCTGATCCTTGTGTTTCACCCGCCAGATGCGTCCGCGCTTCTTGTCCCGGCGCGGGTCGTTGCGGGCGATTTCATTGTGACTGATGATGATGTTATACCAGTCCACGATATAGACGCAGCCGTCCGGCCCCATGGTCATGCCCACCGGGCGGAACCACTCGTCCCCGCTGCACACGAAGTCCGGCAGCATCTCCAGCCGCCAGCGCGCGCCGTCCCGGTGCAGCTTGAGCGCCTGGATTTTCCGGATGATGGGGTTTGCCACCAGCATCACATCACTCCACTCCGCGGGATAAGCCCCGCTGGGGTCCGTGAGGGCCAGCCCGCTCAGGCCGGTGCCGCCCATGGGAATGCCCGGCGTGCCGGGGAATTCGGGAGCGTAGCTTTTCCACTGGCCGTTCGAGCAGCCGGGGTAGTTTCCATATTCATGGAACGGCATCACGGGATATCCAAAGTCATTGGCCTCCTGGATAAAGCTCTCGCCCTCGCCGTTCATCGCCAGGCCCCAGATATTGCACGGGCCGTTGCTGGTGATTTCAAACTTTGAGCCGTCCGGGCGGAAGCGCGCCATGCGCGTCTGGTCGAACTGCACCGCCTTGGCTTCCGGGCCCACTACCTTGCCGTAGTTGAAGGCCCCCTGCGCCAGCCAGATCCAGCCGCCCGGCGCGCGGGTGAACTGGTGGGGGAAAAGGTGGGAGTCCTGCACGCCGAAACCCGTCAGCACCACCTCCCGCTTGTCCGCCTTGCCATCGCCGTCGGTGTCGCGGACCAGCGCCAGATCGTGTCCGTGCTGGACGTAGCAGCCGTCTTTATAAGGAAGGATGCCGAGGGGAATGGCGAGGCCGTCGGTGAAGACGGTGGGTTCCTTCGCATACTTCGGCGGCGCGCCGTTCGTGCCGCGGTCCAGGATGTCATACACGAGCACTTTGTCCCGGGCCTTGCTGGCGTAGAGCGCGTCCGCGGCGGCGGGGTTTTCATTGGCATCCACCGGATACTCCAGCGCGGTCATCGTCCAGAGACGGCCTTTCTGGTCGAAGTTCACCGCCACGAATTTGCCGTAACCCTTTTCGATGTCCTCCTCCACCACGAGCTCCATTTCGAAGCCGGGAGGCAGGGTGAAAGAGGCCTTTTCCTCCACTGCCGGCACCGGAGAGGGCTTCTCTGGTTTCTTCGGCGCGGGCGCGCCCTCACGTTTCGGCGTGGGCGGCAATTCCTCCAGCGTCACGTCCTTCACCTGCACCAGGGCCTTGCCGCCGCCGTGGATCTGCACGCCGATCTTTCCGGAAAGCGGTATCTTCGGATCCTGCTCGGTGTAGTCCACGCCCATCACGCCATTGATCCAGGTGGTGATGCGGGGGCCTTCCGCGCGGATCACGTAGTCGTTCCAGTCGTCGCGTTTGATGGCCGGATCCAGGAGCTTCATGTTGCTCTGGGCCATCACCCGGTTGCGGCGGCTTTCGTCATACACACAGCCCCACCAGGTCGGGTCGCCGTAGTCACACTGGTAGCCGCACATTTCGGAGGAGTTCGGCACCCGGGTGGAGCGCATCTGGATACCGGAGTTGATGAATCCGCCCGCGCCGGTGAGTTTGATCTTCAGACGCAGGATGTAGTTCCCGTAGTCCTTTTGCGTGGCCAGGAAATCGTTCTCCCGCACATCCTCCGTGAGCGAGCCGCCGGTGAGCGCGCCGTCCTGCACGCGCCAGAGTTTGGCATTGCCCTCCCAGCCGTCGAGGGACTTGCCGTCGAAGAGCGGCTTCACTTTGGTCGCGTCCGGCGGCGGCGGGGCCTGGGCGAGGACGCGGAGAGTGCCGCCCGGAAGGGCCAGCGTGAGCAGGAGGAGTTTGAGGAACTGCATAAGGAAAGGTGCGGCGGCATCATACGGAGAAATCCCGCCTGTCCTCCACGCAAATATCCACCGCTTACCGCCGGAAATCACACCAGCTTTTTCCACGCCATCTTCGCGTAGCGGAAACCCGGGTGGGATTTCTTGACACCCTTTCAGGTTTTCTTCATACCCGGTTTGCTCGCCCCCGACGTTGTCCCGCCGGGTGTTGGCGTCCGTCTATACAAATTTAAATGACACGCCTCAACCCATGAAAACACTTCTCTTTTTTGCCGTCCTGCTGCTGGCCGGCATCGCGCGCGGCCAGTTGGTGGAGACCAATGTGGCTCTCGGAAAACCGGCGTCCGGCGACACCGCCTTCGGTTATCCTCCCTCCAATGGAAATGACGGCAACGTCGCCTCCTTCAATCACGCGGACAATATCAACGCCGCTCCGGCCAATCCCTACTGGTCCGTGGATCTCCAGGGCCCTTTCGATCTGAAGCGTTTGGAGATCGTGGACCGCATCGGCTGCTGTGATCCCAACCGGCTCAACGGCTCGGAAATCCGCGTCTATGATTCCATGGGCGTGCAGATCGGGGACACGATGCTGGTGGATGGTCTGCCATCCTCCAGCCCGGATCTGGCCGCCGCCACACGCGTGTTCGATAACAATGGCGCGGGCTGGCAGGGGGCGGCCTCGGTGCGCGTCGATGGCTATACCCAGTATTTTCAGTTCTCGGAATTCCGGGCCATTGCCATGCTCCCTCCCGCGCCGGTGAATGTGGCTGTGAAGGGCCTCGTCACCGCTTCCGGCCCGTTGTACGGCGCGCAGAAGGCGACGAGCATCAATGATGGCAACCCCGCCACCTTCGCCCATCCGGACACCGGGGCGGCTCCGGGCTTCACGTTTACCCTCAATCTTTTCGACTCCTACGCTTTTGACCGGCTGGAGGTGCTGAACCGCTCCGACTGCTGTCCGGACCGCCTCTCAAACTATCGTGTCAGCCTCCACCAGGATGACGGCACCGGTAATCCCGGCCCGGCGGTATGGTCCGCCGTGGTGCGCGCGGACGGCAGTGATTCCGGCTTCAGCGGCGTCGATACCCTCACGGCCCCGCTGGATCCCGCCGGGGTTTTTGCCGGTCAGTTCATCCGCGTGGAGAATCTCAGCAACACGGACTACAATCCGCAGATCGCGGAACTGCGGGCTTTCGCCCAGGATAATTCGCCGGTGAGTCTGGCTCTTGGCAAGCCCGCCGGGTTTTACGATGCCTCGGGAGTGGCGGTCAGCCCGTGGCCCGGCTTCGCGGTGACCAATATCGTGGATGGACAACCCGGAACCTTTTCCCACCCGCAGCCGCAGTCCAGCGCCAACTACTATTTCCAGACGGACCTCGGCGCGGACACCTCCATCGGGAAGATCAAAATCAACGGACGTCTCGACGGCTGCTGTCCGGAGCGCCTGGCGGATGCCCGGCTGGAAGTGCTCGATGAAGCCCTGGCGGTTGTCTTCCAGCAGGTGCTGAGCGGTCAAGTGGTCACGGTCGTCACCGTGGACACCGGAGGCGTCACGGGCCGCTACATCCGGGTGGTGAACGCTGGCGGGGCGGACTATGGGCCGCAGATCGGGGAACTCTCGGTCTTCGCGCCGGACACCCCCGCGCCCCCGGTGGACTTCCGCATCACCAGCCTCACCGTGAACCGGGGAGCGGGCACCGGTTCCCTGACCTTCAACTCGGAGGCCGGGAGCATTTACACGCTTCTCGCGAGCGGGGATTTGTCCGTGTGGGTTCCGGTGCAGGCGGGCTTTCCCGCCAGCGAGACCCCCACCACCACCGTGGAATTCACGGACGCGGGCCTGACGGACGCCGTGTCCAGCCGCTATTACCGCGTCAAAAAACTGCCGCCCCTGCCGTGACGGGCTCCCGGCGGCACGGGTAAAGGACGGTCTCCAGCGGCACCTTTGCATGAGTGGAGATTGAGATTGATTTGCCCGTGCCTTCTTTTAGTCTCCCGCCCCTTTCATTCAAGGCTCCGCCCCCGCGTGCCGCCAGTCCGACAGTTTATCGATACCCCCCATGAGTGAGTCTGATCCCATCGATCTCTCCAAATTACAAGGTCTCCAGTTCCGCCCTTCATGGGCGGATGAGCTGGCGAAGACCGATTCCTCCGCCGGTGAAGTGATCTGGGGCCGAGCGCCTGGAGGGCCGTCGCGTGGTGAACGTGATGACCGTCAGCGTCCCGGTGGACCGCCCCGGCGTGATGGTGGACGGGGATTCGACCGCAATGACCGCGGACCGGACCGTCGTGGACCGCGGCCTGATTTTCGCGGCCCTGGCTCCGGCCCGGGAGACCGCCGCCCGCCGCCCCGCGGCGATGGACCCCCGCCCCCGCGTGGAGACCGCCGTGAAGGAGGACCACGTCCGGAGCGCCGTGATGGACCAGGAGGAGGCCGTCCGCCATTTCGTGATGACCGCGGACCCCGCCCCGGAGGGCGCCCGCCGTTCCGCGATGACCGCCGGGAGTTCCACGAACCGCCTGCTCCCCTGCAAGGCTGGGGTGTCACCCTGCTGCCGGAGCACCGTTCGGTGGAGGCCATCGCGCGTCAGATCAAAGCCTCGGGCCGTGCCTTTTCGGTGTTCGATGTGGGCCGTCTCTTCATGGACAGCCGGGAGCGTTATCGCGTTTGCTTCACCCGTCAGGCTGCGCAGCCAAAGAAAGGGCCGGATGGCAAGCCGGTCGCCGGAGAACCCGCGCGCGCACCCGGACCGGAGGAGTTATTCCAGTGCGTGGCGGACAATTCGCTGTGGCTGAGCCGGGATGAGGCCATCCGGCATCTCCTCAACTCTCCCACGCTTACTAAATACTACCGCACGGAAACGGTCGCCAGCGAAGCTCCCAAGGGGAACTTCACCTCCATCGCGGTTTGCGGATTTTCCGGCACGCTGCTGGGACCGCCGAATCACCACGACTTCCAGCGGAACGTGGCCCGTCTGCACCGCGAGCGGTTCTCGGACATGCCACTGGAGCGCTTCAAGTCCCGCATCCGCACGGAGAAGGACCCGGAGCTGCTGCAGAAGTGGCAGGAAAAGCAGTCCACGGTCACTCAATATGTGCCGGTGACGGAGGAACCCCTGCCCGAGGGCACCGAGCCGCCCGCGCCGCTGAAAAGTGTGGCGGAAATGGAGGCGCATTTCCTCAAGAACCACGCCCCCTCGGCGGTGAAGGTGCAGTCCGGCAAAGCCATCATTCCGGGCACCACGCCTGGGAAGTACCTCGCCCAGCCGCTGTTGAATCTGGTGCGCGAGGAGGTGGACAAACAAATCCGCTTCCCCATGCAACTGGTCCAGGACCTTTGCCGCGAGCTGGAAGGCCAGGGCCTCAGGTTCTTCAAACGGGACAAGAAGACCACCTTCGTTTGCCGCAACCGCCCGCACTTCCTGCCGGACGACATGGTCCTCTCTGACCGCATCCGCGCCATGGTGGAGATGGTGCGCGCCAATCCGGGGATCACTTACAGCCGTCTCGTCAGCACGCTCGCGCCGCACATCGTGGCCTTTGTGCCCCCGTCCGCCGATCTGGCGAAGTCCGTGGAACCCGCCGCAGAGGCTCCCGCCGCTCCGGTGGAGGAAGCCCCCGCCTCCGTCGCGGAGGGACCCGCGGCCCCCGTTGATGAAGCGCCGGTTGAGCCGGCTGCCGAACCTGAGGTCGAAGTGACGCCTGCCGCCGAACCGGTGACCACACCGGAGGCTGAAGCCGCTCCCGCGGTTGAAAGCGCGCCTGTCACCGAACCAGCGGATCCTACCGGGGAAGTGACCCTGGAAATCCCGGCACCGGAACCTGAAGTCGAAGCTGCCACGCCGGAGGCCGAAGCCCCCGCCGCCGAATCCACGGAAAGCGAAGCCCCGGCTCCTGTCGCGCCGGAGGCTCCCTCTTCGGCTCCCGCGCCGCACCTCAGCCCGGAGGAGATCGCCATCCTTCAGGACCTCCACTGGCTGGTCCAGGAAGGTTATGTGACGGAGTTCCAGAATGGAGAGCTCTTCGTTCTTGGCCGCCCGCCGCAACCTCCCCAAGAGAAAAAGCCCCGCCCGCAAAAACCGGCTCCGGCTTCCCGGAAACCCGAAGGCCAGGCCGGAGAATCCAAAGAAGAGGCAACCTCCGGGGAACCGGAAACGGAAGAGCCCTCCAGCGAATCCACGCTGTCAGCGGAGGAAGTTGCCGGGGACGAAGCTCCCGCTGCTTCTGCCGGGGAAGAGGCTGCTCCCGCTGCCGAAACTTCCGCCGCGGAACCTGTCCCCACTGAAGAATCGAAGCCCGTCGAGGGCTGATTCCCGGACTGAATTCTCCTCGAAGGCCGCGGCGGACATATTCGCCGTGGCCTTCTTTTTTATCAGGCTTCGTTTTCGCGCGACGTGTGTGTCGCCGTCCCTGCCAGAAATTCAGGCGCGGTCTTTCGCTTCTTTTGCCAGTAGATGCTCCACCGCCGCCAGCGCGTCCTCCAGGGGCAGGCCCTCCATGGTGCCGTCCTTTGAAACGACCACCCGGTGCGGGGAATAGTGCCGCCCCCACTTCTCCGCCACGGTGGGGCCAAAGAGGCACACGGTGGGGCTGCCGGAGGCCGCGGCCAGGTGGTTCAGGCCGGTGTCGTTGCCCACATAGACGGTGAGTTGGGACATGAGGCCGATGGTCTCCGGGAACTTTTCACCCGTGGCATCAAAAGCCACCGGGTGTTTCATGTGCTTCAGCATGATGTCCGCAGGCTCGCGTTCATCGGGCCCGCCGATGAGCACGATGCGCGCGCCGTGCCGTTCGATAAGCGCGTCCGCCAGCGCGGCCATGCGTTCCAGAGGCCAGCGCTTCGGCACATTCGAGGCTCCGGGCTGGATGCCGATGAGAGGGCCGGAACCCGCGGACGGGAATCCCTTCACCTGCGGAATGCGCGCGGGATCGAAGGCCAGCACCGGGCGGTTCGGCCAGGGGTTTCCATGATCGTCCGGCGCGAGAAGCTGGAGCAGGCCGAGGGTGGATTCGGACTCCGGCTTGTATTTGTCGAACAACAAATGATGCGTGAGCATGAACCGGCGGCCATCGTGATTGAACCCCACGCGTTGCTTCCCTTTGCAGAGCATGGCCGTGATGCCGGTGCGGAAGGAACGGTGCACCGCGAAGATGATATCGAAGCCCCCCTTTTTGCGCGCCGCCCACGCGAACTTGAAGGAATCTCTGGTGATCTGCCGGGAGTTCCGGGCATTCCGGATCGTGGAGTTAGGGCCGTAGGGAACGAACGCCACATCATCCAGGCTGGGATCCACGGACATGATGATCTTCGCTCCCTTGCAGGTCAGCACGGTCAGTTCCGCCTCCGGCCACTGGCGGCGCACCCCCTTGATGAGCGGCAGGGAAACGATGGCGTCTCCGATATAACAGTATTTCAGAATGATAAGGATGCGCATGGCGGCAGGCCCGGTGGACGGCCCCGGATGTGAACGGGTTTGGAGGGAATGACAACCGGTCAGGGGCCCGCCCAATGCCCTGGCCGCCCCGCACATCCGCATCGCCGGAGGTTGCCGCCAGGGGGCAACGTGTGTATGCGGCAGGCATGCATATCTGCACTAAACCCTCCACGCTCGCACTGCTCACCCTGTCGATGACGGCCTCCGCCGCTCTGGCCGACGGGGCTTTTTACGGGGATCCGCCGAATGAGGCCCACCCGTGGTCCATTCACGATATGAACCGCCCGCAGCCGCCGCTGGTCACGCCGGGCACTTTCAGCACCCAGGAGCAGCCGGGCAAGCCGCCGTCGGATGCCATCATTCTTTTCGACGGCACCGCCGCGACCCTGGACAAATGGGAGGCGGACAAGAGCCCCGCGGAGCCCACGAAGTGGATCGTGAAAGACGGAGCCATGCAGTGTGTGCCGGGCTCCGGCTACATCCGCACGAAGGAGCAGTGGGGCGATTGCCAGCTCCACGTGGAGTGGGCGGCCCCTTCCAAGCCGGAGGGCAACAGCCAGGGCCGCGGAAACAGCGGCATCTTCCCCATGGGCCAGGTGGAGGTGCAGGTGTTGGACAACTATAACAACCCCACCTACGCGGATGGTTTTGCCGGTTCTGTGTATGGGGTGAATCCTCCCCATGCCAACGCCCTGCGTGCTCCGGGGGAATGGCAGATCTATGACATCATCTTCCGCCGCCCGGTTTTCAAGGATGGCAAGATGCTGGACAGCGGCCGGCTCACGGTGACGATGAATGGCGTTGTGGTGCAGGACTCCACCCCGCTGGAAGGCGGCGGCGGCCACATGGGCCGCAGCAAGGACCATCCGTTTCCGGAAAAAGGACCGCTGAAACTCCAGGACCACGGGAATCCCGTGCGCTACCGGAACATCTGGTACCGTCCGCTGCCTCCACGGGGTGTGGAGGGTGGCTCCGGCGGCGCGCTGACGCCCGAGGCCACGGTCGCGAAGAAGAAGGAAATCGCCAACGGCATCCGCGCCGCCGCGGCGAAGAAAGAGGGCTCCTCGAAGCTCCTCGGCCTCATGGAGTCCCTTTGTTATGACCAGGACGCCGCCACGACCAAGGAAGTGGAAGGCGCGCTGACCACCTGGGTGGAGGAGTTCAAGAAAATCCCCGCCGAGACTCAGGGCTCGAAAAAAGGCGATTTCATGCGCCTATACGGGCCGGTGAAATACCTGGTCCGCTGGAAGTTCCTGCCGGATACCCTGGGAGCCAAGTCCGACATGGACAAGATCTTCAAGGATAACGGCTGGGATAAGAAGTAATCCGCCGGTCGATTCATCCCCGTCTGCCCGCCTCGCAAAAGGCGCGGCAGGCGGGGTCCTCTCACAGGGGAAAGTGATTTTATGATTTCAGGCGTCCACCATGCCCAGATCACCATTCCCCCAGGCATGGAGGAGAGGGCGCGCGAGTTTTACTGCGGGTTCATGGGGCTGGCGGAGATTTCAAAGCCGGAGTCTCTTACAGGGCGGGGCGGGTTCTGGATAGAGGTCCGGGGATTTCAGATCCATGTGGGCACGGAGGAGGGAGTGGACCGTGCGGCGACCAAAGCGCATCTGGCATGGGAGGTCGCGGGGCTCGGACACTGGCGGGAAAAACTGGCGGCCCGCGACATCCGGATTTTGGAGGGAATACCTGTTCCCGGCATGGAGCGTTTTGAGTTTCGTGATCCTTTTGGCAACCGCGTGGAGTTCCTTGAAAAGCATACCGATTTATGAAAACCACCGTTCTTCTGACCCTCCTGGCTCTCGCGCAGAGTCTGTCCGCCGCGCCGCGGCTGAAGGTGAGTGATAACAAACACTTCCTGGTCACCGGGGAGGGGAAGCCCTTCTTCTGGCTGGGGGACACGGCATGGGAGTTGTTTCACCGGCTGAACCGCGAGGACGCGGAGTTTTATCTCAAGACCCGCGCCGCGCAGGGTTTCACGGTCATCCAGGCGGTGGTGCTCGCGGAGTTCGACGGCCTCACCGCGCCGAACGCCTATGGCGAAAAGCCGCTGGAAAACAGCGACCCGCTGAAGCCCGTGGAGGCTTATTTCAAACACGTGGACTGGATCGTGGACAAGGCCGGAGAACTGGGGCTCACGGTGGGCATGCTCCCCACCTGGGGTGGAAACTGGAATAAAAAATGGGGCACCAGCCCCGAGGTGTTCACGCCGGAAAACGCGGAGGCTTACGGCCAGTGGATCGGTGCCCGGTATAAGGACAAGGCCATCGTCTGGATCCTGGGCGGGGACCGTCCGGTGGAGACGGACCGGCACCGGGAGATCATCAGCCGCATGGCGGCGGGCCTGCGGAAGGGGGATGGCGGCGCGCACCTCATCACCTTCCACCCCTCCGGCGGCAGCGGCTCCTCACAGTATTTTCCGGAGGCCCCGTGGCTGGACTTCCACATGCGGCAAAACGGCCACGGGATCGAATTTGGCAGCTACACGAAGACCCGGGCGGACTATGACCGGAAGCCGGCGAAACCGGTGATCGATGGCGAGCCTGTTTATGAGGACCATCCCATTTCCTTCAAAGCCCAGGACTTCGGCCACAGCATGGCTGCGGATGTACGACGTCCGCTTTACTGGGATCTCTTCACGGGCGCGTTCGGTCACACGTACGGGAACCACTGCGTCTGGCAGATGTATGAGGAGGGCCGCCAGCCGGTGAACAATCCGCTGCTGACGTGGAAAGAGGCTCTCAAACAGCCCGGGGCGTTGCAGATGCAGCACGGGCGGCGTCTCCTCGAGTCCCGGCCGTTCCTCACCCGCGTGCCGGATGATTCTGTGATCGTCCCGTCGAAAATCCCCACGGACCAGCCCGGAGCCGGGACCCGCCGGTTTGTGGCTACGCGGGATGAAGCGCGGACCTATGCCATGGTCTATGCGCCGGTTTCAAAGCCCTTCACCGTTCGCATGGACGCCATCGCCGGACCCAAGGTCACCGCGTGGTGGTTCGATCCCCGCACGGGAACAGCGGTGAAGGCGGGAGAGTTTCCTAACACCGGCACCCGCGGCTTCTCCCCGGGAACACCCGGGGAGGCCGCGGACTGGATTCTCGTGCTGGACGATGCCTCTAAAAACTACCCGCCTCCTGGCCAGCCGCTCTCACTGCACGCGCAGTGAGTAGGCTCCGGTGTCCAGCTCGTCATACGCCGAGACGCGGACGATGTAAGAGTGGCCCGCGCGCGGGGTGAAGGTGAGCTGGGAGTTGGAAGTGGTGGCGTCCTTGTCGTCGTTGAAGGCAATGGAAACGCCGGAGTCCGCGTCCAGGATTTCCAACGTGGTATCCACCACGGTGGAGGTCACGGAGACCGTCCGCTGGGTCCCCGCCGTCGCGCCGGTGAGGACATAGTCATCCGCGTAGCAGAGGTAGTCAGGGACGTAGTAGGGATCCACGCCGTCATCCGCGGTGAAAGTCCCCGCTTTGGTGGCCCCCGCGGCGATGGTGGGCGTGGCGGTGGTCTTCACTGTGTAGCCGCCGGTTTCCTCCACATAGAGAGAGGACGCCCGCAGGTAATACGTCACGCCCGGACGCGGGACAAAGGTCTGCATGCCGGAGGCATAGGTTTGCAGGCCGAACCCGGAGGAGATCAGTTGATTCGTCTCCGCGTTGATGATGGCGATGGCGGGATCCATTTCATCGGAGGACATGAAGACCGTCACCGGATTGCCCGTGGTGGAGGTGAAGACAAAATCGTCCGAGTAGTAGGTTAACTCCGGGAAGAAGCTGTCTGCGGGATCGGAAGTTTCCAGGGTGCCGTCTTTTTCCTCCGCTCCGGAAATGGCAGGCAGTCCCGCGGGGATCACGAAGGTCCCCAGGGTGAACTCACCGGTGCCGCCCGCCACCTGGGTGGTCACCTGGGCGGCGTAGGAAACGCCCTCCGTGACGAGGAAGGTGATCTTCTCGTCTTTGCCGCTGCCGGTGTTTGTGCTGGAGGTCTGGAGCACTTCGCCGGTTTCCGCGTTCACGAGTTTCAGCACCGCGTCGAAGTCATCGGACCGCAGGGTGACCGTCACGGTTTGGCCCTCCGGCAGATTGGCGAGCACATAGTCGCGGGTACGGAAACCTCCCGTCAGGGTATCCAGGGAATTGAGCGCGTGGGTCACTCCGCCCGGGAAGGTCAGGGTCCGCCGCTGATTCACAAAGGCGCGCCCCGGTTTTGCCACCGCACGCAGGAAACTTTTATCCGTCCCCTCCAGCCCGCGCCACGTGATCTCCTCCGCGCCCGCTTCCGGGAGGGCCACTGGCGTGCCGGTTTGCACCGCGGTGGCATCCAGCGTGGTCCATGTTCCCAGGTTGGTGGAACCCTGAACCCCCCACAGGATATCGCCGCCGCCGGCGGGACGCCGCACGGTGAGGGTGGGGAAAAGGTGCCCGTCGAACAATTGGGCTCCCGGTTTTGGAAACTCCATGCTGTCCGCATCGGAAACCGGATTTCGCAGCAGGGCATACTCCAGCCATTGTGTGGCTCCGTCCCCGTCTTTGTCCGGGCCATCATCATTCGTGATGCCGGACGCGGCCTCCCAGGCGGCGAAGTCCGGCCAGACGATGCTCTGCACCCACTGCCGCATCTTGCTCACCCGGGTGTAAACGCCCGGTTTTTTCGCCTCCCCGGCTCCCTCGCCCCAACTGGTGATGCCCACCTGCACCCACTGCCCACCCGCTCCCCGGATCACCAGCGGGCCTCCGCTGTCGCCCGCCCCCGCGTCCAGGCCGCCTTCCTCCACGCCGGCGGCCAGCATGTTGCCCGTCACCTGGCCGTTCAGATGGTCCGGCTGATTCGCCAGATCCTGGTCAAAGATAGGCATCTGCACCTCCTGCAACTGGGTGCTGCCCTCGGTATCCGTTTCCGAAAGCGCGCCCCAGCCGAGAGCCACGGCGGGGACTCCCGCCTGCACCAGGGAGGGATCGTCGATGATTTCCAGGGGCTCCACGTTCGTCACGGGCTGCGCGAGGCGGAGCAGCGCCACATCGTAGTCATAGCCGGTGGAAAGGTGCATGGGGTGCACGAAAATCTCCGTGACATCGATGCGGGTGAGCCCCGCCGCCGTGAGGTCCGTGGCGCCCACCACCACCTGGAGTTCCTTCGCCTTCACCCCCTGCACACAGTGCGCGGCGGTCATGACCCAGTAGGGATGGATGAGCGAGCCCCCGCAGTCCTGGGCCGCGGGAATGCTGGAGATGTTTTTATCGAGCAGCGCCACCATCCAGGGATAGGCCCCTGAAGTGGCGGGACTGCCCCCGATGATGCGTGGCGTGGGCGTATCCGCCGCGCGAAGAGGGGTGAAAAACAGGCACGACGGGAGAAGGAGAGAAACGAGGGCGCGATGCTTCATGACGGTGGGAGATGCGGGGACCCGGACCGGTGGCGGTTGAATCCCCTATAATCCCGAACTACCCTCGGCGCAATTCCTCCCTCCAACGCATTCCCCATGGCCGAAAACGATTACGACGAAGACAGCATCAAATCCCTCGACTGGGTCGAGCACATCCGCCTGCGTCCGGGGATGTACATCGGGAGACTGGGGGACGGCTCCCAGCCGGATGACGGGATTTACATTCTCGTGAAGGAGGCCATCGACAATTCCATCGACGAATTTGTCATGGGCCACGGGAAGCAGATCGATATTCAGTTGGACGAGGAGAACACCTTCACCGTGCGGGACTATGGCCGCGGCATTCCGCTGGGGAAGCTGATGGACTGCGCCGCGAAGATCAACACGGGGGCGAAGTATGACAGCAAAGCCTTCAAAAAGTCCGCCGGTCTGAACGGGGTGGGCATCAAGGCGGTGAACGCGCTGAGTTCCTTCTTTGAAATCCAGGCCTTCCGCGAGGGAGAGACGAAGGCCATCGGTTTCAGCAAGGGGAAGGTGAAATCCGAGATGAAGAAGCCGGAGAAAAGCACGAACCCCAACGGCACGCGGCTCGCCTTCCGCCCGGATAACACGATCTTCAGCGTGAAGTATAAGTTCGACCGCGAGATCCTGGAGCGGATGTTCCGCTTCTACACTTATCTGAACACGGGGCTCACGATCAACTTCAACGGCACGAAATTCCGCTCGAAGGACGGTCTCCAGGATCTGCTGAAGGAAAACCTTACCTCGGAGCCGCTCTACCCCATCATCCATCTCAGCGGGCCGGATATCGAGATCGCCTTCACCCACTGCGATGAGGCAGGGGAGGATCTCTACAGCTTTGTGAACTGCCAGCACACCACCATGGGCGGCACGCACCAGAGCGCCTTCCGCGAGGCCATCGTGAAGGTGGTGCGGGAGCATTATAAGAAGGACTTCGATCCCTCGGACGTGCGCACGGGGATCGTGGCCGCCATCTCTTTGAAAGTGGTGGAGCCGGTCTTCGAGTCTCAGACGAAACGGAAATTGGGCAGCGCCGTCATGGAGCCGGACGGCCCGACCGTGCGGGGTTACATCGGCGATTTTCTGGAGAAGGCGCTCCAGATGCACCTGGCGCGGAACAAGGACACGGACAAAGCCCTGCTGGAGAAAGTACAGGAAAACGAGAGCGCCCGGAAGGAACTCTCCGGCGTGGCGAAGCTGGCGAAGGAACGGGCCAAAAAGGCGAAGATCCACAACAAGAAGCTGAAAGACTGCCGCGTGCACTTCGATTCCACGGCAAAGAACCGGGAGGACAGCACGCTCTTTATCACGGAGGGGAACAGCGCCAGCGGCTCCATCACCAGTGCCCGCAGCGTGGACACCCAAGCGGTTTTCAGTCTGCGCGGGAAGCCGCTGAACACCTACGGGCTGAGCAAAAAGGTGGTGTATGAAAACGAGGAGTTCAATCTCCTCCAGCACGCGCTGAACATCGAGGATACCATCGACGAACTCCGGTATAACAAGGTAGTGCTGGCCACGGACGCGGATGTGGATGGCATGCACATCCGGCTGCTGATGATTACCTTCTTCCTCCAGTTCTTCCCGGACCTCATCCGCCGCGGCCACCTCTATGTTCTCCAGACCCCGCTCTTCCGGGTGCGGAACAAGAAGGAAACGCACTACTGCTACACCGAGGAGGAAAAGCTGAAGGCCATCGCCAAATGCGGAAAGGCTGCGGAGATCACCCGCTTCAAGGGGCTGGGGGAAATCAATGCTTCGGAGTTTAAGCACTTCATCGGCCCGGACATGCGCCTGGATCCGGTGGGCGTGGACCACCAGCATTCCCTCAAGGATCTGCTCACCTTTTACATGGGGAAGAACACCCCGGAGCGCCAGGACTTCATCATCCGCAATCTCCGCGTGGAGCAGGATATCATCGACGGCGATGAACCTCCCGGCCGGCTGGAGGAGGCGGGGGCCGCGGCATGAGGGCTGGTCTACCAGGGCGGATTTAGTTCTTTGAGGAAGCGCGCACGACAGCAAGAACCGGATTTGAGGGATGGACGTTTCCGTTGAAATCCGTGCCCAGCACCGTGAAAGCGTGGTAGCCTGGGTTCAGATCCTTCACGGTGAATTCGGCAGGACCTTTCGCCAGTTCGGACAGCCTGTTCCCTCCGTCGTAAAGTTCCAGTTTTTCCCAGTTTGCAAAGAGCGTGTCATCAAGGCGGACCACTACCTTCGCTCCCGCGTGGAGCACTTCGTCCCGGGCGTCCATGGAGCCCGGCGAAACGATCTTCAAGCGCCGGTCCAGAGTTGAGTAAGCCCGGTAGATGAAAGCGATGTCCTGGTTTAGCAGCCAGCTCGAGCGGGCGACGTCACCTTTGAATTCCCTGGCCGCGACGACCTTCGTGAGTCCGGTTTTCCAGGTCGTGTTGTCCGCGATCCAGCCGGAATCCCCTTCGACGGGTTTCAACTTCAGCGGTCCCCGGAGAACATCGCCATCCACCGGGTAACGCAGCCGGACTGCGGCGTCCAAAAACGGCATGGTCAGCACTTCCTGCCCGGCCATTTCGTGCCCGGTTTCCTGAACAGTCATCCAGCCCCAAAGAGCTCCCTTTGGACGGTGTTCCGCCAGAACTGGTTCCAGAGCCCCAGCCATCCCGCCTGCCTCTCCCGATCCGTGCTCCAGGTCACCATTGATAACACACACAGGAGTGCCAAGGCTGGCGAACGTGGGGCTTCCGTTCAGCTTCAGCGTTGAACCGACAATGGCAGCAGCGATCAATCTGTCGGGAGCTGCCATCAACAAACGCCGGGCGGCTCCACCTCCGGCTGAGAATCCGGTCGCGGCATACGGAGCATGGATGAGTTCAGGGTGCTTCGAAGCTGCTGCCAGCTGGCGGAGAGCATCTTGCAGTACCTTGTAATCATGGAGGTAGTAGTCCTTCGCGCCGAGGAACGCAAAGTTATGCAGGTGCAGGAGCTCGCGGTACCAGACCTGCTCATGATAATCGCGCGAATCGCCGCCGGAACAAGGCGCGACCAGCAGGATACCCCGAACGACCGTCACTCCCGCAGGTATCACCATCCGGAATTTGTGGTCTGCCTGAGCGTGGTCGTATATTTTATATTCGGGTTGTTCCACCGCGTCGGAGGCTCTGGCAGCAGAGGGAGCCCCGGTCGCTGACGTCATGTGGGCAAGTGTGAACAATATTGTAAAGGCGGGGAGGAATAGCTTCATGACGTTTTATGAGTTTATTTGAAGGCCGGAAAAAATGAGGGCCGTCACTGAGCTTGGCATCCATATCCCCTTCAGGGATTGTGTAAGAGCAGTATCTGCTATTCCGCACCGGTGAATTCTCAATCGCGCGCAATGCCGCGAGTCTGGTTTAGCTGTGGGCTGATGCCGGTGGTGCGTAAGGTTCGTGATTTGACAAATGCTAAATGATTAGCATTTGTGTCTCATGCGTTACCCTGCATTTATTCTAATCCCCTGCGCCGCCGCCATCCTTTGTCTGGCTTCCTGCGCCACCACCTCTCTTTCCGATCCCGATGGCCGCGGCCACTCGGCGGATCTGGACCTCTACGATCTCACCGGCCAGTCCCGGAAAACCGGCGTCTCGGAGGCGGACATCGCCGCCGCACGTCGCGGTGGCGGACGCGTGGGCTCGCTGCCGCGGAAAGGCGCGCGGGTGCTGCTGGTGCAGAGCGGAGCCTATCAGCCTGACAAGGAACTCTTGGCCGCCTTCCAGCCTTATTGCCAGCCGGTGATGTGGGACGGCCGGGCCACGGAACTTTCCGAGGCGGAGAAGAAGAGCGGTGGCGGCGGCTCCATGGGCCGCCGGTTGCGTCTGGCCGCCGCGCAGCAGGACTGCTCGCACGTCATCGTCGTCTTCGGGGAGATCCAGTCGGAGTCGCGCGAACTGGCGACCTCCGCCGTCAGTTGGGTGCCGGTGGTGGGCCATATCATTCCCTCCGAGCACTCCGGCACCCGCCTCCTCGTGCAGGGTCTCATCATGGAAACCGCCAGCCCGCGCTATGCCATGGCCGCCGCCGCGCCCCGGGAAACCTCCGGCATTACCACGGACGCGGGCAGTTCCGGGGTGAATGGCCGTCGTGCCCGGCAGTTGAAAGCGGAGGCTTATCCGGACCTCGCCGCCCGGAGTTTCCTTCAGTAACCGGCTTGTGGTGGAATGAGATAAAAAGGGCGGGTGGAGACTGTTTCAGTTCCACCCGCCCTTTGTGTTAGACGGTCATTTCCGGAAGCGGCCTCACACCGCGCCGTTGGCGCGGAGGATCTGGCTCAGCACGTAAGGAAGGATGCCCCCCGCGCGGTAGTAGTCGATTTCGATGGGCGTATCGATGCGCACGATGACCGGGATATCGAAGGTGGTGCCGTCCACCTGATGCACGCGGAGAGTGGCTTCGCTCTGCGGCTTCATGGAACTGCTCACGCCCAGGAGGTCGAACGTGGCGTCCGCCAGGCCCTTCACCTTGTCGTAGTCCGTCTTGTCCTTGAAGTTGCAGGGGAGCACGCCCATGCCCACCAGGTTGCTCCGGTGGATGCGCTCGAAGGACTTGGTGATGACCGCCTTCACGCCCAGGAGGTTCGTGCCTTTCGCCGCCCAGTCCCGGCTGGAACCCATGCCGTAGTCCTCGCCACCGATGACGATGGAGGGGGTGCCGTCCGCGAGATACTTCGCCGCCGCGTCGTAGATGGGCAGGGTCTCGCCATTCACCGTGGTCACGCCGCCTTCCACGCCGGGGACCATGAGGTTCTTGATCCGCACGTTGGCAAAGGTGCCGCGGGTCATGATGCGGTCATTGCCGCGGCGGCTGCCGTAGCTGTTGAAGTCGGCGGTGGTCACACCGTTTTCACCGAGGAACTTGCCGGCCGGGCTGTCCTTCTTGATGTTCCCCGCCGGGCTGATGTGGTCCGTGGTCACGCTGTCGCCGAAGATTCCCAGCGGACGCGCGCCTTTGATTTCCTCGATCTCCCCGGGCACCGGGCTGAACTTGTCAAAGAAAGGCGGCTCCTGAATGTAAGTGGAATCCCGGTCCCAGTCGTAAACGAAGCCCAGGCTGCCGGGGATTTCGTTCCACTTCGGGTTCTGTCCGGCGAAGTCTGTGTAGAGGCGCTGGAAGACCTCGGGCGAGAGCGCGCTGGCCATGGCATCGCCGATTTCCGTGCTGCTCGGCCAGATGTCCGCCAGCATCACCGGCTGACCGTCCGCGCCGGTGCCCAGCGGCTCCTTCGTGAGGTCGATGTCCACGGTGCCCGCGATGGCGAAGGCCACCACGAGGGGAGGGGACATGAGGAAGTTTCCCTTGATGCTCTGGTGCACGCGGGCCTCGAAGTTCCGGTTCCCGGAAAGCACGCTGGTGGCCACGATGTCCTCTGCCTTCACCACGTCCTCGATGCCGGGATCGAGCGGACCGCTGTTGCCGATACAGGTGGTGCAGCCGTAGCCCACGGTCTGGAAGCCCAGCTTGTCCAGTTCCACCTGGAGGCCGGTCTTGTCGAGATAGTCCGTCACCACGCGGGAGCCTGGCCCCAGGCTGGTCTTCACGGCGGGGTTCACCTTCAGGCCTTTGGCGTTCGCTTTTTTCGCGAGGAGGCCGGCGGCCAGCATCACGCTGGGGTTCGAGGTGTTCGTGCAACTGGTGATGGCCGCGATGAGCACGCTGCCGTGGGTGATCACGTCCGGAGTGTCGTTCTTGGAATTCACCACCACATCCCACGCGGGGTAGCCGCCTTCATGGGGCGGATTTTCCACGATGGCTCCCACGCCGCCCAGCACCTCCAGGCCGGTGGAGGCGTCCTCCACTTCGTCCAGAGCCTCGGTCGCGCCGGAGAGTTTCGTTTTGCCGTAACCATCCGGGAGGGGTTTCGAAAGGAGTTCGCTCCACTTCGTCTTCAGGCTGTCGAGGTCGATGCGGTCCTGCGGGCGCTTCGGTCCGGCGACGCCGGGTTTGATGGTGGAAAGGTCCAGATCGACGACCTGGGTGTAGTCGATGCTGCCGTCCGCCGGGATGCCCCACAGGCCCTGGGCCTTGTAGTAGTTTTCCACCGTGGTGCATAGTTCCGCGCTGCGGCCCGTGCCCTTGAGGTAGGCGATGGTGGCTTCATCGATACCGAAGAAGCCCATGGTGGCCCCGTATTCCGGAGCCATGTTCGCGATGGTGGCGCGGTCCGGCACGCTGAGGGCCGCGGCGCCTTCGCCGTAGAATTCCACGAACTTACCCACCACCTTCGTCTTCCGCAGGAGTTCGGTGACGCGGAGCACAAGGTCCGTGGCGGTGACGCCCGGGGGGATCGCGCCGGTGAGATGCACGCCCACCACTTCCGGCACCAGGAAGGTCACCGGCTGGCCCAGCATGCCCGCTTCCGCCTCGATGCCGCCCACGCCCCAGCCCACCACGCCCAGGCCATTGATCATGGTGGTGTGGGAGTCCGTGCCCACGAGGGAGTCCGGATAATAAACACCGTCTTTCTCCAGCACGCCCTTGGCCAGGTATTCCAGATTCACCTGGTGCACGATGCCGATGCCTGGGGGCACGACCTTGAAGGTATCGAACGCCTGCTCACCCCATTTCAGAAACTGATAGCGCTCACGGTTGCGGTGGAATTCGAGATCCAGATTCCGGATGAGGGAATCGCCCGTGCCTGCGTAGTCCACCTGGACGGAGTGGTCCACCACCAGATCCACCGGCACCAGCGGCTCGATCATCTTCGGGTTCCCGCCCATGCGGTGCACGGCGCTGCGCATGGCCGCCAGGTCCACCAGCAGCGGCACGCCCGTGAAGTCCTGGAGGACGATGCGCGCGACCACGAAGGGAATCTCATAGTCACCCGGAGCCCGGGCATTCCACGCGGCGAGGTTCTTCACATCCGCCTCCGTGACCTTCTTGCCATCGCAGTTCCGCAGCACGCTTTCCAGCACGATGCGGATGGAAGTGGGGAGTCGCTCCAGATTCGGCGCGATGCCCGCCTCTTTGAGCGCGGGCAGGGAAAAATAAGAGCCTTGGGAGCCGGAGCCGGTGGTGAATTCTCGAACTGTGGGTGTCATGGCGGAAATGAAAAGTGCTCTTTTCCCTAAGCCCCCCGGCCCCATGTTTGCAACCGCCCCGTGGCGGCGGTTTTGTCCCGCCAGCCCTCTTTCGCCAGAGGATAAAAGGCAAAACGGAGAGGTGGAGGAGGTTGCCGGGGCCGGGCGGTTGAAAACCGCCGTCAAGGTGGTATCCCTGCCTCTGTCATGAGCGTGCATCTCAAACCGGAAGCCCTCCGCCCCCGTCCGGAGCCTTGGGTGCCCGTGGCCGCGAATGGGCGACCCACGAGCCTGGAAAACGGAGACCGGCTCACGGCATCGGAATTTCTGCGGCGCTACGAAACGGCAAAGAGCCTGAAAAAAGCGCAACTGATCGAAGGAATCGTCAATATGCCCTCTCCCGTACGCGCGGATGCTCATGCTGCCCCTGACAATTTAGTCCAATTCTGGCTGGGGTATTACGCCATGAGGCATCCCGGACTGGCGGTCTATACCAACGCAACGCTGTTGATCGATTCCGATAACGCCCCCCAACCGGATGCCATCCTTTGTTCCGCGCCCCGCCCGGAAGGTCGGGTCTGGTTGAATGACCGGGGTTATCTTTCCGGATCTCCTGAGCTGGTCTGTGAAATCGCGGCCAGCAGTGTTTCAATCGATCTTCATGATAAATTCCGCGTCTATCGTCGCGCGGGCATCAATGAATATCTGGTATGGCTCACGGAGGAAGAGCGGGTGTGCTGGTTCCATCTGGAGGACCAGGAATATGTGGAGAAAACACGGGAGGGTGGCCGACTCTCCAGTGCTGTGTTCCTAGGCCTGGTTCTTGACCTGGATGCCCTTTTGAAAATGGATCGCGCGAAACTGATTGCCGCGGTCACTGGATGATAATGCCTGGAGGGAGGTGCTTGCGGCTCCCGTTTGCGAAACGTATTTTCTATACTTGTCATGAGTGTGAATCTCAAACCGGAAGCCCTCCGCCCCCGACCGGAGCCCCGGGAACCCGTGGCCGTGAAAGGGCGACCCATGACCTTGGAAAACGGGGACCGGCTCACGGCATCGGAATTTCTGCGGCGCTACGAAACGGCGAAGAGCCTGAAAAAAGCGCAACTGATCGAAGGAATTGTCAACATGCCCTCTCCCGTACGCGCCAGTGCGCACTCAAAACCAGACGGTTTTATCCACTTGTGGCTGGGTATTTATGCCCTCGAACACTCCGGGCTTGAGCTGTATCCCAATGCGACACTCATTCTGGATTCCGAAAACGCTCCCCAGCCGGATGCCATTCTCTGCTCCGCGCCGCGCGAAGGTGGTCGTGTCTGGCTGAACGAACGGGACTACCTGTGTGGCTCGCCGGAACTGGTTTGTGAAATCGCGGCCAGCAGTGTTTCAATTGACCTACATGAGAAATTCCGTGCCTACCGCCGGAATGGCATTCCGGAATACCTCGTGTGGCTCACGGAGGAGGAGCGGGTATGCTGGTTCCATCTGGAGGACCAGGAATACGTGGAGCAAACACCGAAGGATGGATTGCTCTCCAGCGCCTGTTTTCCCGGCCTGGTTCTGGAGGTGGAGGCGTTGCTGAAAATGGATAAAGTGAAGCTGATCGCCGCTCTGCGGACCGCGATGGAAAAATAAGGGACGGTATTCATTCAGCCGTCCCGCCAGCGCTCCCCCGGGCTCACGGCAAGCAGGCCGGAGCCAGGGCGGGATCGTCCAGATCCAGGCGGTAGAGCATCTGGTTGTAATTGTAGCGCGGGGTCATTTCCGGATGGTCCGCGAACTCCGCCGTGTAGGTGCCTTCAAAAAGAAGGATGGGAGAGCCGTCCGGGGTGAAGTCCGGATGGAGACGGGGATTGTAAAAGGTATAGTTGTCGTGTGAGAGCACTTTTACCGCTTTGCCCCACGGACCGGAGGGAGAGGGGGCTTCGGCATACCAGAGTTCGCCAAAGGCGGAGGGCTTCCCGAAGTTCTGCATAAAAACCGTGACCCAGCATTTCCGGAAAGCGTTCCACGCGATGGAACCGCTGTGGGGTTTCACCGGCTTCCCGTCCGCGGCGGAGGGCAGGCTTTCCTGGGGCGTCAGGGTTTCCCAGGTCGCGGGATCCTGCCAGGCCTCGAAAGTAGCGGGGCATCGCAGCGTGGGCAGGGAAATGCCGAAATAGGCCCACTCTTTGCCGTTCGCATCTTTCCAGAGCGAGGGCTGTCCATCCGGGCGGGGCGGGGGAGTCGCTTTCCGGTCCGGCTTTGTCCAGAGGACCTTCAGGCGGTCAAACCGGGCGGTGGCGTCATTCCACACGCAGAGGCCAGACTCATAAACTTCCAGGTGATTCCGGATCTTTACATAGGTGGCCACCAGCCGGGACGTGCCGGTTTTGTCCGGGAGTGTCACATAAGCGGTAATCCACGTGGGACCGGCTCCGGGCATTTTGGCCACGCCGCGCGGGCGGCCTTTTTCATCCGTGAAATAATCCAGCTTCAACCGCAGAGGCGGCTCGAAGGAAGCCAGAGGCTGGAGGGCGGTGGTGGCGCTGGTGGTATCGAAGATCCCCAGTTTGTAATGAGCCACGGCGGTGTCCCCCCATGCCCAGAAGAGTTTTCCCTGATATACCGCGTTCTGGACGCTGTCCGAGCCCGTTACCGGTCCGTCGCGCCAGTCATTCTCCAATCCCGCTTTTTGACTCTCGCCAAAGAGCCCGCTGCCCGTGAGACGGCCCAGGCGTTTCGCAATAATGCGGCGCTCCACCTCTACTTTCAGCGTCTGGCCGGACCGGGGCGTGAGCCGTACGCCGCGGATGCCAAAGCCGTCCGCCTTCACTTCATACCCGTGGCCCCGCACCTCGAAGAATGTTTCCCGGTCCATGAGTTCCGGCAGATCGAAGGCAATGCGTCCGGCGTTATCCGTGACAAAACGGGCCTCGTGGGTGGTGCGCAACTCCACCAGCGGCACCGGCCAGCCCGTGCCCTTCTCCACCACCTCGATCCGGCAGGGCTCGATGGCGGAGACACCGGGAATGAGGGCGCAGGAAAGGAGACGGAGGAAAAAACGGACGGTCATGGGGTTTATTGAAAAGGGAGCGTGGCGCTGGTCAGCGCGGGTTTCAGGATAAAGACCATTTCCGGCTTTAAACGGGATGAACCATCCGGGTTTCCGGAGGGGCGCATCCTTTCATTGCCGCCGGGCTATTCCGGCGCATCATCCCGGCCATGAAATTTCTTCCCCCCCTGTTTCTTAGTCTGCTCTTCGTTCTGCCCGCGGTGGCGGTGGATCACCTCACCGTGGTGGGCGACAGCCTCACCAAGGAATATGAGGTGACTTTCCCCGGGCTGCCGGGTCTGGTGGAGGGGATCGATGCCACGAACCCCGGCGCGCGGAACTGGGCGGAGATCCTCCACACCTACCGCAATGGGGCGTTCGACAGCGGGGTCTTTAAGAACAGCCTGTTCACCAACCGGTGGACGGATCTCCGTCTGCTGGGCCACGAATACAACTGGGCCGTGCCGGGGGCGACGGCGCGGACCATCCGCAATTTCCTCCTCGACCCCAACGGCACGGAGATCACGGGCGACACGGACTTTGCCACCCTCGCCGTTTTTGCCCCCAACTGGAAGCAGACAGGCACCCTGCTGTCCGCGCAGGTTTCCAGCACCTCCACCGCGGCCATCATCTGGTGCGGGGGAAATGATCTCCGCTTTGGCTCCACGGACCCGGCGGCCATGGTCAATGGCGAGGCCATCCGCTATGAGACCATCTACACGGGGAATGGCACCGGGGCGGGAAATCCGCAGCCCCTCATGGACTCCATGAAGGCCAGCATCCAGGCCATCGCCCAGTATGTGAGGGCGGCGAATCCCACCCTGCCCATTGCCGTCTGTGCCGTTCCCCACGTGGGCTGCACGCCGGATGTGCAGTCACAGTGGCCCACGGATGCCACGCGCACGGGCCGCATCACCACCGCCCTGGACACGCTGAACGCGGACCTGAAAACCTGGACGGAGGGCACTCTCGGAGGGGCGTGGATCGATACCTACTCCGTCACGAAGGACCTCATCACCAAAAGCCCGGTCATCGGCGGGGTGACCTTCATCAACGGATCAGACGAAAAGACGGCCTCGGACCCCACGTCCGCGCACAACCGCTACGTCTTTTCCCACGACGGCTTCCATCCCACCACCACCATGCACGCCGTCATCGCGCAGAAGGTGATCACCGCGCTGGCGGCGAAGTATCCGGCGAAGTTCGGCACCGTGGCCCCGCTCACGGACCGGGAGATTCTCGCCACCGTCCTCGGCATTCCCGTGAACACCGGGTTTAACGAGTTCATGGCCACCAGCGGCGCACCCGCGGGAGCGCGTGGCCCGGAGCAGGACGCGGATGGTGATGGCCTGACGAATCTGGTGGAGTTCGCCCTCGCGGGGAACAACCCTTACGCGGAGGGATCCCTCGTGCTGCCCGTCTCCGGACGGGAGACGGTGGCGGGCAATGAAGTGCTGACCCTGAAGTGGACGCCGCGCTTTGCCAGTAACGTCTATGCCTCTTTGGTCTGCCAGTCCTCCGCGGATCTCTCCACCTGGACGGATGTGCCGGCAGGCCAGGTGACGGCAAATGCGGACAGTTCCATGACCGCCCGCGTGCCCCAGCCCGCCGCCGGCCCGCTTTTCCTCCGGGTGAAGGTGACCTCCACGCCGTGAGTCCGGCCTCCCGAATGCCGGGCTTGACGGGTTGACGCCGTGCCGGGGCGGGAACACACTGGAATTTCTCCTTCATGCCGCGGATCATCCACGTTCGCATCCTTGCCTCCCTCCTGGCCCTCGCTGTTCTCGCCGCGACCGTGCTGGGCGGGTACTACATGTACCGGGAGAACATCGTCCCGGAACGCGAGAAAAAGGACACGGTAAAAAAGCTCCTCTCCCAGACCGGGCCCAAAGTGGATCCGGGGAAAAAGGTCTTCGACCAGGCTATCGAGTGCATCCGCCGGGGAGAGAAAGATGGCGCGCGGGAAAAGCTGTGGGAGATCATGGAGATCCACAAGGAGTCGGAGCGCTACGCCGGTGCCCGTGAGGTGCTGGGGGAAATGAACATGGACCGCCTCTTCGAGCGCGCGCCCATGCCCGGGAAGCTGGAATATACCGTGGGCAAGACCCGGCAGGACAACCTCAACGCCATTGCCACGAAGTTCCAAACGACCGTCCCGTATATCAAAAGGGTGAACAACCTCCTCGGCTCCATCATTCATCCCGGGGACCGGCTCATCATTTACCCGCTGAACTTCGAGGTGGAGGTGCGCCTGGCGGAGAAAAAGATCACTCTGCTGAAGGACAGCGTTTACTTCAAGGACTACACCATCCTGGGCCATCACCTGCCCATGCCAAAGCTCGGCAAGGAGACCACCATCGGGGAAACCTACGCCTGGTTTAACGACCGGAAATTCCGCCTGGATGACGACCGTTATGCCTCCGCGCAGCGGCGGATCCAGACCGCCGGGAAAGGCACCCGCGGCGGCATCATCTTCTGCCCCCAGCCACCGAAACCCGCGGAGGGCGCGCAGCCGTCTCCTTCGGGCGTATATCTCTCCGCGGAGGACATGCGGGAACTCAGCACCATCCTGCGTCCCGGCATTCCCCTCCGCTTTCTCTGACCCCTGCCCCCCTTCCGGTATCCTTTGACGCTTCATGAAAATCGCGCCGCTCGAATTTGAAAAACCTATCATCGCACTCCAGGAGCAACTGGAGGAACTGCTGGAGAAAAGCTCCGGCCAGGAAATCAACGTGGAGAACGAGGTGGGTGCCATCCGGGCGAAGCTGGATACCCTGAGGACGAATACCTACCGGAACCTCACCGCCTGGCAGCGGGTGCAGATCGCCCGGCATCCCGCCCGGCCTTACATGCTGGACTACGCCTCTCTTTGCTTCGGCGAGTTCTTCGAACTTCATGGGGACCGGCACATCGCGGATGACCACGCCATGCCCGGCGGCTTCGCCACCATCGGCAACCACCGCGTGATCCTCATCGGTCACCAGAAAGGCCGGGATACGAAGGAGAATCTGAAACGGAACTTCGGCTGCGCCCATCCGGAGGGCTACCGGAAGGCCCTGCGTCTCATGCGCATGGCCGCGAAGTTCAAGCTGCCCATCGTGAGCCTCATCGATACCCCCGGGGCCTACCCGGGAGTGCAGGCGGAGGAGCGGAACATCGCGGAAAGCATTGCCTTCAACCTCAGGGAAATGATGTCCCTGCCCGTGCCCGTGGTGGCGGTGGTCATCGGCGAGGGTGGCAGTGGCGGAGCCCTGGGTATCGGCGTGGCGGACCGCGTCCTCATGCTGGAGAACGCCTATTATTCCGTCATCAGCCCGGAAGGCTGCGCGGCCATCCTGTGGAAGGACCGGAAATTCGCCGAGGACGCCGCGGATGCCCTGCGCATCACCGCCGGGGATTTGAAGAAATTCGGCATCGTGGACTCCGTTATCCCGGAGCCCGTTGGTGGAGCCCACACCGCTCCGGCGGAGGCCGCTGCCTCCCTGAAGGCCGCGCTGCTCACGCAACTGGACGAACTGACCACCCTGACGCCGGAGCAGATCCGCGCCGGGCGTTACGCGAAGTTCCGCAAGTTCGGGGAATTCTCCACCGTGGCCTGATCCTTACCGGGCTCCCGGGCCTTTTCCCTCGTAACAATAGAGGGTGGCGTGCAGGGGCCGCCTCAGTTTCGGACCGAGAAAGCCGCGCCGCCGCAGTTCCGCGCTCAGGTAGATCATGATGCCCGCGTGGCAGACCACGAGGGTGTTTCCCGCCGTGCCCTCCAGCAGATCCGCCGCCTCGTTCACCCGGGAGCGGAAGGCGTCCCGGGTGGCCCGCTGGGAGCGGTGACCGGTAGCCCAGGAAAGCCCCAGCACCCCGCGCCATAGCAGGATGGGCAGGCGCAGCCGTCCGGTTCTGAAGGTGGCGAACTCCACCTCCCTCAGCAGGGGCATAGACTCCACGGGGCCGGGAAACGCCGCCTTTGCCGTGACCAGGGCCCGCTCCAGATCGCTGCTGAGACACCGGTCCCATGGCAAGGCCCCCAAGTCCACCAGCCGGGGAATGGTGGGGGAAAGATCATAGCGCGTCCGCCAGTCGGAAAGATCCCCCGCGGTCCTCCAGCCTTGCGGTAGAGGGAGTTCCACTGGAAAGTGCCGCAGGAGACCGATGCGCATGGAGCATTCTTCCGAAGCCCCGGGGGCGCGGCAACTGGAGTTTTGCCCTTCCGCTTGCTGTTTGCCCTCCAGCCGGTGGATGGTTTCCGAACTTCCCGCGATCCTCGTGGCTTCAGCTCTCCTCCATGGATCCCATGCCGTTCCTCCTATGACCCCGCCGCAGCGCCGAATCCTTGCCGCCCGGGGCGGTGCCATGGGGGACTTCATCGTTACGCTCCCGTGCCTGGCCGCGTTGCGCCGGGCCTTTCCGGGAGCCAGGCTTTCTTTGCTGGCCCATCCCGGTCACGCCGCCCTCGCCGCCGCGGATGGTCTTTGTGACGAATCCCGTTCACTCGAAAGCGCCGGGCTGGCCCCTTTCTTTTCTGACGAGGGATCTCCCAATGACGATTGGCAGGCGTGGATGGGGTCGTTCGATCTGGTGGTCTCCTGGCTGGCGGATACCGCGGGCATCTTCCGGAAACAAACCCTTCAGGCCGGTGCCCGGCAGTTTCTTCAGGGACCATGGAGGTTTGGAGGGGAGGAGCCGGTTGCCTGGCAACTCGCGACCGCACTCATGCCTCTGGGTATCCAACCCGGGGCTCCTTTTCACCTCCTGCAATTCTGCCGGAGAGAGCGCGAGGATCTTGTGGCCATCCACCCCGGCAGCGGCAGTCCGCGGAAGAACTGGCCCGCCTCCCATTGGTTCGAGTTCTTGAAAAGCTGGCATTCCCGGAATCCGGCCACCCGTATGCTGGTCATCACGGGTGAATCGGAGTCCGGCGATGCCCTTGCTCTTCCTGGATGGTTATGTGCCGCCGGCATTGACTGCGCGCATTCCCATGGCCTGCCGCTGACTGGCCTTGGCCCTTTGCTGGCCTCCTGCCGTCTCTATTTCGGGCACGATACCGGGATCTCCCACCTCGCAGCCGCCTGCGGCACTCCCTGCCTTCTCCTCCACGGGCCCGCCACGCCCTCCATCTGGGCACCGCCACTCCCCTCCGTTCGCGTCCTTCGCGCTTCGGACCTGGGCGCGCTTCCGCCCAGTGAGTTTATGCGGTGGATCATTGACGAAGCCAGCCCTTATACCATTTCCATTTGGGATCCGGTAAGGTGAAAAAAGGTCTCGTGGCGTTATTGGAGGAGTCTTCGTTATCGACAGGAAAGACTTCCGGGAGGATCAACCACCAGTTCCTGGCACGGAATAGTATCACATAAACAAAAACGGCGCGGCGGGGAGCCGCGCCGTTCATGGCGGTAATCAGGCAAGGAACATTTCCCAGTCCGGGATGGAATACGTATTCCGGATGAAGGCGGTAGCGGGGAGTTCCGGAGGGACGGCGGGAGTGCGCACGAGCTTGAGACCGGCTTCATCGGGCGTGCGGTTGCCTTTGCGGTGATTGACACGCTTGTCCGCGAGCACGCAGTTGTCCCAGGAGGAGAGGCCGCCGCGGCTGCGGGGGACGATGTGGTCGATGTTCCCCTCGCCTGGCTGAAGACGTTTGCCCGTGTATTGACAGATGCCGCCATCCCGCTCCCAGAGGCCGCGCAGGGAAAAGCCGAGGCGGCGGCGGGGCATTCTGGCATAGCGCGCGAGGACCAGCACGGTGGGGGCGCGCACGGCCCCCCTCACGGTTCGCACGGGCCGGTCCTGGTCCCGCACGGGGAGCGTGAGCCATTCCGCCCAGGGCACGGGGCGCATGCCTTCCTCTCCAATGTCCAGTCCGCTGGCGGCACCGGTGGCCATCATGCTGAAGGCCTCGGCGGGCGTTTTTACATCGATGGCCTGCCAATGGCGGTTGAGGACGAGAACGGTGGAGCGGTTGAGCGTATCATCATTCATTGAGCGGGTAGGGTTGAGTGGAGGAAAAAAATCGCCGGGTTCCGGCCATGGTGTCCGTCCTTTTGTCCACACTCCGACTGCGCCACGCGGGGGCTCTCTTCCCGGTCATGCCCCTCGGGGCAGTCCGGTCTCGCGCGATTATCATCCTGTCGGGATTCACGGACCGCACCTTGCCTGGGAGGAGGGCCTTGCGCAAAGCCTTTCCCGTCAAATTTTCGCAAGACGACCCCGGTCGCGGCACGGGGCCGCGACCGGGGTGTCTCCCTTCCTTTTGGTATCGACCACGCCACGGCCCGCGAAGCCGTCTCTTTCACCTCTCCCCGTCCGGGGGCGGCGTGGTCAAATTGGGGTGTGCACGCCCGTGGCGGGGTCAGTCCTTATAGGGGTCCCGGATTTCGGGGCCCGCCATGGCGACGCCGAGGGGGCGCAGGGTATGGAGGACGCGGATGGTGCCCGCGTGTTCGGCGAGGACATCCGGGAGGCGGCGGTAGGCCTGAGGGGCCTCGTCGAGATCCCCGCCGCGGAGGACGATGCCTTTTTCCTTTATCCACTGGTCCATCTGCTGGCGGGAGATGCGTCCGGGGGCACCTCCCCGTTTACCCTTCGCGGCGGTGCGGCTCATCACACGGCCCGCGCCATGGACGGTGGAGTAAAGGGCGGCGCGGGATTCCGGGGAGTCCACGCCCTGGATGATGACCGCGTTGTCCCCCATGCTGCCGCCCACGAAGCCCTTCTGGCCGGGGAACGCCGGGGTGGCTCCCTTCCGGACCACCCAGTGCTTTTCCCCGTCATGCTCCTCCAGCCAGGCGAAGTTGTGATGGTTGTGCACTTCCTCCTCGATCTTCGCCCAGAGGATTTTCTTCACGATGAGACGGGCCACCCATTCACGACCGGCATAGGCGTAGCGCCCGGCGAGGTGCATGCCCGTAAGGTAGTCCTGGGCGAGAGAACTGCCGGTGCGGAGCACGGTAGGGGCGGCGTCCATGCCTTCCTTCAGTCCGGCTTTTTCGAGGAACCAGGTGGCCGTCTTGTGGCCGAGGCCGCGGCTGCCGAAGTGGACACCGACCCACACGTTATCGTGTTCATCCGCGAAGATGTCCACGTAGTGATTCCCGCCGCCCACGGTGCCGAGCTGGGAGGCGGCGAGGTCCTTCAGGTGGCTCATGGGCTTGAGCTTCCAGGCGTCGTCATCCCAGAGATCGTGGTCCACGCTTTCCTTGTTCCTCCGGCCCATGCCAAAAGAGATGCGGCGCACCACTTCATTCATGATGGAGGGCATGTCCTGGCGGAGATCGCGGGACTTCACATTCGTGCGGATGGCGAGATTCCCGCACGCGATGTCGAAACCGACGCCGCTGAGAGAAATGAGATCCCGATAGGCCACCACCCCGCCGATGGGTTGGGAATAGCCCCGGTGACCATCCGCGCAGAGCACGGCCCGGGTGCCGCCCACCGCCAGGCAGCGGTGGATTTGTTTAACGGTATCCTCTTCGTGCCTGCCGAAGATTTTGGGGTTTTCGGGAGAGTTCATGGAAACAGTCCGCCCGGCAGATAACCGAACGGCGGGTATTTTGAATGTCGCCCTTCCCGGGCTTTTGTTTTAGGGCTGCTTTTTCGGGGTGCCTTCTTCAGAGGATCACCGGAGAATCCGCTCCAAGCAGGGACGCGGTATCGATTACGATCACTTGATCCACTTCCAGAGGTGATCCTGCCGTGACCACCCGCGCGACGATCATATCATTGCAACGGACGCCCATGCTATCCGGGTTATAAAAATCGAGAAATTCGAACACCAGGCAGGGTGCCAGTTGGCTCACAGGGTAGCGGTCCCGAAGATGCCGTAGCGGGTTGAACCCCATTTTATCCGCGGCGGCGTGGACCTCATGGGAAGGTTCCAGGTTTTCAGGCCGGAAACAAATCCCCTTATCAAAACCTGGGAAGCCATAGGCCGGGGGGCCGCACGGATACTCTGGAAGAATGGGATTGTAAGCGTCTCTATTGAGGATTGCCTGAAACAAAAGGATCCGGATTCTCCTTTCCGCGTCAAAGTATTCCCAGTCGCAGATGCTTTCGGCAAGGGACTCGAATGCCGTATGCCAAACCGAGGAGGTAGCCCGTCCATAGGTTTGAAGTAAGCTGATCGTTTCAGCACTTAGCGGTTTACGCTTCAGGTGTTTCATTATGCGGCAGGATGTTCGGCGGCACCTTACTCGGGCGGAACGGAAAAAAATTACCCGCCAGCCTCTGGATGGAGACTGGCGGGCATTTGCGTTCAAGCGGTGCTGTTATCAGTCCGGAAGCGCCACCTGGCCGACGGCCTGGGCTTCGGACTCTGTGTTCATCAGAATGCGGTGCCAGTCGTGCAGCATGATGGTGCCATGGTCCGGGTGGCGGACGGCACCGCGACCATAGGCAGCCATGCCGCGCTGCATGATGCGCCATTCACGCACCTCCCGGGGGCGCTGCTGGAGCAGCCTCCGGTATTGAGGCACGGTGAGGACACGGTTGGTCTTCGCATGGTGGTAAACGGCTTCGCCGCCGGTGCGGTAGAGCATTTCCACCAAGTGGGGCGACCCCCCGGTGCGGCGGAGAGGCTCGTCATGGTGGACGCGCTTCGCATCCACCACCAGGCCTTCCACCGGCATGAAGAACCATTCACCCTGGCGGATGACGGCAGCGTTATCCGCGGGCCGGAATTCTCCGCCGGGTTCCTGGTCTGTATTCAGATTGAAGCCTGCCAGGCGCGGGGCTTCGGGGAGGGAAACCACCCTCACCCGGCTGCCCATGCGGGAGAACCGGGATTCAAGGATCGGGGTGTTCATAAAGAGAGGGGTTGGAGGAAAAAGAGGGGGACGGGGAGGGGTGGAAAGGATTCATCGGATTGGAAAGGGATGAGGGGTGAACGGTTCAAAAAAAGGCACCTGGCACGCGGATGCGGGGAAGGGAGGAGAGAAAGGGGAGCAGTAATCAGCGAAGGAGGCGGAGGCCTGAATGTGGCTGTTTAAAAAGAAGACGTTCCGGGCGTGGGGAAACGTGACATAAAAATGCGCCGGTCACGATTACCGCGACGGCGCACCGGAAGGGGCTGGGGAAATGGAGGGTCAGCTTTTGCGGGCGCGGGACGTCGTGCCGGGCGGGGCCTTCTTTTTGGCATAGAGGCGAAGGAGGCGACGGCCTTTGGCGGCGATCTTCCGGGCGGCGGTGACAGTGGAGGGCACGGGCTCTCCCCAGGCGGCGGCGGTAAGCGCGAAGCGGGTGGGCTCGCCGGAGGGCTTCTTAAGCGGCGGGAGTTTGCCCTCGCGGCCATAGAAGCGGGAGGCCCAGCTTCCCTTTCGTTTCATTTCCTCCGGGGTCATTTCGGACTCGGGTTTCATGACACCGGGCTTGAGGTGGACTCCCTCTTTCTTTTTGAAAGAGGCGCGACCAGCGGCGGTGAGTCCGCCTTCGGGGTCTTTGAGCGGGGTTTTCATGACGGCTGGTTCTGCTGTTTCGCGGCCCACATATTGTCCACGAGATTCGGGTAGCGGCGGCCTGCCTTGCGGGCGCGGTCTTTAGCTTTCTCTTTGGAGGCGGCGGAGAGTTTGGTGTGCGTGCCGGCCTTCGGGGCGGAACGCTTCCAGGGCGGGGGCGGGGTCTCGGATTTCATGGGGATGGCAGGGTTGAATGCTATTCCCTTCGCCAGAAGAGTGCCAGCCCGCCGGGCATCCCAATAAGAAAACCGGCGGACCGGGGAACTTTCGCTCCCGGTCCGCCGGTCGTGGGTATCAATTCAGCTCGATGGCCTCAATGGCGCGGATGAGCGCCCGGGGGTCGCTGTCCAGCATGCGGAGCATGTCCATGGTCTTGTCGCTGAAACCGGCGAGGCAGACGATGTTCCGCTCCGGGAACTGGAGGGTGCCGAGGCCCTGGAGGTCGAAGGAGAAGACCTTCGGGTCGCAGCGGTACTTCTCCTTCCACTCCGCGAAGGTGCGGACCGGAGCATGACCGCCGATCCATCCCTGCATGTCGCTGAGGATGATGATGCGGTCATACGGTCCACGCGCGGTCCGGAAGATGGCGTGGAAGTCCGTGCCGGCACACTTTGCCTTCCCGGCGATGAATTTCGCCAGGGTGAGCGTGCTGTCCCGGGGATTCAGCGTGAGCGGGGAGGCATCGTCGCTGAACTGCAGGAGGTCCGCGCCATTCGCCTTTACAAGGATGGCGGCGAAGAGTGAGCCGATCTGGATGGGGCGGCCGGCCATGGAGCCGGAGGTATCCAGGGCCACGAGGGTGCGGCCCGGGAATTTCGGCACGTTCGCCAGCGAGAGGTCCACGGCATCGCTCAGGGCGGCGAGCACGGCCGGGGCTCCGGGAAGCCCGGCGGCGCTCACGGCATCCAGCGCAGTCTGGAACCGGAAGGGCATGACCAGCGAACGGCGGATGAGGGTTTCATCCGTGAGCATGGCGATGGCCTCCGGGACGGCCTCCGGCGCGTGCGTGAGGATGTTCCGCAGATTCCGCAGGAGCGCGAAGTAGCCGATTTTCCGCGAGCGCACGAGACCGGCCCAGGCGTCCTTTTTCAGATCGTCCAGTTCGTCCGTGCTCTCCGCCTGCTGACCGGCCAGGGTGAGCTTTGTCTCCCAGGTTTCGGCGGGGCGGAGTTCGCCCTTCACCAGCGCGGCCAGCGCCGGGGTGTGCGGCGGGTGGAGCAGATTCACGGCATCCACGAGAGAAAGATCCGCGTCCTCCCGGCGGTACTTCGCGAGCTGGTAGGCATCGAATCCCGCGAGCGCGCGGCCCAGACCTTTTTTGAGGCTGTTGGGGATGGGACGGCCGTGACCCGCGAGATAGCAGGCCAGCACCTCCAGCGCGTCATCCGGACGACGCACCACTTTTTCGTAGAAGCTCTTCGTCCACGCCTCACCCTTCACGCTTTTGGCGATCTCCGCCGCGGCGAGGTGGGTGATGCTGCGCATGCCGGCCTCCTGACGGGCGTAGATGGCGGCCTTCGCGGCGAAGCGCTTGTCCGGCATGGCGGCGATGAGGGAACGCAGGCGGTCGGCGGCGGCATCCGCGGAGCGGTAGAACTGGTCCTTCAGCATGCTGGTAAGCATGAGGGAGGCGAGCTCCAGCCGGGGCGTCTCCGTGAAGGCTTCGCCTCCGGCAAAGTTGACGGTATTGGCACCGCCGGATTTCTTTTTCTTCAGGAAGTTGAAGCGCATGATGTGAGCGCCTCCTTTCTATTTGTGTTATAAGATGAGGAGTAAATCAGCCCGGGGAACGGCCATGATGGCCCTCCGGCGGTCTCGCGACCAGCACCGGCTCCCGAAGTAACCCGGACTTCACTGCCTCAAGGGGTTTCGTTTATCGGAAAAGGCGGCAGGGAGAAAAAGTGCCCGCGGGAGGTTGGTTCGTTTTGAGCGAAGTAACCCGCGGGCTCACTGCCCCGCCATGGAAAGGGATTCGCGGAGAAACTGACGGGAGATGGACACGCAGGCGGTGGCCCGCCCTGTGTCCCAGCCTTCCGGCTCGTTATGGTTACGAAGTAACTCCTGTCTCACTGCCGCGAAAAAGAGATCCAGAGAGAATACCGGCGGGAGGCTTTGTGGTGCTCTGCCAATTGAGCTACCGGTCCATAAAAAGGACCGGGCCGGATTCGAACCGGCAACAACCCGATCTTGAGTCGAAGGAACTCCCGTCTCACTGCTCTGGAAAAGAAATCAAAGGAGAAAACCGCGCGGAGGTTTCATGTTCCCGGCGGGGAACAAGGCTGGATTTGAACCAGCGGATTCCGGAGTAGCTCCACGCTTACTGCCTTTGAAAATGATGATTGCCGGTAAAGCCGCGGCTAAGGCGCGGTCATCCAGCGGAAAACGCTGCCCACCTCCCCGTCGTCGATCCATTCCCGGATCACACGGGCATGCTCTTCCGGCGGGATGATGCCGGAACGGGGGCCGTCCTGGGTCCTCCACGAGGAGGGCGGATATTCCGCCATACGACGGAGCCAGGCGTTCCACTCAACAGGCCACCCAGGACCAGTGAGATCCGCTGCCTTGTGGAGAAGCGCGGACGCGGCGGAATGGCCGGAGGGGGCCGAGGCGAGTGATTGGGCGGCATCGCAAAAGAGGCGGAACAGCGCGGACGCGAAATGGGGAGCGTAGATCTCGCCCTCCTCACAATTCACAGGGCAAATACCGACGGGAATGCCGCTCCCGGATTCCATGCCGGGGCACCAGCACCAGAGGTCGCCCTCTTCATTCCGGCCAAAAGGAATAAAGTCCGGCCACTGATGGTCGAGAAACTCGAAATGCAGAATTTCGTCCGGGGTCATCCAGTGAAAGCCGGGGAGACGGGGCAACACGTTCCCGTCCACCATCCGGAGGAAATCCCCGGGAGGCGTGAAGTCGAAGCGTTGCAGGCAGGCTTGACCAAATGACAGCATGCTCACGTCTTGAGTGGTGACGGGAAGCCCGCAAGAAGGAATCCCCATGGCCCTTCATTCCTTAAAAGAATGCGGAGAAAACCGGACGGGGAAAGGAGCGGTCCATGACGGACCGCGCCGGTTTGAGGGCGTATTCTGTACGAAGTATCCCCGTCCTCACTGCCGCAAAAATGGTACCCGCGACAGGACTCGCACCTGCACTAACGGCGCTCTCGACGCCGTGCCTCTGCTGATTGGGCTACGCGGGTAAAAGGTGGCAACCGCACCGGGAGTCACGCCCGGATTTTCGTGTGGAGAGCACGGCGTCCTGGCTGTTAGACGATACGGTCATGTGGTGCCGGAAATGGCAAGGGCGACGGGATTCGCACCCGTATTGCCTGGATGAAAGCCAGGTAGCCTGCGTGTTAGCTGACGCCCTCGTATGAAAAAAGCTGTCTCCCGACCCTTGGTTTCTTTGCATAGGGAGGATGGGGAAATGGCGGAACGCGGAGGACTTGCACCCCATGCCGGTAAAATCGGCACGATCCCGCTAGCAACGGGTCCCGGCATGCTTGGCCGGTTCGCGTTCCATGATAAATGGAATGGTCCTCCAGGCGGGATTCGCACCCGCAACTCTCCGGTTTTAAGCCGGATGCCTCTGCTGAATTGGGCCACCGGAGGAAATGGCAATGGCATCCCCGGAAGGAGTCGCACCTTCGACCAGCCGGTTAGAAGCCGGCTGCTCTTCTGCTGAGCTACGGGGACATGGAAGATGTGAGAGGGATAATTCGACTTAGCAGGAAGTGTCTGATGTGCTCACTTTGGCATAGAGGGTGGCGTCGATGAATCTTCCGTTCTTGAGGTAACATTTCCGGAGGAGTGGGGCCTCCATTTCGAAGCCATTCTTTTCCAGAGCGCGGGCGGAGCCGGTATTGCCGGTGAAGATGGCGGCGGTGAGCCGGGCGATGCCGAGAGCGTCGAATGCATGGCGCGCCACGGCAGCGATGGCCGAGGTCATGATGCCGCGGCCCCACCACGCCTTTGCAAGCCAGTAACCAAGTTCCGCGGCGTGGGTTTGGCCTCGCGACGAGGGATGAAGGCCGATGCCGCCGATCTGGGCTCCATCCGGAGCGCGGATAGCCCAGTTTGTCACACGGCCATCCTCTTCCTTGCGCCGTCTGAGAATCGCCAGCCATTCATCCGCGTGTTCCCTGGTATAAGGGTGCGGGATAAGCAGCGTCCACTCGTAAACGGAGCGGTCCTGGAGATTCGCAACAATGGCATCGCGGTCACCCTGTTCAAATTCGCTGAGGAGATAACCGTGAGAAAGCTGGAACATAGGGTATGGCGTGATGGGATAAAAGATGGTCCCCGTGGCAGGATTTGCACCCGCACTGGCTCCGCTCTGAACGGAGTGTCTCTGCTGTTGGACTACACGGGGGGAGTTGAAACGATGAAAGGAGAAGCCCCGGATGGATTCGCACCATCAACCTCCCGGGTCAGAGCCGGGCGTTCCACTGATTGAACTACGGGGCCAAAAAAGGGCCGGTCGCGGGAGTCGCACCCGCATGGGCCTGTTTACAGGACAGGTGCATTGCTGAGTCTGCCAGACCGGCATGGTGATGAGAATGGCGGATTCAGGAGGGGACGACCCCCATGCGCCGGTGACGCACGATCCGTTTTCAAAACAGTCCTGACGCCCCGATCAGTTCTGAGTCCGCGTATAAACTGGTGTCCCCGGAAGGACTTGCACCTTCAACCTGCCGCTTAAGAGGCGGCTGCTCTACGATTGAGCTACGGGGTCGTGAATAAAAATGGCGGCGGCCAGTGGTCCTGCGCCACAACCGCACCCGCCAGGGTCCGGTTTGTCCGGCTTCCAACCGGCAACAGCACGCTTGTCTGTTTTGACCGCCAGTGATTTATGTCAGGGAATGACCGGGCGGCGGGGATGACAGTTGTCACCGGGCCAGGAGGGAGTGAATGGATCCGCCACGCGGACTTGCACCGCGCTCCGCGCCATACCAGGGCGCTGAATCGCTATCTATTCTTTGGCGGAATATGGAAGTGGTCGGTCAGGCTGGACTCGCACCAGCACCTTCCGGGGTATGAGGCCGGTGCTCTGCTTTTAAGCTACTGACCCGTGGACTGTATGGGAAACCGCCTCGACAGGACGGCGGACGTGAGAGAGTGGCCTCATATGAACGGAACCAGTTCCAGTATTCTCCAGCCCCCGCCTGCTGCTTTGTGGAAACGGGCCGGGATGTGGGTGGCGGGCCTGGGCTATCTATATCTCGTCTTCCTGGATCTGAGAGATGCGCGGGACGCGGGCGGTCCGCCCAGGCTCCCGCTTTTTCTTCCCGTGGGAATAGGACTGATTTCGGGATCCCGGACAGTTTGTCAAATAGGCCGGGTATGCGCATGGTTTCTCATTCTGACCTGCGTGGTTCTTGCCGTGATGATGGCCTCCGCGAAGTACCATCCCGGGGTCCCGACTCCGGAGCAGGCAGGAATTGGCCTGGCTATCGGGCTGGTCTATGCGGTCACCGGGGAGACCCTGCTGCGTATCCGGATTCGCTGGAGTAAAAAGATCCTCGAGTAACCGGAAAAAATGGAGGCGCGCCCCGGAGTCGCACCGGGTAGGGCGGGGTTGCAGCCCGCTGGCTCCACGACTTCACCTTGCGCGCCGTGTTTGATGGGGAAGGCGGGAGGTTGGATTTGACCCGGAACGCGAAACGGATGTCCGGCGGTGCGGGCCAAATCCTCCCTCCCACATTGCTTGTCACTAACTGATACTGGTGGGGCCGGCGGGTTCTGCCCCCGCTCCGCGACTTTCACAGAGTCGAATGCCAGCTATTACACCACGGTCCCCGTATCAGTTGTTTATCGGAGCAGCCACGCTTCCCGCGTGACGCGCCAGATCATGTCCTCCCCGCGGCCCGGGATGGACTGCGTGGTGGGAAAAAGGCCGGTGAATTCAAAGCCCAGGCGTTTGGGCACCGCGGCGCTGCGGACATTGAGTGGATCGCAGACGATGGTGACCTGGCTGATGGGCCAGGCGGCAAAGGCTTCCGATGTGAGGGCGGCGGTGCTTTCGGTAATAATGCCCTGGCCCGTGTATCCGGCCCTCAGCCAGTAACCGATTTCGCGATCATGGTCACCATTCCGGTGGTGGATTCCGGTGCCGCCCAGGACCATGGATTCCGAGGCATTGAAGATGCCATAGACGGCATCGCGGCCCTCGCGGAAATCCGCGGCGAACTTTTCCAGCCGGGCGCGGCGGGTCTCCAGCGTGGCGGGTTCGTCATGCGCCCAGGGCATCCAGGGACGCAGGTGCTCCAGACTGGAGCACACGGCCTCCTGGAGGAGGGGTGCATCGTCCGGATGCCAGCAGCGGAGGACAAGCCTTTCGGTGATGAGCCTGAGAGCGGGAGGATTCATGAGAGGGTGAAGGTGGTGAATGAGTGGATCCCCCGGCGGGATTCGCACCCGCATGGTCCCGCTTACGATGCGGGTGCCCTTGCTGAAATCGGCCACGGGGGAATGGGTCGATAGAAATGGTGTTCCCGCGAGGACTTGCACCTCGAGCCTCCGCCTTCGCAGAGCGGCGTGCATGGACTCTTACACTTCGGGAACATGAACAATGGTGCGGTATGCCAGTGCTGCCCTGGCGCTCTCTGTGTGGAAGACAGACGTGCTCGCTGTTACACCAATACCGCTGATTGATAAAAAGGCCGCTGGAGCCGGTATCGCGCCGGCCTGTGCGCGTTTTCAGCGCGCCGCTCATCTGTCTGAGCCATCCAACGGTGGATGGGGTGACCGGGGAGGAACCTGGGATGGTTTTCGAAATGGACTCGATTTCCGTGTGGTTTGCCGGCCTTGCCTGGCTTCAGGTGGAATTGCTGACGGTGACGGGGAGCTCTGTGATCTTTTCCGCGACGGCTCACCAGGACGCGGGCAGTCTTGACATTTGGTCCCGTGGAGGAATGAGATTGCCGGATGGACGGTCCCCCTGATTCTCCCTTTCGACGCGATGAGCCCGTGTCCGGCACAAGCCTCTGGCTCTGGTTGACCGGGGCGGTCGCCGCGTTCTGGATTCTGTTTATGATCGTCAGAGCGTTCGTGCTGGGAATGGTGGACCATATTCCCTGGCTGGTCGCATTGACGGGGGTGGTCCAACTGGTTTTTGTCTGGAGCCTCTTCCGCGCGGCGGCGAGAGCTTCGAAATGCCGGAAGGTACGAAACTTTGAGGTCATGGCGCAAGCCGTGCGGGCCCAGACTCTGGTGTGGGGTCTGGTGGTCGTGGGCGGATTTCTGGCGCTGGCCGGGTTGACTATCCTGATGGACCAGCTGGCTGATTCCGTTCACCGCATCGAGGGGTATAAGAAATGGCTCCAGTCAGAAAAACCCACTCGATGAGGACCAGGCATGAATCCCTATACTCCACCGCGGAGCGCCGTGAGCGAAAGCACGCCGAAAGCCTATACGAGGGAAGCTCCCGCGGCGATGGTGACCGCCTGCAAGACCCAGTCCGCCTGGCAGGGCATGCTGGTAATCCTTTTTGCGGGCCTCGGGGTGGTGGGCTGGCGGATCAGTGCCCTCGCGACCGATCACCTGCGCCTGACGAGTGAGTTCACCGGTCGCGATCTGACCCCCATGCAACGGACTGTTCCCATCATCGGCTGGGTGGTGGTGTCCTTCGCGCTGGGGAATGCCCTGGCTGCCTATAACAGCCGCAGGGCCCTGCTCGTTTTCAGCCGCTACCGGCATGAAGTATTGCTGCATGTGGCGATGAAACGGGTCAGGCTCCAGTGGCGGGTATTCGCGATCACCTTCGTGATCACGATCTCGGCTTTCCAACTGCCAGCGCTGTTGGAGTTCCTGGCACAGGCAGGGTGGTTCTAAAAAAGTGGTCGGACGCCCCGGTGTCGCGCCGGGCATCTCCTGATCCCAAATCAGGCGGGTTCGCTGGCTTCCACGCATCCGAAAAAAGAAGTAAGATAAATGAAACTGGTAGGGAATGGTGGTAATGCGCCACTGGTCGCTTCCGGCCTCTTTTGAGACAGCGGGTTTACAGGCCGCCGGCCGGGGCATTCCCCTGGGAATGAAAGTGGAGGCAGGAGCGGGAGTCGCACCCGCGGAGGCGTGCTTATGAGACGCGCCTGAATGCTCATTCTTCCTGCGTCATGATTAGACAGGCGGTCTGGTCCCGCCCCGCGCACAGCGGCGGAGTTTTAGAGGCGCCGGGGCGGAGCGGGACACGTGCCGCGTGAAAAAGTAACAGACGCGGTTAAGCGCCTGCCGGAAGCCTTCCAGCTTCCTGTATGGATAAAGTGAAATGGTGGAGCCCACCGGTAACGCTCCGGCTTCTGCCGGGTGCAAACCGGCCGTGCTGTCTGTTTCTACCAGGGCCCGGAGAGGGGTGAAATGCGGGAGGTAAGAGAGAGCACCAGCTCCGGTGAATGAGTCAGGACTCACCAGGTGGAGCCGGGCTCCTGCCCGCATCTTTGAAAATGGCGCGCCGTCTCCGTGCTGCCCGGAGCGGGCTGGGATTTGGACTCCCGGCTGCACAGGCTGGTGCCCGGCGCGTGGTCAGGCAGAAGGCAGGGAGAGAAGAAGGGGAGAATTTGACTGCTCCGGACGGGATTCAGACCCATGCCATGAGCCGGATCCCGCGTTTCCACATCCTGCCTCCTCCCTGGAAATGGTGCGGTCAGCCGGAATCGCACCGGCGTCCCCGGATTGGCATACCGGAGTCCTGCTGCTGAACGATGACCGCGAAAGGAAAAGGATGGAGCGCGGACGGACAGGGGACCCCGGCCGCCCGCGCTCCTGTATTTATGTGTTTACAAAAGAACGAACACCTCTGCCGCGCCGTGAGGCGCCGCACCCGCTGGATTTCCAGGCGGCTGTTTCGGTGTTTTAGAGGCACACCTCCCGGGGGAAGCCTTAAGGGATATGAAAGAGAAAAATGTCATGCTGACAGAAGTGATATGGGCATATAATCCCGGGGTCAGCCCGCCCTGGGCGGTTGACTTTGGCACCGTCCGGCGCGATGTTTTCG
This sequence comes from Verrucomicrobiales bacterium, assembly GCA_965229245.1. Taxonomy (GTDB): domain Bacteria; phylum Verrucomicrobiota; class Verrucomicrobiia; order Verrucomicrobiales; family V1-33; genus V1-33. Next base: position 2,275,982 of record CBDDIW010000005.1, read on the forward strand.
CGGCGGCCGGGGTATGGGGATAAATGCTGTCAGGCACTCTCTGTCTTCGGTCCGTCACCCGCCCCTCCGCTGGTTGCAGCCGGCGGAGGGGTTCTTTTTTCAGATGGCGGACCGGGATGGGAAATGAATCCGGTGAAGGGGTGGCTCAGAGCGAAGGCCTGGGGTGGCGTCCGTTGATTCTGAACCGTAAGTTGTTGATTTTGAAGGTTTCAGGACAAAAAAAGCCCCGCTCTCCAGTGAGGTGAGCGGGGCTTCGGGAAACTTTACTTGTTTCTCTGGAAGTCACTGTCGGGCACTGTTCGCCCGACCGCTCGCCTCTTTGCTGGTATCAAGTTCTTCGTGGTTCGCACCATAACTGGAGTTATGCATCTCCGTCCGCCCGCAGGAACCAGGCAACCACAGTCGCGTCCCTTGCGGGGCCGTGCGGGCTTGAATGGTAAATGTGACTGCGGGTTTCATGATGTGTTGTGAAGGTGGCGGGATAATGCCACTTGTTTTTGAAACGTCAAATCTATTTTCGAATAAAAAGAGATTTTTCTTATGAATGGTTGGGAATCACTAACGGATACGCATGAGATGAGAGGGGTAAAAGGACGGGTCATAAAGGGAAAGGTGAGGACGCGCGCCGCCCGGCTTTCGGCCTGGTGGATGGAGAAAATGGCATCCATCGTGCAGGCGTGTATCCGACCATGAAGTCCCTGCTTTCCGCCCTGGTTGTCGCGGTACTCTCCGGATGGTGCCGGGGAGCGAATGACAATGTGCTCATCATCGGCGACAGCCTATCCAAGGAATACCGCTACGAGGGTGCCGGAATAGGAATCGAAACCTTCCCCCCACCGTCTCCTTACCCGTTGAACTGGTGTGAGTTACTGGATGACCGGAGGCGGCCTTACTTCGACTTCGGAGACGCGGACGCGCACAGCGATATCCGGCTGCTGGGGCATGATTATAACTGGTCCGTCCCCGGTTCCTATGCGCGGGAGTGGCACGATGCCTACCTGAACGATCCCCCCTCCTCGCTGGTGTCCCAACTGGGCCAGCCGCAGGTGAAGCGCATCGTCATCTGGCTGGGGGGCAATGACGTGCGGGACAAATATGGCGCGCTCTACAATGGGGACCTGGCACTCTCCACGTGGGCGGACCAGACTTACGGGGATCTGTCGTTTGTGCTGGAGTGGGTGCTGGCGCGCCGGCTGCCTTCTTCGCAGGTGGTGCTGGTGAATGTGGCGCACCTGGGCGGCACCATCGCGAAGAACCGGGATTTTCCGTATGACCCCGTGAAAACAGGCCGGGTGACGGCGGCGATTGAGGACGTGAATACCCGGCTGGCCGCGCTGGCCCTGGCTCGCGGCCTGGGCCTGGCGGACATTTACCGGATGACAAAGGAACTCGTCACGGCGGATCAGGTGAGCATCGGCGGGTGGATGGTGAAGAAAAAAGCGAGCGAGGACGGGGATGCGGACGCGATGTTCCTGGGGGACGGCTTCCACCCTAACATGCCGGTGCAGGCGCTTTTCGGGCAGATCATCGTGGACACTTTCAATGACCGCTTCGGGTCCATGATCCCGCGGCTTACGAACCGGGAGATCGTGGACAAATGTCTGGAGGAGAACGCGGACATTTCCTACAGCCAGTGGACGGCAAGCTATGGCCTTCCCGCCGCGAGCCAGGGGGCGCTGTCCGATCCGGACGGCGACGGCATTCCTAACATCGTGGAATTCGGACTGGATCTGGACCCCTCGCGCCCGGACGCGAACCTGATGCCCCGGCCCCGGTTGATCGACACGGGAGGACAGCTCTCCGCCGCCCTCATGTGGCAGCCGCGGGATACCACGAATACCAAACGCTGTGAGATCACGGCGCAGTATTCCACGGATCTGGTGACGTGGGTGGACGTGCCCGCCTCCGGCGTTGTGTCCGGCTCCCCGAACACAAGGACGGCGAGCGTGCCCCTGACCCCGGGGCAGTCCGTCTGGATGCGGCTGAAGGCGCGGCAACTGGCTCCTTAACTCACGCGCCGGAGGCTTCTGCCGGTGCCCTCCGGTTCCAGCCGCCACCACTGCGTGTGTGGAGGGAGGAGAGAAGGGAAGCGGTCCGCCCACTCCACCACGCAGACGCCGCCCGCGTCGAGGAACTCATCCCAGCCGATGCCCAGGACTTCGGCTTCGCTGTCCATGCGGTAGAAATCGAAATGATACACCGGCAACCTGCCGGAGGGGTATTCGTGAACGAGGGTGAAAGTGGGGCTGGTGACATCCTCCGTGCCACCGAGGCCGCGCGTGAGTCCCATGGTGAAATGAGTTTTCCCCGCGCCCAGGCCACCACAGAGAGCGATCACGTCGCCCGCCTGGAGTTTCGCGGCCAAGGCCTCTCCCGCCGCGGTGGTGGCGGCGACATCCGGGAGATAATGAGGAGCGTCATTGAAGGCCATACCGTTACCAGGATGTTGGAAAGAGCAGGGGTGGCGGGATGCGATCTTATCTTTCTTTCGCAACCTCCGCGCGGCGCTCCAGGAGTTGATCGATGTATTTGGCCATCATATCGATCTCCAGATTCACCGGGCGTCCTGGCGTGGCGGTGCTCAAATTCGTGACCGCGCGCGTGTGAGGCGTGATCCAGATCGTCACGCTTTCCCGGCTCACCTCCGCCGCCGTGAGGCTCATGCCATCGACGGTGATGGATCCCCGGGGAATGAGCAGCCGGCGGAATTCCTCCGGCACCGCCACTTCCAGCCGGTAATCCTGCCCCCGGGGTTCCCATGCGAGGATGGTGCCGGTGCCATCCACGTGGCCCTGAACAAAGTGCCCGCTGAAGCGCGCTCCCGCCTGCATGGCGCGCTCCAGATTCACCGCCTCTCCGGTGGTCAGTCCTCCCAGATTCGTGAGATCCAGCGTCTGGCGGAGCAGGTCGAACTTCACCGTGTCCCGGGAAAACTCCACCACCGTGAGGCAACAGCCATTCACGGCCACGCTCTCGCCCAGGCTCAGCTCCGCGCCAAACGGCACCGCCTCCAGTTCCAGTCTCCCGCCTTCCGCGGTGGCCTGGAGAAACGCGACCCGTCCCGTGGCTTCGACAATACCGGTAAACATACCCCGCCGTCATGCGCCTGCCCGCAGGCCCGGGCAAGCGCCATTCGGCTGTGTGAGTTTCTCAGGCGCGGCGGCGGCGTCCGAGGAGCGCGCCCGCTGCCAGCAGGCCCAGAAGGGAAACGCCGGGCTCGGGCACCACGTTCGGCCCCAAGGCATTGTGAGAAGTGATGTCTCCGGCGGTCAGCGCCGTGTTCCAGATGCGGACTTCGTTGATCCGCCCGTCCATGTCCGGATCGTTGAAGTTCACGGCTGCTCCGAAGAAGTTTTGCGCGGTATTGCCCAGTTGGGTGATGTTCCCGCCCCCCATGGAAGCGGAGTCGGTCAGCACCCCGTTCGTATAGAAGCTCATGAGATTGTTGGTGGCATCGTAAATCGCCGCCACATAATACTGGGTGTTCGCGGAGAGGAGCGATCCCGCCGCATCCCCGCCGGTGTTGAGTTCGTTGCCAATGTTGCTGTCGAAGTCAATCTTCGGCAGGTTCCCCGCCAGTCCGGTGTAAGGGGTGTAGTCGATGTAGGAAAGGGCCGGCTGGGCACCCGCCGTGCCGAACATCCACACTTTGCTCCAGTTCTGCAAAGTATCGAGGGTGAACCAGGCCTCGATGGTCACGCTTTGGGAGGACGCCAGCGTGCCGGTAATGCCGGGCGCGGAGGCATAGTTCGTCCGGGCACCGCCGCCGGGCAGTTCCAGTTGCCCGCCCGTGAAGGAGGCACCGCCCACGAGGTTGAGATTCGCTCCCCCCACGGAGTCCTGGTTGTTGTCAAAGCTCCAGCGGTGCGCCAGCGCGGCATTCGCCTGAAGCGAACACAGAACGGAGGCAGCCAGAGCGAGGGAAAGAGAGAGAGTTCGGGATTTCATGGGTGCGATGAACTGGGTGCGATTTTGAAAAGGGAATTTCATCAGTTCATGCCGGAAATCTCTCGGAAGCACCAGCCGTTTTTCATGTAAGATTTACATCCGTGTTCACGGTTCTCTATTTTGAGAGGAAAAGTCCGTCCGCACTCCCCGCCGGGTCCGTACAAAAAAGCGACGCCTCCGGGTCCAGGACCACGGAGGCGTCGGCTTAAATCAAGACTTCAAGACAGGCTCATCACTGCCCGCGACCAATGCCGCGATAAGTGAAGCCGAGACCCTTCATCGTCGCCGGGTCCAGGAGATTCCGTCCGTCGAACACCATCGGAGCCATCATGCGCTTCTTCACCTCGGCGAAGTCCTGGTGGCGGAATTCCGGCCACTCCGTGGCGATCACCAGGGCTTCCGCGCCGTCCACGGCGTCGATGGCGCTGTCCACGAAGGTGACCTTGGAGGCGAGAGGGAGTTCCTTCGCGTTGTCCATCGCCTTCGGATCGTAAACCGTGACCTGCGCACCCTCTTTCACGAGCGCCTCCACGAGCTCCAGAGCCACGGAGCAGCGGATGTCGTCCGTGTTGTTCTTGAAGGCCAGACCCCACACGGCGATCTTCTTTTCACCCAGCACCCACAGGGAGTCACGGATGTTTTTCAGGAAGCGCTGCAACTGGTCTTTGTTAATGCGCTCCACTTCCTTGAGAAGCGTCAGCGGCACGCCGATTTGATCGCTGATGGCGATGAATGCGGCGATGTCCTTCGGGAAGCAGGAACCGCCGTAGCCGATCCCCGCGTTCAGGAACTGGCGACCGATCCGCTTGTCCATGCCGATGCCCTCGGCCACCTTTTCCACGTCCGCGCCGCTGGCCTCGCAAACGGCGGACACGGCGTTGATGTAGGAAATCTTCAGGGCGAGGAAGCTGTTCGCCGCGTGCTTGATGAGTTCCGCGCTGTTGATGTCCGTCACGAGCACGGGAGCCACGAAGGGCTCATACACCTTCTGCATCAGCGCCAGAGCCTTGTCGCTGTTCACGCCGATGACGATCCGGTCCGGGTTCAGGAGGTCATCCACGGCGCAGCCTTCGCGGAGGAACTCCGGATTGCTGACCACATCAAATTCCACGGTGGGAGCATACCGGCGGATGGTGTCCGCCACTTTTTCCCCGGTCTTTACCGGGACTGTGCTCTTGTCCACGATCACCTTGTAAGACTTCAACACACCCGCGATTTCCCGGGCCACTTTCTCGATGAAACGAAGGTCCACGCTGCCGTCCGGCTGGGGCGGAGTGGGTACCGCGATGAAGATTACATCCCCGTAATCCACGCCCTCTTCGGTGCTGGTGGTGAATTGCAGACGGCCGGCGCTCACGTTTTCCTTCACCAGTTCCTCCAGTCCCGGCTCATAGATCGGAATCTCGCCCTTGAGGAGCTTTTCGATCTTCTTCGGGTTGTTGTCCACGCACATGACGTGGTGACCGACTTGTGCGAAACACGCGCCGGTGGTGAGGCCGACATATCCGGAACCAATTATAGTGAGCTTCATGCTAATAGAGAGAAAGCGAAACGAAAAATGGGAAAGCTGTTATGGAACGCTCCACCGGCCCGCCTCTGACGTCAACCGGGCAGCGCGGGAGATAGCAGTTTTCCGGCCTTTCTTTTCAAAAATTTTACGCAAAAATGGGTCTCACCTGTTTTTTTCTTTAGACTTCCATACCCCCGTTGATGCGTAGGGGGCTTTCGGATGGCGGATGCTTTCCCCAGGCGTTTTGCTTCAACTGGTTGCCGGGGAGAATGGACGCCCGGGCAGGCCTGTTCCGCTACCATGAGACGCCACCATCCAGCCCCTTTTGCCCTTTTTTTGACGACGGCCCTCCTCCCGGCCACTGCTCATGCCCTGCATGAAAAAGATGCCGGACCGGCGAAAGTGGAGATCAAGTTCAAGCTGCCGCCGCCGGAGCCGCTTTCCCCCGCAGACGCACTGAAGACCTTTACCATCGAAAACGGCTACCGTATTGAACTCGTGGCCGCAGAGCCCCTGGTGGAGGCCCCGGTGGCCATGAGCTGGGATGACCAGGGGCGGCTCTATGTGGCGGAGATGCGGGGCTACATGCACGATACCACCGGCACCACGGACCTCCAGCCGTTGGGGCGCATCCGCCTGCTGGAGGACACGGACGGGGACGGGGTCATGGACAAAGCCACGGTCTTCCTGGACGGGCTGGTCCTTCCCCGGTCCGTCATGGCGGTGAATGGCGGCGTCCTCGTGGGCGAGCCGCCGCGTCTGCTCTTCTGCCGGGACACGGATGGAGATGGAAAAGCAGATACCCAGGAGGTGGTGGCGGCGGACTTCGGCTCCCGCACCGGCCAGCCGGAGCACATGGCAAACAGTCCCGTGTGGGCCATGGATAATACGGTGTGGAGCGCGAACTGGGGCGTCTCCCTGCGCCTCAGTGGCGGAGTCTGGACGCGTGGAGGCGGTCTGGGACGCGGTCAGTACGGGCTCTGCCAGGACGACGCGGGCCGTCTGTTTTTCAACTACAACTCGGATCTCCTCCGCTGCGATCAACTACCCGCCCAAGCCTTTGCGCGGAATCCCCTGCTGCGGAGCACGGCGGGCATCAATGTCCAGGTTCTCAAAGACCAGAGCGTCTGGCCCGCCCACCCCACACCGGGCGTGAACCGCGGCTACGAACCTAAAACCCTGCGTCCGGACGGCTCCCTCACCGCCGCCACCGCCACGTGTGGGGCTCTTATCTATCGCGGCACGGCCCTGCCGGAATGCCGGGGAAATGCCTTCATCCCCGAGCCCTCGGGGAATCTGGTGAAACGCGCGGTCCTCACGGAAAAGGAGGGACTCGTCACCGCCGCGAATGCCACCCCGGGGAAGGAGTTTCTCACCTCCACGGATGAGCGCTTCCGCCCCGTGCAGGCCATGGACGGACCGGATGGCGCGCTTTACCTGGTGGACATGTACCGGGGGATCATCCAGCACTCCGGGTTTCTCACGCACTACCTGATTGCCAATATCGAGGACCGGAAGCTGGCCCTGCCGCTGGACCGGGGCCGCATCTGGCGCATCCTGCCGGACAAAGGCGAACGCCCGAAGGCCGTGAAAATCCCGGCGGGTGCCCCGGAACGCGCGGCTCTCCTGAGTCAGGCGAACGGCTGGGTGCGGGATACCGCGCAGCGCCTGCTTGTCGAGTCGCCCGCCGCGGACGCCGCCGCGCCGGTGCTCGCGGTTTTCCAGTCTTCCCCGGATGCCCGGGCTCGCCTGCACGCGTTGTGGGCCCTGGAGGGTCTGTCCTCTCTCACGCCGGAGATCCTCCGCGCCGCTCTCCGGGACGCGGATTCCCGCGTGCGTGCCGCCGCGGTGCGCATGGCGGGGGTAGAGTTCCTGCCGGACCTTCTGGCCCTTCCCGGGGACCCGGATCCGCTGGTTCGCGCCCACCTGGCCATCCGCTTTTCCGCGATTCCCGGCCCGGAAACGGACGCCGCGCTGGTAAATCTGCTGACGGCGGGCGACGGGAAGTCGCCCCTGGTGAGGGAGGCGGCCATGACCGGCCTGCGCGGGCGCGAAGCCGCCTTCTGCACCCTGCTGGCCGCGCGACCGGGAGCCGGGGAATGCGCGCCGGTCTTTGAAACGCTGGCTGAGATCATCAGCCTCACGAACAAAGGCCAGGGGTTCGATGGCCTCCTGACTCTCGCCACCGCCTCCACCACTCCGGATGCCATCCGCGCGGCCGTGCTCCGGGGTCTCTCCAAACAGCCGAATCCAAAGCAACCCAAGCTGGCCTGGCTGGACAAGGAGCCGGAGGGGCTGGCGAAGCTGCGGGATGCCCTGACCTCCGCGAAGCAGGAGAAACTCTGGACCGCGCTGGACACCCGCATCGCCTGGCCCGGAAAACCCGGCGCGCCGGAGCGGCCAAAGGTTGTGCCGCTGACCGCGGGGCAGACCGCGCTTTTTGAAAAAGGCCGGACGGTTTACACCACGCTCTGCGCCGCCTGCCACCAGCCGCATGGGTTCGGCCTGGACGGTCTGGCTCCGCCCCTGGTGGATAGCGAATGGGTAATAGGCAAAGCGGACGTTCCCGCCCGCGTGGTCCTCCATGGCCTCACCGGTCCCATCAAGGTCAGCTCCCGCACGTGGGAGCTCGCCATGCCTCCCCTGGGAGTGCTGCCGGATGAAGACATCGCCGGCGTGCTCACTTACATCCGCCGGGAATGGGAGCATACGGCTTCCCCGGTCAGCCCCGCGGACATCGCCGCCCTGCGCGCGCAGTATAAAGACCGTGTACAGCCCTGGACCGCCGCGGATCTCAAGCCCGGGAAGTAAACTGGAAGTGTTCGGCCGGATCTTTTTATGGTGTCGTCCGTTGCAGGGACTCCTCGTGAAGAGCGCCAGGCTCAGGCAGTGGCCTCCGGCGGGGCGCCGGAGGAGACACGCGGGGCGCGTCTGCTCCCCGATACTCTGTGCTTCGGAAATCCCATGAAAGCAGGTTTCTTTCCCTCCTCTTTTTGTCGAAGTCTTCCACCGGATACCCGGGGAAGGGCGATGCCCGGAACGGAAAGGGATCGGGGAGCACACGCGCCCCGCGTGTGACGTCCGGCGCCCCGCCGGAGGCCATTGTCTGAGCTCCTCCACACTGAATTTTCACCCCTGGGGACCCCGTGAAGCAGTTAGCCGGACACCACTGAAAGTAAACCAGCCGTCCCGTGTCATGACGGGGCCGGGCCATTGCGCCGGGGCAAAACGTGTTTCAGTTTCCAGGCATCCATGTCATCCCCGGAGACTGAAAACACGCCCACCTTCACCCGGCCTGGCCGCATCGCGCTGGTGGCGGTGGCCATCCTGCTCGCGGGCGCGGGCATCAAGGCGGCGGCGGAAAAGTTCGCCAAAAAAGCGACGGAGGCTCCGGTGAAGCGTCCCGTGCCGGATGTGGAACTGGTAATCGCCGCGACGGGTGACGTCCCCGTGACCCTGGAGTCCCAGGGCATCGTCCAGGCCGTCACGGAGACCCGCGCGGCCTCGGAGGTGACGGGAAAAGTGGTGTGGGTCTCCCCCTCGTGGGACGCGGGTGGAGCTTTTAAACAAGGCGAGGAACTGCTGCGGATCGATGACGCGGACTACCGCTCCGCCCTCGCGGGCGCGGAGGCCTCGGCGGCGGAGGCCGCGCTCCAGGTGCGCATGGAGGAGGAGCGGGGAAATCAGGCAAAGCGCGACTGGGCCCGCCTGGGCACCGGAAAGCCGGACAGTGATCTCGTGACCCGGGGGCCGCAGATGGCCGCCGCGCGGGCGCAACAAACCGCCTCCGCCGCCTCGGTGGAGAAGGCGCGCCGGGATCTAGAGCGCACCGTGCTGCGGGCCCCCTATGCCGGGCGCATCCGCGCCACGCTGACAAATCTTGGCTCCTATGCCGGCCCTGCTTCCCCGCTGGCGGAGTTTTACGGCACGGAGGTGTTCAAGGTGCACCTGCCGCTTTCCGTGGACGATCACGCGCTGCTGGAAAACGCGAAGGCCCAGCCAGTGCGTCTCACGGTGGCAAATGGGGGCGCGCCCCTGGAGTTTTCCGCCACCATCCTCCGCACGGGCGGGGAGATTGATCGCGCCACCCGCACCGTCCAGGTGATTGCGGAGATCAAGCCTCCAAACCCCGCGCCGGAGCTGCTGGTACCCGGGCTGTTTGTGAAGGCCTCGCTGCCGGGAAAAATCCTGAAACAGGTGGTGCGGCTTCCCCGTGTGTGCCTCTTCCCGGACAACCGCGTGGCTTTGATCACTCCTGAAAACACGCTGACTTTCCGCGCCGTGAAGGTGACCCGGTCCGGCAGGGATTTTATTCTGATCTCGGAAGGCCTGAAATCCGGAGACCGCGTTCTCGCCACCGCCCTTGCCGTGATGACGGAGGGGATGGAAGTGAATCCTTTGGCTCCTGTTCCTGCTCCTGGTCCCGCGGGCAAAGAGTAAGAGTAAGAAGACTCCCGCCGCGAACGAACCCCAATCACCCCCGAAGAAAAACGCTCATGATGTATGTCTGGTCCAAGCTCAGTGCCGCGAAGTGGGAGGATGCGTGGGAGGAACGGTTTCACGGCCCGCTGCAAACCGGTCTCGCCATCACCCGGCTTCCAGGCGGTAAAAACATCCGGGTGGAGGTCTATTGCACCAAACGGCCGGACGCCGCGCGCATTCAAAAGGAATGGGGCGGCTCCATCCGTGAACTGAAACAGCAAAACTGGGCCGCGCAGGCCGCGGAAAGGTTGCAGCCGGTCATCATCCGGGACGCGCTCATCGTGGCCCACAACGGGGAGATCGCCGCGGAGATGCGGGAAAAGCATCCGGACCGCCATGTGCTTTGCATTCCTGGAGAGATGGCTTTCGGGACGGGAGACCATGCCACCACCTCCACCTGTCTGCGGCTGCTGGTGGACTACGCGGCGCAAAAGCGGCGCGCGGGGGAATCCTGGAGCCTGCTGGATCTGGGATGCGGCACCGGCATTCTCGCCATCGCGGCAGCGAAGCTGGGCGCGAAGCCGGTGGACGGGTTCGACTTCGATGCCGCCGCCGTGAAGGTGGCGAATAAGAACGTCCGGCTCAACGGCACGAAGGGACTGAAGTTCACCCAGGACGATGTCACGAAGTGGCAGCCCTCCGTTCAGTATGACGTGGTGGCCGCGAATATCTTCTATGACGTGCTCACGCTGTCATTCGACCGCATCGCCTCCGCCGCGAAACCGGGCGGCATCGTGATGGTTTCCGGCATCCTCCACACCCAGGCGGAAGGCTGCCTGGCGGCGGGCACAAAGGCGGGGCTGAAATTCGAAAAACCCATCCGGCGCGGGAAGTGGGTGACGGCCGTGGGCACCCGCGGATAAAGGAGGTCAAATCCTCGCCGGCTGCTGCGGGCTTTTCTTGAACTGGCTGGGGGTCATGCCGGTATGCTGGCGGAACCAGCGGGAGAAATAATTGTTATCCGGCATGCCCACCTTCTCCGCCACGGTCTGCATGGGCCAGCCCTGGCGGATGAGCGTCTGCGCGCGCAACAGCCGCTGGCGGGCGCGGAGCTGGCCCAGGGTGAGGCCGCACTCGGCTTTCAGCTTCCGGTTCAGCGCCTCCACCTGGTAGCCGGCGCGTTTCGCGATTTCCTCCAGCGTGATTTCCGTGCCGCTCATGCGGTCCAGCAGGCGCTCGGTGAATTTGGTGAGCGCGTTGGGTTTGCTGTCCCCGTAGCGGTTGAAGGGCTTCAGCCAGCCGGAGGCCAGCAGGGCGCGGTCCAGGATTTCGATGATGAGGGAGGCCACGATGAGCGCGGCCTCCCGCTGCCCGGTCTGGATGCCGAAGAGTCTGGAAACGGCGCTCTTCACCTTGACCAGATCCGCGTGCGGCATCAGGGCCGCCGGGTGGGGGGTGGCGCGAGTGATCTCCAGATGCAGATCCACCACCGCCACCATGGGGGCGCGCTGCATCTGGCGGGAGAAGGCATGGACCTGTCCCGGAGGCACATATACCACCGTGCCCGGGCGGCAGTCATAGGCGCGCTCGCCCATCTGTTGTTTCCCGCGACCGCTTAAGTAGATAAGGATCTGCCCGTGATCCTCGTGGGCATGGGTGGTCCAGACCGGCTCCGGCATGTGGTGATTCAGCCGGAACTGATGCACGCGGAGTGACGGCAGGGAGATGCCGAGATTCGGGAGCAGCAGCGGGCGGTAGTTCTTCATCGTTTCATTTTTGCAGATGCGATCATGGAAAGATGCGCCGAATGAGCAAGCCCGGCCCTCAGCCGGCGTATTTTCCCGCCCCTGGTTCATGTTCAAAATCCGCGAACGCCTCCGGTCCCGCTGGGACCTCGCGAAGAAGCACCTGATTTTCGTGCTTCTCAGGGTGGGCGTGCTCTGGGGAGTCTATCTTTTCAACTTCCTGCTCCCGGAATCCTGGGGGGATCTGCGGCACTGGGGCATCCGTCCGCGGACCTTCGGCGGGCTGGTGAGTATTCCGGTATCGGGGTTTATCCATACGAATGTCTGGCACCTTCTGGCAAATACAGTGCCGCTGGTGGTCCTGGGGTGGATGCTCGTCGCCGGAGGGCGGGTGCTTTTTTACAGCGTGTGCCTGCTCTCCGCGCTGGCCGCGGGCGCGGGTGCCTGGGTGATGGGGCAGGGGGAAATGCTCCATGAGGGGGCCAGCGGGGCGGTCATGGGCATGCTGGGCTTTCTTCTCACCCGGGGGTGGTTCGGGCGGAAACTGCTGTGGGCGATCACCGCGGCGGCGGTGGGGCTGTTCTATCTGGTGGAGCTGTTCAGTCTGCTGCGGAATGAAACGGGTCTCTCCTGGGCGCTGCATTTCTGGGGCTTCGCCGGAGGCGTGGGCATGGCGTGGTGGATGCACGGACGCCGGGCTCCGGTGCTGCTGGTGCCCGCGGTCAAGAAGACACGCGCCAGGACTTCAAACCGGGCTCGCCGGTAAAGTCCGGGGGCAGCGATCCCGGATCACAGTGAATGGCCCGGCCTGCCTCCATGGCTCCGCGGCGGATCTGCGCGAGAAAATCCCGGTCCGGCAGGGCCCGGTGATTCGTGGAGCAGAGCAGCCAGCCGCCTGGCTCCAGCACCCGGAGGCACGCGGCCACCAATTCGTGAAAATCCCGCTCCACGCGAAAGACACGTCCCTCGTCATTCCGGGAAAAGGTGGGGGGATCCAGCACGATGCCGTGCCATGACCGTCCCTTCACCCCGAACCGCCGGAGCCATTCCGCCGCGTCGCCTTTGCAAAAGAAGTGGTCCGCGGGGTCCAGGCCGTTGAGCGTGAAGTTCCGCTTTCCCCATTCCAGCGAGGGGCGGGAAAGGTCCACACTGGTGGTCACGGCTCCGCGAGAGGCTGCGATGACGCTGAAGGCGCAGGTATAGGCGAAGAGATTCAGCACCCGCTGCCCCGGCGTCACCGCTCCGGCCACCCACGCCTTTTGCACCCGCTGGTCGATGAAAAGCCCCTGGCTGTATCCGGCCTGGAAGTCCAGTTCGTAGGTCAGCCCCAGTTCCCGCCCGGTGAAGGAGCCCCCGGGTCCCTCCCCGGCCATGAGGCGGGGGGATTCCTTTACCTGCTGGTCCAGGCGCTTCCACCAGAGGGAGCGCCACCCGGCCTTTTCGCGCGTGCCGCCCAGCCATTCCGGCCAGGAAGGCCCCTGCGTCTGGACCAGCCAGTGGCCGTCGCAACTGTCGATGAACAGACCCGGGAAGCCATCGCCCGCGCCGTCCACCATACGGACCACGGTCGTGTCCGCGGAGGGCAGGGAGACGCGGTGCCGCCGCGCGAGGGCGGCTTCCAGAAGAGAGGCGGGGGAGGGCATGCGGAGAGAGAGGGGAAAAGAACCTCCCGCATTCACCGGCAAAGACAATGACACAAGTCCCAGGCGGAGGCGGGCGGGAAAGGAATACACGCAAATGCGTCCCGTTTTCATGCCCGCTCAATCATGTTCGGGAAGACTGCGACAGCTTTGTAAAATTGATTGCCGCGGTTCCACATAACCGCTTCCATCCCTTACTCTATCCTTTTCCACCATGTCCGCTTTCCTGGAAACCCTGACCTCCCTCGCCCTCGAATGGGGCGCTTCCGACCTCTTTCTCGCCGAGGGCCAGCCGGCCCGCCTGAAGGTGAACGGGGCCTACCATGAGTATGACCAGAAGATCACCCGCGCCGACATGGAGGAACTCTGCGTGGAGTGCGGCGTGGACCCCGCGAAGGTGCAGGACCGGGACTCCGCCTGGTATGGCAAGGACGGCACCCGCTTCCGCGTGAATCTCCACAAGCGCATGGGCGGCCTGGGTGCCGTGCTGCGGCAGATCAAAAGGAACGTGGCCACCATGGAGTCCCTGGGCCTCCCGGCGGAACTCCTCCAGAGCTGGCTGAGCCGCCGCGCGGGCCTCATCCTGGTGACGGGCCCCACGGGTTGCGGTAAGTCCACCTCCCTGGCGAGCTGTCTGGAATACATGAGCAATCACAAGCCGGGGCACATCGTCACCATCGAGGACCCCATCGAGTATCTCTTCCAGGACCGCGCGGCTTTCTTCACGCAGCGGGAGGTGGGGCTGGACACGCCTACGTATCTTACCGGTCTGCAAAAGGCGCTGCGCCAGGCGCCGGACGTCATCCTGCTGGGGGAAATCCGGGATTCGGACTCCGCCATGACTTGCCTCCAAGCGGCGGAAACGGGCCACCTCGTGCTCTCCACCCTGCACAGCCCCAACGTGACGGAATCCCTGGACCGTCTGGCGAATCTGGTGCCCCCCGCGGACCGCGAGGTCATGCTTTCCCTCCTCTCCCACCAGATGATCGGCGTGCTCAGCCAGCGGCTCCTGCCGAATGTGGATGGAACCGGCGTGGTGCTCATCTGCGAGCACATGGAAGTAAACGGCGCGGTGCGCGACTGGATGCGCGCCATGAACATTCCCGCCATGGCCGAGCACATCCGCCGCGGGGACGATCCCTCGAACTGCTCGCTCCTCCAGGCCCTCGTGTCCGCCTGCAAGGCGGGCCTCGTGGACTATGAAGTGGCGCTCTCGAACAGCGGCAACGCCTTTGAATTCAACCGCGCCCTCCGCGGCGTTTCCTAAGCCCTTATTCTTAAACCCTCTCTTACCCTTTCCTTTCCATGGCCCGCGACATTCTCGACTACCTGGCAGCCACCCGCGAACACGGCGGTTCCGACCTTCACCTCCTGGTCTCCGCGCCGCCCGCCGCGCGCATCGACGGCAAGCTGACGCCGCTGGAGGACTTTGACATGGACCCGCAGCTTTGCCGGGACCTCATCATGGCCATCCTCACGGACACCCAGCGCGCCAAGCTGGAAAAGGACTGGGAACTGGACTTCGCGCTCAACATTGAAAACGTGGGCCGCTTCCGGGGAAACGCCCACATCTCCCGCGGCAACGTGGAGGCCGCCTTCCGGTATGTGCCCAGCGAGGCTCCGGAACTGGACAGCCTGGGGCACTCCCCGCAGATCGCTGAATTCTGTAAAGCCACCCAGGGCCTCCTGCTGGTGACGGGGATGACCGGGACGGGGAAGAGCACCACCCTGGCGGCGATGACCCGCCGCATTCTGGAGACCCGCTCGAACATGGTGGTCACCGTGGAGGACCCCATCGAGTTCGCCTTTGAGCATAAATACGGCCTCATCAAGCAGCGTCAGATCGGTCACGATACCCACAGCTTCCCGGCGGCCCTGCGGGCGGCGCTGCGGCAGGACGTGGACGTCATCGTGGTGTCCGAAATGCGGGACCAGGAGAGCATCGCGGCCGCCCTCACGGCGGCGGAGACGGGTCACCTGGTCATCTCCACCATCCACACCCGGAGTTGCGTGGGCGCGCTGGACCGCGTGGTGGACGTCTTCCCGGCGAATCAGCAGGCGCAGATCATCACCCAGCTCGGCGGTGCTCTTATTGGCGTCATCTCCCAGCGTCTCCTCCCCCGGGCGGATGCCCCGGGCCGCGTCATGGCCACGGAGGTCATGGTGGTGAACGGCGGTATCCAGGCCGCCATTCGCGACCACCGGTTCGAGCAAGTTTACAGCCTCATGCAGGTGGGCTCGTCCTACGGCATGCATACCTTCGACGACAGCCTCCTGCACCTCACCACGAATGGTTACCTCTCCCTGGACGAAGCCCTCCTCAATGCCCGACACCCGGACACGCTGAAGGAGGAGTTCCAGAAGCACCTCCGCGCCCAGGCGCTGGCCCAGAAGCGCTGAGAAGGATTCGCGGGGAAATCAAAATTTCCTGTGCAAAGGAGCCCGGCCGCCCGCGCGACCGGGCTCCTGTTTTTTTGGACATCACACCGGGGGCGGCGGGGATGAGCCGGGCACGGGGAATACAATCGTCACCGGGGAGCCCTCGCGCGTCACGCGTTGCCTTCCATTAACCTCTTGCCTCCCCCCGGGGGCGTGTGACACTACCCGACTCAATATGGTCACCAAACTCCTCCATACCCGCTACCGCGTGCAGGACCTCGACCGGACCATTGCCTTTTATAAAGAGGTGCTCGGCCTGGTGGAAGTCCGCCGCCACGAGTCCCCCCGCGGCTCGGTGCTGGTTTTTCTGAAGGCTCCCGAAAGCGAAGAACTCATCGAGATCTGCCGTTACGATGCCAGCGGCCCCGTCATCGTGGGCCCGGACCTCACGCACCTGGCCTTCGAAGTGCCGGACCTGGAGGCCTTCGCCGCCCATGCGGCCTCCCTGGGTTATCCGCTTTCGGACGGCCCCACCACCACCAGCACGGGTTCCGTCTTCGCTTTCATCGATGCTCCGGAAGGCTATGAGATCGAACTCATTCAGCGCGCCCGCGCTTGAATCCCCCCATCATGGAATTTGACTGGATAGATGCCCCCTTCGACCTGAAGAAGATCTCGCCGCGCGAGATCGAGGAGACTTACGAGGATCCCTTCTCCCTGCGCCTGCTTCCGGAATCCGATGCCACCCGCGGCGAGTCCCGGTTCTTCTGCCTGGGTAAAACCGTGGGAAATGTTCCCGTTTTCAGCGTCTTCTGGACGGACGGGAAGAAATACCGTGTCATTTCCGCGCGTCAGATGACCGCGGATGAACTCAGCTTTTACGACCGTCGAAACACGGAATTCCTCTAACCGCCCATGAACAAACTTACCGAATGGAGCGCCATCCCGGAATTCGAGACGGAGCAGGAT
Organism: Verrucomicrobiales bacterium; assembly: GCA_965229245.1. Classification (GTDB taxonomy): domain Bacteria; phylum Verrucomicrobiota; class Verrucomicrobiia; order Verrucomicrobiales; family V1-33; genus V1-33. The sequence continues at coordinate 2,292,595 of CBDDIW010000005.1, forward strand.
GAAGCCGCCTTCTGGATGACGCATCAACTGGATGCCCGGCTCATGAGCGCCGCGCTGCACCGCCCGGACGTGCGGGAGAGCACCACCATTACCCTGCGCTTCGACCCCCGCATGCTGGCCCGTATCAAGCGTCTGGCCCGCAGCCGCTACCTGAACTACCAGAGCATGATCAAGCAGTGGCTCAGCGAGCGTCTGGAGAGCGAAATCCAGAACGGCGGCGGCACCCGGTAAGGCCGGGACTGAAGTGGAGAATGCCTGGCCTCCGCGCGCCGGGCTTTTCCTGTGAACGCGGGGAGCCTGGGCAATGGCCCCGGGAGGCCAGTAGCCTCACCACGCGAACGGTGGAGAATTGCCTGGCGACAGGGAGGAAAAACCGGGCGGGCATTCTTTTTTGTCTGCTTTTCCCGCGCGGGCGACGGTTTGAGGGAACTCCTACCCTTTCTCCCCATGACGGACGCCGAACTACTCGAAGAATACCGCGCGCGGAATGACGGCCAGGCCTTTCGTGTGCTGATGACGCGGCATGCCGGGCTGGTCTATCACACCGCCCTGCGGCACACCGGGGATCCGGAGACCGCGCGGGATGTGAGCCAGATGGTTTTTTCCTTGCTGGCCCGGAAAGCCTCCCGTCTTCGTGGCGGGGAGGGGCTGGCGGGCTGGCTGCATCGCGCGGCAGTGTTCCAGGCACGGAACGAAGCGCGGGCGGAGGGGCGGCACCGGCGCGTGCTGGCACTGGACGCGGTGCCGGCGGATGCCGGGCCGCCGGGAGCGGACCCCGGGGATGCATTGCGGCTTTCGCTGGATGACGCGCTGGAACGCCTGCCGGAGCGGGACCGGGAGCTGCTGCTGGCTCATTACTACCTGGGCCGCACCTGGCAGGAGATCGCCACGCTGCGCGGGGAGTCCGGCATGGCCGTGCAGCGGCGGGCTTCGCGCGCGGTGGAAAAGCTGGGTGCCATCCTGCGCCGTCGCGGCATCACCGTTCCGGCCGCCCTGCTGGCCGCGGGATTGACCCGTGTCCTGCGGGAGGAAGCCCTGGCAAATCCCGCGTCCGTTCCGGCGGCCCCCACTCTCGTGCCGTCCCCTCCGGCCTTTCCGTGGATGGGCTCGCTCGCGGCGCGCGCCGCGGTGCTCCTGATGGCGGCGGGGCTCTCCGGCACTCTGGCCTTTGCCGCCGCCCGCCGGGACGAACCGGAGGGAGCCCCGCGCTCTTCCTCCAGGATCAGCCGGTCCCCGCAAGGCGCGGGCTCTCTTCATGGCCCGGCGGCATTGGCTGTCCGGCCCCATCCCGGCGGCGACTGGCGGGGCACCCTGGAGGAAGCCGCCGCTATCCTCCGTTCCGGGGAGGACCGCCACGCCACCGCCCGCGCCGCGTGGATGCTGGCCTCCCTGCGAAAGGAAGAGCTGGCCCCCGCCTTTGCCGCTGCCTCCGCGCTGTCCCCGGATGACAAATGCCGGGACTATCTCGCGGGCATTCTTCTGTGCCTCTGGGCTCCACTGGATTCCGCGGCCTCGTGGGCGGCCTGCGCCACTTATTCTCCAGGAGCATCGGCAATCCGGGAGGACTTTCCGGATTTCGCGGCGGCTTTCTTTCTGAAGCGCTGGGAAATCTCTCCCGCCGCGTGTGTCGCTTCGCTGTCCACCGCCAACGGGGATTTCCGCCAGTTCCTTGCGTATCATGCCTATCATAAATTGCGGTCCACCCCCTCCGGCCAGGCCCGGTGGCGGGAGACGGTGGCCGCCACGTCCGATGATGAGGCCCGCGCCCAGGGTGCCCGGCTGGCGATCCAGGCCCTGAGACCGGAGGAGGGTGCCGAAAATCTGGCCTGGTTCTTCTCCCTGCAATATAATGACCCCGCGAGGCGGGAGAGAACTCTCCGCGGTTTCCTGGAGGAGGTCGCCAATGATGAATTCCTGGGCATCACTCTTTCCGGCTGGCTGGAGAATCAGCCCGGGGAGCAGGCTGCCGCCGTGCTGGGGGACCTCCAGCGGGTAAGCCTGGCGGCGGATGAAGAAACACGGGCCGCGCTCTCCCGGAAGCTCACTCACCCCGGCCTGCTCAAGGCCATCCGCCAGTCTCTATGAACACGCGGGGACGTTTTTGTATTTTGCTAGGGTTCGCCATCCTCGCGGGTGCCGTCGCCGGATTTCTCGCGGGCCGGACTGGTCCGGACGGGAGGTCCGGCGGGCCGCGTGCTTCCGGCCAGACGGGAGAAGCCATTCCCGCTTCCGGTAATGGAGCCGGAGCGGAGTCCCTGGCCCGGGATCACCCCGACGAACAACTCGCCGCCTGGCTGGACACGGCATGGGACATCCTCCAGCGGAAACACGGCCCCGGCTTCCTCGTGGAAACGGATGCCCCGGAACTGCTGCTCTCCCTGGAACGGTTGACCTCCGCGGATTTTACCCGGCTCATGGAGGCGCTGGACCGGCGGCCCGATGGAGAGGCCCGGCGGCTGCTTCAGGAAATGCTCCGCGCCGAATGGTCCGCGCGCGACCCCCGCGCCGCGCTGGCGTGGACCCACGAGCACCGGCCGGATATCTACAAGGCGGCTGTGATCTCCCTCTCCGCCGTCAATCCCGCGGCGGCATGGGCGGAATGGAAATCCCAACCCGGCGGCACGGACGACAGTGGCGAGCCCGGGAAAACCATCTTCAGAAACTGGGCCCGGCTGGATCGCGAGGCCGCGCTGGAGGCCCTCCTGACACCGGGCCCGCGGCTGGACGGCGGTGCTTCCACGGGATTTTACGATGCCGCCATTCCGGACCGCGTGAAGTTTCCCCGCGAATGGGAGGAGGCCCGGGAGGGAATCGCGAGGCGACTGCTGGAAATGGAGGACGCCCCGCGGGTTTCGGAGTTTTCCTCGCTCATCCGGGGACTGCATGACAGGGGAGGGCCGGGCATCAAAGACGAGCTGGCCGCCTGGATCACCCGCCAGCCCCTGCCGGAAGCCTCCCAGGCGCTCCTGCTGACCTCCATGGCCCAATGGGAGGGACTCATGAGTCCCGCCGCCTCCCGTGAGAATTTCAGCTGGCTGTGGGAACGGCTGCCGGACTCCCAGCGCGGGGAGACGCTGACACGCATCGTGGAGTTCTGGGCCTCTCCGCATGCCTACAGCTCCCAGGACACGGACGGCTGCGGGAAGTGGCTGAATGAGCAGACGAATCTGAGCCCCGGCTGCGCCCCGGCCCTGAAAGCCTTTGCCCTCTATGCCGCGGATAAAGACCCGGAGTCCGGTCTCGCCTGGGCCCGCCGTGTGCCGGATCCCGCCCTCCGGGAGGAGGCTGTCCGGGAGGTCACCAGTCTCATCCTGAAGCACTGGCCAGGCCAGGCTGCGGCCCTCGGTCTGACCGGGTCCCCGGGAAATGACTGACATCCCGCCGGCCAGGCGCGTGTTCAGTCCCCCCGTTTCGCCCGCTGGCGCCGCCAGGCGGCGTGGTGATGGCATGCCCAGTCCGTGAGCGCGGCCTCAAAGCCGGTATCGCGTCCCGCCTGCTCACTGAGGAGCCACTTGTGCCGCAGGATCTCCTCCCGCTCCGCCAGGTAGTCCCCGTAGGTCCCGGTTTCACGGGGCGCGGGTTCCTCTTCGGGGGCTGACGGGTCTGGGGGCATGCGTCGCAGTATGGGCCGTCCCCTTCCGCGCGCCAGTGGCTTTCTTTCCATTGAGAAATAGAGCGTCCCGCGAATAGTCCACCTCCCGCCCGCATTCGCGGGCCGGACCGGGCTCCCGCCCCCAGACTTCTTTCCCCGGATTTCGCGCATGCCTTCCCTTTCCTCCGTCCTCCATTTTGACCGCCTCACCTCCGGCGGGGCTCTTCTGATTCCCTCCCGTCTGAACGCCGCGGACCTCACGAAGCTGGTGAAACTCTGCCACGGGCGCCGTCTGGCGTTCCTCACGGAATCCTCCACCGCCCACGCCCCGGAGGTAAAGCAGGCACTGGCCTCCAGCGGCCTGCCGGTGTGGGAGCGCACGCGGGAGGCGGACTGTGAATCCGCGGCCACGGCGGTCCACGGGGGCATGCTGGTCATCTGCGTGCCGCCCGCCGTCACCGCCTCCTCCGTCACGAACGTCCTCATCCCGCGCGCCGTGCTGGAGGACCTTTGCGAGTGGGCGCTGCCCGTCCAGCCGCTGGGCGTGGACCATCCGCGCGAGCGCTGCCTGAGCGTGGAGGCTCCCGGTTCTCTGCCGGAGTCAGTTCTTTGCTTCGCTCCCCCCATCGCGGGGAAAAACGTGACCATCCCCGCCGTGCGGGAGGCGCTCATCAATGCCGCCGCCGAAGCCTACGCCACCCGGCCCATCTTCCGGGAGCACATCGGCCGCCTCATCGTGGCCGGGTTGAAACAGCATGCCTCCGTGCTGATCCAGGACGGCCAGGACGGCAGCGCCACGAAGTACGCGCACATCTTCGCCGCCGCCGCCGCGCTTTCCCGTCACCTCAAAAAGGAGACGAAGGAGTCGCGCATCGGCATCGTGCTGCCTCCAGGGCGGGCGGGGCTCATCGCGAATCTCGCCGTCATCTTCGCCGGGAAGGTGCCGGTGAACCTGAATTACTCCGCGGGGAAGGAAGCCATCCAGAGCGCCATCAAGCAGGCGGGCATCGACCGGTTCGTCACGGCGGACATCATCGTGCGGAAGATGCAGACCTTCCCCTGGCCCGCGCAAAAGGAAACCATCTTCATGGAGCGCGTGCTGCCCCGTATGAAAGCCGCCTGCGCCCGCTGGCTGGTGCTGCTGAAGCTGCTGCCGGCCGGAGTGGTGAGCACTCTCCTGGGCCTGCCCACGAAGGGCGGGGATGAGGAGGCCACCCTGCTCTTTACCAGCGGCAGCTCCGGCGATCCGAAGGGCGTGGTCCTCACGCACCGGAATCTCATTTCCAATGTCTGTCAGTTCAGCGCCCGTCTGGATCTCAAGGGCGGGGAAAAAATCCTCGGCTGCCTGCCGCTGTTCCACTCCTTCGGCTGCACGGTCACGCTGTGGTTCCCGGTCATCGAAGGCGTGGGGCTGGTCACCTATCCCACGCCGCTGGACCCTCCGAAGCTCGCGGAATTGATCGAAAAACACAGCGTGGATGTGCTTCTCGCCACCCCCACCTTCCTGCGCGGCTACATGCGCCGGGTGAAGGTGGAGCAGCTCGCCAGTCTCCAGCTCATCGTCACCGGCGCGGAAAAACTGCCCCTCAACTTCGAGGAGGAATTCCGCGGGAAATTCGGCAAGACCGTCATGGAGGGTTACGGCCTCACCGAGACCAGCCCCGTGGCCACGGTGAACATCCCGGACCCCGCTCCGGGGAAGGCTCCGATGCTCCTTTCCCGCCGTCTCGGCTCCGTGGGCCAGTTGCTGCCGGGCATGGGCATCCGTGTCACGGACGCTGTCACTGGCGATGCCCTCCCTCTGAACCAGAGCGGTATCATCTGGCTGCACGGGCCGAATATTTTCCAGGGCTACCTGAAGGCTCCGAAGAAAACCGCCGAGGTCATCCAGGACGGCTGGTTCCGCACGGGGGACATCGGTCGCGTGGACGAGGATGGCTTCCTTTTCATCGAGGGACGGCTCAGCCGCTTCTCCAAGATCGGCGGCGAGATGGTCCCCCATGAAACCGTGGAGGCCCACATCAACCGCGCCCTCGGGCTCGATGGCGAAGCGGACCGCCGCATCGCCGTGGTGGGCGTGCCGGACCCGGACAAAGGCGAAGCCCTGGTGCTCCTCTCCACCGTCGCCAGTGAAGCCGTGAAGCAGGAGCTCATTCAACTCCGCTACACCCTCCTGGAACACGGCGTGCCCGCCCTCTGGATTCCCCGCCACCTCGTCCGCGTGGAACAGATCCCCACCCTCGCCAGCGGCAAGCTGGACATCAAAGCCTGCGAACGCCTGGCCCAGCAGGTGTAAGGCGGAGTTATTCGAGAAGAGGCAAGAGGGTCCACGCTGCCGTGTATGAATTTCATAGAGCAGGTGCTTCTTTCCTGTGAAGTTTGTGCGTGAAGCCGGCAGGGAGGAGGTATGCCCTGTTTTTAAATGGTTTGGAATAAGATCAGGTCCTGTTTGCCGGGCACTCGAGGGTTCAAATTGCCTTTGCATTAAGAATCCTGCTTTGCATATCCGCAGGCCAGTGGCTTATATCGAGACAAAATGGCTAAATTGATAACAACTTTGAACGCAATCGCACGGGAGTCCGCCCGGTGGCAGCGGGTGCACCAGCAGGCTTTGCGCGCTGCGGAAAGAGACCAACAACGCCGGATCAGGGATGCTGAGCGTGAGCATAAGGCCGCGCTTAGAGAGAGGCAAATGGAGGAAAAGGAGAGAAAAGCGGCTTACGAGCGCAGCCGCCAGGAGGATGCCGAGGAACAGACAGATCAATTAGTTGCCCGGGTGGATGAATTGCGTGGGTTACTCATGCAAACCCTGGGTGTTGACGACACTATCTCCTTCGCGTCCCTCAAAGTCGTGGAGCCTTTCAGATCACCGCCGGTACCCGGGCACCTCGCCCGGGCGGAACGCGAGCCGGTGCGGGGGGAATTTCTCTCGCGTGTGAAACCTAAAACCTTTGTCGAGCGGGCTCTGGGAATGCAGAAGCGGTTCAAGGCGGACAAAAAAGCGGCGGTTATGATGTTTGAGAGCGCGTGGCAGGCATTCCAAACGGCGGAGGCTGAACGACTGGCGGGGCTCTCGGTGTTTCAGGAAAGTGTTCGTGTCGCGCGGCTTGCCCATGAACGATGGGTCAGCCAACGCGCGGCGGAGGTGGATGAATTTGAGCAATCATATCGAAGTGCCGACCCAGGGTCGGTGATCGCCTACAACAACATGGTGCTTGAGCGATCTGAATATCCGGATGGATTTCCCCAGCAGTTCCGCCTCGCTTACGTTCCGGAGTCGAAGGAGCTTGTCGTGGAGTACGAGCTTCCCATGGTTTCCGTGGTTCCGCGGATCCTGGAGGTGAATTACGTAAAGTCCCGTGACCGGCTGGATGAGAAACCCCGAAAAACGGCGGAGATCAAGGCATTGTATGACGACATCCTAACGTCACTGGCACTGCGCACGTTGCATGAAATTTTCGAAGCTGATCAGGCAAGTGTTATCGAAGTCGTGACATTCAGCGGCATCGTGGATACCCACGATCCGGCAACGGGGCGGGAGGTGAGGCCTTGTATCATTGCGATCCGGACAACGAAGGAGGTTTTTACTCAATTGAATCTGGCCCGTATAGACAAAGCCGCCTGTCTGCGGAATCTCGGGGCGAGAGTGTCCCCCGAACCGGGATCGCTACAGGCCGTGAAGCCCATGGTGGAGTTCGACATGGTTGATAAGAGGTTCATCGAACAAGGGGATATTCTTCAATCCCTGGAAAACAGGCCCAATCTTCTCGATCTCACGCCGTCACAGTTCGAGAACGTCGTCAGCAATCTCTTTGCGAGAATGGGCCTGGAAACCAAACTGACAAGGTCATCAAAGGACGGAGGCGTGGACGCGATCGCTTACGACACGCGGCCCGTTCTCGGAGGCAAAGTGATCATCCAGGCAAAGCGTTACAGCAACACGGTGGGGGTTTCGGCAGTCAGAGACCTTTATGGCACCATGATGAACGAGGGGGCCAGCAAGGGCATTCTGGTAAGCACTAGTGGGTACGGGCCTGATGCCTATGAGTTCTCGAAGGATAAACCTCTTGAACTGATTGATGGCGGCGGGCTTCTTTACCTTCTCCAGCAGGTAGGGGTTCCCGCCCGCATTGTATTCCGAACTGAAACAGCTTAGGTGAACGTGAATGGGAGCGGGCGTGATCGTAACGGTCGGGGTCCTGGAGCAGAGAACAGCGGGGTTTCCCCGGTGCTCCCGGAAGGCTTGCAATCCTTGCGGTGGCCTTTAGGGTGACCGCCCCTTGCCGGTCCGCCGACCGGCGTTTCCATTTCACCGCATGGTTCCGGAGAAGACAGCGCTTGTCGCGGCCACCGTTCTGTTTCTGGGAGGATTCGTTCACGCGCTCCTGTCCCTGAGGAGGGGTACGTACCGGCATTCCTGGACGGCGTTCGGGCTCATCGCGGCGGGGTTTCTTTGTCAGAGCCTCTTCCTTTACTGGCGGGGGAAGGTGCTGGGGCGGTGTCCCATCACCACGCCGTATGAACTGCTCACCTTCACGGGGTGGGCCATGACGTTGTTTTACTTTCTGGTGGGGAGCGCCTACCGGCTTTCCCTCCTGGGGGCCTTCACGGCACCCCTGGCGTTCGTGCTGCAATTCACCGCACTGCTGAAGCCGGATACCCCCACCTCGCCGGGACGTCCCCCCGGCGGCATGTGGACGGAGATGCACGCCACGCTTTCCCTGCTGGCGTATGGGGCGTTCGGCCTCGCCTTCGTGGCTGGGGTCATGTTTCTGGTGCAGGACCGGCTGCTGAAAAAGCACACCGGCATGAGCCTGGTATGGAAGCTGCCCCCGGTGCATCTGCTCTCCCGCGCGCTGAAGCGCCTGCTGGTGGCGGGCACCCTGCTTTTGACGGCGGGCATTCTCTCCGCCTACCGCATGGACACCCTTCCTTCATCGGAAAAGCTGGTGCTGGTGTGGGCGGTGTGGGCCTCCTACGCCATCCTGCTGACGTATGAATACCAGCGGGGCATGTCCTGCCGCCGCGCGGCGCAGGCCTCCGTGGTGTGCTTCCTTCTCGCCGTGGTGAGTCTCTGGTTTGTGACCCCCCGATAACACGTTCGATCTTACATGGTGCTTCTCTGTTACGGCCTCAGTCACGCCACCGCCCCGGTAGAACTCCGGGAACGGGTGGCCGTGGCGGCGAAGGATGTGCCCGCCGCGGTGCGGGAACTCACGGGCATGGAGGGCCTCCAGGAGGCCGTGGTGGTCTCCACCTGCAACCGCATGGAAATCTACGCCTCCGCCGAGACCCCCGCCTGCGCCGGGCGGGTGGAGGCCTGGATGCGCGCGCACTTCGGCCTCACGGAGACGTCTTCGTTTTTTCTCCACCAGCATGAGCAGGCGGCGCGGCACCTCTTTTCCGTGGTGAGCGGGCTGGACAGCATGGTGCTGGGAGAGACGGAAATCTTCGGCCAGGTGAAGGATGCCTACGCCGCCGCCAAGGACGCGGGCGGCACGGGCCGGGCGCTGAACAAGCTCTTTCAGCATGCCTTCCGCGTGGGGAAAATGGTGCGGAACAGCACGGACATCCAGCGCGGGGCCACCTCCGTGGGCTCCGTGGCCGTGGAACTGGCGGAGAAGATGTTTGGCGATCTCCGGAACAGCCGGGTGATGCTGCTGGGGGCAGGGGAGATGAGCCGCCGGTGTGCGCAGAGCCTCCAGAGCCGGGGCGCGGCGGGCATCGTGGTCTCGAACCGCAGCCATGAGCGCGCCATCGAGATGGCGGCGGAGATGGGCGGCAGCGCCATTCATTTTGAAGCCTGGCCGGCGGAGGCCTCGCACGTGGATATTATCATCAGCTCCACCGCCGCGCCGCACACGGTCATCCAGCCGGACCAGATCCTCGCGGCCATGCGCCGCCGGAGGGGAAGGCCGCTGTTTATCATCGATATCGCCGTGCCCCGGGATGTGGAGCCGGAGGTGAACGCCATCGAGGACGTTTACCTTTATGACATCGACGCGCTGGAAAACATCGCCAGCGAGACCCGGGCCAAGCGGGAGCAGGAGATCGCGCGCTGTATGGAGATCATCGACACCCAGGTGAAAACCCTGCCTCATTTCAACGGGGACGCCTTTTCCGCGCCCCGCGCCACCCCGCTCCCTCTCCATGACTGAACTGATCCTCGGCACCCGCGGCAGCGAGCTTGCCCTCACCCAGACCCGTATGACCATCGCGGCCCTGGCCGCCGCCTGGCCGGACCTGCCCGTCCGCTATGAAATCATCAAGACCTCCGGCGATCTCCGCCCGGACCTGAAGCTCGCGGAATTCAGCCAGGGGGACAACCCCGTGGTGGACAAAGGGATCTTCACCAAAGAGCTGGAGCAGGCGCTGAAGGCGGGGATCATCCACGCCGCCGTGCACAGTCTGAAGGATGTGCCCACTCTCCTTTCCGAAGGCTACCGCATCGCCGCCGTGCTCCCCCGCGCCCCGGTGCAGGACGTGCTCATTTCCAAGATCCCCGGCGGCCTGGACGCCCTGCCCGCGGGCAGCGTGGTGGCCACCAGCAGCGTACGCCGCGCCCGCCTGCTGAAGTGGCTGCGCCCGGACCTCACGGTGACGGACATCCGGGGGAACGTGGCCACACGCATTCAAAAGGTGGCGGACGATGCCTCCGCCACCGCGCTGCTCCTCGCCCGCGCGGGTCTGGAACGGCTGGGACTCTATGCGGAAACCATGGAGGGTTTTGGCGCGCCGCTGCACCTTTCCATTCTGGATCCCGCCATCTTCCCGCCCGCCGCCAGCCAGGGCGCGGTGGCCATCGAGACCTACGGGGAACACCCGGATCTCCAGGCCGTGCTGGACGCCATCAACCACACAGAGACCTTCCACGCCATCACGGCGGAGCGCCGCTTCCTGGAACTCCTCCAGGCCGGCTGCCAGACTCCCGTGGGCGTGCATACCACCTTTGAAGCCCGCGGCCTCCTCCACATGAAGGCCCTCGTCTTCCCCGACGCCGGCGGCGATCCCGCCCGCGCCGAAGCCGCCGGTCCCGCCACCGATCCCCTGGCCGTCGCCGCCAGCCTCTTCGCGTCGCTGACTCCGGAGGGATAAGGGTGGCCGTGTGATCCCGCCGGATCACGGCATTCCATGGAATCTCCGCCGTATGCCCAGGTCCTATGAGCCGCCCTTCACCATCACCCCCGCGGTGCTGGATCTGGTGGAACGGATAGGGGAGGAGATCGGGCGGCAGGATTTGCGGCGGGACACGCCTCTGGCACCCGCGCTGCGGCGGGGGAACCGGCTGCGGAGCATCCACGCCTCGCTGGCCATTGAAAACAACTCGCTCTCCCTGGAGCAGATGACGGCGGTGATCGCGGGAAAACTGGTGCTGGGGCCTCCCAAAGAAATCCAGGAGGTGCGCAATGCTTTCGCGGCTTACGAAGCCATGGAGACCTGGAATCCCGCGCGAGTGAAGGATCTTCTGGCGGCGCACGGAGTGCTCATGCGTGGTCTGGTGGATGACGCGGGAAGGTTCCGCTCCGGAGCGGTGGGAATCGCCCAGGGGAGTGAAATCGTGCACCTGGCTCCGCCCGCGGACCGTGTGCCCGGACTGATGAAAGACCTCCTGGGGTGGCTGGGAAAAACAAAAGTTCACCCGCTGGTGGCCGGGTGTGTGTTTCACTATGAACTCGAGTTCATCCATCCCTTCGCGGATGGCAACGGACGCATGGGGCGGCTGTGGCAAACACTCATCCTGAGCCGCTGGCGACCGGTTCTGGCATGGTTGCCCGTGGAGAGTGTCATCCGGGACCGGCAGCGGGCCTATTACGACGCGCTGGCCCTGGCGGACAAGGCGGGGCAGTCCACGGTTTTTGTGGAGTTCCTGCTCACGACGCTGCTCCAGGCCCTGGAGGAAACCGGCAAAACCGACCAGGTGAGCGACCAGGTGAGCGACCAGGTGAAAGCCCTTCTGAAATGCCTGGACCGCCGCACCCTTTCCGCCAGGCAGTGTATGGAGGAACTCGGATTGAAACACCTGCCTACCTTCCGGAGGAATTACCTCAATCCCGCGCTGAAGGCGGGGCTGGTGGAGCGCACGCTTCCCGGTGCCCCCAGTAGTTGGCGGCAGGAATACCGGCGGTGCCAGGACAGGTAGTTCCCTGTCGGCTTTTCGGAGCGCCAGACCTTTTTGCTCCCGGTTCCGGCCAGCGGGCGTATCCTTCGTGTCTGAGATTCGGGTTGCATTCCCGGTCCGGTAGCGGATTTGTGGTTTAATTGAGACTGCTTCTCAGTATCAAAACGCTTCTTTATTAGTAAAATCCCTCCTCAAACGTGAGCACCAATCCGACCAACCGATTCGAGCTGCATGGCCGTTTCGCCGGGTTTTTCAGGGATATGTTTGGAAAACGCCGGATGGTGGTTCAGGTCGGGGAAGAGGAGTTGTATCTCAAGATTCCCAAGGAGTTGCGCCATGAGCTGGACGGGCGGCTGTGGCCGGGGCAGATGGTGACGGTGTCCGGCGGCGAGGATGAAGACACCCGCTCCGGACGGAGCCCCAGGACGGTCACGCGGGTGGTCGCGGCGGGGGAAAAGGAATGCTTTGCCTGTCCCATCCGGGTGTGTGCCAAAAAGCACTGCTGGCGGAATGGCGGACGGGAGATTTTTCAGGAGCTCGAACGCCGGATAGAGGAGGAGGGGCTGGGCGACAGCATCCGCCTCAAGGCCGTGGGGTGCATGGATGAGTGCGACCACGGGCCGAACGTGGAGGCGGGGGGACGTGACTTCCGCCGCTGCACGTCCCGCGATGTGGAGAGGATCCTCCGGCAGGTTTCGTGTCCTGGTGATCCGCGTGAGCGCCAGGAAATTCAGTTGGGTGCCCTCGCGGCGGATGCTACTGATCAGGGATAATCTACACACCCAATGAGCACTACGACCACACCGATCACCTCCTCCCCGACCGATACGCGCATCGTTGACGCGTTGAATCTCGTTGTCGCTGACTCCTATGCGCTCATGGCCCTCACGCACCTTGCGCACTGGAACGTGGAGGGGAAGGATTTCTTCCCGCTGCACAAGGCTTTTCAGGAGCAGTATGAGGATCTCTTTGAGGCCGTGGACGAAATCGCCGAGCGCGTGCGCGCCCTCGACGCCTATGCCATCGGTGGCCTGAGCGTGCTGGCCGCCACGGCGCAGATGGAGGAATTCAAGTCCCCCATGCCCCAGAAGGACTATGTGGCCGCGCTCATCGTGGCTCATGAAAAGCTGGTGGATGACGCCGTGCGCTGCCGCGATGCCGCCGGTGAAACGAGTGATTTGCAGACCCAGGATCTCATGATCAAGCGCCTCGCCTGGCATGAGAAGACCCTGTGGATGCTGAAGAGTTACCTCAAGAGTTGAACCCCCGCCCCATGCCCGGTCCCTCCTGCACCACTCCACTGCCTGCTGAATGCGCTCCCGCACGATGTCGCTGGCGTTGTGCCCTGGAGGTGATCGACGGGTTGCTGGGCCAGCGGCGCGCGGTGTCCGGCGTGGAGTGTGATCTCCTGCTGGACCTGCGCTGGAAGCTGCGCCAGCGGGATGATGCGGAGGGAGTGCTCCGGCTTTTCTGCGATCTCCGGCTGCGGATGGAGCAGCGGCATTACCTCGCGTTCTACCGCATCCGCCGCTGGCTGGAGAATCATCTGCTGGCCGGGGTGCGCATTTGCCCCGCGGCGGAGGAGCGCCTCATTCCGGTGAAGCTGAATCATTACTGCGTGGAGGCCGTGCGCCGGTTTTGCCTGTGCGCCTCCCTGGGCACCGGCTCCGTGCTGCTGGCACCCCGGCTGCGGTTCGTCTTCCGCCCGGAGGCTCCGGCGGTGGTGGCGGGTGTGAAGAGCATGCCGCTGGCCGTTCCCGCCTGAGAGGAACGGGGCAACCCCGTCTTATCCTTATTAAAAACCCCGGACCTCCCATGGCTCCGGGGTTTTTTATTGCCTGGGAGGCTCCTTCGTCTGATTTTAACTTTTCTGATAAATGCATTGCGGTTTTTCAAGGAAAACTCTTCTATTGCCGCGCATGGTCCCCTCTCCCAAACACCCTTTCGCCCCCATGAAACTCAAGCTCGCGCTGGCCATGGTGTCCGCCGGTCTTTTTGCGAATGCCGCCTCCGCCGCCACCACGGCCTTTCGTGGAGCGCCGAATGCCGCGGATCCCCGCACGGATAACTACGGGCAGGCAGGCTGGGGATTTTATGCCACGGGCGGTACCCAGGTGGTGAATCAGCTGGGGTTCTGGGTTTCGCCCTCAAACTCCGGCGGCACGGGCGTGCTGGCGGTTTCCCACAGCGTGGGACTTTATAACTTTAACGGGGCCAACTACACCCTGCTGGCCCTGGCCACCATTCCCGCCGGTTCCACGCCGGATGCCAATGGCTACGCCTGGGCTTCCATCACCCCGGTGACTCTCACGGACACCCGCGCGGGGGCGGACTACTACCTCGTCATGGCCTCCATGGGCACGGATGTCTGGGGACCGAACACCGGGGGTGCCAGTATCCCCGTGCTGAATTCCTCGTTCGGCACCCCCACCGGCAATGGCCCGGCCAACCCCAACGCCTTTGGCGCGGTGTCCAGCACGGCGGCTCCCACTTTCACCATCGGGAATGGCGGCTACTACGGCCCGAACATCGGTTTCGCCGCCGTTCCGGAGGCCTCGTCCACTTTGTTCGTGGGAATCGGAGTCGTGGCCCTGGGGCTGCGCCGCCGGAGAACGGTGACGGCGTGAGGTGGCGGGTCCCCGTTGAATTTTGGTCTATACTGGAGATAGTCCTCAGGTAATGAAGACTCTGGAAGAACGGGTGGCGGATCTGGAGCAGGAACTGGCGGCGATGAAGAAGCGGCCATGGATGACCGTGCGGGTCGAAAAGAACTGGCAGAGTACGGTGGGATGGGCCTCGGGAAGCGACCTTCACGATGCCGCGGCCCGGGCAGGTGAGGAATACCGACGCGAACAAACGTTCGAAAAGGAAGTGGAAGCCCGTGGTGGTGTTGGATACTAATCACCTTGCGGCTTTGGGGGACTGTCGATTTCGCGAAAGTTCCCGGGCTGCGGTTTGAAGATTGGTTGGATTAAGCGGTCAGGGAGACTGGCCCTGGTCCTGGAAAAACGACCTTTTTCCGTTTTTTATCAAACATTTGACAGAAAGTGAAAAAACGCGTGGCGCGAAGGCAAGTTCAGGAGGAAGCTGCGTATCCATGCAAAAGCGTCTTTTTTCAGAGCTCGGTCTGTCCGAGCCTATCCTCAAAGCTGTCGAGAAACTCGGCTTTGAGCAAACTTCCCCTATTCAGTCCGCCTCCATTCCCGCTCTCATGTCCGGAAAGGACATCGTGGGGCAGTCCGCCACCGGCTCCGGTAAAACCGCCGCCTTCGGCATTCCCGCCATTGAACGTGTTTCGGACACAGACCGCAAGGTCCAGATCATCGTCCTGACCCCCACCCGCGAACTCGCCACCCAGGTGGCGGAGGAGTTTGCCCGGCTTTCGCTTTTCCGTCCGAAGGTCCACGCGGTGCCCATTTACGGTGGGGCCAGCTATGACCGCCAGTTTTCCGAACTCCGGAAAGGCCCGCAGATTGTCATCGGCACCCCGGGCCGGGTGATCGACCACATCCAGCGGAATACGCTGGACCTGTCCGAAGTGAAGATGGCCGTGCTGGATGAGTGCGACCGCATGCTGGACATGGGCTTCCGGGATGACATTGAGAAAATCCTCTCCGTGACGCCCAAAGGCCGTCAGATGGTGTTCTTCAGCGCCACCCTGCCCCCGCCTATCAAGCGCCTCATCGAGGAGTTCGCGAATGCCCCCGAGCATATCAAGATCGAGACCACCGCCATGACGGTGCCCACCGTGGAGCAGGTCTATTTTGACGTGCCGCCCCGGGCGAAGCTGGACGCGCTGACCCGTCTCATCGACGTGCATGACGCGCGCCTGAGCATCGTCTTCGCCAATACCCAGCGCACCGTGGACGATCTCGCGGACGCCCTCATCGCGCGGGGCTACGCGGCGGACAAACTGCACGGCGGCATGACGCAGGTGATGCGCACGCGCACCATGGCGAAGTTCAAGGCGAGCGGGTTCGACGTGCTCGTGGCCACGGACGTGGCCGGTCGCGGCATCGACGTGGACGACTTGGACCTCGTGATCAATTTTGACCTCCCCTACGACCCCGAGGACTACGTGCACCGCATCGGCCGCACGGGCCGGGCCGGACGGAAGGGCGTGGCCCTCACACTCATCAGCGGGCGGGAAATCTACCGGCTCCAGAATGTGGAGCGCTTCACCCGCCTCCGCATCCGCCGCGGCTATGTGCCCACCTGGGACCAGGTGGAGGAAAAGCGTATGTCCGGCGTGCTGGATAAGATCCGCGCCACCATCGAAGGCGGGAAGCACAACGCGCAGGCCACTTATATCGACCGCCTCATGGACGAGGGTCTCTCCGCCACGGACCTCGCCGCCGCCATGCTGCACGGGCTCCTCGTGGCCGAGGGCATCGAAACCCAGAAGCCGTCCTCCGGCGATCCCTTTGCCCGGAAGGATGGTCCTCCCGTGCGCGCCGCCACCCCGGCTCCCGCTCCGGCTCCCGCGCGGGTGGCCACTCCGGCGGCTCCGGTGAAACCCGCCTCCCCTCCCTTCGCCGCGCCGGTGAAGGCGGAGGAAAAGCCCAAGGCCGCTCCCGCGCCCGCTCCGAAGGAAGTCGAGCCCGCCGTGGAAAAGGCCTCCGCGAAACCCGTGAAAGCCTCCAAGGCGGCGAAACCCGCCCCGGAACCGGTGGCTGAAAAGGAAGAGGAGCCGAAGGACGAAGAGGAAGTCATCCTCCCCGTCGCCGCCGCCCCGGCATCCCCGGCCCCGGTTGAGGAAATTGAAGAGGAGAAGACCTCCGCCCCCGTGACCACCACGGACGAAGAGGATGAAGAGGAAGAGGACGAGTCCAGCGATGAAGAATCGGAGGACGATGAAGAGGAAGGTGAAGAAGATCTCGAAGAAGGGGATGAGGACGAAGAAGAAGACGGAGAGGAAGAGACCGCGAAGGACGGGGAGGAAGCCGCCGACGAAGATCAGGATGAAGAGGAAGAGGAAGAGGGAGACGACGAGGACGAGGATGACGAAGAGGAGGAAGACGAAGATGAAGAGGAGGAGGAGAAATCCGCTCCTCCCGTGAAGCCTGCCGCCAAATCCACTACAAAGCAGCCGGCCAAACCCGCCGCCGCGAAGGCCTCCGCCAAAGAGGAGGACGCTCCGTCCGCGCCGCGCCGCGCCGCCGCCGGCAGCCGGGAACTTCCGGCACCCGCCAGTGGCTTCAAATGGATCACGCTGAACCTCGGCAAAAAAGATGGTCTCACGCCCCGGGACGTGGTGGACGCCATCACTGAAGGCGGCGAATTCCCCGCCCAGGCCGTGGGTCTCATCAAGCTCCACGAGAGCGAAACGGATGTCCAGGTGCAGACCACCTACGCCGCGGATGTCGTGGACACGCTGGACGGCGGGAATTTTGAAGGACGCTCCGTGCGTGTTCACTTTTCCCGCACTGAAAAGAGCCCGTATGGCAGCAAACCCGCTGACAAAAAAGGCGGCTATGGTGGGCCAAAGGGGAAATACAGCGACAAACCCCGGACCTACGGGGACAAGCCGCGGACCTATGGCGAGACCCCCCGTCCCCAGGGCGACGCCCCCCGCTCCTATGACAAACCCCGGCCCTACGGCGACAAACCCCGCGGTCCCGGTGCCTATGGTGATAAACCGCGGAGCGCCGGAGGCCTAGGCGACAAGCCCCGTTCCTACGGTCCTCCCCGCGATGACCGTGCCCCGCGTCCGTATTCCCAGGATGACCGGCCCCGGAGCAACTACTCCTCCCGCCGCGATGAAGGCCGTCCTCCGGGTGGCCGTCCCGCCGGCGGCGGTCCCCGCAAAGGCCCCGGCGGCCCGAAAAAAGGCCCCGGCCGCTGGTAAGCACCGCAGATAATTCCCGATTCCCCGGATGACAGGATGGGTCTTCCCCCGTCATGGCATCCGGGGTTTTTTGTGCCCTGGAAGCAACGAAAGCCCTCCCTGAGAATCCTATACTGGTGGCCCCGGCAGGAATCGAACCTGCATTTCCCCTGAACCGGGGGCAAAACACAGTCTGAACCGGGAAATTGCCTTGAGCTTACGTCAAAATACGTCCATGTCATTCTTAGTCTCATTCTTAGGCGTATGGCATCCCTCTGGAAACACCCCGAAAGTAAGTATTGGGTCGCGTGCTTCACAGACGCGCACGGCAAGCAGCGGAAGCGCTCCACAAAGGAGACTTCGCGGAAGGAGGCGATGAAGATTGCCTGGGCGTATGAGGAAGCCGCCCGGAAGCATCGTACCTCCGCCCAGGTGCGTTCCGTGCTTCTGGACCTCCACCGGGAATTGACCGGCGAGGCCTTGGGCTCCGTGGCCGTCCGGGACTTTGCCGCGTCATGGCTCAAGACGAAGGAGGCAGAGAGCTCTGCCGCCTCCGTATCGTTCTACGGAACTGTCTGCCGGGCCTTCCTGAAATTCCTGGGCCCGGTGGCGGAGAAGCCCATCATCGAAATCAGTGACCAGCATGTGCGCGGGTTCTGGCTCAAGACGGCGGAGACCCGGCACCAGAATACCGCCGCGCATTACGTGAAGTGCCTGCGGATGCTCTTCAAGGATGCCATCCGGCAACGGCTCATTCTGGAAAACCCCGCCGCCGATGTTGGAAAAGGCCGGGGTCGCACGCAAAAAAGCAAGCCCACGATCCGCCGCCCCTTTACCCTTCCGGAATTGGAGCGGGTGTTGAGCGTCGCCGATCCCGAATGGAAAAGCCTTGTCATCTTTGGGTATTACACCGGCCAGCGGCTGGGAGACCTTGCCCGGCTGACTTGGGAAAATATTGATCTGGCGCGAAATGAACTGCGCTTCATTACCCGCAAGACTGGTCGCCAGATGTTCCTGCCTCTCGCTCCCGCGCTCCGCCGTCATGTCGAGGGCTTGAAGACTGGCCATTCGGCGGAGGCTCCCCTACATCCCAATGCCTTCGCGATGGGGGAAGAGAAAAAGAGCACGTCCACTCTGAGCAATCAGTTTGCGGACCTGCTTTTTCGCGCGGGCCTGCGTGCCCGTGTGAGCCATGATTCAAAAGGGAAAGGACGCTCCGCCGCCCGGGAGCGGAACGGCCTCACTTTCCACAGCCTGCGGCACACAGCCCGGACTTTGCTTCAAGATGCGGGCATTAGCCTGAAAGTGGCCATGGAGTTTGTCGGCCACGATGATTCGGCCTCCTCGCTCCGTTATGCCCACGTCTCACGGGAGGCAATGGAGCAAGCCGCTGGCTCCCTCCCGGATCTTCCCTCCGTGTGATCTGCGCCCCCGCAAGTTGCCGTTGAGGGTCATTTTGCCCGTCACTCACGTCACTCCGTGAGCAATCCTTTACGGGATAAGGGTTCCAGCGTGTGGCAGGAGCTGAAAACCGGGTGTCATTAGTGCCGGGAAACGGCTGTCACTCCCTCAGCCCCTCTGCAACGCGCATTCCAAAGTGCCCGCGCGCTGGCACGCTCAACTGGAAACCGCGGCGGACTGTCATTTTACCCGTCACGCCCGTCACTCCGCGTTCAATGCCTTACTGGATAAGGATTTCAGCGCGTGGCACTGCCCTGAAACCGGGTGTCACGAGTGCCAGCTTTCCGGTGTCACTCGCCTTTTCCGTCCGCTCCGGCCAAACGTCCCGCCGCCTTGAGAACCGCCGAAAACCGGGGTCCGAAAAAAAATTTTCGGTGCTAGGAAGTCCGCTTAGCCTGTCGGAAATGGCGCGACATTAGCGGACATTAGCCAGCATTTGCCAAATTTTGCTTAGCGATTTTTAGCCATTACCGGCGTTACTTGTTAGGGTGACGATTTGCCAAACTGAGGTTCGCGTGCATTGTGTATTTACTAACCGATGCTTGTCTATGTCTTATAACGTCAAAGATAATCCACCATATACCCCGGCTCCGGAGTTTGTGAAAATTGATGTCGCGGCCCGCATGTTCTCTCTCTCCCGTCCCACCATCTACAATCTTATCGGGGATGGGCTGATTAAGTCGGTGAACCTTCGCCGCCCCGGGATGCAGCGGGGCACGCGGCTGATTCATGTCGAGTCCATGCGTGGCTATCTGCACAGCCTTCCCTCCTGAGTTCTCCCGATTCCCTTCTGAATGGTCCTGCCCGCGAAAGCGAAAACCAAAGTCCGAACCGGAAAATTCCGTCCCATCAAACGGGGTGGAGCTGCGGAATGGATGGAGACGGAAGAGAACTCTCCCCGGGAGACTGTGCCGCCTGCCGCACCTGATGAGCCCGCCGTGATTCCTGCGGCGGGGCATCCGTCAGATTTGCGTGGTAGCATCGCGGCGACGGCACAGTCTCCCGGGGAGTGTGAAGCTCTTACCATTGCGGGAGGTTTCGACCGGTCAAACCCGGATGCGTTCTGCGACGCGCACGGCATTTACCGGTGCAATCGCAAGGACGGTGCTTTTTATATCCTTGTGGAACCCCGCGCCGGACTCCAGACGGAACGCCAGTATGCGGAGGTTTCCGCCGGAGAGCTCCGCAAAATCTGCCGCCGCCTCGGGGTGCGGTTAAAGCCTGATCCGGACCGGGGCGAACTGGAAAGCGATTTTGATTTGCTTCATATTCACATCATCCTTTACCGGCGCGTGGATCTCATGCTTCCGGGGTATGCCGGTTATGATGCCGGGGTTTATGACTGCGCCGGAGTGCGCCTGCTGGTCATGAAAAGTCCCCGGCGGCTTCATCCTGCGGAGGGGCCGTGGAATACCGTTCTTGCCTTCATTCGGGGCTTGCTTCCCGTGGCTCCGGATGGAGTGGACCAGGCGGAAATCTTCCTCGCGTGGCTGGCCGTCACGGTGAAGGCTCTGGAGCGGCGACAGGCCCGGGCCGGGCAAATCCTTATCCTTTGCGGTCAAAAGAACGATGGGAAATCCCGCCTTCAACATTTCATCATTACACCGCTGCTGGGAGGCCGGAGCGCCGATCCGGCAGACTGGCTCCTCGGTATCACGGACTTCAACTCAGAATGCTTCGGGTCTGAACACCTGTTATTGGAGGACACCCCTTCCTCTCAGAAGAAGGATGAACGGAACCAGTGGAAGCAACGGCTGAAAGGCGTGGCCGTGAACGACACCGCGCGGCTCCATTCCAAAGGGCAAACCGCCGTCACGCTCCGGCCTTTCTGGCGTCTCAGTATTTCGCTGAACAACACGCCGGATGACATGGCCCTCCTTCCTCCGCCTTCGTCAGACTGGGTGGAGAAATCCATCATGCTTGAGACCGCCCGCCCCGCGTATCTGCCTTGCACGGATGAAGAGCGGCAGGAATGGCGCGAGGCACTGGAACGGGAAATGCCCTGCTTCCTTCACTATCTCCTGCACGGCCACGAGATCCCGGAGGACTGCAAAGGTGCCCGCTTCGGAGTACGGTCTTACGAAAACCCAGGCATCCGTTCCCAATTGGAAGACGCCGCGCCCTGGGCGGAAGTGTGGGATACTATCGAGGATTTGCAGCCGTGGAAAAATGGAGCCGGGGGCACCGTGTTTAAAGCAAAGCTCCATGAGATTGAAGCGCTCCTAACGGACGCGCCGGACGTGGGAGACTCCATGGGCCGGCTCCTGAAAAAGAACTCCCTCGCGCACATGCTCCGGCACATCATGGCGGAGTATCCGGACCGCGTCGGGAAGACCCGCACCGGCACGCGCGGTGGCGGGCGTTACTGGCTCATTTTCAGCCCCAAGGCTGACAAAAATTCCCCCATCACTCCTCCCCATTCAAACCCGCTGGAAGATGAAGACTGAAAACCCCACATCCAAAAAAACATCCGCATTGCTCTATTCCCTCCCGGAAGTCGTATCCTGGACTCACGCGAAACGCACGCGCTCTGTTCCTTGTGGAACACTCGCGGCACCACTCGCTCTCGGGCTGGAAGACCTGGACGCCATGAAGGGGGTGGATGCCTGGAGCCTTGGGGCCTTCATGCTCTCCATTTACCGCCTTTCGTGGTATCACGACCTTGCCGGGGCTTTCCTGCTTCTGGATTCCCGCGCCCGTGCCGCGCTGGAGGACGCACAGCGCAAGGCAAGACTGGAGCACGTTTCCCTCGGGCTCCTGTTGCGCATCTGCATCCCGGCCACGCTCTTCTTTCCGTTCGACAAAGGGCGGCTGGAATTGGGCTGTGCCTCCCGGTTTGCTCCCTCACACCTGCCCGCCGGTGTCAACGCAGTCTCTATCCTTCAGACGGCTATCCGTGCGCGGGTGGAGGGCGCTTCGCCATCAGCGCCACCGGAGAAGGCCCCACGCCGGAAAAGGCGGAAACGTCTCTCCGCCGTGGAGCGGCAGAAGCGCGAGGAAAGGCGGAATGAGGAGCGGAAGGCTCGCCTCTCTGCCCGGCGCTGGGCGCGCTTTGCGGCTCTCGCCACAGGCGATGCCGCCCTTCACATCCCCCGCCGGGGGAAAGTCACCATCGTTCCCCGCTCCTGATTTTCCATCCATCCATAATACACATAACACAACACCATCCATGAACGTTTTTATCGTCTTCGGCCTGAAATACAACGGCACCAAAGTCACCCAGGTTTTCATTGAGGGGGAAAGCTCCTCCGCCGCCGCCAGCGCCCGTGCGGCCTATGAGGCGTCCGTGGCGGATGCCACCATCAAACTGAGCGCCATTTTCACAAAGCCTGTCCCGGATCGGTTCTGCGACCGCGGCCCGGCATGATTCCCCTTCCTTTCTCATACCTCACAACATCCAATTGTATTATATGATACTTGTTCATACACTGCTGCACTCCGGCACTGAGTCCATCCAGGTTTTCCACGGCCCGGATGCGAATGCGGAGTCCAGGGCTTTCTACGAAGCCGCCCGGGAAAACCACAACGTGGACCGGGCGGACCTCTATATAAATCCGGTGCCTCACAGCGGATACCAATGCGGTGAGCAAGCGCCCGAACTGGAAGCCGAAGTGCTCCTTCCCCGTGTGCCACGCGGGGCGTTTACCGGGGAACGCCCGGAACTGAATGACCGCGGTGCCCGGTACATGGTTCTGATTTCCCGATACATTCATTCGCTGAGGAATGGACGCATCCGCTTTCTGCGGCTCCAGGAGCCATTGCGGGCACTTGAAAGGGAAGCAGATGCTCTCAAAACGAAGCGCGATGGTCTAATCCAGAGTGAAGGGGACGCCTTCTATATCGGGAGGAAGGTTGCGGAGGTAGATGCCACGCTTGAAGTTCTCCGGGGCCGTATCGCGACTGGAACAGTATCCCTTGCGGATCGGGCGGACACAGACTGGAAAGGGCTTTGCGTAGGTATCGCTGAGCTCCGGGCTCTCATGAGGGAGGCAGTCGCGGCGACTGCTGGCAAGCTGTCCGCCCGCCGGGCAGCCCTCACCGTGGCTCTCGTGCGCCAATGGAATCCCGCCTTTGCTCCGTCTCCCGCATGGCTGGAGATTGTAAAGGAAGGCGCTCCTGATGTGGAGCTCTCCCACCTGCCGGAAAACCAGTCCGAATGGACGCTTGGCCATTTGACGGCGGTCATTCTGGACGCCGCGCGGGTCCAGAATCACTTGGCCACGGTGGAGAATCTTCAAGCCTTGACTGTGCTGCCGGTGGAGTGGGAAAGCCTCCTGACCTCTCCCGGAGATTCCCCTGTGCCCGCAGTGGAGAGCCTTCCGCTTTTCGCTTCCGGCGATTCCCCTCAACCTGCCGCGCCTAGAGGCCGCCGCCCGGCTACCGCCTCCGTCTGATTATGGACCTACAGCGCCGCCTCCATCATAGTCTCCCGCCAGCGAAAGGCTTCATGGCGGGTGGACCTGGAGGCGGCGCACCCGTGGAACCGCAGAAAGCGGGATTATCGCCAGCCGGATTAGCCGCTGGCATTGCTGCGGAACGTAAACTCGTAAGATCTCCTGCGTGTTCTTCCGCGCCGCATAATCACCGGTCATGAATTCGCCGCGCTTCTCTCTGGAAACGATCCGTGAGCGCCTGCCCATGCTCCAGGTATGCGAGCGGGAGGGGCTGGAATTCCGCCGCCAGGGCGCGAACTGGATTGCGCCCTGCTGGGCCTGCGCCAGTGGAAAGGGTTTCACCATTCACGGGGAGACCCCGCACCGGGCGCACTGCTACGCCTGCGGATGGAGCGGAGACATTTTTGCTTTCTGGCAAGCCCGGCGCGGCCTGTCCGGCTTTCCCCAGGCAGTGGCGGAACTCGCCAGCCTCTGCGGCGTCGCCCCCGCGCTCCCCGGCGTGACCTTCCAGCGGAAGCCAGTGAAACACAAGCCGCGCACCCTCGCGGAGTCCGGCAAGCCGGAGATCCCCGAGCTCCTTCCTATGACGGCGGCGCAAAAGCGGGCGCTCGCCTCACTGCGCGGGCTTTCTGTTGCCGGGCTGGAGGCGGCGGAGAGTGAAGGCCGTCTGTTCTCCTGCCGTTATCCGCGCGACAAAGAGACAGGCTGGGAAACCTCCCTTTCGTGCGATTCCTGGGCCGTTACCGATCCGGAACGCTGGGTTGTCCAGTGGCGGCGCATGAATGGCCTGCCGTATTACAGCGAGGACGGGCCGAAGTCCCTTTCGACCCGCAACACGTCGTGGCCGCTCGGCGCGGCACAGATAGGCAACCGCGAGGCCGTGGTCTTCACAGAGGGCGGCGCGGACATGCTCGCCGCGTATCACTTCCTCGCGGACCTTGGTTTGCTCCGGGAAGTGGCCGTTGTTTGCCTCCTCGGCTCCGGGAATAACATCGCTCCGGACGCACTGCCTCACTTCGCTGGAAAGCGCGTCCGTATCTTCGCTGATTACGACGAACCCCGAGTGAAGAACCTTGTCACCGGCCCCATCACTTACCGCCCAGGCTGGGACGCTGCCGCCCGGTGGCAGATGCAACTGGAAGCCGCTGGAGTAACCATGGTGGACACTGTAGATCTTTCTTCCGTCAGCTTTTCCCGGAAAATGGATTTGAACGACTTCGCAAAATCAGACATTGCTGCTCTCGATTTGATCTCCCTCTTTAAATTTTAATTTAGATTTCATTTGACGGAATTGGAAGAAGAATCTTCAAAATTTCGTGATTCTCAGGTTTTGCTGGTGTTCGATTTGGGGCCTGCTAAATGCACTTGTCGGCACTCTACTAAGTGCGCTTGCCCTGAGTAATGCTGAAATTATCAAATTTATGAAATATTCCATCCCGTGCCGTAGTTCAAAAGGGCTTTTCAAAGATGAAGTGACCGTTGAAATTGAAACGGAGGAAGGCCCTCGTCGGCTCCTCACGGACTCGCATAATTTGCGGGACGACCGTCTTATTGCGACGAGAATTAAAGAATTTGATGACTCTTGCCGTTTAGCACTTCCTAGTCCAACTTTTGAGACTGGACAACCATGGGTCCAGATTAAGAAAAATTTATTGAGACCAATATGATTCTTGGAAACGCCGCCATTTTGGAAGCCCTTCAAAACGGCTGGATTACCATCGATCCTTTTCCTTTTGACGATCCTGCAAAAGAACCCTTCAATACCTCTGCCGTTGATCTCACGTTGGGAAATGAGATTGTGGTGCCAGCCACTGAGGTTCCCTCGGTTCTTGACCTTCGCTCAGGTAGTATAGCCGCTTTTTGGGCGGCACATTCGAAAGTTCTTACTATCACCGAAGATCAACCTTATATTTTAAAAAAAGGAGTCTTCATTTTGGCTAAAACTAAGGAACGGGTGGGATTTCCTATAAACGCATGCCCTGAGGGAAGTTTTAGCGCCCGGGTGGAGGGGAAAAGTTCTTTAGCAAGATGTGGAATTCTTGTCCACTTTACGGCTCCAACCATCCATGCTGGGTTTGAAGGGACCATCACCTTGGAAATCATTCTTCACGGACCGCTGAGTTTCAACCTTGTGCCTGGCATTCCCATCTGCCAGCTTATTATCGAACAGGTCAAGGGTTCGGTGGTTGACGCCCCAAATCAATTTAAAGGACAGACGTCTGCTACGGGAACCAAATAGTTAGGGAATTATTCAGAGGCAATGAGCATCTGGTCAGCCTTTCGAAGATGGCCAGCCCGTCCCCTCCATCCGCGCCACGTCCAAGCCGCTGGGAGCTGCGCAAATCGGTGTCCGCGATGCAGTAGCTCTGCTGGAGGGTGGCGGTGACGTGTTCGCCACGTATCAATTCTTGACTGCCTTGGGACGGCTCAATGCTGTTGCCGTGGCTCAGCATCCCCTACACAGAAACCGCCTCGCTGCGGAGGCTCTGCCGTGCTTCGCATGGAAACGTGTCTGTATCTTTGCAGATAACGACGAATCCCACGAAAGTGCCTCGCCTCCGGGCCAATCATTCACCCGCCCTCCTGGAATGGAGCTGCTGGAAGGCTTAACAGGAAAGAGCGTGCGCGGAGGATTAAGATGGTAGCGGTTGCATTCTACTTGAAAAACCCATGGACATCGCGGGGAAAAGGTCTTTTAAACGGAATGAATTCAAATACAGATGATATTCCCAATAAAGATGATGTCCCAGGCGGCGGAGGGCTGCGAACGTTCTTAATAGGCATAGGGATTGCTGCCGTCGTGGTATTTTGGTTGATCGTTCCCTACGCTGTAATCTGGCTAACGTGGAACCCAAATGAGCGCGATTTCTCCGCCGCGTCCCAGATCGGGAGTGTTTTTGGTTCTGTAAACGCTTTGTTTGCTGGCCTCGGCTTGTTTGCAGTGAGTGCGACCCTTCTACTCCAGCGCAGGCAATTGAGCTTGCAGGCGGTCCAATTAAATACCCAAGCTAAGGATACTAAGAAAACGCATCAATTTTTGAAGGAACAAGGAAATTTAATGCGTGTGTCAGCGCTCTTGTCAGCTTTACCTGTCCTGATAGAACAGGCTGGCCGCACTCTAAGAAGGTGTCTTTCGGAATTGAATCATCATCGTCAAAATAATTTCCTTGACCCGGAAGACCTTGAAAGATGTGTTTCTGAGTTAGCTGGAATGAATTCTGCAACTGAGGAGGAGTTCAAATCAAGGCGGAGAAATGGTAATGTTCCCTACGATCTTTATGCCGAGGGAAATTACGTGCTCTTCAACCGGCGGGCACGCCTTGCGTTTTTGGCCGCCGAAAACGCTGATCTCCTTTCGAAGAAACTCAATGCGCTCAATGTGCATTTGGAATCTTGAATTGGATTAAGCGATGACGGCTGAGGCTAAGGCGCCGCTCTTGCGCATTCGGGTTATTGGCTTAAGTATCTAGATGCAATCAAATAAAGTGCGCCATTATATTACCGACGACTATGCCGCTCTGCTTGGAAGGGCGGTCTTTGTGTTTGGTTATTATGAATGGATAATTATTTTTTTGGTGCGAATGTTGGGAGTCAGTGACTTTGTTGAGACCTACTGTCGTGGAGAGAAGCCAATGACTTCGGGCGGGGTGCGGAAAATGCTGGAGGGATTAATCAAAAATCCTTCGACGGACTTTTCGGCATCTCCGAAGGTAAGAGTTGAGAGTGTGCTCATTGAATTCGGTCGGTTGGTTGAGCAACGGAATCGGCTAATTCATGCACATCCTTGTTATACGGAAGAAGGTGCTCACATTTTGCTTTTTCAGGGGCCTGCGGGGAGGCAGCCCTCAGATGTTCAGTGGCCACCGGCAGAAATAGAGCGTTTCATTACGGAGATCGAGTCGGCGGTCCCGGAGGCTCATGCTGTTTATACCGCCTTTGCCTCAGCTCCTTTGGGGAAGCTTAGCCCTCGTCCGTAGTTTGACATCGTCGGGAGCGATGCGTCCAGTCAGCAGAATGTAAGATGCCTCGCATGCAAAAGGCAAAAGGTGCTGAGTGATAGTAGAAATGTCTTGCGGCTATCCTGAATTCCCGTATAGTCCCTGTATTGAAGCCCGCCCCACGGGTGGAAATGAGCAGCCCGGCGGAGTGTTTAGACCACTCCGCCAGGCCTAGAACCGAACTCAAGTAACCTGAACTCGATCCATGAAAAAACCGTATGTCGGAGGAAATCGCACGCAAGCTCAAAGCTGCCCGCGCAAAGCTGGGCCTCTCGCAGTCAAATGCAGCCAGAGCTTGGGAAATCCCATTAAAGACGCTCCACGATTGGGAGCAAAACCGATCCACCCCGCGCTCATTTGCGTTGGCGGCCTTGAATGCGAAACTGGACGCTATCTTGGCGGAAGAGGGACCGCCCAAAAAGCCGAAAGGCTGAAGCTACCACTTCCGTCCGTGCCGGTTGACTCGCTTCCTTCGCTCGGCTCGACTCTCCGTAATTCCCCGCAGTCTGTCGAAAGCGGCGCGGTCTCGGTTGAAGGGATGGCCCTTCCCGACACTTTGGCATGGCTCCGCGTAGGATGGGACTGGCTGAACAAGACGGGCCAGCGGAAGCGGGTAAAACTGGCGAAGGAATACGGGGAGGCATTACCATTGTCCCTGCGCCGCTTGCTGCTGGCGTCTGATCCGTCCGCGCTGGTGGAAATGGCATCGACTCAATCCGAAGCGTGGCCGAAACTCCGGGAGGGGGAAAAGGAGGAAATCGCGCATCGCTTGGAGGAAATGCGGCTTCCTCAGCCGGACTTCTTCGGGCTGCTGATTCGTTCCGGTATGGACCGTCTGGCGCGGGGTGAGAATCTTCCGGTCTGCCGCCGGGATGCTCAAGGGCGGCGCATTCCTCATGCAGAGAACTCTGAAAACCGAGACGAAACCCGCACGATAAGTATGGGCACCCTCTCTCCCGCCACTGCCGGCAGCATTGCAGAAAAGGCGCGTGCCACTGGACGCACTCCGGAGGAAGTCGCGAAAGAAACGTTCCTGAACGCCGCGCGGGCTATCGTGGCCGCGAAAGAGCCTGAGGCCCTCCCAACACGCGAGGATGTCGCCAGTAAAGCCGTGTGGGCCTCTCTGGCGATGGTGGAACGGAACCCGATGGAAGCCGCCCGCATCGTGGCGGGCGGAGAGCACGCCCTAGTGTTGATGCTGAAAAACGCCGTGGCCACCGCCGCCACGAAGATGCGCAAGGGAAGCGAGATCCGCCAGGCCTTCGAGGAAGCCGCGGGGAGTCTGGATGCCTGGCTTCCCAAAGCTGGCAAGGCCCCGCTTTCCCCGGCACGGAAAGGTGCTTTACGGGACATTATGACCGAGGTGAAGCGTTGCCGGGGAAACGCGAAAAACCCAAAGGACGCCGCGGCATTCGGGGAGATTGAGACATCCTTGGTTGCCTTGGAGGCCCGCTGGAAACGCGGCCTCGCTGCCTAGAGAGGGCGATATTCGGAGAGACATCATTGACTGCCTGCAAGCCATGAGTAGCTCGAAAATCGAACTCGATGAAAAGCAAATGC